>NZ_FQXY01000011.1 GCF_900130125.1 Bacteroides congonensis
CCTTCTTCAGGTGGTTATAGCACGAGGGTTCCACCTCTTCCCATTCCGAACAGAGAAGTTAAGCCTCGTCACGCCGATGGTACTGCGTAACAGTGGGAGAGTAGGTAGCCGCCGTTTTTAAGAAGCCTCGCTTGTCTATTTGACGGGCGAGGCTTTCTTTTTTTACTGTTCCGGCATTTATACGACTCTTTTTAACAGTCGCAAACCTTATAATACGTATTAAAAAAGTGAATATTTACAGGTAATTTGTATGTTATGAGGATATTTATTTGTATCTTTGTCGCCCGAATTGTAAGCTAACGATTTAAAAAAGAGAGAAGCTTTGGGAAAATTTGATAAATACAAAATTGACTTGAAAGGTATGCAAACAGACTCTGTTAAGTATGAGTTTGTATTGGATAACCTTTACTTCGCTCACATTGACGGACCTGAAGTTCAGAAAGGAAAGGTTAATGTTACATTGACCGTGAAAAGAACCTCTCGTGCTTTCGAGATGAGTTTTCAGACAGACGGAATGGTATGGGTACCATGCGACCGTTGCCTGGATGATATGGAGCTAACAATCAGTTCTTCTGATAAACTGATGGTGAAGTTTGGAAATGGATATGCAGAAGAAGGCGACAACCTTATTGTGATTCCCGAGGAAGAAGGAGAAATCAATGTTGCATGGTTCATGTATGAGTTTATTGCACTGTCTATCCCGATGAAGCATGTACACGCTCCCGGTAAGTGCAATAAAGCGGTAACAAGTAAGCTGAACAAGCATTTGAAAACAGATGCGAATGATGATAGCGATGATAATTTCGACACGGGTGGAGAGGACATCGTAATAGAGGAAGAAGCGGAGGAACAAATTGACCCTCGCTGGAATGAATTAAAAAAAATATTAGATAATAATTAAAGTTTTAAGAAAATGGCACATCCTAAGAGAAGACAATCAAGTACGAGACAAGCAAAGAGAAGAACTCATGATAAGGCGGTAGCTCCTACTTTGGCTATTTGCCCGAATTGCGGTGAATGGCATGTATACCACACTGTATGTGGCGCTTGCGGTTACTACAGAGGTAAGCTCGCTATTGAGAAAGAAGCAGCTGTATAATTAGTACAGTCATACTGAAACAGCCTGAGGGTAATTCTCTCCGGCTGCTTTAAGTATTATAGTATTGCTAATTTAAAATAGGTTTGATGGAAAAAATAAATGCAGTAATCACAGGAGTCGGTGGATATGTTCCCGATTATATCTTGACTAACGACGAGATATCAAAGATGGTGGATACCAACGATGAATGGATTATGACTCGTATCGGAGTAAAGGAAAGACATATTCTGAATGAGGAAGGATTAGGTAGTTCATACATGGCACGCAAAGCTGCCAAACAGTTGATGAAAAAGACTGGCGCTAATCCGGACGATATTGATTTGGTTATTGTGGCTACGAGTACTCCTGACTATCACTTCCCTTCTACAGCTTCTATTCTTTGCGACAAACTCGGACTGAAGAATGCGTTCGCTTTCGATTTGCAGGCTGCTTGTAGCGGTTTCCTGTATTTGATGGAGACGGGTGCGAATTTTATCCGTTCGGGAAGATATAAGAAAATTATCATTGTCGGTGCCGATAAGATGTCGTCAATGGTTAACTATACAGATCGTGCTACCTGTCCTATCTTTGGTGACGGTGCTGCCGCTTTTATGCTGGAGCCTACTACGGAAGATTACGGAATTATGGATTCGATACTGAGAACGGATGGTAAAGGCTTGCCTTTCCTTCATATGAAAGCCGGTGGTTCGGTTTGTCCGCCGTCTTATTTCACGGTTGACAATAAAATGCATTATCTGCACCAGGAAGGAAGAACAGTATTCAAATATGCTGTTTCCAGTATGTCGGACGTTTCTGCTGCCATCGCAGAAAAGAATGGACTGACAAAAGATACAATCGACTGGGTTGTGCCGCATCAGGCAAATGTCCGTATTATCGAAGCGGTGGCTCATCGTATGGAATTGCCGATGGACAAAGTGCTGGTGAATATCGAACATTACGGTAACACAAGTGCTGCTACGCTTCCTTTGTGTATTTGGGATTATGAAGATAAACTCAAGAAAGGTGATAACATCATTTTCACTGCATTCGGCGCCGGATTTACTTGGGGTGCGGTTTATGTGAAGTGGGGTTATGACGGAAAGAAGGAACAGTAACACTCGTTACTAAACTATAACACTCAAAAACGCATCTTATTTCGGTTCGATGCGTTTTTTTGTCTCAACCAATAAAATGAAGAGAAATGCATAAAGCAGGTTTTGTAAACATCGTAGGAAATCCGAATGTCGGAAAATCGACATTAATGAACGCTTTGGTGGGCGAACGTATCTCGATTGCCACCTTCAAGGCGCAGACTACTCGTCATCGCATTATGGGAATCTATAATACGGATGAAATGCAGATTGTTTTTTCTGATACTCCGGGAGTATTGAAACCTAACTACAAGCTACAGGAGTCTATGCTGAACTTTTCTACTTCGGCACTGGCGGATGCGGATGTTTTGCTTTATGTGACTGACGTGGTAGAGACACCGGATAAAAATAATGAGTTTATGGCAAAGGTACGTGAAATGACGGTGCCTGTCTTATTGCTCATTAACAAGATTGACCTTACCGACCAGGAAAAGCTGGTCAAGCTGGTAGAAGAATGGAAGGAACTGCTTCCGCAGGCCGAGATTATTCCGATTTCTGCCGCATCGAAGTTCAATGTGGATTATGTGATGAAGCGGATCAAGGAATTGCTGCCCGACTCTCCCCCTTATTTTGGGAAAGACCAATGGACGGACAAGCCTGCACGTTTCTTCGTGAATGAGATTATCCGTGAAAAGATTTTGCTCTATTACGACAAAGAGATTCCCTATTCGGTGGAAGTGGTCGTGGAAGAGTTTAAGGAAGAGCCGAAGAAGATTCAGATTCGGGCGATAATTTATGTGGAACGTGATTCGCAGAAGGGAATCATTATCGGTAAACAGGGAAAGGCGCTGAAGAAGGTTGCTACTGAAGCCCGCCGTGAACTGGAACGTTTCTTTGGAAAGACTATTTACCTGGAAACGTATGTGAAAGTTGATAAGGATTGGCGTAGTTCGGATAAGGAACTGCGTAATTTCGGTTATCAGTTAGATTAAGAGTATTCATGCGACTGGGATAGTCGTGAAAAAACAAGGTATTGAACTATGAGTAATTTAGTTGCAATTGTAGGACGCCCCAATGTGGGCAAGTCTACCTTATTTAACCGTCTGACGAAAACTCGTCAGGCTATTGTGAATGAAGAAGCGGGGACAACCCGAGACAGACAATATGGCAAGTCAGAGTGGCTGGGCCGTGAGTTTTCCGTGGTAGATACCGGCGGATGGGTAGTAAACTCGGATGATATTTTCGAAGAGGAAATTCGCAAGCAGGTATTGCTGGCAGTGGATGAAGCGGACGTGATTTTGTTCGTAGTGGATGTGATGAACGGGGTGACTGACCTGGATATGCAGGTAGCGGCTATCCTGCGCCGTGCCAACAGCCCGGTGATTATGGTTGCCAACAAGACGGATAACCATGACTTGCAATACAATGCCCCCGAATTTTATAAATTGGGATTGGGTGACCCTTATTGTATTTCTGCTATGACAGGAAGTGGCACGGGTGATTTGATGGACTTGATTGTCAGCAAATTCAAGAAAGAGGCTTCTGAAATTCTGGATGACGAGATTCCTCGTTTTGCCGTAGTAGGCCGCCCGAATGCCGGAAAATCTTCTATCGTAAACGCGTTTATCGGTGAAGAACGCAATATTGTTACCGAGATTGCCGGAACAACCCGCGATTCTATCTATACCCGTTACAATAAATTCGGATTTGATTTCTATCTGGTAGATACAGCCGGTATCCGTAAGAAGAACAAGGTGAATGAAGACTTGGAATATTATTCAGTGATTCGTTCGATTCGTTCCATCGAAGGTTCGGATGTTTGTATTCTGATGTTGGATGCAACGAGAGGGGTTGAAAGCCAGGACTTGAATATCTTCTCACTGATTCAGAAGAACCAGAAGGGATTGGTGGTCGTTATCAATAAATGGGACTTGGTGGAAGACAAATCGGTGAAAGTGCAAAAAGAATTTGAAACGGCTGTGCGTTCACGCTTTGCCCCGTTCGTGGATTTCCCTATTATCTTTGCGTCCGCATTGACCAAGCAACGTATCCTGAAAGTGCTGGAAGAAGCGCGTAATGTATATGAGAACCGGACAACAAAGATTGCGACTGCCCGTTTGAATGAAGAAATGCTTCCGTTGATCGAGGCATATCCGCCCCCTTCAAACAAAGGCAAATATATCAAGATTAAGTATATCACGCAGTTGCCGAATACACAAGTGCCTTCATTTGTCTATTTTGCCAATCTGCCGCAGTATGTGAAGGAGCCTTATAAACGCTTCCTTGAAAACAAGATGCGTGAGAAGTGGAACCTTACAGGTACGCCGATTAATATTTATATCCGACAGAAGTAAGATATATATCCAATAAAAAACGCCCGGAAACGTAATGCTTCCGGGCGTTTTTTATCGGGTAGTTTTTATTTCTCCAACTGGAAATCCTTGCGGCGTAGTACGAAACTGTTACTCAGATACTTTTCACGTACAATCTGATTCTCGGACAATTCTTCGGGTGTACCTTGGAAAAGAATCTTTCCTTCGAAAAGCAGATAGGCGCGGTCGGTAATACTGAGCGTTTCCTGCACGTTGTGGTCGGTAATCAGGATGCCGATATTCTTATCTTTCAGTTTCCACACGATTTGCTGGATATCTTCTACGGCAATCGGGTCGACACCGGCGAAAGGTTCGTCGAGCATGATGAATTTCGGGTCGATGGCAAGGCAGCGTGCAATCTCCGTACGGCGGCGCTCACCACCGGACAACTGGTTACCGTTGTTCTTGCGTACCTTTTGCAGGCGGAATTCCGCTATCAGGCTTTCGAGCTTTTCCTTTTGATATTCTTTGGGCTTGTTGGTCATTTCGAGCACGGCGGCAATATTGTCTTCCACGCTCATCTGACGGAATACGGAGGCTTCCTGGGCAAGGTAGCCGATTCCCGTTTGCGCCCGTTTATAAACCGGATATTTGGTAATCTCCAGGTCGTCGAGGAAGATGCGCCCTTCATTCGGGGTAATCAATCCTACGGTCATATAGAATGAAGTCGTCTTGCCGGCACCGTTCGGCCCCAGCAAACCCACAATCTCACCTTGCTTCACATTGATGGAAACGTGGCTTACAACGGTTCGTTTACCGTACTTTTTCACCAGGTCTTCCGTGCGGAGCACCATCTTGCTTTCTTCCATATTCTAGTTATTTTGCGGCAAATGTAGTAAAAATAAGCCGAAATAATGTACATTTGCAGACAAATAGTGTGAGTTATGATAAAAGCATTGAGAACCGTCGGAAGATATTTCATGCTGATGGGACGGACTTTTTCCCGTCCTGAACGTATGCGTATGTTTTTCCGGCAATACCTTAACGAGTTGGAGCAGCTAGGCGTGAACTCCATCGGAATCGTGCTGTTGATTTCGTTTTTCATCGGCGCGGTGATTACCATTCAGATTAAGTTGAATATCGAAAGTCCGTGGATGCCCCGCTGGACGGTAGGATACGTGACCCGTGAAATTATGTTGCTGGAGTTTTCTTCTTCCATCATGTGCCTGATTCTTGCGGGTAAAGTAGGGTCGAACATTGCTTCGGAGTTGGGAACAATGCGCGTGACGCAACAGATTGACGCGCTCGAGATTATGGGGGTCAATTCCGCCAACTATCTGATTCTGCCTAAGATTTCGGCTATGGTGACCGTTATTCCCATATTGGTGACATTCAGTATATTCGCCGGTATCATAGGGGCCTTTTGTACCTGCTGGTTTGCCGGAGTGATGAATGCCGTCGACCTTGAATATGGTTTGCAGTATATGTTTAATGAGTGGTTCATATGGGCGGGTATCATCAAATCTCTCTTCTTCGCCTTTATTATTGCAAGTGTGTCCGCTTTCTTCGGATATACGGTGGAAGGCGGTTCGATTGCTGTGGGAAAGGCTTCTACGGATTCCGTAGTGTCGAGCAGTGTCCTGATTCTGTTTGCGGATTTGATATTAACTAAACTTTTGATGGGATGATTGAGGTTAAGGGACTTTATAAATCGTTTGACGATAAGACAGTATTGAGCGATATCAATGCGGACTTTGAGAATGGAAAGACAAACCTGATTATCGGCCAGAGTGGTTCCGGTAAAACGGTGCTGATGAAATGTATCGTAGGACTGCTGACTCCTGAGAAAGGTGAGGTCTTGTATGACGGACGAAATCTCGTGATGATGGGGAAGAAGGAGAAGAAGATGCTCCGCAAGGAAATGGGAATGATTTTCCAGAGTGCCGCTCTTTTCGACTCCATGTCGGTGCTGGACAATGTGATGTTTCCTTTGAATATGTTCAGCAATGATACATTGCGCGAGCGCACCAAACGCGCCATGTTCTGCCTGGAACGTGTCAACCTGACTGAAGCGAAAGATAAGTTTCCCGGAGAAATCAGTGGAGGTATGCAGAAGCGTGTAGCTATCGCGCGCGCCATTTCGCTGAATCCGCAATACCTGTTCTGCGATGAGCCGAACTCGGGACTGGATCCAAAGACTTCATTGGTGATTGACGACTTGATTCACGATATTACACAGGAATATAATATGACCACGATTATCAATACGCATGATATGAATTCGGTATTGGGAATCGGTGAAAAGGTGATTTATATCTATGAGGGACATAAGGAATGGGAAGGGACGAAAGACGATATCTTCACTTCTACCAATGAACGCCTGAACAACTTTATCTTTGCTTCGGATTTGCTTCGCAAGGTGAAAGACCTTGAAGTGCAAAGCATGGAAGGTTGAAATGGGAAAGAATTGGAATAAGGCAATAAAAAAGGAAATAAGGCTATAAAAAAACTTCTGTCATCAAGTGGCAGAAGTTTCTTTTTTTTCTTGGCTATGTAGCGTCGGCAATTAAGCTCTGGGTCTAGCTTCTTTAACTACCATAGTACGTCCCATGTATTCAGCTCCGTTTAGTTCTGCGATAGCTTTGGCAGCTGCAGCATCGTCTTCCATTTCGATGAAAGCGAATCCTTTTGATTTACCGGTTTCACGGTCCATAACAACTTTAACTGATGATACTGCGCCGTAATCTTCCATCACTTGTTGCAGATCTCCTTCCTTAACACGGTAGTTAAGGTTTCCAACATAAATGTTCATAATGAAAATGATAAAAAATAAATAAATGAATAAAACTCTCTGGACAGATGGTTACTAATAAAAGGATTAAAACGACAGAGAGTTTACAAAAGCGTTTCTGGAACGGAAGTAAAAACCTTGTAATCAAATCGAGAAACTAATGGTCCATCAATCCGGGACAAAGAAAAGAATAATTTTTGGATTGACCATCTTTTTGAAGATTTTATTTGCAGAAAATGAGCAAAAAAGGAAAACGATTGTTGCAATGAAGTATTGTTTATCAGCGATTTGTTAGTTATGTATTCTAAATAGATACGAAATAAATCAGCAATGTCTTTTGAAATTTAAAAGATTAGCACTAATTTTGCACCCTCATTTGAGTATAGAACAAAGTATAAATCAAATAAATAATTGTCAGAATGAACGTTTCATTACAAAACATTGACAAAGTAAGCGCAGAGCTTACTGTGAAGCTTGAGAAAGCCGATTATCAGGAGAAAGTAGACAAAGAGTTGAAATCACTCCGTCAGAAGGCGCAAATCCCGGGATTCCGTAAAGGCATGGTTCCGGTGAGCCTTATTAAAAAAATGTATGGTAAGTCTGTTATTGCAGAAGTAGTGAATAAAGCACTGCAAGAAGCTGTTTACAATTATATTAAAGAAAATAAGGTGAACATGTTGGGCGAGCCGTTGCCTAACGAAGAAAAGCAACAGAATATTGATTTCGATACAATGGATGAATTCGATTTCGTATTCGACATCGCTTTGGCACCTGAATTCAAGGCTGAAGTAAGCGCTGAAGATAAAGTAGATTATTATACAATCGAAGTATCTGAAGAAATGATCGACAATCAGGTGAAGATGTACACTCAACGCACCGGTAAGTACGATAAGGTAGATGCTTACGAAGATAACGACATGCTGAAAGGTCTGTTGGCACAGTTGGACGAAGAAGGTAACACGAAAGAAGGCGGTATTCAGGTAGAAGGTGCGGTAATGATGCCTTCTTATATGAAGAACGACGATCAGAAAGCTATCTTCGCTAATGCAAAGGTGAACGATGTATTGGTATTCAACCCGAATGTTGCTTATGACGGAAACGCTGCCGAGCTGGGTTCTTTGTTGAAGATTGACAAGGAAATCGCGAAAGACGTGAAGTCTGATTTCAGCTTCCAGGTAGAAGAAATCACTCGCTTTGTTCCGGGTGAACTGACTCAGGAAGTGTTCGACCAGGCATTCGGTGAAGGTGTTGTGAAGACTGAAGAAGAATTCCGCGCTAAAATCAAAGAAGAAATTGCGGCAAGATTCGTTGCCGACAGCGATTATAAGTTCTTGATTGACATTCGTAAAGTGATGATGGATAAAGTAGGTAAGCTGGAATTTTCCGACGCATTGCTGAAACGCATCATGTTGCTGAACAACGAAGAGAAAGGCGAAGAATATGTAGCTGAAAACTATGATAAGAGCATCGAAGAACTGACTTGGCACCTGATTAAGGAACAGTTGGTAGAATCCAACGACATCAAGGTGGAACAAGAAGATGTTCTGAAGATGGCAAAAGACACAACGAAGGCGCAGTTTGCTCAATACGGCATGCTGTCTGTTCCCGAAGATGTGCTTGACAACTATGCACAGGAGATGTTGAAGAAGAAAGAAACTATCAACAACCTGGTGAGCCGTGTTGTAGATGTGAAGTTGGCTGCTGCCCTGAAAGCACAGGTAACTTTGGAAAACAAGAACGTTTCTATCGAAGAATTCAATAAGATGTTTGAATAATCGTTCGGTTGAACAGCATATAATGTCACAGAAACACAGAGTTTTTATAAAATTATAACTCTGTGTTTTTTTGTGTCTCTGTATTCTTTTTCGTTTCTTTGTACTTACGTTTATTTTAAATTTTAAGAAAGGAACAATTAACATGGATGATTTTAGAAAATACGCAACCAAGCATTTAGGAATGAATGGCATGGTATTGGATGATGTGATTAAATCGCAGGCCGGGTATTTGAATCCCTATATTCTGGAAGAAAGGCAGTTGAACGTAACTCAACTCGACGTTTTCTCACGCTTGATGATGGATCGCATCATTTTTCTGGGTACCCAGGTAGATGACTATACGGCAAATACGCTTCAGGCACAGTTGCTGTATCTGGATTCTGTAGATCCGGGCAAGGACATTTCTATTTATATCAACTCTCCGGGCGGAAGTGTATATGCCGGACTGGGCATTTATGACACGATGCAGTTTATTTCCAGTGATGTTGCCACCATCTGTACAGGTATGGCGGCTTCGATGGCGGCTGTATTGCTGGTAGCCGGTGCCGAAGGCAAACGTTCTGCGTTGCCCCACTCACGCGTGATGATCCACCAACCGATGGGCGGTGCGCAGGGACAGGCTTCGGACATTGAAATCACGGCTCGTGAGATTCAGAAATTGAAGAAAGAACTTTATACAATCATCGCCGATCACTCGCATACTGACTTTGATAAGGTATGGGCGGATTCAGACCGCGACTACTGGATGACAGCGCAGGAAGCGAAAGAATATGGTATGATTGATGAGGTATTGATTAAGAAATAAAAATGGCTGATTCAAGAACAAAGAAAAAGTGTAGCTTCTGCGGCAGGTCGGAGAATGAAGTCGGATTCCTGATTACGGGAATGAACGGTTACATCTGCGACAGTTGCGCTACCCAGGCTTATGAGATTACTCAGGAAGCTCTGGGTGAGGGCAAGAAAAGCGCCGGAGCTACCAAACTCAATTTAAAGGAACTGCCCAAGCCGGTAGAAATCAAGAAATTCATCGACCAGTATGTAATCGGACAGGACGACGCGAAACGTTTCCTTTCCGTATCGGTCTACAACCATTATAAACGCCTGTTGCAAAAAGACAACAGTGATGATGTGGAGATTGAAAAGTCTAACATCATTATGGTGGGTAGCACCGGAACGGGAAAGACATTGCTGGCGCGTACCATTGCCAAGTTGTTGCACGTACCGTTTACGATTGTGGACGCTACGGTGTTGACGGAAGCCGGTTATGTGGGCGAAGATATTGAAAGTATTCTTACCCGTCTGCTTCAGGTAGCCGATTATAATGTGGCGGAAGCGGAACAGGGTATTGTGTTTATCGACGAAATCGACAAGATTGCCCGTAAAGGTGATAATCCTTCCATCACTCGCGACGTGAGCGGTGAAGGCGTGCAACAGGGATTGCTGAAATTGCTCGAAGGTTCAGTGGTGAATGTTCCTCCCCAGGGCGGACGCAAGCACCCCGACCAGAAGATGATTCCGGTGAATACCAAGAATATCCTCTTTATCTGTGGCGGTGCTTTCGACGGCATCGAGAAGAAAATCGCGCAGCGGTTGAATACGCACGTCGTAGGTTATACGGCTTCGCAGAAAACAGCGACGGTAGACAAGAATAACATGATGCAGTACATCGCTCCCCAGGATTTGAAGTCATTCGGACTGATTCCCGAAATTATCGGACGTCTTCCGGTGCTGACTTACCTCAATCCGCTGGATCGTGAAGCGCTCCGTGCTATCCTTACCGAACCGAAAAACTCTATCATCAAACAGTATATCAAACTGTTTGAAATGGATAACATCAAGCTGACATTCCAGGATGCTGTCTTCGAGTATATCGTGGACAAGGCGGTGGAATACAAGCTCGGTGCCCGTGGATTGCGCTCTATTGTGGAAACAATCATGATGGATGTCATGTTTGAAATCCCCTCGGAGAGTAAAAAAGAGTATGAGGTGACGCTGGATTACGCGAAACATCAACTGGAGAAAGCGAATATGGCACGACTACAAACCGCTTAAAATCAGAGCGTAAGGCGACAAAAAATGATTGTTACTGTATTTTCTTGAAAATATTAGTCACATTTTGCTTGGTAATTACGAAGTTGTTTATAACTTTGTTTGGCTCTCTTGAAAAAGAGGGCTTACTTAAAGTTGAACCATGAACTGAATAAAACAACCTAAGTTAAGATGGCAGGGAAGATTAATTTAACAAATGAACTGAAGAAGTATTTCGGATTTAATAAGTTCAAAGGAACTCAGGAGGCAATCATTCAGAATTTGCTCAGTGGTAGAGATACCTTTGTGCTGATGCCTACCGGTGGCGGGAAATCTTTGTGCTATCAGTTACCTTCACTCTTGATGGAAGGTACGGCTATTGTAATTTCTCCGCTTATTGCGTTGATGAAGAATCAGGTGGATGCCATGCGTAATTTCAGTGAAGAAGACGGCATTGCCCATTTTATCAATTCTTCGTTGAATAAAGGTGCGATAGACCAAGTGAAAACGGATATCCTTGCCGGAAAGACAAAATTGCTATATGTGGCACCGGAGTCTCTGACGAAGGAAGAAAACGTAGAATTTTTGCGCTCAGTGAAGATTTCGTTCTACGCGGTAGATGAAGCTCACTGTATTTCTGAATGGGGACATGACTTCCGGCCTGAATACCGTCGGATCCGGCCTATTATCAATGAAATTGGAAAAGCTCCGTTGATCGCGCTTACTGCGACGGCAACGCCAAAGGTACAGCATGATATCCAGAAAAACTTGGGAATGGTAGATGCCCAAGTATTCAAATCTTCGTTCAACCGCCCGAACCTATATTATGAGGTACGCGCGAAGACTGCCAATATCGACCGGGATATAATCAAGTTCATCAAGAACAATCCGGAGAAATCAGGTATCATCTATTGCCTGAGCCGGAAAAGAGTGGAAGAACTTGCTCAAATCCTTCAGGCGAATGGCGTAAATGCGCGCCCGTATCATGCGGGGATGGATTCGTTGACGAGAACCAAGAATCAGGATGACTTCCTGATGGAAAAGGTGGACGTCATTGTGGCTACTATTGCTTTCGGTATGGGAATAGACAAGCCCGACGTGCGGTTTGTGATTCACTACGATATTCCGAAGAGTCTGGAAGGATATTACCAGGAGACAGGACGCGCCGGACGAGATGGTGGTGAAGGTCAGTGCATAACCTTTTATACAAACAAAGACCTGCAGAAGCTCGAGAAGTTCATGCAGGGAAAACCTGTGGCAGAGCAGGAAATTGGAAAGCAGCTTCTGTTGGAAACCGCTGCTTATGCCGAATCTTCCGTATGCCGGCGCAAGACGTTGCTGCATTATTTCGGCGAAGAATATACGGAGGAGAATTGTGGAAATTGTGACAACTGTTTAAACCCTAAGAAACAAGTGGAGGCTCAAGAATTATTGTGTACCGTGATTGAAGCGATTATCGCGGTGAAAGAAAATTTTAAAGCAGATTATATAATAGACATACTACAAGGTAAAGAAACTTCGGAAGTACAGGCACATTTGCATGAAGACCTTGAGGTTTTCGGTTCCGGTATGGGTGAAGAGGACAAAACATGGAATGCGGTGATTCGTCAGGCTTTGATAGCGGGTTACTTGAGCAAGGATGTGGAACATTACGGACTCCTGAAAGTGACGGAGGAAGGGCATAAGTTCCTGAAGAAGCCGAAATCATTCAAGATTACAGAAGACAACGACTTTGAAGAGACTGAAGAAGAAGCACCGGCACGTGGCGGAGGTTCTTGTGCGGTAGACCCGGCTCTTTATTCAATGTTGAAGGACTTGCGGAAGAAGCTCTCGAAGAAACTGGAAGTTCCGCCTTATGTAATTTTTCAGGATCCGTCTTTGGAAGCGATGGCTACTATCTATCCGGTGACACTGGATGAACTGCAAAATATCCCCGGTGTAGGTGCCGGAAAGGCAAAACGCTACGGCGAAGAGTTCTGTAAACTGATTAAGCGCCACTGCGAAGAGAATGAGATAGAGCGCCCTGAAGACTTGCGCGTACGTACCGTTGCCAATAAGTCGAAGATGAAAGTGGCTATCATTCAGGCTATTGACCGCAAGGTGGCGTTGGATGACATCGCTCTTTCCAAAGGAATCGAGTTCGGCGAATTGCTGGACGAAGTGGAAGCGATTGTTTATTCGGGAACGAAACTGAATATCGATTATTTCCTGGAAGAAATCATGGACGAAGACCATATGCTCGATATCTACGATTATTTCAAGGAATCTACCACAGATAAGATTGACGATGCGCTTGATGAATTGGGCGACGACTTCACGGAAGAAGAAGTTCGCTTGGTACGTATCAAGTTCATCTCTGAAATGGCTAATTAAAAAAAAGCGAAAAAAATAGGCGTGCAGGTATGCTGTTTTGAATAAAAACTGTATATTTAGATTGGGTACTGTTTATCAGCAACTTACAAAGTTAGTTCCTCAAATTTGTACTTGTCTAGCCTTGTTTGAACGACACAAAGATAGGATTAATTATGTATAAGGCATAATTTTGAGATTAGAATTTTAGTCTGTATTTAGATGTGACAATTCATATTTAGATAAAAAAAGCCAGCTATCATCTCGATAACTGGCTTTTAATTTTACTCATCAGTAGAAGTACTTTGAGATTGTGTGTATTGCTCGTAGAAATTGTTAAGAAGACGATTTATAATGGTCTCTTTGGTATCGCCACCTCGCTGTCCTTTGGCTTTCTCTATCTGTTCTGCCTTCTCTTTGTTCAAACTTGAAAAGAACTTGACCAGATTGTCAATCGTAGCACCTTTTTGGTCATCGTCTGCTTCATCGTACTGATAGATAATCCAATCAATGAGAGTTCGACTTTTGAGAATCTCTTTAGAGAGGTGTTCTGCTGCTTTTAATAATCTTCTCCCCCTTTCCAATCCATTAGTTTTTCGTAATTTATCACTTATCTTACCCGCCATTGCATCTGCCATTACCTCTTTAGTAATACCCGCTTTAAACGTTCCCCATTTGGAAGCAGTGGGTAATGGATAACCTTCTTCGGTAAGCTCCACGATAAAATCAAGTAGCGGAAGCTTCTCTTTGCACGCCATTTTAGCCCCCTTAGGAAAGTCGCCTCCCTTCCAAGGATTTGTACAAATGTTAATTTCTGAAAACATTCTCGAGACTGCAATTTCTTCATTCAAAGCATAGATAAGATAGAACTCACCTTTGTACTTTTCTTCATCTTTTAAGTCCTTGTTAGCTTCCAGAAGATTTAGATGAGCTTTGTAACGGTGGTTTGCATCCACTAACACAACGTACCGGGCTGCATCAGCTTCACTAATGATTTCTCCCGTTTCAAAATCTACAATTTCCAATCCGGCTTCTATAACCTTCGTTGCATCCACTATGATAGCAGGAACTAACATTCCATTTGCCTTCATGGACTTCATTTTGGCTTTAACCACCTTTTCGTCGAAGTTACGATTACCTGACAGCCTAGCTATCTTGAGTCCTTTACTGGCTAGCACTGCTAGTGTTAAAACTTTAAGTGCTAATTCGTTTTTTTCGTTCATAAATTATACCCATGCCTTTGGGATTTATTTTGGTATCTAGCACACCAGTTGTTTTATGGTGGCAAAGCTATATAGAAAGATTGACCTAGATTAGGAGGGATTGGTCATCTTTTGGCAGTATTTTATCCTAAGAAAGCATGAACTTTATCTAATTCTCCCCTTATATATTCTTTCTTATCTTGTGCGGATATCCTTTCTTCATATTTATTTTTATTCGGTATTGGTATATTATATAGGCCCAACAAATCATATAGAAATGCTGCTTCTTCGTTTCTTATAGTCTTTACTTCTTTACTGAAAAAGGATGCATTTAATAAGTTCTTTCTCCAACAAGATAGTAATGTACCGATATAGTATTTACCATTCTCATTCAATAGGGCTTTCTCTCTCTGCATTAATTGTTTCAGTTTTATATCTAATATGCCAATAGGGTAAATTTCATTATTATCTTTATCTATGTATGTGACAAACTTCTTTCCTTTGTTGAATTTAATGCAAAAGCCATAAAAAGGGGCAGTCCATTCCATATAATCCCGATATTGGTATGGATTAGATAATAATATCATAAACAGTTTGTTGCATAATAATGATTTAATCATTGAGATTTGTTCAGTATCTATAATATGTTTCTTTTTCGATGTAATACTTTTAAGGGTTATTTGTTTATTCTCATGAATTAGATATAGAATTAGTTCACATAACTTTTTAATATTCGTTCTTTCATACTTAGACACTGTTTCAGTTGTAAATTGAAGTAAAAGCTTATCTGTATCATCATCATATTTGAGAATATTATACTTCTTAGCTAGTTTTATAATTATATCTTTCTTCTCTGGTTCTTGGGAAAATGACATATCAATGAGACGTTGGCGCAATTTCTTCATGGTATTATCTTTTAAAATCAATGACTGCAAAGAAACAAATTTATCCAATATTCCAGTCCACTGTATTATAAAAAAATAAGGCAGTAAATATATGTTTGTCATATAGCATATTATTGGCTATTATAATAACTTTAAAGAAGGTAAAACGAATATGGCAATTATAAATCAGGAGAATAAAAGGATTCTTTAATGTTAACTTAGTTTATAGCCTACAAGAAAATATGTGTGAATAAACATTATTTTAGGCAATATAAACACGAAAATAGTAACATATGCAATAAGTAAATATAATACGACTTGCATTTAAATGTTATAATATGTAATTTTGTGATTGGAAATGTTATTGATGTATATCAATAGAGTAAAACAACGATTACTGAAACAATATCTTTAATAGACATCCAAAGAAAATATTTTTATTGAATTACGATATGAAAGGAATACACATTTTATTTAGAAAAGGTGTTGGAGCATTTGTAGCCTTATGGCTTTGCATGAACATTACCGCTTGTCAAGAAAGTGAAGATAATACATTGCCAGAAGAAGATTATTCTATGTATTATACGTCAAATACAGAAAGTCTTCAAGGATGGGAAGAAGCCCTATTTTCGTCAACAGGAGCTTATGTTATGAAACAGAGGGATGAAGCTTATGGATATACCTATATGATAGGACTTGCTGATTCCCCTAATAACTGTGCTATGATTTTGTGTGATTTATCCAATCGTCCTCGTGAAATTTGCACACAAGGGACATTAATCAGTTTTAATGATTATACGGAAAAAGGAGTAGACATCAGTGTTTATGATAGTGAATCAGGAATTACAACAGAACATGTTCCTTGTATATTCCCAACGCATTTAGAAACTAGGACTGCATTAACTCGAAGCGATGAAATTCCCATTGCTATAAGTTTAGGTCTGAAGGTGCAAGCATTGGGCGAATTTGCGGCAAATGTTCATGATTATTATACGCTAGGTGGTTCTGGTGTAAAAGCTGCTCTTTCCACTGTTAGCGCAGTTGCCATGGTGTTGGGATATACTACAGATGGATGGGTAAATGCTTTAACGACTGCTGTTTCAGCCGCTTCTGATGTGACAATGTGGCTTAAATTTGGTGGAAAAACTTTAGGTGGAGCGGTTACTTTTACAGTTGGAACATATTTGGATTTATATTTGAAATATAAAGAATTGTACAAACAACAAATCGAGAACTTGTATGGTGATTGTCAAGTTACTACTGGAGGAGCACGTACAACAAGTCAGTCTTCTGCAAAAATTACCTTAGAAATTTCTGATTTTGAGACATTACCTTATACAGGTTATCAATGTGGTATAGCTATTAGCAAAAGTAATTTACTATATCCTACATTTAATGAAAGATGCCACCTGTTAGATGTAAATTCAGATGGCACTTATACTATTGATGTGGAAGGCTTGGAAGAAGGTCAGTACCGTTACCGTGCTTTTATTATCAGCTCCTCACGTGTTTCTATGTGGAAGGGTGATATTGCAGGTCCTTTGATTCTTTATGGAGAAATCAAAGAACTTGATTTCAAAAAGTCTGATGTGTATATAGGGGATGTACAACAGACTTCCGTAGATAATAATGGCGGACATAATTATATATTTGATTTCACGGTTACTGCTGAATGCAATTTGTTATTTGAGGATTGGGGAGTAGCTTTATATAAATGGGACGAGCTACAGGAGACAAAAACTGTATTGGCTAATAATGTCACTGGGAAGAAAACTTTTGCATTTCAGGTTAATGTAAACGATGTTTTTATGGACACTGAACATATACCATACAAACCTATTACAGAATATAAAATTGTACCATGTAAGAAAGAAAAAGAAGGGATGGTATACGACATTAATAAAGCTGTAAAAGTGGAACTTTCATATGACCCAATATCTCTGTTAACTAACACCACATGGACTGGATATTATAATGGCTTGTTTCATGATTGGAAATTTGGAAAGAGTGAGAGAGGTCAAAATTATTTAGGAATTGATGGATATACTTATGAGGGAGGGTATTATGTACGTTGTTATGAGGAATTTATATCTAGCTATTCTTATGATGCATCTACCCAAAGATTGCAATTCAATCCTCAATTTCCTTCTTTTGCTGGAAACTTTGATTGTTGCAGAATATTAACATTGACTAAAACGACTTTAATCATACTTCGTGAAGGTACAACGGAGGCTTGGACTTTTGAGAGAAAATTTTAGCTATTATGATGGCTATGTGTGTAAAGATAATTTCCAATTTGATATATAAAATATGTTTCATGTAGTCTTTAGGCACTTTTTGTGTAGTAGTTCATTAGGTTATTTATTTGTAATTGACTACCTTTACTGTAGATAAATCAATTACCAACCTATTTATTCCTACACAAATATGCAAGTAACGCCAAAGAAGAATAACACAATTCATTATTTACCACAAGAGATTAGAGAAACTAGATTGACAGAAGTCACATACCTACCTATTACAAGGGAGATGTTAGAACGGTTATTCTCAAATTCAGCTAAGAAGAATAAGCATAAATTAGTTAAGAAGAGAAGAAAATAAATTGAAGCAATAAGTCTTTTCAACTATTGTATAATTGTAATCATATTCCTACATTTGTTGGTGGAAGACTAAAGATAGATTATGGGATATTATGAATTACTATTGGATGAAAAATAGTAAGGAAATTAGTAGTTTGTTAAAATGGTATTATAGATGTAATGGCATTTGCATCCCTTCATCAACAGGTTTATGCAGTTTAATATTTACCATATAAAATGATAAGCTTATGAATACGTTTTGGAAAATTACATTGGGATTTATGATTGGAGTTGTATGCACACTTGCAACTTTAATCGTTTTTGGAACAGGGTATAATGATAATGCAGAGCACAAGCCAACAGAGCACAAAAACAGAGTGCTCCAGTTTCAAAGTGATGAAGAAGCCCCAGAGCATGATGTTCACTCATTTGAACTTTCCACAAAAAATGGAATAATAAAATTGCATACATATATGTCCAAAGATTCTGTTCAAATTCTTATGGGACGTCCTCAATCTACAGATATACAGGATATTGGTGGAATGGGTGTTTATGAAACTTGGAAGTATAAAGGACGGAATCAGTATGTTGACGAATTTACTTTGAGATTTAAAGACGGGGAGTTAGAATCTGTACATCAATATAGAGAATAATTGCAGGAAGGAAAGACATTTTGTTCTTTGAAAATCATAAAAGGCAGCAAGTGAATTATATTTCAAATGCTGCCTTTACCCTTATTTCCCAATTATGCGAGATATACTTAATCCCCTTCTGTTATATAATTTGATACAAAAGCCCAATTACTATTTTGGTATGTTTCTAAACAGCCTTTAGGGACAATCAATTGTTCACAACCAAGCTCACTGTAGTCGTAGCCAATGATTGGTGGAACAGTTGCATTACAATATATTTTACTAAATGAACTAGGTACACTGGCATTATCATCTGAACCTGCATCAAAGGCGCTATCTTCAATTTGTTTCAATCCTGTACCTAAATATAATTCACCTCCTTTGAGCACTCCAGTACACTCCTTAAAAGCTGCATAACCAATAGTTTCTACAGAATTAGGTATAATTAGCTTTCCTTTAAATCCTGTACATCCTTCAAAAGCAAACTTACCTATAGTTTTTACATTGTCTGGAATTACAAGGTCTCCAGTTAAACTCTTACATCCCTCAAAAGCTCCATCCTCTATTTCTTCGACTGTTGTTGGTAACTCAATAGAAGTAAGATTCCCACAACCACTAAAAACACACCAACCTAGTGTCGTGACTTTAGTTGAAGATAAGCCTTCAATTGAAGAGAGATTCTTACAATCCCTAAAAGCACTTTCACCAATATGATGTACAAGTGTGGAGAATGATATGTTTTGAAGATTATTACAAGTTCTAAAAGCACTACCTGCTATAGCTGTATATCCAAGTAAAATATTATATGACTTACCTTCCAATTTTGGAGGATAGCGAATAATTGTAACATCATCTCCGTCATTGGAATACAATACTCCATCTCTTACACCAATAATATTTCTATCATTATTGGTGCTAACTAATTCAAAATTTCGTAAATTGTCACAAAATGCAAAAACTTGGTCACCTATTGTCTCGACAGAATGAGGAATTGGCATTTCTTCGATTTGAGGACACCAAAAAGCTCCATACCCTATCTCCTTCAAGCAATTTCCTTGTTCATATTCAATAGTCTTAACTTGGCATAATTCAAAAGCCATGTCTCCAATTGATTGTACGTTTCTTCCAATTGTAATTTTAGATATATTGCTATAATAAAAGATTGATTGCCCAACTACAAGTTCACTAGAAGGAATGTTGCAATCAATATATAATTCTCCTGTTGTGTAATCTGCAAAGGCTCTTGAACTCAAAGTTTGGATGCTGTTGGGAATGTTAATATATTCAACATTGGTACAGTATTCAAAAGCTGATTTTCCAATATACGTTACAGTATTGGGTATTATAATATTAATTATTCCAGTTTTATGAAAAGCATAATCGCTAATCTTTGTGATATTCTTAGGATATTCAATACCTGTTAATTGACTACATTCTTCAAATGCGTGTTCCCCAATCTCTGTCACTTCATTTACAAAAGAAAATGTAACCGTATATTCACCTTGTGTAGCATAAGTATGTGTACTGGAAATTCCATTAGTTCCATCTCCATAATCAATACTAATCAAACGATTACCTGCACCCGCTATTGGATACGCATCAATATCATTTGCTATTTTAATGGTCTGATTGGATGAGATAGTTCTATATGTTGCAGTAAATGTATATGTGGGCAGAGAGGGAACTATGCCTATATAATCAGAAGCGTAAGTTGATTCACTGTCCTCCAACTTCAATGCCAGTTGTGCACCTTGTGTACCAGCGAAAAATGCATCATCCAGATTCTCACCAGAAACCTTCAAACTCAATATTCCATCTTCTGCACTGATAGACAATACAGGGAACTGTATAAAGTCAATAGCCCTGCTTCTAATGATGGTATATACTCCCTGTACTGATACTACACCATCATATTTCACCAACAAATCAGCACTTTCTTTGGGGGAAATCTCAAAGTCCAGTTCTATGTAACTGTCTGCTTTTGAAGTGCCAACAACAGTTGCCTTGCCATCGTCATAACGGGGAATGTATGAAACAGACTTAATGTCCTTTACTATTGACAGGGTATTTTTAGGAATTGTCAGCACAGTACCACTTGGGAGGGTAAACTCTACATATCCTTCTTTCTCTTCCACGCTCTTAAAGAAATTGTCACCATCTTTTCCTGCATCTCCAGTTGCCTGTCCTATGTCAGTCCATGTTTCACCGTTAAACAAAAACCACCTTCCATTTCTTATTTCCAGTTGTGGGCTTACAGCGTCTTGCCCATCCTCGCCAGTGGTGGGTATTTTATTTCCTTTCTTATCAGTCAACCATTCCCCATTCACCTTCCAATAATATGTTTCACCATCTTGGTCTACTGTAATTACAGGAGTAGTGCCATCATCACCTTTGTTACCCTGCTCACCTTTGTCACCATGATAGATGGTAATTGGTTCGCCTTTGGTGAATGAGATTGTATAGCCTATAACTTTCTCCCCTTCCTTGATTGGAGTAACTTTGGTTATACTGTTGTTGTCTTGTAATGCCTGTACCAGTTTCTGTAGGGAACTGATATTGCCATTCATCTGTTTGCATAATTCTTCCAATGAAGTAACCCTTTCATCCAGTTGGTGGATGCTGTCCCATAAATCATCTGTGTTTGTCTTGCAACTATAAAATGTGGTAGCCAGCGTTGCAATAACCAAGAAAAAGAATGTCGCCTTTTTCATCATAACCAATAAATAATAATAGCCATTTCACTCCTATAATGGCAGTAATATATTCATAAAAGAAAGTGTGGAGCAATTAGTCTTCCCATCAACTCTTGTACAGATTCCAAACCATATCCCTGTTTGGGTGAAACTGCATTGAAACCTTATAACAGGAAGATACTAAACACTTTCATTATGGTGTTGTCGTACAGATATTTAATTGATGTGACAAAGATAGAATTTTTTATTTATATTATCATATAAGACGTGTTTATTCTTAACGAACCTCAATTTAGACTAAATATCAATACAAGTATAAAATCCTCACTTTTGTATCTAAAGGTCAGATAATCATAAATCTGCACTTACTCTCTGTAATTGTTGACAATACGTTCTTTTACAAAAAAATATTCCTGTAAAATTAAAGGTAGCAGATGAATCTTACTTCAAGTGCTACCTTTATTGATTAATAATAGTGTTTATTCCATTTTAGTAAATGTTTCTGTAAAGTCTGCACTGTCACGATGATTAGGATTATAATCAGGGTCAGTTGGCTGACTGGTTTGTACATTGTCATATTTAACACGAATCGCCAACTTTTCTGCTGTTAAGGCTTCAATTATGAGATTGGCATAAGAATCAAAATAACCATAGTTTCCATTAGTCTTACTTACCGTTAACGTGTTACCGTTTAAAGTCAACGTTTGACTACCTCCATCAGCTCTCCATTCTGAACCATTATAGTAATATGCGGCTACAGAATAAGTGTTATCTGTTAGTTTTTTGATAACTAGTTTTTCGCACTCACCATCACCACTATCGGGATTGTAAGGGTCGCAAGTATAATCCCATTCTTCTCTTTCGGTTTCTTCGTTGCAGCTTTCCCAACCTGCACTACGTACCAATCCCCAAGTTCCCTCTAACTGGCTTACATCAATGTCATCATCGTCATCGCTACAAGCGGTAAAGTTCAAACACAACACAACCATTAACAAGGTTGTTCCAATAAATCTCAATGTTTTCATAATTGATATAAATTTAATTCTGCCAACCTGTTCCCTATAGTTGGCTACTACATACAAGAAGCGTGGGAACTATTGAATATTACTACTGTGGGGCTCTGGACTTGCCCAAGGTGAATAATAAACAATAGCCCACGCCAAACGATATATAGACTATCTTAACAAGATAGGTATATAACATTGACGTGAGCGTTCTTGCCTATTATCTTCACCTTTTGAAATTGTCCAGATTTCACAGTAAGATAATATCTTAAACGCTCTTCGTTAACTATGTCCTTTCAGAACTATCTCCATAGAAGTCTGAAATTGCTACAAAGTTACTAAAAGCTGTTTAATTTGCAAGAACTATTGTTTATTAAAAGTTGAGAACTGTCTCTACTCAATAATTCAAGGTTGGTATGAAACTTGCCAAATCCCCATATAAATAGAAATTCTGAATTTTCATACCAACCCAATTATCAGAAACTAAGACAATCATAGGTATTTAATAATTCCTCTTGCCTTAATCCCAAGTATCTCTTAGTAATTGACACACTGGAATGATTGAATAGCTCCATTAGCTTGACAAGTGCAAGCTCTGAATTATCGTTATTCATGTTATAAACCTGTCTGCCAAAAGTCTTCCTAAGAGAATGGCAACTGAAATTGCCTATATGCAACCTGTATTTTTTCTTAATCTCCTTTAACATGACATTGATTCTCTGAACTGTGAAGATAGTGCCTTTCTGACTTATCAATACAGGAGCATTTATGCCAACTGGATTTATATGCCCATAACAATCTCTGATATGTTGCTGTAGCTGCATATTAATCCTAATAGTCCTTTGCTTTCCTGTTTTAATCTCTATAATGGTAAATTCTTCCGCATCTAATATCTGATTCCACCTTAAAGCGAGAATATCAGAAATTCTTAAACCTGTGAAGCAACCCAAAGCGATAAGAAGTGACATCTTATAGTTACTATCCCTTGCCAACTTTCTTATTAAGTTCATGGCTTCGCTCCATTGCAGATAATCTGCTGTTGTACTTGAATATTTAAGTGACATAACGTTCTGTTTTATAGTGAAACTAATATAAGTGAATATTATTTTTTAGTTGGAATATCTAATTTGCTGATTATTAGCCAAACATTCACTAATTTACAAAGTGAACATTTTTATAAAGCAAGGACACTAAGTAAATAATGTCCTTACTTCATTCAACCTATATAAAAGGTAGGTGAGCTTCATCCAACACGCCACTGTCAACTATCCGTTTACAAAGTTCGTGTGATGCCTGATTTCTAAGGTCTGTGCCATAGTCCTTACTACCAACCATGCGAATAATCTCCACAATGGTTTTCATTAATTCCTGCTGTAGTGTACGGTGATAACACCTTGTACTCTCTGCAAACCTTTTTGGATTCCAACCATAATCATTCAAGGCTCTTTCAAGTTCTTGCGCTGCCTTGTATTCGCGACTGCCTTCTATTATCATATTCTTTAATATTTAAGAGGTTTATAAATAAAAAGAGCACCTGTATAGATGCCCTTTGTTTCTCTGCATTTTAATGTACTACTTCATTGTAATAATCTGGTATATAGTCCAAATAATCATCAAGAAGAATACAACAGGTGAAATTGCACACGCAATAAAGAAAACTATAATCCAGAATGTAACGACTACTAACGTTTGTAACATAAATCTTTGATTATTAATAAGTGATATAATAAAGAAAGGACACCTATACTTTATTATATAGATGCCCTTTTTTCTGTATTTGACAATCCTGTGTATTCTCAAATACCACTAACTAAGAAACCACTGATAATTATCATCACCATGTAAAGCGGAACATATACCTGTTGCAAGTTCTGTAGCATTATAGGCTCTATCCAAAAATGAATCTATATAGCTACTCTTATTTGCACCTGTGAGCAAATTGTAAAGTTTCCACATAGACAAGTCATTTCCCAAGCTGCCAAAGTTCTCGTCATTGATATAAGCCCTAGCCACATTGTTAACCTGTGTATCAGTAAATAACATACGTGGAATTGCTTTTTGATACCCCTGTGGTAGACATTGATAAAGTCTCATTCTGCCAAGCAAGGTCACAAATTGGTGCTCATTCAGGTAGGAATCGCCAAGCGTTTGCAACAAATGTATGTTTTTGGCTGCATTGAAATTATTAAGTAGTTCCAATGTAGCCCTAAACAGTTCCTTTGTGCTCATTACTTTTATGTCGTCCTTATATCCGTCTGTGAAAACGCACATATTACAACAAACCTGATTCTTGAATGAAACCGCCAGTCTGAATAACTCTGGGCTTTTCTTAGTTGCCAGATTCTCTCTATTCAAGGCACGAACGCCAACTATAGAAAGATTAAGCCTGTTGCCAGATACATCTTCATAGATAGATGGAATATCTATGGCAAAAGCGCATCTTTCGTAATATTGGGTAGTGTCAGCTTCCGTTAACTGGTTCTTTGGCTTGTTAATGGCTTCCGGTTTTCTTCCTTTTATCACATGGCTGCACCTTATATCTGGCTGCTCGATTTGTTCACCACTATAGAATGAGTTGGCAGCTTCCCAGACCGTTTCAATGAATTGCGGATGCGAAATAGTCAGTTCATTATCCTTGCTGAAAACTGGTATCACATTCTCATTCCTCAAATGGTCTAAAGTGACTTCTACAGAATTTGCTTCTATAAAGTGGTTTACTTTTTTGGGCTTTACTGGCTCTTCAATTATTACTGCTTCTTCTGCAAATTCACCAAAGTTTCTACTAATTCTCTGCACTGGCATAATCTGTAATGTTGATTCCATAATCTGTAATTTATTTAGTTAATATTAGAAATTCCTCTGTCTGAAAGCTAAGCAAGCCACAATCAGAATTAATAATCCAATAAAGAACTGTGGCATTAAGACTACTGGCACAATTAGAATTATCCCAAACGTAAATAATACTTTTAAACTCTCCATACGCATAATAATAGATTAGTAAATAGTGTATTTAAGGACAAAATGAGGGCTTGACATGAAGTTCTATTCATTCCACTTCTTTTTGTGCATCTTTATATGTAGACATATACAAATCATTGATAAGTCTGCATATTTCAGAAGTTCAAAAGGTTTGTGGGCTGAATAGCAATTCATGTTATCCTTTCATTTTTCCTAATGATTGGTGAGGGGATTATTGGGTAATAGAAGGGGCTTATGCACGATATACATCTGATACGCTCACTGACGAATCAAATATTTCACTCTATCAGAGCATAAAGTCTAAATAGAAAACACTTCCTCAATAAAAGGGGTGGGGGTATGAATTTCAAGTACCTATATTTTTGAGTTGGGGATATACATAAAAAGCCCCAAACCTGATTGGTTTGGAGCTTCCAATATTAATAATGAAATACAATAGAAAGAGAATTGCATCCTTACAGTTCTCTCTCTTTATTTTATTAATTGTGAACACACCTGTCTCTTAAATCTTCATCTGTAAGAATCTCTGGATAGTAGTTCTTTATTATAGCAAAAATTGTTTCAGATGTAATAATAAACATCTTCTTGTCTTTAAGGTGTATGCCTTTATCATCCCTCTTTATATACCCCATTTTTTCAGCTTGCTCCAAATATCTGGAAACAGTACTTCTACTAATATTCAATTCTTCTGCCAATTCTGTTTGGGTATATTTGCAAGTATTACTACCATTCAGACATTTACATTTTAGTAGGATGAGAAAGCCCTTTAGCTGTTTGGATATTGGCTCATCATATAGCTTATTACTGATAAAAACAAAATGCTCTGTATTCAGTATATATGCGCATCTGTCAAATGTACCATGCTTTCCTTTTGCTTCATACTTATTAATCTGGATAAGATTCAGTTCCTTAAACTTGTGTAACCATTCTCTTATCTGGTCTACTTTCTTGATTCCATAAAAGGTAGCCAGATTCTCTTGCTTGATATAGGATTTCATTGTGTAGCAATCTGATTTCAGAGCCAGACAATAGAACAGGTATGCTTCCAACAGATTTAATTTACCTGCAATCCGTTCCGTTATTTTCCTGTATGATAATTTGGCTCCCGTCATTAGCAACTGGTTTGTAATAGTTTGTAAAATATATCTTGTATTCCTTTACTAATCTTCTGTATCTATGGTTGCCAAAATAAGACTTGGCTTCTTTCTGGGTAGTAAATTCTAATCCTGTAGGTAAGTGGATTATCATAATTCTTAGATTATTTTTTAATTATCGTAATATAACTAATCTGTCTGTCACCATGCGACTTGCGATAGCAAGGCAAATGGTAGGTAGTGTATTTATATTCCATAGGTATTTATATATAGGTATTTATATGTAGCCCCCCTATTTGAAACTCCCGTACCCCCTAAATGAAAGAGCCATACCCCCTATTTGAACATTGGAATATTACAGCTTCAAATGCCAATAAGTTTTTGATTCCAATTACAGGTTCACATGGCAGTAGGTAATTGGATTTGGCTACATATCCATTTGGGGATATATGCCAGTCTGATATGTATGAACACGAAAAGGGAGAACCGTTTGCACAGTCCTCCCTTATACATTCTATTATCACCTCTCATAAAACACCTTATCACTACATTCATTAAAAGCTTTAAAGTCAACTACGTATCCTTCGTTGGGACTATCTTTTATCAACTTTGGCAGTAATTCTGGAGTGATATTATACTCCCTTAGTTCGTTCATATTATCACAAATGCATTGTAACTTGTTTAAAATGAATGATTCACTTCCACATTCTACATAGTCTGAACTCTCCAAGACATAGAAGCAATATGCTCTCAAATCTCTATAGATTTTATTATCTGATATGTGAAATGTCTCATTTTCTAATCCTTCATGAATGAAGTATCTGAAATGTCTATCTTCCATCCGCATCCGCCATTTTATAGCATTAAAATGCGTCTTTAATTGATTAATCTCTTTCTCGTAATTCTCAATATCCAAACCATCTGGTTGTGCAGAACGCTCATTCAAAATTCGTTCTGATATGATACCGAAATATTTGTCACACATGGCTTCATAATCATCACACAGTTCTTGAAGCACTTCTGTTGTTACTGGAATCCCCAACTTGGGAAACACACTAACAAGGTCGTTTAATTTATCTATATTCTCGTGAAATTCAATCATTGATTTATTAAAACGTTTAACATCAATGTATCCAATTAATTGGGGGAGTCTATACGTTTTCATAGTTATTATTCGTGTTAGATTTATTATTGCTCATCTTGATGTAAACGGTGTAAACCTTGTTATCTCTCTGCTTGCGTCTCTTGGAATATCCATTGAGTTTAGCCCATATTCCAATCACAGTTTTGTTGTCCTTTACTTGGTGAGCTAATGCAAGCTCACGTAGCTGTTTGAATGTAAATTCTGTTTCTCCATTCATTCTTCGTACTATGAATAATTATTAAATAGATAATCTGGCAAGATAAGGTGGTTTGAAGTTACAGGTAAATTCAGATGATTCAGTTTCAGATATACTTCAAGTGGGGTAATTCAGTAGTTTCAGTGATACCACCCTTATCTCATGTTGGTAGTGCAAAGATACTGCACTTCGGTGAGGTGTCCAAACGTTTCGTAAACATTCTTTAAACTTTGTGTTGAGAGCTTTATGAAGTGAAGATATGCCCTCTTCCGCTAGCTTGGTGGCAGGTTTGGAACTCGAAAATCATTCCTGTTCCTGTTTATGATGCGGTAGGTAGACTGTATACGTCTTACCTTGAACCATTTTGCGCATTTTGATGTATCGGTCAGTAGCCCAAAGCCCAATGTGAAGCCTTGTGTCCTTGATACCGTGCTCTAGTGCCATTTTACGAATGTCAGCGTAGGTCAGTTCTTTCATTTGGAGTAGATTTAGGTTTGTAGTGGTGAATCTGGGTGATGAGAAACTCGGTCATTTCTGACCTTCAATCACGTTGCAAAGGTATAAAGTTCCGACCGCATCACCAAACGACAAGTCGAAATTGTGGAATATTTGAGTTGAGGATGCGATGAAGCAAAAATTCTCCCCATAACCGTAGCTGTTCGGGGAGAATATGATGTTCAGGCTTACCAGAAACCTTGATTTCCTCGAAAACTTGTCAGCCCTTGTTTCTTTTATCCAATAAGGCTGTAGTGATTTCTTTTATATTGGTGAATCTTTCATTATCCAACAAGCCTATTTCCAAAGCCTTATTGATAAACTGCATAATTGCATCCTTACTGATACCAATCTTAACGCATTTGACAATCATTTCTCTAAAACTGTCATGCAAGTCTGATTGCTTTCCAACAGATAACTGTTTCACATATTGCTTTGCCACATCAGATTCAGAAGTGGAAGATTGGGAGAATTTTTCTATCTCACTTATAAGGGACGTGATTTCATTGTCATAACTACACAGTTTCCCATTTTTCAAATGACCTACCTGTGATTGTAGTTCAACAGCTTTATTGATTTTAGATGCAAAAAATTGAGTGTCTAACAGAGTATCAAAGGTGATATTATTAGTCACATCATTCATAGGCTTCGCTTCATTGAGAGAATTTGTCTCCACCTTGCCCATATTGAAAATGCCATTATTTAAACTTTTGAAAGCATTAGAGACTTTCTTTGCTTTATCTTTACTGTTTAAATGAGAATAAACTTTGTCTATCATTTTTGTATCTTCATGTCCTGTCGCTATAATAACAGTTTCCTTTGGGATGCCTTTTCTACACAATATTGTGATAAAAGTATGCCTTGCTGTATGTGTATGCAGTAATTTATAAAGAGGTTGGGTTTGTTTAATCCCGTTTTCTTCATAAGTGATAGGCTCGTCTAATCCTGCTTGTTCTGCTACTTCTTTTAAGGCTTCATTGACAATGGACTTTCTTTCTTTATAATATAATAATTCTTTATTCTCATATTTGGATATAATTTCTTTGGCTAATGGCAATAGTGGAATTATAGCTCTGGCTTTTGTCTTTTGTTGTATAATGGAGATGGTTCCTGCTTCTTCGTCCATTTCATTATCTCCATTAAAGAATTTTTGCATATCGCCAATTCGTTGCCCAACTAAACATTGTAGTATGAATAAGTCTCTGATTTCTGTGTATTTCTTTATTTGTCTTTCTGTTCCTGTGATGATATGCTTGTAGAATTTATTCAGTTGCTCTTCTGTTAATGAAACTTTTTTGTTGTCTGCTAATTCTTTGTTGGACTTATCTTTCACGAACTCAAAACTGTTTAAATTGCTGTCAGACCATTTGAAAGGAATATCCAGTCTTTTATCTGCTATCCCTAGTAAATTAAATATAGTTCCTTTAATTATGTTACGTAAAGTGTTATGAGGATGCAATGGGTTTTCTTTTATGATTTGCTTTTGGTAGCGATTGATAGTATCTAAATTCATGCTCTCCCATGTATTGGGAATTTCATTCTCTTTGAGAAAACGCTCAAACTTGTCTATGTTAGAACGATATTGTTTCTTACTGCTTTCTGCACAAGTCTTTGCTTCTATAATTTGTTTCATTATAAAAGTTGCGGGTTTCTGTAATTCTTTCTTCATCCTATCTTTATATATGTGTTGTTTTAATAGTTTCATACTTTCTCCAATCTCGTCTGGATGCATACAAAGATAATGCTTAAATTCGATGAAATATTCTTTTAGTTTTGTGATTTTCTTGTTCACTATAGTGTTATTTATATTATCTAATTCTGATAAGCGTACGCTGATATATGCTTCTTGTCTTTTTTCATTCCAGTGGTCTGGATATATCTTTACCCCTGTAGATAGTTTAACTTGTTTGTTGTTTATTCTGCATACTAAATAGAGATTGGTTGGCTTCTCGCTACGTGGTTTTCTTAAATTGAAACGAGCTTGCATCTCATTAATAAAAATCTGCCTTTCCATAATCTTGTTCTTTAAAGTTGTTCTTTAATTCGGTTCTTTGAATGTGTTCTTTTAAGGCAATTCTTTCTGATAAGTATTAATTAGCTCCCCTCATTAAATATTCTGGCGCACAGTTTGCGCATTTTGAATAAAAACTGTATATTTGCACGCAATAATTTTTAAACGCATAGCCCTATGTCATTTATTGCTGATAAGATTGTAATGGATGGGTTGACTTACGACGACGTACTGTTGATCCCCGCTTATTCTGAAGTTTTACCGCGCACTGTCGACCTCTCGACAAAGTTTTCTAAAAACATTGAGTTGAAAATTCCGTTTGTGACGGCTGCCATGGATACGGTTACCGAAGCGAAAATGGCTATTGCCATTGCTCGTGAAGGCGGTATTGGCGTGATTCACAAAAATATGTCTATCGAAGAACAAGCAAGACAAGTTGCCATTGTGAAACGTGCCGAAAATGGTATGATTTATGACCCTGTAACTATCAAGAGAGGTTCTACTGTCAGCGATGCTTTAGGTATTATGGCCGAATACAAAATCGGTGGTATCCCTGTTGTGGATGATGAAGGTTATTTGGTAGGTATTGTTACCAACAGAGATTTGCGTTTCGAAAGAGACATGGATAAACGTATCGACTTGGTGATGACTCCGAAAGAGAGATTGGTGACTACGAACCAGTCTACCGACCTGGAATCTGCCGCACAGATTCTTCAGAAACATAAGATTGAGAAACTTCCGATTGTGGGAATGGATGGAAAGTTGATCGGTCTTGTTACGTATAAAGATATTACAAAAGCAAAAGATAAACCGATGGCTTGTAAAGATGCCAAAGGTCGTTTGCGTGTAGCTGCCGGTGTAGGTGTGACTGCCGATACACTGGATCGTATGCAGGCTTTGGTAGATGCGGGTGCGGATGCCATCGTTATCGATACGGCTCACGGACATTCTATGTTCGTTATTGAAAAGCTGAAAGAAGCGAAAAAACGTTTCCCGGGCATTGACATTGTGGTAGGTAACATTGCTACCGGAGCTGCTGCGAAGGCTTTAGTGGAAGCGGGTGCTGATGCTGTGAAAGTCGGTATCGGTCCGGGTTCTATCTGTACGACTCGTGTGGTGGCAGGTGTGGGTGTTCCTCAGTTGTCGGCTGTGTACGATGTGGCGAAAGCATTGAAAGGTACAGGCATTCCTTTGATCGCTGATGGTGGTCTGCGTTATTCGGGCGATGTTGTGAAAGCGTTGGCTGCCGGTGGATACAGCGTGATGATCGGTTCACTGGTTGCAGGAACAGAGGAGTCTCCGGGTGACACTATCATCTTCAATGGCCGTAAATTCAAATCCTACCGCGGTATGGGTTCTTTGGAAGCAATGGAAAACGGTTCGAAAGACCGTTATTTCCAAAGTGGAACAGCCGATGTGAAGAAACTCGTTCCGGAAGGAATCGCTGCCCGTGTTCCTTATAAAGGTACGCTTTTCGAAGTGGTTTATCAGTTGACAGGCGGTCTGCGTGCAGGTATGGGATACTGTGGCGCTGCCAGTATTGAGAAACTTCACGATGCGAAGTTTACGCGTATTACCAATGCAGGTGTAATGGAAAGCCATCCGCACGACGTGACGATTACCAGTGAATCGCCTAATTATAGCCGTCCGGAATAACATAATAAACGGTAAACTGTTAACTAACGGTGAACGGTGAACAAGCTGTGTCAATCAGCATATGTTTGCTGCTCACCGTTCGTTGTTTGTAAAATAAGAATTGATGATGAAAAGAAGTCTGTTGTCAGGGTGTGTATGTCTCTTTGCAGTCTCGGTCTTTGCCCGGCAAGACCCTGTGTTGATGCGTGTCAACGGGAGAGAGATATCCCGTTCGGAGTTTGAATATTCATATCGTCGCAATACGGCCGATACGGGTACTAATCTTTCTCCGAAGGAGTATGCGGAACTTTTTGCCCGATCCATGCAGAAGGTGGAAGCTGCCAAAGCAGCCGGACTCGACACGACTTACGCTTTTCGTAAACAACAGGAGATAAACCGGACTAAACTGACGGAATCTTATCTGATAGATAAACCGACGTTGGATAGTTGTGCCCGTGCCCTATATCAGAAGATGGGACTAAAAGCACGTAGCGGACAAGTACAGGTCATGCAGATTTTTAAATATCTGCCGCAAACGATTAGTTCCCGTCACCTGGAAGAGCAAAAGACCCGTATGGATTCTATCTACCGGGCTATACAAAATCAACCCGGACTGGAGTTCTCCAGTTTGGTAGAAAAATATTCGGATGACAAGCAGAGCCGTTGGATAGAAGGTTTGCAGGCAACCACTGAATTTGAGAATGTGGCTTTCGCCCTGTCGAAGGGAGAAGTATCCCAACCTTTCTTTACTCCTGCGGGAATCCATATCCTGAAAGTGACAGACCGGAAAGAATTGCCTGCCTATGAGGAAGTTGTCGATAAACTGATGGAGCGTATGCGACGGAGGGAGATATTGGATAAAGCCACAACGAAAGTAGTGGAACGATTGAAAAAAGACTGGAAATATACTCCCAATCAGGCAGGTATAGATGAACTGTTAATGAAAGGCGGAACAGGACAAACCTTGTTCACCATTAATGGACAGAACTATACGGGAGCCATGTTTAAGTGCTTTGCCGCTTCACATCCGCAGGCCGTAAAACGGCAGCTTGATGAATTTACAGCCAAGTCGTTATTGGATTATGAAAGCAGAAATATGGATAAAAGGCATCCCGAAATTCGTTATGCCCTACAGAAATCCAATGAAGACTATCTCATAAAAGAGGTGACACGCCAGAAAGTTGATTTGCCTGCAATGAACGACCGTGCCGGATTGGCGACTTATTTCAAGTTTCATTCATCGGATTACCGTTGGGATACTCCCCGGTATAAGGGAGCAGTTCTTCATTGCGCAGACAAAAAGACCGCCAAACAGGCAAAAAAAATGCTGAAGAAACTGCCACAAAATGAATGGACGGATAAACTTCGGCAAACATTTAATACATCCGGAGTAGAAAAGATACAAATTGAACAGGGTATTTTTGCCGACGGAGACAATAAATATATAGATAAACTGGTTTTCAAGAAGGGCGGATTTGAATCTTTGGTGTCTTATCCTTTTACCATTACTGTTGGCGAAAAACAGAAGGGGCCGGATGATTATCGGGAAGTAATAGACCAGGTGCGGAGGGATTATCGAACCTATCTTGACACGTGCTGGACGCGGGAATTGAGGGAGTCCGGTAAGGTTGAAATAAACCAAGAGGTTTTAAAAACAGTTAATAATAACTGATGTAACCGATTATTCACTATCTTCGTACCTTAAATAAGTAGATTTCAGTTGACAATGCGAATATTAGTCCTCTTACTGATTACCCTTCTTACTTGTGGAGCGTGCAAGGAACGGCGCGACCACAAAGGAAAGACTCCTTTGGTAGAGGTGGACGGTAACTTTTTATATAAAGAAGATTTGATGTCTGTACTTCCTGTCGGATTGTCAAAAGATGATAGCATTCTCTTCGCCGAGCATTATATTCGTAGCTGGGCAGAAGAGATTTTGTTGTATGAAAAAGCAGCAAACAATATTCCCGACAATGTGGATGTAGAGAAGTTGGTGGAGAATTATCGGAAAGCGTTGATTATGCACACTTATCAGCAGGAACTGATTAATCAGAAACTGACGAACGATATTCCCGAGCAGGAACTTGCGGAGTATTACGGGAAAAACAAGGAACTGTTCAAGCTGGAAAGCCCGCTGATAAAGGGATTGTTCATTAAAGTGCCGTTAACGGCCCCGCAGTTGAATAATGTCCGCAGATGGTATAAGTCGGATAAACAGGATGCAGTAGAGAGTCTCGAGAAATATAGTTTGCAGAATGCAGTGAAATACGAGTACTTCTATGACAAATGGGTGCCGGTGACAGATGTACTGGACTTGATTCCGCTGAAGGACGAAGCGCCCGAGGAATATGTGAATAAACACCGGCAGATAGAATTGAAAGATACGGCATACTATTATTTCCTCAATGTGAGCGACTATCGTGGAGTAGGAGAGGAAAAACCGTATGAGTTTGCCCGCCCGGAAGTGAAAGACTTACTGGTCAATCAAAAACGGGTGAGTTTTATGGAACAAGTAAAAAGCGACCTGTACCAACAAGCAGCAAGCAAGAAGAAGATTATATATAATTATTAAATACAAAGAATGAAGAAGTTTGTGAACTTTAGATTTGTTGTTACCCTTGTCCTGGCAGTATTTGCTAATGTGGCAACTTATGCACAGGACAATGTGGTTGATGAAGTAGTTTGGGTAGTAGGTGACGAAGCTATTTTAAAATCAGATGTAGAAGAGGCACGTATGGATGCCCTGTATAACGGCCGCAGATTCGAAGGTGACCCTTATTGTGTAATCCCTGAAGAAATTGCAGTGCAGAAGCTGTTCTTGCACCAGGCAAAGTTGGATAGTATCGAAGTTTCCGAAGCGGAAATCATACAACGTGTGGATATGATGACCAACATGTATATCCAGCAGATTGGTTCTAAAGAAAAAATGGAGGAGTACTTCAATAAAACCGCGACACAGATTCGTGAGACATTGCGTGACAATGCACGTGACGGTCTGACGGTACAGAAGATGCAGCAGAAACTGGTAGGAGAAATCAAGGTGACTCCGGCAGAGGTACGCCGTTACTTCAAAGACCTTCCGCAGGACAGTATTCCGTATATCCCGACACAGGTGGAAGTGCAGATTATCACCTTGCAACCGAAGATTCCTATCTCCGAAATCGAAGATGTAAAAAAGACTTTGCGTGACTATACCGACCGTGTGACTAAAGGGGAGATTGACTTCTCTACACTGGCGCGTCTGTATTCCGAAGATAAGGCATCTGCCATCAAAGGTGGCGAGTGCGGGTTTATGGGACGTGGTATGATGGATCCGTCTTATGCGAATGTGGCATTCAGCTTGCAGGACCCGAAGAAAGTTTCCAAGATTGTAGAATCGGAATTCGGTTATCACATCATCCAGTTGATCGAGAAACGTGGTGACCGTGTGAATACCCGTCACATCCTGTTGCGTCCGAAAGTATCTGAAAAAGAACTGACCGAGGCTTGCGCACGTCTGGACTCTATCGCTGATGATATCCGTGCCAACAAATTTACGTTCGACGAAGCGGCTGCCGTTATCTCACAAGATAAGGATACCCGCAACAATCACGGTATCATGGTGAACATCAACGAGAACTCAGGTGTTACTACTTCCAAGTTCCAGATGCAGGATCTTCCGCAGGATGTAGCTAAGGTAGTAGATAAGATGAATGTGGGTGAGATTTCAAAAGCCTTTACAATGATAAACGAGAAGGATGGAAAAGAAGTCTGTGCTATCGTGAAGTTGAAAGCGAAAATCAACGGTCATAAGGCTACTATCGCAGAAGACTATCAGGACTTGAAAGAAATCGTAATGGACAAGCGCCGTGAAGAGATGCTGCATAAGTGGATTCTTGACAAACAGAAACATACGTATGTACGTATCAACGAAAACTGGCAGAAGTGTGACTTCAAGTACCCGGGTTGGGTGAAGAAGGATTGATGTTTAACAGCTTGATTTTATATGCTGAAACAAAATAAGAAAGATAAACAACAAGACAGGCATAGATGGCTCCTTATAGGCTTTCTATGCCTGTTTGGTGTATGTCTTGTGGCGCAAAACCCCAAGAAACCATCGGACGACAAGAAGCAGCCGGAGAACAAAAAGACGAAAGTTTATTTGCTCCATGCTGACGAAGGACAGGCTGACAAGTTGGCTCGTCCGGATGTGCAAGTGTTGATCGGTAACGTGAAAATGCGCCATGACAGTATGTATATGTACTGTGACAGTGCATTGATTTTCGAGAAAACGAACTCGGTGGAAGCCTTTAGCAATGTGCGTATGGAGCAGGGAGACACCTTATTTATATACGGTGACTACCTTTACTATGACGGAATGACGCAGATAGCCCAACTCCGTGAAAACGTGAAGATGATTAACCGCAACACCACCCTGCTGACAGACAGTCTGAACTACGACCGTCTCTACGACCTCGGATATTACTTTGAAGGCGGAACTTTAATGGATGAAGAAAATGTGCTGACTTCCGACTGGGGGGAATATAGCCCTGCGACAAAGCAATCAGTATTCAACCATGACGTGAAACTCGTGAATCCTAAGTTCGTATTGACTTCCGATACATTGCGCTACAATACCGATAATAAAATTGCCGTTATCCTCGGTCCTTCCAATATCGTGAGTGATAATAATCACATCTACTCCGAACGGGGATTCTATAACACACTGACCGAGCAAGCCGAACTGCTCGACCGTTCTGTCCTGACCAATCAGGGAAAGAAACTGGTAGGTGACAGTTTGTTCTATGACCGCGTCATCGGTTATGGCGAAGCCTTTGATAATGTGAGAATGACGGATACCATCAACAAGAATATGCTGACAGGCGATTACTGTTTCTATAATGAGTTGACGGACTCCGCCTTTGCTACCAAACGGGCTGTTGCCATTGATTATTCACAAGGCGATAGCCTCTTTATGCACGGTGATACTTTGCAGATGGTGTCATATAATCTGAATACCGATTCTTTGTTCCGCCTGATGAAGGCTTACCATAAAGTGCGTATGTACCGTACCGATGTGCAGGGAGTATGTGACTCACTGGTTTATAACTCGAAAGATTCCTGCATGACGATGTATGTTGACCCGATTCTATGGAATGACGGTCAGCAGCTACTTGGCGAGCAGATTAAGATTTATATGAACGACAGCACCATTGACTGGGCGCATATCATCAACCAGGCACTGACGGTGGAAATGAAAGACTCCATCCACTATAATCAAGTGTCCGGCAAGGAGATGAAAGCCTATTTTGAAAATGGAGATATGCGGCATATCGAAGTGATTGGTAATGTGCAGACCGCTTTCTACCCCGAGGAAAAAGACAGCACAATGACCGGATTCAATTGTCTGGAAGGTAGTGTGCTTCATCTTTATATGAAAGATAAGAAAATGGAAAAAGGACTGTTTGTCGGCAAATCCAACGGAACCATGTATCCGATGGACCAAATACCGCCCGACAAACTGCGTCTTCCTACTTTTGCCTGGTTCGATTATGTCCGTCCGCTGAATAAAGACGATATATTCAACTGGAGGAGCAAACGGGCGGGAGAAACCCTGAAACCTACCACCGACCGGCGACCGAAAACAGAAAAGCGAAACTTAATTAATATGAAGTAGTATGGGAATGTTTAATTCGATGAGGAAACCTCGTGGTTTTAATCATCAATACATTTACGTCAACGAGCGCAAGGAAAAGCTCGACAAGATGGAAGAAAAGGCAAAGCGCGACTTGGGCATGCTGCCGGAGAAAGAATTTGATCCGGAAGATATCCGTGGCAAGTTTGTCGAGGGAACGACCCATCTGAAAAGAAGAAAGGCAAGTGGCCGTAAACCGGTTTCCTTCGGAGTCATATTGGTTATCATTGCTTTCCTTCTATTTATATGGCATTATTTGGCGACAGGAAGCTGGAGTTTTTAAAAAAAGTGAATGAAAGATGATAACAGGCACGGATTACACGGATTTCACGGTTTTTATAATTTACCACCGCGTAATCCGTGAAATCCGTGCCTGAAAGAATATAAACAGGAGAATTATGAGCGATATTATTCATTTGTTGCCTGATTCGGTAGCTAACCAGATTGCTGCCGGTGAAGTGATACAACGTCCGGCATCTGTTATCAAGGAACTGGTGGAGAACGCGATTGATGCAGATGCGCAAAATATACATGTATTAGTGACTGATGCGGGGAAAACCAGCATACAGGTCATTGACGACGGAAAGGGAATGTCCGAAACGGACGCCCGTCTTTCCTTCGAGCGCCATGCTACTTCCAAGATACGTGAAGCTGCTGATTTGTTTGCTTTGCGTACGATGGGATTTCGCGGAGAAGCTCTGGCTTCCATCGCGGCAGTGGCACAGGTGGAACTGAAGACACGCCCTGAATCGGAAGAACTGGGAACGAAACTGGTGATAGCAGGCTCTACGGTGGAGAGTCAGGAAGCTGTTTCCTGCTCTAAAGGAAGTAACTTCTCCATCAAGAACCTGTTCTTTAACGTCCCTGCGCGCCGTAAATTTCTGAAAGCAAACTCAACGGAGTTGAGTAATATCCTTGCCGAATTCGAACGGATTGCTCTGGTTCATCCTGAAGTTGCCTTTTCACTGTATAGCAATGATTCCGAACTTTTTAATCTTCCGGTATCTCCGTTGCGTCAGCGTATTATGGCTATCTTCGGTAAAAAGCTGAATCAGCAGTTACTTAATATAGAGGTGAATACCACCATGGTGAAAATCTCCGGCTACGTCGCCAAACCGGAGACAGCCCGCAAGAAAGGCGCTCATCAGTACTTCTTCGTTAACGGACGCTATATGCGCCATCCTTATTTCCACAGGGCAGTGATGGAGGCTTATGAGCAGTTGATTCCTGCCGGCGAACAGATTTCTTACTTTATCTATTTCGAAGTAGACCCGGCTAATATTGATGTGAATATCCACCCGACCAAGACCGAAATCAAGTTTGAGAATGAACAGGCCATCTGGCAGATTCTTTCAGCATCGGTCAAGGAGTCGTTGGGTAAGTTCAGCGCTATTCCTTCCATTGATTTTGATACGGAAGATATGCCTGATATTCCCGTATTTGAACAAAAGACAACTTCTGAGCCGCCCAAGGTACATTATAATTCGGATTATAATCCGTTCAAAGTATCCGCAGGCGGTAGTGGCGGCGGTTCGTACAGCCGTTCAAAGGTGGAATGGGAAGATTTATACGGTGGTCTGACGAAAGCCAGCAAGATGAATAATCCGATGCCGGAGCCCGAAATGGAGTGGGAAGACTCGGTTGTCAGCGAAGAAACGTCTGTTATAGAAGAAAAAGTGGAGACAGTGACCTCTAGGGCTTCTTCTACTCTATATGCCAGCGAGCCTGTGATAGAAAAAGGGAACCAGCATTTGCAGTTTAAGGGGCGGTTTATTCTGACTTCCGTAAAATCCGGTTTGATGCTTATCGACCAGCATCGGGCGCATATCCGGGTGCTTTACGACCGCTATATGGTTCAGATTCAGCAGAAGCAGGGAGTATCGCAAGGTGTTCTTTTTCCCGAAATATTGCAATTGCCGGCTTCGGAAGCCGCTGTGTTGCAAAGCATTATGGATGATTTATCCGCAGTAGGTTTCGATTTGAGTAATTTGGGTGGCGGAAGCTATGCCATTAACGGAATCCCGTCGGGTATCGAAGGGCTGAATCCGGTCGAATTGGTGCGCAATATGCTACATACGGCGATGGAAAAAGGGAACGATGTGAAGGAAGAAATCCAGAATATACTGGCATTGACATTGGCGCGTGCGGCGGCAATCGTTTACGGACAGGTGCTTAGCAACGAGGAAATGGTCAGCCTGGTGGATAATCTTTTTGCCTGTCCCTCACCGAATTACACTCCGGACGGGAAAACTGTTTTGACGACAATCAAGGAAGAAGATATCGAACGTTTATTCAAATAAAGCAAATAATTTCATCTATTTCTAAAACCTTTTAGTTCAGTTCGTGTTATTTAATTAGTTCAACAAAGAAAAAGATTTAAATAACCACTTAACTATTAGGTATATGAAAAAGATTCTGATGTTGCTGGCTTTTGCCGGCGTTGCGTCTGTCGCTTCTGCGCAGCAGACTATGACGGTAACTGAATACGAAGTGATTCAGGTACAAGATAAATATCAAGTAATAACCAACCCGTTTTGGAGCAACTGGTTCTTCTCAGTAGGAGGCGGTGCTCAAGTGTTGTATGGTAACAATGACCATATCGGCAAATTCAGAGACCGCGTCGCTCCTACATTCAACGTGTCTCTCGGCAAATGGGTGACTCCGGGCTTCGGACTGCGTTTGCAATACAGCGGACTGCAAGCTAAAGGATTCACAATGAACGAAACTGCCAATTATGTAGTCGGTGGCCCGAGAGAAGACGGTTCTTACAAGCAGAGATGGGATTACATGAACCTTCACGGTGATTTGATGATTAACCTGAACGCGCTCTTCGGTGGATACAACCCGAACCGTGTATATGAAATCATTCCTTATATCGGTGCCGGCTGGGCTCATTCTTACTCAAAGCCTCACACTAATGCCGCTACTTTCAATGCAGGTATTATCAACCGTTTCCGCCTGTCCAGTGCTGTCGACTTGAACATTGAGTTGAGTGCGACCGGCCTTGAAGGCAAATTTGACGGTGAACATGGTGGTAAACGTGATTATGACGGTATCCTCGGTGCTACTGTCGGCGTAACTTATTATTTCCCGACTCGTGGATTCCAGCGTCCTGTACCACAGATTATCTCCGAACTCGAATTGAATCAGATGCGTAACCAGATGAATGCGATGGCAGCCGCCAATATGCAGTTGCAACAGCAGTTGGCTAATGCACAACAACCGGTTGAAGTGGAAGAACAGGAAGCGGTAGTCATTACAGACCCGAATATCGCTCCGCGTACCGTATTCTTCACGATTGGTTCGGATAAACTGTCTCCGCAAGAAGAAATGAACCTGTCTTATCTTGCCAGCCGCATTAAAGAATTCCCGGGCACTACCTATACTATCAACGGATATGCCGACTCTGCAACAGGTAGTCCGGCTTTCAACCAGAAGTTGAGTCTGGAACGTGCACAGGTTGTTAAAGACTTGCTGGTTAAGAAGTATGGTATTCCTGCTGATAACTTGAAGGTTGCCGCCGGTGGTGGCGTCGATAAGTTCGGTCAACCGATTCTGAACCGTGTTGTGTTGGTAGAAACTGCAAAGTGATAATGTGATTTCAGCGTTCAGCGATTCTCTGTAATCGCTTGCTGGAAAGGAAAAGCGGCTGAAAGCGAACCCTGAAATGAGAGGTTTGCGCTTTCAGCCGCCTTTTTTTATTGGTAGCTTATCTTATTGGCAAATGGTTACTGCTCCTGAACCTTTGCTTTATTCGTACTTATCTTACAGGCTGATAATCCCTGGATTTTCCATAAAATCCGGGAGCAGGCACATATATCGGCTGATTGGGAATACCGATATTCAGTAGCTTACCCTCTTTGCGAAGGCGGCGGATATGAATCATGGCTGTGGAGCGTACCATCCCTGTGATACCTTGAAAGTCGGAACGTTGCATAATCTGATGGTCGACGAAATATTCTTTCAACCGCATGTCTATCTCTATTTCCGATAATTTGGCGGAATGTCTGACCCGCTTCATCTGTTTTATTTTTATAGTTCCGACAGATCGTTTCAACCTTTTGTCCGAGCGGAATTGTATAGCTTTCAATTTCACTTTCGAATTCTTGCGGGGAGTATTTGCGGATATTTCCTCGGTGGCGGTCAGCGTAGGGTAGAAATAGCCGATGCCATCCAGATGCACCTGCCTTCCTTCTCCCAATTCTTCTCCCATTACTTGCGAGAGAGCATCCAATACGGCAGTCACGTCTACTTCGTTCAGTGTGCAACGCGCCTGTATTCTACTTCTGAGTTCTTCCGTATCTACCTGCCCGTTGGCGATGATGCGCGGATGGAATCTTTTCTTTTTGGGCTTGTCCGGTGATACCGGATTCTCGTACCAGTCAAATAATATAGCCATAGTTCCTTTCTTTTATAGATGTACTTCCGTACTGTTTTTCCTATACTTCCTTTGGATTGTTCTTCCTTTAAATGTACCCGCTAATCTTAATCAGCTTATACGCTAACCTTCGTTAGCATATAAGATAACCATAGCTAGCCTATCGGCTAACATTAATTAGCTTTTGTAATTCCTTATTGCAAAGATACAATACAAAGGCTTGCTAACCTAATAATAAAGGCTTTATTTCATAAATGCAATTAGTTAAGGACAAACTTGCAACCGGCTTGCAAACCGCTATCGTGAGGTTGTATATTTGGCATGTGAAAACATTAAAATAACAACAAAAATATGATGGAAAAAGTAACAAATTTGTTCTCTATGCTGATGAAAGTGTGGAGAACTGGAATGAAAAAAGAGATTGTTTTAGCAGAAGTGAAAACGAATGGGTTGAAAATGGTCGGGGTGAAAAAAGTAGAAGCAGGACTGTCTGTCCCGGAAGAGATACAGCCGGAATCAGTGGAACAACTGGAATCTGCGGAACAACCGGAGTGCTCTGAATTATCAGGAGTGTCGGATTTGCCACTATCTAAACCGGATGGTAAGAAAACCGCCTCTACCTGCCTGACGGAGCAGGTAAACGATTTTTTGCGTACACAGTATGATTTCCGTTATAATCTTCTGACAGAAGAAACGGAATTCCGTCCGTTGGATGATGCGGGTAAAGCAATCGGTCTTTTTCAACCGGTGAGCAAACGTGATTTGAACACCTTTTGTATGGAAGCTCATGCAAAGGGGATTAGTTGCTGGGATAAGGACGTGAGTCGCTATATTTACTCTACCCGTATTGCCGAATACCACCCTTTCCGGCTCTATATGGACGAATTGCCCGTTTGGGATGGCATTGATCGCGTCACTTCGTTGGCATTGCGCGTTTCCGACTTACCTCTGTGGGTGCGCGGCTTTCATACATGGCTTTTGGGAGTTGCCGCCCAATGGTCGGGAAAAACAGGGATTCATGCCAATAGTGTAGCTCCTATCCTCGTAAGTTCGGAACAGGGGCGGTTGAAGTCTACTTTCTGCAAGTCGTTGATGCCTGCGGCTTTGCAGCATTACTATATGGATAATCTGAAACTGACTTCGGAAGGGAAGGCAGAACGGCTTATGTCGGAGATGGGGCTGATTAATCTTGATGAATTTGACAAATATGCTGCGGGTAAGATGCCTTTATTGAAAAATCTGATGCAAATGTCGAGCCTGCATATCTGCAAGGCGTATCAGAAAAACTATCGTGACTTGCCGCGAGTCGCTTCATTTATAGGCACTTCCAATCGCTATGATTTGTTGAATGACCCTACGGGCAGCCGTCGTTATCTTTGTGTGGAAGTAATAAAACCGATTGATTGCGAGGGCATCGAACATGCACAACTCTTTGCCCAACTGAAAGCTGAACTGGAACAGGGAATTCCTTATTGGTTCAGCAAGGAACAGGAACGTGAACTGCAAAGGCACAACGTGTCTTTTTATCATGCCTGCCCTGCTGAGGATGTTTTTAACTGCTGTTTTCGTGTAGCTTTACCGGAAGAAGAATGTTTACATCTATCCGCAGCGGAGATATATCAGGAACTGAAAAAGATGAATTCAGCCGCATTGAGAGGTTTTAATCCGAACCAGTTTGCACAAGTGTTGACGAAGATGGGAGTGGGGAGGAAACATACGGAGTATGGAAATGTATATTCGGTAATACGCCGCTGATTGACCGATTGAATTCGTAAACATGAAACGGCTGAAAGCAATATTTTTTACTTTTGTGGTTCGCTTTCAGCCGGAATGCCGATGAATAAGAGGTTTCAGAGTGGCTGAAGAGGCTGGAAGCGAAATCTTGCAGAAGAAGTTGTTTTTAATCGCAACTCTCATTCTTGTTGTAGAAAGGCAGTCCTACCCGTATTATATGTTCTCCTATTGGAGTGTCGATGTTTTTATTGTAATCTATAACATCGACTTTATATAATAGTCCCAAATCCTCTATCTGAATATTAATGTCCATTAGTTGGTCAAAAGAAATTTCATTACCTACCGCAGCTAAATCTATATCAGAACCTTCCGAATATGTTCCTTTAGCTCTGGATCCAAAGATCAGAACCTTATCTATATTAGCGTGTTTGCGAAACACACTGCAAATATCCGATATGACAGTGTTGCTTAGTCCGTACATAATTAGAATAATGTATTCATTTCCGCTCTTAATTTCTCCTCATTCAATCTGGTGTCCAGTTGTTTTAACAGATGAGAGTATTCCTCATATATTTTTCGTGCAATCTGTATGGCGTCTCCTTCATTATAGGTATGCGAGGTGGTGACTCGTGCTTTTGCCATACGTCGCCAACCGTCGTGGTCGGAAATCAAACCGTCTTCGAAAGCTTGTTGGAGAGTGCCGTTGGGACCCTGTACAAATTCATATCCTTTATATTTTAAGAAATCCTGAAGAACTTTCCACCCAAGTTCAAAAGTATATTCAAATCGTTGGATTAACCCTTCCATTTCCAATTCGGATAAACTATCCGGTTGATTACCGGATTCTGTTATATCCAGGATTCTTTTATTAGCACGATGAAAACTATCATATCGTTGCAGCCAGCGTATATCTTGTTCCATATAAGTATCTTGTTTTTAAGTAAGGAGTTTCTGTATTGCAAAAATACGTATACTATCGGGAAAGACAAAGACAAAGCATGAATTCTTTCTCATATTTCTCACCTTGCAGCCGATTAAAGAGAATTGATATTTCCTTTTGCCTAATTATCTTATTAAGAGTGATTTGCTCCAAATGCATGATTTTATTTGCTGCCAACAAATGATTTCGTAGTTTATCAGCAAATGAATTTGTTTGTTACTGATGGATGATAATACTATTTCTTTCGGGGAAAGCATATAAGATAAAGCATTGATTGCTTTATTTTTATGGTTGGAAGAAAGGAGATATAGAAAAAATGTATATATTTGTATCATTGTTTCCGATAGCGTTCGGTAGCAAATTATTTTCTTTAAAATATTTGTAAGAAGCGTTGTGCTTCATTCTTGTTGTCGAAAACCTGAGAAATTTTCAAGATACACGAGGATGGCATGAGCGGTTCTCACGTTTTACAACGTGGGGCTGCTGTCCATTTAGTGTATCGGGTTTTCTCAGGACCTTCGGCAACGAAATGGCACGCAGTTCCGCGTTTCTTTATATATAATGAATAAAGCCGAGAAGGGACTGGTTAGGCGATATTGATGAACATGAATACAAAAATCAGGTTAATGAGAAAAGTTTGTGTACTAACTGGGCTATTATTCTCGACAATGAATGTCTATCCGCAGGATATTTTGACAAAAAAGAATGGTGACGAGGTAGAAGTGAAGGTTGTTAAAATCTCTAGTAATGAAATAGAGTATAAGAAGTGGGCAAATCAAGATGGTCCATCTTACACTCTGCCAAAAAGTGAGGTTTTCATGGTTAAGTATAAAAATGGCGAGAAGGATGTATTTAATGAAAGTAGTTTACCTTTGTCAAACCAGCAAAGTCAGTCAACAAATAATGCACCTGTCAAGGTGGAGCCTTCAAATGATAATGTTTCTCTTATTGAGCAATATAATAAGATGGGACATAAATTTGGTGGGCTGAAGGCTAAAGCTAAAGAAGCAAAATGTTGGTGGGGTACATTGGGGGTTACTCAATCATCTGTATTATCTTCCGATGAAATCCAAATAACTATTTCTCAAGAGAAAAAGAGTTATCCTTATTTTGCATACAACTATGACGGAAGTGTGATTAAAGGATGCTATGGTGAAAGATATATGTGGTTCAAGGGTAAATATTTAATAGAAATAGCTAATAAAACGTCTCAAACTATCTACATAGACAAAGCAAATTCCTTTAGAGTAGAGCCTGACGGTAGTTATCACATGTATTACAATCTTCAGCAGACAACGACTAATCAAGGAAGTGGTTCCGGAGGCGGTCTTAACTTAGGGGCTGTAACAGGTGCATTAGGTATTGGCGGTGTTGTAAATACGTTGGCTGGAGGCACGAGTGTGGGGGGTGGAAATGAGTCGTCTGTTTCGACAACATATTCAGACCAAAGAATTGTGGCGATTCCGCCATATGGAAAAATGATTTTATCCAAAGATGAAGCTATTCCAATAAAAAAATCATCTACTGGCTATGATAAATTTAAGATGAATTCATTTTCAGAAGATTTTAAAAATGGAAAAATTCCAGATTTGCAATATGGGGAATATAGGACATTCACAGAACAAGATAGTCCTGCTAATAAAAAATATATAATAACGTATTCCTCAGATTCTGATTTCAAGTCAAATAAACAGTTTGAATTTGGTGTATATATTAAAGATGCAATTGGCGGAAGAGCTAATTCCATTTCTTTTTATGATTATGATTATCTTGTGAAAAAATATGTAAGCAATGTTAGTGTTAATACTATTATTATTGGTGGTGGTAATTTGTAGAAATTGAAGATAGTATTGTTGAAATGAACCGGGGTAACCCATTCTAATATGTCTCTCCCAACTCTCTGAACATTTCTTCCAGTTGAATGCATTTTACATTATATTGCATACAGACATCTGGAAGTTTGATTTCTTCCGGACTGTTGGGAGCTGACCTCTCCATAGAAACAATTGTCCATTCTGCCGGATTGACAGAAGCGAAAGAAGCCAAATAAATATTGGCTTTATTCATACGAAGGAACTTTGTTTTAGCTTTGGGGATATAAAACGTGTTTGTAGTAGCCCACTGGACTATCGCTGTCAGCTTCTGAACCGACATGGCATTGTCGAATTTTACAAAGAATGAGTCATTGGGATTTTATAATTTTGTGAAATGTGTCGCCTTTTAATCCGGTAATCCGATAAGCATCCATGTGTAATAGCATATTTCTATTCAGTGCGTTATTGACATGGATAAGAAATGTACGACTATTCTTTTTTATTGCAGATGGATAGAAATTGCCACCTTTATTGTTTTCTATATGTATTATCGGTTCATTTACCCAGGAATTGTATAACTGAAAAAATCTGGAACTGGTAATTAATCCCAATTCCATAGCTCTCCTTGCTATAACAAAACGACTGACTTTGAAACGTTTAGATAAAGTCATATAGTCTTCTCCGAGATTTGTCCAGACTTCTTTGAATAATAGTTCCGGTACTAAGAAATTGGCGGCAACTTTATCACAAAACTTTTCTGTTTCAGAAGAATGTTCTATATCAATTTCACCAACTCCCGCGCTATATCCCGTTAGGATATGGGCAAACTCATGTATCAACGTAAACATTTGGGCTACTTTAGCATCCTTGCTGTTTACGAAGATGAATGGGGCATAATCATCTATTAGTGTGAAGCCGCGACAAATTTTCACCGGAATAGGACGAGAATTATTAAATCCAACGACACTGTTATAACTAATGATAACGCCTTTGTCTTCCATCCTTTTGGTGATATATTTTAAGGCATCATCAATATTCTTATATTCAAAAGCCCAATTATGAGGAAGCTGTAATATGTCCCTTATCTTGTCGCAGACTTCCTGAATACTATTTTCCGAAGTAAAAATGCCTACGTAATTTGCCTTGTCAAAATCCAGTTTGCGTAGGTAATTGGAAAGCCAGTCTTGCCGTTCCTGCATTTCTATTATCGTATCATAGACGTTTATATCATGAGAACGATCGTCTATATTACGGAAAAATGGGATTGGACAGACTTCTTGGGGAGGTTCATTGAGGAACATATATCCTAAAGGTACATAGAGTTTTCGAGCAAACTGTTCTATATTCTTGAAAGTCGGTAATTTTGTACCATCTAACCATTGCTGAAATGTGGGGTTTTCAGCTACATATTCATCAACTGTTTTTCCTATTCGTTCAACAGCCCAAATAAGAATGTTTTGATTAATATGTATTCTGGTTACGCTCATAATTTATTTTTGTTGGTTTGTCACTACAAAAGTAATATTTATCTTTCACTTTTGATGGATAAATTAGAAAGATGTAGTTTGTTTGAGATTTATATTTGCTTTTCGTAGTAAATAGAAGAAATAAAACTTTTTACAGGGATTGCTCCATGATATGATTAAATATTTTATATTTGTGATATTGAATCAAATACAAAATGCTATGGGCGATTTGAATAGTATATATCCGCTACTTGGTATAGTGATACTTATTGTTTTGCTATGTCGGTTTGATGGGCGGTTTACGAAGATAGAGAAAGAGCTTGATGCGATAAAAAAACAGATGGATGCTCTCCTGAAAGGGCAGGCAAAAATGGCTGCTGGTGATATGAAATCAAGTGAAGAGATACCTGAAAAAGTAGTAGCAGAAGTCTTGCCAAAAGAGAAATTGGTTGAAGAAGAGTTGGTTGTTCAAGAATCAGGTATAGTTGTTGAGACTGTGGTTGCTGAGAAATTGCAAGATGCTCCGGAATCTGTTCAAGAATCTATTCAGGAAGAAATTATTGAAAGTATCCCAGTTGAGGTTACAGTTCGGGAAGAGTCTGTAATGTCTCCCGAACTGATTCATATGGCACCGACTACTCCGAAACCACCGAAGAAACAAGTAAATTATGAGAAGTTTATCGGCGAAAACCTGTTTGGAAAGATTGGTATTCTCATATTTGTGATAGGGGTGGGCTTCTTTGTGAAGTACGCCATTGATAAGAACTGGATAAACGAGACTTTCCGTACCGTACTTGGTTTCCTGACGGGGGCGGCACTACTGTTTGTTGCCGAACGCTTGCAGAAGAAATATCGTACATTCAGTTCACTGCTTGCCGGTGGTGCTTTCGCTGTGTTCTATCTCACGGTTGCTATCGCATTCCATTATTATCATATCTTCTCGCAGACTGTTGCATTTATAATTCTGGTAGCTATCACTATATTTATGTCTGTTCTTTCTGTGATATATGACAGGCGTGAGCTGGCTATTATTGCACTTGTAGGCGGATTTTTAGCCCCCTTCATTGTGAGTAACGGCGAAGGAAGTTATCAAGTTCTGTTTACTTATGTGAGCATTTTGAATTTGGGAATGTTCGGGCTTTCCATCTATAAAAAGTGGGGCGAGCTTCCGATAATCTCATTTGTATTTACTTGTCTGATAATGGCTAGTTTCTTATTGTTGAGTTATTCTTCCCGCTCTACGGTCATTTCGGGACATTTGCTAATGTTCGCCACCCTGTTCTATTTTATCTTTTTGCTTCCTGTGTTTTCCATTCTCCGTGGAGAGAAGATGCAGGCAATGAGCCGCGGGCTGGTATTTGTCATCATCACTAATAATTTTGTCTATCTGCTTTCGGGTATTCTATTCCTGAAGAACATGGGACTGTCTTTTAAGGCGAGCGGTCTGTTGAGCCTGTTTATCGCTCTCGTTAACTTGGGGCTGGTTCTTTGGTTGTGGAAGAATAGAAAGGAATATAAATTCCTCGTGCATACCACGTTGGGGCTTGTGCTGACATTTGTCTCCATTACAGTTCCGATTCAACTGGACGGAAACTATATAACCTTGCTTTGGGCATCGGAAATGGTATTGCTGTTGTGGCTCTATGTTAAGTCGAAAATTAGAGTATATGAGTATGCGGCTAAAGTTCTGGTAGGACTCACTTTCGTTTCTTACTTGATGGATGTGTATAGTGTGATGTTTGAACATCATTCTTTGGATACAATTTTTCTGAATAGTTCATTTGCCACCTCTTTGTTTGTGGGATTAGCGACAGGAGCATTTGCTTTATTAATGGAATATTATCATTCCTTCTTCTCTACGGCACGTCGGTTGAAATATAGTTTCTGGAATCCTTTTATGCTTATAGTTTCCGTAGCCATCCTTTATTATACATTTATGATGGAATTCAGTTTGTATTTTGAAGGAGCGACGCGAAGCGGAGCTATGTTCTTGTTTACAGCCATATCCATTTCGAGTGTTTGCTATGCTTTCAGAAAACGATTCCCGATAACGAAACATCTCACTTCTTATATCTTGGCTATCGGGGCAAACGTACTTGTATATATCATAAATATATGGGGTGACCAGAGAATATGGACTTCCTCTCCTGTTGTACTACCATGGCTGACAGCTGCGTTCGTAATAGCGAATTTGTATTATGTAGCACGCTTGTACTATACAACCATCGGCATAAAGCCCCGATTTACCGTATATATCAATATCCTTGCCACACTCATTTGGGTGACAATGGTACGCTCTTTCCTTTGGCAAGTGGGAGTAGACGAATTTAGTGCCGGACTATCGCTTTCATTAAGCATCGCCGGTTTCGTCCAAATGGGATTAGGAATGCGTCTGCATCAAAAAGTACTCCGCATGGTGAGCCTTGCGACTTTCGGAACAGTCCTGCTCAAACTCGTCTTTGATGATTTATGGGCTATGCCGACCATTGGCAAGATTATTGTATTTATCATTCTGGGATTGATATTGCTGATACTTTCATTCCTTTATCAGAAACTAAAGGATGTGTTGTTCAAGAATGACGAGGAAGAAACAAACTGAATCTTTGAAAAATATCCGATAAGAAAGGCTGCCTGTTCTACAAAAGAAGGGCAGCCTTTACCTTATAATTATGTTTATTCCCAGACGAAATCTTTTACTCTTGCGAGAAACGTTTCACCTGCTCTTCAATCAATTCCTTGTCATCAAAGTAATTAATCTTCATTGCTTTCTTTACGTCAGCCAAAGTCTCGGCAGCCGTAGCTCTTGCCACTTCGCAGCCTTGCTGAAGCATCTCGTAGATAGCAGGGATATCCTTGCTGAACTCCTTGCGACGATTGCGAATCGGTTCCAAAGTCTCCTGCATGATGGAATTCAGGAAACGTTTTACTTTCACGTCACCCAGTCCGCCGCGTTGGTAATGAGCTTTCAACTCTTCCAGATTCGGATAGTCCGGCAAGAAGCGTTCGAAATGTTCGGGGCGGCAGAAAGCGTCGAGATAAGTAAATACGGTGTTGCCTTCAATCTTTCCCGGATCTTGTACGCGGAGATGTCCCGGGTCAGTGTACATACTCATGATTTTCTTCTGAATCTCTTCCGGTTCTTCCGACAGATAAATACAGTTGCCGAGTGATTTGCTCATTTTCGCCTTGCCGTCCGTTCCCGGCAGACGCAGGCAAGCCGCATTGTCCGGCAACAGGATTTCCGGCTCTACCAGAGTTTCACCATATATATAGTTGAACCGGCGGACGATTTCGCGTGCCTGTTCGAGCATCGGTTCCTGGTCTTCGCCGACGGGGACGGTCGTTGCACGGAACGCCGTGATGTCCGCAGCTTGGCTGATGGGATAAGTGAAAAAACCTACGGGGATACTCGCTTCAAAGTTACGCATCTGGATTTCCGCTTTCACAGTCGGGTTACGTTGCAGGCGGGATACGCTGACAAGATCCATAAAGTAGAAACTGAGTTCGCACAGTTCCGGGATTTGCGACTGGATGAAGATAGTGGCCTTGGACGGGTCGATGCCGCAAGCCAAATAATCGAGGGCAACCTCGATTACATTCTGACGTACCTTTTCAGGATTGTCTATATTGTCGGTCAACGCCTGCGAATCGGCGATGAAGATAAACATCTTACTGTAATCACCTGCGTTCTGCAAGTCAACTCTGCGTTTCAACGAACCTACATAATGTCCGATATGAAGTCTGCCGGTAGGGCGGTCTCCCGTCAATATGATTTTTTCTTTTCCCATTGTTATTACCTTATTAATATAGATTTAGCGGCAAAGATACAGATAAAAACTGAAAGGAGCACTAAAATGCGCTCACTTCACTGTAAAAAAGTAGGCGTTTCTTTTTGCCATGTGCAAAATATGTCGTTACTTTGCACAAATTTTGAAATCGACAATGAACCAACAAGAAATCAGAAGTAAGTATTATCTACATTCGGATGTTTTGCACCCGGAAACGACAGGCTTCTTCTCTTTTCTCCAAAAACGATATTTTAGTTCTTTGGTAATGCGTTAATCCTTTTTTGAGGGTAACGCATTTTTTTTATGAACGAACTTAGAAACAACAACTTATTATAACAACAAAAGAAATGGAAAAGGAAATCAAGAAAGTTCTCGTTTTGGGCTCTGGAGCACTCAAAATCGGACAGGCCGGAGAGTTCGACTACTCAGGCTCACAAGCACTGAAAGCTTTGAAAGAAGAAGGTATCAGCTCAGTATTGGTAAACCCGAACATCGCAACCATTCAGACTTCTGAAGGGATCGCCGATAAAGTGTATTTCCTTCCCGTAAACACTTATTTTGTAGAAGAAATTATCAAGAAAGAACGTCCCGACGGTATCCTGCTGGCATTCGGCGGACAGACTGCGCTGAACTGCGGCGCGGAACTCTACACACAAGGTATTCTTGATAAGTACGGAGTGAAGGTGCTTGGTACATCGGTAGAAGCCATCATGTACACAGAAGACCGCGACCTGTTCGTTAAGAAACTGGACGAAATCGACATGAAGACTCCGGTGAGCCAGGCTGTAGAAAGCATGGAAGACGCGATTGCCGCAGCACGCAAAATCGGTTATCCGGTGATGGTACGCTCTGCTTACGCACTGGGTGGTCTTGGTAGCGGTATCTGCGCTAACGAGGAAGAATTCCTGAAACTGGCGGAAAGCTCATTCGCCTTCTCCAAACAAATCCTTGTAGAAGAATCTCTGAAAGGCTGGAAAGAAATCGAATTTGAAGTAATCCGCGACGCTAACGACCACTGCTTCACAGTAGCCAGCATGGAAAACTTCGACCCGCTGGGTATCCACACAGGTGAATCTATCGTTGTTGCTCCTACTTGCTCACTGGACGACAAGGAACTGAAAATGTTGCAGGAACTTTCTACGAAATGTATCCGTCACCTGGGTATCGTAGGTGAATGTAACATCCAGTACGCATTCAACTCTGATACGGACGACTACCGTGTGATTGAAGTAAACGCCCGTCTGAGCCGTTCTTCCGCTCTGGCTTCCAAGGCTACCGGTTATCCGTTGGCATTCGTTGCCGCCAAGATTGCTTTGGGGTACTCACTCGACCAAATCGGTGAGATGGGAACTCCGAACTCAGCTTATGTCGCTCCGCAACTCGACTACTATATCTGTAAAATCCCTCGTTGGGACTTGACGAAATTCGCCGGTGTATCCCGCGAAATCGGTTCAAGCATGAAGTCGGTAGGTGAAATCATGTCTATCGGCCGCTCTTTCGAAGAAATCATCCAGAAAGGTCTTCGTATGATTGGTCAGGGTATGCACGGTTTCGTAGGAAATGACGATTCACATTTTGACGACCTCGACAAAGAACTGTCTCGCCCGACAGACCTGCGTGTCTTCGCTATCGCGCAGGCAATGGAAGAAGGATATACTATCGACCGTATCCATGAACTGACTAAGATTGACCCTTGGTTCCTCGGCAAACTGAAAAATATCGTTGATTATAAAGCCAAATTGTCTACTTATAATAAGGTGGAAGATATCCCGGCAGACGTAATGCGCGAAGCTAAGATCTTAGGTTTCTCTGACTTCCAAATCGCCCGTTTCGTTTTGAACCCGACCGGAAACATGGAGAAAGAAAATCTTGCTGTACGTGCTCACCGTAAATCTTTGGGTATCCTTCCGGCTGTAAAACGCATCAACACCGTCGCTTCCGAACATCCGGAACTGACCAACTACCTGTATATGACCTATGCAGTGGAAGGTTATGACGTCAACTATTACAAGAATGAGAAATCAGTAGTCGTACTGGGTTCGGGTGCTTACCGCATCGGTAGCTCGGTAGAATTTGACTGGTGTTCGGTGAACGCTGTTCAGACTGCCCGCAAACTGGGTTACAAGTCTATCATGATTAACTACAACCCCGAAACGGTTTCTACCGACTATGATATGTGTGACCGTCTGTACTTCGACGAACTTTCTTTTGAACGTGTACTTGACGTAATCGACCTTGAACAACCTCGCGGCGTCATCGTTTCCGTAGGCGGACAGATTCCGAACAACCTGGCTATGAAACTGTATCGTCAGTCAGTTCCTGTACTGGGTACTTCTCCGATTTCCATCGACCGTGCCGAAAACCGTAACAAGTTCTCCGCTATGCTCGACCAACTGGGTATCGACCAACCGGCTTGGATGGAACTTACCAGCCTTGAAGAAGTGAAAGGTTTCGTAGAAAAAGTAGGTTATCCGGTATTGGTTCGTCCTTCTTACGTTCTTTCGGGAGCTGCAATGAATGTTTGCTACGATGACGAAGAACTGGAGAACTTCCTGAAGATGGCTGCCGAAGTTTCTAAGGAATATCCGGTAGTTGTTTCTCAATTCCTCGAAAATACAAAAGAAATTGAATTTGACGCTGTTGCGCAGAACGGTGAAGTGGTAGAGTACGCAATCTCCGAACACGTGGAATTTGCGGGTGTTCACTCCGGTGACGCTACGTTGGTATTCCCGGCTCAGAAGATTTACTTCGCGACTGCACGCCGCATCAAGAAAATCAGCCGTCAGATTGCCAAAGAACTTAATATTTCCGGCCCGTTCAACATTCAGTTCCTTGCCCGCAACAATGAGGTGAAAGTTATCGAATGCAACCTGCGTGCTTCGCGTAGCTTCCCGTTTGTTTCCAAAGTGCTGAAACGCAACTTTATCGAAACCGCTACCCGCATCATGTTGGATGCTCCCTATTCACAACCGGATAAATCGGCGTTCGATATTGACTGGATCGGTGTAAAAGCTTCTCAGTTCTCTTTCTCCCGTCTGCATAAGGCTGACCCGGTATTGGGCGTAGATATGTCTTCTACTGGTGAAGTGGGATGTATCGGCGACGACTTCTCCGAAGCATTGCTGAACGCGATGATTGCTACGGGCTTCAAGATTCCTGAAAAAGCAGTAATGTTCTCTTCAGGTGCTATGAAGTCGAAAGTTGATTTGTTGGATGCAAGCCGTATGCTGTTCGCAAAGGGATACAAAGTGTATGCTACCGCCGGAACTGCCGCATTCTTGAATGCTCATGGTGTAGATACGACTCCGGTTTACTGGCCGGATGAAAAACCGGATGCAGAGAACAACGTAATGAAGATGATTGCCGACCACAAATTCGACTTGATTGTCAACATTCCGAAGAATCACAGCAAACGCGAATTGACGAATGGTTACCGTATCCGCCGTGGTGCTATCGACCATAATATTCCGTTGATTACAAATGCCCGTCTGGCAAGTGCCTTTATCGAGGCATTCTGTGAACTGAAACTGAGCGATATTCAGATTAAGAGCTGGCAGGAATATAAATAAAAAAACTGCTTTAGCTGATTATCCCAATAAAAGAACTCCCTCTCCGGTTTGTCCGAAGGGGGAGTTTTTCTTTTGCGGTAAGGACTAAATTTCAGAGCCATAATGATAGAACCGTTTCCCTATAAGGGAACGTGAGTATCCACACTGGGAAACGCTAGTATCCTCGTAGGGAAACGGTTGTTTCCCCGTAGAGATACGGGAGTTTCCGTTGCAGGAAACGATAGGAAACTATAAGTCTCTGATTTTTAAATTAGTAGGATTACTTTCTATTATTTGTTTACACAGTAATTATATACCTTTAGATTTTCTATCCGGCTATTGAAATCTCCGGCTTTTTCCAACGGGAAAACCAATGTGCGGATATAGTTCATGGAATCTTTTCCCGCATTGAAGTAAAGTTTCTGCATATTCATTTCTTCAATTACCTTTCCGTTCACTCTAAGTGTAGTGCTACGGCTGTCACCTTCAATCTGAACCGTAGCCTTCTCTCCCGGATTCACCTTATATGGGAAAGTATTCAAATAACCGTCGCGTGCAAAACCCATCATGCCGCGAATCGGGTCTGTCAGGTAGAAGACGGCGTTCGGTGAACGGAATAGTTCTGTTCCGCTTTTCTCCAGTGCTCCGGTGATGTCGAAACTTACCGTATAGTTATAGCCGATTTCAGGATAATCGGACGTACTGCCGGGAGTAACTGTGGAACGTTCATAGACTAATGCGGGGCTCTTGCCGATTCTTCCCATCTGATTGACTCCGGGGGCTTCGCTGATGGCGGCACGCTTTTCATTATATGTTTCGTAAGACAGACTCGTATCTTTGCCTGTCCACATTTTCACGGCAAGAGTTTGCAGGGCGGGGAATACACGGTGATGAATATCTTTCACTGAAATTCCATTACCAACGTGGTCGTTCCAGACAGCAAACATACCTCCGAGGATGGCAGGGTGCTTTTCTTCAAATACGGCTTTGCCGATATGCGCCGGTGTCCATTTGTTATATAAGAATGATTCGTTGAGGTAATCGTAGTAATATCCGGCTATGGGAACCAGGTAAACCATTCCATCGGGAATACTGATAAGCTGGTAGCCGTCTTTTATCATGGTTGCCGGGTCGGCATATCCGTTGTACCAAGCATTCATGAGGACGTTCTCTGATTTGACGGGAGTGTCACCTTTGGCATGGGTGAGTGCACCCCAAACCATGGCTTGTTTGCCGAATCCTTCTACCAGGCGGATATAATGATCGGTGAACGCACGGAATTTTTCTACCACGTCCTTCTTCGCATTCGAGTATTCGTCAGTACCGATATGTACGCGGTTTCCTACAAATACGGGATTGTCTCCTTCCAGATATTCTTTGAACAAGGCATCCATAAATTCATAAGTTTCCGGCTTGAACAGGTCAAGATGATCCATTCCGTACTCCTTGCTGCCGATTTCCGGTTTGTAATGGGCGAACGCAAGTGAATGGGCGGGGATATCAATCTCCGGTATGATTTCTATAAAGTTGGCTGCTGCCTGTTTTTGGAAATCAATAAATTCTTTTTTTGAATAAGAACCGTCGCGGGCAGTCAGTCCCGGATAAGTGTCAGACTCCAGGCGGAAAGCGGCATACGTCTTGTCCCAGTTGTGTTCAAAGTATTGCTTGAACCCGTTATCATTCAGATGGACTTGCAAGGTGTTCATCTTGTAGTAAGCCATGATTTTCACCAGGTCTTGCAGATAAGGCATCGGGATAAATTTCCGACCGCAGTCTATCATAAACCCACGGATGGGATAGTCGGGATAATCACGGATAGTCCCTTTGGGGAGTTGATGGTCGGTGGTCTGTTCCGCTATTTGCAGGAGGGTGCGTGTACTCCAGTAAAGTCCGGTGGGAGTCGGGGCGGAGAGCGTCACGCGGTCGGCTATTTTGATGGCGTAGCCTTCTTGTCCCAGTTTCTTGTCTGTCGACAATGACAGGACGAAATCTCCGGCTTTCGCTTTGCCTTCCGTCACGTTCAATACCTGTCCGAACATTTGTTGATAATCATCGGCGAACATTCGGGCTATTCTCAATAGTTCGGGATTGGAAGAAGTGCAGACGATTTTCGCGTCCGTTTCCGGAATAAAATTACCGTCTTTTCCCGTCCATTGTTTCAGTTCGGGAACTACGAACGGTTTCGGATTAACGGCTGCGCGGGATAAATTCCCGGTCAGACAAAAGATTGTCAATAGGCATAGCACTTTCAGGGGGATCAGTGTGTGTCTCATAAGGGGGATTTTTGTTATTAATAAATGATTAAAGTTAATTGTCGGGCGAAAATAAGGATAATTTGGCTATCCGCCGGTAAGAGAAGCGATTTATTTTTTATTTTTGTTCTTTAAAAAGATAAAATCAGATTTAAACATGTTAGTACTTCTATCCTGTGCCAAGACTATGAGCGGGACTTCAAAGGTGAAAGTGCCTTTGAATACAGTTCCGCGTTTTCAAAAAGAAGCGTCGGGGATTGCTTTGCAGATGTCCCAGTTTTCGGTGGACGAACTGGAACGCTTGTTGCGTGTGAATTCGAAGATAGCCGTAGAAAATTATAAGCGTTTTCAAACCTTTCATGGGGAAGGAACGCCTGAACTCCCCGCTTTGCTGGCTTACACCGGAATCGTGTTCAAACGTCTGAACGCGAAGGATTTCTCCAAAGATGATTTTGAATATGCGCAGGAACACCTGCGACTGACCTCTTTCTGTTATGGCCTGTTGCGGCCGTTGGATACCATTCGTTCCTATCGTTTGGAAGGCGACGTGGTGCTGCCGGAATTGGGAAATCAGACCATGTTCTCTTATTGGCAGTCCCGCCTGACGGATGTGTTCATAGAAGATATAAAGAAGGCGGGTGGAGTACTCTGTAACCTGGCAAGTGACGAGATGAAAGGCCTGTTCGACTGGAAACGGGTGGAGAAAGAAGTGCGTGTCATCACCCCCGAATTTCAAGTGTGGAAGAATGGAAAATTGGCTTCGATAGTAATCTATATAAAGATGTCCCGTGGCGAAATGACACGTTTCATCCTGAAGAATAAGATTGAAAATCCTGAAAAACTGAAAAATTTCTCTTGGGAAGGATTCGAATTCAATGCATCTCTTTCGGACGAAAAGAAGTTTGTATTTACGAATGGTAAAGAAGTATAAGGTATGCTTAGGCAGAAGTATAAAATAGTTGCGGCGGTTATTAGCTTAAAGAATTGACATCTGCACGAAAAAAAAACTTTTTTTGTTATTTGTTGATAATCAGTAGTTTTGTCAAAAGGGTAAAAACTTTCTTGAAAAATAATAGGAGAAATGTTTGGAGGTTTCAAAAAAAGCCGTACCTTTGCATCGCTTTTGAAACGGAAGTGTAAGGGCGTTTAGCTCAGCTGGTTCAGAGCATCTGCCTTACAAGCAGAGGGTCGGCGGTTCGAATCCGTCAACGCCCACACTAAAAACGAAACACTTCCGGCTCATTAACAAGGGCGTTTAGCTCAGCTGGTTCAGAGCATCTGCCTTACAAGCAGAGGGTCGGCGGTTCGAATCCGTCAACGCCCACTACCAAAAGGGAAGTCTTACGAAGTATTTCGTGAGACTTTTTTTATTTCTTACCGCTTTTATACAAACTTTCTCTATCCTTTTGCCTTATAACTCAGGAAAAAGAGTTAATTTTGCAGTCTGATAATTATCTTAAGAAAACGTATGGAACTTGATGTATTAACGGCCATATCCCCGATTGATGGTCGATATAGAGGCAAAACTAAAGCTTTGGCAGCCTATTTCTCTGAATTTGCACTGATTAAATACCGTGTACAGGTAGAGGTGGAATACTTTATCACCTTGTGCGAACTTCCTTTGCCACAACTAAAAGGAGTCGATAGCAGCGTGTTTGAAACTTTACGGAATATCTACCGTAACTTCTCCGAAGCAGACGCACAACGCATTAAAGATATCGAAAGTGTGACGAATCACGACGTGAAGGCCGTAGAATACTTCCTCAAAGAAGAATTTGACAAGATGGGCGGGATGGATGACTATAAGGAATTCATTCATTTCGGACTGACTTCGCAGGATATTAACAATACGTCTGTTCCCCTTTCTATCAAGGAAGCACTGGAACAGGTTTACTATCCGTTGGTTGAAGAACTGATTGCACAGTTGAAAACGTATGCGACAGAATGGGCTGATATCCCGATGCTTGCCAAGACTCACGGTCAACCGGCTTCTCCTACCCGTTTGGGCAAGGAAGTGATGGTATTCGTTTACCGTATGGAACGCCAGTTGGCAATGTTGAAGGCTTGTCCGATTACTGCCAAGTTCGGCGGTGCTACCGGAAATTACAACGCGCACCATGTAGCATATCCCCAGTATGACTGGAAACAATTCGGCAATCTATTTGTTGCAGAAAAACTAGGATTGGAACGTGAGGAATATACAACGCAGATTTCGAACTATGATAACCTTTCCGCTGTTTTTGATGCAATGAAGCGTATCAATACCATCATGGTAGATATGAACCGTGACTTCTGGCAGTATATCTCCATGGAGTACTTCAAGCAGAAAATCAAAGCCGGAGAAGTGGGCTCAAGCGCCATGCCGCACAAAGTGAACCCGATCGACTTCGAAAATGCGGAAGGGAACCTGGGCATTGCAACTTCTATTTTGGAGCACCTGGCAGTGAAACTTCCGGTTTCACGTTTGCAACGTGACCTGACCGACTCTACCGTTCTGCGTAACGTAGGCGTGCCTTTCGGTCATATCGTGATTGCGATTCAGAGTTCTTTGAAGGGATTGCGCAAGCTGCTGCTGAACGAACCGGCCATTTATCGTGATTTGGATAATTGCTGGAGCGTAGTGGCGGAAGCTATTCAGACAATCCTGCGCCGTGAGGCTTATCCGCATCCGTATGAAGCTTTGAAAGCTTTGACCCGGACGAACCAGGCGATTACAGAAAGTTCTATCAAAGAGTTTATCGAAGGATTGAATGTAAGCGAAGAGATTAAAAAAGAGTTAAGAGCAATAACCCCGCATACTTATACGGGACTTTAATTGTTTACTTATACAATAAACGTGTTTTTTAAATAGGCCGTGAGGCCAAAGTCTAATTTTATTCGAATAAAAAAATGAGCACAGAAAACGAAGAATGGCGCGAAAATTCTTTCAATGAGGAGAATACAGGTGCCGGCCGTGATGGTAACAGGTCTTACAACAGAGAAGGTGGAGAACGTCCGTATCGTCCTTCTTACAACCGTGAAGGCGGGGAGCGTCCGTATCGCCCGCGATTTAATACCAATAATGAAGGTGGAGAACGCCCGCAGCGTTCTTATGGCGACCGCTCTTACGGCGACCGTCCTCAACGTCCTTCCTACAATCGTGAAGGTGGCGATCGCCCGTATCGTCCTCGCTTCAATAACAATGAAGGTGGCGAACGTCCGCAACGTCCCCGCTTCAATAGCGAAGGTGGTGGCTCTTACGGTGACCGTCCCCAACGTCCTTCTTACAATCGTGAAGGTGGTTCATATGGCGAACGTCCTCAACGTCCCCGCTTCAATAGCGAAGGTGGTGGCTCTTACGGCGACCGTCCCCAACGCCCTTCTTACAATCGTGAAGGTGGTGACCGTCCGTACCGTCCCCGCTTCAATAACGAAGGTGGTGGCGACCGTCCGCAGCGTCCTTACAATCGTGAAGGCGGCGACCGTCCGTATCGTCCCCGTTTCAATAACGGCGAAGGCGGCGGCTATCGCAGCAACAACGGTGGCGGTGGTGGTTATCGTCCGAGATACAACAACGACCGTCAGGGCGGATACCGTCCTCGTCCTCGTACCGGCGATTATGATCCGAATGCCAAGTACAGCATTAAGAAACAAATCGAGTACAAGGAACAGTTTGTTGATCCGAACGAACCGATTCGTCTGAATAAGTTCCTGGCTAACGCAGGTGTTTGTTCACGTCGTGAGGCTGACGAATTTATCACGGCAGGTGTGGTTTCTGTAAACGGTGAGGTGGTTACTGAATTGGGTACAAAAATCAAACGCTCGGATGTGGTGAAGTTCCACGAGGAACCGGTTAGCATCGAACGTAAGGTATACGTACTGCTGAACAAGCCCAAAGATACCGTTACTACATCGGATGACCCGCAGGAACGCCGTACGGTAATGGATTTGGTGAAAGGCGCTTGCAACGAACGTATTTACCCGGTAGGACGTCTTGACCGTAACACAACCGGTGTACTGTTACTGACGAATGACGGTGACCTGGCTTCCAAGCTGACACACCCGAAGTTCCTGAAGAAGAAAATCTATCACGTTCAGTTGGACAAGAATCTGGCAAAAGCGGATATGGAGCAGATTGCAGCCGGCATCCAGTTGGAAGACGGCGAAATACATGCAGATGCTATCAGCTATACAGATGATTTCAGAAAAGACCAGGTAGGTATCGAAATTCACTCCGGCAAGAACCGTGTTGTTCGCCGTATTTTCGAATCACTGGGTTATAAGGTAATAAAACTCGACCGTGTATTCTTCGCCGGACTGACCAAGAAAGGTCTGCGTCGCGGAGACTGGCGTTACCTGACGGAAGCAGAAGTAAACTACCTCCGCATGGGTTCGTTTGAATAATAAGTCAATAAATAACAACTTGACAGGGGACGAGGAAAGAGAGCAGGAAAAAATGAATCTTGCAATTGAAACCTCGTCTTCTTGTATCTAAAAAGAAAAAGTTAAATGGAAAAGATTGGTAGAACAAAAATTGTTGATCTGTTGAAGCGCACAGATATTGGCGCTATGGTCAATGTGAAAGGATGGGTTCGCACCCGCAGAGGTAGCAAACAAGTAAACTTTATCGCACTGAATGACGGTTCTACAATAAATAATTTGCAGGTCGTAGTAGATTTGGCTAATTTCGATGAAGAGATGCTGAAACTGATTACCACCGGCGCTTGTATCAGCGTGAACGGAGAAATGGTAGAATCAGTTGGTTCCGGCCAGAAAGTGGAAGTACAGGCTCGTGAAATCGAAGTGCTGGGTACTTGCGATAACACATATCCATTGCAGAAGAAAGGTCATTCTATGGAATTCTTGCGTGAGATTGCTCACTTGCGTCCGCGTACCAATACATTTGGTGCAGTGTTCCGTATTCGTCACAACATGGCGATTGCTATTCACAAGTTTTTCCATGACAGGGGTTTCTTCTATTTCCATACGCCGATCATTACAGCTTCTGACTGTGAGGGTGCCGGACAGATGTTCCAGGTAACTACCATGAATCTGTATGACTTGAAGAAAGACGAGAAAGGTTCCATCTCTTATGAGGACGACTTCTTCGGTAAGCAGGCAAGTCTGACCGTATCCGGTCAGTTGGAAGGTGAACTGGCTGCTACTGCTTTGGGTGCCATCTATACATTCGGGCCTACGTTCCGTGCCGAGAACTCCAATACTCCCCGCCATTTGGCAGAGTTCTGGATGATTGAGCCGGAAGTTGCCTTCAACGACATTATCGACAATATGGACTTGGCTGAAGAGTTCATCAAGTATTGTGTGAAGTGGGCGTTGGATAACTGTGCGGACGATGTGAAATTCTTGAACGATATGTTCGACAAGGGATTGATTGAACGTCTGCAAGGTGTATTGAAAGATGATTTTGTTCGTCTGCCTTATACAGACGGTATCAAGATTTTGGAAGATGCCGTAGCAAAAGGTCATAAGTTTGAATTCCCGGTTTACTGGGGCGTAGACTTGGCTTCCGAGCACGAACGTTATCTGGTGGAAGAACATTTCAAACGTCCGGTTATCCTGACTGACTATCCGAAAGACATCAAGGCTTTCTATATGAAGCAGAATGAGGATGGTAAGACGGTACGTGCAATGGATGTTCTTTTCCCGAAAATCGGTGAGATTATCGGCGGTTCCGAACGTGAATCGGATTATAACAAGCTGATGACCCGTATCGAAGAAATGCATATCCCGATGAAGGATATGTGGTGGTATCTGGATACCCGTAAGTTCGGTACATGTCCTCACTCCGGTTTCGGGCTTGGTTTTGAACGTTTGTTACTTTTCGTAACAGGTATGTCGAACATCCGTGACGTGATACCGTTCCCGCGTACACCGAGAAATGCTGATTTCTAATATTTCGGTATATTTATGTAAAACTCGCATAATCTTTCGGTTATGCGAGTTTTTTTATGCCCTTGATTGTTATTTTCTCAAAATAAATATTTATATTTGGACATACGCATAGAAGAGTGTTAACTAAAATAATACGACAATGAAAAAGCTCTATTTCTTTACCATGCTTTCAATAATGTTGTTGGCGGTAACAGGTGCGATGGCCCAGAAGAAAACCAAATTCAAGGTGGCCGAGTTGAAAGGCATTTGGCAGCTATGCCATTATGTGTCGGAATCTCCCGATGTTCCGGGAGCGTTGAAACCTAGTAATACATTCAAAGTCCTGAGTGACGACGGACGAATCGTGAACTTCACCATCATTCCCGGTTCGGATGCCATCATCACAGGATATGGGACATGGAAACAACTGACAGACGATTCTTATAAGGAAAGCATTGAAAAGAATATCCATCTTCCGATGCTGGATAACCAGGATAATATTCTCGAATTTGAAATCAAGGATGGCGACTATCTGCATCTGAAATATTTCATCAAGAATGACCTGAACGGGAATGAGTTGAATACCTGGTATTATGAAACATGGAAACGGATGAGGATGCCGGCTAAGTTTCCGGAAGATATTGTGAGATAATCTCCAATGCACATGTGAAGGAAGAATATATAATCGATATAGAAATAAGTGGCAGATAGATATTGTTATGTAAATATCTGCCTGCCACTTGTTTTTAGTATATGAGGTATGAGCTATTGGAAAAAGGTAATCGTTCAAAAAGACGAATCCATTGCGGTATAATGTTCTCCGGATAGAACCTTTGTATGCTGGCAAAAGAATTTTTTTGAAGGTCAGTTCTAAGATTGTCATTTTGCATCAACTCTACCAGGCGGTTTGCATATTCTTCTTGACGAAAAGTTGGAATAAGGATGCCATTATTCATTATGATGTCCGTAACTCCGGCGCTACAATTATAGGCAATTGGAACACAACCGTAGCTCATGGCTTCAGTCAGGCATAACCCGAACGATTCGAAAGTTGAAGTTAAGCAGATAATTGAGGCTTCTTGATAATATTTCTTCACGTCTTTTTGCCAACCTTCAAAACGGACTCTTGGCAGTTGGAGTTGCTCTGTCAAAGCTTTTAGTGTCGGTAGTTCTCTTCCGTCTCCCACTAATACCAATTCCCATTGAGGAACTTTGGAATAGATTTGAGCCCAGATTTTAATCAGGCGGTCTACTCTCTTGTCCATACGGCTCATTCGTCCGCTGTACAAAAGTTGTTTCTTTTTGTTTTCGTATAAGAATCCCGGTTCTATCATATTGGGAATAGCTACAAATTTTTCTCCTTTTCTTTTGATGGCGGTTTGTATGGTTTGGCTATATTGAGGATGCAAAGTAACGTAAAAATCACAATGGTCATATATGATGGCATATCGTTGTTGCCAACGTTTGGTATAGCTTCCAAACAGTTTTTCCTTAGTCCGGTTGATTAAAATAATCTTTAGTTTGTGAAAACTCCTTGTAAAACTGGCATCCAAGCGACTTTCCTTCTCCCAAAACGGTTGTCCGTGCTGTATATAAATGAGTTTGGCGGGACAACCTCTTTCTTTTAATTGGCATAAGGTCGGGATAAACTCATTGCAGGATATACAAAAGTTTGAAATGTCGTATTCCTTGATTTTATCCAATAAATAGTTGACATTCTCTTCTGAATTGATAGTAATGGAGTCCGGCATGATTTGAATGGTGTAATAGTCCTCTGTAGGGTTCGCTAAGTCTTTCCGGTAATCTGTACAGAATACATATATATGATAACCATGCCGGGAAAGTCCTTCAGCCAGTCGTAAAGTGGCCGTTTCAGCTCCGCCGTATGGGAAACTTTGATGAAGAATTCCGATAGTTTGATTCATGACGCTAAAATTTCAAGATAATATTGTATATATTGGTTGACGCAGTTATTCCAGTTGAAGCGCTCTGCGTTTTGTTTCATTAGAGAGGCGTAGATTGGGTTATTGTAGAATAAGGGTAACATTTCCCTTATCTTCTCTGCCATGAATATTGGTGAGAGTTCGTGCCAGTAAAATGCATTTTCCCCACCTATTTCCGGCAGACTGGTGAGAACTGACAGAAATACAGGTTTTCCGAATTTCATAGCTTCTATGGGTGGCAATCCGAACCCTTCGCAAAGAGAAGGATATAGAAAAGCCCGGCATGAAGCATATAGGTATGCTTTCTCTTTTTCGGTGACATTGGGCAGGCTGTATACATTGTGAGTGGGTAGCTCTTCAATCATTTTCCGTAACGTTCTGCCATAGTTGCTATTCCAGTTTCCTGCTATTACCAGATTTTGTTCAGGAAGAAAACGCATCATTTCGATAAGCAGATGCACATTCTTTTTAGGAAGCAGGCTGGATAAGTGTAACAGAAAGTTATCCGGCAACTGTTTTATTATTTGGGAATTTGTTTCGGAAGAAACAGGCAGACTGGACACGCCGTTATAAATAACCTTTCCCGGCACTTGAATATGGAAATGCTTGTTTGCATCTTCCCTGACAAACTTCGAAATGTAGTTTGTATAGTCCATTTGCTTGATTTTATGTTCGAATCTTTGTATGGCACGTCCCAGTTTCTTACCTTGTTTTTCATAAATGAAATTGATGTCATGAATGGTCATCAGGCGTTTGGTCACATGCCGGAGATTTTTAAAAAGACAATATTGGTGAGGCATATGAAAAAGGTCTGTTTTAAATGGATAAAAGGTGAGGAGATGCCTCATGAATATCGGCATACATATATAATGTACTTCATGTCCGAAACATCCACGGAAAGATGGCGGCACAATGAAATAGATTTCTATTCCGTGCCGTTCACGCAGCAGGGCGGCCTGCTTGCCCAGTCCGTTGCCCAATTGTTTGCAAAATTCGCCTACACCTACATATGGGGTGGTTATGGCATATGCTTCTATAACAATTCTTTTCATAGTTGGCGGGTATATTTAGTTTATTAGTTTATTCTTGGCTTATGGTGACGCTGTCTGCTTCCATACGTTCCATGAAACTTTGTATGATTGCCTTCATTTGTCGCTCCATGGCTGCTTCTTCGGGCAGTTTTCCTTTAAGATTCTTTTTCAGGAGCGGATCGGAACGATAATCATAGATACCTGTGATAATTTCACTATCCGATTGCAGCAGATAATTGTTTTTGATGAATTGCGGGATATGATCCCAGTTGAAAGCCCACGTATCGGCAGGATTGGTTCGGAACAAGTCTTGTCCGAAAGCGATATAAGGTTTGTCATATCCCAAATATCCTAACAGAGTCGGCATGATGTCTATCTGTTGTGCGATACCTTTGTGGCAATCGGCCGGCATTTTACCTGACGGATCATAAAAAAGTATGGGAATACGGAATATCCCTAAGTCTGTCTTATATTCATCATGAGTGATCCTGCTACTGGCATGGTCGGCAGTAATGACAAAAAGTGTATTTTCATACCAGGGTTGCTGTTTGGCAGTCGCGAAGAACTGTCTTAACGCATGGTCGGTATAACGGATACATTTATGCAAAGGATAGATACCTTCATCTTTGAACACATTTTTGTATTGCTCGGGGAGAGCAAACGGGTGATGGGAAGTGGCGGTAAATACCGAGGTCATGAACGGTTCTTTCATCTTGTTCATTTCCAGACAGTAATACTGCAGGAAAGGTTCGTCCCAAATGGCCCATGTGCCGTCATAATCCTTGTCACCGTTGAAACGGGAATCTTTATTATATTCGGTACGTCCGTAATAACTGCTGAAACCTGCTGTGCGTGCATAGGCCTGGAAGCCCATTGAACCGTTGGCTGCTCCATGAAAGAACGCCGTAGTGTAACCCCAGTCTTTCAGTATTCCGGGCAGGCTGGTAAGTCTGTTTAGCGAGAAAGGAGTCAGTACAAATGGCTTGTCCATCCGGGGGATGGAACTGAATACAGCCGGCATGGCATCTATACTGAAACCGCTGTTGCTGAAGCTTTCTTCATAATAGAGGCAATGGCGGAGCAATGAGTCGGTAAATGAGGTGTAACCCTGATATTGCCCGTTGTCGAGATGCTTGTTGAGAGCTCCGACAAACTCTTGCGCGAAACTTTCTACAATCAGGATTACTATGTTCTTCTTTTGCGCTACTGCACTGTCTGTTGGTTGGTGAATGGGTGAATACAAACTATCCAGTTCTGCAGGGTTGGTGAAATAACGGGGGATGCGGATATTTTTTTTGCCGAGTGTACGCAGCAAGGCAAACGGAGTGTTGAGCACGATACCCGTTTCAACCGGACGGTTTACATATTGAAGTGCGTTGCTTATGCTGATAGGGCGGGTGGCGGTGTTGAAGAATGTCCCCCGCATACAGGCTATCGCTAACGGAACGAGAATCAGAAGTGATATGCCTTGACGTATATAGTACTTCCATAGCGGCTTGTCCTTTTTTACGCTTCGGTTATCACAGTACAGTTTTGTGAGGAATATAATCAATAGTATAGCCAGAAGTACCAGATACCAATGTTTTACTACCTCTATGCCGAATATGGTGGACAGGTTGCTCTCATTCTTGAATTCATCGAACACTATGGCGGTGGAACGGTGTTGGGTATAAGAAAAATAGACAGCGTCCATCAAATTGATGACGATGCACAGCGAGTTACTGAGCAGAAACCACCATTTGGTAATTACCCTGACAGGTTTTCTTTCTTTGTAATGCAACGGTAGCAATACCAGTAAAAGGTAGAGACTGTTGGTATAGAATATGGCGGAATTGTCGAATATCCATCCGCCGTAAAGTATTTCGCTAAGTGAGTGCCAGGTAAGATTCCCTTTATATAGTTCCCAGTTTACAAACAGGAAGGCAAACCGGCAGGCTGTATAACAGATATATACACTTGCCAGGTTGCAAATCACACACCATGGTGTCTGGTGGAGCCTATTGTTCAGGATAGGATTGTTAATCTTGTTTCTCGTCATTATCTTTTATTTAAGTCTCTATAAAGAGTTTGTAAGATAGCCTTTCCTGTTTCCTCTCTGCGTTTGTCGGAGCCTGTCAGTGCTTTGTCCGCTACGTTGTCATATACAGTACATCCTGTTGAGTCTCTGAAGTTGAATCCATTATTGAACGTATTGAACGCGAAAGGATAGGTATAAGTATCTGCGAGGACATCTCGGCTGAATATAAACTCTTCATGAGGAATATCCAGTTGCCCTAATATGGTTGCCGGTAAATCAGTCTGGCTCATGATTACGTCTATACGGTCTGGCTCTTTGATTGCCCCACCTGTCAGTAGCATCGGAATATGTGGAAAATCCGGTGATGTTATTTCCCGGTGATTGAAACCGTGGTCGGCTGTACATACAATCAGCAGGTTGTCCCAAGCCCGAGTTATCTTTATTCGTTCCACGAAATCGTTGAAACAACTGTCAGTATAGGCAAATGCGTTAAGCTTTTCATCTCTTAACTTATGATAAGGTACATCAAATGGCGTATGTGAGCTAAGCGTAAGGAATGTTGTGTACCATGGCTCTTCCGGGTGTTGTTGCTTTTGCTGTATGTTCTGATAAAGCCGGTTGAAAGCTTCGTGGTCGGGAACTCCCCATTTGGCAGTGCGCATTGAACGGGGAAAATCATTTTGACTGATTAATTTGTCATGTCCGGCTGAAATGAAATAGTCGGACATATTAAAGAATGTCATGTCGCTGGCGTACAGTACTTCGGTCTTATATCCATACTTTTTTAAGGTTTTGGGTAATCCGGGAAGCGATTGTATCTTGTGTGAATAACGCATGATACTGGTAGTGGGCTGTCCCAAATATCCGCTGAGGGCGGCCACGATTCCTCTGTCTGTACGGAAACTGCTGCAGTAACAGTGGGTAAAGTTTACGCTTTCTTTACTTATTCTGCTGATATTGGAGCCGACTTCTTTCAGTCCGCCTAATTCTTCGATGAAACAGGCTCCGAAACCTTCAAGAACGACGACAAGGATATTAGGACGCGTTGTTCTTAGAATATGTTTAGTCTGTCCCTGAAGTGGAAACAGGGGCGCATATATCCGTTCACATTTCTCTTGGGGGAAGAACTGGAACTGTTCACCGAACTTTTCAGTCTGCATGGAAGTATAAGCTATATTGAAAAGCGGATTTAGTGCAGCATGGTTATGAAATGCTGTCTTTGAGTAAAAAGCCCTTCCGGGCGTGTTGGGCCAGATGCGTACTCCGCGTATAGCACCGAACAGACAGCCGCCTGCAAGCAGCATGAACAATAAAGCCGGTATTCTTCCTGAGCGGGTGGCAAGGTGGAACTTAATTTTGTTTGCGGGGAAAGCCAGGATAAAATAGAGTGCGGTAGCCAGCAGTATGATAGCAATCCCTCTGACCGCAATGTACCAGCCGGATACACTGGCGAATGCATTTTTCGGGTCGTTGAGATAGAAAAATACCGTTGCGTCCAGCTTGAACTCCCAAAATTCATAAAGGCTTGCATCTGCCAATGTGGTAATGGCTAGCAATATGGCTATACAGATGTCATACGCAATCATTGTCTGACGTGGGTTGAACGCCGGGAATATGCTGTAAATTAACAGCAAAAGCCATGGAAAGACGGTCAGGTAACCGGCAGTAGCGGCATCCAGGGCAAAACCATGATAGTATATCGCTGCAAGGTCATGAAACGTACATCCGGAAGTACCGTGATTCCAGTTGAATAACAAGAATAGCGGCTTCTGGATACATAAAAAGATGCAAAGGCATAGCAAATAATGCATGACAACATAAGTAACTGTTCTTTTTATCATATACATTCGTTTTTGGACGGTAGATTCAATTCTATTCGGTTACATACTTCTTTTGGGGAAATCGACATCATGCAGGAGAAATGTTGTAAGGGACACTTTTTTCTTCCACTGACGGAACAAGGCTGACAAGGCAGATGCAGGCAGAGCGCGTCTTTTTCGCTCTGTCTCCAACCGAGAAATCCGCAAGCGGGTGTGGTACTTCCCCAAAGGGATACTACGGGTGTACCTGCGAGCGAAGCCATATGCATATTGGCAGAGTCCATTGTCAACATCACATCCATATGTCCCATGAGCAAAAGTTCTTCCCGGATGGTCAGCAAGCCGGGGAGTGCTATGCAGGATTTGTATTTTTGTTCCCATGTCTTCAGGACTTTCTCTTCTTTGCCTTGTGAACCAAACAGGAACAGATGGTAACCTTTATCATTCAAGTAACCTATTACCTCTTCCATCAGTGGAAGAGGATAAGTCTTGGTCTGGTAACGCGCGAAAGGGGCAATCCCGATAAGGCACTTGCCGTCGTCCGGTTGTGGGATAGGAAGACAAGTGCTGTTCAGTTCTTCAAGGGACAAAAGTGAAGTGAAATCCGGTACAACGGGTAATTGTAATTTACCAAACACGTCCGAATAGCGTTGGACATAGTTTCGTTGTCTTATTTCCCTGTTTTCGGAAGATAACAAAGCTTTGCGTTTGCGCCGTTCTTTGTCTACGATACGGACAGGGATTCCTTTCAACAGAAAACAGGCATCTATCAGCCATGAACGTAGTACGTTGTGCAGGTCGGCTACACAATCGATACGGTGCATCAGCAGTTCTTTAAGTAACCGGCAAATACCTCTTGCTCCCTTGTGTTTCCCTTTCCAGTCAGCCAAAATAAAAGAAATATTGGCGGGGGCATTGACAAACAGGCGGGCGAAGAAAGGTTGTGTCAATACTTTTATATCGAGGTCGGGATAACGTTCGGCCAGAGAGTAAATGACTGGAATACACATGGCTACGTCGCCTAGCGCTGATGTACGGATGATGAGGATAGTTTTCTTCTTTTTCATACTGCGCTATACGTTATGGCTTGTTTGTCTGGTCTGATAGAAATATTTCTGCATGACAGATAATGAGATGACAGTCTCCTGTCTGGTATTCATAAATTGCCGGATATATTCATGGGCATGTCCGATGATGTATTCCGCCTCTTCCGGGTGGCGGATGTAGTATTCCATTTTTTCGATAAGGTCGGAATAATCATCTTTGATTTCTACGTAGTGATAGTCCGCTATAAGTCGTCCTTCCATAAACCAGGTTTCATAGGTGGGACGTGGCATGATAGCAAGAGAATTGGAAGCCATTACCCATTTCAGATTGGTGGCTACATCATTTCCTTCGATACAACATACGAACTTGTATTCCAGTTGTTGCGGAATGGTGAGATATTCTTTCACCCATTCCGGATGTCCGTTGTCCGTATCCCGGTTGATTTGTCCGATGTTGCACATCGGATGTTGGCAGTAAAGTTCCAGGAAGCGCTTACGGTGTGGCTGCCTGACGACATTACGGCTGACAAGCATGTTTTTTTTCTCGCGGAAAGATTTATGGTCTTTTACGAATACGAAGTGGCGTACCTGATTCAATTTTAATAATACGGAGTTGGAGTTTCCGTCTGTTATCGGGCGGCTCTTTACGAATGCCGGAACCTCTGTTTCTTCGGTAATGTCGCCAAACCGGTAAGCAAACCGGTACTGCGGGTTGAAATAGCGTGTGTATCGGTGTAAATCAAAGAAATAAGTAGAGAACTTCTCTTTCTTTTTGAAGGGATAGCGGAAGTCTGCGACAGAAATCCATCTGGAAAGGTCATAGTCCTGTCTTTCCGGCAGACGGTTGTAATAGGCTATCCGTTCTTCAACCGCTTTCCTGTCGATGGCGGACGTATTACCTAGTATTTGTGCCAGTTGACGACGGTACAGGCCGTCCGGTAGAAAATAGCGGCTGAAGTTTCTGATAAAGAAGTGGACCTTCTTCATCCCTTTTTTAAGTTGAAGGAAATAGCGTATATTCATGTAGAATGTTTATTCTCGTTGAAGAAGTTGGCGATAAACGGACAAAAGTTGTCCGGTGACTGAAGATTCGCTGAACGAACTTGCATATTTTAGTCCGGATTGTATCATTTGTACTCTCCGTTCCGGGCATGCCAATAGTTCATTAAACTTGTCTGCTATTTGTGCGGGATTTGACGGGTCGCAGTAAATGCTGTCCGGTCCGCCCGCTTCTTCGAGACAGGAGCCGGTGGCGGCAATTACCGGTACTCCTGAAGTGATTGCTTCCAGTACGGGAATGCCGAATCCCTCGAAGAATGAAAGAGAGGCGAAAAGGGTGCTTCCTTGATAGATGGCAGGCAAGTCCCGGTTGGGTATCCTGTTGAAGATGTGTACCCGCTCTTGTATGCCCAGCCGGTGTGCTTCTTCTTCTATGACATGTTGGTAAGGAGTGGACTTGCCTATCAATACCAAATGTATTTTCTCGCGGAGTTCGGGTAGGGTGCGTACGAGGGTAAGCTGGTTCTTGCGTGGTTCGATTGTTCCTACACATAGGATGTAGCGTGACGGAATCTGATAGAATTTTTGAGTAGCCAGTTGTACGTCCTCAGATACTTTGTGCTGAAAAACCGGATTACAGCCTTGATACACTACCTCTATTCTGGATTCCGGTATATGATAGAAATCCATGATGTCCTGTTTGGTCTGTCGGCTGATAGCTATAATCTTGTCCGCATGCCGGCAGGCATAGTATGTTTTGGCTTTGAGTATCTGCCGCATGATGAAGTTGTAGTATTCAGGGTGGCGCAAGAATATCAGGTCGTGTATGGTTACTATGGATTTGCATTTTGTTTTATGCAAACCCATAGGAAGTTCGTTGCTGAGGCCGTGAAAAATATCTATCTGCTGTCTGGCTATTTCTCCGGTGATTCCCCGGCACCGCCACCATTCTTGTCCGAAGGAAGAATGGGCGGACGGGTAGACAAAGGAAACCGAAGCGGATTCTTTTAAGTCCCGCAAACATTCTTCAGTTCCTTTTTGTGGGGCGAACAGGACATACCGGTTGTCGGGATATGCGGATAAGGCATTGACAATGTTCCGGCTATAGTTACCTATTCCGGTCAGGTTGGAGACGATTTTCTTTGCATCAAACCCTATTCGCATATACTTTCTCCTTGTTCTTTAAAGTATTTTTCCACTCCCTCTATGTCTTTAGGAGTATCGACGGAGAGCGACTTGCAGTGGCAATTGTAATAATAGATGGGAACATGGTTCTCGATAAAACGGAAAGAATCGTTCTCTTCTATCTTTTCTATCGGGCCGCGCGGGGTGTTGTGGTAAAAATCCAGTGCCTTGCGGGTGAAAGCGCCTACGCCTACAAATTTGTGATATACATAGTCCATGTTTCCTTTAGGGTAAGGGATGGGACTGCGTGAGATGAAGAGGCAGCGGTGGTCTGTTGCTGTGACAATTTTCAGATTTGTGCTGTCCACTACTTCTACCGGATTGCTGAAGTCGGTCATAAGGTTTGATACGAATAGGGTATCCGTATCCAGATGCTCGGGAATACATTGTTTGATATACTTTCCGGTCAGCAGGGGTTCGTCGCCGTTGACCATGACATAGAGGTCGGCGGCCAATCGGGTGGCTACCTCGTAAAGTCGTTCGGTGGCAGTGTCATGGTCAGACGAAGTCATCACGACTTGTGCGCCGAATGTTTCGCAGGCCGCTTTTATCTTTTCGCTGTCGGTAGCTATATACACTTCTTCAAAATATTCGCAGGCTTTGCAGTGGGTATATACCCATTGTATCATGGGTTTACCACAAATCAAAGCCAATGGCTTTTCAAAAAAACGGGATGATTCGGCTCGTGCCGGTATAACACAGATAATTCTCATATTACGTTGTTTTTAAGTTGTTAAGTTTTTGTTGGCAGGGCGTGAGAAACGCCATCTTTTGTGTGACCACAGCCAATACTCCGGAGCACGCCTGATAGAGTTCTCCAGCATATTCATGAATTGCCGGGTATAGGGATATTCTTGCCCGTCACATGGTGGTGAAATCAGGTGGAATGTCATTTGGTAGTATCCTCTTTTCCTTTTTTCCGTTTCCAGATAAACAAAGTGCGCGCCGGTTCTTTTTCCGATTTCCTCACCACCGATGCTGTAAGCTGTGTCCTGATTCAGAAAGGTAGTCCAATGGTATAGGTTGCCGCTGTTAGGACGTTGGTCGGCCACGAAACCGATGAGGAACTGTTTGTTTTCCTGCTTCATTTTAAGTAAGGTGCGGAAAGCGCTTTTTTGCGGAATGGAAAGCGTGTGAAAACGTGAGCGTATGGTCAGCATCACTTGTTCCATAGTGCAATTGTGTAACGGGCGGTATATTTGTCCGTTGAGAGCGGGGTGGGTGTAATGGCGTGTAACGGCAGGTGTCCACTCCCAATTACCATAATGTCCGAGATATAGGATAATGGGAGCTCCGTCTTCCGCTAATTGGTCTATCAATCTTCCGTTCGTCACGCTGATACGTTTATTCATTTCCTTGTCAGTCAGATGCAGTAATTTAATCGTTTCCATGATACAGTCGCAGAAGTGTTTATAGAACTTCCGTTCAATTTTTTCCCGTTCTTTATCACTTTTCTCGGGAAATGAATTGCGCAGGTTATCCCTTACCGTTTTTCTTCGGTATCTCATGATATAGTAGACGATGAAATACATTCCGTCGCTGATAGGGTAAAGAATACCGAAAGGGAGAAATGCCCCAAAGCGCAACAGGCTTATGAGTAGGTTATACAGAATACGATTTTTCATGATTATGCCAGTATTTGGATAATGTTTGAGGTGGCTCCGCTGTTTTCCCGGCTGTAATCCAGTGCAGTGCTTTTTATTCGTTCCAATTGTCGGGGCGCGTCTTTGAGTGCTTCAAACCATTGTTCCAGTTCTTTTTCTGAACGGACGACCCTTCCGATGCCCAGTTGTATTAATTCATTGGGCGTCACTTTTCGTTGAATCATCGGGCCGAAAGCTACGGGCAGGCCATACACGGTAGCTTCGATGATACTGTGCAGGTAAGGGGTGAAACCACCACCTACATACGCCCATTTCCCATAACGGTATAAGAAGGCAAGTGCTCCCAGAAAATCAATGATGAGTGTTTGGGTGTCGCTGAAATCAGTGTTATCATCGCACTCGGAATAGCAAAGTGCATACCCGTCCAGATTGAACTTGATATCGTTCAGGACTTCCTCGCTTATTTCATGCGGAACGATGATGAAACGGACATCCCGGTAGCGGTTGGCGAGGTGGCAGACGAGTTGCAGGTCTTTCCGGTCGCTGACGCTGCCTGCGATAAAGACTTCTTTTCCGTAGGTGAATTTCTCGACGATAGGATTTTGATAGGGGGTGGATGCTACGGCAATGGCATTGTCGAAGAGTGGGTCGCCTATTACACTAAAGTTTCTATATCCCAGTGACTTCAGGTTTTCACCCGATTGCCTGTTTAGTACCAGAAAGTGAGTGAATGCTTTTAAAGACGGACGGAATAATCCGCCATACCATTTGAAAAAAGGAGCGTTCCGGCTGATGACGGCCGAAATGAGAAAAGTCGGGATACTTCTTACCCTTAATTCATTCAGGTAATTTACCCAATATTCGGAGATGATGAATATCGCTTTCTGCGGATGAACCGTTTCGATGAATGTACGGGCATTCCTGGCTGTATCCCATGGCAGATAAAAGATATGGTCTATTTCCGGATGGTGTACATTTAACGCTTCATATCCGGTAGGAGAGAAGAAAGTCACCACGATGCGGTATTTGCCTTGTTGTTTTAGATGCTTTATGATGGGACGGGCGACACCATATTCTCCTAAAGAAGAAGCGTGCAGCCAAATGACGGGAGTTGCGTAATCTCTGCGGCAGGACATTTCAGCCTGAATCTGTTTCATCAGCCCTTGTTGCCCTTTGGCGAATTTTTTAAGTTTGCTTTCCGGTGTCAGGAGAAACGATAGCCGGGCTATGATACTTAAAAGAACTTTTCCGTTGATAAGGATGATGTTATATAATCTGTTCATTCCAATGCTTGATAATAATCGCTGCAAAGGTAGGTCAATTGTAAAAGATGAAAGCTGCGGAAAGTGTCGGTATCTTGTACGGATGTGACCTTTTTTGCTACAACAATTGTTGCTTCAACCACTCCAGTAGTTCGTTCGGAAGCTGTGAGGTGTCGATGCCTTTCTCTTTGAAAGGGATTACTATGCAAGGTATATTCTCGTCCGTGGATTTCAGTTTCCGTAGATAGACTTCCTCGATGAAGTTGTATTGAAGTACTTCCGAGATGAGCAAAAGACGTTCTACATCTATGTTCTTGCTGTTGAAGATGTGGTAGAGGGAAGTCCGTGCACAATGTATCTGCCGGGCGAATTCCGCATAGCTGATACCGCGTTCGTCTACTTTCTGCTGTATGAGTTTTCCGATATAAATGTCTTTGAATTTGGTTTCCACAGTCTGTGCTTGTAATACGCCTGCACCTGTTCCCCTGTGGCAGCGGGCTTCCGTTAGTTAAAAAGCGTGAGGAACTCTATACTGTTCATCAAAAAACGTGGTATCGCCAAACACCAGACCTACAAGATGAACCGAATAAACACCCCACGCTGATAGTATATATGTGTGCACCCTTTTGCAAGGGTGCAGATACATACAACAACGGAAGCATCATACTGTTCCATCCTTTGTCGGTCGAAATTTTGGCGATTTTCGTTTTTTAGGATGAAGCTGATAACGCTTTCTTTTCTTATTATAATAATGCATGCCTGTCCGGGAAGTTTGTCGCTTTTCCATTCAGACCCTGCAAATATATAAAAGAAAACTGAACAGCATGATATAAAAGGGTGTTTATTCGTGCAAAAGGTATTAATTCTATTTTTACACTTGTCTCTAGGGAGAGGTTATCTTTTTCTTTCGTGTATGAGATAAAATCTACCTATAATGCTTAAAAATATACTCGGATACCTTCTCTCGACAATAACTTTCACTATCTTTGTGTGTGGAAGTTTGTAAAACAGTTGATTAAGATAAGGAAATAGCAGGAGGACAGAAAATGGATCCAATGAAATATATTGTACCGGACAGAAAACGTTTGCCTTACGGCATGATGAACTTCGCGGATATCCGCCTCGAGAATTATTATTATGTGGACAAGACCCGTTTCATCTCCATGATAGAACAGGCCGACCGCTATTTCTTCTTCATCCGTCCGCGTCGTTTCGGCAAAAGTCTTACATTGAATATGCTGAGACAATACTATGACGTGTATACCAAGGACAAATTCGATACCCTTTTCGGTGATCTCTATATCGGAAAGTATCCCACTCCCGACCGTAACAGTTATCTGGTGCTTTATCTTAACTTCTCCGGTATTATCGGTGAGCTAAACAACTATCGCAACGGACTGGATGCTCATTGCAGAATCACTTTCGAGAACTTTTGCAAGAAATATGCCGACCTTCTGCCTCAAGGCACGCTGGAAGGATTTTACCAAGTTAGTGGAGCCGTAGAACAATTGGATTACCTCTATCAAGCCTGCGAACGTGCCGGACAGAAAATGTATCTTTTCATTGACGAGTACGACCACTTCACTAACGCTATCCTTTCCGATGCCGATAGCCTACACCGCTACACCAATGAAACACACGGCGAAGGCTATCTGCGTGCCTTCTTCAACAAAGTAAAGACAGGGACGGATTCCAGCATCAAGCGTTGCTTCATTACCGGTGTCAGCCCTGTGACGATGGACGACCTCACCAGCGGCTTCAATATCGGCACGAATTACTCGCTTACATCGGAATTTAATGAAATGATGGGATTCACTGAAGGAGAAGTACGCGAAATGCTGACTTACTATTCAACCAACAGTCCCTTCCAGCATAGCGTAGATGAACTGATTGAAATAATGAAACCGTGGTATGATAACTATTGTTTTGCACAGGAATGTTACGGAGATACCACTATGTACAATTCTAATATGGTGCTCTACTTCGTTAAAAACTACATCATGCGCGGCAAAGTTCCCCAAGATATGGTAGAAGATAATATCCGCATCGACTACGAAAAGCTACGTATGCTTATCCGCAAGGACAAAGAGTTTGCTCATGATGCTTCTGTCATTCAAACGCTAGTAAGCCAAGGCTTCATCACCGGCGAGTTAAAGAAAGGTTTCCCTGCCATCAACATCACCCATCCGGACAACTTCATAAGCCTGCTCTACTATTTCGGCATGCTCACCATCAGCGGAATGCATGAAGGAAAAACCAAACTGACCATCCCTAACATAGTGGTTCAGGAACAACTTTACACTTATTTGCTGAGTACATACAATGATGCCGACTTGAGTTTCAGCAGTTACGAAAAGAGTGAACTCTCTAGCCAACTCGCTTATCGAGGCGACTGGAAAGCCTATTTTGGCTACATTGCCGACTGCCTGAAACGTTACGCTTCCCAGCGCGACAAGCAGAAAGGCGAATTTTTCGTTCACGGCTTCACTCTTGCCATGACTGCGCAGAACCGCTTCTATCGCCCTATCTCCGAACAAGACACGCAAGCAGGCTACGTAGACATTTTCCTTTGTCCCTTGCTCGACATCTATCCCGACATGAAGCATAGCTACATTGTTGAGTTGAAATACGCCAAATATAAAGATCCAGAAACCTGTGTGGAGGAACTGCGTCAGGAAGCCATCGTACAGGTCAATCGCTATGCGGATACCGATACGGTGAAACAAGCCGTCGGCTCTACGCAGTTGCACAAGATTGTAGTGGTATATAAAGGTATGGAAATGCGGGTATGTGAGGAACTATAATTAGTTGCTATTTCCTTCAGTGTTATAGGTTATAAGTTTCTACATGATGTGTGTTTGAGGGGGGAGCGGATTAACTTCCTGAAAGTAAATGGAAGGAATTGTGGAATCCGTGCTGTTTTTTGTATAAAAGATAAAAACGAAACAGTTTTGGACGAAATCAAAGTCCGTTGAAATAGAAACGGAAATGAAAAAGAAGATATATAAACTCTGTTTCTCCGCATAGCCTTACCTTTGCCTGCATCAACAATAGTAGAATTATAACAATGAAAAACAAACTTTTACTGGCTGTAGGAAGTCTTGCTTTCCTGACTGCCTGCAATGCTCCGAAAGGAAATGAGATGGAATGGTTCGACCATGCAGTAAAAACATCCGGGCATCAGTTGCTCTATATGGCGGAACAATTGAAGGATGAGCCGGACACCGCCTGCTTCCCCCGTTCGATAAAAGAGGGAAAATACCGGTTGGAACATCCCACGGACTGGACAAGCGGTTTCTACCCCGGTTCGATGTGGTTGGCATACGAGTTGACCGGTGATGAGGCTTTGGCAAAGGAAGCGCGGAAGTACACGAACCGCCTGCAGGATATGCAGTATTATACGGGGAATCACGATTTGGGTTTTATGATGTTTTGCAGTTACGGGCAAGGCCTTCGATTGAAACCGGAGCCGGCTGACAGTCTGATTCTTGTTCATTCATCCGAAAGCCTTTGCTCCCGTTTCAGCCCGAAAGTAGGGTTGATTCGTTCATGGGACTTCGGCGACTGGAGTTATCCGGTGATTATTGATAATATGATGAACCTCGAAATGCTGTTCTGGGCTTCGGAACAGACCAATAACCCTAAGTATCGTGATATTGCTATTTCCCATGCCGACAAGACGCTGAAGAATCATTTCCGACCGGACATGACTTCTTATCATGTGGTAAGTTATTCGGCGGACAGTGATACGGTGGAATCAAAAGGAACTTTTCAGGGATATGCCGATTCTTCCGCCTGGGCACGTGGTCAGGCATGGGGAGTGTATGGTTACACCATGTGTTACCGTTTCACCAAACAACAGAACTACCTGGATGCCGCCCATAAAATAGCCCGTTTTATTATCGACCACCGTCCGGCGGAAAATGATTATATTCCTTACTGGGATTATGACGCGCCCAAGATACCGGATGAGCCGAGAGACGCTTCCGCCGCCGCTGTAACAGCTTCCGCATTACTGGAACTGAGCGGATATGGGGACAAGAAACAAGGGGAGGAATATTTCCGTTATGCGGAAAATATCCTGAAACAACTGTCGTCCGAAGAATATCTGGCGAAAGAGGGAGAGAACCACGGTTTTATCCTGCTTCATTCTGTCGGCAGTTTCCCGCACGACAGCGAAATTGATACGCCGTTGAATTATGCCGATTATTACTATCTGGAAGCTTTGAAACGCTATAAGGATTTGAAAGAGAAATCGGATAATTAATTTGAGTTTCGCATATGCTGCCTTCCGCATGGCTTCAGGAAGGAGGAGAAACCATGCAGAAACTTGCGGGACTTCAGAAATATAGTATTAGTTTTTTTAGGTAGATGCCGTTCTTTATATGAGTTAAAAAACAGGATTCCTTTATAAGATTGAACTGAAAATTCCTATCTTTACAATAAATTCTTCAATATCAGCTCATGAAAGACCGGCATTTGCTATTTAAGTACGTATTCGGATTATCCGTTTGCTTATTGTTTCTTCCTCTATATACCGTGCTGGCTGACGACAGCCCTATCCATTTCAAGCGTCTGTCCGTAGATGACGGACTGTCGCAGAATACGGTGCTTGCTTTGACGCAAGACCATAATAATAAGATTTGGGTAGGCACGATAGACGGGCTGAACTGGTATGAAGGTTCCCGTTTCGCTTCTTATTACAGGGCGCCGGACGATACGGCAAGCCTGGCGAATAATCATATTTATTCACTACACACCGACCCGCAGGGAGCGGTATGGATTGGCACTCAGGTCGGCTTGTCCCGTTATAATATCGTAGGAAATAACTTCACCAACTACTCCTCACCGGACAATCAGCCGATGCAGGTACTGGCTATCGGCGAACCGGAAGAGGGCGGCCGGCTCCTGCTTGCCACGAATGCCGGACTGATGATTTTCAATAAGAACACGGGACAGATGAAGGTACAACCGGAGCTTGCCGGCAAAACAATCTATTCCGTCTGCCGGATGAATGACGGCTTTTTGCTGGGAACTTCGGAAGGCGTCTATTTCTACTATGAACGCAATGAAAACGTGACACGGCTTCTTCTTCAACTGAAAGGGGAAGTGATTTCCGGCATGCTCTATGATGACAGAACCGGTAACTGCTGGCTCGCGTCATTGACCAACGGAGTGTATTGCATTGATAACAATTTTCAGATAAAAAAGCACTATAACAAGCAGAATACGCCCGCCTGCTTCCTGACAAACTCAGTCAGGACATTGTGTCAGGACGATAAGGGAAGAATATGGATAGGCACGATGGAAGGGTTGCTTATTCTTGAACCGGAGACGGAGAATTTCCAACTCTGCCGCTTCTCTTCCGAAGACCCTACCTCGTTAGGACACAATTCCATCCGTTCTATTTTGAAAGACAACCAAGGCGGTATGTGGATCGGTACGTTCTACGGCGGACTGAATTATTATCATCCTTTGGCTCCTGCTTTCGGACGTCTGCAACATTCTGCATGGCGGAACTCTCTGAGTGACAACACCGTGAGCTGTATATCCGAAGAACCGGACAGCGGGAATCTGTGGATTGGTACGAACGACGGCGGGCTGAATTACTACAACCGGAAAACCGGAAACTTCTCATACTTCCGTGCAGGCACTTCCGCCAATTCCCTGAAGTCTGATAATATAAAATGTATATGGACGGATAAGGACGGCACCGTTTATGTGGGTACTCATGGCGGAGGATTGAGCCGGCTGAACCGCAAGAGCGGAAGGATAGAGACATACAACTTCCCCCATTCTGTTTCCCTGAACAACAGTTGCTATTCCATATTGGACGGAACTGATTTGGATGAAACAGAGTTGGACGGAATAAAATCGGCCGGAACGCTTTGGGTAGGAGGGATGAACGGGCTTTTCCTCTTTAATAAACAGACAGGAGAACTCTCGCCGCATCCGTTGGCCAAGAAGCATAACAAACTGGAGAATGTACTGATATATACTTTGTTCCGCGACTCGAAAGGCCGAATCTGGATAGGAACGGAAGAAAGCCTGTTCCTGTATGCCGGTGGGAAACTGGAAGAACTGCATCTTTCCTCTTCCGCCTATCTGCACGGATTGATACAAGCCTTCTGTGTGTTGGAAGACAGCCGTCACGACATCTGGGTAGGCTCTTCCACAGGGCTGTACTGCTATAAAGAGGGCGCACCGACCGTATGGGAGCAATATACAATGAAAGACGGTCTGCCGAACGACTTTATTTATAGCATACTGGAAGATGAACGGGGGCGTTTGTGGCTCACAACGAACAAGGGCTTGTCCTGTTTCAACAGAGAAGACGGCACTTTCCTCAATTATACGAAGCAGGACGGACTGCCGCACGACCAGTTCAATTATTTCGGAGCTTGCAAGGCGAAGGACGGTACTTTCTTCCTGGGCTCTTTAGGCGGTGTCGCCTACTTCAAACCCTACGAACTGGGAGATAACCCGTATTCTCCGGACGCCGTTGTCACAGGAGCCGTAGTCTTTAATCAAGTGATTACGGATATGAAAAGCGATCGGGTACGCTATTATCAGGACGCGCAGGGACGTATGCTCGGCATGTCGTTCCCTTCCGACCAGAAGTTGTTCAATATCCGGTTTGCTGTTATCAACTATCTGGCGGGCAAACGGAACCAGTTTGTTTACAAGTTGGAAGGATTTGAAACGGAATGGAACTATTCCCGTCATGTTTCATTCGCACGGGCGAGTTACTCCAATCTTCCGCCGGGCGAATATGTCTTTAAAGTGAAGGCTTGCAACAACAACGGCAAGTGGAGTGAAGCGACCACCGAATTTTTCGTGCACATCATCCCGATGTGGTATCAGACTTGGTGGGCAAAGACCCTCTTTGCCTGTTTCTTCCTGGGGCTTCTCTTTTTCATCATCTACTTCTTCATAGCCCGTGCCAAGATGAAGATGCAGGTGAGAATCGAGCAGATAGAACGGAGCAAGATAGAAGAAGTCAGCCAGGAGAAAGTGCGTTTCTATATGAATATGTCCCATGAACTGCGCACACCGTTGAGCCTGATACTGGCTCCGCTGGAGGAGCTACTCGGGCAGAAAAGTGCGATAGACACTCCTGTGCGGCAGAAATTGGATTATGTATATAAGAATGGGCGGAAGCTGTTGCACATAGTCAATCAGTTGCTCGATTTCCGCAAAGCCGAAGCGGGAGCGCTGCCGGTTCATGTGATGCCGGTGAATGTGGAAGGATTGTTGCAGGACGTTCTTGCCCTGTTTAATGAAAACGCGCAGAAGCGTGCTATCAGTGTCAGCATGGAGTCCGACCTGAAAGGGCGGCTGCTTCCGGCAGACAAGGCATATCTGGAGACTATCCTGATGAATCTCCTGTCAAACGCCTTTAAGTTTACGCCGGACGGTGGAAATATCTCGCTCTCTCTACACGCGGAGGGGGATACGTACAGTTTCACGGTGAGGGATAGCGGCATCGGTATATCCGCGGAACAGCTTGACCGTATTTTCGAACGTTTCTATCAGGTGGACGGGCAGCGGAAAGGAACAGGCATCGGACTGTCATTGGTGAAAATGCTCGTAGAGAAACATCACGGAACTATCACCGTGGCAAGTGAGCCCAACCGATACACGGAATTTAAAGTCACTTTGCCTGCCGATATAAATACCTTCGCGGAAAAAGAACGGGAATTGCCGGAACAGGAAGCCGTAGCAACCGTTTCTTCGCGGGAGCTACCGTTGCCTGATGAATATTTCTCCGGTGAAACTCCGGCTGCGGTATCCGAAGAAACGTCTCCGGACGGCGGACAACCGGAGACTGCCGGTGAAGAAGAACGTCCTACTATCTTGTTGGTGGATGACAATAAGGAAATGGTGGATTATCTGAAAGAGAATTTCCGGCAGACGTATGTGACGCTTACGGCCGGAAACGGGGAAGAAGCGTTGGCTATCATGAAGGAACATCGGGTAGATATTGTCCTTTCCGACGTGATGATGCCGGGAATAGACGGAATCAAACTTTGTCAGCTTATCAAGAGAAACCTGCAAACCTGCCATATTCCGGTACTTCTGCTGTCCGCCAAAGGAAGTGTTGACGCGCAGACAGAGGGTATTCAGGCGGGAGCGGACGATTACATGGCAAAGCCATTCTCCATTCAATTGCTGAAAGGGAAGATAGCCAACCAGTTGAAAGCTCGCCAACGCTTGAAACATTATTATTCGAACACGATTGATATTGATACCGCCAAGATGACTTCCAATAATTTGGATGAGGAGTTTATGAGCAAAGCTATTCAGGTGGTGGAAGAGAATATCAGCAACGAGGGCTTCACGTCTGACGAACTGGCGGGCAAACTTTGCATGAGCCGTTCGTCGCTTTATCTCAAGATGAATTCCGTATCCGGTGAACCGCCCGCAAACTTTATCCGGCGTATCCGTTTCAATAAGGCTTGCAAGCTGCTGCTTGAAGGGCGTTATTCCATTTCAGAGATTAGCAGCATGGTCGGTTTCGGCTCTTCTTCCTATTTCTCTACCAGTTTCAAGAAGTACGTAGGCTGCTTGCCCTCGGAATATGTAAAACAGCATACTAAATAACGTCAGTTACTCAAACTTATATTGAACTGACGTTAAATAAATCTATCGGGCTTATGCAAGATTTAGTTTTCCGGCCATAAGGAATTAGTCTTTCGCCATGCATGATTTTATTCGTCTGCCTATAGGCAAACTTGCGAATCCCTATAGGCATCTTTTCGTTTGCCTATAGGCGGACGAAAGCTCAACTATAGGCGGACGAATTAAGTTATGCACTACCGGAAGTAATTTTATAGAGCGTAGTTATTACGTTTTCGTATACACACATTTAATGTCAGGTTTATCTTCTTTTTATACCTTTATTCCCTCTGTAGCTGTCTATAACCCCTGTTTTGGACGATTTTTAAGTTGAAATGAACGAAAACAAAGTCGTATTAGACACTATCAGATAAGGAAGAAATGAATTGAAAGTCCCGTTTCGGAGGGTTTACCTACATTTGCCTACAGAAAAACCAATCATTTGATATCATGAAAAAAGTAGTATTGATTTCATTCGTAATCTTATCTGCGGCAGCACAAATGACATACGCGCAAAAACAGGCGGTCATCAAGTTGACGGAGACAACATTGATGCACGAGATGCGTGCCACCCCTTATCCGCTGGATAAAGCTGTGGTAAATGACCGTGCCGTTTCTTTCCAGTGGCCGCTCCGTTCGGACATGAACTCGCAGGACAGTCCGTTGGACGGATTCGAACACAAAGTAAAGAAGGTAGATAAAACGAAAGTAACCTATCGGTTGCGTTACTCACAGGATGCCGGATTGAAATCGGGCGTCACGGAAGTGAAGACCCGCTGGCCGTTTTATAATCCGGAGAAACCGCTTGCAGCAGGTGTCTGGTACTGGCAGTTCGGCTATGTAGAGGGCGGACAGGTAACGTGGGGAAGCGTGCAGCAAGTCACCGTAGAAGAAAAAGAGGGGAAATTCTGTCCACCCTCGCTGAAAATAGTCTTGTCAAAGCTGCCTGCCTCTCATCCGCGTGTATGGATGATGAAGGGCGACTGGAAAGACTTCATGAACCGCAATAAGGAAAAGGCGGAGAGACAATGGTATCTGGAACGTGCCGACAAGGTGCTTCAGACACCGATGAAATCGGTAGACGACATCAATACCTCTCAAGTGAAGAACCTGAAAAATGAAATGCAAATCAATTCGTACCTCACCCGTGAAAGCCGCCGTATCATTGATGCGGAAGAAGGAAACACCGAGGCATTGATACGGGCATGGTTACTGACGCAGGATACCAAATATAAGGAGGAAGCTATCAAGCGCGTATTCATCATGGCAGACTGGGATAAGCACCAGAATGTGAAGGGGGACTTCAACGCTTCCACTCTGTTGTCACTTTGCTCCATGGCGTACGACTCTTTCTACGACCAACTGACTGCCCCGCAACGGAAGCAACTGCTTGAAGCCATCAAGGAGAAAGGGGACGATATGTACAAGAACTTCAATAACCGGCTGGAAAACCACATCGCCGACAACCATGTGTGGCAGATGACACTCCGTATCCTGACCATGGCGGCATTCAGCGTTTACGGTGATTTGCCCGAAGCGGATACATGGGTGGACTATTGTTATAACGTCTGGTTGGCGCGTTTCCCCGGACTGAACAAAGACGGTGGTTGGCATAACGGTGATTCCTACTTCACTGTCAACACCCGCACATTGATAGAAGTACCTTATTATTATAGCAAGCTGACCGGATATGATTTCTTCTCCGACCCTTGGTATCAGGGAAATATCATGTACACTATCTTTCAGCAACCACCTTTCTCCAAATCCGGCGGAAACGGAAGTTCGCATCAGAATGTGGGACGCCCCAACAGTATCCGTATCGGATATTTGGATGCACTGGCGCGTCTCACCGGAAACACGTATGCCGCCGACTTCGTGCGCCGTACCTTGAAAGTGGAACCGGAATATATGAAGAAGGCCTTGTTGAGCAAGCCCGGTGACCTTGCATGGTTTCGCCTGCAATGTGACAAACCTCTGCCGGAAGGTGAGGGGTTGACATCGCTTCCTGCCGGCTATGTGCTTCCCGAAACGGGACTGGCTTCTTTCCAGACTAACTGGGACAGGGTAGGCGGCAACGCCATGTGGAGCTTTCGCTCCAGTCCTTACGGCTCTACTTCTCACGCACTTGCCAATCAGAATGCGTTCAACACATTCTACGGAGGACAACCGTTGTTTTATAGCAGCGGACACCATATCGAATTTACCGACGTGCACAGTATGCTGTGCCACCGTGCCACACGTGCTCATAACACTATTTTGGTGAACGGCATGGGACAACGCATCGGAACGGAAGGATACGGATGGATTCCCCGTTATTACGTCAGTGAGAAAATCGGCTATGTGTTGGGTGACGCTTCCAATGCGTACGGAAAAGTTATCTCACCGCTTTGGCTGACACGTGGCGAGCAGTCCGAAGTGCACTATACCCCCGAGAACGGTTGGGACGAAAATCACGTAAAGACTTTCCGCCGCCACATCGTGAACTTGGGAAAGACGGGACTGATATTTATCTATGATGAACTGGTGGCGGATGAACCTGTCAACTGGAATTATCTCTTGCACACTACAGCCAATCCGATGACTGTCAACAAGTCAGACAACCGATTTGTACATATTCAGGCCACCAACCGCGGGGGAGCGTCAGACGCTTATCTTTTCTCAAGCGGAGCATTGCAGACGGATACCACCAGCCGTTTCTTTTATCCGGCAGAGAACTGGCTGCGTGCCGATGATAAAGGCAATTTCAAGAAATATCCGAATCATTGGCATTTCACCGCCACGTCGGAAAAGTCGCAAGTATATCGCTTTGCCACTATCATCAATACGCACGCGCTGAAATATCCCGCCAAAGACCCCGAGATTTTGTCCGACGGACGTATCAAGGTGGGCGGATGGCTTATCAGCGTGAACCTGAAACCGAACGGTGCCCCTTCTTTCTTTATCCGCAGCACTAAGGAGAATGTGAATATCACATACAAAGGAGAAGCTACCATCGTCAGCGAAGACGGATACGAGACGGTTATGAGGGACGAATTGCCCGAACTGGAAATCTGATAGAAACATGAAAGATATGGAACTATGAGACATTCGAACTTTAAAATGAGAACTATATGCCTGTTGGCTGCCTTATCGGGCGTAGCTGTCTTGTCTGCACAGACTCCGGCGAAACCCCGTGTGCAGACTTCCGCCGCGCCGGAAGAGACTACGGTCTACAAACCTGACGGGAAGAAATCGGTAACGGTAACCGGCGTACCTTCAAACAAAGGGGAGGGGAAACAGGACGTTTCCGGCAAAGCTGACAAAAAGAAGAATACGGCTGCCTTGGAGGGCGGACGCTATCTGGCACTGAAGACCAATGTGCTGTATGATGCCTGTGCTTTGTTGAACCTTGCGGTAGAAATGCAGGTGAGCAAGAAGATAACTGTGGAGCTGCCTTTGACTTGCAGTTTATGGGACTTGGGGAGTGAGCACGGTGTACGTACCGTAGCGTTGCAACCGGAAGCCCGTTGGTGGATGGGAAACGAAGCGGGACGGGGACATTTTGTCGGACTGCACGCTCACGTGGCATGGTTTAATGTGAAGTGGAACGATAACCGCTATCAGGACGTAGACCGACCCTTGTTGGGAGCGGGACTAAGTTACGGTTACAAACTGCCCTTGTCCGAACATTGGGGAGCGGAATTTACTTTGGGACTGGGGTATGCCAATATGAAGTATAACACCTATTATAATGTAGACAATGGCGCGCTGTTGGATACCCGTGTCCGTCATTACTGGGGAGTAACCCGTGTGGGAGCGTCACTGGTATACCGCTTCTGACTTTGACAGGAACATACATATAAATAATATGATAACAATATGAGAAAAAGTTTATATATACTGGCACATTGCGCTTTCCTGTTGTTTACCGTTCTTCTGGCGAATGGATGCAGCCTGCATGAAGAACCGGAAATGACCCCTGACGGCGAATGGGGAGTAGACCCGACAGCAGTGACGCTGAACCTCAATCTGACAATGAACCTTAGTTTGGTGGAACGTGCGCCGGTGACGGTCAGCCGTGCGGCGGAAACTAAATATCTGCGACGTTTTATCGTTGAGGCTTACTTGGATAGACAAGTAGTTGCCCGGCAGACGGTGTATGAGGAAGATTTCAACCGTTCCACTTTGCCCGTCAGCATGAAGTTGCATGCCCGCAATTACCGCATTCTGGTATGGGCTGACTACGTGAACTCGGAAACACCTGAACAGGGACTTGTGTATGACGCGGAGAATCTGGCTTTTATTCTTCCTGCGGGAAAATATATAGGGAACAGTCGCTACAAAGATGTATTTGCCGCTTCCACATCGGCAGACCTTACTTCTTACCGCAACCAGTGGGGAGCTGAAACCGGACTTGATGTTGCATTATACCGTCCTGTAGCACGTTATGAACTGATAGCCAAGGATGTGAAGGCGTTTCTTAACAAGCTCGCCACAGGAGGACTGAAAGGCGAGAGCTTTACTGCCCGTGTGAAGTACAGCGATTATCTGCCTACGGGTTATAATCTGATGGATGATGTGCCCAAGAACTCGCTGATGTATATGGAATACAAAGTGGATTTTGAACGTCCCGCGGATGGTACGGAAGAACTGAAACTGGGATTTGACTATGTACTGGTCAGTGCCGGAGAAACCGCTTCCATCCCTGTGGAACTGGAGATACTGAACGAGAAGAATGAAGTACTGGCACGTACCGTATTGCGTATTCCTTGTGAAAGAGGCAAGAATACGACCGTACGCGGCAACTTCCTGACTTCCGACGTGAATGGCGGAATAGGTATCGACCCCGGTTACGATGGTGACTTGGAAGTAGACCTTGGAGAATTATAAAACAGAATGAATTACATAAAGAATTGCTTAACCATAAAAATTACAATCATGAAAAAGAACTTATTTTATTCGCTGATGACTTTGTGTGCGGTGCTTTTTGCATCCTGCGGACAGGAAGAAATTGTTTCGGACAATGGAAATGGAGTTAAAGCGCCTGTTACTATCTCTGTACAGGCTCCTGTAAATAATCCCCTTAGCCGTGCGGGTGTCACTGTACCTGATGGCTATACTATGCAGTGTATCATGCAACTATTGGATGCGGATGGCAATACGGTAGGCGCGCAGGATATTAAACCGGTTGCGGACGGAAAGGTGTCTTTCACTATTTCAGTAGATGAACAGAAAGATGCGGCAAAAGCACTATTCTGGGCTGAATATGTTCCGACAGCGGATGTTGCCAATAAAGTATATGATACTTCTGATTTGAGAGCTGTAGGATATAACAAAGCGTCATTCGATATGACTGATGCCGCGTTAATGGCAGCTTGTGACGCTTTCTGCGGAAAGTTGGAAACTATCGGCAATGCCAGTGTGACATTGAAACGTCCGTTTGCTAATATTAGCGTACAGCCGAAGAATCCGGCACAGGCAGTAGGTGCTACCAATTTGGAAGTGAAATACGATGCTTTGAGCGGATATGATATTTTGGAAGGAAAATGTACTGCCACTGCTCCTGTGACTTATACGAATGCTAGTTTTAATCCGGCAAATGGGGCTTGGTTCTCTAACTTCTTCTTTGCTCCTGCGGACGTGACGAAATTCGGGGGAGAGGTTAGTATGGCATTGACTGGCGGATATGAAAGAACGATAACAATACGTGCTGACGCATTGCCTTTGGATGTTAATATGCAGATTATGGCGAAGTTTGAGATTGGTGATGGTAACTTTGAGGTTGATGTAGAAATAGACCCTGATTACGAGGCTTTGGAAATGAAAGTCGGCAGTTATATCAATGCGGAAGGTAAAGTGGTACGTGACGCGGCAGATGCTGTCGGTATCGTTTTTGCGATGGAAGCTATCGGTAGTGATGTTCCGGCTAATTATCCTGCGGAACTTCAAGGGAAAGAAATTGCCGGATATGCGGTAGCGATTGAGAATGTGGCGGCAGGTCGCCAGTCTCTTAATACCGAATTATTGACGACCTTAATTGAAACTGAGAAAGCGCTAACTAATGGAACCCAGACTACGGATGCTTTGTTTACTGGCATTGGAGATGTTACGTTTAAAACAACTTATGAGAAGTGGGTGGGAGAACATACTTTGAACAGTGAAAATCTTACTGCATGGTATATCCCTACGTTGGTACAATTGAGTGCATTTATGAATACATTGTTTACAATGAAAGATATTCCTGCTACTGGTAGTGACGATTTCAGGAGTATGAGTGAGTTTGATTTTGTTAATGGTAAAATGTTTGATAGAGATGTAATTGCTACAGTAAACTATGCTTCTAGTACAATTAATAATCAAGGCAATATTTCGGGTGTACGTATCAATGTTGTTGATGGCGCAGTAACCAATGCGCAAGAAGCTGGTATTGATGTAAAAGGTAAAGTCAATCAGCAAGCTCTTTGCCGCCCGATGATTACCATCTTCAAATAATCTTTGAACACTCGACCTTATTCAATAGGAGATTTAAGAAAGTGGGATACTCCCCCCATTCCACTTTCTTACTCTCTTCTTCATTGAAACTTTTGAAAATAGCCCCTAATCTTATACCTAGAAACGAAGATAATATGCACACCAAATTTCGCCTATCGGTCTACCTTTTGTTCGTTGTACAGTTGTTCATCGGCTGTTCATCCGACCCGCTGCCCGAACCGGACGTAACGCAGCCCGAAACGCCCGCCGGAGTTCCCGATGCTTATCAGGATAAGATACGGACACAACCCTATCCTAAAGCAGATAATGAACTATATCTGAATCCTGCTCCTCTTATTGTTCCCCAAGCAATGAAAACAGGCGAAAGACTGCAATTCTCCCTCTCACGCACCGAAGATTTCAGCAGCCCCGAAACTGTGGTTACCGAACCGCAAGAATGGTGTATGTATAATCTCCATCGCCGACTGGATACCGGCACATGGTTCTGGCGCTTCCGTTCTACAAATGCCAATGGAAATATGCCCGGTGAATGGGGTACAACTTATCAATTTGAAGTGAAAAACGATGCACCGGAATTTGTAACACCTGCTTTTAAAGCATTCTTGGAAAACGCTCCCCGTTTGCACCCCCGTCTTTACTGTTTCCTTGACGACCGTATCGAAGAAGCCCGCAGCCGTGTAACTTCACATCAGGAATACAAAGAACTGCAAAGCCGTGCTTCTCAGGCTTTGAACACCGACTATACGACAATGGCTGATATGTACAGCCGTGCCGAAGAACTCCGGCAACACGCCACCTATCTCTATCAGGCTTATCACCTGACTCAAAAAGAAATTTATGCGGAAAAGTTGCGTCAGCTTCTCGAAGCCTTGGTCACTGCTCCACCTACTGACAAACAGCTTTTTGCGTCCAACTTTACCGCTACTAACATCGCATGGTGTCTCGTCGCAGCTTATGACTTGCTTTATGACAACCTGTCTGCTTCCGACCGCACCGCTGCCGAAGAACAGATGATGCGTGTAGCCCGCTATTATTATAAGGTAAATTGTGGTTATCAGGAAAACCATCTCTTTGACAATCATTTTTGGCAGCAGAATATGCGTATCCTCTTCCAAGTGGCTTTGTCGCTCTATGACAAACCAACCTGTTCTTCCGAAGTACTGCCGATGATGGAATATTATTATGAACTGTGGACAGCCCGCGCACCTGCTTCGGGTTTCAATCGTGACGGCATTTGGCATAACGGTACAGGATACTTTAGTGCCAATATCTTGACTTTGTCATATATGCCGGCTTTATTCTCCTATATTGCCCGTCAGGACTTTTTGCAGCATCCGTGGTATCGGAACGCAGGATGTTCAATGGTCTATACTTGTCCGCCGAACTCGAAAACCAACGGCTTTGGTGACAACAGCGAAAAAGGAACCGAGCCCAATCGTCTGATTGCCGCTTTTGCCGATTTTCTGGCGTGCGAAACGGGTGATTCTTATGCCGGTTGGTATGCCGGAGAATGTAGTGAGTTAGTGCGTAAGGACTATGAATTACGCCTTTACCGTATGTGCACCGACCGGAATTACGATACGTCTTTCCCTTCGGATGCGGCTAAAATGGTGTGGTATAAAGACGCGGGCGAAGTAGCTATGCACAGTTGCCCGGATGATAGGGGAAAAGACCTTGCGCTCTCGTTTCGTTCCAGTACATTCGGTTCGGGCAGTCACACTACCGCCAGTCAGAATGCTTTTAACTTATTATATAAAGGTGTTGATGTCTATCGTAGCACGGGCTATTACCAGAATTTCAGTGACGCGCATAACCTGATGTCTTATCGCCATACCCGTGCGCACAATACGTTGTTGGTGAACGGCATAGGTCAGCCTTATTCCACCGAAGGCTATGGCAGTGTGATGCGTGCCATGGGCGGACAACATATCAGTTACTGTCTGGGCGATGCTTCGCATGCTTACAAGGGTATCAGTAATGACCCGATGTGGATAGATTACTTCAAACAGGCCGGCATCACACAAACGCCCGAAAATGGTTTCGGTGCTACACCGTTGACTAAATATCGCCGGCACATACTGATGCTTCATCCTGCTACGGTGCTGATATATGACGAGTTGGAAGCTTCGGAAGCTGTCCGTTGGGAATGGCTGTTGCATAGTCCTACGAAGTTCGGAATCGACGCAACGAAAAACACGTTGGCTACGAATAATAATACCAAAGATTTTGTGGCTGTGACCCGACTGTTCGCAGGACACGTCTTTGCTCTGTCACAGACGGATAAGTTCGTAGTACCGCCCGCTGTCACCGGAGCAGAATATCCCGACCAGTGGCATCTGACTGCGCGGGTGGACGGCAGTTCCGCCACCCGTTTTCTGGCCGTCATTCAGGTAGGTGATACGCAAGAATCCGTCCCTGCCATCCACCGTGACGGTGATACATTCAGTGTGGGAGACTGGACGATTGAGGTTGTTCTCGATGCTTCCAAAACTCCGAAACTTACGGTAACTCATCGTGCGGAACCGGTCGTATTCAGTTATGGAACGGACAATCCCGTATTGAACGGTGCGTCTTATGCCCGTCAATCCGCCGGCTCTTCATTGCTTTATGACGCGATGGACGGGACTTGGCAAGTGACGGAAATGACCGACCGGGCACCGGTGTCTACCCGTGCAATCAGCCGGTAACAAAACAATTGAAATATAAGTGAATATAAATAACGAATAGAATATCATGAAAAGTAAGATTATTAGTATTTTATTTCTGTTTGTCGGTATATCCGGCATTCACGCCCAAAGTCTGACCGTCACCGGAAAGGTGGTGGACAACGAAGGACTGGAAGTGATTGGGGGAAATGTAACAGTGAAAGGCAAAGCGAACACAGGTACTATCACCGACATTAACGGTAAATACACCATTACCGTCAGCGACCTGTCCAAAGATGTACTAGTCTTTTCCTTTATCGGTCTGGAAAATATGGAAGTTCCCGTGAAAGGAAGGAAGCAGATTGACGTGACTATGAAAGCGGCATCCGTACTGCTGGACGAAGTGGTGGCTATCGGCTATGCCACGGTGAAGCGTAAAGACCTGACTGGTTCTGTCGCTTCCGTTAGAAGTGATGATTTGCTCAAAGTTCCTTCGTCCGACGTCACCCAAGCCCTTGCGGGACGTATGGCGGGTGTGCAGATTATACAGACGGACGGACAGCCCGGTGCTGCCATGTCAGTGCGTGTGCGTGGCGGTATATCCATTACGCAGAGCAACGAACCGCTTTACATTATCGACGGATTCCCGACGGAAGACGGGATGTCCAGTCTCGACCCTGCCGATATTGAAAGCATTGATGTGTTGAAAGACGCTTCGGCTACCGCTATCTACGGTGCTCGTGGAGCGAACGGGGTAGTGGTAATCACAACTAAAAGCGGCGCGAAAAGCGAAGGAAAGGCAACTTTGACTTTCGACTCTTATGTAGGTGTACGTACACTTGCCAAACGCCTGAATGTGCTGAGTGTGGAAGAATTCGTACTGGCGGATTATGAAAGGACATTAGGCGACGCCACAGACCCCGGAGAGAGTATGCGGGCATGGCAGAACCGTTACGGCGGCTTTGTCGATTTACATGAGAATTACGGCAACCGTGAAGGTATCGACTGGCTCGACCGCACTATGGGACGTACTACCGTCACGCAGAACTACCGCGTAGGCGTGAATGGTGGCAATGACAAACTGAATTATAATATGTCTTACGGCTACTTCAAAGACGAAGGAGCTATGGTATATAGCGGAAGCGACAAACACAATATCTCGCTTAGTGTAAAGAGCGAAGTGAACAAGCGCCTTTCCGTCACAGGACGTATCAACTTCGATTATCTGAAAGTGTATGGCGCGGGTGTTGCCGGAAACGGTACGAACGAAGGCGGTAGCAATGTGGACGCGAAGTTCAACAAGATAGTGCAGATACTGCAATACCGCCCTACAATCGGTATCCGTGGAAGTGACGCCGAGTTGTTGGCGGGTGAAGACCCTGTATTGAGTGATTCGGAAGGCAACGTGATGCAGAATCCGTTGATAGCCGCTGCCGAAGAAAAAGACAATAAGGAAACACGCACGTTGCAAGCCAACGGCGGACTGACTTTCAAGATTATAAAAGGACTGACCTTCCGTAATAATACGGGTATGCGTTATCAACTTTACCGCCGGGAGCTTTTCTACGGCGACCAGTCTATAATGGGAAGGCGCAACGGTATCTACGGCTCTATCAGAAATACGGAAACCGGAAGTTTCCAGACCTCTAACGTACTGACTTACGACAAACGTTTTCAGAAGAAGCATAAGGTGGTCGTGCAACTGGGACAGGAATTTGTGAAACGTTGGACACGTGTGCTTGAATCCGGTGTCAGCGGATTGCCTACTGACGAATTTATTTTGGGAGATATGAGCCTTGGTACTCCGTCCGTTGCTTCGTCCGATGAAAATTATGACGACAACCTGCTTTCTTTCTTCGCCCGTCTCAACTACGACTTCACCGACAAATATCTGTTCTCCGCCACATTCCGCGCGGACGGCTCTTCCAAATTCGGCAAGAACAACAAATGGGGGTACTTCCCCGCCGTATCGGCAGCCTGGCGTGTGAGCGAAGAAGATTTCATAAAGAGCCTAAACCTCTTTTCCGACCTGAAATTCCGTATCGGATACGGTTTGGCCGGTAACAACCGTATCGGTAGTTATAACAGTCTTGCCCTGATGTCTTCTATTGTCACCGCCACGGGGGATAATCTCACTTCCGGTTACGCTTCCAAACAGATTCCGAATCCCGACCTGAAATGGGAGGCGAACAAGACATTTAATATGGGAGTGGACTTGGGTTTCCTGAACCAGCGTATCACCGTTTCGCCCGAATTCTATATTAACAGAAGCAGTAATCTGCTGCTGAATGCCCAATTACCTTATTCTTCGGGCTATCAGACCATGTTGATAAACGCGGGTGAAACGAAGAACGTGGGTGTGGAACTGACTGTGAATACAGTGAATTTCTCCACAAAGAAATTCAGTTGGAATACTACGCTGACATTGTCACACAACAAAAATTCCGTGAGGGCGCTGACCGGTGAAGCGGTACAACTCTATGAAGCCAAGTTCGGCTTTAATCAGAACACGCACCGTATTGCTGTCGGAGAACCGTTGGGACAATTCTACGGTTACATCACCGACGGTCTGTATCAGGTGGATGATTTCAACTATGACGCTTCCACCCAAACTTACACGCTGAAAGACGGTGTACCTTATCATGGTGATAAAGGCAGGATTCGTCCGGGAATGTGGAAGTTCAAGAATCTGACCGGTGACGATGATATCATCGACGAGAATGATAAAACGGTCATCGGCAACGCCCAGCCGAAATTCTATGGCGGTCTGAACAACTCTTTCACCTATAAAGGTTTTGATTTGAGCATATTCCTCACTTTCAGCTATGGCAACGAAGTGCTGAACGCTACCAAACTGACCACCAGTAAAATAGGCAGCCAGAACTATAATGCATTGGACGTGATGAACAGCTCCAACCGTTGGATGACAATCAACTCCGCCGGACAGACTGTGACCGACCCCGCGGAACTGGCAGCCCTGAATGCCGGTAAAACGGTGGCCGCCTACCATGATGCACAGCAAGGTGACAATTATATCCACTCTTGGGCGGTAGAGGACGCTTCCTATCTGAAACTAAGCAATGTGACCTTGGGATATACATTCCCGAAACATCTGATTGCGAGAGTCGGATTGAAGAACCTGCGTCTGTATGCTACTGGCAACAATCTGCTGACATGGACAAAATATACCGGATTCGACCCGGAAGTATCCACCATGAAAAGCGGCTTGACACCGGGTGTCGATTTCGGGGCATATCCGCTCAGCCGTTCCTTTATTTTCGGTCTTAACGTAGCTTTCTAATTCATTAAATATATAGCATCATGAAAAAGATACACCTATTATATATAACATTCGCCTTGTTGCTTACAGGACTTACCTCTTGCGAGGACTTGCTGACGGAAGAACCCAATTCAAAATATGACCGCGACCGCTACTTCGATTCGGAAGAAAAAGCGGAAATGGCTGTCATGGGGATATACAGTTCCTTGTCGGATTTCAATCATTACGGTTGGTATGAAATGGCTGCTCCTGCATCGGATGATACCTACTATACCGCCCGTACACAATCCGACAATCAGGTTCACGACATCGCGCACTATCAGCTCAACTCCACGAATACATGGATTGAAAGTCTGTGGAAACTGAAATATGAGGGAATCGACCGTGCCAACCTGACTATTGACGGCATCAGCGGCATGACGGGATACAGTGAAAACACCCGTTTGAAAGCATTGGAAGCCGAAGCGCGTTTCCTGCGTGCCTTTCTTGCGTTCGACCTGGTGAAAGGTTGGGGGGATGTCCCTTTCAAAACCTCTTATTCCTCATCTTATGAATCCGCCTTCGGCGAACGGGTAGACCGCGAGACGATTTACGATGAAATAATAACCGACCTGACTTTCGCTAAGAATAACCTCGACTGGGCGACAGCTTCTTCCACTCCCGAACGGGTGACGCAGGGAGCAGCCCGCGCATTGCTGATGCGTGTATATCTGCAACGTGCCGGATACAGCCTTCACGCCAACGGGCAGTTGGTACGTCCGGACGACAGCAAGCGCAAAGAATACTTCGATGCAGTGATAAAAGAATGGGAAGCCTTTGAGGATAAAGGATACCATGACTTTTATGACGGCGGCTATGAAGCGCTTTTCAAAAGTTTCTCGCAAGGCGTGTTGAATACAAAAGAAAGTCTTTGGGAAATTGCTTTCTATCATTCGCAGGGACGCCGCAACGGTGGAGCTTGGGGGATTTATAACGGCCCGCAGGTGGCGGAACCTACCGGAATAGCTCCGTCTGAAGCTAATAATTACATGGGACGTGCCAATGGTTTCTTTATTGTAGTTCCCGAATGGCGCAGCTTCTTCGAGGAGAAGGATAAGCGTCGTGACGTGGCGGTTTGTACTTATCGCTACACTTGGAACGCTACTAAAAAAGAGCATGTAAAGGAAGAAAGAAGTGCCGGAAGCTGGTATGTCGGAAAATGGCGCAGGGAATGGATGCCGAAAGACTCATGGAACAAGAATATCAATTATGCCGATGTGAATTATTGTCCTTTACGCTATGCCGATGTCGTATTGATGGCCGCCGAAGCGTACAATGAGACAGGAACCGACCGTGAGAAAGCATGGAGACTGCTGAATAGCGTCCGTACGCGTGCCGAAGCTACCTCTATAACAGAAGAGAATTATGAAGAGATGATGAGCGCACGGAAAAAAACGCATAACCTGACTTTTATTGACGACTCGACTCCCGAAGGAAAATTCCGCACGGTTCTCTATTGGGAACGTGGTCTTGAGTTGGCTTTTGAGGGGCAACGCAAGTACGACCTGCTCCGTTGGGGCGTGTTGGGTAAAGCTCTGAAACTATTTGGTGAAGCCAGTTCCGTGAATCAGAAAGAGAACAAGCCTTATCCCGCTTACCGTAATTTCACGGAAGGCAAACATGAACTCTTTCCCATCCCTTTGAAGGAAATGCAAAGTAATCCGAAACTCAATGGAATGAATAATAACGGCTACTAGTGAGCCCCTCGATAGAGGTATCTACCGGAAAAATATACAAAAATAGTTTGCCAATTCAAAGAAAAGCCGTACTTTTGCAAGCCGATTATTATCACAAAATGATAAGAGATTAATTCATAGCAAGTTAGTACTCCTTTGTCCGGGGAAGACTAATGAGTGGTGAAGAAAATTTTTAGTAGTAACATTTAAAAAACAAAATTAGAGTGGATACTTTAAGTTACAAGACCATTTCTGCCAACAAAGCAACTGTAACCAAAGAATGGGTTATTGTTGACGCTACAGACCAAACACTGGGTCGTCTGGGAGCAAAAGTTGCAAAATTGTTGAGAGGAAAGTACAAACCGAACTTTACTCCTCACGTAGACTGCGGTGATAACGTTATCATCATCAATGCAGACAAAGTAAAACTGACTGGTAACAAGTGGAATGACAGAGTGTATTTGTCATATACAGGCTACCCTGGTGGTCAGAGAGAAATGACTCCTGCCCGTTTGATTGCAAAACCGAACGGTGAAGAGAGATTACTGAAAAAAGTAGTGAAGGGCATGCTTCCCAAGAACATTCTGGGAGCTAAATTGCTGAACAACTTGTATGTTTACGCCGGTAGCGAACACAAACAGGCTGCGCAAAACCCGAAAATGATTGATATTAATTCATATAAATAAGATATAATGGAAGTAGTAAATGCATTAGGCAGACGTAAACGTGCAATCGCACGCATTTTCGTAAGCGAAGGTACAGGAAAGATTACTATTAACAAGAGAGACCTTGCAGAGTACTTTCCATCAACTATTCTTCAGTATGTTGTAAAACAACCATTGAACAAGCTGGATGTTGCTGAGAAGTATGACATCAAGGTAAACTTGTGTGGTGGTGGTTTCACAGGTCAGTCTCAAGCTTTGCGTTTGGCAATTGCTCGTGCACTGGTTAAGATGAACGCTGAAGATAAAGCTGCTCTTCGTGCAGAAGGCTTCATGACTCGTGACCCTCGTTCTGTTGAACGTAAGAAACCGGGACAGCCGAAAGCTCGTAGAAGATTCCAGTTCAGCAAGCGTTAATGGGCTGCCTGACCGAGGAATATGTTTAGTATCTAAACTACTGGGACTCTGCTCATAGACTACCCGGCGGTTGGTTTAGAAAAAACAAAAAAGAAAGTAAACGATTTAAAGAAAAACAAGATGTCAAGAACAAATTTTGATACATTATTGGAAGCCGGATGCCACTTCGGACACCTTAAGAGAAAGTGGAACCCTGCAATGGCTCCTTATATTTTCATGGAACGCAATGGTATTCACATCATTGACCTCCACAAAACTGTTGCAAAAGTAGACGAAGCTGCTGAAGCTTTGAAACAGATTGCCAAATCAGGCAAGAAAGTTCTTTTTGTTGCTACTAAAAAACAAGCTAAACAAGTTGTAGCTGAGAAAGCTCAATCTGTTAATATGCCTTATGTAATCGAACGCTGGCCGGGTGGTATGTTGACCAACTTCCCGACTATCCGTAAGGCTGTGAAGAAGATGGCTACTATCGATAAATTGACTAGCGATGGTACTTATTCTAACCTTTCTAAAAGAGAAGTTCTTCAGATTTCACGTCAACGTGCAAAATTGGACAAGACTTTGGGTTCTATCGCTGACCTGACTCGTCTGCCGTCTGCATTGTTCGTTATCGACGTAATGAAAGAAAATATCGCTGTTCGCGAAGCTAACCGTTTGGGTATCCCTGTATTCGGTATCGTTGATACTAACTCTGATCCTTCAAACGTAGATTTCGTAATTCCTGCTAACGATGACGCTACTAAATCAGTAGAAGTGATCCTGGATGCTTGTTGCGCTGCAATGATCGAAGGCTTGGAAGAAAGAAAAGCTGAAAAGATCGATATGGAAGCTGCTGGTGAAGCTCCTGCTAACAAAGGCAAGAAGAAATCAGTAAAAGCTAGACTCGACAAGTCTGACGAAGAAGCTATCAACGCAGCTAAAGCTGCTGCTTTCATTAAGGAAGACGAAGAGGCTTAATATATAAAATGTGCCAATTTGCTAATGTGCAAGGGTATTGTTATACGCTTGCATCTTGATTGGCAGATTGGCACATTTTTTTGTTTCGAAAATTATTATTCATTAAAATAAAAGGAAATTATTATGGCTGTAAGTATGGCTGATATTACCAAGCTGCGCAAAATGACCGGAGCTGGTATGATGGATTGCAAAAACGCGTTGACTGAAGCAGAAGGCGATTTCGACAAGGCAATGGAGATTATCCGTAAGAAAGGACAAGCTGTTGCTGCTAAGCGTTCGGAACGTGAGGCTTCTGAAGGTTGCGTTTTGGCTAAAACTACCGGTGACCGTGCTGTTATCGTTGCTTTGAAATGCGAAACTGACTTCGTTGCTCAGAATGCTGATTTCGTGAAACTGACGCAGGATATTCTTGACCTTGCCGTGGCTAACAAATGCGCTACTTTGGACGAAGTAAAAGCATTGCCGATGGGTAACGGTACAGTACAGGATGCTGTGACTGACCGTAGCGGTATCACTGGTGAAAAGATGGAACTTGACGGTTACATGACTGTAGAAGGTGCATGCACTGCTGTTTACAACCACATGAACAGAAACGGCCTTTGCACTATCGTTGCTTTCAATAAGGAAGTGAACGAGCAACTGGCTAAGCAAGTAGCTATGCAGATTGCTGCCATGAACCCGATTGCTATTGATGAAGACGGCGTTTCTGAAGAAGTAAAACAGAAAGAAATCGAAGTTGCTATCGAGAAAACAAAAGCTGAACAGGTACAGAAAGCTGTAGAAGCTGCCCTGAAGAAAGCTAACATCAACCCGGCTCATGTGGACAGCGAAGAACACATGGAAAGCAACATGGCTAAAGGCTGGATTACTGCTGAAGATGTAGCGAAAGCAAAAGAAATCATTGCTACCGTTTCTGCTGAAAAGGCTGCTCACTTGCCTGAACAAATGATTCAGAACATTGCTAAAGGTCGTCTGGGCAAGTTCTTGAAAGAAGTTTGCTTACTGAACCAGGAAGATATCATGGACGGTAAGAAGACTGTAAGAGAAGTGTTGGCTGCTGCTGACCCTGAATTGAAGATTGTTGACTTCAAGCGTTTCACTTTGAAAGCTGAATAATATTCTTCTGAAATATATCATAAAGAAAACGGTCACACGAATATTCTCGTAGTGACCGTTTTTTTATGTTCAACCGCCTATGCCTTTCGTCTTCGTATATCCTTCCTTGACAAGCAATTCCATAATCTTAGTCTTGAAATCTCCCTGTATGATGATTTCACCGTCTTTAGCCGAACCGCCCACTCCGCATTTGCTTTTCAGCAGCTTGCCGAGTTCTTTCAGGTCATTATCCGTACCGATGAATCCGGTAATTAATGTTACCACTTTTCCGCCACGGTTCTTTTTATCGATGGAAACCCGCAGGTTTTGTTTGGCTTTATCAAGGGTGGTCTGTTCTTCGTCGTCATCCATCTCATAACCGAAGTCAGGATTCGTTGAATACACTACGTTCAGTCTGTCTTTCCAATCATTCTTTTTCATATTCGTCATTTTTATTTCTTCTCATTTCTTCTCAAAAGTATCAAACTTATGGAAAAGAGCAAAATTTGTACCACTTTTCATTGTTTTGTTTAATCTCTATTAAGGTTTTCCATTATACGGTTGTCAGTCTCAAAAAATAATGTACTTTTGCAAAATACCAAATTTTGTAAGAAGTATGAGCACTTATATACGAAAAGAGGCGGATAAAGTGCCGGAGCCTACCTTGCGCAGACTTCCCTGGTATCTGTCTAATATAAAACTAATGAAAGAAAAAGGAGAGCAATATGTCTCTTCTACACAAATCTCTAAGGAAATAAATATTGACGCTTCCCAAATCGCCAAGGATTTGTCGTATGTTAATATTTCAGGACGTACGAGAGTTGGTTACAACATCGACGCGTTGATCGAGGTGTTGGAAAGCTTTCTTGGATTTACCAATATGCACAAAGCCTTTTTGTTTGGTGTAGGTAGCTTGGGTGGAGCCTTGCTTCGTGATTCCGGTTTGCAGCATTTCGGATTGGAGATTGTAGCGGCTTTTGATGTCAACCCGGAATTGGTGGGGAAGGACTTGGACGGAATCCCAATTTTCCATTCCGATGATTTTGAAGCGAAGATGAAAGAATACGATGTGAATATCGGTGTGCTGACAGTGCCTATTAATATTGCCCAGGAAATTACAAATAAAATGGTAGACGGCGGGATAAAAGCAGTATGGAACTTTACTCCTTTCCGTATTCGCGTACCAGAGAATATTGTTGTGCAAAACACTTCTCTGTACGCTCACTTGGCTGTTATGTTTAACCGATTGAATTTTAACGAGAAATAATGAAGATTATAGCAGTAGGAATGAACTACGCCCAGCACAACAAAGAGCTGGGGCATACACAAGTAAATACGGAACCGGTCATTTTTATGAAGCCGGACTCTGCTATTCTTAAAGATGGCAAACCGTTTTTCATTCCCGACTTTTCTAACGAGATACATTACGAAACGGAACTGGTAGTCCGGATCAACCGGTTGGGGAAGAATATCGCTCCCCGTTTTGCGAACCGGTATTATGACGCAGTGACAGTAGGTATTGACTTTACAGCCCGTGACCTTCAACGGAAGTTTCGCGAACAGGGAAATCCTTGGGAGTTGTGTAAAGGTTTCGATTCATCTGCCGCTATCGGAGAATTTGTCTCCATAGACCGATATAAGGATATTCAGAATCTGAACTTCAATCTGTTGATTGACGGTAAAGAAGTGCAGAATGGATGTACGGCGGACATGCTTTTCAAAGTAGACGATATCATAGCGTATGTCAGTCAGTTTGTTACCTTGAAAATCGGTGATTTGTTGTTTACAGGCACTCCTGTCGGTGTCGGGCCTGTCAGTATAGGACAACACTTGCAAGGCTATCTGGAAGGGGAGAAGCTGCTGGATTTTTATATCCGTTGATTGCCCTTCGAACATTTATTATTAACCATTATCACGATTACTAGTACTCATTTATTAAACAAATTATGAAGATAAGAGTAGGTTTTGGCTTCGACGTACATCAGTTGGTCGAAGGGCGCGAACTGTGGCTCGGCGGTATCCTTTTGGAACATTCGAAAGGATTGTTGGGACATTCGGACGCTGATGTATTATTGCACGCCGTTTGTGACGCCTTGTTGGGGGCGGCAAATATGCGCGATATTGGCTATCACTTCCCGGATACAGCGGGAGAATATAAAAATATAGACAGCAAGATTCTGCTGAAAAAGACAGTGGAATTGATTGCTTCTAAAGGATATAAGGTCGGCAATATTGACGCCACCATCTGCGCCGAGCGTCCGAAACTCAAAGCTCATATCCCTTTGATGCAGGAGACAATGGCGACAGTTATGGGAATTGATGTGGATGATATCTCCATTAAAGCGACTACTACCGAGAAACTCGGGTTTACGGGTCGCGAAGAAGGTATTTCAGCCTATGCCACAGTACTGATTGAGAAGAATAATTAACCCCCTAATATAAATAATTATGATTCGACTTTTGAGATTTCACTTAACACTAATCTTACTGTTGGCAACTACTTTTTGTATAGCTCAAAAAAGAGAACTGAAATTCAGTAAAGATGGTAAATTCAAGATTGTGCAATTTACCGATGTACACTTCAAGTATGGTAATCCGGCTTCTGACGTAGCATTGGAACGTATCAATCAAGTACTTGATGCCGAACGGCCGGATTTGGTTGTCTTTACCGGAGATGTTGTTTATGCAGCGCCTGCGGATTCCGGTATGCTGAAAGTCTTGGAACAGGTATCCAGGCGTAAGCTTCCTTTTGTTGTGACTTTTGGCAACCATGATGATGAACAAGGACTGACACGCTCACAGTTGTATGACATCATCCGTACCGTTCCGGGTAATCTGCTGCCTGACCGGGGAACTGCTTTGTCACCGGACTATGTATTGACCGTGAAATCGTCTTCTGATTCTAAAAAGGATGCAGCTTTGCTTTATTGCATGGACTCTCACTCTTATTCACCTTTGAAAGATGTGAAGGGATATAATTGGCTTACGTTCGACCAAATAAACTGGTATCGTCAGCAAAGCGCCGCTTATAAAACTCAGAATGGCGGACAACCGTTACCTGCCCTTGCCTTTTTCCATATTCCTCTGCCCGAATATCACGAAGCCATTCGCGATGAAAACGCAGCTTTTCGCGGAACACGTATGGAAGAAGCCTGTGCACCTAGAATAAATACAGGAATGTTTGCTGCCATGAAAGAAGCGGGAGACGTGATGGGTGTATTTGTCGGTCACGACCATGACAATGACTATGCGGTCATGTGGAAAAATATCCTTTTGGCTTACGGGCGTTACACCGGTGGGAATACAGTGTACAACCATTTGCCGAACGGTGCCCGTATCATCGTATTGGATGAAGGCGCACGCACGTTCACTTCCTGGATTCGTCAGAAAGACGGTATTGTGGATAAAGTCTCTTATCCGGCAAGCTTTGTCAAGGACGATTGGACTAAACGTTGAGACTTGCAAACTTCACATGGCTAAGGCGCGTATATTTTGAACCGTAGCTTTCGTACCGGCGTGATACTTTCGCCGATGCGACGTAGATAATCTCTCCCAGTCGGTATTCATGCTCTATCCCGGATAAAGTACATGATACCGCACTGGGATTTTTTGAAGGAATGCTCATGACGACCAGATTTCCGCTGGCATCCGTCAGCGTGAGCATCTGCTTGACAAAAAACTGTGGAGTAGTACCATTCACCCTTGTTTTGTACGGATCGTCTTCCAGCCGTACACGGGTCACTTTCAGTTTCAAGTCTGTAAGTTTCTCTCCCAACTCTCCCAAATACCGGCTTGACGAGCGCTTCTCTCTGGACTTTCTCTGCATAATGTCCAGATGTATGGAATGGTAAGCCTGCGCTATCTTGACAAAGCGTTCCTGTTTCGGAATCTTCGGAGTAAACTTATAGGCTATCCAGCTTAAATAAGCAGGGTCTATCTTCAGTATTTCATGCAGGAAATGTCCGCGATATTTCCCGAAGAAGATAAGGTCGTCGCCATTGCTCTGCATTCTTTTTTCATTATAATCCACAAGGATAAGGCAACGTCTTGAGTAATAAAACATCGTGCTTGCCATCCGTAGAGATTCATTAATATCCGGTGACAGGTCATGTATGTAAAGAATTGATTGTTTCTCGGGCAGGGGAGAATAGAGCCAAAGGGAATAGTTTGGTTTCCCCGGTCGGGGCGTCACCACCAAGTAAACACCCGCCTCTTTGAAAGAGGCTCTGCCTCGGTTGTATTCATTCAGTTTGGCATACAATAAGGCTTGCTCGTTTTCGGAAATGCCCGGTAATCTAGGGTTAGCCATAATTGTTCTCGCTTTTGTTATATTTCAAATATAGGGAATTTTATTTGGAAAAGCAACATTTTGTTTGCTAAAAACACTTATCGGTTATGACCTTCTTCTTCAAGTTCCTCTATATTCTCACTCAATTGTCGCATTTATAAATTGAACTCAGGATTCAACTACATAGTGAAGAAAATATCTATCATGCCATCATTCATTTCTGTATTTTGTTAATTGTCAGAGTAATAAGTATGATAGATGTTTTTCTAAAAAGGTATCTATCATACTTACACCACCAAAAATAGGGTATCTATCATACTTATATTGCACCTGTTTTAGGGTAGCATTAGGTGAAACCATCCATTTAAAGGCATAAGGATACCCCTTTTATAGGATGATAACCTGTATTTAGCAGCTTAATAATCCATTTGGAACGGTAGTCTTTTTATAGCTCACACATGCAGGCTGTACAGCCCGCATGTGTAAACCGTACAGCCCACGTATGGGGGCTGTATATCACACATATGTGGGCTATAAACTTATCGCCATTAAAGTTGTATTATTAAGCCATGATGGTTGGATCTATGCGGGTTTATTGTAACAAAAACGAGCTGTCTTACGTTTGTTCAGCCTTTATCCGACTGTTTTATTAATGATAGATAGCCTGTTTTTGGTGGTGTAAGTATGATAGATACCTTTTTGGAAAATTATCTATCATGCTTATTCTTTTGATAATTAATAGAATACAGAAATGAATGATAGCATGATAGATGTTTTTTCGCTATGTTATATTTTATAAGCTTGGTTACAATATCAAGGCGGATATTTCAGGTGATAATCCGATGCTTTTGTTTTCGTGGAAGACGATAAAGTTGGCATTGTATAATGCATTGATTATTTCATTGTAAGTTATCTCCCCTAATCCTTCAAGACGTTTCAGGCGAGGCCATCCGTTTTGGGCGGTGTATTGCAGAAGCTGATGTACGGTATGTATATTCAGTTTGAACAATGCATTGCAAGCACGGTCACTGATCATCCGCCTTAATGGAATATTTGTGGGATCATCCGTATTGTATTTGCCGAAAAGGGATGTCATTGCCCGGTCGCGGAAAGTGGCTATCCGTTCGGTATTCTTGCTTAGATTTATGAGGAGTTCACTATAAGTGTTGATTGTGTCTTGATATGTCATATTATGTCTTACTGCTACTCGTGAGATTGTTTCCCCACAAGAGATACTAAGAAATATCTCCCGCTGACTGGCGTCGGTAATCAGTTGGCCGAGTTCCTTGATGATAATATGAAAGAGTGGTTGGTGGAGCTTTTGAGTTTTTAACAGGAAAAGTTCATCGTCAAGTTGAGAAAGAACTATTTCATATTCCGATTCTTTTTCTTTGATTAATTTTTCCAAGGATTCTTTGTTTAGTCCTTTTGTTTGGTGAACATTCAGATAAGAGGTCAGACTGTCATCATCTAACATGATAATGCCATCAATAGTTGCAGAAGTGATGTAGCCTAAGTTTGTCCAATTGCGTAAAGTTGATTCTGTAAGACCTCGTTTTGCGGACAGTTGTTTGATTGTTAGCCAGTTTGCCATAGGTAAATAGGGAATTAAGTTAATAATATGTTTCATGTTTTGTTTTCTATGAATATTAATCCCTGTCCGTATTCTGATGTATACCCTGTATATAAAAGAAGCCGGGCGCTGAGTTCATATTTATCCGCTAAGAGGTAGTACCAATACCTACATGGTTTAATAAATACGCTCATACGCCCGACCCTACGTCGCACGTATGAAACAGATTTATTGAAACCATGTTTTTTTGTTTAAATGAAATTTGGTACTTTTCTTAGCGCAAAAAACGTTTCAATATGCCGTATTTCTCTTCGGCTTTGTAAAAGGCAAAGATAGGTGAATTATTGGGGATAGCAAAGAAGTGACAAGGAAATTCAATAGAAAAAGATATAGGATATGAAATTACATCTTCTCTCTATGGCTATCTGAATAGAATCTCGTACATTTGTGTCCACGTAATTTATAAAATTCGGATGAAAGAACGAAATAAGCGAGTATTAGTCGGAATGAGCGGTGGTATTGACAGTACCGCCACTTGTCTGATGCTACAGGAACAAGGATACGAAATAGTAGGAGTGACCATGCGTGTATGGGGCGACGAGCCGCAAGATGCCAGGGAATTGGCTGCACGGATGGGAATCGAACATTATGTGGCGGATGAACGTATTCCTTTTAAAGAGACTGTCGTAAAAAACTTCATAGACGAATATAAGCAGGGACGTACGCCGAATCCATGTGTGATGTGCAACCCTTTGTTCAAGTTTCGTGTTCTGACGGAATGGGCGGATAAGTTGGGCTGTGCCTGGATTGCTACCGGACATTATTCGCGACTGGAAGAACGGAACGGACATATTTATATAGTAGCCGGAGACGATGATAAGAAAGACCAGTCTTATTTCCTTTGGAGATTGGGACAGGATATACTAAGGCGTTGTATTTTTCCTTTAGGGGATTATACAAAGGTGAAAGTTCGGGAATATCTTGCGGAGAAGGGCTATGAAGCCAAGTCGAAAGAGGGGGAAAGTATGGAAGTCTGCTTTATAAAAGGCGATTATCGTGACTTTCTCCGTGAACAATGTCCGGAACTGGACACTGAGATAGGGCCGGGATGGTTTGTCAATTCCGAAGGTGTGAAACTGGGACAACATAAGGGTGCACCTTATTATACTATCGGTCAGCGGAAAGGATTGGAGATTGCCTTAGGTAAACCGGCTTATGTGTTGAAAATCAATCCGCAGAAAAATACGGTGATGCTTGGTGGTGCCGAGCAGTTGAAAACCGACTATATGCTGGTGGAGCAGGATAAGATTGTTGATGAACAAGAGTTGTTCCAGTGTGAGAATCTGGCTGTGAGGATTCGTTATCGAAGCCGCCCGTTACCTTGCCGGGTGAAGCGATTGGAAGATGGTCGCCTGCTGGTGCGTTTTCTTGAGACGGCTTCGGCTGTTGCTCCCGGCCAATCGGCTGTATTCTATGACGGAAAACGTGTATTGGGAGGAGCTTTTATTGCTTCGCAGCGAGGAATAGGACTGGTGATTATAGAGAACGGGGACGAATCAAGATGAATGAAGACCAGAATATAGAATATAAACAAAGTTGGCGTGATGAATATCTGAAATGGATATGCGGCTTTGCCAATGCTACGGGAGGAAAGATTTATATCGGGATAGATGATAACGGTCAGGTGGTCGGCGTAGAAGACGCAAAGAAACTGATGGAGGATATACCGAACAAGATAGTCAACTTCTTGGGCATTGTGGCGGATGTGAATACTATGGAAATGTTTCTTGGGAAGCATGCCTCGAAACCATATAATAAGAATATTGCGGATATATTCTTCAAAGCCGGGTTCATTGAGGCCTGGGGGAGAGGTATCTCCAAGATAATGAAGGGGTTTGCGGATGCCGGAATGGAACTGCCGACTTTTGAATTTTCGATGGGAGGACTTTGGGTTGTTATGAAGAGAAAGGTGTTTGGGGAGGTTACCCCCCAAGTAAGTGTACCAGTAAGTGTACCAGTTACTGCACCAGTTATAATGGAAATTTTGAATTCAAAAGAATATGTCAATTCCTTTATATATCTATTCTCTGAGAAACAAGAATGTAGCTCCAGGGAAATAATGGAAGCATGGGGATTGTTGAGTTTACGATATGTCAGGCTTAATTATATCACTCCTTTGTTGAAAGCTGGTATTTTAAGGTTGAAATACCCTGACAATCCTAACCATCCGCAGCAACGTTATCTACTTAATGAAATAAAATAAAGCAATCATAATATGAAGAAACTAATTACATTGATTCTTTTTACAGCCGTAGCCATCAGCATGTCGGCTCAATTCACGCCGGGTGATACTTTGAAATACCGTATTAGTCTGAAAGACAAGGCAGCTACGGAATACTCTCTGCAGAAGCCGGAAAAATACTTGTCCGTGAAATCTATTGAACGGAGAAAAAGACAGGGATTGGCGATAGATTCCACCGACTTGCCGGTATGCGGAAAATACATAGATGCGATACGGAAGAAAGGCGTTCACGTACTTGTTACTGGAAAATGGGATAACTTTGTCACTGTCTCCTGTAATGATAGTATGCTGATAGATGAAATAAGCAAATTGCCTTTTGTACTTTCTACCGAAAGGGTTTGGAAGGGTAAAATGGAGAAATCTACCAAAAGGGATTCGTTGATAAATAATCCGTTACGTACCGATAGTCTTTATGGCCCTGCTATTACACAAATAAGGATGAGTCGGGCGAATCTTCTCCATGATGCAGGTTTTAAGGGACAAGGGATGACAATTGCTGTTATTGACGCTGGATTTCATAATGTGGATAAGATTGAAGCAATGAAGAATATCAATATACTGGGAGCGCGCGACTTTGTAAATCCCGAAGCAGATATCTATGCAGAAAGTAGTCATGGCATGTCCGTTCTCTCCTGCATGGCGATGAATCAGCCAAATGTGATGATTGGTACGGCTCCCGAAGCTTCCTATTGGTTGTTGCGCAGTGAGGACGAATATTCGGAGAATCTGGTGGAACAGGATTATTGGGCGGCGGCAATCGAGTTTGCCGATAGCGTGGGAGTGGATTTGGTAAATACTTCCCTCGGCTATTATTCATTTGACGATCCAACGAAGAACTATCGTTACCGTGACCTGAACGGGCATTATGCGTTGATGTCCCGTGAAGCTGCAAAGGCTGCTGATAAAGGGATGGTGGTTGTTTGCAGTGCCGGAAATTCCGGTGCCGGCTCCTGGAAGAAGATTACTCCGCCGGGAGATGCGGAGAATGTAATTACTGTAGGGGCTATTAATAAAAGAGGAGAACTGGCTCCATTTTCTTCCGTTGGCAACACGTCGGACGGACGGGTGAAACCGGATGTAGTAGCAGTTGGGTACGGTTCGGATGTAATGGGGACAAACGGCAATCTTCGCCATGCCAACGGTACTTCTTTTTCTTCTCCAATCATGTGCGGAATGGTGGCTTGTCTATGGCAGGCTTGTCCGAAACTGACGGCGAAAGAGATTGTCGAACTGGTTCGTCGCTCGGGTGACAGGGCGGATTTTCCGGATAATATATATGGATATGGTATTCCTGACTTGTGGAAAGCGTATTTAACGGTTAACGGGAAAGTGATTAGTGATTAACCACTGGTTACTGGTACGTTAACACTAATCATTAATCACTAACCGTTATGGATTCCTCTCTTTCCCTTTTAGAACTGAATGCGCTTGTCCGCCGTAGTCTGGAGCAATGCCTGCCCGATGAATATTGGATACAGGCAGAATTGAGCGATGTCCGTTCCAATACGACCGGACACTGCTATTTGGAATTTGTGCAGAAAGATCCTCGTAGTAATAGTCTTGTTGCGAAAGCGCGCGGTATGATATGGAACAATATTTATCGCTTGTTGAAACCCTATTTCGAGGAAACTACCGGACAGATGTTTATGTCCGGCATCAAAGTATTGGTGAAGGTGACGGTTCAGTTCCACGAACTTTACGGTTACAGTCTGACTGTGCTTGATATCGACCCTACATATACTTTAGGAGATATGGCGCGCCGTCGTCGGGAAATATTATTGCAGTTGGAAGAAGAAGGAGTACTCACGCTGAATAAAGAACTGGAAATGCCGGTTCTTCCGCAGCGTATTGCTGTTATATCCTCTGCCACCGCAGCCGGATATGGCGATTTCTGCCATCAGTTGCAGCATAATCCCGGAGGATTTTTTTTCTATACGGAGCTTTTCCCGGCATTGATGCAGGGAAATCAGGTCGAAGAGTCGGTATTGGCAGCCTTAGACCGTATCAATGCCCGTGTAAACGAATTTGATGTAGTCGTTATCATCCGTGGTGGTGGGGCAACTTCCGATTTATCCGGTTTTGATACCTATCTGTTGGCGGCTGCGTGTGCACAATTTCCGCTGCCTATCATTACCGGAATCGGACATGAACGGGACGATACAGTCCTTGACTCAGTAGCGCATACACGTGTGAAAACCCCTACGGCTGCTGCCGAACTTCTAATTCATCGGATCACGGAAGTAGCCGACCATTTAGAGGAACTATCTGTCCGTGTCCAACAAGGAGCCTATGCGATTCTTGAACAGGAATGGCGAAGACTGGAGAATCTTCAGACCCGTATTCCGAATCTTGTTCACCGGAAACTTACTGATGCCCGTTTTGCATTACTGGCAGCCAAGAAAGACTTGTCACAAGTGACGATGTCGTTGTTAGCGCGCCAACGACATCGGCTGGAGCTCCTGCAACAGCGTATTGCGGATGCTTCACCCGATAAATTATTGAGCCGGGGATACAGTATTACACTAAAGGATGGAAAAGCTGTGACAGATGCTTCTTCACTGAAAGCGGGAGACAGGTTAGTCACCCGGTTTTCGAAAGGAGAAGCCCGTTCGGTGGTGGAATAGTAAGCATCGGAATAGAAATTATAAAAGAAACGGAATTATAAAAGAAACATTCATCATTAACCATTAATAATCAATCATCGTGGCAGCAAAAAAGGAAACATATCTTCAGGCGATGGAACGTCTTGAAAAGATTGTCCGCCAGATAGACAATAATGAATTGGATATCGACATTTTGAGTGAGAAAATCAAAGAAGCCAATGAAATAATTGCCTTCTGTACCGAAAAACTGACGAAAGCCGATAAAGAAGTCGAAAAATTATTGAAAGAAAAGCGGCAGTCTGAAGAATAAAAGTTATTTTTGCGAATCAAAGCTTAAGAAAAAATAAACTAATACATTACGATATGGAACAAATAGACTGGGCGAATCTGTCATTTGGATACATGAAGACAGACTACAATGTGCGAATCAATTTCCGCAATGGAGCATGGGGAGAACTGGAAGTTAGTAGTGACGAGCATCTGAATCTGCATATGGCAGCTACGTGTTTGCACTATGGACAGGAAGCATTCGAAGGATTGAAAGCATTCCGTGGAAAAGACGGTAAAGTGCGTATCTTCCGTTTGGAAGAAAATGCGGCCCGCCTGCAATCTACTTGTCAGGGAATCCTGATGGCTGAACTTCCTACTGAACGTTTCAAAGAAGCTATCTTGAAAGTCGTGAAACTGAACGAACGTTTCATTCCGCCTTATGAGACGGGTGCTTCTCTCTACATTCGTCCTTTGTTGATTGGTACAAGTGCGCAGGTAGGTGTACATCCGGCAGATGAATATATGTTTGTCGTATTCGTGACTCCGGTAGGCCCGTACTTCAAAGGTGGTTTCTCTACCAATCCGTACGTTATCATCCGCGAATTTGACCGTGCCGCTCCTCACGGGACAGGTATCTATAAAGTCGGAGGTAACTATGCAGCCAGTCTTCGTGCCAACAAGAAAGCACATGACTTGGGTTATTCCTGCGAGTTCTATCTCGATGCTAAAGAAAAGAAATATATCGACGAATGTGGTGCTGCCAACTTCTTCGGTATTAAAGATAATACGTATATCACTCCGAAATCATCTTCTATCTTGCCGTCTATCACCAACAAGAGCTTGATGCAGTTGGCAGAAGATATGGGTATCAAGGTAGAACGTCGTCCGGTGCCGGAAGAAGAACTGGAAACATTCGAAGAGGCAGGTGCATGCGGAACAGCAGCGGTAATCAGCCCGATTCAGCGCATTGATGATTTGGAGAACGGAAAGTCTTATGTAATCTCCAAAGACGGTAAACCGGGGCCGATTTGTACAAAGTTGTATAATAAATTACGTGGTATTCAGTACGGTGACGAACCGGATACGCATGGCTGGGTAACTATTGTGGAGTAATACACACACTAAACTAAGACACATTTATTTATTTAATTAATTATATCATGTTAAAAGAGAATTCGCAATTACGTGCAGAAGCACGTCAGGCACTTCAAGGTAAGTGGCCTATGGCAGCCGTTGCTGCACTTATTTATTCAATCGTTGCCGGTGGTTTATCAGCTATCCCTTTCATTGGAGGATTGTGCTCATTATTTATCGGACTGCCAGTTGCTTACGGTATTGCTATCGTGATGTTTGGCGTATTCAAAGGTAAGGATGTTGATTTTGGAGTATTATTTGAAGGTTTCCAGGATTATAGCCGTATTTTTGTAACGAAATTGCTTCAGGGCATTTACACTGCTTTGTGGTCATTGCTATTGGTTGTTCCGGGCGTCATCAAGTATTATTCTTATGCAATGACGGACTATATTCTGAAAGAAGAACCGGAAATGAAAAACAATGCGGCTATCGAAAAGAGTATGGCAATGATGGAAAACAACAAAATGAAATTGTTCTTACTTGATTTGAGTTTCATCGGTTGGGCTCTTCTTGCTATCGTTACTTTTGGTATCGGATTCTTGTTCCTGCAGCCTTATATGCAAGTATCTCGTGCAGCTTTCTATGAAGACCTGAAAGCACAGCAAGGCGGAAATATTGAAGTAGACGTTGAAGTGAACGTTACTATTTAATAGACGAATACATTCAGCTATATAGAAGAATGGAGTACGGAGAAATCTGTACTCCATTTCTTTTTGCCGGTTGCGTCAAAATCAGTACCTTTGCGACCTAATCAGGATTGATATGGGTAAGAATAAATTAGAAAAGTTTGCCGATATGGCGAGTTATCCGCATGTGTTCGAATATCCTTATTCGGCAGTAGATAACGTGCCTTTTGACATGAAAGGGAAATGGCACAAGGAGTTCTTTAAAAATGACCATCCGATAGTGCTTGAACTGGGCTGTGGACGCGGTGAATATACCGTCGGATTGGGTAAGATGTTTCCCGAAAAGAACTTTATAGCAGTTGATATTAAAGGTGCCCGCATGTGGACGGGGGCAACGGAATCGTTGCAGGCAGGAATGAAGAATGTAGCTTTTCTGCGCACGAATATCGAAATCATCGAACGCTTCTTTGCGGAAAGCGAAGTTAGCGAGATATGGCTGACTTTCTCCGATCCGCAGATGAAGAAAGCGACCAAACGACTGACTTCCACTTATTTCATGGAAAGATACCGCAAGTTTCTGCAACCGAACGGTATTATCCATCTGAAGACAGACAGTAACTTCATGTTTACTTATACCAAATACATGATAGAAGCCAATAAACTTCCGGTTGAGTTTATGACGGAGGATTTATATCACTCCGACCTGGTGGATGATATTCTGGGTATCAAGACTTATTATGAACAACAATGGCTTGATCGTGGTTTAAATATAAAGTATATCAAATTTCAGCTTCCGCAAGAAGGCAAATTGCAGGAGCCGGATGTCGAAATAGAACTTGATCCTTATCGTAGCTATAATCGTAGTAAACGCAGCGGGTTGAGCACAAGCAGATAACTTGCTGAAATAATCGCCATAAAGTAAGCTAAACATAAACAGTATACTGAGTGGTGAATCTGAAATGGTAGATTGTAAATCGTCAAATAGTAAATAAAATGACTCTTTATCCTAAATTGATATTGGATGCATTGGCAACGGTGCGTTATCCCGGCTCGGGAAAGAATTTGGTGGAAGCGGAGATGGTTGCCGATAATCTCCGTATTGACGGTATGACTGTCAGCTTTTCATTGATATTTGAAAAACCGACTGATCCGTTTATGAAATCAATGTTGAAGGCTGCCGAAACAGCTATTCATACCTATGTATCTCCGGATGTACAGGTTACGATAGCAACGGAAAGCAAGCAGGCTGCTCGTCCGGAAGTGGGCAAGATGCTTCCGCAGGTGAAGAATATTATTGGTATTTCTTCAGGCAAAGGTGGGGTAGGTAAGTCTACTGTATCTGCGAACCTGGCAGTCGCTTTGGCTAAATTAGGCTATAAGGTAGGTTTGCTCGATGCGGATATTTTCGGGCCTTCCATGCCGAAGATGTTCCAGGTGGAAGATGCGCGTCCATATGCTGAACGCATAGATGGCCGTGACCTGATTATCCCTGTAGAAAAATATGGAGTGAAATTATTGTCGATCGGTTTCTTTGTTGATCCGGATCAGGCTACTTTGTGGCGTGGCGGAATGGCAAGCAATGCACTGAAGCAATTGATTGGCGATGCGTCCTGGGGTGATCTGGATTATTTTCTGATTGACCTTCCACCGGGAACAAGTGACATTCATCTGACTGTTGTCCAGACATTGGCAATGACAGGTGCGATTGTTGTCAGCACTCCGCAGGCAGTGGCTTTGGCAGATGCCCGTAAAGGAATCAATATGTTCACTAATGATAAGGTAAATGTACCTATCCTCGGCTTGGTTGAGAATATGGCATGGTTTACTCCTGCCGAACTTCCGGAAAACAAATATTATATTTTCGGTAAAGAAGGTGCAAAGAAGTTGGCCGAAGAGATGAATGTGCCTTTGTTGGGGCAGATTCCTATTGTGCAGAGTATTTGTGAGGGTGGGGACAATGGTACGCCGGTTGCGTTGGATGAAAATACCATCACCGGACGTGCTTTCTTGTCATTAGCTGCGAGTGTTGTCCGCCAGGTGGATCGTAGAAATGTTGAGATGGCTCCGACCCAAATTGTAGAAATGCATAAATAGCCGGAATCCGGACAAGATAGCTTTTATATAAGCTGTTCGTAAGATATAAAAAGAACCTTCATAGTCTTTATAAAAACTATGAAGGTTCTTTCTTATAGTAGCTCTATTATTTATTCAATGCTTCTGTCAGTTTCTTTTTCATGGTGTCAGCTCCTGGGAAACCGGTCTGCTGATAAACTGTGTTACCATTGCGGTCGATAACAAAATAAGTCGGTACTCCCTGAATATTGAATTTATCCATAAGATATCTCCATTGGTCATTAGTCACACGGAAATGTTCTCCGTGAACATCGGGTATCATATTTTCCCAAGTTCCTTTGGGGGAATTTTCTCCTGCGACATATAAATAGAGGATATCCTTATCTTTCAATTCTTCTTTCATCGGAACCATAGCTTTGTTCGCCATTCTGCAAGGGCCGCACCAAGTAGCCCAAAAGTCTACTAATAGGACATGGCCTTTAAATTTGGAAATGATGGCAGAGAAAAGTTCTTCATTTTCTACTTCGCCTATTTCATTGATTTTGTATCCGGTCTTCTGTTTGTTCAATTCCATCTTCTTGAGCAACTCTCCATTGAGTGCTGTCAGCATGTTTTTGTAGGCGGGCGAAGGCAGTGCTTCAAGCGCGGTTATCTGTTCGGCGGTCAGCGGGGTAAAATCTTCAATCGAACGGTAACATTTATATGCTTCCATCATTTGGAACAGAATCCCCTGGTTTGTTCCCAACTGTTTTTCCAGAAGATCTTTCCGGGAACTGAATATTCCCGTTCCGTATGCGTATTCCGATGCATATAAATCTACCGGTGTATTGAGAGCCAATTCTTTGAATATATCAAAATAATTATCCGGAAATTCAATCTTGGTGTTTGTGTAATATTCCTTAGTCTGCTCTCTGTTCAACTTTTGACTAACGACATGTGCACGCATCAGGATATCTTTGCCCATAAAAAGTCCGATAGCTGTAGTTATATCTGTATTGGCTTTCAGAACTTCTTTTGCGGCCGGACTAAGAGGAGATTCTGCTATCTGTTTATGGATATTGCTCCGTTTCTCTATGAAATAGTTTTTCACTCCATCTATATCTTTTCCGATTACTTCGTCTACGATTTCCCCCGGACTGCTGACCAGATTACACTGAATGGTATTGTCCGTCAACTCTTGTTGCAGTTCAGCCAAATAACCGCTGTAATAAGCTTTCTTTCCATAAGGCTTATCGTCCTTTTGCAAGTGTGATTGTTGGCGTGTACATTCGGCCGTATTAATAATAATAGAACTTTCTTTTCCCGGAGCTAATAAGCAGGAAATTTGAGCAAACGGGAAAACAAGAGTCGCCGGAGTTACCGTGATGACATTTGTTTGAATCTGGAAAGTTCCGTCTTCATTTATACTCACTTCTTCGGCAAAGTTCAGCCACCTGACCGGGTCATTCAGATGCAATTTACCTGATGACGGCATATCTTTCTTAAAGTCGAGCACTCTTCCTGTTAGTGTGGCTTTACCGTATGCGAGTTCCGGGGTAGGTAATTGGGCTTTCTTATTAATCTTATGGATTATTGCGTCTTTAGGTAACGGAGTTTTACGGAAATACTTCTCGTTGAGCTGTATTCCCCATATCTTGTATGCTCCGTCAAAGTCTCCTTCAGAGAAATCCAGGCTGGTAACATTTTCCGGTATAGGAGGAAAGAGTAACTGAAATTCCGCTTCTCCGGATTCCGGCATCCAAAATTCTTTGTCCAGTGTTATTCCGACTCCCTTCCGGATTGGATAAAGTGCCCCGTTATTATCTTTCAGAAAACTTCCGGTTGCTACTTTTATCCAGTACTTAGGCCGATAGTAAGCTTTCACATAGACAGTGGTCACTGTGTCACTCATGACAATTTTATCAACTTCGATACTGTTGGAGCTCCAGGCAAGAAAAGGAGGACGCTCGATAACTCTGTCTTTGGCTTGTACAGTGCAAACTGTGCAGAGTATCAAACCGATAATCCATGCGAATCTTTTCATATGAATAGCGTTTTATTTCTAACAAATATAAGGATATTTTTGTAACTAGCCTTATGGAAGTAGAAAAAAGAAATTCTTTTTGGAATTGATGAGGTTAGTGTTCCCCACCGATGAGACTTGTGTCCGGCACCGGGGAACGCCTCTCTCCCCACCGATGAGGAGAGAGAGCGGCATCGGGAAAATAAATTATTGTAGCCGGAATGTAATAGGAAGGGTGTATTCTACGGCAACCGCTTGTCCGCGTTGCAGTCCCGGTTCCCATTTCGGCATATTACTTACTACGCGCATGGCTTCTGTATCTAAAGAAGGAGAAACGCTCCGCAGCACTTTTATTTCTGACAAGCTGCCATCTTTTCCGACAACCATCTTTATGATGACTCTGCCTTGCTGCTTTTTCTCTTGTGCAATAACAGGATATTTGATACTTCTGGCAAGATATTGCATTAGACCTCTTGTTCCGCCGGGGAATTTCGGCATTGTTTCTACTACCTTGAAAGTAGGCTCTGTATCTCCGGTTTTTACACCTACTGCATCGGGATTTGAATCTTCCTTTAAACCATACCCTACAACGACTACTTCTTCCAAATCAGATTGTTTGATTTCTTCAGCTTTCGGAGTTTCAGGTCCGGTTAGTCTGAACATGACAGGAACTGTAAATCTGACATTTACTGCTTCTCCTCTTTGCTTGCCGGGCTTCCATTTTGGCATGGCAGTAATTACACGTATGGCTTCCTTATCTAAATAGGGGTCTACACTCCGAACTACTTTTATGTTATCTATACTTCCGTCTTTTTTTACTACGAAACATACAATCACACGTCCTTGTGTGCCTTTAGCGTGTGCTTCGGCCGGATATTTGATGTTTTGTGAAAGATATTCCATCAAGGCTTTCATTCCTCCGGGGAAATCCGGCATTTCTTCTACAACTTCAAATATGACGGAATCCGGTACAATCTTGCTATGAGTCTCCAGTGTCTCTTGCGCCTTTTTCTCCTGCGGGAGAATGATTTTTTGAATTTCTTCTGCAGGAAGTTCGGGAATAGTCGCTATTTCGGGTTTCGAAGTGACTTGTGTCGTCGCCTGTCCCATTACTTCCTTGGCGAATTTCTCTGTGGTACGTGCCACCATTTCGATGTTGCTGACAATCATCAACAGGGCAGCCAAGGGGAGAAACATAAGATACTTTGTTCTCCCTATTTCTTTTGTTCTTCGTTTATTCATCATTTTAATACGATTTTTGAGTGGTAAAACATTGAAACTATTTGATAAATTTGCTGCAGCCTTGTGATGTGCCAGTCCCAATAAATGGTACTGGTATGATTTACTGTCATGTCCCGTCTCCAATACCCGGTGATCCGCCATGTATTCGAGATTTCCTCTGACTTCCCGTTTCATCAGCCAGATAAAAGGGTTGAACCAGCAGAATGTACACATTAGTTCACTGATTAACACATCTACCGAATGATGCTGACGGGCATGCGTTTCTTCGTGAGTAATGATTTCACCGATTTCGGACTCTGTATGTGACTGTGGATGAATGAATATCCAATGGAAGAAAGAGAACGGGCCGTATTCTTTCTTTAAAAGATGTACGCTTATTCCTTGTATAGTGCTTTTAGGGCACTGGATATGTAGCCGTATGATACTGCCTAATTGCACAAGGAAACGTGTTGTTAATACTAATATTCCACTCCAATAAATGATTTTTATAAAGAGTAAGATTAACTCTTGCCAGTTCATTGTTGGTTCTTGCAGTGGAGTGATGGTTTGTTCCGGAAGTATAATTGTTGCATAAAGATCTGCCATTGCCACCATTGGTTCATGGGCTTTTACCCATCCTTGAATGTTCAACAAAGGATAAAGTAAGGAGATGGCAAAAAAGCATAGCAAAGCCACCCGACGCCAATGGAAGAAGGTGTCTTTATAGAAAAACAACCGATAGAATGCGTAGAATAGGACTATTGCTACATTTATCTTTAGAAAATAGGCTAATTCCGGAGTCATCATAGTAATGAATATTTTCTATTAATCTTCTTTTCCTTTTTCAATCAGGTCGATGATATCTTTGAGATCATCGGTCGAAATCTTCTGGTCTTTTGCAAAGAAAGAAACCATTTCTTTGTAAGAGTTCTCAAAATAGTTACGAACTACGCCGCTCATAAAATGGCGCTTATACTCATTTTCGCGAATAGCGGGAGTGTACTGGTAAGTGTTACCCACACGTTTCGGTGTGACGTATCCCTTCCGTTCGAGGTTCTTCACGATGGATGCTACTGTGGTGTACGGCGGAGCAGGTTGCGTATATTTCGCTACGATGTCCTTTACGAAACAGCTTTGTAACTCCCAAATGTAGATCATTACTTCTTCTTCTTGTATTGTTAACTTTTCCATGGAGATATTGTTTAATTACGAATACTTCGCAAATCTACGAATATTTCGTAAATAAGCAATACTTAGCTGGTTAATAATTGTAAATGCATGAAATGCGCAAGAATATTTTAATTATATTATAATGCTGAAAATAGCTAAGCACAAAAAAAGCTCGAATAGGCATTGTTTTTGCTTAAATAGTCACACTTTAATAACCTTTATGCTAAAATCAGGTAAATGGCTGCTTTTTTATTTAAAATAAATGAAATATCTTTGCCGGTATAAAACAGACGTTAAATATGAATGGGTGTGTTTCTATACTCTAATAAAGGTATGAATAATTCCCCACACCTGAGAACAAAGCTATTTAATTAACAATGCCGACCAAAGGGAAGAGGAAGGCGAACTAAAAAATAAATGATATGAAAAAAGGTTTGATTTTTGTGCTGTTTGCACTTGTTTCAATCGTTTCTTATTCTCAGATTTCATGGAGTGCTAAGGCTGGTATGAATATGAGTAATGTGACTAAGATGGAAGATACCAAGATGAAGATTGGCGGTTATTTAGGAGTTGGTATGGAATACCAGTTTACAGATATGTGGTCCATTCAGCCATCTTTGTTATTCTCAACTAAAGGGTATAAAGAAAAGAAGGAAGAAGGAGATGAGAGTGCTGGAAAAGCTACTCCTATGTATTTGGAATTGCCTGTAATGGCTGCTGCAAGATTTGCAATTGCTGATGGACAGAATATCGTAGTAAAAGCCGGTCCATATTTTGCCTTTGGTTTAGGTGGTAAATATAAAGATGGAGATTATAAAGTGGATATCTTTAAAGACACCAAGGATGAAGATGGCGATATTGAAAACGAAGCTGCTAAAAGATTTGATTTAGGTATTGGTGTTGGCGTTACCTATGAAATTAATAAATTCTTTATTGATCTGACTGGTAGTTTCGGTTTGACAAAGTTGCAAGATGTTGGTGTTGAAAAATATGACGCTGCTATTGATGATTATACTTATGAAAAGAAAAGTGCCAAGAACATGAATTTCTCTATTGGGGTAGGTTACAAATTCTAATCGAATTATACTCTCTTTATAATATCTCTTTAAAAATCCCTCGTCCTATACTTTCTTTGGACGGGGGATTTTTTTATCCTTACTTTCCGAAAAAGAAAAAACGGCATATCTTAATAATAAGAATATACCGTTCGTTTCTCTCTCTTGTGTTATATTTATCAATCATTTACCTGCTTGGATAAGTTTTCTTTTTCTTTTAGCTCCTTATATCTCTCTATGGCATGTTTACGACTCATAAGTATTTGCCAGCGATATACCCAACAGGTAGTAAGGAAATAGATACCCGCCTGTAACCACAAAGCTTTGTATTCAAAAGCCACTTCACTCAAAGTTGCTCCCATATTATTGATTTTTACAAAACCATTGATCCCGAAAGTAGACGGGAATATGTAAGATACATATTTCCAGAACGGAGGAATCGCAGCCCCTGGCCAGGAAATTCCTGATATAAATAGCAAAGGAACGGATGTGAATACAAAAATCAGCATACACGTTTCCCGGTTACGAATGGCAATGGACGTTGTCATAGCAAAGAAAATACAAGCCGCCAAATAAGGAACAACGAATAATACTAATGAACCGGGTTGTCCGATTTGGTTGAGGCTGAATAGTCGTGGTACGATATGTAGCACATAGAAAGCCACCAATACATAAACCATAAAATAACTCAGCCCTTTTCCGAGTACGATTCGCAATGTACCGTTATAATGCCGGTTGATGGGTACGAGATCCTTGAACCGATTATTTTCACGGGCCGTTCCGGCAGCAAGACCGATGCCGAGCAATAATGTCTGTTGAATAATCAATACCAGTACGGCAGGAATCAGGAAAGCGGCGAATCCGGCAGTAGGATTGAATATCGAAATCTCCTCATATTCTATCGGATAAGCAGTTATCTCATCCTGCCGGTCGGTTGTATTGCCGCTACGGGCAATCTTAATATCCTGATTCATATCCAATGAAACGGCGGTATTGGCTATCAGCATGGACTTATAATAAAGTAATCCGCTCATATCACAATAGATGCTGACTTGCGTCTGCTTTCCTTTTGCGATATTATCACTGAAATCCGAAGGAATGTAAATGATGCCATACGCACGTCTGTTCTTCAGCATTTGCTTGGCTTCTTCCATATCGGCACAATAAGATACGATTTGAATATCGGGCGTAGCATCTACTTTCCGGAGATATTCGCGACTCAAAGAGGAATGGGAATCGTCCACAACAACGGCAGGAACTTCGCGCACCACTTCATTGTCATAGATAAAGCTATACAGCAGTGGATAGCCCAACGGGACGAGTATAAAGAATATCAGTACCCCCTGGTCGCGGAAAGTTGTCTGAAACTCCCGCTTCCAGATATAAAACAGGTCATTGATGCCTTGGGCTATCTTATCTTTTAATTTTATATCTTTCATTTAGGGTATGTATTTATAGTAAACCAATGCTTCTTTCAAGCGGTGAACCACGAAGAAAGGAAGCATCATGAATATTAATAAGGCCATATAGTTACTCCATGAGTAAGCCATGCTATATCCGTTGAGCGCCTGATCTACATAAATCAGGAAATAGTGACGCAGCGGAAACAGATTGCTCAAAGCCTGCAAAACAGGATGCATCGCCATCACCGGAAATGAGAAACCGGAAATAGAGAACGATATGACACCCCATAACGAAGCGAAGCTTAGTCCGAGCCGCAGAGTAGGCAGAGTCCCTATCATGAGAATTCCGCAACACTGTGATGCCAGCACAAGACAGAGTGTGGCGAATATCATGGGAAAGATACCGCTATTGCAAGGAAAATGCAGGAAACCATATAAGTATACATTATAAAATATACCCATAATGAAAAAGATTACCGTATGTGGAAGTAACTTTCCTGCTAATGCAATATAAATAGAGTTATTACTCATACGCAGCCACTCACGGGCGGTACGATCTTTGATTTCCACACCGATAGAGTAAACAGTGACCATGAATATAAGCAACATGAGTACTCCCGGTATCAGCGTATTGCATAGATATACCGAATAATTCAACCAGGGATTATTCAACGGATGCGTATCTATCACGATAGGTTGCAGAAATCCCATAGCCTGATCTTCCGTAGCTCCTTTGGCATATAGCGTGGTACGTGTGGCAGAGCCTGCTGTCAGTTCCCCCATCATTTTCATATCCCTGAAAAGCAGGGAACCTGCAATCAGGTATGAATAGTTGGTATAGAAAGAAATCTTGGGTTGCCGCTGGCTTTGTGCTTCCGCCGACAAGCCTTTGGGTATATAAAAGAACCCGTAGATTTTTCCTTCCTGTACGGCTATACGTGCATCCGTCACATTACTGTAATGGGCGACGACACCTGTCTGCGAAAAAGCATCCAGATTGCGTACGATATTGCGGGACGTAGGCGAATCATCCATATCCACCACACCGGCAGGAAGATCCTTCGGCAGTCCCGAATCCATTAAAGTGGTGAAGAAGATATAGCAGAAAAGTGGGGCGATGACCATGCAGAAGAGATAAAGCGGTCGTGATACCAACCGCCGGCATTCTCTTTGCATGACCTGCCACAATGCTATATATTTCTTTTCTCTCTCTTTCATGATTACTTATCAATGACAACTGACATGCCTGGACGAAGATTTTCGACTTTTTCCATCGGAGATGCTTTCACTTCGAATGTTTTCAGGTCAAACTGGCCGGTCGTCTTGGTAGCCTTCCAGGCTGCGTAACTACCCAAGTCCTTCATATAATACACTTTGAGTTTGATCGCTTTATTATCCAAAGCCGGAACGACTGCTTCAAATTCAGTTCCCATAGTCAGGTTTTTAAGCAGGTCTTCGCGCACATTGAACGTTATCCACATGTCATTCAGTTCGGCAATATTCATGATAGGTGCGCCGGTACCTACCAGTTCTCCTACCTTCGGGAAAATCTCCGAAACCTCTCCGGCTGCCGGAGCGATAAGATAAGTCTCCTTGATGTAAGATTCAACTTCGGCAACGGCTCCTTTTGCACGGTTGACAAGAGCTTCCGCAGCCATTTTGTCCTCACGTTCAGCTCCGTTCTTTGCCATTGTATATTGTGCTTTTGCAGCTTTCTCGGTAGCGATAGCGGCGTCCCGTTGTGCAGTTACTTCGTCCAGCTTTTGTGCGGGCATCACTCCCTGTTCATACAAGTTCTTCACTCTTTTGTATGACTTTTCGGCAATGGTGACTCCCGCCTGTGCTTTCTGCCACATCTCATAAGCGGCCTGAATCTGTTCCTGACGTGCCCCTTTGATAGCTTTTTCGTTTTGTGCCTGTGCGGCAGCTTCGGCGGCACGTGCCTGTTCCATCTTCGCCACTACATCCGGCGCTTCCAGGATAGCCAGTGTATCACCGGCATTGACCTGCTGTCCTTCTTTCACGCGAAATTCCAGAATACGTCCCGGAACTTTGCTTGAGACACGATATTCGGTAACTTCTGCCTGTCCCTGAATGATTTCAGGCCCTTTGCGAAGCATGAAAAAACCAACGACTGCAACGATTGCAATAACTCCGAGTAAAGTAAGAAAAGCCAGCAGCATATTGCTGTTTTGTGATTTAGTAGGTGCCATATGATTATGAATTATTTCAAAGTTCCTAATGATTTTTTTAGATAAATTTCTGTCAGTTTCACGTCTATTTGAGCATCAATCTTCTCCGATTGGGCGGATAGCCAGGCTGTTTGCGCTTCGAGAACATTACTGGTAGCAATTACGCCCTCTTTAAAGCCAAGTGTCGCATAGCGAAGATTCTCTTCCGCCTTCTCCATATTCTTGGAAGCCATCACCAGTTTTTTACCGGCCTCGTTCACCTTGAACGCTGCCTGATTAACCTGCAATTCGATTTTTTCCCTGGCATCTTCCAGTTGATATTGCGCGATTCTTGCTTCGGCTTTGGCAGACCTTATTTTGTAAATACCTTCGCCCCAATGCCAGATAGGTATCTGCACCATCACTCCGACATTCCACATTCCTTTGAACTTATTCTCGAAACTGTTGAAGACAGAAGGATTCGTAACCATATAATTTCCCATTAACGCAATAGAAGGAAGATGTTCAGAACGGGTTACATTCACTTTCTGCCTGTAGATTTGCGTAGCCAGTTCGAGACTGCGTATCTCCGGTCGGTTGGCGTAGGCCGTTGACATATCGAAATGAGTCTCCGGTGCTAATAGGGGAATGTCATCCATATTTTCGTCTGTCAGAGTGACGGGAGAGCTAAGATCGAGCCCGCATAGTTGGCACAACAACATTCGGGCAAGGCTTAATCCGTCCTCTACTTTTGTCAGTGTCATTTCCGCTTCATTCACCTTGACGCGCACGGATAAACCGTCTGCTTTAGTAGCTACTCCTTCGGCAATCATCATTTCCACATCGCTGTCCAACTGTTGCAGAAGTTTCAGATATCCTTCCGCCAACTTTTTCTTATTGACTAATGAAATGACTTGCCAATAAGCTTGGTCGGTGCTCATGATAACTTCCTGCATGCCGCCTTGATGTTGCTGACGTGCCAGTTCCTCGGCGTATTGTGTTATCTTGTTGTAAGCGCGGATTTTTCCACCCATATAGAGTGGCTGTGTCAGCGTGACAGCTCCGGCGTACACGTTTCTAGTGTCCGTGCGGAGCGCGTCTACCAGTGAACTTCCGGCATTGTTAAAGGCAGAAGTCAGGCTCGCTCCTAATTCAGGGATTTTAGAAGCAAGTTCCGGATGTAATTGCGCTATGATTCCGCCGGCTTGCTCCAATGGGCCTGCCAGACTGGTTCCCAATCCCGAAAGTGCGGCTTTCTGGTCGGCATTCAATAAAGAGAACTCTTTTTGATTTCTCATGTAAGCTCCGGTTGCCGAGAAGCTGGGTAGGTAATTGGTAAATGCGGCTTTTCGCTGATAGTGGGCGGCATTTATCTTTTCATTGCTTATCAACAGATCTTTATTGTTGGCAAGGGCTAAAGCGCGGCAACTATCCAAACTCAGTATAGTTTGCGCTTTTACTATAAAAGTCAGGTTTAACAGAATTGTCAGGAGAAATAGTTTTTTCATCGCATCTTGCATATTAATAAGGTGATACTTCTATTTAAATAACCCTGTTCTTATGTAATTTGTTTATTGAAGTAGTCAGTTTTTTTGAACTTGTTAGCTTAAACAATAATTGCATAAACAACGATGCAAATGTATGCGCTTTCTGTGAAAACGCAAAAAGAATTAGCTTTTTTTAAAAATATAACAAGATGAGCGGGGGAGAAGAAAAGAAAGAAGGCTGTCCTTCCATGATGAAGGACAGCCTTTCCTGATATATAAATGTAAGGGGATTTGCTTTATTAAAGAGCACCTACTTCTTTCAAAGCAGCGTTAGTTCCGTGTACAGCTTTTGCGCTAGCTGCGAACTTGGCTTTTTCGTCTTCGTTCAGGTCGAGTTCAACGATCTTTTCGATACCGTTCTTGCCAAGGATTACAGGAACACCGATACAAATATCTGATTCGCCGTATTCACCTTCGAGGAATACTGAACAAGGAACCATCTTCTTCTGGTCGTGAAGGATAGATTCAACAACGAATGCTCCTGCTGCGCCCGGTGCATACCATGCGGAAGTACCCAGCAATTTAGTCAGAGTAGCGCCACCTACCATAGTAGCAGCAGCAACTTCTTCCAACTTTTCAGCAGAGATAAAGTTAGTTACAGGCATACCTTTGTAAGTAGCGAAGCGAGTCAACGGAATCATTGTAGTATCACCGTGACCGCCGATAACCATACCTTCTACTTCGTTAGCATTGCATCCCAAAGCTTGAGACAGGAAATATTTGAAGCGAGAGCTATCCAAAGCGCCACCCATACCGATGATACGGTTTTTCGGCAAGCCCAGAGATTTCAATGACAGGTAAGTCATTGTATCCATTGGGTTAGAAATTACAACAAGGATAGCGTTAGGAGAATATTTCAAGATGTTCTGTGCCACTGATTTAACGATACCAGCGTTTACACCGATCAGTTCTTCACGAGTCATACCCGGCTTGCGAGGAATACCTGAAGTAATCACAACAACGTCAGAGTTGGCAGTCTGGGCATAATCGTTAGTGCAGCCTACGATTGTAGTGTCGAAACCCAACAATTGGGCAGTCTGCATCATATCCATTGCTTTACCTTCTGATACGCCTTCTTTAACGTCCAGCATTACTACTTCGTCTGCTACTTCATTAAAAGCAAGTACATTTGCACATGTAGCACCTACGTTACCTGCGCCTACTACGGTTACTTTTGACATAATACTATATATTTAAAAAGTTGATAATTTGTTTCATCTATTTTGCGCGACAAAATTACAACGATAATCCTAATTAAAGAAATTTTTCCGTAATAATTTTAGTTAAAGGTCGAAGTAATCAGAATCTACAGACAGTAGCCTGAAAGGAGAGCCGATAGAATGCCAAACTGGTTAATAAATTAAAATTGTACGGATTAGCCGATGGTTTTTCTAAAACTCTCTGTTTTTCCGCTTGACTTCTGTTGTGAAATGATTACTTTTGCGCACGTTATCAATTCACAACTGAAACTATGAGTAAAAAAAGTCTTCTTATTGCGGCCGTAGCTATTTTGGTAATAGCGATTATTGGCATTACCTATTTATTATTTACAGAAAAACAAGCCAACAGGGAGTTAGTACAGGAATTCCAATTAGACAAGGAAGAGCTGGAAACTGAATATACCCGCTTTGCACAACAATATGATGAGTTGAAGATGACCATATCTAATGACTCTTTATCCCAACTGCTTGAACAGGAACAATTGAAGACACAGCGCTTGTTGGAAGAACTCCGCACGGTGAAAAGCTCGAACGCTACGGAAATCCGCCGTTTGAAGAAGGAACTGGCCACCCTGCGTAAAGTTATGATTGGGTATATCAACCAGATTGATTCATTGAATAAATTGACTGAACAGCAGAAATTGGTGATAGCTGATGTGACCGATAAGTATAATAAGGCTTCTCAACAAATCAGTAATCTTTCTGAAGAAAAGAAGAACTTGGATAAGAAAGTGACACTGGCAGCCCAGCTTGACGCCACCAATATCCGTATCGAACCCCGCAACAAACGCGGCAAAGTAGCGAAGAAGGTGAAAGACGTGGTGAAACTGGCTATCAGCTTTACAGTCGTAAAGAATATCACTGCTGAAAACGGTGAGCGTACCATATACATACGTATCACCAAACCGGATAACGATGCGTTGACTAAGAGTGCGTCCAATACTTTCCCTTATGAGAATCGTACACTGACCTATTCTATCAAAAAGTATATCGAGTACAACGGAGAAGAACAGAACGTAAATGTGTTTTGGGATGTGGAAGAGTTTCTGTACGCCGGAAACTATCGGGTTGATATCTTCGAAGGTGGTAATCTGATTGGCTCGCAGACGTTTACATTGAATTAGACTCCAGTTTAGTTCATAACCAACATCATTGAGTAAGTGACTCACCATATCAACTGTTGAGCTAATAAATTATCTCATTAGGGTACGGAAATGAACTAATTCGATTTCAGAACTAAACACGCACTCCAAACAAAAGTTTTCACGATTTACCCTCATACCCTCATAAATTTTTTCAAAGCCTTTATTCATCGTAGCTTCAGCTATGAGAGCAGGTCATGATAGCACCCTGAGAGTAACTTTTGCTCTCAGGGTATTATCATCCCATCCCCCTATAAAACATAGGATATACTAACGGGATATTAACGTTATCTCTTCGGTATCCTTTCGTCAGATTACCGATATCACTAATTCGTCACGGCCGTGACAAATTCCTACCACGGCTGTGAAGAGAACCTACCATGGCCGTGACGGTAAGCATTCGGCCTCGTGCGTGTTTCTTTCCAAGCTATAATAAAGCCAAAAGCCAGACGTACTTCGTCTGGCTTTTGGCTTTATCAATCTTTCTTGTTTATCCTTTCCAATTAAATGGCAGTAAATCGGAGTAGTCGTTTTTCTCTTCTCTTTCTTTCTCCTGTACCCTAATCAACACGTCCTGCATCCATAGTTTCGGGTTCACCTTATTTTCCCTGCAACATCCCATCAGTGAAAAGAATATTGCCGCTGCATGTGCCGCCTCATGTGATCCGGAGAAAAGAGTGTTTTTTCTGTTCAAAGTCAATGGTCTTATAGAACGCTCCACCGGATTATTGTCAATGCAGAATTGTGCATCGTTGACATATCCGGACAGTTGTTCAAATCGTGTGTACATATAGAATATGGCCTTGGCAATAGGCGATTTCTCAACCGTATGTTCATATTCCTCCTTGCACCATTTTTCCAGTCCTTTGATAATAGGGTACGATTCTTCCTGGCGAAGCTTTACTACAGCCCCGCCTTCCAGATGTTCTATCCTGATTTTCTCCTCCACAGCATACAGTCTGCCTATTTGTTCAAGTGCATACCCTGCTCTGGGAGGGTCATTCCCTTCCGCTTCCACAAACTTGCGCCTGACGTGTGCCCAGCAGCACAGGTGTAACTTTCCGGGTAGCGTGTCGAACTCGTCATATACTGCAAAGCCGTCACTCTGTACCACCCGGACCTGTCCTGCCAGCAGTGTGTCTATTCCACTGCTGCCACGTCCCTTGTGATATTCAAAGAAGGGGGTATGGAACCGGGGCAGATAGAAGTTCCACATATACCCGCGGTGAAGGGCACCGGGACGGTCGCTTTCAAGTACGGGGTGGGGCGTCTCATCGGCCATGACGTAATAACTGTCCTTGACCAGTTCACGAAGCTCATTATAGACCGGCTCCAGACGCTGTGCGGCGGCCATCATCCAGTTACTTACGGTGGAAGGACTCAGATGGATGCCTTCACGCTCAAAAATGTCCAGCTGTCTGTGCAGAGGCAGGTGATCGTAATATTTGGCGGTAGCAATGTGGGACAATATACTTTCCGACGCATTGCTGTGAGGGTGTGCCGTTACGGGCATGGGAGCAGTCATGATACGACCGTCGGCAAGCCGGTATTTAGGGCGGATGATGCGTCTCACATAGAATCGCGCAGGGCTGACGGCATATTGTTCGCTCACTTCCTCCCCCAGCTTTGTCGCTCCCTCCAGGGAAAGACCTTCCGGCATGGGAATGATGATTTCCTCACGGGGAAGGGACGGGTCGATGGGCTTACGGGCGTGGGGAGTAATCTTTTTGGTGAAGCTCTTACGGAAACGGTTGTAACCATTCTCCGATTTGACAGATTTCTCAGCTATTTTCTGTTCTTCCGCTACCGGGTCATTGACATCGGACGGGGATTCGAAACAGATGCTCAATTGGCTGGCATCTTCGGGAAGATGACGTTTTTCACTGGATTTACCCCATAAACGGCGTGTCAAGTCAGCCAATTTCCATCTCAAGTCAGCTATGACGGCTGTACAGGCTGAGATTTCCCCGGCCTGGCGGGAATACTCCTGCAAAGAGGCTTCGTATTTTCTCTGAAGTTCCGCATGCTCCTTTTCAAGACGTTCACGTTCCTTGCGCAACTCTTCGTACTCTTCCAAAGTAAGGGTAATGACTGGTTCTTTCACTGTATATCCACTTTTTTATTATGTGGCAAAGTTATCAAAATAAAGCTGTACGGCTTATAGGACGGGAGATTACTTTTCAACTGTTTTCCGATACTTTTTAACAGTAAGCAGCTCATTCAGGCGATTCCAGGAAATTTGAAGAAAACCCCTCTTCCGTTCGTCCTTTTTCAAGAGGAAAGAACCGTGGTTCAGACGACGGCATTCCAGACGGTATTCATCGTCGCACCGATAAAGGATATGCAACCTGCTACGGGAACGGTCAAGAAAAATATGGCAACTCTGCTCTGACACGTAAGAACCCGTGTGCCGGATGACCTCACCACAAAGACCGTCAATTCCTTTATGGAAATTACAACCTTGCGGATAAAGGTAATAAGACCAGAAAGGACTGCTACGGAAAAGACCAAGACCTAAAGGGAGAAGTAGGTCCTGAGGGGAATGGATACCAAGACTAGAAGCCGATACTTTATAACGACGACCACCGTCAAATATGAAAAGAACAGAATCAAAATGATTAGACTCAGACAAGAGACTACGCAGCTTCTCACTTTCACTAGAAAATACTAATACTGAACACATAATAGATTAAGATGATTATGAAGTCACAAAGGTAGGAAGGAAAACAAGGGAAAGAAACACGCACAAGGCCGAATGCTTACCCGTGACGAATAGTTACCACGGCCGTGGTGAGATAATAATACCGGTAATCTAATGGAAGAATACCGGCAGCCTAACGCAAGGATAAAGGCAAGATAACTAACACTTCCTTACTTCATAACTTATTGTTTCCCTAAACAACATAGCCAGGGAACCCACATTAAAGCACAACGTACTGAAATGAGTTAAACAGTACGGAAACGAATCTTCTGGGCTAGTTGCCCTAAAAACACATTCCTAAACCTTTCAAACTCAGGCTTTGGTACAGCATATGTGGAATATCCGTTATTGGGTGTCTATGATTTTTATAAGAAAGGGCTATCGCCTGCCGTCCGCCCCCCACATCATTTTGCTGCGAAGCGTATCGAAAAAGATATGATTGAAGCGTTTCACTACTTTCACGCTGTAGTCGGCACGGCGAATAGTGAGTTGAGTCGTTTCTTTGCAAGTTTCACTGCTGCCGTCGATGGCAACCAGAAAGTTATGACTGCGGCTTTCCACGTCTAATGTGATTTCCCAATCATCACGGATGACGATAGGGCGGACGTTGAGGCTATGCGGAGCTACGGGAGTAATGACGACAGTGTTGGCATGGGGAACCATAATCGGGCCGCCCACACTTAGGGAGTAGGCAGTTGAACCGGTTGGAGTAGCAATCACTAATCCGTCGGCCTGATAAGTATTCAAGAATGCACCGTTGATAGCAGTACGGATACTAATCATTGAAGAACTGTCCCGTTTGAGCACGGCAATTTCATTTAAAGCATACGGAGATGCTTGCAGATGGGTGTCGTTGCAGATAAGTTGAAGTACACTCCGTTCTTCCACGCTGTATCTTCCGGCTTGAATCTCGTTGAATGTCTCTTCCATCTCTTCGGGAGAAATGTCAGCTAGAAATCCCAGGCGCCCTGTGTTGATGCCAAGGATAGGAATTCCCTTTCTGCCTACCCGGCGGGCAGCTTTCAGGAAAGTGCCGTCCCCGCCGATACTGATTACCATAAACCCCCGGCCGCGCTGTGTTGGCGCGAAGGAGGAGATTCCCTTTTCGGCCTACCGGGGGGGCAATTTCAGGAAAAGCGCCTCCCCCGCCGATACTGATTACCATATCGGCTGTGAAATCATCACCGTCAAATAACTGGTCGGCTTCGATTTCCATATGCTCTGAAATCAGGAATTGATAGAACTCCCTGCATACACAGACTTCCGCTCCCCGTTTTTTCAATAACCGGAACAGATTGGCGGCATGAGAGGACTTCTTGGCCTGATAAGTATTTCCGAAGATGGCAAATTTCATAAGCGATGTCATTAGTTTCGGTTGCAAATTTGGCATTTTTTCTTGGATTTCTACTTTAAATAACCAAAAAAGAAACGAGAATGCGTTTCGTATTATTAGGCAACTAATAATAATATTTGTATTTTTGCGGCAAATATTACGTAGAACCATGACTAAATTAAGTGTAAACATAAACAAGATAGCTACGCTGAGAAATGCACGCGGTGGAAATGTGCCCAATGTAGTAAAGGTAGCGCTTGATTGTGAATCTTTTGGAGCAGACGGTATCACCGTTCATCCTCGTCCCGACGAACGCCACATCCGTCGTTCGGATGTATATGATTTGCGCCCTTTGCTGCGGACAGAATTTAATATCGAAGGTTATCCGTCGCCTGATTTTATAGACTTGGTGTTGAAGGTAAAACCGCATCAGGTAACTTTAGTGCCTGACGATCCTTCACAGATAACTTCCAATTCCGGTTGGGATACAAAAGCGAATCTGGAATTTCTGACCGAAGTTCTCGACCAGTTCAACAGCGCCGGTATCCGTACATCTGTCTTTGTGGCTGCCGACCCTGAAATGGTGGAGTATGCGGCGAAAGCAGGGGCTGACCGTGTGGAACTGTACACCGAACCGTATGCGACGGACTATCCGAAGAATCCGGAAGCAGCCATCGCCCCTTTTATCGAAGCTGCCAAAACTGCCCGTAAACTGGGTATCGGTCTGAATGCCGGACATGATTTGAGTCTTGTGAATTTAAACTATTTCTATAAAAACATTCCTTGGGTGGACGAAGTCTCTATTGGTCATGCATTGATTAGTGATGCGCTGTACTTGGGACTGGAGCGTACCATTCAGGAATATAAAAACTGTCTACGCTGATGAATGCAATGATCTTGTTGGCCCAAGGGGCTATGAATATGGCAGATTCGCTGGCTACTGCCAATCCTGTCCTGACAGAGGTGAACGCTCCTGAAATGAATATGCTTGATATGGCTATCAAGGGTGGTTGGATTATGATTGTGCTGGGTGCGCTGTCCGTAGTCTGCTTCTATATCCTTTTCGAGCGTAACTATATGATTCGCAAGGCGGGAAAAGAAGACCCCATGTTTATGGAACGCATCAAGGACTATATTCATAGCGGTGAAATCAAGGCGGCCATCAACTACTGCCGCACGATGAACACGCCTTCGGCACGTATGATAGAAAAAGGTATCAGCCGCCTGGGACGTCCCATCAACGACGTGCAGGCTGCCATCGAGAATGTCGGTAACATCGAAGTGGCGAAACTGGAAAAAGGACTGACTGTGATGGCAACCATCTCCGGTGGTGCCCCGATGCTCGGATTCCTCGGTACGGTGACCGGTATGGTACGTGCATTCTACGAAATGGCGAATGCGGGTAGCGGAAATATAGACATTACACTGCTTTCCGGCGGTATCTACGAAGCCATGATTACTACAGTCGGCGGTCTGATTGTCGGTATCATTGCCATGTTTGCCTACAACTATCTGGTGATGTTGGTAGACCGCGTGGTGAACAAGATGGAATCTCGCACGATGGAGTTCATGGACTTGTTGAACGAGCCCACATAAAGGCAGAACGAAGCCCGCGTAAAAGCAGGAAAGTAACTGAGAACGTTAATCATGAATCACTAACCACTAATCGTTAATAAAGTGGGATTAAAAAGAAGAAATAGAGTATCGCCCAATTTCAGTATGGCTTCCATGACGGACGTCATATTCCTGTTGCTGATATTCTTTATGATAACCTCTACGGTGGTGTCGCCCAACGCCATAAAAGTGCTGTTGCCGCAAGGCAAGCAGCAGACTTCCGCCAAACCGCTGACAAGAGTCGTTATTGATAAAGACCTGAACTTCTATGCCGCTTTCGGCAACGAGAAGGAACAACCGTATGCCTTGAGCGAACTGACTCCCTTCCTGCAGAGTTGTGCAGAGAAGGAACCTGAAATGTATGTGGCTTTGTATGCGGATGAATCGGTACCTTACCGTGAGATAGTACGTGTGTTGAACATCGCAAACGAGAATCATTTTAAGATGGTGCTGGCTACACGCCCGCCTGAAAATAAATAGGAACAATGGACAGAAGAAAAAAGGGTGAATACATAGGAGCGCTGGGTGCATTGTTGGTGCATGTGGCAGTGATTGCTCTTTTGATTCTGGTGAGCTTTACTGTCCCCCAACCGGATGAAGATGCAGGCGGAGTGCCTGTGATGATGGGGAATGTGGAATCGGCACGCGGCTTTGACGACCCTTCACTGGTAGATGTGGATGTGCTGGATGAAGATGCGGCAGCCCCTGCGGAGACAGCACCCGAACTTCCTTCCGAACAAGACTTGTTGACACAGACCGAAGAAGAAACGGTCACTTTAAAACCGAAAACGGAAGAACCTAAAAAAGAAACAGTGAAACCTAAAGAAGTGGCCAAACCGAAAGAACCCGTGAAGAAGCCCGAAAAAACAGAAGCAGAGAAAGCCGCCGAAGCCAAACGACTCGCTGAAGAAAAAGAGGAGCGTGAGCGCAAGGCCGCCGAAGAAGCTGCAAGAAAGAAAGTTTCCGGTGCTTTTGGAAAGGGAGCGCAAATGGAAGGAAACAAAGGGACATCGGCCGGTGGTACCGGAACTGAAGGTAGTAAGGAAGGAAATTCTTCTACCGGAGCTAAAACAGGAACGGGTGGTTATGGAACATTTGACCTCGGCGGGCGTTCTTTAGGTACGGGCAGTTTGCCAAAACCTGCATATAATGTGCAGGAAGAGGGACGTGTCGTGGTGAATATTACTGTAAACCCTGCGGGACAAGTGATTTTGACCGGCATTAATCCCCAGACAAATACTGTAAGTTCAGCGTTGCGCAAAGCCGCCGAAGATGCGGCCAAGAAAGCCCGCTTTAATACAGTGGATGGAGTGACGAACCAAACGGGAACGATCACTTATTATTTTAATTTGAGATAGAAGAAGTATCATTAACCAAAAATAAAAAGCATTATGGGAACTGTATACGCATTTTTTGCAGATGGTTTTGAAGAAATCGAAGCTTTTACTACTATTGACACGTTGAGACGTGCCGGAATGAATGTGGAAATCGTATCCGTTACACCGGATGAAATTGTAGTCGGAGCACATGACGTGTCTGTCCTTTGCGATGTCAACTTCGAGAATTGCGATTTCTTTGATGCTGAACTTTTGTTCTTGCCGGGTGGAATGCCGGGAGCCGCTACGCTTGATAAGCACGAAGGGTTGCGCAAGCTAATCCTTAACTTCGCGGAAAAGGGCAAGCCTATTGCTGCCATTTGCGCAGCTCCGATGGTATTGGGTAAACTGGGACTGCTGAAAGGCAGGAAAGCTACCTGCTATCCTAGCTTCGAGCAATATCTGGATGGCGCTGAATGTGTCAATGAACACGTAGTGCGTGACGGAAATATCATCACAGGTATGGGGCCGGGCGCTGCCATGGAATTTGCTTTGACTATTGTTGACCTGTTGGCAGGTAAAGAAAAAGTAGACGAGCTGGTAGAAGCGATGTGCGTTAAACGCTAAGCTGTCCATGAAGAAATCTGTTATTATTGTCGCCGGTGGAAAGGGCTTGCGGATGGGAAGTGAACTTCCGAAACAATTCCTTCCTGTCGGTGGTAAACCTGTGTTGATGCATACGCTGGAAGTATTCCGGAAGTATGACGCTGCACTTCAGATTATATTAGTGCTTCCAAAAGAGCAACAGGACTTTTGGAGGCAACTCTGCAAGGAACAGGGTTTTGCCGTGGAACACCTGATTGCCGACGGCGGTGAAACACGTTTCCATTCCGTAAAGAATGGACTGGCATTGGTGCAGGCTCCCGGATTGGTGGGAGTGCATGACGGTGTCCGTCCATTTGTCTCGATAGACGTGATAAGTCGTTGCTATGATTTGGCAAAAGAGCGGAAAGCGGTGATTCCGGTGATTGACGTGGTAGAGACATTGCGCCATTTGACGGACGGCGGAAGTGAAACGGTCAGCCGCAATGACTATAAATTGGTGCAAACTCCGCAAGTCTTTGATGTGGAATTACTGAAACAGGCTTATGCGCAGGAGTTTACTCCGTTCTTTACCGATGACGCTTCGGTGGTAGAAGCAATGGGTGTACCTGTATATCTTGCAGAAGGTAACCGTGAAAATATAAAGATAACAACTCCTTTCGACCTGAAAGTAGGGAGTGCTCTGTTGTAAATGTTCGATTTAGCCACACGCGACATAAAATTTATCTCCGGTGTAGGGCCACAGAAGGCTGCCGTATTAAATAAGGAGTTGGAAATCTACTCTTTGCATGATTTAATTTATTACTTCCCTTACAAATACGTTGACCGGAGCCGCATCTATTACATTCATGAAATAGATGGCAATATGCCGTATATCCAGTTGAAAGGAGAAATACTGGGTTTCGAAACCATCGGCGAAGGGCGTCAACGGCGCCTGACTGCCCATTTCTCGGACGGAACGGGAGTCGTGGACTTAGTATGGTTTCAGGGAATAAAGTATATCTTAGGTAAATATAAACTTCATGAAGAATATATCATCTTCGGCAAACCGACTGTTTTCAACGGACGTATCAATGTAGCCCATCCCGATATAGACAAGGCGGATGAACTGAAACTTTCTTCCGTAGGCCTGCAACCTTATTATAATACGACGGAGAAAATGAAACGCAGTTTCCTCAATTCTCATGCAATAGAGAAGATGATGGCAACTGTGATTCAGCAGCTACAAGAACCTCTGCCCGAAACACTCTCTCCCAAGTTATTGGCAGAACATCATCTGATGCCGTTGACGGAAGCCCTTCGAAATATCCATTTCCCGACCAATCCCGATTTGCTTCGCAGGGCGCAGTACCGCCTTAAATTCGAGGAACTGTTTTATGTGCAACTCAATATCCTTCGATATGCCAAAGACAGACAAAGGAGATACCGTGGCTATATCTTCGAAAAGGTGGGCGATGTATTCAATACATTTTATACAAAGAACCTTCCTTTCCAACTTACAGGTGCGCAGAAACGAGTATTGAAAGAGATACGTAACGATGTAGGCAGCGGCCGGCAGATGAACCGTCTTTTGCAGGGAGATGTGGGAAGCGGAAAAACACTGGTTGCCTTGATGAGTATGTTGTTCGCTTTGGATAACGGCTATCAGGCATGCATGATGGCGCCTACCGAAATCCTGGCAAACCAGCACTATGAAACCATAAAAGAACTGCTTTTCGGGATGGACATCCGTGTCGAACTACTGACCGGCTCTATCAAAGGAAAAAAACGGGAAGCTATCCTTACCGGATTATTGAACGGAGACGTGAATATCCTGATTGGGACGCACGCCGTCATTGAGGATACTGTCAACTTCTCCTCGCTGGGTTTTGTGGTTATTGACGAACAGCACCGTTTCGGTGTGGCACAACGCGCCCGTCTCTGGAGTAAGAATAATCAACCTCCACATGTCCTTGTAATGACTGCCACCCCCATTCCCCGTACATTGGCAATGACACTATATGGTGATCTGGACGTATCTGTAATTGATGAACTTCCTCCCGGACGAAAACCAATTACCACTGTTCACCAGTTTGATAATCGTCGGGAAAGTATGTATCGTTTCGTGCAGAAACAAATAGACGAAGGACGGCAGGTTTATATCGTTTATCCTTTGATAAAGGAAAGCGAAAAGATTGATTTAAAGAACCTTGAAGAAGGTTATCAGCATATCCTTGAGGAGTTTCCCAAATGCATGGTGTGCAAAGTGCATGGTAAAATGAAATCTGCCGAGAAAGACGAGCAGATGCAACTTTTCATTTCGGGAAAGGCACAGATAATGGTAGCCACCACAGTCATTGAAGTGGGAGTGAACGTACCGAACGCTTCGGTGATGATTATAGAAAATGCCGAACGTTTCGGACTGTCGCAGTTGCATCAGTTGCGCGGTCGGGTAGGGCGTGGTGCCGAACAGTCTTATTGTATCCTGGTGACCAATTATAAACTGACCGAGGACACCCGGAAACGACTGGAAATTATGGTGCGCACCAATGACGGCTTTGAAATAGCCGAGGCGGATTTAAAACTTCGTGGCCCCGGTGACCTTGAGGGGACACAGCAAAGTGGTGTCGCTTTCGATTTGAAGATTGCCGATATAGCCCGTGACGGACAACTGCTGCAATATGTCCGTTCCATAGCCGAAGGAATTGTGGAACAAGACCCCGCAGCACAGAATCCGGAGAACGAAATTCTGTGGCGGCAACTCAAATCCCTGCGGAAAACGAATGTTAACTGGGCTGCCATTAGTTGAAAAACGGTTAAACATACGGTTTATTTGCGTAAATGTGTTGCATAACATATTTAATCCCTATCTCTCCTATTTATAGGGGTTTAAAGACTCATTTCTTATCCCTTTTGTCGCTAACCATCTGAAAAATAGTTAATAACTCTCTTGTTGTTTCAAAGGAAAATACTACCTTTGGGGGAATTTTTTTAGTAAATGTATCGTTTAACCAATTGAAAAGTCGAGTATTATGCTTGAAAAAACGCTGGTCATTTTAAAACCATGTACCCTTCAACGGGGATTGATTGGTGAGATTACTCATCGTTTCGAACGTAAAGGATTACGGTTGGCCGGCATGAAGATGATGCAACTGACTGATGAATTACTAAGCGAACATTATGCCCACCTCAGTGGCAAAGAATTCTTTCAACGTGTGAAAGATTCCATGATGACAGCTCCTGTTATCGTTTGTTGTTTCGAGGGTGTGGATGCTATTCAAACAGTCCGTACGTTGGCGGGACCGACTAATGGACGTCTGGCTGCTCCGGGAACCATTCGCGGAGATTACAGTATGAGCTTTCAAGAGAATATAGTTCATGCTTCTGATTCACCGGAAACCGCAGCTATTGAATTAATGAGATTTTTTAAACCGGAAGAAATATTCGAATACAAACAGGCGACGTTTGACTACCTGTATGCTAACGACGAATATTAAATGAATTGACAAAGAACGAATGAATTTCAATTGCATTATTAAAACTGGATTGGTAGCTGTAGCGGCTATGGTTAGTCTGAGCTCTTTCTCTCAAGACCTGATTGCCCGCCAGGCACCGATAGACAAAAAACTAAAATCAGTAGACTCTTTGGCCTTGCAAAAGCAAATCCGTGCCGAACAGTCCGAATATCCCGCCCTGAGTCTTTATCCTAACTGGAACAACCAGTATGTACACGCTTACGGAAATGCCATTATCCCCGAAACTTACACTATCGACCTGACAGGTTTCCATATGCCGACTCCGAGTACGAAAATTACTTCGCCTTTCGGCCCTCGTTGGAGAAGAATGCATAATGGTCTGGACTTGAAAGTGAATATCGGTGATACTATTGTTGCCGCATTCGATGGTAAAGTGCGTATTGTAAAATACGAGCGTAGAGGATATGGTAAATATGTCGTTATCCGTCATGATAATGGATTGGAAACTGTATATGGTCACTTGTCCAAGCAATTGGTTGAAGAAAACCAATTGGTGAAAGCCGGAGAAGTAATCGGTTTGGGTGGTAATACAGGACGTTCTACTGGTTCACATCTTCATTTTGAAACCCGTTTCTTGGGAATTGCAATCAATCCGGTTTATATGTTTGACTTCCCGAAACAGGATATCGTAGCCGATACTTATACGTTCAGGAAGACAAAAGGCGTGAAACGCGCAGGCTCACATGATACTCAGGTAGCTGATGGCGCAATTCGTTATCACAAGGTGAAGAGTGGTGATACTTTGTCCCGCATTGCCAAATTGCGTGGTGTATCAGTCAGCACACTTTGTAAATTGAACCGCATCAAGCCGACTACAACTTTGCGTATCGGACAGGTTTTGCGCTGTTCATAAACTCGCTTGCTTATAAAACAGTAATACAATAGCTTTTGAAGAGGGCACTTTAATATAATTTAGAGTGCCCTCTTTCTGTTTTTACTTAATTATTGTTACCTTTGCGCACTATTTGGAAGAAGATGAAAGATACCAAGCAACAATTTGAACATGTCATCGCTTTGTGCCGTGACTTATTTTCCAAGAAGCTGCACGATTACGGGCCTGCGTGGCGTATTCTGCGTCCGGCTTCAGTAACCGACCAGATTTTTATCAAAGCCAACCGGATCCGTAGTATTGAAACCAAGGGGGTGACCTTGATTGACGAAGGAATCCGTGCCGAATTTATTGCGATTGTCAATTATGGCATCGTCGGACTTATCCAGTTGGAACTGGGATATGCCGAATCTGCCGATATCAGCAATGAAGAAGCGATGGCTTTATACGATAAATATGCCAAGGAAGCATTGGAACTGATGCTTGCCAAGAATCATGACTATGATGAAGCTTGGCGTAGTATGCGTGTCAGCTCTTACACAGACTTGATTCTGATGAAGATATACCGCACCAAGCAGATTGAAACTCTATCCGGCAATACGTTGGTATCCGAGGGGATTGACGCCAATTATATGGATATGATAAATTACTCTGTTTTCGGACTGATAAAGATAGAATTTGAAGGATAAGAACTTACATATTATTCAGAAAGTCATAGCGAATACCGGTCGCTTTCTTTTGGCGGCTTCGTTCATCTTTTCCGGATTTGTCAAGGCAGTTGATCCGCTGGGCTTCCAGTATAAGATACAGGATTATCTGACTGCATTCGGCATGGCTTCCTGGTTCCCTTCATTTTTCCCTTTGCTGGGCGGTATAGTACTGTCTGCCATTGAGTTTTTTGTCGGTATATCCCTGTTCTTTGGTACGCGGAGAACGCTTGCTTCTTCATTGGCACTGATGCTGATGATTGTCATGACACCACTGACTTTGTATCTTGCCCTCTTCGATCCGGTTTCGGACTGCGGTTGTTTTGGTGATGCGTGGGTGTTGACAAATTGGGAAACATTTGGCAAGAATGTCATATTGCTACTTGCAGCAATTGCAGCATTCCACTATAGGACGATGCTGACCCGCTTTATTAGTGTGAAAATGGAATGGCTGGTTTCTTTATACACATTGTTTTTTGTATTTACCCTGTCATTCTATTGTTTGGATCGTCTGCCGGTTTTAGATTTTCGCCCCTACAAGATAGGAAAGAATATCCTGGAGGGAATGACAATGCCCGAAGGGGCAAAACCTAGTGTATACGAAAGTGTCTTTATCCTGGAGAAAAATGGAGAAAAGAAAGAATTTACGCTGGATAACTATCCGGACAGTACATGGACATTTGTAGACACACGCACTGTACTCAAAGAGAAAGGATATGAACCGGCCATCCACGATTTCTCCATGATGGACTTGAGCACTGGAAATGATATTACACAAGATGTATTGACTGATATGGGATACACTTTCCTGTTGGTCGCCCATCGGATTGAAGAAGCGGATGACAGTAACATTGACTTGATTAACGAAATATATGACTACTCGGTGGAGCATGGCTATAAGTTCTATTGCCTGACCTCTTCACCGGAAGAACAGATAGAATTGTGGAAGGATAAGACCGGAGCGGAATATCCTTTCTGTCAGATGGATGATATAACGTTGAAGACGATGGTACGTTCTAATCCGGGATTGATGTTGATAAAGAACGGAACGATTCTGAATAAATGGAGCGACGAGGATATACCGGATGAATATGTGCTGACTGACAAACTGGAAAATATACCGTTGGGACAACAAAAGATGGAGAGCGATGTTCACACCGTGGGATATGTATTCTTGTGGTTCATTATTCCATTGTTGCTGGTATTGGGAGTGGATGTTTTGGTCGTTCGTCGTAGAGAACGGAAATCCGTAAAGAGGAAGCAGCAGGAAGATGCCCTGAAAGCAACCGAAGCTCAAGAACTGACGGACAGTGCCCGGAAGCCGACAGACAACGCGCCAATGTCAGTTGATAACTCCAACAGGGTGAAGCCATAGACTATTAAATAGAAAATCGTAAATAAGAGAATAGTAAATTTATTAACCCTTTAAATAAAGAAAACAAAATGAGAAAGAACATTGTCGCAGGAAACTGGAAAATGAACAAAACCCTTCAAGAGGGTATCGCTTTGGCAAAAGAACTGAACGAAGCATTGGCTAACGAAAAGCCCAATTGTGATGTAATCATCTGTACTCCGTTTATTCACTTGGCTTCTGTTACTCCGTTGGTAGACGCTGCCAAGATCGGTGTAGGTGCTGAAAACTGTGCAGACAAAGCGTCAGGTGCATACACAGGTGAAGTTTCTGCTGAAATGGTTGCTTCTACCGGTGCTAAATATGTAATTCTGGGTCACTCTGAACGTCGTGCTTACTACGGTGAAACAGTTGCTATCCTTGAAGAAAAAGTAAAATTGGCTTTGGCTAACAGTCTGACTCCGATTTTCTGTATCGGTGAAGTATTGGAAGAACGCGAAGCTAACAAGCAGAATGAAGTAGTAGCTGCTCAGATGGAATCTGTATTCTCTCTGTCTGCTGAAGACTTCTCTAAGATTGTGTTGGCTTACGAACCGGTTTGGGCTATCGGTACAGGTAAAACTGCTACTCCTGAACAAGCACAGGAAATCCACGCTTTCATCCGTTCAATCGTGGCTGACAAGTATGGCAAGGAAATCGCTGATAATACTTCTATCCTTTACGGTGGTAGCTGCAAGCCTTCTAACGCTAAAGAACTGTTCTCTAACCCGGACGTTGACGGTGGTTTGATTGGTGGTGCTGCTTTGAAAGTATCTGATTTCAAAGGTATCATTGATGCATTTAACGCATAATTAAAACTTATTTCAGGCACGGATTTCACGGATTACACGGTTTAGTGTATGAAATCAGAAACCGTGTAATCCGCGTAATCCGTGCCTAATATTATTTATAAAATGAGAAAACTAGCTTTACTTACTTTATTGTTGGTCTTGGCAAGTGTCGGCGCACAAGCACAGGGCATTGTCAAAAGCCTGGAACGTACAGTGCCGGGACAGGGAAAGGTGGCTATTCATCAAGACCCCCGTATTGGAGCTCTGATTGGTGTGGAACGTCCTGCGACAGGAGAACAGAAAGTAATAAAGACTTCCGGATACCGGATACAGGCGTATGCCGGTAATAATACCCGTCAGGCTAAGAATGATGCTTATCATGTAGCCTCGCGTGTTAAAGAATATTTCCCGGAGTTGCCGATATATACTTCATTCACTCCTCCCCGCTGGCTTTGCCGTGTGGGTGATTTCAGGAGTATTGAAGAGGCGGACGCGATGATGCGTCGGTTGAAAGCTACCGGTGTGTTCAAAGAGGTCTCTATTGTAAGAGATCAGATAAATATCCCTTTATAAATCTATCATGTTAGGAAAAGAAGAAATTATCTCTCCGAATCTGGAAGAGTTGAAAAGTCATTATCATAGTATTATAACTTTGTTGGGCGAAGATGCTGAACGGGAAGGGTTGTTGAAAACTCCGGAACGGGTGGCTAAGGCAATGTTAAGTTTGACAAAGGGATACCATATGGATCCTCACGAAGTGCTCCGCTCTGCTAAATTTCAGGAAGAATATAGTCAGATGGTGATTGTAAAGGACATTGATTTCTTCTCTCTCTGCGAACATCATATGCTGCCGTTCTACGGAAAGGCGCACGTGGCTTATATCCCTAACGGCTATATCACCGGGTTGAGCAAGATTGCCCGTGTAGTCGATATTTTCTCTCATCGCCTGCAAGTGCAGGAACGCATGACGCTGCAAATCAAAGAGTGTATCCAGGAAACACTGAATCCATTGGGAGTGATGGTTGTAGTGGAAGCAAAACATATGTGTATGCAGATGCGTGGTGTGGAAAAGCAGAACTCTATTACTACTACCTCAGATTTTACAGGCGCCTTCAATCAGGCAAAGACTCGCGAAGAGTTTATGAATCTCATTCAACACGGGCGGGTATAAACAGTTTCCCGCCTTAGGAGATTAGCGCAAGACGACGCGGTCTCCCAGACGTTTAGCCATAATGCTTTGGACTGTTCTTAGTTCATTATAGCGTTGCATCAACGAATCGCACTTTTCATTATCGTGCGCTAGTGCAGGGTCTTGCAAAGCATAAAGCATATGCTTTAACTCTTCCGTTACAATGGCATATTTGAAGTTAATCATCAGCATTGGAACCAGTTCATAAAGACGTTCCTCATCTGTCACAATCTTCTGTGACTTGGAATGATATTTACTAAGCTGATAACGTACATTAATCAAGTCCACACTCAGTTTACTGATAACCTGATCGGGATGCGCCAGAAAATAGCGTTCCGCTACGAAACCTGAATCGTGCATATGTGCGGCGGCTTCCGACAACATTTGGCGGTGTAACGGATTATGAAAAGCCAAATCATCTTCTTTCAAGTCGTTGATGACGTACTCTATAACGGTCACCGGAATCTCGTTTCCTTCTTCATCCGTCAGATTACACATGACTTTTTCTCCATAGCGGACTACCGCCTGCAATATCAGTCGCTCGAATTTATAGAACTCCTGTCCTTCTTTTCCTTCCTGTGGAATAAAAGAAGCATAGTTATCTTCTTGTGGCGGGAAAGGGGCTTCTGTATATCCGGCATCAGCAACTTCCGGTGGTAACGGAACATCACCGTCCGTCATGGGGATATTACCATTCGCTTCTCCCTGCTGACCTTGTTGAGCCATCGTAGCTGTTCGCTGGGCAATCCGGCGATCACGTTCAGTCTGTTCGGCACGTTTTTCTGCTTGTGTTTCCCTTCTTTTGGCAACTTCCGAGACCAGCAGTTTGTCTTCTACATGCAGTAACTGTGCGCATTCTTTGATATATACATCCCGTACAATCGCTTCCGGTATGACGGAGATGCTTTGTACCAAGTTGCCGATCAACTCTGCCCGTTTGATAGGATCTTTTCCGGCATCTTCCAGCAGCAAGTTGGTCTTGAAGCGGATAAAGTCCGTCTCATGCTCCGATATGAAGGCTTGGAATTCCGTAGAGTTATGTTTGCGGGCAAAAGAGTCCGGGTCGTCGCCATCGGGCAGCAGACAAACTTTGATATTCATGCCTTCTTCAAGCAGCATATCAATGCCTCGGATAGAAGCCTTTATACCCGCTGCGTCGCCGTCATAGAGCACAGTCATATTATTGGTGAACCGGTGAATCATACGGATTTGTCCCGGTGTAAGAGCCGTTCCCGAAGAAGCTACCACGTTTTCTATACCGGATTGATGCATGGAAATGACATCCGTGTAACCTTCTACCAGGAAGCAACGGTCTTGCTTCACAATTGCCTGTTTGGCAAAATAGATACCGTATAATTCGTTACTCTTATGGTAAATCTCCGATTCTGGAGAGTTGACATATTTGACTTTTACGCCTTTGGTGGCACTGGCAAGCACACGTCCGCCGAAGGCCACTACTTTACCGGAAAGAGTATGAACGGGGAAAATGACACGTCCCCAAAAACGATCCCGCAAACGATGATCGTCTGTCTCATAGCAAAGTCCTGTCTTTACGAGATATTCCTTCTTATATCCTTTCTGTAAAGCTTCCTTGGAGAAAGCATCATGACTATCAGTACAATATCCCAATTGGAACTTCTCGATAATGTCATCCCGGAAACCACGGTTACGGAAATAAGCCATACCGATGCTACGACCGTCTATATGGTTCTTCAGTATATTCTGAAAGTAGTCGCGTGCGAAGTTATTAACAATAAACAGACTTTCGCGTTCGCTCTGCACAAACTTCTCTTCATCGCTCAGCTCCCGTTCCTTAATCTCGATATTGTATTTCTTGGCAAGGTATCTCAGAGCTTCCGGATAAGACATCTGCTCGTGTTCCATGATGAAGTGCACCGCGTTTCCACCTTTGCCACACGCAAAGCATTTGCAAAGCCCTTTGGCGGGAGAAACGTAAAAAGAAGGTGTCTTGTCACTATGAAACGGGCACAAACCGACGTAATTGACACCACGCTTGCGCAGGGTGACAAAATCTGAAACGACATCCATAATCTGTGCCGCATCCAATATCCGGTCTATGGTAACTTGATCTATCATTCTTTCTCCTGTGAATCTGTTTTTGCGGATACAAAGGTACATATAAAAAAATCCCCTGCAAAGAACTTTTTTGCAGGGGAGCGTTAAATCTTATATGCCGGTTAGGAATTATTTAATCTTCTCCCGAATCTTCGTCAGATACTTTTTCATCCCTTCCGCATCCTTGTTTTCGATGATTTCGAGAAGGTTTTTCAACTCGGTGCGGATATTGGTCACTTGTCCCGGAGTACGTGGATTGAACAGGATTTCCTGAAGCAGATAATCATCCTCGCTCAATAGCCCCTTGGCGATAGCCATGTGCTTCTTGAACGTAGTTCCCGGAGCTTCCTGATGCTTCATTACGGCTGCGAATACGAAAGTCGAGACGAACGGGATAGAAAGCGAGTAGGCCACTGTCTCGTCATGTTCGTCGAATGTGTATTCGAAAATATTCAGCCGTAACGTTTGGTAAAGGTCTTTGAAGAATATCTTTCCCAAATGATCCCCCTCACTGATGATAATGGCATTTTCGCTGCTCAGGTTACTGAGACTGGCGAAAGTTGGGCCAAACATCGGGTGACTGGAAACGTAACGGAAACCGCTTTCTTCATAAAACTTCTTCAGTCCTGTTTTTACAGAGGCAATGTCACTAATGATACAGTCTTTGGGAAGTACGGGCAATACTTTACGAAAAGCATCCAGCGTGTACTTTACGGTGACGGCATTAATAACCAGTTCCGGTTCGAATTCCTTAATCTCCTCTAATGTAGTGAAACGATACGTGTTATAGACAAAGCGCAACTGGTGCGGGTTGACGTCATACACGGCCGTCTCGTGTTGAAAGCTCAAAATATCAGTAAAGAAGGAACCCATTTTTCCGGCTCCAAGGATTAATATTCTCATATTCTTATTTATTTAATAGTAAGTAGTCAATACCTGACTACTTATTGATAATTTCCATCTGCTGACGAACAGATTCCTCGTGGATGGCTTCGAAGATTTTCTTCATAAATTCGGCATCCATGCCACATTGCTCTCCTTGTGTACCGCGTTTTTCGAGAATCTCATTGTAACGTCCGGTTTGGAGTACCGTGATACTATGTTCTTTCTTGAATGTACCGATTTCACGGGCAACACGCATTCTTTTTGCAAGTTCCTGGATGATGTTATCATCACATTCGTCAATCTGTTTGCGCAATAGGCTCAGGCTTTCCGTAGATTGGGTTTCGGTGCGGATAACCAGCAGGTTGAGAATGTAATCGAGTACATCGGGAGTAACCTGTTGCGAAGCGTCGCTCCATGCACAATCCGGGTTGCAGTGACTTTCTACAATCAGCCCGTCGAAATTCAAGTCCATCGCTTGTTGGCAGAGCGGAGCCACCAGTTCACGTTTTCCACCGATGTGACTCGGGTCACAGAAAATCGGGAGATTAGGAATGCGGCGACGCAGTTCGATAGGAATGTGCCATTGGGGAAGATTACGGTAAATCTTCTTATCGTAGCTGCTGAAACCACGATGGATAGCACCCAAACGTTTCAGACCTGCATTGTTGATACGTTCCAAAGCTCCGATCCATAATTCAAGGTCAGGATTCACAGGGTTCTTGACAAGTACAGGGATATCTACCCCTTTCAGAGCGTCAGCGATTTCCTGTACGGCGAAAGGATTCGCAGTGGTACGTGCGCCTACCCAAAGGATATCAATTCCGGCTTTCAGACATTCATAAACGTGCTTGGCGGTTGCTACTTCGGTAGAAACATACATACCAGTTTCCTTCTTTACTTCTTTCAGCCAGGCAAGACCTTCCACACCGATTCCTTCGAAACCACCCGGTTTGGTACGCGGTTTCCAAATTCCGGCACGGTATATCTTCTGACCCTTAGCTGCCAGTTGCCTGGCTGTATCCATCACTTGTTCTTCAGTCTCTGCACTACATGGGCCGGCTATGACAATCGGTCTTTTAGCTTCAATGCCCGGTAATAAAATTGATTCGAGTTCCATATTCTTATTTGTTTTTACTTTTATTCTTGTTTATTGTAACGACTCTGGCGGTATATCGTTTTTGATTATCAACAATCTCCTTTTCTTGTGAACGGTCAGAGTCTTTTGATTCTTTCCAATGCTTCCGCTAATTTTGCATCCTTGCAGCAGAGGGAGATACGAATATATCTTGCTCCGTTACTGCCAAAGATAAATCCCGGCGTGATAAACACTCTTGCTTCGTGTAGCACTTTTTCCGTCAGTTCTTCCACGTCTTTGCAAGAAGCCGGAATCTTTCCCCAAAGGAACATTCCTACTTGCTTTTCATCGTAAGTACAACCCAATGTTTTCATAATTTCACCGGCAAGATGGCGGCGGTTGCGATAATTCTCATTGTTGCCTTCGTACCAGTCTGCTTCTGCTTCCAAGGCTGTTGCTGCCGCCAACTGCATAGCGCGGAACATTCCGCTGTCGATATTGCTTTTTACTTTCAATATCCATTGTACGAATTCAGGGTTCGACGCTAACATTCCGATACGCCATCCCGGCATATTGTGGCTTTTACTCATGGAGTTGAACTCAATACAACATTCTTTAGCTCCCGGCACACTCAGGATACTGATAGGTTTTTCATTCAGTATGAAGCTATACGGATTATCGTTCACAATCACAATATTCTTACGACGGGCGAAGTCAACGAGACGCTCATACAGTTCGGGAGTTGCGTTAGCACCAGTCGGCATATTCGGATAGTTAGTCCACATCAGCTTCACACGGCTTAAGTCCATCTTTTCCAAAGTCTCGAAGTCAGGCATCCAACCATCCTCTTCTTTCAGGTCATAGTTGATAACTTCCGCGCCGAGTATCTTACTTAGAGAGGTATAAGTAGGGTATCCCGGATTCGGAACCAACACTTGCTCACCCGGATTGACGAATGCCAGCGTGACATGAAGAATACCTTCTTTCGAACCGATCAATGGTTGTATTTCCGTATTCGGATTCAGTTCTACTCCATACCAGCGTTGATACCAATTGGCGAAACCTTTGCGAAGTTCAGGGATACCTACATACGGCTGATAACCGTGTCCGTTGGGGTCGTGGGCATTGTTGCACAATGTCTCGATGGTCTTTGCCGAAGGCGGCATATCAGGGCTTCCGATACCCAGGCTGATAACGTCTTTTCCTTCTGCGTTCATCTGTGCTACCTCTTTCAGTTTCTTGGAGAAGTAGTATTCGCTTACACTTGCCAGTCTGTCGGCAGGAGCGATCTTATACATTTGACTTTCCTTCTGCATATTCGCCTAATGTTTTGAGTTCTTTAGTTAATGGAGTGATTGCTGCAATAGATTGCTTATATCTTAGGTAATCGTTGAAAGCTACATCTACGTAAAATTGATATTCCCATTCACGTCCGATAATCGGCAACGATTGTATCTTGGTCAGATTAATATTGTAAAAAGATAGAATAGATAATACTTGTGACAAACTGCCTTCGGTATGCGGTAGAGTGAATACCATACTTGCCTTATTGGTTGCGTTGGCGTGATGCTGGCGAAGTCCGTCTACCTGCCAGGGATCGGCAACGACCAGGAAACGGGTGAAATTGTGTTTGTTAGTTTCGATACCTTCCTGAAGGATTTTCATTCCGTAGCGTTCTGCCGCTGCCTTAGAGCAGATGGCTGCATGTCCTTTCAGGTTGTCCTTTTTGATGATTTCAGCGCTGCGGGCGGTATCTTCACCTTCCACCACTTTCAGTTGCGGATGCTGATTCAGAAAATCACGGCATTGCATCAGGGCGATGGGATGGGAGTTAACTTCCGTCAGGTCTTCCCAACTTTCGTCGGGCAGGCAGACGAAGCTGTGAGAAATACGTAGTTTGTATTCACCGATAATCTGCGTACCGCTTTGTCTCAACAACTCATTGTTGTGCAGCAAGCTTCCCGCAATCGTATTTTCGATGGCTAGCATTCCGATAACCTGGCTGTCTTTTCGTATCGAACTAAACACGTCCTCGAAGTTGGCACAACAGATTAACTCTATTTCTTCTCCCTCGAAGTACTTGTGTGCGGCGATATCATGATATGAGCCGAGTGTTCCTTGAATTGCTATCTTTTTCATTGTTCTAATGTATTATATAAAAAAATCCCGCGTCCATATCGGAGCGGGATTCATATGATTGATTTCTCTATTCAGTCCTTAAGCATCACTGTCACTTGATACATACAAACTCCCGCTCTACTTTGTTGCTAAAGTAAAAGTAAAAAAAGAAGTAATATGCATAAGTAAATGATCTCATACGAGTCTTTGTTTTTTGCTTTGGTTTCTAATTCTGGGGACAAAAGTAATACTTTTCTGTTAAACGCAAACAAAAAGCGATACTTTTTTTGTTTTCTTGCCTGAAATATATGAAAAGGACACTTAAAAGATGCCGGGAAGTGCTTCCGGCTTTGGTTCCAGGTTCTTGAATTCACCGTTTAAGCTGGCTTCATCTTTCGGATTCAATTCCAGTGACTTCTTCATATCTTCCACAGAACCGTCCTTGTCTCCGTTCAACAGTTTGGCACGTCCGCGTTCCTTGTAGGCTTCCGCGAAATTCGGGTTTAGTTCGATAGCCTCATCAAACAGAGCGATGGCTTCCGTCAGTTTCTTTTGGTTGATATAAAGTTGGCCTAAATATAGGTATGCCTGTTCGTTGAAAGGATTTATTTCCGTGACAAGCCGGTAGTCCGCTTCCGCTTCTTCAGCCTGCCCGTTCGCCTCTTTCACTTTCCCGCGCAGGAGTATGGCTGTTTCTTCTTCCGGATTTTGGGCAAGTACAGCATCTATGTCTTCCATCATTTCGTTGTACTGTCTCAGATTCAGTAGAGCTTCCGCACGTAGCAGGCGGGCTTCGATGAAATCATCTTTCAAAGTGATGGCCTTCGTGAGATGAGCAATGGCCATCAAGTCGTCGTCCTGTCCTTGGCGGGCTTTTCCCAAGAGATAATGCGCTACGGCATTTCCTTCTTCGATGGCAATCGCCTTGTTGGCGGCTTCTTCCATCGCCTGATAATCTTCCTGGATGAAACATACATTGGCTAATGTAAGGAAGGTATTCGTGATATGCGGTTCCATTACAGCCATTTTCTCCAACAGTTCGCGGGCTTTTGCCGTATCTTCCATTTGGATGTAGAGTTGGCTGAGATACCCCATTGTTTCAAACTCTTCCTCAATAGCAAGAGCTTCAGTGAAACATTTTATGGCATAATCCGGACGTCCCATACGTTGCGCACGCAAACCGTCATATTTGAAAATATCGAATCTTTTCTGATCGTTTTTCTGCTTTTCATTCTCCGGAGTTTCAGACTTGCCGGAGAAGAAAGATTTAAAAAAGTTCGGCATGATATGTTGTTTTTAAGTTTATCTGCAAAAGTAATAACTTATTTTGAAATATGTATCATTCCATCCTGCATCTTCAATGCGCCTTCTTCCAATAAATGATGGATGACTTCCGCGACTCTCTCTCTTTCCGCTTCTATTTTATTAGCTATCTCTACAGGGAGCAGCGGTTTCTGTGCCAGTAATTCTGTGATTTGCTGTTTCAGTTCTTCAAAAGAGTCTTCGGATAGGGTAGCATCCGTTGCACGATGGCTGATACAAACATCGCATTGTCCGCAGTTATGTTCATTTTTCTCCCCGAAGTAGCGGAGTAGCATCCGGCTGCGGCATACATTTTCCGAAGTGACATATTCTTCCATCGCCTTGATGCGCGCTTCATAGCGGACTTTGCGTTCTTCGTAGACAGAAGGCGGAATATGTACGAAACGAAGTTCCTGACGTTCGCGCGTGTATATAATATAAGGTGTCTTTTTGCGGGGAATATAATCCACGATACGGCGTTTGGTCAGCGTCACGAGTATATTGTAGATTTTTTCACGTGTCAGTCCGGTACGTATGGACAGGGATGCTTCGCTGATATAGGCATAGTCGGTGAACACGCCTGTGTACGAACGGAGAATGGTCTGTATCAGTGCTTCCGTTTCCGCCCCCATTTCGCGCAACTTGTACAACTCGTCCCGCCGAAGCGTAAACAGGATACGCGACGCATTGTCCTGTTCGTCCGTATATTCCAGATAACCGGCTTGGGACAGTATTTTCAGCGCACTGTCTACCGGCACCGGAAAGTATTTGAACTTCCGGCAAAATTCCTCGATATTGAATTCGCGGACACACTGGAATCCGTCGCCCATCGCCATCTGGTAATAATACTGCAAATGTTCGTAGACATTGAGGATATATTCTTTGTCGGGAAAAGTATCCACTACCCGTTTATGCAGCGTTGTCTTATCTGATTTGGAATATAAGATGACAGCGTAAGCCTTTTCCCCGTCTCTTCCCGCACGTCCGGCTTCTTGAAAATATGCTTCGGGAGAATCGGGAAGATCGAGATGCAGTACAATGCGGACATCAGGCTTGTCAATGCCCATTCCGAAAGCGTTTGTCGCCACCATTACGCGAACCTCTCCATTTTGCCAGCGTTTCTGCCGGAGGTCTTTCACGGCATTATCGAGTCCGGCATGATAGAAATCAGCGGTAATGTCTTCGTTTACCAACAGTTCGGTGATTTCTTTGGTTCGTCGTCTGTTACGGGCATAAATAATGGCACTACCCGGTATTCTTCGTAAGATATGTAATAATTCGCTTGTCTTATTATCCGTCTTGCGGACAATATACGCCAGGTTCTTCCGTTCGAAACTCATACGGAAAACATTTCCTTCATGGAAATTCAGGCGGGCTTGAATATCTTTCACGACTTCCGGAGTCGCGGTAGCGGTAAGTGCAAGTACCGGAACTCCCGGCAATAACTCCCGTATTTCCGCTATCTTCAGATAAGCGGGGCGGAAGTCGTATCCCCATTGCGAGATACAGTGGCTCTCGTCCACGGTAATCATGGATACCTTCATGGAACGCAGTTTGATACGGAATATTTCCGTATCCAGACGTTCCGGAGAGATATAGAGGAATTTGTAATCACCGAAGATACAGTTCTCAAGTGCGGTGATAATCTCCTGGCGTGTCATGCCGGAATATACGGCAAGCGCTTTGATACCCCGTTTTCGCAGGTTATGCACCTGATCCTTCATCAAGGCGATAAGCGGGGTAATGACGATACAAAGCCCTTCCTGGGCGAGGGCAGGTACTTGAAATGTGATGGACTTGCCGCCACCGGTCGGCATCAGTCCCAATGTATCTTTACCTTCGCCGATACTGGTAATGATCTCTTCCTGCAAGTCGCGGAAAGAGTCATATCCCCAGTATTGTTTTAATATCTCCTGATACTTATTCAATCGGTCTTATATCCTCGATTTGAAGTTGGACTTCACCACGTTTATGGGTATTCTCTTCGATGGTGTAACAGATGTCGAACGAACGTTTGGTCTTGATATAACGCACGTGTGAGCTTTGCCCGAATGCGATACCGTTCATTACATTGTTCGATTTATTGTCAACCAGTTCCAGCTTGATATGCTCCTGGTCGCGCCCCACCACTTTGCTCGTTCCATAATCGTAGACATGATGCGTACAGAAGACAGGTTTCAAATTATCAGGGCCGAAAGGATTGAACTTCTTCAGGTCATTGAAGAACTTGGGAGAAATATCCCTGAAATCGATCTCGGCATCAATGTCAATAACGGCACTCGTCTGTTCCGGCAGGATATGTTGTGAGACATATTCCTCAAACCGCTTGGTGAAAGCATCCACATTCTCTACTTTCATAGACAGTCCGGCGGCATAGGTATGCCCGCCAAAATTCTCCAGTAAGTCCCGGCAATGCTCAATCGCCTTATATACATCAAAACCGGAGACGGAACGTGCGGAACCGGTTGCCATATCATCCGTCCGGGTCAGCACCACGGCAGGGCGATAATACACTTCCGTCAACCGGGAAGCTACGATACCAATCACGCCTTTATGCCATTCCTCATTGTAAAGCACGATAGAACGGCGGTCGGCCAGCCCTTCCAGGTTGGCAACGATTTTGTTCGCCTCTTCCGTCATACTCTTGTCGAGGTCTTTGCGAGTCTCGTTATACTGATTGATTTGTCCGGCCTTCTCAAGCGCGGCTGAGAAGTCTTTTTCCGTCAGTAAGTCCACCGCTTCTTTTCCGTTCTGGATACGTCCCGACGCATTGATGCGCGGCCCGATTTTGAAAACAATATCGCTGACGGTGATTTCCTTTTCAGAAAGTCCGCATACGTCGATAATGGCTTTCATTCCGATACTCGGGTTGCTGTTCAATTGCTTCAAGCCATGAAAGGCAAGAATGCGGTTTTCGCCCATAATCGGCACAATGTCCGATGCGATACTTACCGCTACGATGTCAAGCAGCGGAATCAAGTGGTGAAACTCGATACCGTTATTGATAGCGAATGCCTGCATAAACTTGAAACCGACACCACAACCGGAAAGGTGAGTGTACGGATACGTATTGTCCAGGCGTTTAGCATTCAAAATAGCTACGGCAGGCGGCAGAATATCATCCGGCACATGATGGTCGCAAATGATGAAATCAATGCCTTTCTCTTTGGCATACGTAATTTCCTCTACTGCTTTTATTCCGCAATCGAGTACGATAATCAGTCCTACACCGGTTTCAGCGGCATAGTCTATTCCTTTTTTAGAAATGCCATACCCTTCGTTGTAGCGGTCGGGTATGTAATAATCAAGGTTCGAATAGAACTGTTGAATAAACTTGTAGACCAGTGCCACGGCGGTAGTACCGTCTACGTCATAATCTCCATAAATTAGAATACGTTCTTTCTTTCCCATCGCCTTGTTCAGACGTTCTACTGCAATATCCATGTCCTTCATCAGGAACGGGTCATGCAGGTCGGGCAATTGCGGGCGGAAAAACTTCTTGGCGTCCGTTGCCTTCGTTATTCCCCGCTGCACCAAAAGTTGTCCAAGTATCGGGCTAATCCCTAATTCCTGGGCCAATGTTTGGCTTGTCTCTGCCTGTTCGGGTGTAATGGGTCGATAATTCCATTTGTGATTCATTTTATATATTGTTTTTTCTTTTTCTGCTCTCAGGGGTTGAGAAAGGCACTTCTTTCCAACGAGGGGTAAAAGTACGAAAAAAACGGGAAGTGGGAGTAGATATGACGAAAATATTTCAAGGGTAACTTTCTTTTATTTATCTTTGCTCCACCAATATGTATCTGATAAATGAGAAAGCCGGGTAACGTCACAGACTCCAATATGACATTTGATAATATCTATTCAGAGTATTATCAACGTTGCTTCCTGTTCGCTAAATCCTATCTCCATGATGAAATGCTGTCGAAGGACATAGCTTCCGAAGCAATGATTTCTTTATGGACTACGATGAAGACGGAAGAAGTGGATAATGTCCGTGCTTTCCTGATGACCGTAGTAAAGAACCAGTCGTTGAATCATCTGCGGAACGAACACCTGCGGATGGAAGCTCGTGAGAATATCTTGAATGATGAGCTTTATGAACTTGATTTCCGCATCTCTTCTTTGGACGCCTGCAATCCGACGGATATTTTCTCGGAAGAAATAGACCGGATTGTCAACCGGACGTTGGATACCCTGCCGTTGCAAACCCGGAATGTTTTCAGAATGAGCCGTTATGAGAACAAATCCATAAAAGAGATAGCCGACGCATTGAATATCAGTGTCAAAGGTGTCGATTATCATATCAGTAAGGCTCTGAAAGCCTTACGTGTCAGTCTGAAAGATTATCTTTATCTCTTCTTCTTTTAATAAAGTACTGCTTTATCCCTAGTCTATTAATAGATAAGGAGTGGAGAAGTACTGTCCTGACCATTAATAACCTGCTGATGGAAGAAAAACTCACTTTTTTCATCTTTTCAACTAGTGAACTTCTTTTCTGGCGTGTCTATTATGTACAAGGCGGATAAATGCTTTGGATAATAGAACGCTATATGGACGTAAGACTACTTAATAAATATATTGCCGGTGACGTACTTCCCGAAGAAAAGAAGGAAGTGATACGTTGGATGAGGGAGAGCGAAGAACATCGTGAACAACTGATGCAGTTGCATCGCATTTATAACGCAACTCTTTGGAATGGAAACGTTGACAGCCGGGATTCGAAGAATACGGAAAAGAAGAAACCTGTAATGCGGTATCTTTGGGCATCGATGAAGATAGCCGCGGTGGTTGCCATGCTCGCTTTTATTATCCATAAGGAATATCAGGACTATCGGTTGGAACATTCTACCGATGTGCAGACGGTAACCGTTCCGGCAGGGCAGCGTGCCAGTCTGATATTAGCCGACGGGACAACTGTTTGGCTCAACTCCAACTCCACATTGAAATACCCCGCCAACGGCTTCCACTCTAAAAACAGAAAAGTGACTTTGGAAGGAGAAGGGTACTTCGAAGTGGCTCATGACGAGAAACACCCTTTCATTGTTGAAACGGAGAAATATGACATCCGGGTATTGGGAACCACTTTCAACGTATCCGCCTATCCGAATTCCGATATGTTCGAAACATCTCTGATAGAAGGAAAGGTAACTGTCTACCAACCGGATACACAACATGAAGTGACCTTGAAACCTCATGAAAAGGTGGAAGCTAAAAACGGAAAACTCTATAAGGAGACTTTTTCATCGGACAATGATTTTTTGTGGAGAATGGGTATCTATTCCTTCAAGGATGAGCCGTTGGAAACTGTCTTCAAGAAACTGGAGCAATATTATGAAGTGAAGATTATTAATAAGAACGAGGAAATCGCTTCCCGCCCGTGTACCGGTAAATTCCGTCAGAAAGAAGGAATCGAGCACGTGATGAAGGTATTGCAGAAGTACGTCAAATTCAACTATACGCAGGACGATGAGAAAAACCAGATAATTATCTATTAAATTAACCCTAGTATTTAATCTAAAAAAGAAACACCCGGAATGAGAGCAAGAGAACCAGCCCCATCAAAACAGAAATATCGGTAAATGCTGCAACACTTACCGATATGTGAGAAGTCAATAAAAAAGACTCGACATCTGTTACAAATCTTTATGTATTAACTTAATAACTCTAGGCAAAGATATGAAAAATAATCTTTGGTGTGGACGTATTGTCCATAGAAAAACACACTGTACTCAAATTTTAAGAATTATGAGGTTAACTGTCTTTTTCCTGTTATTCATTATCTTTGAGACGTATGCTTTGAACAGCTATTCTCAGAATCAAAAAGTTACGATGAATAAAGGAACCGCAACATTGGCCGAAATCATCAGGCAGATTGAAAAGCAAACAGACTATTTGTTTATTTACAATGAACGTGAAGTTAGTCTGAAACGGAAAGTTTCCATTTCTACTCAAGACGGGACAGTGGCAAGTCTGCTGCTGGATGCGTTGCACGGTACGGAATTCTCCTACACGATGGAAGGGAAGCACATCATCCTTACGAAAAAACAAGCAGAAGTGCAAAATCCTGTGCAGAACAGAAGAAGAGTGACCGGACAAGTCAAGGAATATTCGGGCGAGGTTATCGTTGGGTGTAATGTGTCGGTCAAAGGCACTACTATCGGTACAATCACCGATATAAATGGCAAGTACAGCCTCGAAGTTCCCGATAATGCCACCTTGGTCTTTTCATTTCTGGGATATAAGAGCATGGAATATCCGGTGAAAGCGCAGCAGACCATCAATGTGACTTTGGACGAAGATTCGAAAGCATTGAATGAAGTGGTCGTAGTGGGATACGGAACACAGCGCAAAGCGTTGGTTACGAATGCTATCAGCTCTTTCAAACCGACAGAATCGAATATGCGTCCGGTGTTGACACCGAGTGAATTATTGCAGGGACGTGTAGCGGGTGTCACGGTATCGACCGGCTCAGGCAACCTGGGAAGTTCCGAACGAATGAGCATTCGTGGTGCCGCCTCTTTGAGCGCCAGCAATGAACCGCTTTATGTGGTAGACGGGATACCCATCCTCAACAGTAATGCTTCCTTATTTAATATGGGAGAAGATTTAAGCTCGATGGCGGTATTGAACCTGACGGATATTGAATCTATCGAAGTACTGAAAGATGCGGCTTCGGCAGCTATCTACGGTTCGCGTGCCACCAATGGGGTCGTAGTGATTACCACAAAATCCGGTAAAGAGGGACGTTCGGATATTCGTTTGAATGTCAGTACGGGAATTTCCAAATTCGCCAATAAAGGACGCATCAAATATGCGGATTCCGACTTGTATGTAGAAACCTACAACGATGGAGTCGAACGTTATAATCGTCAGAATGGTTACACCGTAGGTTCTGCGGGTTATGTGGTTCCCATCTCCAACCCATTCCAGGGATTACCCGATACGGATTGGCTGGATTTGATTACTCAAGTGGGACATTCTTACAATGTAGACCTCTCCTTCTCCGGCGGAAGCAAGAAAACTAAATTCTATGTGGGAGCCAACTACAATTATCAGGAAGGTATAATCAAGACCAATGACATAACCAAAATCAATCTGAAAGCCAAGATTAGTCACGAAATGACTTCCTGGTTGGAAGTCGGTGCTAATGTCAGCGGTAATTATCTGAAAAACAATCGTGTTCCGGGAGCCAATATCGGTTCTACCATTGTAGCCCGTGCCGTTGAACAACGTCCTTTCGACCGTCCGTACAAACCGAACGGTGACTATTATTTAGGTGGAACCGACGAACTGGCACGTCATAATCCACTTCAGATTCTGAATGAAGAAGTATCCTATATTGATACCTACCGTTATTTAGGAACGTTCAATGCCGACTTAAAATACAAGAAGTTCAGTCTGAAAAACTCTGTCAGCACCGACATCGGATATACGTATGACTATGTGTACTACAATGAGAATCATCCTTATGGAGCAGGCGGCGGACGTATTGTGGAGTACAACCGCCTGGTGAAGAACTTATTGATAGAGAATGTATTCAACTATAATGATAAGTTCGGTGATTTTGAAGCGGGTTTGATGCTGGGACATTCTTTCCAGAAGATGTCCACCCGTACGTCTTCCATTGACGGACGCGGTTTCCCTTCTCCGGTATTTGATACGGTAGGCACGGCTTCCGAAATCTATAACGCTTCGGGCGGTATCTCCGAGTTTGCCATGGAGTCTTACTTCGGACGTATCAATCTGTCTTATTTAGACCGTTACATCTTGAATGTGACCATGCGTTCGGACGGTTCTTCCCGTTTTGCTCCTTCCGACCGTTACGGATACTTCCCTTCCGTTTCTCTAGGATGGAATGTTTCAAAAGAATCTTTCTGGAAATTCCCTCAGACAGACTTGAAGTTCCGCCTGAGTTATGGAAAGACCGGAAATCAGGATGGAATCGGCAACTATGCCTGGCAACCGTTGATGTCCGGTGGCATCAACTACGGCAATAATAGCGGTATGGCGGTCACCAGTATGGGAAACAACAAACTGACGTGGGAAACCGCCGACCAGTATGACTTCGGTTTCGACCTCGGCTTCTGGAACGGAAAGCTGAACATGATTGCGGATATATATCTGAAGAATACGAACAACCTTCTTTATTCAATGCCCCTGCACGGTACAAGTGGATTTACCAGTATCACCAGTAATATCGGTTCCATGCGGAATTATGGTGTCGAGTTTTCAATAAACGGGCATATGAATATCGGCAAGGTGAACTGGACTTCTTCTTTCAATATATCCCACAACAAGAATAAGCTTACTAAATTGCTGGGAGATGATTTGCTTCCGATAGGCGCCAACCGCGCTTTGAAAGTGGGTAAGGAACTGGGGGCTTTCTACCTGTTCCAAATGGACGGTCTCTATCAATATGACGGCGAAGTGCCGCAACCCTTGTATGACTTGGGCGTCCGTGCCGGTGACGTGAAATACCATGACGTGGATAACAATGGCATTATCAATGATAACGACCGTGTGCTGACAGGTTCTTCCAATCCCGATTTCTTCGGTGGATGGAACAATACTTTCAAGTATAAAGGATTCCAGTTGGATGTATTCTTCACCTATATGTATGGCAACGATGTATATGCCGAATGGGCGGTGACAGCTACCCGTCCGGGTTACCGGATGGCTATCACGGAAGATGTCGCGAAGAATCGCTGGACAGCTCCGGGAAGTTCGGATAAATATCCGCGTGCGGTCAATACATTGTGCGGACACAATAGCAAGAACTCCACCCGTTTTCTGGAAGACGGTTCTTTTATCCGTCTGCGTTCTCTGACATTCAGTTATACATTCCCGCAAGTAATGTTACAGAAGATTCGCCTGAAAGGGCTTCGTATGTACGTTCAGGGAGACAACCTGCTGCTGTTCTCCAAATACTCCGGTTGGGATCCGGAAGTGAGTAAGAATATGGATCCGCAGTTCTTTGGAGTCGACTTGTACGGAGTGCCGCCTTCACGTTCGGTCAATTTCGGAATAAACCTTAGTTTCTAATCATAAACGCTCACAATGATGAAAAAGATTATTTATATATTTCTCGGATGCCTGTTGTGGACTTCATGCAGCGGTATGCTGGATATTGAATCGCATTCTGCCGTATCGCCGGGAAGCGTGACTCCCAAAGACCTGTCTGCCCTGCGAATGGGGATGTACAATAAAGTGCAGAACTCTCCGGCACGCGAATCATACATCACCTTCGATATATTAGGCGGTGACTTGACCCAAAGTACGGGAAATGCAAGAGACTTGATAAACTCGGTACTTTCTTCTTTGAATTCAATAGTCGCTACTAGTTGGAACGGCTATTACAATGCTCTATATCAGGTGAATAATGTAATTTCCATCGTAGAAGACCTTCCCGAATCCGACCTGCGGAATCTGATTATCGGAGAAGCACATTATTTCAGGGCATACATTTACCACGCGCTGGTGACCCGTTGGGGCGGTGTCCCTATTCAGAAAGTGAATACCATGGAAAAGCCTTTCCGTGATCCGGAAGAAGCCGTATGGGCATTTATTGAAGAGGAACTCGAAACGGCGCTTGCTTTCCTGGGCACGTCTTCAAGTTATTATTATGTGTCCCGGGATGCTGCCGTAGCTCTGAAAGCCCGTGTAATGCTGGAACGTGGAAAACTGACGGAAGCTGCTGCTTTGGCCGAGAGCCTGATAACAAATGGGAAGTATAAACTGGACAGCTTCGATAAGATATTCCGGGGACAGGCAAATTCGGAAGTCATCTTCTCTTTCCAATGTCTGGCAGAAGAATCGAATATCACCATTTCCACCTTATTCTATACATATGCTCATCCCAATCACGGCAGCTATGTGTATCGTCCCACGAACGACGTAATGAATATGTATGACGACAAGGATAAACGGAAAGAAGTTTCCATTATCAATGTAGGTGCCGAACCTTGTATCAATAAATATCCGAGCGGACAGACCGGTACCGACCCGGTAGTGATGAGTCGTTTGGCTGAAATGTACCTGATAAGTGCGGAAGCGCAAGGACTCTTCAAAGGTCTGGGACGGCTGAACGAATTGCGGAAAGAACGCGGGCTGGACGCCGTAAATCCGAAGGATGAAGACGAATTTATAGAATATATTCTGGACGAACGCCGGAAGGAACTGCTTGCTGAAGGTTTCAGATATTATGACCTCATACGTACGAATAAGGCAAAGACAATGCTTGGACTGAAAGATTATCAGTTGGTATTGCCTATACCGGGCAAGGAAATGATTTCGAATCCGAACCTGGAGCCGAATCCCGGATATTGATAATGATTGTATTTATACTTATTAAAGAGACAAAATGATGAAAAAACTGATATATGATTCCGCTCTTCTTCTTTTGGGTTGTCTGCTATGGACGGGATGCAATAATGATGAAGACCTGACCGTCTATTCCACCGAGGGCGCGAAAACGGAGTTGGGACAGAAGATAATTGCCGGAAGTGACGGATACGTCGGACAATATTTCTCGGACACTACTTACACGTTGGCTCCGGGTGTAAAGGCTTTGGAGATGGAAATCCTTTCTGCCACAGGTATGGCGGTAAAGATGTTTGTCCTGGAAGTCGATTTGAAAGACACGCATCTGACGATGAAGGCTTCGTCTCCCAAAGACGAAGGCAAGCTCAAGACGAAACAACAAATGACGTTGCAGGCATTGGCACACGACAAACAGGGCAGCCGTGTTCTGGCTGCCGTGAATGGTGATTTCTTTGCTACGGACGGAACACCGCAAGGCATTTACTACCGGAACGGAGTATGTCTGAAGAATACGATGACCGATAATGTATGTACTTTCTTTGCCGTCACGAAGGGTAAGAAGGCGGTGATTGGCTCGTATGACGAATATGATACTTATAAGGATGAGATTCTGGAAGCGGTGGGCGGTCGCGTGCGTTTGATGACGAACGGGAATGTGCTTCCTCAGACATCAACGGCACTGGAACCCCGGACGGCTATCGGCGTGACGGACAATAATGTCGTTTATATTTTGGTTGCCGACGGACGTAACTTTTGGTACTCCAACGGCATGAGGTATGCTGAAATGGGAGCTGTCATGAAAGCGTTGGGAGCGAAGGATGCTATCAATCTGGATGGCGGTGGTTCGTCTACGTTCATTATCCGCTCGAAGGCGGGATTTGAAGAGGACCGTTTTGCTATCCGCAATTGGCCTTATGATAATGGCGGTGTCGAAAGAGCGGTTGCCAACGGACTGTTGGTGGTGACCGATAATTAATAGTTTGAATCTTAATAGTTGAATCATTATGATACGAAATAATAGAATGTATAGTTGCCGGCAAGGTCTATGGGGAATCATCTGTTGTCTGTCCTTGCTGATGGGTATGGCAAGCTGTCAGGACTTTACGGATGATACGGGACGTACAATGCCCGAACCGGATTTGAAGTTTGCGGACGGAACGCTGAATCTTCCGTTGGAAGAAAAGGAATATACGGTGGATATCGAATCCAATCTGCCTTGGCGTGTGAAGACTTCCGTCACTTGGATTGACTTGCTTTCATCGAACGGGATGGGGACGGGAAGTTTCAGAATATCGGTATCCAAAAATGCGAATGTAGCTCCCCGCGAAGCGGAAATTGCAGGCTGGATTATCGAAGGTGCCGAAACAAAGCTGAAAGTGGTACAGGAAGGAGTGGGCATCGCTCTAAAAAAACGTGCGGTGAAAGTAGGTGCGGAAGGCAGTGCGGAAGAGGTGATACCTTTTTCGACAATGGTTACTTACACATACGAACTATCTGAAGGATGCGACTGGATACACGTTACCGACGGGGCAGCAATTACTCCGGGCGTCATCAATGAATCGGAACTGAAATTGGCGATTGACCCTTATACGGATATAGACGAGGGACGTACCGCCTCATTGTACCTGAAAGGTTCGAATGGGATTACCGACGTACTGACGATAACGCAGGATAAGAAACCCTTGGGAGACATCGATTACCTGAGAATGTTCTACGAAAGTGCGAACGGGGATAACTGGACGAAGAAATGGAACTTTGACGCTCCACTGGAAACTAACCCGACAAACTGGTTCGGATTGAAGTTTGAGAATAAGAGGGTGGTTGAGATTGATATTCAGTCCCCGAATAATATCGAAGGAGATATTATCCCCTTATGCAACTTGTCGGAACTGAGAAGCATAAAGTTCAAACATCAGAAGTTAGCAGGTATTCCAGAGGAAATAGGACAACTGTCCCAGTTGACCACTTTATGGATAATAGAATCTGCTGCAAGCGGAAACTTGCCGGAATCTTTGGGAGAATGTGAATTATTGACTAGCTTTAACATCTCAAATCATCCAACTTCCACTCCGGCCGGATTTAACAACACGTTTACCGGCAATCTGGATATGTTGATAAATATCCCCGGTATGGTGACAATAAAGGCATATTGCAATAATTTGAGCGGACCGCTTCCGGTTATTCCGTTAGACGGAAACAATAAACCGACCACTTGGAAGAGCCTGAAAGAGTTTATGATTTATACCAACGGATTCAGTGGAAGTATCCCTTACGGATATGGAACGGTAATCGAGAAGAGTGGTTCGACTGGTATATTCAGAGTGAATGATAATCAGTTGAGTGGACAGATACCTGCGGATATTAAGGCATGGTCGCAATATGCAACCCGGAAAGCTGCTTGGATAATGCAAGGAAATAGTCTTACTGAATAAAATAACTTGATTAATTTATTAACTTAACACATTTATCTGTCTGTTTACAATGAGAAAATACTTCGTTATCCTTGTCTTAGCTCTTTGTTCCGTCGGAACATTGAAAGGGCAGACTGCATCAGATTCTTTGGCAATCGTTTCCGCACAATGGGAGATAATACATGCTCAAAAAGGAATTATCCACAAGAGTGCGTCTATACCTCAGCTTTATCAGTGCCCCCAAGTTATCAACCTGATAGAGATTGACCCCGGCAAAGGGATGAAAGCGGGTATTGCTCTATCGGACGGTATGAAAAAGACAAGCCGGATAGCTTCCGAACATCATGCGCTTGCGGCAATCAATGGTTCTTATTTTGATATGAAGCATGGGAATTCTGTCTGTTTCCTGAAAACAGACAGGCAAGTGATTGATACGACAACGATAAACGAGTTTAAACTACGTGTCACGGGAGCCATTTATGAACGGAACGGAAAGATGAAGCTGATTCCCTGGAACAGACAGATAGAGAAAAAATATAAGCGAAAGGTGGGTACAATATTGGCATCCGGTCCGTTATTATTAAAAGACGGTCGGGTATGCGACTGGAGCTTATGTGGAAAGGACTTTGTTCAGAACAAGCATCCCCGTAGTGCTGTTTGCATGACGAAGGATGGAAAGATACTGCTTGTCACGGTGAACGGACGTTTTCCGGGGCGTGCCGAAGGGGTTAATATCCCCGAACTGGCACACTTGCTTCGGATATTAGGCGGTAAGGATGCGTTGAACCTGGACGGTGGCGGTTCCACAACATTATGGCTGTCGGGAGTACCGGAGAATGGTGTCGTCAATTATCCTTGTGATAATAAACGTTTCGACCATGCCGGAGAACGCGGAGTGCCCAACATCATTTATATTTATGAATAACCTTATTATTTATTAGCTATCGCACGACTTAAAGCTGCGAATAAAATGGAAAATGAAATGAAGAAACTTTTAAGATTGTCCCTGTTCGGGCTATTATTACTGTGTAGTGTCGTTGTAAACGGAGCACAAGTCCCCAAATATATCTTCTTGTTTATCGGTGACGGCATGGGATTCAACCATGTGGAAGCAACCCAAATTTATGCGGAGAAAGTAGGAACAGATACGGGCGAACGCTCGCTGCTATTTCCCACTTTCCCTGTATTGACTCAAGTATGCACGCGTTCGGCTTCTCACTTGATTACGTGTTCATCCGCTGCGGCTACCGCTTTGGCTACCGGAGAAAAAACGACGAACTATGTAATCGGAATGGATGCGGAAAAGAATCACGGGTTAAAATCCCTGGCACGCCAACTGAAAGATAAAGGTTATAAAATAGGAATAATCACCTCTGCCTCTATCGATCACGCTACCCCCGGTGGATTCTATGCTTCACAGCCCGACCGTTCTATGTATTACGAAATAGGAGTGGATGCCGCCAATTCCGGTTTCGATTTCTTCGGCGGGGCGGGATTGCTCGAACCTCGCAGCAAGCGGAACCTTTCGGCGCCTTGCCTTTATGACCTGTTTAATCAGAAAGGCTATACGATGTTTCGTGGAATGGACGCTTATAACCGTGCTACTGCAAAGGATAAAATTCTTCTCTTCCCAACCGATACAGTGAGCAAAAGCCTGAAATATGCGATGGACCGTTCTGGAAAAGACTTGAGTTTGCCTGACTTGACAAAAGCCTGCCTTGCTAATTTTCAGGAAACCGCGAAGAAGGGTTTCTTTATGATGGTAGAAGGCGGAAAAATAGATTGGGCGGCCCATGCCCATGACGGTGGCGCTGTTGTGAAAGAAACCATTGATTTCGACCAATGTATCCGCTTGGCTTATGATTTCTACAAAAAGCATCCGAACGAGACATTGATATTAGTGACTGCCGACCACGAAACGGGCGGTCTTGGACTGGGCAACTCCGATATGAACTTGAATATAGACTTGCTCCAATACCAGAAGTGTTCACAAGAAGCCTTGACTGCTGCTATGCGTGAAATGAAAAGCGGAAAGATGATTCCTTCGTGGGAAGACATGAAAGCGTTTCTGAAAAAGAACCTGGGCTTTTGGGAACAAATTAAGATTACTCCGCGTGAAGAACTGGAATTATTGGTTTGCTACGAAGAGTCTTTCTTGAAGAAGAAGTCGAAAGATGTGGTCAGCCTTTACGCGAAAGATGAATCTTTAGCGGTGGCTGCTATTGCCTTGCTGGATAAGAAGGCATCATTGGGATGGACAACTAAAACTCATACGGGAGCACCCGTGCCATTGTATGCGATAGGCAAGCAGGCTGTTCTTTATTCGGGCAGGAGAGATAATACGGATATGGCTAATGTTTTGCGAAAGTTATTCCTTATCAAATAGGGAGAGGTTTATCAATCAAGAATGTGAGTCAGTATTTGAGTTAGAGAAAACCGGTACGGTTATGAATCAAATCCGTACGGTTATGTTATGAACTAATTTCGAGCTTGTGCAGATTTATTTTTAATGCTTAATGGATTTATGGTTAATGATACATGGCTTTATTCGTCTGACAACTGTTTCTTTTTCGTCTGACAGTTGTTAGATGAAAGAATAACAGTTGTCAGACGAAAGTTTAACAATTGTCAGACGAATAAAGTTATGTATAACGGGGATTAAATCATTGTATACTACCAATAAAGTTTTAGAAAAACTAAGTTTAGTTCATTTCTGCACCGTATTGAATGAAACCGCAAGAAAAGAAACAAACTTTTGGTGCAATTACCCTAATTGAGTGCTAATGTATTGAGAAATAAAAAAAGCGAGACTTCCAGGGAAACTTCGCTTTTTCGTTATTGTAATATCCGAAAGCAATATATGGCTTTAGTTTTTTATTTTACGCAACTTTGCCTTCTTAATGAAGAATTTGGCAAGTTCTCTTCCTGCTTTGGCATACGTTTCCTGAACGCGATATCCGGAAGTAAAATCAGTACCCCAAAAGTTATTGGCTGAGGCATTGCGTATTCGGATAGAGGCTACTTGCTCGCCTGTTTCAATATTCTTCACTTTGCAACTTAAGTCGACCGAGGCATTTTGTCGCATGACACCTACATTCCAGCCGGGTTCTGTGAAGTCCGTATTGATTTCAATTCGATGTTGCGCTCCTTCTGTACCTGCTGTGATACCTACCTCACTCATATATTTGTCGAAAAGCTCTAAGAACTTTGGTTCAAACCGCTCTTTGCGGTCACCATACCAGGCTTCTTTCCATTGCTCGCCTTTGCCCTCTTCTTTCTTGTTATACTCGGACACTTTCTTATCTACATATTCTTTTTCGGTTAGCTTGCCTACCAACATCTCTTCATAAGAGAAAGAAAAGTCAATGGTTTTCTGGGCTTTAATGAAATCAATAGAACCGGAAGTCATAACAATGCTTTGTGCGTATGAAAGGATAGTAAAGCAACTTAATAATACAACTGTTGTTATTCTCTTTTTCATGCTTTTGTTTGGCTTGTTATTATGGATATTAGTTACTTAAATCTACTAGAATTCAAATCCTACTTTAAATCCAAGACCTTCCAAATCCGCTGTGTCGTCATAACTAATATAATAGCCACTGTAATAGTAATCATATTGCTGATAGTTATATTCCAATTTGAGATTTAGAGCTTTTTTGCCTTTTAGGGAGAAACGTACTCCGATACCGGTAGAGACATACAGTCCTTCAACATCTCCAACTGAATATCCTGTTTTGATATCAGCAAACGGAGTTACTTTCTTGTTGATAAAGTTGGCTCTGAAATCAACAAAGATAGGTACGGCTATCAGGTCTGCATCGGTATAGAAATCTGCCGCAACACCACCACCCAAGTAGAAATAGTTATTGAACTGGTATCCGTGGGAAGTTGAAATTTCTACTTTGTTCGCATCATAATCACTAAGATCAGCTATGTAACCGAAGTCAACGAAACCTTTATAGCCTTTCAGTGTATTTCTCGCTGCTTTGCGATTGTCGATATCGGTGCGATAATCTCTTGTGTATCTTTCCTCTTTAATGATTTTCTCCACTTCATTCATCTGGCAGATGATGAGACTGCCGTCGCCGGTCTTAATCTTTAAAGAAACATTGGGCACTTGCTCAATGATAACTCCTTTGATAACGCTTCCGTTTTTCAGATATACAACTTCTGTGTAGTTTTGAGCTGCAACGTAAGTACTGATACTCAGTAATAAAGTCAGTAATAATAGTAGTTTTCTCATAATTCTATTTCTAATTGTTTATAATTTCTTGAGTGCGCTATGAATGGAACCGGCCCAGTAGTTACGTAATCCGAATCCACCTGCTTTTCCTTCTGTAATCCATTCCTCAATGATTTCTTTAGTTTCGGTATTGAAGAATACGACTTCATATGTACCTCTGTTTTTTGACTTGTCCAGGAATTGTGCGACAAATACCATGCCTACGCCGGGCGTTTTCTGAATAGGCAGTGCTTCGATGGCTGTCTTGATTTGTTCTTTGTCGAGACTATACTCTGTTTTAGTAGTCATCAGTTCGGACTCGTTAATATTGCGATTTACCTGATTGACAGCGTCCAGTGAAATTTCCGTCACCTCTTTTTTCAACTGTTTGCCTACATTATACTTCTTGGCTTCCGTGATAAACAATTCATTGATACGTCTGAAAGCATCTTTGAATTGTAGCGGTGATTCATCCGCACCGAAAACTTTGACCTGAGAATAGTCTACACCATAGAATTTGATAGACTGAACATCTTTCAATGCACTTTTGCCTTGTCCGAAACAGAACAGGCTTGTGCTTAAGAATAAGAATAGGATAAGTTTTTTCATATACGTTAATGTTAAAGTGAATTATGTATATTGTTATCGATTCCCAAAAGTAGAAAAAAGTTATCGTAAATCAATGAATTTAATCGCTTTTCGACTCATGGGTGGCATTTGTATCTTGGCGATATACTCCGCCGACTCGAAATTGATGCTTGGCGCCACTCTGACTTTCGAGCGGAACAAGTCCTTTATCTCCTTGGCAAAACTCTCGCTGCGGTTCTCGCTTCCGATGCGAATCAGAATCTCATCCGTACCCAGTTCGTTGGTGTAGACCTCTATAATGTAGTTCTTTACCAAAGGAATATTATCCAGAATATCGAATAATGCGGGTGGATATAATGTCGTGCCTTTGTACTTTATCATTTGCCCTTTCCGACCGAGGATGGAACTCAGGCGAATCGTGTTTCTTCCGCAGGCACAAGGTGAGGTGTGATGGTAACAGATATCACCCGTTTTGAAGCGGAGCAGCGGCATCCCTTTGACACCCAATGTCGTAATGGTCACTTCGCCTGCTTCTCCCTCGGCAACAGGCTGGTTATTATCATCCAGAAACTCGACGATGATAAGTTCCGGTTGCAGATGTCCGCCGTGGAATTCGCTGCATTCGGTGAAGGATGACTGCATTTCGGTGGAAGCATACGTGGAATACAGTTGCAAGGCAGGCCATTTATCATGTATTTTCTGTCCGAGCGTATTTAACTGGAACTCCTGGTTGCGCAATGCTTCACCGATACAGATACATTTCTGCATGGAACAGGCATTATAGTCGATATGGTTTTTCTCGGCGAACTCTATCAGTTTGATAAGGAAAGAAGGAACCACCATTCCGCAAGTGGGTTGTATCCGGCGAATCGTATCCCATTGCAGCTCGGGGATGCCGTTGCCTACACGGATAACTCCCATGCCGAGTTCGCGCGCGCCCATATAATATGCCAGTCCTGCCATGAAGCGGCGGTCGATGGTAGTCATCAGTTGCAGGATATCCTGCCTGGTGCATCCGGTGGTGGTGAAAGATAGAAACTCGTTGTAGGATAAGCGGTCGAGGTCTTCGGAAGTGAGGACGAAAGTCACCGGGTCGCCTAATGTGCCGGAAGTCGTCACGTAGTCGATGATTTCTTCTTTGCCTACGCAGATGAAATCTTCATTATGAAGTTGCAAATCCGTCTTCGTGGTAACGGGGATTTGTTGCAGGTCTTCTATCTTCCGAATCCGGTTGATATCGATATGATGTTCCTCGAACATCTGTTGGTAGAACTTGGAATGTGCTTGCAGATAGGCTAACGCTTCAGCTAGCTGTTCTTCCTGATAGCATTTTATTTCTTCCGGTGAGCGGAACTGAATGTCGGGATTCTTTTCCATCTTAAGAGTGTTTTTGTATTTTCTGTTGGATACGTTCTTTTTCTTGTAGTTTGGGAATCGGTCTGGTCAATGCCTTTTTCCAATAGCCGACGGCTTGTTGAGGCTGGCGGATAGCTTCGTGGTAATTGCCCAGTACTTCATACACATAATAGAAAGAAGGGTTGGACGCTTCGTATTCCTTGAGCAGACTGTCTTCCACTTTCTCCTTTGCTTTTATCTTTTTCAGTAGTAGCGGAGTAAGCCTTTTGTAAGTAAGGAGTTGCTCGAACTCCGGTTCCTGCATGAATTCATCTGCGGGAATGGTCAGTTCCGGAATGTATATCTCAGCCCGGAGAGCGATGGCTTTTTTGAATATCAGGTTCAAGTCGTAAGCTACGTATTTGCCGCATTGCCACGGAGAGGTGGATACCCACATCAACTGCTTCTCAGGTTGGAAGATGACGGAGTGGTGGGCGATAAACTGGTTGATAGCCATTTCGTTTGCCAGTCCCAGGTCGGCGTTTTGCCGCCCTTTGTGATTACGCAGGATAGAAGCGGCTTTTACCGGATTCATCGGTTGGTTCTCGCTAATCAGTTCTTCCAGACGTGCATAGCGGTAAGGACTGTCGGAAGTCCGTATGTTTTCTATGTTCCGTTCGTCCTTGGCGAACGCTTCCGATTGGTAATGATTGGTGCAGATAATTCTGTCTTTTTCCTTTCCGTTGAAAAGAACGGTCTTTTCCGGAGATTTCTCGATGATAGCTGCCCTGCCGTCTTTGGCGGAGCCTATCAAGATAGATTCGGAGACAAAAGTGTTCCGCTTTTGGGCGATGGCGAGGGCTTCGTCGATAGTTGACGCATATTGCAGGATTTCCCGGGTAAGGATGGAGATAGGCGTGGCGGAACTTGTCGGCATGGCGGATTTTGCCGCGTTGATGGTTACGGTGAGCCCGGTTTCGTTCATGCCGGACAATACGCCTATCATGCCCGGCCATCCGATGGAAGCGAATGCATACCCTTTGGACGGTGCGCAGAAGGTGACCAGTTTGTTTTCTGCAAAGGCATCCCCGACATAGAAATCGAAGTTGCGCCCTATAAGCAGCGACGAGTCCGCACTTTGAGTTCCCCAGGTGGCAAACGAGCTGCATCCCACTAACATATAGTCCTGCATGGTGTGTCCCAAGTCGTGTGCCGCATGGTAATTCAACTGGCGTTCGTAAGGAGTGCCGATAAAGTCGTAGTCGTGGGTGCACGATAGTGAGATTCCATAAATCTCTTCCCGATATTCTTCAGGGACATTCTCACCCAAATTACGGTTGAACAGTACAATGAAGAACCGCAGAAATTTCAGATAACTGTCTGAAGGTATAATTTCACGAATCTGGTCAACGAATACTTTCTCTTGGTGATGAAGCAAATCGGCAGACAGTTTGCCGATGGCGTCCCCTCTTTCAAGGGCATCGCCTCTCACGAACAATTCCCACAATCCGCTTTCACTGCGTCGCATAAAGTTATCAGCATAATATCGAAGGTCGAGAGTATCCTTGTAGAGCACTTCTGCCGGAACCAGAGCAATAGTATCTGCATAAGGTACTTCTGTCAGGATGATATTAGGCTCTTTTGGCGGTGTCATCATATCCGCTGAAAAGTAGAGATAACTGATTCCGCCTATTAATACGATGACGAGCAACAAGAGAATGCCGCCCGTATATTTGATGGTTCGTTTGATAACTTTATGCATTTCCTACTTTTTTAGCTAAATATTCCTGTCCCACAAATTCGGTGCACGTAAGCATAGCTGTCAGTGTTACGCCCAGTGCGCCATGTACATTCAGGTTTTGACCTGTAAAAAATAGATTACCCAACCGGCTTCGTGTAGATACAAAACCGATTTGCGGGCATTTATAGTCTTTGATGATTCCGTATGCGGAACCGTCTACCGTACCTGTGTAGTCACGATAACTCAATGGAGTAGTGGTGAATAGTTCCTCTATGTTTTCAGAGAAATCGAAGCCGTGTCTTCGTAGGAAACGGAGTATTTGTTCCGCTTTCTCTTTCTTGAAGAACTGGTAACCCTCGCCGCGGTGTTCGGGAGAGGAGTCCTTCCATGCAGACAATTCATCCATATACATCGGTGTCAGGATAGAGATGACACTGGCATATTGGCTGTCCTCGGAAGAGGCTTGCATCGAAATCATGCAGTTAGTAGTTCGTCCCGGATAGAGCAACTTGTCATACCACACTTTATTGTTCCCATGCAGATAGATGTTGCGGTTCTGGTACGGAGTACTTTTCTTTTTCATTACCAGATAAAGTGTGAAGATGCCGTATGTGTTGTCGAGCGAACGGATTCGGGAGATAAAGGCATTCTTGATACTGCGGTTCTTGTCCAGTATTTCCAATGTCCGTTTGGGGTGTATGTTCGATATGACATAATCGCTTTCCAACCGTTCTTCACCGTTGACAATGACTCCCTGCACTTTCTCGTTCTCGACGATGATGCGGGTTGCTTCGCTGTTGTTGAGAACCGTACCGCCATTGTCCCGGATTACGTCAATCAGTTCCAGACTGACCTGCATGCTTCCGTCTACGAAACGGTAAGCGCTTTCAATATAGGAATGGTTAATCATGGCATGCTGATAGAAGGTGGAAACATCTTTCAGGCCGCCATAGAGCAAAGCGGAGCCTGCTAACACATTTTGCAGGGTATGGTCGTGGGTGATGTCGGCAATCAGTCCGGCAGCGGAAGTGCAGAAGTACTTCATGCCTTCGAGTGCAATGACGCCTTGTTTCAGATGGTTTACGCTAATCAGGTTCCCTACCGCTTGAAGCTGCTCGGTATAGCGTTTCAGGTTCTCTTTCTCGTGAGGGAAAGACCGGTGGAGCGTCTCGATAAATTGCGGGTATCCCATTGCGTAATCATACGCTTGCCCTCTGTAGTGAATCGTATCGAAAGCTTCGGCGTCCAACCGCTTCATTTTTAGCTTGTCCATAATGCCGAAATAGCGGAAATACTGGTTCATTACCTGTCCCTCATCCAGGCTTCCTACATAATGAATGCCTGTATCAAGCAAACGTCCTTTTCGCTGATACGTCTGGAAGCATCCCCCGAACTGCGCATTTTTCTCTATTACGCATACGTTGAATCCCTCTTTGCTGAGAATCGCTCCACATTCCAGTCCGCCCAGTCCGCTTCCGATGATGATAATGTCATATTTACTCATGCCAGTCCGGTTTTCTGAATATATAAATGGTGTTTGATGTATATTTGTCGTTGGGTATGGTTTCGACGTTCATGCCGCAGGTTGCCGCTATCTCCCGCAGTTGGGCTTCCGTGGTGAAGGACAACTCTTCGGTAGTCCGGTTGAAATTGAAGATGCGCGTGGACAGTAGCTCTGTGAACCGGGTCAGGCGGTGCTTGGAAGTGTTGGCGGAGTTTCCGTCACGTATAATCATCATTCCTTGCGGGCGTAGCCGGCCGGCACATTTCAACAGCAATGACCGTTGATGTTCATAACTCATATAGTGCAGCATATCGTTCAGGATAAACACGTCGCTTTCCGGCAACGGATATTCAAGTGCGTTGCCGTGCCTGAACTGAAGGCGGTCGCCGCGCAACCATCCGTGCTGTGCTACGGCTATTTTGTCCTCGTCATAGTCGATGCCCAGAATATTCCGGTCGTCGGACAGCAGGGAGAGCATGTAGCATAACGGGCCGAATCCGCAGCCTATGTCCGTGATTTGTCCCTGAGTGGGAATCAGCCGGTTGAACAACCGGTAATTTCCTTCCATCTTCACCTTGATGCGGATATACCATTCCACGATAGGGCCTTTGTAGATATAGTTCTGGATAAGCGCCTCATAAAAAGCGGGGTTGTCCGTTGTATTCTTTTCCCGGCAGATACGCGCATACTCCTGTTTCATATAGGTGGATATGCGTTTGGTACGCTCCTGATAGGTAGCTCCGAAAGACGGGTCACCTGCGGGTATGCGCGGAAGTATCTCCGTATAGATGATTCCTTTGCGGACATTGAAAGGCTGCGCTTTGGCAATAATCTTGTCATTGCCGTATAGCAGAATCGGGAGAATATCCAGTTGCAGCGTTTCCGCCAGATAAAACGCTCCTTTGTGGAAACGCTTCATCTTTCCGTTATAGGTACGTGTACCTTCGGGGAAGACAGCAATGGAATAACCTTCTTCCACCTTTTTCTTCATCCGTTCTATATATTGTTCGTATCCTTCACCTATATAATAGAAATCGGCATAGCGGATGATGGCTCCGAAGAAAGGGGAATGCCATACCCAGTGATTGGTCATCATCAGGACTTTGGACGAAAGAGACAGCAACACGAGAATATCAATAAACGACTGGTGGTTGGCAATGATAATGGCCGGACGGTCAAACCTTTCGTTGGTTTTGTTGATATGTTCCTTTTTGACGGCGGTAGCCAATAATAGAATCCCTTTGCAGGTAATCTGTATCAGGCGGCAGACGAAATGCTGCTTGCTGCTCTTGCGTACGGGAACCAGATAGAGCAAGGCTATCAATATCCGGAGAAGGATACATCCGATAAAGAAGAGCAGAAAGAGCGCGACAGTCCGTAGCAGCCCGATAAGCGTATAAGGCGGTAACCCTTTGGATGCCGGGGCTGCAATGAAGAACCGGAAGATAAGCGGCTGGATGGTATAGGCTACCAACACCACTGCTATCATTCCAAGTATGGAAATCAGTGAAATAGATTGCAAGGCCGGATGCTTGGCGAAAACGAGCGCACCCATTCCGACCACCGTAGTGAAGGCAGAGAAGAAGATGGCTGTTTTGTGCGAGTTCAGTACTTTCTGGCCTGTACGGTACTTGTTCTGCAATCCGTCCATAATGAAAATACTGAAATCATCACCGATACCGAATATAAAGGTAGACAGGATGATATTGATGATATTGAACTCAATCCCCAGGATTCCCATCAGCCCGAGGATAATCACCCAACTGACCAGCATCGGGAGAAAACTCATCAACGTAAGTTCGATACGTCCGTAAGAGAACCACAAGGCAAAGAATATCAGGAAAGAAGAAAGATACAGAATCAGGTAGAAGTCATCATTGATGGCGGACACCCATTTGTTGGCAAAGTAGGAACGGTCGAAGATGACGACATCCCGGTCTTTGTTGAAATGCGCATATACCGCTTCTTTATTTGTCTCGCTAATCCGTATCTGGCTGATAAGCATCGTTATGGAATCAGCCGATGTCTGCCATTCATTCAATAGCTTGCCGGATAAATCGTCCTCTTGGGAAGAGTAATGATATTCGCCGAAAGGCCGGGCGAGCCATTGGCAGAAGCCGTCGAAACTTCCGGGACGGAAGCGGTATTCGGCAGCGGATGCTTCCAGATGCTCGCGAACCTGTTCCTTCCTCTCATTCGTCCAGTAATCTTCCCATTTCTTCAGGCGTTTCTGCTGTTCTTGCGGGGAGATAAGGAATTGTGAGGCGGAAGCGTACTCTTTAATCAGCCCTTGTTCTTTCAAGGTAGATAGCTTCCGGTTGGTCGCTGCATAGGTTTCAGTAGCTCCGACCATATCTTTGCCTACGCTGACAAAGAGGACTGTCTTTTCATGGCTGTCGAAGAGGTGCAGCAGTTTCTCTTCCGATTGTTTGAGATGTTGAGGCTCGTAGTTGAGACTCATCATATCGTTGTTGAACCCTACTTTCTGTGAGGTAAACAGGCAGATGACGGTGACAAGGGCGATGCCCCCGACCAGCCATTTATTCTTATCGAAAGAATAAGCGTTTATTTTCTCTATGATACGTAATACACGCCCTTGCTTCACATCTGCCTGTCCCTTTAGGAAATGAGGCAGGTAAATCAGGCAGAAAAGAGTAGTGCCCACCAGTGCCAGGGAAGCGAACAGACCGAAGTCGCGCAGCAGGTCGGAACTAGTGAATATCAGTCCCAGAAATGCCCCGATGGTCGTAAAACTGCCTACCGTCAGCGGGTAAGCGATTTCTTTAATCAGTTGTTGCACCGTGGATACATGATTTTGATGCGCCAGCATATGGATGGAATAGCTGAGTGCGATACCCATCACCGCCGAGCCGGCTCCTACGGCAATAGCTGAAATGCTTCCTTTGATAAAGAAAATCAGGAACAGGGCAAACAGTCCGCCGAACAGTACAGGGGTAATAATCAAAGGTATCGACCTCTTCCGTTTGAAGACGAATGAGATGAATACAATGATGATGAGCAGTGCAATAGTAGAGGTCAGTATAGTGTCCTTTTTTATCTGTCGGGCGTTGTAGACTCCTACTGAAGGACCACCGAAATATTCCGCCCGAATCACAGGAGACTCACTTTGTACGTGCCGGAGTTCTTCTTCCAGTATTCTGACGAGTTCGTCATTCTTTCCAGTGCTTCCTGTGCTGAATACCGGAGTGATGAACATCAATAAGGTAGAACCGTCTTTGGAGAAGATATGTTCGTTGTAGATTTCGTAGTTGGCTTCCAACTGGAAATCCTGTAAGTGCTTCAGGGCTTCACTGCCAAGTCCGAGCGGGTCTCTGAGGATATAGCTTCTTAATGCAATGCCGGCAGGAGAAAGAAGGTTGGTATAATTCTTCTGCATGGCGGCGTGTATTCCCTTTTGCGTCAGCAGGGTGTCGAACCGCTGGTAATCCGTGTCTGTCAGGAAGAGTGGGAGATGGTCGTAAACGAAGTCGGTGGCTCCGCTGACGAGATTCTGGTCTACTTGTGCGAAGATATTTTTTATCAGTGTCCCGCCTGCTTTTCCGGTCAGAGATTGTTGCAGTTGTCCGGCTGCTTCAATCAGGGAATCCGGTTCTACGGCATTACACGTATCCGCAGAGGAGAGCATGACAATGATTTTGTCCTTAATCTTGAGATTATCAAAAACCTTGATGGTATTCTGTGAATCTTTGGTGTCGGGGAAGAACTGTGTGATGTTCTCTTCAAACTTCACTTGCAGGGCAAAGTAGCCCATGAACAGGATACAGCAGATGAGGGACAGGTAGAACAGAATCTTGTGTCTTTCAAAATAATCATATAGTCCGATAAAAAACTGGGTCATATCTTTTTTCTCCTACAAGTCGTGAGCAGGGCGAACGAAATGACTCCCGCTACCAGGCTGCAAACGACTGCAAAGATAATACTTCCTATCAAATATTGCTCTATGACTGATTTTACATTTGCGAAAGAGAGTTCATTTAAGTGCAGGTTGACGGGTTCGCCCAGCACTTTGCATCCGGTTGCGTAACTTCCGTACAGCAAAAACGGAATCATCGGGGGGATACTGATGTTGGCCGCTACAATAGCGATGACTTTGTTCAGCCGGAGCAGATGTGCCAGAAACAGGGTTATCAGCATTTGGTATCCCCATGCCGGAACGATGCCCATGAATACTCCGAGTGTGATGGCTGCCGTGATTCGCAGGTTGGATTCCGGTGAATGGATGACATGTTCGGAGAAAAAACGCTTGCAGTTCTTCCAGGTCAGTTTGCGGAGAAAGTTGCGGGGGATAATCCACAAGAAAGTGATAAATACCAGTACCGTATTCAGGATGCTGATACGGGTGAAATCCCTGAACGGGCGGAAATGCGAAACCCGCTCTTCTTGTGGCGGATAATAGACATGTACCGGTATGTTTTTGACTGCGATATCTCCCCATGCCGCGAAAACAAGGGCTTCCAGTTCAAATTCATACTTGGCGGTATAATACCATTTGTCGACATTCATCCGTTGCAATGGATACAGGCGGTAACCGGATTGTGTATCCTGCAGCTTGATTCCCGTTTCGAGGGTGAACCAGAAGTTGGAGAATTTATTGGCAAATGTATTCTTTCCCGGCATATTGTCCGAAGCAAGGTTACGCGAACCTACCAGCAGGGTATCCGGTTCCTTTTCGATGGCTTCGATGAACGAAGGGATATCCGAAGCGAAGTGCTGCCCGTCCGAATCAATGGTGATGGCATAGCGGAAGCCTTGTGCCTTTGCGTGGCAGAGTCCATGTTTCAAGGCTATCCCTTTTCCTTGGTTGGCGGGGTGGGTGATGACTTGCAGGTTGGCTTCCCGACTGAGTATCCCGGCTGTTTCGTCCGTCGAACCGTCATTGACGACGAGAATGTCCGGTGCATAGGAGCGTACACTCTCTATGACATCCGCCAATGTCTTGCCGTTGTTGTAACTTGGGATGATAACGATAATCCCCAATTGTTTCAACTTCTCGTGCCAGTAGGCTGTACTTTGCGGCTCCTTCATGCTTTCGTTGAGGTAAGTACGGCTTTCAGTTTGATAAAACATTCGTTTTCTGCGGTTCCTTCCATCTTAGCAGTACCTTCCGCCTGCAACTGAAGTTTGCCTTCTTCCATATCTTTGAGGGTCAGCGTTACTGACAGGCACGGTGTCTTTACAGGATTGACGACTGACAGGAACTTGCATGAAGATACTTGCGTATATTGCAACTTTTGCCGGCGGATACCTTCAGTACATTCTTTGATAAGTTGCAGCAGACAGACTCCGGGAACTACCGGATGTTCCGGAAAGTGTCCCTGATAAATAGCGTGTTCCGGATTCAGTTCTACCCGGATAGTCCAGGTGATTGAGTCCGGTGATTCGGAAGAGAGAAGCGTATAGAAGTTATCAAGTAGCATATATTAAATCTCTTTAGATAGTTTGTCCAGGCGAATTGTCAATCGTATCCATGGATGCTTTATTTTTATTTGTACCGGGTCGCCCGGAATATTGCCCGTGATGTATAAAACAGATTTCCCGAAGCCTTTCCCACTGGCTCTTTTTTCCGTCGAACCGTCTTTGGACATCTTCGCACGAATACTTTTCTCGCTTAGAAACAGGCGTTTGAAGTCCATCTCCAGAAGTTTCAGTACCTTTTCTTTCTGCATGGGTTCGATGCAACTGTTGACATTGAACTTGCCATCTTGAAGGGAGAAGTCGAAAAGGCTTAGCCCGAAATAGGTGGACGCCACTATCCGGATTTCATTGTCGGGCATACGGCGTACTATCAGCATGCCGCTCATATGATGTTTCATGAAGTCCAACTGGATATTATACTTTTGCGAGCTTTCTCCTTTTGCCAGTTCGATAGCAGGCGGCACTATGCTGCCTTCCCCGCTTATGCGCGGAGAACAGGAAACCGATAACTGCATCACTAGGAAAAGCAGAACCGTCCGACTAACGAATCGCAAACTTCGTCTCATTCTTCAGGGAGTTGAATTTTTTGTTATAGAATTCGTATTCGGTATAATTCGTGGCTGTTTCGGACAGGCGGAGTTTGTGTACCGACATATCTTTCTTGTCGAGGTAGATTTCTATCCCGGTGATATAGGCTTGTACGGCTTTATTGACCGGCTTTATCTTGACCAGGTAGAATTGTGCATCTTCAAAGTATGCCAGTTGGTAGTTGGATGACATTTTGGAGAGGTCGCCTATCATGCAGGCGGTCAGCATATCCTGCATCTGTCCCATCATCTTGTTGGCGCTCAAGTTCATGATGTTTTTCTTGCCGTCCGAAACGATTTTGAGCTTACTGCCGTTTATCACAATGAGATAGTCCATCGGGCGGAAATATTCCATGCAGATTTTATTGCTCTTCTGGTAGTAGAACTTCCCTTTGGAAGTAACTTTTTCGTCGAATATGTCGAGGTATTTCACTTGCGTGAAATCACTTTCGATAGATTGTACGGTCTGTGCTTCTTCTGCCAGGCGTTTCTCAAAATCCTGAAGTTGCGTCAACTTCTTCATGCCTTGCGCATGGGCAGAGACAACGGACAGAAAGATAAGTAATGTATATGTAACTAAAGTTCTCATACGTTTTTATTTTATGCCAATAGTTCGTCCAGCCGGACAACGGTGTATTCCTGTTCTTTCAGTAAATCCAGTATCTGTTTCACCAGTTGCCCGCTGTTTGGCATCCGGTCGTGCAGCAAGATAATAGAACCAGGTTTAATACCTTTCCGGATTCTGTCGAGTACTTTGTCCGGTGACGGCTGTTGGGTATCCAGTGTACGGATGTTCCATCCTATAGAGGTGTAACCCAATTGCCGGACGGCTTTCGCAATCGTCGGATTGGTGACTCCGAATGGCGGACGAAACAAAGTTACCGGCTGCGAAGTTACTCGTTCTAGTTCAGACTGACAAGTTTGCAGGTCTTTTTTCATTCTGGAGAGTCCGTATAGCGGGAATAAACCGGAATGGGTAAATGAATGATTTCCAATTAGATGCCCTTCCACTACCATTTGCTGCAACAGTTTTTCATTTCCTTTTACCTTGTGTCCGATACAGAAGAAACAGGCTGTTGCTTGCTGTTCTTTCAGTATTTGCAGTACTTTCGGAGTCTGTATCGGGTCGGGACCGTCGTCAAAAGTCAAGGCTACTACCTTTTCTCCAGTAGGCTTTCTGCAAAACGAGCGGAGATAAATCCCCGACCGAATGCTATAAGAAGCATAGACGAGAAAAGACAGTATCAACAATGAACCAAGTACGATACAGGTGATAATCATACGCTTTTCCGGATTAGAATCAAAGAATGATTGATGGAGTGGTGATGATTATAAATCAGTATATTCGTAGGAGTAGTGCAGTTTTCCGATTCTTTCACTACTTTCCATACGGCATACGATGAGGCGGTAGGATACTCGCCACATTCGTCTTTGAAGCTGAGATGCATACTTTCCGGGAAGAGGTTTGTTTCGAGTTTCTCATAAATGGCATTACTTTCAGAGGTGATTGCTTGATTCAATGGCACATCTTTTTCAGATATGATTGTCTGCTTCGAAGAATTATCCTGCCAGGATTGTTGCTTATTCTTTCCGGTCATAAACCACTGAATATCCCGGCTATTTAATCCATTCCGTTGCAGAAAACGCATAATCCGGTTTTGGATTTCTTCTGTCGTTTGCTGCCCGGCGAAAGTTTCTATCCCTTTTATTTCAGCGAGCGGGTGTTCTCCGACTTCCCGGCTCAACAGGAAAAACTGCGCGCCTTCTCCGGCTTCTATTCCTTTTAGTATCCCCAGTCGCTGTTGGATGGCGTGACTGGTATCCGTCATTTCGTCCATGGCTCCTACCAGTATATGCCCGCTTCCTTCCCCAATCTTCATCATGGCATCCAGCAAAGCACTTTCGAAACTTAGACCTCGGTGTACATAAGTCATGTTGTAGGCATGTATCCCACGTATCAGGGCGATTTGCGCACCGATTGTATTGAATGTCGACTGGATGAAGGGGGTAGGGTTCAGCATCCGTTCTTCATTGTCTATCAGTGTGTTCAGAAACTTTTCCGTATCGACCAGGCAGCCTAGTCCTGTGGCTGTGATAATTCCCTGTATCTCTTCGGGCGGCAGTCCGCCTATACATTCTAATCCACAGGCTACCCCCATTTTTACGATACGGCTCATGCGTCTGCGTAAGGTCGGATTGGTAATGATATTCTTATAATCAGGCTCACAGGCTTGGAGATAAGGACGGCTGTCATTCCGTTTTCCTTGAGGATGAATCGAGGCGATGCGTTGGATATAGACTGGCTGCATAGACATAATAACTTAAAGGTTCGTTCCTTGCGGAATAGTAGTTGCAGAAAAGAGAAGCGATGAATCGTTCCCACCGAAACCGAAAGAGTTGGATAATACGTGGCGTACGGGGATTCCTTCCCGGAAAGTCGTTTCCGGTATCAGTCCCGTTTCGGGCATCGCGTCCGTGAAGTTCAGATTCGGGTAAATCATACCTTTATATAAGGAAAGAACGGAATATACCGCTTCAATCCCTTCGGAAGCTCCTAAAGTATGTCCGATAAAGGCTTTCACCGAACTGAACGGCGGAACGTGCTCTCCGAAGATTCTCCGTAATGCCATTCCTTCCGATGCGTCGTTGCCGGGAGTGCCTGTGCCGTGCACATTGATATAGTCTATTTCTTCGGGAGAAATACCGCTTGAAGCGATTGCTTCGCTCATTGATAGAAAGGCGCCGTCTCCTTCTGGAGAACTTCCCGTCTGGTGATAGGCTTCGTTTGTATTAGCGTAACCGCTAAGTTCGCAATAAGGAGTTCGCCGGAGTGAGCTTTCCGGTTGAAGTACTAAGTAACCTGCCCCTTCTCCGAGGTTGAGCCCCGTACGCGAACGGTCAAAGGGACGGCAATGTGCCTTATCCAAAATCATAAGAGAGTTGAATCCGTTCAGTGTGAACCGGCAAAGCGCATCTGTCCCCCCGACAACAACGGCATCCAATAACTCGTGTTTAATCATCCTTGCTCCCAGCATGATAGCGTTGGCGGCTGACGAACAGGCGGTACTGATGGTTGTTATGAAATCGTTGATGCCCAAGTAGGAAGCAATCAGTTCCGTACTGGCTCCGCAGTCATGGGAGATGACTTCACGCAGTCGTCCCCGTTTGGGATTCTCTTTGAATGATTCATAGAAATGCTCGCTTAAATCCATGCCGCCGACGGAAGTTGCAGAAATAAAACCGATACGTAACGGTTGAGAATCCTGCTGTGTCTGCTGAGAGTCCTGCTGTGGCGGTTGCTGTATATGCTGTGACGGTTGCTGCGCATACCGTGATGTTCTCTGATTCAGTCCTGCATCTTCCAACGCTTCTTTAGCCGCCACCATTCCCAACAATGCTGTGCGTGAGACGGTCCGTTGCGGAGAGATGCCGAGCAATTGTTTCAGTTCCTCATTGTTATGCTTCACTTCGGATACGGGCACGTCGAGGGCAGTCGGGAAAAGAGTTACTTTTCCGATACCATGTTTCCCTTGTCTCAAAGCCTCTATGTTTTCGGAAACTCCGATGCCGATGCCCGAAACAATTCCCAGTCCGGTGACATAAATCTTCATGCGTCAGGCTTTACGATTGGCTGCAATGTAATCAGACAATGTGCGCACCGAATAGAAGATTTGCTTTCCTTCACCCGGTTTTTCTATTTTAATCCCATATTCACGTTCCAGAATCAGTATGATTTCGAGAGCGTCGATAGAGTCAAGACCGAGGCCTTCATCTCCGAACAGGGGTGCTTCGTCGTCTATATCTTCCGGAGTGATTTCTTCCAGGTTCAACTCTTCGATGAGTTTGCCTTTCACTTCGTCCATCAGTTCTCTTGGGGTTTGATTTGAATTATCCATAAGTTGTCGATATGTTATTAATAAGTCGTTGATATATTAGTAATTTGTTTAAATTCTGCCTGATATTGTCCGTCCATCAGTTCACACCAGCCTATGACGCATGCGCGCAACTTCCCTTTAGCCATTACGATACGTGCGTAATCCTCTAAAGAATCAGGCTCGTAATGCGGACAGACAAAGAAAGTATTCTCTCCCTTTATTTTATGCCGGATACAAATCTCACCCAACACCACATTGGGGAGCGTATAGACAAATACGGCGGGACTGGCGGCTTTGTCTCCTTCTTTGCTGATAAGAGTCTGATGTTTGCAGTCCGTATCCAGCGATGAAGAAGCGTTGGCAAGAATAATTCCAATCTCTTCCGGTTGATAATCAGTTCCTTTCAGCAAGTGGCCGGCAGCCACATATCCCAGTTTACACAGGTCATCCATTTTATAGAACTTCATATTGTTTTCTCCCAAATTCTTATAGGCTTCCCGGATAAACGGTGCAAAGTCCGTCTCTGAAGAGTTGAATATGACTGTTCCGTCACGTTCTACCACTCCCGGTCTGATAGTGATACTGTTCACTGATTCGGCAAGTGCCTTGGAGAAAGGAACCTGTTTCTGACGGTGACGGGCGGCAGGAAGAGACAATACAACTGCGGCATTGCATCCACCGAAACCGGAAGCGGTCTTGACGCAACATTTCATCGGCATCGGTTGATGCGTGCCATAGACGGTGACAGGCATAGGAACACCGAGTGTTTCGTATCCTAAAGTCCCGTAGAATATTCCTGTTTTCAACTGCTCCATGCAAAGGATGGTTTCGATAATGCCCGAAGCTCCTAACGTATGCCCGAAATAAGGTTTCAAGCTATTCACCGGAACAGTTGATAATCCTGCCAGATGGATAGCTTTGGATTCCATTTCATCATTGTAGACGGTAGCTGTCCCGTGTGCATTGATAAAGCTGATGTCTCCGGGAGTTACTTCTGCCTCTTCCATTGCCTGGTTGATAGCCATTGCCAATCCGTCTCCCGTCCGGGAAGGACCGGATATGTGGTTGGCATCATTGCTGACAGCTCCACCGGAGAGAATAATATCATTGGCGTTCCCTTGAGTTTCTAAAAGAACGGCTCCGCAGGCTTCGCCCAGGCTCAATCCGTCCCGTTGTATGTCATAAGGTCGGCAGCGCTGTGCGCTGACAGACCGGAAAGACAGGAATCCGCTGGTGATAAAATGAGACAGAATATCTCCACCGGCAACGATGATCCGTTTGTAACGTCCCGATTCTATCTGTCTTTTAGCTACAATGAGTGCCGAAACTCCTGATATACAGGCATTGGAAATGACGTCTACCTGATTGCAGGCTCCGAAAAAGTTGCCGATTCGCTCCGCCATTTTCCAAAGAAAGGCAGGACTGTCCGTTGGAAGCTGTATAGACGAACCGTTCGATTCACCCAAAGCAACCAGTTCGTCCGAAGCAGCCTGCTTACTTAATAAATCGACATTCCCTTTTGTCGTAGAGAGCAGTAAGGCACAATCCGGTTCACGGAGACTGGCTCCCGACTGGGAAATCACCTCTTGAACAGCCAAAATAAATAGTTGTTCCATACGGGTATAATCCGTTATCTGCATCTCCTTCGCCCGTCTTTCCAATTCGACAGCGTCAATCATTCCTGCCAATAGCGGGCTGTCGGATATCCGTCCGGCTTCCTGTATGCGGATGCCACTCCGGCAGGCACGGATAGCTTCCGTATTCTCCTGTATGCCGAAGCCCAGTGAAGTAATAAGCGTATGAGCTGTAATATATATGTTCAGAGAATGTTCCATTTCTTTTTCCATTCCATATAAAACGGCGGATTAATAAGTTCCAGTTCTTTATTCAGGTTCAGGAATACCTGCATCGTGCTTCCGGTAGCTACTACGCTCTGGTCACTAGCCCGATAGATGACGTATTCGAATTTTATCTTGGCAGCTTCGCAGGCGATATAGCGCGTTTCGACAATTGCCTCTTCACCAAAAGATAATGATTGCTTGAACTGGCAGGTCAAATCGACAATGGGAACCATGTACCCTTCGCGGTAAATACTCATATAATCCAGACCGTACTGCTTGCCGAAGGCTTCCCTTCCGTCTTCAAAATAACGTACGTACTCACCGTGCCATACGATTTGCATGGAATCTATTTCGCTGAACCGCACTTTGAATGTAGTCCGGTTGGTCAGAGCGGGTGTATGTTGAGTCGTTTTCCGTTTCATTCTTTCTTGATAAATATTTTCATCCGACATTCGGCTATCAGCTCCTCACCGGCTTTTACTTGTGCGGAAACCAGTGTAATATCGAATACTTCCTGCACGACCGTAATCTCGGTAAATAGTTTCATTCCCACTTCCGGTAAATTATAAATCTTGAGTTTATCCACCGAACCGATAAAGCCTAACGGAACCTGTGCGCCTTGCCGAGTGTAGATAAACCCGATACGTGCGGCTGCCGATTGGGCGATGTGCTCGATGATTCCCGGTTCTTGCAGTTTTCCTGCTTCGCAGAAGATATTATCGGACGTGATGGTCAGCCCGGAATAGGAACAGTTCTCTTCGATGTCGAAGAAACTATCCACCATGACAATGGGCGGGCGTTGCGGAATCAGTCCGAGTATTCCTTCTCCGTGTATGATAGCTTCTCTATTCATCTTAATCCGCATTATTTTCTGTTGTAACTTTCAGTTTGCACTGTACGATGCTGTGTCCCATTCCCAGGTGGTCGTGCATTTCTTCTATTTCCAGTCCCGCTGCTTCGATGCATCGTTTCATGTCGTCCGAGTGGTACATCTTGCTGTTGCCGTTTGCCATTGCTGTGAAGTAGAGGCTGATTTGCGTCAGACAGTAAGCGGCTGTATCAAACTTCTGCCGGTTCCAGAAAGTTTCCATGATATAGAGCCGGCTTTCTTTGTCCATAGAACGGGCGGCACGTGTCAGTATGCTGGTCACTTCTTCTTCCGAGAAGCAATCGAGGAACTGGCTCATCCAGATGGCGTCGAATCCCGTAGGGAAAGGAACTTGCGGGTCGAGTAGATTGGCGCCGTGCCCGTGGATACGTGTTGCTCCGGGCAGGTCTTGGGTCTGTTGGCGCATCATCTCCAGTTGTTGCGGCAAGTCCATGATGGTCACTTCCACTGCGGCGTCATAGCCTACACATTTCGTTGCCCAACGACCGGTATTGCCGCCTACGTCCAACAAAGTCTTGGGATGGCGGGCGAAAACGATAGCCAGTGCTTCGTCAAACGAGCAATCCGAATAATAGTGGTCGAATCCAAACCAACTCTTCTGTACCTGTGGCGGCAGACTGGACAGTCCTTCATAAATCGTACTCCATTCTCCGAATACTTTCAGCCCTTCGGGACGTCCGTTGGTCAAAGCTTCTTCAAGATGGAACATACCCAGATAATTGACATCCTGGTTAAAGTCCATGTTGACACGCACCATCTTGTCATTAAGCAGGAACCAACCGGCTTTGGCGAGTGAGTATCGGCCTTCGCGCAATAGCACCGTTCCGATTGTCAACGATGCTTCCAATAATACTTGTGCGGCATAAGAAGACAGTCCGCAAGCCTTGCTGATTTCTTCCTGCGTCCGTCCGTTCCGGTGGTCTGCAAGTAACTTGAAAATACCGAATTTAAGCATTAGGCGCGATACCTGAAATACGATGGGGCCGAAAGCTATCTCTTGTGCCAGGCGTTGAGCTTCTACCGCTGTCAACGGTTCTTTGTCATATCTGTTCTGTTGCATCTTTTTGTCTTTCTTTTGAATCCGGTGACTGCTTTTCGGCAGATTCCCAGAAGGGGTAATAATTAAACCATTGTTCCGGATAACGCTTTAGTATTTGTTCCAAGGCAACGGTATATTGTTCGAGCAGAGCCGTCTCCGCTTTTTTATCTTTGTTTCGTACCACCGGCTCCGCGACAATGAAGTGAAAACGGTACGTTCTTCCCGGTTCCCGCATGGCGAAATAAAATACGACAGGTACTTTCATTCGCGAAGCCAACAAGAAAGGTCCGGCAGGGAAAGGGGCTTCCCGTCCCACTAATCTGCCTGTCAGTAGCTTCTCCTTATTCAGGTAGCGGTCGCCCTGGAAACAGACATATTCTTTTTTGTTCAACGCTTCAGTGATGCGGAAAACGTGTGTCAGATTGTCCTCGTTGACAGGAATAATCTTGTATTCTTTCTCCCTTCCGTTTTTCTCCAACATCTCCTTGATTTTGCGATGTTCGGCATCGTACATCACGATATTGATTTTCTTTCCGTAATCATCAAAGAAAGGAACGCCTATTTCCCAGTTTCCCACATGGGCGCCAATCATAATCACTCCTTGCTCGCTGTCCAATAATCGTAGAAACTCCGGATATCGTTCAAACTCAAACCGATACCGGTCTGCTTTCCCATTGCCGATGGCTACCTTGTCAATCAGAATCTGTCCCAGCCGGTAATAGTTGCGCAGCAACATTCCAACAGAACGTATCCGATTGTATTTCAGGATGTGGCGGGCATAAAACCAGGTGCTCTTCGTCGCTTTCGGGGCGAACGGTATAAAATAGAGGACTACCAGGCTCAAGAAAATATAAGCGGCAGTGATGCCCAGATACTTAATCAAATAAATAAAGAATAAGTATCCGAACGTTCCACCCCTGGTTTTGCCTTTCCACGTCGACATGTCTATTTTGTTTCCTGCATACGGGTAATAACAAGATTGTAGAAGTCCTGGAAGGTCTTGATACCTGCGAAATCCTGTCCGGTCACGTTAAATCCGAAATTCTTTTCTACCAGTACCACCATGTCGACCAAGTCCAGGCTGTCCAGTTCGAGAGTTTCCATCAACGGTGCATCCGGCTGGATGACGTCGATGTCTACTTCAAACTCTTCTGCCAGAGTGGTTCTTATTTTCTCGATGATTTCTTCGTTTGTCATATGGTTTCTCTTTTAATCTATTATTTATTGAATTTACGTACTATCAGAGTGGAGTTGGTTCCACCGAATCCGAAGGAGTTGGACAAGAACGTGTCGAACTCCAAGTCTACCCGTTGCGCCGGAATGTTCAACTGCGCCGAGGCTTCGTCCGGCTCCTCGAAATTGAGGTTGGGAGCGATGAAATTGTTGTTCATCATCAGGGTGGAGTAGATAACTTCGCTGGCACCTGCCATCCACATCTCATGTCCTGTCATGGACTTGGTGGAAGCTACATACGGACGGTGTCCGTCGAATACTTCCGCGATGGCTTTCGCTTCGTTCAAGTCGCCTACCGGAGTTGAAGTGGCGTGTGCATTAATATATTTGATACGTTCGAGCGCAATACCTGCATCCTTGACAGCCATTTGCAAAGAACGTCTGGGGCCGTCTACATTCGGCACGGAAATATGGTCGCCATTGGATGAAAAACCGTATCCGATCACTTCAGCCAGAATAGGCGCACCTCTTTTCACTGCCGATTCGTAGCTTTCGAGTACCAGACTGGCAGCTCCGCCGCTTGGTATCAGCCCGTCCCGTCGCTTATCGAAAGGTTTTGAAGCCTTTTCCGGTTCCGCTTCCTGAGTGGAGAAAGCGCTTAACCCGTCAAAACTACCTACAGCATACGGGTTCACTTCCTGCGCGCCGCCGCATAAGATGCAATCCTGCAATCCCGATTTGATAAGCAGATATCCCATACCGATGGCATGCGAACCGCTGGCACAGGCTCCTGCGATGGTAAAGTTGACCCCCCTTAGCTTGAAAATGACAGACAGGTTCATTGTCACGGTAGAGTTCATCGACTGGAAGATGGAACCGGAACCAACCAGTGCCGTATTCTTCTTTTCACGGATAATGTCCACCGCATTGATTACGGGAGCGGCACTGCTGTCGTTGCCATACAGGATACCGACTTCGTTGCTTTCGAGGAAAGCTTCATCAATGCCGGCATTGCGGAAAGCTTCTAATGTTGCGAGATAAGCATATTCTCCCTGTTCCGGCAGGCAATGACGTTTGCGCCGATCCAGTAGCTTTTTCAGGTCGGGACGTTCCAAAATACCTGTCAGTGCGGAAAAATAACCTAGTTCTTTCCGTACCGGGTCTATGCCGATGCCCGATTTCCCATTGTATAGTGAGTCTTTTACTTCATCCAGGTTCTTGCCGATGCAAGAATAAATCCCCATTCCCGTGATAACAACTCTTTTCATTATTTTAGTCTATTCTATGCTTTTGTTTTTAAGTATATAGTCCGCCGTTGATGGAAATCACCTCTCCCGTGATGTAGGATGATGCCGGAGATGCCAGGAAACCGACCAGGTCGGCCACTTCTTCCGGAGTTCCGAAACGTCCCGCCGGGATATGCTTCTTCCATTCGTTTTCGTCAATGCCTTCTGTCATGTCCGTGCGGATAAATCCCGGAGCCACCGCGTTGACTGTCACTTTCTTCTTGGCTACTTCCTGTGCCAGCGCTTTGGTTGCGGCAATCACGCCGCCTTTGGCTGCCGAGTAATTGGCTTGTCCCGGCATTCCCTGGATGCCCGACAGGGATACGATATTCACGATACGCCCGTAGCGTTTCACCAACATGTTCTTCAATAAAGGCTGTGTCACATGGAAGAAACCGTTCAGGCTGATGTCGAGCACTTTACTCCATTCTTCGCCCGTCATCCATAACATCAGGTTGTCTTTGCGGATGCCCGCATTATTGACCAGCACTTCGATATATTCGTCGGGATGCAGTGAAGACCAGTTGCCTAAAGCAACGGCAACCGCTTCGGAATCGGTGACATCGAACTTCATCAATTCGCCGTCGCTCCCTTTCTCCCGTACTAATTGCAATGTCTTTTCCGCTTCCGCGTCGTTACTCTGATAATTGATAAGTACGAAGTAGCCCATTTCCGCCAGCCTGCAACTGACGGCACGACCGATACCTCGGCTTCCACCGGTTATTAATGCGTATTTCATCTTATTTATTTTCTTTTTTGAGATAAGCTATCATGGCTTCTATCTCTTTATATTTAGGTGTGTCATTGGTGAAAACGGGGAAGAAGCTACGGATTTCATCGTAAACCTGCCGGCTTTTCGGACTAAGTTTCTTCTGTATCTTCAGATAGTCGACAGCCTGCGCCATCCCCATAAACTGAATAGCCATCACCTGATAGGAATTCTCAATGACAGTTTTTGCTAATAAGGCGGAGTTAGTACCCATGCTGACAATATCCTGATTGTCATTATTGTTGGGGATACTGTGGACGTACATCGGGTTCGATAAGGTCTGACACTCGGCGGTGGTGGACGTTGCCGTGAATTGGGATGCCTGTAGACCATAATTCAGTCCCAATACTCCTAAGTTGACAAATGGCGGCAGGATGCCGTTGATGCGGTCATGGAACAAATAGTTGATTTGTCTTTCGCAGATCATGGTCAGCTTGGTCACGGCGATTTTCAGTTTGTCCATTTCGAAGGAGATATAGTCTCCGTGGAAATTGCCGCCATGATAAATATTCTGTGTTTCCGGGTCGATAATCGGATTGTCGCAAGCGGAGTTTATTTCGTTGATTAATACTTCTTCCGCATTCTCCAGCTCGTCATAAATAGGGCCAAGTATCTGCGGAACACAACGCAGAGAGTAATAAGGCTGCACTTTATGTTCGAAGATTTTTTCTTTGTGTACTTGGTTATAGAGTTCGTTCTCTCTTTGGAGTACGCATTGACTGCCACTTACCCATTCTCGCATCATAGCGGCAATTTCCCGTTGCCCGCGGTGATGTTTGGCTTCGTTCAGTGCCTGAGCCATAAAGTCATCGTAAGAGGCGGCGATTTCGTTCATCATAACGGAAGCGGCTACCGACCAACGGAGCAGTTTCCGGGCATAAATCAAGTTGACGATGCCGATTCCTGTCATTACGGAAGTCCCGTTGGTCACGGATAATCCTTCACGGATACGCATGGAGAACGGGTTCAGACCATTTTCCCGGAGTACGGTGGCGGCATCACGCAATTTTCCCTGATAGAAGACTTCTCCTTCGCCTATCAATGTCAGGGCTATATGGGCCAGTTGCACAAGGTCGCCACTGGCGCCTACGCTTCCATGTTCGGGGATAAAGGGGCATATGCCACGATTGATAAATTCGGAAAGGAGCGATACCAGTTCCATGTGCACTCCCGATTTCCCTTGCAGGAAAGTGTACAGGCGGGCAATCATAGCTGCTTTCACATAAAGCTCGGGGAGCGGTTTTCCGGCGCCTGTAGAGTGGCTTCGGATGATGTTGTATTGAAGTTCAATCAATGACTGGTCTTCTATCCTGTATTGTGCCATCGGGCCGAACCCGGTATTGATACCATAAATAATCTTATCGCTAGAGAAAGATTGCAGGAAATCGAAACTCCCCTCTACTTTTCGGATACATTCTTCGGAGAGTTCCAGCTTTTCGTCTTCAAACAATACTTTATAAAGGGTATCTAAATTTATACTTTTGTCAGCTATCATTTTCTGTACTAGATATTTTATGCCTTAGTAATAAGGTGCAAAAATAGGCAATTTCTATTATATAGCGGACATGAATCAAAATAAAACTTTTCCGGAGAAGCTGGTTTTGCTTGTTTGGCACTCCATTGCAAGAGATTTGCTCCCCGGTGCCGGAGTAGTGCCTTATCGGTGCGGAGACAGTGTCTCCCCTCATGGGGAGAATTTGATTTACGCTTTCATCAAATCCCGCCCTTCATACTTGCATATCGCCTCTATCCACTCTTCCGTCAACGGCATGGACTCGTGTCTCTCGAGGTCGAAAGTCACCATGACAGACTTGCAGATACATTTTATCTCGTTTGTTTCCGTATCGATTACCCGTTGAATCAGATGAAAACTTTTAGTGCCTATCTTAGAGACGGCAGTCTGCACGGCGATGTGGTCTGACGCAAAAATCTGCTTTACAAAGTCCGCTTCGATATGAACGACAACGATGCCAATCTTTTCCCAATCTACTCCCGGGCATACTGAAGCGAAGTATTCAGTCTTTCCCAAGTCGTAAAAAGAAAAGTAAACAGTGTTATTGACGTGACCGAATTTGTCTACGTCATTGAAGCGCAACTGAATAGGCAAAGTGTGGTGAAATACAATTTCTTCCATAGTTTTCACTTAATCTTTTTGAATTCGGCGCAAAAATACTACTTTTGCGTGTTATTCTCAACAGAAATTAATCAAGAAATGATAGAAGATATTAAAAAAGCCTGTCAGGTGATGAATAAAGGAGGAGTGATTCTCTATCCCACCGATACCGTTTGGGGTATAGGCTGCGACGCGACTAACGAAGAGGCGGTACGCCGTGTATACGAGATTAAGAAACGTGCTGACAGTAAGGCTATGCTGGTACTGGTAGATACTTCTGTGAAGGTGGATTTTTATGTACAAGATGTGCCGGATGTGGCATGGGACTTGATTGAAGTTGCCGACAAGCCGTTGACGATTATATATTCCGGTGCACGCAATCTGGCTTCGAATCTGTTGGCTGAAGACGGAAGTGTGGGCATACGTGTTACCAACGAGGAATTCTCAAGACGCCTTTGCCAGCAATTCCGCAAGGCGATTGTCTCTACATCGGCGAATGTCAGCGGACAACCCGGTGCTGCGAACTTCAGCGAAATCAGTGATGAAATAAAATCGGCAGTAGACTATATCGTCAGCTTCCGTCAGGATGACAGGAGTCGGCCGAAACCCTCAAGTATTATTAAGTTGGATAAAGGTGGAGTGATTAAGATAATTCGCGAGTAAATGAAAGAGGAAAAACAGAGTTTATTACAGCGTTGCATCAAATGGCGGGAAGCCAATATAAAGGAGAAACAATTCATCCTGATATTGAGTTTCCTGGTCGGAATCTTCACAGCGTTTGCCGCTTTGATATTGAAGTTCTTCATCCATCAGATACAAAATTTCTTAACGGACAACTTCAATGCGACGGAAGCTAATTACCTGTATTTGGTATATCCGGTAGTCGGAATCTTTTTGGCAGGCTGGTTTGTACGCAATATTGTCAAAGACGACATCAGTCATGGAGTGACTAAAATTCTATATGCCATTTCCCGCAGGCAGGGACGCATCAAACGACATAATATCTGGTCGTCTACCATTGCCAGTGCGATAACCATCGGTTTCGGTGGTTCGGTCGGAGCGGAGGCGCCTATCGTTTTGACAGGTTCGGCCATCGGTTCCAATCTGGGAAGTGTATTCAAGATGGAACACCGCACGTTGATGCTGCTCGTTGGCTGTGGAGCGGCGGGCGCTATTGCCGGTATCTTTAAAGCGCCAATCGCCGGACTGGTATTTACATTGGAAGTACTGATGATTGACTTGACCATGTCTTCTCTGCTTCCTCTGCTGATTTCAGCAGTGACAGCAGCTACCGTTTCCTACATAACTACCGGTACGGAAGCTATGTTTAAATTCCATCTCGACCAGGCATTCGAGCTGGAACGTATTCCTTACGTTATTTTGCTGGGTATCTTTTGCGGACTGATTTCTCTTTACTTTACGCGTGCTATGAATTCGGTCGAAGGAGTTTTCGGTAAACTCAACAATCCCTACAAGAAACTGGCTTTCGGTGGTGTGATGTTAAGTGTACTGATTTTCCTTTTCCCCCCTCTCTACGGTGAAGGGTACGACACGATTAATCTTCTGCTGAATGGTACATCTGCCGCAGAATGGGATACGGTGATGAACAACTCTATGTTCTATGGCTATGGTAATCTGCTGTTGGTTTATTTGATGTTGATTATCCTGTTAAAGGTTTTTGCATCCAGTGCAACGAACGGTGGTGGTGGTTGTGGCGGTATCTTTGCTCCTTCACTTTATTTGGGCTGTATTGCAGGATTCGTATTTTCGAACTTTAGTAATAGCTTTGATTTCTCCGCCTATCTGCCCGAGAAGAATTTTGCTTTGATGGGAATGGCAGGGGTCATGAGCGGCGTTATGCATGCTCCGTTAACGGGAGTATTCCTGATTGCCGAACTGACCGGTGGCTACGACTTGTTCCTTCCATTGATGATTGTATCTGTAAGCTCTTACCTGACGATAATAGCGTTCGAACCTCACAGTATCTATTCCATGCGTCTGGCAAAGAGGGGACAACTGCTTACGCATCATAAGGACAAAGCTGTACTGACATTGATGAAAATGGAGAATGTGGTGGAAAAGGATTTTGTTGTCGTGCATCCCGAAATGGATTTAGGCGAATTAGTAAAAGCAATCGCTGCTTCTCACCGTAATGTATTTCCGGTGACTGATAAGAAAACGGGTGAACTGTTGGGGATTGTCCTGCTCGATGACATCCGTAACATCATGTTCCGTCAAGAACTTTATCATCGTTTCACTGTTAGTAAATTAATGACATCTGCTCCGGCCAAGATATTCAACACGGACGGAATGGAACAGGTGATGCAGACGTTTGATGACACCAAAGCCTGGAATCTCCCGGTCGTTGACGAGGAAGGACGTTACGAAGGCTTTGTCTCTAAATCGAAGATATTTAACTCATACCGGCAAGTACTGGTACATTTTTCAGAAGACTAGCCGGCAAGGTGCCGGAGCCAGGTTTCTATGCAGATAAAAGTAAGAAGATAATGAAGAAAGAAGATTTAAGAATAGTATATATGGGCACTCCCGATTTTGCGGTGGAGGCCCTGCGCCAGTTGGTAGAAGGCGGTTATAACGTTGTGGGCGTGATAACAATGCCCGATAAGCCTGCCGGACGCGGACATAAGATTCAATATTCTCCCGTTAAACAATATGCGCTTGAACAGAATTTGCCGCTGCTTCAACCGGAAAAGCTGAAGGATGAGGCTTTCGTGAAAGCATTGCGCGAATGGAGAGCGGATTTGCAGATTGTGGTTGCCTTCCGTATGTTGCCGGAAGTGGTATGGAATATGCCCCGGCTGGGCACATTCAATCTCCATGCATCTCTGCTTCCTCAATATCGTGGAGCTGCTCCCATCAACTGGGCAGTCATTAATGGTGACACGGAGACTGGTATCACTACTTTCTTCCTGAAACATGAGATAGATACCGGAGAAGTCATCCAACAAGTCCGTGTGCCTATTGCGGATACAGATAATGTGGAAGTAGTGCATGATAAATTAATGGTGTTGGGCGGAAAATTGGTTGTTGAAACGGTAGATGCCATCTTGAATGGTGAGGTAAAACCGATTCCTCAAGAAGAAATGGCTGTTATCGGCGAACTTCGCCCGGCTCCGAAGATATTCAAAGATACTTGCAGGATTGACTGGAACCAACCGGCAAAGAAGATATATGACTTTATTCGCGGACTATCACCTTATCCGGCTGCTTGGAGTGAATTAATCACTCCTGACGGAGAAACGGTAGTGGTGAAAGTCTTTGAAAGTGAAAAGATTAACGAATCGCATCAACTCTCTGTCGGGACTGTTGTGACGGATGGAAAGAAATATATGAAGGTAGCCGTACCAGATGGATTCCTGTCCATCCTTTCCTTGCAGTTTCCTGGCAAGAAACGTCTGAAAACGGATGAATTACTTCGTGGATACCGCCTGTCAGATGGATGTCAGATGAAGTAATCTGATAAATAGATAGCATGAACCGTCTCGATTTCGAGATAAATTGAACCTAAAATAGATGAATTATGAAACCGATTATCGCTCCTTCCATTCTTTCTGCCGATTTCGGATATTTGGCAAAAGATATTGAAATGGTAAACCGCAGTGAAGCGGAGTGGGTACATATTGATATTATGGACGGGGTATTTGTCCCCAATATATCATTTGGCTTTCCGGTATTGAAATACGTGGCAAAGTTAAGCAAGAAGCCATTGGATGTGCATTTGATGATTGTTAGTCCGGAGAAATTTATCCCTGAGGTGAAAGCGTTGGGAGCTCATACGATGAATGTACATTATGAAGCCTGTCCGCATTTGCATCGGGTGATTCAGCAAATCAAGGAAGCAGGGATGCAACCTGCCGTAACAATCAATCCGGCAACTCCGGTTGCTTTGCTTCAAGATATAATCCGGGATGTATATATGGTACTTGTCATGAGCGTGAATCCGGGATTTGGCGGACAGAAATTCATAGAGTATTCAGTAGAGAAAGTTCGTGAACTGCGTGCTTTGATTGAACGTACGGGCTCGAAAGCTTTGATTGAAGTGGACGGTGGCGTGAATCTGGAAACTGGTGCCCGCCTGGTTGAGGCAGGAGCCGATGCGTTAGTGGCCGGTAATGCCGTTTTTGGAGCTCCGGATCCTGAAGCTATGATTCGTCAGCTCCATGATTTGTAATTCATAGAACTTTAGTATATCCTATATAATACACTATTCTTCCTTAGAAGGAGAGGAGTTTCATGCATACAAACACATATAGACGACCTAATTAATATTAATGAGTGAATAACTTTATTCATAAATATACTTATATGCGCTTGGTTATCCCCTGGATAGCAGGCGCTTTTTGTGGAGAGCGCTTTTTCAGTTGTTCGACAGAGCTTATTTGGGGGATTCTAGCCTTTGGCTTTTTGTTCGCCCTGTCGTTTATCCTTTATTTCCTGGAACGTTATTCGCTGAGATGGTGTTTTGGAGTTGTTATTGCAGCCCTCTGCTTTACAGGTGGATGGCTTGGGATAACCTGTCAATTCCAACAAACAATTTATACTTTTCCACAAGGAGAAGTTGTCTATCGGGTTTTAATAACAGATACACCCCAAGCAAAAGAACGTACTTACCTCTGCCGGACACTTTTGAAAGAACATTGTGATTCTGTCGGTATCCATCCGATAGACAGGAACGCGATTCTTTATCTGAAACGGGATTCGGTAGCTGCACAACTAAAAACTGGTGATGAACTGTTAGTTTCAGCCCGTATATCTCCGCCTACAAATAATAAGAACTTTGATGAATTTGATTATGCCCGCTATTTGATGAGGAAAGGAATCTGTGGGACAGGCTATGTTGCATCCGGAAAATGGTCTATCTTATCTTCAGGCGGACATTCCCTGTATTTATCTTTGCCACCAGACGCAACGGACAATCATTATCTAAAAACGAGTATGCTTTATCTTAGAAATATAGCCAACTCTTATCGGGAAAAGATAATCTCTCTTTATCGTGAACTCGGATTTAATGGTGACGAACTGGCTATACTTTCCGCATTGACCATAGGTGACAAAACAGAACTTAGTGAATCTATTCGTGAGAGCTATTCGGTGGCAGGCGCAAGTCATATCCTTGCTCTGTCCGGTCTGCATATCGGACTTTTATATGCCTTACTTTTCTTTGTTTTGCAACCTGTTGCCAAAAGAGGGAATACGGGTAGATATCTACGTTCCCTTTTTCTCATCATCTTATTATGGACTTTTGCCTTCTTTACAGGATTCTCGCCATCGGTAGTCCGTTCGGTTGCCATGTTTTCTATTCTGGCTCTTGCAGATATGTTTGGCCGTCAGTCTTTTTCTTTGAATACCCTGGCAGCTACCGCATGGCTTATGTTGCTTTGTAATCCGGCATGGTTGTTTGATGTGGGTTTTCAACTCTCTTTTGTAGCGGTCACCTCTATTTTACTCATTCAACAACCTATCTACCATTTGTTTACAATAAAAGGCAGAATAGGAAAATACGTTTGGGGATTGATGAGTGTGTCCATCGCCGCGCAATTAGGTACTGCTCCACTGGTTATATTTTACTTCTCCCGATTCTCCACACATTTTCTGCTGACTAATTTGGTCGTTATTCCATTGGTTACCATTATCCTATATGTTGTTGTATTCATGCTGTTGCTCACTCCAATTTCGTGGATTCAAACCTATGTGGCAGAAGGAGTTAAAAAACTATTGGAAATCCTGAATCTTTTTGTTCGATGGGTAGAGCTACTTCCTTATTCATCTATAGACGGAATTTGGCTGTATCAGTTGGAAGTTCTCGGCATCTACGTCTCTTTGTTTCTGTTATTTTGTTATTACATGAACCGGAGATATAAAAACCTGATAACTTGTCTTTCTTTTATTCTTCTATTGGCTGTTTGTCATGTGGCGATGTCGTGGATAGACCGCCCGCAATCCAGTCTGGTCTTTTATAATGTGCGTGGTTGTCCGGCAGTTCATTGTATCGGAAGCGACGGGCATTCCTGGATAAACTATGCCGATACACTTCCGGATAAGCAACTCCTGAAGCGGGCGGCAACCAACTATTGGAACCACCATCATCTTCTACCTCCGAAAGAAATAACTACCGATTATAAGACTGCCACATTCTCCCGCCGGCAACAAATACTATCTTGGCAAGGATGCCGTATATGTATGGTGACCGACAATCGCTGGAGGAACAATTCGACAGTTTCTGTGTTATATACTATTGATTATCTTTACTTATGCAAAGGTTATGACGGACATTTGGAAGAACTGACCAGACTCTTTGTTCCCGGCTGTATCATATTGGATGCCTCTCTTTCAGAATACCGCAAAAACCGTCTTGAAGATGAATGCAAACAATCCGGTTTGCGTTTTATCTCTTTATCCGAAGAAGGTTCTGTTTGCTTTTTGCTCTAAGTACAAAGATTTATCGTACATTTGCACCCTGATAAAGTAAAAGAATATGTTGACGAAAGTAATAGAACAAGCCAAAATAGACCATTTTACCAAATGGTTCGAGCGAGCTGACAAAATAGTAATCGTATCTCATGTATCTCCTGACGGTGATGCCATCGGTTCCTCACTGGGATTATATCACTTCCTTGATTCACAGGAAAAAACAGTAAACGTAATCGTGCCTAACGCTTTCCCCGATTTCCTCAAATGGATGCCGGGCAGTAAGGACATTCTTTTGTATGACCGTTACAAGGAGTTTGCGGACAAGTTGATTGCTGAAGCAGATGTAATCTGCTGCCTGGACTTCAACGCATTGAAACGTATTGACGATATGGCGGATGCCGTAGCGGCTTCTCCTGCCCGCAAGATAATGATTGACCACCATTTGTATCCCGAAGAATTTTGTAGGATAACGATGTCTTACCCCAAGATATCTTCCACTTCCGAACTTATATTCCGTCTGATTTGCCGGATGGGTTACTTTGGTGATATATCTAAGGAAGGTGCCGAATGCATCTATACAGGTATGATGACAGATACCGGTGGCTTTACCTACAACTCGAACAATCGTGAGATTTATTACATCATAAGCGAACTCCTTTCCAAAGGAATTGATAAAGATGAAATCTACCGCAAAGTGTACAATACCTATTCCGAGAGCCGTTTGCGACTGATGGGATATGTATTGTCTAACATGACGGTTTACTCGGACTATAACGCCGCGTTGATAACGCTGACAAAAGCCGAGCAAAGCAAATTCAACTACATAAAAGGAGATAGCGAAGGCTTTGTCAACATCCCTCTTACCATCAAGAACGTATGTTTCTCCTGTTTTCTGCGGGAAGATACTGAGAAGCCGATGATTAAGATTTCGTTTCGTTCGGTGGGAACTTTCCCGTGTAATCAGTTGGCCGCCGAATTTTTTAACGGCGGCGGACATCTGAACGCATCCGGAGGTGAATTTTTCGGAACAATGGAAGAGGCCAAAGCAGTCTTCGAAAAAGCGCTTGAGAAATATAAACCACTACTAACAGCCAAAAGCTAAAAATGGAAGGTTAAAAGTGAATACGGAAAGGTTAAAAGATACGAACTTTCAACTATCTCCTTACAACTTTTAATGATTTTGCGATACATTTGCGGAATATAGCTATAAACAACAGATAATGAAGAAACTTTTATTTTTATTTCTCTCTTTGTTAACCGCCGGAAGTTTGTTCCAGGCATGCGACAACTCAAAGACATATGCAGAAATGCTGGAAGACGAGAAAAATGCAGTGGAGAGGTTCATCAAGGATAGTGCGATTCATGTGATTTCTGTAGAAGATTTCGAGCGGAATGATACCGTGACGAAAGCGAAAGCGAACGGAGATGCATATGATGAATTCGTTTTTTTCTCCAGTGAAGGAATATATATGCAGATAATAGACCGCGGAGATTACGATGCAGATAATAAGAATGCGTATAAATTTGAAGATCGTGACATCATCTGTACCAAGTATAAGGAGATAAATGTCGATACCCGCGAGCTTGCATCTTTTAATATTCCTACGGAAGAATATATGGATGCGGGACAATTATATGCTAATCCTGCTGTGTTTGTTTATGTGAAAAAAGAGACTTATTCAGCCGGTACATTCATCGAGATGGACTATGTATGGGCGTCTTATTACGGCAGTACCGCCGTACCGCAAGGGTGGCTTTTATCATTACCTTATTTGCGTGACAACGCTCATGTGCGTCTGATTGTTCCTTCAAAGATGGGACACCAGTCCGCGCAGCAATACGTAACTCCTTACTTCTATGACATCACCGAGTTCCGTAAAGCACGAAGCTAAGACACTAACATTTAAATAAATCTTTTAGTAAAAGACCTATGACTCTAATCAAATCTATCTCTGGCATCCGCGGAACAATCGGCGGAGGCGCGGGTGAAGGACTGAATCCGCTTGACATTGTTAAATTTACCTCAGCTTATGCTACTTTGATTCGCAAGACTTGCAAAGTGCAGAGTAACAAAATTGTTGTGGGACGTGATGCCCGCATCTCAGGTGAAATGGTAAAAAACGTAGTTGTTGGCACCCTGATGGGAATGGGCTGGGATGTGGTAGACATCGACCTGGCTTCTACTCCGACTACGGAACTGGCTGTAACGATGGAAGGCGCTTGTGGCGGTATCATCCTGACAGCTTCACACAACCCGAAACAGTGGAATGCACTGAAATTACTGAATGAACATGGTGAGTTCCTCAATGCAGCCGAAGGTAACGAAGTACTTCGTATCGCCGAAGCCGAAGAATTCGACTATGCCGATGTAGACCACTTAGGCTCTTATCGCAAAGACCTGACCTACAATCAGAAACATATCGACAGCGTATTGGCTCTTGACCTGGTAGACGTTGAAGCTATCAAAAAAGCTAATTTCCGTGTAGCTATCGACTGTGTCAATTCAGTAGGTGGCATCATCCTTCCCGAACTCTTGGAACGCCTGGGTGTGAAACACGTAGAAAAACTCTACTGTGAACCTACCGGAAACTTCCAACACAACCCGGAACCCCTTGAAAAGAATCTTGGCGACATCATGAACTTGATGAAAGGTGGAAAGGCTGATGTAGCATTTGTAGTAGACCCCGACGTTGACCGCCTGGCAATGATTTGCGAAAACGGTGTAATGTACGGTGAAGAATATACACTGGTTACTGTTGCCGACTATGTACTGAAACATACTCCGGGCAACACGGTATCCAACTTGAGCTCTACCCGTGCCCTGCGTGACGTAACCCGCAAATACGGTATGGAATACAATGCTTCTGCCGTAGGCGAAGTAAACGTAGTGACGAAGATGAAGGCAACCAATGCCGTTATCGGTGGTGAAGGAAACGGTGGAGTAATCTATCCTGCCAGCCACTACGGACGTGACGCTTTGGTAGGTATTGCCTTATTCCTTAGCCACTTGGCTCACGAAGGGAAGAAAGTCAGCGAACTCCGCGCTACTTACCCGCCTTACTTCATCGCTAAGAACCGTGTAGACCTGACTCCGGAAATTGACGTAGACGCTATCCTTGCTAAGGTGAAGGAAATCTATAAAGACGAAGAAATCAACGACATCGACGGTGTGAAGATTGATTTTGCTGATAAATGGGTGCACTTGCGCAAGAGTAATACGGAACCGATTATCCGTGTATATAGCGAAGCATCCACAATGGAAGCTGCCGAAGAAATCGGGCAGAAGATTATGGATGTGATTAATGAACTGGCGAAGAAATAACAGTCTCATTTATATCGAAATAAGAGAAAGGAGAGCTTGACAACCAGGCTCTCCTTTCTTTTATTTTTAATTTATTAGCCAGAAGAACATGTGTTCCTATATGAGCTTTATTGCTAACTTATTTCTTCTTTTATTTTTTTGTTCTTCTGTCTGTAAATAGTTCATATCGATACCGAAATGAGCTAAATGATTTTTTGCAGACAGACTAATAAATTTCTTTTTAGACAGAAGAACATAAGAACAAAAGATAAAACAGTAGTAGTTTAATGACCGGCAGAAATAATTTTCCAAGCGCAGCCTTTATGTTCTTTTGTTCTTATGTCTAAATCAAATTCCCATTTAGCTCATAACAGTGCAGAAATGAGCCAAGTATTTAGCTTCATCAAGATTTAAAATGATATAATTATCTTGCACACCTACACTCTTTGCATCTATTCAATTGATACATAGAAATATAAGTATGTGCAAGATACCGTTGCAGATGCGTGCAAGATAAAAGTATCTTGCACGCTGTCTGCTGTGATTACTTAGCTATTCATTCCTGTTGACGGTAGTTCCCATTTGTTTCAAGTACTTGAAACAAAGTGTTCATAGGCTTGAAACAAAGTGTTTACTTACTTGAAACAAAGTGTTTCTCTATAGCAAACACTTTGTTTCATTACTTTGAACAAGTCATTTGATGCCTTGATTCTATAAATGACTGCATAGTTTTCGGGAATTATCAGGAACTTTTTGAAAAAGACACAGCGTGCAAGATACTTTTATCTTGCACACATCTGCAACGGCATCTTGCACACGCTTATATCTCTATGTATCAATCAAGTAGATGCAAAGAGTGTAGGCGTGCAAGATAATTATATCATTTTAAACTCTATGTAATGCAGGAACTATTATGATTTTGTTCAAAACCGTGCAGTGATGATTTGAAACTCAATGGAGTAAACTGAAGCTTTGTGATAGAACTGAAATTGGTATTGTTGAATTTAGTTCACGAAGTCAGCTTTTGATTTATTGTTTCTTAGAGAACCATTCCTTGAACTCCGCCACCCGTGCCTTGCTGACCAGAATCTTTTCCTTGATTCCGGAATAGCGCACATTGATGGATAACCGGCTGTTGAACCATAAATCAATATCTTTGATAGCTTCCCGTGAAACCAGGTATTGGCGGTTGGCGCGGAAGAAAAGGTGAGGATTGAGACAGTCGGTGAGTTCGTCCAGAGTTTGAGGAAAGTTGTATTCTGTGCCATCGTTTAGGACAGCTTTCACCTGGCAGTCTTTGATATAAAATAATTGTATCATATCTACGGAGACAGGTAGCAGTTTGTCTCCTTTTATTGGGATAAGGAAGTGCGTCTTATAGTTCTCCTGCTTTTTGAGTGAATGGAAAAGTTGCAGCAGCTCTTCTTCCTGATGTGGGGTGTGGAGCGATTGAGAGTCGGGGGTGGCGGTATGCTGCAAGTTTCCCAGTTTGGCGAGGGCACGTTCGATGTCTTCCTTGCCGATAGGTTTCAGCAAATAGTCGATACTGTTCACTTTGAAAGCCCGCAGGGCATATTCGTCATAGGCAGTGGTGAAGATAATCGGGCAGGTGATATGGGCATGATTGAATATCTCAAAAGCCGAGCCGTCCGCCAGGTGAATATCCATGAATACCAAGTCCGGCATCGGATGAGAGCCGAACCATTCGATAGTGGAACCGATACTGTCCAGTACGGCAGCAATTTCTGAGTCCGGCTTTACTTCGTTGAGCAATGAGGAAAGGTTGCGTACCGCTGCCTTTTCGTCTTCTATAATGACGGTTTTCATGGTGTCTTTTTATCTATAAATCACTGTTTTTTTATTGTGCTTCGTCAATCAGGGGAATAGAAACGGTAAATTCTTTACCCTCTGTGATTTGTATCTCTTGCTTGAATAAAAGGTGGTATCTCTTGGCTAGATTAACCAGTCCGATACCCGTTCCGGGGGTGGCGGTCCATTTGGGCTGAATGTCGTTGCTGACGGATAGGTAGCCGTTCCCGTCAGTGGTGATATGGATAGCCAGCGGTTTCCGGTTACTTATTTCATTGTGTTTTACGGCATTCTCAATCAATACCTGTACAGCCATCGGTGGAAGCCGGAAATCTTCGTATGCCTTGTCTACCTGTATGTCGAACTGCAAGTTGTTCTCAAAACGCATCTTTAACAGGAAGATATAGGCGGAAGCGAATTCCATTTCTTCGCGAAGGGTGACACTCTGTGATTCGTTGCCTTGCAGGGTATATCTCAGTACCCGGGAAAGTTCCTGGATATAATCTTGGGCTTTGTCCTGATTCTCACGTACTAATGAACGCAAAGTATTCAACGAATTGAATAGCATATGCGGGTTGAGCTGGTTTTTCAAAACTTCGTATTGGTTGCGGATATTTTCTGCCTGGAGTTGCTCGTTCTCAATGAGTACCTGTTGTTGGCGGTATATTAGATGAATGATATAACAACTGCTGGTGACAAGACAGGCCATGATAAAATCCCTTAATGGGTGCAGATAGTGGTGTACCATTGCGTCAATGGCCGGAATATCAAATGTCTTGTGCAGGAAGACAAAGACTTGTCCCAGCAGGTTGCTCAATATCCATGTCAAGATGAAAGAGAGGAGAATCTTTGTTCCCGTAATCTTGATAGACGACTGGTTGAAATGGAATAGCCGCGTATTGACAGCGAAGAGCAGGAGTAGAGACAGAAAAGTGAAGAGTATCTCATTGGCCACATCCATAAACTTCATTCCGGGAAATAACGAATGGCTCTCGAACCGGTCGAAAAGGGATACGGACTCCGGGAAATGGATTAGTACCGCCACAGCCACCGATATGATGACTGTGGAAAGCACATATTTGTCTTTTTCTATTGCCTTTACTATCATATTGCAAAGATAAGAGAATTTTTTAGTGATTAATCGTTTTTCTGAATATGTGCTGTGACATACATGCCCGGTCGGAATTGTGCGTTTGTCTCTTTGATAGATGAATAAACTTCGAGCGAACGGTTGGTTTCGTCTACTTTTTGTCCGATGGAGACTACTGTTCCGTTGAAAGTCTGCGTTCCCATCCCGTTGACGCGGAACTGCACGGGACTGCCCACTTGTATGTCTGCAAGGTCTTTTTCGTAAGTAGTCAGGCAGAGCATCGGGGAGCTTTTATCAATAATCTCACAAAGAGCTTCTCCCGGATTGATGTATTTGCCTATATTCATAGCCACATTGGCTGCATAGCCGCTGATGGGGGCTTTCACTTCCAGCAATGGCTGGATGCCGTTCTTCAGCAATGTCTCCGGGGTGACACCCAAAATGGAGAGTTGCGCGGCGGCGGCATCCTGGCGGCTTTTCATGGAGAGATAATCCGCCTTGCTTTGCTGGAACTTCTTTTGTGAAGCTGCCTGTTCGGCGGAAAGTGCCTTTTGACGCTCGTATTCCGCCAGAAGATATTCCGCCTGCGCATGACTGTCAAGATAAGTCTGTTGCAGGGTAATGAATTCCGGATTTTCCAAGGTGGCGATAACCGCGTTTTTAGCTATGTGTTGTCCGGGCAACAGAGAGGTGTGCTTGACTACTCCACCCATAGTCAATGCTATAGTCGCCTGTCGTTGGGGCGGAAGGACAATACGCCCGTTGAATGAAACCTGATTCGGTTTTGAAGTCGCGGAAGTGATGGCATCCACTTCGGGTTGTTTCGCCACGGTGTCTGCCGCAACTTCAGTTGCAGAAACCATACCAGTTTCGTTATCCGTAATCTGTTGGTTGCCCTTGCAAGCTGTCAAAGCAAGTAAAAGGACAGAATAAAATATCTTCTTCATCTTCATATACTGTATTTTATTATCTGAATAGTTCATACTCTAATGCGGCAATGTTATATTGGTAGACAGTCTCGATATAGCCGCGGCGAATATCCCGGGCGGTTGTTATGGACTGTATGTATTCCGCTATACCCGTTTCGCTCTGTTGCAACTGGAGATTGGCAGCCTTGGTCAACTCGTCCGCTTCTTTCAAGGCGGAAGAAGTGTAGTAGCGCAAGCTTTCGTTGTATCTGCGGAGTGAGGCTTCCAACTCAAGCACCTTGTTTCTCAATTCGCGAATATTTGCGTCTGCCTGAATCTGTGCTGAGGTAGCGGATAACCGTGCTTGCCTTACCTTGCTCTTTTGGGGCAGGAAATAGATAGGGAAGGAGACCCCCACCATCCACGCACTCAGATTCTTCAACGGAAGAATATCCTGGCGGGTATATCCCACGCTGATTTCCGGAAAGAAATGGCTCCGCTCTACATGAAGTATTGCTTTCGCTTCGTCCGCCTGACTTTGAAAGTAAGCAGTGTGCGCTCCCGACAGCGTCCCGTCTGAAAGGCTGGTGTAAAACAGCGATAAGGTAGAATCTGCCGGAACAATCGGTTGGTCTGAATAACAACTCCAACGGAAGCGTGCCAAAGCCATTTTCTCTTCTTCCTGTGCCTGGAACCAACGATTGTGCAGTTCGGCGGCGATGGTTGTCATCATATTCTTTTCGAGCAGGGTGATTTCCCCCTGTTGATAACGCAGTTCACCGATATGCTGTAACTTTTCCGCCATCTTATCCTGGTCGCGGTACATCGCACAGAGGTTGGCGGCATATTGATAATAAGCCCATGCCCGTTTCACTTCTGCCGTGACTTCCTTTTCCACCATCTGACGATAGAAGGTGGTTGTTTTCACTTGTCGGTTGACTAATGCATTCTTGTAGAACGGGGTCAGCAGAGAACCCAGGCTTTGCTCGAAAGCCAGTTCCTTGTCTTTCTTGTTCTCTCCGTTGAGTTGCCCCCAGGAATAGCTGAATGAGGTAGGGGATGCTTCTACAATCTCGCCACGGGTAGCTTTGGCTTGTTGAATGGCGTTTGTTGCTATTTTCAGACGGGGGTGATTCTGTTTAGCCATCTCGATAGCCTGTTCCAAAGTGACAGTCGATGCCTGTTGCGCGGAAACGAAAGAAGGAGTCAGCAGGAACAGGGGAAGAAGGACGAAGAACGGCAGGTGAAACTTGACTCCCGGACGTTTCCATGTTGCCAATGAGTTCACAATCTTGTAGAACACCGGGATGATGAGTAATGTCAACACAGTCGAGATAATCAATCCGCCGATAACGACAGTTGCCAGCGGGCGTTGCACCTCGGCACCGGCGGAAGTGGCGATAGCCATCGGGACAAATCCCAATGATGCCACCAAGCCTGTCAGGAATACGGGACGGAGCAGATGCGGAGTTCCCTTGGCGATGATTCGGTTTGTAGTCATGGGGTGAGTGTTTTGTTTACGAAGTTCGTTGAAGTGATTCACCATGAGGATGCCGTTCAGCACCGCTACGCCGAATAATGCGATGAAACCTACACCCGCCGATATGCTGAACGGGAGTCCGCGCAGCCAAAGGGCGACAATACCGCCGATAAGCGACAACGGAACGGTGGAGAATACCATCAGTGTATAGGTGATATTCTTGAAAGCAAAGAACAGAATCAAAAGGATGAGCATCAATGCTACCGGAATGACAATGAGCAGTGTGTGAATAGCGTTCTGCAAGTTCTCGAACTGACCGCCGTACTCGAAGTAATATCCCGGTTTCAGCTTGACGTTCCTGTCCAATGTCTTTTGTATGTCCGCCACCACTTGCTGTATATCCGCGTCACGCACATTGACACCGATGACGATACGGCGTTTCGTAGCGTCACGGTTGATTTGGAGAGGACCGCTGACGAGGTCTATGCTCGCTACTTCTCCGACCGGAATCTGGATTCCTTCGGAAGTGCGCACAAACAATTTGTCGAGATTCAAATCCGCTACCTTCTCCTGGTCAAGACGGACGACGAGGTCGAACCTTCGTTCGTTTTCAAACACTACGCCGCTGGATTCTCCGGCATAGGCGGTTCGGATAATCGTGTTGAGTTCTTCTATGTTGATGCCGTAGCGGGCTATCTTGCTGCGGTTGTATTTTACTACGAGCTGGGGCAATCCCATCGTCTGCTCTACGATGACGTCTGACGCTCCCGGCACTTTTTCTACATAGGCGGCGGCTTCTTTTGCTTTTTCGTAGAGTTCGTGGGTGTCTTCTCCGTACAGTTTGACGGCAATGTCGGCTTTGGCTCCTGTCATCAGTTCATTAAAACGGAGCTGTATTGGTTGCGAGAAGTTGAATTCGGCTCGCTCGGACAGTGGTTCGAGCGCTTCTTTCATCTTGTCCACCATTTCCGCACGATTTCCAGCGCTGATCCATTCTTTGAAGGGTTTCATGATAATCATCACGTCGGCGTCTTCTACTGCCATCGGGTCGGTGGGGACTTCCGCCGTTCCGATTTTGGCAACTACGTGCTTGATTTCGGGGAATTTGTCCATCAGTGCTTTTTCTGCCAGGCGGGATACCTCGATACTTTCGGTCAGCGAACTTCCGGCAGGCAATGTCATTTGCATGGCAAAGTCGCCTTCATCCAGTGTCGGGATAAATTCAGCACCCAGCCGTGTGAAGAGGAAGAGCGAGCCGATTAGTGCGGCAAAGGCTATGATGACGGTACGCCACTTGTGATGCAGACAGGAACGAAGGCCGCGTTGATATACGCTGTTCAGTTTCTCGAAGAAACGGTCGGCAAGCGTCGGTTTCACCACGATGGTATGTTTCAGGAAGAGCGATGCCATCATCGGAACATAGGTGAGTGAAAGAATCAAGGCTCCGATGATGCAGAATACAAGAGTTTTTGCCATCGGGGTGAAGTATTTTCCTTCAATTCCGTTTAGGGTGAGGATGGGGAAGAATACTATAAGGATAATCAATACGGCGAAAGTTGCCGAGCGGACTACGCCGGATGCTCCTTTTTCCACTTCTTTGTCCATCTCTTCACGGGTGAGCGTCCGTCCCCGGAACTGCTTGCCGTAGATATGGGCGAGGATACCTTCCAGTATGACGATAGAGCCGTCCACAACGATACCGAAGTCGATGGCTCCGAGGCTCATCAGGTTGGCGGTGACATTGAAAAGGCGCATCATGATAAAGGCAAAGAGCATCGCCAGCGGGATGACTGACGCGACAATCAGTCCGGCACGTACATTGCCGAGGAAGATGATAAGTACGAGGAATACGATAATCGCTCCTTCAATCAGGTTGTTGACAACGGTTGAGATATTCCGGTTCACCAGTTCCGAGCGGTTCAGATAAGGTTCGATGCTGACTCCTTCGGGCAGCAGGTGTTGTATCTTCTCCACTCTTTTTTCAAGTTCCTGGGTGACGACGTTGGCGTTAGCTCCTTTCAGCATCATCGCGATTCCGCCTACACACTCGCCTTCGCCGTCCATTGTCATGGCGCCGAAACGTTTGGGAGAGCCGAAACGGACTACGCCTACATCGCTGATATGTACCGGAATCCCGTTCCGGTTGGCTACAACGATGCGCTCGATGTCCTTCGTCCGGGTAATCATACCTTCCGACCGGATGTAATAGGCATTCTTCGCTTTTTCTATATAGCTTCCGCCAGTGTTCTGGTTGTTGCTGCTGAGGGCTTCGAATACTTCGCCGATGGTGATGTTCAGTGAAAAGAGCGCGTCCGGGTCGACGGCGACTTCATATTGTTTCAGGTAGCCGCCGAAACTGTTGATTTCTACGATACCCGGTATGCCGGACAACTGGCGTTTCACCATCCAATCCTGAATGGTGCGGAGTTCCATAGCATCGTACTTCTCTTCGTAACCGGGGGCTACTTTCAGTATGTACTGGTAGATTTCTCCGAGTCCGGTGGTGATAGGCATCATCTCCGGTGCTCCGAGTTCGGGTGGAATCTCTCCGGCAACGGTTTGTATCTGTTCGTTGATAAGCTGACGGGCATCGAGGGTAGGGACGCTTTCCTTGAATACAACGGTTACTACTGATAGTCCGAAACGACTGACGGAACGGATATCTTCTACATTCATGATGTTGCTCATCGCTAGTTCGATAGGCATGGTGATGAGCTGTTCTACCTCTTGCGGTGCGAGGGTGGGCGATACGGTCACAATCTGTACCTGGTTGTTGGTGATATCGGGCACGGCGTCGATAGGTAATGTCAACATCGCGTAGATGCCGCCGATAAGCAGGAAGAGAGTAGTGAGCCCTACAAACAGCTTCTTTTTGATTGAAAAACGTACAATGGCTGTAAACATGATTCTCTTTGTGTTATTATTTCATGTTACAAAACTACGGACTATCTACGTTCGTGATAGCCGGAAACGTTTGAAGCGGAAATATTGCGGGGCGAAGTGACGAAATGACGGCTTGGAATATATATTGTATATGGTGTAGTGATGGGGAAACCTTGGCAATATCGGACGAAATATCGGGAATAATGCGATGTGGAGCAAACATTTTTTCAGACCGGTTCGTTTAATATGAAACGAATTAAATAACGTATTGAGTATGAAATCATTTGTCTTAATGGTGGTAGCTATGGTGTGTGCGATATCTTTGGAAGCGCAGAATAAGTCTTTCTACGACTTCACTGTGCAAACGATTGACGGTAAGGAATTTCCTCTTTCGTCCTTGAAAGGAAAGAAAGTGTTGGTGGTGAATGTGGCTTCAAAGTGTGGCTTGACACCACAATATGCCAAATTGCAGGAATTGTACGAGAAGTATAAGGACAAGAACTTTGTTATTATCGGCTTTCCTGCCAATAACTTTATGGGACAGGAACCGGGAAGCAATGAGGAGATTGCCAAATTCTGTTCATTGAAGTATGATGTCACTTTCCCGATGATGGCTAAGATTTCCGTCAAAGGCAAGGAGATGGCTCCGCTTTATCAATGGCTGACGGAGAAGAAACTGAATGGAAAGGAAGATGCACCTGTTCAGTGGAACTTCCAGAAGTTTATGATTGACGAGAACGGAAACTGGGTCGGATTCGTCGCTCCCAAAGAGAGTCCGTTCTCGGAGAAAATCATTACTTGGATAGAGAAGGGATGAGGGATACTTTCTTCAGTTCTCCTTCGAAGTTGGGAGTGAAAACACCTTTTCCCAGATTCTCTTTTATTTCTTCTATTGTCCAGAACCGGCCGCCGTCCAGTTCGTCACTAGGGTGGATTTCACCGTCGTAGACTGTCTTATGGACGAATACAAGTTCCTTTTCACGATCGGACTCGAAAACATAATTAGTCAGAAGTTCAGGAGTAAAGTCCGTGATGCCCAGTTCTTCACGGACTTCCCGTTTAAGGGCTATCTCTACACTTTCTTCTAAATCGATATGTCCGCCCACGGCCGTATCCCATTTTCCGGGTTGGATGTCTTTCCATTCGGGACGTTTTTGCAGGTACAAGTCTCCTTTTGTATTGAAGACGTGCAGATGGACGACCGGATGAAGCAATTTGCTGCCGCTGTGGCATTCCCCGCGGGTGGCGGCTCCGGTGATATTTCCCTGTTCATCGACGACGGGGAACATTTCTTGGTTATTATCGCTTGACATCATTGTTTCTATTGTTTTCATTGGAAGGGTTATCACAAGTTATGATACTCTCGCGGTATTTGTAATATTCTTACGGTATTAATAAGGAAGAATCCCCATAACTCAGGAACCGGAAATCGTGGCTCAGGGCATAATCATAAATCGTGCGCCAGTCTCCTTTCACAAAAGCCGAAACCAACAATAATAAGGTGCTTTGTGGCTGATGGAAATTAGTAACCATTGCTTTTACTATTTTATACTGGTAGCCGGGGGCAATAATAATCTGTGTACTGGTATGAAGTGCTTCAAGCCCGTTCCTGTCGAGATAGCCCAATATCTTTTGCAACGCAACTACCGGGGGAATCTGGTCATACTTTTCATAGGGCTGCCATTGCCTGACGTGTAGTTCCTCTTCCGTGGCGTCCGGATTATCTGCCAATGTGACTCCGATATGATACAGGCTTTCGAGTGTGCGTACCGAAGTGGTTCCTACGGCAATGGCACAACCGTCATGGTCGATAAGTTTCTTGATAGTGCTCCGGTTGACAGATATATATTCCGTATGCATCTCGTGACCTTCAATCTCTTCACTTTTCACAGGTTTGAAAGTTCCTGCGCCTACGTGCAGGGTCAGTTCCTCAAGTTCTATTCCTTTCTCTTGCAGTGCATCCAATACTCGGGACGTGAAGTGCAGTCCGGCGGTAGGCGCGGCTACCGAACCTTTAATCTTTGAATAAACCGTCTGATAAGTTTCTTTATCGCTTTCTTCCGTCTTCCGGTTTAAATAAGGCGGGATAGGAAGCTCTCCGAATACTTCGAGAATATCAGCGAAAGTCACTTCCGGATTATCCCATGAGAAGTCTACCCAATGACTGGTTCCTCTGCTTTCTCCTCTCGTTGCGGTCAGTGTGATTGGTAATCCTTTTACCGTCATTTCCCGTTTCAAGGTTCCGTCTTTCCATTTCTTCAGGTTGCCAATCATGCAAAGCCATGCGGCATGTTCCGTTTGCTGGAAATTCAGAACATAATCATTGGGCTGAATCGGCTCGAGGCAGAATACTTCAATCAGTGCCCCTGTTTCCTTACGGAAATGTAGCCTTGCCTGAATAACTTTTGTATTGTTGAATACCATCAAAGCACCTTTAGGCAGATACTCTGGCAAAGAGGTGAAAGTATCTTCGCTTACTTCACCGTGGCGGTACACTAGCAATTTCGACTGGTCGCGGACAGCCAACGGGAACTTGGCAATACGTTCATCCGGCAATGGATAGTTGTATTCGCTGATATGGATATGTTTCGGGTCTTCTTTCATTGTTGTCAGGTATGTTTCTTGATGAATATGTTCCAAATGTGTTCCACTAAAAAATGAATCAGCCACTTACTAAATTGTAAATGGCTGATTTCCAGTAGTCGGGATGACAAGATTCGAACTTGCGACCACACGCCCCCCAGACGCGTACTCTACCGGGCTGAGCTACATCCCGAATTGCGGATGCAAAAGTACGGATTAATTTTGAAATAGCAAATAATTCCTGTGAATTTTGTAGTGTACTTCCGCGGTTTATGATTATTTTTTTGATGATAAGTGAAATAAAGTACGGAATATTTTCTAAGTTTGTGTTATGAATAGTGGTTATAAATATAGGGACTTTGGCAATATTGTTTTAGATATCTGTGCTAATAGGTTGAACTTCTGTTTTATTTGAATTAGTAAACAAACTCATATTTTTCATTAAGTAGTTCGAAAAGACAATGTTTGCATAAAAACACTATGATATATTGGATAGTATATAATAAAAACTAAATGGGGAATTGCGAAACGAACTATCAATCAGTGAGTTTGTTTATGAATTAATGCAAATAAAGGGTGTGTGACTTCTTTAGTATGATACTATATTTCCTTTTTTGATATATGGTATTTTAGGAAGTTATACATTTGTAGTATAAGACTTAGTTTAGAATAGAAAGGTGTTAAATGTTAGACATTAAAAATAGAGAGACATTAGAGATATACGTCTTGGGTGACGATTTTAAATTTTATCAGAATCTGAAATATCTTCCTCTAACTTCTTATCCTTCTAATATTCAATCGGCTTTGATTGTATATTGTTTGAGTGGAAGGGCGAAACTTACTGTACACGAAGATGTACACTGGATACAGCCGGAGGAACTTATTATATTATTACCCGGACAATTTGTCTCATTCAGTGAACCTAGTGAAGATTTCTCAACCGTTTCGATGGTAATCTCGTCTTCCTTGTTTAGTGATGCGTTAAGTGGAGTTCCACGATTCTCCCCGCATTTCTTCTTCTATATGCGAACCCATTATTGGTATCCGCAAATGGAACGTGATATTCCCCGGATATACAATTTCCTGGGAATGATAAAAGAAAAAGTGAAGTCTCAGGATGTATATAGACGTGAGTTGATAACCCATTTGCTGAGATATCTGTATTTGGAGCTGTTCAATGCTTATCAGAAAGAATCCGCTTTGATGACCGTGCGGAAAGATACGCGTAAAGAAGAATTGGCTAATAAATTCTTCGGGCTTATCATGAAGCATTTCAAGGAAAATAAGGATGTAGCTTTTTATGCAGATAAATTGTGCATTACTTCCAAGTACCTGACTATGGTTATCAAAGAGACAAGCGGAAAATCCGCCAAAGACTGGATTGTAGAATATATCATATTGGAAATAAAGGCTTTGTTGAAAAACACAAGCTTGAATATTCAGGAGATAGCAATTAAAACAAACTTTGCTAATCAGTCTTCACTTGGACGTTTTTTCAGAAAACATACAGGTATGTCACTGTCTCAGTATCGAATGAGTAGTTCAGATTAAAAACAGCACAGGCAGATTGTATGGTATTTGCCAATAAGTATGGGGATTAAATCCCCATACATTCGCGGTAGAAGTCCAACATTTCGAAAATGGTATCTTTGCCGGCAGTCTGATTGATACAGATATCTCCGATATCTTTCAGTAACGTGAAGTTAATTGTCCCCGAAGTGTTCTTTTTATCATGCGTCATGTACGCATAGAGTCGTTCGTACTTCTTACAGTCGAACGTAAACACACCGTAATTGTCTTTGATGAATTGGATAGTCTGTCTCATTCTTTCTTTCGGGAAGCCTACTTTAGTGTGAGACAGATATAATTCGCATACGATTCCCCAAGCTACTGCGTATCCGTGCAATACCGGACGGTTTTCCGCTAGTGCCATGCTTTCAAATGCGTGTCCGACGGTATGTCCCAGATTTAGTGCTTTGCGGATACCGTGTTCAAAAGGATCTTGTTCCACAATGTCTTCTTTTACTTGCACCGATTCACCAACCAGTCGTTTGAGGGCAGTATAGTCAATATCGGAAGTGTTGAAGTTTAACAACTCCGCCCAATGTGCGACGTTACTGATCAAGCCATGCTTGAGCATCTCTGCATATCCTGAAAAGAAATTATGTGCGTCCAGCGTACGCAGGAATTCTGTTTCAATCAATACACTGCTTGCCGGAGCGAATGCACCGATTTCATTTTTCAGTCCGTTGAAGTTGATTCCTGTCTTTCCGCCGACGGAAGCGTCCACCATAGCTAGTAGGGTGGTTGGTATATTAATATAAGAGATGCCACGTTTGAATGTAGCTGCGGCAAAACCACCTAAGTCCGTCACCATCCCGCCACCGAGGTTGATAAGTAACGAGTGGCGCGTAGCCCCTTGAGTGCTCAATGCCATCCAGACTGAAGCAAGGGTTTCCATCGTTTTATGTACGTCTTCAGCTCCGATACAGATTTCAATGGCATCTTTCAGTAAGGTAGTTTCCTTCAGGGAAGGAAGACAGAGATGCCGGGTATGATCGTCTGTGAGGATAAATAATTTGTCATGCGGGCACTGTTCAATGGCACGACTCAGGCTCGTTTCCAAGCTTTCACAGAGAATAACTTCTTGTTTACTCATGATTCTTTTGCTTTTTATCCTGCAAATGTATATAAAATATCTATTTTATACTTACTTTTGTCCCGTTAAAACGTTCAATCATGAAAGCATTATTACCTGTATATTGTCGTCCTTTGGGATATGTGGTCCTGTTGATAGCTCTGTTCATACCTTTTCTTCTGGTAATGCGGGGAGTGGTGACCGATAGCAACCTGTTGTTTTATAAAGAATGTACAAAGTTGCTGATGATGGCAGGATGCTTGTTGATAATCTTCGCTCTTAGCAAGCATGAGAGTCGCGAAACGGAGCAAATCCGTAACTCGGCTGTCCGCAATGCAATCTTCCTGACATTTCTGTTCGTATTCGGAGGGATGTTGTGGCGTGTTATGCAAGGAGATGTGATTAATGTAGATACTTCTTCTTTTCTTACCTTTTTAAGCTTTAATGTGCTTTGTTTGGAGTTTGGTCTGAAAAAAGCGCTCGTTGATCGATTCTTTAAAAGATAATTTTCTTTTCAATTAAACCTTTTGCGGTTCTATTTGTCAAAAAGACATTGTTATTGCTACTAATATAATCGTAATTTAGGTAAATGAAAAGAATTTCTGCAGGGTTGGTGTTGATGTTGCTATGCACCTTCTCAATTTTTGCACAGAATAAGGTAATTACTGTTTCGGGACGTGTTGTGGAATCCGACTCAAAGGAACCGGCAGCACAGGCTACTGTTCAATTGTTGTCGTTGCCCGATAGTGCTTATGCTGCTGGTATAGCCAGTAGTAATCAAGGTTGGTTTACTCTCCCCAAAGTGAAAGCCGGGAAATATGTATTGAAGGTTTCCTATATCGGCTTCCGAACTAAATTTGTACCGGTTCAACTGGCTGCCAATGCCCCCGATAAGAAGTTGGGAACAATCGCATTGGAACCGGACGCTGTCATGCTGAAAGAAGCGGTGATTACTGCTGAGGCTCCGCAAGTGGTAGTGAAAGAAGATACTTTGGAATATAACTCGACAGCCTATCGTACTCCTGAAGGTGCCATGCTCGAAGAGTTGGTAAAGAAACTTCCGGGAGCCGAGATTGATGATGACGGTAATGTCAAAATCAATGGTAAGGAAGTAAAGAAGATTATGGTGGACGGTAAAGAGTTCTTTGGCGGTGATGTGAAAACCGGATTGAAGAATCTGCCGGTCAATATGATTGATAAACTGAAAACGTATGATAAGAAATCGGACTTGGCTCGCGTCACCGGAATAGATGATGGGGAAGAGGAAACGGTTCTCGACCTGAAAGTAAAAAAAGGAATGAACCAAGGCTGGTTCGGTAATGCTAGTGTTGCCGGTGGTACGGAAGACCGCTATGGAAGCAACTTGATGCTGAACCGCTTTGTCGATAACAGCCAGTTCTCTTTAATAGGTTCTGCTAATAATGTGAACGATCAGGGATTCTCCGGTGGCGGGGGTGGGCCACGTTTTCGGAATAGCAATGGTTTGACTGCTACCAAGATGCTTGGAGCTAATTTTGCCACTCAAACGGAGAAACTCGAATTAGGTGGTAGTGCCCGTTATAATTATAGTGACCGCGATGCTGATTCTAAAAACTATTCAGAGCGTTTCTTGGATAAAGGAAATTCATATTCTAACTCGAATAGTAAAAATCGTAATAAGAATATGAATTTTAATGCTGATTTCCGCTTGGAATGGAAGCCGGATACATTGACTAATATCATTTTCCGACCAAATGTTTCTTATGGGAAATCTAAAGGGTATTCTATTTCCGAATCGGGTACTTTCAATGAAGACCCATTCAACTTGGTATCTGATCCTAATAAGTTTTTGAATAAGATTCAGTGGGCGAATACGGATGATCCCTTGAAGGATATTCGTGTTAATGCCAGTAACAGTGAGTCTGCGTCTGAAAGTAATAGCTTGTCTGCTAATGCTTCCTTACAGGTGAACAGAAGGTTGAATAATATGGGGCGAAATATAACTTTTCGTGGGACGTTTGGTTATGGAGATAACGATAGTGAGCAATTTAGTGAATCATTGACACGTTATTTTGACCCTGATGCTAAAATGAAAGATGATGAGCGTAAGCAATATATAACTTCTCCGACCAAAAACTACGATTATACGGCTGAACTGACTTATAATGAGCCGATTGCGAAAGCAACTTTTTTGCAATTCCGTTATAAGTTCCAATATAAATATAGTGAAAGTGACAGAAGTACATATAGCTTGATCCCAGAAACAGAAAAAAATCAAGATTGGTTCTGGAACTTCGGTGACGGGTTGCCTGAAGGATACGAAGCTAATAAGGATATGAACTTGAGTAAATATGCTCAGTATAAATATTATAACCATGATATTAATGCAGGGATGAATATTATCCGAGAGAAATACAGATTTAACTTTGGAATGTCCTTGCAACCACAGAACACTAGGTTGGATTATAAGAAAGCAGAAATAGATACTGTAGTAAAAAGAAATGTGTTCAATTTCGCTCCTAATGTTGATTTCCGTTACCGCTTTTCTAAAGTGAGCCAGTTACGCTTTACGTATCGGGGACGTGCAAGCCAGCCGAGTATGGAGAATCTGTTGGATGTAACTGATGACTCGAATCCGCTGAGAATCACTAAAGGTAATCCGGGACTGAAACCGTCTTTTACTCACTCTATGCGCTTGTTCTATAATACATATAATGCTGATAAACAACGCGGAATGATGGCACATGCCAACTTTAATATGACTCAAAACAAAATTACCAATGCGACTAATTATAATCAGACGACTGGTGGAACAATCTCACAGCCGGAGAATATTAATGGTTATTGGACTGCTATGGGTATGTTTGGGTTTAATACAGCTTTGAAAGACAAACGTTTCACAATTAATTCTTTTTCACGTGCCAACTATACAAACGATGTATCTTTCCTTTATAATGAAGGTACTAAGGTGAATGATAAGAATACAAGTACATCATTGACTTTAGCAGAGAATCTGAATGGAACATTCCGCAATGATTGGTTTGAGTTTACTATCAATGGTTCAATTAATTATAATTTTGAACGTAACAAGTTACGTTCGGAAAACAATCAGGAACCATATACTTTCGGATATGGTGCCAGTACCAATGTTTCTTTGCCTTGGAATATGACGTTGTCTACCAATATAACCAACAATTCACGTCGTGGCTACCGTGACGCCAGTATGAATAGAAACGAACTTATCTGGAATGCCCAGATTGCCCAGAACTTCTTGAAGGGAAATGCTGCGACCATCAGCTTTGAAGTCTATGACATTTTGAAACAGCAATCCAATATCAGTCGTTCGCTGACTGCCGATATGCGCTCTGTTTCTGAATACAACGGAATCAACAGTTATTGTATGCTACGCTTTTCTTATCGTCTGAATATATTTGGAAATAAGGAAGCCCGTGGAAATATGCGTCAGGGTGGTTTCGATGGTGGTGGTCATCGCGGACCGCGTGGACCTCACGGGGGACCAACCAGAATGATGCGTTTTTAATTGTAAGTAAATTCTTATAAGATAGGAAGTCCCGGTACAACGGTTGATAGTTGTCGCCGGGACTTTTTTGTTAATCCGATAATTTACTTTATATTTGTTGTTCAGTATCCGTTTAAAAGGAGATTCCTATGATTGATTGGAACTATGTACTTAGTCAGATAGCAACGGTGGCTTTTGATATTCTCTATTTCGGAGCCATCATCGGCACGATTGTCATTATCATTCTTGACAACCGGAATCCGGTTAAAACTATGGCTTGGATACTGATATTACTATTCCTTCCTATTGTAGGTCTTGTCTTTTACTTTTTCTTTGGGCGGAGCCAGCGTCGTGAACGTATTATCGGTCAGAAGAGCTACGACCGTCTGCTGAAGAAGCCGATGGCGGAATATCTGGCTCAGGACTGTTCGGAAGTCCAGTATGAATATTCCCGCCTGATCCAACTATTTCAGCATACCAATCAGGCATTTCCTTTTGAAGGAAATCGTGTAGCTGTCTATACTGAGGGTTATACCAAACTGCAATCATTATTGCGCGAACTTCAGAAAGCGAAGCAGCATATTCATATGGAATATTATATTTTTGAGGATGACGCTATCGGGCGTTTGGTCAGGGATGTGTTGATAGAAAAGGCTTCGCAGGGAATTGAAGTGCGAGTGATTTATGACGATGTAGGCTGTTGGCATGTCCCCAATCGCTTTTTTGAAGAAATGCGTAATGCGGGCATCGAGGTGCGAAGCTTCCTGAAAGTGCGCTTTCCCTTATTTACCAGTAGGGTGAATTACCGGAACCATAGAAAAATTGTCGTTATTGACGGATGTGTAGGCTTTGTAGGTGGAATGAATCTTGCGGAACGTTATATGCGCGGCTTTTCATGGGGAATTTGGCGTGATACACACATCATGCTCGAAGGTAAAGCAGTACATGGGTTACAGACTGCCTTCCTGCTTGACTGGTACTTCGTAGACCGTACGCTGATTACAGCTTCCCGGTATTTTCCGAGAATAGACTCTTATGGCAGTTCTTTAGTGCAGATTGTCACCAGTGAACCTATCGGCCCTTGGAAGGAAATAATGCAGGGATTGACTATGGCGATTACTAACGCCAAGAAATATTTCTATATGCAAACCCCTTATTTCCTGCCGACAGAGCAAATACTGGCCGCTATGCAGACCGCGGCTTTGTCCGGGGTGGACATACGTCTGATGTTGCCGGAACGTGCCGACAACAGGATAACCCATCTTGGCTCACACTCCTATCTGGCAGATGTGATGCAGGCAGGTGTGAAAGTCTATTTCTATAAGAAAGGTTTTCTGCATTCCAAACTCATGGTTTCGGATGATTTGCTTTCTACCGTAGGTTCTACTAATATAGACTTTCGTAGCTTTGAGCACAATTTTGAGGTGAATGCTTTTATGTACGATGTAAACACTGCACTCGAAATGAAGGAAATATTCCTTCAGGATCAGCGTGAAAGTACACAGATATTCTTGAAGAACTGGGTAAGGCGTTCGTGGAGACAAAAGGCAGCGGAGTCTATTGTACGTTTATTAGCCCCGCTACTCTAATAGTTTTAATCCGGTTTAGCGGAACAGAGAGAAGTTTACACTTCCATAAATTCTTCTTTCAATGAAGTGCGGATTCTCTTCGAAGTTATTATCTTTCCCATGTTCCAGTACAAATAATCCCCCTTCTTTAAGAAGATTGTTCTGGAAAATAAGTTCAGGTATTATTTCCAACTCTTTTAAAGCATAAGGCGGATCGGCAAAGATGAAGTCGAACTGCTCTCGGCTGCTCTTGATAAACTTGAAAACATCACCCCGTATCGGCAGACACTTGTCTGTCTTCACCTCTTTCATGATTTTGGCGATGAATGAATGATGTGCGGGGGCTTTCTCAATGCTGATAACGCGGTCGCATCCCCGGGAAACGAGTTCGATACTGATACTGCCGGTTCCGGCAAACAAATCAAGCGCAGTCACTCCTTCCTCAAAATCAATATAGTTATTGAGTACATTAAACAGATTCTCTTTGGCGAAATCTGTTGTAGGACGTGCTTTAAACGTTCGTGGCACGTCAAATCTTCTTCGTTTGTATATACCGCTGATTACTCGCATGTTAATAAGGCTTGCATGTCAATATTAGTGGCAGGGTTCATAATGAATACCTGCAAGATAAACTTTTTCAGTTCGTTCATAAGAATCTCTTTGTCCGGAAGTGTTCCGGTGAGGTGAAGTTCATCCCGTTCCTGGTTAAATTCCAATTGCTTCCAGGCATACAACAGATAGTAGATACGGTCTTCCGTATGCGTACATTCAAAGGAATTGGCGAGAAGGAGATGTCCCCGTTCGAAACAATAGACATCGATACCTTCCTGACGTATGGAAGCATACATCTTTTTGCTGTTTCCCAGTCTGCTTTTGACAGAAAAATAGTCAATAAGCGGGGTGGACTGCGAATAAAAGCGAGCTTCGGGATACTGCTCTTTCAGAAAAGTGCAGACACTTTTGTCTATACCAAAGATGACAGCTACATTATTCTTTTGTAGGATATTGTAAACCACCATTTCATTTTCCCGTTTCTGATGATTGTGATAAAATAAAAGTTCAGCCTGTTCCTCTTCAAACAATTCCAGTGGCACAATCGTAAAACGTTTGCCGGCCATCATGATATTCACCCGTTTGTAGGGATGGCTTAAGAAGTCCGATTCGTGGAAAACCGCTTTCAGGTTGGCAGTGAGGGATAGAGAGGGTTCTGTCTCTTTCTCTATGATTGACAGAGAGTCGTCGTGAATCGGGTTATAGATAGAAAAAGAAAATCCATCCGTACTAAGACGGATGGATAAAGTATATTGTTTTGATTTAGTAAAATCAATCATTATTCCCAGTTACCAGCACCATTGTTCGGAGTATCGATAGAACCTACCATCAAACCGCAGTATCTACCCAGTTTGCTCTGAACATCTTTTAAGTTAATGATTTCCTGTTTGTCAAGTCCGCCCAAATAAGTTTCGTACGGAGCTTTTACTTCGAACAAGAATACAGGAGCACCTGATTTAGCAGTATCATTTTTAACATTCATTTCAAACTCTGCACCACCACTGTAAGGAATGTATCTCATAGAGTCTGCATTGAATCCTTTCGGGAAAATAGTATCCATTACTGCTACCCACATAGTGTCACGCTTGAAGTTTTCAAGTCCCCACTTCTTAACTTCGTCATACTTGCCTGTCTTTTTCGCTTTTTCGATGATAGACATAGCTTTCTTTTCAGTCAGACCATCTTCCAACTGTTTGTCTGTCAACATTCCCATCTTCATAACGAACGGCAACTTCTGATTCTTGACGAAATCAATCAGTGAATCGAATTTGTCAGTGTACATTCCGTGGTGCAGTGTGCGGTATTCCTGCTGTGCTTTACGGATGTCAATCAAGCGGGCAATGACTGCTTTTTCCCTGTCTTTTTTTGCGTTTTCAAAATTGATAGGACCCATGATGCTGTTGTAGCAAATGTAAACAAGTGCAGCAGCACAGAGCACCAATACAATATTAAATACTGTTTTCATGATAAATTATGTTTTTAGTTGTTATATTCGCATCGCAAAAATAGAATAAATTAATTTAAATACGATAGTTCAGGGAACTTTTTTCTCGTACAAAAATGATAAATAACTATTTAGAAAGGCAAATTAAGGAAAATTTTCCTTACCAACCAACTTTAGAGCAGGAAATTGCTGTAAAATCTCTTTCAGAGTTTCTTCTGTCTACTCTGGCGGATGAGGTTTTTATACTCAGAGGGTATGCCGGTACCGGTAAAACATCTCTAGTAGGAGCCTTGGTGAAAACGATGGATCAGCTTCAGCAAAAGTCTGTTTTGTTGGCTCCGACAGGTCGTGCGGCGAAAGTTTTTTCGGCATATGCCGGACATCCCGCTTTTACTATCCATAAGAAAATATACAGACAACAATCTTTCTCTAACGAACTGAGTAACTTTTCGATTAATGACAATCTGGCTACAAATACGTTGTTCATTGTCGATGAAGCTTCCATGATTTCGAATGAGGGATTATCCGGCAGTGTATTTGGTACGGGGCGTTTGTTGGATGATTTGGTGCAATTCGTATATTCGGGACAGGGATGTCGTCTTTTACTAATGGGTGATACAGCGCAGCTTCCTCCGGTAGGAGAGGAGTTGAGTCCGGCACTCTTTGGTGATGCATTGAAGGGGTATGGTCTTGAAGTTCGTGAGGTCGATTTGACTCAGGTAGTCCGCCAAGTACAAGAGTCCGGTATTCTATGGAATGCTACGCAATTGAGACAGTTGATTGCGGAAGATGAATGTTACTCTTTACCTAAGATAAAGGTAACAGGGTTCCCCGATATAAAAGTAGTACCGGGTACGGAATTAATTGACGAACTGAACAATTGCTATGACCATGACGGAATGGACGAAACAATTGTAATCTGTCGTTCTAATAAACGCGCGAACCTCTATAATAACGGAATACGTGCGCAGATTCTTTGGCGTGAAGATGAATTGAATACAGGAGATATGTTAATGGTTGCCAAGAACAATTATTACTGGACGGAGAGGTATAAAGAGATGGACTTTATAGCTAATGGTGAGATTGCTATTGTTCGTCGTGTCCGCCGTACTCGTGAGATGTACGGTTTCCGTTTTGCCGAAGTCACCCTTCGGTTTCCCGACCAGAATGATTTTGAACTGGATGCTAATTTGTTGTTGGATACTTTACATTCAGACGCACCTGCATTGCCGAAGGCGGATAATGACCGATTGTTTTATACGGTATTGGAAGACTATATAGATATTCCTAATAAGCGTGACCGGATGAAGAAGATGAAAGCTGACCCGCATTATAATGCTTTGCAGGTGAAATATGCGTATGCGGTTACTTGTCATAAAGCGCAAGGCGGACAGTGGCAGAATGTGTTCTTGGATCAAGGATATATGACGGACGAATATTTGACTCCTGATTATTTTCGTTGGTTGTATACGGCGTTCACACGTGCGACAAAGACTTTGTATTTGGTGAATTATCCGAAGGAACAGGTGGAATAGGTGTCTTGGATAACAACGATGAAATCAGTTAATTTGAAATCAATTGATTTCATGAGTACATTTTTTTATATTAAAAGGTTCTTGTCTATGAAGTACACCCTAAAAGTTTTATAGAAAACTCTTAGGGTGCTATATTTATGAAAATATTATAAAATAAAATCTTATAATTCTATTACTTCTTTTTTAGCGTAAAATTATTCTTAGGATGCTGGTCTCCAAAATTGGTATGAATATACAGCCAAGTGGTTCCATTATCATTTGAACAAAATGGAATCATGGTAGATTGGGAATTAGTAGCAGGCCGGTGATCTAGGTATAAACCTCCACTGTTTCCGAATGAGCTCACAATAGTTCCTTCTTTATCTTCTCTTTTCCATGAATTAATTTGTTTTTGGTCTCCAAGCGTACCAAGACATAACTGCCATAAAAGTGGGTCTGTTGCATCTGGTTCATGGATCGTTTGAGGAATTGGAATACTTAAACTAGCTGTTTCTGCAATATAATTCATAACTAACGGATATTTGTCAGTGATTTGATTGTAAGGAGGAGCCCAACCATATACATAATAAGATTCATCTTTAACATTTTCTTCAATTCTTATATTGTATTTCATGGTACCACCCCATGAGTTCCAAGATGTATTATTCCATTTGAAAGAAGTTCCAGAAGTAACCTCCCATTCACCGAGGTAATATTTATAGTCAATGCGGGCAGTTGTTTCTGAGGATGTAAAGTCGGTTCTTCCATAAACTTGACCACTCCAAACTACTTCATCATTATAAAGAAGCTTGCCGATTTCATTAATTTTGGTATCATAAATCTTAGAAGATTGCAAGTCATAAAATGCAAAGTATCCCCAATCTGCTTTGATGTTGTTTAAATAGCTAGTATTGTAGGAAATCCCATTAGATAGCCTTATGGCATATGGACATTGTTTCTTTTTCTCTAAAAGATCTGTAGAAAGAGGCCTCCATCCACCATACGTACCATAGACTGCATAATCTACTATTTCGTTGACAGTTTTTCCCTCAATATCTCCTCTTGGATAGTCATTACTTTGATACCAGTATATTCCTAAAGATGTATTTGGCATTATTTGCCGGCATTCATATACTAAACGGCTATATTGTTCTTGTGAAGCTGTAACTAGTCCGGGATGTCCAGGAACTTTGTCATATGCAGAGTATTCGTCATCGAAGTCAATTCCGTCGAATCCATAGATATCAACATAAGCTTTTAATTCTTTGGCAAAGTCTTTTGCTGCCTCATTTCCTAAACTTCTCATGCCCGCAGGAGTGTGATCCCCTAGAATAGATAAATTGACTTTGATTCCCTTTTCTTGTAGTGGACGAATTAATTTATCAGCATTCTCTAATACAAAAGTAACTTGCGGATTGCAATGAATGTATGGTTTTCCTTCTGCATTCAAGCGGATATTCGCAGCAAAAACACTAACAATATCAAAAAAAGGTTTGCCACTTTCTTTCATTGTATATTCCCCGACATTCAAGATGTTTTCATTATTTACTTCAATATAACAAAGTGTTTTGACATCTCCTTTCTGACTATCGGGAATAGCAGCTAATGGTTTCACTAAATAAATATATGACTGATTGTTAGAAGTCATATCAATTCCATCAGAGGCTGTTGCAGATACGGCTATGGCATATGTTGAGCCAACTGTACCTCCAGATGAAATATTTAATTCAATTGAGGCGGATTTTCTTTTTCCTGCTGGAATTGTTACGATACCATCATTCTCTAAAGTTAATTTGTTGGCTGGGTACATCACATAAGATGTACCATTAGCGTCATTATAGGCAGTAAGTGCAGCTTCGTCTACTTTAAAAGTAACAGTTATATCTTTATCTGCTGCTTTACTTAATTCAAAATAAAGATGCCCTGTTCCTGCTTTATCACCATTAATGTTGATAGTGGTGAGCGCTTTAGCACCAGCAGCCGATCGGACACTTCCAAATGTTCCTTCTACATTATCAAAGGCATTTTGACTCCCGAACGGTATAGTAATGTCGTCTTGGCAAGCTGCAAACATTGCACTTAAGCATGCGAATGTTACAGTGAGTATGGATGATTTTAAAATATCAATATGTTTCATAGCTTGTATTCTATTAAATCTATGTTTATTTATTTACTCTTTGGCTGGAAGGGCTACGTCTATCCATGTCAATGGGTTGGAAGCAGTAGCATCATTGCCGTTCATTGTATAATCTTTGATAGAATTTGCACCGTCATTGAACTTCCAATAAACAGCTAATCCATCTGATGCAGGGTCTACTTCATAAGCATGGTTAGTAGCACTAATCTCTTCTGCACTTAATACTCGATTCCATATGCGTACTTCTGATATGTCTGCATCCAGCCAACGTTCATTATTGTATGAATAACCAATCCAGAAACAACGTGGTTTTCCATTTGATTCGTCGGAATGTTCTACTCCCCAATCAACAGGGCCAAATGTTACTTTATTGTCTTCTGCAACTAATTCTCCGTTATAATATGCTTTAATTGTTTTGGCATTGGCATCATAAGTGATGGCAATATGAATCCACTCTTCCAATTGTACGTCACGGGCAATCATAGTTTTATGTTCGCTAGCGCCTTCTCCTGTTACAATCTGCAATTGATTTTTAGGAGAATTATCACCAAATCGGAATAAGAACTTGCCCTCAATACCCATTAATGTACTAATTGAGTTATCAAAACTATGTGGGCGAATTAAAGCCTCGGCTGTCAGCTCTGTCATTCCTTGTACAACGTCAGGATTTGTCCATTTCACATAAACATTGTTATTGCTTATGTTTGCCACTTTATTGATAAGTGATGCACCTTTGAAAACATAATAGAATGTACGGGCAGAATTTAAAATGCTAATATTGGCATTTGTAATTGTAACTGGGAGTACATAAACTTTATCAATATCCAATAGGTTGATATCTTTGAATTTTACAGTTATTGGAGTGGAGATAATACCTTCAGCAGGAATTCTTCCCTCAGTTGCAGAAAAAGAGTAAAAATTCTCCGGTAAGGATTCTACCCCACTAGTGTAATAAATATCCTCATATTGAGAAATTAAACCAGGGTCGGCCTTGATTGTAAAACTAACATCTTGTGGCTCCGGTTTTGCCATGGCAATTTGGAATGAACGCTCTTCTGATTCTATATTAGCTTTAACCAATATATTTTCAGGAACAATAGAATTCATATAGATGTTATTGGAGAAGTTTTCCATATCCTCATTGCATCCGGTAAGCAATCCGGTCAGTAATCCTAATGAGATGAAATATAGTTGTTGTAGTTTCATAATAGTAAATTATTTAACTGGAGCTGGGTTCATAATGTTAATAGTTTCTCTTACAGTACGGTATGTACCATTCGTGCGATAATAGTCATATTGAACATTATTGATAGCAATACCGGCTTTGATATAGATATTAGACTCGGTCGTTGTCCAATATGCACTTTCGATTATAGCTTCTGCTGTTCCCCAAAAACCTTCTGTACCATCTGACGAAGGACTTGAAACTGCTATAATAAAGCGGTCGGTAGGGACATTTGTTTCTGAACATTCTAAGATGGAAAGATTGAGTTCAGTTTCATTTGTTATTTGAAATGCATCAATGATAATATGAAGGAAATTATTCAGTATATTTTTGTCAATTAGATTTTGAGGCTTTCCTTCAAATGAAAGTACTTTATTGCTGTTTTGGCTTTTCCATGTTAACATAGCATTCAGGAAGATATTCTGCATTTCAGTATAAATAGCTTTGTCTTCTTCGTTCATATATTTAGGATTTTGACCAACATATTTTACGATAATTCCATCGAAAGGTTCTGCATATGCCAATTGCTTTTCTACTTCTTTTTTTAGAAATGCATCAAATGTACTTTCAGTTTCTGACTGTGATTGGGTAGAAATATGGTCTTCATATTGGGTCTTTATATCATCATAACTTATGGTATAAACTACTTTTGTTCCCTTCTGTCGTAGAATTGTTATTTCTTCTTTTTCAAAAGTTGCTAACTCTGAAGGATACATCAATCCGACAATATCAATGCTGTCAGGCAGGCTTGTTATATGCTGTGCGCGACTAGCAGGATTCTTTTCGCTATTATCAAACCATGCATACACTTTTTTGTGTTCCGTATCAGCTTTATATTGACGTAAGTTCTCCAAGTACTTGGTATATAGTTCAGGGTTTTGTTCCTCAATACCGGGCTGTTTGATGCCGATACTTTCTACATCTGTCCAGTCATCACATGAAACAAAAGCACAACTTGCTGCAAAAAGCAATGTTACTATTATATTTGTTTTATTATTCATAATTCACTAGATTTTTATTCTTGAGTTAATCTTGGATTACAATCCCACCATACATGAGTAGACATTTTGTCTGCTCCCTTTAGATATTCCAATGCTTTCGGCATGTTATCTCCATTGTTTCTATATTCATCCTGTGGATAAGACAGACGACGTGCAAACTTCCCTTTGGTTATATCAGTCCCTAGGTTTTTGTCTACTTCCATTAACTTTGGATATCCTGTACGACGAAACTCAGCCCATGATTCCATGCCTAACGGGAAATTGGCAATCCATTTTTGAGTAATAATACGTTCTAGATTTTCTTCATCAAATCCACCTATTTCTTTCCATTTTACTGTAATGTCTGAAATAGAACCGGTATAGCTGAACGTTCCGGCAGGATCTTTATATATCTGCGGTACTTTTTGTGAAGTGAGATAACTATCTGTAATATTAGCTCCCCATTGTTCAAAAGACAATGTGATGCCTTTCTGATAGTATGACTTAGCATCTCCGCCTTTCATGTCCCAACCTCTCAAAGCTCCTTCTGCTTCTAGAAATGCAACTTCGGCAGCATTCATCCACATTAGTTTAGAGTTCAGAGTTGTTAGCATATTAGAATACGAGTGACTCATTTCTGAATCAGTTAAGACACCAGTACCAATACGAATACCATGATAATCTTTATCAGCAAAAGTGGATTTAGTGAAATATTTCTCCATACGAGGATCTTGATAGCCTTTCATATAAGACATTATATCGGCAGCAACCCGATAATCACTGTATTCATAATTTGTTTTATAAAAAGGATTCTCGTTAGGAGTAAACATTGCATTGTCATCGTTTGAAGTCATGACCCCAATTTCATGTTTTACGGCTTCTTCAGCTATTGTTTGGGGCGTTTTTCCATCCATGTTATAATTGGTATATACCATACGCATTGCCAAACGTAATTTTAGAGAATTTGCAAACTTTACCCATTTCACCACATTACCGCCATATACTTTATCCGCATCAGGATTAAAAGTATTTGTTTGTTTGGCTGTAAGAATGTTAATAGCATTATCCAAATCTTTAATCATATTGGTGTAAACATCTTGCTGCGAATCAAACGGAGCAGCTAATTTACCATCAGCACCCAATTGAGAATAAGGAATGGGACCGTATGTATCAGTGATCCTATGCAAAGCTGCAACTTTTACAACCTGTGCTACCGCTAGAGGGACTTCATCTGTTGTATTGACTTCTATTTGACTCAGGCTAGGCAATACTTTGGGAACTATATCATTATAAAGCACTCCGATCCATGCTTGCGAAGGGTTGTATGTGGAAAAACGATTATTCCAGTCGTTTGCTTTCGATTCCCCCAAATAACCACCATATGTACCACCTAATAAACAGTCAGTATATTGAAGGGTGTTAGGCTCTGCCGGAACGACATAACCTTGCATATTTACTAAAGCCGACCGCCAAATATAGCCATCTGCATTCATTTGGTCCTTGGTCGCTTCGTATGGATTAGTATTATAATCTATATAATTATTTGTACATGCGGAAACACCTATTGCGCCGCCGACAAGAATTAGTTTTATGGTTGATTTCTTTATCATAGCTGCTACTATTAAAATTTAAGTCTAACATTGAATCCTAAGTTACGTGAACTTGGCATCATGAAATTATCAATACCTTGATAATAGTTACCGGTTGTAGCCACCGCTTCCGGATCAAATGGAGCCTTACAGTAGATCATCCATAAGTTACGTCCTACCAGTGAGACTGTAATATCTGCTACACCCCATAATTTGTTTTTAGGTATTGTATAACCGATGCTGGCTTCCTGTAAACGTAAGTTTGTTGCACTATAAGTATAATATTGGGGAATACCACTTTCCGAACCTATCACAGAATACCATTTTTGTGCATCGATTATATCACCGCCATTAACAGATACACCTCCACGGTCACGTGCAGCCGCACTGACTTCCGATACTCCATAAAGGTCAAGAGCTGCTTGTGTAGCAGAATAGACGATACCACCAATACGCGCAGATAACATAAAGCCGAAATTCAGATTCTTCCAACGAAAATCATTTCTCCAAGCCATATTGCATTTCGGGAATACACTGCCTAATTTAATATCTTCAGATTTGAAGTTGGCTTTTACATTTCCTTCTGCGTCAACATAAATATTACCTTGGTTGTCACGTAGTAAGTCTGCGGTAGAATACATATCTCCTAATGTTCCACCTTTCTTTAGTACAAATCTAGCTTGTGCAAGACCACCGACATCCAATCGTTCTTTTGTGATTAGCTCACCTGTTTCGGGGTGAATATAGTTCTCTAACAAATTAAGTATTTCATTCTTGTTGGCACTAAAAGTAAAGTTAGATGACCAACTGAACTTCTTGTTCCATTCATTCTGATATCCAAGTGATAACTCTATACCTTTATTCCGTACACTACCTGTTTGTACGTACATCGTTGAGTATTTTGAAGATACAGAAACCTGAGGATTGAATGTTTGATTATAAGTCTTTGTTGTATATAATCCTAAGTCAAAATTAAAATGATCCAAGAATTTTGCTGTGATACCAATTTCCCAAGAGTTAGTTTTTTCCGGCTTCAATTCATACAATGGATAATGAGTCTTGGTAATCCATTGTTTTGTTGCATTATCCCATTCATAAGTAGGACTTGCCAGGAAACGGGGAAAAGGTAAACCTACTGACGCAAATGAACCTCTTAGTTTCAAATATTGAATCTGCTTCGGCATCGGCAATAATTCTGAAAGAATGACAGAACCACCTATTGAGGGATAAAAGAATGCACTTTTTGCAGAATTAGGTCCTGCTAATTGAGAAGGCCAATCGCTACGTCCAGTTAAAGTTAAATAATATGTACTCTTATAGCCTAGTTCAACACTTGCAAAAAGAGATTTGGTTTGTTCTCTGTAACCACTTTGATTACGCTTTGTCTTAACATCATCCAGTTGAATGATATTGAACATATTAGCAATTCCATCACTACGGATCGGGCCTTCATTAGACATAACATCTTGTTTCATATCAGAGTAAGACGCACCAATGTTAGCTTGCAAAGAAATAATTTCTTTAAATGTCTTGTTGATGTTCACCATTACGTCTGCGTATGTCTGTTTGTCGATAGTTCTGGCTAAACCAAAGAAGCCGTTTTTCGAACCTTCTGTCAATACATTATGGCTGGTTGCATATAATTTCTTTGTATAATCTGTATTTGCATTATCTATACGCACACGACCAGAAACGCTTAACCAGTCAAGAATTTGATAACTCAGGTTGGTACTTAACATATAACGTTCTTTATCGTTCTCACGTAAATTACGATATGCAATCCAATACGGGTTTTGTCCTGTATAGCTGGAAAGCATTTCATTGGGCCAATATTGAGTATAAATTTTGCGATTCGTGTCGTAGCGTTCATACATTTTATATTCTTCCCAATCGTTTCCACGCGGAAATAAATAAGCAGTCACCAATGGGTTTGAATAAGTACCTTGGTTAACCATATTCTTATCATTTTGCTTGATATAACTGGCACTTACATCCAATATCATTTTGTCCTTCAAGAAAGAAGTCGTATTGCGGAATGTAAAATTATAGCGATTATAGTCATTGTTGGGAACCATACCTTTGGAATTCACAACGCTGGAAGAAAAATAAGTCTGATTTTTATCCGTACCAGCTGATAGTGCGACGCTTTCGGTAGTAACAACACCTGTTCTGAGGAAGTCACTTGCCGGATCATATCCCATGTAATTGCTGTTGTTTAACAGATGTCCCCAACTAAGGTCACCAGTTGTTGCACCTGTTGACAGATTGCCTGTACCATAACGATTTTGAAATTCCGGCATTCTGAACGGACGAATAAATTCTGTATTTTGTGTAACAGTCAAACTGACACGTCCTTCTTTACCTTTCTTTGTAGTAATAACAATTGCGCCATTAGCTGCCTGACTACCATACAAAGCTGCCGCTGCAGCACCAGTCAATACGGACATGGACTCAATATCTTCCGGATTTATATCAGCAATAGCTTCTGTGGATCCCTTTGAATCGAATACTTGTCCGCCTTCTCCGCTCAAATTGTACATTGGAATACCATCTATTACATAAAGTGCGTTACTGGATTGCTCTATACTTTTTGCACCACGCATCACCACTTTGCTGGCACCACCTACACCTGATGAACTGGAATTGATTGTAACTCCAGCAACCTTACCGGAAAGAGCGTTGATGAAGTTGGCATCCTTGTTAGTTAAAAGGTCATCACTTTTTACTTCCTGAACATTATAACTCAGAGCTTTTGTCGCTCGTTTGATACCCAAAGCAGTGACAACTACTTCATCAATAACTTGTGTATCATCCATTAATGTTATATTTACAGTGGATTGACCTTTTAGAGGGATTTCCTGTGTCTTATATCCAATGTATGAATACACAATAACCGGATTAGTGCTTTTGGTAACTATCTTATAGTTACCATCTAAATCGGTTATAGCTCCATCAGTTGTTCCTTTTACTAGAATACTGACTCCGATTAGTGGTTCACCTTTGGAATCTATAACTTGTCCTGTTACAGTTTGTTCTTTACCAACTTGCTGTTGGTTACCACTTGATACTTCTTTCTCTGATAGATAGATGATATTATCTTCTATCTTGTAGGAAATATCTTTGTTCTTAAGAAGCGTATTCAGTACTTGTTCCAATGGAGCATCTTTTACATTTAAAGGATCAACAGTTATTGTTGATAGCTTGTCGTTATAAAAGAATTGATACTTTGATTGGGACTGAATTTGCTTAATTACACTTCCTAAAGTTGTACGGTGAGTTGATAATGTCAACTGGGCTGTAGCCCACTGCAATGGAACTACCATGAACAAAAGAATCAGTAAAGCTCGAAATAGATTCGACTTTCGAAGCGAATGTTTGCTTTCCATACTTTTAATTTAACGGTTATACTTTTATTAAACTCTAAAAAGGAGAGTGTCGACTTTCTTCTCCCTTTTGCTAATAAAACAACGCTAATATAATAAACACTTAGTCCAATTTCTCTTTTTTTCTGAGAAAAATGAAAATAATATAATACCCTCTTGATTACCTTACAATTAGGATATACCAAGTACTTGGAGAACTTACGTCAATATAAAGCAGAACCGGAACACAAAAAAGTGTATGCATGGTTTGATAATAGCGAAAAGAATCTGTTCAGTCGTGCGCAACATCTTACTGATTTACCCGATAGTCTCGACGCTGTGGTATTAATACACCCGGAAAATCTAGTAGAACGTGAGTTGCAGGAGATTGAGAGTATAAGGAGCAATAAGAATACAAAGGTTATTTACTCCATTAGTTTTGATGAAATCAAAGCGGCTTATAATCAATCTATGGAAAGCGAAGCGGAAGCAGAACCAATAGCGCAGGATTTTCTCTCTTATATGGTAGATACATTGCAACATGCTCTTTCAATAGCAGATAAATATGACTATGATGGAATCTCTATCGGATATGTAGGGAAAAGCATATTGCATATGACAGAAGCAGAGAAGGATGAATATAAACAGAATGAAAAAGCATTTATTGGAATAATGAATGACTGGTTTCAAAGACATCAAGATCATGTGATTGTTTTTGAAGGCAATCCGCAGAATCTGATAAATAAGGAGCTGTTAACTAATTGTTCCGTGATATTTGTGTCGTGTCTTGATGTAAATAGTGTAGAGAAACTTACATTTAATTTGCAACTGGCAGCTGTGGAAAATGTTCCGTTGGATAAGTTGGCTATTGTAATTCCAACAGCGTCACCTGATGAAAGCGATAAAGAAACGGGATATTTTGCTGATGGGACAAAAATATTGGCCGGAGTAGCAGAATGGGCGCTTGGTGTCGGAAATATAGATGTTGCCGGGCTTGGAATTTATAATATATCCAATGACTATTATAATCCTTCGATGATATTTAAAGATACGAGAAATGCAATCAATACACTAAATCCATCAATTAAAAACTGATAGTCATGAAAAAGTATAAACTATTTTCAATTATGATATCGTTGGCTGCCGTATGCATTATTTCAGGTTGCCAAGATGATATGGAAACTTTTAATAACAAAGTATACGTTGACGGTAATTCAAAAGTTGGGACTATCTTGTTGAAGAAAAACGTAGAAAGTCTGGAAAGAATGATTCAAGTCTCGGTTTCCAAACCTGCTGAGACAGACTTTGTAATCACATATAAAGCTGATCCATTATTAGTAGGTATGTATAATGCAGCTTATTATGATAATGCAATCATGTTGCCTGAAGAGAATTATGAAATACCGGAAACACAGGCGACAATATTCAAAGGAAGTACAAAGTCGACAGAGGTTACTGTTCGTTTCAAGAACTTGACCAGTCTTGACCGTGAATTAATATATGTGCTTCCTGTTACAATAGCTGATGCCAATGTTCCTATTCTTGAAAGTGCACGAACGAACTATTATATTTTTAAAGGAGCAGCCTTAATCAATACGGTGGCTAACATTAACGAAAACAATGTGTATGTTTCCTGGAAGAACCCAAGTGTAGTAAGCCGTCTGTACAGACTGACAGCAGAGGCACTTGTGCGTGCAGACAAGTTGGATAATAAAATTAGCACATTGATGGGAATTGAAGGAAAGTTTCTCATTCGTATCGGAGATTCCGAGCCTTCCAATCAAATTCAGATAGCTACGGAAGCAGATAATGCGACATCTGCGGATTGGACTCTTCCTGTTAAAACATGGGTTCATGTTGCTGTTACTTATAATTATCTTACCGGACTTGTTGAAGTATATATTGATGGAAAGAGAAAAACTGCACAAACTCTTGAATTCAGGAGTGCTATAAACTGGGGAGTTGCACATTCAGATGAGTCGAATGGTAAGCCTCGTTGTTTCTGGATTGGTTATTCTTACAATAAGGAACGGTATTTCAATGGTGATATTTGCGAATGTCGTATCTGGAACCGGGTACTTAGCGAAGAAGAAATAAATGTAAAGGATCATTTCTATTATGTGGATCCTGATTCTGAAGGACTGGTCGCTTATTGGAAATTTGATGATGAAAGCGGCAATACGATCAAGGATCATACCGTTAATGGCAATGATGCGACAGCATCTAATACCTTACTGTGGAAGCCGGTAGAGTTACCTCAAAAAAAATAAATAGTTCTTGTCTAAATTATAAAAAGTATATAACTATGAAATATAATAGATTTATAAATATACCCATATTCACAGTGATATTATTTCTTGTGAGTTGCTTTACGGCTTGTGAAGAAGAAGTTGAAATATCACCGATAAACGAAGATGATTATATCGTGAGCAACGGCTTATTAGGATATGTGACAAATCAGGAAGGTAAACGTGTTGTTGGTCATGTTGAGTTCCGTAATGAAGGAAGTACGTTTTTTTATCTCAATGTATCTAAGAAAACGTCACAAGACTGTACTGCTGCTCTGATGTATGACGAAACTGCATTAGAAGCGTACAATATTAAAAATCAGACAAGTTATAGACCTTTTCCTGAAAATCTTGTAACTATAGAGAACAATGGTAATTTGACAGTAAATGCAGGTAACAAGAAGTCGGAAGGAATAAGAATTTCATATCGTAGTGATAATACACTCGATTCGGAGGACACATATGTAATACCTCTTTCTGTTCGTGCAAAGTCAGGTGATATGACAATTTCCCGGGAGGAACAGACCTTTCTGGTTTTTGTTAAAGATTTGTCATCCATTATCGACTGTCATAAGACAAATGGAGTGAAAATCATAAGCTGTATGGAAGTAAATGATACGAATCCGTTGAATAATCTCTGCTTCACACTGAAGAACAACAATAAATTGTTGATCGATATGGTTATTCTGTTTTCTGCCAATATAAAATACGATATAGAACGGCAGAAAGTGTACATTTACAACAATCCTAATGTACAACATATACTTTCCAATCGTGAAAAATATCTCAAACCTCTGCAAGATAGAGGAATGAAGGTGCTTTTAGGAATTTTGGGAGATCATGATCGTGCTGCGGTTGGAAACCTTGCCGATGAAACTGCCAGAGCATTTGCACAGGAAGTCAAGGCGATGTGTGATGCTTATCAACTGGATGGCGTTTTTATGGATGATGAACATTCGGATGTTATGTATCCGGCACCTCCCGGATTCGTTAATAGTTCATCTGCTGCGGCAGGAAGGCTTTGCTATGAAATCAAACAAGCGATGCCCGACCGTATAATGGCAGTTTATGTATACACGACGACATATAATCTGCCGACCATAGACGGACATCGTTCCGGTGAGTATGTAGACTATGGTATTCATGATTATGGAAGAAATTCGGATCTTAGCTATAATTATCCGGGAATGCCTAAAGCAAATATGGCATTATGGTCACAGGAATTAAATGAAAGAAGAGGCACGGAAGTTACAGAAGACCAGCTGAGAACCGCACGTAACAATGGGTATTTGTCACATATGATTTTCGCGATGGATCCAACAAGATACGGTTTCCAACAGACTCAACTTCAAGATCTGGAAAAAATAGCCGGAGGATATTTTGATGATGAATTGCTGTATGATGAAAAACCATATAAAAAGGATTGGTAATTGCATATACATAAGTTTAATTAATCTGTAAAATATAGACGCATGAAAACTATCTATAAATTAATATTCTCATCCTGCATATTGGCGTTAATGCTGAATAGTTGTAGTAATGATGATGACGAGAAAAATGATATTCTGGTTGTAAAAGAAACTCCAGAACTTAATATTGGTGAGGAATCTATAAGTGTGATTGTTAATAAAGAAACGAATGTTGAAATAACTCAGGGAGGGAGTGAATATAATACATTCTCGTTGAATCCGGAGATTGTTACAGCTAAGGTTGAGGATAGTCAGATTGTAATATCAGGAAAATCCGGAGGAAATACATTTATAATTGTTTCGGATCAGAGTGGACAGTATAAAAAATTTCCGGTTATTGCTTATTATGATAAGTTGACTTTAGATCAGGAGCATGTTGATATTGAAATTCCTAATGGTGCGCCGGGGGAAGCTACTGTTCGGGTGATTTTAGGAAATGGTGGATATTCTGCAACATCTGATAATAATGAAATTTTGTCCGCAAGTATATCTGGTGATTATATTATAATTACTGCAACAAAAGAGGGTGATGCAACAGTTACGGTTAAAGATGGAATGGGAATGGAGGGCAGCTTTACAGTACATACTACAATCTCAACAAGTCCTTATACTAAGCAGGAGCTTGAGAGTATAAAAAATAATTCTCAAGTAAGATATGAGTTTGAAGGGTATAAGCCCTATCTGTCTCGTGCTACGCTTTATAATACGATGGAGAATGGAATGCATAAGTATGGATGGAGTACTTATAGTGAACATTTGTTGATTTGGTTCTCAGGAGATAAATCTGTAGGAAAAAAAGAAAAAGCTTTCTTGAGCCAATACACTTATGAAGACTATACGACAGAATATACTAATGAACCTATTATTTTTGAGATAATAAAGAATGATGGAAAGAAAATATGGGCTGTATATACTGTGCAAAGTAACGGGAAATCCTATGGCTATTTCTGTGCTGAGATATAAGTATTCTGTTTTCTGGATTATAAGTTATTGTTATTTTGTTTGGAAATGGATTGAGATATAACCTCTCAGCGTACACCACTAGGGAATTGAAAAGTGAAAATTTGCTGTCATCTGTCACATATTTATATTTAAATGCTTGATTGTGAGTGAGTAATGGTGTGACAGCAGCGTGTGATAGCATGGTGACAGCAGAAATGCTGTCACCTCTTCTTTTTTATAGAAGCAAGTGTCAGCTTAGTTTCCTCAACGCGGTTTATATAACACACTACTGCCTTGACTAACGTTTGTGCCAACGGCTTGGCACAACTGTGCCACCAAGGTGTCATTACTGTGCCAAGCCGTTGGCACAGTCGTTTCATCCCTATGTGACACTTGTGTCGATAGGATGTGACAATCGTTTCCTTCGGATGTAACGGTTATGTCGTCCGGATGTGACGGTTATGTCAATCAGGAGATACTGTTACCAGTCGTAGTCTTCGACATATGCATCAAACTGTTGCGGGGTGGAGACGCCGCAGTTCTTGAGGATATTCAATACGTGTTGTTGTTCGGAAAGGGAGAGAAGGCGTTCGCCTTTGCGTGAGCGGTAATAGGTTCTACGGCCGAAGTAGCTCATTAGATGTAGGATGACGGTTTGCATCTGTTTGTAGGGAAGATTCTCCAGCATTCCGATGAATCCTTTGGCATATTGTATTTTTTTGTTGGAACGATAGTAAGGGCAATTCCCTTCTATGCTTGCCAAATGTTTGGGACTGACGATAATCCAATGTTTGATATTTTCCGGTACGCTTTGTTCGGTGATTTGTCTCAGACAGGTGCTTGCTTTGAGGCATTGTCGGTTGAGACACATCGGATACTGGTAAGGGACTTTTTCGAAGTCTATTTTTTCTTCCATGATTATAGGTTGTTTAATCAAATATGTTAATCTTCCGCCAGCCACTTCTCAATATTTCTTGTTTTGCTGGAGAAGTTTACTCCTATCCGAAGTAACTTTCGAGAATCAGTTTCGAATGGGAGGGCATAATGTTTTTCTTTAATTTGTTGCAGAGCCTCTTCCGCAGTGCCGTTCAGCTTGAATTCCATAATGTAGATATATTGGTCTGTTTGCAATACGAGGTCGATACGTCCTTCGTTCGTATGATATTCCACTTTTGTGTAGAATCCCATCAGTTTGAAGACGATGAAAAGTACATTCTGATAGTGCAGTTCTAGTTCACGTTCTTTATTCTTGGTGTGACCGGTAATTGTTTCATAAGGAGTATCGGCAAAGAAACTTTGCAAACGGCGGAAGAAACAGTTGTAGTCTCCCTGCTCTATTTCTTTCACGAACTTTCCTATTTCGAATGCGGACTTGCTTGTGCTTACATTCGCGTAGAATGGGAGAAGGAACCTGACGAACCCTTCCTCTACTTCACGGTTAGGAAAACCAAGGCGGTAAGTCCCGAAACGGGCATCGTAACCCTTTATGGTCAGATAACCGCTTTGATAAATTACTGGGATGGGATCGGTATCCGCACTGTCTATTCCGTCCAATACATCGACCGATGTTTCTTCGTGAGTGATATGGGTAAGGTCGTAGTTGTGATTTTGCAGCAGGGTGACGAGATACGTGGGCGTACCCGTAGCAAACCAGTAGCTGCCGAACTCTTTCCGCTTGAATGTATGGAGCAGGCTGAAAGGGTTGTACATGCCGATGGAGTTGTGCGTGAAGTGATAACCGTCATAATATTGTTTTACTTTCTCGCGGGTAGCTTCGTAGGTCATTCCGTTTGCATCCGCCAGTTCGTGCAGGTCATCCTTGAAGTTTATCTCCAGTTCCCGATCACTGATGCCGCAGATTTCGATATATTCGTTCCACATTGATATGTCGTCCAGATTGTTCAGGTCACTGAATACGCTGACCTTGCTGAATTTGGTCACTCCCGTCAATATCCCGAAACGGATGCAGCCGTCTTTGCTTTTCAGTGCTCCGTAGAACCCTTTCAGCGTATTGCGGTAAGCCGTTTGCAACGCCTCGTCGCCGATAGCCTGAAGCATGGGCTTGTCATATTCGTCAACGAGGATAACTACACGTTGGCCCGTTTTTTCGTATGCCCGTTGAATGATTCCTTCAAATCGTGACGCTAATGATTTTTCGGCGGGGTCGCTTCCATAGAGCTGTTCCCAAGCGGATAGGGCACGTTCTAACTTCAGTTCCAGGTTTTGGGGGATACTGTAGTTTTCGGTGTTTAAATCTAAGTGCAGGATGGGATAGGTAATCCAGTCTTTTTCCAGTTTTTCCATTGCCAGTCCGGTAAAGAGTTCCTTTTTCCCTTGAAAGTAAGCTTCGAGGGTGGAAATTAACAAGCTTTTGCCAAAACGACGGGGACGGCTGAGGAAGTAATAACGTCCGGTTTTTGCTAGATTGTAGATTATCTCCGTTTTGTCTACATAGTAGTAGCCATCTTTTCGGAGGCTTTCAAAGTTTTGGATACCGATAGGATAAAGTTTGCTCATAATCTCTGCTTTTATAATAGAAACTAAAACAAAGATACGAAGAATATTCTGTCACAGAAGATAATTGAGGAATTTTTATGTAGATGATGTCCGCAATAAACAGGAGGTAGACTGAAATTGCCGGAAACCACCTCAGCGAGAAATGAGATGGATTCCGGCAATGTTTTAGCTATGTATTTATGGAGAAAGGATTATTGCTCTTTGGAAAAAGAATAAGGCATATCCTCTTCTTTCGTTCCTCTGTCCTTATTCGGTCGGTTACCCATATCTACCTTGATAGTGCCACCTTTGAATAAGTCTTCGTGGCGAAGATAATTCTTGGTGTAATCAGTTCCGTTGACATTCAACGAGTTGACATAGAAGTTCTTTTTGCTGTTGTTCGGAGCATCAATCACTAAACTGTTGCCGTTCTCAAAATGAAGAGTTGCTTTCTTGAATAATGGGGCGCCTACTATATATTCGTCTGTTCCCGGGCAGACAGGGTAGAAGCCTAATGCCGAGAATACATACCAGGCGGAAGTCTGCCCGTTGTCTTCGTCACCGCAATAACCGTCCGGGCCCGGAGTGTACATTCTGTCCATAACTTGACGCAGCCAGTATTGGGCTTTCCAAGGTTGACCGGCATAGTCATACAGGTAAATCATGTGTTGGATAGGCTGGTTGCCATGTGCATAGTTACCCATGTTCATGACAGTCATTTCACGGATTTCGTGAATCACCTGTCCGTAGTAGCTGTCGTCAAAAACTGGTGGTACGGCAAATACGGAGTCCATCATTGTGATAAACATGTCTTTCCCACCCATCAGGTCGATAAGTCCCTGAGGGTCGTGGAATACAGACCAGGTGTAGTGCCAGCTGTTTCCTTCGGTGAAAGCATCCCCCCATTTCAGAGGAGAGAATGGTGACTGGAAAGTACCGTCCTCGTTGCGGCCGCGCATCAGTTTGGATTCTTTGTCGAAAAGGTTCTTGTAGTTCATGGCACGTTTGGCAAAGAGGTTGATTTCCTTTTTCGGACGTTTCAGTTCTTTGGCGAGTTTGTAGATACACCAGTCGTTGTATGCATATTCCAATGTACGGGCGGCGTTCTCGTTGATTTTTACATCATAGGGGACATAGCCCAGTTTGTTGTAATATTCATGTCCCAAGCGTCCTGTTGAAGAGACTTCGGGGTGTACATTCTCCGTGCCGTGAATCAATCCTTCATACAAAGTCTTTACATCGTCCACTTTCACGCCTTTCATATAAGCGTCTACCAGGATAGAAGCGGAGTTATTGCCGACCATGCAACCTCTGTGTCCCGGACTTGCCCATTCAGGGAAGAATCCGCTTTCTTTATATGTATTGATAAGTCCTTCCTGCATTTCCTTGTTGACCGACGGGTACATCAGGTTCAACAACGGAAACAGACAACGGAAAGTATCCCAGAAACCTGTATCGGTGTACATATATCCCGGCAGAACCTGACCGTTGTACGGGCTGTAATGAACCGGTTGCCCGGCAGCGTCCAGTTCGTAGAACTTGCGCGGGAAAAGCAACGAACGATACAGACAGGAATAGAATGTACGGTATTGGTCGAGATTGCCACCTTCTACTTCTATCTTTCCTAATACCTGATTCCAGGCTTCTTTCCCCTTCTTAGCCAGTTGCTCGATATTGTCTTTACCCAGTTCTTTCATATTGACAGCCGCTTGTTCAAAGCTGATGAAAGAAGAAGCGATTCGGGCATGTACCTGTTCGCCTTTGCGTGTCTGGAAACCGATAATGGCTCCGGCATGGTCGGTAGTCTGTTCGGCAACGTTCTCTTGCAGGTTGCCGTTGGCTACCGTAGCTTTGTAAGTGAAGGGCTTGTCAAATTCAATGATGAAGTAGTTCTTGAAGTTTTCGGGAACTCCGCCACTATTGCGGGTGGTATAACCGATAATCTTATTTTCTTCGGGAATCACTTTGACATATGAACCTTTGTCGAAAGCATCCACCACGACATAAGAATGAACGTTTTCGGGGAAAGTGAAACGGAAAAGGACGGCACGTTCCGTCGGAACCATTTCTGTCACTACATCATGCTCTGCAAGATATACTTTATAGTAGTAAGGAGTGGCAGTCTCGCCTTTATGAGCAAACCAACTGGCACGTTTTTCTTCATCAAACACAGGTGTGCCGACTATCGGCATGATAGAAAACTGTCCGTAATCATTAATCCACGGACTGGGTTGGTGAGTCTGCTTGAAACCACGAATCTTGTTGGCTGTATAAGTATATTGCCATCCGTCTCCCATTTTCCCTGTTTGGGGAGTCCAGAAGTTCATTCCCCAAGGGCGGGCGATGGCCGGATACGTATTACCTGTTGATAACTCGAAGGTAGACTGCGAGCCCATTAGCGGGTTGACATACTGTGTCCAGTCTTTGGCCTTGGCAAAGAGTGTGCAACCAAGCACACATGCTATTAATACTATTCTTTTCATGGTATATGTGTTTTGTAATTAGGTTTGTCGGTCATTCTGATTTCCATTGTTCCGCCGTTCGCCAGATCCTGATGGCTGAAGAATGGGGTATCCAAAGACTTCCCGTTCAGTGATATGCTTTCGATGTATTTATTCTTTTTAGAGTTATTCTTTACTACAATACTGAATGTTTTTCCGGCAGGCAGATTGATGACCGCTTTATCGAAAGCGGGACGTCCGATAGAATATACCGGTTTGCCCGGACATACCTGATAGAATCCCATAGAGTTGAGTATATACCATGCGGACATCTGGCCACAATCCTCGTTACCGGATAGCCCGCCCACACTGTTGGCATACTGGCTGCGGTAAACACTGTCCACCAGTTCCTGAGTTCTCCACGGGCGGTTTACGTAGTTGTACAGATGAATCACGTGATGGCTCGGCTCGTTGCCGTGCGCGTATTGACCGATAAGTCCGCTGATGTCCGATGAGGTCGTTTCACCTTCGAGCGATGAGTCGGCTGCAAACAAAGAATCGAGTTTCTGGACGAATGCATCTTCGCCACCCATCAGATTGACCAGTCCTTCTACATCGTGAGGTACAAACCAAGTCCATTGCCAAGCCGTTCCTTCACAGTAATCATCACTGCGGTGAGTCGATGCACGCGGATTGAACGGCGTACGCCATTCACCTTTCGAGTCAAGTCCACGCATGAAGCGGGTTGACTTGTCGAAGTAGAATTCATATGCTTTGGCAAAACGTTCATATTTGGCCTTGGATTCAAAATCGTTCATTGCTTCCGCGAAGATAGAGATGCACCAGTCGTCGTATGCATACTCAAGAGCTTTGGCGACCGATTCATTTTCACGGTCGCAAGGGATATAGCCGATGGCATTCTTGTAATATTTCGCTTTCGGCATGAGGTGGGGCAGTACCAAGTCCGGGCATTTGATGCCGGTAGTATCATATTCGGCTGCACGCAGACAGCCTTTGTAGGCTTCTTTAGCGTCGAAGTTGCGGTAGCCTTTCATATAAGCATCCACTATGACGGGGACGGCATGATAGCCGATCATAGTACCGGTATAGTTGGAAGCCAAATCCCACATCGGATATATTCCACCTTCCTGATGTTTCTTTATCAGTGAATTGATAAACTGATTGTTCAGTTCGGGATCGATAATCGTCATTAACGGATGCAATGCACGGAAGGTGTCCCACAATGAGAATACCGTATATACAGGATTGACAGTGTCTCCCTGATGCACTTCGAGATCCATCCCCAAATAACGTCCGTCCGCGTCGGTGAACAGGTTCGGACTGATTCCCGTGTGATAGAGAGCGGAGTAGAAGATGGTTTTATCTTCCTTGTCGGAAGTCGTAATATCTATTTTCGACAGATATTGGTTCCATGCAGTGCGTGCGTCTTTGCGTACCTTATCAAAATCCCATCCGGAGATTTCCGATTCGACATTCTTGCGTGCACCCGCTATGTCGACGGCGGAAACACCTACTTTGACCAATACTTGTTCATCTTTCTTCGTGTCGAAATGTAATAGCGCTTTGCAGACAGGAAGCCGTTTGCCATCGTCCATGGTGATGGAGTCCGTAATCAATGTATAAGAGAACGGCTTGGAGAATTTGGCGTAGAAATTGATATATTGGTCGAAAGCCCAATAAGTCGTTTTCTTATGTCCGCAGATTTCCGTGTCACTGATAACTTCGATTTCCATCTCCGAGTTGGTCTGTCGTTGCAGACTGTAATCCAAATCAATGATAAAGCCTGATTCGGTACTTTCGGGGAAAGTATAACGGTGGATAGCCCCACGTTTCGTAGCCGATATTTCAGCTTTTACCTGATAAGTGTCCAGAAAAACTGAATAATACCCCGGCTCTGCCGTCTCATTCTCGTGAGAGAAAGAAGAAGCATAAGCCAGTGTCTGACTTTGGGGGTCGGTCGTCAGATATAGCTGTTTGCCGACGGTGGGCATGAGCAGCACATCCCCGTAGTCGCAACAACCTGTGCCGCTGACGTGTGTATGGGAGAAACCGTTGATGGTGGAGTCTGCATAATAATAACCTGAACAGGCATCCCATCCGTCAATCCGTGTGTCGGGACTGGGCTGAATCATGCCGTGGGGCACTACTGCTCCGGGAAAAGTGTGCCCGTGTCCACCGGTTCCGATGAAAGGGTTGACATAAGCACTGTAGTCTTTTACATTAGTGGGGGCTGTGCAGGAGCTGAGTGTGAATAATCCTCCTAAACATCCTACTATCAGGAATGTTTTCAATTTCATGGTATCAATAGCTTTTAGTTTCATCGGATTGCCTTTTATTTCTTATTTGGGAGAAATAAAGATGTTGCTTCCGACAATTTTATAATCAATAGGTATGGAGTTCTGCAATGATTTCAACACGGATTCGATGTCCGACTTCCGTTTCAGTACGCCGGAGTAAGTCTTGTCCGGCCGGATGTCGGGAGACAGGATAATCTTCACGTCATAAAAACGTTCCAAAGCTTTGGTGATAGTGAATATATCTGCTTTTTGGAAAGGAATCAGGTTGTTATGCCATACGGCGTCCATCTTGGCATCCACTTGCTTCACGGTCAATCGTCCGTTGTTCTTGTTCAACTCCGCACGTTGTCCGGGAGCAAGGATGATTTGTCCTTCTTCCTTGTTGCCTTTCACTTCGATTTCGCCTTCAATCAATGTCGCTTCGGCTATCCGGCAGCGTTTGTCACATTTGAAGTTGAACGTCGTTCCCAATACGCGTACGCGCATGGCGTCACTTTGCACGGTGAACGGCTTGTGGCGGTTTTTCGTTACTTCAAAGTAAGCTTCTCCTTCCAGATGCACATTGCGTTCTTTTTCGGAAAACTCACGCGGATATTTTAAAGTTGCCGAATTGTTCAGCCAGACTTTGGTGCCGTCCGGAAGGACAACTTCTTTCACGATGCCTTCGTTGGCGACGGCAACCATCATCTCCTGCCCGGTTCCATTCTGATAGAACCAGTATCCGGCTCCGCCACCTATAGCCAATAGCACGACAACGGCAGCCGCGTACCTCATCCAGCGATGCATACGCCGTATCTTGTTCTGTTTTCCTTTCTCTTCGTCCAGCTTCCTGTAAAGCCGTTTTTCCGCACGGTTCATCCGTCGGCCGTCGGCATATTGGTCGAACTTACCCAAATGATAAATTTCTTCCATGCGGAATAACTGACGGGCATTTTCTTCCGATTCCTTCATCCAAGTATTGACTTCGATGAGTTCTTCTTCGGAACACTGTCCTGTCAGATATTTGTTGATTATATCTTCACTCAGATTACTCATTTTCTTCTCCTTCATATTAATAATACAATTCAGAATACAAAAACACTTATCAATCTCCCCATAAAAATAAGAAAAGAATTATCCAAAGCGGGTCGAGACGACTACGCAAGTACTTCAGGGCCTTGTACATATGAGCTTCTACCGTACGGAGTGAAACGCCGAGGGCATCGGCTATCTCCTTGTTTTTCATTTCGTGCAGATAGCTTAGCTTGAATACTTCTTTGCATTTGTCCGGCAATTCATTGATTGCGTCGTAGATTTCCTTGCGGAGCTCTCTGTCTTCAATCCGCCGGATAACCTCGTTGTTGTCCGGTTGGTAAAACTCTGCACGCCTTTGGTTGATTTCTTCCATGGCGGCACAGTAGCCGTCTTCCACGTTGCGATGTTTCAAGACATTGAGGGCGCGGGTGTAGACGGCACGATAGAGAAAGGCCTGAATCTGGTCGCCTATCTCTATATTGTCTTTCCGTCTCCATAGTTCCACAAATACATCCTGCACCACGTCTTCCGCTTCTTCTTCTCCTACCAGGCGGGTGGCATAGAAGATGAGGCTGGGGTAGTACTTGCGAAATAATGTTTTGTAAGTTACATCGAAGTTTTCATTCATTCTCTCGATAGATATTAGTTCAGGTACACTCAAGGTTTTTGCTCCTCAAATATGACTCCGATTGTTTTTGGGGTGTCGCCCATTTCAAATTCCACGGTGGCTCCACTCATGATTTGTTCATGGGTGATGTACGTTTTGTCGTATGGCTGACCGTTTACTTTGATTGATTGTATATAGATATTCTTCTTATTTACATCAGGCGCAAGTATGGTGAAAGTCTTGCCATTGGCAAGATGCAACTGCATTTCGGGGAATAGGGGAGTACCTATTTCGTACTCTCCGCTGACCGGATTGACCGGATAGAATCCCATCGCGCTGAATACGTACCATGCAGACATTTGTCCGCAGTCTTCGTTTCCGCAAAGGCCGGCAGGTTCGTTCCTGTAAAGTTCGTTCATTACTTTTGCCACGTAATATTGAGTCCGGTCATTGAATCCTATCGAGTTGTACAGGTAGATGACGTGATGGCTCGGTTCGTTGCCGTGCGCGTATTGACCGATCATTCCCGTACTGAAAAGCGGAAGTTCTGCGTCTGCTGCCGGATGATAAGTGAACATGCTGTCCAGCTTTTCGGCAAATCTGTTTTTACCCCCTGTAAGGTCTATCAGCCCGTCAACATCATGCTGCACCGACCAGAAATACTGCCATCCGTTGCTTTCACAAATATGCGGTGTATAGTCATCCGCCTTGAAATCTTTAATAAAGTTACCTTTGTCATCCCGTGGTTGCATGAAAGATGTTGCGGGGTTATAGACGTTCTTATAGTTTTGGGAACGTTTGTAGAATGCGTCTGCAATGTCTTGCTTACCCATCTTCTTGGCCATTTCGGCAATGCAGTAATCGTCAAAGGCATATTCCAGCGTTTTGGATAATGACCAGTTTTCAGCGTTGTAGTGGTCGGTCACGTTGTAGGGGATGTATCCCAGTTCCTTGTAGAGTCCGATGCCGCGGTAGTTGTCGAGGTTGGCGGTTGCTACACAGGCGTCCAATGCTTTTTCTGCGTCAAAGTCGCCGATGCCTTTCAGGTAGGCGTCTACGATGACAGGGACGGCGTGGTAACCGATCATCATATCCGTTTCACTTCCGTAGAAATTCCATACGGGCAGGCGTCCGTTCTGTTCGTAGAAGGCGATGAAGGATTTCACCATGTCGTTGACACGTTCCGGATCGGTGTAGGTGAAGAGCGGATGGGCGGCACGATACGTATCCCACAGGGAGAAAGTACTATAATTTACCCAACCGTCAGCCTGATGCACTTTCTTGTCGGGGCCGTAATAGGCTCCGTCTACGTCGCTGTAAATGGTAGGAGCAATCATGGAATGATAGAGAGCGGTATAGAACTTGACTTTGTCGTCCTCGTTGTCGCCTTTTATTTCAATCTTTCCGAGTTGCCGGTTCCAGTTTGCTTTCGTTTTGGCGAGGTATTTGTCGAAATCGTTTTCGGGCACTTCAGCTTGCAGGTTCTTGGCTGCGCCTTCCATGCTTGTGCCGGAAATAGCTGTGTTTACGAGAATCTGTTCGCCTTCCTTGGTGTTGAAGTCGAAGCGGGCGATGACGGCTGTGCCGATGCGTCTGTTGTCTTTGATGATGGCAGTAGTATCTAACTCCATTTTCTCAAAAGGACGGGAGAAGCGGGTGCGGAAGTAGATGTGCTGGTCGCGTGCCCACCCGTTGGAGAAGCGGTAGCCTTGGATGGTGACGGAGTCTACCACTTCGATATGTGAGTCGTTGGTGAAATCCCAGTTCATAGCTTTCTTCAAGTTTAGGAAGATGGCCGATTGGGCTTCGGGGAAGGTGTAACGCTGGATGCCACAGCGTTCGGTTGCGGTCAGTTCGACATTGATATTGTAGTCTTTCAAGCGCACTTGATAGTAGCCGGCGTAGGCACTCTCATCCTCATGGGAGAATTTGGAGTGGATGCCCAGCGGAGCTTCCGCTTCTTTATAAGGCAGGGTGACAGGCATAAAGGAGATGTCGTATAAATCTCCTGCTCCTGTGCCGGAGAGGTGCGTGTGGCTGAATCCGGCAATTGTGCTGTCCGGATAGAAATAGCCGGAGATACGATCCCAACCGGGAAGCCCGTTGTCAGGGCTGAGTTGTACCATGCCGAAAGGGGCTTGGGCACCCGGATAGGTGTTTCCGGTGAAGTCTGTTCCGATAAATGGATTTACATAAGACGTGTAATCTGTTTCGTGTTTTTCTTGTGTAGGGGTACAAGAAATTAGCATGCAGGTTAACAGCAGGCATAGATAAATAGATGTTCTCATCATTCTTCAGGTATTAGTGATTACTTATTTTAGTTATTTGAAGGATAAGAAAAATAATTAATCTGTTTGCAAAGGTAGAAAAAAATGTGACATACTGGCGGATTGGACATGAAAAAAGCGTGTCTTAAAGTAGTTTCTACCTTGAGACACGCTTTTTCTTTTAATTTATTAACTCTTAGATTCCTGCGAGTTCCAGTACCTTTTCGACTGCCGCATTCAATCCGTCGGCATTCTTACCGCCGGCAGTAGCGAAGTGAGGCTGACCGCCACCGCCACCTTGAATCAGTTTGGCAGCTTCTTTCACCAGATTACCTGCTTTTAGACCGGTTGCTACCAGGTTGTCACTCAGCATCACTGTCAGCATCGGCTTGCCGTTGTCTATGCTTCCGGCTACGAAGAACAGGTTTTCTGTAATCTCGCCACGAAGTTGGAAAGCGATGTTCTTCACTACTTCTGCCGGTAGCGGAGAACAGAACTTGATAACTTTGACACCGTGAACTTCCTGTATATTCTTCAATAGTCTTTCTTTCAGGGCAGCTTCCTTTTCTTTCATGAAGTCTTCCACCTGTTTCTTCAGTCCTGCGTTTTCGTCAATATATTTGCGGATAGCAATACCCAAGTCAGGAGCATTGTTGAAGAGAGCTTTCAAGTCACTAAGTGTATCTTGGATAGTGTCCAACAATTCCTCTACGCGTGCTCCGGTATATGCTTCGATACGGCGGACACCGGCAGCGACTGAACTTTCCGACATGATTTTCACCATACCGATATTTCCGGTTGCAGCCACGTGCGTACCACCGCAGAATTCGATAGAAGAACCGAACTGGATAACACGTACTTTGTCGCCATACTTTTCACCGAAAAGAGCGATAGCGCCCAGTTCCTTGGCTTCCTCGATAGGAATATTGCGATATTCTTTCAGAGGAATATTAGCGCGGATTCTTGCGTTAACGATATGTTCTACTTTGCGGAGCTCTTCGTCAGTCACTTTCTGGAAGTGGGAGAAGTCGAAACGTAATGAATCCGGTGTCACCAATGAACCTTTCTGCTCGATATGTTCACCCAGGACTTCACGCAGGGCAGCATCCAGCAAGTGGGTTGCCGAGTGGTTGGCTGCACAGGCAGCACGTTTGTCGGTGTCTACACAAGCCATCATCGGAGCTTCCGGATGTTCGGGCAACTTTTTGGTAATATGTATCGGAAGGTTGTTTTCTTTCTTGGTGTCCACTACTTCAATCGTCTCGAACTCGCTTACCAATACACCGGTATCACCTACCTGACCACCGCTTTCCGCATAGAACGGAGTATAGTCAAGTACAATCTGATACAATGTCTGGTTCTTCTGCTTGATTTGACGATAGCGAAGGATGGAAGCCTCGTATTCTGTATAGTCGTAACCGACGAATTCGGTTGTTCCTTCTTTCAGCGTAATCCAGTCACCTGTTTCGATGGCGGCAGCATTGCGGGCACGCTGTTTCTGCTGCTGCATTTCTTCGTTGAACTCCTCGATGTTGACAGTCATTCCGTTTTCGCGGAGAATCAATTCTGTCAGGTCGAGCGGGAAACCGAATGTATCATATAAGGTAAAGGCGTCTTTACCGCTGATTTCTGTCTTTCCTGCCGCTTTCGTATCTTCCATGGTCTTGTCGAGCAAGCGGATACCTGTCTCCAGTGTGCGCAGGAATGATTCTTCTTCTTCCTTGATTACTTTTTCAATCAGTGTCTTTTGTGCAATCAGTTCAGGATAAGCGTCTCCCATGTTGTCGATAAGCACGGGCAGCAGTTTGTACATGAACGCCTGTTTCTGTCCGAGGAACGTATATCCGTAACGAACGGCACGGCGAAGGATACGACGGATTACATAACCCGCTTTGGCGTTGGACGGCAACTGACCGTCTGTGATAGAGAAAGCAATCGTACGGATATGGTCGGCAATCACGCGCATGGCGATGTCCTGCTGCTTGTCTTTTCCGTATTCCGTGTTTGACATGGCTGCGATAGCTTTCAGCATCGGCTGGAACACGTCTGTATCGTAATTGGAAGTCTTGCCTTGCAATGCCATGCACAAGCGTTCGAATCCCATACCGGTGTCGATCACTTTGGCAGGAAGCGGTTCGAGAGAGCCGTCTGCCTTACGGTTGTATTGCATGAACACAAGGTTCCAGATTTCAATCACCTGCGGATGGTCATGGTTTACGAGGTCACGACCAGAGATTTTGGCACGTTCTTCTGCCGGACGAAGGTCGATGTGGATTTCGGAACAAGGTCCACAAGGGCCTGTATCACCCATCTCCCAAAAGTTGTCGTGTTTGTTACCATTGATGATATGGTCTTTCGGCAGGAATTGTTCCCAGTAAGAAGCGGCTTCGTCGTCACGGCTCAGTCCTTCTTCGGGGCTTCCTTCGAATACGGTGGCGTAAAGATGTTCCGGATTCAGTTTCAATACGTCTACCAGATATTCCCAAGCCCAGTTGATGGCTTCTTTCTTGAAGTAGTCACCGAATGACCAGTTGCCGAGCATCTCGAACATGGTGTGGTGGTATGTATCGTGTCCTACTTCTTCCAGGTCATTGTGCTTTCCGCTTACGCGCAAGCATTTCTGAGAGTCCGCGACTCTTTGGTATTTCGCCGGGTGGTTACCCAAAATAATATCTTTAAACTGGTTCATACCCGCGTTGGTAAACATCAGGGTAGGGTCGTCTTTTATCACCATGGGAGCCGACGGAACGATGTGGTGTCCTTTCGACTCGAAGAAATTCTTGAATGAATCTCTGATTTCTTTTGCAGTCAACATATCTTCTATATATCTATCGTTGAGGTTAATATTCTCAAAAAACTGTGCAAAGATAGCGTGTTTTTACGATATAGCAAAAGTTTGTTTCAATATATTGTGCAAGGGGTTACAATACGGACATACCTTCTAAAATATCTCATTAATAACCAAATGTAATAACCGATTTTAATAACGTTTGGTAATAACAAAGATGAGCGAACAGGTATTTTTAGATTTCAGTTTGAATTTCAATTTGCGGCAGACAAAGAAGAATATGCCAACCATTATTTATGCCCTGTTTACCTTTAGAGGGAGACAATACAAGGTCAATATTGGCGCCAAGGTTTATCCAACGCAATGGAATAAGCGGAAACAGATAGCCACCATTAGCAACGGGCAAACAAGATTGGATAATCGCAATAATGAGATAGTCAATAAAAAAATAAGGTCGCTTCTTGCTATCTTTGAAGCGAAGAAGAATTATCTTTGTGAGAACTTGGAAAGGATAGATTTTCTTTTTGAGGAAATTAGGCAAGCTATTAATCCTAAATTGAAATGTCGTAATTATATGGAGAAAGAAATACATTTATCAGCAACTCTGGTATTTAGAAAAATGGTGGATAAGTATGTGAAGGAAGATAGTAGTAAGAAAATATATCTAGGTTATATTAGTGCTTTTGAAGCTTTCTTGAAAGTTAAAAATATTCCTAACCGCTTATCCGTTATTAATGGAGATGTTTTAACTGATTATCAACAATATTTATTGGACTTGAATCCTCGTCGTATAGCAACGCATCTAAACAAAATAAAAGGTATCAGAACATTAATCAATCATGCTAATAGAGACAAAGAGATAAAAGCTAATATAAATATAAATTCTTTTGTTGCTATCAGAGATGAACGTTCTAAAGAACAGAAGAAAAGTAAACAAGTTCCATTAACAGAAAAGCAATTACTCGCTATATATAACTATACAAATTTAAAACCTAGGGAAGTAGAAGCCAGAGATTTGTTTATTTGTCAATGCTTGTTAGGACAGCGTATTTCAGATTTACCTAAAATATTTAAAGGAGAATATGCTATAACCAGATTGGACGATGAAAATGAAGTAATTTCATTTGCTGTTCAGAAGACTAGGGAAGAAGCTACATTGTATCTCTTTCCTGTAGTGAAAGAAATATTAGAGAGGTATAAGCAAACAGGTTTTAAGCATATAGATTTACTTATAGAAGATGAGAAGGTAGTCAGGAGAAATGAGGCTAAACTGAATAGAACTATAAAACAGGTCTGTAAAAAAGTTGGATTGGATAGTGATGTTATTTATGTTGAACAGATTGGGGAAGATGTAGTTGAAAAGAAAAAGAAACTATTTGAAATGATTCATACTCATATTGCAAGACATACTTTTATCACTTTGATGTGTCGTTTGGGTGTATCAAAAGAAGATGTTATAATAGCAACTGCGCATACAGATACCACAATGATAGACGATGTTTATTTGCACGAAACTGTAAATGACAAAGGGACAAGGCTCATTAATTCTTTAAAGAAAATCAAAGGTAGTACATTATTCAAGATTGAAGAGGCAAATAACATAGTAGATACTACTCTGAATAAAGAAGAAGCAGTTAAGAAACCAAATTCAACTGAAAGCGTAACTAATAATATCACCTTCGATACTCTGTTAGACACTCAATTTTTTGCGTCTAAAATCAATAAGGCTGTTGAACTACAATCACAGGTAGGTCATTTGAAAAATGGGAAACTGTGTAGCTATGACAATGAAATCAATTCCCTTATAAGTGAGATAGAAAAATTTTCCCAATCTTCCACTTCTGATTCTGATGTGGCAAAACAATATGTGAAACAGTTATCTGTTGGGAAGCAATCAGACTTGCATGACAGTTTTAGAGAAATGATTGTCAAATGCGTTAAGATTGGTATCAGTAAGGATGCAATTATGCAGTTTATCAATAAGGCTTTGGAAATAGGCTTGTTGGATAATGAAAGATTCACCAATATAAAAGAAATCACTACAGCCTTATTGGATAAAAGAAACAAGGGCTGACAAGTTTTCGAGGAAATCAAGGTTTCCGGTAAGTCTGAACATCATATTCTCCCCGAACAGCCACGGTTATGGGGAGAACTTTTGCTTCATCGCATCCTCAACTCAAATATTCCACAATTTCGACTTGTCGTTTGGTGATGCAGTCGGAACTTTATACCTTTGCAACGTGATTGAAGGTCAGAAATGACCGAGTTTCTCATCACCCAGATTCACTACTACAAACCTAAATCTACTCCAAATGAAAGAACTGACCTACGCTGACATTCGTAAAATGGCACTAGAGCACGGTATCAAGGACACAAGGCTTCACATTGGGCTTTGGGCTACTGACCGATACATCAAAATGCGCAAAATGGTTCAAGGTAAGACGTATACAGTTTACCTACCGCATCATAAACAGGAACAGGAATGATTTTCGAGTTACAAACCTGCCACCAAGCTAGCGGAAGAGGGCATATCTTCACTTCATAAAGCTCTCAACACTAAGTTTAAAGAATGTTTACGAAGCGTTTGGACACCTCACCGAAGTGCAGTATCTTTGCACTACCAACATGAGATAAGAGTGGTATCACTGAAACTACTGAATTACCCCACTTGAAGTATATCTGAAAACCACTATTTGAATTTACGCCACTCACCGCACACAGATTCATTCTTTATGTATATTTAATTTTATGAATTTATGGCAATGAACATGCTATTTGTAAGTTCAAGCTACTTCCTAAGAAACATTCCAGTAGCAATTTTAAACAAGAGAGAGATTATCAAACTCAAAATGCAGCGGTACAAGGACGTAAAGGTTTACCTCTACAGTTTTATACTACCAGACTACATGACAGATGAATATGTATCAGAGCAACTGGACGCACTTGCATCGCACTTGCTGTTCCCGCATTTCATACTATCCATTGCCAATACGACAATCTACAACCCAAGACTTGTCGCCAATAACGTGAATGGCATAGTGCATATCGTTTTATGCTTTGAGCATGATTGAATCAACAATTTTATGAATTTCCAATTATGAACAACCAAGAAGAATTTAGCTTTGAAGAACTACGTAGGCTTGCATTGGCTCACCAAGTAAAGGATAACAAAACCGTGATTGGAATATGGGCTAAGCTCAATGGATATTCCAAGAGACGCAAGCAAAGAGATAACAAGGTTTACACCGTTTACATCAAGATGAGCAATGATAAAATAAACTCAATTAATAACTATGACTGATTTAAAATTATGCAAGAAATTCAACGATGGGAAATACAATCATAAGGTTTTGGAACTAAATCAAAACTTGGTACTCCTCAATGATTTATTAAGAAGATTCGCAGAAGTTGGAGTTAATATTACAACTACATTCTACAAACAACTATTACATTCTCCTAATGAAGTGTTTAATGACTATTTAGGAGATGAAGCTTTAAGAAAGTACTGGTATGGCGGTTGTAAATTACCAAGAAGTAAAAATGGTAAAGAACGTTGTAAGATAAATCTTCTTAGGCTAAAATGCAATAATACTCCGGCACTAATAAAATTTTATCATATATGTCTGTATTTAAAAGATACATTTGAAACCTTATACATCATAAAGGAAGGAACAGCAGTTAAAACAGATGATGCAGAGTTACATATAATGCAACAATGTATGGAATTTACACCAACACATGAAGAAACTGATGATGAAAAAGTAATTAAGTTACTTAAAGAGGCTAAAGAGGAAATGTGCAACAATCCTTTACCTCATCTAAAGTCCTAATTCCTCATAAAATAATTAATGAAGACATCCCATAGATTATGTGAATGAATATAGTATTAACAACCTATAGGGAGAACTGTGTAAAACGGTTCTCCCTTTTCGTGTTCATGCATATCAGACTGGCATATATCCCCAAATGGATATGCAACCAAATCCAATTACCTACTACCATGTGAACCTGTAATGGGAATCAAAAACTTATTGGCATTTGAAGCTGTAATATTCCAACGTTCAAATGGGGGTATGGCTCATTTTTGTCATTTACTAATACAGGTACAAATCAGGTTATGGATTTACCTGTTATACTCCAACTCTCCCTGATATACATTCACTCCAACGCTGTCATCTCCTAAATCAATGGATGTGCCAGTCAGACACTAAATTTACAGACATAATGATATGCTTATGGCATAATTCTTATGGACGAGTTTTTCTTCAAATCGTCCTTATATAAGAAGAAAAAAATAACCTTACTTAAACTTAATCTAAAGTCAGATATTTCAAATACACAGATTGCAATTTTATAAATCAAACTTAATCAGAACACAATGAAACAAGAAATCATAAATGGTGGCAATGCCAGATATTTGGGCGAATTAGAAAGATTTAAAGACGGTATTCCTTTTGGCATCGTAAACAAGACAAAGACAGATGTAGGTGGCACTTATGTGGCTGCAAATTGCAGTAGCAACTATATTATCGTATGTCCGTTCAAGGACTTGGTGGATAGTATAGCAGCAGATAAGAATAACAGGTATGAAGTATTCAAATGTTATGCTGGTGTAAGAGAATACCAGTTCAGGAAATATATCAAAAACAATACCACATATAAGATAGCCGTGACCTATGACAGTCTGCCCAAATTAATTGGATGGTTGGGCAATACAGAAGGGTGGAAAGTCTTAGTAGATGAGTATCATTTAATTTTGGAAGACATGGATTTCAGATATGATGCAATTAACGGCTTGATGGAAGAGATACAGAAGTTCAGGCATTATTCTTTTCTGTCTGCCACTCCAATTGACCTTGACTTTGAGATAGATTTCCTGAAACGGCTTCCACATTACAAAGTCCAATGGAATGGAGTGACAAAAATAACTCCTATCAGATACAAGGTCACGCAATTAACCAAAGGACTGGCTAGATTCATACAGATATTTTTGGATGAAGGCATATCACTCCCAGACATAAACGGCAATGTCAGCAAAGTGGAAGAACTATATATTTTCATCAATTCAGTAACCAGTATCAAGCAGATAGCAGACACATTGAAGCTGAATCCAAATGATGTGAAGATATGTTGTGCTGACAGGATTAGAAATAACAAACTGTTGGGTGAATACCAGATTGAATCAGTCAGTAGTCCCAATAAGAAGATTAATTTCTTTACAAAGAAATGCTTTCAGGGATGCAACCTTTTTACCAATAACGGGCTGATAATAGTAGCCAGTGACGCATACAAAACGCAGACTTTGGTGGATATAAGTACTACTATGGAACAGATAGCAGGCAGAATCAGAATCAATGATGAATACCAGAATATCTTTAGGAATGTGATAGTCCATCTGTTCTCCACCAATAAGAATGTTATGAGCGATGAAGAGTTTGAAATGGTGATGCAGGATAAAGAGAATGAAGCTGACAAGTTGTTAAGCGGATGGAATAAACTGGATAAGGAAGAGAGACAGACCTATATTAAGAGGATGAACCTAGACACTGAACTAGTCTCCATCATTAATGGCAGGATGGTGTATAATAATCTGAAAAAACAATCCTTCATTTATAAGCAGGAACTAAGGAAGATATACAGAGATGGTATCAGTATCAGGGACAGTTTTATGCAATCAGAAAAATTTGAGCTTACCAACCAGAATGAATGGGAGGATTTCAATATAAAACTGGCAAAGGCAATGACTGTCAGTTATGAGCAATTACTGAAAGATTATCTGGATTCCCCTTCTGAATCTTACGAACAGGAATATCCTGAATTTCCACTAATCAAAAGGTATTTGAAGGAATCTGAAATGAATACTCTTAGATGGAACAGGGAGAAGATGCTAAAAGCTGTAGAGGACAAGAAACAGGTAAATAAAGCCCTCTTGGCTATATATCAGCCTGGCTTTATCAGCAATCAGGACTTGAAAGGCAAGTTGAAGGATGAGTTTGGCAGATTGGGAATCAAATTATCCCCCAAAGCTACCCTGATAGAGAATTGCACTCTTTACAATGTGGAGAAGGCAAGCAGGAAGATAGATGGAAAAACTGTTAGTGGGTATGAACTTGGCAAGATGGTATTTACCTTTGAATAAGAATCTACCAATATGACAGAACAGGACAAGAATAAAGCTCCAGACCATTAATAAGGTTTGGGGCTTTCATTTTTCTATATTTATAATTACCTTTGTTCTTTACATAATTGATTTATATTCAAATAAATAAAATCTTATGGAAATGAAATATGAAGAACTATTAAAGGAAAAAGAATGGGAAGTTAAACGCTATGAGATATTGGCTAGAGATAATTACACTTGTCAAGATTGTGGATGCATAGGTATTAACAATGATATATTTTTCCCTATTTCTAAGATTGGTGATTTAAACAAGCTACTTCCAGATATTTTATTAAATGGTGATAATTTAGAATCATTTTGTAATGGTATTAATTGGGATGGTAGGGCTATGAAAACTCCAGTCCATTTGCAAGTAAAAATTTTAAATAATAAATTATGTATTTATACAATCAATACACATTCTATATTTGAATCCCCATTTCTTTTTGCAGCAGATAATGAGGTCTCAAATATCCATTTTAAAGAGATAAATATAAATGATATCTGTCTATCATACAAAGATAGAAAAGTTGAAAAGGGAAGATTGTTTGCCTTTTTATTTAAAGAAGATATGGGGCAGACGAACTATGCAGCAATAAACTATTCTTGCAAAAATGAAAAACTTGAAATACTAGAACTAAATATATTTTTTGAGAATAAATATTTTCATTATTCTTTCTCTCATTTACATTATTGCAGTGAAGGGACAGTTTTCAATTTTATTCCATTAAATATTCATCACCAATATTATATACGTGATAAAAAGCCTTGGGAGTATGATAATAATGCTTTAGTAACCTTATGTTCACGTTGCCATCAAAAAAGACATCAACAAACAAGTACTCCATTGTACACATTAGATAGGCAATTGATTTATTCTGCCTTGCCTGTATGTGACCGTTGTCAAGGAACTGGCTATTTGCCTCAATACCGTTATTATATGGGAGGGATATGTTTTAAATGTCATGGTGAGGGTGTGTGCGAATATTAGATACGCCCTATTAATGTCTGAAATTGTTATCTAATATCTTATAAACCTACCTATTTTTATCATAGACTTTTATTGGATATAAATATATTTCCCAGGGATAATTGATATTTTCTTGAAAGTTAGGATTTAGTAAATAATATTCATAAGTTTTAAAAGGTAGCCATTCTCGTGATAAGAGGCATAATTTAGTACGATACATATTCCCTTCTTTATTTAATTTCACTCTTCTTTCAAATTTCCAGTTGGATTTCTTCCTGAAATAGCAATATATTAGAGCAGAACTATTTGTATCATCTCCTTTTAAGTTAATATCTATAACCCAATCATATGGAATAATACCAACTTTAATAGCTTTCATTTTGTTATTTTCTGTTAGTTCCTCATTTGAACATCTAATGTATTTTCCTTCTGTATCTTGTACCACATTAATTGTTTCTGTTATAATCTCTATTCCATTAAAAAATGCATCCTTTATTTCTCCTCTTATATGTGAATATCTTCCAAACTTATTATCATTGTTAGGATAATATTTCTCATAAACATCTGCATCTACCAAATAAACTCTACTACAGCGTTTTTTACTATATATTTCAGACTTCAATCTGGATATATATTCATTAATTATTTTTTGGTGAGCCAGTTTATCTCGCATAGACAATCGTTTAGAAAGAAAGAAAATATGATATGCAATAAAGGTTGATATAATGATACTAAATATTGACAAAGCAACTTCCATAGTTTATTCAATTAGTTATTTACCGCAAAGATAAAAAAATATATGGTAAGATTACAGTTTTATGTATTTTCATTGATAATCATTAATATACACCAACTCTGATGTACGGTATCTTAAAATCATCCCCCCCCTTTTTATTGAGGAAGTGTTTTTTATTTGGAGTTTATGCTTTGATAAAGTGAAATTATCAGTCAGACAGTGAGCATGAGGTATATATTATGCACTCTATAGCGGTGTAACTACTCTACACCCCCTTACCCATTATTGGAAAAATAAAAGGATAACATGAATTGCTATTCAGCCCACAAACCTTTTGAACTTCTGAAATATGCAGACTTATCAATGATTTGTATATGTCTACGTATATAGATGCACAAAAAGAAGTGGAATGAATAGTACTTCATATTAAGCCCTCATTTTGTCCTTAAATACACTATTTACTAATCTATTATTATGCGTATGGAGAGTTTAAAAGTATTATTAACGTTTGGGATAATTCTAATTGTGCCAGTAGTCTTAATGCCACAGTTCTTTATTGGATTATTAATTCTGATTGTGGCTTGCTTAGCTTTCAGACAGAGGAATTTCTAATATTAACTAAATAAATTACAGATTATGGAATCAACATTACAGATTATGCCAGTACAGAGAATTAGTAGAAACTTTGGTGAATTTGCAGAAGAAGCGGTAATAATTGAAGAACCAGTAAAGCCCAAAAAAGTAAACCACTTTATAGAAGCAAATTCTGTAGAAGTCACTTTAGACCATTTAAAGAATGAGAATGTGATACCAGTTTTCAGCAAGGATAATGAACTGACTATTTCGCATCCGCAATTCATTGAAACGGTCTGGGAAGCTGCCAACTCATTCTATAGTGGTGAACAAATCGAGCAGCCAGATATAAGGTGCAGCCATGTGATAAAAGGAAGAAAACCAGAAGCCATTAACAAGCCAAAGAACCTGTTAACGGAAGCTGACACTACCCAATATTACGAAAGATGCGCTTTTGCCATAGATATTCCATCTATCTATGAAGATGTATCTGGCAACAGGCTTAATCTTTCTATAGTTGGTGTTCGTGCCTTGAATAGAGAGAATCTGGCAACTAAGAAAAGCCCAGAGTTATTCAGACTGGCTGTTTCATTCAAGAATCAGGTTTGTTGTAATATGTGCGTTTTCACAGACGGATATAAGGACGACATAAAAGTAATGAGCACAAAGGAACTGTTTAGGGCTACATTGGAACTACTTAATAATTTCAATGCAGCCAAAAACATACATTTGTTGCAAACGCTTGGCGATTCCTACCTGAATGAGCACCAATTTGTGACCTTGCTTGGCAGAATGAGACTTTATCAATGTCTACCACAGGGGTATCAAAAAGCAATTCCACGTATGTTATTTACTGATACACAGGTTAACAATGTGGCTAGGGCTTATATCAATGACGAGAACTTTGGCAGCTTGGGAAATGACTTGTCTATGTGGAAACTTTACAATTTGCTCACAGGTGCAAATAAGAGTAGCTATATAGATTCATTTTTGGATAGAGCCTATAATGCTACAGAACTTGCAACAGGTATTTGTTCCGCTTTACATGGTGATGATAATTATCAGTGGTTTCTTAGTTAGTGGTATTTGAGAATACACAGGATTGTCAAATACAGAAAAAGGGCATCTATATAATAAAGTATAGGTGTCCTTTCTTTATTCTGTCACTTATTAATAATCAAAGATTTATGTTACAAACGTTAGTAGTCGTTACATTCTGGATTATAGTTTTCTTTATTGCATGTGCAGTTTCACCTATTGTATTCTTCTTCATGATTATTTGGACTATATATCAATATTTCAAATTATTATGTTGAGGGTAGTACATGAAGTACTAATAAGGGTATCTATATACTATATATAGGTACTCTTTATTAGCTATAGCCAGTAGTATAATATTCACTTTGTTAATTAGTGAATGTTTTGCTAATAATCAGTAAGTTAGATATTCCAACTGAAAAATAATATTCACTTATATTAGTTTCACTATAAAACAGAACGTTATGTCACTTAAATATTCAAGTACAACAGCAGATTATCTGCAATGGAGCGAAGCCATGAACTTAATAAGAAAGTTGGCAAGGGATAGTAACTATAAGATGTCACTTCTTATCGCTTTGGGATGTTTCACAGGTCTAAGAATTTCTGATATTCTTGCTTTAAGATGGAATCAGATATTAGATGCAGAAGAGTTTACCATTACAGAGATTAAAACAGGGAAACAAAGGACAATTAGGATTAATATGCAGCTACAGCAACATATCAGAGATTGTTACGAGCATATAAATCCAGTTGGCATAAATGCACCTGTATTGATAAGTCAGAAGGGGACAGTGTACACAGTTCAGAGAATCAATGTCATGTTGAAGGAGATTAAGAAAAAATACAGGCTACAAATAGACAATTTTTCGTGTCATTCTCTTAGGAAGACCTTTGGCAGACAGGTCTACAACATGAATAACGATAATTCAGAGCTTGCACTTATCAAGCTCATGGAACTATTCAATCATTCCAGTGTATCAATTACTAAAAGATACTTGGGATTAAGACAGGAAGAATTATTAAATACCTATGATTGTCTTAGTTTTTAACACACAGGTTTAGTTATAATACAAATGCTTTTCGTATATTTGTGCCGTTCCAGTAATGGAATAACATATTTATTTAACGAAAGGCGTTTTGCATTATCCTTGTTCCAGAATTTCGCCAAAATTTTACACTACGAGGATATGCACAACGCCCATGCTTGGCTATATACCTGCTATTTAGCAGAATATCATAGTCTAGGTGTGGGCAACTTGTGTGTATTTGTAGTGTGGGTGTTTGGCGATACCTTGGAACAGATATGCTGATAGTTCCCACACCTTTTTTGTATGTAGAATTGTATCTATTGGGAACTGGATACAACAAATGATAGACTATGGAACAGGCATATTTACAACTAGTCCCTACCTCTCAAACAGTATGTAGACTGTTAAAATCTTCACTAAATCCAGAGATTAGGCATTTTTATCTTAAAATCTTTGGGTAAATAAACTAAGTAATTATTATATTTGTGACAAAATAAAGTATTATAGCAACCAATTATATGCTATCAGTTCTCTAGTACTTTAAATACTATGATTAACAACTTCCTTGGGGAGAATTGGGGAGTATAAAGTAGAATAAAGAGATACTTGCGTCATTATTACTCCAACTGTAATAATTGCAACATATTTTTTAATACACACATTTTTTATTTTTGAAGGTATGAAATACTTAATTTTATTATTCACTTTTATCTTCTGCACAAGTTGTGGCGGAAGAAGAAGCGGTACAGATATTTATAAGGATGCAAAATCCCATATGTTACCCTCTGATGAATTGGTTTGTACCCAAGCAGGTGGTTCTATCATTGTGAAGAATGGTAATAAGAGATACAGAATATATGCTGATGGAGAACGTAGAGAAGTAGTAATACGCTATAAATAATAATATCAAATTGATAATTGAATATGTTGAAATGGATAAGTAAAATATTTCCTCGTTCTTCTACATCTGTAAGAGAAGAAAACAACATAGTACAAAGTATTGCAAAGGCAAAAACTCTACACAGAGAACTTATATCTAAAGCTCATCCAGATAAAAATCCTTCTAAAGAAGAATTAGCTAAAGTCTTAACAGAAGAGATTAATAACAATAGATATAATTATCGTGAATTATTAAAATTAAAACAAAGAATAGAAACTGAATTGTAACATATGAATGTTGTTGATTTTTTTAAGAATTTATTAAATTCTCTATTAGACGGTTCGTTTGAACGTATGAGAATAATAAATGCAATGAACCAAAGTTTTAAAGAAACTTACTACTCTGGAGAAATAGATAGATTATGTAAAGTATCTATAACTAGTGGAAATGACAATTATAGACATGAAATGAGTGCATTTTTTTTAAGAAGCGGTTTTAAAATATCAATAGAAAATGATAACACCTTAAAAGATTCTGAAATAAGAGATATTTCCCAATACATATTATCAAACAAGGCATTTGTAAGACAATTGATGTCATTGGGATTTGATACTTTAATTATAATAGGAAAGACTACAGGTAAGGCAATGCAATATTGTTTAAAAGATTATACAAGATTAAGTGGTTTTTCATTAGAGTAGTTTTTAATTATGGTATATAGTTCAACAATAAGCCGTTTAAATCAGTCTTTAAGGAGTAAAGACTTAATACAATGTATGATAGAGCAGAATTATGTTATAAAGAAAGATTACGTAAGTAAATGGTTTTCTGTTCAGGAAGTATCTAAGGAGGTTTTAGATAGTGAAATGAAGGTTACATTCAATAATGGGAACATTCTAAAATATGAAACTTTATCCTATATTATTACAGGGAATGGTAGTACCATAACCTCTCTTAAAACAATAGAGTTTAAAAGTAAGGAATGTATCATTATAAAAGAATATATTGATGGAAGAGAGACAGAATCTAAATATTTGACTCAAGAAGAGTATTGGGGAAAGCCTAAAATTGGCGTAATAACTTTTAAGAGTTATGATGGGAAAACACATCATTCATATTACAGTCATGAAGGAATAATTCTTGAATCAAAGGTTTATGATAACAATGGAAAACTTGAAGAACGAAATACATATTATTATAATGATAAAAAATTACTTTATCAGATTATTTCAGAACGCCAAGGGAAACGATATATAAACAGATATGAATATGATGATAGAGGTAATCAAATTTATGCAGAATGGTATGATGATAATGGAGTTAGAAAGCAAGGTATAACTAGGTATAATCAATATAATGATATTGTGTTTGATGATAATTGGTGGGGAGGAAAGCGAATAAAAAAAGAATTTGAATATAGCTATGACGAATATGGCAATTGGTTAAAATGCCGAGAAATGAATAATGGTATTTATACTAGATTTTCGATTAGACAATTTAAATATTTAAATCGTTAAACTATTTTACTTATGAAGTTAAGATTACTATTAATCAGTGTCATTACTGTAATTAACATAGCAGCCTGCCAACATAAACAGCAAACACCTATTTCTGCTGTAGATAGTACATTACAAACTAATGCTACCTCTATTCTGGAAGAAAAATTATCAGTGATAAATGCCCAATCTGGGCAAGTTATAGTTATGGAAGTTCAGACAGGGCAAATTAAGGCTTTAGTTGGACTTACTAGGAAAGACAGTGCGAACTACCAATCATGCGAGAACTTCTCTGTATGGCAGTCTACTGGTCTGATGTACCCAATATCGTTATTGGCAGCTTTAGAAACTGGTAAGGTGAAGTTGAGTGATAAGGTTGATACTGGAAATGGTATCTACCAAGTTCAAGGCAGAGAACTTAAAGACCATAATTGGCATAGAGGTGGATATGGTGAGCTTACAATACAAGAAGGATTGGCAGCTAGTTCCAATATTGCCATTTATAAGACAATGGAGAAGGCTTTTGGCGATAATCCTCAAACCTTTTTTGATTTACTTGCTAATATGAGCTATGGTAAACCAGATAGCATCACAGGAATAGCCAGTCTGCAACCTTACAAGATTACAGAAAAAAATATCACTTGGAATTGTATAGGATATGGACTGTCTGTTTCTCCTATTCAAGTCCTTACATTCTACAATGCTATCGCCAATAACGGGAAAATGGTGCAGCCTCAACTATACAAGGGCAGTGTAGTGGTTATCAATCCCCAGATAGCAGATAAGGCTAGTATTGACAGCTTGAAACTGGCACTGGCATATAATGTAACAGACGGACTGGGGCAACCTGCCAAGTCAGATAAGACTACCGTAGCAGGAAAACAAGGCACTATCATAGTCTCTACAGATAATGGCAATACGATGTATGCGGTGGAGTTCTGTGGTTACTTCCCTACTGACAATCCCAAGTATAGTATTATTGTTTCCATTAACAAGACTGGTTTGCCTGCAAGTGGCGGACTGATGGCAGGTGATGTATTTAAGAAGATAGCTGATTATATTAATGACTGGGAAGTATGAGTGTAATAGTGTTTATTATTTGCCTTATTTCGTGTATAGCAAGTATAATAGGATATTTGAGAAGAAAGTATAAGTGGTCTAAATACAAGTCAGACCGTCATGATGTACATAAACTACACCATTATGATAAACGAAGTCCTTATGATATATATATATATAAATATAACTCTAGTGGTAGTATATATGAACCAACCCCTTATAATGTATATAAACTATTTGTTGGACAAAACAAGAATAGGGATTACCAACAAAGAAGGGAGCATGATTACTTTTGGTATAGCTATGATAGGTATGATAGGTATAAATTGACAAGTTCCAAGAAGTATATATTTACAAATATAGTCTTGTGTATAGCAATGGCAGTTATGATTATTCATTATACCTTTCTGGTTATGGACGGTGTTGCTATTTTAGAGGGAGGTTATCAATATATTCCACTACTAATATCTGGGGCTATTTGTACAAACAAATTAATCACTAAATACAAAGCATACAAGATAGCAAAGGTTATTTATAATATATATGATAATATGTTGCCTCAAATAATAGAAAGGAAGAAGGTAAATCTAAGTTTTAAATATTTAGGAGAGTATGTTACTCTTGAATTCAAATTTGTTCCGCATTCTCACCTTCGACAGATAGATGAAATAGATTATGAATGGGGGGTGATAGATGTATTTATTGCTATAAACAATAATGAAACACTGTTAGAATTTTCATATTATTGGAGAAAGCAACAATGAATATAAACATTTGTGCAAAATGTGATTCTAGGAAATAAACGGAAGAAGGAGTGAATGAATTATGATAAGAATGACAAGTAATGATTTTTATAATTTCTTGGAGAAGGTTTTAGAGAGATACGAAGCAGGAGAGCTATCAGAGGAGGAAGCAAGACAAATGATAAACGATGTTGATGTCAGAGACTACAAAGCAGACCCACGTCCAATAGCTGATATTCCTGCCGAATGGTCTACAATGATAGCAACGCCAATTATAGCTAATAAAACTAATGATTATGTTACTAAAGACACTAAACAAGTTAATAGAGGAGAATAACATAGACCCAGAAGAGTTTGCTAAAGACCCTTATGGTGTTATTGACAGACTGGAAGATGAAGAGTTGAAGTGGAAATTATTAATGGCAATGGAGATACAGGATTAATAACTATAAACCTTAAATGAATTAATATGACTGATAAACTAATGCCAAATAAACAACCGGAGTTTTTCACTCCCAATGCTCCAATTAAATACGCAATGGCAGGAGGAAGAGGAGTAATGATAGGTTGCGGAATTATGATAGTCTTATATGTCATAGGCGTAATTATAGGACTATGCTTGGGATATGGTTGGAGCAGCCTTCTTCTGCCTTTCCTTCCATTTATCGTAATTGGATTTATTGGCTACATTTGGGAGATGTTTAAGAAGTTCTATAATCTAGGATATGATGAGAAACGTAGGATATAAATCAAGAACAGGCAGCATTTGAAACAATTCACTTGTTGCCTTTTTAGTTCATTTCCTTCTCTTCTTAACTAATTTATGCTTATCCTTCTTGGATGAATTAGAGAAAAGCATTTCTAACATTTCCCTTGTAATAGGTAAATATGTGACCTCTGTTAATCTAGTTTCTCTAATCTCTTGTGGTAAATAATGAATTGTGTTATTCTTCTTTGGTGTTACTTGCATATTTGTATGAAAATAAATAGGTTGGTAATTGATTTATCTATGGCAAAGGTACTGATAAGAATCAGGTAAATCTAATACAAGATATACATTCTGGATTATTGGAATATATGTGCGTATATCTTCAAAAAGATTTGATTTGAAGTAGCAAGGAAAAACAATTCTTGTAACTGATTCATGCCAGATATTTATGATTTTATTTTTTCTACCTGTGAGATATGATGAAACTAAGTCATTGATAAGGTGGTAAGTGAAATTTCATTTACTGCCTTATTTTTTATAATACAGTGAACTGGAATATTGGATAAATTTGTTTCTTTGCAGTCATTGATTTTAAAAGATAATACCATGAATGAATATGTAGATTTTTATATGCAGAGATGCTTGCAGGTAGCCACAAGCATAGATGACAAAAGCAAACATATTATATTGAACAATATCAAGGCTATAAATTATGAGGAAGCTGTAAAACTCGCTGAAACCATAATCATAGATGATAACAAACGAAAATTATTGCTAAGTGAAGAAGTCTTTGTTAACGATAGTACTCTAGCTCAATATTTAGAAAGAGAGGAACTGGATGCGTTAAAATTATGGAGATTATCCGTATTGCTGTACGCTATGATAATGGGATGTAATGTTGCTGAACTATCCATATCTGTAGCAGACCAATATTTAGACTTGTTCAACCACCTAAACGATGGAATGAAGGTTGCAACTATTGAAGTAGTGGGTAGGTTGCCAACAGAAACGAAGAAAGGTAAATCGCCCACTAAAACCAAAAAGTTTACTATCTCTAGTGAACTACTGATTAATAAAATAAAACAAGCTTATTTAGAACTGCAAGATGATATTGTAACAGTAGATAACTTGAAGCACTATACAATTGAGAGGATTACCACTATGAATGAAATAGCAAACAAAAGAATCTTGAACTATTATTTTGCACAAGAATTGAAAGCCTTCTTGAGCAAATACAAAGGTGGAAAAATGTCCTCAAACAGAAAGAAGCTTGTTTTATACATCCTATACTTGTTTGGTCGTTTCAAGAACAATATTCCAGTAAATACAGATAATTATAGAGCATTAACGCGCGACTATAATAAATCCCCAATAAAACTTTCTCTATTCACAGTAAACGGGCAGTCGTTCCCCTTAATCTTACTGCCTAATCCAGAAATTGAAAAAATAAGGTCTAAATATAGAAAGTTCATAGAGGAAATGTGAAATTTCGAGATAATCTGATTTTTCACGAAAAGTAATTTATGGCTCCTTACCTTTGCAGCATAAATAATAACTAATTGCTGTAGGAGGCAGCGTAATAAAGAGAAATGAAAAATGAGAAAAATTTATTAAAAGAAGAATTTTTATTAAAAGTTATTGCCTTATCAACATTGTTAGATAAAGGCTTTAAGATAGCTAGGCTATCAGGTAATCGTAACTTTGACGAAAAGGTGGTTAAAGCCAAAATGAAGTCCATGAAGGCAAATGGAATGTTAGTTCCCGCTATCATAGTGGATGCAACGAAGGTTATAGAAGCCGGATTGGAAATTGTAGATTTTGAAACGGGAGAAATCATTAGTGAAGCTGATGCAGCCCGGTACGTTGTGTTAGTGGATGCAAACCACCGTTACAAAGCTCATCTAAATCTTCTGGAAGCTAACAAGGACTTAAAAGATGAAGAAAAGTACAAAGGTGAGTTCTATCTTATCTATGCTTTGAATGAAGAAATTACAGTCTCGAGAATGTTCTCAGAAATTAACATTTGTACAAATCCTTGGAAGGGGGGCGACTTTCCTAAGGGGGCTAAAATGGCGTGCAAAGAGGAACTTCCGCTACTTGATTTTATCGTGGAGCTTACTGAACAAGGTTATCCATTACCCACTGCTTCCAAATGGGGAACGTTTAAAGCGGGTATTACTAAAGAGGTAATGGCAGATGCAATGGCGGGTAAGATAAGTGATAAATTGCGGAAAACTAATGGATTGGAAAGAGGTGAGAGATTATTAAAAGCGGCATCCAAACACCTCTCTAAAGAGGTCCTTAAAAGTCGAACCCTCATTGATTGGGCTATCAATGAATACGAAGAAGCAGATGATGAACAAAAAGTTAGTGTGATTAACAGTCTGGTTGGCTTCTTTTCAAGTTTGAACAAAGAGAAGGCAGAACAGATAGAGAAAGCCAAAGGACAACGAGGTGGTGATACCAAAGAGACCATTATAAATCGTCTTCTTAACAATTTCTACGAGCAATACACACAATCTCAAAGTGCTTCTACTGATGAGTAAAATTAAAAGCCAGTTATCGAGATGATAGCTGGCTTTTTTATCTCTATTACAAGTGATGCCAAGAAATTATATCGTGAACCAACTAGTCACTGTTGTGTTGGAAGAATGTCGTATAGAATATTCTGATAGGATAAATGTTTTATTTTAATTGCTTTCTTTTCTTAAATAATTGGTTGTTATGGCTAGAAGATGTATTTTTGTAGTGGTTGAAATGAGATGTTGTCACAGAATTTAATAACCGATTACGTAATTGCTTGATAATCAATATAGGTAATAAAGATAGCGTGTTTTTATTACTTTTGCCGTATTAACAAGCGAAATATTTCCAAAAAGATGCGCAAAGTATACTACATCTATAATCCACAGACCCAGACTTATGACCGGATTTACCCTACCGTGCGGCAGCGTGCACTGAGTTATTTGCGCCGGCTTTTCTATGGTATGGGGTTGGGAGCGGGGTGTTTCATCATACTGCTCCTTATCTTCGGCTCTCCGTCGGAGAAGGAATTAAGAATCGAGAACAGCCGCCTGCTGGCACAGTATAATGTGCTTTCACGTCGTCTGGATGACGCTATGGGAGTGCTTCAGGATATTCAGCAACGTGATGACAACCTCTATCGGGTTATCCTTCAGGCAGACCCGGTTTCTCCGGCTATCCGCCAGGCGGGTTACGGTGGCACGAACCGTTACGAGGAATTGATGGATTTGGCGAACTCGAAACTGGTTGTGAATACCACTCAGAAGTTGGACGTACTTTCCAAGCGTTTGTATATCCAGTCCAAATCTTTCGACGATGTGATAGATATGTGCAAAAATCACGATGAAATGTTGAAATGTATGCCTGCTATACAGCCTATTTCAAACAAAGACCTTCGTCAGACAGCATCCGGTTATGGTACACGTATCGACCCGATTTACGGTACGACGAAGTTCCATGCGGGGATGGACTTCTCCGCTCATCCGGGGACGGACGTTTATGCTACCGGAAACGGGACAGTGGTCAAAGTAGGATGGGAAACCGGATATGGCAACACGATTGAAATCGACCATGGTTTCGGTTATATGACACGTTATGCGCACTTGCAGGGATTCAATACAAAGGTCGGAAAGAAAGTGGTGCGTGGTGAGATTATCGGAAAGGTAGGCAGTACGGGAAAGAGTACGGGGCCGCATCTCCATTATGAAGTGCACGTGAAAGGTAAGGTCGTGAATCCGGTAAATTACTATTTCATGGATTTGAGTGCGGATGATTACGAGAAGATGATTCAGTTGGCAGCCAATCATGGTAAGGTATTCGATTAATCTTTTTAGAAAAGGAGTTTGGTTATGCTAAATACGGATAAAGAACTGAAACTATATTATTCGATAGGAGAGGTGGCCGATATGTTTGGGGTCAATCCATCCTTACTTCGTTTTTGGGAAAAGGAGTTTCCGCAAATTTCTCCCAGGACGATAGGGAGAGGGATACGTCAGTATCGCAAGGAAGATGTGGAGACAATCGGGCTTATTTATCACTTGGTGAAAGAAAAAGGAATGACACTGCCCGGTGCCCGACAACGTCTGAAAGATAATAAGGAGGCTACGATTCGTAACTATGAGATTGTGAATAAACTGAAAGCGATAAAAGACGAGCTTTTGGCTATCAAACGGGAATTGGACGGACGTGAGTAGGATTATATGAATTTTTTAGGCACGGATTACACGGAATACACGGTTTCAGTTAGCCAAGTTCTTAAAACCGTGAAATCCGTGTAATCCGTGCCTACTATTTTATTCTTCCACGCGACTCACCTGCTTGATATTCTGAATCTTCTTCAGATTATTGCAGATTGTTTTCACGTCTTCCACATCGTGCACCCATAACTGTATTTTTCCTTCAAAGATACCATCCTCGGTTTCGATGGTCAACTTGCGGATATTTACATTGAGTTGCCTTGAAATGACTTGGGTCACTTCGTTCAGAAGTCCCATGCTGTCTATACCTTTTATATATATATATACGAGGAAAGAAAGCTCTTTGTGTGTATCCCATTCCGTAGCCAATATACGGTTTCCGTAACTGCTCTTCAGTTTGGCAGCGACGGGACATTGGCGTTTGTGAATAATAATCCGGTCGTTCTCATCCACGTAACCTAGCACGTCATCACCCGGAATCGGATGGCAGCATTCTGCCATGATATATTTCTTTTGCAGGCTTTCTTCCGTCAACTTGAGTACTTGCTTCGGGTTGATTTTTTCTTTTTCCTGTGGCTCTTTCTCTTCCTGTTGTTTCTCTTTGCTGTTGCCGAAAGAGAACGTAAGGTATTTCTTCCAGTTACTGGTTTGTTTTTCTTTCAGTTCATTCTTGTCCGCTTCTCCCAAGATGATAGCTTTACTGCCGATAGCAGCCAGCAATTCTTCTTCGTTCTTGGCGTTGTGCAGCTTGCGTAGCTTTTCAATAACGGAATCATCCGGACGGATTTCCTCCTTCTTCAGGAACTCACTAAGTATCTCTTCTCCGATTTTCTGATTAGCCTTCCGTTCTTTGCGGAGAATCGCCGCTATCTTGGCACGGGCACGGGCAGTGGTAGCGAATACTTCCCATTGTGGTTGTACGCGTTGCGATTTCGAGGTTAATATTTCTACTTGGTCGCCACTTTGCAACTTATGGCTTAGCGGCACTAATTTATGATTCACCTTGGCACCAATACAATGGCTGCCGATATCCGTGTGCAGGGAAAAAGCAAAGTCGAGTGCCGTAGAGTTCTGCGGCATAGTCTTCAATTCCCCTTTCGGTGTGAATACAAATATTTCAGATGCAAATAAGTTCAGCTTGATGGTATCCAGGAAGTCGATGGCATCCGGTTGCGGGTCATCCAATATTTCCTTGATTGTTTTCAGCCATTTTTCCAGTTCGCCTTCGTCTTCGCTACCACCGCCTTCTTTGTATTTCCAGTGGGCGGCAAAACCTTGTTCGGCAACATCGTTCATCCGTTCGCTACGGATTTGAACTTCAATCCATTGTCCGTTATTACCCATCAGAGTGACGTGCAACGCCTGATAACCATTTGCTTTCGGGTGACTCACCCAGTCGCGCAGACGGTCGGGATGTGGCTTGTATATCTTGGAGATAGAAACGTAGATATCGAAACAATCGTTGAGCTCTTCTTCCTCGTTACGTGGTTCGAAGATGATTCGGACAGCCAGCAAGTCAAAGATTTCTTCGAAAGGAACATGCTTGGTCTGCATCTTGTTCCAAATGGAATAGATTGATTTTACGCGGGCAAGTATCCGGTATTTCAATCCCATTTTATCGAGCTGTGTACGGATAGGAGCTGTGAAGTCATTGAAAACCTTGTCGCGCTCGGCAGCTGTGGCATTCAGTTTCTCTTCTATTTCCGCATATTCTTCGGGGTGTTCATATTTGAAACTCAGGTTCTCGAGTTCAGTCTTGATCTTGTAGAGACCCAGGCGGTTGGCCAATGGAGCATAGATATAAAGCGTTTCTCCTGCAATCTTGTATTGCTTGTTGGGCAACATGGAACCAAGGGTGCGCATGTTGTGCAAACGGTCGGCTATCTTGATGAGGATTACACGGATGTCGTTGGACATCGTGAGCAGTAACTTCTTGAAGTTCTCTGCCTGTGCCGAGGCACGGTCGCCGAAGATACCACCGGATATTTTAGTCAGTCCGTCTACAATTTGGGCAATCTTCGGGCCAAAGATATTCTCGATGTCTTCTACCGTATAATCAGTATCTTCCACTACATCATGCAGTAAAGCCGCACAAATAGAGGTCGAACCAAGACCGATTTCATTGCATACGATACTTGCGACAGCAATCGGGTGCATAATATAAGGTTCGCCGGAACGGCGTTTGATACCTTTATGCGCTTGATTGGCGAAGTTGAAAGCCTTCGTTATGATTTCGACTTTCTTGCGATGTTTTGTGCTGAGATAATCATTCAGTAGTTCGTGGAACGCCTGATTGATCATCTCTTCGTCAGCTATTTCTTTTGGGGGCAGATTATCCATAATTGTTATCCTTTCACTTGCTTGGTTTTGCAAAAATAAGCAAATTTCCGAACCGTGCAAGCGGGAAACCGTTTATTTGTATATTTTCAATCGTTTTCCTGCGGCAATCTTTGTACTGGACAGTCCGTTCCACCGCTGTATATCCTTAACTTTAACACCATATCTTCCTGCAATAGACGACAAAGTGTCACCACTTTTTATCGTGTGATAGGTCGGTTTGCCTTTACCGGCAACGGCTGTTGTCGCTTTGCGTGTTGCAGGCGTAATGTCTTTCACAGCCACAGTCTTACGGTTACGGAACAACTCGTCGGCACGATGCGCATAAATCGTATCCTGTCTGTCGATGAAAGTGCTGATGGCTTCGATAGGCAAGCGGAGTGTGTAAGGCTTGCTGTCACCCGGAATCATTGACTTCTTATATTGCGGATTCAAGCTCTTGACTTGATCCAACGGAACATTGCAAAGGTCGGCAATCTGTTCGAAGTGCAGGTTCTTGTTGACTTGCACTGTATCCGTACTTGCCGGAATGTTTGTTTCCATCGGGCAGATGTTATGGTCGCAGTAGTAAGTCATTACGTAGTTGGCTGCGATAAAGGCAGGTACATATCCACGTGTCTCTTTAGGCAGATAATTGTAGATTTTCCAATAATCTGTTTCACCATTGGCACGGCGGATGGCTTTGTTGATAGTACCGGGGCCGCAGTTGTAAGCGGCAATCACAAGATTCCAGTCACCGTAAATGGCATACATCTCTTTGAGGTAACGGGCAGCAGCCCAAGTCGCTTTAATCGGGTCGCGGCGGTCGTCTACCAGGCTGTTGGATTCCAGACCGTAGATTTTTCCTGTATTTATCATAAACTGCCATAAACCGGAAGCTCCGGCACGGGATACGGCCGAAGGATTCAGTGCAGACTCGATAATCGGAAGGTATCTCAGTTCCAACGGAAGCCCATATGCATCCAGCGCTTCTTCAAAAATAGGCATATAGAAGTTGCAGGCACTCAACATGAACGAAACCTGATTGCGTAAACGTCCTGCGTACATATCGATGAATTTGCGTACAATATCATTGTAAGGCATCTCCATGACGGCCGGGATGCGTGACAAACGGTCGATGTACACAGAGTCGCTGAACAGAGGATTGATATCCGCCGTGCTGCAATCTTTGCCTAAATCAATATAGTTTTTAGCTTTCCAGTCATTCAACAGACTGTCGAGAGGGTATGTCATACTTATAGGCAAGTCGATGCTTTCCTTGCGTTCAGTTCCATTTTCACGAATCACTACATCTACACTTTGCGCCTTTACTTGAGACGTTGCTACCAGTAAAAGGAAAATAATCGAACAATAGTTTACTAATTTCTTCATGCTTCAATAATAAGATCAATCTAAATTGTGTTTTTTAAAATCGTAATACGCATTGCAAGCCAACCGACTTGTTCTTCAGGCTACTCGAGCGGAACTGATTGTTATTGTCGATAACAGCCGGTTCTACTTTCATACTCAGGTCGGGAGTTATATCGAAGTTGGACAACTCTGCATCCACATACGCGTCGATGATGGAGATAAGATAAACTCCGATAAATGCAAATATACTAAGATCCCGGTAACGCCGGAACATATCTTTTCTTCGCTTTAATGTATTTTTCAACTGCTCCTCGTTGTAAGTAGCGTTGGGTGGCAGCAAATCCTCGTAACTTTTAGTGTTCGGATTGCTGTCCATGATGTCCAGATAGGCTTGTGAGTAGTCCTTGTACATCTTGCCGTTCCAACTCAATGCATACGCACAACCGGCAAATCCGCCATATATAATAGGTAGCTTCCAGTATTTACGGTTGTAAATCTGTCCGCCGCCGGGGAATACGACTGCCAGCCAGGTCGCTTTGGTCGGATTCGGGACAAATATCTTCTTGTTAATATCCTGTGTGGGCGGAACTGTGTCTGTCTTGACAACGATAGATGCGGGTTGCTCTATCTTTTTCAACTCCTTCTTGTTCACTGCGTCCAGGCTGTCCGCTATCTGTATCCTGGCAGCCGACAGGCTATCGATGGAAGGAAGTTCCTTGGACGGTATAATCCGGATGGAATCTTTCTTCAGCGAGTCCTGCGCCGCCGGTTCACGATGCCTTCGTGCACGGGCTTTCGGCGCTTCCCGCTGTATGATAGTTGTGTCTTTCTGCACCGGAGTGACAGTGGATTGTGCATACACATCAATCCCTGCCACCTGTAGAAAACAGAGAAGCAGGGCGATGACGGGTAACTGATATTTCTTACTTATTCTAGTCATTTACTTCTTTAACGTATCGAAGATTTCCATGATACGCTCCAGTTCCTCTTCGTTGCCGAACGGAATACTGATCTTTCCTTTCCCCTTTTCAGAGCAAGTGAGTTGTACCTTGGTGTTGAAAAAGCCCGAGAGTTGTTGTTTCAATAAGTTGAACTCTTCCGGAAGTTTGGCACGTTTCGGAGTTATTTTCCGCGTACCGCTTTTCACAGCTTCTCCTTCGCTTAATGATTTAACAATTTCTTCTACTTTACGGACAGAATATCCGTGCTCTTGTATCTCTTCGAATATTTTAACTTGTAGTTTGGGGTCGCCCAGTGAAATGAGCGCACGTGCATGCCCCATGTCCAACTGTTTGTTTTGCAATGCCATCTGTATGGGAGCCGGCAGTTTCAGCAGGCGCAGGTAGTTGGCGATTGTCGTACGGTTTTTGCCGATACGTTCGCTCAAGCGTTCCTGTGTCAGTTCATACTGGTCGAGCAGATGCTGGTAGGCAAGTGCGATTTCTACGGCATTCAGGTCTTCACGCTGTATGTTTTCAATCAGCGCCATTTCCATCATGTTCTCGTCGTCGGCGGTGCGGATGTAAGCAGGGATTGTTTTCAGTCCCGCTTTTTGCGAAGCACGGTAACGGCGTTCTCCGGCGATAATCTGATATTCATCGTCCGAGACTTTACGCAAAGTAATAGGTTGGATAATGCCGATTTCGGCAATCGAGTCAGCCAGTTCCTGCAAAGCCGTTTCGTCAAACTCACGGCGCGGCTGGTTGGGATTGACGGCAATCTTTGCCAACTCTATTTCATTAATGGAAGAAGAACCTTCGGTTTTCACGTCATCCATCGAGAGCAAGGCGTCGAGTCCGCGTCCTAATGCATTTCTTTTTGGTGTTGCCATATCTTCTTCTTTTATTTATTCCGGTTGATAATCTCTTTAGCAAGAGCTAGGTGGTTCTTGGCGCCGGTAGAGTCCGCATCGTAAAGGATGGTCGGGATACCGTAGCTGGGAGCCTCGCTCAGTTTGACATTCCGTTGGACAACGGTGTTGAACACCAGTTCCTGGAAGTGGCGTTTCACTTCATCGTATATCTGGTTCGCCTGGCGCAGACGTGAGTCGTACATCGTGAGCAGGAAACCTTCGATTTCAAGAGCCGGATTCAGTTTCGATTTGATGATTTTGATGGTGTTCAGCAGTTTGCTGATACCCTCGAGAGCGAAATATTCGGCTTGCACGGGGATAATCACCGAGTCCGCCGCTGTCAGGGCATTAATCGTAATAAGTCCTAATGAAGGCGAACAGTCTATCAGGATATAGTCATATTCTTTCTTCAAGGGTGTGAGCACTTCTTTCAGAATCTTTTCGCGGTTTGGGAGGTTCAGCATTTCAATCTCTGCTCCTACAAGATTGATGTGCGAAGAGATTACTTTTAAAGAATCAATTTCTGTGTCGAGGATAGCGTCCTGTACGTTGGCTCTGTCAATAATGCATTCATAGATAGTGCATTCCGACTGCTTGATGTCTACTCCCAGTCCGGAAGAGGCATTCGCTTGCGGGTCGGCATCTATCACGAGTACCTTCTTTTCGAGTGTAGCAAGTGAGGCTGCGAGGTTAATCGTAGTCGTAGTCTTTCCTACACCGCCTTTTTGATTGGCCAAAGCAATAATTTTTCCCATATTCTCTAAATTTATTGGCAGCGAAATAAGTGATAAATCCTTAGAGCGCCTACGAAAAAAGAGAAACTTTGCAATTTCTGTTGATAAGTCACCTGTTTTGTTAATAACTGTCGGACGAAACAGCCACAAAACCAAGACAGGTTACTCATCTACTTTTCTCTTTGTGAGCCTGCAAATATACATATTTATATTGGATATTTATTTCTTTTTTTGCTCGCTTGCAGAAGATTAAGATTTGTAAACGGGTAAGAGTGGGGGTGGGAAGATACTTTTCATCTGATGAGTAGAGGGTTTGGCAGTACGGCTTCTTTTTGCTACTTTTGTGCGGATATTAAAAAGGAAAGGATTGAATATATGGAAAATGAAAAGCCGTTGATACTCGTATCGAATGACGATGGCGTGATGGCTAAAGGTATTAATGAACTGGTGAAGTTTCTTCGCCCTTTGGGGGAAATTGTAGTAATGGCACCTGATTCCCCACGTTCGGGCAGCGGTTGTGCGCTGACGGTGACGCAGCCTGTTCATTATCAACTGGTCAAGAAAGAAGTAGGATTGACGGTCTATAAATGCACGGGTACACCGACCGATTGTATCAAACTGGCACGAAACACAGTACTCGACCGAATGCCGGATCTGGTAGTCGGTGGTATCAACCACGGAGATAATTCGGCCTCAAATGTGCATTATTCCGGTACAATGGGAGTGGTGATTGAGGGTTGCCTGAATGGGATTCCTTCCATAGGCTTCTCTTTGTGCAACCATGAGCAGGATGCCGATTTTGATGCTGCCGGCCCTTACATCCGCAGCATTGCCGCGATGGTACTGGAAAAAGGACTTCCCGCTCTGACTTGTCTTAATGTGAACTTTCCGGATACAACTGATATAAAAGGAATAAAGGTCTGTGAACAAGCAAAAGGGCATTGGAGCAACGAATGGACTGCTTGTCCCCGTCTGACCGACCCGAATTATTTCTGGCTGGCGGGTGAATTTACCGACCATGAACCCGAAAACGAGAAGAACGACCACTGGGCACTGGCAAATGGCTATGTGGCTATCACTCCGACTACCGTTGATGTGACGGCATATGACTTTATCGACGAATTGAACAAATGGATAACGGACAAGTGATAATGGAGAATGAATGACATTCTTTTCCTCATTCTTTATTCTTCATTATCTGTAATCTATTAAATATGAAGTATTATCTGATTGTCGGCGAAGCATCCGGCGACTTGCACGCATCTCATCTGATGTCTGCCCTGAAAGCGGAAGACCCGCAGGCTGATTTCCGTTTTTTCGGGGGCGACCTGATGGCTGCTGTCGGCGGAACAATGGTAAAGCATTATAAGGAATTGGCTTATATGGGTTTTATTCCCGTATTGCTTCATCTGCGCACCATTTTTGCGAACATGAAACGTTGCAAGGAAGATATCGTTTCCTGGAATCCTGATGTAGTAATCTTGGTGGACTATCCGGGGTTCAACCTCGATATTGCCAAATTCGTGCATGCCAGGACGCAGATTCCGGTTTACTATTATATTTCTCCGAAGATATGGGCATGGAAAGAGTACCGTATCAAGAATATAAAGCGTGATGTGGACGAGCTTTTCTCTATCCTTCCTTTCGAAGTGGAATTTTTCGAAGGAAAACACCAGTACCCCATTCATTATGTAGGCAATCCTACGGTAGATGAAGTTACTGCGTATCAGGAAGCACATCCGAAAGACTTTGAAGCATTTATAGCGGAGAACCAATTGGAGAATAAGCCGATAATTGCCCTTTTGGCGGGAAGCCGGAAACAGGAGATTAAGGATAATCTGCCGGATATGTTGAAGGCGGCATCCGCTTTTTCTGATTATCAACTTGTTTTGGCAGGAGCTCCTGCCATTGCTCCCGAATACTACAAGCAATACATGGGCGATGCGAAAGTGAAAATAATCTTCGATCAGACATATCGGCTTTTGCAGCATGCGAACGCGGCTTTGGTCACTTCGGGTACAGCTACTCTTGAGACGGCTTTGTTCCGCGTTCCCCAGGTCGTTTGTTATCATACTCCTATCGGGAAAGTCATTTCATTCTTGCGGCGTCATATTCTGACGGTGAGATTTATTTCATTGGTCAATCTGATTGCCGACCGTGAAGTGGTGAAAGAGTTGGTGGCGGACACAATGACCATAAAGAATATACAGCAGGAATTGAAGAATATACTTGGAAATGAAAAGTATAGAAAACAGATGTTTAAAGAATATGAGTATATGGCAGAACGGTTAGGCCCTGCCGGTGCTCCCCGTCATGCAGCGCGTGAAATGCTAGCCCTGTTGAAAAAATAACTTTCTTTTTCTGAATAAACGTAAAGCCGATGCAATATTTGCACGGCTTTTTTATTTATAGTACAGAAGGTTAAAAAAGAAAGGAAAAACAATATGAGAAAAATTAAGTGGCTTTTAGGTATTTTATTGCTGGCATTAGTGCCGATGTTACAGTCATGTGATGATGACGGTTATTCGATAGGAGATTTTAGTTGGGACTGGGCGACAGTTCATGCAACCGGTGGCGGTGGATATTATTTGGAAGGTGACCGTTGGGGAATGATTGATCCGGTCAGTACTTCTATTCCCTGGTACAAGCCGGTAGATGGTGAACGTGTAGTTGCCTTCTTCAATCCTCTGTATGATGTGGAAGGGGGAGTTCAGGTGAAGATGGAAGGGATTCAGGATGTGTTGACTAAAGAAGTGGAAGAGATGAAAACTGAAGAAGAGTCCGAAGAATTCGGGAATGACCCTATCTTGATTTATCAAGGCGATATGTGGTTGGGTGGAAAGTTTCTGAATGTTATCTTCCGCCAGGATATTCCCCGCTCTGAAAAACATCGTATCAGCCTTGTACAAAACCTGATTGGTGCGGAAGAACCGACACCTCTAAAAGTGGCGGATGACGGTTATGTACACTTGGAACTGCGCTATAATACGTATGATGACAAGACCGGTTATTGGGGATGGGGACGAGTTTCTTATAATTTGGAGAAATTCTATCCGACACCAAAAGATTCCTGGGTGGCACCAAAAGGTTTTAAGGTTACAATAAACTCAAAAGATAATGGAGAAGGCAGAGTGATTGTGCTTGACTTGGATCATCCGGTAGGTGTACCGGAAAAAGCGAAGGATGTACATTCTACTTCTTCAATCCGATAACCTCTAACTATGATTTGCTGTGTGTGAAAAAGGTCGGGACATTTTCCAAAGAAGTCCTGACCTTTATTATTTTATTGCAATTTTATTCTTTTGAAAGAAGTCCGGATTAAAACCACGTCAATGCGTATATATAAGCAACTGCCGCTGGAATAGCCATCAAAGCACTGTCAAACCGATCGAGCATTCCGCCATGTCCCGGAAGAATTGTTCCCGAATCCTTAACGTGCAACTGTCGTTTGAGCAATGATTCCGTCAGGTCACCCCATGTACCGAATATGACAACCACCAATGCCAGTCCTGCCCATTCCCACATGGACATGAACGGGAAATAGTGAGCCAGTACAAAAGAAACTCCGATAGCTACCACTCCGCCGCCGATAGAGCCTTCCCAGGATTTCTTTGGTGAAATACGTTCAAACAGTCTGTGTTTGCCGATAAGCGAGCCGATGCAATATGCACCTGTGTCATTCAACCAAAGGAAAATGAAGATGGATAACGGTAAAATCGGATTGTAAGAAACACTGCTGTATGTCGGGTCATAATTGAATGCTAATATATTCAACATGGCAAAAGGCAGACCGATATACAATTGGCTGAACATGGAATAAGCCCAGTTGAGTATCGGATTCTCTTTCTTCAGATACAATTCACTAATCATCATATAGAGGAGTAGAAGTACATACGGAATGAAAATCTTCGAACCTTCCTGTCCTTCATTTGTGCAGAATCCCATTATTGCAAGGAATAAATAGGCTCCGCCCAACATCGTAATCATCTTGTTAATATTGACTCCTTCAGCCCGCATATTAACCAACTGGCCAAATTCATATATAGTCAGCGCACTGATGATAGTGAACAGGATGCCAAAACTTAATGGGTTGTAAAGGATGCACCCCACCAGGATGGCAACGAAGAGTACACCCGTAATAGCTCGTTTTATAAAATTGTTAATCAAAATCAGCGTGTTTAATTAGTTGGATTTGGACAGCTTATTTTTCCTCATTCGTTTCTGCTCCCGTAGACGTATTTCTCTCTACAGTCACTTTCGTTCCTTGCGCGGTTACTTTCGTTCCCGTAGCGGCAGCTTTTTCCTCTGCGGTATTTTCAGCTTCCTCTTCTTTGATTTCTTTTTCTTCTCCTTTCAGCTTTTCAGCTAGTTCCCTTTCAGCTTTCGCAGCATCCTGGCTTTCTTTCGCAGCCATGATTTCTTCCGAACGGGACGCCCATGGACGTTTTCCGAAGATACGTTCAACGTCTTCCGCAAAGATAACTTCTTTGTCAATCAGTAACTGTGTCAGTTTGTTGTGTCCTTCTTTATGTTCGGACAGAATTTGCTTGGCACGTTCATACTGCTCGTTCACCATTTTCTTGACTTCTTCGTCAATGAGTTCGGCGGTCTTTTCGCTATATGGACGGTTGAAAGAATATTCTTCATTATTATAATAACACAGGTTCGGCAACTTGTCGCTCATACCTAGATAAGCAATCATGCCATATGCCTGTTTTGTCACTCTCTCCAAGTCGTTCATGGCCCCTGTTGAGATACGACCCATGAATAAATCTTCAGCCGCGCGTCCGCCAAGAGTTGCACACATTTCGTCAAGCATCTGTTCCTTAGTCGTAATCTGACGCTCTTCCGGCAAATACCAGGCAGCGCCCAACGCGCGTCCGCGAGGAACAATCGTTACCTTAATCAGCGGGTTGGCATATTCCAACAACCAGGAGATAGAAGCGTGACCCGCTTCATGCAGGGCAATAGAACGTCTTTCGGCTTCCGTTGTAATTTTGGTTTTCTTTTCCAGACCACCGATGATACGGTCGACAGCATCCAAGAAATCCTGTTTGCCTACGAACTTTTTGCCGTGACGGGCTGCAATCAATGCCGCTTCATTGCAGACATTGGCAATATCCGCACCGGAGAATCCCGGAGTCTGGCGTGCCAGCAAATCTACGTCCACTGTATCATCTATCTTAATCGGGCGCAAATGTACGCCGAATACTTCCTTACGTTCGTTCAGGTCGGGCAGGTCTACATGTATCTGGCGGTCAAAACGTCCGGCACGGAGCAGCGCTTTATCCAACACGTCTACACGGTTGGTAGCAGCCAGAATGATAACACCGCTGTTGGAACCGAAGCCATCCATCTCTGTCAACAACTGGTTCAACGTGTTCTCGCGTTCATCATTTCCACCCATTGCAGGGTTCTTGCCACGTGCACGTCCCACAGCATCAATCTCATCAATAAAGACGATACAGGGAGCCTTTTCCTTTGCCTGCTTGAACAAGTCGCGGACACGGGATGCACCTACACCCACGAACATTTCCACGAAGTCAGAACCCGCCAAAGAGAAGAAAGGCACATTCGCTTCACCGGCAACAGCCTTTGCAAGCAACGTCTTACCGGTTCCCGGAGGGCCTACCAACAATGCGCCTTTAGGAATTTTACCACCCAGGTCTGTATATTTCTGCGGTTCTTTCAGGAACTCCACAATTTCTTCCACTTCCTGCTTGGCTTCTGCCAAACCTGCCACATCCTTGAATGTGATTTTGATAGAACCACCTTTTTCAAAAAGTTGTGCTTTTGATTTTCCTACATTGAACACACCGCCGGGGCCACCGCTGCCACCACCGCTCATGCGGCGCATGAAGAATATCCATAGGGCAACCAGCAATACAAGAGGAAGTATCTGAATCAGGATAGCAGGGAATATATCCGACTTGGGCGGATAATCCGATGTACCGTCAAAGTGCCCGGCTTCTTTTTCAGCCTGCAAGAATTCCTCCAACTTATCGGTAGACGGCGCTCTACTCGTAATGATAGGGTTGCGTCCTACCTTTGTAGAGTCTGCACCGAACACGGCACCTACGGCAGTCGGTTTCAGATACGCTTCGATAGACTTATCTTCATAGCCCAACACCTTGCTGATATATCCATTTTTAACGTAATCCTGTAACTCGCTATAAGTAACAGCTTTGCTTCCAGCACCCTTTGAATCACTGCCCCACCAGAGGCCGAGAAGCATCAGGGCAATAATCATATACATCCAGTTCAGATTGAACTTCGGCAAATTAACCTTATTGTTAGGTTTATTGCCATTGTTATTATTGCTATTATTATTGTCCATAATCGTAAATTAGTCTAAATCGGGGATTTGAGTAAGTTTGGCATCCGCCCAAAGATGTTCGAGATTGTAGAAACCTCTGACTTCCGGCAAAAAGACATGTACCAATACATCAGAATAGTCCATGGCAACCCATTCGGCATTCCGAAGTCCGTCAATCGCAAAAGGCTTGGTATCAGCGCCTTTGCGTGTAAATTCTCTGATTGAATCTACGATGGCACTCACTTGGCTGGGAGAGTTTCCCTGACAGATAACGAAATATTTACAGATGGTATCTTCTATACTGGTTAAATCGGCAATAGTTATGTTTTTACCTTTTTTCTCTTGGATTCCTTCTTTTATTTTTTCAATTAATACTTTAGTATCGTTCATTCTTGCAATTGAAATTAATAATTCATGTTCTTTTAGTTTATAACAAAAAAAGACTGTCCTTTGTTTCTGATTATAAACGTGATATTTTTGACAAATATACGCTGATTTATTGGATACAAGAAAGTTATACCCCAATTTTTGTGTTTTTTAGTGGAGATACTTGCTAATGAAAAGCTAATTTGAAGATTTTAGCAAAAAAAACAGCAGAAATGTTTTGAAATCCCAAATTATTTGTATCTTTGCACCCGCAAACGAAAATCATTGGGCTATGGTGTAATGGTAACACTACAGATTCTGGTCCTGTCATTCCTGGTTCGAATCCAGGTAGCCCAACTGGAAAAATGTCAATAAAGGAAATATAACCCTGTAAGGAGTCAATTCTTGCAGGGCTTTCCGTTTTTAGAAAGTTATATTCAAGAAAGATTGAATCATGCTGTAAACAACAGAAAAACAGGTCTTATCACTTTCATAGGTGATAAGACCTGTTTATTTATATCCTCTGAATCAAATAATTCTCAGAATCGACCGAAAGGTTATTCTTCCGCCTTTATAGATTCATCAATCACCTTGATTTTCTGCAATACCAATTCCAGGTCAGCTTTCAACTTGTCCACCTTGCGGTTCAATTCAGTCAGCAGGCTGCTGCCTTTCTTGGAAGTGGAAGTAAGGAAGCCCAGATTGTTTTCATACGTCTGAAGCTCATTCTTCATGTTCTCATAGGCGCGCATCAACTTTTCACGCTCTCTGTACAGGGATTGTGAGCCGCTGCCTTGTATATTGCTGATATTCGAACGGAAGTTGCTCAGCTTCTTGTTGGAAGCGTTGATATTAAAGCGGTCAAACAGTTGGTCGATGACCGTATGATACTGTTTGTACAGTCTGTCTTTTTCTTTGAAAGGTACATGGCCGATAGAATTCCACTCTTTCATTAAGTCGCGGACGAGCGTGTTGGCTTCTTCCGTATCCATGTTTTCGTCGATGGCAGATAACTTTTCAATCAATGCCTTCTTTTTCTCCATATTCTCTATTTCAACAGAACGTTGGGAAGAAGTGGCCTTGTTCTTCTGTTCAAAGAAGTAATCGCATGCAGAGATGAAACGTTTCCAGACAGCGTCCGAGTGTTTCTTGGATACCGGGCCAATCGTTTTCCATTCTCTTTGGAGCTTGGTCAACGCGTCGGCAGTCGTTTTCCAGTCAGTGCTGTCTTTCAGGGCTTCCGCTTGTTCGCAGAGCGCTTTCTTCTTCTCCAGGTTCTCGTTCATTCCCTCTTTCAGGCTCTTGAAGAATTCTCCTTTTTTCTTGAAGAAATCATCGCAGGCATGGCGGAAACGTTCGAAAATCTTCACATTCATCTTTTGCGGGGCAAAACCGATGGTCTTCCATTTGTTCTGCAAAGCAATCACTTCCTGCGTCTTGTTCTCCCATGCAGAGAATGTTTTCAGTTCGGCATACTCTATCGCTTCTACGATTTCGCAGATAACGGTCTTCTGATCCAAGTTATGCTGTTCCACTTCCTTCAGGGCTTCGAAGTGCTGTTGGTGACGGCGGTTGACAATCGTAGACGCAGCCTTGAAGCGGTTCCAGATTTCATCGCGCAACTCTTTCGTTACCGGGCCCGTATCACGGAATTCCTGATGCAATTTCTGAAGTTGGTGGAAAGCGGAAACCACATCTTCCTCGTCAGCCAGTTTTTCGGCAGCTTCGCAGAGATGCGTCTTTATTTCCAGGTTCTTCTTGAAGTCATATTCGCGGAATTCGTTATTCAGTTTCAACAAATCGTAGAACTTCTCTACATATAATTGGTAATTCTTCCAAAGTTCATTCACTTTGCCTTGCGGAACCAATTTCGTCTCATTCCATTGCTGTTGCAGCTTCTTGAATTCTGTATAAGACTTGTTGGCATCGTCTCCGGATTCCACCAACTCCTTCAGTTCTTCGATAATGGAAAGTTTAACTTGCAGATTCTCTTCCTTCTGTCGTTCCTGCTCGGCAACCAGTTTGCTTCGCCTGTCTTTGATGACTCCCATCAGACGCTTGAACTCTTCTTCTGTCGGGTCTTCTTGCGGGGCAAAGTCCTCAACCGCGCCACCGTTGTCTGTAAACTCCTTTTTGGCAGCTTCCAGTTCGGCATTATGTAACTTGTAGAATGATTGTTTCAGATTGTCAATTTCCTGCTTGTTCGCATTCTCGGCATCCTGCGCAAGCTCTTTCAACAGGTTTAGTACATCTTCCTTCGTGGCAGGTTTAGGAGCTGCTTCAGGTTGAACTTCGGCAGTAACTTCTTCAGTCGGAGTCTCTGTAATAGGTTCAGAAACCTCGGCTGTTTTCTTTTCTTCTTCTAATTCCCCTTGGTTCAAGGGTTGATTAGTGTCATGAGCGTCCATCATTGTATATTAGTTTTGGGTCACAAATTAATGAAATAAAACGATTACTTCATACTATTTCGCTTATTTTTTTTTGTTTATCTTGTTTTTATGACAATAAAACCGTAATTCCCATGTACAACATCATACCGATGATGTCATTTGTAATGGCTATAAAGGGGCCTGTCGCGATGGCAGGGTCGATTTTTAGTTTCTCAAGCGTCATCGGTACCAGTGTTCCGAAAATAGAAGCGAACATCACCACGGCAAACAAGCTGATGGATACGGAATAAGTGACCGTAGCCGTCGCGCCGAACCGGATAAAGTTGTAAGTATATACCAATAACGAAATAATAGTGGCATTGATTAAAGCCACCACTGCTTCTTTCGTGATTTGCTTGAAAGTGTCTTTGGCGTCCAGTGAACTGTTAGCCAATCCCTGCACGATGATGGCCGAAGATTGTGTACCGACATTTCCACCCGTACCGCCGATGAGCGGGATATATAATGCCATCTCGGGATGAGCCGCGAAAGTAGAGTCGAAATTACCTAATATCATGGAGTTCCCGATTCCGCCAATCATACCGATAAGCAGCCACGGAAGACGTGCCGTTGTCTGTTTGAGCACGTTGTCATCGGTTTCTACGTCCTGTGAAAGACCGGAAGCCAACTGGTAGTCACGTTCCGACTGTTCACGGACTTCGTCCATGACGTCGTCGACGGTGATTTGCCCGACAAGCCTGCCGATACTGTCGACAACGGGAATCGCCACCAGGTCATATTTCTCAATCGCCTGCACCACTTCGTCGATAGGCGTATCCACATGTACGGAAGTCGGGTCTTTCTGCATCACATGTTTCACTTTCGATACAGACGGAGAAGTAATCATCTTCTTCAATGGAAAAATACCCCGCAGACGTTCGTCATCGTCGATGACATACACATAATAGATTTCGTCCAGTTCTTCCGCCTGTTGGCGCATTTCTTTCAGACATTCGGGCATACTCCAGTTCTCATTGACAAGCACCATTTCCGTACCCATCAAACCACCGGCGGTATTCTCGTCATACTTCAACAAGTCAACGATATCTCCCGCCTGTTCGATATCTTCAATGTGTGAAAGAACCTCTTCCTGTTTGTCCTCGTCAAGTTCACGCATCAGGTCTACGGCATCATCCGTATCCATGTAGTCGACGAAACGCTTGGCGATAGTCTCCGAAGGAAGCATTTCGAGAAGTTCCTTACGGGCGTCCTCGTCCATCTCGACCAGTACGTCGGCGGCTACCTCGTTATCGAGCAGCCGGTAGACTGCCTTGGCTTCTTCCGGGTTCAGGTCGTTGCATAATTCAGCGATGTCGGCCGGATGAAGGTCGATGAGAAGTTCTTTTACCTTATCTTCCTCTTTCTGTTCGATAAGATGCTTTACGTTGTCAATGTATTCCTCGTTCATTGTTGTCGATCATAAAAGTTTTAATGCTTGTTCCACTTTATTGGTCAAGTCGATAAATTCTTCTACCGATAGTTGCTCCGGGCGTTTATTGAATAATATGTCTTCTGTCAGCGGACAGTCTTTTCCTAAAATCGGCTTGATGGAGTTGCGCAATGTCTTGCGGCGTTGGTTGAAAGTTGTTTTCACCACTTGCTTGAACAGTTTCGGGTCGCATCCCAACTCTTTCGTGTCGTTGCGCGTCATTCGGATAACGGCACTTTTCACTTTTGGGGGCGGATTGAATACATGCTCGCTCACCGTGAACAGATATTCCACTTTGTACCATGCCTGTATCAGTACGCTGAGGATGCCATACGTCTTGCTGCCGGGGCCGGCGGCGATACGTTCGGCCACTTCCTTCTGAATCATACCTGTGCAGCAGGGTATAATATCCTTATTGTCCAGCATCTTGAAAAAAATCTGGCTGGAGATATTATACGGGTAATTACCGGTCAGGACGAAAGGTTTGCCGTCGAACAACCGGTTGAGGTTCATCTTCAGAAAGTCGTCCTCGATGATATGGTCTTCCAGTGACGGATAGGCTTCGCGGAGATAGGCAACCGATTCATAGTCAACTTCCACGACTTTCACCAACCGGTCTTTTTTTACCAGAAACTGGGTCAATACTCCCATGCCCGGCCCCACTTCGAGAATAGGCAATTCCGGGAAGGTGTCGACGGTATCGGCAATATCCTGCGCAACTTTCAAATCTTTCAGAAAGTGCTGTCCGAGAAACTTTTTAGGCTTTACTAATTTCATTTACCAACTAAATAATTACTTTTGCAGCCGACAAAGGTAATTCTTTTAAATGAAGAACGTGCCACTATTTAAAAAAATAAATGATGTGCCGGCGTAGCTAATCGAAGAATAAAGAATGGAGAAACTATTAAAAAAGACGCTGAAGCTAGTGTTACCGATTGTTTTGGGCGGCTTTATCTTGTTTTGGGTATATCGCGACTTTGATTTTGCAAAGGTGGGCGATGTATTGATGCACGGCACAAACTGGTGGTGGATGCTTTTCTCACTATTGTTCGGAGTCCTTGCCCAAGTGTTTCGTGGCTGGCGATGGCGGCAGACGCTGGATCCGCTGGACGCTTTTCCGAAAAGAAGCGATTGTGTGAACGCTATCTTTGTCTCTTATGCGGCCAGTCTGGTTATCCCTAGAATCGGCGAAGTGAGCCGCTGTGGCATATTAGCCAAATATGACAATGTGTCATTTGCCAAATCACTGGGGACGGTTGTGACCGAACGGCTGGTCGATACACTGACCATCCTTCTGATAACAGGCGTTACCGTATTGCTGCAAATGCCGGTATTTGTCACTTTCCTTCAGCAGACCGGAACGAAGATACCTTCCCTTCTGCATCTTCTGACGTCTGTTTGGTTTTACATTGTCCTGTTTTGTTTTATCGGGGTGGGAGTACTTCTTTATTATTTAAGAAAGACATTGTTTTTCTACGAAAAAGTGAAAGGCTTTGTACTTAATATTTGGGAAGGCATCATGTCGTTGAAGGGCGTGCGCAATATCCCCCTCTTTATTTTTTATACATTGGCCATTTGGGCATGCTACTTTTTCCATTTCTATTTTACATTCTATTGCTTCGCTTTCACCGCTCACCTGGACATGATGGCGGCATTGGTCATGTTTGTAGTCGGTACATTCGCCGTAATTGTACCTACTCCCAACGGGGCGGGGCCGTGGCACTTCGCCATCATTTCCATGATGATGTTTTATGGGGTTAATGAAGTGGATGCCGGAGTCTTTGCCTTGATTGTACACGGTATCCAAACCCTTCTGGTCGTTTTGCTGGGTATCTATGGCTTTGCAGCTTTACCGTTTACCAATAGGCATCGGGAATGATATTTTCTTAAAGAATCTACTTGGATGATATGCGAATGTTGGCTTTGGAATGAATGTTTTTGCTAACGTCCTTTGTCATCTGAAAACTTTTCCATAACTTGCCACTGTTTAATTATTAGATTTAAAACAGTTTTAAAATATTTGTTATGAGTACAATTCTTTCTTTAGCTCCACAGAACGTGTGGAAGCATTTTTATTCGTTGACTCAAATTCCCCGTCCGTCAGGACATATGGAAAAAGTGACTGACTTCCTGATTAATTTCGGAAAAGGCCTGGGGCTGGAATCGTTTGTTGACGAAGCAGGCAACGTGATTATCCGCAAACCTGCGACTCCGGGCATGGAAAACCGGAAAGGTGTAATTCTTCAGGCGCATATGGATATGGTTCCTCAAAAGAACAACGATACCGTGCATGATTTTGAAAAAGACCCGATTGAAACGTATATAGATGGCGACTGGGTGAAAGCGAAAGGCACTACCCTAGGTGCTGACAACGGACTTGGCGTAGCTGCCATCATGGCCGTACTGGAAGCCAAAGACCTGAAACACGGCCCGTTGGAAGCCCTCATCACCAAAGACGAAGAAACCGGAATGTTCGGTGCATTCGGATTGAAACCGGGTACGGTGAATGGGGAAATCCTTCTGAACCTCGACTCGGAAGACGAAGGCGAACTGTACATCGGTTGTGCCGGCGGTATGGACGTCACTGCTACATTGGAATATAAGGAAGTAGCTCCCGAAGCAGGCGACATCGCTGTAAAAGTTACCTTGAAAGGCTTGCGTGGCGGACATTCCGGATTGGAAATCAATGAAGGCCGTGCCAATGCCAATAAATTGCTGGTTCGCTTTATCCGTGAGGCCGTTGCCAGTTATGAAGCCCGTCTGGCTAGTTGGGAAGGTGGCAATATGCGAAATGCCATTCCACGTGAAGCGCACGCCATCGTTACTATCCCTGCTGAGAATGAAGAAGAATTGCTGGGCTTGGTGAAATACTGCGAAGACTTGTTCAATGAAGAATATTCGGCTATCGAAACTCCGATCAGCTTTACGGCGGAACGTGTGGAACTTCCGGCAGGTCAGGTGCCCGAAGAAATTCAGGATAACCTGATTGATGCCATCTTTGCTTGTCAGAATGGCGTGACGCGTATGATTCCTACTGTGCCCGATACAGTGGAAACTTCTTCCAATCTTGCTATAATAACGATTGGCGAAGGCAAGGCGGCTATTAAGATTTTGGCTCGCAGCTCCTCTGATAGCATGAAGGAGTATCTGACTACCAGTCTTGAGTCTTGTTTCTCTATGGCAGGAATGAAGGTAGAGATGACAGGCGGCTATTCCGGTTGGCAGCCCGATGTTAATTCACCGATTCTGCACGCGATGAAATCATCTTATAAGCAGCAGTTTGGAGTAGAACCCGCGGTGAAAGTGATTCATGCAGGTTTGGAATGTGGTATTATCGGCGCTATCATTCCGGGGTTGGACATGATTTCCTTCGGCCCGACATTGCGTTCTCCGCACTCGCCGGACGAAAGAGCATTGATTCCTACCGTACAGAAGTTCTATGACTTCCTCGTAGCAACTTTGGAACAGACTCCAATGAAGTAAAAAAACGTATGATATAACGTATTCTTTCCTGTTATATAGCTTATTCCTTTCTATTATATAATAGGTATCGTATAGAAAAAGGCACGGATGACATTTCATCCGTGCCTTTTTGTCTTATTTGCTGCCACTTTGTTATCGGTTTACTGCCATTTATGTTACGAAATAGTTTCTTAAGAATTAAATTAATTGATGCAAATCAATTAATATGCTATAAAACATAAAATTCTGCCTTTTTTAGGTACAACCTATAAACAAAGGCCTTATTTTTGTGTTATAAAACATGTAAATGAAAGGGTAACAAAATGAAAAGGTTAAAAAGATTGTTTAGAAAGTTCGGCGAAGCCGACGTACATGTTTGGGGATATTCAACAATTAATACTCTCCCGAACGAAGAAAAGTAGTTTTAGTTTTCAGGAATTAGTAATTTAAAAGGTTTAAAGATTATGGCAAAGAAAATGAGTTCTTTAGTAAGAAAAATCCTCAGTGAAGTAGGTCGTAACGAAATGCTTGCATGGGGGTACAGAATTGAGAAATGAGAAAAAGTGCATTAACTAAGTTTATAGTGGGGATACGTTATTGAAAACGCTATCCCCACTTTTTTGTATCTATGATATCTCTGGCAGGCTGACCATTATCCCCAAATCTTCAGGCATATTCTTCGCAGCCAACAGTTACGGCAGTTTGTTTGTTCCAGTGACAGTTCCTTTTCCAATTTACATATCCGCTTATACTGTTTAAGGCATCTCGTTTGTAGTGTATCGCGTTGATTTTTTGTTGCTTCATACATTCCGATTTCCTTGTCTTGTTTGCCCAAAAGTGACATATATATGGAGCAAAGTTTCGATTTGTCTATGCAAAATCGCTCTAGTTTCTCAATATACATTAATGTAAGCCCGTGTTTGTTCCGGTTTATAAAGTCCTGAACACTTCCGTCGTCTATGATGTCGACGCCGGGTCGTTCGTAGCATACGGTGATTTCTTTCATTTCTATCAGAATCCAAACGTATTCTTTTTCAAATCCGTACTTCTCGGCTGCTTCTTCTATGGTAATCCATTGTGCCATAACTGTTTGTTTTTTTACGCGTTATACAATAAGGGGTGAATAATGCATCTGTTTGTCCATAAATGCCTTATTCATTTATATTAGTACAACGAGCATTCACACTTCTTGCCGTCCGGTGAGTGAGGACGATTTGGGGAATAATTGCGGGTTATGAAACCGACCGGATACAAGAAAGACGTGAATGCTGTCGCACCATTATCCATCTTCAAGGCTAGCAATACCTTCGCAAAAGATAATGATAACGACAGACATCCACGTCAATCGTTTATATATAACACATCTTTTACGGATATGTTGATATACAGCCGTTCACGTGAAGTATCTGCCGTATCATCCTTCTTTGCTAAGATTTGCTATTTTAGAAGACGAAGGATAATACACTTTTACTTCATAAAGAAATAAAAACCGCTTTCTGCCTATTCATCACGCTGATGAGCGGAAAGCGTATGACAAAGATAAATGATTTATTTGAAATATATCGGAAATAAGGAAAGAAATGCGAGAAGTTTTGTATTAATTCATATGGGAAAGCTCTCTGCGCTACTAGAATAAAAAACAAAATCATTTCTCATGTTCTCATAGCGAAATATATTCATTTGATTACCAGATATATAATGAATGAGAATTAAAATCTTTACATGTATTTCTCATGGTTTATAGCTCTAAAATGCCTTTAGGGAAGGTATTTCTCATGCATTGTTTCGCATTTCTCATGATGCATATTATGCTTGTCCTTGTTTCAGGATACTAATATGTATAGGTCAATATAGTCGTAGTTTGTATGTTAAGTCGGTAGATAAGATATCTTTCACAACTGACATTATTGTGTTTTCCTGCCTTCATTCGTATTATTCCACTCCAGTGGACAGACCTGTGTACTCTAGTAGATAGAACTGTGCACTCTAGTGCACGAGCCTGTTCACTGGAGTGGAACGATAGAGATGCCTTATTGAAAATCTGTTGATTACAGTAGCATAATCTTTGATTGCCAGTTAGTTATAATGAAAATGAACGGTAGCTTTACTACAGTTCATTAAGCATTGATGATCAGGCTATGAGAATACTATTTTTGATGAATGAGAAATGCCGATAATAGTATGAGAAATGCATTGATTTAAGCATATTTTCTTGATAAAACCATGAGAAATGCATGTAAATAATTTTATTCTCATTGTATATAAGGTTAGTAATCAGATGAATATACTTTCCTATGTGAATATGAGAAATGATTTTGTTTTTTATTCTAGAGTATGGGAAGGCTGTAGACTGAATCAGTTCTGCGGATGTCGGAATCACATTCTTGCTGAATATCTACCAGAAAAGCGGAAATGCTGTATGGACATAAGTAACAAAAAAGCAGATTTTGGCATTCTTACAACAAAGGTTAGCGGTAAGTATTTGGTAATTTTATCTGGGATCCTTGAAATCTTTAGCAAACATTGCTATCTTTGTATGTGTTATTATTTAAACAAAGTTGTTTGTCAATTAGTAAATATTGATATAGCCTATGGCAAATACCCTTCATATTAATACTAAAATAATGGAATTCGTTATTTTTGCTATTGAATGTGCAGCCCAAAAAATGAGAATTCCGGCTCCGCTTCTTTATAATCGTCTGGAGAAAGTAAATCTTATCCAACGTTATTTGGTGGAAGGATATGATATGCTTCACACCCAAAGTAAGGAATACATTGCTGACACATTGATAGAGGCATTGGAAAATTGGGAAACTCACTATAATAATAAGGAAAAAGGAATATAAAGTATGAAAGTTTATCATGGAAGTACATTGGTGGTACAATATCCTTTGGCAGGAGTGGGGCGGGATAATCTTGATTTCGGAAAAGGATTTTATGTGACCGATATCTATAATCAGGCCAAACGTTGGGCATCTGTTATGATGCTGCGCCGTCCTGATAGTTCTGCCATGGTCAATGTATATGAATTGGATGTTGCCAGACTGTCTTCCGCTAATTATAAGTTGCTTCGTTTTGAGGGCTATAATAGTGAATGGCTTGACTTTATAGTTAGTAGCCGACAAGGAAAGAAACCATGGATTGGATATGATTTAGTAGAAGGTGGTGTAGCCAATGACCGCGTCTTTGATACGATAGAAAATTATATTGAAGGGCAGATTTCCAAAGATATAGCTTTGGGACGTTTACGTTATGAAAAGCCTAACAATCAGCTCTGTATACTGAATCAGCAACTCATAGATGAATGTCTTTCTTTTGAAGAATGTATAATAATAAAATAGTAAAGGTTTATGATAGATGTATTAGTGTGGAATAAATATACCCGTATCGTGATGCAACTGGCAGAACGCCTGAACATCTCTCCGGAAAGGGCATTGAATCTATTCTATAATAGTAAGGTTTATTCTTTTTTACTCAACAAAGAATATCCGCTAATAACTATGAGTGATGATTATATCACTGATGAAATAATGCTTGAATTACAGCGGAAACAAGAGTAATAATTCTCAAAGGTTGAAATCTGTCGATATAGTTCCTGTGATATTCAATCAGAACGTTTGTTTTGTTTGTGTGGCATCTTTCTCCCATCGGGAAGGATGCTTTTTTATGTGAAAAAAGGTGATTGTTTAAACTTTATTTCTTTACTTTGTTGTTTATACAGTGAGACTTATAGCGAACTTAAACTGGAAAGATTATGAAAATAAGACAGATTTGTATGATGGTGCTGTTATGGCTGGGAATGATTCCGGCAACGCAGGCACAAACTTTCGACAAATTATGGAAAGATGTAGAGCAGGCACAAAAGAAGAGCTTGCCTAAAACGGTAATAAAACTGACTGATGAGATTTATCAGAAAGGAGAGAAGGAGAAGAATTCCGCACAGATGCTGAAGGCATATATGTGGCGGATGAAAAATCAGGAAGCACTGACACCTGATAGTTTTTATGTCGGTCTGAAAGGTCTGGAACAATGGGCGAAGCAGACGGACAAACCCATGGATCGTGCTATATTGCACTCTTTGATAGCAGGAATCTATGCTGACTATGCCGCCCGAAATCAGTGGCAACTCCGGCGAAGAACGGAAATCGTGGGGGAAACCCCTTCCACCGATATGCGTGAATGGACAGCAAATATGTTCGTCGAGAAAGTACGGACGAATACGAAAGAAGCCTTGGCAGACTCGGTACTGCTGCTCAAAACTTCCTCGCGTACCTATATTCCTTTTGTAGAACTGGGCGAAACCAGTGAGTACTATCATCATGATATGTATCATCTGCTGGCTTCCCGTGCCATAAGTGCGCTGAACCAGATAGAAAGACTGGCGCGGAACAACGGTTTTAATGAGAACACGCCTTCCCTTGTGAAGCAAGATATAATAAACATCTACGGAAGCATGATTGCCGCTTATAAAGCTGCCGGCCTGAAAGAAGGGTATATATTGACCGCGCTCAATTATTTGGAATGGAGACGCAATGCGGATAGGAGTTTTGTACCTTTCAAGGCACAGGAAGGACTTTTGGGATTGACGGAAGATACGTTTCTGACTGCATTGAATACACTGAAAAGTAAGTTTGCGTCAGAACCCGTCACTGCGGAAGTCTATTTGGCGCAAGCCCGCTATGCCATCGAGAAACAACAGCAGGTCAACGCCTTGCAACTTTGTGACGAAGCGATTCGCCTTTATCCGAATTATCGCAGGATAAATGCGCTGAAGAATCTTCGCGAGGAGATTTTGGCACCTTACTTGAACGTCAGGGCGGAAAGTCAGGCTTTCCCGAATGAAGAGATAAAGTTGAATGTTGCACATAAGAATCTGGATGGTTTCACCGTACGGTTGTATCAGGCGAAAAAACTGGTGAAGGAACAACATTATTCGGTTCTTCGTCCGGAGGACTACCGCTCGCAAGATACGGTATTCACTTTCAAGTCTCCCGACTTAGGCTCTTATGTAATGCGTATCGTACCCGATATTCGTGCCAAGAGGGATAGCGAAAGCGCCTTTAACGTGACACGTTTCAAAGTGTTGACGTGCCGCCTGCCTGAAAAGCAATATGAAGTGGCGACGCTCGACGGACAGACCGGGCATCCTATACCGAATGCGAAAGTCACGCTGTATAGCAATGACGAAAAAGTGTTGCAGGAGTTCACGACCGGAGAAAATGGTAAGGTCGTATTCCCTTGGAAATCCGAATACCGCTATCTGAAGGCATCGAAAGGAAAGGATACAGCTATGCCGAGACAGGGTATTTACGGAGGAAGTTTCGGATATTACGGTGATGAAAATAAGGCGACTGAAAGCATGACGCTGCTGACCGACCGTTCCCTGTATCGTCCGGGACAGACGGTATATGTGAAAGGGATTGCTTATATGCAGAAATCGGATACTGCCAATGTGCTGCCGAACAAGGATTATACAGTCGTTTTATTGGACGCAAACAATCAGGAAGTGGGACAAAAGTCTGTACGTACCAATGAGTTCGGTTCATTTACCGCTGATTTTGCGTTACCTTCCGCCTGCCTGAACGGGATGTTCTCTTTAACGGCGGGGGATGGCAGGACGAGCATCCGTGTAGAGGATTATAAACGTCCGACATTTGATATCACTTTTGAGAAACAGACCGGAAGTTACAAACTCGGAGATGAAGTACAAGTGAAAGGTAAGATACAGTCTTATAGTGGTGTGCTGCTTCAAGACCTTCCGGTGAAATATACGGTGAAGCGTTCTACTTATAGTTTTTGGAGAATCTCGGAATCCACGCAGATTGCTTCAGGAGAAGTGATTGCCGACGCGAATGGGGAATTTACAATTCCGGTTCGCCTGGAAGAGAGCGATGCTTACAAGAATAATGATAAAGTCTATTACCGCTATTCCGTTGAAGCCACCGCTACCAATGTGGCGGGGGAGACGCAATCATCTACGGATGTGATTTCGGCGGGCAACCGTTCGTTGGTCTTGCAGATGGAATTGCAGGAAAAGACTTGTAAGGATAAACCGTTCAATATTGTGTTTAAAGCGCAGAATCTGAACGGGCAGCCTGTGGAAGTGAAAGGAAACTATGCGTTGTATCCTGCCAATGAAAAGGATTTCAAGGTATCGGGCGAGACTCCGGTAGCGACAGGGACATTTACTTCCAATGAGGAAATGACGCTCGACTGGAAGAATATCCCGTCGGGAGCTTATGTGCTGAAAGCATCGGTAAAGGATAATCAGGGAAAAGAAGTGACGGCAGATGCTAACACGGTGCTTTTCTCACGGGAAGACAAACGTCCGCCTGTGCAGTCTACCGTATGGTTCTATGCACCGAATACGGAATTTGATGCAACGCATCCGGCTGTGTTCTGTTTCGGAACTTCGGAAAAGGATGCTTATGTGATGATGAACGTATTCTGCGGTGACAAGCTGTTGGAAAGCAAGGCGCTGAATTTGTCCGATACGATTATGCGCTTTACCTATCCGTATCAGGAAAGTTATGGCGACGGTATCTTTGTGAACTTCTGTATGGTAAGAGACGGACAAGTTTATCAGGAACAGGTTCAGGTGAAGAAGCGGTTGCCGGACAAGACGCTGGCGATGAAGTGGGAAGTGTTCCGTGATAAATTGCGTCCCGGACAGAAGGAAGAATGGAAACTGACGATTAAGACGCCGCAAGGACAAGCCGCCAATGCGGAGATGCTGGCAACGATGTATGATGCTTCACTCGACAAAATATGGAACCGCCGCCAAGATTTTCAGGTTTATTATAATCAGATACTTCCTTATTCTAATTGGATGAGCGGGTATTTCGGAGGTAATTCATTTAATTATTGGTGGAACAATAAGGCTCTTAAAGTGCCGGTGATGGCGTATGATTATTTCGTGATATCGTCAGGTATAGGAAATGTATATGCATTATCGGAGTCTTTGGCTGATGGAGTGGTGATTAGAGGTGTGTCGGTTCAGAAAAAGATGTCGATGACAGGAAGTGTTGCAAGCCGGAGCAATGCGGCGGAAGTGAAATATGTACCGGTTTCAGTCTCCGAAGCTGCTGATGAGGCTGAATTTGAATCAGGATGGGGGCAAACAGGAGTACTTGGTAAACTTGATAATATATATGGAGAAGAAACACTCTCCGAAGCGCCTGCTGACCTGCGTACAAATCTTGCCGAAACAGCCTTCTTCTATCCGCAACTTCGCACGAACGAGCAGGGGGAAGTCTCTTTCACTTTCACCATGCCCGAAAGTCTGACACGTTGGAACTTCCGCGGATATTCTCATACAAAGGGAATGTTGACGGGGACATTGGACGGTGAAGCCACTACGAGCAAGGAATTTATGCTGACTCCTAATCTTCCGCGCTTCGTACGTGTGGGTGATAAGACTTCGATTGCGGCTTCTATCTCGAATATGACAGGCAAACCGCAGGCGGGAACAGTAAGCATGATTCTGTTCGACCCGATGACGGAAAAGGTTATCAGTACGCAAAAGCAGAAATTCTCGATAGCTGCCGGAAAGACGGTGGGTGTGAATTTCATGTTTGCCGTAAGTGATAAATACGAGATACTGGGTTGCCGGATGATAGCCGACAGCGGCACGTTCAGCGACGGGGAACAACAATTGCTTCCGGTACTTAGTGACAAGGAACATTTGGTGGAAACCCTTCCGATGCCTGTGCGCGGGGAAGAAACCCGTACATTCTCTCTTGATAGTTTGTTCAATCAGCACAGTAAAACGGCAACTGACCGTAAACTGACGATTGAATTTACCGGAAATCCTGCGTGGTATGCTATTCAGGCATTGCCTTCCTTGAGCCTTCCGGTGAATAACAATGCCATTTCATGGGCTACTGCCTATTATGCGAATACACTGGCTTCATTTATAATGAACAGTCAGCCGCGCATCAAGGCGGTATTCGATAGCTGGAAACTTCAAGGTGGTACAAAAGAAACGTTCTTGAGCAACTTGCAGAAGAATCAGGAAGTAAAGAACATCTTGTTGTTCGAATCGCCGTGGGTGCTCGAAGCACAGACCGAAGAACAACAGAAAGAGCGTATCGCTACGTTGTTCGATTTGAATAATATCCGCAGCAACAATATCGCTGCCTTGACAAGATTGCAGGAATTGCAGAATTCAAGCGGTGCATGGTCATGGTATAAAGGTATGAGCGGTAGTAATTATGTTACCGCTTATATTGCAGAATTGAACGCCCGTCTTGCTTTGTTGACAGGTGAGAAGTTGAGCGGAACCGCGCTTACTTTGCAGACTAATGCGCTGAAATATCTGCATCAGTCGGCTTTGGAAGAATACAAGAATATTCTGAAAGAGCAGAAAAAGGGGACGAAGTTCACAGGAGTTTCGGGCAGTATCCTGCAATATCTATATATTATCGCCATTTCCGGTGAACAGGTTCCTGCGGCCAATAAAGCAGCGTATGCTTATTATCTCTCCAAAGTGAAAGAATTGCTTCCGTCGGCTTCGATGGATACCAAGGCTATTGCGGCTATCGTGCTTGACAAGGCGGGACATAAGAAAGAAGCGCAGGAATTTGTCGCTTCCCTGAAAGAGCATCTGACGAAAACGGATGAACAGGGTATGTTCTTCGCTTTCAACGAGAATCCTTACACATGGGGCGGAATGAAGATGCAAGCTCATGTAGATGTGATGGAAGCATTGGAACTGATTGGCGGCAATAACGATACGGTGGAAGAGATGAAACTTTGGCTGTTGAAGCAGAAGCAGACGCAGCAATGGGATTCACCGGTGGCTACGGCGGACGCTGTGTATGCGTTGCTGATGAAAGGTACCAATCTGCTCGATAATCAGGGTGATGTACGTATCGTGATTGCTAATGAAGTATTGGAAACGGTTTCACCAAGCAAGACTACCGTTCCGGGACTGGGATATATCAAGCGTTCGTTCACACAGAAAGATGTGGTGGATGCCCGCAAGATTGAAGTGGAAAAGAGAAATCCGGGCATTGCGTGGGGAGCTGTATATGCGGAATACGAATCGCCCATTCGTGATGTGAAACAACAAGGCGGTGAGTTGAATGTACAGAAACAGTTGTATGTGGAACGCACGGTCGGTAATACGCCGCAACTGCAACCGATTACGTCGAAGACAGTGCTTCAGGTAGGTGATAAGGTCGTTTCACGGTTGAGCATCCGCGCAGACCGTCCAATGGACTTTGTACAGTTGAAAGACCAGCGCGGCGCTTGCTTCGAACCTATCGGCAGCATCTCCGGCTATCGCTGGAACAACGGTATCGGCTACTATGTGGATATCAAGGATGCTTCCACCAATTTCTTCTTTGACCATCTTGGAAAAGGGGTATATGTGTTGGAATACAGCTACCGTGTGAGCCGTGCAGGTACTTACGAGACGGGGCTGGCAACCATGCAATGTGCCTATGCACCGGAATATGCCACTCATTCCGCTTCGATGACGGTAGAAGTGAAATAATTATTTATTAACGGTGAACGGTCAACGTTCACCGTTAATAATCCTTTCAATCCATACGATATCTCATCTAAAACAGCTACATTTGTGCACCAAAATAAAATGTATCGCATGAAACGTAGTTTACTATCCATATTTTTTCTGCTTTCTGTCGCTTTGGCAGCCGTTGCCCAACCCCGTATCTCTTCGAATAAAGAGACACACAACTTTGGACAAATAGAGTGGAAACGCCCGGTGACAGTGGAATATACAATCACTAATACCGGTAACCAGCCATTGGTTCTCACCAATGTCACCACTTCCTGCGCCTGCTCCGTAGCCGACTGGACGAAGGAACCGATTGCTCCGGGAGCAAAGGGAACGGTGAAGGCTTCCTTTGACGCAAAGGCGTTGGGACGTTTTGAAAAGTCGGTCGGGATATACAGCAATGCTACTCCGAATCTGGTTTATCTGAAGTTTACCGGAGAGGTGGTGCAGGAAGTGAAGGATTTTACAAAGATTCTTCCGTATGCTATCGGGAATATCCGCCTGGATCGTGACGAGTTTGCTTTCCCTGATGTATATCACGGTCAGCAGCCTTCAATGACTTTCAACATAGCTAACTTGTCCGACCGTCCGTATGAACCGGTATTGATGCATCTGCCCCCTTATCTTAAAATGGAAGCGGAACCGAAAGTCCTGCTGAAAGGCAAGAAAGGAACTGTCAAACTGACATTGGATGCCAGCCAGTTGAAAGATTACGGTTTGACGCAGACTTCTGTTTATCTTTCCCGCTTCTCCGGCGACAAGGTGAGCGAAGAAAATGAAATCCCTGTTTCTGCCATTCTTCTTCCCGATTTCTCACGTATGACGGCTACGGATTCGCTGAATGCCCCTGCCATACGTATCTCGGAAACGGATATTGACCTGAGTGTACCGTTAATCAAGAAGAAAAAGGCAAGCTATGATATATTGATTGCTAACGCGGGTAAGACTCCGTTGATTATCAGTAAATTGCAGGTGTTCAATTCATCAGTAGGGGTAAGCCTGAAGAAAACGGTACTTCCGCCGGATGGAATGACGAAACTGAAAGTGACGATTCGCAAGCGTGATGTGGGTAATAAGAAACATCATTTACGTATTTTGATGATAACGAACGACCCGATGCGCCCGAAAGTCGAAATCAATATCAAACGCTAAATCTTATTTGTCATGGAACATCCTGAAAATAGTGAAGAATATAAGGGACTCGTTGTCAACAAAGGCATTGAGCAACCTTCGTCTGTGAATCCTTACTTGAAACGGAAACCTAAGAAACGTCAACTTTCGGTAGCTGAGTTTGTAGAGGGTATTACAAAAGGCGATGTCACTATATTGAGTCAGGCCGTGACATTGGTGGAAAGTGTGAAGCCTGAACATCAGGCTGTTGCCCAGGAAGTGATAGAGAAGTGCCTGCCTTATTCCGGCAATTCTATCCGGGTGGGTATCAGTGGCGTTCCCGGTGCGGGAAAGAGTACGTCGATTGATGTGTTCGGTTTGCATGTGCTCGAAAAAGGGGGGAAGTTGGCTGTATTGGCTATCGACCCGAGTAGCGAGCGCAGTAAAGGGAGTATTCTGGGAGACAAGACCCGTATGGAGCAGCTTTCTGTACATCCGAAGTCATTTATACGCCCTAGCCCGTCAGCGGGTTCGTTGGGCGGCGTGGCACGTAAGACGCGTGAGACGATTGTGCTTTGTGAAGCTGCCGGATTCGATAAGATTTTTGTGGAAACCGTCGGTGTGGGACAGAGTGAAACGGCTGTTCATTCGATGGTGGATTTCTTCCTGTTGATTCAACTGGCGGGGACGGGGGATGAATTGCAGGGAATCAAACGCGGTATCATGGAAATGGCGGACGGCATTGTGATAAACAAGGCGGACGGTGATAATCTGGAACGTGCAAAATTGGCCGCTACGCAATTCCGCAGCGCTTTGCATCTGTTTCCTGCACCCGAATCAGGTTGGACGCCACAGGTGCTGACCTATTCCGGCTTTTATAATATTGGTGTCAAGGAAGTGTGGGACATGGTCTATGCCTATATGGATTTCGTGAAGAAGAACGGTTATTTTGAATATCGCCGCAACGAGCAAAGCAAATACTGGATGTATGAAAGCATCAACGAGCAACTGCGTGACAGTTTCTATCATAATCCGAAGATTGAAGCGAGGCTTCAGGAAAAGGAACGCCAGGTGTTGAGTGGTAACTTGACTTCGTTTATCGCCGCGAAGAGTTTGCTCGATACTTATTTTGAAGATTTGAAGTAAGGATACCGGTAAAGTTTGGTGGCGGGAGCCGCTTGCTGAATAAACTTTTTATCTTTAAACTAGAGAAAATACGTTAAAATTTTCGTTTTCATGTAGGACTCTATGCTTTTTGCGTGTATTTATTATAAAGCGGAAAGCATAGATATAGATACATGGCATGAATAATTTTTATCGACTTAAATACCTTATGAACAAAACCTTGTTAACCGGTCTTTTGTGCTGTACCCTGACAACACAAAGTTTTGCAGGCCAACCATTAGAGGGCTTCACGTATGCTTCGGTGAGTGCTCCGGCAGGAAATGAGTGGGAATCTCCCGAAAATCTGGCATTGAATAAGGAACAGCCGCATGCTTATTTCTTTTCATTCCAGAATTTGGAAAGTGCACGTAAAGTATTGCCTGAGAACAGTAAGTTCTGGCAATCACTGGATGGTGACTGGAAGTTCCATTGGGCACCCGATCCCGATGCCCGCCCGAAAGATTTTTATCAGACAGATTTTGATGTTACTTCGTGGGATGTAATCCCCGTGCCGTCCAGTTGGAATATTTATGGTATTCAGAAAGACGGAAGCCGGAAGTATGGAACGCCTATTTATGTCAATCAACCGGTTATTTTCCAGCATAGTGTGAAGGTGGACGACTGGCGTGGGGGAGTGATGCGCACGCCGCCTGCTAATTGGACTACCTATAAAGACCGCAATGAAGTGGGTTCGTTCCGCCGCGATTTTGATATACCGCAGGATTGGGACGGACGGGAAATCTTTATCAGTTTCGATGGGGTGGATTCTTTCTTCTATCTGTGGATTAACGGCAAGTATGTGGGCTTTTCCAAGAACTCACGCAATACTGCTAATTTTAATATCACCCCGTATCTGCAAAAAGGTAAGAACACGGTGGCTGCCGAAGTATATCGCAGCTCGGACGGTTCGTTCCTGGAAGCGCAGGATATGTTCCGTTTGCCGGGCATCTTCCGTACGGTAGCTTTGTATTCGGTGCCTAAAGTTCACTTCCGCGACTTGGTGGCTACTCCCGATTTGGATGCGGCTTATACGGACGGTTCTCTGACTATCAATGCCGATATTCGTAATTTGGATAAGAAAGCGGCCAAGAATTATAAAGTGTATTATTCTTTGTATGCCAACAAGCTCTACTCTGACGAGAATACGTTGGTGGATGGTGTCTTGTCTCCTGTGATAGAGAAGATTGAGCCGAATGAAACGGGGCGGATTCAGACGGTCTTTAACGTAAAAGCTCCGAATAAATGGTCGGCAGAGTTTCCGTATCGCTATACGTTGGTAGCCGAGCTGAAGGACAAGAAGAACAAGACGATTGAGACGGTTTCTACGATTGTGGGATTCCGCAAGGTGGAAATCAAGGATACGCCTGCATCGGCGGATGAATTCGGGCTTGCGGGACGTTATTATTATATCAATGGAAAAACGGTCAAGCTGAAAGGGGTGAACCGCCATGAATCCAATCCGGCGGTGGGACATGCCATCACCCGTGAGATGATGGAAAAAGAGATAATGCTGATGAAACGTGCGAATATCAACCATGTGCGTAATTCGCATTATCCCGATGATCCTTATTGGTATTTCCTGTGTAATAAATACGGCATTTATCTGGAAGATGAGGCGAATATCGAATCACATGAATATTATTATGGCGCTGCTTCCCTTTCTCATCCGGTGGAATGGAAGAATGCGCATGTAGCCCGTGTGATGGAGATGGTACACGCTAATGTGAATAATCCGTCTATCGTTATTTGGTCGTTGGGCAACGAAGCAGGGCCGGGTAAGAACTTTGTGGCTGCTTATGATGCGTTGAAGAAGTTTGATTTGTCCCGTCCTGTGCAGTATGAACGTAATAATGATATTGTGGATATGGGCTCTAACCAGTATCCGTCTATCGGCTGGGTACGCGGTGCGGTGAAGGGAAAATATGATATTAAGTATCCTTTCCATATTTCGGAATATGCTCATTCGATGGGTAATGCCTGTGGTAACCTGGTGGATTACTGGGATGCGATGGAGTCTACCAATTTCTTCTGTGGTGGCGCTATCTGGGATTGGGTAGACCAGTCTATGTATAATTATGACCCGAAGACGGGTACTCGCTACTTGGCTTATGGCGGTGACTTTGGGGATACTCCTAATGACGGGCAGTTTGTAATGAACGGCATTGTATTTGGTGATTTGGAGCCGAAACCGCAATATTATGAAGTGAAGAAAGTATATCAGAATATAGATGTAAAAGCGGTTAACCTTGAAAAAGGCATATTCGAAGTCTTCAATAAGTATTATTTCAAAAACTTGGCGGATGATTATCAATTGGTGTGGTCATTGTACGAGGATGGAAAATCGGTACAAACCAGTCAACCGATGGATATTAATGTAGCACCCCGTCAACGTATGCAGGTTACGCTGCCTTATAACCAAACTCTTAAAAAGGATGCCGAATACTTTGTAAAAGTGCAGTTTGTCCTGAAAGACAAGATGCCTTGGGCTGCTAAGGATTTTGTGATGGCGGAAGAACAGATTCAAGTCAAAGCGGCTACTGACCGTCCGTCAATCAGCGAAGTGGTTGCTGGTTCAGAAGAACTGAAAAGCCTTATTGACCCTAAAACAAGGAATGTTCAGATAACAGGAACAGGCTTCGAAGTGAATTTTGATTCACAGACCGGAAGCATCTATAACCTGACTTATGGCGGTGAGAAAGTAATAACAGACGGGAATGGCCCGAAACTGGATGCTCTCCGTGCTTTCACGAATAATGATAACTGGTTCTATCAGCCTTGGTTTGAACATGGCTTGCACAACTTGATTCATACAGTGAAGGAAGTAACGGTAGTCGGAAAAGATAATACCGTTATGGTGAGCTATACGGTAGAATCTCAAGCTCCGAACGGTGCACGCATCAAAGGCGGCACAAGCTCCGGTAAAAACAGCATTGAGGAACTGACAGACCGGAAGTTTGATAATAACGACTTTAAGTTTACTACCAATCAGATATGGACTGTTTATCAGGATGGTTCTATCGAGTTACAGGCAAGCATTACTTCCAATCGTTCGAGTCTCGTTCTCCCTCGTTTGGGTTATATGGTGAAAATGCCGCAGCAATATGCAGACTTTACGTATTATGGCCGTGGCCCGATAGATAATTATGCAGACCGCAAGACAGGGCAGTTCATTGAACAATATACCAATACCGTGGCCGGAGAGTTTGTGAACTTCCCGAAACCACAGGATATGGGTAACCATGAGGATGTCCGTTGGTGTGCATTGACCAATCAAGCCGGTAAGGGTGCTATCTTTATTGCTACCGACCGTCTGTCGGCTTCTGCTCTTCAGTATTCTGCTCTCGACCTGATTTTGGCTTCACATCCTTATCAGTTACCGAAAGCAGGTGATACTTATCTGCATTTGGATTGTGCGGTTACCGGATTGGGTGGAAACAGTTGCGGTCAGGGCGGCCCGCTCGTACATGACCGTGTATTGGCAGACCAGCATAATATGGGCTTCATTATCCGTCCTGCGAATAAGGCGGATTTGACTGCTATTGCCAATGTCGCTCCTGCCGGTGAAATACCTCTTTCCATTATACGTGACCGTGCCGGTCGGGTAGAATTGAAGTCTGCGAAGAAGGATGCCGTGATTCTTTATTCACTGAATGGAGACAAAAAGGCGAACAGGTACACAACTCCTATTCCGATGCGTGACGGGGGTACTATAAAGGCATGGTATGAACATGACCCGAGAGTAAACGCTACGATGACATTCGAAAAGATAGAAAGTATCCGTACGGAAGTGGTATATGCCAGTAGTCAGGAATCGGGCGATGGTGATGCTTCCAACCTGACGGACAATGACCCGAATACCATTTGGCATACCATGTATTCTGTTACGGTAGCCAAGTATCCGCATTGGGTGGATTTGGATGCGGGAGAGGTAAAGGAAATCAAAGGATTCACCTACCTGCCACGTCAGAATGGAAATAACGGTAATATTAAAGACTACTCCATTCAAGTCAGTATGGACGGAAAAGAATGGGGAACGCCCGTTAAGAAAGGAGCCTTTGCCAACAACTCAAAAGAAAAGAGAGTATTGTTCGACAAACCTGTCAAAGCACGTTATATCCGCTTTACTGCGTTGAGTTCGCAGAACGGGCAGGATTTTGCGTCGGGAGCAGAACTTACGATTCTGGCAAACTAAAAGGCTTTCTCCAAAAACATATTTCTTCTTATAAATAACAAACACCCGCGCTATATCTCTGTAGCGTGGGTGTTTTGTTAAAAGGGAATTTTGACATTCCCTCAAGTTTTATAATTCTTTCCCTAGTTTCTCGAAATCAGCTTTCGACTTACTTTGTGTCACGATATATACCCCAAGAAATACAAGCGCAATGGCAAGTCCTTTCTGCCAGCCAAAACTACCGATTCCCATGATAATGGCAGCAATAGTAGCCACAATCGGTTGCATGTAATTATACATGCTGACAACCGTAGGACGAAGCAGTTTTTGTGCCGTCATGATGCAGAGATAAGCGAGGAAACTTCCCCCTAACACTACATAAAGCACTTGAATGATAGCGACAGTAGAAATTGAGGCCCACTGGATAGTGGAAATATCGTAATAAGAGAACGGTATATAACACATTGAAGCATAAACGAACATCCACTTGTTGATGGTCACTGCCGAATATTGCTGAGTCATCCCCTTGAATACGGTTAAATAAATAGAAAAGCTGATTTGTGCAATCAGGCAAAGCAAGTCACCAATCAGGCTTCCGTTGCCATTACTTCCTGCCTGACTGCTCAGGATAAGAATAAGTGCTCCCATAGCACCTACAAAAATTCCCAGTACTTTCTTATTGGTAATCGGCTCTTTCAGATAGATAGCAGCTACAATCATAGTCACAATTGGTAAAGTCGTTGTAACAATCGAAGCGTCGATAGGCGAAGTCATAGACAGCCCGAAAATAAATACTCCCTGATTGAACACCAAAGCAAATAGGGAAGCGAAGAAGATTTTCAGCATATCCCGGTGATTCACATGCTCCTGTTTGCAAAATATAGAAAGTATCCAAAAAGCTGCTGCTGCTCCCACCATACGAAATGTGGTCACGGAAAGGGCAGAAAACTCTTGGAGAGCTGATTTCCCTATAGGAGCCATCAATCCCCACATAATGTTAGCTGTAAGTGCAAATAGATGACCGTGCAGATTCTTGCTATTGTTCATGTTGATAAGATTTAGTTTGCGATATATTTTCTTAATAGAATAACATCTGAAAAGAGAAAACGGTTGCAAAGGTAGTTTTTTATTCTTGTATTTTCTGAATTTGATGAGTTTGCTAGCCACTTTGTCATATGATTTATTTATATTTGCCTTGATTAATACTGAATATTATGGAACAACAGGCTAATTATATCCGTCGTATCGAAATCCACGGACTATGGGAACGCTTTAATATAGGATGGGATTTACGTCCCGATGTGAATATTCTTTCCGGCATCAACGGAGTGGGGAAGACCACCATTCTGAACCGTTCCGTCGGCTATCTCGAAGAACTTTCCGGTGAAATGAAAAGTGACGAAAAGAACGGAGTACGTCTTTTCTTTGACAATCCCGAAGCAACCTATATCCCCTACGACGTCATCCGGAGCTACGACCGTCCCCTGATAATGGGAGACTTCACCGCCCGCATGGCCGATAAGAACGTAAAGTCCGAACTGGACTGGCAACTCTATCTCCTGCAACGCCGCTACCTCGACTACCAGGTCAACATCGGCAACAAAATGATAGAAATGCTTTCCAGTAACGATGAAGAAGAACGCCGCAGGGCTGCCACCCTGTCCATAGCCAAACGCCGTTTTCAGGATATGATTGACGAACTTTTCAGCTACACCCGCAAGAAGATAGATCGCAAACGTAACGATATTGCCTTCTATCAGGACGGCGAACTGCTGTTTCCCTACAAACTTTCTTCCGGCGAAAAGCAAATGCTCGTCATCCTGCTCACCGTACTCGTGCAGGACAACAGCCATTGCGTACTCTTTATGGACGAACCGGAAGCCTCTCTTCACATAGAATGGCAACAGAAGTTGATTGCCATGATACGTGAACTGAATCCGAACGTACAGATCATCCTGACCACCCATTCACCTGCCGTCATCATGGAAGGCTGGCTGGATGCCGTGACGGAAGTAAGTGATATTTCAACGGAAGCGAACGGATTTAAAGTATCCCCCGCTCATTAACCATTAACCATTAACCATTAATCATTAGTCACTAGTCACTAAACCGTTAATCACTATCTACATGGCAACTTCACTACGAGATAACCTGACTTCTTCATACTTCAACGCAGCCCACAAGCTCTACTCGAAGAAAGCCCGTCGTCGCATCATAGCATACGTAGAAAGCTATGACGACATCGCTTTCTGGCGTACCCTGCTCGAAGAGTTTGAAGATGACGAGCACTATTTCCAGGTGATGCTTCCCTCGGCCAACTCCCTTGCAAAAGGGAAAAAGATGGTTCTCATGAACACACTGAACACAGCCGAACTGGGAAGAAGCCTGATAGCCTGCGTAGACAGCGACTATGATTTCCTGTTGCAGGGCGCAACCAATACATCCCGCAAAATCAACCGGAACAGATACATATTCCAAACCTACACGTATGCCATTGAAAACTATCATTGCTTTGCCGAAAGCCTGCATGAAGTATGTGTGCAAGCCACATTGAACGACCGCTTCATCTTCGATTTCAATGCCTACCTGAAACGGTATTCCGAAATTGTATATCCTCTTTTCCTGTGGAACGTGTGGTTCTACCGCCAACGGGATACCTATACTTTCCCGATGTACGACTTCCACACTTATACTGCCTTGCGGGAGATAAGCATCAAGCATCCTGAAAAGAGCCTGGAAGATTTGCAGCGGCGCGTCAACCAAAAACTGTCGGAACTGAAAAAGCGTTTTTCCCGTAGCATCAACCAAGTGAATGCGCTGGGTAATGAATTGAGAGAATTGGGGTTGATGCCGGAAACCACCTATTTATATATGCAGGGACACCATGTGATGGATAGCGTGGTCATGAAACTTCTGACTCCCGTATGTACGGTGCTGCGCCGGGAACGTGAACAGGAAATCAAACGATTGGCCGAACATAATGAACAATTCAAGAATGAACTGACTTGCTATCAGAACAGTCAGGTGAATGTGGAAATCATGCTGAAGAAGAACGTAGCTTACAAACGGCTGTTCCACTATGACTGGCTGAGACAAGATATACATGAATATTTAGAAAAAGGGAAATAAAAACTAAAAAGAAAAAGAGAGAAAACAGCTTATGGAAGAAGTAAAAGAAGTGATAAATACAGTGCCTGTTGCACTGGTGGATGGAGAGACGCAAGATATCGGTAATGCAATGATGCAAGGCGTGAACGATACCTTGTTGTCAATGGGAGTGGATGAAGTGTGGGCGGATAAGATTGATAACTTTATCATATTACTGATTATCATTGGTGTAGCTCTGTTGGCTAACCTGATTTGCCGTAAGATTATCCTGCGCACGGTATCCAGGCTGGTGAAACAAACGAAAGCCACTTGGGACGACATTGTATTTAATGACAAAGTAATGGCGAACGTCAGCCGGATGGTTGCACCGATATTAATCTATATTGCTATCCCTATCGCATTCCCCGACCATGTGGATTCCGCCCTGCTTGACTTCCTTCGCCGGCTCTGCCTGATTTACATACTTGCCGTATTCCTTCGTTTCGTGAGTGCCTTGTTTACTGCCGTCTATCTGGTGTACAGCGCCCGCGAGCAATATAGGGACAAACCTTTGAAAGGACTTCTGCAAACAGCGCAAGGTATTCTCTTCTTTGTAGGAGCTATCATTATCATCAGTATCCTGATAAAGCAGAATCCAGCGGTGTTGCTGACCGGACTCGGCGCTTCCGCCGCCGTCCTGATGTTGGTTTTCAAAGACAGTATCATGGGCTTTGTTTCCGGCATACAGCTTTCCGCCAATAATATGTTGAAAGTAGGAGACTGGATTACGATGCCGAAATATGGTGCCGACGGAACAGTGATAGAAGTTACATTGAATACGGTCAAAGTACGCAACTTCGACAATACCATCACCACCCTTCCCCCTTACCTGCTGGTCAGCGACTCTTTCCAAAACTGGCAGGGGATGCAGGAATCCGGTGGCCGTCGTGTGAAGCGTTCCATCAATATAGACATGACCAGCGTACGCTTCTGCACACCGGAAATGCTGGCGAAGTACCGGAAGATACAAATCCTGAAAGACTACGTGGACGAAACGGAGAAAGTGGTGGAAAACTATAATAAAGAACATGATATTGATAACTCGGTGTTAGTAAACGGTCGCCGGCAGACCAATCTGGGAGTTTTCCGCGCCTATCTCACCAATTATCTGAAGAACCTGCCCACCGTCAATCAGGACATGACTTGCATGGTGCGTCAGCTCCAGCCTACCGAAACCGGTATTCCGTTGGAACTTTATTTCTTCTCCGCCAATAAAGTCTGGGTTGCCTACGAAGGCATACAGGCAGATGTCTTCGACCATGTACTTGCCATCATCCCCGAGTTTGACTTGCAGGTGTTCCAAAATCCTTCGGGAGCGGATTTGCGCCGGATAGGCGTAAAGATAGAGAACTGACAAGCACGATAAGAACAAGCGATATTCCGATAAAATCATAATAAACTACTTATATCATGAACACACCGTTACCTAACCAAATTATCCGCGAGATTACTCCTTTGTCCGACAAAGACTGTTTTTACATTGCGGAACGCTATAAGACTGAATTTACTTATCCCATCCACAACCATTCCGAGTTTGAACTGAACTTCACGGAGAAAGCGGCGGGAGTAAGGCGGGTGGTAGGAGATTCATCCGAAATAATAGGCGACTACGATTTGGTCTTGATAACGGGCAAGGATCTGGAACACGTTTGGGAACAGAACGAGTGCCACTCCAAAGAGATACGGGAGATTACGATTCAGTTCTCTTCCGACCTCTTCTTCAAGAGTTTCATCAATAAGAACCAGTTCGACTCCATCCGCCGGATGCTGGACAGGGCGCAGAAAGGACTGGCTTTCCCGATGTCCGCCATACTCAAAATATATCCGTTGCTGGATACGTTGGCTTCCGAGAAGCAGGGGTTCTATGCAGTCATCAAGTTTATGACGATTCTCTATGAGCTTTCTCTTTTCGAAGAAGAAGCCCGTACCCTGTCCAGTTCGTCTTTCGCCAAGATAGACGTCCATTCGGATAGCCGTCGGGTGCAGAAAGTGCAGGAATATATCAATCTGCATTATCAGGAAGAGATTCGCCTGGGGCAGTTGGCAGCTATGGTCGGAATGACGGATGTGTCGTTCAGCCGATTCTTCAAGTTGCGCACAGGCAAGAACCTTTCCGATTATATCATTGATATCCGTCTGGGGTTCGCTTCCCGCTTGTTGGTGGATTCCACCATGTCGATAGCCGAAATCTGTTACGAGTGCGGATTCAACAACCTTTCCAATTTCAACCGTATATTCAAAAAGAAGAAATCTTGCTCTCCCAAAGAGTTCCGCGAGAACTACCGGAAGAAGAAAAAGCTTATCTAGTGCATTCCTGCGAAACGTTTATAGGGTTAAGAACCAACGCAATAGAGTTTCCTATAGTTTCCTTGTAAGGAAACGCCCGTTTCCCGTAGAGGATACTGTCGTTTCCTTACTGGGATACATTCGTTTCCCGTAATGGATACCGGCGTTTCCCTATAAGGAAACGGAGCTGCCATTAGCGCATTAAAAAACAGGCTTGAGTGTATTAAGAAAAAGGCTCTTATCTTAACGTCAGTTCGATATAAACTTAAGTAATCCTGTAACAAGAATGCAATCGTTCTTTCAACTGTTTGTATTTCCTTCGTCTTCACATTGTAATCCCTGCCCTCTACCTTTGCCGACGTAATCAAAACGTATAGCAAAGTTAGATGAAAAAACAATTTCTAATCCGAATTTCAGTTGCAGCCTTCTTCTGCCTGTTGTGTGTACTTCCCGCGTTGGCTGCCAATATCAAGATTAAAGGAGCTGTGAAAGACAAGCTGTCCAAGGAACCTTTGATAGGAGCTACCATACGGCTGATAGGAACTCAAACCGGTGCAGTGACCGATATGGACGGTAATTTTGAATTGAACGACCGCGGACTTCTGGAAGGAATATATGATGTTGAAATCAAATATATAGGATATAAAGAAGTACGCCGCAAAGTCCGTGTGGAAAACGGGAAACTGGTGATGCTGAACCTCGAACTGGAAACCGACGCGCAAGAACTTGCCGACGTGGTGGTCGTAGCGAAGAAGAACCGCGAGAACGAAAATATGCTCTTGCTCGAACAGCAGAAAGCAGTCATTGCCGTACAGTCCGTCAGCGTGAAGGAACTTTCCCGCAAAGGAGTCTCGGACGCGGAAGGTGCTGTGACCAAAGTTTCCGGTGTATCCAAACAGGACGGCGTGAAGAACGTCTTTGTCCGTGGACTGGGCGACCGCTACAACGCAACTACCTTCAACGGCTTCTCCCTTCCTTCCGAAGACCCCGAATACAAGAATATCTCCCTCGACTTTTTCGGCACGGATATTATCCAGTCCGTAGGCGTGAATAAGGCATTCAGCGCAGGCGGCAGCAGTGATGTTGGTGGAGCGGCCATCGACATCGTATCCAAAGAACTGACAGGCGGCGGAAACTTCGGCTTCTCCCTTTCCGGCGGACTGAATACGCAGACCGTATCATCCGACTTCCTCAAAATGGACGGGGTCAACTTCATGGGCTTTGCCAACCGTACCGAACCTGCCGACGAAACCTCATGGGGCTTCAAGAACAAGCTGAACCCTTCCGGACAGCATCTTCAAATCAACAGAAGTTACAGCATTTCCGGTGGAAAACGCTTCTATGTGGGCAAGGACAAGAACCCGCTCTCTTTCTTCCTGACTGCCGGACATACGACGGACTATCAGTACACTGACGAAACCATACGCAACACGACCACCGGCGGTACTGTCTACAAAGATATGAATGGAAAGAAATCGACGGAGAATATCAGCCAACTGGCACTTGCCAATGTGGACTACGATATGCAGAACCGCCACCATGTCAGCTATAACTTTATGATGATACACGCCAACACCCAGTCGGTAGGCGACTACAACGGCAAGAACTCCATCTTTAGCGACGACTATGAGAACCTGGGATTTACCCGCCGCCAACAAACGAATGACAATCTGCTGATTGTCAATCAGCTAATGACCAATTGGGGACTGACTAAATCAATCAGCCTGGATGCCGGCGCTTCCTATAATATAGTGAAAGGCTACGAACCTGACCGCCGCATCAACAACCTGACAAAAGCTGAAAATGGATATACCTTGCTTAGAGGCAACTCCCAACAACGATATTTCTCTGCTTTGGATGAAAACGACCTGAATGTAAGGGCCGGACTTGTCTATCGGCTGAAAGATAATGTAGAAGAAATCTCGAGCATCCGTCTTGGCTATACAGGCCGGTTTGTAGATGATAACTTCAAAGCAACGGAATACAACCTCACCGTAGGACGCGTTTCCACCATCCCTTCTTTGGACGATTTCTCGCTCGACGATTACTACAATCAGGAGAATCTTTCTTCCGGCTGGTTCGAGATACAGAAGAACCTGGATGAATATACGGTAACGAAGAATATCCATTCGACCTATGCGGAAGCCACCTACCAGTTCAGTCCCCGTTGGATTGTAAACCTGGGAGTGAAATATGACAAGGTAGACATGGAAGTAGACTATAATGTAAACCGTGGCGGTTCTAAAGGTAGCAACAAGATTCAGAAAGACTACTTCCTGCCCAGCTTGAATCTCAAATACAATCTGAACGACAAACACTCCCTGCGTTTGGGAGCAAGCAAGACTTATACACTGCCGCAAGCAAAGGAAATCTCCCCCTACCGCTATGTCGGCGTGAACTTCAACAGTCAGGGTAACCCCCATCTGAAACCTTCGGATAACTACAACCTCGACCTGAAATGGGACTTCAACCCCAGTCCGACCGAATTGATTTCGCTGACCGCTTTCTATAAACTTATCAAGAACCCGATTTCACGTATTGAAGTGGCAAGCGCCGGCGGATACCTCTCTTACGAGAATATAGCGGACGAAGCGACCGTGGCCGGAGTGGAAGTGGAAATACGCAAAAACCTGTTTGTCCGCCCGCTGGGCAGCGCCGCGAACGGAATGAACAAACTCTCCTTCGGACTGAACGGCTCATATATCTATACGAACGCGAAAATGCCTTTGGCTACGGTAACTACCGGTTCGCAACTGGAAGGAGCCGCCCCCTGGATTGCCAACTTCGACCTCTCCCATACATTCACGAAAGGAGAACGCAGCTTCATCAATACATGTGTGCTCAACTACGTGAGCGATAAAATCTATACGATAGGTACGCAAGGCTATCAGGACATCATGGAACGGGGTATCGTAACCCTCGACTTTGTATCCCAAGCCAAACTGAACAAATATCTGTCGCTCAACCTGAAAGCCCGCAACCTGCTGAATCCTTCGTATAAGTTGAGCCGGAAGGCGAATGAAAGCGGAGAGAAAATAACGCTGGGCGACTACAAAAAAGGAATAAATATAAGCCTGGGAGTGTCGTGCACATTCTGAACCGGGCTAAGAAATAAGATTATTAACTAATAATGAAAGCAAAATGAAAAGATTGTTTGTGAACTTTATGACATGTGCCGCAATGGCAACTGCGATTACACTGACTGCATGTAGCAGTGATGGTGACGGCAACGGTAGTGACGATGGAAATGGTGGAAACGGTGGCGGAACGGGTAGTTCTATTGTAGTAGGTGAGAACATCCTGTCGGGAACACTGACCGGAGAGCAGACGCTCGAATCTAAGGAATATATCCTGAACGGGACTGTAATCATTGAAAACGGCGGTCGCCTGAATATCCCTGCCGGAACTACGATTAAAGCCCGTGAAGGTTTCAGCAGTTATCTCCTGGTAGCGCAAGGCGGTAAGCTTTATGCCGACGGAACGGCTGAAAAACCTATCATCTTTACCGCCAACACCACAAGTCCCAAATCCGGCTACTGGGGTGGAATCATCATCAACGGTAAAGCTCCTATCTCCGGTTCGAGCGCGGACAAGAGCGATACAGGTCTGACTGAGATAGACAACAACTATAAGTATGGCGGCAATGTGGATAATGACAATTCCGGTTCATTGACTTACGTACAAATCTGCTATGCCGGTGCCCGTTCCACCGCTGATATCGAACACAACGGATTGACGCTGAATGGCGTAGGTAACGGCACGAAGATTGAAAATATCTACGTGCTCGAAAGTGCCGACGATGCCATCGAATTCTTTGGCGGAACAGTCAATGTAACCAACCTGCTGGCTGTAAATCCGGACGATGATATGTTCGACTTCACGCAAGGATATTCAGGTACATTGAAGAATTGCTATGGTGTTTGGGAAAGCGGTTATAACAGTACGGAAGCAGACCCTCGCGGTATCGAAGCCGACGGTAACCTGGACGGTCTTTATCCCGACCACCTGCGCCAGTCCAACTTTGTAGTTGAGAATATGACGATTGTGAACAATGCTGCCAATACCACGGACAATGTAGACCGTATGCAGGACGTGATTAAGATTCGTCGCGGCGCGAAAGCGACTATCAAGAACGCATTGGTGAAAGGTACAGGCGGCACAATCGACCTGATTGATATGAGCGACAGCAGGGGCGTAGGTAACGCGGCTTCCAGTATCAGCATCACCAACTCATTGCAGTTCAAGACTAAGTTGAACGGGGTGCTGAACACATTCGAAGAAGCGGCAGGAAACACCGGCGCGGATGCTTCCTTGTTCTCCTGGACAGGATACGACTTATCAGCTTTCTGATATCGGGCATAGATTAGAAGTTTGTTATTTTACTCAATTAGCAGGAGGGAATTTGCGGCAAGCAGATTCCCTCACGTTCTGTTTTTATTCTTTTATGTTCTTTTTTATAGGTAATATTTAGGTCTTTATGGTATCGCTGATTTCCTTTTTAGTATATTTGTCGATCTATATATATTGTACACTGATTAAAATATGCAAACAGACTACGAACGATATCGTAAAATGTCTTCCCTGGCTCAGATAGGATGGTGGGAAGTAGACATAACAGCGGGATATTACCTATGTTCGGATTATCTTTGTGACCTCTTGGGGTTGGAGGGCGATACCATTTCTTCTTTGGATTTTCTCAATTTGATACGTGAGGATTACCGGGAGCAGATTGTGCAGGAGTTTTGGGCAAATTCTTCCATTCATAAGGACTTTTATGAGCAGACCTTTCCTGTCATTACTGCCAAATATGGTGAAGTCTGGCTTCACACCCGCCTGGCTTTTCGTGAGAAAGGTACGGGAAATGATGGCGGGGACAAGTCTTTCGGAATCATTCAGCGGGTGGAAGCTCCCAAAGATGTGGAGCAAAGGAACGCACTGATACGTGTAAACAATCTGCTCCGCCGTCAGAATTATATTTCCCAGTCCTTGCTCCGTTTTCTGCGGGATGAGGAAGTGGAGTCCTGTATAACGGAAATCCTGAAGGATATATTAAATCTGTATGACAACAGAGGACGGGTTTATATTTTTGAGTACGATGAAACTTGTACTCATCATAGTTGTACCTATGAAGCTACTTCCGAAGGAGTATCGGAAGAGAAAGAGAGTTTGCAGAATATTCCCACTGCTGAGTCGAAGTGGTGGAGCCGGCAGATATTATCCGGCAAGCCTATCATATTGGATTCATTGAAGCAGTTGCCCGAAGGGGCTGTGGACGAATATGATATTCTTTCAGTACAAGGAATCAAGTCGTTGATGGTGACTCCTTTAATGGCAGGCGACCACGTTTGGGGCTATATGGGAGTGGACTTGGTCGAATCTTACCATGAATGGAGCAATGAAGATTACCAATGGTTCTCTTCGCTGGGCAACATCATCAGCATTTGTATCGAACTGCGGAAAGCGAAGGATAAGGTAATCAGTGAACAGGCCTTTATGAATAATCTCTTCAGTTATATGCCGATGGGGTATATACGTCTGTCGATTATCCGTGATGAGAACGGGAAGTCTTGTGATTACCGGTTGACGGATGCCAATAATGCCAGTGGCAGATTCTTCGGCCGTCCTCCAGAACAATATGTCGGTCGCCTGGCTTCTGAACTGCATACTGATTACAAGCAGAAACTGGAACTTTTAATGGATGTTCTGGATAGCCGTTCATACTTGGAAAAAGATGAATATTTCCCCTTGACGGGACTTTATACTCACTGGATTCTTTATTCGCCGGAAAAGGATGAAGTGGTCGGACTCTTCCTCGATTCTACTGAAACGGTAAAGGCGAATACGGCTTTGGACCGCAGTGAAAAACTCTTTAAGAACATTTTCGCCAACATACCGGCAGGAGTCGAAATATACGATAAGGACGGTTACCTACTCGATTTGAATAATAAAGACCTGGAGATATTCGGCGTGGTTGATAAGTCGGACGTGATTGGAGTCAATTTCTTTGAGAATCCGAATGTTCCGCAGGAGATACGTGACCGGGTGCGTAATGAGGACTTGGTCGACTTCCGTCTCAATTATTGCTTCGAACATGTGGGCAGGTATTATCATACGAGCCGTGCCAATATTATTGACCTGTATTCAAAGGTTACCAAACTATATGATAAGGGCGGCAACTTCAACGGATATATTCTGATTAGCATAGATAATACGGAACGGCTCGACGCTATCAACCGTATCCGTGATTTTGAGAACTTCTTCCTGATGATTTCCGATTACGCGAAAGTGGGCTATGCCAAATTGAATCTTCTTGACCGGAAAGGATATGCCATCAAGCAATGGTATAAGAACTTGGGAGAGGAAGAAGATATTCCTTTGAGCGAAGTTGTGGGAGTGTATGGTAAAATGCATCCCGATGACCGTCAGCGTATACTGGACTTTTATGACGAAGTCAGACAGGGAAAGAGACGGCATTTCCAGGGAGAAATGCGTATTCACCGTCCCGGCACGAAGAATGAGTGGAACTGGGTAAGCAGCAATGTGGTGGTTACCGCTTATGAACCGGAGAATAACGAAATAGAGATTATCGGCATCAATTATGATATTACGGAACTGAAGGAGACGGAAGCCGAACTGATTCAGGCGCGTGACAAAGCGGAAATGATGGATCGCCTGAAAAGTGCTTTCCTTGCCAACATGAGCCATGAGATTCGTACTCCGCTGAATGCGATTGTCGGCTTTTCCGACCTGTTGGTGGAAAACGAGGATATAGAGGAACGAAGGGAATATATTAAAATCGTACGGGAGAATAATGATTTGCTGCTCCAGTTGATTTCGGATATACTCGACTTGTCGAAGATTGAAGCGGGTACGTTCGAGTTTACGAATGGAGATGTGGACGTGAATCTGTTGTGTGAGGATATTGTCTGTTCCATGCAGATGAAGATGGTGAAGGAGACTGTGCAGTTGGTACTCGACCCGCATCTTCCGGTTTGCCGTATTATCAGTGACCGTAACCGTATCCATCAGGTTATTTCCAACTTCGTCAACAATGCCATCAAGTTCACTTCCGAAGGAAGCATCCGCGTGGGTTACAAGCTGAAAGGGGAAGAACTGGAATTCTATGTTCAGGACACGGGTATAGGAATAGAGAAGGAGCAATTGCCGCATATCTTCGAACGTTTTGTGAAACTCAATTCTTTTGTGCATGGTACGGGATTGGGACTTTCCATCTGTCAAAGTATCGTGGAACAACTGGGTGGAAAAATAGGTGTTGACTCTGAAGTGGGAAAAGGCTCGCGGTTCTGGTTTACAATTCCCGGTGTGATTGTGACGGAAGAAGCGCTTGCGTAAGACACGAGGATATATAAAAATAAAAATGGTCTTGATCATCGCCGGTATGAACCGGCATTGAATCAAGACCATTTTTTATTGGGATATGTCTGTCTTTCGGATGTATCCGCTTAGATTCCGAACGATAGTTTGTCGATAGACTGATATACGATACTTGCGATACCCAGTCCGATAATCCCCAGCGTACAAAGTGCGAGTCCCCATTTCGTGCAACGGTCGCTGCGGAAAGCAGGGATCGGATTGTCGGAAGGAGTGATATACATCGCTTTTACAATCAGCAGATAGTAGTACAGAGAAATCACCGTGTTTACCAATGCAATGAATACCAACAGATGGAAGCCTGCATCGAAAGCAGCCATAAAGATAAAGAACTTGGAGAAGAATCCGGCAAACGGCGGGATACCTGCCAGTGAGAACAAAGACAGGGTCATAAGGAATGCTATTTTCGGATTCGTCTTGTAAAGTCCTGCATAATCTTCGAGCGTGAACTTCTGGCTGCGCAGGGCTACGATAGTAATCACGGCGAATACTCCGAGGTTGGCAGCGGCATATACAAGTACGTAATATACCAGTGCCGTCATTCCCTGTGCCGTACCACCAATCACGCCAAGCATAATATATCCGGCCTGTGAGATACTGGAGAATGCCATCAGACGTTTCAGGTTCTGCTGGCGGATGGCGAATATATTGGCAATGGTAATAGATGCGATAGTCACCCAGTAAAGCACTTCCTGCCAGTCGTTTATCATCGGTGCGAATACTTTAATAAGGATAGCCAGCAGAACGAAAGCTGCTGAACCTTTGGATACGACGCTCAGATAAGCGGTGACTGTACTCGGAGCGCCCTCGTAAACGTCTGCCGTCCACAGGTGGAACGGAACGAGCGACAGTTTGAATGCCATGCCCGTGAAGAAGAAGACGAATGCCATAATTTGCAACGGATTTCCGTCGATATGGGCGGGAAGGTCGTCAAAGTACAATGTTCCGGCAGAACCGTAAATCATGGACAGACCGAATAGTAACAGTGCGCTGGAGAAGAGGGCGGTAAGGATATACTTGGCTCCCGCTTCGGCAGAGTTGTGGCGGTATTTGTCGAAGGCAATCAGAGCGGCCATCGGGATAGATGCCGTTTCCAGTCCGATGAAGAACATCAGGAAGTGTCCGGCGGAAATCATGAGATACATGCCGAACAGGGTGGAGAGTGTCAGTACATAGAACTCACCTTGTTTGAAGGAAGTATCTTCACGTTTCATCCATTCGTGTGCCATCAGGAAGACAATCAGTGTACCTATATTCAGGATTGATTTGACAACCGTATGCATGGGTACGTAGTGATACATACCACCGAATACGTCGGCAGCAGTTCCCGGAACGAAGTTGATAGCCGTATGAATTGCCATCAGAATGACAGGTAACATGGTGTTCAGCCGTGCCTTCCCATCATTTTTGTGTGCGTCCGGGCTCATGAAGAGGTCAGCCAGAAACAGTAGTATCAGGACAACTACGAGCGACAGCTCTTCTCGCATATGTAGAAATTGTGAATAATCCATATTGTAATTTACTATTTAACGATTTACAATTTACTAATTAGGGTATCAGTTGTGAGACAACCGGTAATACGCTTTCACCAATCATGTGGCTGACCCAGAAAGGAGCCATACCCAGTCCGGCTACACAAACAATGAGGCAGATGACTGCTACGCGCTCGTCCCAGGTTGCATCCGTTAGTTCGAGGTGGTGCTTGTTGGTGCAGGTTCCGTACAGAATCTTACCTACCAGACGCAGGATGTAGACTGCTGTTATCACAATGGAAGAGCAGGCGATGATAGTCAGTGTGCGGTGGAATACGTCGTTGTTCTGGAAAGAACCCACGAAGATGGTCATTTCGGCAATAAAACCGCTTAGACCCGGCAAACCGAGGTTGGCAAGACCGGCAATCACGTAACATACGCTGAGGAACGGCATAATCTTCATCAGGCCGGCAAGCTCGCGAACGTCACGGGTGTGGGTACGTCCGTAAATCATACCAATCAGGGCAAAGAACAAGGCTGTCATCAATCCGTGCGAAAGCATCTGAAGGATAGCTCCCGTCGCTGCTGTCTGATTGAGCATCAGGATAGCGAAAAGAACCAGTCCGCAGTGGGATACGGAAGAATAGGCATTGATATATTTCAAGTCGGTCTGTACGCAAGCGGAGAAAGCTCCGTAGACAACAGAGATACCTGTCAGTATCAGGAATATCCAGGAAAGTTCATTAGCTGCTTCCGGCATCAGGTACATGGCGATGCGGAAACATCCGTAACCACCCAGTTTCATCAATACTCCGGCATGAAGCATGGACACGGCTGTCGGAGCGGAAGCATGACCGTCGGGACTCCACGTATGGAACGGGAAAAGAGCGCCCAGCACGCCAAAGCCGAGGAAAGTCAGCGGAAACCAAATGCATTGCTGTGCAAAAGGTATATTGTGCAGTTGCGCGATTTCAAGCAAGTTCATGGTGGTAGCTCCCGAACCGAAGTAGATTCCGAGAATACCGATCAGCAGGAAGGCGGAACCGCCCATCAGCATCAGCGTCAGTTTCATGGCGGCGTATTCCTTGCGTCCCGAACCCCATACACCGATTAACAGGTACATAGGTATCAGCGCTATTTCGTAGAACATAAACATGGTGAACAAGTCTACGGAGATAAAGAACCCGAATACTCCCATCGACAGCAGGGTGAACCAAAGGAAATATTCTTTAGTCAGCGGTTGCAGGCGCCAGGAAGCAAATGTTCCGGTGAATACGATGATGGCGGACAGTAACAGCATGGCTACCGAGATTCCGTCGACGCCTACCGAGTATGAGATATGAAGAGGTGCATACCAAAGGGTATCTGCACGGAATAGCATTTCTGCTGTGTTACCGGCACTACGCTCTCCCAAATACATGAATGTAAGTACGACAGAGGCAATCAGAAGTGCCGATGCGCCAGTAACCATAACCCCCCGGATGGCTTTGATTCCTTGTGCTGCCCAAAGTCCGGCAAGCATCAATAAGGGGATAAGTACGAATATTGATAAGAAATTCATATCGTTCTGTGCTTTATAAGATTAATAGTAGGATAAGTGCCAGTGCACCGCAAAGGAACACATACGCATACTGCTGTACCTGGCCACTCTGCAAACCACGGATTTCGTCGCTTGTAGTATTGGTTGCCCATGCCAGGAAGTCAAAGAATCCATCCACTACATGACGATCCCACCATGCGATAGGAGCGGAGATGCAGCGGAAGATAATCTTGTGCGTAATGAACTGGTATATATCATCAATATAGAAACGATTATAAGCAGCCTTGTGCAATCCCTTGAACTGTTTAGCCAGTGAATCGGCAACAGGCTGTTTGGCATTCTTGTACATCCAGGTCGCGATTGCAATAGAAATAATAGCAATAACAACGCTTGTGATAGCTACCGACGGGTCAAGATGAATGGAATAAGATTCGCCGTTCGAACTGATAAAGTGTCCGAAAGGAATAAATCCTGCTCCACAAGTAACGGCTGCCAGGAACATCAAAGGGAATGTCATAGCCAACGGACTTTCATGGGGCGTGTGGTGGGCATGCAACTCTTTGTTTTCTTTCCCCCAGAAGATACCGTAGTATAGGCGAAACATATAGAAAGCAGTCATAGCAGCAATTACCGTCATTACCCAACCCATTACAGGACTGTATTGGAAGCAGGCTGCCAAAATCTCATCTTTTGAGAAGAAACCGGAGAAGGGGGGAATACCCGCAATGGCAAGGCAGGCAATCAGGAATGTCCAGTGAGTGATAGGCATATATTTGCGTAATCCGCCCATAGCCGACATTTCATTGGAGTGTACCGCATGGATAATGCTACCTGCACCCAGGAAGAGCAATGCTTTGAACATGGCGTGTGTGAAAAGGTGGAACATGGATGCCATATATCCCAATCCGCCTTCGTGCGGATTCATCGAAGTACAAACGCCCAAAGCTACCATCATAAAACCAATCTGCGAGATAGTAGAGAAAGCGAGCACACGCTTGATGTCCGATTGTACGCAAGCTACACTTGCCGCGTAGAAAGCAGTAAATGCACCTACCCACGCTACCATATGCAATGTATTCGGAGCATAAGCGATGAAAAGCGGGAACATACGTGCCACTAAATAAACTCCGGCAACTACCATCGTAGCCGCATGAATCAATGCGCTGACCGGAGTCGGGCCTTCCATAGCGTCGGGCAACCAAATGTGCAACGGGAACATCGCACTCTTACCGGCACCACCCACGAACATCAGTCCGAGAGCTAACGGAAGCATCGCAGCTCCACCGCTTACCAACGATACCGTATCGGGAGTGAAACCGAACGTTCCGCCATAATATCCGTAAATCAGGATACCGATAAGGAAGCCTAAGTCAGCAAAACGAGTGACAATAAATGCTTTCTTGGAAGCGGAAATTGCGGCAGGTTTTGTGTAGTAGAATCCGATTAATAAATAAGAACTTACACCCACCAACTCCCAAAAGAGATACATTTGGAAGATATTTGTAGCTACCACCAATCCCAGCATAGACATGGTAAACAGGGAAAGGAAAGCATAATAACGTTGAAAACCAGTCTCGCCTTTCATGTAGCCGAAAGAGTAGATATGCACCATCAGCGACACGGTGGAGATGACAATCAACATCATCACAGATATAGGATCGAGCAGGATACCCAGGTCGAAGTGTAATGTCTCTGTAAAAGGAAGCCACGTGAAGTTATAAGGTATCAATGTGGCAAATGTTCCGTCTTCCAGTCTCGGGGCGGAGAAATATTGGAAAGCAGTCACGTAAGACAGTACCGCTACCGTTCCCAGTACCAAAGTACCGATGATACCCGCTGTCCGATGCGACATCCATTTTCCCCCGATTCCCAGTATAAGGAAGGAGAAGAAAGGAAGAAGGAGTATTAGAATTGTTAGTTCCATACAGTTTTATTTAATTACTTGTTTTATTATTACTTATACTATCATATCTTACGAATCCATCCGAATGGAAACCTGGCTAAAGCGCCTCGCTTTTACCATTTCAGGTCATCGAGGTTGCGGACTTGGATGCTTCGGAGGTTACGGTAGATATTGATCATGATGGCGATAGCTATGGCAGTTTCCGCAGCCGAGATGGCGATGGAAAACAGGGCAAAGAAATAGCCTTCCAATCCTGCGGGGAAGAGAAAACGGTTGAACACGGCGAAGTTGATGTCCGTGGCGTTCAGCATTAACTCTACGGAAATCAGGATAGCCAGTGTGTTACGACGGGTAAAGAATCCATAGATTCCTGCAAACATCATGATGGTAGAGACTACCAGGTAATATTCCATGTGTATCATATTCAATTCAATGTTTGATAGTTAATACTTTCGTTCTTATCTCTTTCGGGCAATCATGATACCACCGATGATACAAGCCAGTAATAAGATACTGACTGCTTCGAAAGGTAATACATAGCCGTATTTGTCACTACTTAGCAAGGCATGTCCGATGGTGTGGATGTTTATCTCCAGTGGGGCAAGATTCGTGGTTTGCAGGAAATTATGCTTCAATGTGATAAACAGGATAATTGCCAGACCGGCAACCATCGTAAATAGTCCTGCCAGAAACCTGCTTCGTTTTAGTTTTTCGGCTCGGTCGCCCTCTCCACTGGTCAGCAGGATGGAGAATACATACAGAACGACGATACCACCGGCGTAAACCATAATCTGGACAGAACCCAAAAAGGTATAACCCAGCAAGAAGTAGATGCCGGCCGTGCCGAAAAGCACGAAGAGCAGGTAGGTAGCCGAGCGGACAATACGTTGGGTAGTCACCGTCATGATGGACATGGCAATAATAAATGCTGCCAAAAAGTAGAATACTACTGTTTCAAGTGTTGATCCCATATCTAAACTTCTTTTTTCTTTTCTATTACTTTACTACCGTCATGATTCAGTTTCAGGACTAGCTTCGTCCGGTCGAATACGGCATGTTCGAAGTTCTGGTCGAACGTAATCGCATCGTGCGGACAAGCATTCACACAAAGCTGACAGAACATACAAGCGCCCAGGTCATATTCATAGGTCGCCAGTATTTTCTTTTTCTTGCCGTCTTCTGTTTCGATAGTTTCGCTCGTCACAGTGATTGTGTCGTTCGGACAAGCCATCTGACACAATCCGCAGGCTACGCAGCGGTGTTCATTATTCTCATTATGGGGCATATTCAGCGTCCCGCGGAATCGGTCGAACATCTTCAGTTCTTTCCGGTTCTCGGGATATTGCTCGGTCACTTTCTTGCGGAAGTAAACCTTAATGCTGGTTTTCATACCCGTTGCCAGTGTGCTGATGCCATGCACCAGACCACCTAAGTACGTATATTTTTTATCTTTATATTCCATAATCTAATCTGCTAGAAGTGAAAGCCGAAGGCTACGCAACATGCCATTAATAATAGATTTACCATAGAAATAGGAACCAGGTATTTCCATTCCAAGTTCAGAATCTGGTCGATACGCAGACGTGGGAACGTCCATTTAATCCACATCAGCAGGAATACCACAAAGAATGCTTTACCGAAGAACCAGATGAAGCCGGGGATATAATCCATTACGGCATTGAATCCATCCAGTCCGACGATGTGTAGCGGCATCCATCCCCCCAGGAAGATAGTAGCGGCAACACTCGCTACGATAAACAGATTCAGATATTCCGCCAGATAGAAGAAACCGAAACCCATACCTGAATATTCGGTATGGTATCCGGCAGTCAGTTCACTTTCCGCTTCGGGAAGGTCGAACGGGCCACGGTTACATTCAGCGTTTCCGGCAATCAGGTAGATGATAAAGGCAATCACGGCAGGGATATGTCCCTTGAAGATAAACCAGCCATTGGCTTGTCCTTCCACGATTTCAGAGAACTGCATGGTTCCCATCAGTACCACCATCGTCATGATGCTCATACCGACAGAAAGCTCGTAACTGATAATCTGCGCACCGCTTCGCATGGCGCCAATCAGGGAAAACTTATTGTTACTACCCCAACCGGCAAGCAAAATACCAACCACTCCGATACTGGAAGCTGCCAGCAGGAAGAATACACCCACATTGAAATTCAGAATCTCCGCTCCCTTATTAAAAGGAATACAGGCGAAAGTGAGGAACGAGGCGATAATTACCATGAACGGAGCCAGGTTGTAGAGGAAACGGTCAGCGCCCTTCGGCATGAAGATTTCCTTGGTCATCATTTTGAGCACGTCGCATACCACTTGGATAGAACCCCATTTGCCAACACGGTTCGGGCCGAGACGGCACTGGAAGAAACCGCAAACCTTACGTTCCATGTAAATTAAGATGATGGCGAGAATGGCATACAATGCAACGATACACACGCCGACAGCCACACATTCTATAAAGATGGCCAATCCTTCCGGCATAACGGAGAGGAGCAGCTCATGTATCCAGTTTGTTACTATACTAAAGTCGAACATATTTAATTAGTGTTTAGTGTTTAGTGATTAGTGATTAACATGCTTGTGTCTTCTTTTCGTTAATCGTTCATCACTAAACGTTAATCGTTAGCTTACCTGTCAATATCAGGAACCACATAGTCTAGTGTTCCGCCGATAGCAATCAAGTCGGCAATCTTCGCTCCACGGCAGATGGTGTCGATTGCTGCAACGAGCGGCAGTCCCGTAGCGCGGTAGTGCAGACGATAAGGCATCTTGTCACCCTGGCTTTCGAGGAAAACACCGAACTCACCACGGCTTCCTTCCACAGCAGCATAGTAACTGCCTTCGGGAACACGGATGATGGGCTTCATCTTCTCCTGATACGGCCCTTCGGGGATATTGTCTATTAATTGCTCAATGATGTTCATACTTTCCATGATTTCATCCATACGCACGAGGTAGCGGGCGAAGCAGTCGCCTTCCGTATAGACGATTTCTTTGAAATCCACTTTGTCATATACACCGTAAGGGATTCGCTTGCGCACGTCGCAAGCCCAGCCCGAAGCACGGCCTGTACCACCGGTACAACCGAAAGAGATGGCATCCTCGCGACTTAGCACACCCACACCCTTCATACGGCTTTGAGCAATGACATTGCCTGTGAATATATCGTGGTATTCGTGGATAATTCCTCTCATATAGGGAATGAACTCTTTTACCCGTTTGACGAAGTTAGGATGAAGGTCAGCTTGTACGCCGCCAATCGTGTTGTAGTTCATAATCAAACGTCCACCGCACGTTTCTTCGAAAATATCGAGAATCTTCTCACGGTCACGGAATCCGTAGAAGAAAGCCGTCAATGCTCCCAAATCCATGGCAAGAGCAGAGAAAAACAACAAGTGAGAGTCGATACGTTGCAATTCATCCATAATCGTACGGATATACTGCACACGTTCGCTGACTTCGATACCCATCGCCTTCTCGATACACATACATAATGCATGACGGTTCTGATGCGCGCCCAAATAATCAAGACGGTCTGTCAGAGCCAGTGTCTGCGGATAAGTAAGACTTTCATTCATCTTCTCGATACCGCGGTGGATATATCCACAGTTCGCGTCAATCTTACGGATGATTTCACCTTCAAGGGAAACACGGAAACGCATGACACCGTGGGTTGCAGGGTGCTGCGGGCCGATATTGACTACATATTCTTCTTCTCCGAAGAGTTTGGTTTCTTTGTTTTTGATTGTTCCGTCCGGGTTCAACTCAATTTCCTGAGTCGTATCGAACGTCTCTTCATTGGTCATGCAGAGCGGATTATCTTTCTCCGGGTCGTTGTCTTTGCGCATCGGATAACCTATCCAGTCGTTACGCAGATACAGACGGCGCATATCGGGATGACCGACAAAGGTGATACCATAATAATCGAAAACTTCGCGTTCGTAGAAGTCGGCTATCTTCCATATGTCGCTGACAGACGGAATTTCCGGCAGGTCACGGTTGGTAGTCGCAGTTTTCAATGCTATCCGTTCACCCGTGACGGTAGATTCCAGATGATAGACTACGCCTAAACCGCGGAGTTTCTCCGGAGCGTCTTTCTCATCCGCCACTCCCCAGTCCATACCGGTGAGGCTTTCGAGAAAGTCCATCTGCTTTTCATTTCGCAAGCGCAGCATCTCGTCGTGTAGTGCTGCCGGGGCTATAAATTGTATTTCTTGCATAAATCCTTATTAATTAAGAATGTAGGCTCATTCTTCATTTTTGATATAATCCGGTTTCTTCTCTTTTCTGTTCACTCCACCAAAGAACTTCTCTATCTTCACTTTGCGTTGCAACTGCATCATGCCATAATAGAAAGCCTCGGGACGCGGCGGACATCCGGGGATATACACATCTACCGGAAGAATCTTGTCCACTCCGTTCACTACGTGGTAGGACTTCTTGAAAGGGCCACCGCTGACAGCGCATCCGCCTACGGCAACCACATATTTCGGGTCGGGCATCTGATCGTAAAGCCGCTTCAATACCGGAGCCATTTTATTGGTGATTGTTCCGCATACCATAATCATATCAGCCTGGCGCGGACTGGCACGGGCTACTTCAAACCCAAAACGGGCCATATCATAACGCGCGGCACCCAGTGCCATAAATTCGATACCACAACAACTGGTAGCGAAAGTAAGCGGCCACAGCGAATTGCTGCGTCCCCAGTTGATAAAGTCATCGAGAACTCCGAGAGCGACGTTTGCCCCTCCGGCATTGAGTTCCCTGACCAACTTTTCCAATGATTCATTGTCGATGAACTCCTCATACGGAATTGATTTTATTTTTGGCTTTTTGGTTATTTCCATTCCAAAGCTCCTTTCCTCCAGGCATAAGCAAGGCCCAGAACTAGAATAACAAAGAAGAAGAGAACACTGATAAGTCCCTGCGGCCCCATTTCACGCATGACCACCGCCCACGGAAACAGAAAAGCTGTTTCAACGTCGAACATCAGGAACAGGATAGCAAACAGGTAGTAACCTACACGGAACTGCATCCATGATTTACCACGTGTCGGTATACCACATTCGTAAGCTTCAAACTTTTGCACATTGTACGAACGGGGTGAAATAGCACGCGAAAGGGCTATCACTACACCGACAAAAGCAAGTGCTGTCAGTAAAACAACAACTAAAAATGTAAAATTCATAATTCAATAGCTGTTTAGATTGAATATTATAGAAATCAACAACTAGCTTATCCACCCTCCGGGGGAAAACCAACTGTAATATAGATGACGAGCAAAAAAGCCGACTGTACTGTTGTCTAAACCACAATCTTTCTTAACCCATATATATAATAGGAGATAGGATCGTAGAAATAAGTAGGAGTTCGAGGCGACGCAGAATCGGGCGGACTTTGAAGTCTGTAATGTTCGCAAAAATAAGCTATCAGCAATAGCATACTCTTATCTGCCGGAACATTTGCAATTTCCGTATGACTCATATCGCAGGATTGGGTAGAATAGAAGTTATAAAGACGTTCCAAAGCGTTGTGTACCGGATGGTCTTGGGACACATAGCACTTCTCATGCCGGTAAGTCGGCAAGGAAACCTTGCAAATATTTTCCATTGCCCCGTCTGTGGCACAATGAATAAGCAAAGTCAGTACTAAAAGTAGTCCGAATTTTAAGCTTTGTTTCATCTTTCTCTTTTAACGGCTGCAAATATAGGACTTATATTTATACTTTTTGCAAAGTCGGGGTGGCAAAAAAGGTTTTTTTAGCACTCGACTTGATTTATATCAACTCTTTACTTAGTTTTTCTTCCAAAAGTCGGAAGTAAAGAGCAATAGCACTGTAAATAATTCCAAACGTCCTAAAAGCATCAGGAAAGAAAGCAGCCATTTGGCAAGAACCGGTAATTCGCTCCATGAAAAAGCAGGGCCGCAGGTACCAAGTCCCGGCCCCATATTACCCATGCTTGAAATAACTGTTCCCACCGATTCCAGAAAACCGACTCCAAGTCCCATCATGACAAGTATGCTGATGAGGGCAATCACCGCATACAAAAAGGTGAAAGCCAACACTGTGGACTGGATGGAAGGGGAGATAACCTGCTTGTTTACCCGTACCGGAAGCACGGCATTGGGGTGCAGGATATGTTTGAATTCATTTTTCACTACCTTGAACAGGATAACCATGCGGATACACTTGATGCCGCCAGTCGTACTGCCGGCACAAGCTCCGATAATCATTACGATAATAAGGCATCCCCAAAGAATGGAAGGCCAAAGCATATAGTCGGCTGTGGCAAATCCCGTGGAAGTCTGCAACGAAATCACCTGGAAGAGTGATTTGCGGAATGCTTCTTCTATACCCATTGAAGAAGTAAAGTGGAGCCAGGCAGCAATAAATATCGTGAAGAAGGAAACGCAAATAAAATAGAACTTCAGTTCCGCGTCGTGGATAAACTTCTTTATCTTACCGTTAAACATTAACAGCAACAGCGTGAAGTTGATACCTGACAGAAACATGAAAATGGAGATAACATAATCTATATAAGGGGAGTGGTAATACTCAATACTAGCCTGTTTGGTTGAGAAGCCGCCGGTACTGGTCGTTGTGAACGCGTGACATATACTGTCGAATACCCCCATGCCACCGAATACTAACAGTACAATCAATGTTCCCGTCATTCCGGCATAAATACCCCAAATCCATTTGGCGGTAATGCCGATGCGGGGGTGTACCTTGTCGTGAGTAGGGCCACTGGCTTCTGCGGCAAATACCTGGATACCGCCCACACCGAAGATAGGCAGGACAGCAATGGTAAAGAATACAATACCCAAACCGCCTATCCATTGCGTCATGGCACGCCAGAAGAGTATTCCGTGCGGCATTGATTCGATATTGTTCAGGATAGTGGCGCCCGTACTACTGAAACCGGACATGGTTTCAAAGAACGCGTCGGTGACACTTGGGATATATCCCCCTATATAATAAGGTAGCATTCCGAAAAAAGAGAATGCGACCCACGCTGCACTGACAATGACATATCCGTCACGGCGGTTGAGTGATTTCACCGCACCTTTGCCGATGGCAAGCAATATAAAACCGATACTGGCTGTGATAGCTGATGAAATCAGGAAGCTTTGCAAATCATCCTCTTTGTAGAAAAGAGAGACAACGCTGCAACATAGCAACATAACTGTCTCTATGAGCAGCAGAAAGCCCAAAATCCGGAATATCATCTTTGAATTAATCATAAATAATACCTGATACTTAATACCTAATTAAAGAATTTCTCGATTTTCTTAATCATCATACTCAAGCAGAATACCACTACATGGTCACCCGGCTGAATCAGCGTATCACCGGTTACCAGTATTCCTTCTCCGTTGCGAATCATACCGCCGATGGTAGTCCCTTTCGGGAGTCCCAGGTCTTTGATCAGATGTTTGGTTATTTTTGCTCCGGCAGGTACAGTAAATTCTGCAACATCCGCATTGGCAAATGTAAGACATTTCACATTGGAAACGTCAGCATCCAGCATCATTTGATAAATATGGCTGGCGGCAATCATCTTCTTGTTGATAACCGTACCAATGTCAAGGCTTTCCGCCATGCCGATATAGTCGATATTCTCCACTTCCGCCACTGTCTTGTCCACGCCCATGCGTTTGGCGGCAAGACAAGCCAGGATATTCGTTTCGGAATTTCCGGTCAGGGCAACGAAGGCTTCGGTATTCTTCAATCCTTCTTCGATAAGAAGATCCATGTCGCGGCCGTCGCCGTTGATAATCATTGTTTTGTCATCCAATAATTCTGTCAACCGGTTACATCGGTTGATGTCGTTGTCTACGATTTTCACCTGCATATAGTCAGGTACGTATTGAGCGGTACGGACGGCGATGCGGCTTCCGCCCATAATCATCACGTTGCGCACGTCGGCATAATCTTCCTTGCCGGCAATCTTACGTATATAAGGAATATATTTACGGGTGGTAGTGAAGTAAACAATGTCATGCAATTTAATCACATCGTCTCCACGCGGGATAATCGTTTCCGTACCGCGTTTGATGGCTACTACGTGATAAGGGATGTCCGGTGCGCCCAGTTCATAAAGCGGGATATTCAGAATCTCCGCCTTTTCGCGCATCTTCGTACCAATCAGTACGAGAGCGCCGCCGCAGAATTCCCACCATTGGCGTACCCAACTCATGCGCATGGAAGATACAATTTCTTTGGCAGCCAGCATTTCCGGATAAATCAGGGAGTCCACTCCCAACTTTTGGAAGAACTCTTTATTTTTGGGCAGAAGATATTCATAGTTGTCGATACGTGCCACCGTCTTTTTGGCTCCGAGGTTGGTAGCCAGCATACAGGCGGTCATGTTACGGCTTTCGTCCGGGGTGACTGCGATAAACAAGTCGGCTTCTTTGACACCTACCTCTTTTAAACCGGAGATAGAAGAAGGAGAGGCGGCAACTGTCAGCAAGTCGAAGTTGGCGCTAAGGGCACTCAGTTTCTCCTCGTCGTCATCCATCAGGATAATATCTTGCTTTTCGCGCGATAACAGTTTGGCCAAATGGGTGCCTACGTTGCCGGCACCGGCAATAATAATCTTCATGTCAATTGATAAATTCTTTTATTTTAGTCAGAATACCTTCCTCGTCCATGCCGCAGACATGATAAAGCTCATTCACCGCACCATGTTCCACAAATATATTGGGGATGCCGATACGCTTCACGGTCGGCTTGTATTCATTGTCCGCCATAAATTCAAGGACAGCGCTCCCCATACCCCCTCTGACAATGCCATCTTCAATGGTAAGGATACGCTCGAACTTGCGGCCGACTTCGTGCAGCAACTCTTCATCCAGCGGTTTCAGGAAACGCAAATCATAATGGGCGATGGATTTGCCAAGCCCGGCTTCCGCCTTGGTGATGGCACGTGCGGCTGTATTCCCTATCGGGCCGATTGTAATCACCGCAAGGTCTTCTCCATCCTTCAACTTCCTTCCTTTCCCTACCGGAATTTCTTCCAGCGGACATTGCCAGTCTACCAGCACTCCACGTCCCCGCGGGTAACGGATTACGAACGGACCCTTATCCGGCAACTGTGCCGTGTACATCAGTCGACGTAACTCGTGTTCATCCATTGGCGAAGAAATAGTAAGATTGGGTATCGGACGCAGGCAAGCCATATCGAATGCTCCGTGGTGTGTAGGGCCATCCTCGCCAACCAGTCCGGCACGGTCGAGACATAATACCACAGGAAGATTCTGTATTGCTACGTCATGGATGATATTATCATGCGCCCGCTGCAAGAAAGAAGAATAAATATTACAGAACGGTATCAACCCGTCCTTTGCCATACCGCCGGAGAAAGTAACGGCATGCCCTTCGGCAATACCGACATCAAATGCCCGTTTCGGCATTTTTTCCATCAGTATATTCATCGAACAGCCACTGGGCATGGCAGGAGTCACACCGACAATCTTCGGATTGGCTTCAGCCAACTCTACCAATGTATTTCCGAATACATCCTGGAAAAGCGGTGGCATTCCTTCCGTGTTGACAATGAAACGTTCACCGGTGACGGGGTCGAACTTGCCCGGAGCATGCCATTCGGTGGCGTGTTCTTCCGCCGGAGCGAACCCTTTTCCTTTTATAGTGTGCAAATGCAGGATTTTGGGGCCCTGCAAATCTTTGATATCATGCAGTACGCGGGCGAGATTCCTTACATCGTGTCCGTCTATCGGACCGAAATAACGGATATTCATTCCCTCGAAAATATTCTGTTGCTGTGCAGCCATCGACTTCAGGCTGTTGCCGAAACGTATCAGCGCCTTGCGGCGTTCCTCATTCAGGATACCGAGCTTGAACAATACGCGCGACATTCTGAAACGTAACTGGTTGTAACGGTTGGAAGTCGTCAGGTTGAAAAGATACTGCTTCATGCCGCCGACACTACGGTCGATGGCCATATCATTATCATTCAGGATGATAAGCAGGTTGTTCGGGGTGGCAGACGCATTGTTCAGTCCTTCGAAAGCCAGTCCGCCACTCATGGAACCATCACCGATGATGGCTACCACATGACGCTTGGAATCTCCTTTTTGCGCAGCGGCAACAGCCATGCCGAGAGCGGCGGAGATAGAGTTGGAAGCGTGTCCGCACGTGAAAGTATCGTATTCGCTCTCTTCCGGTGATGGGAAAGGGCGTATTCCGCCAAACTTCCGGTTGGTGGAAAAAGCTTCACGGCGTCCTGTCAGAATTTTATGGCCGTAAGCCTGATGTCCCACATCCCACACAATACGGTCATAAGGTGTATTGTAGATGTAGTGCAGGGCTACAGTCAGTTCCACTGTCCCAAGACTGGCGGCAAAATGTCCCGGATTGCAGCAGAGCTCTTTAATAATGTCCTGCCTTAGTTCATCGCATACTTCCGGCAGTTGCTCTACGGTTAGTTTTCGCAGGTCTTCGGGGTAATTAATGGATTTTAGCAAGTTATATATCGGTTCACTATTCATGATTCTAGGAAATTTAGTGCAAAAGTACGAAAAGAAAGTATACTTTTGCATACGAAATGTAATAAAGTGATGGAAAATCATATGAACTTTCAAACATCTGTGGAATTGCCCGCCGGACTTCCGGCAATCCGACATACAGACCATATACTTTTGATAGGGTCTTGTTTCGCCGAAAATATAGGTGCCTTGCTTGCAGATGCCAAATTCCGGTTGGATCTGAATCCTTTCGGTATTCTTTATAATCCTTTATCTATCTCATCCGCTTTGCGGGAGATTGCAACGAAAAAAGAATACACGGAGAAAGACCTGTTTGCTTATCGGGGGCTATGGCATAGCCCCATGCATCATGGCTTCTTTTCCGCATCCACTCAGGAAGAAACCTTGCAGCATATCAACGTGCGACTTCAACAAGCCCGTCAGGCTATGCAACAACTTGATTGGCTGATGCTGACTTTCGGTACGGCTTACGTCTATGAACAAAAAGAAACGGGAAAGGTTGTTGCCAATTGTCATAAACTGCCCGAGAGCAACTTTAACCGCAGGCTTCTTCTTGTAGACGAAATAGTAGACGAATATACTTCGTTGATTACCAGCCTGGCAGCCCGTAATCCGAATCTGAAGATCCTGTTCACAGTAAGTCCTATCCGTCATATCCGCGACGGGATGCACGCCAACCAGTTAAGCAAATCCACTTTATTACTTGCTATCGACCGCTTGCAACAACTTTTCCCGCAACACGTCTTCTATTTCCCTTCCTATGAAATAGTCTTGGACGAATTACGTGATTACCGCTTTTATGCGGATGATATGCTGCATCCGTCCCCATTGGCAGTCCGTTACCTGTGGGAACGCTTCTCCGAAACCTTCTTTTCCGCTGACACAAAGCAGATTATGGCAGAGGTCGAAGATATCCGGCGGGACTTGGCTCATAAGCCCTTTCATCCCGCTTCAGAAGCGTATCAACGCTTTTTAGGACAAATAGTGTTAAAAATAGAACGACTTATCGGAAAATACCCGTACTTAGATTTTCAAAAAGAAACAGAACTATGTCATATGCGATTGAATCCATAGCCAAAAGTATCGGTGCCCGCCGTGTGGGCGAATATGAAACGACTATTGATTGGCTGTTAACAGACAGCCGTTCCCTGAGTTTTCCAGAAGAAACTCTTTTTTTCGCTTTAGCTACCAAACGAAATAGTGGAGCACGCTATATTCCCGATTTATACGACCGGGGAGTGCGCAATTTTGTAGTCTCCGAAGAGGATTGGACTACCCTTGCCGGGCAGAGATATGAAGAAGCCAATTTCCTCATCGTCCCCAATCCCTTGAAAGCCTTGCAGAAACTGGCTGAAGTACACCGTGAGAATTTCAAGATACCCGTTATCGGCATTACCGGCAGTAACGGAAAAACCATTGTGAAAGAATGGTTGCACCAGTTGCTTAGTCCGGATCGCCGTATTGTCCGTTCTCCGCGTAGTTATAATTCTCAAATCGGCGTTCCGCTTTCTGTGTGGCAACTCGACGAAGAAGCTGAACTGGGAATCTTCGAGGCCGGTATCTCCGAAATGGGAGAGATGGGAGCTTTGAAACGGATGATAAAGCCCACCATCGGTATTCTGACTAATATCGGCGGCGCTCATCAGGAAAACTTCTTCTCATTGCAGGAGAAGTGCATGGAAAAACTGACGCTTTTCAAAGACTGCGATGTCGTGATTTACAACGGCGATAATGAATTAATCAGCAACTGCGTGGCAAAGTCAATGCTGACAGCCCGTGAGATTGCCTGGAGTAAAAAGGATATCGAACGTCCGCTTCATATCAGCCGCATAACGAAGAAAGAAGACCACACCGTCATTTCCTACCGTTATCTGGATATGGATAATACTTTCTGTATTCCTTTTATTGACGATGCTTCCATCGAAAACGTCTTGAACTGCCTGGCAGCCTGTCTCTACCTGATGACTCCCGCCGACCAGATCACCGAACGGATGGCACGCCTCGAACCGATTGCCATGCGCCTGGAAGTAAAAGAAGGAAAGAACAACAGTGTCTTGATAAATGACAGCTATAATTCGGACTTGGCATCCCTGGATATAGCCCTTGACTTCCTTGTCCGCCGTTCTGAAAAGAAAGGACTGAACCGGACGCTTATCCTGTCCGACATACTGGAAACCGGACAAAGTACAGCCACGCTCTACCGCCGTGTAGCCCAGTTGGTGCAAAGCCGGGGCATTAATAAACTGATTGGCGTAGGCCCGGAGATTTCCTCGTGTGCCGCCCGGTTTAGTGATGACATCGAACGCTATTTCTTCCCCAATACCGAAGCCCTTCTCGCGTCGGACATACTCAAATCCCTTCATTCGGAAGTCATTCTGATAAAAGGTTCGCGTGTGTTCAACTTCGACAGGGTATCCGAAGCCTTGGAGTTGAAAGTGCATGAAACTATCCTGGAAGTAAACCTGCACGCCATGGTAGACAACCTGAACCACTACCGTTCCATGCTCCGCCATCCTGAAACGAAAATGATTTGTATGGTGAAAGCATCTGCCTACGGAGCCGGTTCTTATGAGATAGCCAAGACCTTACAGGAACATCATGTTGATTACCTTGCAGTAGCCGTTGCCGACGAAGGTTCCGAACTCCGCAAAGCAGGCATTACTTCCTCTATCATGATTATGGATCCGGAGCTTACGGCATTCAAAACCATGTTCGACTATAAACTGGAACCGGAAGTTTATAATTTCCATCTGCTCGACGCGCTTATCAAAGCCGCCAAAAAAGAAGGAATCACCAACTTCCCGATTCATATAAAACTGGATACGGGTATGCACCGTCTCGGCTTTGCCGTGGAAGATATACCCTTGCTTATCCGCCGCCTGAAGAATCAAAGCGCGGTTATTCCCCGTTCGGTATTCTCTCATTTCGTAGGAAGTGATTCTCCCCAGTTCGATGCCTTTACGCGCCAGCAGATAGAACTGTTTGAAAAGGGCTCTCAGGAGTTGCAGGCCGCTTTCTCGCATAAGATTCTGCGCCATATCTGCAATACGGCGGGAATCGAGCGTTTCCCCGGTGCGCAGTTTGATATGGTGCGGCTGGGAATCGGACTTTACGGAGTCAGCCCGATAGACAACTCGATTATTCATAATGTAAGTACCCTCAAGACAACGATACTCCAGATTCGCAATGTGCCCGAAGAAGATACGGTTGGGTATAGCCGGATGGGACATCTGGCACGTCCTTCACGCATCGCCGCCATTCCTATCGGTTATGCCGACGGGCTGAACCGCCATTTGGGACGGGGAAACGCCTACTGCCTGGTGAACGGAAAGAAAGCGCCTTATGTGGGCAATATCTGTATGGACGTCTGCATGATAGACGTTACCGACATCGACTGCCGTGAAGGCGACCAGGCGATTATTTTCGGTGACGACCTGCCGATAACAGTTCTCTCCGACAAGCTGGATACTATTCCTTATGAAGTTCTTACTAGTATATCGACACGGGTGAAACGGGTATATTATCAGGAATAAAACCGTGAGAGATAAATGAAAACTGAGAACCGATAAACGGATAATCAGTAAATAATAAAACGGTAGACAGTAAGCGGTAAATGATGAATGAAAGTGAACTAACATAAATAATTCATTGTTTACCGTTTACAGTTTGCCGTTTTTCTTTATATTTGCACCAACTAATAAAAACCTCTTTATCAAATAAACGTATGACAAACTTATTATTATTAGGTTTCTTGCCTAGTGGTTCCGAATGGATTATTATAGCTTTGGTTATTCTCCTTCTCTTTGGTGGAAAGAAAATTCCTGAACTGATGCGCGGCTTGGGCAAAGGCGTGAAGAGCTTCAAGGATGGAGTGAACGATGCAAAAGAAGAAATAAATAAGGCAAAAGAAGACCTGGACAAACCGGCGGACTCAAGTAAGTAAAATAAGTACGGATGGCAGAAATGACCTTTTGGGATCATTTGGATGAACTGCGCAAGGTACTTTTTCGGGTGATTGGAGTTTGGTTTGTATTGGCAATAGGTTATTTTATTGCTATGCCCTACCTTTTCGATCATGTGATTCTGGCGCCATGCCACAATGATTTCATATTCTACGATTTATTACGGCATATCGGACAGACATTCGATCTGACCGATGACTTTTTCACACAAGAGTTTCAGGTGAAGCTGGTCAATATAAACTTGGCGGCTCCCTTCTTTATACACATGTCGACAGCCTTCTGGATGTCGGTCGTGACCGCCATGCCCTATATTTTCTTTGAAGTATGGCGTTTTATCGCCCCTGCCCTTTATCCCAACGAAAGGAAAGGAGTGCGTAAGGCATTAACCATCGGGACGGTGATGTTCTTTATCGGTGTCTTGCTGGGTTATTTTATGGTTTATCCGTTGACGCTCCGCTTCCTTTCCACCTATCAGTTAAGTTCGGAAGTGGAGAACATCCTGTCACTCAATTCCTATATTGACAATTTCATGATGCTGATTCTATGCATGGGACTGGCGTTTGAATTACCATTAGTAACGTGGTTGCTTTCATTGCTGGGAGTAGTCAACAAGTCCTTCTTGCGGAAATACCGTCGTCATGCTGTTGTCATCATCGTGATAGCTGCTGCCATCATCACTCCGACAGGCGACCCGTTCACATTGAGCGTCGTAGCCATTCCACTTTATCTGCTCTATGAAATGAGCATCCTGATGATAAAGGACAAGAAGAAAACAGAAGAAGAGATAGAAGATGAAATTGCCTTGTCAGAAGAGTGAAGCGATAGAATCTTATGAATTACTTTTAGCCGTTTGTCGGGCGGAAGATGCCCGACTTGCCGTAGGATACAAGCAAATGCGTGACTTGCTGGAACGCATTTGCCGTTCACAAATGCAGAACGAAAGTCTGCAAATGACCGACCTTTCCGCCCGTATCAGCTTTATCGCCGCAAAGATAGACCTTTCGGCAGGCGAGCAGAACCGGCTGCATACTTTCCGCCTGACTTCCAATCAAATACTGAACCGCCGTCTCGAACCGACCAGGGAGAACCTGTTGCGGGATGCCAAGACACTGGCTTTCTTGATCCGTAAACTCTCGGACGAAGATATACCGGATGTACTCTACCGCTTGCTGCCACGTGCGGACGCTACCTACATAGTTGCTCCCCCTGCTCGTGAACGGGTGCAACGGATGCGTGTTTGCTTTCAATATGCCGACGAACAATATCTGTATGTCACCCCATTGGATGAAGTCTCGGAGAAACCGCTACTCGTCCGCTACAATATCCCTCAGATTAATGAAGAATTTGCAGAAACGTGCAAGCTACTTTGGCGCCATGCCCAAGTGAATCTCCTGGATGTAGCCATTGATAATGAAGGAGTGCTGACACCTTCATTTATTGTTCTCGAACCAGACTATCTGATTGACATCAGTTCCCTTGCCGAGTGTTTCCGCGACTACGGGCATCATCCGGCAAATTATTACCTGTCCCGTCTCCAGCCGATTGAAAACGCCCGACCTTTGTTACTGGGAAATATAGCCAACCTTTTTCTCGACGAATGGATTCATGCGCAGGACGAAGAAGATATCGACTACCGGACTTGTATGCAAAAAGCCTTCCGGCGTTATCCTATCGAATTGGCAGCCTGCCCCGATTTGCGGGACAGGGAGAAAGAACGTCAGTTCTTTGACGACTGCAAACTGCACTTTGAGCATATCCGTGAGACGGTGAATGATACCTTTCATGCCGCCGGATACGAACTCGATAAGACGGACGCAGTACTCGAACCTTCTTATATCTGCGAAGCGCTCGGATTGCAAGGCCGTCTCGACTATATGCAACGGGATATGTCTTCCTTCATAGAAATGAAATCCGGCAAAGCCGACGAATACGCCATCCGCGGCAAAGTGGAACCCAAGGAAAACAATAAAGTGCAGATGCTTCTCTATCAGGCCGTCCTTCAATACTCGATGGGGATGGATCACCGGAAAGTGAAAGCCTATCTGCTCTATACCCGTTACCCGCTTCTGTACCCATCCCGCCCTTCCTGGGCGATGGTGCGCCGGGTAATTGATTTGCGAAACCGGATTGTAGCCAATGAATACAGTATCCAATTACGGAACAGTCTGGAATATACCGAAGAGAAACTGTCAGAAATAAACGCTACCACTCTGAATGAACGTGGACTGAAGGGTCGCTTTTGGGAAACCTGGCTGCGCCCGTCTATCGACAATTTTCAGGAGAAATTGAAAGTTCTTTCGCCACTGGAAAAGAAATATTTCTATGCCGTATATAATTTCCTGACTAAAGAACTCTATACCTCTAAATCCGGTGATGTCGACTATGAAGGACGTACGGGAGCAGCTTCTTTATGGCTTTCCACACTGGCGGAAAAGTGCGAGGCAGGAGAGATAATCTATGATTTACGAATCAAGGAAAACCATGCCGCCGACGAGCATAAAGCTCATTTATTATTGGTTCGTTCTGAAGAATGTGAGTCTCGATTAGAATCTGTACTTCCCAACTTCCGTCAAGGCGATGCTATTATCCTGTATGAACGTAACAGTGAGACGGATAATGTAACCAACAAAATGGTATTCAAGGGGAACATCGAGCATCTGACAGATAATGAAATTGGTATCCGTCTGCGTTCTACACAGCAGAATCCTTCCGTTCTTCCTGCCGAAAGCCTTTATGCCATAGAGCACGATACGATGGATACGACATTCCGTTCCATGTATCAGGGATTGTACGCTTATCTTTCTGCTACACAGGAGCGTCGCGACCTGTTGCTATCGCAACGCCCGCCGAAATTTGACGAATCATTGGATACCCTTATTTCACAAGCGGAAGACGATTTTGCCCGTGTTGCACTGAAAGCGAAAGCCGCACAAGACTATTTCCTTCTCGTCGGCCCTCCGGGGACAGGCAAGACTTCCTGCGCCCTGAAGAAGATGGTAGAGACTTTTCACGCTGATAAAGAAGCGCAGATTTTGTTGCTTTCATACACCAATCGGGCAGTTGATGAAATATGTAAGTCGCTGGTTTCCATTCGTCCCGCTGTTGATTTTATCCGTGTCGGAAGTGAATTGTCCTGTGACGAGAACTACCGTTCACATCTGATAGAAAATGAACTGTCGTCCTGCAATCGTCGTTCGGAAGTCTACGAACGTATCCGGAACTGCCGTATTATTGTAGGAACAGTCGCTGCCATTTCCGGCAAACCGGAACTTTTCCGTCTGAAACATTTCAATGTAGCCATCATAGATGAGGCTACGCAGATACTCGAACCTCAATTACTGGGAATCCTTTGTGCCCGCGGTGAAGATGACCGGAACGCCATTGACAAGTTTATCCTGATTGGCGACCATAAACAGCTTCCTGCCGTTGTGCTGCAAAATACGGAACAATCAGCCATCTATGACGAATCATTGCTCTCTGTCGGATTGACAAATTTGAAAGACTCGCTGTTCGAGCGTCTTTACCGGAATTGTTCTTCTGGCAACGACAGCTCGTCGTCCATTATTGCCGATAACACATCGTCTGCCACTGGTCGTTCATTCGACATGCTTTGCCGTCAAGGGCGCATGCATCCCGAAGTTGCCTTGTTTGCCAACCGTGCTTTCTATGGCGGGCGCTTGATTCCTGTCGGATTACCTCACCAGTTGGAAGATTCCGGACATATCTCCCGTGTCGCTTTTTATCCATCCATACCGGAGAGAGCGGGAAGCTCTGCAAAAGTCAACTCTTCAGAAGCCCGGATTGTTGCCGGACTGGCTGCCCGGATTTATGAAAGCAATCAGAAGCATTTTGACGAATCCCGTACACTGGGAGTCATAACTCCTTACCGTAGTCAAATAGCCCTTATTAAAAAAGAAATAGAGACATTAGGCATTCCGGCGCTCAACCGGATACTGGTTGATACTGTTGAACGTTTTCAGGGAAGCGAACGGGACGTAATTATCTACTCCTTCTGCGTCAACCATCCCTATCAATTAAAATTCCTGTCGAATCTGACAGAAGAAGCGGGTGTTTTGATTGACAGAAAATTGAATGTCGCCTTGACACGCGCACGGAAACAAATGTTCATTACAGGTGTTCCGGGACTCTTAAAGCGAAACCCTATCTACAAAAGTTTATTAAATTTAATAGAACACGCCTGAAAAATTGCATCATTTTGCAGAAGTTAGTTTTTATTCTCTCTTTATGCAATTCATTAACACCTATATGTTGAACAAACGCCTATATTTGCAACACGTTTTTTTCATAGAGATTTAGATTTAAGGTTAGAAGAATTGTGGAAGTCGTGAGACTTCCCTTTTTTTCATCTTAACGTTTACTATCCTTCATTATAGGAATGCAAGAACACTGTTTTTTAGTGTTCGGTTGAAAATATTGCAGGGTGATGATGCAGAATAAGTAAACCTAAAAAGCCTTCTTCGGGAGAAGAGGCTTTTTTATTTTTTCTTTTTGTCTGAAAAGATTTGTTATAAAAAAAGAGGAAGATAATCCGTCATCGGACATCTTCCTCTTTTCTTTTATTATAGTTCAGGATTGATTAATCCAGTACGATAGGTCTGTACTTCGGTACCAATGCTTTCATGATAACCCAACCAATCAGGTAAGCCACGGCGCAGATACAGAACATGATGAAATATCCGGCAGGTTTGCCTTCAAATCCCATGAACGTCATGTGCGTTTCGTCAGCGTGAACAAACAGAAGACCTGCACCAAACTGCATCAACATTGAACCTACACCACCGGCCATACCACCGATACCTGTAATACTTGCAATCGCTGTTTTCGGGAACATATCACCTACGGTAGAGAAGATATTGGCCGACCATGACTGGTGGGCAGCGCCACCGATACCGATCAGGATAACAGGGAACCACGGAGAGAACGTACCCAACGGCTGTGCCAAAAGCACCACCAACGGGAAGAACGCGAAAATCAACATCGCCTTCATACGTGCGGCATACGGATTCATACCCGTCTTATTGATAAAGATAGTCGGAAGTTTACCACCATAGATAGACAGCATTGTCACAGCATACAGCGTGAAAATCAATGCCATACCCAATCCGTCGGAAGTTTTGATATCAAATTGGGTATTCAGGTAAGACGGAGTCCAGAACAGGAAGAACCACCACACACCGTCCGTCATAAACTTACCGGCGGCAAAAGCCCATGTCTGCTTATAAGTGAAGCACTGAAGGAAGCTCATCTTCTTCTCATCCTTCTCTTCAACAACTACCGGAGCAGCGCCTTCTTCATATTTATCTTGTTCGATATAATCCAATTCGGCTTTGTTGACGTGCTTGCTCTTTGACGGAGCATCGTACATGAATATCCACATACCCATCCAAACGAAACCGAGGGCACCGATAACGATAAATGCCATTTCCCATCCCCATGCTTTCGCAATCAGCGGGATAGAAACCGGAGCAATCAAGGCACCGATAGAAGCACCGGCGTTGAAGATAGAAGTAGCGTAGGCACGGTCTTTCTTGGGGAAGTATTCTGCCGTTACTTTGATAGCAGCCGGGAAGTTACCCGCTTCACCGAGAGCCAGGATACAACGTGCGGCAAGGAAACAGTACATACTTACGGTAGCCAGTACCACCACTACGTCACCTGTAGCAGCCATCAGTTCGGCCGCACTGTGCATACCTACATACTGTTCGGTCACGATACCGCAAAGAGCGTGCATACAAGCACCTGCCGACCATACGCCGATTGCCCAGAGATACCCCTTCTTTGTGCCCATCCAGTCGATAAAGCGGCCGGCGAACAACATACATATTGCATATACAATAGAAAATACGGAAGTAATTGTACCGTAGTGAACTTCGTTCCAGTGAAATTCCGGTTTGATAAACTCGTCCCAGGTAAGGGAAAGCACCTGGCGGTCGAGGTAATTAACTGTAGTAGCAAAGAATAGCATAGCACAGATAGTCCATCTGTAGTTTGTCATTTTCTCGCCTGTTTTTTGAAATGCATTCATGATAATGGATTTAAATAGATTTTGATTCGTTGACAAAGGTCGGGATTTCGACTGGATTTTATTTGTAAAATTTGGTCGAATTCATGTATTATTCGTTACATTTATATGCTATTTGTTTCAAAGAGTATATTTATCGTTTCATAACACGTCTAGTCTGTAACGTCGGGGGGAGGTTGAAGTATATAAAACCCGGAAAACTTCATCCCTTCTCCCGGTGGGGGAAAGGATGAAGTTTCTCGGATTTTATATATGTAATGCAGAGCCGCGCAACGATTAGCGCATTTCTGTATATTTGAGCTTGTCCATGTCTCCGTAGTCGAGGTTTTCACCAGCCATACCCCAGATGAACATATAGTTGCTTGTTCCGGCAGCAGCGTGGATAGACCATTCCGGTGACATGATAGCCTGTTCGTTCTGCATCCATACGATGCGTTCTTCCTGCGGTTCGCCCATGAAGTGGCAGATAGCGTTGTCGGCAGGCACGTTGAAGTAGAAGTAAGCTTCCACACGACGGCTGTGAGTATGAGCCGGCATTGTGTTCCATACGCTACCCGGTTTCAGTTCTGTCAATCCCATTTGCAGTTGGCAAGGGCCTTCTTCAAGTACGTTGTTCACAATCAACTGGTTGATGACGCGGTCGTTGCTTTCTTCCATCTTTCCGGCAGCGAAAGAGTTAGCTTTCAGAGAACCTTTGCGTCCGTCGATAGTAATCAACTGAGTCTTGTATTCCTTGTGGGCAGTAGCCGAGTTGATATAGAACTTGGCAGGATTGCTTGAATCTTTGCTCTTGAAAGTCACTTTCTGCTTGCCTCTACCTACGTACAGTGCATCTTTGAATTTCAGTGTGTATTCTTTGCCGTCAACAGTTACGATACCTTCGCCACCAATGTTGATAACACCCAGTTCGCGACGTTCCAGGAAGAATTTAGCTTTCAGCGGGTCGATAGTTTCCAGTACCAGTTCCTTCGTTGCAGGAACAGCACCACCGAAGATCAGGCGGTCGTACATAGAATAAGTAAGGTTGATTTCGTTCGGAACCATTACTTTTTCCATCAGGAAGCTACTACGCAGGCGGTTTGTATCATACGTTTTCACGTCTTGCGGACTGCAAGCCACTTGCATCTTGTAATTCACCTGGGCAGAAGCAGACATAGCTGCGATACCCAACATCATTGCAATTGCTAATTTTTTCATCTTTCGAATTTTTATTTGGATTATATATTATATACTACTTATTGTCAGTTACGAGTTTTCTACTTATTCCTTATTACTGTTACTGTTCAATGCAGCCTTGGCATCATTTCTAGTCATGCGGATACGGTTGTAGATAGCCATTCCGAGCGCGAGAACTACGAGGATGGCAGGGCCGATAATCTTCAGGCTGTAAGTCAGGTGGAAAATACCCCAGCAGAAAAGACTGGAAGCAAAGTCGAGCGCGCCGCCTTCAAAGCCCGCAGGAATATTCACCGTCGGGTCGCCCGTAGCGGCATATACGTCTTTGGCAGCTAGTGTGAAGAATCCGGCAAGTTCTGTCACGAAATACAGACCTACGATTAATGCTACCAAGCCGATAATAAATGATTTCACCACGTTACCTTTTGTAATAGGCAGAATCATCGGGAACAAGTAGAACATACCTGCCAGGGATGCCAGCGGTAAGAAACGGTTGCCCGGAAGGATAACTGCGAGGAAAATAGTGACAGGAATCAGAAGCAGTGAAACCACCAGCGTAGTCGGATGACCGATTACCAGTGCGGGGCTCATACCAATGCTCAAACCTGTGTTACTCTTATATTTTTTAGCGATAAGTTCGCGGGTAGCGTCAGAGATAGGTTTCAAGCCTTCGATGAAAAGACTCGTGATACGGGGAATCAATTCCATTACCGCACCCATCTTGATACCCAGTCCGAGAATGCCCGGAATACTGTCTACCACTTCTTTCCAGCTTCCGCAGCCCAATGCCCCGATAGCGCAACCAATCACGATACCCAGGAACAACGGCTCTCCCATCAGACCGAATTTCTTCTTCATACCTTCCGAGTCGATATTCAGTTTGTCGAATCCCGGAATCATATCGAGCAGTTTATTGATAACAATAGCGAACGGAACAAAACTTTGGCAGAACGGTTGAGGAATAGAGATACCGTCCATTTTATCATAGAACTTCTGGAAAGCGGGAGCAGTCATATCAGCCATTACCAGCGTAATGATGTAGCAGATGATGGCAGCGAAGAATCCCCAATAGATATTGTCGGAAGCAAAATAAACGATGGCTCCGATAAATGCGAAGTGCCAATAGTTCCAAAGGTCGATATTGACAGTACGTGTTGTCTTGGTAACCAACATAAGGATGTTGACACCCAGGCAAACCGGGATAATGAAAGCACCGACCGAAGTATTGTAGGCTACTGCTGCCGCAGACGGCCAACCCATGTCGAAAATACCCAGTTCCAATCCGTAGATTTCTACCATTTTACTTAGTGCAGGGCCCAGGCTGCTGGTAAGCAACGCTGTCACTACCGACAATCCGACGAAACCGACACCTACTAATAAACCGCTTTTCAGCGCTTTAGCAAATTTAATTCCGATACATACTCCTAAAATTGTGAAAATGACCGGCATCATCACTGCCGCCCCGAGACCGATAATGTACTTGAATACTTCTTCCATTCTGTTCTATTTTTTCTCTGTTTTAAATGATAAATTACTGTGTTTCCCCCAGAGGGTATTAGTTGTAAACCGTGCCAAAAGTACGACCTTTTCCGCTTTCTTCCAAGACGAAAGTATTAATTTATCAGATATTGCATCAAAAATGGACATTTTTGACGTTTGCGTGCACAAAATTAGTCGTTTCCGTGCACGAAAAACAAAAAATGCACCTACTTGATTAAAAAATCCAACCGGCTTTGGCGGAAAAGCACTACTTTCGTACCGTGAAAGACTCGTATGTTTAATCCTTAAAATAACAAACCATGAGACGAACCCTCTTTTCTAAATTTTTTATATTGGCTCTACTGGTCATAATCGCCCTTCCGGCATCCTCACAGCAGGTGGACAGCAAGCTCCCCTGGTCTATACGGATGACTGAATCGGAGATGATACGCTATCCTGAATCCTGGCAGCTCGATTTCCAGCCGAAGTTGAAGTGGGATTATTGCCACGGACTCGAATTGGGAGCCATGCTTGACGTTTATGACACGTATGGCGACAAGAAAATTCGCGATTATGCCATCGCGTACGCAGATACGATGGTACACGAAGACGGTTCGATTACCGCTTATAAATTAACCGATTACAGTCTCGACCGCATCAACTCGGGAAAGATTCTTTTCCGTATCTACGAACAGACGAAGAATCCTAAATATAAGAAAGCCCTTGATTTGCTTTACAGCCAGTTTGAAGGACAGCCCCGCAATGAGGACGGCGGTTTCTGGCACAAGAAGATTTATCCGCATCAGATGTGGCTGGACGGACTTTATATGGGTGCTCCTTTCTATGCGGAATATGCGTTCCGCAACAATCTTCCGCAGGACTATGCGGATGTTATCAATCAGTTTGTCACTTGTGCCCGTCATACATACGACCCCCAAAACGGTCTTTACCGTCATGCAGCCGACGTAAGCCGCACCGAACGCTGGGCAGACCCCGTGACCGGACAGTCCAAACACAGTTGGGGACGTGCTATGGGTTGGTATGCCATGGCTTTGGTAGACGCACTGGAATTTATCCCGAAGCATGAAGCCGGAAGGGATTCACTGCTCGCTATCCTGGATAATATTGCCGTTCAAGTGAAGAAACTGCAAGACCCGAAGACGGGCGGATGGTATCAGGTGCTCGACAAGAGTGGCGAAAAAGGTAATTATCTCGAATCATCCTGTTCTGCCATGTTTATTTATTCCTTATTCAAGGCAGTGCGCTTGGGATATATTGATAAATCGTATCTCGATGTGGCATTGAAAGGGTACAAAGGTTTCCTGGAGAATTTTATCGAAGTGGATAAAGACGGATTGGTTACCATCACCAAAGCCTGTGCCGTAGCCGGACTGGGTGGAAAAGTTTACCGTTCCGGTGATTATGATTATTATATCAATGAAACGATCCGTAATAATGACCCCAAAGCAGTAGGGCCTTTTATCATGGCGAGCTTGGAATACGAACGCTTACAAAAGTAATTTCTACCGATGAAAAGGACTATTTTTAAAGGAATGATGGTGTTTCTCCTGTTGAGTGCAGCAGGAACATCGGTCTTTTCGCAACAACAGCAACGCAAAGACACGTTAGTCGTCACACGTGACGGGACAGGAGATTACCGCAATATTCAGGAAGCAGTGGAAGCTGTCCGCGCTTTTATGGACTACACGGTGACTATCTATATAAAGAACGGTACATACAAGGAAAAACTGGTGATTCCCTCTTGGGTGAAGAACGTACAGTTGGTAGGCGAAGATGCAGAAAAGACGATTATCACGTACGATGACCATGCCAATATCAACAAAATGGGAACATTCCGCACCTATACCGTCAAGGTGGAAGGCAATGACATCACTTTCAAAGACCTGACGATTGAGAACAATGCCGCTCCTTTGGGACAGGCAGTAGCCCTTCACACCGAAGGCGACCGCCTGATGTTTGTAAACTGCCGCTTCCTTGGCAATCAGGATACTATCTATACAGGTGCGGAAGGCGCCCGCCTTTTATTCACCAACTGCTATATAGAAGGTACTACCGACTTTATTTTCGGCCCTTCTACCGCACTTTTTGAATATTGCGAACTGCACAGCAAGCGTGATTCGTACATCACTGCCGCTTCAACTCCTCAAAATGAAGAATTCGGCTATGTCTTTAAGAACTGCAAACTGACTGCTGCTCCGGGAGTGAAAAAGGTATATTTAGGTCGTCCCTGGCGTCCTTACGCCGCTACGGTGTTCATTAACTGTGAGTTTGGCAACCATATCCGCCCTGAAGGATGGCATAACTGGAAGAATCCAGAGAATGAAAAGACAGCCCGTTATGCCGAATTTGGAAATACAGGTGACGGCGCAGAGACTTCCGGGCGTGTCACATGGGGGAAACAGCTCACAAAAAAGGAAGCATTGAGGTACACACCGGAGAATATCTTTAAGGAAAGTAGCAACTGGTATCCTTATAAGTAGAAACATTAGCGCTTTTGACAGGTTCTACGGTGCGAAATAGTTGTTTCCTGCCTTGAACCATCAGTAACGTTACTTGGAACTTTTGTTTTTATTGCTTGAAACTGTTGTTTCCATTACTTGAAACCGGAGTTTCATAGGCTTGAAACTAAAGTTTCTATTGCTTGAAACTAGAGTTTCATCAGTAGGAAACTAAAGTTTCAGACGCTTGAAACTAATAGTTTCCCTGCTTGAAACAAAGTGTTTCAAGGCATTGAACACTTTCTTCCGTTAAGGATAAGCAAACTAGGAAACGGGAGAAATGTTACTTCCGGTAGCGTTTGAGAATGAAGAAATGAAGAAATAAAGAAGGTCGGGAAGCGGTGATAGGTGATAGGTTGGGTGATAGGTTGAAAAACAACCTATCACCGCTTGAAACTTCGATGAATAGGGCGTTTGAAGGATGCTGGTGATAGGTGAAAGAGAAAAATGATTTTTTATTATAGGGAGTAGTATAGAGAAAATGAAAGAAAATAGAAGTAAATTAGTACTGTTGTTGGCGGTTGCTTTTATCTTTTGCTCTGCATTTCGTGCGGACAAACCTGCCGTAACTATCTTTATGATAGGGGATTCGACTATGGCCAACAAGAAATTGGATGGTGGAAATCCTGAACGCGGTTGGGGAATGGTACTTCCCGGATTTTTCTCCGAAGACATAAAGATAGATAACCATGCCGCCAACGGACGCAGTTCCAAAAGTTTTATTTCCGAAGGACGTTGGGCAAAAGTCATCTCCAAAGTGAAGAAAGGCGACTATGTCTTTATCCAGTTCGGACACAACGATGAAAAGGCGGATTCCACCCGCCACACCGAGCCGGGAACCACTTTCGACGACAATCTCCGCCGCTATGTAAACGAAACCCGTGCCAAAGGCGGCATCCCTGTATTGTTCAATTCCATTGTCCGTCGTAATTTCGTTCAACCGCAAGATGCTTCCATCGCTAAAGATGTCCGCCGGACACCGGGGGAAACGAAACAACCCAAAGAAGGAACAGTCTTGTTCGACACTCATGGAGCTTATCTGGATTCTCCGCGCAATGTGGCAAAGGAGCTTGGAGTCGTATTTATTGATATGAATAAAATAACGCATGACCTGGTGGAAGGGCTCGGGTCGGTAGAATCAAAGAAACTCTTCATGTTCGTCGAATCCAATCAGGTTCCCGCTTTTCCGAAAGGCCGTGAAGACAATACCCACTTGAATGTCTACGGAGCACGAACCATCGCAGGTCTGGCTGTTGATGCTATCGGCAGGGAAATCCCCGAACTGGCAAAATATATCCGTCATTACGATTATGTAGTGGCGCAAGACGGTAGCGGTGATTTCTTCACCGTACAGGAAGCAATCAATGCCGTTCCCGACTTCCGTAAAAATATCCGTACTACGATTCTTGTCCGCAAAGGCACTTACAAAGAAAAGATAATCATCCCTGAAAGTAAGATTAATATCTCCTTGATTGGAGAAGACGGTGCAGTGCTGACTCATGATGATTTCGCCAGTAAGAAAAATGTATTCGGCGAAAACATGGGAACTTCCGGTTCATCCAGTTGCTATATCTACGCTCCGGACTTCTATGCGGAGAATATCACATTCGAGAACTCGTCCGGATCCGTAGGACAAGCCGTCGCCTGCTTCGTTTCTGCCGACCGTGCATTCTTCAAGAACTGCCGCTTCTTAGGTTTCCAAGACACCCTGTACACTTACAGCAAACAGAGCCGCCAATATTACGAAGACTGCTACATCGAAGGAACCGTCGATTTTATCTTCGGCTGGTCTACCGCTGTCTTCAACCGCTGCCATATCCATAGCAAGCGTGACGGCTATGTGACCGCCCCTTCTACCGACAAAGGAAAAAAATACGGCTATGTCTTTTACGACTGCAAGCTCACCGCTGAACTGGAAGCCACGAAAGTATATCTGTCCCGTCCCTGGCGTCCATATGCGCAAGCCGTATTTATCCGTTGCGAACTGGGCAGACATATTCTTCCCGAAGGATGGAACAACTGGGGAAAAAAGGAAAACGAGAAAACTGCCTTTTACGCCGAATACGAAAGCCGTGGCGAAGGAGCCAACCCCAAAGCGCGTGCCGCTTTCTCCCGTCAGTTGAAGAATTTAAAAGGATATGAGATGAAAACAGTTCTGGCAGGGGATGATGGTTGGAATCCGGTAGAAGAGGGGAATAAGTTGTTGGATGTAAGACGTTGACTGATTAGCTCAAACTATTATCCGATACATTATAATTAGTTGCAAGTTTTTTATTATCTTTGTTTCTATAAAACATTCTTTGAAAAGAAAGGAGAAATGACGGATGAAAAGAAATGAGATTGTAGATATGATACGCAACATCCTTCGGCAGGTAGCTCCCAATGCCCAAACCATACTTTATGGTTCGGAAGCTCGTGGGGATGCACGTCCGGATAGCGATATTGATTTGCTTATTTTGGTGGATGAGCCACAGCTTACTCCCGAACGTGAGCAGGAAATTATTCGTCCTCTATATGAATTGGAAGTAAAGTCGGGGGTTATTATCAGCCCTATGATTATGTTGCGTAAGTTATGGGAAAATCGTCCTTTTCAGACACCTTTTTCTCTGAACGTAATGAATGAGGGGATTGTATTATGAAACAGGAATTATCGCCCGAACATCGTATTGCCTTGGTGCAATATCGCTTTGAACGAGCTTATCTGACATTAAAAGAAGCCCGCTATATGCGTAAAGGAGACTTCTTTAATGCAGCTATTAATCGTCTTTATTATGCCTGCTTTTATGCAGCTACTGGTTTATTGATTGCAAGAGGTATTGATGCCGGTACTCATAACGGAGTAAAAACGATGTTGTCTTTTCATTTTGTACGTACTAATTTGCTAAGTTTGGAGCATGGCAGTACATATAGCAATTTGTTTGACAAACGCCACAGTGGAGATTATGAAGATTTCGCTTATTGTGATGCGGCGTTGGTGGATTATCTTTTACCTCGTGCAGAAGCTTTCATTAAAGCCGTAGAGACTTTGGCACAAGAGTAAGTACGTTAATACAAAACTTCTTATATCTATTCCCATATTTCTACTCTGTATTATTCTTGTATTAAAAAAATATATATATCTTTGTCGCACGCTTTCTGCCCATCAGCGAGATGGAATAGGCAGAAAGCGGTTTTTATTTCTAAACGGAGTAAAGACGTATTATCTCTCACTTTCGAAAACTTAGCACTTTTCATGCAAAGAGAGATGATACGGCAGATACTCCACGCGAATGGCTATGTATCAACATATCGCTTAAAGATGTGTTATATATAAACGATTGGCGTGGGTGTCTGTTGTTATCATTATCTTTTGCAAAGGTTTGCTAAGGCCTCGAAAGTGGATATATGATACAACAGCATTCATGCCTTTCTTATATCCGGTCGGTCTTTCGTTTTCCGTAGAATGACCCTACCACCATAGCCCGCCGATTGGGAATCTGAAAGCATGAATGCTTCTTCTATCATTCAATATACTGTTATTTACTCTTTATTGTTAAACACTTAAAAACAAACACTATGTCAGAAATGATTAGTTTGGAAGCGGCTGCCCAAAAGTATGGAGTTAAGAAAGAAACCATTCGTCTGTGGGTAGAATTGGAGAAATTTGAAGGAACTCGTAAAAGAGAGGACGAAGTATGGGTAGACGATAAGATACTTGAAGAATACTTGGTCTGGCGAAAGACATGTCGGATTTCGGTAGATTATCTGGATGATTTGGAAATGTTTTGTTATAATCAGACTACTATGAACGATATGTATCGTGAAGCCATAAAAGTGCAGAAGATGAAAATAGACCATCTACAAAGGAAAATAACCGAATTAGAAAAGATCTCGGAAGTGCTTGACATGGAATTGGAACGGGTTCATGAAATCGAAAGAGCCGTTATATCAAGCTTGGATGAATCTTTGGCTTCCCGAATAACCAATTGGATGGTACAGTTATGGAGAAGACGCTTCTCGTTCAAACAAGGTAATTAAATGACGGAATGACTTGATTCTGTTAAATAGCAGATAAAAGATAGTATTGGAATGCTGTTATTTTTCTATCTTTACGCCACAGAACCGCGTAAATATGATGAAGAAAACCTTAATTTCAGTGATTCTATTGCTGGCTGTCGTGTTCATGACACATGCGCAGCAACATTGCTTTTTTACCCATTATTCTACTGAAGATGGATTATCACAAAATACGGTGATGAACATCTTGCAGGATCATAAAGATAACCTTTGGTTTGCCACTTGGGATGGAATTAACCGTTTCAACGGATACACGTTCAAGACATACAAGGCACGTCAGGGGAATTACATCAGTCTGACAAACAACCGGGTGGATCGTATGTATGAAGACCGTTACGGTTTCCTCTGGCTATTGACCTATGATAACCGTGTACATCGTTTCGACCCGAAAACGGAGACTTTTGAACAAGTGCCTGCCGCGGGAGAAGAGGGGAGTGCATTCAATGTACATACCGTCGAAGTGATGCCGGACGGAACAGTGTGGTTGCTGACTGAAAATGACGGAGCGATCCGTATCCTTACCCATCCGGACGAGAACAATCGTCTGACATGGGATATTTATTCCAGTAAAACGGAATTATTCCCTTCCTTGCATGTTTTCAAAGTTCATCAGGATAATGCAGGCAACGACTGGCTGCTGACAGACAACGGACTCGGCATGATTCGTCCCGGAGAAAAAGAGCCTGTTTCTTATTTTACGGAGACTAAGGGAAAGTTCGGCGGCATGAACCAGGCTTTCTATGCCGTACAGGAGCGTGATGAAGATATCTGTTTCGCTTCGGATCATGGCCGTATCTGGTCGTATCAGAAAGGAAGCGGAGAATTTACGTTGCTCGAACTTCCGACAAAAGGACGAATCACTTCCATTCATATGGTTTCACCGGATATGTCGGTCGTTACTACGGATTCGGACGGTTTCTTTACCTATAATCTGAGAACGAAGGCATCGGTACATTATTCATTCCTGACATGCAGGGAGTTGCCTGCGAAGCCGATTCTTTCCGCTTATGTAGACCGCTCCTCGGAAGTGTGGTTTGAGCAGGAAGAACCGGGCGTGGTGGCTCATTTCAATCCTGCCACCGGAGTGGTGACACGCGAGCGGATTCTTATCGAATATAGTAATCCCGAACGTTCGCGTCCGGCCTTCCATATCCATGAAGACGTAAACGGCTATCTGTGGGTACATCCGTATGGGGGCGGATTCTCTTATTTTGACCCTCAGAAGAAGCGGCTGGTTCCTTTTTATAACGGGTTGGGCAGCCGTGACTGGCGTTTCTCCAATAAGATTCACTCGGCTTTCTCCGACAAACAGGGAAATCTGTGGATGTGCACCCATTCCAAAGGCTTGGAAAAGGTGACTTATCGCAATGTACCTTTTTCAATGATGACTCCCGTGCCGCAGGAATATGAATCGCTTCATAATGAAATACGTGCCCTCTGTGAAGATAATCTGGGCAATCTGTGGGTAGGCGTAAAGGACGGCCTGCTCCGTTTGTATGATGCTGACAGAACGTATAAGGGGTATCTGACGGAAAGCGGCGTTGTCTCTACTACCGGTACTCCGATGACGGGGACAGCCTATTTTGTCATTCAGGATTCGAAAGGGATTATCTGGATTGCTACCAAAGGAGACGGACTTGTCCGTGCCGAGTCAACCTCTTCTTCGGGAATGTCGTACAAGCTCACCCGCTATCTTCATCATGAGGATGATATGTATAGTTTGAGCGATAACAATGTGTATTGTGTGTACGAAGATCATAACGGACGGATTTGGGCGGCTACCTTTGGCAGCGGTATCAATTATCTCACGGAGAATGAGGACGGAAAGGTCATGTTTATCAATCACCGTAACAATCTGAAAGGGTATCCTATCGACCCCTGCTACAAGGCCCGTTTTATCACTTCCGACAATAACGGCCGCCTGTGGGTGGGGACGACTACGGGAGCCGTAGCCTTTGACGAGAATTTCAAGAAGCCGGAAGATGTGCAGTTCTACCATTTCTCCCGTATGCCGAACGATACGCAAAGCCTGAGTAACAATGATGTGCACTGGATTATCCCCACAAAGAATAAGGAGCTTTATCTGGCTACTTTTGGCGGTGGGCTCAACAAACTGGTATCTATCAGTGAGGACGGTCACGGGACGTTCAAGTCTTACTCGGTGCAGGACGGGCTTCCTTCGGACGTCTTGCTTTCTATCCGTGAGGATAATAAGCAGAATTTGTGGATGAGTACCGAGAATGGAATCTGTAAGTTCGTTCCGTCCGGTGAACGGTTTGAGAGTTATGATGAGCGTAGCATTACTTTTCCGGTGAGGTTTAGTGAGGCGGCTTCCGCGTTGACGGCGAAAGGCAGCATGCTTTTCGGAGCAAGTGGCGGAGTCTTTATATTCAATCCTGATTCTATCCGCAAGAGCAGTTATGTTCCGCCTGTCGTATTCTCCAAATTGATGGTAACCAATGAAGAGATTGTGCCCGGTGATAAATCGTTGTTGCGGGTGGATATAGATGATACGGAGCAATTGGTGCTTTCGCACAAAGAGAATATTTTTTCAGTCCAGTTTGCGGCACTCGATTATACGAATCCGCAGAATGTGCAATACGCTTATATTCTGGACGGATTTGAAAAACAGTGGACGTTTGCTGACAAGCAACGTAACGTGACATATACGAATCTCCCGAAAGGGGAGTACGTGCTTCGTGTACGTTCTACAAACAGCGACGGTGTGTGGGTGGATAATGAGCGCACGCTGAATATTGTCATCCTTCCCTCTTTCTGGGAGACTCCGGTAGCGTATGTGCTTTATGTGCTGTTTATCCTGATTATCATTCTTGTGGCGGTTTATATCCTGTTTACCATTTACCGGTTGAAGCATGAAGTGTCCGTCGAACAGCAGATTTCGGATATAAAGCTGCGTTTCTTTACCAATATTTCCCACGAACTCCGCACGCCGCTTACGCTGATAGCGGGGCCTGTGGAACAAGTCCTGAAGAATGACAAATTGCCGGCGGATGCCCGTGAGCAGTTGGTGGTGGTAGAACGGAACACCAACCGTATGCTTCGTCTTGTCAATCAGATTTTGGACTTCCGCAAGATTCAGAACAAGAAGATGAAGATGCAGGTGCAGCGTGTGGATGTAGTGCCTTTTGTACGCAAGGTGATGGATAACTTCGAAGCCGTTGCCGAGGAGCACCGGATTGATTTCCTGTTCGAGACGGAGAAGCAGCATCTTTACCTTTGGGTGGACGTGGATAAACTGGAAAAGATTGTGTTCAACCTGCTTTCCAATGCCTTCAAATATACGCCGAACGGGAAGATGATTACGATTTTCATCCGTGAAGACGAGAATACCGTTTCTATCGGCGTGCAGGATCAAGGCATCGGTATTGCCGAGAATAAGAAGAAATCGCTGTTTGTCCGTTTTGAGAATCTGGTGGATAAGAATCTTTTCAATCAGGCTAGTACGGGCATCGGGCTTTCGCTGGTGAAGGAGCTTGTGGAGATGCACAAGGCTACCATTTCCGTCGATAGCCGTCTGGGAGAAGGAAGTTGTTTCAAGGTTGATTTCCTGAAAGGGAAAGAGCATTATGACGAAGAAGTGGAATTTATCCTTGAGGATGCGGAAGTTCCGGCGAGGATGGGGCAGGTGGTGGATATAGCCAATGCGTCGCTCCAGTCTGAAACTTTGGTGGCAGCAGACGGTAGGGGAGTTGAGGAATCGCCTTCGGAGAAAGAAACGTCGGCGGAAGATAACTCCAAAGAGCTGATGTTGTTGGTTGAAGATAATCAGGAATTGCGTGAGTTCCTGCGCAGCATATTTACTCCGATGTACAGGGTGGTGGAAGCTGCCGATGGAATGGAAGGTTGGAGCAAGGCGTTGAAGTATTTGCCGGATATTATTATCAGTGATGTGATGATGCCCGAAAAAGACGGTATCGAGATGACGCGGGAACTGCGTGCGGATATGACGACCAGCCATATACCTATTATCCTGCTTACCGCCAAGACTACTATCGAAAGTAAATTGGAAGGACTGGAGTACGGTGCGGATGATTATATCACGAAGCCTTTCAGCGCTACGTATCTGCAAGCCCGTGTAGAAAACCTGTTGATGCAGCGCAAGAAGTTGCAGAACTTCTATCGGGACAGTCTGATGCATATCAATATGTCCGCTGTCCCCGAAAATTTGCCTGTATCGGCAGAGGTTGTATCAGGGGAAGCAAACTCAGTTGAATTGAGTCAGGGAGCGCAAACTCAGCCTCAACCTACTGTTCCCGATATGTCTCCCAACGACCGTAAGTTTATGGATAAACTGGTGGAACTGATGGAACAGAATATGGATAATGGTGACTTGGTAGTAGATGATTTGGTACGTGAACTGGCTGTCAGCCGTTCGGTATTCTTCAAGAAACTGAAAACACTGACCGGACTGGCGCCTATCGAGTTTATCAAGGAAATCCGTATTAAGCGTGCCACCCAACTGATTGAAACCGGAGAGTTTAATATGACGCAGATTTCATATATGGTCGGAATCAACGACCCGCGTTATTTCAGCAAATGCTTCAAGGCGCAGGTGGGTATGACGCCGACAGAATATAAGGAGAAAGTGGGCAGGTAATTGCATAATAATTATGTTATAAATCAAAAGAGGGACGGACTTTGTAAAAGTCTTGTCCCTCTTTGGTAGTATCTTTTTGTTTATTCTATTTTTTAGGATATAAGTGATTCACCAAGCTATTCATATACATTTCCAAATTCGTATATTCCGGACTCAAAGTGTATTTTGCTCCGTCTGAAGGATCGTTAGGATTCAGATTATGTTTCTTTTCCCATTCGTCGGGGATACCGTCACCGTCTGAATCAGTCAAAGCCGGTTCTGATTTGTATTCAGGCCATCCGCCTACATCGGACGGCTGGTCGATCATTCCGTTCGTACTTCCGTGCGAACCTTCATAGGTATAAGTTCCTTTGCGTGTCTCTTCTACGATACGTTGGTCTACGGCATCACGGCGATAGGAAGCGCCTGCAAACAGGAGAACATCCTTATAGGCTTTCTTTGCCGGTTGCAGGGAAGTGTGTTCGGCTATATCAAATGCTTTCCCGGATAATACTTCCTTTTCGGTTGCGAAGTCCTTTTTGATGACCAAGCCGTAAGAGTTGTCCCTGTTTACTTTGTAAAGGGCTTCTCTTTGCTTGTCCGTCAGTTTCGGGCAAGTAGGATCCATGTAATTGCCATTGAAGTAGAATACGCCGTGAACACCTGCTTCATTGTTATTCTTGCCGTCGTCGGCATAAGCGGTGAACAGGCGTTTGAAAGAGCCTTTCGTTGTGCTGAAAGGGCCGGGCTTGTAGTAGTTGTTGATAAAGTTGTAAGATCCCCCTTCGCCGGCGTACGCTCCGTCGCTCCCGTAGTTGTATATCACGTTATTGAACAGTTCCACCTTCTCATTTTCCGGTTTTCCGGTGTAGCGGCTTCCGCAAAGGCGGGGAGTGCGGTTGGTATGATGGGCGAGCAGGTTATGATGGAAACTGGCAGGTTGTCCGCCCCAAATGCCACCGTAGCCGTGCGCTCCTTTCTCATGGATGGAGTTGGCGAGACTTTCGCTGATAAGGCACCATTGGAGAGTGAAGTTGCTGTTATCGTAGAAAGTGGCGCATTCGTCCGTACACCAACTCATGGAACAATGGTCAATGATGATGTTCTTGTGAGCTTTCGTTCCGTTCATGGCGTCGTCACCTTTCTGCTTGATGTCTACTCCCATTCGTGAACGGATGAAGCGGACAATCACATTGTCTGCCTGAATGGAGAATGTATAATTTTTTAGGCAGATACCATCTCCGGGAGCAGTTTGTCCGGCGATGGTTACATCACCGTTATTGACCCTTAGTGGTTTTTGAAGTTCAATGATTCCGCTTACGGCAAAAACGATGGTACGTGGACCTTTCTTGCCGATAGCCCAGCGGAAAGTTCCTTCGGAACCGTCGTCGGCCAATGAGGTAACTGTGTAGACTGCGCCACCGGCTCCGCCGGTGGTATACTTTCCGGCTCCGTCGGCACCAGGGAAAGCTGCTACTTTGCTACGGTCAGGAGTAGGGTGCTCGTTGTTCTGGCTATTTATAATCTGAGGAGATAGAAATAGGGTAATAAATAAGACCTTGAAGATATTCGTACTCATTTTGTTATTAATTAGTTATTGGTTGCCGGATACAATGCGTTGACTAAACTATTAAGATATACTTCCAAATTTGTATACTTTTCATGAAGATCGCATCGGTTACCATCTTTTTTATCATTATAATTCAAACCATTCTTCTTTTCCCATTCATCAGGTATTCCGTCACCGTCGGTATCTTGTTGTGATGAACGGATTTCTACATATTCATTCCATCCTTCTGTATCGGCAGGAGTGTCTATCAGACCATACATTCCGCCATTGGACCCTTTGTACGTGTAGTTGCCTTCTTTCACTTCTTTTACAATTCGTGCGTCTATCTTGTCCGGAATGTTAGAAGCACCGGCATATTTTAAAACGGCCTGATAAGCTTCGTTAGCAGGTTGGACAAAAGAATAATCCGCTAAAATATTAAAACGGGAAGAAACTAGCAACTTTTCGGCCGGAACTTTATATGCGTTATCTTTTACATAGAAAGCTGTAGGGGAAGTATTATCATTGTTGGCATTCTCAATTTCTTTTAGCTGGCTGGTTGATAAATCATTTCGGGAAGAATCATATATATTTCCGTTCAAGTAAAATCTTCCGTAAGTTCCTGCTTTTTGATTATTTGTCCCATCGTCTACATAAGCAGTGAAAATGCGGCAATGTACTTTTTCTGCAGCGTTTACAGGACCGGGTTTGTAGTAGTTGTTGATGATATTGTATGAGCCGCCTTGTGCTCCATAAGCTCCTTCGTTTGTCCAATTGTAGATGACATTATTACATACATCTACTTTTTCCATATCTTCACGGTTGGAATAACGGCTTCCACAAAGTCGTGGAGTGCGGTTACTGTGATGGGCTATCAGATTGTGATGGAAAGTAGCCGGACTACCACCCCATATTCCTCCATAGCCGTGTGCTCCTTTCTCATGAATGGAGTTGGTAAGACTTTCGCTGATGATACACCATTGGAGAGTGAAATTGGTATTTCCATAAAATGATGCACATTCGTCGGTGCTCCAACTCATGGAACAATGATCTATAATGATGTTTTGCTTGCCCGGATAGCTAGACTGGAATCCGTTCATTGCGTCATCTCCTTTTTGTTGGATGTCTGCCCCCATCCGTGAACGAATAAAACGGATAATAACATTGTTTGCAGAAATATTAAGTGTATAGTTCTTCAGGCAGATTCCTGTACCGGGTGCGGTTTGTCCGGCAATAGTGATGTTGTCGTTTTTAATAGATAATTTCTTTTTTAGTGGAATGACTCCACCTACAGCAAATACAATCGTTCTTGTTCCGCTTTTTTCTATCGCCCAGCGTAGTGTTCCTTCCGAGCCGTCATCTGTGAGCTTGGTAACTGTGTATACAGTACCACCTGCGCCGCCGGTTGTGTATTTACCTGCTCCTTCGGCTCCCGGGAAAGCAGGAGTATATTGTCGGTCAGGGAGCTGGTTTTCAGACTGGCTGCTGTCAGGTTCCTGTTCGGACGGAAGAGGAGATGCTATGGGATCAGTATTTGAACAAGCTGTAATAAGAAGACTTAAAATAATTGTTGGTAATATTTTGTTCATGGTATGATTATTATGAGAGTACTGTAAAATGAAAAGAGAATGTGGTAAATCTATAAACACATCCTCTTTTCATATTAATTGTTATTCAACCACATTACCACCTTCTGTGCATTGATCCATAATATCCTTGACCAAACTATTCATATACATTTCGAGGTTGGAATATTTGCCGTGTATATCTATAGTGCGCATATTACCGTCTAAAGCATAATTAGGATCCAGACCATGAGCGATTTCCCATTCATCAGGAATGCCATCCCCATCGGTGTCGGTAATGTTACGTTTGGTATCTACAGTCAATGCAGGGTAAGGATCATCTCCCCAAAATTGGCGTGGATCATTGATGTAGCCCGGCTTGTTGTCTGTAGGATTTCCATTGCTGTCAGTAGCCGATGTTTGGGTAGCTTCACCCTTATTGACATCATCTATAATCAGTTTGTCAACTGCATCACGATAGTTACAGGCTCCTACATACGATAATACTTTAGTATAGGCTACTTCTGCGCTATGGGTGGTCACACCGTTAGATTTGGTAACGGGAGTTTCTTTTTTGATTTTATCCTTGTTGTTATCCCATGAAAAGTCGTTACTTTTGTCTGATTGTTGTTGAGCATAGACACCGTTTGTCCAGTTGTCTGTTGTAACGTCTTCATTACCGTTCATGAAATTACCGTCAATAAAGAATGTTCCCCATATTCCTTTGAAGGGTTCGAAATCCGCTCCGTTGTCATAGTCTTTAGCGTAGATACCTACTTTGGCAATGCGGTATTTAACTTTATCGGATGCTTTTGCCGTTGCAGGGCCTGGTTTGTAGTAGTTGTTTACAATGTTTACGTTTTGTGCTTCACCACCGTAGCATCCTTCACCTGCCCAATTGTAGAATACGTTGTTGCGGATATCTACTTTTTCATCTAATTTCAATGTAGTAGGACGAGGGCCAAGGCGTGGGACACGGCTTTCGCAATGGGCAATCATATTATGATGATAAGTAGCAAAACGACCACCCCAGTTTCCACCGAATCCATGTGTTTTCACTTTTTCGCCTTCTTGTTTACCGGGAACTACACGCAGGGCTTGTGAAGCTAAACACCATTGTACAGTAGAATTCACCATACCATATACGGATAAACATTCATCTGTGCACCAACTGGTAGAGCAGTGGTCGATAATGACATTTTCTTTGTCACTGCCTCCTAAACCGTCACAATCAATGTCGACATTTCCCGGACGAAAACGGATAAAGCGTATAATAACATTATTTGAGTTTATTATAAATGGATAACCTGCGATACAAATACCCCCCGGAGATGTTTGTCCGGCAATGGTTAAATAATCGTTTGTTGTCTTTAGTTCGCTATTTAGATGGATGGTGCCAGCTACATCGAAGACAATTGTTCTTTTGTCTTTCTGCGAAACAGCCCAACGGAGTGTACCTTCTGTTCCGTCATCTGTCAATTTGGTTACGTGATAAACCGAACCGTCGCGTCCGCCTACTGTATTTTTTCCATGTCCTTCTGCACCAGGGAAAGCTAATAATTCACCGTAATCCAACTGGACAATAGTACCTTGTTCTACTTCATTAGGAAGTAGTGGTAATGTATCATTTGTCATTTTAGGATCTATGTCAGCACAAGATACCATTAAAAAAGTACCTATTGCCAGATTTCCGCAAATTGAAAATATACTATCTTTCATGTTTTCTTAGATTAATTTGTTTATTATTTATTCCAACGGGGATCACCGTATGCTTTGTATTTAGTGTCTTTCACTGTAAAGTCACCGTTTGAAGGTGCAGTGAATAGTTCTAATGATGAAAGTTCGATTTGTTCTCCTAACAGACTTTTCGTGTATGAGCAGTCTGTTGTATAATAAGAGTTGCTAATCTGCGGGGAGCCATTTGCTTTATAACCAGTTGTTGTATTAATTACATTTCCCATCAGTACATTAGAAACTGAGAGAGTGCAAGAAGTAGCGTCAATCGTAGCATTTTTATCGGTGAATCCATAGAATGTACATTGATTAATAGCAATCTCTCCTGGTACAGAGAATCTCATGAGACGGGCTCCTAAACCATTTATTGTAGATTTCTCAATTGTTATTTTGCTAAAATGACCTGTAGCTTCGCTTACATTGATTTCTACAACACCATAAGAACCAATTCTTTGAAGGATACAGTCGCTTATTGTAATGTTTCCGATTATGGAATTGGCTCCACTTTTTTGTAGACGAATTACACCACGGATGTCGTGGATATTGCATTTTTTGATAATCAAACTTTCTATTTCACGTTGTGAATCTCCGTTCAGAATATAGCCGTTATTAGTGTTTTCATAAGTGCAGTCCAAATTATAGAACTCAATTTTAGATATTTTGACTCCTGAATTCAGACCTATTCCTTCTACTTTCATTCTAGCGGGAGTCTCGCCTCTGCTGAATACCGTCAATGAAGTGATGTTCTCTGAAATTTTAGTGCTACTTTCTACCTCAATATCTCCTATGATTTCAAGTGCTACATCGCCGCTACCGTTGGTTATTGCATTTTCAAAATCAATTCCAGAATTGATTTGTACTGCATTTTCCGGAGCTTTATATTCTGTTTCAAAAGTTACATAACCGACAATTGCTCCATTTTTAATGGCGGAGAATGTATAGGTGGTGCTGCTGTTCAAATTTGAAGCAGTGAATGTAGTAGCCGAACCAGTCGGGAAAGCTTCTGCGCCATCTGCCGTCGGACTTTCACCCGGAATAAGCGTATATGCATCTGCGGCTTCTACCCATGAGAATGTAGCACTATTATGAGTGAGTTCATCTACTGTGACCTCAATCATTTCACCTTGTGCTGTTGTTACTTTAATAGTACCACGAATAATGTCGTTGTTCAGCAATTCAATGGTATATTCTGTAAGAGATGACAAACCTTCAAAAAGGAATGAACAAGCCTCTTTGTCAGCTTCTTCCAAAATAAAGGTTTCTTCGTATGGAGCAGAGGCACTGTTTGAGCTGATGTGTAATGCTGTTACGTTACACCCTTCCATCCAAGAGACACGAATAGATTCTTTGGTTATATCTCCTGCATCCTCAGTCGGTATTTCTAATAATTGCTCTTTTGTGGTTTTAACGGATTTTTCTGCGTAAACCCAATAGGATTCCTTATTTGAACCTATTGCTTTGATACGAGCATAGTAGTTCGTTTCCGGAAGTAATTCCTTAACCGTTAACGGACTTGATATTTTTTCTCCATCATTGCCGAAAATTTGACTTCCGGCAGCTTCTCCCAATGCAATATCATTTGACAATGGTTCGGTACTGATTTCTAATACGTATCCTTGTGCGTCTTTTACGCCTTTCCACGTAATCTCGATTTGGGCAATCTCGTCATCGGCTGTCAGGCTGAAATCGCTTTGTGTCGGGCCGAACAGTCGGTTGGCTTCTATAACCTCCCAATCATTGCCATCAGTACATGATGTGGAGAGGAATATAGTCAGGAGTAAACAGGTTCCTGCGCTAATGATATATTTTAAGTTTTTCATATGTTCTTTCCTTTTTTAGTTATATCCATAGGAGTTTTTCAAAGTGCCGTTTGATGTAGATATGGTTCTTGAATAAAGCGGCAACAGATAACGATTCTTTACCGGTGTATTCAACCCGCTACTGATAGAGGGCAGATTAGTATCTTTTTGTTTGGTGTCTATTTTACCAAAACTGTCTTTGTTGGCTTCGTAAGCTTTTGTATCTGCCGGTGTTTCATACCAGGTAATCGAAGACTGGTCGATTTCTTTATAAGCCTTATCACTGTTTTTCTTATAATTGAAGTAAATCTTTTGCGGCCACTTGGTTCCTGTTCCATCATCATTTCCGATGTGGGCTTCATAAGTTGATTTAAATTCATCAATCTTGTCACTTAACAGGTTCCAACGAATCAAGTCGAATTTGCGGACTCCTTCACCTGCCAGTTCCCAAGCATTCTCTTGTACGATAGCTTCAAAGAAACCTTTATCGGCAATCAGTTGATTTAGTTTTGTTGCTGCTGCGTTTCGGTCGGTAAAGGCTCTTTGATGTACTTGCAGTAGAGCGTCATAAGCAGATAACGTACAATTCTTTCCGTCTAAATCTGTTCCGTATGCAGTCTGGGTTTTATGTAACTCGTTGACTACTTCTGCATACATTAATAATACGTATGCATAACGCATCTTTACTACATTGATTCCGGAACTGATTTTAGCTTTTTCATCACCGGCCAGCACCGCTTCCAACCAAGTTGGGTTACCTGCCATCTTACGATAATCCCATTTTCCACAGTAGATACCGAAAGGGGCATTTCCTAACATTGCTTCTGTGTATGAACTTTTGTTCTCTAACTGATAAGTGGCACAAGTTAAGTCACGGCGTGTGTCGTCTCTGTCAAAAGAATAAAAATAGGGAGCTGTTAGTTTTAGAGTACCGGTAGAATTTCCTTTCTTGCCATAATCGGGAGTAGGACCATTTACGCGGAAACCTACAGTATATCCTAATTCCCCGCTTTTATTAATACCCATTGGAATCTCAAATAAATTTTCCGGTGTACTGGTTTGTAAATTTCCCACATTCATGTCCAGCCAATATTGCTCAGGAGTACTTGTCAATGCATGTTTTCCGCTATTGATAATAGTAGATAAATGCTTCTCTGCCAATTCGTACATCTTCTTTCTGGTTTCATCGTCACAACGTTGCGTAGGATAGTTGTCATCCGAATTTTTTGTAGCAGTAATATAGCCCTCTTTAGCAGACTCACGGATAAACCAGCCGGCACGTGTTAATGCTATATTGGCTAACAGACCATGTGCATAACCGCGTGTGACATGTTCTGTTGTCTGTTCGCCGGCCCAAGGCAGGTCAGGAATAGATTCTTCCAGATCCGCAATCAAGTTTTCCATAATAACATCCCGATCCGTTTTTCCTAAATAAGCATTACTCAGGTCGGATTTGGAGATTTCTACTTTATAAGGTACGTCTCCAAACAAGCGGATCAAGTCTAGGTAAATCATTGCGCGTAATGTCTTGGCTTCTGCTCTGAAACGTAGCATGGTAGCTCTTGATTCATTTCCCTCTTCAATAAGGGAACTATTGTCCACTCCGTTTATTACTAGGTTGGCATCTTCTATTACTCCGTACATATTATTCCATACGGTTTCCAAATCTGCAAATCCGGGAGAAGCATTGTAATTGAACACACCACGTTGATGAGTTGTGTTTTGAGCATCGCTCCCCAGTCCGTCTATTAATTCGCAGTCGGTGTTTAGTCCGGCTTGAATAGGCATGAACTGAGAATAGGTTTTGTCTTGCGTCAGTCCGCCGTATACTTTATTCAACGTAAGTTCTGTGTAGTATTCGTTGTTGAATACCACTTTGTCGTTCATCTCAGAAGGAGATGACTGGTCAAGGAAATCGGAACATGCAGTCAAAGACAACAGTCCGGTAGCCAAAAATACAGATTTATATATATGTTTCATAAATTCGTTAATTTGATTTAGTTAGAAAGTTACGTTAATGCCACCAACAAATGTACGGCTCTTAGGATACGCTGCATAGTCGATACCGGGGTTCATTGCATTTTTCTTGCTCATGGTGTCTACTTCCGGATCAGAACCGCTGTAGTTTGTCCAACAATACAAGTTGTATCCTGTCAGATATATTCTGACATTTTGCAGGAAAGCTTTCTTCACCCATGTTTTGGGCAATGTATAACCTATTGTTATATTGTTGATTCGTAGGAAAGAAGCATCTTCTACTGCGTAATCATATATTTGTGCCTGTGTCATTGAAGCCGGGTTGTAGATTTGTGCGTTCCGGTTCAGCTCATTCAGACGTAATCCGGCAGTCATCATGTCACCATATGCTTCTTTCACGGCGGTGCTTTCTGCTGAAAGATTTAATCCGGTTGCAGGATCAATCCAGGAATAGCGATTGCCTAAAGCAAAATCATTATTCAGATTATACCCTTTCTTGCTTCCTGTCTGGAAAGACGACAAAAGCTTGGTACCGTTGAGAATCACATTTCCTACCGAATAGTTAAAGAAGAAATTGAAATCAAAGTTGCCGATATGACCGTCAAAACCGAATCCACCCATAACAGGGGCAATTGTGTTGCCTAAACGTTCTTTTACAGGTTGTCCGTCTTCGTCACATTTCAGCTTTAATCCACCGGGTTTATAAGAACCGCCTGTTACTGAAGCACTGTTGTCTTTCAGACCGTCGCGTAACACCCAGTTTCCGCCTTTCCATACTAAATCTCCGTTCGGGTTAGTTTTCGGGTCATACACTGTATAGAAACCATTGGCGCGATATCCCCAAATTTCACCTAAGCGTCCACCTTCTTCTACCCGGAAAACTTCATATTTGGAAATATTACTGCCTGCCCATTTGTAATCTTGCCACGGATTGTCAGTATTCAATTCATCGATACGGCTACGGTTGTAAGCGATGTTAAAGTTAAAGTTCAATCCAAATTTCTTTTGATCCACCAATACGGCATTGGCTGTAAATTCAATACCTTTATTCGATGTTTTGCCGAAATTTTGGTATTGATAGGAATAGCCGGTACTTGATGGTACTTCAGCCTGCATCAGCAAGTCTTTTGTCGTATTCCAATATACGTCTAAAGAGCCTGAAATGCGGTTGTTCCAAAAGCCGTAATCGATACCGAAATTACGGGTGACGGTTGTTTCCCATTTTAGATTAGGATTATAAAGCGTGGTGGTATGTTGCAACATGTTAGCCATTGATTCACCGAAGAAAGGAGCACGTGCAGAGTTGTCCGACATTGAGAAAGTAGTAGCCAATAATCCTGAGTTGATACGGTTATTACCGGCAGTACCGAAACTTAAACGGACTTTTAATGCGGAAAGCCAATCCTTGGCGTTTTCCATGAATGCTTCGTCAGACAGACGCCAAGCCAAAGCTGCGGAAGGGAACATTCCCCATTGGTTACCTTTGGCGAACTTGCTGGAACCATCGGCACGCATGGTAACCGTCAGCAAGTATTTGTCCATCATGGTGTAATTGACACGTCCGAAGAAAGAGAGCATGTTTTCTTTCGCACCGATGGTTGATTGTGTAGGCAATGAAGTACCTGCCCCCATATTCGCTTTCATATCGTCAAATCCCATTGATGTGGGGAAAGATACAGAGACATTTTCTATGGAATTTTTCCAGCTGCTGCTTACTTCATGTCCAATCAGGACATTCATGCGGTCACGACCACCGAAGAGTTTCTTGTTTTCGTAAGTTAATGTGTTGGCATTTCTCCAGTTTTTGGAAGTCTCTCTCAATAAGAAGGCTTGCGGACGTCCGTTATATCCATACTTGGAGTTGGATACGGCATCTGTGCCCCAATATTGTTCTGTATCATCATATCTCCATCCATAACCGAATTCTGAACGGAATGTGAAGTTTTTGAAGGGTTTCCAATTTAGACCGATATTATAATTCTGGTTGAATGTCTTGCGGTTCTTTTCTGTAGCCAATAAGCGTTCTAGTGGTGTTGCGCTTGTTGCCGAGTTATTCTCTTCATCTTCCAGATCGCCGTTGCTTAAAGCGTCGACCGGTCGGAAAGTTATTGCATTTGCAACAATTGAGTTAGCGGCATTGCTTTCGTTTGTATCTGCTCCACCGCTTAATCCTTCAATAGAAGAGTAGCTGAAACGTGCATTGAAATCAAGCGTCATCCATTGGTTCAACTCAGCATTGATTTTAGCATTTACATTATCTTTGTTGAAGCCGGAACCAAGCATGATACTTTTTTCTTCATTGTGAGCATAACTTACGCTATATTTAATCTGTTTGCTACCTCCGCTTACGTTTACATTATATTGTTGTTGGTTACCTGTACGTCCGAATATCTCGTCTTGTAAATCTTCTCCCGGGAAGGACTTCCAAAGATCCATATCTGCATAATTACCATAATTAGCAGTAGAACCAATTTCACGTTGATAAGCCACATAATCGTAAGGGCTTAAAACTTTAGTCATTTTAGCTACTTTTTTGAAACCAAAGGAAGCGTTAAAATCTACTTGTGTCTTACCTTCCTTACCACTTTTGGTAGTAACAATAATAACACCATTGGCACCGCGGGCACCGTAGATTGCAGTAGAAGATGCATCCTTCAGAACATCGATACTTTGAATTTCAGATGGAGCTATATCGCTAATGCTTGATACGGGAAATCCGTCCACGATATAAAGTGGGGAATTGTCTTGTGATAAAGAACCGCCACCACGTACGCGAATCTTGACGTCTGCATCAGGAGAACCTTCTGTCGTTGTGATATTGACACCGGCAAGTTTACCGGTCAGTGCTTCAGTTGCACTGGATACTGGTACCACTGCTAAATCTTTAGAATTTACTGATGCTACAGAACCTGTCAAGTCTCTTTTGTTAACTGTGCCATAGCCGATAACAACTACTTCATCCAATGCTTGTGAGTCATCTTGCATGGTTACATTAACAGATTTTCTTCCTTGAATAGCAATTTCTTGTGTTTTCATACCAATATATGAAATCACAAGCGTCTTTTTTCCATCGACTTTGATAGAAAAGTTACCATCTAAGTCTGTAATCGTACCATTGGTCGTATTACCTTTTTCTACAACAGAGGCTCCTATAATAGGTTCTCCGTTGGTGTCTTTCACGTTACCTGTTACGGTAATCGTTTGCGCAGATACGCTGAGCGATATTGCCGAAAATAGTATTAGCAATAAGGAGCGCATGTTTTTCACTTTGTTAGACATACTTTGCATGTTTATAAATTAATGGTTGTTGTTTATTGTCTTTAATCTCTCTTAAGAGAGTTTATTCATCGCTACAAAAGTATGATAATATGAATGTAGCCATGTGCAATATTTGTTTTTCACCTCGTATTTTTTGTTTTTAGTTTGCTACAAGGTGTAGGAATTAGCTTTGGAAGGTAATATTTGTGTTATGAAGCGCGGCAAATATACGAATCCGGGGTTTATAAATTGACTTTTTCATCGGTTTTTATCCGGCATTCACCGGATTTTAAACCGTAAATCGACAGAAAAGCCTGTAGAAGCACAAAGAAATGGCGTATCTTTGAACCATCAATCAATTAAATATAAAGACGATGGAAGAGAAACAAACATTTTCACCTGCGGGCAGAGGCTTTTCCGGCAAGATTCTGATAGCTTCGCTTTTTATTATTTCCGGGGTTTTGTTGTTCGCCCGCAATATGGGATGGATTACTACTGAAGTATTCGATATGATCGTATCCTGGCATTCACTCCTTATTATAATAGGTGTCTATTCAATGATTCGTCGTCATTTCATCGGTGGAATCGTACTTTTTTTAATAGGTGTCTATTTTTTGATAGGCGGACTTTCATGGTTACCGGAGAATTCACAGGCAATGGTATGGCCTTTCGCATTGATTATAGCAGGTATTCTGTTTTTCTTCAAACCTGGTAGGGACAAGAAGGCGAAATGGGCGCGCCGGCATGCAATGGAGCATCGGCAGAAATGGATGGAAATGCATCAGGGCAGACCCGGCATGAACTTTGGAAATGAACAACAGCAGCAGTCCGATTCGGTCGACGGTTTTTTACATTCGGAGAATGTTTGGGGGGCTGCACGCCACGTCGTCCTTGATGAACTGTTCAAAGGGGCCGAAGTCCGTACTTCATTCGGCGGGACGACTATTGATTTGCGCCATACCCATATTGCATCGGGAGAAACCTATATCGACGTGGATTGTAACTGGGGCGGAATCGAGATATATGCCCCTTCCGACTGGAAAATCGTATTTAAATGTAACGCCTTCTTTGGTGGGTGTGATGACAAGCGTTGGCCGAACGGGGATGTTAACCAGGACAGTGTATTAGTAATTCGGGGCAAGATCTCTTTCGGCGGTCTGGAAGTGAAAGGTTAGCCTATGAAAGCACATCCGATTATAGATTATCCTTTTCGCTGGATTCCGATGCTGGTGCTGGCGTTGGTTCTGGTTACATGTCAGGTTGCCTTGGTGTGTGGATACACAGGAACCGGCTATATTCCCGCTTTGGTAGACGGAATAGCAACGATTGCTTGGTTGGCGGCCATTGCTTACCTGGCGTGGTTTGTCGTCGGACTTGTTTCGCTGTTCCAGACGGATGTCATTATGATACTGGTCGGAATCCTGCTTTGGCTGGCAGGTAGTTTTATGGTATGTGACATTATGGAGCGGATTGCAGGAGTATCTTATATCTCTTTCGTCCAAACGAAACCTTTCCGGTTATTATTCGGACTACCGGTTCTGATTGCGGTCACTCTTTGGTATCGCCTGATTGTAGCCAAAGAAGAAGCCTTGAACCGGGAACTCGAAAAGGAACTGATTGTACATCAGGTGACCGAACAGCAAGCTGAACCGCCAGTCGAATTAATCGACCGCATTACAGTAAAAGACGGTTCACGTATTCATTTGGTCAAGTCCGATGAGTTAATCTACATACAAGCATGCGGGGATTATGTGATGTTGATAACCCCATCCGGTGAATATCTGAAAGAACAGACGATGAAGTATTTTGAAACACACCTGTCTCCGGATACATTCGTCCGCGTGCATCGTTCTACGATTGTCAATGTGACGCAAATATCACGGGTTGAATTATTCGGGAAAGAAACCTATCAGTTATTACTGAAAAACGGCGTGAAATTGCGGGTGAGCCTTTCCGGTTACCGGTTGTTGAAAGAACGGTTGGGATTATAAAGGATACAGGTGAATTAAGAAAAGTAACCCGATAACTTACCGTTCAAAACGGTGATTTTTGATGATGTGCCCTTTCTATGTTTTATGATAACATAGGAAGGGCACATCATTTTTACACTTCTGTGCGGATGAGGAGTATTATTTGCGCCAAGTCCGTTTTTTACTCCTTTTCTACTAAATCTTACTCTTTCGTTTCCATTTGTTTTCTCAATTTTGCACTGTCGAAAGACCAATGTGTTAACTAATGATTATCTTTAAACTATATAAACTAATATTTATGAAACATCTATCAAGTCTATTTCTTCTGTTGTTTCTCTTTTGCTGCTCTTGTACACAGCAGATGGATGATGAATGGGAACCGGATGAACAACTTCCCAATGCGCCCGAGATGCATCCTGTCGGACTCTCTTTCAGCAGGGCGAGTCTTGAAACCTTTGCCGGACAGGGAATTTCCGAAATCGGCATTTATGTATATCTGACAGACTCCATGGTTTATGGAAAGAACCTGCCTTTAGGTAACGGGAACTTGAAAGTAGACCTGCCTTTGGGAGAGAACCTGCAAACTTTCGTTGTGGCGAACGCTGCGCGTCTGGTAGATACGGACAGTCTTTCCAAGGTAGTGGTTTATCAGGATGTATTTGCTCAAAAACCGGTATATATTTCGGATGTCGTGGGATTTACTTCTGATAAGTCGGTCAGCTCGCTCAATATAGAGTTGAAGCGCTTGGTGGGACAGGCAGTGTTCCAACCTAAGGAGACGGAAGAAGAACTGAATGCAATCACCCGTTTTGACCGGTTGGATGTCACCTTTACGAATGTGGCAGTGGGGTATAAAGTGAAAAGTAAAGAATGTATAGTAGAAGATGTGACCTTCTCCACTAGTCTTTCTACCGGCTTTACCGCTTCGGTCTACTCGTTCCCGACAATAAACGGCAGTTCCAGGACATCAGTGGATGTGGTCTACCTGAAAGGGGGCGAAGAGGTGAACCGTATAATCAGCCCTCTTGATACAGGCATAGGCTTCGAACCTTCCAAACGTTCTACCGTACACATGAAGATTACGGATGAAAATTACCTGGACAAACCCTGGCCGTCAGTGCGTGCGGTTACATATAAAGAAAAAGGTGTGCCGGTTCAACCGTTTACATTAGAAGTTTCAGAATTTTAAAAACAGGAGTTTTATGAAAAGTATATTCTATTCACTGGCGGGACTGATACTCCTGTCGGGAACCATTGCCTGTTCTGAAGAAGAACGATATGCCACCTCGGTAGTAAAAGATATAGAGTTGTTCCTGGATGATGAACCGTGGTCGGTGAACACGGGCTCGTCCAACAAACCTCTGTTTATCTATGCGTCCGATGGTGAATATGTGGCTAATTATTCATCGCTTTACCGCTTCCAGTTGGCTGACGGAAGCTATAATATCATTTCTACCACGCAGTCCGATTCTATCCCTGCTCCGAAGAATCTGAATGATATTGTGATCAATCAAGATCCGGCGGGCAAAACAAAGTATGCCATTTCGGCACCGGTGACGTATAAGTCTCCCTTTAACGAACCGCTTAGCATACGTATGTATAGCCGTACAGGGGTGCTTCGCCTGAAATCCACCGACCGTAAATCCGATAAGAGCTATTCAAAATTACGTGCGGTAATATCTTCACCTGTCTCAGGCTTCAGGCTCTCGGATGCTACTTTCGTAAAAGCTCCGACAGAAGTGCAACGTGAGAAAGAGACTGCTACCGGTGGCGTGAACTACACTGACGACCTTGTATTGTTTGAAACGCAGAGCGGAAATGAAAAAGTATCCGTACGTATCGACTATCTGGACAAGAACAATACGGTGATACAATCTAAAGCTATTGACGGGGCATTCTCCATTTTGCCTGATGATACCGTACAAGTGGCGTTTGCGTTGAACAATGTAGACGAACCGATAATACAGGACTACACTGTGACCATTGCGTCGGAAGGATGGAATGAAGAAGACATCAACCCCGAAGCTCCGATGAGAATCCCCGACGGATACAGATACGTTAGTCCGGAAGAAAACCTTGAATCTATCTGTAAGTCGATGTTGGCAGATGCTTCGGTGAACGAGGTGAAACTCTTCCTGAAAGCCGGCGCGACCTACAAATTAGGTACACAGACCGAAATTCCGAAAGCTCTCTATATCATGGGACAGACACCGGGTGACGGCGAAGAACCGGCATATATGGAAATGGGTAACATGAGTATCAACTGCCCTGATGCCATTATTGAAGCTTTCCACTTCGAGAACCTGAAAATAAAAGTGACAACTTCCGACTTCTTCAAGTTTAAGAACCAGGCTTTCCATGTATCCACTATTTCATGGAAGAATTGTGAGATAAGCGACTTGGGACGTACAATGTGGTATCAAGAAGTGGATGCCCCCCAGAAGCAGGTGGTTGATAATATTGTGATTGAAAATTGTCGGTTCTTCGGCTTGAATTCTAGCAAGAGCGGTATGTTCGGTCTTTCTACCAAACAAGATGCTCCGGTGCATAACTTCGTGTTCAGAAATTCCACGTTCCATGCCAATGATTTGTCAAGAGCCTTGATAACCGGTTTGGGCAGTATGACCGGAGAACTGGGTGTGACGGTAGAGAACTGTACATTCGTAAGTATGGCTCCTGCTGCGATGACCTTCTTCGACTTGAATCCGAAGAATACGTCCTCATTCAACTTGGTTGTCCGCAATAACCTTTTCAGCGGTGTTTGTGAAGCCGATAAGGGAACCCTGTTCACAACAAGAAATATTACAACCAAGACTATCGAAAATAACTATCGCACCAATGGATTTGTGGTAACTAACTGGGGAGTTGATGTCTCGGAGATACCGGTAGAAACCGTCCTTCCGATGGAAACACTCTTCAAGAATGTGGCAGACAGAGATTTTACCATTACCGATACAAACTCTGAAGTATATACAAACAGAATCGGTGATTCGCACTGGATAAAGTAATCAATAGAGTATTAATAATATAAAGATACAAGACATGAGATATTTTCTATTCATACTGTTGGCAGGACTGTTCAGCGCATGTAGTGCGGATGACGATTCCAATGCAGCCGCAACTGCCGCCAAACTGGAAGTGTCGAAAAACGAGGTGAAGCTGAGCAATGTGAACGGCTCGTTCACCATCAACATAACGGCTACCTCTGAATGGACTGCCGAGGTGACCTCGACAGGTGGCTGGTTGAGTATATCCAAAAACTCGGGAGAGGGCAATGGCGACCTTCGCCTGTTCTTCACCGAGAATACGGACGGTCCCAAGCGTACGGGTACGGTCAAAGTTTCAATGACGGGCGCAGGCTCTACATTGGAACAGGAGATTAGCGTTGAGCAACTCGGTGCCGACCCCGATATTCTGTTTGATTGTTCATCAGCTCCCTTGCCGTTCAGGGAAGGTACATTTGTCTGCAAAGTAGTGGCAAACGTGGAATGGGATGTGGATATAGCAGAAGAATACAACTGGATTAAGTTGAAAGAAACAACACCAAGAACCCGTAGCTTTGCTACTGATGAAGTAACATTCACCGTAGACGCCAATGCGAATCAGGAAGACAGGACAGCTATTCTGGCATTCAATTCCGTAGGCAGCTACACCTTGCAACGCATCTTGAAAGTGACACAGGACGGAGTAAGCGGTAAGGTAACCATAGAACAGGACGAGTATATCCTTCCTTATAAATTCCGTACATTGGTTATATCGGCTCCGCAAGGAGAAAATCCGGTAGATTACGATGCTTCCATATCCGAAACATGGATTACACAGGACAGGAGAAACTCTACTGCCGACGAGGTGGTACTGAATATCGAAGATAACAGTAACAGCCCGTTGCCGCGTACGGCGACAGTCAAGATATTGGATAAGACACTTACCATTTTCCAATACGGCAGACCCGATACAAGCATCGGTGATGACACTTCTGCTTCTATCCTTGCTTTTCCGGGTGCTGAGGGCGGCGGACGTTTTACTACCGGCGGTCGTGGCGGCGAAATCTATCATGTGACAACGCTGGCAGACTATAACAAAAACGAAACTCCTATAGAGGGAAGCTTACGTTACGGAATCGAAAAATCCAACCAACCGCGTACGATTGTCTTTGACGTATCCGGTATCATCGAACTGAAAAGAGGTCTGTATCTGAACGAGTATCCCAATCTGAGCATTATCGGACAGACAGCGCCGGGTGACGGTATCACCTTGAAGAACTATAACTTCACCTTCAATCTCTCTAAAGATCCGGCCATAGGTGCAGGCTCCAGTCTGAATGCCGTTGTCCGCTTCCTACGCTGCCGTCCGGGCGACCAGTTTGCCGATTATGGTGAAGACGCTATCGGCGGGCGTTACTTCAAAGATGCCATTATCGACCACGTTACGGCAGGATGGAGTGTGGACGAGACGTTGACTTTCTATGGTGTGCGGAACTTCACGGCACAATGGTGTATTGCTTCCGAAAGCATGAACCTGTCCAATCACGCCAAGGGCGCCCACGGTTACGGAGCCATGTTTAGCGGTGACAACGCATCGTTCCACCATATATTACTGGCACACCACGGTAGTCGGTGTCCGCGTATCTCCGACTTGTCCGCTCCCGGCACACAAGAATCTTACGACTTTACCGGATATTTCGATGTGCGGAACAACGTCTATTATAATTGGAGTGGAAGGGGACAAGGCAGTTACGGCGGAAAGTATGCGTCTTTCAACCTTACCAACTGCTATTACAAACCGGGGCCTGCCACCGGAACCAACAACCGCTCTTACCGGATTCTTTCGAGCGACCCTACTGCCAGAGCCTACATTAACGGCAACTATGTAGCGGGTAACTCTGATGCAACCACCGATAACTGGACAAAAGGTGTCTGGGAACAATTTGACTCTTCACTGGGTAATGTTCCCGATGCTGACAAGCAGGCCATGAAGATGGCGGACTATCAGCCTTACAGCAAAGTGACCAGTCATACAGCCGCACAGGCTTATGACAAAGTACTTGAATACGCCGGAGCCTCTCTGCGCAGGGACTTGATAGACCAGCGTGTAGTCCGCGAAGTAAGGGAAGGTACCTATACGCATATCGGTTCCAAACCTGAAGAGGACGGCAAGGACAAACAGCCCGGAATCATTGATACCGTATCGGATACCGAAGGTTATATTTCCGTGAAATCATTGACACCTTGGCCTGATACGGACGGTGACGGTATTCCCGATATTTGGGAAGAGGCTTACGGCCTGAACCCCAACGACCCGAATGACGCATGGCAGATAAATTCCTCGGTCGACCCTAACGGACGCTATCCGAACATCGAAGTTTATTTCCACAACCTGGTACAGCACATCATCTACTATCAGAACCAGGGCGGTGTAGTAATGGAAAAGAAATAAACCTGTGGAGCAAATAAATCTATTTATAATAAAAGCATAGAATGATGAATAAAATAATCATAAACATATTTATCCTGCTGTGGGTAGCGGTGGGTGCTATGGCACAGACTGCTACCGTGACCGGTACGGTGACCGATGACATGGGGCCGGTGATTGGTGCCACAGTGACGGTGCAAGGCACTTCGATAGGTGCTACAACCGATTTGGACGGTAAATTTACATTAGCCGGTGTGCCCAATGTAGCCAAGGCCGTGCTGATAGTTCGCTATGTAGGTATGGAAGAGGTAAAAGAACCGTTGAAAGGACGTACCTCCAATATCCAAATCCACATGAAGGAAGCAATCGGCGTATTGGACGACGTGGTAGTAATCGGTTACGGAACCCAGAAAAGAGGCAACCTTACCGGTTCTATCGCCAGTGTGTCCGGCAAGATATTGGAAAAGGTGCAGACCACTTCTGTCGGCGAAGCCATTGTCGGTAAATTGCCGGGTGTACAGGTGACCACGGTAGACGGTTCTCCCGATGCCGAAATCAAAATCCTGGTACGTGGCGGAGGATCTATCACACAGGATAACAGCCCGCTTATCATCCTCGACGGTTTTGAAGTAAGCAGCCTCAATGATGTTCCTCCTACGGATATCGAGTCTATCGAGGTATTGAAAGACGCGGCTTCTACAGCTATTTATGGGGCACGTGGAGCCAACGGTGTAATTCTGGTGACCACCAAGCGTCCGCAGGAAGGGCGTGTGGTGATTAACCTCAATGCTTATATGCAGACCAAAGAACTGTCAAAGAAGCTCGATGTCATGGATCCTTACGAATTTGTACTGATGCAATATGAAAGTGCCCGCCAGAAAAGCTCTAATCCTACAGATTTTAACAATAAATACGGGCATGCGTATGAACACTATATCTATCAGGGCAATCCCGGAACCGACTGGCAGGATGAAGTGTTCGGAAGCAATCCGGTGGCAAAGTCGATAGACCTCAGCGTGAACGGAGGTACTGAAAAAATCAAATATAAACTATCTTTCATCCATCAGGATCAGCCGAGCGTGATGGTGGGCAACGGATTGAAACAGAACAATCTGAATGCCTCCTTCAACTTCAAGCCTTACAAATTCCTGACACTTGAGTACCGCACCCGCTTGCTGCATAAAGAGGTGGACGGTTCAGGCACGGAAGGGGTCAGCCTGCTGACGGCTTTGCGCGAAAGACCTACCACCGGTCTGGACGAATATATGACGCTTCCCGAGGATGATACCTATTTTGACCCCGACCAACTGGATGAAGTGACCCGCTTCAATCCGATAGAAGAATCGGAGAAGAACTATAAGAAGAGAATCAACAAGTCTCTCAATACGATGGGTGCCGTCAAATGGGACATCATAAAAGGTATGACCTTCCGCACCGAGTTTGGTTTTGAGAATAATTCCGAAGAGCAACGCCGCTTTTGGGGAATGGGCACAAGCAATGCCCGCAACAATAATAATCAGCCGATGGCGGAATGGAGCATGAAGCAAGGCACCAAGTGGCAGCTTACCAACGTGTGGAACTACAACTTCATGTTGAAAGACGCGCATTCCATCGACCTGATGCTCGGACAGGAAATCAAGCATAACCAGACCACTACCAAAACTTTCTCCACCCGTTATCTCCCTGAAAGCATCACGGCGGAAAAAGCATTTGACAATCTGTCATTGGGAACTGCTTACCAAAACTCTTCGGTGTCCGACTCTCCTTCGCGAATCTCTTCTTTCTTCGGGCGTGTCAACTACGGCTATAACGACAAATATCTGGCTACAGTGACGCTACGTGCCGATGGCTCTTCCAAATTTGCGTCCGGCAACCGTTGGGGATTCTTCCCGGCAGGAGCACTGGCATGGCGTATGTCTAACGAAGATTTCCTGAAAGACAGTCAGGTGATATCCAACCTGAAGTTAAGATTCAGTTATGGTATCTCCGGTAACGACCGCATCGACACCGACCTTTATCAGAAATTGTATCGTGCCAACAATAACCGTCCGGCGGGATGGGGTGAGACAAGCCATTATTACTACACGTTCTATAACACTAAATATGTGTACAATCCCGATGTGAAGTGGGAAAAGACCATTACACGAAATATCGGTCTTGACTTCGGTTTCTTCAAAGAACGTCTGAGCGGTACTATCGAATATTACTGGAATACAGTGAAAGACTTGTTGGTTCCTTCGGACATCCCGGGTTACACCGGTTACACCAAACTGATGACCAACGTCGGACAGACCTCGAACCGCGGTATCGAACTCCAATTGAATGCCTGGCTGGTAGAGACGAAGGATTTCTCGCTCAACGCTACCTTCAATATCGGTCATAATAAAAACAAGATTGACAAACTGGCAAGCGGTGAAAAGGAATGGATTCTTACTTCGGGATGGAGAAACGACGTCGTAAATTCCGATGACTACCGTGCTTATGTAGGCGGCACAAGCGGCTTGATTTACGGGTACGTGAACGACGGGTTCTACACGGTAGACGACTTTGAGTCTTTCGACACGCAGGCTCGTACATGGAAGTTGAAAGCGGGCGTAGTCGATTCAAGCCCGTTGTCCGACACTCCGCGTCCCGGTAATGCCAAGTTCAAGAAACTGACTCCGGTAGACCCCAACAGCACCAATCCCTATCAGTTGACGGAAGCCGACCGTACCGTTATTGGTAACACTACTCCGAAGTTCTCGGGTGGTTTCGGACTCAATGCCACTTACAAAGGGTTTGATTTGAGTATGTTCTTCAGTTATATGTACGATTTTGATGTGCTGAATGCCAACAAGATTATGCTGACCACCTGGGCGGACAATAAAGACAATAACTTCCTGATGGATATAGCATCCGACAAACGTTGGCGCAACTTTGACGACATGGGTAATGAGATTCGTTATAGTCCCGAAATACTGGCGGAATTCAACAAAGACGCAACCATGTGGAATCCTACTTCCATCGGACGTCCTATCAGTATGTCGTATGCGGTGGAAGATGGCTCGTTCCTGCGTCTTAGTTCGGCTACGTTCGGTTACACCTTGCCTGTAGCATGGACGAGGAAAGTAGGTTTGAACAAAGTCCGTTTCTATGTGTCGGGCAACAACCTGTTTGTCCTCACCGGATATAGCGGCTATGACCCCGAAGTGAATATCGCCACCGGCTTGACTCCGAACATTGACTACAACCGTTATCCGCGCAGCCGTACCTATACATTCGGCGCACAGTTGACTTTTTAATTGAAATCTATAAAAAGAAGAACTATGAATAAGAAACTGATATATTCACTCATTGCCGGAAGCATGCTTTCCCTGACATCCTGCAATGATTTTCTGGACGTGCAGCCGGCTTCCGGTTTTACTCCCGAGTACATATTCTCCGACGAGGCGGAAATGAAGGCGTTGATGACGCGCATCTACTCTTCCATGACGGAGGACGGACTGTACGGCAGCAACCTTGCCAGCGGCTTGAATACGAATACCGATGTGGAGATGAGCTCATTCAAGAACAATACGGTCAATACCAACGGTTCGGACATCGGCTGTTTTGACTCCCGTCCCACATGGTCGGTATTGAACGCTACATGGAACAACCTGTATTACGCCATCAACTATGCCAACGACTTTTTGCAGGCTGTGCAGGAGTCACCGCTTTTTTCCGCCAAAGTCACCGGTGACATTCCTACCGAGACACAACAGATGTATGGAGAAGTGAAAACGCTTCGTGCCATGCTCTATCTGGACTTGATTCGCACATGGGGAGATGTCGTGTTTGTCACCGAACCGACCGAATCTACGGATAGCTTCTTCAGCTTGGGCACTACCGACCGTAATGTTATTCTGGAATATCTGATAAATGACCTGATAGCCACGGAACCGATGATGAAATATGCCGCAGATTTGGATTACGGCGTGGAGCGTGCTTCCCGTGAATATTGCCAGGCGCTTATCGGGCAACTCGCCCTCTACCGTGGCGGTTGGACGCTTCGTGCCGACAAAGAGGACGTGACTCATGTCGGTTATATGGAACGTGGCGATAATTTTGAACATTATTATGAGATTGCCGTCACTTGGCTGGGCAAAGTGATTAAAGAAAGCAAGCACGACCTTACCCAAAGTTTTGAGAACCTGTGGGTGAATGAGTGCAACTGGAAGACAGCCAACAATGACGATGTGCTTTTTGCCGTCCCGATGCTGAAGAGCGTCACAAGCCGCTACGGCTATAATATCGGTGTCACTATCGCGGAAGGGAAACATGCCTATGGCAGTGCCCGCAATTACGTAACTTTCTGCGGGACTTACGTTTACTCGTTTGACAAGGACGACTTGCGCCGCGGCATGACTTGCGTGCCTTATAAATATGACAAAGACCTGAATCAGGAGATTGATATGGGCGTAACCGGCATGGGGGCAGGCAAATGGTCAAAACTCTATATGCAGTCACCGCTGGGTGCTTCCAGTGGCTCGAACACAGGTATCAACAGCGTGCGTATGCGCTTTGCCGATGTGCTGCTGATGTATGCTGAGGCCGTGAACGAACTCTACGGTCCGCGCGATGATGCCAAAGAAGCGTTGAAACGTGTCCGCCGCCGTGCTTTCGATACGGCTCAATGGACGGACAAAGTGGAGAACTATGTAGAAACCCTGACCAACGAGGCGGACTTCTTCCAAGCTATTATGGACGAGCGTAAGTGGGAATTTGGCGGAGAAGGTATCCGCAAGTACGACCTTGCCCGTTGGAACAAGTATGGTGAGGTCATCTATAATCTTTATAACGAGATGGTTAACTGGGGTGTCGTGGCACGGGGAGGATACGTTCCGGGCATTGAGAAAGTACCGACCAACATCTACTACAAGCAAGTGGAAGACCCTGAACATCCGGACAGGATGGTGCTGGATATTGTAGGTATCGACGAATACGGCCCCGGTGTAGGTCGTCCTGCCGGCTACACGGTATTGGAATATGCATTGGGATGGAGAGTGTTGAATAAGGAGACACAACTTTACGAGACACTGGATGCCATTTCATGGAGCTTCCGCGGATTTATCAACAAGAACAACGACCAGTTGGTGAAACCTACCGACCCTGTGAGATACCTGTGCCCTTATCCTTCCAAGGTCATAACAGACCATCGCGGATTGATTCGGAACTATTATGGATACTAATCAGTAAAAGACAAAACGTTATGATAAAGATATTACGAAAACTTGCTACGGCTATGCTGCCTGTACTGCTGTGCGGCACTTTACTTGCGGGCTGTGAGGAAGATTACAAATACGCCAAGGTGGACGACTTGTTTCAGCCCCGGTTTGTATTGGAGAAACCGGAGGTGAAGGCAAACTCTGTGACATTGGTATGGTATAAAGTGAACGATGCCGCCTCTTATACAGTGGAACTCTATCGGGATCAGTATCACACGGATTTGTTCATGAATCTGGAAACCACCGACCCTTATGTGTTCATTGACGATATACCCTACGGGACGACTTTCTATATCCGTGTGCGCAGCAATGCTGCCCGAACTGAAAACAACTCACAATGGAGCTACGTCAGTGCTTCTACCGAAGCGCGTCCGGAGTATGCCAAACTGGTGGAAGATGTCTCCAAAACCGAGGTTACGGAATCATCGGCTGTGATTCGCTGGAAGAAAGACAACAAGCAGAATCCGGTGGATAGTATAAGCATCATGCCTATGATGGATACTACCCTGTCCGGCGTCAGCCGCTATCTGACTATCGAAGAAATGATGCAGGGATACGCCGAAGTGGATGGTCTGACCAAGAATACGCTGTACGCTGTCAACTTATATGATACCAGTAAACCGCGTAAGTATGACAAACCTTACAATCAGGTTACTTTCCGTACAGCCGGGCCGTCGGCAATGTCCATACAGGTAGGTCTGGACGATGACTTGTCCGCTATGTTGCTGAATAACGACGTTAACCCCGAAGTGCCCGAAGGAACGGAATATTACTTGCCGGCAGGTTCTTCCTATCGCATCACTCCGTTCACTCTGATGAAAGGTTTCCGTTTGGCAGGTAGTCGTGACGGTGTCAAGCCTGTTGTTATTTTAGAGGGTAGTTGGAGCGTGGCAGAGGGTTCTTATCTCGCCAGTCTGGAATTTGATAATATAGAGTTCCGCCACGAAGCCAACAATAATTACTTTATGAATTCCGACAAACCGTACACGATAGAAAATGTCAGCTTTGTAAATTGTGACTTTATCAGTCTCCGCCGTGGTTTCTGGCGTCATCAGTCTGCCAATGCCAAGCACATTATGAACTTCGAGATGGAAGGATGCCGTTTTGAAGGTTGCGGATGGCAAACCAGTGCATATGGTTTGGTTAATCTTCAGTCTTTCAACAAGGATAACGGAGTGTCTTATGACCAGTTGGACCGTGCCATCTTCCGCAACTGTACGTTCAGCAATGACAATGACGGAACGAACGGCTATGGTTGGGGGAATCTCTTCTATGCTCCTTATATGGATAAGCCTGTCTACTTGGAATTTAAGAACGTGACTATCTACAATTACAGCCGCAACCAACGTCTGATTAACATAGAGTCTGCCGTAGGTTCCGAACTGGTAATGAAGGGAATCTTACTGGCATCTCCTTGTGGTGACCTGTTTGCTATCGGTGCGAATACCATTACCACATTCTCCGACAACTATACTACATCAGACTATTTGCTGGGTGGTAAGAATATGAACGCTACCGACCTTGACATTACGGCCGCCGAATTGTTTGCCGACCCGGTTAATGGAGACTTGACGATTAAAGATACTTCGTCTCCGATAGTAAGCAGTCGTGCCGGTGATACGCGTTGGTTACCTTAAAAAATAAACAGAGATTTATTTAATGAAATAATATGAGTAGAAATAAACTAAAATATAATAGTATGAATCTGAAACATTTGTTTTTTCTGGCAGTTGCCGGTACTTTGGCAGTAGCTTGTAGCGAAGTTAATGAAAGTTCTTTTACGGATGGCGACGGTCAGAAAAGGCTTAGTTCCGTCAGTTCGGGTAATGACCGTTTTTCTACACGGTTGAATAGCGAAACCAGTGAGTGGGAAAGCGAAGATGCGATAGGTATCTATATGTTCGACACGGAGGACAAGAATGTATTGAACGATGCTCTTAACGTGAAATATACCACAATTGGCAGTGGACGTACGGTGAATTTCTCTTCCACTCCGGGGATAGCTATCTATGATATGCCTGTTAATTTTGTGGCTTATTATCCGCATACCACGTCTGCCGATGTGCTTGATGCCACGGCGGCACTTTATAAGGTAGACTTGGGCGAACAGTCCGATGGTATCTCTGCCCACGATTTAATGTGGGCAAAGGCTGCCAATCAGTCTACGGAATCCCTGTTGGCCGGTGGATTGGCGTTTACTTTCCATCATCAGTTGGTGCTTCTGCGTGTCAACATAACGAATGAGAATGTATCGAATGTGACGAGTGTGACAGTAGGCGGCATGAATACTACGGCTACTTTCAACCTGATTGACGGTACGTTGACAAATATGGATACGCCGAAACCTGTCGACTTGCAGAAAAAAGACGGTAAGTCATTCATTGGCATTATGCTGCCTGCCGAAGAGGTGATAAACAAGATGTCCCTCACTATTATGGCAGACGGCAGCAAGTATCAGTACACTGTGCCCGAAACCAGCCGGATTGATAAGTTTGTGGCAGGCTATGAATATACTTTCAATATCACGGTAGGCAAGGAAACCACCGGAGAAATCGGTGGTGGTAACGGTAGCAACACACCTTGGGGTGATGGTGGCAGCGAAGACGGCGACGGTGATAAAGTTTCCGAAAATGAGGCTATACCTGCCGACTATACTCAGAAAGCGGTTACTGCGGAAAAAGATTTGACAACCGTATTGTCCGGTGCTTCCGGTAAGGTTGCGTTGGTTTTTGCCGCCAATGCGGATGGTTATACGTTCAGCGACGCAATGGTTGTGCCCGAAGAGGTAAACGAATTATTGTTGATTGGTGATACTGAAGAACAGGTTAAGCTGAACCTGAAACAAATTCAACATACTGGTCTGCAAAAGGTTGCGTTGAACAATCTGGATATTACGGGTGATAACTTGACGGCTTTGCTGACTAACAATGAAACTGCCCAACTCGCGGTGGATGCTGTCATTGAGTTGAAGAAGTGTAACTTCAATAATATGAAGACTGTTTGCGACTGGTCGGATGGAGATAATGGAGCGCAAAACCTGCTTTCTGCCGTGCTAATCGATGACTGCCAGTTTGCGAATATGAAAAGCGTTTTCAACTATTATGGTTCTAAAGCAATCACTATCACTAATTCTACACTTTACAATATGACAGAGCGTGCTGTTTACGTAAAAGATGCCAATAATGTAGCTGTAACTGTAGAGAACTGTACTTTGGTCGGTTTGACTGCAACTCCTTTTGAAAGCAGGTATGACAATGGTAATTTATATTACAGGAATAATGTTTCGGCTTGTTTCGTAGATAAAAATCCTAATATCGGGTATAAGATGAATGTGCAGGCATTCTCCGGTAATTATGCGGCTGCTTCCGAGGACGGAAAATTGGCAGTAGTGAATGTACACGGAAATCCTGTAGATGCAAGTACTTTCCCCGATGCTTGGGTAAATACTTCTATGACCGTCTCCGAACTCTTTGAAGACCCTGCAAACGGCAACTTCAAACTCAAGATTGACGCACAGGCAGGTGACCCGCGTTGGTACAAGAGTGCCCGGTAATCTTTGATACATTATTGTAATACTGATTAAACAATCCAGTTATGAAATTATTTCATTCATTAATATACCCTTTATTGGCAGGTAGTTTGTGTTGCCTTTCCTGCTCGGACGACGAGCAGGAAACGGGCATCAAGCAACCCTCTGCTACGGGCGAGGTCACATTCGGCGTAGACCTTACAGCTTTCTCAACCCGTGTCACTCAAGACGGTTTGTCATGGAATGAGGGTGATAAGATTGGGGCGTACGTGTTGGACGCGAAAACGCTTGAACCTGCCGTAGAGACAGTGAACGTGCCATATATCTGCTCTGAAGAGGGAGCATCGGTTTCTTTTACTTCTTCCGCACCGCTCAAGGTACAAAACGACGGAGTGCCGGTGAAGTTCGTGGCATACTATCCGTACACTGCCGATATACGTAATTTTGACTATCCCGTGCAATTGGCGGCACAAGGAGAGGGCAGCACAGCCTGCGACTTGCTATATGCTGCCACGAACGAGGACTATACTTACTCCGAAGAGACTGCTCCCCATATCTCGCTGAACTTTACGCATCGCCTGTCTAAAGTGATTCTGAAATTCGTGAATATGGAGAAAGAACCGTTGGAAGTAAGTGATGTGAGGATTGAAGGGATGCAGACGGCGGCTTCATTCAATGTACAGACCGATGTACTAACGGTTGACGAGAGTTCGGTTGCCACCATCACCCCTTATCACAATGGTACAACCGGCTTCTACGAAGCCATCGTCCTTCCTTCATCACTGAAGGATAGCTACAAAGTCTCTTTTGTGTTGGATGACAGGGAAAAGGAGTGGATATTTACCAATTTGGACATCTCCCTTCCGCAATTTCACAAAGGTTACAGCTATACCTTTGCGCTCTACATTGACGATAGCGGCTTTGTAGAAATGGGACGTCTCGAAAGTGTGGATGCCGGAAACTCCTCAGCTCCCTGGGAAGACGGAAGCAACGAGGACGGCACGGCAGACGGTGATAAGACCCCTGTCACCGGATATAACCTGACCCCTGCCGACGGCACACAGCAAGCATTTGCGGATACCGAACTGAAAATCTCGTTTGAAGGGACGGCACCCGAACTCGGCACGAGCGGTTGTATCCGTATCTATCGTATGAGCGACCATAAGCAGGTAGACGAAATCAGTCTGTCCGACCGCAGGGTATCCATTGTTGATGGTGTAACTCAGTTGAATACATGGATGGATATTATCGGCGTTACGCCCACGGGTTCTTCCGTCAGTCGCCGTGTCGTCAACTATTATCCGGTGAGGGTGGAAGGCAACGATTTCATTATCAAGCCTCACCAACAACGCCTGCAATATGATACCGAATATTATGTGACGATAGACCAGGCTGCCGTGAAGCAGACGGACTTCCGTGGAATATACGGTCGTGCATGGACTTTCAAGACCAAGCCCGCACCGATGCCGGCAGGACCGAATTATGAACTGAAGATTAGCCATACCGACCCCAACGCTGACTTCTATACCCTGCAAGGCGCTATTGATTTCTGTGCGACGCACATCGACCTGAATGCTCCCAAGACATTCCAAATGGATAATGGCATCTATCAGGAAATCATCTACTTGCGCGACCAGACCAATATCACTGTGAAAGGGAATGCGAGCGACAATACGGCTGTCAATATCCAATACGATAACAGCAATGACATCAACGGCGGCATAGGTGCGGGAATCAACATTGACCAGTTTGCTCCGGTCGGTACTGTAATTTCCAAGTCCGGTGGCCGTTCGATGATGATGCTTGATGGAAACTCCGATAAGATTCGTTTCGAAAATGTGACGATAGAAAATGCTTATGGATGGACATTGGGCAAGAATGGTCAGGCGGAAGCACTTTATATCAACAACAAGTCGGCTGCTTTCATTAATTGCCGTGTGTTGAGTTTTCAGGATACCCTGCTTCCGGGTGGTGGCTACAACTGGTTCAAGGATTGCTTCATAGCCGGAGCTACCGACTTTATCTGGGGTTCGGGCAAAGTAGTACTGTTTGAAGACTGCCAGCTTCATGCACCTACCGGCACACGTGCTGTAATGCAGGCACGCGTCAGAGAGGGCTACTTGGGCTATGTATTCCTGAACAGCCGCTTCACTGTGGGCGCGGGTGTCACCAGTTCTACCCTGATTTACCAGTACGAACCGGATAACCTCACTTTCTTGAATTGTACGTTTGCCAATATATATGGTGCCAACTTTGTGGGTGAAAACAAGCCACTTACTCCGGCAGTGCCTACTGTCGCCACCGGCTGCAAACTTTACAACTGTAAGACGGAATCGGGAGCCAATCTCTACGAGTCTATTCCGGCAGCAGTACGCAACACTGTGCTGCAACTCAGTGACGAACAGTACAACCAATACTTTGGGACACGCAAAACCATCATGAGTTGGGACGGCTATACCGACGCCGACTGGTTCAAATAGTTCAATATATATTAAGGTAAAAAAGATATGAATAGATTGATTCAAATGGCTGGTCTTGTACCAGCCATCCTAAGCGTCCTTTGCGCTTGCCAGCATCCCGCCCCGCAGGCGGCAGGGACAGGGCAGGACTTGAAAGCTATATATGCCAACCTGCCTTTCTCCATGCCCGTCGTGGAACGTCCTGCTTTTCCTGATTATCAGGTGAATATATGTGATTTTGGTGCGAAGAGCGATGGCGTGACGCTGAATACGGAAGCAATAAATAATGCTATCAAAGCGGTGCACGACAAAGGCGGCGGTCGGGTGGTTATCCCGGAAGGGCTATGGCTGACGGGGCCTGTCGTCCTTCTCAGCAATGTCAACCTGCATGCGGAAAAGAACGCCCTTGTAGTATTTAGTGGTGATACTTCCTTATATCCGATTATAACTACTTCGTTTGAAGGGCTGGATACCAAGCGTTGCCAATCACCTATCTCGGCAGTGAACGCAGAGAACATAGCCATTACCGGTCATGGCGTTTTCGACGGTGCGGGTGACAAGTGGCGTCCTGTAAAGAAAAGCAAAATGACGGAAGGGCAGTGGAACAAGCTGTTGAAATCCGGTGGGAAAGTAGACGAAAGCGGCAAGGTGTGGTATCCCAACGAAGGGGCTTTGAAAGCATCTGTGCTTATGGCGGACTGGGGAAACAAGCGTCCGGACATCGGCATTGAAGAGTGGGAAGAAATGAAAAGCTGGTTGCGCCCGGTTCTGCTGAGTGTCGTGAAGAGTAAGAGAATACTTTTGGAAGGAGTGACGTTCAAAAATTCTCCGAGTTGGTGTCTCCATCCTTTGTCATGTGAATCCCTGACGTTGAATGATGTAAAGGTGTTCAATCCGTGGTATTCTCAGAATGGGGATGCGCTCGATGTGGAATCCTGCAAGAACGTACTGATAATGAATTGTTTCTTCGATGCAGGTGATGATGCGATTTGTCTGAAATCGGGAAAGGATAAAGACGGGCGCAGACGTGGAGAGCCTTGTGAGAACGTGATTGTGAGAAACAATACCGTGTTGCACGGTCATGGCGGATTCGTCATTGGCAGCGAAATGTCCGGCGGCGTGAAGAACGTATATGTGTCCGAGTGTTCTTTCATCGGTACGGACGTAGGGCTGCGGTTCAAGAGTGCACGCGGTCGTGGCGGTGTTGTGGAGAATATCTATATCAACAATATCAACATGATAGACATCCCGAATGATGCCTTGATTGCCGACTTGTATTATGCCGCCAAAGGTGCTCCGGGCGAACCTGTGCCGGATGTTACCGAAGAAACTCCGGCATTCAGGAACATACACATCTCGGACGTGTTCTGCAAGGGAGCCGGACGGGCAGTGTATCTGAACGGGCTTCCCGAAATGCCGATTGAGAACATATCCATAAAGAATATGGTGGTGACGGGTGCGAAGCAAGGCATTGTGATTAACAAAGTCGCAAAGATTAACATAGAGAACGTGGATATAGAAACTCCCGACGATTCGATGATACAGATAGAGAATACAACAGGTATTACTATCAACGGCGAAGAATACGGAACGATTTCGGAAAAACGGCTGCTTACAAAGAATTGATAGTCGGTCGGATAGTTAAAAAAGGGGGATTTGGGTGTGACAACCTGATATCTCCCTTTTATTATGTACTGTATTTTTATGAATGGTGTACCACAATGTGTTGGTATGATAACATTTAGTTCTTTTGTATCAATAATTATTTTTATTCCCCGTATCTTGTGGCGTTTAATTCAGCTAGAATTTCTTCTTCCGAAAGATTTACTTTTTGGGGACGTGATGCTATATAGTCTTTCAAAAAGTCTTCTCTTATATCAATATCCCATCCCATTTTTTTAGCAAGTTCTTTGAAGAACTTTATATCGGATTTCGGTATGCTCAAAAAAACGCCTTGATTCATTGCTGTATCCATAACTATTTTCCTTTCATTATTAAATATCTAACGAACATAAAGATAAGAAAGTTCTTTAGCTTCTCCAATCATTTATTGTATCTTTAATACGCTTTTGCAAAAAACAATCCCTATATTTGCAAATATAGGTAGTTGTAACAAGCACATAACAATGCAAATACTTAGAAATATAACAGTGTAAATGACTGCTGTTGGCATAATACTATCAATTAAATAAGGAGTAATGGAAAAAGAAGGAAAGATATATTGGCTAAAACAAGAAGAAGGTGGATTATCTGTTCTTCCTAAACAAGAAATCTGTTATGCTGTAACTGTTTTGCCACAAGTAGCTCCTTCAAACTGGAGTATAAAAAATTTCATACTTGAACCCGGTAAATATGTAAGTGATTGTTTAGTATCCTTCTTGTTTGACCATGCACCACATGAAATTTTGAATACAATAGATTCATTAGATGTCTATGGTGGCAGAAAGGTTGCTACTATAAAATTAAAAACCGGTAACAAACAGCTAATTATTGAAAACTATTAGATAATAGAAGACCGGTTGGTACACTATAATAAAAATAGGAATGAAGCCTAAATAACAACAGTACAACCGCTTAATGGCAGAACGCTGAAAAAATAGAATCTGTAATATAGCCGATTATTGGCAGTCAACATGAAAGGAAAGATGGAAAAAGAAATAAGAGAAATTCTTTTAGAAATAATAGAATTATTAGAAATTACAGGTGAACATGGCTGGGCTTCTAATCTCAAAAGGTTGTATGCAGACAATTATTCTTCCCGAGGGGATTGGCTAAGAAAAATTAAAAGTCTATTTGGCGGAATGGGGTCATTTAATGATTTGGTTTTAGTGAGAAATGGGGTCATTTGCATAGATGAAAATAGTAAACTGAGTCAGTTGCGTGAACAACTCTACGAAAGCATGGTACAATCTTTTGTGGAATAGGATAATTCAGAAGGAAAATATCGCTAACACGCACTTCCGTTGTCTTAAATGGAAACCGTTATCAACCCATAAAATGAAAATAAGATGGTAATTGAAATAGAACAACTTTGCAAGAAAACACCTGATGACAGGTATGTATTCTTTATAAACAATGTAAGGCACACACGTTCATTATATGTTCTCTATAATAAAAGCAAAAGAGAAATTGCACTGAATATAGATAAAAACAACAAGAAACATCTATATCTATTTCCCGATGAATATTCAGGAACTTTGTTCATTGAAGCGAATAATGATATGAGGAAATATATTCCTAACAAATGGGAACTAACGTTTTTTATCGAAACGGCAATACCAAGGTTAAAAACTGAAAATGTTGAAGGTGCTTTCATTTTTCCTGCTCCTACTGGTTGGGGATTCAATGCCACTTTTGATAAAATAATTGAAGATGTGAATTGTGAAAGTTGTCAATCAATAGATATAGATATGATAAAAAGACTTTTAGACTATCTGGGTGACAATTTGGAAGTTGGATGTAAGCATGACTATACATTAACTAAGTTGTTCTGCCAAGAAAATAATATTGACTTCAACAGAATTGTTGATTGGCTACGTGAACATGGCGGTTATTGTGATTGTGAAGTTCTAGCAAATGTGGAAGAACATATTTAAATATTGGTAACAAACAGCAAACCACCTAAAAACGGAACGCTGACGGACGTTATGTATATAAGAAATAATAGATAACTCGAATATGAAATATTACCCTATTGGTGGATGGAACACCTGTAAATTTTTAGTCACTCCTCAAGAATTAAAAGAGATTCTGAGGGGTTTTCACCTTGTGGAATTTTGTCGGCGAGTACCTGCGGATTATGTTGAAACTGGTATTGAGAGTTTTATAAGTGATTATGAGGAGTTCTACCATCTATTAATATCTGGACACAAGTTCAATTTTAGAAGGGATAATGTTATAACAAAGCTATTAATGGGGGTTACTAATGACCTAAGCAAATGTACTTACTATGCTTCATTTCAAGATAAAGAAGATAAACTATGGTATAAGACATCTGATTTTATAGAGCCTTGTGTGGGAATAAATATTTTTGTTCTCTATCTTGATGAAGAGCAGAAATTACAATCTAAATTCAGCTTTACACAATTTCCAGAGAATATAATGGGGATTCAGTTTGAATTTCCGAAGAAAATATATTTGAAAGAGGAAGAAGGGTGCGAAAAAAAGTGTAATGAATTGGATACCTATAATGAAGTGTATCAAGTTGCGGTTGATAAGATAAAACACCTATGTCAAAATCTGACAATAACGATTGGCGAGAACGTGCATAGGACTAAGATAAAAATCAGTACGTCAGCATTAAAAGATATTAGAGATGGATATTTCATTAAAGAAAATAATTGTGTAATAAAGTAAATACGCATAAAACAACGGATTAATCTCCCCCAAGGTCGATTAGTCACTAAACATTAGAACTGGGAATAAAAACAATATGGAAGTAATAGAAAGTAAATGGTATAAAAAGGATGGTGCAAATACTGCGTTTATTGAAGATGTAGAAAAGCAGCTAAATACAACCTTGCCAAAACAGTACAAAAGTTTTTTGTTATGGAGCAATGGTGGTGAGGGTAAGTTAGGAGATAACTACATTTATATATGGGCTATTGAAGATATTATTGCTTACAATCATGATTATGGAATACAAAAATATCTTCAAAAAGAGTATTTGGCATTTGGCATGGATGGTGATATTGGATATATTTTTTATCTGCCTGACAATAGTATATATAGGGTGGATTTGGGAGATTTAGATATGGCTTCTATCAAGTACATAGCACCTTCTTTTGACGATTTTCTAGGCAAGGCTGTTTATCTTAATTTCGATAAATTGCAAAATGTAGTATAACGTAAAATAATAATGATATGAAAGAGTTTGAAAAAATAAATTCGGATATTGATAAATATGGTTTTTCGGTCATTCTGATTGAAGCAACGGATTATCTTCCTTCATTTGCGTATAGTATTGGATTATGGAAAACATGTAAACACCCGGAAATAATTGTTTTCGGACTCTCGATAGATATACTTCATTCAATTGTAAATGAAGTTGGTAAATTTGTACTAAATGGAAATATCGTACAGCCAAACGAATTGTATTGCGATTTTCTGGAGAATGGAAGTAATTATTTTCTGCAAGTAGATAAACGGAGTTTGAATGATTATGTTGGATTCGCTCTTGATTATTATAACTTCGTATTTCCTGTTTTAGAATTTATCTGGACTGATAAGAACGGTTGTTTTCCGTGGGATGAAAATTTCGATAGCAATCTCAAATTTAAACAACCACTATTGGACAGGAACTATGATTTTAAATTTTTTGAGAGTGAAAATTTAGGTGTCTTTACAACCAAACAATGGTTGGAAGAAAGTAAGCCGATATTAAATGTGGTTCATGATTCTGACGGGGACTGGCAGTTTTTAACCGGAGAGCAGACCGGGAAAGATATTAAATTAGTAGCTCTGAAAGAATTAATTCTAAAAGATGCAACTTTGAATGAAGTTTTTGATTTGGACTACGGAGAAGAAGCTCATCGAATATCTATTGAAGATGAATGGGAACGAAATTATATTGAATCTGATAACGAATAAAAAGATACCGATAATAAGCCTATGGACTGCCTTAATAGTCAGCTATTTGCAAATTATTGTCATTCATTTAATCTAAGAAAATTATGAGTTTGGAATGGAAAACAGATAAAATAGTTTCTCAAACAGAAAATACTGTTTATGCTTATATTGAAAATATATGTGAGCATAATGATATTGAGTATTATTATGAAGCGCGATTGGTGAAAAGTCTATTTCCACCAAAATTAAGAGGTTTGTGTAGAGAGCTTTATGAATGTGTAGATGCTTTTAGTCCGTTTCTTGCAGATGAAATAGAAGGTCAAATAAGACAATATCAACTGAAATTGGAAGATAATAATTTGCCTGTTTTCAGATTAGAAATTCATGAAGACTATATTCACTTTTTTGTGAAATATCCAACAGCGAATGGTTTCTTAGATAACTATCCTTAATAAAAACGATAAAGAAATGGAAAAGGAACTTTTGGAACTTCAACAGAAGATGTATAAAATCTCATAGTGTCTCCTAAAAATAACGACGGTTAATTTCACGGCGGTTAATTTTCGCCATTTATTGTAAATATAGATATTTTTGGAGTACAAACAATTAAATTGGCGGGAATTAGATAACAACCGTATTAAATGCTTTACTTTTCGGGTTGGCAGTAGATTAAATTTGTTTCAAGCGCTTGAAACAAACTGTTTAATAGGGTGAAACACTTTGTTTCAAGGCTCTGAACACATTGTTTCAAAGCATGAAACAGATTGTCGCCCTATAGCAAACAAGTTGTTATCCTATAAGATGTACTTTTTGCTTTAGAGTTGCAGGCTATTCTATCTGTTGTTTCAAGTAATGCTGAATCATTTATTGGGTAGTATTGCATCATTTATCAGCTATTAATACCTGATTTCTCAACTATTAATAGTTAGGATGTAGAGTGTTAATACTTGGCATGATAACTATTAATACCCTGTAAATCAGATGACAGAGTTCTGGATATGGTAATTTTTGTGTATGAGGGTAACTTTTACTATCAGGGTGCTATCATAGTTTACCCTCATAGCTACAACCCCGATGAATAAAGGGATTGAAGTAGCTTATGAGGGTATGAGAGTAAAATTATAAAATCTTTATAGGGAGTGATTGCAAATCGTCGTCGGCTGAACTGCTTCCATAAAGCACCTTGTATGTTCCTGTCAGGGGATGTATTGTGTTGGTCGCGGTATCAAACCACTCGAATGATTCGTAGGGAAGCTCGATTGTTATATTTTCCGTCTTGCCTTTGGCTATGTTGACCCGTTTGAAACCGCGAAGTGTCTTTTGCGGGCCCCCCTTATCGTCAGGACGCGAAATATATACTTGCACAACTTCTTCACCGTCTCTCTGCCCGATGTTACTTACTGGAATGGTGAGGATAACTTTTTCACCTTTGTGTAGCTTCGACTGGTTCAGTTTGCCTTTTCCATAAGAGAAGCGGGTATAACTTAATCCGTAGCCGAAAGGATACAGGGGAGTTTCACGCATAAAGCGGTAGGTGCGCCCCTGCATTGAATAGTCCTCATAATCCGGCAGTTGCTGCATATTCTTGTAGAAGGTGACGGGCAAACGTCCGGTAGGATTGTAATCTCCGAAGAGTACGTCGGCAACGGCTGTTCCGCCTGCCTGTCCGGGATACCATGCTTGCAGGATAGCGTCGCAGTTCCGTGTCTCGGGCACGATTGCCATTGCCGAGCCAGAAAAGTTGACGAATACTGTCTTTTTACCATTCTTTTTCAAAAGAGCCAGAACTTCGCGTTGGATGGCGGGCAGTTCGATTTCCGTGCGGTCGCCACCTTTAAATCCGGGGTCGGACACTCTCATGGATTCGCCTTCCAATAGAGGAGAGATGCCCCCGGCGAAGATAACGACATCTGTATCTTTCAGCTTGTCGAGGATGTCCTGTGTATCCATAGGAGTAAGTCGGGCAAGGTCGAAATTGAGTGAAGGGTTATCTTTCACCTGAATGAAATGCAGCTCGATGTCGTAGCTCTTGCCGGCTTCGTAATTGAACGAATACAGGTTGGCGGGATTTTTGATGTTCGTTCCTTCGGCCACTTGTTTTCCGTTGATGAATATGGTGAGTCCGCCATTGCTCATGATTCGGAAAGTTGCCGCGCCGGAGTCTGCCGGACGGAAAGTGGTGCGGTAGATGGCAGTGAAATTCTTCAGTCTCACTCCCGGAGCAAACACGGTAGAACCCTCTGCACTGAAGTGGAAAGGAGTGGACAGATGGTCGGTAGCTGCTATTTCACCTTTATATTCGCGGTTGTTCCAGTAAGTGGCGTCGAATCCCGCTTTCCCGTTGATGCTGCATTGGTTGAAAAGACTGTGCAGGGTGGTATCGTTTGTATATCCGCAGACGGGTTCATAAACGATTTGTGCTTCGGGAAGTTTGGCACGCAGTCCTTCCAACAGGGTGACGGTATGTGACGGGAATCCGTTATAGTTGCCCCATTGCATCACCGAGTCGTTGGCATTCGGGCCGACAACGGCAACTTTCATCCTGCGGTTCAGGGGGAGCAGGTTTCCTTTATTCTGAAGCAGTACCAGACTTTCGTGCGCCATCCTCAGTGCCAGTTCCTTATGCTTGGGGCAGTCTACTACCGAATAGGGGATTTCACTCCACGGATGAGTTCCGTTCATTTCGCCCAGTTCAAAACGGGCTTTCAACAGTCTTTTGACGGACGTGTTGATTCTCTCTTCGGAGATAAGCCCTTTCGCTACGGCTTCCGTTATGCTTTTGAAATTGCCGCCACATTCGAGGTCGGTTCCGCTCAGTACGGCATCGGCGGAAGCGTGTGCGGCGTCGGGATGCGTTTCATGTTTTTTACGTTGGAAGAAGTCTCCGATAGCTCCGCAGTCGGTGACAACAAGACCTTCGAAGCCCCAGTCGTCACGGAGAATTTGGGTGAGCAGGCGGTTGCTGCCGCAGCAGGGTTCACCCTCGAAACGGTTGTAGGCGCACATCACTTCTTTTACTCCCGCTTTCTGCACGAGTTCCTTGAACGCGGGAAGATACGTTTCCCATAAATCTCTCGGAGCGATATTTTCGGCATTGAAACTATGGCGGTTCCATTCAGGGCCGGAGTGTACGGCAAAGTGTTTGGCACAGGCATGAAGTTTGTCGTATTCAGCGTCTTCGGGCCCTTGCAGGCCTCTTACTGCCGCCATTCCCATGCGCCCGCTCAAGTAGGGGTCTTCGCCGTAGGTCTCTTGTCCCCGTCCCCAACGCGGGTCGCGGAAGATGTTGACGTTGGGTGTCCACATGGTCAGTCCTTGATAGCGTTTGTATTGTCCTCTTTCATTGAAGGCGCGGTTTTTGGCACGTGCTTCGTCGGATACGGCGTCGAACACTTCATATAATAATCCGTCATTGAAAGAAGCCGCCATGCCTATTGCTTGCGGGAAGACGGTAGCCAGTCCGGCACGCGCCACGCCGTGAAGCGCTTCGTTCCACCATTCGTAAGGCTTGATGCCGAGACGGGGGATGGCGGGGGAGTTGTTCTGCATCAATGCGACTTTTTCTTCCAGTGTGAGACGTTGAAGCAAGTCGTCTGCCCGTTGTTCAGCAGTCAGCTTTGTGTCCTGATAGGGATACTTTTCTGGTTGTTGTGCCTGCACGTTCATCATGAATATTCCGGTAAGACAGGCGATAATCCATTGCTTTTTCATTTTCTGTTTCTTTTGGTTTTTAGATTTGAGACTGCAATAGTACGGGGTTTTCGTTGTTTCTTCGGGTAATATCCGGTAGAAAAGGAGTATTTATTTACTTTTTCTTTTCCTTATATTCCGACGGTGTGATTCCTATCACTTTCTTGAAGCATTTACTGAAATATTTCGGATCGTTGAAGCCTGTCATGTAGGCTACTTGGGAGAAGTTGTACTCGCCGCTGTCAATCAGTTGGACGGCACGCTTGATACGTATTTCGCGTATGAAGTCTACGGGTGTCAGTCCGATGATTGATTTCAGTTTGCGGTAGAAGATGGTGCGGCTTAGCATTAACTTTTCGGCAAATTCGTCAATGGTGAGTTCGGCGTTGTCCATCTGTTCTTCCATAAATTCCATCACTTTCTCCATGAATTGCTCGTCGTACGGGGTTATCTGCGGTTGAGACGGGGTGAGGGAGCCGGCAACAGGAGCGGCGGAAGAAGTGTTTTTGCCTTCCATCAGTTTGTTCATATAGATTTCCTGCAACGCTTTGCGTTGGCGTAGCAGGGATGCTATGCGTGTCTTCAGGTAAGTGGCGCTGAAAGGCTTGGTAATATAGTCATCTATGCCTTGTTCCAGCCCGGCGATACGGTCGTCGAGGGATGCTTTGGCGGACAGAACGATGATGGGGATATGGCAGATGTTGTTGTTCTCTTTGATTAATCTGACCATCTCAAGTCCGTCCATAACCGGCATCATGACGTCGCTGATGATAAGGTCGGGCAGATTGTCGGCGGCACGTTGCAGTCCCTCTTCGCCGTTGGATGCCGTTATGACGGTGTAATTCTCCGACAGGATATTCCTCAAAAAGGCTTTGAGCTCTTCATTGTCTTCTACGACCAGTATGGAGAAATTGTCGGAATTGCGTTCCTGTTCCTCTTTTTCCTCTGTCTCTTCGATAGCTTGCATGCTGTCGGCGGGGTGAGGGGGTGAGTCCAGGCTGTCATTCAGGATGAATTCGACTTGTCCATCTTCTTCAAATACTTCTTTCTGCAAGGGCAGAATGACTGTGAAGCGGCTGCCAGTACCGGGTTGGCTGTCCACTTCGATAGTGCCGTGATGCATTTCCACCATTTCTTTTACCAGAGACAGGCCGATGCCGGAAGACGGTTGCAGGATATTCTGTTTTACTAATGATTCGAAGCGTTGGAAGAGGGAGTGTTGTTTTTCCGCCGCGATGCCGATGCCTTCGTCCGCCACTTCTATCTCCACTGCCTTTTCTTTCGTCGAGATGCTGACTGTTATCGACTTGTCGGCAGGCGTATATTTAAATGCGTTGGAGAGCAGGTTGAAGAATATCTTTTCAAATTTATCCCTGTCCACCCAGCTATATACGGATTCAACCTTGGTATGTAACCGGTAGTTGATGTGCTTTTCTTCCGCTATCAGCCTGAAGCTGTTCATAACTTTTTGCAGGAGCGGCACCAAGTCTGTCTCTTCTATCAATAGCTTCATCTTCTGGTTCTGAATCTTGCGGAAATCCAGTATCTGGTTCATCAACCGGAGCATACGCTCGGTATTCTGATGCACTAACGTAAGATGTTCGCGTGCGGAAGGTGAAAGGGGCTCATTCTCCAGAACTTCTGTTACAGGACTGCTGATTAGAGTCAGCGGAGTGCGCAGCTCATGGGAAATGTCGGTAAAGAAACGCAATTTGATGTTGGCTAATTGTTGCTCCATATCGACCCTGTGGCGCAGCCGGTAGATGTAGAACAGTACATATACGATTGTGGCTGTGAAGAGTATGAACAGGACGAAATAGAGCAGCCATGCCCAATAGGTTTCCCAAAAGGTGGGAAGTACGTGTACGGACATGGTACGTACATTATCCGTCCATACGCCGTCACTGTTCGTTGATTTTACCTGCAACTGATATTTGCCTGCGGGTAAGTTGATATAGCTTGCAGACCGGTTATTGTCGGCTTCGTTCCATTCTTCTTCCAGTCCTTGCAGGCGGTAGGCATATAAGATGCCTTTCGGATTCACATAATCGAGCGCGGCGAATTGGAAAGTGACATTCCGTTGCGACGGCTCGAGTTCCAGTTCTTTCAGGTTGTCGATGGAATAATCCGTGGAGTGTCCCTGAATCTTAAGTCCCGTGAACACAATAGGCGGAACATATCCGCTCTTGTGCATCTTTTCGGGAGAGACTTCAAGAAATCCCTTATCCGTCCCTAATACTATCTGGTTACGGGCATTGATGACAGGAATCGCTTCCGAGAAATTAAACTCCTGATAAATAGAACTCAACTCGTAGTTTTCAAACGTTTCTTTGACGGGATTGAATTTGGAGAGGGCTATCTCCGAAACAACCCATAACTGGTTCTGTGTATCTTCAATCATCGAAAGTGCCAAATCCGAAGCCAGTCCGTTATTCTTGTCATAGTTCTTGAATTGGATATTCTCACTAAGTAGGTTTTCAGATATGACTTTGTTTACTCCACCGGTGAAACTGATGATATAAGTGGTCTGGTTCTTGTCGGTGTATATGTGCATGATGTCGTTGGCGCTGAGGCTGTTCTTGTCTCCTGGCCTGCGGATATTCCGGTAGAACTTGATTTCTTCCAGGCGCTCGAAGTTGTTTGAGAATGTGAGCAGCCCGTTGGTCGTTCCCACAAGGATAACTCCCCCCGGTGCTTCGGCGATGTTCCGCACTTTCATGCCATACGCTATGGGATAGTTCCTCAGTTCATTGTTGCCATGGATAAAGGATATTTTGCCGTCTTTGGCTTGTGTGAGCAGGTTTAATCCGCCGCCATAGCATCCTACCCAGATATGATTGCGGCTATCCTGATGGATGGCATAGATACTGTTACTGCTCAGGCTGTAAGGATTGTCAGGCTGATGTTCAAAATGATGGATAGAGTAATGGTTTGTCCCTGTTTTCCTTAATTGGAAAAGGCCGATGTCTTTCGTCCCCAACCATATATTATTGTTTTTATCTTCCAGAATGGAATATACTCCGTTGTAGAACGGCTGCTTTTCTTTGACGATGTTTCCCTGGGCGGACAGATAACCTTCCAAAGTACCGTCAGGCGCGTATATCTGAATATAGTTCGACTTGGATGCCGTCCATAAGCGGTTGTTGCTGTCACGTAGAAAGGCACGTGTTTCCGCTTCATAGTCAGTCAGGTTGAATTGATAGCTTTGCGGGAAGAAGCATAGCTTTTCTACACCGCGTGCTGTCGCAAACCAGCAGTTGCCCTGATTGTCCAATGTATAAGACCTGACTAACGGGCTGAAAATAGACTTGGGATTATTGATGTCCGTAAGAAGCGGTTTGAGGGTTTTCTCCTTCCTGTCGTAATAGCAGAAGTTTCCTTCGGTGGGAAGCAGCCACAGATTCTCTGCTTTATCCTCAAAGATAAGTTTGCGGCTTTTGCGCCCATGCTTGATAAGCTCTTCTTTGGGAGTGAACAGGTGCTCTTTTTCGTTGGTAGTGAGGTTGATATGAATGATTCCCGGGTCTTTGGAGAATATCCAGAGTTCTCCCAAGTGGTCTTGATAGACCGTTTCCACATAGTTGGAGAATTGGGTGGCGGTGCGGATATCTATCTGCCGGAAGCTGTCTTCCCGGGTGGAATAGAGTATCAATCCGTTATCCGTTCCCAATGCCAGCATCTCTTTTCCCAAGGCGGTCACGTTATTTATTTTGCCGTGCGGATAAGGGATATCTACGAACTTCAGCTTCTTGGTCTGGAAATCGTATTTGGCCAATTTGTCATTTTCTGCAATCAGGTAGATGGTTTCTTTTATCTGTGTGATAAATTGGAAGGGGAAGTCGGTATCCAATGTCTTCTTCCCTATGATTGAAATACCTTTGTCGGTCAGTATCCATTCATCTTCTTCCGAATCCTGATAAACGTTGACTATCTGGTCGCCTTTCAGGTTGTGGCTGGAAGTAGCGTAGAGTGTGATGCCTTCTCCTTTTTTGCATAACTGTTCGTCTACCCTGAATGCATATCCGTTTTCACAGAGAATCCAGGCAATGCCTTTTTTCAGCGAATAAATGCGTGTGACATAATTCGTTTGTTTGGTAGAACGCTCTATCGGTTGAAGGACGTCTATGAACTTCTCGGTTTCGACATCGAAAAGGCAGGCCTGCCCGTCGTAAGTGGGACACCATATATCTCCGTATCTGCTTTCTGATATGATTCCCATACGGTTACTACCGAATGCGTAGGCACTTTCTTGTGAAGTCTTATAAGTCTTGAAGGTATAACCGTCGAATTTGTTGAGCCCGTTCCATGTACTGAACCATACAAGCCCTTTCCGGTCTTGTAAAATACTCATTACCACTCCTTGGGCAAGACCGTCACTGACAGAGAAATGCTTTACCTGACAGATGGGTTGGGCGATGATTGCAATCGCTGCCAGCAGGACAAAAGATAGAGTGATGAGCCGTTTCATAGTAGTTGTTTTTAATGTCCAAGCAAAAATAAACAAAACAAACCGGAAAAGAAAACAGGAAAGGCGGATTGAACGAATTATCCTCTTTTTTGATTATTTTTTCCTCTTATGTTGATTGCATTATCGCCCCCTTTCCGGTGCTTTATTGAAACTTAAAGAAACGACAGTTATTTAAACCAAAATCCTCTTTATATTCTTATTAGGAACATAAAGAGGATAATTTTATTGACGAGAGTTGCATGGGGTATGGTGAGATGAAATCATAATTGGGGAATAAATTGCACAAGACTTTCACAAGTATCCTCCCGTCAATGCCTAAAATCGAGGCAAAGCTAATTAAATAGATTTTTAAATTACCATATTTATTAATTTATCTTATGGTCTTTATGATTATTTTAATATATTGAAGATATTTTGGGGCATCTTTTTTTACCTCGCTGATTTTTCTTATGTTTGTAGATTAAATAATGAATGAACAGAATGAATATGCCAACTTCTTTTCTATATAATAATTTTCCTACTTTCTTGCGTAAGTATTTTCCATACAAAGTACAAAAGATATCATTGAATGCAGGTTTTACTTGTCCCAACCGGGATGGAACGAAAGGGTGGGGCGGCTGTACGTATTGCAATAACCAGACTTTCAATCCGGATTACTGCCGGACGGAGAAATCCATCGCTACCCAACTGGAAGAAGGCAAGTGCTTTTTCGCCCATAAATATCCGGAAATGAAATATCTTGCCTATTTTCAGGCTTATACCAATACTTATGCGGAATTGGAAGGACTGAAACGTAAGTATGAAGAGGCGCTAGAGGTGAAAGATGTCGTAGGTTTGGTGATAGGAACGCGTCCGGATTGTATGCCGGAAGGCTTATTGCACTACTTGGAAGAGTTGAACAGGCATACTTTTCTCATGGTGGAATATGGAATAGAAAGTACTTGCGACAAAACTCTGCAACGTATAAATAGGGGGCATACTTATGCGGATACAGCAGAAGCGGTCGGGCGGACTGCTGCTTGTGGTATCTTGACAGGCGGACATGTCATCCTCGGACTTCCGGGAGAGACACATGACACGATGGTGGAACAGGCGGAAATCCTGTCGGAACTGCCGTTGAGCACTCTGAAAATTCATCAGTTGCAACTGATTCGCGGCACGCGCATGGCTCATGAATATGCTGAGAATCCCGTTGATTTTCATTTGTTTGCGAAAGTAGATGAATATATTGATTTAGTGATTGACTATGTAGAACATCTTCGTCCCCATATAGTAGTGGAACGCTTTGTCTCCCAATCTCCTAAAGATTTATTAATAGCTCCTGACTGGGGACTGAAAAATTATGAATTTGTAGCGCGTTTACAAAAAAGAATGAAAGAAAGAGGTGCTTATCAAGGCAAGAAGTACAAGGATTCGGAAAAAAGGATTAATTTTGCAGACGATAAATTTACTACCTGAACAATTCCTATTTGGGGAATATCGGGTGGTGAGAGAGATTTTTAATGTAACTTAAAGAATGGAACATAAAACAAGAATTAAAGGAAATGTCCACTATGTGGGAGTAAATGACCGTAACAAGCATAGATTTGAGGCGATGTGGCCATTACCCTATGGAGTTTCATATAACTCTTATCTGATTGATGATGAAATGGTGGCATTGGTGGATACGGTGGATATCTGTTATTTTGAAGTCTACTTGCGCAAGATCAAGCAAGTGATTGGAGAGCGTCCCATTAATTATTTGATTATAAATCATATGGAGCCTGACCATTCCGGTTCTATCCGATTGATTAAGCAGCATTATCCGGATATTATCATTGTAGGCAACAAGCAGACATTCGGCATGATTGAAGGCTTTTATGGCGTGACCGGAGAACAGTATCTGGTAAAGGACGGAGATTTCCTTGCCTTGGGACGTCATAAACTGCGTTTTTATATGACTCCGATGGTACATTGGCCGGAAACGATGATGACATTTGACGAAACGGATGGAATCCTTTTCTCAGGTGACGGATTCGGATGTTTCGGTACGCTGGACGGCGGTTTCCTGGATACCCGTATGAATGTAGATAAGTACTGGGGAGAGATGGTTCGCTACTATTCAAACATCGTCGGCAAATATGGAAGCCCTGTACAAAAAGCGTTGCAGAAACTCGGCGGACTTCCTATTTCCGCTATTTGCTCTACTCACGGGCCGGTATGGACGGAGAATATTGCCAAAGTGATTGGTATCTATGACCGTTTGAGCCGTTATGATGCGGATGAAGGTGTGGTTATCGCCTACGGAAGTATGTATGGAAATACGGAGCAGATGGCTGAGGCTATTGCTGCGGAGCTTTCCGCACAAGGTGTCAGGAACATCGTTATGCATAATGTGACGAAGAGTCATCCTTCTTATATCATAGCGGATATTTTCCGTTATAAGGGACTTATCATCGGTTCTCCCACTTACAGCAATCAGATATTCCCTGAAATAGAAGCGCTGCTTTCTAAGATTCTGTTGCGTGAGGTGAAAGGTCGTTATCTGGGCTATTTCGGTTCTTTCACATGGGCAGGTGCTGCTGTGAAGCGTCTGGCGGAATTTGCGGAAAAGAGCAAATTTGAGCTGATAGGCGATCCGGTAGAGATGAAGCAGGCGATGAAAGATATCACCTATACCCAATGCGAAAACTTGGCGCGTGCCATGGCGGAACGCTTGAAGAAAGACCGTTAATACAGTGAATGAGATAATATATTTATTACTAACCTATAAAACAATCGACTTATGAGATTAATTATTCAACCGGACTACCAGTCCGTATCTCAGTGGGCTGCACATTATGTTGCCGCAAAAATAAAGGCTGCCAATCCGACACCCGAAAAACCATTTGTACTGGGTTGCCCTACCGGTTCTTCTCCTCTGGGTATGTACAAAGCGTTGATTGATCTGAATAAGAAAGGAATCGTTTCCTTCCAAAATGTAGTGACATTCAACATGGATGAGTATGTAGGATTGCCGAAAGAACATCCTGAAAGCTACTATTCTTTTATGTGGAACAACTTCTTCGGTCATATCGACATCAAACGGGAGAACACCAATATCCTGAATGGTAATGCTCCTGACCTGGACGCAGAATGTGCACGTTATGAAGAAAAGATTAAGTCTTATGGCGGTATCGACTTGTTTATGGGTGGTATCGGCCCTGACGGACATATCGCATTCAACGAACCGGGTTCTTCCCTGACTTCACGCACTCGTCAGAAAACATTGACAATGGATACTATCATTGCCAATTCCCGTTTCTTTGACAATGACATCAACAAAGTTCCCAAGACTTCATTGACAGTGGGAGTGGGTACGGTACTTTCTGCAAAGGAAGTGATGATTATCGTTAACGGTCATAACAAGGCGCGCGCTTTGTATCACGCAGTAGAAGGTTCTATTACGCAGATGTGGACTATCAGTGCTTTGCAGATGCATGAAAAGGGTATCATTGTTTGTGACGATGCTGCTACTGCCGAATTGAAAGTCGGTACGTATCGCTACTTCAAGGATATTGAATCCGCTCACCTTGACCCTGAATCTTTGATTAAGTAAGGGATAAGATAAACGCTATAAAGAATGGGCTGCATCAGTGATAAATTGATTGCAGCCCATTTTTTGTGGGACATTTACTGAATATCCCTTTTGTATGATAGAATTTCCGGCGGAGATGAGATTAGTTCTCTTCCAACCAGCCTTTCCCCTGACGGACGATTTCCGGTTCGTCTTCTGTGCATTTTACTACGGTAGAAGGTTCTATTCCTCCGATGCCACCGTCAATGACCAAGTCCACTATGTCGCCGAACTTTTCGTCTATAAGTTCAGGGTCGGTCATGTACTCCAAATCCTCATGTTCTTCATAAGGCAGGGTGGTAGTCATAATAGGAGCATCGAGCAGTCGGGCAATCTCACGGATAATGTTATTGTCCGGCATACGGATACCCACTTCTTTCCGGTTGCGGAAAATTTTTGGTAACCGGTTCGTGCCGTTCAGAATAAAGGTGAATGCTCCCGGAAGGTTATGCTTCATAAGCTTGAAGACACTATTGTCTACTTTGGCATATTCACTGATACTGCTCAAGTCATAACAGATGATGGACAGGTTGTTCTTCCGTGGGTCTATCTCTTTGATTCGGCATATCCGTTCTATGGCACGCTCTTTCAGGCCGTGGCAGCCGATGGCGTACATCGTATCGGTGGGATAGATGATAAGTCCGCCGTCATTCAGGATATCAATGACACGTTGTAAATCCTGCGGGTTATTATTTTTATCATATAGCTTCAAAAGCATAACCTCTTCTCCTTCCCTTGATTCTTTATTTAAGTTTCTTCTTTAAGAAATCCAGTGCTTTTTCAGCAGCCTTCTCCGTCACTTTTTGTTTGATGGAATCCTTATTGGCAGTAGCGGCAGAGTCTAATCCAAGCTTCTGGCCGAGTTTGCTGATAGCTTCGTCGGCTACGGCTTCAACAGCCTGGTTTGCCATACTCTTCGTATCGACACTGACTTTCGGAGAAGTAAATGAACCACCGATTTTCAGGTCGAGAGTCATTAACTTGGAGATATTCCCCACGGATGCAGGTAACTTAATCTTTCCTGTGTAATCAATGGTTTGGTCGAGCCCTGTGCTACCGGAAAGATTCAGGTTATAGTCACCCATCTTGATATCGAAAGGTTTCGTTTCTACCCGCCCGTCCTTGATAGTGAAATCCAAAGTCATATTTTTCACTTTCATATCTTTCAGGCTCGGTTGCTTCACAGCATCCGCGATCTGGTCGATAGCTTTTACTCCGCTTAAACTAAGGTCACGGGTAGAAAGGCTACCGTCCCCTTGCATCGTATCCAATACGGGGCTCATGGCTGCATCCAAATCCGTCAACACATTAATGCTACCGGAGAAATTACCTTTCAGGTTTTCAAAGATAGGAGCCATCTTCTGTACCATATCCAATTCCTTGTAGGCTTGCGCAAAACCAATGTTCGTCAGTTTGAATCCGGCTTTCAGTTCCGGCTTCTTTGCGTTGGCGGTAGAATAATATCCGTTCATTACCACATTTCCGCCCATGGTACTCATGGATAAATTCTTCATGTCTACTTTACCGTCTTTTACAACGAGTTTGCCATTCATATTGTTGAAAGACATCTTGTCGAATAATACCTGCTTCAGGTTAGCATCCATTTGGAAGTCAATGTTACGCGGCACTTCAACAACTCCGGTGGCTGTGGCTACGGAATCTGTAGCTGCCGCATCCGATGTAGCGGCTTCATCCGTAGAAGCAGTCATGAAATCATTCAGATTGAAATAGTTGGAACGGATATTCAGTGTACCTTTCAGAGTAGTACCTTTCAGAACATAACCGATGTAGTTTTCAAACCGGCTATCGGCAGTAATATCATTCTTTCCGATATTGACAGTCGTTTCACTCAACTGAAGATACTTCGGAGTGAAAGTGAAAAGTGATTTCTTAATCTCTACATCCGGTATATCCTTCATTTTAAGCTTCATACCCGTCAGACCGATAGTACCGGAAGCCTGCATACGTTCGTACTGTTCCTGCTCGATATAGGAAAGACGTCCCGACATTTGCATATCGGCGTCAATTGTTCCGTTCAGTTCCATATCCCCGAGTGGATATACCTGCTTAATCATGCCCAGGTTAAGAACACCTTTGGCTTCAGCCTTGAAGTCAGAGTCACTGACGGGTGTTTTCACGTTAGCGGTCAGACTGAACGGATTTCCTGCCAGGCGGAAGCTGAACGGATTAATGTCAATGGTGGTCAGGTCGATATTACCACCCGGATTCTGAACGTTGGCACTGATATTGATTTGGTCTACTCCTGCCGGTAAAGCCGGATAGCGGAACATAGCATTCTTGACTTGCATATCAATATTGAATGCAGGTACCGTATCTCCTTGCAGAACACCTTTGGCCGTTGCCGTAAGGGTAGCTGTTCCGTCGGTTTTCAGACTGGAGAACTCCGTAGCGTAGATGGCAGGAATTAACGAAAGAATTTCTTTGAAACCAATATCGTTCGTGTTGAGTTTCAAATCCATGTCAATAGCCGGGCCTTTCAAAGCTACCCAACCGTCGATACCGGCCTGAATGGCATTAAGACGAATCGTATTATCCTTTAATGTATATTTATTGTTGGCAAGATCGGCATCTACATCCATTTTTGCGGAGATATTGGCATTTGCCAGGAAAGGAATCCCATTCATCTTGTAAGTCAGGGATTTGGTTTCCGCTTCCAGCTTCAGGGTAGTACGTTCACTTCCCAAGTCTCCTGCGCAGATAGCGTTGAAGTCGCGGATATCAGCATACATTTTTCCTTGTTGGTCATCATAGACCAAATTCATGTTTTTGATGACGAAACGTTGTAGTTTCACTTTGAAAGGAGAAGATTCTTCTTCCTCAACGGCTGGTGTTTCGTCAGTTGCGGTCGTGTCCGGTTTCATAATATCCCAATTGACTTGCCCGTCCGGCAATACAATGGCATGCAACTTGGTGTCTTCAATGAAGATTTTAGAAATATCATAGCCGCTATCTCCGAAAAGTGAGAATAGATTAATGGCGGCAGTAACTTCTCCGGCTTGTACAAGGGTATCGTTAGCGAATTCTCCTGTACCTTTCAGCCAGAAATCTTCGAGAGTGACAGAAGCCTGCGGGAAGTTACGGAACAGGCTAATGTTGAGTTTCTTAAAGTCAAATTGAGCGTTGAACATCTTGTTGCCTTCTGTCTTTACGATATCGGCTATCTTACCTTGGAAGGCGAAGGGAAGAAGGAGCATCAGAATGATAATTACTCCTACGGTGATAGCTGCGATTTTCAAACCTTTTTTCATTTGCTTCTATTTTAAGAGTCTGATAATATGCAAGGAGCAAAACTAATAAAATTTTTTGATAATAAGGGATAAAAGTGTTTTTTTTAGGGATTCTTATTTTTAAATTAGCAGAATCCAAAGTACGGGATTGTGTTAGGGACGGTTGAGGATAGAGAGTAGGGGATGATAACTTAATCTGTAAATATATTTGCGTGTAGCTCTCCAAAGTAGACAATGGCTCTCCAAGGCGTTGTAAGTGGGGGATTCGTTCCTCGGTGAGCAACAACCTTTTCCTCGGTGGGGAACGGGGCTTTCCTCGGTGAAGAACGATGTGTTGGTCGGTGAGGACGAAAACGGTCGGTTTCCGTCTTTTTCTTTTATATAGATTTATTACTTTCTCTTTTTCTTCAGTTCCTCTGCGATTCTCCATTGTAACGCAGCTTCCGCTTCCTTTCCTGCTTTCAGCAAAGCGTCACCGAATAGTTCATGTGCACCGGCATGCTCCGGTTTCAAGCTTGTCGCTTTATCCAGGTCGGCAATGGCTCCTTCCGTATCTTCTGTTTTTAGTCGAAGTTTTCCCCGGTTATAAACAGCTTTGAAGTTTGCCGGGTGAAGATTTACAGCCGTATTGAAGCAGTTCTCCGCATCAAAATACTCTTTGTTGTTAAAGAGCGTGATACCTTTTCGTATCCAGGCATCCACGTAGTTCGGGTCGAGACTGAGCGCCTTGTCATAGTTGGCAAGGGCGGCACGTGCGTCATGTGCCTGAGTGATACACTCATTGCCCATTAACAGATACTCATGTGCGTATTGGCGCAGACGTTCCTGCTGTTCCTTCATCTGTTCCTTGAGCTTTTTATTCTGTTCTTTCAAGGTGTTGATGACACCGAGTTTCCGGCGGATGAAGCGGCGGGGGACAGGTTTTTCTATATCATAGCGGGAATGAATGGCACGGAAAAATTGTTCCAGACACTCTTCCATATCTCCTTTGTCGAAAGCACGTGCGGCTGCGGCATATTGTACATCTGCCTGTGCCTGTTTCAATGCCTTGTCAATGGCTTGTCGGTTATTGAAACGTCCCGCAAAGTTCACAATCTCGGGACGGACGAAAACATCTGCCCTGTTAATCGGCTTTTTGAGTTGGATACCATCCAGTGATGTACAACGGCTGAGTGCGACATATGCTTGTCCACCGGCGAATACTCCGCCTGTGAAGTCAATGACTACCCGGCTGAAAGTCAGTCCCTGGCTCTTGTGAACAGTAATAGCCCATGCCAACCGGATAGGATATTGCGTGAAACTACCCAGTACTTCTTCCTCAATCTCTTTCGTCTTTTCGTTGTAGTGATAGCGGATATTGCGCCATGAATCCCGTTTCACGTCACATTCTTTTCCGTCGTCAGTGATAACGTATATCGTTTCCTCTTCCTCATCAATGCCGGCAATAACGCCAATCGTACCATTTACCCAACGGCGGTCGAAATCATTCTTGATAAAGATAATCTGTGCGCCGGGCTTTAGTACAAGCTCTTGTGAGGTAGGCAAACTGCTTTCAGGAAAATCCCCTTCGATAACTCCTTCAAAAGTAATCGGCTCTCCCGGAAGTTCAGCCAGTTTCTTTTCGTTGATTGTGTCTACCGTATCCCTTCGGGTAGCAAGCGTGATATACATATCCGCTTCCGCTTCTTCAATATGACTTCCGTAGCGGGTATTCAGCAGTTGCAAGTCCGCAGCTCCGGCGGTATTGGTACGGATATGGTCGAGTACACCGACAAAAACAGGGTCGGTCTGCCGATAAACTTTTTGAAGCTCGATAGACACCAAATCTATCTGACCGAATACCCGTGCAGAGAAAAAGTAGGGAGTAGGGTAGAACCGGTTCAATATTTCCCGCTCATCGTTCTTTACGACAGGTTCCAACTGGAAGACATCGCCTACCAATAACAACTGTTTTCCACCGAAAGGCTCACGTAAGTTATGGGAATATACGCGCAGGATACGGTCGATGGCATCAATAATATCCGCCCGCACCATTGAAATCTCATCAATAATCACCAGTTCTATCTGTTCCAGTAACTTCCGGTGCGGTTTGGTATATTTGAAAAACTCGTGGATGCGTCCCCGTTGCAGGCTGAGGTTTGGGTCGTCAGGCAATAGCGGATAGAAAGGAAGTTTGAAGAAACTATGCATCGTGCTTCCCCCGGCATTGATGGCGGCAATACCCGTCGGAGCAAGTACGACATGTTTCTTTTTCGTATTCTCGCAGACGTAACGCAGGAATGTAGATTTCCCTGTCCCTGCCTTTCCGGTTAGAAAGACCGACTGGCGTGTATATTGAATCAAGTTCAGGGCATCCTGAAACTCAGCGTTGTTAGTGTCTACGCTCATTCTTGTAAGTATAGTAAATCCTTTTTATTCAATGATTCCGAAATGTTTCATCGCTTTGCTGATTCCATCCTCGTCAATGGGAGCCGTCACGTAATCGGCGGCGGCCTTTACGTCATCCTTTGCCTGTCCCATAGCTACTCCGATAGCGGCATGGCGAAGCATACTGATGTCGTTTCCACCATCTCCGAATGACATCGTATCTTCCAACTTAATATCAAAGTAACGGATGATTTCATCAATCCCCTTTTGCTTGGTATCCCCTTTGGCGGTCACGTCGGCAAAAGACGGATACCAGCGCCCTATCTCACAAGTCGGGATAGACGGGCGGATTTCCTTTTCTTCTTCCTCTGTGATAAAAGGTGTCATTTGTATAATCTCCCTGCTTGTCGCTTCTTCAAAAGAGACAGTCGGGATCACATTCACGTGCAGGAAATCATAGAAAATCTTTTTCACCATCTCGTCAGGCTGGCAAACAGATATATTATGTTCCTCTACAAAGATACAAGGTACCCCCTTCTTCTCGCAGAAAGCACCCATTGCTTTTACTTCTTTTTGAGGGATGGCACTTTTATAAATAACTTGCTCTCCGACAAAACAATAAGCCCCGTTCATGGTAATGTATCCATCTATGAGATTCCGGTCTTGTAGTTCGGAAAGGTTGTTGATAATGGCTTTCGGGCGTCCGGTAGCGATGAATATTTTATGCCCTTTTGCGTGGGCGGCTTCCAATGCCTCAATAGTAGAAGTCGGGATGCGGTGAGTCTCAAAACTGACCAGCGTTCCGTCTATATCAAAAAATAATGCTTTCGTCATAAATTCCTTTTTGAATTGAATACAAAAGTACTATTTTTCTATGTAAATAGCAATTAGGATACTTCTCTTATGCTTTTTTAGTCTTACACATACAGAAGAGGTAATTCTTCTTTTCTCCTACGGTCGCCTGAATGATAGAACTAATATTATTCTTCAAACGGATTTTCCTTGTATTTCTCCCCATAAAGTTGCTGAAATTCTTTTTGGAAGCGCTCATAAACGCTTTGTGCATATACTTTCTGTCCAAGTTTTTTAAGTGCCTTTATTTTGAACATCAGTGCGGTTTCGCTCATTCCGTCGAATGAGAAAAGTATATCAGCCAGTACAATCACCTTTCTGGGTTCATTATTCGTTTCTACGATAGGAAGCAGTTTCTCTATGATACGGATAAAAAGCTCATCATGATTTATCTTGATATAACCAAACCACTCGTAGTGTACAAAAGCTGGCAATAAAGTACCTCTTTGTAGCAAGCCGGTAAGCTGTTTCACTTCTTTTTCTTGAGGTGAAGCAACCTGCTGCAGCGTTTTTGCTATACTCAAGGCTTTGAGATAATCACAATAAAAATTATCTCCATACACTATCTTCCATTTGTCGTTTGAGAAAACAAGTTCCACTCCTTCCAAGTCAGTTAGGATATTTCGTAGATGATTAATTGTGACGTTACGTATATTTTTGGCGGAGGTTGTCGTTTTTTCCGGCCAGAGTTGAGCGGACAGCTTGTTAGTACTAATACCCTCCTGACCGTCGTACGAATGAAGCAGTACCAGAACAAACATTTGCTTAATTTTAGGTCCAAAGCGGTAAGCAATCTCATTACCCTTGGCATCGAACACTTGGAAATCTCCAAACAAATAGATGGCATTGATTTTTATTGGAGTACTGACCGGTGCATCTATTGGTAATTGGGGAGTATTGCTAGCACTTACCTTATCGGCAGATGCCTCATCTTCAGGAATGCTTTGTGTCACTACCTCTTTTTTATTTCTTCTTTTTATATAATAGTAGCCCACACTAAGAATCAGAAAGAAGGCAATTCCTCCGATAATGCAATAAAGGTAAGCCCGGCTTGGACCATTATCATCATCTGCATTCCATTTTTTAAGCTCCTGATAAGTAATAGGAGGAGCGTTCAACTTATAGACACTAATCTTCGCTTTTGGATTATTATCTTCGCTATACCGGATGATGGCATATAATTCATTGTCTTTCGGATTATTAAACAGGTATGCCGTTGACAGAATACAGTTCGTTTGAAAAACGATCTCGTTGGAGACAATGGCATGTTCCCCTGTCTTCACGTCAAACCGGTGCAAAGAGGCATTCGTTGTTTTCCGGTCTATGCACAAAAGATAGATACACCCCTTTTTACTGTCGAACACAAGTCCGCGGGTCGGAATAAAGTAATTGTCGGGAAACGCTCTGCTCCACAACTTTTTGACGATATGCTTGGAAGTATCAAACAAATACAGGTCACAGAAGAAATCCTTGCCAAGCTCCTGTTTGCCCGTCTCGTTGCCCACTCCTCCGAATACAAAAAAACTTCCCTTTACAGGACCTTTACCTGCTACGGTGTGCATACGGGGATAAATGACATCGCCCGTAAATTGTATCTCTTTCCATGCTCCATGGTCGAAGTCATACTGATAAGTCAGGTTTGAATACTGATAGTTGCCATACCCGCCGAAAATATAGAGCGATTGACTTGCCTGATCGAAAAAGTAAGCATGATGGTGCAACGGATTGGAGAATTGAGGAGAAACGATACGGGTGGGCAGATCCTTATCCGAAATAGTGGAGAAGAAAGGACCGGTTTGTCCGCCAATATCCGCTAAGTTATAGAAATAAGTCTCCTGCTTATCCGGGTTATAAATAGCCTCGCCCGAATATCCCGTTTGCGTGCCCACCGTTTCTTTGAGGTATTCGGTCAGTTTCAGCGTGTTGATGTCGAACTTACTTATATTATTATCACCTACAACTAATATCTGCCGGTCCGGTTCGTCAAACGCTATTCCGGCAGCCGCCGAACTGGTGAACGTACCTATTTCCTGCCAGAAGAACTGTTTGTTAATCTGCCACGTGGGATTGACCACTGTTCCGTGCAACTTGTTACCTGCCTCATGCACCAGCTTTCCATCCGACTCCGTGAGTGGGAACAAGAAAGAATGAGAAGCCTCATCCCGCACCATGATATTTTTAATCACCATGACAGGCACTTCCGGAATCGCCTTGATATTGGCACCGAAGATAATATTCGCCTTAGACGGATTCGGAATAGTAATACCATCGAGCGAATATTTCTGCCCGTCGATAGTCACTTCCGCTTTCTGGTGCTGAAAGTCCAGCCGCGTTTCTACATGCAGCCATTTGCGTGCACCGATAGCTTGAGGCGAGACGGGGATTTCGAGAAATTGCTTTTTATCCGTAAGGCTGTTGATGACGAACGATGAACTGCTTTTATCGCGACCGATATAAGCAAAACTATATGGTGCGGCCTTATCCTCATACACCCATATCTGTCCGAAACTCTCATGGCTATGGATGGATAAATCGAAAGAGATCGTTACAGAATTGGTGAATGAAATATCATTCCCACTGAATAAGTCTAAATAAGTCTGGGGAGTCTCTCTTGAAAAGAGCAGTCCTGCCCCTTTTAGCGGTTGAAAAGAAAGAGCAAATATGGCAATGAATATAAAAAACTGGTATGTTCTCTGCATAATCAAACGACGTTTTAGAAATGCGTTTCAATGCAAAGTTAGAAATTTCCCTCATGTATTCCTAATAATTCAGTTTAATTCTCTTGGGTGATTGCCTGACATCTACCTTTTTATGGAGTGATTAATGAAATAAAAAGCGCACTAATCCGAAAATTAACCCCCTTTTTTTTGCTTTGAACCTATTTTTGTGTCATCGAATTGATGAACCTATATAATACTAATTAGAACATGATGCATATTTCTTCTGACATTGCTTTCAGCCATTCCCTTTGCCGTCCGTTCATGCTGCTTTTGGCATGTGTCCTGTCGTTGGCTGTATGGCCTCCGCTCCGGGCGCAGGAAAAACCGGTAGGGAAACACATTGGCTACAACCGCTATGGCAATCGCCTCTATCAGGTAGGAGGCCAGATAGATGTCTATCCCCGGAAACAATTGACCAAACTGTATTCCGGTCAATTTCCCGCAGATGCCTTTGTGCCTTGGAGCAAGACAATTTACGACCATAAGTTCGAGATTGACGAGCAAAAGGTACGGACTAAACATTTCGTCTACCGTTCACACGAGGGATACGATCTGGAAATGTATATCGACCTCCCTGCTTCAGGTTCCGACTTCCCGGTACTTTTTCATATCTTCGGTGGCGGATGGACTTCCGGCACGCCCGAACGGGTGGAAGTCATTTCTAAATATCTGGCTTCTCTTGGGATAGCAGGAGTGCGGGTGGGACATTCGTTGTCCACTCATCCGGGTGCCACCATCGCACGCGCTTTTGATGATATCAACTACGCCCGGCAATATGTCTTTCGGCGTGCCGCCGAGTGTCGGATAGATACTACCCGCTACGGATATGTGGGAGGCAGTTCGGGCGCGCACCTGTCGGCCGTATCCGCATTGCGCGATCCTGGGACTAAAGTGTTAGTCGGTTTTGCCGGCGTATACGATTACAATATGTTTGGTGGTGACGATAAACCCTATTTCGTACCCAACACCGCCGAGTTCAAACGTGAAATATCACCCGCGTCCATGATTCCGGTTTCAAGCCCGGCTGTTTTTCTCGGACATGGGTTAGGCGATTTTCTTGTGGGATATGTGCAAAGCACTAACTTTGCTTCCTGGCTTGCTAAACAGGGCCTTGAAGTCGAACTTCACCTTTATCCTTATTATTCCCATGCATTCAATCATCCCGGAATTACAGATATGTTTCCTAAACTGATGGATGAAGTGGAACATTTCCTGCAAATTCATCTATGAACGGAACTTCGATACCGTTCGTTGGCAGATGAACACATTTGCACGAAAAAAGCCCTTTTCGGGTAGGATTAATAAAATAAAAGTGGGAGGTAACCTATAAATTAACCCATATATTATAGGCTCCCGGATATCTTTGTCTATATAAACTAATGCCACGATGAAAAAGAAAAATCTAATTAAAACACTCTTCTTAATAGGAATGCTGCTGGGAGGAACCATCTCACCGGTAGTGGCTTCCTCTTCACCGGATAACTGGTGGCCTGTTCAGAAAAGGCCCGGTTACATCTTGAAATGTACACTGTCCCGACCCGGTGATATCCGTGAGATGAATGTTGCCCAATCCTTATGCGGACTTGCTGCCCAAGCTGTAAACGAGGGTATCGGCAACGAGGGACTTTGGGTTGAGAATCGTACACCGGATTATCAGTTGTATTATAAAGCCTGGCTGAAACGCCTCAAAGTAAAGGAACGGGGTGCCCTGAATACCTGGGAAGTCGTGAAACGCTTTCAAAAGCAAGGCTATATAAAAGGTTACATCCTATATGATTATAATCGGAAAGACAACTCCATCAGTCTGGCAACCGCACAGGCCGGCATCCTGAAAGGAATTCTGGTAGATATAACGCTGGAAGAACAGGCAAAAGCGTCCGGCTTGAAGAAATTGTATGACGCCAGCAAGGAGAATTTGACCCGGTCCTGGTTTGATGAACACAAATCCCGGATGAACAATAACTTCATTGTCCTGACCAATCCGTCGATAGCCAACAATCGTGATTATGCCATTGCCCATAAGGGAATGGTTTATTACGGCGTGGACGAATTGCTGGATACTATACTGGAGTGGGTACGCCCCTTGTCACCGGTGATAGGCTGGAATAGCGGGCCGGAATTTCAGCACATCGCCCCCTGTTCCTACTGGGGATTAATTAATACAGCTTCCGATTGGTGCATGAATCTGCCCATGCTCTCCATCACCGGCAATGAAAAAATAAAAAAGATTAAAACTGTTAATCCGGCCCGGATAAATTGGGAGTCTGATGCAATTTATCATTCCTTTGTGATGAGCGACGGAGATAATATGCAGTGGACATTGGGTAGTTTTATCAATAATCCTGATTTTTGGAGCAACGAACATAATGGCAAGATTCCCATGTCATTCACCACGTGTATGGTCAACCTGTCAATGGCTGCTCCCGATGTGCTTAATGTACTGATGAACAGTCAGCCACGAAACGTATCGCTTGCCGAATATGGTGGCGGATACTATTACCCCGACCTTTTTGCTTCAAAGCGCGCCGACAGAGAGGGACTGTTGCGGAGTTTTGCCCGTATCGTGAATGTACACATGCAAAAGATGGGTATCAAAGCATTTGGTTTCATTTGCCATAAGATAGATTCGAAAGAAGCCCTGGATGCATATCGTGTCTTTGCCGAAGAATTGGAGGGAATAGCCGGAATGCTTGCCGTGCAGTATTCTCCCTATAATGGCGGATACGGTAAAGTGTTTTGGGTGAAAGACCGGAAAGGGAACGATATTCCGGTGATTTCCGCACGCGGACAGATATGGGCTAACCAGGAAAAAGAAAAGTCCGGTACTCCCTCGCAGATTGCAGCAGTAATTAATGAAGATGCGACGAATAAAATTCCCGAGGGCGAGATAGCGTGGACCATTGTTCATGCCTGGTCGCGCTTTGAGAAAGAGTCGAAAGACAGTATTGTCAGTGCGCCGCAGAACAGCCGTTCGCCGAGAGGAGTGACTCCCGTGTACTGGTGTAAGCAGTTGCTGGACAAAAAGGTACAGGTAGTGCCGGTAGATGAGTTGCTTTGGCGGTTAAGAATCAAACACATCAATAGAGATTCTGCCATAAATTCTAATTGAAAAACATTAAAGTATACACATATATGGAAATTAACAGACGAGATTTCATTACTAAAGTGTCTGCTATTGCAGCATTGAGTGTCCTGCCTTCGTCATTTGTAGCCGCTATGGGCAATGAGAAGGTAGAGAAGGCCAAGCCAAAGTATCCAACATTGAAATGTGATGTGGTGGTAGTCGGAGCCGGTCCCGGTGGAGTACCTGCCGCCATTGCGGCAGCCCGTCAGGGAGCTAAAGTAATATTGCTGGAAGAGGATAATATGCCTGGAGGAGCCCCGGTCGATATGTATGTTCCCTTTATATGCGGTGGTCCCAGGGTGGGAGTGTTTCAGGAGATGATTCAGGTATTGAATGCAAAACACACCATTGGCGGGCGTACTTGTGAGACGTTTGGAAAAACAGGCAGTGACGGAAAGAATCACTGGTGGATGCCCGGTTCTTATGCGGAAGTGATTTATCAGCTTCTCGAAAAAGAAGAAAACATCACGCTGATGTGCGCAGCACCCGTTGTAGGAGTAAAGCTCAAGACCTCCGGTAACAGAAACCAGGTGACCGGAGTGCGCATCATGCGTAATGGCGATTATCAGGATATTGATGCGGCAGTTACCATAGATGCCACCGGCAACGGACTGATTGCCGATATGGCAGGATGCGAATATATGTTTGGCAGCGAAGCCAAGAGCGATTACAATGAGCCCGTAGGCATCGAAGTGGCCGATGGTAAGGTGCAGCCTTGTACCTGGATGCTGATTAGTGAAAGAATCAAGCGCAATGCCATACTACCTATTGATAAACTGAAAGGCAGCAGTGCTGTGGAAGATAACCTGAATCGTTGGGTGAAAGCCGACGATAAGGAGGATATGATCCGGAGAGACGCCGGCATCTATCTGCACTGGGGACGGACTGTATATTGCAAGGATACCCGTGATCCTCTGTTGCTGGCACAAGCCCAGCAGGAAGCATTGGAACGCCTGCAGGAAAACCTCGAAATCTGGCACGAAGCCGGATACGCAGTACATCTGGCTCCAAAGCTGGGCGTGCGCGAAGTGCGCCGCATCAAAGGCGAGTACGTGCTTACAGCCAACGATCTCATTGCCGGAACGATGCATGATGACGTGATAGCCCACGCACACTATTCGTTCGATGTATGGGGAATGAAAATTCCCGAAGAGATGAAACATATCGGCCCTTATGGCATCCCCTATCGCAGTATTCTGCCAACCAAGACCGAGGGGTTGCTCACTGCCGGACGTATTATCAGTGCGACACGCATTGCTCACAGTTCTCTTAGAGTGCAGCCTATCTGTTCCAACATCGGAATGGCAGCAGGTACGGCAGCAGCTATGTCCGCCTTGAATCAAACCGGACTTCGTTCCATAGATATCAAACAACTACAAGACCGACTTGCCTCAATGGGGCTTTTCGATGGTTTAAAAAAGAAATAAGCGTACGACTATGACAATGAATAGAAGACAGTTTTTGAAGAACATGGGAATAGGCGCTGCTGGTGCAGCTTTGCCCGGAGTCTCCATGTTTGCCGCGAATGAAGCGATGAATCCCCAAGATAAATCCCTGTTTAAATTGCCCGAATTGCATTGCGATGTAATCGTAGTGGGTGCCGGACCGGCAGGTATACCTGCTGCCGTTGCCGCTGCCAGAGAGGGAGCCAAGGTGATTTTACTGGAAGAAGATATGATGCCCGGAGGAGCTCCGGTGGATATGTATGTCACATATATGTGCGGTGCACCCCGTGTCGGTGTATTTATCGATATGGTGCGCGAACTGAACCAGAAACATTCACTAAGCATTACCCCCAGCAGCACGTTCGGACAATGGGCATGGGATAATAAGCAGCATTGGTGGTTGCCGTCGTCATTTGCGCAAGTCGTTTACGGCATTATGAAAGCGGAAAAGAACATCACGTTGATGTGTGGTTCGCCGGTTGTGGATGCAGTGGTCGAGACAAAAGGCAACAGAAACAGAGTGACCGGCGTCTGCGTGATGCGTCAAGGGATGTTACAGAAAGTCTCCGCACCGGTTACCATCGACGCCACCGGTACCGGACTTCTGGCAGCCAAAGCTGGTTGTGAATACTTCTACGGCAGTGACGCCCGCAAGGACTTCAACGAAAGTATCGGACTTGAAAAGAGCGACGGTAGAGTGCAGCCATGTACCATGATGTACATCAGCCAACGCACCCGCAGTGATGCGGAATTTCCCCGCCACATATTCAAGACCGGTGTACTCGACCACGACCAAGAAAAGTGGGTAACCCAGCAGACGGAAGAGGAATTCCGGAAGATAGACTCCGGCATATACCTCCATTGGGGAGCAACGGTAGAGTGTACTGACACTACCGACCCGGTATTGGTAGCCGACGCGCATCGTCGTGCCATGAAAAAGCTGGAACCGCAATTCGAAGCCCTCAACCGGGCCGGATACGTCACCCATGTAGCCCCGAAAATAGGAATCAGAGAATGCCGTCGTATCAAGGGAGAATATGTGTTGACAGTAGATGATGTACTGAAAGGAGTGATGCACGATGATAAGATTGCTGATGCCTGGTACTCGTTAGACCCGTGGGGAATGAATGTAGACCCCAAAATAAAGAACAGCGTAGGACCTTACGGCATCCCGTACCGCAGCTTGATTCCCGTCAATACCGAAGGATTGCTGACAGCCGGGCGTATCATCAGCGGAACCCGTCTGGCAATGAGTTCTTACCGGGTGCAACCGATATGTGCAACCATTGGCGAAGCAGCCGGTACGGCAGCAGCGATGGCAGCTTTACAGAAGACGAGTGTGCGTAATCTCGATGTGCGCCGCTTGCAGAACCGCTTGGACGAGAAAGGTCTGTTCGAGTGGTATCGTCATGTGAATATGAATGTGAATAATAAACCATGGAAAAAATAAGAATAAGTATGAACCGTATATTTCTTTTGATATTAGTATCAATTTTCACAGTCTCCACAGCCAGTGCTCAAACCTCTTTCCTGAAGAAACTCAAGAAAGGTGAAAAACAGACTGTTGTGTTCTACGGTGCCAGTGCAGCCATCAATACCTCCAACCGGGTTTGGGTGGACCAGCTTCGTACCAGACTCGAACGTAGATTCCCCGAAAAGATAACGTTCTACAACTGCTCGAAGTCGGGAATCGGCTCTTTCTGGGCAACGGAAAACTTCAAGGACTCCGTATTGAGCCGCAAACCCGATTTGCTGATATTCGGCTTTTCGGAGAATGATGCCGTGACCCGTTTCAATAATGCTCCCTGGTATTCGGGAAAGTGTGCGGAATATATGGTTGACAATCTGCGGGCGCAGAATCCCGATGCCACCATCGTATTGTATATTCTTTCCGAACGTCCGTTGGGACAATCGGCGGAGACTCGTCCCGAACTGGCTGCATTCAATGCTTCATGTCGCGAAGCTGCCAAGAAGAAAGGTATCATTCTGGTCGATTACTCGGTAGAGTTTAACAAGATCTACGATGCCGGAGGAGAAGAAGCATTAAAGCCATATCAGCGTGACGGTATTTTGCCTACCCGCAAAGCGGCTCAAGAAATTCTTGTACCGATGATGTGGGAGGCGATATTGGGACGTGACAGTACAAAGAAGTGATTCATCAGTTGAAAACATCCTATACAGATGCGTAAATTAAAGAATATGTGGATTGTTGCCTGTCTTTTGCAGGTAAGTGTGGTTTGGGCCGAAAAAGCACCGGTCGATTATGTGAATCCGTTGATGGGAACCCTGTCCGATTTTAAACTCTCTGCCGGCAACACATATCCGGCAGTGGCCATGCCATGGGGCATGAATTTCTGGGTACCACAGACCGGAAAGATGGGAGATGGCTGGCAGTATAAATATGACCAGTACCAGATTCGAGGCTTCAAACAGACCCATCAACCCAGTCCGTGGATTAACGATTACGGGCAGTTCTCACTCATGCCTGTCATTGGGAATAAAATAAACGAAGAAGAGCGGGCAAGCTGGTTCTCTCACAAAGCCGAGACGGTGACGCCTTATTATTATGGAGTATACTTGGCCGACTATGATATTAGAACAGAGTTGGTTCCTACGGAGCGGGCGGTGCACTTTCGTTTCACGTTCCCACAGTCGGACTCTGCTGCTGTGGTGATTGATGCGTTCGACAAGGGATCGTATATACGTGTCGTTCCCGAAGAGAATAAGATTATAGGATATACCACCCGCAATAGTGGTGGCGTACCGGATAATTTCAAGAACTATTTTGTGATTTACTTCGATAAGCAACCCGTTTCATTCTCCGTGTGGAACAATGGAAAAACCGTTGCCGGACAGGAGCTGGAAAGCAATCATGTAGGTGCTGTTGTTCGCTTTTCCACCCAACGGGGAGAACAGGTACAAGCACGGGTGGCTTCCTCTTTCATCAGCTTCGAGCAAGCCGAGTTGAACCTGAAAGAACTAGGCGGCAGAAGTCTGGAACAACTGAAAGACGATGGAGAGAAAAAATGGAATGATGTATTGGGACGCATCGCTATTGATGCCGACGAAGATCAGAAACAGGTGTTCTATTCATGTCTTTACCGTTCCGTACTTTTCCCCCGTATGTTCTTCGAAATGGATTCAGCCGGAAATCCGGTCCACTATAGCCCTTACAACGGCAAAGTATTGCCCGGATATATGTTTACCGATACAGGCTTCTGGGATACATTCCGTTGTTTGTTCCCGTTGCTGAATCTGGTATATCCGTCCGTCAATCAACAGATGCAGGAGGGATTGCTGAATACGTACAAAGAAAGCGGATTCCTGCCGGAATGGGCTTCGCCGGGACATCGTGATTGCATGGTAGGCAACAACTCGGCTTCCGTGGTAGCCGATGGCATACTGAAGGGTGTGACGCCGAAAAATTTATGGCCGGGATTGTACGACGCAATGGTGAAAAGTGCCAATAGTGAGCATCCTACCAGTACTTCGACAGGACGTCTGGGGTATGAATATTATAACAAACTGGGCTACGTTCCTTACAACGTAGGCATCAAAGAAAATGCAGCCCGCACGCTGGAATATGCATACAATGACTGGTGCATCTGGCAGATTGCTAAATTGTTGGACCGTCCCCAAGCAGAACAGGAGTTATATCGCCAGCGTAGCATGAACTACAAGAACCTGTACGATGCTTCTCATAAGTTGATGCGCGGGAAGAATGAAGACGGAACATTCCAGGCTCCATTCAATCCATTCAAGTGGGGAGATGCGTTTACGGAAGGAAACAGCTGGCATTACTCCTGGTCTGTGTTTCATGACGTGGAGGGACTCATTCATTTGATGGATGGCAAGAAATCCTTTACTGGTATGTTGGACTCTGTGTTTTCCCTGCCACCGGTGTTTGACGACAGCTATTATGGCTTCGTGATACACGAAATTCGTGAAATGCAGATTATGGATATGGGCAACTATGCGCATGGCAACCAGCCCATCCAGCACATGATTTATCTGTATAACTATGCACAGGAACCCTGGAAAACCCAGTATTGGCTACGTGAAGTGATGAACCGGATGTATAAACCTACTCCCGACGGATATTGCGGAGACGAGGACAACGGACAGACTTCGGCCTGGTACGTATTCTCTGCCCTGGGCTTTTATCCGGTATGTCCCGGAAGCGGACAATATGTGGTCGGAACTCCTTTGGTACGCAAAGCCGTCATTACATTGGAGAACGGGAACAAGATAACTATACAGGCAGAAAACAACAATAAGAACAATCGCTATATACAGCGAATGATGATGAACGGGAAAGATTATACCCGTAACTACCTGAAACATGATGATTTGATAAAAGGCGGTAGCTTGAACTTCAAGATGGGGGATAAGCCCAACAAAAAGCGTGGCATAATGCCTCAAGATGCTCCTTATTCAATGTCCGGTCAACAGAAATAATCAGGTGGCTGATCGTCTCATATATTAATTGAACACTATAATTGAATACTATGAGAATGAAAAACTTTATCTATGTCATGGGGCTTACCCTATTGGCGGTTTTCTGCTCTTGCGAAAAACAGGGAGAGCAGGGACAGGAAACAGAACAGGGAAAAGAACAAGGGCAGGGAGAGAAGCCGGAACCGGAATTACCTGAAGAACCTCCTTTGGTTGAAAACTGGGATTTGATTGAAATCACGCGCGCCGAAGTGGGGAACAGCAATTATGAAGAACTGCTCTATCTGGCTTCGCTTGCCGGACTTGTGAATCGCAGCAGCCCCGAAATCTTTCTTCACTCCGGTCAGGCATACGCCAAATGGATGAACGAAATGAAAGCCTCCGGTTATACCTTTACGAAGAAAAGCCTGTCGGAGATAACTTCTTTGTTCCTGAACAGAGCGAAAGGGTATGTATTGGTGGATGATAAATTGGAGAAAACATACATTGCTGCAAGCCTTGCAGGAGTGCTTGATGCTGTGATACTGACAACGGATCTGGCCTCTAAAGCTCCTTATAACAGTCTGCAGAAACTGGCCGACGTGAGGGATAAGGATGAGGCTTGGCTGGCTGACTATATAAAACAACATTCTTCACAATTCAACTTGAATGCGATTGTGAACAATGCTTCTTTCCCGTGGACAATGGTCGATTTTGCCATAGCGAACCGATATCCCTGGTGTAGCAATGCCAAAAGTGACGGTACTGTGTTGCAAAAGCTTTATTATATGTTGAAACCCAATTCGCCTCATTATGGTTGGGGAGTACCCTATAATCTTGAACGCATGGATGTGCGGTTCGGATGCGAACATAATGGAGTATATACCGTGCCGGGTATCAACACCATGAGCCTTTCCATCCTGTCATCCAAACAGTTGAAACCGTATGACCGACCGGCTTCGCCTGTGGAAGTCCCGGCACGAACAGGCGTGCATTATGCCACGATTGTATTCAGTGACGGGGACAATACGTCCTATATGCTCGATTTGTTTTCCCGGAATACCTATATCTCGCATCCGTGTGCACATGAGATTCCGCTTACCTGGATGTATCCCCCGACTCTGCGCACCAATATGGTTCCGGTGCACAACTGGTATCAGAAAAATCTGCCGGCAACCAATTGTTATGTCGGAGCATTGTCCGGTGCGGGTTATACATTCCCGTCTCATCATGAGTTTGTAGCCGACTATTTCCGCATGACGAATGGAATGTTGAAAGATTGTGGAATGCAGTATATGGTACTGATGGACGATGCGGAACTATTCACCGGTTCGTCTGTCGGTTCGTATGAAACATTTATGAAGCGGCACACCGGCAACTTGCCCGATATGAAAGGATTTTTGTATATGAACTATCTGGGATATGCCAAATGGCAGGGCGCTTATTTCTTTGCAGGAGATGTTCCGGTCGTTTCGTTCCGCTATTTCATGAAGAATGATGATAAGTTTACGGAACCTCATACTCCCGAAACCATCGCTGCGGCTTTGAACTCGGCTCCGCGTGACATTAACAGTATAGATGCCTATTCGGCAATCGTGGTACACGTCAATGCTCCGTCCAGTTATACGGTGGAAGATATGCTTGCATTTAAAAACTTATTAAACGAAAATGTAGTATTGGTGAATACGGAACAGTTCCTCGAACTTATCAGGAAGAATGTGAAAGGCAATAGAGGTTAATCCCTCTTTTAACATAGCGGTTAATGCTTTTTTGAGGGTGTTAATCCACGGATTAACCCTAGTTCTAATCATCTCACCCATATATTTGAGAAAAAACAGTATTCTTTTAGTAACCTAAAAAATTAATACCCAATGAAACAATTCTATTCATTATGTATGATTATGCTCCTGGCATCTGTTCTGGCAATAGATGTTATGGGACAAAAAACGACTCTGACTGTTACCGGTAAAGTAACGGATCTGGAGGGAGACCCACTGTCGGGAGTCTCGGTCGTTGTGCAGGGAACAACGCGCGGCACGATTACCAATATCGATGGAGCATACTCTATAAATGTACCGTCGAAACAGTCGGTACTTGTTTTCTCGATGATTAGTATGAAAACTGTCGATCATCGCGTAGGCAATAGTACACAGATCAATATTATTATGGAAGAGGACGTGATTGGTTTGGGAGACGTAGAAGTGGTAGCCATCGGTTACGGTTCTATGCGTCGCTCTGACTTGACAGGTTCCATATCATCTATTAGTAAGGATGCATTGAGCGAACGTGCCATTACGTCACTCGAAGATGCCATGAGAGGTAAGGCAGCCGGTATGCAGATTGTGCAGAATGACGGTGCTCCCGGTTCCGATTACACCATCCGTATTCGTGGTGCATCGTCCGTTAATGCTTCAAGTGCCCCGATTTTTGTTATCGACGGTGTGATTTGCGAAGATGCTTCTTCTCTGAATCCGGGTGATGTGGCATCCATTGAAATTCTAAAAGATGCTTCCTCAACCGCTATTTATGGTTCGCGTGGTGCGAACGGTGTCATCATGATTACCACACGCCAGGGAACCAATGATGGAAAAACACGGGTGGAGCTGTATGCTAATTTAGGTATACAGCAGGCAGTACGCCAATTTGATATGCTCAATTCTTCGGAATATGCGTTAATGCGTTATAAGACCGGATGGAAATACTACCCCTACGGAACCGATCCGTCGACCATGAGCGATGGCATTGTCTATCGTGACAATCCGAACGGTGACGGTAACTATTGGGTACTTCCCGAAAGTTCAACTTATGCAGACTGGGAGTCGTATGGTGCCCCAGGTAGTACAAATACCGACTGGCAGGACTTGATGTTCCGCGATGCCCTGTATCAGGAATACCGTGTCAACGTTTCAGGTGGTAATAAGAATACCCGCTATTCGATATCCGGAGGCTATCTCAACCAGGAAGGTATCGTTGTTAATTCCGGTTTCGAACGTTTCACGGGAAGAGTTAACCTTGTTCAGAAATTGAGTACTAACGTGACCCTGACCGCCAACATATCAGGTTCAAGAACTAAAAACTCCGGTTTGGCAACCGGCAGTTCCGATGGTCTGATGGTGAAACTATTGCGCCAGTCACCTTTGAACTCAGCCACCTCATCCGGTATTACCGAAGGTACAGGTAGTGAAGAGGGACAAGTGGTTTCCAACCCATACGTACAAGTGCGTGATATTACCAATAATCGCTACAAAGATAATCTGACAGCACGTATGCAAGTTGAATGGAAAATACTTCGCGAACTCTCACTGCGTGTGGCAGGTACGTATGAGGATAACCATCAAAAAACAGATGTGTTTTATCCCGCTAATACCGAACAGGGATTTAAGGCGAACGGACGTGCCATTGTCAGCAATGCCGGAATTAAAAAGCTCTCTGGAGAAGCATTTCTTACCTACACCAATTCTTGGAAAGGCGGACATCGTCTTAATGTATTGGCAGGTAGCACGCTTGAAACCTATAACAATAATACAGTGCGTACTGAAACGCAGAATTTCCCTTCACTCAACCTGGGTGTGAATGGAATGGGGATGGGCGTCACTCCACAGATACCGACATCTTCAATTGTCAAGTGGAATATGGCATCATTCCTTACACGTGCCGAATACAATTATAAGGAACGTTATCTGCTGACTGCCAGCTATCGTGCCGACGGTTCTTCACGTTTCGGTGCCGGTAATAAATGGGCGGGATTTCCGTCAGTTGGTCTGGCATGGCGTATCAACGAAGAGTCGTTTGTGAAAGACTTGGGAGTCTTCTATAACCTTAAGTTGCGTTTCGGTTATGGTCGCAGTGGTAACACAGCCATTCCTTCTTATCGGAGCCTTTCAACAATCGCTTCTTCATTCTATCCGATGTATGGTTCCGATCTTTCTTACGGTGCCAGCATTGACAGGCCGGCAAACCCGTCATTACGTTGGGAAACAACGGATATGGTCAATCTCGGACTGGATATGTCTTTCTTTAAAAACCGCCTGGCAATGACGGTGGATGTTTATCGCAAAAAGACCACCGACCTGCTGATTGAAAAGAATGCAGCATTGGCTACAGGATACGAAAAGGGATGGGCCAATATCGGAGCAGTCCGCAATCAGGGTATTGAGATTACCTTGGATGCTACCCCTATTCTGACTAAGAAATGGAACTGGACCTTGAATGCCAACATCGGCTTTAACCGTTCGAAAGTGCTTGATATCGGCCCTGGTGATGAAATGGGATTTGACCCGGGAGTTATTCCCGGTTCAGGAAACTTTGTCATGATCCGCAAGAACAAGAGCCTCGGACAATGGTATGGCTATAAGATTGACGGTGTGTATGCTTCACAGCACGAAATCAACGAGCAAGGGCTTACCGAAGTGCTCGGTCAGAAGATTGCCAGCATACGTCCGGGAGATTATCGCTTCCGCGACCAGAACGGTGACGGTAAAATCACTTCTGCCGACCTCGTATTATTGGGAAGTGGCGAACCGGATTTCACAGGCGGTTTGACGAACACAGTTTCTTATAAGAACCTGTCATTGAGCGTAGCTATGCAGTTCAGTTATGGAGCAACTGTTTTCAACGCCAATCTCCATTCATTGACAAGTGGACGTGACGGTCATAATCAGATTGCTGAAATGAATGCCAAGTCCTGGTCGCCGACACTTTATGATGCAGATGGTAACGTATTCTTTGCTGGTAACAACGAAGCCAAATATCGTATGCCGTCTTCTGCTTGAAAAAAAAAATGTACGTCCAAGATGCTTGAAGACGGTTCGTTCCTCCGTATTGGAGACATCACGCTGGCCTATGCACTTGGAAAGAAAGTAGCCAAGAAAGTCGGTATGCAGAACATCAAACTGTTTGCTTCGGTCAAGAACCTTTGCGTATTTACCAAATATACGGGATTTGACCCGGAAGTAAACACTCGTCAGGGACAGACAGGCGACTTGATGCCGAGTCTCGACTACAGTGCTTATCCGCGCAATCGTTCTTATTCTGTCGGTTTCAATTTTATTTTCTGATTTGTTTAACACCCTGAATATTGAATTCCATGAAAAAATATATCATACTATTATTGGCTACTACGTTCCTACTCGGAACTTCCGTTTCGTCTTGTACCAATTTCCTGGAAGAGAAGCCGGAGTCTGAATTCGATGAAGGAACTTTCTATAAGACTGTCGAATCTCTGAAAGTAGGAGCAGTCGGTGCGTTTTCTACGTTGCGCTATATGTATAACGTCGGCACCAATACCCCGTTATTTGTCGGTATGGTAGGTACGGACGAGTGTATGTATCCCAATGAAACGAACCTGCGTGGTTTTATCGACCGCTACACATATACGCCTACCGATGGCTGTATCAAGCAATTCTGGTTTCGCTACTACCGGTTGATTACCGCCTGCAACACTGTTATCTACAAAGCACAGGGAATCGAAGGAGACGCTAAACTTATCAACCGCTATGTGGCTAATGTACGTTTTTTACGTGCATGGGGATATTTTAACCTGGTGCAGACTTTCGGAGCCGTGCCTTTGATGACCGATCATGTGACGGAGCTGACTTACGACATGGGACGTACACCGGTAGCGGAAGTTTATCAACTCATTGAAGATGATTTATTATTCTGTTTGGGCGAAGATGTTCTGCCTAAAGAAATAGATGGCGGTTGGGCGAATTACTGGGCTGCCAAAACATTGCTGGCAAAAGTATATATTACGATGGCTTCGGCACGTGCCGCTGATCGTGTAGCCGGTTACGAGCAGATAGAACAAACGGATGAAAAACTTTACAGTGATGCATTGGCACTGCTGCAAGATGTAATCACCAACAGCGGACGTGATCTGGAACCGGTCTACGGAGATGTTTTTAAAATTGAAAATAAGAACATCAATAAAGAGACGATTTGGGAAATACAGTTCAGCGCACAGAATCCTTATGGTTCACAATGGCCGAAAGAATACGGTGCCCGTGCAATCAATACCGACGGACAGAAACTTTACGGTGGCTGGCGTACAAATGCCATTGCCGGACAATGTAACCTTAAATATGTTCCTTCATTCTGGAACTATTATGATGCCAATGGTTACGACAAGCGTCGGGAGTGGAATCTGGCCGATTATGTGATTGACTTTGATAAGACCAATAATAGCCCGATAGCACAGAAACCCATGACGGAGCTAAGCGGTAAACCGCAACCCGGAGACAATGCGAAGTCTGTAACGAACAGTGGTGTCACCAAATATCGTTGGGGAGCTACCTGGAAAGATGAACATACCAACTTTGTGTACTCTAACTGTCCGAACAATATCCTCGTACTGCGTTTTGCCGATGTACTGCTGATGTACGCCGAAGCCGATTTGATGTTGAACAACGGTTCGCCGTCCGATGAGGGTGTGGAAGCAATGAATCGCATCGTGCAACGTGCCCGCGGATTAAATCAGGGAGTTGCTGTCACTGAAGACGATACCCCCGGATTTGGGAATTACGATACGTATACACTCGAAGATGTTTTGTTAGAGCGCGCCCGTGAACTTTGCTTCGAACGCTGGCGTTGGTATGACCTGGCACGTACCGGTATGTTTGAGCATTTCCTGGAAAACCGTAATGGTTTTAGTACGACGAAAACCAGCTTCGACAGTGATAAGAATTATTTGTTCCCCATTCCGTTGAGTGAGATACAGATCTCGACGAATAAAGACGGAATGTATCAGAATCCTAATTATTAATGGGATGGCAATTATGCTTCTTTCTGTTTTAATAAGACGGGATATTGCAGAACTTGATAAAACTAACAGTCTGTCCGGATATTCCCTTGGGGAGATTTAATCGGGCTTTAAAAATCTTGAATCAATGAAACAAATAAAATATTTATCCTTTATCCCTTTTCTGGCTCTTCTCTGCTTGATGACGGGATGTGAGAATGACAAAGATGTGTATTACCCTTATGTCAATGTTCCGCTTACTACGCACAATCCGGTGCTCGTTGAGGGAGAAGTCCTGCATATCGGTATTGGTTTGGACGGTGTGAATTATCGTGTAGAGAGTGATAATGAGGATGTGGTGACTGCCGAGGTGGTCGGCAACGAAATACTGTTGACAGGCGGTGACATAGGCAGCACCATCGTTCGCCTTTCGGATGATAGCTACAATCGTGCTCTCATGACGGTTGAAGTACGTAAACTTCAGGAACTGACACTCGAATCGCTCCCGGAGGGAGTGGAAGTATTGCGTCTGGATAATGACGGCGTTATTCTTCGTGAAATGAAAATCCTGACCGGTAATGGCGGTTATACAGTAACCAATTCTGCTCCTGAAGCCATCAACGCTGAAATTGTGGAAGACCCCGATGTAACAGGAGGATATAAACTGGTACTTGGCGGTAAAGCGAATGTCGAACAGGCAACGATTACTGTGACAGATTCCCGAAACAAGTCAGCTACTCTGAAAGTGCGGGTGACGAATCCGATTCGCCCTGTTCTGTTTGATAAAGAGGGGACTCTTGAGGGAGAATATGTGTACGAGGGTACGCCTCAACAGATTTCTTTCAATATCACTTCCGGTAATGGCGGTTATACCGTTAAATCTCTGAATGAGGGGGTAGCTACTGTGGCAGTATCCGGCACCACAGTAACTGTTACCGTGGTAGGTGACGGTGGTACAATCATCACTGTGACCGACCAGGAAAAGGAAAGCCGCTCCATAGACTTATGGGTACCGCTCAATCTTGACGACCCGACGCCACGTATTTATTGGGATGGTTATCGTGCCGATATTAACACGGCCGGAGTTGCCAGTACCGGATCTTATGCAACGCCAAAAGATATGTACTGGTATCAACAAAACGGTGAAGTGAAAGATACATATTATGTCTACTTTAACGGTGGTTGGGCAAACAATTTAAATTGTGTGAATGCTGCCAACCGTAATCCGAAGTTTGAAACGACTATCAATGACACTAAGACTTCGTACACAGACAAAGCAGCCTCTGCCGTTAAACTGACCGAGTTTATTTTGGAAAAACGTATCGGTACAGGTCCGACGAGCCATCCGCATATCTATTTCATCTCTTTAAAAACAGAAGATGGTAAGCGTGGATTTATAGTGCATCGTTGGAATGAATAATAAATACAAATAGGTTCTTAGTTTTTTTCAGGGTATATGAATATGAGGGTCGGATGCTGTATTGCTCCGACCCTCTATGTTTTAATAGAGCATACAAAATTAGAGGCTGCCTTTCGGTAATACCACGAAAACAACTATCTTTGCTAACTGTTTATTATACACATAACCTAACAACATTATGCAGTATGAACTATAATTTTGATGAAATAATAAACCGTCATGGTACAGATTCCGTAAAATGGGATGCGGTAGAAAGTCGTTGGGGACGCAATGACTTGATTCCAATGTGGGTAGCTGATATGGATTTCCGTACAGCTCCTTTTGTCATAGAAGCTCTGAAAAAGCGTTTGGAACATGAAGTACTCGGATATACTTTTGCTTGCAAAGAATGGTCGGAGTCTATTGTTAACTGGGTGAAAGAACGCCATGACTGGACTATCCGCGAAGAGATGCTGACCTTCACTCCCGGCATTGTCCGTGGATTGGCTTTTGCCATCCACTGCTTTACGCAGAAAGGGGATAAGGTCATGGTGATGCCGCCTGTTTATCATCCTTTCTTTTTGGTAACTCAGAAGAATGAACGCGAAGTCGTATTTAGCCCGTTAGTGCTGAAAGACGGACAATATTATATTGATTTTGACCGTTTCCGCCAAGATATTCAGGGCTGCAAACTGCTTATTTTAAGTAACCCTCATAATCCGGGCGGACGTGTATGGACAAAAGAAGAACTGGCTCAAATAGCTGATATTTGCTATGAAAGCGGTACGTTAATCATCTCTGACGAGATTCATGCCGACCTGACTTTGCCGCCATACAAACATCCTACGTTCGCTCTTATCTCGGAAAAAGCGCGGATGAATTCACTCGTCTTTATGTCTCCGAGCAAGGCATTCAATATGCCGGGGTTGGCAAGCTCTTATGTAATCATAGAAAATGAGGAGCTTCGTCACCGTTTCCAGACATATATGGAAGCAAGTGAGTTCTGTGAAGGGCATCTGTTTGCTTACCTGAGTGTAGCGGCTGCTTACAGTCATGGTACGGAATGGCTTGACCAGGTGATTGCATATATCAAGGAGAATGTAGATTTCACCGAAAACTATCTGAAAGAGCATATTCCTGCTATCAGGATGATTCGTCCGCAAGCTTCCTACCTTATCTTTTTGGATTGCCGTGAATTAGGACTAAATCAGGAAGAACTGAACCGCCTTTTCATAGAAGATGCTCATTTGGCATTGAACGATGGAGCAACATTCGGTAAGGAAGGCGAAGGCTTCATGCGGTTGAATATTGCTTGTCCGCGTGCTACGTTGGAATGTGCGTTGAAGCAGTTGGAGCAGGCAGTAATAAGCTTAAAGTAACCTCTTTGGAATGGGATTATTACACTAGAATTATTCTCACCGAAACGAGAAATAATTCTCATGCCTATGAGAACTTTTTCTCATCGCAGTGAGAATTATTTCTCATCACGATGAGAATATTTTCTCATAGGCATGAAAATACTTTGAGAAAAATAAGAACGTAATCCGTTGTTTACTATGGGGTTAGAAAAGGCTATGTGTTGTTCTGTAATCAGAGATAAAGAAGCAGAGACTAACCTGAATTATAAAATAAGCCCCTTTTCTACGAAATTCGGAAAAGGGGCTTGTCTTTTGGGATAAGAAGTGAAGAAATCAAATAATAATGATAAGCATTTATTTCTGCATAAAATCTACCGGAATCAACCGCACTTCGCTATTCAATCCCGAAGGCATGGGTTTCCAATGTCCGTAATTAGCCGGTCGATAGCTTAAATCGACAATATTGATTTCTTTGAACTTGCGCCACTGTACTCCCTGCCTGTCCAGTTCTGCAATCCGGTTTGCAGGAAGGTTGGTGACTTCTATTTCGATGTGGTTTTTTCCGGATTTCAGCAGATGACCTACTCTCAACTGATAAGGTACTGCCCACACACAACCCGCTTCCTGTCCGTTGATGCGGACACGGGCACTTTCGCGTACATCGCCCAAGTCAAGTATCCAGTCGTCAGCTTTTAAGGCAGGCAGTTCGATATCCAATGAATACACTCCGGTTCCCATATTGATTTTGGCTGCCGGATGATTGATACTTGTCCATGAAGACGGGCGGTCTATGTCAAATGTACCTTGAATTTCCGGTTTGCTTTCGGCAAAGTGTAGTTTCCAGCCATGGTCAAGGCTGAGGCTGAAAGGTTGTTCCTTTATATATCTCCACGGTTTGGAAGCTTGCAAAGGCTGTTGATAAGTTTGCAGGATAACCGATTCACCGGATTTCAGTTGCAGATAAACTTGTGCCTTGCCGTCTGCCTGGCGGATAAGGGCTTCTCCACATTCTCCGGTCATAGGATTAAAGAGGGCGGCTGCGGTTGCGTTTGTTCCTAAAGTAATCCAACCGTCTACCCCTTTGTCTTGCAAAGAAGTGATGAAGTAATGATATCCCGTATCATTCACTCTCCGGATTGCCTGCAGGCCGAATTTAGTTTTCATTTCTTCGCACGGAATCTGGCAACTGGCCAATGTGCGTGCATAATCCGTTCCTGTGATAATCTTTCCCTTTCCAACCGGAGTGACGGTTGTTTCGGAGAAAGAGACAGACGGAAGTTGACGGAGCGTGCGTTGGTAGCTCTTACGTTTCTGTTCCAACTGACCATATCCCGGTACATCCGTCGGATAGTTTTCGAGGAATACAATGGTAGCTCCTTGCTTGGCCAGTTCTACAAGATGCGCCAACACATCATCCGGCATCAGATGGGCGGCAGGCACTACCAATGCTTTGTAACCCGTTCCGCCCGAAGTAACCAACTGTCCGTCCTTGAAACGGGTGCTGCGGATGAAGTTGTCGGAGATATAATCCCCGTCGTATCCGCTGTTGTTGATGCGGTGGATAGCGTCGATAAATTTGGGAGCCAGTTTATCCATGTGGTGGATAGTGAACAGCAACAATCGTCCCGGTTGTTCGTTCCACATATCATATACCGGGAGATAAATCAGGAAATCATTATCCGGTTGTCCCATTTGCAGAAAGCTCTGGCAACGGGTGATATAATTAAAGAAAGAAGGAGCGTCACGCCAGATACTGTTCGTCGGATTCATATTGATAGACGCATAGAACAGCCAACCCGGCCATTCGGCTTCTTTCGGAGAGTAAGGCGTCCCATGAAAGAACATATGATTGACACCGGAAACGAACATCAAGTCCATATCCGGCTTGCATTGTGACAGGGAAGTGCGGAAATGCTCCGTCAGCCAAGTGAATGTTTCGGAAGAAGTATAGGTCTTACCTGCGATGTGGGCAGCCGAAGAAGCATATTTCAACATGGACAAGTCCGAATCATTCTTCTTGGTCAGTGAATCCTGGCGCAATCCTTCGATATGGAACTGTGACAGTCCGAAGCCTTCACATTCGGGAATATCTACGGCTGCGTAAATATCAATCAGATTACCCGGTGAACCGTGTGCCTGATTACGGGTGATACTACCGTTTTTGTGTGCCCAGTCTGTCCATTGGTGGGTGAAGTTCTCCAATAACAGGTCGGAAATCGTCTCTCGATAGTCGGACAAGATACGTCTGCTGACTTCGGGACGGCTTTCATCCAGAAATTCAGGGAAATGCTCTTCCAGTTTATATCCCCGTCTGCGGGCAAACTGTTCCAGGAAATCATCTGTCCAGTCTGCCTGATATACCTCATAAGAATCGTTGAAGAAAGTGTGTGGATAGCTCGTCTTGCTACTCTTGAATGCACGGTCAAAACGGGAAAGATAGTTCTTGACAGCTTTCTTTGACAGGTGGTTCATGACGTATCCTTCCCCGCCCGGTGCTGCACGTTTCACTTTCTGCCGTGTCTTTCCAATGTAGAGGGCTACCACTTTCCATTTACCGGCAGGGGCTTTCCATTGCAACTTGTCTTTTTTGACATGAGAAGTCAAATTAAGACACTGGCCATTTTCATTATAAGCCATTACCCGGCTTAATACGGAATATGGCTGTTGCTTAGGGTCAGTCACGTTAATATCCTGAGCAATCTCTTTGCCGCCCTCTATTTCATAAGTTTGGAAGATAGCTTTGGTTGCTGCGTCTTCAATGCTGACTTCCGGCCCGCCAAAAGGCCAGCCCGTACCGGTATTCATGTCGATTTCAACACCTGTGCGTTTACCTTCCGCTTGTGTATGCTTGAGCACTTCCATCCAGCGGGGGGAGAGGAACTGTATATCGTTTGCGTCATTCCCTTGCACGCCGTAGATAGGAGTGATTTCCACCGCACCCATGCCGGCACGTGCATATTCTTCCAGGTTGTATGTCAGATTCTTTTCGTCTACGGCACTTCCCAGCCACCACCATCGGGTGCCGGGACGTGCTTCTGCCGGAACGTCCGGCCACTGTTGCGCTTGTACAACTCCGCCTGTTGCAAGCAGGCAGAGGAATATCAATTGTTTCTTATTCATCATTCTTTCGGCGTATTATAATATTCTATGTTTTCTACATCATCGGTTACAAAGAGCGGTCGTCCGTCCGGTTGTTCAAAATGGAAGCGGATACCGTCGAAAGTGATGTTCCGTGCATGGCGGATATAAAATCCTTTGGCGGGAATCGTGCCGAACATCCACGGTTCGGGATATACCTTCTCCTGTTCGGGCGGAACACGCTTGCCGTCTTCCGCGCTGTATCCACCTTTATAATATAGGTGGATATTACGGAAAGTGACATCCTCGATGCAAGCGCCCGGCACGCCGCTGATGATGGAAGCATACCGGCTGTCGGCATTCCAGACGTTGATGTCACTGATAAGGATACGTTTCATTGTACCTACGGGCGTACCTTCAGGACTGCGCATGCGTGCGCCCAATCTTAGAAAGATAGGAGCATTGACGATATTCCTCATCGTGATATTGCTGATAACAATATCTTCCAGACGTCCCCCGTCTACGGTTTCCAAAGCCAGACCCCTGCAATGCTCAAAGATACAATTAGTAATCGCAATATTACGGAATCCGCCGCTACTTTCTGTGCCGAACTTGATACGTCCCGTGCGGTAACCGTGGTCGGGAGCCTGGGGCTCGTCCAGTTGCCAGGTTCCGTTCATAACGCTTCCCTGGTCAAAACCGCTCACATAACAATCACTGATAGTCACATTCTCCGTATCCTGAAAACGCCCCAGTCCATATGAAGCTTTCAGGACAATGGCATCGTCCCAGGGAGAATTCACCGTGCACTGGCTGATACGCACATTCCGGCAACAGTCAATATCAAATCCGTCGCGGTTGGTATCTACTTTCAGATTCAAGATAGTCAGATGGTCTACACCGGTGGCGAGCAGGGCGAAATGTCCGCAGTGAAGCATGGACAAATCCTTGAGTGTCACATTCCGGCAATCTTTCAGACTGATAGCCTTGTTGCCTACACCCGGCAGACGGCTTTCTTCACGAGTCAACCCCTTACCGTAGATAAGTCCGGAACCGCTGATAGTTATATTTTCCAGCCCGATTCCCCAAATCAATGAATTCTTCCAATGGCTGTGTCCGAAATCCTGATATTTATTATGCTCATTCGGTTCAGCAGTATCATATCCTTCCTCTTTTCCGGGAAAGGCGGCAACGATGCGTGCGCCTTGTTCCAGATACAGGTGAATGTTGCTTTTTAACCGGATAGAATAGCAGGCATACTCTCCGGCAGGCAGGTAAACAGTTCCGCCACCGGCTTGTGCGGCAGCTTCAATCGCGCTGTTGATGGCGGGAGAGTCAATCGTTTTTCCATCCGCTTTGGCTCCGAAATCCTTCACGTTGTAGATGGCTGCATAGCTGTAGATGCAACCCACTAGGAGACTGAATAGTAAATATATCCTTTTCATTTTTTGTCGATTTGGGCAAAAATATCCGGTAACATATAGTAGTTATAATCCGCCTTCTCGTTCTGCTCGTAGAAACAGAAATAAATCCTGCTGCCGGAAACGAGCGGGCAACGTCCCGCCAGTACGGGGCGGTCGGTCTTTTTTCCTGATTCATAAAGCATCAGGGGAGTTTCGTCCTTGTGCCCGTTGCTCAGGCGGATATCATCGGTAGGAGTGACTGCCTGTACAGTCCGTAATCTCATGCTTTCCCCATAATAGCAGGTGAAAGCCTGCCCTTCCACGCTAAACACGTTCACGTCCGCATCCGGTTGGCAATCGCCGAAGCTCCAGAATAAGGCATCGGCTTCGGGAGAGGATGCCACCTCTATTTCCAATATAAATCCGCGGGTATCTGGCAGGGCTTTCCATTGGAAAGTCATTCCCGATGTCTTTTCTTCGGGTTTCAGCCAATGGCTTTCGTTTCCTTTCGATATTCCCAGCTTGAAAGTACCGGCGGGTGGTGTCAGAGACTGCGCTTGCGCATCAATGAGCAAGATTCCCAGCAGTACGATGGTCAGGAGTTGTTTCAGCATAGTTGAATTTAATATTACTTTGTTCATTTTCCTTTAGTTCGATAGCATTTTTCTCTGTTACGTCCAATGTAATCTCCGACAGGTTGAAATTCTTCGTATAGCAAATTTTACCCGGTTTCTTAGCCTGTGCTTCGATAGCGTAAAGATAGAAATTTTCCAGACGCAAAGAGTCGTTCCAACCCGAAGCGGAGATAAATTCGTCTACGTTTTCGGCTTTAATCTGCGATACATATACGTTGCGGAAGCGTGGGTATCCCTTTTCGGCGGGTTCTACCGGAGTCAGCATAACTTTCCAGTGTTCCGGAATTTCCTTGCCTTCATACTCTTTGGGCAACGTGCTGTAACTGTAACTGGGATTCCAGTTCAAGTCTGCCGCCAGTACGTGGCGGACGTTTTCGGCTTTTACATGGGTCATGTAGATATTTTCGATTGTCCCCCCGCGGTTCATGGCGCTTTTCAGACGGAGCACGGCGGAAGTGCCGGCAGCTTCGAGGTTATATCCCAATATATTCCGGATACTGCCGGAAGTTTCACTGCCGCAGGTGATAAGTCCTGCGCCTTTGCGGGCAATGCAATTGCGTATAACCACGTTTTCCGTAGGAAGGTTCACCCGCAAACCGTCCGCGTCCCGACCCGATTTGATGCAGATATTATCATCATTACAGTCCACATCGCAGTTCTCAATCAGAATGTTGCATGAAGAGTCGATGTCGATACCGTCCGTGCTCGGGCCGTGGCCACCTATATTATTATTAATAGTCAGTCCGTCTATCGTGCAATAGTTGGAATAAAGAATCTGACAGCCCCAGAAGCCGGTACGCATCAGGGTGAATCCCTTCAGGGTGATATCCGAACTGCGTTCCACAAGAATACCCCGCACACGTTTGCAGTCGTAATCTACAATCCAGCGCAGTCCTTTCGTTTCGTATTCCTTGCGCATTTCCCAATATTTATCCCAAAAGACTTTTCCCCGACAGTCCAGAGTGCCTTCTCCGCTGACGGCGGCATTCTTCTCGTTGACAATGTTTATCACTGCCGCCGGCCATGTCATCTCGATACCTGCAATCCGCGAACGGAATTCGGGATAATGGTGGATATGAGGGCTGGCAAGCAGGGTGACGCCTTTGTCCAGTTGCAGGTTGACGCCGCTTTTGATGAACAGTGCCCCGGTCTGATAAAATCCGGGCTGGAGAGTGACGGTTCCCCCACCGGAGACGGCGCAACTGTCGATTGCTTTCTGGATAGCTTCTGTGCTGAGCACTGTACTGTCTGCCACTGCGCCAAAAGAATTGGCGGATAAAATAAGGTCGTTTCCGGTAGTTTGCCGGCTTCCTACGCTGTCAGCCCATGACAAATCCGGCTGTTGCGGAACCTGTCCCCATTCGAAGCTGTTGCTTCCTGCCTGTTTGGCAGGGGTACATGCTATAAAAAATGTGCCCGCCAGAAGTAGGGGAAGGATGCTTTTACTTTTCATATCAGTCAATATTGGGATTTTCTTTAATTTCCGTTTAGTTAATCTTCGGTTTCAGTTCGTCGGGAGAGTCTTTCGTATAAGACTTCACGTCTCCTGCCACTTTGGTGAATAGTGCTTGTATCTGTTCCGTACTGACAGTCGTTGTCGGGCGGAAAGCGTCTGAATTCATATAATCCAGAACAGCTTTATGCATCTGACGGGCAACGATTCGTTTCTCCGGTTGGGAAGTGATATCCATACTGGTCATCATCAGTCTGCCGTTCAATACCTTTGCTTCAAACAACATTCCTATTTTCCGGCTGATAAACCACGTATCAATGCTCTGGATAGTCGGTTGGAACTCCGCAGGGAAGTCGGTGAACTGCATCACCTGTGCCTTGTTCAGCAGTTCCCACCATTGCAGGTTACTGTGATATTCCGTCGGGAATTCGCGGAAAAGAGGATGGTATTCATTCACGAAGATACCCGTCGTGTGCGGCGGGCGCATCTTGAACCAGGAAGTATTCCAGAACACAGGAGTGAAGTATTGTTTGACTTCCTTGCCGTACTGAATCTTTCCGGCTGCCGTTATCAGAACGTTTCCACCTTCCTGCAATACCGATAAAGCCTTGGCATCCAGCGTATCCGTGGTATATACATCACCTTGCGTCAGTTCCACTTGTGCGGGATATACCCAGAAATCCCAGTCATTCACGGCATCACTGCCCTCGATACGTACTTCCAGATTAAGTTTCTGCGGAGTAGTGATTCCTGCTAAATCCATATCTACACTCCCCAAAGAACAGAGATTGCCGACAGGAATATTGTGAGCACCGACAGTTCCATGGGCATATACTTTCCCGAACTTATCCTTAATGGTATAAACCGTTTTTGCTTTCTGCAAAGGAGCTGCCCCGAAATGAGACACCTCGATGTCGGCATGGAATGTTTCGTTATTGGCATATACAAATTTCGGAATACGCGCCAATGGCACAGTCGGACTGCAAAAACGTCTGAACTGTTCAGCGTTGATATATCCTTTTTCTTCAAAAAATACGTCCAATACACCGACCAATGCGGTTCCCTGACCGGAATAGTCATTGAGAGCCAACAACTGGAATCCGGCATAATCGGGAGTGCGCAATGTCTTTTCAATCTCATGTTTGTAGCAGAGAGCCTGAAGTTTACCCGAAGCCATCATAAAGTCGTAACTTTGACTTCCCATGTGGTTGTCATTCAGAATATCCCGGAAGATTTCAAAATTCTTCGCTTTGTTGACCCCGGTGTATTTGCGGATTTCATTGAAATTAGGGAATACGCACCACTGTCCCGTTTCATGTGATACATACGGCTGCCTCACCGTATCTATCCTTGCACGGTAGTCCGACATACTTTCCGGACAGGCACCTGCCCAACTCAATCCGCGTGCTCCGGCTTTCACATGAAACTCATTGTGAGGCTGCCACTGCCAGCTATTTCCTACGGAAGCTCCCGTATATACATGGCGCGGGTCGGTCGCTTTCCAATAATCCACAAACTTGCTTACCCATGCCACCCAACGACCGGAAGGCTCATTGCCGCAAGCCAGCATACAATAAGAAGCGTAATTCCCATATTTTTTCGTCAAAGCAATCGTCTCATCCATCAGATACTTGTCAATCGGCTGTCCGTTACCCAATCTTGGGCCATGGTTCGGCCAGCTCGGCCCTTCCGGTTGCAGGTAGAAACCTACAAGGTCGGCAGCGATAAAAGCCGCTTCCGGCGGACAGAAAGAGTGGAAACGCATATGGTTCAACCCGTAGCTGCGGCAAATGCGGAATACCCGTTCCCAGGAAGCTACGTCCATCGGCGCATAGCCTGTCAACGGGAAATCACAGTTTTCTACCGTGCCGCGAAGCATTGTCTTTCTGCCGTTCACATAGAACCATTTTCCTTCTATCTTGAAGTCGCGCATACCGAACTGTACTTGCTTCGTATCCGTCTGTTTGCCGTTGCTCAACGTGGCTGTCAGTTTATAGAGTGCAGGGCTGAATTCATCCCATGTCAGGAAATCCTTTCCCATCGGAAGTTCCATTTCAACCGCATTGTCTCCTGGACGGATACTGAAACTTTGCTGTACGGGAGCGACTTTGTGCCGGATGTCTGTGTTGAAACTCTCGGCGGAAAGCGTGATTTCTCCTTTGGCGGAAGAGGCGGACTGCACATTCATACGTACCAGTGCTTTCTGATTGCTCAAATCGGGATATACTTGAATGTTCTCAAAGTGTACTTTCGGAGTGGCCTGCAATTCGATTCGTCCGACGATACCGTTCCAGTTGCCTTGCGTCTGGTCGGTGATACTGTGGGAGTCGGGGCCTACGTTGATTTCCTTGATGCGGTTGTCGATGCGGATAGTAATCAGACACGTCTTTCCGGGGGCGACCGCAGAAGTCAGGTCATAGACGTGGGGAACACAAAGACTGTTCTGCATACCGAGTTCCTTTTGGTTTACCCAAACGGTGGTTTCGATATGCGGACGTTCCAGGAAAAGGGAGATTCTTTCCCCTTTCCAGTTGGAAGGGATTGTAACTTTCTTTTGATACCAGGCTACGCCTACATAATGTTTGTCGGGAGTCAGGAAAAAGGGGAGTTTCACTTGTCCCTCTATCCTGTATTTTTCCATATATGGGTTGAAGTAGTAAGAACTGTCGTAGAGGCTTCCCGTCCATTGGGTGCGGGCGGTCACTTCATCCCCCTTTAGTTTTTCGGGCATGGAGCCGGGCAGGTTGATAGAGTCGTCGAGGGATTTTTTGAACCATTGTTCCCTGACGCCGATATCTTCCCGGTCTATCTGGAAGTTCCACTTGCCGGATAAGCTGAAAGAGTGATTTTGCCCCATTGCGGTCAGTATAGCGGCAAATACGATGGCAATACTTACTAAAAGTCGTTTCATGATATATAGAATTGATATGTTTTTCATTTCTTCTGAAAATCTGCCGCTAAAGTAGAACTTTTTAAGGGGTTGGTAAATAGAAAGATGTACAGATACATAGAATATTGTATCAAAATGGGCTTATCCCACCGGTTGTGTACAAAACTACATGCTTTTGAAATATTGTCCATGCGCTTTGTCTTTGAGGAATTTAGGAGATACCCTATATTTGCGAAGTAAACTTTTTAATCTTAAAAGAAAACATGAAAAAAGTAATTCTCTGGATGGTTCTAACTCTTTGCCCGGTTATGACAATCTTCGCCGGTGAGACAGCTTATCTCTTTTCTTATTTTATCAATGACAGTAAGGACGGATTGCATCTGGCATACAGTTATGACGGATTAAACTGGCTGCCTCTGAATGGCGGACGCTCTTATCTGACGCCCTCTGTGGGTAAAGATAAATTAATGCGTGACCCGAGCATCTGCCAGTCACCGGACGGGACATTCCACATGGTATGGACTTCCAGTTGGACAGACCGGATTATCGGCTATGCCTCTTCCCGCGACCTGATTCATTGGAGTGAGCAGCAAGCCATTCCGGTGATGATGCACGAGCCGGAAGCCCATAACTGTTGGGCGCCCGAACTGTTCTACGATGAGCCTTTGCAGACTTACTATATCTTCTGGGCTACCACCATCCCCGGCCGTCACAAGGAAGTGCCGACCAGTGAAAGTGAGAAGGGACTGAATCATCGCATCTATTACGTAACGACGAAAGACTTCCGCACTTTCTCAAAGACAAAGATGTTTTTCAACCCGGATTTCAGCGTAATTGACGCTGCCATTGTGAAAGACCCGAAACATGAAGACCTGATAATGGTAGTGAAGAACGAAAATTCCAATCCGCCGGAAAAGAATCTGCGTGTCACACGTACAAGGAAAATAGAAAAAGGATTCCCGACTAAAGTATCGTCACCCATTACAGGAAAATACTGGGCGGAAGGCCCGGCTCCTCTTTTTGTAGGCGATACGCTCTATGTATATTTCGATAAATACCGTGACCACCGTTATGGCGCTGTCCGTTCGCTGGATTACGGCAAAACGTGGAAAGATGTTTCCGAACAGGTTTCCTTTCCGCAGGGTATCCGTCACGGAACAGCCTTTGCGGTTGATGCTTCCGTAGTGGAAGCGTTGAAAGAGAATTCCTGGTTTAATGACAAGGACCTGACATTGACAGGCGTCTATTATTATCCCGAACACTGGGATGAAAGCCAATGGGAGCGTGACTTCAAGAAAATGCATGAACTGGGATTTGAATTTACCCATTTTGCCGAGTTTGCCTGGGCGCAATTGGAACCCGAAGAGGGGCGTTACGACTTTGCCTGGCTCGACAGGGCCGTAGCTTTGGCTGCCAAATATGATTTGAAAGTAATCATGTGTACTTCTACCGCCACACCGCCTGTATGGATGAGTCGGAAATATCCCGAAATCCTGCTGAAGAACGAAGACGGCACTATCCTCGACCATGGCGCCCGCCAGCACGCGTCGTTTGCTTCCCTCCTGTATCGGGAACTATCTTATAAAATGATAGAAAAACTGGCGCAGCATTATGGAAATGACTCCCGCATTATCGGCTGGCAACTCGATAACGAGCCTGCCGTGCAATTCGACTATAACCTGAAAGCGGAACTTGCCTTCCGTGATTTCCTTCGTGCCAAATACCATAATGATATCCGGCAATTGAATGATGCGTGGGGGACGGCTTTTTGGAGCGAAGCCTATTCGTCTTTTGATGAAATAACCCTTCCCAAACGTGTGCAGATGTTTATGAATCATCATCAAATTCTGGACTACCGTCGTTTTGCGGCAACGCAAACCAATGATTTCCTGAACGAACAATGTCTGCTAATCAAGAAATACGCCAAGAACCAATGGGTTACTACCAACTATATACCGAACTATGACGAAGGGCATATCGGGGGTAGCCCTTCCCTTGACTTTCAGAGTTACACCCGCTATATGGTATATGGAGATAATGAAGGTATCGGTCGTCGTGGCTATCGTGTCGGCAATCCTTTGCGTATCGCGTGGGCAAATGATTTCTTCCGTCCGATACAGGGAACCTACGGCGTAATGGAACTTCAGCCGGGACAAGTAAACTGGGGCGGCATCAATCCCCAACCGCTTCCGGGAGCAGTCCGCCTATGGATGTGGAGTGTATTTGCCGGCGGAAGTGATTTTATCTGCACCTACCGCTATCGTCAGCCGCTCTACGGCACAGAGCAATATCATTATGGGATAGTAGGCACCGACGGAGTGACCGTTACTCCCGGTGGGAGAGAATATGAAACCTTTATAAAAGAGATTCGTGAACTCCGCAAGCACTATTCTCCCCGTGAAACGAAACCCGCCTCTTATTTGGCACGCCGCACCGCTATTCTCTTCAACCACGAAAACTCCTGGAGCATCGAACGGCAGAAGCAGAACCGCACTTGGGATACCTTTGCACACATCGAGAAGTATTACCGCACTTTAAAATCGTTCGGAGCGCCCGTCGATTTTATCTCGGAAGCCAAGAACCTGTCAGATTACCCGGTTGTCATCGCCCCGGCCTATCAATTAGCTGATAAAGCATTGGTAGACAAATGGATTACATACGTGAAGAATGGCGGAAATCTCGTTCTTACCTGTCGTACGGCACAGAAAGACCGTTACGGTCGTCTGCCGGAAGCCCCTTTCGGCTCTATGATTACCCCGCTGACCGGAAACGAAATGAATTTCTACGACTTGCTTCTTCCCGAAGACCCCGGCACTGTTATCATGAACGGAAAAGAATATTCCTGGAACACCTGGGGAGAAATCCTGAATCCCCCGGCCGATGCACAAGTATGGGCGACATATACCAACGAATTTTACGAAGGAAGCCCCGCGGTGACTTTCCGTAAATTGGGAAAGGGAACGATTACTTATGTCGGGGTGGACAGCCGTAACGGTGCATTGGAAAAAGACTTGTTGAAGAAGCTATATGCACAACTCGATATTCCGGTAATGAATTTGCCTTATGGCGTAACCCTTGAATACCGCAATGGCTTTGGAATTGTTCTGAACTATTCTGACCGGCCTTATAACTTTGACTTGCCGAAAGGCAGTAAAGCATTAATAGGAACACCGGAAATTCCTACGGCGGGCGTATTGGTCTTTTCAATATGAATATGAGATAGTGTATAATTCTTATCTTTGAATAGTTTTTTCCGTGTGGATATGAGCTAATTCGATTTCAGAAATAAACACGCACTTCAAACAAAAGTTTTCACGATTTACCCTCATACCCTCATAAATTTCTTCAAAGCCTTTATTCATCGTAGCTTCAGCTATGAGAGCAGGTCATGATAGCACCCTGAGAGTAACTTTTGCTCTCAGGGTATTATCATCCCATCCCCCTATAAAACATAGGATATACTAACGGGATATTAACGTTATCTCTTCGGTATCCTTTCGTTAGATTACGTAAGCATTCGGCCTCGTGCGTGTTTCTTTCCAAGCTATAATAAAGCCAAAAGCCAGACGTACTTCGTCTGGCTTTTGGCTTTATCAATCTTTCTTGTTTATCCTTTCCAATTAAATGGCAGTAAATCGGAGTAGTCGTTTTTCTCTTCTCTTTCTTTCTCCTGTACCCTAATCAACACGTCCTGCATCCATAGTTTCGGGTTCACCTTATTTTCCCTGCAACATCCCATCAGTGAAAAGAATATTGCCGCTGCATGTGCCGCCTCATGTGATCCGGAGAAAAGAGTGTTTTTTCTGTTCAAAGTCAATGGTCTTATAGAACGCTCCACCGGATTATTGTCAATGCAGAATTGTGCATCGTTGACATATCCGGACAGTTGTTCAAATCGTGTGTACATATAGAATATGGCCTTGGCAATAGGCGATTTCTCAACCGTATGTTCATATTCCTCCTTGCACCATTTTTCCAGTCCTTTGATAATAGGGTACGATTCTTCCTGGCGAAGCTTTACTACAGCCCCGCCTTCCAGATGTTCTATCCTGATTTTCTCCTCCACAGCATACAGTCTGCCTATTTGTTCAAGTGCATACCCTGCTCTGGGAGGGTCATTCCCTTCCGCTTCCACAAACTTGCGCCTGACGTGTGCCCAGCAGCACAGGTGTAACTTTCCGGGTAGCGTGTCGAACTCGTCATATACTGCAAAGCCGTCACTCTGTACCACCCGGACCTGTCCTGCCAGCAGTGTGTCTATTCCACTGCTGCCACGTCCCTTGTGATATTCAAAGAAGGGGGTATGGAACCGGGGCAGATAGAAGTTCCACATATACCCGCGGTGAAGGGCACCGGGACGGTCGCTTTCAAGTACGGGGTGGGGCGTCTCATCGGCCATGACGTAATAACTGTCCTTGACCAGTTCACGAAGCTCATTATAGACCGGCTCCAGACGCTGTGCGGCGGCCATCATCCAGTTACTTACGGTGGAAGGACTCAGATGGATGCCTTCACGCTCAAAAATGTCCAGCTGTCTGTGCAGAGGCAGGTGATCGTAATATTTGGCGGTAGCAATGTGGGACAGTATACTTTCCGACGCATTGCTGTGAGGGTGTGCCATTACGGGCATGGGAGCAGTCATGATACGACCGTCGGCAAGCCGGTATTTAGGGCGGATGATGCGTCTCACATAGAATCGCGCAGGGCTGACGGCATATTGTTCGCTCACTTCCTCCCCCAGCTTTGTCGCTCCCTCCAGGGAAAGACCTTCCGGCATGGGAATGATGATTTCCTCACGGGGAAGGGACGGGTCGATGGGCTTACGGGCGTGGGGAGTAATCTTTTTGGTGAAGCTCTTACGGAAACGGTTGTAACCATTCTCCGATTTGACAGATTTCTCAGCTATTTTCTGTTCTTCCGCTACCGGGTCATTGACATCGGACGGGGATTCGAAACAGATGCTCAATTGGCTGGCATCTTCGGGAAGATGACGTTTTTCACTGGATTTACCCCATAAACGGCGTGTCAAGTCAGCCAGTTTCCATCTCAAGTCAGCTATGACGGCTGTACAGGCTGAGATTTCCCCGGCCTGGCGGGAATACTCCTGCAAAGAGGCTTCGTATTTTCTCTGAAGTTCCGCATGCTCCTTTTCAAGACGTTCACGTTCCTTGCGCAACTCTTCGTACTCTTCCAAAGTAAGGGTAATGACTGGTTCTTTCACTGTATATCCACTTTTTTATTATGTGGCAAAGTTATCAAAATAAAGCTGTACGCCTTATAGGACGGGAGATTACTTTTCAACTGTTTTCCGATACTTTTTAACAGTAAGCAGCTCATTCAGGCGATTCCAGGAAATTTGAAGAAAATCCCTCTTCCGTTCGTCCTTTTTCAAGAGGAAAGAACCGTGGTTCAGACGACGGCATTCCAGACGGTATTCATCGTCGCACCGATAAAGGATATGCAACCTGCTACGGGAACGGTCAAGAAAAATATGGCAACTCTGCTCTGACACGTAAGAACCCGTGTGCCGGATGACCTCACCACAAAGACCGTCAATTCCTTTATGGAAATTACAACCTTGCGGATAAAGGTAATAAGACCAGAAAGGACTGCTACGGAAAAGACCAAGACCTAAAGGGAGAAGTAGGTCCTGAGGGGAATGGATACCAAGACTAGAAGCCGATACTTTATAACGACGACCACCGTCAAATATGAAAAGAACAGAATCAAAATGATTAGACTCAGACAAGAGACTACGCAGCTTTTCACTTTCATTAGAAAATACTAATACTGAACACATAATAGATTAAGATGATTATGAAGTCACAAAGGTAGGAAGGAAAACAAGGGAAAGAAACACGCACAAGGCCGAATGCTTACTAGATTACCGATATCACTAATTCGTCACGGCCGTGACAAATTCCTACCACGGCTGTGAAGAGAACCTACCATGGCCGTGACGAATAGTTACCACGGCCGTGGTGAGATAACACTACCGGTAATCTAATGAAAGAATACCGGCAGCCTAACGCAAGGATAAAGGCAAGATAACTAACACTTCCTTACTTCATAACTTATGTTTCCCTAAACAACATAGCTAGGAAACCCACATTAAAACACAACGTACTGAAATGAGTTAAACAGAATAGAAAAGATTCAAAACCGTACGGAAATGAATCAAATCCTATGAAGATTCTATTTGGTAGGATGCTATTGCTTTTATTAGAAATCAACAAAAGTGTTTATTAGTAATACAAGCTATTGCCACTTATACTTCTTGAATAAACCTTTATATTCAAGAAGTATAAGTGGCAATATCGACAATATCTATCTAAGATTAATATCCGGGATTCTGCATCGCTTTCTTTTCATCGTTAGTCAAGGCAGAGCCGCTTGCATTTGTAATACCGTCTAAGAATGCCTGTGGGATTGGGCGGTAATAATGTTTGCTTGGATTGAATTCGCCAATACCCCGGGTAGCACCGTCGTTGAATTTATGCCAGCGGTTATCCAATGTTTTGGTACGGGCCAAGTCTTCCCAACGTTGCAATTCACCGCAAAGTTCGCGGGTACGTTCGTTTAATAAGAAACACATCATCTTTTCGGCATTGGACGTACAACCTAATTCATTATAAATAGGGGTGTCAACGGCTGAATTATAAACGTCTGCCACGCTATTCAGTTTCATAGCTGATTTAGTTGAAGCCGTAGTCTCTGCACCTTCCATGTTATTGGATTCATAATAGGTGTTTTTATCCCAATAGATAGCACCTTCGTCAGAGTGACCACCACCTTTTCCTGAACAGTAAGGATTGTTCTTATAGGCTTGTCCACCGTCTACATTCTTGCTGCGGTCTTCCTTGTCTGCATAGCCGGCACGGTCGCGTAACTTATTAATCCACTCGATAGCTTTGTCATAACTGGCTTCACCTTTGCGGATATAAGCCTCGGCAACCATTAACACATCATCAGCCGAACGGGCAATGATAGCGTCACGAGTACCAAATTGTGAAGCGATAGAAACGCGGTAACCGTCACGGAATTTAGACAAAGCGACCGAGCGCTTGTGCGGGATAATATTGTAATAGTTGCCGGTCTTTTCACTGAGGTTCCAGCTATGGGATTGTCCTTTGAAATAACGTACATAAGTATATGTGTTGCACATCTTTCCGTCTTTCAATGCTGTATATGCCGGAGCGTTAGGGTATTCTTCATATCGGTTGTCACCCGGATTGTTGACAATGTATTTCATGCCCAGTTCACCGCCTTTGAAACGTTTGTCACCCTTGTTGACACCTGCCGGAGCATAAGGCATATCTTCTTCTGTCCATTCCGGGGCACTTTTTGTTTCGTTGGCTCCGTAACAAGTGATGAATGATTTCCAGAAACGGGAGTCGTTGACACGGTCGAACACTTGCATGGTATATTCTGTTGCACTGACGTACGAGAATTCACGTCCGCCGGAAATGTCACGTTTACAACCACCTATGTCATTGCCTTGATATACAGACGGATAATAAAGATGCATTTGGTTTCCATAACGTCCCCATGTTGATTCATCATTGGAGAATTGGGCAGCCAGAATTACTTCGCTGACTTTTTCGTTTGCACCGTTTGGCTGCTGGTAATCCCATAATTCTACATAGTCGTTGCACAGTGGATGTGCGTCTACCACTTCTGAACCATATTGGATAACTGCGTCCAAATCGGAAGATACATAATTCCCGTTCCAACCGCTATACAATTCGGAAGCACGGAACAGATGTGCTTTTGCCAGGAAATGGGCGGCTGCATATTTGTTGATACGTCCGACAGATTCTCCTCGTTCCGGCAGCAGTCTGTATGCTTCTCCGAAGTCGGATATTACCTGAGTGTATATTTCCTCTTCCGAGTTGCGTGTGAAGTAAGTTTCCGCACTTGTAGAAGGTTCCAGTTTCAAGGGTACGCCGCCGAATTGTTTCACCAGTTCGAAATAGGCATAAGCTCTCAGGAAGTGGGCTTCTCCCAAACGGGTGTTGTAAGTAGGCGAACTTGTATTGTAATATTGCGGCAAGTTCTGAAGAAGTATATTGGCCGGTTCAACCAATCCGTAATAGTTATCCCATATCGGTTGGTTAGCGGCATTTTCTGAAGAATTCAAGTCCTGGCTGTAATGATTCCATGCCGGTATCACATTGTTGGCGTCGGTAAATTCGTCCACTCCCATGTTATAACATTGGATTCCCCAGATATAATTGAATTTGAATTTCAATTTTTGATAAGCTCCGGTTACTAATTCATCAAGACCTTCCTGTGTCTTGAAACGGTCGGTACTATATTGGGTCTTTAGCTCTTCGTCAAGGAATGATTCGCTGCACGAAGTGATCGAACCGCCCATAACACTGGTTAGTATAGCTGCGAATAATAATTTATTTATCTTCATAATGTTCTTACTTTTAATTGTTTATTAGAATCCGATATTGACACCAATGACAAAACTCTTTAAAGTAGTGGGTGAACCGAACGTTTTGGTATTGTTGTCATAGTTCACTAAATCGGTATCCAGAAAATCACACGCCTTATAGATATTGAATGGATTCATTGCCTGAACATATAATTTCAGGTTATTGATACCCAGTTTGCCCAATTGTTTCGGAGTAAAGTTGTAACCTAGTGAAATGTTACGCACTTTTATATACGAACCGTCCTGGTAATTCATGGCACTGTTGTAAGTATCTGCTCCTTCACCGTTGGATCCCGGTGAGTAGTATCTTGCATTTTCATTTGTTCCCGCTACCCAGTAGTCAACCTTGCGTTGCATATAGCGGCCGTCAAGTGTGACAGCACCTTGTGGTACGGTGAATCCCCAGCGTGACAGAATGAAGAAAGATAGTTCAAAGTTCTTGTAATTGAAAGTGTTGCTCCAACCGCCTGTCCAGCGAGGGCGTACATGACCTACAATCTTTTTATCATCATTAGCATCTATCTTATCGTCATTATTCAAATCTTTCACTTTGATTTGTCCCGGTTTACGTCCGTATTTGGCAGCTTCTTCAGCTTCTTCCGTTTTCCATATGCCGTCATATACCCAGTCATAGTAAACACCTATTTCTTCTCCTACAAACCATTTGTTGTTTACATCTTCCGTTCTGCCGTTGGATAGTTCGTCAATCCGGTTTCTATCCATAGACCATGTCAGGGTTGTACTCCATGAGAAATCTTTCAGTTGTACCGGGATTGCGTTTATTTGCAGGTCAATGCCCCAACCGGATGTCTTGCCTACATTCGAATAAGTAGAAACATAACCGGTCAATGAAGGAATTGTCATTTCCAACAGCAAATCGTTCGTCTTGGTCTTGTACGCGTCAATGCTACCGCTGAGTCGGTTGTTAAAGAAACCGTAATCAACACCGACATTGTATTGGGTCGTTCTTTCCCAGCCTAAAGTCGGGTTTGCCATTTTTGCCGGTTCTTTTTGTGATGGATCCGAAGGTACATAGCCTAATGAAGAATCATTTTGTCCCCAGTTGTAATATAAGCCGGTGATTGCTCCTTTGGTAGCGTAGGCTTTGATAGCCGCATTACCTGTGACACCAACACCAACACGGAGTTTCAACTGATTAAGCCAACTGACATCTTTCAGGAAATCTTCCTGATCCATTCTCCATGCAATGGCTGCAGAAGGGAAGCTCGCCCATTTGTGTCCTTCGGCCAATTGCGAAGCACCGTCCCAACGCATAGATGCAGTTAATAAGTATTTGTCTTTATATCCATAGTTCAGGCGAATCATATAAGATGCCATTTGAGTCTCTGTCAGACCTGTACCAAAAGAATTCAGTGTACCGGCAGAACTCATATTATACCACAATTCATCTGCCGACGCAACATTGGTAGCTCTCATATCTCCCATTTCGTAATGGTAAGCCGATGCTGATTGCATCAATGTCAATCCCAGATTATGTTGCCCTAATGTCTTGTTGTAATAGATAAGGTTATCTAATGTCCATGCACGTTTCTGTTCGTTTTTATATTGTGCGCCGTTATTACCGTCGCCATTGATACCGTCGGCTGCATTGGCAACTCCCAATGTATAGAATTGAAATTCAGGGCCGAACTGGATACGGTAGGACAAGCCTTCCAACGGCTTCCACATTTTGCCAAAGTCAATTTGTGAATACATGCTGGCTGATGCACGGAAGGTACGACGCTGATTGGTATTATAATCCAGTTCACGAATAGGATTGATGATATTGACATCGCCACTCGGATAGCGGATGTATTCATTGTTTTCATCATAAGGCACTGTCCATGGAATCATGCTTCTCAATGCGCTGTAGAAATCACCGGAACCGGTTACGGATTTAGAGAAACTATAACCGTAGTCTTGGGTAGAGTAGGAAGCGTTAATGGAAGTTCCCATTTTGAACCACTCCACCGGGTTTGAGTCAAATGAAGTCTTTAAGGTATAACGTTCATAAGCCTGGCCGGGTTGTGTACCTTTCTGATCCATATAGCCGAATGAAGCATACCCTTGGAACTTATCCGAACCGCCGGATGCGCTTAATGTATGTTCATGGGTAATTCCGGTTTGTTTGCCGTGGGAAGCCCAATCGTAAGAACCGACTTTGGAAGGGTCGTAATTACCGTTTGACCATGCCTGTTCGATATTTTTCCAAGAAGCAGTTACACTGCCGAAGGCTGCTTTATCCGCTTCGTACGTCGGAGTAGCGGATGCATAGGAGCCTGCATTGTATTTAGCTATACGGGCATAGTCCAGCCATTCGGATGCAGACATCATTTCTGTTACGTCATGCAATGTTTCAAAGGTGACAGTACCGGAATAGTTTAAAGTAACTTTCCCTTGTTTCCCTTTTTTAGTAGTGACAAGGATGACACCGTTGGCACCACGCGAACCATAAATAGCCGTAGCCGAAGCATCTTTCAGAATATCAATAGCTTCAATATCGGAAGGGTTGATATTTTCAATACCGCCATTTTGAATAACCATGCCGTCAACAACATACAACGGCCCTTGTTCGGCATTGATAGAGCGTTGCCCGCGAATATTGATATTTCCTACTTCACCGGGTCGTTGGCTGGAGGTGATGTCCACACCTGCTGTTTTTCCTTGCATTCCTTCCAAGGCATTCTTTACAGGCATTGCTTTCAGCTCTTTTTCTCCAACCCGCGCCATAGCACCGGTCACGTCGCTTTTTTTCTGAACGCCATATCCCACAACTACTACTTCATCCAACGTTTCCGAATCTTCTTGAAGTGTAATCTTGAAATTAGTATTTCCTACGACAGAAATTTCTTGTTTCTTATATCCTATATAAGTAACTGTTATCGTACCTTTAGCCGGTACATTAGAGAGGGTAAATTTACCATTCAAATCTGTTATAGTACCATTGGTAGTGCCATTGACCAATACACTGGCACCGATAACAGGCTCTCCTGTAAAATCAATGACTGTACCTGTGACCGTTTTATTTTGGGCATAGGCTCCAATTATTAAAAAGGAGAGCAAAGTGAGGAAAAATAGCCGTCGGATAGTATCCTTACAGGCGTACAGGTGATTACCTTTTTTGTTGCTTTTCATACTTTAATTGTTAAGTTAAACAAAAGTTAGATTCATAATTTGAAATGAAAGCATTGTATATAAAGCAGTTATAAAATTGAGAAAGTTATCTTTAGGCAACGATGAGGTAACCATTGAAATCGTTTCAACAGTAAAAAGAATATAGCAATAAAAGAAATGCCCCAAGGTGAGACAAACAGAGCAACCTTTTACAATAACTGGTTTAATATCTCCCTGAATACTTTATCAGCATGTTCCTGCATGATTTTAATATAGTTGAATATAGGACGATTGTTTTTCATACTATGCCCTATGCAATACTCAATTTTTTCAATCTGGATTCCTAAATTGTATCCGTGTTGTGCAAAGGTTTTTCGAGCAGAATAATAAGTGACTTTTTTCTTTATTCCCGAGAGTATTGAGACTTTGCCGATATGGCGGAAAATCAAACTGTATATCTGTTTATAAGATGAATACTTCCCGAATTTCAGATAGCCTTCTTTTGTCAAATATTTATCTATAATTACTTTTGCTTCAGGTTGCAGAGTAAATACGATTTCATTCTCTCCTTTTTTACTATTACGTGTTTTATGACGTATATAGCGCATATAATCTTTATCTTTAAAATTGTATGTCAATAAGTCTCTCAGGTTAATACCACCTAGATAATAAGTAAGCATAAAAATATCTCTTGCTATAGATAAAGAAGACTTTAAAAGATGAACATTCCGTATTCTCTTTAATTCATCTATTGACAAATCAAGCTCCCGTACATTACTTGCCGGCATTTTAAAGAGAATAAAAGGATGAATAGAATAGGTTACATAATTCATCTTTCCTGCATAATTCAATATCACCTTTATCAAAGTTAGATATATTCTGATAGTTGTATCTGACAAATTCTCTTCACGAAGAACTTTTGCAAATTCTTGTATATGCAGAGGGGTTAACTGAATCAAGGGAAAATCTCCTTTCATATATTTAATAAACCTATCGGAAGCTATCATATAAAGTTTATAAGATTTTTCCCGTTCTTCTCCTTTCATGAAATTCATGTATTCTCTTGCGACAGATTGAAAAGTTATTCCTTTTTTCTTCTGTTCATAGTTAATGATACGTATCAGTTCAGTGCATGATATTGCAGGTAAATAACTGATTGATGTAACTATTTCTTCGTACTCGTTTATTAGTTTTCGTAAACAAGCATTCATATTCGCAGCGTTCTCATGCCTGATAACTCTACCATTTTTTATCTGACTGGTAGAATCCAAAGTAAACTGAGTAGATATGTATCTAGTTTGCGAATGATGTGCTACTGCTATCCTTATTCGATGTCTACCATTTGATAGTTTTTTAGTTGGAACAATTACAATTGAAAAATTCGCCATATCATTTTTAGGTTTATAAATTACTATTTCCCATACAATAAAATAGAAACATAAAGTCTCATAACCGTTAGCCGCAGATTAAAAATCCGGCTTGTAGCATGGAATATCGTGCAAAAGACGGTATTTTCCATGCATATGTACGATTCTGCATTGCTATATTTTGATTTACTCGCTATGTTTGCAACACTTTTTCACAGCTATAATGTGAAAAGGCACTTAACAAAAAAGAGAATCTAACTTTTGTTTAACTTAACAGTTTAAAGTATGATAAACTTATGGAAAGCACTACCTCTCACACATACTCGTCAGAAAGAATTTAGGGGAGTATTCCTTACTATTAATAGAGAATTTATGTATGAATGAAAATATATTTGTTTAACTTTAATAAACATGGTATGAAGAAAAACTATGTAACAGCTGCTCTTGCTTTGCTACTTTTAGCGGGGTGCAGCAACGATGTCAAGGAATCTGATATCAAATTCTCGGGAGATGCAGGCGCTAAGGTTTCTTTTAGCGCAGTAATCAATGATCATGAGGCAAGTGATCTTGTTACCAGAGCTACAGAAACGAGTTGGGAAGCGGGTGATCGTGTAGGTATCACTTGCGGTAAAGACCAAGTGAACGTTGAGTATCAATATTCCCCGGACAATACAGGACTGTTCACTGCTGTAAACGGAAAGACAGAAGATATCTGGGTACTCGGAACCCAGACGTATGATGTATCGGCTTATTATCCTTTCACAGGAACATCCGGAACGGAGCCAATAGCACTAGAAGTCAATACCGGTACCGAGGTGCAAACTAATACGGAAACCCGTAAGCAAATTGACTTCCTTTATGCCACAGGAATTGCGACGAGCCAACAGCCCAATGTGCAGTTGTCTTTTCACCACGTGATGAGCCGCATCAAACTTACCTTTACTCCTGGTGAAGGTGTAAACTTGTCTGATATAACCTGTTATCTCATCGGTTTGAAGCAGGAAGGTACATTTAATCCCGTTACAGGTGTGGCAGCCGTTAGCAGTGCTGAAACAGTGAAACCGGAAGATATCATTTGGGATGGTGATCGTAAAGTTGGCGCAGCTAATAACTACACGGTAGAAGCTATCTTATTACCGCAGGTTGTCAGCGAGAAAGTCTGGATACAGGCGGGAATGAGCGGAAACTATTATGAGGCTACCTTTACTAATCTGACAGAACTGAAACCCGGTCATTCATATAACTATACGATTGAAGTAAATAAGTATGAAGACAATGAATATGTATTGAAAATCACTCAAGCGACTGAAATTGTTGGCTGGATCACGGGAGACGAAGGCAAATATTCACCGGATGCAGGACTTGCAGGAACAGACTCTTCAGTAACGAATCCTAGTTGGGAACTGGAGGAAGAAGAGATTGACTGATTACTCCATCAATAGTCAACGTTACCTATTTTTAGAGTGACAAAACAAAGAATATTTTAATGAATAAATAATATCTGATTTATGAAATATTATAATTATATATCCATGCTGCTACTTGTAGGTTTGGCAGTACTGACATCTTGCAACCAAGATGAGAACATTGGCAATGAAGGAAATCCTATGCAGGGTTTCCAAGTTTCCGTAAGTGACACCGGATTTAAGACTGACAACGCTACGCGTGCTACTGAGAATGATTATGCTACTATATTTACGAATGGAGATGCTATAGGTATTTTTGCTGTACGCAACGGAGAAATTGTAAGCAATATAAATAATGTGAAATGTACTATGCAGGATGGCGCATGGGTAATGAATGCCTATATAGAATATAAAGAAAGTGAATTTAATGCAATGAAATTTTATGCCTACTACCCATACAGTGAAACATTCAATTCAGATACGGACTTTGAAGCATCTAAAACGTTAACAGACGGTGATCCTTTTGAAAAATATGTGGCGAATTGGAAAATAGAAGCCGATCAAGATGAAACCAATTATACGAAATATGACCTAATGACAAGTGTGGGAAAGGCCTCTGGACAACGTCTGAAAGGAGAAGTTTCTTTCATCATGCAACATCGAATGGCACTTGCTGTTCTTCAAATGCCGGAAGTCATATATAATTTCACGAATACAGATGTAACTATTGACGATTATGCTCTGCCTACTCAAGCAGGAACATTCAAACTAAATAATCAGACGGCGAATCCATATGAGCAAGAAATTGGAGATAAGACTTATTATCGCTTTCTTATAAATCCGAATAAAGAATTTACTATTGCAGGATCTTATATCACAAGCAAGGAAGAAAAGACTTATGACCATACAGCTACGTTAACAAGCGGACAGGCTAAACTGTATAAAGTCAAGAATCCGGAACCGATAAAACATTTGCTTTCAGTTGGTGATTATTTGTGTGAAGATGGTTCTATCGTAAGCAAAGATGCCGACGTGCCCGAAAACGCGGTTGGTGTAGTATTCTATGTCGGTAATCCGCAACCATCAGTAACGCATCCAGATAAATATGTAGAGGCAAAAGATCCATTACGTCGTGATTATCCCGAATGTAAACATGGGCTGGTATTAGCTTTAAAGAATGCACTGGTAGGTACTGCTGAAACAGGACGGTTCAACACAAGTAATAAACACTACTACAGCACTTGGTTTAAGAGTGATGAAAAATACATGAATAGTTACGTAGATACGGAAAGAGGAAAAAATGTTGCTCCTATTGCAGGATTCCAAGGTTACAACAACACGGTTCTCATGGAAGTTGGCGCAACTATGAGTGATGATTATAAGGCAGGTGCTGGCAATGGATTAATAGCTTTGCAAAACTATCGTGCAGACAATGCAACTCCTGTAACCACAACTGGTTGGTATTTCCCTTCAGACTCAGATCTTATCGCTCTCAAACAAGTAGTGGTTACTATAAATTCCAGCATTGAAAAGGCTAGTGGAACAATATTGGTTATAAATGATGGTGCTACTGAAAAAGGTAGTTTTTATTGGTCAAACACCGAGCGTAATAATGAATGGATGTGGGTTAACACAATGGGGAGTGGAGCTGACGCTTCAGGTCCTGCAGAAAGTGGTTCTCTCACAGCAAAACGCTATGCAAAAGATAATGACGGATTTTTCCGTATGATGCTTGCTTTTTAAGGTACTTTAATAATACCTGATTAGGGCAATATTGATTGCTATTATTATACCATTTATGTGAAAAATATGAATAAGAAAAACTACATAAAAAAGACAACTTTACCTGTCGCTCTGTTTTTCTCTTTCTCTTTGCTACCGGTATTCGGTAGCCAAGGTCAGGCTTATGCTGCCATAGACATTGTCCAGCAGCAGGGCGTGATAAAGGGAACCGTAGTCGATGATAAAGGAGAACCGATTATCGGTGCAAATGTACTTGCCGAAGGCTCTGCTACCGGCACAATCACCGATATAGACGGTAAATTCAGACTTAATGTAAAGCCTGGTACAAAACTGAAAATTTCTTTTATTGGCTATGCCGATCAGACTGTAGTGGCCAAAGATAATATGAAAATTGTGTTGGCAGAAGACGCTACCGCACTGGAAGAAGTAGAGATTGTGGCATACGGTGTGCAAAAGAAGGTCAGTGTGACGGGTGCTATTGCCAGTGTGAAAGCCGAAGATGTGATGCGTACTCCGGTAGGAAGTATCTCCAATATATTGGGAGGGCAGATGAGCGGTTTGACCACAGTGCAGTATTCCGGTGAACCGGGTGCGGATGCAGCGGATATTTTTGTACGTGGTAAAGCCACCTGGGCAGATTCCTCTCCGTTGATTCAAATTGACGGTGTGGCACGTGATGCGTCGGACATGGCACAGCTCGATCCGAATGAAATAGAAAGCATTAGTATATTGAAAGATGCTTCGGCTACGGCTGTTTTCGGTATCCGTGGTGCCAATGGTGTAGTGTTGATTACCACTAAACGCGGTAAGGAAGGAAAAGCGAAAATTTCTTTCACGACTTCTGCTTCCGTGTTGATGCCGACCAAGATGGTAGAACAGGCAAACTCATATGAATATGCAAACTTCTACAACCAGATGCTTGCCAATGATGGGAATGATCCTAAATTTAGTACAGAAGTCATTCAAAAATTTAAAGACCATTCCGATCCCATCCGTTTTCCGGATGTCAACTGGGTGGACTATGTGATGAAAGATGCTACCCTTCAGTCCCAACACAACCTGAATATTTCCGGAGGAACTGACCGTATACGTTACTTTATTTCGGCCGGTGCTTATACACAAGACGGTCTGTTCAAGGAATATGACCTGCCCTACAATCTGAGCTATCAATATCGTCGTTTCAACTACCGTACCAACTTGGATATAGATGTGACGAAGACAACCAAATTGTCATTCAACATCAGCGGTAATGTGGACAACTCGGATAAACCGAACAACAGTGGCGGTACTTCTTCCATCGTGAGAAATATTTATTATACAACTCCCTTTCATAGTCCGGGCATCATTGACGGAAAAATGGTGTATACCACTGATGATGAACAAGCGGACGGTTTACGTCTTCCTTTTACAGGAACCAATGATGCAATGACATACCGCAACGGTAAATCAATTCATGCCAGCAATAATAAACTCAGTATGGATTTGATGTTGGAACAGAAACTGGATTTTATAACCAAAGGATTGAACTTTAAACTGAAAGGTGCCTATAACAGTTCTTTCACTGTAAATAAAACCGGTGAATGCGGCATTGCTTCCTATACGCCGATTCTTAAGGATGACGGTACGATTGGTTATAAGAAGAGTGGTGAAAACTCTGACGTGAAATATGGTTATAATACGGGTAAGGCACGTGACTGGTATATGGAAGCAGGTTTCAACTATTCCCGTTCATTCAATAACCATAACGTGGGCGCGTTGCTTCTTTACAACCAGTCAAAAGAATTCTATTATTATAAAAGCTCCAGTTCAATCTATCGGGATATTCCACGTGGATATGTTGGTTTGGTAGGACGCGTCACTTATGATTGGAAAAGCCGTTATCTCGCCGAATTTAATATCGGTTATAACGGCTCTGAGAACTTTGCCCCCGAATCTCGTTTCGGTGTATTTCCGGCAGGCTCTTTCGGATGGGTGATGAGTGAGGAAAAATGGTTCAAAGCCATGAAGCATTGGGTCAGTTTCTTGAAATTGCGCGCCAGCTTCGGTTTGGTAGGTAATGATAAAACGAAAGACAAAGATTCCCGTTTCTTGTATGTTCCCGATCCCTATAATACAAATATGAATGCGGAGGCAGGCAGTGGCGGAACCGGAAACTATGGTTATATTTTCGGCGTGGAAAACAAGACTATCAGCTTGGGGTCGTCCGAAGCTTCAAAGAATAATCCGAATGTAGGATGGGAAAAATCATTCAAACAGAACTATGGTATCGATATTAATTTCTTTGATGACAAACTGAGCGCAACAGGAGAATATTACCGTGAACACCGTACCAACATTTTGTTGCAAAACGGACAAGCACCCGGCATTCTAGGGTTTGCTATGCCATGGGCAAATCTAGGTGTTGTGGATAGCTGGGGATGGGAACTCTCTCTGAAATGGAACGACAAAATCGGGAATAACTTCCGTTACTGGGCGGGCGTAAATCTTTCGTATAATCAGAATGAGATTATCGAAAATATGCCGGCTCCTCAACTGTATGATTATCAGTATCAGAAAGGTCATCGTATCGGAGCACGCAAGCAGTACGTATTCTGGCGTTATTATGACGAAGAGACTCCTGAACTTTATGAACAAACTTTTCATCGTCCGTATCCCGACCAAAAGATAACAATAAAGAACGGTGATGCTGTATTTATGGATTTGAACGGTGACCGTATCATTGATAACAATGACATGAGCTACGATTATGGTTATACAGACGATCCGGAATATATGATTGGTATCAATTTGGGATTTGTATATAAGAATTGGGAGGTTAGCACTCAGTGGACAGGCGCATGGAATGTAACGCGTATGGTTTCCGATGTATTCCGCCGTCCGTTCCGTTCGGCTTCTGAAAACGAATATGGAGGATTACTTTCATACCATTTGGATAACACATGGACAGAGGAAAATCCGTCGCAAAGTGCTAAATATCCGCGAGCTAGTTTTGTCAATGGGGAACATAACTACGCTGATGCCACGCTGTATGAACAAGACTCCAAATATTTGCGCCTGAAAACATTGCAAGTGGCATATAATTTCAATTTTCCTTTTATGAAGAAATTGGGAATGAACACGATGCAGTTGGCTTTCAGTGGATATAATCTGTGGACCCTGACTCCGTATCTATGGGGTGACCCTGAAGCACGAGCTAGCAGTGCGCCGGCATATCCATTATCAAAGACCTATACATTAAGTTTAAAAGTAGGATTCTAAATCAGGTATATAAAGTATATTATTATGAAACATATATATAAATGGATTGTTAGCGCACTGGTTGTGGTTTCTATGATAACTACGTCATGTGTAGATGAAATAAAGTTTGGAAATTCTTTTCTGGATAAAGCACCCGGAGGATCGGCCACTATCGATACCGTATTTGGAAGCGCTATTTATACCCAGCAATTCCTGACCGGTATTTATAGCCGTCAATATTATGGGTTGCCGTATATGAATAGAGATTATCCTCAAATCCAAAATTCATGCGACTTATATACGGGAAAATTTGAGGCTTTGAGTGACTGTTGGCATTTGCATTGGGCAGGTGCAGGGCTTCAATCTCAATATTATGCCGCTTCTCATACGGCCTCTTATAGTTATCGTCAGGATAAATTCAGTTTTCTTCAAGAATGGGTTTGGGAAGCTGTACGCTCCGGTTATATTTTATTGGAGAATATTGACCGGGTACCTGATTTAAGCGCAACGGAAAAGTCACGCATGATTGCTGAAACCAAATGTCTGATAGCCGCCCGTTATTTCGATATGTTCCGCCATTACGGTGGTCTGCCCATCCTGCGCGGCACTTTTACCGGTACGGAAGCTGGTTTTGAAATTCCGCGTGCCACAGTGGAGGAAACGGTGAACTTTATGATTTGTTTGTTGGATGATGCTATCAATGCGAACATTCTTCCCTGGGCTTACGACGGCAGCACGGCAGCCAACAGCCAGTCTTATGTAGGACGGTGGACGAAAGCCGGTGCGATGGCTTTGAAGTGTAAAATCTGGCAATTTGCCGCTTCACCTTTGTTCAATGATGTGCAGGGATATGCCGGCGGTTCTTCTCAGGCAGAGCAACAACATTTGGTGTGGTATGGCGGCAAACGTCCGGAACTGTGGAACAATTGCCTGGAGGCTTGCAAGGCCTTCTTTGAAGAAAATGAAAAGAACGGCAATTACTACCAATTGAGACAAGCCAGTGCCAATACTCCATCCCAATATCGTCAGGCTTACCGTATGGGATATATTTTGCAGGGTAGCAGGGAAGTTATTCATTCGGTGCGTGTGAGAGAAAGTGACAACCATAATAATGGTAATTATCAATGGCACAAATGGCAATCGGATGTGAAACGTTTGAATTACAATCCGACACAGGAATATATTGAAATGTTCCCGTGGGCAGACGGTACTCCGTTCAACTGGGACGCATTGGCAGCCGAGGGAAAAGAGGCACTGAATACCATGTTTGCCAAAGGAGAGATTGACCCCCAGACGCATTATCAGAAAACGGAACTAACGCGTGACCCCCGTCTGTATGAGACAGCGCGCATCAACGGCACTCCCACTACTTTGGACTGGACTACGGGAGAAATGGGACAGCAGCCTTTCGAAGCATGGGTAGGCGGATATCATGCAGGTATGGATCCTAAAAATGAGTCGGAACTGTTTGCTACCGGTTATGCCAACTTGAAATATTGGCTGGGAGATGAATACATACGCCAACCTCTTCAATGGGTATATCTTCGCTATTCCGATATTATGCTAATTTATGCAGAAGCATTATTGCAAGCTAATAATGACAACGTGGGTGCCTTGGAATGGATTGACCAGGTGCGTGCCCGTGTAGGAATGAAAGGTCTGGCGGTATGCAATCCGGACAAAAATCTGACAACCGACCACGATGCCTTGTTGGAAGAACTTCTGAGAGAACGTGTTTGTGAGTTGGGTATGGAAGACAGCCGCTTCTTCGACCTTATTCGTTACAAACGTGTAGATTTGTTTGAGAAGCGTCTGCATGGATTGCGCATTTACCGTATGGGATATACGAAAAACGAGGATGGTAAAATGGTTTATGGACGTATTGAAAAGCAGTGGTATGGTCCTGACCAGAATAGTAAGATGGATCAGCCTACAGACTTCGAGTATGAGAAATTTGAACTGAAAAACCCTACTCGCCACTGGTGGGATCATGGATTTGACGCTAAATGGTATCTCTCTCCATTCCCGCAGACTGAGATAAATAAAGGTTACGGATTGATTCAAAATCCCGGATGGTAATGAGTGAGACACATGAATAACATGATATTTGAACATCAATTTATGAAAAAATATAAAATACTGATAATGGCATTCCTGGCATGTTCGGGCATCTCTGCCGGAGCACAGGAGACAAAACAAGACACCGCAGTTGTGACGAGCTATGCCGCGCAACCGGTTGATGTGGGAGCCAACCGGACATTTACCCGGGCAGAATCGACCGCTTCCGTCTCTACTGTCTATAATGATGAGTTTGACAAACGGGCGGCAAAGAATATTTCCCATTCCCTCTATGGGTATGGATTGGGATTGGTGACTCTCCAAAACGGGGGTAATTATGCCGGAGCTGAACCTACATTTTATGTAAGAGGCGTACAAAGCCTTTCCAGCAGTTCGCCATTGATCTTGGTGGACGGGATAGAGCGTGATATGAATCTGGTAAGTCCCGAAGAGGTGGAATCTGTTTCGGTACTGAAAGATGCCGCTGCCGTAGCATTGTATGGATATAAAGGTACAAACGGCGTTATCTTGATTACTACCAAACGAGGAAAATATGAAAGCCGGGAAATAAAATTCACATACGACCATGTAGCGAACTTTATGTCACGTAAACCGGAATTTGTGGATGCTGCCACGTATGCACAGGCTGTTAATGAAGCGCGTGGTTATGAAGGCAGCTCTGCCCGATATACTCCGGGAGAAATCAAGGCATTCCGTACGGGAGCTTATCCTTATCTCTATCCGAATGTAAATTGGCTGGAAGAGACTTTCCGCAATTCGGGAGTATCTAATAAGTACACCATGGAGCTTCGGGGCGGTGGTACTAAATTCCGTTATTATACAATGGTTGACTTGTTGACTGACAAAGGCTTTGTAAAGAGTCCGAATGAAAACGACGGCTATTCTACACAGAATAAATATTCACGTGGTAACCTGCGTGCCAACTTGGATATTGACTTGACCAGTACTACACAATTGAAGTTGAATTTGTTGGGCACGTTGACGGAATCTAGTCGTCCCGGCAACTCTGCCGATTTGTGGAATATGATTTACAGTCTGCCGGCTTCTGCTTTCCCCGTAAAAACGGAAGACGGGGCATGGGGAGGTAATAACACGTCATGGCTGGGTACTTCCAATCCGGTGGCTCAATCACAAGCCGCAGCGTACGCCAAGGGGCATACACGTAATCTTTTTGCCGATTTGACATTGACCCAAGATTTGTCCGGTTTGCTTAAAGGTTTAAGGGCGAATGCCATGCTCGCCTACGATAGTTACTCTGCTATCTGGGAAGATCATAGCAAAGCTTATGCCTATGCAGGTTATACCCCTACCTGGAATGAAAATGGCACTCCTTCTTATGTTATGACTACAGGTGGAGAGCCGACAGAAATGGGTAAGGATGCCAGCATTAATGACTGGAAGCGTCGTTTCAATTTTGCCGCAAGCATTGATTATACACGTTCGTTCGGAAAGCATGATTTGTATACACAAGTGAAGTGGGACTATGAATACCGCGACAGTTATGGATTGAATACGACTATTTATCGTCAGAATGTATCGTGGTATACTCATTACGGATTTAACAAACGCTATTATTTGGATTTGGCATTGGTGGGTTCAGAATCCAGCCTTTTGGCTCCGGGTCATAAGTGGGCGTTTTCTCCGACAGTATCTGCCGCATGGGTGCTGTCTAATGAGAACTTCCTGAAAGATGTTTCGTGGATTAACCTTTTGAAACTGCGTGCTTCTTTCGGTGTAATTAATGCCGACTATTTGCCCAAAGACGGGGATGATACGGTATATGACTATTGGACACAGATTTATACTACTATCGGTACGGTCTATAATTTCAACAACAGTTATCAGTCCGATTTCGGTTCTACCTTGCTTAATCGGCTGGCTACGGTTAATTCCACGCACGAAAAGGCTTATAAATATAATGTCGGTCTGGATGCTATGTTGTTTGGCGGACTGAATATGACTTTGGAAGGCTATTATCAGCGTAGAAAAGATATATGGGTTTCTTCCAACGGTAAGTATACGGACGTGCTGGGTATGGATGCCCCGTTCGAAAATGCCGGTATTGTAGATAGCTGGGGAGTAGAAGCCGGATTGGATTATACAAAGCGTTTGGGAGAACTGACGCTTAATGTAGGCGGTAATTTCCAGTTCCACCGCAATGAGATTAAGGAACAACTGGAAGAACCGAGACTTTATGACAACTTGATACAGACCGGAAACCGGGTGGGACAGATTTACGGCATGCAGGCTGTAGGATATTTCCAGAGTCAGGGGGAAATCGACAAGAGCCTGCCGCAATCATTCGGTACTTTAAAACCCGGCGATATCAAATATCAGGATATCAACAGCGATGGTGTGGTTGATACGGATGATAAGATAGCTATCGGCTACAGCACTACTGCGCCTGAAATCTATTATTCATTTCATTTGGGAGCCGAATGGAAAGGATTGGGATTTGACGTATTGTTTCAAGGTACAGCCAATTATTCTGCCATATTGAATACGAAAGCTATGTTTTGGCCTGCATTGAATACAACTAGTTTGTCTACCTATTACTACGAAAACCGCTGGACACCGGAGAATCGGAATGCCCGTTTCCCGCGGCTGACTTCCGAAAGCAACGGAAATAATCATCAGACTAGCACCGTATGGGTAGTAGACCGTTCGTTCCTGAAATTGAGAAATGCGGAAGTGTACTACAAACTGCCGAAAACTTGGTTGCGGAAGAGTGGATTCATCAGCAATGCCAAAGTATACGTCAGAGGACTTGATTTGCTTTGCTTCGACGGAATGGATGTGGTAGACCCCGAATCTTACGGAGTGACCAATCCGCTGAACAAGAGCATTGTGTTTGGATTGAATATCGGTTTTTAATCACAAAAACAATATGAATATATGAAACTGAATAAATTGATATATGGTATTCTGACAGCGACTGTCCTGTCGGCATGTGCGGACAAAATGGAATACCATGAATACAACAATTATGACGAAGACTACGTAAAACTCAATTTCGGTAACGTGGGCGGTTTGATTACCGACATTTACCTGAAACTCGATACAGACTTCGGCAATTATAATGGAGCCATGCTTGCTTCGGCCACAGATGAAGCGGAATATGCTTATACCAGCAATGACATTGTCGATTTTTACGACGGTTCCTGGAGTGCGACAAATGCAAAGAGCAGTATGTGGTCTACTTGCTACGAAGGCATTGCCAATTGCAATCACTATTTGGAGAAGTTTACAGGACTTACTTTTCCTGAGCTTGAGTTGAATGACGATTATATAGAACAGATGGGACGTTACAACAACTATCCCTACGAAGTACGTTTCTTGCGGGCTTATTTCTATTTCAATCTGGTGCGTCAATACGGGGATGTTCCTTTTGTCGACCACATGTTAGATGCAGAAGAAAGTAACACGTTGACCCGTCGTCCGGCAAAAGAAATATTCGACTATATCATTTCCGAATGTGATGAAATTAAAGATTTGATTATCGAAGATTATTCAAAAGTGGACAGACCGATTCAGCCGGTAGAAGGTGGCCGTGCGAACAAACTGACGGTTTTGGCTTTGAAGGCTCGTGCAGCCCTTTTTGCTGCCAGCCCGTTGTTCAATCCGACCAATGATTCAGAATTGTGGCACCGCGCTGCTCTGGCAAATATGGAAGTGGTGAATGCTTGCGAAGCTGCCGGAATGACACTAGTTCCTAAATATGAAACACTGTGGGCGGTCAAGAATTATTCGGATGGTATTAAGGAGATAATTTTCGGACGTCGTGCCAACAGAGCAACCAGTACTACAGAGTCATATAACTATCCTGCCGGACTGACAGGTAGCAAAGGAGGCAATTGCCCTACGCAGACATTGGTGGATGCGTACGAGATGAAGGAAACCGGTTTGTGTTGGGATGAAGAGGGAAGCGGATATGAAGCAAATAATCCTTATGAAGGACGTGACCCGCGTTTTGAACTGACCATTGCTCATAATGGCTCAACTTGGCCGAAATGGAATGAAACTCCTCTCCAGACCTTTCAGGGTGGACTGAACGGACAGCCTATTACTGGAGGCACGCCTACGGGTTATTACCTGAAGAAACTTTGTCATGAAGAGATTGACCTGCGTGATAATAGTACATATAAGTCCGACAATCATACTTGGGTTACTTTCCGCTTGGGTGAGTTTTACTTGAATTATGCTGAGGCTTTGTTTAAATATCTCGGGGGTGCTGATGAGACGAGCAGTGAGTTTGTAGATAATGCCGGAAAACAAGTCACTGCCCGTGATATGGCTTCGAGAACCCGTATTCGTGTCGGTATGCCTGAGTTCCCCATCGGCATGCCAAAGGAGAATTTCTGGAAGAAGTACCAAAATGAACGTATGGTGGAACTGGCTTTCGAAGGACATCGTTTCTGGGATGTTCGTCGCTGGAAAGAGGCAGACAAGTATTTCAAGAACATTGATGTGATGAAAATAACCAATAATGGTGACGGCTATACGTACAATCGTGAGACGGTGACTCGTATGTGGGATGACAAGATGTATCTGTTCCCTATTCCGCGTACAGAGATTATGAAAAACCCGAATCTGACGCAGAACCCGGGTTGGAATTAAATATAAATTTCCGCCGATTCTAGGGGTCGGCGGAATTAAAAAGATTATAATATGAAGAAATTGTGGATTTGCGTATGTGCGTTACTACTGACAACGGTAACGGCATGCAGTGATTACGAAATCTTTGCCGAAGATTTAAATCCCGTAGACGGAACGATAGATGAACCTACCGACGAACCTGATAATTGGGATGGCACATTTAATACGAATGCTGTACCGGCCGCTACTATAAACAATCGTGCCGTAGTGGCAAGTTTCAATGGCGGTGTTTATCATACTGCTGTAGCCACCAAACCACCCCAGGGAGTTTTGGTTAGTTGGCGCTGGTTGTCTTCCGATCCTGAGAATATTGGCTTTGACGTTTATCGCGACGGCACAAAACTAAATACAACTCCCATCACGGAAAACACGAACTATAAAGATTTGACGGCTGAAGTAGGGAGGACCTATAAGTATGAAGTGAAAAATAGTGCAGACAATAGCTCGTTAGGTAGTTATACTATTACTACAAGCAGTGAAGCAGCAGGCTTCTATCGCTCTATCAAGTTGAAACCCAGAGCAGGATATGATGCCAACGACGGTGCTATCGGCGACTTGGATGGCGACGGCGAATATGAGATTGTTGTGAAAAGGCAAGTTATCGATGCATCTAGAGATGTGGGAGATCCGGATGCGTGGACGGGATTGCAAGCCGGGAGCTGTATATTGGAAGCTTATAAATTGGACGGTAGTAGCAACGGAGTTCCTATGTGGACAATCGATATGGGAATCAATATCAGTCAAGGCGCGCACACCACGCAGTTTCTTGTATATGACTTTGATGGCGATGGAAAAGCTGAAGTAGCTTTGCGTACATCGGAAGGAACAAGATTTGGTGACGGAACAACGATTGACGATGTGAATGGTGATGGTAAAATTGATTATCGTAACTCTTCCAGCGGACGTGTATTGGGGGGACCGGAATTTCTTTCTTTGGTAAATGGGGAAACCGGCGCTGAAATAGCACGTACGGAATATATTCCTCGCGGGGAAAAGTCTGATTGGAATTCCTATTGGGGAGATGATTTTGGCAACCGGAGTGAGCGTTTTTTGATGGGAGTCGGTCACTTCGATTCACAAGACGGAAGAGCCAGCATTATTATTTGTCGTGGATATTATAAGAATTTTCAAATATGGGCTGTGCACTATAATGATGACGGGAAATTGAGAAATCGCTGGAAGTTCAATACGGCGAGTGGCTATGCGGCTACTTGGCTGGGACAAGGAAATCATAATCTATCTGTTGGAGATGTGGATAATGATGGTAAAGATGAAATCATATATGGTGCATGTGCTATCGATCATGATGGTAACGGCTTGTATACTACTGGACTGGGACATGGAGACGCTCTACATTTAGGTAAATTCGATCCGAGCAGGAATGGGTTGCAAGTTGTCGCGTGTCATGAAGAGGAAAAAAATCATCAAGGAAAAGCTATTGAATATCGTGATGCGGTTACCGGACAGATACTTTCTTATATTAATGGAAGTGGCGATGTCGGGCGTTGTATGGTAGCTGATATTGATCCGGATAATCCGGGATGTGAATATTGGGGTTCTACTGGAGGTAAGATTTATTCCTGTAGTACCGGAGCCGATTTAGGGAAAACACCGCCGACAACTGTTGGTAATAAACCTGACAGTCCGGCATATTCATATAATATGGGAATTTGGTGGAGTGGTTCGCTCAACCGTCAGTTGTTGGACGGCCATTTCAATAAAGATGCTGAAAACGGCAAAGGAGAACCTCTTATTATAAGTTATACAGACGGACGTTTGTTTATGGGGTCAACTTTTAATGTTTCTTCCAACAATCATACTAAAGCCAATCCGTGTTTTTATGGAGATATTTGGGGCGATTGGCGCGAAGAAATGATATTCCCGAGTAGTGATTATAGCGAACTGCGTATTTTCACCACAAACTTCGAGACTGAATATCGTTTCCGTCCTCTAATGGAAGACCATATTTACCGTCTTAGTGCCGCACACCAGAATATTGGTTATAATCAGCCTACTCATACAGGATTTTATTTAGGTTCCGACCTCGATAAAAAGTAACTTTATAATCATTTCCTAGCGGCTAAAAGTTCGAGATTTAAATAAAAGTGCATTATATCTTACCACTTGTCACTTCTTGAATAAATATTTCATATTTCAAGAAGTAACAAGTGGTTATATTATTTATTCGTACTTTACCATGTCCCATCCTTGAAACTGTAGCAATATACAATGCAATAATGAATGCATTTACATGAAAATGAATGATATTCTATATTGGAATAAACACGTTTCCTTACCTTTGCAAAGTGGATAGATAAATCAAACAGACTGAATATTAAACTTTATATCTTGATAGAAATGAGAAATGCAATGAAACATCTTTTTTGCTACACATTACTTATTCACCTGCTGCTTTTGAGCAGTTGTGATCATTCACGGAATATTTATTATAAGGCTGACCCTCAAACCGGAGCGCTGCATGAACTTCATTTGACCAATGATACGGCAATAAACTGGATACTTTCTGCCGACGGTTCGCAATATGAGTGGGTGAATGCCCGTTATGGATGGGGATTGGGACATTTCATGACGGATGATAAGGAATATGAATGGGATACTCCCGTTGAAATAACTATGACTGACCGACAAATGAACGCTACCTATCAAGCAGATAATATTAAGATTGACGTGTCGAGAGCGTTTAATAAAGACGGGAACCTGGAAGAAACTTATCGTTTCACAAATACGGGTACAGAAAAAGTGGAGTTGAAGGATATTGCAATCAATACTCCTTTTAACGATAACTACCCTGATGCAAGAACATGTTTTGAAGCACGTTGCAATGCACATATTTGGACAGGGGGAAATGATGCGTATGTCTTTTGTACACGCATGAGCGGAGCCGAAGGCGGCCTGGGGCTCATTATACAGGAAGGTGCTATAGATGGATATGAGGTGAGAGAACGTTCTTCCAAGACTGGCGGATCCAACTTTCGGGGTGTTATTCAATTGAATCCTCAAAATAAGACATTGAATGCAGGTGAGAGTTGTATCATAAAATGGTTACTGTTTCCTGCTGCTGATTGGAATGATTTTCAGTCTAAAGCTATCCGGAATGGTTTAGTGATTGCGGCAGCCGACCGTTATGTTGCTGAAACGGGAGAACAAATCTCCGTATCATTCCGAAGCAACCAGCCTTCTTTGAAAGGTAAGTTGTTGATGAACGGACAAGTCGTCGCAGATGTCGAAGGAGAACAGATAGACCATTCCGTCACAATAACCACACCCGGAGAGAAAGTATTTACTCTAATGTATAATAATGGGAAACAAACTTCTGTGGAGTGTCTTGCTATCAGCAATTTTGACACTTTGGTGAATCGCCGTTGCCATTTCATTGCCGATCACCAGCAATTCACCAGAACAGGAGATCCCAGGGACGGGGCGCTCATTGTCTATGATAACGAAACCGAATCTCAATATATAAATGGAGAAAGCGGACGCGCACGTTCCGATTGTGATGAAGCACGGGAAAGGGTAGCGATGGGAATCCTTCTTGCCCGCCAATATCAACGTACATCTGATGAGAAATTGATGCAGGCATTGAGCAAGTATGTGAAATTCGTCCGCCGTCTCCAGAAACCGGACTATACGACCAATTCCACTGTAGACTTCAAAAACAAGAATAGAGGTTATAACTACCCGTGGGTAGCCGATTTCTGGTTTGCTATGTTTCAGACGACGGGCGACAAACAATATCTGAAAGATGGTTATGGAACGTTGCGTGCACTGGTTCGTTATTTCAAACACGGATTTTATTGCATTCAAATTCCTACTTACGGTTATACACTGTTGAAAGAGAATGGTTTTTCGGCTGAGGCAGATACTTTGCTCGATGATTTTAAATCAATGGCTGATGTGTTTTATGAAAATGGCCCGTATTATCCTACATCTGAAGTAAATTACGAACAAAGCATCGTTGCTCCGTCTATTATTCATTTGCTGAATGTTTATCAACTGACGGGAGAAGAAAAATATCTCAAAGGTGCTGAAAGCCAGTTGCCATTGCTTGAGTCATTTTGCGGAAAACAACCTGGCTTTCACTTGAATGATATAGCTATCCGTCATTGGGATGGATATTGGTTCGGGAAAGATCAGGTGTGGGGAGATACATTTCCTCATTACTGGAGCACACTTACAGGAGTGGCTTTTCGATTGTATGCTCAGACTACCGGAAAACAAGAATATGCTGAACGTGCCATGAATATCTTCCGAAACAATCTTTGTCTGTTTACGGAAGATGGACGTGGAAGCTGTGCCTTTGTTTATCCTGACAAGGTGGATGGTAGGAAAGCGCATTATTATGACCCTTTTGCCAATGATCAGGATTGGGCTTTAGTATTCTGGCTTGAATATGCCTCGGATTTTGAGTATTAATGTAGTGTTAATGAAATCCTCTTTGCCTTGAGGCTATATATATGAAAGAACTGTTTTTCTTTTTATTCTTGTTCATCGCTTTTAAGTCTTATACACAAGACAATAAAGTCTCCGGACTTGACGCCCGCCAGTTTCATAAATATTGGAAAGTAGAGTCGGAATCTCCTGATTATAAGGTGACATTTCTGGGTGATACCGCCGAAATAGTATCTCCCAAAGGGCTTACCTTATGGCGGAAGGAAAAGATGAAAGGACGGGTGACGATTGAATATGACGCATGTGTAGTTGTAGAGAAAGAGGGTGACCGCTTGAGTGACTTGAACTGTTTCTGGATGGCTTCGGATCCGGAATATCCCGATAATTTGTGGAAGCGTGAGAAGTGGCGTAACGGAATTTTCCTGAATTGCTATTCTCTGCAACTTTACTACATGGGATATGGCGGGAATTATAATTCCACAACACGCTTCCGCCGTTATGACGGTAATAAAGCGGCGATTACGGAATCCGGACTTCGTCCGGCTATATTGAAAGAATATACGGATACTGACCATTTGTTGAAAGCAAATCACTGGTATCACATCAAGATTACGAATGAAAATAATAGGGTTAGTTACTATATAGATGGGACACGACTGGTGGACTTCCGCGATGCCGAACCTCTGACAGAAGGCTGGTTCGGCTTTCGCACCACATTGTCCCGTACCCGCATTACCAATTTCCGTTATGAATGTTCATCGCAGCAAGCTCCCGTTGTTCCTTTACATTGGATTGGCGATGTTCCCGGGCAGGACAAGCCGGTAAGTTTCGGTGTACCTTTTGATGAAGGGGAAATCTTCCCGGAAACTTCATTGCAGTTAAAAACAGCTGATGACAAGGATATTCCGATTGATACATGGACATTGGCTTATTGGCCGGACGGTTCGGTGAAATGGAGTGGAGTCGCCGGTGTAATGCCTGCCGGAACGGAAAAACTGACATTGGAAAAAGTAGTAAAAGCGAAAAAGGTAGAAAAAACAGAAAAGCCGATAAGGGTAGGGAAAATAGCTAAGGCAGTAAATACTACAAAACCGAAGAATCCTGACAATACCTGTCAGAGAGTATCTTCTGTCTCAGTAACAGAAACACCGGAAAATATCCGGATAGAAACAGGGCTACTTTCCGCATATATTTCTCGAAGCGGAGAGTTTCTGATAGATAGCCTGTTATATAGAGGAACTAAAGTCAGTGAAAAGGCACGCCTTATATGTAGTACCCAAAACGAGCCGCTTCTTGATAATGCACCTCAGTTATCTTTTGCTCATTATACAGGAAAAGTTAAATCAGTCAGTGTCGAACGGAGCGGTTCTGTGCGTGCACTTGTCAAACTGGAAGGAGTACATAGACGTCGGAACGGAGACAACCGGGAATGGCTGCCATTTGTAATCAGACTCTATTTTTATGGCGGAAGCGAGCAGGTGAAAATGGTTCATAGCTTTGTCTATGAAGGAGAGCAGAACAAGGATTTTATCTGTAGTTTGGGCATTCGCTTTGATGTCCCCATGCGGGAAGCTTTATACAATAGGCATATTGCTTTCTCATGTGCCGACGGGGGAGTCTGGAGTGAACCCGTGCAGCCGTTAGTCGGTCGTCGCATACTTACACTTGGAGAGACGACAGGCAGGAAAAAAAACGGTAGCAAAAATACAGACATTCAGTCACAGACAGAGAATCAGCTTATTGAACTTTCCCTGCAACAACAGCAAATGGAAGGCAAACGTATTCCGCCTTACGAATCTTTCGATGAAAAGAACCGTTCTTTGCTTGACAACTGGGCTTCATGGAATGATTACCGCCTGTCCCAACTGACCGCTGACGCTTTCTCTATCCGCAAACGTGCCAATAACGATAATCCCTGGATAGGAACCTTTTCTGGCACACGCAGCAATGGGTATACTTTTGTAGGAGATATTACCGGAGGATTGGGACTTTGTATGCACGACTTCTGGCAATCTTATCCTTCTTCTATTGAAGTTTCAAATGCTCGCACTCCGACAGCTACCCTTACCGCTTGGTTGTGGAGCCCGGAGGCTGAACCTATGGATTTGCGGCATTATGATAATGTAGCCCATGACTTGAATGCCAGCTATGAAGATGTTCAGGAAGGTATGAGTACGCCATACGGCATTGCCCGTACAACTACTCTCACACTTATTCCGCAAGGCGGTTATATCGGAAAAAGGACTTTTGCTGATTGCGCCAAACAGTTTTCTAATCCTGGTGTATTAATGCCGGCTCCCGATTATCTTCATGACCGCCAAGCCTTCGGAATATGGAGTCTTCCTGACCGTAGTACTCCATTCCGAACTCGTGTAGAAGACCGTCTGGATGCCTACATTGATTTTTATCAGAAAGCAATCGAGCAAAACAAGTGGTATGGCTTTTGGAATTACGGTGATGTGATGCACGCCTATGACCCCGTCCGGCATACCTGGTGTTATGATGTCGGCGGATTCGCCTGGGACAATACGGAACTGGCCTCTAATATGTGGCTATGGTATAGTTTCCTGCGTACCGGACGTGCTGATATCTGGCGTATGGCAGAAGCTATGACCCGTCATACCGGAGAAGTGGATGTCTATCATATCGGCCCCAATGCCGGACTGGGCAGCCGCCATAACGTAAGTCATTGGGGATGCGGTGCAAAAGAAGCACGAATCAGCCAAGCTGCCTGGAACCGTTTTTACTATTATCTTACTACGGACGAACGCTGCGGCGATTTAATGACTGAAGTAAAGGATGCCGACCATAAACTCTATGAATTGGATCCTATGCGTCTGGCTCAACCCCGCAGTGAATATCCCTGCACTGCTCCCGCCCGCCTGCGTATCGGACCTGACTGGTTGGCCTATGCGGGCAATTGGATGACAGAATGGGAACGCACCGGCAATACAAAGTATCGTGATAAAATCATTGCGGGAATGAAAAGTATATCCGCTTTGCCCAATCGTCTTTTCACAGGTCCGAAAGCACTCGGATTCGACCCGGCAACAGGCATTATCACTACCGAATGTGACCCCAAACTGGAAACGAGCAATCATCTGATGACTATCATGGGCGGATTTGAAGTAATGAATGAAATGATGCGCATGATTGACTTGCCCGAATGGAGAGATGCCTGGCTTGACCATGCGGCACGTTATAAGAAGAAAGCATGGGAGCTGAGCCGCAGCCGTTTCCGTGTATCCCGTCTAATGGCTTACGCTGCTTATCATATGCGCAATGCCCAAATGGCGGAAGAAGTATGGCATGATTTGTTTACCCGTCTGGAGCATACTCCTGCACCGCCTTTCCGTATCACTACCATACTTCCTCCGGAAGTTCCGGCTCCATTGGACGAATGGGACGGCATCAGTACGAATGATGCGGCTCTTTGGAGTCTCGATGCTATCTATATGCAGGAAGTTATACCGAAGGAGGAATAGCAGAAGCGTTTATCTCTTCACATTTCACCATATCCCAACCTTGGAACTGAATTAACAATAGATGAAGTGTCGTTCCGGTTGCCAGTTGCTTTACAACTTTATCCTTGCTGTATTGCAGTAATTGTTGTCTTCCTTCTTCTGCCTGGTTTTCAAGCTCGGCATCAGTAGCCGTACGTGTAGCGTATTTCAGTTCCAGGATATAACTGTGTTTTATATCGGAATAACGTATTTTGTCCGGCAACAGGAAGAAGTCACAATAACCATAGTTCATTTCCAGTTCCGGTTGTACGAGATAATAGGAAGCAATGGCAAGATAGGCTTTCAGGAAACCTTGCAGGTTTCTTTCCCCTTCTATTGCGTCACGTATGGAAGAGTTCTCCCGATAGGCGCGGGCGATGGTTTCGAAGAATGGTTTCCAATGACCGTCGAAGGCGAAATCATCTATCAGGTCTTTCAGATGTGAAAGATTCAGAGTATGGGCCTGTTGATAGTAGTCGCGTAAGAATCCAAGGTACTGCTCGCGTACACAATTGTTAGGTATGCACATTTTCAGACGGTCGCCACGGGTTCCGCACATGGTGAGTAAGCCATAATAATAGAGCAGGCTTCGGAAGTTCTCAATATCTGCTATCTTCTCTGACGGGAATGAGGTATGCAAGTCTACCAGTATTTCACCTTTTGCCGCTATTTCTTCGATAGTGCTCATGCGGCTTCCCTCATGAGTGTTATCGTGGTCAATGCGTGCCAGCATTTTCAGTTTACTGTAATCCGTACGGATATTCTTGTCTACCATGTTTTCGGGCGGACGTTGTTTTTGCACTTGAGAACTTAAGTAGTAGAGTGTCATATCGCAGTTAAATATCCGGTCGTCATTTAGACTCATTCGTGCAAAACAATAGTTATCATACCACGGTTTCATCTCTGTTATCATTGCATCTATATTTCCTGTTAACATTTCGTGAGTCTGATAATAACGGAACATTTCACGCACTTCAGATTCACTGAATCCCATCATTGCGTTGAATGTTTCGTCAGTCGATATATTCCAGTCAATATTATACCCGCTGGACAAATCATCCAATGTGATAGGGCTGACTCCCATTAGGAAAATCCGGTCGAACATACCTTTGAACTGCTTGAAGTATTCACGATAGAAGCCACTGGCATGAGTCAGGTCATGGAACATTTTTTGCCCGTGTTCGCTCAATATGACATTGGTGAAGTTATCATATTCGTCGATTATCAGATAGAGGGGATAGCCTTTTTCTTTGGCCTTTACTTCGATATACGATAATTTTGCTTTAGCGCTTTCAATACTTTCTACTGTTGACTTGAAATCTTCATCATAATAAGATGCATATGCATGGGCAAACTGGTTGATGATGATACTGCAATATTCATTAAAGCTGCTCATCAAGTCTGCTCCCGGCAGAGAACAGCCTGCTTTTGAGAAGTCGAAGAAAAGGACTTGGTAATTGTTACGTCCTTTAGTCGGATGACTTCCTATCCATAAATCACCGAAATACTTGTCGAAGTTATCTTTCTGTGCTATGTCGTAATAAGTACGCATCATGCTTAGGAACAGGCTTTTTCCGAAACGTCTCGGACGAATAAGGAAAAGATAACTGGGCATTTCCTCGATAAGGGGCAAATACATGGTCTTATCGACGAAATAGAAGTTTTCGTTCCGCATCCGGTTGAAGTCGGATATTCCGTATGGTATTCCTTTCACTTGACTCATATTGACAGGCTTTTAATTTGTATAGGCAAAGTTAATCTATTCTGTGGAATAAATCAATGATTTGTGGTTGTATTATGGAAAGGTGACTATTTGTTTTCGTACAAAGTAGTACTGGCTATCCCCCAATCTATTAATAGAAAAGTTCTTATGCATTAAAGGTAAACTTCCTTTCCCTTACTACCAAACTTGCAATTAACTTATTGCAAACTATAAACGCAAGTTCCGTTTTTATAAATGAAGCCTTTGATTATAAAAACAAAGCTTGCATTTTTATAAACGGAACTTGCGTTTATAGTTTACTCTTAGGCAAACAAAACTTTAGGATTAACCCAAGAGAAGTTTGCAAAGGGGTAAGAGCAACTTTAGTATTAATAGATTGAGTGATAAGTAGCGTAGCCTTCCTTTATTATGCTTACTTCAAATATTTTTTCAACGGACAATCTGTCTTTTTCAGCCCTTCCGCAATACTTTTCGCGTTCATGTGCGCTCCTTTCAGAGAAGTATGCGTATGGTCGTTGTTGTAGTAATCGGCCGCTTTCTTGATACCTTTCTTTTCCAGTTTGTCAGCACTGATTTTATTCAGGTCGATAAAGTAAGCCCCCGTGGCTTCGGCAGCTTCCCGTGTCCATTTGCCGAAAGATTCCGTATTGCGTTCTATCTTCCCGTCTTTCCATTTGTTTCGTGGGGTATGGCTTAACACAATAGGGGTCGCCCCTTTTTCCTGAACGTCCCTGATAAACTTGCGGAGATACCAGCCGAAAGTATAAATAACTTGGTATTTACCTGTCTTTTCCATAAGAAAGACCTTGCTTTCATCTCCCGAACCACGTAATTCGGCACGGGCTTTCCCTTTGTTTATATCTCCTGCGTCGTTGTGACCGAATTGGATAAGTACGAAATCTCCCGGTTGCAAGGCATTATAAACCTTATCCCAACGGCCTTCATCCAGGAAAGTACGTGCACTACGTCCTGCCATGGCGCAATTTTCTACGGAAATCTTATCTGTATTGAACTCGTCGGCTATTACGCTTCCCCAACCCCACATACCGTTCTTGTCTTTATCCTTATTTTTGACCGTGCTGTCACCGATAGTGAACAATACCGGGCGTCCTTCCTTACGGCTGGAACCTGTCACGGTATCTTTTTCAACAGGTTTCAAATAATTGGCCAATTCCAGTCCTTCATACGCACGTATTCCGTCTGCGGCAGATTCGGCATTGACTTTGGCACCGAAAGCACTGGTATGGATACGGTCGATATAGAACATATATTTCACTTTCTCCTTGCCGAATTTCTCGAACTTGCGGGCAGTGATATCATTCAAATCAATGAAAGGAACATTCTGCTCTTCGGCCACCTGTTTCGCCCATAAACCGAAAGTCTTGTTGACACGTTTGACAATGGTGCTGTCCTTATCTTCCCAAGCATTGCGCGGAGTGAGAGAGAACAGGATGGGGTGAGCGCCTTTCGCTTTCACGTCGCGGATAAAACGGCGCATATATTCGCCGTAAGTATATACGGTTTCTTTGACTCCGGTTTCTTTTATTGTCACGTTCAGCGAATCCTTGCCGGTTCCGGGAATAGAGGCACGGGCACGTCCGCTGTCATAAGGGCCGTTGTCATTATGTCCCAGTTCGATGATTACCCAGTCTCCGGGGCGTACTCCCTTGATTACATCCGGCCAAAGACGGTTGTAGAAAGTACGGCTGCTGGTTCCGCCCAATGCATGATTCTCTACCGTAATCCGGTTCGAATCGAAATAATCGCCGGCATAATATCCCCAGCCCCATTGTCCGTTATTGCCGTTTCCTAAGGTTCCGGTGCGCATGGTGGAGTTTCCTACCAGAAACAATACAGGATTATTGCCTTTGCGGCTCGAACCCGCTTCCGGTCTTGATGTACGTGCTTTGTTCAGGCTGTCCAGTGTATTGTCAACCACTTGGTTGACATCTTTCATGGGAGCAGCGACCTTATTCTGTGCCTGCATTTGCAGACTGCATGCGATGATTATCAGTCCGCATGCATATTGGAACAACTTGTTTTTCATTTTCTGTTTTCTTTGAAATCCCTCACTGACCTGGTCGATACCTGTCAGTGAGGGAACTAACTACAAACTAACCTCTACTTAAAACCTAATGGGTGATTATTCTTAACCTTATTGAAAACTATCTTTATTTTAATTTGTAAATCTCCGTTCCGGCAAGCAGGAAACAACCTACACCGTAATCCTCAAAGTCGGGCACACTCTTGTAAGTAACGGGCTGACCGTCTTTGGGTTCCTTGCCTGTGCCTTGTACATATCCCAGGAATCCGTTCGGATGAACAGCATCTTTCACCATTGCATTCCATGCCTTTAAAGCAACCGGGAGATACTCCTTGCGGTCGAGCAGTCCGTTGCGGACTCCCCAAACCATTCCGTAGACAAACAGTGCTGTGCCGGAAGTCTCTTTCCCGCAGAAGTTCGTAGGGTCATGAAGGCTGACATTCCAGAAACCGTCTTCGCGCTGGCACTTCTTTAATGCCTTGCTCATGGTCAGGAAGTCGTTGATATAATCTTGACGGTGTTTCTCGTCAGCAGGGATTTCATCCAGTACCCGTACCAAAGCGGCATATACCCAACCGTTTCCACGACTCCAGTAGCAATCCTCACCATTCGGCTCCTTATACGGCGGATTAAAATCCTGGTCGCGCCACCACAGACCGTCTTTCTGATTGAACATGCCCGTCTTGTCGTGCTGGCTGCGTGTATAATAATACATATCCCACATCTTGTCGTAGTACTTCTGCTCTCCGGTCATTTTGCCGAATTTGGCGAAGATAGGCATTGCCATTTGTACGGCGTCAATCCACCACCAGTCGTTTACTTGCGGAGTATTCACCACCATGTCGATGCTCGCCTTGATATTCCGAATCATGTTCGGGTCGGACGGACATATATTATATAGGTCGATATAAGTTTGTCCGCAACAGTGGTCGTCCGCGTTGCGGGTGGTGTTGCCGTTGCGCATTCCCCATTTATGGAAGTCCGCCCAGTCATAGGCATAGCGGTAATAATCTTCGCGCGGGTAAATGCCGTATAAGGACATCAGTCCTTCGTAATAGACGCCCCGTGTCCAGATATTGCTGGGACGTACACGACCGTAGAAACTGGGAATGGTATAATCGGCATACTTTTTCATAAAGTAGTCGTTTACCTTTATAATAGTCTTTAACGTTTCCTCTTGTGCAGGCAACTCTTGTGCTGCGACCGGATGTACGGGCATCAGACAGAAAAGAAGTGTTACTGTAAAAAATGAGAGTAGTGATTTCTTCATGGTGCAATAGTTCTGTTTTATTAGTTCACTGTTTATAATAAATTCTAATCGCAAAGGTAAGGGACGTTCTTTTCTTTATCAATGGATTTTTGTGCATATAACTTTAAATTTGTTCACAAAGTGCCTGAAATCTGCTTTAAAAGTATATTTCTACATATATCTGTACGATATTCTATTTTATCAATCCCCTGCGTTCCTTACTTTTGTGATGTAATTTGAAAATCGATAAAACTATGAAGTACATTACTGTCTTTTTTAGTCTGTTCCTGATGACTGCTTCTTTAGTAGCCCAACCGAACTACGACTTTACGAAGTTGAAACGCGAACATTTGGGACGTGGCGTGATTGCCGTTCGTGAGAACCCGTCTACGGTAGCCCTTTCCTGGCGCTATCTCTCTTCCGACCCGATGAATGAATCATTTGATATATATAGGAATGGTGAAAAGATAAACAAGCATCCGGTGAAAGACGCCACTTTCTTTCAGGACACGTATGCAGGGACAGAGCCTGCCCTTTATACCGTCAAAGCCATCAAAGGAAAGACCGAAAGCACTTACCAACTGCCGGCAAATGCTCCGGCGGGTTATCTGAATATCCCGTTGAATCGTCCGGAAGACGGAACAACTCCGTCGGGACAAAGCTATTTTTATGCCCCGAATGACGCAAGTATCGGTGATGTGGACGGTGACGGCGAATACGAGATTATTCTGAAATGGGATCCGAGCAACGCGCACGATAATTCGCATGACGGCTATACGGGGCCTGTAATCTTTGATTGCTATAAACTGGACGGAAAGCATCTGTGGCGTATCGACTTGGGAAAGAATGTACGTGCCGGAGCGCATTATACTCAATTTATGGTCTATGACCTGGATGGCGACGGTCGTGCGGAAGTGGTGATGAAAACCGGAGACGGAACAATGGACGGAAAAGGGAAAATGATAGGGAATCCCGACGTGGATTATCGCGAAGCGGGCACTTTTGATAAGAAAAGAAACAGGCTTGTCAATCAGGGACGTATTTTGAAGGGGAAAGAATATTTAACCGTATTCTCCGGTCTTACAGGAGAAGCACTACACACCATTGATTATATCCCCGAACGTGGTAACCTGATGGACTGGGGAGATGACCGTGCAAACCGAAGTGACCGTTTCCTTGCCTGTGTGGCCTATCTGGACGGAATTCATCCGAGTGTCGTGATGTGTCGCGGCTATTATACCCGTACTGTATTGGCTGCTTTTGACTGGGACGGGAAAGACCTGAAACAACGTTGGGTATTCGACAGCAATAATCCAGGATGCGAAGACTATGCCGGACAGGGGAATCATAACTTGCGGGTAGGTGATGTGGACGGTGACGGATGCGATGAAATCATCTATGGTTCATGTGCCATTGACCATGACGGCAAAGGATTGTATTCTACCAAAATGGGACATGGAGACGCTCTTCACCTGACTCATTTCGACCCTTCCCGCAAAGGTCTGCAAGTATGGGACTGCCACGAGAACAAGCGCGACGGCTCTACTTACAGGGATGCGGCAACCGGCGAAGTCTTGTTTCAAATCAAGAGCAATACCGATGTCGGACGTTGTATGGCGGCTGATATTGACCCGACTTGCCCGGGCGTTGAAATGTGGTCTTTAGCTTCCGGCGGAATCAGAAACGTAAAAGGCGAAGTTGTAAAGGAACGGGTGAGAGGATTGTCTTGCAATATGGCTGTCTGGTGGGACGGTGATTTATTGCGTGAATTGCTGGACAAGAACATCGTGAGCAAATACAACTGGGAAAAAGGTATCTGCGAACGCATCGCCGTTTTCGAGGGAGCTCTCTCCAATAACGGAACGAAAGCGACTCCTTGCCTGCAAGGGGATATCATCGGTGACTGGCGTGAAGAAGTGCTGCTGCGTACAGCCGATAACACAGCTTTGAGGCTTTACGTTTCTACCATTCCCACTGACTACCGCTTCCATACTTTCCTGGAAGACCCCGTGTACCGTATCAGTATTGCAACACAGAATGTCGCTTATAACCAACCTACGCAACCGGGATTTTATTTCGGCCCCGAATTGAAGGGTACCGTGTTCAGAGGATGTAAAATACCTAAAAAATAAAATATGAATATCCGTATCATAGCCGTTGCTTCGTTACTGATAGCCTTGCCTGTCAGTGCACAGAAAAAGAAACCTGTAGTGAATGACTCAAATACACCTTTGCATTTGCTGCAACCTGCCTATCAGGGTACTTATGGTGACCTGACTCCTGAACAGGTGAAGAAAGACGTAGACCGTGTGTTTACCTATATAGATAAGGAGACTCCCGCCCGTGTGGTAGACAAAAATACAGGCAAACAGATTACCGACTACACCACCATGGGAGAAGAAGCCCAACTGGAACGCGGCGCTTTCCGTCTGGCAAGCTACGAATGGGGAGTAACTTATTCCGCCTTGATAGCGGCAACCGAAGCCACAGGTGACCAACGTTATACGGATTATGTACAAAGCCGTTTCCGTTTTCTGGCGGAAGTAGCCCCTCATTTCAAACGAGTGTATGAGGAGAAAGGTACAACAGACCCTCAACTGCTGCAAATCCTCACCCCTCATGCACTGGACGATGCCGGAGCCGTATGTGCGGCGATGGTGAAGCTACGCCTGAAAGACTCGTCCCTTCCTGTGGACGAACTGATACGGAACTATTTTGATTTTATCATAAACAAAGAATACCGCTTGGCGGACGGAACTTTCGCCCGTAACCGTCCGCAGCACAATACGCTTTGGCTGGATGATATGTTTATGGGAATCCCCGCAGTAGCACAGATGAGTTGCTATGATAAGGCAAAGAAGGAGAAATACCTTGCAGAAGCAGTGAGACAATTCCTGCAATTTGCCGACCGTATGTTTATTCCTGAAAAAGGACTGTATCGCCACGGTTGGGTGGAAAGCAGTACCGACCACCCTGCCTTCTGTTGGGCACGTGCCAACGGTTGGGCTATGCTGACGGCTTGCGAACTACTTGACGTATTGCCGGAAAATTATCCCCAACGATCCAAAGTGATGGATTATTTCCGTGCCCATGTTCGTGGCGTGACAGCCTTGCAGAGTGGCGAAGGGCTTTGGCATCAACTGCTCGACCGCAACGATTCTTATCTCGAAACTTCCGCTAGCGCAATTTATGTCTACTGTCTGGCACACGCCATTAATAAAGGCTGGATTGACGCTATCGCTTACGGCCCTGTCGCCCATTTGGGATGGCATGCCGTATCCGGGAAAATCAATGCGGAAGGTCAGGTGGAAGGCACTTGTGTCGGTACGGGTATGGCTTTCGATCCTGCTTTTTACTATTACCGTCCGGTCAATGTATATGCGGCACATGGATACGGCCCAGTACTTTGGGCGGGGGCGGAAATGATTCGCCTGTTGAAAAATCAGTATCCGCAGATGAATGACAGTGCCGTTCAGTACTATCAAAAGAAACAAAAGACAACGGCTCCTATCTTCGCTGTCGAAACAGAAGAGCGGAACGATTAACTTTTAAACGAACGATTAACTTTAAAATAAATAAGACCATGAAACGAGAAGCATTTAAGATGTATTTGAAGCCCGGCTGTGAAGCCGAATATGAAAAAAGGCATGCTGCCATCTGGCCCGAACTGAAAGCATTGCTTTCCAAGAACGGCGTGTCGGACTACTCCATCTACTGGGACAAGGAGACGAATATCCTTTTTGCTTTCCAGAAAACGGAAGGGGACGCAGGTTCGCAAGACTTGGGTAATACGGAGATTGTACAGAAATGGTGGGATTATATGGCGGACATCATGGAAGTGAATCCGGATAATTCGCCGGTATCCATTCCTTTACCGGAAGTGTTCCACATGGATTGATTTTTATAATTAGGTTGAATTGATAGTATAGGGGAATGTTTAGTAGAAAATACAAGCATTCTCCTCATACTATTTAAATGAAGTGTTTCTTTCTTATTCCAACAATCTTGACTATTTTTGTCCAACATTAATTATTAATCTTGGAATCTATTATGACTCAAAGACACCTTTCACTCTTCCTTTTTCTCGTTTGCTTTGTGCTGAATGCTTATAGCGCAATAGAACTCCGTTCCACGCAAATGAGAACCAGTGACGGTCTTCCCAATAACTCTGTCCGTTATATCTATCAGGATAGCAAAGGCTTCCTGTGGCTGGCTACCTTGAACGGATTAAGCCGTTATGACGGCAACTCTTTCCTGACTTTCCGTCCGGAAGCCGGAGACAAAGTCTCTTTGGCGGACAACCGGATTTACGACCTGACCGAAGATAAAGACGGTTTCCTGTGGATTTCCACTACACCGGAATTATATAGCTGTTACGATTTGCAACGTGCCCGTTTTATTGATTATACCGGATGTGGCGAGTCGAGACAGAACTATTCGAAGGTATTCGTAGCCGCCAACGGAGATGTGTGGCTGCATCATTCGGGCAATGGCTGTCGCCGAATGAACCATCAACCGGACGGCGGAATGACCTCTACTGTATTCAGAACTGAATGCGGAAACCTGCCGGACAACAGAGTGAAATTTGTTAATGAGGATGCCAGTGGTCGTATTTGGATTGGAACTCAATGCGGCCTAATCTCTGTCACCAACGGACAATACCAAATAGAAGACCGTCTGATCCATTTCACGTCTTCACTGGCTTACAAGGATGATATGTACTTCCTGACTGCCGACGGGGACATCTACCTTTATCAGTCTGCCACACAAAAGATGCAGAAACTGGCTTCCCTTACCATTGTAGCAGGAAAGACTTCGCCGACCGGCAATTTCCTGTTAAAGGATAAATGGGTGATTCTGACAACTACCGGAGTATATACGTACGATTTTAACACCGGTGACATTCAGGCGGATTCCCGCATGGATATCAAGAAAGGCGAACTGATACGTGACAATCACGGTGATTATTGGATATACAACCATACGGGACACCTTACTTATGTGCTTGCCGAAACGGGAGAAATCAAAGACTTCCAGTTGATTCCGCAGGATAAGATAAGCTACATCGACTTCGAACGTTATCACATCGTCCATGATTCCCGCGGAATTATCTGGATTTCGACCTATGGCAACGGCCTTTTCGCCTATAATACCGCCGAAGACAAACTGGAACACTTCATGGCAAATATAAATGACCAGAGCCATATCAGTTCGGACTTCCTGCTCTATGTCATGGAAGACCGTGCCGGCGGTATCTGGGTAGCTTCCGAGTATTCGGGCTTGTCCCGCATCTCCGTCTTGAATGAAGGAACTTCCCGTATCTATCCCGAATCCCGTGATTTGTTCGACCGTTCGAATACCATCCGTATGCTCACTAAGATGTCGAATGGTGATATATGTGTCGGTACACGTAAAGGGGGACTTTACACCTTTGATTCCAATCTCCGCTCGAAGATGAACAATCAGTATTTCCATTCCAATATTTATGCCATTGCCGAAGATGGACAGGGACGAATGTGGACAGGAACCCGTGGAAACGGGCTGAAAGTGGGAGATACCTGGTATTATAATAATCCTTCCGACCTCATGGCTTTGTCCGACAATAATGTCTTTTCCATCTACCGCGACCGCAAAGACCGTATGTGGATAGGGACATTCGGTGGCGGACTTGAACTGGCGGAACCTGCGCCCGACGGCAAATATAAATTCCGCCATTTCTTCCAGCAGAGATTCGGAACGCGGATGGTGCGTGTGATAGAGGAAGACGCGAACGGAATGGTTTGGGTAGGAACCAGCGAGGGTATCTGCATCTTTCATCCCGATTCATTGATAGCCGATTCGGATAATTATCATCTGTTCAGCTACACGAACGGCAAGTTTTGCAGTAACGAAATCAAGTGCATCTACCGGGATATGGAAGGGCGGATGTGGATTGGCACATCTGGTTCGGGGTTGAATCTTTGTGAGCCGCAGGATAATTACAATTCTTTGAAGTACGAGCATTACGGCACTTCCGAAGGGCTGGTCAATGATGTGATTCAATCTATCCTGGGAGACAAGAAAGGAAATATCTGGGTGGCTACTGAATATGGCATCTCCAAGTTTAATCCGGCTAATCGTTCTTTCGAGAACTACTTCTTTTCTTCCTACACCTTGGGAAATGTGTATAGTGAGAATAGCGCCTGCATGCGTGAAGACGGAAAGTTGTTGTTCGGAACAAACTACGGTCTGATTGTCATCGATCCTGAAAAGATACAGGATAGCGAAACTTTCTCTCCAGTGGTCTTCACCGATTTGTATGTCAACGGCACACAGATGAATCCGCAAATGGAAGACTCCCCGTTGAAGCAGTCTCTTGCCTACTCGGATGAAATTACTCTGAAATACTTCCAGAATTCGTTTCTGATAGACTTTTCTACCTTTGATTATTCTGATAGCGGGCATACGAAGTATATGTACTGGCTGGAGAACTACGATAAAGGTTGGAGCGCGCCTTCTCCCCTGAATTTCGCTTCTTTCAAGTATCTGAATCCGGGGACGTATGTGCTTCATGTCAAGTCGAGCAACGGTTCGGGCATTTGGAACGACAGCGAGACTACCTTGAAGATTGTGGTTGTCCCGCCATTTTGGAAGACGAGTTGGGCAATGCTGTGCTATGTGTTGTTGTTGATTGTAGCTTTATACTTTACCTTCCGCATTGTCCGCAACTTTAACGGGCTGCGCAACCGTATCAATGTAGAAAAGCAGTTGACCGAATATAAACTGGTATTCTTCACCAATATCTCCCACGAATTCCGTACCCCGCTTACATTGATTCAGGGAGCACTGGAGAAAATACAGCGCGTCACGGATATTCCCCGTGAACTGATATACCCGTTGAAGACCATGGATAAGAGCACGCAACGTATGTTGAGGCTTATCAACCAGTTACTCGAATTCCGTAAGATGCAGAACAATAAACTGGCACTTTCTTTGGAAGAAACCGATGTCATCTCTTTCCTTTATGAAATATTCCTGAGCTTCGGGGACGTGGCGGAACAGAAGAACATGAATTTCCGTTTCCTGCCTTCCGTGCCTTCCTATAAGATGTTCATCGACAAGGGAAACTTGGATAAAGTGACTTACAACCTGCTTTCCAATGCATTTAAATATACACCTTCCAACGGCACTATCATCCTTTCGGTAAACGTGGACGAAGGGAAACAAACATTGCAGATTCAGGTTTCGGATACCGGAGTGGGTATTCCTAAAGAGAAGCAGAATGAACTGTTCAAACGCTTTATGCAGAGCAACTTCTCCGGTGATAGTATCGGTGTAGGTCTGCATTTGAGCCATGAATTGGTGTCGGTGCATAAGGGTACGATTGAATATAAGGACAACGAAGGTGGTGGTTCTGTATTTACCGTATGTATCCCGACGGACAAGACGGTCTATTCGGAGAAAGACTTTCTGATTCCCGGCAATGTATTACTGAAAGAAGCGGACGGACAGGCGCATCATCTGCTGCAACTCTCGGAAGAACTGCCCGACCCGGAAAAGTTGCCTGCTCCTTTAAACAAACGGAAAGTCCTGATTATTGAGGACGACAACGATATTCGTGAATTCCTGAAAGAAGAAATCGGAGCCTATTTTGAAGTGGAAGTGGCTGCTGACGGAACATCCGGCTTTGAGAAGGCGCGCACGTCCGAAGCGGACTTGATAATCTGCGATGTGCTTATGCCGGGCATGACAGGATTTGAAGTAACCCGGAAACTGAAATCGGATTTCGATACAAGCCATATCCCTATCATCCTGCTGACTGCATTAAGCTCACCCGAAAAACATCTGGAGGGTATCGAAGCGGGAGCGGATGCCTACATTGCAAAGCCATTCAGCGTGAAACTACTGTTGGCACGTGTATTCAGGTTGATAGAGCAACGCGACAAACTGCGTGAGAAGTTCTCCAGTGAACCGGGTATTGTGCGTCCTGCCATGTGCACCACCGACCGGGATAAGGAATTTGCCGACCGGTTGGCTGCTATCCTTGAACAGAACCTCGCTCGTCCTGAATTCTCTATTGACGAGTTTGCGCAGTTGATGAAGTTGGGACGGACGGTCTTCTATCGGAAGCTGCGCGGTGTGACCGGATATTCACCTAATGAATACCTGCGTGTAGTCCGGATGAAGAAAGCGGCGGAACTGCTGCTCTCGGAAGACAACCTGACTGTTGCGGAAGTATCCTATAAAGTTGGTATCAGCGACCCGTTCTATTTCAGTAAATGTTTTAAGGCGCAGTTCGGCGTGGCACCGTCTGTTTATCAGCGTGGGGTGAATACGGATACTGCTTCTTCGGAGTCACAAGAATCGGATTCATAGCGATAATATAACATATTGGATAATTTTCCTTGTATTTGTGTACAATAGTCTATTGTACAAGAGGGGAAGTACGCCTACTTTTGCAAAGTAAATAGTGCGTAACTGGATTATTGTATCCATATATCCAATATATTTAATCATTTGTTAGAACCATGAAAACACTTTCTTTCTTTATTCTTGCTTCTTTTTTTAGCGCTTTCTGTACCGGTAGTATCCTGTCGGCAGCAGACTGGAAAGTCCATGTCGCCAAATACAGGCAGGACAAGGCTTGTGCCATCTCCTATACTTTTGACGACGGTCTGGCGGAACATTTCACGGTAGCTGCACCGGAATTGGAAAAGCGTGGCTTCAGAGGTACATTCTGGGTATGCGGTTACTATACGGAACAGGGAGCATCGTCCAAATTACCCCGTATGACTTGGGACGAACTAAAGAAGATGGCAAAGAACGGGCACGAGATTTCCAATCATAGCTGGACGCATAAGAATGCGAAACGTCTGACACTGGAACAAGTGAGGATGGAAATAGAAAAGAATGACAGTGCGATTTTTGCCAATATAGGCGTGATGCCCGTCACTTACTGCTATCCCTATAATTATAAAACCGATGAAATCGTAGAACTGGCTTCCAAAAACAGGGTAGGAACACGTACCAGGCAGATCTCAATCGGTAGCAAATCGACTCCCCAACGATTTGCCAAATGGCTGGATGATTTGTTGAAAAAAGGGGAATGGGGAGTAGGCATGACGCATGGAATCAATTACGGATATGATGCTTTCAAGGAACCGTCCTTGTTTTGGGAGCATTTGGACAAGGTGAAAAGCTTGGAAGATAAGATTTGGGTAGGTACATTCCGTGAAGTAGCCGCTTATATAAGGGAGAAGGACGATATTCAGTTGAAAGTTTCGGAAACAAAGAAAGGCTTGACGATTACTCCTGAAATGACATTAAACAGGAAACTGTTTACAGAACCGTTGACAATGGTGGTTGAAGGCAGGGAAGTGAAAAGGGAACTGAAAGGGGTGTTCGTGAAACAAGGAAAAAAACGGCTGCCGATACGTATTGCCGGAGACAAACTCCTTTTTGATTTCAATCCGTATGCAGGGAAAATCAAAGTAAGCTTTAGATAGAATAATATACACTTTTCCATAGATAATTATACTCCGATGACCTTACTTCCCTTGAATGGATAATTGCCAAGGTATTTGCGTACAATCGTCCATTGTGTACTCCAATAAGTACGTCTACATTTGCGGAAGTAAAAAATCAAAGAACAATAACTTAAAATGAAGACATCAATGAAAAACATGTATTTAGCAGCCGTTATGCTAGTGTCATTAGCTTTCTCTGCTTGTAGTGACGAAGAATCGGGAAAAGCAGACCGCGCCTATAAGCCCATCGAAATTTTTGGAAATATCGACGAAGTGTTGGACAATGTTCAGAAATCCCGTGCTGTCGGCGCGGCATGGACAACGGACGACCGTATCGGAGTGACTGTTGAAGCGGACGAGAATAATGCGACGCCTAATGCAGTGGACACCTATATTAATATCCAGTACCGCAATGAAAACGGAAATGCGTTTCGTGTTGTGAACGAAGGTTCGACAGACAATAATATCCGTCTGAAAGGAGAAGGTGAGTTTACGTTGAATGCTTATTATCCTTATCAGGGTGAGAATGGAACTTTGCCGGGTACGGAAGGTGTGATAGCAAAAACGATAAGCGGCTCTGACCAGACAGCGGATAAACAGTCTCAAATAGACTTCTTGTTCGCGAAGGCTACCGGGATTCGTGCTGAGGCTCCCGTTACATTTGACTTCTCACACAAAATGACCAAGATAATACTGAAGTTCAAGGCGACCAACGGTGCTACACTGAACAATATGAAAGTTTATCTGAAAAGCCTGCAACTCGAAGGAACTTTCAACGTAACTACCGGTGAGGCTGTTGCCAAGGGCGTCGCTACCCCTAACTCAGAATTGAGTATGGATATTACTAAACCGGCAGAAGGTGAAATGACTGCATCTATTATTCTCTTCCCGCAGGATATGCCGGCGGAAGTATTGCTGGAAGTAAGGATGAATGATGAGACATACACTCAATATATGCCTGTTCAGAATTTGGAGAGCGGACATGCCTATCCTTATAATGTGACATTCGAAAATCCGGCAATGACAATCACCAAAGCGGAGATTGAAGATTGGATAGTCGAAGATGATAAAGATGTGACAGCTTCGGTTACTGAATAAACGAGTGGCAAGGATTCAAAAAGGAACGATATGAAAAGGAAAGACTTATGGCTCGGTAGCTTATTGACGATGACAGGTTTCTTCGGGGCATGCACCAATATAGCGGAAGACGAGTTACAGAATAATAAATATCCGTTGGAGTTGACGGCGGAAAAGTCCGGTATGACTTTCACGCGCGGCATCGGTGAAAAGACTGAATGGGACGGGGGAGAATCCGTTTCTCTTTATGACGGTTTCTCACAGAAACTGTATGAGGTTTCTCAATCGGGAGAAATGAGTGCCAAGAATAACGATCCTCTTTATTGGTACACGACCACAGAGGAAGAAACTTTGTTTGCCTGGTATCCGGCTTCGGAAACCTTATTGACGGAATGGACGGTAGCTGCCGATCAGACTACCGATGAAGCCTATCAAAACTCTGATTTTCTTTATGCCTATGAGAAGATGAAATTCCGCAGCGAACGGAAGCTTAAATTCCGTCATGGAACGGTGAAATTGATTATCAACGTGAAAGGTGACGGGGATACGGTATCAGAAGAAGATTTGAAAGATGTTGTGTTTACTGTAAGTGCAGTGACAAAGGGGACAATGACAGAGGGTAAATTGCAATCCACCGCAGATGTTGAAACGGCAGTGATGAAACCTTATCTGCTAGAGAATACTAGAGAGGGATATGCTTATTCTTTCCAGTTACTGATGATTCCGCAGGATATGTCCGGTAAGTTGTTCTTTAAGGTGGTGTTGAAAGACGGCAGGACTTTCGGGCATACACCGGGCAATGGAGAGGGAATCTTGGAAGGCGGATATCAATATACATACAATGTAGGAGTTGGTAAGCCGGGACTGAAAGTGACCATAGAGAAAGATTCTGTTTCGTGGGACGGTGATGATGAAGAAGTGGAAGGAACTGATAAAGAATAATATTCAAAATTTGAAGCGAAGATGAAACAATATAAACTTATACAAGTAGCTTTGCTGGCAATCCTGTTGTTCGGTTGGGCTGGTTGTTCTCAGATTGAGGAAGAAGTTCCGGGAAATGCACGGAACGGAATTGTACTGAATGTGACTGACACAGGTCTGATTAGCAATGAACCGTCTACACGTACGGAAGATGCGGGATTCGTCACTACCTTTACTCAGGGCGACCAAATCGGATTGTTTGCCGTGAAAGACGGTGCGATATTGAACGAGATCAATAATATGCCCTTTACTTTCAATGGTTCGAGTTGGTCGGGAAAACCAATATTATATGATGACCGCCTGGCGGGAGTGACTTTCTATGCTTATTATCCTTATCAACCGGATATGAGCGATAAAACAGATTTGGCAGGTGACGATTTCTTTGCTCCTTTGGTAGCCGGTTGGGAGTTGACTACGGAGCAGAGTGACCAAAAAGCATATGCGAAACAGGATTTGATGACCTCAAATGCAACCGCATTGATTGGTGAGAACGGAAACTACTCATTAAGTTTTCAGTTGACGCACCGCATGAGCCTGGTTGTTGTGAAACTGCCTTCCACCCGTTATATCTTTACGGATGCCGAAGGAGTGGCAATGCCGGAAGAAACTCCTTATGTTGCTATGCCTGTTGATGTAGCTTTCTATCTTGACAATGTGGGCGAAGGAAATAAAATAGCTCCTTATTATGATGCAAAGCAGGATGAATACCGTTTGCTAAGGAAACCGTCATCGGAGAATCAGATTATCGGTCATTACAATGACAAGCAATGTACGCTTGATACAACGGAAAAGATGAAAGAAGGAAAGTACAAACGTTTTGTTGTTGATGGTGGATATAAAGAGGTGACACATCATTTGCAGGTGGGCGATTTGTATTATGCGGATGGTAGTGTTATTTCTGTAGAGGAAGAAACTCCTTCTTCTAAAAACTGTATTGGTGTAGTTTATTATGTTGGTAATCCGCAACCATCTGCTCGATATGGTGATGTAAGCAACTATAAAATTACTCCGGAAATGGATATCTTGAAACAAGAATATCCTAATTGTTGTCATGGTCTTGTATTGGCATTGGGGACTGATGTTGCAGATAGTTGGGGAGATGCAACTGTTTTTATGCATGAATGGTTCTTGACTTTTGATGCAAAGTCTCATTTTACCTCATTAAGTGGATATTATTTTGATAATGCAAAGGATAATGCGAAGAATATTGAAACTCGGTTTGGATTGGGATATAATAATGTGAGGGTGATTGAAGAGTATGTAAAGCTTAATATTGATAAGAGTGATTCTTATGTTGTACTTCAACAAATAAGAGAATATCAGAATAAATATGATACTCCAAGTACGAGTACAAAGTGGTATTTGCCTTCGATAGGTGACTTTAATGGTCTAATTGCTACTAGTACAAATAATTTATTTCCACTTCTGAATAGACAAATTGAAAAAGTTGGTGGTATTGGATTACACTCTAATAAGGAGTATTGGACTAGTACTGAAAGAAGAAAAGAATTGACCTATTATGCAATATATAATGGTAGTCGGTTTGAAACAAATAAGACGAAAAATAAGACGACAGAATATTTATATCGTTTTGGTCTTGCTTTTTAATTCGATGTTTTTGAGGTATTGTATATTGAAAGCATAAAGCATAAAGGATTATGAAAAAAGTAATTGTATCAATGATATTGGCGGTGTTTCTTGTATTAACAAGTTATGCACAAGTCTATAAATTCGACTTTACTTCTGACAAGAAAGTAAAAGAGGGATATGTCAAAGTGACATCCGAAACCTTGTTCAACGAAGAACAAGGTTACGGATACGACCTGCAACCGGCATGGGACGGAAAAAGCAACCAATCTTTTTTCTTCTCCGTCAATGTTCCGGACGGTAATTATAAAGTAACCGTTACTCTTGGCAGCAAGGACTCAGCCGGAAATACGACAGTACGTGCCGAATCCCGCCGTTTGTTTATAGAGAATCTTCCAACTAAGAAAGGAGAAACGCTTGTTGAATCTTTCACCATCAACAAACGGAACATGTATATCAACGGGAAGCAAAAAGTCAAAATCAAACCGCGTGAAAAGAATAAATTGAACTGGGATGAGAAACTGACACTTGAATTCAACGGTGATACCCCGCGCATAACTTCCTTAGTTATCGAACGTGAAGATAAAGTTCCCACCATTTTCCTTTGCGGCAACTCCACCGTAGTGGATTATGACAATGAACCTTGGGCTGCCTGGGGGCAAATGTTTCCACGTTGGTTCACCGACGGGATAGCTATAGCCAATTATGCCGAATCCGGAGAATCCGCCAATACCTTTATCGGTGCCGGACGTTTGAAGAAAGCCCTGACACAGATGAAGAAAGGCGATTATCTCTTTATGGAGTTCGGGCACAATGACCAGAAGCAGAAAGGCCCCGGCAAAGGAGCTTTCTATTCTTTCATGTATAATTTGAAGATTTATATTGATGAAGCGCGTGCAAGAGGTGCGCATCCTGTATTAGTGACTCCGACACAACGCCGTCGCTTCGATAAGAATGGCAAGATAATGAACACTCACCTTGATTATCCTGACGCGATTCGTTGGTTGGCAGAAAAAGAAAACGTACCTTTGATTGATTTGAATGAAATCAGCTGTACGCTTTATGAGGCAATGGGCGAAGACGGCTCTAAACATGCGTTCGTGCATTATCCGGCCAATACCTATCCGGGACAGACGAAGGAATTGAAAGATAATTCCCACTCCAATACTTTCGGTGCTTATGAACTGGCTAAATGTATTATTGAAGGAATGAAGAAAGCTGATTTGGATGCGGTGAAGTTCTTGAAAAAGGATTATAAAGGATTCAATCCTGCTCATCCCGACAGATTTGAAGATTTCAAATGGAATCTGTGTCCGTTTACGGAAATAGAGAAACCGGACGGTAATTAATATAAATAACACGGATTAAAAGCATAAAATAAAAGAGGAATTATGAGAAAAGTTTTTGTATTAATGGCGTTGGCGGTACTTGCATTGGGAAGCCAGGCGCAAGTTTTGAAGAATGACCTGTTGAAAGGTTATAAGGTAGGCGATACTTTGGAGAAAACGGTTTATGATGATAAACGGGCTTCCATTAACGTGGATACCTGGTGCGGTGGCTTTACAGCCAAACCGGTAGAAGGGGTGGTAAGTCCTACTGTCGGAAAGGCTTTATCCTATGCAGGATATAATGAAGCAGGCCTATCTATTAACTTTGGTTTTCCACAGGGTGTGAAAGGTTCCCGTGTCAGTGTGTATTCCTTGGTTGAATCAGGGAAAGTGTACTCCAAAGGAATTTATTATCTGGCTTGTCTGGTGAATTTTGCTAAAGTCGGGTCAAGTAATCTGGCAGACTTTTTGGCTGCAAGCGCAAGTTATGTTGGCGGGGGAAATCGTGGGCAGGTATATGTCAGACGTGAAGGAAATGATAAAATCAAATTTGCTGTCGGCTTGCTGAAAGAACGCAACGAGACTCCTATGGTATATGATTATAACACAACGCATCTGCTGGTATTGAAAGTAGATTATGACAAGAATGAGGTCTCTTTATTCGTTGACCCCGAATTAAGTCAGAATGAACCGAAAGCTGATGCAGTGGTAGTTGGTGAAGAAGGTGCCTTGAAAGCCGGTCTGAAAGCTATCTCGTTTAGAAACCGTAGTGGTTTCAAAGGAAATATCGGTAGTTTCCGCTTTGCGAAAGACTGGGCAGGTGCTGTTGGAAAATAGTAGGATAGATTAATCTGTTAAAAGAAGAGGGGGAAAGTTGCATTGCAGACAACTTTCCCCCTCTTTAAGTAATGGCAGATTATTAAGATTACTGCCTATCCTGCAATTCACGTAATACATCATTTATAATATAGGTATCACTCATTAGATGCAGACCGTAACGGAAATCATGCAACATAGCACATACATTTGTTTCATAAAACAGATTTAATGCCCGTTCCGGGCTTATCTCCAATCGGCTCGATAATAATAGGATGATGCGACTGATTTTTCTCCAAAGTACTTGTTCTCTCATATATAAAGTGTTATTTTCATATCGTACTTCCCTCCTGTGCTTCCCAGTTTTTCAAGGCCTCGGCCACATCCTCGCCTACATGTTTCAGGCTTTGCGTGTGCATCACCTCGTAATTGTCTAATAGAAGACGTTTGATTAGGTTCATTTTCTCTAAACGTCGGCGCATTTCCATAGGAGAAATTCCCATTTCTCGTGCTCCGGCTTCTATTGCCATGACTGCAAAGTGAATCTTTTCACTTTCTAGGATATCCGGTTGTTTACACATAATCGTTATAATTCAGTTTATGAACAAAGATACTTGATGGCAGGCAAATAAACAACATTGCTGAAACTTTTTTGTATATACAAGTAAAAGTCCTCAAGGCTGCCACCTGAGGACTTTTACTTGTTTAAAAATAAATAGTATGGTATTGCTTGATTATATCATTGTCTATTCGCTAGGTATGTTGATTACTTATATGCGGTATTTTGTTCATAAAGCCCTTCTTTCACTTTCATTTGTGCATCAGGAATAGGATACAAGTAAGTATCGTCTCTTACGCGAAGATATAAATTGTATGTTTCATTTCCCTCGTCGCCATATCGTTTGAACATATCTTGCAGTAACTGTTTGAATCGTCCTTGGCGTACGATATCATGCCAGCGGATTCCTTCACTAGCCAGTTCTCTACGGCGTTCTATATCGACAGAATCAGCAAAATTAGCAGGAGTTATATTCTCGTCTAATTTGGGAAGCCCGGCTCTTGTCCGTATTCTGTCAACATATTCTTTTCCTTCCGCAGGTCCGGTGATTTCGGCATACATGAGCATGATATCTTCTAAACGGATGAGGGGATAATTGGTTGGAAAATAATTACGGTCGACTATCTGGCTGCTAATATCTGAATAACCTAGTTCTTTCCTTTTTACATTATGTTCGAATAGCTTGACATAAAAGTCTTCTCCCGTATATGGTCTTCCGTCTTCGTCAACCATGTTCCCAGTTTCAATAGTGCCATGGCAACGCTGGTCGATGTATTCATCATTTTCATCTTTCTGTGTGAAGATTTTATCTAGTGATTTTTCGCAGTAAACTGTATTGCCTAATAATTTGACAGCTGTATAGACTGGTGAAACAGAAGGAACTGAAGCCGGAACCATTGGGTTACCATACCCATTGGCTGCAATATATTGAATCTCAAAAATATGATATTTATTGTCGTTTTCACTAATCCACATTTTATTCCATTCATCCATATCCTTCGCCCAAAATTTTTGGTTGTTTGCGTCGGAATAGTCTATAACTTCTTTAAATAATCCTTTTGCTAGCTCCTTTTTAGAGTCATCTTTAATCGGAAAACCTGCCATAGTCAGATAAACTCGTCCTAGTAAAGATTTGGCGGCAGCTAAGGTAGCTCGTCCTGCTGCTGCGGATTTTCCAGCGTAGTCTAAAGGTTCGTCCACTAAAAATCTTATTGCATCCTGTAAATCTGGAATAATTGCATTTTCATAAACTTCGACTGTTTCGGATTGCTTGATTGTCATTGCGGATTCGATTGATATCGGTTCTAATATGACGGGAATCCTGCCAAAATAGCGCACCAATTCAAAGTAGGCAAGACCTCTTAGGAACTTAGCTTCTCCGATAAATTGTTTTTTTACATTATCCAGGTCTGTTGAGAATTCCACTTGATCAACTTTGGATAAAAATAGGTTGGCTCGTGCAATAATCTCATATAAGTCATTCCAAGCGCTGGATATAGTCGAAATAGTAGTGATATTCGAATTGAAGCAAGCGATATCCACATAATCACGTTGCTTTCCTAATTTGTAAGGTACCCATACGTTGTCCGAACGTATTTCAGACATCATCCATGAATATTCAGATAGAGGCATCAGGCCGTTATAAATACCGATAATGGCCTGTTCCAATTGTGATGGGGTCTGATAGAAATTTTCGCTAGTACGAGTGTCTACAGGCGTGACATCCAGCCAGTCATTACAGGATGAAAAACACAAACCTAAACTTATTGTGCCGCTTATAATATAATGATATAGTTTCATAAAATAAATATTTAAAATGTAACGTTAATTCCTAAAGAAATTACTCTGGCTTGTGGGTAAGCTCCATAATCATAATCACCAGATGACCCGTTGCTGGATTCAGGAGAGAAACCTCCGTCGTATTTGTCCCACATGAGAAGATTTTCTGCGGTGACATAGACACGTGCGTTCTGTACTATCTTTTTTAACGGTAGTTTGTATCCTAAAGTTATATTTTTTATTTTGATGAAATCCGAACTGTACAACCAACGGGTATCATATAACTGACCGGTATTTGAATTTCCGATTCCGGGTGTTTTCCCGTCACCAGGTTCTTCTTCCGAACGCCACATGTTTTTCCATCGGGATAATACATTGATACTTACTCCCATTCCGGGTCTGTCCATGGCACGGCCAAGCAAACCATATATTTTACCGCCTGTTTGTCCGGTTATCAGGATTGACAGGTCAAAGTTTTTATATTTAAATGTATTTGTCATACCGAACGTAAAGTCAGGATCCGGTTTACCAACTAGTGTACGGTCGTTATCATTGATATATCCATTACCGTCTGTGTCTCGGAAACGTACATCACCTACCACGGTTTGTTGCATGACCGGATATTTCTTAAGGTCGGCTTGTGTTTGATAAACACCGATTGCGTCATATAAGTAGAATGATTTGACGGGTTGACCAACCATGAAAACTTGAGTGTTTTCAAATCCGGTAAAATAAGAACTGTTATCGTCTCCTAAACTGATTACTTTATTTTGATTATATCCTATGTTGAATGAGGTATTCCATTTTAATTTTCCAACAAGGTTTTTAGTACTAAGTTCAACTTCAAATCCTTTGTTTCTGATGGACCCGATGTTACCCCAAGCTTTTGTAAAGCCTAATAAAGCTGGTACGTTTACTTTATACAATAAATCTTTGGTGGTTTTTATATAATAGTCAGCAGATATAAAAATACGATTTTTAAATAATCCCATATCGAGAGCGATGTTCCAACTGTCAGTCTTTTCCCAACCCAATTCCTGATTGTTCAACGAAATAGGAGCAAATCCGTTGATAACGCCACCTGATGTATAATTCGCATTATCTAAAACAGCAAGTGAAGCGTTGGATGGTATAGAGTTATTTCCGTTCATTCCCCAACTGGCACGTATTTTTAGTGAGTTGACAATGAAATCTTTAGACCAGAAATTTTCGTTAGAAATTCGATATGCAGCGGAAATGGCAGGGAAAATACCCCAACGACTGTTTTTACCGAAGCGGGAAGAGCCATCCCGGCGGATACTTGCTGTCAATAAGTATCGGTCGTCATATTCATATTGTGCACGTCCAAAATAAGACAATAAACGAGAAGGAGTGGACAGATTGGCTGCCGCCCTCTGCATTACTACGTCTTGCATATCAAAAATTTCTAGTGCATTATCAGGAAATTGTTTGGCAGATAAGTTACTTGAAGAGCCGTTGGAACTTTCCATAGAATAACCAGCCATTCCACTTACAGTATGCTTGTCAAATGTTCTGTTATATTTTAATAATGCTTGTAGCAGGAATTTATGACTTCGGGTGTCTGAACGACTGCCGGTCGTTTCATAACCTTCTCCGTTACTCCATTTGGATGTAATATTGCTAGGCTTGAAATTACGGCTTTGACTGCTGTTGAAATTATAAGAACCGGTTAGCTCTGCTGACAAACCATTCCAAATGTCTGCTTTGACATAGGCAGAGGTGCTAAAACGGGCGTTCTCAGAATCCCTGACTGTTTGTTCCATGTTAGCAATCGGACTTACTTTGCTGGAACTTGTCCATGCATAAGGCGGGTGGCCTTCGGCTCCAGTGTATAACCCTGATGCAGGTTCTACTATCGGGCACATGGTAAGCATATTGTTGGCTTGTTGGTCTTTGCCGTCTACGCGCCCGCCTTCACTCCATGTCGCACTGGGAGCCAGGTTGAATCCTATAGTGATACGGTTTAATATTTTAGATTCTATATTGGCGCGCAGAGTCAAGCGTTTGTATCCGCTGGTAATGGCAATTCCTTGTTGATCTACATACCCTAAGGATACGCGATATTTGGTATTATTTCTTCCGCTGGAGATAGACAACTGGTAATTCTGCAGAGGTGCCAAACGGAAAAATTCATCTTGCCAGTCAACTAATAACAAACCGCCGTAGTTCGGTTGTGTCCAACGGTCGTCATTAACATAATTGTAGTTCATTTTCCCTATCAGTTTTATGCGGGTTGCCATATCGTCGTTTGCAGTTGCTCCCATGCTGGCATATTTCTCCAGATATCTTTGGTTATTGTATGAGGTGCGAAAGTCAATCCATTCTTCCGGAGACAGTACATCAAGTTTCCTTTCCAATGACTGGACACCGTATGAAGCCTGAAATTGTACTCTTACTTTAGACTCTTGCGCTGCCTGTTTGGTAGTGATAAGCACTACACCGTTCGCACCGCGTGAACCGTAGATGGCAGAAGATGAAGCATCTTTTAGTACTTCAATAGACTGGATGTCACTGGGGTTAATACTGCCTAAATCGTCTGCGGGTATTCCATCAATCACATAAAGCGGGTCTGAACTGGCATTGATAGAAGCGGCTCCACGAATACGGATTTGCAACTCTGATCCTGGTTCGCCTGTAGTGGTACGTACCTCTACTCCTGCCAATTGGCCTTGTAAAGCGGACGCGATGTTTGTTGTGGCTCGGTCTTCCAAACTTTCTGCATCTATTTTAGCTATAGATCCGGTAATATTTCCTTTTTTGGCAGTGCCATAACCGATAGACACAACTTCGTCTAATAGGATAGAAGACTCATCCAGTTTGATATGAAGGGGGTTGTCGGTAATGGAAACAGTTTTAGTGTTAAAACCGATAAAAGATACTTCCAGTGTTCTAATACTATTAGGTAATGACAGAATGAATTTTCCGTCCAAGTCTGTAATAGTTCCTTTGCTAGCACCTTTCGCCTTTACATTGGCGCCGATTATTGGTTCGTCTTTTTCATCGACTACAACACCAGTTACTGTTCGCTCTTGTGCAAACGACATTGCTGAATGTAGTAAAGTTATGAGAAGGAATAATTGTATTTTCCTTCTCCAACTGCATTTTCCATACAAAATGTTTTTCATGTTGATATATCTAAGTGATTAAATTAATAATTTTAGAGAAGCAGACAGACTGTAGTTTGTCTGACTTCTTCTGCAAAGGAAGTGCATTAGAAGAATTTACGTCTAAATATTCGTACGGAAAAGATGTAATTTCATACTAATTACTGAAAAATATACTTGGTATTTGTACACTATCCTTTATGATAGTACAAATATAACCATTTCAGCGAAGTGCTTTTATACGTTCATACATCTGTTTACCCAAATATTCTGCAGAATCTTGGTTGAAATGTAAACGGTCACCCATCAGCTCTGCATTTGACATATCTATTAGCCAGACATTTTTATCTTCTTTGGCAAAGCGTCTCATAGCGGCTTCCACTTCGCTGCCGTATTGCTTGTTTTTCTTGGCTACTGTGCCGAAGATGAATGGAAGTTCGGAATAATCCTTTCCTGTTTTTTCACTTAAATGATTGCGTATATACAGGACTACTGTTTTCAGGTTTTCGTAATATTTGTCTCCATGGGCATGGTCGCTTTCTCCTTGATGCCACAAGAATGCATCAATTTGATAACCGTTCTTTAGCTTTGATAATGTATTGTCAATACAACCATCTATGTTATTAATAAAAGATAGAAGTAATGAACGTCCTTTTTGGTTGGTGGATATGTTATTTGCCAGCCATTCTGGATTTGCCGACCAGTGAACCGATTTGTCCGAAGTTGTGGAAGGCTCGATGGAAGTTCCGCCGATAGCCCATTTGATGACGTAGAAAGGTTCCTGCCACATTTGTTCCAGCCAATAATATGTAACAGCGTCATATCCCCATGTATTCGGTTTGGCTCTTCTTTTACTTTTTGGCCAATAGGGGCGAAATTTTCCGTCTGTTCGGTTTTGGGCTATTTTGCAATATTTGTAAGCACCTGTAGTGAAGGCTGTGTCTGTTGCCATAACTTTGATGTAATCCGGTAGCCGGTCATTGGGAACTCGCCCATCGGTATTTGATTGCCCGGCTGTAATAATAACGTGTGCAGGTTCATTTTTGCTTGCATAACAGTTGCAACTGAACACAAAGACTAAAATAAAAAATAAATTCTTCATATGGGAATATTATTGAGATAAGTTATGTTGTTGAAAGTCCTTCTAAACGATAAAATAAACGTAAGAAGGACTTTCTATCAAAACTAACAATATTATTTGAAATCTAATGCCTGTTGAAAACTGGATCAGTTGATTGATTCAAGAAACTCAACTTCTACAATTCTAAGAGTATTTTTGCTTTTATTCTTTTCCAATTCCATTTCGTTCGCCACTTTTGCTTTTACTTCTGTTATTTCTCCAAAAGCGTCATTATCACTTGTGTTGCCTTTCAGACGGATTGTGATTGTACTTGCTTTTATAGGATTGTCTATAGTCAGATGGACATATCCCAAGCTTTTGTCGGTATTTCCACTCCATATTAGTTTGTTTCCTGCAAATACTTCCAAAGGATAACTACGAGTACGCCATCCTTGTAATTTTAGGCAAATATCATCTATTTTAGCCTCTCTCTCGAGTGTATAGGTTATCCATGCTGTACTTAGTTTACCATCATTTTTCCATTCACTCAATTCATTATCATCGAAGCTTTTTTCTGTTTCTCCATTGTTGAAACCTGCTTTTGCAGATACTATTCGTATTCCCTTTTTGGTATCTTTATAAGATGGGGTAGATGGAGTTTCTCCTTTATCTAGCCTACCTTTCAAAGTTGCTTGCGGAAGATAAGTGCTTAATCCTTTGTTTACTTTTACCGGAATGGTTTCCAATGTAATAGTTTCGGCTGGAAGCCCTTTCGTTTGTGCTGTTAGAATAATTTTTCCTGCAGTGGTTGTACTGCGGATAAGGGCGCGGTTGATGCCGCACTCTACCGGTAGATTGGTATCGAGGATATGATTGTGTTCTCCTTGGGCAATTCCTCCTCGCCATTCTGCATTGCCTTTTAGTGTGAATTGTACTGTACGGTTATCCAGCGGACAACGGTTCCCGTTTTTGTCTACTACTTCCACTTGTATTAATGCCATGTCTGCACCGTCAGCGTGGAAACCTTCCGGATTCAGAATGGTGGTGAGTTTTAATTTCGCGGGTTCTCCTACTGTTTTTATCATATAACGACTGACTTCTTTACCAGCTTTGTTGTAGCTGATAGCTTCCAGTTTTCCCGGTTGGTAAGAAACCTTGTCGAAAGTGAAGAGGAAGTTGTATTCACGTTTTCCTTTTCCTAAAGATTTGCCATTTAAGAAAAGTTCTACATCTTCTCCATTAGAGACAACATATACAGGTTTTGTAGTATTTTCAGGATAATTCCAATGTCCGATTATATAAGTCTGAAACCTATCTGTATCTACCCATCCATTCCACATGACTTGATGGGTATAGAAACCATCTTTTTCAATACGCATTGGGTCTGTTACACCACTGCGCCGGTAATTTTCGGCTCCCCGATGATGGGTGTTACTGTCGGAGAAAATAATTTTAGCTCCACCGGAATTGACTCTGGTACCTGTTCCGGGGCGTTCACGCCAATAGTCATACCAACGGCGGATAAGTTCGACGGCAAATTCGTCTTGGTTGTGGTTATAGCTAGTGGCCGGTTGGTTACGGTGGAGCGGTCCGTCACCTTCTTTATGGAAAGGATAACTGTATTCATCCCAATATTTGCGTAGTCCTTCGTCGCGACAATATTCAGTAGCCCACATCGGGTGGTGCATACTCTTATTAATATATAACATTTCACCCCCGTATTCAGCTTCACGAATGTCCAGCATTTCACGTGAACCGATAGCTCGTCCACCGAAAGGATCGTATTTGTCACGGATAGCTTTCATTTCTATCATGTGTTCACGACTGATAGATTCATTGCCGCATTCATAAAAAAGAATACTGGGATTATTACGATTATAGATTATTGCATCACGCATTAATTCGACACGTTGTTCCCATTGGCGTCCTTCACGGTCTTTTTCAGAGTCTCCGGCAGGCATTGCTTGTATCAGACCTACGCGGTCACAAGATTCAATGTCCTGCTTCCATGGTGTGACGTGCATCCAACGAACTAAATTTCCGTTGCTTTTCACCATTAGAGCATTTGAGTAATCACTAAGCCAGGCCGGAATAGACATGCCTACAGCAGGCCATTCATTGCTTGTACGTTGTGCATACCCTTTCATTTGGATAATACGGTCGTTCAGCCATATTTTACCCTCAGCGAAGCGTGTCTTACGGAATCCTGTACGTGTATTTACCTCATCAAAAACTTGGTTGTTTTCATTTTTTAGTGCTGTTTTTACTGTGTACAGATAACCGTATCCCCAACTCCATAAATGAAGATTGCCTATAAGAGCAGAAGCTTTTACTATCCCTGTTTCTCCGGCTTTTAGAGTCACTTTGTCACCTTGGAAGCTTTTGACTTGTTTACCGTCAGCATCGAATACGGTTACCTGATAGCTGAATAGGCGAGGTTCTTTACTATCATTTCTGACTTCCGATTCAGCATGAATCGTTGCTTTGCGTCCTTTTACATCAATGTCTTTGGCATAGACATATACGCCTGTTGTTTTTAGGTTACTGTATAAAGGAAGAGTTTGGTAAACATTGTCAGTAACATAGAGAAAAACATTTTTAGGAATACCGCCGTAATTGGCATTGAAATTCCGGTCGTTCCACTGAAATCTTGATTTTGTAGCAGCTTCTCTATAGGTCCAACTGTTATCAGTGCGTACTGCAATTAAGTTTTCACCTTGTTTAATGTATGGAGTTAGGTCGAAGCCTACTGCCATGACTCCGTTCTCATGTTTTCCTAAGTGGTGTCCATTGATATAGAAATCACCGCCTTGACGTACTCCTTCAAACTCTATGAAAACTTTCTGGTTGCTTTTTAATTCGGGCAGTTGGAACTTTTTACGATACCAAGTTATGGTATCTGTAAGTTCCTCGATAGATACTTTGAATGCTTCATCTTCGTTAAAAGCATGGGGCAAAGTTACTTGTTTCCATTGACTGTCGTCAAATTTAGCATCTTTAGCTTTAGGATAGTCTCCTGTCCGCAGTTTCCATTCACTGTTGAAATTGTATTTTTTACGTTCGGATGCCTGTCCTTTGATAATAGGCAGTGCAGCCAATAGAAATACAAAAAGAAATAATTTGTGTTTCATGATAATCAATTAAAATGTTCTGCTGCAAAGAAAGTGCATTGAAAGAAAATAGACCTATACTACCGTACAGAAAGGATGTAATTTTTATCTTCCGGTGAAAAAAGCGGAACGGGTATTTGTACACAATTTCGGATAATAGTACACATTCCCCGATGAAAAGGGGAATGTGATACTATTGTGTGTCAGTTATCGCGTATCTTTTTCAGGCATCCGTTTCATTGTTTTCTTCCTTGGCAGATTGCTCCGTATCGTCCGATGAATCACTGGAAGCCGGAGCTTTACCACCGTTTTTCTGATAAACCGAAGGAGCTATCCCGAACTGGTTCTTGAAACACTTGCTGAAATAATACGGGTCGTTGATACCTACCTTGTACGATATTTCGGCAATGGTCAAGTCTTCGGTCAGCAGTAATTCCGCAGCTTTCTTCAGCCGGATGACACGCAAGTATTCGTTCGGCGAATATCCCGTGACGCCGCGTACCTTCTTATAAAACACGGTACGTCCCAATCCCATAAGATTGGCATAGTCATCCACGGAAAATTCTGTTTCTACCATATGTTCGTTCAGCATATCATTCAACTTCGCGAGGAATTTACTGTCCTTGTTGTTCGTACAGATAGCCGCATGAACCATTCCCGGCTCGTTGGAGAATTTCTCACGTAGTTTGTCCCGTTGCTCTATCAGTTTGGAGATTCTCGCCAGTAGTAGAGAGATACTGAACGGCTTGGTAATATAAGCGTCTGCACCGGATTCAATACCTTCCAGGTACTTTTCTTCCATGTTGAGGGCAGTCAGCAGAATGATAGGGATGTGACTGGTGGCAAACTCGTTCTTTAGTTTCTTGGTTACCTCGAATCCGGTCATGCCCGGCATCAATACATCACAGATAATCAAGTCCGCATCGTAAGTCTGTGCACGCTCGAATCCGCTGATACCGTCCGCTTCCGCCACTACTTCGAAATACTGTCCGATTTCCTCTTTTAAGAACTCGCGGACATCGTTGTCGTCCTCAATGATTAATACTTTCCGCTTGTTCAACGGCGCGGTAGAAGTAGCCGGCTCTTCGTCCGTCTTTTCGTCTGTGACAAGTTCCTTGTGGCGTTGTTCTTCTTCCTCAATCAATAGCTGGTTGGGAACAAGGAAATCCTTTTCTTCGTAAACGCCGGCATCGGTTGGCAGTTCGACTGTGAAGATAGAGCCTCCACCCTCATTCTCATTATAAGAAATCGTTCCTTTGTGCATATTGACCAGCCCGTAGGTCAGATGCAGGCCTACGCCCACACTGCTGTGTGAGAAACTGCTTTGCATAAAACGCTTGAACAGTTCCGCACGCTTTTCTTTCGGAATGCCCAGTCCTGTGTCTGTCACCTGGATGCAGAGTTGTTTCTTTTGTTCCTGCACGTCTACCTTGAATACAATCTTGCCATTGGAAGGAGTATATTTAAAGGCATTGGAAAGCAGGTTGTAAATCACCTTGTCGAGATTTCCCTTATCAACAGGCATCTTATAAGAATTTAGTGAAGGCTCAAAACGGAAGTCCATGTTTTTGGATTCGCTCACGTCCTTGAAACTAAGGAATATCTCATAGCAGAAAGCGATAATATCCGTCTCTTCCAGTGAAAGGGCGAGCTTGTTTTTCTGCATCTTCCTGAATTCCAGTAACTGGTTGATAAGCCGCAGCATCCGTTTCGTGCTCTTGTCCATAATCTTCAGGGAGTGCTGCATGTCCTTGGAATGATTCCCCATATTGACGATTCTTTCTAAAGCACCCTGAATCAGTGTCAGCGGAGTGCGGAATTCGTGGGAAATGTTGGTAAAGAATTCCAGTTTGTATTCCGTCAACTGGTTCTCTACGGCAATACGGTTGCGCAAGGCATTGAAGTTCCGGATAATGCGGAAACTGAAATAACCTGCTATGGCAATCAGAATCGCATAAATCAGATACGCCCAACCGGTCTTCCAGAAGGGTGGGGCTATCACAATCTCCATGATGTTTTCCTCTCCCCAAATGCCGGCGGCATTGCAGGCTTTCACGTGAAGTTCGTATTTGCCCGGCGGCAAATTCCGGTAACCGGCAAAGTTCAGGCTGGAAGGCGAACTCCATTCCGTATCGTATGGCGGCAGGCTGTAAGAGTATTTGGATATACCATCGAGATAGTTGAAAGTGGAGAAAGAGATAATGAATGAATTCTGATAATATTTCAGATTCAGTCCGTTGATATAAGGCATGGCTTCCTGCAAAGGCGAGTCTTCTACACCCGGAAGCATATGTGCGCCGTTGATTTGAAGTCCGGTGAAGATGACGGAAGCAGGTTTGTCGAGGTTCTCTATCTTATTGGCATCCAACACCACCAGTCCGTAGTTTGTCCCGAACAACAAATTGCCGTCGTTGCTGACGCAGGCAGTGTTCTCGCTATATACATTTCCTAAAGTATAAGAGGAGAAGAAGTGATTCTCGATTTGTCTGGTTGCCGGAGTGAAGCGGGAAATTCCGTATTCGGTGGCAATCCACATCTTGTTGTCCTTGTCCTGGATAATAGACTGCACCACGGCATTGGATAATCCGTCTTTTATATCATAACAGTCGAACGTCAGATGTTGATAATTGCCTTCCGGACGGCAGACCGCAAATCCGGCTCCGGCAGTCCCAATCCACATATTGCCTTTATCGTCATTCATCAGGCAACGGATTTCGTTACTGGGGAATGTACCGTTGGCATGATTGTATATCACATAATTCTTGGGCGAAGCAATCAGTGAATCGGGATGGAAGATGTAGACACCATTATTGGTTCCTACCCACATTCGCCCGTTCTTGTCTTCTTCGATGACACGGATACGCTTCTCGCCGTAATTATCCTGTAGGAAATGTTTGAATTCATAACCATCGGCTGTCTTTACCGCTAGGTTCAGTCCGCCGCCGAAAGTGCCCAGCCACATACGTCCTTTTTTGTCCCGATAGATAGAGTAAACCTGGTCGTTGGATAGTGAATGAGGGTCTTTGCTGTCGTTCCTGTACCACTTGTTTGCGCCGATACGTAGCCCTATTCCTCTCATTCCCAACCACAGGTTGCCTTCGGAGTCCTCATTCATGCTATATACGTTGTGTGTGAAGTCTTCTTGCCGGATTATCTTGGTCAAGGTAGGGTTGTATTCGTAGAGGCTGCCCATGCGGTTTGCCATGTAGATGCTACCGTTTTGAGCTTGGAAGAGCATACGGATGGTGTTGGAGCGGTCGGAACTGTTTTCACCGCTGGGGTGAAGGCGTTGCGTGCCTTTGTTCAGAATCTCCAGATGCGACAATCCCGAAAACTCGGAGCTTACCCAAATGCCGCCGGAACGGTCTTCCATTACAAACTGGAGATAATTGGAATTGATATGGCTGGACTGGTTGACTTCAAAGGTGAAGTGCTGCAAGTTGCCTGTCGGCAATTCATAAGCGTAAAGTCCGTTGCCGTAAGTCGATATCCAAAGAATATCCCGTGAGTCGTGCACGATGCTGTAACGTTCCACGTCGATGTAGCCGATATGTTTGGAAGAAAGGAAGCGGAAAGGCTTGATTTCTCCGGTGCTTATGTTGACATACCAGATATCTCCGGTATAATTGTGCACCCATACATTTTTCTTGTTGTCACGGGTGACGGCTCCGTTCCTGATATTCAGTTCGGAATAACGGCTTAGTTTTCCGGTGGGAATATCCAATATATAGCTGCCGTTGGCTGTGAACAATATCCATTTGTCCTGCAAGAGGAAGTTGCCTGTGACGTGGCTGGCATCATCAAACGTTTCCGCCAGTGACGCTACCTTTTCCAGTTTGTCCGCAGAATAGGTGTGACGGTAGATTTCGTTCTTGTTGGTGATGATACAGGTATATTGGCCATAGGAAATGATATGTTCCCAACTTTGCCCCTGCGGGTCGAGATTGGCTGTCTGTCCGTCGTGATACTTCAACAGTCCCTTGTTTGTGCCAATCCATACTTCTCCTTTGGCGCTCTCCAAAACGAACTGTACACGGTCGGACGGAAGATTTCCCGATTTCTCCTTATATGCTTGTGATGAGAACTTGCCGTTCTGGTAAACAACCCTGCGGCAACCGTTCTGATTATGCCATAACCATATCGAGTTGTCGGAACTGATAATGAATTTCGAATAGTTTTCCTTGTATTCCCCCTTTCCTGTGAAATCCACGAAACAACCGTGACGCAAATCATAGCAACTGATAAAAGAAGAAATCGTCGAAATCCACATGAATCCGTTCGGGTCTTCTTCCATGCTGCGGATGCGGGAGTCGGCGAGTGAAAGCGGATTATTGATATCCGGATAGATATTGACGAAAGAATTGCCGTCATAATAACTTAATCCGTTGAGAGTCCCCAACCAGATAAACCCTTTACTATCCTGCATCATGTAGCGGATAGAATTATTTGCCAGCCCGTCTCCGGTGGTCAGCTTGTTCGAACGGATTTCAACAGAAGCGGACAGCGGGTACAGATAAAGAAATAAAAGTGAAAATATAAGCCATGCATTCTTCTTCATAGTGGATTTATATGTGTTATATACAGGCAAAGATAGTTATTTCTTTAGTTGGGACTTTAATTATCCGGTCTTTTTATTCTCCCGCAAAATTACTCTTTTTTTGAATCCATGTAATGGAGAAATGTACAAAGACTATATACAATTGTGCATCTGTTGATGTTTATTGTCTGCTCTACATAAATTTCTATCTTTTACGTACATCCGTCCATGCCCTCTTGTATGATATGCGATAATTTTGCAACGTGAACTAAAAGAAGTGATTATGAAATATCTTTTATCTATTGTACTATTGGCATTGATTGGTTTTACGGCTCCGGAAAAAGCAGCTCCCGTTTATGATTGGGGAAGTGTGTCCGCCAAACCGGATTTATCATGGGCTGATCAGGTAGGAGCACAAACAACTCCGGAAAACACAGAATGGGATGCCGGGAAATTCGGACTACAGAATGATACCTCAGTATTCAGTACCCGTGCCATTCAAGCGGCTATTGACGCTTGCCATCGACAGGGCGGGGGTACGGTAGTTATTCCATCGGGATACTATAAGATAGGCGCCCTGTTCATCAAGAGCGGAGTGAACCTGCATCTTAGCAAAGGTACAACCTTGCTCGCAAGTGAAGATATAGAGGATTATCCGGAATTTCCTTCCCGTATTGCCGGTATTGAGATGACGTGGCCTTCGGCCGTTATCAATATAATGGATGCGGAAAATGCCGCCTTGACGGGCGAAGGCTTTATTGATTGTCGTGGAAAGGTGTTTTGGGATAAATACTGGGCAATGCGCGAAGAATATGAAAAGAAAAACTTGCGCTGGATTGTGGACTACGACTGCAAGCGGGTACGGGGAATCCTTGTTTCCAACAGCAAACATATTACTCTGAAAGACTTTACATTGGTACGTACCGGATTTTGGGCTTGTCAAATACTCTATTCAGACCATTGTTCGGTGAGCGGACTTACCATTAATAACAATGTAGGTGGACACGGCCCGAGCACGGACGGCATCGACATTGATTCGTCCACCAATATTCTGATAGAAAACTGCGACGTGGATTGCAATGACGACAATATCTGTATCAAGGCAGGTCGTGATGCGGACGGACTGCGTGTGAACCGTCCGACGGAAAATGTGGTTGTCCGTAACTGCATCGCCCGCAAAGGCGCAGGATTGCTGACCTGCGGAAGTGAAACTTCCGGCTCTATCCGTAACGTACTGGCATATGACCTCAAAGCCTGTGGAACGGGTACTGCCTTACGCTTGAAATCGTCCATGAACCGTGGCGGAACAGTTGAAAATATCTACATGACACGTGTTGAGGCTGACAGCGTAACCCGTATCCTGGCTGTCGACTTGAACTGGAACCCGAAATACAGCTATTCCGCCTTACCCAAAGAGTATGAAGGAAAAGAAATCCCCGCACACTGGACTACAATGCTGACTCCTGTCGAACCGAAAGAAAAAGGTTATCCTTATTTCCGCAATGTGTATTTTTCGCATATAAAAGCCGACGGAGCGAAACGCTTCATCTCTGCGTCGGGTTGGAATGAGAATCATCGTATCGAGAATTTCTATCTGTCCAACATTGACGCAGAAGTCGAATCTGTCGGAAAAATAACGTATGGAAAGAATTTCCAGTTGCAGGACATCCGTCTGACTGTGAAAGATAAGAGCAAATTGCAGCAAACGGATAATATAGACAGCAAGATTGAGATTAATTACAAGTAATTCCATCAAACTATGAAACGCATCACTCTTTTTCTTCTTTTTATAGGATACTACCTTTGTCTTCCGGCAACAAACTATTTTGTAGCCACCAATGGAAGCGATTCGAACAGCGGAACGATTGACAAGCCTTTTGCCACGTTGGGCAAAGCGCAATCGAAAGTAGTGCCTGGAGACACGGTTTATATCCGACAAGGGACATACAAAGTGTCGGAAACCGAAATAATGGAACATTATACGGCAGGTAGCACTACCTGGAGTCGGGTATTTAAAATGTCAAAAAGTGGGACAGGGGCGGATAAGCGAATCTGTTATTCCGGTTATAAGAATGAACGTCCTGTATTTGACCTTTCGGAAGTAAAACCCGATAATGAGCGTGTCATCGTGTTTTATGTAAGCGGCTCTTATTTGCATTTCAGGAATATGGAGGTCATAGGCACGCAAGTGACTATCGTAGGTCATACCCAGTCCGAATGTTTTCGTAATGAAGGCGGAAGCAATAATATTTATGAGCATTTGTCGATGCATGACGGCATGGCTATCGGTTTTTATATAGTGACAGGCAAAGATAATCTGATACTGAATTGTGATGCGTATAATAATTACGACCCTATATCCGACGGTGGTAAAGGTGGAAACGTCGACGGATTCGGTGGACATCTCACTTCTCCCCAATATACAGGCAATGTGTTTCGGGGATGCCGTGCATGGTATAATAGTGACGACGGATTCGATTTGATAAACTGTCAGGCAGCTTTTACTATCGAGAATTGCTGGTCTTTTCTGAACGGATATACGAAAGATGGTGGTAAGGCGGGTGACGGAACCGGCTTTAAATCAGGTGGCTATGGAATGAGTGATAATCCGAAAGCGCCGGCTGTGATTCCCATGCATGTGGTTCAATACTGCCTTGCGTATATGAATAAGAATAAGGGTTTCTATGCGAACCATCACTTGGGTGGAATAGCCTGGTATAATAATACCGGTTATCAGAATCCTTCCAACTTTTGTATGCTGAACAGGAAAACTGCGTCGGAAGCGGTTGACGTGCCGGGATATGGACATATTATAAAGAACAACTTGTCCCATAAGCCGAGGTCATCGGGAAAACATATCATAGATGTTAATCAGGCGGAATGTGAGATTGCCGGTAACTCCTTTCTTCCAGTGGAAATGACTGTGACAGATGATGACTTTATCAGTCTGGATGCCGGTCAACTTACCTTGTCGCGTAAAGCGGACGGAAGTCTTCCGGATATAGATTTTCTACGGTTAAAGTCGGATAGTAAATTGAGTAATGCCGGACTCGGCTGTTTCATAGGGAAAGGAAATGAAGATACTGCCTACGACTGGTTGGAAGAAGCCGCTATCCATGTTGAAGGAAATATAGCTAAAGTAGTAGGCGTCGGGGCGGAAGCGTTCACCCGGTTTTATGTCAATGGAAAAGAGTGCTCATTATCTGAAGGACAGATAGATTTGTCCTCATATAGCGGGGAGATAGACTTAAAAGCGACAACAGATAATGGTGGAATTGCCAAACTGAAAATTGTCAGATAATACAGGAATATACAGACTTATAAAATAGTAGAACAATGATAACCGGACAATTGAATATGCTTTGGAGAACAATGACAGCCATGCTACTGCTATGTGCTTTTACCACATCATGCAGTAAAGAGGAAATTCTATCGGAAGGAACGGATACAGATATAAATATAAATCCCCATTTCATTTGGGACATTACCATAGAACTGGAACAGCCGAATAACTGGTCTGTAACCGTATTTTCTGAAAAGGTTGCCATTACCAATATCGTGGAAGGCAAACAATATCTGTTGACATGGAAAGGCGGACTTTCGACTGGGAAGAAGTCGGACGCTATCCTTAAGACGATTGTCCGGGGGGAACAAACCAAAACAACGGATTTGGATATACTGGAAGTAAAAGATTCTGGTAATAATACTTATGAACTGTTTCTTCGGGGCAGCGGACGTAAGGGAGAGCTTGTGCTTACGAAATAAAAACAAACCATGTCCGGAATAATTTCCCCCTTTGTGAAAGAGCAAATCAAAAAGGAAGTGCATTTGTTTGTGAGAATGGCAGAAAGAGATTATCTTTGTTTATGTCATTTACCGAGTACTCATTTCTTTAAAGCATAAAGTAATGGAAAAATATTTGTTTCCGGACAGAAAGCGCATTCCCTACGGTATGATGAACTTCGCATTAATTCGCCGTGAAGACTATTATTATGTTGACAAAACCCATTTCATACCTCTGATAGAACAGGCAGACCGTTTCTTTTTCTTCGTCCGTCCCCGACGTTTCGGCAAAAGCCTGACGCTGAATGTGCTGCAACACTATTATGATATACGTACCAAAGACAAGTTTGACGAACTCTTCGGAGACTTATATATAGGCAAGTATCCTACACGTGACCGTAATAGTTATCTGGTGCTTTATCTTAATTTCTCCGGCATTGTCAGCGAACTGAGTAACTATCGTGAAGGACTGGATGCGCATTGCCAAATCTGTTTTGACTATTTCTGTGAAGTTTATGCCGACCTTCTGCCACAAGGTATTAAAGAAAGGCTGGACGAAAAGGATGGGGCGGTCAATCAGCTCGACTTCCTTTGTCATGAGTGTGAACGTGCCGGTCAGGATATCTATCTTTTTATTGATGAGTACGACCACTTCACCAACGCCATACTTGCCGACCCCGAAAGCCTGTATCGTTATACCAACGAAACACATGGCGAAGGTTATCTCCGCGCTTTCTTCAACAAGATAAAAGCAGGTACTTATTCCAGTATCAAGCGTTGTTTCATAACGGGCGTCAGCCCCGTGACGATGGACGATTTGACTAGCGGATTCAATATCGGCACCAATTATTCGCTTACATCCGAATTTAACGAAATGATGGGATTCACTGAAGAGGAAGTGCGCGAAATGCTGACTTACTATTCGACAAACAGTCCTTTCCGACATACTGTAGATGAACTGATAGGAATAATGAAACCGTGGTATGACAACTATTGTTTTGCGCAGGAATGTTACGGTGATACCACGATGTATAACTCTAATATGGTACTCTATTTTGTTAAGAACTATATTATGAGTGGTAAGGCGCCACGGGATATGGTAGAAGATAATATCCGTATCGACTACGAAAAATTGCGTATGCTTATCCGCAAGGATAAGGAGTTTGCGCACGATGCTTCTGTCGTCCAGACTTTAGTAAGTCAGGGCTATATCACCGGAGAGTTGAAGAAAGGTTTCCCTGCTGTCAGCATCACCAATCCTGACAACTTTGTGAGCCTGCTCTACTATTTCGGTATGCTTACTATCAGCGGATTACATAGAGGAGAGACTAAGTTGACCATCCCTAACCAAGTGGTTCAGGAACAACTCTATACCTATCTGCTGAATACATACAATGACGCAGATCTAAGTTTCAGCAGTTATGAGAAGAGTGAACTTGCCAGTCGACTTGCTTACGATGGCGAATGGAAAGCCTATTTCGGATACATTGCCGACTGTCTGAAACGCTACGCTTCCCAACGTGACAAACAGAAAGGTGAATTTTTTGTCCACGGCTTCACCCTTGCCATGACAGCGCAGAACCGCTTTTATCGTCCCATCTCCGAGCAAGACACGCAGGCAGGCTATGCCGATATATTTCTATGCCCTTTGTTGGATATCTATTCTGATATGACGCACAGTTATATTGTTGAATTGAAGTATGCAAAATACAAGGATTCCGAAAGCCGTGTGGAGGAGCTGCGGCAGGAGGCTATCGAACAAGCCAACCGCTATGCGGAAACGGAGACTGTGAAACGGGCTGTCGGTACTACGAAATTGCATAAGATTGTGGTAGGCTATAAAGGGATGGATATGCCGGTGTGTGAAGAAGTGTAAGCAATCTCCCTGTCGATTATAGGTTATCATTCTTTTTGCATCATTCTTTTTGCATGATAATAAAGAAATAGTTATCTTTGAGGCAAAGAATAAACGTAATCTTTATGAATCAGAATCCTTTTATTACTTCGGGCTATGTGTCATCGGAGTATTTTTGTGATAGAGAGCAAGAAAGTGCAGAAGTTATAATGGATGTGGAGGGTAGGAATAATAAGGTTTTAATTTCTCCCCGTCGTATGGGAAAGACAGGATTGATACTTCACTGTTTCAATCAATCGGTACTTCGTGACAACTATTATTGCTTTTTTATTGATATCTATTCTACACTGAATTTGTCGGATTTTGTTGTACTTTTGGGTAATAAAATCTGCGAGGTGTTGAAGCCAAAAGGAAAGAATGCTATAGAAGCGTTTTGTCGCATAGTTCGTTCTTTGGAATTTCGTATCAGCTTTGATTCATTAGGACAGTTGGAAGCCTCTTTTGGTATTGGAGATATCAAAGATCCCCAGCGGACATTGGACGAAATATTCTCTTATATCAATAGTTCGAATAAAAGATGTGTTGTTGCAATAGATGAGTTTCAACAAATAAGCAAGTATCCTGAAACTAATACTGAGGCTTTGCTTCGTACACATGTTCAGCATTGCACCAATGCTTCATTTATTTTCGCGGGCAGCCAGAGACATATGTTGCAAAATATGTTTTTTAGTGTTTCCAAGCCGTTTTATCATAGTGCTTCCGTAATGAGCCTGAAACCTATTCCTTTGGAAAAGTATAGTGAATTTGTTATCCGGCATTTTAATGAAGCCGGTAAGCAGATTGCAGCGGAAGATATTGAGTATGTTTATGAGTTGTTTGAGGGGCATACTTGGTACATGCAAAATGTATTCTATTTGGCATATTATATGACGATAGATGTTTGTACCCGTGAGATTATTCGGAAAGCTGTCCAAAAGAAGTTGGATGACAATGGAGAAATCTACGAATCAATTTATTATGGCATACCTGAAAAGCAACGTGGATTACTAAAGGCTTTGGCTTGTGAAGGGAAAGTCGATAAGATACAGTCTGGAGCATTTATTAAGAAATATAATTTGCCTTCAGCTAGTTCTGTACAATCTGCGGCGAAGAGATTATTGGATAATGATTTGATTACTATGGAGAATAATGGACTTTATTCTATTAGCGACCGTTTTTTAGGTATGTGGCTTCGGCAGCGGTTAGGAAAAGGATAAATTGGTGTTTTATTCCCTGCCGCCTACTAGAATAAAAAAACAAAATCGTTTCTCATATTCTCATAGCGAAATATATTCATTTGATTACCAGATGTATAATGAATGAGAATTAAAATATTTACATGTATTTCTCATAGTTTATAGCTGTAAAATGCCTTTAAAGAAGGTATTTCTCATGCTTCGTTTCGCATTTCTCATGCTGCATATTATGCTTGTCTTTGTTTCAAGAGACTAATATGTAGAAGGCGATATAGCCGTAGTTTGTATGTTAGGTCGGTAGATAAGATATCTCTTACAACTGACATTATTGTGTTTTCCTGCCTTCATCCGTATTGTTCCACTCTAGTGAACAGATCGGTGTACTCGAGTAGATAGACCTGTGCACTCTAGTGCACGAGTCTGTTCATTGGAGTGCAACGATAGAGATGTCTTATTGAAAATCTATTGATTACAGTAGTATAATCTTTGACTGTCAGCAAGTTATAATGAAAGTGAACGGTAGCTTTACTACAGTTCATTAAGCATTGATGATCAGACTATAAGAATACTATTTTTGGTGAATGAGAAATGCCGGTAATAGGATGAGAAATGCATTATTTTAAGCGCATTTTCTTGATAAAACCATGAGAAATACATGTAAATAATTTTATTCTCATAATATATACGGTTAGTAATCAGATGAATATGCTTTCCTATGAGAATATGAGAAATGATTTTGTTTTTTTATTCTAGAATGGAGTTGAAAAATAAAAGTAATCTGCATAATTAAATAATAGAAGAAAGTAATATCTATAATGAAAAAATATACTTATATTTGTGGTGTGGCTTCGAAGGAAGACGCATTTATTTTTTTATATTGAAGACGGTGTTTTATTATCTGCTCTCATAAATCTGGTAAATTTTTGCACTTGCGGATAATAAGTAACTTGTCTTCGCGTCCATGTCATATATAATTTTGTTATATATCTCAATGGGCGCGGAGCTATTGCTTATTATTCAAGTGCGGGCTTACCAGAGCCTTTGAGAGGATAATATCGTAATAGTTTCCGCGCCTTTTTTATTAGTGCTGCGGGAAACCAATAAATTATTAAAAAATTGAGAATATGGGCATAATTAGTGATTTTAAAATGTTTCTTTATTGGTACAAGATGCTTGCTTATTTATTGGCGTTAGGCTACATAGTACTAATTTTTATAATATTCGTGCTGTCGTTGATAATCGCACAGCAGAATGAAGATATTGATACATTAAAGTATATTGATGATAACCAATACAATACTAAAATAGATGAATACCCTGATAAGCGACAAGTCGAAAGGAAATATCACTTTATTCAGTTTCATCATAGATAATAACTAAGTATGAGTTATTTGCAAGAGCGATTTCTTCGTAAGTCATATTGGCCGAATTGATATTTATCGTATATTTGTAGAAGAGTAAAGAAGAAACGAATATGAAAAGTCATGCAAATAAAGTATTAGAATCTATTAAGCAGGCATTAACGGAGCATTTGCCAAAAGGAGGAAAGGCTTTGTTGTTTGGTTCTCAAGCTCGTGGGGATGCACGGATTGATTCTGATTGGGATATTTTGATTATTCTTGATAAAGAAAAACTGGAGCCTGAAGATTATGATAAAGTAAGCTTCCCTTTAACTATGTTGGGATGGGATTTGGGAGCGCGGATTAATCCGATTATGTATACCATGAAAGAATGGGCTGCAAGTTGTATTACACCATTTTATAAAAATGTCGAACAAGAGGGAATTAAATTAGTATGAAATCAGTACGATAAAAGCCCCGGCAAGAGAACTTATTGAGACTATTGAAGTTCTGCTTGCCGAATCATAACTATTCTTGTAAAGCTATTTGTATTAAAGAATCAATCCTTTTATCTCTTCGGCTGTATCCACTATATATGCCGGACTAAACTCTTCCAATTCTGCCCGTGGACGGAAGCCCCATGTTACCCCACAAGCTATCACGCCTGCATTGGCTGCCGTTTGCATATCGACTCCCGAATCACCGACATAGAGTACATCCTCTTTTTCTACATTGGCCAATTTCAGAATGTCAAAAACTACTGTCGGGTCAGGCTTTACGTTCACCCCTTCCCGTTGGCCGAAAACAGCAGTGAAACGGATTTCGGGGAAATAATGGGCAACCAGTTTCTCGGTAGCCGCTTGATACTTGTTGGAAGCTACGGCAAGTTGGATACCTGCGGATTGTAAATAGGATAAAAGTTCTGAGATACCCGGATAAGGGCGGCTGTCATCTGCATTGTGGATATCATAGTAAGGAACGAACTCTTTTCTAACTCGGAGTACATTCTCTTCTGTCTTTTCTCCTTCGGGCAATGCACGTTCAAAGAGTTTGTTGATACCATTTCCTACCATGAAGTTATACTTTTCCACATCGTGTGTGGGGTATCCTAATTTATTTAAAGCATAATTGGTACTGTGTGCCAAGTCGGCGATAGTATTTAGTAATGTACCGTCCAAATCGAATATTGCTAGTTTCTTCATTGAGCTCTTTGTTTTATTGTTAATCCTGTAGTTTCTCTCTTTCTACTGGCAAAGGTAGGAATAAAAAACGGATTGATAAACTGATATCCGGTTACTTTCGTTATCTTTGTATCTACTAAAATGAAAGAAGAAAGGAGATTATAATGGACAATTCAATGGAACTGGAAGCTTATAAAGCAGAATTAGCCCGGGAGATATTGATGTCGAACAGTCGTCAGCTATTGGATAAGGTAAAGATGGTTCTTCATGGCGAATCATCAACTGTTTCAGATATTGCAAAAGAAGATACTGTGGAATATAAGACCAAGACGAAAACTGAAATACTAAGTGATTTGGAGCAAGCGTGTCAGGAAGCCAAACTGATACGTGAAGGAAAGGCGAAGGGAATATCAGCAGAGGATTTGCTTAATGAACTGTAATATTATAGCTACCTCTTTTTTCAAGAGGGAATTGAAAAGACTGAGTAAGCATTATAAATCAATGCAACAGGATTTTGCAATGTTAGTAAAATTGTTTAGGCACAGATTACACGGAATAATACGGTCTCAATTAACTAAACCGTGTTATTCCGTGTAATCCGTGCCTAATTATCATATGGAAGTTTTGATATTTTTACTTCTTCGTAATACGGAACCAATCCACGTCTGCCCAACCGCCGTCATTCGTTTTCATAGCCGGACGCGTGCAGAACATACCGACTTTGGCGCCAATCCATTGTCCTTCTCTTGCCTGGAAAGGAACACCGAGTGATTCGAATTTCTTTCCGTCGAGGCTATAACTGAAATTGCATATTACAATGAGGTCGTGTCCGCCTTCGCTGGCCTTGATTTTCTTTCCGTCACAACTGAAACGTACTTTCAGATAAACCGTATTTTGGGAAAGGTCAACGGTAGCTTTCACTTCTTCCGGTTTTCCTTTATCCGCCCTTTTACATTCTACTTGCGACAGGACAAGACCTTTCTCGGTATTTTCTAAAATCAGTCCGGCATAATCCCTGCCCATAACGATAAGTCCGGTTCGCTCTCCCTTATTCTTCTGATTGGGGCTGAAGGTCAGTTTCATCGTTGCGGTGAAATTATCGGAAGGAGTTTTCTGTAATAAGAGGTTGGCTACATCCCACAGGTTCTTATAATCTTCTACGACCGGATAAGAATACAGTCTGACATAACTCTTGTCTCCTGCATAATACGCCCATTTTTCATTGATATTGGCGTGCCATTGCCACTGCGGGGACAACGTGTAGCTGTCGAATTCATCACTTTCCTGCGGCGTGCAGACAGGATATGTTTTACCTACGTTCGGTTTCTTGTAAGTCAGTACAGGTTCGCCGCAGCCGTCACCGTCTTTATCCACACCGATAACAGGCCAGTCGTTCACCCATTTCATCGGTTGCAGGTGCATGATACGTCCGTAGGCGCCTACATCCTGAAAGTGGAGAAACCAGTCTTCGCCGGTAGGAGTATCTACCCAGGCACCCTGATGAGGGCCGTTGACGGGAGAATTACCTTGTGCGAGTACGGTTTTCCATTCGTAAGGGCCGTAGATGTTCTTGGAACGCAGTACGACCTGCCAGCCTGTCGGTACGCCGCCTGCCGGATGGAAGATATAGTAATAGTCGTTTCTCTTGTACATTTTAGGGCCTTCGCAAGTTTGGTGGGCTTCGTGACCGTCAAAGATGATACGTGAAGGGGTGATGGCTTGGGTAGCTTCTGCGTTCAGTTCGCAGATGGTGATTACGCTTTTCAGTCCGGCACGGCTTCCTGCGTACGCGTGTACCATATATACTTTTCCGTCTTCATCCCAAAACGGGCAGGTGTCGATGATTCCTTTGCCGGGTTTAACCAAAACGGGGGCACTCCACGGGCCTTTCGGGTCTTTGGCTTTCACCATAAAAGCTCCCTGGTCGGGGTCACCCCAAAAGATATAGAATTCACCGTCGTGATGGCGGATGGCGGGAGCCCATACACGGTTACCGTGTTCCGGACGTTCCGGAGTTTCGATAGGAGTGAGGGCGTCGGGCACTGCCGCACCGATAATCGTCCAGTTTACCAAATCTTTGGAATGTAGTATTTGCAGTCCCGGCAGACAGTTGAAACTGGATGAAGTCATATAGAAATCATCACCTACGCGGCAAGCGTCAGGGTCGGAGTAGTCGGCGTAGAGTACCGGATTTTTGTATTTGCCGTTTCCGAGGTCGGAAACCCATACTTCGGATACATAGTTTTTCTGCGCCAATGCCGGGAAGGCAGTCAGCAGGCAGAGAACTAACGTCTGTGTCAATCGTTTCATGATATAGGTAGATTAATAGTTTTATATAAATGATTCGTTGGCTTGTCTTACGTTGGCAAAGGTAGAAAAAAAGACTCTGCACAGGGAGTAATAATTGTGCAGAGTCGTATAAAAATTGGTAGAAACCTCGTAATTTTTGTTTAGTTGTATTTGTATTCTACCTTATTTAGTGGGATGTGGTTCTTTTAGTATGTGGTTCTCTTTACTTGGCGGCGTGGCTGTCCTTCACCTTTACTGTCACAGGATGAGCCAGTTCCTCTTTCCATTCGCGGAGATAGGCGAACCAAGCTTCCGGAGTCTTGTATCCGAAGGTTTCTTTCATGGAAGTGAAAGTGGTATGATATTGGAAATATTTGTTTCCCGGAGCGGTAATCGTATAAAGGAAGTTGGCTTTATCTTTCTCCTCTGATTTCACGTAACGTTGAGGAATACAAGTTCCCAAGCCTACGGTTTCTTTGGCGTACTTCACAGTGTCGTTTACAGGCCAGTCCGTTCCCCAACTTCCTACCAGTCCTTTATGGTCGGAGAAAGATTTGGAAGTGCCTGTGATGTCCTGCACCCCTGTGCAGAAAACTTCTTTATCAAGCGGTTCGTCAAAGAATGCTTCGATATGAAGGTCGCGATGTCCCGCATAAAGCGTGTAACGTGTCATCATATCCAGTTCCGTACCCTGATATTTCCATCCGGTTACTTCAATTTCCGCAATCACACGTATCGGGCCGTAAGAGATGATACGTTCGGTACGGGTATCTACCGGAGTGATATGGGTGGCTTTCTGTCCGTCCCAACCTTTCAAGGCGCCCGGGCCGCAACTGTCGAACACACGAAGCACGTCATCGCCGAATCCTTTGGCTAACTGTGCATCGGTAGGATAAAACTGGGATTCCTTGATTTCCAGCCCTTTGTTGAATTTGCCGTAAATGTCCGGTGTCTGTTTCTCATTGAAGTAGAGACGGTAGCCTACCAGTTCCGATTCCAGAACCGGGCCGTGAGGACGTACCATGCTGTATATATTACTGGTTCCGGGAACAGTGATTGCCTGTACCCGTTGATGTTTCCCTTTGCGTTGGTCTACGATAAACATGTCGGCATACACCCGTTCGGGATAAGTCTTTGTGCTCTTTTCCGAAGAAAGAGTAATCTGGAATGTCTTTCTTCCATGAGCGGGAAGGTCGGTTACAAAAGCAAGTTCATCCATCTTCCTGTCCCTGTTCAGGTCATCCAGTTGGGACGGAACTTCATTCGCTCCTTCCATGACAACTGCGGATTTGATTTTGAAACCCGCATGCAGGTCATGCAGGTTGATGACAACCGGAGCGTCTGTTTTTGCCTGGTTCCAGTTATTATGCACTTCTACCGTAAGGGTCTTCTCCTGTTTCTGAGCCCAAGTCGGCAAACTAAAACTTCCTAAAAGGAAAGCAAGTATAAAAAGATTCTTCTTCATGATTTCAAATGATTCAAAGGCTGATAGTATACATCGTATTTCTCCCTGCAAAAATAACTGAAAAAAATAGCAGACTGTCTATCTTTTGAAGATAAAATAGTCTGCTATTTGAGCTTTTTACTCTATATAATGATATTGTGGTTTTCTTTTTTCACCACAGAGGACACAGAGGGCACAGAGGAATAATGCAGTAAATGGATTTCATTTTATTGAACTGAATTCTTTGTGTCCTTTGAATCCTCTGTGTTCTCCGTGTCCTCTGTGGTGAACTTTATTTGAGACTTAAAATCTCGCCTTTCGCATTGATTTCTTCGTATGTCTTTCCGTCTACGGTCAGGTTCTTGGCGTTCTTGACGTTCAGGATATTGTTGCCTTTGGAAGATTCTACATAAACGTTCTCCAAAGTAACTCCGTCCACCTGGCTGATGACAACCCCATCCGTAGCTTCCGTCATCACGACGTTCTTGACTGTGATATCGCTAATCGGCATTTCCGGCAGGCCGTTGAAGAACATCGCACGTCCCGAACCTCTGCACACAATATTTGAAATATGGATATTGCGGAATGCCGGAGTTTCTTCCGTCACCGGCGGGATGGCTGTTTTCATGCGGCTCAGCAAGTCTTCTTCCGATTCTTCTCCGGCACCTTTGCCGCCATAGAACAGGTCGAACAATAACGGTTCGTTCGGAATATTAATCATGTTGATGTTGTTGATGTAGATATTTTCCACCACACCGCCACGTCCGCGGGTACTCTTGAAACGCAAGCCTACGTCAGTGCCCAGGAATGTACAATCTTCTACATATATATTCTTCACACCGCCGGACATCTCGCTACCTACAACGAATCCGCCGTGTCCGTGCAATACGGTATTATTCTTCACAATCACATTCTGACAAGGTTCTCCGCGACGGCGACCGTCTTCGTCCTTACCGGATTTGATGCAGATGGCATCGTCTCCCGCATCAAACACACTGTTGATAATCAGCGCGTTCTTGCAAGATTCCAGATCGAGGGCATCTCCGTTTTGAGAATACCAGGGATTGATTACCATGATATTGTTTACTGTGAAATCCTCGCAGGACAGCGGATGCAGACACCAGCTCGGTGAATTTTTGAAAGTGACGCCTTCCAGTAATATCTTCTTGCTCTTGATGAAACTCAACAATACAGGGCGCAGCCACGGACGGATTTCGTTCCATTCTTCATCCGTATTGATACCTTCGGGCACATTGAAATCCTTACAAGCCATAGCGCCTTTCAGTGAGCCTGCCGTGGGATACCATATTTCTTGTTTCTCATCAAGGACACCGCCTGAATTGACCAGTTTTTTCCATTGCGAAGCAGTCAGTTTGCCTTTTTTAACCGGACGCCAGCAATCGCCGTTTCCGTCGAATGTGCCGTATCCTGTGATAGCGATATTCTCCGCGTCGCGTGCCGAAATAGGCGACTGGCAACGACGGGTTTCCAAGCCTTCAAAAGAAGTGGCGATGATGGGATATGCTTCGAAATCTCCGGTAAAGAGTACCAGTGAATTTTGTTCCGTATAAAGATTTACATTACTCAGCAGCTCGATAGGGCCGGTCAGCCAGATACCTTCCGGGATAATCACTTTGCCACCGCCATGTCGGTTCACGTCTTTGATGGCATCGTTGATAGCTTTCGTATTCAGGAACAGTCCGTCCCCCTTGGCTCCGAAATCTACAATGTTCACCTCGTAAGCAGGGAAAGCCGGTTGTTGTACTCTCGGCATTTCGAAAGGCAAGTTCTGATAAATGGCGTCGTTTATGGTGCTTCCGCTAACTGTCTTCTCGCCGGACTTGCATCCCGCGACGAACGGCAGGCAACATACGGCCATCCAGAGAAGTCTTTTTGTCAATGTGTTCATTTGGTAATCTTATTTTCTATAGGGTTATACATCTGTTGTTTTCATTGGTATTCCATCGGATATTAATGAGGGTGTTTTTCATAATTCTTATGTCCTTCCGCAGGCTATCTGTCGCAGGCGGCCTGCTGGAGAGGAATAAGACGAATTCATGTTAACCTAATTCTAACCTTAAATAAATATTATGAAAAAACCTCTTAATTATCGAATGCAAAGATAGGGGCGAACCCCCAAAGGGATGTGGACTAATTGATAGAATACGTGTATTTTTTGTCATTTCTGTCTATTATTTGCACACTTCTCATGATTTTATGCGGAAAGATACTATCTTTGCACAAAATTTAACTATTAAAAGATATGAGTTACAACTTGTTGAAAGGAAAAAGAGGTATTATCTTCGGTGCGTTGAATGACCAGTCCATTGCGTGGAAAGTGGCTGAACGTGCTGTAGAAGAAGGTGCGACTATTACATTATCAAATACTCCGATGGCTATCCGCATGGGTGAAGTCGATGCTCTGGCCGAAAAACTGAATTGCCAGATTATTCCGGCAGACGCTACCAGCGTAGAGGACTTGATGAATGTATTCAAAACCTCAATGGATATACTGGGCGGACAAATTGACTTTGTGCTCCACTCTATCGGTATGTCTCCCAACGTGCGCAAGAAACGTACTTACGATGACCTTGACTATGGAATGTTGGATAAGACATTGGATATTTCGGCTGTTTCATTCCACAAAATGATTCAGTCTGCCAAGAAACTGAATGCTATCGCCGATTACGGTTCAATCGTTGCATTGAGCTATGTCGCTGCTCAACGTACTTTCTACGGCTACAACGATATGGCGGATGCGAAGGCATTGCTGGAATCTATTGCACGTAGCTTCGGTTATATCTACGGACGCGAACGCAGCGTACGTGTGAACACTATTTCACAATCACCTACATTTACAACAGCCGGTTCGGGTGTGAAGGGGATGGACAAACTGTTCGACTTCTCCAACCGCATGTCTCCGCTTGGAAACGCGACTGCCGACGAATGTGCCGATTATTGCATCGTGATGTTCTCCGACCTCACCCGCAAGGTGACCATGCAGAACCTCTTCCATGACGGCGGATTCTCCAGTGTAGGTATGAGTCTTCGTGCCATGGCTACTTACGAGAAAGGACTCGATGAGTACATGGACGAAAATGGTAACATCATTTACGGTTAATACAGTATGAAACTACGGATTTCTCTTCTTATAATAGTAATAAGTATGCTTTTCGCCTCCTGTGGGTTAAGCACAGGAAATGGTACGGAGCAGAAGGAAGAGGAGATTTCTGTTCTAAGATACGATAAGCTGTTGGGCGAATATGTTCGCTCCAACAGCTTTTCTGCCATGCAGAAGTTGACGATGGATTATCGTATGCCGACAAAGATTCTGATTGAAGATGTGTTGGCCATCGGTACGGTGAAGGATGATACTATCTCCCAACGGCTGCAAAAATTCTATTCGGATACGACACTGGTTCGTTTGATGGGAGATGTGGAAGCTAAATTTCCCAATTTGGATGAAGTGGAAAAGGGGCTGACCAAGGGATTCAAGAAACTGAAGAAGGAAGTTCCCGATACGAAAGTGCCGTTTATCTACTCGCAGGTATCTGCGTTTAATGAGTCTATTATCCTGGTCGATTCCTTGCTCGGTATCAGCCTTGATAAATATATGGGAGAGGATTATCCTCTTTACAAGCGTTTTTATTATGATTACCAATGCCGCTCGATGCGTCCTGAACGGATTGTGCCGGATTGTTTCGCTTTTTATCTCCTGAGCCGCTATGGTATGAACTACCACGAGGGGACTTGTCTTGTCGACCTGATGATGCACTCCGGCAAAATCAATTATGTGGTGCAGAACTTGTTAGGATATAATAATATAGGTGAAGCGATGGGGTATTCGAAAGAAGAGAATGACTGGTGCAGGGAGAATGAACAGGCGATTTGGGATTATATCTGTTCCAATGACCATTTGAACGCACGCGACCCGATGGTGTTTCGTTATTATATGAAACCTGCTCCGGCTGTTGAAATGTTAGGTAGCCAAGCTCCTGCATTGATAGGTACGTGGGTGGGCGCGAGAATCGTCGCTTCGTATATGAAAAAGCATAAGGATATGAAGCTGAAAGACCTTCTGGAATTTACCGACTACCATCAAATGCTGAGTGAATCCAACTATTTGGCTTCCTGATTGATTACCCAATTCTTGATTTTTCATTAGCTTCGCTCAAAACCTTATTTGATTTTTAATATTAATGTATAGTCTTAATTCTTCATTCTAAAGTGGAAACTGCCCTTTATTTGTTGCCCGTGACTTTGGGTGATACGCCTATCGAAAAGGTATTGCCTTCTTATAATAAGGAGATTATCTCCGGTATCCGTTATTTTATTGTCGAAGATGTCCGTTCGGCTCGCCGTTTTCTGAAGAAGGTGGACAGGGAGATTGATATTGACGCGTTGACGTTCTATCCGTTGAACAAGCATACTTCGCCTGAAGATATTTCCGGTTATCTGAAACCTTTGGTGAATGGTGCTTCTATGGGAGTCATATCCGAAGCGGGTTGTCCGGCCGTTGCCGATCCGGGCGCGGATGTGGTGGCTATTGCACAACGCAAAAAGCTGAAAGTAGTTCCGTTGGTCGGCCCTTCTTCTATTATTCTTTCCGTGATGGGTTCGGGCTTTAATGGCCAAAGCTTCGCGTTCCACGGTTATCTGCCGATTGAACCGGGAGAACGTGGCAAGAAATTAAAGGCATTGGAACAGCGTGTGTATGCCGAGAATCAGACGCAACTCTTTATCGAGACACCTTACCGCAACCATAAAATGGTGGAAGATATCTTACAGAATTGCCGTCCGCAAACAAAGCTGTGCATTGCCGCCAATATCACTTGCGAAGGAGAATATATACAGACGCGCACGGTGAAAGACTGGAAAGGTCATGTGCCCGAGTTGTCTAAGATTCCTTGTATTTTTCTCTTATACAAATAACATTTTTCAGATGTTCGTATTCGTCTTCAAAGCAACTGCTGAAGAAGCTTTTGCCTAAGTTTTCCTCTATCTGCTTGAAGCTCCATAGTTTGCTGTTCTTGAAACGGGGCGTACAGAGGACGGAATCGTCGTCCAGATCGACAATGAACAGATAGATAAGGCGGTTCGTCACTTCGTTTTCGAAGTGATAGGCGATGTTGAACTCCGGTTTTATATTTTCGACATGGGGGAGTGCGTTGTTCATCAGACGGGTAGCGCCTGCTGTCAGGGACTCTCCGTAGCGAAGATAGCATTCCATTGGAATATCCACCTTATTCTTGTCCAGGATGGCTGTTGACGGTCTGTCACAAAGGAATAACATTCCGTGTGTAGACACGGCAATTCTTATCACCGGATTGATATAGGCATTCTTGTAATTGATTGCTTCGATGGCAGGTGTTTTTCCAATCACATCCCCTTTAGTATTGACGATGGGTACGTATTCCGTATGGGACATCAGGTGGTTGAAAAAGTGGATGGCAATCTGATTGAACAAGATGCTCATGACAAAGACGGCAGGCGGCAGTATCTTGTAAAGGATAAGTACACTTGTCTTGCCTAACGGGTTTTGAAAAATGATGGTGACACTGATAATGATAAAATGCAATACACCGAAGATTAAAGCGATGCGTGCCGATACGACGGCGGCTTCCGCTCCTTGCGCGTACAGGCGTTTGTTACAGGAACCTATCTGCTTCAGGAAGTGGTTGATAAACCTTTTCTTATGCATGTAAAGTATCAGCATGGGAATGAGGATACTGACTTCCAATGTAAGGGGAAGTGCGCCAGCCGGAACATAATCACCGGGGATAAGTGCGGCTAAGGATAATAGTGCCAGCATACCGGTCGCAATATATAGGATAAAGTTAGGAATTAGTATCCCCTTTCGTTGGTGGGAAAGATATATACCTACGATACCTATACCTGTACCGATATAAATGGCCGTGTCTTGCGTTATAAGTTCACACAATAAAATGGAAATAATAACGGGGATAAATCCCAGTGACATGTTGAATGCGGAAGAAAGTATTCCTTTATGATCCATCTCTACTTTATGTTTATTTGTCGGTTCTACTTATAAAACAAATAGTGTCTGTGTTTTGTTTGCTAACGAATATGTTTCTCTGCATGGTAGGATGAGCGGACAAGGGGAGCGCTCTCTACGATGTTAAATCCTTTTTCTAAACCGATGGTCTTGTATTTTGTGAATTGTTGTGGAGTCACGTATTCCGCTACGGGATAATGACGGTGACTGGGTTGCAGGTATTGTCCTATAGTAAGAATTTGGCAGCCGACTGCTAATAAATCATCCATCAACATTTCTACTTCTTCGGGAGTTTCTCCCAGCCCGACCATGATACCGCTTTTGGATTTGACTCCTTTGGATGAGATTCGTCCGATCACTTGTAAACTTGTGTCATAATTTGCTGCACTGCGTACCAGCGGACTGATACGGCGGACGGTTTCCATATTATGCGAGATGATGTCGGGGTAGGCTTCTATCACGAGGTCTACCAGTTCCATCCTGCCCTGAAAATCGGGTATCAGTACTTCGATGGTAGTTTTGGGATTCAGCCGTTTGATTTCACGGATGGTACGTGCCCAATGTTCCGCTCCCAAATCGGGAAGGTCGTCCCGGTCTACGGAAGTGATAACAGCATGGTCCAGCTTCATCAATGCAATGGATTCCGCTACATGGGCAGGTTCATTGATATCCAGTGGGTACGGGCGTCCGGTCTGCGTGTTGCAGAATTTGCAACTGCGGGTACAGATGTCACCGCCAATCATAAAGGTAGCAGTGCCTTTTCCCCAACATTCCCCCATATTAGGGCAACGCCCACTGCTGCATATGGTATGCAGGCAATGGGAGTCGACAATCCGTTTGGTTTCGGTGTATCGTTCGTTGGTACCGATATTGATTTTCAGCCATTCGGGCTTACGTATTCTATCCGCCATTACAAATTATTCAAGAAGAAGTTAGTCAAGCGTGTGTACAAGTGTTGACGGGTATTGCCACCGTATATTCCATGATTACGGTTGGTATATACTTGCATATCGAATTGTTTTCCGAGTTGAACCAGGTGTTCGGCATACTCGGTACAGTTCTGGAAGTGTACATTATCATCTGCCATACCGTGTACGAGCAACAAGTTACCATGCAGTTTGTCGGCACGAGTGAAAGCGGATGATGCTTTGTAGCCTTCAGCGTTTTCTTTCGGAGTGCGCATGAAGCGTTCCGTATAAACCGTGTCGTAGAAACGCCAGTCGGTCGGTGCGGCAACGGCTACCCCTGCTTTGAATACGGGAGTTCCTTCACTCATACTCATTAGAGTCATGTATCCGCCGTAGCTCCATCCCCAAATGCCGATGCGGTCTTTGTCCACGTAAGGTTGTTTGCCGAGATAGAGAGCAGTTTCCACTTGGTCTTTGGCTTCTTTCACACCGATTTTCAGATAGGTGCATTTTTCAAAGGCTTCTCCACGGCCGCCTGTTCCGCGACCATCCACGCATACAACGATGAATCCGCGGCTTGCCATATAGGTTTCCCAGCTAATGCCCCAGTTGTCCAATACTTGTTGGGAGCCCGGGCCGCTGTATTGATACATCAGCACCGGGTATTTCTTCGATGCGGAGAAATCTACGGGTTTCATCATCCATCCGTTCAAGGTTACACCGTCCGTAGTCTGGAAGGTGAAGAACTCTTTCTGCGGTACTGCATATCCTGATAAAGTCTCTTTCAGCTTGTCATTTGTAATCAATGTCTTGAGCGTTTTGCCCGAATTGTCGTTCAATGTCACCACCATCGGATTATTCAGGTTGGTGAACTTGTTCATATAATACTTCATTGATTTGCTGAAAAGCGGCGTGTTCGTTCCTGCCTGTTGAGAGAGTTTTATCTTTTTGCCTTTCTTGTCTGTCTTGTAGACAGCTTTGCGAAGCGGGCTTTCTTCATTACTGGTGTAGTAGAAAGAACCGTCTTCCTCGTCATATCCCAGGAAGTCTTTTACTTCGAACTTTCCGTTCGTCACCTTTTTTATAAGGTTACCCCCCATGCTATACCAGTAAAGGTGGCTGTAACCGTCGCGTTCACTGAGCAGGCTGAAGTATTCGGGGTAGAATTCGATATTATCGAAGGTGTTCTCTTTAATATAGTAAGGAGATTCGTCACGCAATACCAGTTTGCAAAGCGTGGAACGCGGGTCGGCAAAGTAAAGGTCGAAACGATCCTGATGACGGTTCAACGTCATGATTGCCAGTTTGTTGGCATCTTTGGTAAAGCGGATGCGGGGGATATATCCGTCTGCATCCAACGGAAGTTTCATGGTGCGGGTGACGCGCGACTTAATATCATACGTGCGTACTTCTACTTTTGAGTTCGGGTAGCCGGCCTTCGGATACTTATACGTATATTCTCCCGGATAATCCTTGAGAGCATCTATGCGGGGAGCCTCTCCGGCAAATATCGGGAAAGAGTAGGAGGGGACTGCCGATTCATCGAAACGGATAAAGGCAATCTGTGTATTGTCAGCGCTGAACTCCAAAGCACGGTTGAAGCTGAATTCTTCTTCGTACACCCAGTCGGGGATACCGTTGATGATAGAGTTCTGTTTGCCGTCTTCGGTCACCTGGCTTTCACTGTTGCCATAGAGCAGCTTGACAAGGAAGATGTTATTGTCACGGACAAAAGCAATCATCGTGCCGTCCGGTGAAAAGACGGGGACCTGTTGAGGTCCGCCGTCAGACAGCCGTTCAATAATGTTGTTTGTCGTAACGCCCTTATCATTTCGTTTCAAAGGGTAGATATAATGTACAGCTGTATATGAATGCCGGTAAATCGGATTTGTCTTGGTAGCAATCAGCAATTTTTGTCCGTCGGGTGAGAACTGGTAACTGTCGAAGTTCTTGAAGTCACATTCTCGTGCAGTGTTTACATCGAAAATAACTTCTACCTTTTCGCCTGTCTTGAAAGAATATTTGATGATTTGCGTGCCTTCGGCGTTCATCTGCGTGTAGTGTTCACCGTCAGGCGTAGGGATGACCCCCTGGATGTTTTCCGGCCGGAAGCGTCCGGATGTGATGTCTTTTAAATCAAGAGCCTTTTGACCCTGTGCCATTCCGGTCAGGCAGATAAGGCAGAGTAATAATGTGATGCTGATTTTTTTCATCTGCTTTTATTATTGCTTTTATAATTCAGTTTTGGTTTTTATTCGTACTTGCAAAAGTAACAATAAACTTAGATTCGACAAAACATGATGGATTTTTATGCGGTTTTGATAAGGATTATTGGGTGAGATTCAATATCTTTGTGAAAAGGACTTTAAATATTACCACTATGAATTCAAAAAGGAAAGACTTGCAGTATGCTTCTGTCTTCTTGTTGGCGGTGGCGTTGACCTTCCTGTTAGGGAAGGGTGATAACTTGTGGCTGGTGTCGTGGGGCGACTTGATACCGGGTTTGTTTGTACTGTTCATTGCAGGCGATTGCCTGTATAGTTCCCTGCTGCGTATCAAGCGCGGCGAAGAGGAAGGTGGTGCGCGCTGGAGCACCTGCTTCACTTTTTTAGTGTTCAGCATTGTTTTTATGGGTGATTTATTCTTTATCGGCAACTTTATTGTAGATAAGCTGTGGGGATAAACTAGATGCTTTAGTTTACTTTAACTAGGAAAATTAGTTTGTGAACTAAAACTTTTCGTTATTTGCAGCAAACAATGTTGCAAGTATGAAAGGATTAACAGCAAAAGAGGAAGAAATCATGGGCTTTTTTTGGGAAAAAGGCCCCTTGTTCGTGAAAGAAATGTTGGCTTTCTATGAAGAGCCGAAACCACATTTCAATACATTATCTACTATCGTGCGCGGGTTGGAAGACAAGGGTTTTCTGGCTCACAATACGTTTGGTAATACCTATCAATATTATCCTGTGGTCAGTGAAGAAGATTTTCGTAAAGGGACGCTTCGGAATGTGATTAGCAAGTATTTTAATAATTCTTATTTGAGTGCTGTTTCTTCTTTGGTCAAAGAGGAAGATATTTCTTTGGATGAGCTGAAACAACTGATTCATGAAGTAGAGAAGACAGACAAGAAAGACTAATTAATAAAACGACAATCTACACTATGGGAGCATTCTTTATTTATATATTAAAATCATCTGTCTGCCTTGTCTTGTTTTACCTGTTTTTCCGGTTATTATTGAGCAAGGAGACGTTTCACCGTTTCAACCGTGCTGCTTTATTGGGAGTGCTGTTCTTCTCGTTGCTCATCCCTTGCATTGAGATGACTACCCGTCATCAGGTTGAAGTGCAGCAGGCTGTACTTTCTATCGAGCAGTTGTTGATGATGGCGGAACTGAACGCGACGGCTCCGGAAGTGGGGGCAATGGTACAGGAAGCGCCTTCTGTTTCCTGGATACAAATCGTTTTATTGGTTTATCTGGCAGGCATAGTCTTTTTTGCTTGTCGTAATATCTGTTCTTTGATTTGTCTTTTCAGGCTGATATATTCGGGCAGACATGAGAAGTTGGAGAAGGGTATTATTCTTGTGGTGCATAACCGGACAATCGCTCCGTTTAGTTGGATGAAGTATATCGTTATCAGTCAGAAAGATATGGAAGAGAATGGACGGGAGATTCTGATTCACGAAACGGCGCATATCCGTCACCGTCATTCCATAGATTTATTATTGGCGGATATTTGTATTTTCTTCCAATGGTTCAATCCGGGCGCATGGTTGCTGAAACAGGAGTTGCAGAATATCCATGAGTACGAAGCGGACGAGACGGTTATCAATGAAGGAGTAAACGCGAAGGAATATCAACTATTATTAATAAAAAAAGCCGTTGGCACAAGGCTCTACTCTATGGCCAACAGCTTTAATCACAGTAAACTTAAAAAACGTATCACTATGATGTTAAAAGAAAAATCAAGTCCATGGGCTCGTTTGAAGTACCTGTATGTACTTCCGTTGGCAGCTATTGCAGTAACTGCCTTTGCCCGTCCCGAAATCTCGGAGAAAGTCGAAGAGATTTCAGCAGTCAAAGTTAATGATTTAGCTGAAATTGTGCAAGAAAAGGTGCTGCAAGATACAGTGAAAGCATCGAAAGTCGTGAAGAAGGCTGATCCGAAGGTGGCTGCGACGGAAAAGAAAGAGGAAGAAGAAATTGTTATCTTTGAGGTGGTGGAGCAGATGCCGGAGTACCCTGGCGGTATGGATGCATTGAGCAAGTACTTGGAAAGTAAAGTGGCCGACTCCCCTATGAAAGGTAAGGCAGGTGGACTGGTAACGATTGGCTTTACAGTCACTGGAAGCGGAAAAGTGACAAATGTGCAAGTACTTGAGTCTGACCAACCTTCGCTGAACAAGGAAGCTGAAAGGATCGTTAGTGAAATGCCGGACTGGATTCCGGGAAAGCAACGTGGTAAGCCTGTTCCTGTGAAGTATTCTATTCCTGTAAGATTTGGTAATATCAGATTTGGATTGGATAAGCAGCCGTTGATTCTTGCTGATGGTAAGGAAATCAGCATGAATGCTATGGAAAGGATGAATCCGTCGGATATAGAGAGCGTGTCTGTCCTGAAAGATAGTGCTTCTATAAAAATATATGGTAAACGTGGCGAAAATGGAGTGATTCTTGTAACCACAAAGAAGCCGGGTACGACAACACAGTTTAATTTTTCTAAAGTGGATAATCAGGAAAACGTAGTACCCAATTTCCAAGTTAGTGGGACTGTCGTTGACGAACAGGGGCGTCCGAAAGCAGGTGTAAGTATACTTGTGCCTAATACGACTTATGGTGCAATCACGGATATAGACGGCCGTTTCAGCCTGAAAGCCGTAAAAGGTGGTAATCTGCTATTTTCGTTTATCGGATACAAATCCATGAAAGTTCCTGTAAGTGCTACGATGTCAGTACGGATGGAACAGGAAGTAGTGAAACTATTGCCGGAAACTACCAATCGGCTTGTGAGGGCTCGGGAAACAAAACCTGCCGGCCTTATTAATGGCATTAATGTTCATGGAGTGAAAGAGGGTGGACAGCCATTGGTTATTGTTGACGGTAAGGAAGCTTTGGAAAAAGATGCTTTATCCAAGATTGCTCCTGACCGTATTAAAAGTATTACTATACTGAAAGATAAATCGGCAGCAGTTGTTTATGGGGATAAGGCAAAGAATGGGGTGATTGTAATAGAAATGCTGACTGATGAAGAATTTCAGGCTAAAAAGAATAATCCCCAACCTGCTTATACTGACGCATGGCAACTAGCTGAAAGTGCTGCGAAAGATATGGAAGGGGAGGTTATTTACCTTTTGGATGGAAAAGAGGTAAATGCCGGTAAGTTACAGCAAATGTCGGCGAAGGCTATTAAATCGGCTTCAGCAGACCGTGTTGATGGTAGAATTGTTATTCGTTTGGTGAGTGAAAAGTAATATTCAGGAATGCTTAGGATAAAGACTGGCGGAGGTACGCAAGTATCTCCGTTTCTTGTTCCGGATGAAACCAGCGTATTTCTTCATCCCGCTTGAACCAAGTCATTTGTTTGCGTGAATAAATACGAGAATTCTGCTTTATCTTTTCAATGGCAAACGGTAGTTCCCATTCTCCATCCAAGTACTTGAACAGTTCTTTGTATCCTACCGTATTGAGAGAGTTAAGATGGCGATAGGGGAGTACAGAACGTACTTCTTCCAATAAACCCTCTTCCATCATCATATCCACACGGCGGTTGATACGGTCATAAAGTTCTTCCCGCTCACGGGTTAGTCCTACTTTGATAATACGGAAAGGGCGCTCTTTCTTTTGTTGCGTGCGGAAAGAAGTGTATGTGCGTCCCGTCATATAGCAGATTTCCAGTGCATGAATTACTCGCTTGGGATTCTTCAAATCTACAATACGATAATATTCCGGGTCTAATAAGCGGAGTTCCGCGCAGAGTTGTTCAAGTCCTTCTTCCTCATATTTCTGCAACATGAACTGGCGGGTTTCCGCATCAACGGTAGGAATGTCATCAATACCTTTGCAGATAGCGTCCACATACATCATCGAGCCGCCGGTAAGAACCACGACTTCATGTTGGGTAAATAACTTTTCAAGGATTTCCAGTGCTTCCGCTTCGTATTGGGCGGCACTATAATAATCTGTAAGATGAAGCGTACCGACTAGGTGATGGGGTACACGTGCCAATTGTTCGGGAGTAGGCGCTGCCGTGCCTATTTTTAATTCAGCATAAAGTTGTCTCGAATCAGCAGATACAATGCTTGTCCGGAAATTCTCTGCTATCCGTAGACTCAATTCGGTTTTCCCTACGCCGGTAGGCCCTATAAGAACAATGAGAGTAGGCAATGGACTTAAGTGATTAGTGATTAATGATTAGTGGTTAGTGATTAACAATTGCACAATATACTGCATAGTGTTAATCACTAACCACTAATCGTTAAATTAGAATTTCTCTTCTTCGAATGAACCGCCTGCGTCGCCACCAATATCGAATCCTTCCTGATCAAAGTCTTCCATATCGAAATCCTGGTCGCCATAGAAGTTTTCGTCTAAATCGAGAGAACCACCGGCAACAGCCATTTCTTCAAAATCGACTGTCTGTTTCGGGGCATCCCCTGATTTCTTGGTGCATTTGGCACCCTTCATTTCCTTTCCGGTAATGATTTCAGATAACTCAATGAAGAAACAACGTTCCGTCATGTAATCGAATACATACAGCAACTTTTGTTTTTCATCTTCTACCAGTTCACTGATAGTAGTTTCTTTCATCACCCAGCTATCCATTTCAGGGTTGTCGTCCATTTCTTCCAAAGTCACTTCCTTTTCTTTTTCCCAATCGTCGTCGCAGATAAAGAAAGAAGTCATCTGGTCGTTTGCGTACCCAACTGATTTTACGATTGCCTCATGGAAGTCTAAAAAAGTAGCTTCCGGATCAATTTGTATTTCTCTGACAAAATCGTCAACTTCATCAGATATGATAGTAAATCTGTATATCATAATATGACTATTTTGAACTGTTTATTTAATTATACCACGTTCTGAATTACGGATGAAGTCGATGATGTAGTCGATTTCAGGACTCTTCTCGAATTCATCTTCAATTTTCTTTAATGCTTCTGTCGTGTTCAATCCACTTTGGTAGATGATACGATAGGCATTGTGAATGTTTTCAATCACTTCATTGGTAAAACCACGACGGCGCAAGCCGATAATGTTGATTCCGCTGAAAGCGATTGGTTCGCGTCCTGCAATGATGTAGGGAGGAATGTCCTTACTGAAACGGGAACCACCTTGAATCATTACATAGCTGCCTACATGACAGAATTGATGCATTAGTACACCGCCACTGATAATAGCGTTATCATCAATTACGATTTCACCGGCCATCTTGGTAGAGTTACCAATGATGCATCCGTTACCGACCAAAGCATCATGTGCCACGTGCACGCTTTCCATCAGTAAGTTGTTATTTCCCACAATCGTGCGCCCTTTAGCTGCCGTACCACGGTTGATTGTCACGTTCTCGCGAATCAGGTTATTGTCTCCGATTTCGGCTGTTGATTCTTCCCCTTGAAATTTAAGATCCTGCGGAATAGCCCCGATAACGGCACCCGGAAAAATAGTATTTCCGTTACCAATACGTGAACCATATAAAATGTTGGCATTAGCCATAATTTTATTGTTGTCGCCGATAACCACGTTTTTATCTATAAATACAAAAGGCGCAATTTCTACATTTTCCCCGATTTTAGCTTCGGGATGAATATACGCTAAAGGACTTATCATTTGATTTTCCAATTGTTAATTACTTATTTTTTACTATTTGTGCCATAAACTCAGCTTCGCAAACTACTTTTTCCCCAACGAATGCGTAACCTTTCATTGTGGATATACCACGACGGATAGGTGCTAATAATTCCACACGGAATGTCAGTGTATCTCCCGGCACTACTTTCTGGCGGAACTTCACACCGTCTATCTTCATAAAATAAGTGGAGTAACGCTCCGGTTCGTCAACAGAGTTGAGAACCAACAAACCGCCTACTTGTGCCATTGCTTCTACTTGGAGCACGCCCGGCATAACGGGTTCTTGTGGAAAATGTCCTTGGAAGAAAGGCTCGTTGGCAGTAATATTCTTTACACCTACTATATAGTTGGCACCGATTTCAATCACTTTATCTACCAGTTGGAAAGGATAGCGATGCGGCAACAGTTCGCGGATACGGTTTACATCCATCACCGGCTCACGGTTACAGTCATAGTTTGGTGCCTGAATATCGTGCAAACGAATTTCTTTCCGCATCTGACGGGCAAACTTGTTATTGATAGTATGTCCGGGACGGGTAGCGATGATACGCCCTTTAATCGGTTTGCCGATTAAAGCGAGGTCGCCGATAACATCCAGTAATTTGTGACGGGCACATTCATTCGGCCAGACCAACGGCTTGTGGTTGATATAGCCTAACTCATTGGCGTCCATATGAGGAACTCCCATAACGTCTGCCAACTTGTCGAAGCTTTCCTGTGACATCTTACGTTCGTAGATTACGATAGCATTGTCCAGGTCGCCCCCTTTAATCAATCCCGCAGAGAGCAGCGGTTCTATTTCGCGAACAAAGACGAATGTACGGCTGGCAGCCACTTCGTCTTTGAATTTATGCATGTCTTCAAGTGTAGCAAACTGGTTCGGGATAATGGTCGAATCATAAGAAACCAGTACATTCAGGCTAAAATTCTCGTCCGGTAGTACGATGATGGAAGAACCTGTCGACTCGTCACGGAATTCAATCTTTGACTTAATGATATAAAAGTCCTTGACGGCATTCTGTTCTACTGTTCCTACACGTTCTATTTCTTGTACATAATATTGTGCACTACCATCTAAAATCGGAAACTCCGGGCCGTTTACCTGGATAAGGCAGTTATCAATGCCCAATGCGTAAAGGGCTGCCATACCATGTTCAACGGTGCTTACTTTGACTCCATTCTTCGACAACACAGTACCACGGGTGGTTTCTGTCACGTTGTCGGCTACTGCATCGATAGTTGGTTGTCCTTCTACGTCAATGCGCTGGATTTTATATCCATGATTGTCCGGAGCAGGATTAAATGTTACAGTGAGATCAAGTCCAGTGTGAAGACCTTTCCCGCTCAGTGAAAAGCTATCTTTCAGCGTTTTTTGTTTCAGCATTGGCTATTTACTTATTTAATAGTTGTTTTAATTCTTCGATTTCCTTGCGCAGGCTACGCAGTTCTTTCTGCATGTCCGGCAGGCTTCTTTGTGCGATGGATGACTTGAAATATTGTTTTAACTCCATAGGAGGAGTACCGATGAGCTGACTGCCGGACTTGATATCTCCCGGTACGCCCGATTGTGCGCCCAAACCGACTTTATCTCCTATTTTTGAGTGTCCGGCAATACCTACCTGACCGCCAATCATACACCATTCTCCCACTTTGGTAGAACCGGCGATACCGGCTTGTGCAGCCATTACGGTATGCGAACCGATCTCGTCATTATGGGCTATTTGTATCAGGTTATCCAATTTGACACCACTATGTACTACCGTAGCTCCCATTGTAGCACGGTCTACACAGGTATTGGCACCTATGTCCACTTTATCTTCCAGAATAACAATTCCGATTTGAGGAATCTTGTCGTATCCGTTCGGAGTAGGGGCGAAACCGAATCCGTCGGCTCCGATTACCGCACCCGAGTGCAGGATACATTCGTTGCCTATGCGGCAATCATGATAAACATTTACATTCGGGTAAAGCAGGCAACTGTTGCCTATTTTCACACCGTCTCCAACAAAAGTATGCGGATAAATTTGAGTATTATCTCCGATCACGGCGTTTTCGCCAATGTAGGCAAAAGCACCTATATATACGTTCTCACCAATCTTGGCACTGGAGGCAACAAATGCTAATGAATCGATACCCTGTTTTTTAGGTTTGCTCATTTCATAAAGGTTGAGCAATTTCGCCAGGCTTTCGTATGCATTGTCTACTTTGATAAGGGTCGTTTTAATTTCATGTTCAGGAGTGAAGTCCTTATTAACCAGGACAATGCTAGATTGTGTCTCGTAGATGTAAGGCGTATATTTGGGGTTTGACAGGAAAGAAATAGCTCCGGGCATTCCCTCTTCTATTTTAGCGAATGTGTGTACCGTAGCGTTTTCGTCTCCAATGATTTCCCCTTGGATAAATGCTGCAATTTGCTTAGCCGAGAACTCCATGTCTTTAATTTAAAATTTAATTAGTTCACAAATAACGGACTTTTTTTTCAGATTTCCGTGTTATTGCATGAATATTTTATACTTATCTATGTAATCTCTGGTAGCAGAGATAGTATTTCTTTACCTTTTTGGACAATAAAGAGATGTTCAACATGTCCGATGCTTCGGCAATATTTTTGATAGTGCCGTCTTTATAGATAATGTCAATACTGTCATCCGCCGGGTCGTACATATTCTTTTCGATGCTGGGGGTAGAGACAAAATAGTTCGCTTCGGAAAGTGTTATGCCTAATTGCTGGCTGATTTGCAAAGTTAATTCTTTTTTTCTGTCTTCACCAATCGGTTCCGACGAAATTTCCACTTTAAAGATATTTCGGTTAATCATTCCCATGCTTAAAGTGGAAAGAACCTTGTCAGTATGGGTGCTCCATACTTTCAAGGCCGTCCATATATCATTATCATCCAGTTGTACAAAGTTCTCCAGACAATCGGGGTTGTTGTAGAACTCTTCGGGAGTGATGTCTTTGTAAAGGAAAAAGCGGAATGCGGGTGATGCGAACAGCTCCACTCCCTGCGAAGCCAGTTCTTTGGCGCGCAAAAGGGTACTGATAAGCATCTTTTCGTAGGCTACCGAAGTCTTGTGCAAATATACCTGCCAATACATCAGGCGGCGTGCCGTGAGGAAGTTCTCGATGGAGTAGATTCCTTTGGATTCGATGACAAGGCGGTCGTCTGCCACATCGAGCATCTTGATGATTCGTGCCGAGCCGATGTTTCCTTCTGTAACTCCCGTATAGAAACTGTCACGACGGAGATAATCAAGCCTATCCATATCCAACTGGCCACTGACAAGCTGATGCAGGAAGCGCTTCGGATACTCGTCCTTGAAGATTTGAATGGCAAGGCTGAGCTGGCCGTTCATCTCCTTGTTCATCCGTTCCATCAGCATAAGGGAAATCTCTTCGTGGGGAATTCCTTTAACAATAGTGTCTTCCAGCACATGAGAGAAAGGCCCGTGTCCGATGTCATGCAGCAGAATGGCAGCCTGTACGGCTTCCGCTTCACTGTCGAAGATGAAGTTTCCTTTCGATGCCAGTTGCGTAATGGCTTCGCTCATCAGGTAGAAAGCACCCAGGGAATGTTGGAAGCGGGTGTGCTGCGCACCGGGATATACCACAGACGAGAGCCCTACCTGCTTGATACGGGTAAGACGCTGCAAAAGGGGATGCCGTACTATATCGTATAGCAACCCCTTCGGAATATTGATAAACCCGAATACCGGGTCGTTGATTATCTTTCTTTCGTAAGGCATTCGTTTCTTTTAGAGATTTTGTTTTCTTTTCAGAGAATTGTTTTGAGTTGTTCGGCCATTTGTGCCTGTACTTCTTGTGCGGCGGCGCGGGCAGCTTCAGCAAATTTCTCTGTCTTGTCCACGTAGATTATTCCACGGGATGAGTTAACAATTAATCCGCAGGTACTGTTCATTCCATATTTACAAACTTCTTCGAGTGAGCCGCCTTGAGCGCCGACACCGGGAACAAGAAGGAAGTGATTGGGGACAATCTTACGGATATCCTCGAAGGCACGTCCTTGTGTTGCACCTACCACATACATCATGCGGTCGTCGTTTGCCCATTCCTGTGATTTACGCAGCACTTTTTCAAACAGCCGTTCACCATTCGCGTCTTCTGTCAACTGGAAGTCGTGAGAGCCTTTGTTGGATGTCAGCGCTAATAATATAACCCATTTTCCTTCATGAGTAAGGAATGGAGTGACGCTGTCTTCACCCATATAAGGAGCTACTGTGACAGAGTCGATATCCAGTTCTTCGAAGAATGTACGGGCGTACATGGCGGAAGTATTTCCGATATCGCCACGCTTTGCATCGGCAATGATGAACTGGTCGGGATAATTATCTTTGATGTATTTTACTGTCTTTTCAAATGCAATCCATCCTTTTACACCCATGCTTTCGTAAAAAGCCAAGTTCGGTTTGTAGGCGATACACAAGTCTGCTGTCGCGTCGATAATTGCCTTGTTGAATGCGAAGATAGGGTCTTCTTCTTTCAACAGGTGTTCGGGGATTTTCTTGATGTCGGTGTCAAGTCCTACGCAAAGGAATGATTTCTTGCGTTTTATGTTTTCAAATAATTGTTGCTTATCCATCTTGTTATTTACTATTATACGATTTACTATTTACAATTTAAAGCCTCGCTCGCAACTTTCTATTTTTTACAACTCGCTTTCTTTCAGCCTTTCCGCATTCTCAGCCACAATCAAGTGGTCAATGCAGTCTTGGATATCTCCGTCCATGAAAGCAGCGAGATTGTAAATTGTATAGTTGATACGATGGTCGGTGATACGTCCTTGCGGATAGTTGTAAGTGCGGATTTTAGCCGAACGGTCTCCGGTCGATACCATTGTCTTGCGTTTGGAAGCAATATCGTCAATATATTTCTGATGTTCTTTGTCATAGATAAACGTACGCAGACGAGCCAATGCACGTTCTTTATTTTTCGGTTGGTCGCGCGTTTCGGTACATTCAATCAGGATTTCTTCGGCGATACCTGTATTCGGATTCTTCCATATATAGCGCAGTCGTACTCCGGATTCTACCTTATTTACGTTCTGTCCGCCGGCACCGCCGCTTCGGAAAGTATCCCATTTGATTTCACCTTCATTGATGACTACATCGAATTCTTCCGCTTCGGGAAGTACGGCTACTGAAGCTGCCGAAGTATGCACGCGTCCTTGAGTCTCTGTTGCAGGAACGCGCTGTACACGGTGTACGCCCGATTCATATTTCAGGATTCCGTAAACATTGTCACCTGTGACGCTGCAAACAATTTCCTTGAATCCGCCTGCCGTTCCTTCGTTCGCATTGGAGACTTCCATCTTCCAGCCTTTTGTCTCACAGAATTTGGCATACATACGGAAGAGGTCGCCGGCAAAGATAGCCGCCTCGTCACCACCTGCACCGCCACGGATTTCAAGAATCGCATTCTTGCTGTCCTGCGGGTCGGCGGGGACAAGCATCAGTTTGATTTCTTCTTCCAATACCGGAAGGCGTTCCTGGCTGTTATCCATTTCTTCTTTAGCCATTTCACGCATTTCGGCATCCGACTCGCTGGAAAGGATACTCTTGGCTTCTTCGATGTTGCCCAACAATTGGATATATTCCTTACGGGCTTTCATTAAGTCATCCAGTTCCTTATATTCTTTAGTCAGTTTAACATAACGTTTCTGGTCAGCAATTACTGACGGGTCAGTGATAAGGGTTGATATTTCTTCAAAACGGGCTACAAGACCGTCTAATTTTTTTAATATGGTACTGTTGTCTGCCATTCCTTAATATCTGAATTCTCCGAACTCGCTCTTTATGATTAACTCTGTATTGTCACATTCTTCAACGCGTCCTACTATCTGTGCCGGGATACCGAATGACTCGGAAATAGCGATAACTTCTGCGGCATGTTCCGGTGACAGGTAAACTTCAAGGCGGTGTCCCATATTGAATACCTTGTACATCTCGGCCCAGTCAGTGCCGCTTTGTTCCTGAATAGTTTTGAACAATGGGGGAACAGGGAAAAGATTGTCTTTTACAACACGGACGTTTTCAACAAAGTGCAGCACTTTGGTCTGTGCACCGCCGGAGCAGTGAACCATTCCGTGAATTTCGGGACGTAATGCATCCAGCAATTTCTTTACTACCGGTGCATAGGTGCGGGTAGGAGAGAGCACTAACTTGCCTGCATCAATCGGAGAATCTTCTACACTGTCTGTCAGTTTCAGATTTCCTGAGTAAACCAATTCTTCGGGAACTGCCGCATCATAGCTTTCCGGATATTTTTCAGCAAGATATTTGCCGAATACATCATGGCGTGCACTTGTCAGACCGTTGCTGCCCATGCCGCCGTTATATTCTTTCTCGTAAGTAGCCTGTCCGTAAGAAGCAAGGCCGACGATTACGTCGCCCGGACGGATATTGGCATTGTCAATAACGTCTGAACGCTTCATGCGGCAAGTTACAGTAGAATCGACAATGATGGTGCGTACCAAGTCGCCGACGTCAGCCGTTTCGCCACCGGTTGCATATACGCCTACACCCATTTCGCGGAGTTCGGCAAGTAATTCGTCTGTTCCGTTGATGATGGCGGAGATAACTTCCCCCGGGATTAATAACTTGTTGCGTCCGATAGTTGAAGAGACAAGGATGTTGTCTACGGCTCCTACACAAAGCAGGTCGTCGATATTCATAATCAAGGCATCCTGGGCGATTCCTTTCCATACAGACAGGTCGCCTGTTTCTTTCCAGTACATATAAGCGAGGGAAGATTTGGTTCCGGCGCCGTCGGCATGCATGATATTGCAATATTCCGGGTCACCTCCCAATATATCGGGAATAATTTTGCAGAATGCTTTCGGGAAAATTCCTTTGTCGATGTTCTTGATGGCGTTGTGCACATCTTCTTTTGATGCGCTTACTCCACGCATCATGTATCGTTGATTACTCATGAGTTATAGAATTATTTTGTATACGGCTGCAAAAGTACTGCTTTTTTTTCGTACAGCCAACTATCTTAATAGAAATGCCGCTGACTAATAAAGTTTTCGTGTCTAACGAGATACGGAAACTTTATTAGTCAGCGGCACAATTTTTTCAGCAGACTTTTCTTAGAATTCTACTTTAGGCGCTTTTTCGCTACCTTCTTCTGCTTCAAAATATGCTTTCTTATCGAATCCGAACATTCCTGCAAAGATACTCTTGGGGAAACGGCGGATATTGGTGTTATAAGCCTGTGCAGCATCATTGAAATTCTTGCGTGCTACATTGATGCGGTTTTCCGTACCTTCCAGTTGAGCCTGCAACTCAAGGAAATTCTGATTAGCTTTCAAGTCGGGATAACTCTCCGTGATAGCTAATAACTTACCTAAAGCAGAAGTGACAGCACCCTGTGCCTTCTGATATTGCGCGAGCTTTTCCGGTGTCAGGTCAGCAGCGTCCACTTTGATTTGTGTTGCCTGGCTGCGTGCGGCAACCACTCCTTCTAATGTTTCTTTTTCGTGGGTTGCATACCCTTTAACTGTATTTACCAGATTGGGAATCAAGTCGGCACGGCGTTGGTATTGTGTTTCCACATTTGCCCATTGTCCACTTACATTCTCGTCCATAGTAACCAGGCCGTTATATACACTGACTGCCCAAAAGACAAGGATAGCTACAACGGCTAAAATGATGATAATTGACTTTTTCATGTTTCTATTATTCTATTGTTTTTATTAATTTATCAGGATTTTGACGAACGTCCCAAATTGCTACGATGATTACATCTTCATTAATATCAATGTAATAAATAAGTTTATAGTTAGCATCTACTACTAATGCTCTGTAACAAAGTGTGACTTTATCTGAAGTACTTAGAATACTGCCCGCATTGGGAAAGGTACTAAGTATTTCTGCTTCTTTGATGAGCTTATTATGCAAATTCGTAGCTATACGTTCGTTCTTTGTATATCGTAATGTTTGTAAATAAACTAATTCCAGCGTTTGTAAAGCCGATTGAGTCCAAACAATATTTATCATTTCATATAATATTTGAGGACATCTTCATGTGAAATAACCCTTCCGGCTTTGACATCTTCCATACTTTTGTTGATAGCGTTTTCTAATTCTTCTTGAGTATGTGGTATTAACCAGGATTTTTGTTCCAGTTCGTTGGAGAACCGGAGCATTTCTTTTAGCTGATTATCTTCCATGAGCATTACCCGTTCCATAATTTTTTGTCTCATGGTAACCGCATCCAGACCATAAGAACCTGCTGGTTCGTGAACAACCTTCTCTTGTTCTTTATTATCTTTATATCCCTTATTTTCTTTCATATTCTTCAATCTTAGTAATTAAGTAAAGTTACTAATTTATTTTGAAACTTAGGTATCGTATTACGTTTATTTTAGAACCGTGAACCGGCACCGCCGCCACCACCCATTCCGCCGCCGAAGCTGCCACCACTAAAGCCGCCACCTCTACTGCCGCCGAAACTTCCACCGCCCATGCCGCCAATGAACGGCCCTCCACCACCACCGCGATGGTGATAGTCGTTCTCGTAACTTTGCTGACGGCGTACGAGAGTATGTCCGCAGTTTCTACAAGTATAAGTGACATCTTCGGTTTTTACACCGTTAGTCCGGGATACTATCCTGCTGCCACTTCTTTGCAATGTATGTTTTCCGCACTTCGGGCAACGGCTTTGCTTACGTGCCGCAAAGAAGGAGATACCTCCGCCAATGAGGATGAAGAAGAGTATAGCAAGAATAAAATCGAATGAACCACCCTCGCTCGAATCAGAAAGAGAATCGTTCTCCATAGAACCGTCAAGTCGTTGACAAGTTGCTTTCACTCCCGCTACCATTCCCTCGCTCCAATTCCCGTCTTTCAGATAAGGAATCATATACTTCGTCTGAATCCTTTTGCAGATAGCATCGGGAAGAACTCCTTCCAACCCATAACCGGTGTAAAACTGAATACAACGCTGGTCGGTAACTAGCAAAATAACCAAACCGTTATTTTTGTCCTTCTTTCCTACACCCCATTTATTGAGTAGCTGGTGGCAGAAATTGAAGCAATCTTCATCCCCGATGGAAGGGACTGCGGCAACCACCGTTTCAATTCCCGTCTGCTGCTCCAAGGCATAAAGCATGGCATCTATGCTGTCACAAGCAGCCTGTGAAAGTACCCCCGCAGGATTACAAACATACTGCATCTTGTTTTGCAAGTGAACTTTCGGAAGATTGTCTACCGTATATACTTTCTCTTGAGCCTGTAAAGGAATCAGTAGAAAAGTGAAGAGTATAAATGTAAATATTGGTTTCATAATAGTTTTAATGAATGTATCGCCCGACGAACTCACGGACTTTATCGGTGTATTCCTGCTTGTTCTCTTGGTATGAAACGGCATGGGCGGCACCCGGCACAATCCAAAGTTCCTTTGGTTCCGGCTTCGCTTCATAAAGCGGATATACCATCCATGTCGGGACATACGTGTCTTTGTCTCCATGAATAAACAGCATCGGCAACTCACACTTGGCTACTTGTTTCAGTGAAGAAGCCTCTTTGAAATCCCAACCGTATTTCTTTTCGCATAGCCAGCTTGTGGTATGCATTAGTGGGAAAGGCGGAAGTCCGAAGGATGACTTTAATTCATGGGAAAATTCATCCCATACACTGGTATAACCGCAATCTTCCACGAAACATTTTACAAAAGGCTGCTGTTCCTCGCCGGATACCATCATCGTGGTTGCACCACCCATCGAAATGCCATGCACTACCATCTGCGTACTGTCTCCGAAAATTTCATTGGCAATATTCATCCACTGCAACACATCCAAACGGTCTTTCCAACCCATCTGAATGGCACGGCCTTCACTTTCTCCCTGATGCTGAAGTTCAGGAAGCAAAATATTAAAGCCTAAATCACGGTTGTACAAGTAGCCAATCATAAACATACGAATGGCATTGTCCGTATATCCGTGAATGATAACTGCTGTCTTGTTGGTCGGTTCGGGAGCAGCGATATAGTAAGCATGAAGCTGTACGCCATGCGGATTGATGATAAAAGTATCTTTCAGCGCATCTGCCTGTCGCAGACTATCTACCCATGGGCGCAGAAATGGATAGTTTTTGTACATAAAAGGATAAGAGTCGGCATCTTTAGACAAAATCTTTGCGTCTGGAGTCAGAGAAAAGTTCAACATATAGAAACTTCCCCCGATAGTGCAACCGGTCATCACCAGCATAATGATGATAATACTATAGACTACTTTTCTCTTCATATGATACCTTTAACCTTTTTTACTCTCTCGCCTTGAAAAAGGGGGTAGGAGAGATTCTATTTATTCCAGATTTCCCAGGCGGCAAATGCCTGAAGAAGAAGCATTTCAAGACCGTTTTTGACAACGGCACCCTGTGCTTCTCCCTTTTTCATGAAAAGGGTAACGTTTGGATTATATAACAAATCGTAGAGCAAATGGTTTGGAGTTACCAGCTCATAAGGGATATTAGGACAGAAATCGACCTTGGGAAACATGCCGACAGGAGTGCAGTTCACAATTACCGTATATTCCGCCATGATTTCAGGGCTTAGTTCCTCGTAGGTCAGCATGCTGTCCGCTCTGTGAGTGCGCGAAACGAACACACTTTCAATGCCCAAGTTTTTAAGACCGTGGTAAACAGCCTTGGATGCTCCACCAGTGCCCAGAATCAAAGCTTTTTTGTGATGAGGCTGCAATAATGGTTGTATGGACTGGGTAAATCCGATAATATCAGAATTATAGCCGACCAGCTTCACTTTTCCTTTTGGCTGGCGAATAATTTTGATAACATTCACTGCGCCGATTTTCGCAGTGTCAGGGTCTAGTTCGCTTAAGAAAGGAATCACTTGCTCCTTGTAAGGGATAGTGACATTAAGACCGCGCAGATTGGGATTCTCTTCAATCACTTCCATGAAATCATTGATCTTGGGAATCTCAAAATTCACGTATTCCGCATTGATGCCTTCGGATTTGAACTTCTCATTAAAGTATCCGATAGAAAATGAATGTCTCAAGGGGTAGCCGATTAAACCATATTTTTCCATAATACGAAAGGATTAAATTAATCAATCATAAAAACTCACTATTTTGTCGCGGTATAAAGTGTGCAGATGCCAAAGGTTAGCCGCTTGAAATTAACCTCGCTGAATCCGGCTCGTGAGATGACTCCTTTCATGACTTCCCCTTGTGGAAATACTTTGATGGTGTCCGGCAGATAGCGGTAGGCACTGTTGTCTTTGGAGAGAAGTTTGCCCAGCAATGGGATGACGACTTTAGAGTAGACGGAAAACAGTTGTTTCATCGGGAAACGGTCGGGAGTGGTAAGCTCCAGAATCACAAGATGACCGCCCGGTTTCAGTACACGGCACATTTCGGAGAGCCCTTTGTCGAGGTCTTCGAAGTTGCGGATGCCGAACGCTACGGTAATGGCGTCAAAGTCATTGTCGGCAAAAGAGAGTGAAGTACAGTCCTCCCGGGCAAAAGATATTTTGTCCGAGAGTCCTTCCTTCTTTACTTTTTCACGTCCCACATTCATCATACCTTCCGAGATGTCCGTACCGATTAACTCGGCAGGTTGCAACTTGCGGCAGGCGAGGATGGCAAAATCCCCCGTACCGGTTGCCACGTCCATCATACGCTGGGGTTGGAAAGGACTCAGCCAGGCAATGGCTTTGCGGCGCCAACTGCGGTCGATACCTAAAGATAAGGTATGATTCAGTTTGTCGTAGGCATGTGCGATGTTGTCGAACATGCGTTCCACTTGTTCCGTCTTTTTTCCTTCCTCGTCGTAAGGCTTGATATGTTGTTGTGGGTAGTCCATTTCTTATTTAGTCAAGAAATTCATTACGTTCTTTTCGATACGTTCAGCGATGTTGCTGGTATCTTCTTTCACAAATTTCTCGCCGGTGATGTTCTCGAACAATTCGATGTAACGGTCACTGATGCTCTGTACGATAGCCGGAGTCATTTCGGGTACTTTCTGACCGTCTTTGCCCTGAAAACCGTTTTCCATCAACCATTCGCGAACAAATTCTTTGGAAAGCTGCTTCTGCGGTTCGCCTTTTTCGAAACGTTCCTGATAACCTTCCGAGTAGAAATAGCGGCTGGAGTCAGGAGTGTGGATTTCGTCCATCAGGTAGATAGTACCGTTGTGCTTGCCGAATTCATATTTGGTATCAACAAGAATCAATCCGCGTTCAGCAGCGATTTCAGTACCGCGTTTGAAGAGAGCCAGTGTATATTTTTCAAGCACTTCGTACTCTTCGGGAGTAGCCAGACCTTGTTTCAGGATTTCTTCTTTAGAGATGTCTTCGTCATGCAATCCCATTTCGGCTTTGGTAGTCGGAGTTACGATGGGTTCGGGGAATTTCTCGTTTTCACGCATTCCGTCCGGCAACTTCACACCACAAATTTCGCGGACACCGCTTTTGTAAGCACGCCATGCACTACCGCACAGGTAACCGCGTACAATCATTTCTACCGGAAAGCCTTCGCACAACACACCGACAGTAACCATCGGATCCGGCGTAGCCAGTTTCCAGTTCGGACAGATGTCAGTAGTGGCATCGAGGAATTTAGCTGCAATCTGGTTCAGCATTTGTCCTTTGTAAGGAATACCTTCAGGCAGTACTACGTCAAAAGCCGAAATACGGTCGGTTGCTACCATGACGAGTTTTTCGCCGTTGATGTTGTACACATCGCGCACTTTTCCGTGGTACACGCTTTTCTGTCCCGGAAAGTTGAAATCTGTTTTTGTTAATGCTTTCATTGTTTTATTTATAATTACAAATTACAAGTCTCAAATCACAAGTCGTTATCGGAGTTCCGAACCTGAAGCGATTATTCTTTTGCCAGTTTCACCGGACATTCGCCGTTGAGCACCAGTTGTTCGTTTTTCCGTTTCTCCCGTTCGGCTTTCGCTTCTTTGTCGAATTTCTCGTAAGCATCCACGATACGTTCCACCAGTTTATGGCGCACAATATCTTTCTTGTTCAACTCGACAAAACTGATGCCTTTTACTCCTTTCAGTATGCGGATAGCCTGCACCAGACCCGAAGTTTGCGAAGCGGGAAGGTCAATCTGTGTCATATCTCCCGTCACAATCATTTTGGTGTTCATACCCATACGGGTGAGGAACATTTTAATTTGCTGTGCGGTAGTATTCTGCGCTTCGTCAAGAATCACGACTGCATCATTCAGCGTGCGTCCGCGCATAAAGGCTAACGGGGCAATCTGTATAATGTTCAATTCCATGTATTCCTTTAACTTGGCGGCGGGTATCATATCTTGAAGGGCATCGTACAAAGGTTGCAGATACGGGTCAATCTTATCTTTCATGTCGCCGGGCAGGAAACCGAGTTTTTCTCCGGCTTCTACGGCGGGGCGGCTGAGGATAATCTTCTTGATTTCCTTGTTCTTCAGCGCACGCACGGCAAGGGCAATGGCGGTGTAGGTCTTTCCCGAACCTGCCGGGCCGATGGCGAATACCATATCGTTCTTGGCGAATCCTTCCACCAGCTTCAACTGGTTTTCGCTTCGGGGGATGATAGGCTTTCCCGTGACGCTGAATACAATCACGTTTCCGGTCTGTTCCGCTTGGGGAGCATTCCCTTTTATAATGTCGATGATAACTTCTTCTTTCAGTGAATTATATTCGGCACAGTACTTTTCAAGTTTGGTGATGTTTTCTTCGAAGGCGCACATTTCTTCCTCGTCGCCCAGCACTTTGATGACATTGCCACGGGCAACGATACGTAGCTTCGGATATAAAGCTTTAATTAACTGTATGTTGGCGTTGTTTACACCGTAAAAAATAACAGGATCAACATCCTCAAGAACAATCAGTTTCTCTATCATTCAATTGTATTAAAGAAAAATTTCTGCAAATTTAATGAAACGTTTTGGATTCTCTGATTGTTTGGGGATGAATTTTATTGCCTTTTATACTCATTTCCCGATTATCTGGCGGTGATGTGGAAACATCCTTGCTTCAGCTCATATTTGATATAGCATTTCTCCGCTTTCCGCAAGTCCCTTAAAACCTCTGACAGAACGAGTTTCAGAGTATCTGAGCTGACATCCTGCAAAGGGCGTCCATCTTTATCTTCTACCTTCTTGAAGCGCTTCCAACTGACATCGAAAGTAGCTCCGAAGCAATGCGCGGAGTTTGCGGAAGCATTTCCGTTCCGGCGGCGGAGACGTTTCACGTCATTTTCCGTACGCAACACCGAAGTGACGATTACTTGATTGGGGTTCAAGCCTTTGGCAGTCAGTGAATCGAGGAAGTTGGAACCAATCGTGTCGAGCAGTGCACTGGCACGGGGAACGAGGTAAGGGATGGAGTGTGTCAGTGAATCTACCACATAAAAGTCGTTACTTGTAATATGCTCTAGCTTTTCTTTCATATCTTCGGCAGCGTCACGGTCGGCAAGCGGACGGATGCCAATCTTCTTGGCTACTTCCAAATGGGCGTCATTCAAATCAGGGAAAGAACGTTTGTAGCTGACTACTCCACGGATATTGCGCGGCTCGTTCAGTTTCAGCGACATATCTTTCTTTTTGCAACTTGAAGTGAGTGTTGCAAGTCCTATAATCAGCAAAAATGGTGGTAGTAAATGGAGCTTATATATAGTCATTTTGTATTTTTTGCCTGCAAAGTTATATGAAAACCTTGGAATATACATATGAAATTAAGAAGAATAACGGGGTGACCTTACCCAAAAAGTTCAAAACGCTACGGAAATGAACTAATTTTAGTGTTTCTAAAACTTAATTGGTAGTATGCAATGATTTAATCCCCGTTATACATAACTTTATTCGTCTGACAGTTGTTGAACTTTCGTCTGACATCTGTTGTTTTTTCGTCTAACAACTGTCAGACGAAAAGATAACAGCTATCAGACGAATAACCCCATTAAGCATTAGCCATAAATCCATTAAGCATTAAAAATAAATCTGCGCAAGCTCGAAATTAGTTCATAACATAATCGTACGGATTTGATTCATAACCGTACCTGCATGAGCCAATATTATTACATATTTTATGTAGTACAAAGAACGTGATGATAGAGGGGAAAAAAATACGCTGATGAGAAAAGTATTTGTTCTTTTCCCATCAGCGCATATCATTGTTGGAGCAGGATTATTTCTTATCCTTTTTCTCTTCTGTTTTACCGGCAGGTTTTTCTTCCGTTTTGCTTTCCGGATTAATAATGCCTTTCACAGTTTCACCAATAGGCAACTTATCCAATACTCCAAGACTTGGAGCTACTGTTTTCACCAGCGTATTCAGGAAGTTACTTGTTCCGCCGTTTCCTCCGTCAAATACAGTGATATTTCCTAAGTTCATGTGTTCGAACGCCTTCACCTGTTCTCCGGCAATTTCCTTCCATTGGTCTACCATCTTATATTGGATAGCGATGGCCGGATTCGATTCAGCCGCTCTTACCATTGCTTCGAAACCTTCTGCTTCGGCAAGTAACGACCGCTTCTTACCTTCCGCTTCTGCTTCCAGTTTCATCTGGATAGCTTTTGCTTCCGCTTCCGCTTGTGCTAAAGTTGCTTTTGCACGTGCTTCTGCTTCACGGGTAATCTTTTCTGCGATGGCATTCGCTTGTAGGATAGCCTCCTGTCTGGCGATTTCAGCAGGTACAATCTTTTCTGCTTTCAAAGAAGATTCCACTTTCCGTGCTTTGGCTTCTTCCACTTCTTTTTGAGCAATTTCGCGTGCAGTCTGTACGGCAGCTTCCGATTTTGCGGCAGCTTCACCGGCCTGCTTGTCGGCATTAGCTTGTGTTACGGCCAGTTCGGCATTGGATAGGGCTACTTCTTTCTGTGCGTCATTTCGTCCGATAGCAGCTTTTTTGGCGGCTTCTGCCTGTTTGATTTCCATGTCGGAATTCAGTTCGGCAACGCGGCTTTCCTTTTCGGTATTTGCCTGCTCGATTCGGATATTCTTTTCAGCTTCGGCTTTTGCTACCTGCGATTCTTTCTCAGCATTGGCGATAGCTACTTGAGATATTCTGTCTTTGTCGGCGTTTGCAACAGAGATTTCCTGTTGTTTCTTGGTTTCAGCGATAGCAATATCTTGGTCTTTACGGGTTTCCGCTACTTTCGTTTCGCGTTCTTTGATTTGGTTCGCGATTTTGATAGCACCCAACTTTTCCTGTTCTTCGATGTTTGCCTGTGCTTCGTTCAATGCTTTACTTTCGGCTTCCTTACCCAGGTTGACGATATAATTGGCAGCATCGCGAATATCACTGATATTGATATTCATCAGATACAGACCGAACTTGCGGAGTTCCGTATCAATATTATCTTTTACTTTGGAGAGGAACTTGTCGCGGTCGGAGTTCAACTCTTCAATCGTCATGTCGGCGATAACCAGACGCATCTGACCATAAACTACATCTGTAATCAGGTTTTGTTTGTCGTCTCTTGTCAATCCGAGCATACGTTCTGCGGCATTCTGCATTACTTCAGGGTCGGTGCTGATGGCCACGGTAATAGTAGTAGGTACGTCAACACGAATATTCTGTGCGGATAGTGCGCCTGTCAGTTTGCAATCAATCTGCATCGGTTTCATTGACAGGAATTCGTAGCCCTGGATAATCGGCCACACGAAGGCAGCTCCACCGTGATATAATTTCGCAGATTTCTTTTCTCCACCTGTCTTACCATATACGACGAGTACTTCGTCACTCTTACATTTGCGGTAGCGGGACAGGATACCGATAAAGGTGAGCAGGATAACCGCCACTAATATAGCGGCCATGATTAGCATTTCTTGTGTCATAGGAATTGTGTAATTTTGAATAGTTATTGAATATATAATGTTCCGTCCTGATATCGGGTGATAACAGTGCGGTCCCCGGTTTGATACGTCTTTCCCGATTCGGAGATTACGTCTATTTCGCGCATGGCTCCATCCCGGCTTACCTGCACGGTATATCTGTTCTCACTTTGCTTGAAGTAGATGGTACATTCGCGTCCCACGAGTTCGTTGGTCGCTTCGGAGCGGTTCACTTGTTGCAGTTGATAGGCTTTCTTGTACAAGAACCAGACGGCAAAAACAAAGAAGAGTCCTACCAGAATGCCGATGGCATAACTTTGAATTTCTGCGTTTCCTGCCAGATACATATACCAGCCGAATCCGATTCCGAAGTGTGTGAGCCCTTTGAAAGAGACTACACTGCTGATGTCGGCATCCACGTCTACATCCGCGTCCAAATCTCCGAAGAAGATGGATAATACGAATTGGATAAGAAAAATACCTGTTGTAACGAGGGCGATAATCAGAAAAATGGTATGGCTCATAGTAATTCTGTGTTAATATAAAGTCTTTAGTTATAATACTCCAAATATACAGGTTTATATGAGATAAACAAAGATTATCGATTAAAAAAATAAATAATTTCTATTCAGGAGATTATAATATACTCTTTGTCGTTTCTTGGATAAAAATCCCCAACCACTCAGCACTACTTTCACAAGCCGTTGCTGAGTGAGTTGAGGAACACAAACAAAACAAACAATATTCTGTATAGCTTATATTGGGGCGCTAATACCTATATTAACTATATTCATTACTCTGTAGGGCAATCAAGGATAAGCATTGAATCCTCGCATGATGTAATGGAGCATTTCTCCAAAAGCATGTCGATATTGATTTCTATTTTGAACCGACCGCAGACATCTTGCACTCTGTGTTTGAAATCCGCAAAGCCTTTCAAAAATTTCTCTATCCGATTGGCAGACCGTTCATAGGCATACCAATGACCATTCTCTTCAAACAAATAGGCTTGACGCGTATTTGATGATTCCAGTTGCAAGATGTCTTTCGGTTCCATGATGTTTAGTTTTTTATATTAATTATTTTCATTGATAGTTCCGTTTGAGTCTGTTTCGATGATATTTCCATTCGCGTCTACATCAACGTCACGGACACAACGCAATGAGACATCGAACTCTTGACCGTCATCTAAAAATAGTATTCCTTGGTTAAAGCCAAAATATCTATTGCTATTGTATTTCCATTCGGTTCTACTGTATGCTCTGTATAATTTACCATCATTGTAGTAGACAAAATCTTTATTCTGAGTGTACATAATCATGAATTCTCTTTGATTGGGTGTCCGCCATTTGCCTTTGTCACTTTCATTTTCATAGTAGCTGCTGCATCTACTACGATGAAGATTATCTATGTCTACAAATTTTTTCCACTTTCCTTTTCCTTGGGCGGCTTTATGAAAATTAGCGGCCATTTGGAATGAGCTATACGGTTTGTTCGTATTGCTGAAGTTGTCATGCAATCCTAGTTCACCGGAATCTAATTTTCCGCGTATATTTTTCTCGTCAAGTTGTGCCATGGTGAAAACACGTGTCTCATCATTATATTTGAATGCGTTGCTTACTTTTATGTCTTTATTTTCCGCATTGCTTGCATTCATGTCTAAATTCAGATTGCGGACACATCTAAGTTGCTTGGGCGAACCACCTGAATTGATGGCCTTCCTTGCTCCGATAGAAGCACCTTCGTCTGACCATAATTTCTGGTTATTGCTTAAAAGATATTGATATTGAGAGTCTCCTGTTTCAATACTGCCTACAGGATGGGAATCTGCATCGAACAATGGTGTAACCAGACTTTCTGCACCTAGATACATTCCCATTAATTGATCTCTGGCAGGCAGATACCATTTTAACTCTTCCGGATCAATAATGCCGTTATGGTTTTCATCTCTGTTGCGTGACAGGCAAGCTGACCAGCCATGTTTTTTGGATAGAGCGAAAGTGTAACCTTTTTCATTCGGTTCAGTCATATTTGCGTGTGCGCTCCACTGATTACCGGTGGTGCCTTGGGTGATATACCTATATGTGTTATAAAAGCCGTTGGATACGTCAAAACCGCCGATTATAGGTGCTGCATCAGCAGGTGCTCCAGTTTCATTAATATGCTCCATACCCAATGCATTTTTTTCTTCATTGAAGTTTACGGAGCTGTAATATGTCTGGATCGATCTTTGGGTAATCATATATTGGGCGTCTGCATAGCTGCTCTCCTTGTCATTGCTATAATCAGGTGAAAACAGCAATATGACTTCTCTGTTTTCCTTGTTTACAAAGTATTGCCAATAGGGCTGTTGCCAGTTTGCTCCTGCCGGCGGTGTATCATAATAATATTCGTCTACGAAAATTGTGTAGTAGAATGTATCATCTTCACTTCCGGATTGCGTTTGGATATCGGCTGCCAGACCGAACAAATCAATCAGTCCTTCTCCGTTTTTCGGATATTCGGCCAATGTGTTATTATCGCTTGTGCGTGCAAATCTAATCCACTTATAATCCCCGCCTGCACGTTGATTGTAATTTGCCCTGTTATCAATCGAACCGAATGGTGTATGTACCACGAAGCTCAAATTCTCGGCGTCTTTCTTGGTCAGACCGATATTGAAACAATTGTAATGCGCATCTAATGTGTACACTTTGGTTTTGGCATCTACTACATCTCCTTCCACGCCCGGACGTCTTTCGTTACCTTCCTGAACTTCTACACGAATATCTTCCGTATCGTTTATTTCGACATTATAGATGTATTTTTTATTCCTCTCGCTTTTGAAGTTGTTATAATCATTGCTCCCTCCTCCCAAGTGAATCGTATAAGTGACGTTGGCAATCTTTTTACCTGTAAGTGTTTCGTTACTGCTGGTCAGTTCCATATTAGCCTTAATTTCTACATAGGTAGCAAATGGCTCCACATATTTGTATGTTCCGGTATTTAGACCATTGCCGTCCTTCACTTCCGCTTCTCTATCTGCATAACTTTTTAAAGAACGGCCTTCATACATTTTCGCCTTTTTTCGGTTTTCAAGCATATAGAAATCGAAAGAACATGACTTCTCGTTCATTGTAACTTTGTGTTCCGCAATGCTTGTAGAGTAGTGGTTTTTATTACTCTTTACTGCATCTTCTGTTTTCGCCAATAAGTATGATCTGACAGGAACGTTATATATTCTCCAACTGCTTAGTTCAAAAGAGGTCACTTTAGACTTTTCCCCTCCCCATGAAATATTGAAAGTGATATGAGAATCCAGACGCTCCAACAAGATTTTCCCATTCAATGCACCGCTCTTTTCCGGTATAATGCATTCTCCTTCACTAGTGCTTGTGTCGCCTGAAGCATTGGGGGTATATGCGCCACACATGACTAATGCCGCCTGTGTACGATCTACTTGCGCCGCATTCGTTTTTGAATTTAGCATGGCAGTGATATTCTTGAATTCCTCAAGGGTAGTCACCTTGTCCAATTTCTTTTTCAAATTTCCGTCCCCACTCAACTGATTGCTGTTTGTATTGGCGGCAGCGAAAATATAACTTAATCCGCTTGTGGTTTCGATATTCTTAAGGACTCCGTTAGTCGGATTGTTCTGGTTTCCGTTGCTGGTAGTCAAATTGTCAGAACTATAAAAACGTGTTCCTTCCTTTCTGTTGCCTTTGGCATCGAATATCAGTAGATATAAATCGTTGATTTGGAATTCTTCTTCATCGCGCAATCCCCGGGTGACTGTCGTTTTCATCTCCGGCACTGACAGGTTGAAGCTTACCGTTACCGGTATCCCTTCTTTCACATCGGTATTTTTGATGATTTCATCTTCTTGGCAGGCAAAGAACAAAATGCCCGTTAATACAAGCACGAATGTTTGTCTGATGTATGCTGATATATTGATTTGCTTTCTCATATTCATTACTCTTTAATTAAAAGCCGGTACGTCCACATTGACATACTCCCATTGTTTTACCTCATAGGTTAACGTCGACGTGACTTTATCCACACTTGTGATGTTGAACACATACAGATGATTGCGGAGTGCATTGTAGGCTTTTCCGTTTGTGCTGAACTGTACAGTGTATGTTTTCTCTACTTCTCTCACTTTGGCATTGATGGTCAGGCAGACTTTTTTGTCATTATTCGTTATTCCTATGTTTTTATGTTCGGGAATGTAGAACTTGTTTTCAAATCTGTTACCTTGATTTCCGCTCAGTGTGCCTGAAGTGAGATACTCGGAAGTGCTCGCTATTGTCGAATTTGCGGGGATGGATGGTCCGTCGTTCACGGTCGGTGTGCAATATCCTTTTGTATTATAGTGGTGTAACCGGATTTCGGTGATTTCGAAATTCTTTAATCCTGTCCCGTTTGCCACTGTCACATTCACTTTGGCGACAGCACGTATCAAATCAAGGGCACCGAAATTGTTGCCTCCTGTTTTTATGTTCTCAATGGTACCCATCCCCCACATTGGAATCTCTTTTGACCAATCCTGCGTTTTATTAAAGTTGAAAGAGAGCTGTTCATACAGGTCGGCTTTATTTTGACCTTTAGTTATTTTGAAGTTATTGACTCCTTTGTTTTCGGCATTGGCAATTACTACAAACTCCATCGGTTTGCTGCCGTCATAAGTTGCTGATAACTTTCCGTCTATATTCCGTTTGGTATCTCCGTCTTTGCCGTCAATCACGATGTATTGAATCTCTTCTACAAATTGGTCATTTTGAAATGTATATATATGTAGATTGTCTATGCTTCGCTCACTCTCCAGTCCCTCATTTTCACTTGCTCGTGTGGAAGGATTGGCGGGGAAAGTAAGCACAAAGTTTATATGTGCGTCTTTTACCAATATCTGTCCTTTGCTGTCTGTGAAATCTTCCATCACTCCGTCTGTGGTACACGAAGCTATCATAATGCAGAGGATAGTCAGTAAATAATATGTCGGATTAAAACATTTCATCTTTTTTCTTTTCGTTCCGGTTAAAGTTCGATGTCATTGATCTGGATAATCCAATCGTTGATATCAATTACTGTTTTGATTAGTGCCAGTTTCTCATCTACAAAAATAATCATACTGTAAGCGTCTTCACGATCCAGATACTCTTGAAGGGTATAGTGGCGGTCTTTGTATTTCTCCAGTTGGAGTTTTTCCAGATACTTCACCAGGTTGGATACGTGAAATAATGTTTCCTGTGTCTTCGAGTTCTTGATTGTCAACTCGGGCGTTTTATCTGCCATGAGTCTTGCTACGCTTATCTCGCTGACAACTGATTTGTATTCTTCGGCCGGTTCGCCGGCTTCGCTGAATGCTCTGCTGCTGACTGTTTCCGGTTCTACAACAAAAGGTTTGTATGTCAGCAGGTTGTCGTCCAACAGTGAATTGTCATAATTCATATATCCGTTGTCGTCATAGATTTCACATTTGAATGTTTCTGCGGTCAAGGCTCTGGTTACCGGTCTGTCAGACTGGTTGACTTGCGCTACGACAATCCGGATATTATTGGTGTTCTTTACTAAAGACACTGTGCTGATTTGCTGTCTTCCGCTGCGGGTGGTGGGAGCGCTTTTCACTTCACCATGCCAAAGCGAGTGCAGTTCCTGTTCTACTATATAATTTCCTTTTTCTTCTTCCGAGGCAGAGCGTGTTGCTGCTTTACGCAGAGTCTTTACTTTTAATTCTTCAATCTGTGATTGTTGTGGATATAATAACGGCACTGCGAATGATTCATCATTAAGTCCCGCCCATGCAATGAGATGATACTTTGATGGATCAATGTCTACTTTCATAGAATAATTTCCCTCTCCTAACTGTTCTCCTTGATCTGTTTTCTGATAAACAAGATTTTCATTCTCATCAAAAGCGTAAAGTGTCACTGTTCTTACTTGTTGGGCGAAAACGTCTACTTCCTCCATATTATAGTCATATTTGAACTTGACACAGTATTCGATGCTACAATCGCCATCATCGTAATCTAATATGGAGTCGCAAGATGTGATTGTACCAGCCAATAGTGTGAGCAACAATAACTTGTTGGCTTTTTCTTGTATGGCGGTTAATATTCGTTTCATTCTTTTTATTTTTGCTTTTGATATACTATTGTTTTGCTTGAAAGCGATGCATTGTCTTTTTCCGGTAATTGGTGAAAATGTATCGGGGAGAGGGAAAAAAGAGTCTCCCCGATACTTGAGTCAGATTTTTATTATAGTTCGATATCGTTAATCTGAACTGTCCAAGGCTGGATTTTAGCTTCAATAATTAGCTTGGCAGGAGTTTCATCAGGTTCCAATGCAGGGGTAGGAGTACCTAATTTGCTAACTTTTGAAACAGTCAACTGATACCAGTTGTTGCGTACAATCTTTTCGCCTGAACCTGTTGTTTCAATCGGAGCTTCGTAATAGCAAATACCGCCGTCATATTTCTTGATGCTGTGGTTTGCCAAATACTCGTTATCATCTTTCTTGCTGTCATCCCATGTAACATTTGGATATGCCGCTTTTAAAGCATTCCAATTTTTGTATACACGTAATTCGGTCTTATCACCTTCGGTGTATACGGCTCTGATATAGAATGTTTCATTGGCTTCTTCTTCACCGAAATAAACTTGTGCTCTGTAGTGTACACGTGTCGGATTTGCTGAACTGGAGTTATCAAGACAGTATGTAAATCCTGTTTCATTCCATCTGTAAGAACCATCGTTTGCTGCTGCGCCTTTGGCAATATATGGTTGCAAGAAAGAGTTAAAAGTGTTTGCTTGTGACAATACATATGAATCTGTAGTCAGATTGGAGTATGAGTGACTGAGGAGCTTAACACCGATTTCTTGAATATCGCCAGTAAAAGTTAATCCGGAATTTTTTATAGAGAAAAGCTTCGTGTTCTCAGTCTGTTCATCCAATTTTGCAGCTACACGGCTAACTTCGATTGTAGCGGTATTAACTTCCTCTTTAGCTTCAATCTTTTCAATGACAGTTTCACCGCTCATTAAAAACGCACCGTTTTTTGCCACATCCTTGTCAAGATATGCTAATGTAGCTCCTGTGAATTCGGAATGGTTTCCAACTGACAATTGGTCTAAATTAGTCGTTTGGGTGATTTCTAAATTTGTCGGATTTACGAATGCATACAATTTTACATTAGTACCTGCTGTTACAGCAAATTCTTCTGTTGTAGCAATTTTAGTTTGTCCCTCTTCTTTTGTGATATCTAAATCTTTCATTATAACACGTGGCGCTCCATCACCATAATCTAATACAGCTGTGATTTTTGTTACACCATATTCCAGATCAGTACCCGCACTAGATTCGCCTTGAGTTACGCTTCTTGTGCCATTTGTTTCATTGAATGAAAACAATAATCTCATTTTTGCCTGTTCCCCAGTTGAATTTCGGTTGTTTTCGTTTGCAAACTCATCTTCATTGCTGCAAGCTGTCATGGCAACTATTGCCAGACTTGCTAATAACAAATTCTTTACTTTCATGTTAATTTAATATTTTAATTGTGATGTAATGGTTCTTTTTACTTGATGGGCTTTGTTTGTTTTGTTAAACACATCATATTCTTCTCTTTTCTGAATTTGGAAGTTCTTATATATAATAAGAGAAAGGATTAACTTCCGGTGAAATAAGTTTGGTTCATTTTCTTATAAGTTATGTTTCTTTTATTTGTTTCTTATCAAGAACTCTTTAGTTCCTTATTGACACTGCAAAGGTATGAGAGAAATATAAAAGTGCTCATCGGTATTTGTTTCAATTTTAGGGATGATAATTTTAATTTTATTGTGCCTTTTTTTAGGTGGTGAATTAGTCGTTTTATGAATGATAATCGGCTGTTGTGAATGAACTGCCGTCTTTGTTGATATTTTGCCATTGTTGGTGGTTGGGTGTGAATTGTCATTATTTATGGCTTTGTGATGTGAATGTACAACTATATGAAGCGGGGTGAAGAATTTGCATATCTTTGAGAGCAAAAAAAACGCACAACCTTCACAGGCTGTGCGTTTAGATTCATTATGGGGTTACAAATAATGAGGGGAATAATAGTTCTGTACGTGCCTTTTTATCTTCTACTACTGTCTAGGATAGTTTTGTTTCTTCTTCAATTCTCTCAAATTTTCGTCTGCTTGTGTAGACAGGCCGGCTTCTTTAGCCGCATTAAAATATTTTTCAGCTTTGTCCAAATCATCTTCCAGCATGGCGATAACTCCAAGGTTATTGAGCGTTTCGGCAGCTTTCGGGTCGGCTTTCGCCAGATGCTTCTTTGCTTCGGTTGTGTCGCCGCCTTTTTGGATTTCCATTGCGGCAGCATTTAAGTTAGCAATCGGATCCTCCGGAAACATGGTGGCGGCTACCAGGAAAGCATGATTGAACTCTTCGCTTCCGGGCTCGTAGCTCTGTGCCACCAGATAGATTTCTTGCAAGCTCAGCAACTGCGGGCGTTTGTTGATAATCTCTTTCGACTCTTCGAGATTGAAGCCGCGCACTGTATAATTGACCGTATAGTCAGAGTGACGAAGTGCCGGATAATATTCGTCCAGTATATATTGGTATCCTTGCGCACCCGCTAATTTGGCTATGGCGCGTTCTTTTTTGTCAATGTCCATATTTTCTTCATCCATCAGGCGAAGAATCTCGTCTTTCTTATCCAGTGACGATGTGGCGACAAACTTGCGGAAACCTTCCCAGTCTTCCGGGGTAGATTCTGAAACTATCAGACTCTTGTCGAAGTTGTAGTAACTGGTAACGTAATCAACCAATGCTTGTGTACGTCCCTTTGCCAGGCGGATATTGTTGGCATAGCTTCCTTCGGGAGATGCATAGCCATGAATCTTGATGCCGGTAAGTGTCGTGTTCTTATCGTTGCGCACAGTGTCGATTGTGGCGCGTATCTTCGCCAATTCGGTTGTGTTGCGACGGTATTCAGGATAGATTATATATTTGTTGACCGGAAAGTCCAGATAGGCGCTTCCTTCTACTGCACGGTGCTTTATACCTTCGGCTTGCGGGGTGATGTAGGCAATGGAAGGTTGCAGTTTCAGTGGTGCAATGTTCAATTGGGTGATTAATTCACCACTGTTCTCCTCCAATACGTCGCAGCAACCGCATACATCAATATTTAATTTCATATTCGCCGTGCGCATCCATGCTTCAAACGGCATCTGTATCAGGTAGCTTATTTTTTGTTCTTCGTTCCGTTTACGGCGGATGATTGTATAGGTATCTTTGAAGGCTGTATGGTTGCGTTGGTTGACAATATCCCGTTTGCGCCCGTACACTACGATAGACGGCAGTATTTTTGTTTTTCCGTCCGCTTCAAGAAACGGGGTGAGCGTGGCTACATTATTGGAAACTACTTTGAGGTTTTCCTGTAAAGTGATATCCAGATTAATGGTCAGGCGGTTGTCATCGCTGCGCGTGATAGATTCTTTGTCTATACGCACTTGATTTTTATACAGAGTCTGCGCTTCGCTCAATACAGGCAGCAGGCAGAAGAGTATGCATAGAATCTTTTTCATATTTGTTTTGTTTTAGAATAAATAAATTAAGCTGACGGCGGCTTTGGTCGGCCCTACGTAATTCTTATGTCCTTCGGACACTTTTTCACCACAGGTCTTACACTCGAACTGTTCGTACTTGACACGTGCGTAGCCCACGCCGATATTTCCTTCCAGATTCCAGTGCTTGCCTAAAATCCACTGGTAACCGTAGGAAACACCTGCCCCGTAGAAATTGCCTTTGAAGCGGTGGTCGGTAAGTTCGGGCCAGATACCCCAGGGCATATCAATGGCGGCAGCCTGATATACTCCACCATGAACGTGGAATCCCACGAAATGTCCGTTGAACTTGTCACAAAGCCAATAACGAAGTTCTGGCTGAATGGCGAGCATCTTCATCATTTTTTCTTCTTTGTATTTCCAAGGATTATAATTGGCATATAAATCCAAGGTCAGTTTCTTACTTAAGCCGATTTCGGCTCCAAAGTTGATGATTTTCATCGCGTCCATTACAACGTTGGTTTTAACCCCGACTACCTGACTGTATAATAAGGTAGAAGCGAACATGGTAATGAACAAAAACAAAATTCTTTTCTTTTTCATCGTATGATGGGTTTTGTTTGTTGACATTGCAAAGGTACGTGTAATCTGGATTGGCGTTAATTGGTGGATTCATCTTTCTTTGATTGCTTTTTGATGAAAACAAATAAGTAGAGCGGTATTTAGTTTCTTGATGGTTGGTGTGTGATTCGGTATTTATGGGTTGTGTTTTAATCATTCGGTTTGAATGATTTTTATATGAATGGCGTTTCTGATACTTGTATAACCTGTTTAATTACTTGAATAGGCTGTATTTTCTCTGTTAAAGAGTGGTAAATCGTTCATTTTTCTTTCGAGAAAGTTTTCCTTCTTGAATAAAACACCTATGTTTGTGCCAACAAGCAACGCACTATAATGTTAGTGTTAATGAAACAGTGGTTTCAGATTCCCTCCTGAGGAACGCAAACGAACAAACGGAAAATAATGTGAAATGTAAATGGTTGGCAAAAACAAGAAGTTGCAAACCGATAAAAAATAGGAGGAAATATAATGAAAGCAATGAATTTCTTTTTCGTATGTGTGGTTGTATTGACTTTTGCAGCATGTTCTAATGCTGAGGATGATCGTATTGAAGGCAACTCTTCAACTTTTGAATTCATAAAATCTTTATATGGTATCGAATCTGTAACTAATGTGACAGACACCGGTAATGTTCCTGCTGTTACGGCAGAAGAGATGGAAGGTGTATTGGAAGCTCTTCGTCAGAACGGCAACATCACTCATGAATGTAAATCAGAAAATGTAGAGGGATATTTTGGAGACGGTGGTGACAGGCAATCTGTGAAGATGACTGCCGAATATCAGGCACGTACGAGGGCGGGTGCTTACCTGGAGGAATTTGCATTATGTGTTTCTTTGAATTTTAATGTGGATAAAAACACCGTGTATTATATCGGAACTACCTATTCTTCTTCTGCCGATCTGTTCACTTGGAAAGGTTACGGGGCTTCTTTATCAACTACGGCCGGTGGCGGAAATGTGTTCACTGCTATTACTCACCTTTATTTTCGTGTAAGCGATCAGGAAAATTGCCTGGTTAAAGTTCCGGTAGATTTCAAAGGAAACTATGATTTCAATACCGGTTGCGGAACTTATAATTTCGCTCTATCTCATTGTCGCAAATAATTTAATGAAAAAGACTTGAATGGATATGTAATTACTATCCATAATATAGAGGAACCAAACAGCAAACATGGGTTACTTGAGGGGAACATAGTTGGCAAAACAAACAATGGAAGGCCCGCTGACTTGTAAAAAAGTTGGCGGGTTTTTGTTCTATTGTGAATTATTTCTAAAAATAAGTGATATATAGTTTAATAGTAATATTAATCAATACCTTTATCGTCCATATCACATAAACAAAATGTAATTAGAATATGCGGAAGGTTTGTTTACTCCTATTGTTACTGTCTCGATTTATTGTCGCCTATCCTGTCGATACCCATTGGGATTTGATACCGGCGGTCATCAAAAATGAAGTTGGAAATAACACTATATATGATATCTGTTATGGGAGCGACGGGTTTATGTGGCTCTCTACAGATAAAGGTATTACCCGTTATGACGGATTCCGGTTTCGGGATTATCCTTTAATAATGAATACGGATTCTCTTTCCATATCCCTTCATCAAACAGTGAAAACTTTTCGTGAAGGTTCAGACGGACTGTATTACGCGTTGCTATTTGAAGGCGGACTAATCGGCTTCGATCCTGTTAGTGAAAAGTATTTGCCATTGAGTTTTGACAAACCCTTCAAGTTGGAAGAGGTGTCGGATTTTTATTGGAGCGGCGGAAAGTTATATTTGGCTACTTTACAGGGATTGTATGAAACCTCAGTTTCCCGTAGGACAGGGAAAAAAGGTGATTTTATATATTGTGTGCTGAGTCCGCAGCCTTTGGTGAAAGGAAAGATAGCTGACCTGTGTACGGACGGGAAGAATAAACTGTATTTTTCTGCGGATGAGAAAAAAGTGATGTCTTATGATATTGCTACGAAGAAGAGTTCTTTGATTAAAGAGTATAATGTAGTCAACAGACTATTCTTGCAAAATGGTTACTTATGGATTTGCGGATTATGGAATGATATTGTCTGTCATGATTTGAAGACACATAAGGAACAGGTGATTTCAATAAATAAGGTTTTACGGACTGAATATTTCAAAAGATACATTACAGATTTGGTCTATAAAAATAGCAGGACTTTTTATCTGGCCACTTGGGACGGATTGTTTAAACTGAGTTTTGAAAACGGGAATTTGTGTGAAAGTCCGTTTACATTGACTCATTTGAGCGGGAATGCCGAGGTATTTCGGCCGGATATTGAAAATAGGATGACTTGTTTGTTGTGGGATGAGCAGCAGCAGATTTTATGGGCAGGTACTTTTGGCGGTGGAATTGCAAAATTTGATATTAGCAATAGTATATATAGCCGGGTGCAGCAGATGTTTAAATCCAGAATAAGCGGGATGATTGAGGATGCCAGGGGATATGTTTGGGTGGCGATGTCCGATGGTGGTATAATGAAGAGTACCGAACCTGTGCTTTCTGTGCATACGAGATTTGAACCTTGGGAGAAGATATCCGAATATTCCGGACGCTATACAATCTTTAAATGCAAGGGGGGACAGATTTGGCTGGGAGGCAGGCAGGGAGAAGTTATTCTTATTCATCCGGTGACGGAGAAGGTGGAGTATTTTCATCTGCAGACGAGTGACGGAAAGGATATACACGCGGCTATTCAGTGTTTCTGCCAGGATTCGCGAAACCGCCTGTGGATAGGTACTTCGGAAGGACTGATGCGGTTTGACCCTAAAGCACGGGCATATAAAAAGATAAATCTTCCCGTCGGAATAGAAAGCATATTTGCCATGAAAGAGGATAAGGAAGGTAATATTTGGATTGGTACGAATAAGGGACTGAAAAGAATTAACACCGAGGATGACCTGGTTCGGGTGGAAGGAGACTATGAAAGAGAGAATGGACTTGCAGAAACGGCTGTACGGACTATCTATGTGAATAACTACAATCAGATTTATGCTGCTTATCTCAATCTCGTAGTCTGTATTGACGGAAGAAAGAGGGATAAGATTGAATCGATATATACTTTGCAAAACGGATTGCCGAACGGACATGTCAGTTGCATGGTGGATGATTATATGGGTAGTATATGGGTGGGGAATAATGTGGGAGTCATGACGATCCGCAACGGTCAGGAGGCTTTCTATAATTATTTGTTAGTGGGCAACTGCAATTCTGTGTGCCGGCTGAACGATGGACGACTGTTATGGTCAAATTCCTGGGGATTGATTTTCTTTGATCCGGCGGCTGTTAAAGCAACAAAAAGGAAGAAACGGGTGACGCTGACAGATATAAAGGTGAATGGAGAAGTCATTTTGGCGGGAGAAAAGCGGAATGGACAGGTGGTTCTTTCCGGAGCTCCGGAAAAGCAGGAAAAACTGGTCTTTTCGAGCCGCAATAATAGTTTTCATTTATATTTTTCGGATTTACGTTACGGGATGGCACAACGCAAAATAGCTTACCGCTTGCTTCCTGTAGATACAGACTGGAAGATGCTGCCACTTGAGGAGGGATTATGGTATAAAGGACTGGCTGCCGGAAAATATACATTGCAGGCGAAACTTGTATTTCCGGACGGGAAAGAGGGTGAGGAGTATCAGATAGACGTGGTGGTGAAAAGTAAATGGTATTACACTGTGTGGGCATATATGGTGTATGTATTGTTGACCGTTTTGCTGTGTTGGTTCCTTTATGCTTACAATAAAAAGAAAGAATTGCACAAACAACTACGCCGTGACAAGGAGATAATGTTACGGGAGAATTTGAATCTGGAAAAAATGAAGCAGGAGCAGAAGCGTGAGAAAGAGGTCATGAGAAAACGTCTACTGATGTTGTTTGTGCAGGAATTGCGCACTCCTCTATCATTGGTTTTTGCCCCGTTGAAAGATTTGCATAGTAAGTTTAAAGGGCAGAACCCATCCCTACAAGTGGCATACCGGAACGCACTTCGTATGTTGGATGCCTGTGACCAGCTATCAGCCATTTATGGTCCGGAGGGATTGGCTGCGAAGCTGGAAGTTGCTTCATATCCGGTAGAAAAGGTAATTGATAGTAACCTTTTTAAGATTCGCGAACTGTTGAAGATTTATCCTATAGATTTCCGTTGTGAGATGAGAATTAGGAAGGAACTGGAATTTTATGTGGATGAAAAGAAGATAGAATTTATTATCCATAATCTGTTGACCAATGCTTTCACCCATACGAATTATACGGGAGTTGTCTCTTTCTCTGTATACGAAACGGTGCGGGATAACTTGACTTATGTCAGCTTGATGGTGACGGATGATGGCAATGACGAAGTAAAAACACTTGAACAACAACTGGGTGAGGATGAGTGGGGTGGTAATGATCTGTCTACCACACAGCTCGGATTTTCTACTGTGCAGCAGATAGTTGAGGCACATCACGGCATGATTTCTTTTGAAAGTTCAGAGGGAAAAGGAACGAAAGTTACGGTGCATCTTCCTACAGATAAGTCTGTCTTTGAAAATGATTCGAATGTCTTGTTTGTTGATCCGGAAGAACTGATGAAGCCGGATATTGTGCCGATAGGGGAAACGGAACAGGAACTGTCGGCAGATAATGAGTTGACAGAGGAAGCATCGGAGCCCGGGATACCGCTACAGCCTGCTGATGCGAAAATAGAACAGTCGCAATTTGCTGCCGATAAGAAAACAATATTGATTGTAGAAGATCATAAAGACATTCGTGTGTATCTGAAGGTGCTGTTGGGCAAAGAGTATAACCTGTTGATGGCAACCAACGGGCAGGAGGGAGTTGACATGGCAATGAAGGAACTTCCCGATTTGATACTCTGTGACGTAATGATGCCGGTGAAGGATGGATTTGCGTGTTGTCGTGAGGTAAAAGAAGGGCTCGAAACTTGTGGCATTCCTTTTATCATTTTGACAGCGAAGGTGGAAGATGAAGATGTTATTCACGGGTTGGAACTGGGAGCGGACGATTATGTACTAAAACCTTTTACTCCCAGCATTTTGATAGCGAAAGTGCGTAATTTGATAAACGGGCGTCAGGCATTGAAGCAGATGTATTCTAAATTATTTATGCTATCGGGAACGGATACGGGTACAGTAAACGACGAAACGGAACAAGTGGTAGAGGAGGTGAAAACGGAAGATCCGTTTATCAATTCTGTTATCAGGATTGTTGAAGAGAATATATGTGAAGCCGACTTTAGCGTGAAGAAACTGGCTTCGGAAATGAATATGAGCCAGCCGACTCTTTATAGAAAAGTAAAGCAGAGTACCGACTATACCATTATAGAACTGATCAGGGGAGTACGTATGCGCCGTGCGGGCGTATTGCTGAAAACGAAACAATATGGTGTGCAGGAAGTGGCGGAAATGGTGGGATACAATGATATTCCTACCTTCAGAAAACATTTTGTAGATGCATTTGGTACTACTCCTTCCACTTATGAATAAAAAAATGACTACTTTTGCACGCGAAAACCCTAAAAAGAAGGAATGAGCGTGCAAAGGTATTTTATTTATTTGGCTTATGACGGAACCAACTATCATGGTTGGCAGATTCAACCGAATGGGATTAGCGTACAGGAATGTTTGATGAAAGCATTGTCTACCTTTCTGCGTCGTGATATAGAAGTGATAGGTGCGGGCAGAACGGATGCGGGAGTGCATGCGTCTTTAATGGTAGCTCATTTTGACCATGAAGAGCTATTGGATACTGATTCTGTCACTGATAAGCTGAATCGTCTGTTACCCCCGGATATTTCCATTTATCGGGTTTGCCGGGTCAGACCGGACGCTCATGCACGCTTTGACGCAACTGCCAGAACGTACAAGTATTATGTAACAACTGCGAAATATCCTTTTAACAGGCAATATCGTTGCCGTGTCTTTAATCCATTGGATTATGAACGCATGAATGAGGCCGCACGTACCCTGTTCGAATATACGGACTTTACAAGTTTCAGCAAACTGCATACGGATGTAAAGACGAATATTTGCCATGTCACTCATGCCGAATGGACACAGGAAGAAGATGCTACTTGGGTGTTTACCATTCGTGCCGACCGCTTTCTGCGGAATATGGTGCGCGCCATAGTGGGAACTCTGATTGAAGTGGGGCGTGGAAAACTATCGGTCGAAGGTTTCCGGCGTATTATAGAACAGAAAGACCGTGGGAAAGCCGGAACATCGGTTCCCGGAAATGCGCTGTTTCTGGTAAATGTAGAATATCCTGCAAGTATATTTGCAAATGGTGAATCGTAAGTAGTAAATTATAAAATAGTAAATCTCCTCATGTGGTTATTATTAGCATTTCTCTCGGCGACTTTGCTGGGATTTTATGATGTATTCAAGAAGAAATCGCTGAAAGATAATGCGGTACTTCCCGTTTTGTTTTTAAACACTTTCTTTTCAAGTCTTATCTTCCTGCCGTTTATTCTGTTTTCTGCATATCAACCGGACTTGTTGGATGGAACGATATTCAATGTTCCGGTTGCGGGCTGGGAACAGCATAAATATATTATCATCAAGTCGTTTATCGTATTGTCCTCATGGATATTCGGTTATTTTGGTATGAAGCATCTGCCCATTACCATCGTAGGCCCTATCAATGCTACTCGTCCGGTGATGGTGCTGGTAGGAGCTATGCTTGTATTTGGCGAGCGACTGAATCTCTACCAATGGATTGGTGTAATGCTGGCTATCGCTTCTTTCTTTATGTTGAGCCGTTCGGGAAAGAAAGAAGGAATTGATTTCAAACATAATAAATGGATCTTCTTTATTGTATTGGCAGCGATAACAGGGGCTATCAGCGGACTGTATGACAAATATCTGATGAAGCAACTGAATCCGATGTTGGTGCAGTCCTGGTACAATGTCTATCAGGTCTTTATCATGTGTCCTATCTTGCTGTTACTTTGGTGGCCGAAAAGAAAGTCCACCACTCCGTTTCGCTGGGACTGGACAATCATTCTGATTTCCATTTTTCTTTCGGCGGCAGACTTTGTCTACTTTTATGCATTAAGCTATGACGACTCCATGATTTCCATCGTTTCGATGGTTCGCCGGGGAAGTGTCATTGTTTCTTTCATTTTCGGAGCCCTTTTCTTCCGTGAAAAGAATTTAAAAAGCAAAGCGATTGACCTTATACTGGTGTTAATCGGAATGATATTCTTATATTTGGGGACTAAATAAGATTGATATGAAAATAAATACACTTTTTATCGCTATATTCTTTTCTGTTGTCGGATTATTTTCCTTGACTTCCCTTCAGGCACAAGAAGCTAAAACCTTGTTTGTGAATATGCCGGATTCTTTGAGTCCCTTATTGACTAAAGTGAATCGGGCGGATTGTGTGGATTTTCTGGAAAGCAAAATGAAGGCACAGGTAGAAAACCGTTTTGGCAAGAAGTCGGAAATGACTGAACTTGGAAAAGACTATATCCGCATGCAAATGTCTTCGCAAACTACATGGCAGATGAAGGTATTGGCATTGAATGATACAACGAACGTGATTTGTACGGTTTCTACTGCTTGCGCTCCGGCTTGTGATAGTAGTATTCGTTTTTATTCGACTGACTGGAAACCTCTTACCGAGTCACAGTTCATTAGTTTGCCTGCAATGAGTGATTTTCTGAATACACCGGATTCGGCAGCTATCTATGACTTTAACGAAGCTAGCCGTTCAGCCGATATACTTTTAATGAAAGCTGATTTCAATAAAGAGAATACAGAGCTGACCGTTACACTTACTACTCCTGACTATATGTCAAAAGAAACGGCGGAAAAACTGAAACCGTTTCTCCGCCGTCCTATTGTGTATCATTGGGAGAATGGAGCTTTTACTAAGTAAACTCTCCACTCTCTCCGTTTTTTATTCTTAGCTCTTTAAGCATTCATTGATAAATGACACCATTTCCGGTGTGTGTGCTTCTACGCTTTGAAGTAATTTGAATTGTGCTTTGGTGCGAACCAGATTATGTTCCGGATATTTAATCTTGTAGTAAGTATCTCCGTTGATATAATCGGCAAGGAAACGTACGCATTGCATATATGGGAATAAAGCCGCAGCATAAGGAAGATTTTCTATCTCAATCGGTGTCAGGAATGACTTGGCACCTTTCAGATAACCTTTCGTAAATGCCTTGAATATTTCCATGTTGAAGTTCACACGGTCGAGGTCTTTGTCATCCTCATCACCAGTGTTGGCTCCTGTACGCAGGAAGTCACCGTAATCGGAGAATATAAAGCTAGGCATCACTGTATCCAGATCGATAACGCAAAGCACTTTACCCTCTTCGTCGAACATCATATTGTTCACTTTCGTATCGCAATGACATACACGTTTCGGTAACTTGCCTTCCCGATACAGACGTTCCGCTTTGCACATTTCGTCTGCACGCTTTTCTATTTCATTCAAAAAGTATTGCACCTCTGCTACTCGTCCGGCAGCGTTGGCAGCAACGGCATCGCGTAACTGTTTCAAACGGAACTCCATATTATGAAAATCGGGGATAGTCTCACCCAAAGTTTCAGGAATATCTGCCAGCATAGCCTGGAAGTTACCGAAAGCTTCTCCAGCATAGTTTGAATATTCGGGATTTACAGTTTCATAAGTCTTGGCACGTGGAATGAATACCATAACACGCCAGTAGTTGTCACCATCGAACCAATAAGTCTTACCTTCTTCTGTTTCAACGAAAGACAGGACTTTACGGTCAATATCCGATTCTCCCGCTTCTGTCAATTTCTTACGTATATGTCCTGTGACAGCGGCAATATTAGATTGAAGCATTTCTACATTCTGAAAGATAGCATGGTTGATGCGTTGCAAAACGTAGTCGGGAGCGTCTGCTTCCTTCGTGTTTACTTTGTAAGTGTCATTGATAAGTCCTGCTCCCAACGGCTTGATTTCTTCTACCGTGCCTTGGACTTTGAATTTAGCTACAATGCTAGATAAATCTTTCATGGGTCTTTTCTTTAAAATTTATACTAAGGTTATTGATAATCGTATTTGGCTGCTTCATTAGCCTGACCGGCCGAACGGACGGGAACCAGTGTGAATCCCCAGTTGTATTCACGGTTGGCAGGGATTTGATGGAAAGGTTCCGGACGTGCTCCCCAACTGTCATAGCCACCGACTCCCTGTTGCTTCATATCCACGCAAACTTCCACAAAATCTCTTGGAGTAATGTCATTAACGTGATGCATTCTTCGTAATACGTTGCGGGCAGCTTTCTCGTCATGATTGGCAACCTCTTCCGGGCTGAAGTTATTCCATTGATAAGGGTGGGGCAGAGCTTCTTCCGAGTCGAAGTCTTCGATGGAGTTGCGCAAAGCATTGAACCCGATAAGACTGTCGGCTACAATAGCCAGTCCGTTCCCTTTATCGGGTGACAAGGCAATCCAGCGGGTATCCGTACGATGTCCGTTTTCCTGCGGGCGAACGTAGTTGAAATACATCTTGTCTGCTGTTGTTTTATATACGCCAACAAGAGTACCATGATTACGGTCGATATAATTCTCTTCCGGGCCGCGACCGAAGTACTGTACATTATTCATCTGAGCCGGCAGGCGGAAACGTACGCCGATACGGGGAACTTCCAGTTTGGAAGCAGCTTTGCGGGCAGCGTCACTTCCGGGAGTGAAGGTAGCTGTACGGGTAGCTTCGGAAACTTCTGTTTCGGCAGCTTGCATATCTGTTGAAGTAAATTTGGCGTTTACATTCACCACTCCGCTCGGATAAATCTTATAAGTAACGACATAGAGATTACCGGCAGCCAATAAATAAGTTACTTTCAATGAAACGACTTTATTGTCCGTAGTCATGCCGGCATCCGTCACATGGAAATTCTTACTTGATTGTTTCCAGACTTGCAGGCGTTTGGGAGCGCCGTTTCCGTAATCATTATCGTTGGGAGCACGCCAGAAGTTAGGTTGAATTCCAAATCCGTCTTTGAAGTATTCTGTTCCGTCTACTTTGTAAGAAGTAACCAATCCACTTTTCTTGTTAAATACAAAGTTCACTTTTGAAGACGACACTATCAGTTCATCTCCTTGTGTAGATGTACTTAATGCAGGACCGCTGACTTTATATGTTCCTTTCTCTGCCTGGATAGGAAGCTGGAACTGGTCGTATGCAATTTCATATCCCACAGGAATCAGAGGTTCCGGTTCTGTAGTTGTCACACTGAAGTTGACAAAATATTCAGTTCCCGGCTGGGCCTTCAAACCATTTACCGGCACTGTAAACTCTTTGGATGCTTGCGGAGCGATATCCAAGGATACTTTTCCACCTCTTATGTTCTTACCGTTAGCAACGACATTATAATGAATCTGATATTTTTTCAGATTGGTAAAGTAGAAGCGGTTGGTAATTTTGAATTTACCGGACGCAGCATCTGTTGCTTCAAAGCCTACATTCTGGTGTACATACTTCACTTCAGCCATTGCCGGATGAGGACCGCGGTCGGGATTTACAAGACCGTTGCAAAGGAAGTTACCGTCACTAGGCGCATCTACACCGAAGTCACCGCCGTAAGCCCAATATTCTCTTCCGTTCTTGTCTTTCTGAAGGATACCTTGATCCACCCAGTCCCAAATATATCCTCCTTGTAGATTGGGATACTTGTAGATAGCCTGCCATTGTCCCCACAGGTTTCCCGTAGAGTTACCCATAGCGTGTGCGTATTCGGAGGGAGCTATAGGACGGTCGCTGCCGTTCTTGCCTATATTCTCCAGCCAGTCGGCGCCCGGATATTGGGGAACATACATGTCGGAGTTCCATTCCCATTGCGCACGTTCATAGTTTACAGGGCGTGCCATGATATTTTTGTCTGCTTCTTTCACCCACAGGTACGTCTGGTAGAAGTTATATCCGTTTCCGGCTTCATTACCCAATGACCAGAAAGTTACACTGGGATAATTCTTGTTGCGTTCAAACATATTAATGGTACGATCCATATGTGGTTTCAGCCATTCCGGGTTGTTACCCAATGAGCCGCCTTTGCGCAGGTCATAATACATTCCGTGGCTTTCGATGTTAGCCTCATCATATACATAAAGTCCATATTCATCGCAGAGTTCGTAGAAACGGCGGTCTTGCGGATAGTGGCAGAGACGTACACTGTTTAAGTTGTGCTGTTTCATCAGCTCAAAATCACGACGCATCAGTTCTTCTGTTACATAGTGTCCTGTTGCCGGATTGTGCTCATGGATATTTACGCCTTTCAGTTTCAATGGCTGTCCGTTGATGAATAAGCAAACATATGGTTTGCCGTTAGCAGCTTTCTGTTCGATTGGTTTGATTTCAATGCGACGGAAACCGACATTGAAAGGAATGATTTCATTTACTTTTCCGTTTTCTTTTACCGTCATCAGTAATTTATACAGGTTCGGATGTTCCGATGTCCATGTATTTATGTTAGCCAGTTTTTTATCGAAAGAGAGTGTACGTACTTCATCGGCAGGGATATAAGCTGTTTTCTCTTCGGTAGCGATAATTTTTCCTTGGGCGTCCAATAACTCGTAAACTAATGTAAGATTGGCTGCTTCTTTTTTATGGTTCCTCAAGTCTGCGTTCAGGTCGAAAATACCATTCTTGTAACTGTCATCCAAGGTTGATGTTACTCTGAAGTCCTTAAGGGCAGCTTTAGGTTGTGAATAGACAAACACATCACGTTCAATACCGCTGATACGCCAGAAGTCCTGACATTCAAGATAAGAACCTGTGCTCCAGCGGAAGATTTTCAGGGTCAGTACATTCTTGCCCGGTTTCACGTATTTGTTTATCAGAAATTCGGCAGGATTCTTGGAATCCTCGCTATATCCTACTTCCTTGCCGTTGATATAAACATATACGCCTGACTTGGCTCCTGCCAGATGCAGGTAAATATCACGTCCGTCCCAGTCGGCAGGGATATCGATGTCACGGCGGTATACACCTACGGGATTAGCTTCCGGTAGGAGTGGGGGCTGCGGATTGCGCGCCTTGAACTCGTAGCCGTGATTCGTATAGATGGCTACTCCATGTCCCTGTACTTCCCAGTTGCCGGGTACCTGAATATCATACCATGATTCCGTACTGGTGTCCGGGTCGGTAATGTTGGCGGGAAGGTTCTTGTAAGAATCTACAAAGTAAAACTTCCATGTTCCGTTTAGTAACCGGTAGTATTTGCTCCGTTCAAATTTGCCGCTCATGGCATCGTCCCGGTTGTCATACGTCATAAACGAAGAACGGGGATACTCTTTGTTGACTGCTACTACCTGCACATCTTGCCAATAAGGCTTTTTCGCATTATCAGCTATGGCATTGGTTGTTACCAGGGAAAATATTCCCATAAAAATGTTAGTTAATAAGAGGGGGTACGATCGAAATTTCATGTTTTTCAATATTGGTTTCTCATTCTTTTTTATTTCACTTTGATATGGTCAAATCCTTCTCCGTAAACTCCGATGACAGCACTTTGCGATACAAAAGCTTTCGGGTCGATGTCTTTAATCAGCCGGAAGATAATGGTAGATTCCCGTTTCTTGGCCAATACAAACATCATTTTCTGTTCTCGTCCGGTGTAGAACCCCGTTGCATTGATAATTGTAACTCCCCGGTGCGGATATTCGTTGATTCGTTTTCCTATTTCCTGATATTTATTGGATATAATGAAAAACTGTACGGACTGCCGGGCGCTATTCACTACCTGATCGAGTACGAAGCTACAAATATAAAGAGTTGCGAATCCATACACTACTTTTTCCCAGTCTTTTAAGACAAAATAACTGGATACTATAATAATCATATCACAAATTAATACAACTCTCCCTAGTGTGATATCCCGGTATTTGTTGATAATGGCCGCGATAATATCAGTACCGCCGGTACTTCCGTTGGCCGAAAAGGCAACCCCGATGCCACCGCCACAGAAGGATGCTCCGATAACGCATGCCATAAAAGGCTGGTCGTGAAGAAGGCTGATACCTGCCGCCAATTTCTGTATCACAGATAAGAAAAAGGTCAGGGTGAATACTCCGAAAATAGTTTTGATGCAGAATTTCAAACCGAGGAGTTTGAGAGCCAGTAACAGCAGGAAGAAGTTGATAGTAAAATACGTATATTGCACAGGGAAGCCGGTAGCCCAATATACGATAGAAGCAATACCCGGTACTCCCCCGGTAGTGATATCATTAGGAAGCAGGAAAACTGTCCAGCCGATACCGTATAAAATCATGCCGATGGCAATCATTACATAATCTTTGGCTTCGCGGATAATGCTTTGCTTGGAAGGCCTTGGAATAGCTGTTTTCATAAATGTGATTATGATGTTCTATAAAATGTTCAAACACGAACCTATGAATAATCCGGCTTTGGGGGAAAGCCGGATTGCTTCACAGTGTTCGTGTAAAAAAGTACAATACTATTTTATTATTTTACAAAAGCATGACGGTAACCTTTTACCTTATTCCATCCGCCGCGGGTGAAATCGGGCACTTCAACCGGAGCTGAATTGTTTTCGATAGAAAGGCGGGTAAGCTCAGCCATACAGCACCATTCTGCAAGGTCGTAAACGTCCATATCCAATGGCAGACCATTCTGCAGGCAGTATGCCAGGCGATAATCCATGATAAAGTCCATACCACCGTGACCACCTACTTTCTTGGCAGTCTCTTCCAGCTCTTTGTGAATCGGGTGTTTGTATTTATCCATCAAGGCTTTTCTTACATCAGCAGGTACGGAACCGTGCGCGTTCAGATTTTCGTGATTAGGAACATCGTCAGAGTCAACTTGTGAAGGTCTTAAACAATATTCTTCAATCGGATACTTGCTTGCGTAACCGTCGGCTCCCACAATCTGATACATGCGGCTGTATGGACGCGGAGTCATTACATTGTGCTGGATCAACATAGTCTTACCGTTTTCCGTGCGGATCAATGTTGAAGTCTGGTCACCGTTCTGGAAGTCTTTCACTTCTTCTCCTGTCTGTTTTTTGATATAAGCCGGACCGTTAACAGCTTTTGTATCCATTGCCACTAAAGTTTTCATGCGGTCGCCACGGTGGATGTCAAGTAATTGGCAAGCCGGGCCCATGCCGTGAGTGGCATATACATCACCACGATGCTTTTGGTTGTAATCCATACGCCAATTGTTCCAGTATGCACCCCAGAAGTCTTCCAAATTGTGGATATATGAACCTTCTACATGGAGCACTTCTCCGAAGACACCTTGCTGTGCCATATTCAAAGAAGTCAGTTCAAAGAAGTCATATACACAGTTTTCAAGTTGCATACAGTGCTTACGGGTCTTTTCAGACGTATTGATTAATTGCCAGATTTCATCCAATGTCATGGCTGCAGGCACTTCGATAGCTACGTGCTTGCCGTGTTCCATGGCATAAACACCCATTTCCGCATGGTGCTTCCAGTCGGTTGCTATATATACAAGGTCGATATCATCCTGTTCGCAGAGTTTTTTCCATGCATCTTCCGAACCGCTGTAAGATGCCGCTTCCGGCAGTCCTGCATTTTTCAAAATTTCCTGTGATTTTTCTACACGTTCAGGAGTCAGATCGCATAAAGCGACAATTTTAGTTCCCGGGATATGCGTCCATCGTGCCACAGCACCGGGACCACGCATTCCCAATCCGATGAAACCGACACGTACGGTATCAATTTTGGGAGCAACAAGTTGGATTACATCCTCTTGACCGGCAGGGCGGGCAGGGGTTTCTACTTTGATCGGTGCAAAAGCTTCCTGAGCTTTTTGCGGAGATGTGCAGCTTGTATGGCAGGTTAACAAAGTAAGACCGATAGCTGCGACTGTAAATAGCTTTTTCATCATAATTTTATGTTTTTAATAGGGGGTTATTTGTCGTTTTTCATTTAGTTGTCAAAAGTAGTAATTAATAGTCAATTCTGTATGTTTGTCACAGATATTTTTACTATAAATTCATATTTCGGGTAGAAAATGAGTTCTACTTTTCTCATTGGTTTCATCTTGGCTTAATGTGTTTGAGTTATGACGGTGATATTTCTTATATACGACATAAATACACATCGTAAAGGGTACTCCCCTATGATATAACGATTTATTTAGCATTTCTTAATATTTGAGTTTACGGTTATTCTTTGAACGTATTCAAATATAAGACACGTTACTAAAGCATTCTCCTAGGATATAAGTCATCTTTTTGTATTACTTAACTTTTCGCATGAATGCAATCATTTGTATCCGGATAACTCATTCTTCCAAATTAATACGTTTTCCATCAGCCTGTACAGCGTATAACTTGGCATACGTCAGCGATACCGCCAGTGGAATCTCGAACTTGGTGAAAGTAGAAAAATAGAGTAGTTTTCCATTAGCGTCTTTTTCCCTGAGTTCGAAGGCTACTGCTTCATCTCCGTTGGTGATAGTCACTTCCCGTCCGTTGATATGTCCTTTTATATCTTTAGTGATAGGTCGTATCGTTTGGAACTGCGTGTAGTAACCCACATCCGGTGGAGTAGTGTCCAGTCCCTCATCACCTGCTTTCCGGTCTTCCAGATAGTAGAACGGCTTGGCTTTCTTCGGATATTTAGCCATAGCTTGTTTGGTTTCCTTAATCATATTCTCCGTCACGGTATATTGGTAGCTGCCATATTGGTCTAATTGTGTATCTACCGGTACAAAGAATCCCCACATTTCAAAAAACTCGGTCAGGTCTTCCTGTGCCGCTTCACAGGCCATCCGGGCAAACAGAAGTTGTTTGACTCCCGGATTATTGGAAGCAGTACGATTTTCGCGCATGAGTTTGAACAACCTTTGCCAGAAATCAGGTTTGTGTCCGCAGCGGTGATAGTAGTTCCATAGCTGCCAGTTCATACGCATATGTAGTTCTGTATTTTCTCCCTGATAATTGCTGCCGAAGTTGCACCAAGGGCGGTTGAGTACACAATGGGCTTCCGAAAGGGTCATTTTCGTAATATTTCCGTTAGAGTCGGTAGTACGGTTGTCTGCTGCTTTGGGGAGATTTAATTCCGTGCCACGAGAGCAATATTTACCTAGTTTATATAGGATGAAGTTTGAAAACAGATTATTGGATGATTCGGTGGAACTCGGCCAGTCAATTGCCAGTTGGTGAATATGCCCGATTTCATGTGCGGGTCCCCAAGCATTGTCTTTGGCACTCATTACATTATCATATAACAGGATATTCTGCAGGTAGGTATATACAAATGCGATGCGATAATCTGATGCCCACATATAAGCGCCTTCGGGTGAAATAGCAAACAAATGATTGTTTACCTGAGCGGGCCGCACATCTTCAATACCCATCAACTCCTGTTCCCAACCGATGATGTTGTCCCACAGGTTGATGGCGGATAATATTTCATCTTTTACGAATTCGCGAAGTTTATCTCGGTGGAAATAAAAGATAATCTTATCACCACGCACCCCGAAATACTTGTCTGTGGCTTTGGATAACAACTCTGCATATTTGGCATCTGTCTTATGTTCTTTCAGGTCAAAAAAGCCGCTGACCGTTCCGCTCCCTAACGGGATATGTATTTTTATCGGTTTCGGATTACTGGTCAGGTCACAGTTGTACATGACAAACAATTGTCCTTTGTTACGCATTTTGAACTTGTTGATGCCCGGTTCCAGGTAATAAACATCCCCCGAAGCGGCAGTCTGTACATATTCCTTTGCTTCCCCAAAGTTTGTTTTTTCTTCTCCCACACATTGTAGTGAAACTTCGCGTCCATAAGTGTCGCCGACGAGAACGATAATTTCATTGTCTTTTTCCACAGCAATTCCGGTTAGGTTGTCCAGGCTGCTGTAATGCTTGGTCATTAACTTTTCCGCCCATTCGTTGACATTGCTATAGGCATTGTATTTGCGGATACGGAATTCTTTCTCCCATTCGTCATAAGAATCATTTTTTAGCGCTTCGGCTATATGTATGAAATATTTGTTGGGTAACTTATTGATTTCTTTATCTGTAACATCAGGCTTCAATTCGCTGCAAGTAATATCTTTAAATACAGTCAGCAATTTGCCTTCTAATGTCTTGTCTGTATTTTTCTGGAAAAAATGCATTTCATCGCAACTTACAAAGTTGCCAAGCCCGCTTTTTACAACGAATTTTACTCCTGTAGCTTTTATGCCTTCCTTGAAAACGATCCTACTCGGATCATTCTTCATTTTGAAGTCATAAGTTCCTTGTAATGTATAATTCTTTCTGGCGGAGTCGGTAGAGGTATACACTTCTACTTCACCAAAATTACCATTGCCGGAGCGGGTATAATAGATAAAGTAATTGATTTCCATATCTCCTTTGAAGAAATACTCCAAAGTAACCGGGAAGGAGGTGTTGCTCCATGAGCTATGGTAATGGGATTCGGAGGTTCCTATAGTAAATTTACCGTCATAAGATTTGTCTATGTCAGAACCCGGTTGGCATTCACTGGCTTTTCCACCGACCGGGATAATTTGGATATCCTCGGGGAGTGTTATCTCTTTAATTTCTTCCTCTTCAAAATTGGGAGAAGGTGGAATCAGTGTTTTATCGCTGGAAGAACAGGCGTGAAGTATACTTCCGCAGAGAAAAATACTTAATAAGTTCGTAGTTATGTTTTTCATGTCATTAATATGTTAGCGGTTGATAAAAGAAGAGGAAATACCACAAAAGTCTATCTATTATGATATAACAATATCGTATAAATAGTTTTTGTAGTATTTCCTCTCTTTATAGTGATTAACTTACTTCTTTTCCATCAGTATGCGTGCTCCGTCTGCTTGTACGGCGTAAATGCCGCAACCTGCTATAGAGACGGTGCGCGGAACAAAGAATTCGAAAGAATTGGAGAAGTAAACCACATCACCCATAATCTTTTCCCCGTTGCTGCCGGTTTCTTGTTTTCTAACTTCAAAGGCTACCGCTTGTTCTCCGTTGCTGACACTGATTGCTTTTCCTTGTGTGGAAGCTTTTTCTGTGTAAGTCGGAGTCTTGCTTATCTTTACATTATCTTTGAATGTAGTATAGTAACCTACATTACCTACCTCCTTGAAGCGATAATCACCTTCAGGGAAGAATTCCTGCTTACGGTCTTCGATATACTGGATCGGAGCGGCTTTCGGATAATTTTTGTTCTTGATATACTGCTTGGTTTCTGCGATCATAGATTTGCTAACCGTATATTCAAACGTACCATACTGATTGATAGATTCACTTACAGGTTTGAAGAATCCCCATGTTTCGAAGAATTCCGTCAAGTCTTCCTGTGTGGCATCACATACCGCTTTTACAAATGCCATTTGACGTCTGCCCGGGTCGCTTTCCGGAATATTCTTGTATGTTGTACGCATGATTTCAAATATTCTCGGCCAAATAGTCGGATTCTCTGCAGTTCCCTTACATAATTCGTAATATATCCAAAGTTGCCAGTTCATACGCATATGCACCTCGGTATCTTCGTTTTGGTGTGTAGAACTGCCCATATTATACCATGCGCGTCCGTCTCCATAAACCGATTTTGCCATATAGTCCAGACCGCGTCCACGTGATTTGTACTTGCCTAGACGGTAGATGACGTAGTTGGAGAACAAGTTGTTGCTTGATTCCGTAGAACCCGGCCAGTTGATGGCATATTGATGAACGTGTCCCATTTCGTGTGCCGGTCCCCATGCGTTATCTTCTGCTGCCATTACGTTGTCATAGAGCAGAATGTTTTTCAGGTAGGTGTAAACGAAAGCTACGCGGTAGTCTGATGCCCACATGTAGCTTCCTTCCGGAGATATGGAAAACATATGGTTATTGTAATATCCGTCTTGACGGTATTTCTCAACCCCACTCATTTCCTGTTCCCATTTCAGAATATCATCCCAAAGATGAATTGCAGACAAGATTTCTGTAGGCGCTGCATCCAGCATTTTGAGACGGTGGAAGTAGAACATCATCCGTTCGCCGCGCACACAGAAATATTTGTGGGTTGCTTTGCTCAACAATTCCGCATATTTGGCATCCGTCTTATGCTCTTTCAGGTCGAAGAAACCATTGACAATACCACGTCCCAGTGGAATATGGATTTTGACCGGAGCCGGATTCTGCTTCAATCCTTCTCCTTGCACATTGTACATGATAAAGAGCTGTCCTTGTCCATTCATCTTCAACATATTCACGCCCTCTACTAATGAGTATTTATCTCCGCTGGCTGCTGTTTGTACGTAGTTTTGCGCGTTCGGGTCCTGATGGTCGAAGTCTTGCTTGACTCCACCCTCTTCCCATATACATTGCAGTGAAACTTGCTGTCCTTCAGGTATTGCACCGACCAAAACCATCAGTTCCTCGTCCTTTTTCACATAGATACCCGTCGGGTTATCCAAATCTGAATATTTCTTAGTCTGTATGCGGTTAGCCCAATAATTATTGTTGCTATATGCTTCATACTCCCGGATACGGAAATTTTTCTCCCATTCATCGTACGTATTGTTTTGGAGTGCTTTAGCTACGCGTTTCAGGGTATTGCTGGTCAATGCTTCGATTGCTTCATTGGTAACGTCGGGTTTCAGCTCAGAACAAGTAAGGTCTGTAAAGACATTCAGTATAGGAGCATTCATGTCGCGATAGTTAGTCTTTTCATAGAATTCCATTTCCCCGCAACTTACAAAGCCTCCTAATCCACTTTGAATTGTGAATTTTACTTTATCAGCTATAATACCTTTAGTCAGAATACCGCTAATTCCATTGATTGTACCTCCGGCAAACTTGAAGTCAAAGCTTCCGACATCCACATAATTTTGTTCGTTGTCCGCTTTGCCGGCAGGTAGTACACTGACGCTGAACTCCCCGAAGTTTCCATTTCCATTTCTCGGATAATAGATAAAGTAGTCAATCTGCTTATTGGGATCAACAGTGTATGTAATGTGGAATGGGAAGTTGGTTTCTCCCCATGGCGAGTGGAAATGATTTCCGTCAGGTTGTGTCAGGGCAGGGTCCTTTACTCCATCGAATGTTTTTTCGATGTTCCAGCCTTCTCCTTGACTTGCGTCTGCGATAGCGCTGATGATAGGAACTCTGGTGTCATTCTTAAACTGAACGTCATTAATACCATATTGTGTCAGGGTAATAGTATAGTTGGCATCAACAACTTCTGATGTGACAGTGACTTTGGCAGTACGTTCGTTTGTCAATTTGCTGTCCAGAACAGATAAAATTATTTCATCTTTTTGCTGGAATGCAGTTACCCATTTCTGATTGGAATTTACAGACCACTCACTTACACGCATGTTAGTCTTTACGGGTATTGAGATTGTTGTGCTGCGGAAGTCGATTTCTTTGTTCAGTTCGCTTCCGTCAATTTCAAATTGCTTGGCTACAAGTTCTTCTTCGTCGTCTTTACAGCCGGTGTAAACGGTCATGGTAAAGAGACATAAGAGGAAAGTCAGATAATTGTATATATGTTTCATAAATAGTTGACTTTAATGGTTAATTTTAATTTGCCCATATTTTAAGTTCGGCCATACCCCAGCAACCGCCTGCAGTGCCTGTTCCGTCTACCGGTTCATTTCCTGTTTTAACGGCTATTCTTATATATTTAAATGGCTGGGAGGAAACAAACACTTTGGATGAGTATTTTTTGTGTGCTTCATATCGTGCTGGAACACCTGAAACATCACCTAGTTTGAACCATGTAGCGGATTCGCTATTTGTTGTAACTTCATCATCGTTGGAAGCCCAGAGTGATATATCTTGTGGATTGGTATTACCACCTCCTCTGGTTATGTATTCAAACATGACGGAGTGTACCTCTTTGCCTATTCTAACATCTAATGGAGTACCATAAGTTGTATTTCCGGTAATTGCCCAATACTGAGTTTCAAAATGAGTCTCATTATTATTGTCAATCAAATTGCCATAATCATTACTGATATGCCAACCATACACATCGAAGAAGCTTTCTGTTGTCAATTCAATTCTGTCAGCTTCCGGATCTAGCGGATATTCCAATATTATATAATGCAACTTCTCACTAACAGAAATCGTTTCTATTTCTGTGATAGGTTTAAGTTTCAAAGGAACTAGATAAGTATATCCTTTGGCTAATCCGGCTCGTTTGATTCTTATCGCAGCCGCAGCTTCGTTATTACCTGCTTCGAATACACCTTCATTGATATTTACGATTGCCGCTTCGGGAGTCATCAGGTAAGCGGTGCCATTAGCTGTGTTATATGCATTTAATGCCTCATCGCTTCGGTCTACTTCTATTTGAGCGGTGAAATTCCACGTATTCTGTACGCCTGATACCATAGCCATTCCTGCTTCAAACGCCCATTCGTCTCCTGTTACAGTGTTCAAATTAACCATTTGACTTCCTTTCTTGAAATAAATGCTCAACTTGGTGACATTCAGTTTCAATATCAAATCTTTTTTGTCTTGGTTGACTTGGTCGTTCGGACTGCTGAGACGGAAAGGAATGATATACACATAATTGGGATTTTCGTCCTTTGTTTCGGCTATTTCCTCCAAAATTTTGGCAGGAGACAATTTCATCTTCACCTGTTTATAAGCGTCGGCAGAAGTAAGTTCGAGTGGTTCAGACTTGTAAGTATAACAAGCAGATGATAGTACCTTGTAATTATTTCCTTGGTAACGTGCGTCTTTGTCAACTTCAGCTTGCGACATGATTTTTACTTGTGCCTGTGCGGTAGCCGCCGGGTTACTTCCGGTTTTTACGACAGTCAGTGAATAGTCTACCTGTGATCCGTCGTCAAAGAGCTCTATAGTCTGTTGACCATAGGTTTTCAGATAGAGAATTTTGTCATATTGCTCAGGGATCAAGTCTTCGTAGCTGTCTTCCTTACAGCCTCCGAGTGCAGTGATTGCTCCCAAGAAAAGGAATGAATATATTAATTTCTTCATATTTGTATACTTGTTTAAGATTAATATTCCGGTGCTTGAACCATCTGTGTGTTTTTATACACTTCGTTCACGAATACCGGAGCCAGATACATACGATTCTCCCATTTGAAATCCTGTTGTACGGCAACAGGTTGGTTCAATTCTTCGAAAGAAGGATTTTCCAACTTTTCTATATTGAGTCCTTTGCGTACACCGGCAGCAAACGCTTGCGGAGCGGTCATCCAACGACGGGCATCATAGTAGCGGTGACCTTCACCATACAATTCAATAAAACGTTCGTTGCGTACCCATTCTACTAAGGACATTCCTGATGCTTCGATTATTTCGTGTGTCAATTCAGGAATACCGGCACGGCGGCGAATCACATTCAAATACTTCAATGCGCTGGTTTCATCCGGATTGTCTTTGGACGCATAACATTCTGCCAGGTTCAGATAAAGTTCCGCCAGACGGATGAGCGTAGCGGGATAATCTTTCTGGTCAAGGTTTCCGTACTGTGTCCAGTTAGTGTTCGGACGGATGAATTTCTTGCAGAGATAACCGGTTACGCAGTAGTTACGTGCACTGTTACCTGTGACGCTTTTTCCTTGCTTGGCAGGATCCTTCAGATTGATTTCCAATGGTTCGCCGTTGTTTAACTTCACAGCATACTGGTCGCCGTCAAATGCAATCCACGCATAAAAACGGGGTTCGCGGTTGGAGTTAAGACGAATGATGTCGCCCTTGTAAGGCTCATACCATGTATCTTCTGCCGCAAAAGTGCCTTGTTCGGCAGCGATGCGAGGTAAGATACCGTCTTTCGTATAGAATTTTTCTACGGCATTGAGGTAGGGTGATATGCCGCTATATCCGTCGTTCCAGTAAGTACCATTGTTCTGTTTACTGCAATGCAGGGGCAAGCAAGCCAATTTTTGGTTGTAAGTATCCGTTCCTGCCACTCCCCAAATCATTTCCTTGTTTCCGTCAGAGTAGCGTGTCGTTACGATGTAACGCATCAGCATGATACGTTTCTTGAATTCGTCTGTAAATGCGTCATTGTCTACCGGTGCTTTCAATTTCTTGAAAGGATCACCTAGCTGGTCATTACTGATCAGATTATCACAGGCAGTAATACCCATTAGTGCGTTTCCACCGTCGCCTTCCGCCCATTCCAATGCATCTTTACAAGCGGTCAGTGCGCGTTCCCATTTATCAGGGTCGTAAGTCCTGCTCACGAGTTCATATCCATATCCCGGTGTAGTATATTTTTCATTTTTCCATTCGGGGAAAGGGAATTGACCGTTCCATAGCGGAGAAGCCGCATAGAGCAGTATACGAGCCTTGATAGCTTTGGCTATGGTAGAAGTGGCACGTCCCCATTCGTCTCCCACACGGGATGCCGGAAGGTCTTCTGCCGCTTTGTCGAGCTTCATGCAAATCCAGCTCACTACATAGTCGAAGTGTGAACGACCGTTATATTCGTTGGAAGGCGTATCCATATCGATATATGAGTCGGTGATGGGAATCGGGCCGTAATACTCCAGCAAGCGGTAGTGATAGTAGGCGATTAGGAAATTCGCTTCTGCGCTCCATTCCTTTTTCAGCACGTCGGATATGCCTTGTGCGTTCTCCAATTGCGAGAGGAACAAATGGCACTGGCCGATATAGCGGTAGAACGTACCCCATTTCCATGCAGAGGCATTGCCGGGCGTAGCGAGCCCCCATGCCACCTTCTGTCCGTCGTGGCTCCATAGTGGAGGCAAGGCATATTCATCTGTTGATGCTTCTACTCCTGTATATTGCCAGGGGAAGAAGTCTTTAATACCGGCATAGCAGGAATATAAGAAACCTTTAGTCGATTCCGGCGTTTTAGTGGCATCTTTCAGTCCGGCTTGTTCGGGAGGAACAACGTCCAGATAGTCACAAGATGTAAGACAGCAAGCTGCTATCGCGAGCATTCCGCCTATTTTGGTTAATGTATCTTTCAGTCTCATATATGTGAGTATAAAATTTAAAGTTACTGTTTAGAAATTAAGTTGTACGCCGACGTTGAATGTGCGTTGCAACGGGTAAGAATTGTAAGAGAGTTCTGGATCCCAAAGCTTGAACGGGCTGAAAACAGCTAAATTGTCGCCACTGAGATAGACACGACCGTATCTGAAACTGTATCCGAGCTCCAATGTTTTGAAACGCAGGAAGTTACCGTTGCGCATCCAGTATGAACTGGCTACGTTGTTATTGGCTGTCTGCGAACCGACCAATCCCAGACGTGGATAAGTAGCGTTCGGGTTCGGGTTAGCTTCCGTCCAACGTTCGTCAGCGATGAATTGCATCACGTTATAGTCGCTTTCTCCGAACGGTGTGACACCGCTGACCATGATTTTACGCTTGGCGGAACCGTTGAAGAATACTCCGAAGTCGAACTTCTTATAGGTAATGTTCATACCCAGACCATACTGGATACGCGGGGTTGTGCCATAAGGTGAAAGCATCACCTGGTCGTTGTCATCAATCTTACCGTCACCGTTGATGTCACGGTATTTGATATCACCGGGTTTCACCACACTACCCAAATTCTGTTCGGGACTGTTGTCTATTTCTTCCTGACTTTTGAACAATCCTTCTGCGACATAACCGGTAGTGCGGCTAAGTGGCTTTCCGGTAGATGTTTTCCATACGTACGGATAAACAGGTTCATCCAAATCGACATATTTGTTTTCCGTATAAGTGAAGTTTCCGCGGAAATCGACAAAGAGGTCTTTGATGATTTCTTTGTGCCAGTTGACACTTAGTTCGAGTCCCCAGTTGTCTACCTTACCTTTATTGCTCCACGGTTTTGCGGTGTAGTATGCCAGTGATTCCGGCCATGCTTCCCGGTTCAGCAAGATGTTGTAACGGCGTTCTTTGAAGTAGTCGGCAGTAATGGTGAGTTGGCGGAACAGTTCGAGGTCAAGACCGATGTCGAGTTTCTTCACGCGTTCCCAGCTTGCATTCTGCACGGCATATGTAATCATTTGCGGTCCGCTTAGGGTGTAATTCATATCTACACCTGTGGTGAAGCCGATATTGTTGAGATATACTTGATCGATGTAAAGGAAGTGTTGTGCTCCGGCACCCATACCGGTTTCGTCACTACCAACCAGACCGTAAGAACCTCTGATTTTCAGATTGTCGATCATATCGGTCATGGGTTCAAAGAATTGTTCGTTACTGATTACCCAACCTAATGAAATGGCAGGGAAGAATTCGAAGCGGCTTTTCTTAGCCAGACGTTCGGTACCGTTGTAACCGAAGTTTAATTCAACAAGGTAGCGTTGACCGTAGTCATAAGTGAAACGTCCGGAGATACCTTGGTTGCGTTGTGGTAGTACATCACTGCGGTATTCACGCTGCATGTACATCAACATACCTGTGATATGATGTAAACTGAACTGGCGGTCGTAGTTCAGACGGGCATCCATATAAAATGTCTGGTCGGAAGATTTGCCTATTGCGGAAGTTGCCAGATAGTCAGTCCCGTTGGTGTTCAACGCTTCCATTTCGTAGTCTGTCGGGTTAGCTGGATTGTAGCTGCCGGCTTTCACTCCATAGTAATAAGGATTGATGCTACGATTGTAACTGGATGATGACCAGTTCTTCCAGTTCACCATAGCCTGGATACTCAACCCTTTGGTGACGAAGTCCAGTTTCTGGTTGATTTTCAGAGAAGTATTTAATGTGTTCTCGTTGTTTTCTTTAAATGAACTCAACATATATGCGTAGGGGTTGGTACGCAAACTTGAACCTGCCCAGCGTGCATTACCGAAACGGATGTGCGTGTCTCCTTCTTGTGCGGGGAAGGTGGCGGGGAAATATACAGGGTTGGTAGACAACATCATGGCAAACAGACTGGAGGTACTATAGTTGGGCCCTTTCTGGTTGCGGATCTGCGCATTCATGTGCAGGTCAATTTTTGTGGTCGGAGTGACTTTGTATGAAATGTTGTTCTGGAAGTTATATCCCCAGTTATTGATATTATTATCATAGGAATATACTTTCTTGGTATTCAGCAGACCAGTGTCGTGATTGGCTTGTAAGCTCATATAATAAGACGCCTTGCTACCACCGCCGGAGATATTGACATTTACACGTTGGTTCATATTCATGTTTTTGAAAATCATGTCTTGCCAGTCTACATCCGGATATACATAGGGGTTTATATGGTTGCGTGTGTTGTCGATAGCTTGTTGGGTGTATTTGGGGGTAGCTTGTGGGTTACGGGTAATTTGTGCTTCATTGTAGAGTTCCATCCATGTAGCTCCGTCTACAAATTTCGGCATATTCATCGGCTTGTTGAAAGAATTTTCGAGAGTTACGTTGATACGTGTCTTCTCGTTTTCTTTACCTGTCTTGGTGGTGATCAGCATGACACCGTTTGCACCGCGTGCACCATAAATGGCGGTTGCGGAAGCATCTTTCAGGATAGAGAAACTTTCAATGGTTTCAGCAGGAAGGTTATTCAGGTCGGAAGTAGATATTTCTACATCGTCGAGCAGAATCAACGGAGTGGCACGTCCACCGAAAGTACTTACGCCACGGATATAGAATTCTGAAGCTGCTCCGGGCTCACCGGACTTTGTCATTGCGATAACTCCGGAAAGTTTACCGGCAAAAGAAGAAGTTAATGATGAACTGGGGGCTTTCAAAGTCATACCTTTCACACTGGTGATTGAACCTGTGACGCTGACCTTTTTCTGTGTACCGGCACCTACTACCACTACTTCACTCAACAACTGGTTGTCCGATTCCATCTTTACATTGATGACACCGAGGTCACCCACATCGACTGTCTTTTTCTTGTAGCCGATGTAACTGAATTCCAGTTGTACCCTTGAGCCGCTGACCGAGATGGTGAAATTACCGTCCAGGTCGGTAATGACTCCGTCTTTCTGTCCTTTCACCACAACGGTGGCACCGATGACCGGATCGCCATTTTCGGCATCCACCACCGTACCCGTAACACTACGCTTCTTTTTAGGTTGCTGTTGGGTGCTCTCTTCTTTGTTTACTTTCAGTATGATCTCGTTTCCTTTGATCATGTAGGTAATTCCGCTGCCATTGAATACTTCTTTCAGAACTTCTTCAATGGAGCCTTCACAATTGAAATTTTTGTTGGTTGTGTTTTTCAAGTCTGCAGCATTGTAGAAAAACGTGTAGTTACTGTTTTTTTCAATTAGCTGAATAGCTTGTTTGATACTCATTGCCTGCCCTTTTACTGAGATTACTCCTTGCGCTCCTAAAATGTTGAGCGGGTAAAAAAGCAACAGCAGTACGATATACTTCAGATATCGTTTCTTGTCAAAGAAATGAATTTTTCTCATGCTTTTGCATTTTAGATTAGACATAAGTTTAATATTAGTTTTTTATAAAGATTCTATTTGCATGTTCTTCTTTATTCAGGTTTAGTGTGAAACAAATCTTATTGATAACATCTTCCAGTGGTTCATCATAGCGGATACTGCCGGTGAATGCAGATTCATGATTGATACCTTTGGCCAATGTGACATCGGAGTTATACATCTGGTTGATAATGCTGATTAGCTCTTGCAAGGGAATATCGGTGAAGTTGTATTTTCCGTTTTCCCATTTTATGTTAGCAATCTGTTCTATTCTTGTCTCGGCATTATTCGGATTGTAAATCACCTTTTGCAGAGGTTTCATGACAGTTTTCTGCCCGGTGGCTTCAACATTAAATTCTATTTTACCGTTAAACAGAGTTATTTCGTTTTTTTCAGTGTTGGTCTGTTTTACGTGGAAACACGTCCCCTTTACCTCTATAAATGCTTTATCGATATAAACTTGGAAAGTACTTCCTGTATGTTTATAGACTTCAAATAATGAATTGCCGCTGAGCCATACTTTTCTATTTTTATCGAATGTTTTTGCGTATTTAATAGAACTTCCGGGCTCCATCCATACTTTAGTGCTATCCGGCAAAGTGTACATCTGGCTTTGTTGGGCAGTGATCTTAATGAACTCATCTGCAATCTTGTCTCCATTTGACTTGAACCAGAAGCCGCCTATCGTTAATAAAAGAGCTAATGAAGCTGCAGCAAAATACCACCTAAGTTCTACAGGAACTATGTCATTTTATCTATTTCTCGTGAATAGGTTTAATTCATTTTTATTCAGTTTCGGGTTAATTGAGAGAAATATTTTATTTTCATATTCTCCCCATACATAAAAAAGAAAATCCTCTTTCAACCTATCACCGCCGCTCTGAAACGTCCTGTTCATCGCACTTACAGGATGGTGATAGGTTGTCGGTAACCTATCACCTTCATCTATCACCTATCACCATCCGGTTGATGTACATCTATACTTCTCTAGGCTTTCCCCAAACCATATAATGCATATGCAGCCTACAACATTTTGTTTCAAGTAATGGAACACTTAGTTTCATGCCTTTGAAACTAAAGTTTCAAGCAATGGAAACTAGAGTTTCAAACGGGGGAAACAAGAGTTTCAAGTGTATGAAACTAAAGTTTCAAGCTGATGAAACTGGAGTTTCAGGGTAGGAAACTTCTATTTACATGTAGGCTTCTGTTTGTATACAGACTTCGCCTACATCGGGTGGTGATAGGTGACAGATGAAGGTGATAGGTTATCGACAACCTATCACCGCTCTGTAAGCACGATGAACAGGACGTTTCAGAGCGGTGGTGATAGGTTGAAAGAGGATTTTCGTTTTTATGTATGGGAGAGAAAGTACGAAAGATCAAATTTTCCTGTATTTGTTCAGGGACAGTTATATTCAAAATTTAGTTTGTTTCTGTACGTTGATTAGTAAGTTCCACCAGTATTATTGTTTTTTTCAAAAAAATAAGCGGGTGTATTCCATTTATTATTAACCAGTTACAAATTAATTCTATTTTTTCTTTCACTTTTTTACAAAGTCGATGTGGGGTTAGAAAGGAGTACTGTGTATTTAATAGTATAAGAGTAAAAACAAAAGTTTAAACCAACAAGATAAAATAGGATGAATAAGGTTGAAAAGAAAAGTTTAATCAAAAGCTTGCTATCGGGCAGATTAACCAAAAAGCAACGCAAAGAGTTTGCTGACTTGGAACCGATAGATATAGAAATTAGAAAACAATGGAATGAATCTGGCAACAGACTTGTTGATGTAGAGATAAAAGAACAAATATGGAAAAAAGTAAAAAACAGATGTGAATGCAAGAAAAAGAACCAAGTTCCTGTAGAACTTAGTGATAATGAACCATTTGAATGATTACTATTTTTTCTTCTGAAGAGAAATAGACAGCTATATGTGAAATAAAATCCTTAAAAAATGTTGTGTTTAATAATTGTTTCCTTATTTTTGTATTGTAATTAGAAAAAGATGGAAGAGAAAGTTATTCTTGAAAAGGTGAGAGGTGGGGACACAGCTGCTTTTGCATTGTTATATGATCGTTACTGGCTGAAGGTCTATAACTTTGCTCGGCTTTATATAACTTCTTCTTCTGAGGTTTCTGAAGTGGTACAAGATGTTTTTGTAAAGGTTTGGGAATCAAGAGATACTTTTGATGAAACCAAAAACTTTGACGGTTTCCTTTTCATCATTACCCGCAATATCATTTTCAATTATTCACGCAGGTATTTTAATGAGTTGAACTTTAAAATGACAGCTTTGAAAGGGTTTGAGAAGTCATACGATATAGAGGAGGAATTGGATGCGGCTGATTTGAAAAACTATATAGATAGATTGATTGCTCAACTTCCGCCACAACGACAACGTATTTTCAGAATGAGTCGCGAACAGCATTTAACCAATAAGGAGATTGCAGAACAATGTGCAGTTACGGAGAAGGCGATAGAACGCCAGATTACGTTGGCATTGAAATTTATTAAAGATAATCTGCCTTTGTTTATTGTGTTTATGGGATAACATTCATTTTAATGAAGGAAAGCGGTGCTTTAGAGACTGAAAAGCATAGCTTCAAGTAACCTAAAGCACCACTCTAATCTTTTAATTATTTGATTTTTTGAAAGAATGGATTCTTGCTGATTTTTATATCGGATGATTTCATGTTTTCAAACTTTACAGTACGCCCTAATACATCCCCTTCAATCTTGTTGTTTGAAATAATCACAGATTTGCAGGCTTCTAGAGTGATGCCTTCTTTACGATAATGATATGGCTGATAGGTTGTATCGCGTATCAGAGTATTGTTGGAAAAAGTCAATCCATCTACCGAACGGGCGAAAAGAATCGGATAGTCAAACAGATGGAAAGTGTTGTCTACAATCCGGATATTGCGATGATACGGATACTTCTGTTCCGGTGTCGGTATTTCCGGATCAATGCTGATTACGGCTTCACAGAATTGGTAAAGCGAGGAGTTACATGGATAGCGGAAAACATTGTTGCGTATCAACACATCTTTTACTGCTCCTGATTCATACCAGGCATTGGCGTCTCCGGCAATTAAGATAGCGGAACCGCTTGATTCGAATATGTTGTTTTCGACAATGACCTTTCCAGGGGTAGATATAAGCAAACCACGTGCACGGCAGCTTCCGAAACGGCAGTTGCGTATTTCCGCATCCGGCGTACAAGTCAGGTTTTCTATTACATATCCCGCTTCTACTCCGGCAGGGAGTGGGGCGGACAGTTCGATGATAAATTCGGCTTTGTTGAGCGCTTCGAACTTATTCATCTTTCCGGTGGCTACCGTACGCATGGTATTGTGTTCTATGAATCCGATGGTTTCGTCCGGGCGTCCCCATTCCATGCCTTCGCTCATATCTTGCATGAATTTACATTTAATACGGGTAGGGGAGAGGACTTCCATGATTCGTGAACAGGTTCCGTGAATGTTGATAGGATCGTCCATCAGTCCTGCCCAACTGCAATTTTCAATTTTGAGCAGACCGCTGCATCCCATGAAGTGAAAGCCGTCATCATGTCCGCTTAATACACGTCCTTTTGAAGTGTTCGGGATAATATGAACGTCATTGAAAGATATGTCCTTGCTATACTGCGATAGAATGCCTAAACCGCAGGTATGAAACAATTTCAGGTTTTCCATTTTAGTGTTTGTGCTATGGAAAATGAAAATACCGGCATGGTCGCGGGTGCTATGTCTCAACACGAGGATAGTGCCTGCTGCAGGATAGAACTTGTTTGCTTCCCTTTTAGGGTCGGACAGGCGGACACGTCCGCGACTAACTTCCATTGCATCATAGCCGCGCCACCCCAGATTGTCACCTGTATTGGGCAAAACGAAGTGGGTTTCCGGGTCGAACTGCATGATTGACCACACGCTGCTTTTCCATCCTTCACCAACAAAAGTAAGCCGTTTGTTTTCAATGATGTAGGGATATTGGCAGGCGTCGATTTCGATTTCCATGAAGTCGGGTGTCGATTCAACGACAGTGCCTTGTGCGGTTAAAGGAATATCCCAGTCAACGGTGAAGTTTTTCAGTGTAACGTTTTGGCAATAATCCAGAGTGAATGGTTGCATCCGCCCGTGCATGATGAATTCCGAGCCATTACCGTCAATCGTCAGGTCGTTGACTTCGTCCAACAGTACAGCAAGAATCTTGGGGTTTACATCATATGTATTTGTCTCGTGATATTCCTTTTCAATAGCATGTTGTGCCCAGAAATCGTATCTTCCTTTGGGAAAGACAAGAGTGGAGCCGGGATTCTTTTTGCAGGCATCGATTGCTTTCTGTACAAACGGCACGGCGTTGATACGGCTGTCGGGTTTTAAACCGAAGTCGGCAACTGAGATAATTTTATTTGCAGAAATGCTGGTTGCGCAAAACAATAATGCAAGCGGTAAAATCGATTTCAATGATAAGAGTGTTTTCATACGTTCTGTAATTTGTTAGATACTTGTTTCTTACATAAATACTATTAATTAGTCAGTAACCCTACGCTTTCATTGAAAAAAAAGGTTTTTTTAGTAATTACCTTCTTACGGGCAGATTTTTATGTGGTGAATGTAAATAGGTCGTGGGATTGGTTGTGTGGATTACCTAAGTTCTATATGAACTAAAGCTTTGGATTTGCCATCGCATCTATGCTGAATATTCTGCCATATCCTTTTTTTAATCTTGGACTTAATCGGGTCATCTGCAAACTGTTTCCATTGTTTTTGCATCTCTTCTTCTACCGATTTTCTTTTTAGCAGACATTGCTTTTCTTCCGGTAACAGTTCTTCAGTCAGAAGTCTTTTAATCAATCTTTTTCGTTTATCTATATTTGTTTCCATTTCAATCTTGTTGTTCGCTAATTGGTGCTACATATATAAATACACCGCAGCTTGGCTTATCCCTACAATAAATAACGATTTTATTTGAAAAAAGAGGAAATTTTCTTGATTTACTCTTCAATTTCCTTTTTCCCTGTTCTTATTTCACTTTAGTTCATATAGAACTATGGCATCCGTTGGTTGCTGCCGTTGCAATTCTCTTGATAATAGGAGGTTTGCTGTTTTTATCTGTACAGGATGAAACGGGGGTAGAAAAAAACATTAAAATAATTGCAGAAAAGAATCAGTTATACGTGCTGCCCGACAGCACGAAAGTATGGATGCAGCCGGGCAGTTCGATCCGGTATGCAAAGGCATTTATGCAAGACAGAAGGGTGTGGCTGGAAGGAAATTCCTTGTTTGAAGTACAAAAACATAAGGGCAGCACATTTCAGGTATATATAAACGATGCATTTATAGAGGTGAAAGGAACTTGCTTTTTGGTAAAGCAAGAAGACGCATATTGTAGCGAAGTAACTCTGTTCGAAGGTGAAATTGAATTTAATATTCCGTCTACCCGCCAAAAAACGGCAATGCTTCCCTTGCAAAAACTTACTTACAACTCGATGGATTCACAAACACAAATAGATAATATAGCCAATATCAGTTGGGAAAACGGGAGATACAACTTTAAGGATGTCCCGTTGGCTCAATTGATTCAAATCGTGAGCCGGATGTACCATACTGATATTCTTATGGAGGGAGTACATCGGGATGAAGTCTCGTTTAGCGGCAGTATTCATTATAATGAGTCTTTGGACAATGTTCTCAATAAGATTCGTTTCAGCTTGAATCTGAATATCCGGAAAGTAGATGACCGGTTCATTTTATACTAGCCTATTTTTTTATTAACCATATGTCTAATCAAACTTAATTAAAGCATGAGAAAATCACTCAGTTTTCAAAGTTGCGTACGATATTTCAAATGTATCGTGCTGGTTTTGCTTTTTTATCCGTTAACGGTCCTTGGAGCTCAGGGGCATATTACGGTAAAAGGACAGTCTATTACTATCAAGGAAGCTATTATGCTCATTGAAAAAAACAGTAATTATGTCTTTTTTTATAATGCAGCGGATTTGAAAAACATTCGACTGAAAAATGTCAATTGTTCGGGTACAATTGATAAGGTATTAAATGAAGTCTTTGCCAATACCGGAATCACCTGGCTGATTCAAGGCAATGATGTTGTTTTGAAAGTGAGTAAAACGGAATCTGTCCAACAAGCCAAAAAAACGGAAATTGTGGGTGTCGTTACCGATGCGCGAACAGGAGAGGCTATCATTGGAGCGAGTGTCGCTATTGTGGGAACCACGACAGGTGTTATTACTGATATTGACGGTAAGTTTGTGATTCAGGCGAATCCGCAGGATGTTCTGAAAGTATCGTATGTGGGATACACAACCAAAGAAGTGAAAGTTGGTAATCGGAAAGTGCTTGCCATTGATTTGTCGGAGGATGCACAGGCACTTGAAGAGGTTGTGGTGACAGCTTACGGAACAGGGCAGAAAAAGGCAAGTATGGTAGGTTCGGTGCAGGCTATCCGTCCGGCGGAATTGAAGGTTCCTTCAACGAATCTTTCCAACTCATTTGCCGGTCGTTTGTCGGGTGTCGTTGCTGTCCAGCGTACCGGCCGTCCCGGAGCGGACGGTTCTGATTTCTGGATTCGGGGAATTTCAACCTTGAGCCAGGCTACGTCGCCTTTGATTATCATTGACGGGGTACAGGTATCTTCTGCCGATTTGAATGCATTGGATCCGGAAGTGATTGACGGATTTTCCATCTTGAAGGATGCTACGGCTACGGCAATGTACGGAACTCGTGGTGCAAACGGGGTTATGATCGTCACTACTAAATCCGGACAGAATCTGGACAAGCCGATTATAAATTTCCGTGTAGAGGGACAAGTCAGCCAACCTACCAAGACTCCTAAGTTCGTGGACGGAGCTACGTATATGGAACTGTTCAATGAAGCTGTGAAGAATGATGGCAGTCCGGACGTTTTGTATAGTCAGGATAAGATTAACGGGACGCGTATGAAACTGAATCCGTATGTCTTTCCGGATGTGAACTGGTATGACGAGATGTTCAATAATGTGGCTTTCAATGAGAAAGTGAACTTTAACATCCGTGGCGGAGGAAAGAAGATTGATTATTTCTCAAGTATCTCGGTCAATCACGAATCGGGTATGCTGAAGAATCGTTCTAAGGACTTTTTCTCTTATAACAATAATATTGACGTGATGCGTTATGCTTTCCAGAACAATATTAATGCATATCTCGGCAAGACATCCAAGTTGTCGGTGAGATTGAACGTACAACTTCGTGATTTGCGTGAGCCCAACCGCGGTATTGATGATATTTTTGCAGATGCTATGAACTCAAGTCCGGTTGAAGCGCCCGTTTACTATGAACCGGACGGAACGACCAATCATGTGAAATGGGGTACTACCGACCGTTTGATTACGGCTTATCAGGGGAATCCGGTTGCCCAGTTGGCTACGGGGTATAATGATACATTTGAAAGTACGGTTATCGCTGCTCTTGAGTTTGAACAGAAATTAGACTTTCTGACCAAGGGGCTTCGGTTTAAGGCATTGGGAACATTCAAGAACTGGTCGAAATCTGTCAATAAATATAGTGCCGAATGGAATAAATATTTGTTGGGGTCGTATGAACAGAATGAAGACGGTTCGTATAGCTACACCACGAACAGGGTAGGTAACGAAGTGTCAACCGACTTGAACAATACCATAGAAACGGCGGGAGATCGCCGGATTTATCTGGAAGCAATGGTTGATTATAACCGTACATTCGGAAAGCATGATGTGAATGCCATGTTGCTTTATAATCAGGACGAGCTTGTCAATAATGTGCCGAGTGGCGATACAGGTAGTCAAAGGCTTATCAGCTCGCTGCCCAAACGTAAACAAGGTCTTGCCGGACGCCTTTCGTATGCATACGACGGAAAATATATGGCGGAAGTCAATATGGGCTATAATGGTTCTGAGAATTTTGCGAAGGGACATCGCTGGGGATTTTTCCCTTCCATAGCGCTGGGATATAATATCAGTGAAGAAAGTTTCTTTGAACCTCTGCGTAAGGTTGTTACCAGTATGAAATTACGCGGCTCATGGGGATTGGTCGGTAATGACCAGATTGGCGGTGAAAGGTTTATTTATATGCCTACAATTAATCTGTCCGGTATGGGATTTACTACAGGTATTGACCAGAACTACGGATTGAGCGGCCCGGTTTATACCCGTTATGAAAATACTAATATCACTTGGGAGGTGGGAGAAAAGATTAACCTTGGTGTTGACTTGCAATTATTGAACAGCTTGAACATTGTTGTCGATATTTTCCGTGAGACTCGTAGGGATATATTCCAGAAAAAAGGAACCATTCCTACTTATCTGGGAACCGGAACGACCGATGTGTTTGGTAATCTTGCCGAGATGAAAAATCAGGGACTTGACTTCTCTATTGATTATAACAAGGCATTCAGCAAGGATTTCTATATGAATTTCAAGGGAACGTTTACTTACGCCCACAATGAAATTACTAAATACGATGAAGCTCCTAAATATGCCTTCCAGTCGAAAGTCGGTCAGAGCGCCAATGTTAACCAGGGATATTTGTCGAACGGATTATTTTTAGATGAGGCTGAAATTGACCGTTATAATCAGCAGATGGGGTCCACGCTGGGAGCAGGTGACATCAAATACCTCAATGTTTCGAATATGCATGGCTATGGAGATGATATAGTGGACGTGGATGACTGGACATGGATTGGAAATCCTACGGTTCCTGAAATCGTATATGGTTTCGGTCCTTCGTTCAAATACAAAAACTGGGACTTTTCATTCTTCTTTCAGGGAGTAGCGAAAACGTCTTTGTTTATGAGTGGATTCCATCCTTTCGGTGATAACTCGTTGCGTAATGTGCTGCAATTTGTGGCAGATGACAGATGGTCACCGACGAATCAGAATGTAGATGCGAAATATCCGCGTTTGACCCGTAAGACCAGTCTGAATAATACGAATCCCGGCAATTCCGGTCGTACATCTGATTATTGGATGCGTGACGGTTCGTTCTTGAAACTGAAAAATATGGAAATTGGATATACATTTAAAAGAATGCGTTTCTATGTCAGCGGTTCCAACTTGTTGACATTCTCAAAGTTTGATTTGTGGGATCCGGAACAGGGAGGCGGAAGCGGATTGAAATACCCAACACAACGTGTCTTTAATGTAGGTTTCCAAATGACTTTCAATAATTAAATTTACATAGTATGAAAAATATAATAAAATATCTGTTTTTAGCATTGTTTGCGGGAACTGTAATGGTGTCCTGTGATTTTCTGGATGTGGTACCGGCGGAAAAAGCCAGTGATAAAGATGCTTTTTCCAGTCCTAAAGCGGCGGAAAGGTTTCTGTATTCATGTTATGGATATATACCGCAGATTAATAAGGTGCAGAATTGCCTGGATTTCAGTGGAGATGAGATTATAAGTCCTTTTACCCAGGAAGCGTACGTGAAATTTGCCGAAGGTGTTTATACTTCGGGAAATTTGATTATCAGTTATTGGAACGATTTGTTTCTAGGTATCCGCCAATGTTATTTGTTGAAGCAGAATATAAATTCTGTTCCCCGCATTGATCAGGCAACTATAGACAGTTATGTGGCTCAGGCTGATTTTCTGATCGCTTATTTTCATATGCTGTTGATTAAATGCTACGGTCCGGTCGTGTTAGTGAAGGAATTGCCGGTTCTGGATACTCCAAAAGATAATTTATTGGGACGTACCTCTTATGAGGAGTGTGTGCAGTGGACTTGTGATATGTTTGACAGTGCTGCCGGAAGACTGCCGGCTACCCGGACGGGATCGGAGTATGGTCTTGCAACCAGTGTAGCTGCCAAAGCTCTTAAAGCCAGATTGTTGCTTTATGCAGCTTCTCCCTTGTTCAATGGTAATACGGAATATTACAGTGACTTTGTCGGCACGGATGGTAGTCCGTTGATGCCTCTTTCTTATGATGAGAATAAGTGGAAAAAGGCTGCGGATGCCGCACTTGAAGCGATTAATCTGGCTGAGTCTAACGGGCATAGTTTATACGAAATGAACGAAGGGGATTTGAGCGGCTATCCCGAACCTCAGGATTTGACACAGCGTACGATGCGTTTTATATTTATGGATAAGGACAACTCAAAAGAGGTGTTGATGGCCGAGACGCGTAAAGCGGGTGCATATGGCTTGCAAGCTAAATCCTTGCCTTATCTGAGTGATGGTTCCTGGAATGGTGTTGCGCCGACTTTGACTATGGTGGAGCGTTTTTATACGAAAAACGGACTTCCGATTGACGAAGATCCCGAATTTGATTATCAGAATCGGTTCTCGGTAGTTCCGTTCCCCGATGATGCTACTTATGGCGAAGGACAAACTTTGAAAATGAATATTGACCGTGAACCTCGTTTTTATGCCTGGATTGCATTTCAGAATGGTTATTATGAATGCCAGGCAGAGTCTAAGGAGAATGCTTATGTAGCGAAAGCCGAGCGTGCGGAAGGCAAGAAATGGTTGACGGATTTTACGGAACAGGGAAATTGCGGCAAGCAGGGTAGAAATAATAACTACTCAAAAACCGGATACTTGAATAAAAAAGGTGTTCATCCGGGAGTGGCTGCTTCCAAGTCGCAGAAAGATCCTTCCAAGGATTATCCATGGCCGGTCATTCGTCTGGCGGAATTGTATCTGAACTATGCGGAAGCATGTATCGCTTATGATAAAGAAGGCTATCTTGAGAAGGGAATGGAGAAATTGGATAAAGTGCGCCAGCGTGCCGGACTTCTTTCTGTCAAGGATTCCTGGAAGAATGCGAAGAATCCTATAGTGAGCTATACGGGCAATGGTGGCCTGAACGGCAAATTGACTGAAATTGTAAGGCAGGAGAGAATGATAGAGCTTTATCTGGAACAGCAGAACTTCTGGGATATTCGTCGTTGGAAACTGGGGGACAAGTATTTTAATGTGCCGGTAAAGGGTATGAATATTGATGCTACGGATATTAATGGCTTTGCTACTGTGAAAACTCTTCCTGACGTGCGCAATTTTGATACTCCGCGCCAGTATTTGTTGCCGATCCCGGCTGAAGAGGTGAGCAAGAATCCTAATATGGTGCAGAATCCTAATTATTAATTAAATTTTAGCATGACTGTTATGAAGAAAAATATTTTTTTATTGGTTGTCACTCTACTCTTGGCTGGGTTCGCTGGTTGCAGTGACGAAGATACAAAGTCTGTTGTTCCTTCTGATGTGATTGATTTAAGTGCCGATACTCAAGATAAGCCCGGTTATATTGTGCTTCGTTGGGTTACGCCTGATGATAATACAATCAGATATATAAAGGTATCCTATTATGATTATTTATTGGAACAGGATGTGGTGAGGCTGGCAAGTGTTTATGCGGATAGTGTGTTGATTCCGGATACGCGTAAAAAGTTCGGAGAATATGAATTTAAGGTACGGTCTTATAGTGAAACGGGTGATGCGGGAAATGTCCAGACAATCAAGGCTGTTTCGGAACCGGCTAAGGTGCAAATTGTGTTTGGAGAGTCCAGACAATTGGCATTGACCGAGGAGCAGTTGTCGACGAATGCTCAGGAAGCCTCGGAGGGACCTATAGCGAATCTCATTGACGGGAATACCGGCTCTTATTTTCATACAGCCTGGAGCGGGACTGTTCCTGCGTCTCCTCACTGGTTCCAGATAGATACAAAAAAAGAAATCACTTACTTTAAGTATGAGTCGGTGGCACGCAATGGAAACAATATTCCTGATGATGTGGATATTATGGGTAGCAATGACGGAGTCAATTTTGAGTTGATTGAGAATCTCACAAAGGCTAAGAATGGAATGTTGATGAGTACAACTCCATATATGTCTCCTGTTTTGGGAGATAATTCCAAGCCCTATCGTTATATACGCTATTCGGTAAACCATACAAATACAGGTTCTGTCTTTTTCAGTATGGCGGAATTTAAATTATTTGAGGTTAATGCAAGTGTTGTTGATCCTGAAGCTGATTAGCGGGAAGCGTAGCATGCAGAGATTGAAATAATCGGATAGATTTTGTCTTGCAGACAAATCAGGCGGAAATATGAATATTTCTTTTCAGGGATAATATTGGATTTCCGCCTTTTTTATGGGTGTTTTGAATAAAGTTACATAATAATAAGATTTCGGCAAATGGTAAACAGTCATATAAAAAAATGTTTATTTGTCTTTTTCATACTTGTACATTGGGCAGTTGCTTTTTCTTGTACAAGTGATGATGAGGCGCTGGAGGTGGTCGAGTTGTCCGTTAATAAGGAAGTGGTGGACTTCAAATGTGAAGCCGGCACGCAGAACATAACGGTTTCGACGAATGCTCCGATTTGGGAGGCTACGGCGGATAAGAGCTGGTGTACGCTTTCTGTGGCAGGAAAGATTCTGAAAATTTTCGTAGACGAAAGTGAAGAAAGATTGGTGCGTGAGGCTGTCATAACAATAACGGCGGAAGGCCTGAAAAAGACGGTTAAAGTTCGTCAGTTGGGATATGAGCCTGCTATATTGATTGATACAAACGTATTTGAAGTGGAAGTCATCGGGAAGGAGATTTTTTTCAATGTCACTACCAATGTGGAGGTAAATGCCGGGTTTCCTGATTGGATTTCTGAAAAAGTAAAATCCCGTGCACCGGAAATGGTGACATCAACTCATGCTTATGTGGTGAAAAGCAGTACATTGGATGAAAAGAGAGAGGGAACTATTGTTTTTACGGAAGTTTTGCCGGAAGGGGCTTCGGAAGAAAGTACTCCCGCTTCTGCTTCGGTTTTGATTGTACAGCACGGTCTGAATGAATATAATGGCGGTGCGGGAGAAGATATAGAAGGGGATATCAAAGTGAAAGTTGTGAGTGGTACTGATACTTCCCATCAGGGGGAAGATGCTATCGGAAAGTCTTTTGACGGTGATTATACTACGTTGTATCATTCGAGCTGGTCTAATGGCGGAGCGAATTATTTCCCAATTACGCTGACCTATAATTTTGCGGAAGCGTCTGATGTGGATTATCTGATTTATTATCCCCGTTCGTCAGGGTATAATGGTAATTTTAAGGAGGTGGAAATTCAGTATTCGGAGGATGGAAATGTATTTACGAAGTTGCTTGACAAGGATTTTGAGGGGGCGGCGACAGCTGCCAGAGTCACTTTTGACAATACGGTTCGGGCTAAGTCTTTCCGTTTTATCGTGAAAAGCGGTGCGGGAGACGGTCAGGGATTTGCTTCCTGTGCCGAAATGGAGTTCTATGCCAAGAATCTGAATGCTTTTGATTATTCCACTCTTTTTGAGGATGAAACGTGTAGCAACCTGAAAGCGGGAATCACGGAAGCGGATATCGAGAATTGTAAATATCCTTTTTTCAAGAATCTGGCGTATTATATGCTCAAGGATAAGTATGACAGAAACTTCCGTGTGGCAGACTATAAGGCGTTTCCAAATCCGGATATCCAGTCGGAAACCCACAAGACGAATCCGTACAGCCTTCTTGATAATCCGACGGGAATCTCGGTGAAAGAAGGAGAGACTCTGGTAGTAATGGTGGGCGATACATACGGACAGAACGTCGGAATGAAGGTACAGAATCTGGACGCACCGGGAGGTGACGGTTTCGGAGGAGTTACGTATCCGTTGTATCAAGGCATTAATAAGTTGACAATGACTGGAAAGGGACTGGTGTATGTGATGTATCATACCAAGACATTGGAAGAGGCGGAAACGGCACGGCCTGTTAAGATTCATTTTGCTTCGGGCACGGTGAACGGTTATTTTGATTCGCAGAATGTAGAGCATCGGGGGCGTTGGAGTGAATTGCTGGGTAAAGCTACGGACAAATATTTTGATGTGGTGGGACGGTATGCGCATCTGACATTTGAGACCAATGACTTCAGGAAGTATGCTGCTACAAACGGTAATGAATTGATTGATCTTTATGATAAGATTGCTCACAGTGAAATGCAACTTCTCGGCTTGGAGAAATATGGCAAGATGTTCGGGAACAGAATCTATCTCAATGTCATGTATCACTCTTTTATGTACGCAACTGCTTATCATACGGCTTATAATCAGACGACTATGGGAGATGTGTGTGATCCTGATGTCTTGAAAACTACCGGCTGCTGGGGGCCTGCTCACGAAATCGGGCATTGCAACCAGACTCGTCCGGGGATCAAGTGGATAGGACTGACGGAGGTGACTAATAATATCATGTCCGAGTATGTGCAGACCACGGTTTTCGGCCAACCTTCCCGAATACAGACCGAGGATATGGGAGCGGTTTACCGTAACAGGTATTCGAAGGCATGGAACGGCATTATTGTTCCGAAAGCTTCTCATGCTGATTTTACAAATCTGGATGATTCGAATGATGTGTTTTGCAAGTTGGTGCCTTTCTGGCAATTGGAACTTTACTTTGGTAAGGTACTTGGACTGACTCCTCTTCAGCAGTCGGACTGTGGCGGCTTTTATCCGGAGGTTTTCGAGTATGCCCGTACCAAAGATTATAGCGGCATGAGTGAAGGGGAAATCCAATTGGATTTCGTGTATAATTGTTGTGTGGCAGCCCGGTTGAATTTGCTTGATTTCTTTGAAAAATGGGGATTTCTGACTCCAGTGGACAGGCTGATTGAAGATTATGATACGAAAACCTTGAAAGTGACTGAAGGTATGGTGGATGCACTGAAGAAGAAAGTGGAGAGTCTGGGATATAGTAAATTGCAGGATACAGCCCTTGAATATATATCGGATAATACATGGGAACTGTACAAGACCAAGCCACAGGTTATACCTGGAGCAAGTGCAACCCGAAGCGGCAATACCATTACAATAAAGAATTGGCAGAATGTAGTGGTTTATGAAGTGAGGGATGAGGCGGATAATCTTGTCTTTGTTTCTAGTGGTGAAACGACACCTTCTGCTACCGATATGTTTACGCTTTCCGGTAACTGGAATGATGGTTATAAACTTTATGCTGTTTCGGCAGCAGGCAAACGGACTGGGATTCTGGTTGCCAATTGACTGATGTTATAAATTTTGCCATAGATTGATACAAGGCTGTTTTTTCGGATAACTGTGACGGCTGTGTTAATCTATGGCATTTTTCATGCTTTTTATAGATGTAGTTCTCGGTAAAAATATTATCTTTGTGTACAGCAAGATTTTATACAATATGAAGGAAGAAGAGTTGATAGAGCAAGTGAAAAATGGTAATAATATAGCTTTTGCTGCATTATATGATTACTATTGGCAGAAAGTCTATAATTTTACCAAGCTATATGTAACTTCTTCTGATAGTATTTCTGAAATTGTGCAGGATGTTTTTGTGAAGTTCTGGGAATCACGCCATTTATTGGATAGTAACAGGAAGGTGGAGGGCTTTTTATTTATTATTACCCGGAATATCATTTTTAATAAGGCACGTAGCAGGATGCGTGAAGATATGTTCAAAATGACGGTATTACGTTCCATTGAGAATGAAGAGCCGTATAATCAGGAAGACCGGATGGTGGCTGAGGATTTGAAGGAATATATCGACCGGTTGATCGCTGTTCTGCCAGAAAGACAACGTGAGATATTTTTAATGAGCAGGGAGGAGAATATGACTTATCGGGAGATTGCCCTTCGCTGCGGGATCGGTGAAAAAGCCGTAGAACGGCATATTCACCTCACCTTGAAATTTTTGAAAAAGAATCTTCTTTTATTCATGTTGTTTTCCATGCTCCCCGAGTGAAGTCGGGTATACTCATCGGCATGCTTCCATTCAACACGGATTTTTCGCTTAATTCTGTGATACATGACCATTCGGCAGCGTCGTACACGTCCATATCCAGTGGAAGCCCGTTGCGCAGGCAGTAGATAAGGCGGTAATCCATCACATAGTTCATTTCATTGGGTAGTCCCTTGCGGTGTGCTTCTTCACCGATAGTTGCGCTGAATGGGTGTTTGTATCGTGCCATCATTTTTTCTAATCTTTCTCCGGCAAGCGGTGTGTCGCCGTTCGGATCCAGTGTTATGCATGGAACCGGATATTTCTGCGCAAATCCCAATGTGCCGCATACTGTTTGCAGACGGCTGTAAGGACGCGGAGTGGATACGCTGTACTGAAGCATGATTGTTTTTCCCTTGACCGTATGGATAAGCGTTGTATTGACATCCCCCAATTGATATTTCTGACAAGCTTCCGGTGAGTACTCACCAAACATCCGGCGGGCATATTCGCTCATTCCTGCCTGATGGGTAGACATGGAAACAAGATATTCCATCCGGTCGCTACGGTGAATGTCGAGAATCTGACAGGCAGGACCCAGACCATGGGTAGGGTAAGGATTGCCGGTATGTTCGATGCTGTATCTTTTTCCCCAATGATTGTGGTAGCCGCCTTCGCTTTCCTCGGCAAAATACATCGAACGAAGGTCGTGAATGTAAGCTCCTTCTACATGCATGATTTCTCCAAGTATTCCCCGGCGAGCCATATTAAGTGTAGTCAATGCGAAAGGGTCGTAACAGCAGTTCTCTAACATGATGCAGTGGCGGCGGGTTCTCTCCGCTGTGTCCACTAGTTGCCAACATTCATCCACGCTCATGGCTGCCGGAACTTCAATGGCTACGTGTTTCTTACATTCCATGGCGAAGGTAGCCATCGGTGTATGCATCAGCCAGTCGGTACAGATGAAGACCAAATCCAATCCATCCGATTCGCACATCTTTTTCCAACCGTCCGTTCCGGTATATCCGATAGCTTCAGGGCGGTCTGCTTCTTTTAGTAGTTGTTGGGCTTTGTGAAGGTTGCCTTCCCTGATTTCGCAGAGAGCTTTTATCTCCACGCCTTCTATTTGGAGATAACGTTGAAGGGTGAGCAATCCCCGGTTACCCAATCCTATAATTCCGATACGAACGGTTGGGATAGGGGGATGCGCTAACCGGAGCACGTGAGTTTGTGTCAGAGAATCTTTCATAATCATAGCGGTCTGAAGTAAAACAAAAAAAGAGAATCCAATTTCTCAGATTCTCTTTGGAGAGCGGAAGACGGGGCTCAAACCCGCGACCCTCAGCTTGGAAGGCTAATGCTCTATCAACTGAGCTACTTCCGCAATTTTTGTGGGCAAAGATGGATTCGAACCACCGAAGTCGAAAGACAGCAGATTTACAGTCTGCCCCATTTGGCCACTCTGGTATTTGCCCTTTTTTGCTTTTGAGATAGTTTGTTTCTCAATTGCGGTGCAAAGATACAACTATTTATTTAAACTCCAAACAAAATCTATCATTTTTATTGCAGAAATTGCACATTCGTCTCCTTTGTTACCTAGCTTGCCACCGGCGCGATCCTCTGCTTGCTCCATTGTATTAGTGGTAATTAATCCGTAAATAACTGGTATATCGCCAGTTGCGTTTAATTCGGTAATTCCTTGAGTGGCTCCCATACAAACATAATCAAAATGCGGGGTATCTCCTTTAATTACGCAACCAATTGCAATAATTGCATCGATATCGCAATTTTCCATCATTTGGTTCGCACCGAAAGTTAGTTCAAAACTTCCCGGAACTGTTTTCACCAGAATGTTTTCTTCTTTAGCTCCGTGTTTTTTCAATGTTTCGACTGCGCCTTTCAGCAAAGCACCTGTAATATTATAGTTCCATTCGGATACGACAATGCCGAATTTCATATCTTCAGCGTTCGGAACGGAGTTGAAATCGTATTCGGATAAATTATGATAAGCTGTTGCCATAATAAATTGAGAATTAAAAATTAAAAAATGAAAGTTTTAGAAAGGATTGAGAAAAAAGGCACGGATTACACGGATTTCACGGTTGTAGTTGATAACTGTTTTAATCCGTGTCAATCTGTGTAATCCGTGCCTGAATATCCTATATATAACAAGGTGTATTATTTCTTCATCAGTTTGGCCTGCTCGATATATTTGTCGATGTCCATAGCTTGGTAAGACTGGAAGTATTTATCCTTGATCTTAGTGTAAGCTTTTATAGCATCGTCAAATTTGTTTTGTTTCACCAGGATTTCTCCGGCTTGTACCAAGAAGATCGGGCTCAATGTGTTGTTGTCAGCTTTGTCTGCTGCCGAGAGCAAAGTAGAGGCTGCTTTATCCAGTTGTCCGAGTTGTGCATAGCAGTTGCCGGCAGCACCCAAAATAGCCGGAGCAACCATTTGGTCGTTTCCATTGAAGCTATCCAGCATCTTCACTGCTTCTTCGTATTTGCCAAGTTGTGCATAGCAAATACCTGCATAAGCTTTCGCTAAATTAGCGGCTTTTGTTCCGCTGTAGTCATCTGCTACTTTCAGGAAACCTGCAAAACCGATGCTGTCACCGTTCAGTGCTTGCTCGAAAGCATCCTGTTCAAAGTATTCCTGTCCTTTGAAAAGAGCTGCCTGTGCTTTTTCTTCACGTGGTTCAGCATAGAGGTTCTTATACATGATAAAACCTGCTACAATAATAATCACAGCAACAACACCGCCGATGATTGCGTTTTTGTACTTGATAAGAAATGCTTCCGATTGTGTCAGTGCATCTTCTACGTTCAGATGTTCGTTCTGATTCTTTTGTTCTGCCATTTTATATGATTCTTTTTGTTATTATTCACGGTTTGATATTTCGACTCGCAAAAGTAGTTTTTTTATATCTACAAATGAAATTTAGAGCCATCTTTTTTTGTTTTACACCCGAAAACCACGAAAATCTTGCTACTTTTGTGAACAAATTAACGCGTACACAATGATACTGAAACGAATATCCATATTAAACTATAAGAATCTGGAAGAGGTGGAGCTGGGATTCTCCGCCAAGCTGAATTGTTTTTTCGGGCAGAATGGGATGGGAAAGACGAATCTGCTGGATGCAGTGTATTTTTTGTCTTTCTGCAAAAGTTCCGGCAATCCGATTGATTCACAGAATATTCGTCATGAACAGGACTTCTTCGTTATCCAGGGCTTTTATGAAGCCGAGGACGGGACTCCCGAGGAAATATATTGCGGGATGAAACGTCGTTCGAAGAAGCAGTTTAAGCGTAACAAGAAGGAGTATAGCCGTTTTTCCGACCACATCGGTTTTTTGCCTTTGGTCATGGTGTCGCCAGCCGACTCTGAATTGATAGCCGGGGGAAGTGAAGAACGGCGCCGGTTTATGGATGTCGTGATTTCCCAGTATGATAAGGAGTATCTGGATGCGCTGATACGGTATAACAAAGCATTGACACAACGCAACACCTTGCTGAAAAGTGAGTTCCCTGTGGAAGAAGAACTGTTTCTGGTATGGGAAGAAATGATGGCGCAGGCCGGTGAAGTTGTATTCAGAAAGCGTGAGGCGTTTATCAAAGAGTTTATTCCCATCTTCCAGTCTTTCTATTCTTTCATTTCACAGGATAAGGAACAGGTCGGATTGTCTTATGAGTCTCATGCACGGGATGCTTCTTTGATGGAAGTGCTGAAGCAAAGCAGGGAACGGGACAAGATTATGGGATTCTCCTTGCGGGGAATTCATAAGGATGAGCTGAATATGATGCTGGGCGAGTTTCCGATAAAGAAGGAAGGGTCGCAGGGGCAGAATAAAACGTATTTGGTGGCATTGAAATTGGCACAGTTTGACTTTTTGAAACGTACCGGAAGGACTGTTCCTTTATTATTGTTGGATGATATTTTCGATAAACTGGACGCTTCGCGTGTGGAACAGATCGTTAAATTGGTTGCGGGAGATAACTTCGGGCAGATATTTATAACGGATACGAACCGGGAACATTTGGATCGTATCTTGCATAAGGTAGGCAGTGATTTTAAGATTTTCCGTGTGGAAGCAGGAGTAATTCACGAAATGGAAGCTGAATAATGAAACGTAACGATGCAGAACCAATAGGAAAACTGATTCAGCAGTTTCTTCGTCAGGAGAGTTTGGAATCTCCGTTGAACGAACAAAGATTGTTGGATGCCTGGCCCAAAATCCTGGGACCTGCGGCGGCTTATACCAACAATCTTTATATTCGTAACCAGACTTTATATGTGCATCTCACTTCCGCAGCTCTTCGTCAGGAATTGATGATGGGACGCGAAATGCTGGTAAGTGCACTTAATGAAAAAGTGGGGGCTACGGTTATTACAAATATCATTTTCCGGTGAGGAAAGGTATCGTGTCTGTTACCTTTATTCCCAACTTCTTGAGTGTTTCGCCTGCACGGTCATAATAGAATGGTGCTTCCAGATACTGATTATTATGTGCATCCACTCCGATAATGGCAGTACAGCCTTCGTGAGCAGCTATTTCCCAGAAGTCGGGGTGAGGGATCGTTATAATTCCGTGATCCTCATTGTAGTCTTCGTAGCCGAGGTTATACTCCAACGGCAGATTTAACCGTGCCGCTGTCCGGCAGATGTGTCTGCTGACTAATTTGCAGTGACGGTCGAATCGGGGATAGGAACGCATGAATAAATCAGGGTGTGCCAGGTAAGCGAATAGTCCGCTTTCCATCCCTTCAATGGCGCTCTCTTCATAAAGTTCGAGCATATCCACCGTATCTGTATGCCGGCCGAAATAAGGAAACTTCTCGTCTGTATGAAAATGGTGATTTCCGAAGATGATGTAATCCAATTGATATTCCTTGATGACTTCTTTCAACCAGTGCAGGTAATCCGGGAAATATTCACATTCCAGTCCTATTTTCAGGCTGATTTGTTCTTTGTACTTTTCCCGTAACGAACGGAGACTTTCTACATACTCCGGCAGTTCTTTGGGAGTCATGCGGATGTCGGATACATAATTGGTATTGTATTTCCACGGGGTATGGTCAGAGAATCCTAATTCCTGATAACCGCCTTTGATGGCGCTTAAAACAAATTCTTCGTCACTCCCTGTCGCATGATGGCAGCGGGTGGTATGGGTGTGATAATTCGTCCTCATTGCTTGTTATGATTATGTCCATGCGTACATCGTATGAATCAGCAGGGACTTCTTCTACTAATTGGAACGGAAAGCAAATGCCTGCTTTATAGGCTGACGGAATACGTGACAGAAGGCGGTCATAATATCCCTTTCCCCGTCCCAGCCGGTTACCTTTGGCATCAAAAGCAACTCCGGGAACGGCAATAAAGTCTATACTGGCATAGTCTGTGAATACTTCTCCGGTAGGTTCTTCTATTCCGTAACTACCGGTTGCCATGTCTTCAGGGCTGCTATATATGCGTAATTCCAATTCATCGCCAACGACTACCGGGAGCAGAATCCGTTTTTCATTACTCCATTTCCGGATAAATGCGTGCGTGTCTACTTCGTCTTTCAACGAATGGTAGAGCAATATAGTATTTGCCGCCCTGAAAGCCGGATGGGCTTCGAGGGCGGCAAGTACTTTAGCTGATTGCAACTTCAGCATAGCTGAACCCTCGTGACGGGTCTTCAGTGATGCTATATACTTGCGCAGTTCTTTTTTTCTTTCCATCTTTCTTGTCCTTTGTCACTTCTTCCTCTTCCACTGCTACCGGAGCTTTAGGGAAGGCTTCTCCTTTTTCGAGTATCTCGATACCTTTATTGACAGTGGCGTCTGTCTTGTTGAAGTATTGGAGATAGGCTTCCAACCCTAGCATATTGTAGATGATGTTGCCATAGATATTCTTTTCTAGCAGCTTGTAGGATTTCTGGATAAGAATGTTTCTTCTTTTCACTCCCTTGCTGTCGGCAAAACGGACAAACTGTTCAACCAGACCCTGATGACGGAGATAGTTCAGTAACTCTTCTTCAGTCTCGTATTGGCTAAGTTTTTTCCGGTTATTATCCGTATATTGGAATGTAAACTGAATAGTCAGCCCACGGTTGATGACTGTAGAAAGATAGGAAGTGACTCCTGTCGTATCTTGTGGCACGAATATATCGGGCATGATACCGCCGCCACCATATACAGTACGTCCCAGGCTCGTGTTATAACGTTCTTTCTCATTTTGCTTGATGCTGTCGCGGGAGAAGAACTCACCATGTTCGTAACGGTTGTATAAGTCGAGTTCATAGTTACGGTCTTTACCACTTTCGTAAGGACGTTGGATACAGCGTCCGGATGGAGTGTAGTAGCGGGCAATCGTCAGGCGGATAGCCGAACCATCGCTGAAGTCGATAGGTTGTTGAACCAGTCCCTTGCCAAAGGAACGGCGTCCTACTACTGTACCCCGGTCGTTGTCCTGGATAGCTCCGGTGAAGATTTCACTGGCAGAGGCAGAACCTTCGTCAATCAATACGACGAGCGGCATCTTCTGACAGCTACCTGTGCCGTTGGCAAATTCTTCCGCACGCGGATATTTGCGGCCTTGAGTATATACAATCAGTTTTCCTTCAGGCAGGAACTCATTAACCATGCGGATAGCGGCTTCCATATATCCACCGGTATTACCGCGCAGGTCGATAATCAACCCTTTACATTTCTTATGGTTGAGTTGAGCCAATGCATTGAGCAGTTCTACATGAGTGGTACGGCCGAATTTGCTGACTTTTACGTAGCCGATGTCGTCATTTACCATATAAGCGGCATCAACCGTATTTTGAGGAATATCTCCACGGGTGATGCTAAAGTTCAATAGCTCTTTCTCTCCCATGCGTTTGACTCCTAGCTTCACTTGGGAACCTTTAGGCCCTTTAAGAGTACGCATCGCTCGTTCGTTAGTCACTTTTTTACCGACAAAGAGGCTGTCGTCTACGGTGACGATACGGTCGCCCGCCATCAGCCCTACTTTTTCGGAAGGGCCGCCCTGGATGACTGCATTCACATGAATGGTGTCATTCTGTATGGTGAATTGAATTCCGATTCCGCTAAAGCTGCCTTCCAGTTCAGAGTTGACTTCTTCAAGATTCTGAGCTGGGATGTAAGTTGAATGCGGATCGAGTTCGGCCAAAATCTGTGGCATCGCTTTTTCTACGAGATCGGTCATGTTAACAGTGTCTACATACTGGTCGTCTACAATTCGCAACAATGCATTCAGCTTGTTGGAAGAGCCGTTGATGATACCCAGGCGGTTGCCGGCGAAATGCTTGGCATAAAATGTGCCGATAAGAATCCCGAGAACCACGCTGACTGCTATGATGACAGGTGTGAAACGTGAAGAGTTTTTTGTACTCATGTCTATTCCTTTTTTAAAACGTTCGTCTTATTATTTGTTCGAAGCAGAATTATCATCCGTTTCTGTGTAGATGACCTCAATTCCTGCCCGTTTTAATAACTCTATTCCATCTTCCAGGCGATAATGCTCGGAGTAAACTACCCGCTTGATTCCTGCCTGTATGATTAACTTTGCACATTCGATGCAGGGGGAAGCCGTGACATACATCGTGGCTCCGTCACTACTGTTGTTTGAACGTGCTATTTTAGTAATGGCGTTTGCTTCCGCATGCAGGACGTATGGCTTTGTCAAGTTGTTTTCATCTTCGCATACGTTCTCGAAGCCGGAAGGCGTTCCGTTATACCCGTCGGAGATAATCATTTTATCCTTAACGATTAAGGCTCCTACTTTACGGCGTTGACAATAGGAATTTTCAGCCCAAATGCTAGCCATACGTATATAACGTTTGTCAAGTTCTAATTGTTTCTTTTCTGAGTCCATGTCGTTTTGCTGATTAGTTATTTACTACACGGAAAACCATACGGAAAGTTTGTTGGCTTCCGGCAGGCTTATATAAAAGGTATAAGTTTTTATTATCCCCTTCATACGATGTCGCATTGTTGAGGCCTTGTATGAAGCTTTTGGCTAGTTTGTCTCCACCATCATTTCCTTCGGTGATATTGGCGTTGAAGTCATTGTTTTTGCCGTTTGCGCTCCAGGTTCCTGCAAGGGAATAAGAAGCGACTACAGTTCCTCTTATTTTTCCACTGATGAGATCTCCTTCAGCTACGCCTTCAAATATGACATTGTATGTTCCATTTTTATTAAGCTCTTCAATACTTTTCTTTTTTTCCGCTTCATTCTCCCAAAAACCGAACATTTCGTGACCACCATCCACTGTGATATAGTTCAATTTCCACGTTTTTCCTGTAAAGATGGCAGCTACATCATCTGTATCGTTGCACCCTGCAAATAAGGGAAGCAATAGGAATAAACCTACTATTTGAAATATATTCTTCTTCATACCTAATATTTAATACTTGATACTTATTTCTTAATTCCGTTTCTGATTAATAAAGCGTCAATAGTCGGTTCCTGCCCGCGGAAGCGTTTGTAAAGCGTCATCGGATGCTCCGTACCCCCTTTAGACAGGATATTGGTGCGGAACGAGTCAGCAACTTCCTGATTGAATATCCCTTTTTGCTTGAATAGTGAAAAAGCATCAGCATCCAGTACTTCCGCCCATTTGTAGCTGTAATATCCTGCGGCATATCCACCTGCAAAGATATGTGAGAATTGAGTGCTCATACAAGCTTCTTGTACTATCGGCAGTATCTGCGTCTTTTTCCATGCTTCCTGTTCATAGGCTTTCACATCTCCCTCAAAAGGGGTAGTGCGAGTGTACCATGCCATATCAAGCAGTCCGAAACTTAACTGTCTCAGGCAGGCGTATGCAATATTGAAATTCGAAGCGTCTACCAGACGCTTGATTAATTCATCCGGCAAGATTTCTCCAGTCTGATAATGACGGGCGAAAGTATTCAGAAAGTCCTTCTCAATGGCGAAATTCTCCATAATCTGTGAAGGAAGTTCTACAAAGTCCCAATATACATTTGTACCGCTTAAACTCTTGTAGGTAGAGTTGGCAAACACGCCATGCAGGCTATGCCCGAATTCATGCAGGAATGTTTCCACTTCGTTGAATGTCAACAGGGCAGGTTTGTTCTCGGTCGGCTTGGTGAAGTTCATCACGACAGAAACATGCGGCCGGCTGTTCTCACCCGTCTGTTGATTTATCCATTGGTCTTTGTAACTTGTCATCCAGGCACCCGAACGTTTTCCGAGACGTGGATGGAAGTCTGTATATAAGACAGCCAGGAATTTTCCGTCTTTATCGAATACTTCGAAAGCTTCTACATCTTTATGGTAAACAGGAATTTCCGTATTCTTCCGGAATGTGATTCCATACAGCTTTTCCGCCAGTCCGAATACCCCTTTCTTTACTTGTCCGAGTTCAAAGTAGGGGCGGAGCATTTCTTCGTTGATATTGAATTTTTTATCTTTCAGCTTGTTGGAATAATAGCTCCAGTCCCAAGGCATTACCACAAAATCGTCTCCTTGCTCCTGACGGGCCAGTTCCTGTACTTCTTTGTATTCCTGCTGTGCGGTGGGCGTATATGCTTCCAAAAGTTGATTGAGTAGCTTATATACAGATTCACTGTTTTCAGCCATCCTTTTCACGAGCATATATTCCGCATAATCTTTATATCCCAACAGTTGGGCTATCTTCATGCGTGTATTGGCTATCTTCTTCACGATTTCGATGTTGTTGAACTCATTATCGTGCGTACATTTAGTATTAAAAGCCATATACAGTCTTTGGCGTAAGTCGCGGTTGTTGGCATATGTCATAAAAGGGACATAGCTTGGTGCATGAAGCGTGAACGCCCATCCTTCCTTATCTTCGTTTTTCGCTGTTTCAGCAGCGGCCTCTACGATAATGTCGGGTAATCCGGCAAGACTTTCCTTTTTTGTCAACAACATCTGGTAACGGTTCGTCTCTTTCAGGTTGTTTTCGCTGAAGTCAAGCGTCAGTTTGCTCAATTCCGTTGTCAGCCGGCGGTATTCTTCCCGTGCTTCGCCTTCCAGATTGGCACCGTGGCGGACGAAACTGTTATAGGCATTTTCCAGTAGCTTGCTTTGTTCCTGTGTAAGTTTTAAGTTTTCTTTTTGGTTATACACTTCTTTCACGCGTGCGAAAAGCTTTTCGTTCAGCGTGATGTTGTTACTATGCTCGCTAAGTAACGGCATGATTTTTTGAGCCAGTTCCTGCAGGTCATCGTTTGTCTCTGCGCTGAGCATATTCCCGAAAACGGCTGCCACTCTATCCAATAAATCTCCCGAATTTTCGAAAGCTTCTATTGTATTGCTGAAAGTCGCTTTTTCCGGATTCTGTATGATAGCATCTATTTCTGCATTCTGCTGCTTGATTCCTTCAAGGATGGCAGGTTCATAGTGTTCGGTTTTTATCCGGTCAAAGGGCACGGTTCCGTGCGGTGTCTGGTATTGCCCGAAGAAAGGATTCTGGGCATTTGTTATATTGTTCATGGTGCAAACTAGTATCAATGTTATTAATAATCTCTCCATAGAAATACAAAACTACTAAAATTGTGGCTGATTCAACGGATAACCGCTTGCTTTTTAACAATATATAAAATGAATACAAAAAAACCGCCACGGTTACCCGCAGCGGTTTCTTATATGTTAATCTTCTAATTAAGCGTTAACTGATGCCATGTGAGCGATCAAGTCAAGAACTTTGTTAGAGTAACCGATTTCGTTGTCATACCAAGATACAACTTTAACGAATGTATCAGTCAAAGCGATACCAGCTTTAGCATCGAAGATAGAAGTACGAGCGTCACCCAAGAAGTCAGAAGAAACTACTGCATCTTCAGTGTAACCCAGGATACCTTTCAATTCGCCTTCAGAAGCTTCTTTCATAGCAGCGCAGATTTCAGCGTAGCTAGCAGGTTTAGCCAAGTTAACTGTCAAGTCAACTACAGATACGTCCAAAGTCGGAACACGCATAGACATACCAGTCAGTTTGCCGTTCAATGCAGGGATAACTTTACCTACAGCCTTAGCAGCACCAGTAGAAGAAGGGATGATGTTGCCAGAAGCAGCACGACCACCTCTCCAGTCTTTCATAGAAGGACCGTCAACTGTTTTCTGAGTAGCAGTTGTAGAGTGAACTGTAGTCATCAAACCGTCAAGAATACCGAACTTGTCGTTCAATACTTTAGCGATAGGAGCCAGACAGTTAGTAGTACAAGAAGCGTTAGATACGAATTGAGTACCTTTCACGTATGTTTTTTCGTTTACACCGCAAACGAACATCGGAGTATCATCTTTAGAAGGAGCTGACATTACAACATATTTTGCACCAGCTTCGATGTGAGCCTGAGCTTTGTCTTTGCTCAAGAATAAACCTGTAGATTCAACAACGTATTCAGCTTCTACTTCATTCCATTTCAAGTCAGCCGGATTTCTTTCAGCTGTGATACGGATAGCTTGACCGTTAACAATCAATTTACTGTTTTCAACATCTGCTTCGATAGTACCATCGAACTGACCGTGCATTGTATCATATTTCAGCATATAAGCCAAGTAATCAACCGGGCAAAGGTCATTGATACCTACGATTTGAATATCGTTTCTTTTCATTGCAGCGCGGAAAACGAAACGTCCGATACGTCCGAATCCATTAATACCTACTTTAATCATTTTGTTTAAACTTTTAAGGGTTTTATAATATTTGTTCAAATATCTCTCAGCCTCCGCACTTGTTTTATTTTCAAATGCGGTGCAAAATTACAAAAATGTTTTTATATTCGCACATTAAATTCACATTAAATATTGAAAAAGATGGGAAAGAGTACATTTTTACAGGACTTTAAGGCGTTTGCAATGAAAGGCAACGTTATCGACATGGCTGTCGGTGTAGTTATTGGTGGTGCGTTTGGAAAAATCGTATCGTCATTGGTGGCTAACGTAATCATGCCCCCGATCGGTTTATTGGTTGGTGGTGTGAACTTTACGGATTTGAAATGGGTAATGAAAGCGGCTGAGGTAGGAGCCGACGGCAAGGAGATTGCGCCGGCGGTATCTTTGGATTACGGTCAGTTCTTGCAGGCTACTTTTGATTTCCTTATCATTGCTTTTTCTATATTTTTATTTATACGTTTGATTACGAAGCTGACAACGAAGAAAAAAGAAGAAGCTGCAGCGGTGCCGCCTGCTCCTCCTGCACCTACAAAAGAAGAGGTGTTGTTGACGGAGATTCGCGATTTGCTGAAAGAAAAGAAGATTTGAGCTGATTAAAACAGGGAGATTCCAAGTATTATCTTGTGAATCTCCTTTATTTTTTTCTTCATTATTATATAGATTGCGTACTTTTTTCTACTTTTGCAGACCATTTTATTCAAAACCCATACATTGATATGCAGGAAAAAATAATAATTCTTGATTTCGGTTCGCAGACAACGCAACTTATAGGTCGTCGTGTCCGCGAATTGGATACGTATTGCGAAATTGTTCCTTATAACAAATTTCCTAAAGAAGATACTACAATTAAAGGGGTGATCCTTTCGGGAAGCCCTTTTTCTGTTTATGACAAAGATGCTTTTAAAGTTGACTTGAGTGAGATTCGCGGTAAATATCCGATATTGGGTATCTGCTATGGTGCTCAGTTTATGTCGTACACCAATGGTGGAAAAGTGGAGCCGGCCGGTACACGCGAATATGGACGTGCTCATCTGGCTTCTTTCTGCAAAGATAATGTGTTGTTCAAGGGAGTTCGTGACGGCTCGCAGGTGTGGATGAGCCACGGTGATACAATTACAGCTATCCCGGATAATTTTAAGAAAATTGCTTCGACAGATAAAGTAGAGATTGCTGCTTATCAGATAGAAGGTGAAAATGTGTGGGGGGTACAATTCCATCCGGAAGTGTTCCACAGTGAAGATGGCACACAGATGTTGAAGAACTTTGTAGTAGATGTTTGCGGTTGCAAGCAGGACTGGTCTCCGGCTTCTTTCATTGAAAGCACTGTTGCCGAATTGAAAGCTCAGTTGGGTGATGATAAAGTAGTTCTTGGATTGAGCGGCGGTGTCGATTCTTCCGTTGCTGCCGTGTTGTTGAACAAGGCTATCGGCAAAAATCTGACTTGTATCTTTGTAGATCATGGTATGCTGCGTAAGAACGAGTTTAAGAATGTGATGGCAGATTACGAATGTCTCGGTCTGAATGTGATTGGCGTAGATGCCAGCGAGAAGTTCTTCTCCGAATTGGCTGGTGTAGCCGAACCGGAAAGCAAGCGTAAGATTATAGGTAAGGGCTTTATCGATGTATTCGATGTGGAAGCTCACAAAATAAAAGATGTGAAATGGCTGGCTCAGGGTACTATCTATCCGGATTGCATCGAATCATTGTCTATCACAGGTACGGTGATTAAGAGTCACCACAATGTAGGCGGTCTTCCCGAAAAGATGAATTTGAAATTGTGCGAACCGCTTCGGTTGTTGTTCAAGGATGAAGTTCGCCGTGTAGGTCGTGAATTGGGTATGCCGGAACATCTGATTACCCGTCATCCGTTCCCGGGACCGGGCTTGGCTGTGCGTATCTTGGGAGATATTACTCCGGAGAAAGTGCGTATCCTGCAAGATGCCGATGATATCTTCATTCAGGGACTGCGTGACTGGGGATTGTATGATAAGGTTTGGCAGGCAGGAGTTATCTTATTGCCGGTACAATCTGTCGGTGTGATGGGTGATGAACGTACGTACGAGAGAGCCGTTGCCTTGCGTGCCGTAACATCTACAGATGCCATGACTGCCGACTGGGCACATTTGCCCTATGAATTTATGGGCAAAGTTTCGAACGATATTATTAATAAGGTAAAAGGTGTGAACCGCGTAACCTATGACATCAGTTCAAAGCCGCCTGCAACCATAGAATGGGAGTGATAAATATCCATAATTATATCTATCATATAAAAGCCTCAACGGGAAATCCCATTGAGGCTTTTATATGATAGATATGATCGTTTGTTATATTGTACGAGCTAGTAATTGTGATAGCTCTATTCTAGCTTTATTCGCTTACCAGTTTCTGTGCATCCGGAATGAGAATCTCTTTCCGGCGTAATTCAAGCAAACCACTATCTTGCAATTCATTAAGTGCTTTGGAAGTATTCAACCGCGTATCATCCAAATAACGGGCAAGGTCGTCCATCTTTACTTTGAATATCTTTTCTCCCTGTGGCTTCTCGCAATGTAGCAGGAAAAAGCGAATGATTTTATCCTTTAAATCCTGTGTAGGCTCTTCCCATAAGCGTGAATAAAGATTTTGTGCCCGGTTGCTGACGATATTCATGTAGTTGAGCCGGAAAATCTCGTATTTGAACAGGTCGCTGAGTACAAACACTTTACTGATGCTTACTGTATGTGCTTCCGTGTGCGCTATATAAGAAGAATTATAATTCGTATTCATTCCGAATAACGACTGCGGCTCTATCAGGTAGGGCGCTTCCATTTGTTCAATGACAGTGTAAATGTTTTCTTTAGAATTGGTGACAATTGAAACCTCGCCTTTTAGCAGAAAGCGGAGCTGTGTACAAGGACTACCACTCTCAATGATAGTTTCTCCCGCTTTATGCTTGATAAAGTGTAGCTTTACCTTATCCAGTATACTGGTGAAATCTTCATGACAAAGACCTTGGAATAAAGGCAATTGGAGCAAAGTGTCGAACATTGTTTCCATACGTCGTAATCTCTTGTTAATCGTACAAATTTACTCATAATACGACACTGCCGTCAACATATACCCCTTCTTTTTGTTTTTTTTATTGTTTGAATGCATAAAAATAGAGTATATTTGCAGAAAAAAAGGAGGAAATTATGTTCGCAGGCTTTAATTGGCAACAGATGGTTAGTGCGTTTATCGTACTTTTCGCGGTAATAGATATTATCGGCTCTATACCTATTATTATTAACTTGAAGGAAAAAGGTAAAGATGTGAATGCGATGAAAGCTACTCTCATCTCCTTTGCTTTATTGATAGGATTTTTCTATGCGGGAGATATGATGCTGAAACTTTTCCATGTAGATATTGAATCTTTTGCTGTTGCCGGTGCGTTTGTTATTTTCCTCATGTCTTTGGAAATGATTCTGGACGTTGAAATTTTCAAGAATCAAGGACCTATCAAAGAAGCCACTCTAGTACCGCTTGTCTTTCCTTTGCTGGCAGGTGCCGGAGCTTTCACTACATTGCTTTCTCTTCGGGCGGAATATGCCAGTATTAATATCATCATTGCATTGGTTTTGAATATGATTTGGGTGTATTTCGTCGTTAGTATGACCGGGCGTGTGGAACGTTTTCTCGGAAAAGGCGGTATCTATCTTATCCGTAAATTCTTCGGTATTATCCTGCTGGCTATTTCAGTGAGGCTGTTTACGGCAAATATAACGTTGCTGATTGAAGCGTTACATAAATCCTAAGTATTATTTTCCCTCTTTTTTGCTTTTTACTTGTTCTTTTTATATATTTGGCGGTTTTACTCGAACTCTCACTGAAGTGAGGACGTTGAGTTATCAAGAAATCGGTGAAGCAGTATAAAGTCACGGTATTTTCTTGAAAGTAATTAACTCGAAAAAATAAACCACCAAATCATTCGCAGATGAAGACGCATAAAGATAGTTCGAAGATTACGATGGATGAATTTGACAGGATATATGATAAATATTATCCTCAACTCTTTTACTATGCCTATGGTTTTGTGGAAGACTCAGAGATCTGTCGTGATATTGTATCAGATGTGTTCGGTCAGGCATGGGAAAATGTAGAGCGTTTGGAAAATGCTACTGTAGGTAGTTTCCTGTATTCGTGCGTACGGAATAAATGCATTGATTATTTGAGACATGACCAGGCTGCCCGGCAGTATGCGGAATATTTGCAAGAGGCAGTAGAAGATGAAGAAGGATTGACTCCGGAGGAATACGAGGAACGAATGAACAATGTGAAACAGATTATATCGGAATTACCGCCTCGTACGCGTTTTGTTTTGGAACAGTGTTATTTTAATAATAAGAAATATAGGGAAGTAGCAGAAATTCTCGATGTCACTTCGAGTGCGGTAAAGAAACATATTATGAAGGCGCTGGCTATACTTCGTGAACGTTTATCTGTTATAAAACCGTAAAAAAAGTACCTCAAAAAGGATCGACTCCGTATAAATATAAAAGACAGTTGTAGTAATATGATAGAAGATATAAATGATAAAGAAGATATTCGCCTGATATTAGATTATAAACGGGCCATGGCTATGGATAAGGTTCCTCTTCCTGATATGGAAGAGGAGCGGAAGCGTTTTTGGGAGAAGCAAAAACAAGTGCGTCCCTTCTCCCATGAAATGCAACAGAACGTAAATATAAAGATGTTACGTTTGAAACGCTGGTGTATTGCTGCATCGGTAGCGGCTGTACTTTTTCTCGGATTATTTTTGGGAGCCTTCTTTTATCATCCTTCTGTAGTGCAGGTTCAAGTGTTTGCTGCCGATAAATCGGCAGTGGATCCAAAGTTGAATTTTGGAGATATTACTTATGTAATTAAGGAAGAAACACCGGACCAGCAGTTATATGCTCATGGAATAATTGCTACCCGTAAATCTATTGATTTGAGTACAAAGAAAGCTGCAACCTTGCCTATTGAAGAGCAATTACAAACGTTGACCACTCCTTGCGGGCAGGATTATACGGTTACTCTTTCCGACGGGACTACTGTTTTGCTTAATGCTGCCAGTCAATTGATTTTTCCGGATGTTTTTGTGAAAGAACAGCGCATTGTCTATTTGAAAGGAGAAGCCTATTTTGATGTAGCTCCTGATAAAGAACATCCTTTTATTGTAAAAACGGACTATTTTGAAACGGTAGTTCTCGGAACAAAGTTCAATGTGCGTTCCTACTCTAAACTTGATGCTCATGTTACTTTATTGGAAGGTAAAGTGACTGTTGCCAACGATATGGCGCCTGCGTTGACTTTACAGCCGGAAGAACAAGCGTCGCTGACGGAAGATGGGATGTTAAGAAAACAAGCGGTAGACATTTACCCCTATCTGGAATGGCAGAACGGCTATTTCTATTTTGACAATGTGTCGCTTGTAGAGATAATGCAGGAGTTGGGACGTTGGTACAATGTAGATGTGGTATTTGAGAATGATGAGATGATCGATTATAAAATGCACTTTGTGGCTAGTCGTACGGAAAGTCTGATGTATGCAGTCCGTAACTTGAATGCACTCGGTATATTTTATGTAACTTTGGATGGAAACCGAATAATAATTCAGTAAAATCTATTATCTGTTAACTTTTTGATGTTTTTCTTTTAAAACTTGGTACCCGATTATCGTTGATTACGTATTATTTGTGACTTTACATTTAAATTAGCAAATAGTATATGATGAAACGATTGAATGAAGAGCGTAGAGAAAGACCGTGTATACAGAGTTGGAAGTATCTGGTCGGTTTCCTGTTAATGTTTGCCTTTGTTACAGGATTGGCAGCGCAGGAGAAAGAGAAAAAGGTCACGATGAAATGCGTGAATGAGAAGTTGACAGATGCTTTAAAAAGGGTAGAAAAGCAATCTAGTTACAAAATTGTATTTAGTTACAATGAACTCCACTCCATTCGTGTTAATGCTTCTATTCAGGAGTTGACAGCTCCGGAAGCTGTGAAAAAACTCATTGCCGGTCAGCCAGTTAAAAGTTCGGTTGATGGCAGATATATCCATGTGTTTCTAAAAAAAGATAAAAAGGAAGCTTTAGAGAAAGGATTATTAAGAGGGCAGGTAGTGGATGAAAATGATGAACCGCTGCCTGGTGTGTCTGTCAGGGTGAAGAATGGTCGTTCTACAGGTACACTGACGGATTTGAATGGCTGTTTTTCTATTCCCGTAAAGGAAGGACAGAGTGCTATGCTGACTTTTTCTTTTATAGGCAAAAAGACAGTGGAAAAAATGGTGAATGACGGTTGGGGAGTACAGGTGAAACTGGAAGAAATGGTGAACGCAGTTGATGAGGTGGTGGTTACCGGTTATCAAGTGATGGACAAGCGTTTGATGGCAAGTGCTACCTCTACGGTGAAGATGGATGACATAAAGATACCGACTATCAATTCTGTAGATAAGATGTTGCAAGGTACTATACCGGGATTGATGGTGCAAAACAGTTCCGGTTCTCCTAATGCAACTCCACGTATCCGTATGCGTGGTTCCTCGACGATTTACGGTAATGCTTCTCCGTTGTGGGTGGTAGATGGGATTGTTTATGAAGATCCTATTGATTTGTCTAATGACGAACTCAATAATGTGTTGATGGGAAGCGATATGCTTGATCAGGTGAATCAAAATGCTACTCGCAGTTTGTTAGGCAATGCGATAGCAGGGGTAAATCCCAATGATATTGAATCTATTACGTTTTTGAAAGATGCTTCAGCCACAGCTATATATGGTACACGTGCTGCCAATGGGGTGATTGTGCTGACTACCAAGAAAGGTAAAATAGGGAAACCTGCAATTAGTTTTTCCGCATCTTTAGGATTTACAGGACGTCCTCGCTATTCACAGTATAATCTGATGAATTCGAAAGAGCGTGTAGGCATTTCAAGAGAAGTGGCAGAGAAAGGATATTTATATGATTATATGCCCTATGCTACCGGTTTCGAAGGTGCTTTGTTTGATTTTTATAACATGAAAATTACAAAAAGCGAATTTGACGAGCAAGTGGCTAAATATGAAACTATGAATACCGACTGGTTCAAGCTTCTTTGTCGGAACGCTTTCAATCAAGATTATAGTGCCAGTATTTCAGGAGGTAACGAGAGAGTCAATTATTATACATCTATCGGATATAATAATTCCAAGGGAACTACTAAAGGAGATAACTCAACCAGTTATAGTTTGACTTCTAATATTTCAGCCTATCTGACTAAAAAAGTCAGAGCTTATACTCGTTTAAGTTTCTCAGAGCAAAAAAGTGATGGTTTTTATACCACGAACCCTTATACTTATGCGTTGCAAACTACTCGTGCTATTGGCCCTGATGAATATTACACGACTCAGATTAATACTATTGATGGGTTATCCAATAATTATCCGTTGACATATAATATATTTAATGAACTGGCACATACCGGTAATGAGGCAAAATCCCGTAATTTCAGTGGTAATGTAGGCATTGATGTGAAAATATGGAAAGGATTGACGCTTCAGACGCTTTTTGGTCTACGTTATGTTAACTCTACTAATTATCAGTGGGCGGACGAACGTTCTTATTATATTGCAGGCATTCGTGGATATGATTATGGTACGGTGATTCCCAACGGTGAAGAAGAAAAGAAAAGTAAATTGCCTCATGGAGGAATTTTAAATTATAATTCGGTGAATAATGTGGGTTATACAGCTCGTGCTCAACTTTCGTATGCTACCACCTTTGGAGAGATGCAGCAACATGCCATTAATGGTATGATTGGCTATGAGGCAACCTCCAATCAATATGACGGTTTTAATGATGTAGAATATGGATATTATCCGGATCGTGGGATGGCTGTCAGTTATGAATATGATAAGGAAAGTGCCGGAAGCTCGGTCCTGAATAATTCTTCATTGGAAAAACATACTGTGTCTCGTAAGAATACGAAGAATAATGCAGTGTCTGCTTATGCGACTTTGGTTTATGCGTTGAAGAACCGCTATATTTTTAATGCTAATTTGCGTGGGGATGCTTCCAATCGTTTTGGGCAATACACAAATCATAAATTTCTTCCTGTATGGAGTTTGGCGGCAAGGTGGAAGATAAATGATGAAAGTTGGTTTAGAGACTGGAAAGCTTTGGATGATTTCAGTATACGTTTTTCTTATGGTCAACAGGGTAATATTCCTACTTCTGTAGGACCAAATCTTGTAGCACAATACATGGCGCTTGCGGTTAACCGTTTTTCAGGGAACTACCAATTGGGAATTAAACGTCTGCCTTATCCTGATTTGCGTTGGGAAAAGACGGTTACAACTAATTATGGATTGGATTTTTCTTTGTTGAACGGCAGAATCTCGGGTACTGTCGATTATTATGTACGTAAAGGTAAAGACTTGATTTTTAGTTTGCCGGTAGCCAGTGAGTATGGAACGACTCAAACTTTCCGTAATGGTGCCAGTATGAAAAATTATGGTATTGAAGTGGGATTGACTTTTATTCCTGTTCAAACACGTGACTTTACTTGGACGCTAACTCCGATTTATTCGAAAAACACCAATAACATAAGCAATACTACCAAGCAGGATTATACTTATCTGGATTATCTGGCTGGTAATGCTTTTGAAAATGGAAAACCTGTAAATGCATTGTATGCCTGGGAGTTCAAAGGGTTAGATCATGAAACAGGCCGTGCAATGTTTGAACATTGTTCGACAAATGAATCAGAAGTAGAGAAAAGTAATGATCCGAAAAGTTACCTGAAATATTGTGGTTCGACTGATCCGAAGTTTAACGGGGGACTTTCGACTTCGTTACGTTATAAGAATTTTATATTGAATGCTCAGTTTGCTTATGCTTTCGGGCATGTGAAACGTTTGAATTTCCTTTTCAGCGGAACAATGAAGATGCCTACTCCGCAAACAAATCTGACGACAGATTTCTTGCATTGCTGGCGGGAACCGGGCGATGAGGAGCATACTGATATTCCGGGTATTGCTTTTGGTGAGACACAGAATTATTATGTCTATACTCCGATTGCAAATGCAACTCAACAGAATACGTACGATATGTATAATTATTCGGATGTACGTGTGGTAAAAGCCGATTTCTTTCGTTGCCGTAATCTGATGTTGACTTATACTTTGCCGGATAAATGGCTTCAACCGTTAAATATCGCAGGTATGTCCTGTTCGTTTAATGTGACCAATCTTTTCACATTGTGTAGCTCAAGATTTGATGGACAAGATCCGGAGGTAGCTTCTACCGGAAGTGTTGCATTGCCTATTACACGAACTTATTCGTTCTCGGTAAGTCTTAATTTTTAATTCTTAAAAATCTTTTGTAGATTATGAATAGTAAATATATATTGATATTATTCTCTATATACATAATGTGTATATGTTCCTCTTGCAGTGATTTTCTGAAAGAAGTTTCGCAAGATGAGTTTGAACCGAAAACAGCTTCTGCTTTTCAAGAATTGTTGAATGGAGAGGGATATTCAACTACCATTTGTTTCGATCCTATTACAGATATATTGACTGATGATGTAGAAGGAGCCCAGGGACAATCTTATAATTACACAGATGAAAACCTGGCTCATCGCGCAGTCTATACGTGGCAATCTAATATGTATTTGTTGTTGAGTGATTACAATATGACTAATCTCTTACACACATATCAGAATCTCTATAAATGCATTATGGCTTGTAATCTGGTTATAGACGGGCTGACGACTGCGGACGGAACAGAAGATGAAAAAACGCAGACAAGAGGTGAGGCATTGTCACTACGCGCTTATTATTATTTCTTATTGGTGAATTTATATGCTATGCCCTATAATTGTGCAGGAACTACTCCGGAGAGTCTTTTGGGAGTACCTCTAGTTATTAAACCGGAAATTAGGGATGAGGGAATTGCACGTAATACAGTTGCAGAAGTGTATACTCAAATATGTAAGGATATTGAAGAAGCCTGTAGTTTGCTGGATGGAAAAACAGGTAACACGATCGGATTGTTCCGTATTAATAATGTAGCAGCTCATCTTTTAGCTTCACGAATTTATTTATATATGGAAAATTGGGATAAGGTGATAGAACATGCTGATGCAGCTTTGACTGGTGCTCCGGCATTAGTTGATCTGACTACATATCAACTGAGTAATGCAGCTTCACCGCAGTATGCCACTAATAATATTATTTCCAGGAATTTTCCGGAAGTTGTATTTATTGGAGGTATGGCCAGACATATAAAAACAGAAGGTACGTTGATCAGGGTGTCTGACAGCGGTTCGAATGCTTTATTGAGACTATATGATTCTTCGGATGCCCGTCGAAATATATTTTTTAGTGATATGAGTTTTTTGTATTATAAATATTGGATGGCTAAACGTGGAACTCAGGAACAGGGGTTTGTATGGCGTACTGCAGAACTTTATTTAAATCGTGCGGAAGCTTATGCAGCTAAATATATGGCAGGAGATAACTCTTGTGGACAAAAGGCTGTCGATGACCTGGATGCTCTTCGCAGTAAACGTTTGTCGAATTTTGTGGCTTATACGTTAACCACGCCTGCAGCTCTGATGGAATTTTGTCATGAAGAACGTCGCCGTGAACTTTGTTTTGAATCACATCGCTGGTTTGATCTCCGTCGTTATGGTATGCCTTCTATTGAACATACATGGTATGATGCATCAGGAAACCGTACCGTATATACATTGAAGGAGAAAGATTTGGGTTATGTATTACCTATTCCGCAAGATGCAATGGATACAAATTCAGCTTTAAAACAAAATGAATTGGCTCCGGAGCGTGTAGGCGAGGTAAATTAAATAGTAAATATGGAACAATAAAATAGAATAGTAATATGAAGAAGTTTATATATTTAATATCCTGTTTGCTCTTGGTTGGAGTATGCTCATGTGGGGAAGATGCTTTGACACCTTCCGAACCGATGAGTTTCGGAGAGTTTCCTCAAGGAAATGCTTCATATGACCGTGAAATAGTTGAATTCTATAATACATATGGGGTGCAGGTACTGTATAGGTTTGCCGAGGCTGATTTCCGTTGGAATATTACAGAATATATACCTTACCATGCAGTAGCAGCCGAAACCTCCTCTATAGGTAAAGGATGGAACTTCCTGAAAGAGAATTGTTTGTCTATCTGGAGTGACGATTTTCTGAGAAAATATATGCCATATAGAATCCTGTTAGCTTCCGAAATTTATAGTTTAAAGGATACGTATCAGTATGATGATGAGGGAAATAAAATCTATCAAAAGATTCCTAAAGAAGCGATGTATGGTCTTAACCATCTGACTTTTGGTGCAGTGAATAGTAGCTTGTCTTCCCTTTCTGTTGCGGAAAAAAAGGAACTGATTGGCGAGGTTGCTTTTGCTATTACCGGTTATGCTACTTCAAAAGGTAAGATGGAAGTTCCTGAAAAGTTTCAGACATACCATGACGAGTATATAGATCATAGTGGAGGTGATTATGAAGGTGAATGGGGATATAATGGCGGAGGTTGTCTGGAGTATCGTGATGGTGGAATGGATTATTATTATGATTTTGGATTATTCGTAAAATACTTGGTTATGATGAGTAAGGAAGAATTTGAGAATAAGTTTTTGACCGAAGAATTTGATTGCGGAATCCAGTATGATGCTTCTTGGAATCCTATAAAGGGTTATCCGATACGTAATAAATATGAAGCAGTGATAGAGTATTTTAAAAATACTTTAGGTATTGATCTTCATGAGATTGGCGCCAGGATTTCTCAATTACAATAATTGAAATGTAGAAGAATAAGATATAAAACTAAATGAAGAAATTATTTATATTGTTTGTTTTCTGTGCGTACTTTATAAGCACTTATGCACAGTCTCGTTTGTCCGGTATTGAAAAGCCACAGGCAGGTTCTTTGATCTCATTTAATTATCAGGCATCAGGAGGACCATTGGAAAACCGGGATACATTATCTTGTACGATCTATCTCTATGAGGATTATTTATGGAGGATGGACGATGTGATTTTAATCCGTAGTGAAAAGAATCAGTGGAAAGGAAATTATCAGTTGGCTGATAATTGTGCCTTGTTCGCTTTGTCATTTTTAGCTGGTGAAGCATGGAATCGTACGATAGATAATAATGACGAGAACGGAGGATATGTGTTTACGACATTAGATGCACAGGGGAAAATGTTACCCGGTGGTTATTTGGGATGGGGGACATTCCGCAAACCTTCTTGTTTCCATATTGGAAGTTACTTCCAAAAGTTTGATATTCAGGATGAGGCGGTAGAGATGTGGACAACTAAGGAGATGGAGCATTATGCTGCAAATTTGCCGAAGTTCGTAAATGTTTATATGAATATGGTAGCTTTACGTATGGGAGAAAAGAATCGGAAAGCTGTTGATTTCTTCTTTCAGAAAATCAATAAAGAGTTTGCTATGACCGAGTTCATCTACTCTACGTTTGAGAATATTTATCGTTTCAAGTTACAGGATCAGGCGAAGGCAGACTCGATAAAGAGTATTATGTTAAAACAATATCCTCACGGGTTCTCTGCTCGTGCACAAATGTTTCACCAGGTGGAGGCTATGCAGGTAGGCGAAGAACGGATAAGTAAGACTGAAGAATTTTTTAGAATGTATCCATATGACAAATGTATAGAAGATCCGTTCTCCCGTAAACAAGCTTATATGTATTATAATCTGACCCGCCCCTATGCTTCTTTTCTGTTTGACGGAAAACAGTATGACAAACTTATTGCTGCCTTGCCGTCAATGAACTTTGTGACTTTGAGTGAAGTGTTCCGGTGGAATATATTCCGTGCCTATAAATTGCGGTTGGCAAAGAATGACGCAGTCTATCCGGTGGCGAAAGCCTTGATGGAACAAATGGTGCAAAAACGGAATGACCTTTCTAATAATATGGAAGAATTAAGATACACTCCGAAAGAAGCACAGGAATTACTTGATATTCAGTTTTACGAACGTTTGGGAATTTATCTGCAATTATTAAAGGATTTGAATAAGAATGACGAGGCTTTGACATGGTTTTCTTATTATAAGGATGATGTATTGTCTTATGCGGATGCTACAGTCAACCAGGCACGTTATGAGATTTTGTCAGCTGCCGGAAAGAAAGAACAAGCATTGGAGCTTTTGAAAAAATCGGTGAAATATAATACGATTACCACTGATATGATGACTGCTCTGCGTGAGGAAGTGAAACCTGCATCTGATGCCGAGTTCAAAGTCTATCTTGATAAATTGAAAGGTGCGGCACTGAAAGAGGCGTTATATGAGGAAGTGAAATCTCATATGACAGATGTCGAAATCCCTACTTTCGAATTGCTGGATATGGACGGGAATGTTGTGAGCAGTGACAGTTTCAAAGATAAGATTGTAGTGATTGATTTTTGGGCAAACTGGTGCGCGCCTTGTAAACGTGCGTTTGAGGGAATGAAACTTGCCGTAGACGCATATGCGAACGATCCGGAGGTTATTTTCTATTTCGTAAATACCATGGATTTCGGAATTAAGGGAAAACCGGCAGTCGAGAAGTATTTGAATAATAATGGATACTCACATTTTAAAGTATTGTTCGATACTTTAAAGGAAGGAACCAAAGGGTATAACAAGGCTTTCAGTATTTTCTCCCGTCAATTCAATTCATCCGGTATTCCTCGTAAAGTAATTTTAAAGAACGGTAGGATGCTTTATACGGCTGAAGGATATTCCGGAAGTCCCTCACAATTGGCTGATGAGATTAGTTATGCAGTCGAATTAATTCGGAAGAAATAAATGAAGAAATATGTTTATTTGACATTGCTTCTCCTGCTGGGTGCAGAGGGAGCATTTTCTCAGAAACGTCCGATGAAACTGGACGACTGTAAGTTGTGGCGTTCGGTAGATCAGATACAATTATCGGCAGACGGGAAATGGGTTGTTTACAACTATCGTGCCTTGTACCGTCAGGACCTTGATACAACTTATATATATAATGTACAGACGGGAGAAACGACTTGTAAAGCCGGGCTTTCTAACTTTTCGTTTATGGCTAACGGCAAGTTGCTGAAATATGAAAAGAAGGAAGAAGGAGATAATTCGGGACGCCCATCTGTTTATACATTAAATTTGCTTACGCAGCAAGAGAAACAATGGGCTAAGAATATCTTTTTAGTTCCTATAGCAGGAACAGACATGGCTTATTATGTACAATATAAGCCAACCGGAAAGACAGACTTTACTTTTGTAAATTTGCTGACGGGAGAGGAACAGTACATTGCGGATATCAATAACTTCGGGCAGGTAGAGGCAGGCAGGTTGCTTTATAGTGTGGCGGACAGTTTGAAATCGACTTTGTATCTGTGGGAGAAAGGGAGAAAAACGCAAATAGGAGAAGTTCCCGGTTATATTGCAAGTATCGCTAATCCGGATGCCAAAGGACGTGGAACTTTATCATGTGCTTCTACTTATGATACTCGTTTTGATGTAACCTCTATCTATACATATGATTTGAATAAACGTATTTGTTCGAAACTGTTGTCCTATCGGGATATAACAGGTCTGCCTGAGGGGACGAAAGTTTCTTCTATGTCTCGATTGATAAATAATAAGACTCAGTTGTTGATTGATTTGGAACCGGTAGCTTATCCGCAGGTGAAAAGGGAAACAGATCAGGTAAACTTGGAACTATGGGTGTGGGACGAGAACATTTCTCCTCGCCGGTCTTTCAAACGCTCAGGTTTTGATGCGTCTCAGTATGACAAGTATGTCTATGATATTGCTGCCGGGAAGTGTTTTACTTTGCCTACAAAAGGTTTGTCTTCCTTGGCTTTTCCGCAGGGAGAAGAGGTCAAAGGATGTATTGCCTTCGACGCTACTCCCTGGTATAAGGAATCCGACTGGACGATGTCTCCCAATGACGATATTTATTATATCGGAATGAATGGCGAGAAGAAGAAGCTGGCAAGTCATGGAAAATATGGCTTAAGTTGGAGTCCCGATGGAACCAAAGCTTTGTTATACGATCCTGCCCTGAAAGCATGGCGGCTGATTGATATGGCTACGGGGAGTGACCGTGACTTGACTACGGGAAAAATGCCTTATCCGGTATATGAAGAAGATCATGACTATTCTTTTGATGCTGCACCTTATGGAGTGGCACATTGGAATCCGGACAATTACACTGTGGTCATATACGACCGATATGATTTGTGGAGTCTGGATTTGAAAGGCGGGAAAGCTCCTGTTTGTCTGACACAAGGAAAGGGTAGAGAAGAGCGGATAACATTCCGCAAGGCTGAGCATCCGGTTTCTTCAAGAGATAAATTGTATCTCGAAGGATTTGATGAGAAAAGTAAAACGAAAGGATTGTACCTGCTGGCGGGTAAGAACCTGCGTGACATGGCTGTTGATTCTCAATCGAATCTGGTTGTAAAAGCTAATACGGACAATGGTAAAGTAGTACTTTGGACAAAGGAAAATTACGGAGAAAGAGATTTTTGGGTTTCTGATCTGACTCTGCGAAATCCGAAGCGGGTGACGGACTCCAATCCTCAGGTGAAAGATATTAACTGGGGAACTACCCGGCTTTATACTTGGACGAATCTGGAAGGCAAGAAAAATGAAGGAATTCTGTTTTTGCCGGAGAATTACCGGGAAGGTCAAAGTTATCCTGTCATCGTACTATTCTATGAGAAGATGTCACAGGGGCTTAATAGTTATCGTTTACCGGAGTATAGTAGCGCGACGATTGATATTCCATGGTTCGTAAGTAATGGATATATCATTTTCTGTCCGGATATCAGCTATCGTATCGGTGCTCCTTACGAGAGTTGTTATAATGCGGTGATAAGTGGTGTGGAACAGCTAGTTAAAGATGGAATTGCCGATAAGGAACGCATCGGAATCAATGGTCATAGCTGGGGCGGTTCGCAGACTGCCTGGTTGGTGACGCGTACTGATATATTCAAATGTGCTTCTCCTTGTTCTGCGGTTACGGATCAGGTGGCAGATTATCTGATGCTTCGCGGAACCGGTCAGCCTAATATGTATTTTGAAGAGGATGCACAAGGCCGTTTGGGCAAAACACTTTGGGAAGACCGGGAACTTTATCTTGAGAATTCTCCGGTTATGCATGCTGATAAGATTCATACTCCTTTGTTGATATTCCATGGTGAGAAAGACACAAGTGTACGCATATATCAAGGCATGGCTCTCTATTTTGCAATGCGTCGGTTGGGACGTCCTGCCTGGTTGCTGAATTATCGGGATGTAGGACATCAGACGGGCGGAGATGTTGAGTGCCGTGATTTTATGCAGCGGTTAATCGGCTTTTTTGATTACTATCTGAAAGATGCGCCTATGCCGGAATGGATGAAAGGGGATAATAATAAGTAGGATAATAAAGTATGAGAGCAATATTGTTTGGAATACTGTTGGGGGGAGTTTGCTGTAACCTGAAGGCACAGTCTACCCCAGAGGAGAAGCTGATGCAGACATTGTATGCGATTACCAATCTTTATGTAGATTCTATTCCGAAAGAGGCGTATATCAACCATACCATTGCGGAAATGGTGGGAAAACTGGATCCCTTTTCTGAATATTTGCCTCCTGTGGAGTTAAAAGGTAATGAGCAGGCATTGGGTGGTATGGCAGCTTTTGCGGGAGTCGGAATGGAAGGGGCCTGGAAAGACGGGCATTTTTATGTGTCTTTTGTGGAAAAGAAGGGAAGTGCTTGGGGGCAAGGTATCCGTGCCGGAGATGAAATCCTGTCAGTAGATGGGAAAGCAGTGGAACAATTGCAGGACGGACAGATTTTCCGTTTATTGAATGGTGAAGAGGGGAGTGTGGTCAATTTGCAAATCAAGCGTGGAAAAAAGCCGCCTTTTGAACGGAAGATAGTTCGTACTTATATACCATCTTCCGGTGTGAAGTCTGCTTATATGATAGACAGTGCAACTGGCTATCTTTCAATCTCAGTCTTTTCGAAGAATGTAGCGGAAGATTTTCGTAAACAGCTTCAGAACTTACTTCGGCGGGGAATGAAAAATCTGATTCTGGATATCCGGAAGAACGAAGGTGGTCTTTTTGATGAGGCAGTAGCGATAGCAGACGAATTATTAGACGGTAACAAACCGATAGTTTATGCGGATGGCATCCATATGGAAAGGATGACGTTTCAGGCATCTGTCAAAGGACTGTTTGAACAAGGTCGTCTGGTGGTATTGGTAAACGGGCAGACAAAGTCGGCAGCGGAGATTTTGGCGGGTGCGTTGCAAGATTGGGACCGCGGTGTGCTGGTAGGAAGTTCTACTTTTGGAAAAGGAATGATTCAGGACACCTTTCCTTTTGAAGATGGCTCGGCACTTAGGTTGACGGTGGCGCGTTATTTCACACCAAGCGGACGGTCTATTCAAAAGCCTTATGGGAGTGGGCAGTTGTCTGCTCAATCCGGCAAGGCCTATGAGTCTTTGCGTACTCATCGTGTTTTGAAGAGTGAGGGAGGAATTGTGCCGGATATTTTTGTATCTGCCGATACAGTACATTTTACGAGATGGTATAATATGTTGGTGTATAGTGGTGTACAAAAGCAGGTAACACGCGACTATGTTGTAGGTTGCCGGTCGGAGTTGCTGAAAAAGTATAAAACATTCGAAGCTTTTCGGAAAAACTTTGATGGCGGTGCACTGTTGCAGGAAATATGTCGGGTAGCGGAAGAAGCGAATATTGTTTTTTCTGAAGAAGAATATGAAAGGTCTAAAAACTTTTTGCAGGTACAAGTGAAAGCCTTGGTTGCGCGCGAATTGTTCAATGAAAATGAATATTACTATCGCATATTGAACTTTGCGGACCCGTTTGTGCAAAAAGCGTGTGAAATAATGAATACTTCAGAAGATTATCGGATGATTTTAAAAGAGAATAATTGATATGAAATGTATAGTAATGAATATTCTTATGGTATGTGCTTGTCTGTCCTCATGCGGACAGTCTTCAATTTTTAAATTGGAGGCGGATGTGCATACGAATGAGTATGACGGGTTGTATATTTATCTCACTCATACAGATGTCGTTTCGAGAGAGGATGACCTGAAAGTGGATAGTGCGTTGATACGTGATGGTCATTTTAGCTTTGAATATCACGTTACCGGTGAACCATTTGTGGCAACATTGGCACTTCCACTCAAGGATGATCATTTTATGTATGGTTTGCCGGATTGTTATTGTATCGTGGAGGAAGGGAATGTGAAACTGGACTATACTCCTTTGGGGACACAATTGAAAGGGGGAGTCCTGAATCAGCAATATGATAACCGGATATTGGCCAAGACTCGGGAAATCAAGAAAAGGAATAATAACATTGTGGCCGAAAGAGATTCTTTGGGTAAACTACGTACTTTGAGTATAGAGGAAATGGATACCTATAATCAACGTATCGGTGCGTTGTATAAAGAGTTGCAACCGGCTCATATCTGTTTTGTTTCTGATTATATCGGGACTGAAGTGGGAGCTTTCTTTTTCTTTTATTATCCGGAGAATTATTACCCGGCGGAGATATATGCGAAACTATTAGCATCGGTAGATGAGGGTTATCGCCACAAATCGGAATTGAAGAAAGAAAAGGAAAAAGAGGCTGCTGCACATTGGAAGGAATCTGTGAAAATAACAGAGGTCGGCTATCCTTATCGCGACTTTGCCTGCATGGATATAGAGGGGAAGGATGTGAACCTTTCGGATTATATTCACCCGGGTCGTGTGACTTTGGTTGATTTTTGGGCATCCTGGTGTGTGCCATGTGTACAGGAACTTCCTTTCCTGAAATCTCTGTACCAAACTTATCATGAGGAGGGATTGGATATTGTGAGTGTTTCTTTGGATACCAAGAAAAGTGCATGGGAAGCTGCTGTGAAAAAACATCAGATCCCTTGGCCGCAAATCTCCGATTTAAAAGGCTGGAAGGGTACGATAACCAAAGATTATGCTATAAGTGCGATTCCTTTTATCCTTGTTATTGATCGGAAAGGTAAGATTGCGGTCCGTAATTTGCATGATTATAAGTTGGAGAATGCCATAAAAGAGATATTGTCCACAAAGAATTAGTCTGAATTTATGTATTTATAGATAGAAAACTATATTTTGCAGTCGATTATTCCGGTATGAGTGGAACAGGATTCCATTGATACCGGATTTATTTTAAGATATGGTTTGTTCTTCTTGTATAATTTCCTTTTCTTCTTTCAAGATTTCAGATTCTTCTTCTTTCTCGTCTTCTTCCTGTTCATCCGCAAAAGGTTCCGGTCGTTGCGGCCCGTGGTTTATGAAAGTAAAAGCACAGAGCGTACCCATGATTCCGCCGCTTAGATGCCCTTCCCATGACATATTCGCAGGCGAGAAGTAGGGAAACATATGCCATATAATTCCACCATATAAAAAGGTGACAAGTAGGGAAATGGCAATAAGCGGGACATATTTACGGAGAATACCACTGAAAAAGAGAAAAAAGGCAAGTCCGTAGACAAGTCCGCTGGCACCGATGTGCCATCCCGGTTTTCCGATAAGGAAAGTAAGCATGCCGCTGCCAAGCCATATCAGAATAAAAATCTTACCAGCTATTCCCCGGTAAAAGTAAAAAAGACACCAGGAAAGAAAGAATAAAGGAAGTGTATTTGCCAGTAAATGACTGAATCCGCTGTGTATCAACGGATGAGTTAAAATGCCGGTTAAACCTCGCTTCTCCATAGGGTATACCCCCGCGTGAGAGAAGTTCCAGCCCATCCCGACTTCCAGGAACTTGAGTATATATAAGATAAAAATTAGGAACAAGGGCTTTGCGGCAGCCACCATGATACGCTGAATATCTTGCTTCATGACATTCTTTTCTTTAGATATTTTACGCAATACTACGAATATTTGCACAAAAACTGAAAATAAAAAGCCTTTTTATTTTTGTTTTTATCTATAATTTGTACATTTGGGCGTTATACCTGTTATGTATGGTGCTACAGCTATTCGGTATACAATGTGGCGATAAATACAGGTGCGATATAATGACCAATAATTAACCTTTAAATAATGCACAACTATGAGTTATTTACGATTTGACAAGACCCTCATGACGAATCTGGAAGAATCTCTTCAGAGAGAAATTCTCCGGACGAACAAGGCAGGAGCTTATCATTGTACAACGATTGTTGATTGTAACACACGCAAATATCACGGACTGTTGGTAATTCCGGTTCCCAATCTCGACGATGAAAATCATGTGCTGCTATCTTCTCTTGATGAAACGGTAATTCAACACGGTGCAGAGTTTAACCTGGGATTGCATAAATATCAAGGAAACAACTTTAGTCCGAATGGGCACAAGTATATCCGTGAGTTTGATTGTGAGCATATCCCGGCGACAACTTACCGTGTTGGAGGTGTGGTTCTCCGCAAAGAAAAAATCTTTGTACATCATGAAAACAGAATCCTGATTCGTTATACTTTACTTGACGCGCATTCGGCAACGACTTTGCGCTTCCGTCCGTTCCTCGCTTTCAGAAGCGTACGCGAGTATACCCACGAGAATGCACAGGCAAGCCGTGAGTATCAACTTGTGGAAAATGGTATAAAGACTTGCATGTATCCCGGCTATCCGGAACTTTATATGCAGTTGAACAAAAAGTGTGAGTTCCACTTTCAGCCCGACTGGTATCGTGGCATTGAATACCCGAAGGAACAGGAACGCGGGTACGACTTCAATGAGGACCTGTACGTTCCGGGATATTTCGAGGTGGATATAAAGAAAGGGGAGAGTATTGTATTCTCTGCCGGAATTTCAGAAACAACTCCCCGCAGGCTGAAGCAGACCTTTGAAGCGGAAGTGGCTGACCGTACGCCGCGTGACAGTTTCTACCACTGTCTGAAGAACTCTGCCCATCAATTCCATAACAAACAGGAAGGTGAGCATTATATTCTTGCCGGTTATCCCTGGTTCAAATGTCGTGCACGCGATATGTTTATCGCTTTGCCGGGACTGACACTCGCTCTTGATGAGGTCGATGAGTTTGAAGACGTGATGAAAACGGCGGAAAAGGCAATCCGTAACTTCATTAACGAAGAGCCTGTCGGGTACAAGATTTATGAAATGGAGCATCCTGATGTGTTGCTTTGGGCAGTCTGGGCTTTGCAGCAATATGCCAAGGAGACTTCCCGCGAGCAATGCCGTCAGAAATACGGAGAACTCCTGAAAGATATCATGGAATTTATCCGTCAACGGAAACATGATAATCTTTTTTTGCATGAAAACGGATTGCTTTATGCAAATGGTACTGAGAAAGCAATTACATGGATGAACTCTACAGTGAATGGACATCCGGTGATTCCGCGTACAGGATATATTGTTGAATTTAATGCTTTGTGGTATAATGCACTGCGTTTTGTGGCCGATTTGGTACGTGAAGGTGGTGATGTATATCTGGCAGACGCGCTTGATGCGCAGGCAGAAGTGACAGGAAAGTCATTTGTCGATGTATTCCGTAACGAATACGGATATCTGCTCGACTATGTGGATGGTAATATGATGGATTGGAGTGTACGCCCCAATATGATATTTGCCGCAGCATTTGATTACTCTCCGTTAGACCGGGCGCAAAAGAAACAAGTGCTTGATATTGTGACTAAAGAATTGCTGACTCCTAAAGGAATCCGTTCTTTGAGTCCGAAGAGCGGGGGATATAATCCGAATTATGTAGGCCCGCAGGTACAGCGTGACTATGCATATCATCAGGGAACGGCATGGCCTTGGCTGATGGGATTCTATCTGGAAGCTTATCTTCGGATTTATAAGATGAGTGGACTGTCATTTGTCGAACGCCAGTTGATTGGTTATGATGATGAGATGACGAGCCATTGTATTGGTTCCATAGCCGAACTGTTTGACGGGAATCCACCTTTCAGGGGACGTGGCGCTGTGTCATTTGCGATGAATACGGCAGAAATCCTGCGTGTTTTGAAGCTGCTGTCTAAATATTATTAAAGAAAGGAGGAACGAAGATGAAAGTTTTAATGTTTGGTTGGGAATTCCCCCCAAAAATATATGGTGGTCTTGCAGTTGCTTCTTACGGAATAACTAAAGGATTGAGTTTGCAAGGTGATATGGAAACAATTTTCTGTATGCCCAAGCCTTGTGGAGAAGAAGAAAAGTTCTTGAAAATCATCGGTATGAATCAAGTGCCTATCGTGTGGCGTGATGTCAATTATGACTACTTGAAATCCCGTTTGCTGGAGATGTCGCCAGAAGAGTATTACTCTTTCCGTGATCATATCTATGCCGATTTTTCTTATATGCATGTCAATGATTTGGGATGTATGGAGTTTGCCGGTGGTTACCCCGGAAACTTGCATGAAGAAATCAACAACTTCTCCATAATAGCCGGAGTAGTTGCCCGCCAGCAGGAATTTGATATTATTCATGCACATGACTGGCTGACTTATCCTGCCGGTGTACATGCCAAGATGGTAAGCGGCAAACCGCTTTGTATCCATGTGCATGCAACAGATTTCGACCGTTCCCGCGGTAAAGTCAATCCTACTGTTTATTCGATAGAGAAGAATGGTATGGATCATGCCGATTGTATTATGTGTGTGTCCGAATTGACTCGCCGCACGGTTATTAACGAGTATCATCAAGACCCGAGAAAGGTATTTGCCATGCACAATGCCGTTTATCCATTGTCACAGGAACTTTTGGATATTCCGCGTCCCGATCATTCTAAAGAGAAAGTGGTTACTTTCCTCGGACGTATCACCATGCAGAAGGGGCCGGAGTACTTTGTGGAAGCTGCCGCACTTGTATTGAAACGCACCCGTAACATCCGTTTTGTGATGGCAGGTTCGGGCGATATGTTGAATGCCATGATTAATTTGGTGGCAGAGCGGGGTATTGCCGATCGTTTCCACTTCCCGGGCTTTATGAAAGGTAAGCAAGTATATGAGGTATATAAGAATAGTGATGTATTTGTCATGCCTTCTGTCTCGGAGCCTTTCGGTATCGCTCCGTTGGAAGCTATGCAATGTGGAACGCCTTCCATCATTTCAAAGCAATCGGGTTGTGGTGAAATTCTCGATAAGGTGATCAAGACCGATTACTGGGACATTCATGCGATGGCAGACGCTATCTATTCCATTTGTACCAATCCGTCTCTTTTCCAATATCTTCAGGAAGAAGGGAAGAGAGAGGTTGACGGAATTACGTGGGAAAAAGTCGGCTTGAGGATCCGTGCTCTTTACGAGGATGTGTTAAGAAACTATGGTAAATAACGAAACAATATACAAAAATGAGAACTATCTGTCTTTATTTTGAGATACATCAAATTATACATTTGAAACGCTATCGTTTCTTCGATATTGGTAATGATCATTATTATTATGATGATTATGCGAACGAAATGAGTATGAATGAAGTTGCCGAGCGTTCATATATTCCTGCCCTCAGTACACTGATTGAAATGGTGAAGAATTCGGGCGGTGCTTTCAAAGTTGCGCTTTCTATTTCAGGCGTAGCGTTGGAGCAACTGGAAATTCATGCTCCGGCAGTGATCGACTTGTTGCATCAACTGAATGATACCGGCTGTTGTGAATTCCTTTGCGAGCCTTATTCGCATGGTCTGTCTTCACTTGCTAATGAAGATTGCTTCCGTGAAGAAGTGATTCGTCAGCGTGATAAGATGAAGCAGATGTTTGGCAAGGAACCGAAAGTGTTCCGTAACTCCAGTTTGATTTATTCAGATGAAATCGGTGGTTTGGTAGCTTCTTTGGGATTCAAGGGAATGTTGACGGAAGGTGCCAAGCATGTATTGGGTTGGAAGAGCCCGCACTATGTATATCATTGCAATCAAGCTCCGAGCCTTAAACTTTTGTTGCGGGACTTCAAATTGTCGGATGATATAGGTTTGCGTTTCTCTAATTCGGATTGGGCGGAATATCCTTTGTTTGCAGACAAATATATCAGTTGGATTGATGCACTTCCACAGGAAGAACAAGTTATCAATATCTTTATGGAATTGAGTGCGCTTGGTATGGCTCAACCTTTGTCTTCCAATATTCTCGAATTCCTGAAAGCTCTGCCGGAATGTGCGAAAGCGAAAGGTATAACTTTCTCTACACCGACTGAAATCGTAACGAAGTTGAAATCCGTATCCCAACTTGATGTCGCTTATCCGATGTCATGGGTAGATGAGGAGAGAGATACTAGCTGCTGGTTGGGTAATGTTATGCAGCGTGAAGCTTTCAATAAGTTGTATAGTGTGGCAGAACGTGTTCACTTGAGTGACGACCGTCGTATCAAGCAGGACTGGGATTATTTGCAGGCTAGCAACAACTTCCGTTTCATGACTACGAAAAATACCGGTATTTGGCTGAACCGTGGTATTTATGATTCTCCTTATGATGCTTTCACTAACTATATGAATATTCTCGCTGACTTCATCAAACGGGTGGATTCATTATATCCTTCGGATGTGGATAGCGAAGAACTTAATTCTTTGTTGACTACGATTAAGAATCAGGGTGATGAAATAACCGAATTACAGAAAGAAGTTGAGAAATTGCAAGCAAAGGTTGCAAAGGAAGTTGCCGCAAAAAAGACTGTTGCAAAGAAGGCAACCGCGGTTGCTGCTGAACCTGTAGTAAAAGAGTCTGTTGCTAAAGCTGATAAACCTGCCGCCAAGAAAGCTACCGCTAAAAAGGCTGCTGAACCAAAGAAACCGGCTGCAAAAGCTAAGAAAACTACAGCAAAGAAAGAAGGATAAGATAAGTCGCTCTTAATATAAAAAGCCGTGAATCTGATGAAGGTCAAGTTCACGGCTTTTTCATTATATCATTGTCTTTTGAATATTTCTATAAAATAATAGCGCGAATTACATTCAAGTAATCCGCGCTGATATTTTATAGATGTGTCTCTATTTATTTCTTATTTCGATTTTGTTCCAAAGTTTGTAGAAACAACTTCAAGTTTTAATACATTATTTGGATCCGGCTTACCATCAGCACCTTTTTTACTACCGCCTTTCAAGCGTACATATCCCGGTTTTAGGTCATGTTGTATGCTTATTATATTGGAAGAAGTACCATAATAACTATTACTTGAAGAAGAATCTTTGGTAACAAGTACGGGGATAAGTACGAACTTATTCCACTCACTATATTCTTCCCATTTTTCGATAGTCGTTGCTGTTTTTGTTTCTTCAACATTAGTTTCCGGATTAATGACTTTAAATGTCATCGGCAATGCATTCTTCGCTGCTTCCCTATCTGCCAAACAATTATTTATCATTTGAGTGATATTGTTGAATGTATATTGGGTAAAGCTAAGTGAATTATCTGCATAGTTGAACAAAGATGAAGTTGTGCCATCACTAAGTTGATTCTTTTCAAAGAAAGTATCTTTATACTTTTTGCGTATCAATAAGACACTTCTCGGTTTGGTCATTCCAAATTTCTTCTCACTTGTTTCGTTATAAATAGGAATTCCCAGTTTTACAGCATTCAGAGTGTCTCCTTGTAGCTTTTCCGCTATTTCACTAACAGGAATAGTTACTTGAGTGAAAATACCTGCAGGGCTTTTTATATAAGTCAAATCCGGATTGCTGATGCAGTTCTCCATAGCAGTTTGGTCATTATCCAAACTGTTTGCTTGAATAACTTCGCGGGTGGAGTTAAACATGCGATATCCATAATATGTGGAGTCTTTGCTTTCCCCTTCTTCTACTGCTGCCTTTTTGGGTAATATTTTGCCACTGATAGAGTCTATAGCATAGCATTTATATACTACGTTCATTTGAACCTGATCTATATAGAGTATTGTACCGTCACCATAATCGCTTTTTACGTAGATCCCTTCAAAAGCCTCTTTAAGTGCTTTTCTATCAAAGTTGGCTCCTGATTCATAGGCTTTTCTTATAATCTTTGCACCTATTTCTTTTGCGGCTTCTTCTTTGAAAGATACATGTACACTAGGAACATACGAACTAAGATTGCGAATAGAATCTTTAACCGACAGGTCAACCGCTGTGTAAGCTTTAGTTCCTAACAGGTTTTTGGGATTGTAAAATTCTTCAGGCTTAATATTAGTATAATACGCATTACCCTCATCTAACTCTTTTGCCGCGTCACCTAATTTGTAAACACTTAAACGGGAAGCGGTCAATGAATCTCCGAAATAACTGTCGTACCATAAATAAAGTTCAATTGTGTGGATATTACCTATTATATTACCTTTTTTATCCGTAACAAAAGTAATATCCTTTTTATCCGCTTCATTTCCGCCCGGCCCTACCATCGTTAGAGTAGGTTTGTTTTTGTTGTCGAAAGATGTATTCTTTTCATAATTATATGCTCCGGGAAATGTCGTTCCTTCCACGCAATTCAACTCAGCTAAAAAACCGGCCTGATAAGTACCAAACAGCTCATCAGTAAACTTTCCTACATAGCCGATGTTACTTTTCGCATAAATCTGACCTGCAGGAACGGATTCCGTTGTAACATCATATGTCGTCAGTTGTCCATTAATGTTCTGGTCGCTTCCCGGAAACATTCCCAGTCCCAATCCTGCTGTGTTATCATCACAACCGAAAAAAGTGATTGCCAGTAAAGCGATTAAGGCGTATTTTGCTTTCATGATCGTCGTATCTTGATTTTTTATTCTTCTTCGTTGTTGTTGGAAGTGGCTTCCCATACCTGATCGTAGAACTCATTGCAGGCTTCTGCATAGTTTTCCGGATCTTGGTAGTCAAGCACCAATTTGCCTGATTGGCGGGCGTATTCAATGATGGATTCATCTACTTTTTCACTGTTCTGAATTATTCCGTCGGAATAATCAACAGCAAGTTTGCAAAGAGCAGCGTAATCTACCGGTTCTTTCAAGTCGCCCAAGTCTTTCTTTGAAATACCTTTCAGCATCAACTTTGTTGCAAAGTCGTCGCTAAGCGTATTCTTGAAGTCGTCTTCATAAACAGAGAAAACTACCTTGGCATCACGGAAAGAAGGTTCATCCTTGTAGGCCTTCTTAATATAAAGAGGAGCCAAAGCCGTCATCCAACCATGGCAATGGATAACATCCGGACACCAGCGAAGCTTCTTCACTGTTTCCAGTACGCCACGTGCATAGAAAATGGCACGACTGTCATTATCGTCGTATTCCACGCCATTTTCGTCCGCTGTCTGCATACGGTTTTGGAAATAATCATCGTTGTCGATGAAATATACCTGCATGCGTGCGGATTGGATAGAAGCGACTTTTATAATCAGTGGGTGGTCAGTATCGTCGATAATCAGGTTCATACCGGAGAGGCGAATCACTTCGTGCAGTTGGTTTCTGCGCTCGTTGATGTTTCCCCATTTGGGCATAAATGTTCTGATTTCACGGCCTTTTTCTTGTATCGCCTGTGGAAGGTTTCTACCTATATTGGCCATTTCGGATTCTGAAACGTAAGGTGTAATCTCTTGAGTAATAAATAAAACTTTATTCGCCTTTGTCATAATAACGATAGTTCACTATAATATTCTGCAAAGATACGAAAAAAAAGACACATTAAATAAGATATTCTTTCTTTATGTGGCAAATATTAGTTTATTTTGCAGAGTTTTTGCAAACGAGTAAAACATAAACCAATTGACGAAAATGAAAATAGTGCACACTATCAAGGACTTACAGGCGGAATTGACTGCTCTGAGAGCCCAAGGTGAAACGGTGGGACTGGTTCCTACAATGGGTGCTTTACATGCGGGACATGCATCTCTGGTAAAGCGCAGCGTAAGTGAGAATGGTGTAACTGTAGTGAGTGTTTTTGTAAATCCCACACAGTTTAACGATAAGAACGACTTAGAGAAATATCCGCGTACGTTGGATGCTGATTGCAGCTTATTGGAAGAATGTGGGGCTGCATTTGTATTTGCTCCTTCCGTAAGTGAAATGTATCCCGAACCGGATACCCGCCAATTCAGCTATGCTCCGTTGGATACGGTAATGGAAGGTGCGTTTCGTCCGGGACATTTCAACGGTGTTTGCCAGATTGTCAGCAAGTTGTTTGATGCTGTGCAGCCGGACAAGGCTTACTTCGGAGAAAAAGATTTCCAGCAACTGGCGATTATTCGTGAGATGGTGCGCCAACTGGGATATAAGTTGGAAATCGTAGGCTGTCCGATTGTACGCGAAGAGGACGGACTGGCATTGAGCAGCCGGAATAAGCGTTTATCTGCGCAAGAACGTGAAAATGCTTTAAATATTTCACGCACATTATTTAAAAGTCGTAACTTTGCAGCCACTCACACAGTGAGCGAAACGCTGAAGATGGTGGAAGATGCGATTGAAGCCGCTCCGGGTTTGCGTTTGGAGTATTTTGAAATCGTAGACGGAAATACATTGCAGAAAATAGATAGTTGGGAAGACACTTCTTATGCAGTAGGATGCATCACGGTATTCTGCGGCGAAGTCCGGCTGATTGATAACATTAAATATAAAGAATAACTAAAAAGACGAAACCTTATGATGATTGAAGTGTTGAAGTCGAAAATTCATTGCGCACGTGTCACGGAAGCGAATCTGAACTACATGGGTAGCATCACGATTGATGAAGACTTGCTGGATGCTGCGAACATGATTCCGGGAGAAAAAGTGTATATCGCTGATAATAATAATGGCGAACGCTTTGAAACCTACATTATCAAAGGTGAACGCGGTTCGGGCAAGATTTGCCTGAATGGTGCTGCTGCCCGCAAGGTGCAACCGGATGATATTGTCATCATCATGTCTTACGCATTGATGGATTTTGAGGAAGCCAAGTCGTTTAAGCCGGCTGTTATCTTTCCGGATCCTGCGACGAACAAAGTGGTGAAATAAGAAAGTATCTCTGATATTTTAATAATAAGAAAATCCCCGTTTACTCGATGTAGACGGGGATTTTCTTATTTGTTTTTGGACTGAATTTCAGCCCGTGTATTGCTTTACTTCGCTTGTAATTGCTCGTTCATGGCAGCAGCAGCCTTGCGGCCGTCTCCCATAGCAAGAATCACAGTAGCTCCACCGCGAACAATGTCGCCACCCGCGTAAATCATAGGAATGGAAGATTCCATATTTTCATTAACGGCAATCGTCCCTTTTCGTCCCAATTCCAGTCCCTTGATGGAACTTGGAACAATCGGGTTGGGAGATACGCCGACACTTACGATAGCCAAATCAATGTCAATCGTTTCCGTCGCGCCGGGAATAGCCACGGGGCTACGACGTCCGGAAGCATCCGGTTCGCCCAATTCCATCTTTTGCAGGACTACCTGCTTCACGCAACCCTGCTCGTCAGCAATATATTCGATAGGGTTGTGCAGTGTCAGGAATTCCACTCCTTCTTCCTTGGCATGTTTCACCTCTTCGATACGTGCGGGCATTTCTTCTTCCGAACGGCGATAAATAATCATGGCACGTTCAGCTCCCAGACGTTTCGCTGTACGGACGGAGTCCATAGCGGTATTACCGCCACCAATCACAGCTACGTTCTTACCGAAAGCTACCGGAGTGTCAGAGTCTTCGCTGGCAGCATCCATCAAGTTGACGCGGGTCAGATATTCATTGGAAGACATGATATTGATAGAGTTTTCTCCGGGGATATTCATAAAGTTGGGCAGACCGGCGCCGGAAGCCACGAATATACCTTTGAAACCTTCTTCTTTCAGGTCTTCTACACTGATAGTCTTTCCTACGATGCAGTCTTTAACGAAGTTGACCCCCATCTTGGAAAGGTTGTCAATCTCCACATCTACAATCTTGTTAGGCAAACGGAATTCAGGGATACCATATTTCAATACACCGCCAATTTCGTGCAGCGCTTCGAATACGGTTACGTCATATCCGAACTTTGCCATATCACCGGCAAATGCCAATCCGGCAGGCCCCGAACCGATAACAGCTATTTTGATGCCATTCTTATCTGCGATAACAGGAACGGAAATCTGTCCGCTTTCCCGTTCGTAATCGGCTGCAAAGCGTTCGAGGTAACCGATAGCTACCGGCTTTTCGTTCATCTTCAGATGGATACATTTGGATTCACACTGTTTTTCCTGCGGACAAACACGACCGCAAACAGCCGGAAGAGCGCTTGTCTCTTTCAGTGTCCTGGCAGCTTCGAGGAATTCTCCACGTTCAATGTTCTTGATGAAACGGGGGATGTCTATGCCTACCGGGCAACCTTCCATACATCCCGGATTGGCGCAGTCAAGGCAACGTTTAGCTTCTGTAACCGCTTGCTCTGCTGTCAAGCCTTGGTTTACTTCCTCTTTGCGGCTATGTGAGCGGTATTCCGCGTCAAGTTCGTTCATCTCGACACGGGGAATAGCCGTGCGTTCCTTTGCTTTCATTGATTTACGCAATTCCTGTCTCCAGGCAGCGTTGCGGCTCTTTTCGTCGATTTCTTTGGTAGCTTCACATTCGGGCTGTAACTTGTTCATTTCTTCGCGTTCGATTTTCTTGAACGCACCCATGCGTTTCAGCATTTCGTCGAAATCCACCTGGTGACCGTCAAATTCAGGGCCGTCTACACAAACGAATCTAGTCTTTCCGCCTACGGTGATACGGCAGGCACCGCACATACCTGTTCCGTCTACCATGATGGTATTTAACGAAACATCAGTCGGAATCTCATATTTTTTAGTTAGCAAACAAACGAATTTCATCATGATGGCAGGGCCGATGGCGAAACATTTATCAACCTTCTCGCGTTTGATAACTTCTTCCACGCCTTCCGTCACCAAGCCTTTGCGACCGTATGAACCGTCATCTGTCATAATGATAACTTCGTCAGAGCTTTCGCGCATTTCTTTCTCCAGGATGATAAGGTCTTTGTTGCGTCCTGCCAGTACGGTAATCACACGGTTGCCGGCAGCCTTCAAAGCCTGTACGATAGGGAGCATCGGAGCTACCCCTACACCACCACCGGCGCAGACTACTGTCCCGAACTTCTCAATGTGTGTAGCTTGTCCGAGCGGGCCTACTACGTCAGTAATATAGTCACCCTCGTTCAGTTCACAAAGACGGGTAGAGGACAGCCCGACTTCCTGTATAACCAAAGTGATAGTGCCCTTCTTTACATCGGAACCAGCGATAGTCAAAGGCATACGTTCTCCCTTTTCGCCTACACGTACGATGACGAAGTGTCCGGCCTTGCGGGATTTAGCAATTAGAGGAGCTTCAATTTCAAATTTGAATACTTTCTCCGAAAAACGTTCTTTGCTAATGATTTTGTTCATTATCTAATTAATTTGTTGGTTTTATTACGTAACTGCTAGCAGAATGTTATAAATTTCGGCAAAGATACGGCTTATTTACGAAAAACAAAAAGAAAAGCCACTCTTTTGATGAGTGGCTCTCCATATATGAGTAGATATTCTTGTTTATTTCGTTCTGATCTTGTATCCGGCTACTCCGTAATATAGGATAAACAGGAAGCAGGGGAGACACAGCCAGTATGCCTGTTGCGGAGTGGCTACGTCTTTCAGCCAACCGTAAAGGGTGGGGATAACAGCGCCACCGAACATGGCCATAATCAGTAATGACGAACCTGCTTTGGTAAACTTGCCAAGGTCTGCCATGGCTAGCGGCCACAAAGCCGGCCACATTAATGAGCATCCCAAAGCCATGAATGAAATGAAATAGATAGATATGTGGCTCGGGGTGAGTACTACTAGCAGTGAACCGATAATAGCCAGAATGGAGCAAATTTTCAGGGCTGCCGCCTGACTAAGATATTTCGGGATAAAGATAATACCGCAGATATAACCGATAACAATACCGATAGGAGCAATCCATGCATAATTGGCAGCACCTTCAAGACCGAGTTCTTTAGCGTAATCGACCAGTGTGCCGAGTGAAACTGTCTCAACGCCTACATAAAGGAACAAAGCAAGGCAACCCAACAGCAAGTGCGGGAACTGGAAAACGGAAGTTTTACTTGCAGCATATGGACAGGCTTCGGCTTCGTCCTCGCTTTCATCTTCTCCGGCAGCTTTTACTTCGGGCAGCGGTGCGAAGAATGCCATAACACCCAAAGCGACGAAAGCGCAAATGATGATGATAAACGGCTTGCTCAAGTCTTCAATGCCAATCAGGCTGACATCTTTGCCCAGTAACCATACAATGAAGATGGCAGGAATAGGCCACGCCAATTTGTTGCAAATACCCATAATACTGATACGTTTTGCGGCACTGTCCAATGGTCCCAGAATGGTGATATAAGGGTTTACGGATGCTTGCAGATACGCATTGGCGGCTCCGCTAATGAAAGACGCCAACAGGAATAAGGTGAAGCTTTCCTGTGATGCCGATAGGATAAACAGGTAAAATGCCACAGCAAAAATGAAGAAAGACAGTGACATGGTACGTTTGTAACCAATCGCCTTGATAGTAAGCCCGGCAGGATAACCGAATACCAGAAATGGGATAAAGGTTGCAGCGATAATAAGGTAAGATGCCGTGTTCGAGATTCCCAGAGATTTTTGGAGTACGGGAACTAACAATGAATTAATACCTAGTGCGAAACCAATCGCGAAGAACATGATGCCGATGAATGTCAAAGGCAATACAAAACTTTTTGTGTTTTTTGTCATGGGGGTAAATGTGTTAAAAGGTTATGTAAATAATGTTTTCACCACAGATTGCACTGGTTCTCACAAATTTTTCAATAAACACTTGCACGATGCCTTTTTAATTCATCTGTGAAAATCCGTGTAATCTGTGGTGAAAGTTTAGTCTATGATGTCGAAACCGCAGTACGGAACCAATGCTTTCGGAATTCTGATGCCTTCCGGAGTCTGGTTGTTTTCAAGTAAAGCGGCAACGATACGCGGCAATGCCAGTGCCGAACCGTTCAATGTGTGGCAGAGTTCGGTTTTCTTGTCCGCATTGCGGTAACGGCATTTCAAGCGGTTCGCCTGATAAGTATCGAAATTGGAAACGGAACTTACTTCCAGCCAACGTTTCTGTGCTTCGGAATATACTTCGAAGTCAAAGCAGAGCGCAGCGGTAAAGCTCATGTCACCACCACAAAGGCGAAGAATACGATATGGAAGTTCCAGTTTCTGCAACAGTCCTTCTACGTGATTCAGCATTTCCTGATGAGACTGCTTAGAATGTTCCGGCTTGTCGATACGAACTAATTCTACTTTAGAAAATTCGTGCAGACGATTCAGCCCACGTACATCCTTACCATAAGAACCGGCTTCGCGACGGAAACATTGCGTGTATGCACAGTTCATAATCGGCAATTGTTTTTCTTCCAGGATTACATCACGATAGATGTTGGTAACAGGAACTTCTGCCGTAGGAATCAGATATAAATCATCCACTTCGCAATGGTACATTTGTCCTTCCTTGTCGGGAAGCTGTCCTGTTCCATAACCGGAAGCGGCGTTGACCACTGTCGGTGGCATGATTTCAGTATATCCTGACTTGCGCGCTTCGTCCAGGAAGAAATTGATAAGTGCACGTTGAAGTTGCGCGCCTTTACCTTTATATACGGGGAAACCTGCACCTGTGATTTTAACTCCCAGATCAAAGTCGATTAAGTCATATTTCTTGGCCAGTTCCCAATGAGGGAGTGCGTCTTTGGGAAGTTCGGTTTCCATGCCACCCATTTTTTCTACAACGTTATCTTCAGCGCCTACACCTTCGGGCACTTCATCATAAGGAACGTTAGGGATGGTATAGAGTATATTCTGCATATCAGTTGCAGCCTGTGTCATGACGGCATCCAGTTCCTTGTTGCCTTCTTTCAGTTCGGCAACACGTGCGCGTGCAGATTCAGCCTCTTCTTTCTTGCCTTCTTTCATGAATTGACCGATAGTGCGCGAAAGCGAGTTAACCTCTGCTAGGTTTTTATCTAATAGGTTTTGTGTGCTACGTCTCTTGTCGTTTAGAGCGATCACTTGATCGATTGTTTCTTTTGCATTCTTGAAATGCTTCTTTTCCAGTCCGCGGAGTACCGCCTCTGTGTTTTCTGTAATTTGTTTAATGGTAAGCATATCTATACTTTTTATGAACTTTCTTATTTAAGGCTACAAAGATAAAGAAAAAACGAATAATCGAGCAAGTATATGTGTATTATCTGATACAATGAAGTGAATTTGGTATAAAAAGAAAAGAGATGCAATCCTTTGGATTACATCTCCTTCTCTTAAATATTTTCGGTTGTGCAATTATGCTTCAGTTGCAGGAATGATAGAAACAGATCTTTTGTCTCCTTTGCCTACTTTGAAGTTAACTGTACCATCTACTAAAGCGAAAAGAGTGTGGTCTTTGCCCATTCCCATGTTTTCACCCGGGTGGAATTCAGTACCTCTTTGACGAACGATGATGTTACCTGCTTTGCAAGTTTCGCCACCAAATATCTTAACGCCTAATCTCTTACTTTGTGATTCGCGGCCGTTCTTAGAACTACCGACACCTTTCTTATGTGCCATTTCTTCTTACTTTTTAAAATGATTAAGCTACTACTTCTGTAATTGTTAATTCAGTAAACTGTTGACGGTGACCGTTCAGTTTTCTGTAACCTTTTCTTCTTTTCTTGTGGAAAACAAGAACTTTGTCGCCTTTAACCAAGTTTGATACAACCTGGCAAACAACTTTTGCGCCTTCTACAGTAGGAGCACCTACAGTTACGTTTCCGTCTTTGTCTACCAAAAGAACTTTTTCAAATTCTACTGTTGAACCGTTTTCTGCACCTTCAATGTGGTGAACGAACAATTTCTGACCAGCTTCTGCTTTAAACTGCTGACCGTTAATTTCTACAATTGCGTACATCTTATATATAATGTATAAGTTAGCTCCGGCGGGTGGTCTTTAATCACTTAAAGAGCTCTTTATCGAACCCGTTGCGGAATAATCGGGCACAAAAGTACTGTTTTTATTCAATCCAAACAAATGTTTTCGCTCTTTTTTTAATTGTTTTGGGATACTTCTCCCTCTTTCCCATAGTAAAAAATGCATTTTCTCTTTCAACCTATCACCTGATGTTACAAATCATTCATTTATAATGCTTTGCCTGGTGATAGGTTGTGTTTATAACCTATCACCGCATCTATCACCTATCACCCGTTTTTTTGCCATCGCGGAGATGCTTATGCCATTCCCCATGTTTCTATTGGCCGATTTACTATGGCTTTCTACTTCTGTCTGGCTAGGTGTCGAATGTTTCAAACGTTGGAACAAAGTGTTTCATGCCTTGAAACTGTTAGTTCCAAGTAATGAAACTTTTAGTTTCAAGGCTTTGAAACTCTAGTTTCAAGCGTTAGAAACTAAAGTTTCCAGATGGAGAAACAAGAGTTTCAAGTGTATGAAACTAAAGTTTCAAGCTGATGAAACTGGAGTTTCAGGGTAGGAAACTATAACTCAACTGTAGCCTTACGACTTTTCTTAGTACACGGGAGATTGATTGTCCTATAGCTAAGTCAAGAAAAAGGCAAAGTTTTATTCTTATACAATGTGATTGTTTTAAAAAAGATAGTATATTTGCAATACCTAACATTCTACCTCGCAAGCGGTGAACCTGCTTCAGATTCGGTAGCGGGCATTTTTATGCCTGCTGCTGTTTGATGATATGCGGTTTCGTCCCCCGTGGGGAGCATTAATGTGCCCCCAGCTTGCGAGAGTGTTAGGTAACGGGTCAGGCGGAACCGCTCTTTTTTTCTGCCTATTTAATACCTTATTATTATGGATACAGAACACACTATGTGTCCCGAAGTCACTCCGGCAGATACTGTCGTCGACCAATCTGCAGAATCTCTTTTGACGGATTCTATTTCAGCAGAAGAAATGACCGCTCTAAAGGCCTATTTTGAACGTTTTGCTCAAGAAGTGCTTTCCTCTTCCCGATGTAAACTTAACCCGGGAGATGATTTACCCCACTATCTTTTCCGTAAACTGGAAAAATCAAAAGCATTATTTTCCAGTTTGGAGCTTCCGTGGGAACGTTATATTCCGATACTTTATCAGGCTTTTTCGCTCTATTTCATTCATATGAACGAACCGAATACCCGCCTGAAAGCACTGAAACTTACTTCAGAACTGATGTCTGCCGTGGTTCTTCTATCACAATCCGGTCGGTTGATAAGCCAATTAACTACTTTTTGCCATGAAGAGTCCGGAATGTTGAAGAAGTGGATGGATGAAAATAAAAAGTAATCCATCTAATCTACTTTTTGGGTATTGCTATATCATTTATTGGATGTAAATAGGTCATTTATCAGCTATTAATACTTGACTTCTCAGCTATTACTAGTTGGGATGTCAAGTATTAATAGCTGAGATGATAACTGTTAACATCCTGTGAATCAAGCATTATTGTTTGGAGTTGCAGTCGGGAAGAGTCGGTGATGTATGAGAGTAACTTTTACCCTCATAGTTACCCTCATAGTTGCTCTCATAGCTGAAATGTCGATGAATAAAGGGATTCAGACGAACTATGAGAGTATGAGGGCAAAATCGCTATTAAACTTTTTCTGGTAGAATATGCTGAAGTGTTCATATCCTAAAATCAACGATAGTGGCAACGTCAAAAGAATGGACTATCAACCGATAGAAAGTGAACCTAATTTTTTACCTATGTCCTGTATTGCAGAATTTAATATGTCAAGTTCTGATTCTTTAAGACAGTAGATTTTGCCTCTTACGGGGCTTCCATTAATGCGTTGACTGAGCCATGATGCACTTTTTCCGAAATAGTTTTTTGCAATATATTTCAATGAAACTATCTCACTGATTTCTTTGACCTGTGCTTTAATTGATAACATGCGCTCAAGTTTTGCATCAACTATTTTAATTTCGTTTTCAATGCAGTCTAATTCACCATTCATATATTTAATAATGAATTCTCTTTCTTCAGGGCTATTATACTTAGCTCTAATTTCTCTAGCTTTCTTCAAACTGGCATCGTCTTTCAATGCACTCATTTCTTGCAATTCTTTCAATAGTTCTTCCATATGATTCCTAATTTATCCCTTTCTATGAGGGAGAATTTATTTAATATTTCTGTAACTGATCTCTCTTTTTTATTAATTCTGTAAGCTGTTCGAGCAGCTCGTCTGTTCTTGGATTGGGGTTAATACCTAAAATCTCGCATCTTTCTCTATATTGTTTAATGGCATACTTAATTCTAAAAATCTGGAAATTGATTTCCTCAAGTTCGCCTTTTGGGTTTTCCATCTTTCATGTTTTTAATGATACTCTTGTTCCTTTTTGACCTTACAAATATATGCATAAACTTTTCTTTATGCAAGTCGATGCATGAATTATTATTAATGTAATAACTCTTTTTAAAAGTTCTTATGTTAGAAATAAGCTAAACTAACTCTCCAAGATTTTTCATTATCATCCGATGCGGATACGCTTGAAGTTCTTCTGCGGTAGTCATCCCGTTGAGCACCGCTGCAAAATCCACTCCTGCATTCCGGGCAGTTTCCGCGTCTACGGTGCTGTCTCCGATATACAATGTCTCTTTTGGGCTACTTCCCAAATGTTCCAATGCAAACAGAACTCCTTTGGGCGAAGGCTTTGCGGCTTTTACATCTTCTCCGCCTACTATAATATCAAGGAAATCTTTTGGCAGATATTCTTCGAGGAAGCTCAATATGCGGAAATGACATTGCTTCCTTTGTATCATGTAAAAAAATATAAATAAGAGTTGCTGTATTGTGAGATTGAAAAAAAAATAGTATATTGTGAAATAATTTTTAAAATATTAGTTATGAGAATCATTTATTTTCTGGCGTTAGCTACAGTTGTTTTATCTTGTACGAACAAACAGGATGAAATGCCTTCATTCGAACCGCCGGTTCAGAATGAATTAGTGATTACTCTTCAACACTTTAATGACAGCATTATTTCTACAAAGCCAGTTACTAGAAGTAGATGGCTTCGTTTTTTGGCTGTTGCTACTGCTGATATTAGCGGAGGTTTTGAAATGGGAAAAATAGGCGCTACTCTTGGATCTAGTTTTCCGGGATATGGAACAGTTGTTGGAGGTGCAATAGGGGCTGCTATTGGTGCTGCTGGAGCTTCATATATGGCTGATTTAGCAACAAGAATCTCAATATCGTCATCAGATATTACAAGTTCTAAAGCATCAATACAGCAAGCATATTGTTATGTAAAAGAAAATAATTTAATTGACGAGTATTCTACGGAGACAATTGATATAATTTTACCGCCTGAGTATGAGACTTCAATAGAGGTAGGCATTGCACATAATGCAATTCTAAAAACTATGGCATCTCCACCGGGTGATGACAATTGGGGAACAACTCAAACTTTCACATCCGTAGAAAATGCTGTTTTGAATTCGGAAGATTATATTGAAAATTATGAAGCTGTCTTATCTAAGGTAATAAATCGTGATGCTGATAAACCTTCTTATGTCTCTGGAACTGGGGTGGATTCAGAGATTATGAATCTTTTTATTGAAGTCTTTCATCAATATTCTGAAGATATTGATGATGTGAACTTTATAGTTAATAAATATATTGAGAAAATAGAGGCTAGCGGTATTCTGACTGAATTAGAAAAGAAGAATGTATACGATGCTCTTACTGTTGCAGTGTTCAGTTTTTATCATTGGAGCAGTCTGGAGGAAGAAACAGAAAGTCAATATGAACAAGGAATCAATTAATAATTTTATTTCTTATTTGAATAAGGATAAAATATCCAATGTTGTGGGTTGGGGTTGGATGGTTGGTATGGCTTTTGCCATACTAGATGTATTTTGTTTACAATCTAGATTTAAACTATTTACAACTTATTTCTTCTATTATATAACTCCGATAGTTGCGATAATAATAATTGCACGGATGATTATATTGCTCCGGAAGTTTAAGAACATGGTATGAGCGGGATATGTTAATTAGGGATAATCTATAAAAATGTAAGGCAACTAATTAATTTTTAGTTAGTTGCCTTTTTGATATTCAATCATTCGTGTTTGCTGCAAAAATATGATTTGACATTCCAAATGAAAGTAATTAACGGGCTTGAACCAACTCTCCAAGATTTTTCATTATCATCCGATGCGGATACGCTTGAAATTCTTCTTCGGTAGTCATCCCGTTGAGCACCGCTGCAAAATCCACTCCTGCATTCCGGGCAGTTTCTGCATCTACAGTGCTGTCTCCGATATACAATGTCTCTTGTGGCGTACTTCCCAAATGTTCCAAAGCGAACCGTACCCCTTCTGGTGAAGGTTTCGCAGCTTTTACATCTTCTCCGCCTACTATAATATCAAGGAAATCTTTCGGAAGATATTCTTCGAGGAAGCTCAATATCCGAAAGCGATATTTGGTAGAGATGATTCCAATGCGGGCACCCCGTTGCTTCAACTCTTTCAGGGTAGATAACGTGTCGGGGAAGAGACGTGTGTTTACATTCATATGAACATCGGCTTCCTTTCTGTATTCCTGTCGGAAAGCTTCAAGCTGTGCCGGGTCGGTAACTCCGGTCAGGATACTGAAAGATTCTTCCAGTGTTTTGCCAATAGTGCGTTTGATGGCTTCATCGGTGACGGTTAAATACTGGTGGCGGGTGAGCACAATTCTGAAACACTTGACGATACCACGTGACGAATCGGCTAGTGTGTAGTCGAAATCGAATAAATAGGTTTTGTAATTCATTGGGGAAAACTTTTCCGCAAAAGTACTAAATACTTTTCTTATTTCGCAGGTTCTACTCTTATTTCGCAGGTCTACTTTTATTTCACAGGTTCTATCGTATATCCTTGCTTTTTTAGTAGGTTTAGCAATCCTTTCTCACCGGGAAGGTGCAGGGCGCCAACAGCGACAAAAGTCGGAGCAGCTTTCATGATAGCCGGTAGCTTTTCCGCCCAGGCCTTGTTGCGGTTATAAATTAGGGCATCTTCTTCACCGGGAGTTGGGTCGCATTGGTTGCCTTTGCGTTCTTCGCTGAGTCGAAGCATTTCATTCAAATCCTGTTTCATGTAGGCGTTGGTGAGTTTCTTCAGGTTTTCCACTTCAGAGTCGATGTTGTTAAGCGTACACATCAACAGTTGTGCCTGACGTTGTAGTGAATAGCCGTTGAACAGTAAGTCGAATTGAAACTCCGCGGTCTCCAGACCGTCTACTTTCTTACCGTTCTGCGTGGCTTGAGACTGGAAGAAGGTGTCGAGTTGTTCCTGTGGGTTGAATTTGCCGATATGTTTCACGTAAGCTACCACTACTACATTATTCAACAGGAAGGCAGGTTTTAGTTTTGGGGCTGCACTTAAATCTATCATCAGGTTCTCTTTACAGAATTTGTTGGCAGTTGCGAAGTCTTCGGGCGACAGGAGTGAAGATAGCGTGCTGTCATTGGCAATCATCATGGCCTGCTGCATCTTCTGCATGGTAGCCGGCGATTGCATTTCGGACATTTTTATCTCTCCATATACCTGTTGGGTTTCATTCAGTGCTTTTTTGAGTCCGGCAATGCTGTCCATGATGCTGAACGGAGCCAGGTGATGTGTACCTATGATATAAGATGGTTGTTCCATCCCGTTGCCGGATACTTTCCACAGAAGTTGCGCATTTGCGCTGAATGCCACGCAGATAAATATGACTGCTCCGATAAATGACTTCATAATGATATATTATTTAGAGTTGATGATTAACGTATTCTGCCACCGCATATCCAATGCCTGCTATAATAATCTTCGCCCAACCTGCTGACGATTACTCCCCGGCTCGTACTGGAATGGATGAACTTCCCGTTCTTCAGATAGATGCCTACATGGGCTACTTTCTTTTTGGAACGGTTGCTGCTGAAGAATACCAAATCACCTTCTTTGAGGTTACGCTTGGCTATTTTATTGCTTTTGTCTTTCAGTTCTTCCGAGTTTCGCGGCACTTGGATACGGTACACTTTCCGGTATATTTGATAGACCATGCCTGAACAGTCAGTTCCTCTTTTCGAGTCTCCGCCACCGCGATAAGGAGTGCCTATCCAGTCGGCTGCTTCCAGATAGAGTTTGTGGTTGTCCTCAAGATTAATATCTACGCCTAACAGGATAGAAGCCCGTGCCAATGCCTGGTAATCCAAACGAGGGGCGGACGTGCGGCAGGAACTAAGAATGGCGGTCAGTCCTACCAGTAAGAATATTAGTTTGAATTTTACTTTCATCATCTGTACTTAACTTATAAACAGCAAAAGTAACTCATAAATAGTCAATCGTAACTTGTAAATAGTAAATCCCCTTACTCTTCCACGTTGAAATAAGCTTCGAGCTCTTTCTCTGCTGAATTGTCCTCATTGATAATGTCACGGATGATAATCCCGTATTCCAACAAAGCAATTCGCGGACATACATCTACTGTATGATTCAGGTTATGACTGGAAATGATAACCGTTGCCTGGTGTTCTTCATTATACTTTTTGAGCAGATGCTTGATGATGGATTGCGAACTTGGGTCGAGGAAATTGAAAGGTTCGTCCAATATCAATAATTGCGGATAATGAAGCATGGCGGAGATGATGCCGATTTTTTGCTTGTTGCCCGCAGAGTAGTTGCGGATTAACTTCTTGTTTCCTATTACTTCCCCGTTCATGAAACGTTCGAAAGGAACGAGCCGTTCGTCCACTTCTTCTTTCTTCAATCCGTACATCTTTCCGATGAAATAGAAATATTCTTCCGGAGTGAGATAGTCTATCAGAAAACCATCGTCGATAAAAGCACCGGTAAAGGCTTTCCAGTCTTCACTTTGGCTTACGTCGATGTCGTTTATAACCACTTTTCCATCGTCCGCTTTCAGCAAGTCCAGCATCAACCGGAAGAGAGTCGTTTTACCTGCACCGTTGTTTCCTACCAATCCGAGCATATCGCCTTGATTGATTTCGTAGTGTTCTATGTCTACGGCAACCTTCTCACCGAAATTCTTTTTAAGTTTGTCAATGGTAATCATGATTTTCTATGTTTATATAGTTAATGCCCATGCGCCTATTGGCGGCTGTCTCTGAAACCTTCCATGTTTTCATACCGGCGTTTCATAAAGCGGCGATATACATTCTTTATCCATAAAGGAGACGTCAGGGTAAATCCAAGGCCGATAGCCAACAGGATAATATAAGTAACCGTTTCACCTAAAAGTGCATTTAATATACTGTACAAGATAAGCGGCACGCCGAAGGCTCCAAAGTTAACCAACATTTGTATGGCGCTGTTGGTTTGGCGGCTGGTCACTTTCTCGTTCAGCGTTACTGTCTGTTTATTGTAAACCGCCAGTTGGAAGAAACAGAAATAGATGAAGCCGATGGTATAGAAAAACCAGGCGAAAGCGCCTAGTAGCGTCAGCTTATTCATGACAATAGCGGGAATCATTAATATAAAAGGAATGATTTCGGCGATACTGTATGTGTAATATTTAGCTTTCAGCAGGCTCATTATAGATTCTTTGCGGGACATCAAGCCGTCAATGTAGTTCCCTTCGAACGACATAATCTGCGAAAGGATAATCATGCCGAACACGGCGAAGTTATAAACGCAGATAAAAGAAGTCATGAAATTTCCGTCGTAGACGCTGGAGAAACTAAGTGCGACGGAGAAGGCTACGACTACAATACCGACGCTGCGTAGCGAACCTTTGCATCGGCGGTTACGTAAAAGCATTTTCAGTTCCAGTCTCATGTATTCGCCAACTTCTCCGTAGCGTTCGAAGAATTTGTATTCGGATACATGTTTGATTTGACTGTCATCTACTTTTGCTAACTCTGCATAGATAAGCCCGGACATAATCTTGCGGTTAATCAGCCATAAAATGACGATGACAAGTATAGTGCCGAGGAAATAAAGGATATTTCCCTGGATATATCCGTCGCCCAAGTCCATAAAGAAATAGAAGAGCGGGCTATCTTTGGGAATAAAAAGAAGGCAGCCTATTCCACCGTAGAAAGCGATGGGCAATAGAAGCCACCAAATACGTTCGTTGATAAGTGTGCGGCACAATAGGTACCAGTAATTGTTAGCAAGAATCAGCAGCAAGATACCGATAAGGTAGGTGATGACACCGAAGACACCAAAGTACTTGGTAATGGTAATGAAGGAAAAAGGGACAAAGAGAAACAACCAGAACAGGTTGAACAGGCTAAGTCCGGAGCGGATAAGAAGGAAGTCGATGACACGGTTTCGTTTAACCGGCAGCAAGAGGTAAGGTTTTACCTCTTGCGTCGGTGTTTTTTGAAACGGAACACGCATCAGGAAGTCGAGTGCCAGGATGAATATCAGGACGACAGCGTTCATTACATGATATGGTTCCCGGTTGGGAACCATATCTGAAAATCCGAACGCGAACGTCGTACCGAAGAATATCAGGTAACCGGCCCAGAACGCGCCCATGACATAACCGAGTATTTTAGCTACTTTGTTCTTTTCATACATCGGATGCCGTTTGGCGGCGAGCCTTCCATGTTTGCGTAGTTCGTTGAGTATCATCATTCTGTTGATATGCTAGAGAATATTATTTGCTTTCTTCCGGCATAGTCATAACGACTTGGATTTCGTTGTTCTGTTTCAGCAGCTTGGCAAGGAAATCCTGAACTTCTTTTGCTGTGATGCTGTTGACCAACTTTTCATAGTCTTTCGTATTGTCGATGCCGGTGTAGAAGAATTCGTCCAGATTATTGAGCCAGTAGCCGTTTTCTTTCTGAGCATCCTTGTACTTCTTCAACATATATTCCTTAATCTTCTGCATGTGTTCGGCAGACGGGCCTTCTTTAGCCATCTTGTTCAACTGTTCTACAACAACGGCAGACAGTTTTTCTGTCTTGGCAGGGTCAGTCTGGAATACAATCTGAAGAACTAGTTCCTCTTTCGGATATTTGCTGAGGCTTCCGCTACAGTTCACGCCGTATGTGCCGCCTTCTTTTTCACGGATTTCCGCAGTGTAAACCATATCCAAAGCCTGGTCGAGGAAGCTGAGCAGGATGTTGTTGCGCAAGTCATATTTGCAAGTGCCGCTGTAAAGGAACATGATGGTAGCCATCGGAGTTTCCTGTTTCTTGGCAAATTCATTCTTATATTGTCCCTTGCGGATATCCATCTTGTTATCCTTGAAAGTCTCTTTACGGTTGATGGAAGGCAGGCTTCCCAAGTACTTGGCGATTGCCGGTTTCATGGATTCCAAATCTACATTTCCTACCAGGTAGAAAGTGAAGTCGCTTGCATCCTTGAAACGGTCTTTGTACATTTCAATGATACGGTCATAGTCGATTTGGTCTACCATGCTTTCTCTCATCTTGATGGCACGCGGGTGGTTACCGTATAAAGCACGTGTCACTGTATCGCTGAATGCTGTCATCGGGTTGGCGTCCGCATTCTGGAGTTGCGCTTTCAGGCGGTTCTTGTAAGATTCGAATGCTTCGTTGTCTTTGCGTGGAGAAGTGAATGTGAGGTAAGTGAGCTGCATCATTGTCTCGAAATCCTTCGGAGAGCAGCTACCGGAAATAGTCTCGGTCGTATTGCCGATACCTGAACCTACAGACGCACGTTTGCCGGCAAGAGCCTTGCCAAGGTCTACTTTGCTGAAGTTACCGATTCCACCTACCAGGGCTACGCCGTTCAACTGTGAAATATTGATGATTTCTTCGTTCGGGAATACGCTTGTACCACCGAAACTTACACCTTTCATCATTATCTGGTCTGCCTTGAAATCAGTCGGTTTCACATATACCGTCACACCGTTGGAAAGTACGAGTTTCGTACTGCCGTATATATCTCCGGCTTTTTCAGATACGATTTTTCCGCCTTTGATATCTTCGGAGATTAGCGGTTCGTTGGAAACCTTGTCTTCGTAGGGCTTCAAGTCGAAAGACTTCATCTCTTTCAGCAGGGCTGCGATTTCTTCCTTGGCAGGATATTTCACGCCTTCTTTTTCGGGGCCGGCAAGCAGAACCACTTGATTGTTGTCCGTGATAAGCTGTTGCATAAGTTTGTTGATTGCATCTACCGGAATGTTCGGAGCCATCTGATTGACAAGCATATATTCAAATTCGATGCCCGGAATCGGTTCTTTATCGAGGAAGTTGCTCACGTATTCGTCAACGTATGCACCGCTCTTTGTCTTTTCACGTTCGTTGTAAGCGGATTCTACGGCTTGCATATAGTTGGCGCGTGCACGTTCATATTCTGTAGCCGTGAATCCGAAGCGGCGTGCGCGTTCGGCTTCTTCCAGTACAGTCTTCATTGCTAGGTCGATACCGTCTATTTTGCTGCTTGCGCTCAGGCTGAATGCTTCTTTCGTTTTGGCAAGGAAGAATTCACCGTATCCTGCTCCTGCACTGGTGAAAGGCGGGTTGGCTGTCTGGGCAAGTTCATTCAGGCGGTTGTTCAGCATATTCATCGCCATGCTAAGCATATATTGGGTAGCGTAATAGGCGATGGTATTCTTCATGGAATCAGGAGTAGCGTCCTGTTTGAAGAAGATATTTACAGAAGGATTCTTCACTTCCTTGTCAGTTCCGATGTAGATAAGCGGTTCCTGATTGTCCGCTACCGGATAGTAGATACGTTCGGCAGGATTTACAGGAGCTTTCACGTCGGCGAAAACCTTTTTCAGTTTCGCTTCGATCTCGTCTACGTTGATGTCGCCGACGATGATAATTCCCTGTAAGTCTGTGCGGTACCATTTCGCGTAGTAATCGCGGATATCCTGATAAGGGAAGTTGTTGATAACGTCTATGCTTCCGATAGGCATACAGTCAGCGTATTTGGAATCGGGGTACAAGGTGGGCTGCGCGTCTGTCATGATGCGGAGCATACCGCTGTTGCGGCTTCTCCATTCTTCACGGATGACACCACGTTCTTTGTCGATTTCCTTGTCGGCAAGGTTGATGGCATTAGACCAGTCGTGCAGGATAAGCAGGCAGGAGTCAATGACATTGACATTCTCTGTCGGCACATTGCTGATGTTATATACAGTCTGCTCGACACCGGTGTATGCGTTCAGGTTTGTTCCGAACTTGATACCTTTGGTTTCGCACCAGGGCACGATACCCAGTCCGGTTTCGTCACCCGGGAAATGTTTGGTTCCGTTGAAAGCCATGTGCTCCAGGAAGTGAGCCAGACCGCGTTGTTGCGGTTCTTCGAGAATAGAACCTACTTTCTGGGCGATGTAGAATTCTACCCGTTTCTCGGGGAGTGCGTTGTGCCGGATGTAATAAGTAAGTCCGTTGTCCAACTTGCCGATACGGACATTCTTGTCCACGGGCAGTTGTTGCATGGGTTGTGCAAGTACGGGCTGAAAATTGCAGCATATAATAAGGACTGCAATGAATAATCCACGTAATAAATGTTTCATGTTCTATTTAATTTAAATAAATGTTTCTGAGTAATTTGTCGTTGTATTAGGTTACAAATCACAAATAGACAGGAAAAAACGTTATTTTATAGCTTCACGTATGCGTACCAACTTGGTAAGCAGGTCTTCCAACAAGTCTAATTTGAGCATATTGGCACCATCGCTCTTGGCTACGGCAGGATTTTCATGTGTCTCGATGAAGATTCCGTCAACGCCTACGGCTACACCTGCCTTGGCGACGGTTTCTATTAGTTGAGGCATTCCGCCGGTCACTCCGCTGGTTTGGTTGGGCTGTTGCAATGAATGGGTGACATCCAGAATGACGGGGTAACCGAATGTCTGCATTTCGGGGATGCCGCGATAGTCGACTACTAAATCCTGATAACCGAAAGTTGTTCCGCGTTCGGTCAGCATGACGTTCTTATTTCCGGCTTCCACCACTTTATCGGCGGCAAACTGCATAGCCAACGGGGAGAGGAATTGTCCTTTCTTGATGTTAATCGTCTTTCCGGTCTTGGCGGCTGCAACCAGCAAATCTGTCTGGCGGCAAAGGAAAGCCGGAATCTGAAGGATATCCACATATTCGGCTGCCATTTCAGCTTCTTCCGCGCTGTGAATGTCTGTCACGGTAGGGACTCCGAAGGTATCGCGTACCTTTTGCAGTACTTTCAGCGCTTTCTCGTCACCGATACCTGTAAACGAATCCAGACGCGAACGGTTTGCTTTGCGGTAAGATCCTTTGAATACATAAGAAATCTGCAATGCTTCGGTGATTTTTACCACTCGTTCGGCAATACGCATTGCCATCTCTTCGCCTTCTATTACACATGGGCCGGCCAACAGAAAGAAGTTGCCGGCAGGATTGTTTTTAAGTTCTATCATTTTCTTACTATTATTATCAGTTTGGAATAATAAGTGTTGTCTTTTCAGGAAGTATGCCCACTTCCAAGGGGAAATGCTTCGGCAATATGCGTCCGTCCAAATCCACAGAAGCATTTTGTGCCCGAAGTACTTTCACTTTCTTCGTCCGGTAGCTTTTCACTACTTTATGGTTCAGGATTCTTCCCTGAATCAGCATCCACAGACCGGAGATGATTTGAAGAAATTCAGGACGGTAGATTACGGAAACATCCAGCCATCCGTTATAAGGAACGGCACTCGGAGTCTGTCCCCAGCCCCAAGCACTGCCCACGCATACCGTCATGATACGTCCGCGGATATGTTCGTCGTTGATTCGCAAGTGCATCCTGTATAGTTTCCGTTCAAATATCAGTGAGAACAGGGCGGCGACATACGACAGGAATTTCACTCCCCAGAAACGTTTCGTCTGGTCAGTGATTTTCACGATTCGCGCACCCAGTCCGATATTGACGGCATTGAGGAAGTAACGGCGCTGATGCTCTTTTCCATCATAGAAATTGCAGTATCCTACGTCTATTTTCTTCAACCGGTGATTGATAATGCAGTCTACCGCAGGTTTATATTCAGTACTGAGTCCCCAATACCTGGCGAAGTCGTTTCCGATACCGTTCGGGATAAAACCGAGAGCGATATCATTTTTGTCTTCGGCATCGGATAGCATAATACCGTTGATGGCATCGTTCAAAGCCCCATCACCGCCCACAACGACAATCGTTCGATAGCCATTGTTCGCTAAAATCTTGGCAAGACGTTCTACTGAACCGAAACCCTCGGATTGCACATAGTCATAGTCAACACCTTTGCTGTCCATGTACTCCTTGATTTCTTTCCAGCGCTTCTTTACCTTTCGGGTACCGGCTTTCGGGTTATAAATCACACCCCATTTCTTCGGTTCTACACTCATATCCGTATTTCTATCCTACTGTATTAAAAATCTCATTATAAACAACTGCCAAAGATACTAATTCCCTTCCAGTTTTTCTTTTACAAAGGCTATCTTTTCTTCCATCGGCAGTCCGGCACTCACCCAATGGATGGTAAATCCTCTTCTTTCCATACCGCGAAACCACGTCATCTGCCGTTTGGCAAACTGATGGATGGCTATTTCCAAACCGCTGAACATCTCTTCATAAGTCAGTTTGCCTATGACATAGAGAGTCAGGTATTTGTATTCCAGCCCATAGTATATCAAATCATCCGGCGCGATACCTTGTTCAATCAACCGCCGTACTTCATCCACCATGCCTTCATCCAGGCGTTGCTTCAGCCGTCGGGTTATCTTTTCACGACGCAGCTCCCGGTCGATATCTACACCGATAATAAGGCTGTTCAACTCTGGAAATTCCCGTTCGGGCACCGGATGGACGGCATAATATTCCTCAATCTCTATGGCACGGATAGCCCGTTTCACAGTATCTACGTCAGTAGAGTTGTGTAAGGCTTTATATTGACTTAATATTTCCGTCAATTCTTCAAGCGAATGATTCGCCAAACGAGCCCGTAATTCCGGATTCTCCGGTACAGGCATGAGCTTGTATCCTTTCAGTACGGATTCAATATACATGCCTGTCCCTCCACATAAAACGGGGAGACAACCTTTTTGTTTGATTGATTCGTAAGAAATCAGGAAATCGCGTTGATATTCAAATACATTGTATTTATATCCGGGCTCGGCAATATCAATCAGGTGATAGGGGATAGCACGTCCGTTTACCGTATAGTCGGCGAGGTCTTTTCCTGTGCCAAGGTCCATTCCCCTGTATATCTGACGGGAATCGGCACTGATAATTTCCGTGTTGAGTTCATAGGCCAAAGCAGCGGCAAAAGGTGTTTTACCCGAGGCTGTAGGTCCGAGTATGGCGATTAAATCATAGTCCGGCATAGCTTCATTCTTTTATATCCGCAAAAATACGAAATATTTTTTACCCGCTTGACATTCAAATGCTTTTTTATCAAGATTAGAGGGCTGGAAATTTGCAGAACTATGTTATATTTTAAACAGCTATTTGTTTATCGTCTGTACTATCCGGCATGCCTTGCCGTTCTTATCTACCCCCTCTATGGTTATATCTTCCGGTGCAGTGCTGTCCGGAGTATAATATTCGATGGTTGCTTTTCCTTCTGCGTTTAGTTGTAGTGACGGATTCCAATAGATAGTGCTTCGTAAGTCCGTGCGCTGTGCGTCCTTCTTTTCGGGAGTATCGTAAGCAGGTGCATAGAATTCAACCGAATCACTGTATCCCAGTGGCGTGCACGTAATGATACCTTGTGCGGGTTTTGCGGGAAGGTCTTTTCCATCTTTTAATGTAATGACGATGGCACCGGCCGAACCGCGCGAACCTAATATTGCCGCATCTGCCCCGCGAAGAAGGCTCAAACTTGACATATCGCTGGTTTGTATCATAGTCAATATATCGTTGTCGTCTTCATAGACAACATCGTCAATGACAATGACAGGTTGTTCGGGGTTATTGCGGATGTGAATCTCGTTTCCGTTGGTCACGCTGACTCCCGGCAGTCTGCTGACTGCATCGAAAGCTGTCTGTGCCCCGTAGTTTTCGAGTTTGTCTCCCTCGATAGTGTAGGTGTTGATTCCACCGGTATAAATACTTTCCGAACGGGGCTTGGCGCGATTTCCTGTGATAAGCACTTCTTTCAGATTATACACTCTCATTCCGCCTTCCATATAATACTGGTCGCGGGTGTTGAGTAAATAGTCTTCCATAAAGGTTGCCGTTCCGTCACGGAAAGGGGATTTATGCGAGGTCACAGGATATTGGGGAGTGTCGATTTCTATATCTACTCCGGCAAATCCTCTTTTCGTACGTGCCTGAACAAGGAAAGTTGTACTGTCTCTGAAAGATGTGTTCACGATGAATTCTCCTTTCTCGTCCGTAGTAGTGGTGGCAATGATATTCTGCTTGGGAGCTAACACGCAGATAGGCCCTTTCTTTACATTACTTCCGAAGAAACCTTTGATTCGTCCGCTGATGGTTTGTCCCTTTTCCATATAATTGGTGAGATTCAGTGAAGGGGCGGCCAGTACGTTATTGATGTGATGTCTGCGCCATCCGTGAGTCATCATCAGGAAGTCAAGTGTTCGTAGTGTTCTGGGGTCTTGATGAAGAAAATAATGTCCGGGGTCTTCTATATATCCTTTCAAATCGGAAGTCAGCAGCAGATTTGATATGATATTATCTGCGAGAGAATCCGGTTGGATGCTTCTCCTGTCGGTGATGCTGATGGAGAAATTGCCTTCTATGGGGTTACCGTTAGTATCTTTTGCTGAAATTTGCAGGGATACTTTTTCTCTTTTCCCGTATGTCGGTTTATCGGGTTGGATTTGCCATTGATGGGGATTCCGGTCGGGCACAAAGACCAAGCGTTCGCTGAGTGCGTTTCCTTGTTGGTCGATGAGCATAAAATGGGTAATGCCTGCGGTGAACAAGCTGTCATTCATTTTTCCGAAAGTCCTGCCGGTATTGATTGGTTGGAGAATTGCCAGTTTCCCACGGGTATGTGCGAGCAAAAATAATTTTTGCGGCCATTCGGTAGTCTCCGTTTTCTGAATTTCATAGCGTATTTCCTTCTTGTAATGTGACATGGAAAGCCCGATTCCTCTTTGTTCTACAGCAGGCAGGTCAAACCGCTTGCTGATGCCGTCATTGGTTTTGGCCATCACATAGTAGGAATTTCCGCTGATTGGATTTAAGGTGAAAACTCCCATACCGTCGTGTTCTGAACGGAAAGCGGTTAACGTGTCTCCTTTGGCGTCGAACAGGAATCCTTCTATTTCTTTCGAGAATCCGTCTGTCCCCTGAGCTTTGAAAGCTATGTTTTGATGGGCGACAGCCAATAAGGCACCACCTTCCGGGAAGAATTGGACGTTGAAGTCTTTGTTGAATGAAGGCAGATAAAAGGTTTTCTTATATATATACTGCGGATCGTCGAATTCGACCTCGATATGGCGCGTTGCTGTGGGCTTTAAGTCCGGTAAGGAGATGGAAATCAGTCCGTTTTCGTCTGTCTTTCTTTTGCCTTTGTCTTTTACTTTGCCATTCTCGATGTAACGGTAGCGGACGGTCGTATTTTTGAAGGCTTCTTGTGTATTGCTTGTGAATTTTACTTTTGAGGTATAATGCGTTTCGTCTTCCTGTTGGTATTCAATGTTTGAAATGATGGTATTATCAATGGAATTACCGATTTTCAGGTTATGTGAATAAAAGAATTCCGGTTCCTGGTTGAGCATCCAGTTGCTGTATGCCCGCAGATAATAATCACCGGCAGGAAGGGTGGGCGGGAGAGTAAAGGCATTGTGAAAGCCTAAGGAATCTCTGCGAATCTTTTTCCGTTCTACGATAGAGTCGGAACGGTTGATGAGTTCTGTAATGATGAAATTACTCTGTGTGTTATCCTGGTGCGTGACCGCATTTACCAAATATCCTTTGAACCATAGTTTTTCTCCGGCTCCATAGTATGGCTTGTCCAGGTGCAGGTACAACTTTTCCTGAGGTACATTTTTCAGGAGATTGAAATACGCGATGATGGTATCCTGCATATTTTGCGCGGATGCAGATAACGAAAACAGGCTTGAAAGTATTCCGGCAAAGAAAACCCTCAAACCTTTATCTATAAGGAACGTAGTTTTACTTTTCATATCATATATTGCCTTTGTGAAAACTGCGTAAAAGTACCACTTATTTCGAGAATGCAAAAAGGATTTATCGAAACAATACTGAATGTGTATGATATTACAAACTTTTGCAATATTATTACATCTATGCCTTGTGCATCCAGATGGAGAGAACCTTTCTCTTGACTGCCAATATGTTGATAACCGATACAACGATGAATAGCAGGATTCCCATGCTGATAGCAGCCCATAACGTTCCTGTTTCCAGTTGCGGGAAAAGTAATCGGATACTGTCTATGTAATAACCGCGTAGCCAGCAGACTAAGCCGATGGACAGGACGAGTACGATAACATTTAGTCCAACTGTGAGTATCTGATAAGGCAATGCTACTCTGTTGGGGCTGTATCCTATTAGTAGCAGGCTTTCCAACTTGGTCGTATTTTTTTGCAGCAGCAGGAAAATGCTGAGCATCAGGATATAGAATGAAAGGATACTGATAAATAGACCGACTCCCAATACGATGCCCACGATGAGGCGGAGAAAATAAGTCGTTTTTCCGGCATCCAGTTTTCCGTCTTCCGTTTCGTATCCTTTCTTTTGGAAATAGCTGGCGATGGAAGAATCGGCCGGATTACTGACTTCGATAATCAACCGGGCAGGCTGTGCTTCTGCGTTCGGAGCAAAGTTTTCATTGGCCCATTTCATAAAAGATTGAGGAACAAGAATCGTATTCAGACGATTGGAGAAACCGACAATGTTCCCTTTGTACTGTTCCACCCGTCCGTTACCGCGCATCATGATGTCCATTTGGATAAGTCCCATCAATCCTTCCGATAGCTTCGGCAGGCTGCGGCTTTGGGCAAAACCGAAATTATAAAGATTCAGATAGTTGCGCGGGATGATAATGGGGATGGTATGAGTTTCTTCGTCAAAGTGCCATTTGTCGAGTTTGATGTCAACGAATTCGTCGGGAACGGACTCGAAAAACATATCGGTGGAAAGATGAATGCCTGCCTCTCTCATTCCCAGCCCTGCTGATACTTTGAATTGGGAAGGGGTAAAAGCTCCGATGGTTTTGGTGAATGGTTGCTTTTTCAGATCGGCGATGTCTTCGGCGGTAAACGTGTTGTTCTTTCCTGCAAAAGAACCGAGTGTGCTAATTTTCTTCGTAGCTATGATGAAATCCTTTTTCATAAAGCTGTCCCCTTCGGTGAATACCGGAATGACATCTTTATAAAACTGCACACTAAGCAGTACAATCATCATGCCGAATAGATTGGCCAAAAAGAAACCGATCAGTTGACCGATACTGATATGTTGACGGAGAAGTTTCCAGACAAGGGTATTCATTGTTTTATACTTGATTATTTTGATATGGAAGATTTTGGCACGGATTACACGGATTACGCTGTTTTCCTATAAATCTTAAACCGTGAAATCCGTGTAATCCGTGCCTAGTCTCTTTATGATAATACATAGTCATTTCTGTTATAATTTGAAAATATAATGATAAGGCAGGTCTATATGCTTGCCGATGGAAGTCGCGATAACTCCGGCTCCCTGCTTTTCGGCTTCGGCAATGACGAGTTCTCCCATGATGTGGCTGTTATCATCGTCCAGATGGCTGACAGGCTCATCCAAGAAAAGGAAATCGAACGGTTGGCAAAGTGCGCGGATGAAGGCGACACGCTGTTGCTGTCCGAAAGAGAGTTTGCCGGCTTTGACGTTTATCTTATCCGCGATACCCAGTTGTTCGAAGAATGTCAGAATCTCCTTTTTCTTCTTGCAGCCGGTAAGGTTATTCTTCAGTTGCACATTCTCGAGAGCGGTAAGCTCGGTGAAGATGCGTAAATCTTGAAAAAGCATACTCAATGAATGTTTTCTCAGGTCGACCCACTGCTTCACGGAGTATGCTTTGATATTGGTTTCATCGAAATTGATAATCCCCTGATAGTCGTTGCGGTAGCCATAGATATAGCTGCACAAAGACGATTTTCCGGTGCCGGAAGCGGCTTTAATCAGATACATTTCTCCTTTCCGGAAGAAAAGGTCTTGATGCCATACATCTGAAGTCACCGAATTACGGTCAGCAAACACTTGGGGAAGTGTTTGCTGTAGGTGAATACTATTCATACCGTTTGTTTACAGATTATTACATGCCGGCAAATTGCCTGGCAAAGTCTACAATTTGTTTGAGGGCATTCACGTCTTTGTCTTTCAGGCAGAGGTCGAATTCACTGACTTCTCCTTCGGTACTCATAGACAGGTAGGATACTTTATTGGCCAGTTCAAGATAGGTCTTTACTTCCTGACCGCCGAAACCTGCCAGCATTTTGACAACAGGAAGTTCGAGAATTGCTTCTGCATTGATAGCATAGAATACCGTTTTACCCTTCATCGCTGATGCATAAGGAGCTTCCTTGATAGACTTGTCTGCTGCTTTACCTATGTTTTTATAAAGTAACTCGTCGTTGGTAGCATACATCTGTTTATCTTTGATGCCATAAAATATATTCATACCTCTGGTTTTGTAGACATATTCGTCTTTTCCAAGTTCCAGAATATCTTCCCCTCTTTTCAAGTCTAGTGATTGTTTGTTCTTGTAAAGAGCTTCGAGTGCGTTTCCGTTCTTTACGTCTGCGTATAGCATGAATGTCGGAGCGCTGTTCATGGTAACGTTAATCAATCCCGCAGAAATATCACCGTTGAACGAACTGAACAATTCTTTTACTTCATCAGCCTTGGCGATGGATATTGTGTTTCGGAATTCCTTGTTTTCACTTAGCAGGTTATAAAGTCCTTCTCCTTTTACGCCTACGTTAAGAAACATCAGTGTAGAAGCCGGGAAGTATTTGACAAAAGTACTGTTGGTTTTGCCAAACGATTCCATCTGTTTTTTCAGTAACGCCTTAACAGCTTCGTTTTCTGTGTAGTTTTCACTCTTGAGGACAATCTTTCCTTTTTCAAAATTCAGTCCACCTACGAAAGTGATATCTTCCGGCTTCACTTCGGCAGGTAAGCCCATACTTACCTGGTTGCGGTAGGTTGATGGAATAGCATCCATTGAAGCGAAGAAGTTAACATCACTTTTCTGTTTTTCCATTTTCTGGAAAGCGCCGGATTTCACGATACTGTTGTCGGCAGTCTGTTTCATCAGGGCGGTGATGCCTTCTTTAGCTTTATCCGTTTGTGAAGTACCGTTTACGGTGACAATTATCACAGTAGAGTTGTTGAAAGCAAGCAGGCTGCCGTTCATGGTTGTGAAGCTGTAACCGTCAGCTTCGCTGACCGGCTGGCAGATTTGTTCTTTAGCCATCACATCCAGTGAAGCATGCAGGTTATCCTCGTTGCTCACTTTACCTACGACGGCAGGATATGGGAAAGAAGATGAAGAGAAAGCATAGAACGGGGATTCTACATCAATACCCGATTCGCCGGGGTTATTCATGACCTTCTCCAATTGTTGGAAAGTGGCGGCATTCATTCCGCTTTTCAGCGCTTCCAATACCTTTTGTTTGGCAGCTTCATTCTCTTTATCGTTCAGCCCTGCTTTGGCGGCAAGAGATTTGAGGTTGATAGAAGCGACTACCGAGGCATCAGCCGGTATCACGTTAGTGTACTCTGATGTCTTGGAACATGCTGCCAGAAAAACAATCAGTACTGCCAGTACCGAAAGTCGTGAAATCATTTTCTTTGCCATACTTATGTTATTTAAAAGTTGTATAATCATTGATTCAGTCGGTTTCTACGGTTATTGGTTTTGCAGATTCAGCGTATGACAGGCTACCAGTGCCGCTGTTTCTGTGCGAAGCCGTGACTTGCCCAGGCTAATGGGAACGAATCCCTGCCCGATGGCTTTCTTCACTTCCTCTTCACTGAAGTCCCCTTCGGGGCCTATCAGTACGAGTGCGTCTTCTCCGGGTTTCAGGATATTCTTCAACATCGGTTTCTCGCCTTCATAACAATGGGCGATAAACTTCTGTCCCTTAAAATTCCGGGTGATAAACTTATCGAAATCTGTCATCTCATTCAGCTTGGGCAATCGGGCTTTGAGTGATTGCTTGATTGCTGAAATGAGAATTTTCTCTATCCGTTCGGTCTTGATGACTTTGCGTTCCGAGAAACGGCAGTTGAGGAAAGTCAATTCGTCAAACCCTATTTCGGTGGCTTTCTCTGCAAACCATTCGTTACGATCCATATTCTTGGTCGGTGCCATGGCGATATGGAGATGGCAGGGCCAAAGCGGTTCCTGAAATATCGTTTTCTTGATGGCCACCTGGCAACGTTTGTTGGTTGCAGCCGTAATTTCTGCTTTATAGAAATTGCCCTTACCGTCGGTGAGGGTGATTTCATCTCCGATACTTGACCGCAGGACACGGATGCAATGCTGCGCTTCCTCTTCGGGAAGTTCCTTGCTCTTTTGTATATCAGGAGTATAAAATACGTGCATAATACTAGTTACTGATTTTTATTTCTTGAATTGATTTGATCCCGTATCTGTGCGGCCAATTCGTAATTCTCATCTTTGATAGCCTGTTGCAATGCCTCTTCGAGAGAGAGGGAAGTAGGGGCGGAAGAACTATGCTCTTCTTCGGATTCTTCGTCATCCTCTGTTTCTTCGGAGCGGTTTCTTTTTTCGGCAGACATCCGCAGGCATTCCTGTTCAAGGAGGGATTCATAGATCAGAATCGGGCAGTCGGCACGTACTGCCAGTGCCACTGCATCTGAGGTGCGTGCGTCGATACGTATGATTTCCTCATCTTTTTTAAGGTAAATATAGGAATAGAAAATACCATCTTTAGCTTTGTAAATTAGCACACGTATCAAGCTCGCTCCCAATACTGTGAGGCTTGTGGTGAACAGGTCGTGTGTCAACGGACGGGGTGTCTTGACTCCTTTCAGATACAAAGCGGTAGCCTGGGCTTCCGCCGGCCCGATGATAATCGGCAATTGCCGTTCACCGTCCACTTCGCCTAATAGCATGGCAAATGCGCCTATCTGCGCCTGGCTGTTTGTGATATTTATAACTTGTAATTCTACCTTTTTGTCCATTGTTTTTCTTACTTAATTTGTTTGACTCTCCCGCTGGTGCTTGTACTTGAATACCAAGGCAAACAGAACACCGATGACGAGTGCATATGCTGCAAATATCAGCCATATTTCTGTCCATTCACGACTTACCAGTTTGCCGTCGGCATATACGGAGAATGCATCCACTACAGCACCACTGGCATATCCGCCGATGATTGCCCCCAATCCGTTGGTCATCATAAAGAATAACCCCTGCGCACTGGCGCGAATGGAAGAATTGGTTTCCTGTTCAACAAACAACGAACCGGAAATGTTGAAGAAATCAAAGGCCATGCCGTAAACGATCATGGAAAGGATAAGCATCCACAGTCCGGAACCCGGATCTCCGAAACCGAACAGGGCGAAGCGGAATACCCATGCGAACATACTGATTAACATGACTTGCTTGATACCGAAATGTCTCAGGAAGAATGGTATAGCGAGGATAAACAGTGTTTCGGACATTTGTGAAATGGACAAGAGTATCACCGAATGTTTCACCCCAAAAGATTCCGCAAATTCCGGAATGCTGGCAAAGCTACCCAAAAAGAGATCGCCGTACGTATTGGTAATCTGTAACGCTGCCCCCAAAAGCATGGAGAAAAGGAAGAAAATAGCCATTTTCTTTCTTTTGAACAGTACCAATGCATCCAACCCGAAAGCGGAAAGCAAGGATTTGTTTTCTGACTTGGCAGGCCGGCAAGCCGGAAGGGTGAAAGAATAAATCCCGAGTAGTAATGCAGATACGGCACCTACATAAAGCTGCGCGCTCGAATTCTTGAATCCGGTAAGGTCTACCGCCCACATGGCACAGATGAAACCGATTGTTCCCCATACACGGATAGGCGGGAAATCTTTGATAAGGTCGCACTTATATTGTTCAAGGGAGTTGTATGATACAGTGTTGGCCAGTGATAAGGTTGGCATATATACCAGCAGGTTGAGCAGCATAGCCCAATACATCTGATCGTAAGTGGTTGCCGTAGAAGCATAAAAGAGACAGGCTGCTCCCGCAATATGGCAAAGTCCGTATAGACGTTCCGCATTAAACCATTTATCGGCAATGATACCGATAATACCGGGCATCACCAATGAAGCGATACCCATAGTGGCAAAAATGGCTCCGATCTGCCCACCTTCAAAGTGGAGTTCTCTGCCCATATAACCACCTAGAGATATTAACCATGACCCCCATACGAAGAATTGCAGGAAGTTCATAATAATCAAACGAACTTTTATACTCATGACTTTTTTAATTTGTGTTTCTCTTTTATTGATAATAGATGCAAATATAATATTTTCATTGGATAGGTGGACTAGTTATTTGATAAAAAGGCGATAAAAAAGGGATAAATGCGAAGAATCCGGAAGACTTACAAGAGAAAAAGCTAAAGGAAGGGGTATAAAAAAAGAAGGCTATCTATCCCAGACAGCCAATCTTTGTTAACCTTAAATCTAATACCATGAAAAACACAGTGCAAAGATAAGAGGTTTTATGTTATACAACATAATGTTTTACTGTAAATCTTTTGTTTGTTAACTCTAATTAACTTTGATGCTTCTAAATTTCTGCTAATACGCTCCATCTGACCGCAACAAAGTGTTTTTATTGATCCATCCGAATGGAAACCCGGCTCCAGCGCCTCGCTGGTCGTTGGTTATTCTACGTAGAGTACCAAACCTTTCAGGTATTCTCCTTCAGGGTGGTAGATGTTTACCGGGTGATCGGCGGGTTGAGTTAACTGGTGCAGGATACGTACACTGCGCCCTGACATGGCGGCTGCGGTAAATACAGCAGTGCGGAAATTATCCTTGGTCACTACTTGCGAACAAGAGAAAGTGAACAGGATGCCGCCCGGCTTGATTTTCTCGAATGCCTTGGCATTCAGTTTCCGGTAACCTTGCAGTGCATTTCGCAACGCATCTTTATGTTTCGCGAACGCAGGCGGGTCAAGGATGATTAAGTCATACTGGTCTCCCATGCGGTCAAGGTATTTGAAAGCATCTTCGGCAAAAGCCTCGTGGCGAGGATCGCCGGGGAAGTTCAGTTCCACATTCTTGTTCGTTAAATCAATAGCTTTGGCGGAACTGTCAACAGAGTGAACGAGTTTTGCACCACCGCGCATGGCATAGAATGAGAATCCGCCGGTGTAGCAGAACATATTCAATACCGAACGGTCTTTTGCATAACGCTCCAGTAAAGAACGGTTTTCTCGCTGGTCTACAAAGAATCCCGTTTTCTGTCCTTTCAGCCAGTCCACATGAAACTTCAGGCCATACTCTTGTGCGATATTGTCATTACTTCCGCCTTTCAGAAAACCGTTTTCGGGGAAAAGGTCGGCTTTAAAGGGAAGCGTTGTTTCTGATTTATAATAGATATTTTCAATCTTGTCACCCATCACTTCGGACAAGGCTTCGGCGATTGCCATGCGGTCTACATGCATTCCTGCCGAATGTGCCTGCATGACAGCGGTCTTGGCATAAACGTCAATTACCAGTCCCGGGAGATTATCCCCTTCACCATGTACAAGGCGATACGTGTTGTTGATCGGGTTCGTGGCAATACCGATGCTTCGGCGCATGTCATACGCTATTTCCAGTTTACGTTTCCAGAAATCGTGGCCGATAGGTTCCTGACGGAAAGAAAGCACACGTATGGCAATACTTCCGATTTGGAAATGCCCTGCGGCGATAAATTCTTTTTTCGAGGTGTATACTTCTACTACTTCACCTTCTTCGGGTTCTCCGTCGAAACGGGAGATTGCACCGGAGAAAATCCAGGGGTGAAATCTTTTGAGAGACTCTTCTTTGCCGGGTTTGAGGTATACTTTATGCATGTTGGTAGTAATTGGTTTTTTAGTGATAAGTGATTAATCATTTGGTGGAAACCTGCTCAGGACATTCCTTTTTTTCTTCGGGAGCTATTTCATAATTACCCGTTTGTTTCAGTTCCTGCAACAGGTTGTAGATGTTGAGACAAGCCCAGGCGTCGGTAGCTGCATATTGCTTTTGTCCGTCGCTTAACACATCGGCTTCCCAGTTGGACAGGCGCTGTGATTTGGAAATCTTTTCCTTGAACAGGATTGCGTAAATCTTTTGCAGGCTTTTGTCCTGAATGCCGAACTGGCGTACATAATCTTGCAATTCGATGCAACTCTGCTGGTTGAAAGGCGCACGCTTGTGCAACATCATAAAGTCGTCTTTTAGTGAAAGCCCGACTTTAATCACACCCGGATTTTCCAACAAGTCAACTAGCGGCTGCGTTAATCCGGTCATGTTGAGGCGGAACAAAAAACAACATTCCTCGGACGAAACCTGAAGGAGCGCTACTTTATGCGATTGGCCTTTGGTGAAGGAAGGGCGTGTCTCGCTATCGATACCTATCACAGGTCTGGATTGCAGATAAGCTACCGCCTTTTCCGTTTCCGTCTCCGATTGGATAACATGGATTCGTCCCGGAAAAACAGTTTTCGGGAGTTCCTTTAATTCATCTTTATCTATGGTTCTTCTTACAATCATTTTTGTTTATTCATCGTGGTGACAATGGCAGCCGTCTTCGTGACAGTGGCAATCGTCATCGTGGCAATGACAACCGTCTTCTTCACAACAATTGTCGGCATTGCCTGGTTCGTAAAATCCTTCTTCATTGTCCTCTTCCTCTTCTTCCTGCTGCTGGTTATACTTCACATCGTGGAGTGCGCGTAGCGTATTTACCAGCTTCTGCCCCCATAACATTCCGAAGTTCTCCTGGCAAAGGGCCAATGAATCGTTCATCGTTTCGTTCAATCCCAGTTGGAAAACGAAGATAAAATCCTTGATATCCTGATAGATATCCGCCAAATCTTCCGAAATGGACTTCTTGATAGGCTGGTCGCTATAAACCATGTCCTGCACGAATACGTCCAGATAATCATCCTTGTCGCCCATCAGTTCCGCAAGGTTAATGCGCAGAATCTCGTAGATTTCCTCTGTTACATACGTTTCGAGTACTTCGTCCCCGATGGTCTCGCATTTCGGGAGCATGGATGCTTTGAGATAGAGTAGGGGAAGTATTTTCAGGGATGTATCAACGAAGTCGTTACGCTTCATGCGTTCGGCACGTTCGAGGAATGCGCAAAATTCGGCGGCTACCGTTACGAACTCAATTACATTCTTATCAAATATCGTTTGGCTTTCTTTTTCCATAATCAGCATTGATTTGAAACGCAAAGGTAAGAAAAAGGATTGAATGAGCGTAGCGCTCGTTATTTTTTTATTATTTTTGCAGCTTAGATTGTGATTCCAATTTTATAAATGAATAAAAGACTCATGGCAAAGAAGAAATTAGATAAGGAGACAGAACGCACTCCCGCTTCCCCAAGTAAATTTGTTGCAATATTCAAGAACGAAACCGTTCATTTTGTCATCGGACTGATGTTGGTCATCTTTTCCGTTTATTTATTGCTGGCCTTTTCCTCGTTCTTTTTCACGGGGGCAGCCGATCAAAGTATTATCGACAGTGGAAACCCGGCTGACCTGTCAGTCGTCGATAATCATGTGAAAAACTATGCAGGTTCACGCGGGGCGCAGTTGGCAAGTTATCTGATTAATGACTGTTTCGGTATCTCTTCTTTCTTTATCCTCGTCTTTTTGGCGGTGGCGGGATTGAAGCTGATGCGTGTGCGTATCGTTCGCCTGTGGAAATGGTTTATCGGATGTACCTTACTGCTGGTTTGGTTCTCCGTATTCTTCGGATTTGCTTTTATGGATCATTATCAGGATTCTTTCATCTATTTGGGTGGTATGCACGGATATAATGTCAGTCGTTGGTTGATTTCGCAGGTAGGTGTGCCCGGAGTATGGATGATTCTGCTGATAACGGCTGTCTGCTTCTTTATATATATCAGTGCGCGCACGGTTATCTGGTTGCGCAAACTCTTTGCGTTAAGTTTCCTGAAACGTAAGAAGAAAGAGGAAACGGAAACCGCTCCGGCCGGAGATGATAATCCGGAATTTACAACTTCTCAACCGCAGGAAGTCGAATTTAATCTGAAACGGACTTATAAACAGACACCACCGGTATCTGTGATGGATATACAAGCTGAAGAACCCGAAGAAGAAGATTATCCGGTGAGCCAATTGGAAACGGAAGAACCTTCTTCCCCATCTGATGAAAACGAAGGAGTAACCATGGTGTTTGAACCGACTGCTTCCAATTCAGCTCCATCAATGCCGAAAGAAGTTGCCGGGGAAGAAGAACCCGGCTTTCAAGTGGAACCGGCAGCTACGGAAGAAGAATATCAAGGGCCGGAAATGGAACCTTACAATCCGACCAAGGACTTGGAAAACTACCGTTTTCCTACCATCGACCTGATGAAACATTTCGAGAATGACGACCCGACGATTGATATGGATGAGCAGAATGCGAATAAAGACCGTATCATCAATACATTGCGTAGCTTCGGAATTGAAATCAGTACGATTAAAGCGACCGTCGGCCCTACGGTAACTCTGTATGAGATTACGCCGGAACAGGGGGTGCGTATCTCCAAGATTCGCGGATTGGAAGACGATATCGCATTAAGCCTTTCTGCCGATGGTATCCGTATCATCGCTCCAATACCGGGTAAGGGAACTATCGGTATTGAAGTACCGAACAAAAATCCGAAAATTGTTTCCGGCCAGAGTGTTATTGGAAGTAAGAAATTCCAGGAATCGAAATATGACTTGCCTATCGTATTGGGTAAGACGATTACAAATGAGGTCTTTATGTTCGACCTTTGCAAGATGCCGCATGTATTGGTGGCAGGTGCGACCGGTCAGGGTAAGTCTGTCGGGTTGAACGCGATTATTACCTCCTTATTATATAAGAAGCATCCGGCTGAACTGAAGTTCGTGTTGGTCGACCCGAAAAAAGTTGAATTCAGTATCTACTCGGTAATCGAGAATCATTTTCTCGCCAAGCTGCCCGACGGTGGCGAACCGATTATCACGGATGTAACCAAAGTGGTGCAAACCCTGAATTCGGTTTGTGTGGAGATGGATACCCGTTATGACCTCTTGAAGATGGCACATGTGCGTAATGTCAAGGAGTATAACGAGAAATTTGTCAACCGCCGCTTGAACCCCGAAAAAGGACATAAGTTTATGCCGTATATCGTAGTCGTTATCGACGAGTTCGGTGATTTGATTATGACGGCAGGTAAAGAAGTGGAACTTCCGATTGCCCGTATCGCCCAGTTGGCGCGTGCGGTCGGTATTCATATGATTATCGCTACGCAGCGTCCGACTACGAATATCATCACGGGTACGATTAAAGCTAACTTCCCGGCGCGTATCGCCTTCCGTGTATCTGCCATGATGGACTCCCGTACTATCCTCGACCGTCCGGGTGCGAACCGGTTGATTGGTAAGGGGGATATGCTTTTCTTGCAGGGAGCTGATCCGGTGCGTGTGCAGTGTGCCTTTATCGACACGCCGGAAGTGGAGGAGATTACGAAATTTATTGCCCGTCAACAGGGTTATCCTACTCCGTTCTTCTTGCCCGAATATGTGAGCGAAGATAGTAGCAGTGAGGTAGGGGATATTGATATGGGACGCCTTGATCCGCTGTTTGAAGATGCTGCGCGTTTGGTGGTTATTCATCAGCAAGGTTCCACTTCATTGATTCAACGTAAATTTGCTATCGGCTACAATCGTGCCGGTCGTATTATGGATCAATTGGAAAAGGCCGGTATCGTAGGCCCTACGCAGGGTAGCAAGGCACGTGACGTTTTGTGTATCGACGATAATGACCTTGAAATGCGTTTGAACAATTTGCAGTAACCGTACGTTTATTAATCAAATGAGAAAGTACATTTTTAGTGTTTTAATAGCTTTACTGTCATTGCCTGTGATTGCTCAACAACAGCAGTCGCAGGCTAAAGCTGTTCTTGATAGGACAGCGGATGCCTTTCGGAAAGCAGGCGGTGTGAAAGCGGATTTTGTTGTAAAGGCGGTGACGAACGGTCTTGCGGAAGGAGCAGAGAACGGAACTATCCAACTGAAAGGGGGGAAGTTCGTGTTGAAAACTTCCGATGTGGTCACATGGTTTGACGGGAAAACGCAGTGGAGCTATGTAGCAAAGAATGATGAGGTGAATGTCAGTAGCCCGACTCAGGAAGAATTGCAGCAGATTAATCCCTATACATTTCTTTATATGTATCAGAAAGGATTCTCTTACAAGCTGGGAACGACAAAAACATTTCGTGGAAAAGCAGTTTGGGAAGTGATTCTGACGGCTAAGGATAAGAAACAGGAATTGGAACGCATCACTCTTTTTGTGACGAAAGATACTTATGAACCTCTGTATATTCTGCTTCAACAACGTGGTCAGCAGGCACGTAATGAAATCACCGTTACGAGTTATCAGACCCGGCAGAATTATGCGGATAGTGTTTTCGCTTTTGACAGGAAGCAGTATCCGGGTGCGGAGATTATAGATTTGAGATAAGATGTTATTGAATAACAAAACAATAAAGGTATAATAAAATGGCAGAAATAGAAAAAGTTAAGTGCCTGATTATAGGATCAGGGCCTGCCGGATACACGGCAGCGATTTATGCAGGACGTGCCAACTTATGTCCGGTGCTTTATGAAGGGTTACAGCCCGGTGGTCAGTTGACAACGACTACGGATGTGGAGAATTTTCCCGGTTATCCGGAAGGTATCAGCGGCCCGCAGTTGATGGAAGATTTGCGTGCCCAGGCCAGTCGTTTCGGAACGGACGTCCGTTTCGGGATTGCGACGGCAGCGGATTTGAGCAAAGCTCCTTATAAAATTACGATTGACGGCGAAAAAGAAATTGAAACGGAAGCGCTGATTATTGCTACCGGAGCTACCGCCAAATACTTGGGTCTGGAAGACGAAAAGAAATATGCCGGTATGGGTGTAAGCGCTTGCGCTACTTGTGATGGTTTCTTTTATCGTAAGAAAGTCGTAGCTGTTGTCGGTGGTGGTGATACAGCTTGTGAGGAAGCGATTTATCTTGCCGGCCTGGCTTCAAAAGTGTATCTGATTGTCCGTAAGCCTTTCCTGCGTGCATCGAAGATTATGCAGGAGCGTGTGATGAAGCATGAGAAGATTGAAGTTCTTTTCGAACACAACGCTGTCGGTTTGTATGGTGATAATGGAGTGGAAGGTGTAAATCTGGTGAAACGTTGGGGTGAACCTGACGAAGAACGTTATAGCTTGCCTATCGACGGTTTCTTCCTCGCTATCGGTCATAAGCCGAATGCCGATATATTCAAAGATTATATTGATACGGACGAAGTGGGTTATATTATTACGGATGGCGATAGCCCGCGTACAAAAGTTCCCGGAGTCTTTGCGGCAGGTGATGTTGCTGATCCGCATTATCGTCAAGCTATTACTGCTGCGGGAAGTGGTTGTAAGGCTGCTATTGAAGCTGAACGTTACCTTTCCGCGAAAGGAATTATTTAAAAAGAAATCATCATCGGATAGTTTTTCCGGTTATTATCAAATAGGAGAAGAATTAATTCTGAGTGTCTTCTCCTTATAGAATCGCTTAAATCTTACCCTAAGGAATGTGCTAAGGCTCATAAACCTGGGGAGGATTTAGGCGATTTTATTGTTATGTCTTCGCTATACCGTTATCGTCTTATATGTGTTTTTTTGTTGACCGCAGGTTGTATATTGGGAAATATGGGGTTAGCATTCATGAATATTATTCTTATCCTACATCATTTTTACAAGTAGATAGAACTTTAATGAAAAGATTGGCGTGTCTAATCTGCTATTTATTAGTTTGTTTTGACTTATTTATGGTTCGTTTGTTATATATGTCTCATATTAATATTGTAATTTGTATTTATAAATTATCTGCTATTATCTTGGCGTCTTCTTTCAATTTTAACATATAATTTATTGCATATTTGCTTATAGTGTGTATATTTGTGGCGTTAAGCCTTGAATAATGGGTGTAAAACGAAAACTTTAATCAAATTTCGAATTTGTTGTTGATGCTGTTATTATTTACAGTGTTTTGATTTTTGCGCGATAATGAGTTCTTGTATGTAAATATAGTAGAATATTATTTGTTTATAACTTTTAATTTTAAATTTATTACTGAATGAAAACAAATCTGAATCGCAAAGGTTTCTGTCTGCTTTTTAGCTTTTTGTTACTTGCAAGTGGTGGGAGTGCATATGCATCCGACTCTCATACTGTCAGTCAAGTACAAGACAATGTAATCAGTGTTTCTGGTACTGTAAAAGATACCAAGGGAGAAGCTCTGATTGGTGTAAGTGTACTGGTGAAAGGTACTACTAATGGTACGGTAACTGACCTGGATGGAAAATTCTCTTTGAAAGTTTCCATGGGTGATGTTCTTGAATTCTCGTATATTGGCTATGCCAGTCAGTCTGTGACGGTAGCTAATGCTAATCCTTTAAACATTGTGTTGGATGAAGATACCGAAGTGCTGGAAGAAGTTGTGGTGACAGCTTTGGGTATCAAGCGTGCTGAAAAGGCGTTGACGTATAACGTTCAGCAGGTGAAAGGCGATGAACTGACTGCCGTAAAGAGCTCCAACTTCATGAGTTCATTGGCCGGTAAGGCTGCCGGTGTGCAGATTAACAACAGTTCATCCGGTCCCGGTAGTGGCGTAAAAGTTGTGATGCGTGGTGCTAAGTCTATCAGTCAGAATAACAATGCGTTGTATGTGATCGATGGTATTCCGATGTACAACGTCAATACATCAAGTAGTGGTGATTCAATGAACTCACGTGGTAGTACGGAGTCCATTGCCGACATTAATCCGGATGATATTGAAAGTATGTCATTGTTGACCGGACCTTCCGCAGCCGCCCTTTATGGCTACGAAGGTGCTAACGGAGTGGTGCTTATCACAACCAAAAAAGGACGTAGTGGTAAGACTAGCCTGAGCTACAGCTTGAGCGCTACATTCAGTAACCCTCTGATGATGCCCGAATTTCAGAACAGATATGGCAACATGACGGGTGAGTCGGATAGTTGGGGCAATCCTACGGATTATCGTTACGATCCTTCCGGCTTTTTCAACACAGGAACGAACATCACTAATTCTGTTGCTCTTTCTACCGGTACTGACAAGAGCCAGAGTTATTTCTCTGTAGCTGCCACCAACGCTACAGGTATTTTGCCTAATAACGATTACGACCGTTACAACTTTACGTTCCGCAATACGGTTAACTTCTTGAATGACAAGTTTACCCTGGATACCAGTGCCAACTATATCATTCAAAATGACAAGAATATGATTTCCCAAGGTTCTTATATGTCTCCATTCCCGGCTCTTTATCTGTTCCCGCGTGGTGAAAGTTTCGAAGACGTTGCCACTTACGAACATTTCGATCCGTTGACAGGTGCCACAACACAGTTCTGGCCTTACGGTCAAATGGGACTCGACCAGCAGAATCCTTACTGGACGATGAATCGCATGAACCGTGAGACGGAAAGAAGACGTTATAAACTGGCTGCCAGTCTGCAATATAACATTATGGAAGGACTGAACGTGCAGGGACGTGTCAGCATTGACAACACTGAAAACATCTTTACGGAAAAGTTCTATGCCGGAACATTGGCTACGTTTTCCGGCCCGAAGGGACACTATAAGGAAGACGTCCGCCTCGACCGTCAAACTTATGCCGATGTAATGGCAAACTTCAATAAGACATTCGGCGATTTCAATATAGTTGCCAACGTCGGTGCCTCTATCAAGGATACTCGTATGAAATCCAGCGTGATAACCGGAAACTTGGAATTGGTGACTAATCATTTCACGATTGAGAATCTGTCCCGTACCAATAACTATAAGGTAGAAGCTGACGGTTTGAAACGCCAGACACAGTCTGTTTTTGCTAATGCGGAAATCGGTTGGAGAAGTTTCCTTTACCTAAGTCTCACGGGACGTTCGGACTGGGATTCTGCGTTTGCGTTCTCCGACAGAGGAACAAAGGCTTTCTTCTATCCTTCTATAGGTCTTTCCGGTATCTTGAGTGAAGTCATCAAATTGCCTGACTGGTTCACATTCCTGAAAGCCCGTGTATCCTATACTTCCGTAGGTAACTCTTATGATCCGTATATGACCAAAGTGCGTTATGAATACGATCCGCAGAACCATGCTTACAAAGTTATGTCTCACTATCCGAACTCTGACTTGAAACCGGAAAAGACCAACTCTTTCGAAGCAGGTTTGAATATGCGTTTCTTCGACAACTCATTGAACCTTGATATCACTTATTATACCTCTGACACCAAGAACCAGACGTTCTACGCACCGCTTCCTGCAAGTTCAGGTTTCAAAGATGTAGCGATTCAGGCAGGTAGTGTACAGAACCAAGGTATTGAGATGGCATTGGGTTATAACAATGAGTGGAGAGATTTCGGTTGGAGCTCCAACCTGACATTTACTTATAACAAGAATAAAATCAAGTCACTGGCAAATGGCGTACAGAATCCTTATACGGGTGAGTTGATTCAAATGGACTTTGTTGAAAAGGCTCGTTTGGGTAGCGGAAATGCTCCGACACTGCGTCTGGTAGAAGGTGGCTCTATGGGTGATATCTACACTAACCGTGACTTCAAGCGTGACAATAACGGTTATATTAGTCAGGATCCCAAGACCGGACTACCTACTATGATTGAAACAGAACACAGAAAGATTGGTTCCGTGTTGCCTAAAGTCAATATGGGTTGGAGAAACTCGTTTACTTACAAGGGCTTCCGCCTGAATGTATTATTGAGCGGACGTTTCGGCGGTAACGTGGTTTCCGGCACACAGGCGTTCATGGATCGTTTCGGTGTATCAGAATATAGTGCGAAGTTGCGTGATGCCGGTGGTGTAGTGATTAACGGACGAACGATTACTGCCAAGGATTATCTGGGCATTGTGGCAGCCGGTTCCGGTGAAAGTGACTTCTATGTGTACGATGCTACCAACATTCGTTTGCAGGAAGTAAGTTTAGAATATACTATTTCCAGAAAGAAACTGCGCAACATTGCCGATGTAACATTGGGCTTGATTGGAAACAATCTTGCCATGATTTACTGCAAGGCTCCGTTCGACCCCGAACAGGTGGCGTCGTCTACCAGCACGTTCTACACAGGTGTGGATTATTTCATGCAGCCTAGCTTGAGAAACATGGGTTTCAGTGTAAAAGTACAATTCTAAAAAAATGGAACGAATTATGAGAAAAATCAATATGATTAAGACTGTAAGCGCAGTAACTTTTGCATCATCGTTGTTACTCGCTTCATGTACAGGAAACTTTGAAGATTTAAATACACATCCCACGGATGTTTATGATGACCAGATGACTGAGATTGAGAAGGTCGGCTCGGTATTTCCCGTGATGACTTATCTGCTCAATCCGCAACAGGAAAACAATAGCCAGATGACTGAACAAATGGTGGGATCACAGTATGGTGGTTATTTTACGTGTACTAACAAATGGAACGGTACCAATTTTAGCTCGTTCAATCCGCAACTTAACTGGGTGGATACTCCTTTCAAGGATCTGTTTACGGATTTCTATCCTAACTTTCTGAAGGTGAAAGACCAGACCGGAGGTGTCGGAACGATTTATGCCTGGGCTTCCATTATCCGCGTAGGCGTAATGCTTCGTGTAGCTGACACGTATGGTCCTATTCCTTATTCTCAGATGGGGCAGGGTGAATTTGCCGTAGCTTATGATGATGTTAAGGATCTGTATCACAACATGATTACTGATCTGACGAAGAGCATTGAAGTACTGTCAGGTGTTAGTGGAACTTCGACTGCGTATGCAGACTATGATGTGATGTATCAGGGTGATTTCAGTAAATGGGTGAAATATGCCAATTCGTTGAAGTTACGTATGGCTGTGCGTATTGCAGCTGTGGATACGGAATATGCCAAACAAGTGATGGCGGAAGCTATTCAGAGTGGTGTGATTGAGTCCAATAGTGATAATGCTTACCTGAAGACCTCTAATAATCCATTCCGTCTGGCTTCACAAGACTGGGGTGACTTGGCTGTTAATGCTACGATTTCTGCCTATATGAATGGTTATAATGACCCTCGTATTGGTAAATACATGACGGAGTCTAAACAGAATTATTGTGGAGCACGCATGGGTAACAACAGTGATAATTTTAAGAATAATTACGGACAACCGGGCGTTTATGGATCAAGCGCAAACTATTCGAAACCGGCATTTGAAAGAAACTCATCGATGCCTGTATTTTATGCCGCCGAAACTTATTTCCTGAAAGCGGAAGCTGCTCTTCAAGGCTGGATTGACGGTGGAGAGGTTGCTGCCAAAGGATATTATGAACAAGGTATCCAAACTTCTATGGAACAATATGGAGTGAGTGCTGGTAATTATTTGTCAAGCACAACAAAACCGGCAGGTTTTACGGATGCCATAAATGCTAGCGATAGTTATACGTTTGCAACTGCAGCAGCTTCTGTAGCTTGGGAAGATGGTGATAACAAGCTTCAGAAGATTATTACCCAAAAGTGGATTGCTAATTATCCGATCGGTTTTGAGGCTTGGAATGACTTCCGCCGTACAGGCTACCCAGAAATGGTTCCTCCCAAAAACAACTTAAGTTCAGCCGGATATATCGGAGATATTACTGATGGTCGCATGGTACGCCGTCTTCCTTATCCTTCTACGGAAAAGGACAGCAACTCTGCTAATTTGGAAGCTGCAATTTCTATGCTAGGCGGTCCGGATACAGGTAACACAGACTTGTGGTGGGCTAAAAAGAACTAATCTTTAAATTATTTCAAGAATATGAAAATGAAAAATATCAAGACTATAGGATTCTCGTTTGCGGTTGCGCTGTTTGCGGCAAGCTGTACGGATGTAGAATCTATCAATAACGTTGACTTGAACGGAACCGTCAAGACGGATGAATACTATGCCGCTTTGCGTGAGTGGAAACAGACACCGGGATTGCCACAGGTGTTCGTATGGTTTGACAGTTGGACCGGTATTACGCCTACGGGTGAAACTAGTCTGCGTGGTTTGCCGGATTCGGTAACGATTGCTTCCAACTGGGGAGGTCATCCGAAATTCGAATTGACTCCCGAAAGAAGAGCTGATATGGAATATGTACAGAAAGTGAAAGGGACGAAAGTAGTAGTAACACTGTTCTCGCAGAACATCGGGGATGACCTGCCGGACAAGGAAATTTATCATACAGCAGGAACCAGTCGGGATCCGGAAGTGGTACGTCCTGCCATCAAGGCTTATGCGGAAGACCTTTACAGAGCTTGCCTAGAATGTGGCTATGATGGCTATGACTGGGACTATGAACCCGGTGGTGGAATGGGAGCCGGTCAGCTTTGGGCTAATAAAGTACAAAGGACCATTTTCGTGGAAGAACTTTCTTATTGGTTCGGACATGGCGCAATGGATCCCGAACGTGATCGCGGTGACCGCCCCATGCCGGAAAAGCGTCTTCTTTTTCTGATTGACGGTGAGATTGGAGTCCGTACTGGTATGGATAAAGAATGGCTCTCTTACTATGTGGACTATTTTGTGCTGCAAGCTTATGGCGGAATGTCTGATTGGAGAATAGAAGGAGTGTTCCGTGATATGGATGACTGGATTCAGCAGGGAATCATAACGCCTGAAGAAATTGTCCGCAGAACTATTACAACCGAAAATTTTGAGTCTTATGCCAGCACCGGTGGAGGATTTTTGTCCACAATGGCCAACTATATTTATAAAGGAACATATAACGTGAAAGGAGAAACGGTTAATATTGACCAGCAGATTGGCGGTTGTGGCCTTTATCGTTGTGGTTTCGACTATAATCAGGGCAAGGGAGACTATGACGGTTCTCCGGAATATTATTTCTTGCGCCAAGGTATTACGACTCTTTACAGTATCTATTATGATCGTCTGAATGGCACATCCAATGGCGATGAATAAGAATAAATAACGGTTAAATGAATCTTATAAGCATAAAAGTTATGAAATATATCTATTTATCAAGTCTTGTAATTGCACTGTCGGCATTCCTGTTTATGGGATGCGATAATGCAGACTACAAAGCGCAGGGAAATAGTCTGTATATTGCAGACGCTGCCGGAACAGCCAAAGCTGCAACAATCACTATGGATGGTGGTGCGGATATCAATGTTACAGTGCGTCTGGCGCAGAAGCTCGCGGAAGATGTAGAAGTGGAAATCGGATTTGCTCCGGAAATAATTGCAGGTTATAATGAAAATAATGGTACAGAGTATGAAGCATTGCCGGCGGAACAACTGCCACAGGATGCTACGGTGACTATTCCTGCCGGTGAAATTAGTGCCAATTTCCAGTTGCACATTGACGACTTTGCTACGAATGGTATTACTTATGCCGTTCCCTTGGCATTGGGTAATGTCTTGAAAGGTAATGTGACAAAGTCTGCTGCACAAGGTCGGTTTATTTATGTATTGTCCAAGCCGTTGAATGTATCTGTTCCGGTGATGAAGCCTCGTGGTTCAGAAAATGTGCAGACAGATCCGGAAACAGACTGGGGTGTTTCTGTAGAAACTTACACGTTGGAAACATGGGTGCGCATGAGTAACTTGAATAAAAATAATCAGGCTATCTTCAATGTTCGTGCCAATAATGAGGTCTATGTTCGATTTGGTGATGCCAATCGTCCTTACAACTATTTGCAAGTTAAGGCTCATGGTGACGGTGGAACAGAGACTGCAAGAGACTGGAATACCAACCAATGGTATCATTTGGCTATTGTTTATAACGGAAGTGAACTTATTATTTATCGTGACGGAGTGCGTGTGGCAGGAAAGCAGGTTCCCGCTCCGAAAGGTGGAATGGTAATCAATGGCTTGCAGATGATTTCCAGTAGTTCCACATATTTCCCGGCTGAATGTGGAATGAGCCAGGTACGTTTCTGGAGCTACGCCCGTTCGGAAGCAGAAATTCAGAATAACATGTTCTTTGAAGTAAATCCGAAGAACCCGAATTTGATTGGTCTATGGCCATTGGATGAGGGTGAAGGCAACACATTCAGAGACGCTACCGGACAAAATCGTGATATGACTGCGGGTGACGGTCTTATCAGACGTTGGGAACATAATGTCCGCTTCGATAAAAAATAAAAGACTTTTTTACATAATAATGTGAAATAGGTATTGGTAATACACAAGGGAAGCCCCGGTTTATTCGAGTATCTGTGAGAATACGAGGTAATGCTGGGGCTATTTTTGTGTTCTTCAAAGTGATGGGTTTTACCTACGTCACCAAAATATTTATTACCATGATAGATAACAGTAACCAAGTAGAAGAAATATTTTCAGTGTTTTATTATGCGAACTTTTCGAAAATAAGAAAATACGCGTACAGATTGTTGAAATCAGAGTGTGATGCAGAAGATGTGGCACAGGAAGTGTTTATCAAACTTTGGGAACAACAGGAAATCTGGTTGAACAATGAGCGGAAATTAGACTCCTATCTTTTGGTTATGACTAAAAATATAGCTTTAAACATTCTCAAGCATCAACGGATAAAACTGGAATATAGAGAGCGTTTTATACAGGAGTTTCCATCCTATGAACAGGCAAATAGTGATAATTTCTGGGCGGACATATACCGTCGGGAAATACTGCAAAACATATTTATAATGTTGGAAACTGTTCCTGAACGTAGAAGAAGCATATTTAAACTCAGCCGTTTTAAAGGCAAAAGCCATAGAGAGATAGCCAACAAACTGAATATATCTGTCCATACGGTAGAACGGCAAATATATTTAACGCAGCTAAAGTTAAGGGAAGTGTTCTTGCTCATTTAGCGGCAAGGGCTCTGAATCCTATCATGGAGTATTTATTTTTTCTATACAAACAAAAAACGAGACTGTCTAAATTACGGTAAGACAGTCTCATTTTTATTTATCAATCAGCTATGCTTAATAAGCTTCAATTTCATCAATCCACAACTCGGCAGGAATAATCTCCGGCCCATTGTTCTTTTCAAAATCAATGCCGTTACGCAACTTGCCACCACTCTGTATTTTCACTTTCAGGAAGGTAGCCTGAGCCGGTTCGAATTCGATAGAATCAGTGAAAGCGATTCTTCCGGTTTGCGGATAATCATGCTTCAGCTCTTTCTGTGCTATCTGCGTATATTGTTTTCCGTCAGCCGAGACCTCTACGGCAACTCCGCCGGCAGGAAGCATCCTCATGGCAGGATTAAATAAAGAGCCAAAAACAACTTTGCTTACCTGGGTCGGTCGGTTCAAATTAACAATGAACTCCAAGTCTTTCCCCTCAGTGATAGCGAAACTGCTCCATGGATTATATGAAGCATTGTTTCCCCGTTTGCCATTCGTTAATCCGAAGGTAGTCTTGTCAGCTCCCATTACATCGTTCTCGTCGAAAATGTCGCCCGTCCATCCCATTTTGTAATTGACAGTAAACGGTTTTCCTGCCAGTAAATTGCCATATAATGGCTTGTGGGTAACCTTGTCCAGCATCTTACCGTCCTTGAAGGCAGCAGCCTTCAGGTCAATATTCCCTTCGAGTACGAAAGGCTGCTCATACAGAGTAGAAGTTGAGGTAGGTTCACTGCCGTCCGTTGTATATCGGATTTCCGCATTCGGATAGAAAGATTCCAAAAGTACCATTAAAGGGCCGTTTTCATCAGCATGCGTATTTACATTTACGTTGAAAAAATTGCGGCAAGGTTTCGTATTCATTATTTCCAGACGCTCGAACACCGTGACCATACGTTCGCAGAAATTTTTCCAGTCCTTGTTGGCATCCAGTGTCCAGCCTGTTTCTGCGATAGCCATCGCACGAGGGAAAGCCTGATAATCTGTACGGTCGGAAGTTTTCATATATTCTCTCCAGAGATTCCCCTGCATGCCAATCACGTGTTTCTTTACCAACTCGTCGGCATCGTCCGGGACAGGATTATAGCTATATGTCTTTTTCAGAGTCGTATATCCGCCGATGGTAGTCGGAGCAATAGCCGGATCTTCCTGATAAAAATCCAGATAAGCATATGGCATCGGAGTCATAATGGCATTATGCCCTGCTTTGGCAGCGTTCAGCCCGCCTTCTACACCACGCCATGACATGACGGTGGCATTCGGTGCCAGTCCGCCTTCCAAAATTTCATCCCAACCGATGATGTTACGTCCTTTGCCGTTCAGGTATTTCTCCATACGAGTCACGAAATAACTCTGCAATTTATCTTCTTTGCTATGCTTCACGCCATCCACTTTGCTCGGAGTCACATCGTCCTTCAAGCCTAGCTGACGGATTAACTGCTGACAGAAAGCACTGTTCTTCCAGGCAGTCTTGGGACATTCGTCACCGCCGATATGAATGTATTCGCTGGGGAAGAGTTCCACTACCTCATCCATTACCCCTTCAAAGAATTTGAAAGTCGTTTCGCTCGGGCAGAATACCTGTTCGAATACGCCCCATGTAGGAGATACCTTATACGTCTGCGTAGAATCACAAGACAGCTCCGGATAGGAAGCGAGGGCAGCCAACGCATGTCCCGGCATTTCTATTTCGGGGATAACATTGATATACTTGCTTGCGGCATAAGCTACTACATCTTTGATTTGTTCCTGCGTGTAATATCCGCCATGCTCTTCTCCGTCAAATACTTGCGGATAGTTTACATAATAATAATCTACCAACGTCTTTTCACGCTTGGAACCGATTTCCGTTAGTTTCGGATATTTCTTTATTTCGATTCTCCAACCCTGATCGTCTGTCAGATGCCAGTGGAAAGTGTTCATCTTATTCATGGCCAGTTGGTCGATGAACTTATAAATATAGTCTATCGGTACATAATGGCGGCAAACGTCCAGCATCAGTCCGCGATAAACAAAACGGGGAGCATCTTCTATTTCTACGGCAGGAACTGACCAGTCCGCTTTTTTATCCAGTTGTTTTCCGTAGATGGCAGTAGGGAGAAGTTGGAAAAGGGTTTGCACTCCATAGAAAAATCCATTCGGCTGAGAGGCAGTCACTGTGATGAGGTTGGAAGTGACGGAAAGTTTATACCCCTCTTTCGGCATACCTTTCTCCATGACGAAACAGATAGCCTGTTTGCCGTCTGCGCTATCAGCTTCTTTTAAAGTAATTCCTGCTGTCAGTTTCAACCGTCCGGCCAGACTGTCGGCAATGTCTTTCACTTCGGGAGCATCGGGCGGAACAACCAGCCTGACTTTGTTGCTTAACTCGAAACGCCCTTCCCTCGGGATAATTTGATTGGGTTTGGGAACGATGTTGTACTCGTTCGCCGCCTCTTTTGGCTTTTGACAACTGGGGGTAATCATCAGCAAAGACAAAAGAAGAAGAGAAATACTTTTCTTCATGGTCAATAATGTGTGTTAAGTTATAAATAAATTTGACAGGACAAATGTACTTGTTTAAATGATAAGTTCCAATTATATGGAAATAAAAAAAGCCGGGATTGATTCCGGCTTTTAGTTAAAGTTTTAGATTAACATAGTTATGTAATTTAAGAGAGATGTTTATTTCAAGAGTTGTTCTTCAATAATCTGTACATACTTTTCCGGAGTAGCTCCGACCTCGACGATAGGCTTGCCACCCACCGGAATAAAGAAAAGAGTCGGCAATGCCTGTATTCCGAAATGTTTGCACAAGTCTTTCTCTTTATCCGCATTCACTTTGTAGAACATGACTTTGCCCTTATACTTTTCAGCCAGTTCTTCCATTTTCGGAAGCAGTCTCATGCAAGGACCGCACCAAGTTGCCCAAAAGTCGATGACCACGGGCTTGTCTCCATTATAAACGAAATCATTGCCTGTCCGGTAATCAAAAATATGTTCCAGAAAGAATTGGCGGGTAATCGGGTTCATCTTGCCGTTTTCTATTTTGACTTCCGTTACTTTTGCTTCCGATTCGGGGATAGGAGTCAGGTCAAATGGTTGGAAATATATTTTCTGGTGAATATAGTCTATAGACAGAAGCCCATACTCCAGTAGCTTCTTTCCTAGAACAGAATGTTTCAGAGACGGATTTTTTACGGCAAAGGTGTTTTCTATTTTTGTTTTTACAAACGTCGTTTCAGGTAGATTCAGACTTTCCTCTTCCTGTGTTGCTTCCTTATATCCGATTGAAACTTTCTGTGGAGTTCCTTTCGGATAGAGTATACTCCACTCGTTGAAGTCTTTTTCAGCGAGGTTAATCAATCCGTCGCTCCATGTATCTAAAATAGTGGAAATTGTTTTATTTTGAATCGATATCGAACATACGATACCTAACCCCGTTACCAATTCAAAATTTTCTCTATAATTTAGTCTCATGTATGATGGTCGGTATGGCTGAGTTATAGTAATTGTTTTTCGTTGCATATCAATCGTCAATACGGAAGTTCGGAACACTGCAGAATTCAATATTCCCATTACTCCCAGTTTGCGTAGATAAGGTTCATCTTCTAATATGAATGTTGGCAGATTATTGCTGAATATGTTGTTCCCAATAGTTAGGGTTCCTATCTCATAGACTTTTTTTACAGGAACCTGTTTGAATTTGAAATCTTGATAACTTCCAAAACTGCTGGTATTCTCCGTGTTAATTCTCAGTTTATTGACGGCTTCCGGAAGTAATGCATTATGTCCTGCCAAATCGAGTACGAAATTTGCTGTTTCACCATTTACGTTGGCTTCTATGATAATCTTTCCATCGATTGTTTTAAATGGAATGATTTCCGTCATACTGTTCTGTGTTTGCGCTTTGATACCTGAAATTAAACAAAAAGCAATCAAACATATATATATTTTCATTATCATATTTCTTAAATTCATTTTGTTTTAAAGCCTATCTTTCCTTTTTGATTTCTATTTTTTTCTCCTGATTGTCCTTTTTGACAATAATATATCCTGTATTTCCGGGAATAGCGTTCATTATCTCTTCTACAGCAATCTGGCTCATCGGACAGTTTTTTAGTGAGGTTCCGTTAATGTTGACTATTTGGTCACCGAAAGATACCTGATTTTTCATACTATCCCATATCGTCGTGATTTCAAATCGCTCGTTGCGTGGTAATATACTCACATTCCAAAGGACAGGTCCTCCGTCCATATCGGTTTTTTCTTTATCAAACGGGAGAAAGAAGAAACGTTTACGCATATAGTCTATAATCACTTTCCCGTATTTTAGTAAATCTATTCCTAAAATTGTTTCGTTCATTACACTTGTCGTACAGCCTACGTTTGTGAATTCCTTATCCATAATACGGATAGAAGGTATATTCAGTTTTATGATTTCTACAGGACTTCCCAATCCGGTTAATCCGGCAGATACAATGCCATGTGCATGATTAATTTCTTTAATACCAGTTATACTGTTATAGTCTTTCATTGAATATAACAGAAAACCTTCGGCACCGGTATCAAACAAGACTTTAAGTGTCTGTTCTCCTTGATTGACTGTGATAAATGAATGATATTCCGTTTCGTCTAAGAGAGGGATTCCATCTGTAATTTTCAATCTCTCCGGACGATAGGGATAGTTGATGACTATGATACTATTACGTGAATCGAATGTTATTACAGATTGTGCGAATGCATCTCCGCCGAGAATCCCGGCAACTCCTAAATCGGTGAAAAAAGGGTCTTTAGGCAGTACCATTGTTTTTAATTGCTTGATGTGGTAGCTGTTGCCTATGGATACGTTGGGAACATAAGCTTCTTGATAGTTTTGTCCCTGTCCGTTCACGTCAGAAACACGCATATATCCTGCGGCTGTGGCCTGCATCTCAAGGGCTATATCGTAGGTAGTTCCTGTTCTTCCGCCGGTGTCGACAATATATTTCGTTTTAACGCCATTAACTGTGACAGGAATAATAATTTTATCATGTACCAATTCATAAGGAATAGTGTCGCAAACCTTATTTGGGATTTGCGACATACATTCCTTACTATAGGTTAGGAATAATAGCAGCCACAAACCGGTGAGTATCTCCGCTCTCTTCATATCATTTTTTTGTAATTTACATTTTTTCTGCTTCCAGAATAGCTTGATAGGCATTGACGATACCTCCCGAGATACATAAGTCATCAAAAAGAAATAAGTCTTGTGAGGGTCTGTCGTCTACTCGGATTCCTTTTTCAACTTCTATTCCTTTACGTGAAGTAACACTTTTTATCAGGATATCACGGATTTGCGAGCCGGTAAGCTTAGGGAAGTAAGACTTTATGAGGGCGGCTACTCCGGCTACGGTAACTGCTGCCAGCTCGTCTCCTGTTCCTTTCCTGTAGGTGTCTCCCGTGTATGTAGAATATATATCTGTTCCCGGAGCATAGATATCCAGTGCGTTTGCCCCATAATTTGTATTCATAACCGGATTTCCTTTCTTGTCGGAAGAAGCGACTACCATAAGGTTGGTGAGTTCTTTGTCTTTGCTCATTTTCCGATTCGGAAAAAATTCTACTTTGTCCATATCGACGGAAGTGTTCCATGCAGGAACTATCACTATGGCTCCTTTATTTTCCGCTTCTTTTAATTCACTCACTATCCATTGTTTCTGTTCTTCAGGATATAGTATATTCTGTTCAGGTAATACAATTACGTCTGCTCCGTGGCTGACAGCATAACGGATGGCCAATGCCATATCTTTCAGATAGGGTTCCCCTTCTCCAGTGCAGATACGCAGCGTCATGATTTCTGCATGATCGGCAATACCATTGCTCCCCTTTCCGTTGTCACGCTTGGCGGCGATAATTCCTGCTTTCATAACGTTGGTAGCAGCATCAGATGTAAGTAATATGTTGTTTCCGTAATGATTATCATTAATGTCCAAAGGATTATCACCTATAACTGCTTGTCGATTGTCTGTGCCATATTGTGCCAGTGCTTTTTCATAATTGGCTTTGGCTGTCTCTACACTTCTTTTGCCCATATTCTGGTATACAGGCTCCCATTTATCAGTATTATATAGGCTGAAGTAGTAAGCCGTACAAACAAAGGCGACTTCAGAAAGGCTGTCCCTTTCGGCTTTAGGGTCGTAGCAACTTTGAAACTCTTCCACTGTTAGTTCTTTTCCCGGAAAGCGCTGTTTCATGTCCCTGTTAAATTTTTCAACGTATTCTTCGATGACATAAGATAGTTGAAGTCCTCCGTAAGCACCCCCGATTCTGGATTCTGGTATTACTTTGTATCGATAGTAATTATATTCCTCCATATTTTCCGGTGCAGGAACTTCCTGACGTTTTCCATTGATGACTTTATAATACTTTTTTCCATCAAAGATATAGTCGCCATACGTATCTTTTAGGCGGAAGAATTCGCGTTCTCCTTCTCTAGTCAAGGATTCCACTACCTGTCCATCTTTGCCTCCAATAAAGTTCCAGCCATTGATGTCATCAGTCAATCCATTTTTATCATCATCTTTTTGATTTAATTTTTCTTTGGGGTTAACCCATATAGCTTGTTTCAGGTCTTCGTGCTCCACGTCCATTCCGGTGCCGATTAATGCGACGATGGGTCTTTTCTTGGGTTTCTTTTTGTTGGTGTTCAAGTATTCATAGGCTTTGTTAACTTCAGCGCCATATACACTGTCTCTGTCAAAAGAACAGTTGTACCAGTCCAGTTCGGATTGTTTCTTTTGTTTTTCAATTTTTTGTTTTACTAACTGAGCTGATACGGTACCACAAATAAGGCAGTATGAGATAAAAAATATAAGTTTCTTCATTGTAAGATAAGTTGATATTTATATACTTGGATTAATTTCTGGCTTTTAATATGGCTTTGCGTACTTGTTCCCCGCGGACGTTACGTGCTATTAGTTTTCCCTCTTTATCAATGACTACAAGGAAAGGAATGGCATAAAAACCATAGGCAGTCTGAATGGCACTTGGAGTTTTTTCACTTTTAGGAAACCCCGTTTTGTCCCACAGCATTACCCAGGGAAGTTTTTCTTCGTCCAGCATCTTTTTCCACTTAGTTTGGCTATCATCTAGTGATACACTGATGAACTCCAAATCGTCTGCTTTCAGCTCATTATATATTTTCAGCATACTCCGCATTTCCTTACGACAAGGACCACACCAGGATGCACAGAAATCCAAAACGACAATTTTGCCGCGAAAGTCTTTTAAACTGACCTTCTGGTCATTGATATTTGTGAAAGTAAAGTCTGGACATTCTGCACCAACAATTTGATGGGAGAGGATTTTAACTCTTTCTATTAGCCAACCGGCAGATAAAGAATTTCGTTCATCATTGGGAATCATATCCAATAATTTCTTATTGGAGTAATAGTCATTTACATTGGCCAGATAAGCGAGCGCGGCTATCATACCGGATGACAGTTGTGCGTTGACCGGAAGGGAGACGGTTGCTTTGTCTGGGTCTTTCTCTGTGGGCAAATATTCTTGCAGAGTGAGGAAGGCGTCAATGCCTTTAAATGACAGGGAGCTTTGCTCGGGATTTGTCTCATCATAGTAGCCGTTGATACACACTTCGTGGTTCTCGAAATATATTTTTTCTTCCGTTTTTCCAATCCGCAACGTGTAGACATCAGGTTGAATCAGCTTCTGTTCTGTGGCAAACTCTTTATTGGGTTGGAGAGAACAACTCAGAATAAGTGTTCCGTTCAGGTCTTCCACTTGCAAAGTAGTAGGTTTTAGTATTCTTAACTTACCTTTAATTTGTAGTCCATCTTTGCACCACGAATTTGCCGTGGTACATAAGATGGATGAGAAGAATAAAATGAAAAGTTTCTTGGTTGATATCATAGAAATATATTTAAATAATAATCGCACAGTAGAAGGGTTACCAATCGAATCCCGCCCAAGGATCGTCATCGTCTCCGCTATCGTTTCCCGGTATCTCAGGATGAGGCTGAATATCCCAGTCATCCGGACCTTTAGCCATGGCTTCCAAATCAATTCCGTAATTGTCTTTCATATAGTTGCGTACGAAGGCGAATTTTTCGATAATAAGTGGGAATTGACTGTATTTTTCGTTACTTTCGGACACTGTATAAAGCAAAGATAGTAAGGCATATCCGGCAAATGTCGCTTCCCGGGTCGGGTTACTGCCGTCATATTCTTCATTCAGCATGAATTTAGTTGTGTTTACAGTACCCGGAAATCCTCTGTTTAAGTGGAAATTAGGACTGTCTGTTTCCCAAAAATTGAATGATATGGGGGACACATAATCCAAGCCGCGGTTGAATTCATCGGGAATGGAAATAAGTCTTTTCTCTACAGCAGCCTTGATGATATTACCGAGAATCATTTTCCGACGTTGGCTGAACGTTGTTTGGGCGTCTGGTATAATATATTTGTCGGTCATTTCTGCCTGGGGTCCGAACAAACAAGTGCTCCAATAATCCAAACCATTAGTGATTTCGTGCATGGCGTTATTTTGTTTAATGACAATTGTTCCCCAAGGGATTTCCAGTGCTATATGCACATTATAAGCCATATACCAATATAACGGTAGTAGCTTATTTGTGACCTTTTTGCATTTTTTGTTATTGAGGTAAGCGAATACATGTTTCTTCATGAATTCCGTATAGAATTTCGCCATTTCATCGCTGATACACCCTTCTCCTTTATAGTTTGTGGATGCACCTCCCGTCCAGCTACGGTTGAAATCTTCGTCTTGCAAGTCTTTATAAATCAGATAAACACCGAAATCTTTTTGTATTTGTGCGATGTCGTTATCCCAGCTATTTGTTCCTTGGGGAACTTTAAAACGCAATTCGATGCCTCCTTCTGTGGGAGTAAGTGCATCTTCTTCATAGCATGAAGTGAATGCAATACAAGTGAGTAGTCCCCATAATAAATATATATTTCTCATATTTGTTTCTTTTTAAAATTACTGAATTTATTAGCGTTAGTTTTCCCGTTTGGGAGCCAAAGGATTTTGTTCCAGTCTTTTATTTTTAATCAATACTTCATCCGGAATCGGTAGGGTATAAGAAAGATCGTTGTCTCTTAACGTATATGTTTTACCTTCCCATTCGTGTGTGATTTGCGGCATTCCATAACGTCTCAGGTCAAACCAGCGTTGTCCTTCGAAACAGAGTTCTTTTCTTCTTTCTGCCTTAATGAAATCTTTCAATGTCTCACCGGTCAATCCGGCAGGGATAACCAACTTCTCGGGTTCGTAACGGTTTTCCAATAATGTTCTCATGGCTGAAAGTGCCTTGTTTTCTTCATTATTGTGGGCAGCAGCTTCTGCGAGATTAAGATATGCCTCACTTAATCTGAAAGAGAGTGCAAAATTCTCTGAACCATTAGGTTCTCCCATTGCAGATAGTTGGTATTTTCCGAAAGAACTGTAGTAGTTTGGATAAAAGCTGCTATTTGTTCTGTTATATTCTTTAGCAATGTATTTCTCTTTTCTTAAGTCTCCGTCTTTAAAGCTTTCCAACAGATTGTCGGAAGCTGTGAAGGCTTTCCGATAGTAGGTAATATTTATTCCCCAACCGGGAAAATCGGGATCTTCCTCTTCACGGGATACCGTTTCGTTGTTAAATTCAGTGAGGTCAGATACATTTCCATATAGCCAGATTACTTCTGACGACTTTAAAGAAGTGAAATTGTAGTAGGGCTCCGCTGTTGACGTAGAAGGCAGATTGTTCAAATTGATTAAAGAGAAAGACCATTCATTGATTACCTTGTCGGCATATATCGCTGCCTCCTTCCAATTTTCCATGTAAAGTAAAACACGGGATTTCAATAATTGTATCATGGGAAGGCTGATTAAATAGTTTGGCTCGTATTGCTTATCTTTCGGTAAAGTGAGAAACAACCGTTCTGCCTCGGTCAAATCTTCTATAATTTGGTTATAAACTTCTTCTACACTATTACGTGTCATTAATAACTCTTCTTCGGGCAACAGATTACTTGTTAATTTGAGTGGTACGCCTGCTGCTTGCTTGTTATAATTATAGGGTGCACCGAAATGATTGACCAACATGAAGTAATAGAATGCTCGCAAACCCAGGGCTTGGGCAATCACATAATTCTTTTCTACTTCCGTTCCGTTTACATCACCAATATAATCAAGTGCGGCATTTGCCCCTAAAATAAATTTATAGTAACCTTCCCAGATATTGTAGACAACGGAACTGTTTTTTTCCATAATGAAGAACATGTCCGGTTGCCATGTGAACACAGCCTTCTTGGATTCTACATATCCTAATGAGTTGGAGTCAAACTCATATCCGGTTTTGTGGAACTGGACGTCATCATCAAGGAAAGTCAAAAATCCCAGTAAATTGTTGCCTGACTTATGTTGGGGGTAAGCACTGCCGATTAGCATCTCTTGCAGGGCGTTAGCGTCTTTAGGAACATATTCGCTTTGGGATTTCGGTTCCAGAAAGTCGGAGCAGGAAGACAGTGTTAATAAAACGATTCCTATAATTGTATATATAAACTTTTTCATCTTTTATTTTTTTAGAAACCAATGTTGATACCTAGTGAATAATTGCGTGGAAGTACACTATTGCTGACTTCCGGGTCGAACCCGTTGAAACGCTTGCTGGCGATGACGAAAATATTATCCATGTTGAAATTGAGTGACAAGTTCTTCATATATATCTTTTCGCACCATTCGCGTTTCATTTGCCAGGATAAACCAATATTACGGCAGCGTAAGAATGAACCGCTTACAACCATAGCATCGGACTGTTCCCATACCGGGATTTTGAAAGTACTTTCTCCATTAGGCAATTGTACGAGAGTTATATTGCCCTTAGGCAGTGAAGGTATGATCGTGTGTGCTTCATCTCCCGGCTCTTTCCAACGGTTTAATAAATCGCGGTTTATATTCGTATATGGGTCCGGCATATAGTAAGAACTGCTAAACTGCGAATAGGGCGAAGGCAGACGTTTTTTGTTACCAAGTAAGAGTGAGAAACTGGTGTTCAGAGTCAGTGATTTATACCGGAAACTTAGACTTAACCCACCTGTAAAATAGGGGTCTCTTTGTCCTGAATAAACCAGATAGGTGGTAGGATCTATCAACCGGCTTCGTTGGTCTTCCGGAATATCCAGAAGGTTGAATTGAGGTTCACCGGTTTGTCCGTTCAGACCGGCAAATGAGTATGACCAGAAACTGCTAAGGGGATAACCCTGTTTGAGTATGATGTCCGAGCGTCCGTTCAGAAAATCACTTGCCTTAACTTCAATATCCGTATGTCCTCCTTCGTTCCAGTTTTTAGATGCATTCAGGCTGACGCTTAATGCATAATCACGTTTTTGTATCGGAGTAAAGGTCAATGTATATTCGATACCTCTGTTGTGGATAATACCTCCGTTACGTTTCATGGAAGAAACTCCATATTCATAAGGCAGGTCTAATTCGACAATTGCGTTAGAGCGTCTTGTGTAATATTCCAAATTCATGTTGAATAGATTGAATAATTCCAGATCGATACCGAAATTCCATGATTTGGTACGTTCCCAAGATAGTGTCGGATTCGGAATTTGGGAAATAGTAGATTGGTATCTGTTATAGAGATCCGCTACTGTTCCTTGATTCAAAATTAAATCCGGGCTGAGGCGTGTGAGTGCATTTCCCTGAATACCGTATGTGCCGCGGAAGTTTAAGTTAGTTATCCAACCCACATATTTTTTCATGAACCTTTCTTCGGAAGCTCTCCACGAAAAACCGAATGAGTAGGTCGGATCAATACGATGATTGGTATCTTGTCCGAAACGATTGGATGCATCATTACGTACATTGGCATTTATCACATAGCGATTCTTGAAAGAATAGGCTAGAGTTGCAAATACAGAGAAGAAATTATCCGTAGTATTAACTTTTCTCCAACCGCCATCATAAATCCTCTGCAGAATACCCCAACCGCTGCTTTGAGATCCGGTGATAGGTTCGAAAGCTTGTAAGGTGGTCGGGCTTGTGATGACTTCTCCTCTGTCGGGGACATATCCCCATACCGTATTATTGATTCCTTTGTTAGTAGTAGAGCGCAATTCCATACCTACTAGTGCGTTCAATCGGTTTTCATCATTGAAAGCCTTGCTGAATTGTAACTTGTTCTGTATGTTGTAAGAGTATTGATGTGCGTTGTTAGTGAATAATTCACCGCCAAAAGGTAGTAAGGCGGCTTTAAATTCTTTACTGGTTGGTGAAACCGAGTTGAAGTCATATCCTCGATAATTCTCGGCAATGTAAAATGTTCGTTCTGACTCCCATGCCTCGTTCGTACTGTTATTGTCCGAATATCCTCCGGTGAATTGATAAGTCAGCCAGTCCAGAATATTCCATTTTAAATCAAGCGAGGCTGACAGATAACTGGATGCTGATTTTGAACCGCTGTTCTCGCGTTCATTAATGAAATTGTATGATAATGATTTTACTCCTTCATTATACGGATAGGAGGCTTTCATCTGATAATAGGCATCAGGGGCTATTGAACGGTTAGTGGTAGTGGCGTATCCCAAAGGATTGACTCCACCTGCAAATCCTTTATTGGTACTTACACTTCCGTTGATAGTTGCATTTATGGTTAGTTTCTGTATCGGACGTAGAGTGATAGCGAGACGGCCGGTCATACGTTCACTGTCGTTTCCTATTTCCTGTCCTTCGCTTTTGGAGTATCCCATAGAAGCCGAATAACTATATTTGTTTGTTCCACCGGAAACACTTAGATTGTGGTTATGGCTGAAAGTACGGCGGGTTAATAGTTTGAACCAATCCGTATTCTGTGTTTCCAGAACATTTCTTTGGGCGATAAACTCTTCAGAAGTTATATCATGTGACAAATACATGTTCAATAATCCTTCATACGTGTATATTTGTTTGATGGGTTCAGCACTATAGGGAGTTCCCCAGTTGAAAGCTTCTTGTGAGAACAGCACCCTTTCTTTTGAATTCATGTAATTAAACTGATCGTAGTTAGGGCGTGTTCCTATAATGAAATTGGATGTGTAGTTGACGCTTAAACGATCGGTGGTATTCTTTTTGGTGGTAATTTCAATGACGCCGTTAGATGCCTTTGAACCGTAAATAGCAGTTGCAGAAGCGTCTTTTAGAATACTGATGCTTTCAATATCGGCAGGGTTCAGCCAGGATATCTGGTTGCCGATGATATTTTTTAAGTCATTGGTCATCAAAGAGGTTGCATCCAATTCTAATGGGTCCTCCTGAATAATACCATCCACTACCCATAACGGATCCTGATTACCTAACAGTGTGCTTGTACCACGAATCTGAATTTTGGGAGCAGTACCTACACGGCTGCTGGTATTGGTCACTACCATACCTGCCACACGTCCTTGCAGCATCTGATCAATAGTAGTATATGAAGGCATTATGATATCCTTGGCTTTGACGGTAGTGATCGAACCTACCAGGTCGCGCCGCTGGATGTTCTGATAACCGGTTACTACTACTTCATCTATTTCTGTATTTGAAGAATTGTTTAGAGTGACGTTGATTGTTCTCTTTCCTGTATATCTGACCGTTTTCTTTTCCATTCCGATGAACGAATAAGTCAATATTAGCCCTTCTTGCGCCGGAATGTTAAAGGTGTAACGCCCGTCCAATCCGGCAATAGCTCCATGCTTTGATCCCCGGATGTTAACAGTCGCTCCCGGAAGTGCTTCACCGCTTGCGTCGCGTATCCAACCGCTAATAGTGATTTTATCAGTTTTTCTTTTCTTGATAACAATAGCACTGCCTGAGATTTCGTATGTAAGATTTGTTCCTTCCAGACATTCGTCCAGAATTTCGGTAATCGTTTTGTTTTTTGCTCTTACACTTATATCGGTAACGTTGGCAATATCTTCTGTTGCATACATAAAGATAAACTTCGTTCTGTTTTGCAGATACCAGAGTGCTGATTCTAAAGTTTCTCCTCTAAGATCAACCGAGATTCTTTGGTTATCTTGTGCCTGGATCATAAGTGAAGATAGAGAGAATACGCATAAAAGACAGAACTTGATGATATTTCTGCTCGTACGCGATATTCCTCTGAGTAAGGAATGTGCTCGTCTTTTCATAAGCGTTAGTTATAATGTATTAGTAATTATTTGTAAGAGATATGCAGAACGCCTTCTCTTTGTTTTATATCTACTAGGTTAAGTTCTTTTATCATATCAATAATCGGATTCATATTTGCATATCGATTAAGATAAGCACCGATTTTTACTTGTTTGACAGCATCATCTTCAAATGTATATTTGAATCCATACCATTTGGAAAGATATGACATGACATTCTCGAGAGGAATATTTTTGAATATGAATGAACCGGATTCCCAGGATGTGTATAATTCCGTATTAACATTGGTAACAATACTTTTTCCGGAATCCTTGTTGAGGGAGAAATGCTGGTTGGGACTTAATTCAAAACTACTATTTTCATTTTGTATTTTTACTCCTCCATTGATGAGTGTAGTACTTTCGAACCTCTCGTCCGGATAAGCTCTGATATTAAAGGTTGTTCCAGTTACCCTGACAGAAGTATATGGGGTTTGTACGATGAATGGATGGTTGCTATCGGGAGCAACGTCGAAATAGGCTTCTCCTTCGATTTGGACAATGCGCTCTTTCTTGCTGAAACATACAGGATACGTTAGCTTGGATTCTGCGTTCAGGTGTACCTTTGTTCCGTCTGACAAGGTGATATGACATTCCATCCCATGCAATGTCTGGAGCGTGTTCTTTATTTCTTTTATCTGGGGTTTGTTAGCAGGCATTTGATAGTTGATTCCTTCCGGAGCGATGACAAACACTTCGGTTACCCCTTCCGGTAAAGCTCCTTCCGTGATTTTGAATGTATTGCCGTTACTTAACGTTATTTCTCCGCCGTGTGTGCCGGGAATAATTTCACTAATCGGTTCTTCCGACATTCGGTTATATATAAAATAAGAAGCGGGTATCACGAGTAGCAGGATAAGGGCTGCATATTTCATGATCCTTTTCCATGGAGAAAAGGCAGATATTTGTCCTCCTAGTTGCGGGTAAATCTTCTCCCATGCTTTTTGTGAGGAGAAACTTTTTATCAGCAGTGAGTGTTTTTCATACGTTTTCTGATTTAATATATGGTTGGCTATCTTTTGGTGTTCCGGCTTTTCGTTAATCCATTTCTGATAGCTTTCATCCTCATTTGGTGTTGCAGAATGAGTAAATATGGAAGCCAGTACTTTAGCGATCTTAAGTTTTTCTTTAAAGGAATTCATCGTTTTTTCAATTTGTTTTAATATAAAACAATCCAAATGAAAAAACGGGGTAATCAAAAAGTCACTTTATCTACTTAGAAAAAGAAATAAGATGTAATTTATGCCTTTTAAACTTTCCCTAAGTTTGCGATAGGCGATTTTCTTTAACGTATGGACAGTTCCTTCTGAAATTTGCAATTTGTCAGCAATTTCGTGGTTTTTTAAGCCTTTCATTGAGTATAAGATGATATTTCGCATTTGGGTAGGTAATTCTTCTACCGCTTTGCGGACTATACGGAATGTTTCTTGTTCGATAATCTCAGCTTCGAATCCATTATCAAATTCTTCTTGCCCGGTAAAATCAGGAATATCTATCAGTTCATGTTTGAGGTAGTTCAAACATTTATTGCGGGTGACTGTATAGAGGAAACTTTTTACTTTCAACAGATCATCGAAATTCTCTTTCCGCTCCCAATAAGATAAAAATGACTCCTGTACAATGTCTTTGCAAACTTCTTTGTCTTCAACATAGTGAAATGAAAATACACAAAGAATAGGAAAGTAGTCGTCAAATAGCTTTTTAAAAGCATTTTTGTTACCACGTTTAATATCTGCGATAATATTTCCTTTGTATATATTCACAATTTAAAGCTGGGTTGTACAAAAATGGTTTTATCCAATCTTGCTTATTTTCTTCAGCTTCTCTTCTTCGATAATTTTGATTTTTCTTCCGTCGATGGTAATCAGTCGTTCAGTAGCAAACTGGGACAGCGTGCGGATAGCGTTCGAAGTAGTCATATTCGAAAGATTTGCTAAATCTTCGCGTGATAGGTAAATACTCAGGGTTGAGCCATCTTCTTCCAACCCATAACTTTCTTTGAGGAAAATCAGGGATTCGGCGAGACGTCCGCGGATATGTTTTTGAGTCAGGTTGACAGTACGTTCATCAGAGATGCCGAGGTCGATGGACAGCTGGCGGATAAAGAACATTGCCAGGTCGTTGTTTTGAGCAACTAAAGTAGTAATGGCACTCATCGGTATGAGACAGACTACGGAAGGTTCGAAAGCAGCGGCGGCAGTCACAAAATCCTGTTTGGCAAAATAGGCGCGATAGGCAAAGTATTCGCGTGGTTTAATCATGCGGATAATCTGACTTCTACCTCCTACGCCATCTTTGAAGATTTTAACTTTACCACTGATAAGACACATCAAGTGGGATGGTGTTTCTCCTTCGCAATAGATGGTTTCATTCTTTTTGTAGGTCTGTATCGTATAATTGTTCATCAGAAACTCCTTTTGCTCATTATTCAAAGGAGCTATCATATCGGATAACGGTTCCGAAATATCGATGTCTGACATGTTCATTTTTACCATGGGTGCTACAAAACTGTGTTATACAGCACAAAAGTAGAAATAAAAAATGAAAAAATGCACGAATCTATAAAAAGATTGCACAAAAGTGGGAGCTTTCGTGCAATCTTGCAGACATTTTATTTGGTAAACAACAGTTCCCTGTATTTAGGCAACGGCCATATTTCGTCGTCCACTTCCATTTCCAGATGGTCGATATGGTCACGGATTTGGTCGAGATACGGGCGCACTTTTTCTTCATAGGCAAATGCCCTTTCCTTGTAGTTTTCCATGTGGTTCGCCACCTTCCGGGCTTCAGTCATTTCGCGAACCAGTACTTTGATGGAAGTCACCCGGTGCGAAATCTCACGGATCAGTTCCTTGCGGTCGGCACTCAATACTTCATATTCTTCGGCAGGGAATATTTCTTTCAATCCGCGGAGATTTTCGAGCAGCCGGTTCTGATAGGCAACGGCAGTAGGCACGATGTGGTTGATGGCGAGGTCGCCCAGTACGCGTCCTTCAATCTGGACTTTCATGGTGAATTTCTCCAGTTCCACTTCCAGGCGGCTGTTCAACTCCGTTTCGTTGAAAATACGTTCGCCGATAAGTACGGCTTTGGATTGGTTGTCAACGTAGTGCATCAGTGCTTCCGGGACATGGCAGATGTTAGTCAGTCCACGGCGTGCAGCTTCCTGTTTCCATTCTTCCGAATAACCGTCACCTTCGAAACGGATAGGTTCGGAAACGATGATTGTCTCTTTCAGCAACCGGAAGATAGCTTCGTCTTTTCCCACTCCTTCTTCCATCAGTTTTTCTATGGACGCACGGAACTCGTTCAACTGGTTTGCCATGGCAGCATTGATGGCTATCATTGCGGCGGCACAGTTGGAAGAAGAGCCTGCGGCACGGAACTCAAAACGGTTTCCGGTGAAAGCAAAAGGAGAGGTACGGTTACGGTCGGTCGTATCGAGCAGGATTTCGGGGATACGTCCGATACCCAGTTTTAATGTAGTCTTTTCTTCCGGTGTCATCTTCTCGTTTCCTACCTGGCGGACAATTTCGTCAAGAGTTGCCGAAAGTTGTGAACCCAGGAAGCAGGAAAGAATGGCCGGGGGAGCTTCGTTGGCTCCTAGGCGGTGGCTGTTGCTGGCACTCATAATGGAAGCGCGCAGCAGATTCTGATTTTTATAAACCATCATCAATACGTTGACCAGGAAAGTAAGGAATAGCATGTTTCCTTTCGGATTCTTTCCCGGGGCAAACAGATTGATACCCGTATCGGTACAAAGCGACCAGTTGTTGTGCTTGCCCGAACCGTTCACACCGCTATAAGGTTTTTCGTGCAGAAGCACGTTGAAGTGATGCTTGCGGGCAATACGTTTCATCAGATCCATGACAAGCTGGTTGTGGTCGTTTGCCAGGTTACAGTTTTCGAAGATAGGAGCCAGCTCGAACTGGTTGGGGGCTACTTCGTTGTGACGGGTCTTGGCAGGAATACCCAGCTTGTGGCATTCTATTTCCAGTTCCTTCATAAATGCGGTGACGCGTGGAGGGATAGAGCCGAAATAGTGGTCTTCCAACTGTTGGTCTTTGGCGGAAGAGTGTCCCATCAGTGTCCGTCCTGTCAGGCAGAGGTCGGGGCGTGCATTATATAAGGAAGAGTCGACAAGGAAATATTCCTGTTCCCATCCCAGGTTTGTATATACGCGTGTCACGTTCTTATCGAACAACTGGCAAACTTCCGTAGCCGCTTTATCCACGGCAGCGAGTGCTTTCAATAGCGGAGTTTTGTAGTCCAGTGCTTCGCCTGTATAAGAAATAAAGATAGTAGGGATACAAAGAGTCGTATCTACTACAAATGCCGGTGAAGAAACATCCCATGCCGTATAGCCGCGTGCTTCGAAAGTGTTGCGGATACCGCCGTTCGGGAAAGAAGAAGCATCCGGTTCCTGCTGGATAAGTAATTTCCCGGAGAAGCGTTCGATAACTCCACCATCTTCGCCGAACTCGATAAAGCCGTCATGTTTTTCGGCTGTTCCGTCTGTCAAGGGCTGAAACCAATGTGTGTAGTGAGTGACGTTGAGTGACTTTGCCCAGCTTTTCATGCCGTTGGCAATCAAGTCTGCCACTTCGCGGTTGATAGGCGTACCTTTTTCGATAGCATCGGTCACAGCCTTATAGGCTTCTTTGGGAAGATACTCCTGCATCTTCTTGCGGTCAAACACGTGGCTACCATAATAATCAGAGAGTTTGTTGGAAGGAGCAGTTACTTCCAAAGGTTTCCGGTTGGAAAGCTCTTGTAATGCAAAAAATCTCATTTTAGACATAAATGGTCTGTTTTTTATCGGTTGATGGCGCAAAATTATATGTTTTTTCTGAAAGTACCCCTATTTTTTAGGGGGTAATTTGAAAAATAAGATGTTTTTTTTGAATATGCCCCCTTCGGACTTAAGGGGGAAGGCTGAACTTTATGGTCTTGACGTAAAAAACACTGGTAAACATATAAGTTTTGTACAGGTCACATCAGTAAGGCATTTAGATAACTTGGAAAATTCTCTGTGACATTTTTGTTTGTATTCTAAGTATTATACGGGGAAAAACAAAAATGTCGCAGAGCTTATTATCAATGCCTTATCTTTAAAAATAGCCTGATTTTAAGATAAGTTTGCAAAAATCAATAGGGAGTTTTTATCTTTTTCGGAATAAAAACTGCATTTTTCTTTTAATTATTTGAATTTCAGTATTTTGATTGTTCTGGTTTCATGATTTCTATAATTTTCCACCTCTGCATATTGTTCCAGTTCTTTAGTCGTGATACCTCGTCCGGTGTTCAGTCCCATTTTCTTATATACTTGCTTGAGCATACTTTTTACTTCCTGAACCGACAATTCAGTCCCTATGGGGAAAGTTCGTTGGATACGGGTTTTCATCTGTCCCGACTTCTTGATGGATTGTTCGCTGCTGACATTTAATGCTGTACGCAACTTATTTTCATTATAGTCGGATTCACGGATAAATTCACCACCAAACCGGCAAAAGCAATCGTATATATATCTGTCAGCAGTAGAAGTTATGAGATTTCCCAACATGCGTTGATAGCGTTTTTGTAGTTTCTTATCGGTAGTTCTGCTCATCTTTTCCATCTCTTCCAGTTTGCGGACGATAAGCTCCGCTCGCTTTTTCTTAGCCAGACGATGTTGGATAGCCATGCGCTCATTATCTGAAACCGGCATAAGGCGTTCTTCGTGTGAGAATTCAAAATAGCTGGTTTGCTGATAGGCATTACACAATAAATCAGCAGAGGTATATAGCCGTTTCACTTGTTCCTTCTCATAGAAGTTGGCTATCAGAAACGGGTCGGGTTTTCCGTTCTCGTCCAGATAAGGAAGATAGGAATTTTCTCCGATAGCTTCCTGCAATAATGTCCGTTCTCCTATATTCGATGTCCGTGCCAGTTGCACCTTCCATCCGTTGAAGACGGTGGATGCTCCCTGAATCCAGTGGTCAATTTCCGGTGCAGACATACATTCCAGTTCCGGGCGGATAGAAGCAATATGTGTCACACTGTTTACTCCGCCGCGGAAACGTCCGATGATTTGGATAGCTTCGGTAGCCGGGTCGATGACGGATTGTGCGGCACCGTATAAATCGCTGATGAAAATCACGTGCGGGGGATTCTTGCACACGATATCTACTGCCGAATAGAAACGTGAAGTGAAGAAGTTGTAACGTTCCAGTTCGGTAATCATCATTGATTTCTTGCGTCGGTTGCCTTTCCATAGTTTGTACTGTCCGTCCTCGCTGCAAAAAGTACAGGCGTTACTCAATTCGGGTATCAACCTGTAAAAGCTGTCTATCGAGTCGATGCTGTTGCAGAAGATACAGACTGTTCCTCGCTTCGCATCAATCACTTCCTGCAATGTTTCCAGTACATTATTCGTAGTGATAAGTTTCAGTTTTTGACGGTAAGCATAGTCTGGCTGAATCAATACCCGCATAAAGCCATCGAAACGATTGTCCTTTTCGGGTATGATAGGAGTGGCGGAAATCAATGCCTTGTTTTGAAAACGGAAGAAATCGTTCATCGGTTCGCGGATGGAATCACGGTAATGCACGTCTTGCACTAACTTTTCACATTCATCAAACAAGATAAAGCATTCTGTGTACATATCTATCTCTACAGCTTGCATCGCTTCCTTGATTTTCGTGAAACCTTCGGGAGTGGTTAACAGCTTGTAATGTTTATCACGATTCTCTTCCAGAAAATCAGCCACTTTCCGGATAGTTACACCTTTATATACAGCCAACGCATTCTTGTGTTTCTTCGCTTTCGACTCGATAACAGGCACATTAGGCTCGATAATGATAGATTTCCGCGGTGCTGTCAGTTCACAATGCGTAGCCCCCAGTCCGGGCAGTAACTTGTTGATGATGCAATTGGTCGGGATAAAGTCTTTACCGGCGCGTTTCAGTGCATCCGCGAAGTATTCACCTTTTCGGATGGAGTAAGTTCTGTCGTATTCCATGTCGTTCTAGTACTTTCGTTTGTTATGTCTTTCAGGGTTATACTTCTCAAATCCTGCCGCGGCTATCCGTTTCTTCAAGTGCTTTTCAGCCTTGAACACAACGTTCTTCACCTCTATGGATTCCGCCCGATGGTTTTCACCGGGTTCCTTGTCTTCGCAGAAACTGCCGTTAAGGGAGAAACTGCCGAAATCATCCAAATTGAGAATATTGCCATTTTTCAGAATAGCCTCTATGCCTTCCAATACCATGCTGAGATTTTTGTATGCATCTCCTTTGGAAATGTTGTTCTTGAAAGCCAGATATTCTACAAAGGCTTTGGTATTCAGCGTATCCCATGATAATAGCTGCACCCGTACATTTGTTTCTTTGTCACCACTGAAAGTATCCGCAAAGCGGGTTGTCTTGTAAAGTATGCTCATAATAATTCCTTTTAGATTATCACTATTTGTTTGCAGTTGGGCATTCACCGGAATGGACAAGTGTAACTAGACTGTTACACAAGTGTATCCGAACGGTTGCCCAAGTGCAACAGATTAATTCAAGCGGATGAAATTGCTAAAGGATAAGGGGGAATTATTAATTGATGCAGTCGAAGTGATTAATTCTTCCTTATGAATTGGTAAAAACATCTTGTCGTTTATAATATTGCAAAGGTAGAAAAAAGATATTGTGCGGCAAAGGAAAGAGAGTTTTTCTGAAAAAAAATAGTAAAAAGTTTGATTATATGTAAAGAAGTACGTTACTTTGCAATATCATTCACAGATTAAAAACAGACAATATGAAGACAGTTTTATTTTTCTTACTAGTATTATCATTTTTATATGGATGCAATAGTATCAATGAAGATAACAGTAAACCATCTCTGAATGTCTCCACTATCATATTGAAAATAAATTTTTCTCATTGTTAACAATCTCTTTGTTTATTGTCTAATGTATATATAACAAAATGCGATAATCTTATTTCTTTTTGAGATTTTGCTACTAAAGCACAAACGATATAGTAAACTAAATATTTATATAAGATGAAAAAGAATTTATATTTTGTGTTAATTCTGTTATTTACAATCCTATTGGGTTTGGGTGGTTGCTCTTCTTCTGATGATGACTGGATTGATTTAAACTCTGAAGAAATAATAGGAACATGGTCTACAGGTACGGAAAGTGTTCATAAATACCTGAAATTCGAGAATGATGGAACTGGATATTACGCACTTCTCAACGGAGCTGATTTTGCAACCAATTATTTATTTACCTATAAAATATCAGCTAACAATATTAATATTGTAATCACTTATTCTGATGGTGGAAACAAACTTAACGGGCAGGAAAGGGTATGGGAATGTTTATTCTCAAAAGATGTCCTGAAAATAACCAATGGTCAGGAAAGTGGAACTTATAAGAGAATAGAATGATTTTTCTATATAAGTTAATTTATTATTTAATGAATTTCTAAATATTAAAGGTATGATTATGAATAAAATTTTTCTTTTTCTTTTGACTGTTTTGCCTATTAGTTTATGTGTGCAGAGTTCTTGAAGATAAAGATAATGGAGTAATACAAGTTAAAACGGAAAAAGAATTTTCCATTAGCGTGGGGATGGGACTGAAATGTATATATAAGTATGAGTATTTGACAAAGTTTAGGTTTAAAGATAACAAATATAAAATAGAAATATACGATATTAATTGTGTTTCAGCCGAACAAACTGGTGCTGGTAAGGTGTATAGCGTGCCTTTAATTCCATATTTTACAGGAGATAATGTTCCTGATACTAAAAAAATGGGGCGTGGAATTTCTAAGAAAAAGGCGATTGAAATGATGGATGAATTGCGGGCTGAGTTCAATACAATATTAACTCAATATAATAAGTTTATTTCAATAGAAGATGATTTTTGATTAAAGGGCTGGAAAAGTGCTATTTGAGGTATCTATAGACAATAATATCAATATATAGTTATGAAAAAGATATTTATTCTGTTTTTTGTTCTATTTATAGCGAATAATATTTATTCTCAGGATTCTCATATTGAATTTAAGGGAATAACTTTAGAAGGGAGTTTGTCTTCTTTTGTGGAGAAAATGGAGAAAAATGGTTTTTCTCTAAAAAAATATCCAAGAGATCATGTAGCTTTAATGAAAGGCTTGTTTACAGGCAAATGGGTAGAAGTATTAATCCTCTCTTCTCCTAAAACGAAGACTGTATGGAAGGTTAGTGTGTACTATTCAGAACAGGAATCATGGACGTCTTTGAAAAGTGATTATAATGAGATGGTGGAACTTTTTAAAAAGAAGTATGGAGAGCCTAAAGATCATTTTGAGTTTTTCTCTTCACCATATTATGAAGGTGATGGATATGAATTGCAAGCTTTACGTAAAGAAAAATGTAATTATATAAGCTTTTGGACACTTGACAAAGGAGGGATTATAGTACATATTAATCAGTATGGACAGATTCAGATTAGATATGAAGATAAAATAAATGTGAAGATAAAGGAGAAAGAAGATGATGAAAATTCTTTGAATGATATTTAATTTACTGTCTTTTATTTCCTGTAGTAGGTATGGTAATGTATGCGGGAGAGGGATTATCTGTAATGTCGGATACTCCCTTTTCTTTTTATAACAGGATTTCCTTAATAACTCTTTTTAGTACCCCAATCCCCTTGCTTTTCGATATTCTTTTTTATATTTGCCTACGTTAATGAAGGAGATACGACGATTGAGAGATAAAATACTGATAGGATGCATACTATGTCTGTTCTCTTTTTCTTTAAAGGGAGCAGCCAGTAACTATATAATGAATCCTTATACGCATAAAAGTATTTCTGCCGATTCCATCATTGAACGTGTCATGACCTTCGCGCCTTTATATGAAACGATAGTCAGTGATTATCGTGCCAACCTGTATATAAAGGGTAAAATGGATATTCAGAAAAAGAACTTTATCCTTCGTTATGTACCTTCCATGTTCCGTTTGCAAAAGGGGGTGCGCGAGTATCTGCTCGAAACTTACAGTGACCTTCATTATACCGCTCCCAATATCTATGACCAAAAAGTAAAAGCATCGCAAGGAACTGTAAGGGGAAACCGGGGACTGCCGGGTTTGCTCGAATACTTTAATGTGAACATTTACTCCTCTTCCCTGCTGAATGACGAACGGTTGCTGTCACCACTAGCCAAGAACGGGCAGAAATACTATAAATACCGGATAGACAGTGTGATGGGAGATCCGAATAATCTTGATTATCGGGTACGTTTTATTCCACGGACAAAGAGTGACCAACTTGTAGGCGGATATATGATTGTCAGCAGTAATGTCTGGAGTGTCCGTGAAATACGTTTTTCGGGACGGTCGGAACTGATAACTTTCACCTGCTGGATTAAGATGGGAGACGTAGGCAAGAAAAATGAATTTCTGCCTGTACGTTATGATGTGGAAGCTCTTTTTAAATTTCTCGGAAATAAGGTTGATGGCAACTATACTGCTTCTTTGGATTATAAATCCATTGAACTGAAAGAAAAGAAAGTGCGTAAGAAAGAGAAGACGAATTATAATCTCTCGGAATCTTTCTCTTTGCAATGCGACACGAATGCCTATAAAACAGATGCTTCAACCTTCGCCATCATGCGCCCTATCCCTTTGAATGAAAGTGAGAAGAAATTGTACCATGATTATCGGCTGAGACGTGATACGGCTACTATACAGAAGCCATCCAAGAGCCAGGCTTTTTGGGGAACAATGGGCGACCTGATGGTGGAAGATTATAAGTTCAATCTTTCTAATATCGGAAGTGTCCGTTTCTCTCCGTTCATCAATCCGCTTCTGTTCAGTTATAGTGGAAGCAACGGTTTGTCTTATCGGCAGGATTTTCGTTACAACCGTCTTTTTAGGGGGGACAAACTGCTTCGCGTTGTACCTAAACTCGGATATAATTTCACTCGTAAGGAATTCTACTGGTCATTGAATGCCGATTTTGAGTATTGGCCGCAGAAGCGTGGATTCTTCCGTCTGAATGTGGGTAACGGTAACCGCATTTATAGCAGTAAGGTGTTGGATGAGTTGAAAGCCATGCCGGACAGCATCTTCAATTTCGATTTGATTCATCTTGATTATTTCAAAGACTTGTATTTTAATTTTCGCCATACCGTAGAGGTAGTCAATGGTTTGGATATAAGTCTGGGTTTCTCCGCCCATAAGAGAACGGCCGTAGAGCCTTCCCGCTTCGTGATAACCGGTGACTATCCGATGCCACCCCCTGAATTTATGGAGAAATTCAAGAATACCTATATCAGTTTCGCTCCCCGTATCCGGGTGGAATGGACGCCGGGACTTTACTATTATATGAATGGAAAACGAAAAATAAATCTCCGTTCCTTATATCCTACTTTCTCGGTCGATTACGAGCGAGGCATCAAAGGAGTATTCAAAAGCACAGGCGAATATGAAAGGATAGAGTTCGACCTTCAACATCAAATCCGGTTGGGACTGATGCGCAATATCTATTATCGTTTTGGATTTGGCGCGTTCACCAATCAGGATGAATTGTATTTCGTGGATTTCGCCAACTTCTCCCGTCGCAATCTTCCTGTGGGGTGGAACGATGAAATCGGCGGAGTGTTTCAAGTGCTCGACGGACGTTGGTATAACTCTTCCCGCCGTTATGTACGCGGGCATTTCACTTATGAGGCGCCATTTCTGATATTAAAGCATCTGATGAAATATACACGTTATGTACAGAATGAACGTATTTACGTAAGCGCCCTCTGCATGCCCCATCTTCAACCTTACATGGAAGTAGGGTATGGCATCGGCACACATATTTTTGATGTCGGAGTTTTTGTGAGCAGTGAGAATTGGAATTTCGGCGGAATAGGCTGCAAATTTACATTTGAGTTGTTCAACCGATAGTTTTTGACATTCTTTTTGCATAAATCGAAAGAATTTTCTATCTTTGTATAGAAGAGGATGAGGGCAAAATTTAGCACAAAAGAGGTGTAGTCGCCTCATAAGCACAGGTATTTTCCTAGAAAATAAATTCTTAGGTATAAATACCTTAAATTTATTTTAGTAAATAACTCATCCTCTTCTCTCTTTCTTTATATACATGATACAAAATGGACGGTATTTTAATAACAATACTTATAATCACCGGTTTCCTGATTTATAAGATGATTTCTTCGAGCAGGAAACAGGAGGGGTATAAAAGGTGGAAAGCGACAGCTAGTGGTGGGAAGGAAGAAAGTGCTTCCAAGTCTGAATCCGGGCATGGCGCTTGGCTTCGACGAGCTTTAGGGGTTACCGCTCCGCAATCTCCGTATGTTCCTAAGTTTGATGATGAATCGGTCGTTTGGTGCGCCAGCCTGTTGGGTGTGGAAGCAAACAAACTGAAAGAAATACTTGAAAATATCCCTACCCATTACCATGAGTTTTGGGTGAGGAAAAGAAGGGGTGGATATCGTATGATTTCTGCTCCGCTCAAAGAACTCCAATCTATCCAAACAACTATTAACTCCCGAATCTTATCATCGGTGACTACCATCCATCCGGCAGCAGTCGGATTCCGATGCGGACGCTCGGTAGTTGACAATGCCAGTCCTCATTTGGGAAAGCGGTATGTGTTGAAAATGGATATTCATGATTTTTTCTTTTCTATACGAAGCCCGAGGGTGAAGGCGACATTCGAGAAGATGGGTTATCCGGCAAATGTGGCGAAAGTCTTTAGAACATTATGTTGCCTGCATAATAGTTTACCGCAGGGAGCTCCTACGAGTCCTGCATTGAGTAATATTGTCGGCTATGAGATGGATAAGAAATTGGCGGCGTTGGCAGCAGAGTACGGGTTGACATATACCCGCTATGCCGATGACCTGACTTTCTCGGGCGACGTGTTCCCGAAAGAACAGATAATCCCTCGGATTAAACAGATAATCCGTGACGAGAAGTTTGAACCGAATCATAAAAAGACCCGTTTCCTGCATGAGTATGACAGGAAGATTATCACAGGCGTATCTGTCAGCTCCGGTGTAAAGCTGACGATTCCTAAAACAAGAAAGCGGGAGATTCGGAAGAATGTCTATTTCATCCTGACAAAAGGATTGGTGGAACATCAACGTAGAATCGGTTCAAACGACCCTGCCTATCTGAAACGGCTGATCGGGGAACTTTGTTATTGGCGGTCGATAGAACCGGATAATACTTATGTATCCGATTCTATTATCGCCCTGAAGCGTCTGGAGAAACATTATTAATCAGTCTTGAACGGTATTAATTGGCAAACGGTATTAATTGGCAATCGTTACCCGTCCATTTTCCATTTTTGCATAATTTCTTTTCACTGCTTCGCGGATACCTCTCCGCATGGCGGCATCTATGGTCGAACCCATACGGGGGAAACCGAAAGTCTGTGCGCATGCTTTTATCAAATCTGCCATAGGCAGGCTGATGGAGTCGGTGAGTATCTGCTGGATGGCGTTGGCTATTTCTTCAGGAGATATATCAGTCACATCCCGGTCGGAATCCGGTCGGTAAGCTAGATATGAACTGCACTGTTCTTTGTCTTTCCAACAATAAACATATCCGTCGTGTTCTGTATTATATGTATTCAGTGCCTTAAACACAGTTTCTATATGTGCTTCTATCCGTGGCCCCAAACGGCTGATTCCCCATTCGGACAGAATCTTTTTGCAAAGCAGGGATTTGCTGACCGGAGCTTCGTTTTCTATTATTTTCTGTATTTGGGAAGTAAGGACTGGATAACTTTCCGGGAGAAAGAAATCTTCGGGCAGATATTTATCCGGAGTGACTTTGGTGGACTCATAATCCTGTAGTCTACTTGGGGCAACCAATGTGGAAACTGTTTGCTTTTCAGTAGCAGTCGGTGACGTTTTGAGAAGTAATGAGACTTCATTAGTACTCCTTTTGGGGGTTGAAGCAGGCTTCTCGTTTTGTTTTTCTTCCGTTATGGTTGCCGGAGTGGTATTTGTCTGCGCAGTATCAGTCTCCGCGTTTGCTTCGGATTCTTTCTTTCGAGAGATTGCCTGCTGTATGGATGCAATTACTTCATCCGGTTTTTCCCACCAGTCCATTGTCCATATACGACAGATAGTCCAGCCGAGTGCTTTCAGGACATTGTTTTGAACAATCTCCCGGTCGCGTGCAGTCTTGGTACGCTGATAATTCTTTCCGTCACAGATAATGCCAAGTTGATAATTAGACCCGTTTTGAGTATCTACTATTCCTATGTCTATCTTATAACCGGAGCATCCGATGTCGGTATGTACAGTATATCCCAGTGAACGCAATTTGTCAGCTATGATATTCTCGATAGAAGCTGATGTGTCCGATAGCGGATTAGCGGCACTGTTGACTATATTTCTTGTCCCTTTTTCCGCATACTCAAGGAAGCGTTTCAGTCCGGCTACACCAATGGAAGAAGTCCGGTTCAAGTCTATCATGTCCGACCTTAAGGTAGAATAAATAATCATTTCATACCGGGCGCGGGAAACAGCCACATTCAGCCTTCTTTCTCCACCTGTCCGGTTTAGCGGGCCGAAGTTCATGCTGACACGTCCTGTGGCGTCCGGGCCGTAACCCACGGAAAAGAGAATCACATCCCGTTCATCTCCCTGCACATTCTCCAGGTTCTTGATAAATAGCGGTTCTTCACATTCCAAAGCCAGAGTTTCCAGTTCGGGGTGGAAGATAAAGAGGTCGGATAATAAATCTTCTATTAAGGCTTGCTGAACAATACTGAAAGTAACAACGCCAATACTCTTCTTTCTTAATTCCTCGCTTCTCAACCTTCTTTCTATTTCATCGACCACCGCTTGCGCTTCGGCTTGATTCTGACGGGATTTACCTTTGTCATAATACCCGTTGATAGACACCAGCCTTACCTTGGATTCAATATTATCGGGCGACGGGAAAGTCATCAGTTTATTGTCGTAGTACTCGGAGTTACTGAAAGCGATAAGACTCTCGTGCTTGCTTCGATAATGCCACAATAAATACTTCGATGGAATAGACAAAGCAAGACAGTCATCAAGAATACTTTCCAAATCTTCCATCTCGATATTATCTTCGTCAACGGTATTGACAGAGAAAAAGTTGGTAGGCGGCATCTGTTTCGGGTCGCCTACAATAATCACATTGTTACCCCGGGCAATGGCGCCTACGGCTTCATAAGTCGGCATCTGCGATGCTTCGTCAAAGACTATCAGGTCAAATTTATCCGCGTCCGTATCAATGAACTGAGCTACGGAAAGCGGACTCATCAACATACACGGACACATACGCGACAGCAAAGTCGGAATTTGGTCGAACAACTTACGGATGGATATGCCACGGGCATTGTTCCGGATGTTCTTTCGGAGTATGCCGACTTCGGAGCTTTGAATGGCTTCGTGAGTAAAAGATGGAATGTTGGAAGCCAACCTGGCAAATAATTCCTTCTTGGTGGTTTCTTCGAATTGAGTCGATATTTGTTTGTACTTCGCTATTATATCATTGAATATCTTGCCGTTGAACAACTCCAGGGTTGGCTCCTTGGGAATGATATACTGAATAGCGCTCTGGTAAAAACTTCTATAAAAGCTGTCAGCAAGTTGGGAAGTAGGAATATTCTTCTCCTTATATTCCGTTGCGATAAATCCGATGTTAAGTTTATCCAGCGTCCGGTAGGTTTGCAGCCATTGATACCAGTCCTTGAGTTTATCCAGATTTTCTTTCCACGTTTGAGCTTTTGATATGCCTGTATGAATCCAGTCAGCCGAATTGATATAGAGTTCCGCTATGGATATGCCCAACGTTTCGGAAAGCCTGTGCTCTATATTCGCGAGTGTATCCGAATACTGATAGATTTCATTGAGAGACTGGGCATGAATATCTCTGAATGTCTGTATGCCTTCAGCCAGTTGTGTAGACAGATTCTGTTTGATTTGTGAAACTTTGGCTATGTCTTTCGAATAGTTCAGCAGATGCGAATGTAAGGAAATCATGTCATTGATAATCTGCTCAATGGTCTTCCAGTCTTCATTCTTTCCGAATCGTCCGAACAGGGACGGCAGTTGGCTTGCATATTTCTGAACGGCTTTGTTCTCTTCCTGATATTGAATAATCTGATGAAGTAAAGGTTGGATAGCATCCGGTTCAATGGCTTTCAGGGCATAGATATGGAGAGCCTTCTTTATTTTTCTCTGTCCGAAATATCTCGGAAGAAACCATTGGGCGGATATCCGGTTCCATTCGGCTAACATGTTCCCGGCATCCACTTGCAGGATTTCTTTTGTAAATCCAGTTTCGATAGCTTTTCTTGATTCGTCACGTTTACGACCATGATTCACTACTTCACGATATTCATCAAGAGTTTCATTCAACAATGGCAGAGTCAATAAACCGGGAGTAAGTTCGGGAATATCGAGTATTCTTCGGATAATATTCGCAATCGTCTGAAAGTCTGTACGTGTGGGATGCATCTCCGTATCTTTCAGAAGCGCGGATAATGTAACCAGTTTCTGTTGGATAGCCTTCAGCAAGTCGATAAATTCGGTGAGCGTTCGGGCGGCTTCGTCTTTTACGGCAGATGAATATTCTGTAATGAAGATACCCGTCAACGGGTGTTGATGCGGATGCCCGCACGCATTGGCCGTTCTTACCAAAGATTCAACGGCATCTTCCCATTGCGAAAACGTATCTTTATCCAATTTCTCCAGATAGCCTTGAGGAATATTGAAACAAGGCTCGGCATCCAACGATTGATAATGAATAATCGCATCGTATAATGAAACTCCGAACGGGTACTCTTTATGCAGAGCTTCGATATATTTATTCAATTCCGCCCGCAGGTTCAACAAGCGTTCCGCTTCCTTCTTGAATTCTTCGGGTGGCGTTTTCCTGATAATTTCAGTCGTCTCTTTCAGTTGTGAGATGACTGCGGATTTCTTTGTCTTATTGGAATGAATTTCCAGGCAGAACGGAGCAAGACCAATGGCAGCCAGTCTGTTTTGGACAACGGAAAGGGCAGCCATCTTTTCCGCTACAAACAATACCCGTTTTCCTTTATAAAGAGCATTGGCGATAATATTGGTAATCGTTTGCGACTTTCCTGTTCCCGGTGGGCCGTGCAGGATAAATGTCTTGTCGTGTACCGCTTCGTATATGGCTTCCAGTTGCGAAGAATCGGCGATGATAGGCAGTACAATATCGGCAGGAGACAGTTGCTTGTCCATGTAGGTAGCATCTATTTCTTCCGTGGTGGCTTCCCATTCAATCTTTCCGTTGATGAGGCTCGATACGATTTTATTCTGAACCAGTTTGTGGGCATTATTATGAATGTCATTCCACATGATAAACTTATTGAAAGAAAAGATGCCAAGGATAGCTTGTTCTTCAACGTCCCATTTGCGCTGGTTCTTGATGCTGTTTCGGATGATAGAGTAGATTAATTTCACGTTTACGCCACTTTCATCGGAAGGCAATGGGTCTAATCCGGGCACGCTGATTCCAAAGTTTTGGCGGAGCATCTCCAGTAAAGTAATATTCATCATTGTCTCCTCTTCACGGGAACGGATTACATATCCCTTAGCTGCTGATTTGCGGATGATTTCGACCGGTAGTAATAGTATTGGCGCATAGCGGGGACGTTCGCTGGAAGGAGTCTCATACCATTTCAGCAATCCAAGGGCAAGATACAGCGTATTAGCTCCATTCTCCTCGATAGATGTACGCGAAGAACGGTAGAGATGAGTCAATGCTTTGCCTAAATCATTCTCGGACAAGTAAAAACGTAACCTTTTCTGTGAAAGTTCCGAATTGACGAAATCGACTATCGGATTGGATTCGGGAACGGATGAATAGATACCGAACTCCATAGCCGGACTTTCCCAACCGACAGGGTGGTGAAGGATACGGAACTCTTCTCCTTCGGCCAAAGCATCTTCCAGACAGGCGAGATTTGCCGGAATAAGTTGGAGTGTATTTTTAGTAATACGGATGTTCAGCAGATTATTGCGCAGGCTTAAATCGAGCAAACGTCTTTCCCACAATAGCTGTTTGGTAATGACAGTCTGCGTTTCGGTGCCCGATAAATCATAAGGATTAATACTTTGCGGGGTGACATGTACTGTATTCTTTGGGACAACAGGTTCATTCTCTTCTATTTCCCATGTCTGTCCATGCAATATGCGTTGAGGGATGGGACGAATCCCCGAATGTCTTGCTCTCTTCACATCTATCGCAAGCATGAAATAACTTCCGTCCGTCAGCTTGCCGTTCGCTTTCTTCACGGCATTGTCGAAGTCGGACTGGTGTCCCATGTTCATGCAGGTCGTCTCCACCAAAGTGATGTCGTAGATTCCTTCGGCCGTTCTTTTGGTTAATAAAGAAACGTCGTCCACGGTGGGATCGGGAAACGTTTCCGGCACTAGCCACGCTCCTGCGAAAGCGTGCCCTTGAGTGATGATGATAAGCGGGTTCAGCCCGATAGCTTCCAGGCACGAAGCATAGAGCAGGGACATATCGAGACAAGTTCCCAATTTCTGAGCCATCACGGAGTCAGCCAGCCGGACACGTTGCCCGTATTCTTCGAAGCTAGCGGGAATGGTACTGTATATAATCTGCTGTTCGGAGATGGCGGTATAAATGGCAGCCATCTGCTTTCTCACCCTGTCCGGGTTGCGGCTCTGATATTCGTCGAGAGACGGGCTGTCTGTCCATTGCCCCAAAATAGCGGCTGCCCTTTTTATAATAGGTAAGATGGCGGTGTGATTGGGAGTGATAAAGGCAGCCAGCATTTCAGGAAGCACATTGAGGCCGCCCCATTGGTCATAAGCCAAAATGTCGATAGGGTAGGTCTGCGTAAATATCAGCGATGCTTCGGAAGTGATTTCTATCTTCAGGTTGCCGGACAAACGCTCGGTTAGTTGCGTGAAGTAATTGGCCGATAACGTGAGAGAAAGGGGCTGCAAAGATACCGTGCCATGTGCCGGAATCAGCTCGATAACTGTCGGGACAGCATTGCCGAAAGCGGGTTCAGCCGTGATTTGTACTTGTATGTCCTTTAGCGGGGCAGATGTTGCGTTCTCTATAGAAAGCTGATGAATGACCGGTGCACTGTTTTGTTGTATCGCAAAATTAATGAGCGGCAAATAGCTGAACTGTACCTTGACTTTGTCCAATCTCTCGTCCATGGCAAAAACTGTATATATTAAGACTTGCAATATTACAAAAAATACGGATACAAGCATCTTTTATTCAGCCATTCTTTTGTCAATCAAGAAAATATTTCTACCTTTGCGCCCGATTTAGAGATAATATAATGTCTTATTTAATTAAAGTATTAAACAATTTATTTATTAATGGAAAACTTAAAGAACGTAGCTCCTATTGAAGACTTCAACTGGGATGCTTATGAAAACGGCGAAGCGGTAACAAGCGCAAGCCACGAAGAATTAGAAAAAGCTTACGACGGTACGCTTAACAAAGTTAACGACCGTGAGGTTGTTGACGGAACCGTAATCGCAATGAACAAGCGTGAAGTAGTTGTGAACATCGGTTACAAATCAGACGGTATCATCCCTTTGAATGAATTCCGTTACAATCCTGACCTGAAAGTAGGTGATACAGTAGAAGTGTATATCGAAAATCAGGAAGACAAAAAAGGACAACTCGTTCTGTCACACAGAAAAGCCCGCGCTACTCGTTCTTGGGATCGCGTGAATGCTGCTCTGGAAAATGAAGAAATTATCAAGGGTTACATCAAGTGCCGCACTAAGGGTGGTATGATCGTTGACGTATTCGGAATCGAAGCATTCTTGCCGGGTTCTCAGATTGACGTTAAACCGATCCGCGACTATGATGTATTCGTTGGCAAAACTATGGAATTCAAAGTGGTTAAAATCAACCAGGAATTCAAAAACGTTGTTGTATCTCACAAAGCTCTTATCGAAGCTGAACTGGAACAACAGAAGAAAGAAATTATCGGTAAACTTGAAAAAGGACAAGTTCTCGAAGGAACTGTTAAAAATATCACATCTTACGGTGTATTCATCGACCTTGGTGGCGTAGACGGTTTGATTCACATCACTGACCTTTCTTGGGGACGCGTTAGCGATCCGAAAGAAGTTGTTGAGCTGGATCAGAAACTTAACGTTGTTATCCTTGACTTCGATGACGAAAAGAAACGTATCGCTCTTGGTCTGAAACAACTGACTCCGCACCCATGGGATGCTCTTGATACAGAGTTGAAGGTTGGTGACAAAGTAAACGGTAAAGTTGTCGTTATGGCTGACTACGGTGCATTCATCGAAATCGCTGCCGGCGTAGAAGGTTTGATCCACGTTTCAGAAATGTCTTGGAGCCAGCACCTGCGTTCTGCACAGGATTTCATGAAGGTAGGCGACGAAGTGGAAGCTGTTGTTCTTACACTTGACCGCGAAGAACGTAAAATGTCTTTGGGTATCAAGCAACTGAAACAAGACCCATGGGAAACTATCGAAGAGAAGTATCCTGTAGGTTCCAAGCATACTGCAAAAGTTCGTAACTTCACTAACTTCGGTGTATTCGTAGAAATCGAAGAAGGTGTAGACGGTTTGATCCACATCTCTGACCTTTCTTGGACTAAGAAGGTGAAACACCCGTCAGAATTTACTCAGATTGGTGCTGACATCGAAGTTCAGGTACTCGAAATCGACAAAGAAAACCGTCGTTTGAGCCTTGGTCACAAACAACTCGAAGAAAATCCTTGGGATGTATTCGAAACTGTATTTACAGTAGGTTCTGTACACGAAGGTACTATCATCGAAATGTTGGATAAGGGTGCTGTTGTAGCTCTTCCTTACGGTGTAGAAGGTTTCGCAACTCCGAAACACCTTGTAAAAGAAGACGGTTCACAAGCTCAGTTGGATGAAAAACTTGAATTCAAAGTGATCGAGTTCAACAAGGACGCTAAGAGAATCATCCTGTCTCACAGCCGTATTTTCGAAGATGTTGCTAAAGCTGAAGAAAGAGCTGAAAAGAAAGCTGCTTCCGGTGCTAAGAAGACATCTGGTAAGAGAGAAGATTCTCCGATGATTCAAAACCAGGCTGCTTCAACTACGCTGGGCGACATCGACGCTCTTGCTGCATTGAAAGAACAGTTGGAAGGAAAGAAATAATCTGAACAGAATATTTCCAGTAAAGGCGCTCCCGTTTGGGGGCGTCTTTTTTTGTGTTCGGTTACGGTTATAAATGGGAATTTAATTTAGACATAAGAACAAAAGAACATAAAGGCTGCGCTTGGAAAATTATTTCTGCTGGTCATTAAACTACTACTGTTTCATCTTTTGTTCTTATGTTCTTCTGTCTAAAAAGAAATTATCATTTTATTATGATATCATTTAGTTCTATTGTCAATCTGTATTAATCAGTGTAATCCGTGGTGAAATATTTCCTATTCTTTTGCCGGATTAAATTTGAAATGCTTTATCTTTGCATACCATGGAAAAATTCGAGTTACATATATTAGGGTGCGGCTCTGCTTTGCCTACTACACGACATTTTGCGACTTCACAAGTCGTCAACCTGCGTGAAAAACTATTTATGATTGATTGTGGGGAAGGCGCGCAGATGCAATTGCGTCGTTCCCGACTGAAGTTTTCCCGACTGAACCATATCTTTATCTCTCATTTGCATGGTGACCATTGTTTCGGCTTGACGGGCTTAATCTCTACATTCGGCTTGTTGGGCAGAACGGCTGATTTGCATATTCACTCCCCGAAAGGGTTGGAAGAACTGTTTGCTCCACTGCTTGCTTTCTTCTGCAAGACGCTGACCTATAAAGTATTCTTCCATGAATTTGAAACGAAGGAACCTGTTGTCATTTATGACGACCGTTCGGTGACTGTAACTACGATTCCTTTGAAGCACCGTATACCTTGCTGTGGTTTTCTTTTTGAAGAAAAACAGCGGCCTAATCATATTATCAGAGACATGGTAGATTTTTATAAAGTTCCGCTCTATGAACTGAACCGCATCAAGAACGGAGCGGATTTTATGACTCCCGAAGGAGAAGTAATCCCTAATTCCCGATTGACCCGCCCTTCGGCTCCGGCACGCAAATACGCTTATTGTTCCGATACGATTTATCGTCCGGCGATTGCGGAACAAATCAGGAATGTAGATTTGCTTTTCCATGAAGCGACCTTTGCGCAGGGAGAGCAGGCACGGGCTAAAGAAACTTATCATACAACGGCTGCACAAGCAGCGCAACTTGCGTTGGATGCCAATGTGAAACAGTTGGTGATCGGACATTTTTCCGCCCGCTATGAAGATGAATCTATTTTATTCAACGAAGCATCCGCCATCTTCCCGCAAACGATTTTGGCGAAAGAAAACTTATGTATCGACGTTGACGGAGGGACTGCATATGAAAAGTAAGCGGCTGCTTTGGGGAATGATAATCGTATGTATAGCTTGCCTGGCAGCTTGCAAAAAGGAGAAACCTTTGTCTCCGATACCGGATTCTTTGGCAAGTCTTCAGGAATTGTTTAATCCTACCTGGCAGATTAGTACGGATAGTATCCATCAGATGATTCATTCTTATTTGAATGAAAATAAGCAGGAGACTCCCTGGGATTCGGCATTGGCAGCCCACTATCGGGAGAAAGATGAATTTTTCTGGCTGAATGATTCGTTGATTTCAGATAAGCCTGCTGTACAAGTGGCAGACTCCATGCTGTATTGGCTGGAAAATATCTCGCGGCATGGCATTAATCCGCATCTTTATCCTACGGATAGCATTCGCAAGGAATTGCATCAGGTACGTACACTGCAATTGCAGGAAGGAAAGACTATGAACCGCCTGTTGGCGGATATTGAATATCAGTTGACGTCTGCCTATCTTTCATATGTATGTCAGTTGAAGTTCGGTTTTCTTCCTTCAAAAGACAGATGGAACGACTCCATCAGCCGGATACCTCTTAAAGATTATGATAAGGATTTCGCAATGGCTGCTTTGGATTCTCTCCGGACAAATGCCAATACAGCCTTTCATAAAGCGCAACCTTCTTCTCGGCTTTACTTGAAAATGCAGGAAGAACTGGAACGTGTGAATGCCTGGGGTGAGACGGATACTACGGATTATTACCGCGACCGTTTGTTGGTGAATATGGAACGCGCACGCTGGCAGTATGCCTTGGATAAAGGAAAGAAATATGTAGTAGCCAATGTAGCGGCATTTATGCTACAAGCTATCAATGAGGAGACAGACTCTATCCTGGAAATGCGTATCTGCGTGGGAAGCGTGAAGAATAAGACGCCTTTGTTGTCGAGCAGAATCTACTATATGGAACTGAATCCGTATTGGAACGTCCCTCAAAGTATTATCAGGAAAGAGATTATTCCTACCTATCGCAGGGATACGACTTATTTTACCCGCAACCGCATGAAGGTATATGATAATAAGACCGGCCTGCAAGTAGACCCGCACAGCATCAAATGGGCTAAGTATGCAGGAAAGGGCGTACCCTATACGGTGAAGCAGGACAATAAGACGGGAAACTCATTGGGACGCATCATCTTCCGTTTTCCCAATCCTCATTCCGTTTATCTGCACGATACTCCTTCCCGTTGGGCTTTCACACGAAAGAACCGGGCGGTAAGTCATGGCTGCGTACGCCTTCAGAAAGCGCTTGATTTCTCCTTCTTCCTGTTGAATAAGCAGGATTCATTGCTTGAAGACCGTATCCGTATCGCAATGGACATCAAACCGGTGACTGAAGAAGGAAAAAAGCTGCCTGTCAGCGCGTCTTACCGTGAACTGAAGCATTATAGTTTAGAGAAATATATACCTTTATTTATAGATTATCAGACAGTTTACTTGTCTGCCGACAATAATCTGAGATATTGTGAGGACATTTACAAATATGATCCGTCTATATTAAAGGTTATGAACGACCTGAATTTGAAACCATAAATAAACATACAGATAACAAGAGAGTATGACCCCTTATAACGAACGCGAAGTTCTGAAACTCCTTCAGGAGGAGAGTACCCAGCGGCAAGGATTTGAAATGATTGTGGCGCAGTATAGCGAACAATTGTATTGGCAGATCCGCCGGATGGTACTGTCGCATGAGGATGCGAACGATCTCCTGCAAAACACTTTTATCAAGGCATGGACGAATATCGACTATTTTCGTGCCGAGGCGAAGCTGTCTACCTGGCTCTATCGCATCGCGCTGAATGAATGTCTTACCTTTCTGAACAAACAGCGTGCCATGACTACCGTAGCCATTGACGACCCGGAAGCAATGGTTGTGCAGAAACTGGAAAGCGACTCCTATTTTTCGGGCGACCAAGTGCAGATGTGCTTACAGAAAGCATTGCTGACACTGCCGGAGAAACAACGCATGGTGTTCAACCTGAAGTATTATCAGGAAATGAAGTACGAAGAGATGTCGGAAGTGTTCGGTACGTCGGTCGGCGCATTGAAAGCATCTTATCATCATGCGGTGAAGAAAATAGAGAAGTTTTTAGAAGAAATTGATTAAACCTTTTAGACCGGACAACGTCTAAGGAAAAGAGAGGAGAAAAACGTATGAAAGAAGAAGATACCCTATTGAAGAAGCTTGGGATGGAAAATTCCTTCAAAGTTCCCGATGGTTACTTTGAAAACCTGACTTCAGAGGTGATGAATAAGCTTCCTGAAAAAGCGAAAGTCGCTTTCAAGGAAGAACCTGTCAGCACATGGACAAGACTCAAACCATTGCTTTATATGGCAGCTATGTTCGTAGGTGCCGCCTTGATTATCCGGGTAGCATCGACAGATCATAAACCTGTTACGGTAGATGAGGTGGCAGTGACAGAGGTGGATACGGAAGTAATATCCGATGAAATGATAGATGTGGCACTGGATCGTGCCATGTTGGATGATTATTCGTTATATGTTTATTTGAGTGACGCAAGTGTAGAATGATTTATTAAAACCGATTGAATACAGAAAATGAGAAAAGTAATCGCATTAGTCGTTTTGTTGTGTGGCTTTATGCCTGTTCTTTGGGCTGCTGACGGGTGTGACCAACATTTGTCCCGCGAAGAGTTCAGGGCAAAACAAAAGGCGTATATTATCGAACAGGCAGGATTGACAAAAGAAGAAGCTGCCAAGTTCTTCCCCGTTTATTTTGAACTTCAGGACAAAAAGAAAAAGCTGAATGATGAGTCATGGGATTTGATGCGCAAAGGCAAGGATGATAAGACTACGGAAGCCCAATATGAAGAAATCAACGAGAAAGTAGCCAATAACCGTATCGCTGCCGACCAACTGGATAAAACTTATTTGGGCAGGTTCAAAAAGATTCTTTCCAGCAAGAAGATATTTCTCGTTCAGCGGGCGGAAATGCGTTTCCACAGGGAGATGATAAAAGGAATGCATCGCAAGGGAGACAGTAAAGATTCAAAGAAAAAATAAGATAATAAATCAGACGCTCTGTTGAGTATAAACAGACGTTCTGTTTGGGTAAAATAAAGGCTCCGTTTCAGCGAAACGGAGCCTTTGTTTTTTCTCTTTGTTGTGGTCTGTAAGAATCGGGTATTATTGCAGTCTACAATCCTTTTTTCTTTGCTTCATTCCAAATGGCATCCATCTCTTCAAGAGTCATGTCTTTCAGGTTCTTTCCCTCTTTGATGGTATGTTCTTCCAGATAATTAAAGCGGCGGATAAATTTCTGATTAGTACGTTCCAGTGCATTATCGGGATTAATCTTATAGAGACGTGCCGCATTGATAAGGCTGAACATGACATCTCCGAATTCGGCTTCCGCCTTATCCTTATCCATGTTGGCTACCTCTTCCTGAAACTCTCCGATTTCTTCCTTCACCTTGTCCCAAACCTGTTCGCGCTCTTCCCAGTCGAAGCCTACGTTACGGGCTTTGTCCTGCATACGATACGCCTTGATAAGTGAGGGTAGGGCAGCGGGAACACCGCTTAACACGCTCTTATTACCATCTTTTTCTTTTAACTTCAACTGTTCCCAGTTTTCGGATACCTGTCCTGCTGTTTCCGCCTTTACTTCTCCGAATACGTGGGGATGACGGAAAATCAGTTTGTCACACAGCTTGTCGCAAACATCTTTGATATCGAAATCCCCTGTTTCCGAACCTATCTTGGCGTAGAAAGCAACGTGCAGCAATACGTCTCCCAATTCTTTGCAAATATCCTTTTTGTCATCTCTCATCAGAGCATCACAAAGTTCATAAGTCTCTTCTATGGTATTGGGACGTAGGCTTTCATTTGTCTGTTTACGATCCCAGGGACATTTGACACGCAGTTCGTCAAGGATATCCAGAAAGCGTCCGAAGGCTTCCATTTGTTCTTGTCTAGTATGTGACATAAATCTATCTTTTATTAAAGTTTTCGTATAATCTGTCCATGGTTAGCATCTATTTATATGCAAATATACGTCAATTGCACCATAAAAGTGCAGAAAACTATGATTTTCTGCACTTTTATGGTGCAATTGGTGAGGCTAATCAAATTGAGAATATCTTCCCTATGGATGATTTATTGAGATTAACCTTTAATCAATCATTTAGCCCTACTCCGAACTTGGATTGCTGTTCGCCTACTTCCTTGGCGCGATACTCATTTAGCAGTTGGCGCAGGCGTTCGTTCTCTTTTTCCAATTCTGATTTGGATGCTGCGTTACGAACCGCTACTTCCGTTTTACTGTTGCTGATGTTCAAAAGTTTGCTTTCGTTCTCTGAATACAGTTCTTGCTTGGAATTGGCGATTGTCTCAAATTCCAGTTCGCCGGACAACGGAAGAACCGTTCCTTTATATTTCATCGAAGCGATGACATGCACTTTCCCTGGTTTCAGCGTTGATTGCACTAGAATGGGAGCTGTTCCCCAACATAATGAGGCGGTGGTCTCGCCAATCAGTCGTCCTTCTCCATCAATGCTGAAATTCACCTCAAAATTGTTCAACCGTCTGACCACTCCGTTTTTGTCTATCAATTCGGCAATCACCGTCACCACGTCCGAGCCGTCGGCGACCGTAGCCGTGCCATTGTTGTCCAACCGTAATCGGAGTTTTTCCGGGCGTTGGGCAGGATAGCGTTTGTGTCTTGCCACCACTTTACCGTCTATCAATCCTTCTGCCAACATATAATATTCATCTTGCTTCTTGGCTCGTGCCAATCCTTTGGTATCCATAAAATCATACACATCCTTGAAGAAAAAGTGGGGTGAAGGCAATTCTGCTGTTTTCTGCTTCTTCTGCGTATATACCTTTCCGTTCTTATAGACTGTAAGGCGCACCTCATCACAATTGGAATAGACCGTCACATCACTGGGTGAGAACGGAGTCATCTCATGAGCAATGTAAATCATGGGACCACTTTCCGCATTGAAGTTATATTTGGTAGCGGGACGTTGCGACATATACATATAGTAGGAGGTTTTGGGTTGACGATACGCATCCATGATACCCCCATAGAAGGGTTCGGGGTGATATCCACGGTTATGGTCGAACGGATGCCACATACAACCGCCTACCACCTGCGATGATGAAGAGCAGACCCACCGGTACACATCTTCGTAATGGGCTGCCTGCACCAACATTGGGGTCTCTCCCCAAGAACGGGATACACGACTGTCCGAATTCTGTGCTATCCAGTCGTCTACATTATCGCCCCATTCACGAATCAGATAGGTCTTCTCCGGCTTCAGATTCTTGGTCGGACGCAATAGGACGGAAAAATACTCATCGCCCAAGGCGGCATCGTCGCAAGAGGCTTGAACCTCGGGACATTCTTCCTTGCAGATGGCTGCTGCATTCTTAGCAAAACTGGCAGGATAGTTAGTCTCATTCAGAATAGGTTCCCATAAAAATACACTGGGGCGGTTTCGGTTCTGGCGAATCATATTGCGGATATCAGAATAAATACGTTCGCCAAAACAAGGAGCCTCGTTCCAGAATTGCCAGCCGGGAGTCGCCACCATTACAAAAAGTCCCAACTCATCGCAAGCATCCATAAACGCAGGGTCGAGCACATAATGTGCACTACGTACAATCCTGGCACCGGCATCTTTTAGCTTACGGGCATCGCGCCATTGCAGGTTGTTGGGGACAGCATTCCCCAAAACGGCAAATTCCTGATGACGATTGACGCCTACCACTTTTCCGTATGGTTTGCCGTTAATCCGGAGTCCTTCCTGTTGCTTAAACTCAATACTACGGATTCCCACACGCTGGCGCATACCGTCTACCACCAGCCCTTTATCATCCTTCACATAAATGTCCAGATTATAGAGATAAGGAGTTTCGGGCGACCAAAGTTTGGGCGTTTCCACAACTAACCGACTGCCTGCGTACCCGGCTTTTCCCTTTTTGACATTGATTTTACACGCTGCCTGCGCCACAACCTTGCCATCGGTCTGTCGCAATTCATACACAACGGTGGCAGCAGAGTTGCGGTTGCCTTCATTGCGTACATGCGTTTGAATGTTTACTTCCGCCTTCGCTTCAGACACATTGTTGAAAGAGAGGTACACTCCGCCACCTGCCACCTCGTTTTCATAGTTGGGGTCGGTGATATGCAGCTCGTTGTGGGCAATCAGCCAACAGTCACGGTAGATGCCTCCAAAGTAGCAGAAGTCCAACATCTCTTGAGGTTTGCCTGCCGGATAGGTCGGGTCGTTCGAATTGTCTGCCATGACGGTGATGATATTATCCTTATTCCAGTCCAGTTCATTGCTGATGTCGGCAATCACCGGCAGAAATCCTCCGAAATGCTCTGTCATCAGTTTGCCGTTAACCCACACTTTACATTTACCCATGACAGCCTCGAAGTGAAGAAAGAGCTTTTTCCCTTTCAGACCCTCTTCCGGAGTGAAGTGTTTGCGATACCACACCACACCTTGATAATTGATGCAACCGCTCGCTTCCGCCGGCAGATACTCAATGCCGTGAGGCAAGGAGACACATTCCCATTGCGAGTCGTCGAATGAGACGCTGTAATCCCCTCCTTCGATGTCTCCTTTATGGAAACGCCAAGCTATATTCATGGAGTAGACATCCCGACCTGTGTCCGGTAGTCTGTAGAAACCGGCAGTTGAGAATTTCGGTTGTTCAAATCCTTGTACAAACGCTATGGGGAGTAGCAGCCCGATAAGGATGAAAATTAGTTTTCTGTTTTGCATATCAGTCAGTGCCTATTTTATTTATTTACAAGTATTTATTTTATTCATTTACAATTGTACGGCAAAGCGTTGAGTTGCTCCCTGCATACAGTTCGGTCCCACTAGCAATTCAAATTCTCCTGCTTCCACCTCCGGTTGCAGGCGTTCGTTTAGGAAGGAAAGTGCTGAGTAGGGTAGTGTAAACGAAACGGTTTTCGTTTGTCCGGCAGGAACATGCATCCGTTGGAAAGCTTTGAGCTGCTTCTCCGATTGGGTAATCCGACAATATAAATCAGTCAGGTAGACTTGCACTGTTTCATCGCCATCCATGTTCCCCGTATTGGTGATATCTATGGAGAAACGGATCTCCTCATCTTTCGTCAGCTTGTCTTTCGCCAAGCGCAGGTTTTTATATTCGTAAGTGGTGTATGACAAACCGTAGCCGAAGGGATACAGCGGAAAGTAGCGGCTTGCAGGCATAGCGTTCTGTCCGTATTCCACCACGTTGCCTTCACGACCGTAAGGACGGTGGAGCAGGCACATCGGCAAGTCGCCTACCGTGCGTGGATAAGAAACCGTTAATTTTCCCGAAGGATTGACCTTTCCGCTCAGGATTTCCGCTAAGGCATTTCCGCCTTCCTCGCCGGCAAAGAACATCATGACAATGGCATCAGCCTTATCCATCCAACGGGTCATTGTCACCGGGCGTCCTTCCACCAACACCACTATCAGCGGTTTGCCTGTCTTGCTGATTTCAAGAATCAGTTCCTCCTGCACTCCCATCAAGTCTAAGCTGTTGCGGTCTCTCGTCTCGCCTCCGGTAGTCCAGTTGGCACCACCCATCACCATGACGCAGGCATCGGCATCCTGCACGCACTTCACCGCATCCGCAAAGCCGGACGTATCATTGCCGGTCAGACCACAACCTTTAGCGTATGAAACCTCCACTTGCTTTCCAAAGATGTTTTTAATTCCTTCGAGCGGGCTGACACCTTTTACGCCCTTGGCAGAATAGCCGCCCAACTGTGCCACAGTGGCATTGGGACCTACCACTGCCAACTTGTGTACACCGTTCAGCGGAAGCTGGTTCTTTTCGTTTTTCAGCAATACGATGCTTTGTCGTGCGGCTTCGCGTGCCAAGTTGCGGAATTGCGGAGCGTCACACAACTTTTCCGCCAACTTCTCATCCACGTAGGGATGCTCGAATAGTCCCATCTGGAACTTCACGCGCAGGATGTGGCGTACGTTGGTGTTGATATCCTCTTCCGTGATTTTCCCTTCCTTTATCATGTCGGTCAGTTTGGCGTACCATTTCAGACGAGGCAACTCGACGTCCATGCCTGCCTTTGCACACAAGGCGGCAGTCTCCAAGGGTGTCGGGGCAATCCTTAAATGGGCATGGGCATGGTTGACGGCGCTCCAGTCGGATACCACAAAGCCGTCGAATCCCCATTCGCCCCGCAGCACGTCGGTCAGCAACCAGCGGTTGGCGGAGCAGGGCACACCATCCACCGAGTTGTAGGCAGCCATCAGCGATTTCACTCCCGCTTCCTCTACGGCTGCGCGGAAAGGCGGCATGTGTATCTCGCGCAACTCTCGCTCGCTCATTCCCGCATTGCCCGAGTCGCGTCCGCCGTCGTTCACGAAGTTGGCAAGGAAATGCTTGGGGCTACAGATGACTCCATGCTTCTGCACTCCCTTGATGAACTCCACACCCATGCGCGAAGCCAAAAAAGGATCTTCGCCATAACACTCCTCCATACGTCCGTGGCGCGGGTCGCGTGCTAAGTCCAGTGTGGGTGATAATACTTGGTTGATGCCGCGGCTGTAGGTCTCTTGTCCAATGGCGTCGGCTATCTGTGCCATCAGGTCTACGTTCCAGGTGCACGACAGCGCTATGGATTGGGGATAGGAGGTGGCACCTGTGGCACGGCAACCGTGCAAGGCCTCTGCGTCAATGATGACGGGTATTCCCAAGCGAGTCTCCTCTATGGCAATCTTCTGTATTTGGTTTCCTGTGACGACAGCGTTCCGGGCAGTCATGTCCGTAGTGGGGCAGCTCAGGTAGCCCACTACGTGTTTTCCGAATTTTCGACGTATGTCGTCCATGGAATAGTTGCCGCTTGTCTCGAATATCTCGTCGCCTTCTCCCAAACGCAGTGCTGACATCTGGTAGACTTTCTCTTCCAATGTCATTCGCTTGATTAAATCCTCCACCCGTTCATCAACCGATAATTTGGGATTTTGATAAGGCAATGGTTTCTTGCCTGTTGGATGGGCAAACAAACTTCCCGATGTGATGAATAGCGATGCTGCTAATAAATGTTTGTATTTCATGATAATCGTATTATTTATAACTGATTAAGTCTTTAAGAATTTTCTCCTTATACCACGGGTCGTCGATAGCCTTCAACTGGCGTCCCAACTCCTTGCCGAGTTCTTTCACAATCTTCTCGTTGCCTTTTAGTGGCAGGCAATTGAGCTGATAGGGGTCTTTTTCATCATCAAAAAAGAACATTTTGTTGATTTTATTCTCCTTTGTGACGGTAAAGGCCAAGGTGTATTTGGCAGTCTTTATCCCTCGTGCTACCACAGAATATCCTAAATTCTCACCCTTTTGGTTTTTCTTTCCAAATCCGTTTTTCATATACAGCGCTCCTGTCGGGCGTTTCATCAACGAGTTGGCATCGAAAAACAGTTCTGCGTAGTTCTTGCCCTGCACATCCGACGGAACGAATTTCTCCACTCCTGCCAGTCCGGACAGCGTAGGCATGATGTCGGGAGTGGAAAGCAGCAAGGGGTCTACCCGGTGGGCTATCTTTCCGGGATAGCGCACGATGAACGGGATATTCATCGCCTCGGCATACGGCATGTTTTTCGCCTCGCTGGGTAGCTCGTGGCTGCACATCAGCTCGCCGTGGTCAGAGGCAAACACAACGATGGTGTTCTCTTCCAATCCCAACTCTTTCAAGGCATCCAGAATCATGCCAAAGGCACGGTCCACTCCTGTCACGTTGGCAAAATAGTAGGGCGTGGATTTTACTTTGGGCAGATTTTTGTTTGTCACGTTCGGACGTATAAGGGCATCCATCGGCATGTCTTTGTACAAGTTATAGTCTTCTTCCATGCAGTCCTTGAATGAAGTGTACGGACTGTGGGGCGGATTCATGCCCACCATGATGAGGAATGGTTTTTTCGGGTCGCGCACGTTGTTCGTGTTCTTCATATACTCGATGGTCTTTTTCGCTTCATACACCGGCGAGTATTCGTGTGGTTCATGCTTGTGCCCTTCGTTATCCCAATAGTGCGGGTTCTTATGTTCATCGAAAGTCCCGTAAGAATACCAGTAGTTGAAGCCGTGCCGACGTTCTTTAGGGGTATAGGCGTCCCATACCGGCATCTTTGCATTGACATAGTGTCCCGGATTATTGGGGTCGTTGGGCGTGGGTGCATCCAGATGATACTTGCCGATATAGGCACAATCGTAACCTGCCTGGCTGAACACATCGCCTATGGTGATAGCCTCAGGGTTCAGACTGCTGTTGGGAGAGCCGGTGTTGCAATTGACGGGCACTCCGTTCTTTTCTGCCGAATACATGCCTGTCATCAACATGGCGCGGTGCGGGCTGCTTACCGGATTATTGCTTTGCGCGGAAGTCAGCACCAATGATTCTCTCGCAAATTTGTCTAAGTTGGGAGTAATGGTAGGATCGCCTTCTGCCTTTCTATACTTTTTAAAATCCTCTTGCTTCCAGAATCCGCATGCATCGTTGCGGAATTGGTCGGGAAATACATAGATTACATTGGGGTACGTTTGCTGTTGTTGGGATTGTGCATAAGCTCCTGTGGCAACTAATGACAATCCACCTAAAAACAGATTCAGATGTTTCATATTTGATGGGGTTATAATGAATTATAGAAACAAATGTAGCCGAAAAAAGCAAATACGACCCGACATTCTGTACAAAAAAGGGGATAAGAATATACGCAACAAGATTATTGCAAATATGTACAAAACAATACCATTTGTTGTACTTAAAAGTATGTTAATCATTAAATGCTTATGCCTACTCTTGCTTTTCACCGATTAATTTTGTATCTTTATAGTTTTTGTCTCTTCATACATAGATAGTCATCTTATGCGGTGACAAATATCATTTTATAAGGTGACATTTATCCTGTTACAAGGTGACCATTGTCACCTTGTAACAGGATAACTACCTGGGTACATAAACTATTATAGTTTACTGCACTCAAAATTCTTATTCGCTGCATTGAAAATTCTTATATATAGCACTTCTTCCTAATTTGTACATTTTGAGTTTTTTAGTAGTTAATTATAGCCATACTGTAACAGGTGCTCCTGTCCGTTCGCCTTGCGGCATGGGGCATTTCACGCTCTTGCCGTTCAACGTCACACGGATTTCCTTGCACTTCTTGTCCATGCAGGCGTCGGTTACGGTAATTTGCGTCTTTTCTCCTTGCTTTTCCACCAATACCGTGCAGGGGGCGGAAACCGACAGCGTGGTACGCGATGCCTTCAGCGTCTCACCGGTGGTGTAGAACACAGCCTCTGTTACCTTCTTGTCAGAGCTTTCCACAGCCTGTACGAGGGTGTCGTTGCGCAACACCTTGAAGGGGTAGCCCTCTTTCGGCTCGCCTTTGCCGGCATATACCACGTAGCCATAGCTGTCGTTCACCGGCTTTTGTCCGTGGTCTATCCAGATGCGGAAGATGTCTGCCGTTTGTGGCAGGTCCTTCTTGTTGCGGTTCGATACGTTCATCTTGAACCAGTCGGCTTTCTTCTGTTCGCACACATAGTGCATTCTATTCTGATATTCGGGCAACACAGAGTAGGCAAATTTCCCTTGCTGCACAATCCATTTCGTGCCTTTCACCTTGTGGGTATACACCTCGCCGGTGTGTGCCGTCTGGTCGATAGTGGTGAGGATGGTTCCCGGCTGGTTGGGGTCGAGATTGGTGATGCCTGCTCCGAGTGCCACCATGTAGTCGCCCAGCATGAAGTAGGACTTGTAGGCCTTCACCCCGTAGAGCACTGCGTTCATCCCTTCGCTGTCTCCCTTGTCGTTCACGCCCTCTCTTTCCGAGCCGTTCATCTTCTCGAAGATGTAGCCTGCCACGGCATTCTCTCCTCCCGCTGTCGCTGCGGCGGCGAAGTTGTGCTTACTGGTATATCCGCGCCAGTTGGTCACGGGCGTCAGCCGTTCCATTCCCTCGCGGGCGGTACATCCCGGCATGGCGGTCACGTCGAAACCTCCCAACACTGACTTATATTCGTTGCCCGTCTTTTCAAAGAAGGTGGTTCCGTCGGTGGTGTAGAAGTTGTAGGCATCGGCAAAGGTGTGCGCGCTCTCTATGCCGTCGCAACGCACGGACGCCATGTTCACCATGATATAATAGTCGTCGTTCTTCTTCACCAAGTCGTCGTTGTTGAAGAAATAGCGCGTTCCGTTGTAAGCGTCGTAGGCTTCCATTCGTATATCTTTGTTCTCCACCTCTTTTTGTAGCAGTTCCAGCTCTTTCACCTCCTCATCGGTGAAGGATTCTCTCCAGGTGGACAGCAGCATGCCCAGCAGTCCGCGGTAGGGGATGGTGCGCGATTCGGGGGCGTATGCCATCGAGTTGCGGTCTAAGCAGGGTGTGGTGTATCCTTTATAATAGTAGAAGTTTCCTCCACGGAAATAGTTCATCAGTGCTTCCACGTTTCCACGGGTCAATTTAGTCTTCCACGGAGAGTCTTTCAGCATCCCCAGCATCTCCAGTGCTCCGGACGTGCCATGGATGGGATATCCCCAGATGAGGCACTGCACTCCGTGTCCCCAGCCGGCACCGTCGGCGGTGAAGCCTTCGTTCCAGAACGAGGTGTGGTAGGTGGCTTGCGAAGTGGTGGCGATGCTTCGTTGGCACACTTCCGCCAGCAGGTCGAGCATCGGGATGGAGCGGTAGATGAAAGCTGCCTGATATACGGCACGATAGCCGCTCGTTCCCAATCCGTTGCCGCCTACCCACCACACGTGGTTGCGGAAACGCTCCACCTGCACCACGTTGAGGTCGGTGTCATCGTTGCGCACAGGCTGTGTCCACGATTGCAGGGAGATGATTTTCAGCATGTCGGCTGCTGCCACCAAGTCTTTGTCTTCCGCTCCCCCCGCTTCAGCGATATCCATCTGCTGCAAGAGGCAGAAGTAGATGCCCGAAGCCGATTTGGGAAGTGCGAAACAGGAAGCGTGGAAACGCGCCCAGTTGTTGGGACGGGAGATTTCGAGGTTGCCATAGTGTACGATGGATTTCAGCAGCGCTTTCCATGTACGGCTGTCTTTTTCTTGCGAAAGCTTGTTCTCCTTAAATGCGTTTGCTAGGAACCAAAGACGCTGGTAGGCTTCGGTGATGACGCCTCCGCTGTTTGCCTGGTTTCCGTCCTTGCCCGGACCGATTTGGTTGTCGTCCAAGTCGGAGAATTTACCGTCGGGTTGCATCAATTGGATTAGCTTGTTCAGTTCATGCTTGTCCATATTGCCTTTTCTGTTGAAATAAAGATTCTCTTGTTGCAGTTTCAACCGGAACTCTTTGATGAATTTTTCTTTCTCCGGTGAGCTTATTTTTCTTGCTTCTCCGTAATAGCGGTGATAGTTGTCTATTGACCACTGTGCCTCTTTGTTCTGTGCTCTCAATGCAGTGCATATACAGCAAAGAGAAAATACCCAAAAATAAATGCAACGATGTTTCATGATATACTTTTTAAAGAAATTATAGTTGTTTATCACCACAAAGATATAACGGACGAGAGAGACAAATAGGGCTGTTATGTACACAACTACCGCCCGAATGTGTCAGTTTTGTACATAAATGTATGGGAGGGTATGAAAATGAAAAATAAATATCTATTTTTGTCGCGTTGTTTAGCAATGACTGATGTTGATTTGTGGCTGTTAACTTTAAAATAAATCTTATTTATGAGAATATATTTATGTGTACTAATGTTGTGTGCGATTTGTTTCGTAGGTAAAGCCCAGGGAATCTCTTTTAGGCATTTGACTGTCGACCATGGACTTTCCAACAATTCCGTCACATCCATCTATCAGGATAAGAAGGGAATAATATGGTTGGGGACGAAGAATGGGCTGAACCTGTATGATGGCAATCGCGTTCGGACATATTATCAGCAAATGGACAATCTGAACAGTTTGTCCGGCAATACGGTTAGTCAGATTGTGGACGATATCGATTCCGATACCGTGTATGTTAAAACCCAAAACGGTGTTTCTGCCGTGCATATAGCGACAGAGACATTTACAACCCTATCGACACGTAAGTTTTCTTTTATCTTTTATAATAAAAAATTGTATGCAGCTTGTGGTAATGAACTTTTGGAATACGACGGACAGCGGTTTCACTCTCTCTACCGGCTTACCGATAAAGCAAGCATTGACTGTTTTTATGTGGATAATGATTCCATTTTAATGGGAACAGACTTCGGCTTGTATCTGCTTACAGATAGGCAAACGGTGAAAAAACTGATCCCCGGCACATATATTTCCGATATTTTCAAGGATAGCCGGGGCGACTATTGGTGTTGCAGCATGCGTGGTGGTAAAGGGCTTTATCGCATAAGCAAAGGGGAGATTGTGAATTACCGCAATACACCGGGCAACACTGTGCTGACTTCCAATTTCACCCATCATTGCGTTGAGGACAAGCAGGGCGATATCTGGATTGGCACGTTCGAAGGAATCACGCAGTACCGCCGGAGCGATAACTGCTTTATACAATATAAAAAGAAAGAGACTGCCAACAGCCTCACCCACTCTTCCGTTTGGGGGCTGTGTTGCGACAGACAGGGTAACATTTGGGCGGGGACCTATTATGGAGGTGTCAACTATTTCCATCCGCAGAAACAGATATATAGGGAATATCTGCCCTCTTTGATAGAAAAAGACGGACTTAGCTCCGGCATCATCAGCAGAATGGTGAAAGATGAGAATGGTAATCTGTGGATAGGGACCGAAGGCGGAGGACTGAACAAATATTCCCCCAAGCAACAGGACTTTAAGCGATATATGGCAGGCGGTACGGGAAAATCAATCTCTCACAACAATGTGAAGGCTGTATACTATGATGAAAAGGAAGAGGTACTGTGGATCGGGACGCACATGGGTGGACTCAACAAGCTGGATTTAAAGACGGAACAGTTTACCCATTACCGTCATCAGCAGTCGGATCCGAACTCTCTTCCTTCTGATATTATTCTGGATATTCTTTCCTATAAGGACAAGTTGGTGCTGGCCACTCACAATGGCATTGTGCTTTTCAATCCTGCTGATGCTCGATGTACCCGTCTTTTGCAAGATGAGAAGGAGCATAGTTTTTGCCAGTATGCCATCAATTTGTGGATAGACCGGCGGGGAACATTGTGGATTGTCAATCTGAATAATGGAGTGTGCTCCTATAAGTTTGCAACCGACCAATTTAAACTATATAAACGTAATCGTGTACTGCCGAATAGTATTAGCAGCAATAACATAAATGCCGTATATGAGGACAGCGAGGGCAAGTTGTGGTTCTGTACAAGCGACAATGGCATTGATAGCTATCATCCGGAAACGGACAGTTTTGAGAATTTCAATCAAAAGCAGAATGGGTTGATAAGCAATCGGGTGTACAATGTGTGTGAGATTCCTCAGAACCGTCTGCTACTCACTACGGATAAAGGCATTTCGGTGTTCGACTGTCGGACACATACGTGTGTAAACTACGACAATTTGCCGCAAGTTTCTCTTAAGGAGAATGCGCTCTATCAGTCGGCTGACGGTGAAGTTTTTGTCGGAGGACTAAACGGTCTCTTTGCATTCGATGCCGAGAGCATACGGCATTTGGCGCGTGACTATACCTTGACGCCCAGCAGCTTCATGGTGAATGGCGAAGAACTCCCCGACAGCGTTTTTTCTTGTCGGTTGCCGATGGTAGACCAACTGGTTCTGTATCCGGGACAGAATATGTTTAGTATTGGATATGCGCTTTCCGACTATCTGCCTTTCAATAGCGACCGGCTGTTCTATTATCTGGAAGGCTTCTCTACAGAATGGACGGAGATGAACGAACAGCATTTGGTCTCTTATACCAACTTAAGTCCCGGCAAATATGTCCTGAAAGCTAAAGCTGTCAGGCGGAATGGAGAGCTGGTGTCGGAGAGCAAGATAGACATTCAGGTGCTTCCGCCTTTCTACCGGACAACATGGGCTTATCTACTTTATTGGCTGTTGGGGCTTACGCTTTTGTATAGCATTGTGAAAAGCTATAAGCGGCGCATCAAGCTACAAGCGGCGCTCAAGTATGAAGAGAAGTATATCGAGGACCTTCAGGAGATGAATCAGGCGAAACTGCGTTTCTTTACGAACATCTCCCATGAGTTCCGCACTCCGTTGACGTTGATTATCGGGCAGGTAGAGATGCTGTTACGCCTCCATTCCTTTGCGACACCGATACACAGCCGTCTGTCGGGAATCTACAGGAACTGTATTCAGATGCGTGAGCTTATTAGTGAATTGCTCGATTTCCGTAAGCAAGAGCAAGGCTACATGACTATTAAGGTGGACAGATACAACATGGTTGATTTCCTGCACGAGATTTATTCGTCGTTTCAGGAGTATGCTGAGCAGCAGTATATCCGCCTCAGGTTCGAGAAGTCGGACGATGACATCCAAGTCTGGTATGACGCCCGGCAGATGCGGAAGGTGATGAACAATCTGATTTCAAACGCTTTCAAGTACACTCCGAAGGAGGGTACCATTTCTATCTCCATACGCAACCGCATCGAGGAGGTGGTGATAGAGGTGACTGATACTGGAAGAGGAATTTCCGCCGAGGATATAAGGAAGATATTCGAACGTTTTTATCAGACGAAACAGGGACTCTCCACAGGGACGGGGATAGGGCTTTCTTTTGCCAAAGGAATCATCGAACTGCATCACGGTAGCATCGAAGTGCTGAGTAAGGTGGACGAGGGAACAACTTTCTCCATTCATCTGAAGAAGGGCAACAGTCACTTTACGGAAGAAGAGCTTCAGGCAGGTGAAGAAAGGGTGATGGAACCGGCTGTAGGGGAAAAGCAATGTCCCATTCTGTCCGATTCGGCTTTTACGGAAGAGGCGAAAGAATCGGTTGCGCAACCGGAGCAGAAGTACAAATTACTGATTGTGGAGGACAATGAAGCATTGAGGAAAATGCTGACAGAGATTTTCAAGACATTCTATCAGATAGAGACGGCTTCCGACGGAAAAGAGGGATTGGACAAAGTACGCACCGTTCAGCCCGATCTTATCCTCAGCGATGTGCTGATGCCCGGGATGTCGGGTATAGAGCTATGTCAGGCAGTGAAGAAAGATATGGAGCTTTGTCATATACCTGTTATATTATTGACTGCGCGCACGGCACCGGAACATACCATCGAGGGATTGAAAACAGGAGCAGACGATTATGTTACGAAGCCGTTTAATATCGATATTCTTTTGTCGCGTTGTAACAATTTGATAAACAACCGCCTTCTGTTGCAGGAGAAATTCACGCGCCAGCCGCAGGCATCGCCGCAGATTCTGGCAACGAACGACATGGACAAAAAGTTTGTCGACAGCGTGATGAAGGTGATCGAAGAGCACATGGACGATGTAGAATTTAGCGTTGATGCATTGGCGTGCGAGTTGGGGATGGCGCGCACCAAGCTATTCTCCAAGATGAAGGCCGTCACCGGACAGACACCTTTGGAATTTATCCTGACTATCCGTCTGAAACGTGCTGCCGTGATGTTGCTGAACAACAAGGAATGTAGTATCTCGGAGATTGCCGACCGTCTTGGCTTCGGATCTCCTCGCCATTTCACCCGATGTTTTAAAGAGAAATATACCATTACGCCTCAGGAGTACCGTCGGCAGAAGAGAGGGGATAGGTAAATATCAACGTACTGTTTTGTATGCGTTGAGGTACTATTTCGTACATCTGCCGATTGAATACGTTTTTGTATAATAGGTCGGATTATTTGTATATAACACGCGGTTCTGTTTGTCATATCCATCCTACATTTGAGTAGTTTTTTAAAATAGGATATGATATGAATATGTGTTTCAACAAAAAAACAATCATTAGTTTCATCCTTTCCGGATTAGTGTTGTCCGGACTGTCGGGATGTGCGAGTTTTTCTAATGAACAGGAAGAACTGGTAGCCGATAATGTGGTCAACGCAGCTTCGCAATATACGTTGATGGTAAAAGCGGCAGATGAGAATGGAGGCAAGCTTCCCGGCTACACCAATGCCAAGGGAGAAGTGGTGTATATCAATCCCGCCGATTGGCGGAGCGGCTTCTTTCCCGGTTCTTTGTGGTATCTGTATAAATTGAGCAACGATGAAAAGTGGAAGTCTCTTGCTGAAAAGTACACAGGAAAGTTGGAGGAAATCCAATACCTCACCAATCATCATGATGTAGGTTTCATGATAGGTTGCAGCTACCTCAACGGATTGCGTTTTGCGGGAATCAAGGAGTATGCACCTGTCATTGTTCAGACAGCCAAGTCGCTTAGTACCCGTTTCCGCCCGAATGCCGGGGTCATTCAGTCGTGGGATGTGATCGGCGGATGGCAAAGCAAGCGCGGCTGGGAGTGTCCGGTCATCATCGACAATATGATGAACTTGGAGCTGCTTTTCGAGGCCACTGCACTTTCGGGCGACTCTACCTATTATAATATAGCGGTGAGCCATGCCGACCGGACGTTGGAGAACCACTTCCGCAACGACAACAGTTGCTATCATGTGGTGGACTATGATTTGGAAAACGGAACGGTGCGCAGTAGACAGACCGCCCAGGGCTATGCCGACGAATCGGCTTGGGCGCGCGGGCAGGCCTGGGCTATTTATGGATATACGATGTGTTACCGTTACACCCATAATTCCGAATACTTGAAACAAGCTTGCAACGTCTACGAGTTTATCTTCACACATAAGAATCTTCCGCAGGACTTGATTCCGTATTGGGATTTCGACGCACTCAACATCCCCAAGGAGCCTCGCGATGTGTCGGCGGCATCCGTTATCGCTTCTGCCCTGTACGAACTGTATACCTACGCACCTGAACAGAAATACAAGGAGACAGCCGACCGGATTGTGCAGACATTGAGTACACCCGCCTATCGTGCCGAAGTGGGGACAAACGGCAACTTCATCCTGATGCATTCGGTAGGAAGCATACCGCACAATGCCGAGATAGATGTGCCGCTCAATTATGCCGACTATTATTTCTTAGAAGCCTTGGCACGTAAAAGCGAAAAATAATAGTGCAGTTTGTATAAAACAGACACTTCATTTGTATAAAGTGTCGTGTCTGTTGTGTTTGCCGGATTTATTTTTGGGCAGTTTTCAAGAGGTAGTTTTTTTTAGGGTATCAAGATTGTTTTCAGTTTTTTTTATTAATCACACTGTTTTTATGTGTATAAATCTAATTAATTATGAACATGACTAAAAGGCAAAGCAAGTACAAGTCGAGAAAAATAAGTGTACTGTTGTTGATGCTGTTTTCTGCTGTTCTTTCATACGGACAGCAAATGTCTGTTACTGGTAAAGTAATAGATACGACCAACGAGCCGGTCATTGGAGCAACCATTCAAGTGAAAGGTGTTGCTACTGGAACCGTGACGGATGTGGATGGAAACTTTAGAATTACGGTGGCTGACGCCGCCAAAGTCCGTTTGGTGGTTTCGTACATCGGATATGAAACCCAGGAGGTGCCTTTGCAAGGTAAGAAAAGTGTTAAAATCGTCTTGCAAGAGACGTTTAACGAGTTGGAAGAAGTGACGGTGGTGGCCTACGGTGTGCAGAAGAAAGAGACGCTGACCGGTGCTATCTCCTCGGTGAAGACAGACGCCCTGTTACAGTCGCCCAACTCCAGTGTGGCCAACTCGTTGGCTGGTAAGATTACCGGTCTGTCGTCAGTGCAGAGTAGTGGACAACCGGGAGCCGAAGACCCGAAAATCTTTGTGCGCGGTGTGGGTTCGTTGACCGAAGATGGCGGTACCCCGCTGATCTTGGTGGACGGTGTGGAGCGCAGCTTCTTCCAGATGGATCCCAATGAAATTGAAAACATCACGGTGCTGAAGGATGCTTCCGCCACAGCCGTGTTCGGTGTGCGCGGTGCCAACGGTGTTATATTGGTCACCACCCGTCGCGGTGAAGAGGGCAAGACCAAAATCTCTGTAACTTCTTCCGTAGGTATCCAGACGCCTACCCGCACATTGGAGACAGCAGACAGCTACACCTACGCCATGATGTTCAACCAACAGGAACGGAACGACGGTCGTGATGAAGTGTTCGATGAGTATGCGCTTGAACGTTTCCGCTTGGGCGATTCTCCGATAATGTATCCGAATGTGAAGTGGCGTGAGTATATGACGAACAAGGTAGCAGTGCAGACCCAGCACAACCTGAATATGTCGGGCGGAACAAAGAAAGTGCGCTATTTCGTTTCTTTGGGCTATATGTTTCAGGACGGTTTGTTTAAAGACTTCAGACAAGATAATATGGGCTACAAATACAGCCGTTACAATTATCGTGCCAACTTGGATATGGACATTACCAATACCACTACCCTGAAGTTGGGCATCGGTGGCGTAGTGGGCGATAAAAACGAGCCTTCCAGTAGTGAGGTTTGGAAATCAATCAACTGGGCGCAGCCGTTCAGTAGCCCGGGATTTGTGGACGGGCATCACGTAATCAGCCAAGGCAACAGATACAGGGACATCAAGATAGGGGAACCGTTGAGCAAATATATGGAGGGATATAAGAAGAATGTGAAGAACACGATGAACCTCGACTTGCACCTTGTCCAGAAATTGGATTTCCTCACCAAAGGACTTTCTGCCGAGGTGAAAGCCGCCTACAACACAGACTATTCGTTCATTAAAATCAGAAAGAAAAAACATGAGACCTACATACCCTATTTCCAGTCGGAATTGGAAAATCCCGGTATGCTGGTCGATGAACCCGATTTTAACAATGACATCATCTATCTGATAGAAGGTACAAATAGCAAATATAGCTATGAAGAGAAAATAGAGCGTGCGCGCGACTGGTATATGGAGGCAAGCTTGCGCTACAACCGCAAGTTTGGCGACCACAATGTGACCGGATTGCTGCTCTACAACCAAAGCAAGAAATACTATCCCAAGCAATTCGGATTTATCCCTACAGCCTACGTAGGCTTGGTGGGACGTGCCACGTATGACTACAAATCGCGCTACATGGCGGAGTTCAACATCGGTTACAACGGTTCCGAAAACTTCTCGCCCGACAAGCGTTTCGGTACCTTCCCTGCTGTGTCGTTGGGTTACATCATCTCGGAAGAGAAGTTTATGAAGAACCAAAAGGTCTTCGACTTCTTGAAGCTGCGTGCCTCTGTCGGTTTGGTGGGTAACGACAACATGAACAACAGTCGCTTCCTTTACCTGCCGGACAGCTACAGCGTGGACAAGTTGGGCGATCCGATAAGCGACTGGAAAGGCTACAAATGGGGCTATAGTTTCGGTAAGGACATTTCAACCCCGTTGAAGGGTGCCGTGGAAAACCGTTTGGGTAATCCGGGCGTGACGTGGGAAACCTCATTGAAGCAGAACTATGGTGTGGATATGCACTTCTTGAAAAGCCGCTTGAAATTGAGCGTCAACGTGTTCCGCGAAGACCGTAAGGACATCTTGATTGCCCGTAAGACCATTCCGGGAATGACCTCGCTGACCAAGGATTTGCTGCCGGTGGTGAACATGGGTAAAGTGAAAAACAAGGGATACGAAATCGAAGTGAACTGGAATGACCACGTGGGCGAACATTTCAGCTATTATATAAATGGAAACATGTCCTATGCCAAAAATGAAATTATTTTCCAAGACGAGGTAGAGCCCAACGAACCTTACCTGTGGCGCACAGGCCAGCAGGTGGGCGCTGTATTCGGTTATGTGGCAGACGGATTCTATTCGGAAGACGACTTTATCGACCCCGACAAAGGTACGTTGAAGGAAGAACTTGCCAAGCCGCAAGCGGTTGTGCATCCGGGTGATGTGAAATATCTGGACTTGAACAAAGATGGAAAAATCAATGATGACGACCAGCAGAACATCGGTTACCCCACCCGTCCGAACTATGTGTTCGGTCTGAATATGGGCGCCAACTACAAAGGTTTCTTTTTCTCCATGAACTGGACAGGAGCGGCAGAACGTTCGTTGGTGTTGTCCGAAGAGTTCTGCAAACCGTTCAACATCGAGGGACGTGGATTGATGATGTATCAGGTAGATGGCTGTTGGACCAAAGAGACTGCTGCCAACGCCAAACTTCCGCGTTTGTCTGTGAATAGTGCGAGCCACAACTACAAACAGTCTACTATGACAGTGAAGAACGGTAATTATTTGAAACTGAAGAACCTGACGTTCGGTTACAACTTCACGGGTTATCCTGCATTGAAGAAACTCGGTATCCAGCAGCTTGGCTTGAAGTTCACGGCCTATAACCTGTTGACTTTCGACAAGTTTGACATTATGGATCCCGAATCGAACCCCAACCAATATCACGACACCTATCCGGTAGTGAAGATTTATAACCTTGGTGTAAACTTAACTTTCTAACCTAAAGACCATTATGTATAAACAAATCAAAAATATAGCAATCTTGTCATTACTCCTTGTTGGATGTGATGACTTGAAATTCGGAAACGACTTTTTGGAGAAACCGCTAAGCAATGAGATGAACATCGATAGCGTGTATGCCAAAAAGGTATATGCCGAACAAGCTCTGAATCAGGTGTACCACTCGTTACCGGACTATCAGCCACACAACAATCGGTTAGGCTGGTGTGCTTTGGAATCGATTACCGACTTGGCGGACGCGATTAAATCGGGTGGAACCCAATACCATAAAGGAAGCTTGACTGCAAGTGTCGCCAATGCTTCTGCCTACAGCTTGTCCTACAACGAGGAGCACGGCGAGTTCTCTGCCACCTACGGCATCCGTCAGGCATACATCTTCTTGGAAAACATTGACCGTGTGCCCGACATGACGGAGGCGGAGAAGAACGTGCGCAAAGGCGAGGCGATGATGATCATAGCCTATCATTATATGAACATGTTGCGTAACTTGGGTGGTATGCCTTGGATTGACCATGCCTACAAGCCTGTTGACGATATGCGGATGACCCGTATGACGGTGGAAGAAAGCGTACAGAAAATATGCAAACTGATAGACGATGCCGCTTTCCTGCTACCGTGGGAAGTCTCTTCGGCTGACGACGGACGCATGCACAAGGCAGGAGCCTATGCACTGAAATCTCGCCTGCTGACCTTCGTGGCAAGTCCGTTGTTCAACAGTGACAAACCTTACAAAGAGGGTGAAGCAGCCGACAAACACTATGTGTGGTATGGCAATTATGATCAGTCGCGTTGGCAGGATGCCTTGGATGCAGGCCTGGCGTTTATCCGCGAGAACAATAACCGCTATAAATTGGTGAACACCGGCAATCCGCGTCAAGACTTCTGTTCCGGATATTTCGACCGCTACAATGGCGAAGTGCTGATTTCCAGCCACCGCTGGATTAAGTGGGACCACAATTCAAAGGCTGTTGCACAGATTCGTTTTGGAGTATGCAATCCGATGTTGAACTATGCGGATATGTTCCAGATGAAAGACGGAGGCGAGTTCAGCTGGGACAACCCTGCTCACCGCGAGCATCCCTTCTTCGATGCCAATGGCAATGAAGTACGCGACCCCCGTCTCTATGAGACATTGATTGTGACCGGGGACAAGTTCAGAGGACGTAAGGCTGAAATTTATGAAGGCGGACGCGAAGTGGCACAAGACATGGGTGGCACCGGACCGGATGGTTGGGGCAACTTAGGATATTTCGGTGTGGCACAACGCAAGTTTATACAAGATATCAGAAGCGAATTGAGCGGCAAATTCTATCAATGTCCGTTGATGCGCTTGCCTGAAATCTATCTGAACATTGCTGAGGCGATGAACGAATTGGGCAAAGCAAAAGAGAAAGACGAATTTGGCAATAACGCTTATGACTATATCAACATGGTGCGTAAACGTGTGGACATGTGGGAACTGACTCCCGAAGCTGTTGCTCCCGGCGAGCCGTTGCGCGAAGCCATCTTGAAAGAACGTGCCTTGGAGTTTGGCTACGAAGAGGTACGCCACTACGACATTGCCCGTTGGAAACACAGTGACTACCTTACCAACCTGAAGCGCAAAAGATTGAAATCATGGCTGAAGGATGGCGAGAAAAAGGAGGATGTGAAAGACCCGAAAACGCATGTGTTCCGCTATGAAATCAAGGAAGAGGCCATCAACCAGCGTGTGTGGACAGCCCAATGGGACAATCGTTATTATCTCTGCCCCATAGACTTGAATGAGATTAATAAGAAATACGGTTTGATTCAGAATCCGGGTTGGGAATAATTGAATACTAATTTTTATTGCGAATAAAATGAAAAAGAAATATATTTCGATTTTAAGTATCGCCTGCATGTTCTCCCTCTCGGCTATGGGACAACACACCCTGACAGGTACGATCAAGAATCAGCAACAACAGCCGGTGCTGGGAGCATCGGTCTCTTTGGTGGGCGACCCTTCCAAGAAGACAATCACGGACGAGAACGGGTTGTTCTCCATTGAGGCAAAAAAAGGAGACTACATCGAGGTGGTCTATGCCGACGGCCAATCCAAAAGAGTATGGGTGACTGGAGAAACCATGGTGATTTCGTTAGGCGATTTTGATATCCGGAGTAACAGCCAGGGCATCCTGCGGACAGACGTGAGCCGCACACAGGCAATCTCCACCCTCTCGGGAGAGATGTTAGAGAAGAACTCGGTAAAGAACATCAGCGATGCGCTCTACGGCTTGATTCCGGGACTCATTGTGAAGCAGAACACCGGATGGCTTGATACAGCGGAACTGATGGTGCGTGGCGGAGGTTCGCTCACGAGCCGCAGCCCGCTAATTGTGGTGGACGGCATTCCTCGCACCATGAAATACATTAATCTAAACGATGTGGAGAGCATATCTGTGTTGAAGGATGGTGCCGCCACAGCCTTGTGGGGTACACGCGGAGCCAATGGTGTGATTGTTGTCACCACCAAGCGCGGCGTACACGAGAAAGTGGACATCGACATCAACTATACGCATGGCATCGGGTTTCCCGTCAACCAACCCGACTTTGTGGACGGCTACACTTACGCCATGATGAAGAACGAGGCGCTCCGTTACGACGGGCTGCCTTTGCAGTATGACCAGGCAGCGCTCGACGCTTTCAAATATGGAACCAACCGCGACCTCTTTGCCAACACCGACTGGCAGAAGGAGGCGCTACGCAACCACAGCGTCAACAACCAGCTGAACGTCGCCTTCCGTGGAGGCGGCAAGCGCATGCGCTATTATAGCTCCATCAACTATAAGAACGACTATGGAATCTTGGACAAGGGCCTGACCGACTATTCGGAACGCTACAACTCGCAGATGAAGAAGTATGACCTCAATGCCCGCATCAACTTGGATGTGGACGTCACTCCCTACACCAAGGCTGCTGTGTCGCTGTTCGGCTTGCTGCGTGAGGAGAACCGCCCGAATAAGTCGGAAGAGGACATCTTCTCTGCACTCTATCATGTGCCTTCGGCAGCGTTCCCCGTGCGCACCAGCACCGGTATGTGGGGAGGTGACTATCTGTTCAAGAAGAACCCCATCGCCCAGATTGCCGACGTGGGTTATTACCGGACCGACCGCCGTATGCTTCAGGCGGACATGCGTATCCTCCAAGACCTCTCGTTGCTGACGAAGGGACTGCGTGCCGAAGTGGGCGTGGCGTATGACAACGATGCGGTGTACAGAGATATAGGCAGCAAGAACTATGCGTATGAGGTGAACACTCCACTCTATCTTCCGGCCATGGGCGAATATGAGACACAAAGTGCCAAGTTTGGCGACGACAGCGCCCTCTCTATCGACAACGGTTGGCTCGACAGTCAGTTTATCCGTGCGGTGCTGGATGCCAAGGTGGGCTATGACCGTGCATTCGGTCTGCATGCCGTGAACGGCACGTTGCAGTACAGCCAGGAGTCGTACACACCGATGGGACGCAACAACACCCGCAAGCGCCAGTCGTTCATCTTCACCGGCGGCTACAACTACAACGATCGCTATATGGTGGACGTGGTGGTGAATCACAGCGGTACCAGCGTATTGAGCAACGGTGACAAGTTCCGTACCTATCCTGCGGTATCGGCAGCTTGGGTATTGTCGAATGAGAAATTCATGAAGAATGTTAAGTTCGTCGACTTCCTGAAGCTCCGCGCCTCTTGGGGACGTTCGGGCAATGACAACATCGATTACGACCTCGACGAGCGGTATTGGGAAAATTGCGGTGGATTCCAAGTGAAGAATCCGCCGATAAATCCGGGTGGTGGAGGCGGATTGCATCCCGGTGCGTTGCCCATCAACAACCTAACCATCGAGTTAGCGGACAAGTATAACGTAGGTTTGGATGCACAGTTCTTCAACCAACGCTTGGCGTTGACGTTCGACGGCTTCTATGACAAGCGCAAGGACATGCTGACCAACAGCGACAAACTGTTCTCTTCTGTCATCGGAACCGGCATCCCGCAGCAGAACATCGGCCGCATGAACTCCAAAGGGTTCGACATGTCAGCTATGTGGAAAGATAAGGCAGGGAAAGATTTCAACTACTATGTAGGAGGCAACTTCTCGTTCCTGAAAACAGAAATTGAGGAGAACGGTGAGGGGTATCAGCCTTACGACTATCTGTATAAAAAAGGCGATGCCTACAGCCAGTGCTACGGACTGGAGGCCATCGGCTATTTTCGCGACGAGAGAGACATCAAGAACAGTCCGAAGCAGATGTTCTCCGAGGTTCGCCCGGGCGACATCAAGTATAAGGACCAGAACGGCGACGGACGCATCGATGACTATGACGTGGTGAAAATCGGTTACTCCAGCGTGCTGCCCCGCATCTATTATGGTATTAACCTTGGATTCGAGTACAAGGGATTCGGTGTCGACGCCTTCTTCCAGGGAACAGGAAAAATCAGCAAGATGCTGAATGTGAAGAGCGTCTATTGGCCACTGCGCAACAACGAAAGCAACCTCTCCACCTGGTACCTGAAAGATAAGATCCGTTGGAGAGAGGGAACGGAAGACATTGCCAATGTGCCTCGCCTGACCACGCTTAGCAATGCCAACAACTTCCGCAACAGTACACAATGGTTGGAAAACGGCTCCTACTTCAAGCTGCGCAACCTGAATGTGTACTACAACCTGCCGAAGAAATGGGCAAACGCCATGAAGATGGACAACTTTCAGATCTATGCGCGTGCCAACAACCTGTTCTCTTTGGATCACATCAGTTACATGAACTGTGAGGATTTCTCTATCAACTATCCGGACATGACCTCAATCTATTTCGGAGTAAATATTAATTTCTAAAGAAGATGACAATGAAACTAAAGAAGATTTATACGATATTGTTTGCTTCCCTCGCATTGACAGGATGTGATTTCCTCGACTTCGATGAGTCGTCGGGCATGGACAAAGAGGAGGCATACGCCTATTTCGACAATGTCACCCGCATGGTGAGCGGTGTCTACCGCGCGGTGCCTTCCGATTGGGGAAAAATCAGCGACGCGCTGAGAGAGTCCGCCACGGACAATGCGGTATACACTTGGACCAACAATGCGGTGTGGGACATCTATTCCAACGCCTGGAGCCCCATTAACCTGGTGGACGACCGCTGGAGTGAGTTCTATCAGGTGATTCACGACGCCAACTCGCTGATGGAGAATTTCTCGGAAGAGAACCTCAAGCGCTATGAGTGGGACAAGAACTATGCCGATAACATAAAAAAGGTGCGTGCCTATATGAAAGAGGTGGAGGTGCTGCGTGCCTACTACCACTTTGAGTTGGCAAAGCGCTATGGAGATGTGCCTCTGATGACCCGCACGTATGCGCTGGATGAGATTAACCATGTGGAGAAGACTTCGTTCGACGACATCATCGCGTTTGTGAACAGTGAAATCGAGCGCCTGCTGCCCGACTTGGTGAAAGATCAGAACGAACTGTTCGGTGAGACCGGACACATCAACAAAGGCATCGCGCTCTCCATCCGCTCACGCGCGTTGCTCTATGCGGCAAGCCCCTTGTTTGCCGGTGAAGGCGATGCTGCCAAATGGGAAGCTGCCGCCAAAGCTGCTTACGACGTGATTGCCCTGAACAAATATTCGATGCCGAAAATCACTGAAGACCCGCTGTATAACAAAGATGGCGGAAACGGGGTGCTCAACTCCAAGCAGTTGATTTGGGAAGTGAGAGGTGGAGAGAACAATACTTTCGAGGCACGTAACTTGCCGATGGGATTTGAAGGTGCCAAGGGTGGAAATACCCCGACACAGAACTTGGTGGACGAGTTTGACTTCCTCACCGGTGAGTCGTTCGACTGGAACAACCCGCAGCATGTGGCGGAGATGTATTACGATAAAAAAGGGAAGCCGACCCGCGACCCGCGTCTCTATCTGAATGTCATCTGCGACGGCATGAGGTATATGGAACAGGTGGTGGAACCGCTGGAAGGCGGCAAGAACGGCTTGCCCATCGAGGGAGCCACTACCACAGGCTATTACTTGAAGAAGCTGATGAACGAGACCGTTTCGCTCGACCCGGTGAAACCGGTGAAGAAGTATCACCACTATCCTGTGTTCCGCTATGCGGAGATTCTGCTCAACTACGCGGAAGCGCTGAACGAATGGAAAGACCCGATGTACACCGACTACTATTGCAAGATGTCGGCGTTGGATGCCTTGAACGAGGTGCGCGTGGCGGCAGGTATGCCGAAATATACGGAAACGGACAAAGACAAGTTCAGAAAGTTGGTGAAGAAAGAGCGCCGTATCGAGTTAGCGTTTGAAGATCATCGTTTCTGGGACATCCGCCGCTGGAAGGAAGGCAATCTTGTGGAGAAGATCTATGGGGTGAAAAAGCAGAACGGCACTTATCAGAAAGAGCTTATCCAGAACCGCGTATGGGAGGACAAGATGTATCTCTATCCCATTCCTCAAAAGGAGAACTTTGTCAATGACAATTTGACTCAGAATCCGGGTTGGTAAGAGAATTTATAGAGTTATTTATATTAGTTATAGACTATGAAACTAAATACAATGATAATGGCATGCTCCCTGATATTGGGAGCATGCACCGATGAAATCACGGTGAACTGCCCTACGCATACGCTGGATCGCACTGTACAGTATGACGGTTACGAACTAGCATGGGCGGAAGAGTTTGAAAAAGACGGCCTGCCCGACGACAAGGTGTGGGGCTACGAAGAGGGCTATCGGCGTAACAATGAACTTCAGGACTACAAGAAGGCGGATCTGAACCACTCGTGGGTGGAAGATGGAAAGCTGATTCTACAGGCGTTCAAAGATCCGCACGAGGGTACAAACCACTGGACAGGCGAACCCTATCATTTTGAATTCTCTTCGGCTTCGGTGAAATCGCAGAAGAAAAAAGACTTCATGTACGGACGCATCGACATTGCCGCCAAAATCCCCACGGGACGCGGTGTATGGCCTGCCTTGTGGCTGATGCCTACGGAGAACATATACGAAGACGGATATGGCGAGATTGACATTATGGAGTATGTCTGGGGAAACGGAGACGGACACAACTCGGTGTATCAGACCATCCATACACAAAATACACAAGACAAAGTGGACGAACGTCCGGCTTCTTGGTGCAGCTCCAATACGCTGGACTCCAAATTTCACCTCTATTCTGTGGTGTGGGAGAAGAATAACATCGAAATTTTGTTCGACAACAAAGTCATCCTGACTTATCAGCGAGATAAGGATTTGAACTCCTACAAGCAGTGGCCTTTCGACCAGCCGTATTATCTGATTATGAACATCGCTGTAGGTGGCGGATGGGGAGGTACATGGGGCATTGACGAATCCATCTTTCCCACCCGTATGGAAGTGGAATACGTGCGCTATTATGCGAAGGTTAACAATGGAGATGACGAGGAAGACAAGGACGAGGATAAGGAAGAAGAGCCTGTCAATCTGATAGAGAACGGTGATTTTGAGACGGTTTATACAGATGATGAGAAACCGATGATTGCGGAAGATTATCAGATAGCAAACGATGGAATACTGAAGTATTTGAACCATTGGACAGTCAGAAAAGCAGTTGGAACGGAGTTTTTTGTGGATGACGCAAACGGAGCCAACGGTACTAAGCATTCGTTGAGCTTTAAGAGTCCGAAAATTCCTAACTGGTGGAGCACAGATTTAGGATTGGCATTTGAAGGCGTTGCAGCCGGCAAACATACATTGAGCTTCTATGGCAAGAGCGATAAGGCATCATCATTCGTGTTAAGTTTCACTTTGGTTGATACTTCGATTAAAGATTATAGAAGTTACAAGGCCTTGGCAATTGAGAATGGCAAAACGGTTATCAGACAGAACACTTCAAATTCTCTCTATCCAACCATGTTGGAATATGTGGGAGGTACATGGCAGAAGTATTCCATCACATTGGATATTCCTGAGAATGATTTAAAAGACGGATTGGTGAAACTGGTGATTAAACCTCACACTATAGGCGAATTTGGATCAACTAGTTGCAAATTGGTATCATCCGATCCGGTTCAATTTTGGTTTGACGAATTTGTATTGGAAAAAGCAAATTAAATCTTAAAAAACAACGTAGAATGAAAACTATATTCAAATATGTAGCGATGGCAGCTTTCTTGCTGCCATTCGCCTCGTGCGATGACGATGACAAGTCGGGCGAGACAATCAAGTTTGAGATAGAGGCAGAAGGTATGTACGAAGTGGCTGCCGAGCTCACCGAACAGTATCCCATCACCTTCACGGTGAAGAGTCCTATGAACAGCTCCGTGAAGAGCAACCGCGACTGGTGTAAAGTGGAGACGGAGAAAGAAGAAGGCGTCCTCCGTGTGAAAGTGTCGGTGGACGATAACCATACGGGCGAAAACCGTATGGCGAAGATTGGTGTGCATTCTCCTTCTATTCTGAACAACCACATCATCGAGGTGCATCAAAAGTCGTATGCGTTCAACGTGAAAGGCTTGACCGCTGACTTTGCGCCTGAAGGTGGAGAACATACGCTCCGGGTGGCAACAACCGAACCATGGGTGCTGACCACCGATGCGGATTGGATTACGTTCGACGAGGAGAGCGGAAACGCAAGCGAGGAAGAGATAGAGGTGAAAGCCACTATCCAGCCGAATGAAACGGGTATTGTCCGGATGGGCACCATCACGCTGAAAAGCACGTCGGAAAAAGAAAAAGTCAAGACCTATCATGTGTCACAGTGCGAACCGTGGGAGACGGAAGTGCGTGTGGGCGACCCGGGCGTGACGTTCGACATGAGTCGCGTGGATCCCGTCTATCAAGACAAGATAACGGAATGGATGAAGGCGGGAGTAACCGGTGGTATTCCTGCGTTGGAGACCATCATGAACGACGGACGCGAAATCAAAGAGTTTGAAGGTGGTACTTCCGTGGACGATATTATTGCATACACTAACGAAGGCAACAAGTATCGTAAACGGGTTATTTACTTGAAAAACGGAGAATATGTCTTCAACAAGAGTGTGCGTATATATTCAGGTTGCACCTTAGTGGGTGAAAGTCGCGACGGAGTGATTATCAAGATAAGGGACAACGGCAATCTTTCACTATATAATGCAAATGCCGGCGGTGTCCGCAATCTGACGCTGAGAGGAGACTGGATGGCCGAAGACCCCGACCCCACCTTGATGAAAGAGACCTTGGCAGGCAAGGGCGGACATAAGATGATTGATATGACCGGTAATGCTCAAGGAGGATATATACGCAACTCATACGTAGACAATGTGAAGATTATCAACAGTGCCTCCCATCCGATTTGGATGAGCGGATACAACAACACTGTCCGCGATGTCGAGATGGACGGTGCTTACAATAAAGATGGAGGTGCTCAGGGCTACTTCTTCATCGATGGCGACCATCAGCTAATCACCGGTTGCAAGGTGACCCATCTCCGCCACGTTACGATGCAGAATCCGGCATCCAAGCAGAATGTGTTCTATAAGAACGACATCCGTCAGGAGTTTTCGTTCCACGTCAACGACGGTGGCGACAACCTGATAGAACACAACCGCATCACAGTGCCGACAACGTTGAGTACCTCTTATACAGCTATCATGGGTCCGTGGTCTTCCCAGCACCAAGTGGGCGGCAAGAACTTCATCTACCGCAACCGTTGCGTGGAAGAAAACAGAGGTAACAACACGCCTTGGTCGGACAACGAACTCTATATCGGTCCGTGGGAAAACGGCTACAATGACGAGCAGAAATACAATAATTTTAGAATCGTGGAAGACTATCCGAACCCCACAGGCAGTACACTTTATCCCGTGGTGCTTAAAAAGTAAGATGGGCATGATTTAAATATTTCAGGGGAGTTAAGATTTTTTTGACTAAAGTGTTTTAGCTCCCCCTTTCTTTATTTCCTAATATAGAAATTTATAATTAAAAACAATTTCACTATGAATAAAAAATTGATATTCTTCTTTCTATTAGTATTGAATATCAACATAGTCGGTGCACAATCTACTAAAATCTATCCTCCCAAGAATAAAATCTACCACAAAGGTTGGATAGATTTCAATAAGAACGGAAAGAAAGATGTGTACGAAGACCCGACACAGCCGGTGGAGAAACGCATCGCCGACCTGTTGGGACAGATGACCATGGAAGAGAAGTCGAACCAACTGGCCACTTACTATGGTTACAAGAAGTGCCTGAAAGACAGCCTGCCCACAGCCGAGTGGATGAACATGGTGCTGAAAGACGGCATCTGCAATCTCGACGAGTTTATCTCCCACGAAAAGATTGAGGAGAACAAGACCCCATACGACATGGCTAAAACCATCCGCGAAACCCAACGCTTCTTTGTGGAATATACCCGCCTGGGCATTCCTGTCGATTTCACCAACGAAGGAATCAGAGGGCTGGCCGCCCGTCACGCCACCAGTTTCCCGTCGATGAACGCCTTGGGATGCACCTGGGACAAGGAGCTGGCTTATCAGCAAGGTACCGTGCAGGGGAAAGAGGCGCGCGCGTTGGGATATACCAATGTATATGCACCCATCTTGGACGTGGTGCGCGACCAACGCTGGGGACGCTTTGAGGGTAGCATCGGCGAAGACCCCTATCTGGTGGCACGTTTGGGCGTGGGTATGGCAAAGGGAATTCAAGAGCAGCGCGTGGTTTCCTCGCCCAAGCACTTTGTGGGCTATGGCGACTGCAAGGGAGCACGGCAGAACTTCTCCCGCACCGACCCGCACGTCACCCCCTCAGAGATGTATTACATCCATGAATATCCATTTCGTAAAGTCTTTGCGGAAGCCGGGGCGTTAGGAGTGATGTGTGCGTTGAACGACTACAACGGCGACCCCATGGCGGGAAGCTATGAGTTCCTCACCAACAAGCTGCGCAAGGAGATGGGCTTCAAGGGCTATGTGGTGTCCGACAGCTACGCCATCGAGCGTCTGTCCAACTTCTACTATGTAAGTGAAGACCTCGAAGAGGCTACCTTAAAGGCGTTGGAAGCCGGACTGAACGTGCGTACCCGCTTCGATGCTCCCGACATATACATCAACCATATCCGCACATTGGTGAGAGAGGGGCGTCTTCCGATGGAGAAACTGGATGAGTTGGTATCTCAGGTGCTGTATGTGAAGTTTTGGATCGGGCTTTTCGACAATCCCTATACCGGAGATGCGGAGAAGGCTCAGCAGATGTTGAAATGCGACGAACATCTCCAGACCGCATTGCGTGCTTCAAGAGAGTGCCTGGTGTTGCTGAAGAACAACGACAAAACTCTGCCGCTTACCGACAATGTACGGAAAATCGCACTGATTGGTCCGAACGCCAATACCTGCAATTATGTGCCCACCCACTATGGTCCTGCAGATTACAAGTTTGTCAGCGTATATGACGGATTGAAAGAGTTGGGAGCGCGCAAGGGCATCGAGGTGAACTACGCCTTAGGCGTGGATTTGGTCAATGAGGGATGGCCCAAGACGGAAATTTTTCCCGAACCCATTTCGGTATCTGAACAGAAAGGCATCGACGAGGCGGTGGCCTTGGTCAACCGGAACGATGTGGCGGTGCTGGTGTTGGGAGATGGAATCTCCACATCGGGGGAGAGCCGTACACGTAGCAGCTTGGATTTGCCGGGACGCCAGGAGGAGTTGCTGAAAGCAGTGATAGCCACCGGCAAACCGGTGGTTGTGGTCTTGATTTGGGGACGCCCCGCCACCATCAACTATGCCGACCGGTATGCTTCCGCCATCCTTGCAGCCCCCTATCCCGGAGCACAAGGCGGTATGGCGATTGCCGAAGCCTTGCTGGGTGAATACAATCCGGGCGGCAAGCTTAACAGCACTTGGCCGCGCTCCGTAGGACAATTGCCCATAAATATCCCCTGTAAGCCGGGAGCCAACGACGAGCCAGCCAACGGTGCGGGAGTCGCGGGATTGCTCTATTGCTTCGGTCACGGTCTCTCGTACACCACATTTGCATACAGTGACATGAAGATGGACAGTGTGTATACAAAGACCGGAAATGTGCATGTTTCTTGCCGTGTGACAAATACTGGAAACGTGGCAGGCGACGAGGTGGTGCAACTCTACATCAATGATGTCATCAGCTCCACCACAGCGTATGAGAAGGTGCTCCGTGGCTTCGAGCGTGTGCACCTGCAGCCGGGCGAATCTAAAATCGTCAATTTCAGTATTGTGCCGGACGACTTGATACTTGTCAACCAAAAGAACGAGAAAGTGGTGGAACCTGGGGAGTTCAGCGTGATGATAGGTGCGTCTATCGAGGATATCAAGCTGGTGGATAGCTTCTTTGTCACCGGTTCGGGGAACAAGACATACGTCAAAAAGGAGAAAACAGTGCCCCAAGACACGTATAAGCTGATGATGCACGACCCCGACAAACGGAAGAAATGGAAAAAATAAAGAGAAGGAAAAGCATGAAAACAATATTCAATATATTATTTATTGCGGTGATAAGTTTGGGATGCTCCACGCAGGCCCATATCCCATCCGACTTTGAATCCATTCACAAGAGGATGTTTGCCGCCTATTCGCACAATCCGACAGCGAAAAGTGTGGAAAATGTATTGAAGAAGCTCTCGGACGACGGGAGCTTTAACGACATTGATTACTATTCGACGGAAGGCGCTCCCAGACAGCACCTCAAAAACATGACTTGCCTGGCAGCCGCATATACGCATCCGGAGAATGAATACTATCATAGCGCAGTTCTGAAGTCGAAGTATTGGAAAGCCCTCTCGTTCTGGATAGAGAAAAATCATCGGGCTAAAAACTGGTGGTTCCGTTCCATTGCCTATCCCAAGGAGCTGTCGGCCAGCGTGGTGCTGATGGCGGACGAGATCAAGAAAGATTCGTCCATACAAAAGAAGGTGACGGATTACCTCTACGATGACTACAAGTTCGGAGAAAGAAAGCATTTGGGCAAAGAGGGAGCCAACGGAGCCGACATTGTGATGGGAGCGTTTACCGCTGCTGTCTTGAATGGAGACGAGAAGGAGATGCTTGAATTTAAGGACATCATGTCCGAACTGCTGACCATCCAGTCGCGAAACGGCATCTTGGCCGACTATCTGTTCGACCAGCATAGCGGCTCGGGAAGACAACTCTATTTTGCCAATTACGGGAAAGAGTTCGTCAACTCCGTGATGTATTATCTGGAGTTTTGCAATGGCACGAAATATCAGGCTTCCGGCGCCAAACTGATAGAAGAGTTGTTTATAAACGGGGTACAATGGATATTCTTCAGTCAGCATCACGACCCCAACCATACCGGTCGTTTCGTCTCTTCGACAAGAGGGGTAAAGGACGTGGAGAACCAGGCGGAACGGCTAACCCGATTGAGCAACGCCTCTCCCGAAACACGCCTTGTAGCCAAACGCATTCATGGCGAGAACAGCCTGGAAGGCAACCGGATGTTTTGGCGGTTTGACTATATGGTACATCGCAGAACGGGATATATGACCTCTTCGCGAATGACTTCCACCCGCACTGTAGGTAATGAGGCGGGAAACGGAGACGGTGAGTTGAACTATTGCAGTAGTAATGGAGTGAACTATCTCTTTGTCACAGGTAAGGAGTATGACGGAGACTTCTTCAAGAAGATGAACGTCCGCCAATTTCCGGGCATTACCGCTGAGCAGGACGACAAGCCCCTGCCCGTCCCTCTTTGGGGCGAGAATGGGGGAAACACGCACGCCTATGCCGGTGGTGCCAGCAACGGGACGTATGGCGCAAGCGGAATGATATTGGAACGTCGCGGAGTGAAGGCACACAAAGCATGGTTCTACTTTGATGACGAATACGTGTGCCTCGGAAGCGGCATCAACGCAGAAGAAAGGGAGGCTCCGATTTACACCACGCTAAGTCAGACCAACATGGACGGCAAGGTGATGTATGGAGCGGAAGGCAAAAGCCATGCTGTGGAAAAAGAGGTTCAGCCCGCCAACGTGGACTGGGTTATGCACGGAGGGGTGGCCTATTTCAACCTGAAGCCGCAAGCGAAGTTCCGGATAGGATGCAGGGACGGGCTGTTCAGCCTCAACATCGACCACGGAGCAAGACCCGTCAGTGAACAGTATGCCTACATTGTAAGACCGGGACTCACCTCCTCAAAAGAGGCGGACAGCTATGCTGGTCGGTGTCCCGTCGCGATTCTTTCGAACACGGAGAAGCTACAGGCTGTGCGCAACTGCAATTCGGGTATCACGGAAGCCGTGTTCTATCAGCCGGGAGTGTTGGTGATAGACACCGGCCGTTCGATAGCTGTCGATGCGCCCAGTGTGGTGGTATGGAACGAGGAGGAAGGTACGGTAGCTGTTGCCAATCCTCAATGTGAGTCGGTGGATCTGAAAGAGATTAACGTCACGCTGACACACAAGGGTGGCAGGACTGTGGCAAGCTTTGCCTTGCCGCAAGGTGAGATGGCAGGCGGTTCTGTCGTGAAGAATACCACCTTCTTCTCCTGTATTTCAAAATAGGTTACATTGAATCGTTTTTTTTAATATTTTCCTATATTGTGAAAAATGTCAAATAGATGTATTATAATATTTCTTTATACACAATTTGTTGTGTCAACTTTGCTTGCTGGTCAATGTAGTCATACTCCTGTAGAATATGTACGTCCGCAAGTAGATACGCATAAATCACGCTGGTTTTATTTTGCTTCAGCATCTCGTCCGTTTGGTATGGTGAGTCTTAGTCCGGATACACAAACGAAAGGAAGTTGGAACTCCCAATAAATTGTGGGGATATGATGAGGATATAATGTTGTTTTTATAAATATAAAGGTAATAAATGAAAGATTTTGTTTCTATTAGCAGGCGGGAATTCTTGAAAAGTCTGGGTATCACAAGTGTTGGTACTCTTCTTGCAGCGAGTCCTTGGCTATCTGCTTTTTCGGAGGTGGTGAACACCTCAAACGAGAAGTGTCGTCTGGCAATTATAGGATCCGGTTCCCGAGGACGGTTTTTAATGGGGTTTCTGACGAAAAATCCCAAAGTCGATATTGTTGCATTATGTGACATTTATAAACCGTCTATTGAAGAAGCACTGAAACTTGCTCGCAATGCCAAAGTGTATGGTGACTATCGGGAAATGTTGGAAAACGAGTCGATAGATGCTGTGCTTGTTGCTACTCCTCTTAACACACACTGTAAAATCGTAATGGACTCCTTGGATGCAGGCAAGCATGTGTTCTGTGAAAAGACTATAGGTTTCACGATGGAAGAGTGTTACCGTATGTATCAGAAGCATCGCAGTACGGGAAAGATTTTCTTTACAGGGCAACAGCGCCTGTTCGATCCCCGTTATATCAGAGCAATGGAGATGATCCATGCAGGTACCTTTGGCGAAATAAATGCCATTCGTACTTTCTGGAACCGGAACGGGGACTGGAGACGTCCCGTGCCTTCACCCAATCTGGAACGCCTCATCAACTGGCGCCTTTACAAGGAGTTCTCGAAGGGACTGATGACGGAACTCGCTTGCCACCAGCTTCAGATCGGAAGCTGGGCTTTGCGTAAGATACCCGAAAAGGTAATGGGACACGGAGCTATCACTTATTGGAAAGACGGCAGGGAGGTTTACGACAATGTGAGTTGTGTATATGTGTTTGATAACGGGGTGAAAATGACATTTGATTCCGTTATTTCCAATAAATTCTATGGACTGGAAGAACAGATCATGGGCAATCTCGGCACGGTAGAACCAGAAAAGGGAAAATATTACTTTGAGAATGTGGCCCCCGCACCAGCCTTCCTGCAAATGGTGAATGATTGGGAAAACAAGGTGTTCGATTCCCTGCCTTTTGCCGGAACAAGCTGGGCACCGGAAACCGCTAACGGAAACAAAGGAGAATTCATCATCGGAGAACGTCCCAGGAGCGACGGTACTTCCTTGTTGCTCGAGGCTTTCGTTGAAGCCGTCATCACACAGAGACAACCTGAAAACATAGCGGAAGAAGGATATTATGCAAGTATGCTCTGCTTGTTGGGGCATCAGGCATTGGAAGAAGAGCGGACGCTTTATTTCCCTGATGAGTATAAAATAGACTATCTGAATCATCAATCTGTAAAAACATCCGAAACGATATGAAAGACACGATTGTAACCGTACGACGTAAGAAAATAGAGTTAATAACTTTACTCGTTTGTTTCGTAGTATCCAATTTGCTGCATCTTTATGCAATTATTGCTTATCATGCACCGTTTACGGAGATGATAACGTCTATATTTTATATAATAATATTTACTTTTGTGCTTTATGCCTGCTGGGGGATTCTGCGTCTCTTGTTTTACGGGCTACGGGCACTGTTTACTCGTTCACGAACTTAATCAATATCAATGAAAATAAATAATTTATGGTAACACGAAGAGATTTTTTGAAAACAATGTCGATGGCCTCGGCCGGGTTGGCATTGGGAACCGGTGACTTGCTGCATGCACAGAACGCTGCACCTAAAAAAGGAACCGGTGACAAAGTGAAGATTGCCTATATCGGCATCGGTAACCGTGGAGAGCAGATCATTGGAGATTTTGAACGGACAGGCATGGTGGAAGTAACAGCTTTATGTGACGTGGACATGGGTGCCAAGCATACACAAAAGGTCATGGCCAAGTATCCGAAAGCAAAGCAGTTCAGGGATTTCCGCCAGATGTTTGATAAGGCGGGCAACGACTTTGACGCTGTAGCGATTGCTACCCCCGACCACTCCCACTTCCCGATCAGCATGCTGGCTTTGGCCTCCGGAAAGCACGTATATGTGGAGAAACCGCTGGCACGCACCTTCTACGAGGCGGAACTGTTGATGCAAGCCGCGCGTAAACGTCCGAACCTGGTGACGCAAGTAGGAAACCAAGGTCACTCCGAAGCCAACTATTTCCAGTTCAAGGCTTGGATGGATGCAGGTATCATCAAGGACGTTACTGCCATCACCGCCCACATGAACAACCCGCGCCGTTGGCATAAGTGGGATACGAATATCTATAAGCTTCCTTCGGGACAACAACTTCCGAAAGACCTGGACTGGGACACCTGGCTCGGAGCCGTCCCCTACCACGAGTACAACAAAGACTATCACTTGGGGCAATGGCGTTGCTGGTACGATTTTGGTATGGGTGCATTGGGCGATTGGGGAGCGCACATCCTTGATACCGCCCACGAATTCCTGGAACTGGGATTGCCCTACGAAATCACCATGCAATATGCCAAAGGGCATAACGACTATTTCTTCCCGTATTCTTCCACGATTCTTTTCCGCTTCCCGCAGCGCAAGGGGATGCCACCGGTAGATGTCACCTGGTATGACGGTCTGGACAATCTTCCTCCGATTCCTGCCGGTTATGGAGTCTCAGGACTGGATCCGAATATTCCGGCCACCAATCAGGGCAATACTCCGAAAGCCAAATTAAATCCGGGAAAGATTATCTATACGAAAGATTTGATATTCAAAGGTGGCAGCCACGGCAGCACGCTGTCCATCATCCCCGAAGAGAAAGCCACAGAGATGGCAGGCAAGTTGCCCGAAGTGCCGAAAAGCCCGTCCAACCACTTCAAGAACTTCCTGCTGGCATGTCAAGGCATTGAAAAGACGCGCTCGCCGTTTGAGATTAACGGTGTGCTGAGCCAAGTCTTCTCACTGGGTGTGATGGCTCAACGACTGAACACACAGTTGTTCTTCGATCCCCGCACGAAGCAGATCACGAACAACAGTTTCGCCAATGCCATGCTGACGGGAGTTCCGCCGCGCAAAGGCTGGGATGAATTCTATAAATTATAAATAGAAAACAGTCTTTTCATTCTCCTCCTTCAGGAAGGAGGAGAGGAAACTATGCAGGCGAAGTTATATCGAATTCACATTAAAAATAAAATGATTATGAAGAAAAATATAGTATTGACTTTACTTTTATGTTGTGCAGCCTCATTAGGCGCACAGAACTGGGAACCTCTTTTCAATGGCAAGAACCTGAAAGGATGGAAGAAACTGAACGGCAAAGCTGAGTATAAGATTGAAAATGGTGCCATTATAGGCATTTCCAGGACTAACACTCCCAATACTTTCCTGGCAACCACCAGGAACTACGGCGACTTTATCCTCGAATTTGAATTCAAGGTAGACGACAACCTGAATTCCGGCGTACAGTTCCGCAGCGAAAGCAAGAAAGAGTATCGCAAAGGACGCGTACACGGGTATCAGTTTGAAATCGATCCTTCCAAGCGTGCTTGGTCGGGCGGTATCTATGACGAAGCACGCCGGGGCTGGCTCTATCCCCTGACGCTGAACCCGTCGGCACAGACCGCTTTTAAGAACAACGCATGGAATAAAGCTCGTATCGAAGCAATCGGTAACTCTATCCGCACTTGGATAAACGGAATTCCTTGTGCCAATATCTGGGACGACTTGACTCCGGAAGGTTTCATTGCGCTGCAAGTGCATTCTATCGGCAATGATAAGAAGAAGGAAGGAAAAACAATCGGTTGGAAAAACATCCGTATCTGCACAAAGGACGTAGAACGTTATCAGACACCGGAAACGCCGGAGGTACCGGAGGTGAATCTGATTGCCAACACCCTCTCTCCGCGCGAAGCAAAAGAGGGTTGGGCGCTCCTGTGGGACGGTAAGACGACCGAAGGCTGGCGCGGCGCCAAGATTTCTTCATTCCCTGCCAACGGATGGAAGATAGAGAACGGACTATTAAAGGTAGTAAAGAGTGACGGTGCAGAATCTGCCAACGGCGGCGACATTGTGACGACCCGCAAATACAAGAACTTCATCCTGAAAGTAGACTTTAAGATTACTGAAGGTGCCAATAGCGGAATCAAATATTTCGTAAATCCGGATCTGAATAAAGGTGAAGGTTCTGCCGTCGGATGTGAGTTTCAAATACTTGATGACCAAAAGCATCCTGATGCCAAATTAGGTGTGAAAGGCAACAGAAAACTGGGTTCGTTGTACGATCTCATCCCGGCTCCGAAAGACAAACCTTTCAAGATGAAAGAGTTCAATACGGCTACCATCATCGTAAAAGGCAATCACGTGGAACACTGGCTGAACGGCGTGAAGCTGATTGAATACGACCGCAACAACGATATGTGGAATGCATTGGTGGCATACAGTAAGTATAAGGACTGGTCTGACTTCGGCAATGCAGAGGAAGGAAATATCCTTCTGCAAGACCATGGAGACGAGGTATGGTTCAAGAATGTGAAGATTAAAGAGCTGAAATAAGAGAATGCTATTATTGTGAGGGTGGACGAACTCCACCCTCTATTAATTATTTATAAATAAGTATTACCTTATTCTATGATGCAGACTGCTATTCAATATTTGTACAGATCGTCACATGATGGTGATGTATTGCTCTATGCTTGGTTTGTTTCCATGCATACACGGGTGGACATTGTCTTGTATAGTCGGAAAACCGAAAGAGAATTACTGTCTGTGATTAATTGTATTTATGATGCATTGTGCCGACTGGAAAAAACGGCAAACTTTTATGCATCAGATAGTGAACTGTCTTTGCTCAATCAGAGAGCTTCCGTTGCTCCGGTTGTTCTTAGTGAAGAACTTTATTCGATGATTGCTGTATGTTTGGAGTACAACCGTAAAACTTTGGGGTGTTTCGATGTCACAACTCATTCGGAGAATTATAATCAAACTACCATTCATTGCGTTCATTTGTCAGCCAAAGATCGTAGTGTCTATTTCTCACAACAAGGAGTTGTCATTAATTTGTCCGGTTTCCTCAAAGGATATGCTTTAGATATCATTAGAGGCATATTGAATGAAGCTATGATAAAAAATGCATTGATAAATATGGGTAACAGTTCTGTTCTTGCTTTAGGAAACCATCCGGCAGGGTTGGGATGGAAAATTAATGATATACTGCTTTATAATGAATGCCTTACTACTTCCGGTAATGACTCTCCCTGTCGTCGGCATATAGTTTCTCCTCAGGATGGAAAATTGGTGGAAGGTGTTGGACAGGTAGCTGTAGTGACAGATAATGGAGCAATTGGAGAAATTTTGTCTACTGCTTTATTCGCTGCAAACAATGGATTACGTAAGATTCTGCAAGGGGTATATTCGCAGTATCGTTTATATATATAGTAGTTCGTTAAGTTTTGAATTGTTTGCTTTGGAATGCAGTTTGGAACTTGGAGTTTTGATGCGATTGTCTTAATCTCCTATCTGAAATTTTATAATTAAAAATAATTTCACAATGAAGGGAAATGCCCTGATAACATGGGGCAAAATGAATTCTTATCTAGAACTTGCGTTAAAATCATCTTTTTCCGCTTGATTTTATCTGATTATTGCTACTTTTGTACATAACGCTTTGAAAGGCTATTAAGGCATTTCAAAGAGAGGTACATATATTGGTTATACGAAGGGCTGGATTGGCATTTCAAACTATAAAAAAGGAAAAAACATGGGAACGGAAGGAATACAGGATAAATATGTGAATCCATATACCGATTTCGGATTCAAGTTGCTTTTTGGTACAGTAATGAATAAGGAATTGTTGATTAGTTTTTTAAATGCACTCTTATTCAAAGAGGAGGTAATCAAGGATGTCACTTATCTTAATGCGGAACATCTTGGAACGCAGGAATATGACCGTCGGGCCGTATTTGATGTATATTGTGAAAATGAGAAGGGTGAGAAGTTCTTGGTTGAGATGCAGCGTGGCGAGCAGCAGTTCTTTAAGGACCGCAGTGTCTTTTATTCCACTTTCCCTATTCGTGAACAGGCTAAACGTGGGGAATGGGATTATGAGTTGAAAGCTGTCTATGTGGTAGGTATCCTGAATTTCTCCTTTGACAATTCTGATGAGGAGTATTTCCATCATGAGGTGAAGCTTGTAGACCTTTATACACACAAGGTTTTCTATGACAAACTTACCTTTGTTTATCTTGAGATGCCCAAATTCAATAAGACCGAGGATGAGTTGGAGAGCATGTTTGACAAGTGGTTGTTTGTTCTGCGTAATCTTGCCTCTTTGCTTGAACGTCCGAGAGCATTGCAGAACAGAGTTTTTGACCGCCTTTTTGAAACTGCAGAAATTGCAAAGTTTACCAAGACTGAACTGAGTGAGTACTGGGACAGTTTGAAAAATTTCCGTGACTGGTATAGTGTCATATCTACGGCGGAAAAGAAAGGTAGGGAAGAAGGAATGGAGAAAGGGCGGGAGAAAGGAAGAGAAGAAGGAGAGAAAAAGAAAGCCATAGAAGTAGCCCGTTACTTAAAGTCATCAGGAACTTCAATAGAGTTAATTATCGGAGCAACCGGCTTATCTAAAGAGGAAATAGAAATTCTATAGTGTAAATCTTGAATATGTTATTTTTGAAGGGAATATACGTATGATTGCTTTATCGGTGGTCTGACAATTCCGAACATCTTCTCCGCAATAAGGGTCTTTTTTCATAGTATCTTATTTTTTTGAAGTGAAGAAATTGTATATAAAACATTTTTTTCTCATTGACAAAGAATGCAACTTTCACGCTAAACGTTTCTTTTCCTTCATTATTATGGAATTGATAGGTGAAGTTGGTTCCATCTATTCTTTGAATGGTGTATTCCCCGATTAATGGATTGTTATCAGCACATAATTGTTCTAGATATCTTTTCCTTTGTTTCTTTCCGTTGCTCTTGGCTATAGACAATCTTTTCGGCGGACAGCGATGATATCCGTGTCTTTTCAAAGAATGCTTTGGCTTCAAAGGAGATGACCAAAAGATATTGCAAGGCTTTCACCTTGTTATAACTCTTTTCTGAAAATATACAAATAAACGGTATCCCGTTTGTTCCATTCGGAATTTTGCTTATTTTTGCAAAAGTAAGCAAGTGAAAGGATAACAATTATGGATAATCTGATCCCCAAAGATGCAACGACCGACCGTGCCAAAATGGCCACCATTCTGCGCAAAGAATCAAAGGCACCCCAAAAAAATGCTGAAGAACTTCTCGGCGAATTCTTGAAGAAAAAGGAAATCCGCTTGGAAGAAATCGTTATCGAAAAGCTTCGCAAGCTACACAACGCCAAGAATGAAGTAACTCAAGTTATTTCGAGACAACTCAATGTTAATATCCGTAAGCTGATTAATGAAATCGGTGACGGCAGTTTTGAAGGAATGATGCAATTGTGGGTATATGATGTGGGTAACGTAAAGACAATTTGTAACAATCTGAAAAAACAGAATATCAAGCAGGTAAGCCGGGTAGAAGAATAAGATGAGAAAACAAATGGAAAAAGACTACGAAACTTTATTCAAAACGTATTATAAGCAACTCTTCTACTACGCGCTTCGGTACATAAATGATACAGAATGTGCCGCCGACATTACTAATGATGTGTTTTGCTACCTTTGGGAGAAATACGACCAATTGACCTGGGACGATTCTCCCCTTCCCTTTTTGTATACTCTAACACGGAACTTTTGTGTAAACTATCTACGCAAAAAAGAAGCTGAGCAAAAAAAGTTCAATCTTCTCCTACCATCCGACATATATACTGATTCGATAGTGGAGACAATCAGGCAAGAACAGAAAATCGAACAGATTATGGAAAACATACAGCATCTTCCTCCGCAAACGCATCATATTTTCAACGAGTGCTTTATAAAAGGAAGGACTTACAAAGAAGTAGCTGATGAAAACCAAATAAGTATCAACACTGTAAAAACGCATATTAAAAGAGCCTTGGCGTTGTTACGTAAAAAAAACAACGAATAAGTATTAATAATATTCAAAAAAGAACTAACTATATCACCCTTTGAGTACTAAAAAAACGATTTATAATAAAAAAAGACAGCCAGCATATGAATCCAATAGAGAACATACCGGACTTTGTAGTCTACGCATTATCAACCCCCGAAGTTCAGCCATCGGAAGAGTTAAAGCAATGGCTGGCTCAAAGCCAGGCCAATAGAGACTTGTTTGATGAACTGCTCGCATATCGCGAAGCGGAACGCCGTCTTCTTCTTCCGGCAAACATTCCGGACATAGATCTTCAATGGGAACGGGTAAAACGGAAAAATAGGCAAAAACGAATCAGATACTATTGGACGTTCGTGGGAGTCGCAGCATCTTTACTGCTTGTTCTGTCCGTCGGCCTATATCAGATGAAAAAAAAATCTAAACTAGAATCGCAAGACATTGAAACCCAAATATCTTTGGCCGATGTCATCGACCAACCGAAAACAACCATAATCACCTACTCGGAAAACAAGTCACGTCCTATTATCCTGTCTACCCAAAAAGGGAAAACGACAGCTATCCATACTCATGTTCTTGACTATACACAGACTTCACACACACAGGCTACAGAATTACTCACTCTCACTACCCCACGCGGTAAAAGCATCCAAGTAATACTCGACGATAGCACAAAAGTATGGTTGAACGCCGAGAGCCGTTTAAGCTATCCCTCACAATTTACCGATTCTACGCGTACTGTACATTTGGAAGGTGAAGCTTATTTCAAAGTAGCTGCCAACGCCAAATGTCCCTTCATCGTAAAACATCATGCCAACACTACGCGCGCACTGGGAACCGAGTTTAACATCCGTTCTTACACCGACGAAAAAAAACATGTTACTTTAATCGAAGGGAAAGTACTTCTGACAGATACGCTGTCTCTTCAAAAAGAGATTCTTCTGCCCGGTCAGGACGCCGAATATGACTCTGACTCCAAAATGACTATTAAAAAAGTGAACCCTTATGAATTTACAGCCTGGAAAGAAGATTTGTTTTATTTCGAACAGACCGACTTGCTAAGTCTCATGAAAGTTTTAGGAAGATGGTACAACACTACAATCGTTTTCAAAGACGAAGACATCAAACAATATCGATTCACTTTCTGGGCCAAACGTTCGGACAACTTGAAAACAACCTTATCGATGCTCAACCAAATGGGGACTGTGCAGATCCGTATAAACTCACAGGAAAACACTGTCTTGGTGAGTAAACGATAAAATAGAACCTTCTTGAAGAAAATAAAACAGGTTCTTACATGGTTGTTTCACGTTGTCTGAAATGGCTCCTTATTATATTCTTTCCAAATGAGATTGCCTGGAATTAGTTAAAAATGCCAACATCCGCATCGGAATGTAGGCTCCTCTTTCGTCTTCCTATTTTGCATTAACAGTTTACATCTTACAAGAAATATATAAAGTTGCGGAATGAAGGTAAAAATGCGATTTTAAAACAAAAAGCACCTAAAAAGTAACTTTTCTTTTTCTAGTTGTCACCCATCGGTGTTGATTTTACGATATACATATAGAATATTAAAGATTTTCTATAATACGTTAAATCAATAAAAGTTATGAAAAAGATGAAGTTCGCTTTGATGTTCATGCTGCTATTATGTACGCTACAGCAGATATGGGCACAGGACAAGAAAATCTCCTTTGATTTTCAGAATGAACCCATGCCTTCTGCTCTAAAAAAGATAGCGCAGACCTACAATCAGAAGATCAGTTTTAGCCACGAAGACATATCGCCTTACAAAGCGAACGCTTCCGTGCGTGCAAAGGATGTACAAGATGCCTTGCGGCAGACTCTCGAAGGCACTCCTCTGCTTTTCAAAGAAAGAGGTGAATTCATAACCATATTTTTAGACCCTACGTCAACCGAAGCCCGTAAGAGGAAAAACCTCTGTGCCATCACCGGAAGTGTACACGATGAACTGGATGACCCTTTGCCCGGTGCAACGGTGACCGTCACTCACGAGTCACAGCAATGGGGAAGTTCGACTGATATAGATGGAAACTTCACTGTTTACGTTCCCCGTCCCATTATTGAAAAGGAGAAATGCTTCATCCAGGCAAGTTTTATCGGATTCAAGAAAGAACGTTTGGCGATAAATCCCCAGAAACTGAACATCAAGTTAGTGCTGCAAGCCTCATCCAACGAAATCAATGAAGTGGTAATCACCGGATACGGTAACATCGATGCACGCAAAAATACGAGTGCCATTACATCATTGAAGATGGATGATATCCTGATGCCTGGTATGACTTCGATCGAACAAGCACTTGAAGGACGAGTACCTGACATGATATTCATGGCAAACTCGGGTGAAGTAGGTGCTACAGCCCGTATGCGTATCCGCGGGACATCAACTTTGGTGGGTAACCGCGAACCGCTGTGGGTATTAGATGGAATTCCTCTTACGGATCCGGTAGACGTGACTACAGAACAACTCAACGATCCCGACTACATTAACTATATCGGTAATGCCATTTCGGGAATCAACCCGCAGGACATTGAACGTATTGATGTTCTGAAAGATGCCGCTGCCACCGCCCTGTATGGTACAAGAGCTGCCAATGGAGTCATTGTCATCACCACTAAAAAAGGACATATCGGAGCACCCAGCATCAATTATTCGGCAGAATTGAAGATCATTGCACGCCCCCGCTACACCGACCACAACATCAACCTGATGAACTCGCAAGAACGCATACAGTTCGGCAAGGATTTGTGCGACCTTCACTATGCATTCCCTTCCAACATGAGCATGGTGGGTTATGAAGGTGCCTACTATGACTACATCAAAGGAAATACCACCTTCGACGAATTTCAAAACCAGGTGCGCTGGTTTGAGAATGTCAATACCGACTGGTTCAAAATTCTGGCACATGATGCATTGACCCACAATCACACTTTAAGCGTATCAGGCGGTAACAAAAGTACACGATACTACGCCTCTTTGGGATACACTAGCGAAGATGCCGTGGTACGCACCCAATATAACGACCGCTACACAGGAACGTTGAATCTGCAAAGCACCATCAACAAGTCATTCCAAGTCAACTTCCGCATGAACGGAAACATCGCGAAGAAGAACTATCTGCCCAGCGAAATCGATGCCTTGGGATATGCCTACAACACCACTCGTGCACTACCTTGCTACAACCCCGACGGTTCACTCTACTATTACAAGCGTCATGCCTACAACATGGATCGTAAGGAAGACTCCTCCTATAAATACAATTACAACATCATCAACGAGATGAACAATATGTCGCAGACGTACGATTCCAACCAGCTCATTACAGCACTGGACTTGCAATACCGTTACGAACAGATTTTGGACGCAACCATGACCATGTCCTATCAACGCAGCGCAAGTACCACGGAGACATGGTATGGCGAAAAGACAAACTACGTGGCACATCTGAAGAACGGGGAATTGGAAGACACTCCGCTGAAAGGTGACGACGGTAAGTGTGCCTTGCCATACGGAGGAGTCTTGAATACAAGTAACAACATCACCGATAACATCACATTCCGCGCACAAGCTAATTATCACCAAGGAGTGGGAGCCAACCAAAAACATCTGTTGAGTGCCAGCTTGGGATACGAAGTCAGTACATACAAAAACAAAGGCTTCACCGATCAGACACGCGGATACTTTAAAGACAGAGGTATGAAATATCTTGAAGAAATGACGTTGGAAGAAATACTTCAATACCCCGATTATGCTCAATGGACTATACAACCCCATCGCACCGTACAATCAACGAAGACAAACAAGATAAGCGGATACCTTACAATGACATATAGCTACGACAACTATTTCACCGTCAACATGAACGGACGTTTCGACGCCTCCAACAAATTCGGAAGTCGCAGCAACGAAAAGTTCCTTCCGATTTGGTCTGTTTCAGGGATGTTCAATATTAAAGAGACTTTGTGCAAGGAGTTTGAAGCAGCCGATGAAATGCGTCTCCGCTTCTCATATGGTAAAACAGGTAATATGGTAGACGGACAAACACCGAACTTGCTTCTCCGACAAGGAAGTACGAACTACTATTTCGGTGAGAACTATGCAAAGGTTTACGCATATCCAAATCCCAACCTACGCTGGGAACAAACCGACGAGTACAACTTGGGATTCGACCTGTCATTCTTCCAAAACCGCTTGACAATAGGCTCTGACATCTATTACAAGAAGACTAAGGACGCATTTACTACTGTGCCGGTGTCTACCGTCAACGGTCTGTCCGCATATGTCATGAACGGTGGAAACATCACTAACAAGGGATTCAGTATTTACCTCTCCGGTTATCCCATCCGCAATGAGGATTGGCAGTGGTACCTGTCGACAAACTATTCTCTGCGTAAGAACACAGTAAACAACGACGTTATCAACAATTATAAAATAGACGACTATCTGAACGGAACGGCCATTGTGGGCGGTGAATCCATTGGCACATTTTATTCTTACGAGTTCCTCGGATTGAACCCTATTAATGGTGTGCCGGTGTTCGACGATTATAGTGACCGCCGCCACCTGTTGGAAAACAAGAGCTTGGAAGACATCGTAAAAACAGTACTTGTAAAGAGTGGAACACGTGAACCGAAATTCAACGGTTCACTATATAGCACGCTGACGTGGAAGCAACTTTCGCTCAGTACCAACTTTACCTACAACTTGGGAAACAAGATTCGCAAGTTCGCCCTTTATTCGGACATCATGAAGGGAGTCTCTTCTGAAAACAACGTACGCAAAGAGTTTATCAACAGATGGCGCGTCCCGGGCGACGAGTACAAAACAGTCTATCCGTCACTGATTAGTCCGTCCGATCCCCAATATTCCAATTATATCAACCATTACAGTGCGCAAGGAGGAAGTCTCTCGAACATCCCCAAGTATGCCAATAACCTTTGGAGTATGTACGACTACTCGAACATCCGGGTGGTATCAGGCAGCTATTTCAGACTTTCGTCACTGACATTACGCTACCGCTTTACACCGAAGATGTTACAGAAGACTCCGTTCAAGACGGCCAGCATCAATTTCTCTACCAACAACGTATTTACCATCTGTTCGAAAGAGCTGGACGGACAAGACCCGAGCCAGAGTGGATTCTCTGCCACAACCGCTCTTTCCATACGTCCGTCATACACCATGGGAGTACAGGTATCATTCTAATCATTAAAAAAGAAGAACAATCATGAAACTGAAACAAAAAGCAGCAAATATCATAAAGGCCTGTCTATTGACGGCTACTTTCTGCGGATGCAGCGATTTTCTCAGCGAGTATTCGCAAGACATGGTAATCCCTAAAAACGTGCAGCAACTGGACGAACTCCTGATTGGAGACGTCTATATGCAGAGCAACAAAATGGAATATGGTATGAACAACCAGTCATGCCAGTTTTTCAACCTGCTGGATGACGATATCAACACCGTAGGGACGAGCCTTACAGGCAGAATAGGTCACCCTTATTATAACTATGCAGTCAACTCAATGTATGGATACTATGCGTGGCAACAAGACGTACGATACAACTATCAGGCCAAAAACTATAGCAACGACAATGCTACATGGAACGACATGTATCGCCGAATCAGCATCGTCAACATCATTTTGGATGAAATAGAGTCGTTGCCTCACAAAACGGATCAAGACTATGCTGACTACCTACGGGTGAAAGGAGAGGCCTTCTTCCTTCGCGGACAATTCTATTTTGTCCTTGCCAATCTGTATGGAGATGCATACAGCCCGTCAACCTGCGCATCCAAGTTGTGCGTGCCCTTGAAGCTCAGTGCCCACGTGGAATACGACAAGGATGCCGATCGGCAATTTGAGCGCGAAAGCGTGAAACGCATTTATGAACAAATCGTTTCCGACTTGAAAGAGTCTACCCGCCTGTTGACGGAAAGTCCGCAGAAAAACCATCACCTACTGCATCGTGCCAGTTGGGAGGCTGCTTCGCTACTGCTGAGCCGTGTCTATCTTTTTATGCAAGACTGGCCGAATGCAGAAATTGAAGCCGAAAAGGTGATGAATAGTCGACTTTTCTCCTTAGCACCGACTTCCAACTTCAGTAATGAAACTCCCTTTTTGACCACTACTAATCCTGAGATCATCTTCTCGCAAGGTTCCAATCCGATCTGTTGCCGCTCCGATTGGTCGGTGACAGGACAATACGGTGACTATTGCGTGACAAACGAGCTCTATTCCATGTTCGACGACAACGACGTGCGTAAAACGACCTTCTTTGCGAAAAGACGAAATACTGTGGAGCCTCAAAACGACAGTATCGGGCTCTACAAGAAATATGAAAGGGGAATAGAGTACAGCCATATATCGGATGCCCTCATGTTGCGTATGGCCGAGGCGTATCTGAATTACGCGGAAGCCTGTGCCATGCAACCCACCAAGGCAGACAAAGCCAATTCAACACTGAACACATTACGTTCTCAGCGTATCACATCGTATGCACCCCAGACATACAGTGGTGAACAATTGGTACAGGAAATACGCAATGAACGTCGGAAAGAGCTCTGCTTTGAAGGAAAACGCTGGTTCGACCTGCGCAGGTATGCCGTATGCGAACAGTATCCTTATTCGCGCAACATCATTCATGCGTATGCAGTTTACAACGATAACTTCTCTTTCGCTACAACCGAATACTACCTGCTTCCGGCAGGAGACCCGGCGTACACCTTCAGCCTCCCACGGAAAGTGATAGAATTTGATAAGGTGCCCATGCCCGACAATCCGCGCAACAAACGGGAACCGCTCGAAAATGAAGATGAAGATAAAAAAACTGAGTAAGAATAAAGTATCATTATATTAAATGACAAAAGATATGAAACACGTTATTATTTTATTAATCGCCCTTGTTTGTGTGACATCTTGCTCGAAGGAAGATGCAATAGACAAACAGACCGTTTTGGAAAACGTGTACACTATTGAGGATGACCCCAATGACCCCGTACAGCATAAACGGTATCAGATATATCAAACATACCAAGTACCTGTATATTTCAATGACACCATCAGCGTCAAGGAAATCGGTACAGACTGGTACGGAAATCCGGTGAAACGATACGAAACGCTTGATCTGAATTGGGGGTTCGACTCGTATACCACTTCTATAAAGTATAAATATGATTACCTTCAAACTGAAGAAGACAAACTGAATGCATTGAATTTTGCTGAGCAGTATCTTCAACTGTGCAGCAGGTCGATGCGTCCCTTCAGTATCATACTTGCCGATAACCTGACATCCACATCAACCTCGCTGGTTATACCGGACAATTATTATGTGGGGTTACGTACACTTGTTTTGTTCGGTATTGCAGATATCACCGACCCCGATGAAATCATGAATACTTCACAAGCCGTCATAGGTAATATGCTTATACAGAAAATATCCGGAAACGAAACAATAGTAGATCAATTTGGAGCGGTATCCGGAAAGCTACAAGCGTATTATAAGATTTGGGGAACGGAGCTCGATTGTACAGATGTTATGAGTTGTACTAGAAAATACGGTATGAATGTAAACAACTTGTACGAGGAAGCTCCTTATGTACTATTTTATAACAAGTGGGATAAGAAGGAATACACATTCATGGAATACGTCGAGAAGTACAATCTGGCAACTAAGGAAGAAGTAGATGCCGATCGTAAACTATACTTGCAAGATATCGGACGCTATGGTTTCATCCGCGGATGGAGTGGCGGTGGGGTGATGTCTCCTCAGAATGCGAAGGAAGACTTGGGATATTTTGTTTTGGCCATTGTGGCTTTGGGTAAAGATAGATTCGCCGAACGATACGGAGCCTCTCCACTCGTCATGACGAAATTCAACATACTCTACGACTATATCACCATCGACCTGAATGTAGAACTTTAAAAAGAAGTAAAACGATGAAGAAATTACTATTTATATTGTTATCATGTACCCTGTTCGGCATAGCTATGTCATGTAGTGACGATGATGAACAACCCATCGTAAAGTTCGATAGTAGCTTAGTTACTCCTGTCGAAGATTTTACAGATCCGCGTGACCAAAAGGTGTATCCGTGTGTCCGGATTGGCAATCAAATATGGATGACTCGAAATCTGTGTTATCAAGTACCGTGCAACTCATTCAAAGGATGCTTTACTTGGGGCGAAGCACATCCGGATTTGGATAGAATTAAAGTCGAACCTGAAGTGACGCCTACCGACGAGCAGTTTATTACAATTGTTACGGAGGTCGCCAACGATCCGCAACACAACGGTTGGTCGGGTGCAGGTGGATTATTTGTCCAATATATCCCTATGTTTATAACATATTATGGTATGGGACAAAGCGATATTATCGGTATGTTGAAGGCCGGTGCTCTCGGAGTGAACCCGGAAGTAGAGCCTCTTTTTGCCCAGGCGGTCGAAAGAAAAGTAGGAGACTTCAAAGAAACCGAAGAGGAAAGAATAAAGAATACATTTGAATTCCAATTTGAGTATGGTCAACAACTCTTCCAAGAAACCGAAGAGGAAAACGACCGTTACTCGGAGAAATACGGAATGCTTTATTCCTACGATGCTGCCTTGGTGGCTGTGCCCGAAGGTTGGCGACTGCCCAGCGACGAAGACTGGCTGAAGCTGGAAATGACATTGGGCATGAATCCTGCCGAAGCAGAACAATTTGACGCATGGCGAGGAAAAGGAGTGGCAACACTGATGAACGAAAACGGAGAGAGCGGGCTCAACCTGCAAAGAGGAGGAGCCAATGTATACGTCGAATTCAACGAAGAGAAGTACCTCAACAAAGGAGAAAACGGATACTATTGGTCGTCAACCAAATATCAGGAGAACGACTCTACCGAGATAGCCGTATTCCGTATGTCGGCATTTTACTCCGACAAGATATGGAGAGGCAGCAGCCGGATTAGTACAGGAATGCGCGATGTGCTGTACAGTGTGCGTTGCGTGAAAGATGTTCAATAAGGAAGCATCTTTGTCTTTAATTATCAATAAATTAAATTTTAAATATCAATAGATTAAAAATAGTCACTTATGAAACTGAATTTCGGAAATATTTTTATGGCTGTCATCCTTCTGATGATATGCCCTTTTAACAACAGCCGTGCACAACAAGCCGAAAGCGTATATGGCGATGCTGTCAAGGCGGACGTTAAGATGAACTATGTATACACCATGGAGGAAGCTTTCAAAAAAGCGCGTGAATTGAATAAGCCTATATTCTTCAACTGTTTTGCCGACTGGGCGATGCCTTGTCATCTGATGAACAAAGCGGTGTTTTCTGACCGTGAGTTCTGCGATTATATGGACAAACACTTTGTCAACCTATTTATCGATGTCACGCAGGGAGAGAACACGGATATTGCCAAGAAATACGGTGTACAGTATTTTGCCCATTTTCTGGTTCTCGACTCCGAGGGCAACGTACTTCTCCGCATCGTGGGAGGAAGAGAGAAGGAGGAGATGAAAGCGGCTGTGTCGCTGGCTCTGAATCCGAAGACTACGCTGCCGGGAGCCGAAAAAATCTATCAAAGCGGAAAACGGGGAAAGAAAGAGATGCTTAATTACCTCACCGTGCTCGAATTGGCCAACGAGAACAAGAAATTCATGGAAATCAACAAGGAATACATCCTTATGCTGAAGCCGAGGGAGTATTCCCGCAAGGAGAACTGGGTGGCTTTCAGCTCTACTATCAGCAGTAGAGAGAGTGAGAACTTCGCCTATCTGATTGCTCATAAAGAAGAATTTGTTAAAGCCAACGGAGCGAAGAAAGTCAACTCACTTATCGAAGGCCTATACTATTGGGATGTCATGAACTATGCAATGGGAAAAACTCCTTATGATAAAATGAAGGTAATCGAACTGAATAATGACATTCAGAAAGCAGGTCTTTCGGATACCTGCAACGTTTGCCGGGTTTACCCTATCATCCATCTGCGTGGAGAACGGAAATATGATGAAATGCTGGATTACCTTACCAAAAATGCCAGCCAATTAGGAGTCAGCAAACTGTATATCGACACGTCGCTGGAATTACCCGATATGTCGGGCGAAACCAAAGGAAAGATAATCAACTATCTGAACGCCTGCATAGAAGCACAGAAAGATGACTCGGGAATCGTGAAGCAATTGAAAGCATTCATCTACAAATTGGAACATCCTAATGGAATCATTTTCGAGAAAGGTAGCTTCGCAGAAGCAATGGCGAAGGCCAAGAAAGAAGGTAAACTCCTGTTTGTCGACTGCTACACTATTTGGTGCGGCCCGTGCAAGAGAATGTCCAACCAGGTGTTTGTACAGGAAGCTGTAGGGGCTGTCTATAACAAGAACTTCATCAACGTGAAACTGGACATGGAACAAAAAGACGGCATAGAGTTTAATAAAAAGCATCCGGTGGCCTCTTATCCCACTTTGCTGTTCATGGATGGCGACGGAAACATTGTCAAGAAAATCGCAGGTGCACAAAATGCAGACAATTTATTGAAGATTGCTTCGGAAGTGATTAAACAGTAACCCGTATTGTATACGACAAAATATAGAAAACACTAAAGAACTTTAGTTATGAAGAGTTTCCTGATAGCATTTATAGGAGAGCTGGCATTATTTGCCCAGCTCTCTCTCTTTGCACAATATCGTGTGACGCTCCCTTATGTGATGGAAAATGGGAAAATAACAATCAACGCAGAGGTGAATGGGCATCAAGGTCGTTTCCTTGTTGATACGGGTGCCCCGTGTTCTCTTACTTATTCTTTTATGCAACGTGCCGGGATTGTTCCTTTCGACTCAGTACAGGTGCAAGATTCTAACGGCCATTTACTGACTACCCGTGTGGCAGAATTGGAATCGCTGAAGTTGAACGGATTTACTTTCAGTCGTCTGCAAGCTATCTGTCTCGAAAAAGGCAATATGGTAGAGAACTTTAAGATAGACGGAATTATAGGATATAATCTCATGAAGATGGGAATCGTCAAGCTGGACGGAAGCAATCACACCTTTACTTTGACTAGCTCGGAGAAGGGATTGGGAATAGATTCTCTTTACGCCATTCCATTGGTGAAAGACCCTTATCTTGTACGTATCCCCGTACGCTTTGCCGACAATGAGCAAGACACTGTCATGTTCGACAGCGGTGCGTCTTCCTTCTATGCCATGTCGGCCACAAGCCATCGGCGTCTGAGCGAAAAAAAAACGAATTCGTTCGAGCAACTGGGAAAAGGTGTGGGAATACTGTCGTTGGGAGTATCCGGAGTCGAGAAGGCTTCCGTCAAATATCGCCTGAAAATACCTCACTTTTCAATAGGAAATCATTCTTTTCGAAATGTCACTACCATTACTACCTATGCGATGGATTCCCGAATCGGTTCCGGATTGTTAAATCATGGCGACATCGTTATCAATTATCGCAAAGGGATGTTTTATTACATACCATCGGTTTCGGGTGAGATACCGGACATGTATCAGAAAGAATGGGATGCAGTCATCACTGTCATAGATAATTATCTGACTGTAGGAATGGTGTGGAATACCGAAGAGTCTCCTCTGAAAGGAGGTGAGCGGATTGTTGAGATTGAAGGCAAGAAATATGACAAAGTGGATTTATACAAGGCGACGACAACCAATCTGTTGCAATTGCCCGACAAAGAAGCACACATTAAATATATAGACAAAGAGACGGGTGAGATAAAATCCGCTGTCATCAGGCGAAAGTGAGAAAACAAGATCTTATCGACCAGTCTGTACCGTCAGGCAAGAGTGCTCGGAAAGGCACAATCTAAATTTATTTGTTTTTCCATTCTCGATAAGAAATCAGCAGCCCCACTACTTCCGAATAGTTCTGCCGACCGCTCTCTATCTTATTTCCTTTCAGATAAAGATCATATATCCAATCCTGTACAGCTCCCACCACCGGACTGTATTTGGCTGCCCAATACGCTTGATTCTCTTTTGCCAGTTCAATGATTTCCGGTCGGATACGGCTGAAAAGTTGTGTGTATTCTTCTTCTGAAAGCAGGCTTTGCGCATTCCGTAGTACATGGCCGAGCACCGAGAAATAACCGGAGAAACGAATCCTCATCGCTTTGGAACGGGTACAGACTTGATAAGCATAGAAATTGGCTTCCGCTTCACTTGTGATACCCAACAGATGCGCCAGTTCGTGAGCATAAGTAGCCGGATAATTGGGAGGAAGTAAATCCCCGTTTAAAGTAAACTCACAGAAGAAAGGCCCCATGCTACCGGTCACGCCCACCATTGAGATAAACGGGGTAAACAGCATGGTCTTAACTTTGGGGAATTCGTGTGGCGGGCGGTGCACACCGAGACTGTCGCTCAACTGATTATAGATTCGTACGGTTTCTTCACACACTAAATCCTGATTGATGCTGTTGACCGGAGTGTAGGAACGATTGAGTTGCGTGATATAATCATTCACGAACCCTTTGAAATTCTCCGGTGTATAGGCCGTATAAGGAATTTCAGTCCGCTGATAAAAGTTCTTTTGAGAATAATTGAGTCCCCAGGCAAGATAGAACCACACATAGACCCATAACAGGTATTCTCCGTCGTGTAATAAAACTCTCTTCCAAGGCAATATCTTACGGAAACGACCGTAAAAAGGATAAACAATAACCCCTGTGATACTAACGAAAATAAAAAGATCTCCTACCGCAAAAGGGAATAAATTGGAGATGCCCGATAATGCATAAGAAATAAGGGGATAGACCGTACGGGAATATACGGTTGCCAAAGCGGGAATCAACTGTGTCATCCACACTAAAAGCAGCAATACTCCCAATACTATATGTCTGTTTTTCAACCGCCGTTTCATCATTCATTCGGATTTTGGTCAACAAAAATATGCATTTAATAGACGTTACGCGAAAAAATACCTCTATATTTGCAAAAAATCTGTTAATACAGACTTTATAATCAATCTGATAGAGAAAATTATTCAGCATAAACCGGATAAAAGATGGCTACAACAGAAGAAATTGAAAAATATTGCCGGAATTGCCTGTCGCGCGATTTCGTGAATGAAAAGGGATTAGTTTGTAATCGGACTAGGGAACTTCCCGATTTTGAAGAAGAATGCGAGAACTTCGAAAACGACGAAGAACTGGAAAAGTGGGCTCCCCCAAAGCCGGAAGATTTTCCGGTATATATGACAAGAGAAGAGCTGCTTGCCGAAGAGAATCTGCCTAAAGGTTTGATGTGCGGAGTTGCTGCGGCTCTTATAGGGGCAGTGGCATGGGGATTGATATCGGTATCTACCGGTTATCAAATTGGATATATGGCCATCGCTATCGGATTCTTTGTGGGTTTTGCCATGCGCCAGGGAAAGGGGATACGTCCAATCTTTGGAATCTTGGGTGCTGCATTGGCTCTGATTAGTTGTGTGCTGGGAGATTTCTTCTCTATTATCGGGTATATTTCCAGGGATTATGAAGTGTCATTTTGGGAAGCCTTGACAGGAGTGGATTATGGCGAGATATTTACTATCATGCTGGAAAATGTGGCATCTATGACAGCATTATTCTACGGATTCGCCGTTTACGAAGGATATAAATTCTCTTTCCGCGCACAGAATCAGCCGGAGGGTGGCAAGATTTGAATTAAAATTATTAATTTTGCACCCGTTATTTTTGAATATACAATCTATCATATATAAAACAATATGGAATTAGCAAGTAAGTACAATCCCGCTGACGTGGAGGGAAAGTGGTACCAGTATTGGCTGGACAATCATTTATTCAGTTCGAAACCCGATGGTCGTGAACCTTACACCATCGTCATTCCGCCCCCGAACGTCACTGGTGTGTTGCACATGGGACACATGCTTAATAATACCATCCAGGATATTTTGGTTCGCCGTGCCCGTATGGAAGGCAAGAATGCCTGCTGGGTGCCGGGGACTGACCATGCTTCCATCGCCACTGAAGCGAAAGTCGTAAATAAACTTGCTGCCCAAGGCATCAAGAAGACCGACCTGACCCGCGACGAATTTCTGAAACATGCCTGGGACTGGACGGACGAGCACGGTGGCATCATTCTGAAGCAACTCCGCAAACTCGGTGCATCCTGCGACTGGGATCGTACAGCATTCACTATGGACGAGAAACGTAGTGAAAGTGTACTCAAAGTATTTGTAGACCTGTTCAATAAAGGATTGATCTATCGCGGTGTCCGCATGGTGAACTGGGATCCGAAAGCATTGACCGCTCTTTCTGACGAAGAAGTAATCTACAAGGAAGAGCACGGAAAACTGTATTATCTCCGTTACAAAGTGGAAGGTGATGCGGAAGGCCGATATGCAGTAGTGGCAACCACCCGTCCCGAAACAATCATGGGTGACACGGCAATGTGTATCAACCCGAACGACCCGAAGAATGCATGGCTGAAAGGAAAGAAAGTAATCGTTCCGTTGGTAAACCGCGCAATACCTGTGATTGAAGATGATTATGTAGATATTGAGTTTGGTACAGGTTGCCTGAAAGTGACTCCGGCTCATGATGTAAACGACTATATGTTGGGCGAAAAGTACAATCTGCCTAGTATCGACATCTTCAATGATAACGGTACATTGAGCGAAGCTGCCGGCATGTATATCGGAATGGATCGTTTCGATGTCCGCAAGCAAATCGAAAAAGATCTTGAAGCTGCTGGCTTGTTGGAAAAGACGGAAGCCTATACAAACAAGGTAGGATATTCGGAACGTACGAATGTAGTGATCGAACCGAAACTGTCCATGCAGTGGTTCCTCAAAATGGAGCATTTTGCAGATATGGCACTGCCGCCTGTAATGAACGACGAACTGAAGTTCTATCCGGCAAAATATAAGAATACTTACCGTCACTGGATGGAGAACATCAAAGACTGGTGTATCAGCCGCCAGTTGTGGTGGGGACATCGTATTCCCGCTTACTTCCTGCCCGAAGGCGGTTATGTAGTAGCTGTAACTCCCGAAGAGGCTTTGGAGAAAGCGAAAGAAAAGACAGGTAACGCAGCTTTGACAATGGACGATCTCCGTCAGGATGAAGACTGTCTGGATACCTGGTTCTCTTCCTGGCTGTGGCCTATCTCCCTGTTCGACGGAATAAACAACCCGGGCAACGAAGAAATAAAATACTATTATCCGACAAGCGACCTTGTGACAGGCCCGGATATTATCTTCTTCTGGGTAGCCCGCATGATTATGGCAGGTTATGAATACGAAGGACAGATGCCGTTTAAGAACGTTTACTTTACAGGTATCGTTCGCGACAAGCAGGGACGCAAGATGTCCAAGTCGCTCGGTAACTCTCCCGACCCGTTGGAACTGATTGAGAAATACGGTGCCGATGGTGTGCGTATGGGTATGATGCTTTCGGCTCCTGCCGGAAACGATATCCTTTTCGACGATGCGCTTTGCGAGCAGGGACGTAATTTCTGCAACAAGATATGGAATGCTTTCCGTCTGATTAAAGGATGGACGAATGCCGGCGGTACTATTGAGATTCCTGCCGATGCTCATTTGGCTGTCCAATGGTTCGACCAACGACTGGACGCGGCTTCGGTTGAAGTAGCCGACTTGTTCTCAAAATATCGTTTGAGTGAAGCGTTGATGTTGGTCTACAAACTGTTCTGGGACGAATTCTCTTCCTGGTTGCTGGAGATTGTGAAACCGGCATATGGTCAGCCTGTCAACGGATTTATTTATATGATGGTTCTTGATTGCTTTGAACGTCTGCTTGAATTGCTGCACCCTTTCATGCCGTTTATCACGGAAGAACTGTGGCAACAACTACGTGAGCGCGAACCGGGTGCAAGTCTGATGGTTACTCAGATGAGTGAGACGTGCGACGTAAATGAGAAATTCCTGCAGGAATTTGAAGTTGCCAAAGAAATTATCAGTAATGTCCGCAGCATCCGTTTGCAGAAAAATATCGCAATGAAGGAGCAGCTTGAGTTGCAGGTAGTAGGCAGTCATCCGGTAGAGAAGATGAATCCGGTTATCATCAAGATGTGTAACCTCTCTTCTGTTGAAGTGGTTGAAAACAAAGCAGAAGGAGCCGCTTCTTTCATGGTCGGCACCACTGAGTTTGCTGTGCCTCTGGGCAATATGATTGATGTAGAAGCAGAAATCGCCCGTATGGAAGCCGAGCTGAAACACAAGGAAGGTTTCCTGCAAGGCGTATTGAAGAAACTCAGCAATGAGAAGTTTGTAAACAATGCCCCGGCAGCCGTTCTTGAGATGGAGCGTAAGAAACAGGCGGACGCTGAAAGTATCATCAACTCTTTGAAGGAAAGCATTGCTGTTTTGAAGAAAGCATAATTCTCTGATACGTAATTTTATGTAATATAGGGCATCTCAATTAGATTTGGGATGCCTTTCTTTTTGAAAAAAGAAATTAATGTTATCTTTGCTTCCACTATTATATTATAGAGCATCACAAATGAAACAAGCGTTGCGGATTATCTCATTTCTCGGATTATTCCTTATTATCGAAGGAATCTTATCGCCCGTGTCGGCTCGGGGCGAAAGTTCAAATAAAGAAGTACTGGTACTGAACTCCATTAATTTTAATCTTCCCTGGGCTAAAAACTTTTATTGGTATGTGCACGATGCCCTTCAGAAAAAAGGCATCTCTGCCAAAGCTGAGTCACTTTGTGTACCTGCTTTAGCGAACGAGATGGAAGCAAAGGCCGTAGTCGACCATTTGCGCCGGAAATATCCTGTGCCGCCTACTGCCGTTGTACTGATTGGAGATCCGGGATGGATTGTATGCCGCGAACTGTTTGATGATGTTTGGAAAGATGTCCCGGTGATTGTGACAAATGCCCGCGACCATTTGCCTGCATCTCTGAATATTCTGTTGTCTCATGCCCCACTGACGGAAACGAACAGCGTCCCCGGTGAAGAATGGAGACGGGGATATAACATGACGATTTTAAAGCAGCATTATTATGCCAAGGAAACAATTGAACTGATTTACCAACTGATACCTGATATGGAACGGGTGGCATTTATCTCTGACGATAGATATATTAGTGAGGAAACCCGCAGAGACGTAAAAGAAGCGGTAGAGGAAAACTTCCCTGACGTGCAATTGGATCTTCTTTCCACCACCCACTTGTCGACAGAAATGTTACTGGATACTTTACGCAGTTATAAACCGAATACGGGAATCATCTATTATTCATGGTTTGAATCGCACAACGAAAACGATAACAACTACCTTTTCGACCATATCCAGGAGATTATCACCAATTTCACTCCGTCTCCCCTGTTCCTGCTTTCTCCCGAAGATCTGTCGAACAATACTTATGCCGGTGGCTATTATGTATCAACAGAATCTTTTTGTGATGCCTTGTTAGAAACCCTTGAGCGCATCTTGAATGGAGAACAGGCGCGGAATATCCCGGGTAGAGTGGGCGGGGAGGGAAGCGCATATCTCTGTTATCCGGTATTGAAGTCCTACAATATCCCTTCATCACGCTATCCGAACGATGCCGTCTACGTTAACGAACCTAAGACTTTTTTCCAGCAATACCGTGTGGAAATTCTTTCCGGTGCCATATTCCTTTTTATCCTGGTTGTCGCTATAGCCCATTATATCCGTCTTCTCCGGAAAGCATACAGCCGCCTGCATGAGGCAATGGAGAAGGCAGAGCAGGCCAATCAGCTGAAATCGGCTTTCCTTGCAAATATGAGTCACGAAATACGTACTCCGTTAAATGCGATTGTCGGCTTCTCAAATATGCTTCCTGAAATAGAAGACCGTACGGAAATGCGTGAATACGCAGATATTATCGAGACCAATACAGACCTGTTGCTTCAACTGATTAATGATATTCTGGACATGTCGAAGATTGAAGCCGGAACGTTTGATTTCTGCCCTTCATTAATTGACGTGAACCAGACGCTGACAGAAATCGAGCAGAGCATGCAGTTGCGTCTGAAAAGCGATACTGTAACTTTCACGTTTACCGAACGACTGCCGGAATGTGCCTTTTACATAGATAAGAACCGGCTTATGCAATTGCTTTCCAACTTTGCAATCAACGCGATAAAATTCACCGGGGAGGGAAGCATCTGTATGGGATATCGTATGATGGATAACGGAATGATTTATTTTTATGTGTCGGACACAGGCTGCGGAATGTCGCATGAACAGTGCGTTCATGTGTTCGAACGGTTTGTGAAATACAATCCTTTCATACAAGGCACGGGACTGGGACTTTCCATCTGCCATACGATTGTTGAGCGCTTGGGTGGGGAAATAGGAGTGGACTCCGAAGAAGGCAAAGGTTCTACTTTTTGGTTTACCCTGCCTTACCGGAAAGAATAAAATCAGCAAGTTTGTTTATCTCATAAGTGTCTGGCAAGTGAAATCATGGCATTCCACTTGCCAGATACCCTTTACTTTCCCATAAGCTATTAATAGATAAGTTATTGTCTCCCTGATGCAAACTTCTTTTCCTTTAATGGCAAAGTTGTTTTTGCTTTATCCCAAACTATAATTGCAAGCTTTGTTTTTATAAATGCAACTTGCGTTTATAAAAACAAAACTTGCAATTATATAATCAGAAGTTGCATTTATAGTTTGCGTTAGGTCAAGATGAAGTTTGGTATTAAGGGAAAGCAAGTTTACCCTTAATACAATGAAGGTTATTCATTAATACTTTTAGAGACAGGTAGTAGTAGACAAGACAATGTCCGGCAGAAACTTATATAATCAGCCTGCTTCAAGGAAATAAGAGTGGTAGTAGTAACGGAAGATAATCCTTTAAATCTGTACGCAGTTGTCTTAACGCCTGCTGGATACGGTAATCTATTGTTTTGGGAGATACCCCTAGTGTTGCCGCAATTTCCTTGTAACTCATATCCCGGAATCGGTGCATCACGAAAGCTTCCCGATAACTTTCGGGAAGTGCGGCGACAGCTTCCTCAATCCGTCTGGTGAGCTCTTCAACCTGATAGTAGTCTGTATCTTGCAGCATTTCCTGCATTTCTTCGTAGAAGCGTGTATCGGCTCGTTGGGTGGCGTCGATATGTGCAAGTTTGTTTAACGCCCTGCGGTACACCATCTTGAAGAGATAGGAATTAAGAGAAGACTCGATAACCAGTGTTTCCCGGTTTTCCCAAATCCATAAAAGAGAATCTTCCACGATTTCTTCTGCATCTTCCAACTCAACAAACCGATGGCCATAAGCGCACAGCATCGGATAATATCTCCGAAACAGTGTATCGAACGCTTTCTGATCTCCGCGTTGAACGGCTGATAATAGAAAATCATTGTCTGATTGATAGGTTTCTTTCATGTATTAGTCCTGTATTTCAACTGCAAATATAGCTTTTTTATGAGAAAACAAAGATTTTCTGAAAAAAAATGGTTTTTAGTTTAGGAGTCTTCCGCTTCTCCCTTGTCTTATAATAAAAGGCAATAAAAACAGCATATGGATAATATTGATAAAAATAAGATAGGAGAACTGCTTCCCCGTTATTGTGAAGGACAAGTGACGGAAGCAGAACGTCTGCTGGTCGAAACTTGGATAGATGAATCGGAAGAGAATCGACGGACGGCAAAACAGATTCATGCGCTTTATCTGGCTACGGACACCATTCATGTAATGAAGAAAGTTGATACGGAGAAGGCATTGTCAAGGGTAAAAAGCAGGATGACAGGTAAGAAGAAAACGATGTGGTGGGAATGGGCACAACGTGCGGCAGCAGTTCTGTTCATTCCACTCCTCGTTACTTTGATGGTGCAGCATTGGGGAGATGATGAGCAAGAGCTGGCACAAATGATGGAGATAAAGACCAATCCCGGAATGATGACCTCATTGACATTACCCGACGGCACACTCGTTTTCCTGAATTCAGAATCTACATTAAGTTATCCTTCACGCTTCGACGGAGATACGCGAAACGTAAATTTGCAGGGTGAAGCTTATTTTGAAGTAGCCAAGGATCCGGAGAAGAAATTCATTGTTTCCACTTCCCATCAGTCGCAAATAGAAGTACTGGGAACTCACTTCAATGTAGAAGCTTACGAAAAAGAAAATAGAGTTTCAGCTACATTGGTAGAAGGGAAAATCGGTTTTATCTACAAATGCGATAATGCTTCGAAGAAAGTACTAATGGATCCCGGCCAAAAACTGGTCTATGATTCGAAAGATAGTAAGGTACAACTTTATGCCACTTCCGGCGAATCGGAAATAGCCTGGAAAGAAGGGAAGATTATCTTCAGAAACACCCCTCTCGAAGAAGGACTGCGAATGTTGGAGAAACGGTATAACGTAGAATTTATCATTAAAAACAACAGGCTGAAAGGAGACTCCTTTACAGGTACATTCACCAACCAACGCCTGGAACGCATCCTTGAATACTTCCAGCTTTCTTCTCAAATCCGTTGGCGTTATCTTGATTCCCCGGATATAACAGATGAAAAGAGCAAGATAGAAATATATTGATTGAATAACCTTAATACAAAAATGCAATGAAAGACAGACCCCCTTAAACAAAAACATACGGGATGATATTGGCGTATCTTCCCGTATGGAAATCGGTAAATCATTTTGAGCTTGTTTGGCGACAAGCCTAGATAAACTTTTTATTAACTTTAAGTCATTACAAATTTATGCAAAATTATTTTAGCATCCAATTTTTATGGGTGGTAAAGTCGCTTTGGCTAACCTCAAAAAAAATCCCATTATCTATGAGACTATTAGTTTTGTTCTTAGTATGTTCTATCGGGCTGGGTTATGCGGCTGATAGTTACGCTCAGAAAGCTATGATTAGTATCGATGCCCGCAACCAGCGTGTAGAGGATATTCTGAAAGAGATTGAAGAACAGTCGGACTTTGACTTTTTCTTTAACAACAAACATGTGGATTTGAACCGCCGTGTATCAGTCTCGGCTGATAAAAGTAATATCTTCAGTGTACTGAAAGAAATCTTTGCCGGTACGGATGTGAAATATTCAGTATTGGACAAGAAGATTATATTGTCTGTTGAGGCACAGTCGCCACAACAAGAAAAGACGGTTACAGTATCGGGTACAGTGTTGGATCTTAAAGGAGAGCCGATCATTGGAGCCAGTGTATTGGAAAAAGGAGTGAAAGGTAACGGAACGATAACCGATGTTGACGGTCGTTTTAAACTTTCAGTTTCTTCTTCAAAAGCACAACTGGATATTACTTATATTGGTTATCAGCCACAAACGGTTATTGTGCAGGCAGGAAAAGAACTTAATATAACGTTGTTGGAAGATGCTAAGCAGTTGGATGAAGTTGTCGTTGTGGGATATGGTACGCAGAATAAGAAAACGTTGACTGGTGCTGTATCTGTCATGGATATGAAAGATATAGAAACTTCTACGGTATCTACTGTTGCACATGCGCTGGCTGGTAAGGCGGCAGGTTTGCGTGTCAATCAGGTGTCAGCCCAACCGGGCGGTGGTTCCAAGTTCCGTATTCGTGGTGAGGCTTCTACGGGAGCGGGCAATGAGCCGCTTTTCGTAATTGACGGATTTCCGGTGAGTTCATCCAATACGCTCGACTCAGGAAATATCTACGAAGCGGGCACTACGGATAATGTTTTGGAATCATTGAGTCCTGATGATATTGAATCGATCACAGTTTTGAAAGATGCGGCATCCACAGCCATTTATGGTTCCAGAGCCGGCCACGGTGTTATTCTTATCACTACTAAACGTGGTAAATCCGGTAAACCGAGAATTTCTTATTCAGGTTCGGGGTCTGTGCAGAAGATTCGCGCCCAATATCAAATGCTGGATGTGAAATCATTCATGCTTGAACGTAATGAACAAGACTATGAAAACTATCTGGCAAGTAACGGATTGGGCATTTACGAAGGATACGTCAGCAAACCGGAGAAAATCGGAACATTTACTCCTACCTACTCTTACGATAAAATTAACCAAGCGAAAGGTACTGACTGGTTGGACGAGGTGACACGTACGGGATATATGCAGCAACATAATCTTTCTATCAATGGTGGAACAGAAAGTACACGTTATTTGGTTTCTGTGAACTATATGCATCAGGACGGTGTGGTGAAGAATAATGCCGCCACCCGTCTGTCTGCCCGCGTTAATTTGGATCAGGATATAAATAAGATGTTGACTGTCGGATTAAGTGCTTCCTACGCGCAGAATAAATATGACAATGTTCCTTTGGGTGATAAAGTCGACCAAAATGCCGGAGTGTTGACAGCTGCTATTCAAGCCAATCCGTCTACGCCGGTCTACGATGAAAATGGTGATTATTATATTGATCCGGCTCGCTCTTCCATTCCTAACGCGGTATCATTGCTGGAAATAAAAGACAATACTGTAAAAGACAGAATTATGGCTTCTGCCTATGCATTGTTCAAACCTTTGGAAGGGTTGGAACTGAAAGCGCAGTTGGGAGCCGACCGCCGTAGTCAGAAGAGAAATAGTTACGTGCCGAAGAGTACACTGTTCGGAGCAAATGAAAACGGTATAGCCAATATAGCCCAAGAGTCTTCAACTGATTATTTGATGGACTTGACAGCGACTTACAGCAAGGCGCTGGGTGAACATAATTTAAAGGCGTTGGTGGGATATTCATATCAACGGTTTACGGGCAATTCGGTTAGAGCGGGCAATTCGGATTTTATTATTGACGGATTTGAATATAATAACCTGTCGGCCGGGGCTAATCCCAAACCGACGGTAGGTTCGGGCGCTTGGCTGAATTGTTTAGGTTCTTATTTTGCACGTGTGAACTATTCGTGGAAAGGTCGCTATCTGTTGGAAGGCTCATTACGTATAGATGGTGCTTCGAACTTTGAACCGGAACACCGTTGGGGATATTTTCCGTCGGTATCGGCCGGATGGTTGATTAGTGAAGAGAAGTTTATGAAAAAATTGTCATGGCTTCCTTATGCCAAGTTGAGAGCATCTTACGGTCAGACTGGTAATTCGAATGTCGGAAACCGGGTGAATACTTACTATTCGGTAGGACACGGATATGTGCTGGGTGATTTACTGAACACTGGTGTATATACTTCAGAGTTGGGTAATCCTGCTATAACTTGGGAGACAACCACAGAATATAATGTCGGTTTGGATCTTGGCTTCTTTAATAACCGCTTGCGTGTAACGGCTGAATATTTTAATCGTACTATTTCTGATTTGCTGGTCACTTCCAAACCTATTCCTTCTTATAATGAAGTGACTACGATCGCAGGAAATATCGGTTCTACGCAGAGTAAGGGGTACGAGTTGACTTTGAATACAGTAAACTTCGATCGGAAGGATTTCTCATGGACTACTACATTGACACTTTCTCATTATGAAGACCGTTGGAAAGAACGTGACCCGAACTGGAAGCCTGCTGCTTACCAAAGCAAGAATGACCCGATACGTGCCTGGTGGGATTACCATGCAATCGGTATTATGCAGGTAGGCGAAAAGGCTCCCGCTGCTCAGGCAGACTTGTTGCCGGGTATGGTAAAACTGGCTGATTTGGATGGAAACGGTGTTTTGGATGAACGCGACATGGTTTATCAAGGTAATGGAGATCCTAAAATCATTTATGGTATGAATAATGCTTTTACTTACAAGAATTTTGATTTCTCCATCTATTTTTATGGTGAAGCCGGCAGGAAAGTGGGAGCCAGCTATCTGAAAAAGTGGAATCGTATCAGTACCGGACAAAATGTTTCGGTAAAAGCCGTTGAGTCTTTTGATAGTCGCAATACCACTGCTACACACCCTACTTATATTTTGGGTAGTGGTAACAACTGGGGAGATTATTATAATAAGTCCATTTATTATGTGCGTTGTGGGAGTATCAGCCTGGGATATAAGATTCCCGTAAAAGAGAAATATGCCAAGAATCTTCGTGTTTTTGCCGAAGTGAGCAACCCGTTTGTGATAACCAATTGGGATGGATTGGATCCGGAAACAGATAACGGTAATTTCTCTTACCCTAATGTTACTTCTTATAGCTTTGGCCTTAATGTTACATTCTAAAAAAGTTATTATGAAAATGAAGAAAATATATTTATTGTCATTATTGATGCTCGGATTGGCCGGATGCGAGCTGGAGACGGAAGTTTATGATAAGATCAATCCTACTGTATTTCCTAAAAATGCGGCGGATGCGAAGGCTTTGGTAACAGCCAGTGCGTACAATGTATTTAATCCGCAGGATTATGATGCATTGGATAAGAACAAGAGCAATCCGGGCATTTTCAATGTAGCTTGGGGATATACATTGACTTCCGATATGTCTACCGACCATGTGGAATGTAGTTGGGAGTGGACTACTGTGTACAATTCTTATGAAGCGGACGACTGGCATATATCCGGTGATACGCGGGCTATTTATACATTTAACAATTATTTGTCATCCATGTGCCTTGCCAAGGATCGTATCAAAGATGTGAATATGAGCCAGGACTTGAAAGAACGTTATAATGCGGAACTGGATTGCGGTATGGGATTTTTGGCATTCTTGCTGTATGACCTTTATGGCCCGATTCCTGTAGCCGATTTGGAGACTTTGAAAGAGCCGGGAGCCGAAAAGATTCTTCCACGGCTGACTGAGGAACAGATGCGCGAGTATATTGAAAGTCATTTATTGGCTGCCCGGAATGTCTTGCCATATAAATATGATGAAAGTGAGTACGGGAGATTTACGAAAGGGCTGGCGAATACATTGCTGCTGAAGTTCTATATGAAGACAGGTGAGTGGGCAAAGGCTGAAGAAGTGGGACGCGAACTGCAAAAAGCGGAGTATGGATATAAGCTGGTAGATGATTATAACTCCATATTCACGCTTGCGGGAGAAAGAAATACGGAAACTATTTTTGCAGTAATAGCCAAGCGGGGATATATGGAGACACAGTGGTTTGCACACGTGCTACCTGCAGATTTTCCGACTTCGGAAGATATTCAGAAATGGGGCGGTTATAAAGTTTCCTGGCCTTTTTATCAGAGTTATGATAAGGATGATAAGCGCCTGCAACGTTTATATGGCGAATATACGGCGGCAGACGGAACGGTACATAATTACGAAAAAGACCGCGTAAACGGTAAATCCACTTCTATTCTATATTATGGTGCGGTTCCGATGAAGTACAAGGTAGAAGGTGTGGTAGGATATAACTGCGAAATAGATATGCCGATCTACCGATATGCCGATGTATTGACATTATTGGCGGAAGCTATCGTGCGTAATGGAAATAAGCTGACGCAGGAAGCTGTCAACCTGTTGAATGACGTACGTACAAGAAGCCTTCCGGGCAAAGGGTATCAATTGAGTGACTTTCCTGATGTAGAGACATTCCTGGATAAGTTGTTGGAAGAACGCGGGCATGAATTCTATATGGAGGGCGTGCGTCGTCAGGATTTGATCCGTCATGGCAAGTTTATCGAATATGCAATAAAGAAAGCTGAATTTGCAGGCAAACCGACAGGTAAGATTGCTACTCAGGTAAACGGGCATTATAAATACGAACGGTTCCCTCTTCCACCGAAGGTTATTAATGAGGGGATGGGACTGATCGAACAAAATCCGGGATATTAATCAGATGTTTTACTAATACATTAAAACATAGAAGATGAAAAATTTGAAAACTATTATAGGATTGGGGCTTTGCCTCATTTTGGGTGCTTGTGTTGAAAAGACAGAGGTGAAAGTCGATATACCGATGTCCGGGGTTAATCTATCGGTACCTTCCAATCAAGCCTCTTTTGATTTGAATGATGTGGCGGATACATATCGTTTTTCATGGAGTGATGCGGGGCATGACTCATACACAATACTTTTCAGCCCTAACAGTGTGTTTGAACCCTACTATGCGGTGGAGGCTGGTAGTACGACGCAAATAGAACTTTCACCGGATCAATTGGATATAGCCATGTCTGCCTTGAACATGAGTGGTGAAGATATGCATACCATTTACTGGAGTGTGAAACCGACAGGAAAACTTGAGGTGGCGGCATCTGATATCCGTACAATCTCAATGAAACGTATGCATAACTTCCTGACTAAGCCGGAAGATGCCGGACGTTATGTCTTGAATGCGGATGCGCAGGACACGAAAGTGCAGTTCGAATGGGAAGAAAGGGGGGCTGCCGGACAAGGTTACGAATTATTGTTCTCAACGGATATGAACTTTGAAGACCCGTTGGTCATTGCGGCAGGTACGGAAAATAAGACAGAAGTGACACATGCGCAATTGCAGGCAGTGATTGAGGATTTGCATTTGAAGCTTTTCACTGCTTCGAAAGTTTATTGGAATGTCCGTAATAAGGCGACCGGTGAAAATGTATCCCGTATGTGTAAAAGTCTTGATTTGACAGGTATGATGATATTCAATGACAAACGGGGAGATGAAGTCGAAAGCTATCCTGTAAGAAGGATTGAATTTAGGGACGGTTCATCTCAGATTTGGTTGTGTGAGAATCTAAGGACAAAGAAGTATCCCGATGGTACGGATATAGAAGGGGAGAATATTATACCTGCGTATAGGGGAGATAATGTTCCTCAGCCAACGGAAGAGATGGTGAGGTTATTTGGCGCTTATTATCCTCAGAATATAAAGAATAGTATTGTGCCCGAAGGATGGAGACTTCCGACACAAGCCGAATATGATGAACTTTTTGCGTTGGCAGGGATTAAATCGGCTAAATGCTATTGCATTATGTATTATGATCCGTTGTTTTGGGGGGAATTGGGGGTTACGGAAGCACAAATCCCGACTTTTAATACTTGGGAGATGAACTTTATACCTGCCGGCCAGGGATGGACAGGCGGTGGTACGATAACAAATGCGATGGCGAGATATTGTTACCTTCTGACTTCCGACCAAACTGTGTCTTACCTGTTTGATGGTTATCAGACATTCCCGACGGGGTCAACTTTTGCTTCTGTGAGATTGATTTATAATGAAGATTAAACTTGGAAATTATGAAAAGCTTGAGATATTTATTTTTGTTTGTATGTTCCGTGCTGGGTATGGCTTGCACGGATGAGGTAATGCTTTCTGCCGGTGAATATGTAGATTATAGCCGGGATTTGACGAAACTCGAAATTATTCCGATCAAGGCATTGGTTAATCCGGAAAGGGGGTATCATTTGGAGAGTAATTATTTTGTTGATAATTTGAAGAATCCCTGGCATGAGGGCAGTTGGGAGAGTTTTTGGATTCCCGAGATTGAGCGGAAAAATAGCGCGAAGAATGATGGTGTAACCTTATCCCAATTATATCTTTATCTGACGCAGTATGTAGGTAAGGATTTGGATCAGGCGGCATTTGATAATATGCAGATGTTGTTTGATGATACAAAGAGACTGGGATATAAGATACATTTGATATTCGCGTATGACCATAACGCCGGGGCGACGAATGTTCAGTTCACTGATATATTCAGACATCTTGAACAGTTGAAGCCTTTTATTCAAAAGAACATCGGTTTGATTGACCTTTGGCAAATGGGCTTTATAGGTGCGTGGGGAGAGGGTAACTCAACTCCGTTGAGAGATGATTGGACGAATAAGGGTAAGATGATAAAAGAAATCCTGAGTATGTATCCGGATCGTTTTATGACTTTGCGCTATCCTCGGCATATACATAATTTTCCAATGCTTACTGAGGCTGAGAAGGCACGTGTCGGCTATGCGAATGACTTCTTCACAGCTTCCGAACATCCGCTTGCACCGGACAATGACTATACTTTCGGTTCAGAAGATTATACAATTGTAGCCAATGCCAGCCCCTATGTGAAAGTACGTGCGGAGATTCCTTATAATGAAAATACCGAATGGGGATTGAGCAAGGAAATATCAGTTGTTAATACGATTAAGATATTGAAAGAGCATCATTACGATGCTTTGGATATTACGCAGAATAATGAATTGAATATTTATGCTTGGAAAAGTTATAAGATAAGTTCTGACTGGTGTCAGGATAATAAGATTCTTTTTGATGAAAGTTATTTCAAGGATGAAGAGGGTAATAAAGTGGCGCGTTCTGCCTATGAATTTATTCGTGATCACCTGGGCTATCGTCTTTATGTCAACTCTGAAGACGTATTGTTGCAAGCGGCAAATGGAAATTTGGACTTTGATATTCCCATACGTAATGTAGGTTTTGCTGCTATTAAAAATCCGCGGCCTGTATATATTGTATTGGCGGATGAAAGTAACCGTGTTGTTTTTAAAGAGAAACTTGATGTTAGTCCAAGAGATTGGCAACCCTATGATGTGGAGACGAAAGAGTACAAATCTTTGGTGCATCACATTAAGGGTAGTGTCGCACCGGGTATATCTGGCAAATATAAAGTCGGATTATGGTTGCCGGATCCTACTGAATTGTTGCAGTTGCTTCCTGAATACGCGGTTCGGTTCGCTAATACGGAAATAATTGAAGATACGCAGTACCGTATAAATGTGATAGGTGAAGTTACATTCTAAAACAATAGGATAATTTTATTTATAATGTCTATGAAGGAAGTTCTTCAAAATGTCGGGGGACTTTCTTCATAAGAAAAAGATTGTATAAGTTACTACAATTTCATACTGATGAATAAACAGCAAAAACGATATTGGATTATATACTTATTAGTGCCATTTCTGATTTTGGGCTGTTCTGCCCCCACAGAGCGTGTTAAAATAGAAAATGGCACTTTTAATATCAACGGGAAGAATGTGCAACTGATTTGCGGAGAAATGCACTATCCCCGTATTCCACGCGAGTATTGGCGTGACCGTCTGCATAGGGCACGTGCAATGGGGTTGAACACTGTCTCTGCCTATGTCTTCTGGAATTTCCACGAACGCCAGCCGGGTGAGTTTGACTTTAGCGGGCAGGCGGATATTGCAGAATTTATCCGTACGGCACAGGAAGAAGGACTGTATGTCATTCTTCGTCCCGGCCCGTATGTGTGTGCAGAATGGGATTTTGGCGGCTACCCTTCGTGGCTACTAAAAGAAAAGGAGTTGACATATCGCAGTAAAGACCCGCGTTTTCTGTCCTATTGTGAAAGATACATTAAGGAACTGGGTAAGCAACTGGCTCCCTTGACCATCAATAATGGTGGTAATATTATAATGGTGCAGGTGGAGAACGAATATGGTTCGTATGCGGCTGACAAAGAATACCTTACTGCAATTCGAGATATGATTAAAGATGCCGGATTTAATGTCCCGTTATTTACCTGTGACGGCGGCGGACAAGTAGAGGCAGGGCATATTGACGGTGCATTACCTACGCTGAACGGTGTGTTTGGTGAAGACATTTTTAAAGTAGTAGATAAATATCACAAAGGCGGCCCTTATTTTGTGGCGGAATTCTATCCGGCTTGGTTTGATGAATGGGGAAGACACCATTCGTCTGTTGCTTATGAGCGTCCTGCCGAACAATTGGACTGGATGCTGAGTCACGGAGTATCTGTCAGTATGTATATGTTTCATGGTGGAACAAATTTTTGGTACACGAATGGAGCCAATACCGGAGGCGGTTATCAACCTCAACCGACAAGCTATGATTATGACGCCCCTTTGGGTGAATGGGGGAATTGCTATCCCAAATACCATGCATTCAGGGAAGTGATTCAAAAATACTTGCCCGAGGGAACCGTATTGCCGGAAATCCCTGCCGATAATCCGACTACCACCTTCGCAACAGTCGAATTAAAGGAAAGTGCTCCCCTGACTACGGCTTTCCATCAAACTACACAGTCGGAAGAGGTTCTGTCAATGGAAGACTTAGGCATTGATTTCGGATACATTCATTATCAGACAACCATTCAAAAAGCAGGGAAGCATAAACTTATCATACAGGATTTACGTGACTATGCAGTTATCCTGATAGATGGCAAGCAAGTAGCCAGTTTGGATCGTCGTTACAATCAGAATAGCGTAACGCTGAATGTTCCGAAAGTGCCTGCAACTTTAGAAATACTTGTCGAGAATACCGGTCGTGTGAATTACGGCCCTGATATACTATTCAATCGTAAAGGTATCACCAGCCAAGTTTTGTGGGGCGATGAAAAACTGACCGGATGGTCTATTACTCCGTTACCTTTATATAAAGAAAAAGTGTCGGAAATAGAATTTGATAAAACAATCAAAGGTGTCCCGGCTTTCCACAAAGGAATATTCACCATTCAGAAGAAAGGCGACTGTTTTATAGATATGAGCCAGTGGGGGAAAGGGGCAGTTTGGGTTAATGGCAAATCACTTGGACGCTTTTGGAACATCGGCCCTCAACAAACGCTATATCTGCCTGCTCCCTGGTTGAAAGAAGGAGAAAATGAGATCGTAGTCTTTGAAATGGAAGATACAGGCAATCGTACCTTGCAAGGATTGGAGCAACCTATCCTGGATAGTTTGGGCATAGACAAGAACTATCAGAAAGGACAGCGTCGTACAAGACTAGGCACTCCGATTCTGGAAGACGGTGACATCGCATTGAAAACTACTTTGCAAGAAACCAATGAATGGCAGCCATTTGATTTCCCTGTTGCAACTACCCTTCGTCACTTCTGCATCGAGACACTATCTTCTTACACGGAAGATAACCAAGCCTGCATTTCAGAAATCGAACTGATAGACGATAAAGGACAACCGATTGATAAGAAAAAATGGGAAGTCATCTATGTGAGCAGCGAACAGGCGGATAAGAATTTAGGAATAGCAGAGAATCTGTTTGACGGAGATATATCTTCCTTTTGGCATACGGATGCAAGCGCAGAACCCGATCATCCTCACCGTATTATCGTTGATATGAAAGAAATATATAAAGTTTCAGCCATCCGCTTCAAAGTTCGTAAAGGTTCATTCCTATCAGGAAAAGTAAAAGACGTAACCATCTATGGTCGTCCGCAATTCTTCTTGTTCCATTGATTAAAATGTGACTGATTGAAAAGAATCCGATTCTTATTTACTATATTTGAAGCATTAAAAACAACAACACTATGCAAATGCGCTTTTTGTTAACTTTATTACTCGGAACTATAATGTTATGCAGCTGTCAGTCAGGACAACTGCCAGTCAATTCTTTAGCAGATCGTGTGACGGAAGGTACTTCGAAAGACCGGATTCTTTTCCAACTCATTGTTGACGAGAATAATCCCTCGAAAGATTACTTTGAAATATCTTCCAAAGACGATAAAGTCCTGATAACCGGAAACTCCGACATTTCTTTGTCCACCGGACTGAACTGGTATCTGAAATACGTAGCCGGTATCCATCTCTCCTGGAATAATCCGTCTCAAAAATTGCCGGAAGTATTACCGCTTCCACAAGAGAAAATTCGCAAGGAGACATCTATGCAAAGCAGATATTACCTGAACTATTGTACCTATTCCTACTCCATGGCCTTTTGGGATTGGGAGCGTTGGGAGAAGGAAATAGACTGGATGGCAATGCACGGAATCAATATGCCTTTGAGCATTACCGGAATGGAAGTCGTTTGGTACAACCTGCTGAAACGTTTGGGGTATACCACAGAAGAGGTCAATGAATTTATTTCCGGCCCGGCTTTTATGGCCTGGTGGCAGATGAATAATTTGGAAGGATGGGGTGGCCCGAATCCGGATAGTTGGTATCAGCAGCAGGAAGTACTTCAAAAGAAGATCATATCCCGTATGCGTGAACTGGGCATAGAACCTGTATTCCCCGGATATTCCGGGATGGTTCCCCGCAACATTGGTGAGAAACTGGGCTATCAGATTGCCGACCCCGGCAAATGGTGTGGCTTCCCCCGTCCGGCTTTCCTTTCTACGGAAGATGAACACTTTGATTCTTTCGCTGCCATGTATTACGAAGAACTGGAAAAACTGTATGGAAAAGCCAAATATTATAGCATGGATCCCTTCCATGAAGGAGGTAATACGGAAGGGGTGGACTTGGCGAAAGCCGGAACATCCATCATGGCAGCAATGAAGAAAGTGAATCCGGAAGCCGTTTGGGTGATTCAGGCATGGCAGGCGAATCCTCGGGAAGAAATGATTTCTTCCCTCAATCAGGGAGACTTGATGGTGTTGGATTTATATAGCGAGAAACGTCCGCAATGGGGTGACCCGAATTCTGAGTGGGTTCGCGAGAAAGGCTTCGGCAAACATGACTGGCTCTATTGTATGTTGTTGAACTTCGGTGGAAATGTAGGCTTGCACGGTCGGATGGATCAATTGATAAGCGGATACTATGACGCGTGTGTACATGCCAATGGGAAAACATTGCGTGGAGTAGGGGCAACTCCCGAAGGGATTGAGAACAATCCGGTGATGTTCGAACTGCTTTATGAACTTCCTTGGCGTGAAGAGCGGTTCTCTTCCGATGAATGGCTGCAAGGCTATTTGAAGGCGCGTTATGGCGGAGACATTCTGCCGGAAGTGGCAGAAGCCTGGCGTGCATTGGAACATACCGTTTACAATGCTCCTAAAAACCATCAGGGTGAAGGAACGATTGAGTCCTTGTTGTGTGCCCGTCCGGGATTCCATCTGGACAGGACATCTACATGGGGATATTCCAAGCTGTTCTATTCTCCGGACTCAACGGCAAAAGCGGCTGACCTGCTGCTTACTGTTGCCGATCGCTATAAAGGAAACAACAACTTTGAATATGACTTGGTGGATATTGTACGTCAGAGTAATGCTGACAAAGGGAATATGTTACTCGAAGAAATATCCCGAAGCTATGACCGGAAAGACAAAGAGAATTTCCGGAAACAGACACGGCAATTCCTTGAACTCATTCTCTCGCAAGACAGCTTATTGTCTACCCGGAAAGAGTTCTCCGTATCTTCTTGGCTGACTGCTGCACGTTCTTTAGGTACTACCGACGCAGAAAAGAAACTCTACGAATGGAACGCCTCTGCCTTAATCACAGTTTGGGGTGATAGTATCGCTGCCAATCAGGGTGGTTTGCATGATTATTCTCATCGTGAATGGAGTGGTCTTTTGAAAGATTTGTATTATCCGCGTTGGAAAGTTTTCTTTGAGCAGAAACAGCAGGAACTGGACGGTAAATCTGCCGGTGAAGCGATTAATTTCTATGGAATGGAGAAAGCCTGGGCGGAGAAATCTCATGGATATTGAGTAAAAGTATGGGATAGTGACAATTTATTCTTATACTCTTATTAAGGGTTCATCGGATTCATCTTGTCGCTAAAATGCCGATGAATAAGGAAATATAGGGTGAAAGGGAAGAGATAATTCCGGTTGGAACCATTCTTCACGCTTTCACCTTTGTTTTTGCTATATGCTATGAGCTAATTCAATTATGCTATAAGCAAAAAGAAATATGCTATAAGCTAAAAGAAATTAGGTAATAGCAAATCATCTATCAAATTAGGGCATTAACAGTTGGGTTGCCAAGCATTAACAGTTGAGTTGTCAAGTATTAATAGCTTAATTATCAGGTAGTACTACTTGATATATTGAGTATATATAGCTGGCGTGTTGGATCTATATGCCCACCATCTCAGCTATATATGTCCACCTTCTTGGATCTATATGTCCAATAGACACTGCAAGCGAAGCGATAATGAAGGTGAAAGCGGTGAAGGGTGATTCTTTCTTGGTTTTACCCTTTGCCTTCACCCGCTATGTCTTTATTCATCGGTCTTTCAGTAATAAGGTGAAGCGGTGAACCACCGGTTAAGAATGTAGGGGGATTTTTTTGATATGTATCGAAATTATCTTATTTCTCCAGCAACTCTTTCAGAAAATCATCCAACTCTTTATCCAGTCCTTTCAGCAACTCGTCATTCACCAATATCGTATCATCGTCCACCAGCAACAACTCTGCCACTGTCTCCTTATCCTCATCCACCAACACAAACGAGTAAGGTTTCAGAATCGTAACCTTGTCAAAGTCGCCCGCATCTTTCATCCTGCAAAGGATATTGCGCAGGGAAGGTTCCACGTTTTCCTGGAAATCATCGCCGTCATACGTAGCCCATTCTTCTATCATGATGTTTGCCAACTCTTCATCATCATCGTTGTAAACAGTCAGTTGTCCCGAAGTCTGATCCGGTTGGAGATGAATGTCCGTAACAGCGGTTTGTTCACAGTTACATATATATTTAGCGACAGCCTTTTGGATAGCCGCTTCGATAATCGATAGTGATTGTTGGCTCAATTTCATAGTTCCTTCTATTTGTTAGTTCAAAGGTATAAAAAAAATAAGATTTGATACACGATTTCTTTAAAAATCGTCATTAAATCGGCTCATTTGCATCTTTAGCTTGGGTAATTGGGCATTTCTCTCCTTCAATTCTGCCAAATACAAGCTGGTGAGATAATAATTCGGCACATCGTCGATGGTAGCATGAGTGTTTTCAGTTACATTTTTTTTCTCAATCTTTTTGGCTAGCTGCTGAGCTTTTTCAGCCCATTCCTGTGCTTGGGGCAGACTATCTTTCATCTCATAGTAAACTGCAATATTGAGGGCAGCCCGCATCTTTTTCTTTTCACTCTTCGTACCCTCGAAAGCCTGAAGCCAAAGTTCGTGCGCGTTGTCCCATGAATTTTCGCGTACGTAGACGGCGGCATCCCGCATCGGCACTGAACCGCCGGTATATAGATACCTTGTCCCTTTTTTCCACATCGGAACAATATACTTTACCGGAATTGTTCCTGCAAATTCAGCGGCTTCGTGCAACATCTCCCTGTCGGGAATCATATGCGTGGCAGCTTCTACTGCCGAAGCACCGAACTCTTCCCAAAAGATACTGTCGGTAGGGTGGAGTGTATTCATCGGTCTGCTTCGTTCGGGCAGGTAAATCCTGACGGTAGGGTACGCCTTGACATCCACCGCTCCCTGGAAACAATTGAACTCATCCAGATACCGGACAGTCTTTGTCGCTTTAAGTTGCAGGTTTTCTACGGCAATAATCAAATCTACACCCAAATCCGAAGCCAGTTGGCGGACTTCTTCCTGACTCAACGTACTTTCCCGAGCCAACTTGTCATTTGCCCGCAAAGCGGAATCGCAAATCACCACTTCATCAAAATAGTTCTGATGAGCGATTTCTTCAGCCAGTGCCTCTGTCGCTACTTTGACATTTCCATTCGCGTAAGCTGTCGCACGGCTTACTATCGGTGAGTTTTCCCTGATTTTTTCAGATTGCGTTATCAGTTTGTTATCCGGCGCATTGCCGGTGTTATTCACGACTGCCACTTTCCGAAGTTGCGGTGGGAAGCTAAGGTCTGCCGGTTGCAGGTAGTCAATGGAAATCTGCTCCAGGCTTTGGCAACTACTCAATGCCAACAGGAACAAAGAAACGAAAGCCAGTGAATAAGATTTTGCCATAGTTTTGTTCTCTTTAGTAATTTGAACAAAAGTACTATTTTGAAAGAATAAAAGAAAGTCTCAAACAGTTTTTAACCGTTTGAGACTTTCTTTTATAAATAGAGAATTAAGAAATAGAAACCTCTTGTTTCTCAATTTTTAATTTTCAATTCTCAATTTCTTTAAACGTTTTTACCGTGACAGTTTTTGTACTTCTTACCGCTTCCGCATGGACAGGGATCATTGCGTCCTACTGTCTTTTCCGCACGGATCGGTTCGCGCTTCTGCTGTTCGCGAGTATCCTGGTTGGCAGCAGCCTGCTGGTTAGGATCAGTCAAATCCTGCTTGTTTTCACGATACTTGCTCATGTCCTGACGTTGTTCGGGAGCGGCCTGACGTACTTCTACACGGCGTGCAGCTTGTTCGTCCGGAGCTTCTTGTACAGGAATTTGTCCGCGCATCAAGATAGATACAGTCTGGTTATTAATCTTGTTAACCATGGCGTCAAACAAAGTCACAGACTCCAGTTTGTAAATCAACAGCGGGTCTTTCTGTTCGTAGCTGGCATTCTGTACGGAATGTTTCAGTTCGTCCAGTTCACGCAAATTCTCTTTCCATGATTCGTCGATAACGTGAAGCAGGATTGACTTCTCGAATGCTTTCACCACTTCTTTGGATTCCGATTCGTAAGCCGCTTTCAGGTTACAGGAGATATTGTACATACGTTTGCCATCCGTGATAGGAATCAAGATGTTCTCGTACATATGTCCTTGGTTCTCATATACCTGCTTGATAACCGGATTGGCGATTTGAGCCAGACGTTCAGTCTTGCGCTTGAAGTTCTCCATCGCGATGTTGAAAGTCTTTTCAGCCAACTTATCCTTCTTCTCGTTGCGGAATTCCTCTTCGGTAAATGGAGTTTCCATAGCCAACGTCTGAAGCAGTTCCATCTGGCAGCCTTCGAAATCATTGTTTTCGATAGCGTTGGCGCAACGATCCCAAATCATGTTCACGATATCCATACCGATACGTTCACCCATCAAAGCGTGGCGACGTTTCGTGTAAACAACGGTACGTTGCTTATTCATAACGTCGTCATATTCCAACAGTCGTTTACGGATACCGAAGTTGTTTTCTTCCACCTTCTTCTGCGCACGTTCGATAGAGTTGGAAATCATCTTGTGCTCGATCATCTCGCCTTCCTGAAAACCGAGTTTGTCCATAACGCTCGCGATACGGTCGGAAGAGAACAGACGCATCAGGTCATCTTCCAGTGACACGAAGAACACGGAAGAACCCGGGTCACCCTGACGTCCTGCACGACCACGCAACTGGCGGTCTACACGGCGTGATTCGTGACGTTCCGTACCGATAATAGCCAAACCGCCCGCAGCTTTCACTTCCGGACTCAGCTTGATGTCGGTACCACGACCTGCCATATTGGTAGCAATCGTCACTGCGCAACTGAAACCGGCTTTCGCTACAATCTCGGCTTCTTTCTGGTGCAACTTCGCATTCAATACGCTATGCTCAATCTTACGCATGGTAAGCATCTTGCTCAGCATTTCGGAGATTTCCACCGAAGTAGTACCTACCAGTACCGGGCGTCCTGCCTGAACCAATCGCTCGATTTCTTCGATTACAGCTTTATATTTTTCACGTTTAGTTTTGTAAACGCGGTCATTCATATCCTTACGGGCAATCGGGCGGTTGGTCGGGATTACGACTACGTCCAATTTATAGATGTCCCAAAGTTCGCCTGCTTCCGTTTCGGCGGTACCGGTCATACCGGACAGCTTGTGATACATACGGAAGTAGTTCTGCAGAGTAATCGTGGCGAAAGTCTGCGTAGCAGCTTCCACTTTCACACGTTCCTTAGCTTCAATAGCCTGATGTAAACCGTCAGAGTAACGGCGACCTTCCATGATACGGCCGGTCTGTTCGTCTACAATTTTCACTTGTCCGTCGATAACTACATATTCGTCGTCTTTCTCGAACATCGTGTAAGCCTTCAGCAATTGGTTGATCGTGTGTACGCGTTCCGATTTAACTGCATAGTTAGTCAGCAACTCATCCTTCTTCTGAAGTTTCTCTTCATTAGTCAGGTTCGGCACATTTTCCAGTTCCGAGAGTTGTCCGGCGATATCGGGAAGAACGAACAAGGTCGGGTCTTCAGAATTACCGGTAATCAGGTCTACGCCCTTATCTGTCAGGTCTACACTGTTCAGCTTCTCGTCGATAACAAAATACAACGGGTCAGTAACTTCGTGCATACGCTTATTGTTCTGCTCCATGTAGATTTCTTCCGTCTTGAGCATACCGGCCTTGATGCCCTGTTCACTGAGGAACTTAATCAAAGCCTTGTTCTTCGGCAGACATTTATGGCTACGATATAAGGAAAGGAATCCTTCTTCCGCCTCTTTCTTGTCATTCGATGCGATCAGTTTCTTGGCTTCTGACAGGTATTTGGTTGCCAATACCTTCTGTGCTTCTACCAGGCGTTCTACCAACGGGCGAAGTTGCTCGAACAGTTGGTCGTCGCCCTTTGGCACAGGGCCGGAGATAATCAACGGAGTACGTGCGTCATCGATCAATACGGAGTCAACCTCATCGACGATAGCGTAGTTGTGCGGACGCTGTACCAGGTCTTTCGGGCTGATAGCCATATTATCACGCAGGTAGTCGAAACCAAATTCGTTGTTCGTTCCGAAAGTAATATCAGCCATATATGCCTGACGGCGTGCGTCGGAGTTCGGCTGATGACGGTCGATACAATCCACGCTCAAACCGTGGAACATATAAAGAGGCCCCATCCATTCGGAGTCACGTTTTGCCAGATAATCATTCACGGTTACCACGTGCACGCCGTTTCCGGTCAATGCGTTCAGGAATACCGGGAGAGTAGCTACCAACGTCTTACCTTCACCGGTTGCCATTTCCGCAATCTTACCTTTGTGCAGAACGACACCACCAAACAACTGTACGTCATAGTGAACCATGTTCCACACCGTGTCGTTGCCGCCGGCTAGCCAGTGATTCTGATAAATCGCCTTGTCACCTTCGATGCGGACAAAATCCTTTGTAGCAGCAAGCTGACGGTCGAAATCCGTAGCAGTCACTACGATTTCCTCATTTTCTGCGAAACGTTTGGCAGTTGACTTCACGATGGAGAAAGCGACGGGCAGAACTTCGTCCAGTGCTTTTTCATATTTTTCCAGAATTTCCTTTTCTGTCTTGTCTATTTGTGCAAAGACTTCTTCGCGGTCTTCCAGTTCGATACTTTCGATACCCGCTTTCAATTCTTCCACTTTCGCACGTTCGGCGGAAGCCGATTCATAGATGTATTTTTTGATTTCTTCCGTTTTGGCACGGAGTGCGTCGTTGTCCAGTTTTTCAATCTCCGGGTAAGCAGCTTTAATTTTCTCTACCCAGGGTTTGATTTCTTTCATGTCTCGCGTGGATTTGTTTCCGAAAATCGAGCTTAAAATTTCATTAAATCCCATGTTATATAAGTATGTTTATTATTTATCTATTTAAAAATTCTTGCGCAAAGTTACATTAAAATGCTGATTTATTAATGTTTTGCACCCTGTTTTTGTGAGTAAACTTTTACCGTAAGTCAGTAATGGGTGCAGCCGAACAGGCATTGGGAGCCCGAATGCGCATGAAATGTGCCAGTGTAGGCGCGATATGTTCAATAGTTACAGGAGTCTGTATGATAGCCGGTTTCACCGAGTGACCGATGAAAATCAGCGGTGAAGGTATAAATGAATGGCGTACTACTTTGCTTTCACTGGTGTTTTCGTCCACCATTGTCCATCCGGGAAGGACGTCAATCACCAGGTCGCCCGAACGTTTACGATGGTATCCGTTACGTATCTTGTAAATCTCCGGTGTCCATGAACCCAATAAAAGCCTGTTGGCGGAGTACGCTTCGTTCACTCCGCTGAATTGCATGAGGAATTCGGCGGACTTCTCTTGTACTTCCGTCAGGTTCAGTTGTTTTTGTTCCAGTAACTTATGGTTGAGGTAAATCTGCTGGTTATGATACGTTTCCACATATTTGCCTTCACCATATGTAGCCATCAGGTACATATTCAACAAAGCTGCGCAACGGTTCAGGTAAAACTCTCCGCCGGGAATCTTATACAGTCCCGAATCGGCTGATTCGCTGTCCGTATATCCGGTGGAAGTGACGAAAAGAAGTACATTTTGCAGACCTACTTTCTTGTCGAGCAATTCGAGCAGGTTGGCAATGCTGCGGTCGAGACGTACATACGTATCCTGCATTTCCATGGCACATTCCTGTACGGATTTATGTGCATAGTTACCGGCATAATAGGTCAGTGCCAATAAGTCAGTTATGTCATCCATGCCGATTGAACTTTTGTTCAGTGCTTCTTCGGCAAGAGCGTTTACTTCATCGTTCACAAAAGGGCTTGTGATGAAACGTCGGTACTTATTGTTACGGTCATCGTCAAATTTATATTTGAAAACCATGTCCCGCCAATCTGGCAGGAAAGTGTACATCCCACGTGGAAAAACAGGCTCCCAAGTTATGTTTGCAATACGAAAATCGACAGCTTGGCGGTCATTGTACTGGCTTGCCCACCAGGGAAATTCTCCATAATAAGTGGTTCCGCTCCATTTTCCCGTATTGGGATTCATCCAAAAAGCACCGTTTCCGGCATGTCCGGCAGCAAGAATAGCCGCGTCGCATTTAGGGGCGATGGCATATACAAGCCCTTTGCCCTGCGTCGCTATTTTAAGCTCGTCGGCAATGGTAGAAGTTAGTAATTTGCCGGGCGAACACGTTTGGTCGGTATAGTAACCCATGAATGCCGTATCGTCCGTGCTGTTGACAGGACGCAGGGTAGACGCGTCCATCCATCGTTTGGAGATGATTCCGTTCATGGAAGGAGTCGTACCGCTGTAAATGGCAGCTATGGCCGAGGCACGGTCTACACCGCTGAAAGTATATTGGGCATTATAGAACACTCTTCCCTCTTTCCAAAGGCGCTTGAAGCCTTTCTCGCCATAGAGTGACGAAAATGCTTCCAGGTAATCCGTACGCAGTTGGTCAATAGTCAGCCCTACCACAAGTTTAGGCGCGGTAGGCAACGACTGTGCTTGCAGTCCTGTGAAGGTGAGTACGGTGATGAGGGAAGTTAGTAGTCCTTTCATTATTTCTTTTTAGATGTCACTATTAAGTTGCTCGCTGAACGTATCAGCAAACAGAGTGCCAAAGGTACAACAGCAAAGTCAAATCTCTGCGGAATTAGTGGAAAAAGCACTATAAAAAGTGTTAAAACGACTAGATTCAGGGTTAAATACCAACATTTCTTCCCTTTTCGGTCACAATAAATGATATATGGCAGGAAAAGAAGTTGTCCCGGATGGAACACCAGCAATAAAAAATTGGAGCTGACAGCCGGATGTTCAGAGAAGAGGGCAAGAAAGGCAAGAACGCATCCCACGATACCTGCCGCACCGAAGAGAAGTAGATCGACACCCCATAATCCGGTTCTTCGCCGGATGCCGTATATGGTAGTACCGGCTGTTAATATAAATAGGAGTAACGCGCATTGCAGAGGAGTGGGTATCCATCCGCTTTCATCCTCTTCGGGAGTTGCGTCCACGATCAATTCACAGGCTTCTGTGAGCGGACGTTGTATGGAGTCATTCTTAATCTGCGCTCCGGCAAAGGCATCCATCAGATAAAAAGGCGCAAACATCATCTGTCGTTGCGTGATAGGTTGGTCTGCTTCGCTTCCGATACATAAGTCAATACCGAAACGTGCCCACGGATGTTCTTTGCAATATTGATGTACAATATCACGGAATGAACGGGAACCGTCCTGCGGTTCAGTGGGATAAATCACTTTGCCTGCAATGCTTTCCTCTATCTTGTCACGGGGACGGGTAGCACAATTGTCGTAAAAAAAATTATAACGGTACACCCTGTTTTCAGGGCGGTGATTCTCTTGTAATAACCGGATTAGGTCGATTTTTTCTTCATTAGTCAGGTTCAAGGTCTGTTGCCACACGCTACGTCCGAAGAAAGCATATTCCCCTGCAAAATGGGAGTAATTGGTGGCTCCCAGTTGATAATCTGTCTCTCCGAGAGAAAAACGGAAAATGAAGTTTGGAGTATCGAAGCTGAATAAGCCGTAGTTGAAAACAACGTCTACACCCTGTGAAGGATTTTCGTAACGGATAGCTGTGTGTCCGAACAAGGAATATATCTCTTCTCCGGGAGCGCAGGTCAGCAGGCTGAGACGGATGGAGTCATTGCTGTTGGCAGTTGTTTGTCCGCAGGGCAGAAGCAACAAAAAAAGAGAAAAGATTGAATATAAAAAAGACCGTTTCATTAGTAGGCTCGTTTTATTTTTGCGGCGAATATACGAAGAATTGTTGGATTCGGGAAACAGAGCGTCTGTTTTATCTGAATAGAGCGTCTGTTTGGGGTAAATAGACGCTTCGTTTGGATGCAACAGAGCCTCTGTTTGAGGGAATATTTGTAAACTGGTAGCGTAACGCTTTGCGTAACACTGAATTTGCATTGCAATGCATTGTGAATTAATGGTTTGTATGTGGCGAAAAATAACGTGCGTAACGCTTTGCGTAACACATTATAAACAATAAATAATAAAATATCTATTTAAAAATAGATAGTTCGATTTTCGCAATAACCGGATTTTCTAAAATGAAAAAACAAGATAATTCCCTCTATATGCTTCAATTTCTCTTTTTTTACTTTACCTTTGCGCCCGCTAAAGATGAAAATGCATTGAATTTAATTATCGACATAGGAAATACAATGGCGAAAGTCGCCCTCTTCAATAATGGGGAGATGGTGGAAGTGCTGACTGAATCCAATCAATCATTGGATTGTTTGAAAGCTCTTTGCTCCAAATACCCGATAGAGCAGGGAATTGTGGCTACTGTCATTGATTTAAGCGAACGGATACTTGCCGATTTGGCAGCTTTGCCGTTTCCTCTATTGTGGCTCAACTACAAAACGCCCTTACCGGTGGTCAATCTGTACGAAACTCCCGAAACGCTGGGGTACGACCGTATGGCTGCTGTGGTAGGTGCTAATGAGCAGTTTCCTCACAACGATATATTGGTCATTGACGCAGGAACTTGTATCACTTATGAATTTATTGACTCGAAAGGGCAGTATCATGGTGGTAATATTTCTCCCGGCATGCAGATGCGTTTCAAGGCACTTCACCAGTTCACCGGACGCTTGCCCCTGATTGACTCCAACGGGCGTAAACTCCCGATGGGACGGGACACCGAAACCGCTATACGCGCCGGAGTGTTGAAAGGCATGGAATACGAAATTTCAGGTTATATTGAGTCTATGAAGCATAAATATCCTGAACTTTTGGTTTTTTTAACGGGCGGAGATGATTTTTCTTTTGATAGCAGCGTAAAAAGTATCATCTTTGCAGATAGATTTTTAGTGTTGAAAGGATTAAATAGAATTTTAAACTATAATAATGGTAGGATTTAAACACACACTATGTGCGCTTTTGCTCACGATGGTTACCGGAATGGCAATTGCTCAAAATAATACAAACTCTCCTTATACACGATATGGCTATGGCGACTTGTCCGATCAAAGTTTCGGAAATAGCAAAGCGATGGGAGGAATTGCTTTTGGACTCCGGGATGGAGCACAGATCAATCCATTGAATCCTGCTTCGTATACAGCCATTGACTCGTTGACTTTCCTATTTGAAGGGGGTGTCAGTCTGCAAAATATGAATGTTAGTGGCGGCGGTGTGAAACTGAACGCCAAGAACTCTAGTTTCGACTACCTGGCTATGCAGTTTCGTCTGCATCCCAGGATAGCGATGAGTGTAGGTTTGTTGCCATTCTCGAATGTGGGATATTCTGTATCTGACAGTAAAGATGAAAACGGAGTCAGTCAGACCCGGAGTTTTACGGGAGATGGGGGATTGCATCAGCTTTATGGTGGTATCGGTGTAAAAGTACTGAAGAATCTTTCACTGGGAGTGAATGCTTCTTATTTTTGGGGAGATATAACCCGTGCACGTACCATTATTTATCCCGCGACATCGGAATCTTACTCTTATGTACAGCAGATAGGGGTTTCTGTTTCGGACTATAAACTGGATTTCGGTGCACAATATACGCAGGAATTAAGTAAAAAACATTCAGTGACTATTGGAGCAGTATTCTCTCCAAAGCATAAACTGAATAATGATTATACTATAACGACACAGGCTAGTACGACCAACAGTAATGATTTGGATGCTACGCTGGAACTTCCGAATATGTTCGGAGTCGGTTTTACATACAATTATGACAGGCGGTTGACAGTCGGCGTGGATTATAGTTTGCAACAATGGTCTAAGGCTAAATTCGGTGTAGCTGCCACAGATGATGCTACGCGTGCAGAGTTTGAGGAAACTTATGCTTATAATGACCGTCATAAAATATCAGTGGGTGCGGAATACATTCCTAATTTAATAGGACGTTCTTACTTATCCCATATCAAATACCGTTTGGGAGCTTATTATACGACTCCGTATTATAAGATTGACGGCAAAAAGGCTGCCCGCGAATATGGCGTAACTGCCGGTTTCGGTTTGCCTGTACCCCGTTCACGTTCTATCCTTAGCATCAGCGGACAGTTTGTCCGTGTGAGTGGACAGGAAACGAATTTTGTGAATGAAAATATCTTCCGTGTGAGTATCGGATTGACGTTCAACGAGCGTTGGTTCTTTAAACGCAGGGTAGAATAATTAAGTTGAAACAAAGTGAGAGAGAATAGACGACTTTATAATAACAACTAAAATTTAAATACAATGAAGATTAAAACGCTTGTGGCTATGTTGGTCCTTTCAGCAGGGGCAACCACTGCAATAGCACAGGATGCGTCAAACTGTAATTCAAACAGTAGTATTTCGCATGAAGCTGTGCGTGCAGGTAATTTTAAAGATGCGTATACTCCTTGGAAAGCTGTGTTGGAAAACTGTCCGACGCTTCGTTTCTATACCTTTACTGACGGATATAAAATTCTGAAGGGCTTGATGGCTCAAATCAAGGACAAGAATAATCCGGAATACCAAAAATATTTTGATGAACTGATGAATACGCATGATTTGCGTATCAAATACACGCCTGATTTTCTGGCTAAAGGAACCAAAGTATCTTCTCCTGAGGAAGCGTTGGGTATCAAAGCGGTAGACTATATTGCTTTGGCTCCGAAGATTGACGTAAATCAGGCTTATCAATGGCTGAGCCAGTCTGTAAATGCAGTGAAAGCTGAATCGGCTGCTGCCACTTTGTTCTATTTCCTGCAAATGTCATTGGATAAACTGAAAGCAGACCCTAACCATAAAGAACAATTCATCCAGGATTACTTGGCTGCTTCTGAATATGCTGATGGTGCTATCGCTGCTGAAACCAATGAAGCAAAGAAGAAAAACCTGCAAGGTATTAAAGATAACCTGGTTGCTCTGTTTGTAAACAGTGGAACTGCTGACTGCGAATCACTGCAAAGTATCTATGGCCCGAAAGTGGAAGCTAACCAAAAGGATTTGGAATACTTGAAGAAAGTAATCGACATCATGAAAATGATGAGATGTACTGAAAGTGACGCTTATCAACAGGCATCTTTCTATTCATACAAAATAGAGCCGACAGCAGAAGCAGCTACCGGTTGTGCTTATCAGGCGTTCAAGAAAGGTGACATTGACGGTGCCGTGAAGTTCTTTGACGAAGCAATAAACCTGGAAACTGATAATGTGAAGAAAGCCGAAAAGGCATATGCTGCGGCAGCAGTATTGGCTTCTGCCAAGAAGTTGTCTCAAGCCAGAGCTTACTGTCAGAAAGCTATCAGCTACAACGAAAACTATGGTGCTCCTTACATTCTGATTGCTAACCTTTATGCAATGAGTCCTAACTGGAGTGACGAAAACGCTTTGAACAAGTGTACATATTTTGCAGTAATCGACAAATTGCAACGTGCAAAACAAGTAGACCCAAGTGTAGCTGAAGAAGCTAACAGCTTAATCGGTAGATATTCAGGTCATACTCCGCAGGCTAAGGACCTCTTTATGTTAGGTTACAAGCAAGGCGACCGCATCACTATCGGCGGTTGGATCGGAGAGACTACAACGATTCGATAAATGTATGTTGCGAAAACGAAGTAAACGTTTGTTGCATAAAAGCATGAGCATAACAATTGTCCTTGGGACAATTGTTATGCTTCTTTTATTTCCCTCATGCGGCGGTAAGACGAAAGCAGTGGGTGAGGCTATCACCGAACGCGATTCTCTTCCCGTAATGCAGACATTAGGGGTCACTACCCTTATATCCGATTCAGGAGTGACACGTTACAGGGTGAATACGGAAGAGTGGCAGGTTTATGACCGTAAGAAACCTTCCTATTGGGCATTTGAAAAAGGAGTATATCTCGAACAGTTCGACTCTATCTTTCATGTAGAAGCCAGTATCAAAGCGGATACTGCCTATTACTATGACAAAGAAAGGCTTTGGAAGCTGATAGGGAACGTAGATATACAGAACCGGAAGGGTGAACGTTTTAACACGGAACTGCTCTATTGGAACGAAGCTACCCAGAAAGTATATTCCGACAAGTTTATACGTATCCAGCAACCCGACAGGATTATCACCGGACATGGTTTCGACTCCAATCAGCAAATGACCGTCTATACCATTCATAATATAGAAGGTATTTTCTATGTAGACGACGAAGCGGGTACTACTCAACCGGAAGTAAAAGCCTTGCCGGACTCCGTGAAAAAAGATTCTGTGAAATAAACTATGAATATTTATATATCTCTAATAATCACCATGGTCTTCTCTGCTTTCTTTTCGGGAATGGAGATTGCCTTTGTCTCGGTAGACAAACTGCGTTTTGAAATGGAGCGTAAGGGGGGGATCACCTCTCGTATCCTATCTATCTTTTTCAAGAATCCGAATGAATTTATCTCTACCATGTTGGTGGGGAATAACATAGCCTTGGTTATCTACGGTATCCTGATGGCGCAAATTATCGGTGACAACCTGTTGGCGGGATTCATTGACAACCACTTCCTTATGGTGCTGGCGCAGACCATTATTTCTACCTTGATTATATTGGTGACCGGAGAGTTCTTGCCGAAAACATTGTTCAAGATCAATCCAAATCTGGTTTTGAATGTCTTTGCCGTTCCGCTTATTGTTTGTTATGTCATTTTGTATCCTATATCCAAGTTCGCTTCCGGTGTATCCTGTTTGTTCCTTCGTCTTTTCGGAATGAAAGTGAACAAGGACGCGTCCGACATTGCTTTTGGAAAAGTCGATCTGGATTACTTCGTACAAAGTAGCATCGACAATGCTGAGAACGAAGAAGAATTGGATACGGAAGTGAAAATCTTTCAGAATGCGCTTGATTTCTCGAATATAAAAATCCGTGACTGTATCGTTCCGCGCACGGAAGTGGTGGCGGTTGACCTGACTACTTCGCTGGACGAACTGAAAAGTCGATTCATAGAGTCCGGTATATCCAAGATTATCGTATATGACGGCAATATCGACAATGTGGTCGGTTATATCCATTCGTCGGAAATGTTTCGTGCTCCGAAGAACTGGCATGATAATGTGAAACAGGTGCCGATTGTGCCTGAAACGATGTCTGCCCACAAACTGATGAAACTGTTCATGCAGCAGAAGAAAACGATTGCTGTGGTGGTGGATGAATTTGGTGGAACGTCCGGCATTGTATCGTTGGAAGATTTGGTGGAAGAGATTTTTGGCGATATAGAAGACGAACACGACAACACTTCCTATATCTGTAAGCAGATTGAGGAACACGAGTATGTGTTGTCAGCCCGTTTGGAAATAGAGAAAGTGAATGAAACATTCGGACTGGATTTGCCCGAATCAGACGAATATCTGACGGTGGGCGGGTTGATTCTCAACCAATATCAAAGTTTCCCGAAGTTGCATGAAATCATTCAGGTAGGGAACTATCAGTTCAAGATAATCAAGGTCACGGCGACAAAAATAGAACTTGTGCGCTTGAAAGTCTTGGAATAATAGCGATAATCAAGAAATTTTTGGCTAATAAATAGATGCATATTAGCATTTTTTGTATCTTCGTGCGCTAAAACGACAAAAGAAAGAAATAATAATAAACATAAATCGTATTAATCAAAATGGCAACGTTACAAAACATTAGGTCGAAAGGACCTCTATTGGTGATTGTTATCGGCTTGGCGCTGTTTGCTTTCATTGCGGGTGACGCATGGAAGGTGATGCAGCCGCATCAGGCACATGACGTAGGTGAGGTGAACGGAGACGCTCTTTCCGCTCAAGAGTATCAGAATTTGGTAGAAGAATATACCGAAGTGGTGAAACTCATGCGTGGAGTGACCGCCTTGAACGACGATCAGACCAACCAGGTGCGCGACGAAGTATGGCGTTCCTATGTAAACAATAAACTGATTGAAAAAGAAGCTAAAGCACTGGGACTGACTGTTTCTAATGCTGAAATTCAGGATATCCTGAAGGCTGGAGTCCATCCTTTGCTGCGTCAGACTCCTTTCCAGAATCCGCAAACAGGAAACTTTGACAAGGATATGTTGAACAAATTCCTCGTTGAATATGCGAAGATGAGCGAATCACAGATGCCGGCACAGTATGCAGAACAATACAACAACATGTATAAATACTGGTCATTCATCCAGAAGACATTGATTCAAAGCCGTTTGGCTGAAAAATACCAGGCGTTGGTTTCCAAGGCTCTTATTTCTAATCCGGTAGAAGCACAGGATGCTTTCGACGCGCGTGTGAACCAATACAATGTATTGCTGGCAGGCGTTCCTTACTCTTCAGTAGTAGACTCTACTATCGTAGTGAAAGAATCGGAATTGAAAGACCTGTACAACAAGAAGAAAGAACAGTTCAAGCAATATCAGGAAACTCGTGACATCAAATACATTGATGTTCAGGTGACTGCAAGCGCTGAAGACAGAGCTGCTATCCAGAAAGAAGTAGATGAAGCAACTGCACAGTTGGCTACTACAACAGATGATTATACATCGTTTGTTCGCTCGGTAGGTTCTGAAGCTCCTTATGTAGACCTGTTCTATAACAAGACGGCATTCCCGTCGGATGTAGTGGCTCGTTTGGACTCTGCTTCCGTAGGTACTGTTTACGGCCCTTACTACAATGGTGGTGATAATACTATCAACTCTTTCAAGATTGTAGCTAAAGCTGCTGCTGCCGACTCTGTGGAATTCCGTCAGATTCAGGTGTATGCTGAAGATGCATTGAAGACTAAGGCTTTGTCAGACAGTATCTACAATGCTCTTAAAGGTGGTGCAAACTTCGCAGACCTGGCTAAGAAATACGGTCAGACAGGTGACTCTAACTGGTTGACTGCCACACAATATGAAGGTGCGCAGATCGATGGTGATAACCTGAAATTCATCTCTGCTATCAATAGCACAGGTGTGAACGAACTGGTAAACTTGCCGATGGGACAAGCTAACGTAATTCTTCAGGTGACTAACAAGAAAGCCGTAAAAGACAAATATAAAGTAGCTGTTATCAAGCGTGAAGTAGAGTTCAGCAAAGAAACTTACAACCGTGCTTACAATGATTTCAGCCAGTTTATCGCTGCTAATCCTTCTGTTGAGAAGATGGTGGCTAATGCTGAAGAAGCCGGATACAGACTGTTGGATAGGGCTGACTTGAATAGCTCTGAACATGGTATCGGTGGTGTGAGAGGTACAAAAGAAGCTTTGAGATGGGCATTTGATAAAGCTAAACCGGGTGAAGTTTCCGGCTTATACGAATGCGGCGAAAGCGATCACATGATTGTGGTTGGCTTGGTAAACATCAAACCGGAAGGATACCGTCCGCTGAAAGCCGTACAGGATCAGTTGAGAGCTGAAATCGTAAAAGATAAGAAAGCTGAAAAAATCATGGCTGACATGAAGGCTGCCAACGCAACTTCATTCGACCAATATAAGTCTATGACTGACGCTGTAAGCGACTCTTTGAAGATGGTTACATTCGCAGCTCCTGCTTACGTATCTGCATTGCGCAGCAGCGAACCGCTGGTAGGCGCTTATGCTTCTGTTTCTGAAGTGAACAAGTTGAGCGCTCCTATCAAAGGTAACGCCGGAGTATTTGTTCTGCAAGTATATGGCAAAGACAAACTGAACGAAACATTCGATGCAAAAACAGAAGAAGCTACATTGGCTAATATGCACGCACGTTTCGCCAGCCGTCTGATGAACGACTTGTATCTGAAAGCAAATGTGAAAGATACACGCTTCCTGTTCTTCTAAGAATTAATCGTATAAACGATAACTGCAAAAGGTCGTTCCTCTTTCGGGAACGACCTTTTTTGTTAACTTTTACATTATCGCTATACGGAAATCGACTTTATTTCCTTACATTTGCAAATATAAACCATGAACGGAAAGAATGATGTCTAAATATCCTCTTTTAGGAATGAACCTTGTGGAGCTTCAATCGTTGGTGAAAAGACTGGGAATGCCCGGCTTTACCGCCAAGCAGATTGTGGAATGGCTTTACGGGAAGAAGGTAACCTCGATTGATGAAATGACTAATTTGTCATTGAAGAACCGGGAACTGCTCAAGCAGAACTATGAGGTAGGAGCGGAGACACCGGTCGATGAAATGCGCTCTGTGGACGGTACGGTGAAGTACTTGTACAGGGTTGGTGATAGTCATTTTGTAGAATCGGTTTATATTCCCGACGATGACCGGGCGACGCTCTGTGTTTCTTCACAGGTAGGCTGCAAGATGAACTGCAAATTCTGTATGACCGGAAAGCAGGGCTTTACAGCACACCTGACCGCCAATCAGATAATCAATCAAATCCATTCATTGCCCGAACGTGACAAACTGACCAATGTGGTGATGATGGGCATGGGCGAACCGCTCGACAACCTCGACGAAGTATTGAAGGCATTGGAGATACTGACTGCTTCCTACGGATATGCATGGAGTCCGAAGCGCATCACTCTTTCTACGGTCGGCCTACGGAAAGGATTGCAGCGTTTTATCGAAGAAAGCGACTGCCACCTGGCTATCAGCCTGCACTCTCCGGTGACTGCACAACGTTCCGAACTTATGCCGGCGGAAAAGGCGTTCTCCATCACTGAAATGGTGGAACTGTTAAAAAACTATGATTTTAGTAAACAGCGCCGACTTTCGTTTGAATATATTGTTTTTAAGGGGCTTAATGACTCGCAAGTCTATGCCAAAGAGTTGCTGAAACTTCTTCGCGGACTGGATTGCAGGGTGAATCTGATTCGTTTCCATGCCATACCGGGAGTCAATCTTGAAGGGGCGGATATGGATACGATGACCCGTTTTCGTGACTATCTGACGTCGCACGGGCTTTTCACTACGATCCGTTCTTCAAGGGGAGAAGATATTTTTGCGGCTTGCGGTATGCTTTCGACAGCGAAGCAAGAGGAAAATAATCAGAGTTAATATATAAAACCGAACATCATGAAAAAGTACTTTTTTTATTTGAGCATCGCTTTGGTAGCCTTTGTCGTTGCTTCTTGTGGTCTGAAAGGAAACCACACTTCTAGTGGACGTGCATACGAGCTTTTGGTAGTAGTAGATCACGGTGTTTGGGATCGTGCGGCCGGAAGGGCTTTGCATGATGCACTTGATTCTGACGTGCCCGGCTTGCCGCAATCGGAACCTTCTTTCCGTATCATGTACACTTCACCGAAAGATTATGATTCTACGCTGAAGCTGATACGTAACATTATTATTGTAGACATACAGGATATATATACGAAAGCTTCTTTCAAGTATGCGAAAGATGTATATGCCAATCCGCAGATGATTCTGACTATCCAGGCTCCGAATGAAGAAGAGTTCGGGAAGTTTGTGGAAGAAAATAAAAAGACGATTGTCGATTTCTTTACCCGTGCGGAAATGAACCGTCAGATCACTTTCCTCGAAAAGAAGCACAGCAACTTCATCTCACAGAAGGTGGACAGCCTGTTCGGATGCAACATCTGGCTGCCTGCCGAGTTGACCAACTCCAAGACCGGTGAAGATTTCTTCTGGGCTTCTACCAACACAGGTACTGCCGACCAGAATTTCGTAATGTACTCTTATCCTTATACCGATAAGGACACCTTCACCAAAGAATACTTCGTTCACAAACGTGACTCTGTGATGCAGGCCAATATCCCCGGATTCAAGGAAGGCGTTTATATGTCAACCGACAGTCTGTTGACGGATGTACGCCCAATCAATGTGCAAAACAGCTACACACTGGAAGCACGCGGACTATGGCGCATGAAGGGTGACTTCATGGGTGGCCCGTATGTATCACACACTCGCCTGGACGAGAAAAACCAACGGATTATTACAGCAGAGATATTTGTTTATTCACCTGATAAAATGAAACGCAACCTGGTTCGCCAGATGGAAGCATCTCTTTACACGCTGAAACTTCCGAATGAAGTTCAGCAGAATCAGATTCCATTGGGCGGTGTATCTAAGGAAGCGGAAAAAACTAATAAGTAAAGAAATGGAAGATAGCAAAATAAGAATCGGCATCACCCAGGGAGATATAAACGGGGTAGGCTATGAAGTGATTTTAAAGACATTTTCAGACCCTACCATGTTGGAACTTTGTACTCCGATAATTTACGGTTCGCCGAAAGTGGCTGCTTATCATCGGAAAGCATTGGATATTCAGACTAACTTCAGTATTGTCAATACGGCTTCCGAAGCGGGATACAATCGTTTGAGCGTAGTGAACTGTACGGACGATGAAGTGAAAGTGGAATTTTCCAAACCCGATCCCGAAGCGGGCAAAGCTGCCTTGGGAGCATTGGAACGTGCCATCGAAGAATATCGTGAAGGGCTGATTGACGTTATCGTGACAGCTCCTATCAATAAACATACTATCCATTCGGAAGAGTTTTCATTCCCCGGACATACGGAATATATCGAAGAACGTTTGGGTAATGGCGACAAGTCATTGATGATTCTGATGAAGAATGATTTCCGCGTGGCTTTGGTGACGACACATATCCCTGTCAGGGAGATTGCAACTACGATTACCAAGGAACTGATTCAGGAGAAGTTGATGATCTTCCATCATTGCCTGAAACAGGATTTCGGTATCGGTGCCCCGCGCATTGCAGTGTTGTCCCTCAATCCTCACGCCGGAGACGGTGGTTTGCTGGGAATGGAAGAACAGGAAATAATTATTCCTGCGATGAAGGAAATGGAAGAAAAAGGAATCCTTTGCTACGGTCCTTATGCGGCCGACGGCTTTATGGGTTCGGGCAATTATACTCATTTCGACGGTATCCTGGCTATGTATCACGACCAGGGACTGGCTCCGTTCAAGGCGTTGGCAATGGACGACGGGGTGAACTATACGGCAGGTCTGCCGGTAGTGCGCACTTCTCCGGCTCATGGCACTGCCTATGACATTGCAGGTCAGGGAGTGGCAAGTGAAGATTCTTTCCGTCAGGCAATCTACGTTGCCATTGATGTGTTCCGTAATCGCCAGCGGGAGAAAGTAGCCCGTGCGAATCCGTTGCGGAAACAGTATTACGAGAAACGGGACGATAGTGATAAACTAAAACTGGATACAGTAGACGAGGATTAAAAGAGTGATGACAAGAGCGGAGATACAACAAGTGAAACAGCGTTTCGGTATTATTGGCAATACCGAAGCATTGTCACGTGCCATCGATGTTGCCATTCAGGTAGCTCCTACCGATTTGTCCGTGTTGATTACCGGAGAGAGCGGTGTCGGAAAGGAGAGTTTTCCACAGATTATTCATCAATATAGCCGGAGAAAGCACGGACAGTATATTGCTGTCAACTGCGGGGCTATCCCGGAAGGTACGATTGATTCCGAACTGTTCGGGCATGAGAAAGGCGCGTTTACCGGTGCTATCGGCGAACGGAAAGGATATTTCGGTGAAGCCGACGGCGGTACTATTTTCCTCGATGAAGTAGGGGAGTTGCCGATGCCTACCCAGGCGCGTTTGCTTCGTGTGCTGGAGAGCGGTGAATTCTTGAAAGTAGGTTCGTCAAGGGTACAAAAGACCGATGTGCGTATTGTGGCAGCTACCAATGTCAATCTTGTGCAGGCTATTTCAGAGGGGCGTTTCCGTGAGGATTTATATTATCGGTTGAACACCGTGCCCATTCAGATACCGCCTTTGCGTGAGCGGGGAGAAGACGTGCTTCTGCTGTTCCGTAAGTTTGCGGCGGACTTTGCGGAGAAATACCGGATGCCGGCTATCCAGTTGACAGAGGATGCAAAGAAGGAGTTACTGGCTTATTCATGGCCGGGCAACGTGCGCCAGTTGAAGAATATCACGGAACAGATTTCGATTATCGAAACGAACAGGGAAATTAACGCTGCTATCTTGCAGACCTATCTTCCGACACAAAATATGCAACGCCTTCCGGCATTGATGGGAACGCGTGAAAGTAAAGGTTTTGAAAGCGAACGGGAAATCCTTTACTCCGTCCTGTTCGATATGCGTCAGGAAGTGGCCGAACTGAAGAAGATGGTACACAACCTGATGGCTGAACGTGCCGGACAGGTAAGTCAGGTAGGAGCGGTGGTTGCCACTCCGGTGGTGACGACACCCCATCAACCTTCCGTACCTGCCATCATTCATACCGTGCAACAACCTCAACCGGCTGTTCGCAGGGACGATGACGATATACAGGATACGGAAGAGTATGTAGAAGAAACTCCGCTGTCTTTGGATGAAGTAGAAAAAGAAATGATACGCAAGGCACTTGAGAGACATCACGGAAAACGGAAGAGTGCGGCAAAAGATTTGAATATATCAGAGCGTACGCTTTATAGAAAAATAAAAGAATATGATTTGGATTAAGAAGATAACACGCCCTCTGTTACTGGTCGTTTTGCCGGTAGTGGTCATCGCGTGCACTGTTTCCTATAAGTTTAACGGTTCATCTATCAACTATGATAAGGTGAAGACAATCTCCATTGCCGACTTCCCGATTAAGTCGGAGTACGTATATGCTCCGTTGGCGACGAAGTTCAATGAAGACCTGAAAGATATATTTATCCGTCAGACCCGCCTGCAATTGCTGAAACCGAATCAGAATGCGGACTTGCAGATTGACGGAGAAATCACGGGATACAATCAGTACAACCAGGCAGTATCCGCCGATGGTTATTCTTCGGAAACGAAGTTGACCATAACAGTCAATGTACGCTTTGTCAACAACACAAATCATGCCGAAGACTTCGAACAACAATTCTCCGCTTTCCGTACCTACGACTCCAGTCAGTTGCTGACAGCCGTGCAGGATGGGTTGATTGCCGAAATGTCTAAAGAGATAACCGACCAAATATTCAATGCAACCGTAGCAAACTGGTAATATAAATGATTTCCGCCAACTTTCAACAATGGATCCAGCATCCTGAAACGCTGAACAGGGATACTTTGTACGAACTGCGCAATCTTCTTGCGAGATATCCGTATTTCCAGTCGCTCCGCCTGCTGTATCTCAAAAACCTGTATATTCTCCATGATATTAATTTCGGCGGGGAACTGCGGAAAGCCGTCCTTTACATTGCCGACCGGCGGAAGTTGTTCCAACTGATCGAAGGCAGCCGTTTCGACCTTCAGTCCCGGAAAAAGGGAGTGGCGTTGACGGAAGTGCTGAAAGACGAACCATCCGTAGACCGCACATTAGCATTGATTGATGCTTTCCTATCCACAGCTCCCGAAGAGGTGACTGCGCAGACCGGATTTGACTACTCGATGGACTATACTTCTTATCTGCTCGAAGAGACTCCCGCTACGGACGAAGCGGGAGAGGAAACGCCCAAGTTGAAAGGCTTTGAACTGATCGACGACTTCATCGAAAAGAGCGAAAGCGACTCTCCTCTCTACATGAAACCTTTGCGAGAAGAAGTGGAAGCATCCGCTACTCCTTCGAACGAAGCAAGTACGGAAGAAGAGGATGATGACAGCTGTTTTACAGAAACTTTGGCAAAAATCTATGTTAAACAGCAACGATATTCAAAAGCTCTTGAAATAATTAAAAAATTAAGCTTGAAATATCCAAAAAAAAATGCTTACTTTGCAGACCAAATCAGATTTTTGGAGAAATTGATTATTAACGCTAATTCAAAATAACTAAAGATGTACTTATTATTCGTTATCTTAATGGTGATTGCAGCCTTGTTGATGTGCTTCATCGTGTTGATTCAGAACTCAAAAGGGGGCGGTCTTGCTTCCGGTTTTTCTTCATCCAACGCTATTATGGGCGTACGCAAAACTACAGATTTTCTGGAGAAAGCAACGTGGGGTCTGGCTATCTTCATGGTTGTAATGAGTATTGCTACCGCTTATGTTGTTCCCCGTTCGGCTGTTGCTACAGACGCAGTGTTGGAACAAGCACAGAAAGAACAACAAACTAACCCGTATAACTTACCCGCAGGTACGGCTGCGCCTCAATCTGAAGCTCCTGCTACTAACGCGCCTGCTACAGAAACTCCGGCACCGGCTGCTGAAACTCCTGCTCCTGCAGCAGAGTAAATCGCTCCGGATACTGTAAGACTATTTGGGTAAAACCATTTAAGGGAAGATGGGTTGATGCCTTACTTCTCTGATATTTAAGTGCGGATTGCGCAGATTACACGGATTTTCAATGTTCCGCGTACTCAGTGTAATCCGCATTTAACTTTTTCTTGTAAAAACAATCTCTTTGTGTTGAAAACAAACAAGATTTAACTACCTTTGTTGGCTGTATAAGATTATTAATTACTTTTTAAATATAACAATGACAGAACAATTGAAAAAGAAGTTGAATGACTCCGCTCTGCTACGCTGGAGTGTTCTAGCATTGGTCGCGTTTACTATGTTATGCGGCTATTTCCTCACCGACGTAATGTCTCCGCTAAAGCCCATGCTCGAGAAAGAATTATTATGGGACAGCCTTGATTACGGTTTCTTCACAAGTGCTTATGGTTGGTTTAATGTATTCCTGGTGATGCTTATTTTGGGTGGTATCATTTTGGATAAGATGGGTGTCCGTTTTACCGGAATGGGAGCTTGTCTGTTGATGGTACTGGGCTGCGGATTAAAATATTATGCGGTTTCGACTACATTCCCGGAAGGAGCTATGCTTTTCGGATTCAAGATGCAGGTTACTTTGGCGGCATTGGGATATGCTATTTTCGGAGTTGGTGTGGAGATTGCGGGTATCACTGTTTCCAAGATTATTGTGAAGTGGTTCAAAGGCAAGGAAATGGCGTTGGCCATGGGACTTGAAATGGCTACGGCACGTATCGGAACAACCCTGGCAATGGTGATGACAGTACCTTTGGCAGACTTCTTCGGATATACGGACGAGAGTGGGGCGTTCCATACTAATATTCCTGCTCCGATTCTGTTTTGTCTGATTATGTTGTGTGTAGGTACGATTGCTTTCTTCATTTATACTTTCTATGACAAGAAGTTGGATGCATCTTTGGACGCAGAGGGGCTGGAGCCTGAAGAGCCGTTCCGCATGAAAGATATTGTCTATATTATCACGAATAAGGGATTTTGGCTGATTGCGTTATTGTGCGTATTGTTCTATTCGGCAGTATTTCCGTTTATCAAGTATGCGGCGGATTTGATGGTGCAGAAATACAATGTAGATCCGAAACTGGCAGGAACAATCCCCGGACTGTTGCCGATTGGCGCTATTATATTGACTCCGTTGTTCGGTTCGCTCTATGACCGTATCGGTAAGGGAGCTACGTTGATGGTGATTGGCTCTGTCATGTTGATTTTCGTGCATACGATGTTTGCTTTGCCTATTTTGAATATATGGTGGTTTGCTACCATTATTATGATTATCCTGGGTTTTGCCTTCTCACTAGTGCCTTCGGCTATGTGGCCTTCTGTTCCGAAGATTATCCCGGAAAAACAGTTGGGTACGGCTTACGCTCTGATCTTTTGGGTACAGAACTGGGGATTGATGGGTGTACCTTTGTTGATCGGATGGGTGTTGAACTCTTACTGCAAAGGCCCGGTGATAGACGGCGCACAAACCTATGATTATACGCTGCCCATGAGTATTTTTGCTCTCTTTGGTGTATTGGCTTTGATTGTTGCTTTGATGCTGAAAGCAGAAAACAAGAAGAAAGGCTACGGTTTGGAAGAAGCAAATATTCAGAAGTAAAAAAACTATGGCTGCCAAAGAGAAAATAAACCTGCTTGAGGTTATTCCCTGTCGCAGTGAACATATTACAGCAGAACGGGAAGGGGAGACTATTGTGCTCTCCTTTCCCCGTTTCAAGTATCCGTGGATGCAACGTTTCCTTGTGCCGAAAGGAATGTCGAAAGATCATCATGTGCATTTGGAAGAACACGGTACGGCTGTATGGGAACTGATAGACGGGAAGCGTACGGTTCGTGAGATTATAGAAAAACTCGCAGACCATTTTCAGGATGAAGCGGGCTACGAGTCGCGTATATCTGCTTATCTTTTTCAGATGCAGAAAGATGGATTTGTAAAACTAATGACGCCGGTCTTATAAATGGAAATTTAATTTAGACATAAGAACAAAAGAACATAAAAACTGCGCTTGGAAAATTATTTCTGCCGGTCATTAAACTACTACTGTTTCATTTTTTGTTCTTATGTTCTTCTGTTTAAAAAGAAATTTATTATTCTGTCTGCAAAAAAAATATCATTTATTTGATGAATACAGCCCACAATATTACGGCAGTTGCAATCAGTGCACCCATGATGATAAGTGTTCCCCATACGAAATAGTTACTGTCCTTCTCCTTTTTCTTTTCGGAGTCTTTGATGATGCGTCCCATTTCTTCCGGGGTAGTGTCGGGCAGTGAGTAATGATCGTTGGCCTGGTTCATATGCTTCAACTTCTCACTGGTGCGTTCGCGCCGTAGGCGGGATGCTTCCCGCCCTTCGCTTAACCGGCGTATCATGTCGAGCATATGTCCTTCACCGCCCATATTCTTTGCTTTTTAAAGGTTCTTTATTTGCCTTCTTCTCTGTCCACTTTAAGCAATCCGCCTGTATTCGGGTCGAAATACACTTTGATGGTAGAGTTCTTGTTGAACAATACCGGAGCCAAATATTCAATTATACCGAATTGAGTGACAGGAAGTTCACCTTCGTATAGCTTTTTCTTCCCATCAGTCAGGGTAACCATTGCTTGTCCCGGTACGTTGTAAGCAATCCCGTCCAGATCTTTCTTTTTCTTTCCGTCCTCTTGTGGCATCTTGACAGTCTTCAAGTCTTTCAGGCTGATATAGAACGGAGTTCCCGCTAAGTCATTGTTGGCAACCACACCCAGCTTCTTGGAGAAGCGGAAAGCCACTTCATTATTAAACTCCTTGTCAGGAGTGAGACGAACGGTGAATGTCTTTTCTTCCTTGTCCTGTATGCCGGAAAACATTTTGGTCATGGCATCTTCCTGCACATTCAGATTGTCAAGCATGATTTTAAGCTGTGCGCCGTCCGACGGCATATTGTCTGCCTGTCCGCGTAATAAGGCATTTTTGCTTTCACGGATATTGTAGATTTCTTTGGCAACCAATTCCGCCATCTTGGCGGTAGAGCTTGCCATCAGTATTTCCTCGGTCAGAAAGTCGCGGGGATTCGCGCTCTTCTGGAGAGCGGGAGCGGTTGGGGAGCTTTTCTTCGTGGAGTTGTTTTGGCTGTAAGGCACGTTGATAGATTTCACTATGCCGTCTTCGGTCAGTTCCATAAGAGGAGCTACTGTTTTATCCTTCAACTTTACGAAGTAAGTAGCTTCGCTGTTCGGTACTCCTACCGATTTCACTTTTACACTGGTCAGTTCCCAGTACGTTTCGGGATCAGCGGATACATTGTTCAATCTCAAATAGCGGTCAGCATATTTGCTGAATTCACCCGGAGTATAGTTGACTTTATTGGCTTTTATCTCTAGTTCTATTTGAGTTTTGGGAAGGCTGTATACGACTCCATAGTCCTTTCCACGGGTGACGCCTGTCAGTACTTCGGTTTGTGCATAAGCGGAAGTTGCCATAAGTAGGCCCGCTGCTATAATCAACTTTTTCATATTCGGTTCTCTTTTAACTGGTTTTGAAAACAAAGTTAATGAAGTTATTGAAAAAACTGTAAGTTCTTAACTTTTATTCGCTTACAAGTCGCCAGGCTGTGGGCAGGCAGGTGATAATATCACTTGCTATCAGTCCGATCATTCCTTGCTTCTTTTGGGCAATATCTCCGGCTAGTCCGTGGATATAAGTGCCAATTTTAGCAGCTTCTTCGGTGGGATAGCCTTGTGCCAGTAAGGCAAGGATAACCCCGGTCAGAACATCGCCGCTGCCACCGGTTGCCATTCCCGGGTTTCCTGTCGGGTTGAAGTAACATTTGCCTTCAGGAGTGATTATGGCAGAGTAAGCACCTTTCAGTATAATGTGGACGTGTGCTGCACGAGCCAGTTCGCAGGCTTTCATCAGACGTTCGTAAGAATCCTGGCATTTGCCGGTCAGGCGTTCCAACTCCTTCGGATGAGGAGTGAGGATAGAACCTTTCGGCAGGTGTGTAAGTGTGTGGCGGTGGTTAGCAAGAATGTTCAGTGCGTCGGCATCCAGTACAACGGGAGTTTGGCAATGTTCCAATTGCTCGATAAGGGCAGCTTCCGTTTCTTCATTCCGTCCCAGTCCCGGGCCGATGCCGACCGCTTGATAATCGTCAGTGTCGGTAGGTACGGCAAAGTAGTTCTCACTAGCGTCTGTCTCTACCATTGCTTCGGGTGCGGAAGTTTGCAGAATGTCGTTGTTGCATATCGGAGCGTGCACGGTGAGCAATCCTACACCGGAGCGCAGACAAGCACGGGCAGCCAATACGGATGCACCCGCCATCCCTTTCGAACCGGCTATCAGCAACGCGTGACCGAAATTTCCTTTATGGGCGAATTGCTTGCGGGGCTTGATAAGCGAATGGATTTCTTCAATCTCCAACATTTCGTAGTTTGTTTCCGTCTCTTCGATTCCCTCTTCGCTCAACTGAATGTCCAATAATTCCCATTCGCCTACGAATTCAGTATTTTCTGCAAAAAGGAAAGCTAGTTTCGGCAGTTGCAGACTGAAAGTAACGTCTGCACAGATAATATTGCTTTTTACATTGAATGTATTTTCTTCTCCCATCAGCCCGGAAGGAATGTCGATGGCTACTACCATGGCAGGAGAAGCATTAATATATTTCACCACGGCTGCGAACCCGCCACTTAACGGCTTGTTCAGTCCCGAACCGAATAATCCGTCAATCACTAAATGGTCGGGTGTCAGAACGGGCGGTACAAACTGTGTACTGATTTCATGGAATGTAACTTCTTCCATCATTTCCACCAGTTCCTTATTTGTCTGGCAGTCAGGCGAAAGATTTCCTTTTGTATTAAAGAGATATACTTCCGTTTTATATCCTTTTTCAGCCATCATGCGGGCTACGGCAAGGGCATCTCCGCCATTATTCCCCGGCCCGGCAAAGATAGTGACGGGTGTTTCCGTCCCCCATCTGTCCGTGATAGCTTTGGTTAGTACTGTTGCCGCACGTTCCATCAGGTCGATTGATGCAATCGGTTCGTGCTCAATGGTATAAGCGTCCAATTTCTTGATACTGCTACTTGGAAATATTTTCATTACAATGTTCTTTTAGTTTTCGAACTACAAATGTACATGATTCTTCTGACTTTTCCCGTTTGTTGTGGGAAGAAAACTTGTTAATCATGGTTGGATAGGGCATGGGATATTGCTGATAAGTTATTATTTATCTATTGGTAGACTAGACAAATCAATACTTAGTTCATGTCCGTTATGCTTTTGAGCTAATTCTGCTATGTGAATTATCAACTCAAACAATGAGAAAAGTAGAATAGTGTTACTACGATAATAGGAAAAATAGGGGCAAGCTACTCTTGCAAACAAGAGTAGCTTGCCCCTATTTTTATATCGTTTGTATCTTTATCAGAGGAGAATAATATATTAATCGATGTATTGTTTGATTTGCTCCACTGGTATTGACAATTGTTTGGATATCTCTTCAACCGATGTCCCATTGTTGCAGAGCATCTTGACCATTGAACGAATCACCTGTTCTTTCTGCTCGATCACCTGCTTGCTCTGCTCAATCACCTGCTTGCTCTGCTCAATCACCTGTTCTTTCTGCTCGATCACCTGCTCTTTCTGCTCAATTTCCTGCTCTTTCTGCTCAATTTCCTTATTCTTCATCATAATTGTTGTATCCCTGTCCTCAATTTCAGAAAGAATCTCGTCTTCTATCTCCATGGCACGACGCACGTCGGGTGCGGCGGCAGCCTTCAGCAGGCGATGAACAACATACTTCACTTCATCATCAAGATGCTCATCGTTAATTTCCAGATAGTGTTCGCTATCAGCCTGCCGGTATTCCTGATCGAATACACTCAACAAACGTTCGAGGCGGTTACGGGTTCGACCGGTGAGAAAAGGAATCTGTACGATGATGCTGTCATGAGTCAGACTCTCTATGAAGGGATCGGGAGAAGGAAGAGGATTGTCGTCATAATCCAGATAGCGGCGACGTACGTAAACCACCGGCTCGGTAAGGTCACCCAAGGGATGTCCCAGAATGTAGATAGAGATGATGGGCAAACCGTAGGTTCGTCTTTGTCCATGCTCGTTCTTTTCTTCGATAATGTTCTCCTTGTTGAGATACTGTGTGCCCAGGTACTGGCGGAAGCGCAAGGTTTCAGTGATGAGCCAGGTCTTTTGCAGTTCGATGAGGACAAGGTGTTCCGAACCGTCGTTCTCACGAATCTTTGCTGAGAAGTCTATACGAAAGAGTGAGATGCGCGTATGTTCCATGGAAGTATACTCGTGGCGGCGCATTTCAAGGTCTATGATATCCTTTTTGAGCAATGCGGAAAGAAATATCTTGGCGACTTTCTTGTCTTCCATCAGGAATTTGAAGACGGCGTCGTAAATGGGATTGGCGATGATAGTCATATTGCTTACAGTTTAATAATTAAGCAAATATACTTCTTTTATTTGATTAATGAGAGGATGGAAAGGTTAAATTCTTCTATCGGGAAGGAACTATTTGAATAGTCATGCTATAATCCGGTTTCAGTCGTTTCAGTTTTTCAAGTTAGATGGTGTATCTATATATTCAGCGTAGTAGGTATATATACTCACCGCGTTGGTTCTATATGTTCAACAAGCGGGGGATATAGATTCATCACGCGGGTAAAAGTGGATGGCACGTGGACTCAGGGTTGTTTACCTGTCGGCTGAAACTTATCGGGACGTGGGCTGAACCGAACAGAGCCTCTATCTTGGTGAAACAGAGGCTCTGTTTTAATGAAATGCAAGCTCCGTTTCGCTAAAACAGAACCTTTGTTACAAGTAGATATAGTATCATAAGAGGAATTAAAATTGTACACTTTTGCATTCAGGTTTGCTTTCAGGAAAAACCTTCGATGAAAAGGAGCTTTTTTGAAGAACTGAAAGCTGAAAGCGTTTTGTTCTTTTACTATTTAGTAGTAGACTTGAGTGGAACAAGTACTAAACTCAATGAAAAGATGTAGGAGACTTGAGCAAGTCAAGTATATCATTCTATTTACTTCAGTACTGGTTTGAACAAGTTCATCTACACATCGTTTTATTTCTTACCCCTATAGAAATGGACAGACTTTTGCGACGTAAGCTTTTGATTATTTGTATTTTTCGAGAAAAATGTTATCTTTGTAAGTAGGTAATGCGAATAACATTATTTTCCTATGCTCACAATGATTAAATCATAAATAATAGATTGTTTAATCTTTAAAAGTTTGCATTATGGAAAAGACTAGGATTGGTTTGAATGCAGGAAAAGTATGGCGCATCTTAAATGAAAAGGGTGAACTTTCAATGTTCGATTTGTGCCGTGAGTTAGGTTTGACCTTTGAAGACGTAGCTCTTGCTATCGGTTGGCTAGCTAGAGAAAGCAAAGTTTTTCTGAGAAAAAGGGAAGGAATGCTCTTTGCCAGTATCGAAAATGTCGAATTTACTTTTGGCTAAAGTGACGACTAATTTACATTTAAGGTGGAACTCCACTTGATTATTTACGTTGTTGAAAATTTAATGAGGTGGATATGTAGGAGTATTTGCGCCTGAAATATTATTATTCCCTATCTTCTACTAGTCTTTTCGTAGTTCATTCTTTTCTCTTGATATTCATTCTGTGAATTATAAAACGAGCCGGTATTCACTACTGAACAAGGATAGAGAGTTATAACGCCTGCGTTTCTTGACGTGGGCTTAACTTTATTGTTTAGTAGGGCATTCCAGAGTCTCAAGTTGTGATAAAGTTCGGTTCCACGTCATTTTCTCGGTGAAAAAAATGGTTTAGGTTCTATCGATACGAATAAGATTGCAGAAAGTGGATGGGCAAATAAAGTAGCATGTAAACCAGGGTATGCATATATTATCAAATATATATATAACTATAATGGCGTACAAGAGGAACGTTATACAGGCATTTATGTAGTTAGAAATATTTCCAGTACATCCGGTGGCATTATGGGAGTCGAAATTCAATATTGTACCTTTATTCCAGGTAAAGGTTGGAATCAGTAAAGCCTCTATTGGGATACTGATTGTAATTAACTCTTTCATTATAATTAACGAAGATTTTTAAATCTACAAACCTGTCAAAAGTCATCACTACAGGCTTTTGACATGTTCTCTATTTTTCCTACCTTTGCGCCCCATAAACTACTAAAACACATAAATTCATGAGTGCATTGAAAGGGCATCCGAAAGGCCTTTATCTGATTTTCGCGACCAGCACGGCAGAACGTTTCAGTTATTACGGAATGCGTGCCATCTTTATTCTTTTCCTGACGCAGGCATTATTGTTTGACAAGGAAGCTGCGGCATCTATCTACGGTAGCTATACCGGATTAGTTTATCTGACCCCCTTGATTGGCGGATACATTGCCGATAAATACTGGGGTATCCGTCGTTCCGTTTTCTGGGGAGCGATGATGATGGCAGTGGGGCAGTTCCTTATGTTTATGAGTGCTTCCACGCTGAATAATACCGGACTGGCGCATTGGCTGATGTACGGCGGACTCGGATTTCTGATTTTGGGCAACGGCTGTTTCAAGCCTACCGTTTCCTCTTTGGTGGGACAACTCTATGAGCCGGGAGACAAGCGGTTGGATGCGGCATATACCATCTTCTATATGGGAGTGAATGTCGGTTCTTTCGCTGCTCCGTTGATTTGCGGTTATTTGGGAGATACGGGAGATCCTCACGATTTTAAATGGGGATTCCTTGCAGCCGGAATCATGACACTGTTTACCGTCGTACTTTTCGAAACTCAAAAGAACAAATACCTTTTCTCACCGTCCGGAGAACCTATCGGCATTATCCCCGACGCCAAGCGTGAAAAGAAAGAAGATAAAGCCGGGCACATCTCCCACCCGAAAATGGACACACGGACTAAAGTCCGCAATGCCGTCATAATAACGATATTAACTGCCGTCCTGCTGTCATTCTTCGGCTACATCTTTAGCGGTGACTGGATTAGTGTAGGTATCTTCACGGCTTGTATCGTATTCCCGGTACTCATCCTGTTGGACGGCTCGCTGACTAAGATAGAACGCAGCCGTATCTTCGTAATCTATATCGTAGCCTTTTTCGTCATATTCTTTTGGGCAGCCTACGAACAGGCAGGAGCATCCTTGACGCTTTTTGCGTCTGAGCAAACCAACCGCGATATTCTCGGCTGGGAAATGCCGGCTTCCTGGTTCCAGTCTTTCAATCCGCTATTCGTGGTTGTATTGGCTTATATCATGCCGGGCGTATGGAGCTTCCTGAACAAACGAAAGATGGAACCGGCTTCTCCGACCAAACAAGCCATCGGTCTTTTACTGCTCTCTTTGGGATACCTTTTCATTTGCTTTGGAGTGAAAGATGCCGTTCCCGGAGTAAAAGTAAGCATGATTTGGCTGACCGGACTTTACTTCATTCATACGATGGGTGAAATCGCCCTGTCACCTATCGGACTTTCTATGGTTAACAAATTGAGCCCGTTGCGTTTCGCATCCCTGATGATGGGAATTTGGTACCTCTCTACCGCCACAGCCAACAAGTTTGCAGGTATGTTGAGCGGGCTTTATCCCGAAGATGGAAAGGTGAAAACAATCCTGGGTTATCAGATTGCAACAATGTATGACTTCTTCATGGTATTCGTCGTAATGTCAGGTGTCGCTTCACTGATTCTGTTCCTTCTTTCGAAGAAATTACAGAAGATGATGCACGGGGTAGAATAAAAAATTGTATTTTTGCGACAACTTTTTTAAAATTACCGGTTATGGATACCATTCAGATAAAAGACAAACTATTTACCGTTTCTATTAAGGAACAAGATATTCAGAAAGAAGTGATTCGCGTAGCGAACGAAATTAACCGCGATTTGGCAGGTAAGAATCCGCTTTTCCTTAGTGTGTTGAACGGTTCATTCATGTTTACCGCCGATTTGTTGAAGCATATCACAATCCCCTGTGAAATCTCATTCGTCAAGCTGGCTTCTTATCAGGGAGTCACTTCCACCGGAGTGATTAAGGAAGTAATCGGCCTGAATGAGGACATTGCCGGACGTACGGTTGTCATTGTGGAAGATATTGTGGATACGGGACTGACTATGCAACGCCTGTTGGATACACTAGGTACACGCAATCCCGCCGAAATCCATATCGCTTCCCTGTTGGTGAAACCGGAAAAACTAAAAGTAGCCTTGAATATTGAATATGTAGCGATGGAGATTCCGAATGACTTTATCGTAGGTTACGGACTGGACTATGACGGCTTCGGACGTAATTATCCCGACATTTATACAGTAGTAGATTAAATTCAAATACAAATTAATTTTTAGGTAAAAAAGATGTTGAATATTGTAATTTTCGGTGCTCCGGGTTCAGGAAAAGGAACGCAGAGCGAACGTATTGTAGAAAAGTATGGAATCAACCACATCTCGACAGGAGATGTATTGCGTGCAGAAATCAAGAACGGCACAGAACTGGGTAAAACTGCTAAAGGATACATCGACCAAGGTCAATTGATTCCTGACGAACTGATGATTGATATTCTGGCAAGCGTATTCGATAGCTTCAAAGATAGCAAAGGTGTAATTTTCGACGGTTTCCCGAGAACAATTGCACAGGCGGAAGCATTAAAGAAAATGTTGGCTGAAAGAGGACAGGATGTTTCTGTTATGGTAGACCTCGATGTTCCTGAAGAAGAACTGATGGTGCGTCTTATCAAACGTGGCAAAGACTCCGGTCGTGCGGATGACAACGAAGAGACTATTAAAAAACGCCTGCATGTATATCATTCACAGACTGCCCCGCTGATTGACTGGTACAAGAACGAAGAGAAATACCAGCACATCAACGGTTTGGGTACTATGGAAGGTATCTTTGCAGAAATCTGCGAAGCAGTAGACAAATTGTAATAATAAACAGATAGGTCAGTGGCCGGAGTATCTCGCTTTGGTTACTGACCATTTTAACTTACTAAAAGAATATGGCTGAATCGAATTTTGTTGATTACGTAAAGATATACTGTCGCTCGGGTAAGGGCGGAAGAGGCTCTACGCACATGAGGCGCGAGAAATATTGTCCTAACGGAGGGCCCGACGGGGGCGATGGCGGAAGAGGAGGTCATATCATCCTGCGCGGTAACCGTAACTACTGGACATTGCTTCACCTGAAGTATGACCGTCACGCAATGGCAGGCCATGGCGAATCGGGAAGTAAAGGACGCAGCTTCGGAAAAGACGGCGCGGATAAAATAATAGAAGTACCCTGCGGAACGGTGGTCTATAATGCCGAAACCGGAGAGTATCTTTGTGATGTGACGGAAGACGGACAGGAAGTGATCTTGCTCAAAGGCGGTCGCGGCGGTCAGGGTAACAGCCATTTCAAAACGGCAACCCGTCAGGCTCCGCGTTTTGCACAGCCGGGAGAACCGATGCAGGAAATGACCGTTATCATGGAGTTGAAGCTGCTTGCCGATGTCGGCCTGGTAGGTTTCCCAAATGCGGGAAAGTCTACATTGCTTTCTTCCATTTCGGCGGCAAAACCGAAAATAGCCGATTATCCGTTTACTACTCTAGAACCGAATTTAGGTATCGTTTCCTATCACGGCGGAAAATCTTTCGTGATGGCGGATATACCGGGAATTATTGAGGGAGCCAGCCAGGGTAAAGGCTTGGGACTGCGTTTCCTGCGTCATATCGAACGTAACTCATTACTGCTGTTCATGGTTCCGGCAGACAGCGACGATATTCGTAAAGAATACGATATCCTGCTGAACGAACTGCGTACCTTCAATCCTGAAATGCTGGACAAACAACGTGTGTTGGCTATCACCAAGAGCGATATGCTCGACCAGGAATTGATGGACGAGATTGAACCTACATTGCCGGAAGGCATACCTCATATATTCATATCTTCTGTTTCCGGTTTGGGAATCTCCGAGTTGAAAGATATCCTGTGGGCGGAGCTGAACAAGGAAAGCAACAAGATAGAAGCAATCGTTCACCGTCCGAAAGACGTGACCCGTCTGCAACAGGAACTCAAGGACATGGGCGAAGATGAAGACATCGACTATGAATATGACGACGATGTTGACAGTGATGACGATGATTTCGACTATGAATACGAAGAAGAAGATTGGGAAGATAAATGATTTCACTCACTAAAGACAAGGTGCTGATGGGGTATGAGTTGCTGAAAGCGTACCCCGAAGTAGCTCATTTCGTCACTACACGTCATGGCGGTATCAGTGGAGGGACGTATGCCTCGTTCAATTGCTCGCCTTATACGAATGACTCGTGTATGAACGTCAATCACAATCAGTTTGTGCTATTCCAACATATGGAACATCAGATTAGGGAATTGTTTATTCCGGAACAGATACATGGTTGCGATAGTCTGATAATCGATGAATCTTTTCTAAGGAATAATTCGTTGGAAACGAGACGGGCTCTTTTGGCAGGAATGGACGCATTGATTACCGATGTGCCCGGATTCTGTATCTGTGTCACGACTGCGGATTGCGTGCCTGTACTGCTGTACGATAGAAAGCACCGGGTGGTAGCCGCTGTCCATGCCGGATGGAAAGGGACAGTGAAGCGTATTGTCAGCTATGTGATGCGGCTTATGAAACGGAATTTCGATACGCGGGGTGAAGATTTGGTAGCTTGCATCGGTCCGAGCATTTCGCTTGAATCCTTTGAAGTGGGCAATGAGGTTTATGAAATCTTTGAAGAAAACGGCTTCGATATGTCTGCCATCTCTATTAAAAAGAAGGAGACAGGCAAATATCATATCGACTTGTGGGAAGCAAACCGGATTGAACTGCTTGATGCGGGAGTTCCTGCCGGGCAGATTGAAGTGGCGGGTGTCTGCACCTATATTCATCATGATGAATTCTTTTCGGCACGCAGGCTGGGTATTAATTCCGGTCGCATATTGTCGGGAATCATGATTAGAAAGTAAGATTCGATGTCTGCAACCCTTGTTCTTTTGACGCCGGTAATTAGTTTATGACAAGTTATGTTTGAAATAAAAGTATCTCAGGAAATAAAGAATGCCTGCCCGGTTTTTGCCGGAGCAGCCGTATATGCGGCAGTGAAGAACACCGCTTACTGCGAAGGTCTTTGGAAGGAAATCAATGCTTTCACCGAACAACTGACTGCCGCTACGCAAATGGAAGATATTAAACGTCAGCCGGTGATTGTGGCCACCCGCGAAGCCTACAAGCGTTGCGGGAAAGACCCGGGACGTTACCGCCCGTCGGCAGAGGCTTTGCGCCGCCGCCTGATGCGTGGAATTCCTTTATATCAGATTGATACGTTGGTAGACCTTATCAATCTGGTGTCTCTCCGCACAGGACACTCTATCGGCGGTTTCGATGCCGATAAGATACAAGGCACGCATCTCGAACTTGGTATCGGCAAAGCGGAAGAACCTTTCGAAGGTATCGGACGCGGAATCTTGAATATCGAAGGACTGCCCGTCTATCGTGATTCTTTTGGCGGCATCGGAACGCCTACAAGCGACCATGAACGTACGAAGATGGATATCGGAACGACTCATATTCTTGCTATCGTCAACGGTTACAATGGAAAAGAAGGTTTGAAGGAAGCTGCTGAAATGATTCAGTCCTTGTTGAGGGACTATGCGGAATCGGATGGCGGTGAACTTTTATTCTTCGAATAATCAGCTCTGCCTGAGCTGCAAAAAGAAAAAATACATGAAGAACATACTTATTTCACTTACAGTTTTATTATTGTCTGTTATCATCAACGCGCAGAATAAATCTCCTTTTTCTGCCAGGGAGATAAAAGATGTCCGGGTGGCTACTCCCGGATTATTTGCTAAAAGCAATCATCTTTACTTGCATCTGGATTCTTTGCAGGAACATGAATATGCCTTTCCATTGCCCGGAGGTAAAGTAATCTCTGCCTACGGAACTCGTGGGGGACATTCGGGCGCAGATATCAAGACTTGCGCGAAAGATACGATTCGTGCTGCTTTCGACGGCATAGTGCGTATGTCCAAACCCTATTATGCGTATGGAAACCTGGTTGTCATACGCCACCCCAACGGACTGGAAACTCTTTACAGCCATAACTTCAAGAACCTCGTCCAAAGCGGCGATACCGTAAAAGCCGGACAGCCTGTCGGACTGACGGGACGTACCGGTCGTGCCACGACGGAGCATCTACACTTCGAAACCCGTATCAACGGACAGCACTTCAACCCGAACCTTATCTTCGATATGAAGGAAAAGACCTTGCGTAAAGGATGCGTCAAGTGTACGAAAAACGGGAATGGGATTGTAGTGAAAACACACATACCCGATAATCGCGTTGCACAGAATAAAAAGTAACATCTATATTCGATAAACTTGCAATTTTTGATTAATTTGCATTTCTTTGTGTGATTGTTCAAACACTAATAACTAACCCCCATATATGACTACTTATGAAGAACAACAAGATTTATTTTTTAGGAGCTTGTCTTCTGTGCGTTACAACCGTATTCTCACAAAATATTAATTTACAACCTGTTCCCCAACAATTTACTGTTCAGGATAAGAATATAGACTTACCTTCCACCTATCTGCTGACCGGTGAAGAAGAAGCTAATCCTCACGCGGTAAAAGCCCTGCAAGAATTACTTTCGGACAAACAGAGCGGCAAGAATGGGCTTCGTATTTATATCGGCGAAAAAGACGATAAGAGTGTGCGTAAATACAAACATCTGATTCCCAAACACGATGAAGGATACTATCTTGCCATCAATGATAAAGAAATTGTCCTGGCAGGAAATGACGAGCGGGGCACCTACTATGCCTTGCAGACTTTTGCCCGACTATTGAAAAATGGAAAACTGGCAGAAATAGAAATAAAGGATTATCCTTCCATCCGTTACCGTGGTGTAGTAGAAGGATTCTATGGAACTCCCTGGAGTCATCAGGCACGTCTTCGCCAATTGAAGTTTTATGGAGAGAATAAGATGAATACTTATATATACGGCCCGAAAGACGATCCGTATCATAGTGCCCCCAACTGGCGTCTGCCTTATCCTGAAAAGGAAGCTGTGCAGTTGCGGGAACTGGTAAAAGTAGCCGGCGAGAACGAAGTCGATTTTGTATGGGCCATCCATCCGGGACAGGACATCAAATGGAACCAGGAAGACCGGGATTTGCTGCTTGCCAAATTTGAGAAGATGTATCAGCTTGGTGTACGTTCGTTTGCCGTATTCTTTGATGACATTTCGGGCGAAGGAACGAATCCTCAGAAACAAGCGGAACTACTGAACTATATTGATGATAATTTCGTGAAAGTAAAGTCGGATGTGACTCCCCTTGTCATGTGTCCTACGGAATATAACAAAAGCTGGTCTAACCCGAAAGGCAATTATCTCACTACGCTTGGTGAGAAACTGAATCCTTCCATCCAAATAATGTGGACAGGCGACCGTGTCGTTTCGGATATTACCCGTGACGGCATCAACTGGATTAACGAACGTATCAAGCGCCCGGCCTATATTTGGTGGAACTTCCCTGTGTCCGATTATGTACGCGATCATTTGTTGCTCGGACAAGTTTACGGCAATGATACTTCAATAGCCAACGAGATGGCGGGATTTGTCACCAATCCGATGGAACATGCGGAAGCATCGAAGATTGCCATTTTCAGTGTAGCAAGTTACGCATGGAATCCGACTAAATACGATACGTGGAAAACATGGAAAGACGCTATCCGTAACATCCTGCCCGGAGCGGCTGCCGAACTGGAATGTTTTGCCATGCACAATTCCGACCTGGGCCCTAACGGACACGGTTACCGTCGGGAAGAATCTATGGATATCCAACCGGCTGTAGAACGTTTCCTCAAGGGTTATGTCAAAGACGGCAGTTATGAAAAGGCCGATTTTGAAACTTTGCAGAATACGTTTGAACGCATGGAAGAAGCGAGCGATATTCTGCTGACAAATACGGAGAACGAACCGCTTATTAAAGAAATTACTCCCTGGCTATATCAGTTCAAGCTGATGGGAGAACTAGGTGAAGAAGTCTTGAAGCTGGTGGTAGCCCAACAACAAGATTCACAACCTTATTTTTTACGTAAATATAATCATGTCAAGTCTTTGCAGCAGCAAATGTTCCATACCGATCAGAACTACAATCAGAATCCTTATCAGCCGGGAGTGAAGGTTGCTTCAAAGATTATCAAACCGTTGATTGATGAACTGTTTGTAACGGCTGTGAACCGCTATAATCAAAAGACTGGAAGCCAACTGGATGCTACCACAAATTACATGCCCCATAAGTTAGTTAGCAATGTGGAACAGATAAAGAATCTGCCATTGCAGGTTAAAGCTAGCCGGATACTTATCTCGCCGTCCAATGAAGTGGTGAGATGGGCAGCGGGAAATACTGTGGAAATAGAACTGGATAATGTTTATCCCGGAGAAAATATCGACATTAACTTTGGTAAAAAAGAACCCTGCACATGGGGACGTCTTGAAGTTTCCGCAAATGGCAAGGAATGGAAAGCAATAGAATTAGCACAGAAGGATGCCCGTCTATCTGCTAATCTGCAAAAAACTCCTGTCAAGTTTGTCCGGTTTACTAATATCAGCAATGAAGAGCAACAAGTCTATTTGCGCCAGTTCATTCTGACTGTTGAAAAGAAATAATCCTGTTATATAGAGAGCATTATTAAATAAAAAAGCTGTGTCCGGTTTTGAAAAGATTCCGTTGACACAGCTTTCTTTTTTCAATTCTTTCCGAAAAGTATATTACCCTTTCTTCGACTTGCGGTATTCCCGTGGCGACATTCCCATGATTTTGCTGAATAGGCGGGAGAAGTAATAAGTGTCTTCTATACCTATCTTATAGCATATCTGGTTAATTTTCATGTCTGTTGTGTCGAGCAGCAGACAGGCTTGTTGTATTTTTAATAGGTTGAAGTAAGTCAGTGGGCTATGCCCCGTTTTCTTTTTGAACAACATGGAGAAATGGGAAGGAGAATACCCGATTTGGTCGGCTAAATCCTGTAAGGTGAGATGTTTCTCCATGTTTTCTTTCATATAATGAATCGCCAGTTCGCTTACATTTTCGTCTTCCTGCGAATCATTGTTTGCGGCGTTGCGGTATTGCTGTATATATCGTAATGTTCCCAGGTAGAAGTGGAACATGGAGAATGCATAGCGCAAGTTTTCATTGCTATATCCATTCTTCAGTGTGTTAAATATTTCTTCGAACAGGTTAATCCGGGTACTGATGCGCGAATGTAGTTCGGGCTGGATGTCCATCGGTCTGCCGGCTTCCTGTGCATAAAACGGTGCAAGGATACCTTTGAAGTGTATCCAGTAAATAGTCCATGGACACGATTTGTCGGAAGCATAGGCATGAGGAACTCCCGCAGGGAGAATAAAATACTGGTTGGCGGATACCGTATATTCCTGTTCGCCGATGCGGTACCATCCGGCTCCGTCTATACAATAGATAAATACATATTGGTTAATGGGCTCTTTCCGTTCCCGAAAATGATGTTTGGCTTTCGGATAATATCCGATGTCGGTGATGTGTAGCATGGAAGTAAGAGGGTCTTCTTCCATTTTGTCAATGATAATGCGGGGAAGCACTAAAGCTCTTTCCCCGGTAAATCCATCTTTCAACTTTACCATAATCTCATAGTATTTGATTCGACTGTTCTGCGCAAATATATAACAATGTATGTTATCTGTCAAATAATACATTAAAAATAAGATTGTCCATCTTTATAAAATGAAATTCTATTTTTTGTCTACTCAACCACTCCTATCTTTGCAATATTAATTAATCAATCTTCTAATAGTATGAAAAGTTATAATATGAAATCTTTCTTGTTTATAGTATTATTAGGAATTTCCAGTATTTCTACTGCCCAAAGTTTGTTGGACTTGAGTGGAAACTGGGGATTGGCTTTAGATAGTATGAATGTGGGAGAAAAAGAGGAATGGTATCTGAAATCCTTCTCTGAGAGTATAAGCCTGCCCGGAACTACGGACTTGGCTCAAAAGGGGAATCCCAACCAGCTTGTCCCCAAGCTGGAAAAACCGCAGTTGCTTCGTCTGACTCGTAAGAACTCTTATGTAGGAGTTGCCTGGTATAACCGTGAGATTGATATTCCTAAAAGTATGGCGGGACAACCGTTGGAGTTCTCTTTCGAAAGGGTTCTGTGGCAGAGTCGCCTGTGGATTGACGGAGAAGAAGTGGCGGGTGCGCAGGAAAGCTTGATTGCTCCCCACCGGTTTGTCTTACCGAAAGGTCTGCCGGCAGGTAAACATATGATAACTTTGCGTATTGACAATCGAAAGCGATATGATATTTCTGCGAACGACTTGGCGCATGCCTATACCAATGACACTCAGATTATGTGGAATGGAGTGTTGGGTAAAATGAAACTGACCACCCGGCAGAAAATCAGTATTGAGCATGTGAATGTTTATCCTGATGTCAGGAACGGGAAGATACGCGTGGCTGTTGCCTTGGAGAATAGCGGACACAAACCGGAGAAAGTGAAACTTACTTTGCAGGTCGGGCAACCCGGTGTTGGACAGAAATTTGAAGAAAAAGAATTTCAGGTTACACTGAAAGGAGGCAGGCAGAAGCTTGAATATGACTGTCAGTTGGGTATGGATATAAAGAAATGGAATGAGTTTACTCCTGAGTTATATAACTTGTCTGTTGTTTGCCGTTTTGACAGGAAGAAAACCGAACGGAAAGATGTTTCTTTCGGGATGCGTGAGATAGATAACGGTCAAGGTATCCTGACAATCAACGGCAATCGAATTTTCCTGCGCGGAACATTGGAATGTTGCATTTTTCCTCTGACGGGCACTCCGCCGATGACTGAAGAAGGTTGGATGAAAGTCTTTACTACGGCTAAGGAGTGGGGACTGAACCATTTGAGATTTCACTCCTGGTGTCCGCCGGAAGCGGCATTTAGTGTTGCGGATAAGTTAGGTTTCTATTTGCAGGTGGAACTACCGAACTGGTCTTATACTATCGGTAAGGATGAGGCTATGACCAAGTTTCTTTATGACGAATTTGACCGGATTATCGAAACCTATGGAAATCATCCGTCATTTTGTATGATGAGTGTCGGTAATGAGCTTCAGTATGACTTTAAATTGCTGAATGACATGGTCAGATACATGAAAGGGCGAGATAGCAGGCGCTTATACACAACTTCTACTTTTACTTTTGAAAAAGGACATGGAGCGAAACCGGAGCCGGAAGATGACTTCTTTGTTACGCAATGGACGGATAAAGGCTGGGTGAGGGGACAAGGTATTTTCGACCAAGAGCCGCCTTGTTTCTATAAAGATTATAGTGCTGCCATGCAGGATATGAATGTGCCTCTTATCTCTCACGAGATTGGGCAGTATGCGGTGTTTCCGGATCTGAAAGAAATAGAAAAATACACGGGAGTATTGGAACCTCTGAATTTTAAGGCTGTTAAACAGGATTTGCAGAGGAAAGGATTATATTCGAAAGCGGGAGACTTTTTGGAAGCATCGGGAAAATTGGCGGTCTTGTTATACAAGGAAGAGATAGAAAGAGCGATGAAGACTAAAAAGTTCAGTGGTTTTCAGTTGTTGGATTTGCATGACTTCCCGGGGCAGGGAACTGCATTGGTCGGACTTTTAGATGCTTTCTGGGATTCAAAAGGGCTGATTGAACCATCTGTTTTCAGGCAGTTCTGTGCGCCGGTTGTTCCGCTGGCTCGTTTCGCCAAAGCCACTTATTCGGGAGATGAGACATTCGCTGCATCTATTGAAGTTGCCAATTATTCGGATACGGCTATCGACAATAAACGGATATTGTGGCAGTTGGTCGATGAAGCAGGGACGCAAATTTCAAACGGCAGACTGGATGTTGAAAGTATATCCAAAGGAAACGTGACACAATGCGGGGACATTCGTGCTGAACTTAAAAGTGTGCGTAAAGCTTCAAGGTTGTATTTCACAGTATCCATCGAAGGCACTCAATGGAAAAATACATGGTCGGTTTGGGTATATCCTCATATCGAGTCATTGAATGTCGGAGATGTCCTGCTGACGCAGAATGTAGAAGAAGCTCTGGCAGCATTAAATCAAGGAAGAAAAGTATTGCTTTCTCCCAAAGTAAATTATCTGAAAGGATTGGAAGGGAAATTTCTTCCCGTCTTCTGGAGTCCTGTTCATTTTCCAAAGCAGGCAGGAACAATGGGACTTCTGTGCAATCCTCGGCATGCAGCTTTGCGGCACTTCCCTACGGAAATGCATAGTAACTGGCAATGGTGGAATTTGGTGAAAAGGTCGAAGGTACTTGTTGCCGATTCGTTGCCACCGGTTGAGCCGATTGTGGAATCTGTTGATAATTTTACGAATAACAGAAAACTGGTGTCTGTCTTTGAAACCAGATGTGGAAAGGGCAAACTGATAGTGAGTGCTATGGATATTCTTTCCGAGGGAAGTGACAAGCCTGAAATACAACAGATGCTTTACAGTCTGGTTACATATATGAATTCAGAAAGTTTTGCTCCCCGGACGGTGCTTGGTGAGAATGATATCAGAAGCCTGATACTAAAGAATGAAGGTGAAATAATAGAAACAAAAGCGACATCCATTTATAGGGGATTGGACTAGAAACAAAGGAATGTCGGGTGTTAATTAATCTTCTTATGATATGAAAAGTTATAATAAAAAGTTTGTCTATTTTATCTGTTTAGTCTCTGCGATGGGCGGACTTCTCTTCGGCTACGACTGGGTGGTGATAGGGGGAGCGAAGCCTTTCTACGAACTCTATTTCGATATTGCCGATGTACCCGCCATGCAGGGACTTGCCATGAGCGTGGCTTTGCTCGGTTGTTTGATTGGCGCTATGGTGTCAGGCATGATGGCAGACCGTTATGGACGTAAGCCTCTCCTGATAATTTCTGCTTTCATATTCTTGTCTTCAGCTTATGCTACCGGAGCGTTTTCCGTATTTAGTTGGTTTTTGGCAGCCCGTTTCCTGGGCGGTATCGGAATCGGAATCGCTTCGGGACTTTCTCCCATGTATATTGCCGAAGTAGCTCCTACGTCAATCAGGGGAAAACTCGTTTCGCTGAATCAATTGACGATTGTACTCGGTATCCTTGGCGCTCAAGTCACTAACTGGCTGATTGCAGAACCTATTCCTACAGACTTTTCTCCTGTGGATATTTGTGCTTCATGGAACGGGCAGATGGGATGGCGATGGATGTTCTGGGCGGCTGCCTTCCCTGCTGCGATATTCTTGTTGTTGGCATGCTTCATCCCTGAAAGTCCCCGTTGGCTGGCGATGAAAGGAAAAGAAGAAAAAGCATGTAATGTGCTTAGTAAAATAGGCGGTGATGATTATGCCGACCGGGAACTTCGTTTGGTGGAAGAAACCGGTTCCTCGAAGTCGGAAGGAGGATTGCGGTTATTATTCAGTCGCCCGTTCCGCAAAGTACTTGTTCTTGGCATTATTGTGGCGGTGTTCCAGCAATGGTGCGGTACGAATGTTATCTTCAATTATGCGCAGGAGATATTCCAGTCTGCAGGATATTCGTTGGGAGATGTTCTCTTTAATATTGTGGTGACGGGTGTGGCAAATGTAATCTTTACTTTTGTGGCTATCTATACAGTTGAACGCTTGGGACGCCGCGTCTTGATGCTGTTGGGAGCCGGAGGGCTGGCAGGCATCTATCTCATTCTCGGCACTTGCTATTTCTTCGAAGTAAGCGGATTCTTTATGGTGGTACTCGTCGTTTTGGCTATCGCTTGCTACGCGATGTCTCTAGGGCCTATCACTTGGGTATTGCTTGCCGAAATCTTCCCTAACCGGGTGCGTGCCGTTGCGATGGCAACCTGTACGTTTGCTTTGTGGGTAGGTAGTTTCACGCTGACATATACTTTCCCGTTACTGAATAATTTCTTGGGAAGCAGCGGTACATTCTGGATTTATGCAGCCATTTGTGCTGTTGGCTACCTGTTCTTCTTTCGTGCGTTGCCCGAAACGAAAGGCAAATCACTGGAAGCATTGGAAAAGGATTTAATCAAATAAATAATAGCAGGTTGGCAAATTAACAAGTAAGTAAATAGGTATTGGATACCATCATCAATCAGGCAGGGAGAATGTAAAATCTCCCTGTCCCTGACCCTCTTTATCTCTTGATTTCTTTGTCAATGAATAAAAAAACAAATTTATAATCAATAATACGATGGTAAAAGCATGGAAAGAAAAGGTGGTTATCCCTACTTATGAAGTAGGCAAACCGGAGAAGAATCCAATTTTCTTGGAGAAGCGTGTGTATCAAGGCAGCAGCGGGGTAGTTTATCCTTATCCTGTGATTGAATCGATGTCCGATGAGAAAGTGGATAAGGAATACAATGCTATTTTTATCGAAAACGAATACATCAAAGTGATGATTCTACCTGAGCTAGGCGGACGTGTACAGATGGCATACGATAAAATCAGAGAACGTCATTTCATTTATTATAATCATGTGATAAAGCCTGCATTGGTAGGGCTTGCCGGACCGTGGATTTCAGGCGGCATTGAGTTTAACTGGCCTCAACATCACCGCCCCAGCACCTATATGCCCGTAGATACGACTATTGAGGAAAATGCTGACGGAAGTGTCACGGTATGGGTGAATGAAATGGAACGTATGTTCCATCAGAAAGGAATGGCAGGATTTACGCTTCGTCCCGGACATGCGTTTCTTGAAATCAAAGGGGTGCTTTACAACCGTACCGAAGTGCCGCAGACCTTCCTGTGGTGGGCAAACCCTGCCGTAGCGGTGAACGATTATTATCAGAGCGTATTCCCGCCCGATATCAATGCCGTGTTTGACCATGGAAAACGGGCCGTATCCAGTTTCCCCATCGCAACGGGTACTTACTACAAGATGGATTATTCTGCCGGAGTGGACATCTCGAACTATAAGAATATCAAGGTTCCTACTTCCTATATGGCCGTCAACTCCCGCTTTAACTTCGAGGGTGGATATGAGAATGATACCCATGCCGGCATGCTTCATGTAGCCAACCACCACATTTCTCCGGGCAAGAAACAGTGGACTTGGGGAAACGGTGATTTCGGCCGTGCATGGGATCGTAACCTGACCGATGAGGATGGGCCGTACATTGAACTAATGGCAGGTGTATATACCGAAAACCAACCGGACTTTACCTGGCTGCAACCTTACGAAGAAAAGAGTTTCGTCCAATATTTCCTGCCTTATCGGGAATTGGGAGTGGTGAAGAATGCCAGCAGGGACTTGCTGATGAACATTGAACCGGAAGGGGAGGACAGTGTTCGTTTCAAGATATTTGCTACTTCACGCCAGACGGTAAACGTCGTCTTGAAAGGTGAAGACGGGAAAATATATTATAGTGAGGAAGTGACTGTCACTCCGGAAGAACTGCTGGATGAAACAGTAAATGTGAAGGGTGAGAAACTCAACAAACTGATTCTTGAAATCACGGCAAACGGAAAGGAACTACTTTATTGGCATGCGGAACCGGAAGAAGTGAAACCTATTCCCGACGCTGCCGAAGCAGCCCTGCTACCGGAAGAAATAAAGACTACCGAACAGCTTTATCTGACCGGCTTGCATTTGGAACAGTACAGACACGCCACATACAATCCCGTAGAATACTACGAAGAAGCATTGCGCCGTGACCCGATTGATGTGCGTAATAATAACGCGCTTGGTCTGTGGTATATCCGTAAAGGCCGTTTCCATAAAGCGGAGCAATACTTGCTTACAGCCGTAAAGACCTTACAGAAACGTAATCCGAATCCATACGACGGAGAACCGATTTATAATCTCGGTCTTGCCCTGAAATATCAGGGACGTTACAATGACGCTTACGACCGTTTTTATAAATCTTGTTGGAATGCCGCCTGGCAGGATGCGGGATACTTTGCCTGCGCGCAGATTTCTATCCTACAGAATCGTTTGGAGGATGCACTGGACGAAATAGACCGTTCGCTTATCCGCAACTGGCATAATCATAAAGCCCGTGCTCTGAAAACTGCTATTCTCCGCCGGATGGACAAAACCGAAGAAGCCCTGCAACTAATTGAAGATTCATTGGTTATTGATAAATTCAACTTTGGCTGTCGTTATGAGAAGTATCTGATTACGAACGTAGCCGATGAACTGGCTGTTATGAAAGAGATGATGCGTGGCGAACCTCACAACTATGATGAAATAGCTCTCGACTATTGTGCCGCAGGTTGTTGGCAGGAAGCTGCTTCCTTATGGAATATAGCCATTGCCGAAGGTATCGTTACTCCGATGACTTACTATTATTTGGGTTGGTGTCTGCACCAGGGAGGGCTGTCCGGAGTGAAACAAGCATTTGACGACGCAGTCAAGGCATGTCCCGATTACTGTTTCCCCAACCGGTTGGAAGCAATTCTTGCCTTGCAATGTGCCATGGAACAAAACCCGGACGATGCAAGAGCTCCTTACTATTTGGGCAATCTTTACTACGACAAGCGCCAGTACGACTTGGCTATGAAGGCATGGGAAACTTCCGCAAGACTGGACGATAGCTTCCCGACTGTATGGCGTAACCTGGCTCTGGTATTCTTCAATAAGAAAAATGAGGAAGCAAAAGCCATCGAGTGTATGGAACGAGCTTTCTGTCTTGACCCAACCGACGCACGTATCTTGATGGAACTCGACCAACTTTACAAACGTGTCCGTCGTTCACACAAAGAGCGTCTTGCTTTCCTACAACTATATCCTGATTTGATTAAGCAGCGTGATGACCTGATACTGGAAGAAATCACCTTGTTGAATCAGACAGGAGAGTACGAAAAGGCGAAATCGGTATTGGATGCACATAACTTCCACCCCTGGGAGGGTGGTGAAGGAAAAGTGCCTGCCCAATATCAACTGGCTCGTGTGGAATTGGCAAAAAAAGCATTAGCTGTCGGTGATAATAAAGAAGCAATATCATTATTGGAAGAATGTCTGAAATATCCGCATCATCTTGGTGAAGGCAAATTGTATGGTGCACAGGAAAACGATTTTTACTACTTTCTGGGTTGTGCCTACGAAGGATTGGGACAACAGGACAAGGCTGCGGAATGTTGGGAACAGGCAATCATTGGACCTACCGAACCGGCTGCCGCCATGTACTACAACGATGCAAAACCCGATAAAATATTCTATCAGGGTCTGGCATTATTGAAGCTCGGGCGTATGGATGAGGCTAACGGTCGCTTTCATAAATTGACCTCTTACGGCGAAAAACACTTGTTTGACAAGATTAAAATGGATTATTTTGCAGTATCTCTACCCGATTTGTTGATTTGGGAGGATGACTTGACGATAAGGAACGTAATTCACTGCAAATATATGATGGCATTAGGATATTGGGGACTGAACCAGAAGGAGAAATCCGTCCGGTTATTAAGTGAGATAGAAAGATTGGATATTAATCATCAGGGGATTCAGGCTTTCCGGAACCTGATAGGATAGGAACATTATTAGGGAAGTACAAATTCTCGAGTATTCTCACTACTATGAGAAAAAATACTCATAGTAGTGAGAACTTTTTCTCATTGCAATGAGAATTTTTTCCCATCGTGGTGAGAATAATCCCTTGTCTGAGTAGGCTGTGGCTAGCTTTTTTCGTTAGTTATCCGTAAGTTACGGCACGAACTTTATGCACACAGGCTTGTCTACTTTAATATCCTTCTGTATATCGGTCAATAATCCCGTATCCGCATCCCTTTCATAAACCTGAATCGCATTACTATCCCTGCAAGCCACCAACAGATATTTTCCATTCGGTGTAATGATGAAGTTGCGCGGATGAACCCCTGTCAGTTGATAACCTGTTTTCGTTAACTTCCCGTTTTCGGAGTCGATACGGAAGATAGCGATACCGTCCGCCTTCAACCGGTTACTGGCATATAGAAACTTTCCGTCCGGGCTGATATGAATATCGCCGCTTCCTTTTGCTCCGACTGTGTCGGCGGCTATTGTCTGAATCTCTTTCAAGTTTCCATCCTTATATTCGAAAGTGATTACCGTGCCCGAAAGTTCGTTTATCAGATAAGCATAGTTACCATTCGGAGCAAATGTCAGATGCCGGGGGCCTGAACCTGCTTTCACTTCAAAGGCGGCAGGAGAGCCTTCTTTGAGGAAGCTTTCTTTGTTCTCTGCATCCGCTTCCGGGTGAATGATAAACTTATGTATCTGGTCTGTCCCTAAATTATCGGCAAATAGGTATTTACCATCCGGCGTGATACGGACACAATGCAAGTGTGACTTTTCCTGCCGTTCTTTGTCGGCTCCCGAACCTTCGAATTTTATAATATCGGAAGCGGGCAGGAGTGAACCGTCTTTGGCGATGGGAAAAACGGAGATGCTGCCGCCACTATAATTGGCGGTTATCACATTCTTTCCATTCGTAATCATATAGCAAGGGTCTTCACCGCCAGTCTTCTGTGAGTTCAGTAATTTGAAAGTCCCTTTTTCTTTATCGAAGGCAAATGCGTTGGCGGTAGCCTGTTCATTATTGAATTCACTGACTGCATACACAAATTTTCCGTCGGCAGAAGGTACGAGATAAGAGGGATTTTCTACTTCTGCTTCACTGAGTGCAGTGGCTGTTCCGGTTTCTTCGTCGAAACGAAAGCTGTAAATTCCTTTACTGTCTCCTGCGGTATATGTACCTACGAGCATTGTTAACTCTTGATTCACTGGTTCGGAACTTTCAGTCCGGGCAGCTTTTTTTGATGTGCAACTGATGGTGGTCATACTGATTATACAGATAGTGGCGATAAATTTTATCATATGGATGGTTCTTGTATTGATTTTTACTTCTTTAATTGAGGTAGTTTTACCTCTGCTATCCCTACCCGGTCACTACCTAATACAATGCGTAAATCGCTGGCGGTAGTACCTTGGAAACGGAAGTCCAACAGTTTGTTGTACTCTTTCACAGTGCCGGAATATACAGTGAGGAATTGCCCGCCGCCACCGGATAGTTGTATCTCGAAGTCTGTCTCCAGTCCGTTCTCGCGGGAGAAGGCAATGGATACCCCGTCTATTTTAGCTCCGTTCTGCAAGGCAAAGGTAATGTAATCTCCTTTATTGCCTTCCCAGGACGTAGTTAAATTATTATCAATTACCTTATCGGCTGTTTCTGCGTTGGTGCTGGCGCTGACAGGACTACTGTCTTTGCTCGTATCTGCGGCCGGTGTTTGCCCCGGTTCAACAACAGTCAGCGTTCCGTTCAGGCGAATATCCGTAGAAGAGGCTCCTAGCATGAATGTGAAATCACCCGGTTCTACTACCCAATGCATATCGGCATTCAATAACTCCAGTGCCTTGCGGTCGACGGGGAAAGTGATTTCTTTTGTCTCGCCCGGTTTCAGATGTACCCGTTCAAATCCGGCGAGGTTCTTCTCATAAGTAGTGACGCTGCTCAGTACATCACGCACATACAGTTGCACTACTTCGTCTCCTGCCCGTTTTCCGGTATTGGTCACTTTACAAGAGACATAAGTCTTTTGGTTGGGAGTGATAATGGCCGGAGAGATTTTCAAGTCGGAATATTCGAAAGTGGTATAACTTAGCCCGTATCCGAAAGGATATAATGCACTGTTGGCGCGAGACATATTGCCGTCCGCTCCTGGATTCTTGCCGCCGTCAATCTGGGAAGAGGGTTTGCAAGGGAAGTTGAAGGGTATTTGACCTACGGTTTTGGGGAAAGTGACAGTCAGTTTACCACCGGGATTATAATCTCCAAAGAGTATATCTGCTACTGCTATCCCACCTTTAGACCCCGGATACCATGCTTCAAGAATAGCCGGGACAAACTTGTCCGCCCAATTGATAGATAAGGGACGTCCGTTGATAAGAACCAGCACGACAGGCTTGCCGGTAGCCACTACCGCTTTTAGTAAATCGAGTTGGCGGCCGGGTAAGTCGAGACTGCTGCGGGATTTGTTTTCCCCGCACGTGCGTTGTCCACCACCTAACACTACGACAGTTACATCTGCCTGTTTTGCCTGACTGACAGCTTTATCTATTTCTTTTTGTTCTTCATCCGTCAGAGGATAGTCAATCAATTCGGATTCCGGCCAGTTGGCATCTACCAGGTCGCAGCCTTTCGTATAAAGTACATCCGCTTTGCCTTTCATCTTTTCCTGAATACCTTTTAGAACAGAAGTAACCTCTACTGCCAAAGGACCGTAATGAGTCAGCGCATACGAACGTTCATCCGCATTCGGCCCGCAGACTGCTATCTTTCGGATACTTGAAGCATCCAGTGGCAACACATTCTTATCGTTTTTCAAGAGTACGATAGATTCGCGGGAGGCTTGCAGAGCGACTTCCTCGTTTTCTTTCTTTTCTACTTCTTCATCCGCTCCTTTCAAATCAGTCTGATAAGGATTATCGAACAAGCCGACAAGGAACTTCACTCTCAGAATATCACGTACACGGTCATTGATGACTTCTTCGCTCAATCCGCCTTCTTTCACCAGCTCCCTCAACGGCAATACATACGAATCCGGCGAGCGGAACGTACAACGCACATTCAGTCCGGCTTCCACACTTTGGCGAACAGCTTCTTTCATATCTTTGGCAGTCCCGTGTTTGGTATAAAGATATTCTACAGCATCACTGTCCGAAACCACATACCCACGGAATCCCATTTCACCGCGCAAGCGGGTAGTCAGCCAGTAATAGCTGCTCTGAATCGGAAAGCCGTCATAGTCGTTATAAGAGCTCATCACACCGAGCAATCCCGCTTCGCGGATAACCCTTTTAAAAGGATAGGCATGAAGCATCTCCACTTCGCGCGGTGACATCTGCGGGTCTACACGAGCCATTCCTTCGCGTGCTCCTTTGTTGTTGCTATAAGCGATGAAATGCTTTCCGGTAGCTGCTACCTGGTGATTGTGCTGCATGCCTTTCACCATTTCTATTCCTAATTCCGCAACCAGATAAGGAGATTCCCCATATACTTCTTCATAGCGTCCCCACCGCTGGTCGCGTCCTACATCGAGTATCGGGGCATATACATTAGTATATCCCAGCATGCGGGCTTCACGTCCGGTAATCATTCCTACCTGGTGAATAAGTTGCCGGTTCCATGTATGTCCCAATCCCAGTTGGGTCGGAAAATTGGTAGCCTTATAACTCTCCACTCCGCGAATTCCCTCGTTCGTAAAGTCTGTAGGAATCCCGAGCCGTGTTTCTTCAACGAAGAAACGTTGTACTTCATTCAGCGCCCAGGCATGTTTGGAAGCCGGCCATACATATTCGTTGTCCGACGGTGGAAGCCCCCATTGTTGGAAGCCGTTCAGATGTTCGTCGATGGCACCGATGCCGTCTTTCCAGAGTAGGCTTTTCCATTCGGGAGTAGGCAAATCATCTTTCAACACCCGTTTATATCCGTATAGAGTCACCATCTGGCAGGTTTTCTCTTCCAATGTCATCCGGCTGAGCAAATCTTCTATACGTGCATCGATAGGTGCTGTCGGGTCTTCATAAGTATCTTTAACGCCATTCTTATTGAAATCTATCCATCCTTTCTTGTACATTTCCGTACGGACGGGTTTATAAACATCAGGTATTCTAGTCGTTTTCTGTGCCGGGAGGAGTGCACAACTTCCTAGAAATAAGCTGGTAAGTAAAAGTTTCTTCATAATATTTTTTTGTGTTAAGAATAAATTTACCCCGTAAAGATAGTGCTTTGATATAATATTTGCTAACGTCTTTTCGTAATTTCGAAAACATTTCCTATCTTTGTACCCTTGGAAAGCGTTCTGGACAATCGCTATTCTGTACGAATGATAATTTGGGGTTGACTGGATTTGACAGCGGGCAGAAATGGTAGGTAAGCATGCAGTGGGTCGGTAATTTCCACTTAAATCTCAGTTATCAAAATTTTATCTGGCGAAACTAATTACGCTCTTGCTGCTTAATCGAATCACAGTAGATTAGCTTAATCCAGGTACTAGGTGCCAGGACGAGACATCACTCGGAAGCTGTTGCTCCGAAGCATTCCGGTTCAGTGGTGCAGTCACATCGGGGATAGTCAAAGGCGGTCTCGCACTTTTGATGAAACTTTAGAGGATAAGGCAGGAATTGATGGCTTTGGTTCTGTTCCTGCACGAAAATTTAGGCAAAGATAAGCATGTAGAAAGCTTATGATTTCCTCGTTTGGACGAGGGTTCGATTCCCTCCAGCTCCACAAAGTCTAAATAATAGGTTTGATAAGTTCCTGAATTTTAATAATTCAGGAACTTTTCTTTTTTTAATGCCCCCTCTTTTACTCTCCCAACTATTTAAAGTACTGATGATTGTCGGAATTCTAAAGCTATCATGATTAATTATAATAAAAAAGTTTTTTGTTTTTGAATATTGGAATATATTTGCAACGCATTACAATTAAAAACAACGAAAGCATGACCGCCTCTAATAAAATGGATGATAAAGTTCTGTGGGATCTTTTGATAAAAGGTGATCAAAAGGCTTTGGAGATACTTTATCAAAGATATTATCTTCTTCTGTTGAATTATGGCTTGAGGTGTAGCACAGACAGGGAATTGGTAAAAGACTGTATTCAAGACCTTTTTATAAATTTATATCAGAATACTCGTATCAATGTTACTAGCGTAACAGTTCGTTCTTATTTGTTAAGGGCCTTAAGGAATAATCTTACTTATAAATTAATGTCAGATAAAGCGGCCGATTCATTGGATAATTCAGTTTTCCATATTCCGGTCAATGAAGACCTGTTTGACCAGCTATTTCCTAAAAATGATCGTGATGTATGGTTAGCTCACCGTCTATTAGAGGCTATTTCGCAGTTATCTCCAAATCAAAAGACAGTTCTTTATTTACGTTATGTGGAAGACCTTTCGTATAGAGAGATTGCCGATGTCATGAATATGAATATACAATCATCAATGAACTTATCCAGTCGGGCCTTGGCGAAATTACGTAGTTTAATGGTTCAAGATGCATGTGCGTTAGGTGTATGTCAATTGTTCCTTATAAAAATAGTATTATCTATAAAATAGCAGTGATTATATCAGCTTGATTATTAGATGAATATAAAAACGACTGCACTTCTCCTAAACTTTCTTTGAAAAAAATGCTCGAATAGTGAGTAGGTTTTTCTTTTAATGCCATTCTAATTATAAAAGAGGATAAAAATGAAATATAATAGAATGGATATCAGAAACACTATACGCAATCTTATAAATTATTTCAAAATGCAGAATGAAACTCCTTCTCAAGAGGAAATGGCTGAGATATGGGGCAAAATTAAAGAAGGCATTGAAAAGAAAAAACAAAGAAGGAAAAAGAAATATATACTTGTAACATTAGCTTCTGCTGCTGCATTTGTTGGCTGTATATGGGTGGGGGGTGAATGGTGTTCTTTAAATGATAAGCCGGATATTTCCATAATAGCAGCCCAAATGTCAAATGAAACTATAGAAGGAGAGGATATCCGTTTAATTGTCTCTCAGGAAGAAGTTCTTCATGTGAAGAAAGGAGCTACGGTAGCTTATTCACAAGATGGAATTGTGAGTGTGGATAAAGAAAAGGTTACTAAGAATACTACGGAAGACCTATACGACCAGATAATTGTTCCTAAAGGTAAATATACCCGTTTGATTCTTGCTGACGGTTCTAGTTTGCATATTAATGCAGGTACAAAAGTGATTTATCCCAAGCTTTTTGAGAAAAAAAAGCGTGAAATCTTTGTAGATGGGGAGATTTTTATTGATGTAAAACGGGATGAGTCTGCTCCTTTTATTGTGAAAACGGCACAATTTGAAGTACAGGTATTGGGAACTGCTTTTGATATAAAGGCTTATAGTAACACATTCGAAAATGCAGAAGTGGTCTTACTGCGTGGCAAAGTAAATGTGAAAAGCAAATCGGGTAAAGAGATGTCTCTTTCTCCTGATGACAAAGCCGTAATTTTATCTGACGGATTGATTGAAAAATCTTCGGTAGATGCAGAAGAATATACACTTTGGACTAAAGGTATATTGTCTTTGAATAATGATCCGTTGGATGTAATCCTGGCAAAATTGAGCAGATATTATGGAGTTGATATTCATTGTACGGATAAGATTTCGGATATAAAAATAGCGGGTAAAATAGACTTGGAATGTGGAATAGATGAAGCACTGAAAAGAATATCCGTTACAGGGAGATTCTCTTTTTCAAAACAGGAGAACGTTTATATGTTAAAGCCTCTAGAGACAATTGTACAATAAAATCTGAAACTGAATGTTTAATCTTAAAAAAGGAATACATATGATAACATGAAAACTTTGTTTAATTAAAAATCCGGGCAATACCGCAAATATTGCCCGGATCAAGTGAAAAACACCAGATTCTGGTATTATATCAATCTTACAAAATTATGGAAATAAAGTTGAAAAACACAATCATAATGAATCGATTAACGAAAATTATGTTTGTACTGGGATTCTTATTGACTTCTGTATGGAGCTATTCGAGTAATTCCCTATACGCACAAAATCAAAAATTCACTTTTGAATTTAAACAAACTTCTATTAAAGCGATTTTTCAGTATATTGAAAAACATAGTGAATTTATTTTTATGTATCGTACAGATCTACTTGATACATCTAAAAAAGTATCTGTAAAAGTAGAGAAGCAGAGTGTGGAGCAAATTCTTGGGCAGGTACTGAAAGGAACGGCTATCACTTATGAGATAAATGACCGTCAGATTATTCTGAAAAAAAGTGCAGGCGAACAAAAAGCAGTTCCGCAACAAGCCAAACAGAAACAACTGATCCAGGGGCTTGTCAGGGATGAGAAAGGAGAAGTGATTATTGGAGCGACGGTTCAAGTAAAGAATATGGGAATCGGTACGGCTACCAACATGGACGGGAAATTCACGATTGCCGCTGACGATCCGGGAATATTAGTTGTTTCATACGTTGGTATGACAACTAAGGAAATAAAGCTCCAAAAAGGAACTTCATATTATAGTATTACTTTGGAGCCTAATGCAATGTTGGATGAAGTTGTGATAAATGCCGGTATTATTTCAAGAAATAAACTGGGTTTTACGGGCTCATATACCACTGTCAGTCAAGAGGAATTAAAATCCGTAGGTGGTATAAACCTGGTTCAGGCATTAAAGTCCCTAGATCCATCCTTTGTAATAATGGATAACAATCTGGCAGGTTCAGACCCTAACAACATGGCTACAATCACCATGCGCGGCGGTACTACCGTTGACTTCAAAACGGACATCGACGATTACAGTGCCAACTCCAATCAGCCTTTGTATATCTTGGACGGGTTTGAAACTACACTTGAAACCATTAATGACTTGGACATTAACCGCATAGAATCCATTACTTTACTAAAAGACGCCGGTTCTACCGCTATCTACGGTGCGAAAGGTGCCAATGGTGTAGTGGTAGTAGAAACCTTAAAGCCTAAAGAAGGTGAATTGATGGCCAATTATAGCGCAAATTTCCAACTTGCAATAGCCGATCTCAGTGCATACAGTATGATGAATGCAGAGGAAAAACTAGAGTTTGAAGCATTGGCCGGACGTTATGGAGATTTGAATGATTTCCTGAATAACAGCAGCAATATCAAACTTTATAATGATAATCTGGTACGCTTGGCACAGGGCATAGACACTTATTGGCTTAAAGTACCCATACGGACTGCATTCACACATGACCACTCTTTAAATATCTCTGGTGGTTCCAAATCTATTTTATACCAGATAGGTGTTAATTACAGAAAAGTAGAAGGAGTCATGAAAGGCTCCGACCGTGAATCATTCGGTGGAAACGTACGGGTAAGCTATCGTACCGGTAGAGTAAATATCGCCAACAACTTGACCGTGGGCATTACCAATTCGGATAACGGTAACTGGGGCTCTTTCCAGTCCTTTGCCAATGCGAATCCGTATTTTAGAATGCAAAATGACGACGGAAGCATTCCAATGATGTTGGATGAGATTAAAATCATGAACGGTCAGACCGATACCCATTCAGCTTCTGCTGTCAACCCTTATTATAATGCGATGCTTTTTGGGTATAACAATAGCGGTTCTTTCAACTTAACTAATAATACCTCATTCGACTGGTTTATAAACGATCAATGGAGATGGCAGGCATCGTTAAGTCTTTTTACAACCAAAGCGGACTCGGAATCATTCAAAGATCCGCGTCACAGTGATTATAGAGATCAAACCGATTATACGAAAAAAGGAAATTATAATAGTTCGTACAATTCGGACTGGGGATATCGTGCCAATACTAGCATCAGCTACGGGCAATCGTTTCTGAAGTCACACAACCTGACTTTTATAGGAAGAGCTGCCATAGAAGAAATGAATAAAAACGGTAAGAACTTCTCAGCGACCGGTTTTCCCGAAGGAGTGATGGGTATTCCAAGTTATGCTACCGGTTATCCGGAAAACGGCAAACCCGGATATAACATAAGAAAGAACAGATCGGCTTCTTTCTTGTTGGCATTCAACTACAATTATAAGTATCGCTACCTCTTTGACTTCAACTACAATTTAGACGGGGCAAACTCTTTTGGGAAAAACAAGAAATTTCAGGATTTCTGGTCTGTAGGATTGGGATGGAATATACACAAGGAAGCTTTTGCGGAAAGTTGGAAATGGTTGCAGGAATTCAAACTTAGAACGACGTATGGAATCAACGGTAACCAGAATGTAAGTAATGTAAATGAAGATGTTTACCAATACTATCCCGGCAATGATGTTTTCGGCTTGGCTTCTTATTTGAGCCAATATGCTAATCCCGACCTGAAATGGCAGATTGCCAAGAAATTCTCGGCAGGCTTGAACTTTACAACGATCAACAACCGTTTGAATGTTACATTTGATGTGTATAAGACAAAAACAAATCCTTTGGTAGTTAGTCTGGCACAACGCCCGTCTACTGGTGTGGGAAGTCTTCCTATCAACGTAGGCTTTCTGGATACGAAAGGAATGGAGTTTAAAATCAATTATAACATCATCCGAAATACAAAAGAACGGATTTTCCTACGCGTTGGATTAACCGGTTCGACAACATCTTCCAAGTATGGCAATTTTGATAATAAACTGGCAGAACTGAACCGGGCATATCAAAGAGCTTCTGAAGAAGAAGGAACAAACGCCAGTCAGAACATCAATTCACTGCTCCAATATGAAGATGGACAAAGTCCTTCCACCCTATGGGCGGTACGTTCGTTAGGAATTGATCCCGCCACCGGAAATGAAATATTCTTAACTAAAGATGGTAAGCCTACATTCACTTATAATGCGGACGACCGTGTGCCTATTGCAAATAGTAATCCGGATATTCAGGGAGTCTTCAATACAAGCTTCACATATAAAAGATTGGAAGTTTCTATGTTCTTCCGTTACAAATTGGGTGCTTACAACTTCAACAGGGCTCTGTATCAAAAAGTGGAAAATATAGGAAAGACCTCTTTGGTATATAATCAAGACCGTCGTGCCTTGTATGACCGCTGGAAACAACCCGGAGACATTGCCCAATTTAAGAATATCGTGGCAGGTTCTACTCCCAATACGCCGGTTTCATCCCGTTTCATACAAAAAGACAATCAATTTCGGGGAGAAAGCTTTAAAATCTCCTACGATTTCACCAAAGACAAGTGGATCAAGAAACTGTATCTCAAAGATTTCAGAGTCCATTTTTCCATGCAGGAGTTATTCGTGATAAGTTCTATGAAGCAGGAACGTGGATTGGATTATCCTTTCCAACGATCATTTTCGGCAGGTATCAGTGCAAGATTTTAATTTAAACAAATGAAAGAAAAATGAAAGCAATCAAATATAATCTCATTCTATTGCTGGGTATGCTGTTTGCAAGTTGTAACGATTGGCTTGATATAGCACAATTGGGAAATGAGACAGAAAAGACCCAGTTTACTACGCTCGAAGGTACGGAGAGAGTACTGAATGGTTTTTACCGTGAAATGATGTCTTCCAATTTGTACGGTGCTTATTTAAGTCAGACCGCTATCGAAGCTATGGCCAATCGTTTTGTTTATAATGACAGGGGAATCAATACCTCTGAAAATGCGGCTACGATGATTGAAGAATTGAGCAACCACAGATACACAGAAGCCAATATCGAATCTGTTTTCAGCGCTATATGGAAAAGTGGATACACGTTGTCTTTCAGAATAAACAATTACTTTAAATCAATCGCAGAGATGAATCTTCCGATAGATACGGACAAAAAGAATATTCTTTTAGGAGAAGCTTATGCAATCCGCGCATATATTCATTTTGATTTATTCAGAATCTTCGGCAAAACTTATGAACCGAAAAACTTGCAGGAAGAGCGGTTGCCTTATAATGATTTGGATTTTACTGACAAATCAGAAGAAATAGTCAATAAATTGTATTCTTTACGGGAAGAAACCACAGAGAACTTCTTTAAGAAACTGCTGAAAGATATTCGGACAGCAGAAAGCCTGTTGGAAAAATCAGATCCTATATTAACCAATCCTGATGCTGTCACGGCGGATTTGGTAATCGATGATTTTTATATGAATAGAAACCGCAGGATGAACTACTATGCCGTATTTGCGCTTAAGGCCAGAGTATTGCAATATATGGGTAATACCGAAGAAGCGGCTGCGGCTGCCGAAGAAGTACTTAAGGCGGTAGGAGAAGGAAAACCATTCCAATGGCATACAGCTTTGCGTGAAGCTGACTATACATTCTTTTCAGAAGTGATATTTGGAATCCACTACTTAAATATGTACACAGACGGAAATAGCCGTTACTATGGGTCAAAAGTTTTAAGCGGGTATTTTGTTTCCCAACAGATGCTGAATAATTATATGTTTGCCAAACCTTCCGGGCATGATAATCCGGATGTGGCACTCGGTGATTTCAGAAGAGAGTGCTGGACGGAAAATAACGGAACTGACGTAGGGACAGGTACCAACATATTTGGCGAAGGGAGTGGAGTAACCAAGGTCTTTGTCCAAAAACGCTTTAAAGAGCCGGCAAACTCAACAACACAATCGAAAGCATATCAACAGCCCCTTATCCGTTTGGCAGAGATGTTTTATATTATTGCCGAAGCTAAAGTTGAAGCCGGGCTTTACGATGATGCCGTAGCAATGTTCAATGAACATATGGAACGCAGAATGGTCAATGAAATCTATCGTTTCGGTCATACCAACAACCCAATCGATACCAGTGATCCCGAAATTAAAAATGCTTTAATGGATTTTATCCGGAAAGAATATTACTGTGAATTTGCCGGGGAAGGACAATTGTTTTTCTTCAACAAAAGGCGACAACAGAATACATTCTGTGATTCGAATACCGCAAATTCAATGTTGCAAATTCAGGATAAAGAAAAAGCGTACATCATAGACATACCGATTATAGAAACTAACATTTAGATGCATGATTATGAAGAAATATATAGTATTAAGTTTATTGGCTGCCTTTTTGATTGCATGCGAACATGAACAGGTGGTAAGCTATTCTGTGCAGGATCGGGTCTACTTTAAACACGGAGATAATGGTAAAGTAGATTCTATGTATGTGAATTTAAAAGAGATGAATACCGTTGAATTTAAAGAAGACTCTATTGTTGATATTGAAATCTCATTATTGGGGGGGATTGCCGATATCGACCGTCCTATCAATGTGCAGCTTAAAGACACAGTCATTGCCGATGGAAAAAAATATATGGCAAAAAAAGGAGCCGATTTTATAATCAAGCAGGCATTTGTAGCAGCGGGAGCAAGTAAAGGTATCGTTCAAGTACAACTATTGAATTCCGGCAAATTGAAAAACAATGGGGATACACTGATTGCCTACCTTAAACTACTGGAAAATGATATGTTCCTTACAGATTATAACAGGCAAAAAGGAAATAGAGATAAAGAGATCAAAAATAGTACGGAATTCAGAGTCTTTTATTTTTCTTCAATAAATGTTCCGCCACGCATGTGGGAAGAATTCTATCATGAAAGTTCAAGAGTCGGAATGAAGGCTTATCTGGGAGAATATACCCCTCAGAAACTAGAAATATTTCTGGCAGCTACCGGACTGTCACTTGCTTCTTTAGAGTATACCCAAGAAGAACTGGATGCACAGCCCGATAAGGAGATTTACAAGAAAGCCGAAAGGATATTCAACAACAGATTTGGTGGAACAAAAATATTCGCCAGATGGAAAGCATTGGTGCAATTCTATTTACAAGATAATGAAGATAAATATCCGGAACCCATTCAATGGGGAGTTTGGTGGAATACACTTCATACACCGGCAGTAAATTAAAAGTTTAAGGTAGATAAATAAATAAGAAGTAATATGGAAAAGAAATTTAATCTATTCAATACGAGTGTACTTCTGTTGAGTGTGCTCCTGTGTCTCTTTTCATGCAATGAAGACAAAGGGAGTTATGATTATTCGGAAATTAATGATATTGACATAGCAGAGTTTAAGGTGAAAGATGCCATCGGTGATTATATCAGCATAGGAGAAAACGAGGAGTTTTACAATGTTACTGTAGAAGCGGGCGACAATCTGGTATTAATACCGGAATTAGCTTTCATATCAGACGATGAGGCGGATTATTCATTCAAATGGTATGGTTATCTGCGAGGTAAGACCAAACCAGAAGACGCTCAAGTTATTTCTGAAGAGAAAGATTTTATGCACCCTATGGCGGAAGAATGGGGTATGGAAACCACATCTCAATCGGGAGTCTATTCATTCACTTTTGAAGCAGTCAATAACCAAACCGGAGTCAAGAGAATATGGATGTTCAGGGTCAGCGTACATTCCCGTGCAAAATACGGATATGTGGCTCTATGTAAAAAAGAAAACGGATTTGATGTTGATGTAGTAGCTAAGAATGAATTGAAATATCATTTAGTGACTGATTTATTCAGCAGTATCAAGAATCTGGACCTTTCGGCCGAACCTTATGGTATCGAAGCGTTATGGGACATCACAGCACCCGAAGTAGGGCGGGATAATTACGCATTTTATGTATTGACGGACAAAATTACAACCCGGCTTGCTCCCGGTGATTATTCATATGATGACAAATATTCCATTTCATCCATAATAGAGCCATGGTCTCCGTTGGCCAATCAGAATGTAGTAGCCAAAAAAATAGTGGCGAGAGGTCCCAATACGGCAGGAATCCAGACGCGTGCTTATTTCCTGTATAACGACGACTGGTATTTTCAAAACACGAGTGGTTCCTGGTATTATATCGATCAACCGATCAACCGTATGCTTGTATATAATGATGAAGGACAAATAATCGAAACGAAGCATTACAAACCGGCTCCGTTCGTTGCTATGAATGCAAACAATACTAACGGTGTCAGCGTCTTGTACAATGAGACTGATAAGAAATTTGTCTTTCATAAGTTTAATAAGCCTGATAAACGTAACGATATCTTTTACACACAGGATATCAAAACTGAACTTAATGATAAAATGATGTTCACTGACGCGGAAGTGGCAGACCCTCACGAGAAATTGGTATATTTGGCTGATGACATCCGGAGCCGGACTTATAGTAGCACCTCTCACTCGGTAGTACAAGATAATTTTGCTATTTTCCAAGGTTCCCAAGGGGACTATCGGGGTGTGCTGTTCAGAACAGACAATAACGGGGTGACAACAGCCGGATTCAGCAGGTTTTATTTCCCCTCTGTGTTGACGAATAAGAATATTAAAATCTGGTTTAAGAGAGCATTGACCCTATACTGTGTAACAGATGACAATACCATTTACAAATTTAAATTGCAGGGATTGACAGTAAACAACCAGTTGCTGCCTCAAGGGAAAGGCGATGGCTTTTGGGATGCCGGGGGCAAGGGCAGCTATGAAGATGTAACCGGCAAATTCACAAAAGACGGATATACAGAGGTTACTTGCATGAAATCTGTAGATGACCATAATCTTGGAAGTATGAATTCCTCATACTGGTTGAAAATACAACAATCACGAGGATCAAAATATGGAACAGTAATTGTCGGCACAGTGAATCCTAACTTGCCCAAGGGTAAAAATGGCAAAATGGAGTTTTTCCAATTTAATTATACGGAAAACGATCTGGTGCCTCGCTTGCTTCCTTTAGCCGGAACGGAAAATGAGAAGACCAATGTTTTCACTGGAGTAGGCGAAGTGATAGATGTGGTATATAAGGGTGGATTAATCACTCCGACAGTTAATGATTCGCAACCCGATCCACTCATTTAAGGCTAAGGCACAGGATGCATACAGGTGCATCCGATTGAATGTGGATTCGATATATGATAATATAATAGATAAAATGTTTTGAATATGAAAAGAAGTCTTCTGTGTTTTGCACTTTTTGTGCTCACTTTTTCAGTGAGCGCACAAATATCTTCCACTGTGGAAGGAGTTTGGGAAAAAGGCAAATCTAAAAATATCAAATTATTTGCCATTGAAAACAGTAATTATAAAGAAGTGGCATCCTCTAGGGTGGATGAAAACGGTTGGTTTATTTTAGCCTTTTATCCCGCTAAGGAAGGATTTTATATACTTGATAATTACAACTTTTATTTTAAGCCGGGTGATAAGCTTTCTGTGAAGATAACCGATGGAAGTTATGAATTGACAGGCAAAAATACACCGGAGAATAAGGAACTTTCCAATTGGGAACAACTCACCACCCCTCTGAAAGAGATGCGGAAGCGTTCGCGTGCTACATACCTTGATTTCTTTCCTTTACTCGAAAAAACAGAAAAGGAGATGAATTATAAAATAAGCACTCCGAACAAGGTGTTTAACAATACATTCATCAAGTATAGGGAGTTGAATCTTCTTGATATTGCTATGAACTTTTTATTTGCTCCTCGCACGGCACATCCCCGAAAAGAGGATTTCCCGGATTATTTCAGGAAAATAGACTTAAAGAAGATGTTGGCTGATCCTTTTGTTTTGGATTACCCACATGGCTTGTCACTTGTGGGGCGAAGTAAAATTCTTCCGGTATGGACAGGAGAAAGCAAGAATATAAAAACAGGGAATGACCTTACAGCTTCTCCCGAAGCCGGCATTATTGATAATGAAGAACTGATGAATGCGGCAGACCCGATAGTCAGGGCCGAATTGGTCTTATTGTATGCCAAAAATAAGAAAGTGCTGGTCGTATTTGACCAATATGCCGATTTATATAGCAAATACCTTACGACAGACAAGCAAAGACAGAGACTCAAAGAGCAAAGATTCTCACTCATAAAAAATACCAAAGGAGATCCTGCGATAGATTTCACTTTTGCAGACGCGAACGGAAAACCTCATGCTCTGTCTGATTTCAAAGGGAAAGTAGTTTATGTGGATGTGTGGGCTACGTGGTGCGGTCCATGCCAAAAAGAAATGCCTCACTTAAAGAAGCTGGAAGCTGAATATAACAACAATGCCAATATTGTATTTATCGGTGTCAGTGTAGACAAAGGCAAAGACATGCAAAAATGGAAAGAGTTTCTCGTACGGGAAAAGCTACCGGGGATTCAGATATTTGCAGGCGACGAAGCTTCTGAAAAGTTGATGAAACCTTATAAAATCAGTGGTATTCCGCGCTTCATTTTAGTAGATAAGAATGGAAATCTGATTTCTGCCAATGCTCCCCGCCCATCTTCTCCGGACATTAGGGCAGTACTGAATGATGCACTTAAAAAGTAAGTTATGGCTATGATGAAGAAGTTCGTTTAATAAAAAGATAACTCCGAATGTACTTACATTGTATATTAATTGCTTTCTATTTTCACAGATAAAGCATAACTTTACAGGGTGATTTAATTCTGAAAAACATTCTATTATATGAAGAACAAATTTATATCATTTATTATTTTATTATTTTGTCTGACAGAATCAAAGAGTCAAGAGCTTTTCGTGCATGAACGCTCACATAACTATGAATGGCCTACAGACTCATTAGTATTGAAAAAGTTAGACCAATGGCAAGACCAGAAATTCGGAGTTATCTTCCATTGGGGGCTGTATAGTGTGCCCGGCATCGTTGAATCGTGGGCACTCTGTTCCGAAGATGTAGACTGGATCAGCCGCTATGGACATAACAACTACCAAGAATTCAAGAATTGGTATTGGAACGAACTGAGCCGGCAGTTCAATCCCACCCATTTTGATCCCACACAATGGGCTGATATCATGAAACAGGCGGGAATGAAATATATGGTGTTCACTACCAAACACCATGACGGTTTCTGTATGTTCGACAGCCGATATACAGATTTCTCCATCGCGAAAGGTCCTTTTAAGGAGAATCTCAAAGCCGATGTTGCCCGCCATGTATTTAACGCTTTTCATAAGGCGGGTTTCATGACGGGTGCTTACTTTTCCAAGCCGGATTGGCATAACCAGGATTATTGGTGGGATTATTTCGCAACTCCCAACAGAAACGTAAACTACAAGATTGAACGCCATCCCGAAAAATGGGAAGCTTTCAAAAACTTTACTTATAACCAGATCGAAGAACTTATGAGCGGTTATGGGCCGATAGATATCCTTTGGTTGGACGGCGGTTGGGTGTCCATTCGTAACAAACAGGATATTGATATTCCACGAATAGCCAACATGGCACGAGAAAAGCAGCCCGGGATATTGATAGTGGACCGTACCATAAGCGGTCGATATGAAAACTATCAAACTCCTGAGCGGTCGATACCCGAGACGCAGCTTCCTTTTCCGTGGGAAAGTTGTATTACCTTGACTACAGACTGGGGATGGGTAAAGAACGCCAAATACAAAACTCCCAATCAAGTTATTTCCATGCTGATGGAGGTAGTTGCCAAAGGTGGTAGCCTACTTCTCGGAGTAGGGCCTACCGCAGATGGTATTATCGAACAACCTGCTGTAGAACGTCTTGCCGAGGTGGGGCGCTGGATGCAGAAAAATGGAGAGGCTATATACAATACTCGCATCACTTCCAATTACCATTCCAATAATGTGTGGTTTACTGCAAACAAGAACGGGAAAACACTGTATGCGCTTTATGCTCTGCCGGAAGGTGAAAAAATACCTGCAAGTATAGAATGGGAAGGGAATATCCCTGCAAAAAATAGTCGGATTAAGTTGCTAGCCTCCGGTCAGAAAGTGAAATGGACGACAAAAGATAATGATAAAGTTATCCTTACTGTTCCTGATAAATATGTAGGCAGTACGGAACCACTTGCCTTTCAATTGGAAATTTCCGGTAAATAACGTGAGTTCGTTATGTTGAACTGACGTAATTGTAGAATCCAGTAGTTTTGAAGTTCGGATTGAAGCCTTTTCACAAAATGCTCGGTTCGAAGACAAAAAATGAAATAAAAAAATATTCGTAATTATGATAAAGGCAATACTTCTCTTCTTATGTGCTTCCTGCTTCGCTTTCTCCCTGCAGGCTCAGTGGATATGGGACAGGAATAAACTGGAAGAGATAAAAAGAGAGATTCAATCATTCACTTACGCCAACGCTTACCGTCAACTGAAAGACGATGCAGAGAAAGCAATGGAAGCGCCTGCTTACTCCGTCACTTTCAAGCAAAAACCGGCTCCTGGTAAAGAACCTCACGACTACGTAAGTCTGAGCCGTTACTTCTGGCCTAATCCTGCAAATGAAAATGGACTTCCTTACGTATATCGCGATGGTGAATCCAATCCGGAATTGGAGAACTATGACCGTATCCCCTTGGGGGAGATGGCAAAAAATGTCACAACATTGTCTTTGGCCTGGTATTATAGCGGTGAAGAGCGCTATGCCCGTAGGGCAGTAAAACTACTCCGTATCTGGTTTCTGGACAAAAAGACGCGAATGAATCCTAACCTGAACTATGCGCAGTTTATCCCCGGTACAAAGGGAAATAGCGGAAGACCGTCAGGGCTCATCGACAGCTATTCTTTTGTAACTATGCTGAATGCTGTCAAACAGCTTGAGGGTTCGAAAAGTTACACAGCCAAGGACCGTTCAGGACTGGAAAAATGGTTTTCCGACTTCGCCACATGGTGGCAAAACAGTGACTTGGGTAAGGTGGAACGGGCACAAAACAACAACCATGGCACCACGTATGACATGCAACTCACCGTATTTCTCCTTTTCTGTGGTGATACCATCTCTGCGCGACAAATTATCAATGAATTCCCTGCTCGCCGGCTCTACAAACAAATACAGCCTGACGGAAGCCAACCCCGCGAACTACACCGGACACTGGCCTTCCATTACTCTGTATATAATCTCCAATTCTTCGTGGACATGTGCGCCATAGCCCGTAGTCAGGGAATCGAGCTTTACAAGGCAATATCTCCTGATGGAAGAAATATCTGCAAGGCTGTTGATTTTCTAACTCCTTATTTAGGTAAAGACGTGTCTGTATGGCCTTATAAGCAGATAAACGGCTGGGAAGAAAGTCTACAATTTCTGTGCGAACAGCTTTATCGCATGGCTGACATAGTACCCTCACGGCAAGATTATATGAAACTATACAAGCAATACGGTAAGCAAGGCCTGAACAACCGTAAACGACTGCTTTATGGAGCATCGGATCCAATAAGGGATGCCTTTTCTTATGCTGACAAACAACTTAAATATACATCACTTTGTGCAGACAGCATCCTCTCCACTTCTCTGAAGAAGGAGCTTGTCATTCCTCGTTGTCTTAACAAAGACGGTAGTCTTCGTCTGGTTAATCCGGCAGACTGGTGTTCCGGTTTCTTTCCCGGTTCCTTATGGTTGGTTTATCATTATACGAAAGATGAAGCTCTACGGAAACTTGCTATTCGATATACCGAACCCGTGAAAAAGGCCAAAGATCATGTATTTTCTCATGATATTGGTTTCAAGGTATTCTGCTCTTCAGGTAATGCTTATAAAGAAATCCGAAGTGATGAATACCGTGAGGTAGTATTGAAAGCTGCCCATAGTCTTGCCACCCGTTATAACCCACATTTGAAAGTAATCCGGTCATGGGATTTCAGCCGGCATAAATGGCAGTACCCGGTCATTATAGACAATATGATGAATCTGGAGCTTCTCTTCGAGGCATCTCTGCTGACAGGTGACAATGCATTTTACGATATAGCCAATGCCCATGCCGCAACCACTCTGAAAAATCATTTCCGTGCGGATTATTCTTCTTGGCATGTAGTGGACTATGACACTATTTCAGGAAAGGCACGGCTTAAACAGACACATCAGGGGTATGCCGACTCATCAGCATGGGCTCGCGGACAAAGTTGGGCGCTATATGGCTTTGCTATGACATACCGGTACACAAAAAACAAAAAATATCTTCATCAGGCACAACACATAGCGGATTTTATCTTCACTCATCCTAACATGCCGTCAGACTTCGTCCCCTATTGGGATTTTAATGATCAGAAAATACCTGATACCTTCCGTGACGTATCCGCAGCATGTGTCTGTGCTTCAGCATTGTATGAATTGGCTACATACAATCCAAATCGGAAAGAACAGTATGTGGCATGGGCTGATCGAATTCTAGCAAGTCTCTTGCAAGACTATCTAGTAGAAGAAGGGAAGTGTAAAGGCTTTCTGCTGTTACACTCCGTAGGCAACATGCCGTCGAAAGACGAAATAGATGTACCTATCTCATATGCTGATTATTATTTCCTTGAGGCGTTGTTAAGGAGAGATAGTTTATCAAAGTAATTTAGACTATATGACCTTAAAATGTCTCAGCGCTTTATACAGTCCATCATTTTCTACAGTATCAGTGACAAAGTCTGCTGAAGTTTTAACGGCCTCTGACGCACCGCCCATAGCTACACCGATTCCTGCCGCTTTTAACATGGAAATATCATTGCCGCCATCGCCGCATGCCATGATTTCTGAAACATCAATTCCATAATATTCCGCAAATGCCGAAAGGCCGGAAGCTTTGCTAACCCCTGCTACATTGATGTCTGCAAATGAAGGATACCAACGTGAAGCACAAAGGTTCGGCAGGTGAGGCATCACTTTTTGCTCTGTTTCATAATCAAAATAAAAGCAAAGCTGGCAACATTCTTTCTTATCGAACATTTTCTCAATATCTACAACCGGAGGAATAGGATGTTCGACAATTCTGGCTAATTGCTCTACGGTCGGTGTCATCTGATTAACAAATACCCCCTCGTCCAATTCAAGAGCAATAGCAAAATCAAACTCTTTTGCTATTGCTATCGACTTCCTGAAATCTTCTTTCGGGATTGGAAACCTTTTTATAACGCTGCCATCACGCATGATACAATCCGCTCCATTCAATGCAGCTACTCCGTCATAGGGAACAGCATTGATTTCGTGGAGATCACCGGCAGCTCTGCCCGTAGCAATCACTATCTTTACTCCGTTGTCATGGGCTTTCTTAAGAGCCTCAATAGAAGAATGTGGTACCTTATGGGTTTCAAAACTTATCAAAGTTCCATCCACATCAAGCATTATAACCTTTATCATATTATTATATTCGTGAACCGTTTATTTTTATATCAGTACTGGGTAACAGGGCTTTAATACGCCCTATTTCTTCTTTGGTAACTTTTCCATATAGTACCAGGTTTCCAATCTTTATTTTTGATATTTCATCGGGAATATCTACTTTATCAATGAATCTTATTTCTAATCTTTTTATTTCTTTGAGTTCCAATAGGACAGAAGGAAATTCTTTTACTCTGATAACAATGCCATTGCCCCAACCATCTTTTAGGGAATCAGCACTTAGCTTGTTTTTTAATCTATCATTTCTGACATCTTTCTTTCTGACCATCCAGCCAATCTGTGGCCTAAGGGCAAAATTTTTCTTGTTTTGTTTCAATCCGATAAAACCTGCCCAAAGTTCTAATGGAGTGCTTTTGACGGTATCGCTATATACTTCCTGATACTTTAAATCCACTTTTACTATTTCATCCGGCAGGCAGTTTGTTCTTTCGAGTTGTTTCAGGTTATTTCTTTTTCCTTCTTTGTCATAAGGGAAGAATTTTACGATCCATCCGTCAATGATGTCGGGTGCTCCATATTTTTCTTGTGAATGACATTTGAACATATTACGCCAAAATTCCTTATTTACTTCACCTTTGGATGCTTTTACGAATTCGTTCAAAAGAGGTTCCAGTTCGGAAATCCACCATTCAAGTTCATAGCCTTTTAGTTTTTGGGCTTTATCCAGTACTTTTTCCCAATCTTCAGGAGTCCCTTCAAGGGTTATTTCAGGAATTCCACAAACCACACGCATAATTATAAATTCAAAATAAGGTTTGACGGTTTCCATGATTGTTATTTCAGAAGCAATTTTCTCTACGGGAGTTGTTGTAGAAAAATTGCAGGTAAGCAGTTCGGTCAGGTTATTACCGGCGTATTTTTGTATTTGTCCGGTGAATTTGGAGAAGATTCCTTCCCATGCAAGAGCAGGGTCGTCCGGTTTCTTATCTGCTGAGACGATTAGGGACAGTTTGCCGGAGAAATCAGCAAAATAATGTCTCATAGTTTCCTGATTGGCATTTATATGTTGTGCAAATCCCTGGCTGATAAGCAACCAAATTATATCCGGAGATAAAACAAATGGTCTGTGGTCTGCATAAGCCTGATACATACCGTTGAAAAAAGAATTATAACCGTAAGACACGAGACTGTCGGGAGCTTCACTTTTGGCGAGGATGTTATATGGTATTTTGAGATTATCCTGTTTTACCTTATAAGGCGCCAAGTCCATCTCCGATAAGATTAGCCTTTCGTAAATCTCATTATGGGAATGCAGTTCAAGCAGTTCTTCGGGCTTTGAGAGTTTTTCAATTTTAAAAGTAACTTTTTTCTGTGCAACTGCTGAAATACAGCAAAGCATTAATAAGGAAAATAGCACATTTCTCATGATACTAAATTTATAGTGTTGTAATATAATCTCCCAAATATAGTAGATAATATGCAAAAATAATATTATTACGGGTAGGTTTGACATGAGATTGAATGTTTTTTGACTTATATCTATAAAAATCATAACCATATTATTTCTTGAACCGATAAGCGGGAATTATTCGGGAATTTATAGTAAGTTTGCTCTGCTAATTCCCTAAAATGAGTCAGAGAAAAATTATACATATTGACATGGACGCCTTCTATGCCTCTGTAGAACAGCGTGATAACCCGGAACTTCGTGGTAAGCCTTTGGCGGTAGGTCATGCTGAAGAGAGGGGAGTCGTGGCTGCTGCCAGCTACGAGGCCCGGCGTTACGGAGTCCGTTCCGCTATGTCTTCACTAAAAGCGAAGCATCTTTGTCCCCAACTTATTTTTGTATCCGGCAGGATGGATGTCTATAAGTCTGTTTCCCGGCAGATACATGAGATTTTTCATGAATATACCGATATTATTGAACCTCTTTCTTTGGATGAGGCTTTTCTGGATGTAACGGAAAATAAAAAAGGTATCTCTTTGGCTGTGGATATAGCGAAAGAGATTAAACAGAAGATTCGCGAACAACTGAATCTGGTAGCGTCTGCCGGAATATCTTATAATAAATTCCTGGCTAAAATAGCTTCCGATTATCGCAAACCGGATGGATTATGCACCATCCATCCGGAACAGGCACTTGATTTTATAGCCCGTCTTCCCATCGAATCTTTTTGGGGAGTAGGTCCTGTAACTGCCAAAAAGATGCATTTGCTTGGTATCAGTAATGGATTCCAATTACGGAAATGTTCCCTTGAGATGTTGACAGCGCACTTTGGTAAAGTGGGAGCTCTTTACTATGAATGTGCACGCGGTATTGACGAACGTCCGGTGGAAGCAGTCCGTATCCGTAAATCCATCGGGTGTGAACGTACGTTGGAACGGGATATTTCGGCTCATTCTTCTGTTATTATCGAACTGTATCACGTGGCGGTAGAATTGATTGAACGCCTGAACCGTAAAGATTTTAAAGGGAATACACTGACACTGAAAATCAAGTTTCATGATTTTAGTCAGATAACCCGAAGCGTCACCCAGTCACAGGAACTGACAACTTTGGACAGGGTGCTTCCACTAGCCAAGGAATTACTTAAAAGCGTAGAATATGAACAGCACCCGATCCGGCTTATCGGACTTTCCGTATCCAATCCGAAAGAAGAAGCGGATGAGCAACATGGTGTCTGGGAGCAGTTGAGTTTTGAATTTAGTGACTGGGAATAGTACGATTTTTGAAGTATGTACTTTTTTGTCATCAGGTTCGTATGATTTGCTCACCTTACTTTTATAGAGATACGCTATCTTTGTCCTGCTTAAATGAACAAAATACCATGAATCGAATGAAACATTTGCTTTGTGTTCTCCTGGTAGCAGCTTTGGGAAGCTTCTCTTTCAAAGCTGACGCTTACACTGAACGCAACATGCTGCAAAAAGCGGCAGACGAAGCTACGTTGAAAAACGCGTTAGTAATGAAACAAGCCTGGGTACCATATCCTGCTTATACAGACCGCGCCGCCTGGGACTCACTGATGGGCCCCAACAAACAACGTCTCATCGAAGCCGGTGAGAAACTCCTCAACTACAAATGGCAATTGATTCCTGCCACCGCTTATTTGGAATACGAACGCAGTGGTAACCGGAAAGTGATGGAAGTTCCTTATGACGCCAACCGCCAGGCACTCAATGCGCTGATGCTTGCCGAATTGGCCGAAGGCAAAGGACGCTTTATCGACCAGTTGATGAATGGAGCCTATATGAGCTGCGAAATGAATTCATGGGTTTTATCCGCACACTTGCCCCGTCAGAGCAGTAAACGTTCACTTCCCGATTTCCGTGAACAGATTATCGACCTTGGTTCAGGCGGCTACGGAGCTTTGATGGCTTGGGTACACTATTTCTTCCGCAAGCCATTCGATAAAATCAATCCTGTCGTATCTTTGCAAATGCGCAAGGCAATCAAAGAACGCATCCTCGACCCGTATATGAATGATGATGATATGTGGTGGATGGCTTTCAACTGGCAGCCGGGGGAGATTATCAACAACTGGAATCCCTGGTGTAACTCCAACGCGCTGCAATGTTTCTTCCTGATGGAAAACAACAAGGAAAAGTTGGCTAAAGCCGTCTATCGCTCTATGAAATCCGTAGATAAGTTCATCAATTTCGTGAAATCCGATGGCGCTTGCGAAGAAGGAACATCCTATTGGGGACATGCTGCCGGAAAACTCTATGACTATCTTCAGATTCTCTCCGATGGTACAGACGGTAAAATTTCTCTTTTTAACGAACCGATGATTCGCCGGATGGGAGAATATATGTCCCGTTCTTATGTTGGCAATGGCTGGGTAGTGAACTTTGCCGATGCTTCAGCACAGGGTGGAGGTGATCCTCTGTTGATTTACCGTTTCGGAAAAGCTGTAAACAGCGATGAAATGATGCATTTTGCCGCTTACTTGCTGAATGGTAGAAAACCATATGCTTCTATGGGCAATGATGCTTTCCGCTCACTCCAATCCCTGCTTTACTGCAATGACCTGGCGAAAGCAACCCCGAAACATGATATGCCGGACGTGACTTGGTATCCTGAAACGGAATTTTGTTATATGAAGAATAAAAATGGATTGTTCGTTGCCGCCAAAGGCGGATTCAATAACGAAAGCCATAATCACAACGATGTAGGAACTTTCTCTTTATATGTGAATACCATTCCTGTATTTATCGACGCAGGGGTAGGAACTTATACCAAACAGACTTTTGGTAAAGACCGCTATACGATATGGACGATGCAGAGCAATTATCATAACCTGCCGATGATAAATGGTGTAGCACAGAGATACGGTCAGCAATACAAAGCTACGAATACTGTTTGCAATGAGAAGAAACGCACTTTCTCTACGGATATTGCTACTGCTTACCCTGCGGAAGCCAAAGTGAAAAACTGGAATCGCTCTTACACACTGGATGACCGCAAACTGACTATTGCGGACAACTATACATTGGACGAAGCAGTAGCCCCCAACCAACTGAATTTCCTGACTTGGGGAAATGTAACTTTCCCGTCACCGGGCAAAGTACGTGTCGAAGTGAAAGGACAGAAAGTCGAATTGGATTATCCCTCTCAATTCAAAGCCGAACTGGAAACCATCAAATTGGATGATCCGCGCCTTTCTAATGTGTGGGGTAAGGAGATTTATCGAATCACACTGAAGACAGAAGAAAAGAAAGTGTCCGGAAATTATAAATTTGTCATCCAACAAGTAAAGTAAAATAAGAAGATAGAAAAAAATAAAGGTATAAACATTTAAATCACAGTAAGATGAAAAAAGTATTATTTGCCGGCCTTTTGGCTATTGCAGGAGTCAGCGTAAGCGCTCAGAATCTGATTAAAAACGAGAAATTCGCCACAGAAGTAACGAACAAGGTGACCAATGCCAACAAGGCTACTGCCGGTGAATGGTTTATCATGAATAACGAAGCCGACGGAACAACTGCCATTACCTGGGAGCAAACTGGTGACGCGAAGTATCCTAATGCTATGAAAATAGACAATTCGGGTGCTGCAAAGAATATCTCCTGGTACAAAGCATTCCTGGGACAACGTATTACAGACGGATTGGATAAAGGTATCTACGTCCTTACTTTCTACGTAAAAGCAAAAGAAGCAGGTACTCCGGTAAGTGTGTACATCAAGCAGACTAACGAAGAAAAGAATGATAACGGTAAGTATAACACTACCTTCTTCATGCGTCGGGATTACGATGCCGATGCACAGCCAAACGCATCAGGCGCGCAATACAACTTCAAGATTAAAGATGCTGATAAGTGGACTAAAGTGGTGGTCTACTACGATATGGGACAAGTGGTAAATGCTATCAGCAGCAAGAAAGCAAATGCCAATCTGGAAGTGTCTGATACAGATGATGACGCTGCTATCCTGAAAGATTGCTATATAGCCATCCTTTCACTGAATAAAGGTGGTGTCGTAGAAATCAGCGATGTGACACTGAAAAAGAAATAAAAGAAAAGGGGGTTAAAATAATAAGTTAATAAAAAATATAGGGCGATCAAGTAGTGATACTTTGTCGCCCTATCCCTTTTATATAATGCTTCTTTTTTGTTAAATTCCGAGTTTCTTCTTCAGCTCTTTCGGCAGAGAGTCCTTATGTACCATGACGCTGATTGTTTTGGCACGTACATAGCTTTCAGACATATTCTGATAACCGCCGAATTTATTTCCTTCCGCTCCCCATGAGTTCTTGGTGATATAATATTTAGTACCGTTCTGGTCTTTTGCGATACCGGTGATGTGCATCAGATGGTCGTCGGTTGTCACAAATTTCTCATAACCTTCCTGGCGGATCTCAGGTGTCACTTCGATTTCCGGATAAGGATGTTCAAACTTGAATACTTCTTCCATACGCTGATATTTCGGCATTGCTTCGAAACGGGCACGGTCGGTAGTAGAGTAGTCTTTTACATCTTCCACCTGCGGGTTGATGGCAATTCCGTTCTTATAAGAGAAACCCTGTTCGCTGACATCACCGTCCCAACATACGGTATATCCACTGTTCAGTGCGTGGTCGATAGCACCAATCAACTCGTCCAAAGGGAGATTATACATCGGTTGGTTTTCCCAGTTGTCGGGAACTTCGGGTGAGAAAGTTTCGTAATAAGGCTTATGCGTGAAGCTGGTCAACTCGATGTAGTTATTCATATCCAGTCCCAGGCTTTCTGTGAAAGATTGGGGAGTATATTCCTTTCCTTTATAAGTAAACTTCTCGGGAAGCTTGCCCAAGTATGTATCAAACAGATTATTGATAAGGGCATCATATTCGGGAGTGCGTTTCTTAGAAGCGATATTGGCATCCACCAAAGCTTTGAAATAGCGTGTCAGTGCTCCGTGATTATGGTCTTTGCTGTCATTAAGCAAACCGGAATATGCTTCTTCGGGAACGATACCTACTTGCTTATAGGCATTTGTGAATGTATGCGCCAGGCTGCCTTCTCCGATATTTCCCTTTCCGCGACGGAGATAGTTGTCTTCCATCTGATTCATATACTTCTGACGGACGATGTACATTTCCGAGAGATTGTATTCTCCTTTGCCCATACGGAGCAGTTCGGACTCCATGAAAGAAGCGGTGGCAAAGCACCAGCAAGTACCTGTGGAACCTTGATCCTTGACGGGAGTCGCTTTGTGGGACACAACGGTTGTGAATTCATAACCGGGTGTTTGTGCAAAAGAAGTTGCAGCTAAAAGAAGCAACGCAACCGACATTAATAATTTCTTCATGATATATGTGTTTTATTATCTTTTGAGTACAAAAGTATAAAAAAAGCGAGGATACTCGAAAGTTCCTCGCCCAAATTCATATAATTAGTGTGTTTATTTACATGGCAACCTGCTGTGACAGCAGTTTTTGAAGTTTACCGTTCAAGGTTTGGCACATTGCACCATTTCCCATTGCTTGATAGCGTTTAATACGGTACTGTAACATCATAATTTTTTCATTTGCATTCTTTTTCATAATTTGTTTCCTCTTTTTTTGCCCCCCACGTTTTGAAGAGCGGTTTTACATCTTGTTTTCTTTATTAACACTGCAAAGGTACAAAATGTTTTTGAAATATATGCTGTAAAACATAGAAATCTTCTTTTTATTTTGATTTTTCTTTTTAAGGGAGGTTCGAACACGGTAGATGTTACAAACCTATTACATACATTTACAGCTACTTGTGCTGTCTTTCAGAAAAAAACTTGTAATTTTGTGGATGTGTACTTTGGTATGCATATTTATTTGACTATCGTTTATTTAATTAACACATAAATATGAAAACACTCGTCCGTCTTTTGCTTGTCCCGTATTTCTCTGTATTATTATTTTCATGCAGTGAATCCCATTTTTTGAAAGAAGAAGCTTATCGTAATCAGGTACTTCAGGATTTTGAGCAAAAACAACAGGCTCTTCCCGATGGGAATCTGTTTACCATCCTTTCGGATAGTACTTTGACTCTCTCCGAGCGTGAAGCGCTGATGTTTCTTTATGCCTATATGCCGATAGGGGATATAACAGACTATCCCGGGGTATATTATCTGAAAAATATTCGTCTTTCCAAACAGGCTCGCAGTGAAATGCCTTGGGGAAAGAGTGTAACCGATGAGTTATTCCGGCACTTTGTACTGCCTGTCCGTGTGAATAATGAGAATTTGGATGAATCCCGGGAAGTATTTTATGAAGAACTGAAGGAACGGGTGAAAGGTCTTTCGATGAAGGATGCGATTTTAGAGGTCAATCACTGGTGTCATGAGAAAGTGGTATATCGTCCGAGTGATGCCCGTACCAGTTCGCCGCTGGCTTCGGTGCAAACGGCCTATGGACGTTGCGGGGAAGAGTCTACTTTTACTGTTGCCGCATTGCGCTCGGTCGGAATTCCTGCCCGTCAGGTATATACTCCCCGTTGGGCGCATACGGATGATAATCATGCCTGGGTAGAAGCCTGGGCGGATGGCAAGTGGTATTTCTTTGGTGCTTGCGAGCCCGAACCGGTGCTGAACCTCGGTTGGTTCAATGCGCCCGCAAGTCGTGGAATGTTGATGCATACAAAGGTTTTCGGTCGTTATAACGGGCCGGAGGAGATTATGCTTGAGACTCCGAATTATACCGAGATTAATGTGATAGATAATTATGCTCCTACGGGAAAGGCAGTGGTCATGGTGACTGATGCTGACGGTCAGCCTGTCATTGGTGCGAAGGTGGATTTCAAAGTTTATAATTACGCCGAGTTTTATACGGTTGCCACTAAATATACCGGTGCGGACGGTCAGGCTTCGTTGACAGCCGGACAGGGAGATATGTTGGTATGGGTTTCCAAAGGCGGTAAATTCGGTTATGGTAAACTGTCTTTTGGCAAAGATGATAAGCTGGTTCTTGCTTTGGATAAGAAAGAGGGAGAAGCATATGCATTCGATTTGGACATTGTTCCACCCGCGGAAGGAGCGAATCTGCCGGAAGTAACTCCGGAACAACGTAAGGAAAATGATTTCCGGCTGGCTAAGGAAGATTCTATTCGCAATGCTTATGTAGCAACGATGATGACTGAAGAACGTGCTAGAGAAGCACTTGACCAGGAAGCTCTTGCCAGATTCAATATAAGCGATGAAGATAAAGAGAAAATGGTAAAGATATTGGTTGCTTCCCGGGGAAACTATAAGACGTTGCTTCATTTCATAAAAATAGCTTCAAATCTGACCGAAGAACGTTTTGACTTTGCTTTGGCACTATTGCAGCAACTTTCTGCCAAAGATTGGAGGGATGTATCTATTTATTGCCTGGTTGATTATCTACAGATTACCACTGAGCATGAAAGTGCCGAGATGGTCAACCCGCGTGTGGAAAACGAAATGTTGACGCCTTATTGCTATAATCTCAATGCTGCATTTTCGCGAAAAGAGAAAGACGCCTTTGTGGAAGAACCATCCCGTTTGGTTGAATGGTGTAAGAAAGAGATTAAGATTAACAATGAACTGAATTCCCAGCGTATCCCTATTTCTCCGGTAGGAGTGTGGAGAGCTCGTGTTGCGGATGAAAAGTCACGTGATATTTTCTTTGTGGCAATGGCTCGTGCTTTCGGCATACCTGCCCAAATAGATAAGGTGACGGGAAAAGTGCAGTATGTGAATAAAGAAGGACGTACTATAGATGTGGATTTTGCGGAAAGTACACCGGTGCAGGCTGCTACCGGACTGTTGCGTGCCACATACAAACCAATCCGCTCATTACCCGATCCGAAGTATTATTCCCATTTTACTCTTTCCAAATTCAAGGACGGTGTATTCCAACTGTTGAACTATGACGAAGGGGATGCCGATATGGGTGCAGGTACTACATGGTCAAATCTGTTGAAGAATGGCACTCCACTGGATGCCGGTTATTATATGCTGGTCACCGGAACGCGTATGGCAAGCGGAGCGGTACTTTCCAAAGTTACTTTCTTTACCATAGAACCGGACAAGACGACAACCATTGATTTGATTATGAGAGAAAGTGACGAACAAGTACAGGTAATTGGAAATTTCAACTCGGAATCATTGTATATTCCTGTATCGGGCGGTAACTCATCTGCAACGCAGAGCCTTCTTCAAACTTGTGGAAGAGGTTATTTTGTGGTTGGTGTGTTGGGAGTAGGGCAGGAGCCTACTAATCATGCATTGCGGGATATAGCCGCTTTAGGCAGCGAGTTCGAGAAATGGGGTCGGAAAATAGTCCTCCTTTTCCCGTCCGAAGAACAATATAAGAAGTTCCATCCTGTAGAGTTTCAGGGGTTGCCGTCTACCATTACTTATGGCGTAGATATGGATAATAGCATTCAGCAGCAAATTGCTAAATCCATGAATCTCTCCAATCAGAATGTTCTGCCCATGTTTGTCATTGCCGATACATTCAACCGTGTTGTCTTTGTTTCTCAAGGATATACCATCGGCCTGGGCGAGCAATTGATGAAAACCATTCACGGATTGTAGAAAGAACAGAGCGAAGAAGGAACAGAAAGTAGTAATGCAGTGTGACAGTATGCAATAATCGTTAATTCTCTATATAGAGCGCACTTTTATGCGAATTAATTGTTACGTTTGTAGAGAGTTATGATAAAGTATCTTTTGTGCATATTGTCACTTGCATTCTTACTTATTGGAGGTAGTCTGTCTACCCATAAAGAAGATGTCCGGGGATTTCGGGAAACAACCGTAATCTCTTTGGAGAATGACGCAGTCACTGCTACGACATTCACTTCAACTCCGGCAGAGAGCCATTCCTTAGGAATCCTGACTACTTTCTCACTTCCACGAAACATAACTCCCGTCAGGACATTGAAGTTTAATGATATTCCCGTCATTGTCCAGTTATTAAGTTCCCGCTCTTTCCGTTTGCCCGAGGACAAAAGGAAAATTCTTCTTTCCGACACTAATTATCTGAAATATTCTAATAGGTATTACATTTATACCTTGGCACATATCTTGATTTAGCCTTTCTTTTGCCATAACTATTCCTGGGAATTTGTGCAAATATGTTTTATAAGTCCGGATAATATTCATTTCCGGGCATGTCGTGTTTGTACATAAATGATTATACAACCTGTTTTTTTATACTACTATGATTCATTTATTACTATCTACGTTGGCTATGATGGGGTTGACCTTTCTCATAGGCTTTTTCGTTGCGGCAGTGATTAAGTTAATAGCTTATGCTGCCGATTCATTTGACTTTTACAGTTCCCACCGGTTGGAGTTACTTCGTCTGCATCGCTGGCGGCAACATCGTCAGAAAGTGGAAAAGCTCGTCAGGCAGATACCGCTTGAGACGGAAGAATCCATGGGAGATTACCGTGAAGACTTCAGCCGTGGCATCAACCGTAACTTTACCGGTTATACGGGTTATTATCATGGTGTGAGTCCGGGGGCTTCGGACGAAACCCTGATGGATTATTATTATCCACGGGATACCCGCGAATTCTTTCTTAAAGAGGAAGAACGGGCACATATCAACAAGAAAAACTCCAAGAAATCAGCTTCTGACAAACAATAAAAAAGAAATTCATTATGGAAAATATAGATTTTGCGACCTTATTTCAGGGCATTGGTACAATGATGGCAAGCGGTTGGTTCCTCGCTTCTGCCAGAATCTTTTTGGTACTTCTCGGTTTGTTACTTATTTATTTAGGCTGGAAAGGCGTGCTCGAACCTATGGTTATGATTCCAATGGGGCTGGGAATGGTAGCTATCAACTGCGGAACACTGATTATGCCCGATGGTACACTGGGTAACCTTTTTCTCGACCCGATGCTTTCGGATACGGATGCATTGATGAATACGATGCAGATAGACTTCCTGCAACCTGTCTACACGCTTACGTTCAGTAACGGACTGATAGCCTGTTTTGTCTTTATGGGTATTGGAACACTCTTGGATGTTGGTTTCCTGCTTCAGAAACCATTTGCGAGTATCTTCCTTGCATTGTGTGCAGAGCTGGGAACTTTCCTGACAGTGCCTATCGCCGCTGCTCTCGGACTGACTTTGAAAGAAAGTGCCTCTGTAGCTATGGTAGGTGGTGCCGACGGTCCGATGGTGTTGTTTACTTCACTGGCTTTGGCAAAACATCTGTTTGTCCCTATCACGGTAGTTGCCTATCTTTATTTAGGATTAACATACGGTGGCTATCCTTACCTGGTAAAACTCCTGGTTCCCAAACGTCTCCGTGCAATCAAGATGGTAACGAAGAAAGCTCCGAAAAACTATGATGCAAAAGTAAAGCTGGCTTTCTCCGCTATTCTTTGTGCCGTTCTTTGTTTTCTGTTCCCGGTTGCTTCGCCCTTATTCTTCTCCTTGTTCCTCGGAGTTGCCGTCCGTGAGTCCGGTATGAAACATATTTATGATTTTGTAAGCGGCCCATTGCTTTATGGCTCTACCTTTATGTTAGGGGTATTGTTGGGCGTACTCTGCGACGCACACTTATTGCTCGACCCGAAGATTCTTAAATTATTGGTTTTGGGTATCGTAGCTTTGTTACTTTCCGGTATCGGTGGAATCTTGGGCGGTTATATCATGTACTTTATCAAACGGGGAAACTATAATCCGGTGATTGGCATAGCCGCGGTAAGTTGTGTACCTACTACCGCAAAAGTAGCCCAGAAGATTGTCAGCAAGGACAATCCCGACTCATTCGTTTTAGGCGATGCCTTGGGAGCTAATATATCCGGCGTAATCACCTCGGCCATTATCACGGGTATTTATATCACAATCATACCTTATTTATAAGGATATGATCTGAATTATGAAGATATAGCCTGAACCGTATCCATGACTCTCCGGGCGGTCGTTACGTTTCGTTCATATTCGTCGATATGTACAGTACCGCCCATGGATACCGATTTGTTTTTGTACTCCATACCACTTTTTATGCTTTCACGGGCAGAGAAGTGAAACTCCCGTATCCCTGTTTCACAGGAGATTCGGGCAATATTCTTTTCATTCACACCGCATCCGGCAAGTAAGATAATTCTTCCCGCTGCCTGTTTTTGTAGTGCTTTGAGCAGAGGAATACCCTGTTCGGCAGTTGCCTGCTGACCGGAAGTAAGAATCCGGTTACAACCGAGTTCTATAATTTGTTCGAGTGCCTCTTCAGGTTTGCGACAAACGTCGAAAGCCCGGTGGAAAGTGACGGATAACCCTTGTGAGGCTTTCATCAACTCCTGCATGACGACGGAGTCAATCTCCCCATTAGCAGTCAGGCATCCGAAAACCACCCCGTTAACTCCGAGTTGCTTAGCCATCTCTATATCTTTCAGCATTGTCTTGACTTCTATAGGTGAGTAGAGAAAGTCTCCACCCCGGGGACGGATAATAACGTGCAGCCGGGTAGTGTCCAGCACTTCACGCGCCATGGATATTTCTCCGTAAGACGGTGTCGTTCCGCCTTCCGGTATACCGGCACATAATTCTACCCGATTGGCTCCGCCTGTCTGGGCGGCGAGACAACTCTCTACTGAGTTGGCACAAACTTCGAATTGAAACTTTTTCATAGGTTGATGAATAAGGGATAAAAAGTGATTTATGTATTTAAAAAGCAATGAGTATCTTTAAAAAGGAAACGGGCATTTATTAAAAAAGGGCGAATTGCTTCGCCCTTTTATCTTTGTTTTCTTTTTTGATTTGGTCTTATTTAGCGAAGCTAACCGCACGTGTCTCACGGATTACGGTAATCTTCACTTGTCCCGGATAAGTCATTTCATCCTGAATCTTCTTGGCGATTTCGCCCGACAGGTTTTCAGTCTGCTTATCATCAATCTTATCCGCACCAACGATAACGCGGAGTTCGCGTCCTGCCTGGATTGCATAAGTCTTTGTTACACCTGGATAAGCCATCGCCAATTGTTCGAGGTCATTCAAGCGCTTGATATAAGCCTCAACGATTTCGCGGCGTGCGCCCGGACGTGCACCTGAAATAGCGTCACATACCTGTACGATAGGAGCGAGCAAACTGGTCATTTCCGTTTCGTCATGGTGAGCACCGATAGCGTTGCAGATATCCGGTTTTTCCTTATATTTCTCTGCGAGCTTCATACCCAGCAATGCGTGTGGCAATTCCGGTTCTTCATCAGGCACTTTACCTATATCATGCAGCAAACCTGCGCGTTTTGCTTTCTTCGGATTCAGTCCCAGTTCCGATGCCATTACAGCACAAAGATTGGCTGTTTCACGAGCGTGTTGCAACAAGTTCTGACCGTAAGAAGAGCGATATTTCATCTTACCGATAATACGGATCAATTCAGGATGCAAACCGTGGATACCAAGGTCAATCGTAGTACGTTTACCAGTTTCGATGATTTCTTCCTCTACCTGTTTGCGTACCTTAGCTACCACTTCCTCAATACGTGCCGGATGAATACGTCCGTCAGTAACAAGCTGATGCAGTGCCAAACGTGCGATTTCACGGCGAACCGGGTCGAAAGCTGAAAGCACGATAGCTTCAGGAGTATCGTCTACAACGATTTCAACACCTGTGGCTGCTTCCAGTGCACGGATATTACGTCCTTCGCGTCCGATAATACGTCCTTTGATTTCGTCAGATTCGATATGGAATACCGTAACAGAGTTTTCAATGGCAGTTTCCGTAGCTACCCGTTGGATAGACTGAACGACAATACGTTTCGCTTCCTTGTTGGCAGTCAGCTTGGCATCATCCATGATGTCGTTGATGAATGACTGAGCCTGCGTTTTAGCTTCCTCTTTCAAGGATTCCACCAAACGTTCTTTTGCTTCATCGGCAGACAGTCCGGAGATTGCTTCCAACTTGTCAATTTCCTGCTGTTGCAGTCTGTCCAGTTCCTCTTTCTTCTTGTCGACAATCACCAGTTGCGCTTCCAGGTTCTCTTTGACAGCTTCGGCTTCCATCTTTTTGCGCTGGATTTCTTCCTGGCGCTGTCCGAGCACCATTTCACGTTGTTTCAGTTTGTTTTCCGCCTGTTGAATCTTCTGATTCCGCAGTGCTACTTCCTTTTCAAGGTCTGCTTTCTTATTCAGGAACTTCTCCTTCACTTCCAGCAGCTTGTTTTTCTTAATTACTTCCGCTTCTGTCTCTGCTTCTTTCAGGATATTCTCGTATCTGGACTTCAGTGCATACCGGAATAGTATGTATGAAAAGACTCCACCTACGATGAAGCAAGCAATTGCTGTTGCTATTATTGCTATCATTCTACATTTAATTTAATATATAAATAAAAACGCACCACCAAATATCTGGGCAGGTTCTTGCCCGGATATTGTGCAGTGCGTGGTTGTTTTTCTCTTATCAGCGAATAGCCGGTCAGGTTTATTCCTCTTTGAAATAATCTTCCAACAATTCATTTAGTTCTTTTACCTTCTCCGTATAGGGGCTGGTATCATTACGTTGCAATAATTGCAGTCTCTCTAACGAGAACTGATAGGCTACCATGGCAATAATCTTTTCCGGTTCGAGGTTTTTGTAAACTTCCCGGTACTTATTAAGCCTGATATTTACCTGCTTGGCGGCTTCCCGTACCATTTCTTCTTCCTCACGGTTGATGGTTAACGGGTAGTTTGAGTCTGCTATTTGCAGGTTTATCTTTATTTTATCGTTCATACATCTTCTTCTTATTCATTCAACAAAGCGATGCATTTATCGACTTCACGCACTAATTTGGACAATCGCAGCTTCGTCTCTTTTACGTCGCTGCCGTTAAGGCTGATTGCCGTAGCTGTTTTTAGGTTTGTGTAGTTGACTTCCAATTCGTCGTATTGCGCCTGTACCTTCTCATTTTTTAATTTTTCAATATCGAGAAGTTTCTTCAGCTCCGCATTTTCACGCTTTAACTCATCGTGCAAATAGATCAAATGCCGTAGCTGCGTCTCAAAGGTATTCAATAACTTTTTTTCTTCTTCTGTCATTACTACACCAAAATTGTACACAAAAATACGATTAACTCTGATATTACAAAAACTTTTCGGAAGAAAATGTGCATTTTAGCCCAAATTAGCGGGTTGACGGGGGAAAGAGATAGGTTTCGGGGGATAATAACCTTATTAAACTGCTAACATTTTGTAGAGAAGAAATTGGTTCTTTCCTCTTCATAGAATAACTTCTGCAAGTGCATGGATTAGTTCGTCTGCCTATAGCTTACTTTTCGTTTGCCTATAGACGAACGAAAGGTTGGCTATAGGCAATGTTTCGTCCGCCTATAGGCAGACAAATTAATTTATGTATCTGAAGTTATTATTTGTAGTATAGGTGCGGATTACTTTCTGCACATTTCATCTGGAATTTGTCTGCAGACGGGAGATGTTGGTGTCTGATTGTTTGAGAGAATGTTAGCTGTGAGATTCAGGAATATTAAGTGTTGCGGTTAAAATCGGCCAATAAGCCGCAAATTCTGCGGCTTATTGGCCGATTTTAACCGCAACTTTGTTGATAACTTCATTTAAATCCCTATATTTGTAGAAATAACCTATGATATGTTTATTCATGAAATAGAAAATTGGACTTCGTTCAGATGGAATGCTGATAGTTTATCGGATGCAATAGCTCGTACAAACAGGGCTATCGGATATCTCACGGGACGCTTAAGTACTATCGGATTTGATAGTCAAATGGTTGCTACCGTAGAGGCTGTGACACATGATGTTGTTTCATCTTCCGAAATCGAAGGGATAACTTTGAATACGGAAGAAGTGCGTTCTTCTGTCGCCCGAAAATTAGGTGTGACCGTGCCGGATACCAAAGAACCGACGCATTATGTTGACGGAGTTGTTGAGATGATGCTTGATGCTGTGATGAACTATGACACTCCATTGAATCATGATAGATTATTTGGATGGCATGCAGCGCTTTTTCCAACAGGTAAAAGTGGATTTTCGGATATTGTAGTGGGGAGATACCGGGATGAATCTATGGAAGTTGTATCTGGAACATTCGGGCGAGAAAGGGTACACTATCGCGCACCAGAACCGGAACGGGTACTAGATGAAATGAATAAATTCTTTTTATGGTTTAATGATAAAAAGATTGTTCCATCATTAGTGAAGTCTGCAATAGCTCATCTGTGGTTTGTATGCATTCATCCGTTTGATGATGGAAACGGACGAATAGCAAGAGCTATATCAGATATGGTATTATCGCAAATAGACCGTAGCAAATTACGTTTTTTCAGTATGTCTCTGCAAATTAGTAAGGAAAAAAAAGAATATTATCGTATGCTGGAGCGTACACAACGCGGAAATGGTGATATTACAGAATGGTTGGAATGGTATTTTACTTGTATTGAACGGGCTGTTAGTGAATCTAATATAATGTTGAGTGAAATACTTAATAAAGCTACCTTTTGGAAGAATCATTCAGAAGTGGTTATCACAGAAAGGCAACGGAGTATTCTCAATATATATTTGAATGGTTATGAAGGAAAGCTGACTGCAAAAAACTGGAGTAAACTAGCAGACATTTCTTTAGATACTGCGACTCGAGATGTGAAAGATTTAGTTTCAAAAGGTATTCTTTTTCCTGTACAAGGGCGTGTTAGAGATGTGTCATATACATTGAATTACGTAGTCCCTGATTTCAGGGTGTCTGATTTTACGGATTCTGCTGTTGTCAGTCGTGATGGAAGGGATTATATATCGACCGTGTACAAGGGACAAAAAACAATGGAAGAGAGAATTACATCATTGGATAAAATGCGTTTTGAACAAAATGAAATGTCAATTGATGACTTGGTGTATAAGTATTTTGCTTATCTTTCAGAATGAATTAGAGTGAATTAAATATGTGTGAATATGGTAAAATATGATCCGGAGATAATTGAATTACGAATTGCTGTTGAAAAACATATAGAAAGGAAGATGAGAACACCTGCAGATTTTGATTTTCTGGTAGAACTTATATGGGAACAGGTAAGAGAACCTATTAGTCCTACAACATTAAAACGTTTGTGGGGGTATATAAAGGGATCAGAACATACAAGACCTTCTACTTTAGATATTTTATCTCAATTTGTTGGGAAGAGAAATTGGGATGACTTTTTGTTGTATATATCTGAGAAGAAAGAAGAACAATCGACCTTTATTATAGGATATGAAATAAAAAGTGAAGATTTGTCTTTAGGTGATAAAGTGGTAGTCACTTGGTGTCCTAATCGTTGTTGTATGTTTGTGTATTTAGGGAATAGTCAATTTGAAGTGATTGAATCCCGAAATTCAAAACTGAATATTGGAGATACATTTTATTGTCTATGTTTTGCCGAAGGGCATCCTTTGTACATTAATAGTTTAGTTCAGGTGAATAGTGCATCATCTGTATCGTATGTGGCAGGTATGCGAAATGGTTTGGTAAGAGTGCAGGTGGTTAATATGTCATAATTTGAACATACATCTTATGCGGTATAGTGAAGATTACTATTCCTTTCTCTAATAATTTTTGGTGTAGAAGTTCCATTGAATCTTTTATATCTGTTGATGTAGAGGTTCGTTTTTGAGGCAGGTATTCTTTTTTTTCAGCTTCAGTTAATACTTTTGCATAAGGGGTATCGTAATAAGTATCCATTATAGTCAGATATATTTCATTAAAATATGATTGCACTGTTAAGTCTAAACCAAATTTATTGGATATTTTTTTTGGGTAATATGAGAATAAGTTGTAAAAACCATAATCAAGTATAGTTAGTTCTTCTCTTCTTGATATTCCTTTACGTAATGAATATTCTATCTCATATATGTCTTTCAAATATTTTTGGATAATTTTCACTTGCTGGGTTAGTGATTCTGCTTTAGTTGCCTCCATGTCTAATATTTTATGTGAATGTTCTATTTGTATAAAAAGTTTTTTTGCTATTTCTGTTTCCCATCCACTTGTTTCTATATCCATCATTTGAGATGAAGTAAATCGTGTGTCAGGTTCGGTTAGTGCAAGTATTTTATTTTCTATTATTCTTTTGCCCGTATTTGTCTCATAATATAGAGAATCATATTTCTGTTGATACGATTCTTCAAATTTCGCAAGAAGTGTTTTAGATACGTAATCAGAAAAATCTTTTAACTCAAATTTTAGGACTTTGCTATTTCCAGTTTCTGCTAATAGTTGGTCATATATTTGAAGTTCTCCTTCTATTATCTTGTTTTTTATATGATATTTATCTCTTTTAAGGGCGTCTGGAATAATTTTCTCGTTTTGCACTCCAACTATGGAAGTGTATGAATCTTTATATTCTTTTTCAAGCTTGCTCATCAGAAGTTCTTTAGGTGACTGTGATGGTAATTGTGTGCTTTGTTGTAATTCAGTGGGTAGAGTTAATTTTTCGATAGAGTCCTTTCTTATAATTATTTCCTTTTTAGAATCCTCTTTTGTTGTTATGTTTTCGATTGTGTTATTACTATTTGTTGGTGGAGTGATTATTGATGTGGAGGGCTGAATTGTTTGGGACGAATGAGCCGTTTCTAAAGAATTTATTTGAGGAGACAAGAATAATGTGGAGTCTGTTTTTGTTGAATTGTTTTTTAATGGTTCTTCCATTGTATCAGTTAGTTCTTTTATGGAAGTCGAATCTTTTAGTAAATGCGAAATGATGAATAGAAAAGCAATCAATATAATTATATAGCTTATTATCCTCAATGCAATTTTAGATAAGCGATGTTTATAAGTGAATGCTTCTTTAAGTTCTTTTGCCGAAGTATACCGTTTCTCTCTATTTTCTTGGATGCATTTTTGAGCTATTTTGCAGTAAAAATTGGGTAAAGTATACGCCATGCTTTTATCGGCTTTTCCAGTAAACATTTGGATTAGGAGCATACCAAAGGCATATATGTCTACGCGGTTATCAATATTACATTGTTTGGTGCGTTGTTCTGGAGCGCTGTATCGCAAAGTGCCTGCAGGTTGTTTTAGTATGTCATAATAATCGGTATCAGCTAATCCGAAATCTATTATTTTAACGTTAAATCCATTATGGGTTATTAATATATTGTCAGGTTTTATATCTCTATGAATGATTTGTTTGCTATGAATATATATCATTGCATCCAATAATTCAGATACAATCTTGGTAATCAATTTTCTATTCCCTTTATATCGCTGAATAAATTCAGACAGTGTCATTCCATCTATATATTCCATAACAATACATAACCCGAATTTTTCATCAATTTCTTTATCAATTGCCCGGACGATATTAGGGTGGTCTAATGAAAAAAGAATATCGAATTCCTTATTTAGTAATTCTATATATTCATTCAGATGGGAGCAGTCAGGCTTTATTCCTTTTAGTACATGCCATTTGCCATATCGTCGTGCTTTTATTAATAGGTTAGGGGAGTACTCAGAATTAGAAATAATTGTGTATTCACAAAAATGATTGTTTACATTTATGTGAGATTTCAGTAGTATTTCGGATTCGGATGTATTTTCTTTGTCTACGTTCATACTGCAAAAATAATTAATATACCGTAGTCGTACAATATTTTCCGGCCTTATTGATAATAAGGACTAAAAAGGACTAGAAATCGTATTGTGTATTCTTTAGGAAAACCTTTTCTTTGCATGACCTTTAATTAAGTCTTATATTTGTAAAAAGAAGACAGAAAAAAAGGAGACTTTCTGAAAGTTTGATTATATTTGCGCATCGAACAATGGTTCGATGACATATTAAGTTGAACATGTGAAAGTGTTTTGCTTTATTCTCGGTCATAAAATCTGGTAAATTTTAAGCAATTAGAGAATAAGTAGAGCTCCTCTCACATCTGGTTCGTTTATATAATCTCAATTATAAACGATAAAGATGTGGGTTCTGTCTTTATTCAATAATTGCGGGTTTACCAGAGCCTATTGACCTTGAATAATGCATGGAACCCACACTTTCTATCTTATAATCTTTCCATTCCGGGTTCCTGTGGAAACTAAAATATGTGACCGATGGAAGATTATTACAAGGAGATTATACACAATTACAATAATGAACACAGAGAAACTCCTTTTCGTACTATTTTAGAGCGTGGCATTTGCTATCCGGTAGACAATCCAATAGGAGAAATTTTATTAGTAGGAGCTAATCCTTCTTTTTCTGGTGGATATGGCGATTTTTCTTTTAAACTGAGTGATACCGATGACTCTATCCGGTATTGGGAACGTATAAAAGATATGATGGGAGATTTGTTACCTTGTACTGCTTATCTTGATTTATTTCCAATTAAATGTTCTAACCAAAAAGGATTTGAAGAACAATGTCCTATCGATTTGAAAGTTCGCTTGTTACAAGTTACTCAATTGGAGATAGAGCGTATTCATCCTAAATTGATTATTGTACTCAATAAGTTCTCTCGATACTATTGGGGGATAAATTCAGATTGTACTTGGATGGGGTATAAATTTGAACGTTTACCTTTTGAAGGTAAAGATATTGAATTATACCGTATTACCGGATTGCGGGAAGAGAGTGATCGTATATTGACATTTTCTCCATCTGTTTTGGTTGGAACAATTGTTATCTTTTATGGCTTATACGATGAGAGGCATATGGCAAAGTCTCCTCAAAAAATATTGTCTACAACTGATATAATAAAGGTTCTATTAAATAATTTACATAAATAATTTGCACTATGGGAATATTGAATTCATTTAAAAATCAACTGGGAAGAGATTCAGGGAAAGTTGTCTCTAATTTGGTTTTTGGCGACAAACATGCAACGCCTTTTAGAAGAGCGAAGTCAAGAGAAAAAGTAGCGGAGGCTATTCAACAGCAAGAAGAGAGAAAGAAAGAGGCTGAATTGAATTTATTGGATGCTGCCGTAATAAATGCAGTAGATCAAGTAATCGAATATGATATACCTGAAGACAAAGAAGGGATTATCAAATTGTTAGAGAAAATGGAAATGCAACTTGAAATTAATAAGTGGAAAGCCATAGGAGGGGCTGATGACGGTGAACAAAACACAATAAGAAATAAGTATCCGGATGCTTGTTTGAGTAAGTTTAAACAAGCTTTGAAGAAACTGAAACGTACGGATGCCGAACTCTATATAATAGAGGACTTTACTAAGTCTTTGAAAAAGTATAGACGTAGAAAGATTCTAAGTAAATATCTATATTTGATAATTATTCTTTCTTTTTTGGGAGCGTGTATACTTGCGCTTATTATAGGTTCTTTGTTTGAATAAAACATTCTATGTATTAATTAGAATTTATATATGAAAAACTTGATAATTTGTGTGTTTATGTTGTTCTCCTTTATAGGATTACAAGCACAGGAGAAGTCGGAATTGGAATTGGCAAAGTTGTATATGTCAGAACATGGCATGTCATTTGCAAACATGAATGATGATTTGACAAAAACTTTGTATCGCTTGATTAATGGTGATCATAAGTTGTCTAAAAAACAACAGAAGTGCTGGGAGGAGCATCGTGACCAATGGTATGCTGAGATGAGAAACTGCCTAAAACAACTAGATGATTACCAAATAGAAGAGGAGAAATTAAAGCCGTTTTTTGACATTTATCAGAAATTGGTTAATGCGTATCAACAAAATTATGTTTGCGATACAACTCTTTTACAATTTGTAGCACAGAATAACCTTGATTATTCTCGTTTGCTGAAATTGTATGTTAAGGATAAAAAAGCAGCGTTGCCAGCATTATTGTGTAGTAAAGAAATACAAGATTTTTTAATCAACTCAGCATCGATAAATAGCGGATTTGTTGATACAGGATTGGAATATAAAAGAAGTTTGATGAAACCAGAGGAAAGAGCGATAGAAGATATAGCAGCCACTATCAAAAGTGGCATTTCTAAACTGTTGATTCGTGGAACATCCCCATTTAGACGTCATAGTCTCATTCGGGATACGGCTATTATTATGATCAATAATAAAATGGAGAAATATTTGTCGAAAATGACACTGTTGGATTCTATAAATCTGTCATTTTTGAAAAAGCAACAGGAAGGTTTTAATAAATATATGTTATTGTCAAGTGAAGATTTTAAAACTAGAATAAAAGATATTTCTGAAGCGTTGGCATATGAACCGCAAAAAGTGTCAGGAGTTTTGCGTGATACAACAGGAATTATGGAATTAATTTGTATTGAAGTTCCATATAAAACAATAAATGGGGAAGTTGTTGTTGATGGTGTTTGTAAGGCTAAGCAGCGGCGTTTGCAGTTGGAAAATGCAACTGGTTCGAATTTTCATGATTGGACATATGATGTCACAGTTACTTTAGTTGTACAGAATGGCAAGGCTACAAAATTGTCAGTAACAGGTTCACAACAGTGGTGGAAAATGAATGCTAATGTAGCAAATAAAAAAACAGGATTATTAAGTCAGGCTGCTGCTATACGTAATGCCAAGCCGATTATATCAAAAAATCAACAGGTTACTTCATTGCAGGATTTTGGATATCAGGGAGATAATGGGATGGCGCTATTGTATAAATTAGAATTTGGTAATGTGTATATAACTAGCTATCAGAGTAAATTTAAAGAAGAAAATGATTGGGTGAAGAAATATATGTATGAGACTAGTGAAGTACAAAGACGGGAAATATTACAAAATATAGAAAAAAGTAAGAATATGCCACTGCAGATAGATATGACAGCTGTGAGGTAATATAAAATTCAGAAGTTATATGTTTTGTTACTCTTGAAAATTATGAATGGTTTTTGCGGATGGTTATGAATCAAATCGGTACAGAAATGAGTTTAATGATAATTTTTTTTTAGACAGAAGAACATAAGAACAAAAGATGAAACAGTAGTAGTTTAATGACCGGCGGCAGAAATAATTTTCCAAGCGCAGCCTTTATGTTCTTTTGTTCTTATGTCTGAATTAAATTCCCATTTAGCTCATAACCGTACGGATATGGATAAAAGAATATGGTATGCAGGAATCATTTGTTTTTTCCTTTGTCTTTTGATACGGGGCTGAACAAATATTAGTGTTTGCCGGAATCTTTGTAATCATGATGATTGTTTCGAGCCATCTACTGAATGTGGATATGAAGAAGTCGGAGAAAAAAATAAGTAGCCTATGTTTTTAAGAACTAAATCCATTGCTTCACTCAGAATTACGTCTCGTCGTCATGTTATAGTTGTTCTCTGTAGAAGAAGCAGATTTCGCCTACATCCGTCAGTAGATGGGGCTATGTCAGGAAATTTGAGTGTTCAGATTGCTGAATTGAGCAAGGTGGGATATGCGGAGGTCATCAAGACGTTCAATAGAAAAATGCCATGTACGATTTGTTAGATTACATCGCAAGGAGTAGAAGCTTTCGAAGAATATATAGAAGTACTGAAAAGCTATATAATGAAATAGATTTATGGCATTCCAGGGAAAAACTATATCTTTGCATGCAATATATTTAAAAGAAACTCATGTTGAAAATATTAGTAACCTATGCCGTTCAAGGCGAATTTGTAGAGATTAAGTGGCCGGATATAGAACCTTATTACATTCGTACAGGCATTGGTAAAGTGAAATCAGCCTTTCATTTAGCAGAGGCGATTCGTCAGGTACAACCGGACTTGGTACTCAATATCGGAAGTGCGGGGACTGTCAATCATCAGGTGGGAGACATCTTCGTCTGCCGTAAGTTTGTAGACCGTGATATGCAGAAGATGAAAGAGTTCGGGTTGGAATGCGAAGTTGACTCGTCGGCCTTGCTCGAAGAAAAAGGCTATTGCAAGCACTGGACGGAAGATGGAATCTGCAATACAGGAGATGGCTTCTTGACGGAGCTGACTCATGTCACCGGAGACGTGGTAGATATGGAAGCCTATGCGCAGGCATTTGTCTGCCGCTCGAAGGAGATACCGTTTATCTCCGTGAAATATGTGACTGACATTATCGGTCAGAATTCCGTGAAACATTGGGAGGATAAGCTGGCAGATGCCCGCCAAGGGCTTTCCAACTACCTCAATGTTTTGAAAGAAAGAATATGATAAGTGACTCCTGCGGCTATCAGTCCCAGGAGAATCTTTACCCATATAAAAGGAATCAGGAAGAAAATGCAATAAAGCATCGTTCCCCACATTAATACAAGAGAAATAATTTTGGCGCGGAGAGGGATCGCCTTGTTTTCGCGGAAATTGCGGATATAAGGGCCGAAGTGACGATGATTGAGCAGCCAGTTGTATAGTCGGGGCGACCCTTTGAAATAAAGGGCGGCGGTGAGTAGTAAAAAAGGGGTGGTAGGCAATAGCGGCAGAAAAATGCCGAGAATGCCGAGTGCCAGGGAAATGCTTCCTAAAACAATATACAGAGTTTTCATGCGACAAAGATAGTACGAAAATAGGAAAAAATAACTGTCTTTGCTGAATGAAAACTCTATTTTGTATTACCTTTGCCGTTGCATCGAGGTGACATTAGATGCATGTAACTATTAAAATACGTACAGCAATGTTTACAGTAATCAAACGCATGGAGATTTCGGCTTCCCATAAGCTGGTGCTCCCGTATCGCAGTAAATGCGCCAGTTTACACGGTCACAACTGGATTATCACCGTCTATTGTCGTTCCACACGGCTCAACTCCGAAGGAATGGTAGTTGATTTCACCCGCATCAAAGAAGTGGTCACGGAGAAACTCGACCACCAGAATCTGAATGAAGTACTTCCCTTTAATCCCACAGCCGAGAATATCGCCCGATGGGTTTGCAAGCAGATTCCGCAATGCTATAAAGTAGAGGTGCAGGAATCGGAAGGAAACATCGTTATCTACGAAAAAGACCACGCATCAGGAGGAGAAAAAGACCATACGGCAGGAGAAGAACAGGAGTAAAGAGTAGCAGACAGAATACATATGACGATGAGAAAGATTAATGAAATCTTCTACAGTTTGCAGGGCGAAGGATACCATACCGGAACCCCCGCCACTTTTATCCGTTTCTCCGGCTGCAACCTGAAATGTGACTTTTGCGACACCCGCCACGAGGAAGGAAGAATGATGACCGACGACGAAATTATCGCCGAAGTGGAAAAATATCCCGCCGTTACCGTTATCCTGACGGGTGGCGAACCTTCTTTATGGATTGATGACGAATTTATCGACCGCCTGCACCGGGCAGGTAAATATGTTTGTATCGAAACAAACGGTACACGCCCCCTGCCCGAAGCCATCGACTGGGTGACCTGCTCGCCCAAGCAGGGCGTGAAACTGGGTATTGACCGGATGGATGAAGTAAAAGTAGTCTATGAAGGACAAGATATAAGTATTTATGAACTACTTCCTGCCGAACATTTTTTCCTTCAGCCTTGTTCTTGTAATAACACTGCTTCAACAGTGGACTGTGTAATGCGACATCCCAAATGGAGACTAAGCCTGCAAACACACAAATTAATCGACATCCGATAGCCTGAAAGGCGGATGTAGCGGAAGAACTTAATTTATTACAAAATATAGTATGAAAGTAGGTTTGTTTATTCCTTGTTATATCAATGCTATCTATCCCAATGTGGGAGTGGCATCGTATAAACTATTGAAAAGTTTGGGAGTAGACGTCGATTATCCGTTGGATCAGACTTGTTGCGGACAACCGATGGCAAATGCCGGTTTTGAAGATGAATCGGTGAAGTTAGCACTCCGTTTTGGCGATTTGTTTCAAGAGTACGATTACATTGTCGGCCCATCTGCCAGTTGTGTGGCTTTCGTGAAGGAGAACCACCCCGGCATCTTGGAGAAAGAAGGTCATGTCTGCCAGAGTGCAGGGAAAATTTATGACCTTTGCGAGTTTATTCACGATGTGTTGAAGCCTTCGAAAATCCCGGCACGCTTTCCGCATAAAGTCAGTATTCACAATAGCTGTCATGGGGTACGCGAATTGTTTATTTCGGCTCCTACGGAGTTAAATATTCCTTATTATAATAAATTACGTGATTTGCTCGACATGGTCGAAGGCATCGAAGTTTTCGAACCTAGCCATATTGACGAATGCTGTGGCTTTGGCGGTATGTTTGCCGTAGAAGAACAGGCCGTGTCCGTCTGCATGGGACGTGATAAGGTGAAAGACCACATGGCTACCGGAGCCGAATATATCGTCGGAGCTGACAGTTCCTGCCTGATGCACATGCAAGGTGTAATCAAACGGGAGCATTTGCCGATTCAGATTATCCATATTGTAGAAATTCTAGCGTCGCAATCATGAGTACCAAACATTCAAAGGCTGCCGAAAAGTTCTTGCAGGACAGCAAGATGGCAGCATGGCATAACGAAACCCTTTGGATGGTTCGCGCCAAAAGGGATAAGATGAGTAAGGAAGTTCCCGAATGGGAAGAGTTGCGCAACAAGGCTTGCGAACTGAAACTGTATTCCAACAGCCATCTCGAAGAGCTGCTGCTGGAGTTCGAGAAGAACGCTACCGCCAACGGTGCCATCGTTCATTGGGCGAAGGATGCCGATGAATACTGCGCCATCGTCTATGAGATACTGAACGAACATAATGTGCACCATTTCATCAAAAGTAAGTCGATGCTTGCCGAAGAATGTGGCTTGAATCCTTTCCTGATGGAACGTGGCATTGATGTCGTAGAATCCGATTTGGGTGAACGTATCCTGCAACTGATGCATCTCGAACCAAGCCATATCGTACTGCCTGCCATCCACATCAAACGGGAACAGGTAGGAGAACTTTTTGAAAAAGAGATGGGAACGGAAAAAGGAAACTTCGACCCTACTTACCTAACTCATGCCGCCCGCAAGAATCTGCGGCATCTATTCCTGAATGCCGAAGCAGCCATGACAGGAGCCAATTTTGCCGTGGCTTCAACCGGAGACATCGTGGTCTGCACCAATGAAGGCAATGCCGACATGGGAACTTCTTACCCGAAACTGAATATCGCCGCTTTCGGTATGGAAAAGATTGTACCGGATTTGGATTCTCTGGGTGTATTTACACGGCTACTGGCGCGTTCGGCTACCGGACAACCAGTGACAACATACACCTCTCATTACCGTCGTCCGCGTGAAGGTGGCGAATATCATATCATTATTGTAGACAATGGGCGAAGTTCCCTGCTTTCCAAGCCCGACCATATCAAGACACTGAACTGTATCCGCTGTGGTGCCTGCATGAATACCTGTCCTGTATATCGCCGGAGTGGGGGATACTCTTATACATATTTCATTCCCGGCCCTATCGGAATCAATTTAGGGATGGCTCATGACCCGGAGAAATATTACGATAATCTTTCTGCCTGTTCATTGTGCATGTCCTGTTCCGATGTCTGTCCGGTGAAAGTCGATTTGGCCGAACAGATTTATAAATGGCGTCAGGATTTGGATGGTCTTGGAAAGGCAAATACGGGAAAGAAGATAATGTCCGGCGGTATGAAGTTCCTGATGGAACGTCCGGTGTTGTTCAACGCTGCTTTGTGGGCAGCCCCGGTGATAAACGGCCTGCCTCGTTTTATGAAATACAATGATTTGGATGAATGGGGCAAGGGACGTGAACTACCGGAATTTGCCAAGGAGTCGTTTAATGAAATGTGGAAGAAAAATAAAGTACAGGGAAAGGAGGAAGCCAAATGAGTAGCAGGGAAGAAATATTAGCCAGTATCCGCAGGAATACGCAAGTACGTTATGATAAGCCGGATATAGCGGATATGAAACGATTGTCATATCCCGACAAGATAGAGCAATTTTGTGCTATCAGCCGTGCGGTCGGCGGCACAGCAGTGGTATTGGGTAAAGGGGAAGATGTAAATGCCGTGATTCGCCGGACGTATCCCGACGCTATGCGCATTGCTTCCGTATTGCCGGATATTTCCTGTGCCACTTTCAATCCCGATAATCTGGACGACCCGCAAGAATTGGATGGTACGGATGTAGCAGTGGTGAAAGGAGAAATCGGCGTAGCCGAGAACGGAGCTATCTGGATTCCGCAGACAGTAAAGTATAAAGCTGTTTATTTTATCTCGGAGAAGTTAGTCATTCTGCTCGACCGGAATAAGATTGTGAATACGATGTACGATGCCTACCGTGAACTGGATGGACAGGAATATAAGTTCGGTACATTCATCTCCGGCCCTTCAAAGACTGCCGATATCGAGCAGGCATTGGTGATGGGCGCGCATGGTGCACGGGATGTGTTGGTCATATTAATGTAGTATCTGTTTATTAATATATATTGCAACGTGAATGACATAAAAGCGGTTACAGACCGTGCGAAATTTGTATGAAAGAGAAGAATATAATCAAGATTAAACGTTATGAATCACCGTGCGGTATATTGATGCTCGGTTCGTTCGGCGACAAGCTCTGTCTATGTGACTGGCAGGTAGAAAAACATCGGGAACATGTGGATAAACGATTGAAACGGCTCTTACGTGCCGAATTTGAGGAAGGAATGTCGGACGTGATTGGAGAGGCCGCAAGACAACTCGACGAATTCTTTGCAGGAAAACGCAAAGAATTCACTGTCCCGCTCCTTTTCGTCGGCACGGAATTTCAAAAGCTTGTATGGAACGAACTACTGAAGATTCCTTTCGGTCAGACGATTTCCTATGGTGAAATGGCACAGCGTATCGGTATGTCCAAGGCTGTCCGTGCGGTAGCCAATGCCAACGGGGCGAACTCCATGTCGATTTTCGCGCCTTGTCATCGGATAATCGGCAGTGACCGTTCGCTGACGGGCTATGCTGGGGGACTTCCAGCGAAAAAATACCTGTTGGAACTGGAAGCGAATAATGAATAAACAGAGCTTCTGTTTACCCGAAATAGAGGCTCCGTTTGGTGTAAATAGAGCGTTTGTTTCATCCCGTTGATTCAGAAGAATAATAAACTGTTTAAATATAAATAATATGTATGCCAATAAAGTAAAGAAAATAGCTGCCGTCCATGACCTTTCGGGGATGGGGCGCGTATCTCTGACTGTCGTTATTCCTATTCTTTCATCAATGGGCTTTCAGGTTTGTCCGCTTCCTACGGCGGTACTGTCCAACCATACGCAATATCCCGGCTTCTCCTTTTTAGACCTCACCGATGAAATGCCGAAGATTATAGCCGGATGGAAAAAACTGGAAGTACAATTCGACGCCATTTACACCGGATACCTTGGTTCGCCGAAGCAGATACAGATTGTTTCCGATTTTATCAAAGACTTCCGTCAACCGGACGGCCTGATAGTAGCCGACCCGGTGTTGGGAGATAACGGCCGCCTATATACCAACTTTGATATGGAGATGGTAAAAGAGATGCGTCACCTGATAACCAAAGCGGACGTGATTACTCCTAATCTGACGGAACTGTTCTATTTGCTGGACAGACCTTATAAGGCAGATAATACGGATGAAGAATTGAAAGAATATCTCCGTCTTTTATCCGATAAAGGCCCGGAAGTTGTTATCATTACCAGTGTCCCCGTACATGATGAACCACATAAAACGTCCGTTTATGCCTATAATCGTCAAGGAAACCGCTACTGGAAAGTGACCTGTCCTTATCTGCCCGCCCATTATCCAGGCACGGGAGATACTTTTACCAGTGTCATCACTGGTTCTTTAATGCAGGGAGACAGTCTTCCGATGGCATTAGACCGTGCCACGCAGTTTATTCTGCAAGGTATTCGTGCCACATTCGGTTATGAATATGACAACCGCGAAGGTATCCTGTTGGAAAAAGTTCTTCATAATCTGGATATGCCGATACAGATGGCAAGTTATGAACTTATATAAGGAATCAGAAATGTACCGTTACCCTTGTCGGAAGGTTTCCGAACGTCCATTTCGGGCCTTCTTTGACAAGACGGACTGCTTCCTTGTCGGCAGATTCGCATAATCCATGAACAACAGTGATGTTCTGTGGCTTTCCTGCTCTGTCAACAAAGAAAGCAAGAACTACCTCGCCTTTCACATCCTTGCATTTGTCATCATCCGGACGGATAAGGTTTTCTTCCAAATACTTCTTATACTTACGTTTACCTATTACCGGCTGCGGAGTCTGGTATTTATCTTTTGTTTTTGAAGAGACTTTTGCCGAAGCGCCGGTGACAGTGGATTTCTTACTACTGCCATATCCCACTACTACCACTTCATCAAGCGTTTGTTTATCTTCATTCATGGCAATCAACATTGTCCGACTGGTATCTACCGGTATTTCTACTGATTCGTAACCGATAAACTGCGCTGTCAGTTCTTGGTTGCCTTCTTCTTTTTTCAATGTAAACTCACCGTTGAGGTCTGTGATTGTACCTGTATTCGTTCCGGTATATGCTACACTGGCTCCAATGATAGGCTCACCCTTTTCATCCGTCACTTTGCCTTTAATCAGATTCCTGTTGGGAGCGGCTACTTTTGCCATTTTCATTTCAGGGACTTCGGAGTGAGAAGTATTTGTATCCGCTACTATTGTTTCTTCCAGCATTATCGCTTGTCCGGCAGTTTCCTCTCCGGTAGCTTCTTCTATAACCGGTGTTGCTGCTATCGGTACACTTTGCGGTTTAGGAGTCGTTTTGCTTTTGGCTACTATATTCTTTTTATCCGCTTGCTTTACGATAACTTCATGAGTAGAATCTTGTTTCATCTTTGCTTCAGCCAAAGAGGAAATCTCCTCTTTCGGGGTGACAGGCTCGAACACTGCCGAAGGAATATCTTCTTTAGCGATAAACACATTATCTGTCATACTCTTTTTAAGAAACAGGAAATAAGTGCTGATGCCGATTCCAATCACCAAGCACGCAGCAATGCTCCAAGTGATGGCATACGAATTCTTTCTTTTTGAAGAGTTCGTATGCTTTGCAGTATGGGCTGAAATCTGCATCCGCAGCTTCTCTATCCGTTCTTCGTGATTCCCTTCCACCTGGCTGTATCCATCCATAGCATCAGCCAGGAACGGGTCTTTCATCGACTCTTTTTCCAGTCGGTGTGCCTCTTTTCCTTTGCGGAGTCCTCGTATGTAGTCCAATAGTTTCATAGGGTCTGTTTCTTAATGCAATTTTTTAAGTTTCGCTTTCCGTTCTGGATATAGCTTTTCACATTGTTCAGAGTAAATCCGGTTTGTTCGGCAACGTCAGCATAGGACATCTCTTCCAGAAAGAAACGCGTAATGCTGAGACGTTGTTCTTCGGGCAACTTTTCGAGGCAGTGATGCAACGCCTTCAGTTGCTCTTCCGAACTTTCCTCTTCACTTAATAGATGCAGAAATTCGTCGGATTCCATAACATTAATGCTATAATCTAACGAAATCTCTTTGTTTTCTTTTCGTAAAAGCTGCAAGCAATGATTCTTGCCTACGCGGTAGAGCCACGGCTTGAAGACTTTTATCTCATAATTACCCATTTTCGGCAATAAGTCTTCAAACAACTGCATCACGGCTTCCTGCGCACGGTCTTCATCTTGCAGGTATTTCAGGCAAAGTCCATACAGTAACGGGATATAACGGTTATACAATTCACCGAAATATTCCGTATCCCCGGACTTTATATAGTGTGTAAGTAACTCTTCGTCCGATAGCTTCGATATGTTTCTTTTGAAAAACAGCATCTATTCTTCGTCTTCTTCTATAATAACCTGATATTTTTCTTTCATTTCTTCAAAATCCTCTGTTACTTGGTTCAGAATTTCGTGCGTATCCGTACTCTTGACCAATGCTGGCATACCGTAATGGATGGATGCCTTATAAGGTAACAGTATCAGTTTGCCTTTGGGTAGGGAACGCCCCATACCGGTCATAAATACAGGGACATATTTCAACTCAGGGCGCAGGGACAGGATACGGGCTATACCCGATTTAATCTTTCCCATTTGTTCCGGTTTCCCTCTTGTACCTTCGGGAAAAAGGATGAGTGAATATCCGGCATCAATGGCTTCAAGCATTTTACGGATAGGGTCGTGCTCCGAATCTTTTTCTCCTTTTCTTCTGATTAAAAGCGTATTGATAAAATAATTGCTCATGGAAGCCTGAAAGCGGGTTCTTCCGAAATAGTCCTCTGCGGCTACGGGCTTGACCTTCCACAGAAGGTCGCCGGGCAGGGAGGATAGCAGGCTCAGAGTATCCAGGTGACTGTTGTGGTTGGCAAGAATAATAAATTGCTTTTCCTTTCTGAGAAAGCGGCAGTCGGTGAACTGGACTCCTACGATTAACTTCAGGAACCAGTGGCAAATACCTTTATATATAATCTGCATAATGGCAGATTGCATGAATCTCTTTTTCATCATTTCTCCGTCTAATAAGCAATGTAATAGACTAAATGAAAAAATACAGGAGCAGTGTAGGACAAGGAGTCTATGCGGTCGAATACACCGCCGTGTCCGGGGATGCTGTTCCCCATGTCCTTGATTCCTTTATCCCGCTTGATGGCTGAGATAACGACATCTCCCGAGAATCCGGCAATGGCAATGAGTGCGCTTACCAGGATTACATTAGGGCCGGAAAGCGGAGTGAGGAATCCCAGGAAATAACCGATAATGGTAGTGCTGATTACACCGCCCAGGAAACCTTCCCATGTCTTGTTGGGACTTACTTTAGGCAGAATCTTATGTCGTCCGAAAAGTTTTCCCCATACGAACTGCATGATGTCATTGATTTCCGTAAGGAATACAAGGAATAGCAATAATCCGCGTCCGCCCGCATTGAAGCCCGGCAGTTCGGGAAGCGAGAGGAGATAGGCGAGGTGGCTGATACCGAATACGGAAAGCATCAGTATCCATTGCAGTAGTGCCATTGACTTGGTGATGCCGTGAGTTTCTCCTTTCAAGACGAGCCGGAAAGGAAGTACGAGAAACATGACTACCGGAATGAAGATGATATATGCTCCATACCACGCTATATAGGCAAGATAATATTGGATAGGAATAGCCAGTATCCCCCAAAATAGTGCCCCGCGGTCTGCTTCCCTGAATCCTAACACAGAATAAAGTTCTCTGAAGGCTATAAAAGAGAGGAAGGCGAGGAAGAAATAAGAAATATCATAGCTGATAAACACGGCGCCGATAAACATTGCAGCCATAATCCACCAGGAACGGGTGCGGGCGGTGAGTTCACTGATATTTGTTTTCGGAGACAGCTTCTTTACAAGAAAAAGAAGAATACTTGCCGTGACAAGTAATCCGATAATAAGAGAGATGACGATGATTAGTTCATCGCTTAGCGTAGGGAAGATTTTGTCGAGTAGTTCTTTCATTTTATTTCATGGTTTGTAGTGTGCGACATGAGGTACAGCCGATGGATAAGTGTGGCGATAAGACCGATATTCATAACTATAAGGGTAATAAGACATACCGTCTGTTCGTGTCCACAATGCAGGGTGCAGGTGGCGACAACAAAAGCGAAAGTCAGTAATGCCATGCGGTGTTGTTTCGCCATCGGCCCGTTAAAGAAATGTTGTTGTGTCTTATAAGCGCCTATCCAGCGGAAATAAGCGGTCATCACGGCAAGCAGGGCAGCCATCCATCCCAGTTCTATCCCGAACCCGCCTGCTACATAACCCACCGGAATGATGAACAGGGCATCGGCAAAGCGGTCGGGCATATCATTATAAAGGTCACCGTTAGCACTTTTCTTTCCCCCTTCGATGGCTACCATTCCATCAAACAGATTGCAAAGCAATCGTGACTGCATACAAACAATAAATAATATATAGGCTACATATTTACTGAAATCGGGATAGATAACTGTACTAATCAGTAGGAGACAACCAATCAGAGCAAAAAATACGCTCATCATGGAAATTTGATTGGGGGTAATACCCCAACGAGTGAGTTTACGGGCGATACTGTTAGCCCAAGCGGTGTTTCGTGAGGCTATTTCCCGCCTTCCATCTACTTCGTTTTCCATATTTGCAAGTGTTTATGATTCGCAAATATACACATCATATTAAGAGTTGCAAAGGAATGAGGAAGAATTTTGAAATACATCTGTTTTTCAATAAAATAAAAAAAAGTTTGAGTGGTTTTGTGGAATCTATGTGAAATCTGCATCTCTATAGTAAAAGCGAATTAATTGTCATATTTTTAAATAATGAAGTTATGAGAACAAGTCAATTCAGAGCGATGATGCTCGTACTGCTGATGGCAGTTGTTTCTTTGGGTACAGTGAGTGCACAAGCAATTACCGTGACGGGTACTGTGACGGATGCGGTAGATGGAACACCGATTGTCGGTTGTTCGGTCGTGGTAAAGGGAAACAAGAATGGTGTGATAACCAATATGAATGGTCAGTATTCTATTCTGGTTAAAAAGGGTGATACGTTGTTGTTCCAGTTTGTCGGGTATAAGCAGGAGCGAAGAGTAGTTAAATCAGCGCAATTGGATGTGAAGTTGAAAACGGATAATGTTGCATTGGAAGAGTGTGTGGTAACAGGCTACGGTACGATGAAAACAAAAGCAATGACCGGTTCTTATATGGCAATCTGTCCGGTACCGGCAGTCATGTACGATAGGGTGAACACGGAAGAATACGGCCAGATTCAAGAGAACGGCTTCAAGAATGTATCGGATGCTGCACTTTCAACTTTCTCCATTGATGTGGATGCTGCTTCTTACAGTAATATGCGCCGTTTTATCAATAAAGGAGAATTGCCGCCTGCTGACGCTGTCCGCACGGAAGAACTTGTAAATTACTTCTCATACGATTACCCGAAACCGGCAGGAAGTGACCCTGTGAAGATTACCATGGAATCCGGAGAATGTCCCTGGAATGCTTCTCACCGCTTGGTGCGTATCGGATTAAAGGCCAAAGAGATTCCTACGGATAATCTGCCTGCATCCAATTTAGTCTTTCTGATTGATGTCTCCGGTTCGATGTGGGGAGCCAATCGCTTGGAATTGGTGAAGTCGTCTCTCAAATTACTGGTCAATAACTTACGTGATAAAGATAAAGTAGCTATCGTGACTTATGCAGGCAGTGCAGGTGTGAAACTGGAAGCAACTCCGGGCAGCGACAAACAGAAGATTCGCGAAGCGATAGACGAACTGACGGCAGGCGGCTCTACCGCAGGTGGTGCCGGTATCCTACTGGCATACAAAATAGCAAAGAAGAATTTTATCTCTAATGGTAATAACCGTATCATTCTTTGCTCCGACGGTGATTTTAATGTGGGCGTTTCTTCGGCCGAAGGATTGGAGCAACTGATAGAGAAAGAACGGAAGAATGGAGTATTCCTTACCGTATTGGGCTATGGAATGGGAAATTATAAAGATAAAAAGATGCAGGTTTTGGCAGAAAAGGGAAATGGAAACTATGCTTATATAGATAATCTGCAAGAAGCCAACCGCGTACTGGTCGGTGAATTTGGCGCTACTCTCCATACTGTTGCGAAAGATGTAAAATTGCAGGTAGAGTTTAATCCTTCACAAGTACAGGCATACCGTTTGATAGGTTACGAAAGCCGTCTGCTGAAAGATGAAGATTTCAATAACGATGCGAAGGATGCCGGAGATATGGGGGCAGGACATACAGTGACCGCTTTCTACGAAATAATTCCCACAGGCGTGAAGAATGACTATGTAGGCAAGGTAGATGATTTGAAATATCAGAAGAAAGAAAAAGTGAGCGTGAAACCGACAGGTTCCAATGAACTCCTGACCGTGAAGCTGCGCTATAAAGCCCCGGATAAAGACGTCAGCAAGAAAATGGAGCTTCCTTTCGTTGACAGCAAAGGAAATAATGTATCTTCCGATTTCCGCTTTGCTTCTGCCGTAGCGATGTTCGGACAATTGCTTCGGAATTCTGATTTCAAAGGAAATGCCAGTTATGATAAAGTAATAAGCCTGGCAAAACAAGGGCTGAATAATGATGATAAAGGGTATAGGAGAGAATTTGTCCGTCTGGTTGAGGCTGCCAGGGGAATAGGAGAGTAAAACTGGACTGATTGTCTGTATGATGTCCATTTTCAAGTTTCCAACTTGATTAATAAAGGAACAGTGAATATCGTGGGAATATGCTCCGCTTGATGTTCACTGTTTCTTTTGGGAGAAAGGTTGAATTGCCAAAACTGATTTAGTTGGTAGCCTCTTTCATTAATTGTTCGAAATGCTTCACGATATCGGGGTGTTGTGCAGCTACATCATGTTCTTCCCTGATGTCATTCTCCAGATTATAGAGTTGCATCTGTGTATTGCCTTTCCGTATATTCGTAATGATTCCCTTCCATTTTCCCATACGGATTGCTTTGTTTCCGATTCTGGGATCGGGATATTCCCAATATAAGTATTCGTGTTGCTTTTGCTCTTCCTTTTTGCCGAGTAATGTAGGTAGGAAACTGATACCGTCTGTCGGCGGACAAGAAATACCTGCTATCTCAGCCAAGGTGGGCATTACATCCTGGAAAGCACAAATATGATCACTTTCCGTACCCGGTTTGATGTGTCCCGGCCATGTCATGATTGCCGGAACCCGGATTCCACCCTCATGCAGGAAACATTTGCCCCATCCATATTCCGACTTGAAAAGGCCGCCACTGTTGAACCAGGGCGAATCACTTCCACCGTTGAATGTGGCTCCGTTGTCGGAAGTGAAAACAATAAGTGTATTCTCATATAGGTTTTCTTTTTTCAATTTTTCTATCAATCCGCCTATTTGTTCATCAAAATAGCTGATCATTGCTGCATAAGTGGCGTGTGGATAACGACAGGGCAGATAACCTGCCTTGCCTGTATAGGGCTCTTCGTCACCGAACTTTTCTACATAATACTTCACCCAACGTTCTGGAGCCTGCAGGGATACATGCGGTAGGGGAGTGGTCCACATCAGGAAGAAAGGAGTGGATTGATTGGTACTGACGAATTTTAGAAGTTCATCAAAGATTAAGTCGTTGGCATATTCTTTTTGCGTATATTTGGCATAACTGGCCGGATCATTCGGGTCAGCATCTTTGTCCAAGGGACTTCGGTGCGGGTCGGTCACCTTGTTGGATAAATAGATACGTTCTTCATTCTTATATAAAAATGGTGGGTAATACGTATGTGCCTGGCGCTGGCAGTTATATCCATAAAACTGATCGAAGCCCTGCTTGCCGGGCGTCCCTTCGGATCCCGGATAACCAAGTCCCCATTTTCCGAAACATCCGGTAGCATACCCTGCCTGTTGCATCATTCGTCCGATAGTCATCGTGTTGGCTTGTAAGGGGAACTGTCCTTCCAGTTCTTTATGTGCATATACGGAATCATAGTTGTTGACGGCTCCGCGTTCGGTCATTTCATTATTGAAACGGATTTGTGCGTGTCCGGAGTGCATGCCCGTCATTAATACACAACGTGCCGGAGCTGATACAGGCGAACCGGAATAGTGTTGTGTCAGTTTGATACCTTCTTTGCATAAACGATCGATGTTGGGTGTTTCTATTTTTTGTTGTCCGAAACAACCGATATCCCCATATCCCAGATCGTCCATTAAAATATAAATAATGTTGGGTTGTGTATGTAAAGTCTGCCCTTGCAGATAACTGCCGCATAGGGCGGAAACACCGATAAATAAGTTCCTTTTATTCATGATATTCTTTTTTTAATCCCATTTATAATCTTCCTTCACTTCACTCTTTAAAGCCGGGCCGAATTCAAACCCCATTTGTTCGAACCATTCTTTTCTCTGAAGTATATTTTGGTGGAACCGGGTGAAGTCAAGCGCTTCCCCCTGATACCACATTTGTTCTGCCAGCGCAAGAATACGGGGAAATAGACGCCGGTCTATCATACGTTCAGTAACTCCGTCATCGGTCCACAATGCACAAGTCATACCGAGAATCAAAGAGTTCTTTTCTTTGAGGGCTTTGTTGGAAGGATTATCCAGATATACGTCTTTCAAATCGAAAGTACGTACTTCATTATATCCTCTCCAGGGAGTTAGCGGGAAGTTCAGATATGTATAGTAGTTGGAACTGCAAATGACCGGATAGTGGTGCTTGATTGCGTTCCGGAGTGCCAGGTCTTTGTGCCCGCGATAGTTCCACCACTGAATCACCGTGTTATCCGGCAATGGATAGCCGTCGTGATAAACTACGTCGCCCCAGAATATGGCTTTCCGCCCTTTTTGCTTCAAATAGCCTGCCATCTGTGCCGAGAACCATAACTGAAGGTCATGACTGTCCTTCAGTTTCAGTGTGGAAATTCTCTTCCGGCAATCCCGGCATTCGTCCCAGTTTCCTTTCGGCGCCTCATCTCCCCCTAAATGGATGTAGGGGGAAGGGAAGAGGGAACATACCTCGTCCAATACGTTTTTCAGAAAAAACAGCACTTCATCCTTTCCTGCACAAAATATATTTTGGGTAAATCCATGCTGCGGCACTTCAACGGGCAGCCCGAAACAACCGAGTTCGGGATAGGCGGAAAGAGCAGCTTCAGCATGCCCCGGCATGTCTATCTCAGGAACGACAGTGATATTCCGTTGACTGGCATATTTGATAACTTCCCGTATCTCTTCCTGTGTATAAAATCCCTGTTGTTCTTCTCCCTTGCCTACCGCTCCTCCTATTTGCGCAAGACGCGGATATTGCCTGATTTCTATCCGCCATCCCAGTCCTTCTGTCAAATGCCAATGGAAATAGTTCATTTTTAACAATGAAGCCATGTCAATATACTTCTTGATGGTGGATATTTTCTGGTATTGACGTCCGGAATCCAGCAGGAAGCAACGCCATTGCGTACGAGGATAGTCGGTAATATCTGCACAAGCAAAAGTAAGACTTCCCGTAGGACTGGTAACCCATTGACGCAAGGTTTGTACTGCATGGATAAATCCTCTTTGGTCGGAAGCGGTTATTATCATTTGGCGTGGATTGATATTAATCTGATACCCTTCAGGCGGTAGTGATGAATCACTAATCCAGCAGATTTCAGCACCAGGTTCTTTTTTTTGCCATTTGACGGGAGTGTCGCGGAGTACTTCGGTACGGAAAAGGCTTAAATAAAAAGCGGTGGTATCTTCAGCATATATAGAAATACTTTTTTTAAGAGTCAGATTGCCTTTTTGCATTTCCACTTGGTTGGGGGACGGGAATACAATCTGCCCGCAAGCAATAGTTGTATATGATACCAGCAGAATGATAGTTGGGAATAGATATTTCATGGGATGCATATTGTTTATTTCTATGAGAGGTTAAGAGTGAACTGTCCGTCGTGCTAAACACTTCGGACAGTTCTGATTGATTAAGGTCTATCTATTAATTTCCGTTTTCCCATCCCGGATTTTGTTCGAGTTGGGGGTTCAGCACTCGTTCATTACGTGGAATGGGGTTGAGGTAATAATAATCCGGCCATAAATGATTCTGTTTGGGATGGAACTCAAGATATCCTTCGGCAGCGCCGCCATCAATTGTCACATTGGTTCCTACCGGGAAGTCAGATGCCCGTACATATTGTCCAAGTTTCTTTTTCAATGCATAGTGGCATTTCTTCCATCTTCTCAAGTCATCAAAACGGAAGCCTTCAGAGAAAAGTTCAATGCGTCGTTCACGTCGTATTTCCCACAGTAATGGGTTTACTTCGTAGTCGCCGGGATAATCGGAATTTCCCATATCACGCTTCGGGTCGAAAGCTACATTGATTTCCGAAACTTTCATCAAGCCTACGTTAGCGCGCGGACGCAGCTTGTTGATAGTGGCATCTGCTATGGACTGGTCGAACTCGTCCAGTTCACACATCGCTTCCGCATAATTCAGCATTACTTCCTCAATGCGGAAAATGGGCATGTCTGTCTCTTCATTTCGCTGGCTGCCCATGCTCAAATAGCAACAGTAGTATTTCCAGTTATTATATCCGAAAGCTGATTTATACCACGGTTGGTTTTCCAAATAGAAATCAAAGTGGGGGGATGCTCCCAGAATACCACCGTCATACCCTTGACGGAACGGCAATAACTTCTGTCGCTCTTTGGTTGTGCCATATCCTATTCCCATACGGGTGCTGAGACTGTCGATAAAACTCCTGTCTTTTGGAGTATCTGTAAATTCCCATTTATTGTCCCATGCGGTGGTTGATTTTGAACGGTCTACCTTGTAAGGTGGGGTGATATGCAACCATAAACGGTGATCGCGATTACTGAACTCATTATATAAATCCTCATCACCTGAAAATAGTCCGCTAGTCCAGCGTGGCTTGCCGTCCGAGCAGAGATAGCTGTCCACCAAATCCCGGGTCGGATTATAGAAGGATGTGGCAGTAGTTCCACCGATACTGACGGCGTGTACTACGTTTACGGCATCCGAGTATTCTCTGTATAAAATCACGCCTGCAACGTCTTTCAGTTCCAGCGAGCAGAATAAATCATCGTAGCAGTCAGCTACGTTCGGATAAGTTTGCATTAATTCGGCAGACACCCTTTTACATTCCCGCAGATAGGTTTCCGCATCATTCAAACCATGATATTTGCGCCATGTACCTTCAAACAAACAGAAACGTGACAACAGGGCCTGTACACATGCTTTGTTGATGGTATTTTTACCTTCTCCATTTACGTTGATGTTCTTTTCTGCATATTGCAAGTCTTCCAGGATATGTTTTGCTATTTCGTCTCTGGAAGCCCTCGGCCCTTTGATTAGTTCTGTTTCGTCATCGCTTAATACATGGTCAATCCAAGGTACGCCGCCATAACTCGACAGGAGAGAAAAGTAGCGATAACTACGGAAGAAATATCCTACAGAACGCCAGTTCGCTTTCTCTGTATCTGTCATCTCACTGCCTTCGATGTGGTCGAGCATCAAGTTGGTACGGCGGATGAAACTATAATAATCCCAGGTAGTATCATCTTTTTTGTCGGGGATAGTCACCAGCTTCCTGATCCAGTTGCTTTCACTGGTTCCTCTTGTCTGGTTGTACGAGATGTCATCCGTGGCGTTTTCCGAACCATATCCCAATGAGGGCAAAGTTTCATATAGTCCCCAGGCATAAGCCTTGAAGTTATCGTATGTTTTAAAAGCAGTTTCGGCGGTCGGGTCTCCCAGAGGATATCTTTCCAGAAAATCATTATTAAGACAACCGGCTAATAAAACTGTACATATTAAATATAGATATTTTCTCATAATGCTTTGGTTATTAGAATGTAACATTGATTCCGAAGGAGAATTTTCTCATAAATGGATATTCCCATGCGCCTTTTGTCAACATATCGGTTTCCAATCCTTCCGGCAGGTGATCCCAGGTATATAGATTTTCTCCACTGAAGAATACTTTCATTTCGTCAAAATATATATGCTTCGACCATGTCTTGGGTAAAGTGTACGAGAGCGTGATATTCTGTAGTTTCAAGTAAGAGGCATTTGCCAGATACTTTGTCTGTTTCCAGCGATTGTAACTTGTGGTTACTCCGTCGTTGGAATATACGCGCGGATAATAAGCATTGGTATTTTCCGGAGTCCAGAAGTCAAGTGTTTCCTTGAACAAACTTCCCCAGTTTCCAGTAGGCCATGCAATCTGGTCGGTACGCCAGTAATCCCGCTTGCCTACTCCGCGTAAGAAGATGGATAAGTCGAGCCCTTTCCAACTCACTCCTGCCGTAATACCGTAATGGAAACGTGGAGTTGAGTTACCGATGATACGTTGGTCGCCCGGGTTGTCTGCCGTTCCTTCACCGCTCCAGATGGTTTCTGTATCGTCGTCGAAGTTTTTATATAGTACATCTCCCGGATTAACTTTTCCGGCTCCTTTCGGTATAGGGATTCCTGCTTTTAGTGTCCCGTCTGCGTTGAAGTCGTCTTCGGTGTAGAAACGGTCGGTAACGTATCCCCAAATTTCTCCCATTTTCATTCCTTTGCGATAGATTTTATCACCTAACAGGTTTGTATCGTTGTTATATTTCGTGATTTCACTTTGTGAGTCGTACAGGTTAAAGCCAATCCGGTAACTCCAGTCTTTATTAATCCGGTCTCTCCAGTTTAATTCCAGTTCCCATCCATAGGTCTTCAGGTCAGCGGCATTCTGTTTGGCGGCAGTAGCGCCCACTACCCATGGAAGATCCATGCCGGGCGCCAACATTCCTTTGGTGTCACGGCGATACCAGTCGAAAGTTCCGTTAAGGCGGTTATTGAAGAATCCGAAGTCAATGCCGAAGTCCAGCGTATAAACTTTCTCCCATGAGAAACTGCTGCTGACCATTGCGGGGGCATTCAGTGAGGTTGCCTTTTGTCCGTCTACCAACCATGTCGTAAGATAAGGTGACATGGACGGGATGTATGGATAGTTGTCAGGAGTGTCATCCGGCTTCATGATAATTTGGTTTCCGATGGAACCCCATGAAGCACGCAACTTCAGGTTTGAGAGGATAGTCCTGATATTGCTCATAAATGCTTCTTCCGAGATTCTCCATCCGGCGGAGAAAGAAGGAAAGAAACCGAAACGATTGTTCTTCGGGAACCGGGAAGTACCGTCATAACGCCCGTTTGCTTCAAACATATATTTGCCATCGTATGCATAATTGACACGGTAGAATAAACCTCTGATAGCATATTCATCGAAACTGTCGGTAACGGAAGTCGTGCCGGTTGAACCTGAAAGGGACGGCAGATTCTCCAACAGTACGTCCGTACGTTGTGACCATTGCGATTCTTTATGGCTTTCTTCCTGGTTATATCCTCCCATAACGGCAATGTCATGTTTGCCTATGGAAAAGTCGTAATTGGCAAATACATTGACAGCGTTATAATTGGTAAACCCTTGTGTCAGGGCATAACGTGAGTTTTCTACATTGTTCATGACCCCCGTAAAGTTGAATCCCATATATTTATACTTGTTGACGTACATGCGGTTATATTCGGTAGTCCGGTTATATGTATATTCACCTGTAATCTTCAATCCTTTCAGCGGGGATATGATAACACGGCCCAATGTGCGCAGGTTGGTTTTCTTGATAATCCTCGGTTCCCCATAACGTACATAAGTAGCCGAAGTTTCTGCCGGATATACGACACCATCTTCTTCATACGGTAATATATTATGGTAGGATGGCAGTGTCATGGCACTTCCCCACACGCCGTTGCGGCCACCTTGCTCTACTTTGTTTTGGGTTGAATTCGCATACCTGATATCCAATTGGGTGGTAAGCCATTTGTTGACGTCCACACTGATGAAGCTGGACATATTTATGCGGTCGAACTTGTCTTTGTCCGTTACCAGAATTCCGTCTTCACCGGTATATCCTAAACTTAAACGATAACTCGTACGTTCACTACCTCCTGATACGGAGAAACTATGGTTCTGCATGAACCCGAAGTTATCCATCATATCGGCAAACATGTCATTTTCCCGCATTAAGAACAAATTACCTTGTTCGTCAAATATATACCCGTTCGGATATTTGGAAGGATTACTTTGATAATCACGTATGTATCCTTCCCACTGGGTAATATTTTTCCCGTCCACATAAGTGTCATTGGCCCATCCCATTTCCTTATAGGCTAGCACCGACTCCAACGGGCTGGCTTTTTGCGGTAATTCCGAAGCTTTGGAGAAAGAGAAGTTATTGTTATAATTGAATCTGGGAGCCATGTCTTTCTTGCCTTGCTTTGTTGTAATCAGGATAACGCCGAAAGCGGCACGTGCCCCATAAATAGCTGCGGAGGCGGCATCTTTCAAAATGGATACAGATTCAATATCCTGCGGATCAATCATATTGATATCCATCGGTACATTATTGACTAATACCAGAGGTTCACCACCGTTGATAGACGTTGTTCCACGAATATTGTACGTCATGTCATCACCGGGAGTGCCGGTGGCTGATTCAATTTTTAATCCGGGAACTACCCCTTGCAAAGCTGCCGAAACGTTGGTTATCGGACGGTCGCCCAGTGACTCTTTGACATTGACGGCTGCTACCGCTCCGGTCATATTCACTTTTTTCTGTGTACCGAACCCTATGACTACCACTTCGTCCATCGTTTGTGTATCTTCCTGCAACTGTATATTGAAGGATGTTTTATTTTTGACGGAAACTTCTTGCGGCATATATCCGATGTAAGTAATCCGCAGTTTGCTGTTTGCCGGAACCTCCAATGAAAACTCTCCTTTCACATCGGTGATAGTAGCTTGTTTACTGCCCTCTACAAGGACATTAGCTCCTATCAAGGGCTCGCCCTGCATATCTGTGACGATTCCCCTTATTTTTATATTCTGTTGGGTTGTATTATTGGAAGGCATTTCTGTTTTTGGCGGAACAGGGACTATGATGATATGTTTCCCTTCCGGTCTGTAAGTGAATCCGGTTCCTTTTAATACCGAGTCCAGAACAGAAGAAACCGTTTCTTTGGTGAAATTGACGGTTACCTTTTGTTTGACGTCCAGTTTCGTCTGATTATAAGCAATGCTTAAATCAGTCTGGGCTTCAATACTTTCAAATACTTTTAATAGAGATTGGTTTTTCATAGATACCGTTATCTGCTGATTTTGCCCGAAGGCTGTGTTATAAAAACATAAAGCAAATAACAATATATAAAATTTATGAATTTTTACGGGGTAATTCTTACCCGATAACTTATAAAGTTTCATACTTTTGTGAGTTAATCATTAATACTAATTTAAGTGTATGCTACAAATTTGAATGAAGTAATTTTGATTGATTTAGGGGAGTTGGTATCCGCGAAGTACCGGCTCCCTTTTTTCTGCCTATCTGCCTCCTTTCTTGTTTTGAGGTGAATAAATTAAAAGCACGTTCTCGTCCTCTACTTTATAATCGATGCTTCCTATCGTTTTTGTTACAATATTCATGATATCTTTGATAGGAGCTTTATGTTTGAATTTGATCGTATATACATCCGTAGTGGCTAGATGTGGTGGAACGATGATATGTATATTATATATTCTTTCTATTGTAGTGAAAATGTCCTTGAGGGTCATTCCGGCAAAGTTTAATTCACCTTTGGTCCAACCGGAGTATAAGGAAGCGTCAATGATTTTTTTATTGAATTCTCCGGTTGGATTGTCATATTCAAGTTGCTCATCGGGTGTCAGGGTAATGATGTCCTCATCGTTCGATTTCTGAACAACAATTGAACCTGATTCAAGAGTGGCGATTGTTTTTTCATCTTCCGGATAGGCGTGTACGTTGAACTTGGTTCCCAAAACTTTAACTTTCAGATGGCTGGTCTTGACAATGAACGGATGTTGGCTATCTTTCTTTACATCGAAATTAGCTTCTCCCATCAGATATACGGAACGCATGTCATTGGCAAATTTCTGTGGATATATTAACAATGTCCCTGAATTGAGATGCGCTATGGAACCGTCGGGCAAAGTAATTTGCCTCTGTTCTCCCTTAGGCACAAAGTATTCTACCAATTCTACAGGTTTTTCATCGGGTTGCATATACAAGTAAGCTATCCATATGGACAGCAGAGGGATGAGTAATGCTGCCGCTACTTGTCCCCATTTGCGTAACGTATAAGAAATGGCTGTTTTTTGTGAATGCGGCAGCTTCTTGCGGAAATTCTGATAAGAGCGTATGGTGCTTGCATCGGTTTTGAATTCCTGTTCTTCCCATACCTGCATCATTGCTTCTTCCTTCTCGTCCTGCCCTGCGGAGTCAATGATCCATCTCCACATCTTTTCCTTAAGTTCGGGACTGAACTTGTCGGAAATAAAATTTTTAATTATTTTATAGGTATTCGACATATTAATGTTTTTATGGTGATGGTTTCTTATATAAGATACGTAGCTGGTCAACTACGCACGGTCTGAATTCATCTTTTTTTAGAAAAATAGAATAAAGGCAATAAATAGCACTTTCCGTATGTCTGTGAGGGCTTGTGAAAGATGGTTCTCGACAGTCCGTTTATTGATGCCTAACGCTTGGGCTATTTCGTCACTGCTCATTCCTGATTCCCGGCTCATCTTATATATTTTCTTCCGTTGCGGAGGCATTTTTTCCACAACCATTGCAACCAGTAGTTCGAGTTCCCTGAGTTGTATATTGTCGTCAGTTTCGTTGCTTTCCGGTGTGGAAACAATCTTCTCGGCTTGTTTTTGCTGGTAGTTTTTGAATAGTAACGCACGTTCGATATGCCGGTATACCGCATTTTTGCAGACACGGAAAAGATAAGATTTGAAATTGTTGATTGTATTGAGGGATGAGCGGTTGCCCCACAGCATTAGAAATATATCCTGCGATATATCTTCCGCTTCTTCCGGTGATTGCAATAATCCGGTGATAAATCCTTTGACTTGTGGATAATAGTGCAGGAAGAAGGTTTCAAAAGCCTTCTCGTCTCCTTTACTGATAGCCTCTAAAAGTTGTTTTTCATTAAAAGGTTGCATGCAGTTGAGGTTGGGTGAATACTATCAATCGTGCAAAAATAAGTAATTTTTATATCTATATCCGGTTATTAACAAAAAAACACTTTTTACAGTGAAATGAAAGTTCCGACGTGTATAGGAGTGAAGTGCTCCAAAAAGTACTCCCTATGTGAATAAATTGGATGGACTTGATTTTTATAGAAAGGAAAAGCCGCAGAAAATCAACGATTACCTGCGGCTTTTATTTTGCACGGGAGGAGAGGCTCGAACTTTTTTTCTTTTTTGGGGTTACTCCCTGGCATTGAGTATCAAACAACTACATTTATAAAAATGGGTTGATTGTATATTGATTTGTCCGAAATCTGTCCGAGGACTATTGGCGATTTTGCAACACGCTGACTAGTGTTTCAAGTGTTTTAATTCTCTTTTCTTTTTCTTCCAAAAGCCGCTCTAAATTTTCTATTTTCGTTTTGTATTCATTTTCCGCAACAGTTGTAATTGTGTTGCCGTTTCCAATAGCATTGCCATTTCCAACTATGTGTCCATGTACGGGAGTGAATGATACCTGTCTTTCAAAAAAGGTATCCATACTAACTTGAAAAAAATCCGCAACAGGTTCAAGTCGCTTAACGGTAGGATTACCTTCTATAATTTGTTTAAGCGCAGAATTTCCACTTTTTTCGCGTGATATATACTCTAAAAGTGTTTTGTTTGGTATTCTTCTTGAATCCAATAATTCTTTGATAATGTGTCCGTTATACATATAAATGTGTTATATAAACATTATTTAACTATATAAATGTGTTTTATAAAACACATTTACGGGTTATTTGTGATATATTTGCGCTATAAAAATAATGATAAATATTATCATAAACACATTATTAACCTCAAAAATTACAATTATGAGTATTTTTGACTACTACAAAAGTCTTTCTGGTTATAAAAGAAAGCAAGAGTTCCGCAAGAAAGTAATGGAAAAGTGTGATATCAGCTATCCCACATTTCAGTTGAAAGTTCACAATGATAGTTGGACTAAGTTAGAACGTGAGGCCGTCGAACGAATCATTCAAGAAGAAAATGCTGACAAAGCTTGAATTTTATAATGCACCTGATGGGCAGATTTGCGTTAAGCCGGATGGTGCTGGTATGTTTATTCTTGATGAAAGTCAAAGGGATATCATACCTGAAATGTTACTCGAAATTCAAAGTTTTTGGCCTGATGCTTTTAAAAGATTGAGTGAGATATACTCCACTTCTTCGCTTAATAGAATTTGTTTTGAGTTTAGAATGGTACGGCGATTCTGTCGGTGCAATTTTGGTGTCTATGATACAATGACTTGGGATATTGACGAGTATGGCGAGTGGCATTTTGAACAGGTTTCCTGTCCACTACGCGGGGAATGTCCTCATGAGGGAGTTATATGTTGTCCAAAACTCAAAACTAGATTGTCCGAACGTGAATTGGAAGTTACCAAATTATTAGCACATATGTCACCGGAAGAAATAGCAACAGAGCTTAATCTGTCGATACGGACTGTATATAATCATATACAAGCTATCAAAATAAGATTGAAGTTAAAGACAATAGCCCAAATTGCAGCATGGTATAAATCACATAATCAATAAGGATATGAAAAAACAAGTTGAAATTAACAATAAAGTATTGGAAGTATTATTAGATATAATACATGAAGAAAACCTTCCAATTAATGTAGATGTTGGAGAAAGATTTGTAGATGATAATGGAAGTATTTCTGTTAATGTACTCTTTGACTACGAATCCGAACATTCGTCACTATTGAATGAGACAATATGTAAGGCAATCAATTTAACTTTTGATTTAACAGATGATTAATGTATACATGAGCAAAAATTATAAAGAACGTGCCGCCTACGCATGGATACATGAAACAGGTCGGAATATTCCCCGAAAACTATTATACCGGATTAAACGCAAATGGTGGCGGCATAATTACGACATCGGAGCAATGAGAGCTAAAAGAAAAAATCATTTAGAGTAAATTTTAATATAGATATGAATGAAATTGCATACGGCGGATCACTTTATGAATATAGAGCTTCCGCAAACAATGGAGAAGTGAAGTTATATGTGACTATGGACAGTGCTAAGGCTATAATAACAGATAAAAACGATAAAGTATTATTTGATGTTTCTGTTAGTATTGTTAGTCAGCTATGTATTTATCAAATGTCGATTTAATCCAAAATAGAATAGAAAGGAGTAAATTATGATTGGAATTTTAAGAAATGGGCAAAAAATTGAAATAAAGAAGATTATACCTGCTTGGAACCAGGTAGAAGCTATTGATGACCAAATATTTGCTCTATGGGAATTTGATGTTATATATAATTCTTGATAAGAAGGATATGAATATTAAAAAACAAAAGAACTTTGCCAATGGTACTGTTTACTGTCTCCAGTTGGAAGATGGCAAATTAATCGAAACAACTGACACATTTCTGCCGTATTATACAAAAGATGCTATCGGTAGAAAACAGAATATGTTAGATAATGATAAACTTGGTGATAGGTCTGAAAGATGGATGATAGGTGTATCTGTTATGAGCGGTTGCCCGGTAGGTTGCAAGTTTTGTGCAACTGGCAACATGAAAGGCTATCGAAATCTGACGGCAACTGAAATTGTAGACCAAGTTTGGTTTGCCATCACAAAAGCGGGGTTTAATCCTTTGCAATCTAAAGAATTTAAGATAAACTATACCCGAATGGGAGAACCATTCTTGAATATCGAAGCGGTCAAAGAAGCTATTGAACGTATTTCTGAGATTTATCCTAATGCACATCATTATGTTTCAACGATTGGAATTAAGTATAGCGATTTTTCTTGGATAAAGGATAGTATCACTCTTCAAATTAGTTTGCATAGCTTAGATGAAGAACATCGCAACTGGCTTATTCCATATAGGAATAAAATGACGATTTCAGAGCTTGGTATGATAGCCACTAGAAGTAATCTGAAAACTACATTGAACCTCACTTTGGTTGATGAAACAGATTTCGATATAGAGAAACTAAAAGAGAATTTTTCACCGAAATACTTCTTTATCAAACTAAGTCCGATTAATCCGAACACAGTATCAGAGAAAAACAACCTCGGCAAAGGTGTTGTCGAGGGAGTCAATTTAGTATAAATCCTTTAAATTTTTCATTATGACAGAAACAATGAAACTTGAATTAGAAGCTGCGGGATATGAATATGCCGTTGCTGTTGCGACAAAAAGTGAAGTGGAAAACGGTGCTGCTTGCGGACAGCTTTCTATTATTGCAGAGTAACCAATCGGAGCCATCTTCTTTTTTGAGGATGGCTCATAACAGAATAAAAATGAGTAGAAAGAAAAAAATAGATGACCGTAAGCAGCTTCTATTGCGGTACAGAATCGATGATAAAGAGCGTGTATCTTTTATCGATCCCTGTTGCGATGAGATACCGGCCGAACTATTCGGTGAGATAATGAAAGCATTTTCTCATATTCAAGAAAAGTGGAATAACTCAATTTCAAAGAATGAGTTAACTTACTTTTTTGAGACAATGAATAAAACTATCATGTCTGGTGAGATTATAGCAGAAAAATATTCTTCAGTTGAGTTAAAGAGTGATATAAAAGCCGTACTTCCTGGCGACCGGGATATAAAGACTGTCTTTTTTGCGACTGAAAAGAATATTTTGTTTCTACGTATATATCCTCTCTATTACCAGTTATCTAAGTTAGGCTATATGCAAGACATTACAATAAATAAACTAGGATACTTGTTACGTAACCATCCATCCTTTATAGGACATGTTGGTTCCAAATGCTTCAGATATAGCGAACTTGAAACGGATAAAAGAATCTGTTCGAGCTGTATGGCACTTGATTATGATTTATTTTCAGCAGCATTCAAATAAAAGAAGAAATAATCAAAACAAGATAAATCAAAGAACAATGGAAACAAAGAAAAGTATGATTCTATCTGAAATAAAAAGGAATATTATGGAAAATGAAGAATATCTATGTATTAATTGCGCTAAAAAGATAGAATGTTATGGACCTGACATCAAATTAGAAGAACCTGATTTATGTATTCCTATAAGCTGCATAGATTATCAAGATATAGAAGAGAAATTTAATTAATAGAATAATTATGAGTAGAAAGAAAAAAGCAGATGACCGTAAGCAACTTTTGATACGGTATAAAATAGATGGAAATGGGCGTGTGTCTTTTATAGACCCTTGCTGCGATGAAATTCCAGCTCGGCTTTTTGGTAAGATAATGGAAGCCATATCCAATGTAGAGAAAGAATGGAATACTCGTAGGGAAAATAAACTTAGCGTATAATAGGATATGTATGAGCGAAAACACTCTTTTTCAATTAGAAGAAATGCAGGATAATACAGCTACTGCGATTCGGGAAAGCGATACACGTATTCAATATATGAGTAAGTTGTTCGCAAAAAAAACAAATTTTTCAAGTGATACGTGTCATTTGATGATAGCTTATCAGAAAGGTGCGATAGACATGAAAAAACTCGTTATTGAAGCATTGTGTAAAGATTGCCCATGTCGAGGTGATTGTAAGAAAAATGATGAGTATGTTGATTGTGAATCATACATCAATATTTGTGCGGTATTTGATAAATAACGAATAACAATTAAAGATATGAATAATTACCAATTATTTAAAATTGAAACATGGGAGAAATACAAACCTTCAGGAGTGGATTTCACCCATGTATTTTACACCGATAAATCTGGTGAAGTACGAAAAGTTAAAGGTACGATTACTGTGATGAAGAGTGCTCTGGTCAATGGCAAGCGAACTAGAGTACCAGGTAAAAGAAAAGTTTATTGGGATGGTTACGGGCGTTGTTATGTCGGTACTCACAATATGAGGAAAAGAAATTTTGATATTCCATTAAATAATAAGTAAAATGGTAAATCTGAGCCAATATATACCTGAAACAAATAGAAGCTGGATACAAGATATGTCGGAACGTTTGGGCGAAGATGTTTTGTTTGAGTATTATAATCGTGTTTTCATTAGGATGTTTAATATGAAGCACCGGGAATCACTGTATATATTGCACGAGGTTTTACCTGAAAATTATGAACTGTTCATTAAATGTGTTTACACTTGTATGAGTGAATTGGCGGCCTATGGAATGAATGATTATCATTTGGAAAATAATGCTACAGTGGTTTACCGCAGTTGATTTTTTCCTTCAGATAAAAAAGTGATAGGTTCGCAAAAAAATAAAGGCAATGATAGAGGATAAGTATATTGAGCAAATATTAGATAGGGCTGACATTGTGGATGTCATAGGACAATTTACAGAACTAAAGAAGAGAGGTTCTAATTATGAAGCCTGTTGTCCGTTACATAAAGAAAAAACGCCCTCATTCAAGGTTAATCCGGTCCGTGGAACCTTCCATTGTTATGGATGCCACAAAGGTGGTAATGCAATAACCTTTATGATGGAACATGAAGCAATGAGCTTTCCTGAAGCGGCAAAGTATTTGGCGCAAAAATATGGAATTGCTATTGAAGAGGAAAGGGCGACACCCGAACAGGAACAAAAACGGATGAAACGTGAATCTATGTTCGTCATCAACGCCAAGTGTGCGGAGTTATTTGTTCAAAACTTGCAACGCGAAGATGCAAAGGATGCTAAACTCTATATTGAAAAGCGATGGGGCAAAGATTATGCAGATGAAATGCAGATTGGTTTTGCCCCGAATGAGTGGAACGTACTGTGCAACTTTGCAAAAAAAGCATCTCTTTCGATAGATATATTATTGGAGTTGGGACTTATTAAAGAGAGCGAGAAAGGGAAACAATACGATTTTTACCGGGATCGTATCATTATTCCCATACGGGACCGCTATCGACACATTATAGGATTTACGGCACGTAGGCTATCGGATAATAAAGAGATACCTAAATATCTCAATTCTTCAGAATCGGAGATTTATTTAAAACACAATTCAATATTCGGAATTGATGTTGCCATCCGTCAGGCTGTTAAGGAAGATAAGTTTTATGGGGTAGAGGGTGCACCGGACGTAATGCAGATGCAACGCATATATGTGAACAATACGGTTGCTCCGCTTGGTACGGGATGGACAAAGAATCATTTTGAACTTCTGAAAAAATACGCAACTCGGATTTGTTTTCTTCCGGACGCAGACCCGCCAAAAGAAAATGAGAAGTTTGGCCCTGGAATTACCTCAGTCATGAAAAGTGGACTGATGGCTATGCAGTGCGGATTTTCGGTATCTGTCAAAGAGATACCGATGGGCGAGGGACAAACAAAAAATGACCCGGATTCATTTTGTACCAACAAACCGAAATTCGATTTGCTTGAGGAAGAAGATTTCATCACTTGGTATGCTAAAAATATATTTCAGGAAGCCATAACCACTGAAGAAAAAAGCACTGCTATCAACTCTATATGTCAGATGGTGGCTATGGTGAAAGATGATGTAAAAGAATCAATGTACTTAACGAAGTTGCAGGATTTATACAAAAATAAATCTTTGTGGACTACGGCAATGAATCAGGCTAAGAAGTTGATTCAGGCTAAGAAAGTATTGAATGATGGGAAAAAGATAGACCGGGATTTATATGGGCGCTATGGTTTCTATGAAGAATATAATTCTTACTATTCTATCACTAAAGATGGGCAGCCCTGGCAATGGTCAAATTTCGCCATGACACCTATGTTTCATATCAAGGATTCTCTGCTCCCCAAACGTCTTTATAAAATAAAGAATCAGAATAAACAGGAGGAATTGATTGAAATGAAACAAGAGGATCTGGTTTCATTATCAAAATTTAAACAGAAAGTGGAAGGGTTGGGGAATTATATTTGGTTAGCAACCGAAAAAGAATTGACCAAATTGAAAATGTTCCTGTATGAACAAACGGAGACTGCCGTCGAAATCACGCAACTCGGTTGGCAGCGCAAAGGATTTTTTGCTTTTGGTAACGGAGCGTTTGATACAGAATGGCATCCGGTGGATGAATATGGAATTGTTCGTTTGGAGTCTGGAAATTATTACCTTCCTGCTAGCAGTAAGATATACCGGGACGATGTGAAGCTCTTTCAGTTTGAACGGCGTTTTATTCACACCACATATAGCGGAGTTACGTTGAACGAATATGCGGAGAAGTTAATAAAAGTGTTTGGAGACAATGCAAAAGTAGGTATCTGCTTTTTATTGGCTACATTATTTCGTGATATAATAGTTGGCTATACAAAGAGTTTTCCTATTCTCAATCTTTTTGGTCCAAAGGGTTCTGGTAAGTCGGAATTGGGACATTCTCTAATGTCGTTCTTTATTATAAAGAATACTCCGCCTAATATTCAAAATGCTACTATTGCAGCTATGGGAGATTTGGTGGCACAATGCGCAAATGCCTTAGTGCATATTGATGAATATAAGAATACGATTGATATTGATAAGCGTGAATTTCTGAAAGGTCTGTGGGATGGCGCGGGGCGTAGCCGTATGAATATGGACCGGGATAAGAAGCGGGAGATAACCAGCGTCGATTGCGGTGTTATTTTATCCGGTCAGGAGATGACTACTATTGACATTGCCCTGTTTTCACGGTTGGTATATCTTACATTCAATAAAACAGAGTTTTCTAATGATGAAAAGAAAGCGTTCGACGAATGTAAAACGATTCGGGATATGGGGCTTTCTCATTTAACATTGCAGCTATTAAGATACCGGTCAAAAATGGAGACAGAGTTTTTAAGCAACTACAAACAGTGTATGAATGATCTTAATGAACGTCTGAAGAATGAAAAAATTGAAGACCGCATTCAAAGGAATTGGGTGATCCCATTGGCGGCATTTCACACATTGGAAGCTGTTGTTGATGTTCCTTTCTCCTATAAAGAGATGTTGGATATAATAGTAACAGGGGTTATCAGGCAAAATCAGGAATGTAAAAGTAATAACGAACTTGCTAATTTTTGGAATGTGGTTTCTTATCTTTTGCAGGATGGTGAAATATTTAATGAATCTGATTACCGGATTGAATATATGAAAAAGTTTAAATCTAATGTGATAAAGAATGGGATAGAGTATATACGACCTAGACCTATTCTTTTGATGAGAAGAACTCGTATCTTCATGCTTTATAAAAAGTTCGCTAAACAGGTAGGTGATTCTGCACTCCCAATTGAATCTTTAAAATATTATTTGGAAAACTCAAAAGAATATATGGGAATTAAAAACTCTGTACGGTTTAAAAACATTCAGAAGGGAATGGAAGTCACTGCCAGGATGGAAACAATTGATGGGAAAGAAAAGTTTGGAAAGACAACTATGGTTGAACAAGCCATGTGTTTTGATTATGAAATGATAATGAATGCCTATAATATCAATTTAGAAGTTGACACAGGCATAGAAGATAATTCATTAGATACAGAGCCAGAGCAAAGTCCTGAATCCGAATCGCAAAAGAAGTTTAATTTTTAATCCTATACTAAAATATCATTGTCGAGGGTGTAGACGCTGTGAAGCGGATGCACCCTTTTTCTTATATACCTTTCGCAAATGCAGATGAATTAGTTTGGGATGATAATAGCTTCTACATCTTCTACACTTTCTACAATGTTATAATAGAGATAGTTACATATATTATAATGCTTCTATATTGTTCTACAAATTTCTACAAATATAGAAAAATGCCATTCTTTTCTACAAATCATTTCATATTCTACAAATGTAGAATAATCATTTTTTGTGTAATTATCTGATTATTAGATTGTTCGCTGTGTGTATAAAGTGTAGTAGGTGTAGAATCGAAAATGGGTGTACTATATATAATATATAAAAGTGTTATGTATATTGATTTAGTATTATATATATTACTTTTGTAGGCAAATTAATTAAATATGAAAGACTTCGTTATATACATCAAATTAGAGAAATACCTGTCTCAGTGGCTAACCTCTGCTCTTGGAAATCCGGTTCGGTTTCCGGCGCAAAGTAATGAAAACTCTGTCATTCGTCGTTTTCTTCAAAAACTTCCCCAGGGCAAACAGCCGGAGATGATGTTTGAAGGAGCGACCGCGATTGTCATTCCTGATTCCAAAGCCAAAGACCCTGCTATTTACAACTACTTGGGACCACGTGCCAAAGAAGCAGTAATTGAAGCGATAGAAGATTTATTCCGTCGAAATATGTGGAATGAATTGGGGGATATGTCTGACGGTTCGGTAGGCTTAAATAAGATGATCGCCGCCTGGTGTGAACTTCATGGTATTGATGATGATTACGCAGAGACAGTACGGCAGAAATACTATCGTATTCGTAATGCATATAATAAAAAAGGCGTGTTTTTAGGTTCTTTAACAAGAAAACGCGAGGATAAGGGCGCCTATTTTGAACAACCCCGAACAACCCCGAACAGTCATGTATAGCATATTAAGACAAGTCAAAAAAGTAGAGATGATTGAAGCCAGGCATTTGACCAATTCTACGATAGTTAATAATTCCGGTATTCTTCTTGAAATTTACCGCCCGTTTGATGAACTTGATGCAATCGGATTATCGTCGGTTGAAAGTTCGGATAAAATAGATGATAAAGTGCGTATCTACACTTCAAAGCTTACAGCTCTTCTTCCGCAGCGGATAAATGTTGGTAACAGGAAATTATGTTTCCGGGTAACAACCGTGTCCGGAGAACAATTTTTGATAGGAACGGATAAATCACCATACCCTCTTGTTACTTTCAATGAAAACTATCCAAATTCTCCATCTGCACAATGCGGTTGTACTATGACTGTAACCTATTCTAATACCATTCCTATGCTTTTACAGCTAGATTGAGGTCTTTTTATTAAATAAGGTATAGGCGTAATATTGCAATAAAAAAGATTGCGATATGACGTATAATCTCAACATTGACGACTTTATCGGTCGTTGGGGATATTCTAAACAGTATATCCATAACCAGTTGGCAGGACTGAAAGGCAAACCTGTCAATGTACGTATCTCTTCTCTTGGTGGCTCTGTTGATGATGGGTTGGATATTCGTCAACAATTCATTGACCACGGTGATGTTACTGCTTATTTATATGGTTGTGTTGCTTCCAGTGCTACTATTGTGGCGTTGGGAGCAAACAAAGTCTGTGCTTCCAAATACTCCATGTTCATGGTGCATAAGGTCAGCAATTGGATTGACGCCTGGGGACAGTACAACGCGGATCAGATGGAAGCACTTATTCAAGAGCTGAAGGAAAATAAGCTGCAAAATGACAAGTACGATTTAGTACTGGCTAGTATGTACGCAGATAAATGCAAGAAACCTATAAATGAAATTCTTGATGTTTTGAAGGCTGGCTCCTGGTTGACCGCTCAAGAAGCATTAGACTATGGCTTTATTGATGAAATCATCGAGAAAGACGATGAAAAATTTGATTTTGCCAAGGTTGAGGAAAAATTGAATGTGCTCGGTTTTCCGGCGCTTCCTTCCCGTAAGCATGACGATAATGAAAATTCGCTAGGAAATGTTCTTCATAACATTTCTGTAAAACTGGATCGCCTCATTTCTCCATTAAAGGCGAATACGGTGTCACCCTCAGATATTACTAATCATAATGTTATAACAATGAAAAAAGACTATTCAAAGGTCAACACCATCCTGAACGTTGAAGGCTTGGAGTTTGACAAATCCGGAAAGGTTGCACTTTCCGAAGACCAGGTTAAAGCCCTCAACGATAAAGTGACTTCTCTGGAAGAGGAAGTGTCAAACCAAAAAGAATCGCTTGCCCAAAAAGATGAGCAGATTGAAAATTTGGGTAAGAAGCCAGGTGATGATACCGTTAAGATTGAGGGCGGTGAGGGAGACGATAAAGTGACGGCAACGTCTATGTACAACCAAGTAAAAGAATATATCTAAGATGGAAGGAATCGGAGTTAATATTAATAGCGAGGACCTTAGCAAGACCGCTCGCAAGTATAGAAAAGATTTTCTGATGATGCCTGTTTTGGCATTATCGGCTTCTTTGCCCTATATGAATTTAAGACCGGGTATTCGTTATTCGGAGACGGTCGGTGAATTGTCGGGAGACATCCAGTTTGGACCTTATAGTGAGACACGTGAGGATAATGACGAAGTAATCGTTAATCCAAGAACGTTGTACACGTATTTCGGTTCTGTTGTTCGCAACTTCTCACCCAATAAGATTTATCAGTCCATGTGGGGTTCGAACATTACGAAAGGTGAAGGGTTGAAAACAACTGAAATCACCCGTTTGGTCGTTGCTTATCTTTCCGCTCAGTTGGGTAAGAATTTGAATAAAGTGCTCTGGAACGCAGTAAGAAATGAAGCCGGGGAAAAATCCAAGGATTTGTTCAATGGCTTTGATACAATTACGAAAAAGGAACTGGATGCAAACAAGCTGACTAAAGACTTAGGCAACTATTTCACTATTGACAAGATAGACAAGACCAATGCTGTTGATGTGCTGAAGGAAATTTGCCGGGCTGCCGACGAACAATTGACTGATGAAGAAAATTTGCAGCTTATCGTTCCTAAACATGTGTTGCAGGATTACTGCGATGATTATCAATTGGCCGTAGGGGCTATTCCTTACAATAAGGAATATAAGCAATATACTGTTGAAGGCTTTGATAATGTTCACATTATCCCTATGTCAAACAAGCGTAACAGCCCGTTTATTCATTTGACAACTAAGCGTAACCTGTTGGTTGGCGTTAATCAAATGGGAGAAGAGGAAAATATTGAAATAGCCCGTTTTAAAGCTTTCACGCTTCAGTTTATCGCTACGATGTTTTTTGGCGTTGAGTTTGAAACAATTTCAAAAGAACGTTTGCTTGTTGCAGGAATTGATGGTGTAGCGGCTATCTAAGAAAGGAGGAAAATATGGCTAATAAATGCGAAAATTCAAGTCTATATGAATCTTTAGAGTGGTGTGACGGAAGAACCACTCTTCCTGGTATCAGACAACGGGTATATTTCATACCCAAATCCGAAATTGTAGAGTGGCCTAAGCTTCCTTCTATTAAGGAAGCTAAAGCCATGGGCGAACTGGCTACTTATCAGGGTAATTTTGTTTTGGCTGCTGATAAAAAGTGGCGGTCATTGGATGCACTGGATGCAAAGTCAAATGTCACGTCTGAATCTCAAGGCGAAAAGCCTTCCCGGACATCACTGAATAAATCAACGTTGAAACATGCCGGAACGGATGAAGAAGCGACAGGATTCGCACGCCAGGCTAATATTGATAACCTCGTGTACCTGGTTCAGCAGCGTAACAAAAAATTCCGTGTACTCGGTTCGGATGAATTTGATGTGGACACTAAGGCGTCACAGGCTTTAGGGGAAGGGTACAATGGAGAAGCGGGAACAACATTGGAAGTCGAAGCTACGGATGTATGCCCCGCGCCTTTCTATCCGGGTAAAATCGAAACAGAAGATGGAGATATTTCCGGTGCTGATGGTTCGGCATGGGAAGATGCCCCTGTGGAATAATATTTTTCTTTCAGTTTAATTGGTGTGTTTATGGTGGTGGCGTGGCTGGTCTGTGCCATCACCTTTTTAATTTGAAGTTATGGATAATGAATTAACAAAAAAAATGCAGGATTATTTGGGACAGGCTCCTGAAGACCGCAATGTAATTGATGGAGCAACGATGTTGCTGTCTCTCAACCGGAATCGTATCTTTTTTCAAAATGTGCTCCGGAAACCGGAAAAGTTTGCAGACAAGGTGGAGTATGAACTGAAGAAACATCTTCGTATAAGGCTCGATAGGCAGACAGTTTCCGATGTTGTCGCTCTGAATAAGGAAGTGCTTCCTCATGTACAGGAAACTTTGGCAAAGGGTGCTCCGGTCATCTCTTCCGATGATGATGTACCGCAATCGGGAACTGTTGCTATTGGTAAGCGGTCAGACCATGAGGCTTTGCCGGATGAAATCAAGGCTCTCTGGGATGAGTGTGCTGGGATTTGGTTCAAGATAAAGGAATTGTTTGAGCAACTGAAAGGCATGGAGAAAGCCGCCGCTTGTGACCGTTACGAATACTTGAAGCAATTGGATGGGGCGGATAAAAAGTACCGTGCCAATATGCAGGCTTATGATGAATATAAGCCTGGTGTTCCTGAAGCGAAAAAGGAAGAAAAGAAAGTGGAACCGGCAGAGGACCCGGCAACCGTTTCAAAGAAAGTGAATGCGGCTCGCAAATATCTTTCTGACAATAAAAAGAAACTGGCTGATTTGAGAGGGGCTGATGAAAGCAAATATGTTGCGTTGCTGGCTAAAGTTCAGGAACGTTATGATTATCTGATTTCAACGGGAAACACGGTGGATGCGGAGCAGGTTGCTGAGTTGGTAGCTTTAGGTTTGGTTGTGAAATGAAGCTTGTCAATCAGATAATAAAGCCTTTATCCGGTACGCCGCTCCAGGCGTACCTGGATAATCGCATACAGTTATTTGATGTCATCGAAAAGATTCTTTCTGAAACGGGACCTGCTGAAATCTATATATCCACTTTTTCAACCTCGGAAGAGTTTTTAAGACAAATTTTTCGTCTCCGGAAAAAGGGGATGATAACAAAGGCTACGATGTTGACAGACTTGAAGGCGTCCCGCAAGACGGTGAACTTATATACATTCATATCGAATGTGTTTGATAATGTCTACCTGGCGGAGAATCACTCAAAAGTAATTCTTATCCGGAACTCCAAATGGATGGTGTCTATTTGTACTTCTCAAAACCAAACACGGGGGAACAGGACGGAATCCGGGATGATAACGACTGATCCGCGTGTGTATCTTGACCTTCAGGAACAATTTTCTAAGATTGTAAACACTAATGCTATTTTGCTTGATGGATTATTCAACGGAACAGATTGAAAAAATAAGGGAGTTGGCGGAATGTTTGACTCCTGTTTCGGATATGGCGGTATTGCTTAATGTCGATGTTGATGAGCTGCGCCTGGATATCCGGGATAAGAAGACCCCGATATCACGTGCGTATTATCATTCCAAGGCTTCTACCGCGCTGAAATTACGGAAACAAGAGATTGAACTGGCTAATGTCGGAAGCCCGTTGGCGGTGCAGCTGACAAACAGCTATTTATTGAATATGGATTCAGATGAAGATTTATAATGCCTGTACCTGCTACTATTGACGTATGTGAGAAGTACCTTTTTTCCGACATCGAAGAAATGACGAAAGAAGGAATACCCGAACTGATTCAACAACGGTTGATTCGGTTACGGGATATGTATAATTATTGGCTTCAGTTCCCTCGTAAGAAGGATTTGGAAATAGTGGGGGAACTGGAACTGCGTTATAAGGTCAGCAAGTCCACTGCTTACGAAGATGTGCGCCTGATTAAACGTTTGTTGGGTGATTTGGCTAAAACAACCAAGGACTACCATCGCTATAAGTTCTGCCAGATGATTGATGAGACATACGAAATGGCAAAACGCATCAAGGATGCGCGTGCGATGGGCGCAGCTGCGAACTATTATGGTAAATACACTCAGCTTGACAAAGAAGATATTCTTGATAAGGGCTATGATAAGATTATAGTACAGCCTTTCGAGCCTACCGATGACCCGACGGTTCTTGGAATCAAGCCTATTCCTAATGTCAGGGAACGAATCAAGTCCAAAATACAACAGTATTGGTCTGACGACATAGAAGACGTTGAATTTGAAGAGGTGGAGTTTAACGAGGACGACATTTTCAATCCTAAATTGAATAATAATGAAACAGTACTTTAATGACCCGCAGCAGGAAGTAATGTACACAGCCGCTAAAGATAACGTGATAGTAGGTGGGCGTGGTATCGGGAAAGGATTGATTCATGCAGCCTGGAATCTTCGTAATATGCAGCGCATGCCCGGTTCTATCACGGGTATTGTGGGAGCCAACTGCAAGCGTGTTCTTACCAATACGCTTCCTTCCATGCTTATTCATTGGGAGAATTGGGGTTTTAAACGTGATCTTCATTGGTGTGTTGGTAAGAAGCCGCCTAAGTCATGGGGATGGGGAGAGCCTTTGTTTGAACCGGATAACTGGGAGAATATCATATCTTTGTATAACGGCTCGATAGGATACATCATCTCCCAGGATAGAAGTGGTACGTCAAATTCCCATTCTTATGACGCTCTTGATATTGATGAAGCGAAGTTCATAGACTTCGAGCAGTTGAAAGATGAGACGCTTCCGGCTAATCGTGGCAATAAACAATATTTCGGGCAACATTTCTTTCATCATGGAATGTTAATTTCTTCGGATATGCCCGTAACAAAGAAAGGTTCTTGGTTCCTGGATTATGAAAAGAAGTGTGACCCGGAACTAATCGAAGTTATCCAGGCGGCTATTTATGAGATATGGAAAACTAAGGAGAAGATAAAGGGACTCCAGGTGGAAGGTAAGACCGTGCCGGATTACCTGCGTTCTTATCTCCGTACATTGAGTCGTGACCTGTGCCGGATGCGTTCGGTTGCTGTCCTGTATAAAGAGTATTCCAGTATTTGGAATATGCAGGTTCTTGGTGAGAAATGGATAAATGACATGAAACGTGACCTTCCGCCATTAACCTTTCAGACATCTATTCTTTGCAAGCGGATAGGTATCACACGTGATGGTTTCTATTCGTCCATGAGGCAGCATCATAAGTATGCAGCTTCTAACTTCTCTTACCTGGATAGTCTTGAATATAAGTTCGACAAACTGAAGGAGCCGACCTCGCTGGCTGATGCTGATGTCGAACCAGGTATGCCCATCTGCATAGCGTTTGATTATAATGCTAATATTAACTGGTTGGTAGCCGGACAGCCTCAGGGCGGTAAACTGAAGGTTCTGAAGTCTTTCTTTGTGAAGTATGAACGTAAGCTCCCGGAACTGGTAGACGACTTCTGCAAATACTATCGGTTGCATAAGCGCAAGAAGGTTATATTCTATTATGATAGTACAGCCCTGGGGAGTAACTATGCGGTCAATAATCAGGATTTCCGATGGGTAATTGCTCATGAGTTCAAGAAGCGGGGGTGGGAAGTTCAGGAAGTGTACATAGGTAAGCCTATGTCTCACATAGAGAAACATCTTCTTATTAATCGTATGTTTGCAGGGCGGGCTAATTTGATGCCTATGTTCAATGAACAGAACAATGAGGACCTGCTTATCTCTATCCAGACGGCAGGCGTGTATAATGGTGGTAAGGATAAGCGTGGTGAGAAGTTGGCGGAGACTGAAGATGATAAGCTTGAAGGTAGAACGGATGGTTCGGACGCTTTCGATACGTTATGTATAGGTTGTGAGAAGTTTCCTAAGACTCATATTAATATGTTTGTTACTTCTTCCATGTAGTTTCTTTGGGGCTTCCCCTATGGGTCGGGCTATTCGTTGCAATCAGAAATAGGACGGGGAGCGACCCGACCGATTTCTAATTTCCTCTGCTATCCCTAAGCCGATTCAATAAGGTAATTACCTTTTCTATTGCCGTCATTCGTGAAAAGCGGATGGCGGTTTTCTTTTTTTCGCACGATTGCCGCGTACCGCCCGGTGTGTAAGGATTTATTACATATTCCGCTGAAAAAGAGGGTGGTAATGAGATTTTTTGCATAGGGCGGTGGGGGGTAGGCTTCGCCAGTTCCGCACTAAGGTGCGGGCTGCGCTGTGTTAGTGTGTTGTGTGTCAGGTTCTTAACTTTTTGAGGGCTGGAAAAATGAAATTTTGTGCTGCAATTTTAGGGCATTTTTATCGGTAATTGCTTGTTTTATAGTAATTTACGTTTATTATTATTAACGTCTGTTTATGGTATGAAAGGTTTTTGCTTTCTGCGCTTGCTTCTGTTGGACGTTATTTCTCAAAGGTACTTTTTTTCTACGAAAGTTTTTTTTCTTCCTGTTGGGTGATGCAAGAGTTATTTCTGTTTGTTTTTATTCTGTATGTACTTATATTGTATTGGTAATCAGGTATTTATGTTTTATTTTTCGATGAAAAATAGTTATATTTGTATATAGAAAATATGATAAATAAGATAATAAAAACAATCAAAATTAAACAGCTATGACAGTAGAAAGCAATGTCCCAAAATCATGGAAAAGCCAATGGGCAAAGTTTATGTTTTCATTCTTCGATTATTTACCCACTAAATACGAAGCAAACAAACGGGAATGGGCAATTAGAAAGATGATATGGGATTTTAAAGACGGCAAGCGTAGTGAATCGGTGGCGGAACTCATTGCAAAAAAGATGAGAGAGCAATTTGGTTCGCACTGTGAAGATGTGACATTGGCGTGTATTCCTGCCAGTTCCTCGGATAAAAATTCACTTCGCTACAAATCTTTCACGGAAGAGGTTGCACGCCTTACAGGATGTAAAAATGCGTATCCGGCTATTACGATAGAGGGGGGAAGATTGGCGATACATGAATCTAAAGGCAGTAAGACGGTGCAGGATGCGGAAATTATCATTTTTGATAAGCAATTTTTTAAAGGAAAGAGGATACTTATTTTTGATGACATTCTCACACAGGGTACAAGCTACGCACGTTTTGCGTGTGCTTTGGAAAATCTTGGTGCAATAGTTTTAGGAGGATATTTTTTAGGTAAAACAATTTTAAAATAAAATGATTATGGAAACTTTATTTGACAATGATTGCAGGTATATGAGTGATAGTGAATTGATGTATGAATTATCCAATAGCCGCCAGTTAGTGAGTAATTTTGAGAAAGACATTGATACTATGAATTTGGATGATTTGTTTGCATCTTTGACACCTGGACGAAAGAAAGTTGCTATTGCAGCGGTCGAAATGTATAAGAGGCAGCAATCTACGCAAGCAGAGCGTAGAACAATAAGTATGAGCAAAGATATTTTTGACCTTATGCAACCATTGATAGGGCAAATTCAGAACGAAGAATTTTGGGTGATAGCGATAAATAACGCATCGAGAGTGATAAAGAAAGTGCGTTTGTCTGTTGGCGGTCTTGATTTTGCCCCCGTGGATATTCGTTTGTTGATACGGGTATTGATTGAGTCGGGTGCTACTCGTTTTGCTGTAGTACATAATCATCCGAGTGGAAATAACCGTCCCAGTACACAGGATAAGAATTTAACGGAAGAAATAAGGAAAGCTGGAAATATTTTGAATCTCAATTTAATAGACCATGTAATTATAGCGAATAAAGCGTTTTATAGCTTTTCGGATGAAGGGCTTTTATAGGGGGGGGAGGGAGGGATGCGGGGCATCCCATCCCGTTTTGCTCGCACACTCGCAAAACGGGATGGGACCCAAAAATAGGTAGATTGATTTTTATTCCGTTCCTTCAACCACGGAGGGGACGCCTCAAATCGGCGGTTGTTTGACGCAATAGAATTGCGATTCTTAATTAAAGTTAATACCTAGTGTGAATGATGAAAAATAACGTTTTGTTTATTGCGCAATAAACAAAACGTTATTATATTTGCAGTGTGTTACGACACAGAGATGTTTGATAAGGTTGAAGGTCTAAATGACCGTGAGGAAATGCTTGATCATTTAAGATTCCTCATCCGATATGAAAAACAAATTCTAGATGATGGAACTATTTTTTCAGAATCGGAATTCTACGATGAGTTATTCAGTGTAATCGTTATGATTGCTGATGAACTTAGAGAAGAATGAAAGTTTGGGAACCTCATTTGAGGTTCCCTTTCATCAACCTTATCGACATTTCTTTGTTTAATTATAAAAGAAGGATATGGATAAACAGATAGAAGATAAAATCAGAGGCTTGGTTTCTAAATTTCACCTGTTACGGACGAAAGAAGGAAGCGAGGAATTTGATAAGATATGGCAGGAGCTGAATGCAGAAATCCCGCTTGAGGAACGGAGAGAAGCCGGACGTATATTACGTGAGGCAATGCGAGAGGCGCGGGAACGTAGGAAACGAACGGATGTTGATGTTCGTACCGGAATGGGAGACTTATGCGATGTTCTATCATTATCTTATATTGCTCAACACTATTTTCAAAAAGATCGTAGTTGGTTGGCGCAACGTATTAATGGAAATATAGTCAATGGTAAACCTTGTGCTTTTACGGAAAGTGAGTTGGAGATTTTAAAGTTTGCCTTGAATGATATAAAAAATAAATTATCGGAAACCATATTAAACATCAAGTAAAGTAACACATTTGGAGGAATCCCGATATTCCTTCTTTGGCTTCATTGACATGAGGCTATCACTTTGACAAGTAAAAGGGCTTCCACGGGTTGGAAGCCTTTTTTTTGTACCTAATAGAATACTATGTATTAAGATTTCTATATCTTTGTGATATTATTTATCATAAATTTTATGTATTATGTGGTGGATCGTAATAATTATATTATTAATACTGGTTGTTATTCTAATAAAAACAAACAATAGTATTGAAGATAATTGCAAATCTAAGAATAATGTAGATCGTGATTATATGGATATTCAGATAATGAATCAAACTTTGAAGCACAGTCATTCTTTAGATAGGCAACAAACTTTAAAAAGAGTAGAGAATACAATGGTTGATGTAACTATTGAAAAATTTCATTCTTCCAATGTAGTTGAAGGTCCCGTTCGGGGTGAGTATGTAAAACTATACCATGAATCGGAGGGACCTGTTTTATATATTGATCCATCGGAAATTGATGAGTATAGGCAGAGATTTACAGTCTTTGTTTGGAATTCAGAGTTAGGTATAAAAGAAAAAATTATTGGCTGCACGGTAGAAAGTGTTGTAGAGCAGTGCGAAAAACAGTTTAGAAAATGGGCTGACGAAGTTGAAAAGCAAAAGAAAACTAAAAAAACAACTGTAATAAATTCGTCTAACAAAAAGTCTGGAGTCAGTCAAAGACAAATTCCTGATATGATTTTTGAAGTCAAGGGATTAACATATCGTTCAGCACAAGCACAATTGGAAGCTGTATTATTAGAGGTCGGTGATCAATTGCTTTTAGAGGAAGAACCGGATAATGAAGTGGATGCCTCGGCTGTAAAAGTGTTAATTCCAGCATCCGGAGAATGTATAGGATATGTTGATAGTGAACATTGTGTGTCTGTGGGTGCTCTGATTAATCTTATAGACAATTGTACTGTGATTAAGAAATCACGCCATCAGATACCATATATCACAGCAAAAATTAGTTTTAAAGAATAAAATCTACTTTTCTTTTTGCACTTTCAAATATAATCCTCATATTTGCAGTGCTAAAACATCCATAGAGTGTTTTCTATGTCGCGGAGTGCGGTTAATGCTCACAAAGTTGATGGGCTTTTTTTATGCCCTACCAGTATATTGATATACGGCTGTCTTTCTCCCACATTATTTTCAATGCTCCGGCATAGAATACTAATGGATGTTTTAGCGAACGGGAAATGGCAGCCGTTCTTTTTTTAAGAAAAACGCCTATAACGCTAAAACATCCATTAGTATGAGTAACAAAAACAAACGCGCTGACAGACGCAATGTATCTGTTGAGAAACTGCAAAAAATAGTATCTGACTTCCTGTTGGATATTGCTGAAGGTGCTGAATCGCTTCCAGTCCGTAAAGGGCAAAAAGGTTTAGTAATCTACATTGAGAATCATGGCGTATTGAATTTCACTTTAAATGAGAAAGGAGGTCAGAAATGAGATTCTTTGTACAGCATTTAAGTACCTATGCTCCGAAAAACCGGGCATGGAAGAAATTCATTGATTACGTCGTGAAATTTGAAAGAGTGCTCATTCCTGATGAAATATCACGGGACGCGCTTGTGGAAGAACTCCGTTTAAAAACAGAAGAAATCAATGCGCAGCATCCGAAGCTGAAACCAATCCGTTTCAGTGCCGGAAGCTTGGATGGTACTAGCTTTCGTGTTAGTGCTTCAGTAGATAAATGTGGGTGTCCGGACACGGTTTTTTCTTTGGATATTGTGAGAGTACGTTCTATCTACCAATATAGTGAGAGTACGAAAGGAGTACTGCAATGAGAACCCCGGTATTTCGTGTTGAAAAGGTTGTCTGTTATACAGGTGACAAACGTGAATTTGAGGACTTTACTGTACTAAAAGTGGGACAAGGCTCTTTCTGTGCCTCACGTGAGGAACTGGAAGAGCTACAAAGACAGATAACGATTGCATTAAACGATAGAAAGGAGACTGGCCATGAAGACAGGCAATAAAGAACAGGTAAGCCCGGAAGAAATGGTATTGATTGAATACCTGATGGCTTTTCTTCCGGCAGAAAGAAATAGCGAAAACGCAATTCTTAAAACCTCGCAGAACATCCAGGATGATTTATCCGATATGTGCGAAATAAGCATCAATCAGATTACTTCAGTCATGCGTGATACGGGATATCACATTATTGTTGACGAAGATAACTGCCCTAAATGGGTGATGGCGAGACAGACAAGATAATTATTCTACATTTTTTTTTCAACATTGGGAAGGCGTGGTGTCGTGAGATACTGCGCCTTTGTCTTTTTATGCTTCAGGTGTGGGTGGTACTTTTGAAATAAAAAAAAATATGGCTATTGCATGGCGTAAAATAGAAATAACTCAGGATGTACCGGACAACTTTTACACGTACATGATGGTTGATTTTGCCTATTATGTAACTTTGTCGACGGACATAAGTGAATCAACAGCAGTAATTACCTGCCTGAATAAAGCAGGCAATGAAGAAGAAGTATATAGAAAAGTCTTTGTTGGAGATGCAAAGATTGAAGATGTTGGAGCTATCGTTGAAAGCTATGTAAGGCAGGGAATACATGAGTTTACTATAACTGTTACTGCGGATATAATAACAAAGACACGTTCTTTTAGGGCGGAATATGTAAAGCCTAAACTTGAAATCAAAGACAAATTCCCGGAGTTTGCCTTTTCTTCCGCTTTGGACTCTTTAGCTTTTGAGATGGTTGGAATGCGGCAAAATTATTCTGCTAAAGTTGAAATAGTTAAAGGTGTAGATACAATTTTAGCTGAAACGTATGTACCGGATGCGAATAATGAAATAATGATTCGTGATTTATCTTCTTTGATAAATCCTTATTTGCAAGAGAATCTGCTAGGTGATTTTCAGGTAACAATACTTATTTTGAAGCCAACGTCTAATGAACAGATGGATTATTTAAAAATCTTGTTTACTGCTTTGTATTGTAAGGCGGATGTGGATATGCTTGCCGAAGATTTTATCAGTAAATTCTTTCTGTCGACGCTGATGGGCGACAAGGTTACTGCTCCGGAACGGAAAGAATATCTGCATTTTGTAACAACTGAAAAAGATTTTATCACAGAAAACGAACGAAATCTGATTACTATGCAGATAAATATTGATTGGATAGATAGTGATTTGAAGAAATCATCAGAGGTCTTAACGTGGAATATTGAGTTGAGCACGACCGCCCGCCAAAAGGTTACTGTTGATATTTCCCCTGATAAGTTTAAAAGAAAAGGATACACGCTAGCCGGGTACACGGCTAGCGTGGGTGACCGGAAACAAAAGTATATTGTTGATAATGACTGCCTGGATGTTAATCCGGCTATTGCTTTTACCAACTCGTTTGGTTGCCTGGAAACGTTTTATTTTACTGGAACCAATGAACTGGAACCTTCTCTCAAAAGAAATGCTGCCTTCATTAACGGCATATACCGGAATTATTACATTGAAGAAGAACGGAAATTTAAGGCAGATACAGGAGTAATTCCAGAATCTATGTTATGCCTGGTTGACGAGCTAGCCCGGTCAACTTCAACGTATTTGATTGAAAAGGGAGAAATAGGCAAGGAAATTACAATCACAGATTCAGAAACTAAGCGGAATAACAACCTGGATACTCTCTTCAGGGCGTCGATTACCTACCGTGTTGCCAACCGCAATCAGAATGAATTATCTCCTTTGCGAACTGCTAAGACATTTGATAAAACCTTTGATAAAACATTTAGATAAGATGATTGAAGTAATTCATAGAAAAGACGCTATACGGCTCCTTGAGTCCGGGCAGCCGTGTAATATAACAGTATGGAAACTAAGTACGGGAGACATCATAGAATACAAGGGAGTACGCTGTGTCGGTTCCCATTGGCGGGGGGGGACACACAAGATTCTCTTGCCTATGTCAAAACTGTTACGTGAGTTTAGGGATATAACAATGTTTAAAATCAATGGAATGGAGGTGTATTTATGAAAAATGAAACAAGAGAGCTGGAGTATATGCCTAGCGAGATATTTTCAATTGGAGATTCCGGGATAATGGCTTCAATGGAGACAGTTACGGACAGTGCGGATATTTTCGACGAAGATGGCGACGAAATCAAAGCGATAGAAATTCCAGGCAACAAGAAGTATAAGTATATCCCTTTTGGTTCGGATAATCGCCTTCCTTTCGAGATGATCCGGTTGATAGGTCTGGATGAAGTAATGAGCCAAAACAAGTTCTTTAATGTGTTGACTTGTTACGGAGCTGGGCAGAAGTATATGGATATTAGAACCGGAAAGCCTACCCAGGATAAGGAGATTAAGAATTTTATAATACATAACAGTATCCCTTCCTTCATGCTTGAGCAAGCTACGGATGTTAAGTACTATTTTTATTGCATATCAGTTGTAATCCTTTCCAACGATGGCAATAAGATTGTAAAACTACGCCACAAAGAGGCTTGCTATTCTCGTTTTGAACCTGTTGGTAAGGATGGAAGGATTAGTCACGTTTTATACGCTAACTTCCGGAAGTCGTCTATAAGAGAAGAAGAGGTGGAGTGTTTGCGTTTATTGGATGAGAAAGACCCGTTGGGTGATTTGGAAGTGTTGATGGGACGTGCTCCCGGACTTGATGGCTTGACAAGAGTACGTACGAATGAACGGAAATTTGCAATCCTGGTACGTTTCCCGACTCCAGGATGCCAATATTATCCTACCCCTTACTATACTGCCATTTTCCGCGGGGATTGGTTCGATATAAAACGCCTGATAGGGAAAGGGAAGAAAGCAAAACTCAAGAATCACGCTCCTATAAAGTACCAGGTAGAAATTCACAGGGATTTTTGGGCTAACTTATTGGATGAAGAACAAATCACTGACCCGCTTCTTCAGCAGGAACGGATTAAAAAAGAAAAAGAGAATATCAAAAAGTTCGTCTCCGGAATAGAAAATTCCGGTAAGGTTTGGATTACCGGGTATTACATGGACCCTAACGGAAAGGAAAACCGTATGGTGCGTATAAATGTCATAGATACCGGAAAAGAGGGTGGGGATTGGTCTGAAGATATTGAAGAAGCAAGTAATATCACTTGTTATGGGGATAACATACATCCGAATCTCGTAGGGGCGACGCCTGGCAAATCACAATCCAATAACTCCGGTTCTGATAAACGGGAATTATTTACTCTGAAGCAATCACTGGAGATTGCATTTCACGACCTGATGTACACTCCTCATAACGTTGTAATTCATTATAATGGATGGGAAGATAAGGTCTATCCGGATGTCCCCATGATTCTTCTTACTACATTGGACAAAAATACGGATGCAAAAGAAAAGAGTGCTAATAATAACAAATCTAATAAGGATACAAATGATTAAAATAGACCAGGAAAAGTTTGAGAAATTTGTTCTGACAGCTACAAATTCAGAAGCTGATATTTTTGACTCTTTGCAGGATCGCATTGATATTTCAACGGGGAAGTTACAAAGCAAAGTGTTTGGGACTGTTTTGGATATGCAGAAATTACCGGAAAATATGACGGTAGAAGTGGAGCGTTTTATCTGTATGGATGCTTTTGCCGAAGCAATACCTTTACTGGACCTCATTTTAACAGAAAACGGGTTTGGGGTAGTGAGCAATCAGAATCAGTCTCCTGCATCACGTGAAAGAGTGGATACGTTACGGAAGCAGATAAGGCAGTCGGCTGATGATGCCCTGGATGATATTATTAATTCCCTGATAGGTCACAAAGAATGGTGCAAATCAGCCTATGCTACCCTGTTGATTAATTCGCTGTATTTTACAGCTGACCAGTTACGGGATTATGCGGGAAAACCGGATGCGCATCGCTCTGATTTACTCTCTCTTCGTTCGGTAATTAGTGAGGCGGAAGAATTGGTAATGCGGACAATATCCGCGCAATTCTTCAGTTATCTGCTGTCACGACTTCGGGAAAATGTTTTGGAAGATTACGAAGTATTATTGGTGTGGACGCTAAGAAATGCGGTCGGCTTTTTTATCAATAAACAGGAAGCGGCTTTCAAACGTGAGCTGGATACGGCGGTGAACCTCTTGGAGAATAATATAGAGAAGTTCCCGGTTTATAAGAATAGTGAGGCGTACAAGGTTAAACACTTTGAATACTATAAGAATGAGAAAGAAGATTCCTGCTACTTTTTCGGATAATGTGCTTAATTTCTCACTGCCGGACAGCTGGGAGAAATTGGAGCAATGGCAACTTAGGTATATTTGTTACGTGATGTCTAAATTTGACGAAGCTAAGGCAAAGACATACATATTCATCCGCTTCTTGGGGATTCGTGTACTTCGGAAAAAAGATGATGGGTGGGTATGCTCTGTCCGGTTGGATAAGAAGATATATTTCTTTCTTGAAAATTGGCAGATACAATCCTTTATTAAAGTGCTGGATTTCATAGGCACTCCGGGAACCCATCCGGTATGTTTGAAGAAGATAGGAAAGTTACAGGCTGTCGATGTCCTTTTGCGTGGCGTTCTTTTTAAAGATTATCTTAGTATAGAGAATCTTTATCAGGGGTATTTGCAGACTAATCGGCAGGACTTGCTAGTGAAGATTGCCAGGCTCTTATACTTGGATAAAGGTGGAAATCATTCACGAAGTATCTCTTTTTCTGATGCTGAATTATTATCAGTCTTTATTTGGTATGCGGCTCTCAAAAACCGTTTTGCGATGGCTTTTCCTTATTTCTTTAGGAAATCAGGGGATGAGAATGGAGATGCCGGCAATATGGCGGATGTGATGAACGCACAAATTAGGGCTTTGACTTCAGGTGATATAACAAAGGAACAAGAAGTATTGAACATGGATTGCTGGCGTGCGCTTACTGAATTGAACGAGAAAGCCCGTGAGACAGTCGAATTTAAGAAAAAGTATGGAAACAAATAATTTATTTGATGCAATCGGCTATTTCAAGAACATAGCAAGTAAGAATAGATTGGCAAAAGCTAACGGTTTTTATCCCTGCGCTTGCTCCGGTATGAACACGTTGGATGAAGTTCTGGCAAAATTAAAAAAGGAATCAGCGTTTATTTCGGTGGATGATACGAACGACGGCGTAACTGAGCGCCGTTCTTCTGGCGGATTTTTTAAGAAAAGGACATTCACTGTGTTCATTATGAAAAGATACAAATACGGAGATATGGCTAGTCGTCAGGCTTCGATGGATATTTGCAGGGAATTGTCACGTCAGATGCATAGTCGTATGTTGAAGGACCGTGAAAATATGGGGAGTAAGCTAATATATATGAATACGGATAACGTGTACAGCCGTGAATTTGGAGAATACTTCATCAACGGATGTACAGGAGTTTATTTCATGGTAGATGTTTCAGAACCTATAAACCTGATGTACGATGCGACAGAGTGGGACGAATAGTAACCGGGCAAGTGCAACGGCAGAGGACAGGAAGAGATACCAGGAAGAATGGGAGAAGATGATGATTACCATTTGGCGGGAAAAGATTATGCGGCTTCATGTCGTGGATACCACGCAGTTGCATAATGAGATTACCGGTAACACTCTCTCTTCCACAACGGATTTGACTACGATTCAACATAAGTTCCTGGAATATGGAATCTATCAGGACTGTGGAACGGGGCGTGGTTATTCAAAGGGTAACGGTGGTAACTTGGAGTTTCTCGACCCCTTGATGCGTAAAAAAGAGTATGCGCACAAACAGAAATCCGGAAAGATAACAATGGGAGAACCCAGGAAGCCGCGTGAATGGTTTTCACGGGCATACTTTGCGTCGGTCATGGTGCTTAAGGAGCAGATGGCGTATATGTACGGTGAAGAGTTTTGTGGCATGCTCGTAGAAAAGATAGAGGAAGCAAATCACCATCGTAGCACTTCCATGCGCTCCAGGCTATGGGGAAGCCGGAAGCGGTAGTGTCTTTTTATCTATAATTACATAGTAGTTCCTTCGCTAATAATTTAAAAAAAGATTATGGAGGAACTATTAAAACAAGCTGCTGTCATTCGTGACGAAACGGATGAATCTAAAAACACAGCGGAGCGTGTCGGTACGTTGTTTATTGACATAATTGAAAAGATGGGGTTGATAGTCCCGTCTGAATCAATAGACGGTGATTCGCTCCAATTTACGGCTGATGCTAAATCGGTAAAGCTGGCCTTCTCTGCTTTGGATGGGAATGGCAACCGGGTAAACAAAGAATTGTCTATCCCGGTCGCCACTCTTCAGAAAGCGGGTGTAATGTCACCGGAATTGCTTGCAAGCATGCAGAAATCTGTTAGCGATGCTTTGGGAGCAGTTACCACGGAGCAAAAAGACCGGGGGGACGCTGATACTAATTTGCGCAACAGTATAAATGAAATCAATCAAAAGGTAGGGAAGAATAGTGGTATTGCTCCACTGGATAAAGACGGTAAAGTTCCATCGGAAAACTTACCTGCCCCTCTGGGACTGGGTGATTTGGAAACTGAAGCCTTTCCTGGTAACAGGGGTGGTGCACTGGAAAAGGTTATGGATAATATTCCTTCGCCTCTCATCCTTCCAGGCTCTTTGTCTACAAATGTGTCGGCTTCCGATTTCCTGATAGAATACCAGGTTAAGGACAAAGATACGGGCAAGGAAGAAACCGGACGGCTTATCTTACCGATGGTCACTCAGGAGAAAGCCGGTATCATGTCGGCTGAAGATAAGGCAACACTGGACAAATTAAAGAATAGCGGTGGCGGTGGTTCCGGTAGCGGCTTCTATGACGTGACTAAACAACACCCTCTTGAAGATGGTTTCTATACTTTGGCAACGGCTGTTGCAGCTTTGGAAACCGCGGAAATTCCTGACGGCAAGAAACCGGGCCTTATCATCACTTTTGAGATTTCAGCCGGGACCTGGGAAGACTACCGCTTCTCCGGAACCGACATTTCTACTTTCCTCACCCCTGCAAGTTGGGAACGGCATGGCGGCGGTGACGCAATAAAGGAAGTGTCCGTCAATGGTGAAACCCTTGTGCCGGATGGAACGGGCAAGGTGAACCTCGAAATAGAACAACAGGAAACTGACGCTACCCTGGATGAAGAATCTACGAACGCCATTCAGAACGCCCCGGTTGCAGCCAAATTCAAGGAAATTGAGGGCAGTTCTCTGTTTACCAGTGATGTGACGGAGAACGAGGACAACACCGTCACTGTCGCGTTAAAAAACAAATCAGGGGAGAATGTGACGGAATTTACCATACCGGCCGGAAAAGGCGGTGGTGGAGAGGAAACGGGCACTACCACTAAAATCGCCCTGACCTCATCCGTTGACAATCCCATCATAAAAGAAGGCGGTTCTGCTGTTCTTTCTTATTCATACGACCATCAATACGCTTCCGGAGATGACAAAGGTATGTCTACCGGGCAAAAGGCTGACATCACGATCACAATGAACCGTGGTTCCCAAACAGTCTATTCCCAGACAATCAATGACGTCTCATCCGGTACATATTCCCTCGACTTGTCTAAGTACTTGATGTTGGGTACTACTGAAATTTATGTGCGTGCTGTCGTTACTGACCTTGAAGGGAAGAAACAAACCAAGCAATCCTTTACTTCCGTAAAGGTTATTACCTTGTCCCTTACTTCCAGTTATAACATAGCTTCCCCCATATCCGGTTATGAATCCGGTTCTACCGCATCTGTTCCTTTTACCGTGTCCGGAACAGGAAACAAGGTTGTTACCATGTACCTGGACGGAGTTGAGAAGGAGAGTAAAACTATAACTAAATCCGGTCAGACCAATGGCAGCTTCAGTATATCAATGACCGGGCTTCTTCCCGGTCGGCATACGGTGCAGATGATTGCTGAACTTCAGGCGTCCAGTGAACTGACAATCCAGTCGGAAAGCATCTACTTTGATATATTTAAGGCTGGTTCGGGTAAACCGCATGTGGGAGCCAGGTTCCGCTTCCCTGACGGACGTATCTTTGATGAAACGGAACACCTGACTCCGCATGTCGGGGTGGGACAGTATGAGAAACTGCAATTCGATTTCATTGCTTACGACGAGGAGCGGACGCCTGTTGACCTGACTGTATACCGGAATGGCAAGTTAAGCCAGACTGTCAGTGTCCCCCGTACTGTACAAGTGTACTCAAACCGTTTCACGGAGCAGGAACAGGTTGACATGAAATTCGTGTGTGGTGAAACGGAATACCCTTTCTGTATCGACGTCACCAAATCATCCATTGATATCGAAGAAATAACGGCTGACCTGAGCTTGAAATTAATAGCTTCGGGGCGTAGTAATACTGAAGGGAACCCGGCATCGTGGAGTTATGAGGATGTCGAAACGAGTTTCACGGGCTTTGACTGGAAATCGAACGGATGGACTGGGGATACGTTGAAGTTGACTAATGGCGCATCCATTGACATCAATTATAAACCGTTCTCCACCGATGCGACAACCAACGGGGCTACTTATGAATTTGAACTGAAGTGTTCAAACGTGACAGACCGTAATGGTGTCATCCTCTCCTGCATGGCGGGCGGCATCGGCTTCCAGGTTACAACCCAGGAAGCGAAAATGCTTGCTTCCGGCGGCTCCGAAGTGAGCACCCTGTTTGCTTCGGATTTGGATTTGAAAATAGCTTTCGTCATTAATCCCAAATCAAAGAACCGCCTTCTTGAATTGTATGTCAACGGGATAAGATGCGGTGGCAAACAGTATGCTGCTACCGAAAGTTTCCGTCAGGAAGAAGCCGCTACGATAACTGTCCATTCGGAAGCTGCTGACGTGGACTTGAAGAACCTGCGCGTTTACAAACGTGGTCTGACCGATGATGAAGAGCTGACCAACTATTTCGTAGACCGCCCGACTGCTGAAGAAATGGTCACATTGTTTCAGAAGAACGATGTGATGAATGATGAAGGTACGGATGTTGACATTGAAAAACTACGCGCCCAAGGTAAGAGCGTGATGCGTATCGTGGGTGACGTTGACCTGGTTAACGCTACGAACAACAAGAAATTTGAAGTCCCCGTCGATGTTTATTTCTACTCCAAGTACGGAAAGGAATATGACTTCATTCTTCGTAATGCAGGGCTTCGGATACAGGGTACATCGTCCACTACCTATCCCCGTAAGAATTATAGGCTTTACTTTGAGCGTTCCGAGAAATACGGCACTACCCTTGAAGTCAACGGTGTTGACGTTCCTGATTTGACGTATTCCTTCAAACCGGGTGCGCGTCCTGTCAGCATATTCTGTTTCAAGGCTGACTTTTCCGACAGTTCATCCACCCATAACACCGGAGCTGTGCGCCTGGTTTGCGACGTATGGCGCAAATGTGGGTTCCTTACACCGCCTCAGGCTGCATATACCGGACCGTATGACGTCCGTATCGGTGTGGATGGCGAACCGTTCGACTTGTTCTGCAATGATGCCTACTACGGGAAATATAACTTTAACAATGAGAAATCGGACTCTCATATAGTCTATGGGTTCGAGGGTATCGAGGGTTTCAACGACGCTGCCACTTTGGGAGAAAACCGTAACAAGTGTATTTGCCTTGAGTTCCTGAACAACTCCCATCCGTTGTGTCTTTTCGGCACTTCCAACATAACTGCCGAAAACTTCGCTGACGGTCTGGAATTTCGTTTCAAACCGGACAAGACATGGGATAATGCAGACGAGGAAGATAAGGCGGCTGTAAAACGTTTGTGGGAATGGGTGCAATCCTGCAAGGGTAATCCTGCAAAATTCGCGGCAGAGGTTGCCGATTACTTCGATGTGAAATTCTTGTGTGCATGGTATTTGATTACAGATTACTTTATGGGCGTCGACAGCCGGGCGAAGAACATGATGTTCTGTACCTGGGACGGTATTCATTGGTATATTTTGCCGTATGATATGGATACCTTGTTAGGTGTCCGGAATGATTCCGTATTGAAATACGGCTACACCATCACCCATGAAACGTTCGATGACTCTATCGGCTCGTATGCTTTTGCCGGACATGACAGTCTCCTTTGGGATTTGGTTCGTACCGGATTGAAAGAAAAACTGATAGAGGTTGCCGGAGTAATCCGTAGTAACATGAGCACTGAAGAAGTCCTGGATATGTTCAATGTCAAGATGATGGGCAACTGGTGCGAGCGAATCTATAATAAAGACGGGGAGTTCAAGTATATCAAACCCCTTATTGAAGGAGTTGAAACGCTTGAGGGAACGAAGTTCTATGATTATCTGTATGCCATGCAGGGAAGCCGTTACGCTCACAGAACCTTTATGATAAAGAATCGTTTTGCCCTGCTCGATGCGCAGTATGTCGCCGGAACATATCGCCAGGATTCTTTCGCGTGTTACTTCGGCTATAAATTCTCCACCGATAACCGGAAGCTCCGCATCACGGCTTTGGAGAGATATTATTTCGGTTATGGCTATACGTCTGGTACTCCGACACAATCGGCTGTATTGGCCGAGGATGAAGATTCAGTCGTTGAGCTTACGTTCAAACAGGATTTGATAGTGAATGACCCTCAGTATGTCTACGGCGCTAGCAAGATAAAGAAACTGGATTTGACGGATGTTTCCCATGCTATTTTGCAGACATTGAACCTTAATACTTGCCGTGGACTTCAGTGGTTGGATGTCAGTTGTTCCAAAACACAGACAACCTTGAACGCAATCTTGGTCAATAGTTGCAAGAACCTGCGCTACCTGGCTATGTCCGGTCTGAAATCACCTAATTTCACGAATTTGGACTTGTCGGAGAATGGACGCCTGGAGACATTCATAGCCAATAAAACTTCAATTGCGGGTGTGGCTTTCGCTTCGGGTGCTCCTCTTTCCCGCCTGGTGCTTCCTTCCTCTCTCCAGGCACTCGAATTACGCAACTTGAACAAGCTTTCCAATAGTGGAATAACTCTTGAAGGTGTCTCTAACCTTACGCGTCTGATAATAGAGGATTGTGCGTTAATCTCTTGGAATATCCTGGTTAAAAAGTGTACAGCCGTTAGATACCTTCGTGTAACCGGTATTGATATGGAAGGAGACTATTTATTCCTTTCCGGATTCCAAAAATATGGCGGTGTCGATGAAAATGGGGCGAATACCGCCCGTTGCTGCCTGTTGGGTGAATACCGCTTGGATATTGTAATAGAAAACGATGAACTGGAATCCTTGAAGGCTTATTTTGACGGCTTGAAAATCATCATGTCACTTTCTGCCTTCATTAATGAAATTGACAATTTCAATGCCGAATCCTACGGTGGAGAACCTTATTATCCTGAAGTCACATTGGATAATGTGGGTGAAATAATGGATTATTATAACGGCGAATCTTACGAAGAATACCTTGAACGCTTCGCCAAAGATAACATGGATATTAACGACCTAGTAAACAGTAATTAATTATGAGTACAAAAGAACAAAGCGCCACCCTGCTGCGCTTGAACAAGCAGGCGCAAGTATCAGCACTGAATGCTGTGGGATTCTCGGACATCACCGAGAACTCCCGCGCTTCCGAGTTTGGGCAACGCATCAAATGGGCTGGCGGCCTGTTGGACCTCTGCTTGGCTTGTAACCGCATCTCTGACAACTCCAAGGCGTACTTTACAGCCGCCGAATGGAACTCGCTCACCCCCGCCAATAAACAACTTTATATCAAACGTGGCTTACGTATCCGCGCCCGTGGTCTTTCATTTGTCATAGCCGCCCAGGAATGTTATAGCGATACGCTTACCAGCCTTTTCCCTTGGGGTGGACAAGGAAAAGCCATCGACGGTCTTTCTAATAAATCTTTAGGCGCTGCGTATAGTTGTCGAACCGGTGAAGAGGATACCAACCTTATCATCACCGCCTTGAAGGATCAAAATAATGGCGGTGTCATCAGCGCTCCTGCTGCCGAAGCCGCCAAAGCGTATAAGGCGTTCACTCTTGATGGTGACGGTATCGAGGACGACTCCAACTGGTATCTTCCTTCTTTGGCTCAACTAATCCTCTTTTATCGCTACCGTGACCGTATCGACGAAATGATGCGTACGTTTTGGAGCAGTGACTCATGCCTGTTGGCTGATAAATACTACTGGTCCAGTACTATCTATGACACAAGTAACGCTTGGGGAGTTGAGATAAATACCGGGCGTGTGTACATATATGCTAGGAATACTAGTCTATTTCACGTCAGAGCTGTCACCTCAGAATAGTCTTAACTTAATATTATATAATGAAATGGATAAAAATAACGCTAGCGCTATGCTTCTGCGCATCAATAAACAAGACCAAATCGAAGCTTTAAAGTCATTAGGCTTTACAAATGTAGATGAAAACACCTCTGCAAGCGACGTCGCTAGATATATGCGCTGGGCTGGCGGCCTGCTAGACCTGTCCCTTGCTACCCTTCGCATTGAGGACGGTGAGCAAGTTTTTTTCACCGCTTCTGAATGGAACTCCATGAGCGCGAATAACCGCTCCAAGTATATTCGTATCGGTATCCGGCTTCGTGCCGAGTGCCGTCAGTTTATCATCGCCAAAAGCGACTGTATCGACGATGGCGGAAATAAAACGTTCAAATGGGGCGGCTATGGGACAGACTTGCGCGGACTGAAAAACTATGGCAACGGTAACCAGGGACTCCATGACACGTTTGACGGCAAGGAGAATACTGATATAATCGTAGAAGCGCTCGCTGGCGTCAAGGATACTCAGGGGACTATCGGCGCCCCTGCTGCCGAAGCTGCACGGGCATATAAAGCTTGTACTCTTGAAACCGACGGAATTGAGGATACGACCGTGTGGAATCTGCCCGCACTGGGCGAATTAATGCTCATGGCTAAATATAAACTGGAGATAAACGAACTTGCAACCACTATGTTTGGTAGTCAAAATATATTTACAAACGATTGGTATTGGTCTAGTACTGAATGGGATGCTTCCAGCAGTTGTTACGTGGGCTTCCTCAGCGGCAGCGTCCTCACGACCTACCGCCAGAGCGCGACCCGGGTTCGTCCCCTCGCCGCAATAAACACTTTATCCCTTTAATTCTTTATCCCTTAGATAGTTAGCGCAGCAAAAGCCCCGGTAGGGGCTTTTCGTTTTCACTTTTTAGTCATAAAATTGTGTTAATTGGTTTGCAGTTGTTAACTTTGTGCCCTCTAATAGATACATTAAAATATTAAAAAATTAACATGGCACTTACGCAAGACCTTCCTATATCAAATTCGATGTATAAGCTTTTGAATCATATCATTGATGCCCGGCAGCAATTTCCGAAGGCTTTTCGTTATGAATTTGGTACGGAGTTGATGATGCTTGCCGTTCATTGTTGCGAATATATTCGCTATGCGAACACAGATATGAACCTTGAGCACCGTGCGGACTATCTGATGAAGTTTTTGTGTGAGTTCGATGCATTGAAATTACTGCTAAGGGTGTGTGAAGAACGACATTTGACTAGCCTGACTCAAACTGCTGAAATCTGTCTGCTGGCAGACAGTATCGGTAAGCAAAGTACTGGTTGGTACAAAAAAACGGTTGCAGATCTCCAACGGCAAAAAGCTAATGGAACGCAGCAAGTCGCAAAGCCGGAGCTGTAATCTTTACGGAGATTATGGGTGAGCAATTAGAATTATTTATTGGGCATCCCCCCGGTGATGAGTCGGGAAAGACTAAGATAGTGGATGCAACGGCTTCTTCCAGTTGGAACGTTAACTTCAACACAGGCAACGTCAACACGAACAACCGCCAGAACGCGAACCGGGTTCGTCCCCTCGCCGCAACAGGTAATATAATCTATGACATACTTCTTAGCAGTATTTTCGAAGCATCCGAAGATTGTGTAAGGCAAAAGAGAACGAGTACAGATTGTGTCGAGTTCTATAATGATTATCAGTCTGCATTGGTGCGGCTATGGTATTCTATTATTTACGGTGAATATGTACCGGACTTTTCAAAAGTATTCATACGGACTTACCCGGTATATCGGGAGGTTTTTGCCGCCGCTTTCATTGATCGCGTTGTCCATCACTGGATTGCTCTTCGTATCGAGCCAATCTTAGAGGAACGCTTCCGGGAACAAGGAAACGTCTCCAAGAACTGCCGGAAAGGTGAGGGATGTCTGTCTGCCGTGCACTATCTGAATAACATGATAGTCGAGGTCAGTGAGAATTATACTGCTGATGCATCTATTTTCAAAGATGACCTGTTCAGTTTCTTCATGTCTATCTCAAAATCGTTGGTATGGGAAATGGTGAACATATTCGTAAGGGACAATTATAAAGGCGATGATATTGAATGTTTGCTTTATCTTTTAGCCGTTACTATCTTTCATTGTCCACAAAATAAGTGTATCAGACGTTCTCCCGTCTCCATGTGGGACAAACTTCCCAGTAATAAAAGCCTGTTTCATAATGACCCTGACAGGGGAGTGGCTATCGGGAACTTGCCGTCGCAACTCATAGCTAACTTCTTGGCGTCTGTTTTCGATTATTATGTAATGGTGATATTAGGATTCAGGCATTATGTACGCTTTGTTGATGACTTTTGTATCGTGGTGAAATCTCCGGAAGAAATATTGTCCAAAGTCCATCTTCTTGATGGCTTCCTGAAAGAACAACTCCTTTTACAGTTGCATCCACGCAAACTGTATCTTCAGCATTATAAAAAAGGAGTCCTGTTTGTTGGGGCGTTCATTTTGCCGGGTAGAATTTATGTATCTAACAGGGTGGTTGGTAACACATATAATGCTGTCAGGAAATTTAATAAAATAGCTGAAAATGGATTTGCAGAAGCGTATGTTGAGAAGTTTGTGAGTACAATGAACTCTTATTATGGTCTGATGAAACACTTTGCAACGTACAATATCCGCCGTAAAATTGCAGCGATGTTACTTCCTGAATGGTGGGAGTATGTTTATATCGAAGGACATTTTGAAAAGTTTGTATTGAAGAATAAATATAACCATAGAAAACAACTAATTAAATATATAAAAAAACATGGATCAAAAAAATATCTTACCGCGTGGGATTGCTAAGCCGATAGAGCAGCAATCGAACGGAACCTGGATTGTTCGCCATCATTTCCGGGTGGTTGGTACAAGTGAGAATGGTGAAGAACTGGTAACTTTTGCCAGTTCGGAATATCCGGAGAAACCGACAATACAACAGATTCAAAGAAGTATTGACCGCTATCGGGTTTGTCTAACAATGTATGGAGATACAATTTCTGATGAGATTGAAAAGATTGACCTTTCCATCTATATGTTTACGGATTAATCTGTCTTTTTACCTCTCTATATAGCTTCATACCTTTGAATAAAAAACAAAGGTATGAAGAATCTTAAATTAGTGTGCATTATTGCACTTCCTCTCAATGGCATCCTGAATGTCGATTTTTTCCGGACATACGTCTTTGATGATTGGGAATTTGTAAAGTGGCTTGCCGTCCTGATGGCGGTCGACACAGCACTCGGCGTTCTCAAACATTGGTTCACTAGGGATATATCTAGCAAAGGTTATGGCATGGTTGGTAAAAAACTGATTGTGTATTCCGCTGTTATGGTCCTGGCTCATGTTCTTTCCTGTTTTACCGTGCATAACCAACCGGTAACTACATTACAGTGGTTTGGCTCATTTGGCTGTACTATCCTCATGGTACGTGAAGGATTGTCTATTGCCGAGAATATTGAAGCTATCCTACCGGGATTTCTTCCTAAATCAGTTGTAGAGCGTTTGAAAGATTTTGCTTCAGGGAAAGGGGGAAACGATGAAGATTAAACAATTCCTTCAAAGATACGAAGATAAGATTCTTCATGCTGGAGTAAACATTCTCATTATGCAAATGGGGCTGTGCCCTTGGTTTATCTGTCTGTTTATTGCCGTGTTCTTCTCTGTTGGCAAAGAATTTTCTGACAAGTATTTCAAACATACATTTTTCGATTGCAAAGACTTGCTAGCCGATGCAGTCGGAATTATCATAGGTTTAATCATTCGTTTAATTTTTTAGAGTATGGCAGACATTAAAGTTTTAGTACCCTTCATCCTATCATGGGAAGGGGGATTCGTCAATGATCCGGACGATAAAGGTGGAGCGACAAACAAAGGTGTTACTATCGCAACCTGGAAGAAGGTAGGATACGACAAGGACGGGGACGGAGACATCGACGTCGACGACCTGAGACTATTATCTCCGGCAGATATGGAGAAATGTGTCTTGAAACCACACTATTGGGATCGCTGTAAGGCTGATAACATTCAAAGCCAGGATATCGCCAATATCCTGGTAGATTGGGTTTGGGCTAGTGGAGCCTGGGGAATCAAATACACCCAGGAAATTTTGGGTATCAATGCGGACGGGATAGTAGGACCGAAAACAATTGCTGCTATTAATGCAGCTAATCCGGAAGAACTATTCCGTAAAATATGGAATCGTAGAGAACAACATTTTCGTGCTTGCGCATCCAAGCCGGGGCAAGCCAAGTTTCTGAAGGGATGGTTGCGGAGATTGGACGGTATTCGATACGGGAAACTAATTCTGAATGTATGAGAGCCTTATTAGTCACAGTTATATTAGTCTTGATGTCATCATGCCGGACATCAAGGCTAAGTTCATCAGTCTTGAATGAACGCGATAGTGTTTATATTGAGATTGAAAAATTGGTTCCGGTGGAAATTCCGGCAGACAGTGCGGCAATCCGCGCTTTACTTGAATGTGATAAGAATGGCAAAGTCGTATTGAAGTGGCTTGATGTGGCCAACTCAAAAAATGTGCAGCTTCAATTTCTGTTGGATAGCCTGGGAAATCTGAGGACTAATTTTAAAGTGCCGCCGGATACTGTGTATCTTCCATCGAAAGAGACGTCTCTGTCTACTAACAAAAAAAGAGTGGAAACTATAACAGTAGAAGTCGAAAGGAAATTAACTAAATGGCAACGGTTCTGTATCCGGTTTACTACCATCATACTAATCATTGCCGGAATATCATTGATTTTGTTCGTTCGTAGAAAATTCAAAATATAATGGAAATCAGACAGAGGGCAACCGTAGAAGTTCAGGTAAACGGTGAAGATGCTAAAAAAGAGTTGCAGTCCCTTGAGAGTTATGCAAACAATCTCAAAGGACGATTGGCTGAAGCATACAAATCAGGAGATACAAAAAAAATAAAACAGCTAGAAAAAGAGTTGCGTGAAACAAATGCGCAACTCAAAGTCATGCGTACCAATGCTAAAAACATTGATGTCGCCATGAATAATATTGGGTTGGCCACTCCAAAAGAATTGCGTAACCTGATAAAAGACATTAATGCTAAACTTTCTTCCGGTCATGTTAAACGCGGATCGGCCGAATGGAGGAAGTACCAGGAACAACTGAAATTGGTAAATGCTGAAATAAGGAAAGTCAACGGTGAAATAAAGGAGACACAAGGATGGCTCACACGGTTTAATAACGGATTTTCAAAGTGGGGTGGCTTGCTCGCTTCTACGGCTGCCGCGATTACAGGTGTTTCGATGGCTCTCTCTGTATTACGTAAGAATCGTGACGAAAAAGAATCTTCAGCCGCGAATTTGAAAGCGTTAACCGGTCTCGATGATAATTCTATTCAATGGCTGAAAAGGCAGGCTGAAATCCTGTCTACAGCTATGGATAAATCTAAGTTACGAGTAACTCAATCCAGTAAGGAGATTCTGGAAGCCTATATGTTAGTTGGTTCGGCAAAACCGGACTTACTAACCAATAAAGAAGCTTTGAACGCCGTAACGATTGAGGCGATGCGCCTTGCTTCTGCTGCAAAAATGGATTTGAAAGACGCAGTGGAAGCTATTACCGTATCTTTGAATCAATATAGTGCAGGAGCTGACCAGGCAGGTCGGTTCACGAATGTGTTGGCGGCAGGTTCTCAAAAAGGTTCCGCGGGTGTTGTTAGTCAGGCGGCTGCCATTGTTAAAGCAGGTGTTTCGGCATCCGGAGCAAAGGTTCAATTTGAAGAGCTGGTCGGAACCATTGAGATGTTAGGTGAAAAAGGTATAAAAGATGAAGTGGCCGGAACTGGACTCAAGAAATTCTTTTTGGTTCTTCAAACTGGGGCAAAAGAAACCAATCCGGCTATCGTAGGACTTGATAAGGCATTGGAGAACTTGCAGAAAAAGCGTATGAGTGCCAAGGCAATCAAAGATATATTTGGGGAAGAGGGGTACAATGTAGCCAAAATCTTAATTGATAATACCGCAAAAGTAAAAGAATATACAAAAGCGGTTACAGGAACGAATGTTGCAATGATACAAGCTGCCATCAATTCTGATACCAACGAGGCAAAAATGGCTCAATACAAAAATCAGATAAAGGAAGCTGGAATTCAGTTAATGGAAAAATTGAACCCGTCATTATCCGCATTAACAGGATGGACGACCAAGCTAATTAAGGCTGCTCCGGCGTTGATTGACTGGACACAGCAATATGGGCGTACTATCGTTTATGCGGGTACTGTTTTGACTGCTTATATTGTGGCAAAGAAACTCCATTGGTTTTGGCTTAATAAGGTCAAAACAGAAACCGGACAATATATCCTGGTACAGAAGTTAAAGCAATTTTGGGATAAAGCGGTTACAGCTTCCACCTGGTTATATATAGCGGCTACATCTGTTTTGACCGGTAGGGTGAAACAGGCACGATTGGCAATGCAGGCTTTCTTCTTAGTGACAAAATTCCATCCGTTAGGACTTCTTTTAACTGTAATAACAGCCGTAGCCGGAGGCATTTATTTACTTGCTACCAGGACAAAAAAAGCTAAAACACTAACAGAAGAATTTTTCTCTGCCATTAGTGAAGAAAGGAACGAATTGAATAAGATTTATAATCAGCTTTTAAAAACAAATGAGAAAACGGCGGAAAGGACTAGGCTAATTAATGAATTTAACTCCGGATTCGGTAAGTATCTTACAAATTTGCTTGATGAGAAAAGTACTGTTGACGATATAAAAAAGGCATATAAAGAGGCAACGGCAGCCATGAATGATCATTATGCCCGTGAGTTATTAGCGAGTAAACAAAGTGAAATAGTAAAAGAGAGTCTGGACGAACAATCGAAAGCTCTTAAAAAATCTGTTGATATTGCCATTAATGCAACAAAGGACCAAAAAGCTAGGTTGTCGGAATTGATTAATGACGTAACGAATCAGGTAATAACTGATAATCCGGACTATGGAGTCGGGAATGTGAAACAGAAAATATATGAGCAAATTAATCGGGAGTTTGGCTCAGGTGCAGCTTATGACCTATTTGGAGGTTCACAAGGATGGGAAGATTTCTCAAAAGAGATTTCTCCATTTATAAAAGCGGCTGATAAGACAATAAACAAGGTCGCCAAATTAAAAGATGAGTTGGCTCCGTTTATTAAAAACCTATCTAGTTCTCCAGTCGAAAATAGTAATGACGGGAATGATGATGGTACCCCCCCAAGTGATGATCTTACTGATAAGGAAAAACAGAAGATATTGAAAGAGAATCTCAAAAACGTGGAAGCGGCTGCCGCTAAGGAAGAAGCAATTATAAAAGCGAAGTATGCCAAAGGAGATATGGCGTACCGGGAGTACTGCAAGGCTATAAATGAAAATGATATAAAGGAGCTTGATAATAAGATGGCACTTTATGCCGAAGACAGTAATGAATATAATCAGTTGTTATCAAAGAAGCAGGATTTATTAAAGAAGGGGCTTGACCAGGAGACTAGATTCACCATTGATGAAATAGAAGCTCGTGCCAAAGAAGAAGAGATAGCCCTTGTTTCTGACTATCATAATCGTAAAATAACGAAATACGCACTAGAAGAAGGACTGTTTCAGGTAGATATTGAAGCATTACAGAAAAAGCAGTCTCTGTATGCAAAAGATTCAAAAGAATGGCAGGATTATGAAAAACAGATAATAGATCGTGAAAATAGGGAGAAGCTCCGAAAACAGGAAGAATTTCAGAGGCTTCTATCATCCATACGCGGTGAGTATTCCAAAAAGGACATAAACCAATTAATGCAAGAAGAATTGGATGGAATTGATTATCTTCATAAAAATGGTCTACTCAAGGAAGAAGAATACCAAAAGTTAATTAGGGCTATCAAAAGGAAGTATCTGAAAGAGAAAATAGATCAAACAAATAATCCAACACCGGGTGAAGACCCTACAAAGGAAGGTTTGGGCGGTGATTTCAAAAGGTTGAAAGAGGAACATGCTTTGATTAATGATGCAGAAAAACAAGGGGTGATAACTCATAAAGAGGCTCTACAACAGAAGGCGGAAGCAAATGCGGAATATCTTGAAAAATTAAAAGAAAAAGTAGAAGCTGTTTATTCATCCATTAGTACAATTGTTACAGCCTATTCTAATTATTCAAATGCCTGTCAAGATTTGGAAGTAGCCAAGATAGAGAAGAAGTATGATGATGAAATTAAGGCTGCCGGAAACAATACCAAAAAGACAAAGAAGCTGGAAGAGGAAAAGGAAAAGGAAATTGCCAAGGTCAAAACTAAATATAATAATAGAGCAATGAAGATTGAGATTGCTCAAGCTTTTGCAAGCATGGCAATGTCAGCAATCAACGCTTATTCTTCAGCGGTTAAAGTTCCTCTTATTGGTTATATTCTTGCACCAATTGCGGCTGCTTCCGCCATCGCTGCGGGTATGATGAATATTGCCGCAATTAAGAAACAACACCAGGCTCAGGAACTAGGGTATTACTCCGGCGGTTTTACTCCCCAAAATAGTGATTCAAAAAAAGAAGTGGGAATTGTACATGCCAATGAGTTTATAGCTAATCACAAGGCGGTTAACAATCCGGCACTAAGTCCTGTACTTCAGTTGATTGATTCCGCACAGAAAAATAATACTGTTGGTTCACTAACCGCAGAAGATGTTTCAACGGCTTTAGGCAAAGGCAAGGCTTATTCTGTTTCTTCATCGAATACATCTGTTACCGGGGATGAAAGGACAGAATTGGTCTTGGGATTAATTTCAAATTCAATGAATAGAGCATCTGAAGTCATAGAAGGACTAGCCGCCCGCTTAGATGAAGGAATTGAATCCTATGTGACCATTGATGGAGAACGGGGATTCGAGAGACAGTACAGTCATTATAAAAAACTAAAAGCTAATAAGTCTAGGTAATATGAATGAACTCTATATAAACAATAACAAAGTGCATATAAATGAGGCTACATCAATTAAGTTAGTAGACGAAAATACTTATTTTACGAAGAGTGGCAAATACACGTTTGATATTGAGGTCCCACTAAAGGGATGCAACGAGAACCTGAAAAAGATAGGTCATATTAATAGGCTTGATGTAACACAGTCTACCGTCAATATGAACGCCCGACTAATAGCCGATGGGCATAAAATCATTGATGGTACAGCAACCGTGACACAGGTGACAGAAGAGAAGATGAAGATACAGATTCTGTCCGGAAATGCAGAGTTTAATTTTCTATCTAAGTTTCAGAACTTGTACATAGATGAAATGGATTTGGGAGGTGTTACAGATGAAAATGGTAACCTGTACAATGAAGATGACTATGTTACATATTTATTTTATTCATCTAACAAATATAAAATAATGTACGGACTTTATGGTGAGACAGACTTTGTATTCTTCCCAGTACATGACACGCAGAATGATGTAGTTCATAATGATGTATGTGTCAGAATTGGTGGGACAGTGACATTCCCTCGTACTGTTTATAATTATGATTCGATATTTCATCCGGGTGATTATGGAGGATATGTAGCGACTCTAGCAGTACAACCCTATTGGTGCTTTATAATTAAGAAAATATTTAGTGTTTTGGGATATACAGTTGTTGAAAACCAGATAGAAAACACAGTACTGAAAAATGCTTTTATTGCGAACGCTAAACGTACTTTGACTTTTAATCAGGTATTACCGCATTGGACTATTGCGCAATTCATTGAGGAAATAGAGCATTTTTTTGGTGTAATAATAGAAGCTGATGATTCTAATAAAGAAATACGAATCATAAGAAGAGCAATGTATTTTGACCAGGAAAAAGTCTATTTGGATGATGTTTACGATGAGTTTGAAGTAGATGTAGATGAAGAGAGAGCAGAGGATATATCGGATGCAAATATAACGTATGCTTTTGAATCGGTAGATAAATATTTGCGTGTGGATGAGAGTATCACGGAAGTTATTGAAGTGAAAAAGTTTAATTCCTACTCGGACTTAAAGGGCTATTATGATAGTTTGGATGATGCCAATAAAAAGAAATATATCTATGAATCCGGTGGAAGTCAATACATAGATTACAGAGAAGGGGACAGTCGGTATCTGAGAAAAATAAATCAATTTAGGAATCTGACAAGAAATGAAGAAAAAGATACTATTGAGTTGAAGATTATTCCGGTTCAAATGGAAGTTGGAGAATCTTTTTTAGAAGATACTGGAACGTCTGGTACAATGTTGCAGTGTCATTGTAATATTGTGAGGATGAAAGCGGCGGCAGATGATTATAACGGGAAGCCTTCCGATGTGCAGGATTTGATTGAAGGTAATTCTCAAACAAAATCTGACCGTGATATTATAGAATTGGCAATGAATGACGGAGAAAGACAACGCCTGTCATGGGTGACATGGCCCCCTGGGAATTTCAAATATCCGTGGGGATTTGTTCTGACGGATGATTTGATGGCTGGGGATAAAAATAGAGGATTTTCCTTTGAATTGAACAAGGTAGACGGGGTTATGACAATGTATGACCTTATATATGGCAGTACCATGAAAGTAAATACAGAAGCCGAACTGCACGTTAAGTTTGTAACAAATAAGATGTATAGTCCAATGAGCCTTTTTATTATCCGGAACAAACCGTATATCTGCAAGCAGATAGAATATAAAGTGGATAATAAGGGGATTGACCCTCAAAAAACCGGATACTTCTACGAGGCTACTTAAAATAGCCCGTCGAAGTGTTTGGTTTCTTCATGTACGGGCAGATTTTCCCCTTGCAAATATTTGTTAGTGGTAGAAACGTCTGCATGGCGTGCTTGGTCACGAGCTATGACTATTCCTTCAGAATTAGCAAGGTCCCTGATGCCTGTATCTTTCAGCGAATAGAATTGGTACGAATCGGGGAATTTTAATGCAGCCCGTACTTTGTTAAAGTAAGTTCTGTATGCTCTTGGACTGGATTTTTCGAGTGAAGGCATGAAACCAGGCCCGAATAGATAGCAATCACTTTCGTGGGAGAAGGTATTAAGTTCAATCATAAACTTAATCAATGTATCATTCAGACCTACCATACCATCCTTCCGGTTCTTTGAAACGCTTGAGGGTACGAAAACTTTTTGTTCTTTCAGGTAAATGTCTTGTAGCTTTATGTTTGATAGTTCCTCAGGACGAATCAGAGTATAATACTCAAATTGGCATAGCAGAAGGAAGTAGGGATTTGTTGTCTGAAGATATGACCTTAATTTAACCAGGTCTTTAGGCGATATTGGATTTCTCTTCTTTGCTCCTTCCGTTATTGATTTTATATCTTCCATCGGATTTTTATCCATATAGTTCTTTTCTGTTAACCAGGTGCAGAATGAAGATAACCAGGTACGATAATTGTTTCGTGTACGCGCTGATGAATCACGGTCAATGAGTATATAGTCTAAGAAATCACTGGCAAAGACTTTATCAAATTGATATATGTAGAGGATTGGCTTTACTCTTTTTTCGTTGTACTCGGATAGAATTTTAATTCGCTTTTTGTAGTCCAAGTACGTAGTCTCTTTATAAGAGTGTGATTTATATAACTTAGTGATATATTTATAATATAATTCTGTAATATCTACGAATAAAGTGTATTGGCGAGAATTGGATGTGTCCGCCCAAGGATTCCAACCGGAACGGAGCTGGTAAGTTAGATTAGTGATAATTTCTGTTGCTCTTTTTTTCCGTTCAGTAACCTTATCAATTCCGTCAAGCATATACTTTTTCCGTTTCATCTTTTGTTCCAACGGATCATAAGAATTGAAGTCGATATACCAGTTCTTTCCTGTGTGAAGTTTGGGTAATGTGTACCCGATGATATTATCTATTGAAGCACCTTTTCTTTTAGTTAGAGACATTTTTTTCTACGTTTTTTCGATTTTTAAAACGTAGGATGGTTGATACTCTGAAAAAATAGTGTCCGACATTTGTCCGACCTGTAAACGATAAACAGCCGTAAGTTATTAACTTACAGCTGTTTGACCTTGCACGGGAGGAGAGGCTCGAACTCCCGACACCCGGTTTTGGAGACCGGTGCTCTACCAACTGAGCTACTCCCGTATTTGCGGCTGCAAAGGTAGTATAAACTTTTGAACTACCAAAAAAACGGGTAAATAACTTTTGAATTATTTTAATTTCTCCCACTCATCGGGCTTAAAACCGACCAGGACAAAGCTGTCCGTCACTACCAATGGGCGTTTCACCAATTTACCGTTCGTAGCTAATAGTGCTATTTGTTCTTCTTCACTCATGCCTGGTAGCTTCTCGCTCAGTTTCAGTTCTTTATAAACTAATCCGCTAGTGTTGAAGAATTTCTTTATAGGCAGACCGCTGCGGGGAATCCATGCTTTTAGCTCTTCCACCGTAGGATTTTCTTCTACAATTAACCGATTTGTATACTCAATGTTATTTTCTGTTAACCACTTCCTGGCTTTCTGGCAGGTACTGCATGCCGGGTACTGCAAAAATAAAGGTGTCATACTCTTTTTTTCTAATTTATCATTTAATACTTGTCACTTTATACTTATGATAGTAGCTGCAAATCCTGATACATAATCCGGTAAGCAGCCGCTTTCTTGTCCAATGCCAGCGGGTAGGCCCGCGAGGAAGAAGGCATACGGTATAACCTCATAGCCCGTCCTTCAAAAACGAATTCCGCGTAATCGCCTACTTTCGGTTCTTCCACATCGAACTGCTGCCGGAGCGTATCCGTAGCTTTTTGCCCCGTGGTGACGATTGCCTTACATTCGGGAAGCTGACGAAGCAATGCTGCTACGTCGGTGGCTTCCACCACTTCCAGAAACTTGTCCGAAGCATTATCCTGCAATCTGCGAATAGAAGAAGCCGTATCGAACAGCGCAATCCCTTTTTCGTTCAAAAAGTCTATAATCCGTTCGCGGACGAACGCTTTTCGTGTCTCGTTCAGGAAATAATCTTTGTTATTGAAGAATAAAACACCGAAAATGCGCCACATATCATTGTTCAGGTTCGGATAGTAGAAGTCCATCGACCATCGTTTCTTCTGTGGCGGAAAACTCCCCAGCATAAGTAGTTTTGTTTTCGCGGGGAGAAACGGTTCTAACGGATGTTTTTCGATTTCCATTTTTATGCGTTATTTAATTTCTTGCAAAAATAATGATTCTATTTATTTCCCTCAAAATCAATGCGGAAAAATGCTATATTTAAAATAATTAGTTATTTTTGCAGCATAATGAATGCATGGTCTAACGTAATATCATTGAGAGTAAGAGTAGTTGTTAGTTGCTGTTTAATAAGCCTGTTCTTTTTCCTGAGTGAAAAATGTTATGCTTCAGAGCAACAAGTGTTAAAACAAACAGTAGAAACCCCTGCTGATAAAACGACAGTAAGGGGGCGTGTTGTCGATACCAAAGGTGAACCGCTTATCGGTGCAACTGTACGTGAGAAAGGAGGAGCCAACGGAACTGTGACCGATATTGACGGGAATTTCTTCTTGTCCGTGCCGGACAGCGCTGTTTTACAAATATCCTTTATTGGCTATGAGACAACAGAAGTCAAGGTGGCAGGCAGAACCATGCTCGAAATCACCCTTCAGGAGAGTGCCATAGAGCTTGACCATGTTATTGTGACCGCCTTGGGACTTGAAAAGGATGAGGCTACACTGGCTTATTCCGCCCAGAAAATAAAAGGAGAAGAATTCAGCCGCGTAAAAGAAATCAATATGATTACCGCCCTTGCCGGAAAAGCTGCCGGGGTGCAAGTCAATAAGAACTCATCCGGTATGGGTGGCTCGGCAAAAATCAGTCTTCGTGGTATCCGTTCGGCTTTCGGAGATAACCAGCCGCTGTATGTAATAGACGGAGTACCGATGTCCAATACTTCTTCGGAACAATCTTATTCAGCTATCGGCGGAACAGCCAATGCCGGAAACAGGGATGGGGGAGACGGTATCTCGAATCTGAATCCGGAAGATGTGGAAAGTATCAGTATCCTGAAGGGTGCTCCCGCCGCTGCTCTATATGGAAGTATGGCAGCCAATGGCGTAATTCTTATTACTACCAAGAAAGGAAATTCTACCGGACAGAGAAATATTCATTTTTCCACCGGATTAACTTTTGATAAAGCGTTCAGCTTGCCTGAAATGCAAAATCATTATGGAGTAAGTGATGCGGTAGACAGTTGGGGGGAGAAGGGGTACTTGCCGACGAATAATACTCTGAAAGATTTCTTCCGTACGGGACTGACGTCCATCACTTCCGTATCCGTAAGCTACGGAAATGAAAGCCTGCAAACTTACTTCTCTTATGCCAATACAACCGGAAAAGGGATTATTGACAAGAATAAACTGAGAAAACACAATATCAATTTGCGTGAAACGGCTACCATGTTCAACAAACGTCTGAAACTGGACGGTAACGTTAATGTCATGAAGCAAACAGTGGAGAACAAGCCTGTTTCAGGTGGTTTCTATATGAATCCGTTGGTAGGACTTTACCGCTTTCCCCGGGGAGAGGATTTATCTTATTATAAAGATAACTTTGAAACCTATGATGCCGAAAGAAAACTGGGCGTACAAAACTGGCATACGTTTACCGAGGACTTCGAGCAGAATCCCTATTGGATTGTGAACCGCATACAAAGTAAGGAAACACGTACGCGCGTTATCCTTGCACTCTCGGCAAGTTTCAAGGTGAATAACTGGTTGACGATTCAGGCTCGTGGCAATATGGATTATTGGAGCGATAAGTTACGTCAGCAATTCTATGCTTCCACTGCTACCGCTTTGTGCGGAGCAAACGGGCGGTATATTGAAATGGATTATCAGGAGACGCAGATGTATGGTGACATCATGGCTATGTTCAAGAAAACCTGGGGCGATTTTACGCTGGATGCGGCTATCGGCGGCAGTATCAATGATAGAGTTACAAACTCTACCCGCTACGACTCGAAGAATGCTTCTTTGCATTTTGCCAATGTGTTTAATATCGCCAATATTGTGATGAATAGTTCTGCCAGTATCGACCAGAAAATAGATGCGCATCGTCAGTTGCAATCACTCTTTGGTACGGCGCAGATTGGCTATAAGGAAAAAATATTCCTTGACTTGACAGCCCGCAATGACTGGGCGTCCACCCTCTCTCATACAACGCATGAAAAATCGGGCTTTGCTTACCCTTCTGCCGGTATTTCCATATTGCTCGATAAATGGGTGAAGATGCCCGAATGGGTTTCTTTTGCAAAGCTGCGTGGTGCTTACAGTAAGGTAGGTAACGATATTCCACCGCATATAACCAATCCCTCTTCACATATCAATGCCGGCGGAGAGATGCAGGCGAATGATGCGGCTCCTTTTAGAGAAATGGAACCGGAAATGACTCATGCCATCGAATTTGGAACGGAATGGCGATTTTTTCAGCATCGCTTGGGAGTTAACCTGACTTATTATCGTACCAATACTTATAATCAGTTTTTCAAACTTCCCGCACTTGCAGGAGATGTATTTGCTTTCCGATATGTAAATGCCGGAAATATTCAGAACCGAGGATGGGAAGTGATACTGAACGCGACTCTGGTATTGAACTCTGATTTTAGTTGGAAAACCTCTCTGAACTTCTCTTCCAACAAGAATAAAATTGTGAAATTGCATGATGATCTGAAAGAGATGGTGTATGGGCCTACTAGTTTCTCTTCCAGCTATGCAATGAAACTTATAAAAGGCGGTTCTATCGGCGATATTTATGGTAAAGCCTTTGTGCGTGACGACAAAGGAAATATTGTCTACGAAACAGAAGGCGATAATAAAGGACTTCCGTCAGTGGAAGGAGACGGAAATACGATAAAAGTAGGAAATGCCAATCCTGTCTTTATGATGGGATGGAACCATACCTTCTCTTACAAAGGTTTCAGCCTTTACTTCTTGCTTGACTGGCGTTATGGCGGTGAAGTGCTGTCGCAGACACAAGCGGAAATGGATCTTTACGGAGTTTCGGAGGTAACAGCAGATGCACGGGATAGGGGATATGTCATACTCGAAGGGCAGAAGATAAACAATGTAAAAGGATTCTACAAGACAGTGGGCGGACGTGCCGGAGTGACGGAGTACTATATGTATGATGCCACCAACCTGCGATTGCGCGAGGTGTCGTTAAGCTATAATCTCCCCAAGCAATGGTTGCAGAAAACGAAAGTTCTGAAAGATGTGCAGCTTGCGTTTGTAGCCCGCAATCTTTGTTTCTTGTATAAGAAAGCTCCTTTTGACCCTGATTTAGTACTTTCTACAGGAAATGACAACCAGGGTATCGAAGTATTCGGAATGCCCACTACCCGGAGTCTGGGCTTCTCGGTGAAATGTGAATTTTAAAAGTAGGAGAGAGGAATGAAGAAGAAATATATACATCTATATCTGGTAGGTTTACTGCTGCTTTCCGTTGCATGTACCGGAAACTTCCGTGACTATAATACCGACTTGTCCGGCATCACGGACGATGACCTGATTATTGATGACAACGGCTATGGAATCCGCATAGGGATTATCCAACAAGGCATTTACTTTAATTACGACTTCGGAAAAGGAAAAAACTGGCCTTTCCAGTTGATACAGAACTTGAATGCGGATATGTTCAGTGGCTATATGCATGACGGCAAACCACTGAACGGTGGTTCGCACAACTCCGACTATAATATGCAGGACGGTTGGAACAGTGCCATGTGGACGCATATGTATTCGTATATCTTTCCTCAAATATATCAATCGGAGAATGCCACCCGTAACACGCAACCGGCTCTGTTCGCTATCACCAAAATACTAAAGGTAGAAGCCATGCATCGGGTGACGGATTATTACGGCCCTATCATCTACAAAAACTTCGCCAACGCAGCCGAACATTATCGTCCCGACACCCAAAAGGATGTCTATTATGAATTCTTCAACGAACTCGACTCTGCCGTGGTCGCCCTTACCGGCTATATAGAGGAAAATCCGGATGCCAACGGCTTCGCCCGTTTCGATATATTGCTGGATGGCAAATATTCCTCCTGGATGAAGTTCGCCAATTCCCTACGTCTGCGCCTTGCCATGCGCCTTGCATCTGTTGCTTCCGACAAGGCACAGACTGAAATTGCGAAAATAAAGGAAAACGACTACGGTTTCTTTGAAATGGCAGCTGAGGGAGCGTCAGTCTCCACCCAATCGGGATATACCAACCCGTTGGGAGAACTCAACCTCGTTTGGAAAGAAACCTATATGAGTGCCCCTATGGAATCCATCCTTACCGGCTATAATGACCCTCGTCTTAAGGCCTACTTCGCACCTTGTACGGACGCAGAACTCAATAAAGGATATCGTGGCATCCGTCAGGGAACCTGCTTTGCCCACAATCATTATGCCGGACTGTCAAAACTCTCTGTCACCCAATCTACCAATGCCCCTCTGATGACCGCTTCGGAAATCTGGTTCCTGCGTGCTGAAGCCGCTTTACGTGGTTGGACAGACGAAGATGAAGAAATCTGCTATCGGAACGGAGTGATTACCTCTTTCCAACAATGGGGAGTCTATGGTGTAGAAGACTACCTGCAAAGCGAACTGACCGCTTCGGACTTTATCGACACCTACGACGAAGAAAACAACATCGAAGCCCGCTGCAAAGTCTCACCCAAATGGAACCGGCAGGACGATAAGGAAACGAAACTCGAAAAGATAATCACTCAAAAATGGATTGCCATGTTTCCCGAAGGCTGTGAAGCCTGGGCTGAACAAAGGCGGACAGGCTATCCCCGCTTGTTCCCCGTGCGCTTCAATCACAGCAAAAACGGATGCATAGATACGGAAATCATGGTACGCCGTCTCAACTTCCCCGGCACCCTGCAAACGGAAGATCCGGAACAATATCTTGCCCTCGTTGAAGCTCTGGGTGGAGAAGACCATGGCGGCACACGTCTTTGGTGGGATACAGGAAATAACAACCTGGAATAAAAAAATTATGGACGTATTACAACAAGCCCCCGAAGCGATTCGAAGCATATTCTCTTCGGGAATCACCACCGGCGGGCTAACTACAATTATAGCAAATATAGTAATACGTGTAAAAGAAGAAAAGGATTAGTCCTCAATACTTAAATTACTCATTTTATCAGTAATATGGAAGGGGAAATCAGGATACTCGTAAAGACTGAAGCGAGGTTCGGTTTCCCCTTTCGTATAGCTCCATATGGAAGCATAATCTTCCGGGTCTTCCCCCATTCGCGCCAACTGGCGCAGATAAGCCGCCAACGACTTATTCTCCACAATATAAATCTGTCCCATCTGATTGATAATCGGACTATGATGGCGCGTACCATCATGCTCAAAACGCAGAATACGTTTCCCTTCTTCCGTCAGCCCCACCAACTGGAAAGTCATACTCTTACCGATAGCCGGTAAATTCAATACGCTACGATCCGTAGCCAGGAAAGGTAAATGATGCTTTCTCATAAAGCGTCTCAACTGTTTGGCAACATCCTCTTTGGTCTCCTCTTCCGTTCCCACCTTCGTCTCCAGAATCCGATACAACTCTTCCGCTTGCTCCGAAGTCATCCGTCCATATATCTTTTCTTCCTGCTGCTCCTGCATTGAACGGCTGTTCGGCGCAAATACCGCATAATTCTCATTGAATCCCTTCACGGAAAAAGTATAATAACACATCACCCCCAAAGAATTGAGCACCTGCCGAAGCCGTGTAGTATGTCCTCGTCGCGAAGCCGCCACCGTATATACCAACTGATTCGTAATAATCCATCCCGCAGAAAGAATCTTCCGGATCGCCTCTTTAGCTTCCGGTGTCACCTCCAGTGGCGTCTGAAAATGCGTCTGGATAATAAACTGCTTCACCCCGACAGCCGAAGCCTTTTCCTTAAACTCCCGCAAAAGTTCCACCAGTCCGTCATTGATGCGCATCGGTAAATAAGCCAACAACCGTGACCCTAACCGTACCCGTTGCAGCTCCGCATATTTCTCACCTTCCGGCCGTTCAAGATTCGCTTTCTGCTTCCGCGCAGCCATCCGGTACACCGCATCCAAAATATGCTGAAGCGTCTTATTCTGACTCATCAACGCATCCCCACCGGTAATAAGAATATCCCGCAACTGCGTATCCTCTTCAAAGTATGTCATCAACCGCCGCAACTTGCGTTCCCACGATTCCTTCGGCCGTAAAGACTCAAACTCAAAATTCAACCGTTCACTCTGAAAATCATACATTCGCTGACAAGAAGCACAAAGTCCGCCACAAGCCCTTCCCATCGTATCAGGAATAAGAATCGCCACTTCCGGATACCGCCGGTGAATATTATGCCCGTCCGGCAACAACCACCCCGCCGCATTCGGCTTTCCTGCCTCTACAATGTCTTCCTTCTCCCACGCATGAATATTCCCATACGTCTCCACCAACCGCGGCGAATAAAGAATATAACTCCGAATCGCCTCGTCATTATACCCATACCCCGTAACATTCAGCAACGACAAATAATAAGGAGTCGCAAAAAACGGCATCCCCTTCTTCCGCGCCCGATAAAGCAAATACATAGTCTCCGACGAAAGCGAATTCCCCAGGAACCGGTTCAACTCCCCCGGACTCTTCACCGCCATCGCCAAGTGAAAGCGGAAATCATTCCACCACTCACTCACCAACCGGTACTTCTCCTCATAACTCATCCCGTCCTCAAAGTGAAAACGCACCGAAGGCTTCGACTTCTTGTTCTCAATCTTCTGAATCAGCAAATGCAGCATCCGTTCCTTATTCTCGTCCCGCACCTCGCGTACCTCTTCGTCCAACCCCGTTTCCCACCGGTCATTCCGGCTCTTGATACGCTGAGCCGACGGCAAAGGCACTACATCTCCCTTTAACCGCCTGAACATCTGAAAAATCTCAATAAACAAATCCGTCGGCATCTCCATATTCTCCAACGTCCCCATCAGAAACTCATAAAGCAACCGAATCGTCCGTACCGGCATATCCTGTCCTGTAGACAGTTCGTGCACATCCACCCCATCATACTGAAGTAAAAGTCGAATTTGCTCCCTCGCCTCCTCCGCAGCCCCATCCTTCATACCACAAGACTCCAGAAATCTCAGCAACCCAGCCTTAAAGTCGTCAACAGTAACGCTCCCCTCAGCTATCTCCACCAATTCCGGTATCTCCTGATTATAAATTTGTTTCAACTGTGAAAAAGTAAGCGTAAGCATTTTCTTTTGTTTCATAAGCAATCTATCCTTTTTATTATTGTTGTTTATTATAAAGTATAAGTCTAAAAACATGAGTAGCCCCCACACCCCGCATGGTTCCCCCGGCCTCGTCTGAACGGCGTCAAGCGTAGGTCTTATTCCCGGCGTCAAAAAGGGCAGACTGTTTGAGCGAAGCGAGTTTCTGCCCTTTTTGACGCCGGGGATGAGACCGAAGGAGCCGGGCAGACGCAGCCTTGATTTTTTCTTTTTGGTACTTTTTCTTTTGTATCAAGACAAAAGAAAAAAGTACATAAAGATAACAAAAAAAGCGGAAGTACAAAACCCCCGCTTTTTCTATCATGTCAATCTTTACGATTTTCTAACATTTAAAGCAACTTATTTTTTCGTTTCCGTGTCATCGTTCTTCCGTTTCGGCTCTTTCTTGGCCAGCAGAACGATATTATACACATAATCCGTCATCCACTGTTCCGAATATCCCAAACGCTCCTTGTACTGACGTACGGCCGTCGCCGTCTTATGCACGTCGTCCGCTTTCCACACCGTCTTGGTGCAAACATCATGTACCGTCTTCTGCGTCATGCCGTAAAGAGCCTTCTTGAAGATAGACGGCATACGGAACTTCCATTGCATCAGATTCCCCATCAACATCATCAAGTCATTAGAGAATCCCTGATACATAAACAAATACGACTGAATATCATTCTGTGTACGGCAATTGCGTTTCACCGAAGTATCTATCTCTTTAAAGAAACTCTCCTTCAACCCATAATCCTGCATCAACATCTTGCGGGAAGCTGCCTTCTCCGCCAGCCCCAACTTGCCATTCTGCGTAGGCACTTTAAACAAACGTTTAAAATTAGCCACGTCCGGCAAGAAGCGGATATTTGTAATACCAAGATTAGTGGCGATAACTGACTGGAAATAAACCCGTGTCAGAGATATGAAATCTTCTACATTGCCGACTTTCGTTTCATCGGATTTCTTCTTGAATAAACCAAATAAGCCCATTGTTATATTTACAATTTTATTATTTACAATTTACTATTTGAACGTGTGGTAGTCATGCTGCATTCCAACCACTTGATACTTTGCGCGCAAAGGTACAAAAAACAGTTGGGTTTCACCAACATTCCAAGTCCTTTTCGATGTCCGGCATTGTCTCTTTTTTGAAAACAGGACTCTGAATCCCCGCTTTCTTCTGCACCCGGTAATCATTGAGCAACCGGATTGCATACTTCCCGAGGAAAAGAATAGCCACCAAGTTACAGATAGCCATCAACGCCATTGTGACATCTGCCAGACTCCATACCATATCCAGCGTAGCCAGTGAGCCGAAAAGCACCATCCCGCCGACTAAAATCCTGTACGCATGAAGCACCCACTTCCTTTGAGTAATAAAACGTATATTAGCCTCACCATAATAATAATTTCCCAAAATACTGCTGAAAGCAAAGAAGAAAAGAGCCACAGCTACAAAGATACTACCCGACGCCCCGATTTCATTTGTCAACGCCTGTTGAGTAAGCTGCACCCCGTTTGCCGAACCATCCAACGGCGCCCCGCTGAACAAAATAATAAAAGCCGTACATGTACAAATCAATAACGTATCCGTAAAAACAGCCAAAGTCTGTATCAACCCCTGCTTTACCGGATGGCTGACATGAGCCGTAGCCGCCGCATTCGGAGCCGAACCCATACCCGCCTCATTGCTGAACAGACCCCGCTTGATCCCCTGCATCAGCGCCATGCCGACTCCGCCCGCCAACGCCTGTTCCCATCCGAAAGCATGACTGACAATAAGCGCGATAACATCCGGTAAATGCCTGATATTAAGAACCACAATCACCAGCGCCAAACCAATATACCCCAACGCCATCACCGGCACAATCACACTACTGACACGGGCAATCCGACGAATACCGCCGAAAATGATAACCAACGTCAGGATCGTCAGCACCCCACCCAATATGGCATGATTGAAACCGAACGCATGTTCCGCGGCAGCACAAATCGTATTACTCTGCACAGAATTGAACGCAAACCCGAAAGTAACACTAATCAACACAGCGAAAAGCATCCCCATCCACGGCTGTTTCAACCCCTTCTTCATATAATAAGCAGGTCCTCCGATGAAAGAATCTTTCCCCCGTATCTTATACAACTGTCCGAGCGTAGATTCAATAAAAGCACTCGAAGCCCCCAGTAAGGCAATCACCCACATCCAAAAGATAGCCCCCGGACCACCGATAGCGATAGCCGTAGCCACTCCCGCAAGATTTCCCGTCCCTACACGACTGGCGATAGAGATGGCAAATGCCTGGAAAGACGACACATGTTTCTCCGCGTGTTTCCCTTTTCCGGCAGATTCGCTGAGCAACACAATCATTTCGCGAATCATGCGGAACTGCACGAAGCGTGTCCGTATGCTGAACCAAACGGCACATCCTAAAAGCATGATGATTAGGATATACGTCCAAAGAATATCATTTATTTCATTGATAAAAGTCATAGTTAAGTATTAAGTATCCAATATTGTTTGTGGTCATTCGCTTTTCATCCGGAAGTAAAATTTATGATTTTCGAATACAGGCTCCACAATATCATAACGAACAAATTTGGCAAGCAGATGTTCAGCAGCCCGGCGTGAAACTCCTGTCTGACGGCAATAGCGGTTGAGCGAAAGTAATGCTCCCCGTTCCAGTTGTTCCAGTAAAAGCTGTTCGCGCTCAGTGTAGCGGATAAGTTCTCCACGCGGGCTGTCGCTTTGTTGCCATACACGGAGATGTATAGGAGTTGCCAATATATTTTCATCCTTGATGCGGAGATAGGCGAGCGGTTTGCCCGTTTCGTCTTTGGCATATACCGGTTTGTGGGGAGTTTCTTCGATGGTAGCCACTAAGACCTGTCTTCCTTCCACTATATATGTTTTCAGGGTGTATTCCACTTTCGGCACACAATAAAGTTGTGCGGCAGCTTCAATCATATACTTCTCCTCTTCGGAGCGTACCCCTGCGATTTTCCCATTGTCTTTTACACCAATAAGTAACCGTCCTCCGTCGGTGTTGGCAAAAGCAGAGAGAGTCTTGGCTATTTTGCGTGCGTCGGAAATTTCGAACTTAAAATCCTGTTGTTGATGCTCACCTTCAGCAATCAGTGCATGTATATAATCGGTATCTGTAAGCGGTTTCATGACTGCAAAGGTAGATAAAAAAGGTGAAAACCCCTTTTTTTGCATAATTTTCGGGGAATAATTCAAAAAAAATATTGTTTTTATGCGTTTATTTCAGGAAACAGTGTATTTTTGCGGCACATTATTAACGAAAAAAATAAAAGGATTATGAAAGAATTGGTAGAAAAAGTAGCAGCTCTTTATGCTGACTTCTCAAAAGATGCTAACGCTCAGATTGAAAACGGTAACAAAGCAGCAGGAACTCGTGCTCGTAAGGCTTCTTTGGAAATCGAAAAAGCAATGAAAGAATTCCGTAAAGCATCTTTGGAAGCTTCTAAGAACTAATAGTTAGAAGACTACTAAGATATTAGAAAAAAGAGGAGGGTCTGTCGTAAGCGACAGACCCTCTTACTTTTTTCTATTTGGCTGAAAACTCATTTTGGTAGGTTTATGAGCTGAATGCTTATGCTCAATAGTGATTGAGTATATGATTAATAATAAAGCAGGAAATAACATACTGCAAGAATTAGTTGTACGACACCCGGGTCTCATACAACTTGTTTATATAGCACAAATATTTCTTGAATATATATCGTTTCATTCATTTCTGTTGCGGTTTCTAGTGAATAAAGAACTTTATGGAATCATTGAAAATGAATACTAGAATCAAATTTAATCGTATATTTGCGCAGGTAATCAGAACGGGAATTTATGAATGAAAATGTCTTGGCTAAACTGAAGATACTTGCGGAATCCGCGAAGTACGATGTTTCCTGCTCTTCCAGCGGCACAGTGCGCTCCAACAAACCGGGGACATTGGGCAATACTGTGGGAGGATGGGGGATATGCCATAGTTTTGCCGAAGACGGGCGGTGCATATCACTGCTGAAAATCATGCTTACCAATTACTGCATCTACGATTGCGCCTACTGCATCAACCGGCGTAGTAACGACCTTCCGCGTGCCACCTTCTCCGTATCCGAACTGGTGGAGCTGACGATGGAATTCTATCGTCGCAACTATATAGAAGGTCTGTTTCTCAGTTCCGGCGTTGTCCGCAACCCCGACTATACGATGGAACGCCTTGTGCGTGTTGCCAAAGACCTGCGACTGGTGCATCGCTTCAACGGATATATCCATCTGAAAAGCATCCCCGGCGCCAGCCGTGAACTGGTGAACGAGGCCGGACTGTATGCCGACCGTCTCAGCGTCAATGTCGAAATTCCCAAAGAAGAAAACTTGAAACTGCTTGCACCGGAAAAAGACCATAAAAGCGTCTTTGCCCCGATGAAATATATCCAGCAAGGCGTATTGGAGAGCAAGGAAGAACGGCAGAAATTCCGCCATGCCCCGCGCTTCGCACCTGCCGGACAGAGTACGCAAGTCATCGTCGGCGCCACTTCCGAGTCCGATAAAGATATTCTGTTCCTCTCGTCGGCACTCTACAACCGTCCCACGATGAAGCGTGTCTACTACTCCGGCTATGTCTCCGTAAATACTTACGACAAGCGCCTGCCCGCCTTGAAGCAACCACCGCTGGTACGCGAAAACCGGCTTTACCAAGCCGACTGGCTGCTGCGTTTCTACCAGTTCAAAGTAGACGAAATAGTGGACGACTCCTATCCGGATCTCGACCTCGAAATAGACCCGAAACTCTCGTGGGCCTTGCGCCATCCCGAACATTTCCCCGTCGACATCAATAAGGCGGATTACGAAATGCTTCTCCGTGTGCCGGGCATCGGCGTGAAATCGGCGAAGCTGATCGTCGCTTCCCGACGTTTCTCCCGACTGGGCTTTTACGAATTGAAAAAGATAGGAGTAGTGATGAAGAAAGCGCAATATTTCATCACCTGCAAAGAACTTCCCCTGCAAATGCAGACCGTGAACGAGCTTTCACCGCAACGGGTACGCACCCTGCTGCTGCCGAAACCTAAAAAGAAAGTGGACGAACGCCAGTTGATACTTGACTTCGGAGAATGAACATCTATATCTACGATAAAACCTTTGATGGTCTGCTGACTGCTGTTTTTGACGCCTATTTCCGCAAGACCTTTCCCGACGAACTCTTGTCGGAAGGAGATGCTTTGCCCTTATTCTATGACGAGTTGCATACGGTAGTCACCGACGAAGAGAAAGCCGCCCGTGTATGGCGTGGATTGCAGAAGAAAGTTTCGTCTTCGGCATTAGGGTGCCTTACTCAAAGTTGGTTGTCGGAACTGCCGGAAGTGGGAATGCTTATTTTCCGTTATATCCGCAAGGCGATTGATTCTCCCCGTTCCATTGAAACCAATTTTGCTGATCCGGATGTACTGAAACTAGCACAAATCTGGAAAAAGGTGGATGGCGAACGCGTACACCTGATGCAGTTCGTCCGTTTTCAGAAAGCGGCGGACGGGACGTTCTTCGCTGCTTTCGAACCGCAATTTAACGCATTACCGCTTACCATTCATCACTTTAAAGACCGCTTTGCCGACCAAAAGTGGATTATCTATGATATGAAACGTCGCTATGGCTTTTATTACGACTTGCAGGATGTGACAACGATTTCTTTTGATGATGACAGCCGCGAATCCCATCTGATTACGGGAATGCTTGACGAAAGTCTGATGGATAAAGACGAAAAACTCTTCCAGCAACTTTGGAAAACATATTTCAAGGCGATTTGTATAAAAGAACGCATGAACCCGAGGAAGCACAAGCAGGATATGCCTGTGCGCTATTGGAAATATTTGACGGAGAAGCAACGATAACCCGATAGTGGGGGAAGAGGAGGTAGTTACTCGATTCGCTGCACCGTTACGTCCGGAAATTCCTGTATCAGGGAAAGCAGATGCCCTTCATCATTGTTCCGCTTGGACTTGATAACCATTGTCACTTGATAAAACTCCGATTCGCCCGGATGCAATGTTTCCATATCGTAGGAGACTATCAGGTAGTCCTTGGAGTTGAATCTGTCCGCTATCAGTTTCAGCGTGTCTTTATTGGCGGTAGAGAAAGAAACCAGTGAACTTTTCATGCCGATACTTTTGAAAAGGTAACTAAGCAGTTCCAGTCCGACGAGAGTCAGCACCATGGCGGCAATACCGATAGTGTACATTCCTGCGCCGACTGCCAGTCCGATGCCTGCCGTAGCCCAAATGCCGGCGGCAGTGGTCAGTCCGCGGACGATTTGTTTCTGAAAGATAATGGTTCCTGCACCGATAAATCCGATGCCGCTGACAACTTGCGCCGCTACACGACTGGGGTCGAGCGTCACGCTGCTTTCTTTGATAATCTCTTGAAATCCGTATTGGGAAACAATCATAATGAGGGCACTGCCTAGCGAAACGAGGAAATGAGTACGGTATCCGGCTTCTTTGGCACGGTATTCACGGTCTAGTCCGATAATGGCTCCAAGTATTCCGGCAACTAGCAAGCGTAATATAAAATCCATATTCAACATCATACGTTCAGTCTCCTTTCTGTTTTTAATTGTTTGCGAAAAAAAATGCTTAGGCTTATAAATATACAATTATTTCTTCTTTTTGTGTCATTAATTTAATAATATTTGAACGTATCCGTTGCATTTTATCGTATATTCGCACACCAAAATGAATGTTTAACTCCGTGATTGAGCGAATGATGAAGAAAAGAATATTTTATATAATCAGTTTTTTGGTTATCTTTTGTATCGAGGTGCTGATAGCTTTGTATGTCCGTGATAATTTCGTGCGTCCTTATGTCGGTGATGTACTGGTTGTTGTACTGGTGTATAGTTTTGTGAGGATATTTCTTCCGACAGGGATTCCCCGGATGCCGTTTTATGTCTTCCTTTTTGCTTGTTTTGTGGAAGTGCTCCAGTACTTTCAGTTGGTGGAGACATTGGGAATTACGAATCGTGTAGCCCGAGTTGTTTTAGGCTCTACGTTCGATTGGGCGGATATTGCCTGCTATGCGGTGGGATGTGTGCTTATTATTTTATTTGAACGATTGTTTCAACGGAAATAACAAAAAGCATTTCAATGAACATAACAAAAAACGGTGTGAGAATCGTACATGCGACCATCACACCGTTTTTTTAATTTAATAAGATAATTGCTAGTCTTCTTACCGGCTTTCAATTTCCAATACACCTTTCGCCAATCCTTTTCCCATAGCTTCCAGTGTGATTTTCCCCGGCTTGTCCGTTGAAGAAACGATAGCAGTCATCATGCCGTTGAATACCTTCATCTTCGGAGTCTGGAACGATTCGAGCGAAGCAGGGTTGCCGTTGGCTCCTGCGCGGTACGTTCCTGCACCTTTCACTTTGAAGCTGATAAGATTGTCGGCCAGCGGACAGAGATTTCCGTCTTTATCCACTACTCTGACGGTGACAAACGACAAGTCTTTCCCGTCCGCTTTAATTTGTGCACGGTCGGGAGCCAGTTCGATATGATGAGGCTTTCCGGCTGTACGAATCTCCTTTTCGGCAACGGCTTTTCCGTCTTTATCATAAGCCACTACTTTCACCGTGCCCGGTTCGTACTTGGCATCCATCCACATCAGGCGATAACGCTGCTGACGCTTGAGGTTAGCCATTGAAATCGAATCGGCACTGTTGTCTATCGTCACGGAGAGGTCTTTCGTGCGTTTGCTCTGGCTCTTGCCGTTGATAAACAACTCGGCGGACGGATGGTTGGTGTAGACAAATACAGGTACTACTTCTCCTTCGTGTCCTTCCCAATTCCAGTGAGGCAGGATATGGAGCGTTTCTTCTTTCTTGTTCCAATGACTGCGATAGAGATAATAACGGTCTTTCGGCAATCCGGCAAGGTCGATGATGCCGAAAAGGGAAGAATGGCTTGGCCAATCCGTATAATAAGGAGTCGGTTCGCCCAGATAGTCGAATCCTGTCCATACGAATTCTCCGATGCAATAAGGCAGGTCTTCATGCTGGATGAAATCATCTTCGGGCAGATTAGACCATCCGCAGTGCTCTACGTCATAAGAAGAAGCCTGATGGTCGGGATATTTCTGCATGGAACGGCGGGCAACAGGCAGTTTGTACACACCGCGCGAGCTGACCGTCGAAGCCGTCTCGCTGCCCAGAATAATCTGCTGCGGGAGCTTCTTATAATTCTCCTGATACTTGTGCGGACGATAATTGAATCCGGCTACATCCATCACGGCAGCCATATTGTTATTAACCACGGCGTCGGGAGCATCCATGCCTTGAGTGACAGGGCGTGTAGGGTCTTCACGGTGGCAAATGTCTTGCAGGAAACGGGAGAGTTTAGGACCGCGGTCGCCGTTCCACTGGTCGGGAACCTCGTTTCCGATACACCACATCACCACACTGGGGTTGTTGCGGAACTGATGAAGCAGATTCACCAGATCCTTTTCCACCCATTCATCGAAAACCTTATGATAACCATTCTGCAATTTGGCACCTTTCCATTCGTCGAATGATTCCGCCATTACCATCATACCCATTTCGTCACAGGCACGAATCAATTCCGGCGCAGGCATATTATGGGAAGTACGGATGGCGTTGCAACCCATATCCTTCAAGATTCGTATCTGACGGCGGATACCGGCTTCGTTGGCAATGCCGCCCAGAGGGCCTAAGTCATGGTGATTGCAGACACCTTTGAACATAGTGCGTTCACCGTTCAGGTAAAACCCTTTGTTCGGGATAATTTCAATGGAACGAATGCCGAAAGGTGTGGTGTATTCGTCTTTCAGCGTGTTTCCTTCATACACTTTGGATACGGCGGAGTAGAGTGACGGTGAGTCAGGTGACCAAAGCAGGGGAGCGTCAACAACGAAGTTCTGTTCGAAAACTTTTCCGTCATACTTCGTTCCTTTTTCCTCGTTGGTGGCTACTACTTTGCCGTCAGGAGCTTTCAGTTCGGTCACGATGCGATAATCCGTGAAGGACTTGCCGGACGGAATTTCGAGACTGGTTTTCAAGTTTACCTTGGCAAACTCTTTTTTCACCACCGGAGTAGTCAGCTGCGTTCCCCAAGTAGGGATGCGGGCGTCTTCGTTAATCACCAGATGGACGTTCCGGTAAAGACCTGCACCCGGATACCAGCGTGAAGATTCTGTCTCGTTCTCCAGGCGGACGGCTAACGTGTTCTGCTCGTTGGCTTTGAGGTAAGGGGTGGCATCAATGCAGAAAGAGTTATAACCATAAGGCCAGTAACCGGCTTCCTGTCCGTTGATGTACACACGGGCATGGCTCATGGCACCGTCGAGAATAAGAGTTGCCTTCTTGCCGGAAGAGAAGTCCGGAGCTTCGAAATTCAGGCGATACCAGCCCACTCCGACAAAGGGAAGTCCGCCGGTACGCCCTGCGTGTTCCAACGCTTCTTTCTGTCCGTCTTGGGTGATGGCGACTTTCTGCTTGTCGTTGTCGATGCTGAAAGGGCCGTAGACAGCCCAGTCGTGCGGGACGGTGACAGATTGCCACTTGGTGTCGTCATACTGTTTCTGACTGAAATTCTTGTTGTCTTCACGAGTGAATTTCCATCCTTTCTCAAAGGTTTGTGAGGTACGTACTTGTGCGTTGACAAGTGTCGGTAAAGCTACCAGGAGAGCTGCTGCGATTTTAAGATGTTTATTCATATATATGGGGGTTAGAAAATGTTTTTCATTTTTTTGTTTTGGGTTATGTGTTGGCTTTCGCTTTGTCTTTCGTTTCGTCTTTCGGAATTTCTTTGGTATCGGACGGGTTCAGGCTACTTCCGCAGTATTTGCAGAATTCGGCGTTGTCCTCATGCCCGGAACGGTGGCAGTTGGGACATTCTTTGTCTCTTCTGCGCTTGTAATCTTTCATCATCGAAGCCGATACGATACCCGTCGGCACGGCGATGATGGTGTAACCGATAAGCATCACGCAGGCGGAAAGGAACTTTCCCAAACCGGTGGCGGGAGTAATGTCTCCGTAGCCTACGGTAGTCATGGTGACGATGGCCCAGTAAATGCTGTTCGGGATATTATTGAATTGGGAATTGGGTTGCGTACCTTCAATCATGTACATCAGTGTCCCGATGGACGTCACCAGAATGACGACAAATAGGAAGAATACCGCAATCTTTTTGCTACTCTCGCGAAGGGCGGTGAGCAGCCGTTCGCCTTCGTTCAGGAAGTTGAACAGCTTGAATACACGGAACACCCGTATCAACCGGAAAGCACGTATGATAAGCAGGTAGCGTGCACCGGGGAAAAGTAGCCCGATATAAAGTGGCAGGGTAGCCAACAGGTCGACGATGCCGAAAAAACTAAGAACGTATTTCCGGGGGCGGGGCGAGCAATAAATTCTCGTCAGATACTCGAACGTGAAGAAAGCGGTGAAAATATATTCCAGTATGACGAATGGAGTGGACAGGTATGTGGGAAGTCCTTTCAGGCTTTCGATAATGACGAGCAATACACTGGTCAGGATACAGCCGATAAGAATCACGTCGAACAGTTTTCCTGCGGGAGTGTCCGATTCGAAGATGATGACGTATAACTTTCGTTTCAGTTTATCGTCATGCAGAAAACGTTGGATTCTTTCTTTCAGTTTCATAATAAAAAATGTGTTCCGGATGAAATACTCTGTCAGTCAATCACCCAGTTTTTGTTGTAGGCAACTGTCTTTTGCGGGTCGTAGTACATTCCTTCTTGTGTGGGGATATGGAGAACGTATGTCTTTCCGGTTTTATTCTTCAGTGAAGTGTCACGCAGCCACGGGTTGGCATCACGGAGTTGTGCGTAGGTGATGCCCTGTTGCTTGGCGTAGTCGCTCAAGTTGTCGATGGGGGTGTTGACGGTCACTTTCCTGTACGGGATGGGCGGGTAGAGATGTTCTCTTTTCAGCAGGAAGCCGTAGCGTTGCGGGTTGCTGAATATCTCTTTGGCGGCCAACAGGCGGAACATATAGCGGGAGGTTTCTTCTACAAGCCATAAGTCCATGGCATGACTTGCCAGTTGCTTGTCGAGTTGGGAAGAGATGCGTGCCTGTCCGGCGTTGTAAGCGGCGGATACGGCCATCCAGTCGCCATATTTGTCATACGCTTGCTTGAAGTATTTGCAGGCGGCTACGGTCGCTTTTTCGATATTGTAGCGTTCGTCCACGTTGTCGTTTACTTCCAGTCCGAATTCCCGTCCGGTGGCGGGCATGAACTGCCATAGTCCGGCAGCTCCGGCAGGAGAGCGGGCGATGTTGTTCAGATTACTTTCAATCACCATAAGGTATTTGAAGTCGTCGGGAATACCGTTCGCTTTCAATATCGGTTCCACGATGGGGAAGTAACGGTTGGCACGCTTTATCAGAAGCATGGTGGTGGAGTGCATATAGGTGAACGCCATCATTTCACGATCCATCCGTTCGCGACGGTCGTAGCGGCGAAGGTCGATGGTAGTTCCATCGAAAGTGACTTGGGTAGGCACGGTGGGAGAGGTGACACAATAGGGCACTTCCGACTTTGCCGAGTGTTGTTCATTAACTTGGCTGCTGCCTATCAAAGTAGGGATGGTAACACCGATACAGAACACTAATATCAGAGTAAGGATATAGTTGATTTTAGTTTGTTTCTTCATTTCATTCATAATTTTAGTTTGATAAGCACTACGCTAGCGGTTGGCAACCTCGGCAGTAGTAGATGCTGCCGCCCAGGTAGTTTTCTTTCACGATGGTTTCTCCGCAACGGGGACAGGCTGTGCCGGCGGTGTCTTTCGACAGGCAGGCTACGTATTTGCCACTTTCTCCGAAGAGGTCGGTTTCCGTGCTTCGTCCGCCTTGGCGGTATAAGTCGTTCATTGTCTCCTTTACTTGATAGAACAAATTTTCTTTCTCTTTGTCAGTCAGTCCGGCGATTTTTTTCTTCGGATGGATGCGGGTATGGTAAAGAATATCCTGCAAAACGCCGTTTCCAAGTCCGGGAATGGTCTGTCCGGTAGCCAGAAAAGCTTTGGCGGATTTCTTTTGCGCGCTCTCGGCGTTGATGAGTCCGAGGAAGTATTCTTTGGTGAAGTCGTCGGACATCACCTGCGGTTTGCTTTTCGCTGTGAGATAATATTCGGAGAGAGTACCGGCGGTGGCATCCTTGTCATAACACATCATTCCGCCGTACATACGCACGGAAGCTATCAGGCAACTCTCATCCTCAAAAGCAATGAGCAACTGATGTTTGGCGGGTAACTTCGTCCCCGGAGACAGATAACGCAGGTTCACACCGTCCGTCAGTACGAGGACTTTGTCACCTATTGTTATCTCCACCATGCCGCCTTGCGGCTGTGCATGGTCTATTGTCTTGCCGGACAGCCACCCGGCATATTCATCCGCGCTGCCTGTGAACCAGGCAAACTTGTGCGGACTGAATTGTGTGTACACATCCGTTATTTTTTTTCCTCTGACCGTTTCGTTCAACTGTTCGCTAAGAATACGTGCTTCAGGGGCTTCTATCATATGGCTTTTCCTTTCAATGTTTAAGTCTACCTTGCAAAGATAACCTCATTTTGCTTTTTTCAAAGAACTTTTCCTGCATTTTATACGTTTTTCTAGTAGAGTTGAATATACAATAGAATCAAGATGAATATAGCAATGACCGGAGCCACCGGATATATAGGTAAACATCTCTCCAATTATCTGACCGAAAAGGGCGGACATCGTGTGATTCCTTTGGGGAGGTCGATGTTTCGCGAGGGTATGTCCGGACATTTGATTCAGACGCTGGCGCATTGCGATGTTATCATCAACCTGGCAGGAGCGCCGATAAACAAACGTTGGACGCCGGAACACAAGCAGGAACTTTTCGACAGCCGCATAGTCGTCACGCACCGCATTATCCGTGCGTTGAATGCTGTCAGGACAAAACCGAAACTGATGATTTCGGCTTCTGCCGTAGGATATTATCCTGCGATGGCGGAAGTGGACGAATATACCCGTACGCGGGGAGACGGGTTCCTGTCCGACCTTTGCTATGCCTGGGAAAAAGAGGCGAAACGTTGTCCGGAGCATACGCGGCTTGTCATTACCCGTTTCGGTGTTGTGCTTTCACCGGATGGGGGAGCGATGCAACAGATGCTCCGACCATTGCAGGCTACGAAGATTGCTGCTGCCATCGGGCCGGGTGACCAGCCTTTCCCATGGATAGATATACGCGACCTTTGCCGGGCAATGGAGTTCTTTATCACCCATGAGGAGACGCGTGGAGTATTCAACCTGGTTGCTCCGCAACAAATTTCCCAATATACTTTTGCCCGTGAGATGGGGAAAGCCTATCATGCATGGACGACAATTGTTGTTCCGCAAGCAGTGTTCCGGATATTGTATGGCGAAGCGGCTTCTTTCCTCACATCCGGTCAGCGGGTTCGCCCTACCCGCCTTCAGGAAGCGGGATTCCATTTTTCCGTCCCCGACGTGGAACGGTTGTTCAAAGGAACAGACCATAGCACTGTCCGCACTCTCGACCTGAACCGTTATATGGGACTTTGGTACGAAATAGCCCGTTACGAAAACCGCTTCGAACATGGACTTGTCGATGTGACCGCTACTTACACGCTCCGTCCCGACGGCTCTATCCGTGTCGAAAACCGGGGATGCAAACGCAACTCTCCTTATGACATCTGTAAGACCGCCAATGGGCATGCCAAGATACCCGACCCTGCACAACCGGGAAAGTTGAAAGTTTCTTTCTTCCTCAACTTCTATTCGGACTATTACGTATTGGAGTTGGACAGTGAGAACTATAACTATGCGCTCGTAGGCAGTAGCACCGACAAATATCTCTGGATACTGAGCCGGACACCCCAACTGCCGGAAGATATAAAGAAAAAACTCGTCACCGCTGCCGGTCGCCGCGGTTATGATACAAACCGATTGCAATGGATCGAACAATTCTAACGGTAACAAAACTGATTGTGTAGAACAAAGCAATTCTAAAAAACAAGATTATGAATTACGAAATTATTCATCAGCCCGAACAAAAACTGTTCAAGACAGAAGTAGACGGTCGCACCGCCTTTGTACAATATCGCCTTCTTGGTGATTCTCTCGACATCATCCACACGATTGTTCCCCGTCCGATAGAAGGTCGCGGAATAGCCGCCGCATTGGTAAAAGCTGCTTATGATTACGCCTCAGCCAACGGAATGAAACCGAAAGCTACTTGCTCGTATGCGGTGAGGTGGCTAGAGCGCCACCCGGAACTGGGATGATGGAATAAAAGGATATGAGTATGGTGTGTTCCGGGTGGGCTGGATTGAGAACTGGGTATATTACATTATCACCCTTTGATGTCGTTATTGTTTGAAAGAAAACAGTTCGAGCAATTCTTCTTTCTTCAGCGGTTTTGCCAGGAATGCGTTGCAACCCGCTTCCATAGCACTTACTCTGTCGGTGTCAAAAGCATTGGCAGTCAGTGCTATAATAGGAATAGCCGGGTTTAATTCCCTGATTTTCCGTGTCGCTTCCAGTCCGCCCATTATCGGCATCTTCATATCCATGAGAACGATGTCGAACTTTTCGTTGCGCACCTTTTCCACGGCTTCCACTCCGTTCACTACGCGGGTAATCTGATATTCTTTGAGGATATTTTTCACTAATGAATAATTGCTGTCGTTATCTTCGGCAATTAATATTTGCAACTCTTCTCCATTTATATTTTTGAAAGAGAAAGGATGTCTGAATATGTGCGTATTTCGTTCCCGGACAAGTTGTGGCTGTGGTGCTACTTTGGACTCAATGTCTTCCTGCATGCTTATCTCACACGGCACCCATGCCCAAAAAGTGGAACCTTCACCGGGCGTGGAAGTAAATCCGATTTCTCCTCCTGCACCTTCGATGATAGCTCTCGAAATGGCTAATCCGAGACCCGTTCCCTGTGCAAACTCATTGAGCTTTTGGAATCGTCCGAATACTCTGTTCTGTAATTCAAACGGGATACCGACCCCCGAATCTTCCACATAAACCTTGATACCCCCGTTTTCGATACTGTATCCCATCTTGATGTGTCCGGAATGAGTACATTTTATCGCGTTCGTGAGGAAATTCATCCACACCTGTTTGAGTCGGTTTCTATCCAGGAATATCCAGCAGTCCGGGCCGGCATTCCCCATGATAAATTCCACATTCGGATTGGTGATTTTCGGTTGAATCATGGTATAAAGTTCACTGGATACTTTGGATAGATTGAATTTTTCCCTCTTACGTTCAAGTATGCCTGATTCAATCTTGGAAAGGTCGAGAATGTCATTTATCAGTCGCAACAACAGTTCATTGTTTGATTCGATGATTTCCATATATTCTGCCTTTTCTTCGGGGTCGTCGCAATTCACCATCAGACCGGAGAAGCCGACAATGGCGTTCAGCGGTGTACGTATCTCATGGCTCATATTGGCAAGGAAAGCCGATTTGAGACGGTCGGAAAGTTCAGCTTTGTCTTTGAGTTCCTTTAGTTCCTGAGCCATTTTTTCCCACTTCGTATTGTTGAACCCTATACCGGTGTAACGGATTATTTTTCCTCTCTTGTCTCTTTCTACCTGAATACCGGTGATGATTAAAGTCTGCCATTCCTTGTCCCATTTTGTCTTGGAGCGATATTGGAAATTGAATTCCTGCTCATTGCCGTGAATCATACCTTCGAAATGTTCGCGCACAAGTTCTACGTCGTCCGGGTGGGAGACGCTTAAATATTGGTCGATATCAATCGGAGTTTCCGGGTGATAATCGTTGACGGGGTCATTGAATGCAGTGAATTTTCGGGTTATCACATCAAAGTCCCAGTATGACATACCGACGGTCTTGAAAGTAAGTTCCATTTTGTAGTTTCTCTCCTTGAGCTCCTCGTTCAGGCGGTGGAGCTTGGAGATATTTTGCCGGAAACCGGTGAAACGTATGGTGTTTCCGTTTTCGTCCTGCTCGAAAGGAACGCCGATGACATTGCAATATTGCCAGGACTCATCGTATTTTGTCTGTATACGGCAGGTGAAATTGACGGTTTCGTTCTCGCCCGACAGCATGGATTGCATGGCATCAAAATAAGTGGAACGGTCGTCGGGATGCACAACACTTTCAAATTCCTGGAGAGAGACAAGTCTGTTGGGGGCATAGTCGTTAATCGGGTCATTGTAGGACTCGAATTTCTGCGTTGTCACATCGAAGTCCCAATGCACGATATTGCTCACTTGCATGGCAAGTTCACGTTTGGAAGTCAGGTCTTGTGTTTTCTTCTGCATTTGTATTTTCTCCGTCACATCCAGTTGGGTGCCGACAATCAGCAGCTTTCCTCGATGTTCGGAAGACAAGCGCATACGGCTTTCGTAATGGCGGTACTGTCTTTCTTCCTTATTATAAAAGCGCAGGGTGGTGTGCACCTGTTTGGTTTCCTTGTTTATCAGTTGGGCGAAAAGCTGCATTAACTGTAGGCGGTCTTGCGGGTGTAGCAGGCTTTGCATCTGTTCCAGCGACATCTCCTCTTTTGCCAGTGCGTTTCCGTACAATGTGCTGAACGTTTTCTTGTGGACGTTATATACCCATGAAGCCATATTTGCGGCTTCCATAGCCATTTCCAGATTTTTCTTGCTTTCTTCCGTACGGAATTCCGCTTCTTTTTCGGCAGTCACGTCATTAGAGAGTAATATATGTCCGATAATATTTCTTTTATTATCCAACACCGGCACTACCTGTGCTTCATAAATAATAGAGTTCTTTTTTTGGCTGCTGAAATAGGCGTCACTATTTATACGGTCGAAGTCATATTCAAATTCTAATGTGACTTCTTCGCCCTTTTGAATTTTGGCTTTCAAATCTTTGTCCATATAGGGGCTATCGAAAAGATTGACTTTGTCTATGACTGTTGTCCGGTCGCTGACTCCGTACATTTTCAGGGCTTTATCGTTGATTTTACGTAAGATTCCATCAGTATCATAAACTTCGATACTCATCGGCAGGCTGGCATAAATGTTTTCTGCGAACAAAAGTAGGTCGTGTGTCAATCCGGCAGATTTGTTTTCTGAAAGCACATGGTCATCCTTGAGGATAGGTGAATCGCTTTGTTTCATTTGTTGTTTCTTTTTATCAGTAAATAAGAACTGAACTATTTGTCTTTTATTTATTCTATTGGTTTACAGTCCTGATGAAAGGACATTCGGTTACAAATGTATAATAAAAAAGTGAATGGGAAGAAATAATGAATGATAAAAAGGAAAAAATGAATAGGGACTGTTGTCTATTTGCGGATAATTTAATAGGTAGATACAATTTATTGTAGTTTGGAGTAATAACTGACGATGACTTCTTTGAAAAAATAGAAAGGGCTGTGTAAAAAAGGTAATCGGAATGGATTCTCCTGATTATGTCACCTTTTTTACACAGCCCTTTATGTTGTTCTTGCTTATTTTTTCCACCGCTTCAACTGCGGAAAGAACTCTTTCATTGTTTTACGTGCTTCCTCTACACTGTATTTCACTTCAGAGTCTTTATTGAATTCATCCAAATATTTCAGGTTATGTTCAATCATCTCATCCATAGTGCAGTCTTTAGTAAACTTTCCGTCCGCATAGCAGTAGTGGCAATATTCTTCATTCTTGCTACCGTCTGTTTCTGTTCCGAATGTAGATTCGTCTATCGGCATGGCGCAACACTGACAAATTTTCTGTTCCATCTTTATTTTTGTTTTAAGTTTCTGGTTACCGGACAAAGATAGGTAGATTTATCGGAACAATAGTTATCTGATCTTGCTAATTATCAATTCTTTTTTCTATAAATTCGTACCTTTACCCGTTCGTTTTTACAGGCAGGCGCTTCCACAACCAACGTGGAATCATTCTCCAAAAGAACACAAGAATCCGGTAACGCCAGTCGATGATTACCACCCGTCTTTTGTTTTTCAGCGCACGGGCAATGTGCCATCCCACTTTATCCGCTTTCATCAACATCGGATAATGCTTTCCGTCATTCAATAAATCCGTGGCTACAAATCCGGGACGAATATCCGTAAAATGAATGTCCAACTTCTGAAGATGGGCAAGCTGTTCGAGAGCATCAATATAAGTATTCTGAAAACGTTTGGTCGCAGAATAGGCAGGAGCTACGCCAAGTCCTTTCGTCCCTGCGATGGAACTGATAACCGCCAGATGTCCGCCGCCCTTCTTCTTGAAATACGCAAAAACGGTATCCACCATGCGGGTGAATCCCTCTACATTGGTGCGTGCCGTATTCAGTTCCACTTCCATATCCAGTTTCATGTTCTGGAAACCGATGCCGGAACTAAGAAGAAACAAGTCCATGCCACCCGTTTTGTCTATGAGCGCATTCAGCTTTTCTGCTGCATCTTCACGGGTGACGTCCAATGCCTGAATTTCAATTTGGTCAGGTGCAACCCGTTGCAAGGTTTCAAGGGCAGACTGCCGTCTGCCTGCTATTCCAATCTGCCAGCCTTCCAGTAACAGGCATTTCGCAACTTCTTGTCCGATGCCGGATGTAGCTCCAATAATAACAGCTCGTTTCATTACAAATATATATGTTTAGATTAATGTTGTTTCTTATAAATTCAGCAAATGGCGGATAGCTTCCCAAGGTGCATAGAGCAACATCCGCGGGCCGGAGAAACGCATTATTGCCCGCATCCGTTCACGCATTGCCGGTTTGTAACAATGCACCGTGCACTTCTTGCACGAACTCTTCTTCTCTCCGAACGGACAACGGTCGAGACGCGTATGTGCATAGTGAAGCAGTTCCTCGCAATCGGGACAAAAAACAGCGTTCTTCTCCTTCTTCCGGCAGTAGATACGAATCATCAATTCTACCACCTTCTTCTCATGTGCAATACGTTGTTTCTTCATTTTCTCTTTTTGAACTCCACAAAGATAAGGAAGATTACAGAAAATTTATCCAATTCTGTTTTGTATCTTTGCCGCATGAAAAAGTTATTGTGTCCGCAATGTAAAATTGCCGCCTTATATGTAAAGAATGACCGGAACGAGAGGTTGCTGGTCTATGTGATGGAAGATGGAGAAGTAGTACCCAAGAATCCGGCAGATTCTATGGAAGGGTTCGATTTGACAGAAGTCTATTGCTTGGGTTGTTCATGGCATGGCTCACCTAAAAGACTGGTGAAAAGATAAGGTAATATTAGAACATAGACGTATGGCAACCTCTAAAGAAATGACGGCAGGGCCGGCATTACCTCTGATTTTAAGGTTTACACTGCCGCTTTTGCTCGGCAATCTGCTGCAACAAACGTACTCGCTTGTCGATGCGGCAATCGTTGGAAAGTTTTTGGGAATTAATTCGTTGGCTTCGGTTGGAGCCAGCACATCGGTGGTATTCCTCATTCTGGGATTCTGCAACGGGTGTTGCGGCGGTTTCGGCATTCCCGTGGCGCAGAAGTTCGGGGCGAGGGATTATAGTACGATGCGCAGTTATGTTTCCGTCAGCCTGAAACTCTCTATGGTGATGTCTGTGGCTATCGCTGTTGTCACCAGTATTCTGTGCGCGGATATTCTTCGGATGATGCGTACGCCGGAGAATATTTTCGAGGGGGCATACGCTTATCTGCTTGTCACCTTTATCGGTGTGCCTTTCACGTTCTTCTACAATCTTCTTTCGAGTATTATCCGTGCGTTGGGAGATAGCAAGACTCCTTTTTGGTTCCTGCTCCTTTCTACGGTTCTGAATATAATTCTTGATTTGTTCTGCATCCTTGTGCTTGGTTGGGGAGTGGCGGGAGCTGCCATTGCCACGGTATTCTCACAGGGACTTTCAGCCGTTCTCTGCTATATCTATATGTACAGGAAGTTTGAAATATTGCGAAGTACGCCGAAAGAACGCCGGTTTCAGTCGAAACTGGCAAAGACGCTGCTTTATATCGGTGTGCCGATGGGGCTTCAGTTCTCCATCACCGCTATTGGCAGTATCATGCTGCAAAGTGCGAACAATGCGTTGGGAACAGCCTGTGTTGCCGCCTTTACCTCGGCAATGCGCATCAAGATGTTCTTTATCTGTACGTTCGAGAGTCTGGGGATTGCGATGGCTACCTTCAGCGGACAGAACTATGGCGCGGGCAAACCGGAACGTATTTGGCAGGGTATTAAGGCAAGTGCCTTGATGATGATTATCTATGCGGCATTTACTTTTGTACTCCTGATGTTGGGAGCCAAGTATTTTGCTCTCATCTTTGTAGACCCGTCGGAAACGGAGATTTTGATGGATACGGAGCTCTTCCTTCATATTTCCTGTATGTTCTTTCCTACGCTCGGACTCTTGTGCATCCTGCGTTATACCATCCAGGGAGTGGGCTTTACGAATCTTGCCATGTTCTCCGGAGTGGCAGAAATGGTTGCCCGTATTCTCGTCAGCCTTTATGCAGTTCCGGCTTTCGGCTTCCTTGCCGTCTGCTACGGTGACCCGATGGCTTGGATAGCTGCGGATTTATTCCTTGTCCCTGCTTTTATTTATGTTTACAGGCGATTGAGGAGACAGGTACTTACGAATAGCTTCTGATTTTTACATAACCGAAAGAAAATGAAATAAATATTCGCTGTCATCCCGTATTTTCTTCATTCAACTTTCCTTAATTGGCGAAAAAATGTATTTTTGCAATTATAACGGTCGGGAAATATGGATGAAACAACATATAAGTTTTTGATGGGTGGTTCCGCTTTCGTAATTGCGATATTGGGTGGCATGCTGTGGACTACAATAATATCGCCGGAAAGCGGACTGGATAAATTGCGCAAAGCACGCAACATCCTTGTATCTTCTTATTTCGTGTTGGCGTTTCTCAGTCTGATATGCTGTTTTACAGGATATGACCGCCATATCGAGCCTGCCAGTACTCTTTTTGTCGCATCATTCCAGGCACTGCTTTTCACCGTGTCCATGTTGGTTTTCATACGTCCGGACGCAGTCCGGTGGAGCGTGGTGTTTCGTCATGCGGTGGCTATTACCGTAGCGGGTATTACCCTGTTTGTCGTCCTGTTCTGTTTTACCGGTTCTTTTATGTGGTTCTTTTATGCGGGTATTATTGCCTACGTTGCCCAGTTGGCTTTCTATACATGGAAGTTTATGTTGGCTTACCATAAGACCGTGCAGGAGGTGGAAGATTATTATGACGATAATGAGGAAAGTCGTCTGTATTGGGTGAAAATCGGTTTTTATAGCGCTTTAGTTATTGGAATCATGGCACTGTCACTCCTGTTTTATCCGGGTATATACAAATTCTTTGTACCGTTGTATGTTCTTTTTTACAGTTTTATAGTGATGTGGTTTGTCAATTACTACCATAAGATGAAATTTGCTATTCCGGTCATTGTGGCGGAGTCACTGAACAGGCAGTTCATGGCAGATGAATCGGAACCGGGTAGCGGAAACATGGAAACAGAGGCAAGGGAAGATATTGAAGAAGGGAACGGAAAGGAGTTGATGACCGAAGACATCCTTACGGAAAAAGAACAAATACTGCATGAAAGGCTTCAACAATATATAGAGCGGAAAGAATATTGCCGGAAAGATATTCCTTCGGAGGAGGTGGCGGCTTCGTTGGGAACCACCAAGCCTTTTCTTCGTCGGTATATGAGCAAACGTCATGGTATATGGTTCAGTACTTGGCGCAATGATTTGCGCATACGTGAGGCATGTCTGCTTTATCAAAAAAATCCCGCGATTTCCATCACGGATATGACCCGGAAGATTGGTTACGCCAATAGCGGAAATTTTTGCAGGGACTTCAAAAAGGCGGTGGGAGTCACCCCAAGAGAATATGGTATGCGGATACGTTTGGAGGGAGAATAATATACCTTCTCGCATTCTTTCTTCTTTTCTTATAATTTTGTGTTGTCAGGGTCTGGTTTCCATTCTTTCCCTAAAGGCTTTTCGGTCTATCGGAAAATTGTTTTTTGTATATTGGAAAATTGTTTATTGTGCGTTTAAACAAAAGACAATTGATTTTATTTGGCAGAAACTTTGCAATCTAATACTTTAGCAGAGCGAAACAGCTCTTTACATCCCTCTTCTTCTTTGTTTCATTCCGAAAAAACGGCCGGAAGGCTTCCGATATAGAAAACCATTATATTAATAAGTTATGAAGAAATTATTTATCCCCTTTGCACTGGCATTACTAATGTTTGCCTCGTGCGGTAATGACGAGAATGAAAATGGAGAGGACAATCGCACTCCGGGTATTATCGACATGACTTCTATGACTGCTGATGAAGTAAAGGCCGCTATCAAAGCCGACCTCGATGCAGGTGTCAAGGAATTCAAACTGACGGGTGAGTTCTCCAAAATAGGGATACCCGTGGAGGTATCTATGCTTGGTATTCCGGATGGCAACCCTTTTTTTGATTCCAACGTGGAAGTGATAGACTTGACCGGCGTGACTGATTGGCCGTTAGTGAATGTAGATGGAAGGGTTGATGAAAAATTTAATTATCTTCCGGGTAGTGTACGTGGCTTGCCCGCAAGAGCTTTCTACGGGCGGGAATATTTGGACGATGTATTTCATTACTATTACCCTGCTTTGCGTGCAGTGAAGTTACCGGTTGAGGTGAAAGCGCTTGGCTCTTTCGCATTCTTCGCATGTCAGACATTGACCACTGTTTCTTGCAGCAGTGTGGAAGATGTCGGATTTCAGGCTCTATCTGGCTGTCCTCTATTGAAGACTGTAGAACTGCCGGAAGCCATCCGGATTCATGAAGGTGCTTTTGCATTTTCCGGACTCGTCTCCCTTTCGTTGCCCAAAGTGACTGAAATCAACGGTCAGGCATTCCAGCAATGTAACAACCTGACCACGCTCAAACTGACTGCACCGGGCAATCTGGCATTGAAGATAAATCCTAGTATGGGTATGCCACCTTTCGACGGCAGTAATTTCGCCAAAGCATGCCACCTCACATTGAATGTTGACAAACATTACGACTCCGGCACAGCCACTCCGAAAGCTGAATCTGCCACAACGTGGTATACACCTAATGAATACTCTGACGCTTATACATGGAAGAGTATCACTTTTTTCCAGTAGCGCATTATTAATGCGGATACGGCCAAATAACTTTAAGGAATTACTCCATCATGACTTGGAGTAGTTTCTTAAAACTCCGGTTCTTTATGTATACAGATAATATCTCCGTAGACAGGATGGCGGAACTCGATATACTCGGCATGGAGATAAAGCCTGTCCGCTTTCTTGCCATAGAGCTCGTCTCCCAGAATGGGGCAGTTCAGCCCTTTCAGGTGGGCGGCATGTACACGTAGCTGATGGGTACGTCCGGTCAACGGATAGAAAGCGATGCGGGTATATTTCTCTGAATTTGTGATTATCTGATATTCAGTGACAGCTTCCTTTCCGTACTCTTCATTCACCATTTGTCGGGGGCGGTCGAGAGGGTTCAGGCAGAGGGGGAGTGAGATTCTTCCTGTCTTTTCGGTTTCTGCTATGACACCGTCCAACAAAGCTATATATCGTTTTTTTATACTCCTGTTCTCGAACTGTGCCTGCAAATGTTGGTGTACTTCTTTCGTTTTGGCCACAAGCAGTAGTCCTGAAGTCGCCATATCGAGCCGGTGCACAATCATAGGCCCCGTAGCGTCAGGATACTTTTTCTTCAAGCGGTGATAAACGGAATCCATGTCTTCCGCCTTTCCCGGCACGGATAACATTCCTGCCGGTTTGTTGACCACCACCAACCATTCATCTTCAAACACGGTTTCCAATTCCGTATCTTTATGAACATTATCCAATAACGGATTCTCGTCTACTTCCAATCCCTGCAACATATGTTGCAGAATCGGTTCACATTTCCCTTTGCACGAAGGATAATAATATCCATGATGCCGGATTTCGTTTTTAGGAGAATCCCCCCACCAGAATTCAGCCATCGCCAACGGCTTTAATTGATGAAGATACGCATATTGCAGCAACTTGGGCAATGCGCATTCACCCGCACCGGCGGGTGGGACTTTCCGGACTGTCTGCTCGAAAATGGTACATAAGTCTTTCGCTTCTCCCTTCGCATTCAACATCCGGAATTGTCCGAACAGCTTTTGTTGTAAAGCTGCCGAACGTTCTTTCCGTTCTGCTTTCAGGCTTTCTATTTCACTCTTGAAACGGTTAACTTCCGCTTCGAGCTCTTCCAACCGCTTCTTCCATGCTTTTTCCTTCCGTTTATATTCAGCTTTCTGATATTGGCTTTCCCGAATCAAAGCGGCCTGTTCTTCTTCGGAAATTCCGGGTGATGACCGGCGTCGGGCTTCTCTGTCTTCTTTCGCAGCTTTTAGCTCCGCTTTGGCGTGATTCAACTCCGCTTGAGCCTGCTCCGTTTCTATTTTCCACTTCTCTTTTGACTCAAGACAGGAAGCACTATTCTCCAATTCATTGATGCGGATATTGATAGCGGAAATCTGTTCTTCCTCAATCTTGAAAAATCCTTGTGGTTGCAGTAAGTCATAAACAGGAGGAACAAAATAAGTATGCAGGTTCTTTCCCGCCAAATTGCCGGAAAAGGCAGCTAAATAGCCTATTCTTCCTCCTTCTTCCGTCCCTTTTTCTGTATCTTTATCCGTAGTTTTTTTCGTAGCTCCTTCCGTTTCCTGCGTTACAACCAGTACTCCGAACATTTTTCCAAGAGTTAATTCATCCTGCCATTCCTTCCGGCTTGTGATATACTCTTTCACTTCTTCCGCCGCTAATACGCACAACGGATGAGGCGTATACAGGAAAGGGTAAGTGAATTTCTCCGGTAACGCAATATGAGAAACGGACTTCTTGAAAAAATGTATCATCGGTTTATATTTGATTGTGATTATGGGTGCAAAAGTAAGGTAAATCCGCGAATTTTGTCCTATATTTGTTCCGGAGTTTGAATGAAATAAAGTGGATGCTTGACTAAGTATAAACTTGAGTGAATATAAAATGGACAGGATTGAGGAAAAACCGAAATTTGCTTTTGTCGGCAACAGCCATATGGCATTTTGGGCATTGGATATTTATTTCCCCCAATGGGAATGCTTGAACTACGGAGCACCCGGTGAAGGACTGGCTTATGTCGAGTCTTTTACTGTGGATACTTCCGATTGTCAGGTTATCATCCAATTCGGCAGCAACGACATCTATCGGTTGAACGATGAGAATGTGGACGATTACGTAGAACGTTATGTGAAAGCAGTCCTTTCCGTTCCTTCTCTGAAAACATATCTTTTCTGTATTTTTCCACGAAACGATTACGATGATTACAGTACGGCAGTAAACCAGTTCATCCGTATGCTCAACCGGAAAATATATGAAAAACTACAAGGAACGGACATTATCTATCTCGATGTATTCGACCGCTTGTTACTGGACGGCAGACTGAATCCCGACCTGACCATCGACGACCTGCATCTGAATGGCAAAGGCTACAGCATACTGGCGGAAACAGTGAAACAAGCTGTCGATTTATGAGTGATACCCGATTTCTTTTGTTACTGCTTTTATCGTAAAAATTGATGGCATATCAGTTTATTTTTCCTAATTTTGCCGTCAATTAATAGATTAATAACCCCCATAAAGCGATAAGACTATGGAAAAAGTAATTATCAATTCGTACGAAGAATTCGAGAAACTGGTAGGCAAACAAATAGGTGTTTCTGATTATGTGGAACTTTCGCAGGAACGTATCAACCTTTTTGCAGATGCGACACTGGATCATCAATGGATTCACGTAGATACGGAACGTGCCAAAGTGGACAGCCCTTATCATAGCACAATAGCTCATGGCTACCTGACATTGTCCATGCTCCCATATCTGTGGAACCAGATAATCCAGGTGAATAACCTGAAGATGATGATTAACTACGGTATGGACAAGATGAAATTCGGTCAGGCTGTATTGTCAGGACAGAGCATCCGCCTGGTGACTACACTTCATTCATTGACCAACTTGCGTGGTGTGGCAAAAGCTGAAATCAAGTTTGCCATTGAAATAAAAGACCAACCGAAGAAAGCTCTCGAAGGGATTGCCGTATTCTTATATTATTTCAATTGATTGAATTAGAATGACATCATAAAGAAGCTGTCTCCCGTTTGGGAGGCAGCTTCTTGTTTTTTCTTAGTTTTTCCCTGCGCTTCAAACTTTTAATTTTATAATGATTGGCGTAGGTACGTTGGTGATAGGTCATTTGTTTCTGCTAATTTTCGGGTTTGGCTATTCCTGTAATTCAATTGGGTGGTGGGACAGATTTCGGTGACGGGGATATCGCAGATATTTCATTTGAATATATTATGATAATTGACCGAAACCGGCAAGTGTGGAAATTAAGACGGAATTTGAAATCTTTTAGTTGCGATGGTTTGTTTATTCTATAGATGTGTGTCACATTTAATTTTAAGAGAGACAATTCTAAATAACTGAAGTATGAAAACTAAAATAATTTTCGCAGCCATATTGGTTCTGCTACTTGTCATTGTATTGGTGCTGGTGCTGAGAACCGTCACTTATAAATTTGGTAAAGTAGAGAAAAATGTGAGTGATAAAGAACTGGTGAACACGACCCCTTCCGAACAAGCTATACGCCGTTTTGTAGGTGGAATACGGATTCCGACAATCAGCAATGAAGTTTATGAAGAAACAAATTTCAAGCCGTTCGATGAATTTATGACGTATTTGGCTGGTTCATATCCTGAAGTATATAAGACGATGGAGGTAGATACCATTAACACTTATGGACTGGTCTTTCACTGGAAAGGAAAAAACAGTGATTTGAAACCTATATTATTCTTATCCCATTATGATGTCGTTCCCGTAATCGGATATGATCCGGCTACGGCGACTGCTCCCGATACTGTTTTCCAAATCAATGATAAGCCGTTGCCACCCATCGAGTCGTACTCGGAGAAATGGGATTATCCCCCGTTTTCAGGAGCTGTTGCAGGCGGACGTATATACGGTCGCGGCACGCTCGATATGAAATGTATGCTGTTCTCGCTGATGGAAGGTGCGGATAATCTGATAGCTGAAGGTTTTCAGCCGGAAAGGGATATTTGGTTTGCTTTCGGACAGGATGAAGAGGTGAGCGGGCGTCAGGGTGCGTTCAAAATAGCAGACTATATGAAAGAGAAAGGACTGCGTTTTGATGCGGTATATGATGAAGGCGGTATCATTGCAGCTCCCGGTTCGGCTATGGAATCCATAAAAGGACCGTTGGCTTTGGTGGGAGTGGGAGAGAAAGGTTTTCTTACTCTGCGTCTCACGGTCAGAGGAATGGGCGGTCACTCTTCAATGCCTCCCGCAAAAGGTTCTTTGGTATATGCTGCGGAAATCATTGAGAAGCTGAATAACAACCAATTCCCTGCACAGATTATTTCTCCTATCGCTGCATTCTTCGATAATGTAGGGGGAGAAATGGGATTCTTTTCACGAATGGCGATAGCCAACCAATGGCTGCTTGAACCGTTACTGTTGAAAACAATGGAGAAATCTCCCGCTTCCAACGCACTGGTGCGCACAACGACAGCCGTGACGATGGCAAAGGGAAGTGATGCGGCCAATGTACTGGCTTCGGAAGCGGAAGTTACTGTCAACTTCCGTATTTTACCCGGTGGCTCGGTTGCCGGAGTGATTGAACACGTGAAGAAGTTGTGCGAAGGCTATGATGTTACTATCAATGTAGTATCCGAACGTGAACCTTCGGGCATTTCTCCCGAAAACGTAAAAGGTTTCGAGATTATCAGGGAAGAACTGGCTAAGATATATCCTGCCGCCATCGTCACTTCTTATATCACGATTGGCGGTACTGATTCGTACAAGTACCAGATTGTGAGCGATGATATTTATCGCTTCCTGCCGATTTGCCTGAACCAGTACGAGCAACGTACGATTCATAATGAGAACGAGTATATTTCGTTGGAAAACTTCGGCAAGATTCAATGGTACTTTAAAGAAGTGATGAAAAACTATTAGTTCTTCTTCGCTTTCATCGCCTTTAGTGTATTTCTGCGCACGGCACGGATAGCGGGATTCAATAATTCGGGTTCCATGATTTCCAGCATTGTGCGCAGTTCTTGTTGTAACTCAGGGATGGAGCAGGTCAATTGGTGGGCAAGTTTTATACAGAGAGACTGCACTCCGCCCGGTTCCCGCCGGGATATGACACGCTCCATACAGAAATCAAGGAAGTCCATTCGTGGCGGGTTAGCCGGCTGTTGCTGACTAAGCAGATTCAGGAACATCCTTCTCTTTCCGGAGTGCTGACAAGTAAGTGCCGCGTCAATCAACTCGTCCTGTCTTTGGCTCAACCATTCTACATCTTCCTTTGAGAAATGAGTACAAGTCCACAAAGCCTGGTAAGAGACGGTATCGTCTTCGTCAAACATCAGTTGATAGATTTCTTCCCGAAGCCTTTCATCGTCTTGTATGAAATGAAGTACTTCCCTGATGTCTTCGATATGAAAACGAACGGATAATTTATCACGTAGGTTCATGTAGCTTTGTTTTTGAGGGTTAGCCCTTTGTTGTGGTATTTGCTTCTTTCAACTGTAAATGCAGAATCGGGTAAGGTTTCCCCATGCCGTCCGTTTCGTCCCTTCCGGTGATTTGGAACCCCATGTGAAGATAAAAGCTGAGTGCCTTCTCATTCTGTTCGTTTACATCCACTTTATCCATCTGCTTTTTCTGAATAGCATATTCCACCAACCGCTTGCCGTATCCTTTTCCCTGCTCGCCGGGATTCACGAATAACATCTCGATTAACTCGTCGCTCAATCCCATGAAAGCTACAATTTTTCTACTGGCATCCCGGATGATGTATAGTTCCACCGCCGGTAGATAGTGATTGCGCACCAATGGTTTGTAAAACTGGATATGTTCTTCTGTAAGGAAATCATGAGTGTGCCGTACCGATGCTTCCCAAACTTGCAGAATCTCATCGTAATCTTGCGGAGTAGGCTGACATACATTAGGAAGATAATAGCACAAATGGTCGAATATATTCCCATTGTATGTCAATTCCGCCTGATGCAGCACGCCTTCATAGATAAATCCGTTTCGTTCGAGCACTTGCTGCGACCGTTTGTTGTGCGGATAGCAATTGGCAGTGATAAGGCTGAGTTGCAGTTCGTTGAATCCGTAGTTGAGTACAGCCTGCACCGCTTCCGTCATATATCCTTTACCCCAATACGCTTCATCAAGCCAGTATCCCAGCATACGAACCTGCGGATTCTCCCGCTTCGGGTCGGGGATGATTCCGACGGAACCGATAAGCCGTTGCGTATCTTTCAGTGTTATTGCCCAGACATTCTCTTGTCCGATAAACACATTCTGAAGTATTTCACGCGATTCTTCTATTGTTTTATGGGGTGCCCATCCGGCATTATTCCCAAGATTAGGATTCTGACAACAAGCGAAAAATGCTTCTGCATCATTTTCCTGAAAAGGACGAATTACCAAGCGCCCCGTTTCAAGAGTATGGGTTATTGTTTCATTGGTTTCTGCTTTTTCTCCTGTCTCCGTCTCTTCTCCTGATTCTTTCTTGTACACACACTCTATACGGTTTCCATCAGGATCGAGAACTACACTTTCAAAATAACCATCTCCCGAAGTGCGTGGCTCACCTACGACGGAATACCCCTCGGAACGTATCTCTTCAGTGAAACGAAGAACTTCCGCCTGACTGGGAAAAGTGAAAGCAAGATGTGTCAGCCCGACTCTGTTTTCTTCCACCGCCGTATTCTGTACATCCGGCCGGCTCATTAACTCCAAAGAAGGCCCTTCATCGAAGGATATAAAATAAGACTCGAATCCCTTCTTGGGATTAACATATTTCTCATTGCTTTTCCCACCGAAAAAGCGGATATAGAACTCTCTCAATTCTTCCAGGCGAAAAGTCCAAATGGCGATATGATGCAGTTTCATTTTAAATCTGATTTTATTCTTTATCGTTATAACTCTTTATTTTACTGTCTTCATCACATATTCGTAAACGATGCGTGAAACATCTGCAATAATCTTACTGTTTTCCGGAGAACTCTCTTCGGAATCTTTCACGAAGACAGCTATACTGTAAGTATGTCCGTCAGGCAAAACAACAAAGCCGATATCATTGCAGCCAATCTGTTGTCCTTTGGCATTGCGATCTCCCGTTCCCGTTTTATGTCCGACTATCACCCCCTTATCCAACAAAGGAGCGACCAAACGATCCTGTCCGGTCTGACACTCTACCATTGTCTGATAGATAAAATCTCTATATTCCTTTGCAAACAATGGCTCCCGACGGAAAATCTCCAATAGCTTTGCAGCAGCCAACGGTGTACTCCAATTACTGTAACAGAGGTCTAAGTCCTCATGCATATCATTTTCCGTATGAGTGATTTCACAGTCCTGAATCCCCAATGACCGGATATACTTATTCGCAGAATCCGGCCCGCCCTGATAATGAAAAAGAATATCACAAGCGTTATTGTCACTCTGCTGAAGGGTGTACTTCAGTAACTCTGCGATACTCATCTCAATTCCCCCTTCCGGATACTTATCCCGTAGGGGACTATACGTATCCGACTTTAAATCAGATTTCTCTATCGTCAACAGAGTATCCAACGACTGATTGTGTTTTCCCATATAATCAGCCAGCGCCAAGGCCTGATGAAACTTGAAAACACTCATCAAAGGATAATGAGTATCATTATTGACAGTTACCGTATCTTTTCCATCTATGATGACGGCAATGCCAATTTCAGCTTTCTTATCTTTGATAGCCTTTTTCAATTGTGTCTCAAGAGAAACACTCTGGCAAGAAAATAGCAGGACGGGAATTAAACAAAGAAACACAATGAATGAACGCATAATTAATATTCTCTTTTAATAGGTTTCTATTTTTTCTATTGGGAGACACAAAGATATGAATACTAATTTTAGGAACAAATTCTTATTCGATAATTGTATTCCCAAATTTATTCTTGCACTTTTCAGAAAAGGAATGGTTGCGATAGAAGTAAATATACATATTTCATAATTATTGATTTAAAAATTAAGTCCGCTTTAAAAAGTCAGTTTGCTTTCGAAGCTGCTGCTAACCTTTTAAAACGGACTCAATGTCGTTAACTGTAAAAAACTACAATCTTAATACCTATTCCTGTTCATATCCCGGCGTTTGTTCTAACAATGGGTTGATATTCATCGTGTTAATATCCACCGGCCATAAAAGTTTATGCTTTTCATTCGTGTTAATCAAAGGAGAAGTAGCCGGATAATTGGCTGTCGCCGAGAATACTAACGAATTATGAGAAGCGTCCTGCATACGTACAACATCAAACCATCTTTTACCTTCCCATACAAATTCCTTATCACGTTCATGCAATATAGCCAATTCGTTTTCCTCAAAACTACCGTCAGTATATTCGTGTCCGGCATAGTCGTCACCATAAGCACGTTTGCGCACATCATTAATATATGTACTGCATGATTCTCCCAATCCGTTCGCAACCTCAGCCATCATAAGCAAAGCATCCGCATAACGGTACACAATGACATCCGTATCATAAATCCGGTTATTATTAGAGTTGATCGAACCGATACATTTTTTCAAAACACATCCGAAGCTTGATGGATTTTTATCCTCTTGAGTATAATACTCCAGGAATGTAGCGTCACGACGGGTATCTTTTTCATCATAAGCAGACCAGAAAGCATGAGTATATTCATGCCGGAATACACCGCCAGTCCCCTTTAAGTTCAATGTATCCGTCTCTATCCGCTTACTGTCACGTCCATATACCTGACCGATAAATACAGCATCCTGGTACAGGAATTGTCCTCCCCAGTTGGTCGCTTCACCATCAGCAAAATGTAAAGTGAAAATAACTTCTTTATTATTGCGATTGGCAGTACTGAATACCTTCTCAAAGTCAGACAACAACTCGAATTTACCTATAATCTGATTCAAAGCAGACTGGGCCACTTTCAAATCTGTTGTTCCGGTAGCGGTATGCCCGGTAATGGTCACTTTGGCAGACCACATATATATTTCGGTTTTCAGCATCAAAGTAGCCGCTTTAGACCATATCGTCTTATCATAATCATTCGCCACTGTCACATCAGCATAATTATCCTCTGACTTCCGGATATCCCCTTTTATAAATTCGAGTGTTGCCTCTGCTGTCGCACGTTCCACATAGAATTTATCAGCCGTGACCTTGCCGTTCAGCAATTCAACTTCGGTTACGACGGGTACCCCACCATACGTTTTATATAGCATAAAATAGTACAACGCCCTTAATCCATAAGCCTGAGCCAGATAATGTTTCCTGTTTGTGTCATCCAAAAAGCTGCATTCATTCTCTACTTTCTGAATAAAATGGTTGACTTGCATGATTGGAGAATAAAGACCGTACCAGTTACTAATGCCCGGCCTATCCTGGTCAATTACATTTGAACGCAAGTTGGCATAATTCAAACTCGTATTCTCGGATGAAGTTCCCACACGTTGTGTTCCGCCACGGACTTCTCCCAAAACATAGAACATATCATAATAACTCCTCAGTTGAGAATGCATACCTGTCATATATCCATCTACCTGTGCTTCATTATTCCAATAGTTCCCACTTCCGAAATAATCCTCGGGAGCCAGATCCAAAGCATCACACGATGTATAAAGGACAGTAGATATAAATAAAGAAATGATGTATATTATTTTTTTCATAATCTGTCTTTTTTATATGTTAGAAAGAAACGTTGATTCCAAAAATCACAGTACGCGGCAACGGATATCCCCCGTTGTTATCTGCCTTCTCAGGTGAAAACAGGTGCTTCGCTTCCGTCAGATAGCCTAAGTTTTGTCCTGTCACAGACAATTCCACGTTACTTAGTTTAGCCTTTTGCACCCAAATGGACGGTAAACGGTAGGTAAGTGACAACTCGCGAAGTGCCAGATAATTACCATTATATACAAACATGGAAGAACTACGGCAATAGTTTCTCTTCCCCAGTTGATCCGCCCAAACGTAAGTAGGATATTTTGCGTTCGGATTATCCGGTGTCCAGGTGTCCTTCGTTTCTTGGATAGTATTGTAGGTACCTTGTGCACAAGCCATAATCCACATTGATTTCCAGTCTACAGCCTTAAAGCCCAAAGCGTAATCAAAACGTGCTGATAATGTCAAGTCTTTCCAGCTCACAGTAGTATTGAAACCTCCTGTCCATTTCGGTACCGTATTACCGACTTTCACCATATCATAATTGTCAATCACTCCATCTCCGTTGACATCTTTCCATTTCACATCACCCGGCTGAATAGGCAATGCATTCTCCTTTTGACTATCCGACAATTTATTATAGCCTTCCGCTCCTCCATACAAAGGTCGGCCGGTCGAACCATTATTACCGGAAGTAATATCAATCAATCCTGCCGGTATCTCATCCTGCGATTTATAGATACCTTCGGCAACAAACATGTACAAGTCGCCCGGGCGTTGTCCCTCTTGATAGCCGCCTACCCACATCTTCTCGTCACCATTACCGGTATATACCTGATATGCATCCTGCCGGTTACGTTCCAAGCTGTTGTCCGGTAAAGCTACGACCTTGTTCCTGTTGAGTGCACCGTTCCAGTTCAAATTCCATTTCCAGTCTTTCCGGTCAATGATACGGAAAGCCAGTTCAAACTCGAAACCTTGATTCTGGAACTTTCCATTATTGGAAACCACAGAACCGACTCCCGATGTGGAAGGTACGGTGATATTGGCATATTTATCACTAGTCAGACGATTATAATAAGTCAAATTGGCATTAATACGATTCTCGAGGAATCCCAAGTCAAGTCCGACTTCAAAAGTTCTGGATTTCTCCCACATCAAGTATGGATTAGGAATGCTCCCCAACAGGAATCCTGTAACACCATTATATGTGTTACTGCCATATGAGCCTTGTACAGTATAATTGCCTACAAAGTTCTTGTTGACATTACCGTTCAGACCGAAACTTGCACGTAATTTACCAAATGAAAGTATATCGCTTGTGTTTGCCATAAATTTTTCCTTGCTGAAAACCCAACCGGCAGATACACCGGGAAATACTCCCCAACGGTTTTCTTTAGCTAATTTTGAATATCCGTCTTTTCTGAGAACTAATGACAGCAAATATTTTGATTGATAATCGTAGTTCACACGCCCGAAGAAAGACATGATACGCTGGCGGGAATGCCAGGAGTCAATGGAGCGTTTTCCTTCTTCTTTTGTAGTATATTGTAAATCCATAAAGTCGTCGGTCGGAGCGCCCGAACCGGATGCATTGAAACCTTTGTTGTAAGAATCATAATACTCAAAACCGGCCATTGCATCCAGATAATGATCTTTGTTAATCTGATAATTATAATTCAATACAGCGTTATAAGTCTGATCCAACGTGCGGTCATAAGAGGCGGAAGTGCCGCGTGATGTAACCTTGTTACCCGGAGAACTCAAATAGTCTTTATTAAAACTTTCAACTTTCTCTTCCTGATAATACCAGATTGCGCCTAACTTTAGTGACAGCCCTTTCATAAAATCAATAGTAAAGGACTGGTTCATTGTAAATTTGTCTGTGTTTTGGTCACGGACAAATTTATCAAAATTATATTGTTGGTTACCGTCTCCCGAGTTAGGGCCCAGCAACATTTCCCCATCCGCATTATAGCCACGGAAAGTAGGCGGCAAGGACAAACAACGCGAGAAGTAATTGGCCTCGGCTGTCTGGGTGGCAGGCAGACCATTCCACGTAGCGTCTGCAAAGTTAAAACTGGAACTGGAAGTCAACCATTCTTTCAACTTATAATCAGCATTGAAGGTGAAAGTGATACGCTTGTACCAGTTACCGTATGCAGTACCGTCACTCTTATTATAACCTAGTCCGGCATAATAGCTTCCCTTCTCATTACCACCGCTTACACTCAAATTGTAATCTTGTGAAAACGCAGGAGTCTGCACGTTGAAATCCGCAATATTGGTGTTCTTGTAAATAAGTTTATCGCCGTATATAGGGGCAATCATCGTTTGCCAACCCTGATCGAGCAAAAATGCCAGGTTATCCGCATACTTCATTGTGCTCCAAATAGCAGAGGTTGTTTTGTTTCCATCCAAAGGAGTCACTCCGTCACTTGCAAAATAAGCATTACCTGTACCGTAAGGAGTGGCGCTAGTCAATCCGCTGAGAGAAGACCATGCTTTGACAGCATTTCCGTCCGGATGTTTCATATCGCCTGTATAAGCGTTCTTATATCCCATGCGCATCCAATAAATATAGTCTCCGGCATCAAGGAACTCATAAGAATTCTTGAAATAGTTCAAGCCGAACTTCGCTTTCAGGTTGACTTCCGCCCTACCGCTCTTTCCGCGTTTGGTGGTGACAAGAATCACACCGTCATTGGCACGGGCACCGTAAATAGCTGTTGCTCCGGCATCTTTCAGGACTTCCATTGATTCGATATCATCAGGGTTGATATCACTCAAAGAAGAACGCACCTGCCCGTCAATCAGGATAAGAGGAGAACCCGAACCGTCAAAGTTCGTACCACCACGAAGCACCAAAGTCGGGGTACTGCCCGGATTACCGGAAGTCTGGCTCACGGACAAACCCGCAACCGCTCCTGACAATGCTTGTCCCGGATTACTGTATAGTCCTTGTTTCAATGTCTCTTCCTTTACTTTGGAAATGGAGTTGGTTACTTTGGTACGCAACTGCTTTCCGCCATAACCAGTCACCACTACTTCATCCAGCATCTCCGAATCCTCTTTCAATTGAACTCGAACCGAAGTTTTTCCTTTGAGTTCGATGGTCTGCATCTGATATCCGACGTACGAAATTTTAATTTTTCCGTTCGGATTCATGTTTAATGTAAATTTACCGTCAAGGTCGGTAATAGTACCATTTGTAGTACCTACTTCGATTACACTCGCACCAATGATCGGCTCACCAGTGGCATCCGTCACCAACCCGCTAATAGATTTTGTTTGTGCCACAACTCCTATAGAGCTGAATAAGCACAACATCAGCAAAAGGATGTTTTTCTTCATTAGTATTACTTTTTAGTTAATAAATAAGGGTTAATTAAATATTTGCATAAGTTCAATAAGAACTAATGCTTTTGTAATACCATGGATTGTCAGAGTGAATCAGGACTTGGGGTTTTGAAAATACCGAAATATGAATTTAAAACCCGACTCTTTTGCTACCCGACCGGAGACACCGGATGCTTTCTTGTACACGTTTTATATAAGGTGTATTTTTGTATATGTATTATTCATATAGAAAATATTTTTATTAAATATTTTGGTGTTAATAAATAATATACATATATTTGCCCCGGTTTAGAATAGGAACTATAAATGTATACAAGTTATAGCCTATGAAACGAAATAAATATAAAAGGAATAATAAACTAAGTTCTTATTGAACTCATCCATTCTATATAAATCACAATACATTTATTTGAAATATATCACTTGTGAAGAAGCATCTACACTTATCAAATCTTACATTAATTCAATATGATAAGTGAAGATAGTACAGATAAGGCCGATTATTGGTATGGTAACAGATATTGCTGCCGAAATAGCCGTTGATAGGGATGTTGTAGAAGTGGGTACCACAAAAGATACAACTACTCTGATGCTTTTTGGGTTCAAATATCTGTCATCCTAACTACTGATTCGCATAAACAATAAAAATCTTAACAGTTAAATTAGGTTTGTTATTTCATTTGTATTATTTTTGTAAGGCTTTGTTTTTTGCAAAGTTCTTAGCAATAGAGATCTATTGAAGAAGTAATCGTTATTAAAAGACAAAACTAATATGAGCACTTTTCGTTCCATAGAAGAACTCGTCAAAAGTCTCGACCGGGAGAAAGAACTCCTGAAGGAAATGTTTTCAAAGCGGAAGTCTCTTTCGTTCCGTTATGATTATGCGCTTGAAATGACCGAGTACAAAGAAGAACGTATCCGTTATTTGATAGACTACGGAGTGATCCGGGATACCGGCGATTTTCTCGAAATGGAAGATATTTATCTGAAGTTTTTTGAAGATGTGCTCGAAGTGAATGAAGAAATCAATGTCTCTTTCGTACAGGATTACCTGACACGGCTGAATGAAAACATTGATTATTACTTGAAGGAAAATAACGAACAGCGCAAGTACAACTATCAACGGGAAGTGAAACGCTGCCTGAAAAATATAGCTCTGACTACCGTCCGTAACGTGATGGACTTGAAGCGGAATATGGATAACACCTATAAGAACGAACCTAATTACAAGATAAAGAAAACCAAACTCGTCCGGCTTGACGAGAAACGGAACAATATAGCCCTGTTGATTCGTAAAAGCGAGGAATTGATAGACTATGGACAGCCTACTTTCTTTCGAGTGGCGATGGATGTGCAGATGCGTAATGTGGTGAGTGACGTAAAACTCCAGTTGAATGACTCATACCATAACCTGATTGAAATCCAGAAGCAAATCATCCATTATCTGAACCTGATAGATTATCAGAACCGTATCCTTGAAAAAGTAAAGAAACTGAAGTACCTGAAAGACCAGTTCCTGTTGGAAGAACATACAAGCATCCGTTCTGTTGCCGCGCAAAAGAACCCTGTTTGGATGGAGCCGCAGGTCGGCTATCGTATCAAACTTTCCATTGATAATCTACGGACTTCCGACGAGGCTTTTCAGATATTGAAGAGACTTGTCGCCCGACAGAAGAATTCTCCGAAAGGAATGAAACAACTGGCAGATGCCATTCCGGAAGGATATCTGGATGGGCAGTCGCAAATGATAGATACCGTAAACCTGCAGGAAGTGCATAATTCATTTATGGCATCCAGCACCCATCTGTTCTCTTTTGTGATGAACTATCGCTACCGGAAAGAGGTGACACGTGGAGAGAAATTAATCTTTTTCTGCCAACTGGCATCACAGTATGCCGACGAACTTCGCTTTACGGATACTTATGAAATCTCCGACGAAGTGGAATACCCTATCATATATGCCAAATGACGTATGCTGAATACTAAAAACAGATGACCATGAAATACACTGAAGAGATATTTAATATACTTAGCAAAGGGGGATTCATTTCTTCTAACAGTGTCTCTACCCAAGTAAAACGCTTGTATGATGCCATTGAGGAAGATTTACCTGATTATTATGATTATTACAAAGGTATCGGCTTCTATCTGGAAGGCGGTGACGGTTATTACTACTTTACCCGCAAGGAATCGAAAGTCGATTTGGAACGTAAACTGGAGGCGATTCAGAAGTGGATTGATTACCTGAGTTTCCTGAAAACCTATCATTCGGCATTCGGCCCGGGATTCCTGTTCCGTGCCGCCGATATTGAGATTCAGATAGGATGCGATATCGAACTGAAAGAAAAGGCAACCAAACTGTTTTCGGATAAGAAGAAATATGATGAAGTAGTCGGCAAACTGCTGAAAGAACTGGAGAGCATAGGACTGATAGAGAAAGAAAACGAACTCGACGGGACATATAAAGTTTTGTCGGCTTTCCATTATATGGAAGACTTGGTTGATTGTATCACAATTTCAGAGGAGGTGCAAGATGAGATACCTGAATAAGATTATTTTTCTGAACAGTGCCCATATTCCTTATGCGGAAGTGAAATTGGATGGCAACGTACATTTTATAGGTACGCAAGGTGTCGGTAAGAGTACGCTGCTTCGTGCCATCCTTTTCTTTTATAATGCTGACAAGCTAAGACTGGGCATTCCGAAGGAGAAGAAAAGTTTCGATGCTTTTTACTTCCCGTACGCCAATTCTTATATAGTCTATGAAGTGATGCGTGAGAATGCCGCTTACTGTGTGGTGGCTGCCAAATCCCAAGGACGCGTATTTTTCCGTTTTATTGATGCGCCATTCCAACAGGACTGGTTCATTGACGAACACAATGTGGTATATTCCGAATGGGGACGTATCCGCGAACACATCGGCGCGAAGATTCAGATTACTGCACAGGTGACTAGCTATGAAATGTATCGGGACATCATCTTCGGTAATAACCGTAAGCATGAAATGATACCCTACCGCAAGTTTGCCATTGTGGAAAGTGCAAAATATCAGAATATTCCCCGTACCATACAGAACGTCTTTTTAAATTCCAAATTGGATGCCGATTTTATAAAAGATACCATTATCCGTTCGATGAGTGATGAGGATATCTCTGTCGATTTAGACTTCTATCGTAGCCAGATAAAGGAATTCGAGCAGGAATACAGGGACGTGATGCTTTGGTTTACAAAGAATAAGAATGGAGAAGTGCCTGTCCGGAAGATGGCGGAGAAAGTAATGAATGCCTATCGTGACTTGATTTATACCCAAAAGCAGATTGCTGAAGGGCGTGCGGAACTTAACTTTGCGGAGAAACGGGCTTTGCATGAGATTCCGCTGGTGAAGGAAGAACTGGCTAAAGCGGAGACGGAACGTGAACGGTTGCTGCGGCTTATGGGTGAACTGCAACAAAAGTACACCAAAGAGCGTGATGGCTTGATTACGGAGATAGGTGTAATAAACGACTTACTCAAAAAGATACGTGAGAAACGTCTGCATTACGAGCAGATGCAGATTGAAGAAATCATCAAACGGGTATCTTGCGAAGAACTGTTGATTCAGGAACTGGAACAAGTCCGGAGTATGAAATCGGAACTGACAAGGGCTTATGAGGACGTATTGAGTAAGTACCGGTTGCTGTTTGAGAAACTGGAAACAGATTTCCATACTTTTGAGAATAGTCAGCAGGCACGGATAAATGTCCGGAATGCGGAGATTGGCGGCAAGCAGGAAGAGCTGATGCAACAACTTCGTGTGGAAGAGGAAAAAGTAAGGACGACACAAGAAGAGAAAGTACAGACGGTGGATAATCGTATCCGGCAGTTGCGCGATGAACAGGCACAGTGTAACCTGAAACTTCAAAAGGTGAAATACGAGCATCCCCACCAAAAGGAAATGTCCGATTGTGAAGACGGCATCAACGAACTGCGCAAAAAGGACAAGGAACTGGAACTTGGCATCCGTCAGCAGCAAGGAGAAATAAAGCAGTTGAGACAGGAGTGTGAATGGAAAGTGAAAGAATTGAAATGGGAATTTCAGGCAAAGATGGAGTCTGTCCGCAAAGAGCGGAGCGCGATTGAAGAACAGGTGCAAACATTGGATGCCCTGATTGAGAAACGAAAAGGTTCGTTGTGCGAGTGGCTGGAGAAGAACAAACCGGATTGGCAGGAGACGATAGGCAAGGTGGCGGATGAGGAACTGGTGTTGTACAACAATGAACTGCAACCTCAATTAGTGAATAAGGAGTCTACTATGTTCGGCGTTTCACTTAATCTGGCAGCTATCGAGCGTCCTGTCCGCACTCCCGAAGAAATGAAGCAGGAACGTGACAGACAACAAGCAGCCCGGCAACTTTGTACCGACCGTCTCACTCGACTGACGGAAGAAGAGTGGGAAGCAGTTTCTTCTTTGGAGAAGAAGTATTCGAAGCAAATACATGGTATTCTGGAAGAACAACATCTGATGGAAGCCGAGCGAATGCAGATTCCTGCAAAATTGAAGAATTTGCAGGCTGATTACGCCTCATGGAAGACAAAGGAAGAGGAGTGGAAAAGAGGATGTACTGAAGAATTGAAGGCACAACTGGATGAAATCGGACACCGTCTCTATGTGGCGGAAGGAGAGAAGCAGAAGTATTTGGATGAACGGGAAAAACTGTTGAAAGCCTGCCGGAAAGTGTATAATGACAGCAGGACGGAACTCCGAAAGGAACTGGAGGAGTTTGTTGCCGGCGTTCAGCAAGAGGTAGACCGGATGAAACAACAGACTGCGGAGCGGGAAAAGGAGCTGAAACAGGCACAGGAGAATGAACTGAATGGAAAGGGGGCTGATACGGTCACTATCCGCAAGTATGACGACAGGCTTGCCGAAATAAATAAAGAATTGGAATTTATCAGCAAATCCCGTCCGCAAGTTCTTTATTATGAAAGAGACAAGGCGGAACTGTTTGATAAGGAACCTGCTACACGAAGCCGGAAGAAAGAACTGGATGCGAAGCTGGTTGCATTGGACGAACGTTTCGCTCTGAAGAAGGAGAAGTTGCAGCTTCAGAAAAAAGGGGCAGACGAGCATCTCGACCGGATTGGCAAGGAATTGCATCTGCTGGAGGACGGATTGAAAAAAGTGGATATGTTCCGGAAAGATGAAACTTTCTGTCCGCCTTCTGTGACGGAAATAGGAGAGAAGCCTACCCGGAAAAGTTGCGATGTTATAGTGGAAGAATTGAAGTCTCTCATCGTATCCACCATCAAAAAAACAGACGAATTCAAGAAAGCGGTGACGCAGTTCAATGGAAACTTCTCGTCAAAAAACACGTTCCATTTCCGTACGGAACTGGTTGGAGAACAGGATTACTATGATTTCGCTTCCAATCTGTGCGAGTTTGTGGATAATGATAAGATTTCCGATTATCAGAAACATATCAGTGAACGGTATACGGATATAATCCGCCGGATTTCGCAGGAAGTGGGAGGACTGACCCGTAATGAAAGCGAGATACACAGAACCATAAAGGATATCAACGATGATTTTGTCAAGCGGAATTTTGCCGGAGTAATCAAGGAAATAGCACTTCGTCCGCTTCAGAGCAGCGATAAACTGATGCAGTTATTGCTGGAAATTAAGAGGTTTTGTGATGAGAACCAATATAATATGGGAAAGGTTGACTTGTTCTCGCAGGCTTCCCGTGAAGATGTCAATGCAACGGCTGTCCGGCATTTGCTGTCGTTTATGAAATTCCTGCTCGACGAGCCGGGACGCAGACGGTTAGCGCTTGCCGATACATTCAAACTGGAGTTCCGCGTGAAAGAGAATGATAACGACACGGGATGGGTAGAGAAGATTGCCAACGTAGGTTCTGACGGCACGGACATTCTGGTGAAAGCAATGGTCAATATCATGCTGATTAATGTGTTCAAGGAAAAGGCGTCGCGTAAGTTCGGTGACTTTAAAATCCATTGCATGATGGATGAAATAGGCAAGTTACATCCCAACAATGTGAAAGGCATTCTGGATTTTGCCAATTGCCGGAATATATTGTTGGTAAACAGTTCTCCCACTACTTATAATGTGGAGGACTATCGATATACCTATTTGCTGAGTAAGGACGGGCGGTCAAATACACAGGTTGTCCCATTGTTGACCTATAATAAGATAGAAAAATGAGTGGTAGTTTATTTACATTGGCAATGGCGAGACAGATCCTGAAAATGCTGGGCGGTGAGCTCGTACCTTACACAAAGTTTGCTGGACTGATAGCGAATAGATTAATGGATGAGGGAATCATCACTATTGTTCCCCGAGGGAGTATGCGTAGTTTTCGTATGATTGACCCGGAAGGTTGCCGTATTTATCTTGCTCAGCATTATACTTCCGGCATGGAGCTGGAAGATTGGATTGAGATGAGGAACTGTCCGGATGAAGTATCACGTTCGGAGCAAGTGGCGAAGGCGGGGGACTCTAAACTGAGATATACCCGTACGTTCAAAGGTTTTCTTCTCAATTGTTATGAGCCTATAGAAGCAACTCTTCATGATGAACCATGTGTGCTTTCTCCCTTGCAAGGCACTTCCATCTTCATGCAGGATTACGAAGATTTCCGTATTCCTGAAGATGTTGTAGTAGTGGGTATAGAGAATGGAGAGAATTTCCAGCATATCCGTGCCCAAAAGTATTTGTTTGAAGGAATGAAAGTTCTTTTCGTATCCCGTTACCCGCAATCGAAGGATTTGTGTAATTGGCTAAAGATAATCCCCAACCGCTATATTCATTTCGGAGACATCGATTTGGCTGGCATTTCTATCTTTTTAAATGAATTCTATGTAAATTTGGGCAATCGTTCGGAATTTTTCATTCCTGCGGATGTGGAGAAACGCCTAAAGGACGGAAATCGGCAGCTTTATGATAATCAGTATTTGCGCTATAGGGCTATGTTGGTTTCTGACGAACGTTTAAGACCATTGGTGGCGATGATTCATAAATATGGGAAGGCGTATGAACAAGAAGGATATATAAAGTATTTCAAAAATGAGGATAGTTAAAAAAGAAGAAGAGGTGGTACTACCTGATGTGGACATCAAGCAATTGCTGTCATTCATTAATCCCCAGGAACTTTCTACATTTATCAGTGAATATGCCTCAACGAATCTGGAATTTAAGGCAGCGCTTTTGAAGCGTTTTATATTCAAGGAATCGTCTTCGACATCAAAGGGAAAAGATTATAGAATGGAGATTCAAAAGCTTTTTAATAGCTCCGGTGACAGTAAAAAGTCTCGTTATCATAATCGTTATAATGATTACAGTCGTGATTGGGAAACTGTTTTCAATCGAATGGATATTTTTCTGAAGAAAGCAGACTTCTTTTGAAGGATACTCATTCGGAACAGCTGATTGCTATGTATACTTCTTCGTTGAATGACTATGTCGAACGGAAAATGGGACGGAGGAATTATGAATTTATCGCACAAGTGTTACCGTGCATACATAAACTAAAGGGAGGACAGACCGCGGTGAAAAACATAGTAGCGGAATTTCGGATAAAATATAAACGCCGTCCGGCAATGATGGAAGTGTTGGAGAAATTTTGAAAAGACTTTATTATAAGTTTTTTTGTATCTCTGTTGTTTAGGGATGGCAAAGTTCGTACCTTTGTGAGGTTATAAATAAGATGAAATTGGGGAATTATATTCCTATGAATTAAAACGCCGTTCATTATTTGCGCTTTAGATTAGATTATTTGCATGGAAATTGCGAATAATCAAATCTAATATATGATTTATGGGCTTTATTATTATCTTTGTGGAAAAATAGATAATATGATAGCGGAAATAAAGTTCAAGAACATGTTCTCATTCAGAGATGAGGCTATATTAAGTTTTGAAGCTGATAGTAATAAAGATATGGAATCATATCACGTAGTCGAATTGGCTGAGGATGTGAGACTGTTGAAAATTGCTGTGGTTTATGGAGCAAATGCTTCCGGTAAAAGTAATATTATTAAGGTCTGTGATTATATTAAATCATTTATTACTTACACTCCGCTAAATAAAGCTGAACAAATTCAGGTGATTCCATTTCTTTTGGATAAAACCAGGCAGGGGCAATTGTCTGAATTTTCTATTTCATTTTATTTGATGAATGGAGAGAAAGCGACTCGTTATGTATATTCCGTTGCTTTGGACAGATCACATGTTGCAAAGGAGACTTTGATTTATTATCCAAGCCAGCAGCCGGCTTCTATCTTTGAAAGGAATACTGAAAATAATGTATCTGTTATCAAATTCGGGCAGAAAATCAAGGTTGCTCAAGCTGTTAATGAAGAGATAAACTTAAAATGTCTACATAATATGTCTGTTTTTGCTGCTTACATGCAGGTTAATACACATATTGCAGAAGTGGAAACAGTTCTTCAGTACTTGACAAATCAGGTGATGCCTGCCATCGTACCTACATCATCATTGAGCCGTTATGCCGAAGAATCGATTAAGGAAGAATCTGCAAAAGATTATATTTTGAGGTATTTACAGGAAGCGGATTTCAATATCTCCAATATTACATCCAAAGAGCAGGAAACGAAGAAAGGGTTGGTTAATTATACCATGTATCAACATAGGGTTTCTTCAGAGTATGGAAACAATGATTATTACGAGTTTCCTGAGTTGTTTGAGTCAGACGGTACTGTTCGTACGTTTGGTTTGGCTGCTCAAGTACAAAAGATTCTTGAGAGAAATGCTTTTCTTGCAGTCGATGAGATAGAATCCTCACTTCACCCCAAGTTGATAGAATATATTATTGAACATTTCCTGAAAGAATCCCAACAGGCTCAACTGTTGTTAACCACGCATTATGACGGGTTGTTGGGCGAAGAAGATTTGCTTAGAAAAGATAATATCTGGTTTACGGAAAAGAATACAGATGGATCAAGTGTGCTTTACCCTCTGACAGATTTCAAAGGATTGAACAGAATTAGTTCTCTTCAGAAGGCATATAAGTTCGGTAAATTCGGTGCAGTCCCTAACCTATAATCATGTAACTTTATGAGAAAAGTTAGAAAGAATACACCAACCAGACAGGTTATTCATATTGTTGGTGAAGGATTGACTGAATTATTCTATTTCAGCCATTTGAAGAAGTTGCTTGGTTATAGATACTCTATTTCTCCACGTCTGTTTGAAAACAATAGCATTGAGAAGATTGAAAAGAGAATCAAGGAACTTTTGGATGAAGACGTTTTTGTGATATGTGTTTTTGATGCCGATGTTAGCAGACGCTCCGATGCGGAAAACAGGAAAATGACAGCGCTCAAAAAGAAATACGAGAATAATGCCAATGTGATTTTGTGTGACAGTTTGCAATCAATAGAGTACTGGTTCTTGCTTCACTTTGAGGACACTTGCCGACATTTTCAAGATTCAGCTGCAACTGAAAGAACATTAAAGCAATATCTGCCAACATACGATAAGGCACGCAAGTATCTTGAAAAAGACAAATGGGTAAGAGATATGCTTGCAGACTCAAAGATGGATAAGGCATGTGAGCTGGCTGAAAAATATAAAGGTCGTGATTCTTATAGTGAGATTTATAAGGCAATCAAAAAAGTTAGCGAATAGGAAATTGGTTTTCAATAAGATTCAGTTCTTTTGCATCCACAATTGAATAAAAACATCTAAAAATATGTAATGCAACACAATTGAATGAACATATCAGTATATACATTATGGCACTATAAAATATTTTGTGTAAATGAGAAAACAGGATTCAGATGTTTCTTTTATTGTTTGGATTCTGTTTTAAATATAAGAATCAAATTAAAAAATACTTTATTATAAGTTTTTTTGTATCTCTGTTGCTAGGGTATGGTAAAGTTTGTACCTTTGTAAAGTTACAAATAAGAATGATAATGAAAAAGTCAATAAAACGTTTACCCAAACGGACACAGGAAGAATTGACCGTCTTGCTGGATTTAGTGCGTAAAAGCATCGGGAATTGTCAGATGGTTATCCTGTTCGGAAGTTATGCAAGGGGAAATTATGTTTTATGGGACAGTAATATAGAATTTGGTGTTCATACTTCCTATCAGAGTGATTATGATATTCTTGTCGTCATAACCGGACCTACTAAACAAGTGGAAGAAAAACTCTATCGTATTACTAATAAATATCATGACTTATTTGCAAACCGCCGTCATGCATTCCCACAATTTATAGTAGAGCATATTAATACAGTAAACCGTAACTTGGAAGTCAGCCAGTATTTCTTTACGGATATAGTAAAGGAGGGCATTATGCTTTATAATAGTGGCAAACACGAATTGGCTAAACCACGGAAGTTGAGTTTTAAGGAAATTCGGGATATTGCGCAAAAAGAATTTGATGAATTATATCCATATGCTTGCGGGCTTTTGGAAGGAGTGAATGAATTTTATTTGCCTAAGAAACAAAATAAAATTTCTGCATTTCTGCTTCACCAGACATGTGAGAAACTTTATAATTGTATTCTGATGGTCTTTACGAACTATCGTCCGAAGAGTCATAAAATCAAAGAACTTGGTGGGATGGTAAAGCGTTTTTCTATGGACTTGACTACTGTCTTCCCTCAAAATACAGATACAGAGAAAGAATGCTTTGATTTATTGTGTCGTTCTTACATAGAAGCTCGCTATAACAAAGATTTCAGTATTTCACAAGAACAACTGGAATACCTTATTTCCCGTGTAGATATTCTGAAAGATATTACTGAACGCTTGTGCAAGGAGAAAATTGCGGAATATGATATGATGGCGGAATAATTGTTCTCTGTGAAATAAGTTGGTGTCACATTTATAACTTGAACTTAGGATTCAGCATCCTATGAAATAAAAAACAAAATATATCTGTCATCTGTCACAGATTATAATCTAACTTGCAGATTATAAGTACTTAACGCTGTGACAGCACAAGGTGACAGCAGTGTGATAGCAATAATGCTGTCACATAGAAAACAAAGACAAAATAAAGACGCTGTTCGAAAATGAATAGTATCAGCCATATATGGATAAGTCGTTCAATTTATTATCCCCGTACTAATGAGTTGTGTCCTGCCTTGAAACCAACAGTTTCAAGGTGCGAAACTTTAGTTTCTGCGGTTTGAAACTTTAGTTTCATACGCTTGAAACTCTAGTTCCAATTGCTTGAAACCATTGGTTTCTTGCCGATGAAACTATAGTTTCTCCTAGCTGAAACTTTAGTTTCAAGCAGAGAAAAACTAATTTCTTCGTAATAGAGTGGTGACAATCCCATTTCTATCAGTTAAAGACCCACTTGATATATCAATAATTTTTTATATTAAAAACTTGTTTTCCTTGCCGGTTTCGGATATTATGACTACTTTAGCAGTCTCAACGATCACAAAGACGCTGACAAAACAATTTATTATCAAATTAATGAAAATTACTCAATTTCGTAAGAACGAAGATACGACAGCGCTCAGCGTAATGGATCTTGATATACTTGTAAATAAGATAAAGACAGAAATAAAATCCCGTCCTGTTTCTACATTCAGAGAGCATCTGCGATATACCCTTTCTGACGAACGGTGTATGTTTGCCGATAAACTTCCTCAAATAATTCCCGCCGCCGAATTCCGAAAAGTAAACGGTCAGAAACAGATGAAAAGCTACAACGGTATTGTAGAACTGACCATCGGCCCCTTGTCCAATAAGTCGGAAATAGCATTAGTGAAACAAAAAGCCTGCGAGCAACCCCAAACCCGTTGTGCTTTCATGGGTTCAAGTGGCAAAACGGTGAAAATATGGACTACCTTCACCCGGCCGGACAACTCCCTTCCCAAAACACGGGAAGAAGCGGAACTATTCCACGCTCACGCCTATCGACTGGCTGTGAAATGTTATCAGCCCCAAATCCCGTTTGATATACTTCCCAAAGAACCGACTCTGGAACAATATTCGCGCTTATCCCACGACCCGGACATCATCTACCGTCCGGATTCAGTCCAGTTTTATCTCTCCCAACCGTCATCAATGCCCGAAGAAACCACTTTCCGGGAAGCGGTTCAAGCAGAGAAATCTCCATTGACCCGTGCCGTACCGGGATATGATGCGGAAAATGCCTTCCTGATGCTTTTCGAAGCCGCTTTACGGAAAGCATATGCCGATCTCAGGGAAGTGGGACTTGAATTGCGCGAAGACACATGGCATCCTTTAGTCGTCCAACTGGCTAAAAACTGTTTTGCTTCGGGACTTCTGCAAGAAGAAGTCGTGAAACGTACCGTTTTCCACTTCTATATGTATAAACAGGAAGCGCTTATCCGTCAAATGATTGGCAATATATATACCGAGTGCAAAGGTTTCGGCAAGAATATCAGCCTGAGTAAAGAGCAACAACTCGCCTTACAGACCGAAGAATTCATGAAACGCCGCTATGAATTCCGCCATAACACCCAAATCGGCGAGGTGGAATATCGTGAAAGGCTTTCTTTCCGTTTCCGCTTCAATCCTCTCGACAAACGTGCACTGAACAGCATTGCCCTGGATGCGCAAATGGAAGGTATTCCGTTGTGGGACAGGGATATAAGCCGTTATATCTACTCCAACCGCGTACCTGTATTCAACCCGTTGGAAGATTTTCTCTACCGGCTTCCGGTATGGGACGGCAAAGATCGTATCCGTGCATTGGCAGCCACCGTTCCCTGTAAGAATCCGTATTGGATGGATTTGTTCCACCGTTGGTTCCTCAATATGGTTTCTCATTGGAAAGGAAGTAATAAAAAGTATGCAAACAGTGTTTCGCCCTTACTCGTCGGACCGCAAGGGACACGCAAATCCACCTTTTGCCGGAGCATAATGCCACCTTCCGAACGTTCCTACTATACCGACAGCATTGATTTCTCCCGAAAGAAAGATGCCGAACTTTACCTCAATCGTTTTGCACTTATCAATATTGATGAATTTGACCAGGTGAGTTCGACGCAACAAGGCTTCCTGAAACATATTCTGCAAAAGCCTGTATTGAATGTGAAGAAACCTCATGGCAGTGCCGTGCTCGAAATGCGCCGTTATGCCTCATTCATAGCCACAAGTAATCAGAAAGACCTGTTGACCGACCCTTCCGGCAGCCGTCGTTTTATTTGCATCGAAGTGACCGGAGTGATTGATACCAACCGTCCGATAGACTATGAGCAGCTTTACGCACAAGCCATGTACGAATTGGAGCATGGCGAACGTTATTGGTTCGACCAGGAGGAAGAAAAGATTATGGTGGAAAACAACCGTGAATTTGAACTAGTTCCGCCGGAAGAACAACTTTTCTTCCGTTATTTCCGTGCTGCACAGTCTGAGGAAGGGGAGTGGCTGTCTCCGGCAGAGATTATGGAAGATATTCAAAAAGGCAGTTCAATCCCGATGTCTGTCAAAAGGGTCAATTCCTTCGGAAGAATATTGAAAAAGCAAGAAATCCCTTCCAAACATACGCGTAGCGGTACACTCTATCATGTTGTAAGATTAATAACAAGGTGACGGCAAGAATGCCATCACCCTGCCGTCACCTCTTGCTGTCACAGTCTTATCGGTTCATTACTAAACTATTAACCCCTAAACTGTGACAGATGACAGCAACTCACCAAATATATTCTTCTGTGTAACGTTGGTAAGTTGGTTCTTCTTTTATTCCTTTATTACGGAATAGTTGTCTGATGTAGGCTTGGTCTTTAGGCATAAGCCCCCGTTCTCCGCGATAAAACCTGTAATATCCTGTTTTCCCATAGTGCCCCACCAATTGTATTCTGATACTGACCGCATCCTCATAAGGGATTCTGTCGAGCAACCGTTTAAGTCCCCACGCCACATGAACTTTGACGGCAGTCTTGAAACATTCGCATTGGTTCCCATCCGCAGGATAACGTGCCGGATTAACGATGGAGATATAAAGATAGTCTGCTATTTTATCTTGCGTAACTACGTGGCGTAAGCATTTCGAGGCTTGCGGACATTGGTCGTTGAAACACCGGGAAAAATTGTAGGGGACAGACGGGCTGTCGGATTCTTCTTTCATCTTGTAGGGTTTATTTTATTTGTGAGATATTATTGTTAATACGTTAATTTACGGGAAAATATTCTTCACAAAAGTAGGGCTTTATTTTGGGAATGGAAAACGTTTGGACAAATATTACTGATATGCAAGAAGTCCTTTTCAAAATTTGTGTAAATAGAAACAGGATTCAGCTATAATTTTGTTTATATTTGAATCCTGTTTTTTTATATTCTAAAATCTTAATTTATTCCTCTTGCTCTTTTTGAACTTCTAGTTGAATGGTTAATTCGGATTCAGCTATATCGCACTTTTCAAATAAATATCGTAGACAACGAAGTTTGTTCTTGTTATCCATTGAGGTCCATAAGTATTTGCCATTAGAAATTTTTGTGCAATATTGTTCATTATCGCCTGGTGTTTTCCAAAAATAGCTTCCTGCATCATACAGTGATTCCACTATGTCTGGATACTTGTCAGATAAAATATTCACGATACGTAATAACATGCTTTTCCATGTTGTCTCAGTGTACGTCTGCCCAAATAGTGTGAATCCACGTAGTAATCTATTAGCTGGATTAAATGTTTCATCTTCAAGACTAATTTCATCAATAGGCTTAGGAATTGGCTTGAATTCTGTTTTTGGCTGAGGATATAAACTCATAAAAATGTCAACTATTTCTTGACCACGATTAATAAGTTCAGCCTCTGTCCACTGATTACATTCTGTTACTCCACGTGTAAGACGATATATGGAATCTTTATAGCCTGGATATTTTGTTCCGCTCTTCATTTTACCGTCACGTTTAGTAATAAATGAGTTATTACTAAGTTCACTATTGATTCCAGTCAAAGTCAGGTTTGCAAAGGTATGAAGGTATTTCTCTTTTAGAGTTTCATATTCGTTGCCAAGCATCTGGCGCCATTCGTCATTAAGTGTTTGTGGCATAATATGTTCAATGCTTGCATTTTTTTTATTCATTTGATTAGCAACGTCATTGTACTCACCAGAAATAGCATTTTCGAGGCGTTCAAATAAAAATACTTGGAAAGGCTTTGGCATGTGATAGGCGTCACGAGTCTTGATGGCTTCAATAAATTGTGTGTCACGAGGCAACTGATAGTTACCATCTCTTCTCATAATGTGGTATGTTAAAATTTCGGCGTATCTGTACGGACAAACTATACTGGCATCTTTATATTCTTCATAACTTTTCAATACATCTTTGTGTAGAGCGCAGAATACTTGTGTCAAAGCATTACCGGGAATATTGCATACAATACGTCTTGCCATAAAGTTTTCTATTAGGTCAATCACATTATAGATTTCCGACTCTGATAGTTCTTTATCTTCGGCATATTTTAAAAATGGAATGAAAAACACGTTAAAAACATCTGTTTGGATGTTACATATTTGTCGCATTTTCTTTGATAGTTTTTCGGTAGATAGTTGTGCATTAGTCGCTTGATAATAGAATTTTGCATAGTCCAACATCTTAGCTAGCTCAACCTTCCTATCACGCTCCTCCATGTACTTTTTCCATTCAAAGTATAATAGATTTATACGTGGCGGACGTTGGAGCTGTTGAATTATAGTTAGATAGTCTCTTAGGAACATTGTAGGCTCATTCCCTGTTGACAGTTCAATCTTTTGCCAGTATTTTTTGAAATATTCTTGTTGCTCCTCTCTCGATAGTGACATTAGGAGATAATTCCTAATTTTGTCTGCTTCTGTCAGAGCAAGGCCAGTTGAGTTCAAACTTTCGAAGATAAGTTGTGCATCATCGTTTGATTCCAACTCAATAGAAATTATTTGAAGTTTTTCGATTGCATTCAGCAATTCATCAAAAGTGAAAGGTCGATTTCCTTTTGTGAGTAATTCATAGAAATGAATGTAGTTATTGCTAATTTTAGAGTCCGTCACAAACTTTGTCGGGTCGCCAGCAAATACTTTATCGTAAGCCTCCATATCCCTTTCTATAGGGACAAGTTTATATTTCCTTTCAGATGCACAATATTTTGCCATTAGGAAAATTTCTGTGGCTTCATCTATTTTACAAATGTCACTTATCTCCATTTCTCCTTTTTCTGAAGCATGTATCGCTGCTAAAAGAAGAATAGAAATGGTTGTAATGCGTTGTTGGCCATCTATAACAAGCCTGTTATTCCCTATTGAATCAGCTACTCCTGTTACAATAGATCCGAAGAAATGGTTTCTTTCGGAATGGACTAGCTTTTTCAGATCGTTAAACAACTGATCGCAATTTTCTTTTTTCCAGTCATAGTTCCTTTGATATACAGGAATAATTAATTGCATTTTATTTCCTTCAATATATTTACTGAGAGGTATTTCATGTCCTTTCATCTGTTATTCAATTAAATTTTTAAAAGTCATTGATTTTTTTATTATATCCTTCTTGTATTTCATCAGCAGCTATTGAGTAGTAACTTGGTTGAAAGTTATACTTTTGTGTATCTTCATTGATAGGGTATTCCTCAGAATCATTATCACTCCATTGCTCACATTGATGGATAACTGTTTCCAGTGCATTTTCAGCTTCTTCTGGTGGATATTTGTATTTTTTCAGAAGTCTTTTTATCATACGACGCATCCCTGCTCTGGCGGATTCTTTCTTCTGCCAGTCGATTGTACGATTTTTGCGTAGGGCGTCTGTTAACTCCTTTGTCATCGCAACTAGTTGTTCGTTCGTATATATATCTTGTACTGCTCTCGGTTTGGTCAAAGCATCGTAAAATGATTTTTCTTCTGCAGTAAGTCCTAATTCATTGCCTTGATTTTCTGATTCCGAGATTTCTGCAGCAAGCTTTAATAACTCTTGAATGACTTCTTCATTAGTAAGTAATCCTTTCAAATAGTTAGATAATGCTCTGTTTAATAAATCAGAAAACTTTTCCGCTTGAACTAAATTAGTTTTTTGATATATGGTAACTCTTTCCGCCAAAAGTTTCTTTAATAGCTCTATTGCTATATTTTTCTCTTTCATTTTGGATATTTCTTCCAAGAATGCTGCGTCAAAAATGGAGAATTCGGCTTTTACATCCGAGAATAAATTGATTACACCTTCACTTTTTACACTTTGTTTGATAAGTTCGCCAATACGGGCGTTTATTTCTTTTTTGGAAACTTTACCTTTGCCTGTCATTCTGGATAGTAATATTCGTACTGTCTCAAAAAAAGCTGCTTCATAGCGTTGTTGCTCATTAAGCAGGCTACGGCATAATGTGATTGAACTATGTAATAGGGACGATTCCTTTTGGAATAGTTGCATTTTATCATTCTTATTACTGTCCATGAGGAAGTTGACTCCACCTTTGATAATTTGTGCACGATCGTTATCTGTGCCGGATTGGAAGTTGCTATAATCAAAACCGTGGAAGATATCTCGGCAAACTTCCAATTTCTCTTGAAACTTAATAAGAGCAGTTTTTTTGATATCGGGATTGCCGAATCTTTTTTGATCTCGTACTGTATAATCGTGCATTGCTTGTTTCAATGCTTTGGCTATCCCGATATAGTCGACAACAAGACCACCAGCTTTATCATTAAAGACGCGGTTCACACGAGCTATTGCTTGCATGAGATTGTGCCCACTCATTGGCTTATAGACATACATTGTCGCTAGAGATGGTACGTCAAAGCCTGTAAGCCACATATCTACGACTATGGCTATTTTCATAGGGTCATTGTTGTCTTTGAATTTCTTGGCAAGTTCTTTCTTGTATTGTTTGTTGCCAATAATGTCATGCCACTCTTCCGGATCTTTATTGCTGCCTGTCATTACCACCTTCACTTTATCAGTCCAGTCGGGGCGAAGTTCTAAGATTCTATGATAGATACTCATTGCGATAGGGCGGGAATAAGCGACGATCATTGCTTTTCCTGTTAATTCAAATTGCCTGTTTTCTTCGTAATGATTTATAATATCTTTGCACAGTGAATCTATGGTAGCAGGTGCGCCAAGTATCTCTTCAAGGTGCGACATTTGTTTTTTACTCTTTTCTATCTGTTCTTCAGTAGCACCTTCCGACGCAAGTATTTCATATTCGTCATCTATTGCTTTTAATGTATCTTTGTCAAGATTTAGGTTGATGACACGAGATTCATAGTACACAGGGCAAGTTGCACCATCGGATACTGCTTGTGTCATATCGTAGATGTCGATATAGTCGCCGAACACTTCTGTTGTATCTCGATCTTTAGTAGAAATGGGTGTTCCTGTGAAACCTATAAAGGACGCATTGGGTAATGAATTATGTATAATTCTTGCAGTACCGATTGATATTTTTCCAGTTTCTTCGTTTACTTTTTCTTCAAATCCATATTGTCCTCGATGTGCTTCATCGGTCATGACTACAATATTTCGTCTTAGAGAAAGAGGTTCGTCAGATTCTTCAAACTTCTGCATTGTAGTGAAGATTATTCCATTGGCTTCTCGTCCGGCTAATAGTGATTTTAAATCTTCCCGACTTTTAGCTTGTGCGGGTATTTGGCGCAAGAATTGTTGGCATTTGGAGAATTGAGTATAGAGTTGATCGTCCAAATCATTCCGGTCGGTAATGACTACAATAGTTGGTTGGCTTAATTCATCCTGAAGAAGATGAGCGTAAAATACCATTGATAGTGATTTTCCGCTTCCTTGCGTATGCCAGAAGACTCCGATTTTTCCGTCACCTTGTGTTGCCCTTTTAGTTCGTTCTACTGCTTTCTTCACAGCAAAATATTGGTGATAGGCGGCTAAAATCTTTGCAGCACCTGATTCTTCTTTAGAAAAACAAATGAAATTCTTGATAATGTCAATGAAACGTTCTTTTATGAATATTCCTTCAAAAAAGGTATCATAATCAATAAACTGGGAACTTTCATATTTCCCGTCTTTGGTTTTCCATTCCATATAACGGTCTTCATTGCTGGTGATTGTTCCCGCTTTTGAGCAAGCCATGTCACTCATAACGCAAAAGACATTATATACGAAAAGTGAGGGAATTTCTTTCATGTAATTACGTAACTGAAGATAGGCTTCAGATACATTTGTTTCTTCTCTTGATGGAGATTTTAACTCAATCACAACGAGTGGCAAACCATTGACAAATAGAATAATATCAGCACGTTTTTCTGAATTTTCAACGAACGTCCATTGATTAATAACTTTAAAGTCATTACGCTTGATGTTTTTGTCATTGTAATCTATCAGGTAGATGATGTCGTTACGTTGTTCTTTTCCGTCGAAAAAAGAGACCTCGATTCCATGTTGAAGATAGTCCATGAAAAGCTCATTCCTCTGTGGCAGGCTACCTATTTCGATATCTTTTAGTTTAGATATGGCTTCGTCAATTGCCGGGCGAGGTTTTCCATAATTGATAGTGGTTAAGCTTTCAATTAATTGTTCTTCATAAAAAGGTACATAATAGTCTCGTTCAATATTGGGACCATATTGATGCTGATAGCCTAAGTTCTCGAAGAGAGCTATCAATGCTTTTTCATAACTACCTTCTGTAAATGACATATTTTCGTTCTTTTTCTAAGTTATCTAAATATGAAAAATATATTTCTTTGTATGCTTGATAGTCTTGTTTATATAATGCTTCGGAAGCAGATAAAATAACTCCACCTAATTCCAGAGGATTTTCTTCGTCAAACAGTTCGTTGAATTCTTGGCAGTCTTCATAATGTATGCGTGAGTCTCTTTTACTTGCATGATTTATGTAATAATGTATAATAAACCCACCTAACACATCTGTTATTTTGTATGCCAGTAAGGACATTGTTGTACTCATTGAGACATGGTTAATGTCTTGACCGTGAGACGCAAATCCGGAAATATTTCTTATTTCCGCTAGTTTTTGGGAGACTGACGCTATTCTCCTGACGAGTTCACATAAATCATCTTTATAGCATTCATTTGTATCTATCAGACAATTTATTGTTTGCTTTACCAAAGCTTGAAATTGCCCATAGTTGTCGTGTTCGATATTTTGATTAGTAAGTATTGTTTTGCAAATGCTTTCAACTAAACTCTTACAGGTTTCTATACATAATGCAGGATTCGTTTCAACTGTCTTTTCGATGGTTGAAATGTGAGTCTCAAAGTAGTTGAAACTCGGTGTTTGGTTAATATATTTTCGAATCCAAAGCATAGTGAATATTAGGCGATTAATTTTAAATTATCATTTATCCGGCGGTTCAGCTCGATTTTATCGTCTATTGAAGATAAGATATCTATAACATCTTTTTGATATTTCAAGGGTGGTAAGGCAATTGATATATCCATTATATTTTTGATAGGTAGTTTAGGTTGAGCAGCACCTACAATGCCTTTTTTGATTTCATTTTGTCCAAAATCTGAATTTAAATAGTAATAAATATAGTTTTGTGTTACTAGGTTATCTGATACAATCTTGACACAATTTTCTGTTAAATTAGCACCGTCTAAACTCTTTCCGACTATTGACACTAATCCTAAAGTATTTCCGACAATAGCCAAAATAATATCGTTTTGTTTTACTATATATCTTTGAATGGATTTTTGTGTTACATCATCCACATATTCGAAATCACCATTCAATTCCATTATTTTATTAACATACATATCTCTTATCCGTATGTATGGATGACTATTGGGAATAGAAATTAATTCAATGCCTTTAGGTAATCTTTTACCTCCTTTTATGACTGCTATTTCCCCCAGTTTATATTTCTTCCACTCTTCCATAAATGAGAATTTAGCTGTTTAAATCGTTGGTTTCACTATCATCAGTATCTCTTAATTTAGCTTCTATCTCTTCAATGGTAGGCATAGTACCTTCCACTTTTTCGGGATAGAACTTTTCCAAATCATATTCGGATATACCCAAAGGTTGGCTGCTTGACTCCAAAGCATACTGAGCCTGTATGTGGTCTTTCTCTTTGCAAATTAGTAAGCCGATGGTTGGATTATCTCGTCCTTTCCTACGTAGTATATGATTACAAGCTACCACATAACCACCTAATTGCCCGATGTCAGCAAACGCAAATTTGCCAATCTTTACTTCCACTACCACATAGCAAGAGAGGGAAAGATTATAAAAGAGCAAGTCAATAAAGTTTTCAGTTTCACCTATCTCCAAACGATATTCTTTGCCCACATAAGCAAACCCTGTCCCTAATTCAATAAGGAAACGGGTGATGTTATTCAATAGTGCATCTTTGAGTAACCGTTCATTGTAACGTCCTGTTATTCCGGTAAAAGCAAAGTTGTAAGGATCTTTAGTCAGTTCCTGTGCAAGGTCGCTCATCACATCGGGCAATGTTTTTGTAAAGTTAGTCAGTGCCTTGCCCTGCCGTTCATAAAGATTTGTGCTTATAAAATTGAGCAACATACTACGGCTCCAGCCATTTTCCACCGTCTGGCGAACATAGAACAGTGCCTTGTCTATGTCGTCTTTTGCTTTATCCATTATCAAGCAATGATGCCTCCAAGGGACTTCAAATATTCCACCAAGTTGGTGGAATGATTCCGTTTCATTTTTTCCACCAACTTGGTGGAAAGTTTGAAGAGCATCTTTGTACAACAGATAAAATTTCCGACAATAGTAAATATTACTCTTCGACAATCCTGCCGCATTGGGTATAGCTTCACGCAGATCTTTACTCAATCGTGTGATAACACTTTCTCCCCAGCGTTCTTCAACGTGCAATTCTACAATATCACGACCTAAAAGCCAGTTGAACTTCAACTGTTCCACATTTACTTTCACCGCTGCCTTTATTTGGCTTTGGCGATAGCGTCCGCAAAGGTCTTTCACCCATTGCAGATATTCCTTATCAAGTATATTTATTGATTTGCTCATTGTAATCTGGATTTTGCATTTATATTAAATTCACCAGACATCAGCTTCGGGAGAAGTGTGTCACGAAGGTGAATAAGCCTATCATTCTCTTGTAGCACCTCTGCCATTCGCTGATAATAAGGAGCAAAAGCATCATTCATCGTTTTTGCTTCTGCCTTAGGTGGTATTTTTACCTCAAAATTTGGCAATGCCTTTTTGCTAAGGTGAAGTACGGTAGTTCCATTTACATATCCAAGACAATGACCCTTAAATATTTTATTTTTAAGCATTGCTGCAAGTAAGAATCTATATGGGAAATTATTTTTAGGCAACACTTTAACCAAATCCATAGAGAAAATTATGCTATCATATCTACCATAGGTGAGTAATAATTCTGCATTTCCTATCACGTCTGCATTTTGGGTTAAATCGGTATGTGCAACTAAAATATCGAACAGATTGGCATAATGGCATTCTTTAAGTTTTACAAACGGGGCAATACCCTTAAAGCCATCTGCCTTAAATCCGCCATTACGTCCAAAATTCTTTATGGTAACCATGGCAATATTAGAGCTATCAGTCAATTCTTCACCTTTGTAAGAATATCCTCCGATGAAATTTGCCACTTCTGAAAATGTCGTTTCGCTCCAATTTGGCTTAGGATTATCCACGAACCACGCCTTGAACAACGCCTGTGCCTGCTGCTCTAAATTATCATTTATCCGGCGGTTCAGCTCGATTTTATCGTCGATGGAGGAAAGAATGTCTGCAATTCTTTTCTGCTCATCAAGTTTTGGCAATAGAATAGGTATTTCAGCCATTAGCTTAGTGTTGATAGAAGGCATTGTTGCACCAACTGCTATACTCTTAATATATTGCTTAACAGACTCTTTGCAGAAATAGTAAAATAAAAATAATGGATGGCAATTATTGCCACATCTAACGCGCAAGCACCTACCTGAAAAAAGCCAATCATTTTCAGTTGAAGTTACATATGAACATCTATCTACAGAGCCAACACGACTAAATACAATGTCCCCCTCTTGTAGCAAATATTTAGAAAGTCTCTTTTTATCATCATCAGAGACCAATGGCAAATTTTGTTTTGAAAATCGTCTATTTCCTAAGTGCTCAACTGTTACTATCGGAGTTCCGGTTGCAACATAGTCTTCATTATGTAATTGGCTGCCAAAAGGACCTGTCTGTATTTCTGCAATATCTGATAATTTATATTCTTCCATAAATGAGAATTTAGCTGTTTAAATCGTTAATTTTTAGTTCGCCCGACATTAGCCTCGGGAGAAGCGAATCTCGCAAAGAAATGAATTTTTCATTTTGCGTTGTATTCTTTTTCGTAACCTCTTTCATTTTCAAATAGAGGTTATTAAACTCGACTATAACATCAGGTGTTGGGTATATTGTTTTTATCAGCGCCAAATCATTATAGCTGAGCGATTGTCTGACTCCACCAATAGCTCTTAAAGCTACTTCTTCTTTGAACGTTGCTGTTCTTTTGAAAAAGTCGAAGAAATACTGGTAATTAGGTTCACACTCAAAAACAACATAAACCGGACTAACACAGCCCACAAAGTCGAAAGTATTTAACCCAATTGAGCCAATGTTAATACGAGCAGGATTATAAGCAAATGATAAAGGGTTGACAATTAAGTATTTTGATAAATCTGTGCTAAATACTTGTTTGTTGAAGTATTCTTTCGACAATACCAATTCTCCTGAATTTATAGGAGACAGTACTGTTACGTCTTTACGATTGCCGACCTTTTCTGTTATTTGCTTTGTGACTTCGCCTAAGCTAACAATCCTCCAATCTTTTGGTATCATTCCAAGCTCGGAATTCACAAATTCACCGTCCTTAAAAGGCTCGAAGTCCACGAACCACGCCTTGAACAACGCCTGTGCCTGCTGCTCTAAATTATCATTTATCTGCCTGTTTTTGGAAAACAGATGATTCTTATTGTTATATGTATTGTATCTTATCCGCATTTTAATTAATGTATTTACGATGAGATAATTTTACGTTATTTTGATTAACCATAGCATAATGCATGGTAGTATCAATTTTTACATGACCGAGTAACTTTTGTACTTGTTCTACAGGCATTCCTTTATCTATAGCCATTGTAGCAAGTGTTCGTCGGAATTTGTGAGGATGGACACGAGCTATTTTTGAAGAATGTCCAATTTTACGTAACCGAACCTCTACGCCTGATATTTGTAGTCGATTATGTGGCTTGGCAAGAGAGACAAATAATGCTTTGTTTCTGTCTTTACGGGAGCTAAGATATTGTTGTAAATGTATTTTAGCTCTTGCATTGAAATATACTATTCGTTCTTTATTGCCTTTGCCAAAAACGATGCATTCTCGTTCATTAAAATTGATGTCTTCTCGGTTTAGTTTTACTAATTCACCGACACGCATCCCGGTTGAGCATAAGAGATCAATCATTGCAAGGTCACGAATTTCCGTACAGTTGTCGCGAAGGTGCTCGATGTTCTCATCAGTAAGCACTTCTTTGATTTGTGTGCCGGTTTTTACTTTATGGATTCTATGTATAGGACTCTTTATAATATAATCCTCTTCTTCAAGCCATGAAAAGAAGGAAGAAAAGATTCGTCGAATATTATCTATTGTCACTTTGCTGGACTTATGCTTGCGTTGGAATACAGCCAAATATGCTCGTATATCTTCTGTAGAATAGTTTACTACTTTTTTAGGCATAGTCTTGAAAAGTTGTTTGACTGTTGAACTATAATATTTGATAGTCGGAGTAGTACAGCCTTCAACTTGCTTTGCGGACAAAAAGATTTCAAGCAGACGGTCGTTTGTTGCAGCATTTTCATGCTCTTTCTCACCGTCTTTTGTAATGGTGTATTTACTTATAACTTGAAGTAATACTCCATTAAGTTGAGCCATTTGTTCTATACTTAAAACATCTGTCATCGCATTGCTAATTTCTTGAATCAAATTTTCTTTCATATTCTTCTATTATTGGGTTAATTAATAAATCGAAGAATATAGTAATATTTATTTGATTGTGAATCCTATACTAGATAATTGTTTGCGAATTTCTTCTTCGAGGTCATGGGATTGTGCAAATAAATCAGATAATTCAGAAGTTAAACGTTCCATTTTTTCTTGAAACGGTTCCCCGTCATCTTCTGTTTCTGCAATTCCTACATACCGCCCCGGGGTGAGGATATAATCTTGTTTGGCTACATCCTCTATTGATACAACAGCACAATAACCTTTTTCATTTTCTAAAGTTCCTGAATTGAAAGCATCAAAAGTACCCGCTATTTTCATTATATTTTCTTCGGATAATTCACGGAGTTTGCGAGTAACCATACTACCCATATTACGGGCATCAACGAACAGTATTTTATTCGTTTGTTTTTTAGCCCGGTTGAGGAACCATAAAGAGACTGGAATACCTGTTGTATAAAAAAGTTGGGAAGGTAATGCTACAATTCCTTCTATTAGATCTGCCTTTATAATATTTTCGCGGATAGTTCCTTCACCGCCTGTTTGCGAGGATAGAGAACCATTGGCAAGTACCATTCCTATACGTCCTTTGGGGGAAAGATGATGAATCATGTGTTGAAGCCAGGCAAAGTTGGCATTTCCAGCAGGAGGTATACCATATTTCCAGCGTACATCATCCTGAAGTTTGTTAGCTCCCCAATCACTTAGGTTAAACGGAGGGTTTGCCAGAATGTAATCAGCCTTTAGTGTAGGATGCTGGTCATCAAAAAATGTGTCAGCGTTGAATTTTCCAAGGTCAGGTTCAATGCCTCGAATCGCCAGATTCATTTGAGCCATTTTCCATGTAGTAGGATTGCTGTCTTGACCGAATACTGATATGTTATTGATATTTCCATGATGTCGTTCGATAAATTTGGCTGATTGTACAAACATACCACCAGAGCCGCAAGCCGGATCGTATACGCGTCCGCTATATGGCTGAAGCACTTCAACTAATGTACGGACAATACATGAAGGTGTAAAAAATTCACCGGCAAGTTTTCCTTCTGCTTCCGCAAACTTGGAGAGACAATATTCATAGGTACGCCCTAGTATGTCCTTACTGTCCCCATGTTCTTTCATTTGAACGTTTGTAAATAAATCCACAACATCCCCTAAACGGCGTTTATCTAATTCTGGTCGCGCGAAGTTTTTAGGAAGAATCCCTTTTAAACGAGGATTTTCTTTCTCTATCAGTCGCATGGCATTGTCGATGACAGTGCCAATCTCCGGAGTATGCGCTGCTTCTGCTATGACCGACCAACGAGCTTCTTTGGGTACAAAGAAAATATGCTCATAGGAATATTCATCTTTGTCTTCCTCAAAGCCTTCTCCTTCATTGATAAGAGCTTGATGTTTTGCTTCAAAACTGTCTGATATATATTTAAGGAAAATAAGTCCTAGAACGACTGATTTATATTCTGATGCATCCATGTTGCCACGTAATAAATCAGCTGCTTTCCATATTTGTTTTTCAAATCCTAATTCGGCTGTATTTGTCTTTGCCATACTTATAGCTATTTTTTTACTATTGCGATTTATATTTTATATGTATTCAATGTTTTTGGAAAACATTGATGTCATTAATGCAAAAATACGAATAATCAGTAATGTTTATCTTAACATTTGCTGTGTTTTTGTTATAATTTCCCAAGTTTTTTCAGTCTTGAACGGATAGCACCATTATTACGTTCAAAGATTTCTGTTAATTCTTTGATGCTTTTTCCTTCTTCATATAAGCGAATTAAATATTCGTCAGCTTCTTTTTCCCAAGGTAAATAAGCATTTCCGTATTCTTGTCTCTTTTCTTCTAAAGAATATTTCTTCTCTGGTTTATTTTCTTTTTTTGTTTCTAAAGACCAATATTCAATAGCTTTGTTGATAGCATCTCTGAATTGTAATAGCTCTGAACGATCTATGAATATTTGTTCTCTTCTGAAATTTCCGGAACCTATATTTTTACTTTGGGTTATTTTGAGATATTGTTCTTCATTATTTTCTTTCAGTTCAAAGAATAAATCTCCACTATGACTTGATAATCTATATTCCATAATGTTGTCGTACTTTAAATTGGGAGTAAATATAGGCATTATTACTGATGTTGTTATTATAAATGGAGTAAAATTTCTTCTTTCTATGGCGAGAGCATGCAAAAACTTTTATTTGAGCAAAAAATGTACGTTAAAAATATGGTTTGAGATGCTATTCCTATTATTTATAAATGTAATACTTCGCTTAACTTATCTACAACAACTTTCTTCTCATTACTACCAATAGTAGACAATCTCACCAACGGAATACCATACAACTCCAATATATGATCCTTTTTAACATCACGTTCCGCCTGCCTTGTCCCAGATTTATGATACATATAACCGTCTGTCTCAATAGCCAATACCGGTTGTTTACTCACACGATTATAAATCAGAAAGTCGATATGGGTATTAATATTTGCAGCATATTTGCTCTCTTCAGCATTTAGCAGAGAATAGTCTTGAATCAACATATAAAGAGGTAAATGGCAAATGATATTCAAATGGCACATATTGATGTTCTCTTGCAGAATGTCTTCTATCAAGGCAAAGGTCAGATTCTCGGAATCATATTCGGATATTTTCTTATGTTTCTTTAAATAGGCGATTCGGGCATCCGTATATTGTTCGTATAGATAATCGAATATGGAATGAATCTTACTGGCGATGACTGTACCGTTATTGTATTCGATGTAGGCAATCAGGTCGCTGATATTACAATCTTTGGGCTGTTCGTTTCCTGATACGACCAGATAGAACTGCTGTTTGGCTCGGGAAACAGCGACATTCAGCAGATTCGGATCATCGGAAAAGGCGGTGATAGTGTCATCGACCGTAGTCATGATGATGGCATCCTTCTCCCTTCCCTGAAACTTATGGACTGTTGCTACATCAATACTTTCTTCAAGTGCGGATTTAACGGCATTTACCTGCTTGTTATATGGGGCAATGACACCTATCTCATCCGTATCATAGGATAGGGCAGGCAACACTTCTTCTTTGATAACATCTATTTCCCGTTGATTCAGATGGCTGCGGGAATGGTTGCCTTTGGCGGTTCTTATGGCATGGATTACGTCCTTTTCTCCTTTATCACGTGTCATGATAACAAGGTTTCCGCCATAAAATTTCTGATTGCAGAAGTTAATGATTTTAGGATGGCACCGATAATGCTCCCGTAATAAAGTCTGCGGTACATTCGGAATCACTTTGCAGACAGATTGTAGGAAACTCATACGAGCACAATCATATTCAGCCTTAATCAGACATGCGTTAGCTATAAAGTCCAGCTTTTCCTTATCTTCTTCCGTGACTACATTGGGGAGCTGCATGGTGTCTCCGACAATGATTGCATTTTTAGCGCATGACAATGCCAAAGCTCCTGTTTCTACTGAAACCTGTGAAGCTTCATCCATAATCAGATAATCATATACGGCATCCCGATGCAGGCTACTTACTGATGAAAATGTAGTGCTTAGTATAATAGGATACTCTTTCTGTACTTCCCGCCAATTATCTTTCAGGTTTTCTAAAGTAAAGACCGATTTGTCATGATTATTACCATAAGTATGGAATAACTTGTTTTTCAGATACTTCATCGATGCATCAGCCATTTGCTTAGCCATTTCCGATGCATCTTTGTTGGCAAGTTCCTTTTCTAATGTATCTATCTCAACTTCCAGTTCAGAGTGTTTTGTCCGGTAGAATAAGATTTGGAAGTCTGCGATAATTGAGCTCATCTCCCGCTTGTAGAAATTCTTGTCGGGGATTTTGCAAACCGTTTTGCTTTTGAATCTGAAGAACAGCCATTTCAACCGTTGTATAAAAGCTACGATTCCCCGGAAATTTGACGTCTGCTCTTTTTCCGTAAATTGCTGACATTCGTTCCATAAGTTCAGAAGAGTAGCAGAGCCGGAGTTTCCACGTAGTTTTATAGTAGATTCTTTAGTACCGAATTCTTGCAGGTAATGCTGCCATTCTATTTTCAGGGATTGTATTTCCTGTCTTGCCATGGCAAGGCGTTCCTGTTTGGAAAATATGCTTTTGAGTTCTTCCGTCTGACGATGTATTTTATCGAGAAACAGGGGCTGGTCGGCTTCCACATCATGCCACGATTCGAAATTCTCCGGATATTGTTTCTCTTCTTCCTGAGTCTCTATGAATTTCTCTTTGTTGGCTGTGCTGCCGAGCAATGCGACGATAAATCCCATATCGTATTTGGATAACTTCTCAAGTACATTTACAATGGCGGAGTTATTATTAGATACAACCTGAACAGTTTTGCCGCGTACCAGAATATTGGCGATAATATTCAGGATAGTCTGTGTCTTTCCGGTTCCCGGCGGGCCTTGTACAACGCTTATCTGGTTCTCAAAAGCTGTCTGGACTGCCTTTTGTTGGCTGGCATTACAACCGAAAGGGAAAATCAGAGTCGATGTGCTTTGAGCCTGCAATTTATACTTTTGAGGATTCAAATATGCGGCAATAGCCCTGTTATCCGCTATAAAGTTAACCTTTTCATATTGTTTAGCCAATAACTTCGTTCCGTCATCAGCTTTTAATCCGTTCACATCGGCAACTTTCTTCAAATATTCGAATACACTTCTCGAACAAGGTTCTCCCAGACATGATTGGGTAATCTGCAAATCTTCTCCTTTATAATCATACTCTTTGCCGTTCTGAAAACGAATGTGCCAATAACAGTGTTTTCCGGCATAAAAAACGTATAGAGCTTCAATATTTGATAAAGTTCTTCCTTTACTGACTATTTGATAATCATTGGGAGCAGGTTTCTCGGGAGAGGTTAACCAAAGAACATTTTCTTCTTTGTAGGTATAAGCACTCGAAGAATTACGGAATAGTATCTTATAGTTGCCACCATAGTTTTGGCAACTCTCTATCTCGGCAGTCTTGATTTGTCCTTTTATTATAATCAGATTTTCGGAAGTATCTATCATAGGCTTGTGTGCAGATGTTATAAGGCGTGCTGATGTCTTTGTTGTTTATTGATTATTTAGGACATAAAAGTAAGAGTATTTTTCAAAATATCAAAGAGCTGAAGTAAAAAAACAGTAAACTACTTTATTGTGCTTTTTATTACTGTAAAATAGAGTGGGATTCTGTTTGAGATTATCGAACATGATAAAATATTTATGTTTTGCCAATGAAATCACTATCTTTGCAAGGTATATATTAATAGACAAGGAGAAGATTATGCTTGCATACACATATATTGAACACGGAAAATTTGAGTTGCTCGAGAAGCCGAAACCGGAAATAAAAGATTCACGGGATGCGATCGTACGCGTGACACTTGGCAGTATCTGCACTAGTGATCTTCATATCAAACATGGTAGCGTGCCGCGTGCAGTGCCCGGAACGACTGTTGGGCACGAAATGGTAGGTGTCGTGGAAGAGGTGGGGAGTGATGTAACTTCAGTGAAGCCGGGAGATAGAGTAACTGTGAATGTGGAAACTTTCTGTGGGGAATGCTTCTTCTGTAAACGAGGATATGTGAATAACTGTACTGATTCCAATGGTGGTTGGGCTTTGGGCTGTCGTATTGATGGGGGGCAGGCGGAATATGTCAGAGTTCCTTATGCTGACCAAGGGTTGAACCGCATTCCTGATACGGTTAGCGATGAACAGGCTTTATTTGTCGGTGATGTGCTTGCGACAGGCTTTTGGGCTGCTCGTATCTCGGAGATTTCCGAAGATGATGCTGTTCTTATTATCGGTGCCGGGCCTACCGGAATCTGTACTTTATTGTGTGTGATGCTGAAGAAACCACAACGTATTATTGTCTGTGAAAAGTCTCCTGAAAGAATACGGTTTGTTCGTGAACATTATCCTGATGTATGGGTGGTAGAACCTGAAAACTGCCAGGATTTTGTACTTCACAATAGTGAGCATGGTGGTGCTGATGTTGTGTTAGAAGTGGCTGGTAGTACGGATACTTTTCGTTTGGCGTGGGAGTGTGCCCGTCCAAATGCTATTGTCACTATCGTAGCCCTTTATGACGAACCACAATTTCTCCCTTTGCCTGATATGTATGGCAAGAATCTGATTTTTAAGACAGGTGGAGTGGATGGTTGTGACTGTGCGGAGATTCTAAATCTGATTGCAGAAGGCAAGATAGATACTACTCCTCTTATTACACATAGATTTCCACTTCATAAAATAGAGGAAGCCTATCGTATCTTTGAGAATAGACTGGACGGCGTCATTAAGGTAGCTATTTATAAATGACCTGTTCAGTGAATGAAATGCCCGTATGTTTAATTGAAAGTAATAAATAATAGTATGCCTATTATCGAAATATCATCTTTATCTCATCCCGGAGTTGAAGTATTCAGTACTCTTACTGAAATACAGTTGCGTAATCGCATCGAACCTGATAAGGGTATTTTTATCGTAGAAAGTCCAAAGGTTATCAGGAGAGCTTTGGATGCCGGTTATGAACCTTTGGCTATTTTGTGTGAACAGAGACATATTATCGGTGATGCCGCTGATATTATTGAACGTTGTGGTGAACTGCCTGTCTATACGGGTAGCAGAGAATTACTTGCCGAGCTAACCGGCTATGTTCTGACACGTGGTGTGCTTTGTGCCATGCGTCGTCCTGTGTCACGTAGCATGGAAGAAGTGTGTCAAGAAGCCCGGCGTGTTGTTGTAATCGACAGTGTTGTTGATGCAACCAATATCGGCGCAATTTTCCGTTCGGCTGCAGCCCTTGGAATTGATGCCGTATTACTGACACGCAATTCTTGTGAACCGTTGAACCGGCGTGCGGTCAGAGTATCTATGGGAAGTGTTTTCTTTGTTCCATGGACTTGGATGGATGGCTCTCTCTCTGAACTGAGGAATTTAGGGTTTCGCACGGCTGCTATGGCACTCACGGACAACTCTATTTCTATTGATAATCCTATCCTGGCTGTTGAACCTAAACTAGCTATCGTGATGGGGAACGAGGGGGATGGACTTCCCTGTGAAACGATTGCCGAGGCTGACTATGTAGTCCGTATCCCTATGTCGCACGGCGTCGATTCGCTCAATGTAGCTGCTGCGGCCGCTGTGGCCTTTTGGCAACTTCGTGCTCCACAATCTTGAGATTAGTGTGTACCAAAGTTATAATAACCATATAGTTATTCTCCACTGATAGTTGCTACAATTCTCCGATTACCACCGTAATCCCGAAATTCACAGAGATAGATGCCTTGCCAAGTTCCGAGATTCAGCTTTCCATTGGTAATGGGTACTGTGACGGTTGTTCCTATAATGGAACTTTTTGCATGAGCCGGCATGTCGTCATCTCCCTCTAAAGTATGTTGATAATACGGCTCACGTTCTTTTATCAAGTGGTTGAAGATACTTTCCATATCAACCCGAACATCAGGATCTGCATTTTCATTAATACTTAACCCGGCAGAAGTATGTTTGATAAATAAATGCAATAATCCTACTTTGGGCAATGGTGGCAAATTACGCAATACTTCTCCCGTTATAAGATGAAATCCACGTTTGCGTGACTGTAATTCAAATTCTACTTGTTTCCACATATTATTATAGTTTCATATTTCAGGCACTGTACTTGTAGTCATATATTGATAAGTAAAAGTACGATTGATGTAAGAATTCTACTTACCGATGCAAAAATGCTGAAAGATATTTTGAAGCACCATATCATTCGTAACTTCCCCTGCAATATCAGAAATGAAGAAAATGCACTCGCGTATGTCCTGCGAAAGAAAATCACCTGAAATATGTGAATCAAGCCCATCTTGCACTCTGTGAATAGCTTCTAAGGCTTTGCTTAATGCTTCGTAATGTCTTACATTAGTTACGATTATATCATTCTGTGTTACCGTAGGTAAATGCGCAGCACTAATAAGCATTTTTTGTAATTCACTCGTATTCTCTCTCTGTTTGGCTGAAATAAAAATATGCTCTGTTGACTCTTTTGGGAAATCTTTCAATAAAGCTGATAAATCTTCTTTTTGATTTTCTACAATTAAATCAGCCTTATTGAATACCACGATCAGATATTTACCTTCACAACGTGGAACTATCTTTTCTGATAACTGTTCAATTTGTGATGCGGCATTCACTGAATCCACCATCCAAAGAACAATTTCCGCCTGATCCAGCTTTTGGAAGGTGCGTTCGATGCCCAGGCTTTCAATCGTATCATTAGTCTCCCGGATTCCGGCGGTATCAATGAATCGGAAAGTGATTCCACCGATATTCATAGTATCTTCAATCACATCACGGGTCGTTCCGTGAATATCGCTGACGATTGCTTTATCTTCATTCAATAAAACATTCAATAAAGTCGATTTTCCTGCATTCGTTTCACCAATGATAGCCACGGGAACGCCATTCTTGATAGCATTTCCTACGCTGAACGAATGAACCAGGCGGAAGATGACCTGTTCTATTTCATCAGCCAATTTCCGCAATGCCGAACGGTCGGCAAATTCAACATCTTCCTCGCTGAAATCCAGTTCCAGTTCAATCATCGAGGTGAAGTTCAGTAGCTTGTTGCGTAAGTCGGTCAGTTCCTTGCTGAAGCCACCCCGCATTTGGCTCATAGCCAGTCGGTGAGTGGCGGCGGATGAAGAAGCAATCAGGTCTGCTACGGCTTCTGCCTGGCTTAAATCCATTTTGCCATTGAGGAATGCACGCTGCGTATACTCTCCCGGTTGAGCCATGCGGCAGCCATTCTTAATAAGCAATTGCATCACTTGCTGGAGAATATAAGAAGAACCATGACAGGTAATTTCCGTACTATCTTCTCCCGTGTATGAGTGAGGAGCACGGAAAAGGCTGACAAGCACTTCGTCGATAATCTCGTTACCGTCGTAGATACGTCCGAAAGTCAAAGTGTATGGTTTCTGCTCACTAAGTAACTTGCCGGCTTTGGCCGGTTTGAAGATGAGGCTGGTGATGGAAATAGCTTCCGGGCCGGAAACACGGATGCTTCCGATAGCGCCGCCCTGGGCGGTGGCAATGGCACAGATAGTATCTTGGTTCATTGTATTTCTTTTTGGATAGTGCAAAGATAGTTGTTTCTGAATAAAAAATAGAATGAAAGGAAGAATAGAATCTTATATTGGTTGATTAAATGTCCAAAAGGAAAACAACATTCCGACTGTTGTTGTGTTATTAAAGTAATAATAACACCCTAAAAAATGTTGGAATATGAAAAAAGTAAAGAAGGTTGTCCTTATAGGCGCGAGTGGTTTTGTAGGTTCGGCCATACTGAATGAGGCTCTGAACCGTGGCTTTGAAGTGACTGCCGTGGTTCGTCATCCTGAAAAGATAAAGATAGAAAATGAAAATCTGAAAGTAGTGAAGGCGGATGTGTCTTCGCTCGATGAGGTGGCTGAAGTGTGTAAAGGAGCAGATGCCGTCATCAGTGCATTCAATCCAGGATGGAACAATCCTAATATATATGATGAGACAATCAAAGTCTATCTGACTATTATTGATGGGGTAAAGAAGGCCGGGGTTGAGCGTTTCCTTATGGTTGGCGGTGCCGGTTCTTTATTCATTGCTCCGGGATTGCGGTTGATGGATTCCGGTGAAGTTCCTGAAAACCTTCTGCCGGGAGTGAAAGCGTTGGGAGAATTCTATCTGAATTTCCTGAAGAAAGAAAAAGAGGTAGACTGGGTGTTTTTCTCTCCGGCAGCAGATATGCGACCGGGGGTACGTACCGGACGCTACCGTCTTGGCAAAGATGACATGATTGTAGATATTGTAGGAAACAGCCATATCTCCGTAGAGGATTATGCTGCTGCAATGATTGACGAACTGGAGCACCCGAAGCATCATCAGGAGAGATTCACAATTGGATATTGATAAGAGAATAAATTAGAAAAAACGGCTTGAATCAACATGATATGCATGTAAGATTCAAGCCGTTTTTTTATTTGGACACTGTCGAATTCAGATAAGTCTGTTTTAGATTCTGTCAAGAACAGTCTTAATCAGCGTATCAATCGTATTCTTATATCCGGTATTGGCTTCCTTAATCAGCCGGTTGGCAATCACCATGCAGACAGTCATCGCCTTATGTCCCATCAACCGGCTAAGTCCTGCCAAAGCCGAACTTTCCATCTCGAAGTTAGTAATCTTGAAACCTTTGTATTCGAATGTTTCAATTTTGTCATTCTGTTTCGGGTCTGCCAACGGGACACGAAGCTCACGTCCTTGCGGGCCGAAGAAACCACCGGCAGCAATCGTAACACCACGCACCATATCATCTTTGGCAATCCGGTCAATCAGTTCTTCGCTGGCATCAATCACATAAGGAGCAGGGGCACACATATTTCCCGACCAACCCATATGATTAAGGAAAGCACGTTCGAAAGGCAAATCACATACCTCATTGCGTCCGGCATAGAAATTCAATAACCCGTCAAAGCCGATAGACTTCTGCGAACAAACGAATGTACCTACCGGAGTATTAGGCTGTAAACCACCACACGTGCCGATACGTACCAATTCCAATGGACGGAAATGATCCTTCTCTTCCCGAGTGTTAAAGTCGATATTGGCGAGAGCATCCAGTTCATTCATGACAATGTCGATATTATCGCAACCGATTCCGGTAGAAACCACCGTAATCCGCTTTCCTTTATACGTACCCGTGATAGTTTTGAACTCGCGGCTTTCCACTTCACATTCTTTGTTTTCGAAATGAGAAGCTACGAGAGCTACACGTCCGGGGTCGCCTACCAGGATTACTTTATCTGCCAGCCATTCGGGCTTTACGTGAAGATGGAATACAGAACCGTCTTCGTTGATAATCAATTCAGAGGATGGAAAGTACTTTTTCATGTTATTGAAAGGTTTTAGTTTTACAATATGATTGTATCTATAAATAGAAACGCCGGAACCGGATTTAAGTTCAGAAGAAGTATCTTTCTTTTTCCGTAGAAAAGGGAGAATACGTCTTGGAACTGAAATGAAACCGGGTTCCGGCGTTTGTAGTAACTTATTTACTTAGCGGCTGATTGCCTGTATTGCCTGCTGTCGGTTTGGCAATCGTTTCGCGCATCGAGGTATCCGCTTCGATATTCTTCATCCGGTAGTAATCCATGATACCCAGATTACCGCTGCGGAAGGCTTCTGCCATTGCTTTAGGAACTTCCGCTTCCGCTTCGATTACTTTCGCGCGGGCTTCCTGTGCTTTCGCTTTCATTTCCTGTTCGGAAGCGACAGCCATTGCGCGGCGTTCCTCGGCTTTTGCCTGGGCGATATTCTTGTCCGCGTTAGCTTGGTCAATCTGTAAGGCGGCACCGATGTTCTTACCTATGTCGATGTCCGCAATATCAATAGACAGAATCTCGAAAGCAGTTCCTGCATCCAACCCTTTACGAAGTACGAGCTTGGAGATAGAATCCGGATTTTCGAGTACCGACTTATGATTTTCGGAAGAACCGATGGACGAAACGATACCTTCACCTACACGGGCGAGAATCGTATCTTCACCTGCACCACCGACCAACTGGCGAATGTTGGCACGTACCGTAACACGGGCCTTGGCAATCAACTGGATACCGTCTTTGGCAACAGCCGTTACAGGCGGAGTGTCAATCACTTTCGGATTAACAGACATCTGTACGGCTTCGAATACGTCACGTCCCGCCAGGTCGATGGCCGTAGCCATTTGGAAAGGCAGTTCGATATTCGCTTTCGACGCGGATACCAATGCGTGGACAACTTTCTCAACGTGTCCGCCGGCCAGATAGTGGGCTTCCAGTTCATCACGGGTGATGTTTTTCAAACCGGCTTTGTGAGCTTCAATCATGCCCGGCACGATGATATACGGCGGAACATTACGGATACGCATTAGAAATAACTGTATCAGTGAGATATGCACTCCCGATACTTTGGCCGACAGCCAAAGGAAGAAAGGCACGTAATGGAAAAATATTATCAGGAAGATAATACCTCCGGCTATCAGAAAGATAGGCAAGTAAAAAGATGATTCCATTGATAGATTGTATTAGTGAATATTATTTTTTGTGTTTCTCAACCATGATTGTTCCGTCGCTGATGCGGTTGACGATGATCGGGGTCTTTTCATCCAGAAAACCGTCCATTGATTTGACTTCAACGATTTTGTTGTTGATTTCCGCATAACCGATTTGCGCGAGACGGGTAGTACTGATACCTGTGTCACCGACTTTCACACTTTGTTCAGCGCTACGGTCTACCTTCGAGTCAATGTCTTTTTTCAAAGCCAGTTTATCCAGCATCTTCGATCGCATAAACCAGACCAGTGACCCTATACAGGCGACGGCCGATATACCCAAAGTGGCAAATCCTCCTGCCATTCCTATATTGGCAAATGCGTAGTAGTTGGCATAAAGGATGCAAACCAATGCCGAAATTCCCGCCAGGCTGATGCCCGGGATGACAAACAGTTCTACAAGAAACAGTATGACTGCGGCAATAATGAGAACGGTGATAATGAGTATATCCATAGTTCAGTGTTATTAATTTATTTCGTTTTTTCTGCGTTACGTACATTGGTTTCCAGAGCATCCAGTTCGCCAGACATTTGCAATATGCGTTTTTCCAGGTCGAGGATGGCAGGAGCGATTCTTTCTTTTCCCTGCTTGTTACTTGTGGAATATTGCTGGCGCAGGCTGTTCAACTTTTCTTCTTGTTGCTGAAAGTCTTTCTCCATCTGCCGATAGCGTTGGAAAAGCTGTTTGGCCTTGGCGGACTTGAAGTCATTCATCAGATAATACGTTGTGTTATCATCAATGACAAATTCAAAATCAACGACACGGCGTTCTTTCGGCTTGTGGCTGATAGCAGCTTCCAAACGTTGCAATGCTTCGCTGACTGCCTGCTTGTCCTTCCAAGTTTCTTTCAATGAATGGATTTGTGCCAGGCGGATAATCTGCTTCTGATCCATCGCTTCGTAATTATACGTCTGCTTTGAATTATTCGGTATGAATACATAGATGCAGACTTTACCTTCCGGTTGGAAGCGGTCGGAAGCAAACCAGCCCAGATTATTATACTCGTCAATGACATACATATAATCATTGTACGGGGAATTGAATGGCATACCCACATTTTCCGGTACGAGATACGTGTCGTTATTCGTGTTGTAGCGGGTGACGAAAATATCATATCCGCCCAGCCCTTCACCGTCACTTGCATAATAAATGGTGATACCGTCTGACATTACATACGGATAATTGGCATTTCCGGAAGCGTTGATGCTGCCGGGTAGCGGTCGTCCGTTGCTCCATTCGTTCAGCAGTTTATTCTTTGAGAATATGTCCAAATTCCCTCTTTCACCCTTCTCGCTGTAATAGATTTTATTTCCGATTTCGGTTTCGTAGACAGTCCCTTCATGCTCCCCTTCTGTCTGGAAGAATTCGTTGAACGTGAACAGTTTGCCTGATTCTTCGCTGATTTTATAAGCATTCAGAAAAGTAGCTTTATCCACAACGAAGCTGTCGATAATGCAAACATCTTCCACACCTTTCAGCATACGAAGGTCTGCTTTGCTCTTTTCCAACAGGCCTTCGGCTTCTTCTGTCGGTCTTTTGCGCTTCTTCAAGTCGGCGATATATTCTTCAAAACATTCTACCGCTTCTTCAAAGCGATAAGTTTCATTATAAGCCTGTCCCAAGTAAAGTTGTCCGCTGGCTACACGCTTCTTTACTGCCATTTCGAGCGGTTTTACCGCTTCCCCGGCTTCTCCCGTTTTCAGGCAACATACGCCATACCAATAATTATAATTTCCGTTGGAAGGTTGGGATTTTGCATACTTTTTGAATACAGGCTTGGCTTTTTCGTAGTCACCTTTTGTAAATAAGGTGCGTGCCTGTTCGAGTGTTTGCGCGGAAACTTCACCAAGGAAGAGACTGCAAAATAAAAATAGAATATATTTCCCTTTCATCGTTATTTATCGTTTATGAGTGACGGATTGTTTGAAAGTACTGCTACTTTCGGGCATCTGTCAATTTTTCAATTGTTCAAAAGTACAAATTTATTAGAAATAAACCCTTTTTCAGAGATTCTATTATGTTAATTCTTCTTTAAATCATTCTTTTCGCTTACTTTTGCAGCCGATTTTTGAAGATATGGCACAATTTACGGAAGAAGAGAAAACCATTCGCCGCATTGACAAGCGGTTCAGCAAAGGAGTGGTGCAATATGGACTGATAGAAGAAGGTGATAAAATTCTCATCGGATTGTCGGGCGGGAAAGATTCGTTGGCGCTTGTAGAACTGTTGGGCAAACGCGCACGTATCTACAAACCTCGCTTTTCTGTTGTTGCCGTCCATGTAGTGATGCGAAATATACCTTACCAAAGTGATACAGATTATCTGAAAGCACATTGTGAAGCCTACGGAGTGCCTTTTGTCCAATATGAAACTTCATTTGACCCCTCTACGGATACACGCAAATCTCCCTGTTTTCTTTGTTCGTGGAATCGGCGTAAAGCCTTGTTTACGGTTGCCAAGGAACAAGGGTGCAACAAGATTGCTTTGGGACATCATATGGATGATATTCTGGAAACTTTGCTGATGAATATCACTTATCAGGGAGCATTCAGCACTATGCCGCCCCGGTTGGTGATGAAGAAATTTGATATGACGATTATCCGTCCGATGTGCCTGGTTCACGAATCGGATTTGACGGAGTTGGCTGCTTTGCGTGAATACCGGAAACAGGTGAAGAAATGCCCTTACGAATCGCAATCGAGCCGGAGTGATATGAAAGGAATTTTGCGGCAATTGGAAGCGATGAATCCGGAAGCCCGGTATAGCCTTTGGGGGAGCATGACGAATGTACAGGAAGAATTATTACCGGATAAAATAGACTAAAATAATCTGACGTTATGAAAGGAATCTATACAATTTTGCTACTTATCGTATCCAATGTCTTTATGACTTTTGCCTGGTACGGACATTTAAAAATGAAACAGGAATATAGCTGGTTCGCCGCTCTTCCGTTGATAGGTGTGATTGCTTTTAGCTGGGCAATTGCTTTTTTTGAATATTCATGTCAAATACCTGCGAACCGTATCGGATTTATCGGTAACGGTGGTCCTTTTTCATTGATGCAGTTGAAGGTGATTCAGGAAGTGATAACTCTTGTCATCTTTACGGTATTTACAACTGTTTTCTTTAAGGGTGAAACGTTGCATTGGAATCATTTGGCGGCGTTCGTTTGTTTGATTGCGGCGGTGTATTTTGTGTTTATGAAATAGATTATTTATCGCCCTTTCTTAGTGATAGAGGACAGAGAATTTTTCAGTTCATATTCGGTTTCATTGCTTGTTACCGATTGTTTTTCAATAGTAATGATTGTTTTATAGCTTCATACATTTTCGCTTGTTTTTGCAAATTCATCCATGTGCGGAACATATTGCATCGTTCTACTTTTATAGTTTCAGATACGTTATCGGTCATGTCGTATGCCTTGGTTCCACGTCGGGGGCTGAACTTATTGATGTTGATATGGTCAAAGTCACAACGGATAAGGCATTGTAGTGTAGCCAATACGTCAACCTCGGTCTCTCCGGGGAATCCCACGAGTATTTGGCTATGCTTGTTCACTTTATATCTGTTTATGTTAATGTCCTCCATACAATGAATAAATGGCTCTATATTGGGATTCCGGTTCATGGCTTTTAATATAGCCGGACTTGCGGATTGGATAGCGCAACAGAAATACTCAATAAAACCATTTGCAAAATATGGGCGCAAGCCTTCATAGTATTTCACAAAAATATCCGGATGGATATAGCGAATGGCTATTTTTATATCTGCCTGTAGGGTATAAACATCATGAAGTAAATTGATTATGTTTATTCCGAGGTCACTGCCGTAACATCCAATCTCATCACCAATGAGTAGAAATCGTTTATATCCGGCATTTATGCCTTCACTAAATTGTTTCATTACGAGAGTTTTAGGTACGCTACGGAAATCTCCGATTGCCAGTTTGGTAGCACAATAACTGCATTTTCCCGGACAACCATACGATACTTTGATCTGATATACATCATCACTTTGCCATACATAGCGGTGGAGAGTACAGAAATCGTATTGTTTTTTACATAGCGTATTACCACAATATTCATCCGTAATTAGCGCTACTTGCTCATCGTCATCGGGTGTGTAGTGTGATTTTATTTCTTCCATTTCTGATTTTGCGTTATAATATACGTTGGACATCACTACTTTTGCTTGTATGATTTTATCAAAATCTTCAAGTTGTTTGTAGGTCATCAGTCTTGCTTCAGGAGCAATAGCTTTGATGCATTCTCCGGCAAATGACGGAAGACAGCCGCTGACTACAAACAAAGAATCGGATTTACGGCAGTTCTCCAGTTTTTCAATTATACTAATAGCTTGGTTTTCTTCATTGTGTGTTACGCCGCAACAAGTCACCACGATGATATCTGCATCTGCCGGGGTTGATACTTTTTTCCATCCGTTTAATCGAAAATATTTAGCAATGCGTTCTGTTTCATTCCATAGTACGGCACAGCCGTTGGATGTAATATATACTTTATTCATATAGGATCATTTTATTTTTTTGTTTTCAGGTCAATTTGTTTCACAAGGCACGTTAATAAATTTATAGCTGCATCTATGTCACGCACATCGCACACTTCTACCGTAGTATGCATATATCTATTGGGGATACTGAGTAATAGAGTTTTCACTCCCGTATCGGAAACCTGAATAGAGGATGTGTCAGTTCCACCGGTAGGTACGTGATGGGCTGAACGCTGAAACGGGATACTGTTTTCTTTAGCTGTTTGTTCCGCCATCATTATCATGTCATGATTGCTGTCTGTATGGTAAGTGATAATGATGCCTTTTCCTAAAGCAATATCTCCATATTTTTTCTTTGACATATCAGGAACATCGGTTGCAAATCCTACGTCAACACATATTGCTATTTGAGGCTTCAGATTGGCTACTGCTGTTTTCGCTCCCTTACATCCAATTTCTTCTTGTACGATACCTGCTGCTGCCACGTTTATTGATATGTTTTCACTATTGATGCGTTTCAGGGTTTCTGCAATTACATATATGCCTACTTTGTTATCCAATCCACATGAAGTAAAACGGTGCTCTCCTAGTTTTAGGAAATTGGGGCTGAAAGCTACGAAATCTCCTATGGTAATGCTATTCGTCACTTGTTCGGGTGGCAAGCCTGTATCGATCCATAGTTCCTCTATTTCAGGCAATTTCCTCCGTTCCTCCGGTTTTTGAGTATGAATAGGCCGTTTGCCTAATACGCCATTGATTGTGTGGCCATTGCGCACCTGGATATTTACGTGTGCTCCTATTGCGGCGGCGATATCGATACCTCCGTTAGCACGTACATAAATATATCCCTCACTATCTATATAAGTCACCTGAAATCCAATTTGGTCTATGTGAGCCTCAAGCATGACAGTGACAGAATGCCCATTGTTCAATATGGCATAACTGTTTCCTATACTATCATGTTTTATTTGAAAGTGAGGCTCAAGATACCTTTCAAAAATCAGCTGTGAGCCAGTCTCATTGCCAGAAACTGATGGCGTAGAGAACAGGTCTTTTAGAAATGTCCAATTCATCCTTATAGTTTAAAATATTCTTGTAAATATAGCTCCATAAACAACCGCATGGAACGACAGTACGCTTCATGTGCCATGTCGTCCATACAGCAATTGTCCGTATAGCAGCCACCGGCACAATGCCATCTGGCGATACAATGGCGGCAATTTTTATTCATGTTTTGGTCATGTGCCAAAATATCCTTTAGTTTTTCTTCGTATATCTCTACCTGGCCAGTGTCGTTGATTTTGCCGAAAATAAATTGATTATAAAGCGTATCCCTGGATGATGAAACGCAGTGGCATATTGACACCATTCCTTCTGCTGTAACAACAAATTTGCCGGGGCAATATCTATCTGCCAGGCAGGCGGAATTGTTGAGATAAGGTGTAGTGAGATAAATTCCCTTCTCCCTAGCTAATGTCTTAGCCCTGAAAAAAGCGGTAACGAATTCGTGATAGTAGCTTTCACGTGTTTGGACATCAGTGAAATAACTGTCGGATATGATCGGTTTAAATGACACTTTCTTTACCATTGGCATAGTTTCGCTCATTGTTTTTATCATTGATTCCATCAACAATACATTGTCATGTGTGATAACAGTATTAAGTGCTACATCCAGTCCGTTGTCTGCAAAGCGGTTGATATTCCTGTATACTTTCTGGTATTCTCCTCGTTGCTTGTTTTGAATCTCTTCTAAGATGTCAAACGATACGGAAAGGCTGATGTTATGATGCATGCAATATGCTATAAATTCATCGGTTGCAATAGAACCGTTGGTTACTATTGATACAGGTAAGTCCTGGTCTCGTTTTTCATTTGCCCGATAGGCGTAATCCAATGCTTTTCTCACTACTTCCCATGATAGCAAAGGCTCTCCTCCACCCAATACAGAAATCGTAAGCCTTTTTCCTTTAGCTCTTTCCGGTGCGAAAAAGTAATCAATAGCTGCATAAAGTTTTTTGCTCTCGATTTCTTTGCCCGATCGTCCATGAGCTGAATAACAATATGAACAATGAAAGTTGCATTTGTTATTGGGTAGAATCATCATATTGAGTAAACCATCAACCGATTTTGGGGTGAAATATATTGTTTTCGGCTCATCGTTAATGTGCCCTAATATTTCATTGATACTGTCGTCATGTTCCGGGGCGTTGCCTGCCAAAACCGCTTCCAATTTTTGTAGCGTTGTAGCGGATATTAATCGCGCATACTGTACAAGAGGTAAATAAACAATCCATTGACCTGCATTATTGCCTGAACTTATGCAATGGATGTAGATTTCTTTATTACTTAATAAATTAATATTTTTGCTCATTGTCATGCTGCTGAGAATAAGTTACTGTTTTACAATTACCCCCTCCATATCTTTACCTAAGGTTTTGGTAAGGCGTACATTGTAGAAATTGCCTTGTACCAGAGGGTGGTCTGAATGAATAATGACTTTGGGATCGGCCATAGGCGTGCTATGCTCACCCCGTCCTATGGAGTAATTACCCTTTATTTCATCAATAATCATCCGCTCTGTTGTATTGACAAGCGAATCGTTCAGTTCTTGGTAAATTTGTTTTTGTAAAGCCATCAATTCAAGAGCTCTGCTCCGTTTTATCTCTTTGGAGATAGTATCTTCGTAGTGTGAGTCACAATAGGTGCCACGTTCATGTGAATAAGGGAATACTCCCATTCGCTCAAAACGTTGTTTTATCACAAATTCCCGCAATTCATCAAAGTCAGCATCTGTTTCACCGGGATGTCCGGTCATAATAGTCGTACGTAAATATACGTCTGGTACTTCACTGCGTATTTCGGTAATTAACTCGATAAGTGATTCTTTACTTGTGCCGCGCCGCATCAGGCGTAACATCTTTGTGCTGCAATGTTGAATCGCCATATCGATATATTTGCAAATATTGTCGCGTTGATGCATTACCTGCAACAGTTCTTTGGGAAATGCAGTTGGATAAGCATAATGCAATCGAATCCATTCGACACCCTTGATGTCGGAGATACGGCACATCAATTCGGCTATTCGATTGTCTCCATATAGGTCGATGCCATAAGCGGTGGTATTCTGTGCCACAATCTGCAGTTCTTTTACTCCTTTAGCGGCCAACTGCCGGCATTCGTCTAATACATCTTTCATATCTCGTGAGCGCAAAGGCCCATTGATGCGTGGTTTTATGCAGTAGGAGCAAGGCTGGTTACAGCCTTCTGATATTTTGATGTATGCGTAGTGGGGTGGTGTAGTTAAGATGCGGTTATTACATTCGATATATTCACCACCCAAATCATGCACAATATTATGCCAGTCGAAATTACCGTAGAACCGTTCTATCTCTGGCGCAATCTGTTTAATTCTAGCTCCGATTTTTTGGGAGTAGCATCCCATCACCCATATCTGTTTTATCAATCCCTCGTTTTTTTGAGTTACCAACTGGAGAATTGCTTTCCGCGAATCGTTTTCGGCATCACCGGTGAAACCACATGTGTTGATTATCACGATGTCGGTTTTTGATGTAGGAGTACCAAATTCTGTCTCCAAACCGCAACGGGCTAATTGTGCCATAAGTTTCTCACTGTCAACGAGATTTTTGAAACAACCGATATTTACTATATTTATTTTCATAACGGATTATTCTATAATTTCTCCCGACATGTTATCAGCGGTAGCAGTTTTTATTTTGATTTTTACGTTCTGATTAACTTTTGTATCGGCATTAGGGATGAAGGTTGTTATACGATGTTTGGCATCTCGACCATACCACCAACCGTCACGCCAAATTCCTTCAGCTATTACATTTATTGTGTTTTCGATTTCGTTTTCATATAGTTGCAGTCGGATTTGTTCCTTTTTGTGTCTTATGATATCGGCTCGTTCGAGTTTTACTGTTTCTGTTACATCATCAGTATAACATCCGGCAGCTTTGGTATGTGAGCGCATTGAGAACCGGAAAATATTAATATCGTCAAACTTCAATTCGTCAATGAGTTGGCATGTTGCATTGAAGTCTGCGTCACTCTCGGAACAAAAGCCTACCATGACATCTGTAATGATAGACATGTCAGGTATCTGTTTACGTATTGATGCAATACGTTTGCGAAAATCGTCTACATTATACCCCCGGTGCATCATCTCTAATATTCTGTCTGAACCGGATTGCAATGGAAGATGCACCACATGCATAATATTAGGATGTGAAGCAATTATCCGGATAATCGCATCATTGAATGAAATGGGATGAGATGATAGGAACTTTATCCGAAGTTGGGGACAGGATTCAGCGACACAGGCTAATAGTCCGGCGAAATCTGTAGTCTTGCCGTTTTTGGGGTCAGTCCACCTGTATTTATCAATAATATGTCCCACTAAGGTTAGTTCCCGATATCCGTTGTTCATTATATCGTGTGCTTCATGCAATATAGAATCAACGTCACGACAATGTTCACGCCCCCGTGTGAAAGGCTCGATACAGTAAGAGCAAAATTGGTTGCATCCTTTCATGACAGTAATTGCGGCTGTAGTTTGCCCTTCCATGTATCGAAGCGGCAGTACATCGCCATACATCTCATTATTGTCTATTACAATCTTACGGATTCTTCTTTCACCATTGGCGATTTGTTCTGCTATCTGTGGTAATAGCCTATAGCAATTAGGGTTGACAATGGCTTTTACAAAAGGATAAAGAGAGAATACTTCAGTATCTATGAGTGAAGCGAAACAACCAGCTATAATGACACTTCTTTTATCATCTTCTATTTCTTGTGCGAAAGCCCGAAGGCGTTCAAATATCTTGTTATGTCCATCTTCGCGTACAGAGCAGGAGTTGAGTATGATTATGTCGGCTTCTTTGGGAACCGGGACAAAACAATTGCCGCTATGTTGCAATAACGACATGATTATCTCGCTATCACAGATATTCATTCTGCAACCATATGTTTCAATGTGTATCTTATTCATCTTGTTTTGAGATTCGATTTCATATACATTTCATATCTCAGTTCCATTAACTCTTTCATATGGCTTTTTTCAGGACAGCAATAGTTGATAGTTGTACCTTCATATTTATTGCGCATACGGGTGAGCGGGCAACCTCCTCCACATAGAGTGATGAACTCACATTCCAAACAACGTTTATCCCGGGTATAGTCCGCTCCGGTCAAGTAGCGGGAGAACTTGACCATATCGATTTTTCCACTATGTACGTTGCCTGTCTCCTGTTCTTTTTGCCCTACCATGCGCCAGCACTTGTAAATCTCACCCTCCGGACCTATGACAAAAGCAAAATATTTGCTGGCTACACAACTATGGCGGCGAAATTTGGGAAGGAAAGATTTTATTTCAATGCCATATCTGTCGAAAAGGTCAAGCACGAATTTAGCTTTGTATCCCCCTTCACTGATATTGTGTTCGGGTGATACACACTCCGATGACAATAAATCGGATACAAATCCCGGATAAAGAGTGGCACGCTTGTCTGTTATCTCGGCATGGAAATTATCGTGGAAGTTGTGATAGTCGTCTTTGTTACGGAGATCTATATTCGTGCGGATATCAATTGTTACAGTTTTATTAACTTCAAGCAGATATTTCAGGTTATTCAAAATAGTGCGATATGTAGGTTGCCCTCCCAAAAGCGCTCTCCGGCTATTGTGTACTTCTTCTGTTCCATCAAGGGTGATTTGGATGTTTCGCATACATAATTCCGTCATCTTATCTGCTATGTTTTTATTTAGCAGATAGCCGTTTGTTACCATTTTGGCTGAGTATTCTACATCCAGTGCAAGAAATTTCTTTGTAAGCCTTTCCATAGATTGAAAATTCAGCAAGGGCTCTCCACCATACCATACTACATTCAGGCGCTTCATGTTAGGGTTGGAACGCAGAAAAGAAATGATGGCATCTTCAGTCTTTTCTGTCATTGAGATGACAGGCCGGTCTTGTTCGTAACAGTAGATGCATCCGAAATTGCAACCACGGGTAGGCAGAATAGTCAGTGCCACGTCAGATGAATTGTATTTGTTCTTCAGTACATCCGCAAGATATACATTCAAGTCGTCTTCTTGATTTGGCACAATGATACGGGCATGTACAAGCATTTCACTACCGGCGAGATCTTTATATTTGTCCGGATTGTCTTTAAGTTGAAGCCATTCATCAATCGATTGTTCACTGATATGGATAAAAACTTGTGACATCGTATTAAATAATAAGTACCCGTATTTTTTAGTTTTTGCCAGTATGTTGTATTTAGACCAATACATAGTTATAATTGTTACATATTAAAAATAGAAATCGGTGATGTCCTGATAATAGAGGAACCACCGATTTCTAATACAATGGTTAGAGGCTGAGGTCACCCCAGCACATGTCGCAAGGACCATTCTCGTTGAAATTGCTGAATGAGTTTACAGAGCTAAACTCTACATTTACAGCAATTAAGTCAAAAAGTAAATTCTGCATATATGTCGTTAATTGAATATTTTTCCTACTCTTTTTAAGGTTTTTCGGATTCCACCTGTATTTTTCTGTCTTATATTATTTGGTGCCTCAACGCTTTCTTAAATACTGGCTGCTTACATAAGCATTTTCTGTCCCATATTTAATTTTTGCAAAGCCGTTTGTTATGCTGAATACTTCTACAGTTTGATTAGGTCTTATTGTGCCTATTACCCTTGAATTTGTATTGGGGGCTGAACGAATATTTAGCGCGGAACGTGCGGTGCAATAATAAGTCGTTGTTTGAGATGCTACGTATTGATTGGTTGTGGGCGTTTGGTAACTGGGGGAATGGGATGTCTCAGCATTGGCTGCAATCAACAGAACGACTATGGCTATTGCTATCAGTAGCGTATAGATATTCCAAAATATATATCTGACACCAAGCAAGATGAGTCCTAATATATAACTGGCAATGCCAATGATAGCGAACGCAATGTATCCAATGAAACATGCGCCGAAAATAGAGAGTACCCCAAAAATGAAACCATCACTGCTGAAAACGCCCAATACCCATATTATCAATCCGACAATAGCTCCAATGCCGGCAATTCCCATAATTGCCGTTGTAGCGTTTTCTGCATTTTCATTCAACCAATTGCCAAAATTGGCTACTCCGTTATTAAGCCCTTCCCACCAGTTTGAAGACGTACTTGTATAAGTCGGGGTATAATGTGTATCCGGCAGATTCGGGCGTGCCCGCCTTATGATTCTTCCATATTGATCTGTAGCCATATTCTTACTTACTTTTCCGCATAGGGGACGATGATACTCGTAGTTACTTGTAGCGGATAAGAGAATATTTCCGCCTGCTCACCGCCAATTTTGGGATTATTGGTATTACAAACCAATGTGTATTGTGTGAGGTTGGGCAGAAGCCGCTGTGTGTACTCCGGATTATTACGATTTAGCAAATCGAGTGCCATTTTTATGGCTATGATAGTCACGAAATTTATATCTGCTGAAATGCCTGGTTCGAAACTGACTTTTTCTAGTTCCTCTTCGGTGGTGTAGAAACGGCGGTGCTGTGTTATGCGTCCCGAAGTATACCCTACAATAGATAAAAAATCTTCATAGGTAGGCATCCCTTCAGGCAAGCAATAGAATATTTCGCCTGCAAAAGCACGTTCCCAACATCCTATTGACATAAATGATGCACCGGTTTGGGTAGCAAATCGATTTGCGTAGAGGTCACCCTCACGATTATCCGCACCTCCTATGATAATGGAATCTGTGTTACAGAATTCTAGTATTTTATCACGATCTACATCCTGTATGGTAGAATTGAATTTTAAGACTTTCGCATAAGGATTGATTTGCAAAATCCTGTCTGCTACTGCGTCCGTTTTGTAGCGTCCCACGTCGTATATGCCACATTGATGCCGGCAAATGTTGTGATAGCTGAAAACATCATTGTCCACCAACATGAATGCTCCTACTCCGGCCTTAGCCAATTCTACGGCAACAAGACTGCCAACGGAACCGCATCCGATGAATAAAGCTCTTTTTTCCAGCATGGTGGAAGATTCTAAAATACCGGTATTGCGGGAAAATACATCTAATTTTAAAGTGTAAGGCTCAATTTTTACTTCTGTAAGTGTCGCGATTTGTATCAAGTGCAGTCCGTCCTGAGTTCTATACCCAACCAACGTTTCTTCGATGTTTTCTGCGTTTCCTCCGGCAGATAATACAAATTCCTTTAATGCCAATAGTTGTTTTTCGGGTAAATCCTTGCGATTATTTTTAGTTTCACTGGTACGGAAACGTTCAGCTTTTGTTAGCTCCTTGTCAAGAACCGCCTTTTGCGGCTTTATTTGCGCTCTTATATTTTCATCAAGTAATTCAAATATGTTTTCTTGAAAAATATATCCTAATTTTTTAATTCTTGTATTGTCAATCCGGGCGTTATCAGGCATTATATTATAGTAATACGTGTTACTTACATAATAACCATATAAAGGTCCATAATACGGATTGTCATCACACTCTATAATACTTGCCGGAACCATGGCTTTGGGTTCTATGCTGCGGGATAAAACTGCATTCATAATTTTAATAGTTTTCTGATGATTCCACAAAATTCGGTTGCAGCGTCAGACAATGTATAACGTTCTATACCTTCTACTGCTCCTTGCTCTATTGTCGTGTCATTGGATACAGGTTGGGGGGATTCCTCTGTCGCTGATTCGTTTGTAAGTGATCCTTTTGTTGCATTTTTGCGGATAATCCCTTGTTGATCGAAGGTTGGCAGGTTGTCTATATCAGTATAGCATAAAGCTAAGAAATCTTCAGGTATCGTTTCGCCGTCATCGACAAAGCATTCTATTTTCTCATATTCTCCTTTTTGTGTAACATGATACATTGTAAAGCGCATTTGAGGATCACAATTTACCAAAGCAGAAATAGAACCGCATTCTCTTTCTTTTGCGAACTTAAGGTTGGTTTCATCGTCCGTGCTTGAGAATACATCCATACTGCCTGGGTGGCGATGCCACAAACCAAGTACTTGCAGGTTGCCTTTATATTGTAGGGCTATGACGTTGGAAAGATAGTTGACAAATTCTGCGTCATATTCGAAATATGCCCTCTGATGTATGGTGTGATAACCTGGTGGTATTGTTTCTACAACTACCCATGCACCATTGTCTAAGATGTAACCAATAAAGATGCCTCCAGTTTCGATCGGATGCTTGTCTATGGTTTCCGTCACGATAGCGTTAAATGCACGTTGTGTGAATATAACGTAAGAATTATCAGTCATAATCAAATTCCCTCCGGCTTGTTAAACAATTTTTCATCAAGGTCTCCGGTGAGTACAAGTTCAAAAGCCGTAAGCCACTTAACAGCCCAGGTCAGAGTTTGAACGGCGGACGTGACGTATTGTCCGTTTGACATATCTTCCGCACGAGTTGTACAGAGATATTTTCCACCTTCCTGATCATTAATCAGATGGTGTGGATAATAACCTAATGTGTTGCGTACGTTTTCTACGGAAGGATTTAATAAGTATACGCATACAGATCCTCCCATAGCTGCTTCAGGGTGATTCGGACGATAGATAGCCATAACCTCCCATTCTGTATTGTCATAAATGCCGGGACATAGTGTACCTACCCAACATAAGCAGTTGTTCCATCGACTATCGGGATCGTTTATCTTTTGGAGTTGGAACTGAGGAAAATTGTTATACATCGCGTCTTTTTCGTCTTGGAACAGCTCCGGGTCATATTCATACCATTGAGAGGCTAATTTTCCTTGTTGGGTCACTAGTTTGGTTTGTTCTTGCCCCGTTACATTTCCATTGGAACTAAGTTGAAGAGGTCGTCCGGCTTTAAGGTCGTCTGCTAATTTCTGGCGTTTTAATTTTGTAGGATCCAAGGCTAGTTTCCCTTGTTGGGTCACTAGTTTGGTTTGTTCTTGCCCCGTTACATTTCCATTGGAACTAAGTTGAAGAGGTCGTCCGGCTTTAAGGTCGTCTGCCAATTTCTGGCGTTTTAATTTTGTAGGATCCAGGGCCAATTGTCCTACTGGAATAACAAGTCGATAATTATATTTGCTCATAATCTCAAAATTTGGGTTCTTTTTATTAATTGACAGTTGACAAAAACGGTAATTTCTATATTTCGACTTTCCAGATACTGCTGTGTTTTTCTTTAGCGGAAAAAACGTTTGGCAGTATTGTGTCTACCTTCTGTGCAAATATATGGAGTTTTGTATTTATGTATTGAAATAAAGTGTCTCTGATTGGTTGACATGTCAACCAATCAGAGACACTTCTTGCCGTGAAATGATTTGCAAAATATTTATGTCTGGATTTATTCTTGTGTTGTATTTCTTTTTATCTCCTCTGAATAGAGCGAAAAGAAATCAAACTTTAAAATGGTGGATATTCTTGTGAGTGTATCGGTGTCTATTGAATTCTTATCAAATATTTTGTAAATATTTGTTCTGCTGCATGGTAAATGTTTCGCTAACCAAACAACCGTTTTGTGGCGTTCTTCCATCTTTTGCCTGATTTGTTTACCTATGTGAATCATAAGAGTGTTCCGTTTTGTTGGTAGGTTTCTATGCCCGGCCGTATGTGCTTACTTTTAAATTTGTGTAATTATCATTATATTATTGCTCGAGAGTGCAAACTTAGTCAAACTTGTATGCATATATTGTAGACAAATGTCCCTGATTGGTTTACATGTAAACTAATCAGGGACATTTGTGCTGTTTTATTTAATAAATAACCAGTGTCTGATTATTCTTGATTTTTGTTTGTTTTTATGTAGTCTGAATAAAGTGAGAAGAAATCAAACTCCAAAATAGTGGATATTTTGGTGAGAGTCTCTGTATCTACGGAGTACTTTTCAAATATTTTATATACATTTGTTCTGCTGCATGACAGTTGTCTGGATAGCCAAATAACTGTTTTTTGACGTTCTTTCATTTTCAGTCTGATGAGTGAACCTATATGAATCATAAGAGTACTGTGGGTGAATTGCTGATAGATTCCCGTACTCAGCGATGTGTTTGTTCATGTATATACATACGAGAAGGCGCGGGGAATCTGTTCCTGCTTATCCCATCTTTTAGGCTCTCGCATTGCCTTCCTCGGAGGATAAGCAACGCCAGTTAGCCCACGCCTGTATGATATATACACCCCTTTCCACCAATTGTTCATTGATGGAAAAAGAGATATGACATAATCATACCACGTAGACGCCTTTGTTGCCATTCCCTTTCCGAGTTTTGGATTTGCGAGATTCAAAAGAAAAAAGGATAACGCATGAAAACGTCTTTCAATATGTATGCTCCCGGCCATTAACCCTTAATGGCTGACTGAAGCATTGCAAAAGTATGACTTTTCAGCTAATGGGGCAAATCTTTTTAGGCTTTTTCTTTTTTTAATACTTCCTCTTTATTGATATATTCGTTCTTCACTCTCATCACATAAAGCTTATCCGTTCATTCACAACTACTTCCTGTGAATGAACGGCATTATTTTCACTCTTCACCATCCTTCACCCTCTTCACCAAATACACATTCCCCAACCTTGTATGCTGTCGGCTGATACCTGCTGCGGTCAGAATTTGCGCCAGTTGGATAGGAGTGCAGCTACGAAGCACGGCCGGAAACCTTTTTTTTAATTCCTGATGGATAATAGCGGCGGAGAGCGACAGGCAGTCCGGCTCATCCAACGCAGCAGACGCGTATGTGTTGCGCACAATGTCTTCTATGGGGTTGACATGATAATAGGCGCTGTTATGACGTTGCAAGGCATGTTCTTCCTCTTTGCTGAACCAGTGGCGGGCGCCTGAAAGCAGTTCTTCTTTCAGTTGTGCATAGATTTGTGAATGTTCTATTCCGGTGCAGTCTATATCATGTTCCGCTTCAATACAGATGAATCTGCGGCTGCCCGTCGGGTCACGGAGCAAGTCGGTACGGTTGCTTGTTCCGATGAAAGAAGCGATGCGTGGGAGCGGCCGGAAGTTTTTCTGATAGGCTTTGCAAATGTTAAGGCTGGACATTTGCATTAGATTTTTCAGTAACGGCATCTTTTGCGCTCCATATTTGTCAAACTCATCCATATTGAGTAACCCCATCTCGGCCAGAAGACGTTCGGGATTGCCCTGCGCGGTTAGTTTCAGATTGTCAGAATAATAGCGGGCTAGTTGCGGCGGCATCAGCATACGGCAGAAGGTGGACTTATGACGTCCCTGTTCTTCGCTGATAAGTATCGGGGCTACGCTGTTTGCCTGTGTCTGATTTATTCCCGACCATTGGGCGGCAAGACCGAGCATCCAGGTATGGAAACTTTTAATCCATATTGTAGCGTCGGATACCCGCTTCGCCAAGGGTTTCAACCGATCCGTCCCGTCCCACGTTGGTAGCTCATTCATATAGAGCCGGAATGGGTGGTAACTTTCCACTTGGGTGGAGTAGATATATCTTTGAAGATCTTTGTCCCAGCAGTTGATACCTTCTTTATGAGCTTCCAGGCAGAAGGTGTTCAGTTCCCGCTTGTCTATGCGACAGAAAGGGATATCCCGCCCGCCGTATGGGCGGAATTCGGTTTCTTCGGTGAGCAGATTGTAGCGGAAGTCATATCGAGCTTCTAAAAAGTCAATCACTTGTTGCGTCAGGAGAACGGGTTGCTTATGTGCTTCATGCCTATGTGCTTCCTGTTCATGTTTATCTTGTTCATGTACTTCTTGTATTTGCGGTTCGTCTTTTGGGACGATCGCTGAAACGATGACGTTTGACGATTCTTTCATCAATACCCGTATTCTTTTTGCCAGGCGTTTTGAGTTATATTCTAATGTCTTCATATTTTTCTTCTTTTTAAATGAATAAATGTTGTTTTTTCGACCGGTTGATGCTGCTAAGGTATAACATGGAATATGGGGTTTGCAAGTATTTAACAAAGAAAATGTTTATTTTCTTCTGAAACGAAAAACATGCTTTCTTATGCTGATATGTCGTTACTTTGTCGTATCTTTAGTGCTTGTTTGAGGAAAGCCGACTGGAGTTGTCCGGTTGGCTGACTATAGTTGACCGAACAGCCGATTCCAGTTGTCTGAATAGCCGATTACAGTCGTCCTATGATGAAGTTACACATTTTAATTGATAAGAAGTAATGGCTATTGTATTTGATTGGTATGAAAATCCTAACGTATCTTCGGAAGAAGAAGAGGCGGCGTTGCATCCCCGTATCTTTATGAATGGTAAGGTGGATACGGATATGCTTTGTTACAAGATTCATGATTACAGTTCGTTGACTGTGGGTGATGTGAAGAATGTGCTTGACAACCTGTCGAAGATTCTCGGCGAATCGTTGCGTGAGGGAAAAGAAGTGCATATCGAGGGGATCGGTTATTTCTATCCCACTTTGGCGGCTACGGGGAAAGTGACCCGCAGCACTCCGCATAAAACGAATAAGGTGACTTTCAAAACCGTCCGTTTCCGTCCTGACAGTAATCTGAAAGGACATTTTGTCGGCGTCCGTGCCAGTCAGTCTAAGTACGTCCGTCATTCGGAAAAGGTTTCGGAAGTGGAGATTGATATGCTGTTGAAAGAATATTTTGCCGGACATCAGATGATGACCCGCCGGGATTTTCAGGAGATATGCGGCTTGGCTCGTACTACGGCAAAAACGCATTTAGTCCGTCTGCGTGGGGAAGGAAAACTTGTGAATATCGGCTTGCGTAATCAACCGATGTATGTGCCTGCTCCCGGTTATTATGGGGTGTCGAGAGATGCGGCACACCCTTCACGATAAGCGGCACATCCTTCACGATAAGTAGTCTTACCTGCGATGATACCGGTCGTGAAGGATGTGAAAGAGGCTTTTTATTCGGGTTATCACACGAAATAGTTGATAACTTGAGAGTTATCCTCATGTGAAGAGAATGAAAGAGAAGAAGCGGACTCTATTTCGCTATGTACTTTTTCATTCCTTCCGTGTAGTAAGTCTTGAACTCTCCGTTTTCTCCGCTGTATATAAAGTAAGCGTCAATTTCTGGGTTTGCCTTGCAGAAAGTTTCCGCTTTTTCCAGTCCCATTACCATGAATGCGGTAGCCAGGGCGTCGGCGGTCATGCAGTCCTTGGCGATTACGGTAGAGGACAAGATGCTGTGCTGTACCGGATAGCCCGTTCTCGGGTCGATGGTATGGGCATATTTCTTGCCATCTTTATAGTAATAGTTGCGATAGTTGCCGGAAGTTGCCAAGCCTAAGTCTGAAATTTCGAGTATTGTTTGTAGGTCTTGGTTTACGGCCAGTGAGTCGTCGACGGGTTTGTTGATTCCAATGCGCCATAAGTTATTGGAAGGGTTTTTGCCTTTTACTACTACCTCACCGCCAATGTCTACCATATAGTTTTTTATACCTTTCCGGTCGAGCAGACGTGCTACTACGTCTACCGAATACCCTTTGGCTACTGCACTACAACTCAACATGATACGCGGATCTTGCTTGATAACTTCACCGTTCTCCAATTTCACCTTTTCATATCCGGTGATTTGTAGCAAACTGTCTATCATTAATGAATCCGGGAAAGCTCCTTTCTTGAAACCGAATCCCCAAGCATTGGCAAGAGGGGCTACCGTGATGTCGAAAGCGCCTTTTGTTTCGCGTGATATTTCCATCGAACGGTTGAAGCAATTTTGAAAGAAGCTGTCGGTAACCAATTCTTCGTTACGGTTTACACGGCTAATGACAGAACTGTCGTTAAATGGCGATAGAGAATTGTCAAAGCGTTGCAGTTCCGCTTCGATTTCCGGCTTTAAGTCGCCTTCGTGCTGATAGGTGATTTTATATACGGTTCCGAATACCAGACCTTTGATGCTATTGTAGTTGGATTGCTGATTGCGTCTGGCTAATATCCAGATAGTTGCCAGAATCAGGAAAGCCAGCCAAAGGAAACTCTTCTTTGTTTTCATATGCTCTTTGATTTGATGGGAAAACTCTTTTTATTGGAAAAACAGATGCTCGATTAATATTTTCGTTCCGATGATGACCAGAATAATGCCGCCCCATAATTCCGCTTTCAACTTCCGGGCAAGTCCGCAACCGCATTGAATGCCGAAGATAAGCCCGAACATGGACATGACAAATGAGACGAAGCCTATGATAAGGATAGGGGAGAGGATTTCGCTGTAGTCCTGAACTCCTAAAAAGGCGAATGAAATGCCGACTGCCAATGCGTCGATACTTGTTGCTATTGCCATAGTGAATACCACTTTCAGGTTTGCCGGATTGAATAATTGACAGCACTCTTCTTCCTTGAAAGATTCCCAAATCATCCGACCACCGAGGAAAGCAAGAATCGCGAAAGCAATCCAATGGTCTACGCTTTCTATAAGATGGCTGAAACTTTTGGCAAACATCCATCCGATAAAAGGCATGATGGCCTGAAAGAGTCCGAAGGCAAAAGCCATGACCAGCATAGGTTTCCATCGGGTGCGTTTCAAAATAATGCCGCTTGCAATCGAAACAGCGAAACAATCCATCGCCAAACCTATGGCAAGCAACCAAATCTCTAGTCCTGTCATTATATTCTAAAGAGGCAGTTTGTAAATGAGGGAATAGGTGATTCCCATATTGTTCGATTTAAATTTTCCGTAGCCGGGCACATACCACGGGTCGCCGTACTCTCCGGTAGAAGCGCTTGTCTTGTACTTCATGCGTATCGACCAACCCATATTAAAGTTCTTGTAAATACGTACTTTAACGCCTAAGACGATTTCAAGCCATTGTACCGAGCCTTTCATTCCCAAGTGGCTGAAAGGGACGCTTCCGCCCCAGTAATCATCTTCCAGACTCGGATTGCCTATGACGTCTCCCCAAATCGGGTCACCTGCCGGCATGGTGGATACATCGTATTTGAAGGAACTGAATGCGTAACGAAGGCCTGCATACAGGTAGCTGTTCTTTTCTTTCTTCTTTGCCATGGTGTTGTAGTCCACACCGATCCGGAAGAACGGGGCAGCTTTGCTCTTATAGTGGATACCCGTTTCGCTCCAGGTGTCTGTTCCACCCATACCGAATTCTATGGTAGGGATGAATTTGTTTTTGAGGTTGACTGCCACGCTGATTTCGGAACTCATGAAGTCGCTACCAAGAAGTTTGCTTCCTGGGCCGTATAAGTCCACGCCAATGTATGTACCATTGTAAAAAGGAATGGTATCTACTTCGGCAACCTTATTTTTTTTCTGATCTCTTTTGGGTGTATGGGTCGGGCGTTGTTGCTGCGCTAACAACGGGAGTCCGATGCAAAAGAGCAGAAGCAGGCTAGTCAGTCGTAATCGGTGTGCGGTCACGATATTTAAAGAATATCTGTAGATTCTCAATTTCATTACTATTGGCTTCTTTATTTCTAAAATAGATAGAGTCTATTTTCTCTGAACTATTGGCTCTGTTTCCGAACTTGGTGCTGATGATATTTTGTTTCATCATATATCCGCATTCCATTGACTGGAAATAGGGCGTATTCTGCTGTACGATATATAGGGTATCTACATCGTCAGGATTGTCTACCGGATTGTATTGGAGAATAAACACGGTAGAATCGCTGGTATAACGTAACGGCAGCATTATCTTATGCACTTTTTTCTCGTTGTTGAGAATGATTGAGTCCGTCCCCAATGCTTTGATTGTCAGTGAGTCAAGTGTGTCGTTTAACACCTTGGTCGGGTCAAGGCTCTTGTCTATGGTCTTGAATGTGCAATACATCATCGGGCGTCCCGCCAACGAACAATCGTTCTCGTCCGAGCATGAACTATGGATGCTCACAGCGGCACCGACGATTATCAATAGGAGAAAGATACGAACTAAATTCTTCATAGTCAATTATTGAATGTGAATCAAATTTTCTTTTCTATCTGATAGTTATTCCGTTCCGGCGCATTACGCGAGATTAGTTCGCCAAGGAATCCGGCAAGGAATAATTGTGTACCTATAATCATTGCCGTGAGTGACAAATAAAAATAGGGAGAGTCGGTCACCAATCGGTAGGGCAGACCGTTGGACATGGCATATAGTTTGCTGGCGCCTACGATGATGACAGAAATCATTCCGACGAGAAACATCAAAGAACCCAGCAATCCGAAGAAATGCATCGGCTTGATTCCGAATTTGGAAAGGAACCAAAGGGAGAGCAAGTCTAGATAGCCGTTGACAAAGCGGTTGAGCCCGAATTTGGTAGTGCCGTACTTGCGTGCCTGGTGATGTACCACCTTTTCACCGATTTTTTTGAATCCGGCGTTCTTTGCCAAGTAGGGGATATAGCGGTGCATTTCACCGTACACTTCGATGTGTTTTACTACATCTTTGCGATATGCTTTCAGTCCGCAATTAAAGTCGTGCAGGTTTTTAACACCTGAGACTTTGCGTGCGGTGGCGTTGAATAACTTGGTTGGCAGTGTTTTCGATAATGGATCATATCTTTTTTGCTTCCAACCGGATACGAGGTCGTAACCATCTTCGGTTATCATCCGGTAGAGTTCGGGAATTTCGTCCGGGCTATCTTGCAGGTCTGCATCCATCGTGATAACCACGTCACCCTGGGCTTCGGCGAATCCGCAGTAGAGTGCGGGAGATTTGCCATAGTTGCGGCGGAATTTGATACCTTTTACGTGTTCTGATTGCGTCTTGAGCTTTTCTATCACTTCCCATGAGTGGTCGGTGCTTCCGTCGTTAACGAAAATCACTTCGAATGAGAATCCGTTGGCTTGCATTACCCGTTCTATCCAAGCGTAGAGTTCGGGTAGTGACTCTTCTTCATTGAATAATGGGACTACAACTGATATATCCATCTTTTTATTACTAAATTACGAATTACAAATTACGATTGCGAAGGTTTGTTGTTCTCAGGTTTTGCTCTTTTCATCACCATTAATGCGGTAGGGATGGCAAGGAGGCTTCCCCAGAATACATCCCATGATAATAGTTGCATGGTGATATTTATGGAATTGAGTGAACGGACACTGTCTATCGTCTCTTTTATAATCTCTTTGCTTTCAATCAGGGCGGGGGTGTTTGCCATCAGTTCGTCCCATAGTTGTGTATAAGAATTGATGATAAAGCCGTGGTCGATAAACTGGAAATAGATGTAATGGGCTACAGCTACCAGCAAGGAGGCAAACATATACATAAATATAGTAAAAAGGACAGCATGCGAAAACTGGATGCTTCCTCCGCATATCTTATCCCGATACATCTTCGTATAGTGGTAGCCGATGAACGGTACGGCCAATGTCAGGATTATAAATAAGAAAGAAAAGAAAGGGATACGAAACCCTAGTGGGAATAGTATGAATTTCAATATCCAATAGGCTCCCATATACGTGCCAAAGTGCATGGCATATTTCTGTAAATAGCTTCTGTTTTCTGTCATCTTCATTTATAAATTGCGCACAAAGGTACGAATAATATCGGTTGGTAGGGGAAATATGGTTGTTAAAGTTAATAAAGCAATAAAAGTTGCTACCCGGGATTTTTTTTGTACTTTTAATTGCTTGAAATGTAGTCTGTTAGTCTTTTTGTGTGAAAAAAGTTATCCATATCTATTGCAGGATTCATAAAAATGCCTACCTTTGCAACCGCAAAACGGGTAAGTCCTATACGGCCAGCTCCCTTCGAATCCTCCAGGGCTTGATCGCAGCAAAGGTAGTTGGTTGTAGCGGCGCGATATAGTTAGCTTACCCACCCGCCTCTTTAGCTCAGTTGGCCAGAGCACGTGATTTGTAATCTCGGGGTCGTTGGTTCGAATCCGACAAGAGGCTCAAAAATTGGATATACAGCCAGTTCACGAAGGAAAAAGCATTCAGGTATTTGCCTGAATGCTTTTCTTTTTTTATATATGTCTATCGGGTACGCCTGTGCAATTTTACAAAGACTCCTAAAATTATCAGAGCAATTAGTAATGTAACTCCGAATGCCCAATAATTGATAACCCGTGATTCTGCATTGAGGGTATAATTGCCTGCCAAGAGCCGGAAACCATCTACTTTCCAAATAGCTGAATTGTTATTTAGTGTTCTTGCGTTGGAGGAAAGTAGTTTGCCGGGCATTGTCAACTCGAATCGTATGGTGTTATAGAGCACCTCGGCTATTTCGATTTTTTGTTCACATATGCTGTCCATGGCTTCTTTATTCTTTAAATAAAGTTCTGAATAGAATTTGGTTTGGTAGATTTTATCTAAAATGTTACAGAGAGCATCCGTTTGGGCATCTCCCCAAGTGTCTTGGGCGGAGAAGTGTTTTTTATAAACTGCTTCTTTTGATTCGTCCAAACGGTGTATATTGGTTGTGTCGCCCTGCGCCAAAATGAAATCATGAATCACTTCCCAGTTGATTTCGTATTGGCTGCGGCTATACCATTGTCCGAATTTGGTTTCGATTCCGTCCAGTTTATCTTTCAATTCCATTCCGCTTAGTCCGTCGTAAGCTCTGTTGTCTCCGCAGAACCAAATGATTTGCTCTTCTTTATTCATGTAATTGCTGAGGGGTACAGGCCCTTTATCCATAAGCTCTTTGTAGGTGGCGGTGTATATATAATAGGTATAAAACCACCTGAATCTTTTCTTCACTCGTTCTGTGGGGATAGTTAAGGGGTGCATGTATTCTTTTCCTTTTGTGACGGAAAAGTATTCTCCATCTACAACCGGTAGTTTTCTGCAAACTTTTACGTTCAGTTTTTCTTCCTCTCCCCAAAAGTTGAACTTGACGGCAGAGTCCAGTTTTACTATTTGCCAGTCTGTGTCTATCTGAAACAGAAATGGATTGTGGGTCTTGTCTCCTGCGATGAAAGCGGAATCACCTCGGGCATAAACTTCCCTGTATATGCTTCCGTCACTTTCTATTCGTGAAGTCATCCGGTAGTTGGTGCTACAAGAAGCTGTACCGAGTAGCAACAATGCTGTTATGAATAAATGAGTAGTTTTCATATCTTGATTTATTTGGATCGGTTTTCTTTGATTAACTGGATAATACGTGTCTGCCGGAGTTGCCGCTGTCGCGTGAATCGAGAGGACAGATAATTGTTTTTCTCTTGAAGTCCCATCTCTTTCCAATTCTCCGGTAATGGGAATGAAGTGCTGTTTTGCCAGTCTCCATATCCATTCTGTTGAGGTGTGGGAGAAAGATAAGTATCGTTTATGAATAGTAGGAGTAACACTGCGGCAGCAAGTCCTGACAGCCAGGCACCAATCAGGAACTTTCTCCTTCCGGTTTTGGGATGCGACCGGGGAATGCTATTCAGAATAGACGTTGTCAACTCTTCCGGATTCTTTAATATTGGCTGTTTGTTTTTGAGTTCGGACAGCCATTCTTCATACAGTTTATCTTCTTGTTTCATAAATCGGGGTCTATTTGATTCATTTTATTACGTATATTCTTCCGTGCCAGATACAAGGTGCTCTTTATCTTTTCCGGAGTTAATCCTGTGATACTTTGAACTTCCGTCACTTCCAGTTCTTCGACATCCCGAAGCATGAACACTATTCTCTGTTGTGCGGGCAGTTCGTCGGTATAGCGCAATATCAATTCTTTCAACTGTTTGTTGGCGAGTGATATTTCAATATTATCGTCCGAAGGAATATCTGCTGAATCAGAAAATGAAGATTCTTTGTCTAAGGGTGAATGGCTCAATGAACGCAAACGGTCATAGCAGGCATTGCAGGTAATTTTGTAAAGCCATGTAGAAAAGCGCTTTTCCCTATCATATGATTTCAATGATAGCCAGACTTTGACAAATGTTTCCTGCGTCATGTCTCTTGCTTCATCCTCATCGCAAAGTAACCGGAAGGAAAGCCGGAATACCAATGACTGGAATTCGGAAACCAAACGACCAAATGCTTCCTTGTCATCCTGCCGACTCCGGTCTACCAACTTCTGTATTTCTTCCTGATTCATCATTTATTCTTGTTTATAATATGATACGTTATAAAATACTTCCGGTCGTTTACGAATTATCAAATATACGAAAAAAAATATGAGACTCTATGACTTTTCTCTTAGGGGGTCGTGTATGATTAGGCTATAATGCAGGAATGATGTTTCTTTAATTAGGAAATGCCGATTTTTATTTGTTACTTTGTATGAAACAAATTCATTTAAGTGAAGAATATGAGAAGGATAGAATTGATCGAAACGTTGAAGGATATATTAAAACGTGTAGTTCCGAATGCACAGGCTATTCTTTATGGCTCAGAAGCTAGAGGGGAAGCGCGCCCGGATAGTGATGTAGACTTGCTGATATTGCTTGATAAGAATGAGATAACCTTGGAAGAAGAGGAAGAAATAACTGCACCGATATATGATATGGAGTTTGAGAAGGGAATTGTTATTAGTCCAATCGTGATGACTCGTAAGCGTTGGGAAGAAGCTAAAAAGCAAACGTTGTTTTACTATAATGTTTTAAAAGATGGGATTCTTTTGCAATGAATGAAGACATACGACAGGATATAGTAATATATAGAATGGGTAAAGCCCATCAACTATTGCACGATGTAGATATTCTCGTAGAAAATGAGTTATGGAATTCTGCTATTCTGCTATTAATAGAATGATAAAAGCTTATATAAAAATTCCCGGGCGATATCGTCCGGGGATTTTATTTAACGTCAGTTCGATATAAACCTGACTATTCCGCTTCTCCTCCTTCTGGAAGGAGGAGTCCCCGTAGGGGGAGGTGGTAGGTGAAATTGCAAATCTATATATTTCTGAATAACAGACTACTATATTTACCTACCACCCCGTCCTTCGGACACCCCTCCTTCCAGAAGGAGGGGAAACCATGCGGACGAAATTATATCGAATTCACGTTATTTAGAAGTAAAATAGAGATTTACTTAATTCTCTTATATCCATACACAGCCAAATCACCAAGCTCTTCTTCAATGCGAAGTAACTGATTATACTTGGCCATACGGTCAGAACGGCTCAAAGAGCCGGTTTTGATTTGTCCGCTGTTGGTAGCTACTGCGATGTCGGCGATAGTAGCGTCTTCCGTTTCACCGGAACGGTGGGAAGTGACGGTAGTATAGCCGTGGCGGTGAGCCATTTCGATAGCGTTCAATGTCTCAGTCAAAGAACCAATTTGGTTTACTTTAATAAGGATAGAGTTGGCGCAACCTTTTTCGATACCCATTGCAAGGAAATCGACGTTTGTCACGAACAGGTCGTCACCTACCAACTGGCAGCGGTCACCGATACGTTCAGTGAGTTTCTTCCAGCCGTCCCAGTCATTTTCACTCATACCGTCTTCGATAGAGTCAATAGGATATTTGTTGATTAACTCTTCCAAATAGTCGATTTGTTCCTCGGCGGTACGTTTCTTGCCTTTTTCGCCTTCAAACTTAGTGTAATCGTAAATGCCGTCATGGTAGAATTCCGAAGAAGCGCAGTCCATACCGATCATTACGTCTTTGCCCGGTTCGTATCCTGCTGCTTTGATAGCGGCGAGAATAGAATTCAAAGCGTCTTCCGTACCTTCCAGGTTAGGAGCAAAACCACCTTCGTCACCTACGGCAGTGCTAAGCCCACGGTCTTTCAATACTTTCTTCAATGCATGGAATACTTCAGCACCCATGCGCAAACCTTCTCTGAAAGAGGGAGCACCTACCGGGCGAATCATAAATTCCTGGAATGCGATAGGAGCATCACTATGTGAACCACCATTGATGATATTCATCATCGGCACGGGCATTACATACGTATTTGTTCCACCGATATAGCGGTATAAAGGAAGGTCTAAATAGTTGGCGGCAGCTTTGGCTACGGCAAGAGAAACACCGAGGATAGCGTTAGCACCCAAGTTGGATTTGGTCTTAGTGCCATCTAGTGCCAACATTGCGTAGTCGATTCCTCTCTGGTTGAGTGAAGACATTCCGACCAATTTCGGAGCAATGACTTTATTTACATTGTCAACCGCTTTTTGTACACCTTTTCCACCATAGCGTTGCTTGTCACCATCGCGAAGCTCCAATGCTTCGTGTTCACCTGTGGAAGCACCCGACGGCACTGACGCGCGTCCCATAATTCCTGATTCCAATACTACGTCAACTTCTACTGTGGGGTTACCTCTTGAGTCGAGAATTTCTCGAGCTACAATTTTTTCAATTTTCATCGTTTCTATTGTTTTTGAATAAGATTTTTGCAAAAGTACGGACTTGACGGGGAGTGGGAAATCACTATAAATAGGTATTCTTTTTGTTCCTGTTCCCTATATGTCATTAGTTCACGTCCTTATACTATAACAACGGGACGATGCTTTTTGTTTGAACGTAATGGAGGAAATGTGAAGTGACAAGGGCTTCCTGTTTGAAATTTGTTCGGCATTATGGGGAATTCTTTTTGCGTATGTTTTCCGAAGGAGGTTTGGTGGCAGTGATTGGAGTAGAGTATATCGAAGAGGATTGTAATAGAATATGATTGAGGGATAAATTTCTGCAACTATGGCAGATTATTCATCGAACTTCGTTATATTTGCAATGTATACTCGTTGGTTAAATCGGAATATGGCAAACTTCAATTCATATATAGACAATTTGGATATGACTTTCTGGCATGGAATCTGTCTGCAAAACGGAATGGTAAAGCATTACCGGAAAGGAGAGGTCTTTGTTTGGCAGGGAGATGTCATCAAGTATTTTGGGATTATCAGGAAGGGATATTTCAAATATACGATAACGGACACTGAAGGCCACGAACATATTACAGGGTTTGTATTCAGCAATGGCCTGGTGGGTGATTTTCTAAGTACCGTAAATAAGGAATCTGTTAAGACCAATATCATTGCAGCGACAGATGCGGAGGTGATACAATGCCCCGCCAGCGTACTGAAACGCCAGCTTGAGCATTCGCCGGCACTGCGTCGGGCTCTGACAGAAGGCTTGTTTCGTCAAGCTTATATGCAGTACTTGGATTTGTATAGCTCGTCGCCCAAAGCGCGTTATCTTGCTCTGCTGAAGCGATGTCCGGATATATTGCAAAACATTACTCTCAAAGAAATGGCCTCTTATCTGCAAATAACGCCTACACATCTGAGCCGTATCCGGAAAGAGCTGACATTCACCGATAATACACCTGATATATCTGATACACCGGAATGAAGTTCTCCGCTCCTATCTTCTGCCAATATATTTTTTCCTTTTTCTGAATTTTATGTTATACCTGCAGTTCTCAACCTATGTTGAGAATCATTTGTCCGCTATGCCTTAATTTTGTGTTCATCATTTAAATTATAGACTCGTATGAAAACTTTAAGAACCACCCGCTTTCTACTGATTGCCATGGTCGCATTCAGTGTATGGACGTTCCATTCTTGCCAAGTTGCAGCATTGGTAATCAGCGGTACGACTTATTATGAAACGGAAATTACTACGAAAGACAATCAACTGATTGCCGGACAAATAGGCGGCCAGCGTTCTTCTAATCTGCCTTCCGGATCCAAGACCATCAGTATCAAGACAGAAGAAGGACGAAAAAAAGTCAAGAGTGAGGAAATCAAATACATGACGCTGGCGCGTAAGAATCATCCGGAGAAACGGCAGACATTGGTATATACGGAATATAAGATGCCATATACAAAAAAAGGTGAACAGAAATTCCGCACATTCAAGAATTGGCAGATATTGAACAGTGCGGGCGACCATCTTCTCATAACTGCGTACGGACATGCTTACAGCCTCGCCAAAGATGGGGCTTTGATTATCACTTACAGCAGAGACGAGGGAATACAATATTGTATTCAGCGTCAGGGTGATGATTGCCCGATACTCATCGGAAGAAGCATCTCCGGTCGGTCGTTTATGCGCAAGCAGTGGCAGGCGTACCTTGCCGATGATCCCGTACTGTGTGAAAAGATTGCGAAGAAGGAGATTGACGCATTTGATTTTACCGCCATCACCGAACAATATAATCCTGTAGGCAAATGACTCTCTTTCTGGATCGCAGACAGAATAGGGGACTTGCCGCACCGCTTTGTGTTAAACGCAAATGTCAGAGGCGATTTCATTTCGGGTGTTTCTTCTTGCTCGTTGCGACACTCTTCTTGCCATGCTTATGTCATAATCTATCGGCTCAAGAAAATGAATTCAAAGACGGGGAGGCACTTTACAGTATAGGATTAGGCTACGAATGGATGTCGGACGCCTATTCTTCCCATGGATTTGCGCTTGATGTACGCGCCCGTTTCTATATGTCAGGGCGGCTTTTTTGTGAACTAATGGGACATTGGGGCACGCACGAGGGAAGTAAGAACGTGCTGCAAAAAGGAAAACCATTCGATGTTGATGATGAGCGAAACACGTTGCTGGGAGCCGTAGGCCCCGGTTACGAGATATTTCAGAATGAGAATCAAACGTTTGACATCTATATCAAAGGGCTTGTAGGCTATGGCATCAGGTCTTCTCGTTTTGATGATTACCAAATAACCGGCAGTGAAGACGGGCACGTCACGCTGGGATGCGATAAAAAGAAAAAGGGGATAGCTGCCGTTGTCGGATTGGGAATGGACACGCGTTTCAAACGATGGACACTTACTCCTTCTATTGATGTGCTTTATATCGGGAATGAATGGAATGTGGCTACAATGATATCTTTTGGCTTTTTTCTTTGAGATGCACTTGTGAACCATTGCGGGGGCGGACACTCTTGAACGGCTTTTTAATCTTCGATAACAACGCCTAACAGAGGAAGTAAATCCATCGCTTGCAAGGAAGTGATGACAGCTCCTTTCAGGTCGCTGATATTAAGCGTGATTCCACAGATTCGGGAAGTGCGCAAGTCTATTCCGCGAAGCGGGGCATGCGAGAAGTCGGCTTCCACCAAATCGCAACTGTCAAAAGCGACGGAAGAGAACCGACAGTCGTTCAAACTTCCGTTACGAAGCAGGCTATGCGCGAAACGTACCTGATTCATCTTGCTCATGGCCAGATTGATATATCCGGCATTGCAATCATGCAGCAGGACATGATTCATGGTCGTTTCGGATAAATTAGTTCCCAACAGTTTGCAGGAGATGAATTCTACCCGGTAAAGTGAACTTTCGGCAAAAGAGATGTTAGATAAATCGCAATTCTCAAACCGGACATCGGTCAGTTGGGAAGAACGGAACTTGCACTCGCTAAAGGTCTGATGCCGGAAGGTGCAGTTCTTGAAGCTCTTATAAGACTTGTCGATGCCTTCCTCTCTTCCTTTGCAGAATAAGAGATGGGAAATGGTTTCTTCCCTGTCGAGCCATTCTTCTAAAGTGATTGTGCTGATTTCCTGTTCTTCCATTATGGGAGAAACTACGCGGACGGGTTTTGCTGAATTTCTTTTTATCATGCCTTTCCTACATATCCGCCGGCCAGTGCGGCAGCCAGTCCTATACCTATACTTAATAAGGTATAGAGGATGAATGTCCCGTAAAATTCTCCTTTCAGCAGACCTATGCCGTCACTGGAGAAAGTGGAGAAGGTGGTGAATCCGCCACATAATCCCGTTGTCAGAAATAGGCGGACTTCGAAAGGAAGGTGGAACCGTTCTGAAAGGGCATAAAACAGACCGATAAGAAAACTGCCGAGAAGATTGACGGTGAACGTTGCCCACGGGAAATGGTAGGGGACAATCCGTTCGTGCATAAATAACTGGACGCAGTAGCGTAATGCGCTGCCGGTACCACCACCGATAAAGATATAGATAATTTCCTTACTCATTTGATTTTAACATTTGCATTATTTGTAAGCAGCTTCGAAATCTTTCTCGAATTTCTGGAAACCGCCGGGATAGACACGGTCTATCCGTTCAGAAACGGTTGACGAGTCGTTTTTGTTTTGCAGGGAAGCGATGAGGCTTTTTAGTATGTCTCTGGGGACTGTTTCTATCCAGAATGTGACCAGCGCGTGTGCAAGAATATATGAATATTGCTCGTCAGTTGCTTGTCGTTTCATAAATTTGCCATGCCCGCTATTCATAAAAGCAGGTAGATCAATTTCTCCCAACATATACATTGTGCGGATTCGGCCTTGCTCGTATTCGGAAAAAGTGTGACGGAGTCCTTTTTTCGTTACCTTGCAATGTTCGAAGTACTCTGACAACCCCTCGTTGAGCCAGCTAGGCGGGAATTTGCCGAGGATTTGTCGGACGAAGTGGTGGCTGAGTTCATGATAAATTATGGCAAGGCTTCGTTCCCGTCCTTTCTCCCGTCCCAATATGATTGCCTTTTGTAGTTTCGACGAATATACGCCGCTCGCTTTGAATGGCGGGGGAAAGGATATATTTACGCTTTCCAGGTATGCTAGAGCTTCTTTTCTATTCTCGAATACCAGCAATTGAAGGGTAAGAGTATCAGGTAGCCCGAATTGCGTGTAGAAATTGACTTCATGACTGATAAATTCTTCGATATTCCGCCGGTCTTTATCAGGAAGCGGGTCGCCACTGTATTCTATTTTTACAGTCTGTGCATTGAGCAGACCGCAAAAGATAAAAAGTGAAAAAAGAAGATAGAATATACGCATGATAATATTACTATTTCAGGTTTTTCTGTTTCATATATTTCTTTTTGTCACGTTTGCTCATATCCTGCATGATAAGTTCATCATTGGTCAGCGCTTGGTAGATTGTTTTCTCTTTGGGTTTAATGTCTCCTTCTGTTGTGCGGAATACAGGTATGAAGTGGGAGTAAGGATATCCCGAAGATTCGCCACCTTTAAATTTATTTTCATCCAAAAAGAAGAATGAGATGGAAACTTTCAAAGCTCCTGCTTTTCCTACGGGTTGTCCGACTTGTACTTCCTCGCCGGGCTGAATGTATTTTTCGCTCATCATCAGGTAAGCCGCGAAAGTCTGGTCGGCGTGATAGACAAGCAGTTGCCGTGGATCGCTTGTCTTACAAGCTATTCCGCTACGGGTGGCATAAACCAAGTCACCTTCTTTTATGCGGAAGTTGAGCGTCTTTGCAAATTCTCGCGGGTCGGTTTGCCACTCAGTCTTTTCTCCATTTTTCACGGGTAAGGCATAAGGAGTATTGATTTGGAAGTCTTTGGGAAACTTACCGCGATAGTATCTGTAACTCGACGCGCTTTTGAACGGATTCTCGAACGATGCGTTTTTTTCTATTTTGAATATGGTATTTTTCCCGGGAGTCAGATTGTAGGAGCGGTCATTCATGCGGTATAGATAATAGTCGCAATAATCTTCGTTGTAGTAATTAAGCTCTCTGTCTCCCTGTGTGCTCGTTTCCCATTTTGATTCAATGATTCCGAACGGGCGTTCCATTAATTTCCGTAAGGACTGGGCGGAGATGTGGCAGGCGGATAGTGAGAATACGAATAAGATAATAAATTTAAGGTGTTGTGCCATAATTTACATAAATAGATTGTATAACCTTTAGAGAAATAAATAATTTGCTTGCAAATATAGAAAGAAACTGCGATATATGAAGGTTATCATGCTATTTTATTCGGCAAAGCCACTATATTTTTTCTTCTTTATGTGTTTTGTAATCTGCTTATAATTAATGTTTTATGTGGCATGGGATACCCTTTTTCTCTATATTCTGATTATAAAGAAAAACAGCCGTCATGTTTCTTGTCTATCTTTGCCATACGATTATTAACTAACGTATTTATATCATGAAGAACATGAAAACAGGAACTGCAATGTGGCTTTGCCTGCTGCTTGCTTTTTTAGTCGGCACGTCAGCGAAAGCCGAAAGTATTACATCTCCCGATGGGCAATTAAAACTTAATTTCTCCGTCAATGCGCAAGGAGAACCCGTGTATGAACTTTCTTATAAAGGAAAGGAAGTGATTAAACCTTCCCGACTGGGATTGGAACTGAAGAATGATCCGGGGTTAATGAATGGATTTACTTTGGCCGATACCCGGACTTCTACTTTTGATGAAACTTGGGAACCGGTGTGGGGAGAAGTGAAATCAATCCGCAATCATTATAATGAAATGGCTGTTACCTTGAATCAAAAGGCACAGGAGCGCAGTATTATTATCCGTTTCCGCCTTTATAATGATGGTTTGGGCTTTCGCTATGAGTTTCCGCTACAAAAGAATCTGAATTACTTTGTTATTAAGGAAGAACATTCGCAGTTTGCCATGGCAGGGGATCATACGGCCTTTTGGATTCCCGGTGACTATGATACGCAGGAATATGACTATACCGAGTCCAAACTTTCGGAAATCCGTGGGTTATTGCAGGGAGCAATTACCGGAAATGCTTCTCAAACTTCTTTTTCGCCAACAGGCGTACAGACTTCTCTGCAAATGAAAACAGCCGACGGCCTGTACATCAACTTGCACGAAGCAGCTTTGGTAGACTATTCTTGTATGCATTTGAATCTCGACGATAAGAATTTGATTTTTGAATCATGGCTGACACCTGACGCCAAAGGGGATAAAGGATATATGCAAGCTCCTTGCCGGTCGCCTTGGCGCACAGTGATTGTCAGCGATGATGCCCGCGATATTCTGGCTTCCAAATTGACGTTGAACCTGAACGAGCCTTGTGCTTACGAAGATGTTTCCTGGATTAAGCCGGTGAAGTATATCGGTGTGTGGTGGGAAATGATTAGCGGTAAAAGCTCATGGGCATATACGGACGATGTTTATTCTGTGAAACTCGGTGAGACGGATTATTCAAAGACAAAGCCGAACGGACGGCATGCTGCGAATAATGACAATGTGAAACGTTATATTGACTTTGCGTCCCTGCATGGATTCGACCAGGTACTGGTGGAAGGTTGGAATGAGGGTTGGGAGGACTGGTTCGGCCATTCCAAAGATTATGTTTTTGATTTTGTTACTCCTTATCCCGACTTCGATTTGAAAATGCTTAATGCTTATGCGAAGGAAAAAGGAGTGAAGCTGATGATGCATCACGAAACCTCTGCTTCCGCGCGCAACTATGAACGTCATTTGGATACTGCTTATCAATTTATGGTAGATAACGGATACGACGCTGTCAAGAGTGGTTATGTAGGTAATATCATTCCTCGCGGAGAACATCACTACGGACAATGGATGAACGATCATTATCTGTATGCAGTGAAGAAAGCGGCGGATTATAAGATTTGTGTAAATGCGCACGAAGCGGTTCGTCCGACGGGATTATGCCGTACTTACCCCAATCTGATTGGCAATGAATCGGCACGCGGTACGGAATATGAGGCCTTCGCAGGCAATAAGCCGTTCCATACGACACTGCTTCCTTTCACCCGTCTGATTGGCGGCCCGATGGATTATACTCCGGGCATCTTCGATACAAAACTTTCTTTCCTGCAAGGCGACCATAGTTTTGTGCGTACCACGCTGGCAAAACAACTGGCTCTTTATGTCACGATGTATAGCCCGTTGCAGATGGCAGCCGATTTTCCGGAGAATTATGAGCGCCACTTGGATGCTTTCCAATTTATTAAAGATGTAGCGCTCGATTGGGACGACAGTAAATACCTGGAAGCAGAACCGGGGGATTATATCACTGTAGCCCGTAAGGCGAAAGGCACTGATAACTGGTTTGTGGGCGGTATCACCGACGAAAATCCCCGCACTTCTACGTTCGCGCTCGATTTCCTTGAACCGGGAAAACAATATGTAGCTACGCTGTATGAGGATGGCAAAGACGCGGATTTTGAAAAGAATCCGACTTCTTATCAAATAAAGAAAGGTATCGTAACCGCTAAAACCCGTATTTCGGCGAAACTTGCCCGGAGCGGTGGATTTGCTTTGAGCCTGATCGAAGCAACCCCGGCAGACAGGAAGATAATTAAGAAATGGAAATAAGATTCAGGTAGAGGGATTGTGTTCGGATTTCCCGCTTTTAATAAATATTAGTTGTTGCCCCGCGAAGAAATATTAAACTTTGCGGGGCTCTTTTTTTATCAGACGGATTCTTTTTTGTACTTTTGCGCATCTTTTTTAAAACATCATCAATAAAGAGAACGACATGGGAGGTTTTTTCGGAACAGTCTCGAAAACTAGTTGCGTGACTGATTTATTCTACGGTACAGATTATAACTCACATCTGGGTACAAAGCGGGGAGGACTCGCGACATATAGTAAGGAAAAAGGGTTTATCCGTTCCATTCATAATTTGGAAAGTACCTATTTCCGAACCAAGTTCGAAGGAGAACTGGACAAGTTTAAAGGAAACGCCGGAATCGGCATCATCAGTGACACAGACGCACAACCTATCATTATCAACTCTCACCTCGGCCGCTTCGCCATTGTTACCGTCGCAAAAATAGCCAATATCCAACAATTGGAAGACGAACTTCTCAGCCAGAATATGCACTTCGCCGAACTTAGTTCGAGCAGTACCAATCAAACGGAACTTATCGCGCTGCTTATCATACAAGGCAGAAACTTTGTCGAAGGGGTCGAAAATGTGTTCAAGCATATCAAAGGTTCTTGTTCCATGCTTATCCTGACGGAAGATGGAAGTATCATCGCTGCCCGCGACCAGTGGGGACGTACTCCGGTGGTAATCGGCAAGAAAGACGGTGCTTATGCTGCGACAAGCGAATCGTCCAGTTTCCCGAACCTGGATTATGAGATTGAGAAATATCTGGGGCCGGGTGAAATTGTCCGTATGTATGACGACCACATTGAGCAGCTTCGCAAACCGAATGAGGATATGCAGATTTGTTCTTTCCTGTGGGTGTACTACGGTTTCCCGACTTCCTGCTACGAAGGCAAGAATGTGGAAGAAGTCCGTTTCACAAGCGGATTGAAGATGGGGCAGACAGATGAATCGGAAGTGGATTGTGCCTGTGGTATCCCTGATTCGGGAGTAGGCATGGCTTTGGGGTATGCGGAAGGAAAGGGAGTTCCCTATCATCGCGCCATCTCAAAATATACGCCGACATGGCCTCGCAGCTTTACCCCTAGCAATCAGGAAATGCGTTCGTTGGTTGCCAAGATGAAGTTGATTCCGAACCGTGCGATGCTTCAAGGAAAACGTCTGTTGTTCTGTGATGATTCAATAGTCCGCGGCACGCAGCTACGTGACAATGTGAAGATTCTATATGATTATGGAGCAAAAGAGGTACATATGCGTATCGCCTGTCCGCCGTTGATTTATGCTTGTCCGTTTGTGGGATTCTCTGCTTCCAAGAATGCGTTGGAATTGATAACCCGCCGTATTATCAAGGAACTGGAAGGTGACGAAAATAAGAATCTGGAAAAATATGCCACTACCGGTTCGCCTGAATATGAAAAGATGGTCAGCATCATAGCCGAGCGTTTCGGGCTGTCTTCCTTGAAGTTCAATACGCTCGAAACACTGATTGAAGCTATCGGATTACCCAAATGTAAAGTGTGCACACACTGCTTTGACGGCAGCAGCCACTTTTAAAAAAGATTATACAATAAAAAAGAGCCGTGAATTGCTTTGTAATTCACGGCTCTTTTTTTACCTTTACGGCATTGTAAACTATCAAATAGTAAGTAGTAAATCGTTAAATCGTAAATAAAATGACTTTAGTAGACAGATTTTTAAAGTACGTGAGCTTCGATACACAATCTGATGAATCGACAGGGCTTACTCCCAGTACTCCGAAACAGATGGTATTCGCCGAATATCTGAAAGCGGAACTGGAATCTTTGGGATTGGAGGATATTACTTTGGACGGACATGGCTATCTTTTTGCTACGCTTCCTGCCAATATAGATAAAGAAGTGCCGACTATCGGATTCATAGCCCATATGGATACAAGTCCTGATATGAGCGGCAAGGATGTGACTCCGCGCATCGTTGAAAAGTATGATGGTTCGGACATTGTGCTTTGTGCGGAAGAGAATGTAATCCTTTCTCCTGCGCAATTCCCCGAATTGCTGGATCATAAGGGCGAAGACCTGATTGTGACCAACGGAAAGACTTTGCTCGGTGCTGACGATAAGGCGGGGATTGCGGAAATCGTTTCGGCAATGGTTTATCTGAAAGAACATCCCGAAATCAAGCATGGAAAGATTCGTATCGGATTCAATCCCGATGAAGAAATCGGTGAAGGTGCTCATAAATTCGATGTAGAGAAGTTCGGTTGTGAGTGGGGATATACAATGGATGGCGGTGAAGTGGGAGAACTGGAGTTCGAGAACTTCAATGCTGCCGCCGCCAAGGTTATCTTTAAAGGGCGCAATGTGCATCCGGGTTATGCCAAGGACAAGATGATTAACTCTATCTATCTTGCCAATCAGTTTATCAATCTGCTTCCTGCACAGGAAAGACCGGAACATACTACGGGATATGAGGGTTTCTATCATCTGATAGGAATTCAGGGTGAAGTGGAGCAAAGTACTGTTTCTTATATCATCCGTGACCATGACCGTGCTAAATTTGAAGACCGCAAGAAGGAGATGGAACGTCTGGTGGCTCAAATGAACGAAGAATATGGCGAAGGTACGGTGACTCTTGAGTTGCGCGACCAATATTATAATATGCGTGAGAAGATAGAACCGGTAATGCATATCATCGATACTGCTTTTGCCGCAATGGAAGCCGTTGGCGTGAAGCCGAACGTGAAACCGATTCGTGGTGGTACGGATGGCGCGCAACTTTCTTTCAAAGGGTTGCCCTGTCCGAACATCTTTGCCGGCGGTTTGAATTTCCACGGACGCTACGAGTTTGTTCCTGTTCAGAACATGGAAAAGGCTATGAAAGTCATCGTGAAGATTGCCGAACTGGTCGCTTCCAAATAAAAAGCCTTGCTTGGACTGCTTCCTGATAGCACATAATACTTGATTCTTAATACTTGAAACTTAATACTTTAAAATAATGAAAACCACTCCGTTTACAGAGAAACATATAGCACTCGGTGCTAAGATGCATGAATTTGCAGGTTATAATATGCCTATTGAATACTCCGGTATCATTGACGAACATCTCACTGTTTGTCAGAATGCCGGTGTGTTCGATGTGTCCCATATGGGAGAATTTTGGGTGAAAGGGCCGAATGCGTTGGCTTTTCTTCAAAAAGTGACTTCCAATAATGTGGCGGCACTGACTCCGGGAAAGGTACAGTATACTTGTTTTCCTAATGAAGAAGGTGGTATCGTAGATGACTTGCTGGTATATCATTTTGAACCGGAAAAATATATGCTGGTAGTCAATGCTGCCAATATGGAGAAAGACTGGAACTGGTGCGTTTCCCATAATACGGAGGGTGCGGAACTGGAAAATTCTTCGGATAATATCGGGCAGCTTGCCGTGCAAGGTCCGAAAGCGATTCTTGCTTTGCAGAAGTTGACGGATATTGATTTGTCGGCTATTCCGTATTATACGTTTAAGGTAGGAAAGTTTGCGGGCAAAGAGAATGTGATAATCTCCAATACGGGTTATACCGGTGCGGGAGGTTTTGAACTGTATTTCTATCCGGATGCCGCCGATGTTATTTGGCAGGCTGTTTTTGAAGCAGGTGAAGAGTATGGTATCAAGCCTATCGGTTTGGGAGCCCGTGATACGCTTCGGCTGGAGATGGGATTCTGTCTGTATGGAAACGACCTGGATGATACAACCTCTCCGATAGAAGCCGGATTGGGATGGATTACCAAGTTCGTGGACGGTAAGGATTTCATCAACCGTCCTATGCTGGAGAAGCAGAAAGCGGAAGGAACTACCCGCAAGTTGGTCGGTTTTGAAATGATTGACCGGGGGATTCCTCGTCATGGATACGAACTGGTGAATCCGGAAGGGGAGAAGATTGGTGTAGTGACTTCGGGCACTATGTCGCCTACCCGCAAGATTGGTATCGGTATGGGGTATGTGAAGCCTGAATATAGTAAGGTGGGCACGGAAATCTGTATCGACATGCGCGGACGTAAATTAAAAGCAGTAATAGTAAAACCACCTTTCAGAAAATAAGATTTTAAATCTGTCTTGTTTGATTAGGCCCCGGATAAGTTCTGAATTTATCCGGGGCTGATTGATTTTATGCCGGCTATCATAAAACATATCCGTAAATATGTTGTTTATACCATAGAATTATTTTAATTTTGTCAGCAAATACGATAAAATAATGTCTCAATTACCTACCCTGATAGCTGACCTTGCACTAATATTGATATGTGCGGGCATTATGACTTTATTGTTTAAGAAGTTGAAACAACCTCTAGTCTTGGGATATGTCGTTGCCGGTTTTCTGGCAAGTCCGCATATGCCTTATACACCTTCCGTAATGGATGCTGCGAATATCAAGACATGGGCGGATATAGGTGTCATCTTCTTGCTGTTTGCCCTTGGACTGGAATTTAGTTTTAAGAAGATTGTGAAAGTGGGTGGCTCTGCCATTATTGCTGCCTGTACCATTATCTTCTGTATGATTTTGTTGGGAATAGGTGTCGGCATGGGTTTTGGCTGGCACAGGATGGATAGTTTGTTTCTGGGTGGTATGATTGCCATGTCTTCCACTACCATTATTTATAAGGCTTTTGATGACCTCGGATTAAGGAAAAAACAATTTACCGGATTGGTGTTGAGTATCTTGATTTTGGAGGATATTTTGGCTATCGTGTTGATGGTGATGCTTTCTACTATGGCGGTGAGCCACAATTTTGAAGGCACGGAGATGTTGGAGAGCATCGGCAAGTTATTATTCTTCCTTATTTTGTGGTTTGTAGTCGGTATCTACCTGATCCCGGAATTTCTGAAGCGTTGCCGTAAGTTGATGGGGGAGGAGACTTTGCTTATCGTGTCGTTGGCATTATGCTTCGGTATGGTGGTGATGGCTGCCAATACCGGATTCTCTGCTGCATTCGGCGCGTTTATCATGGGTTCTATCCTTGCGGAAACGATTGAGGCGGAATCCATAGATCGGTTGGTGAAACCAGTGAAAGACCTTTTTGGAGCTATCTTTTTCGTATCAGTGGGTATGATGGTAGATCCTGCGATGATTGTGGAATATGCCGTGCCTATTATCGTGATTACTTTGGCAGTCATTTTAGGGCAGTCTATCTTCGGGACTTTCGGAGTGATACTTTCCGGTAAACCTTTAAAGACGGCTATGCAGTGCGGATTCAGCCTGACGCAGATTGGAGAGTTCGCGTTTATCATAGCGTCCCTGGGAGTCTCGTTGCATGTGACGAGCGATTTTTTGTATCCGATAGTGGTAGCAGTTTCTGTCATTACTACTTTTCTTACTCCTTATATGATTCGCCTTGCCGAACCTGCTTCTTCTTTTGTTGACGCTCATCTTCCCGCTTCGTGGAGAAAACTTCTGATGCGTTACTCTTCCGGGTCACAGACTGCACTCAACCATGAGAATTTGTGGAAGAAGCTGATATTGGCAATGGTACGGATTACAGTGGTTTATTCCATTGTCAGTATATCGATTATCGCTCTTTCTTTCCGTTTCGTCGTCCCTTTCTTCAAGGAGAACCTGCCGCATTTTTGGGCGTCATTGTTGGGGACGGTGTTTATCATTCTTTGTATTGCTCCTTTCTTACGGGCTATAATGGTGAAGAAAAACCATTCGGTGGAATTTATGACTTTGTGGCATGACAGTCGTGCGAATCGTGCTCCTTTAGTATCGACAATTGTTATCCGTATTATGATAGCGGCACTCTTTGTCATCTTTGTGATTTCCGGTTTGTTCAAAGCATCTATCGGATTGGTTATCGGTGTTGCTGTGCTTGCCGTATTGTTGATGGTATGGTCGCGCCGCCTGAAAAAGCAATCTATTTCGATTGAACGTCGTTTCTTTCAGAATCTTCGTTCCAGGGATGTGCGTGCGGAGTATTTGGGGGAGAAGAAACCGGAATATGCCGGACGTTTGTTGTCGCATGACCTGCATCTGGCGGATATGGAAATTCCTGGAGAATCCAATTGGGCAGGAAAGACGTTGATGGAGCTTAATTTGGGAAAGAAGTTTGGCGTTCATGTGGCTTCCATTCTTCGGGGGAAGAGACGGATTAATATTCCGGGCGGTTCCGTTCGCCTGTTCCCGATGGATAAGATACAGGTGATAGGGACGGATGAGCAGTTGAACGTGTTCAATGAAGCGATGCAGAATGGAGCGAAGATAGACTGGGAGGTATACGAAAAGAGTGAAATGACCTTGAAGCAGTTTATCATTGATGGTGATTCTGTTTTCTTGGGCAAAACGATACGTGAATCGGATATCCGGGATAAATATCATTGCATGATAGCAGGGATAGAAAGTGAGGACGGGACATTGATGGTTCCCGACGTGAATGCACCGCTCAAAGAGGGTGATGTGGTATGGTTGGTAGGCGAAAAAGAGGATGTGTACCAATTAGTCAATCAAAAAAACGAAAAAGTACAAGCCGGATAAGAATGGAATCCTTATTTTTGTGACGATAAAAACTTAAAATTATAATAATATCATGAAGAGCGATCCGAAAGAATGTCTGTATTGTCAGAATAATGAGACGCTGCATAATCTGATGATTGAGATTGCGCAGTTGAGTGTGTCACGTGTATTCCTGTTTAAGGAACAAACGTATCGTGGACGTTGCCTCGTAGCATACAAAGACCATGCGAACGACTTGAATGAGTTGAGTGACGAAGACCGTAATGCTTTTATGGCCGATGTAGCACGCGTTACCCGTGCCATGCAAAAGGCTTTCCAACCAGAAAAGATAAATTATGGTGCTTACTCGGATAAGTTGTCCCATTTGCACTTCCATTTAGCGCCTAAATATGTGGATGGGCCTGATTATGGTGGTGTATTCCAAATGAATCCGGGAAAAGTTTACCTGACAGATGAAGAATATCAGGAGTTGATTGATGCTGTAAAAGCAAATCTATAAATGATAATTTTATTGCAGACAGAGTAATAAATTTCTTTTTAGACATAAGAACATAAGAACAAAAGATGAAACAGTGGTAGTTTAATGACCAGCAGAAATAATTTTCCAAGCGCAGCCTCCTTTATGTTCTTTTGTTCTTATGTCTAAATTAAAATCCCATTTACTATTCTTCACTATCAAAATCGAAATCAAAGTCAAAATCATCCATAAACTCCGGTGCTGTGAAATCTTCCAGTTCCCGGCGGTCTTTTTTGGTAGGACGTCCGGTGCCGCGTGCACGGTCTATGAATCCACTGATTTTGCTCATCTCCAATAGTTCGTATTGGTCAGGAGTAGTCACGTTTTCCATCATTTCCGGTACGAGCTTTGCGCCTATACGCTTTTCGATAGCTTGCAGTACTTTGAAGGAATAGGTGATAGGCGGCTTTTTTACTTGAATGACATCTCCCGGTTTCACCATACGGGCAGCCTTGGCCAGGGAGCCATTGATGGTGATACGTCCTTTTTTGCAGGCTTCTGCCGCAATTGTGCGTGTCTTGAAGATGCGCACAGCCCACATCCATTTATCTATTCTTGCTTCAGCCATGTTTTTAGTGATTTCATTTCTTATTGAACTGGTTCATCGTGATGTCGATTCCGGCCAGGCAGAAACTCTTGATAATGTCTCCCGCCATTTCCAGTCTTTCGTCCATCGTCTTCCAGTCTTCGTCCGTGAAGTGTCCGAGCACATAATCAACCTGTCCGCCACGTGGAAAATCGTTTCCGATGCCAAAACGCAGTCGGGCATAATTTTGAGTACCCAGGGTGGCGGCGATATTCTTCAGTCCGTTATGTCCGGCATCGCTTCCTTTACCTTTCAGACGTAACGTACCGAAAGGGAGAGCCAGGTCGTCCACTACGATCAGTACATTCTCCAATGGGATATTTTCCTTCTGCATCCAGTAGCGGACAGCCAGCCCGCTTAGGTTCATAAAAGTCGACGGTTTGAGTAGTGTCAACTGTCGCCCTTTGACAGAGAAACTGGTGGTGAAACCGTAGCGCCCGTCGATGAAAGGCGGGGCATTATTGGTTCTAGCCAATGCTTCTACCGTCATGAATCCGATATTATGCCGAGTTTCGTGATACTCGGGGCCAATATTTCCCAGTCCGACAATTAAATATTTTATCATTGCTTTTCGGTAAAACAGTTCATTAATTGGAAAGAAAAACGCAGATTAATACAAATTAATGCAGACTGAACATCTGCTTTAATCTGCATTAATCTGCGTTTATAGTATATCTCTTTTTACAGGGATAATCTCAGATTACTTGCCAGCGGTTGCTGCTGCACCTCTTGCTGCACGAGTCAACTTAACAACACATACAACGGCTTCTTTAGCACTCATCAGTTCAAGACCTTCAAAGCTCAATTCGCCAACCTTAACAGTCTTACCCAATCCAAGGTGAGCAACGTTAACAGTCAGTTTTTCTGGGATGATGTTGTACAAAGCTTTCACTTTGATCTTACGCATCTGCAATGCCAACTTACCACCGGCTTTAACACCTTCTGCAAGACCTTCCAACTGTACAGGAACTTCCATTACGATAGGTTTAGCTTCGTCGATTTGATAGAAGTCAACGTGCAGGATAGTGTCTTTTACAGGGTGGAACTGAATATCTTTCAGGATAGCGTTTACTTTTTTGCCATCGATGTCCAGGTCTACGATGTAGATGTGCGGAGTGTAAACAAGATTACGAAGGCCTTCGTTAGGCACTGTGAAGTGAACTACTTCATTACCACCATAAAGTACACAAGGTACACCACCGTTCTTACGGATTTCTTTCAAAGCTCTTGCTTGTTCTGAAGAGCGTTCTGCAATTGCTCTTGCAGTTCCTTTTACTTCAATTGATTTCATTTCTTAAAAAATTGTGTTACTCTAAATTAAGTTATTTTGCTTAATTCACCATCACACGATGTGGATTATCACACGATGTTGCAAAAAAGCGGTGCAAAAGTACATCTTTTTTTTGAATTATCAAAGATTTACTTTCTTAAAAGTCGATATCAATCTTAATTTCGCTTTCCAATTTGTTCTCTTGTGCTTCTTCGGCAGCTTTTAGTTCATCTTCTTCATCTGCTTCCTGGTTCAGGCGACTGATATAGTCGTTCATGTCGCTGCGTTCTATGAAGTTGACAGCTTCCTCAAGTCCTGCCATGAACTTCTGAAAATCTTCCCGATATAAGAAGATTTTGTGTTTCTCGAAACTAACTTGAGAATCATCACCTTCTCCCGTTATCACTTTCTTACTCTCTGTAATAGCCAGGAACATCTCATCTTTACGATTCTTTTTTACGTCGAGATAGTAGATGCGTTTACCTGCTTTGATAGACTTGGAGAATACAATCTCTTTGTCATTCATGTCTGCGCTCATTTTCTTTTTTAAATCTTCCATGTCTTACGATCTGTTTATAATCGGCTTCAAAATTGGATATTTTTTTTAAACTGTCAAAAGAAAAAGCGCAGAGAATCAAATACTGCATTAAAAAATGTGATTTATTTGTGGAAACTCGCTAAAAATATCTACTTTTGCAGTTCGATAACAACAGTATTAAATTGAATTATGATCAACAGAGTTCTTATTCGTCTTAAGATTATACAGATAGTATATGCCTATTATCAAAATGGCAGCAAAAATCTAGACTCAGCGGAGAAAGAGTTATTCTTTAGTCTTTCAAAGGCGTATGACCTTTACAACTATTTGCTAATGCTGATGATAGCATTGACAGAGTATGCACAAAAACGTATTGATGCGGCAAAAGCCAAACTGGCACCCACGGCAGAAGAGTTATATCCCAACACGAAGTTTGTGGACAATAAATTTATTGCCCAGTTGGAAGTCAACAAACAACTAATGGAGTTTATCGCCAATCAGAAGAGAACCTGGGTGAACGACCAGGATTTTGTGAAAGAACTCTACGAAAAAATTGTGGAAACCGACATCTATAAAGAGTATATGGCTTCTGATGACAAATCGTATGAAGCGGATCGTGAATTATGGAGAAAGATCTATAAGACATACATCTTTAATAATGATTCTCTCGATCAGGTACTGGAAGACCAAAGTTTGTATTGGAATGACGATAAAGAAATAGTAGATACATTCGTATTGAAAACAATCAAGCGCTTTGACGAGAAAAAAGGCGCGAATCAAGAATTGCTTCCTGAATTCAAAGATGACGAAGATCAGGAATTTGCACGCCGTCTGTTCCGTCGTACTATTTTGAATTCAGACTACTACCGTCACTTGGTAAGTGAGAATACGAAAAACTGGGACTTGGATCGTATTGCATTTATGGATGTCATCATTATGCAGACAGCATTGGCAGAAATTTTAAGTTTCCCGAACATTCCGGTCAGCGTTTCGTTAAATGAATATGTGGAAATTGCGAAGTTATATAGCACCTCTAAGAGCGGTAGCTTTATCAACGGAACATTGGATGGAATAGTTAATCAATTGAAAAAAGAAGGTAAGTTGAATAAAAACTGATACCTTTGTATATATAATAGAAACTAAAACTGATTATTTATGAACGTATTTACTGTATTATTGCAAGCTCCTGCTGCTGGCGGTGGAAGTATGATGTGGATCATGCTGATAGCAATGTTTGTTATCATGTATTTCTTTATGATCCGTCCTCAAAATAAGAAGCAAAAAGAAATAGCTAATTTCCGTAAATCTCTGCAGGTAAATCAGAGTGTGATTACTGCCGGTGGTATTCACGGTATAATCAAGGAAATTACAGACGACTATATCGTACTTGAGATTGCTTCTAACGTGAAGATTAAGATAGATAAGAATTCTATTTTTGCTGATGCTTCAGCGGCTAGCAATCAATCTAAGTAAATCGTCGGTAAAAAAATGCCTATGTTTGATCGTAGGAAAATAAGATATACGTATTTAAAGTTATCTAAGAGAATTAAGGATTTTCTGCTCAGTGATAAGAGCAGGGAATTCTTAATTTTTTTATTTTTCTTCCTGATAGCCGGTGGATTTTGGCTGCTTCAGACATTGAATAATGATTATGAAGCGGAATTTTCTATTCCGGTGCGTATTAAAGACCTTCCCAATAATGTGGTACTGACTTCGGAACCTCCTTCCGAACTTCGTGTCAGAGTGAAAGATAAAGGTACTGTTCTCCTTAATTATATGCTGGGAAAGAGTTTCTTTCCGGTAAACCTGAGTTTTTCCGATTATAAAGGGAAAAACAATCATGTGAAGATTTACGCATCCGATTTTGAGAAAAAGATATTGAGCCAGTTGAATGTTTCTTCCAGGATTCTTTCCATTAAGCCCGATACGTTGGATTATATCTATTCTGAAGGGAAATCCAAGTTAGTGCCTGTCCGCCTTCAAGGAAAAGTGACAGCCGGACTTCAATATTATGTGTCGGATACGATTTGCAGTCCCGACTCGGTATTGGTCTATGCCCCGGAAGGGATTTTGGATACGATAACCACTGCTTATACTCAAAAGATAAACTTGGAGAATATATCGGATACTACCCGTCAACGGATTTCTTTGGCTTCGGAAAGGGGAGTGAAGTTTGTTCCGGGTTCGGTTGAGGTGACATTCCCGGTGGATATTTATACGGAGAAAACGGTGGAAGTACCGTTGCATGGGATTAACTTTCCGGCGGATAAAGTACTGCGTGCTTTTCCTTCAAAGGTTCAGATCACTTTTCAGGTAGGACTGAAGCGATTCCGTAGTATAAAAGCAAGCGATTTTGTGATTAATGTTTCTTATGAAGAACTACTGAAGCTAGGCTCGGATAAATATACGGTTAAACTGAAATCATTTCCGAGCGGAATCAATCAAATCCGTATTATTCCCGAGCAAGTTGATTTTTTGATAGAACAAGTAACTCCAGATGGCGATTAAGATTGGTATAACCGGTGGCATCGGTAGCGGAAAGAGTGTAGTTTCCAGACTGCTGGAAATAATGGGAATCCCTGTTTATATATCGGATATAGAAGCGAAACGTATTACGCATACGGATGAAGTGATCCGTCAGGGACTTTGTGACTTGGTGGGTAGGGACGTTTTTCAAGATGGAGAATTAAACCGTCCTTTGCTTGCATCCTATATGTTCGGACATCCCGATCATGTGAAAGAAGTGAACAGCCTCATTCACCCACAAGTGAAAGAAGATTTTCGTCAGTGGGTAATCCGGCGAGGGAGTGAACCGTTAGTAGGCATGGAGTCCGCCATTCTCATTGAAGCCGGTTTTAGGGATGAAGTCGATTTCCTCGTAATGGTTTATGCACCGTTGGAAATAAGAGTAGAGCGTGCTGTAAAGCGCGACTGTTCATCAAGAGAATTGGTGATGAAACGCATCGAGTCGCAAATGAGTGATGAGGCTAAGAGAAATCATGCTGATTATGTGATTGTAAATGATGATGAAACACCGTTAATTCCGCAGGTTTTGGAGCTTATTTCTTTGCTATCTAAAAATAATCATTACCTTTGCCCCGCAAAAAATAATTAATAAACAAAAGTATACATACTATGTTGAAGACTATCTTGTCTATCTCCGGTAAACCGGGATTGTACAAACTTATTTCGCAAGGAAAAAATATGTTGATTGTTGAATCAATCAATGCTGAGAAGAAACGTTTCCCCGCTTATGGTAATGAAAAAATTATCTCATTGGCAGATATAGCAATGTACACGGACGATGCGGAAGTTCCTTTGTACGATGTGTTGGAAGCGATCAAGGAAAAAGAGCAATCAGCAGCGGCTTCTATTGATCCTAAGAAAGCTACCCCTGAACAGTTGCGTGAATATTTGGCAGAAGTACTGCCGAACTTCGATCGTGACCGTGTGTATGTAGCGGATATAAAGAAACTGGTTTCTTGGTATAATATTCTGATTTCTAATGGTATTACAGAATTCAAACAGGAAGAAACCAAAGAAGATGAGAAAGAGGCAACGGCAGAATAGTCGATGTCGCTTATCCTGAAAGACTAAAAAACATGGTAATCATTTAAAAGTTGGTTATCATGTTTTTCTTTTATATAAATGTTTGTTTGTTAAAGAAAAAATTAGTATATATTGGGTTATCTTTTCTTTAAATAAATATCTTCTACTTATATTGTAAATAATGGTGCTTTTTTATGTATCTTTGCCACTGTTCATAATTTCATGGAATTTGGGCGTGGATAAATATAATAGTAGAGAACAAATCTGTTATGTAAGGGGATGGAAACGATAACAAATAAAGAAGTGAATGTCCATTTGGACAAAGAAACAGGGACATTATGCCTGACCAGGTTACTGGCGGGTACAATGGTATTCTTATATGATTCTCAAGGTGAGCTAAGGGGGAAGCATCAGTTTGCTCTGCCTTCACTTACCATAACAATACCGAGACATGGTACTTATGTTTTAGTGATGAGTCATCCGAACTGCCAGCCTGAAGTTCGGAGAGTCGTATATGCAGGAATATAAAAAAAGCCGGTAGGTTCTTTTCAGGCCTGCCGACTTTTTCATTTAGCTTGATGCTGTTTAATTTCTGAACACCAATCCGTCGCCGCCTGCGTCAACGATAATTGCCTTGCTTCGATCTACTTCCTGAGAAAGTAGTTTCTTGGACAAGTCATTCAACAAGTAGCGCTGAATAGCTCTCTTGACCGGACGTGCTCCGAATTCGGGATCATATCCTACCTGGGATAAGAAGTCCAAAGCGGCTTCTGTCATTTCCAGTTCTACCCCGTTTTCAGCAAGCATTTTCTGTACACTCTTAATTTGCAGAAGTACGATCTGCCTGATTTCCTTTTCCGTTAACGGCAAGAACATGATCGTCTCATCAATACGATTCAGGAATTCGGGACGAATGGTCTTTTTCAGCATATTCATCACTTCCTTTTTCGTTTCTTCGATTACTTCTTCCTTATTAGCGCCATTCAGCTTTTCCATCTGACTTTGTATATAAGAACTACCCATATTCGAAGTCATAATGATGATTGTATTCTTGAAGTTAACAACCCTTCCTTTATTATCTGTCAATCGTCCGTCATCCAAAACCTGCAACAGGATATTGAAGACATCCGGGTGAGCTTTCTCTATCTCATCAAACAGTACAACCGAGTAAGGTTTCCGCCGGATAGCTTCCGTCAACTGACCGCCTTCATCGTATCCTACATATCCCGGAGGCGCTCCAACCAAACGGGAAACACTGTGTTTCTCCTGATATTCACTCATATCAATACGGGTCATCATCGTTTCGTCATCAAACAGGAATTCAGCCAAGGCCTTTGCCAGCTCGGTCTTACCCACACCGGTCGTTCCGAGGAAGATAAATGAACCTATCGGACGTTTTGGATCTTGCAATCCGGCACGACTACGGCGCACGGCATCCGCAACCGCTTCAATTGCTTCATCCTGACCGATTACCCGTTGGTGAAGTTCTTCTTCCAAGTGCAATAACTTGTCTTTCTCACTTTGCAACATCTTGCTGACAGGAATACCCGTCCAACGAGATACGACATCCGCAATATCTTCAGCATCTACTTCCTCTTTAATCATGGCTTTATCGCCCTGCATCCCACGGAGTTTCTGTTGCGTTTCTTCTATCTCTTTATCCAAAGCCTGAAGTTTGCCATAACGGATTTCGGCTACCTTTCCGTAGTCGCCTTCACGTTCAGCCTTTTCAGCCTCAAATTTCAGATTTTCTATTTCGACCTTATTCTGCTGAATTTTGTCCATCAACGTCTTTTCGCTCTGCCACTTGGCTTTGAAGGACTTTTCCTGTTCTTTAAGCTCGGCAAGCTCCTTACCGATGATTTCCAGTTTCGGCTTGTCATTCTCACGTTTGATGGCTTCGCGCTCAATCTCCAACTGCTTGATTTTACGGGAAATCTCATCCAGTTCTTCCGGAACGGAATCCACTTCCATACGCAATTTGGCGGCAGCTTCGTCCATCAGGTCAATAGCTTTATCCGGCAAGAAACGGTCGGTAATATAACGGCTGCTCAATTCCACGGCAGCAATAATCGCATCATCTTTGATACGTACATGATGGTGATTCTCGTAGCGTTCCTTCAATCCACGAAGGATAGAAATAGTGCTTAAATTATCCGGCTCATCCACCTGTACAATTTGGAAACGACGCTCCAGTGCTTTATCCTTCTCAAAGTACTTTTGGTACTCGTCGAGAGTTGTCGCACCGATAGAACGCAATTCTCCACGGGCTAGGGCAGGTTTCAGGATGTTGGCTGCATCCATGGCGCCTTCACCTTTTCCGGCCCCCACCAAAGTGTGGATTTCATCAATAAACAGAATGATGTCACCTTCCGATTTCTTCACTTCATTGACAACCGATTTCAGTCGTTCCTCAAATTCACCTTTATACTTTGCACCTGCAACAAGTGCACCCATATCCAATGAATAAACTTGTTTGTTCTTTAGGTTTTCAGGTACGTCACCACGAAGGATACGATGCGCCAAACCTTCTACGATGGCAGTTTTACCTGTACCCGGTTCACCAATCAGAATCGGATTATTCTTTGTACGACGGCTTAATATCTGAAGTACCCGACGTATTTCTTCGTCACGTCCAATCACCGGGTCTAGTTTGCCGCTACGGGCAGCTTCATTCAGGTTGATGGCATACTTTTCCAGTGATTGATAAGTATCCTCACTTGACTGTGACGTAACCTTTTCTCCTTTTCTCAATTCGCTGATAGCATTGCGCAGTTCCTTTTCCGTCATACCGGCATCCTTCAGGATGGTAGATACGGTGCTCTTTACAGTCAGCAATGCCAGTATGATATGTTCCAATGAAACGAACTCGTCGCCCATTTCCTTGGAATACTGTGTTGCTTTCTGCAATACTTCATTCGATTCACGACTCAAATACGGCTCTCCACCGGATACCTTCGGCAGTGAATCTATTTGCTTGTCGACCACGAGCGCCACTTGCTGTCCATTCATGCCAAGCTTCTGGAAGATAAAGTTGGTGACATTCTCACCTACTTTCATCACTCCCTGCATGATATGGGCAGGCTCAATAGCCTGTTGTCCCCGGTTTCTTACCAGGTTCACGGCTTCCTGTACCGCTTCTTGGGATTTAATAGTAAAATTGTTAAAGTTCATATCGTTGTTCTCCTTTCTTATTTCACGTTTCTAATAACACCTAAAAGGGCGCAAAAGATTTGCCAAGTAGAAAAATATGACAAAATAGCATGGTTATTAGGGAGTTAAAGGACAAAATGACCTCTTTCTCTTATGTACGACTGACGAATTTGCTGCGAAATGAGGGTGATAAATAAAAGTATTGTAGTATCTTTATCGGCTGTAATAATATTAAGAATAAGGTATGAACGATAAACCTCAAATAAAACTGTCTGAGACAGTAGTGTTGATTGATGCGGCTTTTCTGAACTTTGTAATTACAGATATGAAGGGATATTTTGAAAAGACCTTGCGGCGTTCTCTGCAAGAGATAGACCTTTCGATACTGACTACTTATCTGACATTGGATGCAGGGATTACAGAAGGAAAAAATGAAGTGCAATTTCTTTTTGTTTACGATAAGGACTCGGAGCGGCTTGTGTATTGCCAGCCTTCCGATTTGGAGAAGGAACTGAACGGGGTTGCTTTTCAAAGCCCTTATGGTGAGTATTCATTTGCAAGTGTTCCTTCGGAAGGAATGGTGACAAGAGAAGATTTGTTTCTTGATTTGTTGTCCATCGTTGCCGATTCGGCTGACGTGAAAAGAATGATTGTGGTTTCATTCAATGAAGAGTATGGAAAGAGGGTGACTGATGCGTTGAATGAGATAAAAGGCAAGGAAGTTATTCAGTTCCGGATGAACGAGCCGGATGCTCCGTTAGCGTATAAATGGGATATGTTGGCTTTCCCCGTCATGCAGGCATTAGGAATTAGAGCTGATGAACTTTGATAGCCCCATGCCCGATGCTTGATATCTAATGCTTAATACTTAAAATTTAGCCCCATGTCCGATTTTCGTTTAAAAGTGTTTCAGAGTGTGGCGAAGAACTTGAGTTTTACGAAGGCTTCGCAAGAGCTGTTTGTCAGCCAACCTGCTATTACCAAGCATATTCAGGAATTGGAGACTTATTATCAGGCTCGCTTATTCGAGCGTCAGGGAAGTAAAATCTCCTTGACCGATGCCGGTGAGTTGCTATTGAAGCATAGTGAGAAGATTCTGGATGACTACAAACAGTTGGAATATGAAATGCATTTGCTTCACAACGAATATATCGGCGAATTGAAATTGGGAGCCAGTACTACAATTGCTCAATATGTCTTACCGCCCTTATTGGGAAATTTCATCGCTAAGTTTCCACAAGTCAACCTTTCCCTGATTAATGGAAATTCCCGTGGAGTGGAAACAGCTTTGCAGGAGCATCGGATAGATTTGGGTTTGGTAGAGGGTATCTTCCGTCTTCCTAACTTAAAATATACTTCATTCCTGCAAGACGAACTTGTGGCAGTGGTACATGCACATACCAAACTGAATATTCAGGATGAAATAAGTCCGGAAGACTTGCTGAATATTCCATTAGTCCTGCGTGAAAGAGGATCAGGGACGTTGGATGTATTCGAGCGTGCTTTGTCGCAACATAATCTGAAACTGTCCTCTTTGAATGTTATGATGTATCTCGGCAGTACGGAAAGCATCAAACTTTTCATCGAACATGCTGATTGTATGGGGATTGTTTCAATCCGTTCCGTACATAAAGAACTCGTAGCGGGCAATCTGCGCGTGATTGAAATAAAAGGGATGCCCATGCAGCGCGAATTTAATTTCGTACAACTGCAAGGGCAGGAGGGAGGATTGTCCCAGGTCTTCATGCGGTTTGCGGGACATCACAGCAAAAATTTATAATTCAGGTTCAGGCTCCCTGTTGCTCTACACAAGAAATGGAAAAAGTATTTCTCATATTCTCATAAATTTTAGTCAACAGTCTTCTAACCAATGAACTACTGTATGAGAAATGCTTTCACGGAAATGCATTTCTCATCATTTTAAAGAGAAAATAGCCTTGAAAAGGTTGTTTCTCATACCCTTTCTCATCATTTCTCATACTGTTATTGCTTTTTTCTATTGCCCTTCTTCTACTATTTTTTTCTTTATATATACTCTATGGACACCTCTGCCGGCTATTTCTATTCCTGAATCAGGCTGGTGTCCCCATTGTCTCAATTCATTGGTAGCAGCAGTTTGAAGCAATCCGGTCAGTTTGCGGTATTCCCATACAGTAAGGAAAGGATTCTCGTCAAGGTACTTTATTGCTAACGCCAATCGTTGCTCCGGTGTGAATTTCTCCGAAGAACGTTGCCGTTTCCAAGGTGCTCTTTCCAACCGGCATCTTTCGCTGATGTTTCTTATCATCGTCCTATCTGCACGGAAATTAACACCACCTATAAAGATGCTCTGTGCATTACGATGTGTTCCACCTTCTTCTGCGTCTTCCCGTTCCTTATCCCTGCCCAAGGTAAGCGACGGGGTAAATGTCCCTATCCCGTCTATTTTTACCGAGCGTCCTTCTGCCATCAGACGTGCCATTTCGATGCCTGTCTGAAGCAGTACGCCTTCTATGTCTCCGGCACTAAAACCGCTTACATCGCCCACCCGTTGCGCCAATTCTTTTAGACTTGCATTGTCTATCCGTGCAAATCTGGGATAAGTAATTCTTTTGCCTGTTTTTTGGAGATCGGGCATCTCTTCCATGATGTAACGTGCCATACATTCTTTGGTTTAAAGTATTAATAGATGGGGGCTTGTCTATTAAGAGAAAACTTCCTCTGCATTAAGTGCAAACTTCTTTTCTCCTAATCCTGAAGTTCCTTTTGATTAATCATAAACTATAAATGGAAGTTCTGTTTTTATAAATAAAGCTTGCAATTATAAAAATGAAACTTGCGTTTTTATAATCAAAGCTTGCATTTATAGTTTATGATTAGACAAAGATAAGTTTTCTATTTGATAAAAGTAAGTTTATGATTAATAAAGTGGAAGTTATTTGTTAATAGACTGGGCGAGAAGTAGTAATAGATGTGGAGAAGAGAGGTATATGTTTAATAAAGGATGCCAAGATTACACAGAAAGAGGAGTTATCTTCGAAAAAAGAGTGTGTAATACCTCTGTTTATCTCCGGAAAAAGTGTATATTTGTTAGTCGTTTATGCGTTAAAGCAATAAAATATATCAATATAAAGCAAACAGAAGAAAATTGATGATTTGATATGGGAGACTATAATTTACAACGGTTTCTTGACGCCCAACAAGGCGACTATGAACGTGCCCTTACAGAAGTCAGAAACGGGCGGAAATATTCTCATTGGATTTGGTATATATTTCCTCAACTGAAAGGGTTGGGAATGAGCTATAATTCACAGTATTATGGAATCAGTGGCAAGGAAGAAGCTGAAGCATATTGGGCGCATCCGATTCTGGGTGAAAGACTAAGAGAAATAACATCGGCTTTTCTGCAATTGAAAGGTAAGACGGCGCAGGACGTTTTCGGCGCGTTGGATGCGATGAAGGTACTTTCGTGCATGACGCTTTTTAATGAGGTTGCTCCTGACGGTTTGTTTCAGCAGGTGATAGAACAATATTATCGGAGCGAAACGGATGAGATGACAAAAAGAATATTGGATAAATAATAAAAAGTTATTGTTATGGGCTGTTTGATGAACCTTTTATGGTTGTTGCTTGGTGGTATTTTCACGGCAGTAGAATACCTTATTTCAAGTATATTGATGATGATTACTATTATCGGCATTCCTTTTGGAATGCAAACGTTGAAATTGGCAGGACTTGCTTTGTGGCCTTTTGGTAAAGAGGTGAGAAGCGGAAGTCGTTCCAGTGGTTGTCTTTATATATTAATGAACGTGATATGGATATTCGTGGGTGGCATTTGGATTTGTTTGTCGCATTTAGTTTTTGGGGTGGTTCTGTGTATAACTATTATTGGTATTCCTTTTGGCTTACAACACTTTAAGCTGGCTGCATTAGCATTGTCGCCTTTCGGAAAGGATATCGTAACTGTATGAAAATAGTCCAAAGTAGGTTGTCTATAACCAAAAGTTATAATGCATAATTAGAAACTATTGGTATGTCTTGATTGTTTCCCGTACCTTTGCACCCCGAAAACAATTAAAGATAAAATTATATGATTTCAACAGCTACAAAAACGTTGCAGACAAACAACAAGACAATTTATGTCGCGTTACTTTCTACTTTGACTTTCTTTCTGTTTTTAGATTATATTCCGGGATTGGAAGCATGGTCGGCATGGGTGACTCCACCGGTTGCTTTGTTTCTTGGACTTATTTTTGCATTGACTTGTGGACAGGCACATCCGAAGTTTAATAAGAAAACATCTAAATATTTATTACAATATTCAGTTGTCGGACTGGGTTTCGGAATGAACCTTCATTCGGCTTTGGCTTCCGGTAAGGAAGGTATGGAGTTTACTGTAATTTCTGTTATCGGTACTTTAGTGATTGGTTGGTTTATCGGACGTAAGTTATTCAAGATAGACCGGAATACCGCTTATCTTATCAGTTCGGGAACTGCTATCTGTGGTGGTAGCGCCATTGCGGCAGTAGGGCCGGTGCTGAGAGCGAAGGATAGTGAAATGTCTGTTGCACTGGGCACTATTTTTATCCTGAACGCAATCGCACTCTTTATCTTCCCGATGATTGGTCATGCTTTGAATATGGATCAACAGCAGTTCGGAACATGGGCGGCGATTGCCATTCACGATACAAGTTCGGTTGTCGGTGCAGGTGCTGCGTATGGCGAAGAAGCCTTGAAAGTGGCTACCACTATCAAGCTGACCCGTGCGCTTTGGATAATTCCTATGGCTTTTGCCACTTCGTTTATCTTTAAGAGCAAAGGACAGAAAATCAGTATTCCCTGGTTTATCTTCTTCTTTGTATTGGCGATGGTGGTAAATACTTACTTGCTTGGCGGAGTGCCGCAATTGGGAGCAGCAATCAACGGAATTGCCCGTAAGACATTGACGATTACTATGTTCTTTATCGGTGCTTCTCTTTCTATTGATGTGTTAAGAGCAGTCGGAGTTAAGCCATTAGTTCAGGGAGTTCTGCTTTGGGTAGTGATTAGCTTGAGTACGTTGGCTTATATTTATTTCGTATAAAGAAGAGGCACACATAAATACACATATATATAGAGAAAAGTGGGAGAATATCCGTGTCATGCGATATTCTCCCACTTCTTTTGGGATACAGCCCTGTCTTAAAAAGATGACAGAATCCCGTTATTCTTTTTTCTTCAATTTCTCGAAGATAAGTCCTTCCAGTTCCTCGGCAAGTTCGGGGTTGTCAGCGATGCATTGTTTGGCTGCGTCACGTCCCTGTCCCAACTTGGTATCGTTGTAGCTATACCATGAGCCGCTCTTCTTGATGATTCCCAAGTCGGCACCCAAGTCGATGATTTCTCCGGAGTGGGAGATACCTTCACCGAACATAATGTCGAATTCTGCTTTCCGGAAAGGAGGAGCCACTTTATTCTTCACAACTTTCACTTTAGTCAGTTTACCCAGAATTTCTTCGCCATCCTTGATAGGTTGGCTACCACGAATGTCTATACGTACGGAAGCATAGAATTTCAGTGCATTACCCCCGGTAGTTGTTTCCGGATTACCGAACATAACACCGATCTTTTCACGCAACTGGTTGATGAAGATACAAGTTGTACGTGTCTTGCTGACTGTACCGGTCAACTTACGTAATGCCTGCGACATCAAACGCGCTTGCAAACCTACCTTATTGTCGCCCATATCACCTTCGATCTCCGCTTTAGGAGTCAATGCGGCAACCGAGTCAATAACAATAATGTCAATAGCGGAAGAACGGATCAACTGTTCTGCAATTTCCAATGCCTGTTCGCCATTATCCGGTTGGGATATATACAAGTCGTCAATGTTCACGCCCAGTTTGGAAGCATAGAAACGGTCGAAAGCATGTTCTGCATCAATGAAAGCGGCGATACCGCCGGCCTTTTGAGCTTCGGCAATGGCATGGATAGCCAATGTCGTTTTACCGGAAGATTCCGGGCCATATATTTCGATTATCCTGCCTCTTGGGTAACCACCTACGCCGAGCGCCACGTTCAAGGCGATAGAGCCTGTCGGGATCACTTCTACCTGTTCAACACTATCGTCACCCATTTTCATGATAGAACCTTTACCGAAGCTCTTTTCTATCTTTTCCATGGCAGCCTGTAAGGCTTTTAGTTTTTCGCTTGATGCCATTTTATTATCTGTTTCAAAATTAAGTTCGTCTTTCTTTGCCATACCTTATTCTATAATTAATGGATTTATTGGTTTAAAATCTGTGAGGCATGTTCTTTGGTCTTCACTTCTTTCGGAGTGATGATCCGTTCTACGATTCCTTCTTCGTTAATCAGGAAAGTAGTGCGGAAAGTACCCATATATGCACGTCCGTACAGTTTCTTTTCTCCCCACACGCCAAACTCCTCTACCAACTTCTTGTCAGTATCGGCAATCAGGGTGAAAGGAAGGTTGTTCTTCTCGATAAATTTCTGATGCGACTTTTCATTGTCTACGCTGACACCGATCACTTCGTAACCGGCCTTGCGCAGATCGGAATAATTATCACGCAGATTGCACGCTTGCGCCGTACAACCCGATGTGCTGTCCTTCGGATAGAAATACAACACAATCTTTTTTCCTTTGTAAGCACTCAGACGGATTTCCTCACCTTTTTCATTGATGCCTAATACTTCCGGTGCTTTATCTCCAACGTTAATCATGACTTCCTTTTTAATGAATGTCTTACAATTCCAAATCCTGATCGATTACTTCATGCCATGGCAAACCCTGCTTGTTCAGTTGTTCCATAAACGGATCCGGATTGAACTCTTCTACATTGTTTACACCCGGACGTTTCCATTCTCCCTTGAAGAACATCATGGCTCCGATCATTGCCGGAACTCCGGTGGTGTAGCTTACTCCCTGCATACCCGTTTCCTTGTATGCTTCCTGATGGCTGCAATTATTGTAAACATAGTAAGTACGTTCTTTACCGTCTTTCAGACCGCGGATACGACAACCGATGGAAGTTTCGCCTTCATAGTTCTCACCCAAATCTTGCGGGTTAGGCAATACAGCTTTCAAGAATTGCAAGGGAACAATCTTCACTCCGTTATAATCAACTTCATCAATACGGGCCATACCGATATTCTGGATGACACGTAAGTGAGTCAAGTATTCCTGTCCGAAAGTCATCCAGAAGCGGGCGCGTTTGATAGTCGGGAAATTCTTCACTAATGATTCCAGTTCTTCGTGATAAAGAAGATAGGAGTCACGGGGACCGATATTCGGATAAGTCAGGTCTTTATGAATTTCCAACGGGCCGGTAGTTATCCACTTGCCGTTTTCATAATAACGTCCGTTCTGCGTAATTTCGCGGATATTGATTTCCGGATTGAAGTTAGTGGCGAATGCCTTATGATGATTTCCGGCATTACAGTCTACGATATCCAGATATTGGATTTCGTCAAAATAATGCTTGGCCGCATAAGCTGTATAGATACCACTGACTCCCGGATCGAATCCACAACCGAGGATAGCTGTCAGGCCGGCTTCCTTGAAACGTTCATGGTAAGCCCATTGCCAGCTATATTCAAAGTGAGCTTCATCTTTCGGCTCATAATTGGCAGTGTCCAGATAGTTCACTCCGGCTTTCAGACAAGCTTCCATGATAGTCAAGTCCTGATAGGGAAGAGCAACATTAATCACCATTTCCGGTTTGAAATCGTTGAACAAGGCTACCAGTTCGTCCACATTGTCTGCGTCGACTTTTGCTGTCTTTATATTGGGATTACCTATTGCCTCGACGATTTTGTCGCATTTCTCTTTTGTACGGCTGGCAATCATAATATCTGTAAATACATCGGCATTTTGTGCCACTTTGTGCGCAACGACAGTGCCAACACCGCCTGCACCAATAATAAGAACTCTACCCATTTCTTTAAATTGCGAATTAAAAATTAAGAATATAAGAATTGTTTATGGAGCAAATATACGTGATTATTTTCAGATAATCATTCGTCGGTACTCCTTTTTATTTGTATCGCCGTAAGGTACCGTTCTCAAATTCCAGCGTTTTGCCATTGTAGAACCAAGTTTCAAAACGATTATCTTTTTTCAACTCGATTTCTACCGGATCACCGATGGACAGACGGCATTCATCAGTGCTCATACCTGTTTCCAACTCACCGCGGGAGATGAGCTGCCAACGCTTTTCAGTGATGCCCGGATATTTTTTCTGTATATCTTCAAATCCGAAAAGATCCTCGATATAATTCGCATTTCTGACAATAACATCATATTTCAAGTCAGCTTCCAGTTCATAGAAGACTCCGGCTTTGTCTTCCAATGACAGAACACTCAGACTGCCTGATGGAGCCAAATTAATGTCTTTGATATTCAGAACCGTATACCGGGGCAAATGAACACGTGATTCCGTCTGCTTGCCTTCAAGGGAAACCACCCTTTTAGCAGGCAATATCTTTTTAGGATAAACGGTTCGTCCCAGATATTTGTTTTTCAGTCCTTCGATATTATCAGAGTTTTTATTCGTGAAGCTGATCGCATTCGAAAAATATTTCATTCTCTTTTCGCCTTGAAAGTCATTCAGATCCATGCCTGAGTTGGTTCGTGAGAGTGCGACTTCGAGATAGTAAGAATGTCCTTGTGCATCCTTAAATATGATTTTCACAGGATATGTCTGATTACCGACTCCGACGGCGGTTATTGTAGCTTCCGTATTGGCAGGAATGGCTACATCCCGATAACCGGAATAATTATTAATATCATCTACACGCACGCTTTCGGATTGAATATAGATTGTTTTTCCTATTAACAGGTTCTTTGCCGTATCTACATCTTTCAAATAGACTAATCCATTGACGCATGCGCGGGGAGCTTTCTCGCAAATTTCATCCAGTCGCATATTTTTTATGTCATAGTAATATTTTTCTCCTTCACATTCGAAAATGAAACGGGTGGAATAATTGGTGCTGTTTGATATGTTTTGGGCTTTTTCTTCAGTTCCGGTGAAAGTGAGGATTTTGTGTTTCAGCAAACTATTATCTACCCCCTTGTCGGTATCATAGTTAGAAAGTGTAGGCAGGAACATATCCCGTGAAGATGGAGCGAACATAAATTTCATTCCGGGCGTCCACTTGCACAAAAGTTGCAATGGGAAGTTACTTTTGATAAATTGCTCTTCTTCACTTTCGGGAATTTCCTGAGTGGAAGGGGTGGTGACAATATAATCGTTTTGTGCTGTGACAGGAGACGTACCACAACAGAAAAAAAACAGAAAAAGAGCGATGATTCTCATATTTATTTACTTTTTGTGAACTATGTAAATTGTTCGTTTGTTGTACATTCAATGGCAAATGTATATATTTTATATTGTATTGGATATTATTTTCCAATCTTTTTGATATCTTTGCCCCCAATTTAACTTAAACGTTATAACATATGAATAAAGTATTAGTTTCAATTTGCATTGCCGGTGCGGCGCTTGCAATGTCTTCATGCCGTTCGGTTGAGAAGGCGATCCCTTTGTCATCTATCAATGGTGAGTGGAATATCATAGAAATCAATGGCTCGAAAGTTACTTCGGGCGAAAGTAGAACACTTCCTTTTATTGCTTTTGATACCGCAACGGGGCGCGTATCCGGTAGCAGCGGTTGCAACCGTATGATGGGTAGCTTCGACGTAAACGCGAAACCGGGAAGCCTTGAACTCGGCGCAATGGGCAGCACTCGGATGATGTGTCCGGATATGACAACAGAGAGAAATGTATTGGGTGCTCTTGCACAAGTGAAAGGATATAAGAAAGCCGGCAAAGACAAACTGTATCTTTGCAATGCGTCCAATCGTCCGGTTATAACTTTGGAAAAAAAGGAGGCTGATGTGAAATTGTCGGTATTGAACGGAGAATGGAAAGTGAAGGAAGTGAATGGCGAAGCAATTCCTTCCGGTATGGAGAAGCAACCTTTCATCACTTTTGATGTGAAGGAAAAGATGATTCATGGTAATGCCGGATGTAATATGATAAATGGCGGTTTTGAAACCAATACAAATAATGCCAAATCCATTTCTTTCGCGAGAGTGGTAAGCACGATGATGGCTTGTCCGGATATGGAAACGGAAGGCAAGATTCTGAAAGCGATGAATGAGGTGAAATCATTTGATGTATTGTCCGGTGGTGGTATCGGTTTGTATGATGCCAACAATGCATTGGTGCTTGTTTTGGAGAAGTAATAAAATAAGAATAGTATATATTAAGGTATGCCTGTGTCGAATATGACGACACAGGCATATTTTTTTTCCTGCATTGAACCGAAGCCGTCTGCATTTGTTTTATGAAGCAGTTGCTGATTGAGTCCGGACGTGACTATGTCAGCAGTGTTTATTTATTAAAACTGTCTTTTTGGCAGATATTATGTCATGCATTCGTATAATTTCCTTTTGGCACACGGTTTGCTTTTTAATAAGCGTCCGTTCGGGACGAAGCTCTGCAATAGGAGCGGAGAAACAACCGGACAAAAAGAAATCATTGAATAATAATAAATAAAAAAATAACGATCATGGGAAAAATTATTGGTATTGACTTAGGAACAACAAACTCTTGTGTTTCTGTATTTGAAGGTAACGAACCGGTAGTAATCGCAAACAGCGAAGGTAAGCGTACGACTCCTTCAATAGTTGCTTTTGTAGATGGTGGCGAACGTAAAGTAGGTGATCCTGCCAAACGTCAGGCTATTACCAACCCGACACGTACGATTTTCTCTATCAAACGTTTCATGGGTGAAAATTGGGATCAGGTACAAAAAGAAGTGACTCGTGTTCCTTATAAAGTAGTGAAAGGTGACAACAATACTCCGCGTGTTGACATCGACGGACGTCTGTACACTCCGCAGGAAATCTCTGCAATGATTCTTCAGAAGATGAAGAAGACTGCTGAAGATTATTTGGGACAGGAAGTGACAGAAGCTGTTATTACAGTTCCTGCTTATTTCTCTGACTCTCAACGTCAGGCCACAAAAGAAGCCGGACAGATTGCCGGTCTGGAAGTAAAACGTATTGTAAACGAACCGACAGCCGCTGCTCTTGCATATGGTCTGGACAAGGCTCACAAAGATATGAAGATTGCCGTATTCGACCTTGGTGGTGGTACATTCGATATCTCTATCCTCGAATTTGGTGGTGGTGTATTTGAAGTGCTTTCTACAAATGGTGATACTCACCTTGGTGGTGATGATTTCGACCAGGTAATCATCAACTGGCTGGTACAGGAATTCAAGAATGACGAAGGTGCTGACCTGACTCAGGATCCGATGGCTTTGCAACGTTTGAAAGAAGCTGCTGAAAAAGCTAAGATTGAACTTTCTTCTTCCGCAAGTACAGAAATCAACTTGCCGTATATTATGCCGGTAGGTGGTGTGCCCAAGCACTTGGTGAAGACTTTGACTCGTGCTAAATTCGAATCTTTGGCTCACAGCTTGATTCAGGCTTGTCTTGAACCTTGTAAGAAAGCAATGAGTGATGCAGGTTTGAACAACGCTGATATTGACGAAGTAATCCTTGTCGGTGGTTCTTCACGTATTCCGGCTGTACAGAAATTGGTAGAAGATTTCTTCGGTAAGGCTCCTTCCAAAGGTGTGAATCCGGATGAAGTGGTAGCTATTGGTGCTGCTGTACAAGGTGCTGTTTTGACAGACGAAATCAAGGGTGTGGTATTGTTGGATGTAACTCCGTTATCAATGGGTATCGAAACACTGGGTGGTGTAATGACTAAGTTGATCGACGCTAACACTACAATTCCGGCTCGTAAGAGTGAAACATTCTCTACTGCTGCCGATAATCAGAGTGAGGTTACTATCCATGTATTGCAGGGAGAACGTCCGATGGCTGCTCAGAATAAATCAATCGGTCAGTTCAACTTGTCAGGTATTGCTCCGGCTCGTCGTGGTGTTCCTCAGATTGAGGTTACATTCGATATCGACGCTAATGGTATCTTGAAAGTCTCTGCCAAGGATAAGGCTACCGGTAAGGAACAGGCTATCCGTATCGAAGCATCCAGCGGTTTGAGTAAGGAAGAAATCGAAAAGATGAAGGCTGAAGCTGAAGCTAATGCTGAAGCAGATAAGAAAGAACGTGAAAAGATTGATAAGCTGAACCAGGCTGACAGCGTAATCTTCCAGACTGAAAATCAGTTGAAGGAATTAGGTGATAAGTTGCCTGCTGATAAGAAAGCTCCGATTGAAGCTGCTTTGCAGAAACTGAAAGATGCTCACAAGGCTCAGGATTTGGCTGCTATTGATGCTGCTATGGCAGAGGTAAATACAGCTTTTCAGGCTGCAGGTGCTGAAATGTATGCTCAAGGCGGTGGTGCCCAAGGTGGTGCACAGGCTGGCCCTGATATGAATGGTGGTGCTGGTCAACAAGACGATAGCAAGCATGGAGATAATGTTCAGGATGCTGACTTCGAGGAAGTCAAATGATTCCGATAAGGAAACAGATAATAAACAATAAGCAAAAGCGTGCAGCTCAATGAGTTGCACGCTTTTTGCGTTTATGTTTATTTGCGGATTTTTCAATCCTACATCACTCCATTACCGTTTCCTTTATAGAAAAACTCCCCCGTTGAATTACGAAAAAAAATCATATATCTTAAGTTATATGGAAAGAACCAGATCTGCTAGCAAGACAGCCGTTTCCGGTTCGTTTTTCGGTGCATCCTTAGCTTTCCATGCCACAACGAACCGAACAGATGCAGATTTCACTTTATAACCTTTTTCTTGCCATTCCGACAATGTGGTCTGCATGTTTTGTGACAACTTTGCTACCGGTTTGTTGGTCTGCGTATTATATAAAACGAAATTGTTGTAATTTAAAGGATCTCCACCTTTCAATGCTAATACTTCTTGCTTAAGTTCTTTGAAAAATCCCAAATAGACATCTTTATAAGAGAGTTGCAGGACTATTTCTTCGGGCATTGCATACTCTTTTTTACTGATATAATACTGGTCTGTTCTCAAATGACTGAAACAATCGCCGTTCGTATGCACAAACAGTCGATTTTTTGCACGGGTCATTCCCACATAGTACCGACGCATCAAATGGGCATCTTTCGAATAGTTGTCAGATATGAGCATATATACGTCATCAAATTCTCTGCCCTTAGCTTTATGGATAGTCGATACCACAACATCAGTACCTGAAACATCACAGAAATCTTCCACTGATGACTCAAATACAAACTCTTTGAAGTCACTAAAATATTTAGTTTTATTGGTCTGCTCAAACAGTTGTACGCAATGCTTTACATATGCCAAACTTTGACTTTTGTCATAAGTGGAAAAGGTTGTATGTTTGGCAGCTTCCCATAATTCTTCCGGAATTAAGGGTGTCTTCACTCGTTTGTCTATATACCTCAAGAAATATCTCATCTCGGCCATGTTCCAAAAAAGGAAACCATCCATAGATTGTATTAACTTGCTGTTTATGCCATATTTTCGCAAAAGAGCTACCAGAATTACAGCTTCTTCGTTTGTCTGGGTGAGCACACATGAAGTGCCGTCGTTCTTCCGGTAGTGAACCAATTCCTCAACGAGTGGCTGATACATATACTTTGATTGATGGCGTGTTACCTCAACCCAACCATCTTCTTCTCTCATTGAGATAATTGGCGTACTTTTCATCCTTTTACTGATACCTCGCACAAATTCGTTCGCGAAATTAACCGGATGATGAGCACTACGATAATTCTCAGTCATTTCAATAAACTTGCTTCCGGATTCTTGTGTCAACTGGTACATATATCTGGAATCGGATCCACGGAAATCATAGATGTTTTGGTCATCGTCGCCTACCGCTATCACACGCATCTCTTCGTTTTTGGTCATAAGAGCCTTCACGAGTGCATATTCCTCAGCACTCATGTCCTGAGCTTCGTCTATGACCAGTACCGTTTTTCCGATTTTGTTCGGCTCCACTTCTCCTTGGTCGATCATCTCGGCCGCCTTTGAAACAACGTTCTTTGCAGCCTCAAGGTTACCTATCCGACCCAAAAGGTCAAAACAATAGGAGTGAAATGTCTTTATTTCGACAAAGTGGGCGGCATTGCCTATCAGTTCCATGAGTCTCTGCTTGAATTCCGTAGCGGCTGCCCTTGAAAACGTTAACATCAGAAGTTGTTCGTGTTTTACATCTTCGAGCAGTAAAAGTGATGCAAGCTTATGTACCAATACCCGTGTTTTTCCACTGCCGGGACCTGCCGCGACAACGATGCAACGTGACTCTTTATCAGAAATAATTTCCATTTGGCGTTTGGACAACTGACCAAATAATTGCTTGTATTTCTGTGGAGTCAAGTTACGTTGTATTTCGCTGACTCTTTCTTCTTTGAAATATTTTGTGACAAACTTTTTGTAGTCCATTTGGAAATAGTCTTGAACATACTGTAAAGCTGTATTGTAATCCTTTACCATCAAATTGGCATATTCGCCTACAATATGAACTTGCTGGATCTTCTGCTTGTAGAATTCGTTAAGCATCCGGTAGTCATCCTGCTTATACCTCGATTTGTTGTCTTTTATTCTTTGTATATTCATGGCGTTATAAAGAACTAAGAAGCCGCCTTCGAGTTTGAGTGCGCCTATTTTCGACAGATACAGAAGTGCCTCTTCTACTTCTTCCAACTGCAGGTTATCAAGTCCGCTAAAAAGGGATTGGGGGCTTGACTTTATTTGATTTAGAAGTTCTACCACAGAAAATTGAACGGCTTTGTTTGGGGAACTCCCCTTGTCCACATCAGCAGACAACTTATATAGCCATTCCACAGTAAAACGACTGATTTCCAATCGCTTTTCAAAACGCCTGATGATTGATTCCGAGTCTGCCTGACGACTGATTTCCATATTGTGGCCTGCATCTTCTTTCTTGCGAATATATCCCTTGACCGTGAGGAAGTAGAGTAGTGTCCGGATATCTTTTTCTTTGGATGCATTAATTCCGTCGTTCACAGCATTGTCATTCAGTTGTTTGCATGATATCCGCAAAGATTCGTCAGGAATATGGCTGAGGATGTATTGTTCAAGTTTCGCAAAACGTTCGAGTAGTGTCCGTGATTTTCGTTCCGAGTCGCCTACATCCAGCAGATAGGCGGATATATCTTTACTGTCTGCCAATATGCCTTCCTGCCTCATTCGTTCTACGGCAGATATGACTTCACGTTTGCTTATCCCCAATATATCTGCCAGATAATCAATTCGTGATTCAGCTTCTGAATCTTGGGCTTTGGTAATATGTTTTTGAGAAATCAGTGATTTGATGATTCGGACAGCCTTCTCTATTTCATCACTGCCAAATAATAGTGACGCTGATATGCGCTCTCTTGCTTCATCCATGTTCTTTACTGTGATACCTGTGGCATATACATGAGGCACATTGTTTCCTCTTACCAGATATCCACTTTGTTCCAAAGCTGCCAAAGCTGTCCGCACACGAGTTTCAATATCGGATACCGAATCGTCCCAACCTGCTTGCCGGGCAATTTCCAATGCGGAACAGCTGACTTTCGTGCGTTGTCTGGTAAGGTCTTTTATTGCTTTCCACACCTGTTGAATTTCGCTGATACTTAGCTTTGTCTGGTTCAACAGTATAAAATGCTTATCCAGGTCATTGTCACTATAAAGTACATAGCACCGTGCGCTGAGATTGGGGTCACGACCGGCTCTGCCTGCTTCCTGAACATAATTTTCCAATGAGTCGGAAATATCATAATGTACCACAAGACCGACATCTTTCTTGTCGACTCCCATGCCGAAAGCTGACGTTGCCACGATGATGCGTACCTGATCATTCATGAATGCGTCTTGGTTTGCAATCTTTTCGTCAGCTTCCATCTTGCCATTGAAAGGTAATGCCTTATAACCGTCACGGGTCAATCTGTCTGCCAGTTCTTTTGTACGTTTAGTGCGTGATACGTAAACGATTGTCGGGCAATCGGATTCAGCCACAAGTCCCCTCAGTTTTAAGTATTTATCATTATCACTTTCGGCATGTATGACGGAATAACGCAGATTTGTTCTTGAAGCCGTTGATGCAAACAATTCCAAGTCTAAATTCAGTGTCTGTTTGAAGTAGTCACAGATGTCTTGTACTACCTTCTGCTTTGCCGTAGCAGTGAAGCAGGATACAAGTATCGGATTCTTGCATTTTTTCTTTTGTTGGTATTCACGGATGAATTTACCTATATAGAGATAATCAACCCTGAAATCCTGTCCCCATGAAGAAAAGCAGTGTGCTTCGTCTATTACAAATCTCACGACATGACGTGCCATCAAGATTTTCTCAATGGTTTTTGAGCGGAGCATTTCGGGAGATATATATAAAAGTGAAGCTTCCCCGTCTTGTACTCTTTGTATAGACAATGCTCTTGTGATAGGGTCTAAAAGGCCATTGATGGTTACAGCATCAGTAATACCTCTATCGGCAAGATTGTCTACCTGATCTTTCATTAGCGACTGCAATGGTGAAATAACAACCGTAAGTCCATGCACGGAACGGCCTGCCATGAGTGCAGGTAATTGAAAGGTAAGTGATTTTCCACCGCCGGTAGGGAATATTGCCAACAATGACTTGCTTTTTACAGCTGCTTGGGCGGCTTGTTCTTGAAGCGGTTCGCCTTCATAGGTGCGGAAGTGGTCATATCCAAAGAAGGCTTTTAAGTTATGGAGTACATCCAGCCGGGTATTGCAGTAAACACAGCTTTCGCTACAACTGGTATGACGCAGAAGTTTCATGACAAATTCCACTTCGGGGTAATTGTGAAGTACCCATCCGGGAGTAATGGAGCGATGGTCGGTAGTGTCTATTAGAGCCAATGCGTATGCCAATTCGCATGGATGTTGCGCAATGAGCATGTCAAGGTCGGCGTGTTGGCAGATTTTTCCCACATAAAGATTTCTTATGAGCTCGGACACCCCTTCGTTTATAAATTTCGCACCTGCCATACTGAGAAATCCTTCAAATTCTTTTTGGTCTTTCAGCAATGATGCAAACAGCTTGCGTTTTTCGTCCGGCAACGAATTCCAACGGGCTATTTCGTCCAGTAGAAGATCTTTTGCTTTTTCGCAATCATTCACCGGATTGTTCATTTGCTCACTTATCAGTTTGTCATCTTTTACCAGCCTATGGTAAGGGCGTTCCGGAAACAATAAAGGCGAGACATAAAGTGTATCGACTAAAATCCAGTGGCATGTTTTATTGGTGAACAGATATTTGGCATCATGATGAATGATATTGTGTCCGCAGATATAGTCTGTATCATTAAGAAATTCAAACAGTTCCTCTTTCGAAGTTTTATGATATGTTGCGCCGTCATGGCGGAGTGCTCCGATATCATGAATTTTACGATCTTTCAAACCAATCTCTACATCTACTATGGCATAGCGTGGGGCATCATATGGTACAGATGTAATTTTATTACTGATGACATTATTTGTGTCTTCAGTTTTCTTGATTCCTATGAGTCGGCTCCATATTGACATACGTTCAATATAATAAGTTGTTTTATAATTTGAATTTATTATGTATCTGTGGTGTATTCTTATTCAGATATAATAACCCGCACAATCACATACAAAGATAAGGATAAAACCGAATAATTTGTTAAATTTACTGTTTTCTTATGACTTTTATGTGTTTACCTCACACTTGGTTAACTTCCCTGACAAATGATAGAGAGTTGTTTGATAGTATGAGTTTTGATGATTACTTCCATAAGGGTATGTAATATTGATGGGGATTTTTTTTGTAAAAACCATAGGGTATTTCTCGTCTGAACGCTCTTATATATAGAAACGCAAATTATTTACCTTTAAAAAAGAACCGATATGAAGAATTTAGAAAAGTACTTGGTTGGATGGCTGGCAGTATGTTTGATGCTTTGCAACTCTCCTGTATGGGCGCAGGGAGATGCCGGAGATTATCTTACCATCGTTGGTCAAGTGAAGGATAAGCAAAATAAAAAAGCTCTGGAGAATGTGAATGTATCCGTATATGGAAGTAATATCGGTACAGTGACGAATGCAGAAGGAGAATTTGCTTTGAAGATCAAAAAGACGGAAGCGCCGCGCGAACTGGAAATTTCTCATATCGGCTATGCCAATAGTCATATCTCTATAGAGAAAGAAGCTCCTGCTAAATTGACGGTATGGATGACACCCCATGCCAACCTGTTGAATGAAGTCGTAGTGTATGCCAGTGATCCTCGCCTGATTGTGGAGAAAGCTATCAGTAAGATTCCGCAGAATTACAGTGATAAACGTGATATGCTTACAGGATTCTACCGGGAAACTGTGCAGAAAGGACGGCGCTATATCGGTATATCGGAAGCTGTGCTTGATGTTTCAAAGACTGCATATACCAATAGGAATATCAATTATGATAAAGTACGCGTAATGAAAGGACGTCGTCTGCTTAGCCAGAAGGCAAGTGATACGCTGGCTGTAAAAGTAGTAGGAGGCCCTAACCTGAGTGTAACGCTGGATGTGGTGAAAAACAATGAGGCATTGCTCGATTTGGAGGAATTGAACAATTATGAGTTTTGGATGGCGGAATCCGTTCTTATAGATAATCGTATGCAGTACGTCATTAATTTCCGCCCGAAAGTAATTCTTATGTATGCTTTACTGTATGGCAAACTATACATAGACCGTGAACGACTGTCATTTACCCGTGCCGAAATGAGTCTGGATATGCAGAATAAATCAAAGGCAACCACTGCTATCCTTTATAAGAAACCGCTCGGTTTGAGATTCAAGCCGCAGGAACTCTCTTATCTGGTTACCTATAAAAACGTGGATGGCAGAACCTATCTGAACTATATCCGCAACACGATCCGCTTTAAATGTGACTGGAAACGGAAGCTTTTCTCTACAAGTTATGCGATAACTTCGGAAATGGTGGTGACCGATAGAAAAGAAGGTTCATTGGAGACTATACCGAACAAGGAAGCTTTCAGCCTGAACCAAATATTCTACGATAAAGTGGATGAATACTGGAGCGAAGGCTTTTGGGGGAATTATAATATAATCGAACCTACGGAATCTTTGGAATACGCAGTAGATAAATTGAAAAAGCAAGCTGACTAGAATGAAATAGGGATAGTTTTCTTATATTTGAGGTCAATCATAAAGAGAAGCAAGTATGCTGAATGAACTGCTCATATTAAAAAAGATAAAGGAAGGTGACATAAAAGCGTTTGAAGACCTCTTCCGCTCTTATTATTTCCCTCTTTGTTGCTATGCAGCAGGTATCACCGGGCAAATGGCAGTGGCGGAAGAAATAGTCGAAGAACTCTTTTATGTACTTTGGAAAGAAAAGGAACATTTGCAGATTTTCCAGTCTGTCAAAAGCTATCTGTACAAGGCGACACGTAATCAGGCTCTTCAGTATTGTGAACATGAGGAAGTGCGAAGCCGCTATCGCGAAGCGGTATTAGCTGCTTCCAGTCCGGAGCAGTCAACAGATCCTCATCAGCAAATGGAATATGAGGAATTACAGAAAATCATAAATAATATCCTTGAAAAATTGCCTGCCCGCAGGCGGCAGATTTTTGAAATGCATCGTATAGAAGGACGGAAGTATATGGATATAGCCGCGCAGCTTTCCCTCTCGGTCAAAACAGTGGAAGCCGAAATGACCAAAGCCCTTCGGACGTTGAGAAAAGAAGTTGAAAATTATATTCACATGGAGTGATGAAAACAGATATTTATAAAATAAAGACAGATAAAGCCTGGAACCGGTTGTACGACCGGTTGGACAAAGACCATTTACTTGCGAAAGTTGATGAAGGTCATCATATGCGTAAACTTTCGCCGTGGATGCGTCATGGAGCAGTTGCCGCAGTATTGATTGGCATTGTTTGTGGGGCGTTATATTGGGTATCGGGCTTCAAAGAACCTGTACCGGATCTGCTCACGCAGGAAAATCAAAGTGCCTTTATATTGGCAACCACCCTTGAAGACGGTTCCGTTGTGCTTTTGGGCGGAGAAACTTCGTTATTGTATCCGGAACATTTTGTTGCGGATAAACGGGAAGTAAGTCTGGAAGGAAATGCTTTCTTTGATATAGCGAAGAAGCAGGGGCAACCTTTTTGGATAAATACGGAACAAGCCAAAATCGAAGTTTTGGGAACGGCTTTCAGTGTGCAAAGTGATGGGAATGCTCCCTTCCGTTTGTCCGTGCAGAGAGGCACAGTGAGAGTCTCTCTTAAAAAAGGGAATCGGGAATGTTATGTGAAAGCCGGTGAAACGGTAACTGTACAATCACAGAAACTGATAGTACAACGTACTGATGAAGAAGCCGAAGACTGGAGTCGCTTCTTTAAGCATATACGTTTTAAGGACGAACCTTTGTCCAATATTCTGAAAGTAATGAATTTGAGTACGGACAGTTTGCAGATTCAAGTTGATTCACCGGCATTGGCAGAACGCAAATTGACTGTTGAATTCTCAGATGAATCTCCGGAAATGGTTGCCAACCTGATAGCCGGTGCACTCAATTTAAAATGTATCCGGCAGGGAAATATTTATAATCTGTCGGAATAACGCTCTTTAAAATTCAAAAAAATGAAACCGGCTTATTACTATCTCCCCATTCTGTTCATGCTCTTTTTCGGATTTGATACGATGAGAGCAGATGGAGGAGATGTGTTGCAGCAAATAGTCCGGTTGCCTAAAACGAAAGCAACGGTATATTCACTGTTGGGGGATGTTTCCCGACAATCAGGATATATGTTTATTTATGATAGTAGGGTCGTAGACAATGACGCGATAGTGAGAGTAAAAGAAGGAAAGCGTACCATCCGTCAGGCTGTCTACGATATAATAGGAGATACTGACCTTGAATTTAAGGTTATCGGTACTCATATCCTGATAACTTCCCCTTCCGTCAAAAATCTCCGAATATCACAAGACTCTCTTCCGCTTCAACAAACCGTAAATTTAATCATTGCCGGCACTTTACTGGACAAGGAAACGGGAGTACCCATACCTTCCGCTACTGTCGGAGTCCGGGGAACATCCGTAGGTAGTATCACCAATCAGGACGGAGAATTCAAACTGTCCTTGCCGGATTCTTTAAGGCAAGCACCGGTTGCTTTTTCACATATAGGTTATATTTCACAGGATATAGAACTCTCTGCGCTGTCAGGTCGGCACAATGTACTTAGTCTCGAACCGAAAGTAGTCCCTTTGCAGGAAGTCGTCATTCGTAGAAGTGATCCCAGGAAGCTGCTGCGGGAAATGATAGAACGCAGGGAACGAAATTATTCGCATTCCCCCGTATATCTGACAACTTTCTACCGTGAAGGCGTCCAGTTGAAGAATAAATTCCAGAATCTGTCTGAAGGCGTCTTTAAGGTCTATAAGACATTCTCTTCCTCTTTGCTACCTGATCAGGTGAAGTTATTGAAGATGAGCCGGCTTAGTAATGTAGAAGTGAAGGACAGCCTGCTTGTGAAGGTAAAATCCGGAATCCAGGCTTGCCTGCAAATGGATTTGATTAAAGATATGCCCGCATTTATGATTCCCGATATAGAGAATAACGCATATGTCTATACTTCGGAAGGAATGACATTCCTGGATAACCGCTTTGTGAATATTGTGCATTTTGAACAAAGGAAAGGCATCACCGAACCTCTATTCTGTGGCGAACTATATCTTGATTCTGAAACGTGCGCTTTATTGCAAGTCCGTCTGGAAGTTCATCCTAAATATGTAAAAGATGCCGCAGGTATGTTCGTAGAAAGGCGTACGCGCAATATCCGGATGAATCCTCAAAAAGTAGTATATACTATTTCTTATAAACCGTGGCAGGGAACTTATTATATCCATCATATCCGCGGAGACCTTTATTTTAAGGTGAAACATAGGGGGATGCTGTTTGGTAGCCGTGACCTGCATATTTGGTTCGAGATGATTACCTGTAAAGTGGATACGGAACAAGTGACAGCCTTCCCCCGTATTGACAGGCTGTCCACCCGTACTATCTTCTCCGATACGAACTTCAAGTATGACGAGAACTTTTGGAAAGAGTTCAACGTCATTCCTTTGGAAGCTGAAATCAGCAAGCTGATAGAAAAAGTCTCTTTAAAGATAGAAGAAATAGGTGATTGATTTGTTTTGCCATTCAATGAGATTGCTGTAACTTTGCGTCCGGTTTAAAAGATTGTATGTTATGGAATTACCCAAAGACCCGATGATGCTGTTCAGCATTGTCAATATGAAATTGAGAGACTGTTATTCTTCGCTTGATGAACTTTGTGAAGATATGGACGTGAATAAGGACGAACTGGTGAATCAGTTGAAATCCGTAGGTTTTGAATATAGCGCGGAACATAATAAGTTCTGGTAAACGCTTTTTTGTACATAGCTTATAAATAAACATTTAAAGCGCTTCCGTGGTCTTTGATGAGGCTATGGAAGCGCTTTCTCCATTCATATATACTCTCTCTTTTCTCCTTTTCACGTTAATAAAAGCAAAAAGCGGAATCCCCTATTTAACTTCCCCGCCTTTCTGCGTTCTAATAATCAAAGCTCAGAAAAAGAACAGATGATAAATGAGAATAAAATCCGGGAAGCTTGTACCTCGAATCGCGAACGGGGATTCAAGATGTTGATGGACGCTTTTCAGGAACCGATATATAATTATATCCGTAGACTGGTCGTATCTCATGAAGATGCGGAAGACGTACTTCAGGAAGTATTTATTCGCGTGTTCCGGCATTTGGAGCAGTTTCGCAGTGAAAGTTCTTTGAGTACCTGGATTTACCGGATTGCGACCAATGAAAGCCTGCGTCTGCTGAATGGGAGAAAAGAAGAAGGCACCATCGCTTCGGAAGAGATTCAGGAAGAACTGATGAGCAAATTGCAGGCTTCTGATTATATTGATTATGAAAACGGACTGGCGGTGAAGTTTCAGGAAGCCATTTTGAGTCTGCCTGAAAAGCAGCGGCTCGTGTTCAACTTACGCTATTACGATGAACTCGAATACGAAGAGATAGCACGGATACTGGACAGTAAAGTGGATACACTGAAAGTGAACTACCATTATGCAAAAGATAAGATAAAGGAGTATATATTAAACAGATAGGACGATGAAAAAGGATTTTGATTTCGACGATATTGGTAAACGGACACCTTACCGCACTCCTGACGGATTTTTCGAGGATGTGCAACGAAAGGTGATGGAACGTGCCGGAGTCAAACAGCAGCGTAAATCCCATATGAAGCTGATTGTTTCTACGGTAATTGCTTTAGCGGCCATGTTGACAGGACTTTTATTTGTTCCGTCTTTGCATCAGACAGATGAGACCAAATCACCTTCGAATGTACTGGCTGCCGACCGAAGCAATGGTACAGATACGGACAAATGGATTAAGGAATTATCGGATGAGGAGTTGGAAGAGCTCGTCAGCTTCTCTGAAAACGATATATTTTTGAATTAAGTAACTCAATCAATTATTAAAAACGTGAAGATTATGAAGATGAAGTTTATTTATGTAATTTTGGCTGCCCTTTTGATGGGAAGCCAGATGACCCTTTCTGCCCAAAATAAGGACAATAAAGAGAGAAAACAACGTCCTACGCAGGAACAGATGATGCAGATGCAAACCAGTCAGATGGTGAAAACACTGATGCTGGATGATGCAACAGCCGCCAAGTTTACTCCGGTTTACGAGAAATATCTGAAAGAACTGCGTGAATGTCGTATGATGAACCGTAAACCAAGAACTGAAAAGGCGCAGGGTACGGAAACGGACGCAAAGAAGGAAGGTCAAAGACCGTCCATGACTGATGCGGAAATTGCAACGATGCTGAAAAATCAGTTTGCTCAAAGCCGTAAGATGCTCGATGTCCGTGAGAAGTATTACAATGAATTCAGCAAGATACTGTCTCAGAAGCAGATAATGAAGATTTATCAGCAGGAGAAAAGCAATGCGAATAAATTCAAAAAAGAATTTGACCGCAGAAAAGGACAGAAACCCGGACAAGGACACCATCATCAGGGACAGAAACCTCGTGCTCCGCGTCAAGGCTAAAAACAGAGATTAGGTTTATTTTATTAGAGTTTTATTTTACTAAATCAACACAATTTGAACATAGGCAGTCATAAGTATTCTTTTCAGTACCGTTTGATTAGTTGTTATGTCTTCTTACTGATTAGTTTGGCTGTTTATGCGCAGTCCGGTGGAGAGCGTTTTGCCGGACGTGTTGTTGACTCGGAAACTTATGAGCCGGTACCGTTTGCTACGGTCCGGCTTTTGGCTCTACCGGATAGTGCAATGTTGGCGGGCGGGGCAACCGATTCACAGGGAAAATTCCAGTTAGCCGCCACTGCTCCTAAGAATAAGTCTTTGCTACTTCATGTCTCTTTTATCGGATACACTCCGGTTTATCGCGCTGTTTCACCTGTGGCAAATGGCAATAAGAATGCTTTAGGTGATATTTCTTTAAGCTCAGAAGCAATCGCTTTGGATGAAACAGTTGTGGTAGGTCAGGCTCCTATGGCTGTGACCGAAGGAGATACAACCGTTTTTAATGCGTCTGCTTATCGCACTCCCGAAGGTTCGATGCTGGAAGATTTAGTGAAACAACTTCCCGGTGGCGAGATTGATGCAGATGGAAAACTGCTGATTCACGGAAAAGAAGTGAAGAAGATACTGGTAGATGGGAAAGAGTTCTTTTCCGATGACCCGAAAGCGGCGCTCAAGAATCTTCCTGTAGAAATGATAGAGAAGCTGAAAGCATACGAACGTCAATCTGACTTGGCACGCCTTACCGGTATTGACGATGGGGAAGAAGAAATGATTCTCGACCTGTCGGTAAAGAAAAATATGAAATTAGGTTGGATGGAGAACTTTATGGGCGGATATGGTAGTAAAGCCCGTTATGAACTAGCCAATACCCTGAACCGCTTTCGGGACAACTCCCAACTGACAATTATCGGAAACCTGAACAATACGAATAATCAAGGCTTTTCCGAGATGCAGAGAGAATCCGCCAGTTCCAGCGGCAATCTGCGCACGCAAAAAGGGCTGACCACTTCCCGTTCCTTGGGTGTGAATGCTACTTATGACTGGCAGCGGGTCAAGTTCCGTTCGAATATCCAGTATGTAGGAACAGATCGTCTGGAAGACAGCTATACAACGGTCGATAATTTTCTTCGTCAAGACAAGTCCATCACTCAGAGCACCGGGCGCAACCGGCTGAAAAATGATAATCTGATAGCGAACGCATCTCTGGAATGGAAAATGGACTCTGTAACTACATTGATTTTCCGTCCCCAATACCGTACGGCAGTCAACGACAGAAGGAATGAAAGTTTTCAGCAAGGGTGGGGGAATGATGTCTTGCTCAATGAAAAAGAATCATCAGGAACAAATCATAACTCTTCCTATAATATGACGATGATGCTGCAACTTAGCCGGAAACTCAGCCGGATGGGAAGAAACGTAGCATTGAAAGTAGATTATGGCACGAATGCTTCTTCAATAGACAGACAGAATCTTTCTACTACACACTATTTTAAGAATAATACGGAAAAAGTCCAAAACCAAAGGATAGAAGACGACGTAGACGGTTACAACTATCGTTTACAGTTAGTCTATGTAGAACCATTACCCTGGTTGCACTTTCTTCAGTTCCGTTATAGCTATCAATATCGGGTGAACAACTCCGATCATTTTGTCTACAACTGGGATAAGGAACTGCAAGAATTTACTCCCGGCTATGATGAAGAAGCAAGCAACCAATTTGAGAATCAGTATAGCAACCACCTGTTTAACCTTGCTGTCCGCACTTCCCGGAAGAAATACAATTATAATATCGGTGCCGACTTCGAACCTCAGAAATCCGTGAGTCATTCCGTTCTGAAAAATGACCCGGAGAACCAGTTGAAAAGGACAGTCTTTAATTTTTCACCTACTGTCAACTTCCGCTATAAGTTCTCCAAACGTACTCGTTTGCAGATTGTATATCGGGGAAAGAGCCGCCAACCCAATATACGCGACCTTCAGCCCGTGACCGACCGTACCAACCCATTGAATATCCGTGTGGGGAATCCTTCTCTGAAGCCTTCTTATATCAATACGTTTACATTGAATTTCAATTCCTATAATACGAAACATCAACGGAATATAGTTGCTACCGCACTGGTAGAAAACACCATTAACAGTGTGACCAATCAAGTTACTTATGACAGCGAAACAGGAGTGCGGACCACTACTCCGCTCAATCTGAACGGTAACTGGCGGGCTTTGGGTTCTTTTTCTCTCAATACTCCTTTCAAAAACCGTAGCTGGATATTCCGCACGTATTCATACCTGCAATACAGAAATCAGAACGGATATAGCACAATAAACAAGGAAGACCCTGTAAAGAGTACTGTAAAGCATCTCACGGCGTGTCAACGCCTGCAATTAACATACCGCACGAAACAAATCGAAATCAGTGCCCGTGCAGAATTGCTTTACAACAATTCCCATAATAATGTGAAAGAGACACGTACCGAAACGTACGACTACCGTTTCGGCACGGAAATGCAATATTACTTCCCGTGGAGGATAGAGCTATTCAGCGACCTTACTTATTTCCAACGTTCCGGCTATGGATACAGTGGCTATGCCCGCGAGAACTTTATGTGGAACTGCCAGTTGTCAAAAGCCTTCCTGAAACGGAAACAATTACTGCTCCGTTTCAAAATATATGATATCCTTCATCAGGACGTTTCGATGATACGTACGATTACTGCCACCGCCATTCGTGATACCGACTACAACGCGCTGGGTTCCTATTTCATGGTGCACGCTATTCTTCGTCTGAATATGATGGGACGATAATTTAAATTCCTGTTTGTTTGAAAACCACAACGGGGTTTTGATTGTTGTTGTCCTACGTGAAAACAATGAAAACCTTGCCGAATGTTTGATTTTGTCAATAAATTGAAGGATAAGGGCCGTTGGCGAATCTTTAAGTTGAAGTTGATTGATGCGCGGCTTTACTTTGTCAGTATCTTTGTGGGACTGCTGACAGGGCTTATTGCCGTGCCCTACCATTATCTATTACAGTTTTTCTTTAATCTTCGTCACGATTTCTTTGGTGCCCATTTGGAGTGGTATTGGTATATTCCCCTTTTTCTGTTGATGTGGGGGATTCTTATATTCGTCTCTTGGATGGTAAAGAAAATGCCTCTCATTACGGGCGGCGGGATTCCGCAGACGCGTGGAGTCATTAACGGACGGGTTGATTATAAACATCCTTTTCGGGAATTGATTGCCAAGTTCATGGGGGGAATACTCGCATTAAGTACAGGATTATCTTTGGGGCGTGAAGGTCCTTCCGTACAGATAGGCTCGTATGTGGGATACTTGGTATCTAAATGGGGACGGGTACTTAGTGGTGAGCGGAAACAATTATTGGCTGCCGGTGCGGGTGCGGGATTGGCGGCTGCTTTTGCTGCGCCGTTGGCTTCGTCGCTGTTGGTTATCGAATCCATCGAACGGTTCGACGCGCCTAAAACGGCTATTACCACGCTTTTGGCAGGAGTAGTCGCCGGTGGGGTAGCTAGTTGGATTTTTCCCATGAATCCTTATTTTCATATAGATGCCATTGTACCGGGAATGACTTTTTGGGGACAGGTGAAACTGTTTCTTCTATTGGCTGCTGTGGTTTCTATTTTTGGGAAGTTTTTTTCTATCACCACCCTTCAGGTCAAACGTATCTATCCTGCCATTAAACATCCGGAATATGTGAAGATGCTCTATTTGCTTTTTATAGCCTTCCTTATTTCTATGGCAGAATTCAACCTGACCGGTGGGGGAGAACAATTCTTGCTTTCGCAGGCAATGCATCCGGATACACATATTCTCTGGATTGTCGGTATGATGCTATTACACTTGGTTTTTAGCATATTCTCTTTTTCTTCGGGCTTGCCGGGCGGTAATTTTATTCCTACATTGGTGACAGGAGGGCTTCTCGGACAAATCATAGCATTGATTATGGTGCAACAGGGACTTATCGCTCACGAGAATATCAGTTATATCATGTTGATTTGTATGTCCGCCTTTCTGGTGGCGGTAGTCCGTACCCCATTGACAGCTATCGTACTGATAACCGAGATAACAGGACATTTGGAAGTTTTCTATCCTTCTATCGTAGTTGGGGGATTAACTTATTATTTCACGGAAATGCTTCAAATAAAACCTCTCAATGTGACTTTATACGAGGACATGATTCATTCGCCCGCATTCAAAGAAGAAGCACGCTACACATTGTCGGTTGAAGTCATGAGCGGTTCTTATCTGGACGGAAAGATTGTAGACGAACTTCGTCTGCCGGAGCGATGCATAATCATCAATGTCCACCGTGACCGGAAAGACTGGATTCCTAAAGGACAGAAACTAATGCCCGGCGACCAGGTACAAATAGAAATGGATTCGCAAGATATAGAAAAATTGTATGAACCTTTAGTCAGTATGGCGAATATTTATTAAGTATCTATCTGATATCACTTATCTTCCTTTCGGGAGTGGCAGTGAAGGAGACTTGTAAATATTTGTGGGAAGGGAATCTGGATATGCATGGGAAATAAGTAGGATTCTAAAGCTTGGTGATTGTGATATAAAAAATGGCTGAAAGTGCAAACTACTTTCAGCCATTTTTTATATTGAGAGGATAAGAGTGGTTATTTCTTGTACCAATCCTTATTTGTGTTATTATTCTTTGCCCAGCCTATGAATTTCGGATAAAGTTCACTAATGGCAATACCTTCATTTTCTTTTGTTAGAAGCTTCTCCACATCACTCAGGTTGGCACCTTGCAGGAAAAATGCAAATGGATAGATTTTATCTTTATCGGATACATAGTAAATACCTTTAGCCGGATCCGAGCGATCATCCTCTGTATTGAAATATGTCATATCTGCTTTTGCAGTTGGTGCTTGCATAGGAATATGTATTTCTAAGCGAGTTCCGTTATTGCTAGGACGGAAAATGAAAGCATCTATTGAAGTTTCAGATGTTTTCTGACCTTTTTTATATTCAATAGTTACTTTGTACTGCGTTTTTGAGTTATCTTTCACTTTTTCTGTCAGTATGACAACATTGTTTTCGTGTACGAAATTAGTTAACTTAAACTTTGTATCATTACTTGTCTTGATAGAGTCTGTTATATTCTGATAGCTACCTAAGTCTTTTAAAGTAAATGCCAGTCCGTTGTTCAACATTGCCTGCCAATCGGCAGTATGGGGTTCTAGGGTGAATGATTCCTTTAGAATTTCATTATAAATATTGAATGTTTTTTCATAGGTATAAAGTACAACTACGTCATTCATGTCGTAATCATACGCCTTAGGCCAGTAATCCTCGAATGAATACACACCTGTCTTTTTGATGGTGGTGTTTGATTCCGGATCTACAGTCGGAACATTAGTAATTTTTGGATTTGCTTTTAGGGCAAACAGGACATCAGTGAAATTCTGGTCGTCTTTGTAATCCTCAAAGGTAATGGCAATGTTGCCTTTGCTATCTTTGAACATAGCAGTGCGAACTTTTCCAATACCTTCTGTTGAACAAGCATAATAAGGAAAGTCGAATTTGAAAGCAGAGAAGTACCTGTCCCAAGCATTTGTAGCGAGGACAAAGCCTATTTTATAGCCTTTCGGGAAATACTCTGTTCCTTCCGGGTAATCTTTATCGAAGTATTTCAACTGAACGGATTCTCCCTCGTTAATACCTCTTGGGTATGAATACACTCCGTATCCATTATTCCAACTGGTTTGAGTATTTGGGAATATTGTGTATATAGTTACATCATTTAGATTAGTTGGAACCTTGTCAGCTCTATAGTAATAGTATCCCAATGAACTATTCCAACAAGTCCATCCGGATAATGCGGTTAGTGCTACGGCTGTTTGGTCTTTTTCAATATATAAATCAGCTCCTGTACGGTATGCTTGCGGGCAGACAAAACTAGTAGAATTTTTCAAAACACTATTTATGGTAGTCTTCAGCTCTTTCATTTCTGATTTGCTTAATTTTAAGTCACCATTATATAGGTAGTTTATTTTCCCTGTTTCTGTGTCAAAAGAGCCTAGAGCATTATTCCATCCTAATGATTTAAATCGGTTGGCATTATATTGGGTGTTTTTTTTGCCTTGTGGCTCTGAAGCCCTTGTTCCAATTTGTTCATCAGTTTCGGAAAACTTTAATATTCCATTCTCTACTTTACCTTCTATTACAGGTTTTGTTGCAAATGGCGATGTGGAGACAATATATACTTCTGATACATAGGCAGGAAGGAACATTTTACCACTATACTTGCCTTGTTCATCTGTCCAAGCACCATCCAGTGGCTCGATGTTTTCGTCAATGGTTATAGTGTTGGATTCAGCTTCCTGTGGTTTTATCGGATTCTTGTCATATATATAAAAAGGAACGTGCGAATCGGCGTTCGAATAGTCTGCTTCTACTTGTACTACCTGTTTTGTAGAGAAATCTGATAGATTTGTTTCTTTTTCCGGAGCTCCCTGGTATAAGTCTTTATCACTGTCTACACAACCGCTTATACCCACTGCGATGACCATTGTGCATGCTAACCAAAACTTTTTCATATACGTTGCTTTTTTGTTTATGCGATTATTAAAATGTTTGTTTTGCAATAAAAATACCCGTAAGCACTTTGAAGTCCAAAGGTTTACGGGTGCAAAAATACATATAATATTCAATATTATAACATAAAGTTGAATATATTTTCGTAAATGTGTTCTATAACTTGTATTTTCCGGTCTTTTACTCGACGCTTCTTAACCAGGCAATCTCTTCCGCCCACTTACTCTCATCCGGAGTTTCGAGTATTAGCGGCATATTGTCGAATCTTGAATCCTGCATTAATCTTTCAAAAAATGCTTTTCCAATCAGTCCTTCGCCGATACTGTCATGGCGGTCTACATGGGTGCCTAATGCTTTCTTTGAGTCATTCAAGTGCATGCCGCGTAGATAGTTGAATCCTATTTCCTTATCGAATTCGTCGAATATCTTATCGTAATCGTTCACTATATCGTAACCTGCTGTGTAGGTATGGCAAGTATCGAGACAAACACCTACCCGGCTTTTGTCGTTCACCCGGTCAATAATATATTTAAGTTGCCAGAATTCGCTTCCCAGATTACTGCCTTGTCCGGCGGTATTCTCGATAACGGCTGTCACTCCTTTCGTCTTTTCCAAAGTGATGTTGATACTTTCTGCTATAAGTGCCAGGCAATCTTCTATTGATATTTTATTGAGAGAACTGCCGGGGTGGAAATTTAGAAGTTTCAATCCGAGTTGTTCGCAACGTTGCATTTCATCCAGAAAAGCGGCACGGCTTTTATTAAGACCTTCTTCTTCGGGGTGTCCCAAATTAATAAGGTAACTGTCATGGGGCAGGATATATTCCGGCTGGAAACCGAACTTCTCACAATTCTCTTTGAAAAGACTGATACTTTCTTCTGTTAACGGTTTGCTTACCCATTGGCGTTGGTTCTTGGTGAATAGTGCAAAAGCATTTGCTCCTATTTCATGTGCATTGGTGGGGGCGTATTCTACGCCACCGGATGCGCTTACGTGTGCTCCGATATACTTCATCTGTTGTTCTTTTTTATTCTTAGTCTGCAAATATAACATTTTTATATGAACTAATGTTTGAATAAGCCATTGAGGTAGGATATTAAAAATCACTTTTTACCTTTCACAAATTTCACAGACTCGTAAGTTGTAGTATGACAGATGTTTACTGTGATTAAAAGTCCTCTTTTTTATCTTTCACATCTTTCACACTGTTCACACTCACAAAGAAAGAAGCCCCAGCTAAAACCAAAGCTTTGGTGTTCCGTGATATGTGAGGGTACAAGAAAACGAATACGACTGAATACCGGATTGAAATAGTCAGCATAATATTGGCCGAATGCAGTTGACCGTTCAGCCAACTGGTGTCGTCTAAGTAGCCAACTGTATTTGACCAAATAGCCAACTCTAGTCGTCCATTAACGAAACTTCAAAATCACCGTATAGAGCCGGCATTATGTAGTATTGAACTATATACTTCATGTGCGGTTGCGGTTAGGACCGTTCTTTGACATGATAGACAACAGAAAAAGAAGTAAGATAATTAAAATAAAGTTTGTCAGTCTAAATTTAACTTTCTATATTTGCAGCATCCAGCTAGCCCTAGAGGGGGTGGCGGGGATTTTTATTAAGAAAGGCGTTTACCAAACATATCTTTCAGTCTCGAATCTCGCAAATTCTTAGTCTGTAAGCGGATATGGCAACGGAGAACGTCCACTATAGGTGTGATTAAACATTATGCTATGCATAGTGTTCTATATATCTCATCTAGGCGTGGGCTAGCTGCGTTGCTTATCCTTACAGACGGGCAATGCGAGAGCCTGAGACTGAGATAAGCAACAGTACAGACTCCCATGCCTTTTTTATTTATTATTGCCCAATCCGGGGAGGCTATAAGCAGACAAAATAAAAAGCGGGAATGAAACGACGTAATTGCTTAATAGTTATTGCTCTATTCCTTTTTTCTATCAAGTCTATATCAATGTACGGACAGGATGTGAAGCAGAACATTGATAGGAGATATGACATCATTTGTGAAGGAAATGGAGTAGAAGGTACTTACCTTGTAAAGGTTTGGGTGTATGCAAATAAACTTAATCTGAAACCGGAGACACTCCGGAAATATGCTGTTCATGGAATTATATTTAAGGGGGTGACTGGTAGCACGAAATGCGGCGGTCAGAAACCATTTGCCAAAAGCTTATCTGTAGAGGAAGAAAACAAGGAATATTTTGATGAGTTTTTCGAAAAGAAAAATGCCTATTTGAATTTTGCCACTATTGTAGAAGGCACGTTTGAACGTGTCAAAGTAACAAAACGGCAATATAAAATAGGTGCTGTGATTTCTGTGGCAAAAGATCAGTTGCGAAAACAATTGGAAACCGATAACATTATCAGAGGATTGTCTTCAGGCTTTTAATATGTAACTATAAAATCTCAGCATATGAAACGGATGTATTATGTATGTGTCCTACTCTTCTTTTCACTGAACTTATTGGGACAAGCAAAGAAACCGGAACTTATGGTCGTTCCCAGTTTACCTTGGTGTAATGAAAAAGGATATGTGTTTGAAAGAACTACAGAATTGGGAAGCGAAACATTTCCGGACTATAAGAAAGCACTGGCGCAGGATAAGGATTTGATGAATGTCATTTCTAAGATAGGTATTTTGATGGCTGACAAAGGGTTTCCTTTGAAAGACCTTTCCACTTCTATAAAAAATATGGAAATGATGAATGCCAGAAATGCTATGACTTTGAGTAAGAATTCGGGTGCCGTGTTGACGGAAACAGCGCTTGATGTTTTGAAACGAACCGCTAAATGTGACATCATTCTGGAAGTTGACTGGAGCGTGAATGTGTTGGGGCCGAAGAAATCGGTAACCTATAATTTGCGTGGGATAGATGCTTGCACCAATATGCAGGTGGCAGGTGCACAAGGAACAGGGCAACCTTCTTTTTCGGCCGAGATACCTGTATTGGTTGAAGAAGCCATTTTAGTTAATATGGATAATTTTACTTCACAGTTGCAGGCTCACTTCGACAATTTGTTTGAAAATGGCAGAGAAGTCTCTATTGATATAAATGTGTTTGATACAGAAGCGGGTATTGATCTGGAAACTGAGTACGGTGAAAATGAGCTGATTGATGTGATTGAAGAATGGCTGGAAAAGCATTGTGTGAAAGGTAGGTTTTCGAAAGCGGAAGGCTCGGAGAATTTTGCCATGTTCAATCAGGTTCGAATTCCAATGATAAATGAAAATGGCAAAGCGATAGATACGGAAGATTTTGTGAAAGAATTGAGAAAGATGTTGCGCAAGCCACCGTACAACCTTGTCTGCAAGGTAATTCCACAAGGATTGGGAAGATGTCAATTGATTATAGGGGATAAATAGAAAATATCATGAAAAAGATTATAGGTGTATTTATGGTGTTGCTGATGTTTTCCAGTGGAATATCGGCGCAAGAGGAGTGTGACACTCCTATCGCTGTGTTAATGGCGGAGAGTATTGATGGGGTGAATGAAATGCAGCAAGAGTATTTACGTTCTAAAATGGAACAGTTGGTAGTTTCTCAAGGTATTTCATCCGATTTCTTTTATACTCAGTTTTTTCTTACAGCAGATGTTGTAGGAATACAGAAAGAGGTCGTGCCTACTATTCCGGCAAGTGCGATTTACCAATGTGACATTATTCTCAAACTGGTGGATAGGGCAGGTATGAAAACGATGGCAACTCTGGTTGTCAATGTAAGAGGGGCAGGTGCTACAGAGACAAAAGCCATGCAGAATGCCATACGGTTGATAAATCCGCAAAACAAGAAATTGCTGGATTTCATCAAAGGAGCAAAAGGTAAAGTTTTGGCCTATTACAATCAGCATACGGCGCAGATTGTGTCACAGGCACATCGGTTGGGTGGTCTGGAAAAGTATGAAGAGGCTTTTAACTTGTTGGCTTCTGTGCCGGAATGTTGTAACCGATATGATGAAGTGACTCGTGAGATAATAGCTATTTATCCAAAAGCGCGGGATAGAATAGGTGAGAACTATTTGAAGAAAGCCCGTAGGATATGGACAGCCGATCAAACAGGGGCTGCTGCCGGGGAAGCTTGCTATTGGTTGTCTTTGATAGATCCTAAATCCTCTGCTTATTCTAAGGCAGAATCACTCTATACTGAGATAAAAGGTCGGGTACAGGTAGAGGTGCAACATGAGATGAAAGTTTATGACGACAACGTTGATTTAGTAAAAGAACAGATAAATGCTGCCAAGGAAATCGGAATGGCTTACGGAAAAGGGCAGCAGACGGAAATTAATGTGATAAAATAATGTGCAACTAAAAAATGGTAATATGAATCGTATTTGTTGGATGATTGTTTTCTATCTAGTGATGGGGACATCAATATTGAATGCGCAAACTCTTATTCCCGAACAAAATGGGAAAGGGAAATGGGGATATGTAGACCTCGATGGCAAGAAAGTAATTGATTACAAATTCAAGGAAGCTTATCCTTTTATTGATGGTAAGGCGAAAGTTAAAAAAGGGGAGAAGTGGGGATATATTGATGCAAGAGGCAAAGAGGTTATAAAGATTAAGTACTCGGAGATGTACGAGTGGAATGGCGATTATTGCAAGATTGCGGAAGGTGGAAGTGTAAAAGACGGCATTCTCACCGGTGCAAAATGAGGATATATCAATCGGCGGGGAGATATAATAATGAAAGCTGAGTATGACGAGATTGGTCTGTTTAAGGATGGGCTTGCCTATGTAATGAAAGGTGGAAAATATGGTTATATAGATGATAGTTTCCATGTTTTTATTCCTTGTAAATATACTGCGGTCGGCACTTTCAACGAGCGTGGATATTGTTGGGTAAACGAAGGTGGCAAATTTGATAAGAAAAAGAATAAGGATATTGTGAAAGGCGGAAAGTTTGGTGTGTACAAACGTAATGGTGATCTTATTGTTCCTGTAAAATACAAAGCTATTGGAACTTTTGATGAATTGACACCGGATGCGAATCCATTGATGGCTTCGATTTATAATGATCCGGAATACATCAAACAACTTAGAAAAATAAAAAAAGACGGTTATGCGTTAATGCGGTACACTCCAAATCTGTTTAAGTTTAGTTTTGATGTATCTTCCGAGTTTGATTTTTCGGAAACGAAAAAATATGTGGAAAGCCATACGAAAGAATTGAATGAGTCATATCTGGAAAAAATGTCTGAGGCAGATCGGAAATTAGCGGAAGAATGCGGTAGCTTTGAATTATTGACATATAGTTTCCTGTCTCCGAAAAAGTTTGGCAAGTTATCCATGACTAAAAACACTTACATTGTAGTGTCTAATAAGTTTGGTTTCTCTAGCTTGAATGGAGAAATGCATAAATATGATTATAGGAAATCGAATGAGAAGTTTTTTCATAAAATAGGCATATTTGATGGGAATGGTACAATGTTGCTGCCACCGGATAAGTATGATTTGGCTTATAGCCCTAATAATGGATTTATTACTGTAGCTCGTGAGAAGAAGAAAAAAGTTCAGTCTAATTATTATACTATAGAATCGGGTAAATTACTTTTTAAGGATTGGATAGACGTTGAGGTAGTCACTCCTTTTGAAAAGGGAAATGCTGTCATCGCTACTCATAAAGAACAATATCTGATAGATAAAGAAGGTCGTAAGATTTCTAAAAATTATAGTTTGATCCTTCCTATGAGGGAGAGCGTATATGTAGTCAAGAATGGTGATAAATGTGGTATTATAGATAGCCTCGGACATGAAATTATATCTCCTTCTTATAATCTAATCAGTCCTGTAAGCGAAGGACTTATGTGTGCACAAAAGGATAAAGGCGGGTTGTATGGATTCCTTGATAAAAAAGGGGAATTTGTAATTCCGGCTATGTATGAATCTGCGCAATCATTTAAATATGGTTGGGCTAGCGTGCGAACAAAATCCGGTTGGGGCGAAATAGAACCGGATAATAAGATGGCTGTGGAATGTAAGTGGAATAATACAGCCGCTAAAGAAGAATGGAAACCAAAACTAATGTGGGTGCAGAAAGAAAACAAAGGTTTATGGTATTGCCTGTCAACCGAAACAAACCAATTGGCCTTTAGTGCAGGATATACGGGCTTTAGAAACTTTAATAGAGATTTTGAGGGAGTTGCGGTAGTCTGGGACAAGAACAATAAGGTCGGTTGTATTTCTTCTGATGGTAAGGTCTTGGTTCCTTGTATAATGCCAAATGGAAACTTGGCAATAAAGGCTTATTCGCAGATGCTCAATCAAAAGATGGGAGCATGGACAGAAATAGATACTTACAAATTTATGATTAGAAACAATCAGGAGCGCAATAAATGTGAATTGACAGGGACTATTGAAAATGATATGTGGGACTATTAAAGAATAAAGAAATGAGAAATGTAAGACTTTTGATAACGGTACTATTGGTAACATTCGTGTTTTCTGAGTCTGGGGCACAGGAAACCGTTCAGCAAGATATGAAATATCGTCGTAGTTCTATCTATAGCATACTTGTAAGCCATAGCGAACAGGATTTCTGTGACGAGATAAAAGAACAGTTCCTGGCGATTCCCGTTCCTGATAAATATAATGATCATGGGCTGAGTATAAATGCTGTTGTTGTAGACTGTAAAGGAAAATATACAGAGGATATTACGGACTTTATCAATCGTAACCATATAGCCAGCCGACTTGTAGGGAAATGGTTTAATAGGAACATTCTAACGGGGGAGTGTGACATGGAACTGGTAAAAGAACGCGGTCTTTATAATGCGTCAGAATTTGATAAGGAACTGGCAAAACGCTCAAAGAGAGGGATAGCCATGTTGCAAGATGCTGGAGAGGATTTAATAGGAAATACTTACTTATTGGTAAATGAGGTTCGCTATATAGATAAAAACGCCCGTGCCAAAACATGGGGACTGGCTTTGACTGTACTTGGCGGTGTTGCCGGAATGGCTACCGGCAATAGCGATTATGTAAAATTGGGACAAAATTATGGTGATATTATAGCGACACTAAAGGGCTTCTCTGTGAAAATACATACTCGTCTTTATCAACTGATATGGAATGAAGAAATTGCAAATCAGTTTTATACTCTTTACTACTCGGAGAAAGCGGATGAGCAAAAGAAGTTTGCCTTCGAGAAGAATCGGGGGGCGTTTCAGATGAAATATGTTGGTGAAGTGGAATCCAGTGGTGCTAAAACGTCTTTCTTGGGAATAAAAGAAGAAGAACCCTTGCAGATGATTCGTAAAGCCTGCCAACGGGCTATTGATGAAAATGTGGCTGACTTACAAAAGAAATATGAACAGTTTAAAATAAAAGCTCCAATCTTGAATGTGGATCCGGCTATAACAGTGCAGATAGGACAAAAAGAAGGCATCGACAAAAATTCCAGATTTGAAGTTCTTGAAGCCAGAGAAGTAGAAGGTAAGATTGAATACAAACGGATGGGCATTATTAAACCTGTTGCCGATAAAATATGGGATAACCGTTATATGGCAGCAGAAGAGGGGGCTTATGGAGCAGATTTGAAAGCTACAACTTTTGTCAAGGTTAGTGGCGGCGATTTTTATCCGGGGATGCTTGTTCGAGAGATAAAATAGGATTGAAGTCACTTTAATATTCACTTAAATTAATTATTTATGAAAAAGAATCAGAAAAAGAGAAACGGCTTGCATAGTCGGTTCTTAAAGAAAGTCGGATTGTTTTGCTTTATGCTGGCTGTGTTTCCTTCACTGGGCCATGCAATCGATTGGACACCCAAATATGCAGGAGGGATGCATATTGGTTATGGAACGAGTTCGACTGTGAACGATGCGAAGACGTATTCTGCCCGTGCCATGTTGGGAATGCTTCATGGAATCATGTGGGGGGATTATCTTCAGACATCAATTGGTGTAGATGCTCATATGTTAACGCATTATTACAAAGGTCAAGGTTTACGTTTTGCCATGACAGGGTATGTCGATTTGCGAGGCTTTTATCCTGTGACCTCTGACTTTTCGCCATTCGTGGATTTGGCATTAGGTGCAGGGCACTCACTGAAGCCGTCAGGTGGTAAAACTTCTTTCTATTGCGAATTCGGACCAGGTATAAAGTACAAAAAGTTCACTCTTAGTTGTGGCTTACAGAAGTTCGGGAACGATAAAGGCTCTTCTCATTTTTATGTAAAGACAGGTTTTTATTTCTAATATTTAAAGGATTACATTTATGAAAAAGAAAAATAATAACGACGAACTAATTTCCAGAAGACAGTTCTTTAAAAAAGCAGCAGGACTTGTACTTCCGGCAATAGCATTGACTGCATTACCAAGTATTCTCACTTCATGTGAAATTGATGAACCACCTTTGGATGAGGTTAATGGTGGCGGTGGCTGCTCTGATTGCAGTGGGAAGTGTAAAGATACCTGTAGCGGACAATGTACGAGAAGTTGTGCTTCTACTTGTAAGTCAAATGCGGCAAATACAACTGGCTGTAATCATAGCTGCAAGGGAAAATGTTTTGTGGGTTGTTCGAACGTATGTATGCATACAAGTAAATGATAACTGACTAAATGAAGATAAAAGAACAAGATGCAGGTTGGCAGTCCGGCATGGACAAGAACATCACATTCATTGTCACAAAAGACTGCCAGCTTGCTTGTAAATATTGCTATCTTGTAGGTAAGAATACGAAAGAACGTATGCCTTGGGAGATAGCAAAGCAGGCTGTTGACTATATTTTGGAACGGGAAGATGAATTCCGGGAAGAATCCGTTGTCTGGGATTTTATCGGAGGAGAACCCTTTTTGGAGATAGATCTAATTGATAGGATTTGTGACTATATTAAGATGGAAATGTTCCGTCGAAATCATCATTGGTTCAACTCCTATCGCTTCTCATTCTCTACCAATGGCATTAATTACCATGAAGAGAAAGTACAGAATTTCATCAAGAAAAATAAAGAACATTTAAGTATCGGTATCACTATAGACGGTACGGAGATGAAACATGATTTGAATCGTGTGTATAAAATTACAAATAGAGGTTCTTATAAAGATGTGGCGCGTAATATACCATTATGGCTAGAACAATTTCCAAGTGCGGGAACGAAAGTGACAATTAGTAGTGCGGACATTCCTTATATTAAAGAAAGCGTTCTTCATTTATACAGCCTAGGTATACATGAAGTCAATATAAACTGTGTTTTTGAGCCTGTCTGGAAACAAGGAGATGAGTCTCTTTTTGAGGAACAACTTATACAGTTGGCCGATGTGATTATAGATAGAGGATATTATCAGGATTACACTTGTTCGTTTTTTACAGAACATATAGGCAAACCTATGGATTGTGTACTGGATAATCAGAATTGGTGTGGAGCCGGTATGATGCTTGCTGTGGATGCAGCAGGTAATTTCTATCCTTGTACTCGTTTTGCTCAATACTCTCTGCGTAGTAAGAAAGCATGGATTATCGGAAATATTCATGACGGCATTGACAAAAACAAGCTTCGTCCATTCTTAACTCTTGACCGTTGTACGCAGAGTACGAAAGAATGTATTGATTGTGAGGTAGCTAGTGGCTGTGCATGGTGTCAAGGTGAGAACTACGATGCTGCCGACACTCCAACTATTTATCAGCGAAGCACTGCTATCTGCAAAATGCACAAGGCACGCGTTCATGCCAACAACTATTACTGGAACAAGCTTTTCCGTAAGTTGGAATTGGAGGGTGAGTGTGATGAGTTTGGGAAAAGGCAAAAGATGTCAAACAATGTAATCTGTTAACGTTATGATTCAATATCTGATTATACAATTAGACGATACGAGTACGTCTTTCTGTTATTATGAAAATAGCGGTAAGGCACGTAGGCTGATAGCTTTGGATGATTTGAAAGCAGGTATATTTTTTGCTATGAAAGAAAATTTGTCGATTCAGTTTGTGTATCCCGATTACGAACTTCCTGATGAGTATAAGGAAACTATTGAAACTATTGACCATAGCAAGATTGTTCCCGTCGGTTGTCGGGAAGAAGCAGATGTGATAGTTTTCAATGACTGGAACACATTTTTGAGTTTTCAGCTTGCTCCAGGTCAAACTTACGTGCTTCGAACATCAAAAAAGGATTTCTTTGATATGTATTTGTCTTTAGATTGTATTCTACAAAAGATATATCGTTTAAATGTCGTCTTTACTGATATAGACGACTTTACAGATGTAGACTTTACTATTTACAAGCAAGTATTACAGGCTATTTCGAAGATGATTTCGGCATGTTATGCTCAGGGAAAAAATTCGCAGCTTAATTTGCTGACTGACCGCATTATGTTGGATAGAATGAACAATTGCAATGCCGGATGGGAAAGCATAACATTGGTACCCGATGGGAAGTTTTATGTTTGTCCGGCTTTTTATCTGGAAGGTGAAGAAACTGCTATAGGAGATTTGAAAAAAGGTCTTGACATCAAAAATGCGCAACTTTATCGTTTGGATTATGCTCCTTTGTGCCGTATCTGTGATGCTTATCAGTGTAAACGTTGTATTTATCTAAACAGAAAAACTACGTTGGAAGTAAATACTCCTTCGCATGAACAGTGTGTTGTTTCACATCTGGAACGAAATGCGGCACGTGCATTATTAGCTGTTATTCGTCAGTCAGGGAGTACCTGCATGAATAATGTGGAAATAAAAGAAATAACGTATTTGGATCCTCTTGATATAATAAAGAAATGAGAAAAGTAGTTGGAAAAGTGACGGAGGAAGAGAAGTGTGAAATTCAACAGCTCTTTGAACGTCAGAATGGCTTGAATGAATTGGCTAAAATAGTATCTGCTGATAACGATGCTTTATATGAGAAATTAGTGAAGGACTTAGGCGAGACTGGAGCCAAGTTTCAGGATTGGTGGAATCGTATGGCGGAGTATTATCAATGGGAGAGTGGGGAAGGTGCTCATTGGGAAATTGATTTTGTGACTAACGATATTAATTTAGTTTATGAATGAGTTCTTCTTGAATGAATGTTGTAATTGAGTGATCTTTTAGTATAAACAATTAATAAAATGAATGAATTATGAAACAAATTTTATGGAAAATGGCTGCATGCATGGCAGTAGTGTTATTATCATTTAGTGTATATTCTTGTGGCGATGATGACGAAGATTCGGTGGGGTCACGTGATTTATTACTGGGAACTTGGAATGGTGTGTACTATCTTGACCAAGAATGGGAGGATGGTGAAATGGTGAATAACCATAAAGAGGATTATGTGAACGGTACCAATCGCTATTCTATTGAGTTCAAAGAAGATGGAACTTACGTAGAGAAAGATGTCTATAATCTTTCAGGTGGTATTAATTATTATCATGGTACATGGACATATTCAGGTAATAAGCTTACCATGATTGATACTGACGACGAAGGATATACGGAAGTTTGGACAGTGACCAAGATGACTGAAACGGAGTTAGTCTATGAACTTCGTGAAAAAGAAAAAGAAGATGGAAGCGTATATGAATATTATGAGCAACACGCTTTTGTAAGATAATTTTAGACTAGTAAAAGGTAGTTTCTACATTTTTATAGGAAAAACAGGAGAGTGATAATAAGCTCTCCTGTTTTTATTTGAATATTATTATCTTATATCTCAAAATCAGGTAAATAGTCCGTCAGAATTTTGCTGACTTGTTTACCTTCCACCTGGTCAGTTACAATCGTCGCACCTTCCTTTTTACCTGCGTCATAATTTAAGGAAACCTTTTCAGCCTTATTGGTGACACTGATAGCGGCTTTTCCTTTATCTGTCAGATTGCAAGTGATAGTCCAATCGCCTGCCTGCACGGTATTACCTTTACGGATTACTTTCATATCGGGACGATTATTTCCATGTGTATCCATAATCGTTAAGAAGCGGGCGGTTTTGCAAGGAACAGTTGTAGAGGAGAAATGCCAATGATTAGGATATTTCAGGGCTTTTCCCTGAGCATTCGTCACATTCTTCCAGTTGGTAGGAGCACAGAAGAAAGTATCTACAATAGCTTGTTCTGTCTTGGCTGAACTGAACAGATGAGCAACGGATATACCGCCGGTCTTATTCTTTCCGGTAACTTTTACCTCATCAGGTAGTTCCTGCATTTCCATAGGAAGTTCTACCGTATGCAGAAGATAGCTCCATGTCACAGCTTCTTTTCCTTCCAGTTCATCATAGATTACGTACACTCCGGTAGTCCCCAATTGAATGATGTGGCGGCGGAACATGTCTACTTTGTTCTCGTCCCAACCTTTTTCAGGCGTGTACTGAGTGCCGGACAGTTCACCGCGTTTCAGCCATAGGGGAGAAGTCACTTGGCCATAAGCGTTGGAAGCATCTCCGACCATATATGAAATCTTTTCCCCTTCATACCAGCGTGGAATCCATCCGTATCCTTCTGTCCCGATTTTCTGTGTCATTCCGTTGACCAGGATACTATTGTGCGCACGTGTGTTACGATAGGAATACATACAATGATCGTCCGTGAATCCGGTACGGTGTCCGCTGCTGTAGAAGATTGCTTTTCCACCATAGAATGTGTTGAAAGCATTCTGATTGGCAAGCGCATGAGAAGTAGAGCCGTAAGGACTGGAGCGGAATGAAAGCATTGCGTTCTTGGCTATATCTCCCAGAGAAGTATGCATTGTTGCAATTCCCGTTTCGTTGAATACTTTTGCCATGGGAAGTTCTGCCAATGAGTGTTCCTCTTCAGGCAAAGACTTTTTGGTAGTACAGCGATACCAGGTAAGGTCACCGGATTTTCCTAAGAATGTTTTCTTCATAATATTCGGTTCTTTTTCCAATATCGTGCGTGCATAAGCGGCTGCCCAAGGGTTGTTACATTCACGCGCCAATGCGTCTGCGTAACCTACTCGTGTACCATTCGGTTTCATCTTCGTTTCATGTGAGTTACCTTGTCCAGCAGATTTCGAGAAAGGCGGTTGCTGGTAAATAACATAAAGTGCGTTATTATTATACCAAGGGTCGGCAAAAAAGTCGAATCCGCTGATACGTGAGTAGAAAGCGGGAACTTCAATTAATGTACGGAGATTGACATGGAAATAAGAATCACCGTTGTGCCATCCACCGTCGGTGTTAAGTCCCGGCAGACGGGATACCCATTCATTGTAGCAATAATCTACCCAGGTAGAAGACATCGGGAGTTCTCCGTACGTAGCAAAGGCCGCCATATTCAGAATACGGAAAGTCATTTGCCAGACATGATTGTCCGCAATACGATTTTCAAGATGGTTGACGTATTCGTGATAGAACTTCTTGCCGTTGTCGCGGATAGTTCCTAAAAGTAGCTTTTTTTCTTCCGGTGTCAGCAGGTTATACCATGCGTCATAAGCCGAAGTACTCATAGACAGGATAGTGGAACGGTTGAAGTCCCCTGCAAAGTATTTACTGTTTTTCCATGAAAGGATTTCGGAAAGGCGTTTGACACCTTCTTTATAATACACCTCATCTTTAGTCAGCAAATAAGCACGTACCATTGCTTCGATATTCGCTTCTTCACGGTCTACAATCTTCCGGCTTTCACGAATCAGGGCAGAACGATACTGCACAATATTTGTCAGTTTGACAACCTGTGTCGTATCAATCTCTTCTTCCAAATGTTTCAGCGGATGATTCAGGCATTTGTTTGCCTTCGTGATATACGCCTGTGCTTCCGGATTATTCTTATTCCGTTCGATAATGTTATCCCAGTCGTTGGCATCGAGCAGAATACGGGGGTGGCTTTTTGGTAATTTAGCCAGTACTTCTTGTAGTGAAGGCGGGTTGAAAGTACGTGTCTGACCATCTACATAGAAATGATAAACAGGCGACCACTCTTCTTTGCCGTCTTTATCTACATAGGCATGTTGCCAATACCATTTCCCTTTCTCGAACAATTTGAAAGGATTGAAGAAAGCCCACTTCCTTTCGGCAGTAATCACCTCAGACTTAAATTCCGGATCGCGTGCAATACGGATGCGGTAAGTCACTTCCGGTTTGAAGTCCTCTTCTTCTACACCGTCAAGTACGGCACCAAGGTGAGGAAATTTGTCCGGCCACATAAAGCGTGGGGGATTGACTGCAATATGCTGTCCATCCAGTGGGGAAGGCGTTTCGCGGATTTCGTGCATCAGTGCCTGTTGACTTGGATGCATGATGCCCTTTTGTGCATATCCGTTTGCAGACAGCAAGAGAGAGAACAATAGGAGAATATAGGTTCGTTGTTTCATAATCATACTTTTTTAAACAGCTCTTTCAGTTTCACTGTCTTATTGTTGATCAACGGGCGAGCCCAAAAACCGATAAAGGTAATGTATCCTGCAAAAACGAGGATGAACAGCATACCTGTACGAAGGGAAGTAGCATCCGCTATCGTACTGACAATCATCGGGCCACCTGCTCCGCCTACGATTGCCGAACACAGGATACCGGCAAAGGAACCGTGATGTTGCGATGCTGAATTCAATGCCAGTGAGAATACGATAGAAAACATCATCGAAATGCTGAACCCGATAGCAGGAAAAGCAATTAATGATACTTCCTTGCTTCCGAACAGCGCAGAGAGCAACAATACAATAGTCAATACTCCGGAGAGTTGTAACAATCGCTTGCTGTCAATCAGTTTCAGTAACACCATACCTACCAGGCATCCGGCAGTCATCAAGCCCCAAAAATAGCTTACTGCCTGTGCGCCGTCAGTTTGAGGATTTACCCCGTGATATTGTTCGAGAAACGTACTCATAAAGATAGAAGTTCCCTGTTCCGTGCTCACATAGCAGAAGATTCCCAGAAAGAACAGCCATACGTATTTCTGCTTGAATAATGCCAGATATGAATCTTTTGAACCGCTTTTTTCGTCTTCTTTCAATTCGATTTTCGGGAAGCGGGATGCGCTGACAGCAATCAACATGACTAGCAGAATCAAGGCAAACACCCAGTAAAGAGATACCCAGGGCATTTCTCTCGGAGTGACATCGGCCAGCAAATCAATTAAGAAACCTTTTCCGGCCGTATAAGTCACAGGATCGAGTTCCCGAATCAGGTATGTATATACCAATGGGCTCAGGAAGGAAGCGATTCCAAACATGAATTGTGCCAGTTCGGCGACGAATGCGTAGTTTTCCTCTCCGCCTACGGTGCGTTGAAGCGGATTCAATACGGTTTGCAACATAGCCATTCCCAGTCCGATGATAAAAGAAGAAGCCAGTAATATCGGATATGTGTGCATGCAGGCAAAGAGGATAGTTCCGATAAACGGCATCAGGAATCCGCCGAATAGTACGGGCTTTTCACCGAAACGGTCGATCAGCAGTCCGGCAGGGATGGACATGATGGCGTAAGCCAGGAAAAAAGAAGTCGGGATAAATCCCGCCATCGCCAAATCGCTCAGATTGAAATTGTGAATAATGTCCGGAATGAGTGGTCCCAGGATATTAGTAATAAATGAGATGGTGAACCAGAACGCCATAATCAGCGCCAGCATTCCTAAATTTCTTTTCATAATTTAATTAGATTGGGAGCGGATAATTGAGTAAATACAAGTGAGGCGGCTCCGATACTTCCGGCTTTATTGCCTAATGCGGCAGCCATGATTTCCGTATTCACGGCACAGTCGGAGATGGCATAGCGGTGAGCCTTCTCACTGACTTTCCGGATATAGAAATCTCCGGCTTCAGAAAGTCCGCCGCCGATTACAACCTTTTGCGGGCTGAAGATATTGATAAATCCGGCAATTCCATGTCCCAGAAAATCACAATGTTCTTCCAGTGATTCGGTGGCAATGCTGTCGCCCTCTTTGTAAAGGCGGACAATCAGTTCTCCGTTGATTTCGTCATTCGGATAAGAGATACCCGCTTCCGCTATTCGCTGGCTGAAACGGCGCACCAAAGCCGAAGTCGAAGCATAATGTTCCAGACAGCCGACAGAACCACAGGCACAAGGTTCACCATTGGCAATTAAAGGCACATGTCCCAATTCTGTTCCCCGATTGGCATAACCATTGAACAGTTTACCGTCGATAACCACTGCACCGCCAATCCCCGTTCCTACGGTTAAGAAAACAACATGAGTGGCGCCCTGACCGGCTCCGTACATGGTTTCGCCCAATCCCATCAGATTGGCATCATTTCCCAATAAAGCAGGGATTCCGGTCTCTGTTTCAATACGGTCTGCCAAATGCAGATTCTCCCATCCTTTGATGTTTTCCGCTCCACCCAAAACGATGCGGTTCGTACAATCCACGATACCCGGTGTCCCGATTCCTATACCGTCAATCTTGAACTCTTGCTTTGATGCAAAAGCTTTCACTTCATTGATGGCGGCAACCAACTGCCCGATGACAGCTTCGGCTGATACATCGGCTTTCGACGGTAACTTCCCTTGAAAATGAAATACGCCTTCATTATCAATAAGGGCGTATTTCACAGAAGTTCCGCCAAGGTCTATCCCTATAGCGTATTCTTTTTCCATATCTGCAAAGTAATGCTTGATACTTATTTCTTAATACTTGAAAATCACACTCTTTCTGCCCAGATTGGTGAACTCCAAGCCCATTGTCCGTCACGTTGGCGGGCGCGTACATAGTAATAATCAGTATCGCGTTGAGGCTCCTTGTCTTCCATGTAGTGCTCTACTGTGAAGCAGCTTTCCGGCATTGCACGGTTGAAGAGGATTGCTTCGCTCAACCAGCCGATCATAAAGTGTGAACGTGAACCTTCAAGCAGTTCGCCCAATGTATGTTCAAACTTCTTGCCGTTGAACTCTGCGATAATCTTACCGTCTTTCGGCATCTCCACGTCAAGAATTACAGCTTGCATAGCCGCAGTTGTCGTATTCGGATTCTTGCTGCTGTACATATCCAGTTCGGTTTCCTTGTCGCCAACAGACAATATACGGTTGACATGTGTGTGGAACTCAGTTTCACCTTCCTGCGGAGAAGTGAAGGCTGCGCCGCGGAAACAAGGAGTCACGCTATGGAGCTGTCCTTTGTCTAATGACAATTTGCCTTGCCAATGTACGTATTTCTCTTCACGATTCCAACCAAAATCAACTTTAACTTTGCAACGTACCGTATCGCCTTCCGGAGCAACCGGGGTCAACGGGCCGTTCATGCGAGCCAGAATCTGACCGTTCTTTACAATATCTACATAGTCGATGCAGCTTTCACCTGTTACGTTCAGATAGATACGACGGCTGTTACCACGAACTACATCTCCCATAAGAGCGTCATTCAGACGGAAATCTATAAGAATCTTATCACCCGTTGCGGCACATACGTGGCGGGTACGGAGAGCTTCCCAAATAGCGTCGCGAGTCAGTGACGGAGCCAGTACGCCGATACGTCCGTCGCCATAACTTCCCGGATAACCGGAGTGTTGGTCGGTGGAAGCCATGATACCAAACTTGTTGCCTGATTCAAGACCATACTGGATAGTTCCTTCCCATTGACGGGGGCCCATATCATGCAGATAAGGATAATCGCCCTGGTCGCTTTCTGCCAGACCGTGGCGGGAATACATTTCTACGAAGGGAGTAATGTCACCTTCAGTAAAACAATTCCAGTTGTAACCGCGATAACCGCCCTGATAACCCATGTGGTGCGGAGTAACGAATACTTTGTGTCCTTTGGCTTTTTCTTTCCAGTCTTCGATAGAAGTACATTCTACAAGCGGCGCATCCAGGTCGTAGTTCAGTGCGACATGGTCGCCATGCTCCATGCTGTGAGCTTCGTATCCTACGAAAGTCAGGAATTCACCTTCCTTGTTATACTCATTAGTCATTCGTACATATTTCTCGTAGCCACCTTCACGCAGACGTTTGAAAGCCCCCGTGTGGTAGTCGATTACCCATTTCAGACGAGGGTCATCTGCTCCGGGAATATCCGGCCACATGGCATGAGGGGTTACACTGACAAAATCCAATTGTCCTTTCGCCGCTTCAAAAGCGTCGCGCATATCGCCGTGTCCGTATGTGATGTTACAGTGGTTATGTAAGTCGCCCCAATACATTTTGAGGTTGCTTGCCGATGGCATGATTTTCTTGGCATCCTTGCTTCCCGGTGCACAAGAACCTAGTAAACTGCCTGAAGCTGCCAATCCGAGGAAAGACCAGCCTGTGTTTTTTAAAAACTTTCTTCTATCCATGGTTTTAGTAATTAGTTTATCTGTTTTTCATTTGTCGACGGTCTCCTTTGAAAAGGACTTTCTCTTTTTCATCGGGGTCGGTGTCGTTATATTGTTTTTGGGTATCCTGAAGGAGTTGCATCAATTCTTTTTGTTTTTCTGCATATTCCGGTTTGCCGAAGACGTTGTTCATTTCTCTCGGGTCGGCTTTCATGTCGTACATTTCCCATTCATCTATATCGTTGTAGAAATGGATGAGTTTGAAATCCTGGGTACGGATACCGTAATGACGTTTTACGGAATGTTCAGCCGGATATTCGTAGTAATGGTAATAAGCAGCCTTTCGCCAGTCGGCGGGAGTTTTGCCTTCGTTTGCCAATATCGGTTTCAAGGATGCGCCTTGGATATCAGACGGGATTTCCACTCCGGCAAAGTCGAGGAAAGTAGGGGCAAAGTCTACGTTCATGCTGATGGCGTTGCTTGTGCTTCCTGCCTTGATAGCCTTCGGATAGCGGATGATAAGCGGCATACGCTGACATTCTTCATACATGAAGCGTTTGTCAAACCAGCCGTGTTCGCCGAGGAAGAAACCCTGGTCGGAAGTGTAGACAATGATTGTGTTGTCCAGTTCACCGATTTTTTCAAGATAATTCATCAGTCGGCCGATATTTTCATCTACTGCTAATGTAGTAGCCAGATAGTCGCGCATATACTGTTGATATTTCCAACTGATTAATGCTTTGCCTTTCAGGTCGCCTTTGCGATATTCTGCGATACGTTGTGCATATACGGAATCCCATTTGTCCTGTACTTCGGCAGGCATACGCTTATATACGCTGTAAAGACGGTTTGTCGTATCTTTCAACATCTCTTCGCGGGTCAGTAGCTTGAGATCCCAATCATCGGTCAGCGTGTGTTCGATGGACATATCCTGTTCGCGCGCTGCCCTTCCGCGTCCTTCGTAATCGTCGAACAGGTTGGCAGGTTCGGGGAAAGTAGTATTGTTGAAGATACCCAGGTAGCGGGGAGCAGGCATCCAGTTACGATGCGGAGCTTTCTGGTGATACATCATACAGAACGGTTTGTTCTTATCCCGGCTTTCGAGAAATTCAATGGCTTTATCAGTGATAATATCCGTCGCATATCCTTTTTCTACGATATGCTTGCCGTCTTCCCAAAAGTCAGGGTCGTAGTAATCGCCCTGTTCATGCTGACCGCTAAGGATGCTCCAATGATCGAACCCTTGCGGTTCACTGATAAGATGCCATTTACCAATCATGGCAGTCTGGTATCCGGCTTGTTGGAGAAGCTTGGGGAATGTCTGCTGGTCACCGTTGAATGTACTTGCGTTATCGGTGAAACCATTTTCATGACTGAATTTACCGGTAAGGATACAAGCACGTGAAGGGCCGGAAAGGGCGTTGACAGCATAGCAGTTATCAAAACGGATACCTTCGTTGGCAATCCGGTCCATGTTGGGCGTCTGAATCAAGTTTCCGCCATAGCAGGACATGGCTTGGGTGGTATGGTCGTCCGTCATCATAAAGATGATGTTCGGTCGTTTAGTTTCTTCTTTCTTCTGATTGCCGCAGGAAGCAAGGCTTAATGCAGCCAATGGAAGGAGTAGGGTAGAGGGATAGTTTCTCATAATAAAGAGTCTTTTTGAGGAGAATGTGATACTAATAAACGAATAATAGCCGGATATGACTGTCATTCAGGGGGATGCGTAGTGACGAAAAATCTCCTCTCTTTATAACGTAGAGAGGAGATTCTTCGCTACGCTCTGATGGACATTGATCAATGTCTTTTTATCAGAGTTTATATTTTAGTGACTGTTTCTTTCCATTTACTTTCACTTCTACTTCCAATCCGTTTTCATCGAACGCTTTGTTCTTGAATTTAGCAGCAAATTTAGGGGCATCTGCGCTTTTCTTAACAGGATAGATGACAGTGATATAACGTACAGCTTCTTCTCCGTCTTTTCTTACGTTGAATGATACGTTCATACGTTTGTAACGTTTGCGGTAAGCAGTTGAACACCATCCCGGTTCTTTCTTCATGCTCATACCGTCAGGACCGAAACATTGCAGTTTCATGTTGCTTCCATCCTCAAACTGAGTAAGGAATGTCATGTCTTCGCGGCTGTTGGCGATTTCGCCTTTCGGCATTTGGTAATGAAGATTGATAGAACCTTTGGCGCTGCCTGCCATTTCGTCCACAATTACAAAGTAAGTGTTATCAACGAAGAATACAGAACGGCGATGCTTCAAGTTCTTGTAACTCGGGTTTTCGGTAACCAAAGTCTGGATGGTACCTTCCGGTTGCCACAGTTTGGTAACTGATTCTGTTGTATCCAGATTCTTGTTGTTCAGGGTTACAGTGTTGTGTACACAAGTCTGACGATGCCAGTTGCGTTGTTCCATCACTTCGCCTTCGCCTGCATATACATATGAACCGGAATCCGGGAACAAGTTCTTGCCATTGAACCAAAGTTCGAATGTACCGTTGTCCGGCTGACAGTGCCAGAATGCTTTCGGACCTGCTTTTACTACCATTTGAGTAGCATCCATTCCCCAGGAATTACGGAATACGAAGAAACCTGATTTCAGGAATCCCTTAGACATATAATCCGGCAATGCGCCCTCTTTACCTTCTGTTGCAAAGTATTTGATAGCCTGATTTTTCGGGAACAGTTTACTCCACGCTTTGTAGTTCTTCACCATTTCTTTCTTAGTTGTCAACTTGGCGTCGCTGAAACATGGGTTTGTGTAATCCGGGAAAGAAATGTTTGCATAGAACATAATCATGCTTTCGATTGTATTCAGATAATCTTGCGGGAATTCCTTGCGGAATCCGTTTACATCTGCAATTCCTAATGCTTTGCAGAAAATGTTGATAGCAGCAAGGTGATAGTGAGGGTCGAGCTCAAACTGACCGCCGTCTTCATATACCTGTACGTGAATTTCACGGTTCAGGATATCGATACCACTCTTTCTCCAAGCCGGAGCATCTTTGAATTCCGGGAAGAAAGCGCCTGCATAAATCATACGCTGAGCTTCAAACAACAGGTGATTACCCTTGTCGGAGTAGTTACCTAAGATATGTACGGCATGTTTGTGGTAGTTCACTAGGAATTCAGTCAGGAAGTCCGGAGTGAAAGAAGGAGAAGGCAGGAACAACTGGAACTGTGAAGTCTGGTCTTGCAGACGGTTGCTCACTTCCAGTGGACGCCATGCGAAACGTACATTTTCTACTTCACCTTTGATTTTTCCGTTGCTTACCAGCTCATATTCTTTCTTGTCCATCTTCACCAACGGATTCTTTTTAATCCAGTCGATGTATTGGTGTGCCCATTCTTTGGCGTATTTCTCGTCACCGGATACACGGTAAGCCTTACCCATCGGAGTGAACCATTTGTGGCGGTGTAATTGCCAGCGAAGTTCGTTGTCTTTTACCGGCCAGTATTGCCAGTTGATGTCTTCTCCGTAATTGTAAGAAGGCTGATAACCTTTGTGAACGAAGAAGGTATGCTTCAGTGCGTCGTCTGCCCACTGCTGTTCTTCTTTGCCGATAGTAACTTTTTTCAGGTTAATATCCGGAGTTTTCACGTTGGTGCGTGCACGGTAGTAATCGAGCAATGCTTTTGCGGCATCTTCGTCTTTACCTTCCTGATGCAAGGCTTTTACTTTTTCCAGTCCCGGGTAATCGAGGTTGAGAAGTGAAAATACTTCGCTTTTCAACTCCTGGGCGCTAACTTTACCTGCAAAACAAGCAATTGCCAGCAAAAGGATATACTTTAAAATTTTATTCATGATAGATTCGGTATTATGATTTTATGTCTTAGATATTTTTGTAGTTGATGCCTTTCAAGTCCATGAATCTCTTCAATGCTTCCAAATAGTAGTAGTCAGCATAATTCAGCGGAGTGTCAATTTCAGAACCGTTAGGCAGTGAACCTACAGAGTGCATCAGGATGAATCCCTGGTTGTCGCCGACTTTTGCAAGGTATGCATCACTTGACAAACTCTTCAGAATTTTTTCAGCATAATCCAGGTATTTCTTACCATCAGGAACCATTGTGCTTAGTTCAATCAAGGCAGAAGCGGTAACAGAAGCGGCAGATGCATCACGCGGAGTTTCTTCAGTCACAGGAGCATCGTAATCCCAGTAGGGGATAGCATCGTCTGTTTTTACGCGATCCATAATCATATCAGCTACTTTGATAGCGAAGTTCAGGAAAGTGCTGTCGTTTGTTTCACGGTAACAAGCTGTGTAGCCATATACAGCCCATGCCTGTCCGCGTGCCCATGAAGAATCATCGTTCTTACCTTGGTGAGTCTGTTTGCGTTCAACTGTACCGTCGTTGTTGTAGCTCACTACATGCCAGCAAGTATAATCCGTGCGGAAGTGATTATGCATGGTAGTCATGGCATGTTTGATGGCAACATCTTTATATCTGCTGTCACCCGTTGCTTTGGCTACGTTGAACAGAAGGTCAAGATTCATCATATTGTCAATGATAACCGGGAAGTTCCATGTGCCGAAGTCCCATGAACGGATAGCTCCGATAGAATCGTTGAAACGTCCGCACAGATTGTCGGCTGTTTCTCTCATCACTGCTGCGATAGTGTCATTGGGTGCAAGACGCTCTGCGTTACCATAACTACAGTTAATCATAAATCCTAAATCGTGCGTACCTTTATAATAGCGTACCGGATTCAGAAGATTAGTATATTGAATAGCTTCCGCTTTCAGTGTGTCGTTTCCTGTCAGCTCGTATGCGTACCACAAAGAACCGGGGAAGAAACCGCTTGTCCAGTCATGAACGCCACAAAGACGGCGTTTGCCCAATTGTTCTGCGGTCGGTTGTGCGCGAAGTGAATCTTTAAATGTCAGTGAATCTCTTTCCAACTGGCGGCAAAGGAAATTCATGTCATAACCAGTACGGATGGAACGTGGGAGCTGACCTGTACCGTCAACTTCTTCTGCTGAAAGTTGTAATTGTGCAGAAGCTACATCCAGTCCTTTTTTAATCCAACTGTAGTCTTCCTTTGGAGCTGTCTGGCACGATGCGAGTGCGATACTAACCGAAGCAAAGAGAACAAGTTTCTTTTTCATGTTATTCATTTTAAGTGATTGTTTTTAGAAGTTTTGTAACTGATACAAAAGTAGCGGAAAGGCTTGACTTTGCGTTGCAGGATTGTCCAAAAGGTGTTTGAACCCTGCTCTTTCAGTTTCGATTTTGTTGAAAAAGGTTTTAAAATTCTCCAATACGCCTTGGTTAGGGGCATATTGGAGAGGATTAAACCTTTTATTTTAAAGAGAAATTACTTATTTTCCCCAGCCTGGATTTTGCTTAAAACTAGTCATCAAGTCTAAATCACGTTGTGGAATAGGAAGTAGTTCATGTTTACCCTTTTGAGTGAATTCAAAGCAGATGTAGTGAGGAGTCTGTCCACACCAGTCCAGCATATCGTAATAAGTATTCTGGATAGTTTCATAGTAAATCCCCCAACGGACTAAGTCTTGACGTCGATGTCCTTCATATGCTAATTCATAAGCTCTTTCATCGCGCACTGCTTGTTGGAACGTTTTGTAATCCAGTCCACTTCGGTCCACATTGGTATTTGGTGTTTGGACGTCTTTCCCAAATCCACGTCTACGTACCATATTTAAGGCTGTATACGCTTCAGTTGTTGGACCTTGTTTCCATTCATTTAACGCTTCTGCATAGAGTAGTAATACATCAGCATAACGGAGAATGTACCAATTAATGTTAGAATAGTCAGTGCTTAATAATGCATTGTTGGCTTCTACATATTTTTCTGTATCCCATTTGGCGGGACAACATTTGTTATCGAAATCTTTATAACGAGCTTCTCGTAACTTTTTAATATCACTATCTTTCATGCCACTATTACTTAGTTCCTCATCGCTGGTGATAGCTTGTTCAAAAGTAAAGTTTAAATTTACAGGAGTTTTAATACCGTCTTTACCTGTTTCTTTATCTTCTGCATATATATAATCTGCGAATGAGAGTGCCCATCTCTTATCCTCCTGGCGTTTGTACCAATCACGAAGGAAAGTGCAGGAAACTTTCCAGTTACCTTTATTACTTCTCTTTCCGCTTAAGGCTACTCCATTCCATTTTCCAATGCGTCCACAAGGATCCAAAAGTGAAGAACCTGTGATTGCAGGTGCATAGAAACTAACTTCTATTAGACTTTCATTTGCATCCCACACTCCGTTGCAGGTATTCTTCCAAAGTTGTTCGTAGTCGCTGAGTAGTTGATGTTTGCCGGAGTTTATTAATTCCCCGGCAATCTGTGCTGCTTTTTCCCATTTACTTTCGTCATTAACAGGCTGTCCTGCCCAAGTTGCATAGACTTTAGCTAATAATCCCATTGCAGCACCTTTAGATAAACGGAAACGATTATCAGAACGTGATGCGTCATCTTTTGCATAAGGTAAATTGTCTACAGCGTATAGCAAATCTTCTTCAATAAATTTATATACATCTTCCGGTTTTGCCTGTGTGTATGTAGAAGGATGCTGATAGGATTGTTGGGTATTGGTGATTAATGCGATATTTCCAAACCAACGTACCAATTCGAAATAATATAAAGCTCTTAATCCACGTGCTTCTGCCATATAGATGGTAGCTAATGAACGGTCTTTTTCAGGGAATTCATTGATACGTAATTGTAACATTTCAATAAAATTGTTGGCATCATAGACCGCTCCATAAAGAGACTGCCATGTGTTTTGTATGTCGGCTTGTGCAGGGGTATATGCATTTGCCGGTACTTGTCGGAAACCATTAGTTGTGCTTCCTTCGCATTTTGCCAAGTCACTAGGGATGGGGAGTAGGCAAGAGAGATTGTAACCATATAAGTTGGCTTGAACCATATCCCGATAAACTCCTAACAATACATATTGTGCTTCTGAAGCATTTTTCATGTATGTCTTTTTGTCAGCTTCTGTATATACTTCCTCGTCTAGTGAGCAAGAACTTACAGAGCATATACAAGCTAATGTGATGATATAATAGATAAATTTCTTCATTTTATTTGGTATTAGTTGTTAAAACTGAACTTCAAGGCCGAATGTGAAAATTCGACTCTTAGGATAGGCTCCCCAATCAAGCCCTGGAGTCATCGGATTACTGGAAGCCGTGCTAACTTCCGGGTCATATCCGCTGTATCCACTGATGCAGAATAAGTTTTGTGCAGAAGCATAGACGCGTAAGCGTGATATATATGCTTTTTTAGTCCATTTGTTTGGAATAGTATATCCAAGAACGACATTCTTTAGACGTAAGAATGAACCATCTTCAATGAAGCGGGAATATAATTCATTTTTGACATATCCTCTGGCAGATGGAACTTTATTGGAAGCATGTGTCGGAGTCCATCGGTCTGCAACTTCTGCCAACTGGTTGGAGCGTTCGTCTTGTGACTGGGTAGCAAACAAACGGGTTGCATTGTAAATATCGTTACCGTAGTTGAATTGAAGCATAAAGCTAAGGTCAAACTCTCTATATTTAAAAGTGTTGGTGATACCACCATACCATTTAGGGATACCGTTACCAATGACTGTACGGTCACTGGTTGTGATTACACCATCTCCGTCTATATCTTTGTATTTCACCATACCAGGTTTTACGGTTGTTCCAGCATGTTCACTAATATCAGTTACTCCGGGTTTTAATATGAATTGGTCACTTCCTGCTACTTGGTAGAAATCAGAATATTGATAAACACCGTCGAATACATAACCATACATCTGTCCTAATGGAGAGTCAATAGTAGCAATGTAATCGTATCCTTTGAAATCACCGCTGAATCCTGCACGGTCATATTTGGTGTAGGTTCCAGGTTGAAGCTCTTTCAATGTGTTTTTAATGAAAGATATATTGAAATCCGTCTGCCAACTGAAGTTGCGTGTTTGAATGTTAGTACTATTGATACTTAATTCAATACCTTTGTTCTGTATTTTACCGATGTTTTGCATCTGGCTACTAAATCCGGATACAAAGGCTAAATCTTGGCTTAATAGTAAGTCTTTAGTATTTTTGATAAAGAAATCGGCTGTTACATTCAGTCGGTTAGCTAAGAAGCCTAAGTCGAAACCTAAATTTGTAGTGGAAGAACCTTCCCATTTCAAATCTTTATTGGGTAAGTGCTTGGAATTGAGTACAGTAACAAGACTGCTTCCTATTCCGTATTTACTTGTTGTATATAAATCTTGTGAAAGGTTATTAGCAATACGGTCATTACCTACGATTCCCCATCCTAAACGTACTTTCATATTGGAAATCCATTCGATATTTTTAAGGAATGCCTCTTCTGAAACTCTCCAAGCTGCTGAAAATGATGGGAAATATCCCCATTTGTTTTTCTTAGAGAATACTGTAGAACCATCGGCACGCACTGTAGCTGTCAGTAGATAGCGGTTGTCGTAGTTGTAAGTACCGCGCGCAAAAAACGAAAGTGATCTCTTTTCACTTTTATAGGTTCTTACCTGGCTGGGAGTGGCTCCCAATCCTAAGTTGTCATTTCCTAGATTATCAAATGGGAAATCTTTGGCTTGTCCTAATAAATATTCACTTCCACGATAGGAGTATTCATGACCAAGCATTACATCCAGAGTATTTTTTTTGTTGAATTTCTTTCTATAAGTTAAGTTGTTATAATTCACAAAGCGTACATCTTTGGTCATCTGTGTCTGTCCATAAGGATTGCCACCGCTTCGATAGGCTTCACGTGATTCTTGTGTGTAGAAGATATCAGCACGAGTGTTAGTTGTGTTATAAGTTGCAGCAGTCTTGAAAGTCAAATCTTTTGTTATCTTGTAGGTGAGTGACATATTGGTTCCCCACATTTCGGCATTTCTTTTATTATTTACAGATTCTGCCTGTTTGATAGGATTTACTTGTGCAAGACTTCCATCACCTTCTGTCAATTCTATAACGTCAATAGCAGAGTTTAATAATTCTTCGTTTGTCATACTGTTACCACCAGTCGGACGTGCACGTAAAATCATTGCAAGCATATTGAAACGTCCGCTGTCTGCTGTAGTTCCTACTCCTTCTCGTATAATATTAGAATAATTGAATGTAGCGTCTAATGTGAGCGATTTAGTCAGTTTCTGATTAACACGGAATTTACCAGTAGTTTTTTGGAATCCGCTATTAGTAAAAATACCGTTTTCATCATAATGTGAGAATGATGCCGAGTATTTGGTATCATTTGTACCACCAGTGATTGTTACATTGTGATCTTGTGACCAAGTCGGATTAAATGTCTCGTCTTGCCATCTTACCCCTCCTTCTGTGAGGTAATCATCCAAAGTTTGATAGGGATAAGGATTTCCGTCTTTATCTACTCCTTCACGATAATATCCGTCTGTGTATTTTTTGTTCAGTTCTACTTGAAGTTTTACAAATTCATAGGGTGATAACATATCTAATTTTTTGCTGATATTGCGATAACTTGCAGAACCGTTGTAAACAATGACTGGTTTGCCTGTTTTACCGGATCTGGTAGTTACTAATACAACACCATTGGCAGCACGGGCACCGTAAATAGCAGATGCGGATGCATCCTTTAAAATTTCTATAGATTCTATATCAGAGTTAGCGAGATGGTCAATGCCGGATACCTCAAATCCGTCTACAATATAAAGAGGAGAAGCGTCTCCTGTCAAAGTTCCTACGCCGCGGATGTTTACGTTGAATCCGGAACCGGGAGTACCGTCATTTTGGGTGATTTGTACACCGGCGATTTGGCCACCTAAAGCTTCCATGACAGAACTTGTTTTGAAGCCTTCCACATTCTTCTGCGAGACAGATGCTACGGAACCTGTTAAGTCGCTTTTTTTCATAGTACCATAACCAACTACAACAACCTCGTCTAATGTCTGATTGTCTGGCATAAGGGTTACGTTGATGCTTGTTTTTCCTTGTATTTTTATTTCTTGTGTCTTATAACCAATATAGCTGATTATAAGTGTTCCGTTTTTAGGTGCTTGAATGCTATATTTCCCATCTAAATCGGTTGCAGCACCTGCCTGCCCGCCTTTTACCTGTACTGTTGCACCGATTAAAGGTAGATTTGTTTCGTCAAAAATAACTCCTTTTATCGTCACATTCTGTGCAAATGTGATGATAGATACTAGGAGAGCTAAGAGGGTGATGTACCCTCTTTTGCTCAGTGTATGATATATTGATTTATACATAATCGTTAAATTCTAGCTTTATTGAATTAAAAATTTTCATCAAACCAAATTACTATAGGATAGAATAATGCTCCATCACTTATTTTGTCTGTATTACCATCTGTTATATATGATATTCTTCCAAACAATACTCCATTGGCATATTCATTGTTTTTGGATTTCCACATATTAGGATTGATTACAATTGAGCGATCTGCAGGGTCAATATAGCCTAATAATTTGTTTAAGTTTTCGGGATTTTTAACCCCGCTGCTTGTGTCATAATATGACATAGGTTTTTTGGCCCCTGTATTTACTGCAACTCCCAGTGAGTTGAAGCACGATGTCCATACATCATTCAAAAGAGAACCTGACGTTGACGGTAAATCTCCCTTCTCATTTTCAATATCTATACTAAGGAAATTGAAATCTTTGCGGAAATCAAGTGCAAACAACTTATCGTCCGGACATTCAATTTCTGGTATACTGGAACGTCCGCCGGTTTTGGGGTTGACTTGGAAAACAAATGGTTGATACTTTATAAGTACATTGTTCTTTTTTACATTTCCTCTAATAAAAACCGGAGTAGTAATGGAATAGGCGATGTCTCCTTCTCCAACTGTTGCTCTTACAACTAACATGCCGACATTCATACTACCAGTAAGGAATCCGCTTTCTGTAAAAGTTATTTCTCCTGTGTTTTCGTCAATTGTCGTACCAGCTAAAGCTCCTGTAGGCTTGGAGCCTGCCATTATTTCTTTAACAACCAATTCCCATTTTGCTTTTCTGCCATTAAGGTCAGTTTTGGGCATTAGCTTAAGTTTACCTAATGCGGTCTTATTGGCAACTTCATATTGGCTGGCATTACTTTCTTCTGGCAGACCTAAATTATTTCCATAACGAATATATGTAAAACGGTTTGGATTAGCTTTTACTGTAAGTTTAAACGATGTAGTAGCATCGTTTTTATCATTATAAGCTTTCACCTTCACTTCATATGGGGTTGCACTAGGAGCTAAAGTATTGTTTCCTGCGATTGTGATCGTTCCTTTTTGACGATCAATGCTGATTTTTCTATATTCTATTTGTTTCTGAATTTCAGTAGAATTATCTTCTGCAAAATCAAAAAGTACTTCATCGCCTATCAAACCTTTTTCTATTTCCTGAATTAGTTCACGTGCTTCATAAACTTCAGCATCGGCATATTTGAACGTATTAGGGTCTATTGGGGTAATAAAAGATATGATATTCACGCTGTAAGCGTTAGGAAAGTCTGTTTCCCCGTATATGTTTTGAACAGTAACATCTATAATATATGGAGTATCACTGATTTCCAATCCATTATTTGCTTTTAAACTAATTTGTCCGGTAGTAGGATCAATAGTAAATGCATTTGTATTTGGAGTTACCGACTTGATTTTAAATGCTATTTCTTCTTTAGAACCTTGAATATGCATTTCTTTTGATGTATGTTCTGTATTTTGCTCTACACTAACAATATTGGGTGTGTATGATAAATTACGTGGCTTAGAAATAGCTTTGAAAGTTACTGCATTCGGATAGATATGTTCACCAGCTTTCGTTGTTAGTTTCAAGTCCAATACATATTCCTCACCTGCTATGATTTTGTCTGCAAAGCTTTCAACAATAGTGATTTTTCCAGTAGTTGGAGATACTGTAAAATATTCTAGGTATTCTTTTGAAGGATCTTTCGCAATAGCATATTGGATAATGGATACATGACTTTCTTTCTCTGTAGTTACTTGTGCGCTTGCTTTTACCCAATCGTTTTCATCCATTTTTAAGAGGACTTCTTCAGGTGTAACAGACACTCCTTCAGGAACTGCAAGAAGCATATTTACTTTTACGGCATCTTTGAATTCATAATACTTGCCGTTGCAGAAACAAGATACACTAATACTGTATAAACCGGTAGGTAATGTATTGGTGTTTTGAATGTTTATGACTCCTGTCTCAGCATTGACCGTGAAACTTTCTGTTGTATATGTTTCACCTTCGTGTGTCACGTTTGTGATAGCAAAATCATAAGGTGTGCCTCCTATATAGCTTGGAGCTTGTAGTTCACAACTCATTGAGGGACCTATGTCAGTGACTCCATAAAAGAAGAGCGTAAAATTCCCGGAGTCGGTCGTTTCCGTATCCGAGCAAGATACAGCTACATGCCCCAATAAACATATTGAGAAGAGCATGAAACATTTGGTAAATAATTCTTTAAGGTTCATTTCTGTATTATTTTAGAATTTGAATTTGTATTATAACGTATAGGATAAATTATAAGTCTCACCATCCACAGTTACTGTAATTCCTGAGACTCCATTGGCATTATAGTCCGCATTCATGCTACCTGTGATTTTTACATCATCAAGAGAGCCTTGTTTTGGGTAGATGACTGTCAAGAAGCGATCAGCTGTTCTTTCTCCTGCTTCCATTGTGAGATAATATGCGGGTCGAGGGAATGTGAAAGCTTCATCAGATGCCTTAAATGACATTTCTCCTTCTTTAGAATCAGTCAGTGTGTAAGTTCCATTCGCAAATACGGTACTGATAATAATGTTGTTATCATCGCTAAAGGTTGCACGTGCACTCTTATCTGCATTATTTGTAATGACCGTACCACCGTCACAAAGATTGAAGTGAAGAAGGACAGGTTCTGATTTAACTCCTTCACCGATACCTTCATCTACGATAACAAAGAATGTATTGTTTACAAAAAACACATAACGACGATGTTTTAAATTGGAATAACCTTGATTCTCAAAAACAACGACCTTAGTTTTTCCATTATCAATAGTTCCATGTGAGAGGTATTTGCCCAAGGTAGAAGTGTAATTTTTTCCGTTAAGTGTAAGTGTGTTGTGCATTTTACTTGAACGGAATTTAGCGCGTCTTGCATTTGTTTGTGCTGCCGTAGAACCAGAATAACTGTAATATTCACATACACCTGAATCTGGAAAGAAGTTACGACCATTATGATAAAGTTCGAACGTCCCATTGTCCGGTTGGTTATGTGACCATGGTGAATTCTTAGGATCTCCATTATTTAAATAATTGTTGCTGAGTATCATCATTGTTGATGATTTTTTCCAACCGTTGCGTAATATATAATATCCAGATTCCTTAAATACTCTTATTTCATCTGAAGGGCATGTACCGCCATTCTTTCCATAGCCGGCCATATACTTAAATTCTTCATTATCAGGAAAGAATTCATGGGCGAGTATGAACTTTTTATTCAAGACGCTTCGGCTCCATGATGATTGGCGGGTGTCATTAAATCCTGGTACAAAGTGGTTTCTGACCTCAGGATCTTTACCATCAAAATTGGGGCCATCAAAGTAGTGGGGATAGGTGAATTGTACAATTATGTTTCCTGCTTTTTCCAAAGATTTTTTTATATTAGAAGCAAATGGATTATTTAAATTATTGGCATTGATTAATTTTAGTAATTCACTACATGTAGTAAACACGTCAATATGATAACTTAAGTCCAATTCTTCATGCATTCCGTCTTCTAAAAATTGGTCACCTATATAACCGAACCCTGTTTCTGCCCATTTCTCAGAGTTCTTGAACTCTGGATATAGTGTGCCTGCAAATACTAGTGCTCGAGCTTGGGTTGCTAATACGTTTCCACCGCTAGCGTATTTATATTGAGTCAGATAATCGCAGTGGTCTGCGAAACTACACAAAAAGACAGAAAGCCATTCGGGAGTGAAATTGGTTGAATTTTTATAATATTCAAACAGTTCAACTTGAGCTTCCAAACGGGTTGCTGTTTGTAATTGCCACCATGGCTTGATATCTTTTACTTCTTCTGTAGGCTTAGGGTTTTGCACAATCCAATCTCCATAAACGTCAATCCATGAAAGAACATGCTGTTCATTGCCTGTTGTACGATATACTTTAGCTTGGGGAATGAACCATTGATGGCGGTGAAGCTGTTTGGGGTACTCATCGGAGGTTCCGTCCGGATGATTATCCCAATTAAGTTTTCCATCTGTCTTTTTTAATTGGTAAGGAAGGCCGTTTTTGTCTGTAAAACCATTAACGAAGAAACGGTATGTCAGTGCATTCTCCGCTTTACTTGCGTCATCGGTTGTAGCGGTAATATTCATTAAGTTAAGAAGTGGATTAGTTGGCACTTCAGTTCTTCTTTGGTAGTAATTAAGCAGCGCTTTTGCGGCATAATACAAATTACCTTCTTCATAATGTGTTTTAACTTGTTCTAATCCCGGATAATCAAGATTAATGACATCGAAGACTTTTTCGTTAATAACATCATTAGGTTTTGGTTGCGGATATGTAAATTCGCTTCCGTTTGTGGTCAGTTCATCGTCATCGTCTGTGCATGCGCTGAATGCAAATAAGCAGAACGAACAGGTAAACAAATAATAGAAGATGTTCTTCATACTTTATTAGGTTTTAATTATTAAAAGTTATATTTTACTGTTGCAAATGTAATCTGTTTATTTCTAATCGCTAAGCTGTGTTGTTCAAGCTTTGTTCAAAAATGATTTTTTTGATATTAAATTTGTTGAATCATATATTACTTCTGTTTAAAAAGCCTGCTATGACTCTGATAACAGGCTTTTTATCTGCCATAATGTAATCTATACCTATTGTGCTTGCAAGGTTTCTCTTGTACATTTTTAGATGTTCTATTGGATGATTTTTAATCCAAATTGGATGCGACTCCTATTCTTGAACCAAAAGTAGAGGCACATTTTGCCACTGATAATTTCTCCTTTGGGATGTAGGGCAAAGTATCCAGTCAGTAGTCGGGGGATTCCGAATACGTCTCTTTTGTTTCGGTGGTCATGTTTTTTATCTTCATTCTAAAGTTGGTAATTTAAACTATATGTTTCATTATCAATAGTCACTTCAATAGAGACATTATCTGAATTTGAAGTATTATCTGTAAATGTAGCATTAATCTTGTGATTGGAAGCAGTAGTTACCGGATATAATATAGTTATATATCGTACGGGAGCATTTTTCTTCTTCTCCATGATGAGCGAATAGGCTTTTCTGACAGAGTATTTTCTATCTGTCTGATAAGAGATTCGTCCATCAAAAGGTTTTAATGTAATGTCCTGATTTCCAAAACTACGGATAATCAGGTTGTTGTTATCTTCAAAAGTGGTGTGCGCACCTGCCTCTTGAATATCCAGATTCACGTTGTTGGTTGATGTCTCATCACAAAGGTGGAAATATAACTTGGAATATCCCGTAGCTGTCCCGAAACCTTCATCTACAAAAGCGAAGAACTCGACAGGTTTTTTCACATAGAAGATGGCACGGCGATGCTTGAAGTTGCCATATCCTTGATTTTCCGTTACTATCAGTTGTTGGTTATCGTTTTCTTCCGATAATACTAATTTTCCTTGTGCCTTGTTGATGTTTTCGCTTCCGGTAGCTTCATGTTCTTCTGATTGTCCCAGAACCATCGTGTTGTGTGCCTTGGTTTGGCGGAACCATCTGCGTAGTTCCATTACTTCCGTATCATTTTCTTTCATATACGAACAAACACCGGAATCCGGAAAGAAATTACGGCCGTTGTGGTATAATTCGAATGTTCCGTTATCGAGCTGGTTGTGACTTGAGTCTTCTAACTTGGAAGATATATTGTTGCTGTGTACCAACATCGTAGATTGGGGAGTCCAGCCATTGCGCAGTACATAAAATCCTGAATATTCGAATGTTTTGATTTTGCTGTCGGGCGGAGTTCCTTTTCCATATGTCTTCATGTAGTTAAGTTCTGAATCATCCGGGTACATTTCAGCGTATTTTACGAAATTCTTATTCAGGACACTTCGTGTTTTTATCCACGAATCATTGAATGCGGGACTGCAATTCTTACTTCCTTTTGTGAAGTAACTGGGGTACGTAAAATGCATGACGACTTTAGTTGCTTTCAGCAGGACGTTGTCAAGTTCTGGAGAAAGCAGATTATCCGGTAGCTTGTTCAATTGGATGAGTCTTTTTAAATCGTATAGGCCGTCCACTATGCCTATATGATAATGGAGTGAGAGGTCATTCGTCATTCCATCTTTTAAAAATAGCTTTGTGGTCTGTTCATTTATGATGTCGCATCCCGTTTTTTGCCACTGCGGGGCATTTTTAAGTTCGGGAAACAGAGTTCCTGCGAATACTAATGCTACTGCCTGGCTCAGTAGAATATTGTTTTCTCCGGCATATTTGTACAAGGACAAATAGTCGGCGTGTTCTGCAAAGTGTATGAGGAAAAAAGAAAGCCATTCAGAAGTAAAGTTGGGAGAGGACTTGAAATACTCGAATGATTCTGTTTGCCCCATGATACGTGTAGATACCTGAAGTTGATACCATTTGAATTTGTCCGGTTTTCCATCCGGTTTGGGGTTCCTGGCAATCCAGTCGGTATACACTTCTTTCCAAGAGAGAATATATTTCTCATCATGTGAGTTTTGGTAAGCTTTCCCTTGAAGAGGCATCCAATTGTGACGATGCAATTGTTTCTGATATTCGTTATCAGCACCCTTTGGAGCAAATTCCCAATTGATTGTTTTATCATTGTTCTGCAATGAATAAGGAATCTTTCTGGTTTTATCTTCCAGATAATTGTCATTGACATAAAAACGATATTCGTTTATCGCATAGTCGGCATAACCCTGTTCCGTTTCATTAAGGGTGGCAGATAGATTCGGATTTAGAATCTCAGGTCTGTTTTGGTAATAGACAAGCAGTTTTTGCATGGCTGCATCGTTGTCACCGGCTTTATACAAAGCCTTCACTTCTTCTAATCCGGAATAATCAAGATTGAGAATATCAAATAAAGATTCTTCAGCATCTTCTTTTGGGGGTGTCGGTTCCTCTTTCGGCGGAATGTCGGTATTGTCTTTTTGTGGAATATCATTATCTGTACATCCTGCGAATGTAATGATAAGAAACAGCCATATATTAATTCGGAATCTGTTTTTGCAATTCATAGTATAAACTTTAGTTTGGATGGATTTTGATTTTATATTTGAGATGGTTACTAACTCTATGCAAATATATGGGAGAAAGTAGCCTTGTTGTTAATAGTTTTATCGAATAGTATATCAAATTTGTGTAATGATACTGTTTGATATGTATAAAGGACTGTATTCTTTCTCCAAATTATGCGGAAGTTTTAATGACTTCATCTAATTGAATTGTACAAATCATGCTATCCTTTTAGTGATTTCTCCTAATAGAGTTAATCTGTTGCAGTTGAGTAACTCATGAGTTGCACTTGTATATCTACTCGGAAGGACAAGTGCAACTTGGTGATTGCACAACTGCAATTCACTAATGGTAAAAAATAGACGGTAATTGTAGGTAATATGTTGACAAATAGGATATTATGATAAAAGTGCAGTTTTTCGTCAGAAAAAAGCAAAATCATCCTATTGTTTTTTGTAAACTAATCTTGATTTAGTACTGTTTTTAGTCTTAAAGTGTTGATTATGAACTCTGCGACATTTTTGTATTTCCCCTTATAAAACTTAGAATAAATACAAAAATGTCACAGAGAATGGAATTATTAGTTCTTGGAATTATCCTTTAGCCTTCTTGATATATTCCGTAGGCAGGCATCCGAAATACTTCTTGAAACTTGTAGCGAAGTAAGACGGCGTATTGAATCCTACCATCGTACTTACTTCCGCTACTGTATAACGTCCGTCCTTCAGTAATTTGGCAGCCTCATTAAAGCGAATCTTACGTATAAAGTCGATAGTAGACTCACCTGTGATGGCTTTTAACTTCAGGTGTAGATTGGAACGGCTCATATTCATTTCTCTGGCAAACTCGTCGGTAGAGAATTCTATATTGTCCATATTCTTTTCTACAATAGCTACGGCACGTTTCAACAGCGCTTCATCCATAGCGTTGAACGTAATCTTCTCCGGTTCCACTTCCAACGATTTGGAGTAACGTTCAAGCATACGTCTGCGGGTACGCATCATGTTCTGAATCTTCGTAGTCAGTATGGCAAGAGAGAATGGTTTGGGGATATAATCATCCGCGCCCATTTGCAGACCTTCCATCTGATCCTTGATTTCGCTTTTGGCTGACAGGATAATAACCGGGATATGACAGGTACGGATATTCTGCTTCACGTTCTTACATAGTTTGATACCATCCATAACAGGCATCATCACATCAGTAACAATAATATCGACTTCATTATCTTTCAGTTTCTCCAGAGCTTCCTCACCGTTTCCGGCTTCCAGTGTATTAAACAGCTCGGAAAGTCCGCTGCTGAGGTAATGGCGGATTTCATTATTGTCTTCTACGATAAGAATTGTCCCCCGTTTCTTGTCACCTGATTCTATAGCTTCATTTTCCACTTTTTCCGTATCAATGAAATACATCTCCTTGGAATTAGTGGAATATACCTGTTCTTCTTCATTCTTGCTATCATTGGAAGCTAATTCAGATGGCTTGTAGGTATTTATATCCTGCGGAAGATATACAGAGAACGTGCTGCCTTTACCCTCTTCGCTATCCAGTTCAATGCGACCGTGATGTAATTCTACCAGACGTTGTACCAATGAAAGACCGATACCACTTCCCACATGCTCGCTTTCAACCTGATAAAACCGTTCGAATATCTTCCCCTGCTTGTTGATGGGAATACCGATACCTGTATCACTGACTTGCAGTATCAGCCAATTATTTTCCTCTTTCAGGGTTACAGTGATGCTTTGCCCGCTTTCCGTATATTTGAAAGCATTTGAAAGCAGGTTGTTGACAATCAGTTCCAGATAATTAGGATCGAAAAGTTCCTCTTTGTCTTCCAGTTCGGAATGGAGAGTATAAGTTATCTTCTTGTGACGTGCCAGCTTGTCATAGAACAGGAAATTGTCCTGTATCAATTGATGGGCATTTTCTTTCTTGACTTTCAATTCGAATACTCCAAGCTCGGCACGGCGGTAATCCATCAACTGATTGACAAGATGCAACAGACGATTGGCATTTCGTTGGATATATTCCAGTTGATTGCGTGTCCAGCGGTCGCTTATCTTATTGATGATTTCCTGTAAAGGAGCTAAGATGAGAGTCAGTGGAGTACGCAATTCGTGAGAAATATTGATGAAGAAGCGCATCTTCATCTGGTTGATTTCTTCCTGATGCTCTTTGTCCCTGCGTTCTATTTCCAGTTCCGCTTCCATGCTTTTACGCATCCAGAAGAAACGGAAAACAAAAGTGATAAAGCCGATGAAGGTAGCGAGGAAAAGTAGAATCGCCCACCAAGTCTTGTACCATATGGGAAGAACGATGATTTCGAGGGCGGTAGGAGTCATGTTCCATTTCCCGTCACTATTGGCGGCTTTTACTAAGAAATGATACGTTCCTTGTGGTAGGTTGGAGTAGGAGACAGAGCGTTTGTCTGTCAGATAATACCATTCTTTATCATATCCTTCCAGTTTGTAAGCAAACGTATTGTGTTGTCCTGAAATATAGTTGGATACAACGAACTCGATAGTAAAAGCGGTTTGCCATGATTTCAGAGTGATGCTTTCCGTTTCATTGATATTTTTGGTCAAAATACCAGTCTCGTCATCCGGACGAACTGTTTTGTTGAACAGTTGCAGTTTGGTTATTACTACTGGCGGAGTATAAGGATTGTCAAGTAGTAATTCCGGTCGGAAAGTTGTGATACCGTTGATACCGCCGAAGTACATTTGTCCGCTGGAAGTGCGGCAGTACGAGGAAGTATTAAACTGATTGCTTTGCAAACCATCTGATTCCGTAAAGTTACGGAACTTTTCAGTCTCCGGGTTAAAGCAGGAAATTCCCCGGTTCGTACTTAGCCAAAGTCGTCCGAAAGTATCTTCCAGAATACCATAGACTACATTATTAGGCAAACCATTGGCAGTAGTATATCTTTTGATTTTCTTTTCTTTCTCATTAAAGCAATAAACTCCTTCGCGTGTACCTACCCAAACAATACCGTTATTCGCTTCATAAATACAGTTGGTGAACATCTTGGTGACAGGAGACGCGGGAAGGATAGAGGCCCTTTGTATATCCAGTCCTTGTTGTTGAAAGACTGATACCCCTTCTTCACCACCAATCCAGAGCCGTTTGCGTGAGTCTCTGAATAAAGTCGTGATTTGCTGTGAAGTGAATGGAGTACCATCTTTTTCTTTATCTATGGTAGTAAAACTTTGTTTTTCAGGATTGAAACTGACTAAAGCGCTCAGTGTTCCTAAGAGAAGATTCCCCCCTTCGTCGGGAAGAATGGCATATACGTTCTCATTAACCAGTTGGCTGTTAATTTGGTTGAAACTTTCCATTCGTCCACTGTTGCGGTGGAGGACAGACAATCCGCCGGCATGCGTACCTATGTAAACAAGTGATTTCCGCTCGTCTACATACACCGCCTTGATGTTATTGGAGCCGATTCCTATTTCCCGTTCATTTTCCTGTAACGCATAATGTGTAAACTGCTGCGTTTTAGTGTTGTATAGATTCAGACCACCGTCATTTGTTCCTATCCACAGGTTTTTGTCCTTGTCTTCTACAATGCAACTTACCACATTGTCACTTAATGAGTTCTTATAAGGAATGCGTTGAATATTCTTGAACCGGTTCCGGATGGGATGATAATAGTTCAGTCCGCCGAAGTAAGTCCCGAGCCACATACCTCCTTGGGAATCCATAAAGATACTACGTACCGAACGTTGCGACAGGCTGCCTCTCTCTACCGGGCTGCTACTATATGAAATAAACGAATCACTTGCCTCGCGATAAATATTCAAATCATTGAATGTGCCTATCCACAAACGATTTTGCGAGTCTAGTGCCAAAGAGCGGATATAATTGGAACTGATACTTTTAGGATTGGAAGAAGAATGGAGATAGGTCTTGACTTCTTTAGTTTTCGGGTTGAGCAGAAGCAGGCCGGCTCCTTCGGTAGCTATCCATATACGGGTAGGGGATTGTTGCAGAATAGACTGGATTCGTTTAGTATCCAATATAGGAGTTACCTTTTCCAGGCTCTTTTGGGGGATGGAGTAGCTATAAAGCCCGTTCTCCATCGTACCGATATAGATTATATCGCCATGTCTGTAAAGGGCGGTAGCTATAATCTTATGCATGGCCGTACTAAAAGAATCCTCCACAAATTTGGATTCTTTTATGTCGAACATAATCAGACCTTCCTGTGTACTTATAAGCAACTGTTCCGGTGATATTTCAGCGATACCATTAATCTGTTGTCGCTTGCCTTTCTTCTCGTAGAAAAAGTTTTTGAATTGGTCTTTTTCTTCATCATACCATGACAATCCATCCCGCGTACCTATCCAGACCCGTCCCTGACTATCTGTCTTTACGATTCGTGAGATGTCATTGGCGATACTGTTAGGATCGTCTTCATTATGCTGGTAAACCGTAAATGCATATCCGTCATATTTGTTCACTCCATCGTAGGTGGCAAACCACATATTGCCACGCTTGTCCTGATCAATGGCGAATACGGTACTTTGCGACAATCCTTCATTGATGGAAATATAGGAGAAGTTAATTTGTTCCGGAATCTCGGAAAAAGCGGAATTCGTTCCTATGCATAGAAAGAACAAACAGATTATTATATATTTTAGATAGCTCATTATTAGGTCATAAGATTAATAACGGCATCAAAGATAATAAAATCTTTTCTATACAGTATTATGAGGTATGGAAAAAATAAGCCCGGAACTGCTTCCGGGCTCTCTTGTATAGTTTGATTTCGAAATCGGGAGGATTATTTGGCCAAGTCGCCTATTTCATCCAAATTCTTCTGAATATCTTCATCTGTCAATGAATAGTTGACCAAGTCACCCGCCAGGTATTTATCGTAAGAAGCCATATCAATCAAACCATGGCCGGACAGGTTGAACAGGATAACTTTTTCTTCTCCTGTCTCTTTGCATTTGTTTGCTTCGCGGATAGCTGCCGCAATAGCGTGGCTGGATTCGGGAGCCGGAATAATACCTTCAGACTGTGCAAACAGGCAACCGGCTTCGAAAGATTCCAATTGCTGTATATCTACCGCTTCCATCAGGTTGTCTTTGAGCAACTGGGAAACGATAACACCGGCACCATGATAGCGAAGTCCGCCGGCATGGATGTGAGCCGGGGCAAAGTTGTGTCCTAATGTAAACATAGGCAACAACGGAGTATATCCTGCTTCGTCACCGAAATCATATTGGAATTTACCGCGTGTCAGTTTCGGACAAGAAGCGGGTTCGGCAGCAACGAAGCGGGTTTTCTTTCCTTCCAGTATATTATGACGCATGAAAGGGAAGGAGATGCCACCGAAGTTGGAACCACCACCGAAACATCCGATAACTACATCCGGATATTCACCGGCCATTTCCATTTGCTTTTCAGCTTCCAAGCCGATAATTGTCTGGTGCAGAGTCACGTGGCTAAGTACCGAGCCGAGTGTGTATTTACAGTTGGGAGTCATTTGTGCCAGTTCGATAGCTTCCGAGATAGCTGTACCCAGTGAACCTTGATAAGTGGGGTGCTTGGTCAGAATATCTTTACCGGCACGGGTAGACATGGATGGAGAAGGAGTGACCTGTGCTCCGAAGGTCTGCATGATGCTACGGCGGTAAGGTTTCTGCTCATAGCTGATTTTTACCTGATAAACGGCAGCTTCCAGACCGAATACTTTTGCTGCGTAAGAAAGGGCAGCTCCCCATTGTCCGGCACCGGTTTCGGTAGTGATATTGGTTACACCTTCCTGCTTGCAGTAATAAGCTTGTGCCAAAGCTGAATTCAGCTTATGAGAACCGATAGGACTCACACTTTCATTCTTGAAATAAATATGCGCCGGAGTACCGAGTGCTTTTTCCAGTCCGTAGGCACGTACCAACGGAGTACTGCGGTAATATTTATACATTTCGCGAACTTCTTCCGGTATTTCAATCCATGCGTCAGTCTGGTTCAGTTCCTGGCGGGATAGTTCTTCCGCGAAGATAGGAAACAGGTCTTCCGCTTTCAGCGGTTGTTTGGTTCCCGGATGCAACGGCGGCATCGGTTTGTTGACCATATCGGCCTGAATGTTGTACCAGTAGTGTGGAATTTCTTCTTCCGGTAGGATATACCGTTTTCTTTTGTCACTCATAATATATTGTGGTTTTTAGTTTTCTGCTGCCAAAAGTAGACAATTTTTTTAATATTCGGATAATTTTGTCAACAAAGAATCGCATTTGATTGTTATTTTAGTTAAGTTTGCACGACCCTGTTAAAAAAGATGATATGAAGATTTATCATAAGTTTTTATTGTATCAGAATAAACTACTAAAACCCTATATACGCATTGTATTGGGATTGTTGGAAGCACTAACTTATTTAGCGTCTCTTACACTTATTATCGGAGTGATTTATGAACATGGCTTCCCCTTATCGGTAGATGAAGTGGCAAAAATACAGACGTTGTATAAAGCGGTATGGATTATTTTCCTGATTGATGTCACCTTGCATATTTTATTGGAATATAGAAGTACGAAAAAGCAATACCGGCGACTGGCATGGATATTGAGCGTCTTGCTGTATCTCACTTTGATACCGGTCATTTTCCATCGGCCTGAAGAAGAAGGGGCAATTTTACAACTCTGGGAATTTCTGCATGGCAAGTTTTATCATTTGGTATTACTGCTGATTTTCTCTTTGTTGAACCTGTCCAACGGACTGGTACGGCTGTTGGGGCGCCGCACCAATCCGTCTTTGATACTGGCGGTCAGTTTTCTCGCTATTATCCTGATTGGTACAGGGTTGTTGATGTTGCCGCGATGTACGGTGAACGGCATCACTTGGGTGGATTCCTTATTTACGGCTACGAGTGCGGTATGTGTCACGGGATTGGTTCCGGTGGATGTCTCGACTACATTTACTACCGGTGGTCTTGTTGTCATCATCTTATTGATTCAGATAGGTGGTTTGGGAGTAATGACGTTAACCAGTTTCTTTGCCATGTTCTTTATGGGAAATACTTCCCTTTACAATCAGTTGGTTGTCCGTGATATGGTCAGTTCCAATTCATTAGGCTCGTTGTTGTCCACTTTATTATATATACTGGGATTTACTTTGGTGATTGAAGGTATCGGCATGATTTCTATCTGGTTCAGTATTCACGGTACGCTTGGAATGAACTTTGAAGATGAATTGGCTTTTTCAGCTTTCCATTCTATTTCCGCTTTTTGCAATGCAGGATTCTCCACACTTTCCGGGAATTTGGGAAACTCAATGGTGATGACTAATCATAACGGGTTGTTTATTTCCGTTTCCTTGCTGATTATTCTGGGCGGTATCGGCTTTCCTATCCTTGTTAATTTCAAGGATATAGTATTGTATCATTTGCGTCATTTTTGGAAATTTGTACGTACCCGCAAACTGGAAAAGCACAGAATGCTTCATCTTTATAATCTGAATACGAAGATTGTACTGATAATGACTTTCCTGTTGCTGGTTATCGGTACATTGGCGATTGCTGCTTTTGAATGGAACGCTTCTTTTGCCGGAATGCCCGTCGCGGATAAATGGACGCAGGCTTTCTTTAATGCTACTTGTCCCAGAACAGCCGGCTTCAGCAGTGTCGACCTGGCTTCTTTGAGTGTACAGACTTTATTGGTTTATCTGGTGTTGATGTGGATTGGTGGCGGGGCACAGTCTACTGCCGGTGGTGTCAAGGTAAATGCTTTTGCGGTAGTCGTCTTGAATCTTGTGGCCGTACTGCGTGGAACAGAACGGGTGGAAGTATTCGGCAGAGAACTCTCTCACGATTCTATCCGACGCTCCAATGCGACGGTAGTCATGTCATTGGGCGTATTATTCCTCTTTATCTTTATATTGAGCATCCTTGAACCGCAGGCATCATTGATGGCGTTGACTTTCGAATGCGTTTCGGCGCTTAGTACGGTAGGTTCCAGTCTGAACTTGACTCCCGTGTTATGTGATGCAAGTAAGTTATTAGTGGCATTATTAATGTTTATCGGGCGTGTAGGCTTAATTACGTTGATGCTTGGAATTGTGAAGCAAAAAAAGAATACAAAATACCGTTATCCGAGTGATAACATAATCATAAACTAAAGATATGAAGTATATTATTATCGGTTTAGGAAATTACGGTCATGTGTTGGCCGAAGAATTATCAGCACTGGGACACGAGATTATTGGCGCGGATATAAGTGAAAGCCGTGTGGACAGTATCAAAGATAAGATTGCCACTGCATTTGTGATTGACGCAACGGACGAACAATCTTTATCGGTACTTCCGCTGAATAGTGTGGACGTGGTCATTGTCGCGATTGGTGAGAATTTCGGTGCGTCCGTGAGAGTGGTGGCTCTGCTAAAGCAGAAGAAGGTGACTCATATCTATGCCCGTGCCATTGATGGAGTGCACAAATCCGTGCTCGAAGCGTTCAGCCTGGAGAGGATATTGACACCGGAAGAAGATGCAGCCCGTAGTTTGGTGCAACTACTTGATTTTGGAACGAATATGGAAGCCTTCCGCATTGATTCGGAATATTATGTCGTGAAGTTTACTGTGCCGAAGAAATTTGTGGGATACTTCGTCAATGAACTGAATTTGGATGAAGAATTTCACTTGAAGCTCATAGGACTGAAACGGGCGGATAAGATAACCAATAGTCTGGGTATCTCTCTGACGGAACTACATGTGAAAAACGAACTGTCGGAGAACGAGAAAGTAGAAGAGGGGGATGAGTTGGTTTGCTATGGTAAGTATCGTGACTTCCAGTCCTTCTGGAAAGCTATTTGATACTTATTCATATTAAATAAACATCAAAGTCATATATTCTTAGACTCCAAACGATAAATGAAAAAGCCGGATAATCAATCGGACTCTGGAAAGACTTCCGATGATTATCCGGTTTTCTTATGACGTTTAAGAAGCAGCGTTGATTATTTCGTCTGGATACGAATATTTCCTGCTTTTACACCGCTTGCCTTTGCAGTAAGCACAATTTCACCTGTTTTTTCATCCGATTGTACAATGGCTGTCAACATTCCGTTGAAAGCATGCATTTTCGGAAGATGGAACTGTTCAAGGTTAGTAGGGTCACCGTTGGCGGCAGCACGATATTTACCGGCTCCTTTGACGGAGAAGTTAATCTGGCGATTGTCGGCAGGGCAGAGGTTTCCGTCTTTATCTACTACTTTTACAGTGATATAAGCCAGATCTTTTCCGTCTGCTGTCAGCTCGTTCCGGTTACTTACCAGTTCGATGTGATGAGGCTTTCCGGCAGTGCGAACCACTTTTTCCGCTACTGCTTTTCCGTCTTTGTTATAAGCTACTACTTTAACTTCGCCCGGTTCATATACGGCATCCATCCACATCAAGCGGTAACGGCTCTTTAAGGAACTGTTGTTTTTGCTTTGTTTGCCGTAGCTTTTTCCGTTGATAAACAGTTCGGCTGTCGGGTAGTTTGTATATACGAATACCGGAGTTACTTCACCTTCACGTCCCGGCCAAGTCCAATGAGGAAGAATATGCAGCGTCTCTGCATTTTTGTTCCATACGCTACGATAGAGATAATAACGGTCTTTGGGCAGGCTGGCAAGGTCTATAATACCAAACATGGAACTATGATTCGGCCATGAATCGACATCATAAGGTGAGGGTTCGCCCAGATAATCGAATCCTGTCCATACGAATTGTCCCATAGTCCAGTGATTATCATCCGCCAAAGCAAAATCTTCATCGGGAATATTCGACCACGGGCAGACTTCCACGTCATACGAAGAACATTGGTGGTCTTCATATTTGGCGCCTTTCTTGTCCTCAACCGGGAATTTATAGACTCCGCGCGAGCTGACGGTAGAAGCTGTTTCGCTACCCAGAATCAGGTTCTGCGGAAGTTGGTCGTAAGACTCTTTATAACGCTGGGTGCGATAGTTAAGCCCCGGTATGTCAATCATAGCCGCAAAGCCATTGGCAAGTACACAAGTCACCTGATCCATTCCGCAAGTTACGGGACGGGTAGGATCTTCACGGTGGCAAATATCCTGCAGGAATTTAGCTACCTTATAGCCGACAGGACTACATTGGGTAGGTACCTCATTACCGATGCTCCACATTACTACACAAGGATTATTGCGATAATTGTGAAGCATATTCACCATATCGCGTTCCGCCCATTCATCGAAATAACGGTGATAACCGTTTGTGCATTTGGCAATATCCCATTCATCGAACGGTTCAATCATCATCATAAATCCCATTTCGTCACATAGTTCAACGAGTTCCGGAGTCGGCATATTATGCGATGTACGGATAGCGTCACACCCCATGTCTTTCAAAAGAGTAAGTTGGTGGCGAAGAGCAGCTACGTTGATAGCAGCTCCCAACGGGCCTAAATCGTGATGATTGCATACCCCCTGGAATTTACGGTGTTCGCCGTTCAGGTAGAATCCTTTATCGGCTATGTATTCAATACTACGGATACCGAAACGGGTAGTATATGTATCTACCAACTTATCATCCGCATAAATCTTTGAAACAGCTTTGTAGAGCGACGGACTTTCCGGTGACCAAAGTTCGGGTGCGTCTATGATGAAATTCTGTTCAAACGGTTGTCCGTGATTGATTCGGCTTGTATTCTCTTTACGGGTAACGACCTTTCCGTCCGGAGCAAGAATATCCGTCTCTACGCGGATTTGCGTTTTCTCACCGGCATTCTCAATTTTCGTCTGCAGGCGCACGGCTGCAAATTCCTTGCTCACGTGAGGAGTTGTAATCTGTGTTCCCCATACAGGTACATGTACTTTCTCCGTCACAATCAAGTGTACATTGCGGTATAAGCCCGCTCCCGGATACCAGCGCGAAGACTGCGGACGGTTTTCCAAACGAACGGCTAATGTATTGCTCTTACCGTCTTTATTAAGGAAAGGGGTTACATTGCAATGGAAAGAATTGTAGCCGAAAGGCCAGAAACAAGCTTCTTTCCCATTCACATAGACACGCGCTTCACTCATAGCGCCATCAAAGAGTAATGTCACTTCTTTGTCTGCGGGAGTGTCAAAACTGGTGCGATACCAACCGGAACCTACATAAGGCAGTCCCCCGGTTCGTCCTGTCTTTAAAGATGCCTTTTTCTCGAAGTTCTGCGTAACAGCAACATTCTGGAGATCGTTGTTCATGTCGAAAGGGCCGAAAATAGCCCAATCGTGCGGAATAACGACCGATTCCCATTTTGTGTCATTGAACTCTGGCTGGCTGGCCTCTTTAAAATCTCCTTTACTGAACTTCCAGTTCTTCTCGAGCAGCGTCTCGCTGCGCTGCGCTTGCAGGCTGCAAGCGGCTCCCATCAAAAGTACAGTTATCAACTGTTTTTGGTGTTTCATGTTCATTTTCACTTTTCAGGTATAAATAATTTTGGATTCGGGGTAAAGATATAAAAAATGATCCAATAATATTATCTTTTAAAGGCATTAAATGAATTGGTGGGCTTACCGCTGTCGTCAAACATCCCTTTACTATAACCTTTCCAATTTCCGTAACATTGAGGTTCCCAGGTAAATACTCCCAGACATTGGTCTACTTGTTTCGCTTTGGTAACAAAATCTGTATAGAAGGCTTCCGCTTCTTCGTAATCCCAACTGATACCGATTTCGCACATCATTACCGGAGTATTGTATTTGGTTATTAACGCTTTCATATTGGCAATGCAAGCATCGTTCATCGCTTCCCAGTCATCCGGCGTATGTCCGTCTTCGGCCGATATGTCCGGATAAAGTGACATACCGATAATGTCCCATCTGGCATTGTTCTCGTGCAGGTAGCCGAAGATTCTATTGTACAGGCCGGCATCATTTCCCTGGTCGAGATGAACGATAACTTTGGCTTCCGGGTAGACCTCTTTTACAGCATCGTAACCTGCTGTGACAAAGGCTGCGAAATTCACTCTTCCCGCTTCACTTGTGGTTTGCCCGGTAGGGAATAGCATCCCTTGATGAGTTTCATTGCCTACCTGTACCCATTCTACGTCAATGCCTTTCTCTTTCAATGCGCTGAGCACATCTTTCGTGTGGTCGGCGATAGCCTGTTTCAATTGCTCTACGGAGTAATCTGCCCATGCCTTGGGCTTGGCTTGCTGTCCGGGGTCAGCCCAACGGTCGCTGTAATGGAAATCAATCATGATGCGGTAGCCCAGGTTATGCGCTCTCCATGCTTTGAGCAATACGTCCCCTTTGTTGCACCACCCTCTTACATCATCCGTGTCATTCTCCGGATTTACCCATACACGCAGGCGGACGGCATTCATTCCCAAATCACGTAACAGGGACATGCATTCTTGTTCTTTTTCTCCGGCAGTATAGAATTTGTATCCGGAGCTTTCCATTTCCGTCAACCAACTGACGTCGGCTCCCCTGGCGAAACCTGACATGTCATAAGTAACTTCTTCCTTTTCGGGGAAAGTCGGCGTGTCGTTATCATCGCTGCAAGCGGTGAAGAGGCTTCCGCCAAGCAAGGCGGAAGCTATAAATAGAATCTGTTTAAATCGTTTCATTGTCATTTTTATTATTGATTGCTAATGGTGTAAGTTCCGTTTATCAGGTCGACTGTAACATTGTATGTGCCTGCCTCTACCGGTTTGATTCCGTCATTGGCACCATAGTACAGCGTTCCGTCATAGCCACCGTAAGAGCCTGTCCAATCATTTATCACAAATTTGAGTCCCCATTGGCTGTCCTGTCCCAATGTAATGCTTCCGGAATATGTTCCTGCCGTTTCGCCGGCTTGTAGAGCGACCAAACCTTCACCGTCTATACCGAGATAACAATATATATTGTTGACTGCATTACTCTTGTAACTCATAGGTTCTTTTAATGACACTTCAAATAGATATAATCCGTCTACCGGAGCTGGGATATTTTTTCCGTTTCCTTGGAAAAGCACTCCGTTCTCGGCTGTACTTGTCGCATCGTCACTAACCAAGGTGTACAGTTGACTCTCATCCCAGTAGTCTGTAGTACTTATTGCATAATCTCCCCATTCAGAGTCTACATTAACAACCCCTGCATACTTGAGTTCGTCTTCGTTATAGATTACAATTTTGTGGTCATAAGCCCAAGCACCGTTGACGGCAGGCCCGATGCCGGGGAAGTAGATGTATGGTGCCGCTTCCGGTTCCGGCTCTGCTGCTCCGGCTTCCACGCTGACCGTCCATTGCTCCGGATTATTAAGGTCGATAACCAACGTACATTCTCCTGTAGCCGGAACGCTTATCGTTATATTTCCTGCTGTTGCAGCTTCTCCAGTGCTGAATGTCAGTTGTCCGGCAGTTCCACCGAAAGCAAATGGAGTGTCTTTGGCTTTCGTATCGTCAATCGCATTATCGGAACCGCTGACACTGGTATTGTTGTAAAACTTGCCTGTTCCTTGAAGCTGAATGTTGATATTCGTACCTTCCGTTCCCGTAAATACACCTTTCCATTGATTGTCCGCACGACTGTATTGCATGTTGATACCTTCTATGCCGCTTACATTCAGTTCGGGCATCAACAAGGCGTTCCATTGTTTCTGAGCCGTATTTACATTCACGAAATAACATCCCGACTGACCGGGGAACCACATATCCCATGTTCCTTCCGCTGCGTCTGTTGTCAGCAAGAATGGAGTTCCTACTCCGCCGGATTGGGCTGTATGCCAGGTTGTTCCGTCAGCTTCCTGCACGTAAATGCCTTCCCAGGCTGCCGCTCCGAAGAATCCGCTATACTGTCCGTCGGCATTTGCAGAATAGAAATCCTGACCGGAATCTTGACCGCTGCTCTTGTTGATAATGCTGGCGTAATGCATGTCAATATGATAAGGAGTCACCGTGACTGCCACCGTATTGCTATACACAGGAGCGATGTTGCTACCATTGCTTCCTGCCAGTCGGAAATAGAGAGGAGCGGCTTCTTCAGCCGGTGCATCCAGCTTGTAGGCAATGATGTTCAGGGCGGCGACTGTATAGCTTTTGGAAACTCCATTTTCCGTAGATTCGATAATGCTGCCTGAAAAATCTTCAGAGCGGGATACTTGTACGGTAGTTTGAATACCGCCGGTCACTTGATACCTCGGGTCGCTGATTTGCAAGGTCTGGTCGCTCCAGGCAAGGGACAATGCATAGAGTTTAGCGGTAGCTTCCGTCAGTACAACGGCATTGGTAGAAGCAATCAAGTCACTTTCCACCGGACTGGAGAGATAGAATTTGTCTCCGTCTTTCTCACACGCTCCTAATAGAAGGAGTGCGGAAAGTAAAGCCGACAGGATATTTATTTTTTTCATATTGTTGTATCGAATAAGCATGATTAATAGTTTTCATTGTATAGATTCGGGTTGGCGGTCAACTCGGTAGTCGGTATCGGGTAAATGTTGTACCGGCTGTTTACCGCTGTTCCCTCTTTTACGCCGCCTTTCCATTGCCATAGGTAGCCATTGGTGGTGAATACTCCATAGCGGATTAAGTCTGTACGACGATGCCCTTCCCAGTAAAGTTCGCGGGCACGTTCGTCCAAAATAAATGACAGGTTGATTTGGCTTGCGTCCTTATTATTACTGTCGTCACCATAAGCCCTTTCCTGGATTTGGTTGATATAATCGACAACTTCCGTTGCTGTTGTTCCGCTTCCACCCCGTACTACGGCTTCTGCCATCATCAGATACACATCTGCCAGGCGGAAAAGAGGGTAGTCCGTATTGACACCACCGTCCGCCGTGTTCGAAGCTGTTTCTCCCGCGTCAGTCAGGTTCGTCCATTTCTCTACAAAATAACCGTTGCTCTGGTCATCTATCTTATCCAGATTCAGCGTTTGCCCATCGGTGAAGAACATTGCCCGTTTATCTTCTTCTCCCGTGAACAGGGAAGGGATTTCTCCACGTACACGGAACATGCCCCAACCGCTTTTCACTCCGTAATCTTCCGGTTTCTGCAAGTCCGAAGTATTACTTACCGCACCACAGATAATATACGTGGAAGAGCCCCATGACACGGTATGCGTAGCGTCTACCGGCAAGGTAAAGATAATTTCGTTAGCAGTACGTTTGTCATTATCAGCGTTGAATAGCTTGCTGTAATCACCTTCCAATGAATATCCCTGTTTGATGACTTCTTTACAAGCGCTGATACATTCGGTATATTTCGGTGTGTTGATGTAAACTTCCGCATTCAGATACAGTTTAGCCAATAAGGTGTAAGCAGCTCCTTGGGAAGCCCGTCCGTAAGGACAGTCGGCTTTATCGAGCATATCGCCCGTGATACTGGTCAGTTCCGATTCAATATAGCTGAAAACTTGTGTAGCTGTATATCGCGGTGGCAGATAGCCGACGGTCGGGTCGTTCTCCGTTACGAACGGGATATTGCGGAACAAATCCATTGCATGATAGTAGAACAGGGCGCGCATAAAACGGGCTTCGGCACGGTAGTGACGAATTTCAGCCTGTTCCTGTTCCGTGAATCGGGCAATTCTCTCATCCGTAGCATTGCGGAGAAATTCGTTGCACAATGCAATGTTGTAATAAATACGATAGTACATATCCGACACCCAAGGGTCGTTGGCGTCCCAACTCAAGTAAGTCAGACCGGTAACATTATCGCCCGACAGCCAGGTAGAAGCCACTTCGTCCGTTCCACATTCCTGTAGATTGAAGAAGCAACGCATATAATCCTGTCCACTGTTACTGTTCAAATCCGGATCACCGCTTTTTTCCTGACCTGTGGTCACCATGGCAGCGTATATTTTCCCTAAAACGGCTTTATAATTATCAGCGCTTGTATAAATCGTAGAAGATGTTTCGTCTTCATGCGGATATTGATCCAAGTCGCCTATACAGGAACCCAACAGCAATGCGCTGCAAAAATAGAAGGCTGTATATAATATCTTTTTCATGATTCGCTTGTTTTTAAAAGTAATTAGAAGTTGAAACCTACGTTAAGTGAGAATGTACGCGGACGGGGGTAGAAGGAATTATCCACTCCGTCGGGCACTTCTGGGTCTACGCCGCTGTACTTCGTGATGCAGAATACATTCTGAACCATTGCGCTGACATTCAGGCTGCATCCCTTGCAAATCTGTCCGAAGTTGTAGTTCAGTGACAAGTTATCCATTTTCAGGAAAGAAGCATTCTCTACATAATAGTCGGACAAGTATTGGCGGGATTTGAATCCGGTTTCCAGATAACTGGTCGACAGGTTGTTCAACTGATAAGAGTTGTAGCTCACTGTTTCCCAGGCTCCGGCATTCATAGCCATGGCATTGTAGACATAGTTACCGATATTGGCTCGCAGGCTGGTGCTCAACGTCCATTTCTTCCAACGTAGGGAAGTGCTGAAACCGAGGATATAATCGGGGGCGGGAGAGTGGTAACGGTATAAATCTTCCGTATTGATTTCCCTGTCTCCATTAAGGTCTACGTAAGCGCCTTCTACGGGCTTTCCGGTTTTCTCGTCATAGAGTTGGTGATACACGTAGAACATATAAGGAGCGTATCCTTCGGTCAACGTCTGCACTTGATAACTGTCGATGTATGGGCCGACCGAAGTATTGGTTGCGGCAGCTCCGGCAACGAGCGACAGGTTCTTTACTTTCATCTTCTGCCATGTTATATTGAAACTGACATCGCAGTTCCAGTCTTTTGTCTGAACGGGCGTGGCGTTTATGCTGAATTCAATTCCCTGACTGTCCACATTTCCCACGTTCGTAGTGATATTACGGTCGAAAGTCGTTCCGGCAGCGGCGGGAACCGTGGCAATCAAGTCCTTTGTCTGGCGGGTGTAATAGTCGAAGCTACCTGTAATCCGGTCTTTCAGGAACCCGAAATCAAATCCGACGTTCCAGGAAGTAGTCGTTTCCCATTTCAAGTCGGGCACGTAAGAACTCGGACGATAGGTATGAATGTATCCGTTGCCCATACTGGCTTCCGCCCCATTCTGGCTGCCGGTATAGATAGGCAGGTAATTATAGTTTCCGATACCATCCTGCTGTCCGGTCACACCATAACTTGCACGGATTTTCAAATTGCTCAATACTTTATTTTCTTTCAGGAAAGATTCTTCCGTTACTCTCCAACCCAAAGCTACCGAAGGGAAAGTACCCCAACGTACATTTTTTGCGAAACGTGAAGTAGCATCCCGGCGGACAGTCGTTGTCAGCATATAACGTGAATCGAGCGAATAATTCAGACGACCGTAGTAGGAGAGCAGCACATGGCGTTCATCCTTCGCTTTGGATGTCTTCTGTATTTCTCCCAGCGTGTTCATTTCGCTATAAAGCGGAGTGGTCGATTTCCAGTACTGATAATCGTAACCGGCTGTCACGTCAAAGCTACTCTTGATAGATTCGACGAGCTTGTTGTAATTGGCGTATAAGGTGAGCAGGCGGTTCTCTTTCTTTTCGGGGCCGTAGCTGTAATCCAGGCCGGAAGTATTATAGTTCTGTGCCGCTTCTGCCGGAACATATACGCTGCCTTTACCTTGCGCGTAATCATAACCCAGCGTAGCGTGCAGTTTCAGGTCGGGGAAGAAATGAACACGGTAATCCGCATCGACATTTCCTATAAAACGCCTTACGTTACTTTGAGAATCATTCATCTTGATAAGTCCTACGGGGTTCATCACGGCTCCGTTGACAGGAGTGCCCGTGTTGTCCGTCGCTTCCGTATATCCGCCGAAGGTATCCAGTCCTGAATAAACGGGAATGGTCGGATTCATGGTAGCCGCAGCCCAAATAGCGTCTGTATTGCCGAATGTATTGTTGTTGATAGAACCTTTGGCATTGATGTTCAACTTCAGGTGGTCTTTGAAGAAAGAAGGGGTCAGCATGATGCTTCCCGTATAGCGCTCCGCATTGTCGGTGCGTAACAGACCGCTTTGGTTATAATAACCCACTGACACACGGAACGGCCAGTTTTTGGCAATCTTTCCGGAAACACTCAGGTTATTGTCCGTACCGAAAGCATTCTGATAAATTTCATCATTCCAGTCTGTGCGGACATTTCCTAACAAAGCCTGTTGTGCTGCACTTCCCTGTGATTGGATAGTGTTGACAAACTGATTGTAGCTCAACATATCCGCCAGTTTGGTACGTGTCTGAATGGAGTTGGTAGTGCTGAACGTGATTTGCAGTTTGTCCGAAGTCCCTTTCTTGGTAGTGATAAGGATTACACCGTTGGATGCACGCGAACCGTAGATGGCGGTGGAAGAAGCATCTTTCAGGATAGTCATGCTCTCAATGTCGTTCGGGTTGATGAGGCTCAGGAAATTTCCGTCGTTGCCACTGATACCGCCCTGTTCCAAAGGAACGCCGTCCAATACAATCAACGGGTCGTTGCTGGCATTCAGTGACGCACCGCCACGCACACGAATCGTGCTTCCCGCCGTAGGCGAACCACTGTTGGACATAATCTGTACACCGGAGATTTTACCGTTAATCAGTTGCTCGGGAGAACTGACCAGTCCCATATTGAAGTCTTTGCTGCTGACATTTGTTACCGAACCGGTCAGGTCACTCTTGCGTTGCGTACCATATCCGATAACGACTACGTCACTTAATACCTGAGAATCGCTTTTCATCTGTACGTTCAGTACGGAGCCGCTTGCAGGGAGGGGAACAATTTTTGTTTCGTATCCTACATAAGAGAATTGCAACTCTTTGTTGCCTTGTGGTACGTTCAATGTGTAATTACCGTCAAAATCGGTAACCGTACCGGTAGAAGTGCCCACGATGAGGATACTTACTCCGATCATCGGCTCTTTATTTTCATCAATCACTTGTCCGGTGATTTTCTTGCCTGCCTGTTGGGCAAAGGCAGGAATCGTGCCCCCTAGAAAGGCTGTACACAACATTAGTAGTACAGTCAGATGGCGTAGATTTAAGATGTTCCTGTTCATAATTACTGTGTTATTGATAATAGATTTATTATATTAATTCTTATTTATCTCTCCTCTTGCTTTTCACTAATATATTTCGTATCTTTAAGAATTTTCCGCCTTTTGGAAACAGGTAGTCACATTGCATAGTGATAAATGTCATGTTATAGAGTGACATTTGTCTCTTTATAAGGTGACTATTGTCACCTTGCAACGGGATGACTACCCGAGTGCATAAAAGATTATAGTTTACTGCACTCAAAATCCTTATTCTCTGCACTGAAAACTCTTGTTCTCTGTATTAAATAAAAAACTCTTGGATACGTTTATTCCAGCCATACGTCGCCGAGTTCAACCTCTATGGTTGGTTTGCCGGCTCCCGGCATCGACAGTTCCAGTTTCTCTATCTTTTCCGGTCGGAAGGGAATTTCTGTTTCCGGATGGAAATATTGTTTCAGGAATGTCGGATAAGCTATGGGCAATAACGCTGTGTCCGTTTGACGCAACTCTTTCAGAGCTATCCGTATAATACCATCTACAGCCGGAACAGGGCATAAGCTTTTGTAAGTATATCCGTCCGAAGTGACGAAACCTGCGCTGAATCCTTGTGGAAGGGGCTTGTCGCGATTTACGCGGATGCAGAGCGTAGTACAGCTTTTCACCTTATCTTTTCTTCCTTCGATTTCATCTTTCACGAATGCGCGGAGAAAGTGTTGCGGATTCTCTCCTTCCGGTGTGAACCGGAATCGGAGCAACGGCTTCTCAACTGGAGAAGAATCAAGTAAAGTACGTTGCAGGTCATTCCATTCGGGAAGTGTATATGCTTCCATCCGGCTATCCGTATCTGTTACTTTCAGCAGTTGTATCGCACTACCGGATGTGACAACACGGGTAGTCCAGTATGAATCGGAAGTGTAGTTCCAGTCCAATGGAGTTCCTTTGATTCCCGAAGGATTTCCGGTGACGGAGTTTCCTGCGGGATAAGTACGGGTGCTGTCGCCCCGGCAGACGATGATGTTATACCTGAAACAACCTTCCTTTATTTCTGCGGCAGGCAGGATAGCCTGATATGTATAGCCATTTGTACGTTTCATCTTTATGTACGGATTATGCTCGTTCCAGAAAGAAACTTTGTCCGTGTAGATAATGACGGAATCCGGAAGAATGTTTCCTGCTACTTGCGCGTTAATAGTCAACGCTTTGCCTGCTTCAACAGTTGTTGCCGGAGTATGAGTGACTTTATAATCCATCGTGCGGGGAGAGGGAGCAACAAACTCTCCGATACGAATCGAATTCCATTGGGAATCAGCTTTCCAACTCTGCTTCGGGGTGCAACCATTACGTTTCAACAGATAAACACCCGGACGAAGGCTGCGAATCACCCCATCCGTTATCTTTTCTTCTTCTTCTCGGTCATTCTCTTTATTGAGAGCAATAAGAGTAAACGTCCTGCCCAAATCAGGAATTTGTAAAGCCATATCCCACGCACCGTAGATGATGCTGACTACTTCTTTTTCGAGTGACGGTTTGGCAAAAGGGTCATTGACTACTATCGCGTCCGGCATTACTTCAAGTCGCCATACTCCCGTCTCGAGACAATCAATGAAATAAGCTCCCGTGCCCTCATAGCCTACTACCGGCGAACTGCCGCATCCGGCGATCGAAACCAACTTTGATGCATCCCTGGGCAGTGTATTTGTCTGATTGGAGTAATAAAATTTCTTCCCATTGTCCAACTCACTCAGATCTTCCGTATAACTGACGCGAAAGCCGTCACCAAACAAAGTATCCTGCGGATAACTGCCATAAGATTCTCCTCTTTTCAGACTTCGTGCAGCTTCGGCAGCAATCTTCATGCTGATAGCTTTGTTGGGAGTATAGGCAAGATTCAGAAAGTGAGTCTGATATTCTGTATTGGCATAGGCAATATCCATCGGATCATAGGCAAACTGTGTTATCCATTGGAAACCGGCTGTGCGGAAAGTGCGTACCATAGCCGGATACATATAGGAATACATAATATCCACCGGGTCAAATTCATAAATCATCCGTGCTTTCTTATTGAATCCTTTCACCTTATCAGCGAAAGGAATGTCATAACGGTCTACGTAAGGGAGAAAATTCCCTTGTTGCGTCTGTCCGGATACCAGTCCGATGGGATACCACTGATAGGTAGTTCCCTGAATGTCAGTCTCATAGTAAGCATCCACCACATATCCGTTGTGACTTACATTATAGAACACAGGCTTGCGGTTTCCTGTCTTATCGATTGCTTTCAGCATCCGGTTGATGTATGCCTTTACATCCTCTTTCGTGCCTGAATGGCAGGGTTCGTTATTAATCTCAAAACCTACGATAGAAGGGTCGTCCTTATAAGCCAGTCCCGTATAAGGATTGGTATGTTTCACCAGGTCACGGAGATACGTTTCCTGTGCGGCGATAGCTTCCGGGTTGGAGTGTATATCACATTTATCATATTTGTAAGAGAAGCCACCGGTGGGTATATTCCGTTCCGGGTAACCATTACCAAAGTTAGTCTGTGCGGTAACAACAATATGGATATTTCGCTCCTTGAGTTTGGCAATCAGATAGTCCATCAAGTCAAGATGCTCGTTTTCAAGGAGATTTCCTTGTCCATCTGTCAGTTCCACGTCCCATAGATGAATACGGTAAGCATTCAGTCCCAAACGGGCGATATGATATACATCATTATATATGGCAGCTTTGCGGTCAAGTCCCAGATAACCGAGTGCACGATAGGCATGGGCAAAAGGCAACGTATAGTTCACTCCGAAGAAAGAAGCTTCCTCGCGGGTATCGCTCCAACGCATCACTCCGTTTCCGTCTATATATATAATAGGTGTGGAAGTTGATTTCGCCTGCGTACTGCCAAAGGAGAATAACAAACTAATGAAGGTAAGGATTAACAGTCTTTTCATACTATCAAATTTATCGGTTTATTGATAGCGACAAAGGTAAATTATTGGCAAATCCACTGAAAGCACAGATTGGACATATAAGGATAAAAATAGGACGAAACGCGTCAGAATGCCCCTACGACTCCTCATTTAGATATTGGCGGGGTGTTTTTCCGAACTCTGACTGGAAACATTTGGAGAAATAAGAGTGATTGGAAAAACCTACCATATACATCACTTCAGCAATGGTGAATTTTTTTTGTTGCAGCAACATCGCCGCTTTTTTCATCCGGATGGATTTGATATATTCCACCGGAGACATTCCGGTCAGTTGTTTAATCTTCCGGTAAATCTGTTTGTTGCTGAAACCGGACAATTCGCACAAGGCATTAACGTTCAGGTCTGCATCGGAGAGATGATCTTCAATCAGACGGATAATATTCGACAGGAATTTCTCATCCTGTGATTCTGCCTCGATAGGTTTGAGTACAGGCAATGTTTCCAGTGATTTCTTCGTCTGGCTAGCCGGCATTTCTTCCTCTTCGATGGCAGTGACAGGAATGCTCAATCCTACACTTGTCCCTTGATTTTCTTCGGAAGTGACTCCGTTGATATGTCCGCCATGCAGTTCCGTATACGTTTTCACCAGATAAAGCCCGATGCCCGTACCCGCCTTATGTCCCGAACGGGGGGACTGGTAAAAACGCTGAAAGATATATGGAATATCCTGCTGCGGAATTCCGGTTCCGGTATCCGATACGCAGATATCCAGTTGTCCGGTTTCCTGCGAATAGAAAAGGGAAAGCCGCACACTTCCGCCATCCGGGGTAAACTTCACAGCATTTGAGAGTAGATTATCCAGTATCACACCCAATTTGATGGCATCCATATCCGCGTAAATCTTGGCTTTGTTCGCTTCGAAATGAAAAGTGAGACGGGGATTTTCCTCATAAACGGAGAACAGGCTGCGGCTGAAAGATACCAGCTCGATGCGTGACAGAATAAGCAGTGAATCTGCATTATCCTCTATCCGGTTGAAGTTAAGCACTTGATGAATCAATGAATTTATCTTCATGGCATTGCGCTGTACCTCTTCCAGTGTCTGCTTTTCGTGTGCGGCTTCCGTGGCAGGCAATAATTGGCTGACAGGAGCGATAATCCGGCTGAGAGGTGTCTTCAACTCGTTGGACAGATTGGTAAAGAATGCCATTTTCTGACGTGATTGTTCTAAAATCTTTTCCTTCTCCAAGCGCTCCATCTTCAACCGGTTTTTAACCCGGAAAAAGTTGATAGTCCAGGCAATAAGGCTCAGAAGTAAAAGACCATAGAGCATTTTCGCCCAAAGCGTATAATACCACGGTGGCAGAATCTTTATATCCAATATGTAAGGATGTTCGGAAGGATTTCCGTTCTTTTCCACTTTGCTGATAAATAGCTGATAATCCCCATAACTCAAGTTGCTGTAAGTAATACGGTTCGTATTGGATTTCAGAAAGTTCCATTCCTTATCCATACCTTCCAGGCGGTAAACGAACTTATTCTTTTCTTCGAGGGAATAGGGGAGATCGGACAATTCGAAAGCCAGATTATTCTGGTCGTATTTCAATTCGATGGCATTGGTATAGCGGATATTGGGAATATCCGTAGTACGCGGATTCATCAACTGGTTGTTGATGTACAGAGCCGTCAGAAAGATAGGATGCTCAGGATGATTCAAACCTTGTATCTCTGGGCGGGATATGGCAAAACCGTCAGCGCCGCCCAAATAGATATTCCCGTCTTTCGAATCAAACAGCAAACTGGTGAAACGCTTGTCCGTCATATTTTGCTGACGTGCATCCATCGTTTGCCGGTCGATAATCCAAAGCCCGTTCGTGGTGGAAACCCAAATGTGGTCTTTCACCGATGTCATGGACAGAATTTCGTTATTATTGAAACTTCCGAAAGAAATGCTTTGGTGACTGGAATCTTTGGGATTAATGCGCATCACTCCCCCGTGAAATCCTACCCACAGCATACCGTCTGCGTCACATAACAGATAATTCGGACTCTTTTCACCACTCAACTCGTCGGCAAAAAGCTTGGTGACCTGCTGTGTGTGCGGGTTGATTTTGTCCAATCCTTTACTGTTGTATAGCAATACCCATACATTCCCTTCTTTATCAGGCATAATCTGATTGATAAACATACCCGATAATCCGTTGTGAACGGAGTAGTTCTGTCCGGCTACATATTGTTCGCTGTTAGATTGCATTAATTTATGCTTGTCTACTACAAAGATTCCGCCTAAACAGGTGGCAATCCATAGATGTCCGGAATCATCTTCGAAGAGATAATAAGCCCAGTTTGTATTGTAAGTCCCCGTGCTGTCAATAATATTATAGTGTACAAACTGCTGTGTGGCATAGTCATAACGGTTGATACTGCCATCCGTAGCTATCCATAATTGCTGTTCTTTATCTTCGTAAATGTGACGGACGCGATTATGGGACAAAGGATACGTTTTATCTCCCATCCTGTACCAGGCGGCTTCATGCCTGCTCCCGGTGGGATGAATAAAACGGAGCAGCCCGTTCGTACCGCCAAACCAGTAAAATCCCTTTGAATCCCGGAACAATGAGTAGAATTGATTCCCGTCTCCCGTCCCCGTAATCCGGGAAATAGGAACGAATTGCAGGGCGCTGTTATAGCGTGACAAGGAAATTCCATAGTCGGTTCCCAGCCAAATATTATGTTCCTGATCGGAAAAAATATTCCAGATAATATTGTTTGTCAATGACTGGATATTGCGTGAATCATGGATGATGTGCTGTAAAGGCTCTTTATTATTCTGATATACATAAAGCCCGTTATCCGTACCTGCCAATAAATTCCCGTCACCGTCCAATGCCAGTGATTTGATGGAGTTATTATGGAAAACTTCTATCGCATTCATTTTTCCTGTCGCAGGAATGTATTGGAAGAGATAACCTTCCATGCCGATCCAAATGCACTGCCGGGTGGTATCTTCCAGTAAGGAGTTGACAAACAGATTACTTATCCCCCGGTTGACAGGCAGGAAAATACTCTCAAATTCCCCACTTTCCGGCAGGTAACGGCATAAACCATTATAAGTACCCACATAAATCTGATTCTCTTTCGTATGGATGATGGAATAGATTGTATTATGGGGCAAACCGCTATGCTTGCTGTCAAAACGGGTCAGTTTGCTGTCTTTTAGTTGATACGTATAGAGCCCGTTCAATGAACCTATCCATAACGTATCCCCCTGAAGCGCCATCGTGCGGACGTCGGTGGGAAAATCCGTCTCCGGCTGTTCGTATTTGTCCGTACGGTAGTTGTAAACAAGTATTCCGTTATCCGTTCCCAGGTACAGATGCGTATTGTCTGCGATAATACCACAGTAAATACGTGTGTTATTACGTTCGCCGTACGTGAAATGCTGTTGGGTGGAATAACCGTCGTAACTGAATAACCCTTTGTTTGAACCGATCCATATCAGTCCCTCGCTATCTTGCAGAAAACAACTGATAACCGAAGCCTCGGCGCCAAGATAAATATTATCGAATTGCTGATAATTCACTTTTTGCCCATATGCACCACAATGGATACAGCCAATATAAATGAGTAAAAGAATTGCTCTAATTCGTCGGTACATGGTATCAGGTTTGCAGGATTTATTCCGCAAATGTAGGAAAAATGTCGGTTACACTTGTAAATATCCCGCTCTTTTTGTTCCTTTGTTACCTATTTATAAACAGAAAACTTACGTATGAGAAAACTAATTTATTTGCTTTTGTTGCCATTGGCAGTGGCTATGACTGCCTGTGGCGGTAAAAAAGGAACTTCAAATAATGAATCGATATTGGCGACGATGGACAGTGTGGATGCTCACGGGCTGCAACGTATGCAGACTTCCAAAAGCGAAACGGATTTTAAGTTTAAAGGAAAAGACTACCATTCCATGGTTTCGCGCACACCGGACGAAAGCCTGCCCCATGTCACCAATGAAATGGGAGATACCTATGTCGACAATAAAATTGTGTTGCAACTGACACGTGGCAACGAAAAGGTATTTGATAAGACATTCACCAAGAATGATTTTTCATCCGTAGTAGATGCCAGGTTCCTGTCGAATTCCGTCCTGGAAGGAATTGTATATGATAAGACCACTCCGCAGGGAATGGTGTATGCCGCAAGCGTATGTTATCCGCAGACAGACCTGTATATGCCGCTTTCCATCACCATCACTGCTGATGGAAAGATGAGCATCCAAAAAGTCGATATGCTCGAAGAAGAATATGATGACGAACCGTCCAATTAAGCCTGTGAGTGGCTATTAACGGTAGAATTACACAAATGTGAAAACATTTGAGACAAAAGAAAGGCAGCCGAAGAGGTTGCCTTTCGTATTTTTGCACCGTCAACAAACTTAATACCAAATAGAATGAAGAAAAACATTTTAGCTATCTGTGTGGTAGCGGCAGGATGTACGGCAATGACCGCCCAGACCAAAAATACACAAACACTGGTTCCGCTTACCGAACGTGTAAACGTACAGGGAGATTCGGCACGCGTCGATCAGATAATAGACGGTTGTTGGGTTGCAGTCGGTTCTAAAAAACCGCATGCCATTCAACGCGACTTCACCCGTATGTTCAATGGAAAGCCTTCTTATCGTTTTGAACTGAAAGAAGATGATAACACGTTGTCCGGATACGCCAAAGGAGAAACAAAAGGACGTGCGGAATTTTCCTATTGCTATGCAACTTCCGCTGATTTCAAAGGCGAGCCTGCCGATACCTACAAGAAGGCACAGATTATGAAAACCGTATATCATCATGGTAAAGGAGCTTGCCCGCAAGGTTCTTCCCGAGATTATGAGTTTTCGGTATATATCCCTTCTACATTGGGCAGTGATGTTTCGACAATTTTCGCCCAATGGCATGGAATGCCTGACCGCACTTTAGTACAGACACCGCAGGGGGAAGTGAAGACACTGACTGTTGACGAATTCATGGAACTGGAAAAGACTACTATTTTCAAGAAAAACGCAGGACACGAGAAAAAAGTCAAACTGGACAAGCAAGGTAATCCGGTGAAAGACAAACAGGGCAATCCTGTGTACGTAGCCGGTAAAGCCAACGGATGGTTGGTTGAACAGGGCGGATACCCGCCACTGGCATTCGGATTCTCCGGCGGCTGGTTCTATATCAAAGCCAACTCCGACCGTAAATGGCTGACAGACAAAGATGACCGTTGCAACGCAAATGTAGAGAAAGCGCAAATTATGAAACCTGTGACATCTGAATATAAGGCATCCACCATTGCTTACAAAATGCCTTTCGCTGACTTCCCGAAAGATTGCTGGATTACATTCCGTATCCATATCGACTGGACGGTCTATGGAAAAGAAGCCGAAACAATCGTGAAGCCGGGTATGCTCGATGTGCAGATGGACTATCAGGACAAAGGAAAAAAGGTTAGTAAACATATCGTGGACAATGAGAAAATCCTGATTGGACGTAACGACAAAGACGGCTACTATTTCAAATTCGGTATTTACCGTGTAGGTAATAGCACGAAGCCGGTATGTTACAATCTGGCAAATTATTCGGAAAGGTAAATTAGTTAAAAAGGTAAAGAGAGGGTAATATCCGGATGTTCTTCAGTGGGCATCCGGATTTTTATTTATGTGAATCTGGTAATATTAAAAAATGTCAATAATCATATGCCGTTTGGCATATACGTTCCAGTTATGCAAAAAGATTCGTTCTTTTGCCGCCTGCCAATATGGTATATGTATAAAATAACTAGTGATGTAAATGATGAGTAAAAATGGATTTAGCCGGTGTGGAGAGCTCTACATCGGTCGTTTGCGAGAGGAGGGGCGCCATTCCACGGCGCATGTTTACAAGAATGCCCTTTTTTCTTTCAGCAAGTTCTGCGGCATATCCAATATGTCGTTCAGGCAGATCACCCGTGGCCGTTTACGATGCTATGGGCAGTATCTTTACGAGTGTGGCTTGAAGCCCAATACGATTTCTACGTATATGCGTATGCTCCGTAGCATTTACAATCGGGGAGTGGAAGCGGGGAATGCCCCTTATGTGCCCCGACTGTTCGGTGATGTTTATACGGGCGTGGACGTCCGTCAGAAAAAAGCCTTGCCTGCTGCCGAACTTCACAAGCTCTTGTATGAAGACCCGAAATCGGAGCGTTTACGTCGTACGCAAGCCATTGCCACCCTGATGTTTCAGTTTTGCGGAATGTCGTTCGCTGATTTGGCTCATCTGGAGAAATCGGCTTTGGAAAGCAATGTGCTGCGTTATAACCGTGTCAAGACCAAGACTCCCATGAGTGTGGAAGTGTTGGACAGTGCAAGGGAAATGATTGAGCAACTACGGAACAAGCAGGACTCTCTGCCCGATTGTCCGGATTATCTGTTTGATATTCTCCGTGGTGATAAGAGACGGAAAGATGAGCGTGCTTACCGGGAATACCAGTCCGCTCTCCGTCGGTTTAATAATAGCTTGAAAGATTTGGCAAGGGCATTGCGTCTGAAATCTCCGGTTTCTTCCTACACGTTCCGTCATTCCTGGGCTACTACTGCCAAATACCGGGGAGTTTCAATTGAAATGATTAGTGAATCATTGGGGCACAAATCTATAAAAACCACACAAATCTATTTGAAAGGCTTCGGGCTTAAAGAACGTACGGAAGTAAATAAAGGGAATTTATCTTACGTAAGAAACTACTGTGTAGGTCGGTGATTTTAGTGTAATGTGTTAATAATCAGTAAGAGTAATCGCCCGTTACTTCTTAGGTAACGGATTTAAATTCGGGACAAAGATAGACAAAAACATAGATAGCACACAAATATTTCTTCACTTTTTTTAGTTTTATCTGAAACAAAGCGCAAAAAACTATCCGAACATGAAATAATAAATTTTTCATGCTCTAACTTTTTATTGCCTAAAATCAAGAACTTTCTCGTTGATTATTAGGCAATTTCCTTTTTTGTGCCCTGTCTATGTGTATAATTTCCCTTTTCATTGTTGTGTGTGCTCAGTCCGTTACCTAAGAAGTAACGGACAAATATGGGGTAAAAAAACATGATTTTAACAAAGAGAAAATCAGTAATTGCTGGGCCTAGTAATGGGACAGGGGAAGGCGTAGCACACTCTAAACGCTGGTATGTAGCTTTGGTTCGCATGCATCACGAAAAGAAAGTCTCGGAACGTTTGTCTAAGATGGGGATTGAGAATTTTGTTCCGGTTCAACAGGAGGTTCACCAGTGGAGTGACCGCCGTAAGATGGTCGAATCAGTCTTGCTTCCAATGATGGTGTTTGTGCATGCCGATGCAAAAGAACGCAAAGAGGTTCTTTCCTTTTCTACAGTAAGTCGGTACATGGTAATGCGTGGTGAGAGCAGTCCGACTGTGATTCCTGATGATCAGATGGCTCGTTTCCGTTTTATGCTTGATTATTCAGAAGAAGCAATTTGTATGAACAGTGCTCCTTTGGCACGTGGTGAGAAGGTTCGCGTTATCAAAGGCCCTTTAATGGGACTTGTGGGTGAACTTGTTACGGTAGACGGTAGAAGCAAGATTGCTGTCCGGCTTAATATGCTTGGATGTGCCTGTGCTGACATGCCGGTAGGTTATGTAGAGCCGGTGAGGCCTTGATTTTAATTTCTGGTTGTATCTCTGATACGCAATTTTATTCGTTCATACTACAATGGAAAAGACATTGAAGGGCATAGTACAATATGCCCGTAAAAACTATTTCAGCTATTGGGTAATTTTAGGTATTGACACGGCAATATCCGTATTATGTTCATTGGCAGCCTATGCCGTCATTCATTATATGGCACATGTCCCAATGACCGACTGGATGCTTTGCAAACTTGTTTGCGTTTCTTTTGTGTCAAGTATTGCCGGAGCTCTGATATTTCACACATATCGTAATACGATTCGTTTCTCCCAGGCACGTGAACTTTGGCGTGTCATGTGTGCCGTCTTGTTCAAGATTACCTGTCTGGCGGTTATTTCTTATTGTGTTATTTATGAGACAGAATTGCCGGACAATTATAGAATATCCTATCTTTTATTTGATGGTTTATTAACTTTGGTGACACTGACAGTCTTCCGTGTATCACTGATAATTGTCTATGACCTGTTGTTGGATTGGGTGAATAAAAAGAATACGCGCATTCTTATTTATGGTATTGATGAAAAGAGTGTAGCCTTGAAATTTCGTCTCCGCGACAGTGCACATTATAAAGTTGTAGGTTTTTATACTTTTGGTAAAGGTAATAGCAGGCGTCGCTTGACGGATCTTCCCATTTATTACTTTGAAAATGAATCAGATGTTGAGTATATAATGCGGAAACGGGGAATTCGTGGCATTTTGTTTGCCCGTTATGAAGATACCCGCCTGGAGGAGAACCGTCTTCTGGAATATTGTAAAAGCAATTCTCTTAAAACTCTGATAGCGCCTACTATCAGTGAGGCTGACTCTGACGGTAACTTTCACCAGTGGATACGTCCTATTAAGATTGAAGATTTGCTGGGACGTGCTGAAATCAATATTAATCTTCGTCAGGTTGCCGAAGAGTTCAGAGGGAAAATTGTACTGGTGACAGGTGCGGCGGGTAGTATCGGTAGTGAACTTTGCCGCCAGTTGGTACAGATGGGTATTCAGAAACTCATCATGTTTGACTCTGCTGAGACTCCTTTGCATAATGTCCGTCTTGAATTTGAAAAAAATTATCCTACTATAGATTTTATTCCTGTGATTGGTGATGTGCGTGTGAAAGAACGCGTACGTATGGTATTTGAAAATTACCATCCTCAAATCGTTTTTCATGCCGCTGCTTACAAACATGTCCCATTGATGGAAGAGAATCCTTGCGAAGCCGTACTGGTCAATGTCACGGGTTCCCGTCAGGTTGCTGATATGGCAGTGGAATATGGTGCTGAAAAAATGATCATGGTCTCTACCGATAAGGCAGTTAATCCTACCAATGTGATGGGTTGCTCCAAACGTCTGGCAGAGATATATGTACAGAGTCTGGGATGTGCCATCCGTGAGGGAAAAGTGAAAGGTCATACAAAGTTTATCACTACCCGTTTCGGTAATGTATTGGGCAGTAACGGTTCGGTTATCCCCCGTTTTAAGGAACAGATAGAGAATGGAGGGCCTGTTACTGTAACTCATCCTGATATCATCCGCTTCTTTATGACCATTCCTGAGGCTTGCCGTTTGGTAATGGAAGCTGCCACAATGGGAGAGGGCAATGAGATTTTTGTCTTTGAAATGGGTAAGGCTGTGAAGATTGTCGACTTGGCTACCCGTATGATTGAACTGGCTGGTTATCGTCCGGGAGAGGATATCAAGATTGAATTCACCGGTTTACGTCCTGGTGAGAAACTTTATGAAGAAGTTTTGAGTGACAAGGAAAATACGATTCCGACCGAGAACAAGAAAATTATGATAGCTAAAGTACGTCGTTATGAATATGCTGATATCCTTGATACTTATGAAGAGTTTGAAGAACTATCCCGTGCGGTTAAGATCATGGATACGGTCAGACTGATGAAGAAAGTTGTACCAGAGTTCAAGTCAAAGAATTCTCCGAAGTTCGAGGTGTTGGATAAAGAATAATAAACTAGAATATATTATGAACAATTCATTTTGCATTGCTGTAAGTATGCATAAAAAGACTAGGGAATTACTTTCCTGTCTGTTTGTGCTCTTTCTGCTTGCTTCCTGCCAGTCTTATAAGAAAGTCCCCTATTTGCAAGATGCTGAAGTGGTGGGACAATCTGTCCTACACGAAACTATGTATGATGCCAGAATAATGCCTAAGGATCAGCTTACTATCATGGTATCATGTACGAACCCTGAACTGGCAGTACCTTTCAATCTCGGAGCGATCGGTTCCGTAGGTTTGACTGCCAGAAACTCACAGGGTACTTCCCAGTCATCCCAACAGACTTATCTGGTGGATAATGAAGGTAGTATCAATTTCCCTGTATTGGGCACATTGAAAGTGGGAGGACTGACCAAAAAGGAGATAGAGCAAATGATAGTGGAAAAACTGAGACCTTATATCAAAGAAACTCCTATTGTCACTGTCCGTATGGTCAACTATAAAATATCCGTATTGGGTGAAGTTGCCAGTCCCGGCACATTTACTATCAGTAATGAGAAAGTAAATCTGTTGGAAGCCTTGGCTATGGCAGGTGACATGACTATTTATGGAATTCGTGACAATGTAAAACTAATCCGTGAAAGTGCTGGCGGTAAGCAGCAAATAATAACACTGGATTTAAATAAGGTTGAAACTCTCATTTCCCCTTATTATTGGTTGCAGCAAAATGATATAATATATGTAACCCCTAACAAGGCGAAAGCCCGTAATTCGGATATCAGTAACAGTACAAGCCTTTGGTTTTCGGCCACCTCTATTTTAGTGTCATTGGCAAGTTTATTAGTAAATATTTTCAGATAGTAACATCGTATGGTTGAGGAAAGAAAAGAAAGAACGGGGGCACAATCCCAGGAACAGATCAATATTCAGGAAATCCTTTTCCGTTATCTGATTCATTGGCCATGGTTCGTAGTTTCGGTAATAGTCTGTATTACCTTCGCATGGGGATATTTACGTCTGACAACACCAATTTATAATATTTCTGCCACTGTTCTGATCAAGGATGAGAAGAAAGGTGGTGCGAATATGTCTTCAGAATTGGAAAAGATGGGTCTGAACGGCTTTGTCTCTTCATCAAGTAATATAGAGAATGAAATTGAGGTTTTGAGTTCCAGAACATTGGCAAGGGAGGTGGTTAGTTCTTTGGGATTATTTGTAACTTATATGGACGGAGACAGGTTCCCTAAAAAGGAACTGTATCGTACTTCCCCAGTTCTGGTAAGCCTGACTCCACAGGAAGCGGATAAACTTCCGCAGACAATGGAGGTGGATATGTCCATGCAACCTTCTGGTGTGATGGATGTACAGATTAAGGTGGGAGAAAAGGAGTATCGGAAACGTTTTGAGAAATTGCCTGCCGTACTCCCGACCGATGAAGGTACAATTGCTTTTTTTGCGAACAACGATACCTTGTCACCTATCCGTTCGGAGAGTGTTACGAAAGAACGTCATATCACGGCTTATATTAACAGACCTTTTTCTGTTGCGAAAGGATACGCCGGTTCTCTGTTGATAACTCCTACTTCGAAGGCGACTTCCGTAGTGACCGTTTCACTTAAAAATTCCAATACCCAACGTGGCAAAGACTATATAGACAAGCTGCTTGAGATGTATAATATCAATGCCAATAATGACAAGAATGAGGTTGCTCAGAAAACAGCTGAGTTTATTGACGAGCGTATAGGTATCATCTCAAAAGAATTGGGCAGTACGGAACGCGATTTGGAAAATTTCAAGCGTAGCGCGGGTATCACGGATTTGAGCAGTGAAGCCCAGATAGCTTTGGCTGGTAATGCCGAATACGAGAAGAAGCGTGTGGAGAACCAGACACAGATTAATCTTGTCATAGATTTGCAAAGATATCTGCAGGGTACTGAATATGAGGTGTTGCCTTCGAATGTCGGTTTACAGGATGCTGGTGTAGCGGGTGCAATTGATCGGTATAATGAAATGGTGTCCGAGCGTAACCGTCTATTACGTACATCAACGGAAAGCAACCCGGCTATTGTAAATCTTAATGCCAGCATCAGTGCGATGCGCGGTAATATACAAACCACCTTGGATGCGACGCTGAAAGGTCTTGAGATCACTAGGGTTGATTTGGCCCGTGAAGCAGGCCGTTATTCCCGTCGTATCAGTGACGCTCCCACTCAGGAAAGACAATTTGTGAGTATTGCTCGCCAACAGGAAATCAAGTCCGGCCTGTATTTGATGTTACTTCAGAAGCGTGAGGAGAATGCCATTGTCCTGGCCGCTATAGCCAATAATGCCAAGATTATTGACGAGGCACAGGCGGACGGTGCTCCGATTTCCCCAAAGTGGATGACGATTTATTTGGCGGCTTTGATGTTCGGAATAGGTATTCCGGTAGGTATCATTTATCTGATTGGTCTGACCAAGTTCAAGATAGAGGGTCGTGCAGATGTTGAGAAGTTGACTTCACTCCCTGTTATCGGTGATATTCCATTGGCAGATGAAAAGACAGGTTCTATTGCTGTATTTGAGAACCAGAATAATCTTATGAGCGAGACTTTCCGTAATGTCCGTACCAATCTTCAGTTTATGCTTGAAAATGGTAGAAATGTAATTCTGGTGACTTCTACCATTAGTGGTGAAGGCAAGTCCTTTATATCCGCCAATTTGGCTATCAGTCTTTCCTTATTAGGGAAGAAGGTTGTGATAGTAGGGCTTGATATCCGCAAACCGGGCTTGAACAAGGTCTTCAACATACCTAAGAAAGAGCATGGTATTACCCAGTTTCTGACTAATCCTGCTATAAATCTGATGGATTTGGTACAGCCTTCTGATATAAACAAGAACTTATATATTCTTCCCGGTGGAACTGTTCCACCTAATCCAACAGAGTTGTTGGCTCGTGACGGGTTGGAAAAGGCTGTTGAAATCTTGAAGGAGAATTTTGATTATGTGATATTGGATACTGCTCCTGTAGGTATGGTGACAGATACTTTGCTCATAGGACGTGTAGCGGACTTATCCGTTTATGTATGCCGTGCTGATTACACTCGTAAAGCAGAGTTTACTTTGATCAACGAACTTACCGAGAATAACAAACTGCCTAATCTCTGTATTGCCATCAATGGACTTGACCTTCAAAAGAAGAAGTATGGCTATTACTATGGTTATGGAAAATATGGCAAGTATTATGGCTTTGGGAAACGTTATGGCTATGGTTATGGCTATGGAGAACATAAAGAGAAGAAATAAACTTAGCAGATTTTTAAAAAAGTATTTTGGGGTGGTCAACAAGCTTGATGTGGCAGAAATACTTGCTCCTCTCCATGCTAGAGCCGGAAAGATGATAAAGAATGAAAACATCTGCATTTTAGTGACTTGATGAATAATGCTTTTTGTTATGTGTTTAATGGTTTGGATAAGTTGTAAAATAGCTGTATGGATGGTCGTTATATTATCCGTAGCCGCTACATATTTTATCGTAATAGAAACAGCAAAGATGTATGAGCTTGAAGTTAGGGACTATTTTGTACATGTAGTCTGTGAGATAATGAATGGAAATAAAGGCTGTTCAATATTCGCTTCTGAGTCGTTTCTAGCATTAAAAGCAAATATAAATGTGTAAATTGTTAGAAGACATTGACATAACCTTTATAGGAAATAAGCATGTTTGGCAAGCAGCGGAATAGTCGAAAGATATTTCGCTCAAGTTTCATGAAGAAATAAACAAAAAACTGCTAGTTGACAATTTAGAAAAATGAATTAAAAAAACTTTAATGCATTGTTTATCCAAGAAGATATGAAACTGAAGGTTTATTATAATATATTTAAACTGAGAAACGATTGGGAAAGGCTGAGCAAAGAAAATGTCTCATTAACTCCCTTTCAATACTTTAATTACAACAAAAATTTATTCTGGGATCGCTGGCTAAATGTATTCAAAACACGATTGGTACCAGTCTTTGTTTCTATTTCAGACAGCAATAAAATAATTATGATTGCCCCTTTTCTTAAAACGTTGAGGAACAATTATTTTATGTTGGGTGATATACAAGGTTGTGGCTTAACAGATTTTATTTACTCGAATTCTCTTAACGATAGCCAAATTTTAGAATGTATTAGTTTATTGCGAAATCATTGCAAGTATATCCATGTAGGCAGATTGTTATGCACCTCGCGTTTCTTTGAAGTATATAACAGAGCAAATGAGATTGGTGGGACACAAAGGGATATACTTATAAATGTAAAATTTGGGGATGACTATGACGAGTATTATAAAGCGCTTACGAAGCATGTAAGACAGAATTTAAGAACCTCATATAACAGATTAAAATCGGATAACATAGAATATTCGTTTGAAGTCATTGATAATTTATCTATGACTTCTGCTATTTGGAATGGTGTAAGCAATATATATTGTAAGAGACAGAAAGATGCTTACGGTGCGTCAGGTGTATGGATGGACATGAAAAATAAATATCTCAAGCATGACTCTATTAGCTTAAGATATAATGATAACCTTTTCTGTGCTATATTGAAGTATGGTAATGAAATAGCTGCAGTTTTGATGGGGTTAATCAATTACGAGAAAACAACGATTATAGTACCTCGATTGGCAATTAATACGGACTTTTATCATTATTCACCAGGAAATCAATTGGTAAATGAATGCATAAAGTATCTGATTGAAAAAACAAAAGTTCGCAATTTGGATTTAAGCAGAGGTACTGAACAATACAAGTATATGATGGGTGGCGAAGAGTATCAGACCGTCAATTTTGATATTGTTAAAAAACAATAGATAGAGATGAATTTTCTAAAGACGACAATGGGTATGTTGCCCTATAAGCAATGCCGCTTCAATATAAGCGCTGCAAGCATTGATAATGAAAAAATGACCTGTTGTTTACGTTTATTATATGTTCATCTGAATAAGATTGGAATTAACTGGGGACCAGCCTTTAGTACATTGATTGGCATTGTGCGCAACGATGGCTATCTGCCTTGGGCAAATAATATCTGCATATATGTGCTGAAGGAGGACGAGGAGTGCTTGAAGGATGAGATGTGGAACATTGTGGCTGATGGCTTTGAACTCTGCAGATATGAGCGCAGAGGAATGTATTATCTACGCAAAGAGGGCCAGTATATTCGCATTTTTATTCTTCGCAAAATTTCTTCAAACGTTCGACACACGGGGGGGGCTGACTTTATTTTTGAGAAATATCTTCAAAATACTACTAAGTGGGATTTTAGAGGCATGCAACTCAACGTACCTTCTGATTTGGACGAATATCTCACTTTTCAATATGGTGACTGGGTAGTACCTATACAGTATAAGAATAACCAGTTTGTTCGTGTAGCTGCTCATTTATCTCAGCTATTGCAGGACATTATACCTACTAGCATCTATTATAAATGGATGATAGCTCATCGCAAAAAAGACTTCAAACGTTTTAAGCAACTATGTGACCAAAATCATAAACCTCTACCTGACAATGTGGAACTGACCTACATACAACATCGTAAACATAAGAAAATACTAACAGTTGGAGTTTATGACCTCATTCACAAGGGGCATGCAGAGCTATTCCGCAGAGCCAAAGGCTTGGGTGACTATCTTATCGTAGCGGTGCAAGATGGCGACTGGGTGAATAAATATAAAGATGCAAAGCTCCTCAATTCCACAGAAGATCGCTGCTTGATGGTGCGCTCCATTCGTTATGTTGATGAGGTGGTCGTATATAAAGATGTTGATGAGTCGATTAAGAATATAGACTTCGATGTTTTTGTTACTGGTCCCGACCAGATTCATGCAGGTTTTCAGCGTGCAATAAAATGGTGCGAAGATAATGCCAAAGAGCATCTTGTTATTGGAAGAACGGAAGGCGTGTCTTCGTCTGAACTGAAAATCAAAATTTTAGAAAAAACAAAAACGCATAATAGATGATAACGCTATATATTTTATTAATTATTGTTTTCTTGCTTGCAGTACGACCTGTCTCTGCCCAAGTAATCTACAATGATGATTATATTTCAAAAGAAACAACAAATATAATCAAAGGCCTTTGTATATGGGTTGTTTTTATATGTCATATTAGTGTTTACGTAGGTAGGCTACCGGGGTTAAATTTTGCAGATAATTTACTTTTTGTGGCAAACCATTATGTGCGACAGCTTCTTGTAGCACCATTCCTGTTTTATTCGGGCTATGGCATTACGTTAGCTTTGAAAAACAAGGGGCATTCGTATGGCTCTGGCATCCTAAAGAATCGATGCCTAACAACATTAGTAAACTTTGATGTAGCTGTATTGTTTTTTGTTGTTTTGAATTACATATTAGGAAGGGAATACGACGTTAAAACAGTGCTTTTGTCATTTACGGGGTGGGAGTCTATTGGCAATAGTAACTGGTATATATTTTGCATAATAATATGCTATGCAGTATCATGGATAGCATATAAAATCTGTGGCATAACAAACAAAATGATTTATAGCATCGTTATTCTTGTACTATTATACACAATCGTTATGTATTGGTTTAGCGAAGGCAGCTGGTGGTATAATACTGCATATGCCTATGCTGCTGGTGTTATATTTGCATGGAATAAAGAAAAAGTAGATAAACTTTTAATGACACAATATTGGAAAATATTTATTGTGTCAGCAATAGGTTTCTTAATTTGCTACTTCGCACCGGATTACTATAGTGTTGCATCGAACCTTACAGCTGTCTTTATGTGTGTTTTAGTCGTTTTATTTACCTACAAATTTAAGCTGAAAAGCAAAGTTCTTGCATGGAGCGGTTGTCATCTATTTCCTCTCTATATATACCAGCGCATACCTATGATTTTATTCTCCACTATAGCGGGTGGAACTTTTATAGCAAATTACCGCTATTTATATGTTATTGTTTGCTTTGTAGTGACTATAGGTATAGCTTTTTTGTATAAGTACTTTAATATCTCGTTAAAGAAGTAATTACGCTTTATGGTAGAAAGTGTAAAAAAGCAGACATTATCAGGAGTTAAGTGGACAGCGCTGGAACAATTTAGTACACAAGCCATCACTTTTGTCCTTGGAGTTATACTTGCTCGCATATTATCACCATCTGATTATGGTACAATAGGTGTATTGGCTGTTTTTATGGCTGTGTCACAAACATTCATAGACAGTGGTTTTGGCCAAGCCTTGATACGTAAACCTGATCTAAAAGATATAGATTGTAACACTGTGTTCTATTTTAATATAGGCATATCCATATTGTGCTATATTATACTTTTTATATGTTCACCTTTCATTGCAGAATTTTTCAATATGCCAATATTAAACCGTATTGTAAAAATATATTGTGTAATATTGGTGATTGGCGCATTAGAATCAGTACAGATTAGTCGACTGACTATTAATCTTAATTTTAAGGCTCTTGCTAAAGTTAATGTAGCTTCAACATTCGTATCTGGTATTATTGGCTTATCACTGGCTTATCTTGGGTATGGTGTTTGGGCTCTTGTTTGGCAAAGTGTTTTGTCGAGGATTTTTCATGTTATTATGATTTGGAGTGTTGCAAGGTGGCATCCACAGTTTGCTTTTTCAAAGAATTCTTTTGATAATCTTTTTGGTTTTGGCAGTAAATTGTTAGCTGGAGGATTACTATGGCAAATGTATTCAAATTTAATTCCTATTATCATTGGGAAATTTTTTACAGCAAAAGATCTTGGTTTCTATAACAGAGGTACAAGTTTAGCACAATTGCCAAGCGGAACAATAATGGGAGTGTTGGAAAAAGTTACATTTCCTATACTTGCCAAATTGCAGAATGATACGGGGCATTTAATATTTATCTATCGAAAATACATTAAAAGCTCCTCTATGGCAATAATGTTTTGCTTGTTGCTGCTTGCTGCTCTTGCAAAACCAATAGTCTTGATTCTTCTTACAGAAAAGTGGGTTGACTGTGTTGTTTATTTGCAAATCTTCATTTTTGCTGAAATGTTTGATCATGTGCAAAAACTTAATTTGAATCTGTTAAAGGTTACAGGTCGTAGTGATTATGTGCTAAAATTAGAAATATATAAGCGAACTATATCAGTCGCAATAATTGTCATATCAGCCTATTGGGGTGTGATAGGAATTTGTGCATCAAGAGTGATTATTGCACAAATTTCGTTGGCTTTTAATACTTATTATACAGGTAAATTATTCGGGATGGGCTATTTTGCTCAAGTGAGAGATTTTATGCCTTACGCATTGTTAAGTATCATTGCTTGTGCACCCTCTTATATTTTGACCTTTCTACCTATATCAAACTGGATAATGTTAATATTAGGTGGTATGTCTGCCCCTTTTATATATATATTAATATTGCATGTCAAGCATGATGAGGCATATATGGAATTTGTTAAGCCTGTTATAAGCAAATATAAATTGCGTAAACAAAGAATATGAATTTTATAAAACACATATTTGAGATTGTACTGAATCTTCAAGAACATTATGATTTGCATAAATGCAGGCTGTATGATGTTAAGCGTGCACCTTCAAAAGTCATTTTGAAAAAAGCTGCAGAGATTAGAAAGAAGAATATTATAAAAGTTGCTTTTGTGGTTTATGATATCTCAAAATGGAAATCTGAGGAATTATATCTTCAAATGCTGGAACATCCCCGCTTTGAACCAGTGTTAGTTCCTGTAATGTGTTACCATGGAGATTATGTTGAAAGCACAAGGCAGTTTGATAAATGTATGGAAACTCTCAAAGCAAAGAATTATAAGTATATTGTTGGTAGCCCCCATGTTGATATTGATGATTTAGTACGGCCTGATATTGTGTTTTATGGCGAATTGTATGATGGATTATTTGATAAACAATATGCATTCTTATACAACACGAAAAGAACTTCATTAGCTTGCTATGTACCATATTGTTTTCGTAATACCAACATTCCAGAAACTATTAATCATTTAGAGAACAATCTTGTGTGGATGGGCTTTGTAGAAAATAATTATACGTTGGAGGATTTTCGTCCGATAATGACCAATAATGCGGTGAATCATTATGTGACAGGACTTCCTATTCAAGACTCTTTTATAAAAGCATTCCAGAATCATCAAGATGTATGGAAAATTCAGAGGACTAATAAAAAATGTATTATTTGGGCTCCGTCTCATACAATTAAAGGTGAAAATTTGCGAAATGCATACGAGCAATCTACATTCTTAGACATTGCTGATGAAATGTTGCAGTTGGTTGAGAAATATAAAGATTCTATTCAATGGGCATTCAAGCCTCACCCAGTACTTAAGCGTAAGCTAATACAAGTTTGGGGGCAAGAGCGAACAGATGCATACTATGCTAAGTGGGCAGAGTTGGATAATACCCAGTTAGAAGAGGGGCAATATGTTGATCTTTTTATGGGTAGTGATGCTTTGATTCATGATTGTATGTCCTTTATGGTTGAGTATATGTATACAGAAAAACCTCTCCTGTTTTTGAGTAATGGTCATGATAATATGAATATATGCAACACACAAACAAAAGAAGCATTTAAGTTACACTATAAAGGTGCAACTATTGAAGAAGTTGAGACGTTTCTTTTAAATATTGTTATGGATGAATATGATGATTTGAAAACAAAACGAGTTGAATACAAGAAAAAGTACCTAACTCCACCTAACAATCGCTCTTCATCACAAAACATTATTGACGCAATATTGGGTTGATTTGATAATTAATTTTTTTATAAAAAATGCAACTTTTATTTATTATAAAAAAAGCTGTTATCAAGTTTTTCGTTATAATCGACTACTTGAAACAACTGACACAATATACTTGTAGAATTGTCATCAGGCGAAAACTTGCAAATGTTCGTGTTTTGAATACTGAAGATTCCATCGATTATATTATTAGGAACAGATGTAGTCTGAGTCGTTATGGCGATGGCGAGTTCTCTATGGCTTGGCAGTATATTACTGGTAAGCGGTATATGAACGAATCATATTTTCAACAATATGACAAGGAGTTAGGGAAACGCCTTGCAGAGATATTGCAACAAACAAATTTTGATAATACTAAACATGCTGTGGGGATTTCATATTCTTATTATAATGGTTTAAGAGGGTTGGTTTTTGATGCGAGAAGATATTTGATGTATTTCATTAATAGCCATCATAGTTTGCTTTTGTCTAGTATCAATATAGATAGACTGTATTTAAATTCTGAACTTACACGTTTTTATATTACAAGAAAAGACAAAAAGAGATCACGTAAGGTTATTCAACAAATGTCTAAAATCTGGGAGGGTAGAAATATTTGTTTTATAGAAGGCGAAAAATCTAGATTGGGGATAGGCAACGATTTATTCGAAAATGTAAAATCTGTTAAAAGAATTTTATGCCCAGCAGAGGGTGCATATGATAAGTACAACGAAATAATAAACAAAGCGAAAGAACAACCTAAAGATACTTTATTCTTATTGGCTTTAGGAATGACAGCTACAGTAATGGCCTATGATTTGAGCTTATATGGGCTTCAGGCTATCGACTTAGGACACGTAGATATTGAATACGAGTGGATGAGAATGGGTGTAAAACAAAAAGTACCGGTACCTAACAAATACACTAATGAAGTTGAAGGCGGAAAACAACCGGGAAACATCGTGAATACAATCTACGAAACACAAATTATTGCACGAATAGGCTGTTAATTCATTTATTTATGATACACATAGGATTATGCGCTGACGATAAATTTGCTTTGCCATTAGGTGTTTGCATTACCTCAATTTTTGAAACAAATAAAGCAAATGATGTATTTGTTCATGTTTTAACAAAGGGGTTATCTCAAGTGAATATAGCTAAGTTGAATGAAACTTCAAAGCGATATAATCAACATATCGATATTCATTTGATAGAGGATACAATCTTTGATGGTTTCCCCATTTCGAAACTGTTCCCTAAGGCAATATATTTCAGGTATCTTTTTGCAGATATACTGTCAAAAAATATAAAAAAAATATTATATATAGATTGCGACACTATTGTATTGCAAAGTGTGGCGGATTTATATAATGTAGATATAACAGACTCACCTATAGCCGCAGTAGAAGACCGAAATGGTGATGATATCCTTGACCGAAATCGTATTGAGATTTATGATGGCAATTATTTTAATTCTGGTGTTCTTTTAATGAATCTTGAATATTGGAGACATAATGAGAGTTTCAAGCAATTATCGAAGTTCATTACAGACAATCCTAGTAAATGTCTGTGGCCAGACCAAGACGCTTTAAATATAATTTTTCATAACGAGGTTGTTTGGCTTCCTTTTAAATATAATTTTTTAATATCCTTCTTTGATTCATTTGACTCGTATAGGTTACATAAGAAAAAGTGGGCCTCAATATTAGATTCGTCTAATTGTATTGTAATTCTTCATTATGCCACAAAAGAAAAACCTTGGTATAATGATAGCAAGCATCCACTAACTTTTATTTGGAGATACTTCTATAGCAAAAGCGTATGGAATTCTGTAACTTTAAAAAATAATCGTAGTTTGACAGATATTCTTTATACAATATACAAAACAAAGGTATTAAAATGGCCAATGTATACTATTAATCCATTGATGAAAGATGCAATAGAAAAGTTGAGGCAAGATTATACTTTAAAGAATTAAGGCTATGAAAGAAAAATCTATGAAGTGTCCAGTTGTTTCTATATTAGTTCCAGCATATAATGCATCAGCCTTTCTTTCTCAATGTATGGAAAGCATTGTCAATCAAACTTATCCTAATCTGCAAGTAGTTGTGGTGGATGATGGGTCAAAGGATAGTACGTTAGTGATTGCGGAGCAGTATGCCGCAAAATATCCTTGCGTGGAGGTGTATCATCAGGAAAATGCTGGAGTGGCAGAAGCACGTAACAAACTCCTTTCGTTAGCTAAGGGTGATTATGTGCTTTTTGTGGATAGTGATGATTGGATAGAGTATGATATGGTGGAACGTATGCTCTGTACAATTAATGAGCTAAGAGTAGATATTGCAGTTTGTGGTTGTATAAAGGTAAAAGATGATAAGCAGACATATTGTCCAGTGACCTATAGTCGACAAATACTTGAAGGTCAGGAAAATATTATCAGAGCATTGCTCTTTCATAAAGAATTAAATGGTTCGCTTTGGAATAAATTGGTTCCTCGCAAGTTTTATGAAGGTCTCACTTTCCGAAAAGATATATGGTATGGTGAGGATTGCTTATTTTTTTGGCAAGCACTTAATCGTGGGGTAGAGAAGATTTGTTATGTCACAGAATGTTTTTACCATTATCGTATGAATAACCAAAGCATATCGCATGAGCCATTCAATTATAAAAAGATTACAGGTCATGAAGTTTGGAAACAAATAAACAATGATGTGCAAGTGAATTGGTCTGCACTTTCAGATTTAGGCAAGGCTGCTTATGCAGTATCAGATATGTGGTTGTTGTATTATGCAGCTGGGGCTGGATATAAAAAAGATGATTATATTAAGATATATCAATCAAATGTTAGAAGTCATCTTAGAAAAATATATAGCTCTGGATTAATAGCAAAAAAGAAGTTTTTATTTGCTATGTTAGTTGCTTATAGTTATAGATTAGGTGGTTTTGTGGTAAAGCATGTAGGGTAATTTATGAAACGAACAAAAGTTTGTATTTTGCAAAACGGGTTGGCAAGAGGTGGTACAGATACATTTGTGGTAAATTTATGCAAAAGAATAGATAAATCTAATTTTGAGATTGTTGTAGTAAATTGTAATAATCAACCTAAATGTATTGTCAGAGAACAAGATGTTCTTTCGCAAGGCGTCAAAATAGAGCATACAGGTGACTTGCTGGGTTTGAGAAATAAGTTAATGCATTATTGGCGACTTTATAAAATCTTAAAGAAAGGCAAATTTGAGTTTTTTCAAACAAATATAGATCTTCAAAATGGACCTCAATTATTGGTGGCAAAATTGGCAGGTATACCAGTAAGGATATGTCACTCACATAATACACAGCAACAAGCAGAAGTTATTAATAGTAGGTCATTATCACTTCGCATATATCAGAATGTAATGCGATGGTTGTGTTGGAATTGTTCAACTAGACGTTGTGGATGCAGTGAAGAAGCAATGGAATTTTTGTTTAAAGGCAGGCAATGGAGGCAAAATGAATATCCATCTGTTATCTATAACGGTATTGATATCGTTCATTTTAGAAAGCATATTGATATTGAAGCTAAGAAGTCGGAACTTAGGCTTTCGAAGAAGAAGCATATACTTACTGTGGGGCAAATGGTATTGCAGAAGAATCCAGAGTTTATAGTTAAATGCATATCATCCTATCTTAAAAAGAATAATGACTCTGATTTCGTATGGATTGGTGTGGGGCCAGAAAAAGAACGAATAGATAAATGGTTAGTAGAAACAGGAATGGCAGACAGATTTCATTTCCTTGGTTCTCGAAACGATGTAAACGAAGTGATGCAATGCTGCGACTGCTTTTTCCTGCCAAGCCATTTTGAAGGGTTGGGTATAGTTATGATAGAAGCTCAAGCTGCAGGTCTTTCATGTGTTGTGTCTACAGCTATCCCACCTCTTGCAAATTGTGGAAAAGTGGAATATGTTTCGCTCGATGATTCATACAATAATTGGCATTCTGCTATAGATAGAGCCATTGAGAATAAATCAACAATTAACGAAGATACTTTGCAAAAGTTCTCGATTGAGAATATGGCAAAGCAAATGACACAAGTATTTACAGTAAAATGATATGAGAATAGTATTTGTTAATCTCCATGCAGATTGGATGTTATTAAAAACATCATCTGTAATGGTATATAAGTTTTCACCTGCTATCAAACATGGTTATCTCTTGAACTATCTTTTACGACATCCCGAGTATGAGGTATGCAATTATATAAACGATAGAGGATTCTCACTATTAACAAAGGGAAATAGTGTTTTATTGAAATTCTTGAATTTATTCAGCATATTAGAGAACATAATTATCTTGAGCAAAAATAACATTGAACGCAAGAAGATAACTGTAATAACAAATCCAAAGGATATTCGTCCTGACGATATTGTAATAGCGTATAACTTCCACCATGAGCATTATCGTGGCTTGGAGAATGTGAAAGGCTTCAAGGCTTTGAGTATGCTTCATTTTCATGGTATATCAGAGGAGGATAAGTTGATAGAGAAGGCAAATGTGGATTGTTATTTCAATGAGGTTAATCTGCGGAAGACCTCAGAGCTATTCCTTCATTTTTACCATCAGGAGCATCCTTGGATTGTGATACCATTCGTGTTTGCTCAGCGTTTCCATAACAAGAAGCCTTTTGCAGAGCGTCAAAACAAAGCATTTTCGGTAGGTACAATTACATATAAAGTGCACAAGGAGTATTTTGAGGTATACGATGAAAGTTGTTTACAACCTGTTAGGAAGTTCGTAAAAGATAATCCTGAGTTCTTCAATGATACCATAGATTGCTATAGTGAAGATTACCTTGAAGGTGATGAGGGTAAGAAGGTTAAGACTACAGACAATAAACTAGTAGTATTATATAAGAAGATTTACAATCGCTTCCATACAGGTCAGCAAAAAAAGTATTTCTCGTTTGATATGGTTGAGAAGTTCAATGACTACAAGATGTGTATCGTAGGTGAAGAGCGTATTGGCTTGCCTGGTATAGGGTTCGTAGAGGGTATGGCTTGTGGTGCTGCATATCTTGGTATTGATTCACCTATGTATCGTGACTATGGTCTTATTCCTGGCACTCATTACATTGCTTACGATGGTACAAAGGAAGGACTGCGTAAGACAATTGAATACTATCAGATGCCAGAGCATCAGGAGGAACTTGAACGTATAGCAACGACTGGTTGTGAGTTCGTACGTATAAAATTCCAAGGAGATGTGGTTGCAGAGCATCTATTCAAGGAACTTGTTCGCCTTCGCGATGAGAAGTTAGCAAAGAAATGAATATTTTGGTTTGTCTTATTAGAAAAATAGTAAACCATTGCAATGGTTATGTAAAAAATCGTAGGTAATAATGTGTGTACACTTCCCCAGTAGCAGAAAAGTTAAATCATATAATTTCAACTTTGCCTCATTTCAATGAGACTGTCTATAAATTGGGTTATGGTTTTGTAGAATACATATTACTTTTTGCATATTGCGTTTTGATGGTATATTTCTGCAACCGATTTTTGCCAACTCTTACAGGTGGAATTAAACAAAATAGAAATTCAATATAATCGCTATGCGTAAACTACATATCGTAATGCCTATGGCTGGTGATGGTTCTCGTTTTCTGAAGGAGGGATGGAACACCCCGAAGCCACTTATTCAACTTCATGGTAAGGAACTCTTCTTGCGCGCTATTGGTAGTGTTAGCGAAAAGGACATTGAGATGAAGTATAGCTTTATTGTTCGTCAGGAACATATCGACAAGTACCACATTGACGAAGGTATTAAAAGTATCTTGCCAGATGCCAACATCTTCTCAGTACTTAAGACTACGCGTGGAGCAGTTGAGACCTGCCTCATGGCCGAAAGCTCCATCGCCGACAACGATGCTGTTATCGTGATGGACTGCGATCTCGAATTTCGCAGCAAGCGCTTCATTGAGATTATCAAAGAGGAACTTTCGCAAGGGACAAAAGACAAGGGACAAGAGACAACAATCAACGGGGGAGCCTTGGTTTCTTTCGAGAGCAATGAGCCACGCTACAGTTATGCCGCCCTTGGCGAGGATGGCAATGTAGTTCGTACTGCTGAGAAGGAAGTTATCAGTAATCACGCCCTCTGTGGCGCCTACTTCTTTAGCAGTGGCAAGACCTTCAAAAACATAGCCCATCGCTTACTTGATGAACCCGAATTCAAAAAGCCCGAGTACTATGTGTCACTACTCTACAACTATCTTCTTGCTGATGGTGCACGTGTGCGTTTAGCGCCCATGGAGGAGTACTATAGTTATGGTACTCCTGAGGAGTTAAAGCGATATTTGCAATCTGATTATAGTAAATAATTGATAATGAATGCGCTACTTCGTACATCCGCCTGTAACTAGGATAGTAAGCTTATAAGCATCATTACTCCTGTATATAATGCCGAGAAGTACCTTGATGACTGTGTGCAAAGTGTGCTTAAGCAAGACTATAGTCATTGGGAACTGATATTGGTTGATGATGGCAGTTCGGATGAAAGCCCCTCTATATGCGATGCTTATGCTGCCCAGAATGTAAGAATACGTGTTATTCATCAGAAAAATGCTGGATCTGGTGCCGCACGTAATAAAGGTATGGAGACTGCTAAAGGTGATTATCTTTGTTTCTTGGATAGTGATGACTATCTTACGTCTAACGGTGTCTCAGGATTGGTTGCTGGTGCTTTGAAATTTCCTTATGCAAACTATATTAAGGGTGACTATGTGTTGTCTAATAAGATAGATGTAGTTGACCATATCTGTTTGAGACGATATCCATATAGTTATACAGTGTATACTGGACCAGAGTTCTTGCGTACCATCATACACAAACATGCGTATACAATTGGAACGCTATATGAAGTAGAGTACTTAAGGAAATATAATATAACTTGGCCTGAAGGTATATTCATGAATGAGGATCAAGTATTTACGCTTCGTTACTGCTTGCATGGTTATGGAGTACATGTACAGCACGTTTCTTATGTGGTGAGACGTGATGAACAGAATGAAAATTCATTGTCTAATACTATAGATTATCGTAAGTTGCTGGGTATGATAAAAGTAATAGAATACGATAGAGTTTGTGCTTTAATGTCGAATGATAGTACATACATTAAGGAGGCTAACGATTGGCAATGGATGATACACTGCGGTAGCATTGCTTTAGTAAGACGTGTTGAATGTGCTAAACGCATGGAGGTGCTAAATGCGATGCGTAAGTCTTTAGGTCGTATTGCTATAAAGAAGACTTCATTAAAGAACACTATATACACTAGTTTGTACAATTATGCCCCTTGGTTGCTGGTTTGGTTGATGAACTGTGTATCACGTAAATAGGGTATATGCTTAAACTATTAATAACCGACTTCGACGGCACTCTCGTTGATACCTTCGAGGCCAACCTATTAGCCTACCAGCAAGCATTTGCTGAGGTGGGCTTGACGCTAACTACCGACGAGTATTCCCGTTGCTACGGTCTGCGTTTCGATGTCTTCATGCAGGCTATGGGCGTGTTCGATAAAGAAACGGCTACGAAGATAAAAGAAGCGAAAGCAGCTGTATACCCACAGCATTTCGATGCGCTCAGAGTAAATAAGGCATTGGCACAACTACTCCTCACTTTCCGCAAGAGCGGAGGTAAGATAGCAGTGGCATCAACTGCACGCGAGAAGAATTTGATGGCTGCTCTGAAGCATATTGGCATGGCGGACTGCTGGGACTATATCGTGGCAGGTGAACAGGTGCCAGTGGGTAAGCCCGATCCATTTATATACACGCATGTGCTGCAACACTTCGATATCTCAGCTAATGAAGCTATGGCTTTCGAGGATTCCCCTGTGGGCATGGCGGCGGCGGAACGAGCAGGACTGCAGTATATGCAAATAACAGAAGCATTTTATGGAAATTGAAGTAAAAGGACATAGCGGTTGCCAGATTGATGTGGTGAACGACACCGATGGTAAGGTATATGTGTATAAATCGACTGCCGACCCTAAGTATTTACAACGCTTGGCGTTACAAGCCGAGAAGCAGCAGGTGGCGGCCAAAACAAAGCACCAGCATATTCGTGTGCCGGGGATTTTTGCGATCAAGCGTACCGATAAGACCACGATTGTGAAGATGGAGTACGTCTACTCACGCAACTTTATCGAGTTCTTCGAGCAGGCTGGTTTTGAGCAGGTCAACTACCTTATTGCCGCCCTCAAGTCGTTTGTGGAGTGGGAGATATCACAGTGCGAAATGACCACTGTGAGTGCCGATGTCTTTCGCACAAAGTTCGCGGAGATTGCAGAAAAGGTATCGGTCAACCCTCTTTATAAGGGTAACGAACAGATTGCTGATGTCATGCAGTGTGCCGAAAAGGTTTTTGATGAGTTGGCCGACCTCACGATTCCAGTGGGCACCTGCCATGGTGACCTCACTTTTAGCAACATCCTCTTCAATGGTAACAACTACTACCTTATCGACTTTCTTGATAGTTTCATTGAGACGCCCTTGCAGGACATAGTGAAGCTTCGTCAAGACACCCGTTACCGTTGGTCGCAACTTATGTATACGAAAGAGTATGATGCTATGCGCTTGGGTATTGTGCTGGACAAGATAGATGCGGCCATTGATGCGCATTTCTCTGCACATTATGACTGGTATCGTCAGTATATCAATGTGATGCAGCTCATGAATATGTTGCGCATTCTGCCCTATGCCCATGAAGAAAAGGTGGTGCAGTATTTGGTCAATGTACTCAGCAGCCTTGTTGATAAGGGACAAGGGACGGGAGATAAAGGACATGGGACAAGGAATAAGAGGCAGGAGTTTAGAGATATGGGACAGCGTACACTGATTATGCCCATTGCCTCCAACAAACCCGACTATGCCTATCGTATGCCTCGCGTGTTTCAGATGGCAGAGGATGGCACTATGATGTGTATACATGCTTTGCTGAGTCTTGACTTGACAAAGTATGATCATATCTATATCACTACACTTCGTACTTTGGACGAGCGCTACTCCATCGGTGAGATGCTTCGCTTGCAGTTTAAGATTAAAGGAATTCAGAATGCCGAGGTCGTGGTGCTCGATGAACCTACAACTTCGCAGCCTGAGACTATCTACCGCACCATCCAGCAGAAGCAGATAATAGGTAGCATCTTCATTAAGGATGCTGACTGCAATTTCGTTGGTGAAGATACAAAAGATAATGCCATTGTCGTCTATCCCCTAGAGCAACTCGACTGGGTGAACCCCAAGAATAAGAGTTATGTGAATGTGGATGATCAGTACTACATCACCAATATTATAGAGAAACGAATCGTGAGTCATTACTTCACTGCCGGCGGCTATAGTTTTGCCGATGTTACCACTTTCTGTCGTTATTACGAACGTTTCGCAGGACAAAAAGGTCTCTACCTCTCACACTTGATTTACACCATGCTCCTCGATCAACATACCTTCCGCCCTGTGATGGCTAAGGCATATGAGGATTTTGAATTCAAATATTAAGCACGGAATATGGCTGCCGTACAACATATAATTTTCGACAGAGACAAGACGCAAATCATCAAGGGAATCGCTATTTTGACAATGATTATCCATCATTGCATAGCTATTCCTACAGGTTCTACATTACTCGACATGTTTGGAGCTTCGATGAAAATATGTATCTCGTACTTCACCTTTCTGATTGGTTTTGGCTATGCTTTCTCTAAGCAGAGAACTATAGCTGGTGGGTTGCATCGTGCTTTTAAACTACTGGTACAGTTTTGGCTGTTGCTCATCCCTGTGTTTATTCCTCTGTATGTAATAGGGGGTGGAAAATTAACGGTGTATCAAATTATTACAAATATGTTTGGCTTAGAATCTAACTTGCATCATTTTAGTTGGTATCTCTATTATTATATCTATGCTATGATTGTAATGCCATTTGCTTCAAAAACGATGGATAGATGGGGATGGAAAGCCTTAATAGGTGTGATTGTTTTTAGTTTTGTGTTGGAGTGTAGTGTACATATTATTCCTAATTGGACTGATAACATCTTCACTCAAGCAGCCTTTGATTGTTTTTTTAACTCACCATTATTGTTTTTGGGATACTACATGGCACGTTACAATAGTTATAGACGCATAAATCTTACAAAGAAGCATACCTTACCATTGGTTCTGCTCTTTGTAGTAGTGATTGCTGCAGTAATTTATAAACGAGTTGTAGTCGGTTTTATGCTTGACTTTATATATATCCCATTAATCCTGCTCTCAGTACTAGGTATCTTCACATTATATAAATTGGAGATAGTTCGCAAGGTACTGATGCACTTTGGTGATATGTCGATGCCCATGTGGTTTATTCATGCTTTGTTCATAATGCCTTTGGTTACTGCTTATTGGGTAAATTACATTGTAGGTAGTAATCCTTGGTTGAAATTTGTAATAGTTGTACCATTATCTTATTTGTTAGCTTTTTTATATGACAAGTTGACAAGACCGATTGTAAAACGAATATAGTTTATTAATGATTGCTGAATTCTATCAAAGTTTTTTCTTAGTAATATTGTTTTTTTTGTCAGTATCTGTTGTTAATAAGAATAATTCATCATTGTGCTATTATGGTGGTGATGGCATAATCTCTACCAATAAACAGAGCAAGCTTTTAATGTGGGGTGTTGTTCTGTTTATTGGACTACGACCTGTTCATACTGTATTCGCAGATACAATAGGGTATGTTATGCGTTATGAAAACGAGATTGCCATGCCTGCTTCATGGAATGAAGTTTATTATTCTGAAGATATAAGAAATGAGTGGTTATGGCATTTTATATTAATGGCTTGTGCTAGGTTGGGTTTACCGTCATGGGGTTGGCTGACAATTGTGGCTTTGGGTTATGTTGGTTTTGCTTTATGGGGTATCAAGAGAATTTTTCAGGCAAATCATACTTATATTGCTTTCCTCTTTTTCATTAGTGCGTTTAGTTTTTTTTCTTATGCAGTCAATGGATTGCGAAATGGGTTGTCATTTAGTGTAGTCATATTGGCTTTAACTTATTTAGACGATAATAAACGAGATCTGATAAAGTTTGGAATATTGTCTTTTATTGCATACAATATACATCATACTGCACTTTTACCTCTTGCTTGTATGGCAATCTCTCATTTTGGGTTAAAGAGTAATAAAATTGCATTTTATGTATGGTTTCTTTCAATTCCTGTATCATTGTTTGCACATAGTTTCTTTGAGGCAATACTGATTGATTTAGCCCCAGATGATAGGTTGGCGGATAATTTATCGGCTCAGTATTCTGGTAGTATTGATTCAGGTTTCTCTCGTTCGGGCTTTAGATGGGACTTCTTGTTGTATAGTGTTATGCCTATAATTTTATCATATTTTGTTGTATTCAAAAACAATGTAACCGATAAAACGTATACGCTTTTATTAAATACATATTTGCTTTGTAATGCGTTCTGGATCCTTGTTATTAGAGCATCTTTCTCAAATAGATTTGCATACTTGTCTTGGTTTATTTATCCGATTGTGCTAGCTTATCCTCTATTAGAATTAGATTTTACCGAAAATCAAAGAAAATGGATATCGAATATATTGCTGGCTCATTTAGGATTTACAGCTTTTATGCATTTTATATTCTATTGAATTATGAAAAAGAAACCTCGTATAAGCGTAATTATTGGCATATACAATTGTGCCTCTACTCTGGCAGAAGCGTTAGATTCGATGTATGCGCAGACGTATCAGGACTTTAAACTGATATTGTGCGACGATGGGTCAAAGGACAATACATTTGAAGTGGCAGCGGAATATGCAGAAAAGCATGATAATATTTTGCTGATAAAGAACTCATACAATAAAGGACTTAATGCCACGTTGAATCACTGTTTGGAGCATGCGGACACTGAGTTTGTAGCTCGTATGGATGGTGATGACAGGTCGTTGCCTCATAGATTTGAGAAGGAGGTGAAGTTTTTGGATGAGCATCCAGAGTATGCTATTGTTAGTGGTCCGATGCATTACTTTGACGAGCAAGGTGTGTTTATGAAGGGTAAGGGTAAGGGCATTGTGACAAAGCAAGATTTTATTGCGGGTACTCCTTTTTGTCATGCACCTTGTATGGTGCGGAAAGAGGCATACGATAAGGTGGACGGATATACAGTTGACCCTAAACTGTTGCGTGTTGAAGACTACCATTTATGGTTCAAAATGTATGCAGCAGGATATAAGGGATATATGCTAGAGGAGCCAATCTATGAGATGCGAGATAGTCGCGATGCTGTGGCTCGCAGAACGTTTAAGAGTAGGTTGAATGAAGCTTATGTGAAATATATAGGGTATAAGATGATTGGGTTACCTTGGTGGACGCAAGTTTATTGCTTAGTGCCAATTATCAAGGGATTAATACCAAATAAGGTATATAAATGGCTGCATAAAAGAATACAACATTAAATATTAAAATCTATGTCAAAAAAGAAAATATGTTTTGTGGTAGCAGTACCAGGGACTGCAGAAGCTTTTTTGCGTGATCACATAAAAGCACTGCGTGAGGACTATGATGTCTTTCTGGCAGGCAATATCAATAGCGAGAAGGATGTTGAGATGCTTGACCTTACAGGGTGGAGGCAGATCTGCATCTTAAGACCTATGTCATTAAGTAGTGATCTGAAAGCTGTTCTTCAGCTTTCTGCTTATTTTAAAAAGATGAAGTTTGATGCTGTACATTCGGTGACTCCGAAGGCGGGTCTGGTATGTGCATTGGCAGGTTTCTTTGCGGAGGTGCCAATTCGTATACACATTTTCACAGGACAAGTGTGGGCCACTCGCACAGGTTTCATACGCTGGATGCTGAAGTCGGTCGATAAACTCATAGCAAAGTTGAATACCCATATTTTGGTGGATGGTGGTTCGCAGAAAAACTATCTTGTTAAGAATGGTGTAATCAAGGCAGATAAAGGTCAGGTACTTGGTGATGGTTCAATTAGTGGAGTTAATCTTGACCGATTCAATCCGCTTGTAGAGACTCGCATGGCTGTTCGCAAGGAGCTTGGTATAAGCGATAATAAGATTGTATTTGTGCTAATGGGGCGTTTGAATCATGACAAGGGCTTATACGAACTTCTTCCAGCTTTTGATAGGTTAGCAGCAGAGAATAAGAATGTTTTTTTGCTTATGTTCGGTAGTGACGAAGAGAATGTTGCAGCAACCTTTGGCAACTATAAACATTTGAACAGAGACAACTTCTTGTACTATGGGATTACTTGTGCACCTCAACGCATGTTACAGGCTGCAGATGTATTCGTGTTGCCTACTTATCGTGAGGGGTTTGGAAGCAGCGTAATTGAGGCGGCATGCTTAAGGCTGCCTACCATCACCAGTGATGCTTATGGCGTGTTGGATGCAAGTGTGCCTGGGGTAACAGGCTTGCAATGTAAGATTGGTGATGTAGAATCGCTTTATGTTTGCATGAAGGAACTGGCTGATGATACTGACAAGCGCAAAGCTATGGGCGCTGCAGGCAGAAAGAGGGTACAAGAAAAGTTTGCTGGTGCTGTAGTAGTGTGTCATTGGAAAGAGTTTTACGATAGATTGCTTAAATAAAAATGGGGGATAATCCTGCGGAGACTGTGCTGAACAATGTGCGAGGTATGCAGATTATTGCAGACTTGGCTGTAAAGTATGGGACGAAGAAATTAGTGATGGTGAGTACCGATAAGGCTGTCAACTCAACTAACGTTATGGGTTGTAGCAAGCGTATTTGTGAAATGTACTCTCAGTTGCTCAATAATGAGCAGACAGGAATACAATTCGTAACGACTCGTTTTGGAAATGTATTGAGTTCTAATGGAAGCGTAATTCCTATTTTCAAGGAGCAGCTCAAAATTGGTGCTCCATTGGCTATTACGCATCCAGATATTATCCGCTACTTCATGCTGATACCAGAGACCTGTAGATTGGTTTGCAGGTTGGTACGATGGGGAATGGTGGCGAGAGTTTCGTATTCGATATCGGGAAGCCTGTGATGATTTCTGACCTTGCAAAACGCATGATTATGCTCTCTGGTGCTACACATGTGGAGATAAAGTACACTAGTCTGCGTGATGGCGAGAAACTTTATGAGGAATTGCTCAACAAGGAAGAAAATACCAAGTCTTCATCGCATCCGAAGATTAAACTCGCTGCAGTTCGAGAATTGAGCTACGCTGAAATATTGGAACAGGTAGCAGAGTTTGTGCGCATCATTAAGGATGGTGCGCAATTATATGGCTATGTGAAGCAGATGAAGGTACTGTGCTGCTTGAGTTTAAGAGTAGGCATTCGAAATACAAAGTTTGGGATGCTTAACGCTTGTGACAGCGTGATAAATAACGATAAAACAACAACTATTCAAAACATAATATCATGCAGAAAATTATAATATTTGGAGCGACTGGTAACTTAGGTGCTTATGTTGCACTCCATCTGAAATCAAAAGGATATGATGTGGTGGCTGTGGGGCATCGCAAAAATGATAATGGATTCTTTGAATCGAAAGGTATGCAGTATCTGTCGGTGGATATAACCAAGCCAAAGGATTTCAAGCAGTTACCTCAGGAGGGTGTGGACTGCGTGGCTCACTTCGCTGGTGAGTTGCCTTCGCGCTATACGTTCGAACCTGCGAAACTGATTGACAGTATCACCGTTGGTACGCTGAATGTACTGGAGTATATGCGTGGGTGTGGTTGCAAGAAAATTATCTTCCCTCAGACTCCTTCGGACATGGCTAACTATCACAACAATGGTAGTGTGATACCTGTGGATGCGCCTCGTCACTTCCCTTTGACTGGCGACCATGCTATCTATACAATTGCAAAGAATGCTGCGGTGGATTTGATGATTCATTATAAGGCAGAATATGGTATAAAATGGTTTGCACTACGGTTCTTTACTATCTATCAGTATCATCCAAATGCTTATCACTATCGTGACTTCAAGTTCCACTTGATGCCTTATCGTATGTTGATGAAAAAGGCTGAGAATAGCGAACCTATTGAGATTTGGGGCAACTGTAAGAAGGCAAAGGAGATGGTGTATATCAAGGATTTTGTTCGCGTAGTGGAGAAGTGTATTGAGTCTGATAAAGAAGGTGGTATGTACAACGTGGGTAATGGGTGGCAGGTATCGCTCGAAGCTCAGATAAAAGGCATCATAGAGGTGTTTTCTCCCAAGGACAATCCTTCTGAGATTATTTATTGCCCCGAAAAATCTGATCCTTTGGAGAATGCCTTTGATGTGAGCAAGACATTCAGTGAACTTGATTATAAGCCTGAATTCAGCTACATTGACCAGCTTCGCGACTTTAAGAAAGAAATGGAGGAGGAGCCTATGGCTCAGTTATGGGGCGTAAAGACTGATTATCCCAAGAACTGTAAAAATAGATAAGATGTACGCACATTTTTTTAAACGTATAATAGACTTTTTAATAGCATTGGTAGTCCTTTTGCTTATCAGTCCTGTTCTGCTAATAATTACGATTCTCCTTTACGTTTTCAATGAGGGGGCGGGAGCATTTTTTCTGCAGGAACGTCCGGGACTGCATGGAAAGATATTTAAGATCATAAAATTTAAGACAATGAATGAGCACAGGGATGCATCAGGTAAACTTCTTCCAGATGTACAGCGTATTACCAAGTTTGGTCGTTTTGTCCGTAATACATCTCTTGATGAACTTCCGCAGTTGATTAATGTTCTAAAAGGTGATATGGCGCTTATTGGTCCTCGTCCGTTACTGGTTAAATATCTTCCCCTTTATAGTAAAGAGCAAATGCGCCGTCACGATGTCCGTCCTGGTATATCTGGCTGGGCGCAGTGTCAGGGACGTAACTCTCTCTCGTGGACTGACAAGTTTGCATTAGACGTATGGTATGTGGATCATATATCGTTGATGACTGATTTAAAGGTAATCTTCGTCACTATGAAAAAGGTGTTATGTCGTGAAGATATAAATACCTCTGATGCAAGTGCAACAGTTACAATGGAAGAATTCAATGGTTATAACTGAATAATACAGCAGAATGGATAAGATATTGACAAGTACATTACAAACACCTTGCTTTTTATTGGATGAGAAAGAGTTAGGTAGGGGAATTAGCGGGTTTTACCGTTCACTGAAGAAGCGCTTTGCGCATTGTATTGTTGGATATTCGGTGAAGACAAATTCGCTACCATATGCAATAGCAAAAGCTAAGGATTTTGGCTGTTTTGCAGAGGTCGTTTCGGATGATGAGCTGGAGTTAGCTTTGGAATGCGGCTATAAAATGAATGAAATTGTATTCAATGGTCCCATGAAGTCTAAGGCACGTTTCCTTGATGCTTTAAAGGGTGGAGCAACGGTTAATATTGAAACTCACCGCGAATTAGAGTGGTTAAAGGAGTTACCTTCTGATGGTTTTTATAAAATAGGCATACGTCTCAGTGTTAATATTTCAGACGTGTCTTTAGAAGATGCTGATGGTGAAAATGATTTCAGTCGTTTTGGGTTTAATGATGTAACGGACGAGTTTGCCTATGCTATTGAATCAATAAGGAGTATTCCTCAAGTGAAATTGGTGGGATTACATATTCATCGAACTTGTCATAGCAGAAGCGTTAGATTCTATAAAAGCTCTGTTGCTTATGCTGCAAGTGTAATAAAGAAGTATCATCTGGATCTTGATTACCTTGATGTTGGAGGAGGATATTATGGAATTTTCCCTAATGCTCCCACCTTTGACGATTATGTGACAGCAATCTATGAATCTCTTCAGAAACAAGGTCTAGAGAAACTTGCAATCATCGTGGAACCGGGTAATGCATTGGCCGCTTCGGCTTTTACTTATTATTCGCAGGTGATAGATGTGAAACAATTGCCGGATTGTCGGATATTGACAACGGATGGAACACGTAATGATATAGATCCCTTTTTTCATAAGAATGGATATATGACAGAGATAAACCGTACGAATGAGTTTGGACAGGTTGTTCCATTACAAATAGTGGCGGGTGCTACTTGCTTGGAGTATGACCAATTGTTCAGGTTAGAAAATCAGCCGGAAATAAAGGTTGGAGATGTGATCGAATACAAGAATGTAGGTGCCTACACTTTATCGTTAACACCAATGTTTATCAACTATTTCCCAAGAGTATATTCACTTTCTTCTGATGGTTTGAAACTTGTTCGTGATAAATGGACAGCAAAGGAATACATACAAAAATCAAATATATAAATCCAATGAAATCTAGTATTTTGTTTAGTAGTGCCGGACGGCGTGGTCGCTTGCTCCGTAACGCACAAGAATCAATCGGCTCAAAATGTGATATCAACGCAACCGATAATAACGCAACGGCTCCTGCACTGTACTTTGCGACAAACGAATATATTGTTCCGCGTATCAATGCTCCCGAGTATGTTGACACGCTACTTGATATCTGCAAAAAAGCCAATGTAAAAGCTATAACTACTCTCATTGATCCAGAGATTGAAGTCCTTTCTGCAAACCGTGAGATATTCTTGGAGGCTGGCGTGTTGCCGCTTTGTCCTGCTGACGAGATTACTGCCCGTTGCTGTTTTGATAAGTATGAGATGTTCAAATATCTCACAGAGAAAGGTATTCCTACTCCATTGACTTATCATGACTTTGATGAATTTAAGAAAGGGGTAGCTGATGGTAAAATCTCTTTCCCTATATTTATGAAACCTATTTGTGGTAGTGGTAGTGTGGGTGCTCATAAAGTGAATACTATGGAGCAGGCTGAGGCTGATTGGTTCTCCGGTGAACATGATTACATTATCCAGGAGTTAATGACTGGAGGAGACTGTGATGCAGATGTTTATGTAGATGCCATTAGCCATAAGGCTGTCGCAGCTTTCTTAAAACGTAAGATTGAAACTCGTATTGGAGGAGCTAGTAAAACAATTTCTTACAAAGATCCGGTGTTATTTGCTTTTATTGAGAAGATCGCCTCTGTGTTCAAGTTTTGCGGTCCGCTTGATATGGATTTTTTCATTAAAGACGGCCAGTATTATTTATCAGAAGTAAATCCTCGTTTTGGTGGTGCTTATTTACATGCGTATGGGGCAGGTGTTGATTTCTTCCCTCTTATCTGGAACAATATGAATGGGATAGAGAATGACTCTCAGATCGGTCAGTATGACGAAGATGTTCTTATGTTGATGTACGATGATGTGGTCATACGAAAGAAATCTGAATTAGTTAATGACAATTTCTCAATATTGTAAAAACAAATTTGGAATAGAATTATCTCCTATCTTTAATAGATAGGAGAGTAATAACAATTGGAAGAAGATTATGAGTTACATTCCTGAAAAAACAATTTATCTCTGTCTTGCTCACATGAGCGAAGACGGAATTGAACAGAAATACGTAAAGGAAGCATTTGATACCAACTGGGTGGTTCCTTTGGGACCTAACGTAAATGCTTTCGAAGATGATTTGAAGAACTTTGTAGGCGGACAGAATGAGGTTGTTGCACTTTCGGCAGGTACGGCAGCAGTTCATCTGGCATTGATTGGCTGTGGTGTTGAGGCGGGTGATGAAGTATTGGTACAAAGCTTTACCTTTTGTGCTTCATCGCATCCGATAACTTATCTTGGTGCCAAACCAGTGTTTGTAGGTTCAGAAAAGGATACTTGGAACATGGATCCGATATTATTAGAGGAGGCTATAAAAGATCGTATCGCCAAAACTGGTAAGAAACCGAAGGCAATTGTTCCTGTGGCACTTTATGGTATGCCTTACGATTGCGAAAAAATCATGGAGATTGCAAACAAATATGAGATTCCAGTTGTTGAGGATGCCGCAGAGGGATTTGGTAGCAAATTTGATGGTAAGGTGTTGGGTACCTTTGGAAAGTTTGGTGTATTGTCATTTAACGGTAATAAGATGATAACCACATCTGGTGGTGGTGCTCTGATTTGCCGGAATGCGGAGGACAAAAATACCATTATGTGGTATGCGACTCAGGCCCGTGATGCTTATCCTTACTATCAACATACGGCCATTGGTTATAATTATCGTATGAGTAACATTTGTGCCGGTATTGGTCGTGGTCAAATGACTGTTGCGGATGCGCATATTGCCCACCACAAGCATGTTCAGGCATTGTATGAGGAACTGCTGAAGGATGTGGAAGGTATTCATATCCACAAGCAGCCTAGGGATTCACGCTATGATTCTAACTTTTGGTTATGTACAGCCACTATTAACCCTGATGTAAAGATTGTGGGTCAGGAGAATGCTTATAAAGAAGTAATTAAAACGGCTGTGGGTGGTGCTGCCGGTGTGATCAAAGCTGTAGATAGTGCTACGACGGATTGTCAGCCTAATGAGAATGTGGAGGCACTCCGTGTATTCATGCTTTCAAAGAGGATTGAGGCACGTCCTGTATGGAAGCCGATGCATAAGCAACCGGTTTATGCGGATGCTCCTTTCTATACGAATGGAGTAGAAGAGAAAATCTTCAAAGTTGGATTTTGTCTTCCTGCCGGACCGTATGTAACTGATGATGATGTGCATTACATTGTAGAAAAAATCAAAGAAGCGATTGTGAGATAATAGTTTCGACCATTAATATAAAAAGCAAGAGAATATGTGGCGGAATATCAAAGAAATATGTAGGTCCCTGAACTCATGATATATTCATGAATTCCCTGCATTATATGAGTTGGGAAGAATACAGCGGTATATTCCTGACTTATCCCCTCATATTGGTGTAAAACCGATATGTGTTTGTATGTGAAATATATCAACTGTCTGTGAAGATAGTTGATATATTAGTTTTAGGGGTATATCGTGGATTTCGATATTTTTTCGTAGCTTTGTGGCAACTAATATATGGACTTCTCTTCAATGAAAAACATCATTAGCAAAATCAGGCAAATTTATCCGGTTTCCGACGAAGCGCTTCAAGCATTACAGGAGAATATGCAGCTTCGTTATTACCCAAAAAACACTTATATCGTTCAATCGGGCATAACAGACCGTTTGGTTTATTTTATAGAAGAAGGTGTTGCCCGTTCCGTGTTTCATCATAACGGGCAGGACACTACTACCTGGTTCAGCCAGGAAGGTGATGTGACTTTCGGCATGGATTCGTTGTACTACAAACAGCCGTCGATAGAGAGTATTGAAACTCTGACGGATTGCAAAGTCTATGTTATCCATATTGATAAACTGAACGCCCTTTACGAAACATATATTGATATAGCCAACTGGGGAAGAATCCTGCATCAGGATGTAAACAAGGAATTGAGTCATATGTTTGTGGAAAGGCTTCAGCTTTCGCCCAGGGAGCGATACGAACAGTTTAACCGGCGATATCCCGGACTGATAAATAGGGTAAAGTTGAAGTATGTGGCTGCTTTTCTTGGTATTTCCATTTATACGCTCAGCCGGGTACGTGCAATAAAATAGATATTCTCCAGTCTTTTTTGCTTTTAAGCAAAAGAACTTCGCTTGCCAAGCTGTATCTTTGCCATCTGAAAATATTAATTAAACAATAAAAAAACAGATGTCGAACATTTCTTCCTCAGCTTTTGCAGACACTAAAGCACATTATGATCTTCTTGACGGACTTCGTGGCGTGGCAGCTCTCATGGTTATATGGTATCATATATTTGAAGGCTACGCTTTTGCGGAAGTCAGTAATTCCGCTGGTAGTGGTATGATTGAGACCTTCAATCACGGATATTTGGCCGTCGATTTTTTCTTTATCCTTTCGGGTTTTGTTATCGGTTATGCGTATGACGACCGTTGGGGTAAGAGCCTGACAATGAAAAATTTCTTCAAACGCCGTTTGATACGTCTTCATCCTATGGTAATCATGGGTGCTGTTCTGGGTGCTGTCACATTCTATCTTCAGGGGTGTGTGCAATGGGATGGAACGCACGTTGCCATATCCATGGTGATGCTGTCACTTCTCTGTACGATATTCTTTATTCCTGCGATGCCGGGTGTAGGTTATGAAGTTCGCGGAAATGGTGAAATGTTCCCGTTGAACGGGCCTTGCTGGTCATTGTTCTTTGAATATATAGGTAATATCCTTTATGCCTTGTTTATTCGTCGCTTGTCGAACAAGGCATTGACGATACTTGTAGTTTTGTTGGGAATTGCGTTGGCATCATTTGCAGTCTTCAATGTTTCCGGTTATGGGAATATTGGGGTAGGTTGGACATTGGATGGTGTCAACTTCTTAGGCGGATCATTGAGGATGCTTTTCCCTTTCTCTTTGGGTATGCTTTTGTCGCGTAACTTCAAGCCCGTTAAAATAAGAGGTGCATTTTGGATATGTACAATTATATTGCTCGCTTTATTTTCAGTGCCTTATCTGGAAGGTACAGAGCAGTTTTGTACAAATGGTGCTTATGAAGCATTTTGTGTGATCGTAGCTTTTCCCATCCTTGTCTGGCTGGGAGCATCGGGAACCACTACGGATAAGAAGTCAACTGTGATATGCAAGTTTCTGGGCGATATATCTTATCCGGTTTATGTGATACATTATCCAATTATGTATTTGTTCTATGCATGGTTGATTAAGAATCAGCTCTACACTTTGGGAGAAACCTGGGAAGTAGCTTTATTCGTTTACGTATTGAGTGTTGTATTGGCTTATCTGTGCCTGAAACTGTACGATGAACCCATACGAAAATATCTGGCTAAACGCTTTCTGCATAAGAAACAATAATTTATAACCCGGCTTTTGACAAGGCAAAGTAAAGGGAACGGTTAAAGAATATAAAAAATGAGCAAACTCATAGTATTCCTAAATCTTTCCGGAATCTGTATCGTTATTTGCAGTATAAAAACTAAGTATAGTATTAACGCTAAAAAGAATAACGATTATGAAGAAAATTCTATCTTTACTTGTGTTGGCTATTGTAGCCGTACAGTTTTCATTCGCAACTGATGTGATAACGAAAGACATGAATCAATTGCCGCTTCCTGCACGCAATTTTATCAATCGTCATTTCACGAAGCCTGAAGTTGCTCAGATTAAGATTGATAAAGATTTGATGGAGTCTACCAAATACGAAGTATTACTGGTGGATGGTACGGAGATTGATTTTGATAGCAAAGGAAACTGGGAAGAAGTAAGTGCTAAGAAAGGACAGTCTGTTCCCGCAAGTATAATTCCGGGATTTGCTGTCGATTATCTGAAAGCGCACAATTTTGTAAGTGAGGGCGTGACGAAAGTCGAACGTGACCGTAAAGGATATGAAGTGGAATTATCTACGGGAGTTTCTTTCAAATTTGATAAAAAAGGAAAGTTTCTGAAGGCTGACGATTGATTGAACAATAGTAATAGATAAACCTAAACAAGAAGAAAGCTATGTGGAAATTTAAGTTTGGCGCGTGGGCGGTATTGCTGATGATGACCGCCCTTTCTTTCAGCGCATGTAGTGACGATGATGATGATCCTGCCTTGGTGCCGCCCAGTAATATTACTGAGGCTTTGAAGCAACTGTATCCGGCTGCACAGAATATAGAATGGGAAATGAAAGGAGACTATTATGTGGCCGACTGCTGGGTGACCGGTGATGAATTGGATGTTTGGTTTGATGCCAACGCAAATTGGGTGATGACTGAGAATGAACTGGATAGCATCGACCAGTTGGTACCGGCTGTTTATACGGCTTTCCAAAATTCGGATTATAGTGCGTGGGTAGTGACGGATGTCTATGTATTGACGTATCCGCAGAACTTGACGGAATCCGTGATTCAAGTGAAACTGGGTAGTCAGCGATATTCGCTTTATTTCTCACAGGAAGGCGGATTACTGCATAAAAAAGATATCAGTAACGGGGATGATACCAATTGGCCGCCTACTGAGAATAATTAAAATTAGGCACGGATTACGCGGATTTCACGGTTTTAGTTAATCAGAACCGTGTTATCCGCGTAATCCGTGCCTGAATAATTCTAAAGGTATTTAAACTCCCCTTTATAATTACATCTGTTGGTAATCTTTAGCCAATCCGCCTTCACTTGTTTCTTTGTAGAGTGACGGCAGGTCGTGTCCGGTCTGTTTCATTACTTGCACTACTTTGTCGAATGAGACGCGGTGCATACCATCCGTAAAGGATGAATAAATGTTGGCGTCCAACGCACGGGCGGCAGCATAAGCGTTGCGTTCGATACAGGGAATTTGTACCAAGCCGCAGACAGGGTCGCAAGTCATACCCAAATGGTGCTCAAGTCCCATTTCGGCAGCGTATTCGATTTGTGCCGGACTACCACCGAATAACTGATTGGCAGCAGCCGAAGCCATGGCGCAGGCAACGCCTACTTCTCCCTGACAGCCTACTTCCGCGCCGGAAATAGAAGCGTTGAATTTGACAATGTTTCCGATTAATCCGGCAGTGGCCAATGCACGTAAAATACGCATATCACTGAACTCGCGGCTTTTTTGTAAATGATAAAGCACGGCAGGCATCACACCACAAGAACCACAGGTAGGGGCAGTCACAATCTTTCCGCCGGAAGCATTCTCTTCACTTACTGCCAGGGCATATGAAAAGACAAGTCCTCTGGATTGGAGAGATTGCTTATAGCCGGTGGCACGTATATAATAGGTGGAAGCTTTACGTCTCAGGTTTAGCGGGCCGGGCAATACGCCTTCCGCTTCCAGTCCGCGGTGGATGGCATCTTTCATGGTAGTCCATACCTCTGCCAGATAATCCCATATATCCTCATTCTCACATTCCTTCACATATTCCCAATAACTTTTCCCGGTACGCTCGCACCATTGGAGTATTTCGGTCATATTGTTCATGCCGTACACTTCCGGGCTTTCGATAGTCGGGGTATCATTGTTTTCTGCCAATGCACCGCCGCCTATACTGTAGACTGTCCAGTTTTCGGTAACTTTATTATTGGCATCGAGGGCGGCAAATGTCATCCCATTCGGATGGAAAGGCAGGAATACTTTGGGCTGCCATACGATTTCCACCGGAGCAACGGGTTGTAGAGTATCTATGATAGCTACATCCGTCATGTGCCCTTTGCCCGTAGCGGCCAAACTGCCATAAAGAGTAACTTTGAAAGAAGCGGCATCCGGATGGCGTTCCAGAAACATTTCAGCAGCTTTACGTGGTCCCATTGTGTGGCTACTGGAAGGACCTGTGCCTATCCTATATAGCTCTTTGATTGATTTCATGACTGAAGGTGTGTTTTTATTAATACCAATTTTTCTTTTTGAAGAACAAATATACGATAATACCGATAATCCCCATCACAAACCAGGCAAATAAATAACCATAGCGCCAATCCAGTTCGGGCATCCATTTATAGTTCATCCCCCATACTCCGGCTAAAAAGGTCAGAGGAATAAAAATGGTGGACACGATGGTCAGCCGTTTCATGATGTTGTTCATCCGTAAGTCATTGTTGGAGATATAAAGGTCTACCAATGAAGAAAGCGTTTCCCGGCAGATTTCAATGGTTTGCAGGACGAACTGCAAGTGGTCGTTCACATCGTTGAAGAAAGCGCGGTTCACCTTATGAATGAGCAGGTTTTCTGCACGTAACAGTTTTATATATTGCTCTTTCAATGGAAGAATAGATTTCTTCATCAGCATATATTGGCGTCGGAGTGCCTGAATCTGGACACCGATGTCGTTTCCTTCGGTGATAGTGAGCAGTTCCTCTTCCAGGTCTTCGAGCGCATCATCAATAGAGGAGATAGTCGAGATATAGTTTGCCATTACACTGTTCAGTAATACGCTAAGCAGGTAATCCGTCTGGCGGCTACGTATTTTCAGGACATCGTTGCGCAGAGCAGAATTGACGTCATCGAAGAAATCGGTTTCCTTTTCAAGGAAGGTAAGCACATAATTGCTTCCGAGGATAATACATACCTGTTGTTGGAGCAATTCGTCCAGTTCGTCTTCCTCTTTATGCGTATTGGGGTAGAATAATTTTAGAATCAGGACAATATACTTGTCATGTTCTTCGATTTTGGTAGGGTGGTCAGAGTTCAGAATGTCTTGTAATACAAGGAAATCTATTTCAAAATGACTGCAAATTTCGCGGATGGTTTCCGTATCTTTCAATCCGTGCACTTGCAACCAGTTGATTCGTGCATTGTCCAATGTATCTTTGACGGATTGGAATGTATCGCCGGAATTTTCCTGCATCTCGGTAGTATTGTACGTACAAAGATGGATGTGGGTAGGAGTCTGGCTGTCTCCGGTGTAAATAAGCTTTTCGCTTAACAGGTTATTTTTCATGCTTTATTCTCGTTTTAGAAAACCACCGCGGCAAAGGTAGTGGTTTTCTAAATGAGAACAAGTTCTTTAGACGTTTTGTTTACAGGTTAGTCAAAATCGACTACCGTGATTCCGGCACCACCGAACTGTACATGTTCGTCGGCATAATGACTGACTCCGGGCACGGTGGACAGATATTGGCGGATAAGGGTACGGAGTATTCCGGTTCCTGTGCCGTGAAGGATACGTACACGATCCATGCCGACTAATATAGCGTCATCAACAAAATAAGTGACAGCTTGCAGTGCTTCATCCCCACGCATTCCCCGAACATCGATGTCCTGTTTGAAACTAAGTTTCTTCTCATACATCTGGTCATGCGTCTGGCTGCTGACAAAGGTGCTTTTGGCAATGCCTTCCGTTTTTTGAACAGCATTGCTGCGTTCGAGACGGTCTAATTTTACGGTCGTCTTAATGCTTCCGAAAGCGACAGTCGCGTTTTTGCCGTTGATTTCCATCACCTGTCCGACACTGGTCTGACCTTTGATTTTTACATTGTCGCCGACTGCGATAGGAGTGACTTTGGGAGTGCTTGAAGGAGTGGTGGCAGCGGTTTTCGGTTCGTTTCTCTTGTTCTTCTTCCGTTCCTGTTTCTCTTTCAGTTTCTCCATTTTGCGTGCCATCTTCTCTTCCTGTTCTTTGGAAGCTATTGCATCCAGGGAAGCGCGGAAGTCGGTCAGTTCCTGACGTGCCAGGCGTGTCTTTTCCTTTTCGGCCTGTGCTTCCTTGATGGTACGAATCGTATTTTCAATGCGGGCATTCGATTCTTGCAACATTCGTTCCGCTTCTTCTTTTGCCTGCTTGATAATCTCTTTCCGTGATTTCTGCAATTCTTCTATTTCCGTCTGATAGCGGGTGATAGTCTCTTCCATATGCTTTTCCCGTTGGCGGATGGTTTGACGTTTGCCTTCCCAGTAACGCTTGTCGCGTACAATGTCCTGAAGATATTTGTCTGCGTTGATATATTCACTTCCTACAATTTCAGAAGCATCGGCAATGACATCTTCCGGCAGACCGATTTTACGGGCAATTTCTACGGCGAATGAACTTCCCGGATTTCCGATTTGCAGTTGGAAAAGCGCTTGCATCAGATGGCGGTCATAAAGCATAGCTCCATTCACTACTCCTTCATGGTCTTCGGCAAAATGCTTCAGATTCTGATAGTGAGTGGTGATGACTCCGAATGTCCGCTTCTGATTGAAACGTTTCAATACGGCTTCGGCGATAGCGCCGCCAATCTGTGGTTCCGTACCACCACCAAACTCGTCAATCAGGATGAGGCTGCGTTCGTTGCAGTTCTTCATCATAATTTTCATATTGGTCAGGTGGGAAGAGTAAGTACTCAGGTCATCTTCGATGGACTGTTCATCACCGATATCAATAAAGATGCTGCTGAATATGCCTGCATGACTGCGTTCGTGCAGAGGAATCAACATACCGCATTGCAACATATATTGTAGTAACCCGACTGTTTTCAGACAGACAGATTTACCGCCGGCATTCGGGCCGGATATAATAAGAATACGCTGCTTCTGATTAAGTTCCATATCCAGCGGTACGACTTTCTTGCCATGCTTGGCTAATGAAAGTTGCAGTAGCGGATGCACAGCCATCGTCCAATCCAGCAGTTGTTCATTTTCTACAGAAGGTTTCAAGCTATTCGTTTGTATCGCAAAATAACTTTTCGCACGGATAAAGTCAATCTCTGCCAGGAACTCATACGACTGAAGAATTTCCGGAATAGACGGGCGGAGTATATTTGAAAACTCGGTGAGGATACGGATAATCTCGCGTCGTTCGTCTCCTTCGAGTTCGCGGATACGGTTATTGGCTTCTACGACTTCGGCGGGTTCTATAAATACAGTCTTTCCACTGGCGGATTCGTCATGTACGATTCCTTTGATTTTCCGTTTCAGTCCCGGGGCGACGGGGATTACCAAACGACCGTCACGCATAGTGGGAGCCACGTCTTTATCTACATATCCTTCTGACTGTGCACTGCGCAGAATGCTGTTCAAAGAGCGTGAAATACTTCCCATTGTGCTGGCAAGCTCACGGCGAATGCGGGCTAACTCAGTAGAAGCGTTATCCTTGATTTTACCATATTTATTAAGGATACCGTCAATCTTCCCGATTAGTTGCGGGAATACGGCAATATCTCCCGCCAGTCTTTTCAGACTAGGGTAGGGGGCATCGTTTTCTTCTTCATCTTCACTCCGGTGCAGAAAACGTACGATGTCTCGAATGGTTTCTAATGAACGCCGCAGGTCAAACAGCTCCTGTTCGTCCAGATACATGCCTTCTATCCGTACACGTTTCAGCGACGGGCGGACATCAAAGAAGAACTGGTCGGGAAATCCGTCCTCTTCCTGAATGATGCGGACAAACTCAGTTACCTGGTTTAATTGCTCTTCTACTTCTTCAAATTGTTCGGAAAAGATCATATCCATCACCCGCTCTTCACCTAAAGTGCTGAGACATTTGTCTTTCAGTAACTGCCTGATCTGGTCGAATCCTATCTTTTGCTCAAAATTTTGAGGGTATATCATATCTTTGTTCTTACTAATGGTCTGCAAAAATACGATTTATTCGCGAAAAAAATATCAGATTGTTTGCGGATTTAAAAATGATTTGTACCTTTGCACCGCTTTCAACGGAAAGCACTTCTGATAAAGGAGTTTTGGAGAGGTGGCAGAGTGGTCGATTGCGGCGGTCTTGAAAACCGTTGAAGGTAACACTTCCGGGGGTTCGAATCCCTCCCTCTCCGCTGAACTTACTGGACAGAAATGGTCAGTAAACGGACAAAAAGCTACAAATCAATGATTTGTGGCTTTTTTTATTGCCCGAAAGTCCTGCTTCCAAGACTTCAAAAGTACGGTAAAAGACAAAGTTTCGTTACTAAATCGTTACCTGTTCCCTGCCGGACAAAAACGGTAACGATTTGTCCTCAAATGACCTGAAAATGACTTGATTAGTCCATAGTCTGCATAACTCGAAAACGAGAGGTAAAAATTAATTTTGCAACTAAAAAAAGTGAGTTATGAAATCGACATTCAAGGTTCTTTTTTATTTGAAGAAAGGTTCTGAAAAGAAAAACGGCGAGGTTATGATTATGGCACGCATCACCATAGACGGCAAACTTTGGCTCAGTCTGAAAATTTGGGGGATTTGGTTAAAATATCTACTTTTGCATCATGAAAACTCCTTCTCAATCCATAGCTTTAATTGATGCCCTAAGTTTGTTCTTACCTTCGGGCTTACTTGATTATTTTACGCTTGTTGACAGTATCTCTCAAGATACCTGTTTTATCCTTTATTTGGAAGAGAAAGCTGTTATCCCTGATGAATATTCCGACCTTCATCTTCATTCCAAAGGCTTCTTTCCCGAGATTGAAGTACAAGATTTCCCTATCCGTGGAAAAGCAGTTTATTTGCGTATCAAACGTCGTCGTTGGGAAGAGCCTACAACAGGACAGACCTATAGTCGTGACTGGACTTTGGTAGCCTCCGGCACTCGCATTACAGCAGAGTTCGGAGCATTTTTAAAAGAATTACTTAGACAATCATGCCGTTAGCTGCCAAAGCGTAGCTGAACATTATTGTATGGATGGTAAACAGCTTCAGAGTCAATACAAAGAACATTTAAGTGATTATAAAGACTGGGAACAAAAAGAGCATGCCCAAGATTATATTCTTTATCCCAAGAATGTCGGCTATCGTCTTTGTATAGACGAGACAGCCCTAAGCAAGGGAGAGCTTTACACAATTATTATCAATAAGGACAAACATGGAAGAAAAGGTTCTATTGTGGCAGTCATTAAGGGGACTAAAGCGGAAGACGTTATAGCTGTACTGATGTTGATTCCGGAAGATATACGCCGGCAAGTCAAGGAAATCACTTTGGACATGGCCGCAAGCATGTATAAAATCGCCAGAAAATGTTTTCCGCAGGCGATGCAGGTCATAGACAGGTTTCATGTACAAAAGTTGGTATATGAAGCAGTACAAGAACTACGTATTACCTATCGCTGGCAAGNTAATCAAGGAAGAAAACAAGCGGATGAAAGAAGCACGAAAGAGAGGAATTGATTATGAACCGGAAGTATTTGAGAATGGGGATACAATCAAACAACTCCTGGCCAGAAGTAGATATCTTCTTTTTAAATCACCTGATAAATGGACCAAAAGTCAGAAGATTAGAGCAGAAATTTTATTTAAACAGTTTGAGGATATCAAGCATGTATACTACTATTCACTCCAGTTAGGAAAGATATTTTCGGCTACTTATGACAAGGATGTGGCAAGAGCCAAACTCGCGTTATGGTACAATAAAATAGAAGAATATGGATATGACACATTTTCCACTGTGGCTAATTCCATTGAAAACCATTATGAAAGAATATTGAACTTCTTTGTGAACAGAAGTACGAATGCGGAGGCAGAAGCATTTAATGCCAAAATAAAGGCATTTAGAGCATCATTTAGAGGGGTAGTAGACAGAAAGTTTTTCCTATTTAGGTTAGCCAAAGTATATGCATGAGGGAATTAACACTAGTTAATCCCCCAAGATTTACAACTGAGCCCAAACTTTGCCAGTTCAGCACGAAACAGAGCATCCAGCCCGACAACTGGAACACGGCTGCGGGCAAAGCCAAAGGCAGGGATGCCGGGAGGATAAACGCCCTTTTGGACGACATACGTTCTTCCCTGAATACCATTTACCACGAAATGCAGCGGCGTGACAACTATGTGACCGCCGAGAAAGTGAAGAACGAGTTCTTGGGACACAGCGAGAGCCACGAAACAATCCTTTCATTGTTCCAAAAGCACAATGACGATGTGAAGCAGCTTGTGGGCATATCCAAGACGATAGCGACCTACCGCAAGTATGAAGTGACCCGCCGCCACCTCGCCGGGTTCATCCGCAGCAAGTACAACGTATCGGACATATCCATAAAGGAGATAAGCCCGATGTTCATTACCGATTTTGAGTTGTACCTGCGTACCGCCTGCAAGTGCGGCTACAACACCACCGCCAAGTTCATGCAGTTCTTCAAGCGCATCATCATCATTGCCCGCAACAACGGCATACTGGTGGGTGACCCGTTCGCCAGCTACAAAATCCGGCTGGAAAAAGTGGACAGGGGTTATCTGACAGAGGACGAGATAAAAATCATCCTCAAAAAGAAAATGGTTTCCGAACGGCTGGAACACGTCAGGGACTTGTTCGTCTTTTCCTGTTTCTGCGGTCTGGCTTACAGTGATGTCGCCAACTTGCGGCAGGAGAATATCCAAAAGTCCTTTGACGGCAACCTTTGGATAATCACCAAGCGGGTAAAGACCAACACGGACGTGAATGTCCCCCTGCTGGATATTCCCAAGATGATTTTGAAGAAGTACAAGGGCAAGTTGCCGGACGGCAAGATACTTCCCGTAATCAGCAATCAGAAGCTAAACGCCTACTTGAAAGAGATTGCCGATATTTGCGGTATTAAAAAGAACCTGACATTCCACCTTGCCCGGCACACGTTCGCCACGACCACCACGCTGTCAAAGGGCGTACCCATTGAAACGGTGTCCAAGATGCTGGGACACACAAATATAGAAACTACGCAAATTTACGCCCGCATCACCAACAGCAAGATAGGCAGCGATATGCAGGGGCTTGACAAGAAGTTTGTCGGCATCGAGAAAATTTACAAGGAAGTTGCCATGTAATCTTGATTATTGGGAACTGGTCACAATTTGTGACCAGTCCTTACTATTATTCCAACATTGCTAAATCTCCTAAAATATACGATTATGGATTTGCAGATTATCCAAAACAAGATTTTTGAAGTCAGAGGTTGCCGGGTGATGCTTGATTATCATTTGGCAGAACTCTACCAAGTGGAAACACGAGCTTTGAAGCAGACGGTCAAGCGCAATATCGAGCGTTTCCCCGGTGATTTTATGTTTGTCCTCACCCAAGAGGAAGCTAACTTGCTGTTATCCATAGGGGTGTCACAAAATGTGATACCCCCTGCTTACAACTTCGGCGTTGCTATGCCTATGGCTTTTACCGAGCAGGGCGTAGCCATGCTTTCTTCGGTTCTCCGCTCCAAAGTAGCCATAGAAGTAAACATTTCAATCATGCGGGCTTTTGTCCTCATGCGCCAAATGGTAATCGGTTACGAGGAACTCTTAAAGCGTATCGAGGAACTGGAGGTAAGCACCGATGCGCAGTTCAACGAACTGTACCAAGCCCTTACCCAGCTTTTGAGCCAGTCGAAACAACAGAAAGAACGCCGTCCGGTAGGTTTCGTTACCTATAACCGTGACAAAAACGAATAGATAACGATTTCGGTAACGAAATTCCACCTAACAAACTATATCCCAATAAAGTACATTCTTTTACCTTGCGGGCAGTCCACCGACTACCCGCATTTTTTTATATCCCTTTCCCACTGGCACATTTCCCGAAACGCCAGCCGTGCGTGGCATGGCTGACTGTATTTCGTGAAAAGAGCCGTTGGAAACCCGCACAAGCGTATTGCAAGCAAGCTCACAACACCCTTGCCTTTCCCGCCCGCATGGAGTGTTCCCTAAAAGACGAAAGAGAACAGGCTCTTTTCCCCTGTTTCCCTAAATGTAAATCTTCCTCTCACGCAGTCCCCCAGCCGGGACAGTCGTTTTAATCATTTCAATAGGCAAAGGTAGTTACGTGTTCTTCACGATTTTGAAAGGTCGAGCCGTTCCGGTTTGGCGAAAAAATCTTCCCTGCCTTGCGAGGTATTTTTTGCCCAAAACCTTGCAAACTCTAAACACTACCCTTTTAAGCCTATGTGAAACGAAAACGACCGACCCGACCGGAAGACGCATAAAAAAAAGTCGGATTTACGGGAAACAGGAAAAAAGTTCAGTGAAACTTCAACTCCCTCACCTCTCGAATCCGCATAAAATTAAAAACTTAAAAATTACAGCAATATGGAAGCAACGACATTATCAGCAGCAAGCGTTTATGTAGGCACTTACGCCAAGTACAACAACGGTTCATTGTATGGGGCATGGCTCAACCTTTCGGATTATTCGGACAAGGAAGAGTTTTACGAAGCGTGCCGGGAACTGCACAAGGACGAGGAAGATGCGGAATATATGTTTCAGGATTACGAGAATATCCCGGAAGCCCTGATTTCTGAAAGCTGGATTTCTGAAAACTTTTTCGCTTTGCGTGATGCAGTGGAGGATTTGAGCGACACCGAGCAGGAAGCCTTTTTCGTGTGGTGCAACTATAAAAGCCGTGATTTGGGCGAGGAAGATGCGGACGACCTTGTACGTGATTTCCGGGACGAATATCAGGGGGAATATGACGATGAAGAAGATTTCGCCTATGAAATTATAGAAGAATGTTACGACCTGCCGGAGTTCGCAAAGACCTATTTCGATTACAAACAGTTTGCCCGTGACTTGTTCATGTGCGATTACTGGTTTGATGACGGCTTTGTGTTTCGTGCGGCATAACAACCAATCCGGGCGGGGTGTCAAAGCCCTGCCCGCTAAAAACAACCAAGTTTATAACCATAAAAAAAATAAGACATCATGCAGTCACTTAACAAAAACGGGGTAAGCATCACCCAAATACCGGGAGAAGAAAAATACGTGAAATGCTGTTTAGGGGCTTTCAGGGGACAAATTTATTATCAATATGACTACCGCCACACGGACGGCGAACTTTTCAGCACGGTAGCCAAAACGCTGGACGAGTGCCGCCGCAGGCGTGACGAATGGGTAGCGAAGAAGAACGGAGTAATAAACAAGTAAATTTTAGGGACATGAAAACGACAGAAGTAAACAAGGAGCTTATCGGCAGACGTTGCGAGTGTATTTTTACGGGCTTAATGGTAACGGGCGTTATCGAGGACATCCAAGACGACCAGCATTCCACAGCGGTCAAAGTCCGTTTCGACCACCCGCACCAGTGGGGCGATGATTTGTATAGTGATGTATGGGCGTGGGGGCGCAAAATTGACGAGTTCGGCACGTTGCACCATTTGCAACTGTTAGAGGACAAACCGGACTTTCAGATAATGACGGTAGTTTTCGGCGAGCCAATCAGCCGGATAGACCGCAGTGTTTTTGAAGATGTGGACACGTGGGGCGTCTGTTCCCTGCAAGGCTGGATAAACAGCTATGAAAGTGTCCGGTTTGTAGCCATAAACGACCATACGGCAATAATCACGGGCGAATACAACATGGAGCAGGTAAAGGTGTGGTTAGAGAAATACACGTCCATAAAGAGCCTTAAAACCAGTTGATAGAGAACGGCGGCGGTTGCCGCCGTTACTTTCTTCCATGAGCATACCTGCGGTGAAGAAAGTAACAAAGAAGCCAAATTTGAAAAATTCATCAAGGGTTTATACCTATGAGTGCATAATCTTGAGGTTGAATATTTTTTAGTAAAATGCGCCTTTCAGTCTCAGGGAAAAGAGTTATTTTATCCTTGAAAAGAAGCAAAAATAATTTATTTGTTAAATATGAAGCTTTTAAAAAATTATTTTTCCATATATTGAAATCTCCTATTGAAAAAGTCTTTGTTGTATATGCTATTTTTTTAGACTGAAAAAACATAGGAGCTTCTGCATGTATATGCTTTGAAAATCTTTTCCAATAACTAGTCAATTCATCAATAAATGCTGATGCTCCTACAAAATTAGGGTGCTTTTTTAGATAATTATTTAATGTATCATGTTTTATTATAAAATCACCATCCTTCCATTGCATATATTCAATCTCATGTTGATAAAAATATACCATTTGCATTGATAATTCAATAAGGCTTCTTAAATGCATGTGTGCAGTACGATACAAGCCTAAATAGGATTGAAAAAACGATGTATTTATATCTTCATGTAATTCATCTAATAGAATGTCCATAGAAGTAATTCGTAAGTGATTGAGACTTTGTTTCCAATTTTTATATATCAGAGTCGCATGATAACAATCAATCAAATCGCTATCATTTATATTATTAACTACAGAATTCCAATAAGATTCAAAATCGTTAAGATATAAAGGAATATCCTTTTTAGCTTCTGCCAATATGCGTGTGTCCATATATTTTATATTTTACGAATAATTTCTGCCCATTTATCAAATGTTTCTGCTGTAATAATTTCTTTTTTTGATTTACTAGAAGAAATGTTATGCATTTTTTCATTGCGCATGGACAAAACTGCTAATTTTAATTTTTCTTTAAGTGTCGGATTGTTCCGAATCCGTCCTATTATCCGTGAAATAGTTACGTTTCGAGACTCCTTTTGGTCTTTAAAATCAAGATTCAATTTATCATTTGCAAATGTTATAACATCCTTAATTGTAGGAAAAACTTTTTTATCTTCTAGAAATTTTTGAACTAAATTAAGTTTTTCATCTAAAGACAGTTGCTCAATAGACTGTTCGTTTATTTTCAAGAAGTTTTTGTAGTTTTTTATAAATATTTTAAGAGACGAAGTATCCAACCCCATCTTTTCAAAGGATGATAGTTCTTTAAGTATACACTCTAGCTTATTTAAAATATCTATATTCATGGTTCTATTTTATTTAATATTTCCCGAACTAATGTTTTGTAGGCTCTTATCCCATTACTATTCGGATATTCTAATAGGGCAGGACGACTTTTTGCTGCAGCTTTGCTTAAATCTGTATTTTGAGGGATAATAGTGCTAAAAGAATATATTATATTTTTTCTTCTTAGTGCATCCATTTGTTCTGCATGCATATTATAACGTCCATCTACTTTAGTAAATATCATTCCTAAAAACTCAACATTGCACGATGCTATATTTCGTTTCCAATTATTAACTCGATTTACCAATAATGGCAATCCTATTGCAGGGAAAACTTCTGGAACTACAGGCACAATGATATAATTACTTATTACCAAAGCATTTTGGGGAGCTAAGGTCAAGTTGGGAGGACAATCTATCAATATATAATCATACTGTTTGGAAAGATTTCTTATTTGATTTTGCAAAATACATTCCCTTGCAGGACGTGACACCAAATCAAGGTCTAGAAATGTTAACTCTAAATGAGATGGAATCAAATCAAGATTTTCAATACCACATACATTCTCAATCACAGCAGAATTTATATCAAATTCTTCATTTCTAGAGGACATACCTCTATTCATTCCTAATACATCAGCTATAGTAGCGGTATCTTTTATTTGTTCCCACTGTTCTAAAGTTATTAAAGAAAGTGTGGCATTAGTTTGTGGATCTAAATCTATAACTAATACTTTTTTATTGTGTTCTTTTGCCAATATAGCTGCAATCTCTACCGTTGATGTGGTTTTTGCAACCCCACCTTTCATGTTGATAAATGAAATTACAATCATAATATATCTGTTTTTATTTGATATGTAAAAGTAGGCATAAAAGAGCATCCAACAAAATTTTGCTGGATGTTTATTAACATTAGACTAAAAGTTTTTATCCTCATTACTATCATTATTGAACGAGAACGAAACCTGCTGCACCTGCCCGAAGCTATCAATTACATAAATGTCAATCGTCTGCTGGTCTGTCGATGCCGAAGTGTAGTAGAGCCAGAACGTTTCATTCTCCAGCGGGTAAAGGTCATTGGGCAGGAACACCGTGCCGTTATCCATTTCCAGCTTCCCTTTGCCGTCCGGCTGGAAGTACCTTATCTGATAGGTAGTCGGCTGGTAATAGCCGCCACGCACCAACTGGCAGCGTATTTCTGCGGTTTCCCCGACTTTCAGCCTTTTGGGTACTGGCAGCGTTTCGATGCTGAACGGGTATGCCTGCTGAATATCCAAGTTGTCATTACAGGCGGTGACAAGTACGAGGGCGGCCACGATGTAGCAGCCCATGATGATTTTATACATTACATTCTTCATATACATTATTATATAGCGGTCAGTTGATAATGAATTTCAGTCCCAAAGATACCTGCGTGTGGAACTTGCCTATGTCCGAGCCGAACAACGCCCGTTCCCTTGCGTTCAGCAGCAGAGCCACCCGGTCGGTCAGGTAGGCTTCCAGTTCCAGCGTCAGCGCACCGCCGTAAATGAAGCAGTCCTTATCCAGCAGCGTGGAGCCGTCCGGCAAGAGTTTTTCGCTTCGGTTGCTCGTTTCATACCCGGCGAGTGCCGACAGTCCCAGCGACAGGAAAAAGGTCTTTCGCCTGTCCGATAGGAATTTCAGGTAATAGCCGCCCTCTGCGGTGAACTGTTCTACGGGTATCTGCATATCCTTGTAGTCATACTTCTTGTGCAGGTATTCGCCGCCAATCACCCAGCGGTTGGCGTTCTTGGTGTAAACGCTGTACGCCGCCCCGATGTGGTAGGCGAAATCACTGCCAGCGTTCCAATGCACCCCGTCCGTCATGCCCGCCGTCACCTGCAAGCCTTTCATGCCCGGCAGGTATCTTTGTGCGTGTGCCTGAAACGAGGTCAGGCACAGCGCAAAGAGCATCATTCTAAAGATGTGTTTCTTCATTCCCTATTTGATTTTTAGTTCGTTAATCACTTCTGCGTTCACGATGTCGGCGTTCTCCACCCGGATAACCTGATGCCGCCCGCCGTTCTTCTCGTAGAGTTCCACGACCAGCAGCTTGTCGTCAGGAATGGTGAACTTCGGCAGGGCGTACACCGTGCGCACGGTACTTTTTCCTGCAATCTCTACCACCTCGTTGTAGCTGCGTACCGCATCCAGTACCGTTTCCTGAATAGCCGTGCGTTTGGGCACTTTCTTATCGACTATCTTAAACTTGATGAAGTCGGTGTCGAAAGGCACGTTGGAACTGTTCTTTGTCTGCATATGCACGTAGAGCATCCCGTTATAGGTGTAAATCCCCTTGATTAAGAACTGTATGCCGAAACGTTTGCTACCCAAATGGCGCACTTTCCGGTCATTGTTCTTGTAGATGCTCTGCATTATCAGCTTCACCAACAGCGGGCTTTCATTACCTAATTCCCGGAAATAGATGTTCATGCGGGTATGTGAGAAGTCGGACGTATCTTCATTTTCCAAGAAGTCTTTCATTTCGATGTTGAGCATTTCCGGTTCACGTGCATATTTGGCGTTGAACGAAAAGAAACTTCCGTCCTCGCAAATGACGGAGAAGTTCGTTTCTCCCGGAAAACCCTCTGTCGTGGCTTTTACTCGGATTACGTTCTCCGCACCGTCCGCCTTTCCCGCTATGATATGGTTGCTTCCCAAATCGACATATCGGACGGCGGCGGGGAAGATGATATGCACCGTCTTGGCAAAGGTCACTTCCACGCCGTAGGGCGTTACCATTTGACGGTACGGGAGTTTCCGGGTAATTCCCCGGTACAAGTCGTTGCCAGCCGCATACTTCACGGTGGCGGTTTCCTGTGCGTTTGCCGCACACACGCCCAGCAAGAGGGCGAACAATACAAAAATATGTTTCATCGTTAATTGAAATTTTTACATAAATCTTGCTGCATTCGGCATAGCCCAAACAAGTTTGGCTCTGCTCTAATTGGCAAAGATTTTGTGGTTGATAAAATGGTTATTGTTGTTTGGCGTAAAGCATGACTTTATAGCCTGCTTTCAGCTTCACTTTCACGGTTCGGAACTTCTTGGCGAGATAGCCGGACGTTCCTTGCAGCAACCCCCTTGTCACGTCCATAGCCACCTGCTGCCCGGCACTCCGTGCAAAGGAAATGCTTGTGCCCAGCCCGCTGCCGATATTCGCCATAGCTTCGTTGAATGCTTCCTGCTCCATAGAGGACGGTACGGAAAGCCCCTTTTGCCCGTCCGTATCGAACACGGCGAGTTCCACCGGGATGATGTTGCCCGCATACTCAATCGAGGACACCTGTATGTCGAGCCGTTCGCCCTGCACCTTTGCCGTTCCCGCCACAAGGGTATTCTTCGGCACGACTATGTTTCCCGCCTGCATGGGTTCGAGCAGCCGGAGTTTCACCGCCTGCCCGTCCGTCAGGGTTTGGTCTTGGTGGATGCAGGCGGCTACCGTGTTCTTTCCCATAGCGTAGCCCGTGCCTACCGCCGTGTTGAAGCCGTAGTTTCGTGGCTGGCTGTAAGCCCGGATGAAGTCGGCATCGCTCATGGGCTGCTGCAATCCCGATACGGTCGTTTCCCGGATTGCCTGCACCGCCACCGCATCCGGCTTGCGGTCAATGCCGCCCGTTACCGGGACTTGTGCGACTTGTCCCTGCCCGCTGTTCATGTACTTTGCCGCCAGTTCGTAAGACTTTTCCAAGAGTGTCATTTGGTCGTCAGCCGTAGGCGTGGCGTTCTGCTGTTGTTGTAGTCTGTCGGTCAGTTCCGCCACCTGCCGCTTCAAGTCCTCTTTTTCCTCGTCCACAGGGGGCGTTTCGTAGAACGTGCTTAACTGGCGGTTGATGTCCCGGTAAGCGTTTGCCGAAGAAACACCGCCGCCCCTTTGGGGATGCACATCTTCTTCCGGCATCAGGTCGATTTCCGCTTGCGGTTCTTCCGTTTCATCGTCCCCCGTGAAACCGAAGTCCTGCAAGGATTGTATCTTGTCCTGTTGTTTGCGGCTTATCATCGCTTGTTCGTATGCCTTTTGCTTGTCGGCTATAATCCCGTCCTCTGCGGGCAGGGGTATGTCGGCGTTGAAGCCGCCCACGCTTTCCACATTCACGTCCTCTTTGCCGGAGGGGGCGAATATCAGGTACATGCACCCGGCAAAGGCAAGGAACATCAGCGGGAAGACTATCATTTTCCTGCGCTGCTGTACCTGTTGGGGTGTCAGTTCCCGTTTGGGTTTATCTTCCTTTTTCGGCTTCCCGTCCGTCTGCGGTACGGTCGTGCCGTTCTCATTCTTCTGTACTTCGTCCATATTCCGGTCTGTTTAAGGGGTTGATACTGTTGATTGTGTCATTGCCTTGCAATGGCAGTTGTCTGATATGTTCTATTTGCAGCCGCCTGCCGTCTCGTTTCCCGATATTGTAGATTGATGAAACGGTGATGTAGATAGACAAGCCGCCGAAAAAGAAGAACATCACAAGGATAACCGCCAGCCTTTTGCCCGGCGTAATCCGTCCGCACATTCGGCGCAGGCAGTCGTCCGCCCAGTCCTGCACCTTTTCGATGTAGTTTCGTTTTCTCTCCATAAGGCTATCTCTTGACGGTTTGCAAATCCTTGTTCTCGGTAATGGTGAACGCTTCGATGATGAAGCCGTGCGGGTTGTTGTCGCTCCGTGTGGCGTTGAGCAACCGGCACGAGGTCACAAGGCTGCGCACCGTCAGGCTGCTTTCCCGGACAATCAACTGGCGGGCGTAGGTGTTTACCTTGTAGGGGTACTGGTCGAAGTCGCATTTCACGCTGTCAATCTCCACCGTCTGCGTGACGTTTCCGGAAATCACCCGGTTGTAGTAACCCTTTTCCGCCAAGTCTTTGTAATAGTTGAAGGCGGTCTTGTCGGCGAGAAACAACGAGCGTTTGATGTTGCTTTCGATAGCCCCCTTGTCAGGTGATAAGGTGAAGAAAAGTTCGTGGAAACGCCGCACGTGCGATTTGGCTTCCACGGGTCTGTTCTGTGCCATGTCTTGCGAGAGTGCCAACATCAGGCTTTTGCCGTTGTCGAGGACGTATATCTTCTGCCGCTGCTTTTCGGCGAAGCTGTACGAGTTCCACACGGCAAAGCCCGTCACCAGTGCGCACAGGCAGATGAATACCAGTGCGAAGAGCCGGATTTGCCGGAAACTCGTTTCTATGTTCGTTAATGACTTAAATTCCATATCCTTTAAAAATTTGATGTTGTTTATTTGAGTAGTTTTCCCGATACCTTTCCACCGACTGCGCCAACCGCAGCCCCGGCGACCGACCCGGCTTTCGACACGTTGCGGTTATAGGCGGACATACCGCCAGCCGACACAATCCAGCTTGCCACCGTTGGAATGGTGAAATAGCCCACGATGCCGATAATCATAAAGATTACATACACGGTGCTGCTCCCGTCTGGGATGAAATTCGGGTCTGAAAGTTCCTGAATGTCCTTTTGGAGCATCAGCGTTTGTATGCGTGCCAGCACGCTGCTGAACAAGTCCGATACGGGCAACCACAGGTAAATGGAGATATAGCGTGAAATCCACTGGGTCAGCGTGCTTTGGAAACCGTCATAGACGGAAATCGCAAACGCCAGCGGACCCAGTATGCTTAACACGATTAGGAAGAACGTGCGCAGCGTGTCGATAATCAGCCCCGCCGCCTGAAAGAGCATTTCCAGTAACTCCCTGAACCAGTCCCGGACGGACTTCTTGATATTGTAAGCCGCCCTGTCCATGTACATACCCGTCATAGTCACCATGTCGGAGGGCGACCAGCCCAGTTCTTCCAGTTGTCGGTCAAATTCCTCGTCCGATGCGAGGTAAGCCGTTTCGGGGCTTCGCATCAGGGCTTCATATTCCAGTCGGTCTTTCTGCGCCCGGTACTCGTTCATGTCGAAAGTCTGCGTTTCCATAAGCTGGTTGCACCCTTTCACCACTGGCGACAGCACCGTGTTGATAGTCCCCAACACGAATGTTGGAAAAAACATGATACACAGCCCCAGCGCAAAGGGACGCAGGAGCGGGTACACGTCTATGGGTTCGGCACGTGCGAGCGACTGCCACACTTTGGCGGCTACGTAGAACAAAGCCCCCAGTCCGGCTATCCCTTTGGCTACCCCCGTCATGTTGCTGCACAAGGGCATCATTTCATCGTACAGCACCCGCAGCACTTGGTGCAGGTTGTCAAAATCCACTGCTGCTAATAACATAGGCATACCGGTTTATATGTTACCAGTAGCGTTCATCCGCCGAGCCGTAGAGAGCCAGCACCCGGTCGGTGTCGTTCTTCTTCTTTGCCCGCAGGTAGGACACGGATATGTTCTTGCGGGTGTAGTAGTTCACGAGGTTGCGGTAGTTGAGCAAACTTCGATAAGCGTTGTCGATGATTGCCAGCCGTTCGGCATCCGTCAGCGACATACCCGTGATGTTCACTACATTTTTCAAGTCCTGCAACACGTCCGAACTTTCCGACATCAGTTTGGCATAGCCGAACGATATTGCGGAAAGTTCGTCAGGCGTGAAATTCGGGTCTGCCAGCATGTTTTGGAAGTTGCGCACGTAGATTTCGGAGATTTCCGCCACCAGTTCAATGGACTTCTTCACCTTGACACCGCCCTTAACCACGTCATGCACCGCTTTGAGCGCATCGTAATATTTTTTACCCTGCTGGAAAATCTTCTGCGCTTCCATGAAGCCGTCCAGCGTGTTCTTAGCTGTGGTGGAAGTCTGCACTATCTGCTTGGTGGTGTTGATGATACCCTGTGCCAAGTTGCCGGGGTCTGACACCACCCACTGTGCGGATGCCTTGCCGATGAAGCAAAGGCATACCGCCATAAGGAGAATTGTTTTCTTCATGTTCCTAATTTTTAAGTTGTTGATGATTGGGGATTACGTTTGCTTTCCGCAAGCCGCTTGATAGCCAGTTCAAGGTTGCCGCCCAGCTTCTCGGCGAGGGCGAACAGTTCCATTTTTTCGCTTTCCTCTGTCGTGAACGTGTAATATTCTTCCAACGAAACTTCCGTGGCATATACCGCCGACTGCGTGCCGCCCAGCGAGAAGAAAACTTCCTTGTACTTCCGTCCGGGGTGGTTCGCCATGTTGATAGACAATATTTGCGAACGCTCCTTGTCGGTCAGTCCGAGCAGGTTTTGTATGCTGTCGAACTTGTTCAGGTATTTTCGCTGGTCTAACAAGATTTTGCAGTCCGAGTTATTGATGATACTCTCTTTCACTATGGGCGAGGAAATAATATCTTCCACTTCCTGCGTTACCACAATCGCTTCCCCGAAATACTTCCTGACGGTTTTGTACAAATATTTTATGTAGTCCGCCATATTCGCCGATGCAATCGCTTTCCACGCTTCTTCAATTAGTATTAACTTCCTTATTCCCTTTAACTTGCGCATCTTGTTGATAAAGGCTTCCATGATGATGATAGTCGTTATCGGGAATAAAATCTTGTGGTCTTTGATGTTGTCCAATTCAAAGACAATGAAGCGTTTATGCAGCAAATCCAGTTCCTTGTCGGAGTTCAGCAGGTAGTCGTACTCACCGCCACGATAGTACGGTTCAAGCACGTTCAGGAAATTGTCGATGTCAAAATCCTTTTCCCTGACATTCTTCTGTTCAAGCTGTCGGCGGTAATCATCCCGGACAAACTCGTAAAACGTGTTGAAACAGGGTGTTACCGACCTGTCGCCCGTGATACGTTCGATATAGGCACTTACCGCATTGGACAACGCCACTTCTTCCGACCGCTTGGGGGCTTCATCGTCCCGCTTCCATAAAGTAAGGATAAGCGTCTTGATGCTCTCTTTCTTCTCGATGTCAAATACATCGTCCTCGACATAGAACGGGTTGAACGCTATCGGGTTCTCGTTGGTGTAGGTGAAATAAATCCCGTCCTCGCCGTGCGTGCGGTTGTGGATAAGCTGGGACAGCCCCAAGTAACTGTTACCCGTATCTACCAGCAGCACGTGCGCACCCTGCTCGTAATACTGGCGCACCATGTGGTTGGTGAAGAAAGACTTCCCGCTACCGCTCGGCCCAAGTATAAACTTGTTGCGGTTGGTGGTGATGCCTTTCTTCATGGGCAGGTCTGAAATGTCGATGTGCAGCGGGTGACCGCTTACCCTGTCCACCATTTTGATGCCGAACGGGGAAAGCGAACTCTTGTAGTTCGTTTCTTCCACGAACAGGCAGAGAGCCTGCCCCAAGAACGTGTAGAAACTTTCCTCTGCGGGGAAGTCCGCCTCGTTGCCGGGTATGCCCGCCCAAAAGAGCGTGGGCGTATCGACCGTGTTGTGGCGTGGCTTGCACTCCATTAGTGCAAGCTGGCTTCCCACATCGTTGCGTATGCGTTTGAGTTCGTCCCTGTCGTCACTCCATGCCATGACGTTGCAGTGGCAACGCACCGAGATAAGCCCCCTGCTATGCGCTTCGTTCAGGTACTCGTCTATCCACTCCTTGTTCACTTGGTTGGCACGGGAGTAACGGGAGAGCGATTGCATATTCCGGGCGGTCTGCTCGAAGTTCTTCAGGTTTTCGGCGTGGTCGTCTATGAAGATGAACTGGTTATAGACGTGGTTACACGACAACAGCACGCCCACCGGGGCGGCAAAACTTAACCTGCAATCGCTTCTGTCAGTGGACAGCTTCTCAAATCGGCAGTCCGTCCCGACCTTTCCGGGCAAATCTTCCACGTCCGAAAGCGTGTGCAGGCACAGAATATCGTCCCCGACACGCATTTCTTCCGGGTACAGCCCGATGTCTTTCAGGCAGGTGGTATCTGTCTGCGAGAGCGAGAAGTATTTCTCGATGATGCCCGCCTTTCCGTCCTGCCCGGTGATTTCCGATGCCGCCAGCCGGGTAAGTGTGACAAACCCGCTGTCGTTCATGATGCGCTCGAACTGCCCGACCGCTTCGATGAACTTTGCCGCCGCTTCCTTGTCGGCTATTTCCTGCGGAACAATCCTGCCCCGGCAGAGGGTGGAGAAGTCGCTCTGTCGGCGGCTTCTCTCCCTTGTCGTTTTCGTCAGGAACAGGTAGCAGTAATGGTTCAGGAACGGGCGTTCATTGAAATGCCGTTCAAAACTCCGGGACAGGAAACTAAGCTCGTCCCTTTCGGTGTCGGGCTGGTAGTTCTCCTTGATGAAGAAGTCCTGCTTGTGTACTATGGAGTAGTCGGGCAGCACCTTTATAGCCTTGTACCATGCCGAGTGTATGGCTTCGTACTCGGCACTGGTGACGGTGAACAGTTCGGGCAGTTCCACCCTGAAAGCCACCGTTATGTCTGCATCCTTTGAAATGATGCAGCCGTTCTCCACCGCCAAAAGTGGAAATTTCCTTTCCAGCGTGGTAGCCTTTAACATATTCCTCATGTTCTTTCTTCCTTTCTTCTTTTGTAGTTGAACAGCCGGGGTATCGCCTTTCGGCTGATAATGAAGCGTGGGTGTCTTTTGCGTGCGACTGCTTTCATCAGCCCGTGCGTGCCGTACCGTGCGTTGAGCCGGAACGTCTGCCACACGAGCAGCAGCGAAGCCGACACGATGAAACCGATACATAGCCACTGGTTCACGCCTGCCATGAACAGGACGATGAACACCACGAAGACGGCGAGCAAGCCGCCGCAAAAGATAAAGAGGTACTGGCTTTTCAGCCCCTTGAACTCCACCGGCTTCCCGATACCCCTGTTTACCGGATATTCAGACATAGCCGCTGGTTTAGAGGAAGAACGACCGCAGGATAGTGGCGGCGACAATCAGGAAGATGCACGCCCCGAACCAACTGGCGGCGGTCTTTGAGGTGTCGGGGTCGCCGCTCGAAAATTTGTTATATACTTTTACCCCGCCAATCAAGCCGCAGACCGCCCCGATTGCGTACACTAATTTTGTTCCGGGGTCGAAATACCCTGTGATTAGGTTCGTGGCTTCGGTGATGCCCGCCTGCCCGTTGCCCTGTGCGTAGGCACTTACCGCTGCGGCAAGTATAGCCGCCGACAAAAATATTTTCTTTCTCATTGTGATTTGTTTTTAATGCCGGGCGGCGGGTGGGAAGTCCGCCTTTCCCGGCTGGTGAATAATTTGAAATTTTAGTGGTCGGGAACATTCCCGTTTGTCTGTTTGGTTTTCAGGTTGCCAATCAACCGTAGTCACGTTGCTTCATATTGTTACACATTAATTATATTATAGGAAGTCGTTCATGTCGAACGCTTCGTGTTCCTTGCTTGTATCGCCAGCTTCGGCAGGGACGGCAGCCGTAGCCAGTTCCGCTTCGTTGCGTCCCAGCAGTTCCGCCACCTTTGCCAGCCCGCCGTTGATGTTCTCCACCATCGCATCGTAGAGGTTCGTCCCCTCAATACTTGCCAGTGTCCCGGCTGCTTGCCGTTTCTCCGCTTCGGTGGGATTGTCGGCGTTCGCCGTGCGTACCGCTTCGCCCAGTTCGTCAAAGCTCACGCCCGTAGCCCGCCCGGTATCATCGTCACCGTCCATGTACCCGGCTATTTCCTCGTCCTCGTGGTCGGGTTCGTCATTCTCGTAACCGGGCGTTTCTTCCGCTTCGGCTGCTGCTCCCGAAATGTTTTCTTCCGGCTGTCCGTCAGCTTTCGGCGCAAAAATAGTATCATTTTCAGCCGCTTGCGGGAGGTGTCCCGATTTGTCCTGCGCTGTCCCGATTAGTCCGCCCTTGTATCGGCTTTCACCTATTAGTGTGTAGCCTGAAACCCCGTTTCGTGAAAGCGGCGCATCATCCGTTCTGCCCGGTGATGTCCGGCTGTCCGTGTAGCGATACCACAGCCATAAGGCGATATAGTACACCAAAAGCCCGGTAAGTATGCAATAGATTACCATAGTCAGACAGGCTTTTGGAAGTGGCTTTCGTACAGGGTGTTTATCTCGTCTTGGTACTGCTCGAAGTGGCGCAGCAGAATGTTTTCCACGTAGCTGCTTACCGTCACCTTTCGACCGCCTATCACCGTCACGATACGCATCAGCTTCTCGTGCGTGGTACGGCTTACATACAAGGGCTGTCGGTCTGCCAGTTCCACTTTCTGAAAGTAGGTTTCCCGGTAGTCACCCGAACCGCCCTTGCGCTTGCGGTTTGTTGTTTTCTCCACCCGTACCATTTCAGTCTGCCGTCCCTCGTGGGCGGTTCCCGTTTCGCCGCCGGGCTGCGGTGCATCATCCGGCTGGCTCTCCCGCTTGGCGGGTACGCCCTGCGAGATAAGCTCTTTCATGAAATCCTCGTCTATCTTCGGCATCCCGCCGCTTTGCTTTGCCATATCATTGTAATTTGATGTAGTACACTATTTCGGTTATCAGTTCTTCCAAGTTGCTTCCCCTTACCAGCGGGCGGCTGGCGGGAAAGAGCGTGGAGCGGAACACCGCCTTTTTATCCGCTACCAGTTCCTTTTTGTAGCGTTTGGTATCGGGGATAAAGGTTTTCATTAGCGGCAGTTCCAGTTCCTTAATGGTTTTGTCATAGGCGGTGTAAAGGTCTGTTTTCTCCCGCCCGTCCACCATGTTCCAAAAGAGGTACAGCCCGGCAAGTCGGCAGGCTTCATTCTTCACCAATAGCTTTTGGATAGCCATTGCGAACGACAGGCTGCTTTCCAGCACCACCTTGTCGGCTGAAATGGGGGTGAAGATGTAGTCCATGCCTGCAAGGGAGTTTATCACGCCCTCGCTGTTCACCGTGCCGGGCAGGTCGAAAAACACAATATCCGGCACGTGTCCGGCGGCTATATGTTCGTCAGCCGTTGCAATCGCCTTTTCAGGTGAACTGCACAATACCGGGTAGGCTTTCTTCCCCAGCCGGGTAAACTGTTCATACGCCATTCGCTTGTAATCTTCATCCGCCCCGACCTGCTCGGCATCCCGCTTTCGCATCCCGGCAATGGAGTGTTGCGGGTAGTCGCAATCGACTACCGCCACATCGTAACCTTTGAGGTAGTAGAGGTAACTCGCCGCCAGCACGGTAAAGGTGGTTTTGCCGACCCCGCCCTTTTGGGTGGAAAAGGCGACATAAAGGGGTGTTTTCTCGTTTTCCATATTGCTTTCGTTCATTATTGGTTGATAGATTTATTTATTGCTTTCAATCAATCCAGCCATATAGCTTTCTTTGTTTCCATATTGCAATCTTGAAAGATTGAAAGACTGTTTTATTTCAATCTTGTTTTCCAGCTTTCATTCTTTCTTGGAATATTGAAATCCTGCAATCATGCTTTCTTGAAATCATGCTTTCAATCATTCTTTCCTGATTGGAATATTTCTTTCAATCTTGCTTTCAATCTTGAAATCCGATGCAAAAAAAGGGAGAAAAAACGTCCCCTGAAAACCTTGTCCCGATTTGTCCTGCGCTGTCCCGTTTTGTCCACCAACCACCTATTTTACAGCATTATAAATCACCGTTACTTTGCAGCGGAGTAACGAACCGCAGGGGGCGGAGGTGTAAAACAGGGCTGGTGAATGGCTGGGCTTGCCGTTCCACGCTAACCCCAATCCGTCCGTGACGGATTTCGATTTTCGTCAGAAAATAGCAAGGTGTGTTTTGTAGCATACAAAACCGTTTTCCGTGCCTGAAAACGCCTTGCCCCTTGCGGGGGTAAAAATCACTCCGAAGTCGTAATTTTTTAATCCAAAGAAGTATGGAAACAAGAAGAACCAACAAGGGCGGTCGCCCCGCCCTCGCAGACCCGGCGAAGCATCGCCATGTCCTTTACCTGAACGACCGGGAGAACGCCCGTTTTCTCTCGCAGTGGGAGCAGTCGGGCGTCACGAGCAAGTCCCGGTTCATCGCCGCCCGGTTGTTCGGCGAGCCGTTCCGGGTGGTGAAAGTGGACAAATCGGCGGTCGAGTATTGCGCCCGGCTGACCGAATTTTACGCCCAGTTCCGGGCGGTAGCGGTCAATTACAACCAAGTGGTAAAGGCTCTGAATAGTAACTTTTCGGAGAAAAAGGCACTGGCTTTTCTCTATAAACTGGAGAAAGCGACCACTGAATTATCTCTGTTGAACCGTCAGGTTATCGACCTGACAAACGAGTGCAAGGAACTATGGTTGCCAAAATAAGCACGGGCGGAAATATGTTCGGCGCACTGGCTTACAACCAAAACAAGGTGGACAGCGGGGAAGCAAAGGTGCTTTTCTCCAACCGGATGCTGTTGAGCGAGGACGGGAATTTCTCTATCGGCGGGTGTATGCGCAGCTTTGAAATGCAAATGCCCGTCCAGCTATCCACCAAGAAGCCGATACTTCATATTTCCATAAACCCGCACCCGGAAGACGTGCTGACCGACCGGCAGCTTTCCGACATCGCACGGGAGTATATGCGGAAGTTGGGCTATGGCGACCAGCCTTATCTGGTGTACAAGCATACCGACATTGACCGCCACCATATCCACATCGTGGGGTTGCGGGTGGACGAGAACGGCAAGCCGCTGAATGACAAGTTCGAGCATCGGCGCAGCAAGCAAATCACCCGTGAACTGGAAAGGAAATACAACCTGCACCCGGCAGAACGAAAGGAACGTGCCGAACGTCCGGAACTTAAAAAGGTGGACTATGCCGCCGGGGACGTGAAGCACCAAATCGGTAATACAGTGAAAGCGGCTTGCTACGGCTACCGCTTCCAGTCGTTCAGGGAATACAAGGCTTTGCTTGCCGCTTACAACGTGTGCGCCGAGGAAGTCAAGGGCGAGATAAACGGCAAGCCCTATCAGGGCATTGTCTATTCCGCCATGAACGACAAGGGCGAAAAGGCGGGCAACCCGGTAAAGGCTTCCCGCATCGGCAAGTCGGTAGGTTATGAAGCGGTGCGGCGCAGAATGGAAAAATCGGGCGAAGCAATCATGAACGGGAAACTGAAAGAGCGCACCCGGAAGATTGTCGCCACTGCCATGCAGACCGCCCGCAGCCGCAAAGAACTGGAACAGCAGCTAAGGAAGCGGGGCATTGACGTGGTATTCCGTCAGAACGACAGCGGGCGAATCTATGGCGTTACGTTCATCGACCACGACAGCCGGGTGGTGCTGAACGGTTCACGCTTGGGCAAGGAGTATTCGGCGAACGTGTTCAACGAACGCTTTTCGGGCGAAACCGGAAAGATGCACCAGCCCGAAGTGTCAGCACCGCAGCAAGACCAATCCACGCATCAGGAACAGCCGGGCTTTACGCCGAAATCCGATATCGTTCCGGGTGTGGCTTCCGTGCTGGGAGCTTTCGGCGGTTTGCTGGGCGGCGGTGCATCAGGCGGTGACGAGCCGCAAGACACCGCCCGCCAAAAGAGAAAGAAGAAAAAGAAGCGCACAAGGCGCATCGACTAACTAAAAAAACATTACAATCATGCAACAGGAAGATGATTTGAGAGGGCTTGCACGGGTCATGGACTTTATGCGGGCTGTCAGTATTCTATTCGTGGGAATAAACGTGTACTGGTTCTGTTACTCCACCCTGAAAGAATGGGGAGTGACATTTGAGGTGATAGACAAGATACTGTGGAACTTCCAGCGCACCACCGGGCTGTTCTCGTCCGTCCTTTGGACGAAACTTTTTGCGGTGGTGTTCCTCGCCCTGTCGTGCATCGGCACTAAGGGCGTGAAAGAGGAAAAGATAACGTGGACGAAGATACATTGCAGCCTTGCGGTAGGAGTAACTTTGTTCTTTCTGAACTGGTGGTTGCTGGAACTTCCGCTGCCACATACGGCGGATGCCGTGTTTTATATCGCCACGTTGTCGGCGGGCTATATCTGTATGCTCATGGCGGGTACGTGGATGTCCCGGTTGTTGAAAAACAACCTCATGGATGATGTCTTTAATACCGAGAACGAAAGTTTCCAGCAGGAAACAAGGCTTATCGAGAACGAGTATTCTGTAAATCTGCCTACCCGGTTCTACTATAAGAAGAAATGGAATAATGGCTGGATAAATGTCGTGAACCCGTTCCGTGCCAGTCTTGTACTGGGAACGCCGGGCAGCGGTAAGTCGTATGCAGTGGTAAACAGTTACATAAAACAGCAAATCGAGAAAGGTTTTGCGCTTTACTGCTATGATTATAAGTTTCCCGATTTGTCGGAAATCGCTTACAATCATCTGCTTACCAACTTGGACGGTTACAAGGTAAAGCCTAAGTTTTACGTTATCAATTTTGACGACCCCCGCAAGAGCCACCGATGCAACCCGATAAACGCCAGCTTCATGTCGGACATTGCGGATGCCTACGAAGCCAGCTATACGATAATGCTCAACTTAAATCGCAGTTGGATAAGCAAGCAGGGCGACTTCTTCGTGGAAAGCCCGATTATTCTTTTGGCGGCTATAATTTGGTATTTGCGCATCTATCAAGGCGGTAAGTATTGTACTTTCCCCCACGCCATTGAACTGCTAAATAAGAAATACGCCAATGTATTCACCATTTTGCGCAGCTATCCCGAACTGGAAAACTACCTTTCCCCGTTCGTGGACGCATGGGAAAGTTCGGCAGTTGAACAGTTACAAGGGCAGATAGCCAGTGCGAAAATCCCGCTTTCAAGGATGATTTCACCCGCCCTTTACTGGGTAATGACGGGCGATGATTTTTCACTCGACATCAACAACCCGAAAGAGCCTAAAATTTTGGTTGTCGGCAACAATCCTGACCGCCAAAATATCTACTCGGCAGCACTGGGATTATATAACAGTAGAATAGTGAAGCTGATAAACAAGAAAGGTCAGCTTAAAAGTTCGGTGATAATAGATGAATTACCGACTATATATTTTCGTGGGCTTGATAATTTGATTGCCACCGCTCGAAGCAACAAGGTTGCGGTTCTGCTGGGCTTTCAGGATTACAGCCAGCTTACCCGTGATTACGGGGACAAGGAAAGCCGGGTAATCCAAAATACGGTGGGTAACGTGTTCAGCGGTCAGGTAGTCGGTGAAACGGCGAAAATCCTTTCCGAGCGTTTCGGTAAGGTATTGCAGAAACGGCAGAGCATGACAATCAACCAGCGGGAGAAGTCCACCTCGATAAGTACCCAAATGGACAGCCTGATACCCGCTAGCAAAATATCCAACCTCACGCAAGGTATGTTCGTGGGTGCTGTGGCGGACAACTTCGATGAACGGATAGAGCAGAAGATTTTCCATTGTGAAATCGTGGTGGATAATGAAAAGGTGAAGCGGGAAACCGCCCGTTACGTGAAGTTGCCGCAGATAATCGACTTCACCGACAAGGACGGCAACGACCGGATGCAGGAGGAGATACAAGCCAACTATGACCGCATCCGTCAGGAAGTCCGGCAGATTGTCGAGGACGAGATAACCCGGATTAAGAATGACCCGAAACTATGCCATTTAATCAAAGAATAAAAATAATGACAAGTCGCTTGTTTTTTTGCGACTTGCATTAAATTTAATCGGTTTCATACTTATTTAAAGCGTCTTTATACATTTCAGAACAATCATCTTGAAAAGTATCCTTATGTTCATATAATTCACATAATTTTCCATATACACTCCGATAAATAATTTGATGAGCTTTGTTGGCAAGTAAAGTTTCATTATATTCATCCATTTCTATCTCATCTTTATCTAAAACAATATTTATTAGGGATAAAATACTCTCTTTAGTAATTTTATCAATAGAAGTAAAGTTTACTCCATCTAAGCTAAATTTAGCTTGGTTATTTTCAATTTTCAAGATTTGCATAATTTTGTTTCCTTTCATTATAAGCATCTTTCCCAGCTTCAAGACTATTTATTTGTATGAGGAAATTTTGCTTTGATTCATTAATATGTGATTGTAAATGCTTATCATTTGGATGTCCGTAGTATATTTTAAATATAGGTTTGTTATTTTCGATAGTTCTTTCCGTATAAATGATATAGTCAGGTTGTATCGATGCACCTATTGTACTATTATGTGTAACAATTATAACAGGCATTTCTCTAGACATTTCTTTTAACATGATATTAATATTCTCTTTTAGAAAAACATTATCAAAAGAAGATTCAGGTTCGTCTACAAGTAACATATCATAGTTTCTTGCATCTCGAATCGCTTGAATTAAATTAAACTCTGACCGTTCTCCACCAGAAACAGGCAACCCATATTCATTTAATACGTCATAGTCAATAGTAATGAATAATTTATATATTTCATCTTTGTTTACTCCTGCTGCTTCAAGAGCTTCTATGTATTCTAATGGATTTTTGTAATGAATAAAAGAACTAACAAATGATTGCCTCTTAGGGTAATTTTTTGATAAATCTGTAGCATTAACAAATAGTCTTTTTTTTGCTACAATATGAAACTTAGAATGATAGCATTCATTGATAATTTTTTCGGTTTTTAACTTAGTACAAACTTCAATGAATTTTTTTCGTTTCATTTGACTTATAGCTATTTTATAAAAATCAATATCAGATATTCGTCCTGCAGACGAATTAAATCGTAATTGATTTTGTATTTCGCTTGTTAGTTCATTGGTTATTGATTTCCTTTTATTTCTACTAATATTTTCTATTTCTATATGAATTAACTTTATATATAATGCTTTTAGTCCAGCCCTTGATATATGTAAATCAATAATATCCTTAAAAGTTTCATTGTCTAAGATGTTTCTGATATTTTCAATCAAACGTTTTAATTCATTATTATCAACAATGCTATATAGGGACTCATTATATAGTGCGCAATTTGAATAAACATCTTTTAGTCCTTCTTCCTGTGCATATTTCAACAATGAACTAACATAATTCTCTAGTGCAGTTTCATCTTCTCTTTCCGTACTATTTTTTAGAATATCATCAAGTACAGATTTGAATTCGCAAATATATTCTTCAAATAAGCTGCTTTTTTGAAATGTCATCATTTCATCAAAAAGTCTTTTCTGTTCATTCTCCTTTAAATTTAATAATTGAAATTGTTTTATATATGTAATATTGTTTTTTCCATATATTGATTCTAACAAATTTAACGTATAAGTTTTGCCGGAAGAGCGCTTTCCAAGAATGACATTTAGACCTGTTGATATTTTTATTTCTCCATTATTGATACTTATTAAATCATGTCCGCCTTCTTCTGTAAGAGAGACTTTATTTTTATCATGTAGAGCTGCTTTTAATGCTCTTAATGTTATATCACCAATGTCAAGAAAGGTCTGTTTAGAAGAGAAAGTAGTTAATGCTTCTAATCGACAATCACTAAATAAGACAGGTACTATTTCGTTTCTTTTAATAGCATATATAAATTTCTTGGGGCTACTTACTTCTCCTGTAAAAATATTATCTCCGAATAATTTTATTGTTTCAAAAGATAAACTCGGAGTTTTATCATAATGAGGTATAAGAAGATATTTTTCATAATCTGGATATATATTTATAAATTCTTCATATGATAAACTATCAGTAGCTAATGTAATTTTGTTTTTCACACAATCTGCACGTTTGCTAAATTCTTCTAAGTTAGAAGAATCTGAAATGAGTAGCAAATGCCCACCGCATAAATTTATTTCTATACCTGGAAAAACTACAATATTATTTAGTAACGTTGTTATTTCTCTAAATTGCGTAATATCAAATAAATTGTGATTGGTTATTGCAATACAATCTATATTCATGGCATTAACATATTCTTGTAAGCGAATTAGGCTGAAATTGAAATCCGCATCGCTTATACTTTTGACTGTATGTATGTGTAAATCAATCTTTTTCATATCAATATTTATAATAAATTACTTTTACAGTAAAAGTTCTATTTTTTTAGCTATTTCTTCCGATGTCGGTAATAATTTTTTGTAGGCTTCGGGTAATTCGGAAGAAAGGCTGTATGTTGCCACCCCGATAGGCATATTGGAACTTTTCAAGGCGTACTCCACTATCATGCGGCTTTTGGACTTACAGATGATTATACCGATAGCCGGATTTTCATGCGGTAGTTTTACTGTATCATTCAAAATATTCAGATAGAATTCCATTTTACCTTTATACTCCGGCTGGAACTCTCCGATTTTCAGTTCTATGGCAATCATGGCTTGCAAACGTCTGTTATATAACAGTAAATCTATGAAGTATTCTTTTCCGTCCACTTCCAGCCGATATTGGTTGCCTATAAATGAAAAATCCGTACCGAACTCCATAAGGAACGCACGGATATTCTTAATAATAGCCTGTTCCAATTCATATTCCGAATGTTCCTCTGCAAGCCCTACAAGGTCAAATGTATATTCGTCCTTTAATGCAAGTATGGCTTGATTTTTTATGCTATCGGGCAAGGTTATATCGAAATTACTTTGTCCGAGCAAATAGTTTTCATAAGTTTTGGCTTCTATCTTATTGATAAGGACATCTTTCGTCCAACCGTATTTCTTGGTAGCCAATATATAAAATTGCCGTTGTCGTGTTTCCTTGCACTTCGTCAGAATGACGATATGTTTCGACCAGCTAATTTCTCCAACTAATGGTTGGAGAATTTCATTGGACTGGTATTCTGTATAAAAACGTGCCATGTCCCACATATTGGAAACTCCAAATCCTTTTATTCCCGGAAACTCTTTCTGTATGTCCCGTGAAAGGTTTTCCACAACGGATTTTCCCCAACCTAATGCCGTCTGTTGCTCGGTAATCCGTTTACCGACTTCCCAATATAAGGCTATCATTTCTTTGTTTACTGCCTTTAATGCTTCATACTGGGCAGACCTGATACGGGCGGTTATCTCATTTTTGAAGTTGAGATATTCGGGGGATAATATAGAACTGTTTTTCTCTGCCATATTCTGTATATATAATAACCGATTACAAAGTTATGTTTTTCTTTGGATTAAGTAATGGATTGCTCCTGCTTTATCACCTCTTTTTTAATCCTGACCGGACAAATCGGGACAGTTCAAGACAAATTCGGACAGCCGTTTCCGCCCGTCCAAATATAGCATATTTAGTCGCTACCTTTGGGCGGGACTATTCCCGTAACCGCTAAAATTTCAATTATTTATGGCAAACAGAATGACCCCGCCCGCAGAGGGGCAGGAAAAAGACGTACTGCTGGTCTTGGATAAACAGCAGGGCAAGGTGAGTGCCGTTAAGGGTATCGACAAGGAGGGCAATTTGCAGACCGTGCCGCCGACACAGGGCGGCGAGTTCATGCAGGTAGACAAGAACAGCGATGTGTTCAGCAACTTCATTTCCAATTTCTTCCGCAAGTTCCAAGACACTTCCGGGCTGGAACTGTTCAGCGTCAAGGCTTCCCAAGTAGAGCAGGACGCAAAGGCAATCGAGGACAACCACCGCAACCCTACACCGGAGGGCGGCAAGCGGGCTGAAATGCTTCGAGTTCCGAAGCCCGACTTTCACGAGTTCAAGCAGGGCTACCGCTTCGACCCGGCAAAAATCGACTGGGAGAACCTGAAAAAAGTCGGCATCACCACCGACACCCTGAAAAACACGAAGGACTTCGACCGGGTGATGCGAGGCTACAAGTCCCGCAACACCTACACCGTTTCGGGAACGGTGGGCGGCTTCTACCTCAAACCTACCGATGTCAAGCTCTCTTTCTATCAGGCAAAGGACGGCACGGTAGTACCCAAACTGCACGGCGTGCAGCAGGACGAGAAACTGTTGCAACGCCCGTTCCATGAACACGAGTTCACCAAGCAGGAACAGGGCAACTTGCAAGGCACTGGCAACTTGGGCGGCATCGCTGAAATCAAAGACCCTAAAAGCGGCGAGCAAATCCCCGTGTTCGTCAGCCGGGACAGGTACACGCACGAACTGGAGTATATGCGGGCTGACAAGTGGAAATGTCCCGATACAATCTGTAACGTGCAAGTCAGCCCGGAACAGAAAGCCGCCTTTGAAGCCGGGCAAGCGGTGAAAATGGAAAACCTGCAATTCAGGGACGGCACGAAGCGCAGTGCCTATTTGCAGGTCAGTGCGGTGGAGCGTGGCTTGGAGTTCCTGTCCCGTGCCGCCGTCCAGTTCTTGCAGCAGGGGCAGCAGCCCGCAGAACAGCAGGTAGCCGGGTTAAAGGACGGCAAGGGCGTTGAGTTCAACGGTCATGTGCAGCCCGGCACACAGGGCAAATCCCCCGACAAGGTGCAGCCGAAAGACGTTACCCCCGCCGCCGAGAGCCGGACGCAGGTAGCGGTCAATTCCGGGGGCAAGACCAACGAAGCCACCAAGCAGGGCAAAGAGCCGTTGAAACAGGGTCAGGACAAGCCCACCGCCAAGCAGAAAGAGAAGCAGGAGAAAGCGCAGGACAAGAGCCTGAAAGCTGACAAGCCCAAGAAGTCCAGAGGAATGAAAATGTAATATCCACCATTAAAAAGTAAAGAATTATGATTGCATTGATAGCAGAGAAGCCCAGCGTGGCAAAGGACATCGCCCGCATCATCGGTGCGACCCAGCGTAATGACGGTTATCTTTCCGGCAACGGGTATATGGTGACATGGGCGTTCGGCCACTTAATCCAGCTTGCCATGCCGGAAGCCTACGGCGTGGCGAACTTCCGCAGGGAGAGCCTACCCATACTGCCGCCCGATTTCCAGCTAATCCCCCGTCAGGTGAAAGCGGAGAAAGGTTACAAGGCAGACCCCGGCGTTCTGAAACAGTTGAAAGTGATAAAGGAAGTGTTCGACCAGTGCGACAAGATTATTGTCGCCACCGATGCCGGACGTGAGGGCGAATTGATACACCGTTACATCTATAACTATTTGGGCTGTACCAAGCCCTTTGTACGCCTGTGGATAAGCAGCCTTACCGACAAGGCAATCCGTGAGGGGCTGGATAACTTGCAGCCGGGAGAGCGTTACGATAACCTCTACCTCTCTGCCAAGTCCCGTAGCGAAGCGGACTGGCTGATAGGGATAAACGCCACCCAAGCGTTGAGCGTAGCCGCCGGGCAGGGCGTGTTCTCGCTGGGTAGGGTGCAGACACCCACGCTCGTGATGATATGCAGCCGCTATTTGGAGAACAAGAATTTCGTACCCGCCAAGTTTTGGCAACTCAAAGCGGCAACCGCCAGCGGGGGAATAGTTTTCACCGTCCAATCTACCGCCAAGTGGGAGCAACAGCCCGAAGCCATAGCCGCCCTGCAACGGGTAAAGGATGCCGGGCGGCTTTCCGTGAAATCCGTTGAGAGGAAAGAAGTCAGCCAAGAACCGCCGCTTTTGTACGACCTTACCACGCTGCAAAAGGAAGCGAACACGAAGCTGAACTTTTCGGCTGACAAGACGCTTTCCGTAGCGCAAAGCCTGTATGAAAAGAAAGTGATGTCCTACCCGAGAACCGGAAGCCGCTATATATCGGAGGACGTTTTCGATGAAATGCCGGAGCGTGTCGCCCTGCTGGGGCAATACCCCCGCTTTGCCGGGTATGCCGCCGGGCTGGACGGCACACCCCTGAACCGCCGCAGCGTGAATGACGGCAAAGTGACCGACCACCACGCCTTAATCATTACCGAGAACCTGCCCGGCGAACTCTCCAAAGACGAACGGGCGGTTTACGAGCTGGTAGCCGGGCGTATGCTGGAAGCCTTTTCAGGCAAGTGCGTGAAAGACGTTACCACCGCCGTGCTGTCAGGGGGAGATACCGACTTCACGGTGAAAGGGTCTGTAATGAAAGAAGCCGGGTGGCGTGCCGTGTTCGGCGAGCAGGAAACGGGCGGTGATGAAGAAGCCGCCAGCCTGCCGCCACTCCAAGAGGGCGAAAGCCTGCCGATTTCCAACGTGGAACTATTGGAGAAGCAGACCAAGCCGAAACCGCTGCACACGGAAAGCAACCTGCTTGCGGCAATGGAGAACGCCGGAAAGGAACTGGAAGATGCCGAACTGAAAGCCAGCCTGAAAGATACCGGGATAGGCACGCCCGCCACCCGTGCGGCGATTATCGAAACGCTGTTCGCCCGCCAGTACATCGTGCGTGAGAAGAAGAACCTTGTGCCTACCGAGAAAGGGCTTGCCGTTTACAAGATTGTCAAGGACAAGAAGATTGCCGATGTCGAAATGACGGGCATGTGGGAAACCGCCCTTGCCAAGATAGAAGCGGGCAGCATGGATGCCGACACGTTCCGAAAGGGCATTGAGGTGTACACCGCCCAAATCACGGCGGAACTGCTTTCGGTGCAGTTGTCTGTCGCCAATGACGAAACTTGTTCCTGCCCCAAATGTAATAACGGGCATATCTTGTTCTACCCGAAAGTGGCGAAGTGTTCCAACGTGGATTGCACGCTTACCATATTCCGCAACAAGTGCGACAAGCAACTGACTGACAAGCAGATTGTCGAACTGGTAACGAAACGCAAGACCGGGCTAATCAAGGGCTTCAAGGGCAAAAACGGCAAGGCTTTCGATGCTTCGCTGGTATTGGACGAGCAGTTCAATGTCGCTTTTTCATTCCCCGAAAAGAAAGGAAAGCCGAAGAAATAGCCTATCTTTATCGCTGAAATTTCATTGTGATAGGTTTTGCCACTTATGATAATTGAAATTTTAGTGGTTGTGCCCGGCGGGAAAACCGGGCGCATTTTCAAAAAACTTTTCAATTTTTTTCTGTTATAACTTCCTAATATACAAAAAGAGTTACCTTTTTGTAACTATCTTACCGTCTTGTAACTTCTTTTTTTATACTAAGTATATTTATATCTTTGCAATCGAAAAAGATACTTAATATATCATGTTTACCGCATTGGTATATTTGTTTGGTGTCTTAACAATACATTATTAACTAATAAAAAAAGGATTATGCACTACACTGGAACTATTTGGCGACCGCCTTACGAAGCATACTCAATGCTCATTCAAGTAACAGCTGGATGTACTCACCATTCCTGCAAATTTTGTACTTTATATGAAGATTTACCTTTCAAATTTAGGCTATCACCAATTGAAGAGGTAAAATCGGATTTAAAGGAAGCAAGTTATTATTATAGACACGCACAAAGGGTGTTTTTCACAGGGGCAAACCCATTTGTGCTTAGTGTGAATAAGCTTAAAACACTTGCGAAAATGGTACATCAATACTTTCCTGCTTGTCAGAGTATAGGGTGTTTTGCACGAATTACGGACATTACCCCTAAATCTGTTACAGAATTAAAAGAATTGCGAGAACTCGGATATGATGGAATTACAATCGGAGTTGAAACCGGATATGATGAATCTTTGATTTTCATGAGAAAGGGATTTCTATCAAAGGACATCATTGAGCAATGTAAGAAATTGGAAGAAGCAAATATTACCTATAACTTCTTTTATTTGACAGGAATTTATGGTAGTGGAAAAGGTAAGATGGGTGCGAAGGTAACAGCAGAGATTTTCAATCAGCTTCATCCACAAATAATTGAATCTTCAATGCTTACAATTTATCCGACTTCGGAACTGTATAAGGAAATACAGGCTGGTAACTGGAAAGAAGAAACTGAAATTGAGAAGTTGGAGGAAATGGAGACTTTGATTGAAAATCTTAAAATTGATGCTCGATTTGTAACGGATGGGGCGTCCAACTTAATTCAGGTTAGAGGCAATTTGAAAACAGATAAACAAAAAATGATTGCTTTTCTAAAACAACAAATAACAGAGCAAGACGAAGCTTATTTGAGAAGCTATCGTGAAAATCTGCCACATCTATAAAATCTATCTAATGAAAGCGGATATTAGAGTTATAGTAAAAGGTGTTCAACAATATGCTGATTATATTGACGAGATAGTGACTAATGCTATTGGCAAATATTCTATTGTTAATAGTCTGCATATTGTTGAATATCGAGAACTCTGTAAAGGTGGACATATCGTTGAAAACAAATTGGTAATCAGTAATAAATCTGTTTGTTTATACCGAAGTGGGAGTTTGTTCTCTGAAATGTCTTTCATAGAGGGAGAATGTATGGAATCTGATTATATTAATACAGATGGAGAACTCAATGTAAAAATCAAAACATTGTCTTACCATCCTACAATTAGTGATAACAATATTCATATTGAGTTGAATTATGACTTATTTATAAATAACCAGTTCCTCTCGAATAACTCCCTTACCATATTTATTAATGAAATGGCATTGTAAACTATAATATTATGACTTTATGAAAATAAGAATAATTGATTTGTTGAAAACAACTACTTATAATATTAATGTAAGTGTAAACGGCTGGGTACGAACGCATAGACAAAGTAAAAACATTAGTTTCATTGCAATAAATGATGGTTCAACTGTTCATAATCTGCAAATTGTGGCTGAACATGAAAAGATAAAAAAAGATTTTCTTAAATTGGTAACTACCGGAAGTGCCATTCGGGTAGATGGTATGTTTGTACTATCTACTGGAAATCAGCAGCATGGAGAAATAATAGCCCAAAATATAGTTTTATATGGCACTGCCGCCCCTCAGGAATATCCTTTACAAAAGAAAGAACACTCGTTAGATTTTTTGCGGAATATTGCTCATTTGCGGATGCGAACAAATATTTTTGGAGCGATATTTAGAGTTCGTCATAATTTAGCTTTTGCTATACATAAATACTTCCATGAAAAAGGTTTTTTCTATTTTAATACTCCCATAATAACTACATCTGATGCAGAAGGAGCAGGAAAATTGTTTGAAGTAACAACGGGTGATAATCAAGATTTTTTTGGTGTTCCGGCGAATCTAACTGTATCAGGGCAATTGGAGGGTGAACTGGGGGCTTTGGGATTAGGGGCTATTTACACATTCGGACCAACTTTTAGGGCTGAAAACTCGAATACTTATCGACATTTAGCTGAATTTTGGATGGTGGAACCCGAAATGGCGTTTATTGACATCAACGATAACATGGATTTAGCGGAGGACTTCTTGAAATATGTAATTCGCCATGTTATTGAAGCGTGTGAAAGTGATTTGATTTTTTTGAATAATACAGTAAATAGTGGTTTAATCGAAAGGTTACATTCAGTAGTAAATAACAGATTTGTTCGATTGCCATATTCACAAGCAATAGAAATATTGAAACAATCAAACAGAGAATTTGAAATTCCAATAGTGCAAGGCATGGATTTAAGTTCTGAACATGAACGTTTTTTAGTTGAAGAATATTTTTGTTGCCCTATCATTGTTACGGACTATCCTAAAGAAATAAAAGCTTTTTATATGAAGTTGAATGAAGACAGTAAAACTGTACGAGCAATGGATATTTTATTTCCACAGATAGGAGAGATAATAGGAGGTTCTGAGCGTGAATCAGATTACCTGAAATTACGCCAGCGAATGGAAGAATTGGGTATGAATGTGAAACAATTATGGTGGTATCTTGAAACACGAAAGTTCGGAACTGTTCCTCATGCAGGATTTGGGTTAGGATTTGAAAGATTAGTGTTATTTGTTACAGGAATGTCAAATATTCGTGATGTGATACCATTTCCACGTACACCGAAAAATGCCAATTTTTAAATCTTTTAAGTTTGAACGGTGCAAAAATACATCAATGAAATGTTACTTCGCATTAATGAAGAAATGGAATTGCGTGGTATTGATGAGAACGTCAATACAGAAGATGCATTATATATGATAGACGTTATACGTCCATTGTTTGAAAAATTGCGAGAAATGACTATCGCATACGAATTTCAGAGTGAACAAGAAGAAATTCATTTTTTCAAAGAAATAAAGCCAGATATTCTTGGTAGGTACATATTCTTTCATAAAGTTGTTAGAATTGAAATGAAACGTCCTATTGGCAGTGATGATGTACAGAGAGAATATCTTCATAGCCAATTAAATAGTCTGAAATATTTTTTTGACCAAAATCTTGATTTTTACCAGTATTACCGTTCAAGCGTAACGCATTTAGATACTTATTACTTTGTTCGATATAAAAGTAACTTTCGGTTATGTTTAGATTGCAATTTTTTGGATAAAGACCCTGCTTTTTCAACCGGGTTTGACTATAAAGTGGCAAAAATATTATCTAATGAAATGTTGCGCATATATTTAAATCGCCAGTTACAATTATTAGATAGAAAAACGCAGATTGCGGAAATACGAACTTCGCTTTCAGATTTTAGTTTAAAATGGACTGGCTCGAAATCTGAAGCAATAGAATGGGGATATGGATTGTTTGCTGCAAAATCCTTGAATTATGGAAATGCTACGATAAAAGAAATTATGGCGTTTATCGAAGCAGCATTTGGCATTGAACTGGGAGATTACTACCGAACCTATTTAAGCCTTAAAAATCGAAAGAAAGACCGAACTGCTTTTTTCACATTCATAGTAGAGCAACTGCAAAAGCGTATGGATGATGATATTCTGTAGATAAGATATTTAGCCTATTAGAAAACTACCATGTTATTAGCAACTTGGTAGTTTTTCTTTTTATACAGACTGGCAATATGAATAGGACTGAAATATGCAATTTTCTCTGAAATTCACTCCAAAAGACATTGAAAATAATTTCAACCAAGTTTATATAATCTTGTATTTTTTATCTTACAGAAAGATGCAATTTTGCGGAAAATCAATTAGTTATCATTTATGGAAATAATAACATTCGAGTCCAAAGCCTATAAAGAACTGGACAATAAGATTACCGCTATTGCCGATTACATCTTCAACCATGCGGAAACGGCAAAGCAAAGTGAAGAAGATATGTGGGTGGACAGCTATGAGGTCTGCACGTTCCTGAAAATAAGCGAAAAGACCCTGCAACGCCTGCGCGGGTCGGGGACTATCGCCTATTCCAACATCAGGGGACGCTACTTCTACAAGGTCAGCGAGATACGCCGGATGCTGGAAGAACGCCTGATAAGGAGCAACAAGGAGAACATCGACAACCTGATAACCAACCACCAGTTGTATGCTAAGGAAAGAGGAAATCTTAGAAAGAACAAGTAACGGGCTAGCGGTGTTCAAACACTACCTGCCCGGGAACTGGCGCATAGGTCGCAACTTTCTTAACCCGCTGTACGAGGACAGCAAGGCTTCCTGTAACATCTATTTCGACCGCCGGGGTGGTATCTACAAGATGAAAGACTTCGGCAACGACAGTTACAGCGGTGACTGTTTCTTCCTCGTGGGGCAGTTAAAGGGGCTGGACTGCAATAGGGCGGCAGACTTCGTGGAGATACTGGAAATCATCGACCGGGATTTGGGCTTGGGGCTGGCTTCCGGCACTTCAGTTTCCATTCCCCCGGCAACCGTCCGCCGGGCAGTGCCGGACAAACCCGAAGAAAAGCCAGTCAAGCCCTACCACTTCCGGGAACAAAAGTTCCTGCTTGCCGAACTGGTGTACTGGCAGCAGTATGGCATCACGCCCGAATTACTGGAACATTACAAGGTCTGTTCACTTCGGGAATATAGCAGCGAAACGGCAGAGGGTAAACCGTATACATACACTTCATCGGTGGCAGAACCTATTTACGGCTACAAGGGGAAACAGCACATCAAGCTGTACCGCCCGTTCTCCACGCCCCGCTTCCTCTACGGCGGCAGCTTCGGCGAAAACTACTGTTTCGGGCTGGAACAACTGCCCGCCAAAGGCGACACGCTATTCATCACGGGCGGCGAGAAAGACGTGCTTTCGCTGGCGGCACACGGTTTTCACGCTATCTGCTTCAACAGCGAAACGGTGACGATACCGCCCACGCTGGTTTATCGGCTGACGTTTCGCTTCAAGCACATCGTCCTGCTCTTTGACATGGACAAGACGGGCAGGGAAAGCTCACGCAAGCAAGAAAAGCTGTTAGAAGAATTTGGCGTGAAACGCCTGCTGCTGCCGCTTCCGGGAACGAAAGAGGAAAAGGACATATCCGACTACTTCAAAGCCGGGAACACCCGTGAAGATTTCCTGAAACTGTTTATCGAATTTTTAGACAACCTGTATAGCGACACATTGATTATGCTAAAATCATGCGAGATAGATTTCAACAACCCGCCCGCCAAAGCGCATGAGATTATTTCGGCGGGTGACGTTCCGCTGGGGACACAAGGCAACCTGTTCGGTATCACCGGGGGCGAGGGAACGGGCAAGAGCAATTATGTAGCCGCAATCGTGGCGGGCTGCATCTGTCTGGCTGGTGCGGAAGTAGATACGCTGGGCGTACAGATAACCGCCAACGGCAGGCACAAGGCGGTTTTGCTCTATGATACCGAACAGTCGGAAGTACAACTGTTCAAGAATGTAAGCAACCTGCTGACACGTGCCAAACAGCCGGACAAACCCGATGAACTGAAAGCATTCTGCCTGACGGGTATGTCACGTAAGGAACGCTTACACGCCATAGTACAGAGCATGGATAAATTCTACTACCAGTACGGTGGTATCCAGTTGGTCGTCATCGACGGCATCGCAGACCTTGTAAAGAGTGCTAACGATGAAGCGGAAAGCGTGGCGGTGATAGATGAACTTTATCGGCTGGCGGGTATCTACAACACCTGTATTCTTTGTGTGCTGCACTTCGTTCCGAACGGCTTGAAGTTACGGGGACATTTGGGTAGTGAGTTGCAGCGTAAGGCGGCTACAATCCTTTCGATAGAGAAAGACGAAGAACCCGCCCAGTCGGTGGTAAAAGCTCTGAAAGTAAGGGACGGAAGCCCGTTGGACGTTCCTTTGATGCTCTTTGCATGGGACAAGGAAGCGGGGATGCACGTGTACAAGGGCGAGAAACCCCGTGAGGAAAAGGAGAAGCGCAAGGAAAGGGAACTGGTGAATGTCGCACGTGACATCTTCGGGCGGCAGACACGTATCACCTACATAGACCTTTGTGAGCAGTTGCAGCAGGTCTTGGACATCAAGGAACGTACTGCAAAGAGTTATATCCGCTTCATGCGGGAAAGGGACATCATCACCAAAGACATGGCAAACCAAAGTTTCTTTGTTATCGGTTCATATAATCTTCAATAGAACATAACACCCCATAAGCGTATGGACGAAACTTGTGTGTTTCATGTGCTTGTGTCCTGCCATGTTGTGATAACACGGCAGGATTTCTATTATTTGCACGGTTATTCCAGTGATTTTTATTACTTTTGCAAAAGTAACATAAGAAAATAACGGCGATTGAACAGCTTCGGCTGTGATTTCGTCTTTATATATAACATATACGTTCGCCGAACGTCCCAATGCGAAAACTGGCACTTTTCAAAACGAGGGGATATTCAGCGCAGGATATGCTATGTTTTATCATAGCGTGGTCTTGCCTGTTCCTCGTTTGGGTATTGCCAGTACCTCGCATTGAAGCAGTGTAAGAGCCACGCTTCTTTTTGGGGGTATTGGCGGGCAGTTATCAAAGATTATTAACTGTTAAAACCAATATTTATGGGGCAGATAAAATCATTTATAGCACTATCTCTTGACGGTTTTATTGCGTCTGTCGATGGAGAATTGGATTGGATTCCACAAAGTGTAAGGGCGATACCTAAAAGTTTATTTGAAAATGCTTCTTGCTTATTAGTCGGTGCTAATACATACAATTATCTTTTTGAGCATTTAGATGGGCAAGTTTATAAAACAAAGCCTATTTATGTCGTTTCGCATTCCGATTATAATATACTCCCCAATAGCAATATTTCATTTCTTACTGAAAAGCCATTGGGTGCAATAAGAGGATTGAAGCAGCACCATGAAATATTAGTCATAGGAAGTGCTAAATTATTAACGGAATTAATTCAATTAGAATTATTGGATGAAATAACTATTTGCCATATTCCGGTTTTTGTAGGAAAAGGAATAGGCTTTATCGGAGCAACATTTGGTTCTTATTGGCAGTTAGTAAAATGTCAATCGAATAAGGACGCAATATTTGCGACCTACAACTATAAGAAAAAGCAGGATAGTTAATCATCCTGCTTTTTCTTAATTGATTCCATTTTATTACGATGTTTCAAGATTTCATCGGAATGTTCCAATGCCCATTGGATAATCCCATCTAAAGGCAACATAAGACTTTCGCCAAGTGGTGTAAGGCTATACTCTACTTTGGGAGGTATTTCGGGGTATAATTTACGATTTACCAACATATCCGCTTCTAATTTTTTCAATGCTGTAGTCAGCATCTTTTGAGATATGTTAGGAACATTGCGCATTAATTCATTAAAACGCATTGTCCCATTTTTTTGCAATAAGACCAGTATTCTTAAAGACCATTTATCACCAAAACGGTCTATAATACCACACGCTGGACATACCGCTTCTCTATAATGATTTTCTTCCATATTTTTTATCTTTAAATAATTGTCAATCAACAAGAGTTACCTTGTGGTAAGCATCTTACCTTTATGTAAGTTCTTTTTTTATACTAAGTAACTTTATATCTTTGTTTGCGCAAAAGTAACTAAATATATTGGAAATACAAAATTTGGTGTGATTATAAAATGGATAAATCAATGGAATTAAAAAGAATGCAATTTACTGGTTCTGTTTGGAGACCGCCTTACGAAGCAAATTCACTATTGCTTCAAGCCACTATAGGATGTTCACATCATAGGTGTAAATTCTGTAGTTTGTATAAAGACACGCAGTTTAGAGTTGCTTTCCGTGAAGAAGTTGAAAGGAATTTAGAAATAGCCCAGCTATATCAACCAAAAGCACGAAGAGTATTTTTAACTGGTGCAAATCCGTTTGTACTTAGCTTTGAAAAACTGAAAATACTTGCCACTTTAATAAAGATATATCTTCCGGAAGTGCAAAATATCGGCTGTTTCGCTCGAATTAGCGATATAAAACAAAAGACAATAGAGCAATTGATGGAATTACGTCAATTAGGATATGACCGGATTTCTATCGGGACAGAAAGTGGAGATAATATTACGCTGTCACAAATGAATAAAGGGTATTCTGTTATGGATATTGTTGAACAATGTCGAAAATTAGAGAATGCTGGCATTGAATATAATTTCACGTATTTGATTGGGCTTGCAGGAAAGGGGCAAGGGGAACGCAATGCTATTAATACAGCTGATACCTTTAGTTTGTTGCATCCGTATATTATCAATGTACTTTCTTTAACCGTATTTCCCGATACAGTTCTTTATGAGGAAATAGGAATGGGGACATTTATTGAAGCATCGGAATATGAACGGATAGAAGAAATGGAAATGTTTATTGAACGATTCCAACCATCTAATTGTGTTCATCTTTTAGCAAACACTGTATCTAATCCCATACCTTTTATTGGAGTTCTACCCAAAGAAAGAGAACGGATATTAAAAGAAATACAGTCCATTAAAAATAATTTTAGGGAAGAGGATTTAAGAGATTATCGTAAACGCATAAAATCGTTATAATGGCAAAATTAGAAACAAAAATAAGTGGTATTGATTTTAAAAATCCTGTAACAGTTGCATCGGGAACTTTTGGATATGGAACAGAGTTTTCAGATTTCTTTGATGTGTCTTTATTAGGAGGAATATTTGTAAAAGGAACAACGCTATATGCGCAAGAGGGTAATCCGTACCCTCGAATGGCGGAAACTCCATCAGGAATGTTGAATGCAGTTGGGCTTCAAAATAAAGGTGTAGATTATTTTGTGAATAATATATATCCAACAATAAAAGACATAGATACAAATATGATTGTAAATGTTGGAGGAACGACCATCGAATCTTATGTAAAATGTGCCGAAACAGTAGCCACATTAGATAAAATTCCGGCAATAGAGTTAAATATAAGTTGTCCGAATGTAAAACATGGAGGTATGGAGTTTGGAGTAACAACTAAAGGTGCAGCATCCGTTGTTAATGCAGTCAGACAGGTTTACAATAAGCCGTTGATTGTTAAGCTATCCCCAAATGTAACAAATATTGCAGATATTGCTAAAGCAGTAGAAGATGCAGGGGCAGATGCTATTTCTATGATAAATACAATTATGGGGATGGCTATTGACATAAATTCTCGTAAACCTATCTTATCTACTGTAACTGGTGGGTTGTCCGGCTCTTGCATCAAACCTGTTGCATTACGAATGGTTTGGCAAACATATAAGACTGTTAAAGTTCCGATTATAGGTTTAGGTGGAATATCGTCATGGCAAGATGCAATAGAATTTTTCCTTGCTGGTGCTACCGCTATTCAAATAGGGACATATAATTTTATAGACCCGACTATAAGCCTAAAAGTAATAAACGGCATCAATTCATATCTTGACGAGAATGGTTTTTCTGATATACAGGATTTGACAGGTGCATTAGGAGGGATTTAAGCCAAAATCTTAGTGCAAGGTGCAAGTATATATTTATATATATAGCTTGCACCTTGCACTAACCGCAGAATATTTATTTTCAATGATTTGCATATTTCAAAAGAAAGCCATATCTTTGAACCCGAAAGTTAGGCAGACAAACAGCGGTCAAAGTCAGACAGGCTTAACGGTTGAAAATCGTTACTGTTTCGTTACCTATTTGAAATCTTGAAAGCAAAGTAGCTGACACATAAGCGGTTAGAGTTACAGGTTCAAAACCCTCCCTCTCCGCTGAACTAACCGGACAAAACCGGACAATGAACAGCCAAGTCCTACAAATTCAACGATTTGTGGGACTTTTTTTATCCCCTTATGTCTGCCCTACCGGACATCATTTAGACCCTGAAAGACAAAGTTAGTAACCTAACTCGTACCCCCGACAACTGAAAGTCCAAAAGGGGTACACTTAGTCCGAAATTGGCGAACTTCTGTCGCTATTTGGCGAGCCTGTATAAACTTAACTTTGAGCTAATTAACGTAGTTTTGTAACCTAAAAAAGTGAGTTTATGAAGAGTACATTTTCCGTTCTTTTCTTTGTGAAAAAGGACAAGCAAAAAATCAATGGCAGTTACCCTATTTTTGTCCGCATCACGATTGATGGTGTGGCAAGCCGTTTTAATTCCAAGCTGGACGTTCAACCCAAACTTTGGGACGGTAAGGCTGGTAAAGCCGCCGGACGTTCTGCGGAAGCTACCCGTATCAACCGATTGCTGGATGATATAAACGCATCCCTTAATACCATTTATCACGAACTGCAAAGGCGTGACAATTATGTTACCGCCGAAAAGGTGAAGAATGAATTTTTAGGGCATAGCGAGAACCACGACACCATCCTTAACCTTTTCCAAAAGCACAATGACGATGTGAAACAGTTGGTCGGCATATCCAAAACGATTGCCACTTATCGCAAATATGAAGTGACCCGCCGCCATCTTGCCGAGTTCATCCAAAGCAAATATAACCTGTCGGATATTTCTATAAAGGAAATAACCCCGATGTTCATTACTGACTTTGAGTTATATTTGCGTACTACCTGCAAATGCGGTTATAATACGACTGCCAAGTTCATGCAGTTCTTCAAGCGCATTATCCTGATAGCCCGTAATAACGGCATCCTGATAGGTGACCCGTTCGCCAATTATAAAATACGTTTGGAAAAAGTGGATAGAGGTTATTTATCAGAGGATGAAATAAAGATAATCCTCAAAAAGAAGATGGTTTCCGAACGGTTGGAACAGGTGCGTGATGTTTTTATCTTTTCCTGTTTCAGTGGTTTGGCTTATGTGGATGTTGCAAATTTAAAGGAAGATAATATCCGCAAGTCTTTTGATGGTAACCTATGGATAATTACGAAACGCCAAAAAACAAATACAGACGTGAATGTTCCCTTGCTGGATATTCCTAAAATGATATTGGAAAAATACAAAGGTAAATTGCCGGACGGAAAGGTACTTCCCATTATCAGCAATCAGAAACTTAATGCGTATTTGAAAGAAATAGCGGATGTATGTGGAATTAAAAAGAACTTGACATTTCACCTTGCGAGGCATACTTTCGCAACCACGACTACGCTTGCCAAAGGTGTACCCATTGAAACAGTCAGCAAGATGTTGGGACACACCAATATAGAAACGACACAGATATACGCCCGCATCACCAACAACAAAATCAGTAACGATATGCAGGGGCTTGATAAGAAGTTTGTCGGCATTGAAAAAATCTACAAAGAAGTATCTATGAAATAGGTATATAGAGAACTTATCACAATTTGTGATAAGTCCCTTTATGCTTCCAATTACTCACCGTTAAATAATAACATTATGGACTTACAAATCATCCAAAACAAAATCTTTGAGGTCAGAGGTTGCCGGGTCATGCTCGATTTCCATTTGGCGGAACTTTACGGAGTACAGACCAAAGCCTTGAAACAGGCAGTAAAGCGTAATGAAAAGCGTTTCCCCGGTGATTTCCGCTTTACCATGACAAAAGAGGAATGGGACGAACTGGTCACAAATTGTGACCAGTTGCCGGAGAACCTGAAACACAGCTATATACTTCCCGATTGTTTCACCGAGCAGGGAGTAGCGATGCTATCCAGTGTTTTACGCAGTCAGACCGCCATAGACGTGAATATTTCCATCATGCGTGCTTTCGTCCTCATGCGCCAAATGTCAATCGGTTACGAGGAACTTCTTAAACGCATCGAAGAACTGGAACAGAGTACGGATGCACAATTCAGCGAGGTTTATCAAGCACTGACCCAGTTACTAAGCAAGCTCGAACCGAAGCCACGCAAACCGATAGGATATAGAACCTATGACGAATAACGGTTTAAGGTATTCGGTTGTCTAAGCGGTGTCACCAGTGATACCCCTTTTCAGTTCCCTAAAGTAATGTATCTCAATCACAAATTTTAGCAAAGTTACAGCCCGGTGGGGACAAATACCAAATCCGAGCCGTTCCGGTTTTCTAAAAAATCTCCACACCTGCGGGTCGTATTTTTTGAAAAGATATGGTTGAAGTCCCCGCCAAACTGTGGGTGTCCGGCAAAATTTCTTATTGTTTAATTTAAAATTCAGTAGTCATGAAAACAACAGAATTTACCATGCCGGAAATCACTATCTCTTATAAAGACAATGTAAAAGCATCCGAAAGGGTGAAAATACTCTCATCCGAAACGTCCTACTCTTATCTGAAACCGTTCTATGCGGAATGTATGGAACACCACGAAGAAAGTCATGTAATGTTCCTCAATCGGGCAAACAAGGCTTTAGGCGTTTCCCTTATTTCTAAAGGCGGCATGGCTGAAACTGTAATGGACGTGAAAATCATCCTGCAAACCGCCCTGAAAGTCCATGCTTCGGGCATCATCCTCTCACATAACCACCCATCGGGTAACCTGCGTCCGAGCGAACCGGACAAACAAATCACCTCAAAAATAAAAGAAGCCTGCAAGGTCTTGGATTTACACCTGTTAGACCATATCATCCTGACAGAAGAAAGCTATTACAGTTTTACAGACGAGGGGCTTTTATAAGCCCTTTTTTTACTCTCTCATTACCCAATACAAAAAGCCCGATGGCTTTTACTTCTATCCTCTCAAACAAGAGAAAAATTTTCCCTAAAACTGATTGGAACATTGTCAAAGGTATATCCGTGCCTGTTACTGTTCAAATTATTTTTTAGAAATCTCCACACCTGCGGGTAGTATTTCATAAATAATAATTTGCCCTGTACCAGTCCCGAACCTTTGAAAAGACAATGTTCCCATTCAGTTAAAGGAAAAATTTACGTGGTGGGCGACAAGCGATGTAAACGATTAAAATTCAAAAGTCATGGAAGTAGTAACATTATCAGAAGCAAGAGTTTATGTAGGTACTTACAACAAGTATAACAGTGGTTCACTTTTCGGCAAGTGGTTAGACCTTTCCGACTATTCGGACAAGGACGAGTTTTTGGAAGCGTGTCGGGAACTCCACGAGGACGAAGAAGACCCGGAATTTATGTTTCAGGACATCGAGAACATACCCGAAGCCCTGATTTCCGAAAGTTGGCTTTCTGATAAGTTCTTTGAGCTACGGGATGCCATCGAAAAACTAAGCGAAACCGAGCAGGAAGCATTTTTCGTATGGTGCGACCATCACAACAGCGATATAAGCGAAGAAGATGCGGACGACCTTGTTTCTTCCTTTGAGGACGAATATCAGGGAGAATATAAAGACGAGGAAGATTACGCCTATGAAATCGTAGAGGAATGTTACGAACTGCCGGAGTTCGCAAAGACCTACTTTGATTATTCGGCTTTTGCCCGTGACTTGTTTATGACTGATTACTGGATGGATAACGGTTTTGTTTTCCGTTGTGCCTGATTACTAATCGGGTGGAGCAATCCACCCGCAACACACAAAGACAATGAAAGTATATAATAACATAAAGACCGTTTTAAGGTGGGTAATACTGGCTTTTATTATCTATCAGGTAGCCACCAGCACCACCGGAGCATGGATAGTCCTAATCATAGGCTTTTATATAGTCCGGTTCTTTCTCTGGCTGTTTATCTCCGCCGTTTACCTGTTGTGTATGGCTTTTATTTTCATTGTACTGCTTTCGCTTTTGATTATCTGACAACTCATTTTAAATTATAACGATATGGAAACTTTAAACAAAAACGGGGTAAGCATTCCCCAAACACCGGGAGAGGAAAAATATGTAAAATGCTGTTTAGGCGCATTCATGAAAAAGGGTTTATAGTATTAGACTTATCGCGTTCCAAAGAAAACAATTTAGGTATTTGCTAAGATGCTTAAAAACTGCAAAGAATAATAGGACATAGAAATCCAGTTAAACTACTTTCATTTATGAGTAGAAACTAAATTGAAAGTTCGTAAATGATTTAGGCATCTATAAAAATTGGAAGAACTCTACCTCTATTATAAGAACTTTAGTAAAGAAAGCATTCTATAATGGCTGGAAACTCTGTAAAAAGTACTATTTTTCTTTATGTAAACATTCTCTATTGATTAAAATCACTATCTTTACGAAATAAAATATCAGTAAAGAGATTGTTTCTTTTTATGTTTAACAACATATAAATAGCGAAATATGATAAGTAAAGATAAAATTGAAAAACTGGAAGAAATCACAATTGAAGATTTTAAAGAGTTAATGGGAAACTTGATTAGTTTTTTAGGATATACGGACACTATTGTGGATGCAAATTCAATTACTGCTATCAGAGAAAGTCCTTTGAGTTCTGAAAAATATATGTTTATTTTGTTAGAAGAAAGATTGAGTGGTATTGTTAATGTAGATGAAATTGAAAAAACAATACTTGATTATCATAACAGAATAAAGCCTGATGTTACGTATTTAGTTTCTCCTAAAAACATTTCAAATGGATTTGAGCGCAGTTTAACTCAAATAATACCACAAATAAAGCTTAATTTTATAGGCAGAGACAATCTCATAGATTTGATAAATAAGCATTATGATGATTTTTGGAAGCATAAAGATTTAGCGTTGTTAGAATACGAAAAATATTTTCACGAAAATATATCAAAAGATAATGAACTAAAGAAACTTAAAATATTTAATGATAAATATCAGAAGATTTTAGATATATATATTGAACCTAGAATTACTCATTTTTACGAAGAGAAAGCGACTCAAACGCCCGTAAAAAAAAGAATTTTAATAGATGACGTTGTTAAAAACTTGAACCCCATTGTTATATCAGGTGATGCTGGGACAGGAAAATCTACTCTTTTAAAGAAAGTTGGAGAAAAACTAATCAAACTAAATCAAGAAAATATTGAAAGAAAAAACATACCTGTTTGTATAAGTACGTTAGAGCTTTTAGAAGAAAAATACCAAATAAACCAATTAGTAACTAAAAAGTTATCTGTATTTTTTGCGAATTTCAATTTAGAAGATTTATCTAAAAGTTATCAAATAACTCTCTTAATTGATAGTATAGATGAGTTTGGAGGTGAAGAACAAAAAATGATATTGAACGAGTTACAGAATTTATCGCAGAATCATAAAATTAGGTATATAATTACATCTCGAAATTCAGATAAGATGGAATCTCTCGGAGAGAAAATATTTGATTCTTATACGATTGAACGTTTCAATAATGAACAAGTTAAGAAATTTATATCAAACTTTTTTCTTGGTGAGAATTCTAAAACGGAATCACTTCTTGATGCATTACGTGAAAACAGAATTATCGAAAGACTTCCTATTACTCCTTTAACACTATCTCTTATATCTATATTATACGAAGAGAATAATTTAGAGATTCCAGCAACAATCGCCGATATTTACGACAATTTTAACTCCTTAATTATAGGGAGATTGACTGTTTCTAGTCGGATTGAATTTGTTGATATTTCATTTAAGGAAAGAATATTGTCATTATACGCATTGCATCTTCTGGAAAAGGAACAACATATTCCATTAACAAAAGAAGAGTTTTTTATCTTTTTTGAAAATTATTTTAAAGAAAAAACATTGCCAATAAAAAAAGGTACATTGAGAGAAGTGCTAGATTATTTAATTGATAATACAGGAGTTCTTATTATTAAAGATAATAAATGGGTGCAATTCAGCCATGATTCATATATGGAATATTATGGCGCTTTGGAAATATTTAAACACCGAAGAGATAAGGAAGACTTATTGATTGAAAATTTTTTCGATTTTAAGCTACAAAATGCAGCAGTATTTTATGCAGGAAAGTCTAAAGATATGCCCGTTTTTCTAGAAAAAATAATTGCCAAATTAAAGAAGGCTACTGCGTTAAAACATTTCATGTCTGGGGTACTTGGTGCTGGATATTTATTGCAAGCTTTATATCAAACAGATAATACTTTGAGAAAAGATGCTATATTACAAGCATTAGACCTTAATGCAAAGTCCACAGATATACTTATCAAACTAGCGGCAGACGATGTTATTCTTTTCAGAAGTTATTCAATACCAATTCTTCAAATAATGAATCTATTCTATTTTTACGAAACATTCAATTCTGTAACAATAAAAGAACCATTAAAAATGGCGTTTGATTTTTATTATCAAGATTATAAAGATACAGGCAAAGCAATTAATGCGCTAAAAGCAATCACTTTAGCTCTGGTGTTGGATTCAAAACGAATATGTTATCCCCAAGCATTAGAACAAATTTTAGAAAACGATAAAATACTGAAAGATCCAGGGCTATATACAATCCTAGATTTTTCGTTTAGCACGTTTAATAATGAGAAATACAACAAATTGAAAAAGGAAATTAGAGATAATTATTTCCCTAAGATATCATCCCCTGTTAGAGAATTAGTAAAATTGCCGGCTAGTAGAGTTAGGTTTACTAAATTGGATACCATATCTTTAGATAAAAAAGTTCAATTAATTGTTGAGGGGAAATCTGACGCTGAAATTATAGAACATGCTTTTTATGTATTGACGGGACAATCCCCCTATTGGAGTATAAAACCAGCGGGAAATGAATCAGGTGGAGCCATTGAGGTTAGTAAGGTAATTATGAATTGTAAATCTTTAATAGATAAAAATGGAGTTATAATTGGTATTTTTGACCATGATGCTAAAGGTTTGCAAGAATTTAGAGGACTTAAACCTTCTGTTTTTGAAAAATATATAAATGATACTGTACGAAAGCATATTAGCTGCGAAGCATATGCGCTTTTACTCCCTGTACCCGGCGAGATGGACATATATTTAAAGAAAGACCAATCATTTAATTTCTTTGAAATTGAACATTATTTTGGCAAAACATTTTTGGTTGAAAATGACATCGTAGAATCTACAGATATCCCCGAAGTATATAAAATAAAAGAATCAAAGAAAAAAGCGCTCTCTAAATTAGTAAGAGGGCTTCAAAATAAAGAGCACTTTATTTATTTCATAGATTTGTTTAATGCTATAGATAAAATAACAGGGATAGAACCTGAATATACATTGGAATAGCAATTAGAGTATATAAAGAGCTATTTCTACTATTAATTAATAGAATAGTAGAAATAGCTCTTTTTATTTTGATGTTTATTTTAGTCTGAAATAATTTTAATAACACCAAACATGCTATTTTCTCTTACTACTATCATTATTAAATAAATGAAAACGTAAGTTGTTGCACCTGTCCGAAGCTATCCTGAAAATACACATCTACCGTCTGCTGGTCGGTCGATGCAGAGGTATAGTAAAGCCGGAATGTTTCACCCGGAAGCGGGTACAGGTCATTCGGCAGTAAAACCGTTCCATCGGACATTTTCAGCGTTCCCGCCCCGTCCGGCTGAAAATAGCGGATGAAATACTTTGTTTCCTCAAACCGCCCATCCCGGTGAAGCTGGCAGCGTATTTCCGCCGTTTCACCTACCTTTAATTTCTTCGGTACAGGCATCGTTTCGACAGTGAACGGGTAAGACTGCTGTATATCCACATTGTCATTACAGGCACTCACTAACAACAGGGCAGCCACCATGTAGCACCCTATCAGCATCTTATAAATTACATTTCTCATATACATTGTATATAATAGGTTAGTTTATCGTAAGCATTCGGTAAACCACGTATTTTTTCCTCAAACTTCCGTCATTAACTTTACGTCCAAAAAGCAAAGTTATGATGACACGAGAAGAAGTAGTAGAGATAATGAACTACTGCAAAGAGCACAAAGTGACTTATAAGTCAAGATTAGAGGAACTCAACATCCCTGTATGGCGGTTTTATGACAGCAAATCCCGTTATGCCGGCGAGCAATCATCGGGTAAAACGGCTCAAGGTGAGTTTATCGAGCTCCCGCACAGTGGATCTTTTGTTCCGGTTCCTTCATTTGCCGGTACAACCGGACGGAAACAGAAAAGTACACCGGCTACGCCAAGCGGATTGAAAGAGATAGAAATACGTACACCGGGTGGTAGTGCCATACGCATTTGCGGTGAGCTAAATGAAAAGGAACTGTTTTCAATCATCCAGTCCTGCAACCATGTTCAGCCTTAATGACAGTATGCGCTATCTGTTGTATAACCGCCCGACTGATATGCGCAAAAGCTTCCATACCCTCAGCGGTATCATCACAGACGCCATGGGTCAGGACCCCTGCAACGGCAACGTGTATATCTTCATAAACCGTACCCGTGACCGTATAAAACTCCTGCATTGGGAGCCAGGCGGCATGGTGCTGTATTCCAAACTTCTGGAAGCCGGCACTTTAGGTAAGCCTGATTCTGCCAGCGATAATGAGGTCTGTGCAAATATAGAATGGCGAGAACTTGTCATGACTGTGGAGGGTATCATGGAAGCCCGCGATTCGCGACGCACGAGACTTGAAAACCTGCAAAAGCTTCGAAAATAGTACCGGCTTTTTACTCCGTTCGCTTTTGTATGCCATGGGATTTTAGTATATTTACATTGTGAAACAATGAGATGCAGATGCTTACAGAAGAACAGGAAAAAGCCTTATTGGAAGAAATTGAGAAGCTCCGTCAGGATAAAGCGGCGCTTATCAGCAGGGTTTCCTCGCTGGAACAATCCCTGTACTGGCTCCGGAAAAAAGTCTTTGGCCGGATGAGCGAGAAGAGTCTTCCGCTTGATCCCAACCAGCTGTTTCTGTTCTCAAAGGAAGCAATGTCCTCCATGGAAATATCCCGGCTTGAGGAGGAAGTCCGCAAGAGTGAAGAAGAAATCACCAGAACTATAAAAGTAAAGGAAAAACCGGTCCGCAAGTCTCTGGACACTTCCTCACTGCCTGTAGAGATTATTGATCTTTACCCCGAAGGGACAACAGACGAGGAAGGCAGGCTTAAGGATGATTTCATTGAAATCGGAAAGGAAGAGAGTTCACGCCTGGAACGTGTTCCGGCAAAAGTATATATTCTGAAGACCGTCCGTCACAAAGTGATAAGTAAATCCGATATGGAGAAATACCCCGAGGAAAGGCAGATTCTGATTCACCCGCTACCTCTTGTTCCGGTCAGCAAATGTATGGCAGACTCCTCGGTTCTGACAGACATTATCATCGGCAAGTTCATGTATCATCTCCCGTTCTACCGTTTGATACAGCAGTATCGCGAATCAGGAATTAGCATAAGCGAATCTACCATGTGCGGATGGTATGAAATGGCGGTGGAGAAACTCAAGCTGCTGTACAACCTGCTCAAACAGAAGATACTCTCCAGTGATTATATACAAGTGGACGAGAGTGTCATTCCTGTGATGGACAATGAGAAACATAAAGCGAAAAAGGGGTATGAGTGGTGCGTGCGCGACGGCATCACGGGAGACGTCATGTTCCATTATGACCGTGGCAGCCGTTCGGGTATGGTAGCCCGTGAACTGCTGGGATGCTACCATGGCATTGTGCAATGCGATGGCTATGCAGCTTACGAACAGTTTGAGCAGATGAAAGGAATCACTCTGGTCGGCTGTTGGGCACATGTCAGAAGGAAGTACGTGGATGCCCTGGAAGAAAACAGGACGCTGGCCACACAGGCGATTCATTACATCGGTAGGCTGTACAAGGTAGAGTCTGATGCCGGTGAAGCCGGACTCACAGCTGAAGAGCGTAAGGAAAAACGTATTCGTGAGGCCTATCCGCTGATACTTGAATTTGAAAAGTGGCTGCAGGATGCTTATCTTAGAGTGCTTCCTAAAAGCCGCATGGGTAAAGCTATCGAATATACGTACGCGCTTCTTCCCAGGCTTTCCAGATACGTAAACGATGGAAGAATAGAAATTGATGACAACCGCATAGAAAATGTCATAAGACCTTTGGCTTTGGGAAGAAAGAACTATCTGTTCTGCGGCAACGACGCATCCGCATACAGGGCTGCCATCGTGTACTCTCTGATAGCCACCTGCAAGTCTGCAGAAGTAGACCCTAGAATCTGGATGGAAGATGTCCTGAGTAAAATCCCATATTATGAAAGGGATAAAAAGGATATGACAGAACTTCTACCACGTAATTGGGCAAAATCCAATCAAACTTGTTCCGAATAGATACTATTAGTTCCGAATTAACTACGAATAGCACCGATTCGGAACTAATTCACAATATTTGCAACGTGGTTTACCGAATGCTTACAGTTTATCACATGATTATCTTTAGTCCGACCCCGAACTGTGTATGGAACTTGCCAACGGAAGAACCGAACAGGCATCTTTCCCGTGCGTTAATCAGGAATACCACCCGGTCAGTAATATAACTCTCCAGTTCCAGCGTCAGCGCACCGCCATAGACAAAACCGTCCTTATCGGTCAGGGTCGAACCATCAGGTAGCAGCTTGTCACCCCAATTACTTGTTTCGTACCCGGCAAGGGCAGACAAACCCAGCGAAAGGAAAAAGGTTTTCTTCCGGTCTGAAAGAAAGTTCAGGTAGTAACCACTCTCACCTGTAAACTGGCTTACGGGTATCTGTAAATCCTTATAGGGGTAATGCTTTTCGAGGTATTCCCCGCCGATAATCCACCTGTTCCCGTTTTTGGTATAGGTACTCATGGCAGCCCCGAAGTAATAAGCGAAATCGCTTTTACTGTTCCAGTGAACGCCGTCCGCCATGCCGCCCGTAACCTGCAAGCCTTTCATTCCCGGCAGACATCTTTGTGCGTGTGCCCGGTTGAAAGTCAGGCACAGCACAAAAAGGGATATAATACAGCATATCCTTTTCATGTTCATTTGATTTTAAGTTCGTTAATCACTTTGGCTGCCACGACATCCGAGTTCTCCACCCGGATAGTTTGGTGTCTGCCCCCGTTTTTTTCCATCAGTTCAATAACCAAGACCTTATCATCCGGTATAGTGAATTGTGGAACGGTGTACACGGTGCGGACGGTACTTTTGCCATCGATAACCAGTATCTCGTTATAGCTCCGCACCGGGTCAATGACGGTTTCCTGAATAGCCGTTCTTTTGGCTACTTTCTTATCCACAATCTTGAATCGGATAAAATCGGTATCAAACGGCACGTTTGAACTGTTCCTTACCTGTGTGTGGAAGTAAAAAAGCCCGTTATGCGAATAAATGCCCTTTACCAAGAACTGCACCCCGAACCGCTTGCATCCCAAATGCTTTATTTCCCGGTCATTGTTCTTGTAGATGGACTGCATAATCAGCTTTACCAAGAGCGGGCTTTCGTTACCCAATTCACGAAAATAGATGTTCATCCGGGTATGGCTAAAATCCGTTGTGTCCTCATTCTCCAAGAAATCTTTCATTTCGATGTTCAGCATTTCCGGTTCATGTGCATACTTTGCATTAAAGGAATAAAAGCTGCCATCCTCACAGATAACGGAAAAATTGGTTTCACCGGGAAAGCCCTCTGTCGTAGCCTTAACCCTGACAACATTTTCCGCCCCGTCCGCTTTTCCGGCAATAATATAGTTACTGCCTAAGTCCACATACTTAACGGCAGACGGGAAAATAATATGTACTGTTTTGGCAAACGTCACCTGTACGCCGTAAGGTGTCACCATTTGGCGGTAAGGGAGCTTTTTAGTAATGCCCTGATACAAATCGTTACTTTGTGCTTTCACGGAAACCATGCCCATGATAAGAGCGAATAAAATCATTAACTTTTTCATTTGGATTGAAATTTTTATGGTTGATAATTGATAAATAGATTATTGCTGTTTGGCGTAAAGCATCACCTGATAGTTCGCTTTCAGGTGTACCTTTACCGTTCTGAACTTCTTGGCAAGGTATTGCGAACCGCCTTGCATCAAGCCCCTTGTAATATCCATTGCGACCTGCTGCCCGGCACTTTGCGCAAAGGAAATGCTCGTACCCAGCCCGGCGCCGATATTCGCCATCGCTTCCTTTGCCGCTTCCTGTTCCAGTGACGAGGGAACGGAAAGCCCCTTTTGCCCGTCACTGTCGTAAACGGCAAGTTCCACAGGAATGATGTTACCCGCATATTCGAGCGAGGACACCAGTATGTCGAGCCGTTCCCCCTGCACTTTGGCACTTCCCGATACAAGGCTGTTTTTCGGGACAATCACGTTCCCCGCTTGCAACGGTTCTAACAGCCGCAGTTTGACGGTCTGCCCGTCCATAAGTGTTTGGTCGTTATGAATACATGCCCGGATAGTGTTCTTTCCCATCGAATAACCACTGCCGACTGCCGTATTAAACCCATAATTGCGTGGTTTGCTGTATTCGGCGATAAATTCGGCATTGCTCATGGGCTGCTGCAATCCTGAAACCGTCCTGTCCGATATAGCTTTTACGGGTGTGGCACTTCCTTTTTCCTGAATAGCTGCTGTGGGTGTTACTTGTGCTACCTGTCCCGGCTGCCCGCCGTTCATGTATTTTGCCGCCAGTTCATAGGACTTTTCCATAAGAGCCACCTGCTCGTCCATGCTGCCCGCCCCGTTTTTTTTCGCATCGAGTCGGGCAGTGAGTTCTTCCACCTGACGTTTCAGTTCCTCTTTTTCCTTGTCCTCTTTCGGCGTTTCGTAGAAACTGCCTAACTGACGGTTCATGTCCCGGTAAGCTGCCGCCGATGATTGGATGGAGGAACGGCTATTGTTCGGCGTACCCGCCCCGAAATCTATTACATTGGTTTTCGGCTTTTCCGCCGGAGCATCATCTATCAGGGTTAAATCTTCCCCGTTCCCGTTTTCCTCTCCCAGCGAAAAGGCAAAATCCTGTAAGGAGCGCATCTTGTCCGCCTGCTTGTTCTCCATCTGCTCCTGTTCGTAGGCTGTCTTTTTATCGCTGATTATCCCGTCCCCTTTGGGTTGCGGAATATCAGCATTAAATCCGCCCACGTTTTCCACTTTTGCTTCATCCTTATCGGACGGTGCAAAAATCAGGTACATAGACCCCAAGAAAACCAGTCCCATAATCGGATAAACCAGCATCTTCTTTCGCTGCTGTATCTGCTGCGGGGTAAGTTCCTTTTTTTCTTTTTCCTGTTTTTCAGGTTCTTTCTTCCTGTCCGTTTCCGGTGCGGGAACTTCATTCTTCACTTCTTTTTCTTCCATTGTCTGACTGATTAAAAATGTTCGTACTGTCTTTACCTTGTAGCTGCAACTGCCTGATGTGTTCTATCCGCAGGATTTCGCCATCCTCTTTTCCTATCCGGTAAATGGATGATACCGTAAAGTAGATGGATAGCCCGCCGAAGAACAGGAGCATAAGCAGGATTACCGCCAGCCTTATTTCCGGTGTCATGCGTCCGCACAGGTGGCGGAGTTTTTCATCCGCCCAGTCCCGTACATGGGTAATCGCCTGATTCACCGGAGAGAGAATTTTCCGTATCATGGCTTACCGCTTTATGGTGTTTAAATCCTTGTTTTCCGTTATCTCGAAGTTTTCCATGATAAAGCCGTGCGGGTTATTATCACTTCTTACGGCGTTTAATAACCGGCAACGGGTGACAAGGCTTCTTTCCGTCATGCTGCTTTCACGGATAATCATTTGCCGGGCATAGGTAGCCACCGCATACGGGTACACATCGAAATTGCATGAAACGCTGTCTATCTGTATCGTTTGGCTGATATTGCCCGATATGATACGGTTGTAATACCCTTTTTCCGAGAGGTCACGGTAATAGTTGAATGCGCTCTTGTCAGCGAGGAACAGCGACCGTTTGATATTGCTTTCGATAGCGTTCTTATCCGGGGACAACGTGAAAAACAGTTCGTGGAAACGCTTCACGTGTTCCCTTGCTTCGACCGGACGGTTTTGCGAGAGGTCTTGCGAAAGCGCAAGCATCAACGACTTGCCACCGTCCAGCACATAAATCTTCTGCCGTTGAGCTTCGGCAAACGTGTAGGAGTTCCAAACAGCATAACCCGTTATCAGGGTACACATGACGACAAACACAATTCCGAAAAGACGTATCTGTTTGAAACTGGTTTCAATATTCTTTAAACTTTTAAATTCCATCTTGATTTTTATTTATTGGTTACTTTTGATTAGTTTACCGCCGACCCTGCCGCCAGCGTTCCCGGTGGCTGCTCCGGCTACCGCACCCACTCCGCTACCTGTTTTGTTAGCTGCATTGTTGATGTTCCGGCTCATGTTACCCATTCCACCTGCCTGAATAATCCAGTTCGATACGGTGGGGATGGTGAAGTAACCGATGATACCGATTATCATAAAAATGATGTACACACTGTTACTTCCGTCCGGTATGAAATTGGGGTCTGATAGCTCCTGAATATCCTTTTGGAGCATAAGCACCTGTATTCGGGCAAGAATGGAACTGAACAGGTCTGAAACAGGCAGCCATAGGTAAACGGAAATGTACCTTGTTATCCATTGGGTCAGTGTCGCCTGAAAGCCATCATACACGCTGATGGCAAAGGCTATCGGACCCAATATCGCCAGTACAATAAGGAAAAAGGTTCGGATAGTGTCTATCACAAGGGCTGCCGATTGAAAGAGCAGTTCCAAAAGTTCCCTGAACCAGTCCCGGACGGATTGCTTGATATTGTGGGCTGCCCTATCCATGTACATACCGCCCATCGTGGCAATATCTTTGGCAGACCATCCCAGTTCATCTATCTGCTTGTCAAACGCTTCATCCGAAACAAGGTAAGCCGTTTCCGGGTTGCGTACCATCGCTTCATATTCCAGCTTGTCCTTTTGCGCCCGGTAAGCGTTCATATCGAAAGTCTGCGTTTCGAGCATGTTGTTACAGCCCCTTACCACAGGTGACATGACACTGTTAATCGTACCCAGTACGAATGTGGGGAAGAACATAATACAAAAGCCAATCACAAAGGGACGCAGAAGCGGGTAAACGTCTATCGGTTCGGCACTGGCGAGCGACTGCCATACTTTGGCAGCCACATAGAACAAAGCCCCCAGTCCCGCTATTCCTTTGGCTACCCCCGCCATGTTCCCGCATAAAGGCATCATGTCCGTGTACAGACTTCGTAAAATCTGATGCAGGTTATCAAATTCGATTGCTAATAACATACTACTTATTTTTAGAAGTTACCAGTAACGTTCATCCGCCGAACCATATAAAGCCATTACCCGGTCAGTGTCCTTTTTCTTTTTCGCCCGCAGGTAGGAGACAGAAATATTTTTGCGGGTATAATAACTTACCAAGTCCCGGTAGTTTTTGATGGCGTTATACGTCCGGTCGATAACGTCCATCCGTTCCTTGTCCGACATGGAAAGCCCGTTGATGTTCACCACGCTTTTCATTTCTTCCAGCACATCGGAACTTTCCTGCAACAGTTGGGTATATCCGTAGGCAATGGCGGAAAGTTCGTCCGGCGTATAGTTTTCATCCGAAAGCATCTTCTGAAAACTGTTCACATAGATGTCGGAAATTTCCCCGATAAGCAGGATGGACTTTTGCACCTTGCGGGCATCTTTGACAAGGTTATGTACTGATTTAAGCCTGTCGTAGTATTCCTTACCCTGTTGGTAAATCTTCACCGTTTCCTGAAAATTCTTTACCATATTCTGTGCGGTGGATGATGTCTGCACGATGTTCTTTGACGCATTGATAATCCCTTGCGCCAAGTTGCCGGGGTCACTCACGACCCACTGTGCGTTTACCTTTCCGGTAAACAGGCTGCATACTACGAGCAGCATTATAATCTTTGTTCTCATACGCTTACTTCTTTATTGGTTGGTTACTCCGTTTGTATTCTCCGCCGGGTGAAAGCAGAATCCGGTCGTTCTCCTTGTCGTAGGTCAAAAGGACGGAAAGCCCCGTTTCGATGAACAGGTTTCCGTCCTGTTCTGAAATCTGATAGGTTTCCGTTTGGATAGTCCCCCGGTAAGTTATTTTGCGGGTCGTTACCCTATAATGCCCGTTTTCCTCAAAGAGAGAGAACGCCGGACGGTTTTTCACGCTTTCCCAGTCGCCACGCATCGCCCTAAGACGGTCGGCGTTCGTTTCCTTACAGGAAGAAAACCCCAGTAACAAGGTGCATAACAGCACCGGAAACAGGAATTTTAAATGTTTCATACTGATTGATTATTAAATTGTTAATTGATTATTTTTCGGGATTACGCTTGCATTCGGCAAGCCGTTTGATAGCCAGTTCGAGATTGCCGCCCAGCTTTTCAGACAAGGCGAAAAGTTCCATCTTTTCCGTTTCTTCGGTCGTATATGTAAAATATTCTTCCAAACTCACTTCTGTGGCATATACGGCGGACTGTGTACCGCCTAAGCCTATCCAAACTTCCTTGTATTTCCGGTTGGGATGATTGGCAAGGTTGATGGAAAGCACCTGTGAACGCTCTTTATCGGTCAGCCCTAAAAGGTTCTGTATGCTGTCGAACTTGTTACTTTCTTTGGTCGAGCAGTATCTTACAATCCGAATTGTTTATAATACTCTCTTTTACAATGGGTGAGGAAATAATATCTTCCACTTCCTGTGTGACTACAATCGCTTCACCGAAATACTTTCTGACGGTTTTATGTAGGCTAAGCATCCAGCGCCTTATCATATTTCTATGGTAGGTTTCCAAATGCTCGCCCCCGAACCGGACTTACACCTCTCAGCGTATCCGGCTCTCCACTAATTTCAGTCTATCTTTCCGTCATGTATCTTCTTGTGACAACTCCTGCACACGGCAATCGTCTTGCGTTTGCGGGCAATCATGTGTCGTTCCCAGCTTTCCTTACCCTGCAAGTTTTTTAGTTTTCTTACATGGTGCATAACAAGGTCGTCTGTCGCTCCACATAATTCACACTCACGGGCTTGCAGTCTTTCAACAAGGCTTGTCCGCCCCGCAGTATAAATTGTTCGTGGCATAATGTCACATTCCGATTTATAGGTGGGCTTCTTTCGTTTGAAGCCACCGTCGTAAAAGTATCTTTCCTTTACACCTGTTTTAGTCATGTGTTTTATGATAAACCTACCGTTCTTACGATATTTTTTGTTTACCTCACGTGTGCGGCACTTGTATTTGCCTGCAAACGTTTTGTACATGCTGTATTCCATGATGTACTTGAAATTATTCAAGGCATGGGCGCAGTTGTTGGCTATGGAGTAATAATTATAGAAACCCACGATTTCCCGATTATAACTATCAAGGATTTCAAGGTCGTCATTGAATATCAGTCCCGATTTACATTTCGGTTTCCATATTTCCTTTCCGTTACGGTTTGTCAGTTCCAAGACTCCCCAATCGAAAAGTTTCTTACGGACAGTTTCCGTACTGACATTCAAGCAGACCCTTTTACCATAGGTTCTTCTTAATGCTCCTCTTTTATCCCGTCTTTGGTCGTTGGATTTTCTTACAGTAATTTCATATCCGAGAAACTTGGCAGCTCTTTCCGTGTGGGTGACAAGTGTCTTTTCATCAGACAGTTCCAATGCCAGTCTGTCAGCAAGGAAGTTTTTAATATCTTCCTTTATCAGTTGCGCATCCTGCTTGCTTCCGATAATTCCCACGAGAAAATCATCTGCATATCTTGCATATTTCATTCTCCTGTAATCAGCATCCATTTCTTCACCGTTGGGATATTTAGCCCGTCCTTGTTCTATTGCTTTCAGTTCAAAGATTAGCTTTTCCCTTTGCCTTTCGTCTTTTACGGACTTCAATCTTCGCACAATACGTTTTCTTGCATTGCCAAAGTCCATACTTTCTCTACTGAATTTTCGTTTCTTCCCTTTGTCGAATTTGGCTATGTATTCCTTTATATACTTATCCAGCTTGTCAAGGTATATATTAGCCAATATTGGGCTGATGATACCCCCTTGCGGTGTGCCACTGTAAGTATTGCGGAATTGCCATTCTTCAATATATCCAGCTTTCAAAAACTTGCGTATCAATCGGATGAATCGTTCATCCGCAATGCGCTCCATGAGAATGTTTATCAATACATCATGGTTTATATTATCGAAGAAGCCTTTTATGTCTCCCTCTACAAACCACTTTGCACCGCTAAACTCCTTTTGGATATGAGTTAATGCAGTATGGCAGCTTCGATTGGGACGGAAACCATGCGGGGTGTATTCAAAATTTCCCTCATATATGGCTTCCAATACCATTCTTACCACTTCTTGTATCAGCTTGTCATTGAAAGTCGGTACGCCAAGAGGTCTTTTCTTACCGTTTTTCTTCGGTATGTACACCCTCTTTGACGGTTGAGGCTGGTACGTCTCATCTTTTAACGTATCAATCAACTTTTCAATTCGTTTCAGGCTCATGTTGTCAATGGTCTGACCGTCCGAACCTTTAGTCATGTTGCCCTCTTTGGCATATATGCGCTGATAGGCAACATAGAACATTTCCTCATTGAACAAAATTCTGTAAAGACGTTCAAACTTATAGCTTGCATCCTTACTGTGTTCTGATAGACTGTTTAATACTCTTTCTGGACTTCTCATAATGTCTCTCACATTTTCCGTTAATTGTATTAATAATTAGCTGCTTCCCTTCGCCATGTACAAGGCGTTACCTTGCTCGGACTACTATGGAAGCTCCGTTACCACTCCGAATTTTCATAGGTCAAACCTAATAGCCTTTCGGCACTTCGGGATAGGTAATCCCCGTTTATTGCATCGTAACTGTTGGCATGATAGATTGTCGGATACGACTTCCGTCCTTTACTCGCTTACTGCGGTTGTGTCGTGATAAGTTCTTGCTACGTTCATACCTTTACACTGAAGTAGTATCACGATATGGCGATTGATAGTTACCTTACGCCATAGCCTCGAGGGGGACCACTCGGACTATCGTTCAATCAATTCGGACTTTATCCTCATATCTATCTTTTCATCTTGCCATTCAGTCGCAGTTTGGTAACTAACTGACTTATGACTTTTCCGACATGCTACACTCCCTGCTCGGTTAAGCTTTCCCGAAACAGATAAGTCGGCTGATGATAGGTTATTTTCAAAGAACACTTTCCTAATCTCTTGCCAAAGAGATGTTTACGATGCAACCTTTACGGGCGCACAGAGGTACTTAATATAATCCGCCATGTTCGCCGATGCAATCGCTTTCCACGCTTCTTCTATCAATATTAATTTTCTGATACCCTTTAGTTTACGCATCTTGTTAATGAACACTTCCATGATGATAATCGTAGTAATCGGGAACAGGATTTTGTGGTCTTTGATATTATCCAACTCAAAGACAATGAAGCGTTTATGTAACAAATCAAGCTCCTTGTCGGAGTTCAGCAGGTAGTCGTATTCGCCCCCTTTGTAGTAAGGTTCTAATACATTCAGGAAATTGTCTATATCAAAATCCTTTTCCCGGACGTTCTTTTCTTGCAGGTGTTCCCGGTAATCGGTTTTCACATACTCGTAGAACGTATTGAAGCAGGGAGTAACCGAACTGTCCTTAGTAATCAGTTCGATATAGGAACTTACAGCGTTTGACAAAGCCACTTCTTCCGCCCGTGTGGGTGCTTCATCGTCCCTTTTCCACAGGGTCAGGATAAGCGTTTTGATACTCTCCTTTTTCTCAATATCAAATACCCCATCTTCCACATAGAAAGGATTGAACGCTATCGGGTTTTCGGTGGTATAAGTGAAATATATTCCATCTTCCCCGTGTGTTTTGCGGTTAATCATTTCACACAGCCCCAAGTAACTGTTTCCTGTATCGACCAACAGGACGTGCGCCCCTTGTTCGTAATACTGGCGCACCATGTGGTTGGTAAAGAATGACTTGCCGCTACCACTCGGCCCAAGTATAAACTTGTTGCGATTGGTAATGATACCTTTTTTCATGGGTAGGTCTGAAATATCAATGTGCAACGGCTTTCCAGTGACCCTATCCACCATCTTGATACCAAAAGGGGAAAGCGAACTTTTGTAGTTCGTTTCTTCAGTGAACAGGCAAAGAGCCTGTTCGATAAAAGTGTAGAAACTTTCTTCCGCCGGGAAGTCCCCCTGATTGCCGGGTATGCCCGCCCAAAACAGGGTCGGCGTGTCGGTGGTGTTATGGCGTGGCTTGCACTCCATAAGTGCGAGCTGGCTGCCTACATCGTTTTTGATATGCTTTAGTTCGTCCCGGTCGTCACTCCATGCCATGATATTGCAATGGCATCGCACGGAGATAAGCCCCTGTGAATGTGCTTCGTTCAAATATTCCTCTATCCAAGCCTTGTTTATCTGATTGGCACGGCTGTATTTGGAAAGCGAGTGCATATTGCGAGCCATCTTTTCAAACTGTTTCAGGTTCTCCGTATGGTCGTCAATGAAGATGTACTGGTTATAGATATGGTTACAGGAGAGCAACACGCCCACCGGAGAAGCAAAAGATAACCTGCAATCGCTCCGGTCGGTGGATAACTTTTCATAGCGGGTATCTGTTCCCACCTTGCCCGGCATATCTTCCGCATCCGAAAGGGTATGCAAACAAAGAATATCATCGCCAATCTTCATTTCGTCAGCACCCAGTGAAATATCTTTCAGTGTGGTGGTGTCGGTCTGCGAAAGTGAAAAGTATTTTTCCACGATACCCGCCGTTTCCCTTGTTCCGGTGATTTCGTCCGAGTTCAGACGGGTAAGGGTAATGAAACCGCTATCGTTCATAATACTTTCAAACTGCCCCACCGCTTCGAGGAACTTTGTAACCGTTTCCTTGTCCTTAATCTCTTTTGGGACAAGGAAGCCCCGGCAAAGGGTGGAGAAGTTACTCTGCATCCGGCTGCGTTCCTTTGTCGTTTTCGTCAGGAACAGGTAGCAGGTATGATTTAAGAACGGTCGTTCATTGAAATGCCGTTCAAAGGAACGGGAAAGGAAACTTAAATCATCCTTTTGGATGTCAGGCGTATAGTTTTCTTTGATGAACCAGTCCTGTTTGTGTACGATGCTGTAATCGGGCAGCACCTTTACCGCCTTGTTCCAAGCGGAATGTATCGCTTCGTATTCGGCTGCCGTGACGGTGAACAGTTCGGGCAGTTCCACTCGGAACGCCACCGTTATGTCGGCATCTTTGGAAACGATGCACCCGTTTTCCACCGTGAACAGTGGAAACTTGTTTTCCAGCGTGGTAGCCTTTAATATATTTCTCATTTCGATGCTTGTTTTAAATGGAATAATCGGGATATGGCTTTTCGGTTGATGATATGGAAAGGGTGGCTTTTGCGTGCGGACAATTTCATTAACCCGTGTGTCCCGTACTTTTCGTTTAACCGGAATGTGAGCCATACAAGCAGCGTTGCCGAAGTAACGCCGAAGATGATGCACACCCACTGGTTAATGCCTACCATGTACATGATGATGAAAAGCACGAACAGGGCTAACAGCCCGCCCGCAAAAATGAAAAGATACTGACTTTTCAACCCCCGAAACTCAACTGGCTTGCCTATCCCCCTGTTAATCGGATAGTCTGCCATAGTCCGTTCTTTTAGAGGAAGAATGAACGTAGGATAGTGGCAGCGACAATCAAAAAGATACACGCACCGAACCACGAAGCCGCTGTTTTACTGGTGTCAGGGTCGCCCGAAGAAAATTTACCATAGACTTTTACGCCGCCAATCAAGCCGACCACCGCACCGATGGCGTAAATTAATTTTGTCGCCGGGTCGAAGTAACTTGTTACCATGTTGGTAGCTTCTGTAATACCCGCCATGCCGTTACCTTGTGCAAAAGCGGAGGATGCAGCCAAAAGAACGGCTGCCGAAAAGAGAACTTTCTTTTTCATTATAAATACATTGATTTTTAAATTGCCGGACGGTTGGATAGTCCGCCCGGCGGATTGATAAATAATTGAATTTTTGTGGTTGCGGGGAGTGTTCCCCGTGTTCGGAAAGGTTTGTCTTAACCGTAATCTCTTTGTTTCATCATCTTATTATTTAAAGTTTACCATTAAAGAAAATCGTTCATGTCAAAGTCTGCCATTTCATTACTTCCGGCAACCGGAACGGTGACGGGTACGGGTATCTCATGCTTTTGTAAAAGTTCTGCCACCCGTGACCTGCCCCCGTTAATCTGTTCCACCAGCGAATGAAACAGGTTTGTTTCCGTCCGGCAGATGGTTTGTACCGCTTGCCGTTCTTCCATTTCGGACGCTTGCTTAACCTGAATGACCTGTACCATTTGCCCCAGTTCCCCCAGCGTGACACCCTGTGCCATTTCCGGTTCACTGTTCCCCATGTAACAGGCGATTTCTTCCTCTTCGATTTCATCCGGCGAAATATCCGGTTCTTCCGTTTCAAACTCCATTTCAAATTCGGTGTCAATCGCTTGCGGGGCAGGTATTTCTTCCTCTGCTTCATCACTTTTCGGGACAAATATAGAAGCATTATCAACCCCTTTTGAAAGGTGTCCTAAGATGTCCCCGTTTGTCCTCATTTGTCCCACCCGGTAACGGCTTGCACCTACAAGAGAATCCCTGTTTCCGGTTTTCACGGTCGGTTTGCTTTTGGGCTGCTCCGGCTGCTTTTTCCCACCCGTGAACCATGTTCCCAAGCTATCCCTGTATCGCCATAAGAGGATGGCGTAATACAGGAGTGTTCCGATAATAAACCATTTCAACATATCAGAACGGCTTTTCAAATTTGCTTTCGTACAGTTCGTTTATCTCGTCCTGAAACTGGTCGAAATGCCGGAGCAGGATATTTTCTACATAGCTGCTCACGGTTGCCTTGCGTCCGCCGATAACGGTTACTATCTTCATTAGCTTTTCATGTGTGGCACGGCTGACATATAACGGTTGTCGGTCGGTCAAGTCCACCCGCATGAAATAGGTTTCCCGGTAATCGCCCGGAGCGTTCTTTTTCCGGCGGGCAGGTTCTTTCAATGCCTTTTCTTCCTTTGGTTCTACCTTGATTTCCGGTTTATCTGCCATTTCCACTGCACCCGTTTTATCATCCGGTTTATCCGGTGTTTCTATTTCCGTTTTCACCGTCACTGTTGGCGTTTCCTGTTTCTTCACGGGTAAGCCCTGTGAAATAATCTCTTTCATAAAATCCTCGTCAATTTGCGGTTTCCCGCCGCTTTGCTTTGCCATATCGTTACAGTTTTATAAGGTATGCGATTTCGGTTATCAGTTCTTCCATGTTGCTGCCTTTTACCAGCCGTTTGTCCGCCGGGAACAACGTAGAACGGAACACGGTTTTACGTTGTGCGTCCAGTTCCTTTTTAAACCTTTTGGTGTCCGGGATAAATACTTTCATAAGGGGTAGTTCCAGTTCCCCGATGGTCTGCTCATACAGGGTGTAGAGGTCTGTCTTTTCCCGCCCATCTACCATGTTCCAAAACAGGTGCAGCCCTTTCAGGCGGCACGCTTCATTCTTTACCAGCAGTTTATGGATAGCCACTGCAAAGGAAAGGCTGCTTTCCAATACCACCCGGTCGGCGGCTATGGGGGTAAAAATATAATCCACCCCTGAAAGGGAGTTGATAACGCCCTCACTGTTCACCGTTCCGGGCAGGTCGAAAAAGACCACATCATAATCCATCCCGGCAGACGCAAGAAATTCATCCGCCGTTTTTATCGCTTCGTCCGGCGAACTGCAAAGCACCGGGTACGCTTTCTTTCCCAGTGTCTTGAACTGGTGAAAGGCAAGCCGTTTGTAATACTCATCACTGTTCACCTGTTCGGCATCCCGTTTGCGCATGGCACTGATACTGTGCTGCGGGTAGTCGCAATCCACGACCGCCACGTTGTACCCTTTCAGGTAATACAGGTAACTTGCCACCAAGACGGTGAACGTTGTTTTGCCGACCCCGCCCTTTTGGGTGGAGAAAGCTACATACAAGGTTTCTTTCTTCATTGTCATTTTGAATTATTGTGATACATCTTTATTGTTTTCCATCCGTTCAGATTGACAGACAGAGTATTTTCTTTCGTTCCATACAGGAAGCCCGAAAGCAGGAATGATTTCTTTCTTCCTATTCTTGTTCCTTTCAATCTTTCCACAAAGACGGACAGTTTTCTTTCCCGATTGAAAGACTGTTTTCTTTCAATCATTCCATCCGGCTTGTATTCCTGCTTTCTTGAAAGATTGCAATCTTGAAATCTTGTTTTCAAGTTTTCAAAACCGCTTTCTTTCCGTCCGCTTGCCGTTACATATTCCCATCCGTCCATATTGCTTTCTTTCTTAAATCCGGGACAAATAAACGTAGAAAAACAACCCGTTTCGAGATGTGTCCTCAAATGTCCTCGTTTGTCCTCATTTGTCCTATAATCCGCTATTTCACAGCATTTTTAATACCCGTTACTTTGCAACCGAAAGGTATCGGTCAGGCTAACCAAGCCCCCGCCGCCGGGAGCGTTCCAATATCCGCTAACTCCAATCCGTCCGTAGGCGGATTTTTATTTGCACTGGCAAATAGCAAGGTGTGTTCTAAGCAGCTTGAAGTTCTTTCAGCAGCTTTGAACGCCTTGCCCGGACGAAGCCGGGATAGGGTCACTCCGAAGTCGTAACCCTTTAAAAAATGTAGCATGAAACAGAAAAATGAAAATGCGCCCCGTCCGGGTGGCGCAGGACGCAAGCCCAAAGCAGACCCGGCAGTGTTCCGGTACTCTATCAGCTTCAATGCGATAGACCACTCCCGCTTTTTGGCATTGTTCGACCAGTCCGGTATGCGCACGAAAGCGCATTTTATCACCGCCCGTATCTTCGGCGAACCGTTCAAAGTGATTAGAATCGACAAGGCGGCAGTCGAATATTATACCCGGCTGACCGCTTTATATTCCCAGTACAGGGGAATTGCCGTGAATTACAATCAGGTGGTAAAGGCTCTCCATACCAATTTTTCAGAGAAGAAAGCTCTCGCTTTTCTCTATAAACTGGAAAAGGCAACGATGGAACTTGCCGACCTGAACTGCCAAATTATTGAACTGACCCGTGAATTTGAAACAAGATGGTTGCAAAGATAAGCGTAGGCAGTTCCCTGTTCGGTGCGCTTTCCTACAACCAAAACAAGGTGGATGAAGAGCAGGGAAAAGTACTTTTAAGCAATCGTATGTTTGAAAGTGAGGACGGGAATTTCAGCATCCGGCGATGTATGGAATGTTTCGATATGCACCTGCCCGCAGACCTGAAAACGGAAAAGCCGATTATCCATATCTCCTTGAACCCGCACCCGGACGATGTGCTTTCAGACAGCCAGCTTGCGGACATCGCCAAAGAATATATGGATAAGTTAGGGTACGGCAACCAGCCCTATATGGTGTATAAGCACGAAGATATTGCAAGGCATCACATCCATATCGTTTCCATCCGGGTGGATGATACGGGTAAGAAGATAAACGACAAGTTCGAGCATATCCGCAGCAAGCAAATTACCCGTGAACTGGAACAGAAGTACGGGCTGCATCCGGCAGAGAAGAAACAGGCAGCCGACCGCCCCGAACTTAAAAAGGTGGATTACCGGGCAGGGGACGTAAAGCACCAGTTATCCAATACGGTGAAAGCACTTGCCAGCAGTTACCGTTTCCAAAGTTTCACGGAATACAAAGCGTTGCTATCTATATATAATGTACAGGCGGAGGAAGTGAAAGGGGAAGCGAACGGCAAACCCTATAACGGTATTGTCTATTCAGCGACCAATGACAAGGGAGAAAAGCAGGGAAACCCGTTCAAATCTTCTTCTTTGGGTAAGTCGGTAGGTTACGAAGCCATCCAGCGACACATCAAGAAATCCACAAAGGACATTCAGGACAAGAACTTGAAAGAGCGTACACGCCGGACGGTTGCCGCAGTGATGAAATCCGCCCATAACCGTAAGGAACTGGAACAAGAACTGAAAGCGAAAGGCATAGATGTTCTTTTCCGGCAGAACGATACAGGCAGGATATACGGTGTAACATTCATCGACCACGAAAACCGTACCGTCCTGAACGGTTCACGGTTGGGAAAGGACTTTTCCGCCAATGTGTTCAATGACCTGTTTTCCGGCTCCCGTACTTTGACGGGAAACAGCAAACAGGAAACGCAGGAACACACGCCGGAATTTAACCCGACCGGACACCTTGAAAATACAGGCAATACCGTTGCCGGACTGTTCAGTCTGTTATCCGGCGGGGACGATGCGCCACCCGACAACAGCCAAGTTCCGCCACCCAAGAAGAAAAAGAAGAAGAAACAAAGACGTATTTAATAACTATAAAATTTCAATTATGCAGAATGAAGATGATTTAAGAGGACTTGCAAAGGTCATGGACTTTATGCGGGCAATCAGTATTTTATTTGTAGTGATAAACATCTACTGGTTTTGTTACCAGTCGTTCCGGGAATGGGGTATCAATATCGGGGTAGTCGATAAAATCCTGTTGAACTTCCAGCGTACCGCCGGGCTGTTCTCCAATATCCTGTACACCAAACTCTTTTCAGTGGTATTCCTTGCGCTTTCCTGTTTGGGTACAAAGGGAGTGAAAGAGGAAAAAATCACATGGAACAAGATTTATGTGTTCCTGACTATCGGTTTTATCCTGTTTTTCCTGAACTGGTGGTTGCTGGCTCTGCCCTTGCCACTGGCGGCAAACACGGCATTGTATATCTTTACCATGACAGCCGGGTATCTTTCCCTTTTGGCTGCCGGAGTATGGATTTCACGTTTGCTGAAAAACAACCTGATGGATGATGTGTTTAATTTGGAGAATGAAAGTTTCGCACAGGAAACACGCCTGATAGAAAACGAATATTCTATCAACCTGCCGACACGGTTCTACTACAAGAAGAAATGGAATGATGGGTGGATAAACGTTGTAAACCCGTTTAGGGCAAGCATGGTTTTAGGCACACCCGGTTCGGGAAAATCGTATGCGATAGTCAATAATTACATCAAACAGCAAATCGAAAAAGGTTTTGCTGTTTATATTTATGACTATAAATTCCCCGACCTTTCGGAGATAGCATATAATCACCTAATCAACCATTTAGACGGGTATAAGGTACAGCCTAAATTCTACATGATTAACTTTGACGACCCACGTAAAAGTCACCGATGCAACCCGATAAATCCGGCATTTATGACGGACATATCGGACGCATACGAAGCCAGTTATACAATCATGTTAAATTTGAACCGCAGTTGGATAACCAAGCAGGGAGATTTCTTTGTGGAAAGCCCGATTATCCTGCTGGCTTCTATAATATGGTTTTTGAAAATCTATCAGGGTGGCAAGTATTGTACATTTCCGCACGCCATTGAATTTTTGAACAAGAAATATGCCGATACATTTACTATTTTAACCAGCTATCCCGAACTGGAAAACTATCTTTCACCGTTCATGGACGCATGGGAAAGTAATGCGCAAGACCAGCTTCAAGGGCAGCTTGCAAGTGCTAAAATCCCACTTTCCCGTATGATAAGCCCTGCTTTGTATTGGGTAATGACAGGGGATGATTTTTCACTGGATATAAACAACCCGGAAGAACCTAAGATTTTGGTAGTAGGCAATAATCCCGACCGTCAGAATATCTATTCCTGTGCTTTGGGTCTATATAATTCCCGCATCGTGAAGCTGATAAACAAGAAGCACCAACTGAAAAGTTCCGTAATCATTGACGAACTACCGACCATCTATTTTCGGGGACTGGATAACCTGATAGCAACGGCACGAAGCAACAAAGTAGCGGTCTGTTTGGGCTTTCAGGATTTCAGCCAGTTACGCCGGGATTATGGGGATAAGGAAAGTCGTGTAATCGAAAATACAGTAGGTAATATCTTTTCCGGTCAGGTGGTTTCCGAAACGGCAAAAACGCTTTCAGACCGTTTCGGAAAGGTCTTACAAAAACGCCAAAGCATGACTATCAACCGGAATGATAAATCAACCTCTATCAGTACGCAGATGGATAGTTTGATACCACCCAGTAAAATATCCAATTTAACACAGGGTATGTTCGTGGGTGCAGTCAGTGATAATTTCGATGAAAGGATAGAGCAGAAAATATTCCATGCGGAAATTGTGGTGGATAATGATAAGGTGAAACGGGAAACAGCCAATTACAAGAAGCTGCCCCAAATTATAGATTTCAGGGACGAGGACGGGAACGACCGGATGCAGGAAGAAATACAGGCAAATTACAACCGGGTCAAGCAGGAAGTCCAGCAGATTATCATGGATGAAATGGAACGGATAAAGAACGACCCTGAATTGCAATATTTAATAAAGGAATAGTAGTTTATATCGTTTCGTTGGTGTTGTTATATCGATAATCGTGTTTTTATTTACGATATTTGATATATTTATATCAATATGCTTGTTTTGTATTACGAAAAATGCTACATTTGCCACATAATTGATTTTAATGGATTATGTACACAGAAATATTAAGAATAATAGAAGGGGGATTAGCTAAAGACACGAAAAAAGTCTATAGCTATTCCAAGTTACTTGCCGAAAAAATGGGCAAGGATGGAGATAGCAGGATGTCTAAAATGATTATGAAAGCAATAGAAAATAGAATGGCTACGACTATTACTATGGATGAATTGCTAACAACACCTGTTGACCAAGAAAGCCGATTGAGTATTGTAGATGTATCAGTCCCCTCGGTTGATAGTACGCCAATTGTTCTACCAAAATTGATAGATAATAAAATAGCAGACTTTATTAATGTTGTAAAACACCAAAGTCAGTTAATTCAAAAAGGAGTAGAAACGTCAAATTCACTACTTCTTTATGGGAGTCCGGGATGTGGAAAAACAACTATTGCTAAATATATATCTGAAAAAACAGGATTGCCCTTAGTCGTTGCAAGGTTTGATGCCATTGTGTCTTCCTTATTAGGGAATACAGCCAAGAATATTAGAAAAATTTTTGACTTTGCTGATAATAAACCTTGTATTTTATTTTTGGATGAATTTGATGCTATTGCGAAAGCAAGGGATGACCAATATGAATTAGGAGAATTAAAAAGAGTAATAAATAGCCTCTTGCAAAATATAGATTCTTTTGCAAAACAGAATATTCTTATCGCAGCTACTAATCATCCAGAATTGTTAGATAAAGCAATTTGGAGAAGATTTAATACGGTTATAGAAATAGGTGTTCCTCAAGATGAAGAATTAGTTAGACTATTAAAAACTTTTGTAGATGATTTTAATACGGATTTTACGACTGATGAAAAAAAATGCGATAAAATAGCTAAATTACTTATTGGTAAGTCGCCATCTGATATAAAAACAATCATCAATAATGCAAAAGCTAAAATTGTTATAAGCAATAGAGATATTCTCCAATATGAAGATGTTCTGATTGAATTGTTTGAGTTTAACAATAGAGGTAATCTTACTGTTGACGGGTTAGTAGAATATTTGAATGACAATGGAGTTCCCCAAGCGGCTATTGCTGATAGGATGGGGATTTCTCTTAGACAAGTTCGCAATTATTTAAATAAACAATCATAGTTATGGCAAAAAATCTTCCTATTAAGTTCTTTCAAAAAAGACAAAAAGACGAATTAGATACGGAAGGTGGTAGTAGCAATAAGCCACCTAAATGGGTCAATCCTGAAACTGTATGTGAGAAATCAATACATTTTAGACAAGTGTTAAATGAAGTTGCAGAATCTTTGTCAAGAAAAGTGAGACGTAATAACTACGTTCCTTCTGTTGTAAAATTAAAGATGAATTCTGATGCCTTAGCTAAAACTTATCGCAGAGAAGTTGCAAACCTATTTAATGTAGGTAAGTTAAATACGATTGGAGTAAGTGGTGAAGATGAGGTTTTGGTTAAAATAGATAACAAAGATGATTTGCGAAGAATTTCTGATAAAATAGCATATGCAGAAATGAGCCATCCTACTCCTTCTGTTATCATAGGTATTTCTGCTATAATTAACATTGAAGAGTTTAAACCTCAAGTTAATGTAACACCTACTGCCGGAACAATATTGAAAGTCAAACTATTTAACTACTATGACAATTCTTTGAATAGTGTCTTAATTAAAGAATTTGAAAAGTATTGTAAAGAGCATAAGTTAAATTATAAAAGTGTTCCTTATTCTGGAGAACTGAATATTTACCGAATAGATGGTATCACTATAGACGCATTTAATGAAATAAAAGAATTTGATGGTATTCAATTAATATCAGAGATGCCAACTTATGATATTACTATGGATTCTGTTTCTGAAAAGAATAATATACCTGTAAAATATCCTAAAGCTGGTATTGAATATCCGGTAGTAGGAATATTGGATACAGGAATTGCAGATATAGATCATTTAAAGCCTTGGCTATGTGACGAAAGCATTACATACTATTCTAAAGAAGATGTAAATAAAAGTCATGGAACTTTTGTTGCAGGAGTATTATTATATGGAGATGAATTAGAGGGGGAAAATTATACTGGATTTGATGGGTGTAGGTTATTGGAAGCTATTGTAATGCCAGATACTTCAAAACAAAGTATAACTGAAGATGAATTGATATTTCAAATATGGGATGCTGTCAGTAGAAATCCTGATGTAAAAGTATGGAATCTTTCTTTAGGAACTAATAGGGAAGCTGATTTATATGAGTTCTCTGATTTTGCCAAGGCATTAGATGAAATACAAGAACAAAACAATGTTCTTATTTGTAAATCAGCAGGTAATTGTACTAATTTTAAATTGAATGCTCCGGTTGAACGAATAGCAAAATCAGCAGATACTGTAAGAGGTTTGGTTGTAGGTTCTTTAGCACATGATAAAAATAATACTGATATTGCAGAAAAAAATAATCCGTCTCCTTTTTCAAGAATTGGACGTGGTCCTTCACATTTAATAAAACCAGATGTAGTTCATTTTGGAGGTAACGTGGGATTAGATAGTTTCAATAATATTACAACAAACCCTGTTAAATCATTTTCGGTTTCAGGTCAAGTAGTTGGGAATGTTGGTACAAGTTTTTCAACGCCCAGAATAGCTGCAATAACTTCTGGACTTGATGCGATGCTAAATGAATCCTTTAATCCAAACTTATTAAAAGCTTTAATTATACACTCTGCAAAATATCCGGAGGAGATGAAAATGCAGATAGCTGATAAAATTAAATATACAGGATTTGGACTTCCTTCTAATGTTAAAGATATTCTTTTTAATGAACCTAATGAAATAACACTTATACTTCAAGATACATTAGAAAGAGGACATTTTATTGATATACTTGATTTTCCATTTCCTCAAAGCATGGTGGATGATGAAGGCTATTTTTATGGAGAAGTTACAGTTACATTAGTTACATCGCCTATTCTGGAGGTTTCACAAGGTGCAGAATATTGTCAGTCTAATATAGATGTTATGCTTGGCACATATGATGAAAAGATAGAACGTGATACTACAAAGCGAACTGTTAAGAATCCTATTGGTGCGGACGGAAGGCAAAATGTTTTAGCAATGGCAAATTATAGCAAAAAAGCATCCAAGGACATCACTTCTCCTTTTGCAACTGAACGAATGCTGGTTGCTTATGGTGATAAATTCCAGCCAGTCAAAAAATGGAGTGTAAATTTTGATGAATTTACGCCTGCTAATAAGGAGAAATTTCTAAAAGCACCTAAGAATTGGTATTTAAAGATGGAAGGATTGTATCGTCATTTTACAGAAGAAAAATGTGAGATGGAAGATAGAACACCAAGCCAAGACTTTTGTCTTGTAATAACCATCAAAGATACCAAAAAGAAAGGTAATATATACAATGAAGTTACTCAATTGCTTGATAATTTTAGTTTTATACATAGCAATGTGAAAGTTAAAGAAGAAGTACGAATCAGATTAAATAGCTAATAAACCAAGAAAAAACAATAAGCCTCAAAAGCGGGTAACTTTTAAGGCTTTATCATAGGAATGTTAAAACTATAGGAGTATTACAGGGTTGGTTACCCTTGCCATTCCTACTTTATTGAAAATCCAATATTACTGCAAATATAGTCATGTTTTCAATAAAACGAACAGATTGCAATATATTTCAATATTGGTTCGTCCTATCGGGAAAACTCATTACCCGTTATTAATGAGAATATAGTTAGTCATTTAAAAAAGAAATTTTATGGCACGAAATGGTAAAGTTGGCGATGGACATCGTAATGGGGCTGTAAGAGGAAGAACTCAAACCTTTAATCCTAAAACAGGTAATTGGGTTAAACGAAATTCCGAAACAGGAAAATTTATGGATGTTAAATCAGATGGTACTCCTTTTAAAGGAGTGACAAAAGAGAAATAGTTTTAATTTTGACGGCTGTCCAGTTTCTCTGGGCAGCCATTTTTTCATTTTATTAGGCTTAGAATATATGATAAGATGTTATAGTAATATTCCTTTTGTAATAATTTTATGGTACAAAACAATTAGTGATTTAAAAAGATACTTCTTTCTTAATCTCTGATTAAAAAAATTATTGGGATTTTAGCTATTAGTCAAAAAGCTACAATAGTGAGCAATGAACTTTAACCTCTTTTTCAATGATTGCAATATTTATTTGTCTGCCTGCGGACAAATGAAGCCAAACGGGGACTAATGAAGCCACCCGTTCCCAAATCCTTAAATATACTCTATTTCATCCGTACTTTTACTTTCGATAATTTTATTTATTCACTAAAATTCAAAAAGTTATGGATGTAAACACAGCCAACCAGTCCACCACTGACGAACAGATGATGGATATTCTTCTTGTACTGGATAAGGAGAAAAAGACAATCAGCGCAGTAAAAGGCGTAGATGAAAACGGGGAACTCCAAACTGTACCACCGGAGAACAACAGCGAACTTTTGAAATTCGACCGTCACGGTGATTTCTTTTTCAACTTCTTTTCCAATATGATGAACCAGTTGAAGAACCCGACCCGTTTTAACTTCTTCAAAATCCCGAAGATTGAACTTCCCAAAATCGAGCCGATGATTAGAGAGAACTTCAATCATCCGACACCCGAAAATGAAGCAGACATAGACCGTTACCGGGTAAAGCCTGAAACATTGAAACAGGAAGTGAAGAACGAACAGCCGACCCAAACGCAGCAACCGCAGCAAGAACCAACGGCGCAAGCACCGCAGCAACCTGACAAAAGTAAGTATGTTATCGATCCTGACAAGGTGGACTGGGAAGCCCTGAAGAACTTCGGGCTATCCAAAGAACAGCTTGAAAAGGCAAAGGCTTTAGAACCCATGTTAAGGGGGTACAAGTCACCCGGTGCGTTCTCCATCGCAGGAAACTATAATTCCGCCATTATGAAACTGGATGCACGCCTGTCTTTTCGGCATGACAAGGACGGGAATGTGGTTTTGGCTATACACGGCATCCGCCAAAAGCCGGAACTTGAACGTCCGTTCTTCGGACATGAATTTTCCAAAGAGGATAAAGCCAATCTTCTTGAAACGGGCAATATGGGACGCATAGTAAACCTGAAAAACTATATCACAGGAGAAATGATACCCTCTTTTATCAGCGTGGATAAGGTGACGAACGAACTGGTTTCCATGCGTGCAAGCAGCGTCCAAATACCCGATGAAATAAAGGGTGCCAAACTGAACAAGGAACAACAGCAAGCCTTACGGGAAGGAAAAGGGGTATTCCTTGAAAATATGATTTCCAACCGTAAAAATCCCTTTTCCGCAACCGTTCAGGTCAATGCCGACAAGAAAAGTCTGGAATTTATCTATCCCAATGCCAAACAGTCACAGGAGCAAGGGCAGAAACAGGCGCAGCAGAACAGCCTTGTCACCAGTGACGGTGTAACCATTCCCAAAAGCATTTCAGGAATAGAGCTATCACGCCAGCAACAGCAGGATTTAGTCAATGACAAGACCATTTTTGTTGCCGGACTGAAAGACAAGAGAGGGGTAGAATACGATGCTTATATTCAGGTGAACCATGATAAGAAGAAATTAGGCTTTTACAGCGACAATCCCAGCTTTGACCGTTCCGCCGTGAAAGAGATTACTCCGGCAAACAAGAACCGCACACAGGTGGCGGTCAATTCGGAGGGCAAGACCAACGAAGCCACCAAGAAAGTGAAAGAACCCTTGAAAAAGGGTCAGGACAAGCCCACTGAAAAACAAAAGACCAAGCAGGATAAAAAGGAGAAGCAGGAGTAAGCGGACAAACCCAAACAAAACAGGGGACGCAAAAGATGATAACAGTATTAATCCTTATCCCGGTTGTCGGTTTCTCCCTGTTTTTCTTCGCCTGTTACAAAACAGACTAGGAAGCCATAGACGAGCAGAACCGACAATTTTATGTAGATGGCTATCACATCTACTATGACCGGAAAATCCTAAGACAAAAAGAAGTGGAACAATTAAAATCGAAATTAGAATGATTGCAGTAATCGGAGAAAAACCAAGCGTGGCAAGGGACATTGCCCGCATTTTAGGAGCGAATGAAAAACAGGATGGCTACCTTTCGGGTAACGGGTATCTCGTTACATGGGCTTTCGGGCATCTTGTAGGTTTGGCAATGCCGGAAGCATACGGCATACAGAGTTTCCGCCGGGAAAGCCTGCCTATCATCCCGGAGAATTTTCAACTTACACCCCGGCAGGTGAAAGCGGATAAGGGGTACAAGGCTGACCCCGGCGCATTAAAACAGCTAAAGGTAATCAAAGAAGTATTCAGCCAGTCGGACAAGATTATAGTCGCCACCGATGCAGGGAGAGAGGGAGAACTTATCTTTCGCTACATCTACCAGTATATCGGATGCAACAAGCCCTTTGTCCGTTTATGGATAAGCAGCCTTACGGACAAGGCAATCCGTGAGGGACTGCAAAATCTGAAAGACGGCAGCCTGTATGATAACCTTTTTCTTTCGGCACAGGCACGCAGCGAAGCCGATTATTTAATTGGCATAAATGGGACACAGGCTTTAAGCGTGGCAGCCGGACAAGGAATATTTTCTTTGGGACGGGTACAGTCGCCCACGTTGGCAATGATATGTACCCGCTTTTTAGAGAACAAGAACTTTGTCCCACAAAAGTATTGGCAACTGAAATTACAGGCGGTAAAGGACAATGTTTCCTTTGCCGCCCTGCCCGCAGACAAATACGATACGCAGCAAGCTGCCATCGACACGCTGCAAAGGGAAAAAGAAGCGGAAACGGTACAGGTGAAATCCGTAGAACGCAAGGAAGTGAACCAAGAACCGCCATTGCTCTATGATTTAACCACGCTCCAAAAAGAAGCGAATACGAAACTGAATTTTTCCGCAGACAAAACCCTATCCATCGCACAAAAGTTATACGAGGGTAAACTAATCAGCTACCCCCGAACCGGAAGCCGTTATATCTCACAGGACGTCTTCGAGGAAATCCCGGAACGTCTTATTAATTTGGAACAGTACGCCCGCTTTGCCGGATATGCAGCCGGGATGAAAGGCAAAGCCTTAAATTCCCGTTCCGTGAACGATGGCAAGGTAACAGACCACCACGCCCTGATAGTGACTGAAAACCTACCCGGTAAACTGGAAGCGGACGAACAGGCAATCTATGAATTGATAGCCGGGCGGATGTTGGAAGCCTTTTCTGAAAAATGCGTCAAAGACGTTATCAGTGTAACGCTGGAATGTGCAGGCTCACTTTTCACGGTCAAAGGGTCTGTAATCAAGTCCGCCGGATGGCGTGCCGTATTCGGCGAGAAAGAGGACGGGGAAGATAACGCCACTTTGCCAGCCATGCAGGACGGAGATAGTTTACCGCTTTCCGATATTGAATTACTGGAGAAACAGACCAAGCCCAAGCCGTTACACACGGAAAGCAGTCTGCTTTCTTCGATGGAAACAGCGGGTAAGGAACTGGAAAACGCCGACCTGAAAGCCAGCATGAAAGATACGGGTATAGGCACGCCCGCAACACGGGCAGCCATTATCGAAACGCTGTTTTCCCGCCAGTATATCGTTCGGGAGAAAAAGAACCTTGTCCCGACCGAAAAGGGACTTGCCGTTTACAACATCATCCGGGACAAGAAGATAGCAGACGTTGAAATGACTGGAATGTGGGAAAATACGCTTGCCAAAATAGAAAGCGGGGAAATGAACCCCGACACGTTCCGCAAAGGTATCGAAGTGTATGCACGGCAAATCACGGCTGAACTTTTGGACGTTCAGCTTTCTTTCGCTTCGGGTAGTGGTTGCATTTGCCCCAAATGCAAGACCGGACGCATCCTTTTCTATCCGAAAGTCGCCAAATGTTCCAATGTGGATTGTTCTGTTACCATCTTCCGCAACAAGAGCGACAAGCAGCTAACGGACAAACAGATTACCGAACTGGTGACTACCGGGAAAACCGGGCTAATCAAAGGGTTCAAGAACAGGGACGGCAAAGTCTTTGACGCTTCACTTGCCTTTGACGGGCAGTTTAATGTTACTTTCGTGTTTCCTGAAAAGAAAGGCAAACCGAAGAAATAAGACGAAAATCGTTATATTTGCCACAGAAAGTTTCATTATAGATAGATTTATAATTGAAATTTTTGTGGTTGAAGCACCCGGAGGGACACCGGGTGCTTTTTTTAATCATTCTCCTTTATACTGGTAGGTCAGGCAAACGACCTGATTGTCTATAACCCGGTGTCCGGTCAGTTCCCACTTCGACCCGAAAGTCTTGCCTATAAACTTGATACCGTCCCCCAGCATGACCGGAACGATATACAGCGTTATTTCATCCAGCAGGGACGCTTCAATCAGCGAGGTTACAAACTTACCGCCGCCAATGACCTGAATATCGGTTTCCGAACTTGATTTAAGTTCATTGATTTCCCGTAAGGGCATATCGGTAAGAAAGGTTACATTCTCCTTTTCGGTCACATTGGTGTCGTAGTGGGACACGACAAAAGTCTTTTTACTTTTGTACGGCCATCCGCCCCAATGTTCAAAAATACAGGTATAGGTATTCGCACCCAGTAGCAGGTAATTCGTAGTTTCGTATTCCTTATTCAGTAAGGTTCTTACATTTTGGGGCATCCAGTCCAGTTCATTATCCGGTGTTGCGATAAACCCGTCAAGAGATACAGCGATGTTCGCTTTTATTTGCTTCATATTATCAGGTATTAAACAGTTTATAATCCTTATTCAAACTGTCCGCCAATATCTAAAAAAGAAGCGTGGCACTCACACTGCTCCGATACGAGGTACTGGCATACCCAAACAAGGAAACAGGCAAGACCACGCTATGATAAAACATAGCATAGACCTTGCGCTGAAAATCCCCCTGTTTTGAAAAGTGCCAGTTTTCGTATCGGGACGTTCGGCGAACGTATATGTTATATATAAAGGCGAAATCACAGGTTACTGTTCAATCGCCGTTATTTTCTTATGTAACTTTTGCAAAGTTAGCCAAATCCCTGAAAACTCCGGCATACAATAAAAGAAATCCTGCCTTATCTCACGACAAAACAGGATTTAAAGCCATTAGAAAAGAAAAAATTAATCGGTTTTCTCACGGATTAACTTGTGTACATCCGTTGCTCGGTAATAACATCTACCATCCAGCATAAGGAAAGGGAGTATTCCCTTTTTACGGTAACGGGTCAGTGTTCGGGGTGCTACTTTCAGGAGCAGGCACAAGTCCTGATTATCCAGCAGTTCTTCACCGTCCAAACAATTACGCCCGTTTATCACCCAGTCTATCTTCTTGTCCTGCATATCGAACCTATCCATGATACGTTCCATCCATGCGGTAAAATCATCTTTATCTATATACATAAGGCTACCTGATTAAATTGAACCAATCATAAAATAACTTTGGTTGGACGGGTCTTTGATGATGATGTCCCGTTCCCGCATGAAGCGGATATAGCTTTTTGCGGTGCGTTCTTTCACGTCCAAAATCTGCTGTATCTGTTCGCACAAATCTATATAGGTTATATGCTCTTGTCTGCCGAACACGTCACGGGCAACCCCGACCAGTTCCTTTTCCTTGCGCTTCTCTTTTTCCTCACGGGTCTTTTCACCCCTGTAAAGGTGCATCCCGGCTGCCTTGTCCCACGAAAAGAGCATCAAGGGAACATCCAACGGGCTACCGTCCCTTACTTTCAGGGCTTTCACTACCGACAAAGCCGGGTCTTCGTCTTTTTCTATCGAGAGGATGGCAGCCGCTTTGCGTTGAAGTTCCGAGCCTAAATGCCCCCGCAGTTTCAACCCGTTGGGTATGAAATGCAGCACGCAGATGATGCAGGTTTTATATATTCCCGCCAGTCGGTAAAGTTCATCTATGATTGCCACGCTTTCCGCTTCGTCATTGGCACATCTTACAAGGTCTGCAATACCATCTATCACTACCAACTGAATACCCCCATATTGGAAATAATACCTGTCCATGCTCTGGACAATGGCGTGCAGACGCTCTTTGCGGGACATACCCGTAAGGCAGAAAGCCTTAAATTCATCCGGTTTGTCAGTCTGTTTCGCCCTTTTTATCAGGTTGGTTACATTCTTGAACAGTTGTACTTCCGATTGTTCCGTATCATAAAGCAGGACGGCTTTATGTTTCGTGTTCTCATTTACATTGATACCCAGCGTATCAATCTGAATACTCGCCGGACGGATTGAACCCGCCACCAGTGCAGCCACATAGTTACTTTTCCCTGTTCCCTCTCCGCCAGTGATGCAGCACAAGTTCCCCTGTGTTCCCAGTGGAACGTCACCCGCCGAAATAATTTCCTGCGCTTTTGCCGGAGGATTATTAAAATCAATCTCACACGATTTAAGCATAGTCATTGTTTCATTATAGATTGTATCTAAGAAGTCGATAAATAGTTTGATGAAATTTTCCCGGCTGTTGCCCGCCCGGAAATAATCGGAAATGTCCTTTTCCGTTTTTGTCCCCTGCAAAGGGAGAAGCAACCGTTTCACCCCGTATTCACAGAGTTGTTTCTCATGCTTTTTTGCGCTTTCCACTCCGGTAGCATCCATATCGTAAAGCAAGATGATATGTTTAAACCGAAATGTAAGTTTATAAATGATGTTCGGCGGAACAGTTACCGTTTCACTGTTGAAGCAAATCGCATGGAAACCATGCGCTGCCAGTGACATGACATCTTTTTCCCCGCCCGTAATAAACAGGGTATCGCCTTTACTGGGTAGCTGTTCCAGCCCGAAACAATAGCTTTCGCCGATATTTCCGCCATATAGAAAGCGGGTCTTGGAAAACGGTCTGTACAGTTTGATGAAACGTTTGTTCTTATACCCGTAAATGGGTTCTTCCTTAGTGGAAGAATAAGAAAACGGATTGCCATCCGCATTTTCACTTTGGAACTGAACCACTGAACAGACTTTATACTGTTCCAGTATTTCAGGGGTAATGCCGTATTGTTGCCAGTATTCCAGTTCGGAAGCGGTGAGTTTCCTCTCTTTGAATGTGTACGGTCTGCCAGTACGTTCTACCGGAACAGGCACAGGCTTTTCCGGTTCTTTGAATGTTTTAGGCACAGGTATGGGATTTCCCTCTGAAAGTCCCAGTGACAAATCCCGGTCTATAATCCGCAATATTTCTATGAAACTGCTTGAATTGTTACAGTCCAGCCCTTTGAGCATACCCACAAAAAAGAAGCAGTCGCCGGAATAATCGTCATTTCCAAAATCTTTCAGCTTATAACTGTTGTTACGGCGGTCAAAATAGATGTTACAGGACGCTTTGCTGTCCTCATACAACGGATTAAGGAAATTACGTCCCACCCGCCACGTGCCGGGAATATAATGTTTAAATACGTTCAGACCGTTATTTGTCCTCTCTAATATTTCGTCTTTCCTTAACATATAGCTTGTGGTTGGTTATCAGGTTACGCATACATTCGTCATTGCTCTTTATCAAACGGCTTTCCAGCAACCGTTTGATTTCACCGATTTTATAGAAATTGCGTCCCCTGATGGTAGAGTAGGCGATTTCTCCTTTGGAACGAAGCCGTTGCAGGGTGCGGTCGCTGATTTTCAGGAAAGTACATACTTCGTAACTATCCACCCAAATATCATCCTCATTCTCTTTGCAGTCGTCCTGACGGGAAAATACATAATTGGCAATCACGTTGATTTTTGCCATCAATTCCTTAAAGGCTTTTGTTTCTACTGTTATTACGTCCATTTTATTAACTAATTGATTTGCTGCAAAGTTGGACGGTTCGGGGAAATAAAAAGCCACAGGCGAACCCACCTGTGGCGAAATAAAGTTTGTTAATCGGATAAGGTTTACTCCTGTTCTTCCATCCGGCGCAACAGTCGTTTTTGCAGGGTGTTCAGGTAGTGTGTCCGGTCATTTGTCCGGGATTTAAGTTCCATGTAGGTATGGTAGAAATCACCTAAATCTATGTCGAACATATCTTCAAAGCAAGATACAATATCCTTAATATCAACCGTTCCCTTATTGAAATCGCCATTGGTGTAGAGTGCGTAGATAAGTTCCACCAATGCCCGTTTTGTTCCCGTCCACCGGAGCAACTTCTTTATATTCCCGTTTTTGACCTGCTGGCGTTGGAAACGCCGTTCAAGTTCATTCAATCGGTTGGTGAGGTAGATGGCAAACAGTTCGATGGCTAAAATTTTGGCTACCTTATAATCATAACTGGTGCTGAACTGTGGGTCTGCTTCATAATAGAAATTGTCTATAAGGATATGAATGTCAGGTTTCCCACGCAGGAAATATTTATGGTCTAAATAGGTGGCTTTTGTCCGGTAATACTGGTAGAAACTTATATTACGTTGGAAATGTGCCAAAATCCGGTCGGTTTCCGCCATAATGAACTCCTTTTGCGTTTCTTCGCTGCCGTTCGGAAAACGCAGTTCAAACTGGTAAACCGTATTGTAATAGATAATTTTACTTGCTATTATTGGCTTTTGCTCTTTGAAGAAATAAATTTCTTCTTCCTTGCTGCTGAAAGAGTAGGAAATGATAAAGGCTTTCAGTTCCCCTATGATTTCTTGCAGGTAGTCAATGACCTGTTTACACAGGCTGAAAGGGTCGTTGTTGTTATCTTCAAAGTCCTGTATCTGTAAATCCACCTTTTGCAAAAGGTCGGTAAAGTATTCGTTCAAGTTCTGTTGTCCCATAATTAATCGTTCCTTTATTAATCGGGGGCAAAGTTACAGGCTTTAAATCGCTGCTTTATTCTTCATTTTTCACATTCTATTCTTCATAGCGTGCATTATTTTGTATTTTGCGCTTTTCTTCTTATTTCGCCGGGAGTATCGAGCAGGTAATCCTTGCAGAAGTCGTTCAGGTTCGATGTGGATGAAAACCCGGTAGTGAACGCTACTTCGGTCAGTGTATAGTTCGTGTTTTTCAGGTAGTGTGCCACGTCTTTTGCCCGTTCTATCTTTACCCACTGGCTTGTCGTGTACCCGGTCATTTTCTTTAACTTCCGCCGGAACGCCCCATATTCCATGCCGCACGCTTCCGCCAGCTTTTTGGCATCATACACCTTATAGCCTTTCAACCTTACCATTTCGATGAACGTCTGTTTGCCCAGTTCCGGCAGCATACGTTCGGCGTGGCGCAGTTCCTTTTCCGTTATCAGCAGGATGCTGTCTTTTACAGGATGCAGACGCAGGCGATGGAAAGCGTAACACACCGTATTATATACGTTGCACAGGTATTGCCGTCCCGGTCGCATCCAGTGCAGCGCATCGCAGTACGCCAGCAGTTCGGGTACATCGTCCCTGTGGCGGTGCTGTTCCGCCAGTTCGTCCAGTATTTGGTAATGTGTGGTAGAAATCCCCAGCAATATGACTATCGCCTTATAATCCTTACAGGTGGCGATGGTCGGGACTTCCGGCAATGCTTTCAGCGTGTCGCAGACGTACCCGCACAGCTCACCGTCCTTGCTGAACGGTTCCAGTTCCAAGTAGTTATCCATATTCCGGCTGTTGTGCTGCAACCACTTTATTTTATCTTCCAGTTCCTTGACACGCCGTACCAGTTCATTACCGGGATTGTTTGCCAACAGCAGTGATGTAATCTGTTTTTCCATATTTAATAACTGTATTTTTTTAGCATATTATCCAACAATCCATAACCATGCCTTTTTAATGAACATCCATATTATATAAAGGAGCATGCCGCCGAGCATTAAGAAGAATCCACGAAAGAAATAATCCTGAATACGTTCCCAAACGGTAAATTCATGCTTAGGCTCCATCGTTTCGGCAAGTTCCTCAAAGGACTTGCAAGCAAAAATCGTTTGCCGGAAATCGTCCACGCTGTCCCAGCATTCTTCCTCGAACCACCATCCTTTGGGGTATCTCTCCGCTATCCTTTCTTGCAGTTGGCGCAAGGAGAAAGGTTCGGGGTTATTTTCATATTCCGTTTCGCAACGAATCATCCCCGTTCTCATTCCCGTAAAGCCGTGTATGCCTTTCCATCCGGTCATGTAGGAACGCCGGACGGTGTATTTTGTCCCGGTGGAATCTATCACTATATCGCCTTTCCACCCCTTGCACTCTTTCAGTAGGGCAAGCTGCGTCGTTTTGTTCTCTTTCCAAAAGGTATAAACCATATTCTCGTCCGGGCTGAACTGGAATATGGGGTATTTCAATGTCGCTTTCATACTTTACTAATTTCTATGAATCTTATTTATAATCTGTTACTTAGTTGAATATCAACATACATATTCCTATCCCTGTCAAGAACCCCCATATCGGAAAAGTATATACTACCCAAGACGGGATAATCCTGTTCCATTTGTTGTCTTTATATTTCAGCAGTATGGCGGCAGTCCGCTTCCGGGTGTACCGCAGGTAAAAGGGGATGATGCAAAACAGTATTGCCACGCTGATAAAGATTAGTCCGCCTTGCAGTTCCGTGAAATTCTTCCGGGAAAAGAAGAAATCCGTAAAAATACAGTTTACAGCTATGCTCAAAAAGAACAGGGCAATCATGAAAGTGGCGGCAAACACGCAGCAAGCACTAAAACGTGGCGGGTCGTTGTGCTTCTTGTAGGTGACATAAAGCCTGTAATACAGATAGTCGAAGAAACAATAGCTGTATTTCTTCGTACTGCGCTTTGAGTTCATTTGCTCAAAACGGCTGCGGGGTTCGTTTATGACTTTCATTTTGTCTTTATGCCAATGGTTAGAAAGAAGTATCGTCAGATGCTATCTTTCGTTGTTACTAACTTATTTATAAATCTTAATCCGGTGAATAAACATCCAATCCCGATAAGCGGATAAATAATGCCGCATAAGACCGCAAGTATATTCAACCCTCGTTCATCTTCTGCGAAACCGTCCAAACCAACAACTTGCAATAATAGGTTTGTAATTTGCCAATCCAATAGATTTTGGTCAAAACAGATAAAGGCAAGCCACAAAAGTACAGAGCAACATTCCATGCCGAACCATAACATGATAGCTTTGGGATGACGGAAATATAGCTTACAGACTTTGTAGATTATCAGCATATCTAAAACCACCAGCACACCTAAAAAGCTGTATTCCATAACACCATATATTCCGAACAGTCGCCCAAAGCCTAAGCCGCCAAAAAAGAATGTTATCGCTATCAGCAAAAGGCTGAAAGCTGTTAATGATAGTATGAATTGGACTGTTTTATTCATCGCACTATTGTTACTAATGGCAAGAAAGGAGCATCGTTAGATGCTATCTTTCGTTGTTAACATCTTAATTTATTTCTCATTCCAGTGTACCATATCATAAGGATAGTATTGCAGTCCTTTCAAGCTGCTATCGTCCAATCCTAAGACCTTAACCAATGCTCCGCTTTCAAAAGACCAGTAGCCGAAATAAGAATTTATATCTTTCTTATGCAGATTATACCACGCTTCGCTTGAATGTCCTTTATACCAATATTTAGTCAAATATTGTTTTAGGCATTTCACAGCTTCTTTTTTATCAGATTGTGCCATTGTTACAATGTTTTGGATATGCTGATACGGTGATTTCTGGATATAGCTATTCAATGATATGTTCCAGTCCGGTTTTCGATAATGTATCAGATAGCCTAATGAAAAATCTTTGCGTCCGTCTTTTTCTACCACTTGAACTAATTTATCGAAATAAACATCGTCTATATTGATAAGTATTCCGATAGAAAGCATTTGAAGTATTGGAACTACCGTTGTTATCCTGTTCCATGTTTCGGCAAATAAAGGAGCGATAACAATATACTGTTTATGCAATTCTTCTATTTCCACCCCCATAGAATAAGATGCAAGCATTATCCTCAATCTGTAATTTATATCAAGTAAATGTGTATTTGCAATAACTTCATCATTAGGCAATGAATACGCTTGTACACCGCCTTTCTCTTTTTCCCGGATATACTCAATGTCTGCTTCATCCTCTCTGATATATTCCGAATACTCTCGGATTACTTGGGTGAAGCTATCTATTGTTCCGTATTTATCTCTTACTGTCATATATGGTACACTTTTGATGTTAATGGTTAGAAAGGAGCATCGTCAGATGCTATCTTTCGTCGTTATATGTATTTCTTGAATATCACTGGCTACTATCATTCCATTCATTCCAACAGATGAATCTATATGAATGAACTTCAAAGTATCTTTTGTTTGATAGTTCTTCACCCAACTATACTCGCCAATCAGATAGGTTGGTATGTTAGTGTTCGTGTATATATTGAGTTCGAATATGACATTTTGAATATCAAAAGAAGATAATTCCCACCATTCAACACCTTTACAAACCAAACGAATGTTTGATATAGTAAAGGTCAGTGTTGCATCTTCTTTTTGGTATGCTATTGATGTTATTTCTTTATCGTGATATTCCATACTGTTACATATAATGGGATGTAGATAACTGACCGTTAGGGAAGTTTATCTACTTGTTACCAACTTAATTATTCACTTTCAGCAGCTTCTTGAATATAATCTTCAATATCTTCTGGGTTGTTTAACTCTAAAGCCCTTTGTGTATTCGAAGCATCAGGCGGCATCAATTCTACATTTATCAGAATATTCTTGCGTGATTGGTTTTGCGCAAACAATCCCTCGCTATCAAGAATTGACATTGCTTCTACCATTGCCATTATCCTGAAATCCAACTCTTTTTCCCATGCTTCATCATTCAGATTATCAATGTTTGTCCTATGTTCAAAAAGTTGTTTAACAGCACCGAAATATTCGTTATCTCCAAAAGCATAATAGGGAGAGTCTGCATAAGACCACTTTACATCTTGTGCGTATGTTTTGGAATATTTTTGTGATACTCTGTCTAATGCTTCCCAAGACCATGCGGAAATAATGGGAGTAAGACCTTCTCCAGTTGTCAAAAGCGCACAATAATAGAAATGTTCTCCATTGCTAAACAACTTTTGGAAAGCCATTCGTGTGGCTTTTGTTATTGCTGCTGTAAGTTTTTCTATTTCCTTATCCATAATGCTACTGTTGGTAATGTATAGCAGGGAACGGTTTGCCGTTATCCTGCGCTGTTAGAAACTAAATTCTTTTTTTCCTTTTAAGTATATCCGATAACCATTCAGGAATGAATTTCTTAGCTCGTGGATATTTCTCAAAATCCTCACTGAAATCACTATCGAAGAAGGACTTTTGCAGAACTTTATCCCTCGTGTTATAAGCAAACTTTATATCCATTGCAATTTCTCTACCTATCGTTATTTTACATAGATAAAAAGCTCCCTCTTGCGAACATAAGGAATACATCAAATCTTTCAATTCTCCCACTTTTCGGGAAAGATACATTGAAATATTTATGTCAAGGTTAAATTTGACAAGTTCATTTCCTTTATAATAGAAAACTTGGGTATAAGAAGCAGTTCCAACATGATAAAAATAGAAATCACTTTTAGTCCAATGGGTAATATCCATTATTTTGACTAAAATTCCTTTGATGTCATTCATGCGGGAACGACATTCTGCATTTTCTTTCCAAATATTTGGTTGAGTACGATACTCCTTAATATTATTCCCCGAAAAGTATTTGGCAGATACTATTGAAGTGGTGGGAGGATATGGCAATTTATCGTTGAAAAAAGCTATTCTGATACAATCAGTCAGATACCAATTCCAAAATTCTTTATTACGGTCGTGATTGATTGCGTCTAAAGCGACAGCCCCACCGTTATAGGCTAAACTTGCAATAAAAGCAGTGTCCCATGTGTCAAGGTTCTGTAACGCTTCTTCATCCGAAACACATTCTTCCATACCCCTACTTGTAAGAACATCGTATGCGGCATGAACGGCAGTCATACCCGCAAACATTGCCATAATATTGTCCTCTTTGTTATAATCTTGAACGAACACTTCTAAATGTTCGGCATTACCTAACAACTCTTTTTCATTTATCTGCCCTAATAGAAATTTCTCCGACTGTTTTATCAATCCGATTATTTCAGTATCATTCTTGAAAAAATCATTCCATATCGGATATACTTTCAATGCGCATGAAATGCTTATTTTCCCAATGACGCATGGCTCATTGATTGTTTGCAGTATCTCACGTCTTATAGATAAAGGCAAATGTCCATTGATTGAATGATTTACTTCATTCACCCCCTTTCTTATCAATGAATTTATGGTTTCACTATATTTCATGCGCACTAATTGTTTCTAATGGCTAAGCAGGGAACGCTGTAAGCATTATCCTGCATCGTTATGAACTCATTTAAAAGATATAAGCCTACTATCTTCGCAATCAGAAGAAAGTAGTTCTAATAATTGATTGAAGCTATTACAAAGAAAGTCTGCCGAGTCTTCAAATTCAGGTTCTAAGCCATAATAGATTTTACCATAATTTTCAAGTGACAAATCAATACATAGATATTGATATTCTCCCTCGACTGCCATAGCAATAGGAATATGTGTATTCCAAAAGTTACGGATTTCATTACAGGCTTCTTCGTCACCTTCAAGTGTTTCGAGGCTCATAATCTCAAATTCATTCCAACGGATTTCACTGTCACTTGCTCCGTTAAAATCTTCAATGGAATTAAACCAAGCGTTATCGTCTTTATTCGTGATAAGCTGAAATTCATTCAGGAATTTCAAATAATCTGTCGGCAGGTTATTGTATCGCTGCAAAAAGTCAGAAGATAATTCATTAGCTTCTGTTCTTTCTTGTACGACAAATCCTCTATTTCTCAATGCTTCAATCATATATTAGTTTTTAATTGTTCATAATGGGATGCAGCTTGCCGCCGTTAGGCGGAACAGGTGCTCGTTATCAATATTTTCCTCTGCGAGTTACAAATCAACCGTAAAGATAACTGAACATCTTTCTTTTTGAGCATTCTCATAAAAAGATAAAATATCTCTACTCCAATCTAAAAGATAATTCAGGTTATCATCATTTTTAGGTAATGTATATTCTTGTTCATCTATTAGTGGAAAATTCTTTCGTATAATTTCATGCAGATTATTCTGTCGCAAATAAGTAACTATTTGCACTACATCAGAATAATTTTTCAGAGTAATGATTTCATCATCTGTTTCAACTAAAAACTCTCCACCGAACACAATATTTGTTGGGACAGAATTTTCCTCATTCCATACACCACCACCAAGACAATACTGAATACCTTCCCATGCTTTAACCAGCTCGCAGCCACGAGCCGTTTTTAATAAAAGTTCCTCTATTTCATCTAACATATAATTATATCTTTCTTCCTGTGGTATGGAACGAAGTTTGTTCAGTTCATCTTCATTCAAAGCATATAAAACTCCTAATCTTGACATAATTTATTCTCTTATTGTTTAATTTATTGATAATGTTTAAGCGGGGAACGCTGTAAGCGTTATCACGCTTTGTTATCCATATGTTCATGCCGATGTTTCCCATTCACGTAGAATGAAATGATTATTTGTTTCTATTAGGTCATATATTAAGCTCCAATCTTCTTCATATATATATATATTGACAATATTATCCTTTATATTGCAATCCAATATAAAATAATCAAAATCATCTTCTAACAATATAATCTGTGATTTTTTGAAACTATTGAAGTCAAGTTTTATTTGAGTATTCAAAAGGTTCAAGAAATCATCAACGCTGGCTACACAAGTTCGATTGCAAAAATAATACATAATATATGCTTCTCGTGTAAGATTTGCATATCCCTTTGTTTTTATTCTATTCATATATTGAACTATTTATGGATAATGTATTCAATAACCACACCTATGGTGTAGTTCCTATTTACTAATAAATTATACCTAATCATCATCTAAATAGTCCAGTGGATTAGGTATTTTGGCTTTGTGAGCATTTGATACGTGCAAATAAATAGCAGTCGTTTTTATATCATTATGCCCCATAAGTTCCTGAATAGTTCTAAGGTCAGTCCCTTGTTCCAGCAGGTGAGTAGCGAAAGTGTGACGGAGCATGTGCAGGTGTACCCGGTGCTTTATTCCGGCTTTTTGGGCTGCTTCTTTCAGTATTTTCACCAATGCACTGGCTGAATATTGTTCACCTGCCTGTTCGCCCTCAAAGAGCCATTTTTGCGGTCTGTATTCTTTGTAATAAACCCTTAGTTCGTTGAGTGCCTTTTCTGATAACAAGGAATATCTACATTTCTTTCCTTTGCCAGTTACCCTTATCAGCATCCGTTCACTGATAATATCTTTAGGGGTCAGGTTCAGAAGTTCACTTCGCCGCAATCCGGCAGAATATATCAATGAAATCATGCACCGATGTTTCCGGTTAGGTATCTGTGCAAAGATATTTTTCATTTCTTCCCGGCTTAACACTTCGGGCAAAGCCTTGTATTCTTTGGCACGGACTATCCCGCCATAGTATTGTCGTTTACCTTTTCGGACTTTCTCATAGTAGAACTTGATTGCATTGATACGCATATTCTGCTGGGTAGCAGATATATGTCGTTCCTTTACCATATAGAGCATATAATTATTAATATCCTCGACCGTCAGCAGGTCAAGTTCATGCCCTTTGTGGTATTCCATGAAGTCGCTGAAATAGATTTTATAGGCTTTTATGGTGGAAAGGCTGTATCGCTTTTGCTCCAACAGTTCCAAATAGCCTTTCGGTAACAGATATTCCCGCTTAGGTTTGGGATGCCGTACATATACACGGCTGTAATCAATGTAGGCGTGGGGGGAATAGCGGTCATAAAATGCAGGAAGCCGGAAAGCGGATGCCTGTATATAGGCACTTCCGTTTCCGGCTATTTTAATTCCACTATCTTCGGAAAGCAGCAAGGCAATAGCCTGATTATTTCCATAATCAATCCGTATATAGTCCTGACCGTCTATATTCTGCTTTGTCAGTACGATACTTCCCCGTTGTTTGTCTGCTTCCATATAGAACTGGTTTATAACGTTACAACTATCACTAATTAAATGATATTGCCAAAGTTATAAAACTATTCCGAAGAAAGTGAACGAACGTTTTCTTTTTATCTTTTTTTTGCAGAGAAAGTCAGATTTGCAAGGAATATGTGCCGGGTGGCACTGCCTAACATTTCAGTAAGGAGTAAACGGCATGCAGATGTTTGGCAAGTCGCCCGGTGTCCAATCCGCCGAGAAAGGACATTTCAAAAGACAACCCCATGTAAACCTGCCGGAACATGACTACCGCATCTTCTACATCCACATCCTTTCTCAACTCTCCGCTATCTATCGCACGTTGTATGGCAGTACGCCAATAAGCGTAATCGCCCTCTGCAAGGTTACGGAGCTTCTCTTTTGCGTCAGGGTCGTATTGGAGCAGTTGAAACAGGAAATGAAAATATTGGGCGTGATATGTGAATTTTCCTTGCTCCAACTTGTCTTTATCCGCACCTATCAGATTGCCCAGCATATCCATTGTCCGTTGCACGCCACGTACATATTCGTCTATAAATTCGGCAAACGTGCCGTTCGTTTCAGTGAATTTGTTTCGTGGGTTTTGCGCACTGAACCAAAACTTATCCACTACGGCAATGAATAGTTCCTGTTTGTTCTTGTAGTATTTGAATATTCCGGCTTTCGACATTCCGAGCATCTTTCCAAGTTCCGCAAAACTGGCTTTTTCATAGTTCACGGACATAAACAGCTTGAACGCAGCTATCAGCAATTCATCACGGGTAATTTTCATTGTATGGCAGTCTTTTATATTTTCCAATCCCGAAAATAACATTTTATTCTCATACAAGACACATTACAGGTAATAGATTAACAAAAATAAATCAGCGAACGCCTAAGTAAATCGGAACGAAATTGGTTTAGGACAAGTCAAATTTTTAGGTGCAAGGTGCAAGCATATATTTATATATATAGCTTGCACCTTGCACCTAAGTTGAAATATTAATAATCAAAGACTTGCATAATTCAAAAATAACCTGTACTTTTGAACCCAAGATTAATGCAGACAAGGAGCAGACAGATAAAGACAAATACAAGTCTTTTGAAATCGTAACCAAGTCGTAACCTAAGATAGTTCATTGAAAATATAACGCTGATATTGAGCGGATTGTAAGGTAAGGTTCATTTACCTCCCTCTCCGCTGAAATAAGATATAAAACAAATAAAGAGGATGTCCTTCAAAAGGCATCCTCTTTATTTGTTTTGTTACATAGCTGGGATAACTATCTTTTATTTTGAAATTTTGCCATTATCTTCCGGCTCATCTTTTTGTATATAAACCGTCCGTGTTGGAAAAGCAAACTCAAGTCCTGCCTTATTGAAAGAAGCCAGAATCTCCGTATTCATATTCGAAGTCACTCCTAATATATCCCCTTGCTTCTTAATATAGTAGATATACATGATACCCAGTGCGGAGTCGGAATATTCAGTAAAGACGGCAACCACGTCCGATGGACTGGGAGATACATTTTCCACTTTTTGTGGAAGAGCTTTTAAAATCGCCAAAGCCTCTTTCATCTTTTCGGCAGTTGTGCCATACGTCAGTCCGAGATTCAGAACGACCCGTCGCATCGGTTCGGAAGAGATGTTGATGATAGAAGAGTCGGTAATCTTATAGTTCGGGATAGTGATGATACGTTTATCATAGTTCATGATTCTTGTGCTCCGGATGCCTATATCGATTACTGTTCCTTCGATACTGTCGAAGCGAATGGTATCTCCGATATTGAAAGGCTTGTCTGTCAGGAGGGTGAAGGCACCGAACACATTCTTTACCGTGTCTTGTGCTGCCAAAGCGAATGCGATACCACCGATACCCAGGGTTCCCAATAATGCGCTGATATTTACTCCGACATTACTCAATGCCATCACAAGACCGATAATCCAGACAACAACCAAGATTGTCCTTTTAATAATCGGCAGCATTTTATTATTCTGACCGTCAGAACGGCGTCCCCAGTAAACTTGAAGCAAACCGCTGAACAAACGGGCGAATACCCAAGTGATATCCAATACAATCAGAATACGGTAAATGTTGTCTACTACTTTCACGAAGCTGTCCGGATATACCAAACGATGAATAGCTATCCAGATACCCAGCAGAATAATTGCAAACTTGAAAGGCGGCTCGAGAGAATAAAAGATAATATTATCCAGTTGATTCTTAGTCCGGTCTGTTAACGGTTTAAGTACTCTTCTGCTTAATAGCGTTATCAACTTTACAATAACAATTGCGGCAACAATAATAAGTATGGAAATGATCCAGTTCTGAACGGAATTTCCCCAAATTTCATATTCAAACATATTCGACTTGATTTTAATTATACATCATAATCATTATTTTAACTTAGTTTCTATACAGAATCAAGGCGGAAGAAGCCGCGATAGCTATATCGCCACCAGACAAATGCTCCTGGCTGTCCAATTTGATTTGTCCATCTTTGCAAACAACTATCCAGTCTTGCTCGGGCAGGTGGACAATCGCTTCGTTCCGGTTACCATTATAAGCTACTAATATTTCTTTCCATTCATCTCCATTAGCATATTCGCCCAATGTATAAGCAATTACACCGGAATCACCCGTGTCAAGGAAATGAAGCCATTGTTCCAATCCCTCTACTGTTGGAATACGAAAGGCGGGATGCGCTTTACGTAGTGCGATCAGTCCTTTTATATAGTCGAAAAAATCACGGTTCTTGGCTTTCAAAGCCCAGTCAATCTGGTTGACAGCGTCTGATGACTTGTAGCTGTTCGGTTCTCCTTGCTTATCTTGCATGATTTCTTCGCCACCACGGATGAAAGGGATTCCTTGTGAGGTCAGAAGTACTGTATGTATCAATTTGTCGATAGAGGGTAATTCCTCTTCAGCATGTTCGCCCTTTACGGATAGCCTCAATTTGTCTATCAAAGTATATCCGTCGTGACACGACACGAAATTAATCATTTGCGAAGGAGCCCCGGCATAAGGACCATCACAATAAAGCAATCCGTCATAGTCTACCTGCGGGTGCTGCGTGCCGCCGACGATACCATATTTAACCGGTTCGAAATGCCCGTTTATATTTCCGGAGGCATATCCGGGTTCTTGTTCGTCGAAGGTACTTCCTTTCAGTCCGTCCCGAAACTCATCATTAAATACGGCAATACCTTCCATCCGTCCGACATTCTCCTTTACTGCCCGCTGCTCGAAAGGCAATGGGGAATCTGCTGCTGCCCAACCTTCACCGTAAACGAAGATTGTCGGGTCAATTTTCAGCAGTTCTTCTCTCAAATGGTTCATTGTTTCAATGTCATGTATCCCCATAAGGTCAAACCGGAAACCGTCGATATGGTATTCTTTCGCCCAGAACTTTACAGATTCGATGATATAACGGCGAACCATTTCGCGCTCTGATGCTGTCTCGTTTCCGCAGCCGGACGCATTGGAATAAGACCCGTCAGGATTTTGACGGTAAAAATATCCGGGGACGGTCAGTTCGAAATTTGAATGATCGGTGGAAGCGGTATGGTTATATACCACGTCGAGTACAATGCGGAAGCCGTTCTGATGTAGGCTCTTCACCATTTCTTTAAACTCACGGATGCGGGTGACGGGATTAGCCGGGTCGGTGGAATAACTTCCATCAGGCACATTGTAATTTTTCGGGTCATATCCCCAATTATATTTATTTTCTTCCAGTCTCGTCTCATCTACCGTGGCGAAATCAAATGAAGGCAGGATATGGATATGTGTAACGCCCAGTTCTTTCAAGTGATCTAAGCCGGAAACTTCCCCTTCGGGTGTCTTGGTTCCGGTTTCCGTCAGAGCCAGGAACTTTCCTTTATTCTTGATGCCCGAATTCGGATCAATACTAAAATCGCGATGATGCAATTCATAGAGAATAATGTCGGAATACATCTTCAGTTCGGGGGGCTGGTCGGACTCCCAATCTTCCGGATTCGTTTCATTCCAGTCGATTACAGCCGCACGGTTACCATTGATACCGACAGCTTTAGCCCAAATGCCGGGCGTTTCGTCCAGCCATTTGCCGTCTTTCTCTATTTGGAAGGTGTAGAAAGAACCTTTCAGGTCACGGTCGACATTGATACGCCAGGTACCATCCTCTGCCATGTCCATATCCAGTTGTTCTTCCTTTTCTTCTCCTTCGCCGGCGGGGTACAGGTTTAAACGAACCCTGTCCGCGCTCGGCGCCCAAAGTGTAAAAACGGATTGTTCGGGTGTATAGACCAATTCGAGAGCATTTCCATCATAGCATGGATATTTGTCATACGACTCCAATTGGTCTGCGGACGGATGATTTTTTAATATTCTCATACATTCAATTTTATATTAATACTGTTTAAAATAATCAATGCCTATGTGGCGTAAATGAACTGGTATGTTCTTGTTTGGTATGATGAGAAACAACAGAACAAACAGAATTTATTGCTGTTATCCCGGTAAATATGGATATAAAAAGGATTATTAAGATATTTTTCGTCGTTGCGTGAACCATACTCTTGAACTTTCTGCTGTTTAGCATTTGTTCGTTCGGTTTATGGACAAATTCCTACCATTTTGCTAATAATTCATACTTGTGAAGGAACTTTATTCTATTGCAACTTGTTTTATACTCGTCAATTTTAAAAAGATAGCATATGGAAAATGGTGTAATGATGCAGTATTTTGAATGGAATCTCCCGAATGACGGGAAGTTATGGAAACAATTAAAAGAAGACGCGTCGCATCTTCATGACATTGGTGTAACCGCAGTATGGATTCCACCTGCTTATAAAGCCGACGAGCAGCAGGATGAAGGATATGCAACATATGATTTGTATGACCTGGGCGAATTTGAACAGAAAGGGACAGTACGGACAAAGTACGGTACGAAGGATGAACTGAAAGAGATGATTGGCGAATTGCACAAATATCATATTGCGGTTTATCTGGATGTAGTGCTGAACCATAAGGCAGGCGGTGATTTTACCGAAAAGTTTATGGTCGTGGAGGTTGACCCCAAAGAAAGGAACAAGGCGTTGGGCGAACCGTATGAGATACAGGGCTGGACCGGATATAGCTTCCATGGACGTAAGGACAAGTATTCGGATTTTAAGTGGCACTGGTATCACTTCTCCGGTACGGGATTTGACGACGCCAAGAAACGTAGCGGAGTCTTTCAGATCCAGGGAGAAGGAAAAGCCTGGAGCGAGGGAGTGGACAATGAGAATGGCAATTATGACTTTTTGTTGTGTAATGATATTGATTTGGACCATCCTGAGGTTGTATCCGAACTGAACCGTTGGGGGAAATGGGTTACCGGTGAACTTGGACTCGACGGATTCCGGTTGGATGCTATCAAGCATATGAAAGACCAGTTTATCGCACAATTTCTTGATGCGGTGAGAAGTGAACGGGGAGATGATTTTTATGCCGTAGGTGAATATTGGAACGGTGACTTGGAAACACTCGACGCCTATTTGGAAACGGTAGGGCATAAGGTGAATTTGTTTGATGTCCCGTTACATTATAATATGTTTCAGGCAGCACAGGAAGGTAAAGAATATGATTTGCGGAATATCCTGAAGGATACACTGGTCGAACATCATTGTGATTTGGCTGTGACATTTGTCGATAATCACGACTCGCAGTTGGGAAGTTCGCTGGAGTCCCAAATAGAAGACTGGTTCAAACCGTTGGCATATGGTCTTATTCTCTTGATGAAAGATGGTTATCCTTGCCTGTTTTATGGGGATTACTATGGAATAAAAGGAGAGAAATCCCCGCATACCAAGATCTTGGACATATTGTTGGACGCCAGAAGAAAATATGCTTATGGCGACCAGGTTGAATATTTCGATCACCCCTCCACTATCGGTTTTATTCGCACAGGAGATGAGGAACATACAGGTTCGGGACTGGTCTTTTTGATGTCCAATGACGAAGCCGGCAGTAAAATGATGAGTCTGGGTGAAGGTCATAAGGGTGAGATATGGCACGAAATAACCGGAAGCATTGGGGAAGAAGTAACTTTGGATGAAGAAGGGAACGGTGAATTTTCCGTTGATGCCCGTAACCTGGCTGTCTGGGTAAAGAAGGCAATTTAGGTTGCTTAAAATTAAATTCCTTCTTGCACTTTTTATAGAAAATACATACCTTTGGATGCTGAATGATTAAACACGGTAAGATTTTATGCGTTTTTGGGTATGTATTTTAGTGCTTTTATTTGTACACAATCAATTTTCGAGGGCTGATAAAACTATACATAGTGATTCTCTCTATACTGAAAAGTATATCAGGGATATTTATATCTCTGATTCTAAGCGAGCTCTGCAATTACTGGACGAAGCGGAGAACAGGAAAACAATATCTTTGCGGGTTATAAACGAATTGCGTAGTTTGTCATATAGTAATATGTATATGAACAAACTCGCGTTTATGTATGCGAAAAAAGCTTATCTGCTTGATTCCATATACCAGAAAGACCCGGAACACATGCTGAAAATGACAGTTTATTTGGCTGAGTTCTCGGCAATGATGAGCAAGTATAATGAAAGTATGCATTATGCATTAGAGGGAATCAGACAGGCACAAGAATTAGGAAACAGAGAGGCTAGAGCCAGATTGTTTTTCTGCATGGGAGAGAATAACTGGAGATTGTCTTTTAAAGACAAGGCATATGATTATTTCGATCGGACTATTGAATTGCTGCGCGGGTCGAAGGAGAAGCGTGAAATGATGCTGCTTTCATACTATTATGGGGCGAAAATGGGGTTTCTGATGAATGATTCCCGAATCGAAGAGGCTCTGGAAGTAGGTTTTGAACGTGAGAAGCAGATTGAACGGCTCAAAGCATTGCCTCAAATCCCTGAAGCTTATGTGGACGGCCAATATAGTTATTTGTATTCCAAGCTGGCCTATATTTATTGCATGGAGAAGAAATATGGGCAGGCGGAACAATATTATCAGAAATACTTGTCAAAGAAAGAATCACATACTCCGGATGGAAAAATGTACTCGCTTCCTTATTTGATGCTTTCCGGACAATATGAAAAAGTCATAGATAATTGCAAAGATTTTAAGGAACTGATGAGGATCCAACAGGACACTCTGAATGAACAATATCTGACTGTTCTCCGACATGAAGTGAAAGCATACCTGGGTATGCATAAATACAAGGAAGTAGCGGAGATACGTGAAACGATTTTAGCCATAACGGACAGCATCAATACCCGGGATAGGAATAATGCCGCATTGGAACTGAATGCAATATATGGTACTTCTGAAAAAGAAGAATATATCAACGAACAGGCTTTTCAACTGAGAATCAGAAATATGACTCTCTGGTTCCTTGCATGTCTTGTTGTGCTGACTCTGTTTATGGTATGGCGTTTGTGGCATTTCAATCATGTAGTCGAATATAAGAACAGAATGCTTGCCCGGCTTATAAACGAAAAATTCGCCAATAGGAAAGATGGCAACCAGTTGTCGGAAGCATACGGACAGCAAGCTGTCATATCGGAGATAGAACCGGAATTAATCTCATCCGAAGAATTGGAAGAGTTTTCGGACGACGAAACAGGTGAAGTCAGCGGGGAAGAGGAAGAGAACAAGAAGATATTTCAGGAATTGAATCAGATAGTCCTTCAGAAACAGTTATTTCTTTCATCGGAATTGTCAAGGGAAGACTTGGCGCATATAGTACATCTGAATAACGCACGTTTCGCCCGGATGATTCGTGAATGTACAGGGACTAACTTTAACGGGTATATCAATGAATTGCGTATTACTTATGCTATCAAATTGATGAAGCAATATCCCAATTATACGATACGTGCCATAGCGGATGAATCCGGATTCAACAGTACCCCAATATTATATAATCTTTTCAAGAAAAAAACTGGCATGACACCCTACGAATTTAAGAAAGCACAGGATTCGCTTAGGGATTAAGAGTTCTTGGTAAACAATTCTCGGCTTTTTCGGTTTATTACTATAAAGTTAATTAAATAAATATAGTAATGTTACAAGTTAGGATAAAGCGAGTGTACGAGGATTTTTCAGAAACAGACGGATACAGAGTATTGGTAGACAAGCTATGGCCGCGAGGCATTAAAAAAGAATGGCTGAAATGTGATTATTGGGCAAAAGACATAACACCGTCCGCTGCCCTGCGTAAGTGGTTCCACGAAGATATACCGGGACACTGGAATGATTTCTCCGTCCTGTATCAGAAAGAGCTGGACGCGTCTCAGGCAGTGACCGATTTTCTTTCCTTTATCAAGCCGCATCCGGTGGTGACACTCCTTTATGCTTCGAAAGAACCCGTGTACAATCATGCCCGAATCCTTCGCGATTATTTGGAAATGCGTCTGAAAGAGTGAAATTAAAGTAATTTTTATCTGTTTACGCTTTCTGTCCTTCACTCAATTTCCTACCTTTGTAATCTAAATCAAAATCGTGTAGCCATGAAGTATAAATTATTGGTCCTGGATGTAGACGGAACACTGCTTAATGATGCGAAAGAAATTAGTAAACGTACACTGGCCGCCTTGCTGAAGATTCAGCAGATGGGAGTACGTATCGTGCTGGCTTCCGGCAGACCGACTTATGGTTTGCTGCCATTGGCGAAGTCTCTTGAACTTGGAAACTATGGTGGCTTTCTCCTTTCTTATAACGGTTGCCAGATAATCAATGCACAGAACGGAGAAATCCTGTTCGAACGTCGTATTAACCCCGAAATGCTGCCTTATCTGGAAAAGAAAGCCCGCAAGAATGGCTTCGCGTTATTTACGTATCACGATGATACGATTATTACGGATTCTCCCGAAAATGAACATATCCAAAATGAAGCCCGACTGAACAACCTGCAAGTGATTCGGGAAGACGAATTCTCCGCAGCTATTGATTTCGCTCCCTGCAAATGTATGCTCGTCAGCGATGACGAAGAAGCGCTTGTCGGCTTGGAAGAACATTGGAAGAGACGCCTGAACGGAGCATTGGATGTCTTCCGTTCCGAGCCGTACTTCCTCGAAGTAGTTCCCTGTGCCATTGACAAAGCGAATACGTTAGGCGCCCTGCTCGAAGTGTTGGGCGTGACACGCGAAGAAGTGATTGCCATCGGCGACGGCGTGTGTGACGTAACCATGCTTCAATTGGCCGGACTGGGTATAGCTATGGGGCATTCTCAGGATTCGGTGAAGGCTTGTGCCGACTATGTGACAACTTCAAACGAAGAAGACGGAGTAGCTCTTGCTGTGGAAAAAGCGATTATCGCCGAAGTCCGTGCAGCGGAAATACCTCTTGACCAGTTGAATGCACAGGCACGCCACGCATTAATGGGAAACCTGGGCATTCAATATACCTATGCTGATGAAGACCGTGTAGAAGCTACAATGCCCGTAGACCATCGTACGCGCCAGCCTTTCGGAATATTGCATGGCGGCGCTACTCTTGCGTTGGGAGAGACGGTTGCCGGACTGGGTTCAATGATTCTTTGTCAGCCTGACGAAATCGTGGTAGGAATGCAAGTCAGCGGAAACCACATCTCTTCTGCCCACGAAGGGGATACCGTGCGGGCAGTAGCGACCATTGTGCACAAAGGACGCTCATCCCACGTATGGAATGTAGACGTCTTTACTTCAACCAACAAACTGGTGTCTTCCATACGGGTAGTCAACAGTGTTATGAAAAAAAGATGATTGACGAAGAAATAAGTAATCTGACAACTATTGATACATTCATCCGGCAACAACAACCGTTTGCCGTTTACCGTATTCCCGGAGAGAAAACCCCTCGTTTGTTGACACAGGTCGGGGGGGCTGTCCGCTTGATCTATGACCTCAAAGACCTGGACGGGCAGCGGGGATTTGTCATCGCCCCGTTCCGGGTGAGCGAAACATGTCCGATTGTGCTGATACAACCGGAGCAGTGGGGACAACCACTGCCAATTGACGAGGATACGGACGAAGAACAGGAAAAAGCCCGACAACTGCAAGGACAGGAGACATTCCTGAATACTTGCACGGAAAAGTATGCCGCCTGTTTTCATACATTTATAAATGCCTTGCGTGACAAGACTTTCGACAAATTAGTGCTTTCCCGTGAACTCACTATCGGTATCGGTCAGATGCCGGATTTCTCTCCCTCATCAGTGTTCCGTGCGGCTTGCAAACGTTATATCCATTCCTATATATACCTGTGCTATACCCCTCAAACGGGTATCTGGCTCGGCAGCACCCCCGAAATCATCTTGTCGGGCGAAAAAGACGAATGGAACACGGTGGCACTGGCCGGAACGCAACCTTTGCAGGACGGCAAATTACCGCAAGCGTGGGATGAGAAGAACCGGAAGGAGCAGGATTATGTAGCATCCTATATCCGCCGGCGACTTCTTTCATTAGGCATCCGTTCTACGGAGAACGGACCTTATCCTGCCTATGCCGGAGCATTGTCGCATCTGAAAACCGATTTTCATTTCTCCTTGAAAGATAATAAGGATTTGGGGAATCTTCTGAAAGTTCTGCACCCGACGCCTGCCGTGTGCGGGCTTCCCAAGGAAGAAGCCTATCAATTCATATTGGAAAACGAAGGTTACGACCGCCGTTACTATTCCGGCTTTATCGGATGGCTCGACCCCGACGGAAGGACGGATTTGTATGTGAACCTGCGCTGTATGCATATCGAAGACAAGCAACTGACCCTTTATGCCGGCGGCGGATTACTGGCGTCTTCGGAACTGGACGACGAATGGCTGGAAACGGAAAAGAAGTTGCAGACCATGAAACGGCTGATAGCTTATTAATCACTAATTCACTAATCACTAACCATCATGTACACAGATAAGAAGAACATACTCCAACTGGTTGCGTTGCTTCAGGCGCACGGGATTACTAAAATTGTATTGTGTCCGGGCAGCCGTAACATACCTATCGTGCATACCTTGTCCAACCATCCTGATTTTACCTGTTATGCGGTGACAGACGAAAGGAGTGCGGGGTATTTCGCCATCGGGCTTACGTTGAATGGTGGCAAGCCTGCTGCAATCTGTTGCACTTCCGGAACGGCATTATTGAATCTCCATCCGGCTGTGGCAGAAGCCTTCTATCAGAATGTTCCTCTGGTTGTCATCTCTGCCGACCGTCCCGCAGCCTGGATAGGGCAAATGGACGGACAGACACTTCCGCAACCGGGTGTATTCCAATCACTGGTCAAAAAGTCAGTCAATCTTCCGGAGATTCACACGGATGAAGATGAATGGTACTGCAACCGCCTGATAAATGAAGCCCTGCTGGAGATGAACCATCACGGAAAGGGGCCGGTTCATATCAATGTCCCAATTTCCGAACCGTTGTTCCAGTTTACGACGGATACCCTGCCCGAAGTACGTGTCATCACGCGTTATCAAGGCTTGAACGTCTACGACCGTGATTACAACGACCTCATCGACCGGATGAATAAATATCAGAAACGGATGATTATTGTCGGTCAGATGAACCTTATCTATCTGTTTGAAAAGAGATATACCAAGTTATTATATAAGCACTTTGCCTGGCTGACGGAGCATATCGGCAATCAGACTGTTCCCGGTATCCCGGTGAAGAACTTCGACGCGGCGCTCTATGCTATGCCCGAAGAGAAAATAGACCAGATGTCTCCCGAACTGCTGATTACTTATGGCGGGCACGTCGTCTCCAAACGATTGAAGAAGTTCCTTCGCCAGCATCCGCCCAAAGAACATTGGCACGTATCGCCGGACGGTGAAGTGGTCGACCTCTACGGTGCATTGACTACCGTGATTGAGATGGACCCGTTCGAATTCTTGGAAAAGATAGCGAGCCTGCTCGACAACCGTACTCCTGAATATCCCCGTGTGTGGGAGAATTATTGCAAAATCATCCCCGAACCGGAATTTGCCTATTCGGAGATGGCGGCTGTCGGTGCATTGATAAAGTCCTTGCCGGAATCATGCGCCTTGCATCTGGCAAATAGTTCGGTCGTCCGTTATGCCCAGTTATATGCCATTCCCTCTACGATTGAAGTCTGCTGCAACCGGGGGACGAGTGGCATTGAAGGTTCGCTTTCTACGGCTGTCGGCTATGCGGCGGCTTCTGATAAGCTGAATTTTATAGCCATCGGGGATTTGAGTTTCTTCTATGACATGAATGCGTTGTGGAATGTGAATGTCCGTCCCAACCTGCGTATTCTTTTGTTGAATAACGGTGGCGGGGAGATTTTCCATACCTTGCCGGGGCTGGATATGTCGGGCACTTCGCATAAGTTTATCGCGGCTGTTCATAAAACGTCTGCCAAAGGTTGGGCGGAAGAACGGGGATTCCTTTATCTGCAAGCGGAGAATGGCGAGGAACTGGCTGAAACCATGCAGATTTTCACTCAACCGGAAGCGAAGGAACGCCCTGTCTTATTGGAAGTGTTCACCAACAAGAACAAAGACGCACGAATGCTGAAAAATTATTATCACCAATTAAAACAAAAATAGATTATGTCAACACAAAGAGAGTGGACAACTATCAGAGAATACGACGATATTCTCTTTGATTACTATAATGGAATTGCCCGTATCACCATCAACCGTGAGCGTTATCGTAACGCATTCACCCCGACTACTACTGCCGAAATGAGTGACGCATTGCGCATTTGCCGCGAGGAAGCGGACATAGACGTGATTGTTATCACCGGAGCCGGAGATAAAGCCTTCTGTTCGGGCGGTGACCAGAATGTGAAAGGACGTGGCGGTTATATCGGCAAAGACGGCGTTCCCCGTCTGAGTGTGCTGGACGTGCAAAAACAAATCCGTAGCATTCCGAAGCCGGTGATTGCTGCCGTGAACGGATTTGCCATCGGCGGCGGGCACGTACTCCATGTGGTATGTGACTTGTCTATCGCTTCGGAGAATGCCATCTTCGGTCAGACAGGCCCTCGTGTAGGCAGCTTTGATGCCGGATTCGGTGCGTCTTATCTGGCACGTGTCGTAGGGCAGAAGAAAGCTCGCGAAATCTGGTTCCTCTGCCGGAAGTATAATGCGCAGGAAGCCTTGGATATGGGCTTGGTGAATAAGGTAGTCCCCTTGGAACAACTGGAAGACGAATACGTGCAATGGGCGGAAGAAATGATGCAGCTCAGCCCGCTGGCTTTGCGCATGATTAAAGCCGGACTGAACGCCGAACTGGACGGTCAGTCGGGTATCCAGGAACTGGCAGGTGACGCGACATTGCTTTATTATCTGACGGATGAAGCTCAAGAAGGAAAGAATGCGTTTTTGGAGAAACGCAAACCGAACTTCAAGCAATATCCTAAGTTCCCATAAACCATGCGGAGCACTCAAATATTTACATCTGATGGATTGCAAAATTCAAATAACTCCCCGCTTGCTCCATTTCAAGCAACCGGCAGGAACCTCACGAGGTACGTATACAACACGAAAAGTCTGGTATCTACATCTGACTTCTCCCGATTTTCCGGGTAGGGTAGGGATAGGGGAGTGTGCTCCTCTACCAGGACTTAGCTGTGATGATCTACCCGATTACGAAGATATATTGGAAGATGCCTGCCGGGAAGTGGAAAGGCAAGGCGGAAAGGTGGACGTTGACGCTTTGCGCAAATATCCTTCCATTCTCTTTGGGCTCGAAACGGCTGTCCGCCACTATAATGCAGGCGGTTGGGCTATGTGGAATTCAACTTTCTCCCGTGGAGAAGCCGGAATACCCATCAACGGCCTTATATGGATGGGAGATTACAATCAAATGTTGACACAGATAGAAACGAAGATGAAGACCGGTTTCCGCTGTATCAAACTCAAAATCGGTGCCATCAACTTTGAAGAAGAACTGGCCTTGCTCCGTCATATCCGTGCCCGTTTTTCTTCAAAAGAAATAGAATTGCGTGTAGATGCAAACGGTGCTTTCTCTCCGGCTGATGCAATGGATAAACTGAAACGGCTGTCCGAGCTTGACTTGCATTCTATAGAACAACCTATCCGTGCCGGACAATGGGACGAAATGGCACGCCTGGCTTCCGAATCTCCCTTGCCGATAGCTTTGGATGAGGAATTGATAGGCTGCAACACTCCGGAAGAGAAACGAAAGCTCCTTGCCGACATTCATCCCCAATATATCATCATCAAACCTTCCCTACATGGAGGATTCACCGGTGGAAACGAATGGATTGACGAAGCTGAAGAACAACAGATCGGCTGGTGGATTACTTCTGCTTTGGAGTCAAATATCGGTCTGAATGCCATCGCCCAATGGTGTGCCACCTTTGATAATCCGTTGCCTCAAGGCTTGGGAACAGGACAACTTTTTACGGACAACGTAGAAATGCCCCTTGAAATAAGAAAAGACTGTTTGTGGTTTTGTAATGACGCAATTTGATAATGCCCGATGATATTTGACCGAAAACAGCAATTTTTGCTATTGGAAGGGAAAGAATATACTTCTGAAGATATAGCCCGGTTTGTAGCGGAAGGAGCGGAAAACTATCCTTCTGCCATATGGGATTTATATCTTTTCCTGAACGAATGGTTCAATGATTCTCCTGTCATAACTGTTCATACTTCGGGTTCCACAGGTACGCCGAAAGAACTGGTTGTACGCAAAGACCAAATGATGCAAAGCGCACGCCTGACTTGCGAATTTCTGAATCTGCAAGCGGGAGACGCCGCTTTGTTATGTATGAATCTGCGTTATATCGGAGCGATGATGGTAGTAGTACGCTCTTTGGTGGCAGGGCTGAATCTGATAGTGCGTCCTGCTTCCGGCCATCCTCTCTCTGATATAAGCGAACCTCTGAAATTTGCGGCAATGGTTCCTTTGCAGGTTTATAATACTCTTCATGCTCCCGAAGAGAGAGAACAGTTGAAGCAAACGGAGATTCTGATTATAGGTGGCGGAGCAGTCGATGAGGCTTTAGAAACTGAGATAAAATCTCTCCCGATAGCTGTCTATTCCACTTACGGCATGACTGAAACATTATCCCATATAGCGTTGCGCCGCTTGAACGGAAATTCTGCGTCCGACCATTACTATCCTTTTTCTTCAGTAACATTGTCTTTATCTCCCGAAAACACATTAGTTATTGAAGCCCCTCTTGTCTGCGATGATATTTTGCAGACCAATGACATTGCACGTATCTATCCCGATGGCAGTTTCATTATTTTAGGTCGAAAAGATAATGTTATCAATAGTGGCGGTATTAAGATTCAGGCGGAAGAGGTGGAGAAGTTACTTCGTCCTTTCATTCTTCAGCCATTTGTCATTACTTCAGTTCCCGACCCTCGTTTGGGACAGGCGGTGACCTTATTGTTCGAAGGTCAGTTGGATATGGAAGAACTAAAAAATAAGGTGCAGGAGATACTGCCACCTTATGAACGTCCTAAATATATTCGAATGGTGGATTTAATTCCTCAAACGGGGAATGGTAAAATCAACCGTATCGAATGCCGCACTTTAGCGGAGAAGCTATTGTAGTCGTTATACTTCTTCTATTCGTGTCAATTCCCATCCGCAGAATTGCATAACGATGCAATTTTTTTGTTCTGTTACATATTTTATTATGAGCCTTACAACACTAATGTGGCTATCTCAGGCGATAAAGTAATCGTTTTATCTTTATTGATGATAATAATATTGGCATTATACAGTGAATTTATTATTTCTTTATAAGTGATTGCTCCCACACTTCTCCCTCTACTAGAAGAGTTTTCATTTTCATTTCTCATATTCTCATGATTATTAGTCAATGGGTTGAAATAGACTGAAATAGGGAATGAGAAATGTTTTCGGATATAGGCATTTCTCATTCTTTATTCCTAAAAACGGGTATTTTTCATGCTCATTATCATCATTTCTCATGGTAGTTGTATGGTAATCTACTGCTATTTTACGCCTGAATCATTAATAGAAAAGTTATTCTTCATTAAGGGTAAACTTGTTTTGGATTAATTGCAAACTTGCTCTTCACCTATCATAAACTATAAATGCAAGCTTTGATTATATAAATGCAAGCTTCATTTTTATAAATGCAACCTTTGATTATAAAAACAAAGCTTGCATTTATAGTTTATGATTAATCGAAAGCAACTTTAGATATAAAGGATTGGAAGTTTACTATTAACCAATAGCAACTTTTCTATTAATACTTTTCAGATGAATAAGTAATAGTTGGGATGTGAAGATAAGGTAGAATCGCTATGCTCGGTAGAATAACAGAAATAACAACGGCAAATAATCTTTCAGTTCTTCCCGTAAAAGTTCCATTGTCTTTTGTTTGTAGCGGTTGATGGATTTTACACTGAGATTCATCTCTTCCGCAATCTCTGCATGCGTTTTACCTTCAAAGAAGCTTTTCATAAATACTGTACGATAATTCTCAGGAAGTTTATCCAATGTTTCGTATAGCATCCGGTACAATTCATCGAGTGTATATATACTATCCGGCTCTAATTCATAAACAGGCGCTTTCTTTTGTATATTTTCAGCATAACTCCATTCATGTTCCTGATGCTTCAGGAAGTTCAGGCAACTGTTTTTCACGCATATTTTGATGTATCCCAATGCGGTGTCCGATTGCAGGACGAAAGAATCCGTATCCAACTTATCCCATAATGAAGCGAATACATCCGAGACAATGTCTTCGCGTGTCTCTTTATCATCAACAAACCTTTTTGCATACAGGCAGAATGGGGCGTAATACTCCTCATATAATTGCTTGAAAGCCCGTTCTTTACTCTGTTTGGAAAAAGAAATTTTCATTATTTAGAAGTTCTGTGTTTTTTCATTTTTGCTGCAAATATATAATAAGATAATTATCAAAGCCTAATTTTCGATTCTTTTTTTTGCTTTCAACACTAATGAATAGAAAATAATCAGATGAGGCTGTCCTTTTGTATATAGGTTGATTGTATTATATATAAACAGGATTGAAATATGAAAAACAAGTTTTTTTTATTGGCTATAACCTTTTGTTTGCCAATACATTCTCAAGAAGTTTCCAAGTCTTTTATTCCGATGGCTGAAATACCTGCCGGAAGTTTTTATATGGGAAGTGACGGATTAGGCGAAGATTTTGATGAGGCTCCTATCCATCAGGTAGTAATCTCTCGCCCGTTTCGTATGGGAATCACTGAAATAACGAATGCGCAATATGAATCATTCCGTCCGGAACATCGGGCATTACGAGGAAAAAATGGTGTTTCACTGGAAGATGATGAAGCAGTCGTCAATGTGAGTTATTCCGATGCTGTTGCCTTTTGTGAATGGCTTAGCCGGAAAGAAGGCAAAAACTATCGTTTGCCAACAGAAGCGGAATGGGAATATGCTTGTCGGGCAGGCACATACACACTATTTTCTACAGGAGACGGGTTACCTGCAGTTTATCATCGGAATCAAAAAGTGGTTCGTGACTTTGATCCGGTATCTTTAAAAGTAGCCCAGACTCCTCCTAATACATTCGGGCTTTATGATATGCATGGAAATGTGGAAGAATGGTGCTTGGATTGGTATGCTCCTTATTCCGCAGAAAAGCAGAAAGACCCGGCAGGACCGTTGACCGGAGAGTTTCGGGTCACTCGAGGAGGGAGTCATCACACCCCGGAGAAATACTTGAGAAGTGCCAATCGACTGGCTATGCTTCCGGAAGATAAACATTCCCAAACTGGATTTAGAATTGTGGAAGCCGATACTCGTTTGAATGTATCGGGAACATCTGCCCCTGTCCCGTTCAATCAGGAATCTGTAAAAAATGCATCTATAAAATGGAAAAAAGTATCTGCTGTCACACCGATGTTTTTGCCTCCGATACCATTTGTGGTACGTCCGGCATGTGATTCGAATATCCCATTTTATCTGCATAATCATCAGCCTGCAGTTACGTGGTGTGATAATGGAGATTTGCTGGCAATATGGTTTTCTGCAAATGAAGAGAATGGGAGAGGGATGACAGTACTCGGTTCCCGCTTGCGTGCCGGGCATACTGATTGGGATGTGGCTTCTTTATTCTTTAAGGTTCCGGATCGGAATATGACAGGAAGCGCTTTGCTCAATGACGGGAAAGGAAAATTGTATCATATCAATGGAGTGGAAGCGTCGGGAGACTGGCAGAATCTCGCAATGGTACTACGTACCAGTACAGATAACGGTGCTTCATGGAGCACTCCTAAACTGATAGCTCCCGAACATACCAAACGTCATCAGGTAATAGCTGGTACGATTCGCACACGTGAGGGATGGCTGGTTCAAGCCTGTGATGCGGGTCCTGGCAGTCATGATGGGGCAGCTGTTCAAGTCAGTAAAGATGGAGGAAAAACATGGTGCGATCCTTGGGATGGCGCTCCTTTGCCGGATTTCAAAGAAGGAGGAACGGGAAGTACAATCGCAGGTATCCATGCGGGAATTGTACAATTAGGGAACGGAAGTTTGATGGCTATGGGGCGTGGTAATAGCATACGGAATAAAGAAGGAAAACTCCGAATGCCAATGAGCATATCAGATGATATGGGAAAGACCTGGAAATATGTAGCAAGCGAACTCCCTCCTATTGACGGAGGCCAGCGTCTTGTTTTAATGAGACTGAATGAAGGACCTTTGCTATTGGTTTCTTTTACAGACCATCCGCAACGTACGCCTTTGGAAGAACGTGGTCTGGAATTTAAGGATAAAAATGGAAATGTGAAGAAAGGATATGGCATGTATGCGGCTCTTTCCTACGATGAGGGAAAAACATGGCCGGTAAGAAAACTACTGACGGACGGTGAATATCGCTTTTTAAACGGTGGAGCATGGACGGGATATTTCGAAATGGATGAAAATCATGCTGAACCACGTGGCTATCTTGCAGGAACACAAACTCCTGATAATGTGGTTCATATCCTTAGTAGCCGATTGCATTACCGCTTCAATTTGGCATGGCTCGAAAAATAAAATAAAAAAAGTTTGTTTTTGCTGTCCTTTTCCAATTGCTTCAGTTGTATTATAAGTGTAATTACAATTAAAAGATAAGATTTTGAAAAAAAATATGGAAAATATGAGTCCGGAATCATTGCTCCGTAAAGCACAAGCATTGGGAGATGATATTAAAGAAATGGAATCCATTGATGTATTGGGTGCCTATTATCAAGCACAAGCCAAAATAAAAACTAATAGAAGAAAGAACATATATAATCAACTGATGCGTTATGCAGCATTTCTGACTATACCTTTATTTCTCTCTTCTCTGCTTTTGGGATATTTATATTTTAGTGGAACAGAAACCGACGAGAAATATGCAGAGGTGGTAACCGCTACCGGTTCTGTCATACGTTATGAACTTCCGGATCATTCTGTAGTATGGTTGAATGCAGGTAGTACATTGCGTTATCCTACCACTTTCAAGAAAGACAACCGGTTGGTAGAACTGAAGGGTGAAGCATATTTCGAAGTGCAGGCAGACAAAGATCGTCCTTTCTATGTAAATACTCCGAATGGCTTGAGCGTATATGTTTATGGTACCAAATTTAATGTAGCTGCTTATGAGGATGATAATTATATAGAAACAGTATTGGAAAAAGGTAAGGTAAATGTGATAACCCCTAATCAGGAAACAATTGTATTGGCTCCTGGAGAACAGTTGCTTTACGATAAACAGAGTCAAAAGTCGGAAAAAAATAAAGTGGATGTCTATGGAAAGATAGCTTGGAAAGATGGAAAACTAATTTTCAGAAATGCTTCATTAGAAGAAATCCTGAAGCGCCTGGAACGACATTTCAATGTAGAAATTCAGTTTAACAATAGGTCTGGAAAAGAATATAAGTACCGGGCTACTTTCCGGACTGAAACTCTGTCGCAGATATTGGATTATCTGGCCAGGTCTGCCGATTTAAAATGGAAAGTTGAAGAACCGCAGCAACAGGCAGATGATACATTATCAAAGACTAAAATTAGAGTAGATTTATATTAGAGTAGTAACCCTTAAAATAAAAGCCCATGGAATAACACAAGAGAATAAAAGAAAGGAAGAAAGCTGCTACCAACAGCTGTCTTCCTCCGAATTTTCCAGATTCACGGTACAAGGTCTCGCAAACACTAGCCGGAATCAAACCATAGTTCATTTAGTAATAAACTTTAGTTAGCCACAAATGTATGAAAAAAAATCATTCATTTACAGCATTATGTCCTAAATATGCTTTAAATCTAAAACTTCCTTTAGTTATGAGGATTAGTCTAGCACTACTTTTCGCAGTAGTATTACAACTTTCTGCCGAAGATGGCTATGCCCAGCGAACACGGGTTGCCATTTCAATGAACAATGTATCTGTAGAACAGGTACTGAATAAAATAGAGGAGACGTCCGACTATGTTTTCCTTTATAATGATAAAACAATTCAGAAGAATCGTATTGTTTCTGTGAGAAACAATTCAGGTAAGATCCTGAATATTCTTGATGAGGTGTTTAAAGGAACCAACATTACTTATACAGTGGTTGATAAGCAGATTATCTTGTCTACCAATAAATTGAATGTAACAGAGCAAGAACCGACTATTCAGGTAAAAGGTACAGTGAAAGATACAAAAGGTGAACCTTTGATCGGAGTGAATGTGAAAGTAAAAGGAACAACTACCGGTGCTATTACAGATTTCGACGGAAACTTTCAGATTCAAGCTAAAAAGGGAGCGGTATTGGAGATCTCTTATATTGGATATGCTTCTCAAGAGGTGAAGGTTACAGATAATAAATCGCTTTCCATTGTGATGACGGAAGATACAAAAGTCTTGAATGAGGTTGTTGTAACGGCTTTGGGCATTAAACGCGAAACCAAGTCCTTGACATACAATGTGCAGCAGATTGGCGGCGACGAAGTGGCAAAGGCGAAAGATATGAATGTGATGAGCAGTCTTGCCGGTAAGGTGGCGGGTGTGAATATCAATGCAAGTTCATCCGGTATTGGAGGTGGTGCCCGTGTGGTAATGCGTGGTACGAAGTCTATATCCGGTAATAACAACGCTCTATATGTAGTAGATGGAGTTCCTTTGGCTAATATATCAGGTGAACAACCCGACGATCAGTATACGGGTGCCGGACAATCCGGTGACGGATTGGCTAACTTCAACGCTGATGATATAGAATCAATTTCAGTACTTAGCGGATCGGCCGCCGCTGCACTATACGGTTCGGCTGCTGCCAATGGTGTGGTACTTATCACAACGAAGAAAGGGGCTGTAGATAAAACCAGATTGACTTACAGTAATAATTCAACTTTCTATTCACCATTCCGATTGCCGGAATTCCAGAATACGTATGGTTCGGAAACAGGAGAGTGGTATAGTTGGGCATCTAAATTGTCATCTCCTACCGATTATGAAGTTAAAGATTTTTTTCAGACAGGTTACAATGTAGCAAACACTGTAAGTCTGACTACAGGGACACAAAAAAATCAAACCTATGTATCCGTAGGTGCTGTGAATGCCCGGGGTATCATTCAGAATAATGACTTGGACAGATATAATTTCTCTGTTCGTAACACGACCTCTATGCTGAATGATAAACTGACGATGGATTTAAGTTTTATGTATTCTAATGTAAAGGAACAGAATATGTTGTCGCAAGGAGAGTATGCCAATCCATTGGTTCCCGTTTATTTATTTCCGCGCGGTGATGATTTCTCGAAATATCAGTATTATGAACGATATGATGTAGACCGTAACATAAAAACACAGTTCTGGCCATTGAAAGAAAATGGATTATCCATGCAGAATCCTTACTGGATTACGAACCGGAATATGTATACCAACAAGAAAGACCGTTTTCTGGCAAGCGGTTCACTAAAATATACGATAACAGATTGGTTGAATGTTTCCGGACGCGTGAAACTGGATAAGGAAACTATCAACTCGGAAAAGAAAATGTATGCTTCCACTTTGAATGTGATTGCTGAAAACTCGGATAAAGGAGCATACGTGCAATCGAACAAGAATACCAGTCAGATATATGCGGATGCCATGTTGAATATCAATAAATATTTCTATCACGACACATGGAATCTGACAGCATCTTTAGGTGCCAGTTTATTGGATTTGGATTATAAGGAGCTTAATTTTGGCGGCGGATTACTGACCATTCCTAATCTGTTTACTTCTAACAATGCGAACGTTTCCGGTAAATTAACCTATAAAAATACGAACTATCACGACCGTACCAATTCTTTATTCGGAACATTCTCATTAGGATATAAGGGCATGGTTTATGTAGATGGTTCGTTACGTAATGACTGGATATCTGCTTTGGCAGGAACAAATCATTCTTCCATATTATATCCTTCTATCGGTGCTTCAGCGATTCTGACTAATATGTTTACAATGAAATCTAACATTTTTTCTTATGCAAAGATCCGCCTTTCATATAGTGAGGTGGGTAATGCACCGGAAAGATTCAGGGCTATCACTACTTACGCAGTGTTAGGAGGGTTGAATACCACTTCTTATTTCCCGATAAAAGACCTTAAACCGGAGAGAACTCATTCATGGGAAGGAGGATTTAATTTAGGTCTGTTTGATAATAAACTGACACTGGACGTGACAGCTTATAAGACATATACGGAGAATCAGCTCTTCAGTCCGGAAATTTCTACAACAACCGGATATTCTAAACTATATGTAAATGCAGGTAAAGTAACGAATAAAGGTATTGAGTTAGCTCTTGGCTTTAAACAGAATATAGGGCCTGTAGATTGGAAAACAACTTTACTATGGTCGCTCAACAGAAACCGCATTGACCAATTACTCCCTGAATATACAAATGAAGAGTTGGGAGTGACAGTACATTTGGACGAAATGGATGTTTATTCATTAGGCGGTGCCAAACAACGGCTAACAGTAGGGGGCTCTATGGGAGATGTTTATGTGAATACAATGAGAACTGATGAACATGGACATATCTGGATGAATTCAATGACAGGTGCATTGGAAACGGATAAGAATAATTATATCTATGCCGGTAATACCAATCCGAAATATACTCTTAGCTGGAGAAATGAATTTAATTGGAAAGGAATCAGTCTCGGATTTATGTTGAATGCCCGTGTAGGTGGTATCGGAGTTTCTGCCACTCAAGCTGTAATGGACTATTATGGAGTGTCTAAGACATCGGCAGAAGCGCGGGATAATGGTGGCGTGAAAGTAAACGGCCAGATGATTGATGCCCAGACATGGTATCAGACTATCGGAGCTAATGGTACAGGTTATGTAGGTTCTATGTATGTATATAGTATGACGAATGTTCGTTTGGGAGAATTGACATTGGGATATGATATTCCGATCAATAAATGGTGTAAATGGATTTCTGGATTGAATGTGTCCTTTGTAGGACGTAATTTATGGATGCTATATTGTAAGGCTCCATTTGACCCGGAATCTACTGCAAGTACAGGTACTTATAACCAGGGTATGGACTATTTCATGCAACCGAGTTTGAGATCGATGGGATTTTCTGCAAAGATTTCTTTCTAATTGGATAACCTTTAAAAAAAATAATGATGAACATACGTAAGTTTTTTAAAATAAGGAACTACTACTTACTCCTTGGAGTAATCATGATAAATGTAGGTTGTACGAAGAATTTTCTGGAGTACAATACCAATCCTAATGAAGCAACCGATGAGATGACGGATTGGGATAATGTGAGAACTGGTTCTCTTCTTTTACAGATGGAGCAGAACGTACTGGTAGTAGCACAACCGGGACTTAATATCGGTTCGGACAGATATCAGACTGTGGAAGTGATGGGTGGAGATGGTTATGTCGGCTATTTTGGTTTTCCTGCTCCCAGTATCAATTCTGCCGGTCGTTACAATTGGGATAAAAGAAGTTGGTATGGTGATATGTTCACTACCAATTACCTGACGACTATGAATGCCTGGCGTGAAATAAGAAAAGCGATTAACAATGACGAAGATCCCCGGTTTTCTATGGCGCAGATTCTGAAAGTAGCGGCAATGCATCGTGTGACAGATACCTATGGCCCTATTCCTTATTTGAATTTTGGAGTTTCAAAAGAAGTGCCTTATGATTCGCAAAAGGATGTTTATTACAGATTCTTTGAAGAATTGGATGGAGCTATCAATAACTTGGATAGTTATGCTGCATCTGGAAGTAAAGTTTTGTCATCATGGGATTGTGTGTTCAACGGTGATGTTACATCTTGGATAAAGTTTGCCAATTCACTTCGTTTGCGTCTTGCATTGCATCTTGCCTATGTAGATGAAACAAAGGCAAAAAGTGAAGCCCAACTGGCTATTGGCAATAGTCATGGATTGATGAATGTGAAGTCTGATTTAGCAGAACTTCAGCATATTACTCCGATAGCGACTTATGAAAGTCCTCTGTATATTCTGAAAGGATGGGATGATATTTGTATGGGAGCGACGCTGGATTCATACATGAATGGTTATCAGGATCCACGACTTTCTGCTTACTTCGAGGCAGGTACGGGTGGAAAATATCGGGGTATAAGAGCCGGAATGTCAAAGGACGTAAGTAAGGATAAATATATAACAGGAATCTTTGCCGAACCACAGGCAACCGCTACTTCCAATGTAGTGTGGATGCGTTCATCTGAATCATATTTCTTGTTGGCGGAATATGCTTTGCGTTGGGGAACGAATGGCGATGCTAAAAAGTATTATGAAGATGGAATAAGAATGTCTTTTGATGAACATGGTGTATCAGGAGCTGACGCGTATCTGACAAGAACTGCGGCGGGTGGATATGTGCCTGCCAATTATGAGGATCCGGTGACATCATCTCATTCCATGGATGCTTTGGGGACTGTTTCTATCGCTTGGGATGAATCGGGAGATTTTAAAACAAATCTGGAACAAATCATTACTCAAAAGTACATTGCTCTTTATCCGGTGGGACAAGAGGCATGGACAGAGTTCCGCCGTACCGGTTACCCGAAAGTATTTCCGGTTGTTGTGAACGAAAGTTCCGGAGGTTCTGTAGACACAAATATACAAATCCGCAGATTACCTTATCCGGAATCGGAATATAATACGAATAGAACAGAGTTGGATAAAGGCATCACACTTTTAGGTGGCGTAGATAACCCGGGTGTCAGATTGTGGTGGGATGTGCCTAATAAATAATTGGTTACTTAAATAATGCAGAATATGAAAAGAAATTATGTATATTTTTTGTTCACCTGTCTCTTGACATTTGTTGTGAGTGGTTGTGATACGGATATTGAACCTGAAGTTATACAGGCAGCTAATACTTATAATGAAGAATATTATCAGAACCTGCGTGAATATAAGAAAACAGATCATGCTATTTGTTTCGGTTGGTATGCCGGTTATACTTCAGAAGCATCTCCTTCGCAGGGACTTCATTTCACAGGTCTGCCGGATAGTCTGGACATCGTCAGTCTGTGGTCAGGTATTCCTTCCAACAATCCGGCTTATGTAGAAACGAGTTATTATAACGAGCGTTATTTGCCGACTGCTTATGAGGAAATGAATTATATCCGTACGGTAAAGGGGACTCGCGTTGTGATGTGTACGATTTGCCGTATTGGGAGTACGGAATTTCCTAAAACAGACGCAGGTATCGAGGCTTATGCTTTACATCTTGTGAGATGTGTGTTGCGTAATGATCTGGATGGTTTGGACTTGGACTACGAACCGGAAGGCGACTGGTTGCAAAATGATAACTTTACAAAGTTTATAAAGGTATTGGGAAATTATTTCGGTCCTCAATCGGGTACAGGCAAATTATTAATTGTTGACTTCTATAATCAGCTGCCTCCTAAGGAAACAGAACCTTATGTCGATTATTTTGTACGACAATGTTACACCACCGGTAGTGCTCAAACTTTGCAATCTAAATTTGACCAGCTTAGCAGCTGGTGCCCTCCTGAAAAATTCGTTGCTACGGAGCAAATGGGATGGTACTGGCAGAATGGTGGAGTCGCATTTACGGAAGCTGATGGAAATAAAGTAGATTCATGGGGCAATCCAATCTATTCTGTAATAGGTATGGCACGCTGGAATCCTACACAAGGACGAAAAGGCGGATTCGGCGGATATTATTTTGAATATGAATACAATACCACTCGTCCTGCTAATCAGGCTATAGGTGATAAAGAGAAAGCCGCTATTCCTTATTATAGTCTTCGGCGTGGTATTCAGGAACAAAATCCTGCCGGAAAGCCTGTACAACAGTCTACTAAACAAGAAACAGAAGAAGAAAATGGATGAATTTTAAATTTGTATGCAAGGTATGAAAACATTGAATAATATAAAAAAGATATGGGGAGCTGCTTTGATAGGAATAGCTTCTTTTATGCTGCAGGGATGCCAGGAAGCCGCTCAAAAAGGTGACGGGTTGTTAATGACCGGAACATCTTCGGATAGATTGGTGAAGTTTGCCATTGATGGATTTCCATCTGCGTATGCTGTTTCTGTGACTTCAACTTCTCGCGTTGAATCGGATATTCAGGTGAATCTGGCTGTTGATGCAAGTCTGGTTGATACTTATAATCAGGAAATGGGAACCAATTATTATCCCATTCCGGATAAATCATATACATTTGAAAATCCGGAGGTTACGATTTCAGCAGGACAGGCAATTTCTTCTGCTGCCTCTCTTTCAATTGCCGATGATTCGGATTTTGTTCCGGGACGTGTTTATTTGATACCGGTTACCATAAAAAGTGCGACGGGAGATCTGGATATTATAGAAGCAGGACGTACTATTTTTCTGAAAGTATCCCGAACATTGCGCTTCCATGCTCCGTATGTAGGACAGGCTTCTATGGCTTATCAGTTTTTACTTCCAGAGCCTATTCCTTCATTGCCTACTTATACATGGGAAGTGAAGATTTACGCTACTCAATTTCGTTCTTCCGGAGCTTCCGGTACTACCCGTGTTTGCTCATTTGGAGGTAGTGAAGCGTCTGTAGAAGGGGGAGCGATTGATGATGGAGGCTTTAAATGTGACCAGAACCTGCTTCGTTTTGGTGAAGGAACGGATGAGCCGAACCAGTTGCATGTAACAACTAAACAGGGTAAAATGTCATCGAATACTCGCTTTGCTTTAAATACCTGGTATGCTGTTGCCTTGGTAAATGACGGCAGTACGTTGACATTGTATATCAATGGAGAGAAAGATAACTCAATGACAGTTGCTCCGTATGAATATGCGCTTTATGGAGTACAGATCGGTATGCCTTCAAAAGGTTATCAATCTTCACAATTGTTTTATGGTCGTTTGAGTGAGATGCGCCTTTGGACTCGTCCTTTGTCTGCTCGTGAAATTAAAGCAAATGTATGTGGGGTAGATCCTTCTACCAATGGGCTTGTGTCTTATTGGAGAATGAATGAAGGAGAAGGAACTACTTTCTATGATTTATCTCCGTCCAAGCGTGATATCAGTTATAAGAATGGAATCACGATTGACTGGACTTATGATGATACGAATAAATGTCTTGAATAAGGTAATAATAAATGAATAGACTGTATGATAATGAAAAACAATATAAATAGATTAACTCTCCTTTTGCTTGTTTTATTGGGAGGAGTAGGATTCACATCCTGTTCGGATGATGACAATGATTTTATTGAATTGCCGACAATAGAGATGCCACAGTCGGAAGCAGGACTTGTTTCTATTGATTATAGGGAGATACTGGATGCAGGAAGCTATGTTTATGATTATACTATCAAACTGGATAAACCTGCTGCTACTACTTTATTGTGTGACATTGCCGTGGACGAAAGTATGGTAGAGGCTTATAATGCTGCAAATAACACGTCTTATAAGATGATGCCCGCTTTTGTCTATGAGTTGCAAGCTAAAAATGCGATAGTGAAGGCAGGACAGCAAGAATCCAATTCCTTATCAGTTAAGTTTTCATCATTGTTCGGTTTGGTGGAAGGTGAAGAATATTTGCTTCCTATTGTTGCAACAATAGATGAAACATGTGTAGGACAATTTGTAACGGACACTCGTTCTGTTTCTTATTTTACGATTAGCATTGATGGGGAATTGGATTATATACCGGGATTGAATATGAGTTCTTATTCAACGGATATGTATCGTACGTTAAGTTTTGCCAATGATGAAGTCGTTACGATTGAAGATAATACACATACGTTTGAAATGCTTATATATCCATATAGCTGGCACAGTGGAACTAATTACATTGGTACATGGCGTGGTAAAGATACCAACCATAATAATGAGGTTTTTAGTGGTTGTGAACTACGTGTAAGCGGTACAGCGGGAGCATCTAATATCGGTAATCGTCAATGTGACTTGACATTGGCTAATCAAAATATAAAGTTGCCGGCTAATCAATGGGTAAGATTGACCATTACTTGTGACGGAACAAAAACCGGCCAGAATACAGATGTTGCTTATCGTTTATATGTTAACGGTGAGGAAGTTGCTTCTGCAAAACCGACCAAACGTTGGGGGCCATCCTCTTCTCAAAGATTCAAGGTGGGATATACGTTGACCGGTATTCAATTTGGTAATACATCAAGTATGTATTTTGATGGTCTGATTTCTGATATTCGTATGTGGAAGAAATGTCTGACAGCGGAAGAAGTGAAAGCTAACTTGCGTACAATAGCTTCTCCATCTTCTTCGGATTTATATGGCTATTGGAAATTGGATGAAGGAGAAGGAAATACATTGAAGGACAGTTCGGGTAATGGGCGTGATTTAACTTTCCCGGCTTCGGCAAATATCAGCTGGAATGCAGAATTCAATGATTTGCCTCAAGATAATTAAAATGTAAATTTATATTGGGAGTTATTGTGTTTTTACGTAACTCCCAATATTAACTTAAAGAAATGATGATGAAACGTTTTATGTCAGCTTTGATCGTTTTACTGTGCTCTACTGTTGGCGTATGTGCCCAACAACAGGGAAAAGCTGTATTGCGTTTTGATACTACTACTTGGAATTTTGGTAATATTCAGGAAACAGGAGGCAAAGTGAGTTATACTTTTCATTTTACTAATATGCATACTTCTCCGGTTGTGATTGAAGAAGTGATTTCAACTTGTGGGTGTGCCATTCCTGTTTATAGTAAACAACCTGTAAAATCAGGGCATACAGGTACTATTACCGTAACATTCGATCCTAAAGGGCGGACAAACTTTTTCTCTAAGAGTATAAGGGTTGTTTCTAATTCAGGGCAAAGTGTCAATACTCTTTGGGTAAAAGGTACGATACATACAATGAATCGTATAGAAGATGAATATCCTTATTCTTTATCATCAGATATTCTGGCAGACCGAATGACTCTATCTTATGATCTGTTACAACAGAATGGGAGACCGAAACAATTAGAAATTAGAATCTATAACCGATCGGATAAAATGGTCAAGTTGTCATACTCGCTGTTGGATAAGAGTGGGTGTCTGTCGATATCTATGCCATCATTTCTTCAAGGTCGATCTTGTGCGTCTATAAAAATAACGGCTTCTCCTTTAAAAGGCTTTTACGGTACATTTAAAGATAAGATTATTATTACTGCCAATTCCGTACACAGTTCTCCTATACAAATCTTTGGTACAGTGATTGATGATATGAGAAAAGTGAGCACGGCAACTGCTCCCCGGATGAAGTGTTCACAGTCTTATTTAAATTTGGGGAATATCTCATTAAAAAAGCATATTCAGAGAAAAGTTAAAGTTACTAATGAAGGGGCGAATCCTCTTATTATCCGTAAAATAGAATGTCCGGAATTTGTTTCTACTAATATCCGGGGTGAAAAGGTTTTGAAGCAAAATGAGTGTTTGGAGGTTCTGTTTGAATTAAATGTATCATCTTCAAACCATCTATTGGATGCAAAGGTCAAGTTGATAACAAATGATACTCATCAGCCTGTACATACAGTTATATTTGAAGGAGAAATGGGTAAGTAGGGTTGAATATCTCTATTTGAAAGATTAGAAATACACTATAAATTAATTGAGTCATTTTACTATATATAACATTATGATAAAACGATTGTATATCTTGGTGATAGTACAGATGGTATGTACTTTGGGGTTTACTCAATCCTCTTCCTCGTTACCTGCTTACAAAGATCCCAGTTTGTCAATAGATATAAGACTTTCAGATTTACTTTCCCGCATGACTTTAGAAGAAAAGGTCGGTCAGTTACTTTGTCCTTTAGGTTGGGAAATGTATGAAATCCATGGTAGTGAGGTTCATCCTTCCGGAAAGTTCAAGCAATTGATTAAAGAAAGAAAAGTAGGAATGCTTTGGGCAACCTATCGGGCTGACCCGTGGACAAAGAAAACATTGGAAAACGGACTTAAACCTGAATTGGCAGCTAAGGCAGGAAACGCGTTACAAAAATATGTAATTGAGAATACCCGTCTGGGGATTCCTGTCTTCCTCGCGGAAGAAGCCCCTCATGGGCATATGGCTATTGGAACTACTGTCTTTCCTACCGGCATAGGAATGGCGGCAACATGGGCTCCTGAATTAATTAAAGAGGTAGGGCGGGTCATCGCTAAAGAAATCCGTTCCCAGGGCGGGCATATCAGTTACGGGCCTGTGCTTGATTTGACCCATGATCCTAGATGGTCGCGTGTGGAAGAAACTTTCGGTGAAGACCCTGTGTTGAGCGGTACTTTAGGAGCTGCTATGGTTGCCGGATTAGGTGGCGGCAACTTGTCACAGGAATATGCTACCATAGCTACTTTGAAGCATTTCCTGGCTTATGCAGTGCCGGAGGGCGGGCAGAATGGCAATTATGCGTCAATAGGCGTCCGGGATTTGCATCAGAATTTTCTACTCCCTTTTCGTCAGGCAATAGATGCAGGAGCGCTATCCGTAATGACTTCCTATAATTCAATTGATGGTGTTCCTTGTACGTCAAATCATTATCTGTTGACTCAACTGCTACGTAACGAATGGAATTTTCGTGGATTTGTAGTATCGGATTTGTATAGTATCGAAGGGATTCACGAAAGTCATTTTGTGGCTCCGACCAAAGAAAATGCCGCGGTACAGGCTGTTACGGCAGGTGTAGATGTGGATTTGGGCGGAGATGCTTATACGAGCCTTTGTCATGCGGTTCAGAGCGGGCAAGTTGACGAAGCGGTAATTGATACGGCCGTCTGCCGGGTGTTGCGGATGAAATTCGAGATGGGGTTGTTTGAACATCCTTATGTCGATCCGAAGATGGCAGCGAGGGAAGTACGTAGCAGGGAGAGCATTGAATTGGCACGGAAAATAGCTCAGGCTTCTATCACTCTGCTTGAGAATAAGAACTCCATATTGCCTTTGCGTAAAGATATAAATAAGATAGCCGTCATTGGCCCTAATGCTGATAATCAGTATAATATGTTAGGAGATTATACTGCACCCCAAGAAGACGGGAATGTAAAAACCGTACTTGACGGGATTGTTGCCAAACTTTCTCCATCGCGTGTAGAATATGTGAAAGGCTGCGCTATCCGTGATACTACAATAAATGAAATAGAGAAAGCGGTCGAAGCTGCCCTGCGTTCCGAAGTTGTAATTGCAGTAGTGGGGGGCTCTAGTGCCCGTGATTTTAAAACGAGCTATAAGGAGACAGGAGCGGCAGTTGCGGATAAAGGCAATATCAGCGATATGGAATGTGGTGAAGGGTTTGACCGTGCCACTTTGTCTTTACTTGGCAGGCAGCAAGAATTATTAGAAGCCTTGAAGCGGACAGGAAAGCCCTTGGTTGTAGTTTATATTGAAGGTCGTCCGTTAGAAAAGAATTGGCCGGCAGAATATGCCGACGCACTACTGACCGCTTATTATCCCGGTCAGGAAGGGGGAAATGCCATAGCTGATGTCTTGTTCGGGGACTATAATCCGGCAGGCCGTCTGCCAATTACCGTACCTCGTTCGGTAGGACAAATACCTGTATATTATAATAAGAAAGCACCTCAAAACCATGATTATGTAGAAATGTCCGCATTGCCGTTATATGCTTTTGGTTATGGACTAAGCTATACCACTTTTGAATACTCGGGTTTGCAGGTAACTTCTACATCTCCTTATCATTATGAAGTTTCATTTAGGGTGGAGAATACAGGAAAATATGATGGTGAAGAAGTGGCGCAACTTTATATAAGAGATGAATATGCTTCAGTTGTACAGCCAATGAAGCAGTTGAAGCAGTTTAAACGTTTTTTCTTAAAGAAAGGAGAGAAAAAGCCAATTACTTTCACCTTGACAAAAGATGAACTATCCATTATCAATCAGAAGTTGGAAAAAGTTGTTGAACCTGGAACCTTTCAGATAATGGTTGGTTGTTCTTCGGATGATATCAGATTGAAAGATTCTATTTTAGTAAGATGAGTAACTGACGTATATTCATTTTTCTAAAATAACTTTTATTGCTGCTATTATTTGTTTTTTTATCCAAAAGCATCTACTTTTGGCTTCCATAAAAATGATAATAACCGCAAATCTCTGATGACACATATTGGTGAACAAGAAAAGAAGAAGAAATTCGAGCAATTTTTCATTCTTACTTTTCCGAAGGTAAAGGCTTTTGCATGGAAGATTTTACATTCGGAGGAGGATGCTGAAGATATTGCTCAGGATATATTTGTCAAGCTGTGGGATAATCCGGAAATATGGGAGAACAAGGAAACATGGGATAGCTATATCTATACGATGGCCCGTAATCAGATTTATAACTTTTTGAAACATCAGTCGGTAGAGCTTAGCTATCAGGAGAAGTTGTCTCAGGAAGATTCTCCTTCTTTTGAATTTGATACATACGACAAACTTTATGCGAAGGAACTGCAACTTTTGATAAAGCTTACTTTGGATAACATGCCGGAACAACGTAGAAAAGTGTTTTCTATGAGTCGGAAAAACGGTATGAGCAATCAGGAAATCGCTGATAGACTGCAACTTTCTGTCCGTACAGTGGAGCGCCACATCTATCTTGCACTACAAGAATTAAAAAAAGTCATCTTAATTGCATTTTTTTTCTATTTCGGTTGAGTAGTCCGTTTTAGCAAGTTGTCTATATTATATAAGGCAAATCTAAAATGAAGAATTATATTCAAAAAATTATCAATGTATTCACAGCTTCCGGGCATAGTGAGAATGTAACCAAAGAAGTACATCAATGGTTATTGGATGAAGAACATGCTGATGAGAAAGAGGCGGCATTGAATGCATTATGGAAAGAAACAGAAGGAAAAGTTGATTCAGGCACATGGACTTCTTTGGAAAATGTATATAGTAAAATCGGTGTATCTGCCGGTACTAAAAAACAGTATAGGTTATTTCCCTGGAAATATGTGGCAGCAGTCGCTGTGTTTGTTGTAACTGTGTCCGGTACCTTCTGGTTGACAAGGAATGCATTTAATGAGGAGACAATCGCAATGATTGAACAATATATTCCTGATGGCAAAACACGTGAGTTAGAATTACCGGATGGTAGCCGTGTCCATGTAAATTCCGGAACCCTACTGCTTTATCCGGACGCCTTTAAGGGAGATACCCGTACTGTTTATTTGGTCGGTGAGGCCGATTTTAAAGTAAAGAAGAATCCGAATAAGCCATTTATTGTACGGTCTGCGAATATGTCTGTAACAGCTTTGGGGACGGAATTTAATGTAGCCGCCTATCCGGAAGCACCGGAAATTGTTGCTACCTTGATTCAAGGTAAGGTAAAAGTGGGGTATGAACAATCTGATAATTTTTATATTTTGAACCCAGGGCAACAGGTAATTTATAACCGGAAAACCGCTCAAAGTAAAATTGCGGATGCTAACCTGGAAGATGTGACAGCCTGGCAGAGAGGACAGATCGTATTCCGCGGAAGTACAATGGAAGAGATTTTGCAGACTTTGGAAAGACGTTTTGATATAACTTTCCAATATAGTACAAGCTTGTTTACTAACGATAAATATAATTTCAGCTTTAGTGCGAATGCAGATATTGAAGAAGTGATGGAAGTGATGAAAGAAGTCACCGGAAAATTCACTTATAAGATAGATAAAAATATTTGCTATATGAAAATTGTGAGATAGAACAAGATTGTTGATTGTTTAACCTTAAAATATATCATTATGTAAAAAAGTATCCGGAACAAGGATGCCGCCTGGTTCCGGATATGAAATAAGTTTTTTAGTATTAAAAAGTAAAATACTAGATTTTTGATAGAATTAATATTATGAGTTTAACACTAAAAACGCTACGAAGATATGAATTTATATCTAAAAACAGCTAAAAGTACAATAATTATTTGCTGTTTGTTTATATTGCAGACGACAGCATTCGCTCAAAGTAATATTCGTATTACTATAAAAAAAGCAGAAATCACTTTACAAAATGCATTGGTTGAAGTTGAAAGACAATCCAAATTATCTGTCGCTTATAATCAATCACAACTTTCGGGTCAAAGACAATTATCTTTGAATATAGTAAACCAGCCATTAGAGTCTGCTCTAAAGACAATTTTGAAAGGTACGGGATTTTCATATAAATTGACTGATAAGTACATCATGATTGTTCCTGAAAAAAAAGAGACGAACTCGCAGGCTTCAAAGACTGTAAAAGGGAAAATTGTTGATGAGAATGGAGAACCTTTGATTGGTGTGAATGTGGCGGTAGATGGAACTACTACAGGAACCATTACTGATTTTGATGGGAATTTTTCTATGTCAGCCTTTGCTAATTCCACTTTGAAAGTTTCTTATATTGGCTATGCCACTCAGTTAGTCGCCGTTTCGGACAAGGAATTTTATAGTATTACTATGCGTCCGGATAATGAGGTGCTGGATGAGGTCGTAGTTACCGCTTTGGGTATCAAGCGCGAAACGAAATCTCTGACGTATAATGTACAGGAAATGAAAGCGGCGGATCTTACTACCGTAAAGGATGCCAGTTTCATGAACAGTCTGGCAGGTAAGATTGCCGGTGTGACTATTAATCAGAGTGCATCAGGTATTGGTGGTTCTACCCGTGTTGTAATGCGTGGTTTGAAATCTATAACGAATGACAACAATGCTTTATACGTGATTGATGGTATTCCTATGTCTTCTATGCGTTCTAATCAGGAAAAAAGTTTTTATGAGAATGCAGACGGAGGGGACAGTGACGGGATTTCCAGTATAAATCCGGACGATATTGAATCAATGTCTGTATTGACGGGTGCGGCGGCTGCCGCGCTTTATGGTTCGCAAGGTGCGAATGGTGTTGTTTTGATAACAACAAAGAAAGGGGAAGAAGGAAAACTGAGAATTAATTACTCGAACGATACTCAGTTTATGAGCCCTTTAGTAATGCCGGAGTTTCAGACTACTTATGGTTCGGTAGAAGGTGAGTTTGCCAGCTGGGGAGCTAAGAAGAATGCGACATGGGAACCTAAAGACTTTTTTCAAACAGGTTTCACAGAAACTAACTCTATAGGTTTGTCCGCAGGTAATGACCGTAATCAGACCTATTTTTCGGCAGCGTCGACCAATGCACGTGGTATTATTCCTAATAACACTTATAACAGGTATAATTTTACATTGCGTAATACGACTGAATTAATTAAAGATAAGCTGACATTGGACATGAGTGCTTCTTATGTTATAACGAATGATAACAACATGATGTCTCAGGGGCAATATCATAATCCGCTTGTTGCATTGTACCTTATGCCTAGAGGAGATGATTTGAATAAGTATAAAGTATATGAACGTTATAATAGTGAGAAATATTATGATGTGCAATACTGGCCTTATGGTAATCAGGGAATGGCTATCGAAAATCCTTATTGGATCGTAAATCGTGAGAATATGAGTAATCATAAATCACGTTATATGTTCTCGGCAAATTTGAATTATAAAGTATTTGAATGGATGAACGTTGTGGGGCGTATGCGTGTAGATAATAGCAATGACACGTACGAACGTAAAATAGCAGCTTCTTCCGATCAACTATTTGCATCAGAATATGGTAATTATATGAACATGAAGTCAGGATATAAGAACACCTATGGAGATGCAATGATCCAAATTAATAAGCGTTGGGAAAACTGGGGAATCACAGCCAATGTGGGAGGCAGTTTCAACCATCAGACTTATGAGATGACAAATTATGAAGGACATCTGGCTACTGTTCCGAACTTTTTCTCGTTCAATAATATAAGCAAGAATGGGGCGAATACTAAAGCTGAACAGGCAGGATATATTGATAATAATCAAGCTGTATTTGCAACTTTTCAGTTAGGATATAAAAGCTGGGCATATCTGGATTTAACTGCCCGTAATGACTGGTTCTCTACTTTGGCTAATACTGATAATGAGAAAAGTGGATTTTTCTATCCGTCGGTAGGTATATCTGCTGTTGTCAGTGAGATAGTCGATTTGTCGAAAGTATATATTTCCTTTTTAAAGGTCCGGGCTTCTTATAGTGAGGTCGGTAATCCGCCGATGCGACAGATTACAATGCCGACATATACAGTCAAAGATGGTGTTATCAATACTTCCTCAAGATTATTGAATCCGGATTTGAAACCTGAACGTACAAAATCTGTTGAAGTTGGTATGAATCTAAGAATGTTCCAGAATTTACTGAATATTGATTTTACCTATTATAACAGTAATACTTTCAACCAGTTTATTAACTATACTATGCCGCCAAGTACAGGTTACAGTAATTACATGCTGAATGGAGGAAAAGTGAATAACTGGGGTATTGAGGCACGTTTGGGTATCAATACCAATCTTGGACCTGTAAAATGGAACTCCAATCTGACCTTTACAATGAACCGTAATAAGGTTGTTTATTTATTACCCGGTGGTGCTACCAATCCGATAACAGGAGAACCTATCTCTATCACGGAAATAGAACCTTTCAACCCACAAGGTAGCTATAAAATGATAGTGAAAGAAGGAGGTACTTTGAGTGACATTTATGTGACGGGGCTAAAGATGGACTATTTGGGAAATATTAAAGTGGATGCGAATACCGGTGCGATAGAAGCCGATCCGAACACTTGGATAAAAGCAGGTAGTACGGCACCTCGTTTTAACTGGGGGTGGAATAACAGTTTTAGCTGGAAAGGTATTAATTTAAGTTTTCTGATTGATGCCCGTATCGGTGGGGTCGGCGTTTCGGCTACACAAGCGAAGATGGATTACTATGGGACTTCTAAAACATCGGCTATAGTACGTGATAATGGGGGAGTGAATATTAATAGTGGACGTGTGACCGCGAAGGATTACTATAATGTGCTTGGTAATGGTTCGACCGGAGTTTTGGCTAATTATGTATATAGTATGACAAACGTACGACTTAGGGAAGCCACTTTAGGATATACATTCCCGACTAAATGGTTTGGTAACCAGATACAAAACCTGACAGTGTCACTCATTGGTAAAAATCTGTTCATGTTCCATAATAAGGCGCCTTTTGATCCGGAACTATCGGCTTCTACAGGTACATATTATCAAGGGTTTGACTATTTTATGCAGCCGAGTGTACGCAGCATTGGGTTTAGTGTGAAGTTCCAATATTAATAAACCAGAAAGGAATAATACAATGAAAAGACTAGGAAAAATAAGACATGCAATGTGTGCATTGGGAGTAGCTGTGCTGATCACTTCCTGTACAGACAATTATAAAGAATGGAATACCAATCCAAATGAGGTTCCTGAAGAAATGTTGGTTGGGCTGATGAAGATTGGAAACTTCTTTCCCGCTATGCAGATGGATGTGATACCGACCAGTGATGTGGATGCTAATGAATTTCAACGTGCTCAAAATTTGTGTGGTGATATGCATTCCGGCTATATGACTCCAATTGGGACATGGGGGACGAGTTCTGCTGTTCATTACAACTTGCGATATGATAAATGGAATGATGTCGCTTTTGACGTAGTGTTCACGAAAGTAATGCCTGCCTGGAAGCAAATCAGGGATAATGGGAAGGATAAATTCCCGGAGGCTTATGCCGTTGCACAAATCTTGAAGGTAGCAGCCATGCATCGTGTAACAGATATGTATGGTCCTTTGCCTTATTTACAATTTGGCCATGGGGGATTGGAAACTCCTTATGACTCGCAGGAAGAGATATATAAATCATTCTTTATTGATTTAGATGAAGCTATAGCGGAGTTACAGGACTATATCGCTATTCATCCGGGTAGTAAACCTTTAAGTAAATATGATCTTGTGTATGGAGGTGATTTTACTAAATGGTTGAAATTTGCCAATTCGTTGAAACTGCGTTTGGCTATGCGTACATATTATGTGAATGGATTTGAAGTAAATGGAAAAACATCACAGAAATTAGCGGAAGAAGCCACAAAAGCCGGAGTAATTACAGAAAATGCTGAAAATGCCTTGTTGCAGTCTGGAAACGGAATCTCAGTATTCCATCCTTTGAAGATTTGTTGGGATAGTTATTCGGATACACGTATGGGGGCTGATATTGAGTCTATAATGAAAGGATATAGTGACCCTCGACTTTCTAAATACTTTCAGCAATCTGAATATGGGGAAGCCGGTGATAAATTTCATGGTGCCCGGTTAGGAGTGAATGTGACGGATAAGAAGAATTATTTAAAGCTATCTTCTCCGAACGTATTTGCTGAAACGCCAGTCCAGTGGATGTGTGCTGCGGAAATCTACTTTTTGCGTGCAGAAGGAAAACTTCACGGCTGGGATATGGGTGGTGAAGTTGAAGAATTATACAACGCAGGTATTACGAAATCTTTCGAACAGTGGGGTGTTGCTTTGGATGATTACTTGACGAGAGGAGATACTTATAAGCCTGTGCGGTTTACTGCACCAGCCGGAACTTCTGGAAGTGTGGCTGCTGCATCTACGATTACTATTGCATGGAATAAAAATGATAGTGATGATAAGAAGTTGGAACGTATTATCACTCAAAAGTGGATTGCTATGTTTCCGGAAGGTCAGGAAGCATGGAGTGAACACCGTCGTACCGGTTATCCCAAGCTATTTAGTTTGTATGGAACAAATGCCAGTGCAGGTCAAGTAGAAAGCTCCGGGCCACGTCGTATTCCATTTCCATCTACAGAGTATGATACTAATACGACAGAGGTAAATAAAGCAGTGACAGATTTTCTTGGTGGCACTGACTATGGAAAAGTTAAGTTATGGTGGGATAAAAAATAATTATTGTATATTTAATTTGATTACTATGAATAAAATAATTAATAAAATATTTTGTTTTTTCGTATTAGCTACTGTATGGGTGGCATGTGATACAGAAATAGAAAATATTCCTCTTCAGGTGCCGTTAGAGCGGGATGCCCAATATTATGAGAATCTGAGAGCTTATAAAAAAACGAAACATCAAATGGCTTTTGGATGGTTTGGAGGTTGGAAAGCAACCGGGACATCTCCTGTTAAATATTTGCGTAATTTGCCTGATAGTGTAGATGTAGTATCTATCTGGGGAACATGGCATAGCTTGACGCCATCTCAAATGGAGGATTTGCGTTATATACAAGAAGTGCACGGAACAAGAGTGACATTTACTATATTTTCTCATAATATGGCAAACTTTCCGGGCAATTTTGAGAATATAGCCGAAAATATTCCGGCCGCAGCCAAAGCGCTGGCAGATAGTATCTTTAAATATGGATATGACGGCATTGATTTTGATCATGAATGTAGTGGGAGTGATTTGTTTAATAATGCCGTGAATATGACTACATTATTAAGAGAAATGCGTTCGAATCTGGGGGAAGATAAACTTATTTGTGTGGATGGATTTGTTGAGAAAATAACGGAAGAAGGCTGGGAATATGCTGATTATGCGGTTGCGCAGGCATATAATACTAAATCACCGACATCGTTACAGAATCGTTTTAATACAGTCAGTAAATATTTGGCTCCCGACAGATTTATAGTGACGGAAAACTTTGAAGATCACTGGGCTACAGGAGGAGATAAGTATTCTGATCCGGAGTTAGGAGTTATTCCATCGCTGATCGGTATGGCACGTTGGCAACCGAATAATATAACAGAAGGACAACATAAAGGCGGTGTGGGAAGTTACCACATGGAGTATGAGTATAATCATACCGATGTTGAATATAAATATCTTCGTGAGGCCATTCAAATCATGAATCCCGCAAAGAAATAATCTCTAAAACAAAAAATATATGAAGGCGAAATACTTATTATTAACTATATTTTGGGTTGGTATATTGTCAGCTTGTACGAATGTAGAAACATTCAAAGATGTTTTGTATTTTACCGGTACAGAAGATTCTCCTGCCGTTAAGTATACGATAGATGGGCCGGCTGAAATTGGAGTGACAGTCTCTGCTTCTTGCCAGGTTACGAGCGATCAGATCATAAGAGTACGGGTAGATCAGGATAAACTCGAGGGGTACAATGCGTTGTATGGGAAGAAATATAAAATGGTCCCGACTAAAGACTACATGTTATCTAATGATGAAATTGTATTGAAAGCGGGTGAGAATATTTCAGAGCAATTGATTTTTTCTTTGTTGAGAGCTTCTAATTTTGAAGAAGGGGTTACCTATTGTGTGCCTTTAACCATTACAGATGTAACGGGTGGTATGCCTGTATTAGATTCTTCCCGGACGGTTTATCTTGTATTAAATCAGGTGATGGTTGTCAATGCTGCTAATCTTTCTAGAACGAATATGCAGCTTCCTTTTGAAAGCGATCCTTCATTGGCAGCTGTTCCGCAAGTGACAATGGAAGCAAGAGTCAAGGTTAATAAATTTGCTTCTAGTAGTCCGTTTATTAGTACGGTAATGGGGGTAGAAGAAGAGTTCTTATTGCGATTTGGAGATACGACTATTAAGCCGAATCAGATACAATTGGCTGGTGGCGGTTTTCCAGTGACAGGAAAGACTGAATTTGAAGTTGATAAATGGTATCATCTTGCAGTTGTATTTGATGGTTCTACGATTAAATTATATGTAAATGGTGAATTGGATGGACAAGTAGATGCGCCACGCGGTCCTGTTATCTTGTGTGGAAACACAGATAAACGTAGATTCTGTATTGGTTCTTCTGTGAACTCCCGTTATTTGGATGGATCTATAAGTGAGGTTCGTGTGTGGAAGAGGGCTTTAACACAGAATGAAATTCAAAATAACATGTGTTACATTTCTCCTGATTATTATCAGGATATGGTTGCCTATTGGAGATTCAATGAAGGTGGTGGTGCTGTAATTAAGGACTGGACTGGTAATGGCTGGGATATTAGCAGAACTCTGAATTGGACTGAAGGAGTACGTTGCCCGGAATAATGGATAGTTATTAACTATGTAATTAATAAAGTATGAAAAAACTATTATTATATTTTATGTTTGCCACAGTAGCCTTATGTACTGCTTGTGGTGACGATGAAGAGACGGCTTTCACGGATATCACCGAAAATCCGTTTACTGATATTGCTGTCAGTAGTGAATTGATGAATGAAGAAGGAACGATTGTGCTTGATGCAATTGGTGCTACTACTACTTTGCGGATTAATGGCATTCCTGAAAATGCGGGGAGTATGGAAGATTTTTCTTTCAGATTCCGTTCTGGTAATGAGAAAATTTTTACTGTAGACATGGATGGTGTAATCACTAGTGTAGCCAGTGGTGAAGCTGAACTTAGCATTTGGATGGTAGATAAGTATAATGTAATACAGCTGCAGAAAACATGTAACATATTTGTAACTGCTAAAGTTGCTGACATTGTGATTCCCGGTGGTGTCGATGGGTTGACTTTGGAACTGGGAGCTGTTTATGACTTGAATTCCAATGTTACCGTACTTCCGGAAGGGGCAACTGACAAAACCTTGTCATATACTATAAAAGAAGGTGAAGATGTTGTTTCATTAGAGAATGGCATACTCAAGGTCTTGGCTCAAGGCACAGCAGTCATTGGAATAGCTGCTAATGATAATAGCGGGGTTGAAACAGAGCTTAATATAACAACAACGCCTTGGTACTGTCGGGATACTTGGACGGTAGGTACTTCAATCTTCTATGAAACAACAGGTACTAATTATGCTCCGGATAATGAAACTGGAAAACCGGAGGATATTCTGGACGGTAAAGGAGAGACTTTCTTGTCACTGATAAAGCCGGGTAAGGATTATGGTGACTGTGCTACTCCTGCAGACCATCTGCTTTATTTTGTTGTAGATATGAAAGAACCGAAGTTATTTAATGTAATCGAATGGAAGAATCGCTTTGGTAATACAGGTGTGACTGGGGTACATTTGCGTTATATCCGTGTGTTGGGAAGTAATGATAATGTTGACTATAAGGTAATTGCGGAAAAAATAGATCTTGATTACACAAATATTGAAACAGCCCAATTACTGCCCGTTAAAGAATCTGAATACCAATATGTGAAAGTAGAATTTACTGGTTGGGTATTTAATCCGAACAGTGCATTGCAAGTGGGAGATTTCAGATTGGGTATACAGTAAGAAGATTGTTTAGGATAAGATAGTTCTTTAAAATCTTGATTTTAAGATTCACTCTCGCTACTGGTATTTTGTAGCGAGAGTGTTTTCTTTAGGAGAAGTACAGATACGAAAGGAAGATGTATGGAAAAGAGAGAATATTCCTTCTAACAGGAGTATCCTCTCTTTCTTCACTTAAAACCTAAACCTTTTTTCTAAATTACTTGCTATTATAAGCCACCAACATCCAAACCAACTTTTCCTGTTCTTTCAGATAATCGCTCATCATCGAAACGGTTACCTCGTCTCCGGCTTGTGAAGCAATAGACAGAATCTTGCGTTCTTCACCGATCAGATAACTGATAGATTGAAGGATGCTGTTCAGTGCTTCATCTCCATTACTTACCTTGTCCACTTCATTGATACCGGCAACTTTCAGATAATCACTGAACTTATTGGCAGGAGTGCCGCCCAACATCAAGATACGTTCTGCGATTTCGTCCACCTTTTCGGCAGTGTCGTCATACATCTTTTCGAACTGGCTGTGGAGAACGAAGAAGTTGTGTCCTTTGATATTCCAGTGGAAACCGCGAAGATTGGTGTAATACACTTGGAAGTCAGCTAATAGTTGTTGCAAAGATGTTACTACGTTGTTTGCTCCTGATTCGTTCAATTTGATAAATTCTAAAGTCTTCATAATCTTATTGTTTTTAATGATTTATATTAATTTTCTTTTTTTCTGTACGACAAAGATAAGGCGAAAAGTGCTTGCTGTCAAACTGAAAATTTCTATCTTTGCATAGATACAATCTATAACATCAAACAATTTGATAGATGACAATACAACAATTGGAATACATATTAGCCGTTGACCAGTTCCGGCACTTTGCCCGCGCAGCGGAACACTGCCGGGTGACGCAACCTACATTGAGCGCCATGATTCAGAAACTGGAAGATGAACTGGGAGTGAAGCTGTTTGACCGGACAATGCAACCTGTTTGTCCGACAGCTATCGGGCAAAAAATAATAGATCAGGCTCGTGTGATTCTGGCGCAAGCAGCACAGGTAAAGGAAATTATCAGTGAAGAAAAGCAATCATTATCCGGCGTATTCCGTTTGGGAGTATTGCCGACAATTGCACCCTATCTGCTTCCGCGCTTCTTTCCGCAACTAATGGAGAAGTATCCCGAACTGGATATCAGAGTTACGGAAATGAAGACCCAAGACGTCCAACAAGCATTGCATGCCGGGGATTTGGATGCAGGAATCATAGCCAGTAAACTGGAAGATACGTTCCTTACAGAAGAAACACTGTTTTATGAGCAGTTTTACGCTTATGTATCCAAGAAAGAACCCTCTTTCAAACATGACCTTATCCGCACTTCCGATATAACCGGTGAACGCCTTTGGCTACTGGACGAAGGACATTGTTTCCGTGACCAACTCGTCCGTTTCTGCCAGATGGAAGCTGTGAAAGTCAATCAGATGGCTTATCGCCTGGGAAGTATGGAAACCTTTATGCGCATGGTGGAAAGCGGAAAAGGAATCACCTTTATTCCCGAACTGGCAGTATCCCAGTTGACAGAAGAACAACGGAAATTAGTACGCCCGTTCGCCATCCCGCGTCCGACGCGTCAGGTTGTACTGGCTACAAGCAAAGATTTCGTGCGTCACAGCCTTCTCTGCGTGCTGAAAGAAGAGATAAAAGCGGCGGTACCTAAAGAAATGCTGACTTTACAGTCTATCCAATGTTTATTGTAACTCCATGCTTGTAGTCCATGCAATGTTTCTTATAACCCGTCCGGATTCCTTTTATGCTCTAATCTTCTTGAACCATTGACCTATCTCAGCTCCTTTGAAATAAATAATCAGGGAGCTGACGATAATAATCATTCCTGCCACCGTACTGAATGTCGGATATTCGTCAGGGAGCATAATCCAACTCAATACCGCACCGAGAATCGGATTAATCAGCCTGCACATATTAATATCGCTGACCTTCGCTCCCTTACTTTGCAGAGCGATAAACCAAAAGCTGAAAGCAAAAACAGAAATAAACACCAGAATACCAAGACTGATATAAAATCCGCCCGGTTTTCCGATAAATGAATGATAACCTTCCGTACCCAGTCCTACCATATATATCAGCAGACCACCGAAGAACATCTGCACAGCATTCAGGAAAATAGGATTCACCTTTCCCTTATCTTCCGAAACGGAGATGGCGGAATACCCTTGAAAAATAATACTAAGCAGCAATAACACAATACCTGTGATTCCCTTCCAATCGAGCGGTGCGCCGTCACTTCCCATTCCTATAATAAGGAACAAGCCGATGAGGCTGACTACAAGACTTATTATTTTATGGATATTCAGCCTGTCATTACTAGCAAGCAGATGTGCCAGTAACACATTGATAAGCGGAGTCATCCCCATGATAATGGATGAGATAGCCCCGCTCACAAAATCCACGCCGAAGTAGAAAGCCGTGTATCCCATAAACATATTGATAAGAATCAGGTTCATAAACAATCTGCTGTGCTGACGTATTTCCTTCCACATCCCTTTGTGCCAGGTATAGGCGAAGAGAATGATCCCCACGGTAGTAAAACGGATTCCGGCAAAGTTCATCGGAGTAAAATCGTAGCTCAGTCCCTGTTTGATAAATGGATTGACTATAGCCCATAAAACAGAGGCCAATATGGCATAAAAAAGTCCTTTTTTCATTCGGTGTAATTTTCTATATTCGAAAAATGCCGCAAAGTTAGTCATAATTATACATATAGACTTTGATTTCCGCAGTAAATTATTTATTTTTGAAAAATAATACATTAATAAATTTTTGATTAGTTATGAAAAAGTACATTGCAGAAATGATTGGAACGATGGTGCTCGTCCTTATGGGATGTGGTAGTGCCGTCTTTGCAGGTGGTTTGGCCGATACAGTAGGCGCTGGCGTGGGAACGATCGGTGTGGCTTTAGCTTTTGGTTTGTCCGTAGTGGCAATGGCATATGCTATCGGTGGTATTTCGGGCTGTCACATTAATCCTGCCATTACATTAGGAGTATTCCTGAGTGGACGTATGAATGGAAAAGACGCAGGGATGTATATGGTTTTCCAAGTGATAGGAGCTATTATCGGCTCGGCTATTCTTTATGCTTTGGTGTCTACCGGAGCTCACGATGGCCCGACGGCAACAGGTTCGAACGGTTTTGGTGAAGGAGAAATGCTGCAAGCATTTATTGCCGAAGCAGTGTTTACATTCATTTTTGTATTAGTAGTCTTAGGTTCTACCGACCCGAAAAAAGGCGCAGGCAATCTTGCCGGACTCGCCATCGGTCTTACCTTAGTACTGGTGCATATCGTATGTATTCCCATCACAGGTACATCTGTCAATCCGGCACGTAGTATTGCTCCGGCATTGTTCCAGGGTGGAGAAGCCCTTTCACAGTTGTGGTTGTTCATCATTGCCCCGTTTGTCGGAGCAGCTTTGAGCGCGGGCGTATGGAATTATTTGGGAGATAAGAAATAAACTTTCTTTTCAAGAGGATAAAATAGCGAAGTATAAAAGTAAGAAGGGCGGGAGTTTCACAACTACCGCCCTCTTTTGCGTAATTAATATATAATATTAAAAAAGAGTGTCTTTCACATTAGATTAGCAGATTAGGGAAATTTCACTTCATATGTTTTTATTCCGCCATATAGAGTATTAACACGGATTCTTAGTCCTTTCTTTCCTTCCATCTGTTCTTTGATCTCATCCAGTTTGAAGGACACATACCCTTCGCCTAAAGTCTGTGGATAATCCCCTTCACTGTTGTGACGGAATTCCAGGTTGATATATTCATCTTCCGCATCCTCTTCGTCCGCAGTAGGAGCCGGCACAGGATTATTGATAACCAAATTCAGGAAATGCTTCTTATCTTCGCTGTGCGTGCCATAATATTGGAATTCAATAGTCAGATATTTCTTATCCTTATTAATCCACATATAGGTAGCGTTGATTTTATCGTCTCCTATTTTTTCTTTCGTATTTTCTTCATCATCCATGGTGACGATATCCTTGGTCAGAATTTCCTTGATTTGCTTAACCTGCACATTGTAGTCATATCCGCCCACCGGTTCTTCTAACTCGTTGAACATGACAAAGGCACGCTGTCCGTCCGCAAAATCTGCACCATTCCATCCTTGTCCGTTACTCGGATACATCTTCTTTCCATCATCCAAGGTGAAATAAAAATCCTTGCTATCCTGGCTGATCATATTTATTGTGCTGATAACCAATAGGTCGGACGGACTGTCATCGTCGTCCAGACAAGACTGGAAAATCGGCATTGTGGTCATAATAGCAAAGATAAAGGCAATGAATTTAAATTTCTTCATATAATAAACTAGGTTTTAGATTGATTAATATTACTGCTTTGTATTCAGAAAATGCACGATAACCAAGAATATTGCATCTGCATCTGTTAAAGAAACAAAAGTGGCAAAAGAGTTGTTCTCTCTATGCAGTATTTCTATCTTTGCTGCATTTATAAGGTAAACACGTGTATAAGCGAATGGAAGAATTAGAGTTGTCGGAACAATGCAGGCAAGGAAACAACCGGGCCCGCAAGGAACTGTATGAGCAGTATGCGGGGCGTATGCTTGGCATCTGTCTGCGCTATACCGGCGACCGTGATACGGCCCAGGATCTGCTACACGATAGTTTTATAAAGATATTCGACTCTTTCGACAAGTTCACCTGGCGGGGTGAAGGCTCCCTGCGGGCCTGGATGGAGCGGGTGGTAGTCAACACCGCTTTGCAGTATCTCCGGAAGAATGATGTAATCAATCAGGCAGCGTCATTGGAAGAGTTGCCCGAAGAATATGAAGAGCCGGATGCTTCTGATGTAGAGGCGATACCCCAAAAAGTGTTGATGCAGTTTATCGAAGAACTGCCTGCCGGGTATCGCACAGTGTTCAACCTTTATACTTTCGAGGACAAATCACACAAAGAAATCGCTCAGGTATTAGGTATTAATGAGAAATCTTCGGCTTCGCAACTGTTTCGCGCGAAGACGGTATTGGCAAAAAGAGTAAAAGAATGGATAATGCATAATGGATAGATAGAGATGGAAGAGAAAGAATTGTGGATGAATAAGTTGAAGGAGAAGCTCGCGGATTATTCCGAGCCGACACCTGCTTCCGGTTGGGAACAACTGGAGAAAGAGCTTATGCCCCCCGTGGAGAGGAAGATATATCCTTATCGAAAATGGATGATGGCGGCTGCGGCTGTTATATTGTTAGCTGTTGTTTCGTCAGTAAGCCTGTATTTCCTGGGGACACCTGCCGCGGATGAAATGCGTCATATACAAACACCGGCATTGGCTTCTACCCCCGATGTCTTGCCGGGCGTGCAACAACCGGATATACAAGGAACTTCCGTCGAACCTGTCCTGCGTCCCGTTGCCCGTGAAAACCGGTTGGCAAAAGTAGACCGGAATATTACGGAACATAAGATGCCGGTAGATGAACCCGCCGTGAAAGATGAGCCGGCACTTGTAGTAGAAGAAAAAGAACCCGGAACAGTCATCAATGAGGGAGAACCGACCGAAGAAACAAATGCCGGTCAAACTCAGACTCAGACGAAAGATACGGAACGACCGACTGCGGGTAACAGACCGCGCCGTCCTTCCGGCAGAGATAAATATCATATCCCGACTGAGAAACCATCTTCCCGGAAAGGGACATGGTCAATGGGACTTGGAGTAGGGAATTCGGGTGGTGCTTCTTCAGAAGTAGGTTCGGGCGCGTATCCTTATATGTCCCGCGTCAGTATGCTTTCTGTATCCAATGGTTTGATGGAGATTCCCAACGACCAGACTTTGGTCTTTGAGGACGGAGTACCTTACTTGCGCCAGGCCAAACAGGTAGTCGATATTAAACATCATCAACCCATCTCTTTCGGATTATCCGTCCGTAAAGCCTTGGGCAAAGGCTTCTCTCTCGAGTCCGGTCTGACTTATACGCTCCTTTCTTCTGACGCTAAATTGGCGAATGACGACCATCAGATAGAACAGAAACTTCACTATATCGGTATTCCGTTGCGTGCCAACTGGAACTTCCTTGATAAGAAGCTCGTTACTCTTTATGTATCCGGTGGCGGTATGGTTGAGAAATGCGTGTATGGAAAGCTCGGTTCCGAAAAGGAAACGGTGAAACCTATGCAATTCTCCGTGTCCGGTGCGGTAGGTGCACAGTTGAATGCTACCAAACGTGTCGGTATCTATGTAGAGCCGGGTGTCGCTTATTATTTCGATGATGGTTCGGACATTCAGACTATACGTAAAGAGAATCCGTTCAACTTCAATATACAGGCAGGTATCCGTTTGACTTATTAATTCGAATAATAGTTATTCAAAATAATCATATTGGTTAATAAAGAAATTCTCGATTTGTTGAATCAAGTCGGGATTTTCTTTTAGTGCTATATTGTTGATGAGCATGTATGCACTCTTCTCTATATTTTCTTTGTGATAGAAAACTCTGTCGCTAAAGTAGGTTGCTACAATTCTTGAATAGACTCTGTATCTTTTGGTACACTTCGTATCTTCATTAAAACCGTTGGCTCCAATAAAACCAAATGAAGCTTTGGAATTTTTTTCGTAGATAGAGAGCATTATATTAATACAGGTATTAATAATTTTTCTCGGCTCGAAAGTATTGGTCATTATCCTATACTTATTATGAGATAATCTATGATTTTTCTGATAGAACTTTATTGCATAGATACTGCATTATTTAGAGGAGGTAAGGATATACTGGAATCCTTCTTTTATTTAGTTCTTCTTTGGATACATCAGACAATACAAACTTTTTCCCGTCATCAATTTTTGAGGGATTGATTTTATTCTTCTGCTTTTGAGAAGAAATATTCTTTTGTTTTGTTTTGATATTACCCATTCTATTTAATCTTAAAATTACATTTTTTCCTTGATAACGTAATCCTATTGCAAAGATAGGAAAATATCCTTGTATGCTGATAGAACATTGGATAATCCGGGAAGTTAATTAACGATTTTTGGACTTTAGGAAAAAGAAATATATGCAGAAACCTTCCCGAAAAATCGGATAATTGAGAAAATATTAATAATATTGTCACCTGTTTCAGACCAACAGTAACATACCTTTGTCGCAAAACTCTAAAATATGATTGACTCTACTGCTGAAAAACTTTTATTAATCAAGTTAAAGGAAGGTTCTTTTCAGGCATTTGAAAAGTTATATACGATGTATAGTGGCAAACTGTACAATTTCATTATGCGGCTATCTTCCGGCGATCAATATATGGCTGAAGAAGTGGTGCAATCTACTTTTATCCGTATATGGGAAGTGCGTGCAAAAGTAGATTCCGACGCTTCATTCATATCTTTTCTCTGTACGATAGCCAAGAATCTGCTGATGAATATGTATCAGCGTCAGACCGTTGAATATGTTTACAATGAATATCTGTTGAAAAGTGGGGTAGACCGTGACTCGCAGACAGAAGACGATATTGACCTGCGTTTCTTGAACGACTATATCGACTCATTGGCAGAGGAATTACCGGCACAGCGAAAGAAAATCTTTATCTTGAGCAAGCGTCAGAACTATACGAATAAGGAAATTGCCGGGATGATGGGGATTTCCGAAAGCACAGTCGCCACACAATTATCGTTGGCTGTGAAGTTTATGCGTGAACAGTTGATGAAGCATTATGATAAGGTAATTGCGCTTTTGCTCGCCTTTTTTGTTAATGAAATGTAATTGTAATACACCTTTTTGGATAGTAGACAGGATGAAAATGTATACTTGTAAATAAGCAGGAAAGAAGATGGATAAGATATATTATAAGGAACTGATTGAAAAGTATTTCGAAGGAAATATAACGGATGCTGAGATTAAAGAACTCTCCGATTGGATAAAGAACGACCGCCGCTTACAGAACTGGTGGGAAGAGGAATTTTCCAAATCGAGTGCAGATATTAATCCGGTGCTGCGTGACAAACTCTTTGCCCGTATCAAAGAAGAAACCCAGGGCGAAGGGAAAATCCAGGGCGAAGAGAAGCCAAATACCATCCGCATGAATCCCTGGAAATGGGCAGCCGCCATCGTTTTACCCATTTGTATCGCCTTCTTTACCTACTATCTTATAGATTCTTCCCCAACAGCAGGAGCCCCCTTTGTAGTAAAAGCCAATAAAGGCGACAAAGCAACCATCGAACTGCCTGACGGAACGAATGTCGTTCTCAATTCGGCTTCGCAACTAAGCTATCTGAATAACTTCGGAGAAAAAGTGCGTCGTGTGCAACTGAATGGTGAAGCCTATTTCAAAGTAGCCCATGATGAAAAACATGCCTTTATTGTGCAGGTCGGCGATTTGGAAGTGAAAGTACTTGGTACTTCTTTCAACGTATCAGCCTATGAAGATGCCAAAGACGTGACAGTCGTTCTGTTGGAAGGAAAAGTTGGCGTCTATGCGCAGCAAACATCGCATATCATGAAGCCTGGTGACAAAATAGAATATAATAAAGTCACTCATAAGATAACAACCGCCCAAGTACATCCGAATGACTACATTGAATGGACGAAAGGAAATATCTATTTCGAGAAAGAATCTTTGGAAAATATCATGAAAACCCTTTCACGTATTTATGACGTAGAAATCCGTTTTGATTCCAGTAAACTGCCTAATGAATATTTCACCGGAACCATACCGGGCGGTGGCATACAGAATGCGCTGAATATTCTCATGCTCACTTCACCTTTCTATTATGAAATGGACGGTTCGGTGATAGTTTTGAAAGAGAAATAGTAAGTAAAATATAAAATAAAGCCATTCCGCAGCCCATTACTAAAGGAATGGCTTTTTTATTTCCGGTATCGAATAAGTTAACGAGAGTTAAAGTCTGATAGGCGATTGGACGGGCGGGTATAGCAGTCTGTATACCTATCAAACAACTTAAAAGTTTTGATATATGAAGCACAAAACAACCTTTGAAAAGCTCCCTCAAACAAACGTGGGGAGAAGTAAGAACTGGAAAACACTGCGGGCTCTATGTCTGCTATTGTTTCTAAGCGTATCTTTTGCCGCTTATTCCCAAATAACAGTAAGCGTGAAAGACATTTCTTTGAGAGCCTCTTTAAAGAAAATCGAGCAAGTAAGCAATTACAAGTTCTTCTACAATGAGAGCCTTCCGGAGTTAAACCGGAAAGTATCACTCAATGTGAAAGATGCAACGATTGCTCAAACCATGCAACAACTTTTAGGAGGAATGGATTTGGCGTATAAGAAAGAGCAAGACAATGTGATTGTATTGATTCGCAAAGCCCAGGACAAATCTATAACTAAAAAAGTAACAGGCACCGTTATAGATGAAAAAGGAGAACCTATTATCGGAGCGAGCATTGTGGTCAAAGGCGAGTCACATGGAACGATAACAGATTTCGATGGAAAATTCACATTGGCAGATGTACCGGAAAAAGGTATATTGACAATCTCTTACATAGGGTATAAGACAGTTGATATTGCTACCACAGGCCAATCATTAGTGAAAGTCGTACTTCAGGAAGACAGTAAAATGATAGACGAAGTCGTTGTTGTCGGCTACGGAGTCCAGTCACAAAAACTGGTTACAACTTCTATCAGTAAAGTAAAAATGGAAAATATAGATCAAGGTAATGACTATAATCCGATTAAAATGCTGCAAGGACGTGTAGCAGGCGTCAATATCTCTTCTGCTTCCGGCACTCCCGGCGAGACACCTAATGTAACCGTTCGTGGTATCGGTTCCGTCAGCGGGGGAAGCTCGCCACTTTATGTGGTCGATGGTATCCCGAGCGAAAAATATCCCAACCTGAATCCGAATGACATTGAGAGCATGGAAGTCTTGAAAGACGCTTCCGCCGCTGCCATCTATGGTTCGCGTGCCAATGCCGGAGTCGTGTTGATAACCACCAAATCAGGTCAGCAAGGCAAGACAAAGATAGAAGTGTCCGGCCGCTACGGATTCGCCTATCTGGCCAGCGACATTGAAATGGCCAATTCAACGGAATATATGAACACCATGCAAGCCGCTATTGATAATTACAATGTACAAATGGGGGCCAACCTTCAATTATATGTTCCTTCCCATATTCAGGAAACCAATTGGGTGAAAGAAATATCAAGAAAGAACTCAAAAACAGGTACCGGCTCCATCAGCATCTCCGGTGGAAATGAAAAGACCACCTTCTTTGCTTCTTTAGGCGCTAATACTCAAGAAGGATATCTGAATAAGAGCAGCTATGACCAATATAATATGCGTGCCAAATTCACACATAAAATAAACAACCTATTCAAACTGAATATGAATCTGGCAGGTTCGGCCAGCCGTTCAGACCTGTTGGAAGAAACAAGTACCAGTCTGAAAGTCCTGCGTACGGCACGTGAAGAACAACCCTGGTATTCACCCTACAAAGAAGACGGAACATCCTACAAAGTGAATGGTACGGATATTCTGCGCCACAATCCCGTAATGCTGATAAATGAAGAAGACTGGGTAGCCAAGAAATATCAACTATCCGGTGTGTTCAGCATAGACGTCACCCCCTTCAAAGGATTCAAATATACACCGACCGTAAGCGTATATGGCATTTTGGATAACACCTCTAAGAAACTGTCGGACAAGCATGACGCCCGCAAAAACAGCAGCGGTTGGGGAGCATTGGCAGAACAAAAAGATCAAAGTTTCCGCTATGTGATAGACAACATATTCTCTTACAACAATGAATGGAACAAACTGATTTATTCCGTCATGCTGGGACACTCGTTTGAGAAATACACTTATGAGCAATTCGGCGCAAAGAGTGACAACTACGCCAACGGCGCATTTCCTTCTTCCAACTTTGATTTAATCAATGCAGGCCCCAATATCTATGCCGGAAACATCAGTTATACCTCTTACGCTTTAGAATCCTATTTCGGGCGAATCGCCTTGAACTGGGACAACAAATATATACTGAATGCCTCATTGCGTAGTGACGGTTCTTCCCGTTTTGCAAAAAACAAGAGATACGGTTATTTCCCCTCTGCCTCTTTTGCGTGGCGGGCATCCAATGAAGGATTCTTCCCGAAAAACAAATACGTCAATGACGCCAAGTTAAGACTAAGCTGGGGTATGACAGGAAGCATGGCAGGAGTGAGCAATTATGCTCCGCTGTCACTTATCAGTGCGGGCGGCGCTTCTTACAACGGTTCTGCCGGATTCCAGATTTCGCAGGACGCCCGTGCCCTGACTTGGGAGAAAGCCAGCCAGTTCAATATCGGATTTGATATAGAAATGTTCCAGTCCCGCCTGACTCTGAACGTGGATATGTTCTATCAGAAGACCACCGACCTGCTGTTCAAGAAACCGGTCAATGCAACCACCGGATATACCACTTTGCAGTCCAATATCGGTTCATTGGAGAATAAAGGACTTGAGTTGGCTTTGAATGGCAAAATCCTTACCGGAAAATTCAAATGGGATTTGGGAGGAAACATTTCTTTCGTGAAAAACAAGTTACTTTCCCTGATTGAAGGAAATGATATGTATGTAGTTCCCAGTAGCGGAAGTAACCTTTTGGGAGGTTCGATGCACGCATTGATTAACGGACAGCCTATCAGTACATTCTATATGTTGAAGATGGAAGGCATCTACCAGCGTGACGACGAAGTGCCTGCAAAACTTTATGCTAAAGGCGTACGTGCCGGTGACGTGAAATATTTCGATTATAACGAAGACGGTGACATCTCCGATGCCGACCGGATGAACGTAGGAAAAGCCATCCCGGACTTTTACGGAGGTATCACTTCCAACTTCTCCTACAAAGGTTTCGACCTGTCTCTGTTCGGACAATTCTCGGTAGGCGGTAAAGTGATGTCGGCATGGCGGGGAGTGAACGGCTCCGAAGGTACTGACCACTTAGGGCTTGCACTGTCGAATGTGAAAGTAAGCGACCGGGGCGAATCTGTGGAACAATACTTTAATGTAAGCAAAGAAGTAGCCAACGGATACTGGCGCGGAGAAGGCACAAGCAACACGATTCCCCGTCCTGTACGAATGGGAGTACATACCGGATACGATTATGACTACAACGTGCAGACCTCAACACGTTATTTGGAAGACGCTTCCTATTTTAAACTGAAAACAGTAACCTTGGGTTACACATTGCCGGAATCAGTTGTAAAGAAACTCCGTGTAAATTCATTAAGAGTCTACGTTTCGGCAGATAATCTGCTGACCCTCACCAAGTATTCCGGTTATGATCCCGAAACATCATTTTCCGGCAGTCCGGGTGATTCAAATTATGGCGTTGACTTCGGTCTGCAACCCGTGTTGAGAACATTTATTTTTGGTCTGAATCTAAACTTTTAAAAACATAGATGTATGAAACGATACTATACTATAATCAACTATTTGCTGTGTAGCATTTGCCTTTTGTGGATGACGGCTTGTTCAGGTATGCTGGACGATATGCGGCCTAAGGATCAGATACCTCAAGATATGTTGAGCGAATCCGATTTGGAAAAATTATTGAATGGAGTGTACGCCGAAATGGAAGAACTTGTATTTAAGTTCTATATGGACGGTGACGTAAAAGGCGAGAATTTCAAGGCAGGCCCCGGCTTCTCTATGAACGACCCGATGTCGATGGCTCCTAGTTCCAAAGAGGTTTTGAGCCAGTGGCAGAAATGCTTCACCACCTTGAAGCAAGTAAATTTCCTAGTCGAAACATACGAAGCGTCCTCTAATAAAGAAAACCTGGTAGTGAAGCAGACAGGCGGTACGGGATACTATTTCAGAGCCTTGATTTATTATCATTTAGCCACTCGTTGGGGTGGAGCTCCTATCTTGCGCAAACGTACCTATGATGTCGTACCTATCTCTCCCGAAGCAGAAGTATGGAGTTTTATCAGAGAAGACTTGACGAAAGCGGAAGGGTTATTGCCAGAGTTTACAGACCGTTTTTATGTATCTCTTAGCGCTTGTGACGCACTGAATGCCAAAGTATGCCTGTCTTTGAAAGACTATACGAACGCAGCCGCTTATGCCGACAAAGTGATTACAAAATCAAATTTTGCGTTGAGCGCTACATCAACTGATTATGCCAATGCCTTTGTTTCCAACAGCAGCAGTAAAGAACTGGTCTTTGCGCTAGCCAACAAGCGCAGCACAAGTCTGCTGCTATTCTACCAAACGGTGAACGACATCGACCCCACCTGGGATTATTCTCCCTCTGCCGACTGTTACGGACATCTTTACGATGATACAGCCGTCAAGAAACAAGATATACGTGCAAAAGCCGTGTTTGGCGCAGATAATAGCCGCATTATCAAATTTCCGAATGGAAGTACCGGTCAGTTTGTCACTAATGAACAACCGTCACAGACTCCGATTGTAGTTACCCGCGTGGCAGAGATGTATCTGATAAAAGCAGAAGCACTGGGAGCTGTCAACGGACTGTCTACACTGAAAGAATTTATGAACAAACGTTACGCCACCGTTTCGCTGCCCTCAAGCATGACTGATGCTGAATTTCAGAACCAGATACTTGATGAGCGTCACCGTGAACTGTATGCGGAAGGTCAGCGATGGTATGATTTGAAGCGAACCAACCGTTTGGACTTGTTTTCTTCCTTGAACGGCAGAAACTACCTGATGTATTATCCCGTTCCCCAGTCGGAACGCGACTTGGCGGGAGAAGAAAACTATCCTCAAAATCCAGGCTATTAATTATCTTAGAAAGAACAAAGTATGAAGAATATAAAAATAGTTACAACGTTTTTCATCTGTTTGCTGCTACTTTCGGCATGCTCGGATGATTGGAAGGAAAATGCGCTGACAGCTAAATTTACTTTTGACAAGACAACCTACTATGTAGGTGAAGAAGTCTGTATCACGAATGAGACAGTAGGCGGAGAAGGAAATTATACCTGCCAATGGGATTTAGGGAATGGGGAGACTTCAACGGAAGTTGCTCCCAAAGTGACTTATGAAACGAATGGGGCATATACAGTGACTTTGCACGTCAAAGACGGCAAAGGAAATTATGCGATGGCTCATAAATTGCTGACGATTGAAGCAGAACCTCTGCCCGAAGTCGGCAATGTGAAACTGAAGTGGGTAGGTGCACACGTACTGGGCGAAATACGTTCTACGGCTCCGGCAGTCAGTGATGATAATAGCGTATATATGACTTCCAATGACCATTATTTGCGGAAATTCTCGGCCGCTACCGGTGAACAATTGTGGGAATTCGACTTGTGGACATCTGCCGATGGTGATTCTCCGTCCGGTAACACGCATACCACTCCGAGTATTGATACGGACGGTACTGTGTATGTAGGAACAGGCGACACGAGCGGCAAAGTAGGGCGTGTATACGCCATCAATCCCGATGGAACAAAGAAATGGGTAGTTGCCGGAGATGCAGAAAAAGGATTTTGGAATAAAGGACAGGCTTCCAAACCTCGTATTAATTATCTGACTTGTGCGATTGGAGAGAATCACATCTATATGGGGAATGGCGGCTCTACGGGCTCTGTGCTTGCTGTCGATAAGAGCACCGGTTACAGAGTAGGTTATGTGGCAAACGCAGATAATTCCGGCGGCCCTTCGGGCGGAGTATCTGCCGGAATGGCATTGGCGAACAACACATTGATTTGGTCAGGCGGAAAGAACGGATTATTCGGAGCGTCGGCGTCTGCGCTGAATACAGGTGGTAATGTGATGTGGGCATGGCAAATATATAGTTCGGGAAATGATAAGCCTGCGGAAAACATGAATGCTTCCGTAGCTGTGGACGCTGCCGGCACCATATACGGAATTGCCACCTTCCCGGGCATAGGAAGCAGCGCATTTGCTGTGGGAAGTGACGGGGTCGAAAAATGGCGTACTTCGTTAGGAAATGTAGGGACGCTGGATCAGGGCGGCGTTGTGATAGGCTTGGATGGAAGCGTCATTGTGACCGTAAAACGTGCTCCGGGTGAAGCCACGGGAGGAATCGTTGCGTTATCTCCTAATGGAGTAATTCAATGGCATTACGGTGTGCCGGAAGACGTCAGTGGATGTGCGGCAATCGACCAGGCCGGTAATATTCATTTTGGAACACAGTCCGGTAATTATTATATCATTAAACCCGAAGCCTCGGAAGAACAGCTAATCTTGAAAAAAGACTTGGCCGCATTGATTAGCGAGAGCGATTCTCCTTTAAAAGATAATTGGGAAGCGGGTATCGGAAAAATCTGGAGTTCGCCTACCATCGGGCCGGATGGAACGATCTATATTGGCGTTACTCATACAGTAGATCCATCGAAGAGTGTCCTGGTAGCTTTGGAAGATGAAGGTATAACCGGATGTGCAGCTTCGGCATGGCCGATGAAAGGAAAAGACAGCCGTCACTCCAGTGCACAATTGGGAGGTTCGGGAGAGAATCCGGGAGGTGAACCGGGCGGACAACTGCCTATTACAGGGAATCTGAAGACTGATTTAAAAAACTTGTTTGATGATAGTTCCTACAAGGTCTGGCTTTGTGCCCATCGGGCGAACACGCAGAAAGGTATAAACAATGGCATACCGGAGAATTCATTGCCTTCCATAGAGTATGCGATTAATGCAGGAGTAGAAATGATCGAGCTTGACGCACGTCCCACTTCTGACGGAATATTGGTACTGATGCACGATAATACGATTGACAGAACCACTAACGGAAGCGGCGCGGTAGGAGATTATTCTTATCAGCAGTTACAGCAGTTCTATCTTAAAGATGCAGCGGGGAATCTCACAAACGAGCGGATCCCCACTTTAGAGGACGCATTGAAAAAAGGTAAAGGAAAGGTTTATTATAATTTGGATATAGTCAACAAAAACGTTGCCGTAGCGACAATAGTGGCATTGCTTAAAAAACTCGACATGGAAAACGAAGTTCTGCTCTATGTCTCAAACAACCGTAATTATGCATATGATTTGAAAGCGGCGAACGGCAGTCTCTTACTGCATCCGATGGCAAAAGCTTCAGATGATATTACCTATTTTGCTTCATCTTACACGGACAATGTGCAAATGATGCAACTTTCCACCTCGGATGCTCTTGCGGGAGCGATGACGGAAGACATTAAATCCAAAGGCTGGCTTCTATTCTCCAATATCGTAGGAGCGAATGATACGAACATGTTGTCGGACAACTATTCGGGTCTGGTAGGCATGATAAACAAACGCATTAATATCGTACAGACCGATTATGCTGAAGTGGCAGCCAAGTATTTGAAATCCAAAAACTATAGATGACAAAAATGAATATGAAGAACTACCTGATAATAGGAATTATTTTGCTGTTTCCTTTCCGCTTGTTTGCAGATGAACCGGTGAAGGCAATTTATGCAAAGATAACGAATCCTGATGATAAAGAAATAACCGTAGTCGCTCATCGGGCGGACTGGCGTTTTGCACCTGAAAATTCACTGGCGGCGATAGAGAGTTCTATCCGGTTGGGAGCCGACGTCGTAGAACTGGACGTTCAGAAAACCAAAGACGGACAGTTGATTCTTATGCATGATAAGACTTTGGACAGAACGACTACCGGAAAAGGTAAGGTTGCCGAGTGGACACTGGATTCCATCCGGACGCTCCGTTTGAAGAATGGTGCCGCTTTGAGAACCAAACACCGTGTGTCTACATTGGAAGAAGCATTATTGACAGCCAAAGGGCGCGTTATGGTAAATTTGGATAAGGCTTATCCGATATTCGATGAGATTTTCCCCATTTTGGAGAAAACCGGGACTGTTGGACAGATTATCATGAAAGGGTCGAAGCCTGTTGCGGAAGTGAAAAAGGATTTGGGAAAATATTTAAACCGGATCCTATATATGCCAATCATACATTTGGATCGACCGGGAGCTATGCGGCAAATAGATGATTTCATGCAAGAACTTCACCCGGTAGCCTTCGAATTGTTGTTTGAATCGGATACTTGCCAACTCCCCAAACAAGTGAGGGCTAAACTTGAAGGAAAAAGTAAGATTTGGTATAATACTCTTTGGGATACGATGGCAGGCGGACATGATGACGATAAATCGTTGGAAAATCCGGATGAAGGATATGGATATTTGATAGATAAACTTGGAGCGACAATCATCCAGACCGACCGTACCGCTTATTTACTGGAATACTTGCAAGCTCGTAAAAAACGTAATGAACATAAGATAGATGTCTTTCATTAATATGTAAACTTCAGTTATGTCATTTAAAATAGTGGACTTTTATAAAATCTCTTCCCCGCTAGTCGGGGGAGAGACTGATTCCGAACGTTCTTCCCGCTTTAAGCATATCCGTTGGGCTACTTTTTTGTCGGCTACTACCGGATATGGCATTTACTATGTTTGTCGTCTTAGTATGAACGTAGTGCGCAAACCGATTGTAGAGGAAGGAGTATTTTCCGAGACTCAATTAGGAATCATAGGATCTTGCCTGTTTTTCGTGTATGCGGTAGGCAAACTGACGAATGGATTTCTTGCCGACCGTAGTAATGTACGGCGTTTTATGTCTACCGGACTATTGTGTTCCGCTTTGATAAATCTATGTTTAGGTTTCACCGGTTCCTTTTATGCGTTTGTCGTACTTTGGGGATTGAATGGTTGGTTTCAGTCGATGGGAGCAGCATCCGGAGTGGTTTCGCTCACTCGGTGGTACAGTAGCAAAGAACGCGGTACTTTTTACGGCTTCTGGTCTGCCAGTCATAATCTGGGTGAAGCATTGACCTTTATTTCCATAGCCTTGTTAGTCAGTTGGATGGGGTGGAGATATGGGATGATTGGAGCCGGTGTCATTGGGATATTAGGCTTCTTTATGATGCTTGTCTTTATGCGTGATACGCCACAGAGCCAGGGATTCTTGTTGGACAAAAAATCTTCTCCTGTGGACTCTCATTCTTCGCCGGCTAAACAGACGGAAGATTTCAACAAAGCTCAAAAAGCAGTTTTGAAAAATCCCGCAATTTGGATTTTGGCTTTGTCAAGTGCATTTATGTATATCAGCCGCTATGCTGTGAACAGTTGGGGCGTTTTCTATCTGGAAGCTCAAAAGGGCTATTCTACGTTGGATGCCAGTTTTATAATCTCAATCAGTTCTATCTGTGGAATCATTGGTACGGTATTTTCCGGCATCATTTCCGATAAAATGTTTTCCGGCAGTCGTAATATTCCGGCTTTGGTATTTGGGTTGATGAATGTAATAGCTCTCTGTCTGTTTCTCTTGGTTCCGGGTGTTCATTTTTGGATAGATGTGTTGGCAATGGTGCTGTTCGGTTTAGGCATTGGAGTTTTGATTTGTTTTCTGGGTGGTTTGATGGCAGTGGATATTGCTCCCCGCAACGCGTCGGGTGCAGCTTTGGGAGTAGTCGGCATCGCCAGTTATATCGGAGCCGGACTGCAAGACGTGATGAGCGGTATTCTGATAGAAGAGCAAAAGACTGTTCAAAATGGCGTTGATGTTTATGACTTTACCTATATCAATTGGTTTTGGATTGGCGCGGCATTGTTGTCTGTTCTCTTAGCTTTGTTGGTTTGGAATGCAAAATCAAAAGAAGTGAATTAAAAGTGAGTACATTAGGTTAGAAATAAAGTCTTTGTTTTCGAGGTATTGGTCGCCATTCCGGGAAGTAAGTAATGATTGCTTTCTTCCTGGAATGGCTTTTTTATAATCAATTAAATAATAGTTTTATGGAAAATTCATGTAATGATGAATTGTTTTGTTCATTGAAAAACGAACTTCGCAAAGTAATGCACAAATATGTCTGCCACTATCGAATATCAGGGAGACCCGAAACGATACATTTTCGTAGTGTTGGCCGCTATCGACCACGGCCGTCTTACGTATGACGGAGTAGCGAACTACGAACAGACTTTCTGTTCTTTGATACCTGTAATTGATTATTGCTTTGTTGTTGGATTATGAATGTTAGAATAATATTTTGAAAAATAGAATTATAATTTTATCTTTGTCACATGAAAAATGAGTAACTAATGAGAATATTTACTGAACAGGCATTAAAAGAATATGCAGAGAAGCATCCCGATTCAAAAGTCGCTTTGCAAGAATGGGCTGTTATAGTCAAAAGAAGTGAGTGGACTTGTTTCGCTGATATAAAGAAAACTTTTAATAGTGCTGATAATGTAGGTAATCAGCATTATGTTTTCAATATTAAAGGAAACAATTATCGGTTGGTGGTAGTTATTAAGTTTACTGTAAAGTTTGTATATATTCGCTTTATTGGTACTCATAAAGAATATGATAAAATAGATTGTTCTAATATTTGAAAGTATGACAAAGATAGAGAACCAAACCCAATATGAATGGGCTGTAAAAAGAGTAGAGGAGCTTCTTCCGTTAGTGAAAGATGATACTCCTTTGGATGACCCTAACAGCATAGAGTTGGAACTTCTTTCTAATCTTGTTGCTGACTACTCCGAAGAACATTTTTCTTTGGGAGAACCTTCACTTGTCGATGTCCTGAAACTTCGTATGTACGAGATGGGACTTAATCAAAAGTCACTATCTCAGTTAATAGGAGTCAGTCCTTCACGTCTTAGTGATTATATTTCGGGAAAATGTGAGCCAACATTGAAGGTGGCTCGTGAGATAAGTAGGAAATTGAATATTGATGCTAATATTGTGTTGGGAGTATAGCTTCGAACTTAACTTTAAAAAGATGGCGGGAAATCTGAAAAAGACAGTTGTGTTTTCAGATTTCCCGCTGTCTTTTTGAAGAAGAAAAAGGCAAAAAGTGAGGGGATTGAGGGAGAATTTATAATATTTGTGTTTGTTTTAAAAGAAAATATAGATAGGTGTATTGGAAATGAATGAAGTCAGTACTAGAGTAAGCAAAGACATGTACTTGATTTGCCTGATTCTCCTATATCATCCAGTTGAATGTAGTACTTGTTACAGTCAAGTCTTCTATACATTTTCTCATGATTTTGCCTATCCGAATATATAATACAAAAACTGCTTTCAGCTTCTGGTTTATGCTCTGAAACTCCTTGATAGAAGGGAATGTGGCTGAAAGCAGTACCCTGAAAGGAGGGGATTCCGCCTTCAGCCGTATTTTATGCCGATGGATACTCACCAATGTGTGAGCAAAAGTTTATTTACACGTCGGCAAAATTTGCTAAGATGTCGACTGAAGGAATCTGACATGCTGGTAAAGGATCGTTGATACGTGGGCTGGTATTTACTGTTCCAGGAAATAGGGGGTTATGTAAAATAGAGGGTCTGTTTAAGTAAAACAGACGCTTTGTTTGGATAAAACAGACGCTCTATTTTCGGAAAATAGACCTTTGGTTCAGTATGGACGTTTATGCAGACTCTAAAAATAAATAGAAAAACTTTCCCTTTGGTTTCAGGGGTGGCTTCAGCCAAATAGCTCGATGAAATGGAAGATTTAGGAAGAAACTGAAGGCTGAATGCTGTTTTGTGAACTTTTTATTGGATATGGTTTATATCTATAATATAGGTTGTCGGATAAAAAACATTTGTCATGATGTATGTTGTCTTTTATCTATTTATTACTGTGGCGGTTAATTAACCACCACAGTAGCAAAATACTCTTTGAATACTCCCGCAGCTTTTTCAAGTTGTTCGGGGGTATTTTCTTTTACGTCTTTCAGCTTGTATTCCTGCTCCATGGCTTCGTACTTGTGTACGCCCAGTGTATGGTAAGGCAGGATTTCTACCCGCTGAATCATCTTGTACTTTCCCAAAGCTTCTCCCAGTCGGCGGATATCCTCTTCGAAATCGCTGTATCCGGGCACTAATACATAACGCAGCCAAAACGGTTTTTCGTTCTCTTCGAGCCATGCCGCCGTGCGGATGGTCTGTTCGTTGCTTCTTCCGGTCAGCGTCTGATGGCGGGTGGGGTTGAATTCTTTGATGTCGAGCAATACAAGGTCGGTCAGTTTGAAAAGCTCTTCTACATCTTCATTCCAGATGCCGCCGTTGCTGTCTATGCAGACATGAATCCCTTTCTCCTTCAGTTCACGCACCAATGGAACAAGCGCTTTCGCCTGAAACGTAGGCTCTCCGCCCGAGAAAGTGACTCCGCCGCGCTTGCCGAAGAAAGGACGCTGGCTCATGGCCATGCGGATGATTTCTTCCGGTGGGGTAGGTGTACCGCCTTTGCCGGCTATCGTGTCGGGATTGGCACAATACAGGCAGCGGAAGTTGCAACCCTGAAGAAAAACGACGAGCCGTAAGCCCGGCCCGTCGAATGTTCCCATACTTTCGTATGAATGTACGTTTATCGTCATATAGAGTAGATAGATTACATACGTTCGTGGAAGCTACGGCTGATAACTTCCAATTGATGTTCGCGGCTCAACTTCACGAAGTTTACGGCATAACCGGAAACACGGATGGTAAGCTGCGGATATTTTTCAGGATGTTCCATGGCGTCATAAAGCATATCACGGTTCAGAACGTTAACGTTCAGGTGGTGAGCGCCTTTGGTGAAGTAACCGTCCATCATGGTAACCAAGTTATCAATACGGTCTTCTACGGTTGCTCCCAGTGATTTCGGAACGATAGAGAAGGTGTTGCTGATACCGTCTTGTGAGTCGCGGTAACGAAGTTTCGCTACGGAACTCAGAGAAGCGATAGCACCGTTCTTGTCGCGTCCGTGCATCGGGTTGGCACCCGGAGCGAAGGCAACGCCTTTGGCACGTCCGTCGGGAGTAGCACCGGTCTTTTTACCATACATCACGTTGGAAGTGATGGTCAGCAGAGACAGGGTAGGACGGGCATTCTTGTACACCGGCAGCTTCTTCAATTCTTCGCTGAAGAAATATACCAGGTCAACACCCAGGTGGTCTACCTTGTCGTTGTCGTTACCGAAACAAGGGAATTCGCCTTCGATGTCGAAACCTTCCGTCAGGCCGATGTCGTTGCGGCGGGCGGTAACTTTGGCGTACTTGATGGCCGAGAGCGAGTCGAGCGCGATGGAAAGTCCGGCTACACCGTAAGCGAGGTTGATGCGCGGGTTGGTATCTACAAGAGCCATCTGTGCTTTCTCGTAGTAATACTTGTCGTGCATATAGTGGATAATGTTCATCGCTTCGTTGTAAACACGGGCGATTTCAATCAATACCTTCTTGTAGTTGCTCATTACTTCTTCAAAGTTCAGCGTGTCACTGGTCAGTACAGGGATGTTTTTCACCATGACCGTACCCGTGTTTTCGCAACGTCCGCCGTTGATGGCAAGTAGCAGGGCTTTAGCCAGGTTGCAGCGTGCGCCGAAGAACTGAATCTGCTTTCCTATCTCCTGGTAAGATACGCAGCAAGCGATTCCGTAGTCGTCCGACTGGCGTACTTCGCGCATCAGGTCGTCGTTTTCGTACTGGATGGATGAAGTGTCGATAGAAACTTTGGCACAGAATTCCTTGAAACCGTCCGGCAGTTCCGGGCTCCATAGTACAGTCAGGTTCGGTTCGGGTGACGGGCCGAGGTTGTACAGTGTTTGCAGGAAGCGGAAGGAAGTCTTTGTTACTTTGGTACGTCCGTCGTTGAGACGTCCGCCCAGAGATTCGGTTACCCAGGTCGGGTCGCCGGCAAAGATGTCGTTGTATGATTGCATGCGCAGGTGGCGAACCATACGCAGTTTGATGACAAACTGGTCGATTAGTTCCTGTGCGAAAGATTCGGTGATAGTTCCTTTGCTCAATTCATATTCCATATAGATGTCGAGGAAGGAAGAAACGTTACCCAGTGACATAGCTGCACCGTCTTGTTCTTTCACGGCGGCAAGGTAAGCCATGTACACCCATTGTACGGCTTCCTGTGCAGTGTAGGCAGGACGACTCAGGTCGAGTCCGTAGTATTCGCCCATTACCTTCATTTCTTTCAGCGCCTTGATTTGCTCTGCCACTTCTTCGCGCAGGCGGATGCGGGCGTCGGTCATCGGGCCGGTCAGGTTACGCAAGTCTTCTTTCTTGGCTTCAATCAGTCGGTCGATACCGTAAAGAGCCATACGGCGGTAGTCGCCGATGATACGTCCGCGGGCGTAGTTGTCAGGAAGTCCGGTAAGGAATCCCAGTGAGCGGAACGAGCGGATTTCTTCCGTATATACGTCGAATACTCCGTCGTTGTGCGTTTTGCGGTAGTGAGTGAATATGTCTTTTACGCGGTCGTCTACTTCCACACCGTTCTCGTGGCAAGCCTTGCTCACTACGTTGATGCCACCGAAAGGCTTGATGGCACGCTTCAGCAGTTCGTCTGTCTGCAGACCGACAATCAGTTCGTTTTCCTTGTCGATATATCCGGCTTTGTGGGAAGTGATGGTAGATACGGTAACATTGTCAAGAGAGCGGACGCCATTGTTTTCTCTTTCCTCTGCCAATGCTTCGAGGCAGCGGTTCCATACGGCTTTTGTGCGTTCGGTAGGTCCTTCGAGGAATGAAGCATCTCCGTAATACGGAGTGATGTTATGACTTACGAAATCCCTTACGTTGATTTCGCTGCTCCAAAGACCGTCTTTAAAGATCTTATTTAATTCCATAAATGATAAAATTAGAGGTTGTAGTTATCCTTTTCTTTAGAGCGCACAAAGTTACAATCATTTTTCATATAATCAGCATAAATATGCTCTATTTTATGCTTTTCAACATAAAATACCTAGGTATTGCTATCCTTAGGAAATCTTCCCGAATTTTTTTTGTGGAAACTCTTGCATGTTTAAAAAAAGTTCGTATCTTTGCACCGCTTTTAACGAAAAGCACTTCTGAAAAGGAAGTTTTGGAGAGGTGGCAGAGTGGTCGATTGCGGCGGTCTTGAAAACCGTTGTACCGCGAGGTACCCGGGGTTCGAATCCCTGTCTCTCCGCTGAGAATAGCAGCTTTGAAGCTGCTATTTCTTTTGTGGAAAATATATTTCCATTGTCTGTTTTTTTATTGAAAAACAAGGAGAGGTGCTCGAGTGGTTGAAGAGGCACGCCTGGAAAGCGTGTATACGCCAAAAGTGTATCACGAGTTCGAATCTCGTTCTCTCCGCTTTTTTTCTCTGTTGTTAAAAAAATGTTTTGAAGCGGCTGCCTTGATTTTTCAAAGCAGCTGTTTTTTATTTGCGGCATTTATTCCAACTCCTCGATAATCTTCTTCACATCTATCGGTTGCAGTCTTCCGTACACTTTTTCACCAACCATCACCACTGGAGCCAATCCGCAAGCACCTACGCAGCGCAGGCAGTCCAATGAGAACTTCCCGTCCGGGGTGGTTTCGCCGACTTCGATGCCCAGTACGCGTTTGAATTCTTCGAGCAACTTCTCGGAGCCGCGCACGTAACATGCCGTACCCATGCAGACGGAGATGGGATGTTTCCCTTTCGGAGTCATGGTGAAGAAGGTGTAGAAGGTGACCACTCCATATACTTTCGATACGGGGATATTGAGTTTGGAAGCGATGATGCGTTGCATCTCTTCGGGCAGATAGCCGTGCAGGTGTTGCGCTTCGTGCAAAATATTGATTAGTTCGCCCGGATTGTTTCCATGCTTGTCGCAAATCGTTCTGACTTGTTCAACTACATCACAGGCTAGTTTTATATCTGACATAATACTCTTCGTTTAAAGTTAATCCATTGATTTGTTGAAATAGTGCGTGTGCAATAGCATTTCCGATTTCTCGCCCAGAGGTTTGCCGAGATATTCTTCGTACAGTTTCTTGATATACGGGTTGTCGTGCGACTTGCGCAGCGGTTTGTTGGCGTCTTCGCGGTAAAGGGCATTGGCGCGTGCGTATAAGACTTCCGAGTTGCCGTGGTGTAACGGCTGCCCACCACCACCGATACAACCGCCGGGGCAAGCCATGATTTCGATGACGTGATATTCATTGTGCCCGTTCCGTATATCTTCCAGTAGATGGCGGGCGTTGCCTAGTCCGTGTGCGATGCCTACTTTGAGTTCAAAACCATTCAGGTCGATGGTGGCGCGGCGGACACCGTTCAGTCCGCGTACTTGTTCAAAATTTACATTCTTGAGAGGTTCTCCGGTATAGATTTCGTAGACGGAGCGCAGGGCGGCTTCCATCACACCGCCTGTAGTGCCGAAGATAACGCCGGCGCCTGTCGATTCGCTCATCGGGTTGTCGAAAGGACTGTCCAGTACCAGGGGGAAGCCGATGTTGGCTCGTTTAATCAGCCGTGCCAGTTCGCGGGTGGAGATGGAATAGTCTACGTCGGGGATGCCGTTTACTTTGAACTCGTCGCGGTCGCATTCGTATTTCTTTGCCAGACAGGGCATGATGGATACGACGACCAAGTTTTCCCGGGGGATTCCCATTTTCTCCGCCCAGTAAGATTTGGCGATGGAGCCGAACATCTGTTGCGGGGAGCGGGCGGTGGAAGGTATATCCAACATATCCGGGAAATGGTGCTCGAAGAAGTTCACCCATGCCGGACAACAGGAAGTCAGGATGGGCAGGCGGACGGATTTGTCACCGTTGAGATAACGCGTCAGGCGGTTCAGGATTTCGGAGCCTTCTTCCATGATAGTGAGGTCGGCTGCGAAATCGGTGTCGAATACGTAATCGAATCCCAGTTCGCGCAGGGCGTAGACCATTTTCCCGGTAACCAGTGTGCCGGGGGGAAATCCGAATTCTTCTCCCAGGGCGGCGCGTACGGCGGGTGCGGTCTGTACGATGACTACTTTGTTCGGGTTGGCCAAGTCGTCTAGCAGGCGGTTGGTGTAATCACGTTCGGTCAACGCGCCTACCGGGCAGACAGCCACGCACTGACCGCAATAGGTACATTCACTCTCTGTCATCATCCGGTCGAAAGCGGGAGCTATCGTCGTGTTGAAGCCGCGACGGATGGCACCGAGCGCTCCTACCGTCTGCACATCGTTGCAGACGCTTTCGCAACGGCGGCAGAAGATACATTTGTCCATATTGCGGACGATGGAAGCGGTGATTTCCCGTTTGCGGGGAGACAGTTCGCCGCCATTGAAAGGCATTTCGCGGATATTGAAGCGCAGTGCCAGCGTTTGAAGCTCGCAGTTGCCGCATTTCGGACAGGTGAGGCAGTCGTTCGGATGGTCGGAGAGGATAAGTTCGGCCACTACCTTGCGGGCGTTCATCACACGCAGGGTACTGGTCTTTACTACCATTCCTTCTGTGCAACGGGTGGCGCAGGCAGGAGCCAGGTTGCGCCGTCCTATGACTTCGACTACACAGATACGGCAGGAAGCGGGATTGTTTTTTATACAGGTTCCTTTCAAGTCAATGTGGCACAAAGTAGGTATGTTGATGCCTATTTTGTTGGCAGCTTCGAGGATGGTACTTCCTTCGGGGACGGTGATAAAGTGACCGTCTATTTGGAGTGTAATTTGTTTTTCTTCCATAGTAAATAGATTTTAGCAGACAAGAATAGCTTTAAATTTACAGCGTGCCAGGCACATTCCGCATTTGATACATTTGTCGGGGCTGATAACATGCGGTTTGCGTACCAGACCGATGATTGCGTCGGCGGGGCAGTTTTTGGCGCACAGGTGGCAGCCGATACAAAGTTCGGGATTGATGGTGTAAGTCAGCAGGGATTTACACTGTTTGGCACGGCAGGTCTTGTCGCGGACGTGTTCCAGGTATTCATCATGGAAATTGTCCAGCGTAGACAGAACCGGGTTCGGGGAAGTCTGCCCCAGTCCGCAGAGGGCGGTATCCTTGATGACTTGTCCCAAAGTGGCGAGGGTATCCAGGTCTTTCTCCGTTCCTCTTCCTTCGGTTATCTTGTTCAGCAGTTCCAGCAGGCGTTTGTTGCCGATGCGGCAAGGCGTACATTTTCCGCAGGATTCTTCTACGGTAAAGTCCAGGTAGAAACGGGAGACGGATACCATACAGTCGTCCTCATCCATCACAATCATACCGCCGGAGCCCATCATGGAGCCTGCCGCCAGTAGATTGTCGAAGTCGATGGGAGTATCCAGATGCTTCTCTGTCAGACAGCCGCCCGAAGGGCCGCCGGTCTGCACCGCCTTGAATTTCTTTCCGCCTTTGATGCCGCCGCCGATTTCGTAGATTACTTCGCGGAGCGTAGTTCCCATCGGTACTTCAATTAGCCCTACATTGTTTATCTTTCCCGCAAGGGCGAATACTTTCGTGCCTTTGGAACGTTCCGTTCCGATGGCTGCGAACCATTCGGCGCCTTTCGTCAGGATGATGGGAATATTGGCGAGTGTCTCTACATTGTTCACGTTGGTAGGCTTTCCCAAATAGCCGGATTCGGCGGGGAAGGGCGGTTTGAGGGTCGGTTCGCCCCGTTTTCCTTCCATGGAGTGAATCAGGGCGGTTTCTTCTCCGCAGACAAATGCGCCTGCACCGTAACGTATCTCGATGTCGAAACTGAAATCTGTTCCTAAGATATTGTCTCCCAACAGGCCGTAGTTGCGGGCTTGTCCGATAGCTATTTTGAGCCGGTTGATGGCAAGCGGGTATTCGGCGCGGATATACACCAGTCCTTTGCTTGAGCCGATGGAGTAACCGCAGATACACATGGCTTCTACGATGGAGTGTGGGTCGCCTTCCATGATGGAACGATCCATAAACGCGCCGGGGTCGCCTTCATCAGCATTGCAAACCACGTATTTGATGTCCGATTGCTGTTTGTGGGTAAATTCCCATTTCAAGCCTGTGGGGAAACCGCCGCCACCGCGTCCGCGCAGGCCGGAACGCTTGATGAGGTCGATTACGTCCGTCGGTTGCTTGTTGAGAAGGCAGTCCGCCAGGGCGTGATATCCTTCGCGGGCGATGTATTCTTCGATGTTTTCGGGGTCGATAAATCCGCAGTTGCGCAGGGCGATGCGCAGTTGCTTCCGGTAGAAATCCATATGTTTGGAGTCGCTGACGGTGTGCTCCGTTTTAGGATCTATGTACAGCAGCCTTTCTATTTTCCGGCCGCCGATGATATGTTCGGTGATGATGTCTTCCGCGTCCTCGGGGGTGACTTGTGTGTAAAATGTATTGTCGGGGATGATTTTCACGATGGGGCCTTTTTCGCAGAAGCCGAAGCAGCCCACTGTGATGACTTCCACTTTGCCGGCGATGCTGTTCTTTTCGATGGCTGTCCGGAGACTGTCCGTAATGCCTTGACTGGAAGAGGCTTTGCACCCTGTACCGCCGCAGATAAGAATCTGGAGATGCTGTGTGCCGGACGCCAGTCCGCAGCACTTCTCTGTGACTTTTTCATTACTTTCTTCACGTAATGAAAGTTTGTGTTCCGCTCTCTTCCTGATTGTAGCCAAATCATGGATAGATAAGATTTTCATAAGTATCAGAATTGTTAGTAGGTTTTTTGCAAATATAATTCTTTGTTTGGAATAAAAGCATAGTTTCGGACAAATAAAAACAGTCTTTGCCGATCGGATTAGGTAAATAAATCTCTATCTTCGTATTTAATAGGTATTAAACCTAAAAAAGATAATTGAAGTATGAGACGAATTTTACTGGGACTGTGTTTTCTATCCTTTCTGAACAGTGCATCCGGACAAGAGATTCCCTTGCCGGAAAAGATGCCGCAGGCGCATCCGCGGGTGCTGACTACTCCGGCGGGGAAGCAGGAAACATGGAAGCTGATTAAAAAAGAAGAATGGGCGAAAGATGTTTTCAATAAGTTGAAGGAACGGACGGAAGTTTATACGAACCTGACGGATGCTCAACCGTCCTGGTTGCTGTCCCGCCTGGCGATGTATTGGAAGTCTCATGCCACGGAAGTATATGTAAAAGGTGAAACGTTCGACCATGCGGGCGGCGGGAAAGCTCCTTATCCTACGGTGCGCTATACGGGAACGCGTGGAACGGCTGCCACTCACGGTCGTCCCAAGTTGGCGGATGTCGTGCCTTATGATGATGACGAGAGCGGGAACGTCACTTTCTGTAATAATGCCCTTCCCAATCGTCCGATGGAGAGTGTGCACCCGTCCAAGACCGGGCGGAATATCGAAAGCCTGAACTGCGAAATCCTGGGAATTGCCCGTGACGCCGCTTTCCTCTATTGGATGACGGACGAAGAGAAGTTCGCCAAACTTGCCGCAGGTGTATTTGATACGTATATGACGGGTATTTATTACAGAAATGTGCCCGTTGACCTGAACCACGGTCATCAGCAGACCTTGGTAGGATTGACTTCTTTCGAGGTAATCCATGAAGATGCACTTCATATCGCTGTCCCTTTGTATGATTTTCTGTATAATTATCTCAAGGCTAATTACCCGGACAAGATGGAAATCTATGCGGGAGCCTTCAAGAAATGGGCGGATAATATCATTGCGAACGGTGTGCCCCACAACAACTGGGATTTGTTGCAAGCACGTTTCATTATGAATGTAGGCCTGGTTTTGGAAGACAATAAGGAATATGCCGACGGGAAAGGATGCGAATATTATATCGACTATGTGATGAACCGTTCCAGCATTCGCCAGTGGAGTCTGACACGTCTTGCGGATTATGGCTTTGATTCCAATACGGGGATTTGGGCGGAATGTCCGGGATATAGCAGTGTGGTAATCAATGATTATGCCAATTTCGTGAACCAGTTTGATACGAATTTGCAATATGATTTGGTGAAAGCGATGCCTGTATTGTCGAAAGCGGTGGCGACCACTCCCCAATACCTGTTTCCTAACCGTATGATTTGTGGCTTTGGGGATACGCATCCGGGATATTTGAGTACGAACTTCTTCATCCGTATGATACAGAACGCGCAGGCAAACGGGAAGAAAGAGCAGGAAAACTATTTCACCGCTTTGCTGAAATGCTTGCATCCGGATTTTGGAAATGATAAGGCGGAAAAGAAGAATGTGCGGGTATCTGTCAATTCGTTCTTTGAAGACAAGCCGCTGACGCTAAATCCGAAAGTGCAGCCGGGAAAGATAGAAGACTATGTTTCTCCTTTATTTTATGCTCCCAATGTGTCATGGCTGGTACAGCGCAACGGTATGCATCCGCGCAACAGCTTGATGATTTCGTTGAATGGTAGTGAAGGTAATCATATGCATGCCAACGGTATTTCAATGGAGCTTTACGGAAAAGGATATGTGCTTGGCCCGGATGCGGGCATCGGGCTTTTCCTGTATAGCGGACTGGATTATGCGGAATATTATTCTCAATTCCCCAGTCATAATACGGTTTGTGTGGACGGAGTATCAAGCTATCCGGTGATGAAAAGTAATCATTCTTTTGATTTGCTTTCTTGTTTTCCGGCATCGGCGGAACCGGGCAAAGAGTTTACGTCCGTCACTTACAGCAACCTTTATTTCCGTGAACCGGAAAGCAGGGCAGACCAGACCCGTATGATGAGTATTGTCACCACCGGTGCGGAGACGGGATATTATGTCGATGTATTCCGCAGCCGGAAGGAAAAAGGGGGAGATAAAATGCACGATTATTTCTATCATAACCTCGGACAGTCTTTGACATTGACGGCGGCAGATGGTACTGACTTGAATTTGCAACCCACGGAAGAACTGGCTTTTGCCGGTGCGCATCTTTATGCTTATTCCTATTTATATGATAAGAAAATGGCTGCCACCGACAAGGATGTCAAGGCGACTTTCACCATAAATATGAAGGATAAAGGCAGCGATGATATATATATGAATCTTTGGATGAAAGGTGAACCGGAACGCGAAGTCTTCACGGCTTTAGCGCCAATGACTGAAGGATTGAGCCGTACACCGAATATGCCTTATAATATAAAGGAGCAACCGACGCTGACTTTTGTTGCCCGGCAGTATGGGGAAGCTTGGAATCGTCCTTTTGTTTCTATCTATGAACCGAGCACGAAGAATGAGCCGTCCGCTATTCAATCCGTCTCTTACTTTGATGCGGAAGAAACAGGTTTGAAAGACTTTGCCGGAATCTGCGTGAAAAGCAAAAACGGGCGTGTAGACCATATATTCTCTCTGTCCGACGCAGTTCATACTGCTACTTATCAAGGAATGAAAGTGAAGGCGGACTATGCAGTTATCAGCAATGAATATGCAGGAAACCGGACGTTATTCTTGGGGAACGGAACGCAATTGGTTGCGTCCGGAATAATGATTCAGACTGACAGTGCCGCTAACGTGTTACTCGAGAAGAAAGAAGGAAAATGGTATATTATTTCTTCTGCTCCCTGCACGGTCGTTATCAATGGCAAAAAGGTGAAATCCGGTGTTGAGCCGAAACTTACATTGCTGCGTATCTGATGTTTCATTTATAAGAAGAGAATTTGTATATTTTATGCGCAATATGGTATATTGCGGTTTAAGATGGAGAAATGTTGCAATAAAAAACAAAAAAAGCGTATTTAAACGTTTTTAATGCTATATTTTTTCTATTTTTGCGGCTTCTTGTCCAAGTTGTATATAATATGGACAAGAAGCCCTTTTTGTGGGTGAATATTTTAGTGGGAAATATTTAGTGGGAAATAAATTATGGTATATGTGATGAGAAATGGTCGCAGGGCATTAGCTGCGTTATCATTTCTACTAGTATGTTGTGGCGTACATGTGCACGCGCAGCGGGTAGCTGTAAAGACAAATGCGTTGGGTTGGCTCACTGCCAGTCCGAATGTAGAAGCAGAGTTTGTATTGGGTAGTCACGTCTCCCTGAATATGGGGATTGCTGCGAATCCAATCAGTAAAGACAACTTTAAAACGACTTTCACGCATTTTCAGCCTGAAGTTCGTTACTGGCTAAATCGTCCGATGGTGAGCCATTTTCTTGGGGTCACCGCTTTCGTGAATAATTTTAATATGATGGTGAAGGATGTGCATCACAAAGGCGATGCATACGCCGCCGGGTTGACCTATGGGTATGCATGGGTACTAGGTAACCATTGGAACATCGAAGCAACTGCCGGAGTGGGCGTGTTGCGCTACCGTCAGTTCAAGTATGATAAGGGTACTCCGAAACCGGGTGCGGTTAACGATAGTAAGACCACCATTGCACCTGTCAAACTGGGGGTATCCTTTGTTTATATTATTCGATAACGAACATTAGCTAGTCAGAAAAGAGAATGAAAATCAATTTGAAACGTGATAGATTAATAGGTGTGCTTCTCATGGCGATGATGTTGGTCGGCATGGACGCATCTGCCCAACGTATCCGTGTGCAAGGACATATCACAAACCCGCAGGGAAAAAGTGTTCCGAATGTAAATGTGCTCAATCCTGTCAATGACGAACGTATCGAAATGTCCGATGAGGATGGTCGTTACAGTGTATTGGTGGAGAAGAACGGAGCGTTGAAGTTTACATGTGTCGGTTATGAGGACAAGACGGTGAAGGTGGCAGGAAAACAGATTCTTGATGTTGTGCTGAAAGATGCTGTCATCGAACTGGATGAAGTGACGATTACTTCCAAGGTAAAAGATAAAGTGATTCCGGAGCCGACGGACATCGAAATCAAAGGTAATTATTTCCATCTGAAAACCCGTGTCCCGGTGCCTAAGGAAATGTTTAACTCGCATCGCCGGTTGGTATTGCAGCCTTCCATTTATGATGTGACACTCAAAAAACGCCTGTTGATGCGTCCAGTGGTATTCGACGGTGGTACTTACAATACGACGCAAAACCGGATGTATGATTATGATTTGGATAAAGACCCTTTGCATGAATATATTCAGGTGAAAACGACTTCTTCACGCAAGGGAGATGTTATTGCTTACCATGATTCTATTTACATAGAGTACTTGCAACATGACTATCGTGCGGACGTGCATCTTGCAATGGAGAACTACCGGAATATCATTTATCGTGATTCTTTCTCTATCGCACGCGGAACTGTCAACCCGCTGCGTTTTCTGGAATATAAATTCTCCGCTTTCAATCTGACCGATGAGAAGTATCTCCCGAAACCTGTCATGCAGCTACGGGATACGAAAGGCGAAGTGAATCTGACATTCCTTGTGGGGAAAGCGGATTTGGATGACAAGAACCCTCAAAATCAGGTGGAACTGAACCGTTTGAATCAGGAATTGCGTGCTATTGAAACGAATCCGGATGCTTCTTTGAAGAGTTTCCATATCACGGGTGTGGCTTCACCGGATGGTTCATACGAGAGAAACTTGCAACTGGCAAAACTGCGTACGAACAAGGCTTTGGAACGTATCCTTTCACAACTTGACCCGGAAACGCGCAAGCTGCTGGAAGTGAAATCGGATGCGGCGGTAGCTTCCTGGAAAGAAGTGGCGGAATTGCTGAAAAAAGACGCTAAACCGGAAATTGCCAAGGAAGTGGAGACTTTAATCAAGCAATACGAATCTGTTCCTTACCGCTTGAATAACGCATTGAAGTCGAAACCTTTCTACAAGGAAATTGCTGCTATTTATCTGCCTAAACTGAGAAAAGTGCAATATACGTACGGCTATTCAATCTTCCGTACCCTGACTGACGACGAGATCAGAGGGCTTTACAACAGGAATCCGAAGGAGCTGACCCGTTTCGAATATTATCGCATGATTACGATGGCGAAAACTCCCGATGAAAGGGAGAAGTATTGCAGGGAAGCCCTTGAACTTTACGGCAACTTTACGTATGCAGCCAATGAACTGGCAGTGGCTACGATACAGAAAGATATGCCGGATTCGCGTATCCTCGAACCGTTTGTCAGCAAATCCGCGCCGGTAGAGTTATTGTCCAACCAGGCTATTGCCTTGTTGCACGAAGGGAAATATACAAAGGCGGATTCTGTCTTGACATTGGTTCCTGAAGGAACTGTTTCTGAAGATTTGCAGGCAATCGTACAGGCTTTGGCAGGTTACCATAAAGATGCTTTCGAAAAGGTAGCGGCTACCAGTCCTTTCAATGAGGTGGTAATGTTGTTGGCTATGAAGAGAAACGAAGAGGCATGGGAAAAGATTTCTGCCATGAATGTAACAACAGCCCGCGAATATTATGTGAAAGCGATTGCTGCCAATCGTCTGGAGAAAGTGGGTGATGCTATTATGAGTATCGAGAAAGCCCTTGAACTAGACCCATCCTTACTGGAAACAGCAAGAGTGGACGGTGATATTATTGACTTGCTGCCGGAAGAGCAGAAACTTAAATAATGATAATACAGAGTAAACGATGAATATCCTCAGAATCAAAAATAAATATGTGGCGGTGGCAATCTTCCTGATGCTTGCTGTCACCTTACAGGCACAGGAGTATGGTGCATTGCAATATATGTTGCAGAAACGGCCTGCGAATGAGAAGTTTGAGAGCAATAAATTCAATGAACATCTCTTTTTCTCTGCCGGAATAGGCCCGTATAGCCTGCTATCTGATAAAGCGGGTCAAGACGGGATGGGAATGACCGCCCATCTTTTTATGGGAAAATGGATTACTCCTGTTCACGGACTCCGGATAGGAGTGAATGTGGGTTATCTGCCGTCGAATATCTACGATTCTAAAATAAAAATGGGTGGCGGTAGCCTGGACTATTTGTTGAATATGTCTTCCCTGGCATACGGATACAATGCAAACCGACGTTTTGAGTTGTTTGGAATTGCCGGTATAGAAGCCGGTTATTCCAAGGTCGGCGACAATAGCGAACGTTCTGTCGATTATCCGAATTTGAAAGGGGGCGGTGAATTCTATTACGGCGCTCATCTCGGTTTACAGGGAAATGTGCGGCTTTCCCGTACATTGGACTTATTTGTAGAGCCGAGAATCGGATGGTATAATGACGGTTTTGCGCATACGGAAAGTTGGAGAAATTATAAAATGGGCGGTTCGGTTCTGGTTGGTCTGACGTATATGCCTGCTGCTCCGATGGGGACTAAGATTCATTTCGATGATTTCGATAATAGCTCGTTCCTGAATCATATGTTTATCTCCTTATCCGGCGGTATCAGTACGCTGAAAGTTTCGGGAATCAAGAATACGGTTAAAGGCTTGGGCCCGCAGTTCTCTGCCGGAATCGGTAAGTGGTTCAGTCCTTCTTCCGGTCTGCGTTTGTCTGGGACGTTTGGAGTTTCGGATACGCCTTCGGGCAGTGTGAGCCGTTACTTTAAACATGTTGATTTGCATGCGGACTATCTGCTGAATATCAATAATGTGCTTTGGGGATATGATGAAGAGAGAATATTCAGCCTGATTGGTATTGCCGGAGTTAACCTGGCAGGTACGAAAGGAGTGGATAAAACAGCCAAGTACGCTCCGGGAATAGGAGTGGGCGTACAGGGTAGTTTCCGTCTTAACCGTTCCGTAGATTTATTTGTAGAACCCCGCCTCAATGTTTATCATAAGAGATATGCAGGCGGACATGGATTGGGTGGCAATACAGACCAGTTCGGGGAGTTGAATTTCGGTTTGACTTATCATACGGTTGACCGTGCGGCACGTCCGGCCAACGGATTCTCAAGCAGTCATATCGCAGACAATCTGTTTATGACTTCGGGAATCGGTCTGCAAATGTTCCTGAATAAGATGAATCTTGAAAACCTCGGTTCTTTAGGCCCGCAGGCTTCTGTCTCTCTCGGTAAATGGTTCAGTGCCTATTCCGGTTTGCGACTGGTGGGTACAGGGGGATTTTTCACCAATTACGTAGTTCCCGGTGATGTTAAAGAGGGCAGACTCAGACATATCAGTGTCAGTGGCGGTCTTGATTATTTGTGGAACATTACGTCTACCATGAGCGGATACAACCCTGACCGCATCTTTGATTTAATAGGTTCGGTAGGTGTCAATCTGGCTTATACATCCAATTCAAACCATAATTTCCAACCGGGTGTCAATGCGGGCATACAAGGATTATGGCATGTGAATGATTTTCTCGGTCTGTATATCGAACCGCAAGTGAGGTTGTATGGCGACAAGTTTATCGAAGGAAACTTGGGCTTTATGCAGAAAGATGTGTTGGTAGGAGTCAATGCAGGTTTCCATTATCGTTTTGTTCCTTATTCAAAAGCAGCCAATCGCAGTGTGTTTGGTGAGGATGAAAAACGTTACTTCGTTTCAGGAGCGCTTGGGGTAGGTAGCTTGTTGGTTGGCAACAAGGATTTGGTGAAGAACGCAGGTGTGGAAGCGAAGGGAAGTTTCGGTAAATGGTACACTCCGCTGTCCGCATGGCGTATCAACGGAACAATACTGTATAAGTCGAAAGCACAGAATAAATTACCTTTGCATTATGCCGGTTTGGGTATGGATTATATGATGAGCCTGGCTACGTTGGCAAAAGGATACAGTCCTGACCACGTGATAGATGTCGTTCCTTTTGTGGGAGTTACTGCCGGACTGGCACGTCGCAACGGTAAGTTTCAGGCAGTGCCGGGACTGGATGCCGGTGTGCAGTTTAAACTAAGGGTAGCTTCTTCCGTCTATCTGTATGCCGAACCTAAGGTGGGTATCCGTACAGATACATATGATGGCATCGAGCAGGGAAGGCCTGACCGTGTAGCTTCTATGGTAGGCGGATTATTGTATAGGTTTAAGATGCCTACTTTCCAGTAAAAACAGATAAGAACGTTTTATAGATAGGGTTGCGCAATCATTGGTTCAGTATTGTGCAACTCTCTTTGTTTTCAAGATGCTGGGATGACAGTTTATTTTCTAAATGTCATATCAGGTTTAAATAAAGTTAAAACAAGGAATAGCAAAAGGTATTTTGTACTAGCTTTACGTAGACGATTAAAAAGCATGATAATCGTCATATATTTGTAGTATGAAAACACGTTGTATCCTGTTCATTCTTTTATCCATATTATATTCTGCAAAACTGAAAGCAGAAGCTCCATCCTATGTATTTCGTCATATAGGGATAGCCAATGGCTTGCCGGACAATTATGTGAAGAGTGTGTTTTGTTTGCCGGACGGACGTTTGGGGGTAAGAACAACTGTCCTGTTCAATTTATATGATGGAAGCCAGTTCGTTAGCTTTCCTTATAATTCTCGTAGTTGGTATCCCATAACGTACAATCATGTTATTCCTGAGCAATACATTGATGCCCATAATCGTTTGTGGATGAAAGAGCGGGGCGGACTTCGGGTCTTTGATTTGACAATGGAACAATACATTGCGAATGTCGATTCTTTGTTACAGGATTTAGGAATGACAGAGAAAATATCCGATATGTTTATTGATTCGGAACGTCGTTATTGGTTTGTTACTTCCGGGAACTCCGTTTATATGTATGATGAAGCATTTAAAACATTGGAACAGGTATGTGCTAATGATGAATTCGTAGAATATTACGGCACCCTTTTGAATGTAGAGAGCCAGGGAAAGTACGCATGGATGATTCATAAGGAAGGTATTATCCGGTGTTATGATACAGATAGTAAACGTTTTGTCCGGCAGGAAAATTATCTGGAAGGAAAGCTGAAGCCGGAAGACCATGTTGTGCTGCACATGTTGGACAATGGCGATTACTGGCTGATATGGGATCGTGGAGTTGGCTATTATAATTCACAAAGTAAAAAATGGCTGGAAGCTTTTACGATTCCTCAGGATAATTACTCTCTGTTCACCTCTATGGATGTGGATCATGAAGGGAATGCGTGGGTAGGTTCTGTATCGCGAGGGGTTTATATCATCATGCGTCATAATTTGGCTGTTACGCAGATGACGGACATACCTTTGCAGACAGGTGAAACGATTCATAATGATATTCATAGCCTATGCTTCGATTCGCGGAATGGGAGTATGTGGATCGGCTTTTTTAGCCAGGGACTATGCTATTATCATCCGAGCATGAATAAATTTCCTTTGTATAATCATCAGACTGCTTCCGGCAATTGGAAAAGTGAGAGCGTACGTGCCATGGTGGAAGATGAAAATGGGGATATTTTATTAGGTACGGGCAAAGGGCTTCATCGGTATAATCCCCGTACGCGGAAAGTGGATATCCCGTATAAAGACTTGGATTCACAGATATGCAGGGTATTGTATAAAGATAGTCATAAGCGTATTTGGGTAGGGACTTTCCATGATAACCTATACTGTATCGAGCAGGGAAAAGTCCGAAAATATTCTCCATATTTAGATATGGGTTATCAGCAGGATCCGGATTTCAGTAATATCCGTGCCATTGTTGAAGATAAAAAAGGTAAATTGTGGATTAGCATTTATGGTGGTGTAGGCAACTTGGATCCCAACACTGGAGAAATCACCTTATTATCCGAAAGGCACCCGGAACTTAAAAAGTATAAGATAGCGAATACCTTGGCTCTGGACAATGAAGGCAGATTGATTGTGGGAGCAGATAACGGACTCTATTTTTACCATCCGGAAACAGATACCGTATGGATTCCTGAACGTGATGCTCCCTCTGACAAGCTCTATATTCATGATAGTAACAAGTATAATAGTATATTGAATGACAGCCGGGGATTACTGTGGTTCGGTACGCAATATGGTTTGAATATTGTAACTCCGGAACAACGCTTATATACTCTTCAAAAAGAAGACGGGCTATCTAATGCTACTATCCAAAGTATTCAGGAAGATAATAACCATGATATATGGATTGCTACCATTAACTCTATTTGCAAGATTGAAGTTGGCAATCAAGGAGACGGTTACACTTTTCATGTCATTTCTTTTGCTTCGGAAGCCGGTTGGCAATTAGATGACTTATATGATTTTTGTTCGTTGAAGGCGACGGACGGGAAGATATATTTTGGGCGAGTGAATGGGTTCAATGCTTTCACGCCGGAGAATGTCTCTTTCGATAAATCAGTAAACCGCCCTATTTTTACTTCTTTGCGATTGTTTAATACCCCTGTCCTTCCCGCTACAGAATATAATGGAAGGATTTTGTTTGACAAAGCTATTAATTACGTGCAAGATATCGAACTGGATTATGATGAGAATTTTATCACGCTGGATTTCTCTGGTTTGAATTTTACCCACCCGTCGCATACTTTTTTCCGTTATCAATTGCAAGGCTTTGATAAGGAATGGATGGAGATGCTTTCCGATAATGGGGAAGGGCGTGCAACATATAATAATCTTCCACCCGGAAGATACGTATTTAAAGTCTCTACGTCAGGCAATGATAAAGCATGGGGACCGGAAGCACAATTCTCTTTTGTGATTCATCCGCCTTTTTGGGATACCTTGGCGGCACGCATTATTTATTTTATCCTGTTCTGCGTCCTGGTCTATGTTTTTATATTGTTTATGAACAGAAGGAACCATCGAAAGCTGGTCCGTATGCAACGGGAAGAGGTTCAACGGCAGAAAGAGGAACTGGATCAGATGAAATTTCGTTTCTTTACGAATATCAGCCACGAGTTACGAACACCTCTGACATTGATTATTACTCCATTGGACATGTTGAAACGTAAGATAAGCGATGAATCTGTCAAGGAACAACTGAACAGCATTTACCGGAATGCACAGGAACTGCTGACTTTGGTGAATCAGTTGCTTGATTTCCGCAAACTGGAGATGAAAGGGGAAAAGTTGCATTTGATGAATGGTGATATGGAAGAATTTGTGATTTCCATATCCGGCAGTTTCCTTCCCGTGGCGGCAGATAGACATTTTGATTTTACTTGCAGGACACTTCACCGGGCTTTATATATGTATTTCGACCGGGACAAGGTTCATAAGATAATCAATAACCTTCTGTCGAATGCTTTTAAGTTTACACCGGACGGTGGAAAAATTACGCTTTCGCTGGCTACGGAAGAAAAGTCCGGGAAGCAATACACCGTGATTACTGTTGCCGATACGGGAATAGGGATATCCGAGGCGGAACTACCCTTTATTTTTAATCGCTTTTATCAAGTGAAAAGCCACCGGAATGAAGAAAAGACAGGTAGCGGTATCGGTCTTCATCTGATTAAGGAATATGTAGAATTGCATGGAGGTGAAGTGGTGGTGGAAAGTCATCCGGGGCAGGGGTCGTCATTCAGTGTCTATTTACCGATGGACTTGAAACCGGAAGGAGAAATGCTTATGGACGAATCATTGGAAGATGAGGTTGGAATACAATCGGACGGTTCTTCTCCGGTAGTGGCAGATAATCGGAAGAAATTGCTGCTGGTGGAAGATAATAAAGAATTCCGCACTTTCCTGAAAGAGCAATTAGCAGAGTTTTATCTAGTGGCAGAAGCTGCCGATGGAGAAGAAGGCGAGCGGAAAGCGATAGAAGAAAATCCGGATTTGATAATCAGTGACATTATGATGCCGAAAGTAGATGGAATCGAACTTTGCCGGCAAATCAAGACGAATGTGCAGACTTCTCATATCCCTGTGATTCTGCTGACGGCACGAACGGCGGACGATGTGAAAATCAATAGTTACGAGGTAGGGGCTGATTCTTATATGTCCAAGCCATTTAACTTTGATATGTTGATGGTGCGTGTAGAGAAACTGATAGAGCAGCAGGAGAAAAGGAAGCAAGAATTTAGTAGGAATATAGAAGTCAATCCAGGTTCGATCACTATCACATCTGTCGATGAGCAACTGATACAGAAAGCTTTGGAGTGTATCGAGAAAAATATGGATAATACGGAGTATGCAGTCGAAGAACTGAGCCGGGACTTGGGAATGACCCGTATGAATCTGTACCGTAAACTGCAATCTATTACGGGAAATACTCCGTCCGATTTTATAAAGAGTATCCGTTTGAAGCGTGCCGCCCAGTTGCTTCAAGGCAGTCAGCTGACCATGGTAGAAGTGGCGGACCGTGTCGGATTTAGTTCGGCGAGTTACTTTACCAAATGCTTTAAAGAGATGTTCGGAGTACTTCCTACTCAATATGCAGAGAACTACAAAGCGGAAGAAAAATAAGAAACAGTAAAAAGTTTCAGTCTGGGATAGGCAAATCTCCTTTATTGTTCGTAGTAGACAGCAAAGGAGATTTTTTTTTTACCAGGAATAGAAGTTTAATAAAGTTAGTACAATGAATATAGTAAGAAGATTATTAGAAAGGAGAATTTGGCTGTTGGTAGCATCTGTTGCACTTTCAACAGCCGTAAATGCGCAGGTAGTGACCTACCCGGAAGCGTTGAACCCCGGTATGCCGCACAATGATGATTACACCGTAAAGGTTCGTGTACCGGGTGGAGAGTGGAAAGATCTGTTTGAGTATAATGTCCATGTGGATATGGACAATATACAGTCGGCCTCAATGGTGCAATTCGATATGGGAAGCTCTGTCGAAGTGATGGTGAAGAAGAATAACGGGCTGATTCAGGATGTAAAGATACGCCCGTTATCGGCAGGTGTACGGCATGCGGTCAACCGGAACACAATTCTTTTTACATTAGAGAAACCTCAATACCTGTCTGTAGAGTTTAATGGGGATCGTTTGCATAATCTTCATCTTTTTGCCAATCCGTTGGAGATTGAAACATATTCGGAAAGCAGTGATAAAGTAATGTATTTCGGACCGGGCATACACAAACCTCAGGATTTGCCGAATACGCAAATACAGATACCCTCTAATACAACTGTTTATCTGGCTCCCGGAGCTGTGGTGAAAGCCAAGCTCTTGATTGATAAAGCGGAAAATGTACGTATCATTGGTCGGGGGATTCTTGATCATCCGCTTCGCGGAGTGGAAGTCACTCACTCAAAAAATATCCTGATAGATGGAATTACAATCGTAAACCCCGACCACTACACCGTGTTTGGCGGTGAAGCGACCGGGCTGACTATCAAAAACCTTAAATCATTTAGCTGTAAAAGCTGGAGTGACGGCATTGACTTGATGTGCTGCAAGGACGTGTTGATAGATAATGTATTTATGCGCAACAGTGATGATTGTATTGCTATCTACGCCCACCGCTGGGTTTATTATGGCGGAAGTAAAAATATAACTTTGCAGAATTCTATTCTTTGGGCGGATATTGCCCATCCTATTAATATTGGCGGACATGGAAATCCGGACGACAATGTGGGTGAGACAGTGGAAAATATAACAGTCCGCAATGTTGATATTCTCGAACACGATGAGGACGACCCTTTGTATCAGGGCTGTATGGCGATAGACTGTGGTGATAAGAATCTGGTATGCAAAGTCCTGTTTGAGAATATCCGTGTAGAAAGTATTCAGGAAGGGAGATTATTTCATGTCAATGTCCGCTTTAACCCGAAATATGACAAGCAACCCGGGCGTGGCGTCGAAGATGTGACCTTCCGGAATATAACGTATGACGGAGCAGGTGAAAATCCGTCTTTGATAAAAGGTCTGGACGAAGACCGGTGTGTAAGGAATGTGACATTTGAGAATGTGATAATAAATGGTTCGAAGATGAAAAATATAGATGGCTTTATCACCAATGGCTGTATTAAGGATATTAAAGTAAAATAGAAATAATAGAATAGCATGATACGAAAACTAAGAATATGCATATTGCTTTCGCTCATTGTAGGTTTAGGCATTTACTCTCCTGTCTGTGCACAAGCGATAGATTCCCCCCGGCAAACGTTGAATTTTAACCGGGAGTGGAAATACGCGCAGGGTGATTATCCGGGTGCGGAGCAGGCAATCTATGCTGATAAGGACTGGGAGACAGTAGGCATACCTCACTCTTTTAGTATTCCTTATTTTATGTCGAAAGATTTCTATGTAGGCTACGGATGGTATCGCAAATCCTTCACCTTGTCTGCCGGAGAATTGAAAAAGAAGTTGTTTTTGGAATTTGACGGCGTGTTTCAGGATGCGGAAATCTTTATGAACGGGAAACGGGTGGGACATCATATAGGTGGCTACACAGGCTTTTCCATTGATATATCCTCTGTCGTTCGTATAGGGAACAATATCCTTGCTGTCCGTGTCAATAACTTATGGCGCCCGGATATTGCTCCTCGTGCGGGTGAACATGTGTTTAGTGGTGGCATTTATCGTAATGTACGTTTGGTGATGAAAGCACCGGCATTTCTTGACTGGTACGGAGTGCAGGTGACGACTCCTGATTTGGCGGCGAATCAAGGAAAAACATCCGTTGTAAAAGTACTGACAGATGTTTGTAATCAAAGTAAGGGAGCGGCAGACTATCAACTGGTGACTGAAGTACTGGATGCGAAAGCGAGGGTAGTGGCATCAGCAAAAAGTACAATGAACATACCTGCTAATACGAGCAGGCAATTCGAACAGCTTACCGATGCCGTAGAATCCCCCGTTTTGTGGTCGCCGGAATCTCCGGAATTATATACGGTAGTCAGTTCCTTGTATCAGGGAAAACGGCTGCTCGACCGTGAAGAAACTTCTTTTGGCTTCCGTTGGATAGAATGGACGCCCGATAAAGGATTTTTCTTGAATGGGAAGCATCTCTATCTGAGAGGAGCCAATGTGCATCAAGACCATGCCGGTTGGGGAGATGCTGTAACGGAGACGGGCATGCGGCGGGATGTAGATATGATGAAAGAAGCCGGTTTCAACTTCATCCGTGGGTCCCATTATCCGCATGCTCCGGCTTTCTCCCGTGCGTGCGACGAAGTGGGCATACTTTTCTGGTCCGAAGCTCCTTTTTGGGGGATAGGTGGTTTTAAGCCTGATGGTTATTGGAACTCCAGTGCCTATCCGGTGGATGAAAAAGACTGTGCAGGTTTTGAAGAAAGCGCTATGCAACAGTTGGCGGATATGATACGTGTTCATCGTAATCATCCTTCGATTATAGCGTGGAGTATGTGCAATGAGGCTTTCTTTTCGGCTCCCGAAGCAATGCCCGGTGTACGTCGTTTACTTCGGAAGATGGTAGATTTGAGTCGCTGTTTAGATCCTACCCGTCCTGCGGCAGTAGGAGGTGTCCAACGTCCGTTAGGGAAAGAACGCATAGACACAATTGGCGATATAGCAGGCTATAATGGTGACGGAGCCACGATTGCCGACTTCATAAATCCGGGTATTCCCAGTATGGTTTCGGAGTATGGAAGTATTACTGCCGAACGTCCGGGACCCTATTCGCCGGGATGGAGAAGCTTGCAGGAAGGCGATGCCTGGAAAGGACGGACTTGGCGTAGCGGGCAAGCTGTCTGGTGCGGATTCGATCATGGAAGCATCGCCGGAAGCCAACTGGGAAAAATGGGAATTGTAGACTATTTCCGTATTCCGAAACGTGCGTGGTACTGGTATCGCAATGAATATCGGCAGATAACACCGCCCGAATGGGCGCAAGAGGGAGTGCCTGCACAAATCAAGCTCACGGCATCTAAAACAAAAAACGTTCGTGCGGATGGTACGGATGACGCATTACTTACGGTTGCCATACTCGATGCACAAGGAAAGGAACTGAGCAACTCTCCTACGGTGACTTTGACGCTTCTTTCCGGTCCCGGGGAATTTCCTACCGGACGATCCATTACTTTCGCGGAAGGAAGTGATATTCGCATCATGGACGGAAAGGCTGCCATTGAATTTCGTTCCTTTTATTCGGGTGTGGCAGAGATTGAGGCAACGTCTCCGGGATTGAAATCCGCCCGGGTCAGCCTTACTTTTGAAGATGCTCCTATGTATGTAGAAGGAGTCACTTCCCCAGTGAAAGAACGCCCCTATGTACGTTTTGTAAAAACAAAGACAGGCGAGGATATTCAGACTTTCGGACGGAATAATCCGACTTTTGCCAGCAGTTCGGCTGTGGGACATTCAGCGGGTTATGCGGCAGACGGTGATATGAAATCCTATTGGCAGGCAGATGCGGACGACCTCAATCCCAGTTGGACATTGGATACGGAGAAAGGGCTTGCCTTACGTGAAGTACTGATCACTTTTCCTGCCGCAAAGATTTATCAATATAAGATAGAAGCGTCGGCAGATAATGTACATTGGAGTTTGCTGTCCGATAAGACAGACAACCATAGCTTGGTGAAAACAGTACAGTTTGCATTGAAAGAGAACCGAAAAGTTCGTTTTGTACGCATTACTTTCCGGAAAACTACTGACGGGCTTCCTGCTATATCAGAAGTTATCGCAAGAGGAATTGTATTAGAATAAAAAGAAATAAGGAAATATGAAAATAAATAACGCAAAGAAATCCCTCAGATTATTCGGACTCCTGCTTTTACTTGTATTGCCGGGGTTGCAAACGATGTTTGCCGGGCAACCCCCCATGAAATTATGGTATGACAAACCGGCAACCGTATGGATGACTTCCGCCTTGCCCATTGGTAACGGCGAATTGGGCGGCATGTTTTTTGGCGGCGTAGCGAAAGAGCAAATGCAGTTCAATGAAAAAACGCTATGGACAGGGAGTACGGCAAAGCGAGGAGCTTATCAGAATTTTGGCGACTTGTTTCTTGAATTTCCGGAACAACCTTCTACCTATACCGAATATAAAAGAGAATTAAGTCTGGATAATGCCCTTGGTTCCGTGTCGTACAGGCAGAATGGTATCCACTATCATCGTGAATATTTTGCGAGCTATCCCGACAGTGTGATTGTGATGCGGATAACGACTCCCGGAAAAAAAGGAAAACTCTCTTTTTCCGTTCGGTTGGCGGATGCTCATCCGGGCGTTACGAAAGCCGGAGGGAACAAGATAACGATAAGCGGAACTCTTGATTTGCTTTCCTATGAGGCACAAGCCGGAGTATGGAATGAAGGAGGAACGCTGGCGGTAGAAGGAACTGAAATCAAGGTATCGGATGCCGATGCCGTTACCATATTGTTGTCTGCTGCAACAAATTATAGTATTCATTCTTCTAGTTATCTCGGAGAGTCGAAAGAACAGTTGCACCGGAGAGTTTCACGAAGAATAGCGCAGGCAGGTGAAAAAGAATATAAAGAATTGAAGCAAGTTCATCTGGCAGACTATTGTCCGAAATTCAATCGTGTGAAATTGGACTTAGGAGGGAAAATGCCTGATATTCCTACCGACTTGCTGGTCAGTGAACATAAGGAAAGCGTGTATTTGGATATGTTATATTTTCAATATGGACGTTATCTGATGCTGGGTTCATCCCGTGGGATGAGTTTGCCTAATAATCTACAGGGGATTTGGAATAATGATAACCGTCCCGCCTGGCAGTGTGATATTCATACGAATATCAATATACAGATGAATTATTGGCCTGCGGAAAATACAAATTTGTTGGAGTGTCATCATCCTTTCCTGGATTATATAGCGACGGAAGCCCGAAAGAAAGACGGAAGTTGGCAGAAGGTAGCCCGGAAAGAGAACCTGCGGGGCTGGTCTATGAAGACTCAAAGTAATATTTTTGCATTTACCGATTGGAACATCAACCGTCCCGTCAATGCCTGGTTCTGTATGCATCTATGGCAACATTTTGCTTATAGTGCGGATACTGTTTATCTTAAAGAGACAGCATTCCCGGTGATGCAGGCTGCTTGCGAATACTGGTTCGACCGTTTGAAGAAAGATGATAAGACAGGCAAATGGATTGCTCCTGCCGAATGGTCACCGGAGCAGGGACCATGGGAAGATGGAGTGACTTATGCACAACAACTGGTTCGGGAATTATTCGACCAGACATTAAAAGCCGCGGAGATTGTCGGCTCGGATTCTTCTTTCAAGAGGGAATTGAAGGATAAATATGAGAATTTGGATTATGGACTTGTGATTGGCGATTGGGGACAGATTCGTGAATGGAAGAACCATGCTGATATAAAGGGAGATGATCATCGTCATTTATCACATTTGATGGCTTTGTATCCGGGGAATCATATTTCGTACCATTTAGATAAAACTTATGCTGACGCGGCTAAAACGTCACTCGAGTCTCGGGGCGACCAAGGAACAGGATGGAGTCGTGCATGGAAGATAGCATGTTGGGCACGTTTGTTTGACGGGGAACATGCCTATCGGTTATTAAAGTCCGCACTTAGCCTCTCCACTCTGACAGTGGTAAGCATGGACAATAGTAAAGGAGGAGTGTATGAGAACTTGTTGGACTCTCATCCCCCGTTTCAGATTGACGGTAATTTCGGAGCGACAGCGGGAATTGCAGAAATGTTGCTTCAAAGTAATTTGGGTTTCATTCAACTTGTGCCGGCTTTGCCGGAAGCTTGGTCCTGCGGAGAATTTACTGGCTTGAAAGCTGTCGGAAATTTTACGGTTAGTCTTTTATGGAAGAGCGGTAAGCCGGCGAAGTGCCGTGTCTATTCCGGTTCGGGAAATGAATGTAAGGTCTATTGTCCGGCAGGAATGAGAATCACTGCTGTCAAAGATAAGTCCGGGAGAAAGATAGATTTTACATCAACAGGAGAACTGGTTGCTTTTTCTACACAGAAAGGAGAAGAATATAAGCTTATTATCGCTTCTAAATAAATAGTTTATAAGGTGGTTTCAGTCTTCATCCACTTTCGGAATAGACTGATGGAAAGGCTCTAACGGCTGAAAGCAAGCGTTTATACAAGGACGGATTGCTTTCAGTTGTTATTTTTGTGTGAACCTACGGCATCCTATGTATAAGATTATGGCTAAAGATAATGTTCTCTACAGGTAAATAGTTTCACCCCTACTTGAAACTAAAAGTTTCACGCCGAGAAACTAATCGTTTCAAGGCATGAAACAAAACTTTCCTCTACATGTGTGGCTGAATAGGTCGTATAGTAATATTGTAACGACCAATATCTTCGATGAAAAGGGCGTTTTTTGTATTTATGAGCTCTTATGTTACTATTCTTACATCATTTGTTACCACATTACCATTTCAAATTACTGCCTTGCCCTACTTTTGCTGCATCAATCATTGAATAAAGTGAATGCTATGAACCAACATGCAACTACATTTGAAGAATTCTTTTCAGAATGTTATCTCCAATATCGGATTGTAATCCGGCGTTATATTGCATCTCGAATTAATCATTCGTGTGATGCGGAAGATATGATGCAGGACGTCTTTTTGCGCTTATGGGAATATCGGGCATTTGTAAATAAGGAGACGGTTCGCCCCTTACTTTTCACGATAGCACAGAATTTAATCATAGATAAAATTCGTCGGTATTATAAAAAAGAGGATTTCGTCACCTATATATATAATGTACAGGAACAAGGACGGAATTTGACAGAGGAACAGATGAACCTAAAAGAATTGAAAGTCTTGCATGAAAGGATTATTGAGGTTTTGCCGGAAAAACGGCAGCAGATTTACAAATTAAGTTTTTATCAGGAGATGCCTAACCACCTTATTGCCCAAAAACTATCTCTTTCTATTCGTACGGTGGAGGGACAATTGCTACTTTCTCGTAAATTTGTACGCAATCATTTATGCGGGCAATATGCTGTCACTGGCTAATAACATTAAAGATTGTATAATTAGAAAATAGAATATTCAAATAGTTAAAATTAAATTTAGAAACCATGAAAAGTAGAATTCTGTTGATGATGGCTATCCCTTTATTGTTGGTGGCTTGCAGCAAAGATGATAATGGGGACGACGGAAGAGAAGAGACTGCGACTGTGCCTGTTGCGTTTGTAGCAAGTATTCAGGCGGAAACAGAAACTCGTGTGACTGTGAATAATGGCTGGGCGAACCTTTCTGATAGTAGGGTAGCGATTGTAATAGACGGAACCATGAAGGAATACACCGTGAATGAACTGGGAGAGGTGACTTCGGATAATCCGTTTTATTGGGGAGAACAAGAAAGTACCGTTGTAGATGCCTGGTATCCATTCAATGATGGGGTAAAGCCAGAAATAATAACAGTATGTGCCGACCAAAGTATTCGTGAGAACTACGAAAAAAGCGATTACCTGGAAGTACTGAGGGCTACGGTATCTCCGAGAAAAAATGAGTTGACTTTTACGCACCGTACTACGAAAGTAGTTTGCTCATTGGATTTTGAACTGGATGAAGCCAAAGGGGCTAAGGTTGTTTTTAAGAACTTGGCGGGAGTAGATGAAGGAAAGAACGTGACCTCTACCGACAAGTTTCGTGCCCTTCTAGTACCTCAAACGATTCCGGCAGGTACGAAATTTTTAGAAATCACCGCCAGTATAACGGGAAAACACATTTATACACTGGAAAAAGACTTGGTCTTGAAAAAAGGCTGTCTGCAACAAATATATCTCACTGTTACTCCCCAGGGAGTGACTGCCTTGTTTCCGGCTCCCGGCGCATGGGTTGCCGATAGTGAAGAACTGGAAGGACAAAGTCCCGATGCGAAGCCCGGCGGTAATGGTAGCTGGAACGGAAGTACGGATAATGAGACTGTAAACGGAGAAACTCCGGAGGCGAATTCCGGCAATGGTGGCGGTAGCTGGGCAGGAGATAATGAAGAAGTAGAAGCTAAATGAGAATGAACAATATGAAAATAATAAATATAAATAGAATCATCATGAGAACACAATTTTTTAAATTATCATTGATAGCAATAGCTGTGGCAGCGTTCTTCGTTAGTTGCAGCCAGGATGAAGAGTCTGTAAAAACGGCACAAGGAAATAATGTTTTGGTAGTATCCGCCCAAGTGCAGGATTTTATATCGGATGCAGCGACACGTGTGGCGGACGAAGCAGACGGGAATGGCGGTTATATCACCCGGTTTGAAGCAGGTGATAAGATAGGCATTTATGTGATTGACGAAAACGGAGAATTTATGTGTAAGAATATGCCTATGACTTGTATGGCAGACGGCACTTGGACGGCTGATAATAATCAGAAATTATATTTCTACAAGAATGCCGCCTATATTGCCTATTCACCATATAATGAAGACTTGTCCGGACAGAGTATTGCCTCTGCGGAAGATATTAAAACCTATTTTACCGACCATGTTCTTGGCGTGGAAGGAAAGACTTATGCGGATTGTGATTTGATGACTGCTTCTGTTACCACTGACGGGGATTGGACTACTCCTGTCATTACTTTTGATTTCTCCCATGCCATGTCAATGGTAGAATTTCGTATTCCTGTTCAACAGAAGTATATCACATCTAAGGGATATGAATATTATGGTCCGATGTTGGTATCTGACATTGTGCTGAAACAAGCGGTAGGCGACAATGCGGCAACAGTGATAAATGCGACAAAATTAAGCGGCAGCGTCTTCCGTAGCTTGCTTGCTCCGTCCGAAGAGGCTATGACGTTTTCCGGAGAATTTAAAACGAATGCCACTACACCTGTCTATTTTTCCACGAGTGCTGACAAGAAATTTATCCCTGCTGCGGGTAAGTTCAAGAAAATAACGGTAACGTATGAAGGTAGTCCCTCGGAAGAAGTACAAAAAAGGGATATCGCAGTAGGTGATTATTACTATGCTGACGGAAGCATCGTGCCGGGGGATAATGAAAAGATTCCTGCTGAAAAATGTATTGGAATAGTGTACAGTACGGATATGGAAGGAAGTGATACCGGAAAAGAGAATGGATATGTCATTGCTTTGCAGTATGCTGTTCCTGTTGTGAATAATAGTGCGAAAGAACAATTCTGGTGGAATGGAGATAGTAATGTTACAGGCATTATTCCACGTTTTGACGACCAGGATACAGAGGCTGAATATGATTTTGACGCTATGCTGGCTGATATGAATGGATATACGGTAAAAACAAAACTGGAAGCATTGGGAGAGGAAACCTTCAAGAAATTCGAAGCATGTTATTACGGTGCTTATCCACAGATTGAAATACCGGCAAACACAAGCGGATGGTATTTACCTACATTGGGACAGCTCACTCTTGCTTTCCGCAATCTGACTGAGAAAGCTACCGGGGGCACTCTTGCTGAGGCTACGACTGGTAATATGGTGGGAACTGATGCAACTACTCTTACTTCACTTGTAGGGCTGTTTACTAAAGCTGGTGGAAGAGATTTTATGTATGGGACGACCTATTGTATCTGGACTTCTACGGAGAAGTCGGATGGAAATGCCTGGGCTTTAAAGAGCAATAACGGGCGGATTGAAGCCAGTGCATTGGCGAAAGTAAATCAAAAATCCCGTCAGATGTATATTTTCCCTGTTTTCAGTTTCTAGTGGTGACGAACTTAAATATAATAACATGAAAAATGTTTTTCTGGCCTCTTGTTTGGGTAGAGGTGTTTTTACAGTAATGCTTGCTTTATTCTTCTTATTAGGAAAGAATATGCCGGTATATGCTGGCCTGCCACATATCGGTGAGGCAGCACAGTCGATAAATGTGAAGGGACAGGTGTTTGACCCCACTGGTTTTCCTGTTATCGGGGCTTCTGTCTTTGAAAAAGGAACGACAGGCAAAGGGGTGATTACTGATTTGGATGGTAATTTTATGTTAACCGTTTCTTCTCCGAAAGCTATCATTGTGATTTCGTACATTGGATTTAAAACGCTGGAGGTGCCGGCTTCGGATGCCGGACTTCGGAAAATAGTATTGAAAGAGGATACGGAAGTGCTGGACGAAGTTGTCGTGGTAGGGTATGGCACACAGAAAAAGGCGACCTTGACCGGTTCTATAGAACAAGTAAGCAGTAAAGCGCTGGAAAGTCGTGCCATCACGAATGTCGGGGTAGCTCTTCAAGGACAGACACCGGGATTGGTGGTAAGCCGCGGCTCTTCACGCCCGGGTAATGAAAGCCTTTCTTTCAAGATACGTGGTGCGACGTCTGTCAACGGAGGTTCACCGTTGATTATTATCGACGGAGTACCAGCACTGAACGATGCTTCATTTCAAAATATGAACTCGGACGATATTGAAAGTATCACCGTCCTGAAAGACGGTTCGGCTTCCATCTATGGTGCGAAAGCTGCCAACGGCGTTATCTTGGTAACTACCAAGAGGGGAAAAGGGAAAGTAACGGTAGATTACAGTTTCAACATGCGTTTCAGTACTCCGGGAATTACAAACTTTTCTCCAAGCATGTCCGAGTATGCCAGTATCTGGATTGAGGCAAACAAAGAAGAACGGGTACCTAACTGGTGGGGATGGCTTTCGGAAGAGAACATGCTGAAGATGCAGCAAGGCATCGAAGGGATTTATCCTACTTATTGGGGAGATATTTTTATAGGCAATGCCAATCGGCTGGATGAGATGTTTGCCACTCGTTTCTCTTATCAACATAATCTTAGCGCTTCCGGTTCTACAGAAAAATCGGAGTATCGTATTTCGGTAGCCTATGCCGACAACCAGGCTAACTTGGCGACAGCCTATGATGGGCAGAAACAGATTAACCTTCGATTGAACTATGGAATAAAAATGACTGACTGGTTGAAACTGGAAACTTCTGCCAGTATGGTCAAAACTGATACCGAATCTCCCTCTGTCGGGTTGGATAATAGCATGTACGGATATGATATGCCTTTCTTTCCGGCAAAGAACCCCTACGGGCAATGGTATGCCAATTTCGGGACAGTGGGAAATCGCCAGGCAGTTGCCGCCACTTCGGAAGGCGGACGCGATAATAAAACAAACCTGACTACCCGTGTGGACTTGAAAGCGATAGCCGATATTTGGAATGGGATTAGCTTTGAAGGGATGGTTTCATTTCAGAATGAGGAATACCGGCGGGAACGTTATGTGCTTCCCGTATCCACTTATGACTGGTTCGGCAATCCGGCGGACTATGCCGTACTTGATGCTACAAATACCTCTTTGGCTAATACGACCAATCCGGCGAAGATTCAGGAAGGGAACAATCCGGGTTATTTGCTTCAATCCGACAACAGGCTTTATCAGTATTATTCGGCTCTGTTGAAGTATAACAAGACATTTAAGGAAGTACACAATATCTCCGCCATGATGGGTATTAATGCGGAGAAATGGGTGAATAAGAAAACGGCGGCGGCTCGTGAAACGTTTGCCGATAATGGTGTTTACGACCTTAACCTGGCAAGCGGCGCACAAGGAAATAGTGGTGGAAAATCGCAAAACGGAACTTATTCATATATAGCTAAAGTGAATTATAACTATGCGGAAAAGTATCTGATTGAATTAATGGGACGTCGTGACGGAAATTCTAAGTTTGCAGACGGGCATCGTTTTAAGAATTTCGCTTCCGCATCTGTCGGTTGGGTGTTCACACAAGAAGACTTTATGAAATTCATTACTCCGGTGGTCGATTTTGGTAAAGTACGTTTCAGTTATGGTAGTTCCGGTAATGATGCGGGCTTGGGAGATTATGATTATCTTTCTACTATCAACCAAGGTACTACCATATTAGGATTGCCTGCCAATTCACTGGTATCGAGCGGCTTGAATAATTCTGGACTGATTAGCTATACACGTACTTGGGAAAAGGTGGAACAGAAGAATTTCGGTATTGACTTTGCCTTTTTACGTAATCGGCTTACTACCAGCTTCGACTATTTCATCAAAGACAATAAAGGAATGCTTTCACCGGTTACTTATCCGGCAGTGTTGGGTGGTAAAGCGCCAAAAACGAATAGCGGACATTTGAATGTGAAAGGATGGGAATTCACTCTCGGATGGCGTGATACACTGAAAGATTTCTCTTACTTTATCAATATGAATGTCAGTAACACGAAAACGATGCTGAAAGACCTTGAAGGCGCTGATAGTTACGGAGGTGGTAAAAATGGAACCGTAAACGGATACCCTCTGAACTCTTATTTTTTATACCGTACGGACGGTTATTTTAAAAACCAGACAGAGGTGGACCGCTATTATGCCCTATACGGGGCGGGAGGAGCTTCCCTGTCTAATGTCAAGCAGGGTACTACGAACGAATTGCGTCCGGGTGATACCAAGCGCGTTGATTTGAATGGAGATTATAAAATAACGGATAATGGCGTTACGGATAGCGATTTACAGTTTATGGGGGATGCAGACCCGCATTATGTATTTGGTATTACGATGGGAGGAAGCTGGAAAGGGTTTGATTTGAATATGCTCTTTCAGGGTGTCGGCAAGCAATATATTGTACGCGGAGGATGGATGGCATATCCTTTTGCAGCGCAATACAGTAATCAAAACCCGAATTTCCTCGGACAAACATGGACAGAAAACAATCCGAACGCAAAATATCCGCGTCTGACTTCTAACTCGGAACATGCCAAATGGAATTATTTAAATAATGACTTCATGCTTCAGAACAATCGTTATATCCGTTTGAAATCACTGGTTGTCGGCTATACGCTGCCACAACAATGGAGCCGTAAAGCCAGGTTGGAGAAAGTCCGTGTTTATTTCTCCGGTAACGATTTATGGGAAGCAACCAGCATTAAAGACGGTTTTGACCCGGAAATGGGGGAAATGTCTCAAAATTCAGGCTATCCGTTCAGTAGAACCTGGTCATTTGGTGTGAATGTGAGCTTTTAATTAATTCAACGACTCTTAAAATAAGAAAGATTATGAAAATTAAGATAGTATATACAATGGCTTTAGTCATGTTGCTGGGAATGTCATCCTGTCAAAATACATTCCTTGATTTAGAGCCACTGGATACACGGACGGATGCGGTATATTTCAAACGTGCCAGCGATTTCAACGAGTATGCTCTTAGCTTTTACGGACAACTCCAGGGGTGGGGCTCACGTTATGGAAGCATATATAATTATATGGACGTTTCATCGGATTTGTCAACCTATATGCAGTATTCACAGGATTTGGCGCGTGGTACTGTCCAGATTCCTTACTCCGACGAACGATGGGATAAGTGCTATGAGAATATACGTACGGTCAATATCCTTTTGGAGAAGGCAAATGATTATCCCGGAAAGCGCGAGGAAATCGGGCGATATATTTCGGAAGCTTATTTCTTCAGAGCTTATACCTATTTCTATTTATTGAAATTCTTTGGCGGAGTGCCCGTGGTGACTACTGTGATGGATGTCGATTCTCCGGAACTAACGGGACCGCGTAATAGCCGTTACGAAGTAGTTGACTTAATTCTGTCTGATTTGAACCGGGCAATCGATGGTCTTCCCGTTGAACAAAGTATTCCGGTTACGGAAAAAGGGCGTATCAGTTATTATGGGGCAAAAGCGTTCAAGGCGCGTGTTTTGCTTTATGAAGCTACCTGGCGTAAATATAATGGGACGTCTACGGATTATGAAGGCTCTGCAGGTCCGGCTTCTGAACAAGTCAACGATTTTTTGGATGAGGCAATCTCCTTGTGTGACGACGTGATGGCAAACGGAAAGTATTCTATATGGAATTATAACAGTGTCAGTGCAATGAAGAATATGAGCAGCCGTTATCTCTTCTGTCTGGAAGATGCCGACAGTAATCCGGCAGGGCTGGGCAAAAGTTCCAATAATGAGTTTATTATTTATGGCGTATATGACAAAAGCCTCAGACCGGGCGCTACGAATATAAACCAGACCGTATCAAAAATGGACGCAAGCCGTAAACTGGTAGATATGTTTCTTTGTACGGACGGGCTGCCTGTCGCTTTATCTTCTAAATTCAAAGGATATGCCACGCCGAGTGCCGAATTTAAGAATCGCGATTACAGGTTGAAATCCTATATTGGTGAGCCGGACGATAATAAGACATTGACGGACGGGCGTTCAGGTTATTCAAATGCCAAGTTCTATCATGCGCATACGGCCAAAGATAAGGAAGAATCTTCCAATTATCCGGTGCTCCGGCTGGCGGAAGTTTTTCTGACGTATGCGGAAGCGTTGTATGAGAGAAACGGTGAAGTGACAGATGTACAACTCAATCGTTCTATTAATATATTGAGAGGGCGTGCCGGAGTCGCTAATCTGACAAATCAGTTTATCACTGAGCATGAATTGGATATGCTGACGGAAATTCGTAGGGAACGGACTGTAGAACTGTATATGGAGGGTTACCGTTTTGACGATTTGAAACGTTGGGGTATTGCTGAACGGGAATTGAATGTTGCGCATTGCGGCATGGTAGTGGGGGACGCATTATATCCTACTACTTTCAAGGATAAGAATGGAAATCCCACAAGCCTGTATTCTATATACAAATATCCCTATGGAGAAACATCTGTTCTCACCGGAGTCGGGCTGAGTAAGTGTGTTGTTATAGAAAGCCAGGAGAACCTAAACTTTTCCAAGACCCATTATTTATGGCCTGTTCCGCAACAACAGATTAATATGAATCCGAACTTGAAACAGAACCCCGGATATTAATTAGTACCTTTGAACATTAACCGTTAATAACATTGGATTATGAGATACTTGTTGTACCAATCATTATATATATACATTGCCTTGGGGCTTTCCGCACTACTGTTCAGTTGTGAGGGAGAAGGCAAATATCAGAACTATGTATATCCCGTACCCGTCGTGGATGAAATATATCCAGAGAGCGGATATGAAGCAGACCATGTTGCTATCATGGGGACTAATTTCGGAGACAGGAAAGAACCCGTGAAAGTCTTTTTTGGCGGAGTGGAAGCCGCGAATATTATTTCATGTAAGAATAACTGTATCATTGTAGAAGTTCCTTCCGAAGCGCGGACCGGAGATGTGTCCTTGCAAGTGTGGACACACACGTTGGAGAGTGTCGGACAATTTACGGTGATTCCTACTCCTGTCATCACTTCCATTCTGTCGAACAATGCGAATGGGGAAGCTTTTGCAGTGGGAGGAGATGAAGTAAGGATTGTCGGAAGCGCTTTCGGCATGAGTGAAGAGGGCGTGACGGTAACTATCAATGGCAAACTTGCCGAGATTCTTTCTATCAGAGATTCTGAAATCACAGTCGAGGTTCCCGAAAATTATGGTTCGGGTGTCGTGGTAGTGAATGTGAACGGCTATAAAGTGGAGGGAACATCGTTAATCGACCCAAGTACGTCAGGAGATGTGACAAGATTGTTCTTGAAAAACTACAAACAACCTTTCCAACGTTCCGACGCAGGCGACGCAGAGTGGGGAATGGCTGCCGGCTGGCTGACGAACACCAACTTTAACGGCAATTCCCTTCAATTTACGGATGATGAACCGAGCGGAGTGTTAGCGATGGTAGGAGCGAATAATAAATGGAACGGAGCTCTTTATCAGTTGACCGTATTGCCACAAGGTGAATATGAAATAACGGTGGACGTAGCGGCTACTACTACCTATGGTGGAAGATACGGTACGAAATTTGCGATAGTGAAGGGCAACGATACTTTCCCGGGACTGATAGGAGGATGGAGTTTTGAAGATACTACGAACGTTTTGTGTGAAATAGATTTGAGCAAGGGTTCTCAAAACACGGTAGTGTCTGGTACTTATTCAACGACAATGGTGGTAGATGGTACTTATCCTGTAACTATCGGATTCGCTACCATGTTGGCTAACTACAACTATGTGAAAGTTTCGGGCATTAAGATTGTTAAAAAATAGAACGAAGATTATGAACAGATTATATTATCTATTGATTTTGTTGTCTCTGACATGGCTCACTGCTTGTGATGAAGGGGGCACGGAGAATGTGTATTTGCAACAGCAGGATAGTTCTTTCGCTGTAACTGGCGTTAGTCCGGCGGAAGGATATATTGGCGGGCAATTTACAATAACCGGAACTGATTTTGGTGGGTCTAAAGAATTATTAAAGGTATATATCGGTGATTTTCAGTGCGAACTCATCACTTGCACAGATGAAAAGTTGGTAGTGCAGATACCTGAAGAAGCTGTGACTGGCAAAATATTACTGAAAGTCGTAAAGAAGATGGTAGATAGCGGCTATACGTTCACTGTGCTGGACAATCCCATCTTGATTCCGGCGAATACGGAAGGATATTTGAATGGAGAATTAATGTTTGCTTGTAGCGGCATGCCTGTTACGCCCGAACATTTGGAAGTGGCATTTGGGGAACTGAAAGCTGAAATCCTGTCGGAATTCTATGAGATGGATGAGTCGGGCTCGGGTACTATGGTTGTGAAGATACCCAATAGATTATCTGTTGGGGCAACGGATATTACTGTGAATCTCTTCGGAAGAGAAATATATAAGGAGAAATATACCATACTTCCCACTCCGAGCATTACATCCGGAAATAAGTTGACTACCATTGGAGCGATTATCATCTTCACCGGAGAAGGATTTGAACCGTTCAGTGGGGAAGGTAAAGTGAAAGTTGACTTTAACGGCACGGAGGTCGTGCCGGAATCCGTTACGGCAACTTCAATCGCGGTGAAAGTGCCGGATGGATTTGAAGGTGGTGAAGTATTTGTTAAAATAGAAGGAATACCGGATATAGAAGCCGGAATGGTCCATATTCTGAAACCTTCGGCAGAAGGTGATATAACGGCACAGGTATTGCAAAATAGCACTCAGCCATTTACCCCGACAAACGGCAGTACTCCTGATGGCTGGATTTTTAACGATAAATTTACAGGGCCGGCATTGGAGTGGTCAAAAGATGTCGTGAATGGTTTGATACTTTTGCAGTCCGGCTGGGCATGTCCGGTGAAGGAGAATGCTAAGATGTATCAAATAGTGTCACTTCCGGCAGGAACATATAAGTTTAAATTGTCGATAGTGGAGTGTGGCAGTAATAGTGGTAATTTTGGAGCTTCATTTGTCATGGCAAAAGGAAAGGCCACTATTCCGGATTTATCGAAGCAAAATGATGGCACATGGAAACTTTCGGATGAAAGTAATGTATTGGGCTCTTGTTCGATAGTAGAAACCTGGAAAGAGTATGACGGACTGACTTCTGTTTCCTGCGAAATGGAGGCGACACTGACAGAAGAAACGGAAGTGACGATAGGTTTCGTTACGCAGATGACTGGTCAGGGTTGGGTGAAACTCTCGTCCATAGAGGTTAAATGGGCAGAATAATGATGTATGACGTACTTAAATAGAAGAATATGAAAAAGAAATATTTCCTTATTGCCGTTTGGGCGTGTCTGGCGGCATGTGGTGATGGCATCGATATGCCTTCAATAAACGCGGAAACCGACTTGGACAAGATTCCCCTGCCCGATACGGGAGAGTTGCTGATTCCCCTGAAAGATGAATCGGAACCGATGATTCATTGCGGAGGTTTGCATACGGAAGAGGACTTTGAACGTATCAGGGAAAATTTGAATTCCGAACCTTGGAAGTCGGGATATGAGTTATTGGAAACAAACGGGTATGCGCAGCTAACTTATAATCCGGCTCCGGTAGAGACAATTATCAGGAATGACGGTGGAGGTAGTAATTTCATGAATGCGGCGAGAGGCGCGGCTGCCGCTTATCAGTTGGGGCTACGTTGGAAAATATCGGGTGATACCCGCTATGCAGACCGTGCGGTGTATGTGTTGAACAGTTGGGCATATAAATGTACGGGAATAACCGGTGATACAAATAGTTATCTTGCCTCAGGTATTTACGGATATGAGTTTGCTCTTGCCGGAGAACTGTTGAGAGATTATGAAGGATGGAGTGGGGATGATTTTAAGAACTATCAGGACTGGATGGTTAAGGTTTTCATTCCCGCCAATAAGGATTTTCTGGAGCGTCACAACGGAACTCCTGCCGGACATTATTGGGCGAACTGGGGCTTGTGTAATGTCGCTTCTATTATCGCTGTCGGTATTTTGGCAGACCGGCGTGATATTTATAATTATGGCATCAAGCATTTGCAAGCCGGTGAAACGAATGGAAATATAAACAAGGCGATTTATCATGTGTTTGACGGAGAAGATGCTAATTTGGCCCAGTGGCAGGAAAGTAACCGTGACGCAGGACATACGTATATGTGTCAGGGGTTATTGGGAGCAATTTGCCAAATGACTTGGAACCAGGGCGATGACTTCTTTGGTTATAAAGATAATATGCTTTTGAAGGCATGTGAATATACGGCAAAATATCATATCGCCAATATGGATGTACCGAATATCCCTTATACAAGGGAATATTTAAGTAATTGGGGAATTGCTTATGAAGAATATCCTACGATTGCCGACCGTAGTGCTATGGAACGTCCTATTTGGGCATTAGTTTACAATCATTATGCAAAACTGAAAGGCGTAGCTTCCGATAAATATAAGTACACTAAAATGGGAATGGATTATTGCTTCCCTGAAGGGGGAGGTGGTCAGTATGGCGAAACCAGTGGCGGATATGATTACTTGGGTTGTGGCACTTTGATGTATTCAAGATGAAGAATTTAGCTTTTATATTTTCACTACTTTGCATGTCCGTTCAATACGGGCATGCCCAAAAGAATATGGCAACCGGTACGGAAAACAGGACATATCAGGCTATGGTGTTTGACCCTTTACTGGATCTGGATGTTGTCATTCAACCGATGCCTGAACAAGAAGTCTGGACAAGTACCTATATGTGGTATCCGGGACAATTGGCTGCCTTTTTTCAGCAGCAATGCAGGGAACTGTCAAAAGTTCGTTGCGTGAATGTCGGCTATCCCGGAAAATTCTTTGCGAAGAAGAATCAGGCTTATTTTAAGAAAGAAGTCAATCTGGAAACTGACGTTCGACTAGAGTGGGCAGGACCGGAGAAGATAATACTTTATGTAAATGAAGAAAAACAATCTACGCCTGATAATGAAATAATCCTGAAGCCGGGAAAGAATCGTTTGATGTTTGAAGTCAGTACCCGGCAATCACTTCCGTGTATTCTGCTGAAAGGGACTACTGAACTGGAGAGCCCGGATAAGTGGCAAGTCAGTATGGATAAGAAATATTGGACATTGCCGGAGAGTGCCCCGGAATATAATAAACCGGGGATACTTCCCGATAATACGCCGGAGATTACTGCACGGATAAAACCGGCGCAAATCCTGCCGCTCCGTAATTCATTTCCGATGGGGAAGGCAGCAGTGAATATCGGTAAGAACGGATTGGCTTTAATTGATTTTTTTCATCTGGAGATAGGGACACTTGCTTTTCAAGCAAAAGGCAAGGGCAATGTAATTGTTCGTGTGGGCGAAACACCGGAAGAAGCCCTGAATAAGAATGAGCGTCTCTTTGAACAAAGGGGAATCGCTCCTTTTGAACTGACCGGGGAAAGAACCATTATACATGTGCCGGAACGGGCGTTCAGATATGTTTCGCTGGAATGTAGCGAAGGAGCTGAAATATCGGATGTTTGTTTCAATGCTTCATTGTGGCCTGTGGAATATCAGATGCAGTTTGAGTCGGACAATGAATATGTGAATAATCTTTTCAGAATGGCGGGAGCTACTCTTCATACCAGTATGCATCGTTTTTACCTGGATGGTGTGAAACGTGATTTCTTGCCTTGGTCTATGGATGCTATTGTCAGTACGCTTGCCGGAGATTATTTATTTGGCGACCAACAAGTTTCAAAGAATGGCATTTCTATTTCGCTCCTGCCGTCGCATCCTCAGAAATCCGATTTGGGGATTACGGATTATCCTTTGCACGCACTTATCGGCCTCAAACAAAATTATTTGAGATACGGGGATATGGAGACTTCTCTGCAATACAAGGATAGAATCATGGAATTGATAAATTTCTACGATTCGGTGGTCGATGAGAATGGATTTTTGCATGGACAGGTGAGCCCTACCGGATTTATTCCCGGATGGGCGACAAAAAATGGGCCGGACGGAAAAGGGATGGCTTCTTATGCGCAAATCATGCTCTATTATAATTATCGTATAGTGGCTGATTTCTGCGATTTATGGCAGGACAGGGCATCAGCAAAGAAATATAGGAAGAAAGCGGAGAACCTTAAAAGAAATATAGTTGAAAAATTTTGGGACAAAGAGAAAAAGGCATTCATTAATGGTACGGAGAGGAAAGGGGAACAAGACAAACGAATTTCTCTTCATGCACAGTATTGGGCTATTTTAGCTGATATATTCCCCAAAGAAGATTATGATAATTTGTTTGAGAAGGTATTGCCGGATATTCCTTATTATTACCAGGATATTAGTTATGAAAAAGGCTATGAGTTGATGGCTTATGCAAAAGCCGGGCGGATAAAGGAAATGTGGGGTTTGATAGACAGGGTTTTTGGAGATTGGATGAGACAGGGACATACCCGGTTTCCAGAGAATTTCTCACCGGAAGCATCGTATGAAAAACAACTTCAGTTTTATAGCCGTCCGTTCGGATTAAGCCTTTGCCACGGAGCGAATGGAGTCCCGCCTGTGGTTGGTGTATTGCATGGTATATTAGGATTTATGCCGTCCGATGAAAGGAGTAATGAATATACGATTCGTCCCGAGCTATTAACGCTTCAATGGGTGAATGCCCGTATTCCTGTAAAAGAAGGAACTATTGTACTCCGGTTAAAAGCGGAAGGAGAAAGTGAAATCAGTATACCCGAAGGATGCATTGTAAATTTGGTGATGCCGGATGGGAAGAGTACCCGCAAGTTGAAGAAAGAGGGAAATTATACGTTCAGTTTGGAAAGTGGAAAATAAATTGTAACTAAAATGCAGGGTTAATTGTATGAAGACGACGAATTGGTTTAAAATACTTCTTGTTTTATTTATTTTATGTTTTTCAGGAGAATATGTTTATTCCCAACGAGTCAGGGAAAACTTTGACTTCCACTGGAATTTTCACAAAGGAGACATCGCTATCAAACGCGCCGTAAAAGCCGGAAGGCAAGGAGGCATAACTGACGCTAATATAAAGGTGGTTACCGGAGAAGAGGTCATTATTGCTTATTCTGACAGGAACAAAGTGGTAGAGTATAAACCGAGTGATTGGAAAAGTGTGAATTTACCGCATGACTGGCTTGTTGAAGAGCCATTTGTACATGATAACACATTAGGCAGTTCACCTGCTTCTAACGGATATTTACCTGTGGGTATTGGCTTTTACCGGAAAGAATTTGAAATACCGGAGACTGACAAGGGAAAAGAGATAACGATTGAATTTGATGGAATCTTTCGGAATAGTACGGTTTGGGTGAATGGGCATCTGATGGGAAATCATTCCAGTGGTTATATTCCTTCTTTCTATGATTTGACAGATGTTTTACGTTATGGCGATGAAGGAAAGAATGTCATATTAGTAAAAGTGGATGCTACTGATTATGAAGGTTGGTGGTATGAAGGCTGTGGCATTTATAGGCATGTATGGTTAACGAAGACGAATAAACTGCATGTTGCCCGGTTTGGTACATATGTTACGACTCGAGAAGTCTCGGAGAAAGAGGCGGTAGTAAATATTGAAACTTGTATTCGGAACAGTGATAATAGTTCTAAGTATGTAACGCTTGTTTCTAAGATCGTAGATGGAGAAGGTAAACTCTTGGAAACCCAATCTTCAGATATAGAAATAGCTTCATTAAGTCAGGTTCAGTTGGTACAGAATGGTACGATTCTCCGGCCTTTGCTATGGTCGCCGGAAACTCCGGCTCTTTATAAATTGCAGACGGAAATCAAGGAGAATGGAATTGTTGTAGATCACTATGAAACAACTTTTGGAGTCAGGACAGTTGAATTTACCAAAAATGGATTTTTTCTGAATGGCAAGCATTATCCCATCAAAGGAACAGCCAATCATCAGGACTTTGCCGGAGTGGGAGTAGCTGTTCCGGATAAACTGAATGAGTATCGGATAAAACTGCTGAAAGAGATGGGATGCAATGCCTATCGTTCGGCTCATAATCCGCCGTCCCCTGAGTTATTGGCTATTTGTGATCGCCTGGGGATGCTTGTCCTGGATGAAAATCGTTTGCTTTCGAGCACGGAGGATGGTATAAAGGATTTGACCACATTGATTTATAGAGATCGTAATCATCCTTCTGTGTTTATGTGGTGTGCGGAAAATGAGGAATCGCTGGAGGGTACCATTATGGGAGCCCGTATTCTTAAGACAATGGTAGATGTAATCCGAAAGATAGATCCGATGCGTCCTGTAACGGCAGGCATGAACCATGGTTGGAATGAGGGTGGATATAGTGATGTGTTGGACGTGGTAGGCTACAATTACGGACAGCGGGGGATGCAATATGTAAAGGATCATGAGCGGTTTCCTGAACGGAGAATGCTGGTTACTGAATCGACCAGTTTCGTTTCCACACGCGGAGAGTATGAGGATAACAAACAAAAAGGATATGTTTCAAATTTCGGGAAAGGAGTCGGATGGGGAATGTTGCCGGGTACTGATTGGGAACATATAGTCAAGTATCCTTATCTTAGCGGTATGTTTGCCTGGACAGGATTTGATTATCGTGGAGAACCTACACCTTATCAATGGCCTTGTGTGACTTCTCACTTTGGCATCATGGATTTATGCGGTTTTCCGAAAGATGGATATTATGCCTATAAGGCAGCCTGGTGTGACGAACCGCTTGTACATGCGTTCCCGCATTGGAACTGGGAAGCAAAGACCGGGCAGTCTATAAAAGTAGGAACTTATAGTAATTGCGAAGAGATAGAATTGTTTATCAATAGAAAGAGTGTGGGACGGAAGAAAGTCATTCCTTACCATAAAATGGAGTGGGATGTTGTCTATTATCCTGGAACTTTGGAAGTCAGAGGATATAAAGCCGGAAAAGTGGTCACGAAAAAAAAGATAGAGACTACGACGGTAGCTGCTAAATTACAAATGCAAAGCAATACGTATGTATTGAAAGCAGACGGATGTGATGTAGCGGTAGTGAATGTTGCCATCAAGGACAGGAAAGGACGTACAGTACCGATAGCAGATAATTTAGTCAAATTTTCAATTGATGGGCCGGGAAGGATTATTGGAGTAGGAAATGGTAATCCCAGTAGTCATGAACCGGATAAGGCTGAACAACGGAAAGCTTTTAATGGACGTTGTCAAGTGTTGGTACAATCTGATAAGCAACAAGGACAAATAAAACTAACAGCTACTTCCGCAGGCTTGATGGGTTCGGAAATAACTCTTCTTGTTGAATGATGAGAAAGGAGAATACAATAGTGAAAAACAAACTATTTTATTCTCCTTTTTTATCTGCTAAATGTTATCTTTGCTTATCATTTGGGATAAATAGAAATCGAATCATACTATGACTAACAAGATTATATGGATTATTCTGCTTATATGGCTTGGAAATATTCATCATGCAGTACAAGCGCAGCGAAACTTTGTGCACCCCGGCATCACTTACACGAAAGGCGACCTGGATAGAATGAAAGTTATGGTTGCAGCTAAACAGGAACCTTATTATTCCACTTTTCTGAAGCTAAAAGAATCACCTTATTCCTCACTGGCGGCACCGGTCATCGACCGGGGAGAGCAAATCAAAGAAGGGCGTTTTAATGCTACAATCGGAGTGGATGGACGACGGGCACATGATTTGGCCTTGCTTTGGCATCTTACCGGTGACGAAGCGTATGCACGCAAGGCAGTAGAGTATCTGAACGCCAATTCTCACTATACAAACACAAGCAGCCGTGGTACAGGAGCTTTAGACAATGGTAAGATTTACCTGTTGATAGATGCGGCGGAATTGATGAGGGATTATCCGGGATGGGATGCGAAAGAGCAGCAATGTTTTAAAGATATGCTGGTTTATCCGGGGTATAGTCATACGGAAGATTTATTTGCCAAATATGCAAACTATTGGGATGATTCTAAAAATGGAGTTACTTTCTATTGGAATATATATAATTTCGATGCCGCACGTTTCGGCAATCAGGGATTATTTGCCGCGCGCGGCATGATGGCGATGGGTATTTATCTGGATAATGAAGTGATGTATGATCGTGCTTACCGTTATTTGCTGGGAATGGAACATCGTCAGGATGACTTGCCTTATCCTTCCGGCCCGGCAATCAGTAGTGAAGATCCTGTCCGGACTTCCCCTTACATGATAGATTATAAATTGCTGGGAAGGAAAACGGATATTCCCGATTATGGATATGATGAACAATTGCAACACTATATCTATCCCAACGGACAAATCCAGGAATCCAGCCGCGACCAGGGACATGTGCTTGCAGGAGTGCACAATTACGTAGCTATTGCAGAAATGGCATGGAACCAGGGAGACTCCCTGTATAGCTGTCTCAACAATCGTATTTTACTTGGTCTGGAATGGAACTATCGGTATAACTTATCGAGCGTACAGGCTTATGAAGACCAGCAAACATCTTGGGAACCGGTGGGATTTACCAAGAATGTGGACGAAGTAACTTTTGAAAACGGAAAATACCTTCGGATAAAAAGCCGTAGTGGGCGTTGGGAATCTGTGAACGTTTCTCCCCACGGGCGGGGAGATGCTGCAGGAAGTGGCGGAGCCAGGGAAATGGCTTTAGCGCATTATGCTGTACGTGCGGGACTGCCTGTGGAAAAATATACGTGGTTGGAACGTTATCGGGATTATATGATAGAACATCACGGCTGTGAAAACTGGGGAGTAGCTCCGAACTGGTTTTATGAATGGACAGGATGGGGGACACTGGCAAAACGATTAACCCCTTGGATGGCGGGTGAACCGGTCACTTTCGGTTCAGGAGAACGCGTTTCGGGCATACATGCTTTGCCCGGTACTATCCAGGCTGCTGATTATGATTATTACTGTCTGTCCGAGAATCCGGAAGGGCATACTTATCATAATATCGGAACAGAACGCGGGAATGAATATCGTCCCGACGGAGCAGTGGAGTTGGAAAAAGTGAGTAATGAATATGTTGTTACGCACTGTGAAGACGGGGAATGGATGAATTATACGGTAGAGGTTCCATTGAGCGGAGATTATACGATATATGCTGTTTACCGGTCGGAAGGGAAATCTTTGTTGTCGATTGCTTCTGACCAGGGGACGGATACCGGGACAAACCGATTGCCTGCTTCCAAAGGATGGAGAGAAGCAGAAATAGGCAGGCTATCCCTTTCAGCCGGGGCTTGTGTCATACGTTTAAGGATTGATAAGGCAGGACGGGAACTTGCTCTCCGAAAAATAATTGTGAGGTAGAATACGGGGATTTGATTTTTGGTTCGTATCTATAATAGGGACAAATTAAAAAAGATGATTATGAAGACACGGATATACTTGTTGGCAGTCTTATTGGGAGTTTTGTTTTCGGGTCGTATGTATTCGCAGGAGACTTCATATGTCTTCCGCCACATAGGGGTTACCGACGGGCTGCCGGATAACTACGTCAAAGGTGTTTTTCCCTTGCCCGACGGGCGTATTGGTATTCGGAGTACGGTGTTGCTTAGCTTGTATGACGGTGCTAACTATTCCAACTTCCCTTTCAATCTCCGGGGAGAATATCCGATTTCCTATAATCATATCATTCCCGAACAGTATATGGATGCGGAGAAACGTTTATGGATGAAAGAACGCGGAGGGCTTCGTGTCTTTGATTTAACCACAGAGCAATATATCTATAATGTCGATTCTTTATTGTCCCGGTTCGGATTGAAAGAAAAGATTTCAGATGTTTTCATAGATTCGGAAAAGCATTGCTGGTTTCTGACGCCCGATTCTTCTGTCTATATGTATGATAGCAGGACGGGTACATTGGATTTGATTTGCAGGAACGATGAATTTACAGAATATTACGGCGGATTGCTGGGTGTGGAGAGTAAAGGAAATTATAGCTGGATGGTTCATCAGAAAGGAGTTATCCGTTGTTATGACCTGGAGAAGAAAAGATTTGTCAAGCAAGTCGATTTTTTGGAAGGACAACTGAAACCGGACGACCGGGCGATATTGAAAATACTTGCTAATGGCGATTTCTGGATAATGTGGGATAGAGGGATAGGCTATTACGATGTATATAATAAAAAGTGGAACCAAATCTCCGGCATTAAATTGGGGCATTATTCCTGGTTTACTTCTATGGATGTAGACAAGGGAGGAAATGCATGGGTCGGAACTGTGATGGATGGTTTCTATGTAATCGACATGCACAATTTCTCAGTGACCTCTACACTGAATATTCCTCTGTTATCGGGTAAGTCTCTTCAAAATGGTATTCAAAGTATTTATTGTGACCAGGAGAATAATTCGGTCTGGATAGGACTGTTCAATCAGGGCATTTGTTATTATCATCCCAGCATGAACAAGTTGCTGCTTTGTAATAAAAAGGTAGTTGACGGTTCCTGGAATGGGGAAGAAGTCAGATGTATGCTTGAAACTTCGAAAGAGGAAATACTTATGGGTACTACTCAGGGACTTTATCGTTATGAACCGGGAATTCAACGTATGGATATACTTTATAAAGAATTCAATCAGAAGAATTGTCGCTTGCTTTATGAAGACAGCAAAAAAAGAATCTGGGTAGGTACATATCACGATGGATTATATTGCATAGAGAACGGGAAAGTACATGCATACGCTTATCCTAACACGGATTATCAGAACGAACTGGACTTTACCAATATACGTACAATGGCGGAAGACCAGTCCGGGCGGTTATGGGTAAGTATATACGGAGGCGTCGGGTTATTCAATACGGAGAATGGAGAAATCAGTCTATTGTCGGAGCAATTCCCCGAACTGAAAAAGTATAAAGTAGCCAATGCATTGGCGGTGGATAATCAGTCGCGGTTGATTGTCGGGAGTGACAACGGGTTATATATTTATGATCCTGACAAGAAAACAATTTGGATACCCGAACAGGACGGACAAGCCAATTCTATCTTCAACCGGGGCAGTATAAAGTATAACCAGATATTTAAGGATTACGAAGGGACTTTGTGGTTTGCCACACAGTATGGGTTGAGCATATTAACCCGTGACGGACGTAGCTATACTTTAGGAAAAGAGGAAGGTTTATCTAGTGCCATATTGAATGTAGTGGAAGATAAGAACCACGATATATGGATTTCTACTGTTACTTCTATCTATAAAGTTAAGGTTGACAGAAAACCGGAAAGATATGTTTTTCATGTAATCAGTTATCTTTCCGAAGCGGAAATCCGGCAAGATGATTTATTCAGTTTCCCTTCATTGGCTACCCGGGACAACCAACTCTTTTTCGGACTGATGAACGGCTTTATCGCTTTCTCACCGGAGAATATGATAGATAATCAATGTCTCAACCGTCCTTTGTTCACCTCATTCCGCTTGTTTAATGTTCCGGTTGTTTCAGGCGAAATATATAACGGCCGTGTCTTATTTGACAAAGCATTGAGCTATTCGGACGAAGTACAATTAAAATATGATGAAAATTACATAACGCTCGAATTCTCAGGTCTGAACTTCCCCAATCCCTCCCAAACCTCTTTCCGTTACCAACTCGAAGGATTTGATAAGGAATGGACGGAAACTCTTTTCGAGAACGGGCAAGGACGCGTTGTTTATAACAATCTCCCTTCGGGCGAATACATCTTCCGTGTATCTGCTGCCGGAAACGACCGGATATGGGGGCCGGAGTCAGCATTCAAAATAATGATTCATCCTCCGTTTTGGGATACATTGGCTGCCCGCATCCTCTATGCATTTTTCGGTCTTCTCTTAATCTTCGGACTAATCTATACCATCAACCGTCGCAACCGGCAAAAGACGATCCGTATGCAAGAAGAAGAAGCGCTGAAGCAGAAAGAAGAACTGGATCAGATGAAATTCCGCTTCTTCACCAATATAAGCCATGAACTTCGTACTCCGTTGACATTGATTATCACTCCATTGGATATGATGATACGTCGATTGACAGACGATGCAATGAAGAAACAACTGAATACTATCTATAAGAATGCCCAAAACCTGTTGTCACTGGTGAATCAACTACTCGATTTCCGCAAACTGGAAATGAAAGGGGAGAGGCTACACCTGATGAACGGCGATATGGAAGAATTTATAGTTTCTGCCTACAACAACTTCATGCCGATGGCAGTGGAAAAGCATCTGAATTTCGCTAACCAGTCGGAACATAGGGCACTCTATATGTTCTTCGACCGTGATAAGGTGCATAAGATAGTAAACAATCTCCTGTCTAATGCTTTCAAATACACCCCGGAAGGCGGTACAGTAAACTTACTGCTCTCAACGGAAGAGATAGAAGGAAGGAATTACGTAAGAATATCCGTATCCGACACCGGAATCGGAATATCCGAATCAGACCTTCCGTATATATTTGACCGTTTTTATCAAGTAGGAAATGAAGGGGATGAAAAAATAGGCAGTGGTATCGGACTTCATTTGGTAAGGGAATACGTAAATATACACGGTGGGCATATTAAAGTAGACAGCCGGATAGATTGCGGATCGGTATTTACCATTTGGCTGCCTATGGATTTGAAACCGGAATCGGACGAATTGCCGGAAGAAGTTATCGGAACGGAAACACCACCGGATACAAAAGAGAAAGAAACTACTGCATCCACAGTCGATGATAATCTGAAGAAACTGCTGTTGGTAGAAGACAATCAAGAGTTCCGTACTTTCCTGAAAGAACAGTTGGAAGATTTTTATCAAATCATTGAAGCGGCAGACGGCGAGGAAGGAGAGCGGAAAGCGATAGAGGAAAACCCGAACTTGATTATCAGTGACATCATGATGCCAAAAGTAGACGGTATCGAACTTTGCCGCCGAATCAAGACGAACGTGCAGACATCCCATATACCTGTGATATTATTGACAGCCCGTACCGCCGATGACATCAAGATTAACAGCTATGAAGTAGGAGCGGACTCTTATATGTCGAAGCCCTTTAACTTTGATATGCTCATGGTGCGCATTGAAAAACTGATAGAACAACAGGAAAAGAGAAAGCAGGAATTCCGCAAGAACATAGAAGTAAATCCAAGTGCTATCACCATCACTTCAGTGGATGAGCAACTCATACAGAAGTGTTTGGAATACATAGAAAAGAACATGGACAATCCGGAATATGGCGTAGAAGAGTTGAGTGGTGATTTGGGCATGGTGCGTATGAGCCTTTACCGCAAGCTGCAATCCATCACCGGACACACGCCGACCGACTTTATCCGCAGTATCCGTTTGAAACGCGCGGCACAATTATTGCAGGGAAGCCAATTGCCGATTGTCGAAATAGCGAATCGGGTAGGATTCAGTTCTCCTAGCTACTTCTCGAAGTGTTTTAGAGAAATGTTTGGGATGCTACCCAAGCAATATGCAGAGGAATCGGGAAGAAAAGGATGACATTGTGCTTGCATTTATAGTTTAATTGTTACATTTGCGTTGTATTAGCAAGATAATTGTAAAATCTTGATTGTATTGGGGCTGAAAAAGTTTTATTTTATAATATATGTTGATATGAAAGTATTAGTTTTAATTTCATTGGTAGGAGGTTTGTTGTTATCCTCTTGCGGGGGTAGCAGTTCAAAAAATAATGCAAATAATGAGAACGTAAATCCGGCAGATACAATCTATTTGGGCGACTTACGCGAAAAGTTTGCAGGAGATAGTGTTTTCTTTAAAGTAGTAGCGCCGGATTTGATGTTGATGGATTATCAATACTTCTGGGCGGCGACGGAATCGGATGCAATAGGGAAAGGACTTACAAAAGAGTACTATAAACGCGTAAAGAAAGAAATCACCGATACGAACGAAGCTATCAAAAGAGGTGTGATGAAAGGTGCGAACGTAAAGCGCATACCGGATTTCCAGGCAGCTCAGGAAAGCAAATAATACATCCTTCCGGATGAAAGGCTGTCATCCATGAAAATTTAAGAACAGGGGAACCGTCAATTGTAACGGCATCCCCTTTTTTATTGCCCTGACGGTTGGAATTATCCCGATGAAATGGGAGATTTTTGCAAAATAACACGCTTGTTACGATAGTTTTGTTATCTGTTACTTATGTGGTATTTGCTTTTAAAACTTATCCCTACTTTTGTATCATCGTTAAACGGATAAATTTAATGCCATGGAAAAACAGCAGACTACATTTGACGACTTCTTCTCCGAATGCTACCTTAAATATAGGGAGTATATCAAAAATTATATCGCTATCCGCATTTGCCATCCGCACGAAGCGGAAGATCTGGCGCAGGATGTCTTTGTCCGCTTATGGGAGCATAGGGCATTCGTGAATAAAGACACTGTCTGGTCTTTGCTCTTCACCATCGCCCGCAATATCGTAACGGACAAGATACGTCGTTATTACAAGCAGGAAGATTTCATCGCCTATATATATAATAAGGTGGAAGATTCCGCCCGGAACACGACGGAAGATGCCGTCCACTATCGTGAACTGAAGAAACTACATGATAAGGTGGTAGAAACGCTTCCCGCCAAACGTCGCCGGATTTACGAGTTGAGTTTCAATAATGAACTCTCTTGTCCTGCCATTGCGGGAAAACTGTCTTTGTCTCCCCGTACGGTAGAATGCCAATTACTGCTGGCACGCAAAACAGTACGCACTTATTTGCAGAATGAATTCTCCAAAGTCGGTTAGATACCAGATTCGGAAAAACACATATTAACTTTAACAATTTAATAGTATTATGGAAATTAAATCCAAATTCTTATGTTCAAAAGGAGTCGCATTGGCTTTCGCCATGCTGCTGGGTGGTTCGCCCGGTGTATTGCTCTATGCAAATGATTCTGTAGAAGAGAGTTTGATGGTAGCCCAGGCAGGGCGTACTATCAAAGGACTTGTTACGGACGCGAATGGTGAACCGCTGATTGGTTGTAATGTGGTGGTCGTAGGAAGCAATGCAGGGGTAATTACCGATATTGACGGTCGGTTCACGCTGAATGTTCCTGCGGATGCAAAACAGATAAAGGTCAGCTATATTGGATACGTGGATCAGGTTGTCAATCTTAATGACCGTTCTGATTTCATAATCAGGCTGAAAGAAGATAATAATGCGTTGGAAGAAGTGGTAGTCGTAGGTTACGGCACACAGAAAAAGGCAACGCTGACGGGTGCGGTAGAATCGGTGAGCAGCAAGACGTTGCAGAGCCGTGCTATCACTAATGTGGGGGCTGCCTTGCAAGGAGCTACTCCGGGATTGGTCGTTACCCGTTCATCTACCCGTCCGGGTAATGAAGGACTGAACTTCCAGATTCGTGGTGCGACATCCATCAACGGAGGTAGTCCGCTGATTGTTATCGACGGAGTGCCTGCGTTGAATGCTGTCTCTTTCCAGAACTTGAATATGGATGATGTCGAGAACATCAGTGTCCTGAAAGACGGTGCGGCATCTATCTATGGAGCGAAGGCTGCCAACGGCGTTATCCTTGTAACGACGAAGAAGGGTAAGGGAAAAGCCACGGTAGATTATAACTTCAACATGCGTTTCACTACCAACGGTATAATGTCCTATTCCCCGTCCATGCAGGAATATGCCACTATGTGGATAGAAGCTAACAAAGAGATGGAAACTAAAGATTGGTGGAACTGGGGAGAAGAGACTTTGCGGAAAATGCAGACCGGATATGAGGGGATCTATCATACTGTCGATGCGGGATGGGGTGATCTTTTCATAGGTCAGGCCAACCGTCTGGAAGAACTGTTCGCCCGTCGCTATTCCTATCAGCATAACCTGAGCGTATCCGGCTCGACGGAGAAGTCCGACTACCGCATATCCTTGGCATATGCGGATAATCAAGCTAACCTCGCCGTAGCGTATGACGGACAGACACAGATCAACTTACGTCTGAACTACGGAGTAAAGCTGACCGACTGGTTTAAACTGGAAACTTCTGCCAGTATGATTAAGACAGATACAAGCACTCCTTCTACGGGGATTGATGCCCATATGTATGCTTATGACCCGCCATTCTTTCCCGCGAAGAATCCTTATGGGCAATGGTATTCCATTTTCGGAACCAGAGGGGAGCGTCAGCCGGTAGCTGCCATCTCGGATGGCGGACGTGACGACAGGACAAACCTGACTGCCCGTGTGGATTTGAAAGCCACGGTTGATATTTGGAAAGGTATCAGTTTCGAAGGTATGGCCTCTTTCCAAAATGAAGAATATCGTCGCGACCGTTATGTCATTCCGGTACAAGTGTACGACTGGTTCGGAAATCCTGTTCGTACCATTGTAGCCACCCAGCAGACTATGGATAATTCGGGTGGCGTGTTTCCTCTGAAAGATACGAATAATCCGGCATATTTGATGGAAGCCAACAATCAGCTTTATCAATACTACTCCGGCTTGTTGAAATATAACCGTACTTTTGCCGACGTGCATAATGTATCGGCTACTTTAGGTATCAATGCTGAGAAATGGACACTGAAGAAACTTTCCGCCGCCCGTGAAACGATGGAGGATTCGGGCGTGTACGACCTCGAACTGGCGAGTGGAAAGAAAAACAGTAGCGGTGGAAAGACACAGACCGGTACTTATTCTTATCTTATGAGATTGAATTACAATTATGCTGAAAAATATCTGGCGGAAATTTTGGGACGTCGGGATGGTGATTCCAGATTTGCTCCGGGATATAAGTTCCGTAACTTCTTCTCCGGTTCTTTGGGCTGGGTGTTCACTGCCGAAGATTTTATGGACTTCATCACTCCGGTTGTCAGTTTCGGTAAAGTTCGTTTAAGTTATGGTAACTCCGGTAATAATGGTGGGTTGGGCGACTTTGCGTATTTATCCTTGATTACTCAGGGGAATACGGCTTTCGGTACGAATGTGTCCCAACAAGTATCTTCCGGCTTTGCCAATGGCGGACTGATTAGCTACGATACGACATGGGAACGTGTGGAACAGAAAAATATAGGTATCGACGTGAACTTCCTGAATAACCGTCTGACTGCATCTTTCGACTATTTTATCAAGGATAATATCGGAATGCTTTCTAATGTCACCTATCCCGGAGTATTGGGCGGAACAGCTCCCAAGACCAACAGCGGACGTCTCAACGTAAAAGGATGGGAAGTTACCGTAGGCTGGCGTGACCAGATGAAAGATTTCTCTTACTATGCTAACTTCAACATCGGCAACAATAAGAGTTTGCTGAAAAATGTAGAGGGAGCCGATACTTATACGGCAGGAACGAACAATGTAAACGGGTATCCTTTGGGAGCTTTCTTCCTTTACCGCACTGATGGTTTCTTTAAAGACCAGGAAGAAGTAGACCGCTACTATGCACTGTATGGCGGCAAGGGTGATTTGCTGAATGTCGGAAAGAACAGTGACAGGCAACTGCGTCCGGGAGATGTGAAACGCATCGACCTGAATGGAGACTATAAGATTACTGCTGACGGAAGCGCCGACAGTGACTTGCAGTATGTAGGTGATGCTGCCCCGCACTTTGTATTCGGGTTGAATTTGGGGCTTTCATGGAAAGGGGTTGATGTCAGTGCCATGTTCCAGGGAGTAGGAAAACAGTATATTTTGCGTAAGGACTATATGGCTTATCCGTTCCGTATGCGCACTACCAACCAGAATCCGACCTATCTCGGCAAAACATGGACAAAAGAAAATCCGAATGCCGAATATCCCCGTCTGACCACCAACTCCACGTTGGCTCAATGGAACTATGAGAACAATGATTATATGCTTCAGAATAGCCGCTATATTCGTCTGAAAACGCTGATTGTCGGCTACACATTGCCACAGATATGGACACGTAAGGTAAAACTTGAAAAAGTACGCTTGTACTTCTCCGGCAATGACTTGTGGGAAGCGACCAGTATTCGCGACGGTTTCGACCCTGAAATGGGAGCTGCTTCCAATACCGGCGGATATCCGTTTGCCCGTACCTGGTCGTTCGGATTGAATGTTACCTTATAATATGAACAAATCGATAAAAAGAAAATAGTATGAAGAAGATAATTTATATATTGGCATGTAGCTGTTTACTGGGACTCAATGCCTGCCAGGACTCATTCCTGAATTTGGATCCGCTGGATTCAAAGACAGATGCGGTTTATTTTAAAACGCCGGAGCACTTCCGTGAATATGCCAATGGCCTATATTCCCAATTACTTGGATGGCGTTCGGGCATTCTCGACCATATGGATATTCAGTCCGACCTTATTACGAACCCGTCCAACCAGTGGAATATCGGTCATGGAACAATCAGCGTAGGATATGATGACAGCCGTTGGACAAGCCTTTACGGCAATATCCGTGCGGATAATATGCTCTTGGAGAAAGCGGCGGCATACGCAGGTGACCAGTCGGCACTTGCACAATATATCGGCGAAGCGTATTTCTTCCGTGCCTACAATTATTTCTATCTGTTGCAATACTTCGGTGGAGTACCTATTGTGACTAAATCTCTCGATACGGAGTCTCCCGAACTATATTATCCCCGTAACAGCCGTTATGAAGTAATAGACTTGATACTTTCCGATCTTCAGAGCGCCATAGATAAACTGCCGATCGAGCAGAATATCAGTTCTTCTGATAAAGGCCATATCAGCAAGCAGGCCGCAAAAGCTTTCAAGGCACGCGTGTTGCTTTACGAAGCCACATGGCGCAAGAATGTGGGTACAAAAGCGGATTTTGAAGGCTCGGCAGGGCCGGCATCCGACCAGGTGAACGCATTTCTTGAGGAATGTATCGCTTTGTCCGAAGAAGTGATGAAAGACCAGGCTTACTCATTGTGGAATTACAACAGTGATACGAGAATGAATAACATGAGCAGCCGTTATCTTTTCTGCATTGAAGATGCTGAGAGTAACCCCGGCGGTTATGGAAGAGATACGAATAAGGAATTTATCATTTATTCCGTATTCGACCGTGACGCAGCTCCCGGTAAGTTCCAGCTAAATCTGAATATGGCGTATGTTTATCCAAGCAGAAAGTTAATGGATATGTTCCTTTGTAAAAACGGGCTTCCGGTTTGTGAAGGTAATACGCAATTTGAAGGTTATCATACTCCGACATCCGAGTATAAGAATCGTGACTATCGTATGGAAGCCTATGTGGGAAAAAGTGCGGATAATATGACCTTAAATGGAACATCGGGTTATGGAAACATGAAATTCATTACCTACAAGCCTGCCCAGGAGCGTGAAGAATCAGCCAACTATTCGATACTTCGTCTGGCAGAGGTCTATCTGAACTATGCGGAAGCGGTGATGACACGCTATAATAAGATAGAGGACACCCAACTGGACGCTTCCATCAATAACCTGCGCAGACGTGCCAATGTAGCATCGCTTACGAATGCTTTGGTAGCTCAGATTATCACACTGACCAACTCTACGAAATCGCACGAAGAAGTGATGATGGATGAAATCCGTCGCGAGCGGGCGGTGGAACTTTATATGGAAGGTTTCCGTTACGACGATTTAAAACGTTGGGGCATACTGGAACGAGAACTGAACCAACCCCGTTGTGGTAGAGTATTGGGCGGAGTGGGCTATGCCACTACTTTCAAAGATGCCAACGGTAACAATCTTTCTACTTACAACTCCAGTGCCTATGTGAACGGTGAGTTGAAAGTGGAGACGGGACATGGTGAATTATCGTGCGTACTTCTCTCCAAGAAAGCGGACAGTTCACTTTCCTCACGGCATTACTTGTATCCTATTCCGCAACATCAGATTAACTTGAATCATAATCTGAAACAGAATCCGGGTTACTAAATAACTTACTAATCTATATATATGAACGATATGAAATACTCATCAATAAAAAATGCGTTCGGGCTGTTGGCTCTGATTTCTTTTCCGGTGCTGTTTGCCGGATGCGAGCAGGACGCTAAATTTAAAACATATGTATATCCTACGGCAGAAATATCGGAGATGTATCCGACGCTGGGATATGCGGCAGAGAAGGTCACGTTTGTAGGAACTAGCTTCGGCGACCGGAAAGAAGCTCTGAAAGTAGCTTTTGGAGGAGTGGCGGTAAGTAATATTTTGTCTTGCAATGACAACTGCGTAGTGGTGGAAGTCCCGGAAGGGGCGGTAGCGGGTGACGTGACTTTGCAGACATGGAACAATGAGCCTATTACCGTGGGAACATTCAAAGTGTATCCCACTCCTATCGTAGAGGAGGTTATTTCTCACAATACGGAATATGGCTCGAATATGGCTGTCGAAGGTGACCTGGTAACTATAAAGGGAGCTAACTTCGGTACTGACAAGAGTCTGGTTGAAGTGAAGTTTAATGGAACGGTAGCTCCGATAGAGTCTTTGGTAGACGAGCAGATTGTTGTCAAAACTCCTGCGTATACGTCAGGACTGGTCACTGTTACCATTCGTCCGGAAGCAAATGCCAATAACATAACACTCACCAGTACGGGATTAATGGATCCGCAGGCAACGGGAGACGTGACATCTATTTTCTTGCAGAACAGTGTAGCTCCATTCAGTCCAAGTGGTGCTGTGGGAACTTGGGCGATCGCTACCGGTTGGCATACATCCGGCGGTTTTGACGGCGCAACGACTTTACAGTTTACAGAGGAAAATCCCGGTGGCCTGTTCGTAATGGAATGTTGGGGCAATAATAAGAAAGAAAATGCGAAGATATACCAGGTTGCTACTCTGCCGAAGGGAGACTATGTCTTTGAGTTGGAGTTTGTTCAGATATTGAAAAACTCAGGACGTTTTGGCGTGCACTTTGTGATAGCAGAAGGTGAAGAGACTCTTCCTGATTTAGTAGCTAATGGAGATCAACTCACCGGCGAGAATGTAGATAAAGTGATAGCATCTTATGGCATTACGGGCACTATGGACCCGCATACAAAAGAAATAACCGTTCATCTGGATGAAACGAAACAACTGACTATGGGATTTGTAACTCAGTTGAATAATCAGGGAACAGTAAAACTCTCGGCCATCAGAATCAATAGAGAGAAGGCTAATGATAACCAAGATTAAAAAGAAGATGTATGAAAAAGATATATTATAGCTTATTCTTATTGTTGTCCTTGTTTATATGGGCATCATGTGATAAAGGTGGAGAAGAGATAGTAGACCTGAAGTATGAGGGACGCGCGGTCAGTGTGTCCAGCATATCTCCGGTAGCAGGATATGTCGGTGAAGAACTGACGATTAACGGAGAACAGTTCGGAGTTTCTCCGGAGCTGATGAAAGTTTTCATTGGTGAGAATCAGACGGAGATTGTTTCGTGCTCGGAAGAGCGGTTGGTAGTGAAAGTACCGGAAGGAGCGACAACCGGAAAAATCATATTAAACCTGTTGGGTAGCACGTATGTATCGGAACTTACTTACGAGGTACTCGGCAAGCCGTCTGTAACGGCAATCTCTCCCATACAGGGATTTCCTGATGACGAGATTACGATAACCGGTAATAACTTGGGTTCTACCCTTTCGGCAGTGAAATTAATATTTACCGGAACATCGGGAGCAGCTCAGGTTGTCTCTTGTGAGAATACGAAGATTGTGGTGAAAGTTCCGGCCAAAGCAACGACCGGGCCTGTCGACCTGACTATCTCGAAACAACATGTCAACACTCCTTTAAGTGGTGAATCCGGCAAGTTTACAGTGCTGCAACATGCTTCGTTTACCGGTGTATCTGCCGAAAGCGGCTATCGTGGCGCGAAGATTACATTACAGGGTGAAGGCTTTGTAGGTACTGACGAGAAACCTCTGAAAGTATATTTCGGAGATATTGAAGCCGAAGTAGTCAGTTATACAGATACGGAGATTGTGATAATTGTTCCGGAAGAAGCAACAACCGGCGATAATGGCGTAATGGTAGAAACAGCTTATGAATTGATAGAGGCAGTTTATGTATTCAACGTGCTTCCTTCTCCGAAAATAACCGCTGTTTCCAGTAGTGAGGAATATATCGGTGCGGAAATAACCATTACCGGAGAAAACTTCCCGGAAAAAGCGGAAAATGTGAAAGTGATGTTTGGTGATGGCGAAGCTACTATTGTTTCCTGTTCAAATACGGAATTGGCCGTAAGAGTGCCCGCTCCGGGAGAGGGGATATATGGTGAGGTTGATTTGACAGTATCAATGTCGGAGGTAACCTTCTATACTGGTAAGTTCACAGTGAAAGAGACTCCTTATATCATTTCTGTAACTTCCGACAATGTGATGAATGACAAATTGGTTCAAGTAGGTGATGAGATTACAGTTACCGGACGGGGACTCACATCTGATGCTGTAGTTACGATTGGCGGCATAGAAGTGGAACCGGTATTTATCAATAATACAGAATTTAAGGCAACTATACCGGATGGATTTACGGGTGGTGCGGTAGTCTTGAAATACGAAACGATTTCTATACCTATTACCAGTGAAGATGAGTTGACTCTTTTAACTACAGGTATGGAGGTTACAGAATTTGTATTACAGAATTACAAGCAGCCGTTTATACCGGTAGAAGGGACAACATGGAGGGGATTGTCTGCTCCTTTGGGGTGGTCTTGTAATGAGCTTTTTGCAAATAAGGGAATGGTTTTGAATAATGGAACTACATATTTGCAGTGTCAGTCAGGTTGGGATGAAAATAAGAAAAACAATGGAAAACTGTATCAGGTAAAGACACTTCCTAAAGGAAAATATAAGATTGTGTTGGATGTTGCGGAAGTTTTCTTTAATAATGGACGTTTTACAATTAATTTCTTAGTTACTAAGGGTAATAATACATTCCCTGATTATGCAAGAGAAGTGAATACTCCGGAAACTGGTAAAATTTGGGTGTATGATGATCCTGATCACATTGTGCTGGCAGAGACATTACTTTCAAAATATAGAATTAGTTTGGGCACTCCCGTTCAAGAAGTAGAAGTTGAGTTTGAATTGTCCGAAACAACGGAAGTAACGATGGGATTCCTTACTATGGTGGATGGTCAGGCAGGTGTGAAAATTTCCGCAATCAGCACCGTTTGGCTTGGAGAATGATTATCTTAAATTAAAAAGAAAGACATTATGAAAAAGTTATATTACTTAGTTTCGGCATTGGCATTCGTATCAATGACATCATGTGGCGACGGATTCAATTTCCCGGAAGTGGGAGCAGAAACCGATTTATATAAAATACCTCTTCCGGAAACCAGTATGATGGAGGTGGAATTGAAAGACGTATCAATAGCGATGGAGCACGTAGGTGGCCTGCATACGGAAGAAGACTTTGAACGTATCCGTGAAAAATTGAAAGCCGGGGAATCTCCTTGGGTGGAAGGATATGAGTTATTGAAGAATAGCAAATACGCTCAGTTAAGTTTTCAGACTTATCCTACCGAAATTATAGTCAGAGGTGGTGGCAGTGGAGAAAATTATATGAATGCGGCTCGCGGAGCCGCCGCTGCTTACCAACTGGCACTTCGTTGGAAAATAGAAGAGAACGGCCAATATGCGAAGAAAGCTGTGGAAATACTGAATAAGTGGGCACAAACTTGTGTTGGCTTGGGAGGAGACTCCAATGTCTCTTTAGGTGCCGGAATCTACGGGCATGAATTTGCCATAGCAGGCGAACTGTTAAGAGACTATGCAGGATGGGCTCCTAAAGATTTTGCCGCTTATCAACAATGGATGCTTTCCGTCTTTTATCCGGCTAATAAGGATTTTCTAGTTCGGCATCACGGAACGAATCCTTTACACTATTGGGCAAACTGGGGATTGTGTAACCTTGCTTCTACAATGGCAATCGGTATTTTGACAGACCGTCGTGATATTTATAATGAAGCTATTGAGCATTTCCAGATCGGAGAAACGAATGGTCGTATCACATTAGCTATCTATCATGTATATGACGGAGCTTATGCCAACTTTGCACAGTTGCAGGAGAGCGGTCGTGACCAGGGACATACATTGATGTGCGTCGGATTGCTTGGAACTATTTGTCAGCTTGCGTATAATCAGGGGGATGACTTCTTCGCATATAAGGATAACATGTTCTTGAAAGCATGTGAATATGCGGCATGTTTCAACTACACGAATGACGGAGTGCCTTATACATTGTATACATGGAATCAACAGAACCCTTGGGGTGGCATATCTCCGGTAGAACAGCCGGAACTGGGAACAACCGGACGAGGAAATTTAAGACCTATATGGGCACTTCCTTATTACCACTACGCTAAAGTGAAGAACGTATTGGACACAAAAGTGAAATATTCGCTTATAGGTCTTGAAAGGGCATTTCCCGAAGGTGGCGGCGGCAATTATGGTGAAACTAGCGGTGGCTTCGATGCTCTTGGCTTTGGAACTTTAATGTATGCGAGATAAAAATAAATAATATTCTTTTACCGGTATCTTCGTTTCATGTTTTTTCTGTTTCTTGAGAACTTGAAGCGAAGGATACCGGATATTTTAATGGTCTTAGTTTTTTTGAAGATGAAATATTTGAAATTTGCAATAATATGTCTGCTCGCTATAGTTACAGGAACTTTACGAGCGGAAATCATCACCTATCCCGTACCGATGGGCATTTACTATGCCCGTCACAACGATGATTACACAGTAAAAGTACGGCAGGCAGGTGAAAAAGATTGGGTTGACCTTTTCGAATATAACGTAAAGGTGGATATGGATACCAAGTCCGATGCGACCATGGTACAGTTTGATTTCTCCGGTAAAGTGGAAGTGCTGGTGCAAAAGAATAACGGAGACATCCGTTCTGCCGTAGTGCGTCCCCTTTCCAAAGGCATTCAACCGGAGATAGACGGGAACTTTCTTTTGTTTACACTGGATAAACCGCAAAAACTCTCTGTCGAATTCAACGGCGACCGTTTGAATAATCTGCACGTATTTGCCAATCCGATTATTAAGAATGTGCCCGACAAGAATGACCCGAATGTGATGTACTTCGAGTCCGGCATCCATGAACCTACCGATGTGGCAGGAAAGTGCTTCCGTATTCCTTCCAATACGACAGTTTATCTGGAAGGTGGAGCAGTATTGAAAGGCTGCCTTAATTGTGACAGTGTGGAGAATGTGAAAATCTTGGGGCATGGCATGTTGCTCGAACCGCAGCAGGGAATATCCGTAGCCTATTCCAAGAATGTGCTGATTGACGGGATTACCGTTGTCAACTCGCGCCACTACACCGTTTCCGGCGGGCAATCTACCGGCATCACCATCCGAAACCTGAAATCATTCAGCTATCAGGGATGGAGTGACGGACTGGATTTTATGTCTTGCTCGGATGTGACGATTGATGATGTCTTTCTGCGCAATTCGGATGATTGCATAGCTCTCTATACCCACCGTTGGAATTATTACGGGGATTGCCGTAATATCCGTGTACTGAATTCCACCCTTTGGGCGGACATCGCACATCCTATCAACATAGGTACGCATGGCAATACGAAAACCGGGGATGAAGTTCTGGAAGACATATTGTTCAAGAACATTGATATACTGGAACATGATGAGGACGACCGTGATTATCAGGGATGTATGGCTATCAACGTAGGTGACCATAACCTTGCGCGAAATATTACTTTTGAAGACATTCGTGTGGAAAATATTCAGGAAGGACAGTTGTTCCATCTCCGTGTGATGTATAATCAGAAGTATAACACAGGGCCGGGCCGGGGTATAAAGAATATCGTGTTCCGCAACATCTCTTGTACAGCCAAGTATGTCAATCCTTCGCTGATAGAAGGGTATGATAAGAACCGCAGAATCGGGAATATCCTGTTCGAGAATATAGTCTTGAACGGTAAACGGGTGACTTCACTGGAAGATTTGAACGTCAATATGAAAGGGTTTGTAGATAAAGTGAGTATCAAGTAATATTTTGTTTCTCATGCTTATGAACTAATTTCGAGTTTGTGCAGATTTATTTTTAGTGTTTAATAGATTTATGGCTAATGATACATGATTTTATTCGTCTGACAACCGTTTCTTTTTCGTCTGACAGTTGTCAGACGAAAGAATAACAATTGTCAGACGAAAGTTCGACAACTGTCAGACGAATAAAGTTATGTGTTACGGGTATTAAATCATTGCATGTTAGCAATTAAGTTTTAGAAAAACTACGATTAGTTTATTACTGTACAAGATAGATTATATGATTACAAACGTATTGTTGAAACAATGAAGAAATACATTTGCCTTTTATTACTTATACTGATAAACAACCTGCCGGGTGTAGCCGATACTACTTTCCGACTGAAAAAACTGCAAGTGGAATATGCGACAACCCCGCTAGGGATTGATGTGGAGAAACCCCGTTTCAGTTGGCAGATGGAAGCGCTTACAGATGAAAGGGGATTGACACAAACAGCCCGCCAGATAATAGTGACTGATGAAGCTGGTACACAAGTATGGGATTCCCGAAAGATTGCCGACGATAAATCATTGAATATCGAATATGCCGGACTTCCCTTGAAAGCAACTACACGCTATTTATGGACAGTTCGCGTATGGAACAACAAAAATGAGGAAACTTCCGCTTCTTCCTGGTTCGAAACCGGACTGATGAGTACCGACCGTACTTATCAGGGATGGAGCGACGCCAAATGGATTGGAGGGGGAGAGGATGACAGGATGTTATACTCCCATTATCTTCCCGTTTTCAAGTTGAACTTTTCATTGCAGTTGGACAAGATTTCAAGAAGTACCCGTGCCGGATTCATCTATGGAGCCAATGACGAGCGTCTGATGGGGCAAAATAGGAATCTTTATCACTTGGAGAATAATAAAGACGAATCGTATATAAAGATAGAGTTGGATATTGCTCCTTTGCTTTCCGGTAAGGAAGCCGTACTGAATGTATATAGGACTGGATATCACCCGAATGATAAAAAAGAGGTTCCTTATAAAAGTTTCGCTGTTCCTCTGACAATCATCAATGAGGACAACAAATACGAACGTCATCATATAAGCCTTACTTCAGAATTAGGTTTTACACGTTTTTATATAGATAATATCGACAAGGAAATAGGCTCGGTCAACTTGAATCCGTTAGGGCAGGGTGGTGATTTTATCGCTTTTCCGGTGGTCGGAGATATAGGTTATTCTGTCTCTGCCGGTCAATCCGCTTCCTTTTCAAAGGTAGAAATTGCGAATTTCAGAAGTCCCTCGAATGTGATAGCGGCAGTGCAGGTTGAAGATTACCGGATAGAAGGTGGTGCTTCCGGTACTCTTAAAACATTTACGCCAAAAGGTCATTCGGCTCCTATGCTCAGGACGGTCTTTGCCGCTTCAGATGCGAAAATAACTAAGGCGCGTTTATATGTAACATCACGTGGCATCTATGAAATTTATCTGAATGGCAGACGGATAGGGGATGATTACTTTAATCCCGGACTTACCCAATATAATAAGACTCATTTGTATCAGACGTTTGATGTCACAGAGCATATTCATTCTGGAAAGAACGCTCTCGGCGCTATATTGTCCGAAGGTTGGTGGAGTGGTGGAGCGACTTTTACAGGGGATAACTGGAATTTCTTCGGTGACTGCCAGTCTATCCTGGCAAAATTAGTTATCACTTATGCGGACGGACAAGAAAAAGTGATTGTTTCCGACCCATCCACCTGGCAATGTTTCAACAGAGGGCCTGTGCTTTATGGCAGCTTCTTTCAAGGGGAAGTATACGATGCTTCGAGAGAGGTGGAAATAGAGGGATGGAGTACCCCCGCCTATAATGCATCCGGTTGGCATCCGGCCTGTGAAGTTACTTTGGACGGTCATATTAGTACGGAAGGAAATCCGAATAAACCGAAAGTGGATGATTACTCTGATTTTGAACTTGTCGGGCAGTTTGGTCAGACGGTGAAGGCTATAAAAGAATTGACTGCTCTGTCTGTGGAAGAAGTCCGTCCGGGTGTATTTGTTTATGATATGGGACAGAATATGGCAGGTGTGCCAAAAATCAACCTGTCCGGAATGAAGCCCGGAACGAAGATAAATTTGCGTTTTGCGGAAGTGAAATATCCCAATCTTCCGGAGTATGAAAGTAATATCGGCATGATAATGCTTGAGAATATCCGTGCAGCTATGGCACAGGATATTTATATAACGAAAGGTGGTGAAGAAACAATCCTTCCCCGGTTTACCTATCACGGTTATCGCTTTGTAGAAATTACCGGTATTGAAAAGGCATTGCCTGTGGATGCGGTGAAAGGTATAGTACTTAGTTCCATTCATGAGCTTTCTTCTCATTATGAGACATCCAATGCGAAAGTAAACAAACTTTGGGAGAATATTACATGGTCTTCGTATGCCAATTTCATGTCTGTCCCTACGGATTGTCCGCAGAGGAATGAACGTTTGGGTTGGACAGGGGATATTTCCGTCTTTTCCCGAACTGCTACCTATTTGGCAGATGTCCCGCAATTTCTGAGAAGATATCTTCGATCTATGCGAGATGTGCAGCGCAAGGACGGACGTTTTCCTGATATCGCCCCTTTGGGTGGTGGATTTGGCGGAGTTCTGTGGGGAAGCGCCGGAATCACGGTACCTTGGGAATGTTACCAACAATATGGAGACAAAACACTGTTGAATGAGCATTACGACTCAATGAAACGGTATATTTCCTACATCCTTAATGAAACAATCGACCCGAAGACGAATTTGCTTGTCCAATACAGGGCATGGGGAGATTTAGGTGACTGGTTGGGGCTTGAGGACTCAAAGAATGATAAGTCACTCTTATGGGAAGCTTACTTCCTCTATGATTTGGAACTGATGAATAAGATTGCAACTGTCTTGGGCAAAACCGCTGACGCTGAATGGTTTCAGAAACTTCATGCTGTTAGAAAAGCTTTCTTCAACAAAACCTATATACAACCTGGTACTTGCAAAACTGTCTTTTCCGCTTTTATTCCTGAAAAGCAAGGGACATTGGTGGATACACAAACATCCTATGTACTTCCATTGGTCTTTGGTATTGTTGAGGAAGATAACAAGCCGCAGTTCATTCATAATTTGATCGAAACAATTTCTTCTTATTCACTCATGACTGGTTTCATCGGAACTGCTTGGATTAGCAAAGCATTGTCGGACAATGGCTACAGTGATATGGCATACAGGCTGTTACAGCAAACCAGTTATCCTTCCTGGCTGTATTCGGTAGAGCAGGGAGCTACCACGATATGGGAAAGATTGAACTCCTATACCCACGAAGATGGATTCGGAGGAAATAACCGCATGAACTCATTCAACCATTATTCTTTTGGGGCGGTCGGTGCATGGATGTACAATCGTTCTCTAGGAATAGAGCGGGATGAAAACTCCCCCGGATTCAAGCATTTTGTGTTGAGGCCGGAAGTAGATACGACTGGTGGCATGACTTACGCAAAGGGATATTATAATTCGATGTATGGGCGTATTGAAAGCAGTTGGAAAAAGGAAAACGATGTAGTTGCCTACCAATTCACAGTTCCTGCCAATACGACTGCCCGGTTATATCTGCCGGCTGTTTCAGTAAAGAAGATAACCGAAGGGAATAAATCTTTAAAGAAGAGCAAAGGAGTGGAGTATGTCGACATGAAGGATGGAAAGGTGATATTGGAACTTTCGTCAGGTAGTTATTCTTTTGAGATTGGCATGCAGGATAAATTACTTTTTACCCCTGATGCAGATGAGTTATGGAACGGTGATATTGCAGAACAAGTAGTGGGGCAGGAATTACTGGGAGCCACTGTAACTTTTGGAGAGAAAAGAATGTTTTGGGTACGGGATGCACGTAATTCGTAAGCGGAGGTTGATTTTGTTTATAGGTTTAACTCTCATTTATTGCCGATAGAAGTTAAGACCGGGGATAATTCAAAATTACGCTCTTTGCATCAGTTTATGAATGACTCGAAAGAGACTGTGGCTTTGCGTCTGTGGAATGGGATTTTATGCTCGGATGTAATCAAACTACCTGATGGCAAAAAATATACGTTGTATAATATACCCTTTTATTACGCAGGACAATTGGAAACATTCTTGAAAAATAGGGTTTCGTTGCAATAGAATGAAGAGTTAACTTAACGTAAAGGTGTAACTGAACCTATATAAATACGTTCTATTTTCAAGGAATTGTCGTTCATTTCTAATAGCCCTGTTACTGCCTGTCGGCTATTTCTGCTGTATAGTGAATTATTGAGTCTCTTGATTACGAATCGGATACATTATTCAATAGGTGTATAGAGGTTTCTGTTCGTATTTAAATATAGAAACATACATAAAATGGTCTATTAATATTGCTAATTGAATAAGATTTGAACATGATGAAAAAGTGTATTTTGCTATTCTTGTTTACATTGATGAACTGGTCGTTTTACGCACAAGAGTATCCGAAAGTTATTATTCCGGGAGATTATCCTGACCCAAGTATTATACGCGACGGGGAGGATTATTATATGACTCATTCACCGTTCTATTATGCTCCCGGCTTTTTGATATGGCATTCCCGTGATTTGGTAAACTGGGAACCAATGTGCCGCGCCCTGACAGATTGGAAAGGTTCGGCTATGGCTCCTGATCTGGTAAAGTACAAGGGTAAGTTCTATATATATTATCCTGCTGCCGGAACTAATTGGGTGATTTGGGCAAATGATATTCAGGGGCCGTGGAGCAAGCCTGTTGATTTAAAGATTGGGGGGATTGATCCGGGACATATTGCTGACGAAAACGGTAATCGTTATCTGTATGTCAATGAAGGTGAAGTGATTCGTCTGACCGATGACGGATTGGCTACTATCGGAGAAAAAAAGCGGTTTATACCGGTTGGGAATATCCCCAAAAATGGAATACAGAATGTATGTGCCTGGAATCTCCGAAGTTAAATTACAGAGATGGTTATTATTATATGACTTCCGCCCAAGGCGGGACTGCCGGACCTGCTACAAGCCACATGGTTGTTGCTGCCCGTTCTAAAAGTCCGCTCGGACCGTGGGAGAATTCTCCATACAATCCTATTGTACATACTTATAGTTCACGTGATAACTGGTGGTCGAAAGGGCATGGTACACTAATAGATGACATAAATGGAAATTGGTGGATTGTGTATCATGCTTATGCGAAAGGTTATCATACCCTAGGACGTCAGACTTTAATAGAACCTATTGAATGGACAACGGATGGCTGGTACCGTACCAAAACTACTGCTACTCCGATTAGGTCGGATAAACAAATCAAGCATGGAATAGAGTTGTCTGATGACTTTAGCGAAGCAAGTTTAGGACTCCAATGGACTTTCTGGAAAGAATATGCCCCGAAATCTTTGACTTTAGATAATGGCACCCTTTGGATAAAGGCTAAGGGAAGTACTCCTGCTAACGGACGCCTGCTTCTGACAACTGCCGAAGATAAGAATTATGAAACCCAAGTAGAGATAAATACCGGCAACGGGAATACAGCCGGACTTATCTTATTTTATAATGAAAAGGCATATGCGGGTGTTGTTTCTGACGGAAAGAAGTTTATTGTATATCAGAATACAAACAAGCAACTGGAATTACCTAATGAGTTGGGTAAACGTTTTATTGCTAAAATCCATAATCAGGGTAACAATCTGCGTATAATGGTGAGCAAAGATAGTAAGGAGTGGATTACCCTTGCGGAAAAAGTTGATGTGTCACAAATGCACCACAATAATTATCATGGCTTCTATGCCTTGCGTATAGGATTGTTGTCTGCCGGAAAGGGAGCTGCCGGATTTAAACAGTTCCGATATAAGAATGCCATTCCACGGGAAAAAGACATGAGTGCTTATCTCATGGTATTCCACAAGGACGAGACGCATGGGCTTTATATGGCTATCAGTCGTGACGGTTATACATTTACGGCATTGAATGATGCAGAGCCGGTTATTGCCGGAGATACGATTGCTTGTCAGAGAGGTATTCGTGATCCGCATATTTATCGTGGACCGGATGGCGCTTTTTATTTGGCAATGACAGACTTGCACGTATTTGCAAAACGTGACGGTTATCGGGAGACTGAATGGGAACGTGATGGGAAAATGTATGGTTGGGGAAATAACCGTGGACTCGTGTTGATGAAATCATGGGATTTGGTTAACTGGAAACGTGCGAATATCCGTTTTAATAAGTTAACGGCAGGATTGAGTGAAATAGGTTGTGCATGGGCTCCGGAAGTAACATATAATGAAAAGCAAGGAAAACTGATGATTTATTACACGATGCGTTTTAGAAATGAAGCGAACAAACTGTATTATGTATATGTAAATGATGACTTTGATACCATTGAAAGTTTGCCGCAGATTTTGTTTGAATATCCTAATGAGGATGTTTCTGCTATTGATGGAGACATTACGAAAGTGGGGGATAAATATCACTTGTTCTATGTCGCCCACGATGGGACGGCAGGAATCAAGCAAGCAGTTTCGAATCGTGTGAATAGGGATTATGAGTATGACCCGCGCTGGTATGATTTTGAGCCTAAAGCTTGTGAGGCTCCTACTGTATGGAAGCGCATCGGTGAAGATAAATGGGTATTGATGTATGATGTATATAGTGTGACCCCTCACAATTTCGGTTTTATTGAAACATCGGACTTTGTGAACTTTAAAAACTTGGGACGTTTCAATGAAGGAGTAATGAAAACTACTAATTATAGTGCTCCCAAACATGGTGCAGTCATCCATCTGACTGCTGAAGAAGCTGATAAACTCGAGAAATATTGGCAGAAGAATAAAAGGAAATTTGTACCTATGACATCTGTCGAAGTTGCACAAAACAACAGGAACGGCGAATGATGGAGCATTCCGTTAGTAGGAAAGCAGTCTTTCACCTTTCTGAAAAGACTGCTTTCTGTTTTTATAGCCGAGGATTTCCTTAATGCATAACGAATACTCGGACTTTTTTATTTATAGTTTTATCTGTCGTCCTTTCTCATCATCCACCACAGCCATCATCCCTTCCACTTGTGCCAGAGCCAACATACGCCCGTGGAAAGAATATCCCGGATTATATCCTTTATCTTCGTCTCCAAGCATCATCCGTCCATGGTCTACACGCATGGGCAGTCCCGGATTTTCCTTTTCAAAGATACGGATAAGGTCAATCAAATGTCCCCGTCCTGTGAGATGGGAACTTTCAATGAAGTTTCCGCCCGGCATGGCAGCCGTGCTACGCAGATGTACAAAGTGTGTGCGTCTGGCAAATTTCTTTGCCAGTTCACGGGTATCGTTATGTTCACCTGCACTCAAAGAACCTGCACAGAAAGTCAGTCCGTTATGTGGATTATCTACGGCATTCAGGAACCATTCAATATCACTTTCATTGGTGACAATGCGTGGTAATCCCAGGACTTGGAATGGCGGGTCGTCAGGATGTACGCACATATTAACTCCATATTCTTCGCATACGGGCATGATTGCAGATAAGAAATAACGCATATTTTCACGCAAAGCATCCCGGTCTATATCTTTGTACAGAGCAAGTAACCGCTTGAAGATGGCAACCGGATTTTTATCCCCTTCTTTGATATTACCGTTGACAAAACCTTGAGTCTTGACAATGATGGTATCAATCAGTGCGTCTTTCTCTGCATCTGTGATTACCTTATCCAACTCGGCAACTTTCTGAAGTTCTTCTTCGGTATAATCTTTTTCTGCTCCTTCACGTTCCAGGATTCGGATATCGAAATAAGCAAAACGGATACGGTCGTAATAAAGTGAACTGGTTCCGTCCGGCCAGGGGTGTTGCAAGTCTGTACGTATCCAGTCGATAACGGGCATGAAGTTGTAACACACTGTCCTTATGCCGCATTTACCCAAATTGGCAAGGCTTACTTTGTAGTTTTCAATCAACTGTTCACGTTCCGCTCCTGCGTATTTGATTGCTTCGCATACAGGAAGACTTTCCACTACCGACCAACGCAAGCCGTATGATTCGATGTATGATTTCAAATCATTAATAGCTTCCATTGTCCATATTTCACCGTTCGGTACATCATGCAGGGCAGTGACAATCCCTTCTACCCCTATCTGTCGGAGCATCGGCAGGGTTATCTTGTCCTTTTTGCCGAACCATCTCCATGTCTTTTCCATCATAGTCTTTTTCTTCTCTTTATTACAGGCTATTATTTATTACTTAAACTCCGCTGAATGCACTGAAACCACCATCGATAGGCAGCATTGCTCCGGTTACGAAACTGGCAGCTTCACTACACAGGAAATGCACCGCACCATTCAACTCTTTAATGTCGCCGAAACGTTTCATCGGAGTTTTAGCCAATACTTTCTTGCTTCTGTCTGTCAATGAGCCATCAGGGTTGATGAGTACACGACGGTTTTGGTCGCCGATAAAGAAGCCCGGTGCGATAGCGTTTACACGGATACCATCACCGTATTTCAGTGCCATTTCGCTTGCCAGCCATTGAGTGAAATTGGCTACGGCAGTTTTGGCAGCCGAATATCCTGGTACACGGGTGATAGCACTGTATGCTGCCATTGAGGATACATTAATGATACATCCTTTACCCTGCTTAGCCATTACCTTGCCAAATATCATAGACGGATATACTGTTCCGTTCATATTCAGATTAGTTACTTTCTCCCAACAGGAGATATCCATGTCATAAAAATGTTGTTCCGGTTCAAGAGTGGCTCCCGGCATATTGCCACCGGCAATATTCAGCAGAATATCAATCCGTCCCCATTTGGCTACGATTTCTTCGGCTACTTTTTCCAAGCTAGAGATGTCAAGGACATTGCCGATGATACCGATTACATCGTCACCATATTGTTTGAGTTCAGCTACACGGTTGTCCAGTTGCTCCTGACGAATGTCAATAGCTACTACTTTTGCTCCCTGCTGTACAAAGTGTTGGGCGATATTTCCACCCAGTACACCACCTGCTCCGGTAATAACAGCGACTTTACCGGCAATACTAAATAATTCGTTCATGGTTCTATCAAATGTTTTTATGAATTGATGCAAAAATAGCGGGTTTTTACACATGCTATGATGCGTATATTTGCAAGATATTTACTTATCTTTGCAAAAGTGGTTTAGAAAGAAGATTTATGAAGAAGATAATGAATGAGAAGTTGACGATTACGACTTCCAATCCCGTCCGTGCCCGCTTTTATGAATATCCACGTTTCACGTATCCGTGGCATTTTCATAATGAGTATGAAATTATCTATGTGGAGAAAGGAGAGGGGGATTGTCTCGTAGGCGACAGCATTATTCCTTATTCGGAAGGAAATTTGATTCTTTTCGGTTCTGAACTGCCTCATAGCATGCAGAGTCCGCCGGATAGCGGGGAAGAATCTGATGACGGAGAAAAATCCGAACTGAAAGTAAAAGGCGTGAATATCCAGTTCGAGAAAGACTTCATGCATTATTCCATCTCTCAATATTCCCAGTTTATTCCCATCAGGAACCTGTTGGAGGATGCTTGCAGGGGAATTAAATTCACTGTTACCCGTTCGGGAAAAATCATTAAGTTATTAAAACAGATACCTTCTGCCAAAGGAGCCGACCAAATCATCCTGCTGCTTTCACTCCTGCAAATGATGGCTACCAGCAATCACAGGAAGTATCTGACTACTTCCCATTATACCCCGTCCCCTTCCATCATGCGTAATGAAAGGATGGAAAAAGTGATTGCCTATCTGAACAAACATTATACCGAGTCTATCGGCTTGGATGAAATAGCTTCTTACACAGCGATGAATCCCACCGCCTTCTGCCGATACTTTAAAGAAAACACAGGAAAGACATTCAAAGAGTATGTGCTTGATATGCGTGTCGGATATGCTTGTAAATTATTGAATAGTAGCATGATGAATATATCGCAAATCAGTGCTACCTGCGGATTTGAATCTCCTGTGCATTTCAATCGTATCTTTAAACGGGTGACCGGGATGACGCCGACTGTTTATAGGGAACAGATGGAATAAGCTTTTCAGGCAATAAACATTTGAGTATAATTTCTTCTCCGTTCGTATATAATAGGAAAGAAGAATAAACATGAACGTAAATAGAATGAAGAAAAGATTTTTGCTTTTGTTGCTGGTAATACCGGCATTGTTGAAAGCGCAGGATGTGATGACAGAAACCCGTCAGGAACTGACCTCTCCCGATGGGGCTTATCGTTTTACCTTTTATCAGCGTGCGGTAGGAGAGGATAATGCACAAATGTATTATACCTTGACTTATAAGAACCGTCCGGTGATTGAAGAAAGTAAATTGGGTGTTCTGATTGAAAATCAGTTGTTTGAGTCGGCGTTGGGGGTTCCGAATGATACTTGTCATTTTTGGTGTGAAAATCTCAAGTTGACAGGGACAGAACAACGAAAAACGGATGAGATATGGAAGCCTGTGTATGGGGAACGTGCGGAAGTACGTGATTGCTACAATGAGATGACTTTGAAATTCAAGAAGGGAGAAGGGAATGGCAACCAGGACGGCGGCTATGATAAGCGTAAGAATTACTTTATGAACATTATCGTTCGTGCCTATAATGAAGGAGTTGCTTTCCGTTATCATTTCCCGGAAACGACAAACGGGCTTTTCTTGCATATCGTCGGCGAACAGACCAGTTTCACAATGCCAGAAGGAACGATGGCTTATTACGAGCGTTGGGCACAAGGCCCTTGCGTACTTCGTCCGTTGGAAGGATGGGGAAAAGAGGAGAGTGAACGTCCGTTGACCTTGAAACTGCCTGATGGATTATCAGTAGCCTTATTGGAAGCGGAGATGGTGGATTATGCCCGTGGCAAGTTCCGTTTATCGGTAGAGAAACCTTCCACTTTGGAGACAAGTCTGTATAGCAGTGTCGATATTATTTCTCCTTACAGCACTCCGTGGCGTGTCATCATGGTCGGCGAACGTCCGGTTGATTTGATTAATAACAATGATATTGTCTTGAATCTGAATCCGGCTTGTAAACTGGCTGATACTTCCTGGATTAAACCCGGAAAAGTATTCCGTTCGGGTGACCTGAAACAGGATAGGGTGAAAGCAGCCATTGACTTCGCGGCAGAGCGTGGCATCCAGTATGTGCACATGGATGCAGGCTGGTACGGGCCGGAAATGAAGGTGAGTTCGGACGCTACTACTGTTTCTCCTGATAAAGACCTCGATATACCCGCTTTGTGTAAATATGCCGAATCGAAAGGAATCGGACTTATGGTGTATGTCAATCAGCGTGCGTTGGTGCAGCAGTTGGATACTTTATTGCCTTTGTATAAGAAATGGGGATTGAAAGGTATCAAGTTCGGGTTTGTGCAGATTGGTAATCAGCGATGGAGCTCCTGGCTGCATGATGCAGTCCGTAAATGTGGAGAATACGGCCTGATGGTAGATATTCATGATGAGTATCGCCCGACAGGTTTCAGTCGTACCTATCCCAACCTGATGACGCAGGAAGGTATTCGTGGAAATGAAGAAATGCCGGATGCGACACACAATACGACTCTTCCTTTTACCCGTTTCCTTGCAGGCGCAGGAGATTATACGCTATGTTATTTCAATAACCGGGTGAAGAATACGAAAGCACATCAGTTGGCGATGGCAGCAGTGTATTACAGTCCTTTGCAATTTATGTACTGGTATGACAGGCCGGAATTCTATAAAGGAGAAGAAGAACTGGAATTTTGGAAAGCCATTCCGAGTGTATGGGATGACAGCCGTGCATTGGATGGAGAAATTGGTGAATATATCGTTCAGGCTCGTCGCTCAGGAAATGACTGGTTTGTAGGGGCAATGACGAACACCGAACCCCGTACTGTTACATTGACTACGGATTTTCTGGAATCGGGGAAAAAGTATATGCTTCATCTGTATGAAGATGATGACAAATTGAATACACGCACGAAAGTGCGCAGTACCCATAAAAAGATAAAGGCAGGCGATAAGCTCGTCTTGAAGTTGAAAGCAAGTGGTGGAGTCGCGTTACATTTCACTCCGCTGAAAAAATGACTCAATTATTTAGATGACCATTGAGTATGTGAAAATGACAAGTAAATGATATTTTTTTAGCAGACAGATTAATAACTTTCTATTTAGACAGAAGAACATAAGAACAAAAGCTGAAACAGTAGCAGTTTAATGACCCGCAGAAATAATTTTCCAAGCGGAGCCTTTATGTTCTTTTGTTCTTATGTCTAAATTAAATTCCTATTAGTGGTCTCTGTTGAGAATTGCTACTTACCACTATTTACCATAATTAATCAACCACTTCACCATCGCCGGGTCATAGTGAGAGAAGAAGAGGGTTTTAGCTGTGTCAAGCGCAGCGATAGCCGCCATATCATCCGGTGTTAACGAAAAATCGAAAACATTGAAATTCTCAATCATACGTTCTTTATGAGTAGATTTGGGAATCACGATAATATCACGTTGAATCAGATAACGCAGTGCCACCTGTGCCACAGACTTACCATATTCTTTACCGATTTCCTGGAGAGTCGGGTTTGTAAAGAAGTCGTTTCTACCTTCGGCAAACGGGCCCCATGACATAATTTTAGTACCATATTCCTTCATTACTTCCTGTAACTTTATCTGTTGGTTGAAAACGTGTGTCTCCACCTGATTGACGGCAGGAGTGATTTCGCAGAATTCTGCCAGGTCTACAAAGCGGTCGGGATAGAAGTTGCTGACACCGATTGCACGAAGTTTTCCGGCTTTGTATGCTTCTTCCATAGCCCGGTAAGTTCCATAATAATCACCGAATGGCTGATGAATGAGCAACAAGTCGATATAATCACTCTTCAATTTGCGCAGCGATTCATCAATAGAAGCTTTGGCCTTTTCGTAACCGGCATTTGAAATCCATACTTTTGTAGTGATGAACAGTTCCTCACGCGGCACACCACTTTTGCTGATTGCATTTCCCACACCTTCCTCATTGTGATAGGCTTGTGCCGTATCAATAGAGCGATAGCCTACACTAATTGCATCTGATACGCAACGTTCACACTCCTCAGGCGTAACCTGATAAACACCATAACCCAAAACAGGCATTTCAATGCCATTGTTCAATTTTACTTTTTCCATAATCAAGCTATATTAAAATAAAAGCGTATTCTAATGTTTTTATTATCTTTATTTCCTCTATGCAAAGTTAGCCTGTAAATAGTAATCTGTCTTTATATAGATTACGGGTTTTGCTACCATTTTTACGGATAGCCCTATCTTTGCATTTAATCTCTCATATATATATAGTTATTTTTTGAGTGTTTTGTTCTCCATATTCGTAGTATATGGAGTTAAATCAATTAAAAGAAGCATTATGAATAAATATTTTCTTGTTGTTTTGTTATCCCTGTTCATGCAGGTTGCCCGGATTGCAGCCGCCCCCTGGCAATGGTCAGTAGAAATAAAAGAGCTGATTTCGGAAGAGACAAACGCTCACCCTTCCGCCTATCTATGGATACCGGAAAACTGCAAGCAAGTCCGTGCCGTCATCATCGGGCAACATAATATGACCGAAGAAACGATTTTCGAGCATCCCGAATTCCGGAAGAACATGAGTAAGCTGGGAATCGCGGAGATATGGATAACTCCCGGAATAGACCAACGATGGGACGTGGCCCAAGGTACTCGGCAAATCTTTGAAACAATGATGAAGAACCTGTCTGAAACAAGCGGGTATACAGAACTCGAATTTGCCCCGGTCATCCCTGTCGGACACTCGGCAATGGCTACTTATCCGTGGAACTTTGCCGCGTGGAATCCCGAACGGACATTGGCCGTACTCTCTATTCACGGTGATTCTCCCAGGACTCATCTGACAGGTTACGGGCGTGCGAATTTGGATTGGGGAACCCGTACAATAGAAGGTATCCCCTCATTAATGGTAATGGGAGAGGATGAATGGTGGGAAGACCGGTTGATAACCTCTTTCGATTATCGTCGTGAATACCCGAATGCCCCTCTTTCATTCCTTGCAGATGCAGGACACGGACATTTTGATATTTCCGATGAATTGATTGATTATCTTTCACTCTTTCTGAAAAAGGCAGTGCAATACCGGTTGCCAATATATTCGCCATCGGATACTCCCGTCCGGTTAATCCCGGTAGAAGCAAAGAATGGTTGGCTGGCAGACCGTTGGCGGAAAAATAAAATGCCTGCAAGCGAAGCCGCTCCCTATGATAAATATAAAGGAGACAAGAACCATGCATTCTGGTATTTTGATAAGGAAATGGCGGATGCCACAGAAAAATACTATGCCAATGAACGCGGAAAGACAGAACAGTATATCGGCTTTGAGCAAAAAGGAAAACTGATTACTTTCAATCCGGAATCCCATGTGCGTATGTCCCCTTCTTTTCAACCCGAAGCGGATGGAGTCACTTTCCACTTGAAAGCAGTGTATACAGATACGCTAAGGAACGAATATTCAAAAGAACATGGTACACGTCCGATTCGGATGTCGAGAATCTGTGGCCCTGTGGAAGTTGTGAATGATACGACTTTTACTGTACGTTTCTATCGGATGGGGTTGGATAATCCCAAGCGTACAGGAAGCATCTGCCTGATGGCTTCCGTAAAGCAAGACCATAAATACCGGAGTGCCGTCCAGCAGGTAGAAATTCGTATTCCGCATCGGAATAAGGAAGGGATACCACAACATATTACTTTCCCGAAACTATCGGATGTAAAGGCTTCAGTGAAAGAAATAACACTGAAAGGAACTTCAGATTCCGGCCTTCCGGTCTGCTATTATGTAAAGGAAGGCCCGGCAGAAATAAAGGGCGACAAGCTTGTATTGACAAAAATTCCCCCGCGTGCAAAGTTTCCGGTAAAGGTTACGGTAGTAGCCTGGCAATATGGACGTAGTGGAGAACCTCAAGTGCAGACTGCCGAAGCGGTAGAACAGAGTTTCTACATTGCTGCCCGTTAGTTTGACGGAGAGATTGTTCAGCGAATCAGAGTACCAGTTCCTTGAACAATCTTTCCAAAGTCTTGTCTAAATCAGCCGAAAATCCCGGATGCGGGCGGGACACCTGTATACAGGAACTTTTGACCGCAGTCAGCCAACGAAACCTGTCGGGAATATCCATATTGGCTATGGCTCCCCCTTCTTTATTTCCTATACATATCTTGTCAAATACCTGTAATCCTTCTCTCAGACAATGAATATCCAGTTCGGAAGAAAACAGTTTCAGTTTATTCTCATTTATCATATAGAGGGACTTCAGGTATTTAGCTCGTTTGGAAAACAGTACAATCCCCACGTTGATAAACTCCTCACGTTCTACTTTGGGAACGAAGCGGATAACTGCGTATTCATATAAGTGCCTTTCTTGCATTTTGTGCTTCATTTACAAATGTTTCGGAATGCTTCATCCTTTCTTCTAAGAATTGAAAATAAACCTCTCTCAAATCCTGTGGCGTTTCTGTGCCTTCCGTCCAGTTCAACCAGTCGTCGGGAACAGTATTGACTATATCACGTATTTTATCGGAAGTCAATAACTGCCTGAATTCAGCGTCTGCTTCTTCCAGTTTATCGGCAAACGGTAGTAGTACATGGTCTTTTATCTGTACAAAAGGAACAAGTGCCTGTTTTTGCCAGTTAGTCCAGGAATGGTGAAAATAGAGGGAAGCCCCGTGGTCAATCAACCATAGCTCTTTATGCCACATCAGCATATTGGTATTTTTGATGGTGCGGTCTATATTAGTCAACAGGGCATCCAGCCATACTACCTGCGAAGCAGTCTTTCCATCCACCGTATGCACTACCGGGTCAAAAGTCAGTGAACCGGAAAGGAAATGCAGTCCCATATTCAGCCCACGGCTCCATTGAAGCAAATCCTGTATTTCTTCATCCGCTTCCGTCTGTCCGAAGGCTTCGTCCAGATTCAGAAAAACGATTTCGGGGACTCTGAAACCTAGTGCACGGGCTATCTCCCCACCAATCAGTTCGGCAATCAGTGCTTTCGTACCGTGTCCTGCCCCTCTGAATTTGACTACATACTTAAATTCATCGTCAGCTTCGGCCAAAGCAGGCAATGAGCCCCCCTCACGCAGAGGAAGAATATATCTTGTAACATTTGCCGTACGTAAATCCATGTAGCTCCTTTCTTTGATTCGGGCAATAAAGATAGGACGTTTCAGATGAATTTTATAAGAAAGTGGGCTTTAAATTAAAGAATTGTAGCTTAATTAAATAATTTTGTGGCTTTGAGTGTTTAAGGCACCTTGTTCGTATCTTATAGATAAAAGATAGAAATAGTATGAATAAGAAAGTTTTAGTTACGGCCTTCTTGTTGGGCTCATGGACAGTATCAGGTATAGTGTCTGCCCAGTCTGTATATCCCGGACAACATCAGGGAAAGTTGAAAAAGGAAACGGTAGCTCCCCTTCAGGTAGAGAGTTTTGATTTGAAAGACGTCCGCCTACTGCCAAGCCGCTTCCGCGATAATATGCTCCGGGATTCTGCCTGGATGACTTCAATAGATGTCAACCGCCTGCTGCATAGTTTTCGTACCAATGCCGGCGTGTTTGCCGGACGTGAAGGTGGATATATGACAGTGAAAAAACTGGGTGGCTGGGAATCTTTGGATTGCGAACTTCGCGGACATACTACCGGACATATGCTTTCGGCGCTTGGTTTGATGTACGCATCTACCGGCAGTGAAATATTCAAGCTGAAAGGCGACAGCCTGGTCAATGGACTCGAAGAGGTGCAGAACGCATTGAAAAGCGGGTATCTGAGTGCCTGGCCTGAAGAACTGATAAACCGGAACATTCAGGGAAAAAGCGTATGGGCTCCCTGGTATACTCTGCATAAACTTTTCTCCGGACTGATAGACCAATATCTGTATGCGGATAATAAAAAAGCATTAACTATTGTCACCCGGATGGGCGACTGGGCATACAATAAACTGAAGCCCCTTAGTGAAGAAACACGTAAACTTATGATCCGCAATGAATTTGGAGGTATCAATGAGTCATTCTATAATTTGTACTCAATCACGGGAGATGAACGTTATCGCTGGCTTGCGGAATATTTCTACCATAATGACGTAATCGACCCATTGAAAGAACTTCGCGATGACTTGGGGACAAAGCATACTAATACTTTTATCCCGAAAGTATTAGCCGAAGCACGTAACTATGAGCTGACAGAGAATGAGACTAGCAAAAAACTCTCGGAATTCTTTTGGTACACCATGATTGACCATCATACTTTCGCTCCGGGATGCAGCAGTGATAAAGAGCATTTTTTCGACCCGAAGAAATTTTCTAAACACTTGACCGGATATACCGGAGAAACCTGTTGCACATATAATATGTTGAAGCTTAGCCGCCATCTTTTCTGCTGGACGGGCGATTCATCTATTGCAGATTATTATGAAAGGGCATTGTACAATCACATCTTAGGACAACAAGACCCTGAAACGGGTATGGTGGCTTATTTCCTGCCTTTGCTTTCCGGTTCCCATAAACTGTATAGCACAAAAGAGAATTCTTTCTGGTGTTGTGTAGGCAGCGGATTCGAGAATCATGCCAAATATGGAGAAGCTATCTACTATCACAACGACCGTGGAATATATGTAAACCTGTTTATTCCCTCACAAGTAACCTGGAAAGAAAAAGGGTTAACGCTCCGCCAAGAAACAGAATTTCCCAAAGAAGAAACGACACGTTTTACTCTTCAGGCAGAAAATCCTGTCCGCACGACTATTTATCTGCGCTATCCTTCGTGGAGCAAGGATGTAAAAGTTTCGGTGAATGGTAAGAAAATATCTGTAAAACAGAAACCGGGCTCTTATATTGCTGTTACCCGTGAATGGAAAGATGGTGACCAAATCTCGGCCACTTATCCGATGCAAATCAAATTGGAAACTACTCCGGATAACCCGGATAAGGCAGCCCTGCTATACGGCCCGTTGGTATTGGCGGGAGAACGGGGAACTGAAGGTATGCAGGCACCTGCTCCTTTCTCAAATCCGGCTCTTTACAATGATTATTATACCTATAATTTTCATATCCCTGCACATCTGCGCACTTCTTTGAAACTGGATAAGAAACACCCTGAACGTGCTTTGCAACGTGTAGGACGTGATTTGATGTTTACGACAGAACAAGGAGATGTGATTCGTCCGCTGTATGATTTACATCACCAGCGCTATGTCGTATATTGGGACTTACAATCAGAAAAATAGATAGTAGACAACGATATGAAGAATCTATTAATTGCCGCTTTTGTAGTAAGTATCAGCTTTTTGAGTGGTTCTTGTAAAGTATCATCCGATCAGGGGAATCAGTATGACTTCTCATCTTTGGATTCTGTTATCCAAGGATGGGTAGACAAAGGATATTATCCCGGAGCATCTATTTGCGTAGTGAAGAATGATACCGTCATTTTTCAAAAGAACTATCGGGACTATACACCTGATACAAAAGTATATGTCGCTTCTGCCGGAAAATGGGTCGCGGCTGCCGTCATCGGTGCAGTGGTAGACCGTACAGATTTGGGATGGGATGATTCGGTAGAGAAATGGTTGCCTGAATTTAAAGGTGATCCCAAAGGTAAGATTCTTCTCCGGCAATTATTATCCCATACATCAGGAGTACGCCCGTATCTTCCCGAACCTCGTGTAGATAACTATAATCATTTGGATTCGGCAGTCACAGAAATTCTCCCTTTGGATACAGTCTTTACCCCCGGCACTCGTTTTGAATATGGCGGACTTGCCATGCAGATTGCCGGAAGAATGGCAGAAGTGGCGATGGGAGAGGAGTTTGAGACTCTTTTTCAGGAACTGCTTGCACAACCTTTGGAAATGAAAAACTCTCATTTTACCCCAATCAATACGGACGGTGGACACGCTCCAATGTTAGGGGGCGGGCTATGTACCACCATGAATGATTATCTTCATTTCCTGTCTATGATTTATCACGATGGAATATATAATGGCAAGCAGATTATATCAGCAGAAACTGTGAAAGAAATGCAGGCCGACCAAGTGAAAGATGCCATAATCCCTTCGAATGACTCGGATAATTATGTAGCGAAAGGACTGGGACAATCCCACAATGGAATCTATGGATTGGGAGAATGGCGTGAACTGATAGACAAAAAGACAGGCGAAGCTTATCAGATCAGTTCACCAGGATGGGCTGGTGCTTACCCATGGATAAATAAGCGTGATAAAGTTTACGGATTCTTCATCTCCCATGTAACAGGTTCTTCCGCTAAAGAAGACGGTTTCTCTTCTTTCTTCGGCAGCCCTGTCATTTCACGGACTGTTTCAGAAATACTGAAAGGTAACTCACTAGTCATTAAGCAAGGACGGATCCATGTAAGAAACGGCTCTCTATACTATGAAGAAGCCGGTCAGGGTGAACCTATCATCTTTGTACACGGTCATTCGCTCGACCATCGTATGTGGGATGAACAATTTTCGGTATTTGCGAAAAAGTATCATGTCATTCGTTATGATTTAAGAGGATACGGCATTTCTTCTTCCCAAACAGAAGATTATCAATTTATGCACGCTGAAGACCTGATTACTTTAATGGACTCTTTACGCATCCAAAAAGCACATATTGTCGGGCTTTCTTTGGGCGGGTTTATTACTGCTGATATGTTGGCGTATTTCCCAAACCGGATGCTATCAGCTTTTCTAGCCAGTGGAAACATCCGAAAGTCCAAAGGCCCCAGTGAACCGATGACTAAAGAAGAAGCAAAGATGCGTGATGAAGAAATAGCTGCCCTGAAAAAGAAAGGAGTGGAGGTGATGAAGAAAGAGTGGTTTGAAGGATTGATGAAATCCGGAGGAACCCAGCGTGAACGGATGCGTGTACCTTTGTGGCAGATGATTGACGAATGGGATGCATGGCAACCGCTACACAAAGAAGTACGGGTAGTAGCAGGGTTGGATGCCATTGAAAAATTAGAGAAAAGTCACCCTGCTGTACCTGCTTTAATTGTAGAAGGTCATTCTTCTGATAATAAATTCTCAAAAAATCCCCCAATATTAAACTATCTACCTAATGGAAAACTGAAAGTCATTGAGGATTGCGGACATATGATGAATATGGAACGGCCGGAAGAGTTTAATGCAGCTTTAGAAGAATTCCTAATCAATATTGAACGTTAATGATAAAATAGTAACAGAGACTTTATCTTTGGACGGACGGGTAGCCAAATAAGTTTCTTGTTTTTTGTGCAAACCTATATAAAATCCGAGATATTTTATGTAGGTTTGCATTGTTTCGTTAAATATGAATCCTCTATGCATAATCTAATACGACATATCGTGAAGGTTTTGATTACTTTTTGTCTGGTACTCATAAGTATGCCTATTTATCCGATTTCTTACTCTTTCCGCAGTATTTCCGAAACAGACGGACTTTCCGACCTGATGGTCAGTTCTTTTTATAAAGATTCATTAGGTTATGTCTGGATTGGCACGGCAAGTTCTGTTGAACGTTTTGATGGAGTCCATTTGAAACATTATCCTGTATTGGGAAATAATGAAAAACTAAAATGGGTGAATGTAATAACAGAGACGGCCGGTAATAAGATATGGGTAGGGAATGATATGGGATTATGGATCATTAATAAGGAAACAGAGAAACTGGAACCTTTTAGGCCGGCGACTATTAATTGTGGTGTTCGTGCTCTTTTACCGACTCGGGATAGATTGTATATAGGCAGTGAAAAAGGATTATTTATCTATCGGAATAATCAATTGGAACGAATAGCATTAAGTTCTGATATCTTATCGGCAGAGAACTTCATCGTAGCACTGAATTTGGATGAAAATGGAATTTTATGGATTCTTACTAAAGGCGGATTACATTCCATGAATATCTCAAACCAGGAAATGACCTCTTATCCATATAGGCAGGGATTCTCTTATAGAAATATGACACGAATCGGCAAAAAACTCTATTTAGGAACAATGGATCATGGACTGCTATGTTTTGACAGCTCGACAGGTGGGTTTAAAGAAAATATTATCGACTTGGGTTGTAATGTCATCATGTCTCTCTCCAGTGATGAAAAGAACCTACTATATATAGGTACCGATGGAAACGGAGTACATTTTGTTTCTGCGAATAATATGAAGATTGTTCGTTCTTTTTGTTATGAGTCGGGTAATAAACAGGCGATTCGTTCCAATTCTGTCTATGCATTATTGGTTGATAGGGAAGGAGTGATTTGGATTGGTTTTTATCAGTTAGGTTTGGATTATACATTATATCAGAGCGGGTTGTTCTCTACTTATGCTTACCCACCCTATTTTGACTCAAAAGGAATGCCAATTCGTGCAATAGCCATTTCGAAAGATGAAAAACTGATAGGTTCACGTAACGGACTTTTCTATATAGATGAAAGGGAACAGCGGTTTAAGAGTTTTAAAGTTCCCGAGTTGCGTTCTAATATGATTCTGTGTATTTATGCTTTTGAAGGAAAGTATTACATAGGTACTTATGGTGGCGGTATATATGTACTCAATCCTTCTACGTTGACTTTATCCGATTTTGAAACAGCAGACCTAAAATTAACTCCATTTTTGAAAGGACATGTGTTCAGTATAAAATCGGATGATAAAGGAGATTTGTGGATGGCGACGTCTATGGGACTTTATTGTTATAGAAATGGACAGCAAATCCGGCATTATACTACTGAAAATTCAAAATTGCCGGGAGATAACGTATATGATATATGTTTTGATTCCACTCGCAAAGGATGGATTTGTACAGAGAACGGTTTATGTCTTTGGGATCCGTCGACCAATAGCTTGAAGTCGGATGTGTTTCCTGAAGGATTTATTCATAAAGATAAAATCCGGACGGTATATGAGGATTCTGATCATGAGCTTTATTTCCTTCCGGATAAAGGTGCTGTTTTTATATCTGATTTATCGATGAATCATTTTCGGAGAATGCAGTCGGGTACTCCATTGGATGGAAAGGATGCGATGTTTATTGTAGAAGATCACGAAGGTTGGTTGTGGATTGGTACTAATTTAGGCTTATACCGTTATGATAAGAAGAATAATTTTGTTCCCTATAATTTCGTAGATGGTTTGCCCAGCTCTATTTTTATAACCTGTTTCCCTGTAATAGATGAAGAGGGTACAATGTGGTTCGGCAATTCGAAAGGTCTGATTTATCTGACTTCAGAACAAGATGGCAGAAAAGCAAAATGGCATTATCCGATTGCTATTACCGATGTATTGGTGAATGGAAAGCAATCTGTTTATGCTGAGATGGGTAGAGAAAATAACGTTTATAAAATGCAATTGGAAGCGGAACAGCGTAATCTGACAATCCGTTTCTCCGGGTTTACTTATTCGGAGCCTATATATATGTCTTATATATGTAAGATGGAAGGGATAGATGGCGACTGGCAATTATTGAGTGGACAATCTGAAATAACGTATTATGACTTATCATCAGGCAATTATCAGTTTAGAATTCATCGGGTGGATGATCCGAAGTCAGAAATTTGTCTGATGGTGACTGTTGCTCCTCGTTTCAATGCTGTTATGTGGAGTGTGACTGTTTTAGTGATATTGATAATAACCTTGGCTTATATATATTATCGCCGGAGAATGAAACGAAACAACCTAATTCAGTCGAATGAAAAACAGCAACCGGTAATAGAAGAAAAATATAGAAAGAGTAATGTGACTGAAGAAGAATGTAGGCGCTTGGCTGGCGAACTGGAACTTCTGATGCAAAGGGAACGACTATATGTTAATCCAAATCTGAAAATAGCAGACTTGGCTGCAATATTGAATGTTTCCACTTATACATTATCCTATTTATTCAATCAATATTTGGATAAAAACTATTATGACTATTTGAATGACTATCGCATAGAGGAGTTTAAGCGTTTGGTTGATAAAGATGAATATTCTAAATATACGTTGACAGCTTTAGCCGAACTATGTGGTTTTAGTTCGCGTACTTCCTTCTTTCGTTATTTTAAAAAGGTTATTGGAATTACTCCGAATGAATATATTCGAAGTATTGGAAAGACCAATGAAGAATAATATACCTATGTACCTTTCATTTTAAACTTTAGATTGATAAATACCTCTTTAGAGTCTCAAATAATAAATTGAGACTCTATAAGATTGTAAGTTAAATGGTTGATAATTAGAACGTATGCAAGTCGGTTGCTCTCCGCCAATAGGACGGAATTTATCTCTTTCTTTTTGAATATCCGTTTTCATATTTACCCTCTATATTTGCCAACGTAATGATAAACAAAAATCTAAGCAATGGAAAATATAGATATGTCATCCGTACAGTTGATTACTGATTCTTATCAGAATTATCATCGTTCCGTTTACTTGTATATCTTATATAAGATAGGAAAAGATGAAGACGCGAAAGATCTGGCTCAAGATGTATTTTTACGTTTGATGGATTATAAGCAAATGTTGCGACCGGAAACAATAAAGTACTTTATTTTCTCTATTTGCCGGAATTTGGTTATTGATTATTTACGTCGTCATTATAAAATGCAGGAAATTACATCCTATTTTTTAGATCAGCTTCCTACCTTTATTAATGAGGTAGAGAGCCAGATAATCGCTAATGATTTATCTGTGTGTGAGCAGGAGAGAGTTCTCCGGCTGCCTGCGCAACGAAGAAAGATTTATGTAATGAGTCGCTTCAAGCATATATCGTCAGCGGATATTTCCGCTTGTCTCGGGTTATCTGTTCGTACAGTAGAAAATCATTTGTTTATCAGCCGGAAAGAAATCCGTGAATATATCCAACAGTGTATCTAATATTAGAATAAATAGTATAAATGTTAGTTTTAAATTTTATGTATATGAAAAAAAGTCTCTTCAGATTTTCATCGAGAAGGATTCTATTCTCCACGGTGATAGCCTCTGCTCTTATAGCAGGTGGCTCGCAGGCTGTCTTTGCAGATGCCGGGGAAGTGCAAGTCGTATTGCAGACTGGTACAATTAAAGGTAAAATCGTGGATTCCAATGGCGAGCCCGTTATCGGTGCTAATGTTATGGTAAAAGGTACCACCAATGGCTGTATGACTGACATTGACGGAAACTTCTCATTGAAAGATGCCAAAGGAACTTTGGTTATCTCATATATCGGTTACAAAACGGAAGAAGTTCAGGTGAAAGGCCATGAAACCAATTTGAAGATTGTATTGAAAGAAGACTCTGAACTACTCCAGGAAGTTGTAGTGGTGGGATACGGCAGTATGAAGAAAGAGTCGTTGACAGGCTCGGTAACAGTGGTCGACCAAAAACTTTTTAAAGACAAAGGTACGGTATCCAATCCGCTTTCGGCCATGCAAGGTCAGGTGCCGGGTTTACGCATCACCCGCTCGTCGGCTGCTCCCGGTGAAGAGGGATGGGGTGTCTCAATCCGTGGTTCTGTATCGAAGAACAAGGTAGAACCTCTCTTGATTATTGACGGTGTACCTGCCAGTGGTGTGAGTGAGATGGCTCAACTCAATGCCGATGACATCGAAACCATTAACTTCCTGAAAGATGCTTCGGCTGCCATTTATGGTGCAAAAGCGGCAGGTGGTGTGATTTTGGTAACTACCAAACGTCCCGATGCCGGCAGAACCAAGGTAGAATATAGTGGTTCGGTTACACGTAAAATTGTGGGTTTGCAGCCCCGCATGATGAGTATGGACGAATGGACGGATGGTGTGCTCCAAGCCCGTTTGAATGACGGCTATGGCGAAGACGACAACTGGGTGCGCTACGCCCGTTTAGCTAAAGCGATGAAGGGGAGTTGGATTAATCTGCATGGTGGAAATAATCCCGATGAAGATCCCATTCCGGGAGGATTCCGCGGTGTGGCCGACTTTGTGTTTCATGATATGAACTGGACTGATGTGTTGTGGGGGAACGCTACTTCTACCCAACATAACCTCAGCATAAGCGGGGGGTCGGAGAAATCGACCTACCGCCTCTCGCTTGGTTATTTGAATGACCAAGGGACGCTGCAATGGGGGAACAACTCGAACGAACGCTATAACGTACGTTTATTCAACAGCTTCAAGATAAACGACCGTATCAGCTTGGAAAGCAATATGTCAGCCAGTCGTCAGCATCAGGTGGCTCCTACACAGATTGGTAGTATATTAGGCAGTAGCATACCGCAGCCAGGGTTACCGGTTTCGACCATTGATGGCAAACCGTATGCATGGGGAGGCATTCATACTCCCAACTGGTCGGCCGAGTTGGGAGGTGACAACAAACTTGTAGTGACCACTATGAATGTGAACGAGATTTTGAAAGTGAACATATTGGATGGCCTTGATTTTCAAGGTACTTTGGGGTACTCAACGAACAATGCGGCCCGTGACGAACAGTATCTTTCAATTGATTGGTATCAATACGATGGCACACCGATTCAAAACGAGAACTCTCCCTATCCTGCAAAAGAAAAATCATCGTATACTAAAAGCTCTGCACGTACCGATAATTACACGGCATCAGCTTTTCTCACTTATAAGAAATTATTTGATGAGGCTCACGACATATCGCTTATGGGAGGTGTGCAATATGACTATGCCGCTTACGATTATAGCGGTACCAAAGCAATGGACGTGGAAGCGGCAATCGAATCGCTTAACGGTAAAGGACAAATCTACATAGACAAGGTAGACCGTTGGGAGGAAGCCATTCTCTCTTATTTCGGTCGCTTGAATTACAACTATAAGTCAAGATATATGGTAGAAGTGAATGCTCGCTACGACGGCTCTTCGAAATTCTTGCCCAAGAATCGCTGGAACTTCTTCTGGGGCGCATCAGCCGGATGGCGTATCACTGAAGAGAAATTCATGGAGAACTTGCGTGATTATGTGAATGAACTGAAACTACGTGCCTCATATGGTGAGGTAGGTAACCAAAATGGTATCGGACGCTATGACGGCATCCAACTTTACAACTACAAATCGAACAGCGGTGCTTTGTTGGGCAACTCGAAAGGAACCTATGTGGAATCTGCCGGACTGGTGAGCACCGTGCGTACTTGGGAACGTATCTACAACTATAATTTGGGTATTGACTTCGGATTCTTCAACAATCGCTTTACGGGTACGTTCGAGATCTTTAAAAAGAAAAACGACAATATGTTGGTTTCGCGTCTGCATCCCGGTGTTCTGGGCGGAACTGCTCCCAGTACGAATAGTGGTAAGTTTGAAGCCAATGGTTACGATGTTAGTTTGACTTGGCATGATAAGATAGGCAGTTTCAACTACCATGTTGGCGGTACGTTAACCTATATGACCAATAAACTCGTTGATGGAGGTAACATCGTGGTGAACGCAGGTTATAACGAAGCTGTGAATGGCTATCCGCTCAATTCGGTATTTGGCTACCGCTATGTGGGCAAGGTACAAAACCAAGACCAACTGGACTATTACGTGGATAAATATGTGGGCAGCAACTCTATCGCCCTGCCTGCCAACTTGCGTTTGGGCGACCACATGTATGAAGATGTGAACAAAGACGGTAAACTGACACAAGATGACCTTGTATTTCTCGGTTCCGACGACCCCAAATATTCGTTCTCGTTTAATTTCGGATGCGAGTGGAAAGGATTCGATTTCAATACCGTATTCCAAGGTGTGGGCAAGCGTACCATCTATCGTGAAATCGACTCTTGGAAAGTGCCTTTCAAGGCTATTTGGCTGAACACTACCAACCAGTCGGTGGGTAATGTATGGAGTCCTGAAACTCCCAATAACCATTTTCCTACTTATTCAAACAGTAATGACATCAATAATTACAACTACATTCCCTCTACCTGGTCGGCCGATAACGGAGCTTATCTGCGTCTCAAAGAGATTGTACTTGGTTACACATTGCCAAAGGCATGGATGAATAAGAGTGGTTTCATCAGCAACTTGCGTATTTATGTATCGGGCGTCGATTTATGGGAAAAATCGTATATCACCGATGGTTGGGATCCCGAAGCCACCCGTAAGGTGGAAAACAAGCAACGCTATCCATTTAACCGCACCGTGACTTTCGGTGTGAATGCCACATTCTAGTTTTTATTCTTAATATTGAAGATAACAATGAAAAAAATAGTATATATTTTAGGAATCATTTGCGCCATGACCATGCAGTCGTGTTTAGACCTTGAGCCCAAGACGCAATTGGCGGATACCAACTATTGGAAGTCGCCCGAACACTTCAAACTTTTTGCCACCCAGTTCTACGGCTGGTCGGCCGACTTTCGATGGCTCGATGACAGTCAGCACGCCGATATTCGCTCGGATTTGTTTGCCGGCAGCACGGTGAACATCTATAGTAACGGAACGAACAGTATTCCGTCATCCGACAAGCATTATACCGACAATTACAATCGTATTCGCCAAGTCAACACCTTGTTGCAACAGGCTGATGCGTATGAGCAACAAGCCGACATCGCCATTTCAGTGGGGGAAGCCCGTTTCTTCCGTGCTTATTGTTACTTCGAGTTATTGCAGGCTTACGGTGACCTTATCATAGCCCGCACGCCGCTCGACATCGACTCACCTGAGATGCAGAAGGCTCGCAATCCGCGTACCGAGGTGGCTGACTTTATCATTGACGACTTGAAAGAAGCCGCTAAACTATTGCCCGTTGATAAGGCTATCAGCAGCAGCGATGAAGGTCGCCTTTCCAGCGAAGCCGCTTTGGCGTTTCTTTCGCGTGTAGCCCTTTACGAAGGTACATGGGAGAAATTCCATAATGGCGGTCAAAATACCGAACGTACAAAAGATTTGCTCAATACCGCAGCACAGGCGGCTCATGATGTAATGACGGGCGGAGCATTCGAGCTTTTTGCTCCTCAAGAATTGGGAACGGAAGCCTACAAGTATCTCTTTATCTTGGAGAATGAAAAGTCAAACCCTGCCAATATCAATAAAACAGGTAATAAAGAGTATATCTTTACCCGCCGCCACGACCCTGTTATCAATTCTATTGGTTTTAACATCACACAAGGGCGTTTGGGCAATGCCTTGTACGTTACTCGCAAAATGGCTAATATGTATCTGCAAAGCAATGGATTGCCCATCAATCCCCAAACGTGGAATTACACGAAAGTGGATGATGAATATAAAAATCGCGACAACCGCATGAACAATCAGCTTATGGTGCCCGGACAGACTTATTGGGGTACAAATGGCGGACGCATTGATTGGAGCGGCAATGCTGCCGAAATAGCCAATGCCTCGCATAGGAACTTCATGCCTCAAACCGGTACGGGCTACTTTCCCCACAAGTGGTGCAGCGAACGTGACGGAGTGCCCACCGGTATGGAAGCTTACGACTTCCCCGTCATCCGCTATGCCGAGGTGCTGCTGAACTATGCCGAAGCTGTGTTTGAACGCGATGGACAAATATCAGATGAAGACTTGGCTATCAGCTTGAACTTGACACGTAAACGCATTAACCCCGAAATGCCTGACTTGACTAACGACTTTGTCACGGCAAATAATTTGGATATGCGCACAGAAATTCGTCGTGAGCGTACCATCGAGTTTTTCGATGAGAATTTCCGCATTGATGATCTGAAGCGTTGGAAAACGGCCGAAGACGAAATGCCGATGAACCTCACCGGTGTGAAGTGGAAAGATACTGATTTTGAAAGCAGATGGCCCGATGCTTCTTTTAAAGACAAAGATGGTGAAGGTTGCATTATTCACGAAAAAGGACGCAACTGGCACGAAAAGCATTACTTGTTGCCGCTACCCACTGACCAACTCAAGCTGAACCCCAACTTGAAACAAAATCCGGGTTGGAATCAATAATCCATTCATCATTCATTAATAAAGTAATCGAATTATGACATACAAAAACATACTTCAAAAATGTGCATTTGTTGCACTAATAACGGGTAACTTGGTAATGACCGTTTCGTGTAATGATGACGATGTATCCCCTGTTTTAGAAGAGAGAGTGCTCGTTAAGGAAATCAACCTTGAGGTGACTCCCGAACTGCCTCTGTTGATAGGTACTGATACGTTGATAAAATATACCGTAGGCCCCGATGAGGCTTTTAATAAAGCGTTGGTGTGGAAATCGACTGTGCCTGATGTAGCTACCGTAGATGCCGACGGACGCATCACTGCAATAAGTGCGGGTAACACGGTCATTTCGGCTAGGCCGGCTGTGGGTTATTCTACCACTTCAACCATCAATGTGAAGGTGGTAAATGAAATCATTCACATCACTGATATCAATCTCACTAACGAAGAGCTTGAAGTGTTTGTTACCTCGACTCTGCCACTTACTTGGCAGATTACTCCGGCCGACCCCACTTATCCCGGGCTGATTTGGAAAAGCCTTACCCCCGATAAGGCGACCGTCAATGAAAAAGGCGAGGTGAAAGGTGTGGCCGAAGGAACGGCACGCATACAAGTCACCGCTACTGACGACAAACATTTCACAAAAGAGTTTGAGATAAAGGTGAAGCCTATTATCTATATTGAAAGTATGGAATTCGTGAAGGAAACCGATAAGCTGGCTTTAGGCGAAACCTATACTCCGCAGATGAATGTAATGCCCGCAGACGCCACATTGTCGTACATCGCATGGGAAAGCAGTAAGCCGGATGTTGTAGAAGTTGACGAAAAAGGCCGGTTCATAGCGAAAGCTTATGGCAATGCCGTGATTACAGCCTTGGCTGACTATGGTGATGGTAAACCTGTTAAAGCCACGATGAGTGTCAACGTGAGTGAAGGTTTAATGAACGACCAGTTTACTATCGAGAATATCTGGCAGCCGTTCGGAAACTTTACCCACCGGGAATTTGAATGGATGGAGAATGACGGAGTGCTTCGCATCTTCCCTGGTGAAGATAAGACTTACAAGGCTGTCCGCATTTGTCGCACCGGCGGATTTGGATTCAACGTAACCAATTATCCCATCATGGCTTTTAAAGTGAAATTCCCCGAAAATGTATTCGAAACATCAACAAGTATTGAATGGTATCTCGACATTTGGGGTGGAAGCGGCATTACTGTAGCCGGTAAATATGGCGAAGATACCGATAAAGGAAAAAATGCCATGACTGTGGTAGATTGTGGCGAGTACAAAGTATTCTACGCTGACTTTACGAAGAAATTCCTCGGCAAAAACCAACAGTATATGCCTACCTCATTGACGAAGTACGATACGGTGGAACTTCAATTTTGGAAAATCTGGTATGAAGCCAATGAAACAGGCAGCATCTATGTGGATTGGATAAAGACTTTCGAATCGGAACAAAAACTGAAAGATTTGATTAAGAACGAAAGTGGCAAATAATTGCATCTTATTTTCTCTGGAAACTGATTGAATAACAAAATGAAAATTGAATGTATGAAAAATCTGATTTATACCTTCGTGGGTAGCGCAACGCTTGTGTTGTTGACTAGCTGTAGTGCAGAGTTCGAGAACGGAACTCCCGAACCATGGCAACGCGAAATCAACCCCAATGAAAATTATGAGTACACCATCAAGCACCCTTGTCTGGTGAACACCGAAGCCGATTTTGAACGTGCACGCCGTAAAGTGAACGAACGTGCCGAACCTTGGATTAGCGGTTGGGAAAAATTGTGTGAAAGCCGATTCGCCCAACTGAGCTACAACTCAAACCCGCAGGAAGAAATTGTACGTCACTCGCAAGGTGGCAACTTCAACACGGCTGCTTTTGATGCCGGTGCCGCTTATCAGTTGGCTTTACGCTGGAAAATATCGGGAGATGAAGATTATGCGAAAGCGTCTATTAAAATTCTGAACGGATGGGCTAAGACTTGTAAAGGGGTGAACTATAAAACGTGGCCTGACGACAGCCATCGCCTGCTTGCTGCTGGATTTATCGGTTACCAGTTTGCTGCTCCTGCCGAACTGATGCGCGACTATGAAGGCTGGAAAACCGAGGATTTCGAAATCTTCAAAAAATGGATGGACAAAACTTTCTATCCCATTTGCAACGATTTTTTAGATAATCACTTCAACTCCGCAGCTATTGTGGGGTGGATGAGTTGGGATTTGCCTGCCATGCTCACCATTCTTTCTATCGGTGTACTGAACGATGATGATGCTAAGATAAGACAAGCTTTGGAGTTTTTCTACCATGGAAAAGGTATGGGGTGTATCGAATGGTCGGTGAAAGGAATGCACGAAGACCCTGAGGGAAAAGTGAAAGGCAGACATTTGGCACAGAGCCAGGAGATGGGACGCGATCAGGGACACGCCACTCTCAATGTAGGCTTGCACGCTTACTTCTGCCGTACGGCTTATAACATGGGCATTGACCTCTTTGCTTACAACGACCACATCATTCTCGACCTCTGTGAATATACAGCTAAGTATAACTTGACTTCGGCCGAAGATGTGGAAATGCCTTTCGAACCTTACTATCACCCTAAATATGGCTGGCACGAGAAGGTTTCCGCCGACGGTAAGGGACGTGCTCGTCCGGGATGGGAACTCCTCTACAACCATTATGCCAAGGTGAAAGGTATGAACGCGCCCTATTCGCAAGCCTTTGCCGAAAAAGAACGTCCCGAAGGATATGGCGAGCGTGGCACTGCCGAAGCAGGCGATTTGGGATTTGGAACATTATTGTATACTGAAGAATAACTTTTGGGATTTTCCTACTGATTTCAAGGAGTTAAGAGGTTAGACTTTTAACTCCTTGATGTTACTCAGTGGAAACCTCACAACCCTTTCCTTATGATAAATAGATTATTTTCTACCTTATTATTTCTTTCCTGTCTCTTTGGTGGTTTACCTCAAACGGCAAAGGCGCAAAACAACGAGTGGGAAAATCCTGTCAAATATGAGTGGAATAAAGAGAAACCACATGCTGACTTTCGTCTCTACGAACAGGCAGAGGATGCAGTGAACGACAAACCCCGAAAATCGTCTTGGCAACATTCGTTGAATGGTGTGTGGAAGTTTATCTATGCCCCTACTATAGCAGCGAGCATAAAAGATTTTTATCGGATAGATTTACCCGACAGTAATTGGGATACAATAACAGTTCCTTCTAACTGGGAAATCCAAGGATTTGGTGAACCGATAATCCGCAACATTCAGTATGTATTTTCATCCAATCCACCTTATATTGACGTAGACAATCCTGTGGGTACCTATCGGCGCACATTTACGGTTCCTCGAAACTGGCAGGAGCGCGAAGTATTTCTGCACTTCGGATCCATTAGCGGCTATGCCCGCATTTATGTGAACGGGCAGCAAGTCGGAATGACCAAAGCTTCCAAAACACCGGCTGAATTTAATGTGACGAATTATCTGAAAGAAGGAGAAAATTTACTGGCAGTACAGATTTATCGCTGGCATGATGGCAGCTATATGGAAGACCAGGATTTTTGGCGACTGACCGGGATTGAACGTGATGTATTCTTGCAAGCTTACCCTAAACTGACTATTTGGGATTTTTTCTTAAAATCAAGTTTGGATAGTATATATAAGAATGGTATATTCAATGCCACCGTAGATTTGCGTGAATTTACAGGTAATAATGTAAAAAAAGGAACACTCAAACTGGAATTATTGGATAAAACCGGCAAAATAGTTTTGTCACAACAAAAGAAATTTGACATAGAAGATGAGTTTACCCAATTAGCTTTTTCGGGCGTCATTAAGAATGTATCCAAATGGAATGCTGAAAAGCCATCTCTTTATGATTGTGTCATCACACTTTGGGATGATAAAAACAAGCAGCTTGCAGTTACTGCCTGTAAGACAGGTTTCAGAAAGATAGAAATAAAGAATGCTCGATTATTGGTGAATGGTGTTCCGACTTATATAAAGGGCGTGAACCGTCATGAGCATAATGACAGTTTGGGGCACGTCCAAACTCGCGAAATTATGATGAATGACCTGAAATTGATAAAACAACTGAATATGAACGCTGTTCGTACCAGTCATTATCCCAATCATCCGTTGTTTTATAAATTATGTGACCAATATGGCATTTACATCATAGATGAAGCCAATATTGAAACCCACGGAATGGGCTCAGTTCCTTATTTCAAAGATACCATTCCGCATCCTGCTTATCGTTCCGAATGGTATGCGGCTCATGTAGACCGTATCACCCGTATGGTGGAAAGAGATAAAAACCATCCGTGCGTCATAGGCTGGTCGTTAGGGAATGAATGTGGTAATGGAATCGTATTCCATGATGAATATAAACGTCTGAAAGAATATGACCCAAGTCGTTTTGTGCAATTCGAACAGGCTTGGGAGGACTGGAATACAGATATTGTATGTCCGATGTATCCCAATATGTGGAAAATAACGGAATATGCCAAGTCCGGTAAACAGCGCCCCTTTATCATGTGTGAGTATGCCCATGCCCAGGGGAATAGTAATGGTAACTTCAAAGACCTTTGGGATGTTATTTATGACAGTCCAAATTTGCAAGGTGGTTTTATTTGGGATTTTATGGATCAAGGGTTTAAAATGAAGACAGAACCAGGAGACGGACGCATCTACTGGACGTACAATGGAAAAATGGGAAGTTATAAATGGCTGGAAGATAGGAAAGGGGAATTAAATACAGGAACCGACGGCTTAATTTCTGCTAATGGCATTCCCAAACCACAAGCGTATGAGGTAAAGAAAGTCTATCAGTACATTCAGTTTAATGCGAAAGATTTGAGTAAAGGGATTATTTCAATCAGGAATCGTTATGATTTTACCAATCTGAATGAATATGCTTTTACTTGGGAAGTATATAAGAACGGAGATAAGTTCTCTACAGGAAATTTCAATGTTGAATTAAAACCTCATGCGGAAAAAGAGGTGCGTTTAAGCCTTCCTGTTATCCCGAAAGATGGAAATGAGTATTTTCTCAACCTCTATGCCTATACAAAGGTTGCTACCGATTTAGTTCCTGTACATTATGAAGTAGCTAAGGAACAGATAAAGCTAAATAAAGGTAGTTTCTTTGCTTCTCTTTCGGCTTGTTCGGGTAAGTTGTCTTATGAAACGAAAGACCATGTTTTATCTTTTCAGTCGGGTGCCGTCTCCGGTAAGATTGATTTGAAAAAAGGAGTGCTGTTTAATTATAGCATAAACGGCAAACAACCCATTAAGCAATATCCGGAACCGGCTTTTTGGCGTGCTCCGGTTGACAATGATTTCGGGAATAAAATGCCCTGGTTGGCAGGTGTCTGGCGGACAGCACATGTGAACCGTTATGTGAAGAACGTGGTTATAGAGGAAAAGAATGAAAAAGGATTGTCCATAAAGGTTGATTGGATATTAAGTGACATTCAGGTTCCTTATACAATGGAATATTTGATACGTAATAATGGTTCTATTATCGTGACAGGAAGTATTGACTTGACAGGAACGAGACTTCCCGAACTTCCCCGCTTTGGTATGCGGATGGAATTGCAACAACCCTATGGGAATCTGACATATTACGGCAGAGGTCCTTTGGAAAACTATATCGACCGTTATTCAAGCTCGTTCATCGGACGATATGAGGATAAAGTCGACAATCAGTTCTATTGGTATATACGTCCACAGGAAACCGGAAATAAAACGGATGTTCGTTGGCTGGCTTTATTGAATAGTGAAGGAGAGGGAGTGAAGATTACAGGTCTGCAACCTATCGCATTTTCCGCTCTGCATTTCTCACCGGAAGACCTTGACCCCGGTTTGACCCGCAAAATGCAGCATACCATTGATATTGTTCCGCAAAAGAATATTTTCCTGCATGTTGATTTGAAGCAACGCGGGTTAGGCGGCGATAATAGTTGGGGGATGTATCCACACAATAAATATCGTTTGCTTGATAAAAAATATGTTTATAGCTATATGATTGAATTGATAGAAAAGAGTTCAGATTAAGGCTGTTGTTTGAACAAGTGACAGATAAAATTTTCAATAGTATTGAGTAAATAATTTCACTCCTTCGTATTTGTTTATCATATACAACAAATACGAAGGGGCTACTTTTTTAAAAAAGGAATGTGCTCTTTTGGAGATTTTTATGTATGTTTGTCACATGTTTAATATGAAAGGAAGCAGTTGTAAGTGAAAGACACGATTAAATATCTGATTCTTATATTAATATATTTGGCTTGTGGTATGGAACTGCAAGCCCAGAATTACACATTCCGTAATGTCGTCATGTCCGATGGACTATCCGGACTGTTGGTCAATGCTATTTATAAAGATTCCGAAGGCTTTGTGTGGCTAGGGACAGATAATTGTCTCGACCGTTTTGATGGCGTGAAAGTGCGCCATTTTGAATTCCGGGGCATTGAATCAGGAAGAAAGAAACGGGTAAACAGCGTTACAGAAACAGCCAACAAACAGCTTTGGGTAGGAAATGGAATCGGACTCTGGCGATTGAACCGTACAAACAGCCAATTGGAAAGGATTGTCCCCGAAAAGATTGATTTTGCCGTAAATACCTTGTTGGCTAATGAGGATATTCTTTATATCGGCACAGAGAAAGGCTTATTCATTCATAAAGACGGTCAATTGCTACAGGTTCTGACTGACCGGAATATGCTTGCCGCTTGTAATAGAATCATGGATATTTGCCTGAATGAAGACAAGACCGTATTATGGCTGGCTACGGTGCAGGGACTGTATTCTTATTCACTGAAAGACGGCAAGATTGATTCCTGGCATTTTCAGGAGAATGTGCCTGAAGCCGATTATTTCCGTTGCCTTACCCGTATCGGCGAAACGCTCTATCTCGGTACAATGAGCCAAGGTGTAGTACGTTTCGATACAAAGAAGGAATCATTCTCTCATGCGGTATCTTTAGGGTGCGATGTCATTTCCGATATTTCCAGCGATGGTAAAGGGACTGTGTATATAGCTACTGACGGTAATGGCGTCCACTTCCTTTCACACGAAGACCAACAAGTGACACGTCGTTTTTACCATGATGTCAATGATAAGGAAGGAATTCGCAGTAATTCTATTTATTCCTTACTTGTAGATGATAGAGGTGCCGTCTGGGTGGGGCATTTTCAGGCAGGACTGGATTATTCACTCTATCAGAATGGTCTTTTCCGTACGTATGCCTATCCGCCTTTGTTCAATTCGGCCAATCTTTCCATCCGTTCTTTCGTAAACAAAGGGCAAGAGAAGGTCATCGGTTCGCGTGACGGCTTGTTTTATATAAATGAAGCTACCGGAGTAGTGAAGAGCTTTGTAAAACCCGTCTTGACCTCGGATTTGATACTGACAATCTGTTTCTACCAGGGAGAATATTACATCGGTACGTATGGTGGCGGTATGATGGTATTGAATCCGGAAACGCTGTCTCTTAAATATTTTGCACAAGGTGATACGGAGCTTTTCCAAAAAGGACATATCTTTTGTGTGAAACCGGATGCCAAAGGAAATCTTTGGATAGGTACTTCACAAGGACTTTTCTGTTATAACGGGCAGACCAAACAGATCAAGCACTTCACCAGTGCCAACTCCCAACTGCCGGAAGGCAATGTGTATGAAGTCAGTTTTGACTCTACCGGCAAAGGATGGATTGCTACCGAAACCGGTATGTGTATTTACGACCCGGCTTCCCAAAGTTTGCGTTCCAATGTCTTTCCCGAAGGATTCGTGAATAAAGATAAGGTGCGTACAATCTACGAAGATGCTGAACACAACCTCTATTTTATCCGTGAGAAAGGAAGCCTGTTTACATCCACTTTAACGATGGATCGTTTTCAGAACCGCTCTATCTTTTCTACTCTTCCGGACAACTCGCTGATGTCCGTAATAGAAGATAACCAGGGATGGCTGTGGGTGGCCTGTAATGACGGGTTGCTGCGTATCAAAGAAGAGGGAGAGGAGTATGATGCTTTCACTTTCAATGATGGAGTGCCGGGGCCAACTTTTACGAATGGAGCTGCTTATAAAGATGAAAAAGGACTATTGTGGTTTGGTAACACTAAAGGACTGATTTATGTCGATCCGAAACATGTGGACGAAGTGCGTGGCAATGTTCGTCCGATCGTATTTACCGACATATTAGCTAATGGTGTCCCTTTTACCAGCTCCTCTTTGAAATACAATCAGAATAATTTGACTTTCTGTTTCACAGACTTTGCCTATGGTCTCCCATCTGCCTTACTATATGAGTATCGACTGGAAGGAGTGGACAAGGACTGGAAATTATTGGCGGCACAGAACGAAGTTTCTTATTACGGACTTTCTTCCGGGACTTATACTTTCCGTGTACGCCTTCCGGGAAATGAGCAATCGGAAGCTATCTGTCAAGTGACAGTGCGTCCAATGATACCTTGGTGGGGATGGTCGCTTTCCGTTTTATTAATCGTAGGAATTATAGCCTTTATACGGTATTATGTCTGGAAACGTATGCGTCGTTTGCATGTTTCTTCTGCTTCATTGGTTTCGGCATCATCAGCAGAAGAGGAGATACAGCAAAGAGAACAGTCTGTAGAACATCCGGAAGTAATTTCAGAGCAACAACCGTCCGTTGCTGAAGAGAAATATAAGACCAATAGACTGACTGAAAAGGAATGTAAAGAACTTCATAAGAAACTGGTGGCTTATGTGGAGAAAGAAAAGCCATATATCAATCCTGATTTAAAAATGGGTGACTTGGCATCTGCATTGGATACTTCCTCACATTCATTATCGTATCTCTTGAACCAGTATCTTAATCAGTCTTATTATGACTTTATCAACGAATACCGCGTTGCCCAATTCAAAAAGATGGTAGCGGATATCCAATATTCCCGTTATACTTTGGCTGCACTGGCGGAACTTTGTGGATTCAGTTCGCGTGCCTCTTTCTTCCGTTCATTTAAAAAAAGTACGGGGGTGACTCCGAATGAGTATATTCGTAGCATTGGTGGCACTACAAAAGAAGAGTAATACCAGTCCGGTATTTCTTTCTGTGGTTTCTTGTATGTCATTCATGTGTTTCATGTACTTCTTTCTGTGGTCTCATGTACTTCTTTCACCGGATTCATGTACTTGAATTACTCCGATGTCCTACATGTTTGGCTCCTTGCTTGTACTTGTTTTATTCCGACTCTCTCACTTGCATTGTTTTTATTGAGATTTGTATATATTTTATATCATATAAACAGTTGGGGTTTACTGCCACTACTGCCAACTGCCACCATAGGCATATTTGACAGTACTTTTTTCCTTGTTTTTCTTTCTATTTGTTGATAATCAGGTTAGTATATTGTTTTTATAGAATTCGTTTTTATTTTCTTTCTATCTTGAAGTCTTCTTCTTTAATACTCATGTTTTACTTATATTGTTTATATAAATTAATGATCGAGAACCCATGGAGAGTATAGGGCTATTGCAATGCGAGAAAAACGGAATAGTAATAATTACTTATATTTAGACTTTAACATACTCGGTTTTTCAAAAAAAATATGCCTATAGGTGGCAGTTGGCAGTATGGCAGTAACTATGGAAGTGACTGTTCTTTATATATGTATGATATAGAGTGAGTTATGGCGTATCTGCTTGTTGGTGTACTGCCAAATGTATCATCTGTTACTGCCACTCGAAATGTTAATTTGAAAATCCTTGTATGGTAATTATTGCTTATGCTCCTTCGGGCGTTATGGAGCTATCGTAAAAAAGGTCTCCGATACTCTTCGAATAGCGCTTATTGAGTCTCATTCTATAAAATGAGACTCAATGAATTGTCTATGTAATTCTCTGATAATGAGAAATATAATTAAAAATTAGTCTGTCTTGATGCGTTGAGATTGATATGCTCTGTTTTTCGGCTGTTATATCCGGAATCCCCTCTATATTTGCACCGTGATTAAAACCGAAAAAGATAGTATTATGGAGACAACGACCCACACTTCCGACAGTATCATCACCCGTTCTTATGAAGAATATTATCAGGTGATTCTTACCTATATTACTTATCGTATCACTCATCGTTATGAAGCTGAGGATCTGACCCAAGATGTATTTGTACGTCTGTTGGACTACAAACAGATGCTTCGTCCGGATACAGTGAAATATTTCCTGTTCACTATTGCCCGTAATATCGTGACCGACTATATCCGCCGCTATTATAAGAAGCAGGAGATAGACAGTTATATCTATGATACGATATCTACCTCAACCAATGAAACCGAAGAAAAAATTATCGGTGATGATTTAATGACAATGGAACGGACACGTCTGGCTGCCATGCCCGAACAACGTCGGTTAGTTTATACATTGAACCGTTATGAAGACAAGTCATCTGCTGAAATAGCAGAAGAAATGCAACTCAGCCGTCGTACAGTAGAGAACCATTTATTTATAGGTCGTCGTGAAATGCGTGAGTTCTTCAGAAAATGTATTTAATCTTATTTATTTAATATATAATCCTTTGTGCTTATGGAAAAAGAATCAGAATCTATGAAGAGACATCTTGATGCCTCATTTAATTTTAGAAAACAAGAAATAAATACTATTTTTAAACCTCAAATTTAATTTTATGAAACGAAGAGGATTAATTTTTAATTCGCGGCCTAACAAGACAGCAGTGTTTGCGTTAGGATTAATGCTGGGACTTTGTCCTGTTTCAAAGGCATGGGCCGATACGAATATGAACGATAGCCAAGTGGTGGCGCAGGCTCAGAAGAAAGTGAAAGGTCAAGTGGTTGACGTAACGGGTGAACCTTTGATTGGCGTGAATATCAGCGTGATAGGCGGGACAGAAGGAACTATTACCGATATTGACGGGAATTATACAATTAATTTGCCGGCAGGTGCGAAACTGAAATTCAGTTATATTGGTTATAAAGACCAAATAATAGAAGTGGGCGTCCAAACAGTTGTCAATGTGAAAATGCAGGAAGACAGTGAAGTGTTGGATGAAGTCGTGGTAGTAGGATATGGTTCACAGAAAAAGGAGACACTGACAGGTGCGGTAACTGTCGTTTCCGATAAAATGTTGAAGAATAAAGGAACGATGTCCAGCCCGTTGCAGGCAATGCAGGGACAGGTTCCAGGTGTTACGATTACCCGTAATTCTGCGGCTCCGGGTGATGAAAGTTGGGGGTTGAAGCTACGTGGTTCTGTTTCTGCAAATAGTGCGGAACCGTTGATTGTTATTGACGGAGTTGCTTACGACGGTGTGAATGCATTGCGGAATATTAACCCTTCCGATATTCAGTCTATCAACTTCCTGAAGGATGCGTCAGCGGCTATCTACGGTTCGCGGGCTGCAGGCGGTGTGGTATTGGTGACCACCAAACAAGCAAAAGAAGGTAAAGCAAGAATAGAGTATAGTGGTTCATATACATATAAAATGGTAGGGTTGCAACCGGAATTGATGACTATGAACGAGTGGGCGAATGCAGTATTGCAAACTTGTCTGAATGACGGTCAGCCCGATTCATATTCGTGGGTTAAATATGCGAAAATGGCATTGGCGAATGAAGGCAAATATATTGACTTGGATCATAGTGCCAATCCTTTTGCTCCCAGCTATTCGGATGTGATGGATTTTGTGTTTATGGATACCAACTGGCAGGATGTATTGTTCGGAAATTCTTATTCCACCCAACATGACCTGGCTATTTCTGGTGGTACGGAGAAGAATTTGTACCGTTTGTCCGTAGGATACATGTATGATGACAGTAACCTGAAATGGGGGAATAACAACAACCAACGTTTCAACCTTCGTCTGACTAACAAACTGAAAGTCTTTGATAACTTCGCTATTGAATCTGTCATCGCTTACAATCGTCAGGATCAGGTAGCACCATCACAACTGAATAAAACGCTGACTTCCAGCTATCCGCAACCGGGGCTTCCGGCTTCCACCATTGACGGGAAACCGTATTCGTGGGGAACATGGCTGTCGCCCATCTGGTTTGCCGAGTTGGGTGGTGATAATAAGTTGAAAGTCTCTGAAATCAATATCAGCGAAAAGTTCACTTACAATATCAATAAACACCTGGATGTAGTGGCCAATCTTGGTTATAACTCCGGCGTGGCTTCACGTGACATCAAGAAGATGGCTATTACTTCCTATAATTATGCCGGAACTCAAATAAACACGAAGGCCGACGGCTACAAACAGGAGGAATCATCTTACGAAAAAACGAGTTCACGTACTGATTTCTATTCTATGACAGGTTATGTTGACTATCATAATACATTCGCGCAACATCATAATGTAAGTGCGATGGTCGGTGCCCAATATGAATTGAAAGAATATGATTATTTTGGTGTATCGGTGAAGGATATTCAGAACTCATTGGAAACGGTAAATGGTGCAGGGCTTGTGAACCTGACCGACAAACATGGTACGAAATGGCATGAGGCTGTGATGTCCTATTATTCCCGTTTGAATTATAATTATAAGTCTAAATACCTGTTGGAAGTAAATATGCGTTATGATGGTTCTTCCAAGTTCAAACCGGAAAACCGCTGGGACTTCTTTTACGGTATATCCGGTGGATGGCGTATTACGGAAGAAGCGTTCATGAAGAATATCAAGTGGCTGAACGATTTGAAAATTCGTCTTTCATATGGTGAAGTGGGTAATCAGAGTGGTATCGACCGTTACGACGGTACACAGTTCTATAAATTTGAATCACAGAGCGGAGCTTATATTGGTCCCAACAAAGGTACTATCATAGATACAAACGGTAAAATCGCTTCTTTAGGACGTGAATGGGAACGCATCAAGAATTATAATCTGGGATTGGATTTCTCCTTGTTCAATTCCCGCCTTACAGGTACTGCCGAGGTATATATGAAGCGTAATGACAATATGTTGATAAACATCTCTTATCCGGGAGTTCTGGGTGATAACGCCGGTATGTCCAACAACGGAAAGTTCAAGTCGCATGGTTGGGAAGTTATGCTGAACTGGTCTGATAAGATTGGAAAAGACTTCACTTACCACGTAGGAGGTACTTACTCCTTCAATACCAATAAACTGACGGATATCGGTGCGGTATCAGTTTTGAAATCCGGTTTCGTTGACAAACAACAAGGCTATCCGTTGAACAGTATCTTCGGCCTGCGTTATGCCGGCAAGGCACAAACGGAAGAAGAACGCCAGAAGTACTTATATAGATTCCTTACCGGAAACACTATCGGACTGACCGAACAAAACTTCCGTCTGGGAGATAATATGTATGCCGATGTAAACAATGACGGTAAATTGGATCAGAATGACATTGTTTATCTGGGTACGGACGATCCGAAAATCTCCTTCTCATTTAATGTAGGAGCAGAATGGAAAGGTTTTGATTTGTCATTGGTTTTCCAGGGAGCTGCCAAACGTACTATTTTCCGTACGGGAGATAATAACGGTAATGAGATATGGCGCATACCGATGAAGGCATTGTACCTGAATACTTCGAATCAGTCTGTAGGTAATACATGGAGTCCTGACAACCGGGGTGCTCATTATCCTACATATAGTAATAAGAATGAGATTAACGACTACAACTATCAGGCTTCTTCCTGGTCGGTAGAAGATGGCTCTTACATTCGTTTGAAGAATGTGACGCTGGGATACAACGTGCCTTCTGCGTTTCTGGCTAAAACGAAGGCAATCAGTTCATGCCGTGTCTACGTAGCGGGAGCCGACCTTTGGGAATATTCTAAGATTAATGACGGCTGGGATCCGGAAGCAAGTCGCAAAGTGTCAGCCGCAGGACGTTTCCCCTTTGTCCGTACAGTGACTTTTGGATTAAATCTAACTTTTTAATGTATGAAGATTATGAAACTATATAAGAAAGCCCTTTTGATTGTATCGCTTGGCTTGACACTGAATTCGTGTCTGGACCTTGATCCGCAGGACCAGTTGGCAGATGGTAATCTGTGGGGAGCAGCAGATGACTTTAAATATTTTGCAACCAATTTTTATGGTTGGACACGTGATTTCAAGTCAGTTATTTCTGACGGTGCACATTCCGACTGGCGTTCGGACTTGATGACTTCCAGTTCCGTAAATATGTACAGTAACGGTAGCAATCCGATTCCGACTTCCGACGGTAACTATACAAGCAATTATGCTCATATCCGCCGCTGTAATCTGTTGCTGCAAAAGGCGGCATCTTTTTCCGGCACTGGTGATATCAGCCGTTATGTAGCGGAAGCCAAGTTTTTCCGTGCTTATTCTTACTTTGATTTGGTGCAGTTGTTCGGAGATGTGATTCTCACCAAAGAACCGTTGGATATTACTTCACCCGAGTTACGGATGAGCCGGAATGGCCGTAGCGAAGTGATTGACTTCGTGATTCAGGATTTGAAAGATGCGGCTGAAGTTTTGCCGGAAACTATCGCGACGGATGATGAAGGACGTATCTCCAAATGGGGAGCCTATGCGTTCCTTTCACGTGTTGCTTTATATGAAGGTACATGGCAGCAGAATCGCAATAATGAAGAACGTGCCAAAGCATTGTTGGGCATTGCTGCGGACGCGGCGAAGAAAGTAATCGACAGCAAACAGTTCGAACTTTTCAAACCTGCTTCTTTGGGTGATATGGCTTACAAATATCTGTTTATATTGGAGAATGTACAGTCTAATCCTGCCAATCTGACTAAAAGTGCTAATAAAGAATATATATTCTATCGCCGCCATGATGAAACGATCGCTCCTATCGGGACTAATATTACTCACGGTTGTGTGGCTAACGTGCAATATATCAACCGCAAGTTTGTGAATATGTACTTGTGCAGCAATGGATTGCCGATTGAACATGCAAAGAGTGCCGATGTATTTAAAGGATACGGCGGACTGACTACGGAATTCGAGAACCGTGATAACCGCATGAAGAACTGTCTTCTGGCTCACGGAACCAAATATTGGGATAACGACAAACCGCGTATCGACTGGAAAGGCATGGAAGGAGAAGATGCGACGAATGCTATTACATGCAATGTTTTCCAAGGTTCCGGTTATCAGAATCAGAAATGGGGTACGGAGCGTAAAGTTGCCGATACATTTGAAGGTTATGACTTCCCGATTATCCGTTATGCAGAGGTTTTGTTGAATTATGCGGAAGCCATGTATGAATTGGGGACTACCGGTAAAGCTCTGGACGATGCATTGAACATTTCGTTAAATCTGGTTCGTCTCCGTGTGAACCCCGATATGCCAAAACTGACAACTTCTTTTGTTTCGGAAAACAGCTTGGATATGCGCGAAGAAATCCGCCGTGAACGTACCATCGAATTGTATAACGAAGGTTTCCGTATTGATGACCTGAAGCGTTGGAATACGGCTATTGTAGAGATGCCGAAACCTATTCTTGGGGTGAAATGGACAGGAACGGACTTTGCTACTTCATGGGCGGGTGCTTCTACGATGGCAAAAGATTCGGAAGGTTGTTTGATTTTGGAAGGCGGCCGTCGCTGGGGTAGTAAGAACGACCTGTATCCGCTTCCGGTAGACCAATGCCAGTTGAATCCGAATTTGGGACAGAATCCGGGATGGCAATAATCAAGTCAGAAATAACTTAAAGAATAAGAATCATGAAAAGAGATTATATAAAATATTTTGTCGGACTGGCTGCTTGTTCGCTTTTAGGTCTGACTGCATGCGATGATGATAAGGATTTGGGAGGGAAGATGGATGAGATGATTACAATATCCGCCATTACTCTTGAAGATACTCAATATGACGCAGGAAACAAAACGATTTGTTTGCTGAAGAATAAGGAACTCCAGCTCTCTTGGAGTATCATGCCCGAAAGTGCGACTAATACGAATGTACAATGGACATCGTCTGATGAATCTGTTGCGACAGTTACACCAGAAGGTCTGGTTATGACTAAAGATAAAGTGGGAAAAGCTATCATAACAATGACACCGGAAATAGGCTTCGGGCCTGAGGCGACTATCGTCACCAGAACAGTTGAAGTTATGGACGAATATACCTATATGTCGGCCGTCAATATAACTAATGTTCCGGTAGAAGAGATTGCGGCAGGCGATGAATATCAATTAACCGTTTCTTCAGAACCGGCAACTACTACGTTCAAGCGTTATAAATGGACAAGTAGTAACCCGGAAGTAGCTACGGTGGATGAAAAGACAGGATTGGTGACCGGAATCAGCAAAGGAGATGCGACTATTACAGTGACAGCTGATGATTTCAGTTCGAATCCGGTGTCTGCAAGTTGCAAGATAGGGGTTAAGATAGTAACTCCAATTACCGGAATGACGTTTACTGAAGATGCGGAACTTAATCAATTAGGATATGGACAGGAATATCAGATTAAGTACACATTGGAACCGGTAGATGCTACTGCTTCGCTGCTGACTTGGACGAGTGATAATCCTGATATGATTAGTGTGGATAAGACAGGAAAATTGAAAGTACATACTACTAAGGCCGCTTCTGCTGTGATAACAGCTTCTTATGGCCCTGTTGTACAAAATGTAACTGTCACAGTTGCCGATGGACGTTTCTGGTATTCATTAGGTAATGGTTTGGGTAACGGACTGGATAATAATTGGTATTTGGATGGCAACAATGCGTCTGTCGTTTCATCTGACGGAAATAAGACCACTGTTCAGATGGGCTCCGGATACCGTGGTGACTTATGGCTTGCAAGAAATGGTAAAGGAAAAATTGTAAATGTAACTCCTGCTGATTATAGATATTTTGCCATTAAGATAGGATTTAAATCTCAATTGATTCCAGGAAAGAACAAACCCAATGGCTGTATTAAATTAGAGATTTTTGATGATGGCATTAAGAAAATCGGTCCTGAATATTTTGGAACAGGCGGAGATGCTAATAATAGATACGAGATTCTGGGTGCAAGTGAGATTTCGACTACAGAGCCAAATGTCTTGTATTACGACTTACAGTCAAAATATAAATCTGTGACTCCTACAGATTGGAATCAGGTATTTGATTTAGTGCAATGTAAGTTTGTAATTGCCGATTTCCCGGAAACTGCTCAGACTTATGATCTTTACTGGATTCGTTCTTTCAAATCCATAGAGGAACTTCAAGCTTTTGTAGATAGTGAAAACAATACTAACGAATAACTACCATGAATAAGATGAAATTATATACAATAATAGGAGCAGGGCTTTTTGCCCTGACTTCTACCACGCTTTTAGCATGTAGCGAAATAGAAGACGGCTCTAATGATATGAGCAGTTGGCCGGAAGTAAAAGATTATGTTACGACCTTGGAGCATCCTTGCATGCTCCATACGGAAACGGATTTTGAGTTCGTAAAAGGAAAGGTACAATCCGGTGCACAGCCTTGGAAGAACGCATTCGACCATTTAACTCGTGGTGGAAACAACTTGTCGCAATCCGGCTATAAGGCATCTCCTGTGAAATTGTTGGCGCGTCTCGACCAGAATAACTGGGCGGGTAAATATCCTAATGACTGGAATAATTACACGAAATTGATGAGAGATGCCGCAGCCGCCTATCAATTGGCTCTTCGATGGAAATTGTCAGAGACGGATGGCACACAATATGCAGATGCAGCTATTGCTATTCTGAATGATTGGGCTAAAACCTGTACCGGTTTTATCGTGAACGATAAAGGGGAATTTATAGACCCGAACGAGTTCCTGATTTTTATACAAGTGCATCAAATAGCAAATGCAGCGGAAATAATGCGCTCTTACTCCGGATGGCAGGAAGCTGACTTTGCTAAGTTCAAATCATGGATAGCCGATGTGTTCTATCCTCATATTACGAAATTCCTGTCCACACACAATGGCAACGAATGTGCGCTTCATTATTGGCTGAACTGGGATTTGTCTGCAATGACTGCATTGCTTTCTATCGGTATTCTGACAGACGATAATTTCAAAATCAATGAAGCCATTCAATACTTTAAGTTTGGTATCGGTTCGGGAAATATAGGAAACGGTGTTCCGTTTACGCACCTGGATCCGGATAGTAATGAAATGCTGGGACAATGCCAGGAATCAGGTCGCGACCAGGGACATGCCACTTTGTGTGTCAGCTTGCTAGGCGCTTTCTGCCAGATGGCAAAGAATGTGGGTGAAGACCTTTTCATATTCGATGATGGACGTGCGTTGGCTATGTGTGAGTATGTGGCTAAATACAATATCGGTGGTGCTGAAACCGGTAGCTCAAGTGCTAGCTGGAAGATGACTGGTTTTAGATATACGGATAATGACTTGCCTTATACTACCTATACCAATTGCAGCGGTAGCTGGGATACAATTTCGGCACAGGAAAGAAGAGAAGGAAAAGATTCCCGTGGTGAGGTGCGTCCTGCATGGGAATTGGTGAACCGTCTGGCACAGGATTATGGAAAATCGAGTATCTATGCCAAGATGTGGGTTGATAAAATGCGTGAAAATGCATCACGCGGAAATTCCGATGGTGGGGCAGGTGATTATGGACCTAATAGCGGCGGTTATGACCAATTAGGATTCGGTACATTGATGTTTGCCAAAGAATAAATATAAACGATTCCGTACCGGATGAATTATAAACGGGGAGAGGTTAAGCAAAATCTCCCCGTTTTTTATTTCAGGGCTGTCAATTATATCTTGTTATATCCCGGAAAACAACCTTGTTTCCGAAAAAGCAAGATACATCTTCATAGAAAATATATAATTTTGCCACAATTGTGTTTTACTTAATTTTATATCGTATGAACAAGAAACTATTAATGTATTTGTTTGGGGTAATGATATGCTTTATGGCTGCTTGCTCCGATAATGAAGATGAACAACCGAAGCCACAGGAACAACCCAAGGAAACGCCGGAAGTGATAATAGAAATAGTAGAGACTCTGGAAGAGACAGTGCCTCAGGCTAGTGACTTTGTTGAAGTGTTGAAGAAAGCCGATCTGACAGGAGTGACTGCTGAGAAAATCACTGTATTTGCCGTCAGGAATGAACTTGCTGACACAAGGGCGAAAGCAGGACTGGATACTGTGTCTGTGAAACGTCACATTGTTGTCGGTACTTATAAAAAAGAAGAGTTGACGGACGGGCAGGAACTGACGAGTGTGAGCGGTGAGAAATTATTAGTTTCCAAAGCAGGCGACGAAATTTCAATAAATGGTGTGGTGGTAGCGGGAGAACCGGTACAGGCAGGTGATAGTTATATCTATGTGGTTCCCAAGTTGATACCGGCACGTGAAACCGGCTCGTCCGAACCGATATTGCATCGTACCACATTTAAGGTCATGAAGTTGACAGGAGATGATTACGGCAATTGTATACCATTAGAAGGAGTTGTTGTAAAAGCCTTGAATAGTACCAGGGATTCTTTGGAACGTAATGTAACGAATAGTTTGGGTGAAATCACAATCAGTCACGCTTCCGATACCATTTTCTATCAATTATATAGAGCCGGTTATCAAACGTACGTTGATTGGAATGTCGATGGCAAGATTGACGGGAACGAACAGATACCGGAAGGGGGACTGAATATGGTTATCTATACAGATACCGGAAATAAGACAGAATACTGCTTCATGAAAGAGCAGGCAGATGATGAACTGCCATTAGACAAGGCAAAGGAACAGTGGCAGTCTTGCATTAAGAATTTTTATGACCAGAACCGTATTCTTAATCAAAGGCTGTGTTACGGATATGGCAATTTCTCGTATCGCAATGATATTGATTCGTGTTCTTATGAATATTGGAGAACGGCTTATAAGGCAATAGATTTAGGTGCGGGCTTGCAGAAGAAAGGTACAGATGCAGATGCTTCCTGGAAGGACTTCTTTAATTCGGTACAAATTGACATGAGTCTGATTTATGCGGATGTACTGGGATTTTATAATCAGGTTGCGGTATGGGATGCCGGAAATGATAAGTTTGTATGTACGACGGATGCCTTGACCAATTCTTTGAATGAAGCGGTACAACATCTTCCGGAACAACAGAAGGGAGCTGCTTATGCGATAGCCGCAAGGGTTTACCTGAGCCAGAAAAGATATCAAGAGGCGTATGAATATTGTAAAAGAGTGATAGATATGGGGCGATATGCACTTGTTTCGAATACAGACGTATTCTCCAGTAGGGCTAATAAGTCTGTTGTTTGGGGAGACTATGACGATAGCGTTTTCTCGTGGAGTGGCTTGAGTAAAGGCCTTTATTATCATCCTGTCCGCTATCAGGAAGTTCTTCTGATGTATGCGGAAGCGGCCAACGAATTGGGGAATATAGCGGACGCGATAGCACCTTTGAACCAAATAATGCAGGCGGAGGGCAAAGTTGAAATAGCACCTGCCGGTTCTACAAAGGAAGATATTAGAAACCACATCAATACGCTGTTTAGTTCCTATTTGCAATATGAAGGCTTGGAATATTCAACTTGGAGACGTTGGGGAGTACTGGATGCAAAGATTGGAAACAGGTTTGGCTATCAGTCTCCTAAGAACTCATTGCTCCCGATTCCTAAGGCAGCCTTGATGCAATATCCTGAACTGAGACAAAACGCAGGATATTATTAAGCAAGCGGCTATGGTCAGGAAATCTTTCCGGATAGCCTGATGAATAAGACAGGCTTGAAGAGGGAAACTGATAGATTGGAAGATTTACAGAAAAAATATTGGAAGGGGATTAGGTATTTACCTAATCCCCTTCGTATATATAAGCAAATAGGTCAGTAAATAGATTGTTTTAGGAAAGAGAATATATTCAGTTCTCCGATAGATTAGTTTTTATAAAGGTGGAAAGAACCTGTTTTTAGGAATAACAATTGAATTTAGAAAAGAATTATTAGTTAGGTACTATGCGTAAAAAGATTCTGTTTTTAGCAGGAATGATGGCTTGCTGCACCATGGCAGGCGCACAAGAAATTTCAAAGACCTGGGTGGCTGATAAGGGAAACGGTACTTATCAGAACCCGGTTCTTCATGCTGATTATTCCGATCCGGATGTTTGTGCAGCCGGAGATGATTTCTATATGACAGCATCCAGTTTCAATTGTATCCCGGGTATTCCTATCCTTCATTCCAAGGATTTGGTGAATTGGTCGCTGGTGAACTATGCGTTGCCGGTGCAGGAACCGGAAGAGTTTTTTGAGATGGCACAGCATGGAAAGGGCGTATGGGCACCGTCTATACGTTTCCATAACGGGGAGTTTTACATTTACTGGGGCGATCCTGATTTTGGAATCTACATGATAAAGGCGAAAGACCCCAAAGGGGAATGGAGCAAACCGGTGTTGGTAAAGGCAGGAAAAGGAATGATTGATCCGACTCCTCTTTGGGACGAAGACGGTAAAGTATATCTGGTACATGCCTATGCCGGAAGTCGTAGCGGAGTGAACAGTATCGTGGTGATTTGTGAACTGAATGCCGAAGGAACGGAAGCAATATCCGCTCCTGTCATGGTATTCGACGGAAATGATGGAAAGAACCATACGGTAGAAGGCCCGAAACTTTATAAACGTAACGGATACTATTACATATTTGCTCCGGCAGGTGGAGTAGCGACCGGTTGGCAACTGGTACTTCGCTCGAAGAACATCTATGGCCCTTATGAATCGAAAATCGTCATGGCGCAAGGAAAGACGAATATAAACGGCCCTCATCAGGGAGCTTGGGTAGACACGAATATGGGAGAATCCTGGTTCGTTCACTTTCAGGATAAAGGAGCTTACGGACGTGTGATTCACCTGAATCCGATGGAATGGAAAGCAGACTGGCCGGTAATCGGAGTAGATAAGGACAAAGATGGTTGCGGAGAACCTGTCACTTCATATAGAAAGCCGAATGTAGGAAAGACATATCCGGTAGCCACACCGCCCGAGAGTGATGAATTCAACACCCGCCATTTGGGATTACAGTGGCAATGGCATGCCAATAAGCAGGACACTTACGGGTTTACTACCGATTTGGGATACATTCGTTTATACGCAGGCAGCCTGTCAAAAGAATTTGTGAACTTCTGGGAAGTACCCAACCTGCTGATGCAGAAGTTTCCGGCGGAAGAATTTACAGCAACCACGAAGCTGACTTTTACAGCCAAACAGGACGGCGAACAAGCCGGACTGATTGTGATGGGATGGGATTACAGTTACCTGTCCGTTCGCAAAGCAGGCGATAAGTTTATTCTGCAACAGGCAGTCTGCAAAGATGCGGAGTTGAAAAATCCCGAACAGGTGAAAGAACTTGCCAGTTTTCCGGTAGAATATCTGAAGATGCCGGGTGTGGCGGACAATGAATGGAAAACAGTTTACTTACAGGTAAAAGTTCGTAAAGGAGCAGTTTGTTCGTTTGCTTATAGCCTGGACGGAAAGAAATATACGACGGTAGGAGAGAACTTCACCGCCCGTCAAGGTAAATGGATTGGAGCAAAAGTCGGTGTATTCTGTGTGACTCCCAATGAGGGAAACCGCGGATGGGTGGATGTCGACTGGTTCCGGATGACTAAGTAAAAAAGAATAAAAATAGATAGATTAAGAATTAACGCGAAGATATTGAACGATGAAAAAGGTTGTAGTAGGTTTGGCTGTGATGTTAGGATTCTGTACGTGTGCTCACAAGCCTTCCGGTACATTGGATGTGAATAAGGCATTAGATTACTGTGCGGAACAGACACAACGTACGCTTGCAGAACTGAAAACGGATTCTGGTATTGACTATACGATGATGCCGCGTAATATCATGCCCGACGAGCAGCACTGGAACTGCCGTAAGGCGACGAAAGAAGAATGGTGTGCCGGTTTCTGGCCGGGTGTTCTTTGGTATGATTACGAATATACACAGGATAAGCAGATTCGGGAAGAAGCTGAGAAGTTCACCAACTCTCTGGAGTTCCTGTCTCGAATTCCGGCCTTCGACCACGATCTGGGGTTCCTTGTATTTTGTAGCTACGGAAATGGTTATCGCCTGACCAAGAATCCTGCTTACAAACAAGTGATACTGGATACAGCCGATACATTGGCTACATTATTCAATCCGACAGTGGGCACTATCCTTTCATGGCCTCGCGAAGTGAAGCCGCGCAACTGGCCGCACAATACCATCATGGACAATATGATTAATCTTGAAATGCTTTTCTGGGCAGCGAAGAATGGCGGTAATCCCTATCTGTATGATGTAGCGGTTGCCCATGCGGACAAGACCATGAAATGCCACTTTCGTCCTGACTATACTTCGTATCACGTAGCTGTATATGACACGATTACGGGGAATCTTATTAAAGGAGTCACCCATCAGGGATATGCCGACAGCACTATGTGGGCGCGCGGACAGGCATGGGCAATTTATGGCTATACCGTAGTCTACCGTGAAACGAAAGACCCGAAATACCTGGATTTTGCGCAGAAAGTGACGGATGTCTATCTGGAAAGACTGCCTGAAGATAAAGTTCCTTATTGGGACTTCGATGACCCGGCTATTCCAAATGCTCCTCGTGACGCTTCGGCAGCTTCGGTAGTTGCTTCCGCTTTGCTCGAATTATCTACGTATCTTCCCAATGGAACAGGAAAACGTTATAAGGATGCGGCTATCGGGATGTTGGCGAGTCTGAATTCCGACAGCTATCAGAGTGGTAAAAGTAAGCCTTCATTCCTGTTGCACAGCACAGGACACTGGCCGAATCATTCGGAAATAGATGCTTCTATTATCTATGCGGATTACTATTATATCGAAGCCTTGTTAAGATTAAAACGTCTTCAGGAAGGGCATGGAGTGCTTGGATAAGGCGATTAAGTGAAGTATGCTGCCAATGCCACAGTACAGATTGGCTTAAAAAATAAATGCTCTGCAAGAACTATTCATTCTCTGCAGAGCATTTTTACTGGTTAGGGTCAGGTTGTTTATTATTGTTTCACCTTGATGATGTCATAATTCAAATCGCTTACAGCTTCCTGCAAACTATCGTTTACCAGGCGAAGAGTAGTATCGTTTACAATCACGAAATACATCGGTTCGTCATTACCATCTTTCGGAGTTAACTTAACAGCGGTAACAGGCTTTTTGTTCACGACTTTGTGTACAGTCTGCTGTTTTCCTTTTGAAGTGAAGGTTTTGTTTTTACCTTGTCCATCGGCATCCAGGTAAGTCATATCCAGTGTATAAGTGGTATCTACACCGTCGGTTGCAGCATTCAGGGTCAGTACATAGTCGATGCCCGGGCCGTCGGCAGCAGGAAGGGTACCGGCATAAACTTCAGTCATTTCTGTGATTGGAGTCATGGCAATGGCAAGGCTGTCTGCTTCTGCCTCTGCGGTTTTGTTGGCTTTTGATTGGCAAGATGCCAAAGCAGCTACAACGGCTGCTAACATAATTACTTTTTTCATCATTAAGTGCTTTAAGTTAATATAAATATAGTGAGCTATCGCTCGGTTTTCTCTATTCTTCATCCCGTTTGATGACCAGCAGTTTGTCTACTCGTCCCCGATCCATATCCACTACTTCGAATTGCAGGTTCTTGTAAGTAAAGATGTCTCCGGCTTTCGGGATACGGCCTATCAGGAACATGGCCAGTCCGCCTAAAGTGGTGAAGTCCTCGGACTCCAGGTCTTCATAAGATAAAATTCCCATTTCTTCCATGAAGTCGTCAATGTTCATTGAAGCTTCCACCAGCATCGAACCATCCTGCCTTGTGACGATTTCTTCTTCTTCCGTTTCATCCTCTTCAAGGATGTCTCCAAAGATACTTTCGGTCAGGTCGTGCAGCGTGATAATACCTTCCGTACTACCATACTCGTTAACAACAACTCCGAACTTGTTTTTGTTCTTCTTAAATAGCTCTAAAACTTTATTTGCATACAAACTTTCCGGAATAAAGAGGGGCGGACGGGCTATTTCACGCAGATTGAACTGCCGTTGGCTGCCTACCATCAGGATAATATCTTTGACGGAAACCACTCCGATAATCTCGTCTTTCCGTTCATCCACCAACAGGTATTTGCTGTAATGTTCTTCCTCGATAACTTTCATCACTTTCTCCCGTGTATCGTCAGGATGCAGAATGATAAGATCCCTGCGATGTGTCATCAGTTCGTTGGCACGCTTGTCCGAGAAGCGGAATACGTCACGTATCATTTCCGTCTCTTCCTTGTCAATCACTCCCTGTTCCGAACTTTGATGGAGAATCATTTTAATTTCTTCCTGCGTCATGGGGCGTTCTTCGCTTTTCAGACCGATAAGTCTGTTCAGCAGCCGTGTAGAGATACTTAGCAACCATACAAAAGGGTAAGATACTTTTGTCAGCAGAATCATAATCGGACTGAATAAGATGGCGTATCTTTCCGGATTACTCAGGGCAATGGATTTGGGAACCAGCTCTCCGATGATGAGGGAAAGATAAGTGATGACTGCCACGGTTGTAATCATGGCGAGGTTGCGTGCGTAGGCTTCCGCTCCCGGAATGAGGGAGAACAGGGGGACGAGGTCGTCGGCAATGGCTACTCCACCATATGCACCGGATACAATACCGATCAGTGTAATGCCGATTTGAATAGTGGACAGGAACTTTTCCGGCTCTTCCAGTTGTTTCAATACTCCGCGTGCGGATTTGTTGCCTTTCGCGACAAGGGTTTCAAGACGTGCTTTACTGGATGATACCAGCGCAATTTCATACATGGCAAACACGCCATTCAGTATGAGTAAGAAAAGAATGATAAGAAATTCCATAAATGGATTAAAATGGTTATTGCTTCGAAATTACATAAAAAATGAATACTCTCTATATTTATTAATGATAATTGGGTAAAATTGTTTGCTTCATCATATCAGAATTTTGCATAGTGGGGAAAATGTGCGGATGACCTAAGGCATTAGGATATAATTTGTATTGATAGTATTCAGGCACGGAATTGCTTCAAATTCCGTGCCTGAATGTATTCATTAGAGAGTACTACTCTTCTTTTATTCTAATTATTTCTTTGCGTAGCTGTCTGCTTTGGCTTTAGCGCGTTCGATACGTTTTGCGGTATCCGGGTGAGAGGAGAACATTCTCTGTACATAAGAAGATTTCGGAGCGTCCTTTGCCAGTTCAGCCAGTTTGGTTAATGAATTGGCCATAGCGTAAGGGTCGATGTTGTTTTTTACGCAGAATTCAACACCATACTCGTCTGCTTCGTTTTCTTGCTTCTGTGAATACTGTGCGCCGGCAAGAGCTTCTGCCATGGCTCCAAGTTCGGAGTCGGTCAGTTTGGCAACCTTGTCGCTGGCTGCTCCCGCTGCGTTCTTCACTGCCGAGCGGAGATAGGCGTTCTTCATTGCGTCTTTTGAGTCTGTGTGAACCACGTGACCGATTTCATGTCCAATCACCGCCATCACTTCTTCGTCAGTCATAACGTCCATCAGTCCGGCGCAGATGCGTACGCTACCGTCGCCGCAGGCAAAGGCGTTGACGTCTACTACTTCATAAACACCGAAGTTCAGTTTCAATCCGTCCATTTCTTTGATGTGTCCGGTCAGTTTCTCCAAACGTTTGCCGTACTCTGTGTCAGGTTTTGTCAATGGATTGTGTGTGTCCATCCACGCCATGTATTCCTTACTCATGTTGGCGATGTCGGCATCTGATAAAGTTACTGCCGATACTACGTCTTTTCCTGCTTGCAGGGCTTTACCTACATTAAATTTCTTTCCGAACTGTGCGGAAGCTGTCATTCCCATGCCTAATAATACTAAGGCAATCATAGCAATTTGTCTTTTCATACTCTTTTAATTAACGTTCAATTATAAAATTAATATTCAAATGTAATTCCTAAAGTTGGTAGCAACGTACCGCTTGATTGTTCAATCCGTTTCATCCGGTAGTGCCGGCTATCGGCGGGAGCATCCGGGTTTTCAATGATACCAGTGCTCATGAGCACATCTTGTTGTTTCTGTTTACTCATCGTGATATTCTGCAAGTCGATATAGAATCCCAACATGCAGTGTTTCAGATAGAATGTCTTGTCGATACGGATGTCTGCCTGTGCAAAAGCGGGAAGGCGTTCTTGATTGTATCTCGAATAATCATAGTATGCCTTTCCTTGCGCATCCCAAGCAGATACAAGCGATGATTTGCTCTCGTCATAAGGCGTGTAGGGAGCACCACCGATGCAGCTCACTTTCATTCCGACACTCCATTGATGGGGGAGATTATAAGTTCCGTGCAGGTTGAAAATAAACCGGTTGTCCCATGCGGACGCAATGTATTCGCTCTCTTTGTCGTTGCGGTATTCACTTTTAAATAAGGTAAAGGAAGAAGCTAGGTTCAGCTTCTTGGCTATGAGCCATTTTACCAAAACCTCTGCGCCGTAGGAGCGTCCCTGTGCGGTGGAAGTCAGTAATTCGTTTCCGACTACTCCATAGTCATTTCCTTTGCAGGCAAGGGGAATTCCGTCTACCATGGAGAGCGGTATCTTGTCATAATCCTTGTAGAATCCTTCAACGGAGACCTCGAACGAATCTCCTTTGCGCCAACTGATTCCCAAACTTTCCTGGCTGACTTTCATGTAGCGGAGATTGTGTTTGTTGGCATACGTCCCATTGTTGTTCTTGAAGCCGAGGGCCGTGTAAGGGGGAAGCTGATAGTAAAGTCCTGCATTGCCGCTGACGAACCAATGGTCGGTCAGTTGGTAAGAGAGCGAGATGCGGGGGGATAGTTGGTCGGAAAGCGACTTCATTGCCGACGAATAATTATTGGCATCGGCTCTCAATCCCAGGGAAGCAGTGAAGCGTTCGTCCATTGATGAATAATTGATGGTTCCGAAAAGTCCCCAACGCAGAATTCCCAAGTAGGTGTGATAATCGAACGTTTGTGCCTGGTTGGTATATACTTTCTGGAAGGTAGTATTGGAATACTGGCTGTAATCCAAATTCACTCCAAGGTTGATTTTCCAGTTTCGGAAAGAAGAATTGTTCTCGAAACGGAACTTGGTTTCCTGTTCGGTTGAACGAAGGCGGAGCATCAGGTTTTCAGGAAGACTTTCGTCATTCTGGCGGTATTTCGTATTACGGTTGTTCAGGTAACTGTGGCTGACTACGACCGATTGTACATGTGCACCTGCATAATGGCGATATACAGCACCCAGCGTAAATGTCTCCTGCTTGATTTTAGGCAAGTAGCTGAGAATATATTCGTTGTCTTCACTGTCGGCTTTCGTATTCAGCCGCATATTGTCAATTCCGCCCAGTCCTAATACGGTCAGTTCGTTCTGCTCGTTGAAGCGGGTTTTCAGTTTGAATTGGGCGTCGGTGAAAGTCGGCAGGAAAGGCAGGTCGAGCATATCAAAAAGGAACTGCAAGTAGGATTGGCGTACGGATACCAGATAGGAAGTCTTTTTCCCGATGTGTCCATTGGAAGCGAGAGAAACTTCGGAAGCTCCGAGAGTTGCCTTTAGTGAATTGCGTTCCATATCTCCGTCACGCAATTTGAAGTCGAGTACCGAACTAAGTGCGTTCCCTTTATCGGTGGGGAAAGCACCGGTGTAGAAGTTCACTTCGCGTATCAGATCGGCATTGAGGATGCCTACGGGGCCGCCGGATGCTCCTTGTGTGCTGAAATGGTTGATATTGGGGATTTCTACTCCGTCCAGATAAAAACGGTTTTCAAAAGGAGAACCGCCACGCACGATGAGGTCATTACGGTAACCTATCGGTGAGAAGGCAACTCCGGGATAAGACTGTACGATACGCGAAATATCCCGGTTGGCTCCCGGACTCTTTTCTATTTCCTGTAGTCCGATGATACGCAGGCTGACAGGGCTTTCCATATCACGACGGAAAGGAGAGGCTGTGACGGTGACTCCTTCGAGTTCGGTCAGGTTCTCTTCCATCTCAATCGGGATATTCAGATTTTTGGTGGAAAGGATGTATTCGGGAGTGGTGACACTTTTGTATCCGATGGCTGATGCTTGCAGGCGATAGATGCCGGGCGGCACCTGTTCTATTGTGAAATGTCCTTCCGCGTCGGTGACACCGCCTTTGTTCAGCCCGATAACCATCACATTGATAAATTCCAATGGTTGGCGGCTGTTTCTGTCAATCACTGTTCCTTTTATTTGATGCATAGGTTGAGCATGCAACGGAAAGAACAGGATATTGAAGAATAAAAGAAGTGTCAACAGTCTTTTCATGTGATTGCAGTTTAGTGCTGCGAAAGTACGAAAAAAGTATTAAAGAATGATATATTCGGTGAATAAAAAAGGAATAAGTCTTATATTTGTAGGACATATTAAAACAGATTCCTTATGAAGACTGTAAAATTGATTACTTGTAATGATGCGATGAAGGCACATATCCTTCAGGGAGCGTTGGAAAATGAGGGTATTGAGTCTATCCTGCATAATGAGAACTTCTCCACCTTATATAAGAGTTGTGTGAGCAGTATAGCAGGAGTCGACATTTTGGTGGCGGACGAAGATTATGCAAGGGCTGTCCAGGTGTTGAGAGATAACGAGAGCTGGCCGGAAGAGTTGACGCTTTGTCCGTTTTGCGGTTCGCCGGATATTAAGTTTATATTAAAAAAAGGAAAGAAGTTGCGTGCAATAGGGGCGGCAATCCTTTCGATGTTGGCGGCAGCCCCTCCTGGAGATAATCATTGGGAGTATACCTGTGCACAGTGCCATAAGAATTTTGAAGTGCCTGTTTCCAAATTTTCTTCTTCGGAAGAAAGGGAAGAATAACTTTATATAACTATATACACATAATGAATAAGAGAAATTTTTTGTTAGCCGTTTTATTATTACTATTGGCAGCGCCTTCTTTTGCTGCCCGGGTAGATACTTTATTAGTAAATAGTCCTTCCATGAATAAAGATGTGCAGGTGGTAGTCGTTACGCCGGATGCTGCACTGGGGAAGAAAGCGGTGGCTTGCCCCGTCATCTATCTGTTGCACGGTTACGGCGGAAACGCAAAGACATGGATTGGGGTAAAGCCGAATCTTCCGCAGATTGCTGATGAGAAAGGAATTATCTTTGTCTGTCCGGACGGAAAGAATAGCTGGTACTGGGATAGTCCGAAAAATCCGTCTTACCGTTATGAAACTTTTGTTTCATCAGAATTGGTGAAGTATATTGATGAACATTATAAGACGGTTGCCGACCGGAAAGGACGTGCCATCACCGGCTTGAGCATGGGCGGACACGGGGCGATGTGGAACGCTATCCGTCATAAAGATACGTTTGGTGCAGGCGGAAGTACCAGTGGTGGAGTGGATATTCGTCCCTTCCCGTTAAACTGGGAGATGGCGAAACAGTTGGGTGAATTTGCACATAACAAAAAGTCATGGGACGAACATACGGTCATCAATCAGATTGACAAGATTGAAAACGGGGATTTGGCAATCATCATCGACTGTGGTAAATCGGACTTTTTCCTGAATGTGAACAAGGATTTGCACAACCGTCTGCTGGCTAGAAAGATTAATCATGACTTCATTACCCGTCCGGGCGGACATACCGGAAAGTATTGGAACAACTCTATTGATTACCAAATCTTGTTCTTTGATAAGTTTTTCAAGAAATAAAACGGTAAATACTTGACTTTGGCTTTTTGATGTCGTATCTTTGGATACGTAATCATAAAATAGATTGAGGGTAAACTACGATAGAAGGAGAAAGTGAAAGCTTTCTCCTTTTTTGTTGTAGGCCAAAGGAACGGAGAGCTTTCTCCCGGCTCATATTGGGAGTGAGCCCGGGGATAAAGAGGTTTTAGCTGCCGGATGATGGTAAATCAGACCGTTTGTTAGGTAGAATCAGATGCTTTGTCCGGTGAAAACAGACGCTTTGTTAAGTGAAAACCGATGCTTTGTTTGGTAATAAATAAGGTTGAGGTATGAAAAGAACCTTTATAGGTTAAGAATTTGTAATTCTGCTCTTGACAAAAATGGAGTGACTCTGCTGGTTTATACTGTGGGTTGTTGTTCGGAATGAGATCATTCGAAAGAAATGGAGATGTTGCGTGTGTATGGATAATAACCGGACTCTCCTTTGGCATAGGTAGTTTGACAACCCATCTTTGTTGGATTTCCTTCTTTCTTATTTTAGTCGTAATCCACCCGTAAACCGTCTGCTTGCCGGACTGCTGACACTCTTCTCTATCTTGAATTGTGCTTTTGATGATTTATCTTCCTCTTCCTCTTCTTGCGGTGGATAAGTGCCTTCGATAACTCCAATTGCAACTTTTAATAGTCTTTCATTAGGGTCACCAAATGGCAGGAATTCACTATAATTGGTAACTCCGTCAATGCTTGTTTCACTGACTTTTAGCTTGTCGTTAGGTACGATAGCTCCCCAATCGTCGTGAGTGGAATTATAAACCGTGCAGACTACCGGATTCACAGACCATCGGAATTCTTCATTGATGAACTGTTCCGTTGCCACAGTTTGTCCTTTAGTGGAACTACCGATAGTTGCAATAGGATAACTGTCTTTCAGGAAAAGACTTCTGATTAGCATTTCCGGTGCTCCGGCAGTTGTTGAGCTGGTGATGGCATATAGGCTGGACTGATTTAAATTAACACCGGTTTTCAATACGTCGGGGTCAAAGTTAATAGTGGCATCTTTATCCCTGTTTTTATCATTGTATTCCAGATAAGCCATAGGCTCGTTTAATCGGGCGCTTGAAGTTAGGATTGTGCCTAAGAGTTGGACGCAATCTAATGAACCACCGGCATTATATCGCAAATCGAGTATAACATGTTCCACGCCCGCTGCCAGAAACTCTTGTGAAACTTTACGCAATTCATTGTTGTATTTCTCAGGTTCGGTTTTGGTTCCGGCAGTGAAGCTGTTGTACATTAGGTAACCAATTATAGTAGTGCTCTCGGGCGGAGATATGATTTTATATTCGTGTACCGGATTATCTTCCACAACTCGTGCGGCAGGTAGTTTTTTTGTTATACCGTTAGGTATTACCTTATATACATATTTTTCTTCTTCTTTATTTCCTTCTTCTGTATCAGCTTTTGTTTTATCTCCTTCTTCTACCTTTACTTTCTCCCATATTCCCATCACCAAATCCCGAGCTTCTGTTCCTTGCAACAATTTAGTTTCATATTTCTTACTGATATAAGAAGTGTCTACTTTCATAATCCAGTCGCCACGTACTAGTCCGGCTTGTGCTGCTGGTGAACCGGGAATTACATAAGTAATCAACGCATTGTAAGCTGTATCAATGTCTGCGCTTCTGACAAGTGAATAATCAAAGCCATACGTAGGCAGTGGAGTTTCCATAATGGAATCCACGAATGAATAACTATCGTTCTTTGATTTTACTTTAGATAAAAACTGGTCAGGTTCCAGAAACAGGTTTACATCATTATAGGAAGGTAGTTCCTGATACCACAGATAGTTCTGTTGCATAATATCCAACAACCATGTATCCAACGCTGTTTGGTGGGCATACTCCGGCCAACGGTCGACACCGCAGGAGAAAAAGCCGCTGATAAATACGATAACCAGGGCAGGTATGAGGATTATCTTTCTTAATTTTGTCATCATAAAAAGCTTTTCACTGTGCAAATGTAGGAAATACTTTGCTTATCTACCACATTTATGGTATAAAAATGCCTTTAATGTGTGATTGGCTGTTAGCAGATATAGCCTTATTTTTGCAATATCAAAGTTATCAATAGGTATTAAAAGATTTTTTGAATGGATATAGCTGCATTATTATCAGGAGGTGTCGACAGTTCGGTTGTCGTGCATCTCCTTTGCGAGCAAGGATACAAGCCGGCTCTTTTTTATATCAAGATAGGCATGGACGGTGCGGAATATATGGACTGTTCGGCGGAGGAAGATATTGAACTGTCTACCGCTACTGCCCGAAAGTACGGTCTATCTCTGGAAATCGTTGATTTACACCGGGAGTATTGGGAGAGTGTGGCAGCCTATGCCATTGATAGAATCCGGCAGGGATTCACGCCGAATCCTGATGTGATGTGCAATAAACTTATTAAGTTCGGTTGCTTTGAACAGTGTATCGGAAAAGATTTCGACTATACAGCGACCGGTCACTACGCTACCACATTAGAGCGTGACGGTCAAACCTGGTTGGGTACGGCAAAAGACCCCGTAAAAGACCAGACCGACTTTCTAGCACAAATTGATTACTTGCAAGTCTCTAAACTGATGTTCCCTATTGGTGGATTCATGAAGAACGAAGTGCGTGAAATTGCCAATAGGGCAGGATTACCGAGTGCAAGGAGAAAAGACAGCCAAGGAATTTGTTTTCTCGGAAAGATAAATTATAATGATTTTGTCCGTCGTTTCCTTGGAGAGAAAGAGGGAGCGATTATAGAATTGGAAACTGGAAAGAAATTGGGTACCCATCGCGGCTATTGGTTCCACACTATCGGACAGCGAAAGGGACTTGGTTTGAGTGGTGGCCCCTGGTTTGTGATAAAGAAAGATATTCAGGAGAATATTATCTATGTATCTCGAGGGTATGATGTGGAAACACAATACGGCAATGAATTCCGAATGCATGACTTCCATTTCATTACCGATAATCCCTGGGAAGGACAGGACAAGGAATTGGATATTACTTTTAAGATTCGCCATACTCCTGAATTTACCAAAGGAAAACTCATACCGGAAGGAGAGAACCAATTCCGTATCTTATCTTCCGAAAAGTTGCAGGGCATTGCTCCGGGACAGTTCGGAGTGATTTACGATAAAGAGGCAAGAATCTGCATGGGAAGTGGGGAGATTATCTGTTAAATAGTTATGGAGGAAGATTGAAGGGTAGCGTCAGATATAATATTCCGCCAAATCCACAATCCCCGCTCGCATGGCATACTTGGTTGCTTCATGCACATTATTCACCCCCAACTTACGAAAGATATTTTTGCGATGACTGTTTATCGTATGAAAGCTAAGTTTTTTTTCTGCCGCAATCTCCTTGGTCGTTTTTCCTAATGCGATTTCTTTTAGAATATTCTTTTCCGTCTGCGTCAGCAAATGGTCGTCTACGGCAGATGCCGCCATCGGAGAAGTGGCGCCGGAAAGTAATAGATTGCTGACATGATTACAGATATATCGCTGTTTGCGGGTAGCGCATTGGATGGCAGTCATGATTTCCTCTTTGGAGTTATCTTTCATCACGACTCCGAAAGCCATGCTGCTGAACAGAATCTGACGAAGAAAATTAAGACTAAGCTCGTCAGAGAACAGAATCCAGTCGGCTTCCTTAAACCTCTCTTGCAGTACAATCAGTTCGTCTGCTCCGGCAAAGTCGAATAACGTATAATCCAGGATAATCACCGCTTGCGGATACAATCGTAGTTGCTGAATCAGTTCAGCCTTATTGTCAGCTTCTAAAAGGGTGGATATATCCTTTTGCTTGCTTAGCAGAAACATCATTCCTGCCTTGCTGATATCTTGATTGTCTGCGATGATAAATTCTCTCATGGTTTAATGGACTAACGGACGGATAAATAAAAAACTCCGCTACAAATGTACGCATTTTGCGCGATTTGTAGCGGAGTTATGATAAGATTCTTGTATTCCGGTTACCAGGAACGTCCTTTGAAGATGTTTGACTGGTCGAGCGGAACGATATTTCCGTTCAGTGTCAGGTTATTGTTACTGAAGTTAGGGCTGATTGTAACTGAAGCATTGTTGTTTCCACTGCTCATGGTGATAAAGACTTGAGCCGAAATACCGATGCCTTGAACACTAAATGAACAGTTCACATTTCCTTTCTTGTCTACATTCATCTTCATATCTGAAGAATTGCCATCCACTGTAACACCACCGATACCGTTAGGGCCGGGATAAGGAGTGTTGAAAGCAGTCTGTACAGTAGCTCTGTTGCCATTCATCAGAACGAAGTTGGTGTTTGAAGTCACAAACGCACTCATGCCATTGCGGAAGATTACTTGATTGGCTTCCAATACGAATTGCTTGTTCTTCAAAGCCTGTACAGCTTGCTGATAGGCTGCCATGTCCTGCACCTCTTCTTCGGCGCGGAGTTTTGCTCTTTCCGCATCTCTTTGAGCTTTTCTTTCTGCGCGGCGTGCTGCTGCGTTACTTTCCTGTGCATACATCATCGTGCTTGCACTCACTAATACTAATGCTAATAATGCAATAAACTTTTTCATAACTTTTTTTTGTTTAGGTTTAATACGTTGTCCGTTTATTGCAAAAACAAAGTCTATGCCAGATTGTTCATGAACGCCTTGCAATTTTATATCCGATGGCTGCAACGGCAATACTCATTAAAGGGCTGATAATGTTGAAAAAACAATAGGGTAGATACACAAGTGTCGGCACACTCAGGATTGTAGCCTGGGTCATTCCGCAGGTATTCCATGGAATCAGCACGGATGTAACGGTTACTGAATCTTCCGTAGTCCGGCTCAGCAAGCAACTTTCGTATCCTTTTTTAGCATAAATATCCCGGAACATATTACCGGTAAGAATGATACTGATATATTGGTCGGCAGTTGCCAGGTTGAGAAAAAGACCGGAGCAAACCGTTGCAGTCACCACACTGACTGTCTTCTTCATGAAGCGGACAAAGATGGAAGTGATACTTCCCAGCATGCCACTCGCTGTCATTGCTCCGCCAAAACACATGGCGCACAAAATCAACCAGACGGTATTCATCATTCCGGACATACCGCGCGTAGCAATTAAATCTGTCAGAACGGCATTGTCAGAATGCAAATTTGTCCCTCCATAGACAGTCATCATCAGACCTTTAAACAGAGAATCGGCACCGGAAGTCATCATCCCTGAAATCTCCCGCAACAAATCCGGCTGAAAAATTAAAGCAAAAATACCGGCCAGCAATGTAGACAGGAATAAAGTAATAATGGAAGGAACTTTCCGGGCAATCAATATTCCCGTTGCCACAGGGACTATCAATAGCCAAGGGGTGATATGAAACTTCTCATTCAATGCGGCTGCCACTTCCATGATATGCTGCGTATTGCTTGCGTCATGCGAGAATCCCGCTACGGTGAAAATAATCAGCGTGATAATGAGGGAAGGAACGGTCGTTATCATCATATAGCGGATATGCCTGAATAGGGGAGTATCTGTTACGGAAGCAGCTAATATGGTCGTTTCCGATAGAGGTGAAACCTTGTCTCCAAAATAAGCACCGGAGATGATGGCTCCCGCAATCCATCCATCCTCAAATCCTTGTGCTCTGCCGATACCCATCAATGCGATACCGATGGTAGCAATTGTCGTCCACGAACTACCGGTCATGACGGAGATGAGTACACAAATGATGCAGGTAGATGCGAGGAAGAAACTGGGATGAATGATTTGCATTCCATAATAAATCAGAGTAGGTACTATGCCGCTAATCATCCATACACCGCTTAGTGCACCGATAATGAGCAGGATAATGATAGCTGTTGTCACTCCGGCCACATTGTTGGTAATTGCTATCTCGTAATCTTTCCACGGAATTTTGTAAAAAGCCATACCGATAAGGATGCACACAGCGGTAGTGCTAAGTAATGATACTTGGCTTCCACCACTCAGGGCATCACTGCCGAAAGTGTGAATAGTGGCCACTAACATTAATATGAGTACGATAATCGGTATCAGCGATACAATAGGGGAAGGAGCTTTTCTCATGCTGAATTCTATAACGCTTTATTTATTATTTGGCTGATGTTTATTTTTGACTGCAAAGATACAATAAATAAAGTGGAATTTTTGTGCATTGCGGGATAGAGCAATAAAAATTATTATAAGTTTATATTTTCTTGGAATATAGGCAGGTGTAAGCGTTAGTCAAGAATTGCCTTACGTCTTAGCCACCAATAACGGATAAAGAGTATTCCGGTGAGAATCAGTGCTATGGACAGTCCTGTGTAAAATACAGAAATGAAACTGTCCGGCAACAGGCGGAGACTTCGGATGGTGATTCCCAAAGAAATCATGAATATCATCACTATCCAGCTTTTTACGTCGAAGAAAGAGAAAGGACAGTTACGGGTTTCTTTCTTTTCTTCAATCCGGCGGGTATGTTTATAATAAAGTCTTCTGAAAATCAAGATAAAGAATAATAAGAAAACAACAGTTGCCTCTCCAATTTTGAACATCCACTCTTGAGAGCTGTTCAGCCAAGTCACAATTCCTATTCGTAAGATGTTGGCACCGGCGATAATCCAAACAGTGCCGGCGGTGATTAGTAAGATTTGCTTGTTAACTCCGTATTTCATTGGCTTTTTTTTGTAATAAACGGTTTGACCGTTTATTTTGTTGACTCATTTCTTATAGAAAAGCGTAATTAATAAAGAAATCACAGTTAAAATGACTCCGACACCAATGACACCGTGCCAACCATACAGTTGCCAGAAACTACCGGCAAGGAATGTTCCCATAGACCCGCCTATAAAGTAAGTTGTCATAAAGACGGTGTTGATACGGTTCGAAGCGCGGGGAGAAAGCTCGAAGATACTCGTCTGATTACTAAGCTGGATGCACTGCATACCTATATCAATAATGATAATGCCGGCAATAATACCTATATATGTACTTTCTCCCACATAAAACAGCAACCAGGCGAAAAGAATTAATCCGCAGCCGATAAAGTTGAAGCGGCGTACACCTACCTGTTTTACGTATCTTCCTACAAAAGATGCCGTCAACGCACCGGCTACTCCGCAGAGTCCCAACAGTCCGATGACGTCGCTAGTGGCGAAGAATGGAGCTTGCGCCATCTTGAATGCCAGGCAAGACCACATGGCTAGAAGGGAGCCGAAGTTCAGCGCTGCCCGGATGGAATAAATGCGTAGTTGCGGAAACTCTTTTACCAAAGCTACCAGGGATTTCATCAGGTCGCTGTATTTCCCTTTGAAATTGGTCTGGATATCGGGAAGGACTTTCAATACAATAATCGCGCAGACCAACATCATGCCGGCGGCGATATAGTACATTTCACGCCACCCGAACAGTTCGCCGACGAATCCGCTGACGACGCGTGAAGCCAGTATGCCGGTGAGCAATCCTGAAAGTACGATTCCTACGTTCCTGCCTTTGTGTTCGGGACGTGAGAATTGGGCGGCTATGGGAATGAATATCTGCGGAATCATGGAACAGGCTCCCGTAAGGAATGAGGCAACAAGTATCAGGTGGATGTTATGCGTCAGGGCAATAGTCAGCAGGGAGAATATCAGGACGGTAAAGTTGGCGAGTATGATTTTCTTCCGTTGGCACAAATCACCTAAGGGGGTGATAAACAACAGTCCGGCTGCATAGCCAATCTGTGTGACCATGGCAATCAGGTTGGTTCGGAACTCTGATATGCCAAGTTCATGGCGTATCATATTCAGAAGAGGTTGGACATAATAGATGTTGGCTACCGAGATACCCGCCACAATAGCAAGTGTCCAGAGGATAGACGCCGGTAGTCCCCCGTTTTCTTTTAATGGCTGTTTCATGCCGCAAAGATAATAAAATAGATGCTCACTCAATGAAGAAAGTGGTGGAAACTGTATTGCCTTCCCCATCTACTGCTGTCAAAGAATGTTTTCCGGGAGCGGGTTGCAGGGAAATCTTGTGGAAATCCTGCGTTTGCGTCAGGTAGGTGTCATCGAGATGCCAGAATAGGGTGGCATTGGGGTCGTTGTGAGCCAATTCGACGGTCATGAATCCTTTGCTGCCGTCCAGTTGTTTCGTCAATTTGATGTGCGCATTTATCGGGGGATAGATGAATTGCATAGGTTGGAAAGTGTCTTCCCCACAACCTGCTTTGAAAGGGGGGAGAGGGCTGTATTCCGGATGGTGCTGCTTGTAGTACCATTCCCATACGGGGGGAAGGGTAAACCATGACTTTTGAAGGGTCGGTTCTGTGTTGGCACAGTTCTCGTAGACACGGTGCTTTTCGTCAGCAGATAATGTGATTAGATGATGGTAGGGGCAAGCGTCCGTGCGCAGTCCGGCAGGAAGAATCAGGATTGTGTCCGTTTCTTCGCAGAATCTACCTTTCAAATGCCCTGAACGGCGGCATGCTTCCGCATCCACAAAAACACTGGTCGGACGTTCAAACCAGGATGAAGCGGGAAGGTAATTGAATATATCAAATAATACGGGGCCTGCCGTTTGCGCACCGACCAGTCCCGGCTTTCCTTCACCGGTTGCATTTCCTACCCATACCCCGACTGCATAGCGAGGGGTGACACCGACTGCCCAGGCATCCCGGAATCCATAACTGGTTCCTGTCTTCCAGGCAATGGTTTGCATGGACGGGATAGACTTCCAGTCGATTTCTTCGGGGCGGTTTACTTCTTTCAAGGCATCGAATGTTTGCCACACAGCACCTTTGTCCCAAATGAAATTCTTCTGAGTGCTCTTCCGGGTAGTCTCGTTTTCTTCTTCTTCTTTCTTTTCCTCTTTCGCCATTATAATCCCGGCTTCTTTCTTTTCGGAGAGCTTTGAATCCGGGTGAGGAATGAGACTCCGTCCCATTTGGGCATAGACATTCGTCACATCCCACAAGGTCGCTTCCGCTCCCCCTAGAATCAAAGATAATCCATAATGAGACGAAGAGCGGGTGATTGTCTTGAATCCGGTCTGTTGCAGGAAATTATGAAATTTAGGTACTCCGTATCTTTGCAGCATCGTCACGGCGGGAATATTCAATGAACGGGCAAGTGCTTCCGAAGCCGGGACAGCCCCTTCGTATTGCATGCTGAAATTCTGAGGAGTAAAGCCGTTTATATTAATAGGTATATCCGGCAATAACATATCGGGCAATAAAGAACCTTCCTGCAACATGGCATAATATAGAAAAGGTTTTAAAATACTGCCTGTGCTCCTGGGAGCTTGAATCACGTCAACTTGATTGCCACCCTGCTTCCGGTCGAAATGCACATTCCCGCAATAAGCTATCACCTGATTGGCGGGTATATCAATCACTAGAATAGCCAGATTACGAATATCGCTCCGGTTGAACTCATTGCTCCAACGTTCTGCCAAATCTTCTATGTGGGTCTGTATCCCCCGGTCGATGGTAGAACGGGTATATTGCCCGTTTCTCTCCTTATAAAAACGGCTGACTAAATGGGGAGCTGTCTGCGGAAGAGGATGCGGCTCGTCGGGAAGCGGTTCGGTGACAGCCAGTTCATAGGTCGATAAATCTATAATTTTCTTTTCAAGGAGTTGTTTCAATAACCGGTTTCGTTTGGAAAGCAGCATCTTCCGTCCTTTGGACAGGTGAATCATAGCGGGAGCATTGGGAAGCACGGCAAGCATGGCGGATTCCGCCCATGACAGGTCTTCCGCCGAATGCCCGAAATACCGCCAGGCTGCTGCGTCCAGTCCTACTACATTGCCGCCGAAAGGCGCATGAGATACATACATGGATAAGATTTCTTCTTTGGAAGCCCGGAATTCGAGCCGGGTAGCCCAAATCATTTCGATTATTTTCTCTCCGAAAGTCCTCGATTCATTCCGGGCAAGACGGATGGTTTGCATGGTCAGTGTACTTCCACCACTGATAATACGTTTGTGCTTGGTGTTCTGATAGATAGCTCTCCCGACAGATAACGGATTGACGCCCCAATGGTGATAGAAATGCTTGTCCTCGAATGTGATGAGACATTGTTTGATTTTCTCCGGTGTGGTCTCGCGTGGTGGAAACCGCCACTGTCCGTCGGAAGCGATACGTGCCCCGAGCAATTCATCATTACGGTCGGTGACGACAGTAGAATAGGGGACATGAAACAGTTGCCGGGGAAGACAAAAGATATATCCAATCAACAGGAAAGTAAGGATGCCAAGCATTACTTTCCTGAATACTGATAATCGTTTGAAGAACTGATAGATAGAAATCATTGAGTGGCAAAAGTTGGGACACCTATATTTATGATGAATGATTAGGCACGGATTACACGGATTACACGGTTCTACTCATTAACTAAAAAACCGTGAAATCCGTGTAATCCGTGCCTGAAATTTACCTGCTCACCGTCGTTCTTCCCGCTTTACTTCGTGCCTGTACGGTTGCGTCATACATGGCTTCGCATTGAATAGCCGGAAGGATGAAGTTACCTGCATAGGTCGCTTGCAGCCTGACAGTAAATACTTTCGTTTCTCCACGGCGTAGATTGAAATAAGTCAATACACGGTCGTCGCGAATATCCTGATAGGAATACTTGCTGATTGAGTTTTTAGGACTACTGGTTGCACTGGCGGCGTTCTCTGTATCAGCAACCAGCATTCGTTCATTGTATATCTCCCATCCGGACGGTATGATATGCGTCAGTGCCAGGTTGATATAGTCCGAAGTGCCACTGATATTGGATATGGCGGCAACAGCGATAAAGTCAGTACCTTGCCTGATATCATCTATTGATATAGGTGTACCGTTCAGGTCTGCATATCTTATATCCATCCGGATATTGTCCGAAATGGCAGGCAGCGTATCATTCAGCAACTGTGTACGTGTGATAACATCTACGCCCAGTGCTCCCTTGCCTTGATTCCTTATCGAAATCGTACCGGATTTCGGGGAAGTGGAAATCTCTTTCTCAAATACAGCCTTGGCAGATTTTACCGCAGGTTGTTGTTTGCCGTTCCATGTCCATGTGAAATCCAATGTACCTGATAGCTTCTCGGCCAACCGTCCCATTGCCATAAGGGCGAAAGCGGTGGATTGAGTACTGAACCAGTTCTCTTGTGACAGATTCTGTGATACTTTCTTCGCCTGTTGAAGCGCATCCCGTTCGCGGTTCATCAGAATCAATGTTTCCAGAATCATCGCTTCATCCCGGTCGGATGAACCATATATCAGGTTCATTGAAGAATAGGGGATAACGGTAGTCTCGGCATTGTACACTAATTCCTCGGCAGGTTTCATCTTTCCTGTTAGAGCATAGGCGGCTGCCAGTCTCCATTTTGCCTGGATAGACAATCCTTGTTGCTCTTTCATCCGGTTCATAGCCCCGTATTCCGGTGCGCCTGCCAATGCCAAAGTGTACAGGCGGAAAGCCTGCATCAATTCTGACTGCCATTGCTGCCAACTACTAGCATCCTGCGGCATACGCCAGTTTTGAGCCGCCGCGCGTTGGAAACGTTTCCACTTATTCAATGCATTGGAGTGAACGGCGTAGCCTTTCTCTTGTGCCAGTGTGAGGAACATTCCTGTATATGAACTAATCCATTCGTCGGCAACGGCATTTCCCGGCCAATAGATAAATCCGCCGTTCGGAAGTTGGCGGGCATAAACCTGCCGGATGGCTTCCTGTACATTTGTTTTTATTTTCTCTGCTTCCTGCTCGTCCACCGCTTTAAATTGGGAGACGAATAAGAGTGGCAGGGCTTTGGAAGTCAACTGCTCCGTGCAATGGTGCTGATAGTTGTACAAGAAGTCGAATCGACGGCTGATATCTACCGATGGAATACGGGAAACTTCCAGTTGGATATGATTATCGTCGGAAGAACCGGCAAGGCTGTATGACAGTTCTCCGCTTTGTCCGCTCTCTACCCATTGGCTGTTGCGTAATGTCACAATCGGGTTCGGGTTGCGCACTTCGATTTCAATGGTTTCTTTCGTCTGTTGTCCGCCACCGCTTGCTGTTAGGTGGATAGTTGCTTTTCCCGTCTTGCTGCCCGTCTTTAATGTAAAGAAAGTAAGTTGGTCGCCCGGCTGATTGAAGGTCAGTGATTGTTGCGGAGAACCGACAACCTGAACACCGCCACCGGTAGCCTGGATAGATACTGTAACATTCTTCACCTGATTTTCCATGGCAAAGATATTTACCGGAACGGTAATCTCCTCTTGAATGCTAAGTACGCGTGGTAAAGTAGACAGCAGCATTAACGGTGTCCGTACATAAGACGTCTTTTCCGCATTGCCATAAGCTCCGTCCTGTCCTGCCACTACCATGGTACGTACCGAACCTACATACATCGGCAATTTCAATGTATGTGTCTCACGCTTCCCTTTACCCAGATAGAAAGGCCCTATAAATTTAACTACCGGTTTGAAACGGTTCGCTTTGGCATCCGCCGGCTTCAATGAAGCGTCACCGCCTGTGCTGAAAAGAGAACTGTAACTTCCGGCGGAAGCCCCCAATACATTATCATACATATCCCACGTCCGGATACCGAGCGCTTCACGTGAATAGAAGTCGTTCCAGGGGTCGGGAGTCTTGAAGTTTGTTAAATCCAGCAAACCGTCATCTACGATAGCCAATGTATAAGTCATCGGCTTCCCGTTCTTTTCGCTGACGGTGACATTGAAACTTGTTTCCGGCCGCAACACTTCCGGCATCTGTATCTGCGGTTGCAATATAGTCTGGTTATTAGTCACGAATACCGGGACAACACCATACATGCGAATCGGTAAGTCATTGACCGTTTGTGCATGAGGCTGCAACAGGCTGATGTGCAAATATACGTTCGGTGCCATTTCCGGCGTAACCTTAAAGCTGTATTTCGTATCTCCCTGATTGGATACCTCTATCCATTCCTGTTTAAGTACAGTCGAACCGTTTTCGATGGATACCAACGCACGACCACCGGCTGCTGCGGGGATAATGGCTGTCGCTGTTTCGCCTATTTCATAAGAATCCTTATTCAGTGAGAAAGCAAGCATCTTGATACCGCTGGGGTCAGATTTGCTTGAACGTCCTCTCCAGTCCGGCCAGTCTACATAGATAGTGCCCCCGGTGGCGTGTCCGCTCTCTTTATCTTTCACATATACGAGATAACGTCCCCAACTCGGATAGTCGACACGGAACTTGAAGGAAGCCTTCCCGCCGTTGGTTTGCAGGTTTCCACTGGCTACCGGTGTGATGGAACTGCTGTTTATATAGGAACTGAAAGATTCGTCACTGTTCTCCCACCACCAGCTCCAACTGATACGGTATATTTTGTATTCCAGATTCGAACGGCTTACGGGTTTTCCTTCTGGATTAACGGTAACAACATCAAATACATGGTCTTTATCCGTTTCAATGTATTTTCCTTTCGGCTGATTCAGATTGATACCCACATAAGATGTGAACGGTGAGAAAGGAACGCTTTGTGTGTAAATGCTCGCGTCTCCGCCCGGTTCAAAAACACGCGTTGTGAAAGAAGCGTTCAGCATCCCTGGCGCATTGGTTGCAGCCGGTAGTTTCAGCGTAACTCCCACTCTTCCTTCCGCGTCGAGCGCACCATCGAATACATCCGTCTTGATGGTTGAGAAATCCGTAGCCGGATTATTGAAGATATATTGTCCGTAGTTCTTGAATTGTGTGTTTACCCTGGACAATGACATTTCTACTTTAGCTTTCAGGCGTGAAGCGGTTGCTCCTGTCAGCCATGCGGAAGTAAGCGGAGCATAAAATTCTTTGTCTGTTGCCTGAAGTACTCTGGGCAGTGCCAGTGTTATTTTGAGCCGGTTAGGCTTTATCGTCTCAATGCGTAGCCCTTTGTGGAAAGTAGTTCCGCCTACTTTTACGTATGCATTCCAAAGTCCGGTGGGGTCATCGGCTTGCGTCGGGACATCAAAGGTGTAGAAACCGTTCATTCCCTGCGTCGAAATCATCTTGGTATAGAACTGTCCTTTCGGATTGTAAATCTCCAGTGCTACCGGATGCTTGTCCGGTATTCTTTTTTCGCGGTCTTCCAGGATGAAGGATATATGCAACGTATCTCCCGGCCGCCATACACCTCTTTCACCGTATATAAATCCCTTCAACCCTTTCAGAATATCTTTTCCGCCCACATCGAACCGGCTGACGGATTGTTCTTCCCCGTCCACCACACGTACATAGGCTTTTTGCTTGTCCGATTCTGCCACGACAATAAAGGGTACGCCTTTCGGAGCGATTTCCGCCAGTCCTTCTCCGTTTGTTTCCCCTTTGCCTATCACTTGCAACTGGAAGTTGTAAACGGTGACTTGCGCTTTTCCGACCGGTTTGGTATCCAGAATATTGCTGACTGCAATCCATAAATTATTCAGGGAGTTTCTCTTCACAATCATTCCCAGATTAGAAGCAAAGACATTGCAGGCTGCTGTCCGATCCGAACCCATGTAGTAGGATGGATGGCAGGGATTATTCCGTTCCTGCCAACGATATAAACTCCAGTCCATTGTTGAACCGTTATAGTAATAATAGGCTTCGGGAGTATCCCAAACGGCTTCGTCTTCTTCCGATATAACGTTTCCGCTTACTTTTGTCAGACCATCGGAAGTGCTGTCGGCAAATTTCATTTCCTGATTGTCACTACCACCGCAAGGATAAGCTGAATACTCTTGCCGGAAAGATAAAATGACACGATAGATAGCACCCGGCTCTTGATGAATCAGTCCGGCAAGGTCTATTGAGTAATCTTCCCAACGGTGAACGTCCTTGGAAGAGTCTTTACCCAACCACAATGTTTTCTTATAAACCAGTCGTCCCGAACGGCGTAACTCATTGGCGGAAGCCAGTGAATTGCTCTGCATGAACATCAATACATTATTCTCGAAAATGCGTATCACACTCAAGTCCACCGCATACAGATTGACAGCGCGGAACGGGATAATCAAGCTTTTGGAATCGGGAAGAATAGCTGCCGAAGTGGACATTTCAACCTGCGGCTTCAGATTCAGTTCGCTGAACGAGATAGAATGTGAAGTTCCCAAAGTCTGCTCCTGACTGCTTTTTACTCCTTCGTGAATATTTAAAGTCAGCTTATTTATCTTGTTCGCTTCGAAATAGATAAATACTTTATTGTCCTTGATTTGAGTGATAGAAGAAGATACTTCCGGTATTTCAATCAGTCCTTTCAAATCCTGGGTATTGGATACGGGATCGGAGAATACAATTTCAATCCCATTCTCTGGTTGGTCAACGCGTTCGGCAGTCAGAAAGCGGAAACTGTCTTTTGCCGGAATCAGAATTTCTTCGCTTTGTGTATGGTCAATTCGTGCGGGACTTCCATTGGCTTTTATCTCCAGTTGGTAATCTTCCGCCTCTCGTGGAATCCGGTTGATATGGAATTCATAACGGGTAGAATTGTCGGTGGAAGTAATCTCTACCGGATAGTTTTTGCTTTTCCCGTTACCGGCTGTCAGCATTTTCTCCACCTCTTCTTTCTTCACTACATCACTGAAACGTATTTCTCCTTTTATGCTTACTTCGTCGGGCTGGGTAGCGGTAATCGTTATCGGTTCTGTATGGATGGTAAAGTTACGCTCTTGCACCCGGAATGAGAAATTGAACTCCTTTAGTTTCTTATCGACTTCAATAAAATCTCCGAGTTGGAAAGTCCCCTCATAAAATGCCCCCGGTTTCAGTGTCCCTTCTTCCGGAACAAATTCAATGGTATTATTGCTGACCCAATATGCTTTTCCTTTCAATGAGGGCGAGAAGCTGAACGGGTTATCTTTCAATTCATTATTCATATCCACCATTGGTTGGTCGTGCGTCAGTTCGATGCGTATGGTCGAGCCTTGTGAAATGACTCCACCTGTATAAGCGTTAACGTATGGCGCATATTCTGCGGAAGGGATAATGTCTTTTTGACTGTGCGTACATGCGGAAAAACTCACAATCAGCATTAAAAAGAAGAATAATCCGGTAGCAATGTTGCTACATCTGGTTTTAATTTGTCCCATAGCGAAGAGGTTTTTACGATTCAACGAACAAATATACTGTTTTTATGATAGATTCTTTTCAAATCTCCTTATTTTTGTACACTCTAATAAGATTGTTTATGGGAAAAAAGAAAGAATACAAAGAAGCTAACCGCCGGTTTCTGAAAAGATTGGCTTCTCAGGAAGGTGTTTTTGCATTGCCGGGCGGTATCTATTATAAAGTGTTGGAGACTGGTGAAGGAACGATTTCTCCCGGTGCGCGGAGTATTGTCACCGTACATTATACGGGAAGTCTGATTGACGGCCGGATATTTGATAATTCTTATGAACGCAATTGCCCGGATGCCTTGCGGCTTAGTGATGTGATAGAAGGTTGGCAGGTGGCACTTCAAAAAATGCACGTTGGCGATAAATGGATTATTTATATACCTTATACACTGGGATACGGTAATAAGAATACTGATTCTATACCGGCTTACTCAACATTAGTATTCGAAGTGGAACTATTGGCTGTTGCATAAAGACAGGGCTTTTGATTGTCAGAGACAAGGATATCTTTCCTTCAGCTTTTTCATAAAGGATTTGCTTACTTGCAGGGATTCCGAGTTACTGAAGGGAGGAAGTAGCAGGCAATTATTATCTTCAATAGATGCCAGATAAGTGATATTGATAATATAAGACTGGCTGATCTGAATCAGATAAGGATGCAAACTCAGTATTTTCTGTGAGTTTGTATTTCTCTTCAATATTAAGGTATGCTTATTATACAATACAACTTCCCACAATTTACTTTTGGAGTTATAACGGAAATAACCGATTTCTTCAAAATGAACCACTTGTAAATTTCCGGTAATAGTAGTGTATAAAAAAATGTTTTTCTGATTCTTCTCGATGATTGTATGATTACAATGTTCGATGTGTGTCTCTTGGTTGTCCATGTGATTAGCTTGTCTATATAACTTATGTCATACGTTTGTTTTCAGCCAAAGGTAGAGTTTTACTTTTAATCATAAAAATAAAAAGTGTCTCATTTCAGAAATGAGACACTTTTACATAGTAGTATTGGCAGTATTAAAATGAGTTTTTATCCTTCATTGTTCTGATTTTCAAGGAACTGACTGGGTGATACACCATACTTGTCGGAAAAGTTCCGATAGAAAGTTGCCCGTGAACTAAAACCGGATGCGAACATTAATTCTTTCATGCTTTTTCCCGGATTCTCGACTGCTAACCGTTTGAAATATTCCAGGCGGTTACAATTTATATATTCCCGGAAGCCGCTAAAACCCTGACTTTTGATTGCCATCGAAATATCATGTTCTTTTTTGTTTAAGGATTTTGCTAAATCTTTCATGTTATACAGTTGGTCTGTATAAGGATGCTTTTCTTTAAGATAGGTTTCAATAGTTGAGAAGAGTGGGAGAGGCTGAGGCTGAGGTGAGTTTTCTATGTGCGGCATCTCTTTTTCTGTGCTATATACCATACTGATATGATCCGAGAATGGATTCTCATGTCGTAAATATAGTACTGAAAATAAAACGGTGAAAACAATTGCCGTTATGCCGAATAAATTGAATATAAATTCGTTGATACTCAACGTAAACAGAGTGTATATTCCTAAAAACAAGAACAGGAAACCTATGAATAAGTGCATATTCTTATTTATTCTGCGATAGGTCTTAGTGCTGAATATTGCATAAATAAGAATAAAGAGGGGCGTTAAAACAGAAAGTAAGAATATGCAAATCCTAAGTTTGACATCCATATTGTTTATATTCGGTATTATTTCATTCAATGAATAAATAGGAGTTATGACACCGTTGAACCCTAAATAACAGATTCCTACGGTTATTGTAATGATAGGTGGCAATAGGAATGTAAATATTCTGAAGTGGTTAAGATGCCCCGGAGATAGTGAAGCAATGGGGAATAGTGCGACAATATTGGCTAAAGCATACCATTTGAGCATCTTTTCGATGTTAAGCAGATCGATGAAATTATATTCCGGAGTATCTGTAACGATTGTCAACCATCCGATATTTTCCCATGAAAACATGAGCCCTATACACACTGCTATAATTCCCCAATATAATTTCGGGTAATTGTCTTTAGCCCGGAAAATAAGAATAATTCCTGATATCAGTGCAATCAAATCAAGTGTGAGTTCAATTGATAAATGTAGTATTCCCATGTTTATATGACGTGTTTCTAATTTTCCCTTATTTTAATTGAAAAGTCAATGAAACAAAGATAAGTAATTTAGTCATATCAGACAATAGGAAAAATGTCTTTGAGTATTTATTATACCTATATATATTTATTTTTCTTTCAGAGATTCATTTTCTGCCAATTCTTTGATCTCTTTATTCAGAAAAACAGAAAGCACAGTTCTTACCACAACTACTCCGCCTAAGATTGCCAATTCATCTAAAGTCGGATCAACCACAGTTTTCAGTATGTCGGATGCGATCAGAAACTCCAAACCGAGTAAAAGATAACTGCCGAAATCAGCTCTGAGCTGCCGGATGTTATTGATGGTATATGTTCCGTTGAACCGTTTTATTTCATTGCGCATGAAAGCGATGAAGCCGACGAGTACTCCATAGGTGACGATCAGCAGGCTTATAACGCTGATGATAGTAGCAAGCATATTTAAGAAAGTCAGTAGCATTGTGTATAATATTAGGGATATAAAATATAAACAAATAAAGTGATATAATGGTTCTTATAATAAATGATAATGAATGGAAGTTACTAGTAATGCTCTGTTTATTGAGAAAAAAGATAAAGATGCTATATTGCTGTTTCAGTTAGTTAAAAGGAAATTAATGAAACAGTATGTTAATGATATACCGGAATGGGCATTAGCTATTTATGGAACATATTAAATTTATCCTTATGTAAAGAATAAAGATAAAACAATATCTTTGCTATAATTATTTTTATTGCGACTAAAATGATGGTAAGATAGATTATAACGAAAGTAGTTTTCATTTTATCTTATATTTGTGATAGTTGCGCACTTTAAAATTGAATTGATAAGATTCCTCCTAGGGTTTTATTAGAATGATCATAAAAAGGACAAGTGATAATTGTAGGAGCTTCTTTTTTATTTAATTTAAAAAGCTTCCGGTTAATGGGAAGTAACCAGTAACCAATGCGTGCGCTTAAAATTCCAATGCCTGCGCCCGTTATAATGTCATTGAACCAGTGCCTATTGTTATATAGTCGTAAAAATGCTACCCCACTTGCAATTGTATAAGCCCCGATTGCATATCCTATGCCGTATTCCATTCGTACTAGTTCTGCTCCCATAAAAGCTGTCGCGGTATGTCCTGACGGGAACGAATTTCTTGCAGAAGAATCTGGCCTTTTTTCATGTATAGTCAATTTAATTCCATTTACCATTATTCCCATTGCCAGATAAGAAGTAGCTGTGGTTAATAGTCTTTCTTTGAAAGAGTGTTTTGCCTTTGCACCAAGAAATTCTAAACTTATATTGGAGATGACGGGTAAATATTGTATATAGTCATCAGCATGGAAGAATTTGTTCTTACGCAAGTCTGTCATATTGCCTTGAATGGTATGGTTTGCAGATTGTAGCCATCCGTTACAGATACCCCATGAACCAACCAATAGTAGTGATGTAGGGAATATTAGTTTATAAGGACGAAATAGTGTCGAATTTTCATTATAAGAAAGAGAATCTTTGTTTTCTTTTCCATATGCTGCATGCAGACTAATAGGAATGCAGAAAAGATAAAGTAGAAGTGTAGCTGTTTTCATTTAGTTGTTTGAAAATATAGATGTTAAATATCTTATTTGGATATATTTTAGTGCTTTTTTGTTGCTGCAAAGTTACTTTGTTTAGGATGGCCGAAGATGAATTTTGTATAGTTGATTTTTCTACGGAAATGTGGAATTTTGTCTACACTAATATGGAAAAATCCGCACCCTTCCCTATCTCAGGGAAAGAATGCGGAATGATATAAAAAAGGTTTCTTTATATATTTACTCACTGCTGGGAATAAGCGTTCAGCAGTGTAAATGCTTTCATAATTATAGATGTTTTTGATTAGAAATTGTATCCAAGAGTGATGGAAGTAGTTCCGATTTTTGTCTTTTTGCACAATTCAATAAAATCTTTACCATAACCAACTCCTACATAAAGTTGGTTGTAGTTCAAACCTGCGCCAATTTGCCATCCCATTTGGAAACGTTTCCATGTATAGTCTTTACTGCCTGTATCTTTTTTATCAAACATATTAGCTTCCTGTTTATAACCTTCTTTTTCCATTTGCTCCCAAAATTCATCTTCTGAGAAGCCTAATTCGTTGGTGTCTATAGTTAAATTGTATTTTTGTTTTCCGATGATATTTCCTCTAAAGTTGATACCTATATATGGTACTATTGAAACCTTACCGTTAGGTAAAGAAAATTTGTATGCAATATTGACAGGTATGTTGAGGGAAAAGAGATTAGTTTTGCGCTCTAAAATATCTTCATCAAAGCCTAAATCATCGTAATCCTCTTTCCCGAATGAGTATGTTGCATTTACGCTTGCTTCAACAAAAAGAGGAAATTCTTTAGCTATACTAAATCCTTTTGTATATCCGATAGAAAAACCATTAACGCTTAAATCATCTGCCCCTTCATAATCAGAAATGATTTTTGTCGGATTATAAGATACGGTAATTCTTTGCCATCCATTAGTATCCGTATTTCTAGTGCTGCTAGAAGATGACAATGCTTTAGAATTGGCAAACTGTGCGGATGCTGTTCCTGTTAAGGCTAGTAAGCATACTGCTAAATAAAATTTCATTGTTTTCATTGTTCCTTTTATATTTTAGTGAATTAATAAGAAAAACTCATCCTCCAAATGTTGGCTGCGCCTGTTTTATCTCCGCGTTGTGAAATAAAATAAATATATTTGCCATCTTTGCTCCATACAGGACTTAGGTCATCAGCTGCATGATATGTGATTTGAGAAAATCTTGTTCCATCTGTTTTGCATACGAATATGTCTGTATTAAGGTAGGTGAAGCTACCCCCGTCAATTTTACTGTCTCCGACAAATAGGATCCATTGACCATCAGGTGAGAGTGTCGGAGTTGTAAAACTACGTTGCGGGTCAGAAATAATACATTCTTCTACTCCGGTTTCGTAATTGATTTTCCATATTTCGCTTTTCCCAGCTCCGTTCATGCGTGTGCAGAGAAAGGCACTTTCTCCTTTTATAGGGCATGGATTCATGCCACTACTATAATTAGACAAGAAATTGTTTTGAATATTGTAACTCCAAATACTTACTCCATTCATTTCTTGTCGGGCAAAAAAGATAAGTTGCATATTAGAAGAGTAGGTAGGTGAGTAATCTTGGTTACCGTTAGTAATTTGGCGACAAACATAACCGTTGTTGGCGTTAGTTTGAAAAATCTGAGTGGTTTTTCCTCTAGTTTCTGAAAAACATAGATATTTTCCATCAGGAGAATAAGAAAAGTCTAATACTCCAGTCCTGTTAGTTCTTTGAATTGAGCTGCCTTGTTTGCTTAACTCTTTAATAAATATATTGGTAGTGTTATTTCTGTATGAGAGGTATGCTATATTATTTCCATCTATAGAAATGTCTAATATGTGATTGGATAGCCACTCGATTCTTTCCTGTAGACGCTTTACGAGGGGCATACATACATAATCACTTGGAGTAGAAATCTGCGTAAAATCAATACCGGATTCTTCTGGCACCGAAACAATCGAGTAATCAACTTGTTGTGCTTGTAGAGAATTATGTAGTCCTATAAATAGAAAAAATACTAGTAATACAATGTACTTAGTGTTCTGCATATTTTTATTATTATTTTTTAATGATGCAAAGGTAACTTGTATTGTGCTGAAAGAGCTTGTGTCGGTGTAGGAATAATTTATACGGAATCGTAGAATTTTATTCACGTAGGTCGTTGTTGATTATTAGGTTTGCTGATGTTCTGTTTCAAATTCAGTGAGGTAATAATTGAAGAAATTATGATGTAATATGCAACTGATTCGTAATAGGAGTTCGGTATCTATACTTTTTCTTTTAAATATGGAGTACACATTTGTCCTGTCGCAATAGAGCTTTTTTGCGAACCAAGTAACAGAACGTTCTTGACGGTGGAGTTCTGTTTCTATTATTTGACCTATGTGTACCATTTGCAGAGTGTTTGCGGATTGTATATGTTCCTATTTTATTTGTCTTTACAAAAATATCTCCAAATTTGTATGAATTAAGATATTGTGTGTTGATAATAAGTCACATATCTGTTGTTTAATATTCACGTCTTTGTTAGATAGAATAAAAAAGGCGGAACCATTCAAAACTTATTTTGTTCTGAGGTACCGCCAAGCACCTTGCAAGTAAATAAGTATGAATAGTTCACGCCTGTAAAGCGCAAACCTCTATCAACTTATTCTCACTTACTTTAAATTGGCGGTTTTCAGAACAGAGAATAAGAGCTAAAAGCTCAGTTTCTTTTAATAAGTATATATGAATGGAAACGCTATTCCAAAAGTTTATTGTTTTAAATATGCATAGAAGCCCTTAACCTTATTTGTGTATCAATGAAGTATAAGTCTCCGTCTATCCCATAAAGCACATTATTAGGGACTGCATCAAACACTTCATTCTCGCCACCTTTATCCATATAGGTAATGTCGAGGTGGGATAAGTCAATCCATAAGTTGTTAGTATGGGCAAAGTCTGTTAACTCTTTAATTTGCCCTCTCTTATAGCCCTCTGTTGGTTCAATTTCTCCTGTTGCTTCTTTACCTCTTTTGACGATGCAGGCTGCTTGCTCCAGGATATTATTGATTGACGGGTACGCTCTATCCATTGTTTGTGAAATTCATTAATATATTCCATACTACTATGATTATGAGTTTAAGACAAAGATAATCATTCTCCTTTAAATCATCATAGTTTAGCTACAACATTTTTAAAAGGGCTGTGTTAGAGAATATTCTATTCTTTATGGAGCAGTTATTTATCTATATGAAAAACTTCTGTAATCAGTAAGATTACAGAAGTTTTTCTATATAAAGTAATCTAAATTACTTAGCTAAAGCCTGAGCTACGTCAACAGCACAAGCCACAGTACAACCTACCATCGGGTTGTTACCAATTCCCAGGAATCCCATCATTTCTACGTGAGCAGGAACTGATGAAGAACCAGCGAATTGAGCGTCTGAGTGCATACGTCCCATTGTGTCAGTCATACCATAAGAAGCAGGACCAGCCGCCATGTTATCCGGGTGAAGAGTACGACCTGTACCACCACCTGAAGCTACTGAGAAATAAGGTTTGCCGGCAAGAACACGTTCTTTCTTGTAAGTACCGGCAACCGGGTGCTGGAAACGAGTCGGGTTAGTAGAGTTACCTGTGATAGATACGTCTACGCCTTCTTTCCACATGATAGCTACACCTTCACGAACATCATCAGCGCCGTAGCATTTTACTTTAGCACGAGGACCGTCAGAGTAAGCGATTTCGCGAACAACTTTCAGTTCACCTGTAAAGTAATCGAATTGAGTCTGAACATAAGTAAAGCCGTTGATACGAGAGATGATCTGAGCAGCGTCTTTTCCAAGACCGTTCAGGATGCAACGCAACGGTTCTTTGCGTACTTTGTCTGCTTTTGCGGCAATTTTGATAGCACCTTCAGCAGCAGCGAAAGATTCGTGACCTGCCAGGAATGCGAAACACTTAGTTTCTTCGCGCAGCAACATAGCAGCCAGGTTACCGTGACCGATACCAACCTTGCGGTCGTCAGCTACAGAACCCGGGATACAGAATGCTTGCAGGCCGATACCGATAGCTTCAGCAGCTTCAGCAGCATTGGTGCAACCTTTCTTAATAGCGATAGCGCTACCTACAACATACGCCCATTTTGCATTTTCGAAGCAGATAGGCTGAGTTTCTTCACACGTTTTATAAGGATCAAGTCCATGAGCTTCACAGATAGCGTTAGCTTCTTCGATATCTTTGATGCCGTTAGCGTTCAAAGCAGCGATAATCTGCTTGATACGACGGTCTTGGCTTTCGAATTTTACTTCTCTAATCATAGTTTCTTTCCTCCTTATATTATTCGTGACGTGGATCAATAGATTTAACTGCTCCCTGTTCTGCTGTTACGCGACCATAAGTACCTGTAACTTTCTTCAATGCTTCGTTAGCATCAGTACCTTTTTTGATTTCGTCCATGAACTTACCCATGTGTACGAATTCGTATCCGCAGATTTCGTCGTTCTTGTCCAAGAAGATTTGTTTGATATAACCTTCTGCCATTTCAAGGTAACGGGGGCCTTTAGCCAAAGTACCATAAAGAGTACCTACCTGGCTACGCAGACCTTTACCCAAGTCTTCCAAACCTGCACCGATGATCAAACCACCTTCAGAGAAAGCCGATTGGGTACGTCCGTAAACGATTTGCAGGAACAGTTCGCGCATAGCTGTGTTGATAGCGTCGCAAACAAGGTCAGTGTTCAGTGCTTCAAGAACTGTTTTACCCGGAAGGATTTCAGAAGCCATAGCAGCCGAGTGGGTCATACCGGAGCAACCGATTGTTTCGATCAAAGCTTCCTGGATGATACCTTCTTTAACGTTCAGTGTCAGTTTACAAGCACCTTGTTGAGGAGCACACCAACCGATACCGTGTGTCAAACCAGAAATATCAACGATTTCTTTAGATTTTACCCATTTGCCTTCTTCGGGTATGGGAGCCGGTCCGTGGTTTGGACCCTTCTTTACAACACACATGTGTTCCACTTCGTGTGAATAAGTCATAATTAGCTCTTTTTTTAAGTGATATAATTAAAAATACGTAGTCACGATTCTCTAAATCGCCCACAAAGGTAGTCGATTTATTTGTTTCTGCAAATCGCCTTTTATTACTTTTTTGTGAAAAGTGACAATTCAGTTTACGTTTTTTCGCAGTTTGTAAAGTCGGGATTGCATTTGCGGAAGATTGAGGATGGACGAACTATCTATTTGTTGCTTTGTTATTAGTAGAAAACCAAAATTTATGGAACTGAACCAAATAGATATACATTATTTAATTGCGGCAATTTGCGTTATTTCATCTGCGCTTATTTTTTATTCGATTGGTGTTTGGGGAGAACGTCTCCAAAAGAAATTGAAGTTTTGGCATATTATTTTCTTTCTTCTCGGTCTGATAGCCGATGCGGTTGGCACGAGCCTGATGGAACATATTGCAGAGTTGACTCATTTGCATGACGAGATTCATACGGTGACGGGTACGATTGCCATTCTTCTTATGTTTGTACACGCTTCATGGGCAATATGGACTTACGTGAAGGGTTCGGCACAGGCGAAACGACATTTCAATCGTTTTAGTATTGTGGTTTGGTGCATCTGGCTTATACCTTATTTTATAGGTATGTATTTGGGGATGCGTTTACATGCATGATAAGCGGTCTGAATAGAGTCTGATATTCATAAACATTTTGTAAGCATTCGGCCTTGTGCGTGTTTCTTTCCCTTGTTTTCCTTCCTACCTTTGTGACTTCATAATCATCTTAATCTATTATGTGTTCAGTATTAGTATTTTCTAATGAAAGTGAAAAGCTGCGTAGTCTCTTGTCTGAGTCTAATCATTTTGATTCTGTTCTTTTCATATTTGACGGTGGTCGTCGTTATAAAGTATCGGCTTCTAGTCTTGGTATCCATTCCCCTCAGGACCTACTTCTCCCTTTAGGTCTTGGTCTTTTCCGTAGCAGTCCTTTCTGGTCTTATTACCTTTATCCGCAAGGTTGTAATTTCCATAAAGGAATTGACGGTCTTTGTGGTGAGGTCATCCGGCACACGGGTTCTTACGTGTCAGAGCAGAGTTGCCATATTTTTCTTGACCGTTCCCGTAGCAGGTTGCATATCCTTTATCGGTGCGACGATGAATACCGTCTGGAATGCCGTCGTCTGAACCACGGTTCTTTCCTCTTGAAAAAGGACGAACGGAAGAGGGATTTTCTTCAAATTTCCTGGAATCGCCTGAATGAGCTGCTTACTGTTAAAAAGTATCGGAAAACAGTTGAAAAGTAATCTCCCGTCCTATAAGGCGTACAGCTTTATTTTGATAACTTTGCCACATAATAAAAAAGTGGATATACAGTGAAAGAACCAGTCATTACCCTTACTTTGGAAGAGTACGAAGAGTTGCGCAAGGAACGTGAACGTCTTGAAAAGGAGCATGCGGAACTTCAGAGAAAATACGAAGCCTCTTTGCAGGAGTATTCCCGCCAGGCCGGGGAAATCTCAGCCTGTACAGCCGTCATAGCTGACTTGAGATGGAAACTGGCTGACTTGACACGCCGTTTATGGGGTAAATCCAGTGAAAAACGTCATCTTCCCGAAGATGCCAGCCAATTGAGCATCTGTTTCGAATCCCCGTCCGATGTCAATGACCCGGTAGCGGAAGAACAGAAAATAGCTGAGAAATCTGTCAAATCGGAGAATGGTTACAACCGTTTCCGTAAGAGCTTCACCAAAAAGATTACTCCCCACGCCCGTAAGCCCATCGACCCGTCCCTTCCCCGTGAGGAAATCATCATTCCCATGCCGGAAGGTCTTTCCCTGGAGGGAGCGACAAAGCTGGGGGAGGAAGTGAGCGAACAATATGCCGTCAGCCCTGCGCGATTCTATGTGAGACGCATCATCCGCCCTAAATACCGGCTTGCCGACGGTCGTATCATGACTGCTCCCATGCCCGTAATGGCACACCCTCACAGCAATGCGTCGGAAAGTATACTGTCCCACATTGCTACCGCCAAATATTACGATCACCTGCCTCTGCACAGACAGCTGGACATTTTTGAGCGTGAAGGCATCCATCTGAGTCCTTCCACCGTAAGTAACTGGATGATGGCCGCCGCACAGCGTCTGGAGCCGGTCTATAATGAGCTTCGTGAACTGGTCAAGGACAGTTATTACGTCATGGCCGATGAGACGCCCCACCCCGTACTTGAAAGCGACCGTCCCGGTGCCCTTCACCGCGGGTATATGTGGAACTTCTATCTGCCCCGGTTCCATACCCCCTTCTTTGAATATCACAAGGGACGTGGCAGCAGTGGAATAGACACACTGCTGGCAGGACAGGTCCGGGTGGTACAGAGTGACGGCTTTGCAGTATATGACGAGTTCGACACGCTACCCGGAAAGTTACACCTGTGCTGCTGGGCACACGTCAGGCGCAAGTTTGTGGAAGCGGAAGGGAATGACCCTCCCAGAGCAGGGTATGCACTTGAACAAATAGGCAGACTGTATGCTGTGGAGGAGAAAATCAGGATAGAACATCTGGAAGGCGGGGCTGTAGTAAAGCTTCGCCAGGAAGAATCGTACCCTATTATCAAAGGACTGGAAAAATGGTGCAAGGAGGAATATGAACATACGGTTGAGAAATCGCCTATTGCCAAGGCCATATTCTATATGTACACACGATTTGAACAACTGTCCGGATATGTCAACGATGCACAATTCTGCATTGACAATAATCCGGTGGAGCGTTCTATAAGACCATTGACTTTGAACAGAAAAAACACTCTTTTCTCCGGATCACATGAGGCGGCACATGCAGCGGCAATATTCTTTTCACTGATGGGATGTTGCAGGGAAAATAAGGTGAACCCGAAACTATGGATGCAGGACGTGTTGATTAGGGTACAGGAGAAAGAAAGAGAAGAGAAAAACGACTACTCCGATTTACTGCCATTTAATTGGAAAGGATAAACAAGAAAGATTGATAAAGCCAAAAGCCAGACGAAGTACGTCTGGCTTTTGGCTTTATTATAGCTTGGAAAGAAACACGCACGAGGCCGAATGCTTACAACATTTTACTTTATGCTTGTCGGCCGGCTATAGTTGTCCTATTAGCCAACTATAGCCGGCTAATTAGCTGACTAGAGTTAACTAGGTGGTCAACTGGAGTCGTCTACTGTTGAACAAACATTTTCTATTCGGAATATATACACTATTTGTCTGTTCCTATAATATAGCCAATGTTTGTTTCCGCTATATTGTAAGATTGGAAAATATATATCTTGTGAAGGGTGTGAATAGAGGTGAATCCTGTATTTTATATGAATTGTTCACCGGAAACGTCTGTATATGAGATGATAAGATTCGTGTGAAGAAGGTGGAGGACGGATAATGAAATTAAGATTGGTAAGATTGTGAAAGGATTGTTACTGGATGTAGAATAAAATTCGTAGCTTTGCTGCATCATTTATAAAAAAGATTATGATCGAAGTTGTAGAATCAGCTTTACAAAAGGCTGCGGGTGAAGGAATGGATGAATTTATCCAGGCGTTTACAGATAAATATAAAGAGGTGATCGGTGGCGAACTGACTGCGGAGACGATGCCTTTATTGACAGGAGAACAACATTCTTTGCTGGCTTATCAGATATTTCGTGATGAGGTGATGGCAGGGGGATTCTGCCAGTTGATCCAAAACGGTTATGGCGGATATATCTTTTATAATCCGTTTGCTAAAGTAATGCGTTTGTGGGGAGTGGATGAATTCTCGAAGCTAATCTATAAAGCAAAGAAGATATTTGATGCAAACCGTAAAGACTTGGAGAAGGAACGGACGGATGATGAATTCATGGCTATGTATGAGCAATACGAAGCCTTCGATGAGTTGGAAGAGGCTTATTTAGAGATGGAAGAGCAGGTTACGGCAGTGATTGCAAGTTATGTAGATGACCATTTGGAACTTTTTGCAAAAATAATAAAGTAGCGGATGCAGTATTTTTTAAGTATCTGCATTTATTAATTGTGAATTAGAATTTATATCTTTGCAAAATCTAAAAAATATGTTTATGAAACAGATGAAATTTTTCTTGGTAGCTTTGATGGCTGTGGTGATGGGTATGTCGGTTACTTCTTGTATGAATGGGGATGATAATAATGGACCGCAACCTTTGAGTGTTATTGCAAGACTTGACTCTTATGGAAGTAGTTTTAAAATGATAGATGGTACTAAACTGATTCCTACTGATCCGACTAGTATCATGCTTTTAAATTCAGGTATGTATATTGTTAATGGTCAATATAATAGAGAGGATATAAATGCTAGTACTGCATCTATTACTTTTACTTTGACTTCCACTCCTACCAATATTGATGGACCTAATGTAACTTCCACACCAGATGAAGCGGATGCAACAATGTATACTTTGAACTATGAAAATGTATATTATCCTTATATGTTTGATAAAAATACATTGATTCTTCCTGCAATGTTTCATTTCAAAAACTCATCAGTTGCAACAGAAGTTGAAGAGGAACTGAAGAAACATAAGTTTATTATTTCATATGATGAAACGAAAGTTTCAGAAGGAGGTGAAACGTTGGATTTATATGTAAATCATATTATTACTGAAGATAAAGATGAAACTCGTAGAGAACATACTGTGAGTTATCAAGCGTATGATTTATCTTATCTTGTAAATCGTTTTTCAACTTTGAAGAAGATTGTAATTCATGCTCAGGTAAACAGTTCATCTAATAAATTAGATGATTCTAGTACAAGAGAAGGGACATTTGATATAGATTATTCAAAGATTACACAGTAACTTGAACTACAAAGAACTATTTAACATAGCAATGAAACTGATTTCCTCTCCGGTCAAGGCCTGGGAGGAAATTTCTATGGAAGAGGATAGGCGAAAAGTATATATGGCTTTTGTCTATCCTATGATTGGTTTATGCGGTCTGTCCGTGTTCATCGGTTCGTTACTGACGAATGGATGGGGTGGCCCGCAAAGTTTCCAGATAGCTATGACCAATTGCTGTGCCGTAGCTGTAGCCTTGTTCGGTGGCTACTTTCTGGCTGCTTATGCCATTAATGAGATGGGGACAAGAATGTTTGGCATGCATAGCAATATGCCGCTGACACAACAGTTTGCAGGATATGCACTTGTTGTACCTTTCTTGCTTCAGATTGTCACCGGACTATTACCTGATTTTAGAATTATTGCCTGGCTGCTACAGTTCTATATCGTCTATGTAGTATGGGAAGGAGTTCCTGTGCTGATGGGAGTAGAAGAAAAACAACGATTGAAATACACCCTTTTGTCGTCTGCATTGTTAATACTATGTCCGACGGTGATTCAAATTGTGTTTAACAGACTGACGGCCATACTTAATTAATGTGTGAAGATGAAACAACCCTCTGTAAATATTAAGAATAAACGGGCTACGTTTGATTACGAACTGATAGATACCTACACAGCAGGTATTGTGCTGACCGGTACGGAAATCAAATCCATTCGTTTGGGAAAAGCAAGCCTGGTAGATACGTTTTGTTATTTTGCGAAAGGCGAATTATGGGTGAAGAATATGCACATCGCCGAGTACTTCTATGGTTCGTACAATAATCATACGGCGCGTAGGGAGAGGAAGTTGTTGCTTAGTAAGAAAGAATTGGAGAAACTTCAACGGGATATGAAGAATCCCGGTTTTACGGTTGTTCCCGTACGCTTGTTTATCAATGAAAAAAGTTTGGCGAAACTGGTAATCGCTTTGGCGAAAGGTAAAAAGGAATATGATAAACGAGAATCCATTAAGGAAAAAGATGACCGTAGAGATATGGCAAGAATGTTCAAACGATGACATGATAGGATAAATGAAAAAGACAATTTCGCAGATCGTATCCGAGCGCATCCTTATTCTGGATGGGGCAATGGGTACAATGATTCAACAATATAATCTCAAAGAAGAAGATTTTCGTGGTGAACGTTTCGCGCATATTCCCGGACAGTTGAAAGGGAATAATGACTTGTTGTGTCTGACACGTCCCGATGTGATTCGGGATATTCATCGTAAATATCTGGAAGCAGGCGCGGACATTATCGAAACAAATACATTCAGTTCGACTACCGTTTCTATGGCCGATTATCACGTAGAAGAATATGTGCGTGAAATGAATCTTGCTGCAGTGAAGCTGGCCCGTGAACTAGCGGACGAATATACTGCAAAGAATCCCGACAAACCCCGTTTTGTAGCCGGCTCCGTAGGGCCTACGAACAAAACTTGCTCCATGAGCCCGGACGTGAACAATCCGGCTTATCGTGCTTTGAGCTACGACGAACTGGCCGCCGCCTATCAGCAACAGATGGAAGCAATGCTTGAGGGTGGGGTAGACGCCATTCTGATTGAAACGATATTTGATACGCTGAATGCGAAAGCGGCTATTTTTGCTGCTGAACAGGCAATGAAAGCGATAGGTGTTGAAGTACCTGTCATGTTATCAGTGACTGTATCCGATATTGGCGGACGTACTCTGTCAGGACAAACATTGGAAGCATTTCTCGCTTCCGTACAACATGCCAATATTTTCTCTGTCGGCCTGAACTGCTCGTTCGGAGCGCGTCAGTTGAAACCTTTTCTTGAGCAATTGGCAGCCCGTGCACCTTATTATATTAGTGCCTATCCAAATGCTGGATTACCGAACAGCCTCGGTAAGTACGACCAGACACCTGCGGATATGGCTCACGAAGTGAAAGAATATATTGACGAAAGATTAATCAATATTATCGGTGGTTGCTGTGGAACGACAGACGCCTATATTGCCAAATATTCAGCCCTGATAGAAGGTGCTCAACCACACGTCCCGGCTGCAAAACCGGATTGTATGTGGCTTTCCGGCCTTGAACTGCTGGAAGTGAAACCGGAAATTAATTTTGTGAATGTCGGCGAACGTTGTAACGTAGCCGGTTCACGTAAATTCCTTCGTCTTATCAATGAAAAGAAATACGATGAAGCTCTTTCCATCGCCCGCCAACAGGTAGAAGACGGAGCTTTGGTGATCGACGTCAATATGGACGACGGTCTATTGGATGCCAAGACCGAGATGACTACCTTCCTGAACCTTATCATGTCCGAACCGGAAATAGCCCGCGTCCCGGTTATGATTGATTCATCCAAATGGGAAGTGATTGTTGCCGGATTGAAATGCCTGCAAGGTAAGTCAATCGTTAACTCTATTTCTTTGAAAGAAGGGGAAGAAGTATTCCTCGAACATGCCCGGACTATCAAACAATACGGAGCTGCCGCCGTCGTAATGGCTTTTGACGAAAAAGGTCAGGCGGATACGGCCGCTCGCAAGATAGAGGTGTGCCAACGTGCATACCGCCTGTTGGTCGACAAAGTCAATTTTAATCCCCATGATATTATCTTCGACCCCAATGTGCTCGCCGTAGCTACGGGAATCGAAGAACATAACAACTATGCGGTAGACTTCATTGAAGCTACCGGATGGATTAAGAAAAACCTTCCCGGTGCGCATATCAGTGGTGGAGTAAGTAACCTTTCTTTCTCTTTCCGTGGCAATAACTATATCCGTGAAGCCATGCATGCCGTGTTCCTTTATCATGCCATTCAGCAAGGAATGGATATGGGAATTGTGAATCCGGGAACTTCCGTGCTTTATAGCGATATTCCGACAGATGTACTGGAGAAGATTGAAGATGTCGTTTTGAACCGTCGTCCCGATGCTGCGGAGCGTCTTATCGAACTGGCGGAATCTCTGAAAGCCACCATGAGCGGAGCGGCAGGACAACCGGCTGTCAAGCAGGATGCTTGGAGAGAAGGCTCTGTTCAGGAACGTTTGAAATACGCTTTGATGAAAGGAATTGGCGATTTTCTCGAACAGGATTTGGCAGAAGCACTGCCACTTTACGATAAAGCGGTCAATGTGATTGAAGGCCCGTTGATGGATGGGATGAATTATGTCGGTGAACTGTTCGGCGCAGGTAAGATGTTTCTTCCGCAAGTAGTAAAGACTGCGCGGACAATGAAGAAAGCCGTCGCTATCCTTCAGCCTGTCATTGAATCGGAGAAAACAGATGGAGCAACCTCTGCCGGAAAAATATTACTTGCTACTGTGAAAGGCGACGTGCACGATATTGGAAAGAATATCGTTGCCGTGGTGATGGCCTGCAACGGTTATGATATTGTTGACTTAGGAGTGATGGTGCCCGCAGAAACAATCGTTCAGCGTGCTATTGAAGAAAAGGTGGACATGATTGGATTGAGCGGTCTGATAACTCCTTCTCTGGAAGAAATGGCTCACGTAGCCGTCGAACTGGAAAAAGCAGGATTGGATATACCTCTTCTGATTGGTGGGGCTACCACTTCAAAGATGCATACGGCATTGAAGATCGCCCCTGTATATCATGCTCCGGTGGTGCACCTCAAAGATGCGTCATTGAATGCGGGTGTTGCCGCCAAACTGCTGAATCCGCAGACGAGAGCCGAACTGGTGAATGAATTGAAAACTGAATATGAGGCACTTCGTGAAAAGAGCGGCTTGATGAAGCGTGAAACCGTTTCATTGGAAGAAGCACAGAAAAATAAGTTGAACCTATTTTAAAACATTACCACAATGAAAAAGATTTTCTCTTTCCTGTGTCTGTTCATGGTAGTAACTGCTATGATGTCATGTTCTTCTGCAAAAGAAGAAAAAGGAACGTCCGAGACCGGAAATGCTGCATTGGATAATATCTTCGAGCGCAAAAGCGTGCGTACTTATCTGAATAAAGGAGTGGAGAAAGAGAAAATCGACTTGATGCTTCGTGCCGGAATGGCTGCACCTTCGGGAAAGGATGTCCGTCCTTGGGAGTTTGTCGTAGTGACCGACCGTGCCAGACTGGATTCGATGGCTGCCGCACTTCCTTATGCCAAAATGTTGACGCAGGCTCGCAATGCCATTGTTGTTTGCGGGGACTCTGCACGCTCATCCTATTGGTATCTGGACTGTTCCGCTGCCACCCAGAATATTCTGCTTGCTGCCGAAAGCTTGGGATTGGGGGCTGTATGGACGGCAGCTTATCCTTATGAAGACCGTATGCAGGTAGTACGCAAGTATACCGGGCTTCCGGAGAATATTCTTCCGCTTTGTGTCATTCCTTTCGGCTATCCGGCTACAAAAGAGAACCCGAAACAGAAATTTGACGAGAAAAAGATACATTATAATCAGTATTAGTAAACAAAAGTTTTGTCTTTTCAATAAATTCCTTACATTTGCGCCTTAATTGATTAAAATCTGATACGCAAATGTTTGGAATAGAAGACCCTTTTATCATTATGCCATACCTGCTTTCGGTGGTATGCGTGATTTTTGCTGCCTGGTTTGGGCTGAAATATTGGAATAAGGACGATGAAAAAGACGAAACACGATGAATACATTTACACTTGGACTGATTGTGATAGCTTATCTGCTGTCACTTGCCTATCTTGGCTTTTTAGGATATAAGAAAACGACGTCTACCAGTGACTATCTGGTGGGGGGACGACAGATGAATCCTATTGTGATGGCACTTTCTTATGGTGCTACGTTTATTTCCGCATCTGCTATCGTGGGTTTTGGTGGTGTGGCTGCTGCTTTCGGAATGGGTATCCAGTGGTTGTGTTTCCTTAATATGTTTATCGGCGTTGTCATTGCCTTCATTTTCTTCGGGTTACGCACCCGGCGTATGGGGGCAAAACTAAACGTGAGTACTTTCCCTCAATTATTAGGGCGGCATTTCCGTTCACGTAATATACAGGTATTTATTGCCGCCGTTATTTTCATTGGGATGCCACTTTATGCGGCAGTTGTAATGAAAGGCGGAGCGGTATTTATCGAGCAGATTTTTCAGATAGACTTCAATATTTCCTTATTGATATTTACATTGGTGATTGCCGCTTATGTTATTGCCGGCGGTATGAAAGGTGTAATGTACACGGATGCTTTACAGGCAGTTATCATGTTTGGGTGTATGCTGTTTCTGTTGTTCTCTCTATATCAGGTACTCGGTATGGGCTTTACAGAAGCAAATAAGGAGTTGACAGCTATTGCTCCGCTAGTTCCGGAAAAGTTTAAGGCATTGGGGCATCAGGGATGGACGGCTATGCCTGTGACGGGTTCTCCACAATGGTATTCATTGGTAACTTCTCTTATTTTAGGAGTTGGAATCGGCTGTCTTGCGCAACCGCAGCTAGTAGTTCGTTTTATGACGGTGGAGAGTAGCAAGCAGTTGAACCGTGGTGTGTTTATCGGTTGTTTCTTTCTGATTATAACGGTAGGCGCTATCTATCATGCCGGGGCATTAAGCAATCTTTTTTTCCTGAAAACAGAAGGGGCGGTTGCAACGGAAGTGGTGCAGGATATTGATAAGATTATTCCCTACTTTATTAATAAGGCAATGCCCGACTGGTTTGCCGCACTCTTTATGTTGTGTATCCTTTCAGCCAGTATGTCTACACTTAGCTCACAGTTCCATACGATGGGAGCTTCGGTAGGTTCAGATATTTACGGAACTTATAAGCCGCGCTCACGGGGGAAACTTACGAATGTAATCCGTCTTGGCGTATTATTCTCTATTTTAGTCAGCTATATTATTTGTTATATGCTGCCCCATGACATTATCGCCCGTGGAACTTCTATCTTTATGGGAATCTGTGCGGCTGCTTTCCTTCCTGCTTATTTCTGTGCTTTGTATTGGAAGAAAGCTACCAAGCAGGGTGTAATGGCAAGTCTTTGGATAGGAACAGTCGGGAGTTTGTTTGCTCTCGTATTCCTTCATCAGAAAGAATCTGCCGCATTGGGTATCTGCAAGGCTTTGTTCGGACGGGATGTGTTGATTACCACTTATCCTTTCCCGGTCATTGACCCGATATTGTTTGCTCTGCCTTTATCGGTGTTGGCTATTGTCGTGGTTAGTTTGGTAACCTATAAAAATAGGTATTAAGTTACTTTCTTTACGCTTTGATCTTCTTTTTATAAGATTCATAGCGTGACATAATGTCGCGAACGAAATTGTAAGTCTCTATGCCACGGAAGTAACCGTTTTTACAAACGGGGTCGGTGAAGTATTCTTCATTGCTTTTGAGTAAGATAAAGTTTTCTACATTATCTTTCCATACCAGTTTGTTTTTTCCGTATTTCTCGGCTAGTGCCATGGCATCGTAAATATGTCCTAGACCGGCATTGTAGGAAGCGAGGATAAAGTTGAGACGTTCCTCTTTATCGGGAATCATACTAAAACTACGGTCGGTAGCAGTAATATACTTGATGGCAGCCTTAACGCTCTCTTCCGGATTTTGTTCTTTTCCTGGTGGCACTCCCATTGCCCGGGCAGTGGCGGGCATTAGTTGCATGAGTCCTTTCGCACCTGCCCAGGATACGGCAGTTGTGTCAAAATTGGATTCCGTATAAGCCAGAGACGCCAGTAAACGCCAATCCCATCCGATGTCTTTGGAATACTTCTTGAATAGATCATCATAATGGGAAATCTTTCCCTCTCTCAATGAAAGGATAGGAGAGTGGGGCATCATTTTACTATTTTCAAAGTAACGTTTCATACTGGCTGTATAAGCAGGAGAAGTCATGTTCTCCTGATGCCATTTAGTGGCGGCTGCGGCTAGTTCCGGACTGTCTTTCCGTACTGCCCAGGAAGAACGCTGGTCGAAGCTGATAGACAGGTTTATATCCAGATTGGGATAATACGTCTTATTAAGTTTTGCCAAATCATTGTCGGCCACCGTGTATGGTATTTTACCTTGCGCCACTTGTGTGATCAAGTCCTCAATAGTGATACTGTCATTGTTCACTTCATGGATTTGGATGCCGCCGCCCAGTTCGTTGTTCAGGTTGACAAGGCGGTCATAATACTTTCCGGGTTTCACATAGACATCTTTTCCAATCAGTTCGGTGACATCTTTCAAAGGTTTCTGCTTGCCTCGCCCTTGCTGGACAATAACCTGATGGGTAATCACGTCTTCCCCACAATAAATGAGACTGTCTTTCCATTCTTTGGTGATAGGCAGATTGTAGGCAATCATGTCTCCCTCGCCTGCCAGCAATTTCCGAATCAGTTCGTCAACGCTGTTAGCTACTTCGATTCTGAGCTTTAATCCCAGGCTTTTGGCAAATTGCTCGCTGAGTTCATACTGGAAACCCATTTCCTGTCCCCGGTATATGAAATAGGAAGTAGAACTGTATAATGTCAATACAACCAATTCACCGCTATCTTTTATCTGTGGAAGATCGCGGACGGATTCATCCGTCTTACTATGCTGCTTATTCCGGCATCCGATTACGCAACAGAATAACACAAGGAATAAAGGGATAATCAGTGTCCTGACATTCATATCTGACATTTTGTTTTTAACTTTCAACTCTCCATTTTCAACTCTTCAAGTGTTTCTTGATATACATGGTCAGTATATCAATAGCCACTTTATTGCTGCCGCCTTCCGGTACGATAAGGTCGGCATAGCGTTTGCATGGTTCGATGAATTGTTGGTGCATTGGTTTCAGAACCCGTGTGTAGCGTTCCATTACAGCTTCGGCAGTACGTCCGCGTTCTACAACGTCTCTTTGGATAACGCGTATCAGCCGTTCATCGGGATCGGCATCTACGAATATTTTAAGATCCATCATATTACGTAGTTTCTTGTCACACAAGGCAAGAATACCTTCGATGATAACTACTTCGCGCGGCTCGATATGAATCGTTTCGGGTTGGCGGGTGCAGGTCAGATAGGAATAGGTAGGCTGTTCGATACTCTTTCCTTCTTTCAGCGTCATGACATGTTTGGAGAGCAGGCTCCATTCAAATGCGTCCGGATGGTCAAAATTAATATTCTGGCGCTCCTCGACAGGGACATGACTACTGTCTTTGTAGTATGAATCCTGAGGTAATAATACTACTTCTCCTGCGGGGAGACTTTCTACGATTTTTCGTACGACGGTGGTCTTTCCGGAGCCAGTTCCACCTGCAATTCCTATAATTAACATCTCTTTAAGTGTATATTTAAACCAAATAGAGTAAATTTGCATTGTTTATGCAAAGTATTAACAAGACAAATATAGAAACAATTCATTAAAATAACAACGTAATGGTAAAACACATTGTATTATTTAAGTTAAAAGACGAAGTTTCTGCCGAAGAGAAGCGGGCAGTTATGACAAAATTCAAGGAAGCAATAGAAGCGCTTCCTGCTAAAATCTCCGTGATCCGGAAAGTGGAAGTCGGATTGAACATGAATCCCGGAGAAACGTGGAATATAGCTCTTTATAGTGAGTTTGATACTCTGGAAGACGTGAAATACTATGCGACGCATCCCGACCATGTGGCTGCCGGTAAGATTCTGGCTGATACAAAGGAAAGCCGTGCGTGTGTAGATTATGAATTATAACCCCCCAATTATTAAAATGAAAAAGTTTGTATCTTTTCTGCTTTTAAGCTTTGTAGTCTATGCCTTGCAGGCACAGATTAAAGATCCGGTAAAGTTCAAAACTGAGTTGAACACTCTTTCTGATACCGAAGCGGAGATTGTATTTACCGCCACCATTGATAACGGATGGCATGTTTATTCTACCGAACTTGGAGATGGCGGACCTATTTCTGCGACATTCAATGTCGATAAGAAGAGTGGACTGGAGCTTGCCGGTAAACTGAAGCCGGTTGGTAAGGAAGTGGCTACTTTCGACAAGTTGTTTGAAATGAAAGTGCGCTACTTTGAGAATACTGCGAAGTTTATCCAGAAAGTAAAACTTACGGGTGGGGCTTATGAAATAGAAGGTTACTTGGAATATGGCGCTTGTGACGATGAAAGTTGTCTTCCGCCTACTGAAGTTCCGTTCAAATTCTCCGGAGTAGCGAAAGCCGCAAGTGCTGCCGTGGCTAAAACGGAGCAGCCGGAGAAAAAAGAACCGGAGAAAAAGGAAGAGCCTGCTCCGGCTTCTGCTGAAGTGAAGGATACTGCTGCCATGATGGAATTGGTTCCCGCTACTCCGGTGGATGCTGCTACGGATGTTCAGTCGGCAGTTAGTTCCAGTGAGCTTTGGAAACCGGTTATCAGTGACCTGCAAGCGTTAGGCGAAGAACATGGTCAGGAAGATATGTCCTGGATTTATATTTTTATAACAGGTTTCCTCGGTGGATTAATCGCTTTGTTCACTCCTTGTGTGTGGCCGATTATCCCTATGACAGTCAGTTTCTTCCTGAAACGTAGTAAAGATAAAAAGAAAGGTATCCGGGATGCGTGGACATATGGTGCGTCCATCGTTGTGATTTATGTAGTGCTGGGATTGGCTATTACGTTGATTTTCGGTGCCAGTGCACTGAATGCTTTGTCTACCAATGCCATCTTTAATATCCTCTTCTTCCTGATGCTGGTAATTTTCGCTGCTTCATTCTTTGGAGCATTCGAGATCAGACTGCCGTCGAAGTGGGGGAATGCAGTAGATAGCAAAGCGGAATCCACCACCGGATTATTGAGTATTTTCCTGATGGCTTTCACCCTTTCCTTGGTATCTTTCTCTTGTACAGGCCCGATTATCGGATTTTTGCTTGTACAGGTATCCACAACAGGAAGTGTCGTTGCTCCTGCAATCGGTATGCTGGGCTTCGCCATTGCACTGGCTTTGCCGTTTACCCTGTTTGCCCTGTTCCCGTCATGGCTGAAATCTATGCCGAAATCGGGCGGATGGATGAATGTAATTAAGGTAACGCTGGGTTTCCTTGAACTGGCATTCGCGCTTAAATTCTTATCAGTAGCCGACTTGGCTTATGGATGGAGACTGCTTGACCGTGAAACATTCCTTGCTTTATGGATTGTTATTTTTGCTTTGCTCGGATTCTATCTGTTGGGTAAGATTAAGTTCCCGCATGATGACGATGATAATAAGGTGGGAGTTACCCGCTTCTTTTTGGCGCTCGTCTCTTTGGCATTTGCCGTATATATGGTTCCCGGTTTGTGGGGAGCACCTTTGAAAGCGGTAAGTGCATTTGCTCCGCCTATGCAGACGCAGGATTTCAATTTATATAAGAATGACGTGCATGCAAAATTCGATGACTATGATTTGGGAATGGAATATGCGCGTCTGAATGGAAAACCTGTTATGCTCGACTTTACCGGATATGGTTGCGTAAACTGCCGTAAGATGGAAGCAGCAGTGTGGACTGACCCGAAAGTAAGCGATTTGATTAATAACGACTATGTATTGATTACCCTTTATGTAGATAACAAAACTCCTTTGAGCGAACCCGTGAAAATCGTAGAAAACGGTACGGAACGTACTTTGCGTACGGTTGGTGATAAATGGAGTTATCTGCAGCGTGTGAAGTTTGGCGCTAATGCCCAGCCTTTCTATGTGTTGCTGGATAATCAGGGCAAGCCGGTGAACAAGTCATATGCTTACAATGAGGATATTCCTAAGTACATTGAGTTCTTGCAGACAGGATTGGAAAACTATAAGAAAGGGAAATAACAACTGTTTCCCTGATAGACTGGTAATAGAAAAGCGGCCTCATCCTTTTGGTGAGGTCGCTTTTTCCATGTTGTTATTTTACCTCGAAGAAGGTTTCCAACCCATTCTGGCTATCTGTGCCAACCATTATTTTGAACTTACCCGGTTCCACTACTTTCCTCATGTCGATATTCCAAAAGGCTAATTCGTATGAAGGGAGTTCGAATTCTACCATCTTTTCTTCATTGGGGCTTAACTCTATCCTTTTAAATCCTTTTAGTTCCTTTACCGGCCGGGTGACGGAACCGAAAAGATCCGATACATAAAGTTGAACCACTTCTGTTCCTTTATATTGTCCCGTATTTTTCACTTTGACGCTGATTGAAAGTGTATCTCCCGGAGTGAGAACGGTGCGGTCTGTCTTTAAATCGGAATATTCGAAAGAAGTGTATGACAGGCCATATCCGAACGGGAATAAAGGTTGTGCTCCTAAATCAAGATAATAAGAGGAATGTCCTAATACGGATTGTTTGGCATTTAAAGGTATTTCGTCCAAAGGCTTTTCTTTTCCTGTGGCCGGACGTCCGCTATTGGTGTGATTATAGTAGATGGGAATTTGTCCCGTTACTTTTGGGAAAGTAACGGGTAGTTTGCCACCAGGTGTGGTCTTGCCAAATAAAATATCTGCCAGTGCATCGCCACCCATCGTTCCGGGATGCCAGGCATACAATACGGCATCGGACAGGTTCAGTTCCTCATTAATAACCAACGGGCGTCCCGCCATAATAACTGTAATGAGCGGCTTATTTGTTCCGCTTAATACCTTGATAAGTTCGGATTGCGCTCCTTGCAGTTTTATATCAGCCAGACAGTGTGCTTCACCTGATAGGATGGCCTCTTCACCGACAAAAGCTATAATGGCATCTGCCTGGTATGCTTTCTCCAATACCTTATTGAAGTTTGTCTTATTTTTATCTCTGCTGTACTCCAGACCTTTCACAAAATGAATTTTCACTTTGTCGCCATACTTTTCACGTAGTGCTTTTATAGGCGTCCGCGTTTTTTCTGTTTCTCCGTCCATTGTCCAGGTTCCGAGTTGGTCGTGAGGAGCATCGGACAACGGGCCTACTATCAGGATACTTTTTATGTTCGAAGACAACGGTAATGTGTGGCTTTCATTTTTCAATAGTACAACAGACTCTTCCGCCATTTTCTTTGCAATAGCCAGATGTTTGTCCGAGTAGGTTTCTTTTCTCTTATTGATATCAGTGTACGGATTATCAAACAGTCCGAGCCTGAATTTTAATCTTAGTACATTTCGCACAGCATTGTCCAATGTCTCTTCGGAAATTATTCCTTTGGCGATTAATTCTTCGATATTCTGAATGAATGCTTTGGAAGACATATCCATGTCCAGTCCGGCTTCTATCGCTTTTCGGGCTGCATCTTTCCGGTCTTCGGCGAAGCCATGTTTTATCATTTCCGTTACAGAACCCCAGTCGGAAACGACAACCCCGTCGAAATTCCATTCTTTGCGAAGAATATCCTTTAATAGTTTTTTGTTACCTGTAGCCGGAATCCCGTCGTTATCATTGAACGAAGTCATGATACTGGAACAGTTGGCTTTTACAGCTTTCTCGAAAGGCGGAAGATAGACATCTCTCAACAGTCTTTCGGGAATATGGGTTGAATTATAATCACGTCCTCCTTCTACGGCTCCATATCCTATAAAATGCTTGGCGCAGGCAGCCATTGATTGCGGATTTGATAAATCGTCACCTTGAAATCCATTTACTACGGCGACAGCCATCTGTTCTGTGAGATAAGTGTCTTCACCGAAACTTTCGGCTATGCGTCCCCACCGGGCATCTCTGGATATATCTATCATAGGTGCAAATGACCATCTGACACCATGTTCCGTGGCTTCTATGGCTGCGATTCGTGCCCCTTTCTGTATCAGTTCCGGATGGAAAGTGGCAGCTTGCCCTAACGGAATGGGCAGCATGGTCTTGAAGCCATGCACAACGTCGCGTGTAAAAACCAAGGGGATACCCGTTCTTGATTGTTTGCAGGCAATTTCTTGTAACTCATTGACGACTTCGGGTTCGGTAACATTCATTACCGAACCGATCTCTCCTTTACGTATCAATACCTTCAAATTCTCAATTGTACCTCGCCCGTCAAGCTGGTTAAGTTGCCCTACTTTTTCACGGATAGTCATGCTTGATAGGGTTGAATCAATCTTTTGTTCCAAGTACGTATTCTTATTCTGGGCATGGGAAAAACAAAATATTGATAACAGATACAGTAAACACCAATTCTTTTTCATATACATATAAATCTTATTTTACGGGTATGAACAGCACAGCGTCGGCAATGACCGTCCCGCTTGTGTCTCCAGTGGATATTTCTACATAGGGCATGCGGCTTTTTTGAAAATCGTATGTTCCCAGTTCCACCCATTCTCCCGAAGTTTGTCCTTCTATTCTCACGCTGTCTTTATGTATGACTCTTGTCCAACTATCGGTTCCGTCCGAGATGGAATATGTGATAGTCGGCGAAATGTCTTTTCTCATGTGATAATAAGTATATACTTTGTACTTTCCTTCATGTTCTATATGTGGGGTGAAACGGACAGGTGAACCGTTGCGGGCTTTGGATTTCAGGAAAGTGGGGCCATATCCTCCTCGCTTTTTTATAATCTCCCAATCATTATTCGCGGATATGTCCAAATCGCAGTCGTCTATCAGTATCTCAGAAGAACTGCCGTCCAATAGTGGATTTTCGTGTAGCAATGCTTGTACTTTTTTGATATCGACGGTCTGCACGCTTCCTGTGTTTATGGCTTCTGTTGCGGCGATAGCGGCAGACTGTGCCAGTACCATGAATACCGGCTCCATACGGATGGAACCATAGGCGATATGACTGGCAGAGAGACAAACGGGAACGAGCAAGTTCTTACATTCTTCTTCTTTTGGGATGATGGAACGATAGGATATGGGGTAGGGGAGTCCGCCGCCGATTTCTACATTTCCCTCATTTTTTACTATGTACTTGCCGTCTTTTTTTACGAGTATCCGTTGGCAGTTGTGTGAGTCCATGGTATATGCGGCCATACCGATACCATCGGCGACCGTTTCCCGCCCTTCGCAATGTGCTTGCGTCATTACATAATCCCCTGTCATTCTGCGGCTTTCTCTGATATATAGTTGGGGCGACCAATGGTTGTCCTTTGTATATTCGTCTTTGGGGTAACCCCATGCCTGTATTTCATCTCTTAGTTCTTGCGGAACCCTGGGATCGGTCTTGTAGAAATAAAGTAATCCCTGAGTGTAGTCTTTATGTGCTTGAATGATTTCCGCCCGTTCTTCATAAGATGCTTCCGGATAGTTATGGTTCATTCCGATCATATCAGTCGAAAATCCTCCCCGGTTATTTATATCCGTCTTATTGTTTGGCATCCGGCTCCAGATAAAATAATGGTTTAGTTTTCTTTTATCGGGTTGGGCGTCAAACAGGCGTAACAGCAACTCATATTTGGTGGAATCATAATTTTCCGGCCGGGTGATTTCTATTTTGTTGGCAGGATTATCGGTGAGGCAAATGCGGTAATTATAGGCTTGCACTAACTTGTCGCCCGTACCGTCCGGTGAGAGTGCGGCAGGACTGATTCCCCATAATAATCCGCTTGTGGAATCACCTTTTATCTTGTACGGGTCTACTCCATCCGGGAACTGGTGTCCTTTCATCAGTTGGACGCCATTGTAAGTTTCATGATATAGTTTGTTATCTTCCCGTCCTATCGTGTATGAAACTCCTGCTTTAGCCATCAGGTCACCCTCATAAGTACAGTCGATGAATACTTTGGCGGTTATGGATTTGCCGGGTTTTGTCCCGTCGGAACTTTCAAGCGTGATATTTTTTATATATCCGTTGGCAAGTTGGGCATCTGTGACTCTGTATTTATATAAAACCTCGACATCTGCCCGATTAATGTAGTCATTAAAGATGCTGTCCGCTACTTTGGGTTCGAATATCCATTGTTCCAGTTTGCCGTAATGAGCACCCAAACGACGGTAAAAGTCTTTTGATAATCCGGTTACTACTTGTTTGTTTCCTATATCAGTGAAACCAAGCCCGCCGGAAGTCAGTCCGCCGAGACGGTTTTGTGGTTCGATAAGCAACACCTTCTTACCCAACATCTTGGCAGAGTATGCTGCTATGACTCCGGCGGAAGTACCGCCATAGATACATATATCGTACTTTTCTTCCGGGTTGCTTTTACAACTGTACAGAAAAGTAAGAACGGTCAATAATAGAATAAGTTTCTTCATATTCGGTTTCATTTTACGTTAAACTTAATTTTTTGTAGGTCTTTGTCCAAAGAACTGCCACCCACCATGACGGTGAATGTGCCCGGTTCGAGCACATATTCGGCTTTATGGTTATAGTAGGACAGGTCTTCTCTGTTCAAGCGGAATGATACCACTTTGCTTTCTCCCTTTTCCAGAAGAATACGTTGAAAACGTTTCAGTTCTTTCACCGGTCGGGTGGTGTTACTGTAATCATCCCGAATATAAAGCTGGACGATTTCTTCCCCTTGCCTTTCTCCTGTGTTGCTGACATTCACTGTAACTTCTATTTCTTCGTTGGCATTATAATCCGTCTTGTTTGTTTTCAGTTGGTCGTATTTGAAAGAAGTATAACTTAGACCATACCCGAAAGGATAAAGCGGTGTTTTATCCCCGTCGATATAAGGATGGAGAAATTGGGACGGTTTGTGATTATATACCGTTGAAATCTGGCCTACGTGCCGTGGAATAGTGATTGGTAACTTTCCGCTGGGATTTACTTTGCCGAAGAGAATTTCTGCAATTGCTTTTCCACCCATTGAACCAGGCTCCCAAGCTTCAATAATAACCGGGATATTTTCAGCAATCCATCCGGTGGCAAGGGGGCGTCCGTTTACCAGGATGACAATAGTAGGAATTCCTGTCTTGTAAATAGATTCTACAAGATAGTCCTGTTTACCCCAAAGGGTGATGTCCATGCGATCCCTGTTTTCTCCACATGTTTTCTCTTTCCAATGTTGCCGGAAAGAGTCTTCACCGACTACGACGATTGCCAAATCCGAAGACTTTGCTGTTTGTACGGCTTCTTCTATTTTGGCGCTGTCCAGTGCTCTCAGATTCCAACCGACATCTACATAATTTATCTGTGCGCCGGATGCTTCTTCTTTTATGCCTTTCAGTATGGTTGAGACATTCTTCTCCGGTTGCTCAAATACCCAGTCGCCCATGATTGACTGGTTGTTGGCATTAGGGCCTGTCACGAGTATCTTCTTGAATTTTCGGGTGTTGATGGGAAGCAGGGCCTCATTTTTCAAGAGGACGATGGAGCGTCGGGCGATTTCGAGTGCCGTCTGCTGATGTTCTTTGCTGAATACCGTTTTCTTTATACCGCCTTCCGTGACATACCGGTTTTCGAATAATCCTAGCCGGAACTTGGCTTCCAGTATCTTGGCGCATGCCTTATTAATTCTTTCTTCCGTCAGTTTTCCTTCTTTTATCAGTCTCAGGATGGCATCGGAAAAAACAGGACCATGCATATGCATGTCTACTCCGCCATCTACGGACAAGAAGAATGCGTCGGTCGTATTTTCGACTATCCGGTGGCGTGTGCTGATTGCTTCCATATCCATCCAGTCGCTTACAATGAATCCGTCGAATCCGTATTCATTGCGTATGATGTCAGTCATCAACCATTTGTTTGCATGGCACGGGACTCCGTTCAATTCATTGTGTGCCGGCATAAGGGTGAAAGGTTTGGCTTCTTGTACGGCTGCTTTGAATGGTGGCAAAAAGATATTTCTCAGTTTTCCTTCACTCAATTCTACCGGACCGGCATTAGTTCCGTTATTGGCTATTCCCCCTGCAACGAGATGCTTGGCACAAGCCAATACGGTGTTTAATCCTGTAAGATTGTCTGTTTGCAGACCTTTGATGGATGCTACTCCCATGCGGGATACCAGATATGGGTCTTCCCCGAATGTTTCTCCGACTCTTCCCCAACGGGCATCGCAAGCTATCTCTATGTTGGGAGTGAAAGCCCAATGAGAACCTGTTGCGCGCATTTCGAGAGCTGTCTGTCTGTTTGCCTGTTCTATTAAATCAGGTGCAAATGTGGAAGCCATTCCTATGGGAGACGGGTAAATGGTAGAGCCACTGACAAGCCCGTTTCCGTGTATGGCATCAATCCCTATCAGTAAGGGGATCTTCAAACGGCTTTTCTCCGCCAACTTTTGCAAATGATTGGCTTCTTCCGGAGTCAGGACATGAAGAAATGAACCGATTCTTCCCTGTGTGACCATCCGTTCTACTCCTGTGGAGTGCAATCCTTTATAGAACCCTCTGGCATGACCGTTCAGCAGCTCTTCTTCCGTAATATTCTTTTCTGCATCACGCATATGCTCCAGACCGACATACTGGCACATTTGGGCAATCTTTTCTTCCAGAGTCATTAAGGACATGAGGTTTTCAACTCTTGTCCGGACTGGCTGGGAAGGGTCAAGGTATATCGGTTGTTTGGGTGCGTCATTGGCCCCGGATACTAAGGGCTGAAAAGCAATAAACAGGATAAATAATAATTTTATTTTCATTGTTTTATAGATAATAATTTCTAATCCGCCCCTATTTTTGTCATAAATAAGGGCGGTTAAGAATTAATTTATTTTGAGAACCGGATTATTTTTCCACTTTCATGTCGATGGTGACATTTCCTTTCGAACTGCCGCTGGCAAATGACCTGACAATTATAATACCATATTTGTCGGCTACAGTTTTGAATCCGATGATAGAGCCTACCCCTAGTTTTTCTGTCAGTTTCTCTACTTCTGCTTCGGATGAATTGGTGTAGAGATTCTGAATCATTTCAGCAGAATTGATTGCCAGGAACTCATCCGGTGTTATTTGCATAACTTTCAGTTTCGTACTGTTACGATGTTCCCAAGTAGCTATTGCATCCGGTGCTTTAAAAATAGCTGTGATGCTTGCGTCGGACGGAGATACGAAATAATAGCCATATGAATTGTTGCTGTAGAATAAAGTAATGTCAATATTAGCTGATTTGGCTGCCGCTCCGTCTCGTACATAAATTTCTCCATTCGTGGTATTGAGGAAGGGACCTGCATCCGTACTGGCTTGTGCTCCGATTTTAAGTCCGTAGAATTCGTTGATGTCTAATTCTACAGCTCTCGTTACTTCTACGCTATATTCGCTTCTTACGATACCGCCGTTAGCATCCATCACCTCAAAAGTGAATGACAGGGTTTGTCCGGCATTCAAATCTGTAGTTGTGTATGAGAACGTATATGTATCACTGTTCGGATTCTCGAATATCTCTTTGGTCAAATCTGTAAGTTCGGAATCAGCCAGATATGTTTTTATACTTCTCAGTGTTGCTGAAGAGGTAATCTCAATATCGAATGCGACCATTTCCCCTGCAGTGACTGTCTCTGGTGCTGTATCAGGAATCCTTATTTCGATTTCCGGTTGGGCGGCCTGAACGTATACGGCATATTCGGCAGTTGATTTCTTTTCTTCATTATCAATTGCCAGTATTACAAAGTTCAGTGTTTTTCCTACTTCTTCCGATTTTATGGTATATGCTACATTGTATGAGCCTTTATCCGTATTTTCCGGATATTCTTTGGCGCTTCCGGGGATTTCTTGAGAGTTGAGCATGGTAACAACTTTTTTGATACCGGCTGTGCCTGTCATTTCTACAGAGAAACTAAGCTCCGTTCCGGGGTAAGCAATGACAGGTTCGTCTCCGACTTTCGTGAACTTAATAGTCGGTTTCGGGTTTTGCTGTATAGTTTCGTCATCACTGTCGCATGCTATGAAAAAGATAGCCGTGAGACACAACAAGATGCTTAAATTATATTTTAATAGTTTCATGGTCGATATTTTTTTATTGAACAGAAAATGGAATAACCGCACTTGCTACTTTCTTATTTTTCACATCGCGCACAAAGACTATCAGACGATAGTTGCCAACTGTTGAAGGAGCTTTGAATGTAATATCCTTTTGGGTGTTATCAGCTATCAATCCGGTGATACCATCCGGCAGGCTGCCGTCTGAAGAAGCTGTCTTTTCTTTCATAATCATCCAGTCGTAGGTCAGTGCATCTCCATCCGGGTCGGTGGCTGTAACTTTTGCTTCGTTGGATGAATTCGGGCTGACAATAATAACGTCTTCCGCTTTTTTGCCATTCATCAGCATATCATTACGGGTTGCTATCACCGGAGCACGGTTTTTCGGGTAACTTCCTGTCCATGCATATTGCATGGCATCGACTGCCGGGAAGGTATATCCTTTCTTGTCGAACAGCCCGTACCAAGTCAGTACTTCTCCGTGTGTCTGGTATCCCCATAAGAATACGAACGAACCTAAACAACCGTTGTCCTTATTGGCGGCTATATTCTCCTGATAGGCTTTCAGGTAGACGGCTTCTTTTTCACTACTGGTCTGTTCTACCAAGCCACCCCACGGCAATATTCTTTCGGGTTCGGGATTCATTTGCCACGTACCGCGAGGTCCGAACTCCGTAATCATATATGGTTTGGTCCAGCCTGCGGACTGAAGGTTACCCAATACTCCCGGCAGGTTAGGCGCATATGTATTGACCGATAGAATATCTATATGAGGGGCCTTTTCTATAATATTCTTTATATGGTTTACATTAGAGGATGCCAATGTCGTTGTAGTGGGATGATTTGGGTCGGTTTCGTGAATCATCTTAGCTATATCATTGATTGCATCCCAGAGTTTGAGATTGGTATAACTTGCTTCAGCTTCATTGCCTATCGACCATACCAAAAGTGCCGGATGGTCTTTGAAGCGTTCGACTGTTGCTTTTATTTCATCAAACTGAGCTTTTACCGCTGCACTGTTGTTATAATCAAAGCCGTCGGTTTCTCTTCTGATATAGAGCCCGAAATTTACATAAAGTCCTTTTTCCTGTGCGCTGTTCAAAATAGTCATGCTCTTGTCAGACACCCCATATGTTCTGATAACATTGGCTCCGAAGTCTTTGGCTTCAGCATAGAAGTTGTTGCATGCGGCTCCTTTGATATATAATTCTTGTCCGTTTACAAGCAATTTCCATTTTCCGTCGACTTTTGATGTCTCAACTTTAGCGGGGGGAACAACTGGCTTTTCTTCAAAAGAACCTTTGGGGATTGTATAATTGTCGTTGTCTGAACACGAAGCGTTCAGGACAGCGGCAAGTATAAAGAATGAGGTAAATAGGTATTTTAGTTTCATAACTTTATTTTTTAGTGGGTACTGATAATAATTGTCCGTCCTGTAGTAATTTATACTTCAATACATCATAAGATAGTTTCTGGACAGGTAAATTGGAATCTATTGCTAAAGCGGCGGCAGTGGCTGCCGATTGTCCTAATATCATATATACCGGTTCCATTCTGATAGTACTGTAAGCTACATGAGAAGATGACAAACATACGGTTGCCAATAGGTTGGCACATTCTTCCTCCTTAGGAGTCAGTGAATAATAACTGATAGGGTAGGGGATGGTAGGGGCAAATATGGTACCCTCGTTTCTTAACTTGCCTTCTTGGTCGATGACACGGGATACATAATGGCAGTCAAGGGCATAAGAACCTAGTCCCACCGAATGTTCGGCGGGTGTACGGTCTGTTTTGCGTACATTCTTTTCTGTCATCACAAATGTACCGATCATCCTGCGGGCTTCGCGCACGTATATTTGATAAGGGAAATTCCGGGTGTCGGTGAATTCGTCTTTAGGCAATCCCCAATCCAGCATCTCCTTGCGGATATGTTCGGGTACACGCTTGTCATGACCCAAAAACCATAACATGCCCAGTGCGTAATCTTTATGCAGTTGCTCTATTTCCTTTCTGGTTTTGTAGTCGGCTTCTGCATAGTCGTAGCTTGCTCCGAAGAAGTCCAGATGGTTGGTATCCGTTTTCTTGTTAGGCATAGGAGTCAATGTTATAATTTGCTGGAGTTTTGTTTCCGGTTCCAGTTTCAGCATACGTACATATATCTCATACCATAACGGATTATAGTTCTTCGGCTTTTGAATGGATATACGGTTGTCGGGGTCGTTTGTCAGAGTCATTCTGTAGCAATAGGCTTGTACGCGTTTGTCCGCATCCCCTTGTTTACCCCATTCCTGGGTTGTCACATAAGGCAGAGCGCCTGATTTTGCATTCCCTTCCTTGATGTAAGGACTTATCTTTGTCAGGTCTTTCCCTTGGTCATAATTGATACGGATACCGTTATAGGTTTCTCCGTATTGCAGGTTTGATTCGCGCCCTACTGTGTAGGAAATTCCTGCACGTGCCAGAAGGTCTCCTTCGTAGGAAGCGTCTATAAACATTTTAGCTTCAATAACCTTTCCATTCTCCAGTTGGATGCTCCGGATTATATTCTCTTCTTTCCGGACGTTCTTATTCAGGTCGAGCCGATGGTTGAAAAGGACTTCTACTCCTGCCGTTTTCAGCATATCCCGCATAATCCGTTCGGCTACTGAGGATTCATAAACCCATTGTATCCGCCTTTCATCATTTTTACCTCTATATGTGCGCTTTAATGTCGAAACCATGAATGATTCTCTGTCTTGATTGCGCCATACTTCGGGTTGCAGGTAGTAATTGTATATTTTGTTGTAGAATTCTTTTGTTATACCACCTATCAGGTCATTACGGTTCATGTCGGTAGCTGTCAGTCCTGATGTGACAAGACCGCCTACATGGTCGTTCTTCGATATAAGCACTACTTTCTTACCCATACGTGCGCCTTGTATCGCTGCAATTACTCCGGAAGCTGACTCTCCATATATACAAATGTCATATTGTGGAGTATTGGCAAACAAGCCTGTAACAAAAGAACAGAGCAGTAGTATTAATATAGTAATCTTTTTTCTCATCTTATTATATGTATGTTTTTCAGTGATTATTTGTATCCAATATTTTGCGGAAAGTTTTCGGCTCCCATATTGATGACTTCCGCTTCGGGTATCGGCCATCTCACAAAGTGAGGGTTGGCAGGCAGATTATTACGTCCGAGAATAGATGCAGGTATTTCCGGGTCCCCGGCATATGCCTTGACTTGCTCAATAAGTATTCCAAGACGTTTCAGGAAATACCATCTGTCGCCTTCGAAAGACAGTTCGCGAGCTTGCTCGTCCATAATGTCTTTCATAGTGAGCACACCGGTGAATTTATCGTTTCCGGCTCTTTCCCACGTTTTGTTGAAATAGTATTTGGCTAACGTCTGGTCATTCTTCATCAGGGCTGCTTCGGCCGCCATTATATAGGACTCGGCAAGACGGTATACTATCACATCCTTATAGCTGCGTGTCTCAGAAGCGGTGCGCGTCCATTTATCCCCATACTTGATGCATCCCGGATATACATATTTATTGATGCTTCCATTCTTATATAGTGGAAAATAATCTCCGGGTTTTACTGTAGCCGAACCGTATGAGATGTTCTTATCAGTAGTATTCTTGTACTGGTGTATATAGTACTCCTGATAACGTTTGTCCTTAGCTTTGTCATACAGTGAGAATAAATAGGGGCTGGGGAGACATCTTCCGTAAGTATATCCCCAGTTGTCATAAGAACAGGCATATTCTGCGGTTCCACCGATTTCTGTGCGATACTGTGCGATGAAATAGGCGGCAAAGTAATTACCTTTCGGACTGGCACTGGATAAGTTGCCGCCCGGATTTTTGCTCCATTGTTGCACCATCAGCGCTTCTTTATGGTTCAAGTCCCCGGCATTGAAAACTTCCTTCAGTGCAATCAAGTCAAAATGGCCGGATTTCTCAATTTCTTCCACTTGTTCCAAAGTCGTATCCCAGTCTTTGAGCCATAATGCTGCTTTGGCTTTCATATGACGGGCGGCAGCTTGGGTGAACCGTCCCGCTTCATCAGATACCCAATCGAGGTTTGTAATGGCATACTCCAAATCTTCGTAAATCAGGTCGAACACCTCTTTCTCGGAAGCAGCATGAAAATCTCTCGGGTCGTTGACGTTTTCAGCAGTAGTCGGTAGTACATTCAGCCATATCCTGTCGAATGTGCGATAAAGCAGAAAATAAGACTGTGCTCTGAAACACTTTGCTTCTGAAACGGTGGCCCGTAGTGAAGGGGTGTCTTCCAAATCCTCGGCGGCAGCAATTATTTCATTGGCTTTGCCTATGATATGGTACATCGTGCGCCACATAAATCCTACCTGATAAGCAGACGGCTTTAAATAATTAGGGTCATAGATGCCGTAAAAGTTACCGGTTCCACCGTTGGTTACGGCTAAATCCGTACCTCTTTCCAAAGCAAAGATGGTGGAGTTCTCAGTATCATTTGCATAGTTACGTTGCAATGCGTATAGTGCATTGACAGCGAGCTTTAGCCCTTCCGGTGTTCCGAATACGTATTCGGAGCTATACTTCGTCTTATGTTCTTCGTCCAGGAAGTCGGAGCAGGAAGTAGTAAAGAGGAAGCAGGCTGTAAATATAAATAATATACTCTTTTTCATGATTTTACCTTATTAAAATGTCACATTCAATCCAAATAATACAGTCCTGGGTTCGGGATAATCTCCCGGAGTCTGTTCCGGGCCGTAAGCCTGTACGTCGGTTTTCGTCCAGAAGTTAGACAGTGTCATATAGAGTCTCAGACTTTGCATGTATGCTTTGCTGATAAGTGCACGGGGAAAATTGTATCCGAAAGTAACGTTTCGCAGACGGACATATGATGCATCCTGATAGCCCAATGAACTGATGTATGCGGGTGCTTGCGTCATGTTGGGCGCAGGGGCTTCATTAGACGGGTTATTCTGTGTCCAGTAATTGCGTCGGATACCGTTCCGCTTGGCAGTCAAGTCGCCACCATTCTCGAATGTGGTCAGATAAGGGTTGTAGATTGTCCCACCATGAGAGATATACAAGTCGGCAGATAAGTCGAATCCCTTATAGTTGAAAGATGTGCCGACCGTACCTATCCATTTGGGGTCACGTTGCATCACTACTCTGTCATCGGCTGTTATCTGATTGTCGTTGTTCACATCCCGCAGTTTGATACTGCCCGGAGTAGCTGTCGGCATATGAGAATTGGCGATATCGTCATCTTTTTGCCAGATGCCGTCAAATACATAGTCGTAATATACATTCATCGGATATCCGACAAACCATTTGTTGTTCACGTCATCAAGCGGTTTTCCATTCTCATCGACTTGTCCGTCTATCTTTTTTATTTCATTTTTGTTCTTGGTGAAAGTGAAGTTGACATCCCATCTGAAATCTTTGATTTTGACGGGAGTGGTATTCAGCGTTATTTCAATACCATTATTCTTCATTTCCGCCAGATTCACGGTCTGGGTGGAATATCCCAGTGAGCTCGGGATAGACTTGGTGACAAGCAGGTCGGTAGTCTTGGTAGTATAGTATTCTATCGTACCATTGATTCTTCCGTTGAAGAATCCGAAATCAAGTCCGATATTCCCGGAAGTGGACGTTTCCCATTTCAAGTTAGGATTGGTCAATTCTGTTCCGGGCAGGTAACCGATGACTGTTTTATCTCCGAATTCAGTCAGGTATCTGTCAGTCAAGCCAAGTGATTTATAAGGATTGACTCCTTGATTACCCACCGCACCGTAACTTAGACGGAGTTTCAGGTTGGACAGCCATTTGGCTTCTTTCAAGAAGGACTCTTCATTTATCCGCCAGGCAAAAGCTCCTGAGGGGAAATAACCATATTTATTATTTTTCCCGAAAACCGAAGAGCCGTCCACGCGTAAAGCGAAGGTGAATAAGTATTTCTCGAACAGGTTGTATCTCACACGTCCTAAGAATGATAAAAGTTTTCTGTCAGACAATTGCCAGGTAGGAGTACCATATTCATTGGCGGAACCTATTGCATTGTAGGTCAAGTCGTCATTCGCAAATCCTGTGCCGTTTATTCCTAAACTCTTCCATTCAATGACATTCACACTTTGCATAAAGGTTGCGTCGAAATGATGATTCTTATTGAAATCCTTCACATAGTTGACTATATTCTCGAACAGGTAGTCATTGGAGAAACTGGTTCCGGCAGTCGCTTTTCCATTGTTGTTGCGTCCGGTCGTGTGCTTCGTTCCCTGATACGTGTTGCTATGGACGGTTCTGGTATTCAAACTTCCGTTGGCACGATATGACAAGTCCTTTGTGATTTTCCAGTCTACGAAGAAGTTTATCAATAACCGGTCTGTCTGGCTTTTATTGTTTGAGTAGTCGATATTCCATAAGGGGTTGTAATGAGACTCCCCGGCTTCGGTTACATCTTCACGCAATGAACCGTCGTCATTATATACTTTTGCCAGAGGCGGCATGGTGATAAATGAATTGAAGGAGCCGTCGGCTGTTTTCTTCCATGATTTGGTGTATAAGAAGTTTGTGCCTATTGTCAGGTTTTTCAGTAGTTTGTGGTCGATGTTCAATCGTCCGCTCAAACGCTGGAATCCTGAATTAGGAACCATACCGTTCTGGTCAAAATATCCCAGTCCCAGGGCGTATTTTGTTTTGTCCCCGCCGGATTGGATTAGAATATCGTGCTTTTGTTGCCAGGCGGAGCTTATCATTAGTTTTTCCCAGTCAACATATTCTCCTGATTTGAGCACGTCGAGCATCAACCCTCTGAAACAGTCGGCTTCATCATAACTAAGATTGGCATTGTAGTATGCTTCCTTACGTAAAGCAGCCCATTCTTCTCCATTGTAAAACTCAAAGTTCTTATGAATACTTTGTGAAGCAGCGTAAGTGTTATAACTGATTTTCATCTTTCCGGTCTTTCCCCGTTTGGTAGTAATCAGTATGACACCGTTGGCGGCGCGTGCACCATAGATTGATTGTGAAGAGGCGTCTTTCAGAACTTCGAGCGATGCTATATCGTTGGAGTTTATATCATCTATACTGCTCATTGGAACACCGTCCACAATATAAAGAGGGTCATTTCCACCGGAAAGGGAACGCCGTCCCCGAATCAGAATGTTTGAACTTCCACCGGGCGCGGCATTAGCCATGGTGACTTGTACACCGGCAGCTTGTCCTCTCAGCATTTCACCCAAGCTGGAAGAGGGTGTGGCATTCAGTTTCTCGGAAGTTACGGAAGAAATGGCACCGGTGACGTCACTGCGTTTCTGTACGCCGTAACCTACTACTATTACTTCGTCCAGCAGTTCGCTGTCTTCTTTTAGTATGATGCGCGCTAACTCTTTACTGTTAGCTTTAACTTCGGTTGTTTGATATCCGATGTATGAGAACTGAATAGTAGCGTCTTCGGTTACGTTTGCCAAAGAGTAGTTTCCGTTAATATCGGTAATGATACCGTTCGTCGTACCTTTTACTAATACATTGGCACCGATAATGGGTTCACCGTTCTGGTTTGTAACTGTTCCGTTGACTGTTTTGGTTCTTGTAGACTTTATTGTTTCCCGACTTTTTTGTTTGCCGACGGAGATGGTATTGTTTTTCCTATTGAAATATAAATTGGTCTGTACCGTTATCTTGCTCAGAATATTTTCTAATGAGCTGTTGCGTGCTTTGATTGAAATGCGTGGAGCAGCATTCACAATTTCCTGGTCATAAAAGAATTTGTAGCCGGTCTGCTTGCTTAATTGATTGAATACATTTTCTACGGTTTCATTCTTGACATCCAGCGTAATGTTTTTCTTTTCCTGTGCCTGTGTGTAATAAGGCAATGATGACAAGCATACGAATAGTAAAAAAGCTAAAAATGAATGTACATTCCTGCCTTTCCTTTTTATATTAGGAAGATTATTCATAAATTTGTACGTTTTAGTAATTGAATAGATTATTTAAAACAAAGGTTCGTAATGCGCGATACGTTATTCACACGGGTCGAAACGAATGAATATCCGTCCGGATTACGGAATAGGGGCTTCTCTGAGAGACGGCTCCTATTTTTCTGAAATGGGATTAACCGGGTGCTTTCATAATATAATTTTTTTTTAGAATTATAAGTTTAATATTCAAGGTTCTATAAAGTAATACACACGATAGATTATATGCTAGGGTGTGATTAACATCTTTTTGCTATTTATATAACAATATGCAGTTTCCTTCTTTTTTATACCGGATACCACTTGTATATTCGATAGATTGAAGAACTGCTTCCAGGCTCTTATTGTCGTGCTCTCCGGAAATCAGATTATTGAATTTACCATCGGCAAATGTAATGCGGCAATTGTACATTCGCTCCAGCTCCTTTGCCACGTCACGTATCGGAGTACTGTTGAAACGCAGTCCGCCTTTTTTCCATATCGCCACCGGGCGCTCTTCGCGTCGTTTGCTGTATTCGCCCGAAATGGTATTGATAAGTACCTGTTCCTTGCCTTTTAACCGCATCATTGCTTCCGGCAAGTCCACTTGTACCTTTCCGCTTTCCACCTCTACAGAAACAATTTCATCAGAAGAATAGGATTTTATGTCAAAGCAGGTTCCCAATACACGTACATCGAAACGGCGGGTACTGACAATAAAAGGCTGTTCCTCATTTCTGTATACTTGAAAATATCCTTCACCTTCCAGTACTATTTTACGTTCTTCTCCTTTGAAACTATTCGGATACCGTACATGTGAACATGAATTTAGTGTCAGTTGGGTGCCGTCGGGCAGAAGAATCTGTTTACGTTCGCCATAAGAGGTTGAGGCTTCCAGATAGATAGTCTGTCGTTCATTCAGATGTTCCAGATAATGAATTCCGCCTAGTACAAGACAAACGATTGCTGCTGTGCTGATGGCAGCAACTGCGATACGACGCAGCCAAGTACGTTTTTTATGTTCTATGCGTTTCAATAATTGGCGTGCTTCCCGTTTATAGTGTTCCCGTTCAAGATCAGTGAGAGGTTGCTGGGTTGCCGCTTCTTCCCACACATCAGAAGACAACTCGTCGAGTGTTTCATGATTATCCGGGTGGTGCAAGCTGTTCAGTATTTCCCGGGCATCCTCTGTGGTATAGAGATCATCCAGATAGCGACGATATAAGTTCTTGTTATTTTCTGTATTCTTCATATTCTGTTATTTAGAGTTCGGGGATATCTTATTTTCCCCTTTGTATAATTAGTACACAAAGGAAAAGAGTATCTGGGGTATAGTTAACTTCCTTTAACCATCAACTTCATGAGAAGCTGTCTTCCGCTAAAGATTGAGGCAGATAAGGAGCAAGATAAGGTCAGTGCCGGTAATGGAGTGTTTCTCCAAATACGTACGAAGTGAACGTAATGAAGATGAGATATGCTCTTGTACAGTATTGACAGAAATCCCCAACGCTTCTGCAATTTCTTTGTGAGACATTTGTTTTTCACGGCTCATTTCGAATATTTCCCGTTGGCGGGAAGTCAGCTGTTCCAGTGCTTGGGATACAAGTCTTTGTAAATCATTAGCAATGATTGCATTGTTTGTCTCATTGCTATAGTCTATAGCTTGTGATAGAATCTGTTCTTTCAGCCGGTCTTCACTTGCCAGTTCACGCAACTGGTTCAGAATCCGGTTGCGCATGATTGTATATAGATAAGAAGAAAAAGAGGCGTCCGGATTAATAAAACGGCGACTTTCCCAAATCACAGTGAAGGCGTCCTGAAAGATGTCTTCAGCATATTCGCGTGATTTAAGGAAACGCATGGCAAAATATATCAGGCGATTTTTATAAGCCGCATAAAGTTCACAGAATGCATCCTCATCTCCGGCTATCAGACGGATGACAAGCGAACGTTCATTACCGGGAATATTTGTTGCGCACATATAGCATTTTAGGTTTCAATTCACAAAGGGATTGCTTAGATTGTCACAAACGTACGTAAAATCCGGGAAATAAAAAAGGAAAGAAGTAGCTAATCTTTTTCAGATTTATTTCAGTATCATGATTTTTCTTTGCCGGAGATAATTTGCTATCTTTGCAATTTTAACCCGATAATCAATGAGTAGAATATTATTTAATGCTAAGGCTTGGCTGTTTGTTTTATTAGTTGGACTGGTATCCTCTGTATGGGCACAAAGTGATGATTTCACTACATGGACCAAGTTCAAAGTGAATCATAAGATAGATTCTCGATTTTCGGTTTCCGGTGATTTGGAACTGCGCACGAAAGAGGATATGAGCAGGATGGATCGTTGGGGAGTTAGCGTCGGCGGAGTTTACCGTGCATATTCTTTCTTGAATTTCGGGGTTGGGTATGAAACTCATATTCGTAATTTGGGAGATTCGGACTGGAAGTTAAGACATCGTTATCATGTCAGTGCAGTTGCAAGTTTCCGTTATCAGTGGTTGAAAGTCTCCTTGCGGGAAAGGTTTCAGCAGACTTTTGACCGTGGAGATTCGGAAACCCGTTTGCGTTCCCGTTTAAAATTAGCCTATGCACCCACAAAAGGGATTGTTTCACCTTACTTCTCTCTCGAGATTTATCAAAGTCTGGACGATGCCTCTTTTTGGAGAGCGGCACGTATGCGCTATCGTCCGGGAGTAGAATTTGATTTGGCCAAACGTTGGTCGCTGGACGCGTTTTATTGTTACCAGTATGAGTCTTCACGGGGGAAACATATTGCCGGTATAGAAGTGGGTTATTCTTTCTGAAAAATGGTTGCTCCCTTATATAATAAGGTGTAGGGTAAAGTCTGTTAAATATATCAGGATTACTAAGTTGTTGACTATTTGTTGATTAAAAATAAAAGAGAAGATTTCTTAATTGAAATATGTCTCATCTTAACTATAATATGTACTTTCGCTTCCGGTATTTCAAAATGGAATGCTGAAATTAACGATTCTACAGTAACAACAGACGTGTTGTATGATGTCTCATAATCGAAAGCGAATACTTCCTCTTATGTCATTCTTCTGCTCAATCAGAGATTTCAAGTTTTGACCAATAAATAATAATAATGAAAACATGCCATGACCTATTTGTGGGAATAGGTTTATTAATTCTGTGTTCTGTTTCGTTGACAGCTTGTGTAAACCACATTTCAGAAGAAGAGGGAGAAATAATCAATAATGGAGATATTCCATTGAAATTCGTGGCTGATATTCACGAAATAGTTAATACTCGTGTGGCTAATAATAATTTTGAGGAAGGGGATGAGGTTGGTTTGTTCGCACTTGCAGGTAGCACAACGATGCAAGAAGAACGTTATGCCGATAATCTTCATTTTGTACGTTCTTCCAGTGGTGATTTTATTTCTGATGAGTCGGTTTATTACCCGGACGATGGAGTAACGTTGAATTTAATCAGTTATTATCCATATCAAGAAGAAGGAGTAGCAATGGGGGAAAGCACTATGCAGGTAGCGGTTGCTACGAGTCAGGATAAATCTAAAGATTATTCATATTCGGATTTTCTGGTTGCATCCAAAGAGGATGTTTTAGCCAGTAAAGAAGCTGTAGCTCTGACTTATAATCATCAGTTCTTCCGCTTAAAGGTGGTTCTTGTTCCGGGTGAAGGAGAAAATGTAGAAGATATGTTATCTGTCAATCCTACACTTTCTGTTAGCGGTTTTTATACTAAGGCTATTTACGATTTTCAGAAAAAAACGTTCTCCACATATTCCGAAGAAAAGGAAATTACTCCTGCGGGCGAATGGGAAATCGAAGAGGGGCGATTGGTAGGAAAAGAACTGATTCTGATACCGCAGGAAGCGACGGTTGGATACCAGTATATAACATTGGAAGCCGGTGGAAAGCCATATACTTGTTTACTGCCTTCTACTTTACAATTGAAAAGTGGTAAGCAAAGAGAACTCGAAATTACATTTGTAGCAGATGAGGATATATTAATGAGTAAAGTCAGTGGAGAAATCGGTGATTGGGATGGAACTGAGGTAGATCAGACTGAATCGGTAACTCTTCATAAATATGTAGATGTATCGAAACTGACTTTTGAAAAATCAAATGTGTATAAAGTACTGAATTCAGGAAAACAAGTTGCTGAAATATGTAAGGAGTATTTAGTTACTCCAGAACTTTCTTCCCAGGCGATTGTTGCTTATCCGATGAAAGAAGATGGAGGTGTTGATTTATCACAAGGAATTGTGGCTCAACTATTAGGTAAATCAGGTAAGGTTCATGGTGGAAGTGTTTCATGGAATGTGGAAGATAATTCTTTGACTTATACTGCCGGGAACTTGGCGGCTCGTAATAATGTTTATGTGCTGGCAGATGGAAAAATATCTTTGTCGGTAGCAGTAGCAGATAATGTATTATCTGTATTGGCATTAGAAGACGTTGCCCGCGATGTACGTGGCGGGATGATTCATAATTATCCATTGGTGAAGATTGGAACTCAATATTGGATGCGGGATAATTTGGAAACTGCCCTGTACGTGAATGGTGACGAACTTCCTAAGTTAGATGCTGTGACTGAAAATGCTGTCGGGTATTTGCAATCCGGTGCGGAACATCATTTTTATACAGCTGGTGTTGCGTTATCAGCTAATTTCTTACCTGCACATTGGAACATACCGAATAAAGGGGATTGGGATCTTTTGAATACTTATCTAAAAGGGGATGCTTCTTTACTGAAATCAGGAACCTGGTTACCACTTAAAACAGGAGAGACAGTACAACCGGCTAATAATTTGTCAGGTTTCAATGCAGCTCCTATAGGCATGTGGGTTGAACCGAATCAGAATATATTTGCAGGCAAGCATTTGGCATATTGGACATTGGATGATACAAATACAGCAATAGCCGATGATGTCTTTTACCTGAAAAGTGATGAAAATACGATTGGAAAGTCTGCTCCGGGTGTCGAGAAAAAAGCTTTTGCAATTCGTTGTATCCGAAAGTAAATTAGCGGAAATCATTCTTCCTTTTCATATTTTGCTTATATTTGGGAAGAAAAACTAAAAAAGAGAGAACCATGAAGAAGATAATAAATCCCTGGAAAGGTTTGGAAGGGTACAACTGTTTCGGCTGTGCACCAAATAATGAAGCCGGAGTGAGAATGGAATTTTACGAAGACGGTGATGAAATCGTGAGCATCTGGAAACCCCGTCCTGAATATCAGGGTTGGATTGATACATTGCACGGTGGTATTCAAGCTGTTTTGTTGGATGAGATTTGCGCATGGGTGATACTTCGTAAGTTACAGACAACAGGGGTCACTTCGAAAATGGAGACTCGCTACCGGAAGCCAATTGATACGAAAGATTCTCATGTCGTGTTGCGTGCATCCATTAAAGAAATAAAGCGGAACATTGTTATTATTGAGGCGAAGCTATATAACAAGGATGGTGAAGTATGTACGGAAGCCCTTTGTACTTACTTTACATTCTCACAGGAAAAGGCGAAAAGTGAAATGCATTTTCTGAAATGTGATGTTGAACCGGAAGAGATATTACCTTTAATTTGAAATGAAAACTCAAGTTTTTGTGATAAATGTTTGGTAGTATCAAACAAATACTTTACTTTTGTCGCAGTTAATAAAAGAAATATGAAATATACAGCTACACATCATCATCATCATTTTCCTAACGAATAACTCGGTGGGCGTAGATGATATTGTGTATACTCTATATAACGATAACGAAGGCTTGCCGAATACGGTAAGCCTTTTTTTATTTTCTCATTCGGATAGTAATTAATAATAAATAATTAAATAAGATCATGTTAAGAATCGCAGTACAAGCCAAAGGACGTCTCTTCGAAGAGACAATGGCACTTTTAGAAGAGTCGGATATCAAGTTGAGCACTACCAAACGTACTTTATTAGTGCAATCTCCTAATTTCCCCATCGAAGTTCTTTTTCTTCGTGATGACGATATACCACAGACGGTAGCTACCGGAGTGGCTGATTTGGGGATTGTCGGTGAGAACGAATTTATGGAAAAAGAAGAAGACGCGGAAATCATCAAACGTTTGGGATTCAGCAAGTGCCGCTTGTCATTGGCTATGCCGAAAGATTTGGAATATCTCGGATTGTCATGGTTCAACGGAAAGAAGATTGCGACCTCATATCCTGTTATCCTTCGCAACTTCCTGAAAAAGAATGGTGTGAATGCAGAAATCCATGTCATTACCGGTTCGGTGGAAGTGTCTCCGGGCATCGGATTGGCTGATGCTATTTTTGATATTGTAAGTTCCGGTTCTACTTTAGTCAGCAATCGCCTGAAAGAAGTAGAGGTAGTGATGAAATCGGAAGCTTTGTTGATTGGTAACAAAAACATGAGCGATGAGAAAAAAGCTGTGTTGGAAGAACTGTTGTTCCGTATGAACGCTGTAAAAACTGCCGAGGATAAGAAATACGTATTGATGAATGCCCCGAAAGATAAACTGGAAGAAATTATTGACGTATTACCGGGTATGAAGAGCCCCACCGTAATGCCATTGGCACAAGAAGGCTGGTGTTCCGTTCATACAGTACTTGACGAAAAACGTTTCTGGGAAATTATCGGAAAACTCAAAGCATTGGGAGCAGAAGGCATTTTGGTACTGCCGATTGAAAAGATGATTGTATAAATATATATAGGCACGGATTACACAGATCACGCGGTATCTGAGATTAGTGACTGCATTATCTGTGTTATCCGTGAAATCTGTGCCTAATAAAATATAAACTATGAAATTAATTAAGTATCCATCAAAAGAGCAATGGGCAGAACTCTTGAAACGTCCGGCACTGAATACGGAGAACCTGTTCGATACGGTTCATACCATTATAAGTAAGGTAAGGGCAGAAGGTGACAAAGCTGTACTGGAATATGAAGCCGCCTTTGATAAAGTTACTTTGTCTGCGCTTGCAGTGACTCCTGAAGAAGTGCAGGTTGCCGAAACATTAGTAAGTGATGAATTGAAAGCCGCCATCTCCCTGGCAAAACAAAATATTGAAACCTTTCACTCTTCCCAACGTTTTGTGGGAAAGAAGGTGGAAACGATGAATGGCGTAACCTGTTGGCAGAAAGCTGTGGGCATTGAAAAGGTCGGGCTATACATTCCGGGAGGAACAGCCCCGCTGTTCTCAACCGTATTGATGCTCGCTGTTCCTGCCAAAATAGCAGGATGCAAGGAAATCGTGCTTTGTACCCCCCCCGATAAAAATGGGAATATCCACCCTGCCATTCTCTTTGCCGCCCAACTGGCAGGAGTTAGTAAAATCTTCAAGGCAGGTGGTGTACAAGCGATTGCTGCCATGGCTTACGGAACAGAAAGCGTGCCAAAAGTCTATAAAATCTTTGGCCCCGGAAATCAGTATGTGACAGCAGCAAAACAATTGGTAAGTCTGCGTGATGTTGCCATTGATATGCCTGCCGGGCCTTCCGAAGTAGAAGTATTGGCTGACGCATCCGCAAATCCGGTTTTCGTGGCAGCGGATTTACTGTCCCAGGCAGAGCACGGAGTCGACAGCCAGGCCATGTTGATAACAACTTCCGAGGAACTCCAAACAGAAGTGATGGCAGAAGTGGAACGTCAACTAGCAGAATTACCCCGTCGTGAGATAGCTGCAAAATCGTTGGAAAACAGCAAACTAATCTTAGTGAAAGATTTGGATGAAGCACTGGAATTAACCAATGCTTATGCGCCCGAACATTTAATCATCGAGACAGAAAACTATTTGGAAGTGGCAGAACGTGTCACCAATGCCGGTTCTGTATTCCTCGGCTCATTAACTCCCGAAAGTGCAGGTGATTATGCTTCGGGTACTAACCATACTTTGCCGACCAACGGATATGCCAAAGCATATAGCGGTGTAAGCCTCGATAGTTTCATCCGCAAGATTACATTCCAGGAAATTCTTCCGGCAGGAATAAAAGCCATTGGCCCGGCTATTGAAGAAATGGCAGCTAACGAACTTTTGGATGCGCATAAGAACGCAGTTACTGTCCGTCTCAAAGCTATTCAGAACTCATAACTTAAAAAATCAAAGAAGTGAAAACGTTACAAGAACTAACCCGCCCGAACATTTGGAAACTAAAACCATACTCTTCGGCCCGTGATGAATATAAAGGAGTGACAGCTTCTGTCTTTTTGGATGCCAATGAGAATCCGTACAATACGCCTCATAACCGTTACCCGGATCCTATGCAATGCGAACTGAAAACGCTGCTGTCGAAAATCAAGAAAGTAGCTCCCGAACATATTTTCCTCGGAAATGGTAGCGACGAAGCCATTGATTTGGTCTTTCGTGCTTTCTGCGAACCGGGCAAGGATAATGTAGTGGCTATCGACCCTACTTATGGGATGTATCAGGTTTGTGCAGATGTGAACAACGTTGAATACCGGAAAGTACTATTGGATGATGACTTCCAGTTCTCTGCTGATAAGTTAATGGCTGCTACAGACGAACATACCAAACTTATTTTTCTTTGCTCACCCAATAATCCGACAGGAAACGACCTGCTTCGTTCCGAAATAGAAAAGATTCTGAATCGGTTTGAAGGACTGGTGATGCTGGATGAGGCTTACAATGATTTCTCCAAAGCCCCCTCTTTTCTGGAAGAGTTGGATAAATATCCTAATCTTGTTGTATTCCAGACATTCTCCAAAGCCTGGGGATGTGCCGCTATCCGTTTGGGAATGGCTTTTGCATCCGAAGATATCATTGGCATTTTGAGTAAAATCAAATATCCCTATAACGTTAACCAACTCACTCAACAGCAGGCTATCAGTATGCTTCATAAGCATTATGAGATAGAACGTTGGGTAAATACATTGAAGGAAGAACGCGATTATTTGGAAGAAGAGTTTGAAAAACTTCCATGTACCATTAAGTTATTTCCATCCGATGCTAATTTCTTTTTGGCTAAAGTGACGGATGCAGTGAAAATCTATAATTATTTGGTAGGCGAGGGGATTATTGTCCGCAATCGTCATACCGTTTCACTCTGCTGCAACTGTTTGCGTGTGACGGTTGGTACTCGTACAGAGAATAACACCCTATTGGAAGCCCTTAAAAAATACCCGGGATAGATTATGAAGAAAAAAGTTTTATTTATAGACAGAGACGGAACGCTGGTTATTGAGCCGCCAGTTGACTATCAACTCGACTCTTTGGAGAAATTGGAATTCTATCCGAAAGTATTCCGTAATTTGGGCTTTATCCGTAGTAAACTCGATTTCGAATTTGCAATGGTCACCAATCAGGACGGACTGGGTACATCATCCTTTCCGGAAGAAACATTCTGGCCTGCCCATAACCTGATGCTTAAAACATTGGAAGGCGAAGGAATTGCTTTTGATGAAATACTTATAGACCGTAGTTTCCCTGAAGATAATGCGCCGACACGTAAACCACGTACCGGAATGTTGACGAAATATCTGAATAATCCTGAATACGATCTGCCTGGAAGTTTTGTTATCGGTGACCGTCCTACAGATGTGGAACTTGCCAAAAATCTGGGCTGTCGTGCCATCTATCTACAAGATTCAACAGAAAGTCTGAAAGGAAAAGGACTGGAAGACGTTTGCGCTCTCGCCACAACAGACTGGGATCAGATAGCCGAATTCCTGTTTGCCGGTGAGCGGAAAGCGGAAGTACGTCGCACAACTAAAGAGACGGATATATATGTAGCTCTGAACCTTGATGGAAACGGTACTTGCGATATTTCCACCGGTCTTGGTTTCTTCGACCACATGCTCGAACAGATTGGAAAACACTCCGGTATGGATTTAACGATTCGTGTAAAAGGAGACTTGGAAGTAGACGAACATCATACTATTGAAGATACTGCTATTGCTTTGGGAGACTGTATCTACCAGGCTTTAGGCAGCAAACGGGGAATTGAACGTTATGGATATGCTTTGCCGATGGACGATTGTCTTTGCCAGGTATGCCTGGATTTTGGTGGCCGCCCCTGGTTGGTATGGGATGTGGAGTTCAAACGCGAGAAGATAGGGGAGATGCCGACTGAAATGTTCCTACATTTCTTTAAGTCATTGAGTGATGCCGCAAAAATGAATCTGAACATCAAGGCTGAAGGGCAGAATGAACATCATAAGATAGAAGGAATTTTTAAAGCATTAGCCCGTGCTTTAAAAATGGCACTCAAAAGAGATATCTATCATTTTGAGCTTCCATCCAGTAAAGGTGTGCTTTGAGTAAATACGAAAATTTATGCAGAAACGAATCTTGTTGATCCTGTTTTTAGGAATCATTTTCTCTGTCTCTGTTTTCAGCCAAGGCCTGAAAGCAGAGAAGATTATTCTTCCTGATAGTGAATTGGCCAATTTGTATAAGATAGATTCGGGAGTATATCGTTCGGAACAGCCTTCATCTGTTGATTTTAAAGCTCTTGAAAAATATGGAATCAAAGAGTCCCTAAATCTCCGTAACAGGCATAGTGACGATGATGAAGCGGCAGGTACAGCCGTGAAACTTCATCGGGTAAAGATGAAGGCGCATTCAGTCAGTGAGGAGCAATTAATAAGGGCATTGCGTATCATAAAGAACCGTAAAGCGCCAATTGTAATCCATTGTCATCATGGTTCCGACCGTACAGGAGCCGTTTGTGCGCTCTACCGCATTGTATTTCAGAATGTCTCCAAAGAAGATGCGATCAGCGAAATGACTGAAGGAGGTTTTGGTTTTCACCGTATTTATAAAAATATAATTCGAAGAATCAAAGAAGTGGATATAGAGCGAATAAAAAAAGAGGTGATGCAATAATTCAATTGACTGTATGAATTAGTCAAATCATAAGGAAGCATTAGAAACTTCTATGGCATGAATTAATGTTTTCTCCTCATCTATTAGCTAATTCAACTGCTAGTATTATCCTGTTGCACTTGTGTAACGGTGCAAATGGACTTGAGCAACTAGCCGGACAGACTTGTGTAACTCTTCAGTTGCACAAGTCTGTCCGACTAGTTATTCATAAAAGATGGTAACGCTCTGTAATATAGTATGTTATATGAAAAATGCAGTTTTTCTCTCCAAAAAGTCAAAAACAACCGCATGTTTTTTGTAAACTTTCCTTAAAATGAGCCTGTTTTTAGACTTAAATACTTGATATATAGCGCTGCAACATTTTTGTTTTTCCCCCTATAATACTTAAAATAAATACAAAAATGTCGCAGACAAAAATGCCTGCCAAAATAAGTTGTCTATCAAGAAGATTATAAGTTCTCTATTTCTTTAAGCCACATAGCTGAACTGGCATCACTCGGCATTCGCCAATCCCCTCTCGGACTGATAGAAATACTACCGACTTTCGGCCCGTCAGGCAGGCATGAACGTTTGAACTGCTGATTGAAGAAACGACGGAAGAAAATGGATAACCATTTCTTAATTGTCTCTTCGGCATAACTGTCTTTGAATGCGGCACTTGCCAGGTAATAAATCTTGGAAGGACGGAAACCGAAACGCAGGAAATAATAAAGAAAGAAGTCATGCAGTTCGTAAGGGCCTACCAAATCCTCGGTCTTTTGCTTGATTTCTCCATTTTCATCTGCCGGAATAAGTTCCGGGCTGATAGGAGTGTCTACTATATCAAGTAGTGTAGCTTTAGAATCCTCATCCACACCATTTTCTGCCACCCATTGTACCAGATATTTCACGAGCGTTTTAGGCACGCTTGCATTGACACCGTACATAGACATATGGTCACCATTGTAAGTCGCCCATCCCAAAGCGAGTTCCGATAAGTCTCCTGTACCTATTACCATTCCCCAAGTCTGGTTGGCAACATCCATTAAAATTTGCGTACGTTCGCGTGCCTGTGAGTTTTCATAAGTGACATCATGTACGTTTACATCATGGTCTATATCTTTGAAATGCTGGATACAGGCATCTTTGATACTGATTTCACGGATAGATATGCCTAATGACTTCATCAAGTCAATAGCATTATGATAAGTCCGGTCAGTCGTTCCGAAGCCGGGCATTGTAATTCCGAGAATCCCTTTTCTTGATAATCCCAGTTTGTCGAAAGTCTTCACGCAGACTAGTAAAGCCAATGTTGAATCCAGTCCGCCGGAAATGCCTACCACAGCAGTCTTGGCTCCGGTATGGACGAGCCGTTGTGCCAGTCCTGCCACTTGAATGGAAAAAACTTCTTCACAATGTTTATTTAACTCATTGCCCTGCGGTACAAAAGGATGAGCATTGAAGTTCCGGGTTAAAGTCAGCTCTTTACTATTCACAAATTCCGTTGCGATAGAAACCGCCTTTTTGTCTTCTAAATTAGCTTGGTTGGCAGCGAAAGTCGTATTGATTCTACGTTCTGCGCGTATGCGTTCCACATCAATCTCGCTGATTATAAGTTGTTCTTCCATACTGAAACGCTCGCTGCGTGCAAGAAGGCTGCCATTTTCGTAAATCAATCCGTTTCCGGCAAAGACTACATCTGTAGTAGACTCTCCGAAACCGCAAGATGAAAATACATATCCTGCGATACAGCGTGCAGATTGCTGGCTGATAAGAGAACACAGATAATTATGTTTTCCGATACCCTCATTATCTGCCGACATATTAAATAAGATTTCCGCTCCTTGCAATGCAAGTGAAGAGCTGGGTGGAATTGTAGCCCAGAGATCTTCACAAACTTCAATTCCGAAAGTAGTATCCGAAGTTTCAAAAAGCAGGTTAGCCCCTATAGGAACAATCTGTCCGCACAAACGTACATTATCAGTTGTAAGCTGAAGGGCGGATGTGAACCAACGTTGTTCATAGAACTCTTTATAGTTAGGCAGATAAGTCTTGGCTGCAACACCCAATACTTTTCCTTTCTGAATAACTACCGCACTATTGATAACCGTAGAATTGGCAACTACCGGCATACCGACAATAGAAATGATGTCCAATTGGCGTGTATTATTCAGAATCTGCATTAATCCCATTTCAGCCTCTTCCAACAAAAGTTGCTGACCGAATAAGTCACCGCAAGTATATCCGGTAATACTCATTTCCGGGAAAATAATGATTTGCACTCCTTTTCCTTCAGCCACTGCAATCAGACTTTCTATTCTCTCTACATTGAATTTACAGTCAGCCACTTTTATATGTGGCACGGCCGCTGCTACTTTCACGAATCCGTAGTTCATCTTATACCTTATTTATATATAGTGGGTGCAAAAATAGGAAAATAGTTTTGAATATTTATCTTTTCTATAGTGAATCCTTTCTATAGGGTATTTTACATCACTAGTGCTACTGTTGTTTAAACAATTAAATGAATTGTCAAAATGAAAGTTAATATTCTATTTATTGAATAATTATTCTTTTGCTTGTTCCTTAATTGATTTATATGTACTTAAATATGTGACAAAAAGATATATGTGGAAATTTAGTATAAAATATGCGACATTTTGTTTCTTTTATTTAACTATAATATTTATATTTGTAGCGAAAAAGAACATATTTAGAAATATATAGCACTTAAACAGGACAAGTAATATTAGTGTTTAATTTATAACTTAGGAGAGCAGATGGTCATACATTTAATTCACACAGCGGTAACACGAAAAATCTATTTGGATATTTGGCGTAATATTAAGAATTTGCCAAGTTAGTATTCCCTATTTTGTTTTTAGAGAAAATATCCTGCCCAAGGTCAAAAAAGTTATGCTTTGAGAGTTGACCTGTGGGAGAGGAGCGTATTATTATTTCTTGAGTGAAAATGGAATACGCGTATTTTACTTGTAGACAAATCTATAAAATAAATCAATTTCATTAATTTTAATTTAAGTATCAAAGATGAGAAAATCAATTCTCTTGTTTGTACTCTTTACTCTGACGAATATCCCCCTGTTGCTTTTCGCACAGGGCGGATATCAGGTAAAAGGACATATCATTTCGGCGGAAGATAACCAGCCGATGATCGGTGTGTCCGTTTTGGAGAAAGGTACAACAAACGGAGTAATTACCGATATAGATGGTAATTACAGTATCACAGTGACTAAGTCTCCTGCCACTTTGCAGTTCTCTTATGTCGGTATGAAAACGATAGATAAGCAGGTGACTGCTTCTACTCGTATAAACTTGACAATGGAAAACGATGCGCAGATGGTGGATGAGGTTGTAGTAGTTGCCTATGGTGTTCGCAAGAAAGGAACCGTGGCTGGTTCAATGTCGGTAGTAAAGGCCGAACAAATGGAAAATGTACCGACTCCTAGTTTCGACCAAGCTTTGCAAGGGCGTACTCCAGGTTTACAGGTAATCTCTAGTAGTGGTGAACCTAGTGCTTCTGCAGACTTTCAGATTCGAGGTGTGAATTCTATTAATGCAGCTACAACACCGCTTTTTATATTGGATGGTATTGCTATTACAGCAGATGTTTTTTCGGCAATTAACCCTAATGATATTGAGAGTGTATCTGTATTGAAGGATGCTTCTTCTACTTCCATATATGGTGCACGTGCTGCTAATGGTGTAGTAGTAATTACAACTAAACGTGGTCGTAGTGGTACGAATGGAAATATTATAGCTCGTGCGCAATATGGTATTTCGAAATTAGCTTACGGCAAATGGGATTTGATGAATACAACCGAACGTCTTGACTATGAAGAAGAAATCAATCCGGATAAAGTAGGTACTTACGATCGTGATTTGTTAGAGCGTACCAATATCGATTGGCGTGATGTTGTGTACAATGATGCAGCTCCTTTTACTAGTGTTGACTTGCAAGCAAGTGGTGCTACACAGGGAGGATTCAACTATTACGTATCAGGAAATATTCATTCACAGAAGGGTATTGCTTTGAGTTCTGATTATAAACGCTATACCTTACGTGCAAATCTGGAGGCAAAAGTGAATAATTGGTTCAAGGTTGGGACGAATGCTTCTTTTGCCTATGAAGATATGACCGAAGCTGTTGATGGTGACTATAATACCGTGACTCCAATTTCTGCTTCTCGTTTCATGCTTCCTTATTGGAGTCCTTATTCAGCTACGGGGGGAATTGCGAATGTAAATGATGGAACTTGGCTAGGAACAAATGTGAATCCGGTAGAATATCAGAACAACAATCCTTCAGATAAGAATCGTTGGAAAGTAATTGCTTCTGCGTATGGTGAATTTCATCCTATTTCGGGATTGACTATTAAGACATTGGGAGGTGTTGATTTTCTTGATCAGCGTAGTAATATGTTTTCTATGCCCTCATATTTGCCTAACTATGGTGAAGGTTCTGTAGGACGTGGTTTTTCGCGTTATACGAATATTACGTGGTCTAATACTGCTACCTATGTTTTTGATATAAAGGAAGAACATCATTTTAATGTGATGCTTGGTCAGGAATGGGTTGATAATCAATCTGATGGATTTTCTGTTGTATCACATGGACAAAGTAATGATAAGTTGTTGACTTTTTCAACGGCAACACGTGCTGATAACCCTTCTGATACAATGACTCATGCTCGTTATCTTTCTTTCTTCGGACGTGCCGAATATAATTTTTTAAGCAAATATTACGCTGATTTTTCTGTACGTCGTGATGCTTCTTCACGTTTCGGTAAGAATTCCCGTTGGGCTAATTTTTGGTCAATAGGTTTAATGTGGAATGCTAAAGGAGAAAAATTTCTTGAAAATGTAGACTGGTTAACGAATGCGCAGGTTGCCGCTAGTATCGGTACGTCGGGTAACTCGTCTATTCCAGCTTATGATCACCTTCCTCTTGTGTCTGGAGGCCCAATTTATGGTATTGTAAAGGATGTTGATATGGCAGGTATAGCTCCTTACTCCAAAGGTAATGAAAACCTGACATGGGAAAAGTTGTTGACTACTAATGTTTCTTTGAAGTTGGGCTTTTTTGATCGTATAAATTTGGTTGCCGAGTTCTACAATAAGAAAACAAAGGATATGTTGATGGAAGTACCCGTATCGGTGGTGGGCGGTTATCCATATCGTTGGAGTAATATGGGAGAAATGGTAAATCGTGGAGTTGACCTTTCTTTGGATGTTGATGTACTTCGGTTTAAAACATTCAGTTGGAATGTTTCTGCCAATGCATCTTATAATAAGAATGAGATTACAGAACTATATAGTGGCCGGGATGAATACGATATGGGTTCTACAGGTTTATACTTGAAAGTGGGGCATTCATATGGAGAATTTTATCTAAATCGTTTTGCAGGAGTAAATCCAGCCAATGGTGACGCTCTTTGGTATGATAAAAAAGGGAAGATTACGAATATATTTAGCGAGGACGACAAAGTCCTGACTGGCAGAAGTTGTAATGCTCCTTGGCAAGGAGGTTTTGGCACAACATTATCTTGGCAGGGTGTAACTGTAGCAGCACAATTCAGTTGGGTCGCAGATCGATATATGATGAATAATGACCGTTATTTCAGTGAGAATGCAGCTGCATATTCAAATTATAATATGTCAAGAAAACTGTTAACAGAACGTTGGAAAAAGCCGGGGGATTTTGTAACGATGCCTCGCTATGACGTTCCAATGCAATTTGACGACCGTTTGTTGGAGGATGCATCTTTTCTTCGCTTGAAGAATTTGAGTATATCTTATGAATTGCCTAAGAATTTATTGCTACCGACAAAAGTTATTGATAGGGTGAGAATATTTGCACAAGGGCAGAATTTGTTTACTTGGACAAAATTCCAAGGTATGGATCCTGAATCAACTGCCAACTATTATCAGGCAGCATATCCTATGTCACGTCAATTTTCCATTGGATTAGAAGTAGGCTTCTAAAAGTTTATTTTATACATTAATATAATAGAGAAAAATGAAAAAAATATTATTCCTATTGATGTCGTTGATGTTCGTTATGACTTCTTGTGAAATGGATCTTACACCGGATAGTGCAGTTCCTGAGCATCAAGCTTTGCGTACGATTGATGATTGCGACGCATGGGTGGTTGGCATTTATAGTGCATTCAAAAATAGTGCACTATATAGTGGCTACATGACTTTGCTTCCGGATATTCAGGCTGATATGGCTTATGCGGCTTTGAAAACTAATACTGGATTCTATTCTAATTTCTATCAGTGGAATATCAAATCTACTACTGATGAAATTGCTGCTGTATACAATGGATTGTATACAATTGTGGCTCGTTGTAACTTCTTTATGGATTATAAAGATCAGGTAGAAGCAAATTTGAAAACAGAAAAAGAAAAACAAGAATTCAAAAAACGTTTGGGTGATGTTTATTTTGCACGTGCTTTGGCATATGCCGAGTTGATTCGTTTGTTTTGCGAACCTATGACCTCGGAGAATGCAGATAAGGAAAATATGGGTATTTGTTTGCCTGTTACATATCGGGATGATGTTCCGATGGTAAAACGTTCAACATTACGTGAATCTTATAATCAAATTATCAGTGATTTGAAGGATGCAGAAGATAATATTCCCGATTCACGTACCATAGCTGATATTCACTATTTTAGTAAAGGCGCTGTGTATGCATTGCGTGCGCGGGTGTATATGTATATGGGAATGGGGGATTTAAAGCGCGACCGTAACAATGAATACTTGAAGAAATCGGTAGAGGCTGCAACAAAAGTGATTAAGCTTGGAGTATATAAACTCTCGGATGCCATTAATAATGCTTTTATTATTAATTCCCAAAATTATACGGATTATCAAGTAATGTGGATGCGCGACGGAAGTGATGAAATTATTTGGAAGATAGGAATGAGTCCTACTAGTTATGGTGGTGCTTTGGGTAAGAGCCTGTTAGGTTACAACAACTCGTCTTACAACCCTCAATATCATTTTGCTGAAGCAATTCTAAAATTGTATGAAGATAATGATATGCGTGCTTCTGCATTTTGTAGTCAAACAAAGGACGTGAATGGCGATGATGTGTATCTTATAACAAAATATCCGGGGAATACAGACTTGGATGGCGGTGATACTCGAAAATTTATCAATATGCCGAAGCCTTTACGATTGTCAGAAGTCTATTTGGTACGCGCTGAAGCCTATTACTGGCTGGGTGATGATGAGAATGCTCAGAAAGATCTTTCTTCATTGAAGCGTAAGCGTATTACAGGTTTTGGTTCTGTCTCTGCTTCGGGCGATGATTTATTGAAAGAAATAAAGAATGAACGTGCCCGCGAATTGTATATGGAAGGTTTCCGTCTCTCTGATTTGAAACGTTGGCATGATCCGGTGAAACGTGAAAAGCAGCTTTATAGCATAGACGGTTCTATCAATAATGAGTTGAACGTGAAATATACAGATGCAAAATACCGTTTTACTACTTGGCCTATTCCAAAACATGAAATCGAAGCTACTAATGGCTTGGTGGTAGGTAATGCAAGTAACAATTAAACTAATAATAAGTAACAGATAAGATGAATATGAAGAAATTTTTGAATCTTCTGTTGATGTTTCCGTTGGCAGCCACTATTATGATAGGGTGTCAATCAGAAGAGATTACATATACCGGACCGGAATATGTGATGTTTGCTGATACCACCTACACGATGCCGATTTTAGAAACGGATAAAATATTTGAAGTACCGGTTGCCACAACTACTTTGGCAGACTACGACCGGAACTATGCTGTAGAAATAATTAATGATAAATCAACCGCTGTTCGTGGTTATCATTTTGATTTTGTTGACAACTCTAATAATGTCACTATCAAAGCAGGAGAGCGTGTTGCTTTCGTCAAGTTGGAAGGGCATTATGAAAATGTAAACCGTGATGACAGTTTGGTTGTAAGATTGCGTTTGGTTGAACCCAAAGTCCAGACATGGGATTTATATGGAAATGAGACATTGGTTGATTTTATCAAGTGCCATCCGTTTAAAATGAATGATTTTCTGCAAATCAAGAATGAGACGGATGAAGCGAAATTCACGATGTTGGCATCTTTCCCCTTTGATAGTAATATGGGATCATATTCTGTGAAGGGTTACAAGAAAGATGAAAAGACATTAATGCTTACTGATATGTTCGGGCATTCGGGCTCCGGTGATATCCGGGTAATTTTCGACGATTCGGATCCTTTGGATCTTGTAATTACTGTTCCTGAACAGGCCGGTTTCCGTGAAAGCAATTATGGAACAGTTTGGATTCGTTCTGTTGAGCAATATCCTTCGTACTTCAATACGTTTGACAACTTCTTTGTACTGATATTAGAGGCGTATGTTCCTCAGATAGGAAGTTTTGGAGTATATCAATATATATTCAAGTCGCTTGATGAAGATGAAGCAGAAGATAATGAGAATGGTACTGTAACTCGTAGTATAGCAGAAAGAAATGACTGTTCTCTTTTTAAATTCAATAAGTTTTAATCTAAAAAGATAAGAATATGAAAACAACATCGAGTTATTTTAAATATTTATTTGTTTGTGTTTTGATGTGTACTTTCGTTGCTTGTGGTGACGATGATGACAATAATAATGGCTCTAATGCTACTATTGAGCTTCTTTCTCCTGCAGAGATAACTTGTACAGGAGCTGACAATGATGCTGTAACAATCACATTTGTTGCAGAAAATGATTGGACTGCTATTGTAAGTCATAACTGGATAGATTTGAGTAAAAGAACAGGCTCTGCCGGTGAGCAGAAAATAATAGTAACCGTTGAGAATAATGACGATTTCAAAACTCGTATCGGTACTATTACTATCAAAGACAAGGCAAGTGGAAAGTCTGTCGATATTATTGTGACTCAAGGTGAGAAAGGCTCTGTTCTCACTTTCTCTACCGAAGATCAGAATGGAACTAGCCTGGCTATTGATAATGAAAAACAGGAGATTATTGCTGAAGTAAGTGTTAAGAGTAACTATGATTATTCAATTACCATATCACCGGATTGGTTGACTTATGAGGATAAGGGACGAAATAATGATGGCTCAAGAAAATATGTTTTCCATGCAGATCCTGAAAAACTCTATGCCGCAGGCGGATATGGCGAGCAGGCTGCAATTGTCAGTTTCGCATATCAGGCAGAAACTCGTACTCCGGCAACAAAGGAATATGCTGTGAAATTTGCCGGAATTACTCCATCAATGTCGTGCGATATGGATCCTGTAGTTTTGGATGATATGATGGGTGACGGATATCAGGCTACTATACACGTAGTTTCGAATATAAAGTGGGCATTGGGAAATACACCTTCGTTTTCTGACGTTACTTATCCGGTTGCAAATAGTTCAGTAAATTTCTTCGAAGTAAACACTTCAGTGAAGCTTACTTATAACAAGGCTGAACTACAAGTAGAAGAAGAAAATGGCACTTTGACTTTTGTTGATGCTGAAGGAAAAGCATTGGATTATAGTCTCAATGTAAAATATCCGGGTGTAGGAAATGACTATGTAGAGATTGATAATACAGTCTTTAAGATGCCGGATAACCAACTGTATATGTTTGAAGCACATGGCGTTGAGGAATATCCTGGCTATTATAATGATATAGCTATCGATTTTCAAGTAAAAGCTGCAAATAAGAATGATGTCACTTTCTATATCGTAAGACAAAATTTTGGTGGTTCTCCTATTTATTCTACATATATAAATGGTTATGGGGATGAAGAATCTGCTGATATGACAGGTTATCAGGGTTGGGGATTTGTTGAAGACCCAGAAACTGACAACACCCGCGCTATTGTGGAAACAATAACAAAGACTTTGTATATTAAGTCACGTGGTAATGAATGGAATGGAGGTTCCACTGAAGATAAGGATCGTTATTTTGCTTTATTTGCCGTTTCTGCTACTAAATATCCAACATTTGAATCTTTGTTTGATGATGAAGGAGAGCTGAAACCTGAATTGGATGCAAAATATATAAACTTGGGTCAGAAGAAAAAAGGCGGTATTGAAGACTTTGTATGTGAAGGTTTGGCAGGTCAGACTTTGACAGCATCACCTTCCGGTGAGACTTTAACTTTTGAATATTCAGGCATTGATTTAAGTTCTGAAGATTGGGGGGCTACTTGGTATCATGGAGTTCAAATTGTTGATGGAAAAATGAAGAAAGGAGATTATGGTACCGGTGATATGTTGGATAAAGGGACTAAACTGGGACAGTTGGTAAATGGAGTAGGAAATATTATTATAGAAGTAACTCCTAATACAACAGGTAAAGCCCGATCTGAAAAGTTTGCAATTTGTGCAGGTATGTTAGAAGATGCAGTAATTACTTATTTTACAATTGAGCAAGCTGCAAAATAATCATTCTATAATTTTATTTATTTGATAAAGAAAATGAATCTATTAAGAAAAATAAACTGGTTGTTTACGGCAATGCTTTGCATAGCATTGGTGTCAAGTTGTTCAGACGATGATGTCGTATCTGGCAATGGAACATCAGGATTCCTCAAGTTACATCTGACTTCTTCGAAGACTGTAACTAGAGCCACAACATTGGATTATATGTCTGATGCAAAGAAGGTGGAGGTATCTATGCTGTACAATGATATGTATGTAACACAATCCTTGAATCTGAGTTCTGTAGCGAATGCTACAGATCTCGGATTGGAATCTGAGAACCTGGAATTGCGCACAGGTGAATATCGCATCATGAGTTATACCCTTTTCGGAGCGGTGAAACCCGGTATGGAGAAGCCTGAAAGATTAGCCACTATTTACCCGGATGAGTCACTTACATTCCAAATTACGGGTGGACATCTTACAGAGCTTGATGTGAAAGTGAAAGCTACCGTACGCGGATATGTATACTTTGATTTATTGAAAGATTTATCCAACTATGATGAAGAAATGGATAAAGCTAATAAAGCGAAGTCTCGTGCTGCATTAGAAGGCGATCCAAAAGAATTTAGTTATGATAATGTTGAAGAAATAGATATCTACTACCGTAAGAAAGGTACAAGCGAGTATGCTACTCCGCATCCTTTCAAGATTTACGAAACAAAGAATGAGAAGTATCTGCATACTGACACTGTAAGTTGGGAATCCGGAGAGTATGAGATAACCCGTTACATGATGTACGATAAAGATCGTAGAAGCATTTTGTTGGCGGCAGATTTGAAAGATACTTATGTGAAAGTCACTACAGGGGATTATACAGAAGGAAGCGTGGATATCAAATTCCCGGAAAATATGTATGCTATCAAAGATTATATTGCCCTTTATACTATTTGGGTAAACATGGATGGACCGAATTGGAGCTATGCAGGTGAATCTTTCCCGGCAGGAGCAAACTGGCGTTTTGCTAATCGTCCGATAGACGAATGGGGAAATCAGCCCGGTGTTGAACTGGATAATTATGGTCGTGTGAAAACATTGGAACTAGGTTCGTTTAATCCGAAAGGAGCCATACCTGATGCTTTGGGAGATTTGACAGAAATAGTTTCTTTGTCATTGGGTACTCATAATGACTTGGCTTCTGTTGAGAACTTTGAAGGCGATAAGGTAAGCTATAGTTTGAACCCTATTGATTTGTATCGTAAAGGGATTGATTATCGTGGTCGTCGAATGGAAATTGCGAAGGAAAGATTGAGAATTTTACATCCATCACCAATAGATAATGGAAAACTGTATACTTCGAAAAAAGTTGCTCCTTTGAAATATGCAACTTCCGGTACTTATGATTTTGCTCAAGGGTCTATTTCCAATCGTATCACGAAGATTCCGGCTACCATTCGCAATCTAACCAAGCTTAATTATCTTTTTGTTGCGAATTGTCTGATAGGGCGGAATGATGATGACCTTCCGGTAGAATTGGCAGAACTGCCTGATTTGACTGATGTGGAATTTTATAATTGTCAGTTTAAGAAATTCCCTACAGCTTTGAAGAAGATGAAAAAGGTTATTTCATTGAACTTCAGTTGTAATACGACAATGGAGCCTTCCGAATTGTTGAATGGATTGAACGAGTTCATAACAAGTTGCAAAGATGAATTGCAAATTTTGTATGTGTCGTCTTGCGGATTGGAGGAATTTCCTATGGCACTAACTGAAGCGACTAAGATTGGCTTGCTGGACTTTTCTACTAACAAGTTGAGAAAGCTACCGGGAACAGGACGTAAACTTGCGCCGGTACAAGCATTCTTTGATGATAACAAGATTTCTGAGATTGCAGATGACTTCTGCGAAACGGACGATATTGAAACATTTTCAGCTTCTAACAATATGCTAAAGGTATTTCCTAATTTATTCAAAGATGGAAAGGATAGTAAATATCAGGCTACGAGCGTAGACTTTTCCGATAATCATATAGAGCGTTTTGCTGAAGGATTTAATGGTATCAATGTTGAAACATTGACACTTACTAAAAACGATTTTGGTAAAGCCAATAAGGATGAAAAAGGAAAGGGTTATTTCCCGGGAGCGTTGAAGGGTTCAGGTATTAGTTATCTGTTGATAAACAATTGTGAATTAGATACGTTGCCACCTTGCTCATTTGAAGAATTAGAAGTATTGGAAGCATTGGATTTGTCTGGAAATAATCTCAGGTATCTTCCTATTGAGTTTAATTCCAGAAATCTGGTATTCGTATCTGGTTTAAACTTGTCTTACAACAGATTCGGAGTTTTTCCGATGAAAGCTATGGAATTGCCAATGTTGAATAAACTATATCTGAATGATCAGTGGGATATTGATAAAAAGACAGGTAAGGAAACACGTCCTTTAAAAGATTGGCCGACTGCATTGTCGTCTTATCCGGGATATGCTACTTTAAGACTTTTAGATGTATCAGACAATGATATTCGTAAGATTCCAGAATCTAACTTCCCAACATTGTTGGCCGAGTTTAATATTACTGATAATAATAATATTGATGTGACTATTCCGTCAGCAGTATGTTCGAAAATATCTTCCGGTTTATACAACTTGGTATATGATTCGAATCAGTATATAATAGGATGTCCGATACTGGATTTGGATATGAATAAATAATGGAGGAAACAGAATTTATGAATTATTTATTTAAAGATATGAGAACAATGTGTTGGGCAATAGTTGCCCTGATAATATTATTGGTATCTTCTTGCAAAGATGATGATGATGTGGTTAGCGGTTTTTCTGTTGATCAGACAGAAATGCAGTTCTTGAATAATGGTGGAACCATTGAATTGAAAATCGCTACTGATCAGACATGGACTGCCGAAGCTGAAAATGATTGGTGCATGGTCAGTCCGGCTACTGGAGTAGGAAATGGAGTATGTGTGATAAAGGCAGATTCTTCTTATTTGTATAAGGAACGTACCGGCCGAATTATATTTTATTCTGATAAAGGAGATTTAGCTGAAGTTTTGGTGAAGCAATATGGATATGAACCCACTATCGACTTTGCAGAGTCAGAGGTGACAGTACCATCTTATGCTGCTCCTGAGAAAGCTTATGTAGATGTCGAGGCTATAGCTAATGTTCCTTTTGAGGTGGTAATCCCGGAAGAGGCAAAGGCTTGGTTGACTCTTGATGGAACTTCAACCTATACTCCGTCTACAACCATTCCGCGTAAGCAGAAATTCCGTTTTAAATTTAAAACCTACTCGGATTTTGATAAAGGTAACCGTATTGCTGAAGTGCAGTTTAATCAGAAGCCATTAACAACTAATCGTGCTTCCGGGGAAACGGCAATGCTCAATAAAGTAGTGAAAATCATTCAGGAGAAGGCTCCGGTGATTATACCTTCACGTGAAGGTGATTCATTGGCGGTTCTGGCGATTATGCGAGTCATGAATTCAGGTACCCCTTCTGCCAGTCGACCAATTATCCATTGGGATAATGTTGTTGTAGAGGAACGTACATATGACTATTATAATCCATTAACGGGAGTTTCAAAGAAAGATACAACAGAACTTCGTGTTGTAAGTTTCCGTTTGTCAATGATTGATACGGATGAAACTATTCCGTATCAGATTAAATATCTGACAGAATTGGAGACGTTTGCAGCTATAGCTAATGCAAATGGATATAGGAAGAAAATAGCATTAGGACCGGAAATTGCTTCGTTGACTAAATTAAAGAGTCTTTCTCTGATGGGATATGGTGTTAATTCCCTTCCTGCCGAAATGGCTCATATGCAGAGCTTGGAAGAGTTGGATTTGAATGGTAATACAATTCTGAGCTTGGAGTCAATCAAAGATGTACTTTTAGGATTGAAAAACCAACTTAAATATTTAGACTTGGGTAGTAACCGTGTAAGTGGCACCGTTATGAATCTGAGTACGGATATTCCAAGAAATGAAACATTGGAAACGATTGGACTAGGTGGTGATTTATCTAAATCTGAATGGTTATTCCGTGATATGGTAGCTTTGGAAGAGCTTCATATGTCATACAACTATTTCTATGGCAGTATTCCTGATTTGGATGGTGTTAAAGATGGAGTTCTTCCTAATATGAAATATTTGACATTGAATCTGAATCGTCTCACAGGTAAAGTTCCTGATTGGATATTGTATCACAAATATCTGGCTTGTTGGAATCCGTTCTTGTTATTATTCAATCAAGAAGGGTATGATAATAGAGGCATTATGGCTGGCTTTACAAATGCTCCTACCAAGTTTGCGGAATTCCCGGCTGAATATAACCGTACTTGTCCGGAAGACGAAGAAGCGGCTGCTGTTGCGGCAAAATTACCTTCATTGACTCAGGAAGACCTCAATACGGTGCCTTTGCATGGTAATTGGAGATATTATAGAATGCTTAATAAAAACTGGTATTTGAATTGGAAATGAAAATGACAATGTATATGAAGGCGACACTTCTATTCTGTTTCATGGTCTGTGCAGCTCTGTTTACGGGCTGCTCAGATGATGATGAAGTTGCAACCTTAGCCGAGGGCCAAGGAGAAGTGACTTTTAAGTTTGTGCGTAATAAAGTCTTTACCATATCTACATTGGAAGATATGGCACGGCTGAAAGTGACACTGGAAAAGGATGGTAAGAAAATCAATTTGAAGACAGTTGATTTAACTGGTAATGAAGACGAATTGACTTCCGAGGTTCTGGCTTTGGAAGAAGGTACTTATCAGGTGGTGAAATATGTAGCTTATAATAATAAGGGTGCGCAGATTCAGGAAGCTTATGTGGATGATGAAAATAATATCACAGTTAAGCATGGAGAAATGGCGACTTTCTATTTCCCTGTTTCTATTCGTTTTGTGTATGTTAATAATCAGTTGCGTAATCAATTGTTTGGTCTGTGCGAACAAGTTCTGGGAACTGATTCTACCAAATGGCCTAAAACGTGGCGTGTGGAGAATGAAGATCTGCTGACTTGGGAAAACCTAGAGTTTGAGGTGGATGATTATGGGAATATATCCTATCTGGCAACTATCATTTTTGATAATAAAGCGTTCCCCGGAATGAAGAAATTGCCTGAACTTATTAGTACATTCTCTACTTTGGAAGGAATACAGATTATGAATATTCCGGAATTTGAAGAGTTGCCCGAAAGTTTGGATAAATCTACACTTTATTCCATTTTGATTATGAATACCGGATTCAAAGCTTTCCCGAAGAACTTTGAAAAAATGAAGAATCTACGTTCACTAACTGTTGTGAACAGTCAATTGACAGAGCTTCCTGCAAGATTGGGAGAACTTCCGGAACTTCGTGATTTAGAGATTAGCGGAAACACCATATCAGAGTTTCCTGCTGCACTAGCAGAGAATTTGCAGAAAGTGGTTTCACTGCGGATGAATGACACCAAGTTGACTACACTGCCTTCTAATATCTTTGGAATGAAGATGATGTCGACTTTTGATTTCCGTAATAATCCTAATTTGAATGCTTTACCGGAAAATCGCGGTGAAGGTGTTCGCATGGGAGGACTGCTATTAGATAATTGTGGCTTTACGTCTATTCCGAAGATTGCAAAAGGAAGATTGCGCACACTTACATTGGCGAATAATAAAATCACTTCTGTCTCGGAAAGTGAGTTGAATGGCTTGTCGGACGAATTAGAAATGTTGGTTCTGGATGGAAACAAGATTAATACTTTCCCAAAAATGAATTCAGAAAGCTTGATAGAACTCAAATTGGATGATTGTGGTTTATCTGCTATTCCGGATTTGTCGGCATTGCCTAATCTGCGTTCTTTGGCATTAGCTAAAAATAATATTAATGCTATTGGTGATGGTGTATTTTCTAAAAACCCGTATATCTCAATTCTGGATTTCTCAGATAATGCAGGATTGACTTCTTTCTCTGCAAATGCCGGTATATATCTTAAAGAACAGGAAGACGTAATTAAGGGTGTAACAGAAAAAGTATCCAAACCATTCTATTTGCATTGTGTAAATGTAGATAACTGTCCGTCTTTGACTTGGCAAGTTCCGGCAACGTGGTGTTGCATCGAGAATTTCAAAATGGAGAATAAAGAGGATTTGTTATTGCCCCGTAGAAATGTAATTGTGTACAACCGTAATTCTTCTGGCGTGACTCGTGCGGTTTGTCCGGTAGATGGCTGTAAGGCAACTTATGAACTGCCTAAAGATTTTGATGAATATCTGGAGTCTTTAAAAAAGAAGTCAGATGAATAAATTCCTTTATCTGCTTATAATATTGTGTCTCGTCATTGCTTCATGCAATGACGAGCATAATGATGAAAAGCCGGATGCGAAGATTCCTTTCTGGGAAAATTCGCATTTGGCTTTTTTCGGTTTGAAAGGTTCGGTAAGTAGGGTTATGGAATCAACATATTCTTTTGATAAAGGTTCGGAGATTGAAGAAGAAAACGTGATTTTCGATATGCGTTTTAATTCTGCGGGACAAATAACATATTATAATCCAACAGGTGTTGAACCTTTATCCCGTGATGTGTGGCAGACCGTTGCTTGCTACTCCTATGAATATGATGGAAATGGGAGACTCATCAAGGCGACTGTTACTCCTTTGGGAGATGACCCGCTTGTATATACTTTGAATTATGGTGAGCATACTAATTATGTTCCTCTTATTTTTCCTTTGGGAAAAATGGAGTTCTTTCTAGTGAAAGGCTTACAAAGTATCATTAGTGAAGATGGCTCCATTTCATATATATATGATGACGGGAAAGCTGCTTATGAAGAGGAAACATGGAGTGGTAATATTAAAACAGAATATTTGTATGAATCCGGAAGCTCATATCCGGCAAAGAAAGTTGTTACAACATCTCGCGGTGCAACAGTTATGAGTGAGGAATCCACAATGTATACTTATGATACTGAAGGGCGGCTTTTAACACAAGATGTCAGGACAATTGAAGATGGAATTGAATCAGTTCGTACCATTACCCGTTATGCTGAAGGACAGCTATTGCTGCCTGCGGTAAAGAAAATGGATATGGGCTCTACTATCTTTGATTGGACATATACGTATGATTCTAAGAACTATTTGCAGCGAGTTCAATATATTGAGAATGAGGGCTCGGAAGATGAAATGACAGATAAAGAAGAATATACGTATCTTTCTTATGATGCTTATGGCAATTGGACGGATTCCAGACAGTTGCAAAGTAGTGTGGTTGATTGGTCACATACAGACGGGACAGTCGGTGTCCGTCGGAATTTTACTTATTGATAAGATTGGAAGAACTTTCTCTTTGGTAAAAGTGGCTGGTTTTAAACGATTAGGTTTTGCCAGCCACTTTTTATATTAGAATCAATGTTTGCATTTCTCTGTGGCTATTTCAATATAAATGTATCCTATTTTAGAAGGATATGTTTTATCTTCTTTTAGTCTGATACATTTAGCTTGCATTTTTGTGGCATCTGCTTTGCGGCAGACTCGTATTTCTCCTATTGAATCGGGAGATATTACTCTTGGAACAGTATAGCCGGAAAGGGTTGTGTCTAAGGAACGGAACTGCAAACGAATCGGTTCTTTGCCACTATTAACAATTACTATGTTTTGTTCCTGTTCATTTCCACGCATCGGTGAAAAACGGACTCTTGTTGTTTTTAATTGCATACTACCCATAACATATGGGAAACGTTTGTCTTTGCGCTGTGCTCCCGGAGTGACAATTCCCGAAATGGTCAATTTTATTTTTGCATTGCTTCCGGTAATATCGACCAAAATGGAACGGTTAAATTTTCCCGGACGTCCCTGTGGATTATAAGTAACGCTGATAGTACCGCCTTTCCCCGGTTGGATCGGTGCTCGTGTATATTTGGCTACCGTACAACCACATGTGGTTTGCACATGGGTGATAGCTATTGCTCTGTCTCCTTGATTAGTAAACTTGAAATCACATGTTTGGTTCTCTCCATCTTCGGAAAACGTTCCAAAGTCATACGATTGTTTTTCAAAGACAATATTATTGCCTGTTTGGGCTGTAGCTGCAAATGCAATAATAGTGAAATAAAATAATATGATAAACTTGAATTTCATGGTACAAAGATACAGGTATTTATACTGTTAACCGGAATCTTTCTAAAAAAAACTTGAAAATATTTGGATATACCATTAAGGCTTTCTATCTTTGCATTGGATTTATAATTGTAATGAATACAAGTTTGGAAAAGAAGGGATAAATGATGAAACCGTACGAAAGATTATTAGAGCATAATATAAAGCCATCAATGCAACGCATTGCTATCATGCAATATTTGATGGAGCATCCCATTCATCCGTCGGCGGATGATATCTATACAGCATTGTCTCCATCTATGCCTACGCTTTCAAAGACGACAGTTTATAATACTTTGAAATTGTTTTCGGAGCAAGGGGCGGCTCAGATGCTTACGATTGATGAGAAGAATACTAATTTTGATGCGGATACATCCATTCATTCCCACTTCCTTTGCAAACGTTGCGGACACATTTATGATTTGCAATGTCCGGAAGCGATAAAAAAAGTGGAAAGTTTGGAGATGGACGGACATCAGGTATCGGAAGTGCATTATTATTATAAAGGTATATGTAAGAATTGCTTGAGAAAAGATAAAGAAACACGTATTGACTAATTAATTTAAAATTGAGAAGAAAATGAAAAAATTTAGATGTACTGTATGCGGTTACGTTTATGAAGGTGACGCAGCTCCTGAGAAATGTCCTTTGTGTAAAGCTCCTGCCAGCAAGTTCGTAGAAGTTGTTGAAGTAGAAGGTGGTGCATTGTCTTTTGCTGACGAACACGTTATCGGTGTTGCAAAAGGTTGCGACGAAGAAATGATCAAGGATCTGAACAATCACTTCATGGGTGAATGTACTGAAGTTGGTATGTATCTTGCTATGAGCCGTCAGGCAGATCGTGAAGGTTATCCTGAAGTAGCTGAAGCTTTCAAGCGTTACGCTTGGGAAGAAGCTGAGCATGCTGCAAAATTTGCAGAATTGCTGGGTGACTGTGTTTGGGATACTAAAACCAACTTGCAGAAACGTAAAGATGCTGAACAAGGTGCATGCGAAGATAAAAAACGTATCGCAACTCGTGCTAAAGCTTTGAACTTGGATGCTATCCATGACACTGTACACGAAATGTGCAAGGACGAAGCTCGTCACGGTAAAGGTTTTGAAGGTCTGTACAACCGTTATTTCGGTGATAAATAATCAAACCTCATAATAACTCTTAAAAGGTCTGTATTCAAAAATGAATACAGACCTTTTTTCTTTATATTTGCTCATCAACTTTTAATACCACAGTTATGAAAAGAGTACAACTATTGTTAGTTTGTTTAGTGCTTTCGGCGGCTGCTTTTGCTGCTGATAAAGTGATTAAGTTGCCGCAACCTAATTTGAATCGTACAGGTGCGGTGATGAAGGCATTGTCCGAACGTCATTCGACCAGAGAGTTTGCATCCAAAGCCTTGAGCTTGGCTGACTTGTCGGATTTATTATGGGCTGCTAATGGAATTAACCGGAAAGATTCAGGGAAAAGAACCGCTCCTTCAGCTATGAACAAGCAGGATGTGGATGTATATGTAGTGTTGCCTGAAGGCAGTTATTTGTATGATGCGAAAAATCATCAATTGAATTTGGTAGCTGAGGGTGATAATCGGGGTGCGGTAGCCGGTGGACAGGCTTTTGTGAAATCAGCTCCGGTTTCTCTGGTTTTGATTAGCGACCTTTCCCGTTTAGGGGATGCAAAGAAACCTCATACCCAGTTGATAGGAGCTATGGATGCAGGAATCGTTTCGCAGAATATTTCAATCTTCTGTTCTGCAGCCAAGTTAGCTACGGTGCCACGTGCTTCGATGGATAATAATCAATTGAAGAAAGTGCTGAAGCTGAAAGATACGCAGATTCCTATGATGAACCATCCTGTAGGATATTTTAAATAAGGTCTGATAAGAATATAAAAATAGTGACGCTATCCTCTCAGGATACCGTCACTATTTGCTTGTTATAGCGTCACTATCCTTATTGGATAGCGTCACTATATTTTTCCCTTTTTTACTTCAATAAAAATTCATCAATTGCTTTCTTGTAAGTTGCCTTGTCGGCAGCTCCGCGGAAAAGCTGTGGATCTCCTTTCATGGGGATGAATACGAACAATGGAATACTTGTTGCGTTGAACAGGGCTGCCAGTTCTTTCTGCTTGTCCACATTCACTTTGTAGATTGTTATTTTCCCTGCATATTCCTTTGCCAATTCTTTCATGATAGGAGCTGTCTGGCGGCAAGGCCCGCACCAATCAGCGTATAAGTCGATAATGGCGGGCTTGTCACCTTTGTATTTCCACTCTTTTGATTTTTCATAATCGAAGACGTCTTTCAGAAACATTTCCTTGTTCATTACGACGACTTCACCGTTACCTGTTACCTCTTTTTTACCTTGACTGGCTTCTGCTTTGTTATTGAAAGCGTATACAATCACGCTTATCATGACAAGAGCCACCATTACTAATACTTTCTTCATTCGTTATCTTTATCTTTTTATGTATAATGTTTCTCGATAACCCCTTGCAGTTCGCTGCTATGGATTACGCCGGAATGTCTCCACACCGCTTCCCCATCCTTGAATACTATAAAGGTAGGTACGGCCTGTATACGATATTTAGTAGCCAGTTCTTCATGCTGGTCAACGTCTATCTTTACAATCCGGGCTTTGTCACCTACAACTAATTTCAGTTCTTCCAAAACGGGTTTCATTGCTTTACAAGGTCCGCACCATTCAGCAAAGAAATCAACCAAAACGGGTACCGGTGACTTTATCAAATCTTCAAACTTTTCCATAATCTTTCCTTTCTTAAAGTTAAATGGCAGCCATTGAAGACTGCAAATATAAATTCTATTTCATTAATATAACGGGAAAAAACTGTTTTTGTTCACAAAATAGTAATCTTGAAAATATTATCTTGTAATGTAAAAGAGGGGACTTTACGTATCGAAAAACACAAAATGAAGGTACGAACAAAAGAAAAATGGATAATGAGCGAATCAGGCTTCATTATCCATTTCTTCTTTATGAATGATATTTCTAATTATTCCGCAATAGTCAATTCATCAATGATATGGGAAACTCCCGCAAATTTATCTATGATAAAGAGTGTATAGCGAATATCGACACAGGCGGCACGCTGTGATGAAGGACGGAAAGCAATGTCGCCCGTCAATCCTTCAAAGTTACGGTCGAAAGCAGTTCCTACCAACTGACCTTTACCGTTGAAGACCGGACTACCGGAGTTTCCGCCTGTATTGTCAGTGTTTACAATAAAGCAGACGGGCATTTCACCGTTTTTGCCATAGCGCCCATAGTCTTTGGCTGCGTATAACTCTTTCAGTTTTTGAGGTACAACAAATTCCCAGTTTCCCTGATCTTCTTTCTCCATTACTCCTTTAAGGGTGGTATGGGCATCATAAACAGCACCGTCAAATGGTGCATAAGAAAGTACCTGACCGTATGTCAACCGTAAAGTAGAATTTGCATCCGGATAAATAGGAATACTTTTTTCCTGTCTCATATCCATCATGCCTTTCACCCATACTTTGTGAGCGGCGTCGTAGTTCTGATTCGCTTCTTTCATGGCGATAGCCGTTTTCAGTATCCCGTCGGTAATGGAATATTTGAATAATACCATCCAGTCGTATCCTATTTTATACAAGCTCGGCTTTTTGATAAACTTCTCAAAATTTTGGGGACTGCCGAAGATGGAATGTTCGAAGCACTCATCGACGAATGCGTCGATATTACCTTTAAAACGTGAATTGATAATCTCAAAGATATTAATCCGCTGTTCTGTCGGAATATACTTGGCATAAGTTTTCAGCATTTCTTTGCCGACCATTTTCTCCACTTCCGGAAAAGGAACATTGGCAAAATATTTATCAGCTTCTTTTTTCAGGTTTAGCTTTGCTTCTTTTATCTTCTCTTTATCTTTAGATTTCAAGGCAGCAACCATTTCCATTGTAGAAGGAATACGCATAAAATCAAGGGCTGTTACCAATGCTTCATTAATAGCCTGCTGATGATAGAGAGCATCACGGCGATGAGCTACGATAGAACGGATTTCATCGAAAGCTTTCTGATAAGAATCATCTCCTTTTTCATGTCCACGTGCCAAAAGTTCTTCTTGTTGTGCACGTTTGGTATCCAATACGTTGAGACGTACCAGACCTTCGTTCATACCGATGGCATTCTTCCAATAGTTGGCAGATGATGCATACTTGCTGGCATAATGAATACGTACGGCGGGATCTTTCAGCATTTGATCCATAAGTACCTTTTGACGGGCCCCACGTACATGCTGACGCATGAAGTTGGTAGTCTGCATACGTTCTTCCACTTCATCGGAAATCATGTATCGCCAGTTGCGTCCGGGGAATCCCATGACAAAGGTGAAGTCACCTTCCTGTACTCCGGCAAGGCTGATAGTCAGATGTTTCTTTACTTTCAAAGGAACGTTGTCTTTAGAATAGGCTGCCGGTTTTCCATCTTTATCCGCGTAAATACGGAAAAGAGAGAAGTCCCCCGTGTGACGCGGCCACATCCAATTATCCGTATCTGCTCCGAATTTACCAATGGAAGAAGGGGGCGCACCCACCATACGAATGTCGCTGTACACCGTTTTGATGAACATATAGTATTTGTTTCCACCATAGAAAGCCTTAAGCTCCAGTTTGGTGGCGGGAGTAATTTCTATATTCTCGGCTTTGGCAAAACGTTTTGCTACCTTGCTAAGATAGCTTGGTGACAGGTAGTTGATTCCTTCTGGATCCGGATCTTTCTTTAATTGCTCGGTGACATAATCGGTCACATCGAGAATACGGTCGATATATGTGACGGTAAGTCCCGGAGTAGGAAGCTCCGCCTCGCGGTTCATAGCCCAAAAACCTTCAGTCAGGTAATCATGCTCTACATTGCTATGCTGCTGGATAGCTCCATAACCGCAATGATGGTTTGTCAGAACCAGTCCTTCGGAAGAAATAACCTCTCCCGTGCATCCACCGCCAAAGTGTACAACCGCATCTTTCAGAGAAAGACCGTTTGCGTTGTATACCTCTTCGACAGGAATTTCAAGACCAAGTTCACGCATGGCAACTGCATTCTGAGTTTTCAGGTCGGTTAGCATCCACATGCCTTCGTCGGCGTGGATGCTGAGAGTTGCCAGTGAAAAGATGGTAAATAGGATTTGTTTTCTCATTTATTCTACGATTGTCATTTCGTTAATCAGATGTCCGCAGTTGCCCAATTTCTCAAGGATGAACAGGACATAACGGATATCCAGGTTGATACAGCGTTGCAGGTTGTTGTCGAAGTTAATATCACCACTCAATGATTCCCAGTTGCCGTCAAAAGCACAACCGATCAGTTCTCCGTTTTCGTTCAATACCGGGCTGCCGGAGTTACCACCGGTAATGTCGTTGGTAGAGAGGAAGCAAACAGGCATATCTCCGTTCGGTAAAGCATAACGTCCGTAATCCTTCTTTTCTATCAGTTCTTTCAGTTTGGCAGGTACAACAAATTCACGGTCTTCCGGGTTTTCTTTTTCAAGAATACCTTTGGTAGTAGTGTAATAGTTGTAGTGTACGCCGTCTTTCGGATCATAAGGTTTCACGTTACCATAAGTCAGGCGAATGGTAAAGTTAGCATCCGGATAAGAAGGTACAGGCAGTTTCATTTCGCCAAGGCCACGGATATAGGTCTTGTGCAGCAAGGCGAGTTCCTGATCCATATCTTTCAGTTGTGAAACGATTTGCTCGAACAAGTCATATTTAGATTGGCAATATTGTAAAGCCAGGTCGTTGTCGATAGCTTTCACTGTCGGCTTTTTGATGAACTTTTCAAAGTTTTCACGGTTGGCGAAGATGGAGTTGTCATACATATCGTCGATAAACTTGTCATAGTCGCCTTTGTATTTCTGTTCGATCACCTTGTAGATAGACGGACGCTGGTCAGCCGGAATCATTTCTGCGTAAAGCGGGAACAGAGCTTTGGCTACCTTACGGTCTACTTCGTGGTCGTAGTCCTTATTATGTATACCGTCATAGGTTTCTTTCAGAGCTTCTATGCGTGCGTTGATTAAAGAGTCGTTCTTTTCTACCAGTGCTTCCCGTGTTTTGGATAATAGGGTACTACCGAATTCGATAGCGCCGAAGAATGTTTCTCTTAAACAAGTGAACTGATAGTTGAGAGGAGCGGTTTTAGCTACCAGGTCATCTATTTTCTTTACTACCTCTGCGTATTCGGCATTGTTCTTTGCTTTAGCAAATTCTGCGAATTTAGCTTCCTGCGCAGCCTTTGTACCCAGCACGTCATTATCAATAATCGCTTTGTTCATTCCGATGGAGTTCTTCCAGTAGTTGCTGGAACCGGCATACTTGTTGGCATACTGGATACGGATTTTGTCGCTGGCATTCATTACTTCTTTCAGGACAGCCAGGCGGGCACCCCGGATACGGATACGCGGTTCGTTTTCAGATTCCATACGTTCTTTTACTTCCGATACAGTCAGATAACGACTTGTACTTCCGGGGAATCCCATGATCATTGCATAATCTCCTTCTTTCAGACCTTTGATGGAGATAGACAAATGTTTCTTGGTTTTCAGAGGAGTATTGTCTGCACTGTATTCTGCCGGTTCACCATTAGCATCTGCATAGATACGGAACATGGAGAAGTCACCTGTGTGACGCGGCCACATCCAGTTATCCGTTTCACCGCCGAACTTACCGATAGAAGAAGGCGGTGCGGCAACCATACGTACGTCCGGATATATTTTCTTATAAAACAGATAGAATTTATTTCCGGCATAGAACGGAAGTGCTTGCGGCACAATTCCTTTTTTATCTTTCAGATCACTTTTAGAGTAAAGTTCTTCTGCCAGTTTCTGAAGAAACGCACCTGTGAATGATTCTGATTCGGTGATTTCTTTAGCGGCGATTTTTGCGTTGACAATATCGGTAATATCTTCAATACGTTCGATAAAGGTGAATTTTAGTCCCGGAGTAGGAAGTTCCTTATCTCGGGAAGTAGCCCAGAAACCGTCGGTCAGATAATCGTGTTCAACGCTGCTGTGTTGTTGGATGGAAGCATAACCACAGTGATGGTTTGTCAGGATCAGACCTTCCGGTGAGATGATTTCTCCCGTACATCCCCCACCGAATATGCCGACAGCATCCTTTAGAGATACACCGTTGGGATTATATAAATCTTGGGCTTCCAACTTTAAACCTTGTTTTTTCATCATATCTATGGAATGTTGCTGCTGCATCAGTTGCAATAACCACATACCTTCATCCGCCTTGGCGGAACATACGATCAGCGCAGTCAGCGCCAATAAATAAAGTCTTAGTCTATTCATTAATTAAGTGATAAAAGTTAAATATATGATTGTTAATATGTTCTGTTTCTGATTATTCTGCTTTGAATGTTCCGTTCTTCAGGGCTTCCATAATATTTGCCGGTGGACGTTGGTTCATCAGTTCGTTTTTCATGAAGTCCATGTATGGAGCTACATGCTTGAAGAACTGATAGTATCCTTTGCATAAGTAATTCAAGCCGGGTTCGCCTTCCGATGTTTGGCTGAAACGATTCTTCGGACATTCCCCGTTGCAGGCAAAGAGGAATTCACATTCCTTACATTGAACCGGAAGAGACTGATATTTCATGTTTCCGAAGTTATGCTGGCGTTCGCTATGCATCATTTCCACGAGTGTTTGGTTGTAGATATTTCCCAATTTATATTCGGGGAACACAAAGTGGTCACAGGAATAAACGTCTCCGTTAAATTCCATCACACCGGCATGTCCACAGGTTTTTGCCATTGTACATACTCCAGGCTGTTCGCCCATCCAGTTGGCAAGGGTAGAGTCGAATATCTGTATGTAGTAGTTGCCTACATCTTCCTTTACCCATTCGTCAAAAAGAGTACAGAGGAACTTGCCCCACTGTTCGGGAGTGATTGAGAAGTCAGCCAACGTTCCTTCCTTGTTTTCTGCAAGAGAGGCGAGGTGTCGTCCGTCCTGATGCGGCAGGATACGCTCTACGATGGGAGCAAACTGAATATAGTGACAGCCTATCTCTTTGAAGAAATTGTAAAAATCCAGTGGATAGTCGGCATTGAAGTCATTGATAACAGCCATTGCATTCCATTCCACTTCATGTTTTTTCAGCAGATTGATGCCCTGCATTACTTTCACAAAAGAAGGTTTTCCCATCTTGTTTTTGCGGTACTCGTCGTGAAACTCCTGCGGCCCGTCGATAGAGACACCTACCAGCCAGTTGTTGTCGTGGAAAAACTTGCACCATTCATCGGTGAGCATTGTTCCGTTGGTCTGGATACAGTTGTCGATCGTACGTCCCCGGGCATACTTCTTTTGCAGTTCCATCGCCTTTTTGTAGAAAGAGAGCGGTCGCATCAGCGTTTCTCCCCCGTGCCAGGTAAAAAGCACCTGCGGCATGGTCTGTGAGTTGATGTACTCGTCGATAAACTTTTCAAGAAGTTCATCGCTCATTACGTGTTTCGGATTGTCTTTGTATAGATTTGCCTTCTCCAGATAGTAGCAATAATCGCATGCAAGATTGCATACGGCACCTACTGGCTTTACCATCACATAAAGCGGTTTGGCAAAAGGGGCATAAGTCGATGTTTTCATAACTGCAAAATTAGGTAATCTAAATGAAAAAAAATCGCTTATACGTATGTTTATAAGGATTATTAAAGAAAAGAGACTTACAAGATTTAAATATTGATAAAATGTTTCCTTGAATTCTGAATCAGTTGTACCTTTGCACACAGAATTTTAATGAATAGATGAACGTGAATAAAATTTTGCCTTTTTTGCTTTTGCTTCCATTTCTGGCTTCTTGCACCAGTAAGTACAAGATTGAAGGAACATCTTCAGTAAACAGTCTGGATGGAAAAATGTTGTATCTTAAATCCCTGAACGACGGCGAATGGGTAAAACTGGATTCCGCTGAAGTGGTGCATGGAGGATTCTCTATGAAAGGGAAAATAGATTCTGTGCAGATGGTAACGCTCTACATGGATAATGAAAGCATCATGCCGATTGTGCTGGAAAAAGGCAAGATTACGGTAACTATCAGCAATACCGACCTGAAAGCAGTGGGTACACCTCTGAACGTGGCATTGTATGAGTTCATCGACAAAAGAAATAAGCTGGAAGAAAGCATCGGTGAACTGGAACAGAAAGAAACCCGCATGGTGATGGACGGTGGCGATCTGGAAGAGATTCATTCACAACTCATGGTGGAAGGCGATTCACTGATGAAAGAAATGAACCAGTATGTAAAAACTTTCATCTCGACCAATTATGAGAATGTGCTCGGGCCGAGTGTGTTCATGATGCTTTGCAGTTCCTTGCCATATCCTGTTATGACTCCCCAGATAGATGATATAATAAAAGATGCCCCTTATTCTTTTAAGAGTAATAAACTCGTGCGTGAGTTCCTTTCCAAAGCGAAAGAGAATATGAAATTGATAGAAGAGCATCAACGTTTGGAACAAAATACTCCGACAAATAAGTAAACTTTGAGTTTTTTGCGTATTTTTGCGTAAAACTCAAGAAAAATGAAAACGACTACTTCTGTATTTGCCGCTTTCTTTTTTATTTCTATCTTATTAATCTCGTGTCATAAGGATTCGGATGTCCTCAACAGGACTTTTTCCAAAGTGGAAGAGTATATGGACATCTGCCCGGACACAGCCTTGTATATTTTAAATTCAATACCTAATCCGGAGAACCTGCGTGGCAAGGCAGGGGCTGATTATGCGTTGCTGATGACGGAGGCTATGGATAAGAATTATATGAAATTTAGTTCTGATTCATTGATGGTATTGGCTTTGGAATACTATATGCCGGATAAGCGAGAACCCTTTATGCGTGCAAAGGCTCAGTTTTATTACGGACGGGTGTTGTTGGAGTCTGATAAGGCCGAAGAAGCCTTGGGCTATTTCCTTTCTGCAAAAGAATACTTTGCAAGTGTCCGAAACGATGAACTACTGGCATTGGTCGCTGAAGAAACGGGTAAAGTAAAACGAAAACAAAAAATACATGCCGAAGCTTTAGAAGATTTTCGGGAGGCATTTGCCATGCACAAACAATTGGGCGATTCTATGGGAATCGTGCGATCCAGCCTTCATATGGCACGTTCCTTTTTGTTTGAGAATCAGTGGGACAGTAGTTATTATTATTATAAATATGCTTTAGAGTTAACTGAACTGAAGAAATATCCATTCGAGATTTCTATTCTGCATGAACTGGGAATATTATACCGTTCAATGGGGAATTTGGATGCTGCCGAACCTTATTTTCTGTCTGCATATCAGAAAGAAACTGATGAGGAGAAGAAGTATATGGAATGTTTGTCTTTGGGCTATCTGTATATGCAGATGGGAAGAATACAGGATGCACGGAAATATCTGAAGCTGAGTATGAATGCTACCCATCCATATACACGGATTGATGCTTATACTTATTTGTATTTTTTGGAAAAAGATATTGATAATTTTGAAGAAGCCATAATTTATCATGAGAAGGCGGATTCCATTACTAATGCGATGGAAAAGGTTAACTCCGGCGAATTGATTGTCCGTTTGCAGAAAGAATATGAGAAAGTGAAGCTTTGGAATGATAATTTGCGGATGAAGATACAGTATACAAGTTTTGCCTTGTGGAGTGTAGCCTCTTTTCTGATAGTAGCTTTTTGCATGTGTTATTATTATTGTAAAAATAGGGAACATAAGAATAAAATTATCGAAATTGAATCGCAAATCAAAGAAAATGAGGAACAAATAAAGTGTTATCAGCAGGAAATAGATGAAATTCAGAAATCAAAGGAGCGAATGTTGGAAGAGAACAGGATGCTCGAAGAAACCCGACTGAAAGTTGGTGAACTGAATGGTAAAATCATTCTTTTGAGCATGCAGAATAAGACATTATCGGGACTGCTCAAGGAATTAGGGGGAGAATTGACAGTAGGAACCTCTTCCGAACAATATATATCAGCTTTTCGTTTATTGCTCGCTATAAGGGAGGGTACGCTGAGAGGTAAATTGTCGGCTGGGGAGCGTTATAAATTATTCAGCTTGTTCGATTTGCTTTACTGTAATTATGTAACCCGTTTACTTGAAAAAACTCCTTCGTTGACTAAACGTGATCTTGAAATCTGTTGCTTCCTCAAGTTTGGACTGAATAATGAAGAGCTGGCACGTATTTTCCAAACTTCTTCTGACTCTGTAACTAAAGCAAAGGGAAGGTTAAAAGGGCGTTTGGGTATTTCTTCACAAGATGATTTGGCTGTTTATTTGGGCGGATTTTGATAAATAAAAAATGAATTGTCCGGTTCTGTTTTTAAATAGTATTTGTATTTTATTGATTATTAGTTGTTTAAGTTTTGTTCTGTATACTAAATTTGTCCGGGTGACTTTTTTGGCGTTTTTCGATATATGCTGTACTTTTGGGCAGACAAAAACCAAATAGCTATATGAAAAATTTTAATGAGTTATCCGTTACTTCTTCTTATAAGGAGAGTAATTTGCAGCTTGTGGAACAGAAAGCCTGCATTGTTGTTGGGATTGCTAATCCCCGTATAAAAATAAGAGTGGAAGTTTTATTGAGTGAAAGCCCGGAATATCAAACAATTTATATATCTTCGGGAAGTGAAACAGGTAAGCTGATTGAAGAGGCGGATCTGATTATCGGATCGGGGATTACAGCGTATGAAGGGGTGGCGCGCCGGAAACCGGTGATTGTAGTAGGAGATTACGGACTGGGGGGACTGGTTACCCCTGATACATTCCGTAGTCAATATAACAACCGTTTTAAAGGTAGGATAAATGGTATGAAAGATGAATCTTTCTCGCTGGAAAGTCTTGAGAAAGAAATAAAGAAGGCTTTTAGCCTGACTTTTCAGGAATTACAAATGATGTCTAACCAAATTATCACATATCAAAATATCTAAATTTCTAGTTTTAATAATTTAATGCATAAAAACTGGTTAGGAATGTGGGGGTACGTGAGTATCCCCACATTTAGTATCTGTATCACCGATCTTGATCTTCGTTTTTCACCATACCCTTGTACTTTTCGGGAAGTGCACTTTCAACCGCGGTATAAGCCTCTGCCATAGTAGCTTTGATATTATCCATACCTTTTCCTTTGGGTGGAATAGGGTCGTGAATGGTCAGAATCATACGATGACGATGTATCCACTTCCCTGTACGTGGTAGAATTTCAAATGAACCGTCGATGGTGACAGGCACCACTGCCAACTGTAAATCATCGGCCAACTGGAAAGCTCCTTTCTTGAAATACCCCATATGCCCTGTGAAAGTACGTGCCCCTTCCGGAAAAACCACTAAAGAAACCCCGTCTTTCAGAGAGTCTTTTGCCTGTCGGATAGTCTCCAATACTTTCTTCGGTCCGGAACGGTCGACGAAAATATGCCCTGCACTTTCACAAGCCTTTCCTACGAATGGTAATTTGCGCAGGCTCTTTTTCATCATCCACTTGAAGTTTCTTCCGATGAAGCCATAGATCAGGAATATATCGAATGACCCCTGATGATTAGGTACGAAGATATAGGACGTTTTGTCATGCAACTTTTCACGCCCGTGAATTTTCACGGGAATCAACAGGAAAAGACAAATTAATTGTGACCATATTTTCCCCGGATGATATCCCCAGAAGTGGGCTCCACCCAAGAGTGAACCTACAATAGTGACGAGTGCCGTGAGGATGGTCAACACTAATAAAATAGGCAAAGCGATGCAAATCTGATAAATATAGTACAGTATCTTCATAGGGTTGGATTTTTATCCTGCAAATATACATGATTATTGGTAAAAAAGAGATTCAAATGCCGTTTTATCTTTTCGATTGTGTTATTTTTGTCTCTTGTTATTAGAGATAGTTACAAAAATATGATACGTATATTACATACTGCCGACTGGCATCTCGGACAAACGTTCTTCGGCTATGACCGTGCTGCAGAACATGAGATGTTTTTGAATTGGTTGTCAGAAGAAATTCGTCAGAAAGAAATTGACGCATTGGTTATAGCCGGAGACGTCTTTGATGTCTCCAATCCTTCGGCTGCTTCCCAAAGCATGTATTATCGGTTTATTTACCATGTGACGGCGGAGAATCCGAACTTGCAGATTGTGATTGTTGCCGGTAATCATGATTCGGCGGCACGTCTGGAAGCTCCCCTGCCTCTATTGCAGGCTATGAGGACAGAGGTCAGAGGAGTGGTGCGCAAACTGGCGGGTGGAGAGATAGATTACGACCATCTGTGTGTGGAACTGAAAAACCGGATGGGGGAAGTTGAATTGCTTTGCATGGCCGTTCCTTTCTTGCGTCAGGGAGATTATCCGGCAGTGCAGACGGAAGGTAACCAGTATGCGGAAGGAGTTCGCGAACTTTATGCGCAACTTCTGCAAAGGTTATGGAAGCGGAGAAAAGCCAATCAGTCGATTCTGGCCATCGGGCATTTGCAGGCTACCGGATCGGAGATTGCAGAGAAAGATTATAGTGAGCGTACGGTCATTGGCGGTTTGGAATGTGTGTCGCCGGATGCCTTTTCCGAGCAGATAGCCTACACGGCGTTGGGGCATATTCATAAAGCCCAGCGGGTATCCGGACGGGAGAATGTACGCTATGCAGGAAGTCCCATTCCGATGTCTTTTGCAGAGAAACATTATCATCATGGAGTGGTGATGGTAACTTTTGATGGTGGTTGTGCGGTAGATATAGAACGGATTGAATGTCCGAAGTCAGTCCCTTTGGTGAGTGTGCCGAATGGAGAACCTGCATTGCCGGAGGTTGTATTGGATGCTTTGAAAGATTTACCCGTAGCAGAGGAAATTGCACCCTATTTGGAAGTGAAGGTACTGTTGGAAGAACCGGAGCCCATGCTCCGGCAAGAGATAGAGGAAGCCTTGGCGGATAAAAACTACCGGTTGGCACGTATTGTTTCCACGTACTACAATGATGCGGGAAAGGTGGAAAAAGAGGAGACGGACTGGAAAGGGGGATTGCAGGAAATGTCTCCTTTACAAATTGCCCGATCTGCCTTTGAGAAAATTTATCAGGCAGAAATGCCTGAAGAATTGACAGACTTGTTTCAGGAAGCCTATTTGGCTGCTACCCGTAAAGAAGAGGAGGAAGAAGGATGAGAATATTAGCGATACGATTGAAGAATCTGACTTCGATAGAAGGAACTGTCGAAGTGGATTTTACATCCGAACCTTTACATTCAGCAGGTATTTTCGCCATTTCGGGACCTACGGGAGCAGGTAAATCTACTTTGTTGGATGCGTTGTGTCTGGCATTATACGATAAAGCGCCCCGTTTTGCCACTTCGGTGGAAAGTGTAAATCTGACGGATGTGGGAGATAATCAGATTAACCAGTCCGATGTCAGAAACCTGTTGCGTCGCGGAACGAGCGACGGTTATGCGGAAGTCGATTTCTTAGGAGTAGACGGACGTCGCTATCGTTCCCATTGGTCAGTAAGGCGGACAAGAAATAAAGTGAGCGGCTCTTTGCAATCACAAGTGTTGGAAGTGAGAGAACTGGATACGGAGAAAGAATTTCAAGGTACTAAAAAAGAACTGTTGGCTCAATTGGTCGATTTGATCGGTTTGACGTATGAACAGTTTACCCGTACGGTACTGTTGGCTCAAAATGATTTTGCCACCTTTCTGAAATCAAAAGGAGCGGCAAAGGCGGAATTACTTGAAAAACTGACGGGGACAGGCGTGTATTCGCGTATCTCACAGGAAATCTTCGTCCGGAACAAAGCTGCACAGGAGGAAGTGGCTCTGATTCATAATAGAATGAGTGTGATTGAACTGATACCGGAAGAAGAACTGTTGGCTTTGCACGAAGAAAAAGAGTCATTGGTTGAAAAGCGTGCGGCAGGAATTAAATTGCTTGCCGAGCAGAATGCGCAACTGAATATTGTCCGGTCATTAAAGACGCAGGAAGAACTTCGGAAGAAGAAACAGGAAGAGGAGCAAGGGGAGAATGCAAGGTTGAAAATGTCTTTGGAAAGGCTTGCCTCACAAGAAGAAGGACTGGTACGCTTTAAAACTCAATGGGAAGCCATACAGCCGGATTTGAAGAAAGCGCGTCAGTTGGATGTGCAGATACAGTCACAGCAAGATGGATATACGCAGGCGCAACAGATTTTGCAGGCTGCTTGCGGGCAGGTGGCAGAACAGGAAAAGAAGATGCGGACAGCTACGGAACACCTGCAATTATCTTTTCATTCTTTAAATCGCTTGTTGAATCATACAGGGGCGGAAGAATCTCTGCAACTTGAACAGGTGGAGAAAATCTTGCGGCAGGAAGAAGAGATGCTGAATGCCGGAGTAAAGGTGAATGAAGAACGGCTGGAACGATTGAACTCCTTTGGCTATCCGTCATTGGCTGAAGAACAAGTGAAGTTGCAGAAAGAACGGATACGTCAGCAGACCATCCGGCAGTTAATGGAAACACAAACGAAAGCCAAGGTGGAAATCGAAAAGTTAGAGAGAGAGACGGCTGATTGTTTAAAGCAACTGGCAGAACAAGAGACTGCACTGAAAACAGTCCAACGGCTTTATGAAAATGCCCGTATGGCGGTAGGAAAAGATGTGAAGGCTCTGCGTCAGCAGTTGCAGGAAGGTGAAGCCTGTCCGGTTTGTGGTAGTACATCGCATCCTTATCATCAGGAACACGAGGTAATAGACACTCTTTTTCGGAATATAGAGCAGGAATATAACACGGCGGTAGCTGCTTGTCAACAGAACAATAACCGTAGTATTGCTCTGCAACGTGATTTGGCACATCAGAAAACGATTGAAAGACAGGTACGTGAACAGTTGGCTGCATTACAGAAAGAAGGTCTGGATGTTGGTAACGAAGAACAGATACAACATCGCCTGGAAGAGTTGGCTAAGCTCATTTTAGAGTACCGTAATCTTTATGCGGAATGGCAACATAGCGATGAAGAGATTAAGAAAATGCGTGCCCATTGCGAGGCTCTGCGGGAAAATGTCTCCCAATGCCGTTTGGCAATGCAGAAAGTATCGTCTGCCAAAGAACAACTGGCTATTTTGCAAAATGCAGTCGCGGCCGAACAGAAGCGGTTTGAAGTGATAGAAAAGGCATTGAACACATTGCGGAAGGAACGTTCGGTCTTATTGAAAGGCAAGAGTGCGGACGAAGCGGAAGCTGCCGTAGCACGAAGAGAAAAAGAGTTGAATCTTGCTTTGGAACAAGCGCGCAGAGAAGTAGAGACAGTACAAAATCGTCTTTTCGGGTTACAAGGAGAAATAAAGCAAATAACTTTAGCTATTGGGGAATTACAGGAACAACAGAAACAGATTGAATTCCCTGAGCAGCTTCCCGAAATAATCAAGAAGCAGCAGGACGAAAATCTGAATACGGAACGAACCCTTTCTATTATTGAAGCCCGCCTGCTACAACAGATAAAGAATAAGGAAATGGTAGAAAAGATTGCCAAAGAACTGGCTGAAAAACAGACTGTTGCCGAACGCTGGGCGAAACTGAACAAGCTGATTGGAAGTGCAGACGGGGCGAAATTCAAGGTTATCGCACAAAGTTATACCTTGAATTTACTATTGCTTCATGCCAACAAGCATTTGTCCTATCTCTCCAAACGCTATAAATTACAGCAAGTTCCCGGCACATTGGCACTTCAGGTCATTGACTGTGATATGTGTGATGAGGTGCGGACTGTATATTCCCTTTCCGGGGGAGAGTCCTTCCTGATCTCTTTAGCATTGGCATTGGGGCTGTCGTCCTTATCCAGTAATAATCTGAAAGTGGAATCTCTTTTCATTGATGAAGGATTCGGCTCTTTGGATGCGGAAAGTCTGCGGACAGCTATGGAAGCATTGGAACAACTGCAAATGCAAGGAAGAAAAATCGGAGTGATTTCTCATGTACAGGAAATGAGTGAACGGATTTCCGTTCAGGTACAGGTACATAAGAAAGTGAATGGAAAAAGTGTGCTTACCGTCGTAGGGTAAGCACCGTTATTTCCGGCCATGCGCCAAAGCGGAAAGGTAATCCTACATAACCGATGCCGACATTGACATATAAGCCACGTGTGCCTTCCAGATACATTCCACCCCATTCGGGATAGACGTAAACAGAAGGAGAGTAGCTACCGAATTGAAGCTGCATGGCGTGGGTATGTCCTGCCAACATTAAATCTACGTCCGATTTGGGTAACACTTCCCGCCGCCAGTGCGTTGGGTTATGGCTTAACAGTATTTGGAACATACCGTCAGTACCGGCTTTTGCCCTGGCGAGATCACCATGTTGGGAGAAAGGCGGTTCACCTTCATTTTCTACTCCGATAAGGGCAATACTGTCATTTCCCTGAATTAGGATGGAATGTGAGTTATTCAGCAGTTTCCATCCCATAGCTGCCTGCCTTTGCTCTAAATCAATCAGATTATCATCTTGCTCCTGCTTGCTTTTCCAACGAAAATAAGGGCCGTAATCGTGGTTTCCCAAGATAGAGTAAACTCCGTCTTTAGCCTTCAATCGGACAAGGATTTCCTGAAAACCATCCAATTCCTTCGCACGATGATTTACCAAATCTCCGGTGAAGACAATAAGATCGGGCTGTTGGGCGTTTACTTGGTTCACCATTCTTTCGATGTCAGGTGCATTTCCTATCCAACTACCGATATGTAGGTCTGAAAGTTGTACAATGCGGTATCCGTCAAAAGCTTGGGGAAGGCGAGGCGAGGAGTAGGTGACTTCTTTGACCTCAAACTGGCTTCGTCCGATGAAAGAACCGTAGAGAATCATAATAATACAGAGGACAGCTAATGTCAATCCTGTACAGATAAACGGAGTACGTGGTACCCGGAGCCATTTATGAAAAGGAATCCCGATGACAGTGCAGAGAGCCAGTAGTAACTTGGGAGCCGCAAAAAGGAAGAAGAAGACAGAATACCATCCGATGTCCCTTGTGTGGCTTTCGGAGAAAGGATTATTGGCGAAAAATACCAGATATACCAGTCCCGCGAGGATAAGGGTAGTCGGTATCCAATAGAGGATTCGTAACCATCGCTTTGTTGTGAGCCGGACGATAAAACGAAGATACAGATAAATATCCGGCAGGATCAGAAACAATAGCAGGAATATGAATAAACGTTGTAACATGCTGATTCGGAGTTAATATATTTAGAGTCTCTTTTTTATATCAATTCATTTAATTCGCTCAGGTTCTTTTTGATTTCGTGGATACGGTTAAGGAATTTCTTGCGGTAAATCCATAGGATCAAGCCAAGTCCGCCACCCCATAACAGGAAGAAAAAGAGTATCATACCTATTCCATATTGCCATACTTGCCAATAAATGAATGAAAGTACTGCCAATATCAGAAGAAAGATAATGGCAAACAATCGTTCTCTGATAGTCCACCGATGGATACGGTTGACACGACCAATCACCTCCACAAGCGGCATTTCGTCTATTTGAGTCCGTTGGAGAAAACGCGTGGTGACAATGTCCCAGCAAAGTGCCGGAATCCAGGCAAGAAGAATGATGATATAGATTGGATTTAAACGGTTGTGCAACAATACTTCCGCTAAAAACAATATTAATACCGGCAGAGAAATCAGGATCAGCTTGATATTCAGGTTGGCAATGGCATGGATACCTTTGTCGGCATGTCCTATCAGCTTCGAAAGTTCTTCTTCCTTGATAAGCTCCTTGTCTTTCAAGTGCTCATCGAGGGCATTCCAGGATTTTTTCAGTTCTTCCAGTTCCATATATCTTATTCCTCCTTTTTCATTCGTTTAAGTTTGTCTTTGATACGGCTTAGCTTGGTCGCTACATTCGTCACGGTCAGCCCGGTGATTTCTGCGATTTCCTCATAACTTTTATCTTCGAGATAAAGCAGGATAATTGATTTGTCGAGTTGCCCCAGTTGGTTAATCATCCGGTAGAGCTGTTTCAGCATTTCATTGATCGGGTCGTGTGCTTCGCTTGTCCAGTCAATCTCATGGGTAAGGCTGACGATTTCCGGTACATTTTTCTCTTTACGATAAAAACTGATACAGGTGTTGAGAGCAATACGGTAAATCCATGTAGAAATCTTACACTCCTTTCTGAATTTGGGAAAAGCTTTCCAAATATTCAGTATCACGTCCTGATAGAGATCGTTGAGAGGAGCGTTCGGATTGGCATACAGATAGCATACTTTGTAGATAACCCGCTCATATTCGCGGATGACCGACAAGAACTCTTGCTCAATGGGGTTATTTGCCTCTGTTGCTCGTTCTCTCATGGAGTTTATGATTGCTTTTTTGGTTAGTTAGTCGTGAGAAAAGGAGGAAAATCACAGTAAACGGAAGCTATTGTAAATTGGCTGCCAGGAATTTACGGATTTCTTCCACACTCTTTCCCCGGCGACGGGCATAATCTTCGAGTTGGTCTTCACCAATCTTGCCGATAGAGAAATATTCGGCTGCCGGGTGAGCGAACATCAGTCCGCAAACGGATGCGTGAGGATACATTGCTCCGTTTTCAGTCAGCGAAATACCTATCTGTTTCATATCTAAGAGCTCATCCAACAGGAAGTTGACGGATTGATCCGGCAAAGAAGGATAACCGACTGCCGGACGGATTCCCTGGTATTTCTCAACCAGCAAATCTGCCATACCTAAATTTTCATCCTTGGCATATCCCCATGCTTCTTTTCGTACATACTCATGCATCTTTTCCGTAGCCGCTTCCGCAAGGCGGTCGGAGAGGGTTTGGACGAGTAAATGCTTATATGGATCCTGCTCATACAGTCCTTCCATATCTGCGTCGATAGAAGAAGCAAAAGCACCGATGGTATCTGGGATGCCGGAAGATAACGGACGAATAAAGTCGCTTAAACAAACAAAGGGACTACCGTCCTTTTTAGGCGTTTGTTGGCGAAGCAAGGGGAAGGTGATGAACCGTCCTTCTTCCTTTTCAATCAACAGGTTATCTCCATCGGAATTTGCCTTGCAGAGTTTGAAGATTGTTTTTACTTCATAGTCACGGTCGAGCACGTCCAGCATCCGGTTGGCTTCTTTGAATAATTGCATGGCTTCGGCGGCTTTGCTACGCTCTTCTTCGGGGAAGCTGGCCAGCCACATGGCACGACAGGAATCACATCCATGAATGTTGGCGATGGCTGCAAAGCGTGGTTGGAATCCCCATGCATGGAAGAAGTAAATCCAGTTGATGTATGGGGTGACGTTATGTATTTTGTAAGATATAACAGTACTACTCATAGGCTATCAGTGACGAATTGTAATTTATCTGAATCTTAACTCTTGTCCGCGATAAGTTTCGTCTATCTCTCCGTTGTTATATAACAAATGTCCGTTTGCAAATGTTTTCTCCACTTTCCAGTTGAAGGTATGACCTTCCAACGGGCTCCATTTACATTTACTTAAAATACAGTCAGTTGTTACTGTCCACTTATTGTCAGGGCGTACCAAAACAAGGTCTGCCTGATAATCTTTACGAATGAATCCGCGATTTTGTATATCGTACATTTGTGCAGGTGCGTGAGCCATCTTTTCTACCATTTTTTCAATAGTAAATACCCCCTTGTCAACTAATTCAAGCATACTGACTAATGAGAACTGAATCATCGGCATACCGGACATGGCTTTCAGAGCTCCTCCCTCTTTCTCACTGAGCAAGTGCGGAGCATGATCTGTTGCAATAGCGTCAATAAGACCGTTATTGACTGCTTCTTGCAATGCTTTCCGGTCTTCGGCTGTCTTGATGGCAGGGTTACATTTGATACGCGCCCCCAATGTCTGATAATCTTTTTCTGTAAAGAGTAGATGGGAAACGCAGGCTTCTGCCGTAATCCTCTTTTGTGCCAAAGGAGCGTTGGAGAACAGGCTCAATTCTTTAGCGGTGGAGATATGCATGATATGCAGACGCGCGTTAGTTTCATGTGCCAGTTTCACAGCTAGTTCGGAAGAACGGTAGCAGGCCTCTTCTGAGCGGAGAAGCGGATGGAGAGCCAACGGTACATCGTCTCCGTATTCTTTTTTATATTTATCCGTATTTTCTTTGATGATTCCCTGGTCTTCGCAATGGGCGGCGATAAGCAAATCGGTTCCACCGAATATATTACGCAGGCTGGCCATGCGGTCTACCAACATATTTCCAGTGCTCGAACCCATAAACAATTTCACGCCACAAACGCGGTGCTTGTCCAGTTGCGCAAACTGGGTGTAGTTATTATTGGTCGCTCCGAAGTAGCAAGAATAGTTGACCGACGACTTCTCGCCCAATAAAGCAAGTTTCTCATTCAGGGCTTCCAAAGTGGTTGTCTGCGGATTGGTATTCGGCATATCCATGATGGAAGTGACGCCACCGGCTGCTGCGGCATGGCTTTCTGTGGTAATATCTGCTTTATGAGTCAGTCCCGGATCACGAAAATGTACATGTTCGTCGATGACACCCGGAAGCAGGTAACATCCGGTTGCGTCTATGATTTCATCACAAGGCGCGGTTGCTTTCTCTTCACCTGCCAATATTTCGGCGATTTTTTCGTCTTCGATTACAACCGAACCCAGTACTTTTCTTCCTTCGTTGACAATAACGGCATTTTGAATCAGTGTACGTTTCATTTCTTTTGCGGGAATTTATGGAACCAACTATTTACTTTTAATTTAATCACACCGAATATGGCTTCTCCAAAGATACTGCTATTCATCTTGGATGTACCCAACTCGCGGTTGATGAAGATAACAGGAACTTCGATGATTTTGAAGCCGCATTTATAAGCGGTGAATTTCATTTCAATCTGAAAAGCGTATCCTTTAAAACGAATATGGTCTAAATCAATCGTTTCCAGTACCTGACGATGGTAGCAGACGAATCCGGCAGTCGTGTCGTGTACGGGAATGCCTGTGATGAATCTCACATATTTGGATGCGAAATAGGACATCAGTACCCGTCCCATCGGCCAGTTCACTACGTTCACTCCGCTGACATAACGGGAGCCGATAGACACATCTCCGTCTTGTTCCGAGCAAGCCTGATACAGACGGGGAAGGTCGTTCGGGTTATGGCTGAAGTCGGCATCCATTTCGAAGATATATTTGTAGGTATGCTCCAGTGCCCATTTGAAACCGGTGATATAGGCGGTTCCCAGTCCCAGTTTCCCTTTACGTTCAATCATGAAAAGACGTTCGGGAAATTCTTGTTGCAAGGTTTTGACTATATTTGCCGTTCCGTCCGGGGAACCGTCTTCTATTACCAGAATATGGAATACTTTGGGAAGTCCGAAAACGGCACGGATGATATTTTCTATGTTCTCCCGTTCATTATAGGTGGGGATAATTACGATGCTATCCGATGTTTGCATATAGATACTATAAAATTTAGAAACAAAAGTAGCTCTTTTCCTTTAGTTATAGATGAACTAAGGAAAATTTAACGTGTGCTATATTTCATTGGGAATCTCCCTTTATAATACTTCCAACCTTTGAGTATATACTCCCATTATTTTTTGTACTTTTGCGGTGAAATTCTTAATAGGTATGACAATAACTGAGTTGCAACAACAATATGCTGCCCACCCCAATACGGCAGTTATGAAGCGCTTGTTGAAGGACACTTCTGTTCAAACTATCTTTTGTGGTGGACTGTGTGCATCTGCTGCTTCCCTTTTTTCTTCTGTATTGGTGCAAGAGGGTGGTTGCCCGTTTGTGTTTATTTTAGGTGATCTTGAAGAAGCCGGATATTTCTATCACGACCTGACGCAGATATTAGGTGCGGAGACGGTACTTTTCTTTCCCTCTTCCTTTCGTCGTTCCATCAAATATGGGCAGAAAGACGCAGCGAATGAGATTCTTCGTACGGAAGTACTTAGCCGCCTGCAGAAAGGGGAGAAGGGATTGTGTATCGTAACTTATCCGGATGCGTTGGCTGAGAAAGTCGTATCTCGCAAGGAACTGAGTAGCAAAACGTTGAAACTGAACGTCGGCGAGAAAGTGGATACCACATTTATAACGGATGTTTTGCATAGTTATGGCTTTGAATACGTAGATTATGTATATGAACCGGGACAATATGCCGTTCGCGGCAGCATTATCGACGTCTTCTCTTTTGCTTCGGAATATCCTTATCGTATCGACTTCTTTGGCGATGAAGTAGAGAGCGTCCGTACCTTTGAAGTGGAAACCCAGTTATCCCGTGAAAAGAAAAACGGGGTGTCTATTGTACCCGATTTGGCTGTGACAGGTGATGTGACTACTTCTTTCCTTGATTTTATCCCGGAAGACACGACTTTGGCAATGCGTGATTTCCTTTGGTTGCGTGAACGGATACAGGTGGTGCATGATGATGCGTTGACGCCGCAGGCGATAGCTGTTCAGGAAGCCGAAGAGAACGGGGGGATTACATTGGAAGGAAAGTTGATAGACGGTAGTGAATTTACGGTACGTGCACTTGATTTCCGCCGATTGGAATTTGGCAACAAGCCGACCGGTACGCCGAATGCCAGTATCACTTTCAGCACTTCCGCCCAACCTATCTTTCATAAGAATTTCGATTTGGTAGCAGGTTCTTTCAAAGATTATCTGGAGAAAGGATATTCGCTTTACATCTGTAGCGACAGTATGAAACAGACGGATCGTATCAGGGTTATTTTTGAGGATCGCGGTGACAAGATACAATTCACCGCTGTTGAACGTACCATTCACGAAGGATTTGTAGATAACACTTTACGGCTCTGTATCTTTACAGACCATCAGTTGTTCGACCGTTTCCATAAATATAATCTGAAGAGTGATAAAGCACGTTCGGGAAAAGTGGCTCTTTCTTTGAAAGAATTGAACCAGTTCACTCCAGGCGATTATGTCGTTCATACGGATCATGGTATCGGACGTTTCTCAGGTTTGGTACGTATTCCGAATGGAGATACTACGCAGGAAGTTCTGAAGCTGGTCTTTCAGAATGAAGATGTGGTATTTGTTTCTATTCATTCCCTGCATAAGGTTTCTAAATATAAAGGCAAGGAAGGCGAAGCTCCGCGATTGAATAAATTGGGCACGGGTGCATGGGAGAAGCTGAAAGAACGCACAAAGAGCAAGATAAAGGATATTGCCCGTGATTTGATTAAGCTGTATTCGCAACGTCGGCAGGAAAAAGGATTTTCCTATAGTCCCGACAGCTTCTTACAACGTGAGTTGGAAGCATCTTTTATTTATGAAGACACACCGGATCAGAGTAAGGCGACTGTCGAGGTCAAGGCGGATATGGAAAGTGACCGTCCGATGGACCGTTTGGTTTGTGGAGACGTAGGTTTCGGTAAAACAGAGGTTGCTATCCGTGCCGCCTTCAAAGCGGTAGCCGATAATAAACAGGTAGCTGTCCTGGTGCCGACAACAGTCCTTGCCTACCAGCATTTCCAGACATTCCGCGAACGTCTCAAAGGATTGCCTTGCCGGGTAGATTATCTAAGTCGCGCACGTACGGCCGCACAATCCAAAGCGGTTCTGAAAGGATTGAAAGACGGGGAAATCGGTATCCTTATAGGTACGCATCGTATCTTGGGAAAAGATGTCCAGTTTAAGGACCTGGGACTGCTGATTGTTGACGAGGAACAGAAATTCGGAGTTTCTGTAAAGGAGAAGCTGCGTCAACTAAAAGTGAATGTAGATACGTTGACAATGACCGCTACCCCGATTCCCCGTACACTTCAATTCTCATTGATGGGTGCGCGTGACCTGAGTGTTATTTCTACTCCGCCGCCCAACCGTTATCCGATTCAGACCGAAGTACACACCTTCAATGAAGAAGTAATCACGGATGCGATTAATTTTGAAATGAGCCGTAACGGTCAGGTTTTCTTTGTCAATAACAGAATCGCCAATCTGCCGGAATTAAAAGCGATGATCGAACGTCATATCCCGGATTGCCGTGTAGCAATCGGACATGGGCAGATGGAACCGTCGCAACTGGAGAAAATCATTTTAGACTTTGTCAACTATGATTATGATGTACTTCTGGCGACAACTATCATTGAAAGTGGTATTGATATTCCGAATGCCAATACGATCATTATCAATCAAGCCCAGAATTTTGGATTGAGCGACCTTCACCAAATGCGTGGACGAGTGGGGCGTAGCAATAAGAAAGCCTTCTGCTATCTGTTGGCTCCGCCATTGAGTAGCCTTACCGCAGAAGGAAAACGACGACTTCAGGCAATCGAGAACTTTAGTGACCTTGGAAGCGGAATCCATATTGCCATGCAGGATTTGGATATTCGTGGAGCCGGAAATTTACTCGGTGCGGAGCAAAGTGGATTTGTTGCGGATTTGGGATATGAAACGTATCAGAAGATTCTTTCCGAAGCTGTCCATGAACTGAAGAACGACGAGTTTGCAGATTTGTATGCAGATGAAATCAAAAGCGAAGGACAGATTAGTGGTGAAGGATTTGTTGATGAATGTCAGGTGGAAAGCGATCTCGAACTTTTGTTGCCTGCCAATTATGTAACCGGTAGCAGCGAACGCATGTTACTCTATCGCGAACTGGATGGTCTGACATTAGACAAGGAGGTAGATGCCTTCCGTTCCCGACTGGAAGACCGTTTCGGCCCTGTTCCACCGGAAACACAAGAGTTACTGCGTATCGTTCCTCTCCGTCGCTTGGCTGCACGTTTGGGAGCGGAAAAAATATTCCTGAAAGGCGGACGCATGATCCTGTTCTTTGTGTCCAACCCGGATAGTCCGTTCTATCAGAGCCAGGCATTCGGTAAGGTGATAGACTATATGATGAAATATACACGCCGATGTGATCTTCGCGAGCAAAATGGAAAACGGAGTATGCTGATTAAGGATGTATCGAATGTAGAGACAGCAGTCAGTGTGTTGCAGGAGATTGTGGCATTGCCGGTAAAAGAGGAATAGACAGGCGGTTCTGGCTATTTATCTTTTACCTCTGATTTTGTTTTGTACTACTTCTTTCCCTTTTCCATATAATTTATCTATTAAGTCAGAACGTCCAATCCGTCTCAACTCATTAATGATGTTCTTCCGTTCTTCCGGTTTATACCAAAAGAAAAACTGACGTTGAGAAAGTTTCTCCCGTTGGGTTTTAGCACTGAATATCGGTTCTAACGTGTATGGATGAAAACCGGTATACCATGCTTCGGTAGCTACTGTCATCGGAGTAGGAGTGAAGTCCTGCACTTGTTCCAAATGAAAGTCTAGTTGCTTGGTGATAACGGCAAGTTCCGCCATATCTTCTTCCTTACAACCCGGATGCGAAGAAATGAAGTAAGGAATCAGTTGCTGACGCAGATTTTCCTCTCTGTTAATACGGTCGAATATTTTCTTGAATGTTGTAAACTGTTCGAAAGATGGTTTGCGCATAATGGATAATACACGGTCACTGGTATGTTCGGGAGCCACTTTCAGACGCCCACTAACGTGATTGATAATCAGTTCGCGAGTATATTCAGCAGTACTGCGATTCGTTTCAGGGTCTTTACTTTGATGAAGTAACAAATCATAGCGTACTCCACTGCCGATAAAGGATTTCTTAATGCCGGGCAAAGCATCTACCGCATGATAAATATCCAGTAACGGGCGATGATCGGAGTTTAGATTCGGACAAACTTTCGGATGAATACATGACGGGCGTTTGCATTTCTTGCAAATAGATTCATCTTTCCCTTTCATCTGATACATATTAGCCGAAGGGCCACCCAGGTCACTTAAATATCCTTTGAAGTCCGGTAACTGGATAACCTCTTTTACTTCTTTCAGAATAGACTCTTTGCTACGGCTGACGATGAACTTTCCCTGATGTGCGGAAATAGTACAGAAAGCACAGCCACCGAAGCATCCCCGATGGATATTAATGGAAAACTTAATCATATCATAAGCCGGAATCCGCTTTCCCTTATATTTAGGATGCGGTAGGCGGGTATATGGCAAATCGAAAGAATGGTCCAGGTCTTCCTGGTTCATCGGTGGGTAAGGGGGATTGACTACGATGATCTTGTTTCCCACAGCCTGCGTGATACGTGCAGCCGCGTATTTATTGGACTCTTCTTCAATATGCCGGAAATTGCCCGCTTGTTTCTTCTTATCCGCCAAACATTCTTCATGTGAATAAAGTTGGATATCTTCCGCATCGGAAGTCCACTCTGTCTCGCGGCAAAGATAGGCTGTCTGAGGGATTGTTCCAATAATCTTTTTAAAGTCGTTGGCGGTTAATGAAGCTTCTTCTGTTAGAAGTAAACTTTTCATTTTCCGGGTTAACTCTACAATCGGCTTTTCACCCATTCCATAAATGAGTAAGTCCGCGCCGCTGTCACATAAAATGCTTTTTTGTACCTTGTCCTGCCAATAGTCATAATGGCTTAACCGCCTCATGCTAGCTTCAATGCCGCCTAAGATAACGGGAACATCGGGATAAAGCTTTTTCAGAATTTGACTGTAAACGGTAGAAGGGTAGTCCGGACGCATATCCGGGCGACCGTCCGGGGTATAAGCATCCTCACTACGCAGTCGTTTGTTGGCTGTATATTTGTTTACCATGGAGTCCATACATCCGCCGGAGATACCGAAAAACAGACGGGGACGTCCCAGTTTCTTGAAATCACGCAAGTCATCACGCCAGTTAGGTTGAGGTACGATGGCTATTTTCAAACCTTCCGCTTCGAGAATACGCCCTATAACAGCAGCGCCAAAAGAAGGATGATCTACATAAGCGTCCGCGCTGAAGAGAATGACATCCAATTCATTCCATCCGCGAAGTTCTACTTCTTTCTTAGTAGTGGGTAACCAATCAGTCAAACGATATTCTTTCATGCCGCAAAGATACGGATAATAAAAAACATCCCAATGATTTTTTTATTCATTGGGATGTTTAACTTCAATCATTGGGATATTTTTTCAAAACTTCTCATTGATTGTGAACTCTAATGTCATCTGTTCCCCGTCGTAGATTTCGCGAAAACCGATACCTTGCTCAGAAAGAAATTCTTTCAAATCCTGAAATGCGTCGGCATGGTTCATGATAATCCCTATCATTTCACCGGGAGAAGCACCACACATGGCTTTTATTGCAGGAATCAGCGGACTGTAAGCTGTTGTTCCGCGAGTATCTACCGTAATCATCGTTATTCCTCTTCTTCCGTTTCCGGACTGGATAGCCAAGTGAGATAGAGCTTGATAAGCTGTTGCAAGCCGAATGCCTTCATATTATTGTGATAAATCACGTCGATGCAGAGATCCAGCAAGTCTTTGCTGTCTTCTTCCTGACTGGCGATAAGAGAACGGATGTTCAGTTTTAGCTTGTCCAGTACGCTTTCATCCACAATACCGGTGCTGTCAATAAGGTGGCGGAACAGTGCATATTTTTCAATTGTTCTCAAGTTTTCGTTAGATACTTCTATGCTGCGTGTACCGCTGGGATTTGCTTGTATAGTATACATTGTTTTTTAGTTTTAAGGGTTATTACAGTAGCAAAGATAGAATTTAAAATGAGAAACAGATTAAAAAAATGGATATTTTTTATTTCTGAATAAAGAATTCCAGTATGCCTGCCATAATCGTTGCCCGGTCAGCTTCCGACTGGATACTTTCAAAAGGAAAGCCCAATACGAAAGTGCGGTAGTTCCCTTTATAAGCGATACCTGCACTCTGGTTGTCGGGAGCATACGTGAATACCGGAAAAGCAGTATCTACTGGGACGATGCAATCCGGTGCGGGGACAGCGTAGCTATCTTCATTGGGGACACGTGGAATAGTAATCGTGCGTCCCAGTCCATTGATCCGGTTCGAAGTCTTATCCGTCAGACTGCTCTGATAACCGTATTTCAATATCTTCTCCGTAAACTCCCGATTTCCTTGTGTGCCGCTCATATCGCTTCCTACATATGCTCCGCTGACGAATAAGTTGCCGCCCGACTGGCAATAACTGGTGATAATCCGTTGCATGGCCGAAGAAAATGTCTTATAATATGCTTTGTTTACAGGATCTTCCTTCTCGAGTCCCAGGATATAATCCACAATCGGATAGTCTTCCAGTGATACCAGTCCGTTTTCTACCACTTCATCACTGCATGACACGAAACTATATTTTCCGGCTGCCTGAATAGCCTTTCCATGAATAAAAGGATAGTCAAACGTATTTCCCGCAATTTTCATTCCCTCTAATTCGCTTCCGCTATGTCCTAGGCTACCTTTTCCTTCTTTACCTGCCTGCGAGCGGTCGAATCCTACCTGTGCCCCGCTGAATGAGATATTTGACAGATACGGAACTCCGGGATCTTGTTCCAGATCGAATCCCGCCTTATCAAAAGTATTAATAACAGCCGGGCCGCTGATTCTGTCAAATCCATTGATGATTAATACCTTTTCCCGTTCCCGTTTCGCCTTATATGCAGAAAGAATTTCGGAAGGGAAACTTTCTCCACCCCTGTTTACGGCAGTTACTTTAAATGAATAGACAAGTCCCGGTTCTATCTTGACGGTGTATGAGGGCTTGCTGACTAATGTTCCATTATCAAAGCCGCCATAACCAATGCGTGTATATACAATGTATTCCCGTGGACGGGCAGTAGGTTCTTGCGGATCATCTTCCCCTTTCCATGAAAGTTCCAATGTATTCTTCTTTTTACCAAAACGAATGGCGAAATTGCTCACAGGCAGTGGTTGTACCACATATTCTTTATTATGCTGACTGGTGACAAACTGCAAGATACCTTTATAGATGGCACGTCCTACGGTAAACTTGAAATTCGGGTCATGCCCTAACTGCATATCTGCAAAGTTCTGATGAGAAAGCAATTCGATAATCGTAGAAGGAGTGGCGGGAAGTCTCGTCTCGCTATAATTCCGGTTCCACATACTCCGGCGTGTCCAAGGCAGGTTATAACTCGAATGAATATCTTTCTGAATCTGTGACAGCAGAATGTCTGCCAAGTCACGCGATGCATACCGGTCTGTACCTGTATTTAGTTTGCCATTATTGAAATCGGTGGTATAAATGCCGAGTGAGCCGATCAGTTCATCCGTTTTACTGCATCCTGCATCGCTGTGCAATGCCATTGTCATTTCCAACGGTACACGCAACCCCGGTTGATCCGGATTATAAACAGAACCTCCGGATAAGTAATTGATAGTGTTGGAACGTGTATTAATATCATCCGCATAATCATTATCACCTTTGCGTCCGGCATATACATCGTATGGCATTCCTGCCCATTGGGCAGAGTAACGTGCTCCTTCCAGGTAACGCGGCAGTCCGCTGATTTTTCCACCCCGGGAGATATTTCCCATTCCCCCGCCGAAACGTACCGCATCGGCACATACTACGCCGTGCTCACTGCTCTCATTACTTAGTATGACCATTCCATAGTCATTATTTCCCTTATCAAATTCAAAAGTACCAAGATATACCCATGTACCACCACCTATTTTTTGATTTACCTTAAATTCAGTAACTCCGCCATTATGAAAAACGAGATACTTGGCGTCACTTACACTATTAGGCAATGTCTGATAAGAAACATAAACGGCATATTCACCTGTTGCCGGCAGGGTAGGTACCCATTCAGCAAATGCCTGATCCTTATTCTTCTTTTTCTTTCTTTCGGTAAGGATGAAACGGCAAGTACCGTCGCTGAACGGATTTTCCCCATCCCTATAAATCTTTTTCTTTTGGGCGAATCCTTTTACAGGAGCCATTGCCCACTTCGCTTTTTTGCTTCCTACTTCCAGATAAAGGGAAGCGTTGGGCGTATCATTGTCCACTATGATTTCATTCTTTTGTGTGTCCCGTTCGCGGGGAGTATAAACGATAGCGCCTGCATTCTCCAGCATGGGAATCACATAGGGCAGAACGAAAGATTGAGTAAACAAGTCTTCTGTAGTGCAGAACAGGCGGGGACGTTGCCATCCCCATTCGTTCTTGTCATTCTTGAAATAGTTGCCATGGCTTTGCCAGATTGCGATGTGACGGTCTTGTAATCCGCGTGAAATGTCATTAGGCCGTGAGATGTTTTTCACCCAGGGAGCTCCTTTGTAATCAACGTTCAGGGACATTCGTTCCTTATCCTTTTTCTTGTTCCGGTAGAAATTAGGAACCAGTTCCTCGATAGGCTTTCCATCCGCATAAATCGTCAATTGGTAATAATGGACGGGGCCCGGGAGCAATTCTTTCACTTGGTTATAAATCGTTTCTACGGTTTCCGGTCGGAAAGGTTGATAGGCGAAACTCTCCGAAGCATAGACAGCAATCGTTTTACGGTCATAATTGATGTCGATACTATTCAGTTTGGGAGTGCTGATTTTAGCTGCTGCGGTATATTTGCCGAAATAATCCGTTAACCGTTCTTTTACATTCCTTTCAATATCCTGCGCAAAAAGGAAATTTACGCTGAGTGTAAGGCATAGAAAAAACACTATTATTTTTTTCATTATTCAATTCTTTTAGGTCATTTATCACAGATTGCCCGCAAAAATAAACAAAAAAGAGTGAGAAGTATCCAAACTTCCCACTCTTCTTTCATTGTTTTATATTCTCTTAATTAAGAATGTTTTCTCTTATAGCGGAATGTACTCTACGAATGCTTCCATTGCTTCGTATGAAGCCAGTCCTAACTGGTCGTACAAGACAGCAGTAGCATGGTTGCGGTCTTCACTGCGTTGCCAGAACAAACGTTCGTCGTTACCCAGGAACGGGGCGCTTTCCATCTGAGACTGATGTTTCAGGATAGAGTTGCGTTTTGCACGAAGTTCTTCCGGGCTGATAGGCACTGCCATTTCGATGTTTTCAATTTCCCATTCAGCCCACGCGCCACGATACATCCAGATACGGCAATCCTTCAGCCATTTGGCGCCTTCTTCTTTTTCAAGGTCGATAGCAGCGAATACGGCATCCGTACATACACGGTGTGTACCATGCGGGTCAGCCAGGTCACCGGCTACGAATATCTGATGAGGCTTCACTTCACGGAGCAGGTTACGTACGATTTCCACGTCTGCTTCGCTGATAGGATTTTTCTGAATCTTACCTGTTTCGTAGAATGGCAGGTCAAGGAAGTGCACGCGATCCAACGGAATATTATTATAAGAAGAAGCAGTGCGGGCTTCACCACGACGAATCAGACCTTTGATAGTCAGAATGTCACGGCTGTCCATATCACCGTCTTTCTTATTTTTCAGGAAGTTACGTATTTCCGTATATTTCTCATTGATGATCTGATCCTCGCTATTATTGAAAATCTGATTGAAACCGTTGATGAAGTGCATGAAACGAACCACTTCTTCATCACCTACGGCGATATTACCGGAAGTCTCGTAAGCTACATGTACTTCGTGTTTTTGCTCTACCAGGCGGCGGAGTGTTCCACCCATGGAGATAACGTCATCATCCGGGTGCGGAGAGAAGATAATCACACGTTTCGGGAAAGGTTTGGCACGTTCAGGACGATAAGTATCGTCAGCATTCGGCTTGCCGCCCGGCCATCCCGTGATAGTGTGCTGCAAGTCATTGAAAATCTTGATATTTACATTGTATGCAGAACCATAAAGTGCCAGCAGTTCACTCAAACCGTTTTCGTTATAGTCTTTATTTGTCAACTTCAAGATAGGCTTGCCTGTCAACTGGCATAACCAGACGATGGCGCTACGGATCAGCTTGTCGTTCCATTCGCAGGAAGTCACCAGCCACGGACGTTGGATACGTGTCAGGTTCATGGCTGCCGAAAGGTCGAGAGCTACATGCGCGTTGTTGTGAGTTTGCAGATAAGATGCCGGAATCGTATCGGTGATTGCGCCTTCCACACATTCTTTAATCATGGCTGCCTTGTTTTCACCCCATGCAAGCAGATAAACCTTCTTTGCACCGAGAATGGTAGCTACACCCATCGTGATAGAACTGATCGGAGTATTGTCCATCGTTCCAAAAATCTTGGCTGCTTCATTGCGTGATGCATTATCCAACAAAATCAGACGCGTGGTAGAATTCAGGCGGGAACCCGGTTCGTTGAATGCGATGTTACCTACACGACCGATACCCAGCAAGGCAATATCAATACCGCCGAAGCTTTCGATGCGTTGCTCGTACAAACGGCAATATTCAAAGATTGTATCTTTGGCAATGCTTCCGTCGGGAGTGAATATATTCTGCTTGTCGATGTCGATATGATCCAACAACATACTCTTCAAAGCATTGAAGTTACTGTTGACTGCATCGGGAGACAACGGATAATATTCATACATATTAAATACGATCACGTTACGGAAGCTAAGCCCTTCTTCCTTATGCATGCGGATAAGTTCCGTATATACGTGTCTGGGTGAATCACCACCAGGAAGTGCCAATACGCAGAAGCGTCCTGCCTTTTGTTTTTCGCGGATGGTCTGTGCTATTTCGCGAGCAATGTAGTTAGCGCCTTCTTCCACAGACTCATAAATGTCAGTGGGAATTTTTTCGAGTCTTGTCAAGACTGATTTTTCAAAAGCATTCTCCGGTCTGTAGTATCTGGGGGAGACCCGGTGGAGACTGATTTGAGAACTAAGATTTGTTTTCATAAAGTTGTTAATTAAGTTATGTAAGATTAGCGTCCTTACGACTGTATTTACACGACAAAGATACAAAAGAAGTCTATATTAGTAACTACCAAGTTCTAGGTATTGTTGTCGTTTTAATCTGTTTTTAACATTTGTTTTGTTGCGTATCCGACAGATGAAATTCGTCGGCATCTTTCCATACCGGAAACTTTTCTCTGAATTGATTGAGAGAAGTCAGATTGAGTGCTGCCGTAGCTATTCCTTCCTGTCCGTCGGGCAGGGAAGCAACCTCTTCACCAAAAGCCGGGTAAACTTTGCTTCCACCGTTATATTCCAAATGGTATCCATCCGTTCCTATCCTGTTTACACCGCATACATAGCATTGGTTCTCGAGCGCACGGGCACGAAGCAGGGTATCCCACACGAGTCGGCGGGAAACAGGCCAGTTTGCTACATATATTAATAGGTCATATTCGTTGTTGACATTCCGGCTCCATACCGGGAAACGAAGATCATAGCAGACAAGCAGACAAATATTCCACCCGCGATAGGGGATGATGAGGCGTTTGTCACCGGCTGAAAAGTGTTCGGCTTCCCGTCCCATACGGAACAGATGCCGTTTGTCATAATAGAACTCTTCTCCTTCAGGAGTCAGGAAAAAGGCGCGGTTATAAAACTGCCCGTTATCTGTTGCTATATAACTTCCGCAGATAGCCAGTTGGAATTGCGAAGCCCATTGTTTGAGAAGGGTGATAGTCTCACCCGAGTTCGATTCTGCCAGTATTTTACTCTGCATACTGAATCCGGTAGAAAACATCTCCGGTAAAACAACAATCTCCGTTGTTCCACGAAGGCTTTGCAGCTTTTCGTGGAGCAAACGGAGATTTTCTTGTTTATTTTCCCAAACGATATCGGTCTGTACTATGGAAATACGGATAAGCTCCATAATTGAATACCTCTATACTTAATGTTTAAAGTTCGCCTAGAGCAAAATTCTCAGGATGTTTTCCTTTGAAATCCTTGAAATAAAGTTTGATTTCTCTCATGTCCTTACTGATATCTCCCGATGGCATGATAGCTTTCGTTGCCGAAATCGTCTTCTTGCTATAATCAATCCCGATTAAGACAATAGGCACCTGAGCTTTCTGGGCGATAAAATAAAAACCTTTCTTCCAATTTGGATTCGCTTTGCGGGTTCCTTCGGGAGTGATAGCCAGGTGGAACTTTTTGCACTCGGCAAAATGGCGAACCATCTGGTCTACTAGAGAAGTCTTCCGGCTACGATCTACGGGAATTCCGCCCACTGCTTTGAAAAACAGTCCCAACGGAAAGAAAAACCATTCTTTTTTCATCATGAAACTTGTCTTACGGCCTAAAGCGCCATAAAATAGTTTTCCAATAAATAAGTCAAAGTTCGTTGTGTGTGGAGCGGCACATACCACGCATTTATCATAATTAGGTACCGTAACGTTTGTCTTCCACCCTAACAGACGGTAATAGATAAAGCTATAAATTGCTTTCTTCATTCTGCTCTTTAGTTCAATTTTCCGATAGCTTCAATAATTTCGTTAACCTTTGCATTAAAGTCTGCGCGGAATTTCTTATAAAAACCTTTCACATTACCCGGTTCGGTATGGCTGATGCGTGTTACAAATTCATCCTGCATCTTCAGCACTTCAGCCATTAGCTCATCAGCTTTAGCTTTGTCAGTTCCAGGGATAAACATGGTATTGATTAAACACTCGGTGAATAATTCTCCTGCGATATAGTTTACGTTCTTTTTGAGTTCTCTTCTACTTGCCATAATTTCTACATTTAATGGTGAATAATAAAAATACTTGCGGTAAAGATAGGCACTTTCTTTGATTCAGACGAATAAATGACCAAAAAAACATGATTCAAGCCTGCATCTTCTTACTGTATCACTAATTCACTCAAATAACCTCGCCGGATTGATACTTAAGAATTGTTCGGTTTTCATTCCCCCTTCTCCGACTACGAAAGTAGCATACGGGTGATACATTTTGCGTACTTCTTCCAGTCCTGCATTATATTTTTCACTATTGCTTTTTACTTCTATAGCTACAATTCGATTTTTCTTTTTCAATATATAGTCTACTTCTTTATCTTTTTCTCTCCAGTAAAATACTTCATAATTGCCGGTAAATGCATTAGAAACAATATGTGCGCCAATCGCAGATTCAAAAATACGTCCCCATTCTTTTCTGTTAAGAATAGCCTCTTTAAAAGTTAAATCATTGTATACGGCTTTTAAGGCATTGTTGAATACCTGAAATTTTGGAGCGCTTGCTCTTTGACGTGATTTGTCCATTGCAAACTTTTGTAAGCCGGTCAGTAAGCCGCTATCTCCAAGCAAGTTTAAATACCCTGCCAGTGTTGTTGTATTTCCGGCATCTTGTAATGAGCCTACCATTTTGGTCAAGGATACGATTTCACCGGAATAAGAAGTTCCTAATTCGAACGTTTGCCGTAATAACGCCGGTTTGCTAATAGGAGAGTTGTATAAAATATCTTTATTGATAGTGGCATCTATGATTGCTCCATTGATATATTGTCCCCAGCGTTCTTCGTCTTTTATTAAAAAAGCAGCTCCCGGGTATCCGCCAAAATAGAGGTATTGTTCCAAACTCATGTCAAATGCATCCCGCATTTCCGGATACGACCAGTGTGTCATCCTTATCTCTTCAAAGCGTCCCATCATTGAGTCTGATAATCCTTTTTCCAACAACACACGTGAAGAGCCGAGGAGAACCACTTTCATATTGACATCATTGAATGTATCCGCATCCCATTCTTTTTTAACTACTTCGCTCCAGTTTTTTATTTTTTGGATTTCATCGATTATTAGAATAAATTCAGGTGAATTTTCTACCCGCATCTGTACTCTTGCTGTATTCCAACAATCTGAAATCCAAGATGTCTGTGTGGCGGGAATGTTATCTGCCGAATAGATTTGATACGGTAGATTCAGATCCTTGACAACTTGTTTGATGACTGTAGTCTTTCCAACCTGACGAGGTCCTAATACAACTTGCAGAAAATGTCGAGGTTCTTTTAGCCTTTCTGTAATAGTTTGATATTGAGCTCTTTTATACATGATTTCTATTATTTACTCAATGCAATGAGTACTTTTACTCAATACATTGATTTATTTTACTCAATGGATAATGCAAATATACACAAATAGTTGCTTTGTACCATCTTAAATCTGCAATTCTTTATCTTTTATTACTCTTGGCAGGCTATACCCGAAAAGTTCGTTTCCGTACGGATTTGAATGTAAACTTACATCTATCATGTTTATACCACCAAAAACAGGGTATCTCTCATCAATAAAATAGCCGAATAAAGGTCGGATAGGCTCAAGATGGCTTGTTTTTGTTGCAATGAATCCATATAAATCCGACCTGAATGGCTCAATAACTCCACTTTAACGGTGATAAGTTTATAGCCCACATCTGTGTGACGAACAGCCTGCATATGTGGGCTGTACGGTTTACAACTGCGGGCTGTACAGCCTGCATACGCGGGCTATAAAAAGATAATCGTTTCCAATGGATTATTAAGTTGCCAAATACAGGTTATCATCCTATAAAATGGATATTCTTGTGGCTTCATATGGGTGTTTTCCCCTGATACTACACTAAAGCGGATGCAGTATGGATATGATAGATACCCGTTTTTTACGGCAAAAGTATGATAGATACCTGTTTGGAAAGTTATCTATCATACTTATCATCCTGACAATTAGCATAATATAAAAATGAATGATAGTATGATAGATATTTTTTTCATTATGTAGTATTTAAGTTGGCTGATAATCGTATGAACGATTAGAAATAATACCCCAAATTCACAAAGCAACTTCCCTTATCCGTCTGATTGGAGTATCCCAATGAAATTTCCAACGGGCCGAAGATGCTGTCCATTCCATAGCCTGCGCTGATGCCGAATAGCTGTTTACCCTTCAAAATCTCAAAGAAATTACTTTCCGTTAGTCCATAGTTTCCTGTCAGAGTGAGGTAATGAATAGATCCCATACGCTGTCTGAACTTTACGGACGCAATCATGAGAGTGTTGTCCATCAACTCCAGATTATTGACTCCCGCAAATGGCAATTGCTGTGGAATATAGAAACCGGGGACTTCGCCACCAATTGCGTTTTGCAAAGGATATGGAAATCCTTTTCCAATCAGGATACGTCCATAAATGGAAGGGATGACGGAAAAACGGCGGGTGACGGGAATGACACTCGCCCATGATGCACTCAAAGCGGAAAACGGAGCGTGTTCATTGTATTGCGCCATATTATCCGTATAGAGTGAATAAGCGGCTTTGAAATCACTTCCTTTGGCAGGGAAATGTCCTTTGTCGTATGTATTATATTGTACCTGCGCAAAATAACTTAGAAAATGCTCCGATTCTACTTGCAGGTTCGTAAGTTCCGGCTTCTTGAACAGGAAATCTTTGTATTTATAATATTCGAAACGGAGTCCGAGCCCGAAACGGAAGTTCTTGTACCACACGTCGGAGAAACCAAATTCTGCCAAGTGGTATTTGTAGGTTGTATTGTAGGCACGGTCACCCTCTTCATAGATGTTGATATCATTGTATTGGAACATATATGAGAAGTTGAAGTTGCGTTGTTGCATCGGTTCGAGCGTATAGTCTACACGGGCGGCATACCGTTTTCCCAATCGTCCGGTAAGGGACAGGCGGGACGGGATACGGGTTTTGAGGTCTGCTGTTGCGTTGAGCAGCAGGGATGCGATTTCTTCCGAATCAAAACGGATACCGAGATTGATTCTTCTTTCATATTTCTCTTGCAACAGGAAGTTGAGCCGGTATCCTTCAGGCGTCTCTGTCAATGTATAACTGGCACCGGAATAGGATTGGCTGCCACGTAGTTGGTACAAGGCTTGTTCTATTTGTTGGGTCGAGATATTGCTGTTCTCTTTCAGGTTGCATTTCTTCATCAACCATTTCTTGTCGTACACCTCTACGCCGGAAAACGAGATGTCTGTCACGTAGATGGTACGCACATTGGATAGAGAGGAATAAGGCCCATGTTGCTTGGGTGTATAATCATCCGCTATTCCTATCTTCTTTTTCAATGCGAGCAGAGAGCCCCATTGTGCCCTTGCCGCTTCTTCACCTCTTCTCATCAACGTGTCGATGGCGGCAGGTGTGAAACTGGCGGATGAATAACCATCCACGTTTACACGAATATAGGTATCTGTGAGGTCTACATTCTTTTCATGATTCGACTGGCAGGTAATATCTACAATCTGTCCTAAAATATCGGGAACACTATTCAGCTTATCCGCTGTTTTCAAGGCGTTTTGTACATCCACTCCGATAATAATATCAGCGCCCATTGCTTTTACCACATCTGCCGGGTAGTTGTTGACGATGCCGCCGTCTACCAATACCATGCTGTCTTGCCGTACCGGGGTGAATGCACCGGGGATAGCCATACTGGCACGCATGGCAGTAGAAAGTATTCCGTCACGGAATACGATCTGATTTCCGTTTACGATATCAGCCGCTACGCAAGCAAAGGGAATGGGAAGTTTATTGAAGTCGATAGAGTCATGATATCCCATCGTTAAGTCCGAGAATAGATTCGCAAGATTCTGGCCTTTCATGATTCCCCCCGAAGCTGCATCCTTGGGAGTTTTGGTGAAAGGTATGGAGATGACGAACTTTTCAGAGCGTTCACGATCAGTCAGTGACATGGCACTTCGTTTGACACGGTCACTGAGCAGGAATGTCCAGTTCTGTTTCCGTACCATACTGTCCAGTTGTTCCGGCGTGTAGCCGATGGCATAAAGACCACCCACAATAGCCCCCATACTGGTTCCGGCTATGTAGTCAATAGGAATACCGGCTTCTTCAATCACTTTCAATGCTTTGATGTGCGCCATTCCTTTGGCGCCACCCCCGCTCAAAACGACTCCTACCTTTTTTCGTTGCTCCTGAGAATGCAAAGAAAAAGGAAATAAGATGCAGATTGACAAAACCAATGTTGAAAAGATTTGTTTTTTCATTAGGACACGGTCTAGTGTTGTTGTTTTAATATAATACAAATGTAGGGCATAATTTGTTTAGTTGTTGAAATGGGAATTAAAAAAAATGTTCCAAAAGTCGGAAATGTGGATTATTTCTACACTTTATCCGGCAAATTCCACATTTTCACATCTGATATGGCAGAATATAACAGGCTGAATGCCAGTAAATAGTAGGTGTAAGGAATTTTGGCATGCAAATTGCATAAACAAGGAGTAGAGAACAAACATAAGTTAAATTTAATAATAAGATTCGATATGAGATTATTCTTTTCGAAACATGAGTTGAAACTGAGGAGAAAGAGAACCATTGCTGCTATTATCTGTGCGGTAGTTGTGTTGGGCGTGTACTGGATACTGACCCGACCTCAGAAGGCTGCACCGGAAATACCGACAGTTATTGTTGAACCGGTGGTGAAAGACGATGTAGAAATATATGGGGAATATGTGGGACGTATCCGTGCCCAACAGTTCGTCGAAGTACGTGCCCGTGTGGAAGGCTATTTGGAGAATATGCTTTTTGCCGAAGGTACGTATGTAAATAAGAACCAGGTTTTGTTTGTGATTAACCAGGACCAGTATCGTGCCAAAGCGGATAAGGCAAGGGCTCAGTTGAAGAAAGACGAGGCGCAGGCTTTGAAGGCGGATCGTGACTTGAAACGTATCCGTCCGCTGTTTGAGCAGAACGCTGCGAGCCAGTTGGACTTGGATAATGCGGAGGCAGCTTATGAGAGTGCCGAAGCAACCGTAGCGATGAGTGAAGCAGACTTGGCACAGGCGGAACTTGAATTGGGCTATACTATTGTCCGTTCACCTTTGTCCGGACATATCAGTGAGAGGAATGTGGATTTGGGTACATTGGTTGGTCCCGGTGGAAAGTCGTTGCTTGCTACGATTGTGAAAAGTGATACTGTATTGGTAGACTTCAGTATGACAGCACTCGATTACCTGAAGAGTAAGGAAAGAAACATTAACTTGGGACAGCAGGATTCCACCCGTTCTTGGCAGCCGAATATTACCATCACATTGGCGGATAATACTGTTTATCCGTATAAAGGGTATGTCGACTTTGCCGAACCGCAGGTCGATCCTCAAACAGGTACTTTTTCTGTTCGTGCAGAAATGCCTAATCCGAAACAAGTTTTATTGCCGGGACAGTTTACAAAAGTGAAACTGTTGCTGGATGTTCGCGAAGGTGCTCTCGTCGTTCCTATGAAGGCGGTTACCATCGAAAAGGGTGGAGCTTATATTTACACGATGCGTAAGGATAATACGGCAGAAAAACGTTTTATCGAATTGGGGCCTGAAGTAGGAAACAATGTCGTAGTGGAACGAGGAGTGGCTGAAGGAGAGATGGTTATAATAGAAGGCTTCCATAAGCTAACCCCGGGAATGAAGGTGCGGGTAAGTCAGCCGGACACAGAAACGAAGGATAACGCGAAAGGAGAATAAACGATGAAAGTTACTTTTTTTATAGACAGGCCGGTCTTTTCGGCTGTAATCTCCATCGTGATTGTAATTGTCGGCATTATCGGTCTGACAATGCTTCCGGTGGATCAATATCCGCAGATCACGCCCCCGGTGGTGAAGATCAGCGCATCTTACCCCGGTGCGAGTGCGCTTACCGTGTCACAAGCGGTAGCCACTCCGATTGAGCAGGAAATTAACGGTACGCCGGGGATGCTTTATATGGAATCCAACAGTTCTAATTCCGGTGGTTTTTCGGCAACGGTTACGTTCGATGTTTCCGCCGACCCGGATTTGGCGGCTGTTGAGATTCAGAACCGTGTGAAACTGGCGGAATCCCGTTTACCGGCGGAAGTCATTCAGAATGGTATTTCAGTAGAAAAGCAGGCTCCCAGTCAGTTGATGACTCTCTGTCTGACGTCTACCGACCCGAAGTTCGATGAGATTTATTTGAGTAACTTTGCTACAATCAATGTGCTCGATGTGATTCGCCGTATTCCGGGAGTAGGACGTGTCTCGAATATCGGTAGCCGCTACTATGCGATGCAGATATGGGCACAACCCGATAAACTGGCAAATTTCGGACTGACCGTACAGGATTTGCAGAATGCATTGAAAGACCAGAACCGTGAATCGGCGGCAGGTGTGCTCGGACAACAACCGGTGCAGGGATTGGATATTACGATTCCTATTACGACACAGGGACGTCTTTCCACAGTCGGACAGTTTGAAGATATTGTGGTGCGTGCCAATGCGAACGGTTCCATCATCCGGTTGAAAGATGTGGCGCGTGTATCACTCGAGGCATCTTCTTATACTACGGAAAGTGGTATTAATGGCGAAAATGCTGCTGTGCTTGGTATTTATATGTTGCCGGGTGCCAATGCAATGGAAGTTGCCGGCAGGGTGAAAGATGCGATGAATGAAATCAGCAAGAATTTTCCCGAAGGGTTGAGTTATGAGATACCGTTCGATATGACGACTTATATTTCCGAATCCATTCACGAAGTATATAAAACATTGTTTGAGGCATTGGTACTGGTGGTGCTTGTGGTCTATCTATCCTTGCAGAGTTGGCGTGCCACGTTAATCCCCATAGTGGCAGTACCTATTTCGCTGATTGGTACGTTCGGATTCATGTTGATTTTTGGTTTCTCACTCAATATATTGACATTGCTCGGATTGATTCTAGCTATCGGTATCGTTGTGGATGACGCGATTGTGGTAGTGGAAGGCGTGGAGCATATCATGGAAACGGAAAAGCTGGGTCCTTATGAAGCGACAAAGAAAGCGATGAACGGACTCGCTAGTGCATTAATTGCCACTTCTTTGGTATTAGCGGCGGTTTTTGTACCTGTCAGCTTTTTGAGTGGGATAACGGGACAGTTATACCGTCAGTTTACGGTGACGATTGTAGTGTCCGTACTTATCTCTACGGTGGTAGCTTTGACATTAAGTCCTGTCATGTGCTCTCTGATTCTAAAGCCGGATAGCGGGAAGAAGAAAAACATTGTTTTCAGGAAAATCAATGAATGGCTGGGTATTGGCAGTAATAAGTATGTAGCTGCTGTAACCCGTACTATCAAGCATCCCCGTCGGGTATTGAGTGCTTTCGGAATGGTATTGATTGCTATCCTGTTGATTCATCGTATTATCCCTACAAGTTTCTTGCCTATAGAAGACCAGGGATATTTTAAGGTAGAACTTGAATTGCCGGAGGGGGCTACGTTGGAACGTACGCGTGCCGTGACCGACCGTGCCATTGCTTACTTGGAGAAGAATCCGTATATCGAATATATACAGAATGTGACAGGAAGTAGTCCGCGTGTGGGCAGCAGTCAGGGGCGTTCGGAACTGACAGTTATCCTGAAACCTTGGGAAGAACGCAAGAATACCAGCATCGAAAAGATAATGGATACAGTGGAAAAACATCTCAAGGAATATCCGGAATGTAAAGTTTATCTCTCCACTCCGCCGGTGATACCGGGATTGGGTACTTCGGGCGGTTTTGAAATGCAATTGGAAGCCCGTGGAGAGGCTACTTTTGATAATCTGGTAGAGGCGGCGGACACATTGATGTATTATGCTTCCAAGCACAAAGAACTGACAGGTTTGTCTTCTTCGTTGCAATCGGAGATACCGCAACTTTACTTTGATGTAGACCGTGATAAAGTGAAGATGCTGGGTGTACCTTTGGCGGACGTGTTTTCTACAATGAAAGCCTATACCGGTTCGGTGTATGTGAACGACTTTAATATGTTCAACCGTATTTATAAGGTATATATCCAGGCGGAGGCTCCTTACCGTGAGCATAAGGATAATATCAACTTGTTTTTTGTGAAAGCGTCCAACGGAGCGATGGTGCCGCTGACTTCTTTAGGAAATGCATCCTATACAACAGGACCGGGCAGTATCAAACGTTTTAATATGTTTACTACAGCTGTTATCCGTGGAGCCGCCGCGCAAGGATACAGTTCCGGGCAGGCGATGGAGATCATGGAGCAGATTGCCCGTGACCATCTTCCCGATAATATCGGTTTGGAATGGAGCGGACTCTCTTATCAGGAGAAACAGGCGGGCGGTCAGACCGGTATGGTGATGGCATTGGTATTCCTGTTCGTATTCCTTTTCCTTGCTGCTCAGTATGAGAGTTGGACGGTGCCCATTGCGGTATTGCTTTCTTTGCCTGTTGCTGCTTTGGGAGCTTACCTGGGAGTATGGATTTGCGGATTGGAGAATGATGTATATTTCCAGATTGGTCTGGTCATGTTGGTGGGACTTGCCGCCAAGAATGCCATCTTGATAGTGGAATTCGCAAAAGTCCAGGTAGATAAAGGAGAAGATCTGGTACAGTCGGCTATTTATGCAGCTAAACTGCGTTTCCGGCCGATTCTGATGACCTCATTGGCATTCGTTCTCGGTATGCTTCCGATGGTATTGGCAAGTGGTCCCGGTTCGGCAAGCCGGCAGGCGATTGGTACTGGTGTATTCTTCGGAATGATATTCGCCATTGTATTTGGTATCATTCTCGTGCCGTTCTTCTTTGTGATGGTATATAAAACAAAGTCGAAAATCTTAAAACATAAGAAATCATGAAACGAAAGAAACTATATATTGCCGTCTTATTACTTGCAGGAGTCTTGACTTCCTGCAAGGTAGGAAAAAGCTATGTCCGTCCCGATCTTCATCTGCCCGATAGCTTGGCACAACATCAGGATTCTGTCAGCTTCGGCGACCAGGATTGGAAAGATATATACACAGATGCAACCTTGCAGAACTTGATAGAACGTGCACTGGAGCATAATAAGGATATGCTGATTGCCGCTGCCCGTGTACAGGAAATGGCTGCGCAGAAACGAATCTCTACTGCGGCACTGCTACCGGATATTAAAGGGAAAGTGACTGCAGAACGTGAATTGGAGAATCATGGGGGAGATGCGTTTAAAAAGTCGGAAACCTTTGAAGCTCAGTTTTTAGTTTCGTGGGAACTCGACCTTTGGGGAAATCTGCGTTGGGCGCGTTCCGCCAGTATTGCCGAATATCTGCAATCCATAGAAGCGCAACGGGCACTCCGTATGACCATTGTAGCCGAAGTGGCGCAGGCTTATTATGAACTGGTAGCTTTGGATACGGAACTGGACATTGTAAAGCAAACATTAAAAGCCCGTGAAGAAGGAGTCCGCCTGGCACGCATCCGTTTTGAAGGGGGATTGACTTCGGAGACTTCTTACCGTCAGTCACAAGTGGAATTGGCGCGTACGGCAACATTGGTGCCGGACTTGGAACGTAAAATCTCTTTGAAAGAAAACGATATTGCTTTTCTTGCAGGGGAGTATCCTAACAAGATAGCCCGTTCCCGTTTGCTTCAGGAGTTTAATTCTCCCCAAACGCTACCGGTAGGACTATCGTCCACTTTGCTGGAACGTCGTCCCGATATCCGTCAGGCGGAACAGAAACTGATTGCCGCTAATGCCAAAGTTGGAGTGGCTTATACAAATATGTTCCCGCGCCTGGCACTGACTGGTGGTTTCGGTACAGAAAGTACTTCTCTGTCCAGTCTGCTGAAATCTCCCTACGCCGTTATGGAAGGTGCTTTGCTGACTCCCATTTTCGGTTGGGGAAAGAACCGCGCGGCGCTGAAAGCGAAAAAAGCGGCTTATGAAGGCGAAGTGCATAACTATGAAAAGTCCGTACTGCAAGCATTCAAGGAGGCACGTAATGCGATTGTAAATTTCAACAAGATAAAGGAAGTGTATGAGCTTCGTGCCAATCTGGAACGTTCGGCGAAGAGCTATATGGATCTTGCGCAGCTTCAATACATCAACGGTGTCATCAATTATCTGGATGTGCTGGATGCCCAACGTGGATACTTTGACGCACAGATAGGTTTGAGTAATGCGATTCGTGACGAATTGATTACTGTTGTGCAACTTTATAAGGCTTTAGGCGGTGGTTGGAAACAATAGCTTTTAACTTGTTTTTGAGGAAATAATGCAGTGATGTGCTTTTTAGCTATCACTGCATTATATATTTAGAAAAGGGAAAACTTATTTGAAAGTATAATTATAAGAAGAAACGTTATCTTTGCTGTTTATTGTACAGGTTTTCACATACTCATCAGCATCTAACACATATTCATAGGTTTCTTCATAGCTATTGTAACCGAATTTTTCTTTTTGTGATGCAATCAGATGTTTTGTGGGTTTTCCTAAGATTCCTGCGTAATATGCAATGTGAAGTTCTGCTTCCACATCAAGCCAGCCGTTGTCAATCGGAAGGATTCCGCCTTTGTTTATATTTGAAGTATAGGTATATGTATATTGACTGTCATCGTAACTGAATGATAGTACGTCACCGTCATTTCGCTCTATTTCTATTATTTTCGCATCTTCTCCGTCACTTTTTTCTGTGATTTTGATTAGATAACCGTTTGTGTCATACTCGAAAGTATAATGCGTATTCCATACATCTTCATCTTCTTTAGTGACTAATATTGCAGATGTTGCAAAACCGTTTTCGTTTAAAGAATATGTACATACTTCACTGTCATTACCGTCTTGCCATGATATCCTTACTTGATTACCATATTCAATGGTATATTTATCTTCAAAGGTTTCTTTGTTACTAATCTCATACTCACTATAGGAGATAAGCCTTCCGCTATTGTAGCTATACACATCTTTTTCTGTATAACCGTTGGTTGTCAATTCGCATTGAGTGATTCTTTTGCCTTCGAATATTGTTGGCAATGTTACTTCTTGCTTATCATCATCATTACCACAAGCCGTAAATCCGGCACAAATTACGAGGGTTAATCCAGTTACAAATAAATTCTTCATTGATTTCATACTTTTAATGGTTTTATAGTTAATAAATAGTTCTTTGTTTATATTGATTGAGAAAATAACAACTCTTATTCTTCAATGATGTCACGAAACAATGACCAATAGTTTGTCTTTTTATAGGTAGCTAGTGAACCTTTTGGTATAAATAGCGTACAATGACTCATATAGTCATTTGACCAATATGAAATATCAGGAGGAGTTGTTCCTTTTAGGTGAATTTCCTGTAGCTTATTACAATCTTTAAATATATTAGATTCTATTTTATTTACATTCTGAGGAATAGTTATAGTTTCTAGACTGAGGCATCCTTCAAAGGCTGAGACAGATATCACATTAAGTGAGGTGGGTAAGTTGACTGATGAAAGATTGATACAATTTCTAAAAGTTCCATATTGTATTTCGGTGATACCTTCAGATATTGTTATTGTTGATAAGTTAGAGCATCCGTCAAAAGCAAACTGACCTATTGAATTTAATGAGTTGGGAAGGTTTATATTTGTAAGTGATTTGCAATTTTGGAATGCAAGAATACCTATTTTTTGCAAGGAATTATTGAAATGAATGGAGGCAAGTTCTTGGCAATTTTGAAAACAATAGTCTCCAATACTTAGTAAAGAACTAGGAAAAATTACAGATTTCAGACTTAAACAGTTATATAATGCTACATTATCTATTTCTTCTAATGCATTAGGTAGCTCTACAAAAGAAAGATTAGTAAGACTAGCTAATGAATACTTTCCTATACGTGTGCAGTCTTTAGGAAGATGGATGGTTTGTAATTTAGGGTATGAATAAGTAGAAAAAAAATAATCGGAAACTTCATTGTTTTCTGTATAATATTTTTTTGTTACTATTGCATACGGTTCACCACCTTCTACAATTTTCGCATCTGATAAATTTAATTTAAACAATGTTTTGCTTAATTCCTCTTTCAAATACAAGATGTCACTCCCGTTCAAATAGCCGGATAATGTTAAGTCTTCTATCTTGTTTTTTTCACAATCATTCATTAGCTTAGATAAAGTTCCGGCCTGTGTCACGTGGATTCGTTCCACATTTGTTTCAACGAATATATCAGACTCAATTTCATGATCATCGCTGCTGCATGCTATTATGTTTATACAAGTAATAGCAGTAAAAAATATTTTTTTTAATAAAGATAGGTGTTTCATGTTACATAATTTATTTATCATGGTTTAAGTTTTATCTCAATTTATTGATAAACCTCAGCGCATTGGTTGCTGTTCTGTTTATTTTATCTATATTCTTTTCTTTTTTCAAACTGGATATTGCTTTATCGCTTAGGTTGTAAACTTGATGCATATTGTGGGGAAGGCGATGGATTAAAACTCCGGCTTCATTCAGATAATCATTACCGTTTATAAGTAATAAAATAAAGTTTTTGTCTGCAGAATAAGAAATAGTACAGTGTTCCATAAATTCACCTGTAGGTACTTCTTCTTTTGAAACTAATTTGATGGGAGGCAATTCTGTATTATCTTTTAATGTGAAAGTAACGGTTTGCTGTTCTACAAATACTTTTTTAATAGTTTGAATACAGTTTGAAGTCTTATAGCGTCTGTATCCTCCTCCTGCTGAAATTCTCATAATGTTCTTTTTAAGTACAGTTTTTATTAGTTCGTAGAATTTTTCTTTTTCATGACGGATGGAGTCTTGCAAGTGTTGCGCGATATCTTTTTCTTTCTGTATCTGCTTTGCATGCTCAATTTTTTTATGATAGTCATTATACTTTTGTTGTGCTTCCATTTGTTCTTGTTTTATATTTAGTAACCGTGCTTCTATTAGTTCGTCAGATGTATTCGCATATGTATATGTTCGTTCTACCCATCCTGTCATTTCATTTTTATTGTATGTTTTCCGGCAAATCCAATTTTGATGCGAATCGTATATATATTTGTATGTTTCAGTGGTGATATGGTGTTCATCCTTATAGTTGATTGTTAGTCCAATTTCGCTATTCTTTTGTAGTATGTCACCATATTTATTATATTGATAGGTCGTTTGTGAAGCAGCAGAACCATTGCTTGCTCCTAAGTATAATATTGATTTTAGAGGTTGGTCTATTGAATTGTATTCTGTTGCAACGAGTATTCCACCTGTATTTTCAGTATGTTTCTTACCATTTTGAGTAATTATTTTTTTTGCGGACAATTCACCATTCCCGTTATAAGTTTCAATAGTGTTTTCAGCAGATGAGTAAGAGTATTTCACTTTCTGAGATAATGTTTTTTTGCTTGAATCCTTAAAGTCATAATCATAGGTGTTTGTCTCAATAAGTTTTCCATTTGCATCATAAATATATTCTGTTTGTTGTAGGGTGTCTTTTACTATTTCTTCTATATGGGTTTCTTTATCCAAGATAGTTTTGTCTCTTAGGATAATAATAGTATTGAGTTTAAGACTTTTGTCATAGATATAATGTATAATATCCTCTTTATTGGTTGTTTTGTCGTAGAAAGTTCTTTTTTCTATTTTATTTGCTGTTTTTCTATAGATATTACCATTTTCATCGTAAAATGTTCGACTATATTTGCTCGTATCTTGCTTAATATACTCTCCGAATTTAAACGCGAAATTGTAGTATGTTTCTGTCATGGATATAACATGCCCTTTTATTCTTTCTTTTTGTAGGTCAGTCTTCTGTGCCATTACAAAAACTGTGAAAATCAATAAAATAGTCGTAATAATAGTTCTCATAATTTTGAATTTTCATCCTCTAGTTCCTATAAGGACATTATAATAAAAAAGAAAACGCGGAACTGCGTGCTATTCATTGTTTTTGAAGGTCCTGAGAAAACCCGACACACTTATGAATAGACAGCAGACCCGCGCTGTTTAGCGCGAGAACCGCATATGTCATTCTTGTGTGTCGCGAAAATTTCTCAGGTTTTCAAAAACAAGAATGAAGCACAACGCTTCTTACAATAACTTCTTTAAAAAAACAAATGTATCGCTATACATACTTTCATTTTGCAAAAATAGCCATATTTTTTCTAAGAAGCAAATAAAATGTAAGGTCTTTATTGGAGACTCAAAATATTATCGTATCTTTGTCATCGGAGTTGCAAGTGAGCAATTTCATTTAATATATTATGCGCTATGAGCGTTAAGTATAGAAAAAGAAAAATCGTACTTCAATTCGACAAGGAGAATCCGTTGTCAAAGTACGTTGCTACTAATGTAATTATTGGTAGTATCGGTTACAACAAACTCTGTGATGAAGTAAACCAGCGTACTGGGATGCATCGGGGCATAGTAGATGTTGTATTAAAGGGTGTCCAAGACACTATGATTTCTTTTTTAGAAGAAGGCTTTTCGGTAAAGTTGGGAGAGTTCGGGTCATTCCGTCCGTCCATTCAAGCCAAAAGCCAGGATAAAGAAGAAGATGTAGACTCGGACACAATATCTAGAGTAAAGATTGTTTTTACTCCGGGAAACAAATTTCAGCAGATGCTGGGTGGAGTGAGTAAAGAATCTTTCTTTAGTACGTCGAAAGATGGAGAGGAAGACAAAGGGAAACCCGATAATCCGGGTGGTGGTTCCGAAGATGAAACACCGGATCCTTCTGTTTGATCTTTTTTATTTATTTTAAGCTAAACGGATGAGGGAAACTGAAAAGGTTCCCTCATTTTTTTTGTCATATTCGCTCGAAACCTTCCAAATCACCGTTGGGCAACCGTGAATTCACGGTTGCCCAACGGTAAATTTGCCGTTGCCCAACGATGATTTTATGGATAATGGCTATTTATTATCAAAATTGATGACATAATATCTCTTGTTGGCTTTTAATGATATGTGTAGAATATTAACCGATTAATCTGTGAGGTTTCTATGAGAAAATTGTAGGATATAAATTGCGGAAAAGAATCTTTTAACTTGCCATGACAAAGAGTTCTATTAAAAATATATATCTTTGCGAGACAGATGTTGATTTATAAAGGAAGCGATTATGAGTAATAAAATATATCCTATCGGTATTCAGAGTTTTGAAAAGATTCGTAATGACGGTTATTTCTATATTGATAAAACTGCATTGATGTATCAAATGGTCAAGACAGGAAGTTATTACTTTATGAGTCGTCCGCGCCGTTTCGGAAAGAGTCTGCTCATCTCTACCTTAGAGGCTTATTTTCAAGGAAAGAAGGAGCTGTTTGAAGGACTGGCAGTAGAAAAGTTGGAAAAAGATTGGATTAAATATCCTATATTGCATCTCGACCTTAATATCGAAAAGTATGACACATCGGAAAGTCTGGATAATATACTTGATAAATCGCTGACAGCGTGGGAGAAACTTTACGGTGCTGAGCCGTCCGAACGTTCGTTTTCCTTGCGTTTCGCCGGTATCATAGAGCGTGCCTGTAAATTGGCAGGGCAACGTGTGGTCATTTTGGTCGACGAATATGATAAACCTATGTTGCAAGCCATTGGTAATGAGGAACTTCAAAAACAATTTCGAAATACCTTGAAACCGTTCTATGGAGCGCTCAAAACAATGGACGGTTGCATCAAGTTTGCCCTTCTCACTGGTGTGACGAAGTTTGGCAAAGTCAGTGTATTCAGTGATTTGAATAATCTGGATGATATTTCAATGTGGAATGAGTACATCGAAATATGTGGTGTCAGCGAGCGTGAAATCCACGAAAATCTGGAAACGGAACTTCATGAATTTGCCGCAGCGCGAGGAATAACGTATGACAAACTTTGTGAAGAACTGAGAGAGTGCTATGACGGCTATCACTTTACGCACAATTCAATCGGCATGTACAATCCGTTCAGTCTGCTTAACGCTTTCAAACGCAAAGAGTTCGGTAGTTATTGGTTTGAAACGGGTACACCTACTTATTTGGTGAAACTACTAAAAAAACATCATTATGATCTGGAACGGATGACACATGAAGAAACCGATGCCCAGGTCTTGAACAGTATAGACTCTGAATCCACCAATCCCATTCCGGTGATTTATCAAAGTGGATACCTCACTATTAAGGGATATGATGAACGTTTTGGCATGTATCGTTTAGGCTTTCCCAACCGTGAAGTGGAAGAGGGTTTTATTCGTTTTCTACTTCCTTTTTATGCGAATGTAAATAAGGTAGAGTCCCCGTTTGAGATTCAGAAGTTTGTCCGTGAAGTGGAATCGGGAGATTATAATTCTTTCTTCCGTCGCTTACAGAGTTTCTTTGCGGATACTACTTACGAAGTGATCCGCGACCAGGAATTGCATTACGAAAACGTGCTTTTCATCGTTTTCAAACTGGTTGGTTTCTATGTTAATGTGGAATATAACACGAACGACGGCCGCATCGACCTTGTCTTACAGACTGATAAGTTCATCTATATAATGGAATTTAAACTGAATGGCACGGCGGAAGATGCTTTGCAGCAGATTAATGACAAGCATTACGCCCTTCCTTTCGAAATGGACGGACGAAAGGTCTTTAAAATCGGCATAAACTTCAGTGCGGAAACCCGTAATATCGAGAAATGGATAGTGGAAGAAAAATAGATAGTATAAAGTACCATATCTTTTGTTAGCATTTAATGACATGTGCGGAATATTAACTGCTTTGTATTTCTTGTGTCGGAAATAAAAGTTCACTGCCTTCTTTCATAATTCGGAAAAAAGTGCGAAATTTGCAACGCTTTTCAAGTTTGACAAGAAACTTACTAACACCTTTAAATAAAAAATTAAAGAAAATGACTAAAAGTGCATTGCAAATCGCAAGGGCTGCTTATCAGCCCAAACTTCCGAAAGCATTGGCATCAGGAGCCGTTAAAGCTGTAGCAGGTGCTGCTACACAGTCCGTAGCCGATCAGGAAGCTATCAAAGCATTATTCCCTAACACGTACGGAATGCCGTTAATTACATTCGAAGCCGGTGAAGCTGTGGCTCTTCCTGCTATGAATGTGGGTGTAATCCTTTCAGGTGGACAAGCTCCCGGTGGACACAATGTAATCTCAGGTTTGTTCGACGGTATCAAGAAACTGAATCCGGAAAACAAATTATTTGGTTTCATCCTGGGGCCCGGCGGTCTGGTAGACCATAATTATATGGAACTGACTGCTGACATCATTGACGAATACCGTAACACGGGTGGTTTCGATATCATCGGTTCAGGACGTACGAAACTGGAAGCTGAAAGCCAGTTTGAAAAAGGACTTGAAATCATCAAGGAGCTGGGCATCAAGGCACTCGTTATCATTGGTGGTGACGACTCTAACACAAATGCTTGTGTATTGGCTGAGTACTATGCTGCGAAGAAGTATGGTGTACAGGTAATTGGTTGCCCGAAGACTATCGACGGTGACTTGAAGAACGATATGATTGAAACTTCTTTCGGTTTCGATACGGCTTGCAAGACTTACGCAGAAGTAATCGGTAATATTCAACGTGACTGTAACTCTGCACGCAAATACTGGCACTTCATCAAATTGATGGGTCGTTCGGCTTCTCACATCGCACTGGAATGTGCTTTGCAGGTACAGCCTAACGTATGTATCATCTCTGAAGAAGTTGAAACAAAAGATATGTCTTTGGATGATGTAGTGACATACATCGCTAAAGTGGTGGCAGACCGTGCTGCACAGGGACACAACTTCGGTACAGTATTGATTCCTGAAGGATTGGTTGAGTTCATCCCGGCTATGAAACGCCTGATTGCTGAATTGAACGACTTCCTGGCTGCTAACGCGGAAGAATTCGCTCAAATCAAGAAGTCTCACCAACGTGATTATATCATCCGCAAACTTTCTCCGGAAAACTCTGCTATCTACGCAAGTCTGCCGGAAGGTGTTGCCCGTCAGTTGACGTTGGATCGTGACCCGCACGGAAACGTTCAGGTATCATTGATTGAAACAGAAAAACTGTTGTCTGAAATGGTAGCTACCAAGTTGGCTTCCTGGAAAGAAGAAGGTAAGTATGTAGGTAAGTTTGCTGCACAGCATCACTTCTTCGGTTACGAAGGACGTTGCGCTGCTCCGTCAAACTTCGATGCTGACTACTGCTACTCTTTGGGTTACACAGCTTCTATGTTGATTGCTAACGGCAAGACTGGTTATATGTCTTCTGTACGCAACACGACTGCTCCTGCTGCCGAATGGATTGCAGGCGGTGTGCCTATCACAATGATGATGAACATGGAACGTCGTCATGGTGAAATGAAGCCGGTTATCCAGAAAGCATTGGTGAAACTGGACGGTGCTCCTTTCAAGGCATTCGCTGCACAACGTGACCGTTGGGCTGTTGAAACGGATTATGTATATCCGGGGCCGATTCAGTACTTTGGTCCTACAGAGGTTTGCGACCAGGCAACCAAGACTTTGCAGTTGGAACAAGCTAAATAAAAGATACTTTTCAGAGCGGTTGTAATAAAACAGTTGCAATGAAAGTTTTTCCAGGCACGGATTACGCAGATTAACACGGTTTTTTAGTTATTCTATTTCTTATAAACCGTGTATTCCGTGTAATCCGTGCCTATCTCTAAATATTTATCATTTGAAGTAAATGCCGCCACGCAACAACCCGATGTCTGCCGTACAGAAGAAAAAAACTGTTTCCACTACCCGAAAGAAAGGAACGGCTTCTTCTTCCAAATCTTCCCGTACCCCGAAAAAGGTACAAGCGAAGCATAGTCATGCTATGCCTGTTTGGCTTCGCAATATCCTGGCAGTGATGATTGTCGGTTGTTTCTCTATTGCTTTTTATTATTTCTTTATCCGTCCTTATGCTTACCGTTGGAAACCTTGCCACGGATTAAAAGAATATGGTGTCTGTATTCCGGCAGGATATGATATTCACGGAATTGATATTTCCCATTATCAGGGAAAAATAGACTGGGCGAAGCTCCGGCAGAACAAAGAGACGGTGACTCCTTTGCACTTTGTCTTTATGAAGGCGACGGAAGGCGGAGACCATGGCGATACTACTTTCTCGGCTAACTTTGCCAATGCCCGTAATCACGGATTTATCCGGGGAGCCTATCATTTTTATATTCCGAGCACGGACGCTCTGAAACAGGCGGACTTTTTTATCCGTACGGTGAAACTGGATACAGGCGACTTGCCCCCTGTACTCGATGTGGAAGTGACCGGACGAAAAGAAAAAGCAGAATTGCAGCAAGGCATCAAACGCTGGCTAGACCGTGTGGAATCTCATTACGGAGTGAAGCCGATTCTTTACACTTCCTATAAATTTAAGACGCGTTATCTGGACGATTCCATTTTCAACGCATACCCTTACTGGATTGCCCATTATTATGTTGACTCCGTGAGGTATCAGGGCAAATGGGACTTTTGGCAACATACGGACGTGGGGAATGTCCCCGGAATCGAGGAAGATGTCGACCTGAATGTATTCAACGGTACATTGGAAGACCTGAGAAAGCTGACAATTAAATAACAGGTATTTCCTTTCCAAACAACTTATCTCTTCTCTTATTTGTTATAATCGTATTATTACTTAAAAAAAATACGATTATGAACTTTGATATAGCTATTATTGGCGGTGGCCCTGCCGGTTATACGGCCGCCGAAAGGGCAGGGGCAAACGGATTGAAAGCCGTTCTTTTCGAGAAGAAAGCAATAGGTGGAGTATGTCTCAACGAAGGATGTATCCCTACTAAAACTTTGTTATATTCTGCTAAAATACTGGATAACATAAAGACTGCTTCCAAGTATGGCGTTTCCACCGAATCTCCTTCTTTCGATTTGTCCAAAATCATGAACCGTAAAGATAAGACGGTGAAAATGCTGACAGGGGGCGTGAAGATGACTGTAAACTCTTATGGGGTGACAATCGTAGAGAAAGAAGCCTTCATCGAAGGAGAGAAAGACGGATTGATTCGCATCACTTGTGACGGCGAGACCTACTTCGCCAAATATCTGCTGGTCTGTACAGGCTCAGATACGGTGATTCCCCCGATACCGGGATTGTCGGATGTCAGTTACTGGACTTCCAAAGAAGCGTTGGAAATAAAGGAACTTCCCAAAACTCTGGTTATCATTGGCGGCGGAGTGATTGGGATGGAATTTGCTTCTTTCTTTAACAGCACGGGCGTAAAGGTGCATGTTGTGGAAATGATGCCCGAGATTCTAGGGGTGATGGATAAGGAAACGAGTGGTATGCTCCGTGCCGAATATGCCAAACGGGGAGTTACTTTCTACTTGAATACGAAAGTGGTGGAAGTGAAACCGGATGGAGTCGTGATAGAGAAAGACGGGAAAGCTTCTACTATTGAAGCGGAAAAGATCTTGCTTAGCGTAGGCCGTAAGGCAAACCTGTCCGGCGTAGGACTGGATAAACTGAACATCGAACTCCTGCGTAACGGAGTGAAAGTGGATGAACATCTACAGACGTCCCATCCCCATGTATATGCTTGCGGAGATATTACGGGATATTCCTTATTGGCGCATACCGCCATCCGTGAAGCGGAAGTTGCCATCAATCACATTTTGGGAGTTGAAGACCGTATGAATTACGATTGTGTGCCGGGCGTGGTCTATACCAATCCCGAAGTTGCAGGAGTCGGAAAGACCGAAGAAGAACTGATAAAACTGGGACTTCCTTATCGTGTCTCCAAATTGCCAATGGCTTATTCAGGGCGATTTGTAGCGGAGAATGAGCAGGGTAACGGACTTTGCAAGCTGATTCAGGATGAAGAAGGAAAAATCATCGGTTGCCATATGTTGGGAAATCCTGCATCGGAACTCATCGTGATAGCCGGCATCGCCATTCAGAGAGGATATACGGTGGAAGAATTTCAAAAGACCGTATTCCCGCATCCTACGGTGGGAGAGATTTATCACGAGATTATGTTTTAATTCTTATCCCGGCCAGTCTATGATTCGATGTATATATAGTCCGTTTACTGATATTTATTTTCACTTGGCAGCAGAAGAGTATTTGTTAAAGCAGGGAAACGATGATATTTTTATGCTTTGGCAGGATACTCCCTCTGTGGTGATAGGTAAACATCAGCGTCTGCGGTCGGAAGTGGATATGGAGTGGGCAGAACAGGAACAGATACATATTGCCCGCCGCTTTTCGGGCGGGGGGACGGTGTATCATGATATGGGTAATGTCAATCTGACTTTTATCGAAACAGCTCCGCGCCTGCCTGAGTTTATCACTTATCTTCAGCGGACATTGGACTTTTTGGCATCCATCGGTGTAATGGCAAAGGGAGACGAACGGCTCGGCATCTATCTGGATGGAATGAAAATATCAGGGAGTGCACAATGTGTACATAAAGACAGGGTTCTGTATCATTGTACTTTGCTTTATGATACCAATCTTACGGTACTGAATAAGGTCTTGAACCCGGAACTGCCAGGCGATGACGGATTTCTATCCTCTGCATATGCCGTTCCATCCGTTCGGAGTGAAGTGACCAATATCCGTAAGCACTTATCAGTAGGAACTGTGGACGATTTTAAAGAAAAGGCTTTCCGGTATTTCAGCAAATCGCAAATGGTCAGTTCATTCAGTGGCGAAGAGATTGTGGCTGTCAATCAGCTTCGGAAAGAAAAGTATGTTCAGAAAGAGTGGATATATAATCGTTGAAATATAAGTTATGTTTATCAGCGGCCGGTTAAAAATACCTTAACATAAAACTTTCTATTTCAGCCCATTGTTCTATTATATCAAGGTTGAATAAATAAATTTACTGTCTATGTCAAGATTCGAAATAAAAATGCCCAAGTTGGGCGAGAGTATAACCGAAGGGACAATCGTCTCCTGGTCTGTAAAAGTGGGTGATATGATTCAGGAAGACGATGTTCTTTTTGAAGTAAATACTGCTAAAGTAAGTGCTGAAATACCTTCTCCGGTAGCGGGAAAGGTAGTCGAGATTTTATATAAAGAAGGGGATACCGTTGCGGTAGGTACAGTTGTAGCCATTATTGATTTGGATGGTGAAGGCGCTGCCGAGGGGGAAACTACCCATGAAGAAACTGTAAAAGAAGAAGTTCCTGTAAGTCAGTCTCCGGCTCAGCAGGAAGTTGCCAAATCGGTTGTCGCCGAGGAAGAGCGTTGGTATTCGCCGGTCGTGATTCAACTCGCAAGAGAAGCGAAGATTCCGAAAGAAGAACTGGACTCCATACAGGGAACCGGTTACGAAGGACGATTGAGCAAGAAGGATATAAAAGATTATATCGACAAGAAGAAAAGAGGTGTCAGTGGGGATTCCAAACCGTCAGCACCCGTTGCTGCTCCTGCTGCAAGCAAACCGTCGGTTGCTGCTGCTGCCGCACCGGCAAGCCCGAAATCTTCTCCGGCCGCTCTGGCTGAGTCCAAATCATCCGCTCCTGTCACTATGCCGGGTGTAGAGGTGAAAGAGATGGATCGTGTCCGCCGGATTATAGCCGACCATATGGTTATGTCTAAGAAAGTATCTCCGCATGTCACTAATGTGGTAGAAGTAGATGTCACCCGTTTGGTGCGCTGGCGCGAAAAGAACAAAGACGCTTTCTTCCGTCGCGAAGGTGTCAAGCTGACTTATATGCCCGTGATTACGGAAGCCGTAGCGAAAGCATTGGCAACCTATCCGCAGGTGAATGTATCGGTAGACGGATACAATATTCTTTTCAAAAAACATATCAATGTGGGTATTGCCGTTTCTTTGAACGATGGAAATCTGATTGTGCCTGTGGTACACGATGCCGACCGTCTGAATTTGAACGGACTGGCTGTTGCCATTGATTTCCTGGCTCTGAAAGCGAGAGATAACAAGCTAATGCCCGACGACATTGACGGCGGTACATTTACCATCACCAACTTCGGTACATTCAAGAGTTTGTTCGGTACGCCGATTATTAATCAGCCCCAGGTAGCTATCTTGGGAGTAGGCTATATCGAAAAGAAACCTGCCGTTATAGAAACCTCTGAAGGCGATACGATTGCTATCCGTCATAAGATGTACCTTTCCCTGTCTTATGACCATCGGGTAGTGGACGGAATGTTGGGAGGTAATTTCCTGCATTTTATAGCCGATTACCTGGAAAACTGGAAAGGTTGATAACTGATTGTTTCATTCATTAAGAACTTCATTAACTATGAAAAAGTATGATATAAAAAATACAGATGTCGAAACCCTGAAGAAGTGGTACCATCTGATGGCATTGGGACGCGCCCTGGACGAAAAGGCTCCATCTTACCAGTTGCAATCTTTAGGTTGGTCTTATCATGCACCCTATGCGGGGCATGATGGTATCCAACTGGCGGTCGGGCAAGTCTTTACTCTCGGAGAAGACTTCCTGTTTCCCTACTACCGGGATATGCTGACCGTACTCTCCGCCGGAATGACTCCGGAAGAGATTATCCTGAACGGTATTTCCAAAGCGACAGACCCCGGAAGCGGCGGCCGTCATATGTCGAACCATTTCGCGAAGCCGGAATGGCACATCGAAAATATATCTTCCGCAACGGGAACACATGACCTTCATGCGGCTGGCGTAGCCAGAGCGATGGTCTATTACGGACATAAAGGAGTGGCTATCACTTCTCACGGAGAATCTGCCACTTCCGAAGGATTTGTCTACGAAGCTATCAACGGCGCCAGTCTCGAACGCCTTCCTGTGATTTTTGTGATTCAGGATAACGGCTACGGTATTTCTGTCCCCAAATCGGAACAGACCGCCAACCGCAAGGTAGCGGAAAACTTCTCCGGTTTCAAGAACCTGAAAATCATCTATTGCAATGGCAAAGATGTATTCGATTCGATGAACGCCATGACCGAAGCCCGCGAATATGCCATCAGTACCCGTAATCCGGTGATTGTACAGGCGAATTGTGTCCGTATCGGTTCTCATTCCAATTCCGACAAGCATACCCTCTACCGGGATGAAAACGAACTAGAATACGTAAAGGAAGCTGACCCTTTGATGAAATTCCGCCGGATGCTGCTTCGCTATAAGCGTCTGACTGAAGAAGAACTGCAACAAATAGAAGCGGCAGCCAAAAAAGAATTGTCCGCTGCCAACCGGAAGGCGTTGGCTGCTCCCGAACCTGACCCCAAAAGCATCTACGATTTTGTAATGCCCGAACCTTATCAGCCGCAGAAGTACAAAGACGGTACACATGAGGCAGAAGGCGAAAAGACCTTCATGGTCAACGCCATTAACGAAACATTGAAATCCGAATTCCGTCACAATCCCGATACTTTTATTTGGGGACAGGACGTGGCGAATAAGGAAAAAGGCGGTGTATTCAATGTGACGAAAGGAATGCAGCAAGAGTTTGGTGACTCCCGTGTATTCAGTGCGCCGATTGCCGAAGATTATATCGTAGGTACAGCCAACGGAATGAGCCGCTTTGACCCTAAAATTCATGTAGTAATAGAAGGGGCGGAGTTTGCCGACTACTTTTGGCCTGCCGTCGAGCAATATGTAGAATGTACGCATGAGTATTGGCGCAGCAATGGTAAGTTTGCTCCGAACATTACTTTGCGTCTGGCTTCCGGTGGCTATATCGGTGGCGGACTTTATCATTCCCAAAATATAGAAGGCGCTTTGACGACTTTGCCGGGAGCACGTATTGTTTGTCCTTCCTTTGCGGATGATGCGGCGGGATTGCTCCGTACCAGTATGCGTTCCAAGGGATTCACTTTATTCCTCGAACCAAAAGCGTTGTATAACTCCGTAGAAGCGGCTGCCGTTGTGCCGGAAGATTTTGAAGTTCCTTTCGGTAAGGCACGTATCCGCCGCGAAGGAACAGATTTGAGTATTATCACGTATGGCAATACCACCCATTTCTGTCTGCACGCAGCGGAACGATTGGAGAAAGAAGGTGGTTGGAAAGTGGAAGTCATCGACATTCGCTCTTTAATTCCTTTGGATAAGGAAGCAATCTTCGAGTCGGTGAAGAAAACGAGTAAAGCGTTGGTTGTCCATGAAGATAAAGTATTCTCCGGCTTTGGTGCGGAACTTGCCGCTATGATTGGGGAAGAGATGTTCCGTTATTTGGACGGGCCTGTGCAACGTGTAGGTTCTACATTTACTCCTGTTGGCTTCAACCTGATTCTTGAAAAAGAGATTCTGCCCGATGAGGCTAAAATCTATGAAGCTGCCAGGAAATTATTAGAATATTAAATAGTATGGATTATGAAAAAGATAGGTTTATTTTATGCAGCGAAGGCTGAAAAGACGAGTTGGGTAGCAGAGAAGATTCAGCAGGAATTTGGTGAAGACAAGATAGAGGTAGTACCCATTGAACAAGCTTGGGAGAATGATTTTGCCGCTTATGATTGTTTTATAGTCGGCGCTTCCACTTGGTTCGACGGCGAACTTCCCACCTATTGGGACGAACTGTTACCGGAACTTCGTACAATGGATTTAAAAGGAAAGAAAGTGGCTGTCTTCGGCTTGGGAGATCAGATACGTTATCCTGAAAACTTTGCGGATGGCATCGGACTGTTGGCGGAAGTCTTCGAGGGAGATGGAGCTACCTTGGTAGGTTTCACTTCTTCCGAAGGATATACTTTCGAACGTTCCAAAGCATTGCGCGGTGACCGTTGGTGCGGGCTGGTCATTGACTTGGATAACCAGTCGGAACAGGCGAAAAAGAAAATCAAGGACTGGTGCGAACAGGTAAAGAAGGAGTTTAAATAACTTCTTTATATATAATATGTGACGAGGATGTCAAAAGGAAAACTGTTCTTTTTGACACCCTTTCTTCTTTTGGGATTCTATAATGAAAAGAACTATCAGGCTTTATAAATAAACTTCACCTCTGCCCAACGATTCTTCTCTTTATAGTGGACAAAAGTCAATCCATTCTTTTCCGCTTCCTCACGGATTACTGTGATATCATCCACATAGAATCCGCTCATATACAGTTCAGACCCCGGATGCATACATGCGACATATTGTTTCATGTCATTCAACAGGATATTCCGGTTGATATTGGCAATAATGACATCGAACGGCCCTTTTCCGGCGAGGGACGAAGCGTCTCCTTGAGAAACTGCAATGTCATCTACATGATTCAGTTCAATATTCTCGATGGAGTTTCGTACGCACCATTCGTCAATGTCGATAGCTGTACACGGGCGTGCACCTCTCATTCGTGCGAGGATGGCAAGAATCGAAGTTCCACAGCCCATATCGAGCAGTGATTTATCTTTCAGTCCGCTATCCAGCAACTCCTCGATGATGAGACTTGTCGTTTCATGATGTCCTGTCCCGAAAGCCATTTGCGGGTTGATAACAATATCATATTCCGCTTTGGGAACATCTTGATGGAAAGTGCTGTGAATCACGCATCGGTCGCCGATAATAATCGGCTGAAAGAAATTCTTTTCCCATTCCTCGTTCCAGTCCTTATCTTCTGCTTCTACATAGGTATAGGTAATTTCCGTATCGGGCAGGGGAAACTCGGTGATTACACTCTTGATAGCGGCTTCGTCACATAATGATTGTTGGATATATGCGGTCAGTCCGCTTTCACATTCAACAAAACTCTCAAATCCGACTTCGCCGAGCACGGCAGCCAGTACGTCATTAACTGTTTCAGTGCAGGGATTGGTATGGAATGTGAACTCAAAATACTTCATAGTTGTTTTATTTTCTAGTAAATAATGTGCAAAGATAGTTAGAAATAGGGATTTCCCTATTATCCTTTGGGGAAAATCTCCCCCGGACGAAAAATCTCTTCCTTATCTTTGTAACGTGAATAAGTTTAAGTAATTACATAAACCGAGATGATATGAAAAAGATTGTTTACTTCTTGCTATTTGCCTTGTGCCTCCCGATAGGCTTGATGGCACAAAGCGTTGATGACGACCTTTACTTCGTACCTTCCAAGGACAAGCAGGAGAAGAAAGAAACTCCAGTCCGGAAGAAACCGAAGAAACAGGTGACCAACATCTATACTTCACCGGGGACTACCGTAGTTGTTCAAGACCGCAAGGGCAGAACACGGGACGTGGATGAATATAACCGCCGTTACGATGCACGTGAAAATGAATTCGTAATGGATAATGATACCTTATACATAAAAGAAAAATCTAATCCGGATTTGGACGGAGAATGGGTGACCGGCGAATTCAATGGTACGCAAGACGATTATGAATACGCTGAACGTATCATCCGTTTCCGTAATCCGCGTTTCGCAATCAGTATCAGCAGTCCGCTCTACTGGGACGTAGTTTACGGACCGAACTCTTGGGACTGGAACGTATATACTGACGGTATGTATGCTTATGCGTTCCCAACGTTCAGCAACCCGCTTTGGTGGGACTGGCGTTATAACTCTTACGGTTGGGGATGGAACTATGGCTGGGGATGGAATCGTCCTTACTATTCTTGGGGCTACTCTCCGGGTTATTGGGGCGGCTGGTATGGCGGCTACTGGGGTGGCTGGTATGGCGGCGGTGGCTATTGGGGACATCATCACCATTGGCACGGTGGTCCTAGCTGGGGCTGGGGCGGTGGTGGAAACCATTGGGCACGCAACACCTATACGAATCGTCGTTCTTATGGCTACAATAATTTCTCTTCTTCACGAAGAAGTGGCTCAAACTCAGACCGTAGATCGGCAATAAGTACAGACCGTCGTAGCTCATCAGGTTCTTATACCGGCAGAACTGTTGGTACAAGACGTGAAGCAACCCGCGTTAGTACCGGACGTACCGGAGTAACTACTCGCAGTGACGCTTCTTCTACTCGTAGAAGTAGTAACTATACACGTCCGAGCAGTACACGTAGTTCCTCTACTTACAATAGTAATCGTGAAGGCTCCGTTCGTCGTAGTGCTTCGTCTCCTTCACGGTCATCATCGTCTTCATCATATGGAACTACAAGAAGATCTTCTTCTACTTATAATAGAGGGACTTCAACTAGTAGTCCGTCTACTAGAAGCAGTAGTAGAAGCTCTAGCCGTTCTTATGATAGTGGCAGCCGTTCTTCTTCTCGTAGCAGCTATTCACCAAGTAGCAGTAGTAGCTCTCGTTCCAGTGGCAGCTATTCAGGTGGTGGATCTTCACGCTCTAGTGGTGGCGGTGGCGGATCTAGCAGAAGCGGAAGAAGATAATAAACACTATATATTAACTCTGTAATATAAGACAACGTTATGAAAAAGATAATCGCAGTTGCTTGCGCCTTGTGTTTTGTCGCAGGTGTCAACGCACAGACAATATATGATGCAGCGAAGTTGTCAGAGCGAGACTTGAATGGAACCGCCCGTTTTGTAGGTATGGGCGGGGCGATGGGCGCTTTGGGTGGTGATATTTCTACAATGGGAACTAACCCTGCCGGTATCGGTATTTATCGTAGTAATGACATCATGACCTCTTTCAGCTATTCTGCTTACGGTACGGAGAGCAAATACCTGGGGCAGACTTTTAATAATGATAAGAACCAGTGGTCGTTTGATAACATAGGCTTTGTGTTCGCTTCCAAGATTGGAAATCAGACAGCATTGCGTTATGTGAACTTCGGTTTTAATTATAAGCGCACCAAGTCTTTTTATAAGAATATGACAATGGGCGGATTGATGGGAGTCGTAGATGATAAGATTTTTGTATCTCAGGTTAATCAGATGGGGCAACAGGCTACAGATGCTGTATGGTACAACAAAGAAAACTACAACTTTAACGGTGCTGATGCTTATGGTAACAATCGGCTTGGATGGTTAGGAATCATGGGTTACCAAGGATTTTTGACAAACTCAATTCGGGAAGATGGTTATGATAGATATGATCCGGTAGTCCCGGATGAGGCTGAGGCTTATTTCAACTCCAATGAAAAAGGGGGAATCAGTCAGTATGACTTTAACGTTGCATTAAATGTCAATGATCGTGTCTATTTAGGATTGACGATTGGTGCATATGACGTAAATTATAAGAAAACGACCTTATATGATGAAGATTATGGGAATGGTGAGGGTTACGAATTAGCTTCATACAATCGGATAAAAGGTTCAGGAGTAGATGTTAAGTTTGGTGCTATTTTCCGTCCGTTCGAGTCTTCTCCTTTCCGCATTGGTTTTGCGGTACATACGCCAACATTTTATAATTTGACGTATGAGAATGGTGCAAGTATGACGTCAGATGTTTATTTGAAAGAAGTACAGGATGGTGACAACACATTTAAAGTACGTGACGATAAACCTACTGAAGGTGCTCTTACAACAAGGGAGTCTTTTGATGCCAATGGTGGAAGAAGAATAGAACAGGATTTCCGTTTGTCTACTCCGTGGAGATTTAATGCGAGTTTGGGGTATACAGTTGGAACTTCTTTGGCATTGGGAGCTGAGTACGAATATGAAGATTATTCATCTATGAAGTTTAAATATCCTGAAGGAGATGAAATGGTAGATCAGAATAACACGATTAAAGACTTCATGAAAGGTGTTCACACATTCCGTATCGGTGCTGAGTATAAAGTAATACCTGAGTTTGCCTTCCGTTTAGGTTATAATTACAGTACTACTGCTTTTAAAGAAGATGATGCTTATAAATGGATACCGGCTAACTCTACTTTGACAGATACAGACTTTGCAAATTCCCAGTCGCATAGTAATTATACACTCGGAATAGGATATCGTGGAAAGACTTTTTATGCTGACTTAGCTTATCAATATTCTATGTATAAAGAGAAGTTCTATCCATTCTATAATGACTTGGAGACTGCACCCGGAGTTTGGGAGATAGTCACTCCGCAAGCAACCAAAGTAACCAATACCCGTAGTCAAGTACTATTAACCCTAGGTTTGCGCTTCTAATCTAACAAAGACAGTTTTCAATTTCAATAATAACTTTTGTGTGTAAAAAATCCCTGGAATGCTGAGTGTCTACAGCGGTTCCGGGGATTTTTATTAGTATCACTTTTATTTTTTTGTTTTATCTGCGCAATGGAGTCCGTTCGTCAATAATACCGCGACCTCTGTAAAGGCTGATGGCAATAGGAGTATCGGGAGTCAACTCGATATCCTCATCCACGATAATAGGTTCTTCCTTATCATCTACGATAACCGTTCCTATCGTCTCGCCGGCCTTAATCCGTTGCGGGAGCAAGTTAGTCAGGATACCTTCCGATATTTTCCGGATGTCGATGTATTCGGGTTTTGCATTATTGTCCGCTTCGATTTTACCATTGAACAGGTCTTGTACACCTTTGTTCTTCAGGAAAAGCTTGACGATTGCATTGCCTTCATACGGTTGTCTTTTCTCATCAAGCAGGATAACGGGCACCGTCATTCGCTTGAATTTAAGAGCAACGTTCTTGGAACCTTTGGCAGCTTGTGCCATTCCGAACAAATACTCTTTACCACCTGTAATCCCACGATAACGGCTACCGAACGAACGCGTAGCAACATCATCGGACAATTCGGGATAATGAGCATAAAAAGTAACAGCTTCCGCATCCGTGTCTATCGCGTCCCAGGCAGGGTTCTCCATACCTATGGTAAACGGTAGATAATCCTGTTCGGAAGCAGACATCGAGATTACATCTCCATCCGAAAAACTGCTTTTTGCAGGAAGAGAAAGAGTGCTGCTGCTACGTGTAAGAGCATCAGTGATACTTTCATTGTCGATAGAAGCAGAAAAGCTGAAAGCTTTCTTGCCGGGTTCTTGTTGTTCATCTTGTTGTTGACAACCGAGCAGGCATGACGCCGCTAAAAAAAAGAGAAGGGTTTTCTTCATGTGAGGGGTAAATTAATAGGTTAATAATAGTGAGAGGTTTACATTTAATATTCTATCTTGTCTTCTTTGGCCGCCCAGGCTTTGAAGGCAGTAAGGGCTTCATTGTGTAGTAAGATTTCAGAGGGGAGTTTTCTGTTTTCAGGTTTAAGTTCCAGTTCGTCATAAATAAAAGAGTCATCAAAACCGATTTCTTTGGCATCCGTCTTATTGTTGCCATAATACATTTTGTCCAGTCGTGCCCAATAGATGGCACCCAAACACATCGGACAAGGTTCGCAGGAAGTATATATTTCATATCCGCTAAGGTTGAAAGTTCCGAGCTTCGCAGCCGCGGCACGTATGGCACTCACTTCAGCGTGAGCAGTAGGGTCACAGGATGCCGTAACACGGTTCACACCCGTTGCAACTATTTCCCCCTCTTTTGTAGCAATCACAGCGCCGAAAGGGCCACCACCATTTTCAATGTTCTCCTTGGAAAGCTCGATTGCTTTCCGCATTAATTCTTCTTTTGTCATAGCACAAAAAATATATTGTTAGTTTTATTCTAATCACTTCTTTTACAAAGATAGAAAAAACTAACAATATACAATGGAGTGTTTCTATTAATTTTTTACCAGTACCTATTATTCGAAATGGAAAAAGGCTTTGGGTATGGCTATATGCCAGATTTAGAGTTTGCCAAGAATCTTGTCCATCACCCAGTTGGTCAGCGTGGCGCTTTCACCGTCGCAGGAGCAAACTGACTGACCCAACAAATGGTCTACCACTGCCTGGATAAGCGGCTGTTGCACATGTTCAGGATTACCGATGCAGATTTCTTCGCGTCCCTTTTCGGTATGCAGTCCGATAGGCTCGTAAGTAAAGACAGAGAAACAAATCATTCCCTTGTCGCCGATAATCTCTATACGGTCTTCGCGGGCGGAATCATGGGCGACGAAGCACCACGAACCGCTACCTACCAATCCGTTGTCGAACTGGAAGCAGGCGCTCAATGTATCTTCGGCGGGATAGAGTCCGCCACGATTGCTCTTGTAGCCGCTGGCTTCGAGGATACAACCGAACATATCCTGCAATAAATCTATCTGATGCGGGGCAAGGTCATAGAAGTAACCACCTCCGGCAATATCCGCTTGTACGCGCCAGGGAAGATTATCACGATTGTAATCCAAATCGCGCGGCGGCTGGGCAAAACGAATCTGTACATTGATAACATTACCGATAGTCCCATTTTCTACCAGTTCCTTTACTTTTTGAAAATAAGGAAGATAACGCCGATAATATGCGACGAAGCAGGGGACACCCGTTTCTTTGGATATGCGGTTGATGCGGGTACATTCTTCATAAGTGACGGCCATCGGCTTTTCGATATAGGCCGGCTTGCCTGCTTTCATGGACATGATTGCATAAGTGGCGTGTGAAGAAGGGGGAGTAGCGATATAAATAGCATTTACTTCCGGGTCGTCTATCAACTCCTGTGCGTCATCATACCATTTCTTGATACCTCTCTCTTTGGCATAAGCCTTCGCCTTCGCACCGTCACGGCTCATTACTGCCACGACTTCCGAATGGTCTACTTTTTGGAAAGCAGGGCCACTTTTTGTTTTCGTAACTTCTCCGCAACCGATGAAGCCCCATTTAATGATCTTTTCACTCATAATGTTATTACCTATTGTGCCTGTTTTAAACAAACCCCAAAGATAAAGCTATTTTTTGTCAAGAGCAACTTTATCGGGTATAGTATTTCTTGTAAATCTTTTGATATTCCTCTTTCTTTTGGAATGCATCCAGCCATGTATTCAAACTATCGAGTAAGACGGGTGATTGTTTGCTGACTGCCCATGAGTAGAACTGCGTAAAGCTGATTGCCGTATTAATATCAATTTGCGGCAAAGAATCTGCAACCGCTTGTGCGATGCTTTCGTCACAAACGGCGTAGTCGATGTCTCCATGAGCTACCATCGAAATCAATTGCTCGGGGCCGTATTTCTCTATCTCCTTTATATAGATAGTGTCTCCGATTTCATTTCCCAGGTTTTGGATGCGTAGAATGGAAGGAGAGCCTTTCACTACATGAAGGGTTCGTTGCGCTAAGTCCAACTGGCTGTGAATATAAAGTGAATCGTCTTCTCCGGTTTCTTTCCGCTGCACCAGCACTTGCTTGTTGAGTACGATGGGAGAGGTGAGAAGCAGGGAATCTTTTAGCGCGCTGGTGGCTAATATACCGAAAGCGATGACATCATAACGCCCTTCGCTTAGTCCTTTCAGACGTTCGTCGAAACTCATAATGGGAGTTATCCTGGCTTCCAGTCCCTTATCACGGGCAAATGCTTCAATCAGTTCATAATGAAAACCGGAAATGGTGTCACCATCTACATAGAAACTGATGGAATTGTATTCGGTTGCTACACGCAATATCCCTTCTTTGGCAATGGCGGCGTAGTCACGCGGGTGTCCCGACGGCTTTTCCTCTTTGCCGCATTGGCGGACAGAAAAAAGGATTGCCAGTACAAGGATTACAGGTATTAAATATCTGAACAGTCTCAGTTTGGGGCGTGTCTCCATAAGCCATAAAGGTTTAGTTAATCATAGAAATTCCATGAAAGGCCGAATTTCAGTACTCTGGGGTTGATAGGGTAGTGAGGTGACAGGAAGTAATTCGGTCTGCTCATACCCTGGTTCACATGATACATCATCACATAGAAACGTGTACGCTTTAAATGCAGGTTTGCGTAAACATTCACAATTGGATAACCGCCAATCTCTACCTGATCTTCTGTCGGTTGCAGATGGAAGTTCTGAATGGCAGGCATATAGGCAGGGGCATTGTATTTGGTAAAGTACCGCACATCTGCACCCAACTGTACGCTAAGTACCTTCTTCGCCAGTTTGAACTGCATATAGAAATTGTGATATAAGGAAAGGTCGGGCAGAGGAAGCACCGTCTGGTCACTGGACTTTTGCCAGGTTACTTCATTGTCCAGATGGAATATTCCCACCTTGAAGTCTTGTGTTAAACTGGCGGATAATACTTGCAGGCTTCCGCTTTTCTGTTCGGGTGTTGCCTGTTGGTTGAAGTAAGTATAGTTCTTGATGTTTTCAACTCCTGCTTTCAGCCGTGTTCTCCAACGGGCGATACTTAATTCCCCCTCGATACGGGTGCGGAATTCTTTGTCCATATCATTGTCCCACAAGAAATGTTTGGAGTGATAATGGCGCATATAGAAAGGCGCAAGTTTATTGCTGACTTCACCACGGGCTATAAAACTGACCGTGTCTTTCCATAAAGGGAAGTTGAAGTCAATATCTCCTTTCACGTTGAACTGTCCGATAGCTTTTCCTGCCAGTCCCACTTCACCGATGGCATGATAATGAAGGAAGTTTCCTTCACGTTTGGATAATTCACCGCCCACAAATATTTCGTTCTCGTTATATTTGTCGGGAGATGGACTGCCATTCATATTCATGAGTGTGTACTTGCTGACCTTGTAGGAAGCAAATGCGGTCAGTCCGGCTTTGGCATATTTGTTGAATCCTTCCAATAAAGCAATACCTAAGGTGTTCTTGATTCCTATATACGTGGTACTGTCTCTGACAGTCGGGCTTTCCGGGTCTAAATATGTATTCTGATAATAGCCTTTATCTACTTGGTCATTCGAATTAAAACCGTGCCGCGCACGCTCTACCTGAATGGTATGTATGAAGCTGGTAACCGGTACAAATTCCTGTTTGGCGGGAGTGGTATCATTTTCAGCCTGCACAATATCGCGTTTGAATCCCAAATTGTAGCGTTGGGTCAGGAATACATAAAAATCGTGATTACGATTGGTTGTTGCGTTTAGTTTGGTCGGGATGTTGGTTGATTCATATTCCCTTTGTCCTTCCGCCATTTCTTCGGGAGCTGTGATATATCTGTCATCAGTAATACCGCCGTTTTCGTTTGTCTTCAGGTAGTTGTTGCTGTATATGGCTTGCATCTGATATTTGTCGCCAATGTAACTACCGAAAAAGGCGGCATTGAAGTATGCCGTATTCTGATTATTGTAATATCCCCGTCCGTACAGGTAGTCTATATTAAAACCGAAAGCCAGTCTCTTGTTGACATTGACAGAGAAGTATGATTTGAAACGTTCTTCACCGTTTACTTTATTCCCCGCTTTATGATAGGTAAGATTGGTGTAGGGTACGTTACTGTTTGTAAAATTGAATTCCGTAGGACGGATAAAGAAACTGGAGAAAGGCTCCATGAAAATGGTCGGTTCCGGGTCGCGGCGGTCAAAGAAGATACGCGACATACGGGGAGAACCCATATTACCCAGATAATTATAATGTCCGGTCAGTCCGTCTGTAAGGTTCGTGTTCTGGAAATGATGGTAGGCGGTATCTGCCGGAATGATAGTCCGGTCGCCCAACTGATTTTTGATACGCCACATATATAATGTAGGCGGTAACCCCTGCACTTCGACATTTGCACTATCCAGTCTGTCCGGAATCATGGCAGGGTCTACCTGATTACCATATTGGTCGTATCCGTTCTCGTCCACTCTTTGTCGACCATTATCGAACTGTGCACGGACAGTTGTCAAACCTATAACGGAAAGCAGTATATATAATAGTAAGATTCGTCTCATAATTGGGGACAAAGATACTTACTTTTATTGATTTAATGATAATGGATAATTGAAAATTATGTTGCATACGCACTATACGTAGCTAATAATTATCAATTATCCATTGTACATTATCTGTTAATTAAACCTCACGGATTAACTCCATACCTTTCTTGATGGCTTCCTCATTCATAGGTATCAAGTGGTGGTGGCGTTCAGGCAGGGTTTTCTTCAGTCCTTTGATGACATTTTCCAACGTAACAATCGGGCGGAGCTTCAATAAACCGCCAAGCACAATCATGTTGAATGCCTTGGCATTATTCATTTCGTTGGCTGCGTCCATTGCGTCGATGCGGTATACTTTGATGTCCTTGCGGGTAGGCGGGTTGATAATTCCGTAACCGTCATAAATAAGGATACCGCCGGGCTTCACTTTGCTTTCAAACTTCTCGAGTGAAGGCTGGTTCAGAATGATGGCACTGTCATATTTACTAAGAATCGGCGAGGATATCTTGTCATCGCTTACAATGACCGTAACGTTGGCCGTTCCGCCACGTTGCTCAGGGCCGTAAGCCGGCATCCAGCTAACTTCCTTGCCTTCCATCAAACCGGAATAAGCCAGAATCTTACCCATAGACAATACGCCTTGTCCACCGAATCCTGCTATAATTATTTCTTCTTTCATTGTTCTGTTGACTTTTAGCGTTATTCTTTATCTTTTAAATCACCCAGCGGATAGAACGGGAACATATGTTCTTCCATCCATTTGTTCGATTTTTCAGGAGTCATCTTCCAACCTGAACTACAAGTTGAAACGATTTCTACCAAGTTAGAACCTTTACCGCTCATGGAATTTTCAAAAGCCTTGCGGATTGCTTTCTTTGCCTTGCGGATAGCCGGTACGGATTGTACGGACTGGCGGGTTACGTAAGCGGTTCCTTCCAGTTGGGCGGCGATTTCGGTCATCTTCAACGGATAGCCGTGCAGTTCTACGTCACGTCCGTAAGGACAAGTGGAACTTTTCATGCCTACGAGGGTAGTCGGAGCCATCTGACCGCCGGTCATACCATAGATAGCATTATTGATAAAGATAATCGTGATATTTTCGCCACGGTTCAAAGCGTGTATGGTTTCGGCTGTACCGATACAAGCCAAGTCACCATCACCCTGGTATGTGAATACCAGACGATCAGGCCACAGGCGTTTCACGGCAGTTGCCACAGCGGGGGCACGTCCGTGTGCTGCTTCCTGCCAGTCAATGTCCAGATAGTTATAGGCGAAAACTGCGCATCCTACCGGCGAGATTCCCACCGTCTTATCTTCCATGCCCATCTCCTCTATCACTTCGGCAATGAGCTTGTGTACCACGCCGTGACTGCAACCCGGGCAGTAGTGCATGGCGTTATCGTTCATCAGAGTCGGTTTTTTGTAAACCAGATTCTCGGGCTTGATTATTTCTTCTTTAGTCATAACTTCATCTCCTTATCTGTTGGTGAACCGTATAAAAAACTCCATCAGCTTGACAAAGATTGCCGCGCCGCATACGTAGATAAACATTTTGAAATCATCTCGCGCTACGAAGTAGGTGATGATGGCTGCCACAGCCAATATTATAAAAAGGATGTTCAGTACGTTTCTTATTTTATCGGGATTCATCGTTTCGTTATTTGATTATTTTTTCTTCCAAAGCAGTTACAATCTCATCCGGGTCGGGGACAATGCCACCGAGACGTCCGAAATGTTCTACCTTAATTTTACCGTTCACAGCCAGGCGGACATCTTCAATCATCTGTCCCGCGTTCAGTTCCGTAACAAGCATGCCTTTCACCTTTTCAGCGTATGCGGCAATCGCTTTTGTCGGGAACGGCCACAGTGTAATCGGACGAAGGATACCTACTTTGATACCTTTCTCACGAGCGAGTTCCATTGCTTTCTGACCGATACGTGCCATTGAACCAAAGGCAATAATCAGATATTCTGCGTCTTCGCAGTTTATTTCTTCGAAGCGTACTTCGTTTTCTTCAATTTCGCGGTATTTGGCCTGGAAACGCAGATTGTTGATTTCCATCGCTTCCGGTTTCAATTCAAGAGAAGTGATAATGTTCGGTTTGCGGCCTTTCGCTTTTCCGGTAGTAGCCCACGGGCATTGTGCAATCACTTCTTCTTCCGTGCGGCGTGGTTTCTGCGCGGGAAGAACTACTTTTTCCATCATCTGTCCGATAACACCATCGGAAAGGATGATAGCCGGGTTACGGTATTTGAAAGCCAGTTCGAAGCCGAGTGCCACGAAATCCGCCATTTCCTGCACGGATGCCGGAGCGAGGGCAATCAGCCGGTAGTCACCGTGACCGCCGCCTTTTACTGTCTGGAAGTAGTCGGCCTGGCTCGGTTGGATAGTTCCCAGTCCGGGGCCGCCGCGCATCACGTTCACAATCAGACAAGGAAGTTCGGCGCCGGCGATGTAAGAGATACCTTCCTGTTTCAAGCTTACACCGGGGCTTGAAGATGATGTCAGTACCATCTTTCCGCTACCTGCGCCACCATATACCATATTGATAGCTGCCACTTCACTTTCTGCCTGAAGCACTACCATGCCGGTTGTTTCCCAGGGTTTCAGTTCGGCAAGCGTTTCCAACACTTCCGATTGGGGAGTAATAGGATAACCGAAGTACCCGTCCGCACCGCAACGGATGGCTGCGTGGGCGATGGCTTCGTTTCCTTTCATTAATACAACTTCTTCTGCCATATTCTTTTCTTTTATTCTACTTTTACTTTATACACTGAGATACATCCGTCGGGACAAACCGTTGCGCACGAGCTGCATCCGTTGCAGGTATCTTCTTTCACTTGCCAGGCATAGTTATAGCCTTTCATATTCACCTCTTTATTGAGGGCGATTACATCGAGCGGACACGCCACTACACACAGGTTGCATCCTTTGCAACGCTCCGTGTCGACTACGATTGCTCCTTTGATTTTTGCCATAATCTTTATTTTATTACGTTATCTTTGAGTACGGTTATTGATTATACATCTCTTTATTGGTTGAATCTGTTCTTTACTGGTTGAACATATCCTTGTTGTAGAAGTTAAGGATATCTATCACCATCTTCCTGGCCTGAACGGCAGGACTGTCGGGATTGATTTCGATAGCATACTGGTAGTTGTCCAGCGCCCGTTTCCAATCTCCTTTTTTCCGGTAGGCATTTCCCCGTAAATAATAAAGGGCATCTTTCTCTTTTTCGACAGAAGTGTCCTGGAGAAGCTGATCCAATTGCTTGATCGCTGTGTCCACGTCCCCCTGATTGATAAGCTCTTTTAGGTTGTCTATTTGCTCCATTTCTTTCGTCTTTCGGGATTCTGAAACGCAAAGATAGTTTTTATTTGTGTAAATGGGGCAAACGTGGACGGAAATTTGCATCGTTTTGAGTTTATTGCATATTACTTCTTTTATATCTCTTCCGTCAGCGCCAGTTCCCAACTGCGCCATACAACGGTAATCAGTTTCAATCCCCCTTTCCCGCGAGTTTCCGCCACGCATTCATCCTTGCTGTAACGAATCAACTGCTCCCGCGCGTCATCGGCAAGCGTCCTTATTTCCTTATCCGACGCACCGGCTTTCGCATACTTCACTTCCAACAGATACGTGTACGGTGGCAATACGGGTACTGCCGGACTGGGTTTGAAGAAGAAATTATTCTCTTTATATAATATTTTATTAGATGAAAAAAGCGTGTATTTGAGGGTGAGCCCCTCACCCTCAAATACACGCTTTTTTTACGATAAAAAGAATAATATTTCGCGCCTGCGCGCGTACATTATTACATAAAAAATCAATTGTAATAAGAAAACTGCCCCCCCCCCCTTGCTTATTTTCCATAATGCGATGTATTTGACGAAATCCCGTTATAGTCGCTTGAACTTTTCGCTATAGCTAATTCCGGTTTCATTATAGCAAATCTTTTTTTCATTATAGCTAATCCGTTTTTCATTATAGCTAATTTTATTTTCGTTATAGCTAACCGGAATCTGTCCTAAAGAGATCCACGGCTCATCGGGATACTTCAAGAAATAATTCCGGATGTTAGCTTGCATTTACTGAAAGATACTGTATTTTTGTGCAGATATTAAAATGTATAGACTATGCTGGACATTATTTTGATTGTGATAAGTGCCCTCTGTTTGATAATCGGGTTGGCCGGTTGTGTACTTCCTATGGTGCCCGGCCCGCCTGTTGCTTATTTAGGACTGGTTATTCTCCATTTCACGGATAAGGTGGAATATACTGCGACGCAATTAATCGTGTGGTTATTGATTGTAGCTGTTTTGCAGGTCTTGGATTATTTTACGCCGATGCTGGGCAGTAAGTATAGTGGTGGCAGTAAATGGGGAAATTGGGGATGTATCATCGGAACTTTGGCCGGACTTCTTTTCTTGCCTTGGGGAATTATTCTCGGGCCTTTCCTCGGAGCAGTGATTGGTGAGTTGCTGGGGAATAAGGAGTTTTCCCAGGCACTCAAATCCGGATTCGGCTCATTGATCGGGTTCATATTGGGAACATTGCTGAAGTTCGTTGTCTGCGGTTATTTCTGTTATCAGTTTATTATAGGTTTTATCCGGTAAGCCTTTTTTGTTGTATAAATTCAAATGTAAGTTACTGAAATGTCTGGTGAGAGTTTATAATAAACTGTAGGCCCGTTTATAATAAACGATGAACCTTTTTATTATAAACTTAAAAAGGGTTTGTGTATAAAGGATAAACAATTTTCAATGAATAAGGAAGGCGGGAAAACGAATGAATGGTTTTAGAAGATTGAAATGGTAAATATATGGTACATATTTCCCGGATATACGATTCAGTTATTCAAAAATAAAGGCAGCTATTTTATTTGATGTTGTACCATCCTATAAATAGCTGCCTTATCTATTTTATCTTTTCAGGCTTTATTTTACCGGAATCTTATCAATACGGTTCTGATGACGGCCACCGTCAAACTTTGTAGAGAAGAACTCTGTCAAAATCATGTCCGCTTCTTCAGTGCTGATGAAGCGTCCCGGCATTACCAGAATGTTGGCGTCATTGTGCTGACGGGCAAGATGTGCAATCTCTGCATTCCAGCAAAGAGCGGCACGAATACCCTGATGTTTGTTCAGCGTCATATTGATTCCGTTTCCGCTGCCGCAGATAGCGATACCGGGATAACATTCACCCGATTCCACTGCAAGGGCTAGCGGATGAGCATAGTCCGGATAGTCTACGCTTGCGGTAGAGTTAGTTCCGAAATCTTTGTAAGCCCAGCCTTTTACTTCCAGCCAGCCACGAACATATTCTTTCAGTTCAAAGCCGGCATGGTCGCATGCTAATCCGATTGTTTTCATTAGAGCATTGCTTTTACTTGGTTATACACGTTCTCGGCAGTAAATCCAAGTTTCTCATCCAATACAGTGTAAGGAGCGGAGAAACCGAAAGATTCCAGTCCCCAAACTTTACCGTGGCAACCTACCAGACCTTGCAGGTTGACAGGCAGACCGGCGGTCATACCGAAGATCTTGGCTGCTGAAGGAAGAATAGATTCCTGATACTCTTTGGACTGGCTGCGGAACAGACCTTCGGACGGAGCAGATACAATACGTACTTTTACACCGTCTTTACGAAGCAATTCTGTGCCGGCTACCAAAGTAGCCACTTCAGAACCGGAAGCTACAAGGATTACATCCGGGTTTTCGTCAGAACCCGCTACGATATAAGCACCTTTGGATGCTTGTTCGTAATCCGTTCCTGAGGGCAAGCTAACGATATTCTGGCGGGAGAAAATCAAGCCTGTCGGAGTAGATGTATTTTCCATGGCAAGTTTCCATGCGATAGTTGTTTCTTCTGCGTCGGCCGGACGAAGTACCAGCATAGAGTTGTGTCCCTTGTGGTTTTTCAGTTTCTCCATCAAGCGGATTTGTGCTTCCTGCTCTACCGGTTCGTGAGTAGGGCCGTCTTCACCTACGCGGAATGCATCGTGTGTCCAGATGAACTTCACGGGTTGTTCCATCAGGGCAGCCATACGTACGGCAGGTTTCATATAGTCAGAGAATACAAAGAAAGTACCGCAAGCTGCGATTACGCCACCATGAAGTGACATACCGATGCAGATACAAGCCATTGACAACTCAGATACGCCGGCCTGGAAGAATGCTCCGCTGAAATCACCTTTCTTGAAAGAATGGGTTTTCTTCAGGAAGCCGTCGGTCTTGTCAGAGTTGGAAAGGTCGGCAGAAGCGACAATCATGTTTTCCACTTGAGTGGCAAGTGCTCCCAATACAGTTGCAGATGCGGCACGTGTTGCGCTGCCTGCTTTCTGTTCGATAGCGGCCCAGTCCACTTTCGGAGCTTTGCCGGAGAAGAATGCTTCCAGTTTGGCAGCCAGTTCAGGGTTCGCTTTTGCCCATGCGGCTTTTGCTGCATATCTTTCAGCTACGATTTTTTTCAGTTCTTCCGCACGTTTAGCATACAATTCGGCTACTTCGGGGAATATAACGAACGGGTTGGTAGGATCACCGCCCAAATTTTTGATTGTATTTACATAAGCGTCACCGCCGAGAGGGGCACCATGTGTAGCGCAGTTAGCTTCATAGCTGCTGCCGTCTGCCTTGCGTGCGCCTTTACCCATTACGGTTTTACCGATAATCAGTGTCGGGCGTTCTTTTTCTGCCTGTGCTTCCTTGATAGCTGCGCGGATTTCGTCCGCATCGTTACCATTGATGGTAAGTACGTTCCATCCCCATGCTTCATATTTCATGGCTGTGTCTTCAACGGTCACATCTTTCGTTTCTGTAGAAAGCTGGATATCGTTGGAGTCATAGAACATAATCAGGTTGTCCAGTCCCAGTGCGCCGGCAATACGTCCGGAACCTTGAGAGATTTCTTCCTGAATACCACCGTCCGAAATGTAAGCATAGATGGTTTGATTCATCACCTCATTGAAACGGGCTTTCAGGAATTTTGCGGCAATCGCGGCACCTACGGCGAAAGTATGTCCCTGTCCCAACGGGCCGGAAGTATTTTCAATGCCACGCATGATATCTACTTCAGGATGTCCCGGAGTAGGGCTTCCCCATTGACGGAATTCTTTCAATTCATCCAACGTGAATTTTCCTGTCAATGCCAGTGTGGAATAAAGCATCGGAGACATATGACCCGGATCGAGGAAGAAACGGTCACGTCCTTCCCAACGTGGGTTTTCGGGGTCGTATACTAGAAACTCGGAGAAGAGTACATTAACAAAATCAGCACCACCCATGGCACCACCCGGGTGACCGGAATTGGCTTTTTCAACCATTGAAGCAGCAAGAATACGGATGTTATCCGCTGCACGATTCATAAGTTTGTTATCGTTCATATCTTTAAAATTTAATGGATTTCTGTCAGATTGCTGGCAAAGATAACTCTTTATGTGGATTTAACAATCCAAAAGTACTATCTTTTTTATTACCATTTTAACAGTCTTCTTGTTTGTGGAACAATAAGTGACATCCCTAAAATTACTGTAACTCTAAAGTAACAATGGACTTAGCGGGAAGTTTTACCTTCATTGTACCTTTATTGATTTTTACCTCTTTGAAAGGTGCCGGTTTTACAATATCAGGATTTTCAAAAGAATTGTAATCGGTCAGGTTTGCAGAGGTCAGGATTTCTCCGACAGCTTTTTTCGCTTTCGTATCTCCCAAATTGATGGTAATTTCCTGTGCGTCGTCAGCATCTACATTGGAGAGTGAAATATGAATGATACCGTTCTTGTCTTTCGAAGCGGTGGCGCTTACCATAGGTACGGTGCGATTATCACGTGCATTTATCTTTTCGCAGTTCAGGTCGATGGGAAGATAGGTGGCATCCTGATGCACTTTGTACATCTTGAATACATAATAGGTGGGAGTAAGCACCATCTCTTTGTCTTTCGTCAGAATCATGGATTGAAGTACATTGACAATCTGTGCGATGTTTGCCATCTTCAGGCGGTCTGTGTATTTGTGGAATACATCAAGGCTCAAAGAAGCTACGAAAGCGTCGCGCATGGTGTTTTGTTGATACAGGTGTCCTCTGATAGTTCCGGGTTCTTCGTCCCACCAAGTTCCCCATTCGTCCAATAAAAGAGCGATTTTCTTTTCCTTGTCGTATTTGTCCATGATGGCGCAATGCTTCTTGAGTACGTTTTCCACTTCCAGGCATTTGCCCATTGTCCAGTAATAATCGTCCTTGTTGAATCGGGTGGCGGAAGTCTTGCTGCCACTCCATCCGGTTACGGTATAATAATGGAGAGAAAGACCTTGCATACGATGTCCTACACGGTTCATCAATACATCTGTCCAGTTGTAGTCGTAGTCGCTCGCACCGCTGGCAATCTTATACAGGCGGTTGCCGTCATAATTGCGGCAATAAGTGGAATAACGGCGGTACAGGTCTGCGTAATATTCCGGACGCATACTTCCACCGCATCCCCAACTTTCATTTCCTACACCGAGATATTTAACTTTCCATGCTTTGTCACGGCCGTTTTTGCGGCGGAGATTTGCCATAGGCGAGTCGCCGTCCGACGTCATGTATTCCACCCATTTGGCAAGTTCCTCTACCGTACCGCTACCTACATTTCCGCTCACGTAAGGTTCGCAACCCAACATTTCGCAGAGATTCAGGAATTCATGTGTACCGAAACTGTTGTCCTCAATCGTTCCGCCCCAGTTATTATTAACCATCTTCGGACGGTCTGCTTTCGGGCCGATACCGTCCATCCAGTGATATTCGTCGGCGAAGCAACCGCCCGGCCAACGGAGAACAGGAACAGCCAAATCCTTTAATGCGTTAAATACGTCCGTACGATAGCCTTTGATATTAGGTATATCCGAATTTTCGCCTACCCAAAGGCCACCATAGATACATGAACCTAGGTGTTCGGCAAACTGACCGTAGATTTCTTTCGGGATGATTTCTTTGCCTTGGTCGGCATGTACGGTGATGGTGGCGCTCTTTTGTGCGGAAAGAGACACGGAAGCTGCCAGAAAGGCCGTGCTGACTAATAGTTTTGCTTTCATAAAATGGTATTTGTTTAAATGATTATATAGATATTTGATGATGTCTTTCTTTTTGCCTTTATTTGAGTAAGCGTATCTCGTAAATGGCGGGAGTCCACTCTGTGCCGTCAGGGCTGAAACGTATCGGATAACTGCCGGCTTTCAACTTCTGTGGCAGAAGCCAGGAGAGGGTAGTGAAACCGTCTTTATCTGCTTCGCTGATAGTCGGATTTACTGCCAGTTTCTCGTTATTCAGGAGAATGGTTACTTTATTACGCTCATCTTTGCGTACTGTAATCATAATCCGGCTTGCTTCTTCCTTTACTTTCAGATTATAACTGAACCAACCTTTGGCACGGCGGAAGTGACGGTCTTTGTTCGTTCCTGTTTCTGCCTGTTCGTATTGGATACCGTGGTCGGATTCCGGTTGTTGCTCACCGGGGAAAATCAAGTCGATAGTTTGATTGGCCAGTTCTGTCGCTCTTCTTTCGGCCATTGCCATTTCTTCCTGAATAGCTTTGAACTGTTCTTCACTTGCCTGGTGGAAGTAAACGGCATAGCGGGAATTGTGCAGGCGGAAGAATGGAACGAGTTCCAATGCTTTGCCTTGTGCCGGATAAACCTCTCCGTTGTAACTGAATGTCAACAGGTTTTCACTCTTCTTGTGGAGAGAGTTGCGAATTGAATTGGGATTTCCAATCAACATCGGTACTTCCTGCAAAGGAATTTGTTTGCCATGAGCGATATGTCCGCCACGACTATCATCGGCATATAAACCATCAAGATGTTCAGTGCTCGTGGATGCAGCAAGAACGATAGGGCCATACAAAAAAGCGTAATAGTCTTTCTTGTCAGGTATCTGCTCAAGACTGACTTCCATTGGCAGATTGAATGTAATGACATCTCCTTTTTTCCATTTGCGATGAATGGGTAGATAAACACTCACTCCCGGACGTATAACAAACTGACTTTTCTTTCCATTGATTGTTATTGCATAATCTTTGGAGTTTTTAGCCCATTCAGGAATACGTATCATCAATGTGAATTTCTTTTTAGGTGCTTCATCCATTCGTAAGGTTACTTTTCCATCATCAGGAAAACGGGTCTCTTGTGTCAAGGTAATGCCTTGCTCTTTCCAGGTCAGTTGTGAGGGGATGAAAAGATTGACGTAAAGCGTATCTTTCTGATGTGCATAGATAAATTCACCGTATTTGGTATGATTCTCCAAACCTGAACCGACACAGCACCACATGGATGTTTCCGGTTGTGAATAAACACGATAATGTCCGGGACGCATAGGAGTGAAGTAAACAAATCCGCCCTTATCCGGCTCTTGTGATGCCAGGATATGATTGTAAAGTGCGCGTTCGTAATAATTCACATAAGTTGGATCCGGTTCATTGGCATGATACGGATTTTGAGAGTTCTGATAAAGCATTTTGGTTAGCCGGAGCATATTATAGGTATTGCAAGTTTCCGGCCCTTGGACATCGTTCAGCATGGAAGTGAAATTATCTGCCGGATGGAAATGTTCGCGTACGCTATTTCCACCAATGCATACAGAACGGTGATTGACTACCGTATTCCAAAAGAAACGGGCGGCATGATCCCATTCAGCAGCATGATTCCAGTTTTTATCATCTTGTGACAGTTCGGCAACTCGTTTGTATCCGATAACTTTTGGTATCTGTGTGTTGGCGTGCATACCTGTCAATCGGTCTTCATCTTTGATAAGCGGGTCAAGGATTACTTCATGGGAGAATCGGCGTGCCAGTTCCAGATATTTCTTGTCTCCTGTGATTTTTGCTACATCGGCGAATGTTTCATTCAATCCGCCATGTTCGCTGCGAAGCATATCCTGTATTTGTTTATCGCTTAGTCCGGAAGTGATGTCAATCATCCAGTCTGTCAGGGAAATAAGCATTTGGCGTGCCAAATCACTGTTGGCGTAGATATATGCGTCCCGCAATCCGGCATAGGTCTTGTGTATATTGTAGAGAGGTACCCATTTGCCGTTAAGGTCGAAACCACCGGCACGGATATTTCCTGCTTTTATTTCTTTCCAAAGTTGGAGACTTCCCGGAGTTCCTCCGATAAATCCTGTGCCTACTGCTTGCTGTGCACGGTGAAGTTCACCCAGCATATAGTTGAGGCGATTGTAAACTGCGGTGTCTCCCGTAGCAGCATGCATCATGGAGAGTGCGGATAAATAATGTCCGCCGATATGTCCGTCCAATCCGGTATTCTCCCAGTTGGTGTAGCTTGGAGCTTTCGGTGTCAGTCCCGCTTCACGAAGAAAAGGAGCGAGCAGACGGTCGGGGTCGAGAGCTAGTATGTAATGTAAATCAGTCTGTTGGGCTTGTAAGAAAGGACTATCCAATAACTTTACATCCTGTAACGGGAAGTAAGACACTTGTGGAGCGTTTTGTGCTTTAGCCAGTGAAGCGGATAGGATGAGTGCAAGTATGAATGAGGTGGTTTTCATAATAATAGTCTCCCCTTATCCCTCTCCAAATGGAGAGGGGATGAGGATAGTTTATGTGAATACTTAAATATGGTTATTGAGAAAAGAGCAGAGAAAGCTGCCTGTGATGAAGCTTATTTAAATTTGACTGCTGCTTCTTCAATGGGCAATCCTGCCTTGTAGTTTTCGATGTATGTATTGAAACCGGCTACATCTTCGGGTGTGGGGGATACCTCGACACCGGCGTCACCGACAAATACACTTTCATCCAGAAAATCGGCAAGGGATTGTTTCTTTTCATTGTTCACGAGATAAGAACCTAGCAGGGCAATACCCCAGGCACCACCTTCACCGGCTGTTTCCATCACAGAAATGGGCGAATTGATAGCTGCTGCAAGTACTCTCTGACCTACTCCCTTTGTTCTGAATAATCCTCCGTGACCTGTAATTCTGTCGACTTTGACTTTTTCTTCGTTGAACAGGATGTCGTTGCCAATCTTGAGAACTCCTACTGAAGCGTATAAGTGAGTCCGCATGAAGTTTGCCAGGTTGAACTTGTCATTTGCCGAACGTACAAACAACGGTCTTCCTTCAGCAAGTCCTGTTACAGGTTCGCCTGAAATATAGTTGTACGAGAGAAGACCTCCGCAATCAGCGTCACCTGTGAGCGCAATATTATAGAGCTTGCCATATATTTCATCCATATTTACGGGGATGCCCAGAAGTTCCTGATATTCCTTGAACAGGTTGACCCATGCATTGAGGTCGGAAGTGCAGTTGTTACAATGTACCATGGCTACGGGACTTCCGTCAGGAGTGGTGACCATGTCAATCATCTCGTATGGTCGGGACAACTCTTTTTCCAATACAATCATGGAGAATGAGGAAGTACCTGCCGATACGTTTCCGGTACGCTGTTTCACCGCATTGGTTGCAACCATGCCGGTACCGGCATCTCCTTCCGGCGGACAAACCGGTATTCCTGCCTTCAAATGACCTGATACGTCGAGCTTTTTGCTTCCTTCCGGTGTGAGGACACCCGCATTTTCACCTGCCGATAATACTTTGGGCAGAATATCCAGCAATTTCCAGTTATATTCCTTCGGCGCAATCAGATTGTCGAATTTCGCCACCATTTCTGCAGAATAGTTGTTGGTAGTTGAATCTATGGGAAGCATACCCGATGCGTCGCCTATGCCCAATACCTTTTCACCTGTTATCTGCCAATGCACATAACCTGCAAGAGTTGTCAGGAAATCAATCTCCTTGACGTGAGCTTCATTGTTCAGAATAGCCTGATACAAGTGGGAAATGCTCCATCTTAGAGGGATGTTGTAGACAAACAATTCTGATAAGGCTGCTGCTGCCTGACCTGTATTGGTGTTTCTCCACGTGCGGAAGGGTACGAGGATTTCTTCTTTTTTGTTGAATGGCATATAGCCATGCATCATGGCGCTGACACCGATGGCTGCCAGGTTTTCGATTTCTATGCCATATGAGTTCTTTACGTTAGAGCGAAGGTCGGCATAGCAATCTTGCATTCCGTTCCATATGGCTTCAATGCTATACGTCCAAAGCCCGTCGACTAACTGGTTTTCCCAAGTGTGACTTCCTTGAGCAATGGGCTTGTTTTCCTGGTCAATCAAGACAGCTTTTATTCGTGTCGAACCGAGTTCGATACCAAGAATGGCTTTACCTGCCTCGATGGTTGATTTTGCATCTAATTTCATGTTGAAATTAATATTTTAAGGTTTAGCAAAGTGCTTTATTCAGCATATAATAAACTTCGTTCATACGGAGTTCTTTCTTGAAGCAGCTGATAGTCGTATCCTTGTTGATATGTACCATTTCGATACCGGCGATTTCAGCGTAATCTTCCCAGTATTCGGCTGTCAGGTCGTAAGAGAAGCAAGAGTGATGAGTACCACCTGCCAAAATCCATGCACCTGCACCTACTTCGAGGTCAGGCATCGGAATCCAAAGGGCGGAAGCAACCGGCAATTTAGGAAGCGGCTTCGGTTCGATACATTCTACATCGTTCACAATCAGACGGAAACGGTTACCCATATCTACCACAGTAGCAGTACAGCCTGTTCCTGTCTTTGAAGTGAATACAAGACGTGCTGTCTGGCTCTTGCGAATACCTATACCGAGGAAGTGTACTTCCAGGCGAGGTTTGTTGGCTGCGATAAGCGGACAGATTTCCAACATATGTGATTGAAGGATAGAGCTTCTTGCACCATCGAAGTTCAATGTATAGTCTTCCAGGAAGGAGCAGCCTTTGGGAAGTCCCTGGTTCATTACCCATACAGTGCGGTAAAGAGCAGCCGATTTCCAGTCGCCTTCAGCACCGAATCCGTAACCTTCTGCCATCAGGCGTTGGGAAGCCAATCCCGGAATCTGGTCGAAACCATTGTATTCTATGTCACCCAAATCGTCGAAGTTGGTTGTGAAACCTTTGGCGCCTTTCGCTTTCAGGATAGCACGCATGGCAAGTTCGGCTTTCGCGGCATTCCATACTTTCTGGTAAGCTTCTGTCGACTTGTCTTCCAAAGAAGCATCGTGGTCGTATTCCTTGAAATAAGTAGCTACCAATGCATCTACGTCAGCGTCTTTAATATCTTTGTGGTATTCCATCAGTTCGCTTACCGGACAGTAGTCTACGTGGTAACCCATGCGCTGTTCAGCTTCTACTTTGTCACCGTCGGTTACAGCTACATTATTCATCTGGTCGCCGAAACGGATGATAAGCATATCCTGTGAGTCTGCCCAACCTGCGCATACACGCATCCAAACGGCAATCTTATGCAGTGTATCTTCTTCTTTCCAGTAGCCTACCACCACTTTGCGACGGATACGCATACGGGTACAGATGTGTCCGAATTCACGGTCGCCATGAGCCGACTGGTTCAGGTTCATGAAGTCCATATCCATTGTATCCCAAGGAATTTCCTTGTTGAACTGGGTGTGCAGGTGCAGCAACGGTTTCTTCAACTGCTGCAAACCATGAATCCACATTTTAGCAGGAGAGAAAGTATGCATCCAAGTGATAACACCGATACATTTTTCATCATTATTGGCTGCTTTGAAAACAGCTTCCACTTCTTTGGAAGAATTGGCCGTTCCTTTATATACTACTTTAACAGGAAGTTTACCGGATTCATTCAGTCCGTTAACCATTTCATTAGAGTGTGCGTCTACTGCGATTACTGCGTCACCTCCGTACAAAAGCTGTGCTCCTGTTACGAACCATACTTCATATTGGTCAAATACGTTATTCATATCTTTACTTGTTTTACTATTATTAATCGTCTAAATTGAATTTCTTGTTATTGTCCGTAGTAAGCATTCGGACCATGCTTGCGACTGAAATGTTTCTCTATCAGCAGCGGGTTCATTGTTAAATTCGGATTGACGGCATAAGCGATGCTTGCCATCTTTGCCACCTGTTCCATTACTACAGCATTGTGTACTGCATCATGCGCATCCTTCCCCCAAGAGAAAGGACCGTGATTCTTCACCAGTACCCCCGGCGTATGTACAGGATTCAATCCTTCAAAACGTTTCACGATCACGTTTCCGGTTTCCAGTTCGTAGGCGCCTTTCACTTCCGCTTCCGTCATGTCTGCCGTGCAGGGGATGGCGTCATGGAAGTAATCCGCATGAGTGGTTCCGATATTCGGAATATCACATCCGGCTTGCGCCCAGGCTGTCGCATAGGTAGAATGAGTGTGTACCACTCCACCGATTTCCGGGAATGCTTTGTAGAGTACTACGTGAGTAGGAGTATCTGAGGATGGCTTCAGCCGTCCTTCGACGACTTTGCCATCCAGATCCACTACTACCATATCTTCCGCTTTCATATCATCATAGCTTACACCACTGGGCTTGATTACTACCAGTCCGCTTTCACGGTCGATGGCAGAAACATTTCCCCAGGTAAAGATGACTAATCCATGCTTTACCAATTCGAGATTGGCATGAAATACTTTTTCTTTCAGTTCTTCCAACATGCTGATTATAATTTAAATTTCGGGTCTTTGCGATAAACTTTGCTGTTAAACTTGTACAAGGCTGCACCGCGCTTGGAACCCAGTTTATCTATTTTGTCCGTCTTTTCTATATAGTCCATTCCGGCGACGCGCTTGCGGAAATTCCGCTTGTCCATCTCCTCACCGTAAATGGCTTCATATAAGCTTTGTAACTGGGACAAAGTGAAGAGCTTCGGCAATAAGTTGAAACCGATGGGTTCGGAAGATGCTTTCTGTTTCATCAACTCCCGTGCTTTTGTCACCATCTCGGGATGGTCGAAAATCAGTTGGGGGAGTTCATTGATATTTACCCAGTAAGCATTATGTTTCTTTACCAGTTTCCGGTCGTATTCATTGATGTTGATGAGTGCATAGTATGCAACGGAGATTACCCGTTCCCCCGGGTCGCGGTCGACCGCCCCGAAGGTGCCCACTTGTTCCATATATACATTCTCCAGTCCGGTAAGCTCCGCTAATACGCGCTTGGCAGCATCGTCCACGCTTTCATCGTTTTGCACGAATCCGCCCATCAGTGACCATTCGCCCATTGCCGGTTCGAAGTTTCTTTTCAGTAATAACAAGTTCAATTCGCCCTCGCTAAAACCGAAGATGATACAGTCGATACCAAGATAAAAGGTAGGGTTCGAGCTATAATAGTTATTCATTGTTTTGTTAATATGAGTTTTTATTTAGTTACCAGAAATACCAATAGAATGCACCTGTGATAGCCAGAATAATAACTGTATGGATAATATCCCAGTGATTCCAGCTTGCACGTGTAGCTGCTTTTTGTTCTTTGCTAGCCGTACCGAACACCAGTCCCTGGATTTTTTCGGCTGTCGGAGCTTCTGTTGCCAAGCTGACTACGATTACTACGATGATACAGAACAGGAACATCCATCCGCAGAAGAACAGCCAGTTCATATCATAGAACAGATATTTGAATGTAGAATCTGCCATTTCACCTGCATTGCTGTAATATACTTTAGCACCCAGACGGGTCAAACCGATAACCATACCGGAAATCAATCCCCACATACCACCTTGGGCGGAAGTACGTTTCCAGCAGATACCCAGTAAGAAAGCAGCGGCAATACCCGGAGCCAATACAGACTGAACATCTTGCAAATAGGTATAAAGCACGTCACCTACGCTACGCATGATAGGAATCCAGAGAATACCTAAAATAACGATTACCACTGTTGCAATCTGGCCGATACCTACCAGTTTCTTTTCCGGAGTCTCCGGTTTGAAACGTTTGTAGAAGTCGATAGTGAACAACATGGCAGATGAGTTGAACAAAGAAGCCAAAGAACTCATCAATGCAGCAAGAATACCACATACTACCAAACCTTTCACACCGGCAGGAAGCAATTTAGCCACTAATGTCGGGAAAGCGGCATCGGCATTGGCATTACCGTTAGCCAGCATCGGAAGGAAACCTTCACCACCGGCACCGATATATTTCTGATGCAAGGCAAATGCAATCATGCCCGGAATCAGGAACAGGAACACAGGCAACAGTTTCAGGTAAGCACCGAAGATAGTACCACGGCGGGCTTCCTTCTCGTTTTTTCCGGAAAGTACACGTTGTACGATAAACTGGTCAGTACACCAGTACCAGAAACCGATGATGGCAGAACCGATCAAGGCACCCAGCCAGGGGAAGTTCGCATCATCATTGCTACGAATCAGGTTCGTCATTGTATCGCCATAATCATTAACGGTTACAGCACCACACACTTTCATCATTTCGTCCCATCCGCCCAGTTCTTTGAAACCAAGCACAAGGATAATCAATGAACCCAACAGAAGGATGGGGGTCTGAAGTACGGAAGTATACAATACAGATTTCATACCACCGAAAATTGTATAAAGTGCAGTCAGGAGAACCAGACCGATTGCCGCAATCCAGAAGAAGTCGATTCCCCAAAGTTCTTTGATGCCGAATACCTGCTGGAATACCAAGCCGCCGGCATATACGGTCACAGCTACTTTAGTCAATACATAACTTACCAGAGAGATAACTGACAGTATCGTGCGTGATTGAGGATTATAACGGCGTTCAAGGAATTCGGGCATTGTATATACCATGCTTCGTGTGTAGAACGGCACGAACACCCATCCGAGAATCAAAATCATCCATCCCTGAATTTCCCAGTGTGCCATAGCCATACCACTGGAAGCTCCGGCTCCTGCGAGTCCTATCAAGTGTTCCGAACCGATGTTCGACGCGAAGATAGAGGCACCTATCGCAAGCCATGTCGCGTCACGTCCGCCTAAGAAATAATCTGCCGAATCATTTTGTTTTTGTCTGACTACCCAAACAATAATACCGATTAGAGCCAGAAAGAAGACTCCAATTACTACCCAATCTAATGCTTCCACAATAAATATGATTTATAAGTTAATATTATTTCTCTGCTGAGAATTTGAAAATACATTCGCTGTTGTATGTTTGTCCCGGTTCCAGAACCACTGAAGGCCAGTCTGCCTTGTTCGGGCTGTCAGGATAGTGTTGTGTTTCCAGGCAAACGGAAGCACGTTGGTTGTAAACGATTCCTTTCTTGCCGGTTACGGTTCCATCGAGGAAGTTACCTGTGTAAACCTGGATACCCGGTTCGTTGGTATATACTTCGAGGGTAATGCCACTTTCAGGAGAAGTCAGTCTGGCAGCTACCTGCGAAATGTCCCCCTTTGTATTCAGTACCCAGTTATGGTCGTATCCGTTTCCGTTCTTCAACTGAACGAAATCGTAGTTGTTGATTTCCTGTCCTACTGCTTTTGGAGTAGTGAAGTCCATCGGCGTGTCTTTTACCGGAGCTATTTCGCCTGTTGTCATAAAGGTGCTGTCCACCGGAGTATAGTAGTCTGCGTTTACATACATAATATGATCGGTTGAAGCTTTCGACGGATTACCGGCCAGATTGAAATAAGAATGGTTGGTCATGTTGATAATCGTCTTTTTATCAGTAGTAGCGCTATATTTGATGTCGATAGCGTTGTCTTCAGTCAGTTGGTAAGTCACTTTTGCAGTCACGTTGCCCGGAAAGTTTTCGTCACCGTCGGGTGAGATACGGGTCAGTTCCAGTGTCATCGGGTCAACGGGATTTGCTTCGTAAACCTGATATTGCCAGCCTTTCGGACCGCCGTGCAGACAGTGACCGAAGTTGTTCTGTGGCAATTGGATTGTGTCGCCATCCAGAACAAAGCGTCCCTGATTGATACGGTTCGCATAACGTCCGATAGAAGCACCAAAGTCACTCGGCACATTGATATAATCAGCGATGCTGTCAAAACCTAAAACTACATCCTGCATCTTTCCGTTTTTGTCCGGCACCATGATAGACACGATACGTCCTCCGAAGTTAGTGATGCATACTTCCATGCCTGCCTTATTCTTTAATGTATAAAGATTCGTTCGGGCATTGTTCACTTCTGTTTGAAAATTTACCGGGTCAAGACCGGATAAAGTCAGCTCGGAAGCCGGCTTGTTATTGCACGCAGCTAGCATTAGCGCGGCAATTCCTGCAAGTAGAAAATGTTTTTTCATGGTTTTATTTTTAATGTAAATGAGATGCTTACTTTAATTTGGGTGTAAAAGTAACACTTTAGTTTGGTGTATCAAATACACTCTTGTATGTTATGCAGCATAAAAGGTACTTTTTAATTATACCTTATTATATATAAAGTATTGATTCGTCGTTCGTATGGATAAATAGTAAGGATGAAATAGGTGTCTTTATGCCTTGGTTCGTACTATAATAATGGACGATGAATGGAAAATTGTGCAAATGAATGGAAATTGGTCCTTTTTGACCGAAAAATGCCTATTAATGGTAAGATTGGGCAAAGAGGAAATTAAGAATCTGATTATCTTTGCAGGACACGATTGGGAGAATGAAACGGAAACTATATATAAATTTTTAATTAAAACCATGAGAAGATACACAGAAATCTTGGCTGCATTAGCCTTATCCGCCGGAATGGCACTTCATGCGCAAACCAATGAAATGGTGATACAAACCAAGAAGTTGGGAGCAGAAATTCAACCTACCATGTACGGACTCTTTTTTGAGGATATCAACTATGCTGCGGACGGTGGGCTCTATGCCGAACTGATCAAGAACCGTTCATTCGAGTTTCCCCAACACTTGATGGGTTGGAATACCTACGGAAAAGTGTCATTGATGGACGACGGCCCTTTCGAACGCAACCCTCATTATGTACGTCTTTCCGCCCCGGGACACGCACATAAGCATACCGGACTTGATAACGAAGGTTTTTTCGGTATCGGCGTCAAGAAGGGGGAGGAATACCGTTTCTCCGTTTGGGCACGTCTGCCACAGGGAAGTACGAAAGAAACATTGCGGATTGAACTCGTAGATACCAAATCAATGGGCGAACGCCAGGCTTTTGCCACACAGAATCTTACCATTGACTCAAAAGAATGGAAAAAATATCAGGTTATACTGAAACCGGAAGTGACCAATCCCAAATCTACGCTTCGCATTTTCCTTACTTCCAAAGGAACCGTAGATCTGGAACACATTTCTCTTTTCCCGGTAGATACTTGGAAAGGACATGAAAACGGACTTCGCAAAGACCTTGCACAGGCTTTGGCGGATATTCATCCGGGAGTCTTCCGTTTTCCCGGCGGCTGTATTGTGGAAGGTACGGAACAGGGTGATCGTTATGACTGGAAGAAAACGGTAGGGGCTGTAGAAAATCGTCCTTTGAATTTAAATCGTTGGCAATATACGTTTACGCATCGTTTTTATCCGGATTATTATCAAAGTTATGGACTGGGATTCTATGAATATTTCTTGTTATCCGAAGAAATAGGAGCGGAACCTCTTCCTATTTTGAATTGTGGACTTGTTTGTCAGTACCAGAATAATGATCCGAAGGCGCATGTGGCTGTTTGCGACTTAAATCCTTATATACAAGACGCTCTTGATTTGATAGAGTTTGCCAATGGTGATGTAAATACGACTTGGGGAAAAGTGCGTGCCGATATGGGACACCCGGATCCATTCAATCTGAAATTTATTGGTATCGGTAACGAGCAGTGGGGAAAAGAATATCCCGAACGTCTCGAACCGTTTATCAAAGCCATCCGCAAGGTGTATCCCAAGATAAAAATTGTAGGCAGTTCCGGCCCTAATTCCGAAGGTAAGGAATTCGATTACCTGTGGCCCGAAATGAAACGTCTGAAAGCCGACCTAGTGGACGAACACTTCTATCGTCCCGAAAGCTGGTTCTTAGCCCAAGGCGCACGTTATGACAACTACGACCGTAAAGGTCCGAAAGTCTTTGCCGGTGAATATGCCTGCCACGGAAAAGGAAAGAAATGGAACCATTTCAATGCCGCCTTGCTCGAAGCTGCTTTCATGACCGGACTGGAACGTAACGCTGACATTGTCCATATGGCTACTTATGCTCCGCTTTTCGCCCATGTGGAAGGCTGGCAGTGGCGTCCGGACATGATTTGGTTTGATAACCTGAATTCCGTACGTACCGTAAGTTACTATGTGCAGCAACTGTATGCACAGAACAAAGGGACGAATGTACTTCCGCTTACAATGGACAAGCAAAATGTGACAGGTACCGAAGGACAGAACGGACTCTTTGCCAGTGCCGTATATGATAAGGATAAGAATGAACTGATTGTAAAGGTTGCCAACACTTCGAATACTGCCCAATCTATTTCGTTGAACTTCGCAGGATTGAAGAAACAAGACGTATTATCGAATGGCCGTTGTATCAAGCTTCGCTCACTTGATTTGGACAAAGATAATACGCTTGAACAACCTTTTGCCATCACTCCGCAGGAAACTTCAATATCTATTGAAGGACATGTGTTTATAACCGAATTAGAACCGAATACATTTGCGGTTTATAAATTTACGAAGAAATGATATATTAGATAATTGGCTTTGTTAATAGAGAAGAAGGGCGGCTACCGTGATGGGAAGCCGCCCTTCTTAGTTATTTAATATTGAATAATCTCTTATTCCAATCTACGAGAACCGTCGCCGATTACTACATCATATACTTTCGGGCTTCTGCCGAATTTAGCTTTGAAAGCTTCTTTTGTCTTTTCAACGAAGTTGTCATACAATTCGTCTTTAACAAGGTTGATAGTACAACCACCGAAGCCACCACCCATAACGCGTGAACCGGTCACACCGTATTCTTTAGCGCAATCATTCAGAAAGTCGAGTTCTTCGCAGCTTACTTCGTACAGCTTGCTCATGCCGTGGTGAGTTTCATACATCTTCTGGCCTACAGTCTCGTAATCATCTTTTTCCAAAGCGTCGCAAACATCGAGTACGCGTTGGATTTCTTCGATTACGTATTCTGCACGCATATAATCTTCGTCACTAATGTCAGCTTTTGCCTCTTTCAGCATTTCCATTGTACAGTCGCGCAGGAATTCTACGTGCGGATGATTCTTTTGGATAGCGGCAACAGCAGCTTCGCAGCTTTGGCGACGCTTGTTGTAAGCGGAAGAAGCCAATTCGTGTTTCACCACTGAATCCATCAAAACCAGACGATAACCTTCCGGATGGAACGGGAAATACTGATATTCCAGTGAACGGCAATCCAAACGAATCAAGCTGCCTGCTTTACCAAATACGGAAGCAAACTGGTCCATGATACCGCAGTTCACGCCACAGTAATTATGTTCTGTTGCCTGACCAACTTTCGCCAATTCAAATTTATCTATTTTGTTTTCACCGAACAGTTCGTTCAATGCGAAAGCGTACGTACTTTCCAAGGCTGCAGAAGAAGACATACCTGCACCCAGAGGCACATCACCCGCGAAAGCAGTATTGAATCCCTTTACGTCAACGCCACGTTTGATCATTTCACGGCATACACCGAAAATATATCTTGCCCAGCTGGCGCGTGGAGCATCTTCTTCGTTCAAACCAAATTCCACATAATCCTTCAAGTCGATAGAGTAAGCTCTTACCTTGTCAGTACCGTTCGGTTTGATTTCAGCAATCATACCTTTGTCTACTGCTCCGGGGAAAACGAATCCACCGTTGTAATCTGTATGTTCGCCGATCAAGTTGATACGGCCTGGTGAAGCATATAAGAATCCGGTAGTTCCGTCAAAATGCTTAATGAATCGACTTCTTACGTATTCTGTATCCATGATATTAATAGTTTAAAGGTGAATAAATTATATATGATTATTCCACAGGAATATCCTTATTGACATTTTTGCAACCTACCAGGCCGTAGAACAGCAGATAAGCGAGGGCAACGATAATCAGCCAGTAGCTAGCCATGTAACCGACAGCATCTGAGATACCTTGTTGGATCAATGGCAATACACCGCCACCGACAACCATCATCATGAAGATACCGGAAGCCTGTGCAGTATATTTTCCCAAGCCTTCTACAGCAAGGTTGAAGATACCACCCCACATTACAGAAGTACAGAGACCGCAAAGAACGAGGAACAATGCGCTGACAGGAACCTGAGCCATCATGAAACCTTCGCCTACCGAATAACCCGGCATGGACACTGTTACGTCTTTCGGAGTGAAAATAGCGATCAAAACAAAGATGATAGCAGTAACCGATACGACAATCAACTGCGTGCGGCTTGAAACCTTACCGCTGATAGCGCTACTTGCAGTACGTCCGACAAGCATTAACAGCCAGTAGATAGCAGCAATTGCACCACCGATAGCTGCTCCGTTCATCAATATACCGGCACCTTTGTCGCTTGGGTCGGCAAGGTAGAAGTTCAATGTACCCGGAATACCGATTTCGATACCTACATAAATAAAGATACCGATTACACCCAATACCGTGTGGCGGAAGCTCCAGGGGCTATGAGAGAATTTCTCTTTAGCAGCTCCGGCTTTCTGAAGATGAGGTTCGGGAATTGCGACAAATGAAATAATGATGAATGCAGCTACGAATACTCCCATTGCAACGAAAAGGAGAGGAGCTACGTCGGACATGGCTGTCTTGTCAGTTACTGTACCGATCAAAGCACCTACGAAGAGCGGAGTCAGCGTTCCGGACAAAGAGTTAAGCGCACCACCCGTCTGGATCAATTGGTTACCCTTGTTACCACCGCCACCGAGAAGGTTAAGCATCGGGTTTACAACAGTGTTCAGCATACATACGCAGAAACCGCAGACGAATGCACCGAGCAGATAGATGATGAAGTTCAGCTTGATGGCATATTCACCGAAAGCGAAAACGTCGGTGCCTGCGCCTATCACACTGGAAAGATACTGGATAAACAGTCCGACAACACCTACTGCCATTGCAATAAGAGCTGTCTTCTTATATCCGATTTTGACAAGCATGTTACCGGCGGGAATACCCATAAACAGATAAGCCAGGAAGTTCATCATATTTCCCATCATACCTAATGTGCTCGAGCCTGCGTATTCATTTTTCCAAATGGTACCGAAAGGCGCGGCCAGGTTTGTCACGAAAGAGATCATCGCAAATAAGAAGAACATTGTAATAATCGCGATGAGATTACCGTTCTTTTTTCCTTGATTCATGGTTCAAAAAAAATGTTAGTTTATAAAATTAGGTTAGTTGTTTTTTGATTATTCTTCTTCTACCGTAAATTTGTAGACAGTGATTTGCTGATATTCATCACCCGGCAGCAAAGTAGCCGATGGGAAATGAGGTTTGTTCGGAGTATCCGGGAAACACTGTGCTTCGAAGCAGATGGCGCTTCTTGCAGGGAATGTGGCACCGTGTGCACCTTCGAATCCGTTGAGCCAGTTGCCGGTATAAAGTTGTACGCCCGCTTCGGTTGTGTACACTTCCATGATACGTCCGCTTTCCGGGTCTTTGCAAGTGGCAGCCAGGTCGAGTGAGCCGCTTTCAATCTTGTTCAGTACATAACAGTGGTCATATCCTGCGCCAAATACCAGTTGCTGGAATTTGTCGTCGATACGTTCGCCTACGGTATGCGGAGTACGGAAATCCATCGGAGTGCCTTCTACTTTGGCAATTTCTCCCGTTGGGATGGAAACTTCGTCGATTGGCGTATAGAAATCAGCGTTGATAGTGACAATGTGATTGTTGACAGTAGGAGTAGGGGTGGCGATGCCGGCGAGATTGAAGAAACCGTGGTTAGTCAGATTTACCACTGTGGCTTTGTCGGTTGTAGCACGATATTCGATAGTCAGTGCGTTTACTTCGTTTTCCAACCGATAGGTCATTTCTACTTCGAGATTACCGGGGAAACCTTCCTCTCCGTCTTCAGAAACATAGTTGAATTGTACCGTACTCTCGTCAATCTGGATAGCATCCCAAACGCGGGCATGGAAACCAGTGGGACCGCCATGCAGGGAGTTAGGCCCGTTGTTGATGGTGAGTTCGTGCTCTTCGCCGAATAGAGTGAATTTACCCTTGGCGATACGGTTGCCATAGCGTCCGATAGTCGTACTCAGGAAAGGTTCCGGGCTGTTGACTACATGGTCGATACTGTCGTGTCCGAGAATCACATTAGCATACTTACCGTTTTTGTCCGGTACCATAATAGAAAGAATGGCGCATCCGTAATTGGTTACAGCTACTTCCATTCCCTTTGTGTTTTTGAGGATAAATAAATCTGTTTTCTTATCGTTTATCTCCTTTTGAAAATCTTCACGGCTGAGCCCTGAAAGATTCCCTTCTGTTGGGAATGTGTTATTCATGTCTGGTATTATTAAAATTTCCTGCAAATAAAAGGAAATTCTTTCTTACTCACAAATTATTCCGACTAAATATAAGAGGTGGTTTAGGAAAGTTTAGCTTTCTTACTTTATGTTCCTTATTTTTTGCGGTACGATTTTTTTCAAAAAGATTTTCATCTTCCTTTTCTTAAAAACTAAACTATTTTTTGTATGTTTGTTCCCGGATTGTAACAATCCGAGCGAATTTAATCTAAGTTTATAACAAGAAAAACAAAAATGTATCCATTAAAATTCGAACCGATTCTGAAGCAGACGCTTTGGGGGGGCGACAAAATTATTCCGTTCAAGCATTTGAACTCAGACTTGAAAGGAGTAGGAGAGAGCTGGGAGATTTCCGGCGTTGAAGACAATGAATCCGTAGTGGCTAATGGCCCGGATAAAGGTTTAACCTTAGCCGATATGGTAAGAAGGTATCGCGAGGAATTGGTGGGCGAAGCTAACTATGCGCGCTTCGGTAATAAATTCCCGTTGCTCATTAAGTTTATCGATGCCCGACAGGATTTGTCAATCCAGGTGCACCCGGCGGATGACTTGGCGAAGAAACGCCATAACTCGATGGGAAAAACCGAAATGTGGTATGTGGTAGATGCCGACAAAGGAGCTAAATTGCGTTCGGGATTTTCTGAACAGATTACTCCGAAAGAATATAAAGAACGCGTGTTGAACAATACGATCACCGACGTATTGCAAGAGTACGAAGTCCATCCGGGAGATGTATTCTTCCTGCCTGCCGGACGCGTGCATAGCATCGGTGCCGGTTCGTTTATTGCCGAGATCCAACAGACCTCTAATATTACGTACCGCATCTACGACTTCAACCGTAAGGATGCGAACGGTAAAACACGTGAACTTCACACCGATTTAGCACGCGAGGCCATCAACTACGAAGTATTGGATGACTACCGTACTAAATACGACGCAGTGAAGGATGAACCGGTAGAGCTGGTTGCCTGCCCTTACTTCACGACTTCCCTGTATGACATGACTGAAGAAATTAGTTGTGACTACTCGGAACTCGACTCATTTGTGATTTTCATTTGCATGGAAGGTGCATGCAAAATAAGAGACAATGAAGGTAACGAGCTGACAGTCAATGCAGGTGAGTCTATCCTGCTTCCTGCCACCACACAGGATGTCACTATTACTCCTGAAGGGGGAAATGTGAAGTTGCTGGAAACATACGTGTAATCTTATTTTGCATATAGTTAAGGTCATCCGACTTTGTCCCGTTATAGTGACGGACAAAGCCGGATGACTTTTTATTGTATGTAATGAAGATGATTAATGATGCATTATAGAGCCTTAGGGAAACGAATAAGCAAAGCATCGCTTTGTGCCTGCTAAAGCTATGCTTTACGATTGCTAAAGCATAGCTTTAGAACTCGCAAAGCACTATGTTATTAACAGGTACAGTAGGTACACTTTTTCCGGGGCTCCTAACACACACACGCATGTGTGTATATGCGCGCCCGCGTATATAATAATGTACACGCGAAAAAACTTATATATGGGTTTGATTTGATACTTATATCTGTTCGTGTTCCGAATAATTTCGAATTACGCAATGTATAGTTGCGGGTAGTATGAATTATGATGAATACTAGAAATTCTGATTAGCTTTTTTGTTGTTCCATACCTTATTATTACGCGCACGTGTGTGTGGAAAATGAAGAGGGTGTACCTGCTGTACCCGCTGTACCTCTCCGGTTGTTTAATACCCCATGAATAAGTATGAAAAATGAGTCAGTATAATCTCATTTCAAACTCCTGAAATACTTCCGCACCTTCCGCATAATCTTAACTCCCATCATTACTCCATCAAAGACAGCCATACCCGTATTGAACGAGCGCATGATGGCGTCCGCCTTATTGGCTGTCGGAGCAACAGGGGCGAATATTTCGCGGGTAGTAGTAATTATAGCCTTTTTCTGGACCTGAATCTCACTTTGTAATTGCTTTTTACGTTCGGCAATTTCTTCTAAAGTATATTTATGTACAGTTTGCGGACTCATAACTTATTTATTTGAATCGGTTAGAAATAAATTAGCGAGGAAGTTGACTAAGGGTGAGATGATAAGCCGCTTCCGGAAAATGACAATGATGGCAATGAGGACAACATTGATGCCTGCAATGATGGCAAAACTTGCCATGAGTCCACCAACGAATGGTTCCAAAATATAAGCCAGTGTGAAAAATAGATAAAACAGGGCTACCATGCCAAGAATAATTAGTATTAAAACCATGATTAACGTTGAGAAAAGTATGGTTAACTTTTCTGTTAATTCTAATTTGGCATATTCTTTTTGAAGTTCCAAATACTTCTTGAACTCGAAAAATAACTGTTGAAAATTCTCAATACTTTTATCATTCCCAAACATAGTTGCTCTGTTTTTAGTCTTTTGTTACTCACTTACTCTGCTATTTCTCCTTTCATCTCGGCAGCAATCTCGTCCACGAGATTTTCCATTTCACTGCGGTTGAGCTTGATTCCTTTCTTACGTAGAATCTCGGCGATCTTGTTACGGGTATCTTCTCCCTTTTCAGGAGCAAATAAAATACCAAGGGCTGCGCCTACGGCTGCACCACCCAAAAAAGCTGCTAATACATTCAATCCTTTCATAATTTGTAATATTTAAAATGATTACGATACAACAAATATAACATTTTTATCGAAAGGTTGTTCATGAAAACGAAGAAAAAGTGCTTAGTTTTATAATTCTTTTTTCTTTTATGGTTTAATCTTATTTAACGGGCTTTCGAGACTAACCAATATGACTTAAGGCGTACTTTTGCTACCGAATATTATAAACCAAAACATAATGGATAATAAAATTGTTTTAATAACTGGCGCAACTAGCGGAATTGGTAAAGCTTGTGCCCGTAAATTTGCGAAAGAAGGATGGGATTTGATTTTGAACGCACGTAATGCTTCGAAATTGGAGGAGTTGATATATGAGTTGAAGGTGGAATATCCCAAGGTGGTGACGTGGTCATTTCTTTGTGATGTGCGTGACCGTGGACAGATTGAGGCTGCATTGGAAGAGTTGCCGCCGGAATGGGCTGAAATTGATTTGCTGATAAACAATGCCGGACTGGTGATTGGAGTGGATAAGGAATTTGAAGGCAGCCTGGACGAATGGGATATCATGATCGATACGAATATAAAGGGATTATTGGCAATGACGCGTCTTGTGGTTCCGGGCATGATAGAACGTGGACGGGGACATGTTATCAATATCGGTTCTATTGCCGGTGATGCGGCTTATCCGGGCGGAAGCGTGTACTGCGCTACCAAGGCTGCCGTGAAGGCTCTTTCGGATGGTTTGCGGATTGATTTGGTCGATACTCCGTTGCGGGTTACGAATATCAAGCCGGGCATGGTAGAGACTAACTTCTCGGTAGTACGTTATCGGGGTGATAAAGAAGCTGCTGATAATTTCTATAAGGGAATCCGTCCGTTGACGGGAGATGATATTGCCGAAACAGTTTATTTTGCAGCATCGGCTCCGGAACATATTCAGATTGCGGAAGTGCTTTTGATGCCGACAAATCAGGCAACAGGCACTATTTCGTATAAGAAAAAGCAGGAATAGACGTTTTTTTGACGGATTTCTTTGCCGGATGATAAAATTTCTATTATTTTGTTGCCCGAAACTAAATATAGATAGACGGGAACGTTGAATTATTAATTAAAACAGAGTATAGGATTATGAAAAAATTAGTCGTATTAGGAATGGGAGTATGCTTGGTTCTGGCATTTACATCTTGTAAATCCAGCGAAAGTGCCTATAAGAAAGCTTATGAGAAAGCAAAACAGCAGGAATTGGCAGAACCGCAAGTGGAAGCTCCGGTAGAAGTGACTCCGGTAGTTGCAGCTCCTGTGACAACGCCTAAAGTGGCAGATACATCCGGCGTTCGCCAGGAAAAGGTTACTGTGGTTTCCGGCAATGAAGGATTGAAAGATTACAGCATCGTGGCTGGTAGCTTTGGTGTAAAGGCAAATGCCGAAGGTCTGAAAGACTGGTTGGATGCACAAGGTTATCATTCTACTATCGCATTTAATGCAGACAAGGCAATGTATCGCGTGATTGTCAGCTCATTTGCTGATAAGATGGCTGCTGCTGAAGCCCGTGACGCATTCAAGGCTAAGTACCCGAATCGTTCCGATTTCCAGGGAGCTTGGTTGCTGTATCGTGTATATTGATTTCTTTTTGGTAATATATATTGGAAAGGACAAACGTTTTTTCCAAATAAGAAGGCGGTAACTGGGAAGTTACTGCTTTTTTATTGAAAGAGGAAAGTGTTATTCCGTTTAGATATTTTTATCTTTCTACTAAAAGAAGTTATAAATGATAGTGGGGAAACTTTTATAGCAAAGAAAGTTTTTACTTTTGTCAATTCTTAATTTGGAGAATTCACAGCCTTGGTGTAAATAAGGTATTAATGAAGGAATTAAATGGAAGAAAAATATGTAATGGCTGCTATCGACGCAGCATTAAAAGCTGGTAAAGAAATACTTTCTATCTATGAGGATCAGGCATCGGATTTCAAGATAGAGCGAAAGGCTGACAACTCTCCGCTGACAATAGCAGACAGAAAGGCACATGAGACAATTGTGGCTATTTTGAATGATACTCCTTTTTCTGTTCTTAGTGAAGAAGGGAAGCATATGGGGTATGAAGTCCGTAGTCAGTGGGATACTTTGTGGATTGTGGATCCGCTGGACGGAACGAAAGAGTTTATCAAGCGTAACGGAGAATTTACCGTAAATATAGCTTTGGTGCAGAATTCTGTCCCTGTGATGGGGGTTATTTATGTACCGGTAAGAAAGGAACTTTATTTTGCGCTTGAAGGTGTGGGAGCTTATAAATGCTCCGGTATTATCGGCTTGGAAGATGACAGCGTGGCATTGGAACAGCTGATAAAGGGATCGGAACGGATGCCTTTGGAAGATGTCCGCGATCATTTTATTGTGGTGGCTTCCCGTTCGCACCTCTCACCTGAAACGGAAGAATATATCGCAGATTTAAAGAAGAAACATGGCAGCGTTGAATTGGTATCAAGCGGGAGCTCTATTAAGATCTGCCTGGTTGCAGAAGGAAAGGCTGATGTGTATCCGCGTTTCGCTCCGACGATGGAGTGGGATACGGCTGCCGGACATGCGATAGCACGTGCCGCCGGAATGGAAGTGTATCAGGCCGGAAAAGACGAACCTCTACGATATAACAAGGAGGATTTATTGAATCCGTGGTTTATCGTTGAGCCAAAAAGAGAACACTAATTAATGTTTATATGACATTTGAAATTGTATTTGTACTATTGTCCCTATTAGGAATGGTAGCTGCCTTGGTTGCGGATAAGATGCGGCCGGGCATGATACTTTTTTCGGTAGTGGTATTGTTTTTGTGTGTAGGTATCCTGACTCCTAAAGAGATGCTTGAAGGGTTTAGCAACAAGGGGATGATTACCGTTGCTTTGCTGTTTCTGGTCAGTGAAGGTATTCGTCAGTCGGGTACACTGGGGCAGGTGATAAAGAAATTGTTACCTCAGGGTAAGACAACAGTGTTTAAAGCGCAGTTGCGTATCTTGCCTTCGGTCGCTTTTATCTCTGCTTTCCTGAATAATACTCCTGTTGTAGTCATTTTCGCTCCGATTATCAAGCACTGGGCAAAATCGGTGAAGCTCCCTGCTACAAAATTCCTGATTCCTCTTTCATATGTGACTATCCTGGGTGGTATTTGTACGTTGATCGGTACTTCTACCAATCTCGTGGTGCACGGAATGATATTGGAAGCAGGATTTGAAGGGTTTTCCATGTTTGAACTGGGAAAGGTGGGGATTTTTATAGCGATTGCCGGAATTATTTATATATTTCTTTTCTCCAAACGGTTGCTGCCGGATGCCCGTCCGGATACAGCAGTACCGGATGAGGATGTAGAGGAAGGGGAGAGGCTGCATCGGGTGGAAGCTGTTTTGGGCGCCCGTTTTCCCGGTATCAACAAGAAACTGAAGGACTTTAATTTCCAGCGTCATTATGGGGCGGAAGTGAAGGAGATCAAGACACGTAGCGGACAGCGGTTCGTGACGAACTTGGATGAAGTGGTGCTTCACGAAGGTGATACGCTTGTGGTGATGGCGGATGATACATTTATTCCGACTTGGGGGGAGTCTTCGGTATTCGTCCTGTTGACAAACGGTAATGAGCCGGATACTACCGGAAAGAAAAAACGTTGGTTTGCTTTGCTGCTGTTGGTCTTGATGATTGTAGGCGCAACGGTAGGTGAACTTCCGGTCACCAAAGAATTGTTTCCGGATATCAAACTGGATATGTTTTTCTTTGTTTCTATTACTACGATTATCATGGCGTGGACAAATCTGTTCCCTGCCCGTAAATATACCAAATATATTTCGTGGGATATTCTGATTACTATTGCCTGCGCGTTTGCTATCAGTAAGGCGATGGTGAATTCAGGTGTGGCTGATTGTGTGGCGAAGTTTATTATCGGGCTAAGTGATGATTACGGGCCGCATGTATTGCTTGCCATGTTGTTTATCATCACGAATTTGTTTACGGAGTTGATTACGAACAATGCGGCGGCCGCTCTGGCATTCCCGTTGGCGCTGTCTATTGCCGCCCAGTTGGGAGTAAGCCCGACGCCTTTCTTTGTCGTAATCTGTATGGCTGCGTCTGCCAGCTTCTCTACGCCTATCGGCTATCAGACTAATTTGATTGTGCAAGGTATCGGTAACTATAAGTTTACGGATTTTGTCCGTATTGGTTTGCCGCTTAATATCATTACCTTCCTGATTTCTGTTATTCTGATTCCGATGATTTGGAACTTTTAATAAAACTAATTTTATAAATGGAAGAAAAGAATCATATATATCCCATATTCGACCGCATGATGACGCGGCAGGATAAAGAGGAGCTCCTTGGACAGCATAGTGTGATGATTTGGTTCACCGGTCTGAGTGGGTCGGGGAAAAGTACAATCGCTATTGCGTTGGAGCGCGAACTTCACAAGCGGGGACTGCTCTGCCGTATTCTGGACGGGGATAATATCCGTAGCGGTATAAATAATAACCTGGGATTTTCGGAGACTGACCGGGTGGAAAATATACGTCGTATAGCCGAGGTTTCCAAATTGTTTTTGGATAGCGGTATTATTACGATTGCCGCGTTTATCAGTCCGAATAACGATATTCGTGAAATGGCGGCAAATATTATCGGCAAGGAAGATTTTCTGGAGATTTTTGTAAGTACTCCATTGGAAGAATGCGAAAAGCGCGATGTAAAGGGGCTGTATGCGAAAGCACGGAAAGGAGAGATTCAGAACTTTACGGGAATCTCCGCTCCGTTTGAAGTTCCGGCGCATCCGGCTTTATCACTGGATACTTCAGAATTGAGTCTGGAAGAATCGGTGAACCGTTTGTTGGAGTTGATTTTGCCCAAAGTGAAAAAGAATGTTTAGTAGAAGAATAAAATCATTATTTTAGTAATGGAAGAATATAAATTAAGCCACTTGAAGGAGCTCGAAGCAGAGTCTATTCATATCATCCGCGAGGTGGCTGCGGAATTTGAGAATCCGGTGATGCTTTACAGCATCGGAAAGGATTCTTCGGTGATGGTGCGTTTGGCTGAAAAAGCGTTTTATCCGGGTAAAGTGCCATTCCCGTTGATGCATATCGATTCGAAATGGAAATTCAAAGAGATGATTCAGTTTCGTGATGAATATGCAAAGAAATACGGATGGAATCTGATTGTGGAAAGTAATATGGAGGCTTTTCATGCAGGCGTTGGGCCTTTCACGCATGGAAGTAAAGTACATACGGACTTGATGAAGACGCAAGCGTTGCTCCATGCGCTGGATAAATATAAGTTTGATGCTGCGTTCGGCGGCGCCCGCCGTGATGAAGAAAAGTCACGTGCCAAAGAACGTATCTTCTCATTCCGTGATAAATTCCACCAGTGGGATCCGAAAAATCAGCGTCCCGAGCTGTGGGATATTTATAATGCCCGTGTGCATAAGGGGGAAAGTATCCGCGTATTCCCGATTAGTAACTGGACAGAATTGGATATTTGGCAGTATATTCGTCTGGAGAATATTCCGATTGTTCCGCTTTATTATGCCAAAGAACGTCCTGTTATCAACCTGGATGGAAATATCATTATGGCGGATGATGAACGTCTGCCTGAAAAGTATCGTGACCAGATTGAGATGAAAATGGTGCGTTTCCGTACATTGGGTTGCTGGCCATTGACAGGCGCGGTGGAAAGTGGAGCCGCTACCATCGAAGAGATTGTGGAGGAGATGATGACTACTACTAAGAGTGAGCGTACAACCCGTGTGATTGATTTTGATCAAGAGGGTAGTATGGAACAAAAGAAACGTGAAGGATACTTTTAATTGGAATTGGAAATGGCAGATAATAAATTAGATATAAAGGCTTTCCTGGACAAGGATGAACAGAAAGACTTGCTGAGACTGTTGACCGCCGGATCGGTAGATGATGGAAAATCAACGCTGATCGGACGTTTGTTGTTTGACAGTAAGAAATTATATGAGGATCAGTTGGATGCGTTGGAACGTGACAGCAAACGTGTGGGGAATGCGGGTGAGCATATCGACTATGCATTGCTGCTTGACGGTTTGAAGGCCGAACGTGAACAGGGTATCACGATTGACGTGGCTTACCGTTACTTCTCTACCAATGGTCGTAAGTTTATCATTGCGGATACTCCGGGACACGAACAATACACACGTAATATGATTACCGGCGGCTCTACGGCCAACCTGGCGATTATTCTGGTGGATGCCCGTACGGGAGTGATTACGCAGACACGCCGCCATACTTTCCTGGTGTCTTTGCTGGGTATCAAGCATGTGGTATTGGCTGTCAACAAGATGGACTTGGTGGACTTCTCGGAAGAACGCTTTAATGAAATCGTTGCAGAGTACAAGAAGTTTGTGGCTCCGTTGGGGATTCCTGACGTGAACTGTATTCCTCTTTCTGCGTTGGATGGAGATAATGTTGTAGATTTGTCAGAACGTACTCCGTGGTATAAAGGAACTTCCTTGTTGGATTTCCTGGAAACTGTCCATATTGACAATGACCATAATCTGACTGATTTCCGTTTCCCGGTTCAATATGTGCTTCGCCCGAATTTGGACTTTAGAGGATTTTGTGGCAAAGTTGCGTCCGGTATCATCCGTAAGGGAGATCCGGTGATGGCTCTTCCTTCAGGCAAAACGTCTAAGGTGAAGAGTATCGTGACTTATGACGGAGAATTGGATTATGCTTTCCCGCCGCAGTCTGTGACGTTGACACTGGAAGATGAAATTGATGTGTCTCGTGGCGAAATGCTTGTGCATCCTGATAACCTGCCGATTGTTGACCGTAATTTCGAAGCGATGATGGTATGGATGGACGAAGAACCAATGGATGTTAATAAATCATTCTTTATCAAGCAGACTACCAATTTGAGCCGTACTCGTATTGATGCGATTAAGTATAAGGTGGATGTGAATACAATGGAACATCTGTCTTTGGACAACGGACAATTGACAAAAGAAACTTTGCCTTTACAACTGAATCAGATTGCCCGTGTGGTGCTGACTACTGCGAAGGAACTGTTCTTTGACCCCTATAAGAAGAATAAGTCTTGTGGCTCGTTCATTCTGATTGACCCGATAACCAATAACACTTCAGCAGTGGGTATGATTATCGACCGGGTGGAGATGAAGGATATGAGCAATACGGATGATATTCCTGTACTGGATTTGTCAAAGCTGGGAATTGAGCCGGAACATTATGAAGCTATAGAAAAGGCGGCGAAAGAGCTGGAACGCCAGGGATTTGCCGTGAAAATAATAAAATAAGATAGTATGGGATTACTCGAATTTAATAAACTTCCGATTAATACACTGGTAGGTGCCGACTGGAAAACGTTTAAGGCAATCACTGCCGGTCGTGAAATTGATGCGGCCTATAAGGGTAAATACCGACTGACAAAGGCTGTATGCCGTTTGCTTTCTCCATTGGCCGGGCTGCAAAATAGCCGGTATGAAAAACGGTTGGCTAACCAACCGTTGGAACATGACCCGGTATTTATCCTGGGGCATTGGCGGAGCGGAACGACTTTCGTGCATAACGTATTCTCGTGCGACAAGCATTTTGGGTATAATACAACGTACCAGACTGTATTCCCTCATTTGATGATGTGGGGGCAGCCTTTCTTCAAGAAGAATATGAGCTGGCTGATGCCGGACAAGCGCCCGACGGATAATATGGAACTGGCTGTGGATCTTCCCCAGGAAGAGGAATTCGCATTGTCGAATATGATGCCGTATACGTATTATAATTTTTGGTTTTTGCCGAAATACCAACAGGAATATGCTGATAAGTACCTGCTGTTTGACGACATCACGGATGCTGAACTGAAGGTTTTTGAGGAGGTGTTTACAAAACTGATTAAGATTTCTTTGTGGAATACACAGGGGACGCAGTTTCTTAGTAAGAACCCGCCGCATACGGGCAGGGTGAAAGAACTGGTGAAAATGTTCCCGAACGCTAAGTTTATCTACCTGATGCGTAATCCGTATACTGTATTCGAATCTACACGCAGTTTCTTTACAAATACGATTCAACCGTTGAAATTGCAGGATATAAGTAATGAACAATTAGAGGAAAATATCCTTTCTATCTATGCAAAGCTTTATCATAAGTACGAATCGGATAAACAGTTCATTCCTGAAGGAAACTTGATTGAAGTGAAGTTTGAAGATTTTGAAGCGGACGCGATGGGTATGACGGAGAATATTTATAAGTCTCTTTCCATCCCCGGATTTGCCGAAGCACGCGGAGATATAGAAAAGTACGTAGGCGGCAAGAAGGGGTATAAAAAGAATAAGTATAAATATGATGACCGGACAATTCAATTGGTAGAAGAAAACTGGGATTTTGCTTTGAAGCAATGGGATTATAATTTATAAGAAGAAAAAAGAAAGGAAAGTAATGATTCAGAAAATCGTTCATCGCCTGTTGGTGACAGGTTTCGTGGCATTTTTTTCTTCCTTGTCTTTGATGGCGCAACATAGGGTGGAAATGGTTCCTTTTGGAGACATGGACCAGTGGGTAGACCGTCAGATAAAGGAATCGGGCATTATTGGTGGGAATACAAAGAATGTATATGCGATAGGGCCGACGTCTGTAATCAAGGGAGATCAGGTTTATAAAAATATGGGTGGGTCGCCTTGGGCTACTTCCAATGTGATGGCGAAGGTGGCAGGTATTACGAAGACAAATACTTCGGTTTTCCCGGAAAAGAGGGGAGACGGATACTGCGCCCGGTTGGATACACGCATGGAAAGTGTGAAGGTGATGGGACTCGTTAATATTACAGTATTGGCGGCTGGCTCTATTTTTACCGGTTCGGTACATGAGCCGATTAAAGGCACTAAGAATCCACAGAAAATGCTGCAGACGGGTATCCCGTTTACCAAAAAACCGGTTGCCCTTCAGTTTGATTACAAAGTGAAGATGTCCGACCGGGAGAATCGTATCCGTGCTACCGGTTTCAGCAAGATAACGGATGTTCCCGGCAAAGATTTTCCGGCGGCTATCCTGTTTCTGCAGAAACGTTGGGAAGATGCGGAAGGAAATGTGTATGCCAAACGTATAGGTACGATGGTGACTTACTATTATCATTCGACGGACTGGAAGAATAATGCTTCTTATGAAATTATGTATGGTGACATTACGGATCGTCCTGAATATAAAGCTCACATGATGCGCCTGCAGGTGACCGAAAGCTATACGGTGAACAGTAAGGGTGAAAGTGTGCCTATCCATGAAGTGGCATGGGGAGATGAAAATGATGTCCCGACTCATATGTGTCTTCAGTTTACGTCCAGCCATGGAGGTGCTTATATCGGTTCGCCGGGAAATTCATTGTGGATTGATAACGTGAAGCTGGTATATTAATAGAAGGATACAACCAAAATATGAAAAATGACCGGTGGTGTGATTTACTATCGGTTATTTTTTTTGTTTTGATTCTTCTGTAATAAATGCCCTCAGAAGGCTTCTGAACTTATATGACACTTTTATCATTCCATAAAAAACTATGTCCGAATGAAAATTTACGTGATTTTTTGTTTGTGTTATATTAAATATCTATATTTGCATTAATTTTAGAGAAAAGGACAATGAATATTGTCTCTTTGTTAGGAATGGACGTTAAGGTCTATTGCCATCTTGAAAGACAATTGAAATATATTATTTACTAAAATAAATTGAGATGAAAAAGGGTTTATTGTTTATTTTATTGGCAGCAGTCTCAGTGTGTCTGCCTGCTCAAGAAAAAGAAAAAGCTGCAAAGAGCTACAGAGTAGAAACAAATCTCTTTGGCGCTAATTGGTTTATTAGCGGTGGCGTTGGTGCACAAATGTACTTTGGTGACAACGACAGTAAGGCTAGTTTTGGAAAACGTCTTGCTCCGGCACTTGATATTGCTGTTGGTAAGTGGTTTACTCCGGGGTTGGGATTACGTGTTGCGTATAACGGTCTTCAGGCTAAAGGCGCATCTCCGGAAGCTGATGACCTTTATGTAAAAGGCGGCACCTATTCTAATGGGTATTACAAACAAAAATGGAATGTTGCTAATTTCCATGGTGATGTAATGTTCAACCTTTCCAATATGTTCTGTGGATATAATGAAGAACGTGTTTATTCATTTATTCCTTATGTAGGTGTTGGATTGGTGCATTCATGGACAAAACCGACAGAGAACAATTTAGGTTTGAATGCAGGTTTGATTAACCGTTTCCGTCTTTCTCCGGCATGGGATCTTAATGTAGAATTACGTGGATTACTGATGAAGAATGCTTTCGGTGGTGCAGGTAAGGAAGGTATGGCCGGTTTGACTGTAGGTGTTACTTATAAGTTCAAGAAACGCGGTTGGGATGCTGTTCCTACTGTTCCTATGGTTCCGGAAAGCCAGTTGAACGACCTGAGAGACAGGGTTAACTCTTTGAAGGGTGAAAACGAATCTCTGAAACGTGACTTGGTTGAAGCACGTAACAAGAAACCGGAAGTTATCGTTAAGAAAGAAGTTGTATCTGCTATCCCACGTCTGGTTGTTGTATTCAATATCGGTAAGAGCAATATCGCTAAGAGAGAATACATGAACATCGAGACTATGGCTAAAGCTATCAAAGAAAATTCAGGTAAAGTATATACTGTAACAGGATATGCTGATAAGGGTACCGGTTCTGCTGAGTACAACATGAAGTTGAGTAAGAAGAGAGCTGAAGCTGTTCGTGACTTGATGGTTAACGAATTTGGTGTTCCTGCTTCTCAATTGAAGGTTGATTACAAGGGTGGTGTAAGCAATATGTTCTATGATAGCGCTAAACTGAGCCGCGTAGCTATTGTTGAAGAATAATATACATTTGAAATATTACAATAAAAGAGACGTTTCCTTTCACGGGAAGCGTCTTTTTTGTATTTTTGTGCCCCATGAGCAGAATTGTAGCAATAGATTATGGAAGAAAGCGCACAGGGATAGCTGTCAGTGATACTATGCAACTGATTGCAAACGGTTTGACAACAGTGTCTACGCATGAGCTTCTGAAGTTTATCGGTGATTATGTAGCCAAAGAACCGGTAGAACGGATTATTATCGGACTGCCTAAGCAGATGAATAATGAGGTCTCGGAAAATATGAAAAATATAGAACCTTTTGTCCGTTCGCTGAAGAAACGTTTCCCTGATATTCCGGTTGAGTATGTGGATGAACGTTTTACGTCTGTTCTGGCGCATCGCACAATGCTGGAAGCGGGCTTGAAGAAGAAGGATCGTCAGAACAAAGCATTGGTAGACGAGATAAGCGCTACAATAATTCTGCAAACATATTTGGAGAGTAAACGTTTTTAGTAGATGACAATAGAATAATTTAATTTATTAGTAGAATATAAAGATATGATTTTACCTATTTATGTATATGGACAGCCTGTTTTGAGAAAGGTGGCAGAGGACATAACTTCGGATTATCCGAATTTGAAAGAGTTGATTGCGAATATGTTTGAAACAATGGTGCACGCAGACGGTGTTGGGCTGGCTGCCCCGCAGATTGGTCTGCCTATCCGTGTTGTTACCATCACATTGGATCCGCTTTCGGAAGATTATCCTGAATTTAAGGATTTTAATAAGGCTTATATCAATCCGCATATACTGGAAGTGGCTGGTGAGGAAGTGAGTATGGAAGAAGGTTGTTTGAGCCTTCCCGGCATTCATGAAACAGTGAAAAGAGGAGATAAGATCCGCGTGAAATATATGGACGAGAATTTTGTAGAACATGAGGAAGTGGTAGAAGGTTACCTGGCTCGTGTCATGCAGCATGAATTCGACCATTTGGACGGTAAAATGTTCATTGATCATATCTCTGCGCTTCGTAAACAGATGATTAAAGGAAAGCTGAATACGATGCTGAAAGGGAAAGCACGCAGTTCTTATAAGATGAAACAGGTGAAATAAAGATAAAAAACGTTTATATCCCTGTTAAGTAAACGAAAAGCATTATTTTTGCTTCGTTTACAAGCATAAAATGTCGATGATAAAAAGAATATTAACAGTATTATTACTGTTCCCCACGCTGGTATGTGCTCAGATAAATACGGATCGGGTGATGACTATCGCCCGAAACGCTCTTTATTTTGAGGATTATGTACTTTCTATCCAGTATTTTAACCAGGTGATTAATGCGAAGCCTTATTTGTATGAACCTTATTTCTTCAGGGCGTTGGCTAAACTGAACCTGGAAGATTTTCAAGGTGCTGAAATAGACTGTGACGCAGCTATTCAGCGGAATCCGTTTGTGGTAGGCGCTTATCAGGTTCGTGGTTTGGCAAGGATTCGTCAGAGTAAATTTGACGGGGCTATTGAAGATTATCAGAAAGCTTTGCATTATGATCCGGAGAACATCACTCTGTGGCATAATCTGACATTATCCCATATTCAGAAGAAGGATTATGATTCTGCGAAAGAAGACTTGGAGAGTTTGCTGAAAGTGTCTCCGCGTTATACTCGTGCGTACCTGATGAGGGGTGAGGTGTCTTTGCAGCAAAAGGATACGATTGCTGCTTTGAATGACTTTAATAAAGCGCTTGAACTGGATAAGTATGATCCGGACGCATGGTCTGCAAGAGCGATTGTGAAATTGCAGCAGTCTAAGTATGCGGAAGCTGAGTCAGACTTCGATCGGGCTATTCATTTAAGTGCCAAGAATGCAGGAAATTATATTAATCGTGCATTGGCACGATTCCACCAGAAAAATCTGCGGGGTGCTATGAGCGATTATGACCTGGCCCTGGATATTGATCCTAATAATTTTATCGGGCATTATAACCGTGGTTTGCTTCGCGCGCAGGTAGGTGATGACAACCGGGCGATTGAGGATTTCGATTTTGTGATTCAGATGGAGCCGGATAATATGATGGCTATATTTAACCGTGGCTTGCTTCGTGCACAGACGGGTGATTATCGTGGTGCGATAAAAGACTACACAACTGTAATCGACCAGTATCCCAACTTCCTTGCCGGATATTACCAACGTTCGGAAGCCAGACGGAAGATTGGTGACAAGAAAGGGGCGGAACAGGACGAGTTTAAAGTCATGAAGGCGCAGATCGACAAGCAGAACGGTGTGACGAATAAAGATGTAGCCCAAAATCAGAATAAAGAAAAAGACGGTGAAGACGAGGAGGGTGAAAAGACCCGTAAGAAGTCGGATAAGAATATGAATAACTATCGTAAGATAGTCATTGCTGACGACTCTGAAGCCGAACAACGCTATACGAGCGATTATCGTGGACGTGTGCAGGATAAGAACGTGAATATTACACTGGAACCTATGTTCGCATTGACTTATTATGAGAAAATGAGTGATGTGAAGCGTTCTGTGAATTTCCACAAATTCGTTGAGGATTTGAATCGTTCGGGTGTGCTTCCGAAACGTCTCCGTATCACAAATATGGAAGCTCCGTTGACGGAAGAACAAGTGAAGTTCCACTTTGCTCTGATCGATACACATACATCTGCTATTGTAGCGGATGAAAAGAGTGCTCCAAAACGCTTTGCCCGTGCAATTGATTTTTACCTGGTACAGGATTTCTCAAGTGCCGTTTCCGATTTGACGCAAACGATCCTGTTGGATGGGGATTTCTTCCCGGCATACTTTATGCGTGCTCTTATCCGCTGTAAGCAACTGGAATATCAGAAGGCGGAACAAGCTGCTGAAACAGAGACTTTGGGTGATAAGCGCAAGGAGATTACGGCGGTAGATTATGAAGTGGTGAGAAAAGATTTGGATAAAGTAATCAATTTGGCACCGGATTTTGTTTATGCTTATTATAATCGTGCGAATGTTTCTGCCATGCTGAAAGATTATCGCGCGGCAGTGGCCGACTATGACAAGGCTATCGAACTGAATCCGGACTTTGCGGATGCATATTTCAACCGGGGGCTTACTCATATTTTCTTGGGTAATAACAAACTGGGTATTTCTGATTTAAGTAAAGCCGGTGAGTTGGGCATTGTTTCCGCTTATAATGTAATCAAGCGTTTTACGGATCAGACGGAATAACATTTTTTTGATAAAAAATGGAAAACTCAAAAGATTTAGTTACTTTTGCGTTCAAATTGTGAAAATATAACATAATCATATTATGATAAAGATAACATTTCCCGATGGCTCTGTTCGTGAGTATAACGAAGGAGTGAACGGTTTACAGATTGCAGAAAGTATCAGTTCGCGTTTGGCACAGGATGTGCTGGCATGTGGCGTGAATGGTGAGACTTACGATTTGGGACGTCCTATTAATGAGGATGCGAATTTCGTACTTTATAAATGGGATGATGAAGAAGGTAAACATGCCTTTTGGCATACAAGTGCCCACTTGCTGGCTGAAGCTTTGCAGGAACTTTATCCGGGTATCCAGTTTGGTATCGGTCCGGCTATTGAAAACGGATTCTACTATGATGTGGATCCGGGAGAAGCTGTGATTAAAGAAAGTGACTTGCCCGCTATTGAAGCTAAGATGCTGGAACTGGCTGCAAAGAAAGAAAATGTAGTCAGAAAGAGTATTGCTAAAACAGATGCTTTGAAGATGTTCGGCGATCGGGGGGAAACTTATAAATGTGAATTGATTTCCGAATTGGAAGACGGACACATAACTACGTATACACAGGGTGCATTTACTGACCTTTGCCGTGGCCCTCACTTGATGACGACTGCTCCGATCAAGGCTATCAAGCTGACTGCTGTTGCCGGTGCTTACTGGCGTGGTCACGAAGATCGCAAGATGCTGACCCGTATTTATGGTATTACGTTCCCGAAAAAGAAAATGCTGGATGAATATCTGGTATTGCTGGAAGAAGCGAAGAAGCGTGACCACCGTAAGATTGGTAAGGAGATGCAATTGTTCATGTTCTCTGAAACGGTTGGAAAGGGACTCCCGATGTGGTTGCCGAAAGGTACTGCATTGCGTCTGCGTCTGCAAGAATTCCTGCGTCGTATTCAGACCCGCTACGATTATCAGGAAGTGATTACTCCGCCGATTGGTAATAAACTGTTGTATGTGACTTCCGGTCACTATGCAAAATATGGCAAGGATGCATTTCAGCCTATCCATACGCCGGAAGAAGGTGAAGAGTACTTCTTGAAACCAATGAACTGCCCTCATCACTGTGAGATTTACAAGAATTTCCCGCGTTCGTATAAGGATCTGCCTTTGCGTATCGCTGAATTCGGAACGGTTTGCCGTTATGAACAAAGTGGCGAGTTGCACGGTTTAACTCGTGTACGTAGCTTTACGCAGGATGATGCACATATCTTCTGTCGTCCGGAGCAAGTGAAGGATGAATTTCTCCGCGTGATGGATATTATATCTATCGTGTTCCGTTCTATGGATTTCCAGAATTTTGAAGCTCAGATATCATTGCGTGATAAAGTGAATCGCGAGAAATATATCGGTAGCGATGACAACTGGGAAAAAGCTGAACAGGCTATTATCGAAGCTTGTGCGGAAAAAGGCTTGCCTGCCAAGATTGAGTATGGAGAAGCTGCTTTCTATGGCCCTAAGCTCGACTTTATGGTGAAAGACGCTATCGGCCGTCGTTGGCAGTTGGGTACTATCCAGGTTGACTACAACTTGCCGGAACGTTTTGAACTTGAATATATGGGTTCTGACAACCAGAAGCATCGTCCGGTAATGATTCACCGCGCTCCGTTCGGATCTATGGAACGTTTTGTTGCCGTGTTGATAGAACATACTGCCGGTAAGTTCCCATTGTGGCTGACACCGGAACAGGTGGTTATTCTGCCGATCAGTGAGAAGTTCAATGAATATGCAGAACAAGTGAAGATGTATCTGAAGATTCATGAAATCCGTGCGATTGTAGATGATCGTAACGAGAAGATTGGCCGTAAGATTCGCGATAATGAAATGAAGCGCATTCCTTACATGCTGATTGTCGGTGAGAAAGAGGCTGAAAATGGTGAAGTTTCTGTTCGCAGACAAGGCGAAGGTGATAAGGGAACCATGAAATTTGAAGAATTTGCTAAAATTTTGAACGAAGAAGTTCAGAATATGATAAATAAATGGTAACTTTGCAGCCGTTTCAGAATAAAATATTTAGTATAACAATTAAAAGATCAAACTAGGAAGTAAACGTTTTTAATGAAGAATGACACTCTAAAAGGGCAATACAGAATCAATGAACAGATTCGTGCCAAGGAAGTTCGCATAGTAAGCGACGATATTGAACCGAAAGTATATCCTATCTTTCAGGCTTTGAAAATGGCCGAAGAGAAAGAACTGGATTTAGTGGAAATTTCTCCGAATGCTCAACCCCCTGTTTGTCGTATAATTGATTATTCTAAATTTCTTTATCAGTTAAAGAAACGTCAGAAGGAACAGAAAGCAAAGCAGGTGAAGGTTAATGTGAAAGAGATTCGCTTCGGCCCTCAGACAGATGACCATGACTACAACTTTAAGTTGAAGCATGCGAAGGGATTCCTGGAAGACGGTGATAAAGTGAAGGCTTATGTATTCTTTAAAGGTCGCTCCATCCTTTTCAAGGAACAAGGTGAAGTATTGCTGCTTCGTTTTGCCAATGATCTTGAAGACTATGCAAAAGTGGATCAAATGCCGATACTTGAAGGAAAGCGTATGACTATACAACTTTCTCCGAAAAAGAAAGATGTTCCTAAAAAGCCGGCGGCTCCGAAACCTGCTGCTCCTGCACAGAAAGCTGAAAAGCCAGAAACGGGCGAAGAATAAGAAAAGATGCGTAACGCGCAGGTATAGTGCGTTGCCATTATATATTTAATAATTTAAAAACAAGTAAGATGCCAAAGATGAAGACTAACTCCGGTTCTAAAAAAAGGTTTACCCTTACCGGAACAGGTAAAATCAAAAGAAAGCACGCTTTTCACAGTCACATTTTGACTAAGAAATCCAAAAAGAGAAAAAGAAACCTGTGCTACTCTACAACTGTTGATACAACAAATGTAAGCCAGGTGAAGGAACTCTTAGCAATGAAGTAATCAAAAGCGTAAAAGTATTATTAAAGTATTAACCGAATGCATTAGCCTGAAGTTCGCTGCGTGAAGTAGCGGCGCTAACATTCAAAAAAAGTAAAACTATGCCAAGATCAGTAAATCATGTTGCTTCAAAAGCAAGAAGAAAGAAAATTTTGAAATTAACCAGAGGTTACTTTGGTGCAAGAAAAAATGTATGGACCGTAGCTAAAAACACTTGGGAAAAGGGTTTGACTTACGCGTTCCGTGACCGTAGAAATAAGAAAAGAAACTTCCGCGCTCTTTGGATACAACGTATCAACGCTGCTGCACGTCTTGAAGGAATGTCTTATTCTAAATTGATGGGCGGTTTGCACAAAGCCGGTATCGAAATAAACCGTAAGGTTTTGGCTGATTTAGCAATGAATCACCCGGAAGCTTTCAAAGCTGTAGTTGCAAAAGCAAAAGCTGCTTAAGTTTCAACAGTTTACGATTTACAAAGTGTCAGTTACTAAGCTAGTAACTGGCACTTTCCTTTTATCAGGCAGATGAAAAGGAATAAAAAAAATGTTAGTAGGCAAACAAAATCCTTTTTTTTTCTTGCTAATCTCAGGGATTCTTATTACATTTGTGATACAAAAATATTAGCCGTATCGACTGGATCGGGAAACTCTTCAAATTAATCTGATGCACCGAGAAAGCTTCGTTCTTCAATGGCGGGCCACATCCTTCGGGACAGCTTTAAGCCGGTGGATTACAAAGAGGGCGAGCGCTCAAATCTTGTTCTATCAGAGTTTCATCACATCGTCGGTACGGCTTTCTTATATACTTTCCTATGATATTTTATTTTTCAGGTACAGGTAATTCCAAGTGGATCGCCCGGCAGCTATCCAAGGAACAGAAAGAAGAATTGGTTTTCATTCCCGATGCATTAAGGAATGAAACGTTGGAGTTTTGTCTGCAAGAAGATGAGAAGATAGGATTTGTGTTTCCAATCTATTCGTGGGCACCGCCTGAAATTGTATTTCGCTTTATCCGGAAACTTTCTCTGAAAGGATATAAAGGACAGTATTTGTTTTTTGTCTGTTCATGTGGGGATGATACCGGACTTACGCAGCAGGTGTTGACGAAGGCACTGAAGTCTAAGGGATGGGAGTGCCATGCCGGCTTTTCTGTGACTATGCCTAATAATTATGTATTGTTTCCGGGGTTTGATGTGGATAGTAAGGAACTGGAACGTAAAAAGTTGGCAGAGAGTATTCCAAGCCTCAAAAGGGTAAATACTTTGATAAGTAGGAGGGAGTATGTATTTTCCTGTCATGAAGGGAGTATGCCTTTTATCAAGACAAGGATTATCAATCCTTTATTTAATAGTTTCCAAATGTCACCTAAGAACTTTTATGCTACGGATGCCTGTATTGGATGCAGGCGCTGTGAGAAGAGTTGCCCGGTGAAGAATATCACCCTTTCGGAAGGAAAACCTGTGTGGGGAAAGGATTGCACCTCCTGTCTGGCATGTTATCATGTATGTCCTCAGCAAGCGGTGCAATATGGAAAAAGAACAAAAAGGAAAGGGCAATATTTCAACCCCAACTCCGGTTATTGATCTTTGATTTTAATACAGCAGTGGGATAAGTCCTCAATAATAGCAAGGCTTTCTACTCTGACTCCTTGTTCTTCTAATATTTTGCGGCCGTTTTGGAAGGCTTTTTCGATAATAAATCCCATTCCTACCAAATTAGCTCCGGATTGCTTGATGAGGTCGAGAACGCCTAATGCTGCGTTTCCGTATGCAAGGAAGTCGTCAACAAAGAGTATATTGTCATTAGGAGTGAGGAAATCGGCACTGATAACAACTTCATAGTCACGGTCTTTGGTAAATGAATGGACAGTGGTACTCAGTGCATTCTGAATGGTTTTAGGAGATTTTTTCTTGGCAAATACGACAGGTAAGTCCATTAAGTAGCCTGTCATGATAGCTGGGGCGATACCACTGGCTTCGATTGTCATAATCTTATTTACGTTTGTGGCTGCAAAACGGCGGACAAACTCAACTCCGATTGATTTCATTAGGACGGGATCCATTTGATGATTGATAAAACTGTCTACTTTCAGGATACCTCCTTCGTAGCATTTTCCGTCTTGCAGAATTCTCTTTTTAAGTAATTGCATGCTGTATGATATTAATTAATAATGTGCTAATATGCCATTCCGTTTGATGAAAGTTGCGGATGGTATATTAGCACATAGGCAATTTAAATAGTTTACTTGTTGTTTCGTAAGTCTTTCACACGAACGGCTTTTCCCTCGCTTTGTGGGAGAGAGCCTTTCTTGACCAGTTTCACTTTCGGCGTAACTAGAATTTCATCTTTCAATTGGCGGGTAATATCCTTGCGGATTTTTTCCAGCTCAATATAGTTGTCGGTAGAGAGATCGCTCAATTCTACCTCGACAATCATTTCGTCCTGGTTGTTGACAGTTTCCAGAGTGATTAAGTAGTTGCTACCTAATTCGGGGAATTGTACCAGAATTTTCTCAACCTGCATCGGGAAGATGTTGACTCCCTTGATAATAAACATATCATCACTACGCCCTTTGATACGGTCGATGCGGATATGTGTACGTCCGCAGGGACATTTTCCGGGGAGAATTCGGGTTAAATCGCGCGTACGATAGCGGAGCAGCGGCATCATTTCACGGTCGAGAGTGGTGAGTACTAATTCTCCGATTTCTCCTTCGGGCATAGGTTCACCTGTTTCGGGGTCAATGATTTCTACCAGATAGCAGTCTTCCCAAAAGTGCATTCCGTTCTGTTCCTGGCATTCGAAAGCGACACCGGGGCCGTTCATTTCAGTCATACCGAAGCTGTTGTATGCTTTCACGCCTAACATACGTTCTATTTTCCGGCGTTGCTCGTCTGTATGAGGTTCAGCGCCGATAACCAACGTCTTTAGGGTGGTCTTTGTCGGGTCGAGACCTTCTTCCTGGAAAACTTCAGCAAGGCGGATAGCATAACTGGGAATGGCGTGTAAGGCGGTCGTTTTAAAGTCGTTGATGAACTTGATCTGGCGCTTACTGTTTCCGGCAGCAGCAGGAACCGTCAGGCAGCCGAGACGTTCGGCACCGTATTGGAAACCTAATCCGCCGGTAAACATGCCATATCCCGAACTGTTTTGGAAAACATCGGTCTTGCGGATACCTACGGCATACAAGCATCGGGCAACCAGGTTCGCCCAGGAGTCGAGGTCATGTTGTGAATGGACAATTACGGTCGGATTCCCGGTAGTACCACTGGAAGAGTGGATACGTACACCGTCATTGCTCATATCGCCTGCCACTAGTCCGAAGGGGTAGTGGGCACGCATATCGGATTTGGTTGTAAAAGGCACTTTGCGGATGTCATCCAATGACTGTATGCTATCTGCGGTAATGCCATGTTTGCTGAAAACTTCTTTGTAGTAAGGAGCGTTTGCAGCTATGTTGATTGTTTTTTTAAGCCGTTGAAGTTGCAATTCCTGCAACTTCTCGCGGCTCATGGTTTCTAGTTCTTCTTCCCAGTATTGTGTATTCATGGTAATGCCTGTTATTGCATTAACTTTTCGGCAATTTCCTTGCCGGCAGCCAATGCTTTAAGATTCATTTCTACAACTGCTTCTCCCTTGCGCAGGAAGATTTCACGAATGCTGTCTTGTATTTTTTCGTAATCAATGCCAAGGAATGGGATGGTTGCTCCCAGTAAGACGATATTAGCAACCCGGGCAGAACCTACTTCCTTTGCTACTTTATCTACATTCAATACAATCTTATGGGGTAACTTATTGATTTCCGCCATTACTTTGTCTGCTTCCGGATAGTTGGGAATGTTGACAAACGGAGTTTCGTTAGTCACCAACCAGCCTTCGGGACTAAGGTAGGGAAGATAACGCAATCCTTCCATAGGTTCCAGGGAGATGATAAGATCACATTTTCCGGAAGGGATCAAGTCTGAGGCAATCGGCTGGTCACTGATGCGGAGATTGGACTGAACGTCTCCACCACGCTGGCTCATTCCGTGCACTTCTGCCTGTTTCATGTAAAGTCCTTCTTTCAAGGCAGCTTTGCCGATTACTGTAGCGATGGACAAAATTCCCTGTCCACCTACTCCTGATAATATAATGTCTTTTTTCATGGCTTACTTACTTCTTTTTTTGCGTGCTAATGTTTGGATACACTCTCTGCGTGGGATAATGACAGATACACCCCGATATTCGATTTCTTCGCGTATGATTTGCTTCATCTCTTCGTAGTTTTTCTTCAGTGGAACAACTACGCGGATATGGGCGGGCTCTACTCCAAGGCCAGCGCATATAGCCTCAATGCGTCCTGTTCCGGCCGAATCCTGTCCACCTGTCATGGCAGTGGTTTCATTGTCGGAAATCACGATAGTTACGTTGGCGTTTTCATTGACACAGTCTAGCAGTCCGGTCATTCCCGAATGAGTGAAGGTGGAGTCTCCGATAACGGCTACAGCCGGATAAAGACCACCGTCGGCCGCACCTTTTGCCATAGTGATGGAAGCACCCATGTCTACACATGAGTTGATGGCGTTGAATGGCGCATTAGCCCCCAGTGTGTAGCAACCGATGTCACTGAATACCTTGTGAGAAGGATATTCTTCTTTAAGGACTTCAGTCAATGTGATATACATATCGCGGTGTCCGCATCCTTCGCAAAGTGCGGGTGGACGCATTTCCACTACGGAAGGAATGCCAAATGCTGATTTATTCTCTTTTCCTACTGCACGGGCTACCGAATCGGGGTTTAATTCTCCATCTTGCGAAAGAGTACCGTCCAAGCGTCCTTTTACTTTAATGCCAATGCCCAGATAACCTTTTAATTGCTTTTCTACAAATGGCTGACCGTCTTCCAGAACGAGGATTTCATCACAAGATTCGATTAATTGATGCAATTGTTTTTTAGGTAATGGGTATTGACCGATTTTGAGCACCGGATATTCACAACCTTCGGGATAATTTTCCATCAGGTAATTGTAGCCGATACCGCAAGCGATGATTCCTAATTTCTTGTTAGGGCCATCTGTATATTTATTGTAAGGTGATTCTTCTGAAGCTTTGATAAACTCATCCTGGCGGGAGAGCAATACTTTATAGCGCTTGCGGGCATTTCCCGGCAACAGGATGAACTGGCGTGGATCTTCGCTGAAAGATATGCCATTCTGTGGTTTTTGCTCTTTACGCTCTACTCCGGAACGGGAGTGTGCAAGGCGTGTTACCATACGCATTAAAACAGGCTCGCCTAGTTTTTCAGAGAATTCGAAACCGCTGTACACCATGTCATATGCCTCCTGCTGGTTGCTGGGCTCGTACATAGGAATCAGTGAAAAATCTCCGTAGAAACGGCTGTCCTGCTCATTCTGAGAAGAGTGCATACTAGGGTCGTCGGCTGCTATCACGATCAATCCGCCTTTCACGCCGGTGATGGCAGAATTGACGAAACAGTCGGCAGCTACGTTCATTCCTACATGCTTCATACAAACTAACGCCCGTTTGCCCACGAAGGACATACCCAACGCGGCTTCCATCGCTGTTTTTTCATTGGCACACCAACGGTTGTGTATATTCTGTTCGGTCGTTATAGGGGCCATTTGAATATATTCCGTAATCTCAGTTGAAGGAGTACCGGGATAGGCATAAACACCTGAAAGTCCGGCATCCAATGCAGCTTGTGCAATGGCTTCATCGCCAAGTAAGAGTTGCTTGCTCATATCTATTTCTTTTATTTAGTGTTGATCACAGTTTGTTAATCTATCGGGCAAAGATAGGCTTTTCAGTTCGTTTTATCACGAATTTACTTGAAAATCTTTCTTTCATTCAGTGCTTTCCAGTATTTTCTTGCATTTGCCATGTGGTCGGCATAATTGGATGCAAAATTGTGGGTTCCTGAGAAATCTTCTTTGGCACACATATAGATATAGTTATGTTTGGTATAGTTCAATACGCTGTCCAGACCTTTCTTGGAAGGGATACGGATAGGGCCCGGCGGCAATCCGGTATTTATATAGGTATTATAGGGTGAATTAACTTTCAGATGTTCGTTGGTGATACGGCGCAAGCCAAAATCTTGCAGGGCAAATTTTATGGTAGGGTCTGCCTGCAAAGGCATATCTTTATGCAAACGATTGATATACAGTCCGGCTACCATTGGCTTTTCTTCATTGTTGTTGGTTTCTTCCTCAACAATGGATGCCAGTGTACTTACCTCTTCCGGTGTCATTCCGATGGCAGTAGCTTGAGTGAGGCGTTTTTCGTTCCAGAAACGCTCGTGTTCCTTTTGTATACGCTTGAAAAAATCATCTGCGCTTATATCCCAGTATACTTGATAAGTTTCCGGTATGAAAAGACTGGGAAGGGTTGTCTCCGTGTATCCTATTTTGTTTTGAAAAGCAGGGTCAAACAGTCGTCCGGCGATTTCGGCGGAGTCTATCATAAGTTGTCTGCCGATGCTACGTGCCAGTCGGTCTAATGTCCGGACGCTTCCGATTGTGAGATTGATGGGTTCCTGGTAACCTCTTGAGAAACGGCTGTATACATGATAGACATTATCATTCGGGCGAATGGCGTAGCGTCCGGTATGAATGTTCTGTTTGAAATCCTTATATTTAGCCATCCAGTAAAATCCTGTGAATTTGTTGACATGTCCGGACTTCTTTATTTTATTATATATGGAGTCTGCTGTGTCATCCCGGTCTACATAAATATATACGGTTTTAGACGGACGGAATTGAGGAGCAAACAGGTAATAATAAACAGTTCCTCCGGCAATGGCACAAAAAAGGAATGCTCCGATCAGAATGGATAATAAAATGTTTCTCTTTTTCTTCTTCATCTTATGAGACGTTATTTTTGCAGCGTCAAAGATAACAAGAATTTGAATAGGAGTGATTTCTTTCTGAGAGGAATCTTTCTTTTGTGACATTTTTGCTCTTATATTAAGTATTATACCCGGAAAAACAAAAATGTCGCAGCGTTGATAATCAGACGATTATGTGTGTAAATAGGGTATAATTAAGATAAGTTTACAAAAAACATCTAAATGATTTCTGTTTTTTGAAGGAGAAAATTGCACTTTTTGTGCAATGTGTTGTTAATGAGGTGATTACTTGCTTTTATACGTATATGTGCTGATTTGTTAAGTTACAGTGGAGTAACTACGGGGAAGAACAAGTGCAACTGGCAAGTTGCCCAACAGTATCAAGCCGGTTGCACAAGTGTAACAGCTTAATATCCCGGCGGATTTTATTAATATACTGAAAGGATTACATTAATTGATAGGAAAGAAATCGTTAAGGTTACCGCATGATTCTAAGAAATTATGTGGTGTTTCTGATTAATTCGGCCATTGGAAATAGTTTGCTTCTGCTTCTATTTTATTCTCTATTTCATCGGGAAGTGACGCAAAGAAGTCCATGTTCGTAAGACGTTCGATGCTGTCTATGGTTACTGCGTATGTAGAAAGAGGCTCTACTGCCTGTTTGTTATTGAACAGGAATCCGATAGCCCGCATGGGTTTGACGTAAGGAGAGAGGATTACTTTGAAAAACTGCTGAGGTACTGCAACTTTATTTTTTCCTATTGTTTTTGGCTGTTTGTTTACGATAGGGCCACATATAATGACAATTGCGCTATCTGCAATAGCCCAATCCCGGATTTTCTCTTCCAGATTTTTCCATCCTCTCCTGTTTAATTGCGGGTGTTGCGGACACATATTACTGAAATAGAATGATTCTTTCATTGCTTGTGAACTCCATTTCATATCCGCAGCAGGTGCCATGTGTCCTTTGTCGTATCCTGAACGTGTATAGTCGGCATTAGTTGCAACCGAGCCTATTACCAGCGGATCGGCAATAAAACGGTCGTTTCTTTTTTCTTTTCCCTTTGTTTCTTTCCGGGTTAATTCATAGGAAACCCAATTGGGGAGCTTTAAATCTTTATTATATGAAACGGTGTATCCGGTATGGTGGATTATTTGTTCTTGTCGCGGAGTTAGCGATACCGGAATCTTCAACTCTTTGCCGGATGGAATTTGAAGTGATATGTTTGCTTGCGGCTCTTCCTTTTTTGTGCTGTCAATTTGTTGACAATATAAATAGACGCCATAAAGAATAGGAATAAGTGCAATGAGGACGATAATCCATCCTAATTTATAATTAGAGCGTGATTTCTTTTTGAATAATTTTCTGCTTTTGCCTTTTTTACTTCGATTCATTGATTTATTGACGATAATGGTATGTTGGTTTTACTCTTCTTTTCTCATGCTGAATTCACAACCACAATATTGCTGGTTGTAGAAATTATATTCTTTGATGATGGCGATACGGCGTTCGCTTAATCCACCTTTACGCCAATTCTGTTCCCAGTATGTGACATCGGGATAGTGTGCCGTGGCGTATTGTCCGGCTTCATTAATCTGTTCCAGGCTTTTCCAGCGGCTGGAAGCAAGGGTGGTAGTAATTACGGAAAATCCATGCTCGTGTGCATAACGGGCTGTTTCCAACAAGCGGACTTTAAAACAACGCAGGCAACGTCCCCCTCTTTCGGGTTCCTGTTCCATTCCTGTCATTTGGCATCGCCAGGCTTCGTGGTTGTAATCGGCATCAATAATTTCCAGCCCTAATGATTGTGCATAACGTGTACATTCATCTTTTCTTATATTGTATTCTTCCAGTGGATAAATATTGGGATTACAGTAGTAAATGACAGGGGTTATATTGTGTTGCATCAGACATTCGATGATAGCTGACGAACAGGGAGCACAACAGGTATGAAGTAAAATCTTGTCGGCTCCTCCGGGAACTTCGAGTTGGAATTTCTTTTTCATGCGGTAAAGTTAGTACATAATTTGCCATACCGCTCAATGGTTTATAATTTATTCAGAATAAAATCGGAGAGGGTTGGGGATGGGATTTTTGCTAAATGAATCAGAACGAATCAATTAATCTCGTTTTTTTTAGTAATTTTGCCCGCTCAACTCAATAACAGAACATGATGGATGAATTAAACAACGGGCAACAGGAACAATATGCTGAACCCGCTAAGAAAAAGAATACACAGAAAATAGTAAAGAGAACTTTGGTAGTGGCAGGATTAGCCTTGGTGGTATATGTTGTATATTCCATCGTTTATCTGTTTGTCTCGCCCGACCGTAATATCCAGCAGATTTATCTGGTTCCCGAAGATGCTGCATTTATTATACAGTCATCTGCTCCGATTGAAGATTGGGAAAAATTCAGCGGAAGTGAGACATGGCAATGTCTGAAGAAGGCGAAATCTTTTGAAGAAGTAACTGCGAGTGTGGAAAAGCTCGACTCGGTAGTAAAAAGCAATAAAGTACTATTGTCTCTTGTCGGTAAAAGAGACATGCTGATTTCACTTCATAAAACCCGTCCTACTAATTGGGATTTCCTGCTTGTCCTGGATATGCAGAAAGCGTCAAAGATGGATTTGGTAAAGGATCAGGTTGAAACGGTACTGGTAATGAGTGGCTTTAAGGTTACTAACCGAATGCATAATGGTATCAATATACTTGAAATGCGTGATCCTGATACGCGTGATATTTTCTACATTGCTTTTGTGGATAATCATTTGGTGGGTTCTTATACATCCGGCCTTGTCGAGTCGGCTATCGATTCGCGTAATAAACCCAAAATCGGACTCGACCAGTCTTTTATCGAAACGGAAAAATTAGTTTCGGGTAAGGGGCTTGTAAGGGTCTTTGTCAATTATGCACGCGTTCCTCAGTTTATGTCTATTTATTTAGGAACGAGAAACGAATATGTTGATCTCTTCAGTAACTCTATGAGCTTTGCCGGTCTTTATCTGAATGCAAACAATGACAGAATGGAGGTGAAGGGATATACTTTACGAAAGGACTCCGCCGATCCCTATGTTACTGCTTTGTTGAATTCGGGAAAACATAAGATGAAAGCGCATGAGATTCTTTCCGGGCGAACGGCTCTTTATACAAATATAGGTTTCAATAATCCGGTAACTTTTGTGAAGGAGTTGGAAAATGCACTTTCTGTGCATGATAAACTGTTGTATGATTCTTATCAAAATTCCCAGAAGAAGATTGAAGGATTGTTCGGTATCTCTTTAGAGGATAACTTTCTGAGTTGGATGTCGGGTGAATTTGCCATTACACAATCTGAACCGGGCTTATTAGGACATGAACCTGAACTTATTTTAGCCATCAGGGCTAAAAGCATAAAAGATGCCCGTAAGAATATGGAATTTATTGAGAAGAAGATAAAGCGGCGTACTCCGGTTAAGGTCAAGACTGTTAATTATAAGGACTTTGAGATTAATTATGTTGAGATGAAGGGCTTCTTCCGCCTGTTTTTCGGAAAGTTATTTGATAAGTTTGAGAAGCCATATTATACTTACGTGGATGATTATGTAGTTTTCAGTAATAAGGCTTCTTCTTTGCTTTCCTTTGTAGAGGATTACGAACAAAAGAACTTATTGAAAAATAATCAGGGATTTAAGGATGCACTTTCGTATATGAAATCCAGTTCTACTATTTTCTTGTACACAGATATGCATAAGTTTTATTCTCAGTTGAAACCTATGATGAATGCGAGTACATGGAACGAGATACAATCTAATAAAGATGTTTTGTATTCATTCCCTTATTGGACGATGCAGGTGATAGGGGATAACCGGTCAGCTTCTTTGCAATATGTTATGGACTATGCGCCCTATGAGCCTGAAGAGACTGTTGCGGTTGTAACTGATGAGGATGACGAAGAAATGAACGAAGATGCTGAAACCGAAAAAGAACAGATGAGCGAACTGAAACGTTTCTATGTAGAGAAATTTGAAGGAAATGTTCTGCGGGAGTTTTATCCGGAAGGCGCATTGAAGAGCGAGTCGGAAGTCAAAGAAGGAAAACGGCATGGACGTTATCGTGAATATTACGAAGATGGTACTTTAAAACTTCGCGGAAAATATGCTAATAATAAACCTAAAGGTACGTGGAAATACTATACCGATGAGGGGAAATTTGACCACAAAGAGAAGTTTTAGATTTAGCCAACAAAAGCCGACTAAAAAATAACTTCAAAAAAATAGTCGGATTCTTTTTGTTTTCTCAAATAAAGCTGTAATTTTGCACGCCGTAAACGAGAGACAAACGCCGCTATAGCTCAGTTGGTAGAGCAACGCATTCGTAACGCGTAGGTCGCCAGTTCAAGTCTGGCTAGCGGCTCTCAAATAAAACGCTGATTATTAGTTAAATAATCAGCGTTTTGTTTTATGTGGAATTTCTTTTGTATGAGTGGGGTGTCTCCCTTTATATGAAATTTATGTGAAATATAAAAACGAAATTTATGTTGAGTCGCATTATTGTTTTAGTCATCGCCGGAGTTGCCGTGGTCTATATTGTTCGTTTTATAGATAACTTTTTCTCTCAGCGCAGAAGATAAAATCAACTTTCAAACATCCGGCTGCGTGCCAGCATACAAGCGCCGACGATACCGGCTTTGTCTTTCAGTTTGGATGTCACAATGGCTGAATCCTTATTGACCAGATTTAGCGAGTACTTGCGTACTGCTGTTTTTATCGGCTGGGTGATATAATCGTCAGTCAAAGATAGGGTTCCGCCTATGATTACCAGTTCAGGGTTGAATATATTAATTAGCCCTGCGATTTGTTTTCCCAGTTTTTGTCCGATCTCTTCTACAATTTCAATGCAGAGTGGGTCTTCCTTGTTTACGGTAGCTATAATTTCATCCAAAGTAAGAGGATTTTCTTTGGCTAAAATCCGGTTGGATAGGATAGAACTTTCTCCTTTCTGGATGCGTTCTATTAATATTCGATGAAGAGCTGAACCTGACGCTTCCGTTTCCAAGCATCCTTTTTTACCACAGTGGCAGATGATTTCATTGTCAAATACATTTGTATGCCCGAATTCTCCGGAAAATCCGGACTTTCCGGTATATATTTTCCCATCAATGATAATGCCTATGCCTAATCCCCAACTGACGTTTACAAAAATAATGTCTTTTTCCCCTTTTACGCATCCTTTCATATATTCCCCGTAAGTCATAGCGCGTGTATCGTTGTCTATTGTTACCCGGAATCCGATTTTTTCAGTTAATACTTCCGCCAAGGGTCTCTCTTCAAAATTAAATTGACTGAAGCTATATCCGGATTCTGGGTTGACTCTGCCGGACACATTTATATTGATATTTAATATTTTATCATTATCTATATCTGCTTTCTTTATGAATTGCAGAATAAGTTTGCATAACTCTTCCAGTGCTTCTGAAGTGTTTTCTGATTTAAAAGGGATATTCATTTTTAATTCTACCATATCGCCTTTGAAATTAATCAGTCCTATATTAATGGCAAACTTTTTAATATCTACTCCTATAAAATAACCGGATTCGGGATTTAGTCCATATAAGCTGGGGTAGCGTCCACCGCTCGTCTCCAATTTGCCATAATCGTTTATATATCCTTCTTCGCACATTTCACTAATGAATTTTGTGACAGTCGGAACACTGAGATCCAGTTCTTTTGCTAAATCTGTAATAGTAGAACTACCATTATATATATAATGTGTAATAATCTTCTTTTTGAGAAGAGCGTTCTTGGTTCCTGCTTCTATTTCTTTCAGTAAATGTTGTTTCATCTTAGTCCTTCTTTATTGTTTGAGGCAAAGATAATAAATTTATTTATTAATGGAGATTTGTTTGATTTGAATTTAGTAGATGCTTTATTTATCCCTCTTCCTGAATATTGTATTAAAATGAATAATATATAAATCAAGAATCTATATATTGAATAATTTTATTAATAACATCCATTATATTAAATATTTCTTTTATATTTGCCCTTCTATTATTTAATTATAAATGAAAGGAAAAATATGATTGTATCTAATCTGCAAAACAGTCAGCGTATCGAAGGGCTCCACCCTTTGTTCAAGCCCTTGTTTGACTATGTGAAAACCCATGATTTGCTTCATACGGATTTGGGGCGTATTGAGATTGATGGTGAGAATTTGTTTATCAATAATGTAAATCCGGAATGTGTATCTCCTGATAAGCAAGTTTTAGAATTACATCATGACTATATTGATGTGCATATCTTGTTGGAAGGTGCGGAAACAATTGGTTGGAAAGCCTTGGAGGACTTACAAAAAGAGGTTAAGGCATATTCTAAAGAGGACGAGTGCGCCTTATATTCAGATACTCCGACTACTTATGTTAATCTGCTTCCGGGGCAATTTGTAATAGTGTATCCGGAAGATCCCCATGCCCCGATTATTGGTCATGGCAAGATACGTAAATTGATAGCTAAAGTACGGCTATAAATTGTTATTGTTTTTATTTTGTAGTATCGAAAATAACATGGAAAAGGTGGTATCTCTTATTAATGAGATGCTGCCTTTTGATATATATAAAGCATTATATCTTCTTGCATGTTTTATAAATAAACGGATATATAATAAAATATTTAATTAAATGTTTGGATAAAAATAAAAATAGTATTATGTTTGCAATGATTTAATACGAGTGAAACATAAAAAATTACTTTATATGAAAAACAAAAGTATTTACCCATGGGTGGTTGTCGGTCTGCTATGGATAGTAGCGTTACTTAATTATATGGATCGTCAGATGCTTTCTACGATGCAGGAAGCTATGAAAGTAGATATCGTAGAGTTGAATAAAGCTGAAGCTTTTGGAGCTTTAATGGCTATATTTTTATGGATATATGGTTTTATGAGTCCTGTTGCGGGAATTATCGCCGATAGGGTAAATCGTAAATGGTTGGTGGTCGGTAGTCTTTTTGTTTGGTCAGCGGTTACTTTTTTAATGGGGTATGCTCATAACTTTCACGAGCTTTACTGGTTGCGTGCTGTCATGGGAGTCAGTGAAGCGTTGTATATTCCTTCGGCTTTATCGTTGATTGCTGACTGGCATGAGGGAAAATCCCGCTCTTTAGCTGTAGGAGTTCATATGACAGGGTTGTATGTCGGGCAGGCTATCGGTGGTTTTGGGGCTACGGCTGCTGCCGCTTTTTCCTGGCAGGCTACTTTTCATTGGTTTGGCATTGTAGGTATTGCTTATTCTTTGGTACTTATATTGTTTTTGAAAGAAAATCCTATTCATAATATATCTATCAAAAAAATAGATAATGCTCCTGAAGAGAAGAAACCTTCCATTATAAGTGGACTTTCCTTGCTGTTTACTAATTGGGCATTTTGGATTATTCTTTTCTATTTTGCGGCTCCCAGTCTTCCGGGGTGGGCAACAAAGAATTGGCTTCCGACTTTGTTTGCGGATAGCTTGAATATTCCTATGTCCGAAGCGGGACCGATATCTACTATAACAATTGCCGTGTCTTCTTTTATCGGTGTTATTTTAGGGGGAATCTTATCTGACCGTTGGGTGCAAAAAAATATTCGCGGGCGTGTTTATACCGGAGCCATCGGTTTGGGTATGACTATACCGGCTCTGCTCCTGCTTGGGTTTGGACATAGTTTTGTTAGTGTGATTGGAGCGGGATTGCTCTTTGGTATTGGTTTTGGAATCTTTGATGCAAATAATATGCCTATTCTATGCCAGTTTGTATCAGCAAAACATCGTGCGACGGCTTATGGAATTATGAATATGACCGGTGTGTTTGCGGGAGCTGCCGTGACAGAAGTTCTTGGAAAGTGGACAGACGGAGGAAGTTTAGGACAGGGATTTGCAATGCTGAGTATCGTGGTAGCTGTAGCATTGGTACTTCAAATCTATTTCTTAAGACCGAAGACAGATAATATGGTAGATTAAGAATATAATAACTTTATAAAAAATAAAATGATGGAACGAATTAAAGGACTTATCGATGCACCGTTTACTCCTTTTTACGAGAATGGTGAAGTGAATTTGGAACCTATTGAAGCATATGCCAAGATGTTGGTAAAGAACGGACTCCAAGGAGTATTTATCAATGGTTCTTCCGGTGAAGGTTATATGTTGACAGAAGAAGAACGTATGTTATTGGCAGAGCGTTGGGTTGCTGTCGCTCCCGAAGGCTTTAAAGTTATCGTGCACGTCGGTAGTTGCTGTGTAAAGGCCAGCCGTATGTTGGCTGAACATGCACAAAAAATAGGCGCATGGGGAATTGGTGCTATGGCTCCTCCTTTTCCGAAGATTGGCCGTATTGAAGAATTGGTAAAGTATATTGAAGAGATAGCATCCGGTGCGCCCGAACTTCCCTTCTATTATTATCATATTCCGGCATTCAACGGTGCTTTTCTGCCAATGGTTAAATTACTGGAAGCGGTAGACGGACGTGTTCCTAACTTTGCAGGTATTAAATATACTTTTGAGAGCATGTATGAATACAACCAATGCCGTTTATATAAAAACGGAAAATATGATATGTTGCATGGACAGGATGAAACAATTCTTCCTTGTCTGGCTATGGGTGGTGCTCAGGGCGGTATCGGCGGAACAACCAATTATAATGGTAAAGAACTGGTTGGCATCATCAAAGCATGGGAGGCTGGTGATATCGAAACAGCCCGTGAACGTCAGAACTTCTCACAGGAAGTAATAAATGTGATCTGCCATTTCCGTGGGAATATTGTTGGCGGAAAACGCATAATGAAATTGATAGGACTTGATTTAGGCAAGAACCGTACTCCTTTCCAGAATATGACAGATGAGGAAGAAGCTCAAATGAAAACGGAACTTGAGGCAATTCATTTTTTTGACCGATGCAATAAACTTTAAAAACGCATAGCATGAATACAGCAGATTATTTGAATAAGTGGGCCATATCCTATAAAGACGATATAATAAATAATATTATGCCGTTCTGGATGAAGTACGGGCTGGATAAAGAACATGGTGGGGTGTATACATGCGTTAATCGGGATGGTAGTTTGATGGATACAACGAAATCTGTCTGGTTTCAGGGACGTTTCGGGTTTATAGCTGCATATGCATATAATAATATAGAGAAAAATCCCCAATGGTTGGCGGCATCCAAGAGTTGTATCGATTTCATCGAAGCGCATTGCTTTGATACGGATGGACATATGTTCTTTGAAGTCACAGAAGATGGAGTCCCGTTGCGTAAGCGCCGTTATGTGTTTTCAGAAGGTTTTGCGGCAATAGCAATGGCTGAATATTCATTGGCAACCGGTGAAAAGGAATATGCTGAGAAAGCATTGGAAATCTTCAAGCGTACACAGCATTTCCTGGATACTCCGGGAATGCTTGAACCTAAATATTTGCCGGCTATGTCTTCAAGAGGGCATTCTATAACGATGATCCTGATTAATACAGCTTCCCGTATCCGGATGGTTATTGACGATCCGGTGTTGACAGAGCAGATAGATGCTTCGATCTCCGCCTTGCGTAAGTATTTTATCCATCCGGAGTTTAAGGCTTTACTTGAAATGGTAGGACCTGATGGTGAATTTATCGATACATGTAACGGACGTGTCATAAATCCGGGCCACTGTATTGAAACCGCGTGGTTCATTATGGAAGAAGCTAAATATCGCAATTGGGATAAGGATTTACTGCAATTGGCTCTTCAGATTCTCGACTGGTCTTGGGAATGGGGATGGGATAAAGAGTTCGGCGGTATAATCAATTTCCGTGATTGCCGTAATCTCCCGGCTCAGGACTATTCTCAGGATATGAAATTCTGGTGGCCGCAAACAGAGGCTATTATTGCCACTTTATATGCCTATCAGGCCACAGGGGATGAGAAATATATTCAGATGCATAAACAAATCAGTGACTGGACATATGCTCATTTTCCTGATAAGGAATATGGAGAATGGTATGGTTATCTTCACCGTGATGGTACTGTGGCACAACCAGCTAAGGGAAATCTCTTTAAAGGTCCTTTCCATATACCTCGCATGATGATTCGTAGTTATATGCTTTGCAGGGAGCTTTTGTGAAGTAATATGTAACTTTTCTGATAAAATCTAGAACTATTACTATGTGTATTATGAAGAACATATTATTTGCGGGACTTATGCTTTTCTTTTCTTGTATGAAAGGAGAAGCGCAGTCCGGTGCAAAAAATATTTTCCCGGAGTTTCCTAAATATACCGTGTTTTCAGCAGGAGATGATAATGTGAATAGTTATCGTATTCCATCATTATTGACAGCGAAAGACGGCTCTTTACTTGTGTTTTGTGAAGCACGTAGAGAAAGTTGGAAGGATAAAAGCCGTACAGATATAGTAGTGAAACGTAGTACGGATAATGGGCGGACATGGTCAGTTATGCAAGATTTGACTCAGGGAACCACCGGTGCTTATATGGATCCGACTCCTCTTTTAGATTCAGTTACCGGCAGAATTTTCCTTTTTACCACTTTTTGGCCGGCAGATGATCACACAGGTGCCAAAAATCGGGCAGTCTTGCTGACTTCAGATGACAATGGTTGTACATGGGCTGCTCCTGTTGACGTGACTGATACGTTAATGCCGAAAGGATGTCGTATTTATGGTTTTGGGCCGGGAGCCGGTCTGCAAATGGTGGGTGAAAAATATAGAGGAAGACTGATTTTACCGGCTCGTGTATCTGAAGTCACTGGTGAGAAAGCCCATGATGTAGCTATTTATTCCGATAATCATGGTAAAACATGGAAGATGGGTGGCAATGGTGATAATGATGATGAATTTCAGATTGCAGAGTCACCTGCCGGAGTCTTGGTTTATAATGCCCGTGTTCCCAAAGCACGAATGGTGTCATTCAGTGTAGATGGGGGAGATACATGGAGTAAGGCTGTAAAGGAACCTGCTTTGCCTGGTGTATCTAAAGGATGTCAGGCAAGTGTATTGGGAAAGGGCAAAACGCTTTATTTCTCGGGGATACAAGGAATACCGGAGACATCCGAATATGATGAACGTGCAAAACTTACTTTATATAAAAGTGAGGATGGTGGAAGGAAATGGGATAATGGGCTACTGCTATATGATAAAGCTTCCGGATATAGCTGTATGTCTTTCTTACCGGACGGACGAATGGCTATAATCTTTGAAACGGCAGATACTCGGTCGTTTACTCGTAAATCATTACCTGATACGAAACCTCTTAAGCGTCCGGCTGATTGGATGAAGTTGGATTTAATTTTAGTGCCTGTTATTAATCTTTAATTTTTTTATTTATGAAAAATATATTTAATACGTTTTGTTATATTCTGAGTTTGCTTACTATTATTGCCTGCTCGGATGATAACGTTAATGACTTTAGTCCGGTGCCCTATCCGGATGAAGTCGTGAACCCTAATCCTGAGCCTAACCCTGATCCTGATTCAGAACCGATATGGGAGATAACTTCTCCAACAATAACCGTATTCAATTCAAAAGCAAGTAATGACATTTCGTATCGTGTCCCTGCCATTGCGGTTACGAAGAAAGGTAGTATACTCGTATTTTGTGAAGCTCGTTATGGAACTTGGCAAGACAAAGCTGGCCGGACGGATATTCTGATGAAGCGTAGTACCGATAAAGGGGCAACATGGACTGAAAAGAATTTAACCAGTCAAGCTACTTCATCAAAGTTGTCATATATGGACCCGACTGTTGTAGTCGACCAAGTTACGGGGAAAATCTTTTTGTTTACTTCTCTGTGGGATGCTGTAGGCAAGGAGTCTGCCAAACAAGGCTATAATAATAGAGCTATCATGTACACTTCGGAAGATGACGGATTAAATTGGACAAGAAAAGATCTCACAGACGAGGTGGAAATTGGTATTTTTAGCGGTGCGACAAGAATGATTGGTAGCTTCGGTCCCGGCTCCGGAGTGCAAATGACGTCAAGTGAGCAATATAAGAATCGGTTGATTGTTCCCATACGCACATTCAAGGTAAATGAAGATGCCGGTACTGTTTCAAACGGTGGAAATACGGCCATGTGGTCGGATGACAACGGAGTGACATGGGAAACCGGACAGCCTAACAAGTCCGGTGAATGGACAGTTACGGAAGCTCCTGACGGTGCTTTGATTGGAAATATCCGTTATAAAGGATATCGCCAGAATTATGTAAGTACAGATGGTGGAGCCAAGTGGCCTTCTTTCTCAGACTATGATCCGACAGCATTACCCACTCCTGCTAATGGTTGTGCAGGAAGTGTTATCGTAAAGGATGACTGGTTGTATTATTGTGGACCGAAAGGGATTACCGAAACGGGTGCTCATGATGACCGTGGTATACTATACTTGGCTAAGGCCAAATTCTTTGGTGGCCATTCGCATACATTCGAGCCGGCAGACCATATGGTGCTTTATGACAAAGCGGCAGGATACACATGTATGGCACTTCTGCCTGATGGTGATATGGCTATTGTTGCCGAACTCGGTAATGAACCGGGATTCCAAAAACTATCGACTCGTCCGGCCGGATGGATGAGATTGGAATTATTTATATTATCTACTAAATAACCTCTTTTAATATGAGAAAAATACATTTAAAGTACTGCCGGGAAGTAATATTCGTGGTAGTGGCCATGCTTTGCTCCATTGGTAGCATGTATGCACAAGTCGGGCAGACGGTAAGTGGTGTTGTGAAAGATGTTACAGGAGAGCCTTTGATTGGTGTCTCGGTATTGGAAGTAGGCACATCAAATGGTGCCATTACTGATTTGGATGGAAAATATACGTTAACATTGACAAAGAGTAAATCAGTTCTTGCTTTTTCATACATAGGTTATGTTCAGCAGAATATTCATGTGGATGGACGTAAGAATATTATGGTAGTGATGAAAGATGATGCTATAGGTTTGCAGGAAGTCATAGTCACAGGTTATGGCAAAACCGTTACTAAAGATAAGCTGACAGCGGCTATTTCCAAAGTCTCTTCCGAAGTTCTGGAGAAAGGTGTACGTTCTAATCCGCTGACAGCTTTGGCGGGTACGGTTACTGGTGTACGTGTTACACAGACTTCCGGTCAGCCGGGAGCAGGGCCTTCCATTCAAGTGCGTGCGGGAGCTTCCTTGAATGGTAGTGGTAGTCCGTTGTATATTATTGATGGTGTGCAGAAAGACGATATGAACGACATCAACAGTAACGATATTGAATCTATCGAAGTCTTGAAAGATGCTGCTGCGACAGCGCTTTATGGTGCACGTGCCAATAACGGCGTAGTTCTGGTGACCACAAAAAGCGGTCATGTGGGGAAAACAACCGTAACATTGAACGTAAATATCGGTAAAGGTTTTGCCCGCGACAACTACGATTTTATGAATGCCCGCGATTATCTGTATTGGGAACGTATGGCGGCAAAACGTAGTGGAGATGACATGAATCTTGTGAACGGATGGGGTACAGGAAATGATATCACTGCCGACGGAAATAAAAGCAGCAACGGTATCTATAGTACCTCTATTCTGACGGATAAGAACAAATATCTTTTGGATTATGGTTGGCAATCGATGAAAGATCCAGCGTCAGACAATTATCTATTGTTCAAGGAAACTGATTTTATGAAGTTGAATACGCAGGATGCTTGGACGCAGGATTATAATGTCTCTTTCTCCGGCGGAAACGATAAAGGCAAATACTACTCAAGTATCGGGTATTATGATGAAACAGGTTTTCCATTGGAGTCGGGATACCAACGTTTGTCTTTCAACCTGAACGGTGAATATAAGATCAAGAGCTGGCTGAAAGCTTCCGGTTTCGTGAATTTCTCACGTTCGGAAACTAATCCCAACTACATGAGCGACGCTAATTTCTGGAGCGTGGTAGCTGCTGCTCCGCCTACTTTCAAAGGAGCTAATCTGGACGGAACGGTTATCACACTACTCAACAATACCCAAAATGCCAATTGGAATGAAATGAAGAACTACTACTATCGCAGAAATACGGCTTACAAGACCACATTGGGAACTTCTTTCCAAGTGGATTTGATGAAAGGACTGAGCCTGAAACTGAGCGGTATGTGGTATCTTTGGATGAAGGAAACAGAATCTTTTGATAAAGAGTTGCCTACCGCTCCCGGTAAGTTGAATTCTAACCGCAAGGCTTCTGCTACTTATGCACGTAAACTGGATCAGACTTACAACGCCATTCTTAATTACAATGCATCATTCGGTGAACACAGTGTCAGTGCAGTCGGTGGTTTTGAAATGATAGACAAATACAACTACGGACTCTCGGCATCAGGTCAGGGAGCTACTTCCGATGACTTTATCGGATTGCAGTTCACTGCCCCGTTGGACGCAAACGGAAAATCCACCCGTAACATGTCTACCACTCACACACAGGAGCGCATCATGTCCGGTTTCCTGAATGCTACCTACGACTATAAGAGCAAGTATCTTTTCTCTTTCTCCGGACGTTACGACGGCTACTCCAAACTGGTGGACAACCGCTGGGGATTTTTCCCTGGTGTCAGTGCCGCATGGAACGTATATCGTGAGGAATTCATGGAGAAATATCTGGATATATTTTCCAACATGAAAGTACGTATGGGATACGGGCAGAATGGTAACGTGAATGGCATCGGACTGTACGAACTACAAGGCAGTTATGGAACAGCCGGTAACTACAACGGCATCTACGGCCTGTTGATTGACGATATTGCATATCCCGGACTGCGTTGGGAGAAAACCACCTCTTTTGATACTGCCATAGAATTAGGACTGTTTAATAAAGTAGACCTGACAGTAGGTTACTTCAACAAGAAAACTACCGATTTGATTGCCAATGTACCTTTGGCTTCTTCATCCGGCGTAGGCTCAATGATGACAAACAACGGCGCTGTGCGTAGCCAGGGTATGGAGCTTGAAGTCAATTACCGTATTTTTGACCGTAAGGACTTTAAGTGGAATATAGGTGCCAACATTACTTTTGTGAAATCCAAAATCCTGCAATTACCTGATAATGGTAACGAGAACAACCGTCAGGGCGGAACGGAAGTTTATAAAGGCAAAGGTAGTAATGAAACCGTATGGAAAGGTGGAATGCAGGAAGGACAGTCTTACGGCGATATCTACGGATTCAAAATGATGGGCGTTGTGCGTGACGAAGCCGATTTGGCAAACTATGCTTATTACGTAGATAAGATTCCCTCTAAACCGGTATATGGTCCGGCAGCTTATGCGCAATTGACAGTTGAGCAGCAGAAAAATGCGCAGCAGTTAGCTCCAGGTGATGCTGTCTGGTACGATGTGAATGGTGATGGAACTATCGACACGTACGATCAGGTGAAGCTTGGTAATGAAATTCCAAAATGGATGGGTGGTTTCAATACGTCCGTTACGTGGAAAGGGCTGACCTTGTTTGCCCGATTCGACTATGCGTTGGGATACAAGAAGTGGAATAGCGGTTATCAATATTTCATGGGTATCACTTCCGGTCACTTTAATGTCCCGGATTTGGCTAAAAAGACATGGACAGAAGATAATCCGGGTGCGGAACTTCCGGTATTGATGACTAACGACACTAACTTTAAAAAGAACTATACCCGTAGCACTTCATTGTTTTGGGAAGATGCTTCATACCTGTGTGCCCGTGAGATTTCCTTGAGCTACGATTTACCTTCGCAGTGGACTAAGAAAGCCCTCATGGATAAAGTGACGGTGACGCTTACCGGACAGAATTTATTCTACATAACGGACAATCGTCTCTACACTCCCGAGTATGGAACCACCAGTAGCAACAAGGGTGGATATGCTTTGCCGAAGACAGTTCTGATGGGATTAAAGGTTGTGTTCTAAAATCATAAAGAAAGATAGCATTATGAAAAAAATAAAATATACATTATTAGTGTTGTTGATAGGAGCCATGCAGTCTTGCGATTATTTGGACTTGAGTCCGGTAGACTCCTACGGTATCAGTAATTATTGGAGTACCAAAGATCAAGCGGAACGTTTTGTGCGTGGTTTACATTATCGTGTCCGCGAGCGTCAGGAAGTGTTGTTCAAGATGGGTGAACTGAGAGGCGGGACTTTTTTCGGCTCCAACTCTTCTTTGTTCAATCAGACTATCAGTGACGTTCCGGCTGTGACAAACAATCTCACTGTGGCTAATTATGTAATAGGTAACTGGGGTAATTTCTATATGGACATCATGCAGATAAATCATGCCATCCAGTCCGTTCCCGGCAGTTCTGCCCTGAATGAAACAGAAAAGAACTATTATCTGGGAGTGCTGCACGGATTAAGAAGTTTTTATTACTTCCACCTGTTCCGTACCTATGGCGGAGTTCCCCTGATTGAAACCGCACGTGTGATGGACGGAAGTTTTACCCCTTCCGACTTGAATCAGCCGCGGGCTACGGAAGAAGAAGTCTATGATTTCCTTGTAAGAGACATCAAGGCATCAGACGATTATTTTGCAGGTGACGCATTTACCATCCCTTCCACAGACAAGAGTTCTTATTGGAGCAAAGCGGCCACAAAGATGCTGAAAGCCGAAATCCTTTTGTGGGGGTGTAAGGTGAAACCCATTGGCGGTGCAAGCGTCTATTCAAAAAACATATCGTCCGATCTTGCGGCAGCCAAACAGGCATTGCAGGATATCATTGATTGTGGCAAGTACGGCTTTGCTTCTAAGAACAGTTTTGAGGACGTTTTTGATGTAACGAAGAAAGATAACAAAGAAATGATATTCGTTATCCGCTATATGCTGAATGAGAAAGAAAATTTCTTCAGCAAGTTCATGTATCCTACCAATACCAATTTGGTCGGTTTTGAAAATGCGGACGGTGTAGAGTACAAAGGTGACAATGTGAACCCATTGAAACTGAATGGTACGGCATCCAACTATCAGTATGCGAAAGAATTTTTTGATACGTTCAGTGAAAACGATATCCGTCGTAGCGCCACTTTCTTTGATGTATATAAGATAGACGGAGGAGCGGCAGCCATACTTTTGAATAAGTATAAAGGTGAACTGGACAATGATATACGCAAGTTTACGAACGACTGGCCTGTCTACCGCTATGCGGATTTGCAGTTGTTGCTGGCTGAAATCGTGGCATTGCAGGGAGGTGATCCTGCCGCTTACATCAATAGTGTCCGTGAGCGTGCATACGGTTCCGCTTATGCTGCCAATAAATATCCCCGTGAAGGCGAAACGGCGGAAGATGCAATTCTGGAAGAACGCTCCAAGGAGTTTGTCGGCGAAGGTAAACGTTGGTATGATATTCGCCGCATGAAGGGTGGAGAATTGGCCAAGGCTCTCCAGACCAGTGTATCGGGCGACCTGATTGAGAAGCACTTGTTGTGGCCTGTCGACGCTTCGGTAATGTCGAAAGACCCGTTGGTACAGCAGACACCGGGTTACTAATCTGCCTGTCGGATTCATATCATTCATTAAAAATTAAATCATACAAAGATGAAAAAACAATATATATTTCCGGTCTTAGGACTTTGTGCAGCGTTTCTTGCCACTGCATGCAGTGACGATGACTATGCCCAGACAGATTTTACGCGTCCGGCGGGAGGAAATCAGATCTTCCTCAGTTGCCAGTCACAGTTGGGTGATAACAAGACGGTTTGGGCGGCAGATAGTAAAATTGGTTTCTTTTGCGAGCAGACAAAAACAATCAATCTTGCCGTGGGAGTTGCAGCTCCTTATGTGGGACAGGTTGAGGGAATGTTTTACACACAGGTAGTGTGGGGCAAAGAAATGGGAGAGCACACTTTCTATGCTTACACTCCTTATAATAAGGATAATACGTCAGCGAAAGCGGTTGCCGGAGTTTTGAGCAACTCACAATTACAGTCGGGCACATCAAACGCTCATCTGACGAACACTGCCTTGATGTATGCGACGGCTAAGTCTGCCGAAGTGGAAACTGCTGTTCCGATGACCTTTAGACATGCTTTGGGATATTTAGACATCAGTTGCAAGACATCGGCCAAGTATGTCGGTTGGAAAGTGAAGTCTATTGAGTTCTCTACGGAGGATGGCATTGCTTTGGCGGGTGATTATAAATTTGACCTTACTACTGGTCAGTTTGCCATCGCCGACGGTTCTTCAAGAATAGAGTTGAGAGTAGACAATGCTCCGGCACTCGTTGCGAACGAAATTTTTCACGGATATATGTCTATGAATCCTATGGATTTGTCAGCGAAACAATGTAACGTAAAAGTAGCGATTGAAAAAGCAGGGGAGGACGACCTTAGTCTGACAGGCAGGATCGTTTCTGTCAATATATTTGCAGGCGGCATTAACACATTGAATCTGGAACTGGACAATCTGACTGCCGAACTTCTGGAAGACTTATCCATTGATTTGAGTGCAACGGAAACGGCAAACTGCTATGTGGCAGGAAAGGCAGGGCAGGAATATCGCTTTAAGGCTACCGTTATGGGTAATGGAGCAATTACTCCGGCAGTAGAAGGGGACGAAACAAAGAAAGGCATCACTCCTTCGCCGCTAGCTCCTGTATCGGCTTCAATTCTTTGGCAAAGCGAAAGAAGCCTGATATCCGGTGTGAAACTGAAAAATGATTATATCTATTTTACCTTGAACGGTTCGGAAGAAACGGCGTTGAAAGCAGGTAATGCGGTTATTGCCGCTTATGATGACGCAGGAACGATTGTATGGAGTTGGCATATTTGGGTTACAGATGTGGATTTGGACACTAAAGTGCAAACATATACTGTGCATGCAGATTACAGCGCATACCCCGCTTTCCAGTCACCTGTGATGATGGATCGTAACTTGGGTGCAACGGATGACAAACTGTGGTCGGCAGCTACTGATCCTAAAGGTTCGCATGGTTTGTTCTATCAATGGGGACGTAAAGATCCGATTATCGGCCCGAGTGATGATGCGGCAAATGCACACGCCACAGTTTATGATAAGGATAATGAGGTTGTAAGTTGGGACTTTACAGTTACAACATTGATTTCAAGAGAAGATATAGCCAAATATCCGATGAAATATATTAAGGGAGATAATTGGTTGAATGAAGACGCCTATGATTTATGGGGAAATTCAACAATGTATGATAGTGGCGGAGGAGACGGCTCTACCGGTTCGAAGTCAATCTATGACCCATGTCCTCCGGGTTATCGTGTCCCTCATCCTTATGTGTGGAGTGGATTTACATCGACAGTCAGCGGCGGCAATCATAAAACAGGTGCTGTGATTACCAGTGCTTCAGGTGATATAACGAAACAGGGTGGCGTTACTTTTGCAAATGGCGGAACGGCTATTTATCCTAGTACCGGTTTTATCAATAACGGAGCATTGCAGCGGGTAGCCCCTGCAGGTAATGGATGTGTCAGCTTATGGAGTAATGCCGCAACCAAAAAAGACTTCGGGGCACAGTTCTATTACGATGCTACGAATTGTAATACACCTAAAGGAAATAAGCGTACATTTGGTTTTGGTGTTCGTTGCATGAGAGACAATACCGTCAACTAGTCACTCGCTTTTCATTTCCATAAATCCTTGGCATGTTTTTTGAAGAATCATGCCAAGGATTCTTTTTCAATATAAGGAACGATAAAATAACCTTTTATAATACAGGCATTACAATGAAAAAGAATACAATAGCTGTTTTGTTATTACTATTGGTTCATGCCAACAGTCTCTCTGCCCAAACCCCTGACGTGACAGGAAGCGGGCATAATATAATTCAGACAGACCGCTCCGACGGACGATTTTTAAGTACTTACGGAGTTGTCCATGCAATGCTTTCGGGCATCAAACCGGAATGTGCGTTTCAGCCGGATATGACTGCCGAAGAATTCTGTGAATGGCAGCATAAAGTGCGGAAGTCAATGCAGGAAATCATGAAATTTCCCGAAGTGAAAGATATGCCGTCGCCTAAACGGCTGTACAGCAAACAGCGTGACGGTTACAAACTGGAGAAATGGGAATTTTATCCTTTGCCCGAGTGTGTCTCTACCTTTTTAGTACTGATACCGGATTCTCTGCGGCAACCGGTTCCCGCCATTCTATGTATCCCCGGTTCAGGTGGCAGTAAGGAAGGATTGGCGGGAGAGCCGGGAGTTGCTCCGAAGCTGAATGATGATTATCTGAATCCTAAAGTAACGATGGCACGCAACTTTGCGAAAGCGGGTTATGTGGCGGTAGCCGTAGACAATCCGGCAGCCGGTGAAGCTTCTGATTTGGAACGTTATGCCCGCGGAAGGAATTATAACTACGATTTAGTGTCACGCATCTTGTTGGAATTGGGGTGGAGCTATCTCGGATATACTTCATTTCTTGATATGCAAGTTCTTCAATGGATGAAAACGCAGTCCTATATCCGTAAAGACCGGATTATTGTAAGCGGTTTTTCTTTGGGGACAGAACCTTTGATGGTATTAGGGACACTGGATACATCCATCTACGCTTTTGTTTATAACGATTTTCTGTGTCATACACAAGAACGGGCATTGGTTATGACTGCTCCGGACAAGGCGGGTATACGACCTTTTCCAAATTCTATCCGCCATTTGATACCGGACTTCTGGCGTAAATTTAATTTTCCGGATATTGTAGCCTCTTTGGCTCCCCGTCCTGTTATATTAACGGAAGGCGGACTGGATCGCGATTTGGATTTAGTACGTGCCGCTTATAAGATGACCGGACGTTTGGAGAATGTCGAGATACATCATTATCCAAAATACACTGATCCGCATAGTCGGACAGATATAAAGGCACTGCCGGAAGGGCTCGATAGGAATGAGTTTTATAAACTGGTGAATGTGGACGGGGCCAATCATTATTTTAAGTCGGAGTTGATACTTCCTTGGTTGAAAAAACATCTTGAATAGATTGTGATATCTATCACTAGGGTAATAAAATATCTATCATACTATCATTCATTTTTATATTGTTCTCATTATTAAAACAATACATATGATAGATACCTTTATCAAAAGGTATCTATCATTATTTCTCCAGTAAAAACAGGGTATCTATCATTAATGAAACAGTCTAATGGAAGGAGAAAAAGCATAAAATGGCTTGTTTTTGTTGAAATGAATCCATATAAAGCGGATTATAATGGCTTAACGACCCGATTTGAGTGGCGCTAAGTTTATAGCCCACGGTTGTGTGCTGTAGAGCCTGCATACGTGGGCTGTATGGTTTACATATGTGTGCTGTTCAGCCTGCATATGTGGGCTATAAAAAGACGACCGTTCCTAATAGATTATTAAGTAGCTAAACGTTGGTAATATATGAGATTTGATGGTGTTTATTTCTACTGGCTCATATTAATGATGCGGTTCTGTTTATGCTGTTGTCATTATACGAGTAATCGAACCCATTAGCTTTGTCTTTCTAAGAATCTAATAGGCATAGTTTTTCTAATGTATAAATGGCTTTCTTGATAAGTTTTAATGGATGGCGGTTTCTGATAAATGCCTAAGTTCGATTAGAACTTAGATGATTTATATATTAGAATTACTTCTGTTTCATTGACAATTTTATTGTTAACATTCAGCATCTATTTCTTAAAACGTTGCAAATATACAAACATTATTAATAACAGCAAATGAATTAATAAATTATTTTATTTATATATGCTATTAAACATCGTTTTATTTAATAAATTACCTTGCTAATACGCTAAACAAATATTCATACATCAAGTAGATAATAGGTATTTCTTTTGAAGTTATTTTTTCATATTGCAATTATAATAGTCGAATTTGTACGAAGAAACCATAAGTATTTCCAGAAGATAAGTTCTAATCGAACTTAGGTGAGAAGTGTGAACAAACCTTTTTTATTAACTAAAAGTAATACTTATGAAAAGAAACATCTTTTTGTTGATGTTGTGCTTATTTGGCTTGATAGGGGCTATGGCGCAGACTAAAACTGCTACAGGTGTGGTTACTGATCAGGCGGGTGAGACTGTTATTGGTGCATCCGTGATTGTGAAGGGTACCACGAATGGTACCATTACGGATCTTGATGGTAAATTTACCTTAGGCAATGTGAAAGACGGAGATATTATCCAAATATCTTTTGTCGGTTATAAAACGCAGGAAATTAAGTTTGCCGGACAGATGTTGAATGTCATCTTACACGATGACACGGAAGTTTTGGATGAAGTGGTGGTTACAGGTTATGGTGGTTCTCAGAAACGTGCGACGTTGACGACTGCAATCTCAAAACTGGACAACTCTGTTTTAAAAAATGCAGCGTTCAGTAATGCAGGACAGTCTTTGCAAGGATCGGTAACAGGTCTTCGGGTGGTAAACACTACCGGTCAACCGGGTACGAATCCGGATATTACATTGCGTGGTGGAGCGACTATCACTGGTGACAACAGTAACGCTTTGGTTGTTGTGGACGGTATAGTACGTAATAGTATGTCGGATGTTAATCCTTCTGATATTGAATCTATCCAAATTTTGAAAGATGCGGCTTCTACGGCTATTTACGGAGCTCGCGCGAATGGTGGCGTTATCTTGATTGAAACGAAAAGTGGAAAGGAAGGAAAGACTTCAGTCAATTATAAGTTCAAGATAGGCAAAAACTTCACTCGTAAGGGATATGAATTTGTAAATGCGGAAGATTATATCTATTATAACCGTTTGGGTATGCTTCGTACCAACCAGGCAAGGGATGGACGTATGGGCACATACAATGTAGATGCACAAGCCGGATATGGCGTAGGGAATGCATTGTACGATATTCGGTATCTGACGGATGAAACAGCTCATCTTCAGAATGAAGGATGGTCTGTAATGAACGACCCATACTATGACGGAAAGCAAATTTTATTTAGAGATTATAACGGGCAGTTGGATGATGAGGTATTCAGCAGCAGTGCCATTACGCAAGACCATTACCTCAATATTACAGGTGGTAACGATAAAAGCACCTTTGCGAGCAGCTTGGGTTACTATAATGAAGATGGTATGATTAAAGGAACGGGGTTCAAGCGTTTCAGTGGATCGTTCAACGGATCGTATAAGATTTTTCCGATATTAAATATAAAAGCGGGTGTCTCTTATGTATGGTCTACCCGGCCGGAATTATGGATCGGTACTTATGAATTCTTTTATCGTACCCGTTCGCAGCGTCCTACATGGAATCCTTGGATGGAGGACGGTTCTCCTGCGTCAGGGGGTGGTACTGGGGATGGTAACCCGGCTTACTATCGTGATTTGCTGACCCAAAAGAACAGTACGGCACGTGCTACATACAATATCGGCTTTACGTTGGATATTCTTCCAAAAGAATTGGTCTTGAATGGAAACGCTTCTTTATTGAACTATCAGTATCAGAGAGAGAAGTTTGACAAGGCATATCAAACACAGACAGCTTCTACGCCCAATACAACTCGCAATGCGGAAGCTTGGATTCAAAAATACAATCAGATTCAGCTGAATGCTTCATTGACATATACCAAAACATTTGCCGAAAAGCATAATTTGGATGCAATGATTGGCGGAGAGTATTATACTTACAATCAATTTGATTTTGAAGCTAAGACGCAAGGTTCTCCTACGGACGATATCCCGACCTTGAATGTTGGTTCTGAAAGGACTTTCACTCGTACGGAAAAAACGGCTTATCGCATTCTTTCTGGTTTCGGTCGTGTCAATTATAACTACAACATGAAATATTTGTTGTCTTTCACGGCTCGTTATGACGGAATTTCTCGTTTGAAGGACAATCGTTGGGGATTCTTCCCGGGGGTATCTGTAGGATGGAATATTATGGAAGAAGATTTCTGGAAAGAATCCAAAGTGTCAGATATCGTTTCCAATTTGAAACCGCGTATCAGTTATGGTGTGAATGGTAATGTAAATGGTATCGGAAATTATGAAGTCTATGGAGAATACGCACAGGTGGATGCTAAAACTTATGGTGGGGCGACAGCTCTTTATAATAAGAAATTGCTCAATACCAACCTGCGCTGGGAACAGAGTCAGACCTTTGAGGTGGGATTGGATATCGGATTCCTGCAGAACAGACTTTCTTTTATTCTCGACTTCTACAGCCGTCGGACAAAGGATTTGCTGACCAAACAAGCATTGCCCGGATATACCGGATTCTCGGATATTGTAACGAATATGGGTACGTTGCGCAACTCCGGTTTCGAAGCGGAAGTGAAAGCAAACATCATCAACAAGGGTGGTTTCACATGGGATATGACTGCGAATATTACTTCTGTTGCCAACAAGATAATTGCATTACCTTATAACAATGTTGAGAACAACCGCGTAGGCGGTTATGAAGTAGCGGCTGGTAAAGTAGATGCCAATGGCAAGTTCCCGACCAAATGGATTGCCGGTCGTCAGGAAGGCGGTAAACTGGGAGAACTGGTTGGATATAGACAGCAGCATGTTTTCAAAGACTGGGATGACGTAAAGCAACATGCAAATTTACGTGTGGATGAAGTTGCCAACTTGTATGGTCCCGGACTGGCTGATCAGATCAACCCCGCTACCGGAAAGACTTATAAGGAATCTTCGGGATGGCAGCCTATCGAGCCGGGTGACGCTTGTTGGGAAGACATCAACGGTGATAATATTATTAACGGTTACGACCGTTCTGTGATGGGTAACATCTTCCCGAATGTTACGGGTGGTTTCTCTACTACATTCGGATATAAAGGTCTGTCACTCTATGCCCGTTTCGACTATGCTTTGGGACACACCTTATACAATGACTTGAAAGCTCGTTCGTTGGGACAATATCAGGGGCAATTCAACATCATTACGGATGTGAAAGATATGTGGAGCGAAGCAAATCCGAACTCAGACCTTACGAAGTTCTACTATGCCGACCAGTTGGCGAAAAAGAATATTACCCGTTCGAACAATGCTTCTACCGCAGCCGACAACAACAGTTCCCGTTATTATGAAAAGGGTGATTATCTGGCTTTGCGCGAAGTCACATTGAGCTATCAGTTGCCGAAATCGCTTATCAGCAAGGTACATATGACAGATGCATCTGTGTATGTCACCGGACAGAACTTGTTCTATATCACCGGATATGGTGGTGTATCTCCTGAACCAGCCGTATCGACTACATACGGTCGTGGTATTGACAATGGACGTTATCCTACTCCGAGAACGCTCTTGTTCGGTTTATCTCTAACATTCTAATTTGACAGGACTTAAAAAGGAATAGAATTATGAAAAATATATTCAAATATTTATGGGCAAGTGCAGCTTTGCTGCCTTTCCTGACAGGATGTAACTCTTTGGATCTGGAGTCGGAAAGTACGATAACCGATGCCAACTATTGGAAGAGTGACACGCATTTCAGTGCTTTCAACGTTGGTTTGCATGCACAACTCAGAGAGCGGTCGTACAATTTCTTTATATTAGGTGAACCTCGTGCTGATATTTATGGTGATGCGCCGTTCGGTGGTGAGGCGACTCAAGGTATGGAAATCTTCCCTGCCAATTCGCTGAACAGGGAGAACGTAGGGCTCAGTAATTTTGCTAATTTGTACGGAGTTATCAATCAGATAAATCTGATGATTGCCAAAACGGAAGAAACCGGATTGCTGCCCGAAGCTACCAAGAAATATTATTTGGGAGAGGCTTATGGGATGCGTGCTTTTCTTTACTTTCACTTGCTCCGCTCATGGGGGGATGTCATTCTGCATTTGACTTACACCAGTGGTTCGACCATTGATTTGGCAAATATACAGAAGGCTGCTTCGCCGGCAACGGAAGTGATGGCCCGTATCAAAGAAGACATTACTGCGTCTGAGACGGCATTTAATGGTGACTATTCCTACAAATACGGAAAACATTACTGGTCGTTGGGAGCTACAAAAATGTTGAAAGGTGAAGTATACTTGTGGAGTGGCAAGCAGATGGGGGGTGGTGATGCCGACTACCGTACTGCTAAAGGGGCTTTGCAGGAAGTGAACAATTGTCCGGGTATTGGTTTGGAAGACAACTTTACCAATGTTTTCGCCTATGCGAACAAGAAAAATAAAGAAATAATCTTCACCATTCATAATGGACGTGATGAGTATAATATGTGGGGCGGGACTAGTTTTAGAAATAATCTTGTTCCTCAGCAGGCTTACATGACTTCCGGCAATTATTTTGATGAGAACGGAGTTTCTTTTGCCGAAACGAAAGATGCTGAACTGAATGGTTTGATAAGACTTCAGATTAAAAAAGATTTTTATGATAAGGTATTCCGTGAAGGCGATACTCGTAAAGCCGGTTCGGTGAAGGCTGTTTATGTGAAAGAGGGGGAAGACTTGGTATATAGGGCTTGTTTCCCTTATAAATTCCAGGGTACGATGTTGCCTGGCGGCTCAGAGCGTGCATGGTTAGACGATTATCCTATTTATCGGTATGCAGACTGCTTGCTGCTTTTGGCAGAAGCCAAAGCTTTGCTAGGTGAAGATATCACTACTGAAATCAATACTGTTCGTAAACGTGCGTACGGTGAGACTTATTTCGAAGCGAATAAGGCAACGGTGGCCTATCCGAATGAAAAAGGCGGTGAATTTTATTCCGGCAATCCGTTTGTAGCAGGTGATGATGACCCTATTGAAACAGTTCTGAAAGAACGTTTGCGCGAGTTGATGTATGAAGGAAAACGTTGGTATGATATACGTACTTTGGGTTGTACGGCAAAATATTCTACAGCAAATCAAAAGCGGTTGCTATGGCCGATTGATGCTAATACGCTGACCAATAATAGAGAGCTGGTTCAGACTGAAGGTTATCTCACCGGTGGAGAAGGTGAAGAATAATAATACTTCAGGCTGATAACCGAATAAAAACAAGAGAACGTATGTGTGGTTTAGCATGTGCGTTCTCGTTTTTGTAATAGGTGGTTTATTAATTATGCATTTTATAATAAATTATTTTATTAAATGTAGAGGTGATTCGTTGTAATTTTATATATTTGCAGCATGAAACATTTAAATAATACCATGAAAAAGAATCTATTCTTATCAATCGCCTTTTCTGTTTGTGCGATTTTGCAGTCAGTTGCATCGGATACTGTATTTGTGCGTGAAACTCAGATTCCTGTTTTGATTGAACGACAAGACAATGTGTTGTTTATGTTGCGTTTGAACGCAAAAGAGAGTCGTGCTTTGGATGAAGTGGTTTTAAATTTCGGCAAAGATGTGAATTTGTCAGACATAAAATCCGTCAAGTTATATTATAGTGGTACGGAAGCCCGTCAGAACTATGGCAAGAATCTTTTTGCTCCTGTGTCCTATGTTTCCAGTTATACGCCGGGAAAGACATTGGCGGCCAATCCTTCTTATTCGATTAATAAGTCGCAAGTGGACAATCCGAAACAGAAAGTTACCTTGAAAGCCAATCAGAAGCTTTTCCCCGGAATCAACTATTTCTGGATTAGTTTGCAGATGAAGCCGGATGCTTCTTTGCTGGATAAGGTTTCGGCTAAGATTGCTACTGTGAAAGTAGATGGTAAAGCCGCCCTTATGCATACGGTTTCACCGGAAAATATAGTTCATAGGGTAGGAGTGGGCGTGCGTCATGCCGGTGACGACGGCTCGGCTGCTTTCCGTATTCCGGGACTGGCAACTACCAACAAGGGAACTTTATTGGGAGTATATGATGTACGTTACAATAGTAGTGTCGATTTGCAGGAGCATGTAGATGTTGGTCTGAGCCGCAGCGTAGACGGTGGTAAAACATGGGAGAAGATGCGTTTGCCTCTGGCTTTCGGTGAGACCGGCGATTTGCCCGCTGCTCAGAACGGTGTCGGTGACCCTTCTATTCTGGTGGATACCAAGACCAATACGGCATGGGTGGTAGCAGCCTGGACACATGGGATGGGTAATCAGCGTGCCTGGTGGAGCTCTTATCCGGGAATGGATATGAATCATACGGCCCAGTTGGTGCTGTCAAAGAGTACGGACGACGGTAAAACGTGGTCAAAGCCTATCAATATCACAGAACAGGTGAAAGACCCTTCCTGGTATTTTCTTCTGCAAGGGCCGGGACGTGGTATCACAATGCAGGACGGCACACTGGTATTCCCGATTCAGTTTATCGACTCTACCCGTGTTCCGAATGCGGGAATCATGTATAGCAAAGACCGTGGCGAAACATGGAAAATACATAACTACGCACGTACCAATACGACTGAAGCACAAGTGGCGGAAGTAGAGCCGGGCGTATTGATGCTGAACATGAGGGATAACCGTGGCGGCAGCCGTGCTGTTGCTACCACCAAGGATTTGGGCAAGACGTGGACAGAACACCCTTCTTCGCGCAAAGCATTGCAGGAACCGGTTTGTATGGCAAGCCTGATTAGCGTAAAAGCCAAAGACAATGCACTAAACAAGGATATTCTTTTATTCTCCAACCCGAATACGGTGAAAGGCCGCCATCATATCACCATCAAAGCAAGTCTGGATGGCGGTGTCACATGGTTGCCCGAACATCAGGTGATGCTCGATGAAGGTGAAGGATGGGGATATTCTTGTCTGACTATGATTGATAAGGAGACAGTCGGCATACTGTATGAGAGTAGTGTAGCCCACATGACTTTCCAGGCTGTCCCGTTAAAGGATATAATAAAATAGAGACACACTCGACCTGTAATCATGAAAAACAAATTAATACTATTAATATATTTTACAATTAACTTATACACACTTTCAGTGGCAAAAGCAGGTGATTACCACCTGCTCCCCCAGCCACAAAAGTTTACCCCCTCTCATATAAACTTTCAAGTGAATAAGGTGATGTTTTCCACTCCTGTGCTTCAACAGGAGTGGGAAGCCTTTATCGCAGAAATGGGTGGAACAGTCTCGCCAAAGGCAACTGCCGTCATCGAGGTGAAACTACTGCCTTCTCTACCTGAAATACCGATGAACCGGGATGAGGCTTACCGCCTGAATGTAACCAGGAAACGGATAACCGTTGAGGCTGTGACCGAACGGGGCGTTTATCGGGCTATGCAGACTTTAAGGCAACTGGTAGAGAAAAAGAACTCAAAAACGCAGATTCAAGGAGCTGAAATCATTGACTGGCCTGCTTTCCGTGTTCGCGGATTCATGCAGGACGTAGGGCGGAGTTACATTTCATTGGAAGAACTGAAACGTGAAATCGCCGTACTCGCCAAATTCAAAATCAACGTCTTCCATTGGCATCTGACCGAGAATCAGTCCTGGCGACTGGAAAGCAAGATTTTCCCGATGCTTAATGATAGCGCGAACACCACCCGCATGCCCGGCAAATATTACACGCTGGAAGAAGCCAAAGAACTGGTCGCTTTCTGTAAGGCGCATCACATGACGTTGATTCCTGAAATTGATATGCCCGGACACAGTGCGGCCTTTATACGCACCTTCCGTCACGACATGCAAAGTCCCGAAGGAATGAAAATCCTGAAACTTCTGCTGGATGAAGTGTGCGAAACGTTTGACGTGCCTTATTTGCATATCGGCACGGATGAAGTGCAGTTTACCAACCCTCGTTTCGTACCGGAAATGGTGTCCTATGTACGTTCCAAAGGCAAGAAAGTAATCTCATGGAATCCGGGCTGGCATTATAAACCCGGAGAAATTGATATGACCCAGCTCTGGAGCTACCGCGGGAAAGCGCAGGAAGGTATTCCCGCCATTGATTCACGTTTTCATTATCTGAACCATTTTGATACATTCGGTGATATTGTCGCATTATACAACAGCCGTATTTATAATAAGGAACAGGGAAGCGACGACCTGGCAGGAACGATTCTGGCTATCTGGAATGACAGGCTGATTGATTCCGAATGGGATATGATTATCGAAAATAATTTTTATCCCAATATGCTGGCTGTGGCAGAACGTGCCTGGAAAGGTGGCGGAACTGAATATTTTGACAAGAACGGCACAATACTTCCTACTGACGGACAGTCGGAGCTATTCAAGAATTTTGCTGATTTTGAACGTCGTCTGTTGTGGCATAAGGAACACACCTTTGCCGGTTATCCGTTTGCGTATGTCCGTCAGACAAATGTGAAATGGAATATTACGGACGCGTTTCCGAATGGGGGAGATTTGACAAAGACTTTCCCGCCGGAAGAATCCTTGCGGGATAGTTACACTTATGAAGGAAAGACATACAATGTACGTCCTGCCATTGGTGCCGGTATTTACTTGCGCCATGTATGGGGTACGCTTGTTCCCGGATTCTATAAAGAACCGGAAGAGAACCATACAGCCTATGCTTACACCTATGTCTATTCACCGAAAGAACAGACAGCCGGCCTGTGGGTGGAATTCCAGAATTACAGCCGTTCGGAAGCCGACCTTCCTCCTTTACAGGGAAAATGGGATTATAAAGAAAGCCGCATTTGGATAAATGAACAGGAAGTGTTGCCGCCCGTATGGACAGCCACCCACCGGACTAAAAGTAATGAAATCACTTTGGGTAACGAGAACTGTGTAGTGCGTCCTCCTTTGGAAGTCCGTCTGCAAAAAGGATGGAATAAAGTATTTATGAAATTGCCGGTAGGAAAGTTCACTTCTCCCGAAGTCCGGTTGGTGAAATGGATGTTTACCGCTGTTTTTGTTACTCCCGACGGACAGAAAGCGTTAGAAGGACTTGTGTATTCACCGGACAAAACATTGAAATAGCCAATCATAGAGAGGAAGACTTTTATGGATATGCCATGAGCTAATAAGAATATGCTATAATGAAAAACAGATATGCTATAATGAAAAAGAAATATGCTATAATGAAAAGCGAATGTTCTATGATGCAAAACGGATATGTCAATGAGCCAATAAGAGGAATAGCCTGTAGGAAGTTCTTTTTTTTAGTGCTCGTATTGTCCTTGGCATTGGTATGCCGTGCGCAGGAACGTAAATATTCTACATTTTATTATCAGCGTGCCACATTGTTTGAAGAGCTGCCTGTGACTTCCGATGACATTATTTTCTTGGGGAATAGTATCACGAACGGTGCCGAATGGTCGGAACTGTTTAATAATAAGCACGTCAAGAACCGCGGAATCAGCGGTGATATCTGTATGGGAGTGTATGACCGTCTGGATGCTGTCCTGAAAGGAAAACCTGCTAAAATATTCCTTCTGATTGGCATTAATGATGTGAGCCGTGGAACTCCTGCCGATACCATTGTGTCCCGTATCGGGATGATTGTCCGGAAGATAAAGATGGATTCACCGAAAACAAAGCTTTATCTGCAAAGCGTTCTCCCCGTGACCGACCATTATAATATGTTCAAGGGGCATACTTCCCGCTGGCAGGTTGTTCCGGAAATTAATAAAGGATTAGTCCGTCTGGCAGAGAAGGAAGGAGCGGCATATATAGACTTGTACTCCCATTTTGTAGATAAAGAAACCGGAAAAATGAACACTGCATACACGAATGACGGTCTGCATCTTTTAGGAAAAGGGTATTTGAAATGGGTAGAGATTGTAAAACCTTATATCGGAAAGAAATAAAAACCAAAGAAATAAATCAAAAGGAGCTCGATATAAATCATAGGCTGTGCTTCTTCTCCTTCTGGAAGGAGGGGAAGCCATGCGGAGATTGATATTATATTGAATTGACGTTAAAAAGGGGAGGAAATACATGAAAAAGATTCTGATTCTATCTGTCTGTCTGTTTGTATGTTGGACTATTTCGTCCGCTCAGCAACAACGGATAAAAGTAGCCTGTGTAGGAAACAGTATCACCTACGGAACCGGATTATCCGACCGTTTGGTGCAGTCTTATCCCGTGCAGTTGCAAAAAATGTTAGGCACCCGTTATGAAGTCGGAAACTTCGGAAAGCCCGGTGCCACCCTGCTCAATCAAGGACACCGTCCCTATATCCGGCAGGAAGAATATCAGAAAGCATTGGATTTTGCAGGAGACATTGTTGTCATTCATTTGGGAATCAATGATACCGACCCTCGCAACTGGCCCAATTACCGTGACTTTTTTGTGAAAGATTATCTGAACCTGATTGATACCTTCCGCAAAGCCAATCCCGGCGCACGGATTATCATAGCGCGAATGACCCCGATTGCCGACCGGCATCCGCGTTTCCAGTCGGGCACCCGTGACTGGCACGGCGAGATACAGACAGCTATCGAAGCAGTAGCGCGTTATGCCGGTGTGCAGCTGATAGACTTCCACGAACCGCTCTATCCATATCCTTTCTTGCTGCCGGATGCTGTTCATCCTACTGCCGAAGGGGCAGCCATCATGGCAAAAACTGTTTATTCGGCTATCACCGGAGATTATGGCGGCTTGAAATTATCCCCGCTTTATACGGATAATATGGTTCTCCAACGTGATACCCCTTTACTGATACAGGGAACAGCCAATGCAGGAGAGCAAGTAACAGTCAGCATAGACCGTCAGCAGTGGATTACAAAAACTGCACCGGACGGGAAATGGTCGGTGAAATTATCACCGTTGAAAGCAGGCGGCCCTTATACGTTGGCAGTCTCCACTCAAAAAAGAATCTTGAAGTACACCAACGTCCTGGCAGGAGAAGTCTGGTTATGCTCCGGACAGTCGAATATGGAATTTATGTTGAGCCAAACCACTACCGGAAAGAAAGACATTCCTCAAGCTGCCGACGAACAGTTGCGCTTGTATGACATGAAAGCCCGTTGGCGTACGGACGCGGTGCAATGGGACGCTTCCGTCCTCGACTCCCTGAATCATCTTCAGTATTATAAAGACACGGAATGGCAAACCTGTACTCCCGACAATGCCGCCCGTTTCTCGGCGGTAGCATATTATTTCGGCCGGATGTTGCGGGATAGCTTGAAAGTTCCGGTAGGGCTGATATGCAATGCAATCGGCGGTTCGCCTACTGAATCATGGATAGACCGGAATACGTTGGAATATCACTTCCCGGCTATATTGAAAGACTGGACACACAATGATTTTATACAAGACTGGGTACGCGGACGCGCTGCATTAAACATCAAACAGTCGAAAGAGAAATACCAACGCCACCCTTACGAACCTTGTTATTTGTATGAGTCGGGGATTCGTCCGTTGGCGCAATATCCGGTCAAAGGTGTGATTTGGTATCAGGGAGAATCGAACGCCCATAATTACGAAGCCCATGAGAAACTCTTCAAACTCTTGATAAGCAGTTGGCGTAAGAACTGGGAGAATGAGGAACTGCCGTTCTACTACGTTCAGCTTTCCAGTATAGCTCGTCCTTCCTGGCCGTGGTTCCGTGACAGCCAGCGCAGGATGATGAACGAAATACCGAATACAGGTATGGCGGTGTCGAGTGATAATGGCGACTCATTAGACGTACACCCTAGAAATAAGAAACCGATTGGCGAACGTCTCGCCCGTTGGGCCTTGAATAAAACGTATGGCATGAGCCATATACTGCCATCCGGCCCGTTATTTCAGCAAGCCGATTTTCGTGAAAATGCCGTATATGTGACTTTCAATTACGGCAAAGGCTTAAAGAGTGCGGACGGTCGTCCTTTGCGTACGTTTGAGGTCGCCGAGACGGACGGCATTTATTACCCTGCCGTTGCGGAGATAATAGACGGTCGGATAAAAGTATATAGTGAACAAGTAAAGCATCCGCGATACGTCCGCTACGGTTGGCAGCCTTTCACACGTGCAAATCTGGTGAATGAAGCAGGTCTGCCGGCTTCGACCTTCCGTGCGGAAGCATCCGAGCGGTTCATTACGGATATTCACTTGCAGAAAATGGAAGGATTCCCTCAATCGGAGAAAGGCTTCAAACTTGGCGTTTCCGCCTGCTACTCAGGAATCCTGAGCGGCAATCTGCTGATGGCGGGTGGTTGTAATTTTCCCGGTGTTCCTGCCAGCGATGGCGGAAAGAAGAAATTCTATCGGGGGATTTATGCGGCAACGATAAATACCGATACGGTACTTGCCTGGCGTAAGGTGGGAGAGTTGCCTGTCGCTTCCGCTTACGGAGTTTCCGTATCTTGTCCGGACGGCATCATCTGCATAGGGGGAACCGATGGAAAAGATGCGCTGACGTCTGTCTATAAAATCAGTTGGGGGAGAAATCCGAAGGCGGCAAAACAAGGGAAAGTCGTAATAGAAACTCTTCCTGCTTTGCCTTATGCGTTGGATAATATGTGCGGCACGTTGATAGGCGGGCAACTGTTCGTTGCAGGTGGTAACAGAAACGGCAAACCTTCCAACTCATTCCTTTGCCTTGACTTGGACAGGCTTGAGACTGGTTGGCAGGAGTTACCGAATTTTCCCGGAGATGCACGGACGCAAGCTGTCTGTGCCGGACAGTTTAAAGACGGTGAAGCCCGTATCTTCCTATGGGGCGGATTCGCCGCTTCTACCGATGGCAAACCGGCAACACTTTCCACCGACGGTTATTGCTACTCGTCCCTGTCCCGCCAATGGACTCCCATAGCTACCCCGACAGGAAACGACGGTGAAACCATCTCCTTAGGTGGCGGAACAGCCATCGCCATCAATGAAAACCTGATACTCTGTACAGGCGGGGTGAATAAAGATATCTTCCTTGCGGCTCTCCGACAGCCCCAGAAGGACTATCTTCTCCATCCTGCCGAATGGTACAAATTCAATGACCGGATATTAATATATGACATCAGCCAAAACACATGGCAGGAAGTAGCCCGTACCCCGCAAACAGCCCGTGCCGGAGCAGCGTTGGTGGGATGGGATAAGACTTATTACAACATAAACGGAGAATTGAAGCCGGGTATCCGCACACCCGAAATAATCAGGATAACAGTGGAATAATAAAAACAATGCCGCTTGTAATCTATATTTTGTTAAATTATCAGGGAAAATTGATGGAAAAATAATATCTTTGACACCGTTAATATCTAATGCCCCCACTATGATGATTAATTTAACCGGAAAAAAAGCTCAGATAGCGTGTGGATTACTCTGCTGTTGCAGCATGGCCTATGCCCAGAGCAATGACAATTCAGAAGTTCTAACTTTGCACACAGGCTGGGAGTTTTCCCAAGTGGGGACAGAGATATGGCGCACAGCCGTAGTCCCCGGCACGGTACATCAAGACCTTATCCATCACAACCTCATTCCCAATCCCTTCTACGGTATCAACGAACAGAAAATCCAATGGGTCGAAAATGAAGACTGGGAATACAGGACGGCTTTTACAATCACTGCCGACCAACTGAAACGTGATGACGCCCAACTCACCTTTGAAGGGCTCGATACCTACGCCGATGTCTACCTCAACGGAGCATTGCTGTTAAAAGCCGACAACATGTTCGTCGGCTACACAATCCCCGTCAAACAATATCTTCGTTCCGGAGAAAATCTCCTTCACATATATTTTCATTCGCCCATCCGGCAGACATTACCCCAATACGCTTCCAACGGATTCAACTATCCCGCCGACAACGACCATCACGAGAAACACCTGAGTGTATTCTCCCGCAAAGCTCCTTACAGCTACGGCTGGGACTGGGGTATCCGCATGGTGACCAGCGGTGTCTGGCGTCCGGTAACCATCCGCTTCTACGATGCCGCTTCCATCAGCGACTACCATGTGAAGCAACTATCGCTGACCGACCAGGTAGCGAAGCTGTCCAACGAACTGGAAATAAACAACATACTTCCCCATCCGCTTCAAGCAGAAATAAAAATAAAAACTTCGCTCGAAGGGGAACAGGAAGCCGCCATCACCCAAAACGTCACCCTGCAACCCGGAATCAACCACATCTGTATCCCTACGGAAGTTGTCTCACCGGTACGCTGGATGCCGAATGGCTGGGGAGCGCCGACTTTATACGATTTCTCCGCCCAAGTTATCGCTCAAGGTAACATCGTGGCTGAACAATCCCACAGAATCGGACTCCGCACCGTCCGCCTGGTGAACGAAAAGGATGCAGACGGAGAATCCTTCTATTTTGAAGTGAACGGTATCCCGATGTTTGCCAAGGGAGCCAACTACATACCCCAGGACGCGTTATTGACGAATGTGACTACCGAACGCTATCAGACATTGTTCCGCGACATTAAGGAAGCGAACATGAACGTCATCCGCGTATGGGGTGGCGGAACCTATGAAGACGACCGTTTCTACAATCTGGCAGACGAGAACGGAATACTGGTATGGCAGGACTTTATGTTTGCCTGCACCCCTTATCCGTCCGACCCCACCTTCTTGAAAAGGGTAGAGGAGGAAGCCTGCTACAACATCCGTCGTCTCCGCAACCACCCTTCGCTAGCCATGTGGTGCGGAAACAACGAAATACTCGAAGCCTTGAAATACTGGGGATATCAAAAGAAATATACCCCGGAAATCTATCAGGAAATGATGACTGGCTACGACAAACTCTTCCGCGAGTTGCTTCCCGCCAAAGTGAAGGAACTCGATGCAGACCGTTTCTACATCCACAGTTCCCCCTATCTTGCCAACTGGGGACGTCCCGAATCATGGGGAATAGGGGATAGCCACAACTGGGGCGTCTGGTACGGAAAGAAAACTTTTGAATCATTGGATACCGATTTGCCGCGTTTTATGAGCGAATTCGGTTTCCAGTCTTTCCCCGAAATGAAAACCATTGCCACATTCGCATCTCCAGAAGATTATCAAATCGAATCGGAAGTGATGAACGCCCATCAAAAGAGCAGCATCGGCAATGACTTGATTCGTACTTATATGGAACGCGATTATATCGTACCCGAGAAATTTGAGGATTTCGTCTACGTCGGACTTGTATTGCAGGGACATGGCATACGTCATGGTCTGGAAGCGCACCGGCGCAACCGTCCCTATTGTATGGGTACATTATACTGGCAATTGAACGACAGTTGGCCGGTAGTGTCATGGTCGGGTATCGACTACTACGGTAATTGGAAAGCCCTGCATTATCAGGCAAAGCGTGCATTTGCCCCCGTTCATATCAATCCTTTGCTGGAAGGTGACAACTTGTGTGTTTACTTGCTTTCCGACCATCTTGACACCCGGGAGAAACTGACGTTGGAAATGAAACTGACGAATTTTGCGGGAAAGAAAGCCGGAAAAACGGTTGTCCTTCCTTCTTTGTCTCTTCCTGCCAACACTTCCCAATGTGTATACCGCACTCCGCTCACCACTTTGTTCTTTCCGGCAAAGCGCCCGCTTACGGACGACCTGCGCAGTAGCTTCATGCAACTGACCTTGAAAGACAAATCCGGTCATACAGTAGCCGAAACAGTCTACTTCTTTGAAAAGACCAAAGACCTGCTCCTGCCCGAGACGACCATCACCTATAAAATGAAGCAGACAGACGGCAAATGCGAACTGACACTTCTTTCTCCTGCCCTGGCAAAAGACGTCTTTATCGAAATACCTTTGCAGGGCGCCCGTTTCAGCGACAACTTCTTCGACCTTTTGCCCGGAGAGCGTAAAACGGTCATCATCACTTCTCCCGACATCAAGAAAGGAGAAGAATTGCCTTTGGGACTCAAACATATTCGTGAAACCTATAATTAAATATCTATTAGTAACTTAACACTTAATTTTTAGTTTATGAAACAATTCTTAAAACTAACCGGATGCCTGGCAGTGGCGGGACTTTTTTCTTTGTGCCAATCCCCGCAACAGGAAGCTGATTACCAAATCATCCCTTTTCCGCAGGAAAACGTTACAGCTCAGGGAAGTCCCTTCATCCTGAAGAGCGGAGTGAAAATCCTTTATCCGGAAGGTAACGAAAAGATGCAACGCAACGCAAAATTTCTTGCCGACTACCTGAAAACAGCTACCGGAAAAGACTTTGCCATCGAAGCCGGAACAGAAGGTAAGAACGCCATTGTACTGGCATTGGGAGCGGAAGCCGAAAATCCCGAGTCCTACCAGTTGAAAGTAGCGGGTGACGGAATCACTATCACCGGCCCGACGGAAGCCGGAGTATTCTATGGAATCCAGTCTTTGCGCAAATCTTTGCCCGTTGCAGTGGGTGCGGATATCGCATTGCCGGCAGTAGAGATAAAGGATGCTCCCCGTTTCTCTTATCGTGGCGCGCACTTCGACACTAGCCGCCATTTCTTTACCGTAGACGAAGTGAAGACCTATATCGACATGATGGCTTTGCACAATATGAACCGTTTCCACTGGCATATTACTGAAGACCAGGGCTGGCGTCTGGAAATCAAGAAATACCCGAAACTGACGGAAATCGGTTCCAAGAGAACGGAGACAGTCATCGGACGCAACTCCGGCGAATATGACGGCAAACCTTACGGTGGTTTCTACACTCAGGAACAGGCGAAAGACATAGTAGCTTATGCTGCTGAACGTTATATCACGGTTATCCCCGAAATCGACCTGCCGGGACATATGCAGGCTGCTCTTGCCGCTTATCCGGAACTCGGATGTACAGGCGGCCCGTACGAAGTATGGAGACAATGGGGTGTATCCGAGGATGTGCTCTGTGCCGGAAACGACCAGGTATTGAAATTCCTCGAAGACGTATATGCCGAACTGATTGAAATCTTCCCGTCGGAATATATCCACGTTGGTGGTGACGAATGTCCTAAAGTACGTTGGGAAAAATGTCCGAAATGCCAGGCACGTATCAAGGCGCTGGGATTGAAATCGGATGATAAGCATAGCAAGGAAGAACGTTTGCAGAGCTTCGTTATCAACCATATCGAAAAATTCCTCAACGACCACGGACGTCAGATTATCGGTTGGGATGAAATCCTCGAAGGCGGGCTTGCACCGAACGCGACTGTCATGTCATGGCGTGGTGAAAAGGGCGGTATCGAAGCAGCCAAGCAGAAACATGATGTTATCATGACACCGAACACTTACTTGTATTTCGACTACTACCAGACAAAAGACACGGAGAACGAACCTCTCGGTATTGGTGGTTACCTGCCTCTTGAAAGAGTGTACAGCTACGAGCCGATGCCGGCTTCCCTCACTCCCGAAGAACAGAAATATATCAAAGGCGTGCAGGCTAACCTTTGGACTGAATACATTCCTACATTCTCTCATGCCCAGTATATGGTATTGCCCCGTTGGGCTGCCTTGTCCGAAATCCAGTGGTCGGCTCCCGACAAGAAGAATTATGAAGACTTCCTGTCCCGTCTGCCGCGCCTGATTAAGTGGTACGATGCCGAAGGATACAATTACGCAAAACACGTATTCAACGTAACTGCCGAATACACTCCGAACCCGGCAGACGGTACGCTGGATATCACCTTGTCAACCATTGACGGTGCGCCTATCCATTACACACTTGACGGCACAGAACCTACCGCTGCTTCTCCGCTTTATGAAAGCCCGCTGAAAATCAAGGAAAACGTAACTTTCTCTGCCATTGCTGTCCGTCCTACCGGAAACAGCCGTGTGATTTCTGAAAAGGTTAATTTCAGCAAGTCCAGCATGAAGCCGATTGTAGCCAACCAACCTGTCAATAAGCAATACATGTTCAAAGGCGAATCTACACTGGTAGACGGCTTGAAAGGAAATGGCAACTACAAGACCGGACGTTGGATTGCATTCTACAAGAACGATATGGATATGACTATCGACCTTCAGCAGCCCACCGAGATTTCGAGCGTTGCTATTTCTACTTGCGTGGAGAAGGGCGACTGGGTGTTTGACGCGAGAGGACTTTCCGTAGAAGTTTCGGACGATGGCAAGAACTTTACCAAAGTTGCTTCCGAGGAGTATCCTGCTATGAAAGAAAGCGATAAGAATGGTATCTACGAACATAAACTGTCATTCAGCCCGGTGAAAACTCAATACGTGAAAGTGGTTGCCCTGTCTGAAAGTAAAATACCGGCATGGCATGGCGGCAAAGACAGTCCGGCATTCTTGTTTGTAGACGAAATCACGATAGATTAATGAATATAAGAAATAGATACGCTAAAGTTTGTCTTTTCTTATGGGTATTGGGAATGTGCTTGACCGCACATTCCCTCAAAGCACAGTCCGTCATTCCTGTCCCGTTGAAAATGGAGCAGGGGACGGGCTCTTTTTTGCTCTCGGAGAAAACAAAACTTTATACAAACCTACAAGGTGGAGAAGCGCAGCTTTTGGAGAATTGCCTGCAAGCATTGCCGGTTCATCTCAAGAAAGGGAAAAAGAAAGATACGCAGAATGTACTTTCTCTATTGATAACGGAAAAGAGCGGACAGTTGCCTACTCTTGAAAGTTATACGCTGTCCGTCACACCGTCCCGAATCCTGATACAGGCAACTTCGGGAGCCGGACTGTTTTACGGGATTCAGACACTCCTGCAATTGTCGGCGGCTTCGGTTGAAAGTATTACCGTTCCTGCCGTTGAAGTGCAGGATACCCCCCGTTTCGCCTATCGCGGATTGATGTTGGACGTGTCCCGCCATTTCCTCTCCAAAGACTTTGTGAAAAAGCAGATAGACGCACTGGCATACTATAAAATCAACCGCCTGCACCTGCACCTTACGGACGCGGCAGGGTGGCGCATTGAAATCAAGAAATACCCCCGGCTGACAGATTTTGCCGCCTGGCGTACCGATGCCAACTGGAAGAAATGGTGGAACGGCGACCGCAAATACGTCCGTTTCGATGAACCCGGAGCTTCCGGCGGTTACTATACCCAGGATGATATCCGCGAAATCGTGGAATATGCCCGTCAGCATTTTATTACGGTTATTCCGGAGATTGAAATGCCTGCCCATTCGGAAGAAGTATTGGCAGCCTATCCGCAACTTTCCTGTGCGGGCGAACCATATAAGAATGCGGATTTCTGTGTCGGAAACGAAGAGACATTCACCTTCCTCGAAAATGTACTGACCGAAGTAATGGAGCTTTTCCCGTCGGAATATATCCACGTCGGCGGTGACGAAGCCGGTATGGCGGCATGGAAAACCTGCCCGAAATGCCAGAAGAGAATGAAGGACGAGCACCTCTCGCACGTAGACGAACTGCAAAGCTACTTGATTCACCGGATAGAAAAGTTTCTGAACGCCCGTGGCCGCCGCCTGTTGGGCTGGGACGAGATATTGAAAGGCGGTCTGGCTCCTAATGCGACAGTCATGTCATGGCGTGGGGAAGAGGGTGGCATCGCCGCTGTCACTTCCGGTCATCAGGCCATTATGACCCCCGGCGCATTCTGCTATCTGGACAGTTATCAGGACGCCCCGTATTCTCAGCCGGAAGCTATTGGCGGATACCTGCCCTTGAAGAAAGTCTACTCCTACAATCCCGTTGCCAAATCATTGTCGGCAGAACAGGCGAAACTGGTGTATGGCGTGCAGGCTAACCTGTGGGCTGAATATATCCCGACTCCGGAACACATGGAATATATGATGTATCCTCGTGCATTGGCGTTGGCGGAAATAGCCTGGTCGGTTCCCGAACGCAAGTCGTGGACAGACTTCCATGCCCGTGCCTTGAAAGCGGTGACGGACTTGCAGTCAAAAGGTTATCACACTTTCGATTTGAAAAACGAGATAGGCAGCCGTCCCGAATCCACCCGTCCTGTTGACCACCTTGCTTTAGGAAAAAAGGTGATTTACAACGTTCCGTATAGTTCTCATTATACCGCTGGTGGAAATACTGCCTTGACGGACGGGATACGTGGAGACTGGACATATGGTGACGGCCGCTGGCAAGGCTTTATCAACGGCGACCGTCTGGACGTGACGATTGACCTCGAAGCCGCGACTACCATCCACTCCGTTACAGCAGCTTTCATGCAGGTGGTGGGAGCGGAAGTATTCCTTCCCGCATCTGTCACCATTTCTGTCTCCGATGACGGAACCAACTTCACGGAACTGAAACATCAGACCTTTGAAGTAACCAAAGAAGTCCCCATTAAATTTACGGACATTTCTTGGGAAGGAAACGCACAAGGAAGATATGTGCGCTATCAGGCAAAGGCCGGAAAAGAGTTCGGCGGATGGATATTTACTGACGAGATAATTGTGAAATAGATATTCGGACATGGATTAAAAAAAAGAGGGAATCTACTCAACCAGATTCTCTCTCTTTTTGTTATATTTATATCAGAAGTCTGCTTTAAAAACGAAAGTATCTCAAATTCCTTCCGGAAGGAAGAGATTTGAATAGAATCAACAGCTTGGAGTAGACACTATTGTAACATTACCTTAAAAACTAATTATTATGGTACGACGACACGGTAAACTAATTTTTCTCGGTCTTCTTCTGATAACCTCTTGTGGCAGCCTGTTTGCGCAGAAGATTCCCCTGACAGTCCCCATAGATTCCTTAATCACGGTAGGATATGCCACCGGAAGTCTGAAAACCATCTCCGGATCCGTAGAGAAAATCACGGAAAGACAGATGAACAAAGACCAGATAACGAATCCTTTGGAAGCCATTCGCGGCCGCGTCCCCGGTTTGACCATCCAACGGGCAACGAACGGGCCTGCCGCCCTCGACGCCGTTCGCCTGCGGGGAACGACCTCTCTCACCAGTGGCAACGACCCGCTGATTATCGTTGACGGAGTATTCGGCGACCTTAGTATGCTGACCTCTATTTACCCCACCGACATCGAGAGCTTCACCATTCTGAAAGACGCTTCCGAAACCGCCCAATACGGTTCACGCGGTGCGTCCGGTGTGATAGAAGTCACCACGAAAAAAGGAAGGCAAGGCCGGACGCAAGTCGCCTACAACGGCAGCTTCGGCATCTCCACCGTCTACAAAAACCTGAAAATGCTCTCCGGCAACGAATTCCGCCAGGTAGCTTCAGAACGTGGCATCTCCATCCTCGACAAAGGAAACAACACCAACTTTCAGAAAGAAATAGAACAAACCGGCTTACAGCAGAATCACCACATCGCCTTCTACGGCGGTTCTAGTGAATCCAACTACCGTGTCTCCCTCGGTTTCATGGATCGTCAGGGAGTCATACTGAACGAGGACATGAAGAACTTCACCTCCAACATGAACATGAACCAAAAGATGTTCGATAGTTTCCTTGATTGCGAACTGGGAATGTTCGGTTCTATCCTCAAGAACCATAACCTCGTAGATTATCAGAAAACATTCTACTCCGCCGCCACCTTCAACCCCACATACCCCAACCATAAAGACCCCGTCACCAACTCTTGGGACGGCATCACCACCGCCAGCCAAATTACCAACCCGCTGGCATGGATGGAAGTGCAGGACGACGATGCCACCTCACATATCAGCACCCATGCCCGACTGACATTCAACCTGATGAAAGAACTGAAACTCACACTGTTCGGTGCCTATACCTACAACATTGTCGAAAACTCCCAATACCTCCCCACGTCCGTATGGGCAAACGGCCAAGCCTACAAAGGAACGAAAAAACGTGAATCCCTGCTAGGCAACATGATGCTGACCTACAAGAAGAACTGGAGAAAACACTTCTTCGACGCACTCGCCCTTGCCGAAGTCCAGAAAGAAACTTACACCGGATACTACACCACAGTAACCAACTTCAGCACCGACAAATTCGGTTACAACAACCTGCAAGCAGGAGCGCTCCGCCTGTGGGAAGGCACGAACTCCTACTACGAGCAGCCCCGCCTTGCATCCTTCATGGGACGCTTCAACTACACCTACGCCGACCGCTACATTTTGACCCTGAACGCCCGTACGGACGCATCCTCAAAATTCGGCTCTAATCATAAATGGGGATTTTTCCCTTCCGCATCCGCCGCCTGGGTAATCAGTGAAGAGAAATTCATGAAACAACTCCCGATGGTCGATAACCTGAAATTCCGTATCGGCTACGGTCTGGCAGGCAACCAAAGCGGAATCGACTCCTACACAACCCTGAACCTCGTCAAACCGAACGGCGTTGTCCCCGTAGGAAACTCCGCCATCGTCTCCCTGGGCGACTTGCGGAATACCAACCCCGACCTGAAATGGGAAGTAAAACATACCTTCAATACCGGTATCGACGTCGCCCTGTTCGGCAACCGTCTGCTGCTCTCCGCCAACTATTACAACTCCCGCACCACCGATATGCTCTACCTCTACAATGTCAGCGTACCGCCATTCACCTACAACACCCTGTTGGCCAACATCGGCTCCATGCGCAACTGGGGTACTGAAATCGCCATCGGCATCACCCCTCTGAAAACACCGGACATGGAACTGAACATCAACGCCAACATCACTTTCCAACGCAACAAACTGCTCTCCCTGAGCGGTATGTACAACGGTGAAATGATTTCCGCCCCCGAATACAAAAGCCTTGCCAGTCTTGACGGTGCTGGTTTCCACGGCGGATACAACCACATCGTCTACCAAATGGTAGGTCAACCCTTAGGTGTCTTCTACCTTCCCCACAGCACCGGACTGGAATCTGACGGCAACGGCGGATACACCTATGGCATCGCCGACCTGAACGGTGGCGGTGTCAGCCTCGAAGACGGTGAAGACCGCTACGTGGCAGGACAGGCCGTCCCAAAAACGATACTCGGCTCCAACATCAGCTTCCGCTACAAACGCTTCGACCTCTCCGTCCAAATCAACGGAGCTTTCGGGCATAAAATCTACAACGGAACTTCCCTGACGTATATGAATATGAACATCTTCCCCGACTATAACGTCATGAAAGCAGCTCCGAAGCAGAACATCAAAGACCAGACAGCCACCGACTACTGGCTGGAAAAGGGGGATTACGTCAACTTCGACTACGTCACCCTGGGTTGGAACGTCCCCATAGAGAAAGTGCAGAAACTCAAAAAGTATGTCCGTTCCCTGCGTCTGGCATTCACCGTCAACAACCTGGCGACTATCTCCGGTTATTCGGGACTCTCTCCGATGATAAATAGTTCCACCGTCAACTCAACCTTGGGCGTAGACGATAAACGCGGTTACCCATTAGCCCGCACCTACATACTAGGATTAAGTATCAACTTCTAAAAGAGGACAACATGATAAAAACATATTTGAAAAATATAGGACTTATCCTTATTGCATGCACCACTTTCTTTTCATGCGATAAATTCCTGGAAGAAAATCCCAAGGATAAACTTCCCGCCGATGACGTTTACAATAAACTGTCAGACGTATATCTTAACGCCGTAGCCTCGCTCTATACCTACATCGGCGGTTACAGCGACAGTCAGGGACTGCAAGGAACGGGTAGGGGAGTCTACGACCTCAATACCTTTACCACCGATGAAGCCATCATCCCCACACGTGGCGGTGACTGGTACGATGGTGGCTTTTGGCAAGGTCTGTTTCTCCACGACTGGGGCATCGAGAACGATGCCATCCAAGCCACTTGGGAATACCTCTACAAAGTCGTTATGCTAAGCAACAAATCATTAGAAATAATAGACAAATTCAGCGAAACCCACTCCGACGCGGAACTTCCCGCCTACCGTGCAGAAGTGCAAGCCATGCGTGCCATGTACTATTATTACCTGATGGACTTATTTGCCCGCATCCCCTTGGTGCAATCTTCTTCCGTGGCCATGAAAGACGTCGTCCAAAGCGACCGCAAAAACGTCTTTGAATTTATATTCCGCGAATTGCAGGAAGCCGCCCCCTTGTTAAGTGTCGCGCACAGTAACCAATCCGGCCCTTACTATGGTCGTATCACCCGTCCCGTGGTCACTTTCCTGTTGGCCAAACTAGCCTTGAACGCCGAAATCTATACCGACAACGACTGGACGGACACTCAGCGTCCGAACGGAAAGAACATCAAATTCACCGTAAACGGTAACGAACTTAACGCCTGGGAGACTACCATCTACTACTGCGACCAACTGGAATCCCTTGGCTACAAACTGGAACCGGAATACGAAACGAACTTCTCCATATTCAACGAACCATCGGTAGAGAACATCTTCACCATCCCGATGAACAAAACCCTGTACACCAATCAAATGCAATACCTCTTCCGCTCCCGTCACTATAACCACGCCAAGGCCTACGGACTAAGCGGCGAGAACGGGCCCAGTGCAACGATTGAAGCCCTCGAAACCTTCGAATACGGGGAGCCAACCCAAGATCCCCGCTTCGATATCTGCTACTTTGCCGGCATCGTGCGCGACCTCAAAGGAAACATCATCAAACTGGACGACGGGACTGTCCTTGAATATCTTCCTTGGAAAGTAGAACTCGATATCACCGACACCCCCTACGAACAAACAGCCGGTGCACGCATGAAAAAGTACGAAGTAGACCCTACCGCCACCAAAGACGGTAAACTGATGGAAAACGACATTGTACTCTTCCGCTACGCCGATGCCTTACTGATGAAAAGCGAAGCAAAAGTACGCAACGGCGAAAGCGGCGATGATGAACTGAACGAAGTCCGCAAGCGTGTAAAAGCTGCTCCCCGTCCCGCCACCTTGGAAAACATACTTGCCGAACGCCAACTTGAACTGGCATGGGAAGGTTGGAGACGTCAGGACTTGATTCGCTTCGATATGTTTACGAGGAAATATGAAAGCCGTCCGCAATTACCAGGTGAAAAAAGCGGCTATACAACTGTGTTTCCTATACCGGAGAAGATACGGGTAATGAATGATAATCTGACACAGAATCCGGGATATTAAGTGAAATTTATACTAAACGCTCCATGAATGTTTGACACATACATGGAGCGTTTCATTATTGACAGGGGGCACTCCCTTTTATTTCTTCATATAGTGGTATCTCATAGAAAATACATATACTTCAATCGTATCTTCATGTACGGAATAGATGATTCGATGTTCTGAATTAATACGTCTTGACCATTTGCCCGCAAGTTCATATTTTAGCGGTTCTGGTTTACCTATGCCGGTATATGGATGCTCTGAAATATCTTTGAGCAAAGCCGTTATTTTATTCATAATGACTTTGTTACCAGTCTTTTTCCAGTACTCAAGATCTATTTTAGCCTGTTCAAGAAGTTTTATTTCCATAAGTTTTCAATATCAACCGAAGTGCCGCCACCATTTTTTATTTCATCATCTCCCTTTCTAATGATATCCATCATGGCGGGGGATTTCATAATGTATTCAGTCTCTTTGATAGAATTGTATTCTTCCAGAGAAATAACGACTACACTTTCGTTTCCTGAACGATGAACGATTAATGGTTCACTGTCATTGATAACCGCGTCGAGATAGCTCTTGAGGTTATTTCTTAGTTCTGAATAATTGGTTGTTCTCATAATCCTTCTTTTGATAAGTACAAATATAGGTACTTAAAATTGTATCTGCAAGTGAAATGAGAACTATTTATGATTCGTCAAGGGGATTTAAGAATAAATGATAACAGTGGTATTCTAAAAACAGTTCCATAGGATTTTGTCCCATGGAACTGTTATATAAGTTATATAAAAGTCTTAGTCGAAGAAACTCTTGAACTTCTTGAAAATCTTCTCCTTCACCGACGTGCTCGGCTTGAAGTTGTCCGAAGCCTCCATCTTCTCGAGCGTACTCTTCTCCTCCTTGTTAAGAGCTTCCGGCACATAAATACTGATATTCACGAGCAAATCCCCCGTTCCATATCCATTCACGTTCGGCAATCCCTTACCGCGTAGACGGAGCACCTTGCCCGGCTGAGTACCCGAATCAATCTTCACCTTCACCTTGCCGTCAATCGTCGGAATCTCCACGGCACCGCCCAGCGCAGCCGTCGGGAAACTCAACAACAGATTGTAAATCAAATCATTCTCGTCGCGAATCAAGTCCGGATGCGGTTCTTCCTCTACGAGAATCAGCAAATCGCCTGCCACGCCATTATGCTTTCCGGCATTACCCTTGCCACCCATAGAGAGCTGCATACCCTCTGCCACTCCGGCAGGAATCTTCACCGTCACCACCTCTTCACCGTAAATGATTCCGTCGCCACCACACTTCTTACACTTGTTCTTGATAATCTTACCTTCACCATTACAAGTAGAGCAAGTGACACGAGTCTGCATAGTCCCCAGAATCGTCTGTTGGTTGCGGATCGTCGAACCGCTACCCTTACAAGTAGGGCAAGTCTCCGAACCACCATCGCCCTCGGCACCCGAACCATGACACTGGTCGCACGGCACATATTTCTTGAGCTTAAACTTCTTTTCCACCCCTTCGGAAATCTCCTTCAGAGTCAGTTTCACCTTGACGCGAAGGTCACTTCCGCGATACCGGCGCTGCTGTGAACCGCCGCCACCGCCGCCGAATCCGCCAAAACCGCTGAATCCGCCGCCGAAGCCACCGCCACGACCGCCGAAGATATCGCCGAACATAGAGAAAATGTCATCCATCGACATACCTTCGCCACCGAAACCGCCAAACGGCCCGCCATTGCCTGCCGCGCCGCTCACGCCCGCATGACCGAACTGGTCATAACGTGAACGCTTGTCCGGATTACTCAATACATCATAAGCCTCGGCTGCCTCTTTAAACTTCTCTTCCGCTTCCTTATCCCCCGGATTCTTGTCAGGGTGATACTGAATCGCCTTCTTGCGGTATGCCTTCTTTATTTCTTCTACTGTGGCGGTCTTCGTCACTTCCAGTATTTCGTAATAATCTCTTTTTTCTGCCATGCTTCTTTGTCAATTACAAATTAATCTTATTCCCCTACAACTACCTTCGCGTGACGGAGCACCTTGTCGTTCAATGTATAACCCGTCTGCACACAATCCAGAATCTTGCCCTTCTGTTCTTCCGACGGAGCAGGAATCACTGCGATGGCTTCATGATAATCCGTATCCAGCGGCTGGTCTTTCGTCTCGATGACCTTCACGCCGTTCTGCGCCAGTACAGCCAGAAACTTATTGTAAATCAGCTCGACGCCTTCCTTCACGGCATTCACATCCGTTGCCGTCTCCATCGTCTTGATGGCACGCTCGAAGTCGTCCACTACCGGAAGAATGCTGCTCAGGCTCTTTTCGCCACCATTCAGAATCAGCTCCGCTTTCTCCTTTATAGTGCGCTTGCGATAATTGTCAAACTCGGCAGACAATCGCAGATACTTATCCTTCTGCTCCTCGATAGTCTCCTGAGCCTTTCCCAATTCCTGCTCAAGCTCTTCCTCGTGTGTCAGCGGAGCCGCGTCTTCAGCCTGTTCGTTTTGCGGTTGGTCTTCCGCACCATTATTCAGAATGTCTTCCACATTCATCTCTTCTTCCTTCACTTTTTTTTCTTTCGGATCCATATTGGTATTTACTATTTTACTTATTACTATTTACTGTTTAAAAAACATGCGTCATCCGTATAAGATACCGCCTGTAAACATGCCGGGCTGACCGGATGTCATTGATTCTGCCTGCAAAAACTTTGCCAAGTTGGCCGTTTTGCCAAAAAACGCTGCAAAGGTAACACTTTTATGTCAGATTGGCACATACCGGATAGCTCATAATTCATTTTAAATACCTACCTTTGCGGCTTCAAAGCGAAAAAGTTAAAAGTTAAATAGAAAAAGGTAAGATGATTACAGTTTCGAATGTTTCGGTACAGTTTGGTAAAAGAGTGTTGTTTAATGACGTAAACCTGAAGTTTACGAGTGGTAATTGCTATGGTATTATCGGTGCGAACGGTGCGGGAAAATCTACATTCCTCCGCACGATTTACGGGGATTTGGATCCCACTACCGGTACGATTGCCCTGGGCCCCGGCGAACGCCTCTCCGTATTGAGCCAGGATCACTTCAAGTGGGACGCCTTTACCGTAATGGATACCGTAATGATGGGGCATACCGTGTTGTGGGACATAATGAAACAACGCGAAGTGCTGTATGCCAAAGAAGATTTTACAGACGAAGACGGACTGAAAGTTTCCGAACTGGAAGAACGTTTTGCCGAGTTGGACGGATGGAACGCGGAGAGTGACGCGGCCATGCTGTTGAGCGGACTGGGCATTAAGGAAGACAAGCATTATACATTGATGGGTGAATTGAGCGGTAAGGAAAAGGTACGTGTGATGTTGGCACAAGCCTTGTACGGAAATCCGGACAACCTGCTACTGGATGAGCCTACCAATGACCTCGATATGGAAACAGTGACCTGGCTTGAAGAATACCTTTCCAACTTCGAACACACCGTGCTCGTAGTGAGCCACGACCGTCACTTCCTCGACTCCGTATGTACGCATACCGTAGACATCGACTACGGAAAAATCAATATGTTTGCCGGTAACTATAGTTTCTGGTACGAATCGAGCCAGTTGGCTCTCCGTCAGCAGCAGAACCAGAAGGCGAAGGCTGAAGAGAAGAAGAAGGAACTGGAAGAATTTATCCGCCGGTTCAGCGCCAACGTAGCGAAGAGCAAGCAGACCACAAGCCGTAAGAAGATGCTTGAGAAACTGAACGTAGAAGAAATCAAACCGTCTTCACGCAAGTATCCGGGTATCATCTTCACCCCCGAACGCGAACCGGGTAACCAAATCCTGGAAGTATCGGGACTGAGCAAGAAGACGGAAGAGGGCGTAGTGCTCTTCAACGACGTCAACTTCAACGTAGAGAAAGGCGACAAAATCGTATTCCTTTCACGCAACCCACGTGCGATGACTGCCTTCTTCGAAATCATCAACGGAAACATGAAGCCGGATGCCGGAACCTTCAACTGGGGCGTGACTATCACCACCGCTTATCTTCCGTTGGACAACACCGACTTCTTCAACACTGACCTGAATCTCGTAGACTGGTTGAGCCAGTTCGGCGAAGGCAACGAAGTCTATATGAAAGGCTTCCTCGGCCGTATGCTGTTCTCAGGCGAAGAAGTGCTGAAGAAAGTAAGCGTACTCTCCGGTGGTGAGAAGATGCGTTGTATGATTGCCCGCATGCAGCTCCGCAACGCCAACTGTCTGATTCTGGATACTCCTACCAACCACTTGGACTTGGAATCTATCCAGGCATTCAACAACAACCTGAAGACGTACAAGGGAAATATCCTCTTCTCTTCCCATGACCACGAATTCATCCAGACCGTTGCCAACCGTATCATCGAACTGACTCCGAACGGCATCATCGACAAGATGATGGAATATGACGAATATATCACGTCCGACCATATCAAGGAATTGAGAGCAAAGATGTACGGCGATAAATAACCACGCTAACGCTTAGCCATAGCCATAAAACTAAGGTGCGAATTACGCGGATAACACGGTTTTTGTTAATCACAAATGATTAGCCACCGTGAAATCCGCGTAATCCGTGCCTGATTTTTTTATATCTAAGACTCACCCGCACATTGTCGTGTGATAAGTTATCCTATACCTCTTTCATCTGTGCCGATTTCCGATAAAAGCCCGTGCGTAAGTTGAAAGAATGTGTTGTTTTGTGCGAAAATCACAACTCCAATCCCTTCTGAACCGGAAGTTGCGGTCGAATTGAATTTTCTTTGCGTTCTTCGGGTGAATATTCCACCACCCAATATTCCGTCACTCCGTCTTTGGTCTGCCTTGTCCTGAATTTATTGCCGTTGAGTACGGCAACCAGCATTTGCTGTGTCTGCCGGTTGGACTGGATGCGCCCGTTCAGGCTTATTGTTGCGAGTAGAGAGGATGCGGAATACCATTTAGCGTTAATATCCTTCCCTTTCGCTGCACGGAAATAGAAGAACAGATTCTCCTCGACCGGTTCTTTCAGACGGAAATTCTCGTTTCTGCTATTCAGATCCGTAATCTCGTCCCCTTCGTACCAGTATTGGAAACCTTGCCGGTAAAGGGCCAGAGCCTGCGAATAAATCCCCGCGTGATGAACCGGACTGCTATAGTCGATACTATTGACGATACTCAGCAGGAGACGGCGGCTTTCGCCAAACTCCTGCACACAGTACGGATTGTTGGTACTTGCCACGAACGATGCGTGACGGATAAACGTGCTCGATTGCAAATCGTACACTTTGCGCTCGGTTATCTTGTCCTGCACGATGATACGTTTCAAGTCTGCCAATTGGTTGGCAACTATCCCGTCAAACTCTTCCAGATTGATAATAAGGCAAGTGGACAACATCAGCATATGGTCTTTGTTGTCTGGATTTATTCTACCGTTGCGGTAATACGTGCGTAGCTCCGGCGGCAACAGATTACGGATGAAAGTACTTTTTCCTACCCCTTGCTTACTGTGAAATACCAGCATTTCCTGATTCTGCACTTCGTCATTCAACGCACATGCCACCAGTCCCACCAGCCATCGCCGAAAACTGTTTTCCCAAAACGGCTGGTCTTCGGCCTGCACCCTGGTGGCGAGCTGGCCGATGTAATCCGTCACACCGTCCCAGGGCGGCAGGGAAGAGAAGTAGTCGGCAAACGGGTCGATATCGGGCGTAAAGTTTGAGTCAATCACGGCTTTTAGCATCGGCAACGAGCAGTAGACGGACGACAATTGCAGATGCGTATAGATGGAATTGAAATCCTTGCCACGCATCGCCACGAAGGGAAGGGGAGCGGCTGAGCCGGCAAATGGGCGGAATTCCACACTGTCCAGAATCGTGTTGCGACGGAATTCGTAATGCTCCCGCAGGAAATCGACCACTTTCTGCACGAGCGGCTTCTTCTGTTCCTCTTCGTTAGCGTCAGTCTTGCTGGTGTAGAGATAGGAGTTGCGCAGGGGAGATTCAGCGTCAAAATCCGGTTCGCTGCCGAAATCGTGCAACGTCATGCGCACGGCATCTTCCTCGGCGATGTGGCGGGTATAACATTGGTTGCCCAGGCAGTAAATGAAACAGTCGCGGCTGTTGCGCTCAAAGTGGAACTTCCGCTTCGTATATTCCACCGCCTTCCGGAATTCCATTTGCGACACGGGGTCAATGTCGGAAATATCCGGGCGGTTTGCGTCGTTCGTACCGGGTAGGTTTACGTCTTCCGGTGTTTTCCGCAGCGCCTTTTTCCGCTTTGGGGGAGTTGATTCTTCCGGCAACGGCAGTTGGACGGTGACGTTGAGCGCGGTGACGCCTGCCAACCGTTCTTCGGAAAAGAACACATCCGGGTCATAAGTGGCATACATGCCCCGGCTCAGGTCGCTGCCGCTGGAGTCTACTTTACTGTCCAGCAGGCGGGTGTAGTAGCGGGAAGCCAGTTCGAACATTCGTTTGTGATAACGTTCCAGTTCGGCATATGTCACTGTACCCTTTGCTTCGACTTCCGCACGCAGGCGCGCCGCCTCTTCCGTTTTCAGGTAGACGAGCAGTTTCAGCCCGTGGCGGCGCGGACTAAGCGCGCAGCCTATCGTGGCGGGATCGTTCTCGGCAAGAAGGCGTAGGCGGGGAATGTCTTCCGTCGGCATTTCGTCGAAGTCCAGTACCGGCAGGTCGTTGTAAGCCGAAAGGCTGTGGGGCAGACGGCAGGTAGAGTAATTGGCAGTCAGGGTGAAGTAAGGCAACTGGCGTTTTATGCTGTCGGCTTTCGCCAAATTGCCTTCGCTGAGGGCTGTCTCTATTTGTTCGATTTTATGATGATACATACTGCTGCCTATCTGTTCGAAGAATTTGCAGAGTTCAACCTGTCCGATAACTTTTGAATACCCGCGATAGCAGGTTACATAAAACTGATTCATTGTGATACTTAATTATTGAGTTATGAAATTCTTTTTATTAACATGTGTCTGTTGCAGAAAAAAGGAAAGCACGTCGTGTGACTTTGGATTTTAGATGTAGCAGCATTTGTTTTCGCCGGTAAAGATATGGCCTTTTTGGGGAACGGAAAAATACATTTTCCATCCCCAAAAGAAGCTATAAATTGTAGTGCGGGGGAAATAGAGCTTCCTTATTTTCCATAAAGAATTATGCGCAGTTTCTGTACACATCTACTAAGTTGAGATTCTGACAGATATCCCTCTTTGACATTGGATTTGCGGAAGTCAGCCATCTGCATAGCCATTTGGGCGATGATGTGCGGGGGAGTTTTTTCTGACAGGAGTGTGTTGTCGTCGAAGAACTTCACAAACGGTGTAAGATATTCATTTCGCTCGTCCGGGAAAACTTCTTTTTTGTGCTTTCTGAAGTACTCCAGCAGTCTTATGCTGGCTTTGTCCGATTCGGGCAGCTCACTCTTGTTGTAGAGATTCAACTGCTGGATGTGTTCGTCCGTTACTTGAAATTCGAACACAAAAATGTTCCTTTTTCCATAATTTAAAATGTTCTTTTGGATTAATAATTATTTATAAAAAGGTGCAAATATAGCACCTTTTACCTCTCGGATAAAGAATTTTTAAGAAAAATCTTAAAAGCTGTGCGTGCCAGATGTTTTTCTGTATTATTCTTCTTGTCATATATGTTCTTTTCTTATTAGCGCACGCACATTAAAAAATGGAAGTGGTATCACCACCACCAGTTTTCTAATGTATGCGTGTGCTAATAAAAAAAAGAACATATTGCGTACGCGTGCGGATGCGTACATTATTATAATGCCAACTCGATATAAGAAAAGTTATAGTCAGCTTATTTTAGATTACCATGTATATGGGCGGAAATGTCATTATAGCAAATTCCAGTTTCATTATAGCAAATCTTTTTTTCATTATAGCTAATCCGGATTTCATTATAGCTAATTTTATTTTCGTTATAGCTAACCGGAATCTGACCTGAAGAGATTCACGGCTCATCGAGATATTTCACGATGAGCCGCACCTGCCTTGCGCTGTAAGCGTGGTCGTTCTTTCCCTCGCCACCGCTGTACATAGCGTCACATAGTTCCTTGTTATTTCTGATCCACTCCCTCATCTTCCGCATGGCATACACCAACGGTACATAAGGATTGTACAAATGTGCCAGTTCCGACTTCAAATACGGACGTATGACAAACGGCTCTTCCGCCGCCTCTTCTGTTTCTGCTTTCATATCTTCGGGAAATTGATATTATCGTATTCCAAATATACGAAAAATCCCCCGGATAGCCAACTATGTAAGTCAAATAAAATCAATCTGAATAAAAGTAAATACACTCTGGATGAAACGGAATGAAAGTAAGACAAAGTAAGCCAATCCGAGACAAAGTACGTCATCTCACCCCACTGTAATATAGTACCTTTGAGGTATCGAAAGAGAAAGAAACAGAGCTCGTTCATCTCTCCCGATACTCATTGCGAAAATCGCAATCTGTAACAAATATTTTTCAATTATTAATTCTCAATTTTTAATTTATCATGGCAATACCATTTAAAAGAATGGGTCGTAAAGACCCGAGAAAGGATGACGGGGTGGTGAAATTTCACCCGCAACTTGTGACACAGGGACAGAGTGTAGACTTGGATAAACTCGCTTACATCATGAAAGACAAGAGTTCCCTTTCACTGGGAGACATCCAGAGTGTGCTGACCAATTTTGTGGAAGCGATGCGCTCGGAACTGTTCGATGGCAAATCCGTCAACATCCGTGACTTCGGTGTATTCAGTCTTTCCGCCACCACACTGGGAGCGGACACGAAGGACAAGTGCACGATGAAAAACATTAAGACGGTGAACATCAACTTCCGTCCTTCGAGCAGTGTCCGTCCTAATCTGACATCTACCCGTGCCGGAGAAAAAATCGAGTTTCTTGATCTCGATGCGCCCAAGACGAAAAACGAGGGTGGCGGAACTCCTGATGAAGGTGGCAATGAGAAGCCCGGTGGCGGTGGCGACGACGGAGAAACTCCGGATCCGGCAGCATAAGCTATTGGCAACCGATAACCGGTTATCAGTAACCGACAACCGGTAGTCGCCGATAATCAAAAACCGGCAATCAGTAATCAACAATCAGTAATCAACAATCAGCAATAGAAATATCAGCTACACCATGAGAAAGATTGACTTAATCGTGATCCATTGTTCCGCCACCCGTGAAGACCGTTCACTTACGCCGGATGATTTGGAAACGTTGCACCGGCGACGCGGATTCAACGGTACGGGCTATCACTACTACATCCGCAAGGATGGCACGGTTCACCTCACCCGTCCGATTGACCGTATCGGCGCGCACGTCCGGGGATGGAACGCTCACTCGATAGGCATCTGCTATGAAGGCGGCCTGGACTACCGGGGACGCCCGGCAGACACCCGCACCCCGGCACAATGGTCTTCACTGTGGCAACTGGTGAATCTGCTGCTTAAGAAATTCCCCGGTTGCCGGGTGTGCGGTCACCGCGACCTCTCGCCCGACAGCAACGGAAACGGGGAGATTGAACCGGAAGAGTGGATTAAACAGTGCCCGTGTTTTGAGGTGAAAGCGGAGTTCGACAGTCCTGCCGGATAGGATAGATTCACCACTTCGCTACGCAAACTATCAGTTTTCAACAGGAAAGTTATCGATATGAGGTAAAAGCGAGTTTTCAGGTAACGGGTATTCAAGTAAGAGAGTTTCAGGTAAGCAAGTATTCAGGAAGTAACAAATCTTTTAAAGTATCGGAAAGGAGGTGTGTAAAGTTATGGCAATGAAAAAATCCCTTTGGGACATGATCCTGAAAGTGGTTATCGCAGTGGCATCGGCAGTGCTGGGCGTTGTGGGCGGTAATGCGATGAATCTGTAAAAATCAGAAAGTTTATGACCAAGGCGGGAGACGATAGACTGTCTCCCGCCTTATTATTTTATTTATATTATATCCAAATTTATTATTCAACCCAATATGGTAAAAACAATGAAAAGAAAAACAATTATACGGTTCGGAGTTTTCGTGATGAGCCTGCTTCTATTGGCTATGCCTATAAACGCCGAAGATGAGATTCCCCCGTTTATTCCTACTTCCACGCACGACCCGGATGTACAATCTCCTCAACTGGCTGCCATAAAACGCCATGACAACCTGCCGGTAGAACTCAATACAGGCGGAATAAGCCTGGAAATCCCATTAGTCAACTGGAAAGACCGGGACTTTGAATGTCCCGTATCTCTTTCATACAGTTCTGCCGGCTTCCGGCCCAGAGAACAAGACAACTACGTGGGGCGGAACTGGATGTTGAACGTGGGAGGAGTCGTCTATCGGAAAGTGAATGGTGTGCCCGACGATCTCAATTGGGGACTGATACCCATCGCCGGCGATGCAGGGCCGTCGAACTATCAATATGCCAACGGCTTTCTCTATATGCTGAACATGCATAAGTTCAATCGCGACGAAATGTTGCAAAACTATCGAACGAATCCTTATAAATATGCCGCCTATAAAGACTCCCTATCTTGCATGCCGTCCATTCCCGGAACGAATAGCGTTGAAGCGTCGGCAGACGTGTTTCATTTCTCTTTCGGCAAGTATTCGGGCAAGTTTATGATCAATTTCGACGGTAGCGTGAGCGTATCGGGTAATAATGGCGGGAAATATAAAGTAGACTTGAGCGAGATGGCGATATTTGATTCAACTACGCCCCGCGAAACCCGCATACGCATCATGACCGACGACGGATATATTTACACTTTCGGGGGTGGAGGATATTCTTCGTTGGAATACAATGCACTCGCCTGGAAAAATCATATTTCCTCTGTAAACATACAACCTCAATTCAGCCGAAATGAAATCAGCGCATATTATCTGACAGAGATACAGGCTCCCAACGGACGGAAACTGATTATTAAATATAGAGACGATATCAACGAAGATTATCATAAACATCCCGAGATGCTAAGCACTTTATACAACAAGCCGGTTGCCGAGATAGGGAGTATGGCTCTTCAATATTCGCTGTCGGGCATGTCGAAGAGTCAGGCTTATCGAAGCGCGACATCCTCTTTTGATGAAAATCCGGCTTTTAAACCGGAACCTCTCAGAAGCTACGCACTCACCAAAGTAGCATTGATTGACCGTATAGTAACCACTGATTGTGAAATCCTTTTCACTTACTCTGCCCGTGGAAAATATACAGATTATGGAAGTGAAGTGGCGGAACAGGGAAGTTTTCCTTATATCTGCGGAGCCAAACTGGACGAAGTGACTCTCTCGTGCCGCTCTTATTCGGAAAAAGCGCTACTATCTTACACCTATGAGTTTGGCAACCGTATGTTTCTCCGCAGCGTGAAAAACAAAGAAGGTCGCTATGACTTTCAATATAAAGTGGGAGGGATTGCTTCTGTGCCCACTCCTTTGTCTTATAACATCGACCATTGGGGATTCTGGAGAGGATTGCAAACCAACTCGGGCATCATCCCACGCATGAAACCGGGCACACTCTATGCCCAGGATTATATCATCACCAGCAATGATCGCGATGCCACAGGAGAATGCTATGACTACACCCTCTTGCAACAGATGACATATCCGACCGGAGGCTATACCCGTTTTGAATATGAACCGCACCGGTATTCACTCTTCCCCCAGCCATCTTACAATAGCCACTACTACCTCAAACCTGAGTATCCGGTGGGAGTTCACGATGCACCGGCAGGTGGAGCACGTGTGAAATCGGTCACTCATTATGAGCAGGACAAAGCTGTGAAAAAGACTATCTATACGTATGGCTACATTGCGTATATGGGTGAGCTGACGTACATGCCCTATTATAGATATCTTGCTTATTTCATCAATGATAAAGGAGAGAATCTAATCAAATATATTAGTTTTGACAGTGAAGGCATTACCGATGTTCCTTACCCTTCGGTGCATATCCGTTATCCGGAGGTGACGGAACACTATGTTGCTCCCACGGCAAAAGACTTGTCGGCGAAGCATCCTTATAAGACTACGGAATTTGTGCACAATCTGGCAAGTACCTACAACTATCAGGGCGACTTTTCATACGCCACTGCTCCGAATGTGTTCCCGCTCGATCCTGACAAAACATTCAAGTATGAAGACATAAAGCAGTATAATCGCAATTTGTTGGCACACCCCACCGTCGATGTTTCCCTAAAATACGGCAAGGTTCAGAAAGAGAGCTTCTATAATGACGAAAAGAAGCTGGTGGCACGCACCGAGTATGAATACAGCTATCTGAACAAAGACAAATGCGCCCTGCGAATCTATACGGCAGCCCCTCATTTCGGTCTGCGGACAGGATTGTACAGTCATATCATCAACGAACCATTTTATGAATACGCATTGGTGAAGAAGACCACCTCGCGCTATATGCCGGAGAACGACAGGGAAGCCCTGCGGACACCGGAATGGTATGAGTATGATAAAGACGGATATTTGTGCCGCCACTCTGCATTAAGAAGCGAGGGCGACTCGCTTGTGGAGAACTATACCCGCATTCAACGAAACGCCGGCTACGGCATACAAGTACTTCCTGCTGGGCATTCGCTTCGCATGGCCGATGCGGACAAAGATGTATTATTGAAGCGAGACACTGTCTGTTATACGCTCTGTCAGTCCGCCGACGGTTCGTCTGTTTGGCATATGCCGCAATTCGTCACTTCTTTTGACGGAAACGGAAAAACTCAAAACGTGAAGGAATTGCTTCACCGTGACGTTTACGGCAATCCGACGGAGATAGTGACCAATCATTCGGAACGTGTCATTTATCTGTGGGGATATTACGGGAAATATCCGGTGGCACAGATTAAAAACGCCACTTATAGCGAAGTAGGGAGTGCGTTGGGCAAGAGTCCCGCAAGTGTGTCGCAAGCATTTTCTTGCGATTCATCATTGAGCGGTCTTCAAGCACGTCTGCCTAAAGCACAAGTGACTACTTATATCTATCATCCGTATGCAGGCATAAAGAGTGAAACCACTCCCGACGGAAAAACTACTTACTACGATTACGACGCGAAAGGACGGTTGGTGAAATCTTACCGAACCGGAGAAAACGGCAAACAAGAGATTCTCCAACTGGCCAATTACCATATTATTAACGAATAAATATCTATCCGAACACATGAAGACAATATTTTCAAGATTGATACTGGCGCTTGCATTCTTGTTGGCGGCAAGTGCGACTTCGGCAGAAGAAATCGACCTGAAGGAGTTGCGCTACACATACGAAAACCATTTAATGACTAACGATAGTCTGTCGGAATATCTTTTTCACTTGGAATATCCGATGCTAATGACCGTCAACCATGCCGGTTCTCCGGCAGACAGCACTTCGCTTCGGTTATGGGAGAAGAAGGAAGGTGAGACTGAATACATTTTAGTGACCGAAGTGCATGATCACAGCCGGGCATCCGGCACTGCTCATCTCTGGAACCGTACCGGAACTTCAGGCAAAGTAAGAGAGGACACATTGGCGATGAAAAACGCACAGGCATTCTTTTGCCGCATTTTACCTGCCGGTTATTATAAATTGACAAGCATAAGAAAAGGGGAAAGAATGTCTGCCGGCTGCTTGCCCGAACTGAAAACAAATATCTATGCGCAGGCAATAGCTGCTTCAAAATCTGATCCGTTGACAGTAGAATTATATCGGTGGGGCGTTTGCAGTTGGAATGCTCCCTATCGGAAAGATGGGACCTTATACTATCAGCTTTCCGTGGAATGCAACCTGACGGTGGATATTGAAACGTATGATGCGGGAAACAGTACGCTGTTTTTGAAGGATGCCAAAGGAGTGGCCATTGTGCAAAGCACAAACAATAAGATTACACAGCAAGCATTGACTCCGGGCAATTATATGCTAAGCATGGCTGTGGAAGAAGGATATTGCAAATCGGGTATACGCATCACGTCAACCGATGAAATAGGTAATACGATTGAACGTCCCATCCCTATCAGTGCTTCGGGATATCGCTCTTTCAGAACTGAAATATCCCACTTGTCGGACACCTACGGCGAGAAGGAAAAAGACATTTTCTATTCTTTCAATGCGGAAGCGGAAACGATATGTGTATTGGATGCTTATTATTCTTCCATGACAGAGAAAAGCCGGATTTTCATCACGGTGCTTAATGAGAAAAAAGAGGTGGTAGAGAAAGTATCTTCCGATTTATATAGTGCACGATTGGTTTGCAGGCTCGCCCCAGGCATATATTATCTGGTGTGCGAAGGAGGGTTAGGACTCGATGGAACTTTAGTGGTCGATACTAAAATCAGACCGGTAAGTCCTACACCACCCACACCGGAACCTGAACCCGCCCCCGTGCCTACTCCGGAACCGCAACCAAAGCCGGAGCCTGAAATCCCCGAGCAGCCGGAAAGTTATATTCCTTCTGCCACCCGGAATTACATTCAAACCATTGTCCCGACAATCGGCAGTGACTCCGTAGCCAACTTCTCCTACTTGAGTAAAGCCCGGCATCAGATTCAGTATTATGACCATTTGGGCCGTCCGGAGCAAGAGATTGAGTATAAAGCATCGCCTTCAAAAAAGGATTTGATAACCTATCGCCAATATGACGAACTGGGGCGTGACAGCCGCCAGTGGCTACCCACCGAACGTGCCGAAAGCACATCGGGAGTCTGGATGAAGCCTGATGCCTTTATCTCGAATGCCGGAAAGCTATATGGTGACAAATCTGCCTGTAGTTCTACCGTATATGACGGCTCGGCGCTCAATCTTATAAAGGAAGAATACGGACCCGGAGAAGAATGGCAAACTGCCGGACACGGCATCAAGCACGATTACCGTGTCAACACATCCGACGACCATTGCCTTTGGTTGAGCAGCGGGGGAGTAAGGGAGCTTCCCCGGCTCCTGCAACACGGCACATATCCCGCCTATGAACTAAAAGTGGAGTCGGCGGAAGACGAAGACGGACATACGTCCTACAGCTTTACCGACAAGCAAGGACATCTCATCCTAAACCGAAACATCGCAGATAATGATACACTGGACACCTACCATGTGTATGATGACTACGGCAACCTTTGCTTCGTCCTGCCACCTGCTGCTACCGACAATCTCTCGTTGCTCCTTCAGACGGGAGAACTGCCGGATGGTGAAGCCTGCCGGACTATGTTAGACAAGTACGCCTATCAGTATTGTTACGACTACCGCAACCGCTGCATCGCAAAGAAACTTCCGGGCTGCGACTGGCAGGAAATGATCTATGACACCGCCAACCGCTTGATTTTCAGTCGCGATGGCAATCAAAGGAAACGTGAGGAATGGAGCTTCCTGTTTTCTGATTCGTCGGAACGCTCGGTATTATCGGGAATCTATCACGGAACATTAAACGCCGCCTCTTATGAAGCATTCAACGTATATGCAAGTTTCAAACCTGAAAACGCTTCGACTCTCTACGGCTACGTGCTTCATTATCCGGCGGAAATCAATCCGGACAGCCTTGAAGTACTGAAAGCCAATTATTACGATACGTATGATTATAAAGAGCATTTGTCAGGTTTCAATGCTTCACTGGAGTATGTGGAGGATGAAAATTACGGTAAGCAATATGCAGACATTGCCAATCTGCACTGCAAAGGTTTGATCACCGGAAGCATGACCAGTACGCTGGAAAGCGGTGAAGAACTGTATGGCTGCTATTATTACGATTATAACCGGAACCTAATCCAGTCGCGCCAAACGACCTTGAACGGAATTACTCTGGTGGATAAGTCGTCTTTCAATTTTAGCGGAAATCCCACTGCCACTTGTGAAAAGTATGGCAATGATATCACTTTATGCAAGGCCTACACTTACGACCACGCAGGAAGACTGACCTGTGAGAATCATGTATGCGAAAACGATACTACCGCCTTTCTTTATTCTTTCGATGAAATCGGTAGAATGAAAAGTCTCACCCGTATCAACGGAAAAGATTCTCTGACCACCATTAACAGCTACAACATCCGTGACTGGCTGACAGGAATCGACAGCCCTGTTTTTAAACAGTCGCTTCACTATACGGATGGTGCAGGCACTCCCTGCTATAATGGCAACGTGAGCAGCATGATATGGCAGACGGATACCTTGGCCACTCGAGGTTACAAATTCTCTTACGACGGTCTTTCACGATTGAAAGACGCTAATTACGGTGAAGGTTCGTCTCTGACCGATAACTCGAACCGGTTTGATGAACAGGTGACAGCGTATGATAAAATGGGAAACATCCTTGCCTTGAAACGGTACGGTCAGACTTCTGCTTCCGCATACGGATTGATTGATGATTTATCTTTGTCGTATGATGGCAATCAATTGCAAACAGCAAATGACAATTCTTTGAATTCGGTGTATGTCAATGGTTTCGAATTCAAAGATGGAGCAAATGAGGATATAGAGTACTTTTACGACAACAATGGAAATTTAATACAAGATTTAAATAAAAAGATTACTGATATTCAATATAATTGTCTAAATTTACCCGATCGGATAGAGTTCGGAGATGGCAACAGTATTTCCTATCTTTATGATGCGAACGGAACGAAGCTCCGGACAACGCACGTGATAGATGGAGTGACTACTACCACCGACTATTGCGGCAATGCGGTCTATGAAAATGGAGTGTTTCACAAGTTGTTGACGGAGTATGGATACGTCACTCTCGCGGACACGGCATACCATTACTTTCTGCAAGACCATCAAGGGAATAACCGTGTAGTGGTCAATCAAAACGGAACGGTAGAGGAAGTAAACTATTACTATCCGTTCGGCGGTATATTTGCTTCAACGTTTTCCGTACAGCCTTATAAGTATAATGGTAAGGAACTGGATAGAAAAGGTGGATTGGATTGGTATGATTACGGGGCGAGGATGTATGATGCTGCGATAGGGAGATGGCATGTGACCGATCCGTCGGCTGAAAAGTTTTATTCTCTCAATGCTTACAATTATTGTTTTGACAATCCTGTGAAACATGTAGACCCGGATGGAAAACAGGGTAGACCTGTCAGACCACCGGTAAGAAGAGGTTATAGAAATGCGGGAAGACCTAATCCTTATGCTTTTTATCCAAGAGGAATGAGACCACAGTCTTATACGCAAAAGACTTCTGTGTCTTATCGCGGTAAAAGTCCAAAGAAAATGGAAATTATGGAACCGCCTGTTCTTTTGCAGACAGTTAATACTCCTGGGGGAAATGAGGTGCAGATGAGTAATAATAATGAGTGGGGAATGAAAATCTCTGGCGGCATAGATCTTGCAAATAGCTATAAGGATTTCAAAGAATTGCTGATTAGTCTCGTTAGTACTGTACGTTATGGAGAAAATGGCGTCGTTCAAAACAGTACAGAGATAGTAATTGATGACCCTCAATTGGCTATGCAACAGCTTGAGTATGAAGCAGAAGCAAGAAATATCGAAAAGGAATTGGGAGAAGTCGATATTACAGGTAAATCAATGATAGAAATTATTGAAATGCTTGCCGAACGTAAACAAGTCATACAAGATAGACTCGGCTTATCTCCAAAAGAAATTATACAGACTGAATTTTATATTCATCCCGAAAGATTTCAGCCTGGAGTAACAGTAAGACGGGTTTTGCCGACAATTATTCAACACTAATATATTTATGAGGAAAAGAAAGAAAAAATGGACGACTAAGAACACCCATATTGAAAGGAAGAAAAAACAAGAATATTATGATAAAGACTTTACCGGATGGGTAGCAAAAATAGGATCATGGATGATACTTATTGCAGCAATTATTTTTATAATTGTTGTCGCATTTAATAATCATATTGTTGGCTATGACCACTTCATCGGCATACCTCGTGAATGGATACATTCTTTATTAAAGTAACACTTAACCGCCCTGATATAAGTTGAACTAAAAACAACTTATATCAGGGCTCACACTTACCCTTTGAAATATACTTCTCAAATTTTGAACAAAAAGTATTATTATCCCATAAATTTATTCTACCTTTACGACACAAAACAAATCTTCAGGATAAAAAGCAATTCTACATTGTAATATACCCTCCGGATAAATAGTAAAAAATAATGTTGAATTTAAACTAAAGTACTATGACACACAAACTTATTGTAGCGGGGGTGGTAATATTTTGTCTTCTCTCATGCAAATCAGAGAATGTATGGGAAGAATTCGAAGACCCGGTATTTATCACTTATCTTCATGATAATTACGATATTCCCATCACGGAAAATGGACACATAGACTTGGATAACGATGACACTCTCCGGGCTTTAGGGAAAATAACATTCCTGAATATTAATAATATAAATTGCATAAGTCTGAAAGGTATTAATAATTTGGTCAGTCTCACCCAGTTATATTGTGGAGGTAATAGGCTGACATCTCTTGATGTAAGTTATCTGGATAACTTGTTTGAATTGGATTGCTCGAACAATTACTTGAAATCCATCAATGTAAGTGGATGTAGTGATTTAGAGATTCTTTATTGTAACAACAATCAAATAAAAAAATTAAAGCTTGAAGGATGTAAGCATATAATGTGGCTAAAATGTGGGAAGAATCAACTTAAAGAATTGGACATAAGAGGACGAAACAGTCTCAATGCCATATCTTGTGTTCCGCAAACTGATGATAAAAATAATATCCAGAACCTAACTATCATAATGTCTCCTGGAATGAAGCAAATTTGGGAAGAATCCTGGGCAAAGTGGAATCAAAATGTAAATGCTATTTTTAAAGAATAAGTACAGATGAAATACGAAGGTTGCCACATCTTGTGCATCAACCTTATGTCAGGGGTGGAGTCTGAATGTTAAATGTTTGTATTTGTATGAAATAAGCCTTTTTTAGTTTGCTTGAATGTAATTTATAAATTACCTTTGTATTATGAAAGTTAGAGAAGTAATAACGTATAAAGGGTATTTTGATGAGTTTTTCAAAAAACAACCTCAGAAGGTTCGTGATAAAATTATCAAGATATTGGATATAATCGAACAGATAGACCGAATACCTTTGACGTACTTGAAATATATTGAGGGCACTAACGGATTATTTGAGGTTCGTGTACAATTAGGCAATAATATATTTCGCATCTTTTGTTTTTTTGATGGTAATAAGTTGGTGGTTCTGTTAAGTGGCTTTCAGAAAAAGACACAGAAGACACCACCCGAAGAAATAAAAAGAGCCGAACGACTTATGACTGATTATTATGAAGAAAAAGGAAAGGAGATAATAAAATGAATACAAAGACTTTAGACCAGATTAAGAATGAATATTACGGTGAGATTGGAATGCCGGAACGGGATAGGCTTGAACGGGAACTTGAGGCTTTGCGTATCGGTTTTAAGATACGAAATGCAAGAGAAAAGTTGAATATGACTCAAGCTGAACTTGCAAGCCGTGTCGACAAAAAACGTACTTTCATATCGAAAGTGGAAAATGATGGAGAGAATATCACTCTCAAAACATTGTTTGATATTGTGGAACGCGGACTTGGTGGTAAATTGAATATCGAAGTTCAAATTTAAGGCTGAATCTATATTTTCCCCTGATATAAACTGACTAATAACGAGTTTATATCAGGGTAATTCTTTTTTTTCTTATTTCTTATAAACCAACTTACTCGGCACCCCGTCTCCAAACAAACTATCACCCAGCGTTGTAATCTTATCTCCCGTAGCCAACACATAACGCAGATTATCACATCCCATAAATGCACCGAACTCGATAGCCGTCACACTGGCCGGCAGTTCCAATGTACCGCAAAGGCGACCGCAGTTGCTGAACACACGCTGTCCGATAGACTTCAGATTATGCGGTAATTTCATATTCAACAGGTACTTCTTCTGTGCAAAAGTGAAATCGGGGATAGCCGTAGCGTTTGTCTTGGAAATATCGACCGACACCAGATTCGGCATATAATCGCGGATAAGTTTGAAATCAGCATTATCCAGTTTTCCTTCAACGGTCAGGAAATTGATATCACGAGGCTGCAATCCCGCTTTCAGAATCTCCTCTTCCAGTTTGCCCATAAGTCCTACCTGCAAAGTCGCTTCCACCGGCTCACCTTCGATGAAAGCAAAGTTCTGCCATCTGTCCTTGTAGCGGTAAGAGTCGCTGCTACCCAGCGGGACGAAGATAGCGGTAACACTGTCCGCCAATGCTTCCGGCAACAGGTTGGGAGCGGTCTTTTTGCGGATCTGGCAGATTTTCAGATTCTCGCATCCTTTGAAGGCGGCATCTTCGATATTCTTGGTCTTTTCGGAGAGGATAACTTTTTCTAAAGTCTGCTTACCTTTAGTCACTCCGTCCACTATATTGGAGAAAGCATAGGCAGGGATGAAGTTCGGCATATAAATGTAGAACTTGCCGTTTGGATAAGTTCCCGACTTACCGCTGTACATCTTTATTTCGGCATTCGAAATATCCAGCACTTTCAGGTTATCGAACTCGTCACGCAGGTGCCTGAAGTCTTCGGCATTCAGTTTTCCGGTAAGGGTGAGGTGGGTGACGGCGTTGGCTTCGTCTTCCGTCATCATGGAAATCAATGTTCCGGGTTTGCTTACATAGTACGTTTTACTCACTTGCGCTGCGGCTCCTAATGTGTTGGCAGCCAATAAGAAGCTTATCAATAGTAGTTTAAATTTCATAATTTTGCGGATTTGTTCTGACAAATATAGGAAAAAACAGGATTACATGATGTTTTTTTATGTTTTATATCTAATTTTGTAGCCGGATTAACAAATTGTAAAGATGGCGGCAGACGATATTGTAGAGAAAAAAGAGCCAAAGAGACTTCCTGTATGGGCGTGCATCCCACTGTTCATTGTGGTGTTTCTGGTATTCATGGGATTATATGGTACGTTGACTCAAGGTTTCTTGTCATTGGTGCTTGGTGTGGAAGCCCGCCATCCGGGGATGGTGGGGTATATTCTGCTCGAAACCAGTATGTTGTTGGCTGTCCTTACTGCCGCCGCTATCATGCTCCGCTTTGAACGGCGTCCGTTTTCCGATTTGGGACTGTCCGTAAAGGGGCACGCAAGCGGGCTGTGGTATGGTTTTCTGATGGCTGTCTTGTTATATTTCCTCGGCTTCGGACTGTCTTGGGTGATGGGAGAAGTGGAAGTGACCGGCTTTCAGTTCAAGCCGTTGGATTTGCTGGGGTCGTTGTTGTTTTTTCTGTTAGTCGCGTTGTTTGAAGAGATTCTGATGCGCGGGTATATTCTCGGACGTTTGCTGCACACCCGCCTGAACAAGTTCCTGTCACTGTTCATCTCGGCGGCGTTGTTCGCCTTGCTGCATATTTTCAATCCGGAGATAGACATCCTGCCGATGGTAAATCTTGTACTGGCAGGCATGCTGTTGGGAGCTTCCTATTTATATACGCGGAATCTTTGTTTCCCCATTTCACTGCATCTTTTCTGGAACTGGATACAAGGCCCGATATTGGGCTATCAGGTGAGCGGGAACAATTTCATGTCTACTATGCTGAAACTGCGTATGCCCGAAGAGAACGTACTGAATGGCGGAGCCTTCGGTTTTGAAGGCTCGCTCATTTGTACAGTACTAATGATCGTGTTTACGATTCTGATAGTCTGGTGGGGTGAGAAGAGAGAGGCGATCAGTCTTGCTGTACCCCGATCATGCTAAGCTGAATCCGTTTCCGGTCGGTATCTACGTTCATTACTTTCACCATGACGTGCTGATGGATGGATACGACTTCTGTCGGGTCGGAGATGAACCGTTCGGCCATTTGGGAGAGATGTACAAGGCCATTCTCCTTGATACCTATATCGACGAAAGCACCGAAATTGGTGATATTGCCTACGATGCCCGGAAGAATCATTCCTTCGCGGAGATCGGCTATGGTGCGCACGTTCTTGTCAAATTCAAATACTTTGATGGCTTTACGCGGGTCACGTCCCGGTTTGTCGAGCTCTTGCAGGATGTCCTGTAAGGTAGGCAGACCAACGGTGGGGGTGATATAGTCGGAGATGGTAATCTTCTGACGGATCCCCTTGTCGGTTATCAGTTCATCGACGGTACATTTCAGGTCTTTTGCCATCTGCTCCACGATGTGGTAACTTTCGGGATGCACGGCCGTATTGTCCAACGGGTTCTTTGCCTCTGGGATACGAAGGAAACCCGCACATTGCTCAAAAGCTTTCGCGCCCATGCGCGGGACTTTCATCAGTTCTTTGCGTGAACTGAATGCTCCGTTTTCTGCCCGATAGTTGACGATATTCTGGGCCAGTTGCGGGCCTAAACCGGAAATGTACGTCAGCAGATGACTACTTGCCGTGTTCAGGTTCACTCCGACAAGGTTCACGCAGTTTTCTACAGTCTGGTCGAGTGCCTTCTTCAGCTTCGTCTGGTCTACATCGTGCTGATATTGACCGACTCCGATGGATTTGGGATCAATCTTTACCAATTCGGCCAACGGATCCATCAACCGGCGTCCGATAGAAACTGCTCCTCTGACTGTCACGTCATATTCGGGAAACTCGTCACGGGCGATTTTGGAAGCCGAATAAATGGAAGCTCCCTGCTCGCTGACTACAAACACGGGAATCTGACGGTCGAAGCTCTGACGGCTGATAAAATCTTCCGTTTCACGACTTGCCGTCCCGTTACCGATGGAGATGGCTTCTATCTGATAGGCTTCAATCATCTTGCGGAGTTTGGATGCCGCTTCACTGGTTTTGTTGACGGGCGGATGCGGGTAAATATTCTCGTTATGCAATAAATTTCCTTGCGCGTCGAGACAGACAACTTTACATCCGGTACGGAATCCGGGGTCGATGGCGAGTACCCGTTTCTGTCCTAAAGGCGCTGCGAGAAGTAGCTGGCGAAGGTTTTCGGCAAAAACACGGATGGCTTCATCGTCCGCTTTCTCTTTCGACTGGGCGGCAAATTCCGTTTCGATGGAAGGTTTGAGCAGGCGTTTGTAGGCGTCGATGGTAGCTTCGTTCACTTGGCGGCTGCATTCGTTGTTGCCACGTACGAACTGGCGTTCCAGACGTTCGAGGCATGCTTCGTCGTCCGGGGTGATGGAGACTTTCAGCAGTCCTTCCGATTCTGCCCGGCGGATGGCGAGCAGACGGTGGGAAGTGCAGCGTTTCAAGGGTTCGGAGAAGTCGAAGTAATCACGATATTTGGCGGCTTCTTCCTCTTTGCCTTTCACTACTTTGGCACTGATTTCCGCCTGGCGGCTGAATTGATTACGTATGGCGTTGCGGGCACGCTCGTCTTCGTTCACTTGTTCGGCGATGATGTCGCGCGCACCTTTCAGGGCATCTTCCACATCTTTCACTTCACCTTTGACAAAGGCGGCGGCACGGGCGGCGGGATTGTTTTCCCTTTGTAACATCAAGAGGGTGGCGAGCGGTTCCAGTCCTTTCTGACGGGCTGCTTCGGCACGCGTCTTCCGCTTGGGTTTGTAGGGGAGGTAGATGTCTTCCAGTTCCGTCGGATTCCAGGTATCGTTGATACGTTTTTCCAACTCGGCGGTCAGCTTTCCCTGTTCGGTGATGGTGCTGAGAATCGTCTCTTTGCGCTTGGCTATGTCGCACAGCTTATCATGCTGCTCCTTTATCTGCTCTATCTGAACTTCATCCAGTCCGCCCGTAGCCTCTTTACGGTAGCGGCTGATAAAAGGAATCGTGGCACCTTCACCCAGAAGATGGAGAGTGCTGCTTATTTGTCTTTCCGGTATCCCTGACAGGCCGGAAATCATCTTGTGAAATAATTCCATATATAGTCTTTTGAAAATAAATGAGCGACAAAAATACATATAAATCTCATATAACCCGACAAGTTTTATTATATTTGCAGCTTGAATAAAAGAATTGACACATCAAAACTGCATGATTATGCTGAGATTTTTAGGATATCTTTTTATCTTTTCCCTTTGGCTTTTACAGTCAATGGAAATCTTTGCTGCCTCTAAAGACAAGAATCCCATCCTGATTATCTGTTCCTATAATCCCGCTGCCCACCAGACTTCGGTAACTATTTCCGACTATATGGAAGAATATAATAAGTTGGGCGGAAAACGGGATATTATCATCGAAAACATGAATTGCAAGAGTTTCTCGGAGTCTCCTTTGTGGAGCGACATGATGACGCAGATTCTTTCTAAATATAAGGGGGAGAACCATCCGGCACAGATTGTCTTGTTAGGACAGGAAGCGTGGGCGGCTTATTTGTCGCAGAGGGATTCGATGCAGGTCAAAGTGCCGGTGATATGCAGTCTGGTCAGTAGCAATGTGGTGATTCTGCCGAAAGATACGATGGAGCATCTCGATAGCTGGATGCCCGAATCGGTCGATATATTTGACGACCATCTGAATATTCCTGAACTGAAGTCGGGCTTTATCAACCGTTATAATATTGAGGATAATATCCGCATGATTCAGGCTTTTTATCCGAAGACGGAGCACATAGCTTTCATTTCGGACAATACCTATGGTGGAGTGACGATGCAGGCGTTGATGCGAAAGGAGATGGAGAAATTTCCTGACCTTGACCTGATTCTGATGGACGGACGGAGACATACAATCTACACGATTGTCGAGGAATTGAGAAATCTGCCGGAAAATACAGTGATTATGGTGGGAACCTGGCGGGTGGATATGAACGAGGGGTATTTCATGCGGAATGCTACATATGCGATGATGGAAGCGACTCCTACCATCCCGACTTTTACACCATCATCGGTGAGCCTGGGATATTGGGCAATCGGCGGCGTGCTGCCCGATTACCGGAAAGTGGGTGGAGAAATGGCTATGGAATCCATCCGTCTGGATAATCAGGCGGATAACCGGATAGGGGATGTGGAGAAGCATCTGGAGATTATCGGTTGCAAGGCTGTATTGGACAGCCGGAAGATGAAAGAGTGGGGGTTGAATCCGGATGTTTTACCTTTTGATGTGCAGCTTGTCAATCAGCCGGTTTCGTTCTATCAGCAGTACACGTATCAGATATGGTCTGCCTGTGCGCTGTTTGTGGTGTTGACGCTGGGACTGTTCATTTCTCTTTTCTTTTATTTCCGTACGAAGCGTCTGAAGGATGAACTGTTGAAGTCGGAGAAGGATTTGCGCGTGGCGAAAGATAAGGCGGAAGAGTCCAATCGACTGAAGAGCGCTTTCCTTGCGAATATGAGCCATGAGATACGGACACCGTTGAACTCGATTGTCGGATTCTCGGATGTGCTGGCTGTGGGCGGCAGCACGGAAGAGGAACAGCAGTCTTATTATCAGATTATCAAAACGAATTCTGACTTGTTGCTGCGCCTGATTAATGATATTCTCGATCTTTCCCGTCTGGAAGCCAACCGGGTGACTTTGACATGGGGGGAGTGCGATGTGGTGCAATTGTGCAGGCAAGTGGTGGCTTCCGTCAGTTTCTCGCAGCAGTCGTCGGATAATCAGTTTCTGTTTACTACAAAAATTGATACTTACCGCATGGAGACGGATGTACAGCGTATGCAGCAGGTGATTATCAATTTGCTTTCAAATGCGAATAAGTTTACGAAAAAAGGAACGATTACGTTGGACTTTTCGATTGATGAGACGAAGCAAATGGCTGTTTTCTCGGTGACGGACACGGGATGCGGTATCCCGAAGGAGAAGCAGGGGCTTGTGTTCGAGCGTTTTGAGAAGCTGAATGAGTATGCGCAGGGAACAGGTCTGGGACTGTCTATCTGCAAATTGATTGTGTATAAATGGAAGGGTGCTATATGGATTGATCCCGACTATACCGGTGGGGCCCGGTTCGTATTCTCGCATCCGCTAAAAATAGAAAAAGAATGAAACGGATTACATTAATTTATGTGTGGCTTCTATGTCTGGTGCTGTCGGCGGCAGCGCAGGAAAAAGTGGTGAAGCTGAAGATTGTACAGACAAGCGATGTGCACGGCAACTATTATCCTTACAATTTCATAACCCGTCAGGAATGGAAAGGCAGTCTTGCACGGATATATTCGTTTGTGCAGAAAGAGCGCGAGCAGTATAAAGATAACCTGATATTATTGGATAACGGGGATATTTTGCAGGGACAGCCTACCGCTTATTATTATAATTACATAGATACTGTGTCTCCGCATCTTTGTGCAGAAATGATGAATTATATGAAGTATGATGCCGGCAACATGGGCAACCATGACGTGGAAACGGGACGTGCCGTGTTCGACCGTTGGATCGGCACTTGTGACTTCCCCGTGCTGGGTGCCAATATCATCGATACATCTACGGGAAAGACGCATCTGCCGCCTTATAAGGTGTTGGAGCGTGACGGCGTGAAAATCGTTGTTCTCGGAATGATTACCCCTGCCATCCCGGCATGGCTCTCGGAAAATTTGTGGAAGGGGTTACGTTTTGATGATATGGAAGAGACGGCTCGCAAGTGGATGAAGATTATTCGTGAAAAGGAAAATCCGGATTTGGTCATCGGGCTGTTCCATGCGGGACAGGAAGCATTCAAGATGTCGGGAAAATATAATGAGAATGCGTCACTGGATGTAGCGAAGAATGTGCCGGGATTTGATATGGTATTGATGGGGCACGACCATGCCCGTGAATGTAAGAAGGTGATGAATGTGGCCGGAGATTCGGTGCTGATTATTGATCCGGCAAGCAACGGGGTTGTCTTGTCGAATGTGGACGTAACTGTCAGGATGAAAGACGGCAAGGTCTTGGGCAAGGATATTCAGGGAGTGCTGACGGCTACGAAGGAGTATGGTGTCAGCGAGGATTTTATGAAGCGTTTTGCTCCGCAATATGAGGACGTGCAGAAGTTTGTTTCCAAGAAGATCGGTACGTTTACCGGGGATATTTCTACGCATCCTTCTTTCTTCGGCCCTTCTGCTTTTATAGATTTGATACATACATTGCAGCTTGATATTACAGGGGCTGAGATTTCCTTTGCCGCTCCGCTTTCATTCGACGCGGAAATAAAGAAGGGAGATGTATTCGTGAGCGATATGTTCAACTTATACAAATATGAGAATATGTTGTATGTGATGACATTGTCGGGAAAAGAAATCAAGGATTTCCTGGAAATGTCTTATTATATGTGGACTAACCGGATGAAGTCGCCGGACGATCATCTGCTCTGGTTCAAGGAGAAACGTCGTGAAGGTGCGGAGGACAGGGCTTCTTTCCAGAATTTCAGCTTTAACTTCGATTCGGCTTCGGGCATTATTTATACGGTGGATGTCACCAAGCCGAAAGGGGAGAAGATAACGATTGTCAGTATGGCGGATGGTTCTCCTTTCCATTTGGATAAGATTTATAAGGTGGCGTTGAACTCTTATCGGGGTAATGGCGGTGGAGAATTACTGACAAAAGGGTCGGGCATTCCTCAAGAGAAATTGAAAGAACGTATTGTCTTTTCTACTGATAAGGATCTTCGTTTTTATCTGATGAATTACATTGAGAAGAAGGGAACGATGGATCCGAAAGCGTTGAACCAGTGGAAGTTCGTTCCGGAGAAGTGGACAGTGCCTGCTGCCAAACGTGATTCCGAATATTTGTTCGGGCATGGTCAATAAGTAGCCAATAATGTTCTTTTTGTCCTGTAATATCCTATCTTGACTTGTATATATGATTTATTGCTGATATATTTGTCGTAAAAAAGAGAGAGTATGGATATTCAAAGTGTTCCGAAGATTGGTATTTCTTCGGTGGTTCATTCAAAGCATATAGATTCCGACAGCATTGATGTTGTTGATAATGATATAGCGCTCTTCGATACGGAGAGCGTTATTTCCTTGTATAATGGCCCCAGTAAAATGGAGGTACTGACAATAGGGCTTTGCCTGCAGGGCGAAGGGGCTTTCAATATCAGTTTGCGCGAGTTTCAGTTGTCACCGGGAGTGATGGTAGTGGCGTTGCCGAATCAGATTATCGAACACCGGTATTTCAGTCCGGACTATAAAGGTATATTCTTTGCTGTGTCGAAGAATGTATTGGAGACATTACCTAAGGTCGGGAATATGCTTTCGCTGTTTTTCTATCTGAAGGATTATCCATGCTTCAGTCTCACTCCGCATGAGCAGGAAGTGATTCAGGAATATCATACGTTTGTGAGAAAGCGGTTGAGGGACAAAAAGGGTACATACCGCAGGGAAGCTGTAATGGGTTTGATGCAGGGCTTTTTCTTCGAGCTTTGCAATATCTTTAATAATCATGCTCCTGTAGCTGCTGCGCCTAAAACCAAGACCAGAAAAGAGTATATCTTCGAGCGTTTTTATGAATCGTTGGTCGAGTCTTACCAATTTGAACGTAGTGTGAAGTTTTATGCGGATCAGTTGTGCCTGACGCCCAAGCATTTGTCGGGTGTGGTGAAAGAGGTCAGCGGGAAAACGGTGGGAGAGTGGATTGATGAGTTTGTTATCCTGGAAGCGAAAGCGCTTCTGAACTCTTCAAGTATGAATATACAGGAGATTGCCGACCGGCTGAATTTTGCCAACCAGTCTTTTTTCGGGAAGTATTTCAAGCATTATACAAATATGTCTCCCAAGGAATACCGGAAAAGCCGATAACGGGGAATTCCGTTATCGCAGTCGGGAAGAATGTCTTATAGAACCCCGGAACGTACGCGGCTCAATGTTTCGGGCGTCATCAGCAGGTAAGAGGCTATGTACGCCAAGGGAGCCCGTTTGATGATTTCGGGATGTGTTTCGAGCAGGAGATTATAACGCTCACGGGCGGACTCAAAACGCCACGAGTCTGCTTTGACCTGTGATACGATCAGGGAGTATTCCAGTATTTTCTGATAGAACATATTGATTTCCCAGTTTTCTCTCGCCAGTTTTTGTATCATGTCCCGAGGGAACAGATAGATTATACTAGGTTCCAGTGTTTCTACTATCAGTCGTGTAGGGACTTGTTTCAGGAAACTTTCAATGCACATGGTGATACATCCTTCATAGGAGAAATGTTCGGTAACGTCTTTCCCGTTTTTATAGTAGTACTGCCTGAGCATTCCTTTGCCGACAAATACGATTTCGTGGGCTACTTCTCCTTCCTTCAGCGCGATGGCTCCTTTAGGGAATTCTTCACGAATCAGTATGCTTTCTATCTGTCGTCTTCCTTCTATACTCATCTCGGGGAAACGGGAGTTTACAACGGCATTTACCGTTTCTCTTAATAGTGTATCCATGTCTTTTCTGTCTTGATGTGTGCAAAAATACTAAAAACGGTTGACATAAATCAAGTGTGGTACAAAAAAGATGTATATTTGCCTCTCAAATCAAGATGTAAGACGATAATGGATAAGATAATAGGAGTAGCAGTGTTACTGCTTTGTTTATATGGTTGCGCGAAGGATAATGATGCTATTTATTATCCGGTAGGCAACGTGAACGTTGAGAATGGCGATCCGGCTCTGGAAGATGGAAAGGGTGAATTGGTTGCCCGTAGTTATAATGACGAGGACTATGTACTGGATACGATAGCGCAATATCCGGGAGATCCTACCCTCGGCAAGTTGACGTTTATGGTTAATCTGAAAAATCAATTGGCAGGTAAGGAAGCTGAAGGATTTAATGGAATCGGTAAGTCCGGACTAACAATGAGTCTTGGATACAAGAATGGTAACTATCCGCAAGAAAGTCAAATCCCTGTCTATACCTCATCGGATGTGACTACTGCTTATGCCGTCAAGCTCCGTTTAAAAGGAGAATTGACCTTGTCGGGGGATGAATGGATGATCGACTATGTTTATGCCCAACTGGCGAGCCTGTTTCAGCCATATCCGCCTACGGCTTTCCCGGAAGTCTTCATGTGTAAAGGTGGAGAGCAATCATTTGCCTATTTCGACTCTTTCCGCAGAACCTGGACATTCGATATTGAGTATAATCGCTCTAATCTTTCTTTCAGCCAACTGTATTTTAACTTATTCGTAAACTTGGCAGGGCAGAAACGGGAGGACAGAGTCCGGTTGCGGATTGATAAAGATTCTTACTTTGAGATATATAAATTAAAAGAGGGAGTGTAGTTAGAACTACACTCCCTCTTTCAATTTTGTAGTGGGTACGAGAATCGAACTCGTATTACATGCGTGAGAGGCATGTGTCCTAACCGTTAGACGAACCCACCGATTTTTAATTGATTTAAAAAGAGCCAAGTCCTAAAACTTAGCTCTTTTTTATTTTGAGATTTTGCGGAAGCTGGGGGATTCGAACCCCCGGTACCCTTACGAGTACGTCAGTTTAGCAAACTGGTGGTTTCAGCCACTCACCCAAACTTCCTTGAACCCGCATTCTCTCTCAAATGCGGTGCAAAGATAGGGGGAAGTTTTTGACTATGCAAATCTTTTAGCAAGAATTTTTTTACGGTTTTTGGAAGAAATGAGATAACCTGCTATGTTTCAAATGTTAAACGGGAGAAATTTTTTTTCGGAGCTTTTGAATTTTAGTAGCAGGGAAGGGGGGTGAAACATATTGACGCTATCCGCTCGTTATAGTGACGGTATACTGACGGGATGGGGTAACTATATTGATGGGATAGTGACGCTATCTGAATACATAAAAAAAGGCAGAAAAAAGAGCATAAAAAAAGGCTATCTATCCCAGACAGCCAATCTTTTGTTAACCTTAAATCTAATACTATGAAAAACACATTGCAAATATACGGACTTCTGTGAAATTAGCAAATAAAACAAGAAAAGACAGATGTTTTATAACATTGATTAAATATTTGATTCTTCAATTCTATTTTTATTAAGTTTTTCGGCGGTTTGAACACTATATTCCCAATATTTATCACATAATTTCAGATAACTGTTTTCGGCGCTTTTGCCACCTAAGGAAATGGCGTACATCTTTGTCTCTTTTGCTTTCGCCCGTTCTATGCTTTTGGCCAACATATTATCGACGGGACGCATTTCGAAGTCGGATACGGTAATAATGTCTGCTTCCATGTATCCTTCTTCATTGATTTTCCGCAAAGCATGGGTGATAACGGGTTCCATATCCGTGCCACCATGAAAAGACTGGCTGAGGAAATCAACCAGACGGTCGAAGCTGCTTCCTAAATCGGTGATTTCGATACATTCAATATCGTCGGAGAAAAGGATGATGTAGCATTTCCGGTGCTGTACTTCCGTCAGTTCGGCGATGGCGAGCAGGGTTGACTTTGCGATTCTTTCCCGCTCTCCTGCCATAGAGCCGGAAGTATCCAGGCAGACGATAAAAGGGCCTTCGGCTTCTTCGGAAACTTCGTTTCCTGCTGTTTTCTTGTCGTTGACGGGTTGTTTTTCGTGCGATTGATAGTCGATTACCTGGAGCCGCTTTTCTATGAAACGTTCGAAGAAGACGGGTTGCAGGCTTTTTTCGGCCAGATAGCAGTACTCGAGAGGGAGAAGGCTGTTCAAGTCGTTTCCTTCACAAATACCTGTTATATCACTACGTGTGGCATGGGATACGATTTGTTCCCGATGGATTCCCGCAGTCATCTTGAAACGTTTCCGGCTGCTTTGGTGTTTCTTTCCCAATATCTCTACCAATTCGCGGATTACCGGATTCCGTTTGATTGTTTCTTCATATTCCAGTATTTGCTCCGCTATCTGTTTATGGTTACGAAGTAGCCAGACGAGACGTGAACCGCCACGAACGGGGAGATTCCTGGATAGTGACAGTTGACGGCGGTAGAAATCGTCACAGAGCTGTTCGATATGTTCCATTTGGTAGTTGAACTCGTTGTTCGAGAGTAACGTATTCCATTTCTCGAAAAAGAGGGCGCGCAGAGCTTTCCATTCTTTGGTGCGCGGACTGATTGCGGCGAAACGCTGGAGATAATACTTGACGTTCAGGTCTACCAGATGGTATTTCATGGAAAAAGGATAAGCGCTGTTTTTCAGGAATTGGAGAAATCTGGTGTCGGACGCTTCATCCATTTCGTGAAAATATTCCCATTGGGATGCATAGCGGGAGTAGAAGTCCTGCAAAGAAGGCAATGTATGACGAAAATACAGATGAATATCCGTGTCCAGTTCTTCGGGGCGGATAATCAGGTTGTGTAGCTGTTCGTCGTACACATCGTAGGCTATTCCCTGCAATTTCTCGTAATAAATGTCTTGCAGGTGTTTGAGCCTAATACTCTCTGTTCTCTTGTTCATGGGCATGGGCGATGATGCGAAGCTCGTTCCGGTAGTTTTCGATGATATGCGCGGTTTCTCCTAAGATTCGTCTTATCTTGCTTTTCTGTGATGGACTCAGGAAAAGATGTTCTTTGGTGTATGCGGTTTCCCGTTCTGAAATCGTCTTGTATTCTGTTTCCATTTGTTGGAGCAGGTCGATGACTTCTTGCAGGGTAAATTCAAACGGGGTACTTTCATCCTGTTGTACCGGTAGCGGATCGCAATTGTCGTAGCATAATAGCGGATACTCCTGGTTGTTGACAAAGACAGACCGTTTTCCTTTTCGGAGAGAATAGATGTTCTTTTGCGCGATGTTCCTGTTTTTCACAAAGTCATAGGCTTTCAGGATTTTGTTGACAGGACGGAATTTATCTTGCTGGATATAGAATAAACGGTTGCTGTCTTTTTTGAGAGACTGATAGTCTGAAGCGAATATAAGCAGGTTTCCGGCGATATGATACCCTTCGATACGATGATAGAATGCATCTACTACCTGAATACCCGGATCGCTGATTTCCCGCAGGCTATGTTCGGATTTCATGTTTTCTTTGAGGGTATCCAGTTTCTGTTCCAGTCTTTTTTCACCCAGCAGATAGGCGTTGATACCTCGTGCTATGGATTGTTCCACCATTTCTTCAACAATGGGCAGTTGGGATACTTCGTCCCACAGGCAGGCGGTCATTAAGAGACAATCCGAGAAATGGATTCCCGGAGACTCATTCAGACAGGCGGAAGTGCGGAGCAGACTCACAATTTTCTTCCAGCGACGGTCGGATATGTAAATAGGCGGGGTGTTCTCATCACGTCCTGCATTGTACTGCTCAATTTCCCGTTTGATATTGTGAATCAGTTCGAAGATTGTATAGTGGATTCCTACCTTCTCACTTTCAGCTTGTATTTTAGAGTATAACTCATCGTCTATCTGAAGTTTTCCGGGAATTTCGGGCTCAATCTCTTTGGTGGAGGAAATCATCTGGTCGAAAGCGTATTCCTGTTCGATGCATCCTACGAACTGGCGGATCAGGAAACGGTCATACAACGCTTCCAATCCTTCACCTTTGGCGGGTAACTCGTTGGAAGCGGCGAGCAGGGCTTTCAGAGGAACACGCACTGTGAACTGTCCGTTTCGGTATATCTTTTCATTGATAACCGTCAGGAGTGAGTTCTGAATGGCGGGGCCTGCCTTCCATATTTCATCCAGAAAAACAATGGCGGCTGTGGGCAGATATCCTTTGGTGATTCGTTCGTATGTGTCCTCATCTTTTAACTTGGATATGGATACAGGGCCGAATATTTCGTCCGGCGTACTGAAACGGGACATCAGATACTCGAAAGCATCCGCATCCTTGAAAGCAAGTTTGAGTCTGCGGGCTACCAGACTCTTGGCTACCCCCGGAGGGCCTAGTAGGAAGATACTTTCACCCGCCATGGCAGATAGCAGGGAGAGCGCGATGGTATGTTCTTTTTCAAATACTCCCTCGTTGAGAGATTTTAGTAATTGAGTGATATGGGATTTGATAGCCTTCATGTGACAGATGATTTTCTTGTGTTTTTTAGTGACGGGCAAAGATACAAGAATTCTTTGAAATAGACTCCGTCAGGCTCGGAAGCTTTAGGGGATTTCCTCCTGACAAGTAGGAATTTTCAGTTTCAGGAGGAAAATTCATTCTATACTTTTGTCATATCGAAAGATAAATGATAAATAATAATAAATGAACCATTAAAAATAAAGGAATATGAAAACGAACACATTCAAATACTTAGGCTTGGCTTTGATGGCTGTATTGATGGTAAGCTTTACTTCTTGCGAAGTGGAAATTGACAGTTTTTATGATAGCGATAATAATGGCGCAGGGTATTACAATCGTTCTGCTGATTTGTGCAGCCGCACATGGGTAAGTTTCTATCGGGATATGGACGGTAATTATTGCCGTCAGGAACTTGATTTTTTCTTGGACCGTACCGGAATTGACTATATACGGGTGGAATATCCTAACGGTGCTGTGGAACAGTTTGAATATAATTTCCGTTGGAGTTGGGAGAATTACGCACAGACTTCTATCCGCATGGCTTATGGCCCGAATGATGTTTCATATCTGGATGATGTATATATCGGTGGCAACAGGTTGAGCGGTTATCTGGACGGACGGGATAACTTTGTGGAATATCAGGGAAAAAGATAAAAGATAAGAGCGACAAGCAACAGGTGAAAAGTTGGCGGATGTCAATATGCGGGTAAAAAGAGAAAGGATAATACGGTTAAGACAGGAATATCACAAGTATTAAAAACAAAATAATAGGTAAGGCGGTAAAAGGGTTGCCAATAAGATTTCAGGATACAAGAATCAGACCATACATGGGGCGCGAAATGAAAGCTTAAAAGTTTTGAACGGGACTAAATAGTTTTTATCTTTGCGCCCTATTAGTTTGAATATACATGGAGTGGTTATATAGTCTATTTCTCGAACATTCTGCCTTACAGGCTGTTGTGGTGCTTTCGCTGATTTCGGCGATAGGTTTGGGCTTGGGAAGGGTGCATTTCTGGGGAGTTTCCCTGGGAGTCACTTTTGTTTTTTTTGCGGGCATTCTTGCCGGGCATTTCGGACTTTCGGTAGATCCGCAGATGTTGAATTACGCGGAGAGTTTCGGTCTTGTCATATTTGTTTATTCTCTCGGGCTGCAAGTGGGCCCCGGTTTCTTCAGTTCTTTCCGTAAAGGAGGAGTGACGCTGAATATGCTGGCACTGGGAGTCGTATTTCTAGGAACATTGTTGACGGTGGTGGCGAGCCTTGCCACAGGTGTTTCACTTCCTGATATGGTTGGTATCCTTTGTGGGGCAACCACGAATACTCCGGCGCTGGGAGCTGCACAGCAGACTTTGAAGCAGATGGGAATGGAGAGCAACACACCCGCTTTAGGGTGCGCGGTAGCCTATCCGATGGGGGTAGTCGGCGTTATTCTTGCCGTTTTATTAATTCGTAGAGTACTGGTTCGCAAGGAAGATTTGGAAATAAAAGAGAAAGACGACGCGAACAAAACTTATATTGCAGCGTTTCAAGTACACAATCCTGCTATTTTCAATAAGAGCATCAAGGATATAGCTCATATGAGCTACCCGAAGTTTGTCATTTCCCGTTTGTGGCGGGACGGGCACGTCAGCATCCCGACTTCCGATAAGGTTTTGAAAGAAGGAGACCGCCTACTGGTGATAACTGCGGAAAAAAATGCCTTGGCTTTGACCGTGCTTTTCGGCGAACAGGAAAATACGGATTGGAACAAAGAGGACATTGACTGGAATGCGATTGACAGCGATTTGGTTTCTCAGCGCATTGTCGTGACCCGTCCTGAACTGAACGGAAAGAAGCTGGGTGCACTCCGGTTGAGAAATCATTATGGGATTAATATCAGCCGTGTCTACCGCTCGGGCGTACAACTGCTTGCCACTCCGGAATTGATACTTCAGTTGGGCGACCGGTTGACGGTAGTGGGAGAGAAAGCGGCTATCCAAAATGTGGAGAAAGTATTGGGTAATGCGGTCAAAAGCCTGAAAGAACCTAATCTGGTGGTTATATTTATAGGCATTGTGTTGGGATTGGCGTTGGGTGCCATTCCTTTTTCCATTCCGGGTGTCAGTACTCCTGTGAAGTTGGGACTGGCGGGTGGCCCGATTATCGTCGGTATCCTTTTGGGTACATTCGGGCCTCGAATACATATGATTACCTATACTACCCGTAGCGCGAATCTGATGCTGCGTGCATTGGGACTTTCGATGTATCTTGCCTGTTTGGGACTGGATGCCGGAGCGCATTTCTTCGATACTGTCTTCCGTCCGGAAGGTCTGTTATGGATTGCTTTGGGAGCCGGATTGACAATTGTCCCGACAGTCTTGGTTGGCTTTATAGCCTTCAAGATGATGAAGATAGATTTCGGAACGGTATCCGGTATGTTATGCGGAAGTATGGCGAATCCGATGGCGTTGAATTACGTAAACGATACAATTCCCGGTGACAACCCGTCCGTAGCTTATGCGACAGTGTATCCGCTGTGTATGTTCCTGCGGGTGATTATCGCGCAGGTGCTGTTGATGTTCTTGTTAAATTGAAAATTGAGAATTAAAAATTGAGAAATAATGGACTTGTGAATAAAAAGTACTATATTTATCACGAATAATTGAATCGCATGATTCCAAACAAAGAACATAGGAAGCAAAATAATTGGTAATTAGTAAATTGTAATATAATAAAATGACTGCTCAAAGTAATATAACTCCTGAAAGCATTGTGAGCGACCTTCGCTATCTGCAACTGCTTTCCCGAAGTTTTCCTACGATTGCCGATGCAAGTACGGAAATAATAAATCTGGAGGCTATCTTGAATCTACCCAAGGGGACGGAGCATTTCTTGACAGATATACATGGTGAATACGAAGCCTTTCAACATGTGCTGAAAAATGCATCGGGTGCGGTGAAACGTAAAGTGAATGAAATATTCGGTAATACTCTCCGTGAGGCCGAGAAGAAAGAAATCTGCACCTTGATTTACTATCCCGAAGAAAAACTCCAACTGGTGAAAACGCGTGAAAAGGATTTGGACGACTGGTATCTGATTACTCTGAACCAACTGGTGAAAGTCTGCCAGAATGTATCGTCCAAGTACACCCGCTCCAAAGTCCGTAAGTCGCTGCCGGCTGAATTCTCTTATATTATACAGGAGTTATTGCACGAATCTTCCATTGAGCCGAATAAGCATGCCTATATCAATGTGATTATCAGCACGATTATTACTACAAAGCGTGCGGATGATTTCATCATTGCCATGTGCAACCTGATTCAGCGTCTGACGATTGACTCTCTCCATATTGTAGGCGATATCTATGATCGTGGGCCGGGCGCACACATTATTATGGATACTTTGTGCAACTATCACAACTTTGATATTCAATGGGGCAACCATGATATCCTTTGGATGGGCGCTGCTTCCGGTAACGACAGTTGCATTGCCAACGTTATCCGCATGTCGATGCGCTATGGCAACTTGGGTACACTTGAAGACGGTTACGGAATCAACCTGCTTCCATTGGCAACCTTCGCCATGGATACTTATGCCGATGATCCCTGCTCTATCTTCATGCCGAAGATGAATTTTGCCGATGCCCACTACAATGAGAAGACTTTGCGCTTGATAACGCAGATGCATAAAGCGATCACTATTATCCAGTTTAAACTGGAAGCTGAGATTATCGACCGTCGTCCTGAATTCGGGATGGCAAATCGCAAACTGCTCGAGAAGATTGACTTTGAGCGTGGCGTCTTTGTCTATGAAGGTAAGGAATATGCCCTTCGTGATACGAACTTCCCGACCATCGACCCTGCCGACCCTTACCGTCTGACGGATGAAGAGCGTGAATTGGTGGATAAGATTCATTATTCGTTTATGAATAGCGAGAAACTGAAGAAGCATATGCGCTGCCTGTTTACCTACGGCGGGATGTATTTGGTTTCCAATTCCAATCTGCTTTATCATGCTTCCGTGCCTTTGAACGAGGATGGTAGCTTCAAGCATGTCAAAATACGGGGTAAGGAGTACTGGGGACGTAAATTACTGGATAAAGCCGATCAGTTGATTCGTACCGCTTACTTTGACGAAGAAGGAGAAGAAGATAAGGAATTCGCTATGGATTATATCTGGTATATGTGGTGCGGGTCGGAAGCTCCTTTGTTTGACAAGGATAAGATGGCTACTTTCGAACGTTATTTTGTAGAAGACAAAGAACTGCATAAGGAGAAGAAAGGATACTATTATACATTGCGTAACCGGGAAGACATTTGCGACCAAATACTGGCTGAATTTGGCGCTTCAGGCCCTCATTCGCATATTATCAATGGTCATGTGCCTGTGAAAACCATTCAGGGGGAACAGCCGATGAAAGCGAACGGCAAACTTTTTGTTATCGACGGCGGATTCTCCAAAGCTTATCAGCCGGAAACCGGTATTGCAGGGTATACGCTTGTTTATCATTCTCATGGTATGCAACTTGTACAGCATGAACCGTTCCAGTCTCGTCAGAAAGCCATTGAAGAAGGGTTGGATATTAAATCAACTAATTTCGTTTTGGAGTTTAACTCCCAGCGGATGATGGTGAAGGATACTGATAAAGGAAAAGAACTAGTGACGCAGATTCAGGATTTGAAAAAGTTACTTGTGGCTTATCGTACGGGGCTGATTAAAGAAAAAGTGTGATAGAGCATTCGCACATTATAAATAAAGCCCTGCAAGAACGAAATATCTATTTCATAGTTCTTGCAGGGCTTGTCTTATTATATCGCATTGATATGCCTTGTTCCTTTTTTAGAAAAGCACAATACCGGCTTCTACAATCGCTCCCTTGTCGTAATTACTTGATTTATTATAGAATCTGGTTAGTCCGTAACCACCTGTCGCGAAGATACCGAATTTCTTGGTAATCTGATATTCCAGATTGGCGCGTACCTGTAATGCATACAGACGTCTTGGGATTACTTCGTCTTTGTTATCACAGGCTTCGATATGCTGATATCCAAGGTCACCGCTAATTGAGAGACCTTTATAAACAGGAAGGGACAGACCAGCACGGTAGGACGCACTGATAGAAAATTTGTCATTCAATCCCTGGTACATGGAACCCACTCCCAAAATCGTATAGAATAATTGGTTCTTGAAGCGTACGCCTATATTGGCGGGAGTAGCATTGCCACCATATACCATCATTTGTATTCTTGTGTCAGGATTCGCGTTGACCAGTCCCAGTTGTAGTCCTTTCATATCTTCCCTGTAATAATTGACCAGTCCGATCTGGAGTCCACGGACTTTTGTAGCGTAATTGCACAATGCTATCTGTAGACCATTCAACTTTGTAGCTGTAATATTGGCAATACCGGCTATTTGCAAACCATTCATATTTTCACCGACCACGTTCAGGAGTCCGGAAGTCATCATGCCATTGAAACTCTGTCCCGTGATATTCGCTGCTCCGGAGAGATGGACACCTGAAGCCATGTTTCCCGTCACATTCATAAATCCACTTATCATTACTCCCGAAGTATTGTCTCCGCCGATACCGGTAAGTCCGGCTATGGTTACTCCTTGTGTACCGTCACCGGTTATGTTAACCAGTCCGGCAGTGGAGAATCCTACGGTATTGTCTCCGCTGATATTACTGACACCTGCTATTTGGACACCCCGCATCGTCCCGCCTGCCAAGTTTGCCAGTCCTGTAATCTGAATCCCGTTCATGTCACCGTGGACTACGCTTCCCAACGCGTTGATTCCCACTCCATTCAGGCGGTTCATGGTAGACAGCAGGCCGATATTCACATAAGTTATCTGTGTGCTGTCATGCGGCTGCGTGCAAATATCCTTCCAGATGGAAATATTAATGCCGCCACTTTTATTCTGTGCCGGCAAACAAACGGCAGCCATCAGGATAGCTGCCGTGATTATTGTTTTCTTTATCTTCATTCTATATCTTTTTTCTTCGGTTCAAGTCATATCCTCTACGGCTCAGTTGCCTTACCCTTTCGCTTCCTGATATAAATACCGCTTGATACTCTTCTTCGGCGTCTTCTCAAACTCTTCGGGATAAATTTTCATTTTTGAAACCTGGCTGTATGCCGGCAGCATTGTATTCAGTGTTACCCGGTTCTCTTCCATTACCTGCTCGATGTCTTCATTCTTCAGGCCGTGGGCGAAAGCATCATCAAAGTCAGGATAAACGAGACCGACGAGCTTTTCGTTCTGCTGAACGATAATGCTTTCGGCTACATACGGCATATTGTTCAGCTTGTCTTCGATTTCTTCAGGATAGATGTTCTGTCCGCTTGCGCTGAGAAGCAGGTTTTTGCTGCGTCCCTTGATCGTTACATTGCCTTCCTCGTCCATTAATGCCAGGTCGCCTGTATGTAACCAGCCGTCCTTGTCAATCACTTCCTGTGTAGCTTCCTCATTCTTGTAATATCCCAGCATCACATTCGGACCTTTGCAAACGATTTCTCCTACAATGTTCTCCGGATCGGAAGAAAGAACCCGTACATCCATACGGGGTACGGCTTTTCCGCAAGACCCCGGCTTGAATCTTCTCCAGTCTTCGTAGCAGATAATCGGGCCGCATTCTGTCATTCCATATCCTACGGTATAAGGGAAATCAATCATTTTCAGGAATTGTTCCACTTCCTGATTGAAAGCCGCGCCCCCTACAATCACTGCTTTGAAGTTGCCGCCGAACGCTTTGATCATTTCCTCGCGCACCGTCGCTTTGATCTTGTCATTGATGATAGGTACTTTCAACAATATCTTCATGGCCGGAGTTTCCAACTTTGGAAGTACGCTCTTCTTTATAATTTTCTCGATGATGAGCGGGACAGCCACAATCAGGCTCGGCTTGACTTCCTCGAATGCTTGAAAGATGATTTTCGGACTCGGCATACGGGTAAGGAAGTAGATGTGGCAACCTACGGAAAACTCATAAAGGAATTCGAATGCCAGTCCGTACATATGTGCCATAGGAAGCATGGATACGATTTTGTCTCCGGCTTCCAACTCCAACACTTCAAAGGCGAATTTTGTATTCGACCACAAACTGCGGTAGGGGAGCATTACTCCTTTTGAATAACTAGTTGTTCCGGAAGTATAATTGATTACGGCTAGTTCTTCGGGTTCGTCTTTGTGATAGGCGACGTGTTCTTTGCGGAAATTCTTGGGATATTTCTTACCGAACATTTCATTCAGATGTTCGCGGGCGTAAGTCAGGCGTTCGCTGCGTGATACCAGCAGGGTGAAGTCGTTCATCATCAGGATACCTTCCAATAGCGGCATTGCCGATTCGTTCAGGTTTTCCCATACCATATCTCCTACAAGCAGTAGTTTAGCTTCGGAGTGATTGACGATGTTGTGTACATTGTCCGCTTTAAACTCGTGAAGAATGGGGACGATAACTGCCCCATACGTCAGCGTAGCGAGGAAAGTGACTCCCCAATGCGAACTGTTTCTTCCACAGACGGCAATCTTGTCTCCCTTGCGGATTCCACTTTCTTCAAAAATGATATGGAGTTTTTCGATTTTGCGGGCTACGTCTTTATACTGAAGGGTGGCTCCCTTATAATCTGTCAGGGCATCCAAGTCCCAATTGTTTTTGATACTATTCTCAATGTAAGCTATAAAACTCTGTTCCATTGTTTTTTGCACATTTGGTATTAAATTGTGCAAATATAGCAATTAAATTAAGAATGAAGAATTATGAGTGAAGAATTTTTGGAAAAGGAGTGGGAGAGGGGGTAAATCTAAGCTCATACTATGAGCCGGTTCTGATATGCTATAATGATAATCGGATATGCTATAATGAAAAATAGATATGCTATAATGAAAAACAATTATGCTATAATGATATCAAATTATGCTATCAGCAAAAATAATAATGCTGATAGCATATTAATAGATTGTTCGGCTTCTCTTATTTCAAGTACCATTCGTACATTCTCTGTACGCCTTCCTCGATTTCGATTTTGTGATGCCATCCGAGAGCGTGTAGCTTTGAAGGGTCGGTCAACTTCCGCATAGTACCGTCCGGTTTGCTGCTGTCGAAAGTCAGTTTGCCTTGGTAGCCTACGGTTTCCACGATATGTTCGGCAAGCTGACGGATAGTGATTTCCTTACCTGTTCCGATGTTGATATGGCAGTTGCGGATATCCTTGTCGCCTTCCTTGTAGGTATCTTTGAAATCGACGTGCTCCATGACGAATACACTGGCGTCTGCCATTTCTTCACTCCAAAGGAATTCACGCAGCGGAGTACCTGTGCCCCAAAGAGTCACTTCAGTATCGCTGATACCATATTTTTTCAGAATAGCCAGAATCTCTTCCTTCGGGCTGTCACCATTGACGCCTTCTACCGGACGCAGGTTTATATCCTTGCGTACAGCTTCCCAATTTCCTTCTTTCAGACAATGTGCCAGGTGAATCTTGCGAATCATGGCAGGCAATACATGACTGCGTTCCAAATCGAAATTATCATTCGGGCCGTAAAGATTGGTCGGCATCACAGCGATATAGTTAGTACCATATTGCAAGTTGAAACTCTCGCACATCTTTAATCCGGCAATTTTGGAAATGGCATATGGTTCGTTCGTGTATTCCAGCGGAGAAGTGAGCAGTACATCTTCTTTCATGGGCTGTTCAGCATCACGCGGGTAAATACACGTACTACCTAGAAAGAGTAGTTTCTTCACATTGTGACGGAAACTTTCCCCAATCACATTCTGTTGAATTTGCAGGTTCTTGTAAATGAAGTCGGCACGGTAGATACTGTTTGCCATGATACCGCCTACGAAAGCGGCTGCAAGGAATACATATTCCGGCTGTTCTTCATCAAAGAACTTGCGGACAGCCGCACCGTCCAGTAGGTCAAGTTCTTTATGGGAGCGACCTATCAGATTGGTATATCCTTTATCCTGCAAATTTTTCCAGATAGCAGACCCTACAAGACCGCGGTGCCCTGCTACGTATATCTTTGCATTCTTTTCCATTTTATCTTTTATTAGTTCACCACAGAGGACACGGAGGGCACAGAGGAAAAAATAAAATCCTCCGTGTCCTCTGCGTCCTCTGTGGTGAAATGAAATTCATTTAGTGTTTGTTGGCTATCATGCGTTTCACCTTCTCCATATCGTGGCGAACCATGATACTTACCAGTTCCTCGAATGAAGTCTTGCACGGATTCCATCCCAGCAAAGTTTTTGCTTTAGTCGGGTCACCCAATAATTGTTCCACTTCCGACGGACGGAAATATTTAGGGTCAACTTCTACCATTGTCTTTCCGGTAACTACGTCGATACCCTTCTCGTTCACGCCTTCACCTTCCCAACGGAGTTCGATTCCCGCTTCTTTGAAAGCCAGCGTCGCGAATTCGCGTACCGTGTGCATTTCTCCCGTAGCAATCACGAAATCTTCGGGAACGTCATGTTGCAGAATCAGCCACATGCATTCCACGTAATCCTTGGCATATCCCCAGTCACGGCGTGCATCCAGATTACCCAGATACAGTTTGTCCTGTTCTCCCTGCGCGATACGTGCGGCAGCCAGAGAAATCTTACGGGTTACGAAAGTCTCGCCGCGGCGCTCGCTCTCATGATTGAACAAGATACCGTTTACGGCAAACATACCATAACTTTCACGATAATTCTTGGTAATCCAGAAACCATATTGTTTGGCCACCCCGTACGGAGAACGGGGATAGAACGGAGTTGTCTCTTTTTGTGGAACTTCCTGCACCTTACCGAACAATTCGGAAGTAGAAGCCTGATAGATGCGGGTTTTCTTTTCCAGTCCAAGGATACGTACAGCTTCGAGCATACGCAGTGTACCTACAGCATCTGCTTCGGCAGTGTACTCAGGAACGTCGAACGAAACCTTCACATGGCTTTGAGCCGCCAGATTGTAGATTTCATCCGGTTGCACCTGTTGAATGATACGAATTAACGAACTAGAATCTGTCATATCCCCATAATGCAGATTAATAGTACGTTTCTGTTTCATGTCGCGCACCCACTCGTCAAAATACAAATGTTCAATACGTCCTGTATTGAACGAAGAAGAACGGCGTAGAATGCCGTGTACTTCATAACCTTTTTGCAATAAAAACTCGGCAAGATAAGAACCATCCTGCCCGGTGATGCCTGATATTAGGGCTTTTTTCATACGCTATGTATTTAATAATTGAAAATGTGGGTGCAAATGTCGTCATTTTCTATGACCCTTGCAAACCACTTTCCAATTATTTTTCAGCACAGTTATTCAGCACAGTTTTTTCCCATCATTTTGTCGATAATCAGCGCAATAGCTCCGTCGCCGGTGACATTGCAGGCTGTTCCGAAACTATCCATCGCAATGTAAAGCGCAATCATTAAAGCCTGTGCCGATTCATCGAAGCCGAGCATGGATTGAAGGATTCCCAAAGCAGCCATGATAGCCCCGCCGGGAACGCCCGGTGCCGCCACCATCGTGATTCCCAACATAAAGATAAAACCGGCAAAAAGGGGGAAGTCGAACGGCATTCCCTGCATCATCATCAACGCCAGTGCGCAAGCTACGATTTTCAGCGTACTGCCCGATAGATGAATTGTGGCACATAGCGGAATCACGAAGCCTGCGATATCTGCCGATACTCCGTTTTTCTTCGTCTGTTCCAGTGTCACGGGAATTGTGGCGGCTGATGATTGTGTACCCAATGCGGTGAAATAAGCCGGCAGCATCCTGCCGAGCAGTTTGAACGGATTCCTGCGCACAAACAGTGCGGCTATGGAATACTGAAAGACCAACAGGAATATGTGCAGAAGAAAGATTACCCCGATGATTTTGATAAATACCATCAGGATAGAATATACTTGCCCCGAATGTGTCATATTCAGAAAAATACCGAAGATATAAAGCGGGAGCAAAGGCAGAATCACCGCACTAATCATACGGACGATAATCTCCTGAAAATCCCGTGCCACGTTCTTCAAAGCATCACTGTTGAGCGAAGCCAGCCCCAGTCCCAAAGTGAAAGCAAAAATCAGAGCTGTCATCACATTCATCAACGGGGGAATGGATACGGTGAAGTAGGGGAGAATCCCTTGCGCCTCGCTCACTTCTTCGAGAGGGACTCCCTGTTCGATGAGCGACGGAAATACCGTGACTCCGGTAAAATAGGAGAGGAAACCCGAAAACAAAGTGGCAAAATAGGCAATCAGGGCAGTGATGAGCAGCATCTTTCCCGCGCCTTTGCCAATGTCAGCGATAGCCACGGTGACCAGTCCGAGAATAATCAACGGAATGGAGAAATTGAGGAACTCACTGAAAATACCGTTGAAAGTGACGAATATCCGTACCAACGGAGCCGGAAAAAAGGTACCGATGGCAATACCTAGAATGATGGCGATAACAATACGGGTCAATAAACCGATTCTGATTTTCTTCATCCTTGCTTTTATTTGTTGCCCGCAAAAATAATATTTTAATCTAAATATTACGAACAAATGTTCATTTCAATTGTTACTATGATAAACATTGTTACAAAATATACAAGTTATGGCAAATCAGAATAAAACAGATATCGGACTTATCGGCTTGGCCGTGATGGGCGAGAATCTAGCTTTAAATATGGAAAGTAAGGGATGGCATGTCTCAGTTTATAACCGTACCGTCCCCGGAGTGGAAGAAGGAGTAGTAGACCGCTTTATGAATGGCCGTGCAAAAGGTAAAAATATCGAAGGATTCACAGATATAAAAGCTTTTGTAGATTCAATAGCTACCCCTCGGAAAATAATGATGATGGTTCGTGCCGGAAGTCCGGTAGACGAACTGATGGATCAGCTTTTTCCGTTACTTTCACCCGGAGATATTCTTATCGACGGTGGTAATTCCAATTACGAAGATACCAACCGCCGTGTCAAGCTTGCCGAGTCGAAAGGTTTCCTTTTTGTCGGCAGCGGTGTGTCCGGTGGTGAAGAAGGCGCTTTGAACGGTGCTTCCATCATGCCCGGCGGTTCGGAAAAAGCATGGCCGGAAGTGAAACCGATTCTTCAGAGCATTGCGGCGAAAGCGCCGGACGGTACTCCTTGCTGTCAATGGGTGGGGCCGGCAGGTTCCGGTCACTTCGTGAAGATGATTCACAACGGTATCGAATATGGCGATATGCAGTTGATTGCCGAAGCCTATTGGGTGATGAAGAAACTGCTCGATTTGAACAACGAGGAAATGGCGGATGTTTTCGCCCGTTGGAACGAAGGCAAACTTCGCAGTTACCTTATCGAAATCACCGCCAACATCTTGCGTCATAAAGACAAAGCCGGTGGTTATCTCATAGACAAGATACTGGATGCTGCCGGACAGAAAGGGACAGGCAAATGGTCGGTCATCAATGCCATGGAACTGGGCATGCCGCTAGGACTGATTGCTACGGCCGTGTTCGAACGCAGTCTCTCCGCCCAGAAAGATTTGCGCCGCCTGGCTTCCAGACAATTCCAGTGCCAACATACACAACCTATATATAATAAGGTGGAACTCGTCAAGGATATTTTCTCTGCCCTTTATGCTTCCAAACTCGTCTCCTATGCCCAGGGATTCGCCGTGTTGCAACGCGCTTCCGATGCTTTCGACTGGCATCTCGACCTGGCTTCCATTGCCCGTATGTGGCGTGGTGGATGCATCATCCGCAGTATATTCCTGAATGACATTGCGGCTGCCTTCGAAGCCACCGACAAGCCTGAACACTTGTTGTTGGCTCCTTATTTCAAAGAAGAAATGAAAACGTTGCTCCCCGGTTGGAAGAGCCTCGTGGCCGAAGCTATGAAAGAAGAGCTTCCTGTTCCCGCTTTCTCTTCTGCCTTGAATTATTTCTATTCGCTCACTTCCGCCGATTTGCCCGCCAACCTTGTGCAGGCACAGCGTGACTACTTCGGCGCGCACACGTTCGAACGTAAGGACGAACTGCGCGGACAGTTCTTCCATGAAAACTGGACAGGACACGGTGGCGATACGAAATCGGGCACATACAACGTTTGACAGTATATGGTGAAGTAATAAGATTGTTTTATAAGTAAGAGATAAAAAAGCGACAATGGATAAATTTGCAATGATTATTTTCGGTGCGTCCGGCGACCTTACCAAGCGTAAGCTGATGCCTGCCCTTTACTCTCTCTTCCGTGAAAAACGGTTGACCGGAGATTATAGCATATTGGGTATCGGACGTACAATCTATTCTGACGAGGACTACCGTTCCTATATATTAGGTGAACTTCAGACATTCGTAAAGTCCGAAGAGCAGGATGCGGCGCTGATGGATGCCTTTATTTCCCATCTGTATTACTTGCCGATGGATCCGGCAAAAGAAGAAGGTTACCCGACACTCCGCCAACGACTGGTGGAGTTGACGAATGAGGTAGACCCCGACAACCTGCTGTTCTATCTCGCCACTCCGCCGTCACTTTACGGTGTAGTACCCTTGCATCTGAAAGCAGCCGGACTCAATACTCCCCATTCACGTATCATCGTAGAGAAGCCTTTCGGTTACGACCTCGAATCGGCACGCGAACTGAATAAAATCTATGCTTCTGTTTTCAACGAACAGCAGATTTACCGTATCGATCATTTCCTCGGTAAAGAGACTGCCCAGAACGTACTCGCTTTCCGCTTTGCCAACGGTATCTTCGAACCCCTTTGGAACAGGAATTATATCGACTACGTAGAAATCACGGCAGTCGAGAATCTCGGCATCGAACAGCGCGGTGGCTTCTACGAAACGGCAGGTGCCCTGCGTGATATGGTGCAGAATCATCTTATCCAACTTGTAGCCCTCACGGCTATGGAACCGCCTGCTGTCTTCAATGCGGACAACTTCCGTAACGAAGTCGTGAAAGTCTACGAATCTCTGACCCCGTTGAATGAAGTCGACTTGAACGAACATATCGTTCGCGGACAATATACGGCTTCCGCCAATAAGAAAGGTTACCGTGAAGAAAAAGGCGTATCTCCCGATTCGCGCACGGAAACTTATATTGCCATGAAACTGGGTATCAGCAACTGGCGTTGGAGTGGCGTTCCGTTCTATATCCGCACAGGTAAGCAGATGCCGACAAAGGTGACGGAAATTGTAGTTCATTTCCGTGAAACACCTCATCAGATGTTCCATTGTGCCGGTGGCAACTGTCCACGGGCGAATAAATTGATTCTTCGTTTGCAGCCAAACGAAGGAATAGTGCTCAAGATTGGTATGAAAGTTCCCGGCGCAGGTTTTGAAGTCCGCCAGGTGACGATGGATTTCAGTTATGCCCAGTTGGGTGGTGTACCTAGCGGTGACGCTTATGCGCGCCTGATAGACGACTGTATCCAAGGTGATCCGACCTTATTTACTCGAAGTGACGCAGTGGAAGCTTCATGGAATTTCTTCGATCCGGTACTCCGTTATTGGAAAGAAAATCCTGACGCACCTCTTTACGGCTACCCTGCAGGTACGTGGGGGCCTTTGGAAAGTGAAGCCATGATGCACGAACATGGGGCCGACTGGACAAATCCCTGTAAGAATTTGACGAACACAGATCAATATTGTGAATTATGAAATTAGAAGTTTTTCCCTCGTCCATAGAGACGTCGCGTGAGCTGATACTCCGCTTGGTGGAAATTATGAAAGAAGAACCGGGTAAGGTGTTCAATATAGCGGTGAGTGGTGGCAACACCCCTGCTCTGATGTTTGATCTATGGGCGAACGAGTATATGGATATCACTCCCTGGCACCGTATGCATATCTATTGGGTGGACGAACGTTGTGTGCCGCCCGATGACTCGGACAGTAATTATGGGATGATGCGCAATCTACTTTTAGGACTGACTCCCATTCCCTATGAGAACGTCTTCCGTATTCGCGGCGAAGCGAAACCAGTGAAGGAAGCTCTTCGTTATTCAGAATTAGTCAGGCAGCAGGTACCGCTCAAACAAGGCTGGCCTGAGTTTGACATTATCTTGTTGGGCGCGGGAGACGACGGGCATACTTCTTCCATTTTCCCCGGACAGGAAGACCTGCTGACTTCCAGTTCCATTTATGTAGTCAGCAGCCATCCCCGCAACGGACAGAAGCGTATTGCAATGACCGGCTATCCGATTCTGAATGCCCGCCATGTCATTTTCCTGATAACGGGGAAAGGCAAAGCGGACATAGTAGAGGAAATATGCAATTCGGGAGATACGGGGCCGGCAGCTTACATTGCCCATCACGCACGGAATGTAGAACTTTTTATGGATAAAGGGGCAGCCTTGTATATTGACGACTTGAATAAAAAAGACTTCAATTAGATTTTTCTTCTTGTACTATCATAAACCGGATACATACGAAAACTAAAAAGACTAGAGGAGAATTACACTTTCGTAATCTCCTCTACTATATAAGTCTCTTTCACTTTCCTGCAAGTACATACAAAGTATTCGGGATGTTGCAACGCTCCTTGTAAAGTATCCGGAAGAATTATCTCTTTCGTACGCCGGTCTACCGCAACCATTGCATACAAGATTCCTTCACTTTCGCATTTCTCGATTAGTGCACTTTTCAACTCTTCTACAGCATATTCCATTTGTGTGATATTTTGTCGCTGCAAAGTTATGGAAAATATGTATATTTTGTGCAATATTATTCTTGTAATATATAAAAATAGCTCCCTTGTTCGTCCGCCGACGAGGGAGCTATCAACACAAAAACTAAACTAGACACATTTTTGGAAATCTAGTTGTATATTCTGTATATCAATTATATAGTCCTGCTTTTTTTTATGGTTCGACCATAATTCGACCATTTGATGTTTTATGTACTATCAAGATTTCTATATTTCATATTTTATATTACTTTAAATATTATATTTGCGCATTGTCAAACTAAAATAGTGCGTTTATGAAAATGTTTTTTAGAAGCATCCAAAAATGGATGAGAGTGCGTAAAGTTCGTAGAGAACTTAAAAAAGATCAAGCTTTAAGAGAACGCTGCATTGGTTATGTCACAAAAGTGAATGGAACCAGTTCTTTCATTAATGTGGCTGATTATACATATAAATATATCAAAGAAGGAAAATTGCCTTAATAATTTTAAACTTCCTTGTTTGGTAAAAGCATGGGTAAGGAGAACTTTATTCTGCTTACAGATTCATTTTGTGCATCTTCATTAGAAGATACACCTACTCCTATAATGCTTGCAAACACACCAACTTTTGTATTGTTTCCTTTATTGTCAGATGTTGTCAATGACAGATTAAATTCAATATTTGTGATATAACAATGTTTTGACGCTATCTCTATGTAATTTGAATCCTGTTTCCCTATATCACCAATAGGATTAATGGTTAGTGGATATTTGGAAGCTCCGCCATTTAATTCAGTTACTGCATCTGCTATTTGAGTAACTGTATCTTTTATGAATTCTTTAAGTTCCATATGTGATACGTGCTAATATCTAACTAGTTGTTGCTATTACTTTCTTCTCCTGCCATTTTTTTAAGAAGGCGAATTATTTCCTCCTGATTAGACACCATCTTATTTATCTTGTAGTACCAACAGAGTAGTTCCCTGCAAACGATAAAGATTATAGCACAGATAAGTAATACCATAAGTACTGAACCGAAACCATCGAATGATGAGGACGGTGCAGGAGCTTGTGCAAATAGTGCCATTGGTACAATGGCAAAAGTGATAAATGTAATTATTTTCATGTCGTATCTGTTTTATTGATTGGTTCTATCCTATATTTCGTTCATGCTTCAACAGTTCTAAACTTATATTTCATTATTGCTTTTAGAATCAGTTTCATCACTTTCTTTTTTGCTTTCTAATACTTCATTAATAAGTTCTTTGATTTTAATGTAATCTTTGTCATCTAAATCTTCTTTATTAATAATTTCCTTGAAATCCTTATCAAATATATATTCATAATTTCCTATGTCTGGGCTACCTCCTTTAGTTTTACATCTAAATTTATGTATTGCTTTCCAACCACAAAATTCTTTTTTTATAAAATTAGCTCTGTCTTTTATACTGTCCGAATGTAGTGAAACCATATTAGTACATGCTTTGGCTTTTTCCAGATTTTCATTGAATTTATTTTTAGCTTCATAATATCTAGAGTTACTATATGAAGAATAACCATCACTCCAAATCTCCATGGTTTTTCGTGCATCTTTCATTTCATCTAGATATTCATCTGCTTTTTCAATAGCTATTTTAATGAAATAGGCATGTCTTGTAATGATTGAATCTGTATATACAGATGTAAAAGCACTGTCTATATTGGTTTCAATAGGTTCATAGCTAGCAAAATCATATAGGACTTTAAACATATCGTCCTTAATTAATTCATTAGCTTTTTCTTCTTTAGATTTGCATCCACTTAATAATATGGTAGCTGATACAACGATAAATAATAATGTTTTCATTAGTGTGTATAAATTTAAATTATCCAATATTTCTTTCATTCTTCAACATAGCCAGTTCACCCTTTAATTTTTGGTTTTCTTCCAAAAGGCGTTGGGTAAGTACTGTCTTTTCGTTAATCTCATCTTGTAGATTAGCTATGGTATATACTATACTTTTCAATTTCTCCATTCCTGGTTCTGTTTCTTCTTTTTGAAGAAGCATGGAGCCTTTTCCTCTTAACAGCCATTCAGCAGATATTTCTTGGTAGTTATCCAATATTGCATTAATAGTTGAGGCACTAACCTCACTTACCCCTCCTAATTGTCTACTCAATGTGTTTTGTTTAATACCACATTTGAGGGCAAATGCCCTATCAGATAGCCCCGAATAGGCTATAACTTCTTTAATTCTATCAATCATAAAATTTACTATAAAGTTAATATATCCAAATATGGATAATAAAATAAGCTTTTGGATTTGAAATTATCCATATTTGGATTACATTTGCATCATAAATCAATCAATCATACAAACATACAAAAATTGATTGATAAAACAAATGTGAAACTCTATAAATGTGACAGACATGAAAAGATTTGATTTATCCGAAATAATGAGAAATGCTCATAGAACCTATAAGTATTCAGGCAAGAAGCAGGGAAAAACTTTTGGAGAGGTTCTGAAAGCTACTTGGAGACTTGCTAAACTTCAAGAAAATTTCTCACAGGAAGCCATGAAAGCAAGAACGGATAAATTCTTATCAGAAAGAAACGAGGTAATGAGTAAAGCGGCTAAAGCTACAAGGCATGAGGGGTACAATAATCTTAATATACCCGCTTCCGCTTACTACAACCCAAATAGTACTCATTACGGTGCACATTACGTCGGAGATTAATCAAATTATACAACAATGGATAAAAGAACCGAACTAGAAATACAGCGAGACAAATATGAAGCTGTGATTGAAGAACGAGACGCGTTGATCAGCTCTTTGAGAGGTGAAAATGAAAAACTCAAACGAGATTTAGAATCAGAACGTGGATTTTATAGAGAGAAAGTTTCCCAATGTGATGATTTGAAGAAATTTATTGAATCGCAAAGAAACTTAATGGATATAGTTTTGAAGAACAACCAAAGTATTCTCTAACCCTCACTAAAGTCAAACCAAACCGCCGGTTATCCGGTACCCAGTCCGGTCTTTGAGCCTGCCCTTGAAGGGAGACTGGGAACAACAGAGAAGAGTTCTTTGACATATTGGTAAAATGGTGTTTTGGAAGCCGACACATGCCGAAAGGGATTACTGACGTAGGCGGGCTTCTCAACGATATAATGCTGTGGTTAATGGTCAAGCCGTATCGTTGTAAAACTAAATCAGTTAGACGTTTGTCGGCAAATCGAGGTATTTGCTTTATGTATATAAAGGTGATGTAGCTCAGGCAGGTTAGAGCGCTGCGTGTGGTGGATGGTTGAGAGTTCGAGTCTCTCAAGAAATACTCTTAGCTTAACGGAAGAGCACCACAAGCAGAGGTCGGCGGTTCGAATCCGCCCATCGCTTCAATGTTTAATTAAAGAATATAGAGTTATGACAAGGTTTTTCCAGTTTGTAATAGTTGGAATAATATTAGGGGCGGTGCTTATGTTACTCGCTTCTATTGTTTCTTCGTGTTACTTTTTTATTACAACATTTACGTTGAGTGATTTTGAAGAAAGAACAGCTTCATTTGTTCTCGGTGCGGTAAGTGCTCTATTTACATACGGAATGTTCCGGATATTAATGAATGCCTTACAAGCATTTTCAGATAAGTTGGATGCAATAAAAAAGAGATATGAAAGCAATAATTGAAATTAAAGATGTCGCCTTTCGAGAGATAGGCGACATCAATAGGGGAAGAGGGAAACCTATCAGGGATTGCGTGAAAGTATTTGAAAGCTACAAGGTGATAACTTTCTTTGGCATTCCCATTAAGCGAATTACCCATAGATTGAATGATTGGGATCCTGAAGAATCGACTTCAAACTCTCATAAGCAAGAGTGATTGTTAATGGCGGTGTTCCATCAATGAAATGTAGGATACACTGTTTTCTATGGTCCTCAATTTTAATAACACATCCTAGATTGATAAGGATGCGTTTACCGTTTTCGGTAATCTCAATAAATTTGTTCATTTTCTTGTTTTTTGATTTGACACTTCAAAAATAAGAAAATCCCCCGTTCCTTTTTTATTAGCGAATAATCTTGGAACGGGGGAAATTTATTAATCAATTAATATTAAGCGTATTATTATGAAGAATTACATAACTCTAATTGTGATGTTCATCATCGGTCTATTTGTTGGAAATAGAATATTTAATCATGTAAATGCGTGGATAGGTGTGGGTGTAATCTTGTTCACGATATTTTTTGTCACATATAAATTAATAAAAGCACTGAAAAATGAGAAGAAAGATTGATTGTCTGTTTTTGGCATTGATTGCCATTATTTTATTTGCATCGTGTGAAAGAGTTGCTCCTAATTATGCCGGTGTGCTCATGGAGAATTACGGTAAACAGGGGAAAGATGATTTTAAGGTAGTTTCGGGCAAAGTATCTACATGGGAATGGGGTACGGAGCTATTTCAAGTTCCTTTGTTTGACCAACGTGGAGAATTCGCAGAGCCAGTAACATTAAAGGCTGCTGACAATACGGAGTTTACAGCACGTCCGACTTATTCCTATAAGGTGATGAAGAATAGGGCTATTGATATTGTATTTGACAACAAGCATATTGATAAAGCCGATACTCCATCAGGAAAGGATGGCTTTATGCAATCGTTGGAAGATAATATCTTGGAACCTCGTATTTATGACCTTATTAAGGAGGAAAGCCGAAAACATAAGACTGATAGCCTGATGGCGGATGGTGGTTCGTTAGTTTTTGAAAAGAGACTGGAGCAAATAGTAGATAAAGAGTTTGATAAACGAGGATTACAATTACTTACTTTTTCTGCACAGTTGGAGTTTTCAAGAGCTGTTCGTGATAAGATTGATAGTCGCAATGAAGTAAATACCAATATATCTGTTCTCGATCAGAAAATTGAAGAGCAGAAGAAACAAAATGAATTGGAACGATTGAAAACGGAACAGGCTCTTATTACATCGAAAGGGTTGACTAAAGAAATCCTGTATAAGCAGTTTATTGATAAATGGGATGGAAAAACACCGCTCTATGGTATTGCTCCTGATTTTCTGAAAATAACTCAATAATGAAATTACCCAAGTTTATCCGTAAATACTTAATCCGAATGATTAAGATGCGAGTTGTTAAGAAAATACAACCCGATGGAGATTACCCAAAAGCAGTCTCTTTTGTAATTAACGCACCTTTGAAAGAGTGGCGCATCCGATTGTGGTGTGTCACCCATTTCAAAGATGAATGTGGGTCAGGCGATGAGTCTGATTGGGAACGGTTATTGGACTATCTTACTCATTGAGTAGCCACATTAATTAATCAACATATTTATGATTCAAGTAACAATTAAAAACGATAGGAATGAGAATTTGGAAGATGCCACATTCTCATTAAGTGTAGAGAATATGCCGATAAAATCAGCTAAAGTAGTAGCCGAAAAGCTTCCTGCTATGATACAGAAAGCTTTTCGGGATTATTCAGATTGTAAAGTCGGGTTTAATCGAGATAAAAAGAGAGATAATGAATGAATTTTTCTATGAGTGATTTGAGCTTGTTGCAATCATCATTGTAATAATGATCTAAAAAACCTGAATCAAATCGAGGTCGAGGTTCTGACATCATTTTTTTGTAAAATGGCATTTCTTGGTCAAAAGCATGTACAAGATTGATGAAATCATCTTGTACTTCTTTGAATTTGCATGAATATACATCATTTGTTCCTGGAGTACTATCTTTATAGCTTTTGGGCGCTATCTTGTTAGAATCAACCAATTCTTTAAATGTTGCTCGTATGCTTTCAAGGTTAGAAAGTATATCTTCTGCGTGTTTTTTGTAAAATTCAGCTCTCATATTACTTAATTTTTGATTATACACCCCAAAGTTAAGTAAATCCTCCGAATAAAGCGTGATGCTGCCGATCGAATTGGTTCGGGGGAGCTTTTATTTTAAAATTAATCAGTATGGAAAAAGAAATAGAAAGACGCAGTATAATCAATGTTTTGCGAAACATGGACGTTGGTGCAATAGAAGTATTTCCTATCATTCAAAAAACGTCTGTTACTTACACTTTAAATGCTCGGCTTTATAAAGAAAAAGCTGAAGGAATGGTTTGGAAAACAAAGTCAGACGTAAAAAATATGCAGTTTATAGTAACTAGAATTGCGTAACTACCTTGTTTGTTGAGATGATTAGAGGTGAAATGGCTGAAATATTGCTAGATAATATTCTCCGTCTGTTTTCTACAGAGACATTTGGAAAAGATAAGTCTGCGTATTATGTAGGTGGGGAAAAGAAATTGATGAATCTTATAGAAGCGGGTAAGATTGAAAGTGATAAGCCCACTAATGTTCAAAATGGCAAATGGCATTGTAATGCTGCTCAAGTATTACTGCATTGCCGATGTGCGAGAAGGAAAGTCAAATCTAAAAAGCGGAAGAGATGAAAAAAATAAAATTCATTCATAACATTTTTACAGTAGTTGCCATATTGGTAGCTATGTATATAGGTGGGGGAATCGAAGCTACGCGAAGTGATATCGCTTGGTCATATCTCATATTCATTATAACTGTTGTACTATTGGCTGTGAGATTCGAATATGAGGAAAGGGGAAGAATATAAAAGTAGCCTGTGAAGGTTTGCATTGCTTAATTTTAGTATTTGTCATGTTTATTTAGCCCGGTTCGCCGGGCATCTGCCGGGGTAGTTCAGTTGGTTAGAGCACATGTTTTTACATGAGGTCAGCGGTTCGAATCCGTTTCCCGGCTCAACTCAATCAGAGTTAAGTAACCCGTGAGGGGGAAAATTATGTTTGTATCAATAACAATCAATCAATGTAGCCAGAATCGTCTGGCTACGAATTGAAGGAATGGCGGAATTGGTAGACGCAAGTATGCAGATAGATTGAAGAAAGTCATACATAGGTAATCTATCATCCCGGTTCGAGTCCGGGTTCCTTCACAGAGAATTTTTCTTTTTATGTTTAACTAATGTTGCCAGCGAAAAGGACGCTGTAGGGTTAAAGCCCCTGTTATTTGAGTTTTAATTGTTCTATACTATTCCGGTGTGCTTTGAACGGCTATCCGGAAGCAAGAAGCTCGTGAGAGTGCTATTTTATAGTTAATGTCGTGTTTTATTTTGTGTTTGTGTTCTAAGTGAATGGTTCGTGAGAATAGTTCACTTAAAACGGATGGCTGGTGTAATTGGCAGCATACGCAGGTATGCGTGATGTGGGTTCGAGCCCCACGCCATTCACATTTCTGATCCTATTAAATTATAGTAGTTCATGAGTTATGTTTTGTGTTTGTGATTGGGGTGTATGGTCTGTGAAGATAGTGCACCTTTTTAATTAATCGGGCGGATATGTATATCGTTGGTTGAAACTGCGGTGAGGTGCACCAATATTCCGTGAGACCGGTTCGACTCCGGTTCCGTCCACTAGCATTTACATTATGTATAAATCAGGGAGCCGTACACCCTTCAAGCGTAGCCGTTCCATAAGGTACATTGGATTATTCATTTTCTTATTTTTCTGCCTGTACAATACCGTACAGGCAGTTTTTAACTACCTGAAAATGGCGTTAAAATGGCGAAGTTTCTGTTTGCTAAACTTGTCAATAACGATTACCTTTACTGATGTAATAAACTAAAAGTCAAACCATTAATTCAGAATTATGAAAGAATTAGTAACCATTCAGCAAAAGCTGAAAGCCCCGAAAGGGCAATTTAATAAGTTCGGTAGTTACAAATACCGTAGTTGTGAGGATATTCTTGAGTCAGTGAAACCTATTCTGACTGAAACAAAGTGTTCGTTAACTCTCAGTGATGAGATGGTGCCAGTAGGCAATAGAATTTATGTAAAAGCAACTGCCACTTTAACCAACGAAAAAGGGGAAAAAGAAATAGTGACTGCTTTTGCGAGAGAAGAGGAAACAAAGAAGGGAATGGATGGCAGCCAAATTACCGGAGCCTCATCTTCTTATGCAAGAAAGTATGCTCTTAACGGTCTATTTTGCATTGATGATACAAAAGACAGTGATGCAACTAACACTCACGATAAAGAAGATGCACAACAGCCTGCAAAAACACCGGTTAGTATGAAGAATCCAGTTTATACTGATGCCCAACTGAAAAAGTCTATTGCTGACATGCTTGCTGTCAAAAGCAGAGCTGAACTTGAAAAAGTATGGTATGGTAATCCGGCTATGCAAAATGATAAAGAGTTTGTAAATGCTTGTATGGAAATGGGCAAAATTTATCCTGCATCATGATAGAGTTGGTTAAATCGAGTGTGGTTTTCTCAGAAGAGAACCACACATATTTTCTTGGTGAAAAGCAACTGAAAGGTATTACCGGAATGATAAGCCGGCAACTATTTCCCAATAAGTATAGGAATATTCCAGAATGCATATTGAAAAAAGCTGCTGAAAAAGGCAGTCGTATTCATGGACAATGCCAGTTTGCTGATGTTACAGGATTACCACCCGAGAGTATTGAAGCTATTAATTATATCAGGGAAAGAGTAAATGCCGGATATAAGGCTTTTGCCAATGAGTACACTGTTTCAGACAATGAATATTTTGCATCGAATATTGATTGTGTTTGGGAAAAGGACGAGAAAATCAGTCTTGGCGACATCAAGACTACTGCAAGCCTTGACCGTGAGTATTTGAGTTGGCAGTTATCAATTTATGCCTATTTGTTTGAACTTCAAAATCCACTAATTAAAGTTGATAAATTGTTTGGAATTTGGCTACGAGGTGATAAATCTGAATTGGTTGAGATTGAGCGTAAACCGGATGCAGAGGTTAAGAGATTACTGGAGTGTGAGATTAAAGGTGAACAGTTCTTACCTAATGCTCCTGTTCCAGCCGATGAGAAGCAGCTTATTCCTATGCAATTAGTAAATACTATTATTGATATAGAGGAACAGGCGAGTTATATCGCTGAAGTGCAGAAAGGTTATAAGGAACAGCTTAAAAGTGCCATGCGTGAGAACGGTGTTAAATCATGGGACGCCGGTCGGTTGCGTGTTAGCTATACTCCCTCTTCAACGGGTAAGAGTTTTGATGCAAAGAAGTTTCAGGAAGATCACCCGGAACTATATTCTCAATATTTAAAAACATCAACTAAAGCGGATAGTATTCGTGTAACTATAAGGGAGGAAGGAAAATGAGTGTTAATAAAGTAATTCTTATAGGGCGTGCCGGTAAAGACCCGGATGTGAGAACATTGGACGGTGGAGCGAAAGTAGCTTCTTTATCTTTTGCCACAACAGATAAGGCGTACACCTTACAAAATGGAACCCAGGTGCCGGAACGTACAGAATGGCATAATCTTATTTTTTGGAATAAGACTGCTGAAATAGTTGAGAAGTACGTCCATAAAGGAGATAAGTTGTATATAGAAGGTAAGTTACGCACTCGTAACTATGACGATAGCAAAGGAGTTAAACGTTACATAACTGAAGTCTTTGTTGATAGTATCGAGATGCTTACACCGAAAGTTCAGCAACAGGCTGCTCCTGTACCACCACCGTTACCAACGCAACAGCCTACACAGAGACAGCAACAACAAGTACAGCAGCCTGCATATCAGCAACAGCCATATCAACAGGTATCACCGCCTGATGATTTACCATTCTAAATATGGCAGAAGCTATTCTAACAAAACAAAACGGGGTAGTCACAATGGATAAGTCGTTTGGCTACCTCTGTTCCACGCTCAAAAATGGAACTTACACTGTAAGCATCAAGAGAAAGGTAGAACCGCGTACCCTGTCGCAGAATGCGCTCATGTGGCTGTGGTTTGCCTGTATTGAGAGGGAGACAGGCACGGATAAGTTAGATGTTCATGATTACTATTGCCGGAAGTTTCTTCCACGGCAAATATGTATGAATGGAAATATTGTTTCGGTTGTTGGAAGTACTTCTAAACTGAATACGATCCAAATGAAAACTTTCATGGATAAGGTTCAGGCTGATGCTGCCACCGAATTAGGAATCAATTTGCCATTGCCTGTTGACCAGTACTATAAAGATTTTATTAATGAATACCTGCATAGGTAAGTATTAACTCAAAGTTTAATTAAAATGGATTTGAATATTTCAAAAGCAAAATTGACCAAAAAGGGATGTCTTGAAGTGGTCTATGCAGACAAGGAAGGAAACGATATTGTTTTTAAGGGGATTAATCCTGTTCATCCGGATTTGAAGGATTCGCTAAACAAGCTCATACCCTACATTGTCGATATTACAGAACAGAAAGAATCCCAGTACATTAATTGGGAACGTCCAGAGTCATGTCTTGAAGATGAGTTCTTCAAAAAGTTCAATGTAACCGGCGTTAGCATTGGTGGTGATTCTTCTTTTGAGGTTTGTGTGTTGACAGGTAAGCGAACCCTTATGACGAGCAAAGTCCTTAATCTTTGTTCTCCTGGTATTGGTTTCGATCCGGACAATGAATCGTATGTGCATTGTGAGGAGTTTCGTGATGCTGTTTATAATTTCTTGTATGAAGCAGAGCTTTATGTTACAGAGAATAAATGTTCGGAGATTCAAAGGGAATTTGAATTTAAAGATGGTGAGGACCCGTTTGACAAGGTTGATGAAGCTGCTGATGCAATGAATGAAGATGGTGAAGATAACGGGATATGTTCAACAGTTGAACATCATGAATTAGTATTAGAACCTGCTTCATGAAACCAATTTATGTGACTAAGACGCCCAATCTGTACCGGATTCAGTTCGAGTATCACCCAAAGTTGGTCGAGGTCATAAAGATGATACCAAGTAAGCCACGCTATGACGGAACAGACCGGGCGTGGCTTGTTAGTATCAATGATACGCGTTATCCTATTGGACGTGATGCGAATTGGTATGTGAGAGCTTTTGCGCAATGGGCTGTTCAGATGCGTTATTGTTCTACTGTCAAGGAACGTGAGGTAACTGAAGATATTAATTATGATATTCCTCCGATGAAACCTTTTGTCGGTGAACACTATATGTTGCTTCAACCTTACGAGTATCAACTTGAAGGAGTACAGTATGCAATAGAGCACAAACGCTGTTTTTTCGGTGACCAGCCCGGATTAGGTAAAACATTGCAAGCCATATGTGCAGTTGTTAAAGCACATAAGGAAGCGCCCATTTATGGTGAGTCTTTTCCAGTACTTGTAATTTGCCCTGCTGCGTTGAAAGTAAACTGGCAGCGTGAGTTTAAGAAGTTCGCAGGTATGAATTCGATTATCCTTGATGACAGAAACCGACAGTCCTGGCAATCATTTTATGAGTGTAAAAAGTCTGATGGCAGCCCACTTTGTGAGGTGTTCATTACTAATTATGAATCGCTTAATAAATTTTTTGTAAAAGCTGTAAATAAGGAATCCAAGCTTACAATGAAAAGTATTGCTTTCGATCAGCGTGTCTCTCTGTTTAGGTCTGTTATCATTGACGAATCTCATAAATGCAAATCAAGTAAAACTCAACAGAGCAAATATGTTGAAGGTATCTGCAAAGGTAAACGTTATATATTCGCATTGACCGGTACTCCTGTTGTTAACAATAATACAGACTTGCTACAACAGCTAAAAATATTAGGTCGATTAGAGGATTTTGGAGGTTATAGCCGGTATGTTGAAAGATATTGTGATGGTCCCAAACAGGCATCCAACGTTAAAGAGCTGAATTGGCGACTATGGAATACTTGCTTCTTTCGTCGTGAGAAGTCAAAGGTGCTTACACAACTTCCGGACAAGACTCGTCAATACTTGACAGTTGATATCACTACCACCAAAGAGTATAAGGCTGCCGAGGCTGATATGGTAAAATACTTGAAGAAGTACAAGAACGCTTCGGATGAACAAGTGCAGAAATCAATGAATGGTGCCGTTATGGTGCAGATGCAGCTTTTAAAGCAGATATCTGCCAGAGGTAAAATCAAGGCTGTTTGTGAATTTGTCCATGATGTTATCGACGGTGGTGAGAAGCTGATACTTTTCGGTTACTTGAAAGAAGTTGTAGCAGAACTGAAAAAGGAATTTCCTAAAGCTGTTACTGTAACGGGTTCCGATAGTGTCAACCAAAAGCAATATGCCGTTGACTCTTTCCAAAATAATCCGGATTGTAAACTGATTATTCTGAATTTCAAATCGGGCGGTACCGGGCTTACTTTGACTGCTGCCAGTCGTGTTGCTTTTATAGAGTTCCCTTGGACTTTCAGTGATTGCGAACAGGCAGAAGATAGAGCACACCGTAACGGTCAAAAGAACAATGTTAACTGCTATTACTTCTTAGGTAAGGATACTATTGACAAGTATATGTATGATGTGATTCAAACAAAGAAGAACATTGCTAACGGTGTAACCGGAACGGATGACCAAGTAGAAGAGAATATGGTGAATCTTGCAATGGACTTGTTTAGGGATAAATTATGAAGCCATTTAGATTAGTTATAATTGGGCAGAGAACTCATATTCAGGAATACAAGAAAGAAATGTTGTTCGGTCCTGAATGGGAAACCATAATATCCTTTGTCGGTTGCAGGAACAGGTGTAAACAAATCGTTGACCTTCTAAATGAATGTGCTACGATTTCAAAAAACAAGCAGAAAAATGACTGAAGAAGATATTCGTAAATTGGAGGTGAAATATTCTGAAACCAAGATACAACACATTTGTGTAACTTGGTTCAGAGAAACGTTTCCCAATGTCGGCCCTCTACTCTTTGCTATACCAAACGGCGGCGTCAGGACAAAGAAAAGCGGTGCTATGCGTAAATATGAAGGTGCCATCGCTGGTGTTGCTGACTTGATTCTGCTTTTTCCTCGCGGTGGTAAGAGCAGTCTTTGCATAGAGATGAAAACTCCACATGTAAAAGGTAAACGTGCCGGAACGCAGTCTGATGAGCAAAAAGAGTGGCAGGCCTTAGTTGAGAAATATGGTAGTGTATATGTCGTTTGTCATGGGTTGATTGAGTTCATTAATAGCGTTTGCTATTATCTGAAAGCCGACCCTCAACCTTATATAAACAATGTCTTACGGAATTATTATAAATTGATATGACTTATATTGAACTTATCAATAGGTTTTGGGAACTTGACGAAAGCTGGCAATTTTCCTGCTGTGAAACGAGGCTTTATTTTTACTTGCTAAAAATTGCGAATCGTTTAGGCTGGGAGGATAACTGGACACGTAGTGATACAAAGGTGTCATCTGACGTGGGAGTGTCTGTAAAAGTATTCAAGTCCGCCCGAAATAGATTAGTTCAAGCAGGTCTTATTGAATGTAAACAAGGCAATGGAAGAGGCAATAAATCAACGTATTCTATCAAAGGTGTACAAAAAGGTATGCAAAATATACCACCTTTACGGCATCCTTTAGGGACACCTTTAGGGTACCCTTTAGGGACACCTTTTCAAGAAAGCTCCCCCATACCCCCTAAAGAAGAATATAAGACAGAGACAAAGACAAAGAAAGAACCCCCTAAAGGGGGTAAGAAAGAAAGTAGCTCTGGCGAGCTTTTCCCACTCTCTAAACCGGAGAAACCTAAAAGAGTCGCAAAAGAATTTATAGCTCCTACGCTTGATGAGGTTATTCAACACTTCATCAAGCAAAATGCTCCGGAACGGTTAGATGACTGGCAAGAGCAAGCAGAAATATTCTTCAATCACTTTGACTCGATAGGGTGGAAGAATGCCAATGGAGTGAAAATAGAGCGGTGGGATTCCAAAGCAAACCTTTGGATACTGGATCGTATTCGTGAAAATCGAAGAAATGAATTAGACCATGACGGAAGAGGAAAAGAATTTATCAAGCAAACTTCAAAATTTGATGGAGAAGGAAGCCGGCAAGCGCAAGCTGACGCTCCAACAGATAGAGAATCTGATACAAAGGCACAAAGAAAGTATTCAGAACGTTTCTGAATATGACTTAACTGATACGCAAGAGTATTACAGTCATTGGAATTTAATTTCTAACCTTGGTACGGATTATACGGAACGGGAGTTTAGAAAATTTGATGTTGATGATAACAACTCTAAACTAATTCAGTTTCTTCTGTACTATTTCAACGGATGTCGGTATGCTCAAAATGTGTTTCCGGAAGAGAATTATAAGGTTCATAAGAATCTTTTGCTTGTTGGTGAACCTGGCACCGGGAAAACAATGTTGATGCAGATTTTTGCAGATTATTTGAAACTCACTTGTAACCCCAATGCTTTTGAAAACTTGTCTGTTACTCAAATGATGAATTATTATAAAATTCACGGGCATATTGACTTGTACACTTACAATGAGAATCAATCCAAAGGATTTAAACCAAATCCCTTTAATATCTGCTTGAATGATATCGGTTTGGAAACGGAAAATCAAAAATCGTATGGTACCAGTCTCGATTCGGTTATTGATGAATTTCTTTATGCCCGGTATGAGATTTTTCAGCAATACGGCAAGAAGTATCATATAACATCGAATCTTGGCATAGCCGAATTTAAGAAACGTTTTGGGCCAAGATTAGTGGATCGTTTTAAAACGTTTAATGTTCTCCCCCTGTGTGGCGAGAGTCGTAGAATATAGCTACTATGAAAGTTACAATTTACTGGGTTACTAAAGATTCGGATAAAATTGCTCGTATCAGAGAGCGTTTCGGTATTGGAACGTATCGAAGTGTGAACGGTGAAACGCCTGCTGAAATACGAGAAGAAGATATGGAACTTCTTCGGGAAACTGAAAGAAGAGGATTTATTCAAATACGTAATAAGCCCGCATGAAAATGGCGTTAAAATGGCGGAGTTTCTGTTTGCATAACTTGTCATTTTACGATAACTTTACTGATGTAATGAATTAAAAGTCAAACCAATATAATTAAATTATGGAAGTACAAAACATTAGAATTGACCTTATTAGTCCTTCTCCTTTGAATCCGAGAAAGACTTTTGATGAAGCAGCTCTTGAAGAGCTCGCAAGCAACATTGAAAAGCAAGGCTTATTGCAGCCTATCACCGTCAGGGTAGCCAAATCCGAAGATTTTACTGACTTAGAGACTGGCGGTGTTACGACAATTCCCTGTTCGTATGAAATTGTTTGCGGTGAGCGTCGTTTTCGGGCTGTGTCACTTTTGAAAGCAAAGGAAGATGAAGCGAATGTTGCAAAAATCAAAGCCCATCGAAAAAAGTCGGAAAAATTTCAGACAATATCCTGCATTGTCAGAGAAATGACAGATGATGAGGCTTTTGAAGCGATGATTACCGAGAATCTTCAAAGAAAAGATGTTGATCCCATCGAAGAAGCTTTTGCCTTTGCGCAGTTGACTGAGAAAGGACGGACTTTGGAAGATATTGCTCTTAAATTTGGAAAGTCTACTCGTTTTGTCTTTGACCGTATAAAGCTAAACGGTCTTATCCCGGAACTGAAAGAACGTGTAAGAAATGGAGACATACCATTATCCGGTGCTATGATTCTTTCAAAACTTGACGAAGAAACTCAAAAGGAGTTCAATGAGGAAGAAGATGAACAATGCACGACATCTATGATACGTGACTATGTTAGTAATTCCTTTTTAGAACTGGATAAAGCGGATTGGATTAAAGAAGACGCTGACAATTGGGAAAATGGCGAATTTAAGCAGTGCTCTCAATGTGAATCTAATACCTGTAATCATGGTTGTTTGTTCTATGAGATGAATAATAAGAATGCTCGCTGTATCAATGCTGCCTGTTTTTATAGAAAGCGGATTGCATATGTAATCCGAAAGATTCTGCTTGAGAGTGAGAATCTTGTTAAAGTAGGTGAACCTTTTTCATTCGGAAAAACTGTTATTGTAGCAAAAGCAGAATATTATTGGAGTGATGAAAGAAAAGCACAATATGAAAGTGCTTTAGAAGCCGTAAAGCAACTTGGATTTGAAGTAGTTAATCCAGATGAGGTGTTTAGGAGTTTATGTTATTATAGTGCTGATGATGAACGGACACTAAAAATGCTTGATGAAGGTGAAATTTATCGCTGTATCTCATTCTTTGGTAATTATAATCCAGAATTTAATATAAAATTCTATTACACAAAGAAAGAACTGGTTTCTAGTACTGCCGCTGTTGCCGATCTAAAAGAGATAGAAAGGGAAAAAATAAACGCCCAATTAAAAAGAGCGAAGGATATAGTCAAGGAGAAGTCTGCTGAAGAAATGCGCAAGTGGGCGCAAGAGAAAACATATTATCAGAGAACAAAAGAATTCTCTGAAAATGAACAACTTGTTTTTGATGTGCTGGTTCTTAGCGGTTGTAGCAGTACTTATCTTGAAAAACTGAATTTGAAAAAATGGAATGGTGAGAGTGATTTTGTAAATTATGTCAAGAACAACCAAGCTGACCGACACCAATGGTATAGAGCCTTTATTGCTGAATGCTTATCATCGAATAATGTGAATTTCTACTCCTATTTGCAAAAGTGTCAGAAAATCCTTTTTGCAGAACAATATCCGGATGATTTCAAAGCGCTCTCTAAGAAACTTGCGGATTCATATGATAAGAAAGAAAAGAAGCTCAAAGAAAGACTGAAAGAACTAAATAACGATAACACAGAGGAAGCCTAGTGGTTTCCTCTCTTTATTGACGCACTTATGAAAACGTGGACTGACGAACAACTTGCTATACTTGACAGTGAGTACCCGACTGCTGATTTAAAAGAACTTGCTAGGCGTCTTGATAAAACACTTAGTGCTGTTAAAACAAAGGCCTTGATTCGAAAACTTAGGCGCTCTCCGAGAATCTCGTTTTGGAATAGTGAGAGACTTGATAAATTGAAAAAGTTGTATCCCAATCATACTAATGAGGAAATAGCACAGATATTAGGTATCACTTATTCTGCTGTAAATGGAATTGCATTTAAATTACGGCTCTTTAAATCTAAAGAATTTAAATTTCAATGCGCTTCTAAAAGCTTCTTTCCCAAAGGCCACCAACCGATGAACAAGGGACGTAAGCAAACGGAATATATGTCAGAGGAACAATTAGCAAAAACGAAAGCTACTCGATTTAAGAAAGGACATATCCCAAAAAATCATAAACCAGTCGGTTATGAACGCATAACTCGTGACGGTTACATTGAAGTGAAAACTGCCGAACCGAATGTCTTTGAACTTAAACATCGGCTTGTATGGATTGAGCATAATGGAGAAATCCCCCCTGGTTATAATATTCAGTTTAAGGATGGCAACAGGCAAAACGTTTCCATTGAGAACCTTTACATGATTAGTCGTTCTGAACAATTAAAAAAAGAGAATTCTTTGTATGCCCGATATCCGGAAGATGTTCAGTACCTAATCAAGCTAAAAGGAGCTTTGAATAGACAAATTAATAAAGCAACAAAAAAGAATGAATCATGACTGATGGAGCAATAGATAGATTGAAAGAAATGGTTAATAAACCATTCCTTTATCAGAATGAAGAAGTTGTAATTCTCAATTACTGTGACGGTACCGGTGATGATGGTACCGAAGTTGAGATATACTTGAATAATGGCAAAGTGTTAGTGTTTAGTATGTTTGATTTGGCTTCCAAGTTGAACCGTTTCCGGCCAATAACAAATACTGTTGTCGTGTTGGCAAATGAACGGTTGAATAAGGTGTCTACAGTGAACCCTACCATTTTACAAGATTTGAGGAATTTGGTTCTTCAACAAATTAAGGATGTGAAAGAAGATCCTAGTAAAGTGAGCCAAGCAAAACAAGTTTTCCAAGGGGTTAATACCGTAATCAATCTTGCCAAAACAGAATTGGAATACAGGAAGTATTTGGATACAACAGACCCTCAAAATAAATAATTAGTATGCTGATAGATAAAGAATATGTTCATTGGTTTCACATCAGAGACCAACCTAATAGAATCGTGTGAGATTATTCATAGTCTAACAATTTAACCCGATCGATATGATAACATTGAATAGGTTTGCCCAGAGATGCTTGAATATCATGAGGAAACGCTTTAAGATGAATGAGCATAGCTCAAGAAAAGCGTTTAGCATAAGAATTGAAGCCGTTTGGAGAAAATTCGATATTGCTTCTAAATATAGGAGTGATAATCTTCCTAAATATTCGGAAGATGAAGAATTAGCAGCCGAGATGATAATTTACCTTGTTGCCTATTTAAAAAGATTTGGTTGTGAGGACATTGAACAGCTTATCAAAGATAAGATAGAGTTCGATGATAGAAAAAATGATTAGGTGTTGTTACTGACTGTTTGTGTTGTTGATTTTGTGTTGTTGATTTTAATATAGTTAGTTATGACAGAGATTATTCAAGTCTGCCTACTTGATTTTAATAAGGGGCAGCTCACGGGATTGCCGAAAAATCCACGTTTTTTTCGTGATTACCGCTTTGAAGCGATGAAGAAAAGCATTCAGGATTCACCAGAGATGCTTGAGCTTCGAGAACTTATAGTTTTTCCCTACAATGATGGCAGATATATTGTTGTTTGTGGTAATTTACGTTTGCGAGCTTGCAAGGAGTTAGGTTATAAAGAACTGCCTTGTAAAATTCTGGCACCTGATACCCCCGTTAAGAAGTTGAGGGAATATGCCACTAAAGATAATGTCAATTTTGGTGAGAATGATTTGGACGTTATGGAAAACGAGTGGAATAAGGCGGAACTCCAAGATTGGGGCATCGAATTTGCCCCGGAGAAGAAAGAGGATGAATTTAAAGAGCGCTTCGATGCCATCACGGATGATACAGCCATTTATCCTCTCATTCCAAAGTATGACGAAAAACATGAGTTGTTTATCATCACCTCAAGTAATGAGGTAGATAGTAATTGGCTTCGTGAAAGGCTGGATATGCAGCACATGAAGTCGTACAAGACCGGGAAAGTAAGTAAGAGTAATGTAATCGACATAAAAGACGTTCGCCATGCCTTGCAAAATAGTAATACCAAGTCATAAGCGCCATGACCGGGTGTTCGCTAAAAAGTTGGTGAACGATCCTATCATTTGCGTTGCTGAAAGTCAAGCTGACTTGTACCAGCAGTTTAACCCGGAATGTGAAATAGTTACTCATCCGGACGATGTAATCGGCCTCATCCCTAAACGTAATTGGATGGCGAAACATTTTGGTGAGCTCTTCATGCTCGATGATGATGTCCATGCCTGTAAACCTATTTATGCGGAAAAAGGAGAACCTAGCCGGATAAAGGATAAAGATAAGATAACTAACATCATTCAGTCATTATATGAAATGGCCAGTATGATGGATGTTCATCTGTTTGGCTTCACCGCTCGAATATCGCCGGTTATGTATGATGAATCCGCTTTTCTTTCTCTTTCGAAAATGATAACCGGTTGTAGCTATGGAGTAATCTATAACAAAAACACCTGGTGGAACGAGGAAATACGTTTGAAGGAAGATTTTTGGATTTCTTGTTATATGAAGTACAAAGAGCGTAAGGTTTTAACCGATTTGCGGTATAATTTTGAGCAAAAGAACACTTTTGTAAACGCTGGTGGGCTTGCTTCTATAAGGAATCAGGAAGAGGAACGTAAATCTATCCTCTTTATCAAAAAGAATTTTGGTGATAGTATTTTGCTAAAGAGTGCAACCACTAATGGGAAAGACAAAACAAAGCAGCTCGTTCAATATAATATATCATGCAAATTCAAATTCTAATAGTCTGTAAAAAAGGCGTTTAAATGGCGTCCATTCTGTTTGTCATATTCGCCTTTTTTAGCTAACTTTACTGATGTAATAAACTAAAAGTCAAACCATTAAATTAGAATTATGATTATAAGAACAGTTTGCGGATATGATTTCTTTGAGGTGAGTTCTGCAATGCAGAAAGCCATTAGGCGAGCCGACACCGGGGTAGCCGGCTTTTTTGCATTGGAACTTTGGGCGAGTGGGTACCGCGACTATGTGTGGAAGCGTCTGTTTACCATTAGTGCTGAAGATTGCTATGGAATCATTACTAAAGAGATAGAAGCATTGTGGCAGGGGCATGAGCTGGTAAACAAGACTGCTACTGAACCCAAAGGGAGGATATTTGTTAGTAAAGCTGTTATTCTCCTTTGTGAATGTAGAAAGAATCGTGATGCGGATCATTTGCAAAACTTCATCTATGATAGAAAGGATATTGATATAGAAAAGTGGATAAATGATGTCAGGCGTTATCCTATTCCTATTCCAGATTACACTTTCGATGTACATACACGAAAGGGTAAAAAAAATGGGAGAACCAAAGAAGAATTCTTTCAGGAAGAATACAAGGCGTTACAACCTCGTGTTCCTGGTTTATTCGATGATTTGGTTCAACCCAGTCAACCAAAGTTATTTAATGATGAAACCACGGCTAAGTAGCTGTGGTTTCTCATTTTTCATATAAGTCAAACCAATTTAATTAAAAAAAAATGAACACGTATTACAAATTTGCGCCAAATGTATTTTTGGCAAAGTGTGATGAGAAGCACGAAAAAGGTGAAACTATTGAGGTTACCACCAAGTATGGTAAGGAGAACGAAAGTATAGTATTTAACCTAATCTTCGAGAAAGATGGGTTTTACTATTACTCTATCGTTAGAGCTGACGGCTTTAATGTTCAAGAATGGGCTAAGCAAAGAGCGGAACGCAGGCATGAATGGGCGTCATCGGCAGTACAAAAAAGTAATGAGTATTTTCAGAAATCAAATAAACATCGCGATTTCCTTTCTTTGGGTGAGCCTATCAAAGTTGGACACCATAGCGAACGAGGACATCGCAAAATGATAGATGATGCCTGGAATAACATGGGGAAAAGCGTTGAGTTTAGCGATAAGGCTGCCGAACATGAAAGAGTTGCGAAGTATTGGGAAAAAAGGGCTAATACGATAAACTTGTCCATGCCGGAAAGTATAGATTTCTACGAACATAAGTTGGAACAAGCAAAAGAATATCATGAAGGATTGAAGTCCGGCAAATATCCACGTAGCCACTCTTACACTCTCACTTATGCAAAAAAAGAAGTGAATGAGTTGCAAAAGAAATACGAACTTGCAGTAAAGCTGTGGGGCGATGTTTACTAATCTGTAGTATCTCAAATAATTTACTATGAGAGAATTATCAAAAGAAACCTCATTACAAAGGGTAATGAGGGCTTCAGGTCGTGTACCTGTACAATGCTCATGCAGTGTTTGTAAACAACAATGTCATACGCCATGTTTAGGTACTCCTGATGATATTGAACGAATTATTGATGCAGGTTATGCCGACAGGTTAGCGCTGACGAACTGGGCTGCTGGTATATTCTTAGGGGTTATTAATATTGCTATTCCGATGATTCAGCCCGTTGCTAGTAAGGAGTATTGTGCTTTTTTCGAGAATGGACTGTGTATCTTACATGATAAGGGTTTGAAGCCCACTGAAGGACGTTTGTCTCATCACACTGTCAGGAAGGATAACTTCAATCCTGCTATGAGTATTGCTTGGAACGTTGCAAAAGAATGGCTGATGCCGGAGAATGAGGATGTACTTTCTCGTGTAGTAAATAAATTCTTGAATGCGAGGAAGCCATGAATGTGTGTCAATCAATACCTCGTAGAGATTGTAAAGTGTTTGCTAAATGTGGAGCAAAATCCTTATCACATTGCCGGCGGCACCGCGAAACTGATGAGAAGTGTAAAAGTTGTACTCTAATTCGTCGTAAGCCGCGTAATCGGATTATAGATGATTCAGGACGTGAAATGAAAAAATGTACCCATTGCGGAAATTACTTCTACTTGAACCGGTTCTACAATCGTATAGTGGTGAGAAAAGGTAAGGAATATCATTTGTTGACTTCCTGGTGCCGTATGTGTATGTCACAGATTAATAATCAGAGGGCAAAGAAGAAAAAGTGACTTGTCTATTAAATTTTTTGTATGAAATATTATGCTTCAGTCAGCTTTGGAAAGGATTCCTTGGCAATGCTTTTCATGCTAATAGATAAAGGATATCAGTTGGATGAAGTCGTTTTCTATGATACAGGTATGGAATTTCAGGCAATCTATAACACTCGTGATGCTGTTCTTCCAATTCTTAAAAAACTTGGCATTAAATATACAGAACTGCATCCGGAGCAACCTTTTCTTTGGACAATGTTTGAAAGGCCGGTTAAGAAAAGAGGGACCAATATTATCCATAAAAAAGGATATAGTTGGTGTGGGGGAACATGCCGGTGGGGAACGAGTGAAAAACTTCATGCGTTGAAAGCTCACACAAAAGACGGAATTGATTATGTCGGTATTGCTGCCGATGAGATCCATCGCTTTGAAAAGGAAAAACGACCAAATCGGGTTTTACCACTTCGTGATTGGGGCATTACTGAAGCAGATGCACTCCAGTATTGTTACACAAAAGGCTTTGTTTGGCATGAGGATGGAGTAAGGCTATATGAGCTACTTGATCGTGTGAGTTGCTGGTGTTGTGGAAATAAGAACTTGAAGGAGTTGAAGAATATGTATTTGTACCTTCCATGGTATTGGAAAAAGCTGAAAGAACTTCAGTTAAATACCGATAGGCCCTATCGGCGTAATAGTGGAGAAACCATTTTTGATTTAGAGGAAAGATTTAAACGTGAAATGCAATAGAAAGAGTTATTATGATTCCCATATATGTAAATGGAAAAGATTATTATAATCGAGAAGAAGCACTTGCTGCTTGGTTCGAGGAATGGTTAATGAAACAAGACTTTGAGCAAGACCTTATTGACCGGGAGAAAGAGCTTGAATATCGAAGAACCCATCCAGATTGGGATATTCCCTACGTAATGTATGGAGTTCGTAAAAAACACAAGTCTATTAAGAAGAATGAAATAGCTGTGTTTTATGACTTGTTACCGAGACAAAAGCGTGCTCGTACTGCTGAAACGCACTGGTACAAAGTGCTATACAAGAGAAAGGCTACACCTGAAGAAGTAGCGTCACTCAAGGCAGGAGAATACACTCATAGATATTTGGTATATTCCCTGTTTATTGAGAAGAGGATGACTCTTGACAAGGCTTTGTCCCTTATAGTTGCCGATGACAAGTTGTTAGGCATTACTGATAATACCATCTCTGAAATTGTAACAGCCTTTGAGACTTTCTTTAGCCGTAAGTTTAGAATTTATAAACCCGAATTTACAACCCAACTTAGTTTATTTACGTAATATGAAAACAACAATTATTTCATGTGTGATTTTGTTTGTGTTCCTGTTATATGTAGGACACTTTTCTATAACAATCAAGCCGTTCACAGTCCAACTTCCATACTGGCATCGTTCGCTCGGACTGTTTTTGTTGTTCCTCTCTTTTATAGTGTATAATGCCGGTGAACATGCAAAAGGCTACCTTGATGGATTAAGAGAGAGTGAGAGAATAATACTTGAATTGTTGAAGAAAAAGACCGAGTAAAATGGCGTTAAAATGGCGAAGTTTCTGTTTGCTAAATTTGTCAATAACGATTACCTTTATAGACGTAAAGCATTAAAAGTCAATCAACATGAAGAGGAATGAAAAAATAGAAAAATTAGAAAGACTAGGTATTTTCAATCAATGGAAATATAATACAGAAAGAGCAAATGAGACATTTAATATTGAATGTCCTGACTTCTCAATGACAAATGAAGAGCGGATGAACAATTTGTTAGATGTTGATTGCTGTTTTCATCGGTTTCTAGCTATTTCATTCCCTTTTAATGGTACTCCTGAAGGCGTTGCTTTTTGGGAGAATATTGCAAAAAAATAATCGAACTTAATTGAATTGAAATTATGAGTAAAAAAGATTTAATAGAGCAGAACATCACAAGAGTTCAAGAATATGTGAGGGAACTTATTGAAGATGCAAAGTGTAATAATGGTGTTTCGGAAACTCTTGAATCTACTTCAATAATTGTAGGTAATAGTGATGATATCTATGATTTTGCAATTTTATTTGCTTCTAATAGTGAATGTGTTTATTGTGAATTCATAAATGGTAAAATAGAGTACATTGATTGTGAACTAGATTGTGAAATATGCCAATTTGAAGGAAGAATAATTTTTCAATATATAAACGGAAAATTTCATAATCCTGATAGTCAAATTATCGAACTATCAAAGTTGCTGATGAAAGGCGAATTAAGAGACACAAAAAGTATCTTTTGTTCTATGGTACTTCGATTAATGGATACTGAAGAATACAGTAACAATTATTGTAAATCTTTGGACTTAGTTCTGAGACTGTTTCCTGAAATAGATGGAGAATTATTAGAAAAGGAATTGGATAAATATATTTAAGCAATACAAAAAGGAATCATTATGAAAGAATATGTTTTAACTAAAATACGTGATACTTTGTACGGTAAGATACCCAATGAAGAAATTTCGACAGTAATTGATTCGGTATCTTTCTGCCTAAAGAATTATGATATAATGGCAAAGGAAACGTCCGTTGTAGTATATGATAATTCCGATTCTCAAATTATCAGTAAATTCTTCATAGCCAAAGCCGTGGAAGGATTATGCCAAAGTTCATTAGACTATTATCGTGTCATTTTAAGAGCGTTTATCTTACATGTAGGAAAACATATCAAGGAAATCGTTACCGATGATGTCCGTGTCTATTTAGCCTATAAGAAGATTAATAAATGTAGTGATAATACTCTTAACAACATTCGAAGAACTTTGAGCAGCTTCTTTACTTGGTGCACAGAAGAAGGTGTACTTGATAGGAATCCAATGCTTAGAATCAAGGGAGTGCGACAAGTGAAGAAATTGAAGAAGCCATTAAGTGAGGATGATATGGAGAGATTAAGGTCTTTGGCTAGGACAAAAAGGAATAAGGCTATAATCGAATTCTTGTTTTCCACCGGCTGTCGCGTATCCGAAATGGTAAATGTGAATCTCGGTGATGTAGATTGGCAAAATGGGCAGATTGATGTACTTGGAAAAGGGCGTAAGTACCGAACTGTTTACTTGTCTGCTCGCTGTAAAATAGCTCTTCAGGAATATGTTGATTCAAGAACAGATGATTTAGAAGCCCTATTTTTATCTGATTATGAGGGAATGTGCCAGCAGATAAAAGATATGAATAAACTATCCCGGATATCCAAGGGAGCAGTTGAAATCATGCTAAGGAATCTAGGGAAAAAGGCGGGTATATCCAATGTACATCCACATAGACTTAGGAGAACAGCGGCAACTACAGCCCTAAAACGAGGAATGCCAATAGAACAGGTACAGAAGATGCTAGGTCATGAAAGCATTGAGACAACTACTATTTATGCACAATCAACCAATGACGAAGTTAAATTAGCCCATGAAAAATATATTATCTGACATAAATGTAATGTTGAACATAACAGACAGTTATCAGGCACCGGAACGGATAATGAATCTTTTGTTTGGAGAGGAAAAAGAACGAATCAAGGTATTCAAAGACTTTTTGGATTACTTCAAATGTGATGTTAGTTACGACTGGTTCCATGAATATTTTGAAAACGAACACGCTGATAGGAAGAATAACAAGCAGGATTTTACTCCTAAATGTCTTTCAACTTTGGTTTCTAAATTATTAGGTTCTGATACGGGTGTAACCTATGAGCCAACAGCCGGAACAGGCGGAATGCTCATTTCAAATTGGTACAATCACCGGAATAGTATCAGCTTCTTAGATTACAAACCTAACGATCATTTGATAGTATGCGGTGAATTATCCGACAAAACAGTGCCTTTTCTTCTTTTCAATTTGGCTATAAGGGGAATATCCGGAATAGTATTTCATGGTGATACATTAAGAAACGATTATAAGGCAGCGTATATATTAACTAATAAATTCAATTCACCTTGTGACTTTTCAACAGTTACAAGGTGGAAATAACCTTCAAAACAGAATAGTAATGAGCATAAAGATAACGAAACGTGCATACACGAAGCTAATCAAAGAGGATTTGGATTGGCTTAATAAAGAATGCCCTGCTGGACTGGAGAAAGACCATATAGAGGCTGTATTGCGTAAATCTATTGATTTACTATATCCAAGAGATGAAAATTTTAAAGTAAGATGCCCTTATTGTGGCTCTACAAAGGTTATCATGTTTGACGCAGATAACGACATGTGTAATAAATGTGGGAAGTATTTCCCCAGTAAATAACCTTCATAACAAGATAGATATGAATTTTAAATCATTGGTAGCTCAATTAGCAAATCGCATCAATCAGCCGCATGTGGTTGAAACATATATGCGTAAAGTTTTTGCGTCTGGTGTTGAGTGGCAGAAAAAGCAATCTCCTTGGATAAGTGTAAAAGAGCAATTACCTGAAACCAACGATGGACAATCTTTATATGAGGTTGTCGTAGTTACTTCCGATAGAAGATTCTTAGTTGTAGTTAATATAGAAGTAGAACATCTTGTTAGGCTTTTAGGAGTCACCCATTGGATGAATATACCGCAATTTAATGAATAGGACTAATATGAAGTATATCTGTATAAAAGAGTGTTGCGCATTAGATGTGCAACAACTCATTCTCAAACAAATGTTTCGTGTTGGCCAAGTATATGAATTTGCGGAAAAGCCAGACAAGAAGTTTTTTAGAAAAGTGAATACATTAAATTATAAAGAATGAAAGAACTAGAAATTGCTGCCCAAGAAGAATTAATGCATAGCTATTCATCTTCTACCGTAATTATTAGCACATACGGAGAATCTGCGAGAATAGAAAAATGTGAACCGTTCTTTTTCAGCCAAGAAGCAATGATTAATATGTTTCGAAAAGGTGCAGAATGGCAGGCAAAGCAAAATCCATGGCGTAATTTCAAAGATGAATACCCGAAACCAAACTCCCATATTCTACGAAAAATGACTCACACTGATTGTCAAGCCTACGGTAAGACAATATATTATGCTGATTTTTGGGGTGAAGATAGACCGGATAAATGGGAACAGGATAACGATAAAGTAGTCTATGAATGGCAATATATTAACAAATAATATAAGAAATGAAAGCAATAACAATAAAACAACCGTGGGCCTCTTTGATAGTTCACGGTTTTAAAAACATCGAGAACCGTACCTGGGCGTGTCCATGGAAATACATAGGGCATAGAGTGTTAATCCATGCAAGTGGGAAACCTGTAGAAATGAGAAATCCCAATAGTGTATTTACAAAAGCTCAATGGGATAGTCTGCCTGTTGAGTTTCAACGAAAAATAATATGCGCAGAGGGCATTGTCAATTCTGCTATCATTGGAAGTGTAGAAATAATTGGATGCTCTATTAATCATCCTTCTAAATGGGCAGAGAAATCCGATGATAGTAAAGGCTATTATGAAAATCCTATTTATAACTGGGTACTAGCTAATCCTATATTATTTCCAGAGCCGATACCGGCTAAAGGGAAATTGTCATTTTGGGAGTATCCCAATATCAATTCAGAGGACGATATCTGCTTGTGTAATTTGGTCGTAAATGAAAGGAATCAAGTCGTTAGCTATGGAGAGTATGACCGATGTGTATACTGTGGTAGTAAATGGAGTAAATAACAATAGTACAGAATAATAGTAACATAATAGTTAGATATGAATTATACTGTCAATATCTTCTTCATTGTCAACATACATTTTGATGTATTTTCTTAATAAGGTTGGATTATTGACACATTCATCTGTTTTAATTATTTGGAGATTATTCAATCCATATAAAGATGTCAAATTCCAATTTGTCATTTCTTGTAGTGAGCGTTTTATCTCAATTTCTGATTTTGCGTCTTTAGTGAATATTGTAATATTCTTCTTTTGAGGATTAGTGGATGAAGATTGTCTTTCAAAAAAGGCTTTAAAATATTGGCTGTCATTTATGCCTAATGAATGCCCAAATATTGTAATATCATCAGCATCCATTAAATCATATACCATAGCAGGAGGATTATATTGAGAATCAAATGATTTTTGTATGAAGTCATAGTTATGAGCAATTTTATCATCTCTTGTTCCTAATATAATATTTTCATCTAAGATACATCCATGTACATAGTTTATTGTATCATTAAATTCCATTGCAAAACTGGAATTAGGAGTTACTTCACTAAAACTTGTGTAGTTAAAAGAATATATTACAATTTGATCATTTGATTTATTCGGTATAAAGACTCTTGCGACAATTGCAGCTATAGAATTTTCGTTAATAGCTTCTTGCTGTACTTTTATGAGATATTGTATTAATCCATCTTTTATGAGCTGTAAGGCTTTTTTGTCTCGTTCAATAGGAGAATTTAATATATCTTCATGGGACAAACGGAGGTAATAATCAAATTGTGGCATCCATAATATATCTTTATTTAATAGTTTGTTTACTGTTTTGGCATTGGCTTGTATAAATGAATTGTACTTAGAGATTGGCCCATTGGTTTGAATCAGATTTAAGATTTCTTTCTCCTTGTCGTTGTATAGGTCTATTATTTGCCCATTATTGTTTTTGATTCTTATATAATAATTGTATAACTCATTCTCCAAATCATACCATTTTACAGCATCTAAATTATCGTTCCATTTGTCATTTAAATGTTTGATTAAAGGAGATGGGTAGTCTTTGGGACAAAATTCGGATTGGCAAAAGTCCTTGTATGAAGTCTTTCTGCCTAAACAAAGGTCAAATCCGTTACCTATTATCAGAACTCTTTTTCTGTCTTTATTCATATTGCAAAGGTAAGGAAAGATTGTAATAATAAGAACTGAAATTTATATAATTGTTGAACCTTTGGTGTATTGTTTATTCGATACACCTTTATTTTTTTGTGATGATGAGAAAAATGATTGTAACCGGTAGTGAGGGGTTTATAGGCAAAGCCCTTTGCTGCGAATTGACAAAAAGAGGGGTTGAAGTCATAGGACTTGATCGAAAGTCTGGTACTGAAGCCACAAAAGTATGTGAGCTCCTGAAAAATGGGGGTATTGATTGTGTGTTCCATTTGGCGGCGCAAACTAGTGTGTTTAATGGAAACCTGGAACAAATCAGGAAGGATAACATTGATACTTTCATGCGAGTAGCTGATGCATGTAACCAGTATCATGTGAAGTTAGTATACGCCAGTTCGTCAACGGCGAATCCGGAGAATACCACTTCCATGTATGGAATAAGCAAGTATTTCGATGAACAGTATGCATCTATCTATTGTAAGGCTGCGACCGGGTGCCGGCTGCATAATGTATATGGACCTAATCCGCGAAAAAGAACTCTTCTCTGGTTCCTGATAGAAAAGGAAAACGTGTCTTTATACAATTGTGGTCAGAATATCCGGTGCTTCACTTACATAGATGATGTCGTCGAAGGGCTTATTTATGCGGTGGGCTGTAACCGGCAGCTTATCAATATTTGTAACGTCCAACCTGTGACTACTATGTATTTTGCTTCTTTAGTAAAATACTACAAACCGCTTGAAATTGAGCTAATTAATGAAAAACGGGATTTTGACAATTTGGAGCAGTCGGTGAACCGGGATATCTATTTAGTACCTTTGTCTTATACGTCAGTCGAGGACGGAGTAAAAAAAGTATTCGCAGTGCGGAGAGAGGATAATTCTCAAAAAAATGCGGGGGCGGAGAAATAGAAATCCTATTAGTGTACAACCATTCTAATTTATTCCTGCATGTTGAGTAACTATCATTGTTTCTTCATGCAGGAATTTAATAATTTGAAGCTATGAGTAGAGAGAATGTATTAACATTGAAACAAGAGAAGTTCTGTCAATATTACGTTGATATTGATGGCAACGCAAGTGAAGCATACCGGATGGCTTACGACTGCACTAAGATGAAGCAGGAGAGCGTTTGGCGCAATGCTCATGCCCTTATGCAGAACATCAAGGTTACATCAAGGATAAAAGAGATAAGAGAAAAGAGGGCGAAAGAATCTGAAGTTAAACGTGAAACAGTTGAACGTGTGCTGATGGATATCATAACTTCTGATCCTAATGACTTGTATATTGTCGATGAGCTAACAGGTAAGGTAAAGATGAAAAGTCCTTCGCAGCTTCCAAAGCGTACACGCAATGCATTGAAGAAGATTCAGAATAAGAGAGGAGAAGTTGTCTATGAGTTCAACGGTAAAACAGAAGCCGCTCGCTTGCTTGGTGCCTGGAATGGATGGGAAGCCGATAAGAATGTCAACATCAAAGGTGGAGACGGAAATAAAGTCGGTGAACTTCGTATCGGATTTGAAGATAATGAGAATTCGGAAGAATAGAACAATTTGAACTGCAAAATCCGGTATTCATTCTACGGAGAAACCTTACTTTTAGAACAATATGGTTATAAATTATAAGAAGCTAAATCCTAACGGATTCTATCTATTGAAGTACTTGAATGATGAGACTATCCGTTTTATCATTCTCTATGGAGGTTCATCTTCCGGTAAATCGTATAGTGTGGCACAAACCATACTGATACAGACATTACAGGATGGTGAAAACACTCTTGTCATGCGTAAGGTAGGAGCTTCTATTCTCAAAACCATTTATGAAGATTATAAGGTCGCTGCGATCGGTCTTGGCATCTCCCATTTGTTCAAATTTCAACAGAATACTATTAAATGTCTGGTAAATGGTGCGAAGATAGATTTCTCCGGTCTTGACGATCCGGAGAAAATAAAAGGTATCTCTAACTATAAGCGAGTTCAGTTAGAGGAATGGTCAGAGTTCGAGCATCCGGATTTCAAGCAGCTACGTAAGCGTTTGCGTGGTAAGAAAGGGCAGCAGATTATTTGTACCTTTAACCCGATCAGTGAAAGCCATTGGATAAAGAAAGAGTTTATTGATAAAGATAAATGGCATGATGTACCGATGACTGTTACCATTGCCGGCAAAGAATTGCCGCAAACAATTGATAGACGGATTCATTTGTCTAAAAATCAGTAAATTACGATGCTGTGTTAAAATGTTTTTTTATTTTAGTGAATTGAACATAAAAAAATCCAACTACCATTTCTGATA
>NZ_FQXY01000001.1 GCF_900130125.1 Bacteroides congonensis
AGATTATGAATCCGGAGTATACGGATGATTTTATCCGATTTACGCAATTCAAGAATCAGAAGACTGCCGCAAATTCACGAGTTCCGCCCATTTGTTCAGCCTCAGGTCAATTCCCCCCTTCTCCAAGGAATGCAGAGAGGAAAGAAAATATTTAATTATACGTTCAGGATCATCACACTGTTCATAAGCCAGCTCACCAAGGGCATAATGCAGACGGGAAATTTGAATATAGTCGAGCTGGGTATAGGAGTTATCCATGGAAGCCTCAACCAGACTATCCAGGAGTTCATAAGCCTGGCTTTGTTCCGAACTAGTCAGTTCACTTATGGGCTTATGCATGATAGGGTGTTGCATCAAGCGGATGATGTTTTCTTTAAAATCGCTAATCATCGTTTTAGTCTTGTTTGCCGCATCTGTTCCCAAAGGTGCGAGGGTTTATATATAAAAAGAGCGTGGAAACTATCTGCTCATGTCATATATAGGTATCCACTACGACCCCCAGTGAACATAAGCGATAGCCCCACGCCCAATTGAGTATATAACAAGGTATATATACAAATGTGCGCGAGACCTGTCACTTATTCCATTCACTGGTAAAAAATTAGTGGATTTCATATATGAATGTAACAAATAACCGTTCTCAATAAAATTATCAAAAACTTACTTTCTTCGCTCGAAAGTAAACTACGACAAAAGTAGCAATTTATATTTAGCAAACAAACAATATTGACAAAGAAATGAGGGAGAGACATAAAATTATTTTAGTTATACATAGGCAACTTGCAAATATCCCAATTGGTCTTTTATATTTGAAGGCATAACGCATTTATGAGTCAGGCCCAAGAGATATACGGGAGCTGAACTCAAAAAATCAAGTTCAGAATCCGCTACTAGAAACGATTTTTCATTTTCATTTCTCATGTTCTCATTGTTTATAAGTCAATTCGTTGTTAATCAACAATATATCAGCATGAGAAATAAAATAAGAAACGGCATTTCTCATTGTTTTTATGCCTTTTCACCTTAAAAATCATGTATTTCTCATACTTATTTAAATCATTTCTCATTGGGCATAAAACAACATGAACCGGATTTGA
>NZ_FQXY01000005.1 GCF_900130125.1 Bacteroides congonensis
AGAGTGGAGAATAACGGATTCGAACCGTTGACCCTCTGCGTGCAAGGCAGATGCTCTAGCCAGCTGAGCTAATCCCCCGTAAGAGTTATTCGGAGTAGTCCCAGGCAGAGTTGAACTGCCGACCTCTACATTATCAGTGTAGCGCTCTAACCAACTGAGCTATAGGACTAGTTCAACCTTGTCTACCTTTTGTTAGACTCGGCTTCTTTTTTCTCTTGTTTATCTCTATCTATACTTCTATAGATGGTTGATCTATATTTTATAAATAAACAAGTACCAGTAGTACAATAAAAACAGAACCTGGTTAACCGTGAGGTTAACCTGAAAGTCAGTTGTTACGGCATCGCTCCAGAAAGGAGGTGTTCCAGCCGCACCTTCCGGTACGGCTACCTTGTTACGACTTAGCCCCAATTACCAGTTTTACCCTAGGACGCTCCTTGCGGTTACGTACTTCAGGTACCCCCGGCTTTCATGGCTTGACGGGCGGTGTGTACAAGGCCCGGGAACGTATTCACCGCGCCATGGCTGATGCGCGATTACTAGCGAATCCAGCTTCACGAAGTCGGGTTGCAGACTTCGATCCGAACTGAGAGAGGTTTTTGGGATTGGCATCCGGTCGCCCGGTAGCTGCCTTCTGTACCCCCCATTGTAACACGTGTGTAGCCCCGGACGTAAGGGCCGTGCTGATTTGACGTCATCCCCACCTTCCTCACATCTTACGACGGCAGTCTCTCCAGAGTCCTCAGCATAACCTGTTAGTAACTGAAGATAAGGGTTGCGCTCGTTATGGCACTTAAGCCGACACCTCACGGCACGAGCTGACGACAACCATGCAGCACCTTCACATTTGCCTTACGGCTATAATGTTTCCACTATATTCAAATGCAATTTAAGCCCGGGTAAGGTTCCTCGCGTATCATCGAATTAAACCACATGTTCCTCCGCTTGTGCGGGCCCCCGTCAATTCCTTTGAGTTTCACCGTTGCCGGCGTACTCCCCAGGTGGAATACTTAATGCTTTCGCTTGGCCGCTTGCTGTATATCGCAAACAGCGAGTATTCATCGTTTACTGTGTGGACTACCAGGGTATCTAATCCTGTTTGATACCCACACTTTCGAGCCTCAGTGTCAGTCAACAGTCCAGTGAGCTGCCTTCGCAATCGGAGTTCTTCGTGATATCTAAGCATTTCACCGCTACACCACGAATTCCGCCCACCTCTACTGTACTCAAGACTGCCAGTTTCAACTGCAATTTTACGGTTGAGCCGCAAACTTTCACAACTGACTTAACAATCCACCTACGCTCCCTTTAAACCCAATAAATCCGGATAACGCTCGGATCCTCCGTATTACCGCGGCTGCTGGCACGGAGTTAGCCGATCCTTATTCATATGGTACATACAAAATGGTATACATACCAAACTTTATTCCCATATAAAAGAAGTTTACAACCCATAGGGCCGTCATCCTTCACGCTACTTGGCTGGTTCAGGCTCGCGCCCATTGACCAATATTCCTCACTGCTGCCTCCCGTAGGAGTTTGGACCGTGTCTCAGTTCCAATGTGGGGGACCTTCCTCTCAGAACCCCTATCCATCGAAGGTTTGGTGAGCCGTTACCTCACCAACTGCCTAATGGAACGCATCCCCATCGATAACCGAAATTCTTTAATAGTTTCACCATGCGGTGAAAATATGCCATCGGGTATTAATCTTTCTTTCGAAAGGCTATCCCCGAGTTATCGGCAGGTTGGATACGTGTTACTCACCCGTGCGCCGGTCGCCATCTAAAGTTTGCAAGCAAACTTTAATGCTGCCCCTCGACTTGCATGTGTTAAGCCTGTAGCTAGCGTTCATCCTGAGCCAGGATCAAACTCTTCATTGTAAAAGTATTGTTAATCATCCGTTAAGGATGGTTGTTGCTCTGTTCAGGATGCCGTACAAAATTTATTGACTTCTTCCAATTACCTGTATTTCATTTGTATTGCTACCTATGAAACAAGTATTGACGGTTCTATTTTTTAACTTGTACTACTTGTATTGTTTATCAATATTTCAAAGAACTTGTTGCTTTCGTTTTAAAAGCGGGTGCAAAGGTAAGAGGTTTATTTTTAACTGCCAAATATTTTCGGAAGTTTTTTT
>NZ_FQXY01000002.1 GCF_900130125.1 Bacteroides congonensis
AGATTATGAATCCGGAGTATACGGATGATTTTATCCGATTTACGCAATTCAAGAATCAGAAGACTGCCGCAAATTCACGAGTTCCGCCCATTTGTTCAGCCTCAGGTCAATTCCCCCCTTCTCCAAGAAATGCAGAGAGGAAAGGAAATATTTAATTATACGTTCAGGATTGTCACACTGTTCATAAGCCAGCTCACCAAGGGCATAATGCAGACGGGAAATTTGAATATAGTCGACCTGGGTACAGGAGTTATCCATGGAAGCCTCAACCAGACTATCAAGGATTTCACAAGCCTGGCTTTGTTCCCAATCCGTCAGTTCACTTATGGGTTTATGCATGATAGGGTGTTGCATCAGGAGGATGATGTTCTCTTTAAAATCATTACTCATCGGTATAGTTTTGTTTGCCGCATCTGTTCCCAAAGGTGCCAGGGTTTATATATAAAAAGAGCGTAGGAACTATCTACCCATGTCTTCATAAGGTATCGGCTAGAAACCCTCCACGAACACAAGTGATAGCCCCACGCCCAATTGAGTATATAACAAGGTCATATATACAAAAGATGCGTGAGACCTGTCACTTATTGCTTTTCGTGAAAAAAATTAGCCGATTTTTTATGAAGATTGCAATAAATAACCGTTCTCAATAAAATTATCAAAAACTTACTTTCTTCGCTCGAAAGTAAACTATGACAAAAGTAGCAATTTATATTTAGCAAGCAAACTATATTGACAAAGAAATGAATGGGAGACATAAAATTATCCTAGTGATACATAGGCAGCATGCAAATATTCCAATTGCTCTTTCATACTTGAAGGCATAACGCATTTATGAGTCAGGTCCAAAAGATATACGGGAGCTGAACTCAAAAACTCAAGTTCTTACTAGAAACGATTTCGAAAAATCATTTCTCATGTTCTCATAGTTCAAGTGATAACTATCTGTAAATAAATGATATGACTGAATGAGAAATAAAATAAGAAACGGCATTTCTCATTGTTTTTATGCCTTTTCACCTTAAAAATCATGTATTTCTCATACTTATTTAAATCATTTCTCATTGGGCATAAAACAACATGAACCGGATTTGA
>NZ_FQXY01000003.1 GCF_900130125.1 Bacteroides congonensis
TTTGTGACGGCAACATATATGCCTGTCCTGTTTCTTCATCATAATCAAAATCAGGGAAATATTCTTGTGTCACTGGATATATATACTCTAGCAACTCGCTATACTGGATTGAGAACTTATCTACTGGTTTCATAGTGTTTTTGTTTGCAATGATAATAAAAAAACAGCAAATGAATTTCTTCAAATGCTGTTCTTTTCGACTTTAGATATTTATTCTCCAATTATATTTGCTTCTTTCCACCCTACTGCTTGCTTATAAGCATTTACAGCATTCATTGGAACATATATATTCTGCGTATTTGTTAGCGGATAATGTTGTGCATAATCCAAATAAGGCGGAGTTTCACTTTTACAATGAATGTTTTTTGCCCCATAAAGAGCCCATAAACCAATCCGTTTTACATCAATAGGTATTGTTAAAGTTTCCAATGAATAAAATTCCAAATCTGGATAAGGGGGGAAAAGGAAATTTGCAACAGGATAAAAGGCATAAGCAGATATATTTGTTACCCCATTTGGAATTATATAACTACTTCCTTGCCCATTCGGTTTATATTCTTTTACTGCTGCCATTGGATAGGCAATCAGAGATGTTTGTTCTTTATTAAATAAAACATTATCCTTTGTAGAATAGCGTGGATTAGTAGCAGAAACAATAAATTCTTTCACATAAGTACCCAATATAGTAGATTCTTGAATTTCAGTAACATTATTCAAATTCAAAGTAGATAAATTCAAGCTAAATGTAACAGTATTGCTAATTTTTGTTACACTACTGGGAACAATGTAGGTTGAACTAACCTTATCAATTGGGTATGCTATTAATTCTGTTTTATTTTTATTGAATAATACTCCGTCTAAAGACAAATAATTGGCATTATTGTTTGTAACAATATATTCTTTTAAACGTTTTCCAACATTTGAAAATTTCATTTGCGAAACTTTGTCTCCTATGGTAATTGATGTTAAATAAGCATTATCAAAGGCATTGTCTTCAACAGTTATTACACTATTAGGAATTATATAACTTTGGTTTGGTCTAGCCTTTGGATATATTATCAATATGGACTTATCTTTATTGAAAAGCACTCCACCCAAAGAAGAATAATTAGAATTATCCTCTGACACGACAAATTCAGCGAGTTTATCACATCCCCAGAAAGCGCTTATTTCCATTTTTGAAACGGAAGCGAGGTCAATTCTCACAAGATTGTTACAGCCCCCAAATACATAATCACTAATTTCATTAACGCTATTGGGCATATTAATTTCTGTTAACCCTTTACAAGCATAAAAAGCGTAATCTCCAATAATAGCAGTTTTATTTCCTATAGCGATAGAGGTTAAAGTCGTATTCTCCTTCTCTGCCTTCTCTGCAAAATTAGTATCGGTATCTATATCTACTATCTTATTAAAGATATAGCTTCCAATTTCTATTACACTGTTAGGTAGCATGACACTGGTTAATTTATCACAGTTGCTAAACATATACGAACCTACAACATCTCTTTTTGAATAAAAGATTCCTGTATTAATATAATATGGATTTCCACCTGCAACTATATTAGCATCTTTGAGATTAAGTTTAGATAAACGCCCTTTCGTTTCGTCCCCATTAACATCTGCACCTGCCATTTCACGGATTAATGCAATATCATCCCCATTAATATCTCCCGTAACAGTTAAATCCGTAATATTAAACTTGACATCATTACCAATCAAACTTGACAATGAACCTGCCTTTTTTACATCAACCTTAGCAACAGTTCCAGTAACTATTCCATTACCACCTTCATTACCAACATTTATACTTTCTTCCTTATCATCTCCACACGCAGCTCCTAATAATGCAATGATAATGACAAAGGAGATATTTTTTAAAGAGCACAATATTCTTTCTTTCATAAGTTCTTTATTGCCTAAAAATCAAATACAAATGCTAGCCTAACAAGACTAGCACTATGCTGTTAATTCCTATTATTGTTTAGTAAAGGTTTCTGTATGCCCTCCTTCTTCGATTAACTTCAAGCTGTTATCAGAAATTTCAACTGTATAAGTTTCAGGGTCATCATCTCCCCAATCAAGAACCAACTTAGCACTACCGTCAAATGTATAAGAGAATGATTCTGTATTAGACTCATCATCATACACATCATAAGATTCCCAAGTTCCTTTACCGTCTGATTTAAAAGTAACAATTTCTTTGTTTCCACCTCCCCACGTATAAGACCAAACACCTACTAACGGATTTTCATCATCATCGTCACTACAAGAAGTAAAACCTGCACATAAAACAATAACCAATAAAGTCGCAAAAAATCTAAATGTCTTCATATTCTGTAAATAATCTTTTCGTTAATAATTTAATTTGTAGTATAAGCTGCTCAAAAAATGAGTTGGCTACTTAAAAGATAGTAGCAAAAGTTGTTTCTTAATGTCTGATTCGTAGTTATATATCGTTTATCTACCCTGTTCCCTTTGGATAGTATTACACAATGAAAAAAGCGTGGGAACTATTGGATATTATTCAATTTGAGGCTCTCGACTGCCCTAACACAAATAATAAACAATAGCCCACGCCAAACGGTATATAGACTATCTTAACAAGATAGGTATATAACATTGACGTGAGCGTTCTTGCCTATTATCCCTGTGTTATGAAAGTGTCGAGATTTCAAATTGAGGATAATATTTAAACGCTCTTCGTTAACTAATATGTCCTTTCAGACCTAACACATTAGGTATCTGAAATTGCCACAAAGTTACGAAAAGCGTTTGTAATAGCAAGAACTATTGTTTATTAAAAGTTGAGAGCTATCCCTTCTTTATAAATTTATGGTAGTGGAAAAATTCAAGACCACCCATATAAAAACTAAATCTCTGAATTTTTCCACCCCACCGATATTTTATGATTATGGCTTTATAAACTGATTTTTAATCCGTTGAACGGTGGAAATACCAATACTTTGTAGCTTAGCTATATTTCTGATTGAATAACCTTTTCTTAATAAAGCAATGACTTCTTTATATTCTTCTTTCTTCTTATCATCCGTTTTGGTTGAACCTGTCTTTCTGCCAAGTTTACCACCTTTGGCAATATAATTTGCCCTACCACTATTCAAACGGTATTGGATATTGCTTCTTTCGATATTTGCCATTTCTGCAAGTACTGTCACCATGATAGACGCTATTGGATTAACTTCCCCATTTGGTTGCAAAGTATATAAGCCCAAGTTCTGTATGTAAACCGATACTTTCGATTCATGCAATATATCCAAAGAGCGAAGAACCTGTAATGTACTTCTTCCCAATCTTGACAATTCAGACAAAAGTAAGATATTCACAGATTCACGTTTACAGTATTTCAAACATTCTCCTAAAATCTGTCTTTCCTCTATTTTCTTTGCACCTGAAATATGCTCTTGGAATATATTCACTATTTCTATATCCTGTGAAATAGCATATTTCTTTAAATCCTCTATTTGTCTGCTCGTGTCCTGTCTGTCATTACTTGAAGAAACACGAGCGTATATTACGGCTGTTTTCATTTTATTCTTTGATTAAATTGATAACATGAAAGAATGTATTCAAACCACCTTTGCAGATTTATTTGAACACATTCCTGTTTTGAACACTAACGAGGTTTATTCGCTTCCTCAATATCCCATAAGCCAACTAAAAGAATAAGCAAGATTAACGGAACACAACCTGTTATAAAAGACAATACCACCCAAAAGAGCCAAACAAGTATCTTATAATAAAACATGATTCTTTGTTTTACGTAGTTAATAAAATAGGAGAATACCCATTTCTGAATATTCCCCTGTTTAATCAATCAATAAACCACTTATATTTAGTGTCTCCATGCAAAGCGGCATTTATTCCCGTTGCTATTTCGGTTGCATTTACCGCTCTATCCAAAAAACTATCAATGTAGCTTGACTTATTGCTTCCAGTTAACAAATTATACAATTTCCACATACTTATATCATTTCCCAAGCTGCCAAAGTTCTCATCATTGATATAAGCCCTAGCCACATTGTTAATCTGTGTATCAGTAAATAACATACGTGGAATATCTTTCTGATAACCTTGTGGCAATGATTGATAAAGTCTTATTCTTCCAACTAATTGGCAAAATTGATGTTCTGTGAGATATGAGTTACCAAGCGTTTGCAACAAATGTATATTTTTGGCTGTATTGAAATTATTAAGTAGTTCCAATGTAGCCCTAAAAAGTTCTTTTGTGCTCATTACCTTTATATCATCCTTATATCCGTCTGTGAACACGCACATGTTACAACATACGGTATTTTTGAATGATACAGCCAATCTGAATAACTCTGGGCTTTTCTTAGTTGCCAGATTCTCTCTATTCAAGGCACGAACGCCAACTATAGAAAGATTAAGCCTGTTGCCAGATACATCTTCATAGATAGATGGAATATCTATGGCAAAA
>NZ_FQXY01000004.1 GCF_900130125.1 Bacteroides congonensis
AAACCTCTTACCTTTGCACCCGCTTTTAAAACGAAAGCAACAAGTTCTTTGAAATATTGATAAACAATACAAGTAGTACAAGTTAAAAAATAGAACCGTCAATACTTGTTTCATAGGTAGCAATACAAATGAAATACAGGTAATTGGAAGAAGTCAATAAATTTTGTACGGCATCCTGAACAGAGCAACAACCATCCTTAACGGATGATTAACAATACTTTTACAATGAAGAGTTTGATCCTGGCTCAGGATGAACGCTAGCTACAGGCTTAACACATGCAAGTCGAGGGGCAGCATTAAAGTTTGCTTGCAAACTTTAGATGGCGACCGGCGCACGGGTGAGTAACACGTATCCAACCTGCCGATAACTCGGGGATAGCCTTTCGAAAGAAAGATTAATACCCGATGGCATATTTTCACCGCATGGTGAAACTATTAAAGAATTTCGGTTATCGATGGGGATGCGTTCCATTAGGCAGTTGGTGAGGTAACGGCTCACCAAACCTTCGATGGATAGGGGTTCTGAGAGGAAGGTCCCCCACATTGGAACTGAGACACGGTCCAAACTCCTACGGGAGGCAGCAGTGAGGAATATTGGTCAATGGGCGCGAGCCTGAACCAGCCAAGTAGCGTGAAGGATGACGGCCCTATGGGTTGTAAACTTCTTTTATATGGGAATAAAGTTTGGTATGTATACCATTTTGTATGTACCATATGAATAAGGATCGGCTAACTCCGTGCCAGCAGCCGCGGTAATACGGAGGATCCGAGCGTTATCCGGATTTATTGGGTTTAAAGGGAGCGTAGGTGGATTGTTAAGTCAGTTGTGAAAGTTTGCGGCTCAACCGTAAAATTGCAGTTGAAACTGGCAGTCTTGAGTACAGTAGAGGTGGGCGGAATTCGTGGTGTAGCGGTGAAATGCTTAGATATCACGAAGAACTCCGATTGCGAAGGCAGCTCACTGGACTGTTGACTGACACTGAGGCTCGAAAGTGTGGGTATCAAACAGGATTAGATACCCTGGTAGTCCACACAGTAAACGATGAATACTCGCTGTTTGCGATATACAGCAAGCGGCCAAGCGAAAGCATTAAGTATTCCACCTGGGGAGTACGCCGGCAACGGTGAAACTCAAAGGAATTGACGGGGGCCCGCACAAGCGGAGGAACATGTGGTTTAATTCGATGATACGCGAGGAACCTTACCCGGGCTTAAATTGCATTTGAATATAGTGGAAACATTATAGCCGTAAGGCAAATGTGAAGGTGCTGCATGGTTGTCGTCAGCTCGTGCCGTGAGGTGTCGGCTTAAGTGCCATAACGAGCGCAACCCTTATCTTCAGTTACTAACAGGTTATGCTGAGGACTCTGGAGAGACTGCCGTCGTAAGATGTGAGGAAGGTGGGGATGACGTCAAATCAGCACGGCCCTTACGTCCGGGGCTACACACGTGTTACAATGGGGGGTACAGAAGGCAGCTACCGGGCGACCGGATGCCAATCCCAAAAACCTCTCTCAGTTCGGATCGAAGTCTGCAACCCGACTTCGTGAAGCTGGATTCGCTAGTAATCGCGCATCAGCCATGGCGCGGTGAATACGTTCCCGGGCCTTGTACACACCGCCCGTCAAGCCATGAAAGCCGGGGGTACCTGAAGTACGTAACCGCAAGGAGCGTCCTAGGGTAAAACTGGTAATTGGGGCTAAGTCGTAACAAGGTAGCCGTACCGGAAGGTGCGGCTGGAACACCTCCTTTCTGGAGCGATGCCGTAACAACTGACTTTCAGGTTAACCTCACGGTTAACCAGGTTCTGTTTTTATTGTACTACTGGTACTTGTTTATTTATAAAATATAGATCAACCATCTATAGAAGTATAGATAGAGATAAACAAGAGAAAAAAGAAGCCGAGTCTAACAGAAGGTAGACAAGGTTGAACTAGTCCTATAGCTCAGTTGGTTAGAGCGCTACACTGATAATGTAGAGGTCGGCAGTTCAACTCTGCCTGGGACTACTCCGAATAACTCTTACGGGGGATTAGCTCAGCTGGCTAGAGCATCTGCCTTGCACGCAGAGGGTCAACGGTTCGAATCCGTTATTCTCCACTCTCTCTGAAAATGAGAAAACGATCTTTGACATGATGAAAACAAAAAGTAAAATTTTAGTAAAGAGCTAAAAGTATATATCGAACCGTACGTTCTCAATGTGTACACTATCAATAGTGGCATACAAAGAGAAGTCAGTTTGAAAGAAAGTAAGCAAGGGCGCATGGCGGATGCCTTGGCTCTCGGAGGCGATGAAGGACGTGATAAGCTGCGATAAGCTTCGGGTAGGTGCAAATAACCTTTGATCCGAAGATT
>NZ_FQXY01000009.1 GCF_900130125.1 Bacteroides congonensis
ATAGAAAGATTAAGCCTGTTGCCAGATACATCTTCATAGATAGATGGAATATCTATGGCAAAAGCGCATCTTTCGTAATATTGGGTAGTGTCAGCTTCCGTTAACAGGTTCTTTGGCTTGTTAATGGATTCTGGACGTCTCCCTTTTACCACATGACTGCACCTTATATCTGGTTGCTCGATTTGTTCACCACTATAAAATGAATTAGCCGCTTCCCAAACCGTTTCAATAAATTGTGGATGCGAAATAGTCAGTTCATTATCCTTGCTGAAAACTGGTATCACATTATCATTCTTTAAATGGTCTAAAGTAACCTCCACAGAGTTTGCTTCTATAAAGTGATTTACCCTTTTGGGCTTTACTGGCTCTTCGATTATTACCGCTTCTTCTGCATACTCACCAAAGTTACTTTCTCTTCTTACCTGTGGCACATTGCCAATAATTTGTAGATTTCTCATAACGAATAAAATTTTAAATGATTTATAAATTGATTACGTGGATTGAAATATATTTCGTTTCTCTCCAACTACCCTAGGGGGACGTTAGAACTACTGTTCATGTGTTCATGTAACTTTCAATTCTGTAAATCATAGGAGAAATGAGCTGATATATATTTAAGCTCCTATTTTTATAGGTAGGGGGGATTATATATAAGTACCTGTACTTTATTGCACGCACATCTTTCTACTCACCACAAATGGAACTACTTTAGACCATTACAGAATGTGGCATAACCATACAACCAATGTTTGAAAAATGAGTATCATTCATTTTTTAGCTTCCCCAATTATTCGTAAATTTGTGTATCCCATGAAGGAAGGATTACCGTATTGCATTGAGGGCTTTTTATCTCCATTTCCCAATTACTACCAATGTGGTAAATTCATTTCTTCGCAGTCTTTCATAGATAAAGCCATGTTTGATAGATTTTATTGCAGTCGCCTATATACTAGTATTAGACGACCTTTTTCATTTTTGTAGCGTAACCATAAAAAGTAGGGCAATTTGACGTCTGCCCTACTGCTTGTGGCTATGATTTTTTTTCTTATTACCTACCATGTCAGAAGTATATACCTATCAAGAATTGCGTGAATTAGCCTTGAAACACGGAATCAGAGATAATAAAGTCCATATCGGTGTATGGATACAGACACAAGGCTATCAAAAACAGAGAATACAGATTAACCACATTAGAAAAACATTTTATTTAAAATCCCATGATTGAGACAAGAATCCCAATAGCACCTGACACAAGTACCACCCTTACGGATGAAACAACAGAGCACATTGTTAATCGCAAGGTAACAATCAAAATAGACAGAGATTATTTAAAAAAGAAGTATGCGGAACTATACGAGCGACTGGCAAAAATAAAGCTGCCACCCTCTTACAAGAAGAAATAATATCAACACAAAAAAAGCCGCAGTTGAGCACATTTGTAAGTGTACTCGCTTGCGGCTATTTTTGTACTTACTGTATTAACTGATAAAAACTAACTTACCAATGCAGCATATTGGGGCAACATACATTTGATTTTCCACTCATTCGGTTTCTTCTTATTTTGTGGTGTTGCTTCAAAATATTCACAAATAGTTTGCTGATTTACCTTTGCTGTAATGCCTATTTCATTATGAAGTATATAATGCCTACTGTAAATGTCAGCAAACATTCTTTTAGTTTCTTCCTTAGCTATATTATGTCCTATGTATGGTCTAAAAGATGATTCTATATCACGTAGAACTTCTGGAGAAAAACGTTTATTTTCATTCTTTTGGTCTCTCAATGCTATTTCCAATTTCTTTTTATCGCAACAGTTCCATACCGCTTGTTTTTGCAATTCAAACGGTATAACTTCGTATGCTTCAATGATTAAATCTGCAAAATCACATGAATCATGAAGTAGCTTTAGAAAAAACTGCTTGTCAATACTTGGATTCTCCTTGCATTGTTCATTCAACTGGATTAGTTTTGTGGCAAATATACGAATACGCTCTTTCTCATTTGGAGCTTTCTTTATTCTAAAGATATCATCTTCTCCGATTATTTCTTGTCTTTCTTCATAATTAACTCGAAAGAACTTAGTTGCTTCATAAGCAGCATACAACTTCTCTCCTGATTGATAATAGCTTTTAACCCGTTCCTCATTATACTTATTATCTATACCAAAATAATCAATATTTAATCGTTCATCCAATAAGTAATCCTTACAGATTTGTTTAAGTTGTTGTTTTAGAGATGTTTTACGGGCTGAATTTGTTGTTTTATCATATCTTTCAATGAGAGACTGATAAGTAGTTTTATACTCCTCTATTTGTCTATCCAGTTCTTCACGTGATAAAGCTCCCAAATCACGGGTATTTGTTATATGCGTCAAACTATTAAATGTCTGTTTATCCTCAAACATTCTTCTGAATCGTCCTTGAATCTGTATTGTTTCGGTGTATGGGTCAACGGTTGTATATACAGCATTATTCAGATTAGTAAGTATCAGAATATCGGGTTTTACATTCAATTCAATATCAACTGCTGAATAAAATCTTGATGTGAAGAAATTGTATTTTGCCAATGGATAATCTATTGACGATACGGCATTAGTAAAGCCTGCGTCTTTCAACTTTCCAACCCCTTCTTCTGAACAAAAGATACGGCTTTCTCCCTCTAAATGCAGAGAATTAACCAATTCATTAATTCCAGTTACGGAGTTGAGGAATATACAGACACAGGAACTGTCTTTCAGTCGCTGAAATTCTTCTCGAACTGTTCTTTCATAACTTGAAGTTACAATCAAATGTAAATCTTTCCTATAATCATATTGAGGAACAATTTCCAGCTTCTTAAACCCTTGCCCTTCAAATGCAGGGTGTGACACTTCCAATGGAGTTGCAGATACAAACGCTTTCTCTTTAAAGTCGAAAAAATCGTAGACTGGCTGTAAAATACTTGCTCGATAGTCACAATCTTGCGTCAACTTCTCACACTCATCAAATAAACAGAAATAGGTTTCTTGAATTAGACTGTAAGACTTATCTGCTGCTTTCCTAACTTTCTTAAATCCTTCGGGAGTAGTTAGAATCTTCTTGTACTTGACATCAGTTCTTTTCAGATACTTTTTTATTTGTGCCACTGTCGTATTACTGTAAACAGCCAACCAATCGCCATTTTTGGCAGTTTTACCTACAATAACTGGTACATTGGGTTCAATAATGATTGAATTACGGCATGAATGTAACTCTGCATAAGTAGCACCTATCCCTGTCAACGTCTTGTCTAAAATAACGTTACTTGGTATATCTGTATATCCCTTCGATTTAAGCGCATCAATTAGACGTTCGTCACCATTAAGCTTTATTTGTTCTATTTCCATGTTTATCTTATATTTCTATGGTAGTGGAAAAATCTGACCATATCGGGCTGAATATGGGGACATCGAAATTTTTCCACTACCCATTAAATTTTCACTTTATAACTATCTGAATATAATATTTCCAACCATGTCACCAGTCGAGATTATTTCTCATGAACAAAAGTAGCAAGTTTCTAGGAAACTGGCTTAAAGTTCCTGCCACAAACTAAAAAAATGACTAGACGTATTTGTAGAATATATTTTATATCAAGATAGTTTGTTCTAACTTTCTAGAATATGAGTATGAGATGCTTTTGACTATTTTTTTACTTTAGGATAATCTTGTATGTAACCATATTTATCCATGATGTTCCACATTTGTGCAAAGCTGTATTCACCAAAAATTTCTTCATTGAAGTAGTCATTATTATCGCATGTAACTGTAAAATCTTTATCTTTTAATTCTTCCCTTAAGAAAATAGGGGCAGATTGCGGATTATTGAAGGTAACTGTAGAGTTGTCTATTATATAGTATAGTCTTCTTTTAGGGTTTAACACAATATTGAATATTAATCCCATTTTGAGTTGTAGTTGTACAATTCTATTGTTAGGTGGATATGAGTAAATCTTTGCAGTTTCTATTAATTCTTTACACACTGCCTTCTTTTCTTCGTAGGATAGTTCGACTGTTGGGATTTTATAATGGCTGAAGTCTTGTTTAATTTTAGCTGTAAGGATTGAATTTTGAGCTTTTAATTCTTCAATCATTTTCTCATATCTAGCCTTATTATTATTAATTTCTCCTTTAGCTCGTATAGCTTCTGAATCAGTGTATATACCAATTCTATAACCTTTGTTTACTCTTTCATTTTCTTTATCTAACTCTATCTGTTTATCAATAAAATTATTGATTTGTGTTTGATTCTCTTGTAATAATTGTTGATTTTTTGCTTTTTCTTTAGTGAATGTATCTTGAAAGTTTTTGTATGCATAAATATCTTTAATTGTTTGCCAACATATTGAATCAAGGAAATAGCATGCTACTCCGCCATTCTTACAATTTAGTTTTTGGTTTATATTAGCTCTGTTATCACTGCAAATATATGTCGGTACTCCACTACCATTGATAGCGGTACAATATGCTTTTCCACAGTTTCCACATTGCAATATTCCTCTTAAGAGTGCTTCTCTCTCTTTACTTTTATCAATGAAACTTTTGTGTTTTTTTCTTTGTACTTGCGCTTCATCCCAAATTGGTGACTCTATTATTACAGGAGCTTTGAAGACTCTCGTTATTTTTTCTAACGGTTTCTTATTTTCATCCCTTTTTGTAATGCTTGTTAACTCTGGTTTGCCTTTATAAACAGGATTAGTGATTATTGCATAAATACTGTTTCTTGTCCATAATATACCAGTTCTTGTTGGAATCTTATTGGAATTTAGAATGTCAATTATATGTTGTATGCTTTTTCCGTCCACATAATTATTGAAAATAGCACGTACGGTCTCTGCTTCTTTTTCGTCTATATATAATTGTTTGTTAATTAATTTGTATCCATACGGCGCACATCCTGTATAGGCATGACCTATGGCTAGTCCTCTTTCTCTTCCTGAACGCATCTTGGCTTTTAGGTTTTCAGCGTCCATTTGTGCAAATAATCCTAATATGTAGAGATACATGCTGACGAACATGTCTTGTTTGCCGTCTTCATCTAATGTAATTATATTTTTATCTTTGAAATGCAGGCAAATTCCTTTGTCTGTAAATTCGTTAATTAGGGTGATAAAATCTATAGCTCGTCTGCTAAGTCTAGTGATGTCCCAGATAAATATTCTATCTATTTCATTTTTTGTTAATTTTCGCATTTGAGTTAATTCATCTCTAGTATCCATTTTAAGGACAGCAGAGCGCTTTTCTTCAAATATGTATTTGATTTCATATCCTAAACACTTAGCTAGTGCTTTTAACTCTATTTCTTGTCGTTCATAATTCTGGTCGATACTAGAGACACGTAGATATATAGCAGCCTTTTTTGTCATAATAAATATTCTAGTTCTAATGTTGCAAAGATAGTAATTATATTTTAGTATTACAATTGTTTATTGTAATGAGTTGCCGGAAGAACTTACCAAGGTCAAATCCGTAAGAAAGAACGCACCCAGGCAAATACTTAATCTTCGTACTAAGCAAATCGAGGAACAGGCACCTAATACAGTTATTATCCAATCTACCTATTTGAATAATTTTTGGGTTGTCGGTAGTCCTGACGGTACGTATGGTTTCTATGATGAGCAATGTGTTGCCGATTTTGAGTATGATAGAGTTCACGACCCGGACTATTACAATGTGTACGCATTGGGAGAATGGGGTGTCATTCGTACCGGTAGCGAGTTCTTCGGTTCTTTCAATCGTGGCAAACATTCCGGTGAACATAAATATATCCCGGACCTGCCTATTCATATATCAGTAGATAATAACGTACTGCCATATATCAGTGTGTCGTACTGGCAAGTAGATTTCACTACCGGTATCAAGGTTTGGCAGTTCCATGAGACATGCGCCGAAAGTCCTAACAATACAGTAAAGAAGTCCTCTAAACTTGTAGCCAAGTATCTGAAAGATATCAGGTATAGTGATAAAGTCTACCTACACGGGGATGCCTCAACAAAGGCGGCCAATAGCATTGATGATGAAAAACGTTCTTGGATGGACTTATTCATAGATACATTGCAAAAAGAAGGGTTCGAGATTGAAGATAAGGTAGGCAACAAGAATCCGAGTGTAGCGATGACCGGTGAGTTTATTAATGCCATTTTTGATTGTACAGTTCCCGGTATAGAGATATACATTGACGAATCATGTTCGGTATCTATTGAGGACTACATGAGCGTACAGAAAGATGCTAACGGTGCCATTCTTAAAACTAAGGTCAAGAATAAAACTACCTTGCAGACTTATGAGGAGCACGGGCACCTGTCTGATACGTTCCGATATGTCGTTGTAGATTTGTGTAGTGAGCAGTATATAGAGTTTAGTAACCGGCGAAAAAGGAACTTGTATGCTTGTAATGGCACTATTAATTTCTTCAATCCAGATACCGAATGTAAATACACTAAGAAGATTCTATATGTGATGCCGAATGTTAATGGGAAATTTGTCCTTATACAAGCGTTTAGATGTGGGAATAAATGGCATGTTGTTGATGTAGTATTTATGGATACTACTTCAACAGAAGATATACGTTCTTCTATTTTGTCCCATGAATCTGATTCATGTGTAATTGAATGTATGGATGCTTATTTCCCTTTTATCCGGGAACTCCGTTCTAGTACAAACAAGGAGATTCGTGTAATGAAAGAGTTTCCGGATGTAGACAAGCGTATTGCTGCAACATCTGATTATGTGAAAAATAGTATTCTTTTTTCTGCATCAAAAGTAGAATCTGATACAGAATATGTTGCCTTCATGAATAACCTGATGGACTATAATAAAGATAGTGAAACAAAAGAGGCCAGTGCAGTTTTGAGCGGGTTGGTGCAGTTCGTTGTAAAATTAGGTTTGAATTGATTTATGTTTTATGTATCTGAAAATAAATGTGTTATACTAGAATTGATATACTCTCGTAATTTCAAGATTTTAGAGTTTTGGAAAACGGTTTTCCTTTTTACTTAGCTTTGCTCAAAAAGGAGACTCGATGAATATTTTTGATAATCTATTTGGAAAGAAATCTAAGACTAAAGGTGAAGTTGAAATTGTTTCTTCATCTGAAAATAAGGATATAGATACTCAAAGTGGTAAGGCTGAAAAATGGTCAGTTGCATACATTGAGGACCTTACTAGTCCTATTGTAGCGGGCAGTAACTATCTAACGCTATTCAGTGCGATACCTGAAGTCTATTTCCCGATCGATTATATTGCATCGCGAATTGCAGGTGCTAATTTTCAATTGAAGAAAACTAAGGATGATAGTGTAGTATGGGCAAACAGACGAATGAATGGCATACTTAGCCGTCCTAATTGTTTGATGCGTTGGAAAGAATTGATTTATCAGCACCATATTTATAAATTGTGTACTGGGAATAGTTTTATTCGTGCTGCTATGTCTGATGCCTTTTCTAATGCTGAAAAATGGCGGTATTGTGATAATTATTGGGTAATACCTTCTGATAAGACTATTGTAGAACCGGTTTATGGAAATGTGCCATTGTTTGGTATTGCTCAAACAGAAGATATTATTCGTAGTTATCGTTTGGAATATGGTTGGAATGGTAGTTTGGAAATTCCCCCATACCAAATATGGCATGATAGAGACGGAAGTGCAGAGTTCTATTCAGGGGCTATGTTCTTGAAGTCCAAAAGTCGCTTGGATTCACAAAATAAGCCAATATCAAACCTAATTGCTGTATATGAAGCTAGAAATGTAATTTATGTAAAGCGGGGTGGATTAGGTTTTATTGTAAGTAAGAAAACGGATGCTACCGGTTCAATAGCGTTAAATGACGATGAAAAAGAACAACTTTTGAAGCAAAACTTCGAGAAGTATGGTGTAAGAAAGGGCCAGGTACCTTATGGAATTTCAGACGCAGATATTGACTTTGTTCGTACTAATCTTTCTATTGCAGAGTTACAACCGTTTGAAGAAACCTTGGCTGATGCAATAAATATTGCAGGAGCATATGGTATCCCTGCCGTTCTTGTTCCGCGAAAAGACCAGTCTACATTTAGCAATCAGGCTACTGCTGAAAAGAGCGTATATTGTTCAACTGTTATTCCTATGGCCAAACAATTCTGCAAGGATTTTACAGCTTTCCTTGGTCTTGAAGGAGGGGGATATTATTTGGATTGTGATTTCTCTGATGTTGATTGTTTGCAGGAAGGATTGAAAGAATCCGAGGACGTAAAGACCAATATAAATAAACGTTGTCGGGAACAATTCTCATGTGGGCTTATAACGCTCAATGACTGGCGTGCCCAAATAGGTGAAAGTATGATAGAAAATCCCTTGTTTGACAAATTGAAATTTGATATGTCAGATGAGGAACTGGATAAAGTAAATCGAGTTTTTAACACTAAAAGTGGAGATGAAAAAGATGGAAGAGAAAATCAAAAGCCTTCAGTACAAGACAAAGGCAAATGATGTTGATGAGAAGGGTATCGTTACCGTTGCGGTGAACGGTATCGGTGTGAAGGACTCACAAAATGACATATCTATGCCCGGCTCATTCAATAAGACATTGAAAGAAAATATTGGTCGGATGCGTTGGTTCCTGAATCATCGTACAGACCAGTTGTTAGGTGTTCCGTTGAGTGGTAAGGAAACAGAAGGTAATTTGGTTATGGTCGGTCAGTTAAATCTTGAAAAACAGATTGGACGTGACACGTTGGCTGATTATAAGCTGTTTGCAGAGAATGGCAGAACACTTGAACATTCTATCGGAGTAAAAGCCATCAAAAGGGATTCTATCGATCCTTGTAAGGTACTTGAATGGCGTATGATGGAATATTCAACATTGACAAGTTGGGGGAGTAATCCACAGACTTTCCTTGTGAATATTAAGTCTGCTACTGCCGACCAGGTAAAGGAAGCTGTTGATTTCGTCCGGAAAGCGTTCTTGCAGCATGGATATAGTGATGAACGTTTAAAAGGATACGATATGGAATTAAGTTTATTACTGAAGAGCCTCAACGGTGGTGCCGTTGTCTCATGTCCTCATTGTGGTCATCAATTTGATTATGATGCAGAAACGGAGCATACCTTTGCCCAACAGGTATTAGATTATGCTGCTGATTATCAGAGATGGATAACACAGGACATTGTAAGGGAAGAAATGGAGAAGCTCACTCCGGAGATTAGAACCCAAGTAATTTCTCTTATTGATTCTGTCAAATCAGAAAAGAAAGAATTTACTCAAAAGGGTCTACAAGACCTTATGAATTATGTAAGATGTCCCCACTGTTGGGGAAAAGTATATCGTTCGAATGCTATTCTGCAAAACACTTCTGAAGATACCACCGGAAAAAATGAGCCGTCTGTTGACACTCAAGAAAAGAATGACGGGAAAAATGGGAACGATGAAGTAACGATTAAAGCCGCTGATAATGGCACTTTACTCGATTTCAAGAGTTTGAATAGTTGTTTTGAGAATAAATAATTTAAAATTTAAATTTTATGCCAATTAGAAAATTTACAGTATCAGATTTTAATCTGAAAACAGACGGTCTGCCGGCAGAACAGAAAACATTCATGGAAAACATCGCCGGCATGATGTGTGAAGTAGTTAACAAGTCACTTGAAGGATTTGCCTCACCGGAGGAGGTAACGAAACAGTTTGGTGACATCAATAATCTATTGAAAGCCTATGATGGAGAAAAGTTCCAGCAATTGGTAAAGGACAACGAGCAACTTGTAGAACAAGTTAAAACTCTTGGTGAAAGTATCGAGAAAATGAAGCAGAAAGGTCTTTCTATGGATACTATCAACAAGTTCGATGAGAAGTTGAACGAGATGCTTGATTCTGAAAAATTCAGAGATTTCGCAGAAGGAAAAACACGCAAATCAGGAGAATTTGACGGCTTCTCCTTGAAAGATGTCGTTTCCATGACTGACAATTACACCGGTGATTTGTTGATTACTCAACAACAGAAACGTGTTGTGACTCAGGTTGCCAACAAAAAGTTGCATATGCGTGATGTATTAACGACGCTGACTGCTGATCCTGCATACCCTCAACTTGCCTATGCGCAAGTATATGCTTTCAACCGCAATGCCCGTTTTGTAACAGAGAATGGGCGTTTGCCTGAATCAAGCATCAAGGTAAAAGAGATACAGACAGGAACTAAGCGCCTTGGTACTCATATCCGTATCTCAAAACGTATGTTGAAATCAAGAGTGTACATTCGTTCCTACATCTTGAACATGCTTCCTGAAGCTGTTTGGATGGCAGAAGACTGGAACATCTTGTTTGGTGACGGTAATGGGGAGAATCTGCTTGGTATTGTCAATAATACTGGGGTGACTTCTGTAGAGAAGATTATTAGTACAGCCATTGTTACAGGTGCTGCTGGTGCTGTAAAAGCTATTACCGGATATAACGGTGATAAGGATGTGATTGTAGAGTTTGCAGAACCACAGGATTTGATTCTTGATGGAATGAGTATCACGTTCGCTGGTGCCGCTGTTCTTACAGAACTGAACAAAACACACGCTCTTGTGAAAATGGAAGATGGGCGTATCCTTATTCCTGGTGTCGCGTTCTCCGGTGCTGAAACTGCTACGGATAAGATGACATTCAGTGTTCATGAAGCCGGCTTTAAGAATATTGAGGAACCCAACTCTGAAGATGTAGTGAAAACTGCTTTCGCCGCAATGACATATGCCCAGTATTTTCCGAATGCTATTATTCTTAATCCAATGACTGTTAACGGTATGGAATCAGAGAAAGATACGACAGGACGTAATCTTGGTATCGTTAAAATGGTTGATGGGGTGAAATATATTGCCGGTCGCCCGATTATCGAGTATGGTGGTATTCTTCCTGGTAAGTATCTTTTGGGTGACTTCAACCAAGCCGCAAATTTGGTTGATTATACCACTTTGACACTTGAATGGGCTGAAGATGTGGAGACCAAGCTTTGCAACGAGGTTGTATTGATGGCACAAGAAGAAGTTATCTTCCCGATTTATATGCCGTGGGCTTTCGCTTATGGGGATTTGGCCGCATTGAAGACTGCAATAACTAAAGCGTAGGATTATGGATTACATACTTAGAGGTAACGATAAGGATGTAACCAATGTGCTTAAAGAGCAACGCATTCGGATTAATAGAGGGATGATTCAACTCATCCCTATTTCCGAATGTGGTCTTGTTACAGAAGAAGATGCCCGAAAGACATTGGAATGTATGCTTGCAGAGAAAAATGAAGAGATTGGCAGGCTTACTGTATCCATTGTAGAGAAAGATAAGACAATTGTTGAACTGACAGAAGAGCGTGAAACAATGAAAGCTCGCATTGCAGAACTTGAAGTACAGGTGCCTTCTGATGAAAAGAATCTTCCGGTTGCCGATTCAAAAGATTTGCAAGAGGAAGATGCCAAGGAGGTAACTGTTACAGATGATAAAGCCGTTTCCGTGGAAGATGAAAAGAAAACCGGGAAAGGCAAGACTTCTAAATAACTATCGCTATGTTGATTGATGTTTCATATTTTATGTCAGGTCCCAGGCATATTGAGAATGTTTCGGTCGCTGAAATGCCTTCGCCCCAATCTCTTGCTGTGAATGAGGTGATAAATGGGTATATTAAGGTATTTCAGCCCGAATTTCTCCGGAATGTTGTTGGTGTGACTCTTTCCCAAGCTATCACAGATTATTTGGAGCTTATTGAACGGGAAAAGGAAGATTCTTCAGATGAAGTTGATATTTCAGAAGAGAAGGAAGCCCCCCAGTCCGGATATGCAGTATTATGCGAGAAGCTGTGTGAACCGTTCGCTGACTATGTCTTTTATCATATTCTTCGTGACGCAAACACCCAGGCTACAATAACCGGGCTTGTCCGTTTGAAATGTGCTAATGAATATATGGCTCCTTTGAAGAGACAAGTAAGCACATGGAATAGCATGGTAGAGAAGAATAAACAGTTTGTTGAATGGGCTATGTCGAATGATTGTCCTTTCGATGTGAAAATAACCAAGAATCTTTTGACCCCAATTAATGCTTTCAATTTATGATAGATTTAGATATAACAGAACTGTTTGAGGAGATTGTAAAGGAACTTCCAGAAGGGCTTGAAATTCTCTATCCAAATGGGAAAGGGGGAACTAAAGTTATGAAGTCCCCAAGGTTGAATTACGTCTTCGGTAGCAGTCAATATATCAAAGATATTTTAGATGAATACAGTAAGTCTTCTGCCCAGTCTGAAAGGAAGTTTCCATTGGTTGCACTATTCACTCCAATTAGTGAGGATAGAGGTGATGCGGATTATTTTTCAAAAGCAAAGGTTTCGTTAATTATAGCATGTTCTTCTTGTAAAGAGTGGAGCAATGAGATGCGCAGAACCACATCTTTTAAAAATATCCTTCGGCCAATCTATAAACGTTTATTGGAAGTATTATATGAAGATTCTCGGTTCGACTGCGACTATGACGAAAAAGTGAAACATAGTTATTCAGAAAACTATTCATATGGCAGATACGGAGCCTATACAGATTCCGGTGAGGCTGTGAGCGAGCCGATTGATGCCATAAATATACGCTCGATGGAAATAAAAATTAATAATCTTAATTGTAGAAGAAAATGAGAAAGATTAGAACGTGTAAGGGTTCCCGGATGAACACTGGTAGTTCTGCCTGTAGCATTGACTGGAAAAAAGTCAAAGGTGCTATCTTGACAGAACATGGTGTCAAACTCCCTGCTGATATAACAGGTGAGAAGTTGCTCGAATTGTGCCATGCAGACCGTCCCGGGCGTATTTACCCTATTTTGCCATTCCTGGAGTATGCCAAGAATGGTGGAGAGCCTCAAGTTAATCCTGTAGGGTACGGTGCAAGTGAATACAACGGGCTTAGCGCTCAAACAGACACCTTCACTTTGAAGAAATTTGATGAGGTTTTGAATGCCCAGCTTCTGAAATGTGCCAATAAAGGATGGGATGTTTACTTTTGGAATCAGGATAATATGTTGATCGGTTATAATGATGACACTGATATCCTTGCCGGTATTCCGATGTCTACTGTTTACCCGACCGTGACACAGTACCCGACCAGTAGTGCTAAGTCTGCGATGACTGTTAGTTTTTCACATGAAGATGTGGAAGACAGCCAATTGCACTTTGACTACGTGCAGTTAGACTTCAATCCCAAGAATTTCGTTAAAGGCTTGGTTGATGTTGTGTTTCAAAAGTTGGAGGCCGAAAATACTTACAAAATAGTTGAAGTTGTTGGTGGTTATGACCGTACAGAAGAATTTGGCAGTCTTATTGCTGATGGTGCTGCTGAAGTTATGAATAACGTAACTTCTGCTACATATTCGGATGGTATCATTACCATTGTTCCTAAAGCCGGGGCGGTTCCTTCGTTGAAAGCTCCTTCTGTATTGTATGAAAAAGGAATCAGAGGTATCGAGCAGGTGTCATGAAGGTAGATAATGTTACGTTCGTCGAGGTTGCTGTGAAGGGCATGACGAAGGAAGAGTTTATTAATGCGCACATTAAAGTCGTGTGGCAGGAACTGAAGGAAGCTGACCGCAAGAAGAAGCTCTCGGAAGTGTACGATGCGATAACTAAGTAACCGACGGGCTGGGGTGTGATTACAGCCCGGCCCGTTATATTTTTACTGTATGGCAGATTTTGATGAATTACATAGAGTTATTCATTCCATTGCATCCGGGTTTGAAGAGGAATGTATTAGGTGTATGGAAGAACATAAGAATGTACTCGTTGATTGCATTCAGGAACAATTATATTCCGGTCTGGACGGTACTGAACATCTATTGAATCCTGATTATGATACTGACACCTATTTTAACGAGCCCGGTCCCTGGCAGAACCGTGCGGAACAATATAAACGATGGAAGGAGAGGATAACTCCACCTCTTAGAAGTGAGATGCTTTATTTGCCACCGCGTCCGGTTGAGGTACCTAACCTCTTTATTACTGGTACTTTCTATGATAGCATAACTGCCGATAGAATTGATTCCGGGCTTCGATTCTCAACGAAAGGATTTACGGACGGTAGTTCTATTGAGAAGAAATACGGTGAGCAGATTTTAGGCATTGGTGATACAGCTAAAGAGTACTTTAATATTATGTATCTCCGTCCCTGGATGGAACGTTTCTTTTCAGAATGTGGATATCGGTAGAAAATGGCTTGTAGTTGCGAAATAAAAAAGATGCAGAGTGAACTGGAACGTATCAGTGATCTTGCAAAGAAAGCAGCTGTCTTGGATGGTTGCATGTATGTCGTTTATCAGAAAGAAGATGGTACCTATGCTTTTGATAAACTAGGAGTTGAGATAAAAGGAAAGATTGTTGAATATAGACATTACCTGTAATTATGGCAGATTTAAAATTAAAAGATTTCGTTGATGAGAACGATTTGCAGAAATTGGTGGAGCTTGATAATACTATTGAGCGTGTGAGGGCTGATTATGTTAATGCGGCCAAAGAATTAGCAAAAGGTTTGAAACTAAATGTAGAAGGTGTTGCTGATCTTGAAAAGTTGAGTAACCTTTATAATACTCAAGCAAAAACGGCTGGTTCTGCATCTGCTGAATTAACCGAAGCTCTTAGAAGACAGTCTGAAATAACTCAAACTGTCAGTAAGAAGATAGAGGAAAAGCTAAATGTAGAGAAATTATCTGCTGCTGAACTGAAGAAACTAACCAAAGCAAACTCGGATAATGCTGTGTCCTTGGAAAAGGCTGCTAAAGCAGAAGCTAACTTGACAAAAGCGCAGAATGCCGGTAATACTACTCGTAAGAAAGCTGTTCTATCTGAAGAAGAACGTTTAAAACTTATCAGAACTGCTATTATCTTGACTAATCAGGAAGTACATAGCCGTTCACAAGCAAAGGAAATGAATAAGCAGCTGCAAAAGGCTGTTGATGTTTTGAAAGATACGGATGAAAACTATATTCGTACACTTGCCCGTCTTAATTCTACTATTGGAATCAACACTGATTACATAAAGCGAAATTCCGATCGATATAGTCAACAGAAAATGACCATTGGTGCATATCGGGAAGAAGTAAAGGCGGCATGGATTGAAATACAGAACGGTAATAAGTCCATGCAGAACATGGGAATTATTGCCCGGAATGCTGGAATGATGCTTAAAACGGAGATGGCTCCTGGGCTAAACAAAGTTGGTGCAGGATTGAAAGGGTGGGCTGCTGGATATATTGGTGCACAAGCTGTTGTAAGTGGCGTTGTAGCTCTTTTTACTAAACTTCGGGAAGGGGTTGGTAGTGTTGTCGAGTTCGAGTTTGCTAATAGCCGGCTTGCCGCAATACTCGGTACCACATCAGACCAAATAAAAGAATTAACTCTTGATGCTAAAAGGTTGGGAGCTACAACTAAATATACAGCTTCTGAAGCTACCGAATTGCAGATAGAATTAGCCAAGTTGGGGTTTACACGGAAAGAAATATTAGATGCAACAGAATCGGTTTTACGTTTTGCTCAAGCTACCGGTGCAGAGTTAGGGGAAGCTGCTTCGCTAACTGGAGCTGCATTGAGAATGTTCAATGCAGATACTCGTGAGACAGAACGTTATGTATCTGCAATGGCTGTTGCTACAACAAAGAGTGCGTTATCGTTTTCATATCTTGCTACTGCACTTCCAATCGTTGGACCGGTAGCTAAGGCTTTTAATTTCTCTATTGAAGATACTTTGGCTTTACTAGGTAAATTATCAGACGCCGGCTTTGACGCTTCAATGTCTGCTACTGCTACACGTAATATTCTTCTAAATTTAGCTGATACAAACGGTGTACTTGCTAAGTCGTTAGGTGGTCCGGTTAAAACGCTGCCTGAATTGGTGGCTGGATTACAAAAATTGAAAGAGCAGGGAGTAGATTTGAATAGTACTCTTGAAATGACTGATAAACGGAGTGTTGCTGCTTTCAATGCATTTCTTACCGCTGCCGATAAGATTGTTCCATTACGCGAACAAATAACAGGTGTTGAAGGTGAATTGGGTGATATGGCTCATACTATGGAAGATAATGCCAAAGGTGCAATTGATAGTTTAAAATCTGCTTGGGAAGCCCTGATGATCTCTTTAGGTAAAAACACAGGCGTTTTATCTGGGATAATAAACGAATTTACCGACCTTGTCCGTTCTATGCGTGCCGTAATAGCCACGGCAGAAGAACTTGGCGAGGAAAGATTAGCTAATGCAGCTCGTAATGGTCAAGAAGCTGCTAAACTGGATAAGGAATGGGTTAAATCTAAGGAGGAAAGTATTGATAGGGTCGCTTTGAAATATAGAAAAGAGGGAGTTGACGGTGCAGAAGCTTTTGAGAAAGCTAGAGGAGAACAACTTAAAATATTAGAAAGAACTTTATCGCAAGAAGAAGCTAGATTACAACTTTATACTAAACGAAACCAAAAGCAGTGGAGTGAGTATAATAATCGTAGTTTATTGAAACAAGGCCTAGGGCTTCAAAAAACTACTAATCAGATGAAAAAAGACATAGATGAGTCTTTCAAGCTTGTTGAAGAGCAAACTGCATATGTTGCTGGGTTGAAAGAAAAAATGGAGCAAATCAAAGGTATTACCAATGATTATCAAGAGGAAAATACGGGAAGTACATTCAACAAACCTCTCACAGATAAAGAAAAACGTGAACTGGAGAAAGCTGCTAAGGAAAAACAAAAGATTAAGGAAACCTATCAAGAGTCTGAACTCGCCCTCATGGATGAAGGCTTAGAAAAGGAACTTGCTAAAATTGGTTTAGCGTACTCAAAGAAGATTGCTGCTGTTAAGGGTTATAGTAAAGAAGAAATCGCTACTCGTCAGAATTTGGCGAAAGAAATGCAGGATAAATTAGATGAATTCTCTATTAAGTATAATTCTGACCGTGAAAAGAAAGATGTTGAGAACGCTCTTGCTGTTGTAAAAAAGGGGTCCCAGGAAGAACTTGATTTGAAATTGCACCAGTTGGAGTTGCAACGTGAAGCAGAAATTGATGCAGCGGAGAAAACAGGTGAAGATGTTTTTCTCATTGACGAAAAATATGCAAAAAAGAAACAAGAACTTTACGAAAGACATGCATCCGATCAGGTGCAGTTAATTGCAGAGAATGCAGCGCATGAGCAGGAAATCCGGGATGCTGCCTATGTTATGGATACGCTTGCTCTTAAAAAACAGTTAGCTTCTAAGGAAATAACCCAGCAGGAGTATGCAGAACTTGAGTATCAGTTAAAATTAGATTATGTACGTAAAACCTCGGAAGCTGCCATTGACGCTTTGGAATCCGAACTTGCTACTGCCAACTTGAGTACGGACAAAAGGGAGAAACTTGAGGAGAAACTTGCAAAATTGAAAGCGGACCTTGCCAAAAAAGAAGCAGAAACAGAAATAGATGCTATCAATAAAGTTACTAAAGCGGATGAGAAAGCACAGAAAGAACGTCAGAAGAACTTGAAAAAATGGCTTCAAACTGCATCTCAAGCTGTGGGAGCTATTGGAAACTTAGTCTCTTCTATTTATGATGGTCAGATTCAGAAAATAGAAGAAGAGCGGGAAGCTAATGAGGAAAAGTATGATGAGGATATTGAACGAATTGAGAATCTGGCAGAGTCTGGAGCTATATCCGAAGAGGAAGCGGAAGCGCGTAAACGGGCAGCAAAGGATCAGACAGAAGCCAAGAATAAGGAGTTGGAAAAACAAAAGCAAGAGATTGCCCATAAACAAGCTGTTTGGCATAAGGGAGTACAAGTTGCAGAAACTGGAATTGCAACAGCTCGTGGTATTATGGAAGCTTTCCAGTTAGGTCCGATTGCTGGTGCTGTAATGGCTGCTGTTATTGGGGCGATGGGGGCTATGCAAGTAGCAACAATTCTTGCTACTCCTATTCCTTCTTATGCAGAAGGTACTAAAGGTAATGATAGGCACCCCGGCGGTGCTGCTCTGGTTGGTGATGCCGGTAAACATGAAGTTATCATGTATTCCGGAAAAGCATGGATTACTCCTGATACTCCAACTTTAGTTGATATTCCTAAAGGTGCGCAAGTCTTTCCTGATGTTGATAAGGTAGATATCTCTAATTTTGATATGCCGGACTGGGACTTTCCTACATTTTCACCGACATATTTTGCATCTTCTTCCGGTGAAACCATTGTTTTCAATGATTATTCCCGGTTAGAAAAAAGGGTTGATAGAACAAATTTCCTTTTGATGAAGAGTCTAAAAATGCAACGTCAGGATGCTTCTAACCGTGAATTTGAACTGTATAAGTTATCTAAACTGAAATAGCCATGATTGAAAGATTAAATCAGATAACCTTGAATGATTTCATTGAACTTTCATGCGGCAACTATGCTTGTTTGCTCTCGGACTGCAAATCTATGTCCGAAAGCACGCTTAAAAAAATGGCGTCTAAATTACTCGTCGAATACAGAAGTATTGTTAATCCCTCAAGTATGAAGGCTATGATAATGGACAAAGAGGATATGCTGAAAGAATGTGCCAAACTATTGAGTCTTCGTATTTGTCAGGCTCTTGTTTCTCTTGGCTTTTATGATGATGTTCGTCAGGTATTGGGTCAACTAAATGTAGATACCCGAAATATGAGTGATGAACAAGTAATATCGAAGATTGACTATTTGCTTCATTCTGCAATTTTTGAGCAAAAACGGAACGAGGAAAGACGCAGTGAGGAACATAAAGGAAATAAGGTTACTCCTGAACAAATTCGTTTTTCTTTCGATGCCGAGATTGCTTTTCTAATGACATTCTTTAAAATGAGTATAGATTCCCGTGTAATTAACGCTGCTGTCTACGCAAATATCGTTCATCAAGCTGATGTTGAAATATCGATAAGAAAAAGAAGCACATGATAATATTGGTATTTACATATATGCTGTAATTCGATTAATTTTTAATTAAAGCGAATTATTTCATACAGTCGTTTGTACATCTCCTTTAGAATCACAAACGACTTTTTTATGAATAGAAAAAACAGCATCCATTGTATAAATAGGCATTTATACAATGTTTTATTGTCAGAATTACGTACATTAGAGACGAAGTGTAATCGGATAACAGCAGAAGTGTCCGAGGTAAAAAAAATGATTGCCTTATTGCCCCCCGATATAGGCACTCTTATTAGTTCAATCGAGCGTTCTGCTAAGGAAATGCATGAGCAAAGTATCATGCACAGGGAATACGTGGAAAGGTGCATTAATGGCGAACCGAAGATACACCTAATAAGGAGGGCTGACAATGGACTTTGAAAAGGAATTATCAGAAATATATCCTTGGATATTAAGGGTGGCAAGAAAATTCTGCTGTTCCATGCAAGATGCTGAAGATTTAGCCGGTGATACAGTTTATAAGCTACTTGTGAATCGTGATAAATTTGATTGTTCTAAACCACTTCAACCGTGGTGCCTTATTATAATGAGGAATACTTATATAATAAGATACAATAGAAATTCCCTTATACATTTTACAGGGCTTGATATGGTAGACGGAAGTGCCATTTCTAATTGTACAGCTCATTCAATACTGTTTGATGATTTGGTTTCCACAATACAACGGTGTGCTAAAAAATCCCGTTGTATTGATAGTGTGATGTATTATGCTAGTGGATATTCTTATGATGAGATAAGTGAAATCCTGAACATTCCTGTCGGAACTGTAAGAAGTCGTATTTCTTCTGCTCGGAAGTTTATACTTCAAGAAATTGGCTATTAATAGGGAAATGCGATATTTTTTATGTTATCTTTGTAAAGTACATTTTTATATCAGCAATTATGAAAAATACGTTACTCATACTACTTTTTTTGTTTTGTGTGAATGGTAAAGTGTGTGGCAATATAGACAATGATAATTGTACTCCCAAAGAGACTATTCATTCAAATAACAAGTTCAATAGTTATAGTTCGGAAGATAAAATATACTTAAGTATTATCACGTCTTTTATTCCATTTGTTATATTTATTCTAGGACATTACCTTAATAAGTTAAAAGATAGGGAAAAAGAAGTGAGTGAGTTAAATAAAAGGTATTTAAATGGTTTACGACTATACTTGGAAGAAACATATTGGCGGTTATATGAGATAAATGAATATATATCTAATAAATCCAATATTAGATATAGTAAGATTTCTGGAATTAGTCGGTTTAATGATGTAAAAGGTAAAAATAGAGATTGGTTTATACATGATGGATATTATATTATTTCAACATGCTATCTTATTGCCTGTCTTTTTGGAGTTATTGAAAAGATGAGAGAAGAATTTCCATACATAGTTACAAAAGAAAAACATGATACAGAGATACTCCATAAGGCATTTAATATTAGTTTGGCATTCTTAAATAATGAAGGGATATACTACGTATTGCAACATAATATTGGCCAAATTATGTACAACAAATCTGAAGATAAATTGCTAAGTTATTCTGAATTTACCAATATCCTTTTAGATAAGAAACGCTCAGTTTGGTTTGAACAACTAATAAATTTTTTTATTGATGTTGGAGAATTTAAAAGAAGAGATAATATAAGCAAAGCGTTGGATGCTATAAAATCTTTAAGTCAATATTTAGAAGAACAGTATAATTTAGGGCCTTCTATACCTAATAGGCTTGAGATTGAAAAAGATAATAAATGTAAGGTAGGGAAGAAGATAGGTGTAATATAAAAAGACTATTTTTGTTTTTATGTAGGTATATAATTGATAAATAGATAGTTAGTCTGCGCTTTTTGCAAAGCGCAATTTTCAAGAATTTAGCTAACTGGGAAACCGGTTGGCTTTTTCTATATATTTGCTCGTGAACGTTCAAATAGACTGAAAAATGCTTTGTAAATATGTACTTACAGTTGATAGTATTTCCTATGATATTCCCAAATCTTGTATTCAGAATTGGGATGAAATAAAGTTTTCCCGTAAACGCTCCGGACTTGAAGGAATAACTAGAACCTTTACTTCAAAATTCCAGTTTGTGGGAGAAGCCTATGATCTCATATTGGAGGAGTATTTGAGCAAATACCTGGCTTCTAATGCTAGTATCACTGTTTATACCATAACTAATTCTCATACTTATGAAGAATTCTTCAGTTGCCGACTGGATTTCGGTTCATTGACCTATGATGGAAATGCCGTTTCTATCAATTCGATAGATGATAGTGTCGCTAATATCATAAAGGCAAATAAAGGAACACAATACGAATATTCGGTAGATGAACTGAAAGATGAAGCCCGGCTTTATTATGATAGATTGTCTTATGTAGGAAGTGCCACATATTATTGTGGTGGGAGAACCCTGGAAAGTGGAAGCATTCTTGTAGATGCAGTAAGTGGGAGTGACCATTATATGACTATTCCAATGTATATAGGGAGTAGTGAAATAGTGCCGGGTAGTGGCATAGAGGTGAAGGATGTTGGTGCAAGTGGTAACTTGGAGTCATGTTTAATTTATACAGAAAAAAACACGTCTGTCAAAATATCAATAAAGGGCTCGTATTCATGGGATGGAGCAAGCCTTTCTGCTGATATGCAGCTAAAAACAAAATCCGGAACACTCTTGAAAGAGTGGAAAGGGGGATGGGGAGGAGAATCAATTTCTGTAAATTGGGATGGGGAAGTAACATTATCTGCCAATGATGGGATTGTTTTGCTCGCAGCTTATAATACAAAGTTTGCGTTGTATTATTTTTCTAGCTTGAAAATAACCATGGAATTTCCTTCTATTGGATTACCTATTGATATAGATGCTATAAAGCCTGTTACTATCTTAAAGCGTTTGCTTAAAAGTATGAATGGCGGGAATGATGGTATTGATGGTGAGATTTCTTCCGGGATTGATGAAAGACTGGATAATTGTGTAATATTGACCGCTGAGAGTATTCGTGGCATACCAAAAGCTAAGCTATATACTTCATATACAAAATTCGTTAATTGGATGGAAGCTGAATTTGGGTTTGTTCCCGTGATTAATGGGCGAGTAGTATCTTTCAGGCATCGGAATAACTTATTTGGAAAAAACAATGTAAAAGATTTGGGGAGTAATATCGCTGATTTTGAATATAAGATAGAAGAGTCCAGGATATATTCCCGGGTGAGGGTCGGGTATGACAAACAGGAGTATGAGAGTATGAATGGGCGTGACGAATTCCGGTTCACTACTGAATATACCACTGGCGTTGACATAACGGACAATGTACTTGAATTTATCAGCCCTTACCGTGCAGATGCTTATGGTATTGAGTCCCTGGCGCAAAATAGAGGTAAGGATACTACAGATGACGAAAGTGACAATGATGTATTTTTTGTCGGTGCAACTCTATCTCCCAATGACAAGAAGTATAAATTGACAAGAACCGGCTGGAATGTTGATGGTGTACTTAGTCCTGATACGATGTTTAATACTATGTATTGGCAGGGTGCCATGTTGCAGGCAAATGCCGGCTATATCGGTATGTTTACTAACAAACTGTCTTATTCTTCTTCTGATGGCAATAGTGATGTTGTTGTCAATGGTATAGGGATGAAAGACGATTTTAGAATTGAGAGTGGAATTATTACTTGTGGAGATGTTTCATTTAAAACTTTTGATGAGGAAATCCCCCCAACAGATGATGAAACGATTAAAATCTTGAAGGATGGTTTGGTTTATGAGGGTTATATCAAAGAGGTGAGTAGTGTGGTTGAGAGAAATGAGGGAGTAAAGTATGATTTATTTGTCCGTTCAATAACAAAAAACTAGAATATGATTATAAGCCCGTTTACCCCACTGTTTTTTTCTCCGTCTACCGATAAGTTTGGAGCGAAGAGTAAATATGTGCAGTTATTCGCACGTACAGACAGGATTTTTATTGAACTGATTTCAACGCCCAAAGAACAGGCTCCTATTGTTTACATTAATAATCTTTTAAGTAATATATCTACTCCTGTAACATTGAGCTCATGGAAGATGAATGATGATAAGATCCTCTTTTTCTATAATATTTCGCTGCTTCCATGTGGATATTATACTGTAACAATTAATGGGAATACGAGTGAGATTTTTAAAGTTACAGACGATGAATGTGAATTATCAGAAACCAGTCTTATCCAGTATTCAATGAAAGATAATAAGCAGCGTCTTGATGCTGTATGGTGGATAGATGGAATGCAATACTTTTTTGATTTTCGAGTTCCTGGCGGCTTCAAAGATAACGGATGGACGTTCGGTGTGGATAATGAGCAGTTTGTGACTGCTGATGAGGATATTGTTGAACTATTCAGCCACGAATATACAACAGTATTATTTACGCTTGGAAATGGGATGGGATGCCCTGTGTGGTTTGCTGAATTACTGAATCGTGTTTTATGCTGTAATTACGTCTACTTTGATGGTATTCGATATGCAAGAAAGGAAAGTAATGTTCCAGAACTAAATCAGCAAATTGAAGGATTGAAGAGTTTTGTATTCAATCAGATGTTGCAGAAGGTGAAAACTATAAATCCTGTCCTGGAATGGAATAACCAGCTTGCTATGAGATGTGTATCAAACGGTGTTTATAGGACGGCAGATGATGAAGGAATGCGTAGTATCAAGTATGGTTCAGAAAGTGCAATCGCGGAAGTCGGGGCGTATATCAACATGACTAAGGTTATTAAGAATGTTGGAGTTTCTATCAATGGTGATACTACTGTTATGGTTAACAGTATTCATCACCAAGGTGGCGACGAGAATTCATACTGGGATTTGATTGCAATCAGGACGACTGACATAGACAACAAATATATTGGCAGAAGAGGTTACGGTAAGCTTATTGTTAATGGACTGGATAGACTAAAGGACGATTTGGATAACGGTTCGATAAATTTGCGTGCTGTACTATATAATAAAGGAGATTCGTACAGTAACCTCATTGAAGGGAGTGTAATCAGTAGGGATGGTGTATGTGTTTTGAAAGGAATTAACGGTGGAGATATTGGTGCTCTGAAGGAGTTCCAACTTTATCTTGATAATGTCTATGACTGCGATATAGATAATATTGGTATGACCATTGAGCTTGTATGGGTATATGAAAATGATTAAAAATGAGAATTATGACAGAAACAGAAAAACAACAGATTGTTAGCCTTGTGCTGCAAGCGTTGAAAACAAACAGTCTTACAATAGAGCAACTGACTGATACAACCGAGTTATCTAAAGATATGTATGTTGAGGTTAGTGGTGGTCGGAAGATATCTATTGATTTACTTTCAAGCACCATTGCTAAAATGGTGAATGGTGATTTTGATGCATTAGTGAAGAATGTCAATAAGATTGCGAAAGATTTGTCGGATGGAGACACCGAGTTGTTGAAACGTTTAACAGGAGTGTCTGATAAATCCAGCCCTTTGACTGACCCATTTAAGAGTATCGGTACTTTTACTGCTATTGGTAGCTTTAAGGATAAATTGAAAACAATGTATTCCGGTGATTCTTCTATTGGGAATTATCGGTGTATTTTGTCTGTTGATTCGTCTAAGATTCCTGTAAATATACAGATTGAACGGTTGGAACTTGATAGGGTTTGTCAATCATTCACTTCGTGTATACAACTGGCTACCATGTCAGACAATGCCGAAGGTGTGTATTTGGGTACAGTTTGTACTATCTCACGAATCGGTATTGTTTCCGGTGGGAGTGTTACATGGGACAAATGGACTTCTGTAATTAGTGACTTTGAGGAAAGAATAGGGAAAGCGAACGGTATCGCTCCTTTGAACGAAGAAAGTAAAGTTCCTTCTGAATGTCTGCCTGAACCGTTGTCTCTTGGGGAAGGTGAAGAAGAAGCTTTCCCCGGCAACCGTGGAAAGTCTTTGGAAGATACAATGAAAAATATCCCTTCCGATATAATCAAACCGGGTTCTTTCTCCGTCCTGTCTGACGCTTCCTATCTCAATGTGTATTTTAAGAAAGTGTCCAAAACAACCGGTAAAGAAACGGATGACAGCTTCCGTCTGCCTTCTGCTACCCTTGAACAAGCCGGCCTTTTGTCCGCCGAGGATAAGCAAGCCCTTGAGGATATGAAGAACGGTACGCCTGACGACGATGTGACACACCCAGTCGTCATTGTCGATGAAATTGCACCATTATCAAATGGCTATTATACCCTTGAAACAGCCATTGCTGCTATAGTGTCCTATCAACAGGAATCAGGTATCAATTATGAGCGAACGGGTCTCATCATCACTTACAAAACAGGCGAGTATGAAATGGAAACCCGGCAATTCCAGGGTGCCGTGTCCGATTTTGCGACCCCTTCTCTTTGGAAACCCTTCGGGAATGGTGGCGGCGGTTCCGTTGTTGAAACTTCCGATGAACCGGCGGAAGGGGGAAAGGACGCCTTTTCAACTGGTGGCGCCTATGCCTATGTTCCGGCCAACCTCGACGTAAACGTTGAAACAGAAGGCATCGTAAAACTTCAGATGAAGAACGCTGCCGGTGAAACCCTTGGCGATGAAGTGCAGTTCGCTATCGGCACGGGTGGCGGCGGTCAAACTGGTGGTACCATTGTTGCCATTGCTTTCCAGTCGACACCTGTCTATGGCTCTTACGGCTCCACGCTACGAACCTTTGCCGCCATTCGTTCCGTGACCTCGAACGGTGTTGAATCCTCTGACAACCTGATTGAGAAACTGGAACTCGTAGACCGTGAAAGCGGGCTTACCGTCTGGACTGAAACCGTCAACAAAGCATCTTCCGGTGACATGAAGGACTTCTCCTTTGAACTGGACTTCACCGCATACTTTACGGCTGCCGGTACTCGGAAATTCAAGCTGATAGCCACTGACGAAAGCGGCAACACCGGTTCCAAGAATGTCAATGTAACAGCTGTTGATATTACCTGTACCTGTGTGCAGGTGCTCAACTATACCCCTGAAACTCTGCTTACTCCGACAACTGAAAGTTTCAGCCTTCCACTCTATAAGTTCGGAAACAATACCTCTGATAAAGGTATCAGTGCCCAGGTTGACATCAAGATTAACGGTGAATGGCAATCCCTGTCTACCGCTGTTGTCAATGACAACTACTCGCACTCTGTCGTAATCCGTCCTGCTTCCCTCGGCCTAGAACACGGTACCTATCCCTTGCGCATCCAAGGAACGGATGTCGCATCCGGAGTGAAAGGAAATGTCATTTACACGGCTGTCATGGTAATTGACCCGAATAGTTCCACACCTCTTGTCGCCTTGAGATACGATGATAAAAACGGTGGAGTAGTCCGACTGTACGAAACCGTAGAACTTGATGTTGCTTGTTATGACCCGTTGGAAATGACTTTACCCGTCAGCGTGAAAGCCAATGACGTGCAGGTAACACAAATTGCTGCCAGTCGTAACAAAACCTATCAGGTCAAACAACAACTGCAGGGCTACAAGGCTGACGGCACCGATACGGTCAACTATACCGCCGTATGCAAGGACGTAACCAGCGAACCTGTCCGGGTGACAGTTAGCGGTTCCGCCATTGACGCCGCCATAAAAGAAGGCTCCATCTATAACTTTGACTTCTCATCCCGTACCAATCAGGAAACCGACCATAGCATTGTCAGCGGTAATTATGAAATGAAAGTGGACGGTGCCAACTGGACTACCAACGGTTTTGGCACATTCCTGGGTGAGAACTGCCTTCGCGTAGCCGAGAATGTGGGCGTGTCATTAAACCATGCCCCGTTTGCCGGTTCGTCCATCGAATCCAACGGTGCCGCCATCCAGTTCGCTTTCGCTTCCAAGAACGTGACCAATGATGACGCCCTGCTCCTTGGCTGTTATGATGAAACGTCCGGTGCCGGCTTCTATGTCACTGGCCGGGTGGTCGGCATCTTCTGTAACAATGGTGTTTCCCGTCGTGAAGAACGCGCCTACCGGCAGGGTGAAAAGATAACTGTAGCCGTGGTTGTTGAACCTGCAAGCAACTACGTTGAACGTGACGGTACACGATATTCTATGATGAAACTCTTCCTCAACGGTGAGGAAGTCGCCTGCCTTGGTTATGTTCCGGGCAGCGGCTCCCTGATTCAGACCAAATATATAACGATGGACGGCAGGCTGGGTGATTTGTACCTTTATTACATGATGGCCTGGAACTCTTATATGGAATGGGCACAGGCGTTCAAGAACTACCTTGTCCGTCTGACCGATACGGAGGTAATGGTGAAGGAATACGCCTTTGAGGACGTCCTTAAAAGCCAGACAGCCGAGGGTAGTACCCAAAGCCGCCCGTCGGCTGCCGAAATCTATTCACGCGGTATGCCTTACATTGTCGAATGCCCCTATGAAGGCTCCGATATAGAAGCACTGGACGGCACCACTTCCACCAGTACGAAGATATACATCACGCTCTATTACTTTGACCCCGAACGCCCGTGGCGTAACTTCAAGGCCATGAGTGTCCAAACCCGCAACCAGGGAACCACCTCTGCCAAACGCCCGGTCAAGAATAAACGCTACTACCTCGCCAAGAGCAAAGGCAAAAACAAGGACACTCGAATCATACTACTTAATCCGGACGATACGACGGAGGAAGGACGCCGTGCAATAGCCTTGGCCGCCATCAACAAAGTACAGGTCGGTGATAATACAATCCCGGTTGATGTCATTACCGTAAAAGTCGATTACTCCGATTCCGGCAATGCGAACGACTGCGGCGCCTGTGAAATGATGAACGTTACATACCGTGCCTTGGGTGGTAACTATATGACACCTGTCCAACGTGCATTTGACGGAACATTTGACAGCGGTGACTTGCATATCGAAGACTTGCAGATGAACCACTCTACCGCCAATCACCCGGTAGCCACCTATCGGTGTAAGGATGACAGCCTGCAAAACGTCTATTTCCATGCCAAAGGCAACTGGAAAGAAGACAAAGGGGAACAGTTCGCCCTCGGCTTCAAAGATACCCCCGGCTATAACAAAGGTTGCCTGAATTATGGTGACTTCATAGAGTTCTTTGGTACTCCTGACGAAACTTTAGACGCAATTGAGATACGCTTCAAACAGACTGACGGACTCGATACGGACAGCGTGTACCTGCTTTCCCTGTATTGCGGTAGTTCGTACCGGATAATGAGGTATCAGGACAGCTCATGGAAAAAGCAGTCCGGTTCCATGAAGTATGAAAACGGCAAATGGAATGTCACCGGTGACGTCCTGAATCCGGTTGAAGGTTTCGAACTTCTTAACTACCAAGGTATGGACTGGTTTCAGGGCGTCGGTTCTGTTCAGGACATGATGGCCATGAAAACGGACAAGTCCTCATGGGTTCAAAAACTCGTGGATAACGGAACTATCTCTGCTGATACCTTCCCGGCATGGACTTACTACTTTGAATCGCTTGTCGATGATGACCAGCTCGCCATTGATTACGCTTTGGGTAAGAAAGTGCCCTATAACCTCTACCGATGGTTGCGTTTCTGTGATTCCTGCGATTACTCCAAAGGCGGGAACTGGCAAAGAACATGGAAGGAAAACCTGTATAAATACGCCTGCCCAGAAAGTGTCTTGAGTTATGACATCTTCACCGACTACCTTGCCGCCACTGACCAACGCGCCAAGAATATGCAGCCGATGTGGTTCTTGGAAGAGTATGCTTCCGTAACAGACGGTGTGTACAGCTCCGAGGATGCCATGCGCATGTACCTGAATAAAATCTATGACTGCGATACGCTCAATAGCAAGGACAACGACGGTGGTTGCACGGTTGATGCCGAGGTGGACCCCAACCGGACGAGCGATGAAACATTCACTAACCCTTATGCTGGCTACGGCTCCGTTCTGTTTAATAACATCTATCTCCAGCAAGTAGTGTGGACTGACTCATCCGGTACGGAACTCTCCCTGCGTACCGTTGCCGCCGCCATGCGTAACGTTCAGGCGACCATTGACGGCGTCACCCTGCACCCGTTCTCACCCGAAGGAGCTACGCATTTCTTCATTGACAAACGGCTCAAAAAATGGCAGAAACTGGTTAGTTCTTACGACGGTGAACGGAAATACATCTCCTATACCGCCACCTCTGATGCTATTTACTTCTATGCCCTGCAAGGTCTTGGACTTACCGCCCTTCCGTCTTTCATCGAAAGACGTTGGCGTATTCGTGACGGCTATTTCCAAACCGGTGATTTCTTCAGCGGTGTAATTTCCGGGCGCGTATCTTCCAAATCAAACGCCACCATCCGGATTGTCGCTGCTAAAAACGGTTACTTCGGTGTCGGCAATGACGCTAGCGGCAACCTTTCCGAAAGCTGCTTCCTTGAAGCGGGCGAAGAATATGTATTCACCAACTTCTCACATGAGGAAGGCGCCTTGCTGTATATCTATCAGGCTGACCGCATGAAGCTGCTCGACCTGTCTGAAATCTCCCTGTCAAGTACGGTGAGCTTCTCCGCCATGCAACTTGTGGAAACCCTTATCTTGGGCTCTGACACCCATACAGAACAATCCATCGGTTCTTACGCACCGCTTACCTCGCTGAACTGCGGCGAAATGCCCTTCCTCGTATCACTCGATATCCGGAACACACAAATCGCTACGCTCGTTACCGACAAATGCCCACGTATCGCCCATATCAATGCGTCCGGTAGCAAACTGGAGAACATCACTCTTGCAGAGACTTCTCCGATTAATGACATCTCTCTTCCACCAACAATGACAAGCCTCCGTTTTGTCGGTCTTCCTGAACTGACCTATACCGGTCTTTCCGCCCCGTCCGGCCTGCAAATAGAATCCATGCCGAACGTCCAACGCCTGCGTCTTGAAACGTCGCCTCAACTTGACGCCATTCAGATGCTCCGTGACGTCCTCGCTTCACAAGCGGCATCCCGTAAACTTTCCATGCTCCGTATCTCGAACATGACCCTGAAGGCTGACGGCTCCGAGCTTCTTGCCATTCTCGAATATGGAGTCGCCGGTATGGATGAGGACGGTAACAGACAGGATAAACCGGTAGTCAACGGCACGTATGAACTGACAGTTATCCGTGAAACGGATGAAATCGAATCCCTTGAATCCGGTATCGACGGCCTTGTCATCCTTACCGTCATAGATGCCTACATCGACCTGATCAACTGGTTCAATAATGAGTCTTATGGCGGGGAACCGTACTACGATAACGTAACGCTGGACAACATCAATGAAGTCCTTGAATATTATAACGGCGAAACCTACGAAGAATATCTCGAACGGTTTGCTGAAGACAATATGGATATTAATGATTTAATAAACAAGTAACTATGACTAATGAACAAAGCGCCACGCTGCTTCGCTTGAACAAACAGGCACAAGTAGCAGCACTGAACGCCGTTGGATTCTCGGATATCACCGAGAATTCCCGTGCATCTGAATTTGGACAACGTATCAAGTGGGCCGCCGGGCTTCTTGACCTCTGTCTTGCCTGTAACCGCATCTCTGATAACTCCAAGGCATACTTTACCGCTGCCGAATGGAACTCCCTAACCGCTGCCAACAAACAACTGTACATCAAACGTGGGCTTCGTATCCGTGCCCATGGACACTCCTTCGTAATCGCCGCTCAGGAGTGTTATAATGCCGACATGACTACTACCTTCTATTGGGGCGGTCAGGGCAAAGCCATAGACGGCCTGAACCAAAAAGGACTGGGTGCCATGTACGGCTGCTTCACGGGTGAGGAAGATACCGACCTGATTATCACTACTCTGAAAGACCAAAATAATAGTGGTGTGATCGGTGCGCCAGCTGCCGAAGCCGCCCGCGCCTACCGTGCCTACACTTTGGAAAGTGACGGTATCGAAGACGAATCCAACTGGTTCCTTCCGTCATCCGGTCAAATGCTTCTGATGTACCGCTACCGTGATAAAATCAATGAGATGATGCGTACCTTTTGGAGCAGTGATTCCATGCTGATGACCGATAAGTATTATTGGTCAAGTACGATTTGGGATAATAATTCCGCCTGGACTTTCGAACTGAATACCGGACGTATTACGAACCAAAACAAAAATTCAAATCTTCTCCATGTGAGAGCTGTTGCTTCTGAATAGCATTAACCTAAAATTATATAATAAAATGGATAAAAATATCGCTAACGCAATGCTTATGCGCCTGAATAAACAAGACCAAGTTGCAGCTTTGCAATCAATCGGTTTTACAACCGTCAATGAAAATACCCCCGCAAGCGACATCGCCAAATATATGCAATGGTCAGGTACGCTTCTTGACCTTTCTTTGGCTACGCTCCGGATTGAAGACGGTGAACAAGTCTTTTTCACGGCTTCCGAATGGAACTCCATGAGCGCGAATAATCGCTCCAAGTATATCCGTATCGGCATCCGACTTCGCGCCGAATGCCACCAGTTCATTATCGCCAAAAGCGACTGCGTTGACGCAGGCGGCAATAAAACGTTCAAATGGGGTGGCTACGGAACTGACCTACGCGGCCTGAAAAACTACGGCAGTGGTAACCAAGGACTCTATGATACCTTTGACGGCAAGGAAAATACCGATGTTATAATAGAAACCCTTGCAGGCGTCAAGGACACCCAGGGAACTGTCGGCGCCCCTGCCGCCGAAGTTGCCAGAGCCTATAAAGCCTGTACGCTTGAATCTGACGGAATTGAAGATACAACCGTGTGGAACCTGCCCGCACTGGGTGAACTTATGCTTATGGCCAAGTATAAAACCGAAATCAATGAGCTCATAACTTCTATGTTTGGTAATCAAAATATATTTACAAACGACTGGTATTGGTCTAGTACCGAATACGACGCTTCCAGCAGTTGGTACGTGAGCTTCGGCAGCGGCTTCGTCAACACGAACGGCCGCCAGTGCGCGTACCGGGTTCGTCCCCTCGCCGCAATAAACACTTTATCCCTTTAATTCTTTATCCCTTAGAGAGTTATCTAAATAAAAGCCCCGGCAGGGGCTTTTTAGTTTCACTTTTTTGAGCTAAAATTGTGTTAATTGCTTTACAGTTATTAACTTTGCGCCCTCTAATACATACATTAAAATATTAAAAAATTAACATGGCACTTACACAAGACCTTCCTATATCAAATTCGATGTATAAGCTTCTGAACCTTATCATTGATGCCCGGCAACAATTCCCCAAGGCGTTCCGGTATGAATTTGGTACGGAGTTGATGATGCTTGCCGTTCATTGTTGCGAATATATCCGTTATGCAAATACAGATATGAACCTTGAGCACCGTGCAGATTATCTGATGAAGTTTTTGTGTGAGTTTGATGCATTGAAATTACTGCTAAGAGTGTGTGAAGAACGACATTTGACCAGCCTGACTCAAACTGCCGAAATCTGTCTGCTTGCAGAGAGCATCGGTAAGCAAAGTACCGGTTGGTACAAAAAAACGGTTGCAGATCTCCAACGGCAAAAAGCTAACGGATCGCAACAAGTCGCAAAGCCGGAGTCATAATCGCCAAGGGGATTATGAGTGAGCAATTAGAATTATTTATTGGGCATCCCCCCGGTGATGAGCCGGGAAAGACTAAGATAGCGGATGCAACGGCTTCCAGCAGTTGGAACGTGAACTTCAACAACGGCAACGTCAACACGAACAACCGCCAGAACGCGAACCGGGTTCGTCCCCTCGCCGCAACAGGTAATATAATCTATGACATACTTCTTAGCAGTATTTTCGAAGCATCCGAAGATTGTGCCAGGCAGAAAAGAACGAGTACGGATTGTGTTGAGTTCTATAATGATTATCAGTCTGCATTGGTGCGGCTATGGTATTCTATTATTTACGGTGAATATGTACCGGACTTTTCAAAAGTATTCATACGGACTTACCCGGTATATCGGGAGGTTTTTGCCGCCGCTTTCATTGATCGTGTTGTCCATCACTGGATCGCTCTTCGTATCGAGCCGATTTTAGAGGAACGTTTTCGGGAACAAGGGAACGTCTCGAAGAACTGCCGGAAAGGTGAGGGATGTCTGTCTGCCGTGCACTATCTGAATAACATGATAGTCGAGGTCAGTGAGAATTATACTGCCGATGCGTACATTTTCAAAGATGACCTGTTCAGTTTCTTCATGTCTATCTCGAAATCGTTGGTATGGGAAATGCTGAACATATTCGTAAGGGACAATTATAAAGGCGATGATATTGAATGTCTGCTTTACCTTCTAGCCGTTACTATCTTTCATTGTCCACAAAATAAGTGTATCAGACGCTCTCCCGTCTCCATGTGGGACAGACTTCCCAGTAATAAAAGTCTGTTTCATAATGATCCTGACAGGGGAGTGGCTATCGGGAACCTGCCGTCACAACTCATAGCCAACTTCCTGGCGTCTGTATATGATTATTTCGTGATGGAAATACTGGGATTCATATATTATGTACGCTTTGTTGATGACTTTTGTATCGTGGTGAAATCTCCGGAAGAAATATTGTCCAAAGTCCATCTTCTTGATGGTTTCCTGAAAGAACAGCTCCTTTTACGGTTGCATCCGAAGAAACTGTATCTTCAGCATTATAAAAAAGGAGTCTTGTTTGTAGGGGCGTTCATTTTGCCTGGTAGAATTTATGTATCTAACAGGGTGGTTGGTAACACATATAACGCTGTCAGGAAATTTAATAGAATAGCTGAAAATGGATTTGCAGAAGCGTATGTTGAGAAGTTTGTGAGTACGATGAACTCTTATTATGGCCTGATGAAACACTTTGCAACGTACAATATCCGCCGTAAAATTGCAGCGATGTTGCTTCCTGAATGGTGGGAATATGTTTATATCGAAGGACATTTTGAAAAGTTTGTATTGAAGAATAAATATAACCATAGAAAACAACTAATTAAACATATCAAAAAACATGGATCAAAAAAATATCTTACCGCGTGGGATTGCTAAGCCTATCGAGCAACAGCCGGACGGAACTTGGATTGTACGTCATCACTTCCGGGTGGTTGGTACCAGTGAGAATGGTGAAGAACTGGTAACTTTTGCCAGTTCGGAATATCCCGAGAAACCTACCTTGCAACAGATTCAAAGAAGTATTGACCGTTATCGGGTGTGTCTAACAATGTATGGAGATACAATTTCAGACGAAATAGAAAAGGTTGATCTTTCCGTGTATATGTTTACGGATTAATAGTTCAATCTGTTGGTTGTTTAGGGGTGCTTATCAAGCATCCCTTTTTTATTTATGGAAAAAGTGAAAATTATAATGTCTTGTTTTATAGATATTTATCATAGAATTGATTTCCAAGATTTTCCATTTTTGTAAAACTCGTTATTATACTCAATACATTTGTTCCATACAGAATATTTTATTAATAATTAAACGCTATGAGTATGGGTATAAAAGTATTGTATGATTGGCTTTTGCAATCTAACCGACCGGCACACGTCAAAGCCGGGATGTTCGTCTTTGTTGTAATGCTTGTTTTCTGTTTCCTTCTATTAGGCATTGATTTCTGTAAATCTGCTATTGTTTCTTTAACGACAACCGCCATTGCCGCAATAGTGGTTGAGTACATTCAGAAAAAGTGCGGGTTCATCTTTGATTGGCTTGACGCATTAGCTACTGTTTTGCTTCCTGGGCTGATTACTGTGTTTTCAATATTGGTAGTAACTTTATGATTAATATTATGAGATGGTTATATGAGTTATTTAATGTAGACCAGATACGAATTATTTTCGTTTCGATGTTCAGTTCTCTTCTTGCTTATTTAACGCCGACTAAAGGTTTTCTTATAGCATTAGTTGTAATGTTTGGATTTAATATTTGGTGCGGAATGAGGGCTGATGGTGTTTCAATTATACGTTGTAAAAACTTTAAGTGGGATAAGTTTAAAAATGCCTTGGTCGAACTTCTCCTCTATCTTATAATCATTGAAGTAGTCTTCTCCTTTATGAGCTTGATAGGAGATGGTGAGAACTCATTGTTAGTTATTAAGACTATTACGTATGTATTTTCTTATGTATATCTTCAGAACGCATTTAAGAATCTGATTATTGCTTATCCTAGAAACAAAGGGTTTCGTATAATTTACCATGTAATACGTTTTGAATTTAAGCGGGCTACGCCTACACATGTACAAGGAATTATTGATAGAATCGAAAACGAACTAGATAAAGAGGAAAGATATGAAAATATTGATTGATAACGGTCACGGTAGTAATACTCCGGGTAAGTGTTCTCCAGATGGCAGGTTAAGGGAATACTCCTATACCCGTGAAATTGCTGGGCGTGTAGTATTTGAATTGCGTAAATTAGGTATTGATGCGGAACTGGTCGTGAAAGAGGAAATAGATGTTCCTTTGTCAGAACGTTGTAGGCGAGTGAATGAATATAAAACTTCTGAAGCAATTCTTATTTCTATCCATTGCAATGCAGCCGGTAATGGTTCAAATTGGATGCAAGCACGTGGTTGGGAAGCATGGACCAGTGTGGGACAGACAAAAGCCGATAAGCTGGCTGACTGTCTGTATGCTACTGCTGAAGAATGTTTGTTTGGAATGAAAATACGGAAGGATATGGCAGACGGTGATCCAGATAAGGAGAGTAGTTTTTATATCTTGAAACATACGAAGTGTCCGGCTGTTCTGACGGAGAATCTGTTTCAGGATAACAAAGAAGATGTGGATTTCCTGCTGTCAGAGGAGGGGAAACGGACTATTGTCTCTCTTCATGTGAAAGGTATTTGTAAATATCTGAAAGTATGAAAATGCTAATCTATATAACCATGTTCCTGATGTCAGGAATATGGTTTACTTCCTGCAAAACTTCTCATAACATTGAGTCACAAAAGCAGATTGACTATTCAGGGGATTTTTTGTATTTGCGAAACTTAATTGAATCATTACAGCTGGATGTGAATAAGCAAACGAAAGTTACTACTGACAAGTTGAGTGATCTGAAAATTGAGAATAAAACAGTTTACTTGTCGCTTCCGGATTCAACCGGAAAACAGTATCTAGTCAAAGAAAGTACTACCACCGCTTCCAAACAGGAGCAAGAACGGAGTGAAGTTGATGAAACATTATCCATTACTTTGCAGCAGTTCTCGAATCGACTTGATACTATAAGTAACAAGTTGAATGCTTTACTAAATCAAAGAGAGAAGGTAGTCGAGTTATCTTGGTGGGATTTACATAAAGATAAAGTTTATATAGGAGTAATTATTTTGATTATTATCTGTTGGCTAGCGTATGGATTAAGAAAGAAGCCATTTTGTTGAGAATACAATTCTTGATTAAAAATATATGGTTAAAAATACAATATTTGAGAAATAATATATATATTTGCAACTGTATAAACAAGTGCCTTCGTGCCGGAATACAAAGAAAATGTGTTCCGGCATATTTTTTTGCTCGGAATACAAATGTTTAACTTAAATAATTATTTGTATGGAACATGACAATTGTAGAATTACTGGCTTTGGAGCGATAAGTCAGGAAGATGCTCGGGAACTTGAAAGGCAACAAGCCGATTTACTTAAAGATGAGCTAAAATCCTTATCTTCTTCGGATGATAAACAAAGAATTTTAGCTATAAAAGAAAGACTAAAAGCTATTCGGAAATTAGCTGAAAATGATTAGTTAGAATTTAGCCCCGTTCAAGGATACGGGGCTTTCTAAATTTGTAGTTGTATTTTGTAACATAGCATAATATTGCTATTTTTTATAACTAATGTGATAACTATGGAAGATTGGAAAAAAAATGATGATGAAGATTTAGATGAAGAAGATATTTTATTAAGGAATAAATGTCGAGAAATGAGTGATGAGGAACTTAAAAACATAGTTCCTGTTTGGACAACTAATATTGAAAAAATGCAAGGGCCAATTTATCATCCTGCATATCCTGGTTCAAATTGTGTTTTTATGCGATGTAATCTTGAAAAGTTGATAGAACATTCAAGTAATTTGGATGATGTGGTTTTTAACAAAACATTTGATGGATATTGGCCTGAAGAATCTCGTTTTGCCAGAACTATAAACAGATGGCTTAATAAAGAATATGTTGATCCTCCTATTTTGGAGATGAAACAAGACGATCTCATCATAAAAGAAGGAAGACATCGAGCTATAATGGCCCAATACATTGGTGTGAAAGATATTATAGTTTGTGTTCCTCTGTATCTTATCGAAGATATGCAAAAATTAATAGATGCGGTTATTTTAGAAACTGATTAATAATTCATTATTGTACAAGAAAAAATGAGAGGTAGCCACAATTTGGCTACCTCTTTTATTTTGTAATCCTTCTAATCAACAACACATGAATCAACAAACTCTCCAGAAGGGTTACATAAGATAGTACTAATATATAATTGAAAAGTTCGGTAAGGATATAAAAAAGTGAGCACTTTTCTTTTAAGTCAAGTATAGCTATAATTGGTGAGCACTTATATTATATTGTTTGCTGTGATAAATAAGAACAAACTTTAGTACCTTTGGAATCTATTATTTCTGGAAATATTTTTTATTTATCAAAATCATGATTATATTTGAATTGATAATATTGTTTTAAAACTTATTAGATTTTGATTTATGATAAGAATGAAAAGAAATGTAAAAGGTTGGCTCGTTTGGGGAACTGTCATCCTCATATTAATTATAATAGTCATTTTAGCTTTCTATTTTATTCAGACCAAAGGTAAGTTTGCGGATAAACAGACCGACTGGGGTGAGTTTGGAAGTCTATTAGGAGCGATTGCAGGATTAATAGCATTCGTCGGAGTTTTATTTACATTAAGACAGAATAAACAGCAATTCTTGAATAGCGAGGATAGAGCTGTCTTTTTTGAGTTGCTTAGGATTTTTATTTCATATCGGGATGCCTTGCAAGTGAAAAGAATAGATTGGGTATATGATGAAAAACAATCTGAATGGAAAATAACTCCTTACAATGAGTTTTGTACACCAGATAAAACTTATCGACAGATTTATGTAGAGTTATACCATACTTTCTATTTGGAAATAAGAAGAGGTATTCCTGAAAATTTTTCCAAAGAGGAATTTGTAAGGAGGGTTATTCCCAAAAATATGTCTAAAGAGCAATGGATGTTTATATATGGTCAATTGAATGCTGCCATTAACAACATTTATTCAGAGCATGAATTTGGAATACATAAAGGAAAGATTAATATTTATCCTGTACATATAAACACTTATGATTACCTCTGTTTAAGTGCGATTAAGATCTATTTTGAACAGAATAATTTCAAGCCCATAGCTGAAGCTTGTGCTAAAGCCGCTGATCATTGTTTTGCCCCATATAAAAATCAACTTGGCACATATTTTAGGAATGCTTATTATATTTTGGAAATGACTTCGGAATTCACTTCGCCCCTAAAATATTCGAATATATTTCGAGCGCAACTGTCAAAGTATGAACTTGTGTTGTTGTTTTTTAACTCATTTAGTTCATTATCAACAATTGAGACACGAAGGTTATACTTGAATGCCGATTTGTTCAATAACCTTGAGTTGAAAGATGTGCGATTGAAAGAGGGGATAAATGATGAATCTGTATTCCGCCGAATGGAATATATACATTTTCCACCAGTCTTGTTTCAAAAGGCAAACAAAAACGAATATATGTCTAGTGATTTGTTGGAAAAATTGTACAATGTGATTCTTTCAGAAAATAATATACTATAGAATGTTCGGTAGAAATAAAAAAGTGAGGGGAACCACCCCCTCACCAAAGTCAAACCAAAATAATCCGAATTATGTCCGTATTATCTTGATGTTGCAAAGATACAATTATTTTTCGATTAGACAATAAAAATCCCTGCATCGGCTCAATGCAGGGATGGTGTCAAATAAGAGCTTAACTGATTTTTAATGATGTCTGATGAATCATTTCGCTAACATCGTTCAAAGCGTTCAGGAACGTTTTGAGTTCATTGTCAGTAAAGCGAGCCTTTTTCCCGTTGACTATATTCCCGTTAATACGCTGATATAGCCAGTTTCTACTTTTACCAAAATATTTCTTTGCAATATAACTGAATGAGATTGCTTCGGGCAATTCTCCAAGTTTATCACGTAATATGGCTTCTTCCGCTCTTTCTATATAATCATTGCAGGCATTTACCGTTGCTTTTAGCCCAGCTTCAGATGCTTTTTTGTAGGCTTCCTTTTGGGCTTCCGGTAGTTTATTATATTTATCCTGCATTTCCTTTTTGAAAGCTTCTTTTTCTTCTGTGGTTTTTAGTTCTTTGAATCTTTCAAAGTCAGCCTGCATTTCTTTTGTTGGCAGGCAATCATTCCAATCTATCATAGCTTTTAATGTTTGTCCCTCCCCGAAGGGAGGGATGTTAATTACAACTTTTTTAATTTCTCTTGGATTTCGTTCATCCGATCGAGTATGTCATTTATAAGCGCTTCCCGTTCTTTGGCATTTTCAGGAACCCCATAGGCCTCGTGAAATGAAGCGAGAAGTTTTAAATTCTCATACTCTTGTTCTAATTCTTTTTTTTCTTCATCTTTCATCAGTTAAACATTAAAATTAAGAACTCTTATTTGACACTACAAAGATAATAAGCATTTGGTTATTATGCAAATTCTTAGTGATTTATTTTATATGTGATTATTCATTTTTCAAGTTGTCAAGTATTTCCCTGATTGCTTTATCAGCGTGTTTTCTCATTATTGTGACATAGTTGAAGATTGGTCTATCTTCTTTCATTGACTGCCCGATACAGTATTCCAGTGTACTAAGAGGAATTCCCAGGTCATATCCATGTTGGACGAAAGATTTGCGGGCTGAATATAGGGTGAATTTATGCCTGATTCCTGCCACCTTGCCTAATTGACTGATTTTCCTGGCCAGCAGGTTATAGCAGGAGGTATAGTTCTTGTATTTCCCGAATATGATTTTCCCTGTATTCTTTTTCATATACTTTTTTATAATGGGCTTTGCTTCTTCGGGAATGGAAAAGGAAATCAGGGAGTCCCCCTCTTTGGTGTTTTTGGTCTTTTTTCGGATGTAGTTTATTTCATCCGTCCGGAAATCGTATGCTAGTATGTCTACTAGGTTCATGCCGGCAAGATAATAAGTAAGCATGAAAATGTCCCGTGTGACGTTGAGATTGTAATGCTCTAAATTGGCGTCCCTGATTGTCTTGAGTTCTTCGACGGTGATTTGCGTTTCCCTCTTTTGGGCTGATGGAATTCTGGCTGTGATGAAAGGGTCGATATCGTAGGTGACGTATCTCATCTTTATAGCATAGTTAATGATAACCTTTAGCAGGGTTATGTAGATGTTGATTGTGGTGCTTGACAGTTTTGTCTTTTTGAGCCATGATATGTACTGGTTCATTCTGATAGGGGTAATATGTTCCATGAGAGAACCGTTCCCGATGAATTGCATAAACTTGTTTGTGGCCAGCCGATAGAGCTTGTATGTCTTGGTACGTTCTTCTTCATCTATTTGGGACAGATATTCATCCACGACATCTTCGAACTTACGATGCTTTTCTCCGTTTAACGGGTTAGTTATCATTTTGACTAATTGCGTGCACGTGAGCGAATCAGGGTAGTCCAGTTCCATGTATCGCTTGAAATAAAGGTTGTATAGCTGTTGTAATTTTGTATTGAGAAAATCCTTGTCTGGACGGTGTACTATTTTACCGTTCTTAAACTCGTTTTCCCTTACCACTATATCCGTGGTGATGAATCTCGTTTCAGAGTTGTGTGCGACTCGAATTCTTATTTTGTGTGTCCCGTCTGATAACCTTTTTGCGGGAACTATTACCAATGTTAATGTAGCCATAATTTGTGTTTTTGTTATAAAAATGGCGTTTTCGACCATTATTTTTTTAACATCCTATTGTAATTTACTTATAATCAGATTCTAAACCGGAAATTTTCCGACCATAATCCGACCATTTTATAGCGTCAAAAGTGACGTTTTTGCTCTCTATTATAGACTACTAATTGATAGGAAAAATAGTTCGATTGTGCTTTTAATATTCTGTATATCAATAAAATAAAAATCGGAAGCTCATGCTCGCTCGCAGGCTTCCGATCAACACAAAAACTAAACTAGACTTAACTAAACTATTCTATTCTCGGAATTTCACAATCCCTTTCTGTTCTCTGCAAAGGTAGGGATAAAACGGCTTTTGACAAAGCATAATCGACAAAAATCGCATTTTCACCGATAAAATAACCAACATTAGCTCCGTTCGTCAAGGAAAGTCTGAAAAACTTGCTTGTAACTGTCACTGATAGGGATATATGTTTTGTCAAAAACAATGCGGCCGCGGTCGATTACACGTATCTTATCTTTCTGCACGATGAAGGAACGGTGTACACGTATGAAACGACTGGAAGGTAAAAGCTCTTCCATCGCTTTCATGCTCATGAGTGACAGAATAGGCTTGGGAACGTCTTCTGTATAAATTTTGATATAATCCTTCAACCCTTCGATATACATGATTTTCTTCAGGTCTACCTGCACTAGCTTATAGTCGCTTTTCACAAAGATGCTGTCTATCTCTTCCGGCTTCTGCACCAGTTCGAACCATTGAAGCGCCTTGTTGGCCGCTTGCAGGAAATCTACATATGAGATAGGTTTCAGCAGATAATCGAGTGCATTGACACGATAACCGTCTATGGCGTATTGACCGAAAGCGGTGGTAAATACGATGCGGGTGCGTGAATCCACCATCTTCGAGAATTCCAGTCCGTTAAGCTCCGGCATCTGAATGTCCAGAAACAGAAGATCTACCTCTTCATCCGGCAACTCTTTCATTGCCTGGACCGCGCTGGAATACTTTCCCGCCAGTTGCAGGAACGGAGTCTTGTCCACGTAACTTTCCAACAAGCTGAGAGCTAAAGGCTCATCATCGACAATTGCACATCGTAATACCATATTATTCTATATCTAAAGTTTTATACTTAACGTTTTCCACCTACTCTTTGATTTTAATACTCAATCTCGATTCATAGACAGACTCATCCTCTGAACTGCCTTTCGACCAAGTGTAAGCCCCCGGATAAAGTATCTCCAACCGCCGGCTCACTTGCTCTAATCCGACACCCGAACCACTCTTATCTTCCACTGTCTTGGGATGATTGCTATTCCGGATTTCACAAACCACTTCCTTGGCATTCTCTGAAATATGAATACTGATAAAACTCGGTTTGGTAGGAGAGATGCCATGCTTGAATGCATTCTCTATCAACGAAATGAAGATAAGCGGCGCAATAAGCGTCTGACTATCCGGCTGAATGTCGAATTGAGTAGTCATCCGTACATTGGCCGACAGGCGGATACGCATCAATTCAATATAGTTGCGGATAAAATCCACTTCCTTGCAAAGCGGTACATACGTCTGCTGATTATCATACAATACGTATCGGAGAAGTTTGCTCAACTCCTGCACCGCTTCCTGTGCCTTGTCCGAGTCAAACGCAATCAGAGCATAGATATTATTCAGCGTATTCAGCAAGAAGTGGGGATTCAGTTGGTTGCGCAGGTTTTTCAGTTCGGCTTCCGCACGGCTTCGTTCAGCTTCTTTGCGGGCAGCTTCGTTCTGCGTCCATCGGGCACTCATACGAATGGCGGCACTCAGTCCGATGGTAAAGATAAGGCTCAACATATCCCTGAGGAAGAACAACCATCCCGGCGGCATACCCGGTCGTTTGGGTCTGGGAGCGAAGGACGGGTCGAATGTCAGGCTTTGCCACAGATGAAGTAAAAGTCCGACAACGCATAGGAAGATAATATTATAGATAACATATCTTTTAGCCTGACTTTGGAAAAGATAGCGGGGAACCAATAAGAAATAATTGACGTAGAACACAATCATAAAAGAAAGTGGTACGGCAAGATGGCGTATATACGCCATCCAGTTGATGTTCCCGTTCCCGCGTTCAACGAAAAAGAACGGGAAACCGAACATAATCCCCCAGCCGATAATGTGTATCAGTATCTCCAGGGGACGACGTGCGGATGTAAAGTTTTGTTTCATAAAGACAAAGATAGTTTTTTATTCGTATCTGATGGCCTCTATCGGGTCTAAATCTGCTGCTTTCTTGGCAGGATACCATCCGAAGAAGACTCCGGTGACGGTACATACCGCAAAAGAAAGGAACACACTCCACGGTTGGATATAGATAGGCCAATGCGCCACGCTTTTCACAATCCAACTGGCTCCGCAGCCGATTATCACGCCGATGATGCCACCCGTGATACTAATCATGATGGCTTCAATGAGGAACTGGCTCAGAATATCGACCCCTCGTGCGCCAACTGACATACGCAGACCGATTTCGCGGGTACGTTCCGTTACAGATACATACATGATATTCATAATTCCGATACCGCCTACCACCAGTGAGATACCTGCGATGCAGGCAAGCAGAGTCGTCATCAAATCGGTAGTGGAGTTGAGCATCGTACTCAATTCCTGTTGCGTACGGATGGTGAAATCATCATTGTCCGATTCCTTCAGTTTATGGTTGCGGCGAAGAATCGTACTGATTTCATCCGTAGCATATTCCGTCATATCTTCAGTGAGAGCAGAGGCAAACACACCCTGCAAGTACGTAACGGCAAGCAAACGTTTCATTACGGTAGTGTAGGGAGCAAGCACTACGGCATCCTGGTCTTGTCCCATAGAGTTGTATCCCTTTGCTTTGAGCACACCTACCACCCGGAAGGGTATCTTGCTGAAACGGATAACCTTGCCTACCGGATCACTTCCGTCCGGGAAAAGATTGTCCACTATCGTCTTTCCTATCACACATACTTTTGCCGAACTCTGTATGTCGGCTTCCGTAAACATCTCCCCATTTTCCACCGTCAACTGGCGAATGTCGAGATATTCCGTTCCCACGCCATTCACAGATGCCGGATAGTTATTGTTGCCGGCAATAAGCTGTCCAGATGAGGATACATTGGGACTGATGGCAGACAGGAAACTTGTCTCATCTCGCAAGGCTTCATAATCGGCAAGCTTCAAGGTCTGCATGGCCGACGGGTCTTGCCGCACGCCGCTACGCATATCGGCTCCAGGATGAATCATAATCATGTTCGATCCCATCTCGGAAATCTGCTGCTGGATGCTTTTCTTCGAACCCTGTCCGATGGCGAGCATCGTGATGACGGAAGCAACACCGATAATGATACCAAGCATGGTGAGAAAAGCACGCAGCTTATTGTTCGCCAACGCCCGGAGAGCTATCTTGAATAAATTAGTTCCATTCATAATAAATAATTTGCTAATTGGTCAATATACTGATTTGCCGGTTTGCCGCCCTATGATTGCGTAATCTATGGGGCGCACTGGCACATCGGCATATTGAATGATTATTAATCCTCGTCATTTTTCGGCAACGCAGCCAATGCTTCGGCGGCGGACAGAATCTTCGGATTAGTAGTATCCTCAATGACATGACCGTCACGTAGACGGATATTCCGGCTGCTATATTGCGCGATTTCGGGATTATGCGTTACAAAGATAATTGTACGTCCTTCGGCATGGAGCTTCTGAAACAGGACAAGTATCTCGAAAGAGGTACGGGTGTCGAGATTTCCGGTCGCTTCGTCGGCAAGAATCACAGCCGGATTGTTCACCAACGCACGCGCAATGGCAACACGTTGCATCTGTCCGCCGGACATCTGATTGGATTTATGTTCCAAACGGTCACCCAGTCCCACGGCCTGCAAGGATTCCACAGCCCGGCGGCGACGTTCGGATGCGCTGACGGACGAGTTGTACATAAGCGGTAGTTCCACATTCTCCACAGCCGTCGTTTTAGGCAACAGATTGTAGCTTTGGAACACGAATCCAATCTTACGATTTCTCAGTACCGCACGTTGAGGCTTGCTCATCGTGCGTACGGGAATATCATCGAGCAGATATTCTCCACTTGTCGGAGTATCCAGGCAGCCTAGTATATTCAGCAGCGTGGACTTTCCCGAACCGGAAGTACCCATGATGGTGACAAACTCCCCTTCGTTGATAGTAAACGAAACGCCCCGTAACGCATGGACGGTTTCGTCTCCCACCTGAAAGTCTCGTTTGATATTTTGTATTTCAATTACTTTCTTCATGGTTTTCACTTATTGTTTTTCTTCTTACTGCCCGGAGGGCCCGGCATGAACGGGCTTCTTTCGCCACCACTTTCTTTGTTGGGCTCACCCCCTATATTTTCGCCCGGCAATGCACCTATAGTAGCTTCGGACACCACTTTCGTGCCTTCAGCGATTCCACTGATAATTTCCGTAGATATACCGTTACTGATTCCGACTTCTACCGGATGAGCGGTGAATGTCATTCCTTCACGCGTCCAGAGTTTATGTTCGCCTTCGCAATCTTTTACGATGTCATTAGCGCCGATCAGAGGTTTTTCCGGTACGAAACGCAGGGCTTTGTTCGGAACGGACAATACATCCTTTTTATCAAGAATATAGATCGTAACATTCGCTGTAAGACGTGGTTTCAGTTTTTGGTCGGGATTGTGAGCGGAGATTACTACTTCATAAGTAACTACCGTGCTACTGCTGCTACTTGTACTGCTCGTACTGCTTGCATCTCCCAAACGAATCTGCGTCACTACACCATCGAACGTATCATTCGGATAAGCGTCTACCGTAAAGCTCGCACGTTGGCCTTCTTCCACACCGCCTATATCGGCTTCATCCACATCGGCTACCACCTGCATCTGCGTCAAATCCGCAGCAATGGTGAAAAGCGTCGGAGTCTCGAATCCGGAAGCAACCGTTTGTCCGGCTTCCACATCGCGGCTGATAACGACTCCATCAATCGGCGAAGTAATCGTTGCATAAGACAAGTTACGTTCCGCTTTTGCCAAAGACGCCTTGCTGCTGTCATAACTGCTTTTGGCCTTCTGATAATTATAAAGAGCCTGTTCGAAATCCGTATCACTGATCAGAGACTTCTCGTGCAGTCCTTTGCTGCGTTCATAATTCTTCTTCTGATATTCATATTCGGCCTTGGCACCATCGTAAGTTGCCTGTTGGGAAGCCAGTTCACTTTGCAAAGTGGCACGATCCATTTCAGCAATCAACTGCCCTTTGGTAACTGTCGAGTTATAGTCTACATAAATCTTGTCGATGATACCTGATACTTGCGTACCGACTTCTACTTCCGTCATCGGTTCGATGGTTCCGGTAGCAGTCACCGAATTGGAGATATCGCCTTTGCTCACGGTAACAGTGGCATATGTGACTTTGTGTTTGGCGGGCGACCCTGCAAAGAACCAAATCCCTGCACCTGCCACCATAACGACTGCCACGGCGATTAAGATAATCTTTTTCGTTTTCATTCGTTTATTATGCTTTTACTTATTTATTATAATGCTAATTTATCCCCCTGATAGAACTTCAGCAACTGCGTGTTCAGTATAGCCATATATTTAGCTTGAAGTTGTTCTTGTTGAGCTTGCAGTAAGTTATTCTTCTCAGTAAGAAGTTCTATCGTATTCTTCATTCCCAGGTTGAATTGTTCGCTAATCAGGTCATAGCTGATTTGTGTACTCCTCAGCTTCTCGTTGGCTGCCGCATAGCGCTGCTGTGCACTGTTGGCATCCAGCCAAAGACCTTCAATTGTCTTATACAGAGCTTTTTGTTCATCAAGCAGCGATAACATACTCGTTTCGCGCTGCAACTTAGCCTTTTGTACGGCACTCTTTGTCTGACGGTTATTGAAGATAGGCACACTGACGGACAGGCCGATGGAATTGTTCCATCCGTTCTTCACCTGTTCGCCGAAAGTAAAGTCGCTGCCGCTCGTATGATTCGTCCCGATACCTGCACTAAGGCTGATAGTCGGAAAATAACCGGATTTTGCAATATCAATCCCCAGTTCGGAAGCCTCTACATTGAGCTTGCTTGCCTCAATCTCCGGACGAATGGCGAGGGCGCTCACATACACATCTTTCTTGGTAGGCAATGGGGCAAGCACATTCTCGTCGGACAGGTTGGGGAGATAGACGTCCATTTCATTCTCCCCGTCCAGTTCGAGCAGTTGTTTCAGTTGTAATTTGTAATCTTGCAGAGTGGCTTGCGCCGTTACAAGTTGATAACGGTCGGTACTAACCTGAGCTTCCAGTTGCGCAAAATCACTTTTTGCAATACTTCCCGCATTCAGCAGTTGTTCCCCGCGATCCCGCTGCGCAATGGAAACCTGCAATGTATTTTCGTTTACTCTGACAGACTCGGCTGCATAAAGAATCTGAATATAAACCTGGGCTATGGATTCCTGAATCGTATTCTCGGAAGTTGCCACATCCAGTTCGGCTACATGGTTGTTCAGTTGTTCCTGCTTGATAGTCTTCAGCCGTTTGTTACCATTATATAGAGTCCACGAAGCGTTCAGACCATAATTACCATTGTAACTTGTCTTGCTGTTACTGCTGATAATCTCATTGCCGCTCACCCGGCTGCTCGACTCCTGATACGGACGATTCACCACCTGCTGACTGGTAGAAAACGAAAGGCTGGGAAACAAAGCAGCTTTAGCTGTCTTTACATCAATCTGTGTACTTTCCGCCGTCACACGGTTTTTGCGGATAGTAATATTCTGTTCCAAAGCATAGTCGATGCACGATTGCAAATCCCATTGGGCAGGGAGCTTCGCTTCGTTCAGCGTATCGGCTTGCAGCGGAGATTCTTGTGCGGATATGCCCGGAAGCATACCTGCACCAAGAAATGCCATCACTGTCAATCTTCTTACATTTATCATATTCATACTTCTATTGATTTACTGGTAACGAAGGTACGTACATATTATATTAGCTGCAAAAGCGATAGACGGAATACGGAATTTTGCCGTTAAATGTTTTTTTTCTGTCGATAGGTAGATTTTTTTAGAAAAACACAACAAAACCTGCAACAATTCGGGGTATTTGTTTGTTTTAATTATAAAAATTGTATATTTGTACTCATTACAAACTATAACGCCAACATATGAAGAATACACTGCTTTCTATTTGGAACTTCTATCTGGAAGGTTTCCGTAGTATGACACTCGGTCGTACGCTGTGGATTATTATCCTGCTGAAATTATTCGTTATGTTCTTCATCCTCAAATTATTCTTTTTTCCTGATTTCCTCGGCGACCATCCTACGGATGCCGACAAGGGAACCTATGTGGGCAACGAACTGATACAACGTGCCATTCCGGAGAAATCGACTGATTTTTAACTCTTAAACTACATAAGATTATGATTGAAAGTATTGACACTTCGCTGATAGATTGGTCGAGAGCCCAATTTGCGATGACAGCAATGTACCACTGGATTTTTGTTCCCCTCACACTCGGACTGGCAGTGGTGATGGGCATCATGGAGACGCTGTATTATAAAACAGGCAAAGAATTCTGGAAGAAAACCGCGATGTTCTGGATGAAGCTATTCGGTATCAACTTCGCTATCGGGGTGGCAACCGGCTTGATTCTTGAGTTTGAGTTTGGCACGAACTGGAGTAATTATTCCTGGTTTGTAGGAGATATTTTCGGTGCGCCATTGGCTATCGAGGGTATTTTGGCATTCTTTATGGAAGCCACGTTTATTGCCGTGATGTTCTTTGGTTGGGGGAAAGTAAGTAAGCGTTTCCATCTGGCTTCTACCTGGCTCACAGGATTGGGAGCAACGATTTCTGCCTGGTGGATTCTCGTTGCCAACGCATGGATGCAACATCCGGTGGGGATGGAATTCAATCCCGATACCGTTCGTAATGAGATGGTCGATTTCTGGGCAGTGGCAACTTCACCCGTTGCTGTCAATAAATTCTTTCATACCGTATTATCCGGTTGGGTGCTCGGCGCTATCTTTGTAGTCGGTATCAGTTGTTGGTACTTGCTGAAGAAACGCAATCGTGAGTTTGCGCTTGCCAGTATCAAGATTGGCGCTATCTTCGGATTAGTGGCATCCTTATTGTCTGCCTGGACTGGCGACGGCTCCGGTTATCAGATTGCACAGACACAACCGATGAAGTTGGCTGCCGTGGAAGGTTTGTATGAAGGGGGGACGAATGTCGGACTGGTAGGAATCGGCATGCTGAATCCTGAAAAGAAAACTTATAACGACGGAAAAGACCCGTTCCTTTTCCGCATTGAAATACCGAGCATGCTTTCTTTCCTTGCCGAACGTGATGTGGATGGTTACGTTCCGGGTATCGCGAATATCATCGAAGGCGGTTATCAGATGAAAGACGGTACAAAAGCCCTTTCGGCTGCCGAGAAAATAGAACGGGGAAAAACGGCTATCGGTGCCTTGGCTGCCTACCGTGCCGCCAAGAGCGCAGGAAATGAAGAAGATGCGCAAGTGGCTTACAAAGTATTACAGGAGAATATTCCTTATTTCGGTTACGGATATATTAAAGATGTGAACCAATTGGTTCCGAATGTTCCCCTGAACTTCTACGCGTTCCGTATAATGGTGATTCTGGGTGGATATTTTATCTTGTTCTTTATCGTTGTCCTTTTCTTTGTCTATAAGAAGGATTTGAGTAAAATGAAATGGATGCATTGGATTGCTTTATTGACTATTCCTTTGGGATACATTGCCGGACAAGCCGGATGGGTGGTTGCCGAATGCGGCCGTCAGCCGTGGGCTATCCGTGACATGCTGCCTACGTCGGCCGCTATCTCCAAACTGGATGTAAGCTCCGTGCAGATTACTTTCTTTATCTTCCTGCTCTTGTTTACGGTAATGTTGATTGCAGGTGCCGGAATCATGGTAAAGGCCATCAGGAAAGGCCCGGATACGGGAGATAATGCTAATACTAACCATTAATCGTAAAGACTATGTATATATTTCTACAACAATATTGGTGGCTTGTCGTTTCCTTGCTGGGAGCTATCCTTGTGTTTTTATTGTTTGTGCAGGGCGGTAATTCATTGTTGTTCTGTCTCGGTAAGACGGAAGAACATCGTAAAATGATGGTGAATTCTACCGGACGTAAGTGGGAGTTTACGTTTACTACGTTAGTTACTTTTGGTGGCGCTTTCTTTGCTTCCTTTCCGTTATTTTATAGTACCAGTTTCGGTGGCGCTTATTGGCTTTGGATGATAATTCTTTTCAGTTTTGTGTTGCAGGCTGTCAGCTATGAGTTTCAGAGTAAAGCGGGAAATCTGTTAGGTAAGAAGACGTATCAGACTTTCCTCGTGATAAATGGGGTAGTAGGCCCGTTGTTGCTTGGCGGAGCGGTAGCTACTTTCTTCACGGGTTCTGATTTCTATATCAATAAGGCAAATATGACGGATACCATTATGCCGGTTATCAGCCATTGGGGAAATGGATGGCACGGACTGGATGCGTTGACTAATATCTGGAATGTGATTTTAGGATTGGCTGTATTCTTCCTTGCCCGCGTCCTGGGTGCGCTTTATTTTATCAATAATATAGCGGATAGGGAACTGACAGATAAATGCCGTCGAGCTGTGCGGAACAATACAGTCTTATTTCTGGTATTCTTCTTGTCATTTGTCATCCGCACGTTAGTTTCCGACGGCTTTGCAGTGAATCCGGATACGCAGGAGATTTATATGCAGCCATTCAAGTATTTCACTAACTTTATCGAAATGCCGATAATTCTTATCTTATTCCTGATAGGAGTTGTTTTGGTTCTCTTCGGCATCGGAAAGACTTTACTCAAAAAGACGTTCGATAAAGGAATTTGGTTTACGGGAATCGGTACGGTGCTGACCGTATTGTCTTTACTGTTGGTGGCAGGATATAATAACACCGCTTATTATCCGTCTTATACAGACTTGCAAAGCTCATTGACGTTAGCCAATAGCTGTTCCAGTGAGTTTACTTTGAAGACAATGGCTTATGTTTCCATTCTCGTCCCGTTTGTGATAGCTTATATATTCTACGCTTGGCGTAGCATCGACCGTCACAAGATTACGGAGAAAGAGATGGACGAAGGCGGACATTCGTACTAAAGGAATCCCGGAGATGGAGAATCGGGAATAATAAAAATAATCTGGAATAATAAAATAGATGGAGGGGAAGTGCCCAAACTCTCCTTTTAACGAAATCATCCCCGCTACAACTATCTGTGGCGAGGATGATTTTTTATTTATAAGGGTTTTGACACACCCTCTTTTAATTTATGAGAGTTTTGAAACACCCTCTTCTTATTTATTGCTAGTCCTTACTTCTTATTTGTTTACTACATTTTCCGGCTTTCCGGCAGCATATGCTTGTAAGTTGCCGATTGCAATATTCATCAAGCGTTCACGAGCTTCCAATGTTGCCCATGCAATATGCGGAGTGATATAGCAATTCTTTGCTGTCAGCAGTGGATTGTCTGCACAAGGAGGTTCAGTAGAAAGAACATCCACCCCGGCTGCATAAATCTTACCGCTGTTCAATGCATCCGCCAGATCCTGTTCGTTGATTAGCGGGCCACGACCGGTATTGATTAAGATAGCAGTCGGCTTCATCATAGCAAGGCGACGGGCATTCACCATTTCGCGTGTCTCGGGAGTAAGCGGGCAATGCAAGCTGATAATATCACATTCACTGAACAGTTGGTCTAAATCCATCTTTTTGATTTCCGGTGGCAACTGGAAGTGTGACTTTGAAGTCAATGCATATACCTGCATTCCAAAACCGATGGCGACACGTGCAGTCGTATATCCGGTATTTCCCAGTCCGACCAGTCCGATTTTCTTTTCTCTGAGTTCCATCAGCGGAGTATCCCAAAAGCAGAAGTCCTTGCTGTTTGCCCAACGGCCTTTGTGTACTTCTTCAGAATGGTGTTGTACTTGTTGAGTGATATTCAGAATATGCGCAAATACCATCTGTGCAACAGAGGCGGTGCTGTATGAAGGAATATTAGTAACGATGATTCCCCGTTCTTTGGCGGCAGCAGTGTCGACTACATTGTATCCGGTAGCTAATACGCCGATATATTTCAGTTCGGGCAGTGCAGCCATGTGGTCTGCGTTGATGATTACTTTATTAGTCAGAAGCACTTCTGCTCCGGCTGCACGTTCTAATACTTCTTCAGGAGCGGTACGATCGTAAATCGTGCATTCTCCGAGAGCTTTTATACCTTCCCAGGACAAATCACCGGGATTGGCGGCAAAACCGTCTAAAACTACAATCTTCATTTCAATTTTTATATTAATAATATGTTGTACGTCTGTTATACGTCTTTCTTTAACAAGATATTGATTTTTCAGGCACGGATTACACGGATAACGTTGCTGCTTTTTGCAAAATCATTTTTTAAGAAACCGTGAAATCCGTGTAATCCGTGCCTGAAAAACATCATTTCTTGAACTTGTCTCCCCACAACTGTATCATCCGTTCGGCATGTTTCTGTTCCGCAGCATTATTTTGCGGTTGCCATATCCGTTTATCTTTCAATTCATCCGGCAGGAATTGTTGCTTTACAAAGTTACCCTCATAACTATGTGCATACTTATATTCCTGTCCGTATCCTAATTGTTTCATCAATTTTGTAGGCGCATTGCGCAGATGCAACGGAACAGGCAGATTTCCGGTAGAACGAACCAACTCCAACGCATCATTAATCGCACTATATGCCGAATTGCTTTTAGGGCTCGTTGCCAGATAAATCGTAGCTTCCGCTAAAGGAATACGTCCTTCCGGCCAACCGATTTTCATCAACGTGTCAAAACAGGCATTCGCAATAAGTAACGCATTCGGATTGGCTAGCCCGATATCTTCCGAAGCCGAAATGACAAGTCGGCGGGCAATGAAAGCAGGGTCTTCGCCACCTTCCACCATGCGGGCAAGCCAGTAAATAGCTCCGTCCGGATCACTTCCGCGAATCGACTTGATAAAAGCAGAGATAATATCATAATGCATTTCCCCGTCCTTATCGTATGCCAACGGATTCTGCTGCAACCGTTCAGTCACCATCTCATCGGTGATAACCACCGTTTCTTCGGTTTCCGACTGAACGACAAGTTCCAGTATATTAAGTAATTTGCGGGCATCCCCACCGGAGAAGCGCAACATGGCTGTTGTTTCTTTCAATTCGATTTTGCGTTCCTTCAGTACGGTATCCGTAGCGATGGCACGTTGCAGAAGTTCCAATAAATCTTCCTTCTCCAACGACTTGAGCACATAAAGCTGACAACGGGACAGGAGAGGGCGGATAACCTCGAACGACGGATTCTCCGTTGTCGCGCCAATCAGCGTGACAGTTCCGTTCTCTACCGCTCCCAACAAAGAATCCTGCTGTGACTTGCTGAACCGATGAATTTCATCAATAAACAGAATAGGGCTGGACTGTGAAAAGAAACGGTTACTCTTGGCACGGTCTATCACTTCGCGCACATCCTTCACACCGGAAGTTACGGCGCTCAATGTATAAAACGGAGTTTCCAGTTTATTGGCAATGATTTGTGCCAACGTTGTTTTACCCACTCCGGGAGGGCCCCAAAGGATAAAAGAAGAGATGCGTCCTGCATCAATCATCTTGCGCAAGACAGCACCCGGCCCGACTAAATGTTTCTGGCCAATATAATCGTCTAAAGTCTTCGGCCGTAGCCGCTCTGCTAAAGGTTGCATAATTCTTAAAATACCATTAATACCATGAAACGAATACCGTTCTTGTTGATACCCGGATTGTCACGGTAGGTGAAACGATGTACATACTCAACGTGCAACAACTTGAAAATGTTGTAGATGCCGACACTTGCTTCGACATACGGCACTTTCGGATCCATCACGAAACTGGTAAATTTACCGTCGCGTGTCGGGAAACGGAACAAATCGGGATTGCTGCTCTTGAACGGATTGTTCTTATCTGTCAACGTCCCCCACAATGCACGGACACGGAACATCTCTCTCCACTTCAAGTTTTTGATGAGCGGAATACGGTTGAATAGTTTCCCATTCATGTCATAAGACAAGGACACGGAAGCGAAACGGTCGTTCAGGAATTCCATGTTATTGATAAGGTTGAACGTCTCTCGCTGCGTGATGTACGATAAGTTGGCTTCCGGCAGAATCAACAGCGGGAAAGGAACTGTATTCCATTCCGCCCCTGCTTTCAGGCTGCAATCTATCTTACCCCAGGAAGCGGGAAGCCAGAAGCGTTTCCACACACTTGCTTCTGTGCGGTTGAAGTTGTATTCTCCGCCCAATACACCTTTGAATCCCATTGCATGAGTAAGCGTAAAGATAGGGGCATCCAGCGATACTGGCACACGGCGTTGCTTGGAGTTGACGAAAGATTCGCCCGGCGCATAACGCAGCGTCAGGCTCGCTTCGGTAGTCGTAACGTCATGTACACGGGTTTGCGCAGCGTCGTTACGCAGATATTCCAATTTTCCGGTAGGTTCGTCGTTACGGTGGCGGAGCATCGCTTTCACTCCAAATCCCGTAAGCGTTTCGAGTTCGTAGTTGACGGTCGCGTCACGCATATAAGACATTTGGTCTACCGTCGTCGTTTTCAGTGACAGGAAGATATTGTCCTTATCCGTAAACAGGAACTTATCCATCGGCGACATTACATCATAACTATACGTTGCCGAAATATAATGTTTCGGGAACTCCCAAACCACATAATCACGTTTATTGAACGAATAAGTCAGCGTACCGCTGTATTTCCATCGCTCGTCTTTCAGACCGTAGGCGCCGTAGCCACTCAAGAACCAGTGTTTGTCGAAATGAGCCGTAGTCATACCGCTCAACCGGAAACGGGTTCCGTCAATGTAGTTGCTTGAAATCATGGTGTTGATAGGGCCGATATCCACTTTGCTCGGATGTCCTTTGCTTCCTGTCTCCACAAAGTTCTCAATCAGGGCTTTCGCTCCGAAGATGATATATTTGAATCCCGGAATCTGTTCGAGACGGTTGACGAATACGTCCATTGTACTTTCTTTCTTCGTCAGCGGCACCTGTCGGACACTCGCCCAGTATTCATCACTTTTCGAAAGCATATCCGCTTCCTTTATCACGCTTCCTTTCAACCGGAAAAGCCGTTGCTCGATAGGGTCGAATTTATAATCGCTGTATTTTGTGATTCTCTCCACCTGCAATCCCCCTGCTGTTTTGTTGGAACTCCATGAAAGGTCTACGGTCATATTATCGTCGGACAATACCCAGTTGCCGTTCGGTAACTGTTCGTACTGCTGCACGATATCCATGCGGTTGACAAAGTTTACTCCGGTTTTCTTAGGCAGGTTCATCGTACATTTCTGGACGGCATATGTAGAATCGTTCAGTACATACAAATGTCCGGTGAATCCGAAGTCCTGCGAATTCTGTGGAACGAAAGTCAGATGTACGCATTCGCGCTTGTCCACCATCAATGTGTCCATCAGATAATATTTATAGAAAGAAATGGCATTGTTGCCGATAGGGCTTACGAAACGCTGTTGGAGCAGGCGGATATCATCGTCATAAATATTAATGTCGGCAAAGACGTCTTTCAGAACAGTGCCGAGCATATCTCCCGTTGAGAAGAATTCTTCGATACCGTTGGAATTCTTTCCTTTGATGATGGTTTTCTTATTTTCGGGATTTTTACGATAGATGGTTTGCGAAGCCGTCTCCTGTACGGAAATGGGGAGAATCAACTTGTTCGTAGTTTCTGATACTTCCACCTGGTCTCTGAGGAAGGAATATTTCTTGTAGATACCTTTTTCGAGTTTTTCCGGGGTGAGGTCGTTGATAGACATTTTCATCTTCTCGTACTTGTCGTACTGATAGTAGTCGTTCACTTCGAGGACTTGCGCCTTCTTGTGCTCGATAACCTTTTTCATGAATTCGACTGCCGGATTGTTCTTGCGGGAGTATTTTTCTTTTTGTGGTTTTACAACGACTTCATTCAGGATTACATTGTCCGGAGCTAACTGGACATTGACTGTTTGGTTGCCATAACTGACTTTCACAGTTTTGCTGACATAACCAATGGCGGAGAAAACAAGTGTTCCCCCATTTCTGCGTGCTTCAAGACTATATTCCCCGTCAATATTGGTGATAGTACCCATATCTCTTTTTTCCTGATAGTAAACAGAGATATACATTAACGGTTCATGTGTCACTGAATCAGTAACTACCCCCTTTATTTGCTGTGCAAACGCATTTGAAGCTGCCAATACAAGTAAGAGCAGTATAAGTATTTTGTTATATCGTTGTCTCATAACGTTCGTAGTAGGGCGCAAAGTTAACAAATAACTCTCATGATGAGAGAATATATAACTTTTTTTACCCATCGTTTTTGGTTGTTTACAAGCATATATCACCCGATGCTCAAATAAGTCAGCCTCGGACATATATATTTAACAACTAGTTTCAGATTTAGTTTCATCCGTTGAAACTATTTGTTCCATTACTTGAAACCGGAGTTTCATCGGCAAGAAACTAAAGTTTCAACGGTGAGAAACTAGAGTTTCAACAGTATGAAACTAAAGTTTCAAGGCATGAAACACTTAGTTTCAAGGCGTGTTGAAACTACTTGCCCTACGCTTGACAGAATAGGGCAAGTAAGGTTGTTGTTATTTGCTTGATAGAATCTGTACGATACGCTCTGCGGTGCGTCCGTCCCAACGTTCGGGGAGTTCGCCGCGCTTCCATTCGCCTTTCATCAGCGTATCCATTGCTTTGGCAAGTAGAGCCGGATCTTCTCCGACAAGTTCGTTGGTTCCCATGCGCCACGTTTCCGGGTGTTCGGCATACGTATTGAGGGTGATACAAGGAATGCCCAGGAAGGTTGCTTCTTCCGCCACGTTTCCGGAGTCGGTAATAATTCCTTTTGCCTTATTAATCAGATAACCGAAGAAAAGATAGTTCTGTGGCGGCATGATATGCAGATTCGGAGCTTCGATGCCCAGTTCTTTGATGGCATTGCGCACGTAGGTGTGCAGCGGTGCTACGATAGGCATGCCGGCAGACTTTTCAATGATTGTTTCCATTAGTCGTTTCAGATTCTCTCTGTCATTGAGCAATACGCGGCGGTTGAGGGTGAGCAGGAGATAATTGCCTTCCTGCAATCCCAGTACGGAGAACCATATCGGTTTGAGCAAGCGGTTGCGGTTGTAGCGGATGGCATCTATAAGGATATTGCCTACATAATATACGTTTTCACTTTCCGTTCCTGTCTGGTTCAGGTTGCGGTTGGCAACCATACCGGCTGTAAACAGGTAGTCGGATAGTCCGTCCGTAATCATGCGGTTCACTTCTTTTGGCATCTTCATGTCGAAAGAACGGGTTCCGGCTACGAGGTGTGCCACCTTGATTCCTTGCTTTTTGGCAACGATGGCGCAACTCATGGTTGCAGTCAGGTCGTCTACCACAAGAACAACGTGTGCCGGGTTTTCGGTCAGCTCCTGTTCGAAAGCTACCATGATTCCTGCTGTCAAAGTCGTTGGATTACTGCTTTCCACTCCCAGATAGACATCGGGAGCTTTCATGTCGAGATCCGAAAAGAGAGAAGCATCCAGACTCGTATCCTCTTTTCTGCCCGTATAGACCAGTCGGTAAGAGATACTTTTACCCAGCGCCCGTGCGGCTTCAATAGCGCGTGTAATGGGAGCTATCTTCATGAAATTGGGGCGTGCCCCGGCAACAATTGTTATTTTCATATTGTTTCTATCATATTCGGTTTAATTCGTGAAGCAAATGTACATTTTCTTACGGAATTTATTCGTTACTTTGCATACAAAATAACAAATATATGCCCACATTCGTTCAAATTCTTGATTTTATAGGCACATTTGCCTTTGCTATTAGTGGTATCCGGCTCGCTTCGGCAAAACGTTTCGACTGGTTCGGAGCCTATGTTGTAGGACTTGCTACGGCTATCGGTGGTGGTACTCTTCGTGATGTCCTGCTCGATGTTACTCCGGGATGGATGACAAATCCCATTTATCTGATTTGTACGGGACTGGCTTTGCTATGGGTTATCTGCTTCGGACGCTGGCTTATCCGGCTCAACAATACGTTCTTTATCTTCGACTCCATCGGACTGGCGTTGTTCACTGTGGTAGGTGTGGGTAAAAGCATTGCCTTGGGCTATCCTTTTTGGGTGGCAATCATTATGGGTAGCATCACGGGAGCGGCAGGTGGTGTGATTCGTGATGTCTTTATCAACGAAATTCCCCTGATATTCCGAAAAGAAATTTATGCGATGGCCTGTGTGGTAGGCGGCATTGCCTACTGGCTTTGCGATGTCGCAGGACTTGAGTCGTACGCATGCCAGCTAATCGGCGGGTCGGCCGTATTCCTGACCCGCATCCTGGCTGTAAAATATCACATCTGCCTGCCTATATTAAAAGGTGGGGAAGATATAAAAGAAGATGTAAAAGAGGAGTAGGGGCTTACTCGTCTTTCATTTCCAGTTCTCCCTGAAAACTGATGGATTGCCGGTTCTGCATATTCACATCAATGCTTGCCGAACCGTTGGAGTACACTTTTGCCCTGAATTCAAATCTGTCTTCGGGATTCCGGGCGATGAATTCGATGATGGCATTTCCTTTCTTATCCATTTCCATGCTGTATTCCTTGAGGGGTGCCCGGAAGTTCAGTCCGTCCCCGCCACCATAAGGGATACTGTAAGCCCGTCCGAAATAAGGCAGATAGGAAATGACCGAATCATTTCTAATCTCCAATGAGTAGGGAGATGTCAGAGGAATGGAACGTCCGCGCATCGGCAGGGCGGTCTGTACATCTATCTTATAGTTCTCGGATGCGATGATCTTTTTTACAGCTTCTTTCTTTTGTTCCTTTTTCTCCTTTTTACTTTGAGCCGAAAGGGTAGGGAAGCCTACTAGCAGGGCTAGCAGCAACATTAAGATTTGTTTCTTCGTTTTCATATCAGTTGCATTTAGGTTGATATTTACATGTATAACAATCAAATATACTAAAAAGTCAGGAACTCTTCTCTTTTCTTTAATGAAAATTAAACAGAAATCCTGACCTTTGCCGTAATGTATGCCTTACCTTATGTTCCGATATGTCTTGCCTATACCTTATATATAAGGAGAACTTAGACTTATATAAGGGAACTTAGAACTGTTCCAATATCTCAATCCGCTTTTCAATAGGGGGATGAGTGGCGAACAAACCACTTAGTTGGCTGTATAATCCTTTTGTTTTCTTTTTAGGATTTTGAATGAATAATTGGGCTACATCTTTCCGTTCAACAGCTTCTATCGCCGGGTCGACAGATATTTTACGCAAAGCACTGGCGAGCGCCAACGGATTCTTCGTCATTTCTGCCGAACCTGCATCTGCCATGTATTCGCGCTTGCGTGAAATGGCAAAACGCATCAGGCTAGAGAAAAGAAAACCGATGGCAGCTATCAGCAAAGCAACAAGCATAAAGAGGAAAATTCCTCCGCTACCTTTACTGTTGCTACGTACACGTATATGTGTTATTGCATAAAACGTGATTTCCGTCAGCATGGAGAAGATGCCTACAAATACGATGGAGATAATCAACAGGCGCACATCCCGGTTACGAATATGAGTCAGTTCATGTCCGATGACCGCTTCCAGTTCTTCATCATTTAGTTTCTTGATGATGCCTTCCGAAAGAGTGATTGTATATGTACGGTCATTGATGCCACTTGCAAATGCATTCAGCGAATTATCATAGATGATATTTATCTTTGGCATGCTCATCCCTTGAGTCATACAGAGGTTTTCCACCAGATTATAAACGCGTTTGTTCTCTTTGCGGTCTAGCGGTTTGGAACCTGTGGCGGAATTGATAATACTTGTATTAGCCCAATAGGCAATAAGAAACCAAATCAGCACTACTCCTAAAGTATATGGCAGGGAAGAAAGGAATAAATGATTGACCATAGGCATCATTTCAACTTCCATGCTTTTTCCGTATCCGAAAAGAATCAGCAGGTAGCAGGACAGATACAGGAGTGCTGTCACTAGACAAGGAAAAAGGATTAATAGGAACACGGAACGTAAGTTGTTCCGGCTCTGCTGTGTTTGGATTCCGACGTATTGCATCGCGTGTTTGATTTATGCAGTGAGTGAATGGTGGATTAGAAATTGATTTTGGGAGCCTGTTCCAAATTGGCGCGTTCGTTCTTACCCAAGTCGAACATGATTTCCCTTTGGAATCCGGTCATGCCTGCTATGATATTTGAAGGGAAGGTCTGCACGGCGTTATTGTACTCTTTGGTTGCCGAGTTGAAATAACGGCGGACAGCAGCCAGCTTATTCTCCACATCGGCTATTTCTTCCTGTAATTGCAGGAAATTCTGATTCGCTTTCAGGTCGGGATAGGCTTCTAATGTGATTTTCAGTCCTGCGAGAGCAGAGCTTAACTGATTTTCAGCCGCTATCTTATCGTCGATAGTCTTAGCGTTGACAGCGCCGTTACGTGCCTGAATCACACGGTCGAGTGTCTCTTTTTCGTGTGCGGCATATCCTTTCACGGTATCTACCAATTGGGGAATCAGGTCATGGCGTTGCTTCAACTGTACGTCGATGTCGGCAAATGCGTTTTCACGGTTGTTTCTTAGTCTCACTAGCGAATTGTACATGGATGCAAAAATGATGCCCAGCAATACAATAATTCCTACAACAATAAGTATAGTCATCGTCTTTTAATTTATTAGATTAATGTTAATCAAAAGTAATCTATTTGATTCTTTTAAGCAAATGAATGAGAGATTTTTCTTCAAATATCACCCGAAAACTATCAGAAAGCACCCGAAAACTATCATTTGATAGAAATAACCCCTAAAAAATGATTGAAATTCCCCTGTATAAGACGCAAAATACCTTTAAACTTGCAACCGACGAGAAAAACGAAATATTAACCATAAAACCCTTAAAGTATGAAAAGTTTAAGTTTCAGAAAAGATTTAATTGGAGTTCAGGAAGAGTTGCTGCGTTTCGCTTATAAACTGACGGCCAACCGTGAGGAAGCGAATGATTTGTTGCAGGAAACATCTTTAAAAGCCTTGGATAACGAGGAAAAATTTGCTCCGGACACAAATTTCAAGGGATGGATGTATACTATCATGCGTAACATCTTTATTAATAACTACCGGAAAATTGTACGCGATCAGACTTTTGTAGACCCCACCGATAATTATTATCACTTGAACCTGCCTCAAGATTCAGGATTCGAAAGCACGGAAGGTGCCTATGACTTGAAGGAAATGCACCGTATTGTCAACGCGTTGCCCAAAGAGTATAAAGTGCCTTTTTCCATGCACGTATCCGGTTTTAAATACCGCGAAATCGCAGAGAAGCTAGGTTTGCCATTAGGAACGGTGAAAAGCCGCATTTTCTTCACACGCCAACGTTTACAACAAGAATTGAAGGACTTCGTATAAATGAGGATAACGCATACAAACAAGCTTACTGATATAAAAGGAGCAAGAGAATTAGATTCCCGTTGCTCCTTCTTTTTTGTACTGGCTTATAGATTAGTTTTATAAATGGGAATTTTATTTAGACATAAGAACAAAAGAACATAAAGGCTGCGCTTGGATAATTATTTCTGCTAGTCATTAAGCTACTACTGTTTCATCTTTTGTTCTTATGTTCTTCTGTCTAAAAAGAAATTTATTAGTCTGTATGCAAATAAATTTGGAATTACTACCGACTATCCGCAAGGAAACCTTGCCGGGGCGCTACGCCCCTAAATTATCATTTAATTTTGATGCAACATTTATATGTGCAGGAATATAGGTGAATAGTCACGGCATCTGTCTACCGCTTCTTTTTCTTACTCTTGCTGCTTTTCTTTTCTGTAGTTTTCTCTTCCGGCGGGAACTTGGGAACCAGATTCATCAACCGTAATATCTGATTTTGTCGTTTTAGTATGTATGGCGAAGGTTTCGCCGAATTAAACCGTATTGGATTGGGAAGGGTGGCGGCTATGAGCGCGCATTGGCCTTTCGTTAATTTGGCAGCTGTTGTGCCGAACTTATTTTCCGCGGTAGCTTGTGCACCGTAGATGCCTTTTCCCATTTCAATAGAGTTGAGATAGACTTCCATGATTCGCTCTTTTGACCAGAATGTTTCGATCAGGAACGTGAAATAGACTTCAAGTCCTTTCCGTACCCACGAAGACTGCGGCCATAAGAATACATTCTTGGCTGTCTGTTGGCTGATGGTGCTTGCACCCCGTTGCCGTTTGCGTGTTTCATTCTCTTTCATCGCTTTCTTGATTTCTACGAAATCGAACCCGTTGTGCTCGGCAAAACGGTTGTCTTCGGAAGCAATGACTGCCATCGGCAGGCTGGGAGATATCTTATCAAAAGAAACCCACGTGTGTTTCCACGTGGGTTTATCTCCTGAAAAAATCTGCTGAACGCTTCGGATAACCATTAACGGTGTGATATAAACCGGCATGAACCGGTAAATAATGACCACCAGTAAGGTCGATGCAAAGAAGAATATCAGCAGGTTGCGCGTATAACGCAGTAATTTTTTAATGAGAAGCGGCTTGTGCATCTCTAATCATTTGCTCGCTAGCGTACATGTAAACTTCTACACGACGGTTCTGCTCACGACCGGCTGCTGTGTCATTGTTTGCAACAGGGTCGCTTTCGCCCATTCCTTGTACACTTTTAATCTGATTTGTAGAAACACCACAACTCAGCAGGTAACTGGATACACTCTGTGCACGTTCCTGTGACAGGTTCAGGTTTTTCTGACGGCTTTGTTCGGCAGTACTGTTCTTCCAACCCTGGTTGTCGGTATATCCATAAATAGATACATCCATGTCACGGTTTTGATTAAGCACATTGTTGGCAAATTTGCTCAAAGCAGACTTGGCGGCAGCACTCAAGGTTGCATTGCCTGTTGTGAAAAGAATACCTGAATCGAATGTAACTTTCACGGCTTGCAATCCGTTGTTGTCTGTTATCTGTTCTACTTGTGCGCCTTCAATCTGTTTTGCTTCTGCTGCTGCCTTATCCATCTTCTTACCGATAAGCGCGCCGGTTCCCGCACCTACCGCCGTACCAATGGCAGCGCCGATTGCAGCACCTTTACCTTTACCGATAACACCACCCAGGATTGCACCTAGCGCAGCGCCCGAACCACCACCGATAGCAGCACCTTTACCAGTGTTGTTCATACTTCCACAGCTACCAAATATCATGGCAATACTCATGAAGAGAACCATAAATTTCATCTTGTTCATAATGTAGATGTTTTTTAAATTGTTTATAAAATATAGTTTAATACGAATCATATCGTATTATGAATAACACCGCAAAGATACATATTATTTGGCATAGGGGTGCTTTTTAAGTTAAAATAACTCGGACGATTCTTTTCGTGTGTTAATAAAAAGAATTGGGAGCTATTCTTTAACCACAGTTGGGATGCCCAAACACTTTTTCTTGATGATGACAAACCAGCTTAAAAGAATCAGTCCCTTGGCAACCGTAGTGACGCAGACAGCCCACCAAATGCCTTCTACTCCCATGCCCATCCGTACAAACAGGATGGCAAGCGGGATACGCATATAGTTGCAGACGATACTGATAACAGCAGGCGGTATTGTACGTCCGATGCCATAGAATACTCCCTGCATGGTGATTTCGAGCATCATAAAGAGCTGCGAATATCCGTCGATACGCAGGAATACACCTCCGGCTTCGTAAGCCGCTTGTTCAGGGACAAAAATGGAAAAGACCTCATTTCCGAAGAAAACGAAAAGCAACGTGCAGAATGTTCCGAAAATTCCTGTCATCCATAAGGTTGTGTGCCAGGCTCTAAGTACCCGTTCGATTCGTCCGGCCGCATAGTTTTGGGCGATAAAGGCACTTAGTGCGGTGGAGAACCCTTGAGAAGTATTCCAGGTGATGGCTTCTATCTGTCCGCCGGTGGTGAAAGTCATCAGGCCGATGTGTCCGCCCTGTTCTGAAGCCGTGCGGCAAAGGAACATATTGACGAAAGCAAATAGAGTGTTCAAAGTAGCTACGGGGAGTCCCAGCTTTAAGATTCTCCGTGTGTATTTTTTCTTCAGACGGGTGAAGAAGGGGAATCCGCCGAGCAAAGCATCTCTGTGACGCAACTGATAGACGAAGATAAGGAATACACTCGCTTCTGCAATCCAGGTGGCATAAGCTGCGCCGTTTGTTCCCAGTCCGAATCCGAATATAAACAGAGGGTCGAGGATGATGTTCAGTATTAATCCCGTACCGCTTATAAAGAAGGGAACTTTACTGCGTCCTGCCGCATTATAAATACCTGTGAAGGCGGCGGAGAGGAATACGAACGGCAATCCGGTCGAAACAATCCTCAGGTATTGGACGGCATTGGCAGTAATATGTTCTTCAAGCTCATAGATACGTATGATAGGCTCTGCGAAAACGAAAAGCAATGCTCCCCAACATACGGAAATAACCAATGCAATTGTAATATTGTGGGACGCGAAGTTCCGTGCGTCTTCCTGGCTCTGTGCGCCGATGGACTGTCCGACGCTGACTTCGGATCCTACCTTATTTAATAGGGAAATGGAACCTGACATCCATGTCAGAATTCCGACAGAGCCGATGGCGGCTACGGCTTCACTTCCCAGTCGTCCCACCCAAGCCATATCCGTAAGACTATATGCCATCTGAATGAATGAGGTTGCCATGATAGGCATTGCCAGATTGAACAGTTGACGGTTGATAGGGCCTTGCGTGAGATTCTTTATTCCTTGCATATAATTTTTATAATCAAAATGGGGTGCAAAGATACACAAAATTACTATCTTCGCACGTCTAATTATTCATTAATCAAAGTACATAGATACTATGAAACAGAAGTTTTCTACTATTTTCTTCCTGCTGCTGCTTTTGTTGGCAGGTTCCCGGGTGGTAGCCCAAAATGCTCCGAAACCATTTGATATTGAACAACCTTCGCTTCGTGTATTCCTTCCTGCACCGGAACTGGCAACGGGACGTGCCGTTGTAGCTTGCCCGGGTGGCGGATATTCTCACTTGGCTGTTGACCACGAAGGTTATGACTGGGCACCGTATTTCAACAAACAAGGTATTGCACTGATTGTCCTAAAATACCGCTTGCCGAAAGGTGACCGCACGCTTCCTATTTCGGATGCCGAAGCTGCCATGAAGATAGTTCGTGACAGTGCGGATGTATGGAATCTGAATCCGAATGACATTGGTATCATGGGGTCTTCCGCCGGTGGTCACTTGGCATCGACCATTGCTACCCATGCTAAACCCGAACTTCGTCCGAATTTCCAGATTCTTTTTTATCCGGTGATTACGATGGATAAATCTTATACTCATATGGGTTCTCACAATAACCTTTTGGGTAAGGATGCGTCCGCCGAACTGGAAGCTGAATATTCCAATGAAAAGCAAGTGACGAAGGATACACCCCGTGCCTTTATCGTTTATAGTGACGACGACAAGGCTGTTCCACCCGCCAATGGAGTGAACTATTACCTCGCCCTGAACAAGCACAAAGTTCCTTCCGTTCTACATATCTATCCTTCCGGCGGACATGGCTGGGGAATCCGTGAAAGTTTCCTTTATAAGAATGAGATGTTGAACGAGCTGACTTCGTGGCTACGTAGTTTTAAAGTCCCTCATAAAGATGCTATCCGTGTTGCCTGCATCGGTAACAGTATTACCTACGGAGCCCGCATCAAGGATCGTAACCGCGACAGTTATCCTGCCGTATTGAGTCGTATGATGGGCGATGCTTATTGGGTAAAGAATTTCGGAGTAAGCGCCCGTACCTTGTTAAATAAGGGCGACCATCCTTATATGAACGAAAAAGCCTATCAGGATGCACTGGCTTTCAATCCCAATATCGTAGTCATTAAACTTGGCACAAATGACAGTAAATCATTTAACTGGAAGTATAAAGCAGACTTCACAAAAGACTTGCAAACAATGGTGGATGCTTTCAAAGCCCTGCCTGCCCAACCTGAAATTTATCTCTGCTATCCTTCCAAAGCTTATCAGACTGGTGACAATATCAACGATGATATTATTTCCAAAGAAATCATTCCGATGATAAGGAAGGTTGCCAAGAAAAACAACCTGCCAGTTATCGACCTTCATACGGCAATGGACGGAATTCCCCAATTTTTCCCGGACAAGATTCATCCGAACGAAGCGGGAGCTGAAATAATGGCAAAAGCCGTTTATCAGGCCTTGAAGAAGTAATAAGAAATACAGCAATTACAATATGCCCGGTTGGAATTCTCTCGTGAAGAGAGCTTTTCCAATCGGGCATTTTTTAGTTTAAGGACGAATAATCTTCTTATAATATGCTAAAAATGTGGCTTTTAGCAAACCTCAATTCCATAGAAACTCTACCTTTGTGCACTTAACTATGTTAAAATGAGTAGTGGATGTTATGAATAAACAGAAAGATTGTAAGTTTTTCTCGAAGTTGATGGCTCACGCTAACATGGGGTGGTGGAAGGCCAATTTAGCAACTGCGAATTATGAATGTTCTGAACATATATCAGAACTCTTAGGTTTGGACAAAACGGGGATTATCAGTTTCGAGGACTTCGATAAACGTATATTGGAAGGGGAGCAACACCTCACGGCAATTTATTCTTTAGGTGTTCTTCAAATACCGGAATCCGTATACTTGCTTGATACAAAGAAAGGTGCTGTTTGGGTACGGAGCAAAGTTTGCTTTAAAGAAACGGACGAAGAAGGAAATACAATAGTTTACGGCATAGTCGAAATACAGGACGCTCCCGATATGGCATCGGCATATCAGGCTTTGCAATATAGCGAACGGCTCTTGCGCAAATTTTTCAAGCATCTTCCCGTAGGTATCGAACTATACAATAAAGATGGATTCTTGATGGATCTGAACGATAAGGAACTCGAAATGTTTCATGTAGATAAGAAGGAAGACATCTTGGGTATCAATATATTCGATAACCCTATCTTTCCGGAAGAGATGAAGGAACGGCTGCGGAATAATGAAGATGCCGATTTTACTTTCCGCTATGATTTCTCTAAAGTAGGACAGTATTATCAGAATTCGAAGAAAGAAGGAACGATTGATTTAGTGACAAAGGTAACTACCCTGTATGATGATGCTCTCAATCCGGTAAGTTATCTGCTGATTAATGCAGACAAGACGGAAACCACTGTCGCTTATAATAAGATTCAGGAGTTTGAAGAGTTTTTCGAACTGGTCGGTGATTACGCTAAAGTGGGTTATGTTCATTATAATATTTTGAACAGGCAGGGCTATGCCCAAAAGAGTTGGTATAGGAATATGGGTGAAACGGACGGTACGCCATTGTCTGAAATCTTTGGTATCTATCGGCACTTGCATCCTGACGACCGTGAATCAATGATTCGTTTTTTGGAAAATGCGCGGAAAGATGCAACTGCCAAATTCAATCGTGAAATACGTGTCCTTAGGGCGGATGGCGCATATACGTGGACGCATGTCAACCTGCTAGTCAAGAAATACGCTCCGCAAGATAATATTATCGAGCTAATCGGTATCAACTATGATATTACCGAACTGAAGGAAACGGAAGAGAAACTTGTCAAGGCCCGCGATAAAGCCGAAGCGTCCGACCGTCTGAAATCTGCTTTTCTGGCTAATATGAGTCATGAGATTCGTACTCCTTTGAATGCTATTGTCGGCTTTTCGAGCCTATTGGCGAACACCGAAGATGTGGCGGAGAAAGAACTTTATAATTCGTTAATCAGCCACAACAACGAACTCCTACTCAATCTGGTAAACGATGTTCTCGATCTTGCCAAGATAGAATCCGGATATTTTGAGTTGCATCCGAATTGGTTTAACTTGACAGAGCTTCTTGAAGAGAGCGTTGCGGAATATGCCTGTCAAGTACCTTCCGGCGTCGAACTCCGGACTAACTATCCCGAGCAGGATTTTTTAGTGGATTTGGACAGGTTACGGATAAAACAAGTCTTGAATAACTTTCTCTCGAACGCTTTCAAGAATACATCCTTTGGGTACATAGAAGTGTTCTATGAAGTAGCTTCCCATTATGTACGTATCGGTGTCCGCGATACCGGCGGTGGTATTCCTCAGAATATGCAGGATAAAATATTTGAAAGATTTGAGAAAGTAGACTCTTTTGCCCAAGGCGCAGGGTTGGGTTTGTCTATCTGTAAATCTATTGTTGATAAAATGAACGGACGGATATTGATAGACTCCCAACTGGGGGCAGGTAGTACTTTTGTTGTTGAGTTGCCTTGCCAATCTGTTCTGGCATAAAATAAAAATCTCTTGATAATACTTAATTATCAAGAGATTAATCTTCTTTTTGTGATCCAGCTGGGGCTCGAACCCAGGACCCCAACATTAAAAGTGTTGTGCTCTACCTGCTGAGCTACTGAATCAATCCTTATGTGCTTTCTTTCGAATGCGGGTGCAAAGGTAGAACATTTTTTTATAACTCCAAAGGAATTCAAACATTTTTCTTATCTTTGTGCCATTATCAACAATATACATTATTAATATATGGCTGCTGACGATAAAAAAATTATCTTCTCAATGGTTGGAGTGAGCAAAGCATTCACTCCGAATAAGAATGTGCTGAAAGACATTTACCTGTCATTCTTTTATGGAGCGAAAATCGGAATTATCGGTTTGAATGGTTCCGGTAAGTCTACTTTATTGAAGATTATTGCAGGTTTGGAGAAATCCTATCAGGGGGAAGTGGTGTTCTCACCCGGATACTCTGTAGGTTATCTGGCACAGGAACCTCATCTGGACAACACAAAAACAGTAAAAGAAGTAGTAATGGAAGGTGTGCAACCTATTGTTGACGCACTGACAGAATACGAAGAAATCAATCAGAAATTCGGTTTGCCGGAATACTATGAGGATCAGGACAAAATGGATGCCCTCTTTACCCGTCAAGGCGAATTGCAGGATATTATTGACGCAACAGATGCATGGAATCTCGACAGTAAACTGGAACGTGCAATGGATGCCCTTCGTTGCCCGCCCGAAGACCAACCGGTCGTAAATCTTTCCGGTGGTGAACGTCGCCGCGTAGCCCTTTGTCGTCTGCTGTTGCAGAAACCCGACATCCTGTTACTTGATGAGCCTACTAACCACTTGGACGCAGAGTCTATCGACTGGTTGGAACAACATTTGCAACAATACGAAGGAACCGTTATCGCCGTCACCCACGACCGTTACTTCCTTGACCACGTTGCCGGATGGATTCTTGAACTCGACCGTGGCGAAGGTATCCCCTGGAAAGGTAACTACTCATCCTGGTTGGAACAGAAAACCAAACGTATGGAAATGGAAGAGAAAACAGTCAGCAAACGTCGCAAGACGTTGGAACGCGAGCTCGAATGGGTGCGCATGGCTCCAAAAGCCCGTCAGGCAAAGGGTAAAGCCCGTCTTAACTCTTACGACAAATTGCTGAATGAAGACGTAAAAGAGAAAGAAGAGAAACTCGAAATCTTTATCCCGAACGGCCCTCGTCTGGGCAATAAAGTAATTGAAGCCAAACATGTGGCCAAAGCCTACGGTGACAAACTGCTCTTTGACGACTTGAACTTCATGCTTCCCCCTAACGGCATCGTCGGCGTAATCGGCCCCAACGGTGCGGGAAAAACTACTTTATTCCGTTTGATTATGGGCTTGGATACAGTAGACAAAGGCGAATTTGAAGTAGGAGAGACTGTAAAAGTGGCTTATGTAGACCAGCAGCACCGTGACATCGACCCGAACAAAAGCGTTTATCAAGTTATTTCCGGCGGTAATGAGCTGATTCGTATGGGTGGACGCGATGTAAATGCCCGTGCCTACCTTTCCCGTTTCAACTTCTCCGGCGGCGATCAGGAAAAACTCTGCGGCGTCCTTTCCGGTGGTGAAAGAAACCGTCTGCATCTGGCGATGGCACTGAAAGAAGAAGGTAACGTACTGTTGCTCGACGAACCTACCAATGACATCGACGTAAATACATTGCGTGCACTGGAAGAAGGTCTGGAAGACTTCGCAGGTTGCGCGGTAGTCATTTCCCATGACCGTTGGTTCCTCGACCGTATCTGTACACACATTCTTGCTTTCGAAGGAGACTCCAACGTATTCTACTTTGAAGGCTCTTATTCTGAATACGAAGAAAATAAATTGAAGCGTTTGGGAAATGAAGAGCCGAAGCGTGTTCGTTATAGAAAGCTAATGACTGACTAGGATTTGATAATAAATTGTAGTCGTTGCGATAGAAAAACTACTAAAAGGAAAGCTTCACAAGAAATTGTGAAGCTTTTTTTGTATTAGTTAGTAGAATGTGTTTATCTTCCTTAAAAAAATGTAGTCACTTTGTAACCTACATCTAAAAAAGTTTAATTACCTTTGTCTACGTATTTAGTTATTATACAATATATACTATTTAATAAATAAAAGAGAAACATGAGAAAACATCTAATTCATTTCCTGTTGGTCATGGTATTGGCGGTATGTACTACTGCTACAGCCTTTTCCCAAACAACAGTGAAAGGTCAAGTTGTGGATGCGGAGACTGGTGATCCTTTGATTGGGGCATCAGTGACGGTAGCAGGAACTACGCAGGGTAGTATTACTGATATGGATGGTAATTTTATCCAGAAAGTGGGAAACAATGCTACTATTGTAATCAAATACCTTGGTTATAAGGATTTTAAGAAGAAAATACTTCAGAAAGGTACAGTTGAATTAGGCGTTATTCAATTGGTGGCGGATGCGGTAGCCTTGAATGACGTGACTATAACTTCGTCAGTGGCAGTTGCTCGCAAGACTCCTGTAGCAGTATCCACTATTGATCCTGTTTTTATAGAGGAAAAGTTGGGGACGCAGGAATTTCCTGAAATTCTGAAGTCTACTCCTGGTGTATATGCTACAAAGCAAGGGGGTGGTTTTGGGGATTCTAAAATCAATATGCGTGGCTTCAAGACAGAAAATATCGCTGTAATGATCAACGGTGTTCCGATGAATGATATGGAGTGGGGTGGTATTTACTGGTCTAATTGGGCAGGGCTTACAGACGTAACTCGTAGCATGCAGACTCAGCGTGGATTAGGTGCTTCTAAAGTATCGGCTCCTTCGGTCGGCGGTTCTATCAATATTGTTACGAGGACAGTGGATGCAAAGAAAGGCGGTTCGGTGTCTTATGCCTTGGGAAATGATGGCTACAATAAGATTGCGTTCAATGTTTCTACAGGTTTGAGTAAGTCAGGTTGGGCTCTATCCATACTGGGTTCTAAAACTTGGGGAGACGGTTATATTCAGGGTACAGAATTTGAAAGTTATAACTGGTTTGTGAATCTGACCAAGCGTTTTAATGACAATCATCAATTATCTTTTACCGCATTTGGAGCACCGCAATGGCACAACCAACGCAGTAATAAAGACGGTTTGACCATAGAACAGTGGCAGACAGTTGCCAAAGACTATATGAATGGTGACAGTCCTTATAAATACAATCCGACTTATGGTTTTGGACGTAACGGTGAACGCAAAACCTCTGCATATAATGTCTACAATAAACCTCAACTTTCATTGAATCATTTGTGGCAGATTGATAATAAGTCTAGTTTAAGTACTGCACTTTATGCTTCCATTGGTCGTGGCTATGGTTATGGTGGACAAGGACTTACGAGTACGGATAGAAATAATTGGTATGGATCTTATAAAGGTTCCTTGAATACCGTTTTTCGTAAATCAGACGGAACATTTGCTTATGATGAGATTTATGATTTGAACGAAGCCAGTGAGAACGGTTCTGTAATGGCAATGTCTAAACAAAATAACTTTCACAACTGGTATGGTTTAATATCTACTTATACTACAAAGTTAGGAGAGAATTTTGATATTTACGGTGGTATAGATCTCCGTTATTATAAAGGAAAGCACAACAATGAATTGATAGACCTTTATGGAGGAGATTATTATGTGGACTCTTCTTCCAGAAGTAATGTGCTTGCCCAGTATAATTCTGCAGCCTCTGCAGGAGATGCTTATGTTAATCAGAAATTGAAGGTAGGTGATATCGTCTATCGTGATTTTGACGGATATGTACTTTCCGAAGGCGCATTTGCCCAAGCTGAATATAGTAAAGATAAAATCAGTGTGTTTGTTGCCGGCTCACTTTCCAATACAGGATATTGGAGATACGACCGTTTCTATTATGATAAAGCTCATGCTAAATCCGAAACTATCAATTTCCTGGGATGGACGGCAAAAGGTGGTGTGAATTATAACCTTACAGAAAACCATAATGTATTTGCTAATATAGGTTATATCAGTCGTGCTCCATTTTTCTCAGGAGGTGCCTTTTTGCAATCGGCCACCAGTAATGCCACTAACCCTGATGCTATTAACGAGAAAGTCTTTTCTGCGGAAATCGGTTATGGCTTCCGTTCTCGTTTTCTGACTGCAAATTTGAATATTTACCATACGAAATGGATGAACAAGACTCTTTCAAGAGGAATTGATTTGGTCGTTGACGGTAAATTAGCCGATCGTTTGAGTTTAAATATGAGTGGATTGGACGCCCTTCACCAAGGTGTTGAATTCGACTTTGTAGCTAGACCTGTTTACTGGTTGGATATTAATGGTATGTTCTCCATAGGAAACTGGAGATGGACAAGCAATTCAAAGGGATATTTTTATGATTCAACCAGTCAACCGGTAAAATCATATAATACGAAGACGGGTGAGATCACACATGCTTCAGGTATTCAAGCTGAAGACCATGCCAGCATGACTATTAATTTGAAAGACGTGAAGGTAGGTGGTTCAGCACAAACCACTGCTGCATTAGGCGCTACCTTTCATATAGCAAAAGCGTTCCGTCTGGGTGTCGACTGGACTTTATATGCAAGGAATTATTCAGACTGGGCTTTTCCGAGTACTACTGAAATCGAGCAAAACAGCGTGAAAAATTATGAATCTCCTTGGAGAATCCCTTCTGCAAGCATATTTGATTTGAATGCAAGCTATCGTTTCACTATTGCAAAGTGTGATGCAGTGATTTCGGGTAATGTAAATAATGTATTCGATCAAGAATATATTACCGACGCGAATGATGGCGTGAACCATGACTGGAAGACTGCATACGGAGTATATTACGGATTCGGTCGTACGTTTAATGTGAGATTAAAAATAAACTTCTAAACCTAATAGAAAGAATGAAGAAGAATCTATTCTTATCGATAGTTGCCGTGTTATCATTGGCAGGCTGCGATTATAATGATAAATACTTTGACGGCTTGGATGAAATGACCGAGCCTGCGAATGTGATAAAATTGAATTATACGTTAATTGACGCGGATTATGCAGCAATCAGCGATAATAAGACCAATCAGAGTATAGCTAAAGAAGCCGGAAAAGACAAAGCTTTGGGGTATGTGAAGAATGACCATTATTTCACGGAAGACGCTCCTGCTGCTACTTATGTGCCAGCGTTTCTGGCAAATAAATACTATACGGCCGATAATGGCTCTAGTGTGAAAGTTACGTTTAATTATAAAGAGAATAAGTCTGAACTCTTGTCGGACTACTCTTCAATAAAGATCTACGAACCGACAAATCAGGATTACGCAGCAATCTACGGTGCTACTGCTTTCGCACCATATTTGAATGCGGACACAAAGAATAAACTTTCTGATTTACTTGATGGATATAAAGAACCGGAAGAGGGTGATGTCGTCTTTATAGATTATAGAGTTGCGAACGGAACATCGCCTGACGACTATTTGAAAGACCCATTGTTATGGGAGAATTTTAGTAATATTGCAACAGGTGATCTTACTACATTGAAAGATTGGAAGAATGGTGGTGATTGGTTCATTAGTTCAAAAGGTGGAACAGAGTGGAAAGTAACTTCTTATGATAATAATAACTATCTGCAATATTCTGCCTATAAAACAGAAGGTGAGTGCATAGCATGGTTGGTTACGCCTGAGATAACTCTTGGGACAGATGATTATTTGAGCTTTGATGTAAAAGTTGGTAATTGGAATGCTGATTGTCTGACTGTTTTAATCAGTAAAGATTTTGATGGAAGCAATGTAGATGCAGCTGATATCTGGACAGATATAACAGATCAGTTTATTATTCCAAGTGCGCCAAGCAAGGGATATGGCGATTTTGCTTCTGCCGGGAAGTTTTCACTAGCTTCTTATAACGGAGAGAAAGTATATATTGCTTTTAAATATACAGGTGACGGGGTAAATAAAAAAACGACTACTTATCAAATAGATAATATTATGATTGGTACTCAATTACCTGTCGGTAGTGGTTTGAATTCGGAGCCTGCGTATGGATTGAAAGTATACAATAAAGGAAAATGGGAAAGTCAGAATAAAAATGTATGCCTGCTTTCGTATGCTGATTATATAGAGATGGGATTGTACAGTCTTAACTTTACGTCAGAAAAACCTGCAGTGAACTATATACCGACCTACCTGGCTTCTCAAGTAGCTTATCCTCTTGATGGTGATGTGCGTGTAGTTGTATACAGATATAACGACGGCAAGCAAACCACAGCAAGAAGTGATGAATATGTATATTCTTCCGAAGCGTCAAAATGGATTGCGAACTCTCGTATAGTAAGTAAGACCGAGCAATATGTCTTGTCGGATGGTCAGTGGAACTATGATCCTAGTACAGTAATTACCTTGAATGCTGATAAAACGGATATGGAAGCCACTACTTTCTATACAGCTATTGTAGAGTGGGTAAAGAGTAACCATAAAGAATTTGTTACCTCGTTTGGTAACAATGAGTACTATTACGGTTCTTCCTATTATCAGAACAATTTTGATTTCCGTTATAGCGCATGGAAGGATTACTATGATGGAAAGAGTGAAGAAGAAGTTAAGAAACTCATGTGGGATAGATTGCCTGAAGCTTTCATTCGTGCTTTGGAAAGCCTTTATGCAGATGCAGATATGGTTTCCGGCATAGAAGTGATTTATACTATTAATTTTGCTGTTTATGAAGGAACAAATCCTGCTCCTACCTATACGATTAAATATAAAGTGGTAGGAAAAGGCAAGTTTGAATACATAGCAGATTCTTTGCAGAAGCAGGAGTAATCAGATAGACATTTTAACGGGAAGAGGGTACACTTCAATAGCGGTGAACCCTCTTTTTGTGTTTCATAAAGCAATGAAACGTTTATCTCTCTTAAAAAAATGTAGTATCTTCGTAATGTAAGTCTAAATAATATTAATTATATTTGCCCGCAATTTCAAAGAACAAACAATTTGTATTAACTAACAATTTAGAGTATGTGTAGGAGAATGAGATCTTTTTTAGTGCTGGTAATGTTGCTGGTGACACTTTCAGTAAGCGCACAGGTAACCACAGCTACCATGAGTGGTAAAGTAACAGCACAAGATGAACCTATTATTGGGGCGACAATCGTAGCCATTCACGAGCCGTCAGGAACTCGCTATGGTACTGTGACTAATGTCAGCGGACAATTCACTTTGCAAGGTATGCGTACCGGTGGCCCATACAAGGTGGAGATCTCCTATGTCGGTTATCAAACTGCTATTTACAAAGGTATCAACCTTTTGTTGGGAGAAAATTATGTTTTGAATGTGTCTCTAAAAGAAAGTTCTGAACTATTGGATGAAGTAGTAGTGACTGCTTCGAAAGATAGTAATATGAAGTCTGACAGGGCAGGGGCTGTAACCAATCTTACTAGTTCAAAAATAGCTTCTATCCCTACAGTGAGCCGTAGTATGAACGATATTATGCGTTTATCTCCGCAATCAAACACAACATCCAATGGTTTTGCTGCCGGTGGTGGTAACTATCGCCAGTCATTTGTGACAGTGGACGGTGCTTCGTTCAACAACGCTTTCGGTATTGGTTCTAATTTACCGGCGGGCGGTGCTCCCATCTCTTTGGATGCCTTGGAACAGTTATCCGTCTCAATCACTCCATATGATGTTCGTCAAAGCGGTTTTACAGGTGCGGCTATCAATGCAGTTACTAAATCCGGTACAAACGAACTGACAGGTTCTGCTTATACATTCCTCACGAACAATAATTTGATTGGTGATAGAGTGGGTGATAACTCCATTGAACTTGAGAAGTCCCATCAATATACTTATGGAGCTACTTTGGGTGGAGCCATAATAAAGAACAAATTGTTCTTTTTCGTGAATGGAGAATATGAAAATGACTTGACGGCAGGACCTATTGCCCGTGCACGAAATGATGAAAGCGAGAAATATGGGGTAAATGGTATCCATCGTCCTGTAGCTTCCAAGATGGATGAAATACGTGACTATCTGATTAATAAATATGATTACGATCCGGGAGCATATCAAGGGTATAATGTAACTGTACCTTCGTATAAGTTTCTAGCACGTTTGGACTGGAACATTAATGAAAACAATAAAGTGAATGTTCGTTTTTCTAAAACGAACAACAAATATAATGCCTCTCCTTCCACATCTGTAAATCCTATGACTGCAAGTACGATTTTTCCAGGTAATAATGGTACGATTTCATCGGGAAAAGGAGCCAGCAATGATGAAGGCTTATATTTCAGGAATACACGTTATTTTCAGGAGCAGAGATTTACATCTGTCGCTACTGAATGGAATGCAAAATGGGGTTTGGTAAATAATACATTACGTGGCACTTATTCATACCAGGATGAACCTCGTTCATATGATGGCGGCAGTTTTCCGACTACTTATATTTTGGAAGAAGGTGCAGTATATGCCATGTTCGGTACAGAGCTATTTACAGAAGGAAATATCCGTCAAGTAAAGTCGTTTACTATAACGGATGAAGCTACTTGGACATGGGGTAAACATAACTTTATGGCTGGTTTGCAGTTTGAACATAATAAAGCGGTGAATGGCTATATGCAAGGTGCGAATGGTGCATATATATTTAAATCTTGGAAAGATTTTGTAGATGGTAATAAGCCTTCTTCGTTCTTGATTACTCATTCCAATTCTGCTGATTTGTCGCAGTTTACTTCTCAGATGAAGCAGATGCAGTATTCTGCTTACATTCAGGACCAGTGGAATATCAATGAAAATTTCAAATTGACTGCCGGTTTGCGTTTTGAATTACCTGTTTATCCATCGTTGAAGGATAATTATAATGCTGAATATGCGAAATTAGAGTTTGGTAATCGTAAGTTTTCAACAGACCAAGTGCCTGATAATTCAATTTCAGTTTCTCCGCGCGTAGGCTTTAATTGGGATATTACCGGTGAGCGCAAATATGTATTGCGCGGTGGTACAGGATATTTCGTGGGGCGGTTGCCATTCGTGTGGTTAGTGTCAGCAGTGGGAAATTCGGGTGTAGGTCAAACGCAATATGGTTATAATATCGGTAATAGTTCAACAGTTGGTGCGGTTGCCCCCAATTTCCATGTGAATGCAAAGGACATTTTAGAAGATATTTATCATGGTGGATTTACTCCAAGTGTTAGCCTTCCTGGTGATCCTACTATTATAGACAAGAATTTGAAGATGCCTGCTACTTGGAAAACCTCTTTGGCCTTTGACGCCAAGTTGCCCGGTGATATTGATTTTACGTTGGAAGGAATCTACAATCGTGACTTCAATCCGGCAGTTATCTCCAATGCTAATATCTATGCTGACGGGACGAAAACAATCAGTCCCAATGATACGCGTACTGCTTATAAAAAGTATAATAACTCTAATGCTTTCTTAATCGAAAATGGCGGTTCAAAAGCTTATTATATGTCATTAACCGCTCAGTTGCATAAGTCGTTTGATTTCGGTTTGGATGCCTCTTTCTCTTATACCTATTCTCGTGCACGCTCCTATGGTGATGGTATTGGCGATCAAGTAACTTCTGCTTATAGAACTAATACTTATTCTATCAATGGTATTAATGACCATGAACTTGGTTACGGTACATACGTGGCACCTCATCGTATTCTTGCTTCATTGGGTTATTCAAAGGCTTATGCTAAACATTTCAGGTCGAGCGTATCTTTTATTTATGAAGGCGCACCGTTAGGTTATGCAGGTGGAAGCTATTCTTATTCCCGTTATTCGTACACATACACTAAAAATATAGTAGGTGATGGCGGTGCTAATAATTTGTTGTATATACCTGCTACTAAAGATGAGTTGACATTCAAAGATGTAATTTCAGAGAAAACAGGTGAAGTGACATATTCGGCTGCGCAGCAGAAAGAAGATTTCTGGAACTTTGTTCAGCAAGACAAATATTTGAAAAAACGTTTGGGCAAATATGCCGAACGTGGTGGTGCTGTGATGCCTTGGCATCATCAGTTAGATTTCAAGTTCAATCAAGATTTCTATATGATGATAGGCGGTAAGAAGAATTTGTTGCAATTTGGTGTGGATATTCAGAACATTGCCAATCTGTTAAACAAGAACTGGGGATTATACAAGACAGTTAATTCTACTACACCATTGATGGACAATGGCGACGGAACATTTACAATGCAGAAAGCCAGTGGTCAAGTCCTGAATTCTACTTATAAGAATTACGAAAACACGGCTTCTACTTACCGTGTAATGTTCAGTCTGCGTTATATTTTCAACTGATAGTTGCAGGGAAGAACGTTTCTGAGATATACAAAAGGAGAGAGGATGTATCACACAGTGAATACATCCTCTCTTTTTGGTATTTAATATTGGTGTTATTACATCTTCACCCTCATCACCACCGGATTATGGTCACTATAACTCAAATCCGGTGAAAAGTAATCCATACTCTTCAATTCCGGTGAATGTAGGATATAGTCGATTCTCAGCATATGCTTGAAATACTTGAAAGTGTACATATACCCGTGCCCGCTTGTCTTGAATCCATCCTGCAATTTGTCACTTTTCACAGTATGATACACATAAGACGAAGGCAGCGAGTTGAAGTCACCGCAAACCAGAGTAGGATAGGGGGAAGTGGTAATCAGTTGATTGAGAAGATTGGCCTGTATGGCACGCTTCTGAAAATTCTCGTGCAATCCGTCCATAAGAGTAAGTGCTGCACGTTCTGCCCGTTGCGTATTATCCTTGCGGAGTTCCTTTTCCAGTTTACGTTTGTTTTGAGTCACTTCCGTTGTTTGGAGGTGATTATTGAATAGACGGAGCACTTTTCCATTGATTTCAATATCGCACCAAAGACTACAATTCTTGGAATCAGGATAGATAATAAGATTTTCCTCTTTGATGGGGTAACGGCTGAAAACAGCCAGTTGCAGGAGATTCATCCCTTCGGGAGATGAAGGGATATAGTGATAAGGCCAATTGGCGAGAGCCACGCAAAGACTGTCAATCCCAAATTCATCATTGATACCAAACTCCTGGAAACAAAGAATATCCGCTTTCTGATTCTTCATGTAAGAAGCGATTTCCTTGCATGAATATCCGGTATGTTCGTGATTGAAAGCATCGACGTTGTAAGTAGCTATGGTTAAAACTCCCGGAGTATATCCACCGATTTTGACCGTTGGCTTCGAAGCCGGACTGAAAAGAGGGAACTGGAGAACACAACTGATATACCCCCAATTACAGAATATAGCAATCAAAGGGATGAAAACCCAAAAGCGCCAGCGGACAGTCCAATAAATGGCAGTGGCAAGGTTAGCCAACAGAAGAATGGGCAAACCTAAACCGATGAAAGGCATCAATTTAAAACTATCCGGTGTAGCGCTGCCTGTAAAGGCACCGACTATTGTTATACCTGCCAAGACACCGGTCAGCAGGATAGATATGTAGTAAAATAGTCTGTAAAAGGCTTTCATCTAATTAAATAAGTTATTTACTATAATCTAAGCAACGTGTTGTATATCCATGTATCGCATTGTATAACTATGCTTCATACACCTTACGGAAGTGGTAACCATTTCTTTATCACCGCCTTTAACTTGTCATGTGCTATCGGTTTAGCTATAAAATCATTACATCCCGCTTCTTGTGCCGCTTTCCGATCCTGTTCATAAGCAAAAGCACTTTGAGCAATAATAGGAACCGTCGCAGACAGTTCGCGAATGATTTTCGTAGCTTCCAGTCCGTCCAGATTCGGCATCTTTATATCCATCAGAATAAGATCCGGCTTCACCTCATCATACATCGTGACCGCTTCCATACCATCATGCGCACGGACAAGACGATGCTTTTTACCAAGAATAGCTTCCAATAAGTCGAAATTACTGTCCGTGTCTTCTGCCACCAAAATACAGGCTGATTTAACATTATCCCCATCTTTTTCCGCTTCAACATCCGCAGGCAAATCCTTTTCTCCGACCCTCGTAGCCTTGTACGGCAAAGTAAACGTAAACGTTGTTCCCGCTCCATACTCCGAGCTGACAGAAATCTGCCCGCCGAGCCGTTCGACGATTGACTTACAGATAGACAATCCCAATCCCGTACCCTGCGCATGCTGATTCAGTTTGGCGAAACGTTCAAATACACGTCCCACTTTCTCCGGTTCAATGCCCGTACCAGTATCCGTCACATGGAAAACAATCTGATTATCCACCAGTTGATACCCATAACTGATACTCCCTTCTTTCGTGAATTTCACCGAATTTCCTATCAGGTTCGAGATCACCTGGAACACCCGGTTCTTATCCGTTTCAATCATCAGGCTCTCGTCCGAAGGCTCGTAAACTAGGTTCACTCCCTGCGGAGTACGGAAGATATGCGCATCATGCACTTCCCTGCACAAATGATGCAGGTTGACAGGCCCGTAAGAGAACTCGATAGTCCCCGATTCAATCTTCGACAAGTCGAGAATCTCGTTAATCAGTGTCAGAAGCCGTTCGTTGTTGGCATCCACGATATCGTAATACGTCTTTCTCTCTTCCGCGTCGTCACTTTCGGCTATCAGATGCGAGAAGCCGACAATCGCATTCAGCGGAGTACGTATCTCATGGCTCATATTGGCTAGGAAAGCCGATTTCAGGTTGTCAGACTTTTCCGCTTTCTCTTTGGACGACATGAGTTCCCGCTTCATTATTTCCAGTTCCGTGACATCCCATTCGATGCTGACGATAATAGGAGAGGAGAGTTCGTCGCCGTCCACCCGTATCTTCCGTTTGTCGAGGATAATCAGGTTCCCGTTCCTGTCCTTGCCTTCCGCCGTCCAGTGCATCCCTTTTCCGGTACTGGCCACCTGAATATCTTCCTGCCGCTTCTTCTCTGCCACGATGAACGGATAATAGTCGAAGTCATTCATTCCGATAGAGGAATCGTTGAAGACATCCCGGTTGTACGATTCACGATTCCGGTAGATATACCGGAAATCATTATTAATTTCCTTCACTACAATCCCTGCGGGAAGATTATTAATAGTGGTATCCATAATCAGGTTAAGGCGCTTGATTTGAGCCTCATACCTCATCCGTTCTGAGATATCGTGCGCGAACGACCAGTAACTATCTTCTCCCGAATCATTGGTGACCTTGTACATCGTACATTCATACGCCAATATGTCCTTGTTGATTTTCGACGGATGATGCGCGATAAAATTGCTCTCACCGCCATCCGTAACGTCTTTGCAGCGGGTGTGCCACGCCTCTTGCGTAGGTAAGTCTGCGGCGATGTTGTATATCTTCAACTGACTGATGTCCTTGTTCTCCGCGATGCCGTGATTGTGAAGGAAGCGACGGTTGGCAAAGATAATCGTGCCATCGGGTTTTGCGGCAAAGATACTCTCTTTCGCGTTGTTGATGGCATGAGTCAGTGTATTTATGTCATTTCTCCGGAGCTGTATATCCGTAATATTCTGTATATATCCCTCAAGATTCAGGCTGCCGTCCGGCAGTTGTTCGCGCAGATATGTCTGGATAGTCATATAAAAAATCTTCCCGTCCAGGCGGATACGGTAACTGATACTTTCCGTGTAGAAATCCTTCAGGTTCCTGTTGCACCATTCCACAAACATATGCTGGTCTTCTTTCACAATCAGTTCCTTGTACTTGTCAAACGAGATATGCTGCACTTCCTCTTTTGCCAGCACACCCGTGTAACCTTGATAATGAAAGACATTCTCATTCGTATTATACGTCCATTGCCCGATTTGAGCCACTTTCTGAATCTCCCGTAGCGTGCGGTTCGTATGCTCCAGTTTGCGTTTTACGTTACTTCTTTGCGTGATGTCCCGATACTGGCAGAGCACCATGTCGTCATAAGGATACATCAGACATTTAAAATAATACGTCTCATCTTTCAGCACCAGTTTGAAATTCTTGCTGATACTTCTTTGCTCTTCAAGCACTTCCCGGAAGACTGGCATTACCCTCTCCCGTGTATATTCCGGCAGAAGTTTGAATATATTCTTCCCTAAAAGTACATCTTCCTGCAGAAACCATGTGTCACATTGGGGCGCGATGTCCACGCAGACGCCATTCCTGTCCACTAATAGCATCGTATCCGCTGTCAGTTCCAATATTCTCTGTGCATTACTTGCATCATGTAATGTTCTGTCCATGTCTGTTTTCTTTTTTAAGATGATTGAGACAGTCGTGTCTCATTTAAGTTAACAAAAGATTTTGAGATTTGTTTCTACTTCTCCGCCCGCTTCGCCTTTTCCCAAGCCCCGCTGCCTTTCTTCTTTCTCAGATACCGTATCCCTTTCAACACATTGACATTCATGAAAAGGAAATAATACGGAATAAAAAGCAACTTGTTCTTTATCTGCTTGGTAGACAGGTAATACCCCCAATACCCTAAAATATAGAAGAGAACCTGCAACCCGAGCAACACCCCATAAAATACCGTTGAGCCGCCCAGTAATAAAATCGCCACATTGAGCGGGAGCAGTGCGAACAGCAGAAACGGCGTGACCGACCACCGCAACACCCGGTGCGACGTATATTGAAAGCTCAACACCCCGTACCTGAAAGGATTCAGCAACGGGCGCAACCGCCAGATAGACTGCAACCCGCCCGCAGCAATGCGCACCTTCCTCTTTTCCTCTTCCCGCATATCCGCCGACCCGCTCTCGATGGCATACGCATTGGTGCAATAAGCAATCGTGTATCCCTTCATCGTAATCCTCAACGAAAGAATAAAATCATCCAGCAACGTGTCCGGCTCCATCGCCTCGAACAACTTCCGGCGTACGGCAAACAGCTCTCCCGCAGCCCCCACGGCCGAATACAACCGTGCGTCCAACGCCTTCAACGTCGACTCATACTTCCAGTAAATCCCTTCGCCACCGGCAGCCGCCCCGTCCTTCGTCTGCACGGCAATCCGTTTCTCACCCGCCACGCAACCGACTTTTTCATCTTGAAAAGCGAGCACAATCTCCCGTATCGCTTCGCGGTTCACCATCGTATTGGCATCCGTAAAGACTACGAGCGGCGTATCCACAAGCGCCATTCCTCGTGTCATTGCTGCCGTCTTTCCCTGTCGCAACGGTTGGAAATACACCGTCGCCTTTCCTGCCCAGCGAGTCTGCAAACGCTCATTCGTACCGTCATCGCTGCCGTCCGTCACCCAGATAATATGCAACTTATCCGCAGGATAATCGAGCTCAAGACTATTCTCCATCTTCTCATCCACCACGTCTTCCTCGTTGAAGGCAGTGATGAAGAGCGTCACTTCCGGCAGTTCCTCGTCCGATGCCGGCAGCGAGCGCTTCACCGGCTTCACGAAAAACTCCTTCAGCTTGACCAGAATATACAGCACAATCCCGTAGCCCAGATATGTATAGAACACGATGAACAGGGCAAACCAAAATATAATTTCAAGCCAAAGAGTAAGGGTATCGTTCATGGTCGTATTATTTGTTTAAATGGATATTATTCAATTCGTTTCAATCATTCATCTTTCTATTTCTTCTTTGTTACAAGATTACTGTCCTCATCCTTATACTCCTTCTTTTTCGTGAAAAGCCCGCCGATACCTTTCAGCCTGCTGACGACACGCACCCTGAAACTATCGAACAACGAACCGTCAGCCCCCACAGTGCCATATCCGGTCACAGCCCTTGCCCGCCTTTTGCGTACAAAAGCGATTTTCCCGTACGCCTTCAGTTGCAGAGCCAGATACCCGTCCTCGCCCCGGATAATATCCGTGCGAATCCCCGTTTCTCGTGCAAAGTCCGTGCGGTAGGCAAACACGAGCCCGCGTACACTAAGTTCAGGACGTTTAAAAGATTGCAACCATAAATGCAGGTCGCGCGTTGCTTCATAGAATTTCAGTCCCAGCCAGGGATGCTCTTTGTCCGGAATGTAGCTCCACAGTGAGCTGACAGCTACTATACCGGGCTTTTCAAGCGCATCCACCATCGTTTCGACATACCTCGGCGGATACATGGTGTCAGAATCAATATTAATATGATATTTGCCCCGCGCATGATTTAATCCGCAGAGACGGGCAAAGCCGCAACTATGCCGTGTTTCCGTGAAATAAGGCACTCCGCATGCCTCATAGATTTCCGCCGTGCGGTCTTTCGATTCGTTATCCACACCGATGATTTCTACGGGATATTTACACTGCATCTCGCTCAGCGACCAGAGGCAGGCAAGCAGATGCTTTTCTTCATTGTATCCGATGAGGGACACCGTGACAAGCGGTTCCTTGCTCTGCAATCCTGCGAGATTGCGGCGCACCTCTTCGATAACGGACTGCGGGGCTTCCGCAAAAGGTTTTTCGTATACCTGTAAATACTTGGAATACCATTTCATAGACATTGGATGCTTTATTTGTTATCGGATGCCGGAACAAGACTCTCGAACAGTCGTTTCCATTGCCCGGCTATATTTTCTATCCGGAACCGCCGGACGTCGATTCGTCCTTGCCGTCCCATCTCTTTGCGTATATCCTCATGCTCGATCAGATACGAAATCTTCCCGGCCAGTTCTTCTATATTTCCGTCTTCCACCAGCAAGCCGTCCTTTCCGTCGTCGATAATATCCCTCGGCCCGCAAGGACACGTGAACGAGACGGGCGGCACGCCGCATGCCATCGCTTCGATGATGACCATTCCGAACCCTTCGAAGCGGGACGACAGGGCGAATATGGAACTCTCGCAATATTTGTTGACAATGTCCGGCACGGTAGGTTCGAGGATACAGCTATCCGTGATTCCCAGCGAGTCAATCTGCTGCTGAAGTTGTTCGCGCATCCCGTCCCCGTAGATGCGCAACACCCAGTCCGGGTGCTTCCGGGCTACGATTTGCCAGGCGGGAATCAGCCGGTCGAACCCTTTCTGCGGGACGTAACGCCCGACGGCAATCACCTGTTTGCTGTTCCCGTCGGAAACCTTGTCCGGAAAGAAAGGAAGCGGGTTGTGAATCACTTCCACGTTCGACAGTTCCGTCCATTCGCGCGCGTCCTCGTGGCTCAGCACGATGAAACGTTCCAGTTGGCGGAGCTGACGGTACAATTGCGCTCTCCAGTACCGCCTTGCGATAGCCCGTATGAAGGCGGGCAGGCGGCTGTTGCTGAAATCCCTGTAATTGGACTTGTTGAAATGTATCTCGCCCAGTTTCACGCTGCCGTCCGTCATGCTGTTGATAAAGTTGATGTCGCGGCGGAGCAGGGAGATGGTGATGTCCGGCTTGATCTGATGCAGGCATTCGTTCAGTTTCCTCTTGAAAAGCCCTTGCTTGACGATATATTTCGGAAGCCTTTTGTAAAGCGGCATTCCGTTCAGTTGGTCGTAGTCGATGTCAAGCTGGTGAAGGATGATGGACGGGTGCAGGTCATAATATGGCTTCCGGTCTTTGCCTTCCGTCATGATGATATGTATTTCGTAACCGAACACTTCGGCAAAATAATTCGCTTTCAGTGTCAGCACCCGTTCCATGCCGCTGGGATAGTAGAGTGCAGGGATACAATAAGCTATTTTCATTGTTTTATCAATATATTGTTTGTTCTATAACTACTAAAAAATACCTGCCCTATATGGAGACACCCACTTTGTCGATGACCTTTTGCATTTGCGCTTTCCATGAGAGCGGGCGGACGGATTCACGGATTTCCGCGGGAGTCATAGATTGATTCCGTTGGAAATCAATCAGTTTCCCGATATCCACGGGCGATTCGTCCGGTGGCGTTTTCCACACATACGGCATCCGTTCGAAGTCCTCGTCCGTCTCCGAGTAAGTGAAGGCAAATCCGCGCGCAGCGTATTCACGGTTTTTCAGCGTCTTGATGTAGGTGATTCCGCTTCGGTGGCGTCCCAGGCTGCCGATGGCGAAATCCGTCTGTTCGAACAGTGTGTCCAGCTCTTCGCCGTGCAAAGGCCCGTGTATGCGGACATACTCTTCCAGATGGTTCTCCTGAATGACCGGCAGGATTTCCGCACGTTCCCGTTCACCGGTCAGCGGCCCTACGATATGGAAATAAACCTTATATTCGGGATTCGTCCGGTAATACTCCGCCAGTCCGCGCACGAGGCGGTCGAATCCGTGCCAGTAATGCACTTCGGCCACGCCGATAAGGTGCAGCTCGTGTGAAGTGTCGTTGCAGTGCCGCTTCATCGGGATGTCATCAAAATCTATCCCGTTGGATATACGTATCGTGCGCCCGCCGAAGATAGTCTCCGCATTGGAAAAAGTGACGATGCCGTCCAGTCTCTTCGCCAGGCTCCGACGGAAAAAGCGGTCGACGGCCAGTCCCAGTTTCATCGACCGGGTGACGTATTCCTGGTCGTAAGGGTAAGTCGGAATTTCCATGACTACCTTTGCGCCGGTACGCTTCAATCGTTTCGCCAGCCGCAGCGTGAAAGGGTTGGCATTATGATAAGAGCGGATATACACCAGTCCGATTCCCTCGCGGCGTGCATATTCGATGATGGGGGAGTAGTAAACCCGTTTCCATAATTTAGCGGTGAATCCCTTGCCGAAATCAGCAATCACTTCATCGTCCACCATCCAGCGGCGTTCGCCGTAGGGGGTGACGTTGTAGTGGCACAAGTGTACGTCCACTCCGCATTCTTTGAGGGCTTTCACCTGATAATGAATCTTTTTGCTGATTCCGTTGGCTTCGTTAAAGCCGTGAAATATGATGAATAAGGCTTTCATTCGTTCTTTTCTCTGTATTCAATAGATTGTTTATTTTGCTTTTTTACTCTCTGATTCAAACGATTCGGGCAATGATTTGTTCCCGGTATTCGTCGCCGGCGTCGGACACTTCGCTGCCGATGGCAGTCTCGTTTACATATTTTCGTGCCAGTTTCACTTTCTTCCGTGTCCCCATCCGCCACCATTCATATTCCACGTCCATGTGTCCTGCGTCTATCGCCTGGTATCCGGCTTTGTGCAAGTCGTAGGCAAGCACCGTGGCAGTGGGGCCGAGGGCAATCAGGAACAGCACGTCCTTATCCTGCTTGCAGGCTTCCTGCCTTATGTCGTCTATGCGGTCGAACGCGTTCCGGGACGGGCAGAGGATACGCCGGATACTCCGGGCATTGTCAAAGAGGTCGTTGCCTACACCGAGACGGCTTTTCTCCCCTTCGATAAAAACGACATTCCGGTCGTCCCAGATTTGCTTCATGTCGTGAAACCACCGGCCGGCATTCTCCTTGTCGGCGAAATCCATGTAGGGACGCGTGACGAATGCGTTATAATACTTCCGTCCGGGCACGAGCAACCTGTCCCACCACGAACCGTAAATAAAGAAATGTGTCCGCCAAAACCGCCGGCTCTTCCTTATATAGCGGTAAAGATTGCTGAATGTATCTGGAATACAGACGATATGCCCTTCCTCATTGCTTGCCAGTATCTCCACCAATCTCTGTGCCAGTAGCGGGTTCCCCGTCTGGAACTTGAGTTTCTTGTCCGGTCTGGTCAGCAGGATTTCTCCATCGCCCAGGCGGCTGACAGAGCAGCGGTCGTCTATGATTTTACGGATTGTATCGCCGATAGATGCCACTTGCGGTACAATTCCATGTTTTTTCCTTAACGCCAGATACCAGAAATTGTACCACTCTACCGTGCTGCCATATCTTATCTTATAGCGTATGGTTATAAAAATGTTCCGTATATTCATAGTTATATAGACTTTTTTGTCAGCGACCGCACCTTTCCGATAATATCGTACTCGCGTGTCATCTGTATATAAATGCCAAAGATAATAAAACTAACGATACTTTTGGCTATAATTGTAAAAAATATGTTCATACCTTCCATCGCCCATTGCATGGGGACGAGTGCCGCCGCCATCAGCAGGCTGACCGCGAGCGGCGAAATAAGCTGACGTATGAACGGCCACGCGCTCTGCCGGAAAGTCACCCGGTACATCTGCCAGTAGCACTGCGCGAAATTGATGGTGAACGTCACCACGATGCAGGCGGCTACCGCTGTCAGTGTGCCGAAATGGAAGATTCCGAGCAGTATCCCCGCTACGTTGAGTGTGGACGAGAACACGCCGCAGACGAACAGGCTGCGTGTGTCGCCTGCCGCCTGAAAGATGGAGCCGGACGAGGAAAGGATAATCTGTATCCCGACCGAAAGCGCCAGTATCCGGAATACGGGTACGGACGGCAGCCATTGGTCGCCGAAGATAATCAGCGTCACTTCTTCCGCCGTAAAGAAAAGCAACACGCTGAGCGGCAGGCCGATGAACGCAAGGAAGCGGACAATGCGTTCGTAAGAGCCGGCCAGTTTTCCTTTGTCGTTCTGGAAATCGCTGAAAATGGGGTGCATCACGGGCGTGATGACTTGCGTGATGTTTTGCAGGGGAAGCATCATCAGGCGGTAGGATTTTTCGTAATATCCGAGGGGGGACATACCCATGTATTTGCCAATCAGCAGTTTGTCCAGATTGCGGCTGAAATAATTGATGACGTTGAACAGGAACTGGTAGGCGGAGTAGGAGAAAATCTTCCGTAGCGGCGTCAGTCCCAACGTGAAGCGCAACCGCTGCGGATAACGCTGGTAGGAGATGGCGAATATCAGGACGCTGGAAAGTATCGGGTTGATAATCAGTGCATACAGTCCCGCCCCGCAGAGGGCTGCGGTCACGGCTGCTGCACCGCCGGACAGTTGTATGACGAAGCTGCGGATGGCGATAAACTTGAACTCCTTGTTGCGGTAGAACAGCGCTCCGGGCACGATGGTGGCGGAAGCGAAAAGCAGGTTGACGGAGAGCAGTTGGCACAGCGTGCGCAGGATTTCGCTCCCGTAATAGTCGGCGATGAGCCATGACGCGGCAAAGAACAGCACACTGATACCGATGCCCGTCCACACCGTGAACGAGAAGATGTCCGACAGTTCCTCTTTGGTCAGCGACTTATGCTGCACGATGGCAGGGGACACCCCCATGTCGGTGAAAAGGTTGAAAAACGCGATAATCACGGAAGCGATGGCCACCACTCCGAAGTCGTCCGGCGAGAGCAGGCGTGCCAGTACGCCTGCCACCACAAGCGAGATGATGACGCCGCTGTACTTGGCGAGTGCGGTGTAAAATACTCCGGAGAAGAGTTGTCCTTTGATATTGTTTGTCATTGTTGATAGTTGTTATTCTTAACTCATTGTTAATGGTTATTGTTTTAACTCATTATTTAAGATTGTTGTTATTAACGGTTAGTAAGCAGTGACTTGAATAATAGCGTCCCTATTGTCCTTGCCGACACATATTTCCGGTACTTGTGCAGGCATAGCCATGCCAGTCTGAGCCGTTCCGGCAATCTGAGCGTATGTGCCTGCCACATGGCGGCATCGAGCATCTGCGAGAGATACAGGTCGATGATTGCTCCGTTTTTGCGTTCCACTGTCCGCTTTTTGAAATCGAGTATCTCCCGCGTGACGGTAAGATATCCCTCGATGTTCCGGTTGGTGAACTTGCCTGTCATGATAGAGTTTTCTCTCATGCGCCGTTGGAAAAATGTCCGCTTGATGCAGGCGGTTTTTCCGGCTTGCAGGTAAAGCAGGGTGGTGAACAGCTGGTCTTCGTGCACGATGCCGGGATAAAACCGCAACCCGTTTTTCTCTAGAAAACTCCGGCGGATAAAGTTCAGGCATGCCGAAGGGGTATATTCCCGGTTTTCCAACTGTGTCTTGAGCGCTTCATTCCCGGTGTAGGTTCTATCTTCCAGTTTGTCCGTGCGATTGTAACTTAGTGAAGGAGCATTCTTCAGGTTGCCGTCAAAAAAACTTTGCGCGTCGAAGAAAACGAAATCAAGCTTTTCTTCCTCACATTTGCGGTAGCACAGTTGCATGGCGTCTTTTTCCAACAGGTCGTCACTGTCCATGAAATAAATATATGTACCGTGAGCATGTAAGATACCGGCATTGCGTGCCATTGATAGTCCCTGGTTTGCCTGCGAGTATATTTTGATACGGTTGTCCGCGCTTTTCAGTTCTTCTGCTATATGGAGACTTCCGTCGGTAGACCCGTCGTTGATAATGATGATTTCCAACTCTTTCAGGCTTTGGCGCATAATGCTTTCCACCGCTTCCCGGACATATTTTTCAGTATTGTAAACAGGGATGACAACGCTGACTTTTATATTCTTGTTTTCCATGCTTTCTGTAATTTTTATGGCGCTGACGGATACTTTCCCGTATCATGCCCTGTTTGCCAGCTCTTTGTAGAGTGCGGCATATTGTTTACCCACTTTGCTTACACACATGTTTTCCATGGCATACGCATAGTTCATTTCTCCTTTTCCCCGGACGGACAGGCGCCTGCCTTCTTCCAGTGCCCATATGATGTCTTCTTTCCTGCCGGGGTGGAAAGTAGGATTCCCTGTACTTTTCAACAACCCGCCGATATTTCCGCAATCGGGCCCGATAATGACTTTACGGAAGAGGAACGCGAGAGGCACGTCGGCCGAATTCAATATGTCCTTTTGCTGAATCAGCAGCACGTCCGAGGCGGCAATGTAATAAGGCAGGTCACAGTCGTCTATCCGTTCGTCACCGGCACCGGCTTTCAGCTTCAGCGCACGGTTGAGTAGCGGCATCAGCAGATAATATCCGGCTCTTGACGCCCATCGTTTCAGAAAGTTCCGCTCGTAGCTGTCGTGTCGGGAAAAAGGGTGGAAACGTGGGGCTGACAGTAATTTGCGCGGCTCGTCCCAGGCGCGGAATGCATCCAGTGTCATGCGTCTTTCTTCGCGGTTGCGGAATTTCCCGATACAAGTGACAACGAACGCTTCCTGTGGAAGCCGCAGGTATTGGCGTGCACGCTCTACGCTGATATTCTCCTGATAGGTATATTGGTAAATATGGTGGGGAATCACGACATTCCGGCTGCCGGGATACCTGGCGGCAAATTCGTCGCGGCTGAACCGCCCCATATGCACCACGACATCGCTTTGCGATTCGATGATGTCATACGCCCGGCTGATAACCTCATTGGCATCATGCGGCCGTACATTGTGGCGTGTATAGACGAAATGTGCCCCCCGCGAGCGGAAGAAGCGGATCCGTTCTTCGAGCCGGCGGATGATGCCGGAGTCGTCGCACGTCCAGCCCGCCACTTCTTCCGGCCATTGGAAGTGGATGATGTCATAAGTCTTGTCCGATTCCCAGAATTCCTTTGTTGAACATCGCACGTCGATGCCGCCCGCACGGATGGCATCGCACAAGATGGGGACGAACAGATTGTCTGTGTCCCCATCTTCTCTGAATACAATAAGTGCTTTTATCGCCGGACTGCTTGTTTCTTCACTGTCATTCATGTTTTTTTCTGAGCCTTAATAAACTGAGCTTTGCCACAAAGGTATGAAAAGATATGATAATTCTATCTTTTTTTCCTGTCTAAATTCATGTCAGGACATTATTGGATGAGGGCAGAATAGTTCTGTATCTTCTATCAGCTTGATTATTTCTTCCGTAAAAGGGATTTTGTGTTCTGCCATATGCTGTTGGAGGAAGATGCAGGCGTGTATGTATGTGTGGGAGTCTATTCTGACAGGATGATTGTTCTGATACCATCTGTAGAAGGTGGATTTGTCTATGTCGAGATGTACGCACAGGTCTTCGGTTGTCAATCCGGATGCATGAAGCAATTCTTTTATCAATAGGATCTGGTTGTTGTATATCCGGTCTACGATATTGTTTTCTTCTATTTCAGCGAGTGTATGATTGCATTTTTGTTTCATTATAGGAATGGTTATTTGTAAATAATGATGCAAAGTTCCGATAAAATAAGATTCGGCATGTCGCAGATATGCGACCGATGGTATATAAAATATTCCACACCTTTGCGGCCGAAAGATTTACATGTTGAATTTTAAACACTTAGCTGTCGCGATGAAAAAAGACCAGTATTTCAATTTGGAGGTAAATTTATTGAGTGACGACAATATTGCCGGCATGATGTTGGAGTTGGGGGCTGCGGAAGCCCTCGGAATTTACGTGATGCTGCTGTTGCATCTGCGCACGAAGGACAATTACGAAGCCTCGTGCAAGCTGCTTCCGTTGCAGGCGCTTGCCAGGCGCTATGATATGGACTTGGATTTGATAGGACGCGTGCTCCGCGAATTCAACCTTTTCGAGGTGGATGAGGAGCGGCAGACGTTTCGTGCTCCTTACCTGGACAAGGTGATGAAAAACCTGGAAGCGAAGTGGCGGCTGAATGCCGAAAACGGCAAAAAAGGCGGTCGCCCGAAGAAGGCTGTGAAAAGCGCTGAAACGCCCGCCAGCAAGGGGCAAAAACCGAATGAAACCCAAGAGAAGAGAGGAGAAGAGAACAAGAGTATTACTCCTGTTGTGAACAACAGTAGCAATACCGGCGGAAAACGGGAAACTGCTGCTGTTGCTGCCGCTGGTATGAGGATTGTTCCGGCGGAAAAGGCCGGCGGACGTCCGTTGCAACAGGTGCTTCCATGGGAGAAACTGGTGGACGAGCTTGCCGCTTCACGGACGTACATGGAGCTGGCGGGACAGCATTCGGGCTTGGGGCTGCTTTTTCTTGAGCATCAGCAACAGGTCATCATGCTGTTCAAGAACCATATCCGGCTCTACGGCAAGGGGGGCGAACTGCTGTTTCTTGAGGATGTGCGGCGTTATTTCTCCAACTATGTCGCGGCAGGTTCTCCCACTTGCGGCAGGTTGCGCGATGTATTGCTACAGGAGCTCAAGGAGAGGGATAGCGGGAATATGAACCGGTTTGAGAGCATAGCCGGCGGGCAGCGGACATATCTGGGACATGTCATTCCGGACGACGCGCCACCGCGGCCGGACAGCTCGGCAGTGTGGGACGACGTGCGCAAGAGGTGGGTGCACTGAGTCCGGCTTTCATCCTTCGCCGGACGGGGGATGGATGTCCTTCAGCCTGCGTCCGGGGCTTGTCCGCCCCACACACAAAGGTTGCTCGCCCCACGTCCGGCAGGTACTCACCCCACGTCCGGATGACACGGAATTGGGAATTTAATTTAGACATAAGAACAAAAGAACATAAAGGCTGCGCTTGGAAAATTATTTCTGCCGGTCATTAAACTACTACTGTTGTTTCATCTTTTGTTCTTATGTTCTTCTGTCTAAAAAGAAAATTATTATTCTGTCTGCAAATAAATTATCATTAAAACTGTGATGAAGTATTCAATCTAAAAAAGTAAAACAAAAATTATGAGAAATTTTGCCAGTCACCAAGTCGATGTACGTCATCGCACGAGTGGAGTAATCAAGACAATCTGTAATCAATGTCTCCCGACGCGACATAACAAGCGCGACCGTTCGCTGCGTGTCAATATCGACACCGGACATTGCCACTGCTACCATTGCGGGGCCGACTTCTACGTCCCCGACGACAATGAAGAACGAGAGAAGGCAGAACGCCGTGCAGCCCGCCAGCGCCGTGCGGCAGCCGTTCCGCAGCATTTCCGTCGTCCGGTGTTTGACGCTTCGAAGACCACGCTGTCCGAAGCTACAGAGCGTTGGCTGGTCGAAACGCGCTGCATCCCGCAGCCCGTCATAGCCGCGCTGCGCATCACGGAGCAGGAAGAATTTATGCCGGAGTCCGCCGCGAAGGAGCGTTGCGTCTGCTTCAACTACTTCGAGGGCGGGCAACTCGTGAACACGAAATTCCGCAGTGGCAAGAAGCATTTCAAAATGGTGCAGGGAGCCGAACTGATTCCCTACAACATCGACTCCGTCGTAGGGCAGACGTCCTGCATCATCCACGAAGGCGAACTGGATGCCGCCTCTTCCATCGCTGCCGGATTTGAAAGCGTCATTTCCGTTCCTGCGGGTGCCAACTCCAATCTCTCGTGGCTCGACCGTTTCATGGAAACCCATTTCGAAGACTTGAAAGAAATCATCATCGCCGTAGACACCGATTCGGCCGGAATCCGCCTGCGTGACGAGCTTGTCAACCGCATGGGCGCCGAACGCTGCCGTATCGTCACGTACGGCCCCGGCTGCAAGGACGCCAACGAACATCTCGTCAAATATGGAATCGAAAGTCTCCGCATCGCCATCGAACAAGCGGCGGAAGTGCCGCTGGAAGGCATCTTCACCGCCGCCGACTTGCACGGCGACTTGCGTGCCCTGTTCGACAACGGCTTCGGCCCCGGCGCGGAAACCGGTTGGGAAGAGATGGATAAAATCTGTACCTACGAGCGCCGCCGCGTCGTCATTGTCACCGGCATCCCCGGCGCGGGAAAGTCCGAATGGGTGGACGAACTGGTGCTGCGTCTCTGCCTGCGGCATCAATGGAAGATTGGCTTTTTCAGTCCGGAGAATGTCCCTATCGCCTACCATCTCCGCAAACTGATCGAGAAGCTCACCGCCCACCGCTTCCAGAACGGCTGCGGCATGACGGAAAGCCTTCTGGCACGTTCCGAAGAGTTTCTGACGGAGAACGTTTCGCATATTTCCCTCAAAGGCGATGCCACTCCCGAGCGTGTGATAGCCAAAGCCCGTGAGCTCGTCGTGCGCCGTGGCTGCCGCATCTTCGTCTTCGACCCGTTCAACCGCTTCGACCACGACCCCAAGCCGGGGCAGTCGGAGACGCAATATCTCTCCAACTTGTTGAATAAGTTCACCGAATTTGCTACTCAGAACAATTGTCTGCTGATAGTCGTCGCCCATCCGCGCAAGATGAACCGCAACCCTGCAACGGGCGTCACTCCGCGTGTGGAAATGTATGACATCAACGGTTCCGCGGATTTTTACAACAAGGCTGATTACGGAATCGTCGTCGAGCGCGACAAGGAAATCGGCATCACCCGCGTATATGTGGAGAAGGTGAAATTCAAGCATCTCGGAACGGGCGGCGTGGCTGCTTTCGTCTACGACCCCGTCAGCGGGCGGTATCTCCCTTGCGAAGAATCTCATGACCCCGCCGTGCCTGTCGACCAGCGTGCACGGAATACTGTCTTCGACAATTCCTGCTGGTTGCCGGAAAAGGAGCTGTTTGAATAGTGGTTAACGGGGGTAGTGACTAGTGATTAACGGAATTAATGATTATACCCCCAGTGGCATGAGTTTGCGCACCAATTGCGCAGTCCGTTAATCACTAGTCACTACTCCGTTAACCACTAAATTACGGCTCTTCGAGCACTTCCACGATGAGCCGTACCTGTGCGGGAGTGTAGCGTCTGCTCTGTGGATTCATGCCGGTGGCGAGCAGGCGCTCTTTCAGTCCCGGAGCAGCGTCTATCCATTCGTTGAAGCGGGCTACCGCGCTCTGCTGCTTGATGTAGGGGAGATATAATGCGGCAAGTTCGCCTTTTCCGTAGCTGCGGTATTGGAATGTTTTTTCTTCTTCCTGTTCGGAAAGGTTTTCGGGTTTTGCTTTCATTGATAATGAGGATTGAGTTTGTATTTACCAGCTATAAAGTTACGCATTTTTACTGAGTTGTGCAAGTTTCGGGTCATTTCATTTGAGGGAAGTTGAAAACATTAGGGAAGGTTGAAAAGGAATGGATAGGCGTTAAAAAAAGGAAAAGAAACCGCTCACTTTGAAAAATATAGTATCTTTGTATAGACTGGATGCATTCCGGTCTATACAAACGTAAAACAAAGAAAATGGGAAAATTTATCAATCCGTTCACGGATGTAGGCTTTAAGAAAATATTCGGGCAGGAAATAACGAAAGACTTGCTGATTGATTTCTTGAACGGTCTGCTTGTAAACGAGAAGAGTATCACAGATATAACCTTTTTGGATAAGGAACTGCTTCCTGAATACATGGGTGACCGCGGAGTTATTTACGACATTTATTGCACGACAGAGAGCGGTGAACAGTTCATTGTGGAGATGCAGAACAAACAGCAGACGAATTTCAAGGAGCGGGCTCTTTTTTACTTGTCTCATACTATTGCCCGACAAGGAGAACGGGGCGCTCATTGGCAGTTTGACTTGAAAGCGGTATATGGCGTGTTTTTCCTGAACTTCTGTCTGGCGGACGCTCCGCACAAACTCCGGACGGACGTGGTATTGGCTGACCGTGATACGCATGAAACATTTTCGGATAAGTTACGTTTTATCTTTATCGAGCTTCCTTCTTTTCACAAAGAGGAATCGGAATGTGAAACTGATTTTGAACGTTGGATTTATGTATTGAAGAATATGGACACATTGAAAAGAATGCCTTTCAAGGCACGAAAATCGGTCTTCGAAAAGTTGGAGAAGATTGTGGACATTGCTTCCCTGACTAAAGAAGAACGCATGAAATACGATGAGAGTATCAAAGTGTTTCGTGACCAACTGGCTACCATCTCGTTCGCGGAAGAAAAAGGCTGGCGAAAAGGACTGGAGAGAGGGATAGAGGAAGGTATGGAGAAAGGTATGGAAAAAGGCATGGAGAAAAAGAGCCGGGAAATTGCCCGTAACCTTAAGAAATTAGGGGTTCCTGCCGACACTATCTCTCAGGCTTCCGGACTTTCCGTAGAAGAAATTGAAAATATCTGATGATAAGCACTTACAGGAATGGCAGCATGAATCCGAAGTTCATGCTGCCATTTTTGTATCTTGAGCCTTTAAAACAGTAATGCCCGTTTTTATTCCCCTTTATTCCCTCTTAATCCTACGTAGTCCGATGTAACCCGCCGGGCTGCCGGTGCGTTGCCGTATCTTTGTTTCACCATCAGAAAGGGAGAATGTCCTTCCTTTCGTAGAAACAAATTTATGTAAGTATGGCAACAGTTACAGTAGTGCGCTACAAGCGCAGAAAACGAATCGCTGATGAAGAATCTCCGATGGTGTACGCCCTCAAACCCAAGTCAGGAGAGGCGAAAATCTATTCAATTGAGACGCTGGCACGCGAAATCGAGTCTATCGGGTCTCTTTCGGTGGAAGATGTGTCGCACGTCATGAAGTCCTTTGTCCGTGCGATGAAGAAAGTCCTTGTGTCGGGTGATAAGGTGAAAGTAGAGGGGTTGGGCATCTTTTACACTACGCTGACTTGTCCCGGCGTGGAAGTGGAAAAGGACTGCACCGTGAAGAGTATCTCGCGTATCAATCTCCGTTTCAAGGTCGATAATTCCCTGCGCCTTGCCAATGACAGTACGGCAACCACTCGTGGCGGTGATAATAATATGGTCTTCGAGCTGTACACGGACAAGAAGTCCGCTGCCGGCGGAAACGGTGGCTCCGATGATTCCGGTGATTCCGGCAAAGGGGATGGCGGTGACAACGGGGAAACTCCCGATCCGGCAGCCTAGCCGTCTCTCCGGTTTGCGGGTAGTCCGGCCGTATTCCTGATTAGCGGACAGCCCGGCCGTATCCCTGATTGAAAGGCATTTTCCAGCGGAAGGCTTGTGCACGGCTCTTCCGCCTTCATATCAACAAAGTTAAACTATAAAATGCAGAAAAAATGATTGACAGAATCTTAGACATTGTATTGGAAGTCCTGTTCTTCTTTCGCAGAAAGAGAAAGGGTAAAAAGAGTGAAAGGACAGGTCGATGAGGAAGATTGACCTGATTGTAATCCACTGTTCCGCCACCAGGGCGGACAGGGATTTCACCGAAGATGATTTGGATGTGTGCCACCGGCGACGTGGTTTCAACGGTGTGGGGTATCATTTCTATATCCGCAAGAATGGGGACATAAAGACTACCCGTGCCATCGAAAAGGTCGGTGCGCATGCGAAAGGACACAACGCTCACTCGATAGGCATCTGCTATGAGGGCGGACTCGACTGCCACGGTCGCCCTGCCGATACCCGTACCGAATGGCAGGTTCATTCGATGCATGTGCTTATCCTCACGCTGCTGCGTGATTATCCCGGCTGCCGCATTTGCGGACATCGCGACCTGAGTCCCGACCTGAACGGGAACGGGGAGATTGAGCCGGAAGAGTGGGTGAAGGCTTGTCCTTGCTTTGAGGTGAAGGACGAGTATTCGGAAAGGTAATGTCATTCCATTTATATTCAGGCACGGATTATGTGAGCTATGTGGCTTATCAATCATCTTAAACCGTGTAATCTGTATAATACGTGCCTGAATAATATAAAGTTATTTCTATTTGGCAAATTCTTTGTATATTTTTAGCAGCGATTCGGCTGTGTTCCGCCAAGAGAACATCCGGCTGCGGTTGAGTCCATATTCCACTTGTTGCCGATAGAAGGCGTCGTCACTCTCTAATTGCAGTATCTTGTCTGTAATATCTTCCGCATTGAACGGGTCTGCCAGCAAAGCCCCTTCACCTGCTATTTCGGGCATGGCGGAAGTATTTCCCGCAATGACGGGCGTTCCGCAAGCCATTGCTTCAAGCATCGGAATGCCGAAACTTTCGCGAAGCGAAGGATACAGGAATGCGAATGCCCCACCATAAAGTGCTGCAAGGTCTGTATTCGCAATGTATCCGGGGAAACGGAGTGAGCCTTTTATTTCCGTGATTTTCTCTTCTTCCAGTATCCGGTCGATAGCGTCTTCCTTGAGGTCGGCGATGAGTAACGGTAGTTTCTTAGTTGATTTTTTCAGATAATCACTGTATGCTTTCAGCACTCTCGGAGTGTTCTTTTTGGAGTCTGTGTTTCCCAGGAAGAACAGGTAATCGTCTGTGTCGATATACTTCCGCGTAATCTCCGGAGCTTTGGGTTGCAGGTGGAAATGATTGCTGAAACCATTATACACGGCTACCAGTTGTTCGTCGGGCAGGTGCAGGGCATCAAGAATGCGCTTCCGCTCAAACTGCGAGACGGTGATAATCTTTTCGCATTCGGGAATTATGCGCGGAACGACAAACCGGCGGTAATACCATCCCATTTCCTGATACCATGATGCACTGGATGATTGTCGTTTCTCCAGATAGATGATGTCATGCAATGTCAGTATCAGAGGTACGGAACAGTGCATGGGAGCTGTATTGCTGGTGCAATGCAGCAAGTCGGGCTTGACACGCTTTACCGCGCGGGGAAGCAGTACTTGTTCCCATAGCGGGTAAATGGTGCTCTTCAACTCGATGATATGCATATTGGCTGACTCTTTGAGACATTTGTCCTCGCCGGGACTGACGAATATGAAATATTCGTTTTCGTGGTCTATCTTTTGCAATTCACGGATACTCTCGAGAGCTACGAAATCCATTCCGTGTTTATTCGTGCGGAAGATGCGTTGGGCTTCAATAGCGATTTTCATAAATGTTTGTTTATTAAGTCCTTATTGATGGTGTTCGCCATGTTCTGTATGGATGAATTTTTTGTTTGCTCCCTTTAGCTTGAACAAGTTGCCTATCATGGTGACGGCAAGCATAGGCATTTTCATGATTGCTTTCCCCACTTGCTTGGTGAAGAGCTGCCCGCCCGGTACGGGGAGTGTCATGGCGGCTACTTGGGCTGCCGACAATATCCACCATTTGACTGCCATTGTCCACTCATATCCGCCGCCACTGTGCACGCTTAGTACGATGCCGATAATGGTGAACACGAATGTCAGACCGAAGACTCCCGCTAGCTGGATTAAACGTGGCGGGAGCATCCATTGAAGTATCTTGTCGCAATAGTCGAAATTTCCTTCGAGCAATGCTTTCGGCAGGTGTGGCAGTGAAGCCCGGAGTGCACCGAATTGTGCGGCTATCCAACGCTTACGCTGATTGCTGATGGCTTCTTTTTTCTGTGTCTTTTCATCAAAAACGGGCAAGTCTGCCAGGTATGCCGTATAGATGCGTTGCTGTAAAAGCATGGCTTCCAGTTCTTTGTCTTCACCTGCTGTCTGGAGATATTTCACGTTTTGGTGAAACCATTCGGCTTCGAAAGCCATTCCCGAGCCCGATAATCCGGCAGAAAGCCCTACTGCATTGTGCCCGCTACGGAAGAAGCCGTTATTTATTTCTTCACTGGCGCCATCGAGGATGGAGATGTCTGTATTCAGGTTCTTTCCGGTACGGTGCGCCTGTATGGATCTCACGCCACTGTCGAAGGCACGGTTGACGGTGGATAGAAAGTCGGCAGTGGTCAGGTTGTCGGCATCCATGATGACTACTATGTCATAGTCGCGCGTGTCTATACTGTCCATTGCCATGGCCAGTGCCTTGGCTTTGGAACTCTCCGTATAATCTGCTATCAGCAGGCGGATGGGCAGGGCACGCAGTGCTTCGTTTGTCTCCGGTTGCATTTGGTCGGAGATGACTATGATTTCAAAAAGCTCTTTCGGGTAGTCCTGTTCGAGGAAGCTGCGTACGGAAGAGAGAATCACGCGGTCTTCCTTGTAAGCGGGAAAGAGTACGACGAAACGACGGAGTGTACGGGCTTCAGGATAATGGGGAGCCCGGTAAAACTTGGATGCGATGGCGTATAGCAATAGATAGCATACGCAAAACACAAGAGGGATGTAGAGAATCCAGTCAATGATGTTCATAGTATTTAGAATTTATGCGTTTTACAATTTGGGGCGGCGGCAGGCATGGACAGCCCTCTGTTTACTCCGCAATAGACGGCAAAGAAGAGGTCGAAACGACCTTTCAATGCGTATGCCAGACTGTTTTTCCCGGCAGCGACCGTGCTCTGGTAGAGTACGGAGAGAAAACGGGCGGTTCCTTTCAGGTTGCGGCGGGCATAGAGCAGGCGGTTGCGCGTCAGGTAATAGGTGCGCAGTTTGCTTAGTTGCCCGGTGCTCTGGCTTTCTTTATGGAAAACGGTGCAGCGCGGTTCGTACCACAGCTCGTAACCGGCACGCGTCATGCTTGTGCTCCAGTCCAGTTCTTCGTAATAGAGGAAAAAGATTTCAGGCATCATGCCTGCCTTTTCGATGACTTCGTGTTTTATCATCATGGCAGCTCCATGAAGATAAGGGGTGGAGTGGGGAGTGTCGTAACTTCCGTCGTCCGGACAGCCGAACCCTAGCATGGTGTTGCGCAACGTAACCTGTGACAGGGGGGTGAACCCCGCAAACTGGATGTGTTGCGGCGGGAAGGCGAAACGTATCTTCGGCGATACACCGCCAATTTCCGGGCGGCTTTCCAGGCGTTCTATCAGGTAACTGACGTCGTCCGATTCGATGTACGTATCGTTGTTTATCAGGAAAAGGTATTTGCCTTTTGCCGCACGGATTCCGATATTGTTGCCGCCGGAGAATCCCCCGTTTATATCGCTGCGGATGGCAACGACCGTGGGATACAGCTTTTGTATCTTTGCCGCTTCGTCTTCACGCGAAGCGTTGTCTATCACTATGATTTCATAACTCACGGACTGCAGGTTTTTGTGCAGTGACTCTATCAGTTCGCAGGTGTCTTTGAACCCGTTGTAACAGATGGTGATGAATGATATGTCGGGAATATTGTTTGTCATTCTTGTTTGTCAGTTTCTTTGTTGGGTATGGATAGTTCTTTTTCTTCTCTGATTCGCTTGTCGATATGCGGGGCGGCAAAACAGAGCGCGAACCCTATATAGACAGGCAGTTGGTTAGGATATTGCATGATATCGTTGACATAGGTGGCTATAAAGAATCCGGCGTCCATGCAAAGCCACGCCGCTATCAGTCCGCGGAGACTCTTGTCGCGCACCTTGAACATGAGTATCCATGAGCACCAGGCAAAGAGGATGCCGTGTATCGAAAGATAGATTATCAGCCCCACAATGCCGGTTTCCACCCATACGCTGATTAACCACGAGTCGGGCGGGTAGGGCATCTGCTCTTTCGACTGGAAGTTGCCTGCTTTGGACAGCCCGATTCCGTATCCGAAAGGTTTTCTTACCATCAGTTCTTTCATCCGCATCCGGTTCTCGACACGCAACTGGTACGATGCGTCTTTGGACGGGTGGAAAGAGGAACGCATCTTGTGGATGTATTGGTTGCCGCTCCCGATACTGGTAAAGTAAAAAAAGCAAAAGACGGAGATAGATATAAAGACGCCCCCTATGATTGCTTTCCAGTTTTTGGCGATAATGGTTATCATGAACATGCCGCCCATGATAACGCCCATAGCGGCGCGTGTGCCGGAAATTCCCATGCAGTAGAGCCCGCAGAATGCTATGAAAAGGAAATAAAGCCGTTTCCATTTTGCTTCTACAAAGAAGGCGGAAATGGCGAAAACTACTGACGACATCGCCGCATGCACCCCGAAGTTTGCCGCATCGGAGAAGCAGGAGAAATAACGTATCCCCGACCAGATGATGTGGGTACGCCATCCGCCCAGGGTGTATAGAAAATAGAGGTCTTTCGAACTGAAGCCGTGGCTTTTCTGCCAGTAGCCTTTGAGGGTGAATATCAGGACAAAGACAGACCAGATGAACAGCAATAATTCAATGTCTTTCTTGGTGCGGATGACAAGCGGAATGACAAATGCGCATATCAGGGGTATGAAGGCATAGGGCATGATGTTGATATTCCATGCTTCCATCACATTGTTGGGGTTCAGGATTTCAAGAATGTAGTAGGCGAACCAGGCGACAAACATATAGGTCATTGTGTTCTGCCCGATTTTCCAGTCTGTACGGTTGTCGTTGCTGAGCTGTACGATGCAGGTAGCGGTGCACAAGACGGTAAACACCATTGAGAACAGTCCTACCTTGATGTTCAGGAATATGCCTGCCGCAACCAGCAGAAACTGGATGGCGAGCAGAATATGGAACGTTATTATCCTATTCGTCATCATCTTCTTCTTCCTTTTCTTTTTTCTTGAAGCTGAATATGATTTTTTCTGTTAGTGATAATTGGCTGAACCGGTAGCTGAGCCTGCGAAGCAGGGTATATGGCGGAAGTTGGCCGGTAAACTCTTCCGTTGCTGCACGGTTGGCATTGGTCAGGCAGATACGGAACGGGACATCTGTCTTGCCCAGTTGTGCCATGAGTTGTTCGCATAGCTGTTTGTCGATAGTCTTCCATCCCCGGTCTGCCGGAGCCACGAGGATATTGGCATTGGCATCGTGCAGCAGTGCGCTTGGAATATTGCTCTCACGTAGTGGCGGATAAGCGACTATCAATATGTCTTCTCCTTGCAAGGTGTAAAAGTCGGTGACGCTTTTGGCTAGCAGGTATTGGGTGGAATTGCTGTTGAAGTCTGTCCCGTAGGTGATGAACCTTGTATTCAGCATGCGGCTTTGCATATATCCGCAAATCAGGTTGCCTACTGTTTCCTCACCGGAGTTTTCACAGGTACTGAACAAGTTGATGATGAACACACCGGGAGATTTCCGCTTCGTAAGGAAACGGAGCAGGGAGTTGGTAAGCTCCCGGACGGAGTAATGTATATAAGTCTTCGTCAGCCCGCCATAACGGGGAGATGAAAGGCTGGGGATGGCGCCTATTGCCTTAAAGCCTGTCACTCGTTTGGTGCGGCTGGCATCGCGCAGTGTCCTGTCCAGCATCTCTATAAGTAATAAGATGGCGATGATAAAGAGGAAACTGCCTACACAGGCGGCAATGACAATTTGCTTCCGGTTGGTCGAATTGGACGCAATCGGGTAGGTAGGTTCGTTCAGCACTTTCAGTGTGGCGGAAGTCATTTCCAGGTTCTTCTTTCTCAGCAAGGCTTCGTTGTAGCTTTGCAGAATGGACAGATAATTGCGTTCGGTAAAGTTGATGGAACGCTCTTTCTGCTTGATGGTGGTGCCTACGGGGGCAAAGAATACATACCGCCCGTTGAGTTCCTGCCGGGCTGCTTGTACGACTTGTAATTCAGCCTTTGCTTTCTCGTACAACAAGGTCTGTTCGAGCCATTGGTTGATGATGTCGGTTCGTGAAGCTCCTTCTTTGGTATATTTGTGTCCCACATAGGAGTCTGTCAGTTCTCTTAGTTCTTGTCTGAGTTCACCCAGTTTCTTTTTGTCGTTTCCTATCCTGGCATTGTTGTCTGTCTGGGAACTGGACATGGCTTCGGCTTCCGAAATCTTTCCGGTAAGGGTGGACGCTTCTCTCAGCTTGTCAACGAATTCGAGGTTCTTGAGCACTTGCTTGGCGTTGCTGTCCATGTGCTTTTCCAACTCTTCGAGCATGGAGCGGGTGCTGTTGAATGCAAAGAGCGCGTCTTGCTCTCTCAGCTCGTATTCTTTATTGATGGCGGCTATTTCTTTGGTTTCGTCCACATAGTTGATAATGCGTTTTTCTACATTATATTTGGTCAGGTCTTCTTCTTCTGTACGGAGCTGTTTGCCGATACGGTCTAGCTCCGACTTGAAATAGGCAATCACTTTGTCCGTTTCTCCATATCGGATGCGGCGGTATTCGTTGACGAATTCATCCATGAGGATACTGACGGTATTGTAAGCGATGCCGGGGTCGCCGGAAGTGTAGCTGATGTCGAGCAGGTCACTTGTCAGCCGGCGCTGTACCTTGATGTTCTTCAATGCGTTATAGCTGTAATATGGGTGGTTGTAGTAGAACATCTCGTAGATATAGTTGCCCTTGTGTGGACGCATGTACGCTTCGAGGTTTGCTACGGTCTTGTCTTCGCTCGATTTGTCGATTAGTTTCAGTATCTCCGGCCCGTGAGGGCTGTTTTTCAGATGGTTATAGGTGTAACTGTAGCTGGAAGGCGTGATTCCGTCATTCTCTTTCTCTGCGTTTCCCTGAATAAGAACTCGTGCGAATAACCGCAGGAACACTTTCTTTAGTGTACTCTCGGCTTGCATGATACTTATCAGGTTGTCCATTGAGTTCTGCACCGTAGCCCAGTCGGTGCGTTTGTCGCTTTCGAGATTGTAGCCCGATGCTACGCCTGTGTATAAGGTGGCTTTTACGTCATATCCCCCACGCATATGCCGTGTGTAGAAGATGACCAGTAAAGTGAAGATAGAAGTCCCTAATAGTATCAACCAGCGATGGCGGAACAGGGTCTGTATGATAGAGATGATGAAATTCATATCTTGGTCTTTTTATTTTCTTATAATGGGGGTGCGTGAAATAACTTCGAGCACCATCAGGCTCTTTGTCAACTCAAACTTACTGTTTTCGTATGATTCACGCGCCTGAGACTGTCTTTCTTTATCCGTTGCCAGGTCTGTAGACTCGATGGTTCCGTTGGCGAAGTTCTTTTCGGATATTTCGTATTGCACATTGGCGAGTATCAGGCTTTCACTTCTCATTTTAAGAATCTTAATCTGGGAAATGGCCGCTGCATATGTTTCAATGATGTTTTTCTTGATTTCATCATACTTGATTTCCCGTTCCAACTCTGCTCCTCGAAGGGTAAGCCTTTGCCGGGTGACACGGGCTTTGAGATCAAAGAGCAGATCCAAAGGGATATTTATTCCCGCACCTAGCGTATATCCGTTCTGTGCCTGGGTGGAATAGGTGAGGTAGGGGGCAATCGCCACATCTGTATATGTGGACTCATTGCCGAACATTCCGTATTGATAACTTCCTCTTAGAGAAAAGAAACCGAGAAAAGCGCGTTTCTCTTTAGCTAGTAATTTACGCTCTACTGCCGCCTTTACATCCGCCATTTCATAAATGGGATTGTTCTTGGCATTCTCGAATAAAACATCCAAAGGGGGAAGGACTATATTGCTGTAATCATCTTCACTTAACTGGGAATAGTTACCGACTTCCTGTGCAACCACATGAGTGGCGGAAGTGAATAAGAGTAGTAACCCCGAAAAAAAACATATAAATTGCTTCATAAAAAAATCCTATTATTTGCTCTTGCTGTGCTATAGCTTGCGCAAATATAAGGATTAATTTCATTTGTGAGCAGTCTTTTATTATCTATTTTATATTCTTTCCCCTTAAATTGTACACGAATACTTATTTATAATACTTCCATCGTTCCGAAACGGAATGCTTGCATACCAATCCGGAACGTCTTTATAGCTGAACAGAAAGTCCTTATGGCTGAACAGAAACTCTTTCCACACCGGCTTGTATCAGAACGCCTCCGTCATATTAAAGTAGAACAAATTCTGCTTATTCACCATATCTCTACCGAGGTCGAGACGTATATTCATCCGGGGCTGTACTTCGATGCGCAAACCTAAGCCAAGATTAGGAAGAACGCCCTCTATCTTGCCCGGAGTAGGGCCCATGAATCCGCATCCGCCCCAAGCCACATAACCTACGTGATTGAGCATCTTTTTCACCCATGTACTCTTGTCCGTATTTATCATCTGGCGGTATTCTGCCATCATTACATGAGATGACTTGTCGCGAAACTGTCCCATGTAATATCCGCGAAGGTCGAACGGCGTTCCGCTAAGCGCGTATTTCGTCAACGGTACATCTCCGAATACGTTTTTCGTCTGCACCGTCCAGGCGATTACCTTCCGTTTTCCGACAGTCTTGTATTGGCGGTAATCAAACTCCAAACGGTAAAAATTATCATCACCGCCGAATGCTTTGTTATACATCATCCCGCGGAAATCCAGGTACATTCCCCGATAAGCATTAGCGGGAATGTCACGTGTGTCATAGGTCAGCAGAAAGCCGAGTCCCGAACTGAAATTCTTATATCCATGCTCCGTTCCGCCTGCTGCAATATAGGATGGCTGATTAACCATTCCTTCCGCAGGTTTAGTAATCTTATCGTAATTCAAGTCGACTTGCGGGCCGGCAAAGAAATCGCTTTCACCCAGCCGGAAAAGGAACCACGGGTTCACCTGAATGCCACTATAACGATATTCACTGGTATCTTCACCACGGGGATAGTCTTTATTGGTACTGTATCCGATACCGTAGAAATTCTCAATCGTATTTTTATAGGAGAATGTCCCGAAAATGCGGAAACGGTCGCCTTTGAAGAACAGTTGCGGTTTCGTCATCAGGTTCAACCCGCCCTTAAACATCAGCGCAATGGCCATCGGCACCACAGAACGTCGCTGGGTGGTATCACTCGGGTTCATCCGGAACGTCATCAACGCGCTACCGCCTACCAACAGACCGAAGTCCGGCGTATAGCTGGGCCCACCTAATATATTATAGTGAAGATTCCGCTTTGCCACACGTTGGCGGCGTAACTCCCGTTTGGAGAGGGTGGGGATGGTATCTGACAAAGTGCCGTTACTATCTGTCCGGATATCATCACTGATAGAAGTTGCAGACATTGGCAGTTCGTCGCTTCTTACTGCTGTGCTGTCAGCCGTAGCCGACATACTATTGATGGACGGGAACATCATCAATACACCTATTATATATTTCTTCATAATTTCTTTCTGAGGAATTCGACTGCAAAGAAAACTCTTTTATTTTGATTAGTTTTGATACTCTTAGATAATAATTCTAAAAAAGAATCGTAAATTTGCGATTTTCTATTACTATATCCGAAGTGTAATTGATTAATAAACTATTTAAACTAAATTATCATACGAATGAATAAACGAATTTTATCAGTTTTTGTTTTCTGTGCTTTCTATTATTCCACACAAGCGCAAGAAGTGAAAGGCGGCATCAGCGACGACATGATGCAGCAAATCAAGCAGAGTTACCAGAACACCCCGAATGACAAGGCCATCCGCAACGCCATCGGCAACAACGACATCCGCAAACTGGCTCTGAACCAGGACAACCTGAAAGGTATGGATACGCACTTTTCTATCAAAGTGAATTCCAAAGGTATCACCGACCAGAAATCTTCCGGCCGTTGCTGGCTCTTCACCGGTCTGAACGTGATGCGTGCCAAAGCCATCGCCCAGCACAACCTTGGCTCATTCGAATTCTCACAAACTTACCCTTTCTTCTTCGACCAACTGGAGAAAGCGAACCTTTTCCTGCAAGGCATCATCGACACCAGCGACAAACCGATGGATGACAAAATGGTGGAATGGCTTTTCCGTCATCCTTTGAGTGACGGTGGTACCTTTACCGGCGTAGCCGACATCGTGAGTAAATACGGACTTGTCCCCAAAGACGTAATGCCCGAAACGAACAGCAGCGAAAGCACATCTCGCATGGCGAACCTGATTACCTTGAAGCTCCGCGAACAAGGGCTTCAACTCCGCGACCTTGCCGCCAAAGGCACAAAACCGGCAGCCCTCGAAAAGACTAAGACCGAAATGCTCAGTACCATCTACCGCATGCTTGTCTTAAATTTAGGTGTTCCCCCCACTGAATTTACCTGGACGGAATACAACGCCCAAGGCAAGCCCGTCTCTACTGAAACCTACACCCCGCTTTCTTTCTTGAAGAAGTATGGTGACGAAAACCTCATCGGGAATTACGTCATGCTCATGAATGACCCCAGCCGCGATTATTACAAGTGTTATGAAATAGACTACGACCGCCATCGTTACGACGGCAAGAACTGGACCTATGTCAACCTCCCCATCGAAGACATCAAAGAGATGGCTATAACCTCTCTCAAAGACAGCACCATGATGTATTTCTCTTGCGACGTAGGCAAATTCCTCAACTCCGACCGTGGTTTGTTGGATGTTAAAAACTACGACTACGAATCTCTCATGGGCACTACGTTCGGCATGAACAAGAAGCAGCGCATCCAAAGCTTTGCCAGCGGCTCAAGCCACGCCATGACACTCATGGCGGTAGACCTCGACAAAAATGGAAACTCAACCAAATGGATGGTTGAAAATAGTTGGGGCGCCGCTTCCGGTTATCAAGGCCATCTCATCATGACCGACGACTGGTTCAACGAATATATGTTCCGCCTTGTAATAGAAACAAAATACGCCACGAAGAAAGTCTCTGAAATCCTCAAGCAGAAACCCATCCGCCTTCCGGCTTGGGACCCCATGTTTGCGGAAGAAAAATAACCTTGTTTTGAGGACTCAACCAGTAACATGTCCTCAGCAGCGAACACGCCGCATGGGGATCGGCCTACTTTTTTCTCCGTCAAGCGAACGCCCGAAACGTAGCGTTAAGAAGGGCAGACTGTTTGAGCGTAGCGAGTTTCTGCCCTTTAGCGAAGTGCAGGAAGAGAGTGGGAGAAAAAAGTAAGCCTTGAATTTTTCTTTGCTTCTTTCTTTTGTTTCAAGACAAAAGAAAGATGATTGTGTGTACGAACACGAAAGGAATTACGGATATTTTTCCGTAATTCCTTTCTTTTTTCCTCTTTAATCACATTATTATTTATTACTTTTGCGGCAAATTTATGAAACCATTATTTTATTTATAGCATGGCAAATGTAATAAAGTTACGCAAAGGCCTTGACATAAACCTGAAAGGTACGGCTGCAGAGACGTACACAACAGTGAAAGAGCCGGGATTTTACGCACTCGTACCCGATGATTTTCCTGGAGTGACGCCGAAGGTAGTCGTAAAAGAGCAGGAGTATGTGATGGCTGGTGGACCCTTGTTTATCGACAAGTATCATCCTGAAGTAAAATTTGTTTCGCCCGTGAGCGGCGTAGTGACAAGTGTAGAGCGTGGAGCCCGTCGTAAGGTACTGAACATCGTGGTGGAAGCTGCTGCAGAGCAGGACTACGAAGAGTTCGGTAAGATGGATGTCAACGTGATGGACGGCAATTCAGTGAAAGCTGCTTTGTTGAATGCCGGACTGTTCGCGTTCATCAGACAGCGTCCTTATGACATCATCGCAGATCCGTCGGGTTTCCCGAAGGGAATCTTCGTATCCGCATTCGACAGCAATCCGCTGGCACCCGACTTCGAATTTGCGCTGAAAGGCGAAGAAGCAAATTTCCAGACAGGACTCGATGCCCTCGCCAAGATGGCAAAAACTTACCTGAACATTAGCGTGAAGCAGAACGCTGCCGCGCTGACACAGGCAAAGAACGTTACAGTTACCGCATTTGACGGGCCGAACCCTGCAGGAAACGTGGGCGTTCAGATCAACCATCTTGATCCCATATCCAAGGGCGAAACAGTATGGACAATTGATCCGCAAGCTGTCATCTTCATCGGCCGTCTCTTCAATACAGGCCGCGTAAACTTCACGCGCACAGTAGCCGTGACAGGTTCCGAAGTGCTGAAACCTGCATACTGCAAACTTCAGGTAGGCGCACTGCTCACCAACGTGTTTGCCGGCAACGTAACAACAGGCAAAGACCTGCGCTACATCAGCGGTAACGTGCTGACAGGAAAGCAAGTGTCCCCGAACGGATTCTTAGGCGCATTCCACAGCCAGGTGACAGTCATCCCCGAAGGAGACGACATTCACGAAATGCTCGGATGGATCATGCCGCGTTTCAATCAGTATAGCGTCAACCGCTCATACTTTAGCTGGTTGATGGGGAAGAAGGAATACACACTGGACGCACGTATCAAGGGTGGCGAACGCCATATGATCATGTCCGGCGAGTACGACAAAGTGCTTCCGATGGACATTCTGCCTGAATTCCTGATTAAGGCCATCATCGCCGGCGACATCGACCGCATGGAAGCGCTCGGCATCTATGAAGTAGCTCCCGAAGACTTCGCGCTTTGCGAATTTGTCTGCTCTTCAAAGATGGAACTGCAACGCATCGTTCGTGTCGGACTCGACATGCTTCGCTCGGAAATGGCATAAGAGAATTAATAATTAAAGATTAAAAATTAAAAAATGATAGTTGGGACTTTGTGAAATCGTCTTCCGGTAAACACAGCGTAGTTATTTCTCAATTCTCAATTCTCAATTCTCAATTTAATAAATGAAAGCGTTAAGAAATTATCTCGATAAGATAAAGCCGAACTTTGAAGAAGGCGGCAAATTCCACGCATTCCAGTCGGTGTTCGACGGCTTCGAAACATTCCTGTTCGTGCCCAGCAAGACTGCGAAAACGGGAACGCATATACACGACGCGATTGACAGCAAACGCATCATGTCGATTGTGGTTATTTCGTTAGTACCGGCATTGCTGTTCGGTATGTACAATGTAGGTTACCAGCATTTCACCCATACAGGTGCCGCAGGCAGCTTCTTCGAAATGTTCATCTACGGATTCCTGGCAGTACTGCCCAAAATTATCGTATCTTATGTAGTAGGTCTTGGCATTGAGTTCGTTGTAGCCCAATGGAAGAAAGAAGAAATTCAGGAAGGGTTCCTTGTTTCAGGTATCCTGATCCCGATGATCGTTCCGGTAGACTGTCCGTTGTGGATTCTTGCCGTAGCTACTGCATTCTCTGTAATCTTCGCCAAAGAAGTATTCGGTGGTACAGGTATGAACATTTTCAACGTGGCGTTGATTACCCGTGCATTCCTGTTCTTCGCATACCCGACCAAGATGTCCGGTGATGCCGTTTGGGTATCGGGCGACAGCATCTTCGGCCTGGGACAGTCAGTAGACGGACTAACCGTTGCCACTCCGCTGGGAGAAGCCGCTACAACAGGCGCTGCCCCTGCATTCAACATGGATATGGTGACAGGTCTTATTCCGGGTTCTATCGGTGAAACAAGTGTGATTGCCATCCTGATTGGTGCCGTTATCCTTTTGTGGACAGGTATTGCAAGCTGGAAGACAATGATTTCCGTATTTGTCGGTGGTGCATTCATGGCTTGGGTATTCAATGCAATCGGCATTGAAGGCAACGCTATGGCTAACATGCCTTGGTACGAACACCTCGTTCTCGGTGGTTTCTGTTTCGGTGCCGTGTTTATGGCTACCGACCCTGTAACTTCCGCACGTACGGAAAGGGGCAAATACATCTTCGGATTCCTGATCGGTGTGATGGCTATCGTCATCCGTGTCCTGAACCCGGGTTACCCTGAAGGTATGATGCTTGCCATCCTGCTGATGAACATCTTCGCTCCGCTGATTGACTACTGTGTAGTACAGGGTAATATCAGCCGCCGCGAAAAACGTGCTATCAAGTCTAACCTATAAATACCGGATGAAAATGAATACAAATAGTAATAGTTATACTATCATTTATGCTTCGGTAATGGTTATTATCGTAGCATTCCTGCTGGCATTCGTTAGTTCTTCACTGAAAGCTACACAAGACAAAAACGTGCAGCTCGACACGAAGAAGCAGATTCTTGCTGCTTTGAATATCAAGAATGTGGAAGATGCGGATGCCGAATATCAGAAATATGTAAAAGGTGACATGCTGATGAACGTAGACGGTACGCTGACTGAAAATACAGGCGAATTTGCTACCAACTACGAAAAAGAGGCAAAAGAACAACAACGTCTTCACGTATTTGTATGCGAAGTGGACGGTCAGACTAAATATGTAGTTCCTGTTTACGGTGCCGGTCTTTGGGGCGCTATCTGGGGATACGTTGCGCTGAACGAAGACAAGGATACTGTTTACGGTACTTATTTCTCCCATGCAAGTGAGACTCCGGGTCTGGGTGCTGAAATCGCAACCGACCATTTCCAGAACGAATTCGTAGGTAAGAAGACGTTGGAAGGCGGTTCTGTCGCTTTGGGAGTTGTGAAGAACGGCAAGGTAGAGAAACCTGAATATCAGGTGGACGGTATCTCGGGTGGTACAATCACCTCTGTAGGTGTGGATGCCATGCTGAAAGCTTGTCTGGGTAGTTACATGAGTTTTTTAACTAAATAATAAGGAGAAGAAAAGAATATGGGACAACTGTTTTCAAAGAAGAATAAAGAAGTATTCTCTGCTCCGTTGGGAATAGATAATCCGGTTACCGTACAGGTGCTTGGTATCTGTTCTGCACTTGCTGTTACCGCAAAACTGGAGCCTGCTATCGTAATGGGACTTTCGGTAACGGTTATCACGGCATTTGCTAATGTTGTTATTTCACTGTTGCGCAAGACCATTCCTAACCGTATCCGTATCATCGTTCAGTTGGTGGTGGTAGCTGCCTTGGTTACTATCGTAAGTGAGATTCTGAAAGCGTTTGCTTATGACGTAAGCGTTCAGCTTTCTGTATATGTGGGTCTGATTATTACCAACTGTATCCTCATGGGACGTTTGGAAGCATTTGCCATGCAGAATGGTCCTTGGGAATCTTTCCTGGATGGTGTCGGTAATGGTTTGGGATATGCCAAGATTCTGGTAATCGTCGCTTTCTTCCGCGAGCTGCTGGGTTCGGGAACTCTGCTCGGTTTTGATATTCAAGGACTAATAGCAAAGGCTCTTTGGTATGTTCATCTTGATGTGTCAAGTACTTGGCTGTATGATTTGGGATATGTGAACAACGGCCTGATGTTGATGCCGCCGATGGCGTTGATTATCGTAGCCTGCATCATCTGGTATCAACGTGCACGTCACAAAGAACTGCAAGAAGAAAGTAATTAATAAAGATGAAGAACTCTTCATCCTTAATTCTTAATTGAAGATATGGAACATTTATTAAGTTTATTCGTCCGCTCTATCTTTGTGGACAACATGATATTCGCGTTCTTCCTCGGTATGTGTTCATACCTGGCTGTATCGAAGAATGTGAAGACTGCCGTAGGACTGGGTATCGCCGTGACTTTCGTGTTATTGGTGACGTTGCCGGTCAACTATCTGTTGCAAACCAAGGTGCTGGCTGCCAATGCTATCATCGAAGGCGTTGACCTCAGCTTCCTGAGTTTTATTCTTTTCATTGCCGTTATTGCCGGTATCGTGCAATTGGTGGAGATGGTGGTAGAACGTTTCAGCCCGTCGCTGTACGCTTCACTGGGTATCTTCCTGCCGTTGATTGCCGTTAACTGTGCTATCATGGGTGCTTCCCTGTTCATGCAGCAACGTATCAACCTCGGTCCGAGTGATCCGAAATATATTGGTGACATCTGGGATGCGCTTTCTTATGCACTCGGTTCGGGTATCGGTTGGTTGCTGGCTATCGTCGGCCTGGCTGCTATCCGTGAAAAAATGGCTTACTCTGACGTGCCTGCTCCGTTGAAGGGCTTGGGTATCACATTTATCACAGTAGGTCTGATGGCAATCGCATTCATGTGTTTCTCTGGTTTGAACATCTAAAAAGAAAGGAATAAGACAATGGATATGAATTTAATATTAGCGAGCATTGGGGTATTCCTTGTGGTTATTCTGCTGCTTGTTGTGATTTTGTTGGTTTCCAAGAATTTCCTGGTACCATCAGGAGACGTGAAACTGACAATCAACGGTGAAAAGGAGTTGGAAGTGGCTTCCGGTTCTACTTTACTGAATACGCTGTCTGTAAACGGAGTATTTCTGTCATCCGCTTGTGGTGGTAAGGGTTCTTGCGGACAGTGCAAATGCCAGGTGCTCGAAGGGGGCGGCGAAATCCTGCCTTCCGAGGTTCCTCACTTCAGTCGCAAACAGCAGCAAGACCACTGGCGTCTGGGCTGTCAGGTGAAAGTGAAAAGTGATATGTCTATCAAGATTGACGAATCTGTACTCGGCGTGAAAGAGTGGGAGTGCGAAGTTATCTCCAACAAGAATGTGGCTACGTTTATCAAGGAGTTTATCGTGGCTCTGCCTAAAGGCGAACACATGGACTTTATCCCGGGGTCTTACGCACAGATTAAGATTCCTAAATTCTCAATGGACTATGATAAGGATATCGACAAGAGCCTGATTGGTGACGAGTATCTGCCTGCATGGGAGAAATTCGGTCTGCTGGGCTTGAAATGTAAAAACGATGAGGAAACCATCCGTGCTTACTCTATGGCGAACTATCCTGCCGAAGGTGACCGTATCATGCTGACAGTGCGTATCGCTACTCCGCCGTTCAAGCCGAAAGAACAAGGTCCCGGATTTATGGATGTAATGCCGGGTATCGCTTCTTCTTATATCTTTACCCTGAAACCGGGTGACAAGGTTATCATGAGCGGTCCTTACGGAGATTTCCACCCGATTTTCGATTCCAACAAGGAAATGATGTGGATTGGTGGTGGTGCAGGTATGGCTCCGTTGCGTGCGCAAATTATGCACTTGACGAAGACTTTGCATACTACCGACCGTAAGATGTCTTACTTCTACGGTGCCCGTGCACTGAACGAAGTGTTCTATCTGGAAGACTTCCTGCAAATCGAAAAAGACTTCCCGAACTTCACCTTCCATCTGGCACTTGACCGTCCGGATCCTGCTGCCGATGCTGCGGGCGTGAAATATACTCCAGGCTTCGTTCACAACGTAATTTATGAAACTTACTTGAAGAACCACGAAGCTCCTGAAGATATTGAATACTACATGTGTGGCCCTGGCCCGATGTCGAAAGCTGTTGAGAAGATGCTCGACGACCTTGGCGTACCGGCGCAGAACTTGATGTTCGATAACTTCGGCGGATAATTCTCCGGAAGTTAACTTCCGGTCGGCGAAATGACCGGAAAGATAACATAAGAATAGAGCGGGAAACCTGAAAAGCATATCAGCTTTTTCAGATTTCCCGCTTTTTCTTCTGTTACGCTTCTTCTGTTACACTTCTTCTTTTGTGCTTTTTCTTTTTGTGCTTTTTCCTACCTGTCTTTCCGCTATGCCATTCGGCTTTTTTGTGTCCGTTTTGAAGATAATCTCCTGTTTTTGCCTATACTTATTTATTATATTCGTATATTTGACTGCCCAATAGAACTTAAATACATTACAGGTTATGGAATACCATCGTATATCTTTTATTCACGACGATACGGAGTACACATTTGTCAAAGCCATGAGTTCGGAACTGACCGGATATGCATTAATATCAGCCTGCCGCGCGGAAGTTACCATTTATATGCGGGAGAATAATCTGAAAGGACGGTATATCTTGACCGGTATGGCTAAAGTGTAAGTCCCCATGTTAGAGAAAAATGAAATTATACAGTCGGCTCTTCGCAACCTGAAGATTGAGGAGCTGAATCCGATGCAGGAAGCATCACTTGAACAAGCAACCGGAAGGAAAGACGTTATATTATTGTCTCCGACAGGGTCGGGCAAGACACTGGCTTATCTATTGCCTTTATTACTTACCCTGAAACCGGATGACGGAAATGTGCAGGTCTTGATTCTCGTTCCTTCGCGTGAGTTGGCTTTGCAGATTGATACCGTGTTTAAGGCAATGGGAACTTCCTGGAAGACCTGTTGCTGCTATGGCGGTCATCCCATTGCGGAAGAAAAGAAGAGTATTCAAGGGAATCATCCCGCTATCATTATCGGTACTCCGGGGCGTATCACCGACCATTTGTCTAAAGGAAACTTCAATTCCGAAACGATTGAAACTTTAATCATTGATGAGTTCGACAAGTCTTTGGAGTTTGGTTTCCATGATGAAATGGCGGAGATTATCACGCAACTTCCGGGGCTGAAAAAGCGTATGCTGCTCTCGGCTACGGATGCAGAGGAGATTCCCGAATTTACAGGACTGAACCGGACGGTCAAACTGGATTTCCTGCCGGACGTTTCTGAAGAACAGGAATCCCGCTTGACATTAATGAAGGTGATGTCTCCTGCGAAAGACAAGATTGATACTTTATATAACCTGCTTTGCTCATTAGGAAGCAGTTCAAGCATCGTCTTTTGTAATCACAGGGATGCGGTAGACCGTGTGCAGAAACTATTGGCGGAAAAGAAACTGGTAGCCGAACGTTTTCACGGCGGCATGGAACAGCCGGATCGGGAGCGTGCTTTATACAAATTCCGTAATGGTAGTTGCCATTTACTGATTTCTACCGATTTGGCAGCGCGTGGGCTGGATATTCCGGAGATTGAACACATCATTCATTATCACCTGCCGGTGAATGAAGAAGCCTTTACGCACCGGAATGGACGTACAGCACGTTGGGACGCTACCGGAACATCTTATCTGATTCTCCACGAGGAAGAAAAATTGCCTGCTTATATTCCCGAAGATATGGAAACAGTCGTTTTGCCTGAAAATCCGCCCCGTCCGCCGAAATCTCTCTGGGCTACTATATATATAGGTAAGGGAAAGAAGGAAAAACTGAACCGGATGGATATTGCCGGATTCCTATATAAGAAAGGAAACCTGGCTCGTGAAGACGTGGGTGCGATTGATGTGAAGGAACATTATGCTTTCGTTGCCGTTCGCCGGGCAAAGGTGAAACAACTCTTGAACTTGATTCACGGAGAGAAGATTAAAGGAATGAAGACCATTATTGAAGAAGCTAAATAAATATACGTTTTTATTGCATTTCGCTTTCACTTTATTAGTAACTCCCCCATACAATGTTTATATTTCGACCTTTATCCCTTACTTGATATCCGTAGATAACAATATGGTGTATATATCCTGTATAAACCAATAAAAAGAAAGGAAAATCTGCTTTAAAACAGTATTTTTATAAGGAAAGATTTGTGCACCGGAAATAAATTCGTAAATTCGCAAAGTCAAAGGACAAAAGTAACGAAATTGTTAAACCAAAAACAAACTTCAAATGAAAAAGCATAATTTCAATGCAGGACCTTCCATTCTTCCGCGTGAGGTGATAGAAGACACAGCGAAGGCTATTTTAGATTTCAACGGCTCTGGTCTTTCTATAATGGAAATCAGTCACCGTGCCAAAGACTTCCAACCTGTGGTTGACGAAGCAGTGGCATTATTCAAGGAATTACTCAATATCCCCGAAGGTTATTCGGTGCTGTTCCTTGGTGGTGGTGCCAGTCTGGAGTTCTGCATGGTGCCTTTCAACTTCCTTGAGAAAAAGGCTGCTTACCTGAACACAGGTGTATGGGCAAAAAAAGCAATGAAAGAAGCTAAGGGGTTTGGTGAAGTTGTAGAAGTCGCTTCTTCTGCTGAAGCTACATATACTTATATCCCAAAAGATTATACAATCCCGACAGACGCAGATTATTTCCACATCACTACCAATAATACGATTTATGGTACGGAATTAAAGGAAGATCTCGATTCTCCGGTTCCGATGGTTGCCGATATGTCTTCTGATATTTTCTCACGTCCGATTGACGTTTCTAAATATATCTGTATCTATGGTGGTGCACAGAAGAACTTGGCTCCCGCAGGTGTTACATTCGTTATCGTGAAGAATGATGCGGTAGGTAAGGTGTCACGTTACATTCCGTCAATGCTGAATTATCAGACACACATTGATGGTGGTTCTATGTTCAACACTCCGCCGGTAGTACCTATCTATTCTGCCATGCTGAATCTTCGTTGGATCAAAGCACAGGGTGGTGTGAAGGAAATGGAACGTCGTGCCATCGAAAAGGCTGATATGCTGTATGCGGAAATCGACCGCAACAAAATGTTCGTAGGTACTGCTGCCAAGGAAGACCGTTCACGCATGAACATCTGTTTCGTAATGGCTCCCGAATACAAAGACCTTGAAGCTGACTTTATGAAGTTTGCTACTGAAAAGGGTATGGTAGGTATCAAGGGACACCGTTCAGTAGGTGGTTTCCGTGCATCTTGCTACAACGCTATGCCGAAAGAAAGCGTACAGGCCTTGATTGATTGCATGCAGGAATTTGAAAAACTTCATTAATAATATTTTCACCACAGATTACACAGATGGACACAGATTTTTTAATTCTGTGAGAATCCGGGTAACCTGTGGTGAGTCTTTATAAACAGAATTAAATTATGAAAGTACTTGTAGCTACTGAAAAACCGTTTGCAAAAGTTGCGGTAGACGGTATTCGTAAAGAAATAGAAGCAGCCGGATATGAGCTTGCTTTACTCGAGAAATATACAGATAAAGCTCAGTTGCTGGATGCAGTGAAAGATGCTAACGCTATCATTATCCGTAGTGATATTATTGATGCCGAAGTGCTTGACGCTGCCAAGGAACTGAAGATTGTAGTTCGTGCCGGTGCCGGATACGATAACGTAGACCTGGCTGCTGCCACTGCCCACAATGTATGTGTGATGAACACTCCGGGACAGAACTCGAATGCTGTTGCCGAACTGGCTTTGGGCATGATGGTGTATGCTGTTCGCAACTTCTATAACGGAACTTCCGGTACGGAATTGATGGGCAAGAAACTGGGTATCCACGCTTATGGAAACGTAGGCCGCAATGTGGCTCGTGTTGCCAAAGGCTTCGGAATGGAAGTGTATGCTTATGACGCATTCTGCCCGAAAGAAGTAATCGAAAAAGACGGTGTGAAAGCACTTGATTCGGCAGAAGAACTCTATAAGACTTGCCAGGTTGTATCTTTGCATATTCCTGCAACTGCCGAAACTAAGAATTCTATCAATTATGCTTTGCTGAAAGATATGCCGAAGGGCGCGATGTTGGTAAACACTGCCCGTAAGGAAGTTATCAATGAAGCCGAACTGATTAAGTTGATGGAAGACCGTGACGACTTCAAATACATCACAGACATCATGCCTGCTGCCAACGCAGAATTTGCGGAGAAGTTTGCCGGACGTTATTTCTCAACTCCGAAGAAGATGGGTGCACAGACTGCCGAAGCAAATATCAATGCCGGTATTGCTGCTGCCCAACAAATCGTTGGTTTCTTGAAAGACGGTTGCGAAAAATTCCGCGTGAATAAATAATATTCATAGAAATAGTAGTATATTTGAGCCACAGATTTTCAATAAGTCTGTGGCTTTAATTTTTTACATATTAAATACTAATATCATGGCAATAATTAAACCTTTTAAGGGCATTCGTCCACCGCAGGAGTTGGTGGAACAGGTTGCTTCCCGTCCTTACGATGTCTTGAATTCAGAAGAAGCCCGCCTTGAAGCGGAAGGTAACGAAAAGTCTCTTTATCATATCATTAAACCTGAAATTGATTTTCCCGTTGGCACGGACGAACATGACGAGCCGGTGTATGCCAAGGCTGCCGAGAACTTCCAGGCGTTTCAGGACAAAGGCTGGTTGGTGCAGGATACGAAGGAAAACTATTATATCTACGCTCAAACGATGAATGGGAAAACACAGTACGGACTGGTTGTCGGTGCTTATGTTCCCGATTATATGAATGGAGTTATCAAGAAGCACGAACTTACCCGTCGTGACAAGGAAGAAGACCGTATGAAGCATGTCCGTGTGAATAATGCGAATATCGAGCCTGTTTTCTTCGCTTATCCTGATAACGATAAGTTGGATGCCATTATCAAAAAATATACTGCGGAAAAGCCTGTCTATGACTTTATAGCTCCGGGTGATGGTTTCGGCCATACTTTTTGGATTGTTGACCAGGACGAGGATATTGCTGTCATTACGGCTGAATTTGCGAAGATGCCGGCTCTGTATATCGCCGACGGGCATCACCGTTCCGCTGCTGCCGCATTGGTAGGGGCAGAGAAAGCGAAGCAGAACCCGAATCATCGCGGTGATGAAGAATATAATTACTTCATGGCCGTTTGCTTCCCCGCCAATCAACTGACTATCATTGATTACAACCGTGTAGTGAAAGACCTCAACGGATTGACTCCCGAACAGTTCCTTGCTGCATTGGAAAAGAACTTTGTCGTAGAAGAGAAAGGTGCGGATATTTACAAACCATCCGGTTTGCATAACTTCTCTCTTTACTTGAATGATAAATGGTACAGCCTGACTGCCAAAGCCGGAACATACAACGATAATGACCCTATCGGTGTACTTGATGTTACCATTTCTTCTAATCTGATTTTAGATGAAATCCTGGGAATAAAAGACTTGCGTTCGGATAAGCGTATCGACTTTGTTGGCGGTATCCGTGGATTGGGCGAACTCAAGAAACGTGTGGATAGCGGTGAAATGAAAGTTGCTCTGGCACTTTATCCTGTGTCTATGAAACAACTGATGGATATTGCGGATACAGGTAATATCATGCCGCCCAAGACCACTTGGTTTGAACCTAAACTCCGCTCGGGACTGGTTATTCATAAGTTGGATTAAAGAATAAATCTTATTTAATAAAATCAAGCGGTCGAACCGTTACAATCATACAACCGATTGTAGCAGTTCGACCGTTCGTTTATAATGGAATAACCGTTCGTTTATAATGGAATAACCGTTCGTTTGTAATAGAATAACCGTTTGTTTGCAGTAAAACGACCGCTCATTTATACTGAAACGACCGCTCGTTTGCATCAATTCGACCGCATATTGATGAATGAACATCACTTAATATTTCCAAATGATAGATTGAATTTTCTCAATAAAGCCGTATCTTTGCGCCATGACTGCTGAAGATACTTATAAAACCATTACAGAACCTTCCGAAGGTATTTATACAGAAAAGCGAAGCAAGTTCATTGCTATCGCCCTTCCTGTGCGTACTATCGACGAGATAAAGGTACATCTTGAAACGTATCAGAAGAAGTATTATGATGCCCGCCATGTATGTTATGCTTATATGTTGGGTGCGGCACGCAAGGATTTTCGTGCCAATGACAACGGAGAACCTTCCGGCACGGCAGGCAAGCCTATTCTCGGACAGATTAATTCCAATGAACTGACGGATATTCTGATTATCGTAGTCCGTTATTTCGGTGGAATCAAGTTAGGAACCAGTGGATTGATTGTTGCTTATAAGGCTGCTGCTGCCGAAGCTATCGCTGCCGCTACGATTATAGAGAAAACGGTAGATGATGATGTGACAGTCATGTTCGAATATCCTTTTATGAATGACATCATGCGCATTGTAAAAGAAGAAGAACCGGAGATTCTCAACCAGTCGTATGACATGGATTGCAGCATGACACTGCGGATTCGCCGTTCGATGATGCCGAAACTGCGTGCACGACTGGAAAAGGTGGAGACAGCGCGGATTCTTGATGATGAAGAGAACTGACGTGTAGAAAGTAGTGATAGTTGGAACAGGTCGATTAGATTGAATTTGAATGAGAAAGAAATACTGCATATTTTATATTCTGCTTTTGAGTTTCCTTGCATGGGGGAGTGCTCGGGTTGTTTGTGCACAGGAGACTCAAATGATTCAGGAGACTCGAACGACTCAAGAGACTCGGAAGATTCAGGAGACGCAGAAGCCTCAGGAAGCGCAGAAGTCAGCTCCTAATAATATTCCCGTTCCCTGGTATTCGCAGAAAATCACGGGGTGTCCTTATTCGCATTGTTCCCTGGCTTCCTCTTTGATGGTATTCGACTATTTTAAAGGGATGACGACCGACAAACAACGGTCGGCTCAAGATGCGGAAAAGAAACTGGTAGAATATCAGCGGAACTACTTCCTGAAAAAGCGTGCTCCTTTCCGTCGGCGTACTTCGATAGGGCAGGGTGGTTATTATTCTTTCGAGATAGATTCACTGGCGCGTTATTACGAAAATATGGTAAGTGCCGAGCATTTCCAAAAGAAAGATTACCGGATATTGAAAGATTATATCGACCGTGGTATTCCTGTGTTGGTGAATGTAAGATATACAGGTGCAGTTCGTGGCTTGCGTCCCGGGCCGAGAGGACATTGGATGGTACTTCGCGGCATTGATGATAAACATGTGTGGGTGAATGACCCCGGCCGTTCGCCGGAGATGCGGAGTAAAGGTGAGAATATCTGCTATCCCATAAAGAAACAAACGGGTAATCCCTCTTATTTTGATGGCTGCTGGACAGGGCGTTTTATCGTGGTTACCCCCAAAGAATGGATACGTAATCCGCTCTTTGCACAAGTGGGAAAATTGCCGCCATTGGAAGAGGTGACTTATGTAGTTCCCCCTTTTATTTCGTCTATGGAGTTGCCACGGGTTATCAGTCAATAAAAGCAATGCATTTATAAAACATCATTAGTAAAATAAAGAAGAACAAGATATATGGCATTTGAAGCAACTAAAAAAGAGTGGTGTGAACTATATACTTTCTTCCGCCTGTTGGCGGACGGGAAGGTTGTATTAGGTACGGCAGAGGCGAAAGCAGGAGAGATTTCCTGGCCTGTGGCAATGATTCAACGGGAAGAACATGACGGAACACGCCGGTATTATATTGAAGAAGAAACGATTCGCATCGAAGGAGAAACAGGGATTAAGTCCATGCCTCGCGAGGATTTCGGCATTGTGGCCGAATTGATATTACAGGCCGTTAAATCTTCTTCGGAGAATGACGTTACCTCACCGGACGGAGTGGAAGAGTTTTTGGACGAAGCGGGTATCTACGATTTGGAAGCAAAGACGGAAGACCGTACAGACTTCTCTGTCGCTTTTTGGCATCCGGAAGCACCGTTGAGAGGATTTAATGTCCGTTCCCGATTGAGTGCAATGAATCCGTTGTTGGATGGGGGACGTGCCGCGAATCTTAAGTTGGAACAGAGTGGAATTAAATTTGCCACTCCGACAGTGAACAAGATTAATGCTTTGCCTGAATCTCCTAATGAGGTAGCCGAGCGAATGATGATGATTGAACGTTTGGGTGGTGTACTCAAATATTCGGATGTGGCCGACCGTGTATTCCGTAGCAATCTGTTGATGATTGACTTGCATTTCCCGCGAGTCTTGACGGAAATGGTGCGCATCATGCATCTGGATGGTATATCCCGTATCAGTGAACTGACGGAGATTATCAAACAGATAAACCCGTTGAAGATTAAAGATGAACTGATAAACAAGCATAAGTTCTATGAATTTAAGATGAAGCAGTTCTTGATGGCACTGGCATTGGGTATGCGTCCTGCGAAAATCTATAACGGACAGGATTCGGCAGTAGAAGGTATACTATTGGTGGATGGCAACGGCAATGTACTCTGTTATCATAAATCGGAGAAACAAGTGATGGAAGACTTCTTGTTCCTGAATACCCGGCTGGAGAAAGGTTCTTTGGATAAGGATAAATACGGATTCCTGGAAAGGGAGAACGGAGTATATTATTTCAAGCTGAATGCGAAGATTGGTCTGGTTAAAAGATAGGTTCTAAACAAGATAAGCTCAAAACATAGTATGAAAACAAATGAGATTTTAGAAAACATCAAAGCACGTCGTAGTGTACGGGCCTATACGAATCAACAAGTTTCAGAAGAAGATTTGCAGGCGATTTTGGAAGCGGCGACTTATGCTCCGAGTGGAATGCATTTGGAAACCTGTCATTTCACGGCTATTCAGAATACCGACAAACTGGCGGAACTGAACGAACGTATTAAGGGAGCTTTCGCAAAAAGTGATGATACCCGTTTGCAGGAACGTGGTCATAGCAAGACTTATTGTTGTTATTATCATGCTCCGGCTTTGGTGATTGTATCTAATGAACCCACCCAATGGTGGGCAGGTATGGATTGTGCCTGTGCAATCGAGAATATGTTCCTTGCCGCCCAGTCTTTGGGAATCGGTTCTTGTTGGATTAATCAGTTAGGTACAACGTGTGATGATCCTGAAGTCCGCGAATTTATTACTTCACTTGGAGTACCGGAAAATCATAAGGTGTATGGTTGCGTAGCTTTGGGATATGCTGACCCAAAGATTCCGATGAAAGAGAAAAAAGTGAAGGCGGGTACGGTGACGATTGTCAAATAGAGAATATCAGCCGACTTATTATTTTGAGGCAACGCTTTACGATTCATAAAGCGGTGCTTTACAACATTTAAAGCGGCGCTTTAGGACTCCTAAAACGCCGCTTTATATTTTATGAAACGTCATGTTCTCCAAGTTACCTCAGAGACACATAATCAATCGAATGTTCCATATCGGGTCGGCAACAGTTTGCGGTCACCCAAGGTATTATCTACACGTGCTACGTTTACCCAGAATTTATTGTCACGTACACTTGCTATCGGATAAGCTGCCTTTTCACGTGTGTATGAATGTTCCCAACGGTCATTAACCACTTCATATTCGGGATGAGGGGCATTAATCAATACATTGTCATTCTTGTCCGCTTCGCCGTTCTTCACTTCCTGGATTTCTTTCCAGATATTCAGCATGACATCTATAAAGTTATCCAGTTCGGCAAGGCTCTCGCTTTCCGTCGGTTCAATCATCAGTGTACCGTGAACAGGGAAAGATAGGGTAGGAGCATGATAACCGTAGTCCATCAGACGCTTTGCAATATCATTCTCCGAAATACCGGTTTCTTCGTGTACTTTGCGACATTCCAAAATCATTTCGTGTCCTACAAAGCCATTTGCTCCGCGATAGACGACACCATAAGTGTCCTTCAGGCAAGCAGCCAGGTAATTGGCATTCAGAATGGCAATTTTAGTTGCCTGTGTCAAACCTTCCGTACCCATCATCCGGATATATCCATATGTGATAGGCAGAATACCTGCGCTGCCGAACGGGGCGGAAGAAACCTGATTCTGTGAATTGCCGAAGATGCCATGTCCGGGCAGGAAGGGCACCAAGTGTTCCGCCACACAGATAGGGCCTACTCCCGGGCCACCGCCACCGTGAGGGGAAGCGAAGGTCTTATGAAGATTCAGATGGCAGACATCCGCACCGATGAATCCCGGATTGGTCAATCCTACTTGTGCATTCATATTGGCGCCATCCATATATACTTGTGCGCCACAGGCATGAATTATTTCACAAATCTCCTTTATCTCCGTTTCAAAAATACCGTGAGTGGAAGGATAGGTAATCATTAATGCGGCTAATTCATCCTTATTCTCTTCAGCTTTGGCACGCAAGTCGTCCATATCCACATTTCCCAACTCGTCGCAGGCACAAGTGACGGTCGTAAATCCTGCCTGGATAGCCGATGCGGGATTCGTTCCGTGAGCCGATGCCGGAATCAGAACTTTGTTACGATGTCCCTGACCGATACTTTCAAGATAAGCGCGAATCACGCGAAGACCGGTATATTCTCCGGCAGCACCCGAATTCGGCTGTAAACTGACTCCTGCGAAGCCGGTGATAATCTTCAAGTCTTCACTTAAATTCTTTATTAATTCACGATATCCCTCTGCCTGATCTTCGGGAACTAACGGATGCATACCCATAAATCCGGAACAGCTCAAAGGCAACATCTCCGAAGCGGCATTCAACTTCATTGTACAAGAACCAAGGGAAATCATAGATTGAGCCAATGAAATATCCTTGCGATCCAAACGCTTGATATAGCGCATCATTTCCGTTTCCGTGTGATACTTGCTGAATACTTCGTGAGTAAGGAAAGGAGACGTACGCTTCAACGCCTTGTCGATATTGCTTTTTTCGGGAATATCCTCTACTTTCTGATAATCTTTTCCGGCGGCAATGGCAAAGATGGAAAGCAGCACGTTAGCGGCTGCGATATCAGTAGTTTCGTCAATGCTGAAACCTACATTCCCATTCTCATAATAACGTAGATTTACTTCTTTGCTAAGTGCAATCGTACGAATCTGCTGTGCCGAAACGTGTTCGGGCAGTTCAAAACGCAATGTATCGAAATATTGTGCGTTGACTTGCGTATATCCGAATTTCTTCAGTTGCTTGTCAAGAAAAACTGTGATGCTGTGGATGCGTGAAGCAATGGTTGAAATACCTTCCTGGCCGTGATAGACAGCATAGAAACCTGCCATTGTGGCGAGCAGGGCTTGAGCCGTGCAGATATTCGATGTCGCTTTTTCGCGCTTGATATGCTGCTCGCGTGTCTGCAAAGCCATCCGGTAACAGAGCTTGCCGTATTTATCTTTCGACCATCCGATGATACGTCCCGGCATATTCCGTTTGTATTCATCCCGTGTGGCGAAGTAAGCAGCGGACGGGCCACCATAGAACATCGGTGTGCCCAGGCGTTGAGTTGTTCCGAATACGATATCCGCTCCCCATTCTCCCGGAGGAGTCAGCAAGGCGAGACTTAGAATATCGGCGGCAACAGCCACTTTGCAATCAGCCGCATGTGCTTTTTCTGTAAATGCGGCATAATCTTCTACACTTCCGTTGGAATTTGGATATTGCAGGATGCAGGCGAATACTTCCGGTGAAGATTCGAAATCTTTATATTTACCTACGCGCAGTTCGATACCTTGCGGCACGGCACGTGTAGTCATGACAGCCAGTGTTTGCGGGAAAATGTTTTCGTCTACAAAGACAACGTTTGCACCCGATTTCTGTTGGGCACGGGAGCGCAGGGCATACATCATGCTGACAGCTTCGGCAGCGGCAGTTCCCTCGTCCAGCAATGAACAGTTGGCAAGCGGCATGGCGGTGAGGTCACACACGGCTGTCTGGAAATTCATCAATGCTTCCAGGCGTCCTTGAGACACTTCCGCCTGATAAGGAGTGTAAGAAGTGTACCACACCGGATTCTCGAATACATTCCGTTGGATAACGGCGGGCGTGATTGTATTATACCAACCCAGTCCGATATAGGTGGTGTACAGTTTGTTTTTGCTTGCCAATGCGGCAATGTGTTTTCCAAATTCGTATTCCGTCAATGGGCTCGTCAATGCCAACGGTTCTTTCAGCCGGATATTGGCAGGAATTGTTTTGTCAATAAGTTCATCCAGTGATTCTACTCCGATTTTGCGGAGCATCACGGTTGTGTCTTGTTCATTGATGCCGATGTGACGGCTAGCTAACAAATCGGTTTTCATATTATGAGGGATTTTTATGTGTTATCTGAAAAATGGATTCTCTGCTTTTTCCATTCCGATGGTCGTGGGAGCGCCATGTCCCGGATAAACGACTGTCTCGTTAGGAAGGACGAAAAGACGGCTGCAAATATGCTCTATCAGTTCGTCGAAGTTGCCACCTGTAAGGTCGGCGCGGCCGATACTGCCTTGGAACAGGACATCGCCGGAGAACATACAGTTGTCTTCTTTGCAATAATACACCAGGCTACCGGGCGAGTGTCCGGGTACATGGATTGCTTCCAGTTGGGTGTGTCCGAAAGTGATGATATCACCATCATGCAGATATTTCCCTAACGGGACAGGTGCTTCCTGCAACTGGAAACCAAACATCCGGCTTTGTTTCGGCGCTTCGTCAATCCAGTATTCGTCAGCTTTGTTGGCTTCTGCCGACAGACCGAATTCTTTCAGCATGAAAGGATTTCCGAAGATGTGATCCAAATGTAAGTGAGTATTCAGAAGATGCTTCACGGTGAGTCCGTTCGTAAGAATGAACTTCTTCAGTGCTTGTTTCTCTTCTTCATAGAAACAGCCCGGATCAATGACGACTGCTTCTTTTGTTTCGTCCCATAATACGTAGCAATTTACGGGAAACATATTAAATTCAAACCTTTTTATTTTCATGGTTCTTTTCTATGATTAAATCTTATTCGGAACTAATAGTCTTTAAATCGGAACATATACCACTTTTTTAGTTTCAAAGAATTCTTCTTCAAAGTTATCGCTCAAGCTGTGAATCATTGTTTTATGCTTGAACGGCATTGTCTCATGCTCCAGCTCGCCGCCTTTGAGACAGATTAGCCCGTTGGGCAACGCGTTCTGCTGTTTGGAAGAAATATTCTTTTTGATAATCTTGACCAAATCCGTCAAAGGCATCACGGCACGGCTGACAACAAAGTCGAATGTACGTTTTTCCTCTTCCGCACGGGCATGGCGGAAAGTGACATTCTTCAGTCCGATGGCATTGGCTATCTCTGTCGCTACACGTACTTTCTTGCCGATGCTGTCCACGAGATGAAACTTTGTTTCAGGAAATAATATAGCCAATGGAATGCCGGGGAAACCGCCGCCCGTACCCAAGTCCATGACGCTGGTTCCGGGACGGAACTGGATTACTTTGGCAATGCCTAACGAATGGAGCACATGGTGCTCATACAAATTCTCGATGTCCTTGCGTGAAATAACGTTGATTTTCGAATTCCAATCGATATAGAGGTCATATAGAGCCGCAAATTGTTTGCGTTGCTCTTCTGTCAGCTCAGGGAAGTATTTCTGTATGATTTCCACTTTTATTAATTACAAATTACGGATTATAAATTATAGTAAATGAATATCCTTCATAATTACTATTGGCGTAGTAACAACAGGATATTCATTGGGTTTTGTTCTTTTATGAAGTTTAATCTTTCAGCTCTTCCAAAATCGGGTTGCTGCCGAGAAGGTGTTCCATCATAGGGAATGGAATTGTCACCTTTACGGGGCCCATGGAATAAGGGGTAATATCATATACATTATAGTAGAAGGTGACACCTTCTTTGCTTAGATAGAAATTCTCGGTCGGGGTAATGTCACCGGTTGAAGCATATCCCATGTCTTCCAAAGCTTCGTGGGTCGTCACTTTGTTATCGGCCATGAGCTGGTTCCAGAGCAGGTCGGTCAATGAGTCTTTGTAATCTCCGACGAAGATATCATCAAGACGAAGCGGGCGCATCAGAGTAAGATCCATATTCAGATAAGTTGTCATATAGATGCCGTGTGCACCGCCGGTGTATTCATTATAGTCGATACGATATACAAGCAAGTCTTTCTCATACAATTGCACGTGGCTTTCGATACCCTTATAATAAGAATACCAGGCACCGATGGAAGCTTCGTCTTCCTTGTCTTTTTCATCCTCTGTGTACATCGGCTCCAGGTCGCGGCGATATTCACTGATATAATTTTCAGTATATTGTTTTATCACTTCTTCCGGCTTTTCCCCGATGTACTTATCACCGAAACAGGCGGAAATGAAATAAGCATTCAAACTGTCTTTCAGCATATCATCCGATGACTTGACGGGATAGGCGAAATTGATAATAATATTACAAGCCGGTTTGGCTGTATCGTTGAACAGGTGTGCCGTCTCATTCACCTGAATACTATCGAATTGTAACGCGCCTGTATTTTTGTTCATCTTGTCATGACAAGAAAACAAAAAGCCGCTTACCGAAAGTATAATAGCAAGCAGGCTGACATATTGTTTTTTCATACTCGTTTTTTCTATAAATTACACATTTACTGTCTCATTCACTATTGACAAATATAGATGAAATTCATGAATCGGACTAATAAAAACAGAAAAATATTCAGCTATTTTTCTTTAGACAGGCATATCGGATATTGTCGGTCTGATTAAAGAAAAAAGCTATGTACTTATGTATGCTAAACAATAAGTACATAGCTTCTCCTTTTTAAAATGGTAGAAAAAAGAATCAGTGATTGCAAACCTTTGTTATATCTACCGTAAATCCATCTTCAGCAGGCATGAATTTCCCTTTCATCTTAAGGAACTCTATAAGGGTATCCACATCCATATCTTCTGCCGAGCAAGTGTAGAAATGTTGCTGTTCACCAAACCTTTTGATGATTGCTGCTCGCAATGATGATTCCGAGTAGCTATTTCCTTCCATCATGTGAAGGACTTCATGTGCATGTAACTGTTCCATAATCTATCTTTTTTTGCAAAGATAGGGATGAGATAACTTATAGATTGTAACATATGTGACATTCTTCTTCTTTTTTGCAAAAATATGCATTTAATTTGATTTTATTATTATCTTTGTCCCTTGATATGAAAAGGTTAGCTTACATAACAGCATTGGTTCTTTCACTCTTGATTATTTATTCGGGAGCGGGAGTATCTATTATGCACTATTGCTGTGCCCGTTGCGAAACGGTGCAAAGCTGTTGTGACACAGGCTGTCCGAAATGTAAGAAAACACATACTTGCGACTCAAAAAAGGATTGCAAAGCAAAAGGTTGTACGGCTACTATCTATAAGCTGGACTTGATGAAACATACTACTGAACTCAATGTTTCAGTTCAGGCGATCGACCTTTTCTGTGCACAGTTCTGCTATCTGCTGACTTCTACGTATTTCGATAAACCGGTAGAATATACTACCATTACTTCGCCGCCACCTCTCTGTTCCCGACAGAAGCTGGCACTATATTCCACCTATATTATTTAGCCACTAAATCTTTCTTTTTAGGGACTTTGCTTTCTGCTGCATTTAAAGCAGGAAAGTGAGGTGTAATTGAATGCAACCAAGTTGCATGAGAAATGAATTAATTTTGTATCTCGAAAGAAAGTTTAGAAAGAATGAAATATATGATAATAGGACTGTTCCTGTTGTTTGCCGGCAATATGCATGCGCAAGTACACGGAACGGTAAAAGATAGTACCGGAGAGGTTATTCCGGGAGCAAACGTATTTTGGATGAATACGGGACAAGGCGTGACTACTAAGGAAGATGGAAGTTTTTCTATCGCCAAACCTTCAAAAAGCCATATGTTGATAGTCAGTTTTATCGGTTTTCAGAACGATACGGTTCATGTGAACGGTAAGAATCAGAAACTGGATATTGTGCTTCGTGATGGAGTGGAACTGAATGAAGTAAATGTAGTCAGTCGAAGACTGGGAACAATGAAACTGCGTAGCAGCGTGATGAATGAAGATATGATAAGCAGTGCCGAGTTGAGCAGAGCCGCTTGTTGTAACCTGGGAGAAAGTTTCGTGACGAATCCTTCGGTTGATGTGAGTTATTCCGATGCGGCAACGGGAGCCAAGCAAATCAAATTGTTGGGACTTTCCGGTACTTATGTACAAATGCTGACGGAAAATATTCCGAACTATCGCGGGGCTGCTGCTCCTTATGGTTTGGGCTATGTCCCCGGCCCATGGATGCAGAGCATACAGGTATCCAAAGGAACTTCTTCCGTAAAAAACGGTTATGAAGCCATTACGGGACAGATTAATGTCGAGTTCAAGAAACCCCAATTGCCGGAAGCCGACTGGGTGTCTGCCAATCTTTTCGCAAGCACTACCAATCGTTATGAAGCCAATGCGGATGCCACGCTGAAAATCTCCAAACGTTGGAGCACTTCTCTGCTGGCACATTATGAAAACGAGACGAAAGCTCACGATGGTAATGACGACGGATTTGTAGATATTCCGCAGGTGGAGCAATATAATGTGTGGAACCGGTGGGCGTATATGGGCGATCATTATGTCTTTCAGGCAGGCATCAAAGCCCTTTCCGAAACACGTACCAGCGGACAAGCCAATCATGGCGGAATGCATTTCGACAACCCTTATAAAGTGAACATTGATACCGAACGCTATGAATTCTTCACCAAGAACGCCTATATATTTAATAAGGAGAAGAATACCAACCTGGCTTTGATTCTCTCTGCCAGTTTACATAATCAGGATGCCAATTACGGACTGAAACTCTATAACGTAGACCAAACCAATGTCTACGCTTCATTGATGTTCGAAACGGAGTTCAATAAACAGAACAGTTTCTCCGCAGGATTAAGTTTCAATTATGATGCTTACGACCAACACTACCGTTTGGAAAACAACGCGGATAACACTCCTCTCAAAGCCTTTGAGAAAGAAGCTGTTCCTGGAGCTTACGTGCAGTACACTTTGAATCTGAATGACCAATGGATGCTGATGGCAGGTCTTCGCGGGGATTATAGCAACGAGCATGGATTCTTTGTAACTCCCCGTGCGCACCTCAAATACAATCCGAATGAGTATGTAAACTTCCGTCTCTCTGCCGGAAAAGGCTACCGGACGAATCATGTACTGGCAGAAAATAACTATCTGCTCTCCAGTAGCCGTAAAGTGGAGATTGCGAAGAATCTGGACATGGAAGAAGCATGGAATTATGGCGCAAGTGTGTCTACCTACATCCCGATATTCGGTAAAACATTGAATATAAACGCTGAGTACTATTATACGGACTTCTTGAAACAAGTCGTAGTAGATATGGATAGCAATCCCCACGGAGTATCTTTCTATAATTTGGACGGTCGTTCATATTCGCACGTATTCCAGGTAGAAGCAAGCTATCCGTTCTTCAAGGGATTCACCTTGACGGGTGCCTACCGACTGACGGATGCGCAAACCACCTACAAAGGCGAGCGGATGGAAAGACCTCTGACCAGTAAATACAAAGGTCTGCTGACTGCCTCTTACCAAACTCCACTGGGAATATGGCAATTTGACGCAACGTTGCAATTGAATGGCGGCGGCAGAATGCCTTCCCCTTACGAACTTGGAGACGGGCAACTGTCATGGAATCGCCGTTATGGCAGCTTTGAGCAACTTAGCCTGCAAGTAACCCGTTATTTCCGTCGCTGGTCTATCTACGTAGGCGGCGAGAACCTGACAAACTTCAAGCAGAAGAACCCGATTATCGACGCAGCCAATCCTTGGGGAGATAACTTTGACTCTACCATGATATGGGGGCCGATGCACGGTGCGAAGGCGTATATCGGACTGCGTTTCAACTTGGCTAGAAACAGTGAATAAAAAGAATAACTTACATTTAAACTGATAAGAAAAATGAGAACAAAAAGATGGATGGCCACTTGCGTGGTGGCTCTTTTGAGTGTAGCTGCCGTAATGGCGAAAGATATTCGTGTAGTAGTATTCAAAGTGACTCAGATGCACTGCGAAAACTGTGAAAAGAAAGTGAAGGACAACATGCGTTTTGAGAAAGGTCTGAAAGATGTTTCCACTGTCGTGAAAGACCGGACTGTCACTATCACATACGATGCTGAAAAGACAAATGTAAAGAACTTGCAAGCGGGATTCAAGAAGTTCAATTATGAAGCCGAATTTGTGAAAGAAACGAAGAAGGACGATAAGAAAGCGGATAAGAAGTAATTGAACAAATACCCGTATTGGCTTGTTTCTATAAGTAAATAATGGTCTTTCCCTGTTCTTTATCAAAGGTGCAGGGAAAGACTGAAAAATAATAATATATATGGGTAATATGGTAAAAAAGGCATTTCCCGTGCTCAATATGCATTGTGCGGGTTGTGCTAATAATGTAGAAAAAACAGTAAGAAAATTGCCGGGAGTCATGGAGGCTTCCGTTAATTTTGCCACCAATATGCTGACTATTTCTTACGAGAAAGACAAACTGACTCCCGGAGAAATCCGTGCGGCGGTGCTTTCGGCAGGTTACGACCTGATTGTAGAAGAAGCCCATAAAGAGGAACGTCAGGAAGAAGAGCAGCATAAACGCTACGTTCGCTTGAAACGGAAAGTGATTGGTGCATGGATTTTGGTAGTACCATTACTGGTATTTTCCATGATATTGATGCATATGCCATACTCTAACGAGATTCAGTTGGTACTTGCTATCCCTGTCATGGTCTTTTTCGGCGGTGGCTTCTTTACCGGAGCGTGGAAACAGGCGAAGATGGGGCGGAGCAATATGGATACTTTGGTTGCACTGAGTACTTCCATTGCGTTTCTGTTCAGCCTGTTTAATACTTTCTTTCCTGAATTCTGGTATGCCCGTGGATTGGAACCGCACGTCTATTATGAAGCTTCTGCGGTGATTATCGCCTTCGTACTGACCGGAAAACTGATGGAAGAACGTGCGAAAGGAAATACATCCACCGCTATCCGCAAACTGATGGGGATGCAACCTAAAGTAGCCCGTGTGCTGCGCAACGGAGTAGAAGAGGAGATTCTGATCGAGCAACTGCAAGTCGGTGATTTGGTAGTCGTTCGTCCGGGAGAGCAGATACCTGTAGACGGTAAACTTTCCGAAGGCGATTCATATGTCGACGAAAGTATGATAAGCGGTGAGCCTATTCCGGTAGAAAAGAAGAAAGGCGATAAAGTATTGGCGGGAACTATCAATCAGCGCGGTTCGTTCATTATCAGCGCGGCACAGGTCGGCAGTGAGACGGTATTGGCGCGTATCATCCATATGGTACAGGAAGCACAAGGCAGTAAAGCGCCTGTACAGCGTATCGTTGACCGTATAACCGGTATTTTTGTACCTGTCGTGCTTGGTATAGCCATCCTGACATTTATCCTGTGGATTACCATTGGCGGCAGCGAATATATATCTTATGGAGTTCTGTCCGCTGTGTCTGTTCTCGTGATTGCTTGTCCGTGTGCTTTAGGGCTTGCCACGCCAACCGCATTGATGGTGGGAATCGGTAAGGCGGCCAATCAGCATATACTGATTAAGGACGCCGTCGCTTTGGAACAAATGCGCAAGGTCGATGTCGTAATACTGGATAAAACCGGAACGCTGACCGAAGGACATCCCACAGCTACCGGATGGCTATGGGCGCAATCACAGGAACCACATTATAAAGATGTACTCCTCGCTGCGGAAATGAAATCGGAACATCCTCTCGCAGGTGCTATCGTCGCTGCGCTTCAGGACGAGGAAAAGATAACTCCCGCCAAATTGGATAGCTTTGAAAGTATCACAGGAAAAGGTATCAAAGTTTCCTATCAGGGACAAGTGTACTGGGTAGGAAGCCATAAACTTTTAAGGGATTTCAGCGCTACGATGAGTGATGTAATGGCTGATATGTTGGTTCGTTACGAATCGGATGGTAATGGCATCATCTATTTTGGTCGTGAGAACGAACTATTGGCTATCATTGCCGTCTCCGACCCGATAAAGGCGACCTCTGCCGAAGCGGTGAAAGAGTTGAAACGTCAGGGTATCGACATCTGTATGTTGACCGGCGACGGACAACGGACGGCCCTGGCTGTCGCTTCCCGTTTGGGAATCGAACGTTTCGTTGCCGACGCACTGCCGGACGATAAGGCCGACTTTGTACGCGAACTGCAATTGCAGGGAAAGAAAGTCGCTATGGTAGGTGACGGAATCAATGACTCGCAAGCCTTGGCATTGGCTGACGTCAGCATTGCTATGGGAAAAGGCACGGATATTGCCATGGACGTTGCCATGGTTACTTTAATGACATCCGACCTGCTCTTGCTTCCCAAAGCCTTCCAGTTATCGAAGCAGACAGTCAAACTGATTCATCAGAACCTCTTTTGGGCATTTATTTATAATCTGATAGGTATTCCTATCGCTGCCGGAATCCTGTTCCCATTGAATGGTTTGTTATTGAACCCGATGCTGGCAAGTGCCGCTATGGCTTTCTCCAGTGTGAGTGTAGTGCTTAATTCACTGAGTTTGGGAAAAAGGAGATTGTAATTGGCGATGGTTCAAAATAAATAATTCTGTTTTAATCAGGCACGGATTACGCGGATTTCACGGTTTTCACGGTTTTCTGAAATATGGTTGTACAAAGCAACCGCGTATTCCGTGTAATCCGTGCCTGAAAATATTATTACCCGTTTCTGAATTCCAATGGCGTCATTCCCACATATCGTCTGAAATATTTGCCGAAGAAAGAAGCACTGGGGAAATTCAGCGAATAAGCAATTTCCTGGATAGTCATATTCGTACCCTTCAATTTAGCTTTGGCATCCATGATAACGATATAAGCAATCGTATCCAATACACTTTTCCCTGTCACTTGTCTCACCGTAGTGCTCAGATGTTGGAGAGATACCCCCAACTTATCCGCATAGAACTGCGCACGGCGTTCGTTTCTGTAATTCTCGGTGATAGATTGAATCAGTTCCCGACATATTTCCTTTTTACGGTTTGAGCTGTTGCTCTCTCCCGGATAATTATGATATATCAGCCGTATGCTTGTCAGGATAGTCTGAAGCGCCAATTCTACCAGTTCAGGATCCATATCAAAGTTCTCATTGCAACTGGCTCGTGATAGCAGGGCGAAGTAATCCTTCAGATAACTGGCTACTTCCTCATTAAGCGGAACTACCGGTTGTTCGATAAGTTTAGGATAAGCATTTCCGATACTTTTCATCAGATTGATTCGTCCGGCACAATGGGCGGAGAATCCGGCAAAACAGAGACATACTTTTTCTGTCTTCTCCCGGAACTGGATGATGGTTCCCGGCAATAATGTGATCAGGTCATTGGGGCGTATTTCATAATCAAGCAGGTTGATGGAAGCTTTCATCGAGCCTTCGGTGCAAATAGCTACAATACATGCCTGCAGTCGGCAGGATTGCTTATAAATGTTCAGAATATCTTCCGTGACATTCGTCCATGCTAATACTTCGGTAGGCAAGTCTACCTGTGGAAAGTCCATTTTCATAGTTGTGTTTGTTATATTCGGCCAACAAATGTACACATTTTCTTTTTATTTCTTACCTTTGTTTTTATGAAAACAGTTTTTGTCGATTGGAATTTGATACCGTATGCCGAAGCCTGGCAACGGCAGACGGAATGGTTTGACGGCGTTGTCCGTGCAAAAGCACAGGATGAAGCCTATGAGAACCGTATTATTATGTGCGAGCATCCCCACGTCTATACTTTGGGACGTAGCGGGAAAGAAAATAATATGTTGCTGAGTGACGAACAGTTGAAAGCGATTGATGCGACCCTTTACCACATAGACAGGGGAGGAGACATCACTTATCACGGCCCGGGGCAATTAGTGTGCTATCCGATACTGAATCTTGAAGAATTCGGGTTAGGACTGAAAGAATACGTCCATCTGTTGGAAGAAGCAGTGATACGTGTCTGCGCATCTTATGGCATTGAAGCGGGACGACTGGAGAAAGCAACGGGCGTATGGTTGGAAGGCGATAGCCCCCGTGCCCGTAAGATATGTGCGATAGGAGTGAGGAGCAGCCACTATGTCACCATGCACGGACTGGCTTTGAATGTAAATACGGATTTACGATATTTCAGCTATATCCATCCTTGCGGGTTTATAGACAAAGGCGTCACTTCACTTCGTCAGGAACTGAAGCACGATGTGCCGATGGACGAAGTGAAGCGACGCCTCGAAGAAGAGCTTAGAATACTATTCCGACTCCCAACTGCCAGGTTCGGTGCATAAAGCAATCCTTATCTGCCAGTGCGTAAGAGAAATCGGCACGTATAGGCCAGAAGTTGATTCCACAGCCTAGAGTGCCGTAGTTGCCTACGCCTTTGTCTTTGTCTCCGAAATGATATCCGGCACGGACTACTCCGTATTTCAGGAAGTTATATTCCGCTCCTATACCTGCCTGCAAATGGCGGATTTCGGAAGGAAGCAGATAGTTGAAGTCAAGTGCTACCTGCAAACGGTTCTCCATGCTGAATGGCAGGTCGATTGCTCCCCCTAATCCTAACTTGGCGGGAAGTTTATATCCGTCCAACTTTTTCCCTATATTAGCAGCCTGGAAACCGATGCTCCATGATGCCATTTCGTCCAAAAGAGCCATATTGCGGTGGTATGTAGCCCCAAAATCCAGACAAACAGAATTCTCACTGTCTGCACTTTGCCAGGATTTGGATTGCAAATATCTGAGAGTTAAGGAGAGGGACAGGTTTTTTGCTACATTTCTAAAATATCCGGCTTCTAAATCCCATATGTAGGGACGAAAACCGGTATTAAGCCCCCCGTCTAATTCCTGTTTCGGGTCTTTGAAGTGGCGGAATCCTACCATAAAGCCGTGTTTCCCTTCTCTTCCGATCTTATAAAAGAGAGATGCGCTGTGCAACGCATAATCTTTATTAATGTCGGCGTATGAATAACTTGCACCCATTGTTTCCATAGAGAATGCAAGAGCAGAAGCGTTATGAAAGATTGCTGTACTTCCGTTGTCAGTGATAGCCAATCCTGTACCTGCCATACCCGCCGATTGAGCATCTGGGGTAAGTTCCAGAAAATAGGCACTTGGAATTGATGCCAATAGGTCAACGCCTGCCCTTTTTTGTGCTCCCGCTAAGACAGGAAATAAGCACAAAATAAAAAGGAAATGTTTTACTCGTTTCATAATCAGTTGTTTTTAATGTGCGACATCCGGACGACACGGATGCCTGTCCACGATTTATTGTTGTCAAGCATGTGGCGGAGAGGCGTATCGCTGACAACCACTTTCCCTAATGTAGAAGAAGCGTGCAGCAGATGTAACTTTTCCCGTTTATATTCCGCTATTCCTACGTGAGCAATGTCCAGTCCGGGCAACTTTGTTGTGATAGCAATAATATCTCCATCCATAATCCACGGCAATCCGTTTTCCGGCAATTTGCTTTTCGGCAGCCAATGTACTGTTTTTCCTGATAATGCTTTCTCATATTCAGCCATCCGTAACACATTTTCCGGCGAATCAGCCAATTTCTTGTATTGTTTGGGATGGGTGGACATGTATGAAAGGGACAATTTCATTGTAGACGTACTGTTCCCGGCAGTGACATCTGTAAGGCAACCATTGCGGACACCATTTTCAATCCAGTCGGACGTATAATGCAATCGCGAAGGATAACCGTCGATGATACCGTCACGATACCGTATCTTTTGCAGATTTTCTGTAAAGGAAGGACTGATGGCCTGTGCCAACGTATATTCCACGAACGTGAGACAATCCACCGCATCCGTCCGGATGACCAGTTCTTCCTCTCCATCCCGGTCTAAAGTATTGGCTACATATTTTGTCCCCAGATAAGACTTTCCGATTCGCAGCATATCGCCGGAGTCCTGCGGAGCAAGCTCCGCAGACTGTTTCTGTGCAAAGGTCATTACACTGACAAGCGATACTATGACGGATAAAAGTCTCCTCATACTATTTTATTTAACTTTCATTGAAGCCTTGATAAAGTAAAGAATCAGCAGCGCATATGCTCCTAATGCTAACACTTCCGACCAGGTATTGTTCAGCCATGCTTCATTCACCAGATTGACTCCGCCGAAACGCATAGCGGCACTGATAACCCCCATCAATGCACCACCGGCAATGAAACCGGAAGCCAGCAATGTTCCTTTTTCTCCTCTTTCCGTATTCAATGTTGCATCTTTGCTACGAGTGGTCACAAACCAATTGACAGCTCCACCCACTACCAACGGCACATTCAGTTCCAAAGGAATAAACATACCCAATGCAAAAGCTAATGCAGGAATTTTACAAAGAGTGAGAATAATAGCTAACACAGCACCGATACCATATAGCAACCAGGGCGCACCTACACCACTCATCAACGGTTCGATAACGGCTGCCATCGCGTTTGCCTGCGGAGCAGCCAGTGCGCCGCTCGTAAATCCGTATGTCTTGTTGAGGATAATCATCACACCGCCTACGGTTGCAGCCGATACGATAGTTCCCAGGAACTTCCATGTTTCCTGTTTGGCAGGAGTGCTTCCCAACCAATAACCGATTTTCAAGTCAGTGATGAAACCACCCGCCATTGAAAGTGCGGTACATACTACACCACCCATCACCAATGCGGCAACCATTCCCGAAGGGCCTTTCAGACCGACAGCCACCATTACTACAGAAGCCAGAATCAGTGTCATCAACGTCATTCCCGATACAGGATTCGTCCCTACGATAGCAATCGCGTTGGCAGCTACTGTGGTGAACAGGAATGAAATACCTGCCACCAGGACAATCGCTACCAATGTATGCAACAAGTTACCCTGCATTACGTCAAAGTAGAAGAACAATACAATCAATATCAGTGTAATGATAGAACCTATGGCGATAATTTTCATTGAAAGGTCACGCTGTGTACGCATAATGCTCTTTTCCACATTACCCTTGCCACCCATTTCCTTGGCAGCCAGTCCGACAGCACTTTTAATAATACCCCAGGAACGGATGATACCAATCACACCCGCCATGGCGATACCGCCGATACCGATACTCTTCGCGTAATATTTGAAAATCTCTTCCGGGCTCATCATTCCTACGGTAGACGTGATTTCGGGATTCCATGCATTCAGCACACTGTCTCCCCAGATAGCGGACATTCCCGGAATGATAATCCACCATACAGCCAGTGAACCGGCACAAATGATAGAAGCATATTTCAGTCCGACGATATATCCCAAACCCAGCACGGCAGCACCCGTATTCACTTTAAATACCAGTTTGGCCTTTTCTGCCAACATCTCTCCGGCACTGCATACACGCGTCGTGAAATTCTCGTTCCACCAGCCGAATGTAGCTACGACAAAGTCATATAATCCACCAATCATACCCGCCATCAACAACGGTTTGGCCTGACTACCGCCTTTCTCGCCGGAAATCAGCACCTGTGTGGTAGCCGTTGCTTCCGGGAAAGGATATTGGCCATGCATATCACTGACGAAATATTTCCGGAAAGGAATCAGGAACAGGATACCCAATACGCCACCCAGCAGAGAGCTGATGAACACCTGCATGAAAGTAACCGTCATTTCGGGATATTTGGCCTGAAGGATATAAAGAGCGGGCAGGGTAAAGATAGCTCCCGCCACAATCACTCCCGAGCAAGCTCCGATAGACTGGATGATTACATTTTCTCCCAACGCATTTTTCCTCTTGGCTGCCCCTGATACACCTACCGCGATAATCGCAATCGGAATAGCAGCTTCAAATACTTGCCCCACCTTCAAGCCCAGATAGGCTGCGGCGGCGGAGAAAAGGATTGCCATGGCGATACCCCATGCTACTGACCAGAAATTAACTTCCGGATAATTTTTCGAGGGACTCATCAACGGGTTGTATACTTCCCCCGGTTTCAACTCTCTGAACGCATTCTCGGGTAGCCCGGTGAATTTGTCTTCTTCTTGTTTCATAGTTTTATAATTTGCTAATGTGTCAATTTACATTTCCGTCCTCAAAGTAAACAAAAAAAAAGGAGAACCGAAAGATTCTCCTTTATGTAATAGTCTATTTTTTCCTACTTTGCGTCTTTTGCTTCCATATCGCCCTCGATATACAATCTTACCATCTCAGTTTTGGCATTGGTACGCAGGGTGATTGACTTCTTGAAGTGTCCTGGATATTTACCCGTTCCGTTATAAGTCACCTTGATTGTGCCTTTTTTGCCCGGCATGATCGGTTCTTTCGTATATTCGGGTACGGTACATCCGCAAGAAGCTACTGCCTGGTGAATTACCAAAGGAGCATCACCTATATTAGTGAAGGTAAACGTGCAACTGACCACCGGACTGTTTTCTGAAAACTTACCGAAATCGTGAGTTGTCTTGTCAAACTTGATGTCCGCATTTGTTTGCGCAAATGCAAAACTTACACCCATAACTAATAAGGTCATTAAAAAAAGTATCTTTTTCATTTTTCCTTCTCTTTATTGATTACAAGTGCCAAAGGTAATGCTTTTTCCCCTAAAATATACTCTATGGAGTGCGAAATAGTATTAAACGCTCCGTTTTTGCTATTTGGTGAGTTGGAATCCCAACATCATTCCGTCATAGTTGTCGGCCAGTGAACTGACTGTTTTCAGTGCGGTGCTGTTGCTCTTGCTGCCGATAAAAGCCATCAGTTTCAGCAACTTGTCCGAGTTGAACAGTAGTTCCAGTGAGTTGGAAGTGCAATTCACTTTTGCGTGCAGGTTCAGCAATTTCAGGTATTTCAAGTCTACCTGTTTGGTAGAAGCATTGTAGGAGTAAGTACCATTCAGTTTCTTTTTTCCTACGGTACTGGTGAAAGTACTGTCGGCATTAAAGGTAAAGCTCATCTGGCCTTCCTTGATACCGATTTTGCTCAACTGTTCGTTCAGTTTGTTTTCCGCCATGGTAGCTGCGGCAGCTCCGCCCGCTTTCATCAACAGGTTGTCCGATTCGAACTCGACGGCTGAACCTTGATAACTCCATGTTCCGGTCATGTCGATAGACGCTGTATTGCCGGTAATGGCGTTCACCACTTTTGAAATGTTGTCCTTGTTCAACAAGTCCGCCCATGATTGCGCGTGGCTGTCAGTAGCCGTCAGCATGAATGCTGCCATAAAGGCAAGTGATAAAAAAATCTTTTTCATTTTCATTCTCTTTTTCATTGATTGATACTCTTGTTTATGTTTTCTATGTAGTCAAGTATTTCTTTACGTCCTGTACGGTCTTCCGAAGAAGAAATGAAATAAGGCGGGAGTTCTTCCCATTGCTTTCTTAATTCGCGCAGATATGAATTGATATTCATTTTCAGGCGTCCGCCCTTGAGCTTGTCCGCCTTGGTGAAGATGATGGCGAAAGGAATACCGTTTTCGCCCAGCCATTCCATAAATTCCAGGTCTATCTTTTGCGGTTCGAGACGGCTGTCTATCAGGACAAACAGGTTTGTCATCTGCTCCCGTTCCAGAATGTAGTCTTCGATGATGGTACGTATCTGATCTTTGCCTTTCTGGCCGCGTCGGGCATAGCCATATCCCGGAAGGTCGACAATATACCAGTTCTTATTAATCAGAAAGTGATTGATAAGCATCGTCTTTCCCGGTGTGGCGGAAGTCATAGCCAACCCCTTACGGTTGGTCAGCATATTGATAAGGCTGGACTTGCCCACGTTGGAACGGCCGATAAAGGCATATTCGGGGAAAATACCTGCCGGACATTTCTTCACGTCCGTGTTACTAATCACAAATTCTGCACTTGATATTTCCATATTCTTGTCATTTATTTCTTCGTTCTATTATTTATAATAAACTCGTTCATCGTTTATAATAAACTATCGCGTCGTTTATAATAAACTCTACCATTATTTATTATAAACGCTGGAGTACTTGTTTTCATGGTACTTTCAGCGTTTTCTCTTTTCGAGACATTATTATTAATCCTGCAAAGGTAAGTGTTCCATTTAATATTAGCAATTCATAACCGAATTTATATCCGGTTTCTTTGGCTATCCACCAGTCCAGGGCATAGCAGAGCAAGGGAGAGGCGATGGCTATGAAAGGCACCCGGCGGTCGTTGGTCTGCCTGCGGGTAAACAGTCCGAAAGCAAACATTCCGAGCAGCGGCCCGTATGTATAGGAAGCGATGATGTAGATAGCATCAATTACACTTTTATTATTCAGCATTTCGACCAGACAAATGAAGAAAGCAAGTAGAATCGAAAGCGATAAATGCACCTTGTTCCTTTTACGGCGGGCTACTTCTTCGGTATCCTTTTCAGTGTCGAGCAAATCGACGCATACGCTTGTCGTCATGGCTGTCAGGGCGGAGTCCGAATTGCTGAAAGCAGCCGCAATGATTCCGATTGTAAAGAGTATCAGGACGGATTGTCCCAAATAACCTTGTGTAGCGAACATCGGCAGAATATCATCGTTCATGGCAGGTAGTTCCAGGTGCATCTGTCCGGCCAGTGTTATCAGCAGGATTCCCAGACACAGGAAAAGAAAGTTCAGCGGGATGAATGAGAATCCGTAACAATACATATTCTTTTGCGCTTCGCGCAGGTTGCGGCAGGAAAGATTCTTCTGCATCATGTCCTGGTCAAGTCCCGTCATCACAATCACGATAAAGATGCCACTAAAGAATTGCTTGAAGAAGTTTTGCCGGGATACCCAGTCATCGAGTACGAAAATCCGGCTGTATTCACTGCTCTGAATAGTCCGGACAATACCGCTGAAATTCAAGTCCAATTTCTGAATTGTGAAATAAATGATGAAAATCAGCGCGGCAATCAAGCAGAAAGTCTGCAAGGTATCTGTCCATACAATGGTTTTTATTCCGCTTTTATGAGTGTATATCCATACCAGTGCCACCGAACCGACGGCAATCGCCCAGAAAGGAACATGCATCTCTTGAAATACATAAGTATGGAGAATCAGGCAGACCAGATAGAGCTTTGCGGCCGTTCCCAGCATACGCGATAATAGAAAGAAAAAAGAACCCGTGCGATAGGCTCGTGTTCCGATGCGTGTGCCGAGATAGCCGTATATGCTTGTCAGATTGAGCTTATAATATAAAGGAAGCAGCACATGCGCCACTACCATATATCCGAAAAAGAATCCGGATACCGTTTGCATGTAAGTCATATCCATCCCGCGTACCATGCCCGGCACAGAGACGAAAGTAACTCCGGAAATGGAAGCGCCGATCATTCCGAAAGAGACTACATACCAGGGCGATTTGTTCTCTCCCTTGAAGAATGCTGCGTTCGAACCGCCTTTGCGTCCGGTGATACGGGCTATTAATAATAATACCGCAAAGTAACCTATAATAGTAATAAGTATCATCATAACGGCTGCAAAGGTAGTATTTTTTGCAGGTATTAAAACAATAATCTGTATCTTTGCGCCAAAATATCGATAGAATAGCAATTATTATCTATGAACCAACAATATCCTTCCGTACTGCTTGAAAAGGCAGTCGGCGAATTTTCAAAACTTCCGGGCATCGGGCGTAAGACGGCTATGCGGCTTGTCCTGCATCTGCTCCGCCAGGACACGGCTACCGTGGAAGCGTTCGGAAGTTCCATCATCACCCTGAAACGTGAGGTGAAATATTGCAAAGTCTGCCATAATATATCCGATACCGAAACTTGCCAGATTTGCGCGAATCCGCAACGGGACGCGTCTACTGTTTGTGTCGTGGAAAATATCCGTGACGTGATGGCGGTAGAAGCAACCCAGCAATACAGGGGGCTGTATCATGTCCTGGGCGGCGTCATTTCTCCGATGGATGGGGTAGGGCCGAGCGACCTGCAAATAGAGAGTCTCGTACAACGGGTATCCGAAGGGGGCATCAAGGAAGTAATCCTAGCCTTGAGCACTACCATGGAAGGGGATACCACGAACTTTTATATCTACCGCAAACTGGATAAACTGGGAGTCAAACTGAGTGTAATCGCGCGCGGTATATCCGTTGGCGACGAACTGGAATATGCCGATGAGGTGACTTTGGGACGCAGCATCGTGAACCGTACCGTTTTCACCGGAACTATATAATCAAATAAACTTTAGAATTAAGAACATTAGAATTTAAAACTTTAGAATTAAGAACGAACATGGAAGAACAGATAAAACGCGCTGTCAGAAACTTGAATATCAGTTATGTTCTCTTTTGGGTGCTCCCTGCGTTTCTGCTTGGGGCAGGAGAGTTTGAACTTATTCCTGTAGGAATCCTTGAAGGGAACGTGCAGGCTACTTATTACTTTGAAACGGCCGGTATCCTGCTGACGGCCTTGTGCATACCTCTTTCCCTGAAACTATTCAGCCTTGTACTGAAAAAGAAGATAGACCACATGACCATTACCCTTGCGCTGAAACGTTATGTGCAGATGAGCATCGTCCGGTTGGGAATACTTGAAATTGCCGTCGTCGTAAATCTCCTGTGCTATTACCTGACGTTGAGCAGCACGGGCAACCTTTGTATGCTCATTGGGCTGACAGCTTCCCTTTTCTGTCTGCCGGGCGAGAAAAAACTGCGTAGCGAACTTCACATCACCAAAGAAAAAGACGAATGAGACAATCTTTCTTGATGAACGACCGTGTCTATCTTCGTGCGGTAGAACCGGAAGATATGGATATTATGTACGAGATGGAAAATGACCCTTCCATGTGGGACATCAGTAACTTTACAGTTCCTTATTCCCGCTACGTGCTGCGCCAGTATATCGAGGGTTCGCAATGTGATGTGTTTGCGGACAAGCAGTTGCGCCTGATGATTGCCGGCAAGTCCGACCATCGTATACTTGGCACGATTGATATTACGGATTTTGTCCCTCTCCATTCACGCGGAGAAGTGGGAATTGCCATTCATAAAGACTACCGCGGACAAGGATATGCCGCCGATGCATTGAAATTACTTTGTGAGTATGCGTTTGATTTCCTGTCTTTCAATCAGCTTTACGCACACGTGGCAGTAGACAACGAAGTCTGCATGAAGCTGTTCACCTCTTGTGGCTTCATCCAATGCGGATTATTAAAGAACTGGCTGCAAGTAGAGGGTCGCTATAAAGACGCGGCACTCCTTCAGTGTTTGAATCCTAAGAAATAAGAAATGAAGCAATCAGTTGAGAGTAGGCACTTGCGGGAAACGTGACCACGTTTCATACTTGCTGCCTAACTTCTCCAGTGCTTCCCGCCACATGTCTTTGGTGTTATCCTTCATCAGGTAAGATTTCCCTTCCTCGGAAACCAGCCATGTGTTCTCTTTAATCTCATTGTGCAACTGTTCGTTTTCCCAACCGGAATACCCCAGAAAAAAGCGGATACATTCACTTATTTTATTCCCCTGCAATATGTATTTCTTTATTGCGTCAAAGTCTCCATTCAGATAAAGACCTTTGCTGATAGAAATAGAACCGGGAATTTCCGCTAATGTATGGAGATAAAACAATGTATCAGTGGCGACAGGCCCACCTTTATATAAAGGTATCTCATCGAGATACTTGAATTCCATGATAATATCATTGAGTAGAAGCGGCAATTGCTTGTTGATAATCAGTCCCATACTTCCTTCTTCCGTATGATCGACCAGTAATATCACAGACCTGCCGAATGTCGCGTCACGTAAAAAAGGTTCGGATATTAAAATCTTTCCTCTTGACGGAAGCACATTATTCGATTGAATCTTAAATATATCAAGGTCTATATTCATGCCACTAAAGTAATAAAAAAAACGGAATAACAATCGTTCTTTCCGTTTTTTTTCATTTTAAGTGTAGCTTTTATGAATATCTTCTGCCAAACGATTAGCCTGCCGGATGATTTTCCGCAAATAGTTTCATCCTTTCGTCAAGCTGCGCGTATTGATGGTCTTTAATAAAAGAGGTACATGCACGCAGACCTTCCTGATGGCTTCCTGTGGTAACTAACGAGATGGCGCTTACACCATAATACATTAATTCCTTAGCCAATTCACCGCTGGTCATCCCCGGATACCCGATGGTAAAATAAAATCCGTCCGCAATGGGGTCGCCCAAATCGTTGTCATATACCAGATGGAATCCGTGACGAAGGAAAATCTCTTTTAGCTTTTTCGCTCTTTCACCATATATCTTCACTTCGTCGAGGAAATTGTATTGTCCCTCATTGGCAGCTTTCAGCATGGCGGCCATGGCGAACTGTGCGGAATGGCTTGTACCGGAAGAAAGCGCATAAAGCACGCGGTGAATGAAAACAGTACCGAATGTACCGCCGCCATAACGCTTGGTCAGCCCCGGATAACTCCGATGATACAGCTTGTCTGAAATACAGCTCACACCGATACGCTGTCCGGCATAACTGAATGCCTTTGAACCTGAAATCAGCAATACATAATTATCGGTATAATGGGCAACCGACGGTTGGAACGGTGCTTGATACGGCTTGCTCAAATTCTGGCGGAAATCCATCGCGAAGTATGCCAAATCTTCCAGAACGATGACATCATACTGTGTAGCCAACTCACCGATGATTCTCAATTCTTCATCTTTCAGGCAAATCCAACTGGGATTATTCGGATTTGAATAGATAATCGCCGATATATTTCCTTTTTTCAGGTAACTTTCCAGTTTCTCTCTCAGTTTTTCGCCCCGATAGTCGTATACGTCAAACGTCTCATATTTTTGCCCCATCACTACCAACTGCTGCTTCTGCACCGGAAATCCCGGATCGATAAACAGAATCGTATCTTTCTTTTCATCGCATTGGCTGCAAGTGAGGAAAGAAGCGAATGTTCCCTGCATGGAACCTGTCACGGGTACACATCCTTCCGGACTCAAGTCTACATTAATAAATGCCTTGATAAAGTTGGAAGCCTCCTTTTTTAGTTCCGGCAACCCGTTAATGTCAGGATATAAACTGGCGATACCCTTCTGCAATGCCTCAATTTCCGCTTTTACACCTACGGCGGACGGCGGAAGTCCCGGAACACCCATTTCCATCTTGATAAATTCAACTCCCGATGCTGCTTCCGCTTTAGAAGCAATAGCTTTTACTTCCCGGATGGTAGCTTTGGAAAAATCGACAATTTGAAACTCATTGATGGTTTCATCAATCAGATGTCGCTCAATTGGTGTATTTTTCATTCTATTTTCTATTTTATGTAATAGCTGCAAATGTACACGATAATTCTTAATAAAACCACTTTTTCAGAAAAAAGATACGAAAGCTATTGCAGGTTTCAAAAAAATATCTACCTTTGCAACCGCAATCGAGAGAGATGCGATTAAAAAGAAATTCTGGTGCGTTAGTTCAGTTGGTTAGAATACATGCCTGTCACGCATGGGGTCACGGGTTCGAGTCCCGTACGCACCGCTTCTTAAAGGAAATAAAAACAAGAAACCGCCTGACTCATAGTGAATCAGGCGGTTTCTTTTATAACTGAACAGTCCTGTTTTTTTATTCCTTCTTACCGTCATATCCCCACTTCAAATAAATAGCTCCCCAGGCAAACCCTGCTCCGAACGCCGTAAGGATCACATTGTCTCCCTTTTTGAATTTGTCCTCGAAATCCCACATGCAAAGCGGGAGTGTCCCGGCACTTGTGTTACCGTAACGCTCGATATTAACCATTACTTTTTCTGATGGTATTTCCAGACGTTGGGTCACGGCAGTGATGATTCGTTGGTTGGCTTGATGGGGAATCACCCAGTCGATATCTTCCTTGTTCAAATGGTTTCTTTCGATTACGGCTTCGCAGGCGTCAGACATATTGGCTACCGCATACTTGAATACGGTACGTCCTTCCTGATAGATATAATGCATTTGATTATCCAATGTATAATAAGAAGGGGCGCATACCGAACCACCGGCTTTTATATGCAAGAACGGCAAGCCTTTGCCGTCTGTTCTCAGCACGGCATCCATGATACCCAAATCCTCAGTGGTAGGCTCTAACATGACAGCCGCCCCGCCGTCACCAAAAATCGGGCAAGTGGCCCGATCCGTATAATTGATGATGGACGACATCTTTTCAGCCCCTACGACCACCACTTTCTTATAATTTCCCGAACGGATGAAATTCGCCCCCGTCTCCAACGCATACAGGAAACCGCTGCACACGGCCTGCATATCAAAAGCGAAAGCATTTCTCAATCCCAGCCTGTCACATAGAAGAGAAGCAGTCGAAGGAAAGCGGTAGTCAGGCGTAGTAGTAGCGACAATAATCAGGTCAATATCATCCGGATTCGTTTGCGTGCGTTGAATCAATTGCTTCACCGCTTTGCGCGCTATATATGAAGTGCCGAGTCCTTCTTCTTTCAGGATATGCCTTTCCTTGATTCCGATGCGTCCCATAATCCAATCGTCGGTGGTATCAACCATTTTGGAAATCTCATCATTAGTCAAGATATAATCGGGTACATATCCGCCAACTCCTGTAATTACTGCGTTTATTTTATCCATCGGTTCTATTTTATCTAGCTGTTTTTTTGAATAAGGTAGTTTATAGAAATGCTAAATGCGGGCGCAAATATATAGAAAAGAGACTGAAATACAATAAACGTCTAGTAAACAGTTTCCTTTTTAATTAATAAAAAGGAATATTAGACCAAATTTTAGCAAAATATTTGGTCGCATTTTTTTATTTGCCCGAAAGAATTGCGTCTGACGCTTCTTCCTGCCTTGATACTTTTTCTTTGGAGTTTTCCACTTGGTTATCAGTAAAATGTAAAAAGGCGGGAGACAACGTATGCTGTTCCCCCGCCTTTTGTAACTAGGATGTCCGGCTAGATTTGTGAATACTCTTTTCTCGCGTCAAAGCAAGGACAAGCCTTGTGGACATCCGCGCTCAACTGATAATGCCCTACAATCCGCGCTTCGGGATAAAGCCCTTTCAATTCGCCCAATACCCGCCGGAGCGTCTCTTTTTGTAAAGGAGTCCTTGTGTCGGCAGGCTTTCCCGATTCATCCAGTCCGCCTTCATAGCAGATGGCCAAACTATGTAAGTTGAATCCCAGCGCATGAGCTCCGATCTCACTCATCGGGCGGGTGTGGTGGAGCACCCCATCCTTTGTCACATAAAAATGATACCCGATACATTTGAACCCCCGTTTCAGGTGGCATTGGAGCAATTGCTCCTCTGTGAAGGGAATAGTTACCCGTGTAGCACTGCAATGCACGACGATATACTGAATGCTGCGCGGGACATATTCTTCCTTCAATGAAAACTCTTTCAGCTCTTTCATAATGATACTGTCGATTTCCGTATGCTTAAATTTGAGCCATACAAGAGGTTACTCCCAGGGCGGATACGATAGAAGTGGCTACTGTGATAATAACTTGCAGGATTTGTTTCCAGATTGACTTTTTCATGATTTTTTTATTTTAGATAGTGAATAATGATACGTGATGAATAAAGAATGAGACTGACCGGTTGCCGTTATGCGGCCGGATCCGGCGTTTCGCCATCGTTGCCGTCGTCCGGATTCGGATCAGGAATTTCGGTATCACCACCGGCGTCTTCCTCTTTCCCCGGTTTGATTAAGGTGTACTTCATCGCCTTGCACATATCCGTAAGCATAGCTCCCGGATGGAAACGGACACGCGATATCTTGATGCAAGTGGCAGCCTTGAACTTCTCCGCCGTTTCGGTTGCGTTACTGGTGGCAATCGTTATACGGAAACTTCCCATATCACCCAAGAGAACAATATTACCCAACGCCAACTGATTCTTCATTTCCAACAAAAACTCAGTGATACAACCCTTCAGCTCACCGATGGAAAAGGAAGAGCGCTCTGAGATACGACTGATAATCTCGTCCGTATCCACCTTGCGGTTACTACGTGCCATCGCGTAAAACTTAGCAGGTTCTTGTGGTTTCAACGGATTTCTGCGCTCCACCACTACATACTTCTGTGCCATACTTCTTTCTTTTTTAATTAATAATGAATACTTGAAACTTACTACTTGAAAAACATATTCCTGTAATCGATTACACTGCAAAGATACCACATCGGAAAAGGGGAGTGAACGCCAGTGAACGACACTGGACGATGGTTATTATTTTTGACTGAATGCTTGCTGATATACGGAGAAAAGACTACCTTTATAGCATTAATAACAAAACAATCCGGTTAAAATGGAAGAAGTCAGATTTTGCGTGAGATGCTATGATAAGATAGAATTGGCGAGGATGTATTTCCCGAATTTGAGTAACCCCGTATCCGTTGCGAAACTTCGCCGCTGGATGCGTAACTGTATGCCTTTGATGGAAGAATTGACGGCGGGAGATTTTCATCCGAAACTGAAGATGTTCAGTGCACGGGAAGTCCGCCTTATCGTCCGTTATCTGGGAGAGCCGGACGGCTATCTCCTCATGCATGAGCATATGGATGCGGAATGACCGCTCCTTTATGTGGAAACGGCCGCTCTTTTTGATAGAAAGGAGCGGTCGTTTTGCTGTAAATATACGGTCGTTTGCATGAAAACGACCGCTTGGTTGGGAACAATCAGGCGGTTGTATTCTTTTTCATCCACTCTATTCCGGGTACGTAGTCTTCCAGTTTTGTCATGCTCGGATCATGTCTGAAGTAAAGCTCCTTAGTCGTTCCGTTGCGGTGTTTGACAACATCTATCACGCCTAGTCCTTCGGTGGGATATGAACTCTTGCGGTCAGTCTCACGGCCGGAAAGGGCGGGGCGCGAAAGCATCAGCACCAAGTCCGCGTCCTGTTCGATAGCTCCACTTTCGCGTAGGTCGCTCAGGCTGGGACGATTGTCGGGACGCCCTTCCACGTTGCGGTTCAACTGGCTGAGAAGTATCACGGGGATATTCAGCTCTTTTGCCACCATCTTGGCTTTACGGCTTGCCTGGGCTACTTCTTGCTCACGGTTGCGGTTGTTCTGGTCACTTTTCATGTCACACAGTTGCAGGTAGTCGATGATGACGGCGTCGCATTGCCCTTTGCTGTGCAGCAGTTTTGCGGAAGAGCGTACATAATCCATGCTCACTGACGGATTATCGTCAATGTGGATGGGCAGGCGTGACAACTCTATGGATGCTTCGTGTATCTGCTGTACCTCGTCGGGAGTAAGCTGTCCGCTGCGGAGATGTGCGGGATTGACCCTCGGAGCGGCAGCCAGTAACCAGCGGTCGCCCAGTCGTTCACCTTGCATCTCCAGGCTATATACGGCGATATGGTATCCGGCAAGGGCGGCGGCGCGTGCCATGTGCAGGGCGACGGCCGTTTTGCCTACCGAGGGACGGGCGGCGAAAACTATCTCGTCACCGTTCTGCCAGCCGCACGTCAGACTGTCGAGGTCGGCAAATCCGGTCGGTATCCCCGTGACGCCATTCTTGTTGGAAGCAATGCGGACTTCTATCTGCCTGACGGTATCTTCCATAAGCTGCACCATGGAACGGAGATGTTCGGCATTGCCGCATTCTTTCTCCAACCGGTCGAGCAGGGCATGGGTGTCTGCCAACGTATCATCTATGTCGGTTGATTCATCAGCCGCCAGTGCCAGGAGTTTGTGGAATCCCAGAATCGCTTCACGGCGGATATATTTCTGTTTCAGTATCCGGGCATGGTATTCCAGATGGGCACTGGACACTACACGGGAGCTGACGCGTACTATTGTGTAAGCCCCGCCTACGAACTCAAGTTTGCCGCGTTGCGCCAGTTCCTCTTTGGCGGTAATGATGTCTATTGCCTTTCCGGCACGATACATGCTCTGCAAGGCGGAATAAATCTCACGGTTTACCTCATTGTAAAATACTTCCGGTCGCAATATGTCGGCAACCAGTGTGATAGCTTTGCTTTCCAGCAGGCAGGCGCCGAGTACGACTTCCTCGAGCTCGGCATCCTGCGGGTTTAAAATTTCACTCATTTTCTTTTCTTAATAATCATATTCATTCATGAACGCCTTGTCCGACAGATACGTGCTTGCCTGCATACAGTACTTCGTATCTTTCAGGTTGTCATAATATTCATCAATATTCTTCAGGCTGAGACTCCGTTCGCGGGCGGACAGTTTCTTCCATTCACGGCGCGCGCGCCCGATATTGCGCTTGGGTGTGCGGGTCACCTCATGATACTTCTCCCAAAATGCCTCAAAAGTCATCCCGTCCGCTTCTTCGCGGGCATTCTCCCGGCGTTTCTGTCCGACTAACATATCGTAATCGGGAATACGTATGTGAGTGATATACGGGTTGCTTAATCTCTCGATAATACCCTCTTCGTACATCTTATTGAAGAAATACCGTGTACGGCTGCGTTTCCATCCGAACAATTTCGCCCAATGAGTGAGCGACATCACGGATTCGCCGCGATGGCACTCGAACGTGTGATTGTGTATGCAACACGTCGTGGTGCTGTAATTGACATGGGTCAATACCAGGATAAAGGCATCGAAACTTCCCGTTGCGCCTTTGGTCGCCTTCATCTGCTCCTCGAATAATACTTTAGGGAAGAGGAGATATCCCTTTTTTAGCATTTCTGCTGTTGGTTTGCTCATAATTTATATTATTTATGAATGTTATATGACAGTGTCCCGCCCGTTTGGCACGTTTTTTTTGAACCGCCTGAACCGACCACTTCCATTTTCTCTCAAATGCCCTGTTGAAGGGGGAGAGCGTTGCTGCTGTAAATTCACTTCGGCCCCCTTTTCGTCCCTTAATATATATAGTAAAGAAAGAATGTATTAAAATACATTATATTTTTCCCTCGCCTGGCATCGTCTTTTCTTCGCGTATCATTGTCCGCAATCTTTAATTCTCCGCAAAAGTAAGCCTTATTGCGCTGTAGGGAAAAACCGAGTTTTTGATGCCGGTAATTTAAAAGTGCGGTTAGTATGAATATTTTTAAAAGAAAATCTAATTATTTAAACAATCTTCTCTATATTTGCATACGTAAATAGATTTTATATGACCTTGTCGCCGATTGACTGGCAGCGAAGTAGAAGTATGTATGTATAACTAAAACTTATAATTTTGAAAGAATCAAAAACAGTAAAGGAACGTTTACAATTAAAACGGGAACAACTCATTCACCAAAACGAGAAATTGGAACAAATGAAGCGCACAATACAAAACACGGAAGAAGAGGTAACGCAATTGGAATACCTTCAAAGCGAGATGGAACATCTGGAGAAGGCAAATCGTGAAGCACGGGAGATTGCCTACGATAAAGTGAGGGACGCTTTTGCTTGTTTCTCCCGGATGTTCGATTATCTGCATCGCCGCTTGCATCAGACTTTTAAATATAAACTGGCATGTGAGGTTATATGCTCCCGTTATAAATTCAGGAGCCGGTCGCACTCTCCCGGGCAGAAATACCTCAGTTTTGCCACCGTGCTGGCCTACTTCAAACGCGAAAGAGGAATGGTAAATGCGTGACATTAAAAATATTGAATATAATGATAATAACATGAAAAACAAATGTTTTAGGAACAGAAGTGACTATATTGATATTTTTTCCTTATTTTTGTATGTCCATTTTTGAATGATATGATACAGATAATACAATTAAAAGGAAAAGACAAACACTTGTATCGGCTTTTGGCACCGATGGTTATGGATCCTGAAGTAATACGCGCCAATAATAATTACCCTTTCAAAACAAGCGAAGAGTATGTGTGGTTCATTGCGCTGAGAGAAAGGGAAGTGGTGGGATTCATTCCGGTGGAGCAGAAGAACCGGAAGAAAGCTGTAATCAATAATTATTATGTGAAGGCGGAAGGCGCCGAACGGGAGGAAATACTGTCTCTTCTGTTGCCTGCCGTCACAGCGGAATTCGAACCGGAAAGCTGGTTGCTCAATTCAATCACACTGATACAAGACAAAGAGATATTCGAGAAGTTTGAATTTACATCCCTGGACAAGAAATGGACACGGTATGTTAAAATGTATAGATGATATATGGGGAAAAAGAAAATAGCGGGAACGAAGAATGTATATGAATTAGCACAAGAACGACTGAAAGTTATATTTAACGAATTTGATAATATCTATGTGTCTTTCTCAGGGGGAAAGGACAGCGGGGTACTCCTGAGTATGTGTATCGACTATATCCGCAAGAATAACCTGAAGATACGTCTCGGGGTCTTTCATATGGATTACGAGATTCAATATAAGATGACCATTGACTATGTAGACCGGATACTGGAGGCGAATAAGGACATTCTGGACGTATATCGCGTTTGTGTTCCTTTCCGCGTGGCCACATGTACGTCCATGTACCAGTCATTCTGGCGTCCCTGGGAGGACAGCAAGAAGAAGCTATGGGTGCGCTCCATGCCTAAAAAGGCGATGACCAAAGATGATTTTCCTTTTTATAACACATCGATGTGGGATTATGAATTCCAGATGCGTTTCGCGCAATGGATACATAATAAAAAAGATGCGGTGCGTACTTGTTGCCTGATCGGTATCCGCACCCAGGAGAGTTTCAACCGATGGCGCTGTATCTATATGAGCCGTAAGTTCCAGATGTATCACAAGTATAAATGGACGTCGAAAGTAGGGAATGACATTTATAACGCTTATCCTATCTACGACTGGAAAACGACGGACGTATGGACGGCCAACGGAAAATTCCAATGGGATTATAATACGTTGTATGACCTTTATTACCGTGCGGGCGTCAATCTGGAACGTCAGCGTGTGGCAAGTCCCTTTATCAATGAGGCGCAGGAGAGCCTTCAGCTCTACCGGGTGCTCGACCCCAATACGTGGGGCAAGATGATAGGACGGGTGAATGGTGTCAACTTTACCGGAATGTATGGCGGTACGCATGCCATGGGATGGCAGTCGGTGAAACTTCCCGAAGGCTATACGTGGCGTGAGTTCATGTACTTCCTGTTGTCCACCCTGCCTGAACGGGCACGGAAGAATTATCTCCGCAAACTGTCGGTGAGCGTGAACTTCTGGCGGACGAAAGGCGGATGCCTGAGTGAGTCCACCATCAAAAAATTGATTGATGCCAAAGTGCCGATTATCGTTATGGACAACAGTAATTATAAGACGCTGAAGAAGCCGGTGCGTATGGAATATCAGGATGATATTGACATTCCCGAGTTCAGGGAGATACCTACCTACAAGCGGATGTGCGTCTGCATCATCAAGAATGACCATGCCTGCAAGTATATGGGATTCTCGCCGACAAAGGAAGAGATGAGTAAGAGAAGTCAAATTATGGAACAATATAGAATCATAGTATCATGAGTGTAGATAAAAGCCCTGTTTACGAGGTAAAGGCGGTACCGGTAGAAAAAGTATATGCGAACGATTATAATCCGAATGTCGTTGCGCCGCCTGAAATGAAGTTGCTCGAACTTTCTATTTGGGAAGATGGCTTTACGATGCCATGTGTATGTTATTATAATAAGGATGAAGACCGTTATATCCTGGTAGACGGCTATCACCGCTATACGGTACTGAAAACTTCACAGCGTATCTACAAGCGCGAGAACGGGCTGCTCCCGATTGTGGTGATAGACAAGGATTTGTCGAACCGTATGAGTTCGACGATCCGGCATAACCGTGCCCGTGGGATGCATAACATCGAATTGATGTGCAACATTGTTGCGGAACTCGACAAGGCGGGCATGTCCGACCAGTGGATTATGAAGAATATCGGTATGGATCGTGACGAGTTGTTACGCCTGAAACAGATTTCAGGACTTGCCGACCTCTTTGCCAACCGTGAGTTCAGTATCCCTGACGAGGTGGCGCCTACGGAAACGGAGCGTAAAGTGTTATAATCTGATAGCTATATATATACAGGATTTCAACATTTAACCATTTAGGCACAAATCATTCCAGATATGGAGCGTTTTTCTCCCGAAATACGTCTTTATGTTTGTCTGATTTGTGCCTGAATCGTATCTATATGATATGAAAAATTATCAGTCATTGCTTATTCGTTTGTTTTGATATTCGCAACTGTTATTTCTTAAAGCGTGCGGATACTGCAAAAAATCCTTTTATTCCGCCCTTTTATTTTATATTCCGTAATCCCGCGGGGCGCAAATCACATTAATAGCCTTATTTCCCGATTCCAATTCTCTGTAACAGAAATGAATACAATTCTGTATCTCCTTTAATATTCCGAAATTTGCAATATGAGATTGATACAAAATTTAGTCTCGCGAATTTAAGGTTATTAGATGATTGTGAAAATAGGTAAGATAAATATAGGTATAGTTTGCATTTTATGGTTTTTCTCTTCTTGCATTGATGAGACTTTCACCAACACTGGTGACGTGGAAGGAACATATATTTCGGTAAGAGGGATAGGACTTCAAAAATCGACGGATTATGGAAGCTCGGAAGATTACATCATTCGTAATTTCCGTATTCTGGCGTTCGACAAGGCGACCGGTGAATGCAAATCCAACAAGAAATACAGCGCATGGGAGGGTGACATCATACGTCATCAGATTGATGTGGGCAATTACGATTTCGTGTTCCTTGCCAATGAACCTGCCAATATTCCTGTTATAAATAAGTTGAATGCCGTTTCCGTCTACACGGATTTGAATCATATCGCTTATCCGGCAAGTTACTTCTCTTCCGACCAGTTGATTCCGATGATTCAGGAAATAAAAGATGTGACGGTGTTGGCGGACGGGAAAGGTGCGAAACTAAGTGATAACACAGAGGTTGCCATTCTGCAACTGGCTCTTGACCGGTTGGCCGTGCGAGTAGAGGTATTGTTGGAAGCTGAAGATGATTTTGATGAAGTTTTTGAAGGGGTTACATTCAGCAATATTCCTAATTGGGTACCTCTGACGGCAAATTATGTGGCGGATAGTGAGGAAACGAAAGTAAAATGGGAGGAAATACGTAAGTTTACACGCGAGGATGACGGAAACTATTTCTCTGACGGGACGCCTGCAACAGGAAATGCGTGGGCTAAAAAAGTGTCCCGGATTATTTTGCCGGCCAATGAACTGAGTTCGGTCGATGAAAAAGAGAAAGCGGTTGTCTTCACAGTCAATATGGGAAAAAATTACAGTCCGTCCTGCGAGTTGAAGATTGCTCCTGAACCGACAGTCAATTACAGCCTTCCTGTTAATACTATGCTCGATTTCCACGGGATTATCAAAGAGCCGTTGGAAGTAAATATCAAGGCATCGGAATGGGATAAGGCAGGAAACGGATGGGAAATCTCGGGCAACCGGATGCTGAATGTGTCGGATACGGAAGTCTGGATTACGGACTTTAATGGAGCGAGGATTTCTTTCTGGTCGAATATGCCGGTGGTGCGGGTGCTCGAAAATGTAAAAGTGAAAAGCACCGGAGAGATTCCGTTGACCAATGATGTGTTCAATGCCTTGTCCAGTCAGGAATGGAAACCGAACGGTGATGAAAGAATTTCATATAATCCGCGCACAGGTTCCGGGTATATGGACATCCTGTTGGATTTGCCCAATACGGTAGGTGAGGAAACTTATGAGCTTACCTTGATGGCTGCGGAAGATTATGAAGGCACGAATGCATTGCAACGTACAATCAAGGTTCATGTAAAACAGGAGGGTACAAGGTATCCGTTTTATAAGAATGGCCCCGCGCATTTATGGTCAACTCCTTATATCGGGGCTTTCTGGAAAGATGATGAAGTGGGGGAAAGGATAATTAGTGGTATAAGGTGGTCTTATTGGTGGGGATGGAGTGTATCTGTTCCGCCGGAGTATCAGGATTGGATTGTGCTGAGCACCAGTCCGAGCTTTGACCCTCATGTAGGTACTGATAATCCGGGAGATCCGGAAGATTATCCGGTTGTACCCAACGGGTTGAAGGGTGAAGATGGGACTGCTGTATCAGGAAGAGGAAGAATCTATTTCAGAATCGGGCTGAAAAGTAAGAATGATACGGGTAAGCCGAAATATGGTGTGGTGAATTTGGTGTATTATGAAGGGGATACTCCTGTTAACACTCAATTATTCATCCGTCAGGGGGATGAGCCGGATTATCTTATGAGGGACGGTACATCCGGCATGGATTATGGAAGCAAGTTTTCTGTGTATAACCTGACTGTCAAGGAGTTCAGGAGAAATCCCGGAACGGATCTGGAGGCGTATAAGATTGATTATAGTAATCTGCAGGATGAAGTTGACTTTGTGGAATACCCTACTCAGGCAGGCGCGCATTTCCGTTGGGGACTGCCGATGAAAGACGCCGAAGAAGCCCGCTATGCGTATCATCCCACTAATAAGAACTATACTACTCAATGGGAAGCATCCTATTGGCCGATGAAATTTATGACTGAGGACAAGTATTGGGTAGGCACGGATACCGAAAAAGGATATGAGGACGAATATGAAATATGTCCTGAGGGATATTACCGGCCGACTGACGGGCCGACCGACCGGATGGTGGTAAACAGTAACCCCAGTTATGGTAATCAGATCTATCAGTCGGACTGGAGAATGTCCATATTCCGCACTCCGATGAGAGGGGATGGTTACTATACAACAAGCCAGATGCCGTTTTATCCGGAGTATAAAACAGAATTTTATAACGCTGCCCCTCTTGAAGAGGTGATGTACGGATTCTATGCGGATGGCTATTTTGACAGACGGCCTATACAGCAAAGGACGATGATTAATGGACTGGAAAGGGGCACGGGAACCACCAGCCAATATAGAGGGGTATCACTCGATACTACGGAAGCGGCATATATTGGAACATTGATTTTTAATCCCGATACCAAAGCTTCTGTCTTTTTTCCGGCAGCCGGAAGAAGATGGCACTCGGACGGCAGTTTGGAGTTTGCCAGCGAAACGGGGTATTATTGGTCTTCCTCGGTAGCTCCGGGATGGACAGACGTGAGCAGTGGTGAAGAGAAAGGAGCCCGGTATGGCAATATATGGGCAGTACAGTTGTGTTATGCCACTCCGACCCCGATGTCATCAGGTCACCAATTCGGTTATTCAATTCGTTGTGTGAAGAAGAAATGAGAAGAATTTTCGTATATATAAATATAGTAATCAGCCTGTTCCTGCTTTTGGGGGTATCGGCCTGTGTCCATGAAACCGATATTTCGGTTCCGTCGGGACAGGAGGAAATACCGGAAGATAAAGTGCGGATAGAGATATTTACCCGGGCGAAATCCTACAACCTGCCTGCTACAAGGGCGGTAGGGAACGAGTATGCGGTCGGCATGCATCCCTGGGTGTTCGTGTTCAGAGGAGAAGGGACGGATGCCGTTTTTGTGGAAGCCGTGCAGGCCTTTGAACTTATCGGGAAGAGGTATGTATTGTTGACAAGGCAGACTGACGGCAGCAAATATCAGCTTTTGATTCTGGCCAACCCTGTGGAAAAGTTCTATTATGGGGATGCCGTGACGGGGTATGAATTCAATATCACAAAGATAAAAGAGAAAATCATTGCCGGAACAACGAAATTGTCGGATGTCTGTCGGGATATGATGACTGCTCCGTTGGCAAGCCCGTCGGCCGGCGCTATTCCTTATAGTAACCCTGCTGATACGATACCGATGAGTTATCTTCTTCCGGTGGACGGGGTGGATAATTCCATAAAGATAGAGAATAGTGACGGGACGCCATTGGGACTGACACGTGCCATAGCAAAGTTGGTACTTGTAAATACTGCGCCTGAATTTACGTTGAAAGGGATTACGGCCGTAGTCAATGTACCCCGGCAAGGGCGGTTGCACAATCTTGATGTCACCACTCTCACGACCGCGTCCGGCCTGACGGAATATCAGTATGATGCCGGGTATTCGGCGCCTGTAGCCGGCGCGGCTGTGGCAGACGGAGGGCAAAGTACGAAAGACGAACCGGTGTACCTTTATGAATCGGCAACAGGGAATAATACATATCTGATTATTCAGGGGACGTATGCCAATAAAGATTATTACTACAAGATGGCTGTCATTGACAAGGATGGTTATTTGATGGACATATTGCGGAACCGTGAGTACACATTTACAATATCGAAAGTCAAAGGGCCCGGATATGATACGGTGGAGGATGCCAAAGCATCGAAGGCGTCAAATACAGCTTTGGATTTCAGGATTCAGGTAGACGAGAGTGATGCTTATGAGATTATCGCCAATAATGATTATTTTCTGGGAGTGAGTAATTCGGTCTTTATGGCATATACCAATGTGACTACAATCTACAACGAGGCGTTCAGCCTGATAACGGATTGTACGGTAGAATTTCCGGACGCAAGGACAATAACTGACAATTCTGCGGAAATAGCTCCCGGTTCATTCAGACTGGAGAGTCCTGCCGACGGAAAGATTCCGATAGTAAGTTCGGGTATTTCCTCTCCACGTACGACTGCCATCGGTGTACGTATTACGAACTGGCTGATGTGGTATGAGGATGGCATTATGGGAGATGACGGAGTAATGAGAAAAAATGGATATATAACATTAAAACTTGGAAATTTGGAAAAACAGGTTCATATAAGACAAAGGAAAGCGATAGCGCCGGAAGGGACAGTATTGAAATTTATGCCTACCGGCAATACAGACCCGACGGTGAGTGAAGTGAATTATTTCTGCCTGACAGGCAGGGTGGAAGAAGAGGGTGACAATCCTAAGAACTGGATTAAGTTGCGTCCGTCTACAATGGTCGACCGGGAAGATACAGGCCATATCATTGTAGAAGATGGAAAGATTTTCATCCAGATACTGCCAAATGAAGATTCTTCGCCGAGAACCGGCAGTGTTTCATTGGCTACTATAACTCCGTATAGCACGCCTGAGGATAATCGTGTGCAACGTATAAAAATCAATATTACTCAATTGGGAAAAACCCAATGAATGTAAAAGCCATATTATAAATGAAGAAAGTTCTTATACTCATATTGTTAATGTCCGGAGGTTTCGTCCTTGAGAGTCATGCCCAGAAAGTCGCGCTTAAAAGCAACCTTCTGTATGATGCCACCACTACCCTGAACTTGGGACTGGAGATAGGGCTGGCACGTAAATGGACTCTGGATATCCCCGTCAACTATAATCCCTGGAAGCCGGAAGACGGTAAACGTCTGCGCCACTGGGGGATTCAGCCGGAAGTCCGTTACTGGTTCTGCGAACGTTTCAACCGGACATTTATCGGACTGCACGGGCATTATGCCGATTTTAATGTAGGCGGTTGGCCCGACTGGTCGTTTATCAGCACGAATATGCAGAAGAACCGTTATCAGGGGCATTTGTATGGCGCCGGATTCTCGGTGGGACATTCGTGGATACTGAAAAAGCGGTGGAGCGTTGAAGCCTCTGTCGGACTGGGGTATGCGCATATCGTCTATGAGAAATATCCTTGCGCAACGTGTGGTACTAAATCAAAGGATACAAGCAAGAATTATTTCGGGCCTACCAAGGCAAGTGTATCACTTATTTATGTAATCAAATAGTAGAATCATGATGAAAAGAAATATATACTTCACCGTATGCCTGTTGGTTGTCCTGTGCCTGAATGTTGTTCCGGCTATGGCTCAGACCCGTTCTTATGACGGTACTGTCATCGTGAAACCGGTGCTACTGGAACAAAAAGGTGATTTTCTTCATGTTGACATTGATTTCGACCTGAAGGACGTGAAAGTGAAATCTGCCCGTGGAGTGGACTTTATTCCCCGGTTGGTAGCTCCCGGACGCACGCTCAATCTTCCGAAAGTATCTATTAAGGGGAGGGATGAGTATCTGGCATATGAACGCCGGATTGCGGTGATGGGCGCAAAAGAGAAAAAGAACTATGACAAGCCATATACGGTAGAAAAGGGAAGCAAACTGAAAAGCGGGACTCTGCCATATAGATATGTGGTGCGTTACGAGCCGTGGATGGAAAATGCGCGGTTGGATGTGCAGCGTGACGAGTGCGGTTGCGGTGAGGTCAAGTTGATGAAGGTAGAGCATTTGGTAGATAAGGTTACATTGGAACGTGTATTGCTGCCCTATGCCGTAACGCCTCATTTGGCTTATTTGCAGCCAAAGGCCGAAGAAATCAAGCAACGGGATATACAGGCGGAATGTTTTCTCGATTTTGAAGTGAACAAGATACATATCCGTCCCGAATATATGAACAATCCTCAGGAACTGGCTAAAATCCGCAAGATGATAGACGAACTGAAGTCGGATCCGAATGTGAAAGTGAACCGGTTGGATATAATAGGTTATGCTTCTCCCGAAGGGACATTGGCGGCTAACAAGCGCTTGTCCGAAGGACGTGCCATGGCGTTGCGTGATTATCTGGCTTCCAGATATGATTTTTCTCGAAACCAGTATTCTATCATCTTTGGCGGTGAGAACTGGGAAGGACTGGAAAAGGCGCTTGAAAAGGTTGAAATAGAATATAAGGATGAAGTACTGGATATTATCCGGAATATACCGGTTGAAAAAGGAAGAGAAACAAAACTGATGCAGCTACGTGGGGGAGCACCTTACCGGTACTTGCTGAAATATATATTTCCAAGTCTGCGCGTAGCCATCTGCAAAGTGAATTACGAAGTCAGAAACTTCAATGTGGATGAAGCAAAGGAGGAAATAAAGAAACGTCCGCAGAATCTGAGCCTGAATGAGATGTTCTTGGTTGCCAATACCTATCCGGCAGGTTCTCAGGATTTTATTGATGTATTTGAAACGGCAGTCAGGATGTATCCGAAGGATGAGATTGCGAATATAAATGCTGCTACTGCCGCTCTTTCACGCAATGACCTTGTTTCTGCCGAACGCTATCTGAAGGCTGTCGGTTTGAAAAAGAACTTGCCGGAATATAGCAATGCAATGGGAGTACTAATGTTACTGAAAGGAGAATATGAATATGCGGAGAAATATCTGAATGACGCAAACAGAGAGGGTCTTGAAGCTGCCGGACTCAATCTGAAAGAACTGGCCGTGAAGAGGGCTAACGCAGCGGAAATTGAAAAGAAAAATAGGGATAAATAAATTAATTACAAACGCTTTTATTTTAAATTGTAGACAATGAAGAAAAAGAATTTTTTAGTGTTGGCACTTGCTGCTTTTACATTTGCAGCATGTAGTAATGAAGACATCGTGCCTGGTGGGGAGGATAATAACGATGTAGTGAACCTGGAAGGAGATGCATGGGTTGCATTAAGTGTTCAATCAACGAAAACTCGTGCGATAAACACTCCGAACCAGGAAAACGGTACGCCCGATGAAAGTACGATTACTGCTGTTAGCGCAGTCTTTTTTACTGGGCACACTGATGCGAGTGTAGTAACGAGAATTGTAAAATTCACGGATGATGATATTACTAATCTGCCTAATAGAACGAGTGCATTCAAAGTGCCTAAAACGTCGAAGGCTGTATTGATTATCGCTAATCCGCAGAATTTGAACCGTACTATCCAGGAGAATGATACCTATGGGACTGTGAATAAGGTTGTGACGCTCACAACGGAAGCTGAAGTTACCACCGGTGTCGCAAAATCAGGCGGGTTTGTCATGACAAACGCTAAAGGTGATTTGGAACCGTCGGATACTGACGGTAGCCCGAAGGACTTGGAATTGTTTAGCACGGCTACTGCCGCGACAAGTTCTCCTCTGACAATCAGAATTGACCGTGTGTCGGCTAAAGTACGCGTTTATGTAAAGGCGGATAGCGGTGAAGAACTCAGTGACGTGGCTACTATAGACACAGACGGGACAGGATGGTATCTCAATGTAACGAACAAAAAGTTCTATCCTGCGTCAAAAAGGACGAAAACTGCAATGAACACATGGACACCCTATGACCAATATGGGCTTGGCTCGTACAGAAAAGATCCGAATTTCGGAACGGGTACTGCTATCGGCGCATGGAGTGATAGTGACCCGAGTGTATATGCTGAAAACTATTTTTATGTATCATCTGCTACTAAAGATACTGATATAGCTTGGAATAAAGTGAATACTACTGCTAAATATTGCTTGGAGAATACGCAGGATGAGGATTTCAATAAGCACGCTTATACAACGCAGGCTTTGCTGAAAGTCAGTTATGCCCCTTCGACTATTACTAATGCGGATGACACAAAAGTAACTTTGGCCAATGGGACAGACTGGTTCAATATGAATGGTATATTCTATACGCAGGCTTCGGTCTTGACTTATATTGAAGAAGAATTGACAAATAAATATACTCACAAGGCACCGGCTGAGTATGCTACGGACATAACGGATGCTTATAATGAATATATAGAAGCGCTTTCTCTGACTCCGGTAACTATTCCTGCTGCCAAGGACGATGCTAAAACAGCGGAGGAAATGGCTGAAGAACTTAAAGGCAAATTTGAGGTATTGGCTGCCAGTATTGCAACAGCAAGTGAAGGTGGTAAAGCCCTGAAAGGTGTTGAATATTATTCGAAAGGTATCTGTTATTACAAAATTATGATTAAGCATGATGACAGTCCTACCGTAATGAATAAACTGGGTGAATTCGGTGTAGTTCGTAACTCTGTGTATGATATTACCGTAAACAAGATCAACAATCCCGGTTATCCTTCTATCCCGGATCCGGATCCAAGTGCGCCGGATGAAGAAGAAGACCGTTATTTATCTATCAAGATTGAGGTTAACCCATGGACTTGGTATTCTCAAGTTGAACCTCTATAAACTGATATTCATTGTTTAATTACAAATCGGGGTAAAGAGGGGAAACTCTCTTTACCTATAAAACAAACAATAGAAGAAATCGAAAACTATCAATAAATTGAAAAATAATAGATTGATAGAATTTAGAAGTATATAAGTATGAACCTAAAAAGCCTTATATGTCATATTGCCTTAGGAGTTCTCGTTGTTGGTTCCTGGATAATGACTTCTTGCGACAGTTTTAACGAAGATTTGCCGGAATGCCGCTTGTCTGTAAAGTTTAAATACGACTATAATATGGAATTTGCAGATGCTTTTCATATGCAGGTCGATAAAGTGGAACTTTATGTTTTTGATAAGGAAGGAAAGTTCCTGTTCAAGCAGGCAGAAGAGGGCAGTTCGCTGTCGACGGGGAATTATTTGATGGAAGTGGCATTGCCGGTGGGGGAGTATCAGTTTATGGCATGGGCAGGTGCACGTGATTCATATGATATTACTTCATTAACTCCCGGTGTTTCTACTCTTACGGACTTGAAATTGCAGTTGAAACGTGAGGAATCCCTTATTATTGACAAACAACTGGAGACGCTTTGGTACGGTGAGATTATTAATGTGAATTTTTCCGGTACAGCTCATCAGACGGAGACAATCAACCTGATAAGGGATACAAAGAGAGTACGGTTTATCTTTCAGGGTTATACCAATGACTGGGAACTGAATGTAGACGATTACAATTATGAGATTCAAGAATCCAACGGGTATTTGGGGCATGATAACTCTTTGCTGGAAGATGATATCCTGAGTTTTCAGCCTTATCGTAAAGAGCAGGTGAATCCCTCGGCAGCTTCAGTAGACCTGAACACGATGCGGTTGATGAAAGACAGGAAAGCCCGCCTGGTAGTGACGGAGAAAGGCTCGGGGAAAAGAGTATTCGACATCAATCTGATTGATTATCTTGCCATGACTAATATGGAGGATCAGAAAATCGGAATGCAGGAATATTTTGACCGTCAGAGCAATTACCATATCGTTTTCTTTGTATCTGATTCCTGGCTTGCCATGAGGATTATCATCAATGGATGGACTGTTTATTCTCAAATAGAGGGGGAGTTGTAAGAAGATAGTATATAGAGAGAAAGGAGAGAGAGAAAAGCGGACAGGTCGGGTTGTTGATAAACCCGACCTGTCTTTTTTTTACAGGGTATTGATTATTTCATGTTGTTTCTGCATGAAAACAATGCGTTGCGCTTCTCCGCTTTCCGAGATTAAGGTGGAATGACGTTTCAAAGATAGAATCCAGTCACGTTGCATCTGGCAGATATGCGGATTCAGTGAGTCCATTGAGTTGATGGAGTACACCCGCAGCAAACTGATCTGATAATTCGTTTTTTCAATATAACTGTAAGTCGCTTCAAAATTAATGTTGGACAGGTAGAAGTACACCTTGTGTCCTTCACTGAACTCGCCTTTGCTTGACAGGTTCTCGATACTTGCCAGTAATTGGTGAAGTTCTTCTTTTATATACCGCACGTCTTCTGCTGAAATAAGATTCAGGCTGGCAAAATACCTGATTTCATTAACGAAAGAACGGAAGATGTTGGCATCCCATATAAAATATGTTCTCGGCAATTGCCTGGCACTTTCGCTCAGTCTCTTGTGTGCCTGCTCTATCCGTTTTTCTACATACATGTCCGACAGTGAATGGGGAGTCCTGACCTGCCCGTGCTGGTATAGCCATCGGCAGAGCCGGAATTTGGACAAATATTCGTATGAAGAATAAAGAGTGAAAGGCAGTAGATTGGCGGCAGTATATATTTCTGTCGTACTATCGTCCTTCACATATTCGAATATTTGCTGGTAACGGTTCAGAATCTCGTAATAACTCTCTATCGCATTGGACGTATGAAGCAGGTTCAAGTCGAAAGTTACCTTATTGGAATTGTGGCTGCCAACAACCTGATCAATAGAAATTCCTAATTTGGACGATATAACAGCTATCTCTTCAATGGAAAAAGAAACTTCACCTCTGAGCCTGCGATAAACGGCTTCTTTGCCCATACACAAAATGTCCGCCAGAATACTGGCAAGATTTTGTCCATGGGGAACCCGTTCTTTCATAACTGTAATCAGTTCATTCAAAATACCATTTTTCATTGTTTGTTCTTCGGTTTTTAAATTAATAATCATCGTGATACATTTAATGCAAAATTAAGCCTTGTCTTTGAAAGATTTGTGTGGGAAAACAGGTATGAGGTGGAGATGGTCTTTCTGATTTAATAGGATTGGCGGAAGTTGAAGGCATTTAATGAAAAAAAAGTAGATAATATGCTTATCTACTTTCATTTATTGAAATTATGGAGTCTGGATATTCCTTTTTTGCGAAAAGAATGAAATTATAGAGTGTCAATAATTTCCCTCTGTTGTTTAAAGAACTGGATACGCTGCATTTCACCGCTTTCGGAAATCAGCGTGGAAAATTTCTTTAAAGATTGAATCCATTCTTTCAAGCTGCGGAAAATTCCGGCATCCATCGTGGTAAGGGAGTTAATAGAGTAAACACGTATCAGGCTGAGCTGGATATTGTTAGTCTCCACATAGCTGTATGTCGCCTCGAAGTTGATATGCGACACATAGATACGGACTTTGCCGCCATCATCCGTTTTTCCTTTGGTAGCGAGTTCTTCCAGTTCGTCCGCAAGCAGGAACAGCTCGTTTTTTATTTCCTCTTTGGCTTCGTCCGAAATAAGATGGATACTGTAGAAGTATTGGATGTCATTGATGAGATGCTGGAAAATCGTATTGTCCCATATGTAATCTATGGAATGGAAATGCCGTGTCATACTCACGTAGTCTTTTTGGATGTCGACGAGTTTCTGCGGTATCTCCAGTTCTTCGAAGTTTTTGCACTGGATATATTTATTCTGGTACATCCATTTGAATAAGCGGAACTTTGCCAGAAGGTCGTGCTTCAGGTAGAGTGTTTGGGGGATGATATTGGAGGAAGTTCCCATTGAAGAATCCGGGTCGTCTTCCAATGTATTAATCAATGTGACATACTTGTGCAATATGTCATAGTAGCTCTCGAACGGATGGTCGTAATCTACAATATTCATATCAAACATCGCGTTGGTTTTAAAACTGCTTCCTATAATAGTATCCAGGGATATCCCCAGTTTTCTTGAAACGAGAGCCGCTTCCTGAAAGGTGAAAGGGACTTCGCCGCGCAGTCTTCTATATACAGCTTCTTTGCCTATATATAGCGTATCCATTAACATGTCTGCCAGTTTACCTTTGACCGGAAGTTTATCCTTCATCGCTTCTATGAGGTTTGCATTTGGACTATTTGTCATCATAATAATCGGGAATAAATAATACTTTTCTATTATAAACATGTGTCGGCGGCAACTTGTTTTAGAATATGAGAGTATTTAATTCTTCTTTTTTAGAAAATATCCTTTCCGAAAATTGTGTATATTAATCAAATCGGTTACATTTGTGACCATAAACAAAACGGAGAGACATCGTCTCTTTAGTAAACAATAGAAAAACGTATAATGAAAAGAATATTGGTAAGTGGGGGAGCCGGATTCATAGGCTCACATCTCTGTACACGGCTTATAAACGACGGTCACGAAGTGATATGCCTTGATAATTTTTTTACGGGTTCGAAAGATAACATCGCCCATTTGATGAACAACCATCATTTTGAGGTAGTAAGGCATGATGTCACTTACCCTTATTCTGCTGAAGTAGATGAAATTTATAATCTGGCTTGTCCGGCATCTCCTATCCACTATCAGCATGACCCGATCCAGACGGCCAAGACATCTGTGATGGGAGCTATCAATATGTTGGGACTGGCAATGAGGCTGAATGCCAAAATATTACAGGCTTCTACCAGTGAAGTGTATGGAGATCCGATTGTACATCCTCAACCGGAGACTTATTGGGGAAACGTAAACCCGGTAGGATATCGCTCATGTTATGATGAGGGGAAACGTTGTGCGGAAACCTTGTTTATGGATTATCACCGTCAGAACGAAGTACGTGTGAAGATTATCCGTATTTTTAATACGTATGGGCCGCGGATGCTGCCGAATGACGGACGGGTGGTTTCTAATTTTATTTTACAGGCATTGAATAATGAAGACATTACCATTTATGGTGACGGGAAACAGACACGCAGTTTCCAATATATTGATGATTTGATTGAGGGGATGATAAGAATGATGGATACGGAAGATGAATTTACCGGGCCTGTGAACCTCGGGAACCCGAATGAATTTCCGGTTCTCGGTTTGGCGGAGAAAATAATCAGCATGACCGGCTCTTCTTCAAAAATTGTATTCAAGGCTTTGCCGGACGATGATCCGAAACAACGCCAACCGGATATAACACTGGCAAAAAGAAAACTCGATTGGGAACCGACCATCGAACTGGAAGATGGGTTGAAGCGCATGATTGAGTATTTTAAAAAAGTTTGATGTGTAAAAAAATATTATAACGCGATTATTATGAATATGGAAATTAATCCTTCTGAATATAAAGTACTCATTGTGGACGATGTGATCTCAAACGTGCTTTTGCTGAAGGTACTTTTGACCAATGAGAAATTCAATATTGTGACTGCCGGCAATGGTACGCAAGCATTGGAACAGGTAAAGAAGGAAAAGCCGGATCTTGTATTGCTGGATGTCATGATGCCCGATATCAGTGGGTTTGAAGTGGCGCAGCAGATGAAAGCGGATCCGGAAATGTCTGAGATCCCTATCATTTTCCTTACTGCACTTAATAGCACCGCGGACATCGTGAAAGGATTCCAGGTGGGTGGGAATGACTTCATATCGAAGCCGTTCAATAAGGAAGAACTGATTATCCGTGTGACGCACCAGATTTCACTGGTTGCCGCGAAGCGGATTATCGTGGCGCAAACGGAAGAGTTGCGCAAGACGATCATGGGACGTGACAAACTCTATTCTGTGATTGCGCATGACTTACGTTCGCCGATGGGGTCTATCAAGATGGTACTGAATATGCTGATCCTGAATCTGCCGAGTGAAACAATCGGCGAAGAGATGTATGAACTGCTGACGATGGCTAACCAAACGACCGAGGATGTATTCTCATTGCTTGATAACTTGCTGAAATGGACGAAGAGCCAGATTGGCAAGCTGAAGGTGGTTTATCAGGATATCAATATGGTAGAGGTCGTAGAGGGTGTGAGTGAAATCTTCACGATGGTGGCGAGTTTGAAAAATATTAAGATTGTACAGGATGTGCCTGTGGCAGGTGTAGCTGTGCGTGCTGATATTGATATGATTAAGACGGTGATCCGTAATTTAATCAGCAACGCGATCAAGTTTAGTAACGAGGGTGCGGAAGTGATAGTGTCATTGACGGAAGAAGATGGCATGGCAATCGTCAGCGTGAAGGACAGTGGTTGCGGTATTGACGAAGAGAATCAGAAGAAGTTGCTGCATACGGATACTCATTATAGTACCTTCGGTACAAACAATGAAGAAGGTTCAGGACTCGGACTGTTGTTGTGTCAGGACTTTGTTGTCAAGAATGGTGGTAAACTTTGGTTTACTTCAAAGAAAGGCGAGGGGTCTACATTCAGCTTCTCGGTTCCGTTGTTGGAAAGATAAGTTTTCCACAGATTACACGGATTCACACAGATTAGAAAATAATGGGGCACGGTTTGCATGGATATGCAAATCGTGCTTTTTTATTTTCATCCTGATGAGAGAATGGTTGCTACGGAATTCAAGTTGTAAGTTTTAATTGGCTCGTGAATTTTAATCGGTACGTGAATTCTAATCTGTGTGAATCCGTATAATCCGTGGTGAAAATCATCGTTTACAAATAGCTTTGAAGTCGCAGTATGAACATTTCTTTATGTCTTCTGTCTGCGTAAAGGCTTCTTTCTCATCGAAAATCTCTTTTAATAGTGCTTGCAGGCGTTCGCGGAACTCATCTTCAAAGAAAGCGAAGTTATTCACAGGTATTTTGGGCTTGCGGGGTTCTCCCATTTCAACGACAGGTGAATAGCTCTCGGATGCTGCACGGTGGATATAAAGCAGGGCGGGAGCTACCATCAGCGGCTGTTTCCGGCTCATAATGGCGGCATATAGAAATGTTTGGAAGATGTAATTCGGGCGTGTCTCCGACGGGGTAAACAATTGCTCTATGTTGGCGGGCGTTTTAGGACTTCCACCGGTTTTGTAGTCAACGATTCGCAGCGTGCCTTCCTTCGCATCCATGCGGTCTATTGTTCCACCCAAACGGAGAGTGAACGGCCCTTGTCCGGTTTGGATGGTTATTTCTTCCGAAACTTTTTCTTCCATGGCGACCATTTCGAAAGGAGTATACTGAAGGTCATTACGCAACAACTGTTTCAGATAGGAGACAATGACTTTGGAGTTGATGAGTTGCACTCCGTTGTATTCGGGCTTTTCTTCGGGAGCCACTTTGAATAATTCTTGCTTGAATGCACGGTCGACGTAACTTTGCAGCTTTACTTCATCACGCAGCAAGCGTTCCAGATCTTCTTTCTGTATCATTTTCCTATTGGCTGTCAGGTCGGTATATGCCAGTTGGGCGGAGAGATGGAAGATTGTCCCGAACAAGGCGGAGTCTATTTCCGCACTGACTTCGTCCGGTGTCTTCAGTCCGGCTACATATCGGTAGTAAAATCTCAGCCGGCAATCGAGGTAGGCGTTGAGGGCAGAGGGGGAAAGGATTACAGATTTTGGATTACTGCTATCGTAAGCACGATGGATGCGTCTTAGTACTTCCGGTGTTTTTTCAATCTGTATCTCTTGGGTGCTTTGGGGAGATTGTCCGGCTTCCAGGTATTCACGGGTGATTTCGTGAGGGCCTTCTACTAATAGTTGCAGCATGAAGCGGGATTCTTCTCCACGGTTCAGACCATCTGAAGAGGTATTATAGAGAAGGGTGATGTTTTCTGCCCGTTGTATCAGACGGTAGAAATAATAGGCATATACTGCATTCTTGTGTTCGATAGTCGTCATTCCGAAGGCTTTCCGGAGATTATATGGAATGAATGAGGATTCCCCACCGGATTTAGGTAGTTGTCCTTCGTTGAGAGATAGCATTATCAGGTTGCGGAAGTCGAGGTTACGTGTTTCCAGTACTCCCATTACTTGCATTCCGATAGCGGGTTCGCCGTGGAAAGGGATATTGGAAGAAGTCAGCACTTTGCTAATCAGTCTTTTCAATGTATCGGTGCGCACGTTTAGTTCTCCACTTTCAATCAAACTGTAAAGACGGTTGATTTTAAGATGGCTTTGGAAGAGGGATTCTCTATAAAGTTGGTTGAAAATATCGTTATATTCTCCTTCTTTGCGGTATATGGTTGAGATGTCTTTAATTAATCCGACAAGGTAATCACACAAATTTTTAATACCACTGCGGGGAGTAAAGAGGTTGGCTAAGAAATCATCCTGTTTTAGTTCCGATGGGAGCGGATAGAAACGGTTTGTCCTTGTCAAGTCATTTTCCAGTGAGATGGCATGCGTGGATAGTTGTTGGGTATAGGGATGCTTCAATATGGCTGATACTGCTTCGTAGGTGAATCGGCCTGTGTCAGTACGATAACCATTGGTTTGCAACTCCATCGCTGCGTTGATAAAGCTGTAGACGGGAGTTTGTGCCAATGGGAATCCCATAGTGATGTTGACGTTCTTCACTTCTTGCGGAATGGAATGGAGTACGGGCAGTAACAGTGCTTCATTACAGAGTACTACGGCATTTTCCTTTTCGTTTTCTTCTGCGATTTGTGATTGCTCATTGGCAATACCTTTCACCCATTCGGGGAGAAAGCGTGCTTGCGCATTCTCGGTGGAAGCGGAGATATAGCGTATTTTCTTGGGTGATTTGAAAGAATCGAAACAACTTTCCGGAAGTTCGTTCGGGAAGTCTCTAAGATTACGTTTGAGGAATTCTCCGGCTTCATGCTTCTTGATTTGTTGGGTATAGAACACATCATAATCCCAATAGAACATGGCTTTATCTGCGTCTTGCAGCAGTTTGAAGAATTGGTGTTCTACTTTATTCAGCACATTAAAACCGACGAATATATATTTGTCATACTTGAGCCGGTCGGTATCGAGCTGCTCGATGACATTCCGGTAGAGCATACCTTCGTAGGCAATGCCTAGTTCGGTCAGGTTCTCCTGATAGCGATGATAAATAGCCCCCAACTTGTCCCAAAGGGAAATAAATTTCTCTTTAAGTTCCGTCCGGCGTTCGATAGAGAAATTCTGGAAGAATTGCTGGATAGCTTCTTCCTGCTCTTTGTCCAGAAAGTCATAGTCATCCATCAGGTTCTTCAAGTCTTGCAGATTGCTGAAGAGTTTGTCTGCGTCCACCATATTTTTGTCTACATCATCGAAGTCGCTGATTAACAACTCTCCCCAAAAGTAGAAATCATCCAGTGTCTCCTGACTTTGTGTTTCTTCCTTGAATACTTTGTAAAGCTCGCAAACTAATCGGATAGGATCACCGGCTTTTTGTACGGATAGTTTCTGAAACAGGTCGCTGATACTCATTGCAGCAGGAGCCCAAATCGGTTGGTCGGATTCTCCTGCCAGGTATTCATTGAAAAACAGATTAGCACGTTTGTTCGGGAAAACGAGTACCGTACGTGACAGGTCGTTTCCTATCTTGGAATATAAATCGTGAGCGACTAGTTGGAGAAATGTTTGCATATTGATTAAAATGTTTTCTGGTTAAAGTATTTATTGCAGTCGGAACATGACTGGAATAGTATAATAGACAGCGACTTTTGTGCCGTCCCCTAATTCTCCCGGTTTCCATTTAGGCATTAAATTGACAACCCGTAAGGCTTCTTTATCTAAATAAGGGTCTACACCACGCACAATTCTAGGATTGATGATATTGCCATCTTTGTCTACGATAAATTGAACGATGACACGCCCTTGGGCACCTGCCTCTCCTTGTGCAATCTCTTTGGGATATTGAATGTTTCTGGCTATAAATGACATGAGTTTCTGTGCTCCGCCCGGAAACTCGGGCATAACGGCAGATATATGCAACGTATCATTTTCAGAAGGCTTCTTGTCGATTTTGGGCGGAATCCATCCGGGAAGAGAAACAGACTTGATGGTGTCTTCACTTACTTCTCCCTCTACTACCTCTCCTTCTACCACAGGTTCGATAATTCCAAGAACTTCCGGTACGGGAGGGGGAGAGGGGATATCTTTAATGGATGCCACAACCGTATCTTCCTCTGTAATAGGAACTATATCTCCAAAGGTACATTCGCTGGAGATAGTATCGCTTATTATTTCCTGATTTGTTCCTTTATTGGCAGAATTTGTACAAGAAGTCATTGGAGACATAGCTACTAATCCTGCGGATATACCTAGCACGGTGACTGCTTTTCCAGCTATTCGTTTTCGTTCGAGTTGTTGTTCCAAATAGCGGACTTCTGCTTCACATTTTGGACAAGTACCCAGGCAATCACCCTGATATTGACATTCAGAGGTGATGAACTCAATATCATTTGCTTCAGCTATTTGTCTGCGGATATCTTTTAGAATCTTGCAGGTTTGTTTTCCTCGTTTCATGGCTAATAGGATTTTGGAGTTTTATAAGTGAACCGGTCGAATTGGGTGATTCCCATTTCTTTCAAGAGTTGTATGCTGTGCTCAATATCATTCTCTGTATTGTAGCAGGGAATGAGCGGGGTACGGACGATGATCTGGTCTGCTTTACCATGCTCGATTAAATATTGAAGATTAGAGAATACATTTTTATTGTCTTTACCTGTATATTGTTGATAAATATCATTGTTGGTATCTTTAATATCAATGATATAGTTATCAACGACTGTGGTGAGTTCTTCTATGTTTTGTAACGGAACATTAAGAGACGTTTCGACAGTAATTCTCCATTCCGGCCCGCATAACTGACGGAATTGCCGGATAAACTTGCTTTGCAGCAATGGCTCACCACCGCCAAAAGTGACTCCGCCGCGACTGGCCAGAAAGTATAGTTCGTCTTTGCGTACCTCTTCATAGAGTTGGGTGCAGTCGTAGTTTTTCCAAATTCCATCGGGTTGTAAGCAAGTTGGATTAAGACAATATTTACAACGCAACGGACAACCGTGAAAAGCCACTAATGTGGTGACTCCTTCACCGTCAATAGTAAGTCGATGACGGGCAATGCCAATGAGGGGTACTGTTTTCATCCTTTAGCTGTATCTATACTTTTTCTATTCTTTCTTCGTCTACATACCACAAATATCCGGTGATATTCTTATATCCCATTTTTGTGAGCAGTTGCATATATCCTCTTACTTGTTTATTGTATTTGGGATTCTCTTTACCAAATTTAAAGTCAACGACAACGACCTGACCGTTTTTCATCATCACACGGTCGGGGCGGCGGGTTTGTAATATTCCTTTTTCCTTATAAATGATGGCACATTCGTTGAACAGTGTCCATTCTCCCGAATACCAGTCTTGTATTTCTGGAGATGAGAAAGCCTTTTGCGCGACTTCACGTGCCATTTCTTCTTTTTCTTCGTTTCTGATTACTCCTTCAAAGATAAGCCGGTCAATGGCGGGCTCAATATCCTCGGCTGTTTCGATAACGGAGAATAGGGTGTGCAGCAAACGTCCACGATTGATAAAACGGTCGTCAGATTCCTCTTCCTCAATTCCTTGTATGAAATCCGCCGAGCGGTTGGACTGGCGGAATTCAATATCATGACGCATGGATTCCATTTGAACAGGTAACTTTTCCGGCTTCTGAGTGAGTTTATTGGTAGAAGTCTTTGCTTTCTCTTCTTCCGAAGGGCAGAGTTTACCTTGCTCATAACAGTCTTCTTCCCAATCTATTCCTTCTTTAAGGGCTACGACAGGAAGTGCGTTTGCCAATAGTTCGGACATTGTACCTTTTTGAGCCTTTTTACTCCAAATGATAAGATTCTTTCCTGCACGGGTAAAAGCTACGTACAGTAAATTCAAATTGTCTACCCATAGTTGCAGGCGTTCATGCAGATAATCGTTTCCGTATATGGATTCCGCCATCTGCGTGGAATAATTGATAGGAAGAATATCCAAGGCATTGAACGGCGCTGTCTGAGGAGCGCACCATACTAATTGGTTATTCGTCTCATTCTCTAATTTCCAGTCGCAGAAAGGAAGGAGCACTGTATGGAATTCCAATCCTTTGGATTTATGTATGGAGAAGATTCGGATTCCTTCCACCTCTCCGCTTGGAATCGTTTTGCTGCATAGTGTTTCGTCCCAATAACGAATAAATGCGTCAAGCTCGGAAGAGTTTTTTTGCAGGTAATCCGTTACCGCATCGAAAAAGGCAAACAGATAAGCGTCCTGATCTTTGATGTTTTTCATCTCGAAGATACTGAATAGTTCCTCTAACAATTCATAGAGAGGCATTAGTCTCAGTTCTTTTATCCTTTCAAGGAATGCGGATGGGAGATAGTTCTCGACAGGAAGGAGCAGGAGCGTGTTCCAGTCCAGTCCTTTTTGTAAGACTTCGTTCTGATAGGCCACTGCCAGTTGGGCACGGGCTATCTTATTCTTTTCGTCCGAGAGATAGCGCAAAGCATCCATCATCATACAAATAGCCAAGGAAGCATTCAGGCGGAATGCTTCATCCGATACTATTTTGTAATGCAACTCTTTGTCGAAATAATCGGCGATACGGGGGATGCTTTTGTTCTTTCGTACAAGGATGGCTATATCATTCAACCGCACACCATTGGCAAGCAGATGTTCTACTTCTGCTCCCAGGCTGATTAGTGTCTGTTCGGTATAGTCGTGCTCTTCATCGGGTTCGAGAAAAGAGACTTTTACATATCCTTTTTCCACGCTTCGGGGAGATTCCTGTACTACGTCCGCATAGGCTTTTTGCAAGTCTTCGCAGTCTTTGCCGAGTTGAGCCTTGTAGACTCCGTTCAGATAGTCGGCAGCAGCCGTAAAGATATGATTGTTGAATCGGATGATATTGGTTTCACTTCTTCGGTTGGTAGCCAATGTCTTGACACGAATCGGGAAATGTTCGATATGGTCATTCAGACCGTTGAGAATTCCCCAATCACCGTTTCTCCAACGGTAGATGGATTGCTTTACGTCTCCGACAATCAGGCTGTTTGCCCCTTGGGATAATCCTTCCAGTAAAAGCAGTTTGAAGTTGCCCCATTGCATCCGGCTGGTATCTTGGAACTCGTCTATCATGACATTGCGGATATTCGTTCCTATCTTTTCGAATACGAAAGAGGAATCGCCGTCTTTCACTAATTGGTGGAGTAGGGCATTGGTGTCTGATAGTAAGAACCGGTTGTTATCGTGGTTCAGTTGGCGTACTTCTTCGTCAATATTGGCGAGAAGCTGTACCTTATTGAGATGTTGCAGGGATAGTCGGCAACTGTTCAGCAACAGATTATTTTTAGAGCGTAGCTTTTCAGCATCTTCCAGGATTTGCATAAGAGTGGAAGATGCTAAATTAATGATGTCCGCATAGCGGGGGGAAGTCTTTGCTGCCCAGTTCTTGGCGTCTTCCAAGCATTTTTCCACTGTGGCATTACGTATGTCGTTGCTTAAAACTCCATTGTTGAGTTTACGGAAGTAACTGCCGATTCCGCGTGAACCGCCTTTCAGGTCATCGGCAGTCAATGCGTGTCCGTCCAGTTCTCCTTCAAATTGGTCGTAAAAGCCTTTCATTTGTTCCAGAACTTCAGTCTCCAAGGCTTTCAGGTGTTTACGGTATTCTTTGATAGTATCCGGATTGCGCAACCGTTCCCGAAGTTTTTCTCCTTTTTCAATGTAGCCTTCATCGAAGATATTGCGTCCGAAACTCTTTACTTCGTCCGATACGTTCCAACGTTTATCGTCGGCAATCCGCTCGTTGATATAGTCTAACAGCCAGGCAAGGACAGGAGAAGTTGGCCCCAACTTTTCTATCATACTGTCTACTGCGTCACTAAGCACTTCGGTATTGTTCAGTTCTATATTCAGGTTCGGACTAAGTTCCAGTTCACGTGCCAGATTACGCATGACGGACTGGAAGAATGAGTCGATTGTTTCTACCCGAAAACGGCTATAGTCATGTAGCATATAGCCGAGGGCAATACCGGCTGCTTCACGTATCTCTTGTTCCGTCTTGTCCGTCTCTTCCTTGATACGATTGAGATAGGCTTCAGAATCTTTGTCACCTGTCTGGATACCATAAAGCTGGCTGAGAATACGTTCTTTCATTTCTGCCGTGGCCTTGTTCGTGAAGGTCACAGCCAGAATTTGCCGATAGGCATACGGATTAAGAATGAGTAGCTTAATATATTCTACGGCCAGGGTAAATGTTTTGCCCGAACCTGCAGAGGCCTTATAAACAAGAAGTTCACTGTTCATACTGTGTAATATCAGGATTAATAGAACCTTTTCATAAAATCAGTTCCGAAATAAAGTAAGAATAAGGGTAGATAGTCTTTTAACGCCACTCGCAGTAGCTTCAAAGCCTGTCCGATTCTATAATTGATTGTTTGTGGAGAAACTTTGAGCCTTTCGGCTATCTCCTTGTGAGTTAACCGTTGATTACGATTCATTTCATACGCTTCGCGGTATTCTTTAGGGAGCTGCTTCAGTGCTTCTTCATATAATCGTAGAAGTTCATTTTCCAAATAAAAATCAGGATTATTGAATTCACCTTCATATTTCTCCACGATTTCCTGATGCACTTTCCGTTTGATTTCGAAATGGGAAAGACGGTTTAGTGCTTTGTTTTTAACTATCGTAAAGAGAAGGGTTTTCAGTGTCAGCTCCGGCATGAGACTTGAACGGTTCTCCCATAACCACATCATCGTTTCCTGTACAATCTCTTCAATTTCTTCCTGTTCACCAACGTACTGTGAGCAGAATGCACACAATCGACGAAAGTAATGACGGTATACTGCGTCAAAAACTTTTTCTTCGCCTGCTTTCAGAGCGTTGATGACAGATTTATTATTGTTAATATCTAGAAATATTGGAGATTGTGACATTCTCTTTTTAATTTGTAAGACAAAAATAATGAAAGAAGTAGAGAAAAGAAATAAAAAGGGGAGAAAAATATTTTTTTCTTTCTGAGTTTAGTATATTTGTGCTGCCAACTGTATTACTACAAAGGTATTATATTTTTTATTGTAAAAAGATTGAATAGACATGGATGAAATAATCTTGTTGAGTTATCTACGAGGTGAATGTAATGATGAGGAAGCTGGACGGGTGGAAGCCTGGTACAAGGAGACTCCGGAGAACCGGAAAATTCTGGAACAGCTTTACTACACTCTTTTCGTAGGTGACCGGGTAGCGATGATGAATGCTGTAGATACAGAGGCGTCATTAGATAAATTCAAGTCGGCTATCCGGGAGAAAGAGAAGAAGGCCAGACGGAAGAATATGTCAATCCGTTGGGGACGTTATAGTACTGTGGCCGCTGCTTTCCTTGCCGGACTCGTTTTTGCAGGCGGAGTTACCTGGGGATTGCTATCCAATAAACTTTCGGATTATGAAGTGCTGACTGTGGCGGGACAAAGGGCGCAGACTGTACTGCCGGATGGTAGTAAGGTATGGTTGAATGCATCTTCAAAACTGGTTTATCATAATTCTTTCTGGAGCTCGGACCGTCAGGTTGACTTGTCGGGTGAAGCCTATTTTGAGGTAGCTCATAACAAGCGTGCTCCGTTTATAGTTAACAGCAAGCAAATCAAGACATGTGTGCTAGGTACCAAATTCAATGTACGTGCACGCAATGAAGAGAATAGGGTAGTGACTACATTACTTCAAGGTTTGGTTCGGGTGGATTCTCCACGGACAGAGGATAATGGCTATTTGCTGAAACCGGGACAAACATTGAACGTGAATACGGATACTTATCAGGCTGAACTGATTGAGTATAACCAACCTACGGATGTTCTTTTGTGGATTAACGGCAAACTGATGTTCAAGCAACATTCGCTATTGGAGATTACCAATGTCATGGAAAAGTTGTATGATATTAAATTTGTCTATGAGGATGATGCTTTGAAGACGGAACGATTTACCGGTGAATTCTCAACTGATAGCACACCGGATGAAATTCTTAATGTTTTGATGCATACCAATCATTTTGATTATAAGAAAAACGGACGAGTGATTCGGTTGATAAAGAAGAAATAAAATAGAGATATTTATAGAAGAAAAAAGTGGTTGAGATAGAAGGCATGTCGGGTTAGCTGGCATGCCTTTATTGTTACCCATGAAAATAATGTGAGCCTAGATAAGCACATCGCTCTTTCTACAGTTGATTGAACGATGTGCTTGGTTTAAGAGATTTTAATTCTCTATCTTAGTCTTTATTACTCGGCAGGGAATACAAACATTTTGCCACCGTTATCATCAAATCTGCCTTTCATCGGAAGATTCAGATTATCCTTATCGCCGTCGTAATAAGTAGCCCAGTTCCATATCATAGTATCATCTTCTGTGATTTCACCGGTCTCGTGATTACGTTTTAGCCCGTTACACGGATAGTAAAGCAACAATCCTTTTTCGTCCGGATTTACCATTTTCCAAGTAAATGCTTTGATTTGCTGTTGAGTGCGCGCGATATCCCAGAAACGAACTTCGCGGATATATTCGTTGGCGCCCCCTATCCAGAAACCAATCAGGCCATACTCTCCGTCCCTAATCTCACTGGATGCTACCAGATCGCCATTTACATACACATAAGTTGTTTTACCGTCATACACAAACGTAAGCATATACCATTCATTGGGTTTAGCGGCAAATTTATTCTTCGGAACATCTATTTGAGCAGACCCCGTTTTTATTTGCAATTGATTGGGATCAATGGTTACATCTCCAAACCGAGTGTAAATTTCATCATGAGGTCCGGCATTGGCAACCAGTTTTGTTCCCCCGATAGACCTATTGTTGGCATTGTATGCAGAACGCTTAACCATAGCTTCCATAGTCCATTGTTTCACCTTAAAGTCCTGTGGGAACATTTTGTCACTCTCACTTCCTGAGCCATTCATAAGAAGTACTTTGGTACGCGTACGTTTCTCTAGAATAAGCAACGCTTCTTCTTCACCCGGAATCGGATAGGCAGAGCCATTAGACAAACGGATAGGCAATGCATAATCTCCTTTCAATGAAAATTTCAGATTTTTCAATGAAACCGGTATGGACTGCATAGCCAGATTGGGTTTGAAGTTCATAACAGTCGGTATCTCATACATTTCGGGCGGTAACATCAGATAGGATGTGTTATTCTTCTTGTTGTATTCGTCAAGTTGTGTCTGGTCACCAACGATTAAAGGAACATCGAATGCTTTGTCCTCCTTTACCGTCAATCCGACTTTCACATCTTTGATGAAATATTCTCTACCCTCTTCTACGAAAATCTGAATAGGACCCTCAGCGGCAATGTATGCACCTTGACCGCTTCCGTTATCTTTTTGAGATTCCGTATATAATTCGTTCTGGCAACCTGCTAGAAGCAATGCACCGAACAGAGTCATAACTATTTTTTTCATTTTTCTTTCTGATTAAAAGTTTATTCAAATTTGCCGGGATAAACCTGGTTACCATAATAAAGAGCAGTTCTCAACCACTTGTAAGAAGGTTCGTTGGCAAAATCATACTCCATGTGATAAGTACCTATGCCACCGATTCGTTTGCCACTAGGCAAGTCCATCGTTGCATAATCAAAGAGTTGTGCCCCATTAATATACCTGAATTCAGGACGCACAGAACTGGAATAATAGGTAATGCCACCGGTTCTCCAACCTTGTTCAAACTCAGCTGTGATAATGGTTTTACGCTCCCAATCCTCTAAATGCGGATGATTGATTTTCCTGATAACACTATTTGTATTACTTTCCCAATAAGCCTGATAGATATAATGATCTATTAATTTAGATGTTTCTGTAGACAAAAGATCCGGTTGCCCATCCATTACCAGCATTCTGCCTGCAGGACGTAAACGGGCACTCAAAGTTTCTATAAAGGCTTGCATTTTTGTATTACCTTTCGGGCTTATTTCCTGACCATTAGCTATGGTTCCCGAATGTCCATATCCCGGTTCGTAGTCAATATCAAAACCATCTATATTATATTTCTCAATAGTGTCACAAATAGCATTTGCATAAGCGATACTTCCTTTTACAGGATCACCCTCACCTAGTTCTTCTACCCAGTATTGGTGCATATCCTTACCTTGTGGAGTAATGGCGGAACCAATATCCTGAACAATCCAACAAAGCAGGGCTTTCCCACCTTTTACCTCTTGGAAGAATTTCAAGTCTGCTTTCTGTTCGTCAGATAAGTAACCTCTGGCTCCCCACAGCGAAACAAAGTCTACACTATCGGGCAACATCTTCAGATAATTCTGAGGATTCGTACCTTTACCGGTCCAGTTTCCATACCAGCCGAAACCCTTCACATGAGGAGTTTTACGGTACTCTCTGAGTTGGCGATAATATTCACGTTGCGAAGGCATTAAATCCTCCTCTCCCTGTGCTTCAATAAAAGGGATGTGGCGTGTTATATCTTCTTGTTCGGGGAACGTCACACGCTCTGTCTCTGTCCAATCAGAACAGGCTACAAAGCTCAAAGCTGCAATACCAATGTATAAATAATTACGTAATCTCATAATATTAATTGTTGTTCATTGATTATTAAAACAAGTAACTGAATGGTTATTACTGGACAGGCCTGCCAGAACGTACCCACCAAAGTTTAGTACCCCCTTTATCCGGACCATTTAGCAAGGTAGAAAGAGACGACATATTAGGGTTGCCCTGATGTTCCTTTGTTGAAAAGCTGAAACGTTCCGGTGTCCGGGCTTTTGCATCTGCACCTATCTTATTGGGTAAGTTGCTGTCAAAGAGATCTGCCAGATAAGGATAACCTGTTCTGCGATATTCCGTCCACGCTTCTACTCCATTAGGATAGAGAGCCAGATATTTCTGAGTAATGATCTGTTGCAATTTTCCTTCTTCCGAAGCAGCGGCATCCCATTTGGGAGAAACGTTTCCGGCAGTGATGTCAAAACCGTAGGGATTAGAATAATTGGAATAATGATAATCACTTGTAGTCAACGCTGCCGGTTTTACACTGCCTTTGCTTAAGTAGGCAGTAGCTGCTGCATCTGTAATGCCCCATTCTTCCATAGACATTTTCACGCCCGCTTCATACAAGTTCTTTACGTCTTCTGCTATCAAGTCATATAATGCCGCTTCAGCTTTTAAGAAATAAGTTTCGGAAGCTCTGAACCAATACAAAGGATCTGCATTTTCCACTTTGGGAGAAGATGCAAATTCGGCGCTATTCCTACCCGTTCCCTGTCCTTGAGTATTGCCAGGAGCAATGCAATAATATCCTTTTATTTCGTTATATGTACCTTGCGTATAGTACTTTTCCAAACGCGGATCGCTATAACCGGTGAGGTAAGACCAGGCTGTGGCGCCCATACGGTTTTCTTTATAATCAATTGTGGCGATTAAAGAATTGAGTAACGGGTACTTGCTTGTATTACCGATTTTAGCTTCGTCAGCTTTGCTTTCAATCACGCCTCCATTCTTAGGGTCCAATGCTTTCGCAATGTATTCCTTTGCTAGAGCTTCATTCACAAAATGAACGCGGACAGCCATTCTCAGCATTAACGAATTGGTGAGTTTCGTCCATTTCACGGGGTCCCCATCATAGATTAAATCATATTTGGGCATAATCTTCGAAGTCGCTTTGTTGAGAATATCTGCACAAGTAGCCAAATCTTTCAGCATAGCCTTATACACATCTTCCTGTTTGTCGAGTGCCGGAGCGATGTCACCGTTTCCTGCATTGGTATATACGATAGGACCGAAACAATCGGTAGCTCTTAACCAACCTGCAACTTTCACTACATTAAATATGGCCATAATTTCTTGTTTCTCAGGCTCATCGCTCGTCCCGATTTTTTGGTATATCTGCACCCAAGGCTGATATACTTTCATGTAAAGCTGTTCGTATGCATAGTTCATTCGATTGTCTGCAAAATCCCAAGTTGCTTCCGTGCCCAACCTCCAGTTGTTATTCATCCCGAAATAACCTATATACTGACCGGATGACATCACGTCCGTAACTGCCAGGTCATTGCCCGGTTCGGTTGTCTTACTCGGCGAGCCGATAGGAATAACCCGCTGTTGCATATCCATCAACTGTGTGCCGTATATCAATCCGCCTGCTTCCAGATCTCCATCCGTCACACCCGTAGTACTTTTATTTATGTCAACATAATCTTCACAAGCAGTTAAGAAACTTAGCGAAAAGATTAATAATAAGTATTTCTTCATTTTCATAATATCAATAATTAGAATCCAAATTTCAAACTAAATCCGTAAGTGCGACTGCTAGGCAACATAAAATAGTCGTAACCTTGACCGAACGTACCGGTTGAAGCAGTTAGTTCAGGATCATATGGAGCTTTGTTGTAAATCATCCATAAATTGGTTCCATATACAGAGATGTTCACGTTTTTCACCACATTACCAAACCATTTGTTAGGCAGCGTATAGCCTATGCTGGCTTCCTGCAAACGGATATTGGTAGCTGAATAAACATAATAGGAGTCTAAATCGTAGATTGTTCCATAATAATCTTGCGGCTTCATCTTTATATTACCCAGCATCACGTAGCCTGCCTCCCGCGCATCTGCAGATGCTTTTGATACGCCGAAACGGTCAAGCGTAGCTTGAGTTTTAGAAATCACGTTGCCGCCGATTCTTGCGGTAAACATGACACTGGCATTGATGCCTTTGTAGTTGAATCCATGTCTCCAACCTAGATTCCATTTCGGATTGACTGTGCCAATCTTGAACGGTGTGGTGTTTTCTGTCGCTATGGTCTGTCCGGGAGTGTAAGGGATATAACCTTCATCGTTTTTCTCCACCCGGCGGTCGGCATACAAAGCACCCACTTCACCACCTTCACGAAGACGAAAACGACCGAGTTTGATATCACTCAAATCCATCAGTTCGCCACTGACAGGATTCTTCACGTCGGAAGCCAGTTTCTTTATCTTATTCTTGTTGGAAGTGGCGGTGAAAGTCGTATTGTAGTTAAAGTCACCGAATGTCTGGTCGTAACCTAGCGTCAATTCGATACCTCTATTCTGCACATTACCGGCTTGCACATACATATATTTATATCCGCTGGTTCCCGGCATATCCGCTTTCAACAACTGGTTGTACGTGTTAGACTGATATATCGTAACCCCTAAAGTAACGGTGTTGTTAAACCATCTGGAGTCGATACCCAATTCGTAGGATCGGGTACGTTCTGCCTTCAAATCACTTAAAGGATAATATTCGAAAGGAGCTACTGTACCATTTTCCAGTTTATGGGTAATGGTTCCCGGTGTCAGACCCGTAAATGGAATAGGAGAGCCTACTTCGGTATAAGAACCTCTGATTTTGAAATAGCCTAATACCGGTTGTATGCTTTCACGAAGACTGTTCGGTAAAAGCTCGGTAACGATAGCCGAAAGACCCACCGACGGATAGAAAATCCATTCTTCTTTACTGTTCACCAGTTGCGACGGTTTGTCGGCACGGCCGGTCAGTGTGAGATACAAAGCCGAATTCCATGAAAGCTCTGCCGAAGCAAAAGCTGCGAAGTTTTGTGTACGCGAATCGCCTCCTGTCTCATAAACACTGGCAACGGCTGAATTTACATTTCCATAAGTAAATTTATTGGGAACAAGCAATAAATCGCCGCCATAACCATGACCTTTTGTATCATATTCCTCGAAAGATGCGCCGGCATTGACCGTAGCGTGGTAAATTTGGGCAAATTGCTTGTCGAAGTTTACCATAATATCGGCATATTTCTGTTTATAGAACTCGTTGGAGTATCTATATCGGCCGTTGTCTCCCGCAAAGGTACTAATGGTGGAAGCGTAACGCTTGTCTTCCGATTCGGAATATGTATTATCAATGCGGGCACGACCTGCGACATTCAAGTACTCCGTAATGTCATATTTCAGATTGGCATAGAGCATATAGCGGTCTTTTGCTTCAGGACGCAAGTTGCGATAAGCAATCCAATAAGGATTTTGCACGTCCATACCCATGCCTCCCGGTTGCCAGCTTTGTTTATTATACCCCAACTCATTGTTGTAGCGTTCAAAATATTTTTCACTTTCAAAATTCATCCCTCTCGGATAGAGGTATGCCCCTACTATGGGATTAAAGTATGTACCGAAGGATATCATGTTGTTGTAGAACTCGCGCACATAACTGGCGGATACATCCAAAGTCAGTTTATCCTTTAGAAATTTAGCCGTATTGCGGAATGTTACGTTATACCGATGATATTTGTTATTTTCTACCATGCCGGTAGAGTTGACGGCTGATGCGGAGATATAGGTCTGGTTCTTTTCCGTCCCCATCGAGAGATTAAACGAATTGTTGAATGTAGCTCCGGTATTAAAAAAGTCTCTGGGTTCCCATGAAGATGGTTTTTCCATTTTATCGCCCCAAGAGAAGTAATCACCTGTCAGATTCCCATACGTATTTTGAAATTCCGGCATTACAAAGGGATTTGCGAACTCGACAGAAGAAGATACATTCAGACGCATTGCACCTTCGGTGCCTTTCTTGGTGTTAATCAGGATAACGCCATTAGCGGCATTGGCTCCATACAATGCGGCAGCCGACGGACCTGTCAATACGGATAGGCTTTCGATATCGTCCGGATTGAAGTTAGCGATACCTTCACCGGAAGTTGCTCCGCCGAAACCTGTACCATCTCCGGAACGATCTGCCTTATTTCCGATAGGAACACCATCTACTACATATAATACATTGTTTTGACCTGCAATAGATTTGTTACCACGCATCACAACACGAGTACCACCACCTACACCGGATGCACTACGCTGTATATTTACACCGGCAACTTTACCATTCAGTGAGTTCATAAAGTTGGCATCTTTGACTGCCGTCAAGTCGTCACCTTTCACTTGCTGAACGTTATAGCTCAGTGCTTTCTCAGAACGCTTGATACCCAAGGCAGTAACAACCACTTCATCCAGTGTTTGAGTATCTTCTCCCATTACTATTTTCAGAGGCTGTGCATTGGCCAGCGTGATTGCTTGGGAGGCATAACCAATATAGGATACTTCAAGTACATCACCTTTTGCAGTCTGTATTTTGAAATTTCCATCCATATCAGTAATAGTACCATTTGAAGTTCCTTTTACTAAGACACTAACTCCGATCAACGGTTCACCTTTTGCATCTGTTATAGTACCACTTGCGGCAATTGGTGTTTTTTTCTGTTGGTCTACTTTGATATTTTTAGCAGAAAGTACAATATGGTTATCAACTATTGAAAAACTGGTATTGATACCTTTGAATAATTGATTCATTACATTATTCAAAGACTCTTTTGATACTTTGATAGATATGATGCGATTGATATCGACATCATTTGTGTTATATACTACTGACATTGAAGTTTGCTTCTCAATTTCTTTCAATGCAGTGTTTAGGGGTACTTTTGATAGATTAAGAGTGACCGTTCGTTCTTGCCCATAAACTGAAGCAAAAGACGAAAACAACAAAAGGAAGAATAACAAGTACGGAAACTTGTGTTTTATAATTTCTTTCATCTTATTCTTATTAATTAGAAATAGTTTTTAGGTAAAATTTAATAAAACGATAAGTAATATTATCGCTTCCTATACAAAGGTTTCATGTATCTCTGTTTCTCATAATCACTAAATTTAAAGGTTACACTTAAAACATTTTTTCATAAGCGCTTATTCAATAGTAGTACATTTTATATTGCAACCTTACTAAACGAAGATAAGATTTTTTTTGAGAAAAATAAAAAAATCAAATTCTTAATTGAAAATATTATACATAAATATTTGATAAATAGAGTATTATGTATTCATTATAATTAGGCTGATTTATTATCTTTGCATGCGTTTTGCATACAATTCTTATATGCTTAAATTAATGTATAGATATAAACATTTATTTTATGTTCAAATTTTCAAGAGATGGAGTTTCAGTATTAACCATATTAGATACCAGAAGAGCCAAAAAGAGTGGATTGTTCCCTGTTAAAGTTCAAGTAGTATTTAGAAGAAAACAAAAATACTACTCGACTGGAAAGGAACTGTCAAAAGAAGAGTGGGAAAGATTACTAAAAGCTAAAAGTAGGTTATTAACTGAAATACGGTCAGATATTGAAAGCAGCTTTTCTACTATTAAACAACAAGTTAACGAATTGATACAGAAAGGGGAATTTAGCATTGAAGCTTTGAATATAAAGCTAGGAAGGCAAATAAAAGATATGAATTTGCATAGTGCCTTCTACTTAAAGATGAAAGAATTGAAAGATAATGAGCAGGCTAGTACTTATTTAAATTATCAAAGTGCTTTGAAAAGTTTAGAGAATTTTGGTGGTACATATATCCCGTTGGAAAGGATAACGGTTGATTGGCTCAAACACTGCGAGCGTTATTGGCTTTCAGAAGGCAAAAGCTATTCAAGTATCAGTATTTATTTTAGAGCTTTAAAATGTATATTAAATCGTGCGATACGTGACGGATTTTTAAAAGAATCGTCTTTTCCTTTCGGAAAAAATAGATACGAGATTCCTGAAGGCTGCGGACGTAAACTAGCACTTACCCTCCCAGAAATAAAAAAAATAATGTCATATCAAGACGGGACAAAAACAGTAGAGGAATTCCGCGACCTATGGGTATTTTCTTATTTATGCAATGGAATTAATTTTATGGATTTATTATTCCTTCAATATTCGAATATTGTAGATGGAGAAATATGCTTTGTGCGTTCCAAAACATCCAGAACGACGAAACATAACAAAGAGATACATGCGACCATAACTCCTGAAATGTGGAGAATCATTCATAAATGGGGAAATCCACAATTGACTCCGCAGACATATATTTTTAAATATGCTAAAGGAACTGAAAATGCATTTGAAAGAATCAGATTGGTACGACGTATCGTTACTAAATGCAATAGAAGACTCAAAAAGATAGCTTTAAGTATGGGCATTGCACAACTGACAACCTATACTGCACGGCATTCATTTGCTACAGTACTCAAACGCGCCGGTGCTAAAACATCATATATTTCTGAAAGCTTGGGACATTCAAATTTAGCTGTTACGGAGAACTATTTAGCCTACTTCGAAAAGGAAGAAAGAATCAGAAACGCTCAATTATTAATCGAGTTCAATCTATAGACTAAGATAATGCATGCAAATTGCATGTACAGCCCTTGTCCTTTCATATAGAACAACAAAATGATTTGTGAAAAATCAAGAGTGATAGGTGTCCTTCATAGTATCTATTATCAGTTACAAAAGGAATAAACCATATTTATTCAGAAAAAATATTCAAATAAGATACATTTCTCCCAAGCAATCACGCTGGCCAATGCACAGCCTCTGAAAATAGTAATGGGAGAAGATACTCAAACATTGGATGAAGTGGTTGTTACTGCCTTGGGTATCAAGCGTGCAACAAAGGCATTAAGTTATAATGTACAAGAGGTAAAAGGCGACGAAATAACAGCTGTAAAGGATGCTAACTTTATGAATTCGTTAGCTGGAAAGGTGGCAGGGGTTCAAATCAGTAGTGGTGCTACTGGCGCTGGTGGTGCAGCACGTGTCGTAATGCGTGGTATGAAATCATTAACTAAAGACAATAATGCATTATATGTGATTGATGGTGTACCTATCTTCAATACAGGTAAAAGCGGTGGTGAAGGATTATTTGGTGACATGGGTGGGTCGGATGCCGTAGCAGACTTAAATCCAGACGATATTGCTAGTATCAGTATGATGACCGGACCTTCTGCAGCTGCTCTTTATGGTTCTTCTGCTGCCAATGGGGTGGTTTTGATTACTACTAAAAAAGGGCAGACTGAGAAAACTACGATTACGGTGTCTAATAGCACTACTTTTTCCAAAGCATATATTATGCCTGATATGCAGAATCGCTATGGTACAAGCTCTGGATTGTTTAGTTGGGGAGAACTGACAGACCGCAGATATGATCCATCTAATTTTTTTGAAACTGGTACGAATGTTATCAACTCAGTAGCTTTGTCTACCGGGAATTCAAAGAATCAGACTTATCTTTCAGCTTCTACTACTAATTCTGGTGGTATTCTTCCTAACAACTCTTATAATCGTTATAATTTTACAGCACGTAATACTACGAATTTCCTGAATGACAGATTGACTTTGGATATTGGTGCGCAATATATTATTCAAAATAATAAAAACATGGTTTCCCAAGGGCAGTATTATAATCCACTTCCTGCATTGTATTTATTTCCCCGCGGAGATAATTTTGATGAAATCCGTTTGTATGAACGTTACAACACAAATTACGGTTATATGGAACAGTATTGGCCTTATGGAGATGCAAGTTTGTCATTACAGAATCCGTATTGGGTACAGAACCGTATAATCCGTACTTCCGATAAAAAACGTTATATGCTGAACGCTTCTTTGAAATGGAAGGTGACAGATTGGATTAACATCGTAGGACGTGTGAATCTGGACAACTCTGATTATCGGAACAAGAATGAGAAGTCAGCTTCTACATTAACCACATTTTGTGGAGTAAGTGGTGGTTTCGAGGATGCCATGCGGCAAGAACGTTCTTTGTATGCAGATGTTTTGGCTAATATAGACAAGACTTTCGGTGATTTCCATTTGACTGCCAATGTGGGGGCTTCCATTTACCATACTTCAATGGATCAATTGTATTTTGCCGGTGACTTGGTCATTCCGAACTTCTTTCAGGTTAATAATATAAATTTCTCTTCTAATTACAAACCGGATCCTACCGGATATAAAGATGAAATTCAGAGCATTTTTGCCAGCGCAGAATTAAGTTGGAAAAATCAGTTGTATTTAACATTGACAGGACGAAATGACTGGGATTCTAAATTAGCTTTCTCCAAACAAAAATCATTCTTCTATCCGTCAGTTGGTTTGTCGGCTTTACTGTCAGAAATGGTTGAACTTCCGGAGTTGATAACTTATGCTAAAGTACGTGGTTCCTATACAGTGGTAGCATCTTCTTTCGATCGCTTCCTTACTAATCCCGGATATGAATACAATAGCCAGACACATAATTGGGCAAATCCAACCGTTTATCCGATGGAAAACATGAAACCGGAAAAAACAAAATCATGGGAAATTGGTTTAAATTTGAAATTCTGGGAGAATCGCTTTAGCCTGGATGCTACTTATTACCGTTCCAATACATTGAATCAGACATTTAAGGTGGATATTCCGTCATCTTCCGGTTATAAACAAGCAATAGTTCAAGCAGGTGATGTGCAGAATCAAGGTATTGAACTGGCTTTAGGATTTAGTGATAAATGGGCAGGTTTCGGTTGGTCTTCTAATGCAACTTTTACTTTAAATCGCAACAAGGTGAAACGGTTAGCTAGTGGTAGTGTTAATCCGGTGACCGGAGAGGCTATTCAGATGGACGAGATGAATGTAGGTTGGTTAGGTAAAGAAAATGTAGCTCCCCGTGTTATTCTGACAGAAGGCGGTTCTATGACCGATATCTATGTATATAACCAACTGACCAAGGATAATAATGGTAATATAAAAGTTGACCAGAATGGTAATCTGGGGATTACTTCATCAAATACTCCAGTGAAAGTCGGCAATCTGGATGCTGACTTCAATTTAGGATGGATCAATCATTTCACTTACAAAGGTATTGACTTGGGGGTTGTGTTGTCCGCACGTGTAGGTGGATTAGCTTACTCGGCTACTCAAGGTATTTTGGATTATTATGGAGTGTCTGAAGTATCTGCTTCTGTCCGTGATAATGGTGGTACGCCCATCAATAATGGTAAGGTTGATGCCCAGAAGTATTATCAGACTATCAGTACAGGTGAAGGTGGTTATGGTCGTTACTACTTATATAGTGCAACCAATGTACGTTTACAAGAATTAAGCTTGAATTATACACTTCCAAGAAAGTGGTTTAAAAATGTAGCAAATGTTACTTTGGGTGTCGTAGGACGTAATCTATGGATGATTTACTGTAAAGCTCCGTTTGATCCGGAATTGTCTGCTTCTACTTCCAGTAACTATTATATGAATGTAGACTACTTTATGCAACCTAGCTTGCGTAATTTCGGTTTTAATGTGAAAGTTCAATTCTAAAAGAAAAAGCTAATGTTATGAGAAAATATTTAAGAAATATCACGGTCGGTGCCGCTCTCTTGTTGCTGGCAGGAAGTTGTACTGATAAATTTGAAGAGTATAATACGAATCAATATCAGATCCATGATGCTGACCCGGCTACTCTGATGAAATCTATGATTGAAACAATTGTGAATATTCAGCAGAATGACTCTCAAATGCAAGACCAGATGGTGGGGCAGTTAGGCGGTTACTTGTGTTGTTCTAACACATGGAGTGGAACTAATTTTAGTACATTCAATCAAAGTGATGCATGGAATGCTACTCCCTGGAATACTCCGTTTGAAAAAATATATGGAAACTTTTTCCAGATACAAGAAGCGACAAATTCTACGGGACATTATTATGCTTTTGCTTGCATGATACGTGCCATAACAATGCTCCGTGTTGCAGACTGTTATGGACCGATGCCTTATAGCCAAGTGAAGAAAGGCAATTTTTATGTTTCTTATGATACTCAGGAACAGGTCTACACAAATATATTAAGTGATTTAGCCAATGCTGCTGACGTTCTGTATAATTATTATGTAGAGACTAATGGTAATGCACCATTAGGAGCTAATGATCCTGTTTTTGAGGGAAATTATTCCGGTTGGGCGAAATTGGCAAATTCAATGCGCTTACGTGTTGCAATGCGAATTAGCGGAACATGGCCTGGTATTGCTAAGGAAGCGGCTGAAGCTGCAGTAATACATAAAGCCGGCTTGATTGAAAGTAATTCGGACAATGCCATGCTTTCTTGTGGAACACAAAGTAATCCATATCAGCTGGCCGCTGTCAGTTGGGGAGATTTGCGGGTGAATGCAAATATTGTAGATTATATGAACGCATATGATGACCCGCGTATGTCGAAATTTTTTAATAAATCTACTCTTACCGGAAAAACAGATCAATATGTAGGTATGCGTACAGGCGATGTTGATTTTAAAAAGGCAGACGCAGCAGGTTTCTCTATTCCTGCCTATACGGCAACTTCTAAATTAATGGTTTTCTGTGCTGCTGAAACAGCTTTTTTACGTGCTGAAGGAAAATTGCGTGGCTGGAATGTAGGCACTAAAACGGCAAAAGTTTACTATGAAGACGGCATCAATTTGTCTATGGAGCAGTATCAGGTTTCAGCTACCGAATATCTGAAGATAGATGAAGCTCCAGTGGTATCACATGAAAGTGACGCTGTACAAAACGCTACTGCTACGATTACTAATACCGTTAGTGTGAAGTGGAATGATAGCGAAGCTGACAATGTAAATGGGAAGAATTTCCAGCGTATCATTACTCAAAAGTGGATTGCCAATTATCCACTGGGACTCGAGGCATGGGCTGAATATCGTCGTACAGGCTATCCGGAACTTTATCCTTGCATCGACAATTTATCTGACTGTGGCGTGAGCAGCCAGCGTGGTATGCGTCGTTTGAGTTTCCCTTATACAGAGGCGCAGAATAATAAAGCCAATTATGATCAAGGGGTTGCAGAACTTGGCGGTGCTGATAATGAAGCCACTGATCTGAAATGGGCGAAAAAGAACTAATTTATATAATGCATAAAAAGGACTTTTATGAAGAAAATTTATTTATTATACATTGTACTCATATCATTGGCAACAACATCTTTGATAGGTTGCAGTGATTGGACGGAGTCGGAAGCAAAAACTTTTCCGGAATCAATCGTGTCAGATGAATATTATGCAGCTTTAAGGGCTTATAAGAAAACTGATCATCAAGTTGCTTTCGGTTGGTTCGGTGGTTGGAGTGGTGAAGGTGCTTTTATGAAGAGTTCTTTAGCCGGTATTCCTGATAGTGTAGATATTGTTTCTATTTGGGGAAATTGGTCGAACATAACAGAAGCTCAAAAAAAAGATCTACAATTTTGCCAACAAATTAAAGGAACTCGTTTTACTATGTGTTTTATTATCAGAAGTGTGGGCGATCAAATTACTCCGCAGAATATTCGTGATAATTGGGAAAATATGGGATTTTCATCCGAAAAAGAAGCTGTAAACGATTTTTGGGGATGGCCTTCCGATGAATCAAATAAGGAAGCAATTGAAGCATCCATTCGCAAATATGCAAGTGCCATTGCCGATACAGTAAACAAATATGGTTACGATGGGTTTGATATCGACTATGAACCCAATTTCGGTAATCCTGGTAATATCGTAGACGAAGATGATAGAATGTTTGCATTCGTTGATGAGCTAGGCAAATATTTCGGTCCGAAATCAGGAACCGGCAAATTATTAGTTATTGACGGTGAACCACAGAGCATAACGGGTAGACCTGAAGTCGGGCTATATTTTGACTATTTTATCATTCAGGCTTACAATGACAGCAGTCCTGGTAGTGATTCAAAACTTGACAAACGTCTTATTACAGGTGGCGTGGCAGGTGCAGGACTTGTTCAAACATATAGTAGTGTCATGTCTGAAGAACAAATTACAAAGATGACCATCATGACCGAGAATTTCGAGGCTACCGACGCTGCTATGAACGGCGGATATGATTACACTGATCGTTATGGTAATAAAATGAAATCTCTTGAAGGAATGGCACGCTGGCAACCAAGTAATGGTTTCCGCAAAGGTGGTGCAGGAACCTATCATATGGAAGCAGAGTATGGAACTTCACCTGAATATAAAAATATACGTCATGCTATTCAAATCATGAATCCCTCATCACATTCATTACTTAAAAATTAATGTAAACTATGAAACGTATGAATTATATAAAAATCTTATGCTTCTTCGCAGTAATAGCAGGATTAGGAAGTATCGTAAGTTGCGGAGATGCGAAATATGATACCTTGGATACACACGCTTATATTGAAGAAGCGCTTTCGGGCACAAGCCAGAAAGTGACAGTACAGGCTACTGGAGAAAGTTTTACGACTTTAAATGTACACCTTAGCAATCTTTCTTCTACAGACAATCATTATAAATTGGTCACAGACCAATCAGTATTGGATGCTTATAATCACATTAATGGTACAGGATATATAATGTTGCCGGAAGGCTATTATACATTACCGGAGACTATTACAGTGAAAGCCGGACAATATGCGACCGATGCTCTCTATATTGCTTTGAAGGCTTTCAGCCAAGAAATGATGAAATCGGGAGAATCATACGCACTACCTGTTAAACTGGTGTTACAAGATGGAAGTATTTCACCGATGGAAAATACTGGAACTTTTGTTATTTTGGCAGAAAGTATTATCGAATTTTCAGCTCCGATGTTCGTTGGTGCTCCTAGTTTAAAAGCTAATAAATTCACAGAATCCCCTGAAACATATTCCCAATATACGATAGAGGTTCGTTTCCAGGTAGCTAACACAGCTGACCGTGACCGTGCAGTATTTAAGAACGGAGGAGATGATGCAAGCTTTATACTTTTACGTTTTGAGGACCCTCAAAGTGATAATGAAAATTATAAGGCACACTCATTAGTACAGATTGTAGGACGTAACCGACTTTATTTGAATCCAAGTAATTCTTTCAAGCCAAACGAATGGCAACATCTGGCATTGGTTTGTGATGGTTCCAGCTATCGACTTTACATAAACGGAGTTGATTCGGGGGTACTGAGTATCCCAACAGGAGCAACAACTTTCTCCGATGTAAATTGGTTCAGTTTAGGTGATGATTCTTATAGTAGATGGGGAAACTGTAAAATATTGATGAGTGAGGCACGTATCTGGTCTGTAGTTCGTACTGCTTCTCAGATTCAGAATAATATGACTCAGGTTAGTCCTAAGTCTGTGGGATTGGAAGCCTATTGGCGTTTCAATGAAGGACAGGGTAATGTGTTTGAAGATGCAACCGGTAAAGGGCATACTTTAACTACTTCTGTTACTCCTACATGGATTGACGGTATTTTGTCTACGGATAAGGCTACCGAATGGAAATAGTAATAATTTAATTGTATGTGTATATGAAAAATATATTTCAATCATTATCAATAGCAACTCTACTCGGCTTGTTTGTCCCTTTCATCTCTTCCTGTAGTGATGACGAAGAAGTTTTTAATGAGTGGAATGCTACGTATGTGTCTTTACAGAGAAATGACTATTTGTCAGGAGATGTAAAGAAGTTCAATCTAACCCATGATGCGAATGGGGTTGGGGGAGATGAAATTAAAATGGTTTTTACTGTAAAAACACAGAAAGCAGTCTCCACTGATATGGTTGTCACATTAAGTGTAAATAGTGAAACCGAAGGGCTTGATGCAAACCAGATTACTTTAAGTTCCTCACAAGTAACCCTTAAAGAAGGTCAGATGATTTCTGAAGAAATCACTGCAACAGTTGAACCGGCGATATTTGCCAGTGTCATGGAGAAAACAAGTTTTTCTTTCAATGTATCAATTGGCAATGTAACCACCAATGATAAAAACACAGTAATTAGCAACAGCTTGAGTACCTTGCCAGTTGTTATAAATAAAGCTGCTTATAGTAATTTAAAAGGTGGTATTCCTACTAATGGCCAACTTATTAGTGACCGTTCAGGTTGGATAATTAATGTAGAAGAAGGGGTTGAAGGTTCAGGAGATAAGTTGATTGACGGTGGAAATTCAGATATTGCCCGTGATAATGTAGGTTTTTGGTTTACTGTTGATTTGGGAGAAGCTAAAGTATTAGCCGGTATAAAAACAAACCATTGGGGGAATGCGTATGCTCCCAGAGAAGTAGAAATATTCCAGTCTACAGATGGCATTACTTGGAAATCATTAAGTACTTTAGCTACATCTGGTTCTGCACAGAATATTACATTTATTTCTCCTATAACTACTCGTTATTTGAAATATCAGATTCTTACGATTGCTACAAGCGGACGAACAGATATTACAGAATTTAATGTCTATGAATTGAAAAATGAGTAATTATAAGAATTAGGTAATGTAAGATTGATTTTACGAGTCTTTCTTAAATGAATAAAAGTTCTCTTTATCAAAGTTATAAAGAGAACTTTTTGTGTACTTGATAGTAAAGAAATATGCAGAGTTTGAGGATTGTTTTAATTATATAGGAAGGTTAACCTCTAAATTCTTAATAAGCATTAAAAGAACAGGCTTTGGTTTAGTCTTGTAGTTCATCTAGTTGTATTCTTTATATAACACCATTAACAATAATCATGAGAAACATGAATCTAAAACCGGTTTTGAGAACGCTAATGTTCTTTTTGAGTGCATGGATATGCACGTCCTTTGCATATGCCCAAACGCTTTTAATAAAAGACGGAAAAACAAAAGTAAAGATTATATTAAAAGAAGACATCCAAGTAAATAAGGTAGCGGCTAATCTCTTTCAATCTTTCTTTCAAAAGATTACAAGTAAAACTTTGCCTATTGTCATAAATCAGACTCCACAAAAAGGAGATATCCTTATTGGTGGAGAGACTGCTCAAGAAGTGATAGAGGATGGATTCTCTATTTCCACCAAAGATGGTATCTTGAGAGTTTCAGGTAAGGACAACGGTGTTGTTTATGGAATTGTATCTCTATTAGAACAATACTTAGGTGTTGATTACTGGGGAGAAAATGAATATTCTTTTACTCCTCAAAAAACGATAATTCTGCCTTTAATTAATAAAACAGATAATCCGGCTTTCCGTTATCGTCAGACACAGTGTTATGCCATCCGTACAGATTCCGTCTACAAATGGTGGAATCGCTTGGAAGAACCTGATGAGGTGTTTGCTGCCGGTTACTGGGTACATACTTTTGATAAATTATTGCCTTCTTCTGTTTATGGGAAAGAGCATCCCGAATATTATTCTTATTTTAAAGGAAAACGTCATCCGGGAAAAGCCAGTCAGTGGTGTCTGAGCAATCCTGAAGTTTTTGAGATTGTGGCACAACGTGTTGATTCTATTTTCAAGGCGAATCCCGATAAACACATCATGTCTGTTAGTCAGAATGATGGTAACTACACGAATTGTACTTGTGATGAATGTAAGGCTATTGATGATAGGGAAGGGGCATTGTCAGGGAGTATAATCACCTTTTTGAATAAATTGGCTGCCCGTTTTCCTGATAAGGAGTTCTCCACATTGGCCTATTTATATACAATGAATCCACCGAAGCACGTGAAACCTTTGCCCAATGTGAATATAATGCTTTGTGACATTGATTGTGACCGTGAAGTGACGCTGACTGAAAATGCTTCAGGCAGGCAATTTGTGAAAGCGATGGAAGGCTGGTCGGCTATAACTGATAATATCTTTGTTTGGGATTACGGCATAAATTTCGATAATTATCTGGCTCCATTCCCTAATTTCCATATCTTACAGGATAATATCCGCCTTTTCAAGAAGAATCACGCAACCATGCACTTCTCTCAGATTGCAGGAAGCAGGGGCGGAGACTTTGCAGAATTACGTGCTTATCTGGTATCGAAGTTGATGTGGAATCCGGAAGCTGATGTTGACTCATTAATGCAACATTTTTTGCATGGTTATTATGGTGAAGCTGCACCCTATCTTTATCAATATATAAAAGTGATGGAAGGCGCACTGATTGGCAGTGGACAAAGATTATGGATTTATGATTCGCCTGTCTCACATAAATATGGAATGTTGAAACCGACTTTGATGCGCCGTTATAATGATTTGTTTGATTTGGCGGAAAAGGCAGTTGAAACGGATAATACATTCTTGAAAAGAGTGCAACGTGCCCGTTTACCGCTTCAATATTCTGAGTTGGAAATAGCACGTACAGAAATTGTAAAGGACTTGGCTGATATAGACAGGAAGTTGGCACTTTTTGAAGAGAGAGTGAAAGAGTTTAATGTTCCTACATTAAATGAACGTTCTAATTCGCCGGTAGAGTACTGCGAGCTATACCGTAAACGCTATATGCCGCAGACTGAACGGAGTTTGGTGTTAGGTGCTAAAGTTTCTTATATTATTCCGCCTACCGGAAAATATGCAGAAATAGGAAAGACGGCATTAGTAGACGGACTGTTTGGAGGAGCTACTTTTGTAGACAGTTGGGTAGGTTGGGAAGGAACTGATGGTGCGTTCATCCTGGATTTAGGAGAGGAAAAGGAGATTCATAGTGTAGAAACAGATTTCTTACATCAGATAGGGGCTTGGATTCTCTTTCCTTTGAAAGTTACCTATTCTTATTCGGCGGATGGAGAACAATATACATTTTGGGGAACGAACGATTTACCTGAAGAACGTTCCGGCAAGGTCGGATTCCGCGGAGTTAAGACAGAATCTGCGACGCCTATAAAGACACGCTATGTAAAAGTAGAAGTTACAGGTACGAAAGAATGCCCGACCTGGCATTATGGTGTAGGGCATCCTTCATGGTTTTTTATAGATGAAGTCATAATAAAATAAAAAAAGTAGGGGGGAGACGTTAGTAGTTTTCCCCTTTTAGTTGTATTATATATAGATGGGTTAGAAAAATGAATTTTTTCATCTATATACTATGATTTATGCAACAGAATAAAACTGCTTCTCAACGAAACACTATCAGCCCAGCTTGCTGGGTTCCTACCGCTTATTTTGCAATGGGGCTTCCCTTTATTGCCATTAATCTGGTTTCCGTATTCATGTTTAAGGATCTGGGAATATCCGACACACAAATCACATTGTGGACTTCCCTTATTATGGCGCCTTGGACATTTAAATTCTTATGGAGTCCGTTTCTTGAAATGTATCGGACGAAGAAATTCTTCGTATTAGTCACAGAGTTGTTGAGTGGAGTATTGTTTGGAGTAGTAGCCTTTTCTTTATTCTTTGACTACTTTTTTGCCATAAGTATATCTACAATGGCTATAATTGCTTTTAGTGGGGCAACGCACGATATTGCCTGTGACGGTGTTTACATGGCTGAATTGAATAAAGAAGACCAGGCAAAATACATAGGAGTACAGGGCGCTTTTTATAATGTAGCCAAATTGGTTGCTAACGGTGGATTGGTTGCCATGGCAGGTGCGTTGGCCGAACATTTCGGGGCAATAGAAGGAGCTTCTATTGATGCGAACAAAGGAGCATATACGTCTGCCTGGATGATTATTTTTGCAGTGATTGGAGCTATAATGGTGCTGATTGGCATCTACCATATAAAAGTTTTACCCTCTTCACAAGTTCCGTCAACAACAAAGAAAACCTCATCAGAGGTCGGAAGGGAATTGATGGCGGTGATTGCAGACTTCTTTACGAAGAAACATATTTTCTATTATATCTGCTTTATTATTCTATATCGCCTGGCAGAAGGATTTATCATGAAGATTGCGCCGTTGTTCTTGCGCGCTTCAAGAGATGTCGGCGGTTTAGGGTTATCCTTGACGGAGATTGGTACGTTAAATGGAGTTTTTGGCTCTGCTGCTTTCGTCCTCGGCTCTTTATTGGCAGGTATTTATGTTTCCAGATTCGGATTAAAGAAGACACTGTTCACTCTTTGTTGTATATTTAATCTTCCGTTTGTCGCATATACTTTCCTGGCAGTTGTACAGCCTACTAACGTGTATCTGATAGGAACTTGTATAACCATGGAATATTTCGGTTATGGTTTTGGTTTTGTCGGACTGACGTTGTTTATGATGCAGCAAATTGCTCCGGGAAAACATCAGATGTCGCATTATGCATTTGCATCGGGAATCATGAACTTGGGAGTAATGCTTCCGGGAATGGCCAGTGGTTATCTTAGTGATTTACTGGGATACCGAAATTTCTTTATTTATGTCCTGATTGCGACTATTCCTGCTTTTCTGATTACTTACTTCATACCTTTCACGTATGATGATTCAAAAAAATAAATAATATAAAAAACATTGATTATGAATAAGATTCAAATTCCTTGGGAAGATCGTCCTGTCGGATGTACGGACGTAATGTGGCGTTACTCACAAAATCCGGTTATCGGACGTTATCATATTCCTTCATCCAATAGTATTTTCAATAGTGCTGTTGTACCTTTCGGTGATGGTTTTGCCGGCGTATTCCGTTGTGACAATAAAGCTGTACAGATGAATATCTTTGCCGGATTCAGTAAGGATGGTATTCATTGGGATATTAATCACGAGCCTATTCAGTTCAAGGCTGGTAACACAGAGATGATTGAATCGGAATATAAATATGACCCTCGTGTGACATGGATTGAAGACCGTTATTGGGTTACTTGGTGCAATGGCTATCATGGCCCTACTATTGGTATCGCATATACTTTTGATTTTAAGGAATTCTTCCAATGCGAGAACGCTTTCTTGCCTTTCAATCGTAACGGCGTACTTTTCCCACAGAAGATAGATGGTAAATATGCTATGTTGAGCCGTCCTAGTGATAATGGACATACACCATTTGGTGATATATATATCAGCTACAGCCCGGACATGAAATATTGGGGTGAACATCGTTGTGTAATGAAAGTGACTCCATTTCCGGAAAGCGCCTGGCAGTGTACAAAAATCGGTGCAGGTTCAGTACCTTTCCTGACAGATGAAGGTTGGTTGCTTTTCTATCACGGTGTTATCACTACTTGTAATGGTTTCCGCTATGCAATGGGAGCAGCTATACTTGATAAAGACCATCCGGAAAAGGTTCTTTACCGTACCCGCGAATATCTGATTGGCCCGGCTGCTCCTTACGAACTTCAAGGCGATGTGCCCAATGTAGTATTCCCCTGTGCTGCTTTGCAAGACGGCGAACGTGTAGCTGTTTATTATGGTGCTGCAGATACCGTTGTAGGCATGGCTTTCGGATACATTAAAGAGATTATCGACTTTACTAAACGGACAAGTATCATTTAATAAAGGTATGAAACGTATTTTATTAACTTACACACTTGCTTTCGCCCTTCTTCCCGTTTATGCGGGAGAAGGGGGAAGCCCTCCCACTAATAAGAATCTTTTGATAGATTATGTAGATCCCTTTATCGGGACTACAAATTTCGGAACTACCAATCCAGGTGCAATCTGTCCGAATGGTATGATGTCTGTGGTTCCTTTCAACGTGATGGGGTCTTCAGAGAATACATACGACAAAGACGCTCGATGGTGGTCTACGCCTTATGAATATACAAACTGTTTCTTTACCGGATATGCTCATGTAAATTTGAGTGGAGTCGGTTGTCCTGAGTTAGGCTCTTTATTATTGATGCCTACTACCGGAGAATTGAATGTGGATTATAAAGAATACGGCAGTAAATACAAGGATGAACAGGCTTCACCGGGTTATTACTCTAACTATCTGACCAAGTATAATGTTAAGACGGAAGTGTCTGCCACTCCACGTACAAGTATCGCCCGTTTTACTTTCCCGAAAGGTAAAAGCCATATATTGCTGAATTTAGGAGAAGGATTGACGAATGAAAGCGGTGCTATGCTTCGCCGTGTAAGCGATAGCGAAGTGGAAGGCGTAAAATTGCTTGGTACATTCTGCTATAATCCTCAAGCTGTATTTCCTATTTATTTCGTGATGCGGGTAAAAAAGACTCCTGCCGCGACCGGATATTGGAAGAAACAACGTCCGATGACGGGAGTGGAAGCCGAATGGGATCCGGATCAGGGAAAGTACAAACTGTATACCCGTTATGGAAAAGAAATAGCAGGCGATGATGTTGGCACTTATTTTTCTTTCGATACGGAAGAGGGTGAACAAGTGGAAGTGCAGATGGGCGTTTCATTTGTCAGTATAGAGAATGCCCGGCTGAATTTAGACCGTGAACAAGCGGGAAAGAATTTTGAGCAGATTCATGCTGACGCGCGTGCAAAATGGAACGACGACTTGTCACGTATAACTGTAGAAGGTGGAACAGATGCACAGAAGACAGTATTTTATACGGCACTTTATCATTTGCTGATTCATCCGAACATCCTGCAAGATGTCAATGGAGAATATCCGGCAATGGAAAGTGATAAGATTATGACAATAAAGGGCGACCGTTACACTGTATTCTCTCTTTGGGATACCTATCGTAATGTTCACCAATTGTTGACCCTTGTTTATCCGGAACGTCAAATGGAAATGGTTCGTACCATGCTTGATATGTATAGGGAACACGGTTGGTTACCTAAATGGGAATTATATGGAAGAGAGACATTGACAATGGAGGGTGATCCCAGTATTCCGGTAATTGTAGACACGTGGATGAAAGGGTTGCGTGACTTTGACGTTGATTTGGCTTATGAAGCCATGTACAAATCTGCCACATTGCCGGGAGCGGAAAACTTGATGCGTCCGGATAATGATGATTATATGTCAAAAGGATACGTACCTCTTCGTGAACAATATGACAACTCCGTATCCCATGCGTTGGAATATTATATTGCAGACTTTGCGCTTTCACGCTTTGCTGAGGCTTTAGGTAAAAAGAAAGACGCGGAAATGTTCTATAAGCGTTCTTTAGGCTACAAGCATTATTATAGCAAGGAGTTCGGCACATTCCGTCCGATTCTTCCTGACGGTACTTTCTATAGTCCGTTTAATCCGAGACAAGGAGAGAATTTTGAACCGAATCCCGGTTTCCATGAAGGGAGTGCCTGGAACTATACATTCTATGTACCCCATGATGTATATGGGCTTGCCAAGTTGATGGGCGGAAAGAAACCTTTTATTGATAAGTTACAGATGGTTTTCGATGAGGGCCTTTATGATCCGGCTAATGAACCGGATATTGCCTATCCTCATTTATTCTCATACTTTAAAGGTGAAGAATGGCGTACGCAGAAAGAGACACAACGCCTGTTGGACAAGTATTTCACAACGAAACCGGACGGTATTCCCGGGAATGATGACACAGGAACAATGTCCTCATGGGCTATCTTCAACATGATTGGTTTCTATCCGGATTGCCCGGGACTGCCTGAATATACATTGACGACTCCGGTATTTGATAAGGTAATTATCCGTCTGGACCCGAAATGGTATAAAGAAAAAGAATTGGTGATTGAGACTAATCGTACTCAACCGGGAACTCTATATATTGATAAGGTGTTATTGAATGGAAAGAAGTTCAATAAATATCATATCACACATGATGAACTTGTTCATGGTCAACGCATATTTTTTGATTTGAAGTAACACACAGTGTTTCATAGGTATCGTTTTTGGGTTGACAGGGCTGTCGGACTTTTCAGAGTCCGGCAGCCCATTTTTTTTACATTTATCTTTGCTGTTATCCCCCATAAAAAGAGTGACGGTATACGCGCGATATAGCGTCACTATATGGATGGAATAGCGTCACTATCCGGGTCGGATACCGTCATAATACTGTTTTCTTGTTTATCTGCTCTTTCTTCTTTTATTTATTCTCTGTTACATAAGCGATTACAAAACCTTCCTTTATTCGTCTACTATACAAATAGCATATAATAGAATTAAAATGAAAAAGAATTTATTCGGACATATCTTTTGGATACTGATATTGATGGAATGTTTTCCTTTGTTGGCTGTTGCTACATCGCAGCAAAAAGAACAACGTTATAAGATTGCCGTATGTGACTGGATGATTTTGAAGCGTCAGAAGATAGGTTCGTTCCAGTTGGTACATGAGTTGAATGGTGATGGTGTGGAACTGGACATGGGCGGTCTTGGAAAAAGGGAAATGTTTGATAACAAACTGCGCGAACCTCATTTTCAGCAATTGTTTCGTGAAACTGCCCGGAAGTTCCAATTGGAAGTTCCCTCTGTGGCTATGTCCGGATTCTATGGTCAGTCTTTCCTGGAACGTACCAATTATAAGGAACTGGTACAGGATTGCTTGAATGCAATGAAAGTGATGAATGCCAAAGTCGCTTTTCTTCCGTTAGGTGGAATAAAGGTAGGTTGGGAAGCGAAACCGGAACTGCGTGCAGAAGTGGTGAAGCGTTTGAAAACAGTAGGGGATATGGCTGCTTCTGAAGGAGTTGTTATTGGTATTGAAACTCAGTTGGACGCTAAAGGAGATGTAAGATTACTGAAAGAAATTAATTCCCCCGGTATTAAAATCTATTTTAAATTCCAGAATGCATTAGAGAATGGAAGAGATTTGTGTAAAGAGCTCAAGATTCTGGGGAAAAAGAGAATCTGCCAGATCCACTGTACAGATACCGATGGGGTAACTCTGCCTTTTAATAAGAGATTAGATATGGATAAGGTCAAAAAGACACTCGATAAGATGGGATGGAGCGGATGGCTGGTTGTGGAACGTTCACGAGATAAAGAGGACGTGCGGAATGTGAAGAAGAATTATGGAACGAACATAAAGTATTTGAAAGAGGTGTTCCAACAGTAGTACACTTTGTTATTAGATTGGAATTTTTATCATATTAAGAATCCGGACTTATATATTAAGTTCGGATTTTTTTTGTTTTTAAAAACGTCCCGGATCAAGCCTGTAACCATTCTTTTTCTATTAAATTCATTATTTCCATTATGGTATTAATCTGGAATTTTTGGATGAATTATAGGAAGATATAACTTGCAACAAAGAAAGTTATTACCATATAAAATGCGTTCAGAAAAAAAAGTTCACGTTTATTTAATTTTTATACTTTTTATGTGATTACATTTTCTTCAGTTGTTCGTCCTGTTTGTGTATATAGAAAAAGAAGATTATAGTCTTTATGAATCTGAAGTGAATATCTTTTTTTTAGATGCAAGTATTTATTTGAAATATTTTTTAAGACTGAAGATAGTATGTATTATTTTTGTTTAATTAAAATTTAATCTATGAAGAGTAAAGTAAAGATTAAAAAGACGGTTGTCGAAAGTTTAGTTTGCTTGTCGATGATTCTTTCAGTTGGCTCTTGTGCGGGAGATGGGTTTGATGAAGAAACCTTTTCGGGAGGTGTGCAAGGAGCACAATTGAAATCTCCGGAAGCATCAGAGGTGGCTTTTGCCAAACTTCCGGGTACTAATAATGTAAAGGTTACTTGGCCTGTGGTTATGGGAGCGGGGGGATACCGATTTTCCTTATATATTGTAGATGATCCGACTAATCCGGTTGTGGTAGTAAAGGATAGTGTTATAGATGGTTCGTCTGTGGTGTGTCCTTATATAGAGGATACTAACTATAAAGCAGAAATTATCACGTTGGGGAATGATAAGTTGAATAACACGGCTTCTACTACACCTGCCGAGCCTACATGGACGACACTTGTTCCAGCAACGATTGTTCCTTCTGGAGATTTAACTGCATGGTTTACAAATAATCCGATTACCACAGGTAAAGATGTAGAAGTGGCATACGAGTTGGAAGCTGGTGGCGAATATACGATTTCAGGCAATTTGGATTTCGGTATAAACAATGTGCAATTGCGTGGAAACAAACTGAATCATGCAAAAGTGAAGTTTACAGGTGCAGACAGTAAAATATTAACGAGTGGGGGTGGATTGGCTTTGAAGTTTATAGATTTTGATTGCGATCTTGCTACAACAGGAATATTTTTGGGATTCGGTGATATTGTTCCGGGAGAATTGGAAACATTTGAGGCATGGGGAATTATTTCTCCCATTATAACAAATCCGATCATGATTCAATCTTGTAATATCAAGAATGTTAGAAATAAATTTATTGATATTAATGGAAAGAGTTATGCGGTACAGAATCTTATCATTAGAGACTGTGTTGTCGAATCTTACCAGAAAGTTGATTTTATAAATTTCAATAAAGACATGGCTTTCGTAAAAGATATGGAAATCAGTAATTCTACTTTCTATAGTCACCTTCAATCAGGTAACCGTTTTATACGGCATTCAGGTGCAAATGCGCAGAATGTACCGGGTTGGTCAACCGGAAGTATGAAATTCTTGAATAACACTTTCTACAATATATCATACTCCGGACAGAGTTTTAATGGAAATGGTTGGAAAAAAGACTTCAACTCAGTCGTGTCAAAGAATAATATTTTTTGTGATTCTTTTAATGGGCAATTCAATCAGCGTATCAGAGTGCAGAGTACTACAGTGGCAATGACTTTTGGAGATAACTGTTACTGGTATAATGGGGGAATTCCGGTGAATGAAACAACTGGTCGTGGAGAAGGTGACAAGACAACTTCTGCTTATAATGTAGATCCCGGATTTGCCAATCCTGTTAAAGGAGATTTCACTCCGAGTGCGCCAGAGATACGTGCTCATGCAAGTGGTGATCCGCGTTGGCTAAATTAAAAAGATTATAAATCTAGAAAACGATAAAGATGAAACTTAAGAATATACTTAGAATTAGTTTTGGTCTGTATCTTGCTTTTGTAATGGTCATGCCTGCGATAGCACAGAATACTAAAACTTTCAAAGGGGTTGTTCTGGACGAGACTGAACAACCTATTATTGGGGCTGCCGTAAAAGTAGTGGGAACAACTATAGGAACAATTACAGATTTTGATGGAAATTTTGCATTGAATGTTCCTGATGGTAAGGAAGTAGAGATATCTTATATAGGATATGTGACGCAGCATTTTTCTGCACCTTTCAAACTGACAAAAATCATAATGAAAGAGGATACTCAGCAATTGGACGAGGTGGTTGTGGTAGGCTATGGTACACAGAAAAAAGCACATTTAACTGGTGCTATTGCTACTGTACCCGTTGATGAGATTCAAGATATTTCAAGCGGTAGTTTGGCTAATACATTGAGCGGTTTGGTGAATGGAGTATCTGTTAGCGGAGGTGATACTCGTCCAGGGCAGAACGCAACAATTACCATTCGTCAGAATAGTGCACTGGAAAATATGGGAAACTCAAATCTGCAACCATTGTACGTTATCGATGGATATATTTATCCTACAGAAGTGAAAGTAGGAAATTCTTATACTAATTTGGGTGCGGAAGCATTTAATAATTTAGATCCGTCAGTAGTAGAAAGTATTTCTATTTTAAAGGATGCTTCGGCAGCAGTGTATGGTGCCCGTGCAGCGAATGGTGTTATTCTGGTAACTACTAAAAAGGGGAAATTGGGAACCCCGAAAATCTCATATAGTGGGACATTTGGTATTACTGATGAAGTATCCCGTCCGAAAATGTTGAGTGCATACGAATATGGTAAATTGTGGAATGCAGTACGTATGGCTGATCCGACTGAGACTGGTATTGATCCTTTAAGAGCCATTTTTCAGCAAGATGAGTTGAATGCTATGAAGGGGTTGAATTATGATCTTTTGGATAAATATTGGGAATCTGCGTTGACACAACAGCATAGTGTGAATTTGAGTGGTGCTACTGAAAGGGCTAGTTATTTTGCTGGAATTTCTTATTTTGACCAGGATGGTAATTTAGGTAAGCTGGATTACAACCGTTGGAATTATCGTGCCGGTATTGATGTGAAGATTAGCAAATGGGTGAAGGCGAATGTGCAAGTTTCAGGTGATTATGGAAAGAAGAATACTCCCTTGAATCAGGTGGGCGGTTCATCTGCTGAAAAGGATTACAATACGCTTCTGACGCACCCATATTATATACCTGAATATGTGGGTGAACATGCGGTGGCTGCTTATGGTCCCACAAACTCACAGGTTAGTAATATACAAAATTATAATTTCAATGTACTTCAGAATAATGGAGACTATAGACGGAATATGACGTCTAATATGAATATTAATGCTGGGCTAGAATATGACTTCGGGTGGAATAAATGGCTGAAAGGCTTGAAATTGAAGTTTACTTATTCGAAGAGTATCAATACTAATAAGACGAATGATTATGGTACTTCATACGAACTTTATTACATGGAGACCCGTGCAGGTAGTGGACAGCATTTATATACTCCAATTGATGGTGCGGATAATAGTGCGTTTGAAAACTCCAATTTCTTCTATGCAAATAGTGGCAAACCGGTAATTAACTCCAGTACAAGTGATATAACCGGATATTTGTCTCGTGCTATGACTCGTTCGGATAATTATCAGATGAATTTTATGGCAACTTATAACCGTGATTTCGGATTGCATTCAGTAGGAGCTTTGTTCTCTATTGAAAAGTCAGAATCAGAGACTGAATATTTGTATGGTATGGTTACTAATCCGTATGAATTTACTACAGGACAATCGAATTCGGTAGACTGGAATAGTACACCAAGTACGGACTTTACTCGTTTTGAATCTGGTAATTTGTCTTATATCGGACGTTTGAATTATTCGTATGATAATAAATATTTATTAGAATTTCTGCTTCGTTCGGACTCATCTACTAAATTTGCTCCTGAAAATTATTGGGGATTTTTCCCGTCAGTATCTGCTGGTTGGGTAGTATCGCAGGAAGAATGGTTTACCCGGAATGTGAAGTGGATTGATTATTTGAAAGTACGTGCATCTTTCGGTTTGACAGGGCGTGATAATACAGAACCATGGAAATGGTTACAGACTTACGGAACAGATAAAGATAAAGGTCCTGTATTCGGAACAGGTATGACTTCTAATGCAGGCAGTCACCTCACGATGAATAAAAACAATGCAGCTATCAACCGGGATGCTCATTGGGACAAGTCTTATAAAGGCAATTTCGGAATTGATCTAAATGTACTTAATAACCGATTGTCCTTCAATGTGGATGCTTATTATGAATGGAATCGTGAAATGTTGCTTAGTTATAATGCATCGGTTCCTTCTACAGTAGGCGCTAATTCAGCCAAAGTGAACTATGGCGAAATGAATGCTTATGGTATTGAATTGTCTGCGACATGGAGAGATAAAATCGGTAAGGATTTCAAATATAAGATTCAGTTGAATACCGGTCTTAGTGATAATGAGATTCTCGTGAGAGACTGGGATACAAATCCGACATATAAGAGTTATAGGAAAGGCGATCGTCTCGATTTGGGTACATGGGGTATGCAGTGTATCGGTATGTTCCGCAGCTATCAGGATATAGACGAGTATTTTACTAAATATAACATCACTTCTTACATGGGTTATGCAAAAGAAGATGTAAAACCTGGTATGTTAATTTATAAAGACGTACGAGGAGAAAGACAGGCAGATGGTACGTATGCAGCACCGGATGGAGTGGTAAGTGCAGAAAATGACCAGGTACGATTATCGAACCGGAATAACCCTTACAGTATGACGATGAATCTCAATGCTGAATGGAAGGGAATTTCTTTGACTGCCCAGTTTAACGCAAGCTGGGGTGGTTATAGCTTCTTGCCTGACGATGCGATCTCTTTGGGAAATCAGGGTACATCGGCTAATAATTATAATGACTTGGAATACGCAAATATGCCTTCGTTCTGGAACACAGATAATATGTTTGTATACAATGACGTAGTGGATGCGGCAGGCAATGTAGTCGTGAAAGCCAATCGCAACGGTAAATATCCGAACTTGCGGTGGAGTAGTGTGAATGCCCAGAAATCTTCTTATTGGAGAATAAGCGGAACACGTATCAAGTTGAATCGTTTGACATTAGCATATCGTATACCATCAAAATATACAAAGATGTTGGGAATCGAAAGTTGCCGCTTCAACGTAACAGGACAGAATTTGTTAAGTTTCTATAATCCCTATCCAGACAACTTCATTGATCCGATGACTATTTATGGTAATTATCCTACGCTGCGCAAATTTACGATTGGTGTTAATTTAACATTCTAAAAGAATAGTATGATGAAAAGAAAAAAAATATTCCGTATTAGTATTGCTTTCCTTGCTGCAACGTCGTTGGTTTCATGTAGTGACCAGTTTATGCAAGATAAGCAAAATTATGACAGCACTACTACCGATGCTTATAATTATTGGAGTGGGGCGCTGGCACGTGTAGCAGATGTTTATAAGGTATGTCTGCCCGATCCTAAGGGTGTTCCTAGTGCTATGTTTAACAGTACCGGTTTGGCGGATGATCAGTCAAAGTCGACCGAAGAATATAGTGGATTTAGTGCTTTTGTTGATCCTCTCAAGCCGTTGACGTATCAAACCGGAAATAATCCTGTGCCTGATTATTTTGAGGGTACGAAAGGAGATCCTATCACTTCGGCTTACGGACGTATTCGTAATATCAATGATGCTATTGCAGGTATTGAGGGCAGTACACTTTCGCAGGATGAAAAGAATGAGTTGTTGGGACAGGTTTATTTCTTCCGTGCATGGTGCTATTATAATCTGGTGAAGTGGTATGGCGGTGTGCCTATTATTACAGAAGTACAAGAACCGGTCGAAAGTTCAGTCACTCCCCGTTCCTCTGCGAAGGACTGTTTCGATTTTATTTGTGATGATTTGGAAAAAGCCGAGACGATGTTGGCTCCATTTACAGGGGCAGGTCAATGGATGACAGGTGACAATTACGGTCGTGTTACTTCCGGTACGGCAGTTGCTTTGCTGGGGCGTGTGCGTCTACTTTATGCCAGTCCGTTGTTCAATCGTTCCAATGATGAGAACCGTTGGAAACAGGCTTATACTGACATTAAAAGATCGATTGACGTGTTGGCGGCTGCCGGCTACGGATTAGCAAATGAAACTCCGGGAGCGAATGCTTCCAACTGGGCTAAGATTTTTACAGAAGTTCCGAGTAAGGAAGCGGTATTTGTGACACTTCACAACACGCTCACAGAAGGTACTCCCGATTATCGTAAAAACAACACATGGGAGCAGGGAATCCGCCCATCCAATGCTTTGGGTGGGGGAGGCAAAACTCCTTCTGCCATGTTGGTGGATATGTTCCCTATGTCCGATGGTAAGATACCTGCTACGTGCAACACATACACTACGCTGACAAAATCAGCCGTAACTTACGATCCTCAGTTTCCTTTTATCAATCGTGATCCACGTTTTTATCGTACGTTCGCTTTCCCAGGGGTCCGTTGGGCATTCAACGGTGACCCACGCCTGTCGGAAAATCAAAACCCGTATGATGGATCCAGTTATGAACTTTGGAATTACACATGGTATACTGATGCGGCTTACGTAGATGATATTGAAGCAAACAGTGATGTTACGTATGGTGCCGATGCTCTTTTAAAGAATGTGAAAGGTTTTTATGTCCGTAAACGTTCAGATGATAGAGATGTCAATTCGACTTCACGTTATGTTTTCGCAACTTCTGGAGGATTCACCCGTTCGGCTGCCCCGTATATGGAAATCAGATATGCTGAAGTATTGCTCAATTATGCGGAAGCGGCATGTAATGCAGGCGAATTAGGCGTTGCTGTTGACCAATTGCAAAAAATCCGCGCCCGTGTTGGCTATACTGCCGAAAATAATTTTGGACTGGAAGTGGATTTAGGCAGTGATCAGGCAAAGTGTATGGCTGCCATTTTGTATGAACGTCAGATAGAGTTGGCTTATGAAGGCAAGCGTTTCGATGATATGCGCCGTTGGATGCTGTTTGACGGTGGAGCTGTTCTGCCAGATGGAGCGCCTGCCACTTGGAAGTTGACCGGTTGGGGTGGAAATACTTGTACCTATCTTGGTTTCAAACCGATGAACGGACAACGTCGTGAGAATCTTGAATTCCGCGTGAATATTGACGGAGGTAATGGAGTTGGAGTGGGTGGAACAACTGTTGATTCCGATCCGTTAGTAAAAGTTGGGGTTACCCGTCCAGCAGCAATGGATTTGAGGAAAGATCTTGCTGGTGAACAAGAACGATTGAAAGCTTTCTATAAAGATAATCTAATTCGTAAAACAAAGAAAGGTGATTCTTATGACGACAGCCATTCCGAACTGTATATAACTTTCCTTCCGAGGTACTATTTACTTGGTTTCAATCAAGGCATTCAAAGTAATAATGATGCACTACCGCAAACGATTGGCTGGGGTGACTACTTGAACGGTGGGGCAAACGGAACTTTTGACCCGTTGGCTGAATAAATGCCCTCGAACTCATTCCTTGTAAAGGACTGAAAATATAGAAAATTGCCATTTCCTGTTCTTTTTGAAAAGAAGAAGACGGGAAGTGGCAATTTTTATTTTTTTTATTCCGAATATTCCTGATAAAATATCTTATATTTGCTTTTATCAACCTTAGTAATAAAATAGGTGGAAAGAAGAAATTTTGTTTCTCCTTACTGATTACAAATCTTTTTCTCTTTCGTCTTATTATTGTATTTTTGAATTAACAACTTCACAAAACCAAATAGAAATGAAGAAGAAGCATCTATTTTTAGCAGCTTTTGCTGCAACAATGTTGACTCCGACCATTGCATGGGCACAATACCCGCAAATATCCGGCGAAGCCAAAGAAAACTATACGAAAATGATGGCTGAAGAGCGGAAACGTTCTGACGAAGCATGGGCGAAAGCGTTGCCGATAGTACAAAAAGAAGCCAGGGAAGGACGTCCATATATACCTTGGGCAGGTCGTCCGTATGATTTGCCACAGGCTGATATTCCTTCCTTCCCGGGTGCTGAAGGTGGTGGTATGTACAGTTTCGGTGGTCGTGGCGGTAAAGTGATTACTGTAACAAATCTGAATGACCGCGGACCGGGTTCTTTTCGTGAGGCATGCGAAACAGGTGGCGCTCGTATTATCGTATTCAATGTTGCCGGTATCATCCGTCTGGAATCACCGATTATCGTCCGTGCCCCTTACGTAACTATTGCAGGACAGACAGCTCCGGGGGATGGTGTTTGTATTGCCGGCGAATCATTTTGGGTAGATACTCATGATGTCGTAGTCCGTCACATGCGTTTCCGCCGTGGAGAAACGAAAGTATGGCATCGCGATGACTCTTTCGGAGGTAACCCTGTTGGTAATATAATGATCGACCACTGTTCCTGTACTTGGGGACTGGATGAGAATATTTCTTTCTATCGTCATATGTATGATCCGAGTGAAGGACAATATGAAAGCAAAGATTTGAAACTTCCTACTGTAAACGTAACTATTCAGAATACCATCTCGGCAAAAGCGTTGGATACATACAATCATGCATTTGGTAGTACATTAGGAGGTGAAAATTGTGCATTTGCCCGTAACCTTTGGGCTAGTAACTCAGGACGTAACCCTTCTATTGGTTGGAATGGTATATTCAATTTCGTTAATAATGTAGTATTCAACTGGGTTCATCGTTCTTCTGATGGAGGTGATTATACGGCTATGTTCAATATGATTAACAATTACTACAAACCGGGACCTGCTACTCCAAAAGATTCTAATGTAGGACATCGTATCTTGAAACCGGAAGCTGGACGTAGCAAGTTGGATCACAAAGAATACGGACGTGTTTACGCTGACGGAAATATCATGGAAGGCTATCCCGAAATAACTAAAGACAACTGGAATGGCGGCATTCAGATTGAAACCCAGCCGAACACTGACGGATATACTGAATATATGCGTAGCTATCAGCCGTTCGAAATGCCGTATATCAACATTATGGGGGCTAAAGACGCTTACGATTATGTATTGAAACATGTAGGCGCGAATATTCCTTGTCGTGATATTGTAGACGAACGAGTAATTGAGGAAGTAAGAACAGGTATCCCTTATTATGAAAAGAAACTTCCGAAAGATGCTTATGGTGATTTGACTGGTTTGTCTCCCAAGTCAATGGGCGAAGACGGACAGTTCAAGTATCGCCGTTTACCGAAAGACTCTTATAAGCAAGGTATTATTACTGATATTCGTCAAATGGGTGGTTATCCTGAATACAAAGGTACTCCGTATGTGGATACAGATGGCGACGGAATGCCGGATGAATGGGAAATAGCTAACGGATTGAATCCGAACGATCCGAGCGACGCCAATAAAGATTGTACGGGTGACGGATACACTAATATTGAAAAATACATCAATGGTATCAGCACGAAACACAAAGTAAACTGGCGTGATTTAAAAAACAACTACGATACTTTGGCTGAAAAAGGAAAATTAATGTAATCGCCGGCAAGGTGCCGGAGCCAAGTTTTCTTTCGGTATCCTACTTTAAAAACAAAATCAATGAAAAAGATATTAATAATTTCTCTACTGTTGCTTTGCGGCTGGATGTCTGCCGGGGCAGTTGACTTGAACAAAGAAAACCGTGACCCCAAATATGTGGAATCTATCATCAATCGTTCACAGAAGATTGTCGATAAACTTGGGATTACAGATGCAAAGATAGCTGAAGATGTCCGCAATATCATTGCCAACCGTTATTTCGAGTTGAACGATATTTATGAAGTACGTGACGCAAAAGTCAAGAAAGTAAAAGAATCGGGACTGACCGGCGACACTAAGACTGAAGCGTTGAAAGCTGTCGAAAATGAAAAGGATGCAGCATTATATCGTTCTCATTTCGCATTTCCGGCGAATTTATCTCTTTTCCTTGACGAGAAACAGATAGAAGCTGTGAAAGACGGCATGACCTACGGAGTGGTGAAAGTGACATATGATTCGCATCTTGATATGATTCCGACTTTGAAAGAAGAAGAAAAGGCACAAATTTATGCATGGCTGATAGAAGCCCGTGAATTTGCCTTGGATGCGGAAAATTCAAATAAGAAACACGCAGCTTTCGGAAAATATAAAGGACGTATCAATAATTATCTGGCTAAACGCGGATACGACCTGAAGAAAGAACGTGAAGAATGGTACAAACGTGTGAAAGCACGTGGAGGATCTTTATAAGATTCGCACCCATAATTAAATGGTTAGTTTGTTTGATGACGGAAAGGGTGGCTCGGAGAGTCGCCCTTTTCTCGTAAATATATTTATAATCTGATGAATCTTGAATCTGTTTGAGTACAAATCAGGGCTTTTATCGTCTTTTCCATATAAAGGATACAATTATTGATTATAATAGAAATGAAAAAGTTAAGAAATACATTAGCCGCAATAGGTATTTTGTTCCTGGTTTCTTGTGGGGGAAGCAGAGACTATTATATGTTCACTTCATTCCACGAACCGGCTGACGAGGGGTTAAGATATTTATATAGCGAAGATGGAATGCATTGGGACAGTATCCCCGGAGTTTGGCTGAAGCCGGAACTGGGACAGCATCAACTGATGCGCGACCCTTCCATGGTGCGTACTCCTGACGGGACTTTCCATTTAGTCTGGACTACGAGTTGGAAAGGTGATTTGGGCTTTGGTTATGCAAATTCCAAGGATTTGGTTCACTGGTCGGAACAACAGATGGTTCCTGTCATGGCAGATGAACCGACCACCGTTAACGTATGGGCTCCGGAGATTTTCTATGATGATGATAGTGAGCAGTTTATGGTGGTATGGGCTTCTTGCGTCCCCGGTCGTTTCGAGAAAGGGATAGAGGAAGAAAACAATAATCATCGGTTGTATTATATCACAACGAAAGATTTTAAGACAGTTTCAAAAGCGAAAGTTCTATATGATCCGGGCTTTAGCACCATTGACGCCGTTCTTGTGAAACGGGCTAAGAATGATTATGTGATGGTGCTCAAAGATAACACCCGCCCTGAACGTAACCTGAAGATCGCTTTTGCAGATTCACTGACAGGACCCTATTCGCCTGCATCACAGCCGTTCACCGAATCCTTTGTCGAAGGGCCGACCGTAGAAAAGATAGGAGAGGACTATCTCATTTATTTTGATGTATATAAGAAGAAAATATACGGTGCTATGCGCACAAAGGACTTTAAGAATTTTACCGATATAACGAATGATGTAAGCGTACCTGCCGGACATAAACACGGAACAATTTTCAAGGCGCCGGAATCCGTCGTTAAAACGCTTCTGAAAATGTCAAATGACCGATAATTCCGGAAAGACACAAAGAATAATCAGTGTCAATCCATGTAATCTGTGGTGAAATCAAAGAAACAAATTAAAACCTGAAATAGATCATGAACAACTCTACCAAGATTCTCTTTGCACTGGCTGCCGGATGGCTGACAGCTACAGTTACAGCACAAGACAGAATCCATTACACAGGAAAGGAACTCTCAAATCCTACTTATCATGACGGACAACTGTCACCGGTGGTAGGAGTACATAATATTCAATTGGTGCGTGCAAACCGCGAAAATCCTGATGCCTCTAACGGCAATGGGTGGACTTACAATCATCAGCCGATGCTGGCGTATTGGAACGGACAATTCTATTATCAATATCTGGCCGATCCTTCGGACGAACACGTCCCGCCATCCCAAACTTTCCTGATGACATCCAAAGATGGTTATCAATGGACAAATCCCGAGATTGTATTTCCACCGTATAAAGTACCGGATGGATATGCCAAAGAATCCCGTCCGGGGATGCAGGCAAAAGACCTGATTGCTATCATGCACCAACGTGTAGGCTTCTATGTCTCCAAATCCGGCCGTTTGATAACGATGGGAAATTACGGAGTTGCTCTGGATAAGAAAGACGACCCGAATGATGGAAACGGCATCGGTCGCGTAGTGCGTGAGATAAAGAAAGACGGTTCGTTCGGACCTATTCATTTCATTTATTATAATCACGGATTTAACGAAAAGAACACCGACTATCCGTATTTCAAAAAAAGTAAAGACCGCGAATTTGTGAAAGCCTGTCAGGAGATTCTTGACAATCCCCTGTATATGATGCAATGGGTGGAAGAAGCAGATCGTGAAGATCCTATTATCCCATTGAAGAAAGGATATAAGGCATTCAACTGCTACACACTACCCGACGGAAGAATTGCCAGTCTTTGGAAACACGCGTTGACTTCTATCAGTGAAGATGGTGGGCACACTTGGGCGGAACCCGTGCTTCGTGCAAAAGGTTTTGTTAATAGCAATGCGAAAATATGGGGACAACGTTTAAGTGATGGTACATATGCTACCGTATATAATCCATCGGAATTCCGTTGGCCGCTTGCTATCTCATTGAGTAAGGACGGACTGGAATATACAACGCTGAATTTGGTGCATGGTGAAATCACCCCGATGCGTTATGGTGGAAATTATAAATCATATGGCCCCCAATATCCTCGTGGCATACAAGAGGGAAACGGAGTACCTGCGGATGGTGACTTGTGGGTTTCTTATAGTGTGAATAAAGAAGATATGTGGATTTCTCGTATTCCCGTGCCGGTGGAACTCAATGCTTCGTCACATGCCGATGATGACTTCTCGAAATCAAAAGCGATTGCGGAACTTACCGATTGGAATATTTATTCTCCCGTTTGGGCTCCGGTTTCTTTGGATGGACAATGGCTGAGACTTCAAGACAAAGATCCGTTTGATTACGCGAAAGTGGAACGGAAAATTCCTGCTTCTAAAGAATTGAAAGTCTCATTCGATTTGCAGGCCGGACAAAATGATAAAGGCACACTTCAGATAGAATTTCTGGATGAGAACGGAATTGCCTGTTCCCGTATGGAGCTGACCAATGATGGTATTTTCCGCATGAAAGGCGGCTCCCGTTTCGCGAATATGATGAAATATGAAGCAGGAAAGAACTATCACGTAGAAGCTGTCCTTTCAACGACAGATCGTAATATCCAGGTATATGTAGACGGCAAAAGAGTAGGGTTGCGTATGTTCTATGCACCGGTAGCGAGTGTCGAAAGAATAGCTTTCCGTACAGGTGTGCCACGTACTTTCCCGACGGTAGATACTCCCGCCGACCAGACTTATGATCTGCCAAACGCAGGCGGGCAGGAACCTTTGGTTGAATATCGCATAGCCAATGTGAAAACATCTTCTACGGACAAGGATGCGTCATCCGCTTTTCTGAAGTATGCGGATTTCAGTCATTACGTAGATTATTTCAATGGAATGGAAGATGAGAATATCATCCAAGCTATACCTAATGCTCAGGCTTCGGAGTGGATGGAAGAGAATATTCCTTTGTTTGAATGTCCGCAACGCAATTTCGAAGAAATGTATTATTACCGTTGGTGGTCATTGCGCAAGCATATCAAGGAAACTCCCGTTGGATATGGCATGACGGAATTTTTGGTTCAACGTTCCTATTCGGATAAATACAATCTGATTGCCTGCGCCATCGGGCATCATATTTACGAAAGCCGCTGGCTGCGTGACCCGAAATATTTGGATCAGATAATCCATACTTGGTATCGCGGTAATGAAGGCGGCCCGATGAAGAAAATGGATAAGTTCAGTTCATGGAATGCAGATGCAGTATTGGCACGATATATGGTAGACGGTGATAAAGACTTCATGCTGGATATGAAGAAAGATCTGGAAACCGAATATCAACGTTGGGAACGTACCAACCGTTTGAAAAACGGGCTTTATTGGCAGGGGGACGTGCAAGACGGTATGGAAGAATCCATCAGTGGCGGTCGTAAAAAGAAATATGCCCGTCCGACAATTAATAGTTATATGTATGGCAACGCGAAAGCACTTTCATTGATGGGAATCCTTTCCGGTGATGAGGGGGCGGCTATGAGATATGGAATGAAGGCAGATACGCTGAAAACTTTAGTGGATACTGAATTGTGGAATACACGTCACCAGTTCTTCGAGACGATGCGTACGGATTCTTCAGCTAATGTCCGTGAAGCTATCGGTTACATTCCATGGTACTTCAATTTACCTGATACGGCGAAGAAATACGAAGTTGCCTGGAAAGAGATTATGGACGAAAAAGGCTTCTCTGCTCCTTACGGTCTGACTACCGCCGAACGTCGCCATCCTGAATTCCGTACGCGTGGAGTGGGCAAATGCGAATGGGACGGAGCTATCTGGCCGTTCGCTTCTGCACAGACGTTGACGGCAATGGCTAACTTTATGGATAATTATCCGCAGACTGTATTGTCCGACAGTGTATATTTCCGTCAAATGGAACTGTATGTAGAATCACAATATCACCGTGGACGTCCGTATATCGGCGAATATTTGGATGAAGTGACAGGTTATTGGCTGAAAGGAGATCAGGAACGTAGCCGCTATTATAATCATTCTACTTTCAATGACTTGATGATTACAGGATTGATCGGGCTGCGTCCGCGTTTGGATAATACGATAGAGGTGAATCCGTTGATTCCGGCAGATAAATGGGATTGGTTCTGTTTGGATAATGTATTGTATCATGGGCATAATCTGACCATTCTTTGGGATAAGAATGGCGACCGCTATCATTATGGAAAGGGATTACGTATTTTTGTCGATGGCAAAGAAGTGGGACATGCGGATACATTGACAAAAGTCGTTTGCGAGAATGCTTTAAAGTAGATACAAATCATATATTTCTGACAGAAGAACAAAAGTTTTTATAACTATTTATTGATTACTGAATATCTGTTCTTTTGTTCTTCTGTCTAATAAAGAAAGGAAAACGAATAATGGCTTTAAAAAAATATCTTCTTCTTTTTCTTTGTCTACCCTGTATTTTGCAGGCAAAGAATATAACGATCACCCGTCTTACTTGTGAAATGCAGGAAGGATTGGTAGTGGTTGAAGGTTCACCCCGTTTGGGATGGGTGATGGAGTCACCGGAAAATGGGACACGACAATCTGCCTATGAGATTGATATTCGGGAAGCTTTCACAGGACGTCAAATTTGGAATAGCGGCAAAGTCAATTCTTCACAAAGCCAGTTGGTTCCAACAGGCGGAGCGAATATAAGTTCTGGCAATCCGTTCAATTATATTTGGCGTGTCCGTGTGTGGGATGAAACGGGTACTCCTTCCGAATGGAGTCATGAAGCGAAGTTCCGTTCTGCCCCCTCAAGACTTTCCGACGGAAAATGGATTGGAACTATCACCCGTCAGAATGCACACCTTCCGGAAGGACGTAAATTCCACGGCAGCGAACTGAAAAAGCCGGAAGTGAAGGCAGCTTGGGAAGCAGTGGACACTTTGGCGAAGAAAAGCATTTATTTACGAAGAACGTTTTTGCTGGATGATGCAGAGAATACAAAGATTCGGAAGTCTCGGAATAAGTTCTGGAATGACTCCGGCAATAAGCCCGGCAAGAAAATAGTCGAAGCGACTGCATACGTTTGTGGTTTGGGATTCTATGAATTCTCTTTGAATGGAAAGAAAGTCGGTAATAGTGAATTCGCTCCGCTTTGGAGTGATTATGATAAAAGTGTTTATTATAACACATATGATGTAACCGAACAAATGCGGTATGGTGAGAATGCCGTTGGAATCTTATTGGGGAATGGATTCTACAATGTGCAGGGGGGACGTTATCGCAAGTTGCAGATAAGCTTCGGCCCCCCCACACTTTTATTTGAACTGGTAATCAATTATGAGGATGGAACACGTACAATCATCCGTTCTGATAATGAATGGAAATATGATTTGAGTCCGGTAACGTTCAACTGTATTTACGGTGGTGAAGATTATGATGCCCGCCGCGAACAGAAAGGATGGAATCAGGCAGGATTTGATGATAGCCATTGGCGTCCGGTAGTAATGCAGGAAGCACCCAAAGGAGTACTCCGTCCACAGATGGCACCACCTGTGAAGATTATGGAACGATATGATATCCAAAAGGTAACCAAACTGAATACGGAACAAATAACGGCTGCTTCTAAATCGACAAAAAGAACAGTAGACCCGTCCGCCTTTGTTTTGGATATGGGACAGAACTTAGCCGGTTTCCCGGAAATAACGGTACGTGGAAAACGTGGGCAGAAAGTAACTTTACTGGTTGCCGAAGCATTGACGGATGAAGGTGCTTGTAACCAGCGTCAGACAGGGCGTCAGCATTATTATGAATATACGTTGAAAGGGGAAGGTGATGAAACCTGGCATCCTCGTTTCTCCTATTATGGTTTCAGATATATTCAAGTGGAAGGCGCTGTATTGAAAGGACAAAAGAACCCGCAGAAGTTACCCGTATTGAAGAATATCCAATCTTGTTTTGTTTATAATTCGGCAAAGAAAGTTTCTACGTTTGAATCATCCAACCCGATATTTAATGCTGCTCATCGTCTGATAGAGAAAGCCGTTCGTAGCAATATGCAATCAGTATTTACGGATTGCCCTCATCGGGAAAAACTGGGATGGTTGGAACAGGTACATCTGAACGGGCCGGGGCTGCTATACAATTATGATTTGACAGCCTACGCCCCACAGATTATGCAGAATATGGCGGATGCGCAACACTCCAATGGAGCAATGCCCACCACAGCTCCGGAATACGTGGTTTTTGAAGGGCCGGGAATGGATGCCTTTGCCGAATCTCCCGAATGGGGCGGTTCATTGGTCATTTTCCCGTTCATGTATTATGAAACGTATGGAGATGATTCGTTGATAAGGAAGTATTATTCGAATATGCGCCGTTATGTCGATTACCTGAAGACACGTGCAGATAATAATATCCTCTCTTTCGGACTGGGCGACTGGTATGATTATGGGGATTTCCGTGCCGGATTCTCACGAAATACACCTGTGCCACTGGTAGCTACCGCGCATTATTATATGACTGTCATGTATTTGATAGAAGCTGCAAAGATGGTAGGTAATGATTATGATATTCGTTATTACAGCTCCTTGGCAGATGATATCAGGATTGCTTTTGACAAGCGTTTCCTGAACAATGATACGGCACAGTATGGTACAGGAAGCCAGTGCAGTAACGCACTTCCCTTGTTCCTTCATATGACGCAGGATAAGAAAGTGTTTATGAATCTGATTAAAGATGTGGAAGCACATGGCAATCGCTTGACTACCGGAGATGTAGGTAATCGTTATCTGATTCAGACGTTAGCCCGTAACGATCAGCATGAATTGATATATAAAATGTTCAACCATGAAGAAGCGCCCGGTTATGGATTCCAACTGAAATTTGGCGCAACAACCTTGACTGAGCAATGGGATCCGCGTCAAGGCTCTTCCTGGAATCACTTTATGATGGGACAGATTGACGAATGGTTCTTCAATTCCTTGGTCGGCATCCGTCCTTATGCCGCGTCTACATTGGAGAATCAACAAAATAAATCAAAGCAAGGTTATCAGAAATTTATTATTGCTCCGCAACCCGTGGGAGATTTGAAGTTTGTCAAATCATCCTATGAAACCTTATATGGTACAATTGTTGTGGATTGGGCTCGTCAGGACGGTACTTTCACTTTGAATGTATCCGTTCCGGTCAACACAACTGCTGTTGTTTATCTTCCGGGTGGGAAAGAACCTAAGGAAGTGCAAAGTGGAACGTACAAGTTTGTATGTACGGAATAAGGAAATCTTTGCATATATTTGTAGCATAAAAAACAATGTGTTGCTTCTGTAAAACATGCAACCTGATTGAAAAATATATATAGCATGCCTTAAAAAATCATGCTGCATCTTTGAAAAAATCATTGCAATGATTTATAAAAACATTGGGAAGAAAAAATAAATCTATCAGCATGATTTTTTAGAAAGTAACGAAGAAATCTTTTTTTAATAATATAGACCATGAATTTACGAATAACTCTTATTTCTTTTCTTTGCTTCTGTGCTGCAACAGTCCTTCGTGCCGAACGTGTGGACATGTTGAAAGCCGGTGCAAAAGCAAATGGCAAGACCCTTAATACAAAGTTAATCAACACCACAATCGACCGTCTCAATCGTGGTGGCGGTGGTACGCTGTTCTTCCCTGCCGGAACTTACTTGACGGGAAGTATCCACCTGAAAAGCAATATCACACTGGAACTGGAAGCCGGAGCAACTTTACTCTTTTCCGACAACTTTGATGATTATCTTCCTTTTGTAGAAGTCCGTCACGAAGGAGTGATGATGAAAAGTTTCCAACCGTTGATTTATGCGGTAGATGCTGAGAATATAACAATCAAAGGAGAGGGGACATTGGACGGACAAGGCAAGAAATGGTGGACGGAGTTTTTCCGTGTCATGATTGACCTGAAAGATAATGGCATGCGTGATATCAATAAATATCAGCCGATGTGGGATGCCGAAAACGATACGACAGCGATTTATGCCGAAACAAACAAGGATTATGTGAATACATTGCAACGGCGTTTTTTTCGTCCACCTTTTATACAGCCGGTTCGTTGTAAGAAAGTAAAGATTGAAGGAGTGAAAATCATCAATTCTCCTTTCTGGACGGTGAATCCGGAGTTTTGTGAAAATGTGACTATAAAAGGTATTACGATAAATAATGTTCCTTCGCCCAACACGGACGGCATCAATCCCGAATCATGCCGTAATGTACATATCAGTGATTGCCATATTTCAGTCGGTGATGATTGTATAACCATTAAATCAGGAAGGGATGCGCAAGCCCGCCGTTTGGGAGTACCTTGTGAGAATATTACCATAACGAACTGTACAATGCTTTCCGGTCACGGTGGTGTTGTGATAGGTAGCGAGATGAGCGGAAGTGTACGCAAAGTTACTATCTCCAACTGTGTGTTCGACGGAACAGATCGTGGAATACGTATCAAGTCAACCCGTGGAAGGGGCGGAGTTGTTGAAGATATTCGTGTCAGCAATATTGTGATGAGTAATATCAAGCAGGAAGCGGTCGTGCTGAATCTGAAATACAGCAAGATGCCGGCAGAACCAAAGAGCGAACGTACCCCGATATTCCGCAATGTACATATTAGCGGAATGACTGTGACAGACGTAAAGACTCCCATCAAAATCGTAGGATTGGAAGAAGCTCCTATCTCTGATATCGTATTGCGCGACATCCATATCCAGGGAGGTAAGCAGAAGTGTATCTTTCAAGATTGTGAACGTATCACCATGGATGATGTAATCGTCAATGGAGAGGAAATCAAATTATAATATAGATAGAAATTAAACTAATCAGAAAATGAAACGAATCCTTTTCACAATGCTTCTTGCCGCATCCCTTTCGGCAGAAGCGCAAACACAAACATATGAGACGGAATTTGCCCGTCCCTTGAATGAAGTCCTGTCAGATATTCAGAACCGTTTTGGAGTACGGTTAAAGTATGATATTGATACGGTAGGCAAGGTGTTGTCCTATGCTGATTTCCGTATCCGCCCTTATTCGGTAGAAGAGTCGCTGACAAACGTACTGGCACCTTTTGACTATAAGTTTGTCAAGCAGAAAGGGAATATGTATAAGTTAAAAGCATATGAGTATCCACGCCGTACAGATGCGGATGGGGAAAAGATGCTAGCTTATCTTAATACGCTATATGCGGACAAACAAGCTTTTCAGCTTCGTGCCGATTCTCTAAAAAAGGAAGTCCGCCAACGTTTGGGGATGGATGCTTTACTGGCTCAATGTGTGAAATCAAAGCCAATTCTTTCAAAGATACGTAAGTTTGACAGCTATACTGTACAGAATTTTGCGCTTGAAACGTTGCCCGGTTTATATGTCTGCGGTTCTATCTATACACCCCAATCAAAAGGAAAACATGCATTGATTATCTGTCCGAACGGACATTTCGGTGGCGGTCGCTATCGTGAAGATCAGCAGCAGCGTATGGGAACACTTGCCCGTATGGGAGCTATTTGTGTAGATTATGATTTGTTCGGATGGGGTGAGTCTATTCTGCAAGTGGGAAGTGCGGCACATCGTAGCAGTGCGGCGCACACTATCCAGGCAATGAACGGTTTGCTGATTCTTGACTACATGCTTGCTTCCCGCAAAGATATTGATACTAACCGTATCGGAGCGAACGGTGGCTCAGGTGGCGGCACACATACTGTTTTATTAAGCGTGCTGGATGACCGTTTTACTGCTTCTGCTCCGGTGGTAAGTCTGGCTTCCCATTTCGACGGTGGATGCCCTTGTGAAAGCGGAATGCCGATTCAACTTTCTGCGGGCGGGACTTGTAACGCAGAATTGGCAGCTATTTTTGCCCCCCGTCCGCAATTGATTGTTTCTGACGGTGGAGACTGGACAGCAAGCGTTCCTACTTTGGAATTTCCTTATTTGCAGAGAATATACGGGTTCTATAATGCAAAAGATAAAGTAACCAATGTACATCTCCCGAAAGAAAAGCATGACTTCGGCCCTAATAAGCGGAATGCAGTCTATGACTTTTTCGCGGACGTATTCAATTTGAATAAGAAGATGTTGGATGAAAGCAAGGTTACCATTGAACCGGAATCTGCCATGTACAGCTTCGGAGAAAACGGTGAATTACTTCCTGAAGGTGCCATCCGTTCATTTGATAAGGTAGCGGCTTACTTTGATAAGAAAGTGTTTGCCAAACTGAAATCGGATGCTTCTCTTGAGAAAAAAGCGATGGACTGGGTAGCTTCACTGAATTTGAATGATGATAAGAAAGCCGGATTTGCCGTAACAACTATTTATAATCATTTGCGTCAGGTACGTGATTGGCACAACGACCATCCCTATACAACAATTCCTGCCGGTATCAATCCATTGACAGGCAAACCATTAAGCAAACTCGACCGCGAAATGATAGCCGATTCTGCCATGCCGAAAGAAGTACATGAAAGACTGATGAAAGGCTTGAGCAGAGTGTTGACGGAAGAACAAGTAGAGCAAATACTTGATAAATATACAGTCGGTAAGGTAGCATTTACATTGAAAGGATATCAGGCTATTGTCCCCAATATGACAGAAGAAGAAACTGCGTTTGTTCTGGAACAATTGAAACTGGCGCGTGAACAGGCTATTGACTATAAGAATATGAAGCAGATTTCTGCTATCTTTGAAATCTATAAAACCAAGTGCGAACAGTACTTTAATGAACATGGCCGCAACTGGCGTCAGATGTTTAAGGACTATGTAAACAAGCGAAACGCAGAAAAGAAAGCTCAAGGAAAGAAGTAGAATCACTTTATCCGAATCCGAATAAAAGACTATAAAGGAAAGGCAGTAAACCACTTTTTCAGTGGTTTACTGCCTTTCTTCTATTATCGGTTTTCAATCAGTCAATCCGATTATAAATCGGAATTAAACATCTTTTTCGAGAAAAATGTGTTATCTTGTAAACGACTAACAGAATAGTATATTATATGAGCAAGCAAAAAGTAGCATTGGTGCTTTCTATGGGTGGAGCACGTGGAATAGCACATATTGGAGTAATTGAAGAATTACTACGCCATGATTTTGAGATAACCTCTATTTCAGGAAGCTCTATGGGAGCAATGGTGGGAGCGATGTACGCTTCGGGAAAAATGGAAGAGTGCAAAGAGTGGCTATACCATTGGGATAAACGTAAGATGTGGGAATTGGCAGACCTCACATTGAGCAGGGACGGACTGGTGAAAGGTGACCGCTTTATCAAAGAATTAAAGCAGATTATCCCCGATATGAATATTGAGGATTTGCCGATTCCTTATGTGGCAATGGCTACGGATATTGTCCGTGACCAGGAAGTACGGTTCGACCGGGGAAGTCTGCATGAAGCGATTCGCGCTTCTATATCCATACCCATGCTTTTCCGTCCTTTACGAAAAGACGGTATGGTTTTAATTGATGGTGGTATTTTGAATCCTCTCCCGTTAAGCCATGTGCAGCGCACGGAAGGGGATATTCTGATAGCAGTTGATGTGAATGCTCCGGTCGATTGCGGCAAGAAAAAGAAGATGAGTCCATACAATCTGTTGACGGAATCTTCAAGGATGATGATGCAGCAAATCACCCGTTATCAGGTAGACCATTGTCAGCCCGACCTGTTAATTCAAATGTCCGGCAATGCTTATGATATGATGGAATTCCATCATGCGGCCGCTATTGTGGAAACAGGAGTTGAAGTCGCCCGACAGGCATTACAGGACTTTACTCAACATAAATCATCTTTTTAGTCATTCCACCGTCAATGGTCATGTTTTCTCCATTGATAAAGTCATTCTCTTCCTGACAGAGGAATAAACACATACGGGCAATATCTTCCGGTTTTCCCACTCGTCGGGAAGGATGTTGTGAATGATCTTCCGGGCGGAGCTGGTCGTAATCATGATTTTGTATCCATCCCGGTGCGATGGAATTAACTGTAATGTTATATTCGGAAAGTGATAAGGCCAAAGCATGGGTTAACGAATAGATTCCACCCTTGGAAGCAGCATAACCTTCACTTCCCGGCTCGCTCATCAGATAGCGTGTAGAGCAGATATTGATAATTCTTCCATATGGGTTGGGAGAGGATTGTGCTTTACGATGAATGGCAAGCAATCGTGAGGTGATAAATGCAGGACGCAGATTCACGGACAGAATCTTATCGAAATCCTCTACACTTGTCTCTGTGATAGGAGAGAACTTGCTGATTCCTACATTGTTGATGATAATGTCAATGTCTCCCCAATCTTTCAGAATCTGCTGCATACAGTTCTCAAGCGCATCTTTATCACTGGCATCTACCTGATAGAATATAGCTCCGGTTTCTTTAGCAGTCTGTCGGCCTGCTACTTCGTTTATATCGCAAAAGGAGACTTGATTTCCAGCCTGACAGAAAGCTTCTACTATTGCTTTACCTATACCTTTCGCACCACCGGTAACGAACACTTTTCTTTTCAGATTCTCTGCTTTTGGCTCGTTTTCAACTGCCTGTTCCGATTTGACCGTGTGAGTTGTTGCAGATTTCTTTTTGCCATACTTTTGCGCCTGTTTCCAAGCAGCTTTTCTAGCTTCGTATTGTTCCCTTTGTCTTTCTAAATAATTATCTGCCATTGTTATTATCTATTTATTGGCAAATGTAAAATATAAAAAGGATATATGCAAAGAATCGACCGCTCGATTGGATAGAAACGACTGCTCAATTCACAAGAAATGACTGTTCAATTTGTGGGGAACGACCGTATGATTATAACAAATCGACCGCTCGTTTCTGTTAAAACGGGCGGTCGATTTTAGTCAAACGACAGTTTGATTCTTAAAAGTTCTTTGGATTTATTTCTGCATATTTGATTCGTTGGCGACGCCAGGTATAAACAGCATGTAGTTTTTCGTCCTTGCCTTGGATAATGCTAGGATATGAGTATTGGCTGATCGGGCTATCTTCCAATGTGAGAACAGGCTTCCAACTGATTCCATCCTCTGATACTGCTATGCAGAGCGGAGTGCGAGGCCCTTTGGGAGTTCCGGGTAGCGTTGAAAAGTTGTTATAGATAAGCACATGCCTGCCATCTTTCATAGTCACGGCATCCGTTCCTGAATTATTATTCGGAACATCCAGCAATGTAACCTTGCTCCATGTATCTCCGTTATCGCTACTCCAGGCAGTCGCTATCTGTGCGTTGCGTGTACGGCAAAGCACTTGTAGTCTTCCGTCCTTATGTTTCAGAATACTGGGTTGTATGGCATAAATCGGTTTTGCGCCTTCTCCTTTGATTGCTTCTCCACCTTCCTGGTCATCTACGTTTATCCCCCCTTTTTTACGGTTTTGAGTAGGTACGGATAATTCTGCATCCAACGGGTCTACCATCTTCCAAGTCTTTCCTTTATCGTCTGAAATCTCAAAGTGAACACGCCAGCCATTACTGCCTTCCGTACTGGAAGGGCAGATTATACGTCCGTTAATATATTCCGGTTTATTCTTGATAGGCCCAAGAAAACCTTTCGGCAGAGGTTCGCGTTTGCTCCATGTCTTTCCACCGTCACGTGAACGAACCAGCCATCCTGTCCAGTCACTTACTTTCAGACCTATTTTATAAAACAGAATCAAATCGCCACCGGGAATCTGAAAAAGTACCGGATTCCAACAGGCTTTCCGGCGGGCAATCAGTTTTCCTTTTGCGTCTTTTACAGGCGTACAAGTAGAATCAATTCCCGCTAGGATAGCTTGCGGGTCTTTGAGTGAGAATATCCCGTCAGCGGCAAGTTGGGGAGCAGTCCATTCTTTAGCGCCTTTCGGCTTGCGACATACCCATATACAACAGTCGGGATTACGTTCTTTCGTTCCACCGAAGAATGAAGTAACAAGATCGCCGTTCTTCGTTTCTACGATAGTAGCTCCATGGCATTCGGGGAAAGAAGCTTTTTCGTATAGAAATTCATCACTGAGAATAGCTGTATTCTTAGTCGGTATATCCACACTGAAATGATATTTTCCTGATCCTATTCGCTCTTTTCTTCCATCCGGAAGATGTACTTCGCCTGTTGTATTGGCGGGAAACTCGATGTCCCATTCCAAATGCGTGGGCGTTTTGCTCCATCGGCTGCTTATCTTTCCGTAGATGCTCATATAGGATGCGTCTACATTATTTAGCTCCTGGACTTCAAAAGCCGGCTGAAAGACAATATGCTTATAACCGGATTTCCAACGGTCTGCCCGGATACCTGCGAGATTATTGAAACACCAGGGTAATAAATCTCCTAAAAGCATCACGTGGTTGCCACTATTCATTTCAGGATTTGCCGTATCACCGTTCCATAATTCCCAAATGGTAGTAGCGCCTTTTTCAACCATGTATCCCCAGGAAGGATATGTTTTATTGGTAGCAAGCAAGTAAGCCACATCGGCATGACCGCGACGGCTTAATTCACGCAATAGCCATTGTACGCCGATTACTCCGGTACTGATATGTCCTTTGTTAGTTATAATAATAGAGGTAACGGCATTCTTGGCTACTTCTTTGATGTGATTTTTAGGAACCAGACCGAAAGCAAGCGGCAGAATGTTTGCAGTAACCGTATTATTGCCATAGTAGATGCTGTCCGGGTATAATGTATGTCCCGGAACAAGGGAAGTTCCCTCATTTATATGCAGGAAACGGGCATTGAACGCATCTTTCATGCGATGCTCCAAGTCTTCCCATTCTTCTGCGTCATCCTTCAGGCCTTGTAAACTTGCAAAACGATGCATCAGTTGCAACACTTTCAGATAATAAGCAGTGGCGATAAGTGAACCGTCCGTTTTGCGGGAAGGGTCTTTGCTGTGAATGAGTTCCAATGACTCGGGCGGAACACACCAGTCACCATATTTGTCTTTGGTAATGATGTAATCCTTGGTCATGTAGTATTCACGAATGTGGGACACCCACTTCTTGATAGCCGGATAATTTATTTCTATCGGACGTTTGTCGCCGAAATTGGTGAAAAGCATATCACATGCCATAGGTAAGGCAGTAGGCCAGGTCACATTGTCCGAGTAATAGTTCCAGTAAGCCGGAGCTACATCGGGAATACAGCCATCTTCACGTTGTGCTTCGCAGATGTCACGTGCCCACTTGGTGTACATGGCGTGATTATCGAAAAGCATACTTTCTCCCCAACAACCCATAGTGCGGTCGCCTAGCCAGGGCTGACGTTCATTGCGTTGCGGACAGTCTACCGGCATACCTTTATAATTACTCCGGATTCCCCAAGATGCGTTACGGACAATCTTGTTAAGCGTCTCATCGGAACAACTGAAAGAACCCGTATGTTCCATTTCATCCTCTACTACTTCAGCAACGAAGTCTTCCGCCTTTGCGTCAGGATAATTGCTGACTTCTACATAGCGGAAGCCATGATAAATGAAACGGGGTGCCCAGGTAGCGTCTTTATCTTCCCGCCCGTTTACAATATATACATCCGTGGAACGGGCATCACGCAGATTTCTGGTAAAGAGTTCTCCATTAGCCTGCAAGGTTTCCGCGAAGCGGAGACGGATACTGTCACCTGTCTGTCCTTTAATGCGGAAACGTACCCAACCTGCCATATTCTGGCCGAAGTCCAGAATGTATTTATCACCAAGCTTTTTGATAGAAACAGGTTTCAATGTTTCCGTTACTTTCATACCCGGCATCATTTGGGCGCGTAATGTTCCCGAAGGAATACTTACCCGTTGTGCCGGCATCCAGTTCTTGTCATCATATTCGCTTTGTGTCCAGTTTCCCAGTTCCTTGCGGGCATCATATTCTTCACCGTCATATTCGTTGTTACTGCGAATAGGGCCTTCGGTAGTCAATTTCCATGAAGTGTTTGTAGAAATTGTTTCTTTGCTGCCATCCGTATATTCGACAATCAGATTCAGACGAAGTTTGGGATAACCGAACGTCGGTATCTTGTATGGTTTGTAATTCTGACGCATCGTATAGAAACGGCCATTTCCTAAAGTAACTCCGATGGCGTTTTCTTTCTGAAGTTGAGAAGTTACATCGTAGGTATTATACAGAATTGTTTTCCGGTAGTCGGTAGGAGCGGGCGCCAATACCTGGTTGCCGATACGCTGTCCGTTGATAAACAATTCGTAAAGTCCCATTCCGGCAATGTGTATCGTTGCACGCTTCACTTCTTTGCTTAAAGCAAATTCTTTGCGAAGGTAACGGGCTGCCAGGCGACTCCATTGCGTCTCACTATCACCGGGTGCGGCACGATCCAAACCAATCCACTGGCCTTGCCAGTCTGCTTCGTTGAGTAATCCCATGCTCCAGGAAGCCGGAGCACTCCAGTCTGCTTCACCTTTATTGGTATATGCTTTCACTTTCCAATAGTAGGGAGTATTACGTTTTAGAGACTTTCCCTGATAAGTGATCCATTGGGAAGCGTCGGACTCTATTTTTCCCGAGTCCCAGATATCTCCTTTCCCTTGCGCCAATAGCTCGGGAGAAGATGCAACAAGAATGTGATACGCTGTTTGCATCACATTCTGTTCATCCGATTCGATACGCCAACCCAGTCGGGGCTGGCGTACATCGATACCTATCGGGCTCTTTAGCTGCTCTACTCGCAGGTCAGTTATGCCTATAGATGCACGTAGCGAACCTGCAAAGAACAGAAGAGATAATATAGATAATATAAAAATTCTTTTATTCATGAGCATTGATTTCCGTCCAGTCTTTATTTAGATAATCTTTACTGCTGTCTACAACAATCAGGACATGATCGTTGCCGCTGCAATAACCGCTATCATGTTGGAATTTGTGCACACCATTATCAAACTCACCGATATATTCCAGTTTGCCGTCTTTCGTTGTATACCACCAGGCATTCTTCTTTGCACCGCTGATTTTACTGAAATCGACTTCCATCGGACGTCCGGTATAATTATATACCATCAGATAATCATTACCGCGTGTAGCGATGGCACGGTCGTAACGTTCTCCGTTCTGACCTGCGATAATGGACTGATCCGGTACGCGTTCAAAGAATGGGAAAGTCAGCATCAAGTTTTTCAGATATTTCATTTGATTATAACCGGGATCGTTTAAAGCATCATACCAGGGTTTCTTTGCTCCATAGGCACCACCTACACCCGGTTTGATAAACTGCATGATGGAATTGTGTCCATACGTATGTCCGAAAGAACCTGCAAAGACCGACCAATAAGCATAACGGCGTACATCATAATCTTTCCATAACAATTCATTTTCGTCATGCAGGCCGTGAGGGATTTCTTCATAGATAGGCTCTCCGTCAATCACAGGTTTCATCGGTTTCATAGCCATACTACGTTCAACGAAGCGCCAGTTGTCCTCTTCCGTATTTTCTTCGATAGGGTAGTCACCGTCACCGAAACGTTGTCCGTAACGGCGGTGTCCGCTTTGGAACATGTTGAAATCCAGCCAGGGGGCATCATTGAACCAGGTTGCCGAAGTCGTTCTGCCGCGTGGATGGAAAGTCATCAGGTGATTTTTGTCGATTGCCTTGATAGAGGTCGCCAATGCTTCCCATTCGGCTGTCTTTACGTCACCACGAATATCACCGCCGATAAACCAGATAATGTTCGGCTCGTCTTTATAACGTTCCGCCAGGAACTTGCCATAGGCTTTCGCCTGTTCTACATTCATTTCTCCACGGTTCACAGGGCTTCCCCATATACAAACCATACCGATGTACATACCTTTTCTTGCAGCCGTACGGATGATATAATCCATATGATCCCAATAACCATATACACCTTTCTGATTGATGTTTTTGAAATTATATCCGTCTATCATTGAATATTGTCCGTAGATATTCATGGATGGTACATTATTCAACGTCTGAACTTGAATCACATTGTATCCGCGACGTTTGCACTGTTCCAGATAATATTCGGCTTCGTCACGGTTCAACCGTTCGGGGAGCAGCCATCCTGTTTCTCCGAGCCAGAAGAAAGGAGTACCGTTTTCGTGTTTCAGATAGCGTCCCTCTTCGGAAACGACGAGCTTGCCATTGTCCCAGGGGATATACGTCTTTTGTGTTTTCTTTTGTGCTGCAACCGAAGTAGCCAGTGTCAATAGCAGCAACAAAAGAGGAATAATCTTGAATTTTCTCATTGTATTTTATCGTTTTTAGTTTATTGTACTAATGATTTCGTATTCAGGTACGGAATACACGGATTTCACGGTTTTTAGAAATATGATTGCATATAGCAACAGCGTAATCCGTGCCTGAATATTATTTTTTCTCTATCATTTTCTCGTATTCAATAGCAGCCAAAATAAACGAACCTACCGATTTCGGATCGTTTTCGATAATCGGCTCACTGATATAATATTCGAATGAGCCGTCACGGTATCTTTTAGAATCTCCACCCAATCCGGCAACTGCGCAGCAGTTGGTGATTGTATAGCTGCCGTCTTCTTCAAGGCGGGTGAATGTATTAACCATACCCTCGAAGGCTTTTTGTGTGGGTTCAATATATTCTTTGCCGATATATCCTTTATTGATAGCTTTGGCAAGTGTATAGATAAATAGTGCCGTTGCCGAAGATTCAAGATAATTTCCTTCGCGTGCTCCCTGATCGGTCACTTGATACCAGGTGCCCGATTGAGGATCTTGATATTTCACCAGTGTCTTGGCCAGTCCCTGAAGAATCTGCATCACACTGTCGCGTCCGGCAGTTTCTTGTGGAAGATAATCGAGTACATCGACAATGGCGGCTCCGTACCATCCGATACTGCGGCTCCAGAAGTTAGGGGAGCAGCCCGTTTCGGGATTTGCCCATGTTTGGTCACGGCTTTCGTCCCAACCGTGATAATACAGTCCGGTTGCAGGATCATAAGTCTTTCGGTTTATGAGAAGAATCTGCTTTACAGCTTCATTAAATAAGCCCGGTTCATCAAAAGTGGTGCCATATTGAACCAAGTACGGAGAAGCCATAAAGATTCCGTCCAGCCACATTTGGTGCGGGTATCTCAGTTTATGCCAGAATCCGCCTTCGCTTGTACGGGGTTGTTCCGCCATTTGCTTGCGTAAGGTATCCATGGCAATCTTGTAACGTTCGTCTCCTGTCTGTGCGTAAAGGTCAAAAAGAATCTTGCCACCGTTGACATTATCAATGTTGAATGAAAGATATTTCATGGTTTTGATACGTCCGTCGGCATCAATCAGGCTGTCTGCATAGATTTTTGCATAATCATAGTAGGTGCTGTCGCCCGTATGTTTACATTCTTCGAGCATGGACTTAACCACAAGACCGTGGGTATATCCCCAACGTGGTTTCTTGGCTTTCTCAATCATCCAGGGTTCGGGAAAACGTTTCATTTCGGAGCGTGCCATACGTTCACTCCATTTTTCTGTTTCTGCTTTCTGAGGTGCCGTGCATGCGATAAAACAAGCAGCTCCGCAAGCGACAATCAGTTTTGATAAGTTTCTGTTCATATCGGTTGAGTTATTATTTTCCGGTCAATATATATTCCTGTCCTGCTTTGGTGGGCAGGTCATAGATATAAGTGTCTGTAACCACCACCTTATTCAGGTTGGCTTTTTCGTTGATTAATGGTTCGGGAATAGTAGGAACAGCATAGAGAGGATTCGGATTTTCCCCTTTGGCACGTTTCAGTCCTCTGCCTGTCAACGGGTTGAGCGAGCGCAGACGACAGTTGCCACCTTTATGGGATTTTATAACCAAACGGCTAACTTTCCCGTTGCTCCAACTCAAGTCGAGTTCAAAACCGCCACGGGTAATAATTCCTTTGATAGAACCCTCTTTCCAAAGAGAAGGAAGCGCAGGGAGCAGATAGATAAAACCGTCGTAACTTTGCATCAGCATTTCGGCGATACCTGCGGTGCAACCGAAGTTTCCGTCAATTTGGAAAGGCGGGTGCGCATCGAACAGGTTAGGGTAGGTGCCGCCTTTTTTCTTCTCGTTGCGTACAAGGGTCAACTGGTCTGTTATCAGTTTGTAGGCATGGTCGCCGTCAAGCAGACGTGCCCAAAGGCAGACTTTCCATCCCATGCTCCAACCGGTCGAAGGATCTCCGCGATGAATGAGCGAAGTGCGTGCGGCATCGAATAATTCGGGAGTGCGGTAAGGGGAAATCTGGTTGCTGGGGAATAGCCCGTAAAGATGGGATACATGACGGTGTATGTCATTCGGATCGTCCCAATCGAACATCCATTCTTGTAACTGTCCCCAATGTCCCACCTGCATGGGAGCCATTTCCTTGAGACGTTGTGACAGGTGAGTGGCGAATTCTTTATCAGTATCCAATATGTCGGACGCCGAAATAATAGCCGTCCAAAGGTCGAAAATCAATTGATTGTCCATTGTGCATCCGGCGGCTGTGGTTGCTTTGCCGTTACTGCCTGAGTGTACATTCTCCGGTGAATTGCTTGGACAGACTACCAGCCAACCGTGTACAGGTTCTTTGACCATGATTTCATCAAAGAAACGTCCCGATTCTTTTAGTATGGGATAAACGGAACGCAGGAAATCTACATCTCCCGTGTAGAGATAACGTTCCCATAAATGACGGCAGAGCCATGCTCCGCCACTCGGCCACATACCTGAGGGAGCTTTGTCAATAGCTCCTGTGACACGCCATATGTCTGTGTTGTGATGCAATACCCAACCGTCAGCTCCATACATGATTTTAGCAGTTTCCTTTCCTGTTTCGCTTACTTCCTTTATCAGTCGGAAAAGAGGTTCGTTCAGTTCGCTCAGGTTCGTAACTTCCGAAGGCCAGTAATTCATTTCCAGATTGATATTGCAGGTATATTTGCTGTCCCATGAAGGGAATAGTTTATCATTCCATATACCTTGCAGGTTGGCAGGCTGTCCGCCCGGTTGCGAGGAACAAATCAGCAGATAACGCCCGAACTGAAAGTATGTGGCAACCAAATGGGCATCATTCGTTTCTTTGAAATTCTCTACCCGTTTGTCGGTTGTTACATTTTTATATTGGTCTTCGCCTAAATTCAAAGACACTCTGGTCAGATATCGGCGATAGAAATCTGTATGACTTTTCCTGGCTTCCGCATAAGAATGCATCATAGCTTTAGACAGGTATTCTTTAGCCCTTTCAGTCTGATTGCCTGTAATATCCAGATAATTGTTGAAGTTGGTAGCGATAGATACATATACGATGGCTTCATCAGCCCCTTCAACGGAAAGGATGCCGTCAGTACAAGCTAGTTTCCCGCCCTTGTTTTGTGCGCTCAACCGTCCCTGAAATTCCACTTTTCCTTTCAGTCCCTCATGCCAGGAAGACACACCTGAAAGCGTGACACAGTTTCCTTCTTCGGAAGAAATCATAACGTCTTGATGGGGAGAAGTCAATTGGGCGTTGAAGGTAATCTGCCCCGGACGGTTGGCTGTCAGTCTGACCATTATCACCTGGTCGGTAAATGAGGTGATTGTCTCACGCTGATACTGCACTCCGTCCACTTCATAACGGACGATGGCACGTGCCGAATCCAGACTTAATTCCCGGTAGTAATTGGAATAACGGGTATGTCCGGGAAAAGCGATTCGCAGGTCACCGAAACTTTGGTAAGGCATTCCCGAATTTGTTTTCGCCATCACTTTCTCTGTAGCAAGGGTCTGTGCTTCCAGATACTTTCCGGCAAAAACAAGTTCGCGTACTTTCGGAATAAATTCCAGTGCATTCGGGTTTGCGTTGTTGTTGGGGCGTCCTGCCCAAATGGTTTCTTCGTTTAGCTGTATTTGTTCTGTACCCGGTGTACCATATACCATAGCTCCCAGGCGACCGTTCCCCAAGGGTAAAGCCTCAGTCCATACCTGTGCAGGACGGTCGTACCATAATTTGTATTCCTGCATGGCTGCTCTCTTTTCCTGTGCATGAATACAACTTACAGACACCATTACAAACAGATATCCGATTAATCTCTTTTTATTCATTTCTGTCCAATTGCTTTTATACTTTTATAAAAGGACGATTGGAGACGATTTTTGTACCCATATTCTGTGAAACATCTTGCCTCGGAAATGCAAGTATTATTCTACAGAACAATGAAGAGAGATGTATAGTGGATATACTTCCGGTATTTTCTATTCTATTCTTATATTTTCAACAGGCTGTTGTTTGACAATATCCATCGGTACGGCTTGATAACGTACAGTAGAAAAATTAATCGAATGTAAATCGATACTGCGTATAGCGCTATTATACATCGTACGGAAATAAATGATTCGATTGGCTATGTCTGTCGCTGAAGTCCATTGGGTAGCGCTTGGAATATTTGCCGGAATTTCTCCTGCCGGAAACTCTATCCCTTCCGGTATATCGAAATTGTTCAGTATTTGGAAACATTGAAGAACGGTCTTTAAGGCAGTATCCTGTTGGGGAGCCGTTGCCTGATAAAAAGCGGCACGTACAAAACGGGAGGGTGGAGTTATATCACCTGGAATACCTAGAAAGCCGCTTCCAGAGCCGAAAGCACTTAATTCTATATTACCCAAACGTTTGGCCGGAGCTGATCCGGGGTATAGGTTGACATAATTATTGAGATTCGTCAGATGCCATTCAAAACCGGGAGAATTTGTCAGTACTCCCAATTTATTCTCATAAAAATGGGGGATGCCCTGAACTATCTCCAAAACCAGCTGGCGACCGGAAGTGTCGGTAAAACGCCAATGAACAGTAGATGCTTGTGGGATAAAATTAATCACGTGTACTTCTTGAACTGCTTTTTTCACTTCATCCACAGTTTTACATTTTCCCAGAATCCAGGATACGAGTTGTAAATCAGAAATACTTTTTGCTTTCTCTGCCGGATTGTATTTTTCATATTCACCATAATGAGGAAAATAAAACAATCCTGCTGACAGTCCGGCTTCGTTCAGACCTTCGGCTATGAATTCTTTTTGTTCGACAGCCAGTCCTACATAGCCGTATCGTGCGGCATACAACATTCCGTCAATGCCATCCGGAGTGAATGATTGTTCGGTATGCCCTCTTGGAACAATGATATATTGGCTGTTCATGTCACTTCCACCCCATTCAATCGTCCTTGCAACGATAGTAGTATCATTTTTGCTTTTTAAAGTAATGCCTGTGCAGGCTTCTGCAAGAGAAGGAGACAAGAATACAAACAGACAGCCAATGACTACTTGATTAACAGATAAATTCTTCTTCATAATAATTGTTTTTCATTGAAAAACAAATCTGAAGGGAAATTAGTTTATGTGATTTCTATTGATTTAAGTACATTCAAATAAACTTCCAGAAGACAGATTTAAGAAAGCAATTATTAAGTTAGTAAAATTAAATACGTTTTTAAAGCCATTAAAATGCATGAAACCCGCAAACAAAGAAGTCTATGGAATGTTATAGAGCTGAATCATTTAAATCATAAAAATATATGAGTCTTAAAGAATACCAGGAAAAAAGACAATTTGGCAGGACTTCGGAACCGTCACCGGAGATGTTGGAAACTCCCAACCGCATACCTGTTTTTGTTGTACAAAAGCATGAGGCAAGTCGTCTTCATTTTGATTTTCGTTTGGAAATAGACGGAGTATTGAAAAGCTGGGCGGTGCCCAAGGGACCTTCTATGAATCCTAAGGACAAGAGGTTGGCTATCCAAGTGGAGGATCATCCTTTAAGTTATGCCCACTTTGAAGGAGTGATACCGGAGGGTAACTATGGTGCGGGTGAAGTAGAGATATGGGATAGTGGGACATACGCATATGTCGGCAATAGTCATGACATATCTTCCGCTATCGAACATGGTCTACTTGAGTTTAAGTTACATGGGCATAAGCTCAAAGGATTATTTACACTTGTACGTACCAATATGGATGAGAAGGGGAAGGACTGGTTGTTAATAAAAAAAGAAGATATATTTGCTGTCGCTCATGTTTATGATGCTAAAGATATTCCTTCCTATGATGAAGTCTTTCTATAATTGTTGCCATTATTAATTGTCATATCGGTTTTTCTAAAGTGGTATATCAGCAGTCCTATGATTGAATGGATGGAGACTGTAGCCTATACCGAACCGGTAAAATTGCGATTAAGTCCTGTATTTCTGAGGTAACAGCGTAATTTGTTACCATTTGATAAAAAACACCCATTTATTATGTCGGAAACCACCTGTACGGCGGCTGTTAAAATGTTTACACTTGCATCGACTTTTGGCATGCATAAAAAGAATTAGGCGTGTTATGTTGAAAGTGTAAAATATTAATTAATTTAATCCGATACTAGTATGAATAATTGTTACCTGAATTTGTTATCAGATTTTCAGGCTTCACTCTTTTTGAGTGCCGGAGCCAATTTGGCAGATAGTAAGCAAACTGCTGATGTAATTTTACCCAATATGTCTCTATTAGGGTATGTGGTTCCTGTGGAGAGTCTTGGACTTGGGCTGTTTGTTTGTCTATTGGTGTATTTCTTGTTGGACTATAATTCAAGGTTACAGTCACATGAAAAATATAAGCTTACAGTAAATATGATTCATGCGGTACATACGCCATTACTATTATTACAGAACCAGTTGGAAGATATTAGGACCGATAATCTTCCGGAATCCCTTTCTCCAAAGATAGAAGAGGCACTGGGGTATACTAAATGTATAATAGACTGTAATCACAATGTTGCCACACTTGATAAAGTGAATGGAAAAATCAAGCCCAAAACATCCACAATTAGTTTTGAACTTTTTACCTATATCACTTCCATTGTGAATCAGTGCCGTCCGTATGCGAAATCCCGTCAGATACGTTTGGTAGTCAATGAATGTCCGGATTGTGTAAGTTGTAGGATTAATGAGAATATTATGACAGCGGCATTGCAACATCTTTTGAACAAAATGATTCAGACTTCTGCACCGGGGTGTTGCATATCCATAAAGATAACACATGCGATAAATTCGTGGGAGCTATATGTAAGTAATTGTGGGATTGCGGAGAAAGGCAGGAATAAGATGATAATTCCTCTTATTCCTGTTATGTTCCCTATATATGGTTATAGTGATTTACGGACTGTGAGAAAAATCATTCATTTGCACGGCGGAAAAATAACAGGTTACGGATATGGTAAGGCAGTCAGTTTTCGGATTGTTATTCCGACAGACTGTTGCTGCCGGAATCAGTCATGTCCCGTTATAAAACATAAAGTAGCCGAAACAAAAAGTGCTTCCGACAGTTCAGTTCAGATTCCGGAGGATGATAATCAATATTCTAAAATCAAGGATATGCCTTGTATCCTGTTAGTTATGGGAGATAAGTTATTTAGCGATTATTTGAAAAAGGACTTGTCGAGATATTTTCGGATTACAGTTCTTGATAACCCGGATCTGTTAATAAAAAACATTATCTACCTGAATCCTGATGCGGTTATTATTGATGATAATGTAAATGGAGTAAGTGGAGATGCTCTTTGTTTCCGAATCAAAGCGGACAAGATAGTGGGGAATATGCCGATTGTACTTTTGATAAGGTCATTCGATAATGAAAGCTATATGTCCCATTTGGGAAGTGGAGCGGATCGGTTGGAGTTGCGAACTGAAAGTATCTGCAAATTCAGGGCAAATATACGTATGCTGATAGAAAACCATTTAGTCTTGCGGGAGCGAATAAAACAATTTTTGTCAGATGCAATTTCTCCTTTAATGTCTCCAAAGGAAAAGTCAACGAAAGAAGATCAGGAATTCATGGAAAAGGTGAATTCAATCCTCGAAGAAAATTTGTCAGAAAGATATTTGATAAAGCAACTTTGTACTGATATCGGCAAAAGTCGCACGGCATTTTATAGCAAGATGAGAGAACTAACCGGAAAATCACCGGAGAATTATATCTATTCATTTAAAATGGATAAGGCGCGCAAGTTCTTGGCTTCCCAGCAGTATAGCAATACTGAAATAGCCACTATGCTGGGGTATTGTGACGCCAAATATTTTGGAAAAAAGTTTAAGGAATTCTATAATATCTGTCCTTCCGATTATATAAAGACCATTGTAGGCTAGAGATAGGATCAATATCGGCAAAAGGCATTGGTATAAGATGTGCCTTTTGCCAATATGATTGCTTCTTCGTGCGGCAGTTAAACATTTCGATATACCACTTGTTTTGCGTGTAAACTTTGTAATTTTACAGTAACAAAAAAAATAAAGGTATGATAACATCAATAAAACTCATGTTGAATAAGGCTAGAAGATTGAACAATGGCAGTTACCCTTTGGTATTTCAGGTGATACATAAAAGAAGAAAGAAGTTGCTATATACGGGCTATCGTATAAAAGAAGAAGCTTTTGACGAGCAGGAAGAAAGGATTGTTGCGAATGGTACGGATTCAGCTTTTTCTGTTACAGATATAACGAAGATGAATCGTGAACTGAGGAAGATAAGAAGTACAATTAACGCAAGAATCCGGCAGCTCGAACGAACCACTGATTATTTTACGGTGGAAGATGTTTTGGTACCGTGTGTTCATAAAAATGTCAGACAGCAGTTTTATTTGTTGCGATACATTGATACACAGATAGAACGGAAAAAAACTCTAAAGAAAGAAGGGATGGCTGCTGCATACAAAAGTACACGTTCATCATTGGCCAAGTTTCTGAACAATTCGGATATTCGGATTCCGGTAATTGATTTACGCTTTGTACGGCGCTATGAGGATTTTTTGTATAGTACCGGAGTTACCGGTAATACGGTAAGTTATTACTTACGGAATTTTAGAATTCTGTACAATCAAGCTATGCTGGATGGCTGCCATTCTCTGGGTGAATATCCTTTTGTCAAGGCGCAAACCCGCCCGGCCAAGACAGTGAAACGTGCCCTGACCCGGGGAAATCTTCAATCTCTTGCAAACCTTATGTTAGAAGATACTCCGGAACTGGAATTTGCCCGTGATTTATATTTATTCAGTTTCTATGCTCAGGGAATGGCTTTTGTCGATATTGTACTTTTGAAAAAATCCAGTATCTGCAACGGCATACTGACCTATTCCCGCCACAAGTCGAAACAACTGATCCGTATTGCCGTAACCCCTCAAATGCAGGAGATAATGGATAAATATAAAGCTGGGGGAGAATATATATTTCCTATTCTCAACAAACAAGACTCATCTGAATACAAGTTATATCGCCTGGCATTAGGACGTATCAACCGTCATCTCAGAAGAATAGCTGCCATGATAGATATCAAAGTACCTTTAACTACTTATACCGCGCGCCATACCTGGGCTACCCTTGCCCGTGACTACGGTGCGCCGGTTTCTGTAATCAGTGCCGGTTTGGGACATACTTCGGAAGAGATGACACGCGTTTATTTGAAAGAATTCGATGTGTCCTTGCTCGATAAGGTAAATAGTATGGTGACTAAATTGTTCTAGTTACGTTTTGGCATGATAGGTGCTCCTCAATATACAGAAGGCAGATTTTGTTTGTGCATCTTCTTTCCGGTGGGAGAGAGGGTGCACTTTTTATTTTAATGCATCATTGAATGATTTTTATCTATATTTCATATAAAATACATATAAATATAGTATCTTTGTGAAAATATTAAAGATGTTCGGGCTTATATTATTCATTATATATGTTCCAATATCGGTGACCAGTTAAACTGGGGTGGTTACTCTGTTGTGATAATCGGAATGTAGACACCTCAAATTATGCAAATAACACAAAAGTGTACGTCTTTGGATGAATGTTTTTATGTATTTCGAAGCATGGGATTTGAAGTTTATGCTATTAGTCATGTTTGCGGACAGATATTGTTCTCTTAGACATGAATACAATTTGCCATCTTCGCGATTATATGGACATTTGCAAAGTGGAACTTACAAACAGTATTAGGGATAATGATTTTATATAACAGTCGTTTGGCGAAGTGTTTTCTCAGTAAGAAGAAACATTCTTTTATGATATTTGGTTTCTGTTTTACTCGCTATAAATATTTGGAAATCTGGGAAGAAATGGAAAACCGGATTCATTTAAGACAATATACAGAGTGTTTTTTTCTCATGTTATTGCCGGCTTTGGGATTGTCCTTGTGGCTTTCGTGGTGGTTTATGTTAATACCTTTGTGTACATATCATTTTCTTTATTGGTGGGAAAGGATGATCAGGCATCATTCTATCTTTGACTGGGAAGCGAAGAAGCATTGTGGAGATACGCTTTATCTGAGGAAAAGAAAATCCTATAGCTGGACGAAAGCATACTGCAAGAAAAAACTGCCTGCATCGAGATGGGCGGATTAAAGATATGGTCTTAACCGACCGGCTGCCTGTGAAGGTCGCTCTATTGTTTGTTTTGTTTGTGTTTTGTGCACCTTTTTCTTTTATAGAAAAAAGGTGCACTCTTTTTTATGGATATATGACAGATAAAACATACATTTGACGAAAAAAAGAGAATGGGTGAAAAAGCATCAATGTGGAATCTTTGGCATGGCTGTCACAAACTGAGTGAGGGGTGCCGTCATTGCTATGTGTACCGTACGGATGGTAAATATGGGAAGGATAGTTCGGTCGTGACAAAGACGGAAAAGTTTGATCTGCCTTTGCAACAGAAAAAGAATGGGACGTATAAGATTCCGTCAGGTAATTTGGTCTATACTTGTTTTACTTCTGATTTTCTGATAGAGGATGCCGACGAATGGCGCACTGAAGCATGGGAGATGATGCGGATACGACAAGATCTCCGTTTCCTTTTTATTACCAAGCGAATTGACAGATTACAGCAATGTCTGCCCGCCGATTGGGGAGAGGGGTATGATAATGTGACGATTTGCTGCACAATGGAGAATCAGGATAGAGTGGATTATCGTCTGCCTATTTATAAGGCAATTCCTATTAAACATAAAATCATTATCTGTGAGCCGCTTCTTAGTCGGATTGACTTTAGGGGAGAACTGGGAGATTGGGTGGAACAAGTCGTTGCCGGAGGAGAATCGGGAAAAGAAGCCCGTGTGTGTGATTATGACTGGGTGTTGGATATTCGACGACAGTGTGTGGAAGCGAATGTCGGCTTTTGGTTCAAGCAGACAGGCAGTTATTTGCTGAAAGACGGACACGAATATAAAGTTGCCCGCCAGTTTCAACATTCGCAGGCACGAAAGGCGGAACTGAATTATACTCCTGAAAAATAGCGGATCATTCTTTTCGGATACAGTTTAAGAAAAGCGGGGATTGTCGGGCAGGACAGTCTTCGCTTTTGTTTTGTTGAGTACAAAACGTGGATAATCACGTCTTTTTATAAAGATGTTGTGTAAATTTTAAATTATCCATATTAATGAAACAGATAAAGCTGTTATTTCTTTTAGCTTCCGCCACCGTTACGGGAGCATTTGCGCAAAGTAACGGACTGACGGATATGAGTCAGAGCCGTTTTGCAAAAATGGCGAATACCGGAGTCAATGCAGTACAGTGGACAAACGGATTTTGGGGAGATCGTTTTAATGTGTTCAGTCATACTTCTTTGCAGAGTATGTGGAACACCTGGAATACACCGGAAGTTTCTCATGGCTTCCGTAATTTTGAAATTGCTGCCGGTGTGTGCAAAGGGGAGCATTGGGGGCCACCGTTTCATGACGGAGATATGTATAAGTGGATGGAAGGAGTAGCTTCTGTCTATGCCGTCAATAAAGATCCTGAGCTGGATAAATTAATGGATAACTTTATTGCTTGCGTCATAAAAGCCCAACGTGCAGATGGTTACATACATACCCCTGTTATCATTGAAGAACTGAATAAAGGGGTTGATTCTCATGCATTGGACGATCAGCACAAGCAGACTGTGATTGGTACGAAAGTAGGTGCGAAAGACGAGAAGGGGGCTTTTGCCAATCGCTTGAACTTTGAAACTTATAATTTGGGACACCTGATGATGGCGGGTATCGTCCATCGTCGTGCCACCGGAAAAACAACTCTCTTCGATGCCGCTGTAAAGGCAACGGATTTCCTTTGTCACTTTTACGAAACGGCTTCTGCCGAACTGGCTCGTAATGCCATTTGCCCTTCTCATTATATGGGCGTAGTCGAAATGTATCGCGCTACCGGAAATCCCCGTTATCTTGAACTTTCAAAGAACCTGATTGATATTCGCGGTATGGTGGAGAATGGTACGGATGATAATCAGGATCGTATTCCTTTCCGTGAGCAGTATCGCGCAATGGGGCATGCCGTACGTGCCAATTATCTGTATGCAGGTGTAGCGGATGTATATGCGGAGACAGGCGAACAGCAGTTAATGAAAAACCTGACCAGCATCTGGAATGATATTGTCACCCGCAAAATGTATGTGACCGGAGCCTGCGGAGCGCTTTATGATGGTACCTCGCCTGATGGTACTTGTTATGAACCGGACAGTATTCAGAAAGTACACCAGAGTTATGGGCGTCCTTATCAGTTACCGAATAGTACAGCGCATAATGAAACATGTGCCAATATCGGCAATATGCTGTTCAACTGGCGTATGCTGGAAGTGACGGGAGATGCGAAGTATGCGGAACTCGTAGAGACTTGCCTTTATAATAGTGTATTGAGTGGTATCAGCTTGGATGGTAAGAAGTATTTCTATACGAATCCGTTGCGTATCAGTGCCGATCTGCCTTATACACTTCGTTGGCCGAAAGAACGGACGGAATATATCAGTTGTTTCTGCTGTCCGCCCAATACATTGCGTACACTTTGTCAGGCGCAGAATTATGCTTATACATTGGGAACTGAAGGAATCTATTGCAATCTGTACGGTGCAAATACATTGACTACAACTTGGAAAGATAAAGGAGAAATTGCCTTGACACAGGAAACGGATTATCCATGGGATGGGACTGTACGTGTGACATTGGATAAAGTTCCGCGGAAGGCAGGCGCTTTCTCTCTTTTTCTGCGTATTCCCGAATGGTGTGAGAAAGCCACACTTACAGTAAACGGACAGGAGATGCAGATACATGCAAAAGCGAATACATACGCGGAAGTAAATCGTACATGGAAGAAGGGAGACGTGGTGGAGTTGACAATGGATATGCCTGTACGTTTGCTCGAAGCCCATCCGTTGGCAGAGGAAATTCGTAATCAGGTAGTAGTGAAGCGTGGCCCGTTGGTTTACTGTTTGGAAAGTATGGATATAACTGATGGAGAAAAGATTGATAATGTCCTCATTCCTGCGGATATTAAACTGACGCCCAAGAAAATCAGTATCGAAGGCAGTCCGATTGTCGCACTTGAAGGGACGGCACGTTTGGCGTCTGCTCCTTCTTGGGAAGGCGTGCTTTATCGTCCGGTCGTTCAAGTGGAAAAGACAGTGGATATTCGTTTGATTCCCTATTATGCCTGGGGAAACAGGGGAAAAGGAGAAATGACTGTTTGGATGCCATTGGCTAGATAATCCTCTTATACAGAAAAGAAAGAAGAACTATGAAAAAGTTATTTTTAGCGACTATATGTCTGTTGTGCACTTATCTGTTGTCAGCGGGTGAGATATGGATTTCTGCACAGGGTAATGATTTGAACGACGGTACCCGTCAATCTCCGAAAGCGACTCTGACTTCTGCTTTACGACAAGCACGCGAGTGGCGCAGGACAGGAAATGAACGTGTCCGGGGAGGAATCACTATCTATATGGAAGAAGGAACGTATGCTCTATATGAGCCGGTGTTTATCCGGCCGGAAGATAGTGGGACGAAAGAGTCTCCGACAGTAATTCGTGCCGCAGCCGATAAAAAGGTTATTTTGAGCGGTGGTATCCGTATCAATGACTGGAAAAAACAAGGAAAAGTGTGGGTGGCAGATGTTCCGGCATTTAATGGACGACCGTTGGATTTCCGTCAGTTATGGGTGAATGGAGAAAAGGCCGTTCGTGCACGGAATGTGGAAGATTTCGAGAAGATGAATCGCATTTGCAGTGTGGATGAGAAGAACGAAATTCTTTATGTTCCTGCGGTTGCGATGCGCAAGCTCGTAGACAGCAAAGGGAATTTGAAGGCCAGATATGCTGAAATGGTACTTCATCAAATGTGGTGTGTTGCCAATCTCCGTATTCGTTCTTTTGAAATGCAGGGAGATAGTGCGGCGATACGTTTTCATCAGCCGGAAAGCCGTATTCAGTTCGAGCATCCCTGGCCACGACCGATGGTGACAACGGACGGGCATAACTCCGCTTTCTATCTGACAAATGCCCGTGAACTGTTGGATGTGCCGGGAGAATGGTACCATGATATAGAAGCCCGTAAGGTTTATTATTATCCACGGGAAGGGGAGAAGATGCAGGATGCAGATACAGAAGTGATAGTACCTGCCATTGAAACATTGGTGCAGATAGAAGGGACACTGGATCGTCCCGTCTCCAATATCCGTTTTGAGAAGATTACTTTTTCTTATACTACCTGGATGCGTCCGTCAGAGAAAGGACACGTGCCCCTTCAGGCAGGAATGTACTTGACGGATGGATACCGCATCGACCCTAAGATGCAACGGGATTATTTGAATCATCAACTGGATAATCAAGGATGGCTGGGACGTCCTGCGGCTGCTGTCAGTGTAATAGCTGCGAGTCGGATTGATTTTGAGCGTTGCCGTTTTGAACATTTAGGTTCTACGGGACTGGATTATGAAGAAGCGGTTCAGGGCGGCGTTGTTCGTGGTTGTCTTTTCCGTGATATTGCGGGGAATGGTTTGTTAGTCGGCAGTTTTTCTCCGGCTGCCCATGAAACACATTTGCCTTATGAACCTGCTGACAGTCGGGAAGTATGCGCATATCAGCAAATCAATAATTGCTATTTTACAGAAGTTGGTAATGAAGACTGGGGATGTCTTGCTATTGCGGCAGGATATGTGAGAGATATACGCATAGAGCATAACGAGATTTGTGAAGTTCCTTATAGTGGTATCAGCCTTGGTTGGGGATGGACGCAGACAGTAAATTGTATGCGCAATAACCGTGTACATGCTAATCTGATTCATCATTATGCGAAGCATATGTACGATGTGGCAGGTGTTTATACCCTCGGCTCGCAGCCGAAAAGTTATGTAACGGAGAATTGTGTGCACAGTATTTACAAACCAAGTTATGTACACGACCCGAATCATTGGTTTTATCTATATACGGATGAAGGCTCTTCTTTTATTACTGTACGTGATAACTGGACGGAAGGAGAGAAGTATTTGCAAAATGCCAACGGCCCCGGTAATGTATGGGAGAATAATGGTTCGAAAGTGGATGCTGCTATTCGTGAACGTGCAGGGTTGGAGAGTGAATATAAGGATTTGTTGAATCTTAGATAGGAATTGATAGAAAGCAGTAGAAAGAACAATGGAAAAGAAATATAAGATATTACTGGCTGCCTTATCTTTGGCAAGCAGCACATTTGCACAAACCTGGATATGGTATCCGGGAGATTATGAAATTTGGTTAGGCAACCAAATGAACAACAGACGTACGGAACGTGGTGCATTTTTCCCCCCTTTTTGGAAAACAGATAGTCACTATGTAGTCGTAGAGTTCAGCAAACAACTGAATCTCGCCGAACCGGAAGAAATATTCATTGCTGCCGAGGGAAAATACAGTGTTAAGCTAGATGGAAAACTCCAATTCGGCATGCCGGAAACGATGACTCTTCCTGCCGGTAAGCACAACTTGAATATAAAGGTTTGGAATCAGTCTACACCACCTGCAATCTATGTAAAAGGAAAAACAGTCAACTCTGATTCTTCCTGGCGGGTGACCTATGAGGATAAAGAATGGATTGACGAAAGCGGTAAAGCCAGTGACACATCCGCCACTATTTACATGGATGCCGGATGTTGGAACTTTGACGGAGCCACCCAACGTCCTTCACAGTTTAAATTAACGCGTGAACCGCATCAACCTGTCTCCAAGGCAGAGCAACCCGAAGGTGGTATTCTGTATGACTTCGGAAAAGAAACCTTCGGATATATCACCCTGAAGAATCTTTCGGGAAAAGGCACTATTGAAATCTATTATGGTGAAAGTCCGGAAGAGGCCAAAGACAAAGCCTATTGCGAAACCTTGGATAAGTTTCTATTGGAAAAGGGGCGGATGACCGACCTTGCCATACGCAGTACATCCCCCTTGAATGATTCTGATAATGGATATACATTAGAGAATAGCAAGGCTTTCCGTTATGTCTATATCACCCATGAACCGGGAGTGACAATCGGTGATGTCTCCATGCAATATGAATATCTTCCCGAAGAATATCGTGGCAGCTTCCGTTGTAATGATGAAGAACTGAACCGGATTTGGGAAGTGGGAGCCTATACGATGCATCTCACTACCCGTGAGTTTTTCATTGACGGTATCAAGCGCGACCGTTGGGTCTGGAGCGGTGATGCCATCCAAAGTTATCTGATGAATTACTATCTTTTCTTCGATAACGAATCAGTGAAACGCACTATTTGGCTGCTTCGTGGTAAAGACCCCGTGACGAGTCATAGTAATACAATCATGGATTATACATTCTATTGGTTCCTTAGCGTATACGATTATTATATGTATAGCGGTGACCGTCATTTTGTAACCCAACTCTATCCGCGTATGCAGACGATGATGGACTACGTACTGGGACGTACCAATAAGAATGGCATGGTGGAAGGTATGACCGGTGACTGGGTATTTGTAGATTGGGCGGACGGCTATTTGGATAAGAAGGGCGAACTTTCCTTTGAACAAGTTCTTTTCTGCAGAAGTCTTGAAACAATGGCTTTGTGTGCAGATCTGGTCGGGGATGCAGATAGTAAACAGAAATACGAAAAACTGGCTGATGCTTTGAAAGCAAAGTTGGAACCAACTTTTTGGAATGACCAAAAACAAGCCTTTGTACATAATTGTGTGAATGGTCAGCAAAGTGATGCAGTGACCCGCTATGCAAATATGTTTTCCGTATTCTTTCAATACTTGGATGCTAAGAAGCAACAAGCTATTAAAAAATCAGTTCTCTTGAACGATAGTATATTGAAAATAACAACCCCTTATATGCGCTTTTACGAACTGGAAGCCCTCTGCGCACTTGGTGAACAAGAGGCGGTAATGAAAGAAATGAAAGCCTATTGGGGCGGAATGTTGAAAGAAGGTGCAACCTCTTTTTGGGAGAAATACAACCCCGAAGAAACCGGAACGCAGCATCTTGCCATGTATGGCCGTCCTTACGGAAAAAGTCTCTGTCATGCTTGGGGAGCTAGTCCTATCTATCTGTTAGGCAAATATTACTTGGGAGTAAAACCTGTAAAAGAAGGATATAAGGAATTCTCCATTGCTCCTGTATTGGGAGGATTGAAATGGATGGAAGGCACCGTGCCCACTCCGAATGGAGACATCCATATCTATATGGACAAGAAAACAATCAAAGTAAAGGCAACGGAAGGCAAAGGTTACCTTACCATTAAGAGCAGCCGCCAACCGAAAGCCAACATAGGAACAGCAGAAAAAGTATCTGAAAACACATGGCGTCTTTGGATTGATTCGCCGGAAGAAAGAATTATTACCTATCGTTTGTAATCTATTTGTTAATTAGTTAGTGGATGAAGTCCTTGATTGATAATCCCTCATTAGAAAAGGGGAATTGTTAATCGGGGACTTTTTTCGTAAATACCTCTAAGTTTTCTAGGGAATTTGCTACATTTGCTCTTCATAAAGAGAGAAGCAAGTAATATACTTTTAGTTCTTTTGGAAACAAGTAAACAAAATCCGGAGAATGAATAACAAGATTGACCAATATACTGATACAGATGATGAAAAACTCTTTGCCTTGATAGAACAAGGTGATGAAAGAGCTTTCACCCAAGTTTATGAAAGATATCATAAACTATTGTATGTATTAGCTTACCGTTATTTAATGAGTTCTGATATGGCAGAAGATGTAGTGCAGCACGTCTTCACTCGTATGTGGGAATTCCGCTCGGAATTACATGTGGGAATCAGCCTGAAAAACTACCTCTTTACAATGACGAAAAATCATGTCCTGAACCTGATTCGCAATGAAAACAGCGCTATTGCAAAGAACTATGAGATGGCACAAATCGCTTCACCTTACGAAGATAATCTGATAGAAAATTTGGAGAAGAAAGAGTTGATGTCCAGTTTTTATAAAGCTGTGGATATGCTTCCTGCTCAGAAAAGGGACATCTGCCTGATGAAAGTTCAGGAAGAACTGACGAATCAGGAGATAGCGGAACGGATGAATTTATCTGTAAACACTATTAAGACGCATTATTCGGAAGCACTGAAACTTCTCCGTATCCATTTAAGTAAGATGTTAATAATTGTTGCATTTGCCACACTAATGACCTTTTTGAGTGTCCATTTAATAAAGTGATAAAGATGAACAGACCTACTGATAAACAAATAGAAGAAGTACTGGCAGGAATTGCCAGTCCGGAAAATGCAAAATATGTGGCAGAGTGGTTTGCTACGGAAGAGGGTAGCGACTACCTGGAAGCTGCTATGACACGGGATTCCGAGCTTATAAAAAATGAGTTTGCAGACTTATATGTAGACCATGATATCCCTTCAAAGAAAATACAAGAGCAGATACGGAAGAACATTCGTATGAAGAAGTTGAAACGTATCTGTTTCCGGGTTGCAGCTGTATTGATTCCTGTTGTCTTGATTGTCGGACTTTATATACAACTTAATTCAAAAGTAGACCTGTTCGGCACTTCCGAATACGAAGAAGTAGTTGTAGATAAAGGCGAACGCATACAAATCATGTTTCAGGACGGAACAAAAGTATATATCAATTCTGATTCGAAATTAAGATATCCCAAGAAGTTTGCTTTAAACACCCGGGAAGTTTTTCTTGAAGGAGAAGCCTATTTCGTAGTGGCCAAGAATAAGAACCGTCCTTTTATTGTCAACCTGAACGGGCCGGCAATTCACGTATTGGGAACTTCTTTCAATGTACAGGATTATCCGGAAAACAAGGATATTGTAGTATGTTTGGATGAAGGAAATATAAATATGACTCTGCCTACGGAAAAGAAATACCCGGTGCAACCCGGCGAAAGATTGGTATATAACAAAGAGAACAAGCAGTGCACCATATCCAAAATGAACGATATGCAACGCTTGTCAATGTGGAAACAGAATGTGATAGTATTTAAAGATACTCCGCTACCGGAAGTCATCAAGGTATTGAACCGCTGGTATGATGTGGACTTTAAAGTAGAAGACGGGCAGGCTTTGAAGTATGTCTATACATTGACATCGGACAATACATTATTAGAGAAAGTATTGATGGATTTAGAGAAAATCGCTTCGGTGAAGTTTGAGTACAATGAAGATAAGAAAGAAGTGATAGTAAAAATGAAATAATATAATCATTAGAAATAAATAAGGCATATGAATAAAGAAGTTGATTTATCCATATCTTGTTATGGAAAAGTAAAAGACAGGAAATATGATATTGTGGTATTGCCGTGGGGAGCTACCGAACCTCATAATCTGCATTTGCCATATATGACGGATTGTATTCTTTCTCATGATGTAGCGGTTGATGCCGCATTGATAGCTAAACAGGAATATGGCGTGAACTGCATGGTCATGCCGCCCGTCGGCATGGGGTCACAAAATCCGGGACAACGGGAATTACCCTTCTGTATCCATACGCGTTATGAAACGCAGAAAGCCATATTGACGGATATTGTTTCTTCCCTTTATGCCCAAGGCATCCGGAAATTGGTAATAATCAACGGGCATGGCGGCAATACTTTTAAAAGTATGATTCGTGATTTGTCGGTAGACTATCCTGACTTCCTGATAGCATCAAGTGAATGGTACACCGTATTAAAGGTAAAGGACTATTTTGAAAATCCGGGCGACCATGCGGATGAAGTCGAGACGTCAGTGATGATGCATTATCATCCCGAACTGGTCAATCTTGAAGAAGCAGGGAATGGAGAATACAAAACCTTTGCCATACAGTCTTTGAATGAAAAGGTGGCGTGGATTCCCAGAAACTGGGGAAAAGTATCCAAAGATACCGGTGTCGGCGACCCGCGTGGAGCTTCTGCGGAAAAAGGTAAAAAGTTTGCAGAAGCAGTTGCGGAAAAATATGCAAAGCTCTTTGACGAATTGGTGAATCAGGAACTTTACTAGATTGCAAAAAAATATAGTGACGCTATCCTTGCGTGATAGTGACGGTATCCGGTAAGTATAGCGTCACTATGTGGACAGGATACCGTCACTATCCCAAAAGACTGTTTCTAACGAATAACCAAGAAACCGAATCTATTGATATAAGTCCTTCTGAAAATAAAATCCGGAAGGACTTTTCTTTTTATATTCCATTTTCCTACAAATAAAAGCTAAATCATATCTTATTGAAAACGAACTTGTTACTACGAGAATCTTTATTGAAAATAAAAAAACCTCAGAAAAAAACGCTTTTTCCCTCACCCGCTTCTTAATCTCGTGTGTCCACTAAATACAAAGAGATTAAGAACCTATTTATAACTTTAAACAAACTAAGTATGAAGAACAGAGTATTGCTTGTATTGTTATTGAGCTTTGCTGTAAGTCTTGCGGCATCGGCTCAGAAAATAACAATGAATCTTCAACAAGTCAAGTTGGAGAAAGTATTTTCGCTCATTACCAAACAGACAGGGCTTACGGTAGCTTACAGCCGTACGATTGTCAACCCTGAACGGATTGTCTCCGTTCAGGCAAAAGACAAAGACCTTTCCAAAGTATTAGATGACTTATTTGCGGGTACCAATGTGGCTTATGAAATTGGGGAGAAGAAAATATACCTCAAAGCAAAAGAAGCCCCCGTTACATCACAAGGAAATCAGAAAACAAAGAAAATAACGGGAACCGTGACAGATACCAAAGGCGAACCGGTAATTGGTGCCAGTGTATTGGTGAAAGGAGCGGGGACAGGTACTGTGACAGATGTAGATGGTAACTTTACATTGGATGCTCCGGCAGATGCACTTCTGGCTGTCAGCTATATCGGTTATAAGACACAGGAAGTAAAGGTAGGGAATAAGCACTCATATTCTATCCAGTTGCAGGACGATACGGAAGTTCTGGATGAAGTCGTAGTAGTCGGTTACGGCGTGCAGAAGAAATCAAGCCTGACAGGTGCAGTCGCTTCCATCTCTTCCCAGGAAATCAGCAAACAGGTATCTTCCAATGTCGCTTCAACCTTACAAGGACGTACACCGGGTGTAGACATCGTACAGCAAGCCGGTGTGGCGGGAGCAGATGTCAACATCGTGATTCGCGGTGCCGCTTCTTTTGGCGCTACCGAACCTCTGTATGTCATCGACGGAGCATTCAGTAATGCCGGATTAAGCTCATTGAATCCCAATGACATTGAATCTATCGAAGTACTGAAAGACGGTGCGGCTGCCGCTATCTACGGCTCACGTGCAGCCAATGGCGTCGTTTTGATTACTACAAAGAAAGGAAAGTCCGGCAAGCCCGTCATTCAGATAGACGGTTCGTTCGCTTTCCAGAAAACGACTAATATTCCAGAGTTTCTCAATGCGTCGGAATGGAGAGAATTTGCCAATATGGTGGCAGATAACAGTGGCTTGCCTCATGCACCGGAGAATGATAATCCTACCAATCCGAACCTGAATACCGACTGGTCAAAAGAATGGATACAGTTTGCCCCGGTATGGAACCTGAATGCCAGTATCGCAGGTGGTGGAGACAACTCTACTTTCAGTACAAGCCTCGGTTATCTTGACCAGACCGGCATGACGATTTATTCAGATTACAAACGTTATAACTTCCGCCTGAATACCTCTTATAAAAAAGGGCGTTTCTCATTTTCCGAAACCCTCGGACTGACCCATAAGGATAAAACTCCTACAACAGCTTTCAACATAGCTTTGCCAACATTACCTATTTATGATGAACAAGGACGGTTTACTTCGGGTGGCCCTGATTATTACATCAACCCCGAAGATGGCAAGGCGCAGAATAAGATAGCCCCATTGCATTATACTGACCAGTTCAATAAAGTGACGGATTTAATCGGCTCTTTGAACGCCCAACTGGATATTTGGGGCGGCTTAAAATACAAATTATCGTTAAGCGGAAATTATAGCAATAAGCATAATTATACCCATACACCTGAGTACTACACAAAATGGAACTCAGATGGAACTCCCGATAAAGATTACGGCAATACACGCAACAGCGTATCGGAAACAAGAGGTGAAGAATTTACTTATACGATTGATAACTTGCTGACTTACAACAAGACATTCAACCGTCACTCAATAGACGCTTTACTAGGAACAAGCTGGATGAGAGAATACTATCGCTACATGACCAACTCTACCATTAACGACTTGGGTGGAACGGATATCACCGGATTCCAAAATGAAGATGGCAAGATTTCGGCAGGCGACAGTAATGCGGCATTGCTTTCTTTCTTCGCCCGTGTGAACTACGATTATGATAATAAATATCTGCTGTCCTTGAGTATCCGCCGGGACGAATCTTCCAAGTTTCATAAAGACAATAGGGTAGGTTACTTCCCCTCTGTTTCCGCCGGATGGAATGTACATCAGGAGAAATGGTTCCAAAATCCTGTAATGAGCAAATTGAAGATTAGAGCCAGTTACGGTGAGTTGGGAGCCAACTTCCTCAACCCCTATAATTTCGACGCGATAGCTTATGGGCCTATTCCCTACACGGTAGGCGGAGAGCGCTATGTGACAGGACGCGCAGCCTATCTGAAATCGAAAGACCTGAAATGGGAAACTGCCAAAACCACAGATATTGGTATCGAACTGGGCTTCTTCAACAATGACCTGACTTTATCATTAGACTATTTCGTGAAAAAGAACGTAGATTTGTTGGCGCAGATTGACTTGAACCTGTCTTCCGGGCAAATCTTTGAAATCAACAGTTCACGTGAAAAACCGTACGTCAATACAGCTTCCGTAAAAAATACAGGATGGGAGTTTATGATGAATTACAGGAAACAATTGACGAAAGACTTCCATATAGATGCGACATTCAATATTGCAACGTTGAAAAATAAAGTATTATCATTGGGGGAAAACGTGCAGCCGATTACTTCCGGCGCAATGTCCAGCTACTTTAATGATGCTGCTTCCATTACCATGCCGGGAGAAGCTATCGGTTCATTCTATGGCTATAAGATTGATGGTTTTGATGCGGAAGGAAATTTCATCTTTGCGGATACGGACAAGAATGGAGTAGTCAATGCAAATGATAAAGTCATTCTGGGCAGCCCTATCCCTGACTTTACATACGGCTTGAACATCAACATGGAATACAAGGACTTTGATTTGACTGTTTTCTTCCAGGGAGTGCAGGGAAATGATATATTCAATCAGAAAAAGTACACCTATTATTTTGATTATTCCAACAACGTGGTCAAAGAGGCTATGAATGGATGGACGAAAACAAATAAGAATACGGGAATACCTGTCATGAAAACCCAAAACACAAGTGGCGGAAACTCCCTGCCGAGTGAATTTTATGTTGAAGACGGTTCCTATTTACGTCTGAAGAACCTTCAGTTAGGCTATTCACTGCCTAAAAAGTGGCTGGAAGCAATCCGGTTCAATAAGCTGCGTGTTTATGCAGGTGTGCAGAATTTGTTTACACTGACCCAATACTCCGGTTATGACCCCGAAGTAAGTTCTAACGTATTGTTCTCACGTGGCATTGACATCAGTTCATACCCCAATGCCCGGACATTCACTTTTGGTTTTAACGCTTCATTCTGATAACTAAAAATATGATTCATATGAAAAACTATAAGAAAGTATATGCCGCATTTATCTTGGCAGGCGGCTTGATATTACACGGATGTAACGGTATCTTTGATGACCTGGCTATCAATCCGAATCAGCCGAGTATGGGAGCTTATTTCACCAGTCCGTCCGCTGTGAATGACGCAGTGATGACCATGTACGGATATATGTCTACGCAACGCTGCCTGGGAGCTTCCGGCTCCAAGACAACGATAATCCGCTCTGACGAAGCATCGTCCAATTCGGATTATGGAAAACCGGGTATGTTTGGTGCCGACTTGAATGCCAGTTATTACACCATTGAGCAACCTTATACGTTGATGTACACCACCGCTTCCCAAGCATCCTACATCATTGAAACCGCCCCGTCTGTCGATTTTAGCGGCAATGAAGAACTGCGGAACGCATATATGGGTGAAGCCTATTTCTGGAGAGCCTTTGCGCACTATTACCTGTTGATTAATTTCCGGAACATATCTCCCATCAGACAGATGCCGAGAAACGGTGATGACTATGTTCGTCCCTTAGAGAAACCTGCCGCTGTATGGAACTTTATTCAGGAAGACCTGGCACATGCGAAAGAACTGTTGCCCGTGAAGGGATATTGGGACAGCAAGAATGCCGGTCGCGTGACAAAAGCTTCCGCAGCCGCCTTATTGGGAAAAGCTTATCTCTACCGTAGTGGAATCGAGCAAAATTATGGCGAAGACAAGACTACATTTTACAGTGAAGCCGCCAAAGAATTTGGTGATATTATAGACGGAAAGTACGGAACTTATGACCTGACTAAAAATTATGCTGATAATTTTGATGTCGCCCATGAAAATAATGAAGAATCAATCCTTGAGTTTCAATTCTTGGGCGATGTCGATAATGCAGGATTCAATCCGGGACTTGCCACTTCCGGTCTGGCGTTCGATTCACGTGGACTGATGTTGCCGGGAGCGGGAGTAGGTTATGAAGGTGTAGTGCATAACTGGCTCTATAACGCTTTCGTGAATTCGATAGACAAAGACGGCTATACGGATATCCGGATGTTCTCCACAATGATATTCAATGATTTGGATGCGAGCATTCATTTGAGAAATGACGCAGGTGGCAATCCGGTACGTCTGGAAGGCCCCGGTGGCTATAAATGGGAAGAACTTTATCCTGCAAAGAATGGAAAAGAAGGATTTGCTACTGTATCCAATCCTTTGGCACACCCATTCAAAGCGGGTATCAGGAAAGGGATTGACTGTTCCATGCCTACACAAACGGAAGCAGACGGAACTCCTAAACTGGTCGGTGTAGGTGCAGGCGTCAAGGAGTATGTATATAATCAGCCGCGTGCCCATGGAGTGAACTGGCGATATATCCGTTATGCCGATGTGTTGATGATGTATGCGGAAGCTGTCGTCAGCGGTGGTGCACAAGCATCGAATATGACACCCTTGCAGGCAGTAAACAAAGTACGCGGACGCGCCAACATGAGCGAACTCCCTTCCGTAACTATGGCTGATATTCAGAATGAAAGAATCCTGGAATTTGCCTTGGAAGGGCATCGTTTCTATGATTTGCTCCGTTGGGGCAAGCTGGCCAGCCGTTTTACGGAATTGCAGGAATCTGATCCTAACTTCAAGAAGTTCATATCGGCAGATGACTTTAAAGGATTCGTCACCAACAAGCACGAATGGTTGCCGATTCCTATTAATGAAGTGAATTCCAATCCTTATATCACAGAAAATAATCCGGGATATTAACTAAGAAAGAATTAGCATGATAAATTTGAAAAATATTGCGGTACTACTGTTCAGTTTGGTAGTACCGGGCATAACTATTGCCCAGACAGAAGTACTTTACAATGGCATACACCTGCCTGAACAATGGCCGCCCCGCTATGAGGAGCCACAAAAGGCACAAGATATGCCGATACCCTATCTTAAACAAAAGCCGGGAGTAATCCCGGTAAATATAGGGCGGCAACTATTTGTTGATTCCTTTCTGATTGCAGAAACCAATCTGGACAGAGTCATCCATACTCCCCGGTTTTACGAAGGGAATCCGGTACTCGGCCCTGACAAGGAATGGGAAAAGACAACCGAAGGCGGGCTCTACGCTGCCCCCTTCAGTGACGGGATATGGTATGACGAAAAAGACCGGAAGTTCAAAATGTGGTACCTGGCAGGTGCAGGTGTCCTTCACAAAGGAGACAATCAGACCTTTTATACCGGATATGCCGAATCGGAAGACGGCAAGCACTGGACAAAACCTGTACTGGATATTTGGAACCAGACCAATATTGTAGATACCTGCAATCGTGACGCAGCCACTATCTGGTTGGACAAACAGGAGAAAGACCCGTCCAAACGGTACAAGATGTTCAATGTCGAACGCCGTCCCACCGACCGCAGATGGCAATTTATCTTGAAATACTCGTCAGACGGGATTCATTGGGGAGAGGGAGTAGCCCAGTCCGGTGATTTATACGACCGTTCATCGGCATTCTACAATCCGTTCCGTGATGTGTGGGCATTGAGCATGCGTTATGGGACAAAAGTCTCTTCCCGTTCACGCAGCTATCTGGAAAATAAAGACCCCGAAATGGCAGTAAGTTTCGCACATCGTATCCGAAAAGGAGTGCCGGACAAGAATATGGTCTACTGGTTTACTCCGAGTGATAAAGAGCCGCGTCATCCGGAGTTTCCGGAAGTCGACCCCGGTATTTACAATTTTGATGGCATTGCTTACGAAAGTATCATGTTGGGACTTTACAGTGTATGGCAGGGACCGGAGAATGGAGTCTGCGCCAAACTGGGGATTCAGAAAAAGAATGAAATCTTTCTAGGGTATAGCCGTGACGGCTTCCATTTCTACCGTCCTTCTTTCAAGCCTTTCATGGCAGTGAATGAGACAGAAGGAGCATGGAACTGGGGAAATATGCAGTCTATCAACGGAGTGCCTCTGGTAGTAGGAGATTCACTTTATTTCTATTCCAGCGGACGCCAAAGAAACAAGATTATGTGGGATAGCTACACATCTACCGGACTGGCTACTTTGCGCAGGGATGGTTTTGTATCCATGCATGGAGATAAGGACGGTTATCTGCTGACGGAGAAGATTCGTTTTGACGGCAAGCATCTTTTTATCAATGCAGATGTAAAAGGTAGCCTGAGCGTAGAAATCCTGGATGAAAATGGGAAACCATTGGAAGGATTTACCCGGAAAGACTGTGTGCCGGTGAAGAAAACGGATAAGACAAAACAATTGGTCACATGGAAGAAACACCGGGATATGGCATCACTCGTCGGGAAGGCTGTCCGACTGAAATTCTATCTGGATAACGCTGATATATACGCATTTTGGATTTCTCCGTGGCAAACGGGCGAAAGCTGCGGATATACAAGCGGCGGCGGGCCAGGACTGTCAGCTAGCGGCATAGATGTCCCTACAAACCAATAAAAAGTAAATAACTATGAAACGTTTATTTTATATACTACTATTCTTCCTGCCTTGTATGCTGATAGCTTGCGGTGGTAGTGATGATACTCCGGGTGGAGACAATAATCCCCCGGTCGTGGTTCCGCCTGGCGAAGAGCCGGTAGATTCACGGTTATTGTACAACGGGATTCGTCTGCCCGAACAGTGGCCGCCGGTACGTTCATCTTCGTCTGAACTGGAAAAGGGAATGTCACCTTTTTATCTGTCGGATAAGCCTTCTGTTATTAATATTTCGGTAGGACGCCAGTTGTTCGTAGACAATTTCCTGATAGAATCCACCAATCTGAAACGTACTTTCTATTATCCTGAATATTATTCGGGCAATCCGATACTGACACCGGAACAGGATTGGGAGAAAACCGGGACAAAAGGTGCGGCATTTGCCGCTCCTTTCAGCGACGGGGTATGGTATGACGAAAAGGAAGGAAAATACAAGATGTGGTATATGGCAGGTGGCGGCTCTTATGCAACCAGTGGGGCGGGAGTGACTTGCTATGCGGAATCAACGGACGGAATCAACTGGACGAAACCGACTCTTTCCGTTGTAGCCGGAACAAATATCGTTGACTATAACTCGGAACGTGATGCATCCGTTATTTGGATGGATAAACAGGAAAGCAATGCATCGAAAAGATACAAGATGTTTTTAGTGGCGCGTGAAGCCGGAAAATGGAGATATAATTATAAAACTTCTTCAGATGGCAAGGTCTGGCGTGCCGCCGCACAATCGGAACCGGTTGCCGACCGCTCCACAGTCTATAAGAATCCGTTCAGGAACGTATGGGTATATAGTATGCGGCACAATGTCCGGATAGACGCAAACAAATTAGTCCGTGCAAGGGATTATAATGAAAATGCCGACCCGCAAGCCGGCACAAAAAAAGCGGAAGCATTATTGAGTGCATTTTGGTTCGGTCCGTGGGCGAACGAACAGCGTCATCCTGACTATCCGGACATCGCTCCTGCGATATACAATCAGGATGCCACCCCTTATGAAAGTATTATGTTGGGATTCTTCTCCGTATGGCAAGGACCGGAAAATGATGTATGCGCTTCGGACAACGTAATCAAGAGAAATCAGGTCATGGTGGGATATAGCCGCGACGGTTACAGTTGGTTTCGTGAGGACATGGCTCCTTTCCATGCCGTAAATACGACAACTCCGGACGCATGGAACCAAGGCAATTTGCAATCCGTAGCCGGAGCGCCGTTAATAGTAGGCGACAAACTCTATTTCTATCTGAGCGGCCGTCGTTTGAGAGGCACACAGGAGATTACCACTACCGGACTGGCCATGCTTCGCCGCGATGGATTTGCGTCTATGAAAGGAACAGGAGAGTTGCAAACTTCCTTACTGAAATTTGACGGTTCTCACTTCTTTGTGAATGCCGACGTTACGGGAGAAATGAAAGTTGAACTTTTAGACTCCGGCAATAAAGTAATCGAAGGATTCTCAAAAGACGAGTGCAAAGCCTTTAAAGGGGATAATGTAAAAGCGAGGATTGAATGGACAGGAAACGCTTCGTTATCCTCTTTGAAGGACAAACAACTGAAAGTGAAATTCTATATTGATAACGGTGAAATATTCGCTTTCTGGATTTCTCCTTCCGTGAACGGAGAAAGTATGGGATACACCGCTGGCGGAGGTCCCGGGCTGAATATTTCCGGAATAGATAAAACCAATTAAAAAATGAATACTATGAACAGATTAGCTTATTTATTATCATTGATTTGTATTCTTGCATTTTCTTCTTGCGAAGAGGATAAGGTATATTATAACACTGCGGCAAAGGCAGACTTTACCATTGGTGAAAGTATGTATGAATTGGGACAGGCTGCTGTCTTTAAAGATGCGTCCGTGCCCGATGAAGGGAATCAGATAATAGCATGGTTATGGGAGTTTGGAGACGCAAAGAAATCTGTCTCAACGGAACAGAACCCAACTTTCGTTTATCCGTCGGACGGTACATTTACCATTAAACTGACGGTGACGGACAATAACGGTTTGAGCGCGACAGCCAAGAAAGACCTTACCATTCTGGACCCCGCTAAAGCAATCAATGTAATGTGGCAGAAGGAAATGGGCGGAGCTATTGAAAGTACAGTCTCACCCGCATTGTCGGCTGACGGTAAAACGGTTTATATGATTACCGACCAGACTTCCACAGGAGCATTCGACGTGAAACTTTATGCTTATGATACGGAAAACGGAACACTGAAATGGGCATTTGACGTAACTGCCAACATGAATGAACTGAATCCGGGCGGAGGGGCAAGCATGGTATATGCAAGTCCGGCAGTGGGACCGAATGGAGATGTATATATTGTGGTTCGCGATTTGAAGCCGGCTACTGCTGAACATCCCCGTGCATTATTCTTGTTTGCCGTAGGAAGCAACGGCAGCAGGAAATGGGCGTACAAAGCCGCCGATTCCAATTTGTATGCTGTCACTCCGGCTATTGACGCATCCGGTAATATTTATTTCGGACATCGGGGAAAGAAACTTATCGTATTAAGTCCGGCCGGTGATATAGTCAAAGAAATAGCTTTAGATGTGGAAGTGTTGTCCGGTATGTCTCTGTCGAAAGATGGAACTATCTATTTCGGTTCTTCCAAGAATACGGGATATTTCGGTTATGATTTTGCTACCGATACTCAAAAGTTTGTTTATCAGAAAGATTTGGGTGGTACGGCATTGAAAGGAAACTCGTACACAGTAGGAGCGGACGGAACTATTTATACCGTAGCCGAACTGACATCAGGTGGCGCTATTATAGCTTTGAATCCTGACGGAACGGAAAAATGGGTACATAAAACTCCAGGCACCATTGTCAACGGTGGTGTTGTGATTGGTACGGATGGAACGCTTTATGCCAACGGTGGAAATGCTGTTGCCGGTGAAGCTTCGGCAGGTGTTATCGCTTTAAATCCGGATGGAACTTTAAAATGGCATTATGCTACAACAGAGAACGTCAGCAACTGTGTGCCAATCGTTGATAACAGAGGATATGTCCACATCATCTCGGACAAAGCCATCTATTATATTGTGAAACAAGACGGTAGTCTGCTTGCATCCGCTGAATTGGGAGTAAAATGTACTTCCAGTCCGGTAATGGATTCAAAAGGATATTTATATGTCGGCATAGAAGCTGTCGCAGGCGCATCTGATATGGTATGTATCTCATCCGGAGCTACAACTTATGCAGATTCAGCGTGGCCGATGAAAGGACAGAATCCACAACGAACGGGCTTACAAAAGTAAGTATCTTAAAAGGCTGATAGTTATGAAGAAATATTCTTTATTGACAGTTTTCTTATTATTAATCTGCAATGTTTCCGTATGCGGGCAAACAGGACGTATCCTTTTTGTTGATACAACACTCATTGAGAAAACAAATCTGCAACGAATACATCATTCGCCCGTTTATTATTCAGGCAATCCTGTTTTGAAAGCTGACAAGAAATGGGAATTGAATATAAACGGCGACCCTTATGCCGCTCCTTTCAGCGGTGGCGTATGGTATGATGAAGAAGAGCATAAATTCAAGATGTGGTATTCTGCCGGTGGCGGGAAGTTATTAGGACTCGTCACTTGCTATGCAGAGTCGTCCGACGGGAAAGTCTGGACAAAACCGGAGTTAGACGTTGTTCCGAGTACCAATATCGTAGATACATTAGAACATGATTGCGTTTCCGTATTGCTTGACAAATTTGAGAAAGACCGGACAAAACGTTATAAAATGTTTGTTGTAGAATTTAACAATCGTTTCACGGTCAGCATGAAACTGAAATATTCTTCTGACGGAATCCATTGGAGTGCGCCGAAGGCTCTTTCGGGAGAATTGTACGACCGTTGTGCGGCCTATTACGACCCGTTCCGCAAGAAATACGTCCTGTCATTGAAAACCATAAATGGAGTGTATAGGCGTTCACGCAACTATTTGGAACATGAAGACCCGGAAATGCTGGTTAGCCTGGCACATAGGATATATGACAACAAGAGCGATAAGTTTATCCGTTATTGGTTTAATGCCGATGAGGATGACCCGCGTCATCCTCAATTCCCCGGGCTGCGTCCACAGATATACAATCATGAAGCAATGCCGTATGAAGGCTATATGTTAGGCTACTTCACCGTTTGGCAGGGCCCGGAGAACAATGTTTGCGACAGCCTGAATATTCAAAAAAGAAATGAAGTCCTGATAGGTTGGAGCAAAGACGGTTTCCATTGGAATCGGGAAAACAAGAAACCTTTTCTTCCTGTCAGTGAGGACTTTCATGCATGGAATGCGGGTAATGTACAGTCTACTGCGGGCAACCCTCTGATAGTTGGAGACTCTCTTTATTTTTATGTCAGTGGACGCTATAATAGCAAGCCGAAACATGATTCCAACTTTGCCACAGGGCTTGCGATGCTTCGTCGTGACGGGTTTGTCTCGATGCGGGCAGGGAAAAAGGAAGGTTATGTGGAAATTAAAATCCAGATTCCGGCAAATGGGAACTATTTGTTTGTAAACGCAGATGTGAAAGGGATTTTAGCGGTAGAAGTGCTGAATGATAACGGGCAACCCATAGAAGGATTCACTAAAAGAGATTGCATATTAATGAAGAAGTCGGATAAGACGAAACAGATGATTTCATGGAAGAATCATTCGGAACTGAAGCCTTTAGCGGGAAGAACGCTCCGGTTTAAGTTTTATCTGAATAAGGCCGATTTATATTCATTTTGGATTTCCGAATGGCAGACGGGTGAAAGCGGTGGATATACAGGCGGTGGCGGACCGGGCTTATCGGACAAAGGTATAGATATCCCTGTGGAGCGGCAGTAACTCAATTATGATTATAGCTTGGACTGTTATGAGTAGTAAGTGAAAAAGAGAATTAGTGTAAAGCTCATTTATTACCTGAAATGTATAGATATATTCATAAATAGTATGTTGATGCCATTCTTACTTTTAAACTGTTCTCTTTTTATTATACAAGATGCTAATAAACTCATTTTGCGTTTTTAATAAATAATGAAACAGTTTATTATAAACGGGTCTTACGTTTATAATAAACAATATTCGGGCTAATTTACTAAACGATACCGAATATATTAAACAAAACGGGGTGGAATCGTTGCAGATTTCACCCCATTGATATTCTTTTGGATACACAGGCATGTCTCCAAATTATTACTTTATGTCTTTATTTTTGTATATTTCATTTTTATTCCGGCTGATTTGTTATGGCAAATATACGAAATAAAAAAGGAAAAGTCAATAGTTTCTTCATTTAGTCGGCAACATGATACGGATGCGTGAACCAAAAGCAGGAACCAACTCCTTCGGTTGATTCAACGCCAATCTCCCCATCCATTTGCGAAACGATGCTTTTGCAGATGGAAAGTCCGAGCCCCGTGCCTTGAACAAAACTGTCCAGCTTCACAAAACGCTCAAATACACTATCTTGCTTGTCTTTCGGTATGCCTACGCCCGTGTCGCGCACATAGAACTTGATTTTTTGATGTGATTCTTGTTCATATCCTAAAGTAATGCTTCCATGTTGGGTGAACTTCAGTGCATTGTTGATAAAGTTACTAATCACTTGAACGAATCTGTTTTTATCCGTGTAGATGTAACATTCCGGCATTGTTTTCTCAAGAATCAGTTCTACATCATCGCTCACTTTCATACCCATTGACTTGATAATTTCTGAACAAGTCTCGTTTACATCCACATTCGTATATACAAAATTGAATGTGCCGGCTTCTATTTTCGAAAGGTCGAGAATATCAGAGATAAGTTGCAGGAGCAGCTCGTTGTTCTCCTGCACGATTTTGATATAGTCCTGCCGTTCGTCCCTGCTGTCCGTCTCCGCCATCAGACTGGAAAAGCCGACAATGGCATTGAGCGGAGTACGTATTTCATGGCTCATATTAGCCAAGAAAGCAGATTTCAGGCGATCCAGTTCTTCCGCTTTGTCGCGGGCGACAATCAATTTCTGTTCAGTCTCTTTCAGCGGCGTAATATCATAATTGATACACAACATGTCAATAATTCCATCCTGCGGCCGATAATCCCTGACCATCACATTGATGCTTGTCCATGTATATTTGCCGTTATCCCTGCAAACGCGGACTTCTTTGCGCAGACTGGTCGATTTCCCTTCCCTGACCTCACGTACAAAGTTCCTTAAGACTGCCTGGTCTTCGGGAACTACATGAGAATATACCCCGATAACCTGCGGCATGGGAATCCCTTCTTGTTCTCCCAGATTCCTGTACCATGTATCCTGTGCATATCCGTCTCTTGTCATCACATTGAAATGGGCGAATCCCACATTGGCATAATCACCGATCAGAAGAAACAAGTTTTCAAACTCCTGTATTTTGGTATATGCATTGGTCGTTTCTGTCGTATCTATATTGATGAACAGATAGTTGATAAATTGATTTTGCGAATCATAGAGAGTAGTAACCTTGGTTGTAAGGTTGATAACTCCCGTTCTGTGGGTTTTCACATATTGTTTTATTTTTGAGAAATCATAATTGATTGAGAAATTCACATCTTCCTTAGCTTTCAGCTTTTCTTTTACTTCTATGGGAATATTAGGGTTATTGAAAAGGTTGATTCCTAATGCTCCGTTCTTGTCAGCCAAGCCGAATATCTCAAGTTCCTTATCATTGATGTCCACCAGATACCCGTCCTTATCATACAGTTCGATACCTGCGGGCAGATTCTTATAGATATTTCTCAGAATCTTTTCACTATGATCCAAAGCGCGGCGATCCTCTTTTGCCTGAAGTTCCGATTTCCGTAGCTCTATGCAGATACTGATAATGTTGGCAAGGGAAGAGAACCACTGAAGGTCGACATTGCTCCAACTGCGGCAGGTATTGACCATGTCAATGCCCATATATCCCCAAACCTCGTCTTTGGCTACCAACGGGACTGCCATCAATGACTTGATGTCCTGTGCTTCCAGCAAGGTGCGATATTCCTGAGCTTCCGCAGGCATGTCGTTTAATGTATTCAGGATAATGGATTTCCTGTCCGTAATTTGGCGGTTCCACCAGAAAGAATCATCCCAAAATATATTCTGTAAATTGTCCCGTTCTTCAGACACCCCTTCTGCGACCGCTTCATATGTGCAGTTCTGTACCTGTCTCTCTCTATCTATTTCAACAATATAGGTGCGGTCTCCTTTGAACTGCTTGAGAATGTCTCCTAATATCCGGTCAATTACCTGTTGCGTATCATCGCTTTGCAGAAAAGCAAGCAATGAATATGAAATACTGTTTTGCTGATAAAGCAGGCTGTTGACTTGAAGAAAATCTATATTTTCGTTCGAGTTATCGAAAGGCTTGTCTATACATTGCAGGTAACCGACCATATTTCTATAGCCCTCTTTATCCGGCTTCTGAAAGTTGATTTTGGAATACACCCAAATCTCTTCGTCTTTGGCTTGCATGGGAAACATCTGTTCGTAGATTTCCAGATTAGAGAGGGACAGGAATTCGTTTTTAAGCCGCAACCGATGGTCTTCCCGTATTCTTTGATGAAAATCCGTGAAACTGATACGGTTACTGTCAAGACCGAGCAAGTCTACAATAAAGTCGGAGCAGATATATTCTTTATTTTTCAAATCTGACTCCCACCATCCCATTTTGGCCATTTGAGCTATCTGAAGGTATTTTTCATAGTCAAATTTTGATTGTTCATTCATATTGTTTGTTCCTTGTTTATTGTTTACTGTTTGAGAAATTAGCTTGCAAAGATAAGTATAACTTTTAAATAATGAGGGGATTGCATACTTGCGCAAAGCGAAAAGTGGAACTACGGTATCGGATAGTGGCAAAATGGTAGAATGAGTACAAACAGAGGATTATTTCGTCTTCCTCTTAGATAAGAACTGAATTTATATAATTAATAATATATATCAGAAGAATGAAGAATACCAAATTATTCATGTTTGCGGCATGCGCACTTCTATTGACAGCGTGTGGCAAGCAAACCGTGAAAATTATGACTCCGCCGGATGCGTCCAACCGTGTCCTGTTCGGTGCGGAGCAGTTACAGACTACCTTGGATAAAGCAGGCTATCAGGTAATGATGCAACAGGGAGACACCACATTCTCCGATCCGGAAATAAAGACAATTCTGCTGACGGAAGTGAATGATACCACTTTGAAGAAAGAGGGTTTTCATATTACGACTGCCGGCAATCTTACCAGAGTTTCCGGTAGGGACGGTAGCGGCGTAATCTACGGATGCCGTGAACTGATAGACTGTGTGAACGATTCGGAAGGCAAACTGAACTTTCCGGAAGAATTGAAGGACGGGCCGGAAATGGTGCTTCGTGGTGCTTGTGTCGGTTTGCAGAAAATGACTTATCTGCCGGGACACGGTGTTTATGAATATCCCTATACGCCCGAGAGTTTCCCGTGGTTCTATGATAAGGAACAATGGATTAAATACTTGGATATGCTGGTTGCCAACCGTATGAATTCCCTGTATCTCTGGAACGGACACCCGTTTGCGTCGTTGGTGAAACTGGAAGATTATCCGTTTGCACTGGAAGTGGACGAGGAAACATTCAAGAAAAATGAGGAGATGTTTTCTTTCCTTACGGAAGAAGCGGACAAGCGTGGTATTTTCGTTATTCAGATGTTCTATAATATCATTCTCTCAAAACCGTTTGCTGAACATTACGGACTGAAAACTCAGGATCGTAACCGTCCCATCACTCCGGTGATTGCCGATTATACACGCAAGAGCATTGCCGCCTTTATTGAGAAGTATCCGAATGTAGGATTACTTGTCTGCCTGGGTGAAGCGATGTGTACGGTAGAAGATGATGTGGAATGGTTTACGAAAACAATCATTCCGGGAGTAAAGGACGGATTGCAGGCATTGGGGCGTACGGACGAGCCGCCTCTCTTGTTGCGTGCACACGATACGGACTGCAAACTGGTAATGGATGCCGCACTGCCGATATATAAGAATCTTTATACCATGCATAAGTACAACGGTGAGTCTCTGACAACGTACGAGCCACGCGGCCCCTGGTCGAAGATTCATACGGATTTGAGTTCTCTGGGTTCTATCCATATCAGCAATGTACATATCCTGGCAAACTTGGAACCGTTCCGTTGGGGTTCTCCTGATTTTGTTCAGAAAGCGGTGCAGGCAATGCACAATGTACATGGCGCCAATGCCCTGCATCTTTATCCGCAGGCTTCTTATTGGGACTGGCCTTATACTGCCGACAAACTGCCGGATGGCGAGCGTGAATTCCAATTAGACCGCGACTGGATTTGGTATCAGACATGGGGACGCTATGCATGGAATTGTCATCGTGACCGTACGGACGAGGTAGGTTACTGGAACCGGCAGTTAGGCAAGTTCTACGGAACATCTGACGAAAATGCGGGTAATATCCGTGTTGCTTACGAAGAAAGCGGGGAGATTGCTCCGAAACTGCTCCGTCGTTTTGGCATCACGGAAGGAAATCGCCAGACATTATTGCTGGGTATGTTTATGAGTCAGCTTGTCAATCCTTATAAATATACTATTTATCCGGGATTCTATGAAAGCTGCGGGCCGGAAGGCGAGAAGCTGATTGAATATGTAGAGAAAGAATGGAAGAAGCAACCTCATGTGGGTGAAATGCCGCTGGATATTATAGCTCAGGTAATAGAGCATGGAGACAAGGCGGTAGCGGCCATTGACAAGGCAGCCGCTTCCGTATCATCCAATAAGGATGAATTTGCACGTTTGCAGAATGATATGCATTGCTATCGTGAATTTGCGTATGCATTCAACCTGAAGGTGAAAGCTGCGAAACTGGTATTGGATTATCAATGGGGAAAGGATATCAAGAATCTGGAAGAAGCGATTCCGTTGATGGAACAAAGCTTGGAGCATTATCGCAAACTGGTGGAACTGACAGACGGGCATTATTTGTATGCAAACAGTATGCAGACTGCACAACGCCGTATTCCTATCGGTGGAGATGATGGCAAGAATAAGACTTGGAAAGAATTGCTGGTACATTATGAAAAGGAATTGGAGAACTTCAAAGCCAATCTCGCCCTGTTGAAAGAAAAGCAGAATGGAAACGCTGTTGCTGAAACTGTAGAAATCGCTGCCTGGGCTCCTGCCGCAGTAAAACTTATGTCGAATTATCCGACAGTGAAAGTAGATGAGGGTATTTCCCTGTTTACTGATATTTCCGGCAAAATAGAAGCGGTAGCTCCCGAACTGAAAGGTATGCAGGCATTCCGCTTCAATGGAAGTGAGCAACGCGAAAAGGGAACAAGCATTACTTTTGAGACGGACGCTCCGGTAAAATTAATGGTAGCTTACTTCAAGGACGACCAAAAGAAATATGCGAAAGCTCCGAAATTGGAAATTGACGCTTCCGCCAATGATTACGGACAGGCGGAACCGGTATTGTCAAACGCGGTTCGTATCAACGGAATGCCTCTGGCAAATATACACGCATATAGTTTCACGCCAGGAAAGCATACCTTGATGTTGCCCAAAGGGTATCTTCAAGTGTTGGGATTCACTGCTGCGGATACGAAAGCCCGTAATGCCGGACTTGCCGGAGACGAAGAAACAATGGATTGGCTGTTCTATTAATATTGGATAATGAAAAGATTATTACTGACAATCTCTTGTATGGTAACTGCCCTGTCCGTTCCTGCGCAACATGAAGTTCCGCAGGAACGGATGGAACAGATTTACGAGGAAGTGAAGACACCGTATAAATACGGGCTTGCTGTCGCTCCGGCGGATAATTATCATAAGATTGACTGTCCCACCGTTTTTCGTCAGGGCGACAAGTGGTTAATGACTTATGTCGTTTATAATGGCAAGAGCGGTACGGACGGCCGTGGATACGAGACATGGATAGCGGAAAGTGAAAACCTGCTCGAATGGCGTACTTTGGGACGCATCCTTTCTTATCGGGACGGTAAATGGGATTGCAACCAGCGCGGCGGTTTTCCCGCATTGCCGGATATGGAGTGGGGTGGAAGCTATGAACTGCAAACGTATAAAGGTCGTCATTGGATGACTTATATAGGTGGCGAGGGCACTGGTTACGAAGCTGTGAAAGCTCCGCTTTTTGTCGGTCTGGCATCTACGAAAGGAGACATTTCCACCGCACATGAATGGGAGTCATTGGATAAACCGATTTTGAGTATCCATGATAAGGATGCGCAATGGTGGGAAAAACTGACTCAATATAAAAGCACTGTTTATTGGGATAAAGACAAAACATTGGGAGCACCGTTTGTGATGTTCTACAATGCGGGCGGCCGTCATCCCGAAACGGATTTGAAAGGGGAACGTGTAGGAATCGCACTCTCCAAGGATATGAAAACATGGAAGCGGTACGCAGGAAATCCGGTCTTTGCACATGAAGCGGATGGAACGATTACAGGAGACGCACATATCCAAAAGATGGGGGATCTGTATGTGATGTTCTATTTCTCCGCTTTTGAACCTTCACGAAAATACAAGGCATTCAATACGTTTGCCGCCAGCTATGACTTGGTGAACTGGACGGACTGGAAGGGAGCGGATTTGATTATTCCTTCCAAGAACTATGATGAACTGTTTGCGCATAAAAGTTATGTGGTGAAACATGACGGAGTAGTCTATCATTTCTATTGTGCGGTCAATAACGCAGAACAGCGCGGCATCGCTATTGCTACAAGCAAGCCGATGGGACGCTCGGCTGTTCGTTTCCCCAAAGCGGAAACAAAGAACCGCAGACTTATCACAGAATTGAATGAGGGCTGGAAAACCTGGATTACAGAAGCTACCCATTTAAAGGGTAATTTCATGATGCCTGCGAAAACAGTGAATATTCCCCATAATTGGGATGACTATTACGGATACCGTCAGTTAACGCATGGAAATATGCACGGAACTGCCATGTATGTGAAGGATTTCACTACAGATAAGAAAGTAGGAAAGCGGTATTTTCTCCGTTTTGAAGGAGTGGGTACATATGCTACCATTAAAGTGAACGGGCAGGATTTCGGTCGCCATCCTGTGGGACGTACTACATTGACATTGGATGTTACCGATGCCTTGAAACAAGGAACCAACCGGTTGGAAGTAAAGGCCGGGCATCCGGAAATGATAGCGGATATGCCTTGGGTATGCGGCGGCTGTTCCTCGGAATGGGGATTTAGTGAAGGCTCCCAACCGTTGGGTATCTTCCGCCCTGTGGTGCTTGAAGCAACGGACGAGATTCGTATCGAGCCTTTCGGCGTACATATTTGGAATGATGAAAAGGCAGCGAATGTTTTTGTAGAGACAGAAGTTAAGAATTATGGCAAGACAACTGAAACTGTAGAGTTGGTCAATAAACTGAGTAATGCGGATGGCAAACAGGTTTTCCGTCTGATGGAGAAAGTAACGTTGGCTCCGGGAGAAATGAAAGTGATTTGTCAGCAGTCTCCTGTCGGGAAACCCGTTTTATGGGATACGGAGAATCCATATCTCTATAAACTTGCCAGTATGATTAAGCGTGACACGAAAACGACGGATGAGATTTCTACGCCGTTCGGTATCCGTACTATAAGTTGGCCGGTGAAACGCAATGACGGAGACGGACGTTTCTATTTGAATGGAAAACCGGTATTTATTAATGGTGTATGCGAATATGAACACCAGTTCGGGCAAAGCCATGCTTTCAGCAAGGAACAGGTAGCCGCAAGAGTAAAACAAATGCGTGCGGCAGGTTTCAATGCTTTCCGTGACGCCCATCAACCGCATCACCTCGATTATCAGAAGTATTGGGATGAAGAGGGTGTCTTGTTCTGGACGCAATTTTCGGCTCATGTGTGGTATGACACACCGGAATTTCGTGAGAACTTCAAGGGATTGCTCCGCCAATGGGTAAAAGAACGCCGTAATTCTCCGTCGGTAGTGATGTGGGGATTACAGAATGAGAGTACTCTACCTCGTGAGTTCGCGCAAGAGTGCAGTGAAATCATCCGTGAAATGGATCCGACTGCACGTACGATGCGTATCATCACCACTTGCAATGGCGGGGAAGGTACGGACTGGAATGTGGTTCAGAATTGGAGTGGTACATATGGCGGAGATGTGGCTCAATATGGTCGTGAACTCTCTCAATCCAACCAATTATTGAACGGGGAGTATGGAGCTTGGAGAAGTATCGACCTGCATACGGAACCGGGAGACTTTGAAGTCAACGGAATATGGAGTGAAAGCCGTATGTGCCAACTGATGGAAACTAAAATCCGTCTGGCAGAACAGGCTAAAGATAGCGTCTGCGGACAATTCCAATGGATATTCAGCAGCCATGACAATCCCGGACGCCGACAGCCGGATGAAGCATATCGTAAAATAGATAAAGTAGGGCCGTTCAATTATAAAGGACTGGTTACCCCTTGGGAAGAGCCGTTGGACGTCTATTATATGTATCGTGCGAATTACGTTCCGGCAGCAAAAGACCCGATGGTCTATCTGGTATCCCATACATGGACAAACCGTTTTGAGAAAGGACGCCGTCGTGCCACTATCGAGGCTTATAGTAACTGTGACTCAGTATTGCTATATAACGGTGTGACTGATGAAAAATCCACTTTTCTCGGACGTAAAAAGAACAACGGAACAGGTACTCATTTTATGTGGGAAAACCGGGACATCCGTTACAATGTCCTTCGTGCCGTAGGTTACTACAAAGGAAAACCTGTTGCGGAAGACCTGTTAGTACTTGACGGACTGGAGCAAGCCCCTGATTTCGAAGTTCTTTATCAGGAAGAAAAGCCTGTATTGAAAGGGGAAGCAGGATACAATTATATTTATCGTATCAACTGCGGTGGCGATAACTATACAGACAGTTTCGGTCAATCATGGTTGCAGGACAATACGAATTATTCCCGTTCGTGGGCAGAAAACTTTAAGGGACTGAATCCTTATCTTGCAAGCCAACGTATTACCAACGACCCGATTCGCGGTACTCATGATTGGGCATTGTTCCAACATTTCCGTTTCGGACGGCATCAACTGGAATACCGTTTTCCGGTATCAGATGGTACCTATCGCATTGAGTTATATTTCACGGAACCTTGGCATGGAACAGGTGGAAGTGCTTCCACTGATTGTGAAGGATTACGTATTTTCGATGTTGCCGTGAATGATTCTGTCGTGTTGGACGATTTGGATATATGGGCGGAAAGCGGACATGACGGAGTGTGTAAGAAAGTGGTGTATGCGACAGTAAAAGGTGGAACATTGAGGATACACTTTCCGGAAGTGAAAGCGGGACAGGCCTTGATTTCAGGTATTGCCATCGCTTCCACAAATATGGATTTGAAGCCAGCGCAATTTTCCGCGTCCGATTGGAGTTGGGAAAAAGCAAGTAAGGAAGTGATGGAAAAAACGCCGAAAGAACTTCTTCCTGAAGATAAGAACGCCCGTGTCAGCGTGGCCTACGAAGCGGAAGCCGCTACGTTGAAAGGTAAATTCCAAAAGAAAGAACACCGTAAACAGACAGGGGTGTTTTTCAGCAAAGGAAAGGGTAACAGTATCGAATGGAATGTCTCCACCGGATTGGCGCAAGTCTATGCCCTTCGTTTTAAATATATGAATACAAGCGGAAAACCAATCCCTGTATTGATGAAGTTCATTGACGCGAAAGGTGTAGTGCTGAAAGAGGATATCCTTACTTTTCCGGAAACACCGGACAAGTGGAAAATGATGAGTACCACGACCGGCACATTTATCAATGCCGGACATTACAAAGTGCTGCTTTCGGCTGAGAATATGGATGGTTTGGCGTTCGACGCATTGGATATTCAGTAAGGCTTTTAAGAAGTCAGGCATATAAGCAGTAATAAATAGAAGCGGGGCACAAAGAAGTTTGAATATACTTCCGGTGCCCCGCTTTTTATTTAATATTTCAATCAAAGAAAAGGGTACAAAATGACGTTTTGTCCGTCTATTTGATATGAAGAAAAAAGAACGAATGAAAATATATACTTTATTGCTTGGGGCATTGATAGCTTGTCCGATACAGGCACAAACAGTACATGATTGGGAAAATCATCATGTACTGCAAATCAACCGGGAACCGGCACGGGCGGCATTTACGCCATTTACTGAACAAAAGGGGGACTGCTCCCTGTGTCTGGATGGAATGTGGAAATTCCGGTGGACTCCTGTTCCTGACCAAAAAATCATTGATTTCTATCGGGCGGACTTTGATGACAGGGACTGGACAGACTTTCCGGTTCCCGCCAATTGGGAAATAAACGGATATGGCACACCTATCTATGTATCGGCGGGATATCCGTTCAAGATTGACCCGCCCCGTGTGATGGGTGAACCGAAAGCGGAATACACTACTTATAAGGAGAGGAATCCGGTGGGGCAGTATCGCCGTACTTTTGTTCTTCCTGCTGATTGGACGGCAAAAGGACAGACATTCCTTCGCTTCGAAGGTGTTATGAGTGCTTTCTATGTTTGGATAAATGGTGAACGGGTAGGGTATAGCCAAGGGAGTATGGAACCGAGTGAGTTCAATATCACAAAGTATCTGTACTCCGGAGAAAATCAGATTGCATTGGAAGTCTACCGTTATAGTGACGGTTCTTATCTCGAAGATCAGGACTTTTGGCGCTTCGGCGGCATTCATCGCAGTATCCATCTGATGCATACGCCGGACATCCGTATCCGTGACTATGCGGTACGTACACTGCCCTTGTCAACGAACAATTATCAGGACTTTATTTTTCAGGTAGACCCGCAATTCAGTGTTTATAGAGGATTCACAGGTAAAGGTTATACTATACAGGGAGTTTTGAAAGATGCTTCCGGAAAAGATGTGGTAACTTTGCAAGGAGACGTGGAAGATATACTCGATTTGGAGCATAAGGCAAGCCGGATGAACGAGTGGTATCCGCAACGTGGTTCCCGCAAAACGGGACGTCTGTCGGCTGTTGTCAAATCCCCTCACAGGTGGACGGCGGAAACACCTTATTTATATAGGCTGTATCTTACACTGCAAGATTCTGACGGGAAAGTGATAGAACAAGTAGAGCAGCCGGTAGGTTTCCGCTCTGTTAAAATAGAGAACGGGCAACTGCTGGTAAATGGCAATCCTGTTCGTTTTCGGGGCGTAAACCGCCATGAACATGATCCTCGCACAGCCCGTGTCATGACGGACGAACGTATGCTTCAAGATATTCTTCTGATGAAACAGGCTAATATCAATGCCGTGCGTACCAGTCATTATCCGAATGTAAGCCGTTGGTATGAACTCTGTGACAGCATAGGGCTTTATGTGATGGACGAAGCGGATATTGAAGAGCATGGATTGCGGGGGACACTGGCGAGTACTCCCGATTGGCATGCTGCATTTATGGATCGCGCTGTCCGTATGGCTGAACGTGATAAGAATTATCCAAGTATCGTAATGTGGAGTATGGGAAATGAAAGTGGTTATGGCCCTAACTTTGCGGCTATCTCGGCATGGTTGCATGATTTTGACCCTACCCGTCCTGTGCATTATGAAGGTGCGCAAGGAACGGACGGTAATCCTGACCCGAAGACAGTGGACGTAATCAGCCGTTTTTATACACGGGTGAAACAGGAATATCTGAATCCGGGTATTGCTGAAGGGGAAGACAAGGAACGGGCGGAAAATGCACGTTGGGAACGGTTACTGGAGATTGCGGAACGTATTAACGATAATCGTCCGGTAATGACCAGTGAATATGCCCATTCTATGGGGAATGCATTAGGTAATTTCAAGGAATATTGGGACGAGATATACAGTAATCCGCGCATGTTGGGCGGATTTATCTGGGATTGGGTGGATCAGGGGATTTATAAAACATTACCCGACGGGCGTACTATGGTAGCTTATGGCGGTGACTTCGGTGACAAGCCTAATTTGAAAGCCTTCTGCTTTAACGGATTGTTGATGAGCGACCGTGAAACTACGCCCAAATATTGGGAAGTGAAGAAAGTATATGCTCCGGTTCTGCTGGGAATGGAGAATGGAGCCTTGAAAGTGACCAACCGGAATCATCATATTGATTTATCATCGTATCGTTGTCTGTGGACATTATCTGTGGATGGTAAGGAGAAAGAACATGGGGAATTGATATTGCCCGAAGTTGCTCCGGGAAAAACAGGAACAATGACTTTACCTGATTTCCGTTCATTATCAGACAAAAGCTCTTCCAACAAAAGGAATAAAGGAAAAGATGTTGTAAAGCCTGCTGCTGATTGTCAGCTTAAAGTGAGTATCGTCCTGAAATCAGATGCTCTTTGGGCAAAAGCGGGACATGAAGTAGCTTGGGAACAATTCTGTTTGCAAAAAGGCGATTTGTTATCAGCCGGTTTTGCTAATAAAGGACAGTTACAAATAAAAGAGGATGATAAAACTCTGCAAGTCAGCGGACGCGGCTTTTCCGTACAATGGAAGAAGACAGTGACCGGAAGCATGACCTCCCTTATTTATAATGGTAAAGAGATGTTGGCACACTCCGACGATTTTCCGGTTCAACCCGTAACACAGGCTTTCCGTGCTCCGACCGATAATGATAAGAGTTTTGGAAACTGGTTGGCGAAAGACTGGAAATTGCATGGGATGGATAATCCGCAGATTAGTCTGGAATCTTTCGACCATCAGTTGCGCGAAGATGGAGCTGTGATTGTTCAAGTCCGGACAAATAATGTATATAAAGAAGGCAAGATAACGACTACATCAGTTTATACTATCTGTTCTGACGGAACGATTGACCTGAAAACAACTTTCCTGCCGCAAGGAGTACTTCCCGAACTGCCCCGATTGGGGATTGCGTTCTGTCTTTCTCCGTCTTATGATACGTTTACATGGTATGGAAGAGGGCCACAGGACAACTATCCTGATCGTAAAACTTCTGCCGCCACAGGACTGTGGAAAGGAACGATAGATGAGCAGTATGTGCATTATCCCCGTCCGCAGGATAGTGGGAATAAAGAGGAAGTGCATTATCTGACGCTGACGGACAAACAAAATAAAGGCATCCGTATAGATGCGGTGGAAGAGGTATTCTCAGCATCTGCCTTGCACTATACCGCGCAGGACTTGTACAAAGAGACACATGATTGTTATTTAAAACCACATGCCGAAGTTATTCTCAGCTTGGATGCCGCCGTGCTCGGGTTAGGGAATAGCAGTTGCGGCCCGGGCGTCTTGAAGAAATATGCCATCGGGAAGAAGGAACATACCTTACATATACGTATAACTAAAAAATGAATTATTAAATAACTAACACAATAATAAAAGTAAGAATGAAAAAAGTAACCACTTTATTATCAACCTTGGCATTGGCAACTACCCTGGCTGCTCAGAATCTTCCTCAGACGGAACGGCAATACCTTTCCGGCCACGGATGCGATGACATGGTAGAATGGGACTTCTTCTGTACCGACGGACGCAACTCCGGCAAATGGACGAAGATTGGCGTTCCGTCCTGTTGGGAATTGCAAGGCTTTGGTACTTATCAGTACGGAATCACCTTTTACGGTAAAGCTTTTCCCGAAGGGATCGCCGACGAGAAGGGCATGTATAAGTACGAATTTGAAGTTCCCGAAAAGTTTCGCGGACAACAAGTGAATCTTGTCTTTGAAGCTTCCATGACAGATACGGAAGTGAAAGTGAACGGGCGAAAGGTCGGCTCGAAACATCAGGGAGCTTTCTACCGTTTCTCGTATAATGTTACGGACTTCTTGAAATATGGTAAAAAGAACCTGTTGGAAGTAACAGTATCCAAAGAAAGTGAGAACGCGAGTGTGAACCTTGCCGAACGCCGTGCCGACTATTGGAACTTCGGCGGTATCTTCCGTCCTGTATTTCTGGAAGTGAAGCCTGCCGTCAATCTGCGTCACATTGCTATTGATGCGCAAATGGATGGTTCGTTCCGTGCGAACTGCTATACGAATATATCGAATGACGGAATGAGTGTCCGTGCACAGATTTCAGATAGCAAAGGCAAGAAACTGACCGAAACGACTGTTCCGGTAAAAGCCGGTGGAGACTGGACTTCTATCCAACTGAACGTCTCTAATCCCGCCCTGTGGACAGCGGAAACACCGAATCTCTATAAGGCACACTTTTCATTACTGGATAAGAACGGCAAAGTATTGCATAACGAAACGGAAACATTCGGCTTCCGCACTATCGAAGTACGCGAAAGTGACGGGCTTTATGTGAACGGGGTACGTATCAATGTGCGTGGTGTCAACCGCCATAGCTTCCGCCCGGAAAGCGGGCGTACATTGAGCAAAGCGAAGAATATCGAAGATGTCCTTTTAATGAAGGATATGAATATGAACTCTGTTCGTCTGAGCCATTATCCGGCTGACCCTGAATTTTTGGAAGCGTGTGATTCTCTCGGATTATATGTGATGGACGAACTGGGTGGCTGGCATGGCAAATATGATACTCCGACCGGAGTTCGCCTGATTGAAGGTATGATAGAGCGTGACGTGAATCATCCTTCCATTATTTGGTGGAGCAATGGCAATGAAAAAGGATGGAACACGGAACTGGACGGAGAATTCCATAAATATGACCCGCAGAAACGTCCGGTCATTCATCCGCAAGGTAACTTCTCCGGTTTTGAAACCATGCATTATCGTTCTTATGGGGAAAGTCAGAACTATATGCGCTTGCCGGAAATCTTTATGCCCACTGAATTTCTTCACGGCTTGTATGATGGCGGGCACGGTGCCGGATTGTATGATTATTGGGAAATGATGCGCAAGCATCCCCGTTGTATCGGCGGCTTTTTATGGGTACTGGCAGACGAAGGGGTGAAACGGGTAGATATGGACGGCTTCATTGATAATCAAGGTAACTTTGGTGCTGACGGTATTGTAGGCCCGCATCACGAAAAGGAAGGTAGTTATTACACTATCAAGCAGTTATGGAGTCCTGTACAAATAATGGACACTTCTATTGACAGGCAATTCGACGGCAAGTTATCCGTAGAAAACCGCTATGATTACCTGAATCTGAACACCTGCCGTTTCCTCTGGAAACAAGTGAAATTCCCTTTAGCGACAGATGTTCCCAATGCCGGCACTAAAGTTGTAAAACAAGGTGAAGTGCAAGGTAGTGATATTGCCGCTCATTCAGCAGGCATATTAGATCTTAAAACAACCATTCTCCCTGATGCGGACGCTCTCTTTGTGACGGCTGTCGACAAATACGGTCATGAACTTTGGCGTTGGACATTCCCGATAGATAAATTGAATCAGGTAAAAGAGGAACTTTCTCCGTTATCCGGCAAAGCAACTTACACCGAAACGGAAAATGCTCTCACAGTAAAAGCAAACAATCGCACTTTTATCTTTTCTAAAAAAGACGGACAGTTGAAAGGTGTATCTGTAAACAACCGCAAAATCAGTTTTGCCAACGGTCCCCGTTTCATCGGTGCCCGTCGCGCAGACCGTTCACTGGACCAGTTCTATAATCACGATGACGAAAAGTCTAAGGAAAAAGACCGCACTTACAGCGAATTTCCCGATGCGGCCGTATTTACCAAACTTGATGTAAGGGAAGACGGCGGCAACCTAATTATCACCGCTAATTATAAATTAGGAAACTTGGATAAAGCCCAATGGACAATCAATCCGAGCGGAATTGTTACACTCGACTATACTTATAACTTCTCCGGCGTAGTAGACCTGATGGGAATCTGTTTCGACTATCCTGAAGAACAAGTAATCAGTAAACGCTGGTTAGGAGCAGGTCCTTATCGTGTATGGCAAAATCGTATTCATGGTACACAATACGATATTTGGGAAAATGACTATAACGACCCTATTCCGGGTGAAACCTTTACTTATCCTGAGTTCAAAGGTTACTTCGGAGATGTTTCCTGGATGAATATCCGCACGAAAGAGGGTACAATCAGCCTGACAAACGAAACACCCGGCACTTACATCGGAATATATCAACCCCGTGACGGTCGTGACCGTTTGCTTTACACGCTTCCCGAAAGTGGAATCTCCGTACTGAACGTGATTCCGCCCGTACGTAACAAAGTAAACTCTACGGACTTGTGCGGCCCTTCTTCACAACCCAAGTGGGTGAATGGTCCGCAAACGGGACGAATCGTTTTCCGGTTTACAGAATAAGAATAAAAGTACTCAAATACAACTGAACGAATATGCCAAAAGAGAGAATGCTACTTTCTTTTGGCATATTTTTCTGTATATGGGCCGGCTTTGGCAGGTTTTTACTATTTTTGCCGATATATATCATTCACGCATTATTCCTATGTACACAATATTGATTATAGAAGATGAACCCCGGGTAGCTAATCTGCTGATGAACGGTCTGGAAGAGAATGGCTATCAGGTAATGGTGGCATATGATGGTCTGATGGGACTCCGGCTTTTTCAGGCACATTCATTCGATCTGGTCATTTCCGATATTGTCCTGCCGAAAATGAATGGATTTGAGTTATGCAAGGAAATACGCAAAGTAAATTCTTGTATTCCTATACTGATGTTGACGGCACTGGGGGCTACTGACGATAAGTTGGACGGGTTTGATGCCGGTGCGGATGATTATATGGTGAAACCTTTCGATTTCAGGGAACTGAATGCAAGGATAAAAGTATTGTTGAAACGGGGAAATAGTGATAAAAAGGATTTGCCGCATGAACTTTCCTATGCAGATTTACGTATCGATTTGCAAGGCAAGAATGTAGAACGGAACGGTATATCTATCAAACTTTCCCCCAAAGAATATAACCTGTTGCTCTATATGGTAGAGAATGCCGAAAGAGTATTGAGTCGGATTGAAATAGCCGAAAAAGTATGGAATACCCATTTTGATACGGGAACTAACTTCATTGACGTATATATCAACTACCTTCGCAAAAAGATAGACCGGAATTTTGAACCGAAACTCATCCACACCAAAGCCGGAATGGGTTTCATACTAACCGACAAATTATGAAAATCAGGACAATGCTGACCCTGCAATATGCAGGACTGACCGCAGCGGTATTTCTTGTATTCGTTATAGCTGTCTACTACGTGAGTGAACATTCACGCAGCAATGCCTTTTTTCGGAATCTGCAAAGTGAAGCGATAACAAAGGCGCATCTTTTTCTGAATAATCAAGTGGATGCCGCAACGATGCAATCCATTTATCTGAATAACAGGCAGTTTATCAATGAGGTGGAAGTAGCTGTCTATACCCCGGACTTCCGGATATTATACCATGACGCTCTCCAAAATGATATAATCAAGGAAACTCCTGAAATGGTCACCCGCATCTTGAAACGAAAGACTATCAATTTCTATGTCAATGAATATCAGGCGGTAGGACTTGTCTATACCTTTGAAGGGAAAGAATATATCGTTACCGCTGCCGCCTATGACGGCTATGGGTATGCCAATCGGGATGCTTTGAGGAATATGTTAATCCTGTTATTTATCGGTGGACTGACAATACTGGCAGTTGTAGGCTATATCCTTGCTAAAAGTACCCTGAAGCCGATACGCAGCATTGTGAAGGAAGCGGAAAATATCACCGCATCCCATATCGACAAAAGGCTTCCCGTAAAAAACGAACAGGATGAATTAGGAGAACTCTGTATTGCGTTCAATAACCTGTTGGAACGTTTGGAGAAATCGTTCAACTCACAAAAAATGTTTGTAAGCAATGTCTCCCACGAACTCCGTACTCCTATGGCTGCGCTTACGGCGGAACTGGATCTGGCATTGCTGAAAGAGCGTACAGCGGAACAGTATCAGTCAGCTATCGGTAATGCTTTGCAGGACGCCCATCGAATCATCAAGCTGATTGACGGACTACTGAACCTTGCCAAGGCGGATTACCAATCGGAACAAATCAAGATGGAGGAAGTCCGTCTGGATGAATTGCTGTTGGACGCACGGGAGTTAGTGTTGAAAGCTCATCCGGAATATCATGTCGAACTCGTATTCGATCAGGAAGCTGAAAACGACAATGTCCTGACTGTTGTCGGGAACAATTATCTGCTGACTACCGCATTCGTGAACCTGATAGAGAACAACTGCAAGTATTCTTCCAACCGGAGCTCATTCGTGCTGATTTCCTTTTGGGAACAATCGGCTGTCATTCGCCTGTCGGACAATGGCGTGGGAATCTCCGACAAGGACAAGGAGAACCTGTTCCGGCTATTCTATCGTGGAGAAAACAAAGCTTTTGCTTCCGGGCATGGCATCGGCATGACTCTGACTCAAAAAATCATTCATTTACATAAAGGAGAACTGACCGTATCTTCCCATCAGGGCGAGGGCACTACTTTTGTGGTAAAGCTCCCTCATATCTGACACTCCCTGATAATATTCTAATGATTTTCTAATACCACTCTAATATATCTCTAACAGCTTCCCGGTGGAGCTGTCCTTACCTTTGCATCGTGATTGAAAAAATGCAATTCGTAACTTTAAAAATAAGAGATTATGATGTGGAAGAAGAAATTGCGCCAACCGCAGTACTCATTCAATTCAGAAAAAGTTTTTCTGGTTGCTACCCAACCGGGCAAATCTGTCTATTCATATTTGCAGACCACCCGGCTCGGACTGACAAAAGGAGAAGTGGAACAACGTCAATCCACCTATGGAAAGAATGAAGTAGTTCACGAGCAGAGAAAGAATCCCTTTATCCTGTTTATCAAGACATTTATAAATCCGTTTATCGGAGTTCTCACCGGACTGGCTGTTGTATCCCTGATTTTGGATGTACTCATGGCTTCACCGGGAGAGCAGGAGTGGACGGGTGTCATCATTATTGCGTCTATGGTCGTGTTCAGTGCTATTCTGCGTTTTTGGCAGGAGTGGAGAGCAAGCGAAGCCACCGACTCTTTGATGAAGATGGTAAAGAATACGTGTTTGGTAAAACGGGCGGGGGCTCAGGAAGAAGAGTTGGATATTACGGAACTTGTTCCCGGAGACATTGTCTATCTGGCTGCCGGAGATATGGTTCCGGCTGATATCCGCATTATCGAGTCAAAAGACCTGTTCATCAGTCAGGCATCACTGACCGGAGAATCAGAACCTATTGAGAAATTGCCGGAAGTCAGGGGAAAGCAATACCGCAGTGGGAGCGTGGTAGAATTGGATAATATCTGTTATATGGGTTCCAATGTGATTAGTGGTGCTGCAAAAGGAATCGTCTTTGAGACGGGAAATAAGACTTATCTGGGCACTATTGCCAGAAGTCTGGTGGGGCATAGGGCTACCACTGCTTTCGATAAAGGAATCAGTAAAGTTAGTTTTTTGTTGATTCGCTTTATGTTGGTCATGGTTCCTTTTGTGTTTCTGGTCAACGGTTTCACAAAGGGAGACTGGTTTCAGGCTTTCATCTTTGCCATTTCCGTTGCCGTAGGGCTTACACCGGAAATGCTTCCGATGATTGTCACCACCAATCTTTCCAAAGGTGCGCTAGCCATGTCGAAAAAGAAAACAATCGTGAAGAACCTGAACGCGATTCAGAACTTCGGAGCCATGAATATACTCTGTACGGACAAGACAGGGACACTGACTTGTGACAAAATAGTGTTGGAGAAATATATAAATGCAGATGGAAGCGGTGACAATAGTAAACGTATTCTTCGCCATGCCTATTTCAACAGTTATTTTCAGACCGGATTAAGGAATCTGATGGATAAAGCGATTCTCTCCCACGTAAGAGAACTGAATTTGGAGCATTTGAAGGATGATTATACGAAGGTAGATGAAATCCCCTTTGATTTTACACGCCGGAGAATGTCCGTAGTTATAGAAGACCGTTTGGGCAAACGGCAGATTATCACTAAGGGGGCGGTGGAAGAAATTCTCGATGTATGTACATATGCGGAATTCGACGGACAGATTTATCCTTTGACTGGCGACTTGAAAGTCAAGGCACAAAAGATAAGTGAAGAAATGAACCGGCAGGGAATGAGAGTACTGGCGGTTTCCCAAAAGAGTTTTATCGAAAAGAACGGAAACTTTGCAGTCGAAGATGAAAAAGAAATGGTATTGATAGGTTATCTTGCTTTTCTTGACCCGCCTAAACCGTCTGCCGCCGAAGCGATAGAGCAATTGTATGTACATGGAGTGGAGGTCAAGATATTATCAGGAGATAATGACATCGTAGTGAAGGCGATTGCCCGTCAGGTAGGCATCGACACTACCCGTTCTCTTACGGGGATGGATATCGAGAATATGGATGAACCGGTAATGAAAGAAGCGGTAAGGAGCACTACGCTATTTTCTAAACTGACCCCGTTGCAAAAGACACAAATAATCTCTCTTTTGCAAGAGCAGGAAAATACGGTTGGCTTCTTGGGCGACGGCATTAACGATGCCGGTGCTCTGCGGCAATCAGATATTGGAATTTCTGTGGATTCGGCGGTAGATATAGCGAAAGAGAGTGCCGACATTATCTTGTTGGAGAAAGATTTGCTAGTGTTGGAAGATGGTGTGCTGGAGGGACGAAAGACCTTTGGCAACATCAATAAATACATTAAGATGACAGCCAGTTCAAACTTCGGGAATATGTTCAGCGTGATATTTGCAAGCGCATTCCTGCCTTTTCTTCCGATGATGCCGATACATCTGCTTATTCAGAATTTGCTGTATGACATTTCGCAGACAACCATTCCGTTTGACCGTATGGATCCGGAATTTCTGAAGAAGCCGCGTAAATGGGATGCGTCTGATTTAAGCCGTTTTATGATTTATATCGGTCCTATCAGTTCTATCTTTGATATTGCCACCTATTTGGTCATGTGGTATGTCTTTAGCTGTAACAGTCCCGAGCATCAGACCTTGTTTCAGACCGGATGGTTCGTTGAAGGACTATTGTCACAGACTTTGATTGTCCACATGATACGCACACGAAAAATTCCGTTTATACAAAGCCGGGCAACATGGCCTGTAATGGGAATGACGCTATTAATCATGGCAGTCGGCATTCTTATACCCTTCACGGCTTTCGGACGTTCCATTGGATTGCAGGCTCTTCCATTAAGCTATTTCCCCTGGCTGATAGGTATTCTGCTTTCTTATTGTATCTTGACGCAAGTTATTAAGAATTGGTATATCAGGAAGTTTGTACGTTGGCTATAATAATAGTAGGTTTACTGAAAAATTGACAATCAATTAATGTGGTATTAGCAGGATATTCTTCCTGTTGATACCACATTATAGAAATCTATTTAACTCTTTTACCAACAAATGAACGGATAGTTGAAGTTTCAAGCGATATATAAATATACATAACCTATTTTATACATCGTTTGTCTTGTGCATGTATATATACGCTGTATGTCACAGAAGTTAACCGAATAGATGGATAATGATTTAACAATATCTACCGAATACGTCTTTTATGAGAGAGATTAGTTTCTCATTTTGAATGAATCTGAAGTTGTTTTGAACGAAATTTCGGAATCCGTGTGCAATTTCAGAACGTTTTATTTTAATCTATATTTCTTTTGTATATTTGCAGCGAATATTAATTATAAGCATAAACAAAAAACACTCTATTATATACATTTGATGAAGATACATGACATAATAATTCTACTTTTGATGTTTTTGGGAAGCATAGGGCATTGTTCAGCTCAAAAAGTAGCGGTAAAAACAAATCTGTTCTACGGGATTTATTCAAATTCACCTAATCTTGGAGTCGAGTTCGGACTTTCACCAAGTAGTACAGTAGAACTGGGTGGCGGCTTTAACTGGTTTACATCCGGCAAATCATCCTCAAACAAAAAACTGGTACACTGGCTCGGTTCTGCGGAATATCGTTATTGGACGTGTGAAAGATTCAGCGGACATTTTTGGGGAATACATATATTAGGAGGACAGTACAACATAGCCGGTCATCATTTGCCACTTCTATTCGGAGATGATTCCAGACGCCATCGTTATGAAGGATGGGGGATAGGCGGAGGATTTTCGTATGGCTACCATTTTCTCCTAAGCAATCGTTGGAGTCTCGAAGCGAATATAGGCATGGGATATGTCCGGCTTCATTACGACAAGTTCAGGTGCGAGACTTGTGGTGAAAAAACCGGAACGGAAAAACGCAACTATTTCGGACCGACTAAAGCCGCAGTCTCACTTATATTTCATATAAAATAATAAAAACATGATAAAAGCTAAATCAATTTTATGGTTACTGACTCTGTCACTGCTCTTTTCTCCTTTACTATATGGAGAAAACCTGCCAGACAAATGGTATAAAGGAACTATGCACCCAGAAGCTCTTAAACTACAACAAGTGGGAGATTCTTTACATATTCAAATGCTTTACGACTTCGATAAAATAAAAGTCAGTTCCAATCATTCAATAGAACTGATACCGGTATTAGTTACTACAAGCCACCAAATGGAATTGCCGGAAATCTCTGTCAAAGGCCGTAGTAATTACCAAGGCCTGAAACGTAAATTGGCTTTAATGAATACACAGGAACGTGATTTTTACCAGTCGGAAGCTCCATATCGTGTTGTAAAAGGATATGGAACAACCGGAAAAGAACAAATCCGGTATTCATTGGTCATTCCATTCGAACCATGGATGAAAGATGCGCGTTTGGATATCAAAAAGGAAGTGACAGGTTGTTGCCGACCGGGCAAGTTACTATCGACAATTCCTCTTTTTAGTACTGTTGCTTTGGAACAACTTGCTATTCCGTATCAAGTTATTCCACATATCAGCTACGTTCAACCACAAGTGGAACATGTTAAAAATCGTGAGATGTCATGCGAAGCGTTTTTGGACTTTGTCGTCTCTAAAACCGACATAAAACCGGATTATATGAACAATCCGGTAGAGTTGGAAAAGATAGACTCCATGCTTGCTGAAGTGAAAAATGATACAACTATAACGATTCGTGAGATATCGGTCATCGGTTATGCTTCACCGGAAGGCTCTTTCCTTTTTAACAGGCAACTTTCCGAAGGACGTGCGAAAGCACTTGTCAATTACCTGCTCCCTCATTTCTCTTTTTCTAAAGAATTATACAAGGTGGAATATGGCGGTGAAAATTGGGATGGATTACGCAAGATGGTTGCAGAATCTGATATGATGGAGAAAGAGGATATTCTTCATATCATTGATAATACACCGGCTGCTATAAATTATCATACAAATACTAGTCGTAAAAAATCATTGATGCTATATAAACATGGTGAGCCATATCGATATATGCTCAACGAGTATTATCCACATTTACGTAAAGCAATATGTAAGATAAAATATAATGTTCAGAATTTTAATATAGAACAGGCAAAAATACTACTTCATAGTCGACCTCAAGATTTGAGCCTGAATGAAATCTATCAAGTAGCTCTTACTTACGAAAATGGTTCACCGGAATTTATAGAACTATTTGAAACAGCCGTCAGAATCTTTCCTAACGATGAGGTTGCCAATTTAAATGCCGCTTCGGCTGCACTTTCACATGGAGATACAGTATTAGCAGAAGAATATCTTAGGAAAACAAAGATTTCCGTACCGGAGTATGAAAACACAGTGGGAGTGTTACACTTATTGAAAGGGGAATATGAGCAAGCAGAAGCATATCTCAATAAAGCTGCCGAATCTGGATTGAGACAAGCACGTCTTAATCTCGAGGAATTGGCTAAAGGTAGAGACAATATCCGGACAATAAACAAACAAGACTATTGATTTATTTTTACTATCATTTATAATTATCATTTCATTTACAACATTTAAACATTTAAAAAGATGAAAACAAGAAGTTTTCTATTATCAACGTTGGCAGCTTTTATGCTTGCCAGTTGTAGTAGTGAGGAAGCAGGGGAAAACAACATTCCGGGTGATGACCTGAATGGCAAAGCGTATCTGTCGCTTTCGCTTAAAAGTCATATAGCTACTACAAGAGCAACAACAAAACCGGGTACTTCAGGGGAAAGTAGAGCGGGGACTGTAACTGTTCTATTATTTGACAAGGATGATGTATGCCTTGATGTGGTTGACTTTAGTGGTGCTACTGTTGGAAACAGCGGAGGAGAAGGGAATCCGTCTGCTGCAGCCAGTGAAGCTAAATTAGTGCCGGAAAAAACTGAGAAAGTATTTGTGGTTATCAACCCTTATAGTGCTGGGTGGGATTTATCTAAAGATGTCGTAAAGGGTAAACCTTGGAACACGATTAATGCTGCTATTGATGCGACTATTACCAATGTTACGGGCGACCAGAATTTTATGATGGCGAGTGCAGGTATCACTGATGCTGGAGCATTAACAGATGTAAAGTCGAATGTGTTTAAACCGACTGAATATACCCCGGAAGCAGAGAATCAGGCAAAGACTAACGCCAAAAATACTCCTGCTAAAATCAATGTAGACCGGTTGAGTGCCAAAGTTGAGGTTGCGGTTAAGTCACCAGACTTTACAAAACCAGATGGTTCCAATTTTACTTTTGGTGGTTGGGAATTAAGTGTTACCAATAAGAGTGTAAAATTATATAGTGATCTTATTCCTTATGACAATGCTACAGAAGGGGCTGTTTATCGTCGGGATAAGAACTATCTGCTGAGCGAACAGCCTGATATTAGTGAAAATATGGAAGCTAACATGGATGCAGCTTTCAATTATCTGAAAAACATCAATAATACAGCGGAAACTATGCCTGAAGTGAAGCAGACGGATGGAACAAGTTTGTATTGTCTTGAAAACACTATGGATGCGGCAGCGCAGCAATTGGGATTTACTACCAAGGTGGTGGTAAAAGCTCGGTATACTCCTAAAGATTTGACTGTAAATACCAGTTACTTCTCTTGGAAAGGTAATTATTATACACTAGAAGGGCTTCAAAAAGCATACAAAGAAACCACTGGCGGCGGACTGAAAACAGATTTGCCTATATTCTTGAAAAAAGCAGGCGTCGTGGAAGAGGGTGTTGCAGACATAGATAAGGCGATTGCAGATCTTACTGTTGACGACTTCAATGAGAAAACCGGTATTATCGGACGTTTCTGCGCTGTACGTTACTATCACGCATCAGTATGCTACTATGACGTTTTAATCCGTCACGACCAAAATGTCACAACCAAAATGGCTTTAGGTAGATATGGTGTAGTACGCAACAACTGGTATCACCTTGAGCTTCAGAGTGTGAGCGGCCCCGGAACACCGTGGATTCCCGATCCGTCCGACCCTGATCCAAATAATCCTACACCACCGGATACCGATGATGATGAAGCAGACGCTTATCTATCTGTTGAAATCACTATCAATCCATGGACTTTCTGGACACAAGGTGTTGATTTGCATTAATAGATGGAAATCAAGAGATACATAAAGAAATACATAATAATCCTTGCCGCTTTTATGGCGGCAGGGATTACCGGTTGCGATGTCCTTCATGACGACCTCGAACAGTGTGATCTTTTTCTGAAGTTCCGGTATGACTATAACATGGCAAACGAAAACTGGTTTGCCGATCAAGTGGAAGAAGTAAAGGTCTTTGTGTTTGATGCAGAAGGGAGCTATATACAGACATTCACCGAAAATGGCAGTCTGCTGAAAAGTCCGGACTATCGTATGCTGATACCTTATCGTCTGAAAGGCTGTACGGCTGTTGTGTGGGCAGGAAAAACAGACAGTTTTTATTCATTACCGATAATGACCGCAGGCACTCCGATAGATAAATTGACATTGAAATATGAACCTGAAAATGACATAAGCAACAATCATCTCGATGCGTTATGGCATAGCAGTTCTCTGCAAATGTTTTCGTTAGAGAATAGCGGCAATACGGAAACGGTCAGCTTGGTGCGCAATACCAACGATATAACGATAGGTATTACACAGAGCAGCAACCCTGTTGATGTTTCAAAATATGATATACAACTGATAGCAGCAAACAGTTCTTATGACTATAAAAATAATTTTGGAGAGAAAAACAAGAACATAACTTATTATCCTTGTCCTGAAGAGGAGGACAGTAGAGTATCTTTCCACACCCGGATTCATACGCTCAGGCTTGTCAAAGATAGCGATATGACTTTTTCCATCACAGAAAAATCTTCAGGAAAAGCAATAGATATCGGAGGTAAAACAACAATAAACCTCATTGATTACCTGTTGATGAGTAAACCGGAAATGATGGATGAGCAGGAATATCTTGACCGCAGATATCAGTGGGACATCAATATCCGTATTGGAGACAAGGAAGAGAACGGTTACATTGCATTGAGCATAACCGTCAACAATTGGACGTATTGGTTTCAGCCAACGGATATGTAAGCCGTTTTTTGAAACAAAATTTTGGCACGATTAAGGATGAATATAACTATAAACATAAAATTTCCGGCAGTTGTCTTGCTTTTGACGACGTTTGCCTTGTTGCTTGATTCTTGTGTAAACGAGAATGAACCGACAGGTGCACGTATTTACGAAGGAGAAAGAATACCTCTAAGTATTACTATGGGGACACGCAATACTACTACCGATAATGATAAAGTCATAAGTTCCGTACGTGCGATTGTTTTTAATGACAAGGATGAACTGGTGTATAATGGTGTTTCGGACACTTCCATAAATGATGATGACACATATACCGCTCCAATAAGGGCGGCACGGGGATACAACAACATTTATATCATTTGTAATGAAACAGAGGAACTTACGGAAAAACTCAACGCCATTACACGGGAGAATGAAATAGAAAATGTGACATTCTCCGCAGTAGGTATCATTGCTCCGCCACCCATGTATGGAAATGTGCAACATGCCTATGTAGAATCCCGCAGTGACGGGAAAAATGCCACAGTCACAATTAATAATGTTAAAATGACGGAACTACCGGTTAAAGTAACCCGTATGGTATCCCGTCTTAGCTTTACAGCAATTAAAAATATAACCAATCCGGATGAGGATTTTAAGGTAACCAAACTGTCAATCAAGGTATGTCGTATGCCAGCCGCCACTACCATAGGAGAAGGACAGGCATATACGAAAAATATTTGGTCGGATGACCTTACTATATCAGGAACAGGCGAACTCGATAATAACGGTACATATATAATAAATGGAAATAAATACACCATTCCTGATAACGTAGATTTCATAACAATTCCCGCCACTTATATCCCCGAGCACTTGTTATCCGAACCTAAAAATGCTTCACAAGCAACCTATCTCAAGATTGACGCACAATGCATACTTAAAAATGGAAGTACGCAGGTACTAAACTGCATCTATTTACTAGATATCGGGCAGAATCCCCCTGAAAACCATAACCTGACACGAAATAACCATTATCAGATATACGCCACCATTACCGGTATGGGTGCAATGGGACTTTATGCGGAAATAGTGGCAATGGAGGAACATGATATCACAATCAACTGGAAGCCTATTGACGGACTGGTAATAGTGAGTGACAAGGCGGCAGATTATGACGCCACAGCCGATACATCCAAAAATGTGAATATATGGAATGACTTTACCATCTATTCAGGTGTACTGAAAGCATATCATTCGGAGACGGGATACAAAGATGTCCTGTTCAAGTACGGCAGCCTGATAGCTATACACAGCGCATCGGAAGAAGGGAAAACATTTGCAGCACCCGACAATGCTAATGAACTGAACGATGTACTTTGGTATCCGGGCTCATACGCCCCTTTAACTATCAAGGGATGGGCGGACATTCCTTATCAGGATACTGGTGAAATACCTGAAAATAATACGGCAGTCCAGATTGCGAAAGGATTGGGAGATCCTTGCAAACTTGCCGGACTATCTGAAGCTCAAATCAAGACTTTGGGAATTGTGGATAACGGACAGTGGCATATGGCTACTTCGGATGAGAATAACATTCTGATAATGGCAACTGATAATGAAAATAATTCATACGGTTACCCTTCTTTCCATTGGTTGCTTTCTCCACATAATCGGTATAGGGATACGGACGGCATTTCCAAGGGAGATCGTTCCAATGGATGGTATTGGGCAAATGATGCCTCAGTATTCAAATTCTCCGGTCAATCACAGGAAGCTGGACTTCAAAATGGTATAAACAGACAAAATGCATATATGATCCGTTGTGTGCGCAATGAGATACCAGAAAGCCAGATGAAGATAGGTAATATTGTCAGTCCCACTTATCAGGGTACCGAGAATAGTGGAAACTCTTACTTCGGCATTATATCAAATATTCCTTATTGGACGGCAACACTTGTAACATCAGGTTCGGAAATGGGAACAGCATCTCCCAACGATTTTTCATTTGAGCCCGGAGGTGGCAGCATACATACTACCCACGGCAGTAACACTCAGAATATCTCTGTATATGTCAAACGTAAGGAAAGTGCTTCGCCACGTTCATTTAGAGTGAGAGTGGCAGGCATCGGTTTGGACGGGCGGGCAGAGAGTCTCTTACTCACTGTTTCACAAAGCGGATATGATTTACGTGCCAAAACAGGATTAGGCAGTTCTGGTAATATACCTCAGGAGGGAGGAACTTACGAGACAACCATTCAACTTACCCCCACAGATGTAACCATGCCTGCCGGAAAATTGTATTTGAGAATCAGCTATGCAGGTGCCACAAAGTGTGTCAGCACCGAAGTAAATACTGAATCACATAAATATGAGTATCCTGTCTCAATAGAAATCCCGGAAAATGATAGTCCGAGTGCCATTAATCTTACGGTTGAGATATTATTGGCAAGAGAGTCCGGATTAACAGTTTCCCTTGGAAATCCGATTATTTCACAAAATGGTTATCAATAAGAACCGGCATGAAGCTTGGTGATAAATAGATATGATATGAGAATAAGAATTAGATATAGAAAGTATTTCCGGACAGTCTGCACAACCTTGCTGTCACTGTTATACTTGGGTTGCACAAATGACAAACTGGATGAGTTTAATCCGGGAAATACTTCAGGTAAAACGGTCATGGTCAGCCTGAATGTCAGTCTTCCTGCTGCTGTAGAACCGACATTCGCGAGTGGTTATACAGCTGCAAAGTCATTTTTTAGGAAAGAAACTTGTTCTGACTCTCCGTTTACTGTGGTTTTGGAAGGAAAGCAGGAACCGCATACCATAACTACCCGTGCTTCCGATGGGACAACCAAACTACATAACCTATGGCTATTCCAGTTTAAGGAAGATGGCTCCATTAATGGAAAACCTCATAAACTGAGTGATACTACGACAGCTATTAATGATCTAGCAACAATAGATGTTCCTCTTGTGGTGGCGGAGAATCAAACTTTATATCTGCTGGTGCTGGGTCCCAAGCTAAATTACGACATGAGTAAGGTAAGTTATCTCGATGAACTTAAAAAATGGAGTTTTGAATACTTGACTAATATAGAAGGTCATACCCAGTCACTTATCACCGCTGACGACGAAGTACCATTGGCCGGAGAAGTGCCGGGTGTTACTGTCGTAGATATTGACGGAGGTAACCGGGGATTGGTCGAATATAACAAGCCTGTCGGTTTTGTTGGAGGTATCGAAATAAGAAAGCTGATGGCACGCATTACATTACGCTATAAATTTGAAGTGGAAAATTACAAATTGCAGGGTTTGAAATTATTGAATGTAAACAGTACGATTCGGCTCACCAATCCTGAAAAGAATAGTGATGAAGATACTTATGCCACGTTTGAAGTAGATAAATTGGGCGAACCGGATGCAAACGGCTTTTATTCGGCAACATGGTATGTTGCACAGAATTGTCAGGGAACTGTAGGTAGTATTATGAGTGAAAACCAACGTTACTACAAAATAGTCAATAAAGTACCTTCTGGGGCTGCACCAGTGTTGGGTACACAGATAGAAGCATGGGCATATTCTACTGTAACAGACGAATATGCAATTTACCAAATGTATGTCGGGAACAACAATACTAACAATTTTGATGTGGAACCCAATCATTTTTATAATCTACGTACTACCATTAACGCAGACATAAATTCTGCAAAAAACGATGAACGGATTAGAGCGTACATTGCCAGTCAATATGTAGAGTTTCATGCTAGTTATAATGTAGCTGTTAGTGGAGGGGCATCATTTGATACTTTTAAGAACCTCTACAATAAATCAGGTAAAGATTATGACCTTGATGCAGCTTATGATGTTCGACCGATAGTTGTACAAACTCAGGGAAGAACAGTGGAAGTGGAGATATATACCAATAAAGAATGTACACAGAAAGCTCCCGATAACAGTTGGCTTCGTTTGTCTTCTTCATCTAATTATACCGATGCATATAATAATGTCAAGGAGCCGCTGAATACATATATCAAAGCAAGTACCATACTTCCCACACAAATAAAATTTTATCTTTATAATGATGAGTACATATATGATGAAAACGGTAATCTGGTCGATTCTGGTGGTGAAAGCGATGCGGAAGGAAAGCGTTCCTTATTTATCAAAGTTACTACCACAACCGAGGGAGATGGAGAAATATTGCAAGCTTCACATATATTCAGAATGGATCAGCGACCGGCAATATATGCCGGACGTTTCGGAGGAGTAAAAGATACGGATGGGAATTATACGATGGGATTAGTGCATGACAGATTATCTGTGCGTAGCACAAATAAATATCTGGTGGGCATAACCACCATGGGAAAAATACAATATGGTTATAACAATGTTGAAACAGCAACACAATCATATGGGACAGATGATATAAATTGCGGAAAAACAGCAACGATTAATCTAGCTGAAAATATACATAACCTTTCTTGGACAGGTGATATACCTGTTCCGCAGAAAGATGCAAACGGTCATGTACTATTATATCAATACCAATATCCGGCCAGTACCTTTTCCGCAAGAGTCTGTTATGATAAAAACAGAGATGAAGATGGAAACGGACGAATAGAAGGTGATGAATTAAAGTGGTATATGCCTGCATCCAATCAACTGATTGGTATTTATATAGGTAGTTCATTGAATATTACCAGCGGAAATACAACTACGGAAGATGGAAATGGTAGTGTCAAAAGATGGTATAACGGACTGAATTCTTACTATAAAACTGATGGTGGCTCAAGGTGCGTAAGAGATATAAGTATCAAGCAAATGCAATTTTAAAGCGAAATAAACAAAAACAAGAATAAAATGAAACGAATGATTATTATAATTTCCGCGTCTCTCTTCATGCATGTAAAGGGATATTCTCAGATAACGGGTATATATACGGATGAGGAAGGAAATCAATATGCAGTTATATATTCGACAGGTTTACCCGAAAGTAGAGTGGAGAATAGAAGTGAAAATTCAACGTTTTATACGAATATTCAACTCTATGAATGGACTTCAAACGGTCAAAACACGAACCCTGTCAAAGATAGCAATGGAAATTTAGTTTATGTTCATCGTGTAAGTCGGCATAATAATGCTATAAATAGTGGCAACAATGATATGAAAGTCTCCAAGGGATTTATTATATCTCCGGATGCGATTGACAGTGATGGTGCAAGTACAACTACGACAACAATGGACTGGGCTACTGCAAACGGATATCTTGCTACAGCAAACCAAAATAAATACGATGTTACAAGTTATGCCGTTCCTAAAGGATGTGCCATGTACCGTGGAAAATATGGAAAAGACGCACCGGGAACATGGCGGGTTCCTACCTTTCGGGAAGGTAGCCTGATAATGATTTTTTATAGAGAATTGGAGGAAACAAATGTGCGAACTGGTTTTAATAAATTCGCATTGTCTACAAACGGTACCGCTTATTGGTTGGCAACAGAACATTCCGGTTCTTCTACTTATGCATGGTATATGAAATTCTATCCTGACGTAACAAAAGTGAAATATGCATCCTCTAGCGGTTCCAAAAGTACTAAATATTTTCTCCGCTGTATTCGGGATATTCCATCGAAATGAATTATGAACGAAGTATGAGTTGTAAAAATAGCATTAATAACATTCAATGAAAATGAATATGCCATATAGTCCGGATAAAGTAGTTGACAAATTATTGAAATCTGAAGAGTTTAACGTATATACTACAATTGCCCATTTACCTCTTGATGAAAATCCGACGTATCTTGAAGAGGGGATAAACGGGATATGTACGGGAGGAAGTGCGCTCTTTAATGTTTTCGGTAATAAACGGCGTATTGTCCCCAATGATTTGGTCATTATTTTTCCTTTCCAGTTGGCATCTGTCACGGAAATTAGTGATGACTTTTCAATGACATTCCTAAAAGTATCCAAAAGCCTGTTTATAGATACGATAAGCGGTATATGTATGCCTACCCTTGACTTCTTTTTCTATATGCGGAAGAATTTCAGCACTTCGCTATACGATGAAGAATGTCAACGTTTCATTCATTTTTGCCAGATATTGACTTACCGTATTGACTTACCCCAGGACTTATTCAGACGGGAGTCTATCATGCAACTGTTACGTGTTTTCTATTGGGATATCTATGCGGCTTATAAAAGAAAACCGGAAGTGGCCGAATTAGTAAAATATACCCGTAAGGAAAAAATTGTATTCGATTTCTTTTGTTTGGTGATAGAGTTTCATACGGTATGTAGGGATGTCGCTTTTTATGCGGAAAAGATGTGCGTGTCCGCTAAACATCTGACAATGGTAATAACCGATATGAGCGGTCGTTCAGCAAAAGACTGGATTATAGAATATTCCATTCTTGAAATAAAAGCACTATTGAAGGACACTAATCTCGAGATAAAAGAAGTGGCTTCGCGAACACACTTCCAGTCAAATTCCGTTATGACAAGATTCTTTCGTGAACATACCGGCATGACACCCTCAGAATATAGGGAGAGAATTTATGTCCTAGATTGTATCGAATAGCGGCATTTAGAAAAATAAAATACGAATACTGCCTGTGAAGGTCGTCTATTGTTTGTTTTGTTTGTGTGTGCACCTTTTTTCCAGTGGGAAAGGAGGTGCACTTTTTATAATTAAAGTTTACGTCTCTCTAATATTTTCAACAAATAGTGAGTACAAAATATTTCCTTTTTCGTCTTTTTTAATAGTAAAATATAGATATTAAAATGAAAAGCCGACTGAAACAGCGAATATTTGCAATCTCTTTATTGGCATGGACTGCTTTCTGTTCTGCCGATGCGCAACAAACACGCTCACTTCGCGACCAATTTCAGAACCCGTCCGATGAAGCGAAACCTTGGACATTTTGGTACTGGATGTATGGCGCTGTGTCCAAAGAGGGGATTACCGCCGATTTGGAAGCAATGAAACATGCAGGACTCGGAGGTACGTACCTGATGCCGATTAAAGGTATAAATGAAGGTTCCCAATATAATGGCAAAGCACAACAGTTAACCCCTGAATGGTGGGAAATGGTACGTTTCAGCATGGAAGAAGCCGACCGGTTAGGGCTGAAACTGGGAATGCATATTTGTGACGGTTTTGCATTGGCGGGAGGGCCTTGGATCACTCCCAAAGAATCCATGCAGAAAGTCGTTTGGAGCGATACGATTGTTAATGGCGGAAAACTTGATGCATTGCGTCTGCCACAACCAGAAGCTTATGAGAATTATTATGAAGATATTGCATTGTTTGCTTTACCGGTAGAAGATGAAGTAGATGAAATGCCTGCCAAAATCACATGCGTAAACTTGGCGATAACGGATAATATAAAGCCCGCCCAAACAGTAAATATGGATGCGGCAGGAGTTATCCGCTCTTCGTATCCATGCTATATCCAATACGAATACGGACAACCTTTTACCTGCCGGAACATTGAAATAGTCTTGAATGGCAATAATTATCAGGCACATCGCTTGAAAGTGATGGCAAGTGATGACGGTGTCAATTACCGTTTCGTAAAACAATTGGTTCCTGCACGTCAGGGATGGCAGAATACAGATGAAAACTCCACGCATAGTATTCCCGCAACTACTGCCCGTTATTTCCGTTTCTATTGGACACCCGAAGGGAGTGAACCGGGAAGTGAAGATATGGATGCCGCGAAATGGAAGCCCAATTTGAAAATAAAACAACTGCGCCTGCATCGGGAAGCCCGTCTGAATCAGTGGGAAGGAAAAGCCGGACTGGTATGGCGTGTAGCTGAATCCACTAAGGAAAGAGAAATAGGGAAAAAGGATTGTTATTCACTTTCACAGATTATTAATCTGACGGAACAATACAATAATATCCCTGCCAGTCATTCTAAAGAGAAAACATTGACTGCCATTCTCCCTGAAGGTAAATGGAAATTACTCCGCATGGGGCATACTGCTACCGGACATACCAATGCGACAGCCGGTGGCGGAAAGGGACTGGAATGTGATAAGTTCGATCCGGCAACAGTAAGAAAACAGTTTGATAACTGGTTTGCGCAAGCATTTGTAAAAACGAATCCGGAAGTGGCACGGCGTGTACTGAAATATATGCATGTGGACAGTTGGGAATGTGGAAGTCAGAACTGGAATCATAATTTCGCAACTGAATTCAAGAAACGCCACGGCTATGACCTGATACCTTATTTACCCCTATTGGCAGGTATTCCCATGGAAAGTGCCGAACGGAGCGAAAAGATCCTGCGGGATGTACGTACAACGATTGCCGAACTGGTAGTCGATGTTTTCTATCAGGTACTAGCAGACTGCGCCAAAGAGTATGATTGTCAGTTTTCAGCGGAGTGTGTAGCACCGACAATGGTGAGTGACGGCTTGCTGCATTACCAAAAGGTAGATCTTCCTATGGGAGAATTTTGGCTGAACAGTCCTACCCATGATAAACCGAATGATATGCTCGATGCCATCAGCGGTGCCCATATCTACGGAAAGAATATCATTCAGGCGGAAGGATTCACCGAAGTGCGTGGCACATGGAATGAATACCCCGGAATGTTGAAAGCATTGTTGGATCGTAATTACGCATTAGGAATCAATCGTCTCTTCTACCACGTATATGTACATAATCCCTGGCTAGACCGCAAGCCCGGCATGACACTGGATGGCATCGGGCTTTTCTTCCAGCGTGACCAAACTTGGTGGGATAAAGGGGCTAAAGCCTTTTCCGAATATGCCGCCCGTTGCCAGTCGTTATTACAGTACGGTCATCCGGTGACAGATATCGCAGTATTCACAGGTGAGGAAGTGCCGAGACGTTCGGTATTACCTGAACGACTGGTTCCGTCCCTTCCGGGGATTTTCGGTGCGGAACGTGTGGAAAGCGAACGTGTTCGTTTGGCGAATGAGGGACAGCCTTTGCGTGTGCGTCCGGTAGGCGTTACTCATTCCGCGAATATGGCTGATCCTGAAAAATGGGTGAATCCGCTTCGGGGATATGCTTATGACAGTTTTAACAAGGATGCACTATTGCGTTTGGCAAAAGTAGAAAATGGCAGAATGATATTGCCGGGCGGAGCCAGTTATAAGGTTTTGGTACTGCCGAATGCCCGTCCGATGAATCCTGAACCGGTGGAACTTTCGCCGGAAGTGAAACAAAAGGTCAATGAACTGAAAAAAGCAGGTGTGCTGATTCCTGCCATTCCTTATATGGAGGACGACTTCTCTGCATATGGACTGGAACGTGATTTGATTGTGCCGGAAGACATTGCCTGGACACATCGTCGCGGTGAATTGGGAGATATTTATTTTATTGCCAATCAGAAAGAAGAGACACGTACGTTCACCGCAAGTATGCGTATCACCGGAAGCCGACCGGAATGTTGGAATCCCGTGACGGGTGAGATTAAAACGAATCCCCTTTACGAACAGAAAGATAACCGCACGGAAGTAACTTTGACATTGGCTCCCAATGAGTCGGTATTCGTTGTCTTTTCCACGGAAGAAGCTCGTAATGGTTATGACAGTGATACGCAAAAATCATGGAAAGAGAAAAAGAACTCCACTGGAAATATTGAGGAAGTAGCTTTTGAACCGGAAGAGTATAAAGTCACTTTCCTGAACAATGGGAAAGAAATAACCCAGAAAACACTGTTTGACTGGAGTAAAGAGGATGACGAACAAATCCGCTATTATTCAGGAACTGCGATTTATAAAACCATGTTCCGTTGGAAGAATAAGCTGAAGAAAGACCGAAAAGTCTGGCTGAACTTGGGGAAGATATGCGATATAGCAACAGTTCGTGTGAATGGAATAGATTGTGGCACTGTTTGGACGGCTCCTTATCGGGCTGATATAACCGCAGCTTTGAAAAAAGGAATGAATGAGCTTGAAATAGAAGTGACGAACACGTGGGCGAATGCATTGCAAGGAGCCGATGAAGGAAAAGCACCGTTTGACGGGATCTGGACGAACGCTAAATATCGCAGGGCAGAGAGAACGTTGCTTCCGGCAGGATTGCTTGGTTCTTTGGGTTTTTCTATCACAGATTAAGATTTTAAGGCACGGATTACACGGCTCATAAGAATCGTGTTACGTAAAAACAACAGCGTAATCCGTGCCTGATTCATTATAATACAGTTAAAGTATGAAAAGTTCAATGACTAAAACAGGTACAATATTGGCAAGCTTTCTGCTTTCTGCCTGCCTGTCAACACATGCGGAAGTAAAATTGCCTGCAATCTTTTCCGACGGAATGGTGATGCAGCAACAGACAAATGCCAATCTTTGGGGAACTGCTACTCCCAATAGAAAAGTAACAGTAACGACGAGTTGGAATATGAAACAGTATGTAGCAACTGCCGACAAGAATGGTGCGTGGAAACTTACGGTTGCTACCCCCGAAGCAGGAGGCCCCTATAATGTCACCTTTGATGATGGAAGTAAAAAAACACTGAATAATATATTGATAGGTGAGTTATGGTTATGTTCTGGACAGAGCAATATGGAAATGCCGATGAAAGGATTCAAGAACCAGCCGGTGGAGAATGCCAACATGGATATTCTTCACAGTAAGAATCCTGAAATTCGCCTGTTTACGGTCAAACGTACTTCTACGTTTACTCCGCAAAATGATGTAGTCGGTTCATGGAAAGAAGCAGCTCCGGCCAGTGTTCGTGATTTCAGTGCGACGGCTTATTATTTCGGCAGACTGGTTAATGAAATATTAGATGTTCCGGTAGGTCTGGTGGTGGCAGCATGGGGTGGTTCAGCGTGCGAAGCATGGATGACAGCCGACTGGCTGAAAGCTTTTCCCGACGCAAAAATTCCTCAGTCGGAAGCGGACATTAAATCGAAGAACCGTACTCCGACAGTGCTTTACAATGGTATGTTACATCCACTTATCGGTATGACAATGAAAGGAGTGATATGGTATCAGGGCGAAGATAACTGGAATCGTGCACATACGTATGCAGATATGTTTACGACCTTGATTAACGGTTGGCGTGCCGAATGGAAACAAGGGGATTTTCCTTTTTACTATTGTCAGATAGCCCCATATGATTATGGAATCATCACGGAAAAAGGAAAAGAAGTAATAAATTCCGCCTATCTTCGGGAGGCGCAGTCGAAAGTTGAACATCGGGTGACAAACAGTGGCATGGCGGTATTGTTGGACGCAGGAATGGAGAAAGGAATTCATCCGGCAAAGAAACAGGTTGCCGGAGAACGTCTGGCACTTCTTGCCCTGACCAAGACCTATGGAGTGGAAGGAGTAAATGGGGAAAGCCCTTATTATAAAAGTCTTGAAATAAAGAATGACACGGTAGTCGTAAGCTTTGAACGTGCCGGAATGTGGATTAGCGGCAAGAACTGTTTCGAGTCGGAAAACTTCGAAGTAGCAGGTGAAGACAGGGTGTTCTATCCTGCGAAAGCCTGGATTGAGCGTAGTAAGATGCTTGTGAAAAGTGAGAAAGTTCCGCATCCGGTAGCCGTCCGGTATGGATTCAAAAACTATGTGGAAGGAGATGTTTATTGTGACGGTTTACCTTTAGGGTCTTTCCGCTCGGATAATTGGTAATATAAAAAACATGAAGAGATTTTATCTGATTACAACCATACTGCTTATTGGCGTGTCGGCACTTTGGAGCCAACATGCCAATGTCGTTTGGAATACCCCCAGCCGTAATTCTTCCGAATCCATGCCTTGCGGTGGCGGTGATATTGGTATGAATATATGGGTGGAAGATGGCGACATCTTGTTTTATGTAAGCCGAAGTGGTACGTTCGATGAAAATAACTGCCAACTGAAACAAGGTCGTTTCCGGCTTCGCCTGTCACCCAATCCTTTCAAAGAAAACAAAAGCTTCCGTCAGGAATTGAAATTGAACGACGGCTATGTCGAAGTTGAAGCCGAAGGTGCGCAAATACAGTTTTGGGTAGATGTCTTCCATCCGGTTATTCATGTCGAAATAGCGAATTCACAGCCTTTGCATACAGAAGTCTCTTATGAAAACTGGCGTTATCAGGAACGTCCTGTCCGGAAAGGAGAGGGACAACAGTGTTCCTACAAATGGGCTCCTCCGAAAGGAACGGTTACAAGTGCCGACTTCGTATCTCTGAAAAACAATGCGTCCGGCAGGAACAACCAACTTGTATTTTATCATCGCAACCCCGAACAGACAGTCTTTGATGTTGCCGTAGCCCAACAAGGGATGGACGAAGTGAAATTACAAATGATGAATCCCTTGAAGAATCTGACTTTCGGCGGAACTCTTTTCGGAGAGAACCTGGAATTTACAAATACTACGGATGGCATATATGCCGGAACGGACTACCGTGCCTGGAATTTTCGTTCTTCCAAAGCTACCCGCAAGGAACAGTTTTATATTGTACTACATACGGAACAGACAGAAACCACGACACAATGGGAACAAGGTCTGCAAACTGCTTTAGAACGAATTGTCCCAAAAGGGAAAAACTCCGCAAAGACCATAGTACAAGATAAAAAACAAACCCGTTCATGGTGGCACTCTTTTTGGCAACGCAGTTTTATCGTAGCGGAAGGAGAAGCACAGGAAATCACCCGGAACTACACACTATTCCGCTATATGCTGGGCTGCAATGCTTACGGTAGCGTACCGACGAAATTTAACGGCGGACTGTTTACTTTCGATCCTTGCCATGTAGACGAAAAACAATCATTTACTCCCGATTACCGGAAATGGGGAGGTGGCACAATGACCGCACAGAACCAACGTTTGGTATATTGGCCGATGCTGAAAAGCGGGGATTATGACATGATGTCCGCCCAATTTGATTTCTACAACCGGATGCTGAAAAATGCAGAGCTTCGTAGCCGTATATACTGGCAGCATGATGGAGCTTGCTTCAGTGAGCAGATTGAGAACTTCGGTTTGCCTAACCCTGCGGAATATGGTTTCAAGCGTCCTGATTGGTTTGACAAGGGATTGGAATATAATGCGTGGCTCGAATATGAGTGGGATACGGTGCTTGAATTTTGCCAGATGATACTGGAAACAAAGAACTATGCGGATGCCGACATCACTCCTTATCTTCCTTTGATAGAAAGCTCACTCACATTCTTTGACGAACACTATCGTATGCTTGCATCCCGTCGCGGACGAAAAGCACTGGACGGTGACGGGCATCTGATTCTTTTTCCGGGTTCTGCCTGTGAAACCTATAAGATGACGAATAATGCCAGTAGTACCATAGCAGCCTTGCGGACTGTGCTCGAAACGTATGGAAAGAAAGAGGAGATGTTGAAAACAATCCCCCCGATCCCTTTGCGATATATAGAGGTAAAAGACTCTCTGAATCCTGCATCTACCCCGGAACTAAGACAGACGATTTCTCCCGCTGTAAGTTGGGAACGCATCAACAACATAGAAACCCCGCAGCTTTATCCTGTATTTCCATGGCGCATCTATGGAGTAGGAAAGGAAAAACTGGAAGTAGCCCGTAATACATATTTCTATGACCCTGACGCAATCAAGTTTCGTTCGCATACCGGATGGAAACAAGATAACATTTGGGCTGCCTGTTTGGGATTAACCGAAGAAGCGAAAAGACTATCCCTCGCCAAACTGGCCAACGGTACGCACCGCTTTCCTGCTTTTTGGGGGCCGGGATACGATTGGACTCCCGACCATAACTGGGGAGGTAGCGGAATGATAGGTCTTCAGGAGATGCTCTTGCAGACCAATGGAGAACAAATTCTTCTTTTCCCCGCATGGCCGAAAGAATGGAATGTGCATTTTAAACTGCATGCGCCGGACAAGACTACAGTAGAAGTTACTCTAAAAGACGGAAAGGTGAAGGATTTGAAAGTTTTGCCGGAAAGTAGAAAGAAAGACATTATTATAATGATTAAGAAATAAAGGAATTATGAATAAAAGACCGTTTTTAATCTTATCAGCTTTTTTGTTGCTGTTCTCATTGACAGAGAAAGGACAAGCGACAGAAACTTACCGTCCCGAGACATCGGTCGCCGGATTTATCCAGCTTCCCGGTAGTGGGCGACAAGTGTATAATTTCAATCCGGGATGGCGATTCTTTAAAGGAGATGTCCGTGGGGCGGAAGCCGTGGACTTTGACGACCGCTCCTGGGAAATAGTATCTACCCCGCATACAGTGGAACTGATGCCTGCCGAAGCCAGTGGATGCCGTAATTATCAAGGCCCGGCATGGTATCGCAAGCATTTCGTGATTCCTTCCGAAACCAAAGGACAACGAGTGACTATTCATTTTGAAGCCGCCATGGGCAAGCAGATTATCTACTTGAACGGGAAGCGTGTTCAAGAGCATATCGGTGGCTATCTGCCATTCACGTTAGATTTAACCGCCAATGGCGTACAGGCAGGTGACTCCTGTCTGCTTGCTGTCTTAACAGACAACAGCGATGACAAATCTTATCCCCCCGGTAAACGCCAGTATACCTTGGACTTTGCCTATCACGGCGGGATCTACCGTGATGTATGGATGATTGCCAAATCACCTGTTGCTATTACCGACGCTCTTGATTCCCAAACCGTTGCCGGTGGTGGAGTATTCGTACATTTCGATAAAATCAGCGATAAGAGCGCGCAAGTCTGTGTAAAGACTGAGTTACAGAATGATGCACGACATCAGGAAACTGTCACCGTAGAAACCACTCTGACCGATGCAGACGGAAAAGTCATCAAACGTACTTCCGGCAAACTTTCCCTGAAACCCGGAGAAAAGAAATCTATCGGGCAACAAATGGAAGTGAAGAATCCGAAACTATGGTCACCGGACACACCTTATTTATATAGGATACAATCACGGATAAAGAAAGGCAATCAAACTATTGACGGGGGAATTACCCGTGCAGGCATCCGTCTTGCCGAGTTTCGTGGAAAAGACGGCTTCTGGCTGAATGGAAAGCCTTTCGGACAATTGGTGGGAGCTAACCGCCATCAGGATTTCGCGTATGTAGGCAATGCTTTGCCCAACTCACAGCAATGGCGTGACGCGAAGCGTCTGCGGGATGCAGGATGCACTATTATTCGTGTAGCTCATTATCCGCAAGACCCTGCCTTTATGGATGCCTGTGACGAACTCGGAATGTTTGTCATTGTAGCTACTCCCGGATGGCAATATTGGAATAAAGATCCGAAGTTCGGGGAACTGGTTCATCAAAACACCCGTGAAATGATTCGTCGTGACCGAAATCATCCGTCTGTCCTGATGTGGGAACCGATATTGAATGAAACCCGCTATCCGCTTGATTTTGCCTTGAAGGCATTGGAAATAACCAGAGAAGAATATCCTTATCCGGGACGCCCGGTAGCGGCAGCCGACGTTCATTCGGCAGGTGTGAAAGAGCATTATGATGTAGTCTACGGCTGGCCGGGCGATGATGAAAAGGCGGACAGGCCGGAACAGTGTATCTTTACCCGTGAATTTGGAGAAAACGTGGACGATTGGTACGCACACAATAACAACAACCGTGCAAGCCGTAGTTGGGGAGAACGACCGCTGCTTGTACAGGCATTATCCCTGGCAAAAAGCTATGATGAAATGTACTGCACCACAGGTCTGTTTATCGGCGGTGCCCAATGGCATCCGTTTGACCATCAGCGCGGTTATCACCCTGACCCTTATTGGGGTGGTGTCTACGATGCTTTCCGTCAGAAGAAATACGCTTATGAAATGTTTCGCAGCCAGTCACCTGCCAATCTCGAACATCCTATAGCTGAATGCGGGCCGATGATATTTATTGCTCACGAAATGTCGCAATTCTCAGATAAAGACGTAGTAGTGTTCAGTAATTGTGATTCTGTGCGTCTTTCTATTTATGACGGAACAAAAACATGGACGAAGCCTGTGGTTCACGCGAAAGGGCATATGCCGAACGCACCTGTTATTTTCGATGATGTATGGGATTTTTGGGAAGCGCGTGGATACAGCTATACCCAAAAGAACTGGCAGAAGGTCAATATGGTTGCCGAAGGTATTATCAACGGGAAAGTGGTATGCACACAAAAGAAAATGCCTTCCCGTCGTTCTACCAAACTGCGTATGCATGTGGATACACAAAAAGTCAACCTGGTGGCAGACGGCTCCGATTTCATTGTGGTAATTGCCGAAGTGACCGACGATAATGGAAACGTACGCCGTCTGGCAAAAGAAAATATCGTATTTACGGTAGAAGGTGAGGGGGAGATTATTGGAGATGCCACAATCAATGCCAATTCCCGTGCCGTGGAATTCGGATCGGCTCCTGTGCTGATCCGTTCTACACGGAAAGCCGGTAAGATAAAAGTAAAAGCACACGTTCAGTTTGAGGGTACACAAGCTCCGACAGCCGCCGAACTGGAATTTGAAAGTATTCCGGCAGAACTTCCTTTCTGTTATGTGGAACAGGCTGTCACTTCACCAACAGTTAAAACAGGTTTTATAAACAGTAAATCCGAAGGAAAAGTACAACTGACCGAAGAAGAGCGCCAACGGGTATTGGACGAGGTGGAACGTCAGCAGACTGAATTTGGAACAGAAAAATAGAACGATAAAAGATAAGAAGATAGTGATTCCGGTCACTATCTTCAAAAAATATTGTATCTTTGACTACATTTAATTCCAATGATGACCATAAATGAGAAAACGGAATATTCTAATACTATTACTGTCAATGATGGGCGCTTGTGTTTTTGCCTATCCGAATATGATTGTTGAACACTACACAGCCGAGCGCGGTTTGTCTAATAATATCGTCAATTGTACTTTAAAAGGGAAGGATGGCTTTGTCTGGTTCGGCACATGGTATGGACTATGTAGCTTTGACGGAACTAAATTCCGCTCATATGACAACCGCGACGGCTTTTATTCTGCCGATATTCCCCCTCGCAAGATTCAGCGTATTGTAGAAGATAAAAATGGTTTCCTATGGATTAAGACCATCGACCGTAAACTTTACCTGTTCGACAAGCGCCATGAAAGTTTCCATGCAGTCTATGATGACGTAAAAGAATACTCCGAAAACATTCAGATTATCAAAATCCAGACAACGGAAGACGGGGACGTTCTGCTACTGACCAAGGACAAGAGCCTTCTGCGTGCCTATACCGATAAGGATGGAAAAATCACAATGAAGCAGTTGCACGATTCACGCCCCAACGTGAACGTCTATGATATGCGGCTGAAACACAACGTATTCTGTGAAACAGCCGAGTTCATCAACTGGATTGGTATGGATTATCAGATTTTATCCCTTAGAAAAGGAGATGCCCTGAAAGATAAACCGGGTGACTTCATACAGAAAAAGATTTCTGCCAATCCCGAACAATTCACTTGTGCTGCTTATAGTTCCAAGTTCCTGTGGCTAGGGGATAGGGACGGGCATATTTATAGTATCGACCCTCAGAACGGAGTAGTGAACCGTTATGAAATACCGGAAATCAAGCAGCCAATCTCCAATTTATTGGTTACAGAATCCGGTTTGATGTATATTACCACTAATGAAGGAAGTTATGAATACAATATCGGTTACAAGCAACTCACTAAACTTCCGTTTACCATCCCCGGGAAAGATGCCGGAATGATCTTCTATGATAAATATGAGAAGATATGGTTTCAGGAAGGGAATCATGCATTGATATATTATGATCCTCTGAACAGAAGCAGCCACCGCTTTACATTTCCCGTCCAGAATTCTATCGGAAACTTTGAAATGCAGGATGCCGGCGAGCAAGGCATGTTTTTCCTGACTCCAAGCGGAGAAATCCTTTTGTTCGACAGGGATAAACTGGAGATGACCCGTATCAACCAAATTAAACCGTTCTCTGATGACATTCCCGACCAACTTTTCTTCCATCTTCTTTTGGATAAGGATGGTATTCTGTGGCTGGCATCTACAAGTAGCGGAGTGTATAGAGTGAATTTCCCTAAAAAACAATTCCAGTTGTTGACCGAAGTATCTCCTGTTCCCGTTACCACCGAAAGACCTACTTCCTGGAATCAGGGGATACGTGCCCTTTTCCAGGCGAAGAACGGAGATATTTGGGTGGGAACCCGCTGGCAGACTTTGTATCGTCTGGATCGTAACGGTCAGGTGAAGCAGATTTTCTCAGACAAGAACTATCTGTTGGGGGCAGTCTATCATATAATGGAAGATAAGGACGGAAATCTGTGGTTCTCTACCAAAGGAAACGGACTTGTCAAAGCCGAGCCGGATATGAATTCACCTCATGGCCTACGTTTTACCCGTTACAAGAATGACCCTAAAAATCCGAACTCTATCAGTAATAATGATGTGTATTTTACCTATCAGGATAGTCAGGGACGCATTTGGGTAGGATTATTAGGCGGGGGATTGAACCTGCTTTCCGAAGAAAACGGGGAAGTTGGCTTTATACATAAATACAACGGACTGAAACAATATCCGCCTTACGGGCTTTATATGGAAGTGCGTACAATGACGGAAGATGAAGACGGACGTATTTGGGTGGGAACAATGGATGGCCTGATGTCTTTTGACGGGCATTTTACAACGCCCGAACAAATTCAGTTTGAAACCTACCGTCAGGTTAGCGACCGTTCCAACGTGGCGGACAATGATATCTATGTGCTATATAAAGATGCTGATTCGCAAATATGGGTAAGTGTATTTGGTGGAGGACTGAACAAATTAGTTCAATATGACAAGGAAAAGCATGAACCGGTTTTCAAATCCTACGGCATACGTGAAGGAATGAACAATGATGTAGTCAAGTCAATTGTAGAAGACAAGAATGGGAATCTGTGGTTTACTACCGAAATCGGTCTGTCCTGTTTCAATAAGACTACCGAGCAGTTCCGTAACTATGACAAATATGACGGATTTCTGAATGTGGAAATGGAAGAGGGCAGCGCGCTCCGCACATTGAACGGGAATTTGTGGATCGGTACCCGTCAGGGGATTCTGGCATTTTCCCCTGACAAGTTGGAAACACAACATACGAAGTATGATACACGTATTGTCGATTTTAAGGTTTCCAACCGGGATTTGCGTAGTTTCCAGGATTGCCCGATTCTAAAAGAATCCATTACGTACACAGATGCGATTCGACTGAACTATAACCAGTCCATGTTCACGATAGAATTTGCCGCCTTGAATTTCTACAATCAGAACAGGGTGACATACCGCTATATACTCGAAGGATACGAAAAAGAATGGCATTATAACGGTAAGAACCGTATTGCTTCTTATACCAACGTGCCCCCTGGCAGCTATACGTTCCGTGTGGAAACGATAGATGAAGCCAGTCCCGAACTTGTTTCCAGTCGTACGTTAGCCGTTACCATTCTTCCACCTTGGTGGTTGAGTTGGTGGGCGACGCTTATCTACGTTATTCTTGGGCTGGCAGCTCTCTATTTTGCCCTAAGACTGGCTTTCTTTATGATTAAGATGAAGAATGACATCTATATCGAGCAAAAGGTTTCGGAACTGAAAATCAAGTTCTTTACCAATATTTCCCATGAACTCCGCACACCTTTGACATTGATTAAAGGCCCGATACAGGAATTGAAAGAACGCGAGCAACTATCTCCGAAAGGATTGCAATATGTAGAATTGATGGAGAAGAATACCAATCAGATGTTGCAGTTAGTCAATCAGATACTAGATTTCCGCAAGATTCAGAACGGTAAGATGCGCCTGCATGTTTCCTTGATTGATTTCAATGAAATGATTGCCTCTTTCCAAAAAGAATTCCGGGTACTCTCGGAAGAGAATGAAATCAGCTTTACTTTTCAGTTGCCGGATGAATCAATTATGGTATGGGCGGACAAAGATAAATTGAGTATTGTGATCCGTAATATCATATCAAACGCATTCAAGTTTACCCATGCCGGTGGAAGTATCCATGTCACTGCCGGCCTGACGGACGACGGAAAACGTTGTTATGTGCGGGTGGAAGATAATGGAGAGGGGATTCCGCAAAACAAACTGACCGAGATATTCGAACGTTTTTCACAAGGGGAGAATACAAAGAATCCGTATTATCAAGGTACAGGTATCGGTCTGGCACTTTCCAAAGAGATAGTCAATCTGCACCACGGGGTGATTCGTGCCGAAAGTCCCGAAGGACAGGGCGCTGTATTTACCGTAGAACTTCTGATGGATAAGGAACATTACCGTCCGTCCGAAGTTGACTACTATGTCAGCGATACAGAAGTTGCTCCGACCGCTTCCGAAGAAGAATCGGCTGAGACTATTTCTTCATCGGAAGGAATGGAAGCAGAACTGGCAATTGACGCTTCGTTGCCTACTCTCTTGTTGGTGGAAGACAATAAAGACCTTTGTCAGTTGATAAAACTTCAGCTCGAAGATAAATTCAATATTCACGTAGCCAATAATGGAGTGGAAGGCTTGAAGAAAGTGCATCTATATCATCCTGACATCGTAGTGACCGATCAGATGATGCCTGAAATGGGCGGTTTGGAAATGTTGCAGGCTATCCGTAAAGACTTCCAAATCAGTCATATTCCTGTGATTATCCTGACCGCAAAGAACGATGAAGGCGCCAAGACAAAAGCGATTACGTTAGGTGCGAATGCTTATATAACCAAACCATTCAGCAAAGAATATCTGCTGGCACGTATCGACCAGTTGCTCGCCGAACGGAAAATATTCCGTGAACGTATCCGTCAGCAAATGGAGAATCAGACAACGACGGAAGAAGACAGCTACGAACAATATCTGGTAAAGAAAGACGTGCAATTCCTCGAAAAGATTCATCAGGTGATTGAGGAAAACATGGACGACAGCGATTTCAATATAGATACGATAGCTTCCGGTATCGGCTTGAGCCGTTCGGCATTCTTCAAAAAGTTGAAGAGCCTTACCGGACTGGCACCCGTAGATCTGGTAAAAGAAATCCGCCTGAATAAATCCGTTGAACTGATCAAGAACACGGATTTAAGCGTTTCAGAAGTTGCTTTTGCTGTCGGATTCAAAGATTCCGGATATTACAGCAAGTGTTTCCGGAAGAAATATAACCAGACTCCCCGTGAATATATGAATGAATGGCGGAAAGGAGAGAGATAACCGATTACAAAATGCTTTCTTAATCGTCTTTTTAGTAAACCTATTAAGATTCGAAAGAATGAACAACATCAAGAAAGTATTATCAGCATGGATGCTGGTTGCCTGCGTACTACCTGCGGCAGCACAGTATCCTGTGATTCCGGACTCGGTAAAGGCTAGAGGAGCAAAACAAGAAGCGGAGTTCGAACGGAAATCAGATGCGGCATGGGAAAAAGCCCTGCCGACAGTTTTGGAAGAAGCACAAAAAGGACGCCCCTATAAGCCGTGGGCTTCTAAACCGGAAGATTTGATAAAGAGCAATATTCCTGCTTTCCCCGGTGCGGAAGGTGGTGGCATGTACACTCCCGGAGGCCGTGGTGGAAAAGTGATTGTAGTCACTTCCCTCGAAGATTCAGGCCCCGGAACCCTTCGGGAAGCCTGCGAAACCGGTGGCGCACGTATCATTGTTTTCAATGTGTCGGGTGTGATTCGTTTGAAAAGCCCGATTAGCGTGCGTGCTCCTTATGTGACGATTGCCGGTCAGACAGCACCCGGAGACGGTATTTGTGTGACAGGCCAGTCTTTCCTGATTGATACGCATGATGTTGTTATCCGCCATATGCGTTTCCGCCGTGGCGCGCAAGATGTCGCTTTCCGTGATGATGCGGTGGGCGGAAATGCAGTAGGAAATATTATGATTGACCACTGTTCGGCAAGTTGGGGACTGGATGAGAATATGTCTATCTACCGCCATGTATATAACAGGGGGACAGACGGACATGGATTGAAACTTCCGACTGTAAATATCACCATTCAGAATTCCGTATTCTCCGAAGCATTGGATGCTTACAACCATGCGTTCGGTGCTACTATCGGCGGGCATAACAGCATGTTCTGCCGCAATCTCTTCGCTTCCAACATCAGCCGTAACAGTTCGGTAGGTATGGACGGAGACTTTAACTTCGTCAACAATGTTGTTTTCAACTGGTGGAATCGTTCCGTAGACGGGGGAGATAACAAGAGTTTCTACAACATGATTAATAATTACTTCAAGCCGGGCCCCATCACTCCGTTGGATAAACCGATTTCGTACCGTATCCTCAAACCGGAAGCCGGACGCGATAAAAGCCGGCCTTTGTCTTTTGGAAAAGCTTATGTGAACGGGAACATCGTTCATGGTAACTCCAAGGTGACAAAAAATAACTGGGATGGCGGCGTGCAACTGGCGAATGAAGTAGATGCCGGAAAATTCCTGCCACAAATAAAGGTGGACAAACCGTTCAAAATGTCTCCTGTAACCATTATGGAAACAAAAAAAGCGTATAATTTTGTATTGAATAATGTAGGAGCCAATTTCCCGAAACGTGATGCCGTAGATGCCCGTGTCATCAAGACTGTACAAACCGGAAAAGCCATCTACGTAAAAGATGCGCCCGAATTTGTTTCTCCATATGTAAAAAGGCGCTTACCCGCTGATTCATATAAACAGGGAATTATTACAGATATCCGTCAGGTGGGAGGACTTCCTGAATATAAGGGAAAACCGTATGTCGATACAGATGGTGACGGTATGCCGGACGCTTGGGAAATAGCTAACGGCTTGAACCCAAATGACCCGTCAGATGCCGTGAAAGATTGCAATGGGGACGGTTACACCAATATTGAGAAATTCATCCATGGCATAGACACAAAGAAAAAGGTGGATTGGACTGATTTAAAGAACAACCATGATACACTATCTAAACGGAAAAGTTTATTTTAGCCGAATAAATAGATACTAAAGTTTATTGTAATGAATATACGAATAAGAACTATCCTTTTGGGAGTATTGAGTATCGGGTTTGCGCAGAGTCATGCGCAAACCTTTGCTTTGCAAGTAAAGGATAACCAGATTACTTATCTGACCGACGGGCAGGGAAACCGGATTCTCGATTTCTCGACTTGCGGTTATCAGGCATCCGAACAAGATATTCCTTCCATTCGGAATGTGGTGTTTGTACCATGGAAAGTAGGAGACAACACGGCACGGATTCAGCGTGCCATCGACTACGTAGCTTCACAAACTCCCGATGCTTCCGGTTTTCGTGGAGCTGTTTTGTTAGATAAGGGAGAATTTTCCTTATCCGGCAGTATCCGTATTACTGCTTCAGGAATCGTACTGCGGGGGATGGATAAGGAGAAGACAATATTGTTGAAGAAAGGAGTAGACAGAGGTTCGCTTATCTACATGGAAGGAAGGAATGACCTGAATATACAGGATACATTGCAGGTGCTTTCCAAGTACGTTCCGGTAAATACGAAAACATTGGAAGTCGCTTCGGGAACTTCCCTGAAGAAAGGTGACCGGATAATGATAACCCGCCCTTCCGGTAAGGAATGGATTGCTTCACTGGGCTGTGACATCTTTGGCGGTGGCATCAGTGCTTTGGGATGGAAAGTGGGGGATACGGATTTGGTTTGGGACAGGACAGTCAGCGAAGTGAATGGAAATCAAATTACACTAGATGCCCCATTGACCGTAGCTTTGGATGCCCGATACGGCACTTCGACGATTATGACTTACCAATGGAACGGGCGTATTAATAACTGTGGAGTAGAAAACATGACATTGGTTTCCGACTACGACAGACGTTATCCCAAAGATGAAGACCATTGTTGGACGGGCATCTCTATCGAAGATGCGGAAAACAGTTGGGTAAGACAGGTTAATTTCAGGCATTTTGCAGGAAGTGCCGTTATCGTTCAACGTACAGGTTCAAAGATTACTGTCGAAGATTGTATTTCGAGGGAACCTATTTCTGAAATTGGCGGAATGCGCCGTTGTACATTCCACACTTTGGGACAGCAGACTTTGTTTCAACGTTGCTATTCCGAACATGGGATTCATGACTTTGCCGCCGGATTCTGCGCTGCCGGGCCTAATGCTTTCGTACAATGCGACTCGTATGAATCTTTAGGATTCAGCGGTTCTATCGATGCCTGGGCATGCGGGTTGCTGTTTGATGTAGTCAATATCGACGGACATAATCTTACCTTCAAGAACTTGGGACAAGATAAGAACGGAGCCGGATGGAACACGGCAAACAGTTTGTTTTGGCAGTGTACCGCCGCGGAAATCGAGTGTTATGCCCCGACTGAAGACGCTAAGAACCGTGCATACGGTTGTTGGGCACAGTTCTCGGGAGACGGTGAGTGGGCACAATCCAATAATCACGTACAGCCTCGCAGCATCTTTTACGCACAATTAGCCGAACGGCTGCAAAAGGAATGTGCTGAACGCGCCCGCATCCTGCCCCGAAATACAAGCGCAACCAGTAGTCCGACCGTAGAAGTGGCTATGGAATTGGCAAAAGAAGCTTATATTCCTCGCTTGACACTGGAGCGTTGGATTGAAGAAAACAAATTTGCTCCTTCAGTAGCATCCGCCGGAGTGAAATCAATAGAGGACATCAAAGAGAAAAAGACTCCTTCAAACTTAAAGACGTTCTTGACTCAACCGGAAGTAACCATTACCAACGGACGTATCCAAATGGACGGTGCTTTGTTGGTAGGTGGCAGTCATACCACTCCGTGGTGGAACGGCAGACTCAAAACCAGTTTCCTGAAAAAGGCAAGTCCTGCCATCACCCGCTTTGTTCCGGGACGTGAAGGCTTGGGATTGACAGACCGTATCGACTCTGTCGTCAACTTTATGAAACAGAAGAACATTCTTGTTTTCGACCAGAACTATGGACTGTGGTACGACCGCCGCCGTGACGACCACGAACGTATCCGGCGTCGGGATGGAGACGTATGGGGGCCTTTCTACGAACAACCTTTCGGACGCAGCGGTCAGGGAACAGCTTGGGAAGGATTGAGTAAATATGACTTGAACCGTCCCAACGCATGGTATTGGTCGCGATTGAAAGAATTTGCAGAAAAAGGAAGTGAAGACGGGTTGCTGCTGTTCCATGAAAACTATTTCCAACATAATATCATAGAAGCCGGAGCTCACTGGGTGGATAGTCCGTGGAGAAGCAGCAATAATATCAATCAGACCGGATTCCCGGAACCAGTTCCGTTTGCCGGAGACAAACGAATCTTCGTGGCAGATATGTTCTATGACGTTACCCATCCGGTACGCCGCGAGCTGCACAGGCAATATATCCGTCAATGCCTGAATAACTTTGCTGATAATTCGAATGTTATCCAACTGACAAGCGCAGAATTTACAGGCCCGTTGCACTTCGTGCAGTTTTGGCTGGATGTCATTGCCGAATGGGAAGCAGAAACCGGCAAAAAAGCCAAAGTAGCGCTGAGTACAACAAAAGATGTGCAGGATGCGATTCTTGCAGATTCCAAACGGGCTGCCATAGTAGATATTATCGACATTCGCTACTGGCATTATAAGACGGACGGAATCTTTGCGCCTGAAGGCGGCAAGAATATGGCTCCCCGCCAGCATATGCGTAAGATGAAAGTCGGGAAGGTTACTTTCAATGAAGCTTATAAAGCAGTAAATGAGTATCGCCGGAAATATCCCCAAAAAGCAGTGACATTCTACGCACAGAATTATCCGGCTATGGGTTGGGCAATATTTATGGCGGGTGGTTCATGTCCTGTAATTCCGTGCATGGACAAGGTATTCCTGAAGGATGCTGCGGCAATGGAAGTGGAAGAAACAAATACCGATGAATACAGGAAATTGGTAAAATCTGATATTGGAAGTATCATTTATTCCAAGTCGGGAACAGATATTCCTATTCAATTATCGTCCGGAAAATATGCATTAAAGTACATTCATCCTGCTACCGGAAAGATTGATATAATTAGTAAATCACTGAAAATAAATGGATTATACAACCTGAAGGTGCCTGATAAGAAAGAAGGTATTTATTGGTTCCATAAGCTGTAAAACAGAAAATCCCGCTGACGACAAATTAGCGGGATTTTTCTTTTTTATCAGTAATATCTAGTAAAAGAGTGTTATAAAACATGATACTTGTTTTTTCAATCCACAAACCAGATTTTACCTAAGGTTGCGGCCAATACTGCTTAGTTTTGCAACATCAAATCAATCGAATTAATGCTATGATGGAACAGACTAATAATTCAACCGAAACTTTGTTCGCTTCTTTTCAAGCGGGGAATATGGCAGCGTTTTCTCAACTGTATAATTTGCACATCAACGTCCTTTTTAATTATGGATTAAAGTTGACTATTGATAAAGAGTTACTCCAAGACTGCATCCATGACGTCTTCGTGAAACTCTATACTAAGAGAGATGAATTAGGAGTCATTGATAATGTCAGATCCTATTTATTCATCTCATTAAAGAATAAACTCTGCGACGAACTTCGCAGACGCATGTACACCTCTGATACATCTATAGAAGAAGTGGTTATACCGACTCCTACAGATGTAGAAGACGACTATATGGAAAATGAGCAACGCAAGAACGAGTTTTCATTGGTAAGGCGTTTACTAGACCAATTATCACCCCGCCAGCGTGAAGCACTTACCTTATATTATATAGAAGAAAAGAAATACGAAGATATTTGCGAGATTATGAATATGAATTATCAGTCCGTACGCAATTTGATGCACCGCGGATTGTCCAAGTTACGCATGCTGGCAAGTTAATATTAGTAAAAAGGTTATTTTGTTGAGTACATATACAGGATAACGTCGTCCTATTTATGTAAAACGCTTAAAAAAGGATGCGATATGTGCTCTAAGGTAAAGGATTTTTTGACGGACGATGATTTCATCAACTATGTGCTGGGTGTAACTCCACAATTAGCTTCCCGATGGGAAACTTATTTCAGAGAGCATCCGGAAGAGATGGCAGATGCAGAAGAAGCTAAAGCTGTATTATTAGCACCGGCAGACGTTGCCTGCGATTTCTCAATAGTTGAAAATAAGATATTAAAAGATAGGATTGTTAGTAGTATAAAAGATTTTTCGGGTATTTTGTAGTTAGGTTAGATAAAGTTAGTTAGGTTAGTTAAGGCATTAAAAGATTGACGCAGTCTTTCATAGAAGTTTCATTGGGGAACTCTATGAAAGACTGCGTTTTTTTTGTTCCATGATATTTAGTGGGAAAATATTCAGGAATAAGGCTTGCTCCTATAACTCTTTTTCGTACTTTTGCGCCCGATTTAAAAATATCACATTCATGAAGACAAGCGAATCTTTATTATCCATAGGTAAGTTCATAGCGGAATATTCAGCCCATTTAATGGGGGCCGGAGTGCATACTTCACGAGTAGTGCGTAACTCCAAACGTATCGGAGAAGCTTTTGGCTTAGATGTAAAATTAGGCGTATTTCATAAAAATATCATTCTTACAATTATAGACAAGGAAACAAACGAAGCCTGTAATGAAGTAATAGATATTCCCGCGCATCCTATCAGCTTCGAGCACAATTCAGAGTTAAGCGCATTAAGTTGGGAAGCAGTGGACAATCATCTGTCGCTGGAAGAACTGACTGCGAAATACAGGAAGATTGTTTCCGCCCCGATGATACATCCTCTTTTCGTCCTGCTGCTGGTAGGATTCGCCAATGCATCTTTCTGCAAACTATTCGGCGGCGACTTGATTTCCATGGGAATTGTCTTCTCGGCCACTATCACGGGATTCTATCTGAAGCAGCAGATGCAGAAGAAGAAAATGAACCACTACATCGTATTCATAGTCTCGGCTTTCGTTGCTTCCCTTTGTGCTTCTACCGCCCTTATTTTCGATACGACATCCGAAATAGCCATGGCGACCAGTGTACTTTATCTTGTTCCCGGCGTTCCCTTGATTAACGGCGTGATTGATGTAGTCGAAGGATACGTTCTGACAGGATTTGCCCGTCTGACGGAAGCCTCTCTGCTGATTGTCAGCATCGCTATCGGACTTTCCTTCACATTATTAATGGTAAAAAACAGTTTAATTTGATATGATAGCACTTGATATTCTTACTGATGGATTTTTTGCTGCAGTAGCAGGTATAGGATTTGGTGCGATTTCCGACCCGCCTTTGCGTGCATTCAAAATGATTGCCATATTGGCGGCACTGGGACACGCCTGCCGCTTTTGCCTGATGACTTATTTAGGCGTGGATATTGCTACGGCTTCCTTGTTTGCCGGATTGGTAATAGGTTTCGGCAGCTTATGGTTAGGAAAAAAGGTATATTGCCCGATGACGGTACTTTACATTCCGGCATTGCTTCCCATGATTCCGGGTAAGTTTGCGTACAACATGGTATTTTCACTCATCATGTGTTTGCAGAATGTGAATGAGCCGGAAAAACTGGATAAGTTCATGTCCATGTTCTTCTCCAACACGATGATAGCAAGCACGGTTATTTTCATGCTGGCAGTAGGAGCTACATTCCCGATGTTCCTGTTCCCACATAGAGCTTTTTCGTTAACAAGACACTAAAATTACTTTTATGGAGATTTTTTGGAGAACAATTGCCTATTATAATTCGGCTACCTGGATTTTACAGATATTTATCATCTTGATTGGTGTGGCTTTGACCGGATTGCTTATCAGCAAACCGCGTCCGTGGGTGAAGATGGCTATGAAGTTCTATATGATAGGACTTTATGCATGGATTTCTATCATTTACTATTATATCTATTGCGAAGAACGCAGCTACAATGGAGTGATGGCGATGTTTTGGGGAGTAATGGCTGTCATTTGGATATGGGACGCGATTACGGGATACACCACCTTTGAACGTACCCATAAGTATGACATATTGTCCTATATCCTGTTGGCAATGCCTTTCATATATCCTTTGGTATCCTTGGCACGCGGACTTTCTTTCCCGGAAATGACTTCTCCGGTAATGCCTTGTTCCGTGGTAGTGTTTACTATCGGATTATTACTGCTGTTTGCCCACAAAGTAAATATGTTCCTGGTACTTTTCCTTTGCCATTGGTCATTGATAGGATTGTCCAAAACTTATTTCTTTCAGATTCCCGAAGATTTTCTACTGGCAAGTGCCACGATTCCCGGCCTGTATCTTTTCTTCAGAGAGTACTTCCTGAATAATCTGCATGCCGATACCAAGCCGAAAGCGAAATACATTAACTGGCTGTTGATTACCGTTTGTGTCGGACTGGCTATATTACTGACTACAACGATGTTTCTGGAATTAGTTCCGAAAAACTAATCAGAAACAAAGCAAAAAGTTCAGGCACGGATTACACGGATTTCACGTTTTTTGCTAATTACATCGCAAATTAGCTACCGTGAAATCCGCGTAATCCGTGCCTGAATTGTTATTTTATTGCGTAAAATATCCGAAGGGCATATTGCATGACCGAGTCAGGCAACCATCTTTTGCTTTTTGCAAACAGGACTTGCACCAACGGGCCTACTTTAGTTCGGAAAGGAGGATTTTTGCGGGCTACTATCTTACAGATTGCAGCAGCCAGTTTCCGCGGATGGCATCCGTTACGTTCTTCTTTTTCTATAATCTCCAGTGATTTCAAGAAACTTTCCCTGTAATCGGCATTCAGCCTTGTCTGCTCGGATATATTCCGGTTATCCGTGAATCCGGTATTGAAATCTCCCGGTTCTACCAGGCATACTTTAATATGAAACGGGTGCACTTCCAGTGCTAAGGCCTCACTATATCCTTCTACGGCAAACTTTGAAGCCGAATAAAATCCCTGATAGGGGATACCCATCACTCCACCGATGGAACTGATATTGATAATCTTTCCTTTCCGTGCCTTACGCATGAGAGGCAATACTTCCCTGCACATATTCACTACACCGAAGAAATTGGTATTCATCTGCTTGCTTACCTCATCTTCCGTAGCAAGTTCGAGAGCACCGCCGATACCTATGCCGGCATTATTAATCAATACATCAATCCGTCCCTGTTCCGATATAATCTGTTCCACAGCCTGGCGGATAGAAAGAGGACTGGTGACATCGACAACAAGCATTTTTACATTGTTCATATTTTCGGAAGGTTTCCGGCTTGTTCCGTAAACGATGTGTCCTTGTTCCGATAACATTTGAGCTGTGAACTTTCCAAAGCCAGAAGACGCTCCGGTGATAAGAATAATCTGTGACTGCATATCTTTCTATTTGCGAATGTAATAGTTACGGCAATACTTACTTATTCAATATACTTGTCAGTTCTTCCCGCCAGTCCGCTCCATTCTCCGGTTGGAATGTTTCAAATCCAAGCGCCTTTCCTATTTCGATATTGGAAGCGCCATCGTCCACAAATAAAGTTTCGGAAGGGATGATATTACAATCCTTTATCATAAAATCGAAGATTTCCGGTGCGGGTTTTGTGTGGCCTACCTGATAAGATAAGTATAGCTTGTCACAATAATCATTCAATGGAAGTTTCCTTGCAGAAAAATCCGGGCTGCAAGCCCATGACATAACAAAAGGATTGGTGTTGCTCAAGAGATATACATGATAGCTTTTCCTTAATTCCTGTATATAGTCGAGTTTGTCTAAATTCACTTCGTAGAAAAAGCCCAACCATGCTTGCTTCGTTTCTTCCATAGTCAGTTCACGCCCGCATAAATCACCCAGTTGCTTGCGGAACTCATCCGCGCTGAGTTTGCCTTCCTCGAGTTCCTGAAAGATTCCGGTTTGGTGATATTTGTCAAGGCGGGTATCCGCATCAGCCAATCCCAGTTTGATAAACGCCTGTACCGCTTTGTCACGACTAATATCTACAATCACTCCCCCAAAATCAAATACAATATTTTTAATCATGATATATAATTTATGTTTGCTACAAAGATACGGCTTATCTTCTTAATTAATTGTTCAGAACGGCTTGATATTTGTCAAAAAAACATAGTGGCGCTATCCTGATTATTATTTATATTTGCAAATCCAATCATTTGTAGGCAAAGTAAAAGTAAAGTTATGAATAATCTTCGAATTTTATTGTATATGGCTGTCCTTTCCCTGGCTGCATGTCATCCGGAAGGCACAAATGTGAAACAAGGATTAGACAAAGCCGCGCAATTAATGGAGCAGGATCCGGATACGGCATCTGTTATTCTTGAAAACATTCAGGTGAACCAAATGAATGAAGCCCAACTTGCGGAGTATAATTTGCTGTGCACGCAGGTCAACGAAGACAAGAATATCCCCCATTCTTCCGATGCGCAAATCAGGCAGGCGGCATCTTACTATGAGATGCATGGCAATGAATATCAGAAATCAAGAGCATATTACTACCTCGCTTGCGTAGAAAGTGATTTGGAACAAAGAGACAATGCCGAAATCCACTTTAAGGAAGCAATAAAACTCGCAGCACTGACCGAAGAATATGATTATATGGCAAAGATTTGCAAACGATGCAGCCTCTATTATCAGAAATACGGCAACTTTGACGAAGCACTGGAAATGGAGAGAAAGGCTTACGCTAGTCAATTGATGCTGAATGATAGCAAAAATAATTCATCTGTCATTTTATCTTCGGCATTGGGTGTGTTCGGTATCATGTCTCTATTACTCGGATTGCTTTGGAAAAAGAATCAGTATGTATATTCCCAACTGAGTACCTTCAAAGAAGAAATGCAGAAGAAAAACGTCGAATCGGATAGACTGATGCTGCAATGCAATTATCTCGAGGAGAAATACCAATCTCTCCAACAAGATATTTACGAAACTTCTCCTGTCATTTCCAAAGTCCGCCAGTTCAAGGAAAGAATGGCATTATCTACCAAAATCCCTTCTTTCTCCGAAAAGGACTGGACTGAATTACTCCGGCTTCAGGAAAATGTCTATGGACTCGTATCCAAATTAAAAGGCATGAGTCCTAAACTCACAGAAGAGGATTTAAGGGTATGCGCCTTTCTACGGGAAGGAGTTCAGCCGGCTTGTTTTGCGGATTTAATGAAACTGACCACGGAGACATTAACCCGGCGAATCTCCCGAATAAAGACGGAGAAACTGATGCTGTCAAACTCTAAAGAATCACTGGAAGATATTGTGAAGTCATTGTGAAGTTCTCCATTTAAGTTGGAAGAACTGCTCTTCGCTGACTTTTAATAAAGATAGCTATACGTCTATTAATTAATCAATTATAGTTTCCTGTCATTTCCTGCACAGGAAACTGGCGTATCTCACCGAGGAAACAGTCGTTTCCCACCGAGGATACGACCGTTTCTCTACGAGGATACTGGCGTTTCCTTACGGGGAACCAACAATGCCGTCAGAGCTTCTCAAAGATAATCCTTATTCTTAAAAAAAGTAAGTTCTTCCTTTACTTGATTCCTGTCATACTGAAACCCTAATTAAGGACTTTTGTACACGTCTGATGTCCCAGTCCGTATTTGTCTGTTGCTCTTGATTAACATCTTTGAATATCAATATTTTATAGACTTCCCTTGTCCGTATCCGTCCGACAAAAAAGGCCATTTTTAGTTGCGTGTTCCCTAACTTTGCAAACAAAAAAGTTACGGAACAATGAGCAACTTATTATTTAAAAGATGGAACGATTTTAGCGGTTGGATGGTCTTTCTTATAGCAGCATTGGTTTATGGAATGACTATTGAGCCTACTGCCAGTTTTTGGGACTGTCCTGAATTTATTTCATGTGCCGAGAAGTTACAGGTTGGTCATCCGCCTGGCGCACCTTTTTATATGCTTGTCGGGAATCTGTTTACCCAGTTTGCTTCTGACGCGAAGTACGTATCATACACGGTTAACTTCCTGAACGCATTGTTAAGTGCCGGTTGTATTTTGTTTCTTTTCTGGAGCATTACCCGCTTGGTGAGGTCTTTGATTACGAGTGACAAAGAGAAGTTGTCAGTTACAGACTTCATTATCATTTTAGGTTCCGGAGTTGTAGGAGCATTGGCTTATACCTTTAGTGATACCTTTTGGTTCAGTGCGGTAGAGGGTGAAGTGTATGCTTTTTCTTCTTTCCTCACAGCTTTGGTCTTTTGGATGATTCTTCGCTGGCAGGACGAAGCGGATTCCGTATCCGGCGACCGATGGATTATCCTGATAGCTTATGTCATCGGACTGTCAATCGGAGTGCATTTGCTCAATCTCCTTTGTATTCCGGCAATTGTATTAGTGTTCTATTATCGGAAATATCAGGTAATATCCCTTAAAGGAGTGATTGGTGCGATTGCCTTGTCCGGTCTTCTTATTGTACTGATTCTCTTTATCTACATTCCCGGTATGGCCGATATAGGAGGGTGGTTCGAACTATTCTTTGTCAATGTATTAGGTTTTCCTTTCCAATCGGGATTGATAATTTTCCTGTTTTTAATATTTGGTCTATTGGCAGGAGCTATCTACCGATTCAGAAAACGAATGATACATACAGTTTTGTGGTGCTTGCTTATGCTCACAGTAGGATATACCACTTATGCGGTGATATTGATTCGTGCCAACGCCAATACACCACTCAATGAAAATGCGCCGGACAATATTTTTACGCTCAAAAGCTATTTGAATCGTGAGCAGTACGAAAGTGCCCCTTTGCTTTACGGAAGAACTTATGCTTCCGAACCGGAGTATATACCTGAAGGAGAATATTATAAGGTAAAAACAAAAAAAGGCAGTGCAGTATATCGTCCTGATAAGGAAGAGGGGAAATATAAAATTATCCGCTATAAAGAAGATGTGTGCTATACTCAGAATATGCTGTTCCCCCGCATGTGGAATGACCGGCTGACTTCTTCTTACAAGGGATGGTCGGGAGGAACGGATAGTGCTCCCACACAAAAAGAGAATCTGACTTACTTCATTTCATATCAGCTCAATTATATGTACTGGCGCTACTTCCTGTGGAATTTTGTCGGACGGCAGAATGACATTCAAGGAAGCGGAGAACCGGAACACGGGAATTGGATTACGGGGATTTCATGGCTTGACAACCTGCGTTTGGGGAATCAGGAGCTTTTGCCTGAATCCTTGCGTCAGAATAAAGGTCATAATGTTTTTTATGGCTTACCTTTATTATTGGGACTGATTGGAATTTATTGGCAGTGGGCACGGGAAAAGAAAGGGAAGCAACAATTCAGTGTCGTATTTTTCCTGTTCTTCATGACAGGACTGGCTATTGTACTCTATCTGAATCAAGTCCCCGGACAACCTCGTGAACGGGATTATGCTTACGCAGGCTCATTCTATGCCTTTGCCATTTGGATAGGAATAGGCGCTGCGGGGTTGTGTGACACGCTCCGCAAAAAGAAGGGAACAGTCGTTCAAATCAGCGTGTTAATGTTTCTTTGCCTGTTAATCCCGGTACAGATGGCAAGCCAGACCTGGGATGACCACGACCGGAGCAACCGCTATACCTGCCGTGACTTTGGAGCCAACTATCTGATGACACTTCCCGATGCGGGAAATCCTATTATATTCTGCAATGGAGACAATGATACTTTCCCTTTATGGTATAATCAGGACACGGAAGAAGTGCGTAGGGATGCACGTATCTGCAACCTTAGTTATGCCCAGACCGATTGGTATATTTATCAGCAGCAATGTCCTTTATATGACGCCCCCGGTTTGCCGATAAGCTGGAATCAGAATCAATATCAGGAAGGCAAGAATGAATATGTAGCTGTACGTCCGGAACTGAAGAAACAGATAGAAGATTTATATCAGAAGCATCCCGAAGAAGCCCGTGACAGCTTCGGAGATGACCCGTTTGAAGTGAAGAATATCCTGAAATACTGGGTATTTTCAGAGAAGAAGGAATTTCATGTGATTCCTACCGATACGATAAATATCCGCATAGATAAGGACGCGGTACTCCGTTCGGGCATCATGCTTCCCAAATCAATCCGCCATTTGAAAGGGGAAGAACTGAAAAATGCGATACCGGACAAGCTCTCTATCTCCCTGAAGGATATACGTATGCTGACTAAAGTAGACCTACTCATCCTTGAAATACTGGCAAATTGTAATTGGGAACGTCCGCTGTATATGGCTATCTCCGTAGGTGAAGCCACTAAACTAAAGTTCGACAATTACTTTGTGCAGGAAGGACTGGCATTCCGTTTCACACCTTTCGACTATAAGAGATGGGGAGATGTGGAAGGAGAAAGTGGTTATGCGATAGATACGGAAAAACTCTATGAAAATGTGATGAACAGATACAAATATGGCGGTCTGGATACTCCCGGCCTTTATTTGGATGAAACAACACTGCGTATCTGCTATTCTCACCGACGACTTTTTGCGCAACTTGCCAAAGAATTGGTAAAGCAAGGTGATAGTATCCGTGCAAAGCACGTGCTTGCATACGCCGAACAGGCTATTCCGGCATATAATGTTCCCGAAGTCTATGAGAGTGGTTCGTATGAGATAGCCGTAGCTTATGCTTCGACGGGCGACAAAGCGAAAGCAACTACTTTATTGAATCATCTGATAGCTGAATCGGAAGATTATATCAACTGGGCTTTCTCATTGGGAGTCAATCGGATAGAGATGGTTCAGCGGGATTGTATGTATAAGTTTTGGCAATGGAATCAGTGCAATGAATTACTGAAGAATACAGATGAAGAACTTTACAAGCAGAGTGACCAACGCTTTGAACAGAAATACACTGTATTTACCCAACTAATGAAATCCAAAAACTAAACTCAAAGAATATGAAATCGAAAATAATGAAAGAGAAAGAACCGGAAACTGTCTTTGGCAAAAGAAATTATATCATTCTGACAGTCGGTTCCATATTAATTATTGCGGGTTATATAGTAATGAGCGGCGAGGGGAGTACCCTTGCCGCCTATAATCCCGATATATTCAGTAAGTCCCGTATAAGTGTAGCACCCGTATTATGTTTACTCGGATACTTGCTGAATATATTCGGCATACTTTATCGTCCCAATCAAAGCAAACTTTAATTTTTCAATAAACAAAACTTAATCCTTCAATAAAGGTAACTGATTGAGCATATTTCTAAGTTTGATTGCTATCCGCGGCATAGGTTCGGCAACGGTCAGCCCTACTAAATCATACTCAGATGAAATGTCATTAATGACACGGACTGCTTCTTTAATCTTCATGCCGTCGGGTTCAACGCCCACGGCAGCGATGATTTCTGCCGGATCCAACGCATCCATATCAAAATGGATAACGATTTTTGATACGCCTGTGTTTTTTAGCCATTCCATGATTTTTGAGCTGTCATTAGCAACTTCCTTCGGCGACAATCCTTTTACACCCAATTCTTGTTGTCTTTCCTTCATGCCTTCATCCCAGGAACGAAGTCCGACGAGTAATGTTTTGGAAGTATCCACCTTTCCGGGCAGTAAGCCCATAATTTCTTCATCACCCATCCCCATACAGGCTGTGAGTGCCATGGCATGATAACCTTTGTAATCATCATATGGCAGGTTTATGTCGGGATGCGCATCTATCCAAATGATAGCGACATCGTCCGGATATTTACCAATCAAATATGTAAACGGAACTACACTCACAGAACATTCTCCCCCTAAAGTAACAATCCTGTCGGGATTATTCTCTTTCAGTAGCTCGAGTGCTGCTTTAGTTTGTTTCAATAGTACACCACACGCACTGATACCTTTTTCTATGGCTCTGTCATTTATATCCAGTGAAACAGGGACTTCAACGGTCTTTTGATTCGTTTGCGGAGCCAGATAATTCAATAACTGCGCTCCCAGGTAATACCCCCTGGATGAATCTTCAGCCGGAATATCGGACATCCAATGATCTACAATTCCCCCTTGCCATTGAGGATAAATAAAACGGAGAGTTGAACTTTTCTTTTCCATATTCACATTATTAGTTTGTTTCTCTTTTCACTATACGGTTCTTGCAAAAATAGAATAAATACTTCTAATATCATTAATATTTCAAAAATACATGATAGTAATAAATTTAATGTCCATAACGCGTTTCAGTAATTATGGTATGATAATCTGTAATATATATACTACTCACTTTTCTAAATTCCTGTATATTTGCTGCGTGAAATAATTTAGCTACTTAATTATATGCGTATTATATTCAAGAAACTTAGAGCACGTATGATCATAGGATGTATATTAGCTATAATGGCGTTGCTGGCTGTGTCAGTCTTTGTTTTTATCAATCAGCCCAGTTTTGGCCGGACGCCCCGTGGCGAACGGTTGGAAAGAGTTCAGAAATCTCCCAATTACAGAAACGGAGCATTTCAGAATCAGCATGAAACGAAATTAATGACTTCAGACAGAGGACGTTTCGAAGGTATTTGGGAATTTATTTTCAGAAAGATAGACGGGCTGCGCCCCGACCAGCCTGTCAAGGCAATAAAGACTGACTTACGGAAGATAGACAGAGATAAGGAAGTGTTAGTTTGGTTCGGGCATTCCTCTTATCTCATTCAGATGGGCGGAAAGCGGGTATTGGTCGACCCGGTATTTTGCATGGCTTCTCCCGTTTCTTTCGTCAATAAGCCATTCAAAGGAACAGATATTTATCAGCCGGAAGATATGCCGGACATTGATTATCTGATAATCAGTCACGACCATTGGGATCATTTGGATTATAATACGGTCAAGAAGTTAAAAGACCGGATTGAGACAGTGATTTGCCCGTTAGGTGTCGGCGAGCATTTCGAGTACTGGGGATTCGATAAGGAACGTATTGTCGAACTTGACTGGAACGAAGATGCAAACCTGACTGACGGTTTTAAAATCTATTGTCTGCCTGCCCGTCATTTTTCCGGTCGCGGACTTTCCGCCAATCAGTCGCTTTGGGCTTCTTTCTTATTGGAAGCTCCTGCACAGAAAATCTACATCGGCGGAGATGGGGGATATGATACTCATTATGAAGAAATCGGTAATCGTTTCGCTAACATTGACCTTGCCATTCTTGAAAATGGGCAATACAATGAAGAGTGGAGTTTAATTCATTTGATGCCGCAATATATGGCACAGACAGCCAGGGATTTGAAGGCAAAGAAAATTTTGACCGTGCATCATTCTAAATATGCGTTGGCCAAACATCGTTGGGACGAGCCTCTGAAGAATGCGGAAGATATGAAGAATAAGGACTCTCTGAATGTGTTGATTCCTGAAATCGGAGAGGTCGTGCCATTAGAAAAATGAAAGATTCATCTGTCTTGATTGTTTCGGATATTGAGATATAACTACTATAATTTGAAAATTAATAAATTTATGCTACGTACTATCAGACTTACAGCCGCCATCGTGTGCTTCACGCTTATTACCCTGTTGTTTCTTGACTTCACGGGTACCTTGCACACCTGGTTCGGATGGTTGGCGAAAATTCAATTACTGCCGGCTCTATTAGCCTTGAATATAGGTGTCGTATTGTTTCTTGTTGTGCTTACTTTCCTTTTCGGGCGTGTGTACTGCTCGGTTATTTGTCCGTTGGGGGTATTTCAGGATATTATCTCCTGGGTATCAGGCAAGCAAAAGAAGAACCGCTTTCGCTATTCACCTGCAATGAAATGGTTGCGATATGGTGTTTTAGGAGTATTCATTATTATGATGGTTGCAGGGTTGAATTTCCTGGCTATTCTGATAGCACCTTATAGTGCGTATGGCCGGATAGCTTCCAGTCTCTTTGCACCGGTATGGCAATGGGGAAATAACCTGTTAGCATATTTTGCCGAGCGAATGGACAGTTATGCCTTTTACGAGGTGGATGTTTGGATGAAAAGTCTTTCAACGCTTCTTATCGCTGTGGTTACCTTTATAGTTCTCGGCGTTTTAGCGTGGCGCAACGGGCGTACGTATTGTAATACGATATGTCCGGTGGGTACTGTATTGGGATTCATTTCCAAGTATGCGATATTCAAACCTGTGATTGATGCTTCCAAATGTAATGGCTGTGGCTTATGTGCCCGCAACTGCAAGGCGTCATGTATTCATTCAAAAAAACATGAGATTGATTACAGCCGGTGTGTAGCTTGTATGGATTGCCTGGATAAGTGTAAACGTGGAGCTATCAAGTACACGAGACGGACTGCTACAAAAGATACGTCTGTGGCAGAAACAGTCAAAGCGCACTCTGTTACTGCGGAACAGGTAGATAACGCCCGGCGTAGTTTTCTTTCAGCATCGGCAATCTTTGCTACGACTTCCGTATTGAAAGCCCAGGAAAAGAAAGTGGATGGGGGATTGGCTGCTATTGAAGACAAGAAGATTCCCAGTCGGGAGAATCCTATTTATCCGCCGGGGGCATTAAGTGCCCGTAATTTTGCGCAGCATTGCACTGCCTGCCAATTGTGTGTTTCCGTATGCCCCAACCAAGTGTTGCGTCCTTCTGATAATCTGATGACCTTGATGCAACCCGAAATGTCATATGAGCGTGGATATTGTCGTCCAGAATGTGCGAAATGTGCGGAAGTATGCCCGACAGATGCCATTCACTTGACCAGTTTGGCTGAAAAATCAGCTATTCAAATCGGCCACGCTGTATGGATAAAGGAGAATTGTGTGCCATTGACCGATGGTATGGAGTGTGGCAACTGTGCTCGCCATTGTCCTACTGGAGCTATTCAGATGGTGGCGTCCGATTCTGAAAAGTCGGATTCTCCAAAGATTCCGGTAGTGAACGTAGAGAAGTGTATCGGCTGCGGAGCTTGTGAGAATCTTTGTCCTTCTCGTCCGTTCAGTGCTATCTACGTGACAGGACATCAAATGCACAGAATTATTTGATTTAATAAATCAGTATAAGTAGTATGGAAGAAAAAAAGAAAAAAGATATAAATAGAAGAGATTTCATTAAGATTGTAGGTATCAGTGCTGCCACGTCGACAGGTTTACTATACGGATGTTCTTCAAAAAACAACTCCGCTTCGGGCAGTGCCACGGGAGAAGGGGAGATACCGACTGATAAAATGACTTACCGGACATCTCCAACTACCGGTGACCGTGTTTCACTTTTGGGATATGGTTGTATGCGCTGGCCGCTCAAACCCGCTCCGGACGGTAACGGAGAAGTCATTGACCAGGATGCCGTTAACGGATTGGTCGATTATGCGATTGCCCATGGAGTGAATTATTTCGATACATCTCCGGCTTATGTACAAGGTTTTTCCGAGAGAGCAACGGGTATTGCGTTGAGCCGCCATCCCCGAGATAAATATTTTATCGCTACCAAACTGTCCAACTTTTCTCCGGACACATGGTCGCGTGAAGCATCACTTAAAATGTATCACAAGTCATTCGCCGAACTTCAGGTTGACTACATCGACTATATGTTGCTTCACGGCATTGGCATGGGCGGGATGGATGCCCTCAAAGGACGGTATCTGGATAACGGCATACTCGATTTCCTGATAAAGGAACGCGAAGCAGGGCGTATCCGTAATCTCGGATTCTCTTATCATGGAGATATTGAAGTATATGATTATCTGCTTTCACGGCATGATGAAATTAAATGGGACTTCGTGCAGATACAGCTCAATTATGTAGACTGGAAGCATGCGAAAGCAACTAACGCCCGAAATACCGACGCCGAATATCTGTATGGCGAACTGCACAAGAGAGGGATTCCGTCTATTATTATGGAACCGCTTCTGGGTGGGCGTTTGTCTAAGTTGAATGACAACTTGGTGGCACGTCTCAAGCAACGCCGTCCCGAAAACAGTGTCGCTTCATGGGCGTTCCGTTTTGCCGGCTCATTCCCGGATATACTGACTGTATTAAGCGGCATGACTTATATGGAACATCTGCAGGATAATCTCCGTACTTATTCTCCCTTGGAACCGTTGACGGATGAAGAAATGGACTTCCTCGAAGAAACGGCACAGTTGATGCTGAAATATCCTACCATTCCCTGCAATGACTGCAAGTATTGTATGCCTTGCCCGTACGGACTGGATATTCCGGCTGTTCTCCTGCATTATAACCGTTGCGTCAACGAAGGGAATGTGCCCAAGAACGGACAGGATGAAAACTATGCCAAAGCCCGTCGCGCATTCCTCGTCGGTTATGACCGCAGCGTGCCGAAACTTCGTCAGGCAAGCCATTGTATCGGATGCAACCAGTGTGTGGCGCATTGTCCGCAAAACATAGATATACCCAAAGAGTTGCATAGGATAGACCAATTTGTCGAACAACTGAAACAAGGAACTTTATAATGGAAGAATTAATCAATTTATTACATAGCGGAGAATATTCCTGCGTGATTGCCAACGAAGGAAAGGTACGTACTTTTACCCAACGCGGGGTGGCTGACTTATATGATTTGCTGACTCAGGAACCGGATTTCCTGAAAGGAGCTTTGATTGCCGATAAGGTTGTCGGGAAAGGGGCGGCAGCCCTGATGATTTCAGGTGGTATAAAAGAGCTGTACACAGATATTATCAGTTCTAAAGCTATGGACTTGTTTCGGACATCGGATGTAAAAGTCGGTTTCGGGCAGGAAGTACCTTTTATCTGGAATCGCGACCGTACGGGATGGTGTCCTGTAGAAACGATGTGTAGTGAAGAAGAATCTGCTGAAGCTATTTTACCGATGATTCGTGACTTTCTTGAGAAAGTCAGAAGCAAGAAGTAAAAGAAAGAATCAGATACACGGAATAAAATATGAGAAAAGATACAACTTGTCTGTTTCTGCTCGCCGGTCTGCTTTCTGTTCCGGGAGTGGCACAGAATAAAAAAGACAGTACACAGTTCCGAAGAAACTACGTCATTGACGAGGTAGTAGTCACGGGAACACGGAATGAGACGGATGTACGCCATCTTCCGATGACTATCTCCGTAGTAGGGCGACAACAGATTGAGAAAAGGTACGAACCCTCTCTTTTACCGTTGCTGACGGAACAGGTTCCGGGATTGTTCACTACCAGTCGCGGTATCATGGGATATGGCGTCTCCACCGGAGCGGCGGGAGGTATGAGCCTGCGGGGTGTCGGTGGCAGTCCCACGGCAGGATTGTTAGTTTTAATAGACGGTCACCCGCAGTATATGGGACTGATGGGGCATCCGATAGCAGATGCTTACCAATCCATGATGACGGAAAGGGTAGAGGTTTTGCGCGGCCCTGCATCCGTGCTTTACGGTTCAAATGCTATGGGAGGAGTTATCAATATCGTCACCCGCAAGCAAGAGGAAGAGGGGATAAATACCAATATGCAAGTAGGATATGGTTCATATAATACATTGCAGACCGAGTTTTCCAACCGTGTGAAAAAGGGACGTTTCAGCAGCATCGTAACCGGTTCTTACAACCGGACGGACGGGCATCGTCCTGATATGGAATTCGAACAATACGGCGGATATGCAAAACTGGGTTATGAGATAAGCTCTTTTTGGAAACTAGCGGGAGATGTCAACGTCACCCATTTCAATGCTTCCAACCCCGGAACAATTCAGGTTCCACTTATCGATAATGATTCGCGTATCACTCGTGGAATGACTTCATTCGCATTGGAAAATCATTATAACAATACATCGGGAGCATTGAGCTTTTTCTATAACTGGGGACGGCACAAGATAAACGATGGTTATCAGTCGGGAAAAGAACCGCAGACAGCGCATTTCAATTCTAAAGACAAGATGCTGGGCGTATCGTGGTATCAGAGTGCGACTTTCTTTGCCGGCAATCGTATTACGGCAGGGTTTGATTATCAGCATTTCGGTGGTGAATCGTGGAATAAAGTGGTAGCTACGGGCAAACGTAAGCCGGGAGTTGACAAACAACTGGATGAATTTGCAGGATATGTTGATTTCCGTCAGGACATAAACAATTGGTTTTCATTGGATGCTGGTATCCGTGTAGACCACCATTCTCATGTAGGCACAGAATGGATACCACAAGGAGGATTAGCATTTCATCTGCCGAAAAGCGCGGAACTCAAAGCAATGGTCAGCAAAGGATACCGTAACCCGACGATTCGTGAAATGTATATGTTCGCCCCTGCCAACCCTGAACTGCAACCGGAAAAACTGATGAGTTATGAACTTTCCTATTCGCAGCGTTTACTGGACGGGGCATTATCCTATGGAGTGAATCTTTACTATATCAATGGTGATAATATAATAATGTCAAACGGACTGGTTCCGCCATTGAATATCAATTCCGGGGAAATCGAGAACTGGGGTGTCGAAGCCAATATCAATTATCACATTAATTCGCATTGGAATATCAATGCCAATTATAGTTGGCTGCATATGGAGAATCCGGTTCTTGCCGCTCCCGAACATAAACTGTATGCGGGAGTCGATTATTCTTCGGGGCGTTGGAGCGTATCGACCGGATTGCAATATGTAAAAGGGCTTTATACCTCTGTCACCAAAGGGCGTGAACAACAAGAAGATTTTGTTTTATGGAATCTTCGGGGGAATTATCGTGTATACCGTTTCGCCAGTCTCTTTGTGAAAGGGGAGAACCTGCTTGCGCAACGTTATGAGATAAATGCCGGCTATCCTATGCCGAAAGCTACATTTATGGGTGGTATTAATTTGAACTTTTAAATAATAAAATGAATATGGAATCAACTACTGTAAAACTCTATTCGCTGAACTACAACAATGTAAATACCTATTTGGCAGCCTCGTTATTTGTCATTGGCAATATGCTTTTTCCCAAACTCTTTCATCTCATCCCACAAGGAGGAATAACCTGGCTGCCAATCTATTTCTTTACGCTGATCGGTGCGTATAAATATGGTTGGAAAGTAGGACTGCTGACCTCTATCCTTTCGCCTGTTATAAACTCTGTACTCTTTGGAATGCCAATGCCGTCCGCACTACCTGCCATCCTATTGAAATCCGTATTACTGGCTGTTACTGCCGGATGGACTGCACAACGTTCTGGACATATCTCCATCCTTCTTCTGGCAGGTGTAGTACTTACATACCAATCTATAGGGACATTAGGAGAATGGGCTTACATCGGCAACTTCTATAAAGCTGTTCAGGATTTCCGTATCGGTATTCCCGGAATGTGCCTGCAAGTATTCGGTGGCTATTTATTCATTAAATACCTGATTCGCAAATAACAATATAACGTCAGTTCAATATAAGTCTGATTAGGTAAAAAGAGTCTGGTATCGGTTGATGCCAGACTCTTTTTGAATTTATATGCTTCCATTTAATCACTTAGTGAAAGTATCATTTCCTATATCGTTACATTATTCATATATATTTGATATTGTCATATCACAAGCTTGAAAAAAATATTATTCGTTTGCGTCATCCGTTTCGTCTTCATCCTCTTCCAAAGTAACAGGAGAGATGTTTCCCCCACATTTTGCATATTGGCTCGGACTCATCTTATAGTGTTTCTTAAATACTTCCCGGAAATATTTGCTATCGGAGAATCCGGTCATGTCAGAAATTTCATTGATATTATGCTGTCCTTCTTTTAAGAGCACTGCAGCGCGTTTCACACGAGTAAGTTGAATAAAACCATTTGGGGTATATCCGGTTAATGTTTTCAGCTTGTTATATAAACTTGTACGCCCCATGCATTGCAGTTCACAGAGCATAACCACACTGAGTTCTGTATTGTCAATATTATCCATAATATGTTTCTTTACATCCGATATGAATTTCCAGTCAAGGCTATTTGTTCCTTTAGCTGATGGAACCATTGACTGCATATCCGTTTCCAAGCTCGCGTATCTGCTACGTAGCAATGCCCGGTTGGTCAATAGATTCTTGATGCTCTCTCTCAATATTGTCACATTGAAAGGCTTGATTATATATTCGTCCGCCCCAATCGACAGTCCTTCAAGAATATCTTTTTCTTCTCCCAATGCCGTAAGCAGCAATACTGGAATATGTGAAGTCTCAATATCATTCTTTATAGCAACACATAGCTCATCACCTCGCATTTCGGGCATCATCACATCAGTAAGGACAAGTTCCGGCCAAAATTCTTTTATTATAATCAGTGCTTCCTTACCATTGGCACAAGTCTGTACATTATACAAAGGAGAAAGTAAATTAACCAGGTAGGAACGTAACTCATCATTATCCTCTACAACAAGGATACGCTGTAAATCCGCATTATTGGCTGCATTGGCGATACTTTTGAACGTGGCCGGAGCAGTCAGTTCCGGTGTTTCCAATGCAGGTTCAGGGGCGGGTTTCTGATTCGGCTTCTGAAGAGCCCTATTGTCTTTCTGAAAAACAATCTTGACAGTAGTCCCCTGATATTCGGTACTTTCTATATTGATTTTTCCATTATGAAGACGAACCAACCTATTCACCAGCATCAACCCTATGCCACTACCCGTAACTTTGGAGTTAATGGCATTGCTGGCACGAAAATGCAATTTGAACAACTTATTTTGTTCAGCAGAAGGAATCCCGATGCCGGTGTCACTTATCACCACTTTCCATGAGTCATTCGTATCAGAGACAAAGACACTGACTTTTCCGTTTTCCGGCGTATATTTTAACGAGTTCGATATTATATTTTTCAGAATAGAATCCATCTTTTCTTTATCGAACCATACATTCATATAACTGAAAGTGCTTTCGTAAGTAAAGTCTATATGTTTGATACTGGCATAATTGGTAAATGCGGCACACACCTCTTTCATATAAGTATTCAGCTCATATTCGGATATATACAACTCGGAAGAATATACGTCAGCACGTTCAAAATTAATAAGGTTACTAGTCAGTCTCAAAAGAGAATCTACATTCCTCAACGCAGTCTTTGTACGGGTTACCCCAACCTCTGTAAGAGTCTCCTCTTCGAGCAATTCTTCCAAAGGCGCCTTTATCAAAGTCAGCGGAGTACGTATGTCATGGGCTGTATTGATAAAAAATTGCGTTTTTTCATCTGATATTTTCTTTTGTTTTCTCAGGTTCATCGTACGTATAATGAAAGAGATTCCCCATATTATAAACAAGACATAGCACAAGATAGCCCACCAACTAGACCAGAAAGGCTGCGTGATAATGATCTTCATCGCACGCTCCTCAAAGACAACATCATGTTCCTCTCTGGATACGGCACGCACACGAAGCGTATATTTTCCTGGCGGCAGATTGGTGAAACGAATCAGATTTGTTGTTCCCGGCTGTGTCCATTTCTCATAGAATCCTTCTAACTTCCAGGAATAAAGCGCATTTCCCGGAGAATCGTAATTGACAGTGGAAACATTGAGGGAGAAAGTATTTTGATTATATTTCAACTTCAACACTTCTGTGTCGTTTATACATTCCTGCAAAGGGGAGTCCTCACTATCCGGATAGACAGGTAGATAAGAAATATGAAAGTCGCTGAATATCATCTTTGAAAACTTATAACGGGGGAACCTGGCATTTTCAGGAATTTCGATAACCCCGTCCGTACTACCGAAAACAAAACTTCTATTTTTGCGTAATGTACCCGAAGAGGCATTAAAATAAGCAGGTAGTAATCCTTCTCCTCTAGTCCAGTTATGAAAGTTCTTTTCTTTGGTGAAGAAACATGTGACCCCATTCTCCGTACTCATCATGATACGTCCGTCCACTTCCGGCAATATCGTGAATATCCGGTTGGAGACTAATGCCGAATTATCCGTATAGTAGTGTTCAAGAGTATGGTTCTGTATATTGTACACAAACACTCCTGAGCCATTTGTTCCTATATATAACGAGCCGTTGTCAGCCTGATAAAGCGAATTGATATAAGCCGCTCCCATCTCTGCTTCAATATACTGGTATTGGCCGGAATTTCTATTCAACAAATACAATCCGGTAGCCGTGCCAATCCACATATGTTCCTTGTCATGCTCCACAATAGAAGTGATAGAACTCACTCCGGGATACAAACGCACCTTTTTGGTTTCCAGATCAAAACATTTCAAGTTATAATATCCGCCCGACCATATGTTACCTTTCGAGTCCTTTATCATATCACGAATATATTTGTCCGGACGCATATTGATAGAAGTGAGCAGGTAAGGGGAGAAGTATTCGACAGATAATGTATGCTTGTTTATTTTATAAATACCCGAAGTGTAGCCACCTGCCCAGATAATGCCGGGAGATACTTCGCACAAAGTAATAAAGATATGATTTTTATCTTTCAATTGTTCGTTAAAAGAGCTCAGGAATGAATGCCACTGCCCTGTTGTTGAATTATAAAGACTGATGCCGTTACTGGTGCCAAACCATAAATCGCCCTCACTGTCTTCAATCACGGCATGTACCTGATCATTGATTAATGACTGTTTATTCCCCATGGCATGCTTCAACCAATGGTAATTTTCATATCGATAATCTATTATCGTAATGCCGGTCGGGTAATTGGCAAGCCATATCCGCTCTTCTTCATCAACAAAGATATCATTGATATTATTACCATTCATTTCATTATAACTTTGATAGTTTGCCACAATGTAATGTTCCAGCTTACAAGTGTTTATGTCGATCTTATATACCCCCATTCCTTCTGTCGATATTAATAGCTGCGACTCGTCCAATGGAAAGATACAAGTTATATTTACATCACTTAGATCGGCTTCGGGTTTTATTATTTCCCGGCTATTCATATCATATACGAACATTCCTCTCTCAAATGAACCGATAAACAATCTTTTTAATGCTTGATGGTAATACAGTTCGTTCACTTGCGCATGAAAATAGTCAAGCGTTTCAACAGGAATAATTTCCAGTTCACCGTTTTCCAGCCTGGCATATCGGATTCCCGTTTCTGTCGCTATAAAGAAATGGTGCTCGTCCACTTGTGTTATTGCTGTTATATTGCTATGCAGTATATTGGGGAATTGGACTATCCGGGCGTCTCCGACATTATAAAGCAATATGGAATGCTTACGGCATAACCATATATTATCATTGTTGTCCATATAGCCATAACTAATCGTTTCCAGGCTATTCGGCAACTTGTACACCATTTTAAAGTCGTCATACTTTAATTCATATTGGAAAATCCGTCCCTGCTTGCCAATGACCCATGTCCCTATATGAGGCTTGGTATATATCCACCCCAAATGGATGGGAGCTTCAAGCGTACTGTCATCCTTATTTAGTTTGTAATGCTTTATGTCCTTACCGTTATAGCGATCCATACCTTCATCGGTAAGAAACCACATATATCCCTGATCGTCTTTTTGGATACTGAATATTCTCCGGTTGCTCAATCCATCTTCAGTCCCTATATATTTGTATGTTTGTGCAGTGACCCAAACAGGAAAAAAGAAGAGAATATAGATAATGTATTTCATGTTAGTATTTGTTTTATACTACTTCTAGTGATAACAGTCAACGAAATTATACAAAACCAATGAAAGAAACAAAGAAACAGGAGATATTCTTTTTAAAAAATTTCATTTGGAAAGTTTTTTATTTCCAAAGTTGATTATTTACTTAAAGAACTTGACTTATCTGAGAAATATTCTTCCATATATATACATAATTCGCATTTTGTTTGTTTGGTTAATTTAATCAATCAGGCTTTATATCCAATTTCTTTTTATATACCCATACACTTAATATGAAATAAATGATAACCTGAATCCACAGGGTTAGGTATTCCGGTTTTATATCCGCCATATCGGCTCCCATAGAATTCAGTTTTACAAAGGCAAGTGTGCCCGGTGCGGCGGGAAGAATATAATGTGCGGCTTTCCAGTACCAAGGCATCAATTCCATCGGATAAGAAACTCCGGAAAGGAAAATCAATCCGACTGAAAAAAAGGCAATCATGAGTAACGGAGCTTCTGAATCTGTAAAATATCGGGAAGCTGCCAGTCCCAGAAAAGAAGTTGCCATCAGATAAGGAATCAGCAATAATATAATATACAATCCGTTTCCGATATTAGGGATACTGAAAAAGTAGGGAAGCAAGCCTAGCAAAAAGAAAGAAAAAACAGCATACAGAGTACAATATACGGACGTTTTTCCTGCCACAATGCGAATTGCGACTCCCCATCCCTGTCCGAAAGGCGTATAGGCACGAATTTCCCGATTGGTATGTTCGTCTCCGGTCACCATGCCGATAACCATCAGCAAAGTCTGGAAAATAATAATCATCATAACTGCCGGAATCAGATAGGAACCATATCCTTCCGTATAATTATAGAGTGCAGTCCCTGCTACGTTCACCGGTTTTGCCATAGCTACCGCCAATAATCCCTGCGGTGGAAGAAACACTGCTCCATCCGGTCGGTATTTGTCATTAATTGCCAACATGACACGCGAAGAGGCTCCTTGCAATGCTTCAAAATACAAAAACGCGTCGGTCGTCGCATATAGGGAGAATACGGATTCTTCCCCACGAAATACCCGTTCTTCAAAATCATGGGGCAGATAGACTATTCCTTGCACCTTACCCTCTTTCATCCATTCTTTGGCTTCGTGATAATCTATTGCCTGATTGTATATTTCCGCCTGCGGGGTGGCATCCAGCCAACGGATGAAATTACGGCTTAGTTCACTATGCGAATTATCCACTACGGCAACAGGCACATCTGTTACAATATTGGGGGCATACATATAATTATAGAGTAACCCATACATGAAGATTCCGCCCATCAGCACTAACAGAACGGCATAACTAGTGCTTATGGCGAGAAACTCCCGGCGGATAATGAACGATAATTGCTGGATTCTATTTAATGTTTTCATATTTATGACTTTCTATAGCTCGTTTTAAATGGGGAAGCAGCGACAAGGCCAGCAGCGGGAAAATACATAGTATCACTGCCGACTGCCAAAGATGGACGAACCCGCCACCCGCATAAAGTATCGTTTGCATTATTTCCGTAAAATGACGGACAGGAAAAAGATAAGAAGCATCTCTCACCAGCGGATACATATTGGGAACCGGAAAAGTAACTCCGGACAAGGTAGCCCCTAAAGAACCGACCATGGAAACGACGCTGATAACCAGTGATACCGCCGGAAACAAGGAAAATAAAAATAACCCGAGCGCCTGCGTCGCGACAACAAAGAGCGCAGTTATCATATTCATAAACCACCAACTCCCTTGAAAAGGAATGTGCAGGATACCGAACATGACATAATTGGCAAACCATCCTATCAGTATATATATAATGGTATAGGGGAGCAATTTACCCAAAATGGCGGTCACCATATTGCCCTTGGCGGTAGCCAGCCAGTCGGCCGCCGTGCGGAATTTGATTTCAATGCCGGCTGCATATACGGTAGTCAGCAGAATCAAGACCTGAAACAGGACAAAGAAAAAAGGCTGGCTCAGATAAACCGAATAATCCAGGCTGGGATTGTATATCGGATGATTGCTGGCTTGTACAGGCAGTAGGAATGTGGTAATCTGCTGTTGTTCCACTCCCAAAGATACGGCTTCCATCACAATAGGCGAAAGGGACACGGGGACCAATGATGTTTCAAAAGCTGCCATCAGCTCACCGCCTACCGATAGCAAAGCGTAATGATAATAGTAGGAGAGGGTAGCATTTTTTCCGGTGGTGGCATCCTGCTCAAATTTCGGGGGAATGGAAAGATAGCCGTATATTTCTTTCCTTTGCACGGCTTCGCGGGCAGCCGCTTCATTTATATAATGCTTCGTCACTTTAAAAGTAGGCACGGCAGAGATATTCCGGGCGATAGCCCGGGAAGTGGCGGTATTATCCTGATCGACAATGCCGACAGGAATATTCTCCATCTGCCCGTTGCCGAAGATTGTAGCCATAAAGAAGAGGGTAAACAACGGCAAAATGATACAGACACCGAAATAAAGACGCCGTGAAGTCATTCGCCGCCACTCCCTGAGCAGTACGGAACGAAAAGGTGAATATCTGTGTGATGAATCCATTCTATGATTGATTTTGCTACATTCATTAATCAAGTGTCAATAACACAGACATACCGGGGCGCAAATCGTCCACCTTTTGAGTGGGACGGGCGTGAATCTCGAAAGTACGCAAGTCATAGCTTCCGGTCTGTTTTGTCGACTTCCAAGTAGCAAAGCTGCCCAGTGGACTAATATAATAGATTTTAAATTCAATATTCTTTTTGCCGATGGCAGGTACGTCTGCGACAAATGTTTCTCCCATCCTGAATTGTGGCATCAGGTCTTCGCGCACATTGAGCACGACATGTACATCATCCATCACTACCAGATTCATAATTGGAGTTCCCGGAGCGACTAACTCTCCGCGTTTTGGAAAGATGGTCGCTATTTGCCCGTCTTCGGGGGCTGTCAGCCGGGCATCGACCAATAAAGCGGAGACTTCGTCTACTGTACTTCGGGCGGCATCTACCATACTGGCGGCAGACGCTTTATCTTCCTGCTGTGCGCCGTCTACAGCCATCTGGTATTGTTCATAGGCTGCACGCTCGGCAGCGACAGCCGCTTTGTACATCGCTTCCACTTCATCTTTTCTCTGCGAAGTGACCACGCTATCTTTATATAAGGTAAGAATACGGTTATAAGTCGTTTCAGCGAGACCGAGGTCACTTTTTGTTTTGTTCCATAGTTGCAATGCGGTAGCTACAATCTGACGGCGGGTTCCTGCATCTATTTTCTTGTTTTGTTGCACGGCAACCTGTTCCAAAGCATTCACTTGCTGATATTTGGCATGCACCTCAGGGCTATTGATGACGACAAGTGTATCGCCTTGGCGCACCCAGTCACCTTCCTGAACGAAAAATGTATCTATCCGTCCGGGAAGTTTTCCGCTGATACGGATTTCTGTTGCTTCTGCTTGTCCTTGAAGCACCATCGGTTGTTTATGCATCAATATGATTCCAAGGGCTGTGAAGATACCCACAGCCAACATTATAATCACAAAAGCCCATGATAGGGTTCTACTGGCTAGTTTCATTGTTTGTTACGGTTTAGGTTGATAGTTTGCAAATTGTTCCGGTGTGCCACAAAGTGAAAGTAAATTCATCAGTGCCACATCATATTCATAATATGCTGCCAGGCGAGCCACTTTTACATTAGCAAGCATGGTTTCAGCATCAATAACTTCGGTAGAGGTCGCCATCCCTTCTGTGAAAGATTTCTTCCGAATCCGTACAAGCTCTTCGCTTAAAGCAATCGTAGCGTTCAGGGCTTTTACATTGTCCTGCGCTTTTTGTAGTTGCGTATAAAGCTTGTCCACTCCGACAGCAAGCTCGTCGCGGGCTTTCATCTGTCCCAAGGCCAACGTCTGCTCTGTCAGTTTGGACTGCCGTACTTTCTTCTCACGGTCTAACCCGTCAAAGAGATTCCACGTAAAGCCAATTCCTATCATGGTACGTGGCAATAGATTGCTCTGAATGCCATGCGAATATAGGGTTTGTTTTCCGAAAAGAGCTATATTCGGCAGATAACCGCTTTGAGCAATCCGCACCTCTTGTTTGGCAATATGCTGCTGCAATTGCAGTTGGTTGAGCACATAGTTTCCACTATTCACGGAGAGGTCAAAAAGCATCTTGGGCGGGATGGTATCATTCATGAAAAGGGGAGAGGTGGGAATGATATTCTCATCAGTATCCTTTTTATTCAATAAAACTTTGAGTGCGCTTTGCACTACGGTTTCTTCCTTACGTGCGGCTTCCAACGCGCGCTTTGCTTCATCCATATTCACTTGCGCAAAAAGTCGTCCTGCCTTGTCAATCATTCCGGCTGCTTCAAGTTTCAAGGCATTCTCATAATGCTTCTTCAGTCCGTTGTAGGTTTCTTCGCGAACAGTCACGATTTGTTGCGCCAATCGTAATCCATAATAGCTCTCGGCCAATAAATTCTGTTGCCCGGCGGATACTTGTGCCCGGTTTTCCCGAGCCAGGTCTACCATTGTCCGACCTATATTAGTAGCACGAAAACGCTTACCACCGGAAAACAGCACCCATTCCGCAGATAAATCGACAGTAGTCAGGTTTCTCGGGGTCAAAGGAAAAACAAGCGTATTTGCTCCTATCTTATCCAATATGGATGAAATAATTTGGTCATCCGGGATAATGGAATGTACAAAGTCTTTAGCCGGGTCTGTAAACTGCGATAACGGTTGTTTTACTTCAATCTTCTCGGACATATGTACAAATGCTCCCGTAGACTGAAGACTGGGATACCAAAAAGCATTCAGTTTGTCACGTTCTGCCTTGGCTATCTCAATTTCTTTGTCAGCAATCTTCAGGCTCTGATTTCCCTGATTAAGAAGACGCAACGATTCTTCGAAACTTAATGGTGTCTGTGCATCTACCCGAATAATGGAAAAACACAAAGTCAATAGTACAAAAAGTAACTTATTTTTTTTCATACTGGTTAGGTTATATCTATTTTGAGCTATTCTAACAGATAAAAAGACAGGTTTGTTCATTTCACAAGGCACAGAGATTATTTCATCAGCAAAACAAATATGAAAGATACTTTTTCCTGCATTAAAATTTCAAAGATTTTATTTGAGATATAAAAATTATGTTTACCTTTGCATCACCGTTTCAGAAAGCTTTTTGCAGAGAAACGTAACAATGCGGTAATAGCTCAGTTGGTAGAGCACTAGCTTCCCAAGCTGGGGGTCGCGAGTTCGAGCCTCGTTTACCGCTCCACTGATAATCAGGTAGTTATCTTAGGATGGCTACCTGATTTTTGTTTATAGAATAAGACGTTAAACGGTGGTTGAACTGACTAAAGTTCAACCAAGAGTTCAACCAAAATTTGTCATGAATGCAACCATTAACGTCGTATGTTGTAAGTGGAAGACGCTTGCAAATGGAGAAGTACCATTAATGTTACGTATCTGTAAGGATGGTAAGAAGAAGTATCAGAGTTTGGGAATTTCTATTCCTGTTAAGTATTGGGACTTTACTAGAAATAGGCTTAAACCTAGTTGCCCAAATAGAGAATACATTCAGAAGATAATCCTCAATAAGCAGGCAGAACTTCAGCAACGAATGTTAGAATTAAAATCAGATGACAGGGAGTATACCGCCAATATGCTTCTTCTCAATGATACAGATAAGACAGTTAAACATAAGACAGTTGGTGAGTTCTATCAGGATTTAATAAAACAATATGCAGATGAGAGTAAATGTGGCAATAGACTCATTTATAAATCTTCATATAATTCTCTTTATACCTTCACTAAAGGTAATTTAGATATTCCATTCAGCGCAATTAACCCTTCATGGCTTTGTAATTATGAGAAATGGTTACGTTCTAAAGGTAACAAAGAGACAACTATGAGTTTGATGTTACGTACTTTACGTAGTACATATAATAAGGCTATTGAGAATAAATATGCACGTAAATCAGACTATCCTTTCAATGAATACAAGATTGGTAAATTTGATGTCAGCACAGAGAAGAGGGCTATAGCCAAAGCTGATATAATGAAGCTGACAGCCGATATATCTTCTGTTGGTAAGCGACAATACGTACAATTAAGTAAGGATATATTCATGTTTAGTTATTTATGTGGTGGAATCAATTTTACTGATATTGCCAATTTAACAAGTAAGAACATTGTTGACGGCAAGAGGTTACATTATATACGGCAGAAGACAGGTAAACTTATTAAGTTGGGATTATCTGATGCAGCTTTAAGAATTATTGAACGGTATGCCCCTAATAGTCATGGATATTTATTTCCCATTCTAAATGTAGAAGTACATAAGACAGCATTGCAGAAACAGAATAGAATCCATAAGATATTAAGTAAGGTTAACAGTAATCTTAAATTAATAGCTACACAATCAGGACTTGATATTAACTTAACTACTTATGTAGCTCGTCACTCGTTTGCGACTGTATTGAAGAAATCAGGAGTAAATATTGCATTAATAAGTGAAGCGCTAGGACATTCTGATTTAGCAACAACACAAGTATACCTTGATAGTTTCGATAACGAACAGATAGATGATGCAATGAAGAACTTATTATAGTACATTCAATTAATCCCACTTGTAATTATTGCAGGTGGGATTATTCTTGTTAACTTTACAGCGCCAACATTATGAAGCGATATGAGAGATTACATACTACCAATTCCAGAATTAAAGAAGATAGAACCCATACTCATGGAATACTTTGGCTATAAGCGTGCCATGTTTGAGAATGAACTGTCAGCTACTTACTACCATGAATATCCCAACGGAATCAGTGAAGATGTTTGTAAGAACTACATGACAGACTATTCATTTCTAAATACTATCGCAGTAGATAACGGAGTATTTGATTATAAACGGTATGCTCCCAAACCCACTTCTACCAGTAAGGCGTTTAATCCAAGTAGCTTCATTATAGATTCAGAACACAATATACTTATCACTCTGCCAAGTGATAATTTATTGGAACGGCTGATTGATTTATTACAGAAGCATGGTGAAACTGACAACGACGGAGTAATTGGAATAAGTATGCTTGTTGTAGCTGCCATATATGAGAAGTATAAGAATGGTGAACTTTACACAGAAGTTACCATATCAGAGAACACACTGCCTTATCTGGAACAAGTCCGTCCAGAAATGCTAAAGCTATATGAGTTGCTGAATACCAAGAGATACTCACCTTCCAAGAAGAAGGAGCTAAGGGTATTCAGTCCTATAACCATTGATAACGGAGTTAAGAAGATTACTCTTGATAACTCTTGCTATTGGCTGACTGATTTATTGGATAACTACCTTCACATCTATTTAGGAGTAAATAGTTTGGAAGAAGCCCAACAGGAATTGAAGGAAGTATATTCACAGAAGAAGGGTAGGAAAGCCAATAATGCAGCCCATAATCTAATCATGTACGGTACATTCCACCTGTTACAAAGATATTCCGCATTAAAGACCAAGAGTGAACAGATACGCATGACTTTAGGCTACATGGAATTATTATTTGAAACAGGCAGTTTCAATAATGATGAGAACTACACCAATGCAGCAATAGCCTATTTGGTGAAACAAGGCTATAAACCGCAATGGAAGACCAAACAGACAGAAGACTACAATTTCTCACCCAATAATCAGTCTACAGAACATCTCTGGTAATTAATAATCCACCAATCCTTACAGACTACCATGTAATCACGTGGTAGTTATTTTTATGTCTTTAAATTAGCTAATTCATTGATATTCTTATATCTAAAGAATGCACACAAAATCGCCTTCTATTCTTTATAACACACCTTCCGACTATTCCTCACCTTTGCAATGTCAAACGAGAGCATTGAATAACTGACAAGACAAGTTCCTAAAGAATAGAGCTGAAATCAGAGCTTATTCTTTATAAGACAGCAGTTAGGATAGCAGTAGTTTTGCACCGCAATCAAACGTTAAGGGTGCACACTTAACCGGAGGTTGCAATAATTATTAACCATTTAAAACTTAAAGAATATGACAGCAGAATTAACCAAAGCAACAGAGAACGTAAACACAGTATCTAACATTAAAACAATAACAACCATGTGCACCAAAGATTTAAAGAAGCGTCTTGCTAAAGAAGAGAGAGACTTAAAGAGCTTAATCAACAAGAGAATGAATGACACTATCATCAATGCCCAACGGGAAATTATAGCCCAATTGCAACAGGAGATTGCACAGGTTGAAAGCAAGAAGCTGGCATCTACCGTAGCTTTGAATGATGATGTAATCACGTTCAGACTGGCTAAGGACGGTAAGGAAGTGTCAAAGAAGATAGCTTTGGTTAAGAATAACAGGGTTATCAACTCTAAGAAAGTGGATGAGTTCATCGCCATTATTGACAATGGCAAGTATGAAGAAGCCTACCCAATCATTGTAGCGGAAGCCAAAGCATTGATAGAAGCAGGATATACTGTAACGGACATCAACGGCAGAGAGTTAAGTGCAGAGGAAGCAGAAGGCTACTATGTGATTCTGGACGGACAGCACAGAGGTACTGCATTTGCCAAGTTAAACGCAATCAAGGGCGGCATAGTCATTCCTAATGTATTTGTCAAAGAAGTTAAGAATATAGGAGAATATCTGGTAAACATCAACACTGTTGGTAACTGGGACAAGAAAGACAGACTGACAGTAGCCGCTCTGACATCAGAAGAAGCATTGTTCAAGAATATGGCAGAACTTATCAAAGAGGGATTCAATCCTACAACGGCAGGTTTGGTTTATACAAGGAAGAGCATATCAGAGAAAGCTCTTGACAAGGTATTGAAGGGTGAAGAGTACAAGCTGCCTAAAGGTACGACAATTGAAATTGAGAGGGGAAATAAATTCATTACACTTTGTAAAGCCGCCCACCTCACAGTCTCCTTCCTCACAAAGCGATACTTCATTAAAGGCTTTAACAGTTACGCTAAGATAAATGGTGAGGAGCAGGCATTTGAAGCATTGGATAAATTGAAGGCTCTGAATCTGAATGAAGAGAGACTGAAACAGGTCAAAGAAGAGGATGACTTCCAAGTAATGCTTAAAGAAGCACTGGAAGCCTAACTCCAATCAAACAGAGAGCCTATGTGACAGGTAGGCTCTACCAATAACAAATTATTAATATTAAATACAATAAAGATATGAAGACAAGATTTTTAGCTTCGTGCAGAAGCAATGCTACAATCAACTACTCAATGACTAACTTGTTCAAGCCTGCCTATCTTTACAGGTTTTACTGTTTATCATTATGTAGAGATGATTGGTACAATGTTAGAATTACATTGGATGAACTAAAGAGTTTGACTGGCGACAAGTCTGTAAATGGATTCAATAATAAATTCAGAGAGTTCTTAGATATTAAACCGTACTATGCAAATAATGGATTTGCATACAAGAGTAAACGTAATGTGTATCATATCCCACCTATGGAACTTAAATGTATAACATTATCCAGAGAATTTGTTAACGTAGAATTGAGTGTTGAGGCTAAGGGTTTATTTATCCAACTTATATTACTATCCAAATATGGCAATATAGAACTTACTAAAGCTAATATAATCAAGACTTTAAGAATGGATAGAAAGACTTATGACAAGTACATCAGTGAATTGCTTAGCAAGCTCGTTTCTTATAATGGAAACAAATTAGTTCTCCACACTGACGGAATTTTACTTGAGAATGACTTTAAAGGGCAGAAGAAGTCAAGTGCAAGAGAACGGGGATGCTGTGAACTACCCAATATAACTCTGAACTCCAGTAAAGACGAATAGAGGGGATAAATAGTGCTATATTATATAATTAATAAGGCACATAATTTCCCCATTATCAGACAGCCAGTATATTAATAGACATTTCTACTGATTATTTATTGGCGGAAGGTAGCCATACTGATATTATATGCACATAATACGCTTCTGAAGTCTGATTAATGGGAAACAGGGGAAAATACATCTTATATTATATAATTAATAATGAGATGAATTTCCCCACCACCTATGGTATATGAACGTTATATGCTTATGAAGTCAAATTAATAATGATAGAGACAGCATTTGATAAGAATACTACCTTTTAATGAGATTTATATTATAAGGTTGGGGATTTTATCCCTCTACACATATATCTAAATTACTTCTTTAGTCTGATTTGAGTATCAATAAAATACAAGTCCTTGTCAATACCGTACAGCACATTGTTGGGAACAGCATCAAACACTTCATATTGGTCGTTATGGAACTCGTCTATATAATCCATTTCAAAGCCAAGCGCTTCCATGTATTCAACAATTTCATCTTCTGTTGCTTCCCGTTCTGCCAATATGTAAGGTTGTGTGAGAACTGCACTGAACTCTTGGCGGCTGTTATAAGAGAAGCCAATCATCTGATAGGGTACATTACTAAAGAACTTATTGTGTGCGTTAATGCGAATGAAGAAGTTCTCCAAATCATCTCCTGCATACTCAAAGTTGTTCAGTTTGATAACAGACGATTTACCGTCATGGAACACTTCATTCTCACCGCCCTTATCCATGTAGGTTATATTGAGGGGTGACAAGTCAATCCATAAGTTGTTGGCGTTGGCAAATTCTATCAGTTCTTTAATTTGCCTTCCCTTATAGCTCTCTGTTGGTTCAACTTCTCCTGTTGCTTCCTTACTTCTTCCGGTGATACAGGCTGCTTGCTCCAAGAGATTATTGATTGGCGGGTACGCTCTATCCATTGCTTGTGAAATTCATTTATATATTCCATAATTCATATAATTATGAGTTTATGCAAATGTAGCCAATCTATTTGAATCTGACAATATAAAGATGTATTAGTGTACTACCTTTTAATGAGATTTATTTATATTATATGCCCAAACCCAAATTTGGTAGTATCTAAAATCATACCCCCGCCCTTTAGATTTAGGTCGTGTTTCTATTTAGACTTTACGCAGTGATAGAGTGAAATATTTGATTTGTCAGTAAGCGTATAAGTACATATATATCATACACAAGCCGCTCATGTTACGCCTAACACCCCATACCGAATCATTAGGAGAAATGAAAGGATAACATGAATCGCTATTCAGCCCACAAACGCTTTGAATTTCTGAAATATGCGGACTTATCAACGATTTGTATATGTCTACATATAAAGATGCACAAAGATAAGTGAATGAATAGTACTTCATGTTAAGCCCTCATTTTGTCCTCAAATGCAGTATTTACTAATCATATTAACTTAATAATTTATCAGATTATGGAATCAACATTACAGATTATGCCAGTGCAGAGAATTAGTAGAAACTTTGGTGAATATGCAGAAGAAGCGGTAATAATTGAAGAGCCTGTTATTAAGCAGAAACGCCCGTTATTTATTGAAGCCAATACGATTGAAGCCAGTTTGGAACATCTAAGGAATGATTGCATTATCCCTGTATTTGCCAAAGATAACGAAGCTACATTATCTCATGTGGCTTTTATCGAAGCGGTACAGGATGCAACCAATACACTCTTTAGCGGTGAACAAATTGAATCGCCAGATATTCGTATTTCTCATGTAATCAAAGGCAGGATTCCCGAAGCAATTCATAAGCCCGCCAATCAGTTATTAGAGAGTGACAAGACTATCTACTACGAGAGGTGCGCTTTTGTTATTGAAGTTCCTACTATCTATGAGACAGTACATGGTAACAGGCTAACACTTGCTATTGGCGGTGTCAGAGCTTATAACCATACCAATCTTTATTCAAAGAAAGGTGCGGAACGCTTTAAAGTGTTTATTGGCTTTACTTGTAAGGTTTGCACAAATCTATGTGTATCTACAGACGGTTATCTTAGTTGCTTGGAAGTTACCAATACAAGGGATTTATATCAAGCGGTATTGGAGATGTTCCACAAATACGATGCAGCCAAGCACATACATTTGATGCAGTCTTTAGGCAATACCAGTATGACAGAGCATCAGTTCTGCCAACTATTAGGCAGAATGAGACTTTATCAGTCATTACCGCAAGGCTATCAAAAGGATATACCAAGAATGCTACTTACTGATACACAGGTTAACAATGTGGCTAAAGCGTATATCAATGACGAGAACTTTGGCAGCTTGGGAAATGACTTGTCCATGTGGAAGTTCTACAACTTACTCACAGGTGCAAATAAGAGTAGCTATATAGATTCATTCTTGGATAGAGCCTATAATGCTACAGAACTTGCAACGGGTATATGTTCCGCTTTACACGGTGATGACAAATACCAATGGTTTCTTAGTTAGTGGTATTATACAGTATTTAATAGGGGACATCCATATAATAAGGGTGTCCCTTAATTTATTCATTACTTAATTAATAATTAAAGATTTATGTTAGTAGCATTATTCGCTGTTATATTTTGGACTATTATGTTCTTTATTGCATGTGCAGTTTCACCTATTGTATTCTTCTTCATGATTATTTGGACTATATATCAATATTTCAAATTATTATGTTGAGGTAGTACATGAAGTACTAATAAGGGTATCTATATACTATTATATAGGTACTCTTGCTATTTATAAACCTCTTAAATATTATAAATATGGTAATAGAAGGCAGTCGCGAATACAAGGCAGCGCAAGAACTTGAAAGAGCCTTGAACGATTATAGTTGGAATCCCCAAAGGTTTGCAGAGAGTACAAGGTGTTATCACCGTACACTACAGCAGGAATTAATAAAGACCATTGTGGAGATTATTCGCATGGTTGGTAGTAAGGACTATGGTACAGACCTTAGGAATCAGGCATCACACGAACTTTGTCAACGGATAGTTGATAGTGGCGTGTTGGATGAAGCTCACCTACCTTTTATATAGGTTGAATGAAGTAAGGACATTATTTACTTAGTGTCCTTGCTTTATAATATTCACTTCTTCTATTAGTGAATGTTTAGCTAATAATCAGCAAGTTAGATATTCCAGTTTAAAATTAATATTCACTTATATTAGTTTCACTATAAATCAGAACGTTATGTCACTTAAATATTCAAGTACAACAGCAGATTATCTGCAATGGAGCGAAGCAATGAACTTAATAAGAAAATTGGCAAGGGATAGTAATTATAAGATGTCACTTCTTATTGCTTTAGGTTGCTTCACAGGTTTAAGAATTTCTGATATTCTTGCTTTGAGGTGGAATCAGATATTAGATGCAGAAGAGTTTACCATTACAGAGATTAAAACAGGGAAGCAAAGGACAATTAGGATTAATATGCAGCTACAGCACCATATCAGAGATTGTTATGAGCATATAAATCCAGTTGGCATAAATGCGCCTGTATTGATAAGTCAGAAGGGGACAGTCTACACAGTTCAAAGAATTAATGTCATGTTGAAGGAGATTAAGAAGAAGTACAGGTTGCATATAGGCAATTTCAGTTGCCATTCTCTTAGGAAGACCTTTGGCAGACAGGTCTATAATATGAACAGTGATAATTCAGAGCTTGCACTTGTCAAGCTCATGGAGCTATTCAATCATTCCAGTGTGTCAATTACTAAGAGATACTTGGGATTAAGGCAAGAGGAATTACTTAATACTTATGATTGTCTTAGCTTCTAAAATTGTGTTGGTATGGAAGTTCAGAATTTCTACTTATATGGGGATTTGGCAAGTTTCATACCAACCTTGAATTATTGAGTAGAGACAGCTCTCAACATTTAATAAACAATAGTTCTTGCAAATTAAACAGCTTTTAGTAACTTTGTAGCAATTTCAGACTTCTATGGAGATAGTTCTGAAAGGACATAGTTAACGAAGAGCGTTTGATATATTATCCTATCATGAAATCTGGACAATTTCAACTACTTAGGATAATAGGCAAGAACGCTCACGTCAGTGTTATATATTCATCTTAAGGGATGAACTATATATTCTTCTGGCGTGGGCTATTGTTTATTATTAAGTAGTGGGCAGTCCAGAGCCTCATGATAGTAATATTCAATAGTTCCCACGCTTCTTGTATGTAGTAGCCAACTATAGGGAACAGGTTGGCAAGATTAAATTTATATCAATTATGAGAACATTGAGATTTATTGGAACGACCTTGTTAATGGTTGTGTTGTGTTTGAACTTTACCGCTTGTGGTGATGATGACGATGATGACCCGTCTAATCCATTGGTTGGAGTATGGCAGAACGATGATGAAGGCGAACATTTAAGGTGGACCTTCCGAAATGACGGAAGCGGAGAAGAGCATTTATTTTATGACGATGATAGTGAATCATACACATATCAGTTTACTTACATCTATGATAGTAAATCCAGTACATTAATAATAAACTATGACGATGATGATACCGACAAATACACTATCAACATTAATGGCAATACTATGACAGCCAAGAATGAGTATGGTACAGAAATTACTTATAAGAAGAAATGAGTATTGAATCTAATAGATTATGATAATGAAGACATTAAGATTTATTGGTATGGCTTTAGTAGCCATTATTATGAGTGTGAACTTTGTAGCTTGTGGTGATGATGATGACGACAAGAGTGGTGATGCTGCCAATTTCATAGGCAAGTGGAAGATTGAAAAGACAAATTACGAAGGTGAAACAGAAGAATGGGATGGTTATCCATACCTTGTGGTAACAGCTTCTAACTTCTATTTTACAGATGAAGCAGGAGCAACTAAATCTGACCATTCGACTTATACCTATGACGCAAAGAATAAGGTTATTAATGCCAAGTATGTAAATGGTGGAGAATCTTATACTATCAAGGTCGTTAAACTGACTGATACAGAATTCCAATGGCAATGGGACGAAGATGATAATAACCAATGGACTACCTTCTACTGTAAGAAGGTATAACAAGAATCTTCAATAAAGACGAAAGGCAGCATTGAAGTAACATTCACTTGCTGCCTTATTAATTACCTCCTTCTCTTCTTAACTAATTTATGCTTATCCTTCTTAGCTGAATTTGAGAATAGTTGTTCTAACATTTCCCTTGTAATAGGTAAGTATGTTACTTCTGTGAGTTTGGTTTCTTTAATCTCTTGTGGTAAATAATGAATTGTGTTATTCCTCTTTGGTGTTACTTGCATATTTGTGTAGCAATAAATAGGTTGGTAATTGATTTATCTACAGTAAAGGTACTAAGAAGCAGGGGAAGAACATAATACAAGGAGCGAAGTTTTAAATATTGCAGGGCAGGCATATTTAAATACCACTATTCCAAAGTTTGTAAGGCTGTAAACAAGGAATAGGTGATTAAGCTATTATTGAATGTAGATAATTACCATAGCATTACTAATACTACCTTTTATTGCAGAATATATTAATATAATCCCCCTGTCTATGAAGGGTTGAATAGTTGCATTATAAGTATAATTCATTACCTTTGCAGCGTGGATGAAGTCCGCAAAGAGATTATTAATTTAATTATTAACCATTCTTGGATTTAACTTAGAAGTTCAACCAAGAGTTCAACCATAGATTCTATAAGGAAATCTGTTATTAAAGATAACTATTATAAGCGGTTATAGCTCAGTTGGTTGCCTGCGAAGCCGAAGGCTTTGAAGGCTTTAGAGAGCACTAGCTTCCCAAGCTGGGGGTCGCGAGTTCGAGCCTCGTTTACCGCTCGTTTGAAAATCAGGCAGTTAACTTATGCATACTGTCTGATTTTTTGTTTATTATAATATACAGTTGAGATATAAAGAAAATAATGTATGAAGAATGAGCGCAGTTCGCTCATTTTTCGTATTTTTGCACCCTGTTTTAACACCCGAAAAAATTTAAATAGAAGAATATAATGGCAAAAGAACTGAAAGACCTTACCAAACGTAGTGAAAACTACTCACAGTGGTACAACGATTTGGTGGTAAAAGCTGATTTGGCAGAGCAGTCTGCCGTACGCGGATGTATGGTGATTAAGCCTTACGGATACGCTATTTGGGAGAAAATGCAACGTCAACTGGATGACATGTTCAAAGAGACAGGACACGTAAACGCATATTTCCCGTTATTAATCCCGAAATCATTCCTGAGCCGCGAAGCAGAGCATGTGGAAGGCTTCGCAAAAGAGTGTGCCGTAGTAACACACTATCGTCTGAAAAATGCGGAAGATGGTTCGGGCGTAGTAGTAGACCCTGCTGCTAAATTAGAAGAAGAATTAATTATCCGTCCGACATCGGAAACGATCATTTGGAACACTTATAAGAACTGGATTCAGTCATACCGTGACCTGCCCATCCTTTGCAATCAATGGGCGAACGTTTTCCGTTGGGAGATGCGTACCCGTTTGTTCCTGCGTACTGCTGAATTCTTGTGGCAGGAAGGACATACCGCTCACGCTACCCGTGAAGAAGCGGAAGAAGAAGCTATCAGAATGTTGAATGTGTATGGTGACTTTGCTGAAAAATATATGGCCGTTCCGGTAGTAAAAGGTGTAAAATCAGCTAACGAACGTTTTGCCGGCGCACTTGATACTTACACAATCGAAGCGATGATGCAGGATGGAAAAGCATTGCAAAGTGGTACTTCCCACTTCTTGGGACAGAACTTCGCAAAAGCATTCGACGTTCAGTTTGTTAATAAAGAAAACAAGTTGGAGTATGTTTGGGCTACTTCATGGGGTGTTTCCACTCGTTTGATGGGTGCATTGATTATGACTCACTCTGACGATAACGGTTTGGTATTACCGCCGCATTTGGCTCCGATTCAGGTAGTCATCGTTCCTATCTATAAGAACGATGACCAACTGAAACAGATTGACGCTAAAGTAGAAGGTATTGTCGCTAAATTGAAAGCATTGGGCATCTCAGTGAAATATGATAATGCAGACAATAAGCGTCCGGGCTTCAAATTTGCGGATTATGAATTGAAGGGTGTTCCTGTTCGTTTGGTAATGGGTGGCCGTGACCTCGAGAACAATACGATGGAAGTGATGCGCCGCGATACGCTGGAAAAAGAAACTATTACGTGCGACGGTATCGAGACATACGTTCAGAACTTGCTTGAAGAAATGCAGGCAAATATCTACAAGAAAGCATTAGACTATCGTAACTCCAAGATTACGACAGTAGATACCTACGACGAATTCAAAGAAAAAATCGAAGAAGGCGGATTTATTCTTGCTCACTGGGACGGAACTACCGAAACAGAAGAAAAGATTAAAGAAGATACAAAAGCTACTATCCGTTGTATCCCGTTCGACTCCTTTGTTCCGGGTGACAAGGAACCGGGTAAATGTATGGTTACAGGTAAACCTTCTGCTTGCCGTGTAGTATTCGCACGTTCTTATTAAGCTTATAGAAAGTAAATCTGATAGAATCAAAAGTCGGGAATCAGTAATGGTTTCCGACTTTTTTTATGCCCATTTCAGTTTTATTTCAGAAATATCCCTTTTCTTTGTAATGCATTTATAAAGAAAGGAGAAAGAACAATGAAGATATTGATTGTAGAAGACGAGCCGTCGTTAAGGGAACTGATCCAATGTTCACTTGAAAAAGAACGTTATGTTGTGGAAACAGCGGGCGACTTCAATTCAGCGTTACGTAAAATTGAGGATTACGACTATGATTGTATCTTGCTGGATATTATGCTGCCGGATGGAAGCGGGCTTGACCTTCTCGAACGATTGAAAGCTCTCCATAAACGGGAAAACGTGATTATCATTTCTGCAAAGGATTCTTTAGAAGATAAAGTCTTGGGGCTTGAGCTCGGAGCGGATGATTACTTACCGAAACCATTTCATTTGGTGGAACTGAATGCCCGGATAAAAAGCGTGATCCGTCGTCATCAACAGGATGGAGAGATTGATATTCGTCAGGGAAATGTCCGGATAGAACCGGATAAATTCCGTGTATTCGTTAATGACCGCGAACTGGAATTGAACAGAAAGGAATATGATATTCTGCTATACTTCATTAACCGTCCCGGAAGATTAATCAATAAAAATACATTGGCCGAATCTGTGTGGGGAGATCATATTGATCAGGTAGATAATTTCGACTTCATATATGCCCAAATCAAGAATCTACGCAAAAAGCTCAAAGATTCGGGCGCAACCCTTGAAATAAAAGCAGTCTACGGATTCGGATATAAATTGATTGTTGAATAAAAAGAGACTATCATCCATGAAATTAATATATTACATCATTCTCCGTATCACTCTTGCTCTGACTCTTATCTTGACTGTCTGGGCTGTTTTCTTTTATGTCACGATGATTGACGAAGTGAATGATGAAGTGGATGATGCCTTGGAAGACTATTCGGAAACAATTATTATCCGTGCGTTGGCAGGCGAGGAACTACCCTCCAAGACTAACGGTTCCAACAATCAGTATTATATGACGGAAGTAAGTAAGGAATATGCGGAAAGTCAGGAAGATATTCAGTACAAGGACTCCATGGTATATATTGAAGAAAAAGGAGAAACCGAACCGGCACGCATTCTTACCACAATCTTTCAGGATGATGAAGGACGATACCATGAACTGACAGTCTCTACTCCCAGTATCGAAAAAGATGATTTGAAAGATGCTATTCAGGTATGGATTATTTTTCTGTATGTGGCTTTACTATTCTGTATTATTATAATTTCGGTGTGGGTATTCTATCGGAACATGCGCCCGCTGTATGTACTTCTTCATTGGTTGGACAATTATCAAACCGGGAAAAAAAATGAACCGTTGAACAATAATACCCAAATTACAGAATTTAGGAAATTGAATGATGCCGCTACCCGTTATGTAGAACGTACAGAACAGATGTTTGAACAGCAAAAACAGTTTATAGGGAATGCTTCGCATGAGATACAGACTCCGCTTGCCATCTGCCGCAACCGATTGGAAATGCTGATGGAAGATGATTCATTATCAGAAAAGCAACTGGAAGAATTGATAAAAACACATCAGACCTTGGAGTACATTACCAAACTGAATAAATCCCTGCTATTACTTACTAAGATAGATAATGGTCAGTTTACCGATGCTAAACAGTTGGAATTTAATATACTTCTCAAACAGTACTTGCAAGACTATAAAGAAGTGTATAACTATCGCAATATAGAAACTTGCATTGAAGAACAAGATATTTTCAATGTTACAATGAATGAATCCCTGGCGGTGGCTTTACTGACAAATCTTCTAAAGAATGCTTTTGTGCATAATGTAGATAGGGGACATATCCGAATAGTTGTGACTAAAAACAATATAACTTTCCGGAATACAGGAGTAGAGCATCCGTTGGACAAGGAACATATCTTTGAGCGTTTCTATCAAGGTGCCAAGAAGGAAGGTTCTACCGGATTGGGATTGGCAATAGCCGAATCCATCTGTCGCTTGCAGCATCTTACCCTACGGTATTACTACGAACAGGGAGAACATTGCTTTGAGATTTCTAAATAGGACTTGATTCTCTCCATAAAAGAATCCCCTTATTTAAATCATATTGCAGATAAGCGTGATTTAAACAAGGGGAATTTCATTAGAATTAAATTGTACGATAGTTATCGGGAACGGATTTCCCTTCTCATAAACATACTATACGAAATTGCAAAACAGATAACAGTCGCTGCAATCAATCCGGTCAGTTGCGGCCAAACGACCAAAAGGCTTTGTCCTAAAGGTAGAGGACTTGGAATAGCTCCCTGTACCTGTTCCATAGTCAGTGGGCCGAGACTTCTGACAGAAGGCATCAACAATGTCGTAGTAGCTTCATTAAACAGTTCGCTCGGTGCCAGACGCATCAAACCAAGAATAAACTTCTGATAACTGATTATCTGATAAGGCGATGCCATTTCCGACGGACTCAGCCCTTTTGCCACCAAATTCACAATCATCGTATAGAATATGCTGAAAAATAGCCATACGGCTACCGATGCCAGTGCTGAAGTAGCAGCCTGACGAAAACGAAGTGAAAACAGAATAGCCAGATTCAACCAGAAGGCAACATAGAAAATGCTTGTTATAATGAAGAAAACAATTCTCCAGAATTCTTCTGCCGTAGGAGGAATACCAATGGCAACCAGTCCGAATCCCATTACTAAAAAGCCCAGTACAAACAGCATGATACCAATGACTATTAAAGCAGCCACGAACTTGGCATTAATAATACAATCACGATGAATAGGCTGGGAGAGCATACGGCTTAATGTTCCCTTATTCTGCTCGGAATTAACAGCATCAAAACCTAAAGCAATTCCCAACAATGGCCCCAGGAAGTTGATAAACAACACAAAAGAGGGAAGAGTCCCGTCCGATGCCGTGAATAACTTCAGGAATAGGAATGAACCGTCCGGATCATTAGGTTTTATGGCTGCACCTATATTGGTGAGCGCCGTATATAACGACCCCATACAAGTGAGTGCTATAATACCAATCAAGATAATGAAACGCCAACTCTTGACATGATCGGCAATTTCTTTGTTGACGATAACCCAAAAAGGATGATTGACTTTATTCATGTCTTTCTCCTCCTTCCTCAAAATAATGGTTATAAATATCAGACAATTCCTGTTTCTTTTCTTTCAGTTCTGCCATATCAATCAAAGCCAGTAATTTGCCGCTACTGAACAACCCCACCCGGTCACAAACTTTCTGTACCTGATCCAAATGATGGGACGAAAACAGCACAGTCAAGCCCTCTTTTTTGCTTAACCAATGAATCAATTCGATAAACTCCTGAACACCCGCATGGTCAATACCTGAAGTCGGTTCGTCCAAAATAATAATTTCCGGATTCTTTATTAGTACGTCGGCAAGCCCCAGACGCTGTCTCATTCCCCGGGAATATTTTCCGGTCTTTTTCTTCAACTGGTCTTCAAGGCCTACACGCTTCATCAACTCCATTGCTTTTTCTTTTGCTTCCCCATCAGGAATACCATTCAACCGGGCTGTATAGATCAGATTTTCCGGGCCTGTCATATCATCATAGAATCCTACATCTTCGGGAAGATACCCGATTTTCCTTTTCACCTCGATAGGATGTGTAGTGGAATTTATTCCACAAATTTCGACCGTTCCCGATGTGGGTTCCGTCAATCCCAACATCATTAATATAGTCGTTGATTTTCCGGCACCGTTCGGGCCTAATAATCCGAAAATTTCTCCTTTCTGAATATTCAGGCGAATATGATCTACAGCAGTAAAGTTACCATATTGTTTGGTTAAATCGGTAAGTACGATCACTTGTTCGCCCATATTTACCTCCTTCCATATTTACGGAACAGATAGTAGACAACACCTATGGTAGCAATAATAATAAGTACACCTACCCATCCCCATATCATTGGAGTCTTTACAGCTATCCTGAATTGCGCATCCGCGTTTACTTCAGGGGTCTTGGCCATCATGGTAGTCACATAATCGCCGGGAAGTGCTTTTTTAGAAGCTTTCAATGTAGCCGTCACAGTTGATGTTTCTCCGGCTTTTAACGCATCAATCTTGGAAGGTTCGAAGGTCACTTCCCAGTCTGCCGGCTTATTGGCGGATAATTGGATATCTTTCAGCAATGAAGATCCTGTATTCTTGACTTCCAACTCTATTTTCTTCACATCACCGGCTGTAACGTCTGTACTTAACAGTCCACGTGGAGTAGTCAGCTCCATTTGATAAGAGCCGGTAACAACGACTTCCAATTCTAATTCTGCCGAAGTAGTCCCCGTGGCCGCACGTACCGGAATCTTATAACTGCCGGCTTCGACATTGGCAGGCGGAGTAACATCTATACTTACGTTTTGAGTGCTGTTTGCTTCTACCTGAGCTGAAGTGGCTTGTTTGTAATTGGGTTTAAAAATAACATTCCATCCTCTTGGCGCATTAGCCATCAATGCATATAATTGCTGATCGGCCGTTTGGTTCTTCAAAGTAGCGCTAAAAGTAAAAGTGGATTTGGAGTTTCCCTGCATATTAGGCTGGTCGGTAGTAAACTCCGTCTGATAAGTACCTTTCTGGGCAACAACAATGTCCAATGGAAGTTTCGTTTCTCCGGCATACACAACGAAGTGGTAATTTCCTTTATTTACTTTCAATGGAACTTCGACTTTTAAATTAAAAGTCTTTTTTTCTTTAGGAAGCACGGATAACTGACTCAGACTCCATCCACCGGATTTCATTTCATGTTTCCAACTGCTGCCTAGCCCGCTGACGGAAAGGGTTGCATTCGTCAATTCGTCAGTGTTGTTAATAAGGTCAATGCTGTAATCAATTGATGCTCCGGGTGATACGGAGATTTTTGTGTAAGGTGTGTACAATACCACGCTTTTAGAAATCGAATCATTTGCGCGTGTGTAGTTCATGGGAATCAGTCCCAGTAGAATAGCTAATAATAAGAGATAATTTGTTCTCATAGTCATACAAAAGTTCTTATGGTTATTTAATATGAATATTGCCAAATCTATGGCTGCAAAAATAAGTGATGTGTTTATTAATTGCTACTAAAAGAATTATAAAGAATCTAATTCTGTGGTGAAATTATAGTGACGCTATCTTCATGGGATAGTGACGGTATCCCATAAACATAGTGACGCCATGACGACGGTATAGCGTCACTATAATTTTCGATGATTTTTTTTGCGAAATTTCTCAAAATTCCCAAATCTTTTCAGATTCTGCTCTCATCTTTGCAGTATAAATTAAATGATAATAGTAAAACCAATTAAAAAAACAACGATTATGAAAAAGTTAGTATTCTTATTAGTATGCTTATTTACTTTGCAAACTGTGGCACGTGCAGATGATGACAAGCCCATTCAGGTTACTCAAATGCCACAAGCGGCACAGCAGTTTATCAAACAGCATTTTGCTGACAGCAAAGTGGCTTTGGCAAAGATGGAGAGTGAATTCTTCTATAAAAGTTATGAAGTGATTTTCACGAATGGTAATAAAGTAGAATTTGACAAGAAGGGAGAGTGGACGGAAATAGACTGCAAACATACGGTCGTTCCCACAGCAACGATCCCCACGGCTATCCGGCAATATGTAACGACCAACTATCCTGACGTAAAGGTTCTGAAAATAGAACGCGATAAAAAGGAGTATGAAGTAAAACTTTTCAATCGTACGGAATTGAAGTTTGACTTGAAATTCAACTTGATTGATATTGATAACTAAACCCTCAAAATTCAGACAATGATGAAACTGAAAATTTATACACTTATATTAGCGTTAGGTGCTGCATGGAGCTTGCAAAGCTGTGATAATAATGACGATGATTCCATAGCTGTTCCTGCTGAATTGCAAAATGCCTTTTCATCCAAATATCCGAACGCGGCCAATGTGAAATGGGAGAGCAAGTCAGGATATTATGTAGCGGATTTCTATGATGGATACGAAACGTCTGCATGGTTCACTCAAGATGGGAAGTGGCAGATGACGGAAACGGATATTCCGTATGATGCACTGCCGCAAGCTGTAAAAAATACGATTAATACCACATACCCCGGCCAAGTTGATGATGACGACGCTGAATATGTGGAAGAAGCAACAGGTGACACATACTACTTGATAGATATAGAAAACAGCGAAAAGGATGTGAAGATATCGGCTGACGGACAGATACTTGGTTAATGACTTGTGATGATAATATTCTGAAGTAGTAATAGTTACATCATATATAAGATAAACGATGACATGATTCCTGGCGGATGATGTCATCGTTTATTTGACCCTTATTATATATTATAGTTTAACTTTCTTGAAGCTCGACTTCCGCTCTTCCCGATTTCATTTCCATACCCAATAAAATTTGGTTCCAACCTTGAAATACAAACCATAAAGAGACTAATGAGAGTGATTTTTCGACTATTCCTAATCCGGGAATAAAACCGATAACAGTGGCTATTAAAAGAATAATCATACTTGTACGCAACTTTCCTGCACCTATCTGTCCTTCGTTACCGATGGCATTTGAGCTTTTTAATAGTCCATATCCCATAAATTCAAACACGAAAGCCAATATAGCAAGAATACCGCCTATGATACCACCAATTAATGGAATCCATCCGATAATTACTCCTACCAGTCCCAATATAACGGCTATTTTCAATTTGGATACTCCTTGCTCACCTATAGAATCCAAAGCTGTCCTAATTCGCCCAAGCCCCATCCAGTAGATTATTAAACCGATTAGAGCTGCAACACCGGTTATCATTGTGTCACCAATACCATTATATACATGTAGCAAAATGGCCAATAATATAAAATAGGCTCCTTGCGATCCTCTATTTTTCCACTCAACACCTAGGCTATTCCTGCAAAGGTAAATTGCAACAAACAAAGCTATAAGTGCAATATAATCCAACCAAGAAGGTACTCCCGGAATCATGGCTAGCAGGACAAGAGCCATACCGCTTATGGCAGTGGCTAAGAAAGAAGTAGGAAGTTGCTGAGATTTCGATTGTGCCTCTTTATAAAAATAATAAAAAGCCATACCTCCACCAACAAGTCCAAGTACTTTACAACAGAATTTAGGAATGTCAAAATTAAAACCCAAAAGTGCACTGAGTAAATTAAACTCAGGTAAAACTGTCAGTAACAACAACAGCATACAGAATTGTAACTGCAAGAATTTATTAATACGTTTCATGTCTATATATTTTTATATTATCGTTTATATTCTATCACTACTTCCAAAAGTCCCACGCATCCAATGATACCATTCTGTAAATAACAGTCATTTGCATCGGGGTATTTACTTTCTGATTTTACCATCTTCACTTGAGTAACCTTATATTCTGTTTTTTGATGATTATATACCAAGACCGCCGTATAAACATTATCCGTTCTGCCACACTTATATTTTATTCTGACATTCTTTTTATCAACACCATGTATGTCAGGATAGGCTTCCAGAATAATATCTTCATCTGTACGGCTTCCCATATTAAAGGAAGTAAATATGATTCCATAACATAATACAGCTTCCCCTTCTCTGTTTTTATAATATCCCTTCTGATAAAAGTTTAGAGGGAAATTTTTCACTTCTTTTCCCGTTGAACACATCGGAATAAAATGCGGCAATGGCGGCATACAGTATATCGACACCGGCATAGGTGCCGGACGACCCATAACATTTTTTGCCGGAGTAGCAGAAGTCGGGAAAAACAGTATATCTTTCAGATAACCAGCCACAATGGAATAATGAATATCAGATACATCTGTACTTAACGGACGAGTGTATAGTCCATACATAGCATCTCCTATTTTCTGAACAGCAACTACCCCTTCCTCTATGAAAGTCGGCCCATCCGTTTTAACAAGTCCATAGTATTTATGTCCATAATAGCTGATGCTTTTGGCAGCAGAATTCAATGTGATGGAAATAACGCTTCCATCGGTAAGTTTTCCTACCCATGTGCCTTTAATATAGCCCGAATTGGTAGCTGGAACTTTTATAGTTGTCGGCACGGAAGGTTTATACTTCCGTAATACTTCAGGTACATTATCGGGTATTTGGGAAGATGGCCTGGAAGAATCAGAAGCCTCAGGAGAATTAGAGGGATTACCGGATTCTTCCTCTTTTTGAGGACGAGGTTTGCGGGTGAGATATGACCTTTTACCGGCTACCGAACTCTCTTCTTTGTTGAGGGCAAACAGTAAACTGTCAGGGCCTATTGACTTATCAAATGAACCTAGTCCAATAAAAAGCAACGTAGAGTCAGTAGGAGCATATAAAGTACATTTTCCTTTTTGTCCCATTTCGTTTTCCCAGTCTAATGTCCAACAGTTATCACCTTCAGAAGGATTACTTAATTTACAAACCTCGGAATTGACAAGTAACATTCTATTCTGAAATTTTATAAACCCTGTAGCCTTTTGTCCTTTAAAATGAGTAGAAGGCTTTTTTTGGTAATTATCAGGCAGAAGCATAAACTTATGATTCTGCCCTTTTATGAATTGTTGTGAAAAGTCTGGTACCAAAGGCTCATCAAGATTTATCTCAAGATATCCTAAGCGAGTCATTCCTAACACTTTATCTTTTCCTTCATATACCCCTACAGGAGAGCTTCCCTGTGCTTGTACTTTCAACAAGGTAGCTATCATCAAAAATAAAAAGAATATTTTCTTCATATTATTCTATATATTTACTTTTTCTCTTTCGGTGCTTTCCAAGACGGCCATTCAGCTTGCCATACTCCATCAATCTTCTTTACTCTTCTATCAATTTTCTTCTGGGATACATCGCCGGATTTAGTTCCCATCATGATTTTTCCAAAAGGAGTAACTTTATCATATACGGTAGAGTAATAGCATATTCCTGTACCTGTGTCTTCATTGAATTCTTTTTCCAATATCTTATCGACTTTCTCTGTATGTAAACGTACTGAATATACATTTCCTTCTGCTTTTTCTGCATATTTCATCCCTTCCTCTGTTAATTTTACATCAACTTCATGAATTGAACCTTGACTTTCCAAAACTGTATATGTGATAAGTCCTTCATCCCGTAGGCTGCTTAACATATCAATAGTAATTTTACCAAGATTCATATCTGTAACATTTTCGTCGAAGACAAACTTTCCGGTAAGAAAGAACTGACTATGATTCATATTAACATATTCATTCAAACTTTCACGCAGTTTTCCATCAGAATCACATCCTGCCAAAAAGAACAAGGAGCATAAGGTTAACACTCCGAAAATCAAATAATTTTTTGTTGTTTTCATCACTATAGTTGTTAAATTGTTAGTATTTACCATTATAATTTTCGCTTTTTGTTTTTCTGTCATAATAAAGAAGAGTTTCACCACTTTTTAGTATCAATCGATCTCCGGTATATTCTTGAATCTGAAAATCCATAGGCTTGGAAGTCTGTGATTCTTCTCCATCATCATATGTAAATTGCATTGTTATTACTGTACCTTCCGGATTGAATTTATAAGTTCCTGTGGAATGAAAATCAATATAGTCAATCAGTGTTCCGTCCCTTTTGAACACCATTTCAATTTTGTTCGTAGGTTCGGAATAATAGTCCCATGCACCGACCAAATCTTCCATTGTAAATTTAGGCTCAGCTTCTCCATAATACGTATACGTACGGGATACCATATCTTGTTTTCTTCCGTTATATTGTGTCTCCCGTGAAGTCCAGTTTCCATGTTTATCATAAGTATATATGTAAGTAGTAATTGCCGGAGAACCGGGTTCCTGTTCTTTTCCGTCCCTATAGCCATACGTCAGGCATGACATTTCTACTACATTATCTTGTTCATCATACTTATATGTATAAGATTGTTTTTGACTGATTTCATTTTCTTTTTTTCCGCTATTATATCGATAAATGATATTGTTCCGTTCCAATAAACGGCTATTATCATCGTATTTATATTCTTCAACATAATCAAGCATACCATCTTTTTCTCCCGGATCATCTTTCCTTTCCCGATAATATATCTCATGTTTTGTTATATTTCCGTGATTATCGTATTCATAGCCCGTCTTACAAGTTTCATATACCTTATCCATCGAATAACCAATGAGCTTTATAATATTTCCCGCCCGGTCACATTCATATTCTGCACGATTCTGTTCATTTTGATCTGTCCAACTTTTAGAAAGTAAACCTTTTTTGTCATAAGCATAATATTTTGTGCTACTAAGTTTACTCTCTGGATAATCGGCAGCATACTTCTGCTCTTCTGTAAGTAAACCATCTTTGTAGATCTGTTTACTCTGCAAATCACCTGACATATTACTAAAAAAACTAATGCAAGAGAGTTTGCCATCAGCATCATATTCATACCGTTCTGTTATTACAGTTTTATTAGCGGGCCAAGTTGAAATTTGTCCCTTCTCATTAAAATAACCTTTTTCATTAAAGGTATAAAGTGAAGAAATATCAAAGGACGATTTCTTTTCTGTCATTTTTTTTACTTGACCTTTAAGTTTCATTACTGTCCAATCATTTCCTTTTTCTTTCTTGATCATGCTTCCACCACAGGAAGATACTAATAAAGTACCGCAAACTACTCCTAAAAGAAGGGTTGCTTTCTTATGGCTGATTTTGCCTTTTACAAACAGTTTATCCAATGTTTTCATTGTTATTTTTTTTAGTGTAACATTTAGTTTATTCCTCATTATAAATCATTTTTCATATCAAACATCTCTTTTAGTTTTCCATTCTCCACTTTTATTAATGAGCGGTCGACATTGATCTGATGCTTTTCCCCTCGTCTCCCCGTAATACAATATATTTCCATCAATGATTCAGGAACTACGTTCGCAAGACTTCGACGGATGATGGAGCATGTTTCGTAGATTCTATTATTGACAGGTTCCACCAAATTTTCAAGACTACGCCTTATCTTGCCGGCCTCCGTATTTTTCTCTAACGCTACTATTTGATAGATTTCATACAATTCATACATATAGTTGTACATACTTTTAAATTCGACACCTTCTTTATGTATTAAGAAAAAAAGAAATACGGTTTTCGGCAGATATGGCATCTTTACTTCCATAGGAGAGTAGTCAGGCAAAAATATATGCCCGTTCTTGTCTATAATAATCCGGCTCATTTCTTCCTTATCATTGTTTGTTTCATTATTAATCTCTTTTTGTACCACCGAACCTAAAATCTTCAAAATATCTTCATCCGTTGAAAAATCATTATTTTCCAATAGCTCCAATAAAATTCTTTTTGCTGTATGATAAGATATACTTAGTTTATCATTCATGTTTTATGTACTTATGTTGGACAAAAATAAGTTAAATAACAGTTGTGCACTATCCGAAACAAGGTTGTTGACGAAAATCAACGAACCTTGTTTTGGAACATCATCACAACTATTAATTACGCACCCTGCCAAAACAAGGTTTGCTTTTTTCTCTTTATACAAGAAAAAGGGAAAAGGTAACAGAGGAGAATGAAAAAAATTACTTGGTACACGTAATCATATTGAATTGCCAAAAACATTTCCATCTTTTACATAGTGAAAAAAAATATCTATCATACTTTCATTGTTTCTCATAATTCACTGTTTATTAGATAGATAATCATGATAGATAAGTTCTAAAAAAGGTATCTATCATGATTTTACCATTAAAACAATGCATCTATCATACCTATCCCAGGCTGTTTTACTGTATCCTATAGGAAAATCAAGCATTAAATGGTAGGTGAATGCAAGTTTATTTGCATGATAATCAGTATTTGATACCTTAATAATCCATTTAGGGCGAAGATATTTTTATATCCCACATCTGTGTGCTATATAGCCCACAAGTGTGTGCCGCACATCCCGCATACGTGGGATATAGAGCCCACATATGCGGGCTCAAGATGTTCCGTTATCCTAATAGGATAATTCAGGCATGAATAGATGGATTTATCTGCTTCATTGCAACAAAAGTGTGCCTTTTTATGGTGAATCAGCCCTTATTTCAGGGATTTATGGTATGATAGATACCCTATTTTTGATGGCGCAATGATGATAGATACCTTTTTTATGACTTGTCCATCATGCCTATTAATTTGAAATCCAATAAATTACCGGAAATCATGATAGATATGATAGATATTTTTTTCTATTGAATACGATTTTAGGTTCTATCTTCACCTACTATTACTCCAGAACAAGGTTGTTTTTTCTCTTTATTATTGAAAAAATGAAAAAGTAACAGGGGAGAATTGAAAAAAATGATTTACTTTTGCCGGCATCATGAACAAATGGAATTTTATAAAATACTTTTTTATCCTAATTGGGTGCCTGATAAATATTTATATGTCTGCACAAACCAATAGAGCACTCATCGTTGCAATAGCCAACTATCCTCTAAATAGCGGATGGGAAAGCATTCATGCTGACAATGATAAAAAATATATTTTGGAGATTTTATCATTAAAAGAATTTCAGCCTGCCCATATTGCCATTTTGTCTGACGAACAAGCTACCAAAGCAAATATCTCAAATGCATTGATAAAACTCTATAATGATACAGAACCGGGAGACGCAATCTTTTTACATTTCTCTTGTCACGGGCAACAAATGATGGATGACAATGGAGACGAAGAAGATGGATTAGACGAAAGTTTAGTATTATATGATGCAAAATATAAGTATATTCCACAACAATATGAAGGAGAAAACCATTTGCGAGATGATGAGTTAGGTATATGGCTTGACAAACTTCGTCGAAAAGCAGGTGAAGCGGGAAGAGTAACTGTTACATTGGATGCCTGTCATAGTGGTACTGCAAACCGGGATGGAAAAGAATATCTTGGAGACTATAAAGAATATATCCGAGGAACGACTGCTATCTTTGCGCCGGAAGGATATGTACCGTTACCTGGCAAACATCAAGAATTAAGTTTGCGACTGAAAAAACAAAAAGGATTGGCTACTATTGCAGTATTCAGCGCTTGTTTACCAGAGTTTACAAACTATGAATACTATGACAAACAACGTTCTATGTATGTTGGCAAGTTAACTTATGTTTTTTGTCAACAGATAAAAAAGATGAAATTTTCATGTACAATAAAGGCTTTTTTTCAAAAACTTTTAAAAGACACGCTTTCTCTAAAGCACTCAAATCTTCGATTACAAATACCTTATATGGAGTGTTCTGATGAAACGGTTCCTTTTTATATAGGACAAAGAAAATAATTATGAAAATATTCAGTTACATAGGAAAGAAAAGTCATCCAAGGGAGATGAATAAAGAGATAGAAACCTTGTATGAACTATATAAACATCCTTTTATTCAGTTCGCTACAAAATATTATTTTGTAGATGAAGATACAGCAATGGATATATATCAGGAAAGTTTTACTGCCATGTATCAGAATATCAGAAATGGAAAATATACAGAACGGAACATATCTTTAAAAACATATCTATTTGAAATAGGGAAGCATCACATATTCAAGTATCTGAACCAGGAGCAGAAGAAGATGAGTATGCTTCAGACTTTAGCATCTGAATGGAGTGCGCAACAATATCCTGTAGAAGAATGGAACGAAGCACAAAATATTGTATCAAAGTTACTGGAAGAAGCTGATACGGATTGTAATAAGGTTCTTACTCTTTATTACCGGGAGCATCGGAAAATGGAAGATATAGCTCAGTATATGAATTATAAAACAGAGCAAGTGGCCAAAAATAAGAAAAGTTCCTGTCTGCGCAGGTTATCATTTGAATTAAAGAAAAGGCTGGAATCTGCCGGTATCATATTAGGATAATAAAAAAACAAGATAATGGATAAACAACAACTTGAACAACAAATAGACCAATTCATTAATAATGAATTGTCTCCCGCCGAACGACTGGATTTTAGTCAAAAACTTGAAACTGATAATAAGCTGAAACAGCAAGTCAAACTTCGTATGCTACTAATTGAAGGAGAATTGATTCGTGCGGAAAAAGAAGCCAGGACAGCAATGGAAGCATCTAAAGGGTTTCATATTCGTCCGTGGGTAGCTGTAGCTTGTGTTGTATTTGTGCTTGTAGGTGTCGGTTTATATACGAGCAATTCATATCGTTACTCTCTTCAAGAAATCTACGATTCATACTATGAAATCCCTATTATTGAGCGGGCACGTGGAGAAGGATTGGCTGATGAAGTAGCTTTATATAACCAGCAAATTATAAATGCCTATGAAAAACAACAATACAAAGTTATTGCTGAATTATATCAGAAAAAGAATCTTTCTGATTTGCTTGATGCTTTTCCTGTATCTACGCAACTCTATATAAGTATAGCCTTCATGGAGCAAAAAAAAGAGCAGGAAGCTATTCCATTATTACTATCCTTGACTGATACTCAATATAAGGAAGAAGCCGAATGGCTGTTGCTTTGCTGCTATATGAAAACAAACGACAGGAATAAGGCATTGCAATGGGTTGAGAAAATAAAAAATAACAATGGAATATATGTGAAAAAAACGACTTTTATAGAGCAGCTCTTAAAAGAAAAGAAATGGTTCTAAGAAAAGAAATACTGTTATTATTCGGAAGTATTCTATTTTTATGTATCACCAATAATGTGTATGCCCAAATAAGCGAACATTCGTTTGATAAAGGAGTGGAATATTTCCAGAAGCTGGAACAAGTACGTGACAGTGCCCAATATGCACACGAGCTATATTCTATAGCCCGATACTGCCGTGAATTAGGCATGTATGAAGAAAGCAGAATTGCAGGCATCAAAGCAAGTAAAATACTTTCGCAAGTATTGAGCAATAAAACCCCTGAAAGTAAAGATGACTTCACGTTATATGAAGAAAATCTGGATCTTAACATATTCCTTTTAGACCTATTGACAAGTAGAGGAGACCAATATCTGGATCTATCCCTAATTTATATGACTTCAGAGGCATCTACTTTGACAATTGCCGGATATACCATATGCAACTGTTTACGTGAAGGAGATTCCCGAAATAAGATTCATTCCATTTATGAGCAATTGGAGTTTCCACGATTGGAACATCTGAATGCCATTACCCGATATTATTGGGAGACGGGCCAAACTGAACGAATTATAAAAGAAATCAATAAGGCTCAGAGAAAAACATCATGGGGGACTCTTGCCGATCATGAACGGCGGATTCTACATAGACGGTTGGAAAATGCATGTCTGTTACCTTCTTTATCTCTTGCCACTCTAGGTGAATGCCTGCGAATCGCTAAAAGCATGTATTATCCGGTTTCGGTCAAAGATATCTTATATGAACAAAAACTGCCTGAATATTTTTCTATGTATCGGGAAGCTGCACGAACTTGTGTAAACAGTCAAAAGCCTTTATATGCATTAAAAATATATAGACTGATTGAACGGTTAATAAAAAAGACAATAGGTGATGACTTTTCTTTCCTGCTACCATCTGAGCAATACGAACTTTGCGAAATAATGAAACCTTATTTTGAGGAGATGCAAACTTTCGCCTATGAAAACCACAATCTTGAAGGAATGATACCTTTTCTATATGAAAACATTCTACTAATGAAAGAGCTATTTGCAAAACCATCTTTTCAATATCATCGTTATTTGGCCGACAGTGACAGTATATCCATTTTAAAGATGCAATCGTTTATAGATTCAATTGCTTTGGACAGAAATTCATTTAAGCTACAATCTCCCGAAAACAGGATTAAATGGCTACAGAATCAGGTTATACGTCGGGAACAGGAAAAAGCATTAATCAGTTATGTAAAAAAAAGAGTATCACCTCAATTTCCAGAAATAAAACCTTGGAATGAAATTGCCGCTTCACTGGATTCTAACGAAGCGGTAATAGAGATTTTTAGTTTGCCTTACAATGTGGTAAATAATGGCCATGCAGCCATTGTGTTTACTAAAAACAAATCTCCTCATCTAATAGAGTTACCGCCTGAAACAGTATTAATGACTGCAAAAGACAAAATGCTATATAACAATATTTGGATTCCGATCAAAGAACTAATAGGAGAGTGTACACATCTATATATTTCTTCAGAAGAAACGTTGAGCTATCTTTCATTTGCATCTATTCATAATGAAAATGAATATATTATTGATAATTATAACTTTCACTATTTATTCTCCAGTAATGATATTCCTCGTATTAAATCAGAACGGACACATGTCACTTCTGTTTCTCAAAAGGATATATTCTTTTTTGGAGGAGCTGAGTTTAACTATACACCATTTTTCCAAACAGCACTACAAGGATTCCAATATTTACAAGGAACAGTTGACGAAATTGAAAGTATAGAAAAACTTCTCTCAAACCAATGGAATATTCACAAATATATGGGTAAAGACGCAACAGAAACTTCATTCAGGAAATTATCCGGTCAATCGTTAAATTCTGCGGTCATACATATCTCGACTCATGGTTTTTATATCTTATATAATCCTAAAATTCAAAGCGTTCTCCTTCAATTAGATGGATTTAGTGGACATAAGAATCATTTATTACATACAGGACTTGCATTTTCCGGTGCCAACTCTACTTGGAATGGCTTGCAGCCTTTGGGAATAAATGACGGGATTCTCACTGCATATGAGATTGCGTCAATGAATTTGTCTGGTACAGAGTTGGTTGTGCTATCAGGTTGTGACACAGGTAAGGGGGATGTCCGCTATGGGAAAGGTAACTTCAGTCTACAACGTGCTTTTCGTCAAGCTGGAGTAAAATCGTCGATTATTTCTTTTCAGAATATATCAGATAAAGAAACTAAAGAATTGATGGTAGATTTTTATCGCTATTGGCAAGAGGGGATAAATAAACAAAATGCATTCGTTATGGCTCAACGCAATATGAAAAACAAATATCCAAATGAACCTAATAAGTGGGCACCATTTATATTTATTGAATAGATTCCTATTTTTCAAAATAGAAATCTATTCAATAAACCGAACTACTTTATCTTGGACTTATCGATCCACCACGGGCAAGCTTCATATCATCATAACTTACTCCCAATGAATTAATGGCATAAGCTCGTACACTATAATTTTTATACAACTCGACCAATAATTTTGCATTATAGTTTCCTGTAAAGTCATCGGTTCCCACTATAATTTTTTCCCCATTTTCTGTGGAAGGAGTGTCTGTCGCATTTTTTACCCAACAAAAGCCGTATTCAATAATGGGAGCCCCACCATTATCTAATATAGTAGCAGAGCATGTCACCTCGCTATGCCATACACCATCTACATATTCTCCATTACCACTTATCGGACTAAATGTACCTTGAAATGATTTAAAAGTCGGGAGTTGGCTTTCTTGTGGCTCATCTTCGTCTGATGAGCATCCATAGAAGGAAAACAATAAAGCAAAAATGATTAAAACTTTGTAGATGTTTCGATTACCTGTTTTCATAAAATAAGTCTTTTTTTGATTTATAATGAAGCAAATATAAATCAAAAAAGAATCTACGAGTATTTGCTACAAGGTTGTTCTCAGAAATGTTTTATCTTGTTTTACACTACGAAATTTCAGAGAAAATGACAATTTATCAGTGTGTATCGCGTTGCCTTTTCAATACAGACTTTGCTGTACTGTCATTTTCGATGATACTATCTGTCTTTTGTTTGGTCTTTTCTTCCTGTTTCCGTTTATTGCGTAACTTCCACTTATTCCAAAAGAACAGGTCGCTCCATTTATTGAAATCTTTTTTGTACATAATACCCACACCTTGCGTGGTCAGGTTCGTTTTTGTATAATAGCGGTCATTCGTTTCATTGTAGGCTTTCAAACGAATATCGCCTGAACGGTTAATCAGCCATTCCGCTTCAAAGTCTCCCACAAAGTTGGTATTTGCCATCGGATTATCCCGATAACCGAAGTTTCCATTAATCAACAGTCTGTTATTCAATAGTTGGCCGGACAAGATGCCTTCCACTTCCATATCTGTCCAACCTTTATCACCTGTACTCAAATTTGTTCCAATGTTCCAGTTGTTTGTTTCAAAAACTTGTGATAGTGCGTTATTCAGCTGACCGGAAAGGGTAGAAGAGAGTACCGATGACATCACATTAGAATTCTGATTGTTATTCCGGGCATCTTCTGTATAAAACTTGCCGATACCCAACAAATAAAGAATTTGCATATTCATTTGTTCTTCCGTACTGATATAGTTGCGTACCAATGTCTGCACCTCATCTCTTTCATTGGGAAGATCAATACCCAATTTTATAGTCGGGTGTACCAGCATCCCACTCAAATTCATAATACAATTTACCCGCACATTAGGCTGTTGTATAATAGCTGAAGCGTCGGGTATCAAGTCATTCAACGAGGCAGAATTTACCGTATACGAAGCTTGTATGTCCATATTAGCATCCAAAGGCGCACCATTGAAAGTAATCGTACTTCCATCCTTGATCACAAAATCCTTGCGAATGACTTCCTGCAAGCTGAACTTATATACCCCTTGTGTAATTCGATAATTACCAAACATCTTCACATCACCTTTATTATAGAATTCCGTTCGGATATTTCCTGTACCTTTTCCACTGATATAGTCTCCGGCAACCGGATCCATGATAATCCGCATAGTAGCGTCAGGCGTTGCATCTACCAGAATATTCAAGCGAATATCCGTCTTTTGTTCCTCTGTCTTCGCTTGACGTTTTTGCTGTATCTGGTCATAGTAAGAGATGATTTGAACAGAATCCTGAATAGTGCGACGGGGTGTTTTGTCCACAAACTTAATAAACTGATTACTGGTGGCTGATGCTACACTACCATTAATATAGGTGAAGACTGTATTCCGGTTGGTGGTCATAGCGGCATTAACTTCCAATCCTTGCACTGCATTTCCGGAAAGTAACACATTTCCCGTACCATATACCGTACCATAGAAAGGCATATCTGCCGATTCCTTTGTATTCATCACAAGCATATTGTTAGCTTGTATCTCAAAGCGGTAGTTTAAGTTCTTAAAATGCTGGAAATGCAAATATCCATTAATTCTTCCGGTATGCCCCTCCATATCGGAAATATACATATTATTAAATGTCAACCCTGTAGGAGCAAGGCGGATTGTATCCTTAACGGCAAAATGAGTATTCAATATATCAAATTTCATGGAAGCGTCCGTCATGACGGCACCATCCAAGTTCAATCCCTTGAATTTTCCATAGAAATGTACCTTTCCGGTTCCCCGGCCTTTTATATCGGTAGCAATGGACTTCATATAATGCTCAAGAAACTTCAGGTTCAATCCATGAGCTTCGATATTCAAGTCAAGTCCGCTTTCCGGTTTTAATGGATAGATAATACCCGTGACGCGTGATGGGGCAGAAGCTATATCTTGAATAGATGCGTCGAGACGGATACCCCTGTTTTCATTATCCCACTCACCGTATATGTCCAAGTCACCCAAACGTCCTTCGTTAAGCGAGAAATTCTTTACGAACAAACGGGTATTCATCACAGGCTTTTTCAGCACACCGCTTGCATAAGCTGTTCCTGTTGCATCACCTTCAAAGTTGACATCATCAGAGATACTTGCAATATCAAATACATATCCCATATTAATATCCTTCAAATCGACTTTAACCGTGTCGTTGGGATTGTCAGAGAGACGTCCGTTAATGCGTACATAACGGTCTTGATGGCTGAAATAGAAGTTATTCACATCTACTTTCCCCGAATCTACCACAACCTGCGAAGGGTGTATCTTCCAGAGAGTATCATTCAAAATAATATCCGTAGGCTTCACATCTACCATTGCCTTCAATAATGGCTTTTCTCCCTCGGTACGTAAAAACTTGGCCACGGTAGCCAATTGCCCGCTATACGTTACTGCCGCACTATTTCCCCAGTTTAATGTCGTACTGACATTATCATCTTTCGCTTGTGCGTCCAGGGAAAGATTTACTGCTCCCTTCTTTTTCAAACTGGTTAAACGAACCCGTGCGCGAATATGATCTGCCGGATTCTCACAAAGAACCAAACCGGACTCTATATAGTTATTCTTATATTGCAAACGAGGGAAATAACCTTCTACGCGCAAACGTTGCATAGGATCATTGAAATATCCCTTCAAAGTTGAATGAGTATATACGGTCAGCGGAATATCAAAAATTGTAGATAAGATGTCCGTATTATATATATGTATATCAAACAGGAAATTATTATGTGTTTCAATTGGCTTTTTAGGAGGTAATATCAAAGATGGGACATATTTCCTCATAATATTCAAAATACTGGCAGGCAACGTGTGATATTGGAACTTGCCCTCTACGCTTGCTGTCAGAAACTCGGAAGTCAGCCTTAATTGATTCTCGTTATTCTGCTTTGTAGCCCGGATATTCATATTTCTCATGAAATATTCTTTATCCGGCGCTGTAAACTTCAGGCTATCTACATTGATTTCTCCAATCATTTCATCCACAGACCCGCCTGTAAAATTAGCTTTCAATTTTAAAGAGAATTCCGCGTCCGGATACTTGGTGGTGAGATTCAAATCATTGGGCCGTACCTTGTCAACCACTGCAAGAAAGTTAAAAGTCGGAATCCTGGAAGTGACGTTGACATCTCCATTCAAATAGATAGAACCATTCGGATCATCCAATGCCACTTTACCATTAAAGCCGCCTTGTTTATATTCACCGTCCAACGTTATATTCTCATATCTATATCTGCTATAATCTATAGAAGCAATCAATCCTTTTAATTCCACTATCGGAAGCCGATCTGTGATATGTCTCCCATGTACATCGAGATTGAAAGTGATTTCTCCCAACTGTTCATTGGCTAATAGTTCACCAAGCTTGAAATCTTCCGTTTTCACAGCACCGGAGTAAGCAAACAGCCCTTTACTTTTATCCGAACTTAACTTCAAGTCAGTCTTTACATTTCCCAAACTGGTATGCAATTGTCCGTATGTAACCAAATCCGTGAAATATCCGGAAATTTCTCCCCGGAAGCTGACATCTCCCAAACGTTCGAGGACGGGAGGAACCCCGTTGTAATTATGACTCAAATTGCGTACTAAGAAGCCGACACCACGAGTATTGGCTGAGAGTTCAGAAAGAGTACCATATACATATGCATCTTGTGGGTGCGACAAATCCTGAAGCGACACGTCTCCTCTGAGACGAAACTGACGGTCGTCCGCTGTAATCTCCAAATGCGAACAATTCAATTGGTCGACTGTACCTTTCACTTCCATATCCAGCGTAACAGGTTCTTTGAAATGTGACAGGACAGGTACAAAAGGTGAAATATCTTTTAAAGTAACTTGTGACGGTAATGTACGGAAAGAAAAATGAACTTTCTCTGTAAAATGATTGAAAGCTTCCAAGCTATCATATACCAAGTGTATGGTATCCATTTTCAGAGAAGTCTCCGGCAGTTCGATGGCAAAGTTATCAATATTCGTCCGCTTACTATTGGCTACCAACTTTAAACTCATTTTCTTCAAAGAAAATCCCGATACCTTTTCGTCTAGACTCAATCGCTTGATTCCTAAATTCACAGAATCCTTGCTCAATGCTTTCAAAGAAATATTAGCTATGATATTTTGGAGCTGAATATGCTTGGCATTGAATTTCCCCGGCGTATCCTCTTCCGAAAGTACATGATAGGCCATCCGACCCCGACGAATCAAAATGGAATTGATACGTAAATCGAGTGAATTCTCTTTCTTCACAGTGTCCTTTGACGCGAAGGCATCCAAAACAAACTTAAAATTTGGCGGAGAATCCGGTGTATCCTTCTGAAGATTGATATTAAAACCGAAAAGTTGGACACTGCTGATAGAAATCTTTCCTTTAAAGAAAGGCATTATATCAAATTTGGCGGACAGACGGGTAACTTTGAGCATTTCCTGTCCCTTTTGATCGTCTAGCAATACATCGTCGATAATAATGCGGTTCAATAATCCGATATTGATTCTGCCGATCATGACTTTTGTATTCAAGACCTCGGAAAGTTCTCCGGCAACAAATGAACTCATAGCTCGTTGAATACTTGGTATATTCAACAAGATAATAGCCCCGATATATACTCCCAGTACAATACCGACTACCCAGCGTACAGTCTTTTTCAGCGTTCTGATATGCGATTACTTTTATTTTGCGAACAAAAATATAAAATAGTTCGTTATGAATCGTAGTTTTATGATTACTTTTGCACCGTTTAATAGTTTAAATACTTATGAGTGCAATAATATTAGGAATAGAATCCTCTTGTGATGATACGTCGGCAGCCGTAATCAAGGATGGTTATCTGCTGTCAAATGTGGTATCAAGTCAGGCCGTACATGAAGCATACGGTGGAGTAGTACCCGAACTGGCTTCACGGGCACACCAACAAAACATCGTACCGGTAGTACATGAAGCGTTGAAACGCGCCGGCATTACCAAAGAAGAATTAAGTGCGGTGGCTTTCACCCGTGGCCCGGGATTAATGGGGTCTTTGCTTGTCGGTGTTTCTTTCGCAAAAGGGTTCGCTCGTTCTTTAAATATTCCTCTGATAGATGTTAACCATTTGACAGGGCATGTTTTAGCACATTTTATTAAAGCAGAAGGAGAAGAGAATAAGCAACCGCAATTTCCTTTCCTTTGCCTGCTGGTTTCCGGAGGAAATTCCCAAATTATATTGGTAAAAGCATATAATGACATGGAGATTCTCGGGCAAACGATTGATGACGCAGCAGGTGAAGCAATAGATAAATGTTCGAAAGTCATGGGATTAGGTTATCCGGGTGGCCCGATTATTGACAAATTGGCACGTCAGGGAAATCCGAAAGCATTTACTTTCAGCAAACCGCATATTCCGGGGTTGGATTACAGCTTTAGCGGGTTGAAAACGTCATTCCTGTATTCATTGCGTGATTGGATGAAGGAAGATCCTGATTTCATCGAACATCATAAGGTGGATTTAGCTGCGTCGCTGGAAGCAACGGTCGTAGATATCTTAATGGATAAACTGCGGAAAGCAGCGAAAGAATATAAAATTAAGGAAGTAGCCGTAGCAGGTGGCGTTTCCGCAAATAACGGACTACGTAATGCGTTCCGTGAACACGCCGAAAAATATGGCTGGAATATATTTATTCCTAAATTCAGCTATACGACCGACAATGCGGCAATGATTGCCATTACCGGATATTTTAAGTATCTGGATAAAGCCTTCTGCTCCATTGATCTTCCGGCTTATTCCCGCGTGACATTATAAGTTGCTATCGCGTACCTATATATATAATTAAAATAAAGCAGGGAAATATGTTTGCCGAGATTATAACCATTGGCGATGAACTGCTGATAGGGCAGGTTATCGATACTAACTCCGCCTGGATGGGGCAGGAGTTAAACAAAATAGGTATTGAAGTTCTTCGTGTTGTTTCAGTCCGTGACCGTGAGGAAGAGATTCTGGAAGCGATTGATAATGCGATGGAAAGGGTAAATATTGTTTTAGTGACCGGAGGACTTGGCCCTACTAAGGATGATATAACCAAACAGACTCTTTGTAAATACTTCCACACGCAACTGGTATTCAGTGAAGAAGTATTCGAGAATGTAAAACGGGTGTTAGCAGGAAAAATCCCAATGAATGCGCTGAATAAAAGCCAGGCAATGGTTCCTGAAAATTGCACGGTAATCAATAATCCTGTAGGGAGCGCTTCTGTCAGTTGGTTTGAAAAGGATGGGAAAGTACTTGTATCTATGCCCGGAGTCCCGCAGGAAATGACTGCCGTAATGACCGGAAGCGTATTACCTAAGTTGCACGAAAGGTTCCAAACGGATGTAATCATCCATCAGACTTTTCTTGTACAACATTATCCGGAATCGGTATTGGCTGAAAAATTAGAACCTTGGGAAAGTGCTTTACCTGAATGTATCAAATTAGCATACCTGCCCAAACTTGGGATAATCCGCCTGAGATTAACCGGACGCGGACAGAGAGAAGAAGAAGTAAAAAAACTTCTTGACTGCGAAAAAGTAAAACTAGAGAAAATATTAGGTGATGACATCTTCAGTGAAGAAGATGTGCCATTGGAAATTATTGTGGGCGAACTCTTGAGAAAGAAGAAATTAACCGTTTCCACCGCAGAAAGTTGTACCGGAGGAAGTATTGCCGCACGATTAACATCCATCGCCGGAAGCTCGGAATACTTTAACGGTAGTGTGGTGGCTTACTCCAATGACGTAAAAATGGGACTTTTACACGTTTCTACCGAAACCTTGGAACGCTATGGCGCTGTAAGTGAGCAGACTGTGATTGAAATGGTGAAAGGCGCGATGAAAGCATTGAAAACTGACTGTGCGGTTGCTACATCGGGAATAGCCGGCCCGGGCGGAGGCACACCGGAAAAACCTGTAGGGACTGTCTGGATAGCCGCTGGTTATAAAAGCGAAATTCGTACTTACAAGCAGGAAACAAATCGTGGAAGGGCCATGAATATTGAACGGGCGGGCAATAATGCGCTGCTAATGCTTCGGGATTTACTCAAATAAAGAAAAATAGCTACTTATAAGTGAATTATTTTAAGAAATCCTTGTTTTATACGGATAAAAGTGCTTACTTTGCGTCCTGTTTGAAATAAGTATAGATATAAAACTATAAAAATAAGATAGAAATGTCGAAGATTTGTCAAATTACCGGAAAGAAAGCCATGATTGGCAACAATGTTTCACACTCAAAGAGAAGAACTAAAAGAACCTTTGATTTGAACTTGTTTAACAAAAAGTTCTATTATGTAGAACAGGATTGTTGGATCAGCCTTAGCATTTGTGCTAACGGGTTGCGTATTATCAACAAAAAGGGACTGGATGCTGCACTTACTGATGCTGTAGCTAAAGGTTTTTGTGATTGGAAAAGCATTAAAGTAATCGGCTAAACGTAGAGGAGAAAACTTACAATGGCAAAGAAAGCAAAAGGTAACAGAGTACAGGTGATTCTGGAATGTACAGAACACAAGGACAGTGGAATGCCGGGAACATCTCGTTATATCACAACTAAGAACAGAAAGAATACTACAGAAAGACTTGAGTTGAAGAAATACAACCCAATCCTGAAGAGAGTAACAGTACACAAGGAAATTAAATAATAAAGAAGTATAACCCATGGCAAAGAAAACAGTAGCTAGTTTGCACGAAGGTTCAAAAGAAGGTCGTGCTTATACCAAGGTTATCAAAATGGTAAAATCTCCGAAAACCGGAGCATATACTTTTGATGAGCAAATGGTTCCTAATGAAAAAGTACAAGACTTTTTCAAAAAATAATTGAAATAGCACACACGCTATAAATTCAAAATCCTCTCATTGTTTATCAGTGAGAGGATTTTTTATTGCTTCTTTTTTTACTTTTTCAATCCTTTGTTATATCTTTGTAGAATAATGTATTATACAAACAACCGTAAATATGGGATTTTTTAGTTTTTTTTCAAAGGAGAAGAAGGAAACTTTAGATAAAGGATTATCTAAAACCAAAGAGAGCGTATTTAGTAAAATAGCTCGTGCCGTGGCTGGAAAGTCAAAGGTAGATGACGAAGTATTGGATAACCTGGAAGAAGTGCTAATTACATCTGATGTGGGTGTGGAAACCACTTTGAATATAATCAAGCGCATAGAAAAACGTGCCGCTGCTGACAAATATGTGAATACTCAGGAACTGAATCATATATTGCGCGATGAAATAGCCGCCTTGCTGACCGAAAACAACTCGGACGATGTAGCCGATTTCGACGTAACCATCGAAAGAAAGCCGTATGTGATTATGGTGGTGGGAGTGAATGGAGTGGGTAAGACTACGACAATCGGCAAACTGGCTTATCAATTTAAAAAAGCGGGTAAATCCGTTTATTTAGGAGCTGCTGATACATTCCGCGCTGCCGCGGTAGAACAGCTCATGATTTGGGGGGAACGGGTAGGTGTGCCGGTTATCAAACAGAAAATGGGAGCTGATCCTGCATCTGTGGCATATGATACTCTTAGTTCCGCTGTCGCCAACAATGCTGATATCGTCATTATCGATACGGCGGGGCGTCTTCATAATAAAGTCGGTTTGATGAACGAGCTGACAAAGATAAAAAACGTTATGAAAAAAGTGGTGCCTGATGCACCGGACGAAGTATTGTTGGTATTGGATGGCTCTACCGGACAGAATGCTTTTGAACAGGCCAAACAATTTACTTTGGCAACTGAAGTAACTGCTATGGCTATCACAAAACTGGATGGTACGGCAAAGGGTGGTGTAGTGATCGGCATTTCCGATCAGTTCAAGATTCCCGTTAAATATATTGGATTAGGCGAGGGTATGGAGGACTTACAAGTATTCCGTAAAAACGAATTTGTAGATTCCTTGTTTGGCGAAAATGCATGAAAAGAAAAAGAATTGATATAATCACCTTAGGGTGCTCCAAAAATCTGGTTGACTCGGAACAATTGATGCGTCAGTTGGAAGAAGTCGGATACAGCGTAACTCATGATACGGAAGAACCTCAAGGAGAAATAGCCGTTATCAATACATGTGGTTTTATCGGTGACGCCAAAGAGGAGTCTATCAATATGATTCTGGAATTTGCCGAAAGAAAAGAGGAAGGTGATCTGAAGAAACTTTTTGTAATGGGTTGTCTTTCTGAACGCTATCTTAAAGAATTGGCGATTGAAATACCACAGGTAGATAAGTTTTATGGTAAATTCAATTGGAAAGAATTACTACAGGATTTAGGGAAAACATACCACGACGAGTTGTACATCGAGCGGACATTGACTACTCCCAAGCATTATGCTTATCTGAAAATTTCAGAAGGGTGTGATCGCAAATGTTCCTATTGTGCCATTCCGATAATTACGGGGCGTCATATATCCAAACCTATAGAAGAAATTCTGGATGAAGTTCGGTATCTGGTGTCGCAAGGAGTGAAAGAGTTTCAAGTGATTGCGCAGGAATTGACTTATTATGGCATCGACCTGTATAAGAAACAAATGCTTCCTGAATTGATTGAACGCATTTCAGATATTCCGGGAGTGGAGTGGATTCGTCTGCATTATGCATATCCGGCACACTTTCCGACCGATTTATTCCGTGTAATGCGCGAGCGCGATAATGTATGTAAATATATGGATATTGCCCTTCAGCATATCAGCGACAATATGTTGAAATTGATGCGCCGACAAGTTAGCAAAGAAGATACTTATAGGCTGATTGAGCAATTCCGCAAAGAAGTGCCTGGTATTCATCTGCGAACGACGCTAATGGTGGGACATCCGGGGGAAACCGAAGAGGATTTTGAGGATCTGAAAGAATTTGTGCGAAAAGTACGTTTTGATAGAATGGGGGCTTTTGCTTATTCAGAAGAAGAGGGGACTTATGCAGCAGAAGCATATGAAGACTCTATCCCACAAGAGGTAAAACAAGCCAGACTTGATGAACTGATGGATATTCAGCAGGGAATCTCTGCTGAATTAAGTGCCGAAAAGGTCGGTAGACAAATGAAAGTTATCGTCGACCGACTAGAGGGAGATTATTATATCGGGCGAACAGAATTCGATTCGCCGGAGGTGGATCCGGAAGTGTTGATTAATCGCTCAGAAAAAGAACTTAAAATCGGACAGTTCTATCAGGTAGAAGTGATAGATGCAGATGATTTTGATTTATATGCAAAGATAATAGATGACTATGAATAATAAGGAATTTACATCTGAACTGGCAGAAAGATTGGGATATACCATCAAAGATACTTCCGAATTAATAAGCTCTTTGCTGTCCAGCATGACGCAAGAGCTGGAGGAAGGTAATATGATTGCGGTACAGGGATTTGGTTCTTTCGAAGTAAAGAAGAAAGCGGAGCGCATTTCTATTAATCCGGCGAGTAAACAGCGTATGCTGGTTCCTCCCAAATTGGTATTATCTTATAGACCTAGCAATACACTGAAAGATAAGTTTAAATAAATATTTCCCGTTATGAATGAAAGACTAACAATTCAAGATCTTACTGACTTATTGGCTGCCAAACATAGCATGACCAAGAAGGATGCCGAGGCGTTCGTAAAAGAGTTTTTTCTCCTGATAGAACAAGCCTTGGAAAGCGAGAATACTGTAAAAATCAAAGGATTGGGAACTTTCAAGCTTATTGATGTAGATAGTAGGGAAAGTGTCAATGTCAATACTGGAGAACGCTTTCAGATAAAAGGTCATACAAAAGTTTCCTTTTCTCCGGATGCTAGTCTGAGAGATATTATCAACAAACCTTTTGCGCATTTTGAAACTGTCGTTCTAAATGAAAATACAATTTTAGAAGATACTCCGGTAGAAGAAACGGAGGAAGAAGAAATAGTAGAAGAGATTCCTGTACAGACACCGACAAATGAGAAAGAAGAGATTCAAGAGGATGATTATAGCTCTGCTGTAGTAGAAATAAATGAAGCTGTTGATGAGAGCGAGGATCTTCCGGAAGAGGAAACGGTACAGGAAGAACAAGTAACCGAACAATCTGAAGAAACGACCATTGGAGAGCAGATTACAGATGAAATCGCCCCCGTAGTTGTACAAGAACCGATAGAACAGCCAAAAGAAGAGGAAGTTGCCAAAGAAATATCTATCATCGAACAACAGCCGACTCCTATAAAAGAAAAAGAAGGATTCACTGCCGAAGAGATTATTGAGAAAGAGCTTCTGAAAGCAAACCTGAAACGTGAAATTCCCATAGTACCGGCTAAAGAGGAAAATGCAACCCCTGTTAAGCCGGCACAGACTACTGTCTCTCCGAGTTCCAAGAAGAAAAATTCTTCGGCGAAAGAAAAGTCACCAGTACCTTACTTGGTTGCTGTCATTATTCTTGTTTTACTGTTATGCGGCGGTGTCGTTCTATTCATTTATTATCCGGATTTATTTTCTTCTTCATCCGATAAAAATGCGCTTGATATGCCACCTGTCACAACTCAACCCGTCCAACCGGAAGCGCAACTCTCTGATACAATCGAGCATAAAGATACAATTAAAGAAATAACGCCTGATATACCTAAAGCAGTTGTTACTCCACAGCCGATTGCTAAAAAGGAAGAAGCGAGCACTCCCGCAAAAACTGAAAATAAAGTTGTGCAACAACAACCAGCTTCTGCTTATTTGGATTCGGCATCTTATAAGATTACGGGAACCAAAACCAAATACACAATCAAAGAGGGCGAAACTTTGACAAGAGTTTCTTTGCGATTCTATGGCACAAAAGCTATGTGGCCGTACATTGTGAAACATAATCCGGACGTAATCAAGAATCCCAATAATGTGCCATACGGTACAACAGTCAAAATACCGGAACTTACCAAAGAATAAGTAACAATAATCCATTCACCCGACCATACAAACACTGTATTGGTCGGGTGAAATGTTATGGATGTGCAAAAGCGTATGAAAGTACCTTAATCTAAAGATTTCGCATAGTTTTTTAATAAAAATTAGTTGCAATCGTTAATTATATGGCGTACTTTTGGAAGCAAAATTAAAAGCCTTATGACACAGGCAAGGCTTACATAAAAATAATGGGAATTAAATAATAAAATATTAAGTATTTATGGCTGAATCAATTGATATCCGCGAGCTAAATGAGCGGATTGAAAGACAAAGTGCTTTCGTTACCAATCTTACGACAGGTATGGACCAAATCATTGTTGGTCAGAAACATTTGGTTGAATCACTGCTTATCGGATTACTTTCCGATGGTCACGTTCTTTTGGAAGGTGTACCTGGCTTGGCAAAAACTTTGGCTATTAAAACACTCGCTTCTCTGATCGACGCGAAATATAGCCGTATCCAGTTCACACCGGATTTATTGCCTGCCGACGTTATAGGAACAATGGTTTACAGTCAGAAAGATGAATCTTTTAAGGTACAAAGAGGCCCGATTTTCGCCAACTTTGTACTGGCTGATGAAATAAACCGTGCTCCGGCCAAAGTACAGAGTGCTTTGTTGGAAGCCATGCAGGAACGTCAGGTTACTATTGGTAAAGAGACATTTGTATTACCAGAACCTTTCCTTGTATTAGCTACTCAAAATCCGATTGAACAAGAAGGAACTTATCCTCTTCCTGAAGCACAGGTCGACCGTTTCATGCTGAAAGTGGTCATCGACTACCCGAAGTTGGAAGAAGAGAAGTTGATTATCCGCCAAAATATCAATGGAGAAAAGTTCAATGTGAAACCGATTCTAAAAGCTGATGAAATTATTGAAGCACGCAAAGTCGTTCGTCAGGTATATTTGGATGAGAAAATAGAACGTTATATCGTAGATATTGTATTCGCTACCCGTTTCCCGGAAAAATATGATCTCAAAGAATTAAAAGATATGATCGGATTTGGTGGTTCGCCCCGTGCTTCTATCAATCTGGCTTTGGCTGCCCGTACATATGCTTTCATCAAGCGTCGTGGTTATGTAATTCCGGAAGATGTACGTGCTGTTGCACATGATGTTCTTCGTCATCGTATCGGATTGACGTACGAAGCGGAAGCTAACAATATGACTTCGGACGAAATCATCAGCAAGATTCTGAATAAGGTTGAAGTGCCCTGATTCGTAGTTATAATACAGTCAATAAGTAGTCATGGTGTTATACTTGACTACTTAGCTACTTACTACTTAACTACTGTATAAATGGAGACAAGTGAAATACTAAAAAAAGTTCGTCAGATTGAAATAAAGACACGGGGATTGTCTAACAATATCTTTGCAGGCCAGTATCACTCGGCTTTCAAGGGTAGGGGTATGTCGTTCTCCGAAGTCCGGGAATATCAGTTTGGCGATGATATACGTGACATAGACTGGAATGTGACGGCACGTTTTAACAAACCTTACGTGAAAGTGTTTGAAGAAGAACGTGAACTGACAGTCATGTTGATGGTTGATGTTTCCGGAAGTTTGGAATTTGGTACTGTTAAACAGCTAAAGAAGGACATGGTAACGGAAATTGCGGCTACTCTTGCTTTTTCTGCCATACAGAATAATGATAAGATCGGCGTGATTTTCTTTTCAGACCGGATAGAAAAGTTTATTCCACCTAAAAAGGGACGTAAACATATTCTATATATTATCCGTGAACTGATTGATTTTCAACCGGAAAGCCGTCGTACCAATATACGTCTTGCATTAGAATACTTGACTAATGTGATGAAAAGACGCTGTACGGCATTCATTCTATCAGACTTCATTGATCAGGAAAGTTTTAAAAATGCATTAACCATAGCCAATCGGAAACATGACGTAGTAGCATTACAAGTTTACGACCGGAGAGTGAGTGATCTTCCTCCTGTAGGATTAATGCGAATAAAAGACGCAGAGACCGGACATGAGCAATGGATCGACACTTCTTCTAAAGCTGTACGTCGTGCACATCGTGACTGGTGGATACAGAAGCAAGCTGAACTGAGCGATACATTTACTAAAAGTAATGTAGACTCTGTGTCAGTTAGAACTGATCAGGATTACGTAAAGGCATTATTGAACTTATTTGCCAAACGAAATTAATGAAATCAAATATGAATAGAAATATTATTCTGATAGCATTAGTAGGTCTACTATCTATCGGCAAAGTAACAGCACAATCTGTTACGGTGGAAGCAAAGATAGATTCATTGCAGATACTGATTGGTGAACAGGCGAAATTGCAATTGCAAGTTGCCATGGATGCCAGGCAGCGTGCTATTTTTCCTGCTTATGCCGATACTTTAATAAAAGGTGTAGAAATTATAGAAACCATCAAACCGGATACTCAATTTCTGAACGATCGCCAGAGAATGTTGATTACTCAGGAATATGTTATCACTTCTTTTGATTCGGCTTTATATTATCTGCCACCAATGCCTGTTACTGTAGATGGCAAAGAGTATAAATCAAAAGCCTTGGCGCTGAAAGTGTATTCCATGCCGGTAGATACATTGCACCCTGACCAATTCTTCGGGCAGAAACCTGTGATGAAAGCACCTTTTGCATGGGAAGACTGGTACGGCTTGATTGCTTGTTCATTCCTGGCTTTACCTTTGCTCGGTTTGCTGATCTATCTTATCATACGTATTCGTGATAATAAACCGATTATTCGTAAGATAAAGGTAGAACCTAAACTGCCGCCACATCAGGCCGCCATGCAAGAGATAGAACGTATCAAAACTGAGAAAGTATGGCAAAAAGGGCAGTCGAAGGAGTATTATACGGAATTGACAGACACTCTTCGTACTTATATAAAAGACCGTTTCGGATTTAATGCATTAGAAATGACTTCTTCTGAAATCATTGATAAATTATTGGAAATGAAGGACAAGGAAGCTATATCTGATTTGAAATATCTTTTCCAGACTGCCGATTTAGTGAAGTTTGCCAAACACGATCCTCAAATGAATGAAAATGACGCAAACTTGATTAACGCTATTGACTTTATCAATGAGACGAAACAACCGGAAGAGGAAAATCAGAAACCGCAACCAACAGAAATTACCATCATTGAGAAACGCTCCTTGCGGGTGAAAGCGATGCTGATTTGCGGAATTACGCTTTTATCAGTAGCATTGATTGGTACCTTTATATATATAGGTATGCAGATATACAATCTTTTTGTATAAAGAATGTGTAGCTTGAATACTAAATAGTAAACTGTTAAATCATAAATAAAATGGTTTTTGCCAATATTGAATATCTGTTTTTGCTATTATTACTTATACCTTATATTGTATGGTATATTCTGAAGCAAAGAAAAAGTGAAGCTACTCTTCAAATTTCTGATGCCAGGGTATATGCGCATACACCCAAAAGTTATAAGAATTATTTGTTGCATGCTCCATTTCTACTACGTATCATAGCGTTAGTATTGGTTATTTTGGTTCTTGCACGCCCACAAACGACTAATAAGTGGCAAAACAGCGAGATAGAAGGAATTGATATTATGCTGGCTATCGACGTTTCCACCAGTATGCTGGCTGAAGATTTGAAACCTAATAGGCTGGAAGCTGCGAAGGATGTTGCAGCAGAGTTTATTAATGGACGCCCCAATGATAATATCGGTATTACATTATTTGCCGGTGAGACTTTCACTCAATGCCCATTAACTGTAGACCATGCTGTATTACTGGATATGATTCATAATATCAAATGTGGCCTTATCGAAGATGGTACTGCGGTAGGTATGGGGATAGCTAATGCTGTAACCCGCCTGAAAGATAGTAAAGCTAAATCGAAAGTTATCATCTTGTTGACGGATGGTACTAATAACAAAGGAGATATTTCTCCGATGACAGCTGCCGAAATAGCCAAGAGTTTTGGAATTCGTGTATACACTATCGGTGTGGGAACAAATGGAATGGCGCCTTACCCTTATCCGGTCGGAAATACTGTGCAATATGTCAATATGCCGGTGGAAATCGACGAAAAGACATTGACGCAGATTGCCGGAACAACAGATGGTAATTATTTCCGCGCAACTAGTAATTCGAAACTAAAAGAAGTGTATGAGGAAATTGATAAACTGGAGAAAACCAAACTGAACGTAAAAGAGTACAGCAAACGCGATGAAGAGTATCATTGGTTTGCATTGGCTGCTTTCCTCTGCGTGCTATTGGAAGTATTGCTACGTAATTCAATACTCAAGAAAATTCCGTAAGGTGGTTTGTCAATTGTAATTTGTCAATCATAAAATAGTAAAGAAGATGTTTCGATTTGGAGAACCTACATATTTATATTTATTGCTGCTATTACCTTTCTTAGCAGCTTTCTACTTGTATTCCAATTACAAAAGAAGGAAGAATATTCGCCGTTTTGGTGATCCTGCTTTGTTGGCTCAATTAATGCCTGACGTCTCTAAATATCGTCCGGATGTAAAATTCTGGATCTTATTTACTGCTATCGGCTTATTTTCAGTACTATTAGCACGTCCTCAATTTGGTTCTAAATTGGAAACGGTAAAGCGTAAAGGAGTGGAAGTGATTATCGCATTGGATATTTCAAACTCTATGCTTGCTCAGGATGTACAACCTAGTCGTTTGGAGAAAGCAAAAAGACTGATATCCAGATTGGTAGATGAACTTGATAATGATAAAGTCGGCATGATTGTTTTTGCCGGTGACGCATTCACCCAATTACCGATTACCAGTGACTATATTTCCGCAAAGATGTTCTTGGAGTCTATAAATCCTTCATTAATATCCAAACAAGGTACAGCTATCGGAGAGGCAATCAATTTGGCCGCCCGTAGTTTCACTCCTCAAGAAGGAGTAGGGCGTGCCATCATTGTTATTACGGATGGTGAGAACCATGAAGGCGGCGCAGTGGAAGCAGCTAAAGCTGCAGCAGAAAAAGGTATCCAAGTGAATGTATTGGGAGTAGGTATGCCTGATGGAGCTCCTATACCGGCTGAGGGTACAAATGATTATCGTCGCGACCGGGATGGTAATGTAATTGTTACCCGCCTGAATGAAGCTATGTGTCAGGAAATTGCCAAAGAAGGAAAAGGTATATATGTACGGGTAGACAACTCTAATTCGGCACAGAAAGCTATTAATCAAGAAGTGAACAAAATGGCAAAATCTGATGTAGAGTCTAAAGTATACACAGAGTTCAACGAACAATTCCAGGCAATTGCATGGATTATTCTACTATTGCTATTGGCAGAAATATTAATTTTGGATCGCAAAAATCCTTTATTTAAGAACATTCATCTGTTTTCTAATAAGAAATAGTTATGCGCATGTTAAAAAGTAAATATATTCTATTCGTTGTGCTTCTGCTATCGGCTGCTGCTGTTTCAGCGCAGAAAGCAGAACGTGACTATATCCGTAAAGGAAACCGCCTGTTTAATGATAGTGTATTTGTGGATGCAGAAGTAAACTACCGGAAAGCTCTGGAAGTAAATCCTAAATCTTCAGTATCCATGTACAATTTGGGTAATACGCTTTCACAACAGCAAAAGTTTCAGGATGCTATGGAGCAATATGTGGCTGCTGGCAATATAGAAAAAGACAAAATGAAACTGGCGCACATTTACCATAACATGGGAGTACTTTTCCAGGCTGGCAAGGATTATGCAAAAGCTGTGGATGCCTACAAGATGTCATTGCGCAATAATCCTACAGATGATGAAACGCGATATAATCTGGCTCTTGCCCAAAAAATGTTGAAAGATCAACAACAGAACCAGCAGAATCAAGACCAGAATCAGGATCAAAACAAAGATCAACAAAAGCAAGATCAAAAACAAGACCAAAATAAAGATCAGCAAAACGACCAGAAGCAAGATGAAAAGAAAGATCAGCAACAACCGCCTAAATCTGAAAAACAAAATAATCAGATGTCGAAGGAGAACGCTGAACAATTGCTGAATTCTGTGATGCAGGATGAAAAAGACGTGCAGGATAAAGTAAAGAAACAACAGAAAGTATTGCAGGGTGGTCGTTTAGAAAAAGATTGGTAATATAAAGTTGACGATATAAATTTCATAAGCAATGAAAAAACTGATTATTATATTGATGGCATTGATAGCATATGGCACTCAAGCATTGGCTGACAAAGTGTCTTTTACTGCTTCTGCTCCTGACGTAGTGGTAGTAGGCGATCAATTCAGGCTGTCTTACACTGTAACTACACAGAAAATTAAAGATTTTCAGGCTCCCTCAATTAAGGGATTCGATGTATTGATGGGACCGAGCCGTTCACAGCAAAGTAGTACCCAAATTATAAATGGTAATGTTACATCTACCAGTAGTATTACATTTACATATATATTAATGGCTAATACTGCCGGTGAATACACGATTAGTGGTGCTTCGATTGTAGCCGATGGTAATCAAATGGTATCGAACTCGGTAAAAATTAAAGTACTGCCACAAGATCAAAGCAGTAATGGAGGTCAAAACGGTAGCAGTAATAACAACTCTTCCATACATTCTTCGTCCGGTACGACTGTATCTAATCAGGACTTATTTATCACTGCAACTGCCAGCAAAACCAATGTATTCGAACAGGAAGCATTTGTTCTGACATATAAGATCTATACCAGAGAGTCAAATTTGCAGTTAAATAATGCCAAGCTCCCTGATTTTAAAGGTTTCCATTCACAGGAAATCGAAATGACAACAAATGCTAAATGGACTCCTGAACATTATCAGGGACGTAATTACTATACAACAGTTTATCGTCAGTTTGTACTCTTTCCACAACAATCAGGCAAACTATATATAGATCCGGCTCAATTTCAGATGACAGTAGGAAAACCTGTACAATCAGCCGATCCTTTCGATGCATTTTTTAATGGTGGAAGTAGTGTGGTGGAAATAAAGAAAAATATCGCCACTCCTAAGATAGCAATAAATGTCAATCCACTTCCAGCCGGTAAGCCGTCAGACTTCTCTGGTGGTGTAGGAGAGTTTACCATTTCTTCATCTATTAATAGCAAAGAGTTGAAAACCAATGATGCTATTACTATCAAACTGGTTATTTCCGGCACAGGAAACTTGAAGTTGATTTCTAATCCGGAAATAAAATTCCCGGATGATTTCGAAGTATATGACCCCAAAGTAGACAATCAGGTTAGATTGACCCGTGAAGGACTTACTGGTAATAAAGTAATTGAGTATCTGGCAATTCCCAGACATGCCGGGACTTATAAGATTCCGGGAGTATCTTTCAGTTATTTCGATATTCGTTCCAAATCATATAAAACTCTGAAAACGGAAGAGTATGTAGTGAATATTGAGAAGGGTGCAGGAAATGCAGATCAAGTGATTGCAAACTTTACTAATAAAGAAGACTTGAAAGTATTAGGAGAAGATATACGTTATATCAAGCAAAACGAGGTAACGCTTCAACCTAAAGGTAGTTTCTTCTACGGTTCAATGACCTATTGGTTATTCTATATTATTCCGGCTCTTGCCTTTATTATCTTCTTTATTATTTATCGTAAACAAGCAGCAGAGAATGCCAATGTTGCCAAGGTGCGGACAAAGAAAGCTAATAAAGTCGCTACAAAACGTATGAAATTAGCAGGTAAGCTACTTTCTGAAAACAAGAAGGATGCTTTTTATGATGAGGTTCTGAAAGCATTATGGGGATATATTAGTGATAAGTTAAATATTCCGGTATCCCGTTTATCCAAAGATAATATCGAAGAAAAACTGAGAAACCATGGAGTGAATGAGGAACTAATTAAAGGATTCCTGAATACACTGAATGACTGTGAATTTGCCCGTTTCGCTCCAGGAGATGAAAATCAGGCTATGGATAAAGTTTATTCATCTTCAATAGAAGTAATAAGCAAAATGGAGAATTCAATAAAACATTAACCAAGAAGAGATTGTGTTATGAAAAAAATATTATTTTTTATATTAATATTAATGTCGGTGACTTGTTTTGGACAGAATTCACAAAACATTGATTCTATACAAGTTAACGATTCTATCCATGCGGGTTCTACTATATTCTCTAATGATACACCCGGTGATATTACAAAAGCTGAAGGGGACTCCGCATACATAAAGGAAGATTATGCCACAGCTATTCAAGTATACGAAACGCTGTTAAAGAATGGAGAAGCTGCTGACGTTTATTATAACCTGGGAAATAGTTATTATAAAATAGGAGAAATAGCAAAAGCAGTCCTCAACTATGAACGTGCTTTACTATTACAACCCGGTAATAATGACATTCGTGCTAATCTTGAAGTAGCACGTGCCAAAACAATAGATAAAGTAGAACCAGTTCCCGAAGTATTCTTTGTCTCATGGACTAAGTCTTTGATAAATAGTATGAGTGTAGATGCATGGGCAACATGGGGAATCATCTCTTTTATTTTATTCATTGTTGCACTCTATTTCTTCATATTCTCTAAACAGATTATGTGGAAGAAAGCCGGTTTTATATCAGGAATCATCTTTTTGATTATTACTATATGTACTAATCTTTTTGCTTCAGAGCAAAAAGAACATTTAGTAAACCGGAATGAAGCAATTGTTATGAATCCAAGTGTCACAGTTCGAAGTACTCCCAGTGAAAGTGGCACTAGCTTATTTATTCTCCATGAAGGAAGAAAGGTAAGCATCAAGGACAATTCGATGAAAGAATGGAAAGAAATTCGCTTGGAGGACGGAAAAGTAGGCTGGGTGCCGGCTTCCGCTATTGAGGTGATATAGAGCTAAATAAAAGATTTAATAAATTCAGAAAAAAGATAAGCAAATAATTTGTTTTATCTTTTTTTTTGCTTAAGTTTATAGCGTGATAAAAAAATCACATAGTATTAACCATTAAATTTACGAGACATGAGAACAATAACATTTAATGAACTTCGTAAGATTAAAGATTCATTGCCTAGCGGTAGCATGCATAGAATAGCAGACGAACTTGGTTTGCACGTAGATACTGTGCGAAACTTCTTTGGCGGCCACAATTTCAAGGAAGGAAAAAGCGTCGGAATACATCTTGAGCCCGGTCCGGATGGTGGGCTTGTAATGCTGGATGATACGACAGTTCTTGATCGGGCTTTAAAGATATTGGATGAATTGAATATGAGAATGCAAAAAGAACAGGCTACCGAATCTGTGCAAGTTTAAAATATAACAAACTCTGAATCCCAATTGAGCAAACAATTGGGATTTCTTATTTGTTCACCCTTCAAAAATGTACATTTATGGAAGACAAATTAGTAACCCTAGCCATTCTGACGTATACCAAAGCTCAGATATTAAAGAATGTCCTTGAAAATGAAGGTATTGAAACATACATTCATAACGTAAACCAAATACAACCGGTTGTTTCTTCGGGTGTTCGCTTACGAATTAAGGAAAGTGATTTACCACGTGCACTAAAAATAACAGAAAGTTCGACCTGGCTATCCGAAAGTATAGTGGGAGAGAAGGAGCCTAAGGTTGAAAACAAATCGAATAAGATTTTAATCCCTGTTGACTTCTCTAATTACTCGATGAAAGCGTGTGAATTTGCTTTTAATTTGGCGAAAACAGAAAATGCAGAAGTCATCTTATTACATGTTTATTTTACGCCTATATATGCATCATCATTGCCATATGGGGATGTTTTCAATTATCAGGTTGGAGATGAAGAAACTGTGAAAACTATTATTCACAAGGTACATTCAGATCTCAATGCTTTATCTACAAAAATAAAAGAAAAAATTGCCTCAGGAGAATTTCCTGATATCAAATATAGTTGTATTCTTCGGGAAGGTATTCCTGAAGAAGAAATACTTAGATATGCCAAAGAGCAACGTCCCATTGTGATTATCATGGGAACTCGGGGCAAGAATCAAAAAGATATTGATTTGATTGGCAGTGTAACCGCTGAAGTTATTGAGAGAAGTCGTACTGCAGTGTTGGCCATTCCTGAAAATACACCATTCAAACAATTCAGTGAAGTCAAACATATTGCTTTCATAACTAATTTCGACCAAAGAGATTTAATTGCATTTGAAGCATTCTTCAATACTTGGAAATCATTCCATTTCTCAGTATCTTTGATACATCTTACCGAATCCAAAGATACCTGGAATGAAATAAAACTTGCAGGAATAAAAGAATATTTCCATAAACAATATCCGGGGCTTGAAATTCATTATGATGTTGTAATGAGTGATAATTTATTAAAAGGACTTGATCAATATATCAAAGAGAATCAAATAGATATAATCACACTAACTTCATATAAAAGAAATATATTCGCGCGTTTATTTAATCCAAGTATTGCCAGAAAGATGATATTTCACTCTGATACACCGTTACTAGTTATTAATGGATGATCAAAACGGATATAAAAAGAGATTCACGATGAGGGAATAATCAATATTATGTTTAATAGAAAAGGAGCAAATTCATACTTTGCTCCTTTTCTGTTTTTGTGTCATCCAAAAATTATTATCCATCAATTGTTGGAAAGCCGAAACTACAAAACGATCCTTCTCAAAAAATGAAATAAAAAAAGAAGGTTACTATTTTACAAGTAACCTTCTTTATCTTTTTTATTCAGATTTATTCAGAAAGATGATTATTTCATCAACTTATCAATTTCTTCAAATTCAGGCCCCATATTCAAGTTATAATAAACTCGGTAAAGACCTTGCAACCACAAATCTTGTTGATCAGGTTTCAAAGCTCTGGCTTTTTCATAGAAGGGTTTAGCTTCTTCATAGAATTTTTTCACTACAGCCTGTGCTTCAGCATACTTAGGATCATTAATATCTGTTGTAGCTTTGTCAGCATAATCCTGTGCCTTCATCAAATATACCAAACCAACGTTAGAGTATGCTTCTGCATATTCCGGATCAGCAGCAATAGCCTTCTTATAGTATTCGATTGCATTATCATACTCCTTCATGTTATGATACAGATATGCTTTTACATACAAATACAGTTTGTTGTTAGGATCATTAGACAACATTCTATCAGCAAATTCCATTGCTTTAGAAGCTTGATTAGAACTATTATAATAATCAACTAAGTTTGCAAAGAAATAGTCATTTCCCGGGAATTTTAGGATACCTTCTTCCAAAGCCTTGATCCATGCTGCAGTATCACCTTTAGCTTTATAAGCATCAGCCATCAACTGCATTGCAAATTTACCACCGTCTTTATCAGCCAAAGCCGCAGGTGCATATTTGATGATTGCGTCTTTATCACCTACTCTATCAGCAGCCAATGTTGCATAATAAGCAATTTGTGGAAGCAGAGTATCAGTTTTAGCAATTTCTTTGTCAGCTAACATCGGATAAGAAGCTGATTCTACGTATGTTGCGAAGAATTTCAGAGCTTCTTTATTCTTATCCAAATTGAAATACTGGATACCACCATTAATCAAGTTTGGACGTTCAGCCAACATGCTGGAAGCATTTGCCTTGCGATATTTGTTTTTAATTTTACCTTTTTCATTAGGAACTTGTGCCAAATCATCGCATTTTGTATAGTACTCATACATTTTCAAAATACTATTGTATACTTTCAATGTATCATACGGTTTTTTCAAAAAAGCATTTTTCATTTGCTCTTCGTTGATACGTCTCTGAATAAATCCAGCAACGTCCCATGTGTCAGCAAGATCCTTTGTTTCAGGATTCTTCATAGCTTCTTTAATGAGCTGTTCAGCCTGCTTAAAATTAGGTTTTACATCATTGGCAATACTCTTTGCTTCTTTCACATTCTTCATCTGAGCGAATGAGAAGCTAACAGCCATCAATAAAACCATCGAAAATAATACTCTTTTCATGATTGTTGTTTGATTAATTATTAATATTATGTCTATTCCTCAATTTCATTGTTGCTTTCGTTTTCATTAACGTCAGCTACATCTTCAACATCGGGAGCATCTGCGTTTGGATCACTCACAATAGTTCCCTCTGTTTCTTCTGCCGGTATTTCATCTTCAAGACTTTCAGTCATAACCTTACATACCGAACCGATCTGATCGTTACGTTTTTCAAGATTAATAAGACGAACACCTTGCGTAGCACGTCCCATGATGCGAACATCTTCCACTTTCAAACGGATAGTGATACCAGACTTATTAATAATCATCAAGTCATTTTCATCTGTAACAGACTTGATTGTTACCAATTTACCTGTTTTCTCCGTAATATTCATGGTTTTGACACCCTTACCGCCACGGTTAGTCTTACGGTAATCTTCGATTTCAGAACGTTTTCCATATCCCTGTTCAGAAACAACCATTACAGATTCTGTTTCCAAATCCTTGATACAAATCATTCCAACAACTTCGTCCTGACCATCATTATCCAATGTAATACCACGTACACCCGTCGCAGTACGTCCCATTACGCGGACTGCTGCTTCATGGAAACGAATTGCACGTCCATTACGATTAGCAATGATAATCTCATTGTTTCCATTCGTCATACGAACTTCAATAACACTGTCATCTTCACGAATAGTAATTGCATTTACACCGTTCTGACGAGGACGAGAGTATTGTTCAAGCAGTGTTTTCTTTATTACACCTTTCTTAGTACAGAACAATACATAATGGCTATTAATAAATTCAGAATCCTCCAGGCTCTTGACACGCAAGTATGCTGTTACATTATCGTCAGAATCAATATTCAGCAAGTTTTGGATAGCACGTCCCTTAGAATTCTTCGTTCCTTCAGGTATTTCATATACCTTCAACCAATAGCACTTACCTTTTTGTGTAAAGAACATCATAGTATTGTGCATGGTAGCCGGATAAATATGCTCAACAAAGTCTTCGTCACGGGTTTCTGTACCCTTGGAACCTACTCCACCACGGTTCTGTGCGCGGAATTCAGTCAACGGTGTACGTTTGAGATATCCCATATGAGAGATTGTGATAATCATCTGGTCATCCGCATAGAAGTCTTCCGGATTAAACTCTTCTGAAGAATAAACAATTTCAGAACGACGTTCATCGCCATATTTCGCTTTTACTTCTAACAATTCCTCTTTCATTACCTTGCGGCATACTTCATCATCAGCCAGGATACTTTCCAAATAAGCAATTTGCCTCATTATTTCTTCGTATTCTGCATGAAGCTGATCCTGCATCAGACCAGTCAACTGACGCAAACGCATTTCTACAATGGCACGAGACTGAATTTCTGTCAGGTTGAAACGCTCTATCAAGCCTGCAATAGCATCATTGGGGGTTTTAGCTGCACGAATAATACGGATTACTTCATCAATATTGTCCGAAGCTATGATTAAACCTTCGAGAATGTGTGCACGCTCTTTTGCCTTGCGGAGTTCAAACTGTGTACGACGGATAACAACTTCATGTCTATGCTCAATGAAGTATTTAATTAAATCTCTCAGATTCAGAGTCTTCGGACGTCCGTGAATCAGAGCAACGTTATTCACACCGAAAGATGTCTGCAAAGCTGTCATCTTATAGAGCTTATTCAGCACTACACTTGCGTTTGCATCACGTTTCACGTCAATAACTATACGCATACCGTCACGGTCAGACTCATCATTCGCATTCGAGATACCCTCTATTTTCTTATCGTTCACAAGGTCAGCGATGTATTTAATCAATTCTGCCTTGTTTACATTATACGGTATCTCGGTTACTACGATCTTATCATGCGTCTGTCCGGTTTCTATTTCAGCTTTTGCACGCATAACTACACGTCCACGACCTGTCAGATATGCTTCACGAACACCGCTTACACCATATATATATCCGCCTGTAGGAAAGTCTGGAGCTTTAACAAATTCCATCAACTCTTCTACCGTAATTTCCGGATTATCGATATATGCATCACAAGCATCGATTACTTCCGAAAGATTATGAGGCGGCATGTTGGTAGCCATACCTACAGCAATACCGGATGCACCATTTACTAAAAGATTAGGAATACGGGTCGGCATTACTTTCGGTTCAACCAACGTATTGTCAAAGTTAGGTTCGAAATCGACAGTTTCCTTATACAGGTCATCCATCATTGCTTCACCCAACTTATTAAGACGGGCCTCGGTATAACGCATAGCCGCAGGACTATCACCGTCCACCGAACCAAAGTTACCCTGTCCGTCTACCAATGGATAACGCATTGCCCATTCCTGTGCCATACGCACCATTGCAAGATAAACAGAAGAATCTCCGTGAGGGTGATACTTACCAAGTACTTCACCGACGATTCTCGCTGATTTCTTATAAGGTTTGTCTGAAGTATTACCCAATTCCATCATTCCGTATAAAATTCTACGGTGAACGGGCTTAAATCCATCTCTAACATCCGGAAGGGCACGTGAAACTATGACCGACATGGAGTAGTCAATGTACGATGACTTCATTTCCTCCTCGATGTTAATCTTTATAATTCTGTCTTGTTCAAGCATTTAAAATGATTATTAATTATACATTCTACGGTTTGTGAAAAACCACGCTAAAGTACTACTTTTCCCGGATATACGAAAGTTTTTGGGAAGAAACTTTTATTATGGCCGGAACGATGTCCGGCAAAGCTTTAAAATACGAAAACAAAAGGAGAAAAACAATAAATATAAGGTATAAAGACAGTATAATATCAGGAAAAAATGCCTGAATGTTTGTTATACCTTATATATATAATGCAAATACACTGTTTTTATGGCACGCCATTTGTAGATATAAGAAATAAAGCAAATATTGCAATACAAACCTGATTTAATGCGTATATTTGCCAGTGAATAACCCTTAGAAGAAAAGGAATAAGTATGAATAATCAATTCTCACAAAGAGTTTCCGACATTATCGTCTATAGCAAGGAAGAAGCGAATCGGTTGAGAAGTAGGTACATAGGCCCTGAACACCTGCTTCTGGGAATGCTCCGTGACGGTGAAGGAAAAGCTATCGAGATATTGTCTAAACTCAACACCAATTTGGCTATAATCAAGCAGCAGATTGAAACTCAATTGAAGGCAGAAGCTGATGATATGTTACTGCCTGATGCAGAGGTGCCGTTGTCCAATGATGCGGCAAAGATATTAAAAATGTGTATTTTAGAAGCACGTGGAATGAAAAGTAACATCGCTGATACAGAACATGTTCTGTTAGCAATTTTAAGAGAGAAAAATAATATGGCAGCTTCCGTACTTGAAGCAAATGATATAAATTACGCAAAAGTATTGGAACAAGCTACGTTGCAGCCTGATATCAACTCAGGCATGGGTTTTACAGAGGACGATGATGATGACGAAGAAATGTCCTCTCCCCGTTCAGGTGGCAGAGGTGGTTCTGAAGAACGTCAGCAGGCACAAACTGCTTCAAAAAAGCCGTCCAATGACACACCGGTACTCGATAATTTCGGTACGGATATGACAAAAGCGGCAGAAGAAGGAAGATTGGATCCTGTAGTCGGCAGAGAAAGAGAAATCGAACGCCTGGCTCAAATTTTGAGTCGTCGTAAAAAGAATAATCCGATTCTGATCGGCGAACCGGGTGTCGGAAAGTCTGCTATCGTTGAAGGACTTGCCTTGCGAATCATCCAGAAAAAGGTTTCACGAATTCTGTTTGACAAACGAGTGGTAGCCCTCGATATGACAGCTGTCGTGGCAGGAACCAAATACCGTGGACAGTTTGAAGAGCGTATCCGTTCCATTCTCAATGAGTTGCAGAAGAATCCGAATGTGATTTTGTTTATTGACGAAATTCACACGATTGTAGGTGCAGGTTCGGCAGCAGGCTCTATGGATGCTGCAAATATGCTGAAACCGGCATTGGCAAGAGGAGAAATACAGTGTATTGGTGCCACCACCTTGGATGAATATCGCAAGAACATCGAAAAGGATGGCGCTTTGGAACGTCGTTTCCAGAAAGTAATAGTAGAACCTACTACTGCTGAAGAAACGCTTCAGATTCTGCGTAATATCAAGGACAAGTACGAAGATCATCACAATGTATATTATACAGATGAAGCCCTTGAAGCATGTGTCAAGCTGACAGATCGTTATATCACAGATCGTAATTTCCCAGATAAAGCCATTGACGCTTTGGACGAAGCCGGTTCACGGGTACATCTAACCAATGTCAATGTCCCTAAAGAGATAGAAGAACAGGAAAAACTGATCGAAGAAGCTAAAAACAAGAAAAATGAAGCTGTAAAATCACAGAATTTCGAACTTGCAGCCAGCTTCCGGGATAAGGAAAAAGAACTCTCTCTCCAATTGGATGAGATGAAGAAAGAATGGGAAGCTAATCTCAAGGAGAACAGACAAACTGTGGATGCAGAAGAAATAGCTAATGTCATCTCAATGATGTCAGGTATCCCCGTGCAACGCATGGCTCAAGCTGAAGGCATTAAACTGGCAGGTATGAAAGAAGACTTGCAGTCCAAAGTCATTGCGCAGGATACAGCCATAGAGAAGTTGGTGAAAGCGATTTTGCGAAGCCGTGTAGGACTAAAAGATCCTAATAAGCCGATTGGTACATTTATGTTCTTAGGCCCGACAGGAGTTGGTAAAACCCATTTAGCAAAAGAGTTGGCCAAATATATGTTCGGATCTGCCGATGCATTGATTCGCATAGACATGAGTGAATATATGGAGAAATTCACAGTTTCACGATTGGTCGGAGCGCCTCCAGGATACGTAGGATATGAAGAAGGTGGTCAGTTGACTGAGAAAGTTCGTCGCAAACCATACTCTATCGTATTGCTTGATGAGATAGAAAAGGCACATCCTGATGTATTCAATATCCTGCTTCAGGTGATGGATGAAGGTCGTTTGACTGACAGTTATGGCAGAATGGTAGACTTCAAAAATACCGTTATTATCATGACTTCCAATATTGGAACCCGTCAGTTAAAAGAATTCGGACGAGGTGTCGGATTTGCGACACAAAGCCGCCTGGATGATAAAGAGTTCTCGCGAAGTGTAATACAAAAGGCCTTGAATAAATCATTCGCGCCTGAATTCATTAATCGTGTGGATGAAATTATCACATTCGACCAACTCTCTTTGGATGCTATAACAAAGATTATAGACATAGAGTTGAAAGGGCTGCATAGCAGGATTGAATCCATTGGATACAAGCTTGTTATTGAAGATAAAGCAAAAGAATTCATCGCAAGTAAAGGATATGATGTGCAATATGGCGCCCGTCCTTTAAAACGAGCAATTCAGACTTATTTGGAAGATGGCCTGTCCGAGCTTATCATTTCTTCATCCTTGAAGGAAGGAGATAATATTCAAGTCTCTCTCAATGAAGAAAAAGGTGAACTTGAAATGAAAGTTATTGCTGCGGAGTAGAATTATTTTCAGAATAAGCGAATCTTAAATATGTCATAATGTCAGACCTTCGGGTCTGGCATTTTTTTTGTCTCTATCTGAGCAAACATCAATTAAAATTAATCAATAGATAAACTAAAAAATATACGTATTATGCAAAAAGGTAATATTGGGGTTACAACAGAAAACATTTTCCCTATCATCAAGAAGTTTTTGTACAGTGACCATGAAATTTTTCTTCGTGAGTTAGTATCCAATGCGGTAGACGCTACCCAGAAGCTGAATACATTGGCTTCTATTGGCGAATTCAAAGGTGAACTGGGCGAACTGACCGTTCATGTCGAATTAGGTAAAGACACTATTACCATCTCTGACCGTGGTATCGGTCTGACAGCAGAAGAAATTGAAAAATATATCAATCAGATTGCATTTTCAGGAGCTAACGATTTCCTCGAGAAATACAAAAATGACGCAAATGCCATTATCGGCCACTTCGGACTCGGTTTCTATTCTGCCTTTATGGTTGCGAAGAAAGTAGAAATAATCACTAAATCATATAGAGACGGCGTACAAGCAGTAAAATGGACTTGTGATGGTAGCCCTGAATTCACTATCGAAAACATAGAAAAAGCCGATCGTGGTTCAGACATCATCTTATACATTGATGATGATTGCAAAGAATTCCTTGAAGAAGCACGTATTTCCGGACTTTTGAAGAAATATTGCAGCTTCCTTCCTGTTCCTATTGCATTTGGAAAAAAGAAAGAATGGAAAGATGGTAAACAGGTAGAAACAACTGAAGACAACATCATTAATGATACGACTCCTCTTTGGACTCGTAAACCGAGTGAACTATCGGATGAGGATTATAAATCATTCTATAGCAAGTTGTATCCAATGTCTGACGAGCCACTCTTCTGGATTCATTTGAATGTGGATTATCCATTCCATCTGACTGGTATCCTCTACTTCCCGAAAGTAAAGAGCAATATCGAACTAAATAAAAATAAGATTCAGTTATATTGCAATCAGGTATATGTTACAGACTCAGTTGAAGGCATAGTGCCGGACTTCCTGACTTTGTTACATGGAGTAATAGACTCACCGGATATCCCGTTGAATGTTTCCCGTTCATACTTGCAAAGTGATTCGAACGTGAAGAAGATTTCAACATACATCACCAAGAAGGTTTCAGACCGTCTGCAATCTATCTTCAAGAATGACCGCAAGCAATTTGAAGAAAAGTGGAATGATTTAAAAATATTTATCAATTACGGAATGCTCACACAAGAGGATTTCTATGATAAAGCGCAGAAATTCGCCCTTTTCACCGATACAAATGACAAACATTACACATTCGAAGAGTATCAGACTCTTATTAAAGATAATCAGACAGACAAAGATGGAAATCTAATCTATCTGTATGCCAATAATAAGGATGAACAATATAGTTACATTGAAGCTGCTACCAACAAAGGATACAATGTATTGCTCATGGATGGTCAACTGGATGTAGCGATGGTAAGCATGCTGGAACAAAAATTGGAAAAATCCCGTTTTACCCGTGTCGATAGTGATGTGGTAGACAACCTTATCGTTAAAGAAGACAAGAAAGGTGAAGTCTTGGAAGCCGATAAGCAAGATGCTATCACAACAGCCTTCAAGAGCCAACTACCCAAAATGGATAAAGTTGAATTCAATGTAATGACACAGGCATTAGGAGAAAACTCTGCTCCAGTGATGATTACCCAAAGCGAATATATGCGCCGTATGAAAGAAATGGCAAATATTCAGGCCGGAATGAGCTTCTATGGTGAAATGCCTGATATGTTCAACTTAATCTTGAATTCTGACCACAAGCTGATCAAGCAGGTATTAAACGAAGAAGAAGGTGCTTGTCATGCTGAAGTCGCTCCGATACAGTCTGAAATGGATAACGTCAACAAACTGCGTAATGAATTGAAAGACAAGCAGAAGGATAAAAAAGACGAAGATATCCCAACAGCAGAAAAGGACGAACTGAATGATTTGGATAAGAAATGGGATGACTTGAAGAGCAAGAAAGAAGCTGTCTTCATTGGTTATGCAAGTAATAACAAAGTAATCCGTCAGCTTATCGACTTAGCTTTATTGCAAAACAATATGTTGAGAGGTGAAGCATTAAACAACTTCGTAAAACGTAGCATCGAGCTGATTTAAATATCGCCCTTTTAAACATTATATAACTACAAAAAGAGCATTCAACGTTAAAATACACGTTGTAATGCTCTTTTTCATTTTAAAACGACCTGCAAAATATCGATAAATTGAAAAGTATTGCATATATTTGAACACTTAATAGACAGAAATACCAATTGCTTGATTCGGGTTATGAGAAAAATTCTTTTAGTGTTAATTACTTTATGGCTGACCATTCCGGCTATCCACGCCCAAAAGGTAGGACTTGTACTAAGTGGCGGCGGCGCAAAAGGATTAACACACATCGGTATTATTCGCGCTTTGGAAGAAAACAACATTCCTATTGATTATATTGCAGGCACCTCCATGGGAGCTATCGTCGGCTCTTTGTACGCCATGGGATACTCTCCTGACGACATGGTGGAACTGCTGAAATCCGAAGATTTCAAACGATGGTATTCCGGAGAAGTGGAAGAAAAATACGTATATCACTTCAAGAAGAATCTTCCCACTCCTGAGTTTTTCAATATACGTTTCTCATTCAAAGATTCACTAAAGAGCCTGAAACCTCAGTTTCTGCCTACCAGTGTAGTGAATCCAATTCAGATGAATCTCGTTTTTGTAGACTTGTATGCACGTGCAACAGCCGCTTGCAAAGGGGATTTTGATAAACTTTTCGTCCCTTTCCGTTGCATTGCATCCGATGTATATAACAAGAAGCAGTTAGTAATGCAAAACGGAGACTTGGGAGATGCTGTCAGAGCTTCAATGAGTTTTCCATTCATGTTCAAACCTATTGAAATAGACAACGTATTAGCCTATGACGGTGGAATTTATAATAATTTCCCCACAGATGTCATGCGGGATGATTTTCATCCAGATATTATCATAGGAAGTGTAGTATCAACCAATCCCACCAAACCCAAGGAAGACGACCTTATGAGCCAGATAGAAAATATGGTGATGCAAAAAACCGATTATTCTATTCCTGATTCAGTGGGAATTTCAATGACCTTCAAATATGACAATGTCAATCTTATGGATTTTCAACGCATCGATGAATTACATGATATCGGATATAATCGAACCATCAGCATGATGGATTCCATTAAAAGCCGTATTCATCGCCGTGTCAACTATGATAACATACGTTTACGAAGAATGGTCTACCGGAGTAATCTCCCGGAGCTACGCTTCAAAAACATCATTATCGACGGAGCCAATCCCCAACAACAGGTTTATATTAAAAAAGAATTTCATAAATCAGACAATAAAGAATTCACCTATGAGGATTTAAAACAGGGCTATTTCCGGTTGCTTTCAGATAAAATGATTTCTGAAATTATCCCTCATGCGATTTATAACCCGGAAGACGATACATATGATCTACACCTGAAAGTCAAATTAGAGAATAATTTCGCTGTCAGATTGGGCGGTAATATATCTACTTCCAATTCCAATCAAATATATCTGGGATTGAGTTATCAGGATTTGAATTACTATGCCAAAGAATTTATTCTCGACGGACAACTTGGAAAAGTATATAACAACGTCCAGTTTATGGCCAAGATAGACTTTGCCACAGCCATTCCGACCTCATACCGCCTTATAGGTTCAATCAGTACTTTCGATTATTTTAAAAAAGACAAGCTCTTTTCAAGAAATGACAAGCCTGCTTTTAACCAAAAAGACGAACGATTCCTGAAATTACAGGTCGGTTTACCCTTTCTTTCGAGCAAACGTGCTGAATTCGGAATAGGAATTGCTAAAATAGAGGATAAATATTTTCAAAAAAGCGTCATTGACTTTGGAAATGACAAATTTGATAAAAGCCGCTATGACTTATTTGGCGGTTCGATTAGTTTTAACGGAAGTACACTTAACTCCCGGCAGTATCCGACACGTGGATACAGGGAAGCTCTTGTAGCGCAGATTTTCGTTGGTAGGGAGAGATTCTATCCAGGAGAAGGAACTACCACAGGAAGTAACAATAAAGACCACCATTCCTGGTTGCAATTATCCTATATGAAAGAAAAATATCATAATATGAGTGAGCATTGGGTTTTGGGATGGTATTTGAAAGCATTATACGCCTCTAAGAACTTCTCGGAGAACTATACAGCAACAATGATGCAAGCCGGAGAGTTTTCTCCCACACTGCACAGCAAAATGACCTATAACGAAGCTTTCCGCGCCAATCAATTCGTAAGTGCCGGTATTCGACCTGTATATCGTTTGAATCAAATGTTCCACCTGCGAGGAGAATTTTACGGTTTTATGCCCATTTATCCGATCGAAAGAAACTCGTTGAATAAAGCATATTACGGAAAAGCTTTCTCAAAATTCGAATATTTGGGAGAAATTTCTGTTGTATGTCAATTGCCATTCGGAGACATCTCCGCATATGTAAATCATTATAGCTCACCGAAAAAGGAGTGGAATGTCGGATTGAGCATAGGTTGGCAACTATTCAATTATCGGTTCATAGAATAATTTTTCTACAAAAAAAACGTTGAAATACTTGCTAGTTCGGGAAAAGTCCGTATCTTTGCACCCGTTAAAACAAAATAACGGTCGCGTAGCTCAACTGAATAGAGTAGCTGACTACGGATCAGCCGGTTACAGGTTTGAATCCTGTCGCGATCACTTATTTGAATTAACAGATTGGCCGCGTAGCTCAACTGAATAGAGTAGCTGACTACGGATCAGCCGGTTACAGGTTTGAATCCTGTCGCGGTCACTAAAAAAAGAAATCACATATTGGGTCGCGTAGCTCAACTGAATAGAGTAGCTGACTACGGATCAGCCGGTTACAGGTTTGAATCCTGTCGCGATCACAAAATCCTCTGCATTTATTTGTAGAGGATTTCTTTTTTATCCCCATTTCATCGAAGAAATCGGCTCAGGGAAGGTTCAGGGCTCAGTCTGAAAATTTGGGGGATTTGGTTAAAATATCTACTTTTGCATCATGAAAACTCCTTCTCAATCCATAGCTTTAATTGATGCCCTAAGTTTGTTCTTACCTTCGGGCTTACTTGATTATTTTACGCTTGTTGACAGTATCTCTCAAGATACCTGTTTTATCCTTTATTTGGAAGAGAAAGCTGTTATCCCTGATGAATATTCCGACTTTCATCTTCATTCCAAAGGCTTCTTTCCCGAGATTGAAGTACAAGATTTCCCTATCCGTGGAAAAGCAGTTTATTTGCGTATCAAACGTCGTCGTTGGGAAGAGCCTACAACAGGACAGACCTATAGTCGTGACTGGACTTTGGTAGCCTCCGGCACTCGCATTACAGCAGAGTTCGGAGCATTTTTAAAAGAATTACTTAGACAATCATGCCGTTAGCTGCCAAAGCGTAGCTGAACATTATTGTATGGATGGTAAACAGCTTCAGAGTCAATACAAAGAACATTTAAGTGATTATAAAGACTGGGAACAAAAAGAGCATGCCCAAGATTATATTCTTTATCCCAAGAATGTCGGCTATCGTCTTTGTATAGACGAGACAGCCCTAAGCAAGGGAGAGCTTTACACAATTATTATCAATAAGGACAAACATGGAAGAAAAGGTTCTATTGTGGCAGTCATTAAGGGGACTAAAGCGGAAGACGTTATAGCTGTACTGATGTTGATTCCGGAAGATATACGCCGGCAAGTCAAGGAAATCACTTTGGACATGGCCGCAAGCATGTATAAAATCGCCAGAAAATGTTTTCCGCAGGCGATGCAGGTCATAGACAGGTTTCATGTACAAAAGTTGGTATATGAAGCAGTACAAGAACTACGTATTACCTATCGCTGGCAAGTAATCAAGGAAGAAAACAAGCGGATGAAAGAAGCACGAAAGAGAGGAATTGATTATGAACCGGAAGTATTTGAGAATGGGGATACAATCAAACAACTCCTGGCCAGAAGTAGATATCTTCTTTTTAAATCACCTGATAAATGGACCAAAAGTCAGAAGATTAGAGCAGAAATTTTATTTAAACAGTTTGAGGATATCAAGCATGTATACTACTATTCACTCCAGTTAGGAAAGATATTTTCGGCTACTTATGACAAGGATGTGGCAAGAGCCAAACTCGCGTTATGGTACAATAAAATAGAAGAATATGGATATGACACNAAAATAAAGGCATTTAGAGCATCATTTAGAGGGGTAGTAGACAGAAAGTTTTTCCTATTTAGGTTAGCCAAAGTATATGCATGAGGGAATTAACACTAGTTAATCCCCCAAGATTTACAACTGAGCCAGGTTCAGTTGTAAAGGCAGTTCAGGCTCAGTCTGAAAATTTGGGGGATTTGGTGGCTCAGTCTGAAAATTTGGGGAATCCAAAGATACTAGCTTTATTTTATGCTTTTTCGTATAAATCATGTTAGAAAATATTATTATTTAAAGCACCTCATCGCCTAATTCACCGTTGGCCAACCATGAATTCACCGTTGGGCAACGGCAAATTTCTCGTTGCCCAACGGTGAATTAGCGTTTTTCTTTCAAAATGTCAAAAAATAAGGGAAGCCTTTGAGCTTCCCTTATTTAAAAGAAATAAAAAAATACGTTTAATTCGCCAAAGACTAATATTTAAATCAGCATTTTATATTCAATTCGTTCAAGACCTTACGTATCGCTTCAAACGTAGTAATACGGGTAGGAACTAGCGGTAATCGAAGTTTATTTTCAATCATTCCCATAGCATTCAGCATTGATTTCACGCCGGCAGGATTCCCATCTACGAATAGCAGATCAAACAATTCTGTAAATCTGTGATGGATAGTCAGTGCATTAGCAAAGTCTCCCTGAAGCGCCAGGCGTGTCATACGGCTGAATTCACGAGGAAAAGCATTCCCGATAACCGAAATAACGCCCACAGCCCCTAAAGTGATGAGAGGGAAAGTAATGCCGTCATCACCGGAAATCACATTGAAGTTTTCAGGCTTGTTCTTGATAATATCATCCATTTGCGTGATATTGCCGGATGCTTCTTTTATAGCAACCACATTGCTGAAGTTACGGGCAATACGCAAAGTCGTTTCAGCAGTCATATTTACGCCCGTACGACCCGGAACATTATATAACACGATAGGAAGCTCCGTAGCTTCGGCGATTGCCTTATAATGCTGGTAAATGCCTTCTTGCGAAGGTTTATTGTAATATGGCACAACAGACAATATAGCGTCGACTCCTGTGAAATCATCATTTTTTAATGTCTCGACAATAGCACGAGTATTATTACCACCTACACCCAACAGAATAGGAATCCTTCCATTAACGCGGTCAATCACCATTTTTTTTATGGTTTTCTTTTCTTCCTCTGTAAGAGTCGGGGTTTCGGCTGTAGTTCCCAGCACACACAAAAAATCCGCATTATTCTGTAATAGATAGTCCACCATGCGCATCAATGCGTCATAGTCAACGCTCTCATCCTCTTTGAAAGGAGTAATCAGTGCTACCCCCATTCCTTTCAATTTAGTCTGTATCATGAGTTTTAATTATAATCTCTAATTTATTTAGCCGCAAAAGTACGAATATTTTTCTTATCTTACGATATAAGTTTCAGAAATTCGTCTTCGCCAAGTATGGTTATTCCAAGTTTTTTCGCTTTTTCCAGTTTCGCAGGCCCCATATTGTCTCCAGCAAGGATGAAACTTGTTTTCGCAGAAATACTTCCTACATTCTTGCCACCGTTTTTCTCGATAAGTTCTTTATATTCATCCCGTGAATGATGAGTAAATACGCCACTGATAACAATAGACTGTCCTGCCAACTTATCCGTATATCCACTTAAATCTTCTTCAGTGCGATAAAGCTGTAATCCGGCATCTTTCAAGCGACTAACCAACTCACAATTAGACTCATTTGCAAAATACAGCAAGATACTTTGAGCTATTTTTTCTCCGATTTCATCGATACCAACCAGTTTTTCAAGGTCTGCCTGTTGTAGTTCATCTATATTTTCAAACGACTTCGCTATCTTCTTCGCCACAGTTTCACCGACAAAGCGTATTCCTAAAGCAAAGATTACCCGTTCAAAAGGAACCGTTTTACTTTGAGCAATTCCCGTTATAATATTCTCCGCAGATTTCTCTCCCATGCGCTCCAAGCCCTTGATATCATCAGTTGTAAGCTTATACAAATCAGCCGTATTTTCAATTAAACCTAACCGATAGAACATATCTACCGTTTCCGGGCCCAATCCATCTATATTCATAGCCTTCCGACTAATGAAATGCTCTATTTTACCTTTAATTTGCGGGGGACAAGCCGTTTCATTAGGGCAATAGTGCGCAGCTTCTCCTTCATATCTGACTAATTTGCTGCCACATTCGGGGCAAGTAGTGATGAACTTAACCTTCTCACCAAGCATAAAACTACGCGCATCCTTGTCGACCCCCGTGATTTTAGGAATGATTTCACCACCTTTTTCGACATAAACCATATCTCCAATGTGCAAATCGAGTCCTTCAATAATATCCGCATTATGCAAAGACGCACGTTTCACAACCGTTCCCGAAAGCTGTACCGGATCCAAGTTCGCCACTGGAGTGACTGCACCTGTTCTGCCTACCTGGTAAGTCACCTTATTCAAGCGTGTCAAAGCACGTTCAGCCTGAAACTTATAAGCAATGGCCCAACGCGGAGATTTAGCCGTAAAGCCCAAATTCTTCTGTTGCCGCAAGCTATTAACTTTTAAAACAATTCCATCTGTGGCAACCGGCAGATTCTTACGTTCGGCATCCCAATAGTTGATAAATTCAAAAACCTCGTCCAATGTCTGGCATTTACGTGTCAAATCAGATATTTTAAAGCCCCATTTTGCAGCTTCCTGAAGATTTTCATAGTGTCCGTCACAAGGAAGATTATCTCCCAGCAGATAATACAAATACGCGTCCAGCTTGCGAGAAGCAACAATAGAAGAATTCTGCAACTTCAATGTACCGGAAGCCGCGTTTCTCGGATTAGCAAAGAGCGGCTCCTCACGTGCTTCCTTCTCACGGTTCAATTCCTCAAACACTTCCCACGGCATCAGAATCTCCCCACGAATTTCAAAAGTGGCAGGATAATTATCACCATGAAGCACAAGCGGGATGGAACGGATCGTCTTCACATTATCCGTCACATCATCCCCTTTTTCACCGTCACCGCGGGTGACGGCACGAATCAATTTCCCATTTTCATAAGTCAATGAGATCGATGTACCATCATATTTCATTTCACAACAGATCTCAAAATCCTCATTGAGCGCCTTGCGAACACGTTCATAAAAATCTGTCACCTCGGCTTCCGAATACGTATTTGCCAATGACAACATAGGATATTTATGTGCCACCTGGGTGAAGTTCTTGTTCAGATCGCTACCTACACGCATAGTAGGCGAGTTTTCGTCTTTATACTCCGGATGCGCCTGTTCCAAATCCTGAAGCTCACGCATCTTGTCATCAAACTCCTTATCCGAGATTTCGGGAGCGTTCAACACGTAATAATTATAATTATGCCGATGAAGTTCGGCACGCAAATCCTCTATTTTTTCCTTTATATCCATATTTCTTCGATTGTTTAAGGCAAAAATACAGGTTTATCTTTGAATATTTGTACTTTTGCGAAAAATTAAAGATTATGCGTATTGATATTATAACAGTTTTACCCGAAATGATTGAAGGCTTCTTCAATTGTTCCATTATGAAAAGGGCTCAAAACAAGGGACTTGCAGAAATACATATCCACAATCTGCGTGACTATACTGAAGATAAATACCGTCGTGTCGATGATTACCCTTTTGGCGGTTTCGCCGGAATGGTCATGAAAATAGAGCCAATCGAACGTTGCATCAATGCCCTTAAAGCGGAACGGGAGTACGACGAGGTGATCTTCACAACCCCTGACGGAGAACAATTCGACCAACCGATGGCCAATAGCCTTTCTTTAGCGCAGAACCTGATCATTCTTTGCGGTCATTTCAAAGGCATTGATTATCGTATTCGCGAGCATCTGATTACTAAAGAAATCAGTATCGGAGATTATGTCCTGACAGGTGGCGAACTGGCCGCAGCAGTTATGGCCGATGCTATCGTACGTATCATTCCTGGAGTTATCTCCGATGAACAATCCGCGCTTTCCGATTCTTTCCAGGACAATTTATTGGCAGCTCCTGTATATACTCGTCCTGCCGATTATAAAGGTTGGAAAGTTCCCGATATTCTATTATCAGGCCATGAAGCGAAGATTAAAGAATGGGAGTTGCAACAATCCTTGGAACGCACCAAAAAGCTTCGTCCCGACTTATTGGAAGACTAAAAGTATAATGTAAATAAAAACGACGGTGAGAATCAAACGAATTCTCACCGTCGTTTTTATTATGTCCACCATCCGAAGGGTTTACCGGTTGCCTTTTCCTCTAAACACAAGCATCTTATTCACTCATCATTTCACGCTCAGTCCTACACTCCAAAACTTGGAAGGGAAATAACATTTTTCTTGTGTACCCAGTGCGAATGGTTATTGTATGTTTGCAATTACACCTCAAGCGCACCAATAATTTCCTTTACGGACTTACATCCGTGTCTTTCCAAGTAATTATTTATACCATCTTCCACTTTGATAGTAACAGCCGGATCTATGAAATTTGCCGTACCAATCTGGATGGCAGATGCACCTGCAAGCATAAACTCAACCGCATCTTTCCAGTCCATAATACCGCCCAAACCAATGACAGGAATATTTACCGCTTTAGCGACCTGCCATACCATACGCAATGCAATAGGTTTTACGGCAGCACCGGACATCCCGCCTGTTACAGTCGATAAAATAGGCCGTTTACGCTCCGCATCAATCGCCATTCCCAGTAATGTATTGATTAATGACACACTATCTGCACCACTTTCTTCTGCTGCACGGGCTATTTCGGTGATGTCAGTGACGTTTGGAGAGAGTTTTACGATAAGTGTCTTTTTGTAAGCAGAACGCACAGCTTTCACTACTTCTGACGCACCTTTTGCTGACACACCAAAAGCCATACCACCTTGCTTCACATTAGGGCAAGAGATGTTTAATTCTATGGCAGGAATTTTGTCAAGTTCATTAATGATTTCAGCTGTTTTCACATAATCTTCGATAGCAGAACCCGAAACGTTTACAATCATATTCGTCTGGATGTCCTTTATGCGGGGATATATATGTTCTACGAAGTAGTCGACACCCTTATTTTGCAGTCCTACAGCGTTTAACATGCCCGAAGGAGTTTCGGCCATACGCGGATAAGGATTTCCTTCACGTTTGTGAAGAGTAGTGCCCTTTACAATAATACCGCCTATTCGCGCTATATCAATGAAATCTGAGAACTCTTCACCATATCCAAATGTACCGGATGCTGTCATCACCGGATTCTTCATTTGTAATTCACCAATATTTACACTCAAATCTGCCATAGTAGTTTATTTATATTAAAAACAGGACCTTCTTTACATACACACAAGTGACCTTCTGTCGTATTTTCCACACAGCATAAGCATGCTCCGATACCACAAGCCATTGTATTTTCCAAAGATACTTCACATTCTATCTGATTACTTTTGGCATATTTCGCCACGGCCACCATCATGGGCTTAGGGCCACAAGTGTAAATCTGCTCAAACCGTACCTTATTTAATATAGAATGTTGGGTAACATATCCCTTTTCTCCATGGCTGCCATCTTCCGTAGTAGTATACACTTCACCATATTTAGCAAATTCATCCAGTTGAAGCAAGTCTTTATCGCTACGGGCACCCAAAAGGAAGGTAGGTTTATGCCCGTTTTTAGCCAATTGTTCACCTAAATATAACATAGGAGCTGTTCCAACACCGCCACCAACTAACAGGAGCTTATCTGAAGGCTTTTGTGGCATTGTGTAGCCATTTCCCAGCGGAAGTATCGTGTTGATTACATCGCCCGGATTTATCTCTGCCAGGCGCTTTGTTCCGTCTCCAACCATTTGGATCAGAAACCATACTTCATTTCGTTGTTTATCTACAAAATTAATAGAAATAGGGCGACGCAGGAAAGTAGTAAGCGAACCGTCCACCCGGAGTTCAGCAAACTGCCCGGGCAACATTTCGGGCAGTAACGACGAAGAAGTCAGTTTTAGCAATACATAATTAGCATGCAGTTTGATATTCTCCGTAACCGTCAAATCTAAAATAAATTTCTTCATGTATGGATATAAAAAGTATAAATTCGTATTCCGGGTGCAAAGATACAGGAATTTGCTCAAACCAGCGATTTTACCTCTTATTTTTCAGGTCTAAACGTTTCATAGGTATTATCATCAAAGAAAATTCTTATTTCAGTGATTTTCCTGGCAGGCTTTTCTATATACCTAATCTCCTGTTTTACAATCTCTTTAGGTGTATTTTCGGTGCTTCTTAACGCCATTTCCCTGCGATTTTCCGGAGCAATCGTCTCTTTGGACGGATTTATAGGATTCTCATCGAATAAAGAAGGCTGATAATCGCCATTAGGAGAAGCTAGTGAAGAGCCTTCTGCAGAAGCCAGCATTTCGCCTTTCCCATATAGCAACCATTCAAGATTTGCATAACTATAGGTTTGGTGAACTTTCATCACTACTTCCAGACTCGGCTTGTTTCTATCATTTAGAATATGAGAAAGAGTAGACTGTTGAACTCCGATTGTTTCAGCAAAAACTCTGGGGGGAACTTTTTCCCTTTCCATAATCATTCTTATTCTGTCTTTTATTTCCATACTGGGCATTTATTGAATTACAATTGTAGTACTAAATGTTGGTTTCACAAAAATACATCTAAAATCAATCACTATACAAAGGTAAATATTACATTTCACAAAAGCAAATTACAGATATAAAAATACCAATATCACAAACGTATTCAATTATTCACATTTAGAAAATCACGTTTGTACAATAGATAATAAGCTATATTTTACTATCATACTTCTTGTTTAACCAACAGTCATTATCATCTGATAATAAACACTTTATGCATATAAAATATAAACATAATTACGACATTCACAAAAATATATCGCCGATAAACCATTGATTTACAGCAACGAATCATATAATCACTATATATACATGATATTCAAGTATATAATATGTACAAACATGAGTGTTAAACACTCTCCTACTACATTTATATAATGCAATTTAGTTTTGTAAATCAAGAAATATACATTTGTGACAACTTCTAATTAAACACATATGTATATCATTCACAAATATATTAATTACAAATATACAAGCAGAAATACACAAACGTAAATACAAGAAGTTGCAGTTGCAATAAAATAAAGGATAAACACCATTATTTACGAATGTATTTTATGATTTCATCAAATCATCTTTTACATTGCACTCTTAAATGTCAAATCCTTGCGATATTTCCGTCCCATCTCCCAATTCATTGTATTTTTTCAATTCTAGAAAGGTTAAATTTTACATAACACACTGTAATATAGGTATTTAAAACACATTACTCAAGCTCTATATTTAATTGAAATAGAAAAATAGCAGCAATTGTCGACTAAAAACTCTCGAACTATCAAAATGATATTTTGAAATCATTATCTAAAAAAGGATTTTCCATCTTGTCATGGACTAGAACAGTTTTAGAGTGATCCTATTTTTGCTTCTACTATATTTCAATAGGGATCCAAATTTTTCAATGGGATAAATCTCATTATCCAACTAAAGGATAATATCGAGAACGACTAAACGGAATTAAAATGAAGAAATTAAAAGTTCGCTAAAAACAGATTAGCAATCAAGAGAAGACAGGAAAATAGAGTGAATTTATTGTTCAATTTTTTACTCAAAATATAGAAGTTATACTATCAGAATAAAAACGTAATTTCGGGAATATAAAAAAGGCATATACTCTATTCTATATATAGTAAAAGTATATGCCTTCTTTTTATATCAAAATCCCGTTCTTCCTAATGCAAAATATTAAACACTAATTCGCGGAGAATATCCCCGTCTGTCATTGAGCTGTTCTTTACTCCTTTTGATTTTGCATCAGCATATCGTATTTCACCAACGATTTGCATCGTCTTTACTCCACTGTATTTTCGCATGGCAGCCAGATAATCTTTAGCTTGCCAAGGCGTCTTTAACCCCAGCATACTAGCAATTCCCTGCTCCGATTTATCAGGTGCATAATATGCCAGCATAAGGTTGGAGTAAAAGCTAAAAAGCAAAGACAACGTCATCTGTATCGGATTAGTTTTCGGATTCTCCTCAAAATATTTTATTATCTTATTTGCCTTGAGAATATCCTTTTCTACAAGCGCACTCCGTAATTCGAAGTTATTATAATCCTTGCTTATACCAATATTCTTTTCGATTTGTTCGGGGGTCACACGTCTCTGACCAGTGGGCAAAGTAATAATCAACTTTTCCAATTCACCCGTCAAGCGGCTTAAATCAGAGCCAACAAAATCAGCCAACATGGCCGTCGCTTTAGGCTCCATATCCACACCTTTACGCTTCATATAAGAAGATATAAAGGCCGGTAGTTGTGCATCCTTTATCTTTTTCGATTCGAATAGTACGCCCACTTTATCTATTTCGGCAGCCAACTTTTTTCTTCGGTCTAATGTGCCGTGCTTATGGCATATCACTAAAATAGTAGAGAGTAACGGCTTCTGGAGATAGTAAGACAACTCTTCCATGTTACGGATTGCCTGTGCTTCCTTCACCACTACCACCTGATGTTCAGACATCATCGGATAACGTTTCGCGGCATTTATAATAGTGGCTACATCTACGTCAGCACCATACACAACCGTCAGGTTGAACTCCTTTTCCGTCTCATTCAACACATTATCCGTTATATAATCTGCGATCAGATCGATATAGTACGATTCTTCCCCCATCAGATAATAGACAGGACGATACTGCTTCGCCCTCAATTCCTTGAGAATATCATCGCACGTCAATTCTTGTTTTGCCATATATATCTTTCAAGACTGGGAGTTACCAGTCAAATTTCAAGTGTTTTACAGTTTTCTTTTCATCAATAATCATACGCAAAGAAGCGATGCCAATCTCCACATGTTCCTCTACGTAATTTCTGGTGACAAGGTTGTCACTTTTATCCGTTTTCACTCCGTCGGGAGTCATCGGCTGGTCAGAAACTAAAAGTAACGCACCTGTAGGAATATGATTGGCAAAACCACAACTGAACAAAGTGGCTGTTTCCATATCAACCGCCATTGCACGGGTCTTTTTCAGATATTCCTTGAATGTTTCGTCATGCTCCCAAATGCGGCGGTTGGTGGTATATACAGTACCTGTCCAGTAGTCACGCCCTTTGTCACGGATAGATGAAGAAACGGCACGTTGCAACATAAATGCGGGTAACGCCGGAACTTCAGGCGGAAAATAGTCGTTAGAAGTTCCCTCACCACGGATAGCAGCAATAGGAAGAATCAAATCACCGAGCTGGTTCTTCTTGTCGATCCCCCCGCATTTGCCAAGGAACAGACAAGCCTTCGGACGAATGGCACCCAATAAATCCATGATAATGGCGGCATTAGGGCTTCCCATACCGAAATTAATCATTGTTATGCCTTCAGCAGTGGCAGAGATCATGTTAGCATCCCTGCCTAATATCGGAACATCAAATTGATTGGCGAAAATCTCTACGTACTTGTTGAAGTTAGTCAACAGAATATACTCCCCAAAATCTTCCAGGTTACGTTTTGTGTAACGCGGTAGCCAATTAGCGACGATTTCTTCTTTTGTTTTCATAATTTCATTAAATTTGTGGCTCCAAATAAAGGAACCCGTTATTTAACTTACAAAAATAATAAATGTTATCGTTAAACCTACCAGTATTCGACACTAAAATAAACGTACGAAACGGAAAAAATGTAATTTTTGACGTGATTCGCAAACGATATGTCGCCCTTACACCTGAAGAATGGGTACGGCAACACTTCGTTCACTTTCTTATTGCACACAAAGGGTATCCGTCCGCACTCCTGGCCAATGAAGTGATGGTTAAGTTGAACGGCACCACAAAAAGATGCGATACGGTGCTCTACCGGAGAGATTTATCCGCCCGGATGATTGTAGAATATAAAGCTCCGCATATCGAAATCACGCAAGCGGTTTTCGACCAGATTACCCGATATAATATGGTGCTGAAAGTAGATTATCTGATTGTCAGCAACGGGATGCAACATTATTGCTGCCGGATGGATTATGAAAATCAGAGCTATACTTTTCTGAAAGATATTCCTGATTACAATTCCCTATAATCATCCGTTCATTCAATCCTCAAAAATACACTTTATCCATAGCATAAAAATAGCGTCACTATCTTGTGCGGATAGTGACGCTATTTGCCTGTTATAATGACGCCATCCCGAACGGATAGCGTCACTATAATTACCACCGCTCTAGATAGTCCTCAGGGCACTTTTACTCTTGTGTTACGATGTCTTTCTTCACATTATCATCCACTTTCTTCTTGCTGAATCTCTCCTGCAATTTTTGCATCAATTCATAGAAGTTAGGAACATAAACCGTTGCCAACAGCGTATTCATAGCCATACCGAATACCACTGCTGCACCCAATGCTATACGGCTTTCCGCACCTGCTCCAGTAGCGAATAACAATGGCATCACTCCTAAGACGAAAGCAAAAGACGTCATTAGAATCGGACGCAGACGAACGTGTCCTGCTTCAAATGCCGCTTCACGGATAGAGTTTCCTTCGGCACGGAAATCACGGGCAAATTCCACAATCAGGATTCCGTTCTTTGCCGAAAGAGCAATCAACAGAATAATACCGATTTGTGTATAAATACTCACCGGAGTACCCATAACCAAACATCCGATCATTGCTCCCAACAGTGCTACCGGCAATCCGATGACAGCCGCTACCGGGCTTGTCCAACTCTCATATTGGGCAGCCAAAACCAAAAAAGCAACAACCAGAGCCATAATCAGAACGACAGTCGTCGTACTGCCCGCTTGCGTTTCCTGATAGGCAACAGACGTCCATTCGTAACCGAACTCATCTCCTAACTGTTCATTGAAGAGCGCTTCCACTTCCTGAATAGCCTGTCCGCTACTACTTCCGGGAGCTACATTGCAAGTCAAAGCCGCCGTAGAATACATATTATACCGATTGATTTGATCCTGCCCCAACTGCTCTTCCACTTTCGTAAAGGAAGAGAAAGGAACCATCTCTCCTGCCGAATTCGGCACACTCAACTTCAGCACATCATCAATGACCCGTTGAGCCTGATCGCGTGCTTCAATTTTCACTTGATAAATACGTCCGAATTCTACAAAATCGTTCACATAGGCCGCTCCCATATAATATCCCAATGTAGAAAATACATCATTCAAGGCAATTCCCATAAACTGCACTTTATCACGGTCTATATTAAGAAAATATTGTGGTACATTTGCTTGATACTGACTGGATATGGAAGCTAAAGCAGGTTTGGTGTGATAAGAAGCCAACAGTGCATTGATGGCTTGTTGCATCTCAGTCGGTCCGAGATTTTTCCGGTCTTCTATTTGAAGTTGCAGACCGCCCGAAGCTCCCAAGCCGGGAATAGCCGGCGGCACCATCGCAAATACTTGCCCAGCTTGAATCGTCATATACGCTTCACCGTTGAAACGATTGACAACGGCAGCAGCCGTATGCTCCTTCCCTTTCCTCTGACTCCAGTTTTTCAGTACGACAAAGTAAGTGGCCGAATTGCTCTGCTCTCCACCGCCCATAACGGAGAAACCCGAGATACCGATATAATTCTGTACTTCAGGGTACGAATCAAGCATGGCATTTATCTTATCTCCAACCGCTTGCGTGCGTTCCAAACTGGCAGCCGGCGGCAACTGAACCACAGCTATAAAATACCCGTCATCTTCATCGGGAACAAACGTAGAAGGCCAATGCATAAAGAGCAAAACAGCAATCACCGTCAGAATGGCATAAGATATAAAACTGAATCCCGGACGTTTGAGCAACCATTTCACTATTCCGTCATACGCACCTTGCGTTTTATCATAAGCTTTATTGAATCCTCTGTAAATGAAGAACTTGGATGGTTTACTCTTTTCAAGGAACAACGCACAAAGCGCAGGAGTCAATGTCAATGAATTAAAACCGCTCAACACCGTTGAAGCAGCGATAGTCAAGGCAAACTGTTTATACAATTGGCCGGAAATACCGCTAATCAGCATTGTAGGAATAAACACGGCGAGTAGCACAAGAACCACACCTACAATCGGGCCCGTAATCTCTCCCATTGCCCTCGTCACAGCCTCACGAGGTGAATATTGCCCGGTTTCCAACAACCTCGAAGCATTTTCCACTACCACTATCGCATCATCCACCACAATGGCAACGGCCAAAATCAATCCGAACAAAGTCAGCGTATTGATAGAGAAACCAAATGCCGCCATCACAGCAAGCGTACCAATCAAAGAAACGGGAATAGTGAGACAAGGAATAATAACCGCCCTCCAATTCTGAAGGAACAGGAAAATAACAAGTACCACCAGCAAGGTTGTCTCAAAGAACGTCACCATTACTTCGTCAATAGAAGCATGAATCACATCCGTCGTGTCCAACGTTACATTATAAGAAACTCCTGACGGAAAATTGGCAGCCAATTCCTCCATCTTGGCTTTCACTCCCTTCGAGACATCCAATGAATTTGAACCCGGCTGCTGATAAATAGCGATGGCGGCCGTAGGTCTTCCATTCAGCCGGGACACCACACTGTAAGAAGCGGAACCCAAATCAATCCGGGCAATATCTTTCAGGCGAAGCATCGCTCCATCTTTCTCTGTCCGGATGATGATATCACCGAATTGCTCCGGCGAATTAAGCCTTCCCTGCACATTCAGAGTGTATTGAAACGCATTCTTGTTATTCTGTCCGATGGGCTGACCTATATATCCGGCAGAAACTTCCACATTCTGTGACTGTATGGCCTGATAGACCTGTTGTGGTGAAATATTACGAATCCGCATGGCTTCGGGATCCAGCCAGACACGCATGGAATAATCTCCCGCTCCCATAACGTTCACCGCACCGACTCCCGGTACACGTGTCAGTTGGTCGACAAGATTTAATTTAGCGTAGTTGGTCAGATACAAGCTATTGTAGACAGAATCCTGTGAAGTCATCGTCAGGAACATAACAATATTCGAAGATTGTTTCTGTACTGTCACTCCCTGCACCACTACCGGTTCGGGAAGCGAAGATTGTGCAATACTTACCCTGTTTTGTACTTGCACGGTTGCCATATCAATATCCGTACCGACAGCAAAAGTGATAGTCAGAGAGTACGCTCCCGAAGAAGAGGAATTGGAAGACATATAGAGCATACCATCCACACCATTCACTTGCTGCTCGATAGGAATACCTACCGTTTGAGCCACCGTCTCGGCATTTGCTCCCGGATAAACGGCGGATACCTGTACCGTTGGCGGTGTAATCTCCGGGAACTGCGCAACAGGCAATATATTTAGTGTCACCAAACCGGCTACCACGATGAGCAGGGCAAGCACCGTAGCAAAAATCGGTCGGTTTATAAAGAATTTAGAAAACATAGATCTATGAGTTTAGGATTAATACTTAAAATGAAAGAACTTCCCTTTATGGTATGGGCTTCACCTTCATTCCGTCCCGGACTTTCATCAGAGCTTCCGTGACATACCGCTCTTGCGGAGAAATCCCGCTCATCACCTGGCGCAAGGTATCACCCATCAGTTGGCCGATCTCAATATGGCGGTAATGAACTATATCCGAGTCATTTACAACATACAGATATTTACCTAACTGATCGGTTCCGATAGAAGCTTCTTTCACTAATACCGCTTTTTTGGCTTCCCGATAAGGAAGAGTAATACTCACGTACAACCCACTCTTCAAAACTCCTTTCGGATTATCAAAATTGGCACGCACCATCAATGTTCCCGTACTCATATCCACATTCGGAGACAGATAATCCAATACGGCAGGATAAGATTCCGTTCCGTCCTTACCCAGTTGTACCATAATCTTCTGTGGCAGATTCTTTGCCGATTGCTTACTGTTGTTCATCGCCATTCCCAGCCATTGGTTATCCGCTACATTAAAATACGCATACATTTGGTCGTCCTTATAAATAGTAGCTAGTGTCACGGGCTGCAATGCTCCGCCTACATAGCTTCCTATATCCACTGTCGACTTCGTGATAGTCCCGTCAAAAGGAGCGCGGACATAGCAATATCCCAAATTCGTATGTGCCGTACTCAAAGCCGCTTCCGCATTATTCACGGCTGCAATGCCTTCTGTCACATTCGCTTCCGACTGAAGCAACTGTATCTGACTTACCGCATCACTCTTGATGGCTTCCTTCATACGGCTATAATTACTCCGTGCATATTCCAGTTGCGCCCGGGCAGTTTGCAAATCCGCTTTCGCCTGTTCCACTTTATCCTTATATAAGGTAGGTTCGATAACGAACAATAACTGCCCTTTCTTCACCCTTCCTCCCGGAGTGTAGGAAGTGGACTGCAATGTACCATTTACCCTTGCCACCAAGTTGACCGTTTGCTCCGTTGTCAGATAACCCGGGTAATCTTTCGTCAGGGTAATATCCTCCACTATGGGTTTGGTCACGCTAATTTCAGGAGTAGGCATCCCTCCCATCGCTCCTGCGCTCTTCTTCTCCTTGCAGCCTGTCAATATCGGCAGCGCAAGAAAGATATACATTAGTTTTTTCATATCCGTTAGGTTATATTTTATTTATAGATTCTATTATTCTCGCCATCCACCGCCCAAGGCTTTGTAAAGGGCAATGAGTTGTAACAACGAACTTCCTTCTGCCTGTACCAACTGATTCTCATAAGATAATAGCGAACGCTGTGCGTCAAGCACATTCTGGAAAGGTGAAAGTCCCTGTTTATAAAGCTCTAAGGAAAGTTTCAATGTCTCGATGCCTTGATTGCGCACTTCTCTCAGTGCCACAATCTGCTTGATAGAATTTCGATAGGAATTCATGGCATTATCAGTTTCCTGTACGGCAGTCAGCACCGTTTGATTAAACTGGTTAATCGTTTCGTCCAGTTGGGCTTTCGCCAGTCTTGTGGCATTGACTAACTGCCCGCCATTGAAAATCGTCCAACTCAATGCCGGAGCAATCTCATAAGTCATACTTTTACTTTTCACCAAGTCTTTCAAATCACGTGCAGCATAACCAAACGAACCTTTCAGAAAAACTTTCGGTAACCAGTCGGCTTTAGAAGCTCCGAGCAATGCCGCCTGTGCGTTTACGTTCCGTTCCGCGCTCCGCACATCGGGTCTTCTCAATAATAAATCGACAGGCATCCCCACTCCGATGGGTTCCATATAATCGGGCAGTGTTCCTACCGTTTCCAAGACAGGACGGATTTCCTGGGGATACATGCCTAGCAGAACAGCCAATGTTGTAATATACTGGTTGACGCCGGCTTCCAGTTGCGGAATGGAAGCTCTTGTGCTATACAAAACAGACTTGGCCTGTGCGACATCCAATTTGGCGACAAGTCCGGTGTTATAGCGTACTTCCGTGATTTTCAGTACCTCTTCCTGCGAAGCGGCATTCTTTTTCACTACTTCAAGTTGCTGCTGCAATTCCCGCAGGTTGATATAGGCTGAGGCTACTTCCGCTGCCATAGAAATCATCACTCCTGTATATTCCTCCTTGCTTGCGGCAAAATTCTCCTTTTGCGCTTTCACCCGTTTACGGATACTTCCGAAGATGTCAACTTCCCAGCTCATGCTGAGCGAAGCGTCGTAATAATGTTCCGTAGATTGGGGCAAGGCACTTGTATTTCCGCTTGTTTCCTGGCGAGTCCATCCGGCATTCAGTCCGACGGAAGGAAAGAAATTGCTACGCTCCATCCAAAGATTGGCACGGGCGGCGGATATACGGTTGATGGCCATTGCGACAGAGAAATTGCGGTCTACGGCCAAAGCAATCAAAGAATCCAACTTGGTGTCCCGGAAAGATTTCCACCAATGATCGTCCACCGGAAGCGTTTGTTGAAATACCTCTCCACTCTCCTCCCATTCACCGGGGAGAGGCGCTTTCAGATAGCGGTTTGCAGTTTGTCCAACCGCAGATACAGTTGAAAGAAACATAAGGAGCGATGTGCCCCACATTCGTATATTCATATCAGTTCAGGTTTTTATGAAATGATAAGATAACAACCAAAGGTTTGGTTTGTTTATTTCGGAAACGTTAAGAAAGGAGTATAAAAAAAGCCCCGCCATCAGGCGGAGCTTTGAAAAATATAGTGAAACAGCAAACGCTTATTCTGCTGTTTTTCTTCTGATTGCTCTTTTTGTAGTCGGTGCCGGAGCTTCCTCTACCTTGTGTTCGAGCTGTACACCAGCCAATTCCGGGTCAATCATGATACGTCCGCAGTATTCGCAAACGATCACTTTCTTACGGGAACGGATATCCAACTGTCTCTGAGGCGGAATCTTGTTAAAGCAACCACCACATGCATCACGCTGTACGTACACGATACCCAGTCCGTTGCGGGAGTTCTTACGGATACGTTTGAATGATTGCAACAGACGCGGCTCGATTTTAGTTTCCAAATCTTTGGCTTTGTCTCTCAGTTTCTCTTCCTCCTGCTTGGTTTCAGAGATAATTTCGTCCAGTTCGCTCTTCTTCTGTTCGAGGTCTTTTTTTCTTTCGTTCAAAATCTGTTCGTTCTTCTCTACTTCAATCTCTTTTTCTTCCCTGTCTGCAGAATATTCCCTGATTCTCTTCTCGCAAAGTTCGATTTCCAGTGTCTGGAACTCGATTTCTTTTGTCAGGAAGTCATATTCACGGTTGTTACGGACGTTGTCTTGTTGTGACTTATATTTTTCAACCGAAGCTTTAGCCGTTTCAATCTCTACCTTCTTACCGGAAATAGCAGTTCTCAGTTCGTCTACTTCAGCTTTAATCTTGTCGATACGGGTACTCAAACCGGCAATCTCATCTTCAAGGTCTTGTACTTCCAATGGAAGTTCACCTCTCAATGTCTTGATCTCGTCAATCTTAGACAACATAGTTTGCAGTTGGTACAGAGTCTTCACTTTCTGTTCCACCGTCAACTCATTCGGATCTTTTTTTGCTTCTCTAGCCATTTTACTTATAAATATTTTATGGGATTCGTATTTATTTTACTCAATTGGAGCGCAAAATTAGGAAATAAATCCCGGATTATAGAATAAAAAATCTCTTTTGTATATTGTTCGCTTTCGTAATGACCGATTTCCGCCATCAGAATATCACCTTCATGGCCGAAATAATCATGATACTTGATTTCTCCTGTAATAAAGACATCCGCACCCGTCCGGATTGCCTGCGGAAGCAGGAAAGCTCCGGCACCACCACATAATGCCACTTTCTGTATTTCTCTGCCTGTCAATTTGTTATGACGGACACAACCCACTTCAAAGGTTTTCTTGATGCGTTTCAGGAATTCGAGTTCCGTTTCCGGCTCATCCAATTCACCTACAATTCCCGCACCTGCCTGCTGCCAGTTATTCTGCAACGGATATAAGTCAAAAGCCGGTTCCTCATAAGGGTGGGCAGACAATAATGCCTTAACGACTTCCGCTTTCTTATATATAGGAAGAATGGTTTCAATTCTCACTTCATCCTCACGGTGTAGTTCTCCGATGGTTCCGCAAAAAGGGTGTGTTCCCTCGTTTGCCCGGAAGGTTCCCTCTCCTTTCAGATTATAACTGCATGAATCATAGTTACCTATATTTCCGCATCCGGCAGCAAACAGTGCTTCGCGTACGGCATCTGCCTGCGCGTAAGGTACGAAAGTCACCAGCTTAACCAAGCTATTCTCTTTCGGCTCAAGCGCTTTCAGATTCTTCAGTCCTATCTTCTCGGCTATCTTATAGTTGACTCCACCTTGAGCATTATCAAGATTGGTGTGCGCTGAATAGATTACAATATCATTCTTTATTGCTTTCAATATGCAACGTTCCACATAATCCTTGCCTGTAATGGATTTATAACCTTTAAAGATGAGCGGATGATGCGATATAACGAGGTTATACCCTAACGCGACAGCTTCATCCAACACAGCTTCGGTAACGTCAAGACACAACAAAGCCCCTGTTGCTTCCGCTTCTGTCAATCCTATTTGCAGGCCGGCATTATCAAATCCGTCTTGCAATGGCAGAGGCGCGAATCGTTCAAGGGCGCTTACTATTTCCTTAATTTTCATTATTTGGTAGAAAATTTGGTTGCAAAGATAAGAAAATAAAAGGAACAACCGCCCTTTGTTCTCATTTTTTTAGTAAATTTGGCGCATATCCTATAACAATTGAATACGATGAAAGCTATCCTGTCCTATTTTCTATTAGTTGCCCTGCTTGTTTCCTGCCAATTAAGGCAGAACGAAAATGCTGAAAAGCAAACTGCCAAAGACATAAGTGCTGATGATGCGGAAGAATGTATTGCAGATACAGTAAAAGCCACCGCCATCTTCTGGATAGATAAAGCGGAAACGAAGCACTGCAAAGAATGGGGTTTCCGTACTATTAAAGCAAAAGTTTTTATCTATGAAAACGGAAAGGTTGATTTACAAGCTTTTGTCAAAAAGCAATCGCCGGATCTGGAGAAGTATATACGGCATCATCTCTCTAAATTCCAAGTATCGGAAAAAATGCTTGAAGGCGGATATGTGCAACCGGGAGAACAATTCGTCCAACTTCGCTGCTTATATGAGAAGCTCAAGGGGAAATAATTTGTTTCAAGCAGTACAACCATTTGTTTCAACACATGAAACTATTGGTTTCACGCCTTGAAACTGAAGTTTCGCCCGTGTGAAACAAAAGTTTCCAAGGCTTGAAACTGGAGTTTCATCGGTGGGAAACTATAGTTTCAGACTGTTGAAACCAAAGTTTCAGACCGTTGAAACTGTCGCTATCCCTACACAGAACAAGACATGCTTCACCGGAAAAACAAAGCTACCCCATCCCTTCTTGTGACAGCAACATCTGCCATCACATTGCTGTCACAGCATGCTGTCACGCTCTAATCACTCATCAATCAATCATTTAAGCATAAAGATGTGACAGATGACAGCAAGTTTTATTTCTTTTTTATATAGAGAGAGGTTTTATTCTTCAAGGCATACCTTTCATCGACTACTTTGTCTGTAGGGAAAAAAGTAAAAATCAATCTCCATTCTTCTTCCCGATAGATGAATTTTCGACCATTTGCACCGTGAAGAATTGCGTTATACTTTTCCTGCAAGAAAGTTTCAATATGCTTGGGCACTTCGCTGCCCATAGCCGCAAATTCCACCGTAATAAAGAAACAGGGAATAGAAATTTCAGCTACCTGATGGAATATCCGGTCAACAACAGTCATTTCTTCGGTTCTTTGGTTACTTCCAACAGTTTTCCGTATGCATCAAAAGAACGTCGTGATGCCAGCGAGATAGTAATCATCAGCGATAACATGGATGCCGTGAATGTGATTACCATTATCATCATCTGATACTTGATGGCAACGTTCGGACTACTCCCACCCAAAATCTGCCCAATCATCGTGCCTGGAAGGGCAACCAAGCCCATGACCGCGATATTTGCAATCAAGGGACTGAAAGACTTAATAATGGCTTGCCGGATAAATGGCGCCTGGGCTTCCTGCCTTGTAGCTCCATTGCCTAATAAATATCTGTATAATTGCTGTTCACGTTTCAATCCGCTATAATAGGTATTCAAGGCAATCACATTGCTGGAAAGCATATTACCCATCAGAATCCCGAATATAGGAATAAAATATTGAGCACTGAAAATGTTATCCAGTTGAAGAACGACTCCGATAAAATATAAACCTACCAATACAACGCTGCAAAGAAATCCCACAGTAATCGGAATCAGGAGAATGCTACGTTTCAGTTGGGTACGTACCAATGCGGTCTGTCCGGCTACGAATATCATGATAATCACCCAAAGAAAATTAATCCAGGGATTATTCCACAGAAATAGATATTTCAGGTACATACCGATGAAAAATAATTGGATTATCATTCGTAACGTACCAATCACGGCAGGTTTCAGCAGTCCCGTCTTAAATTTCCATAGATAAAAGAACGGAATAGCAAGCAGAAGCAAGCCTATAAAAAGATTATAATATGATATGTCAATCGTTCCCACAATGTATATTCTTATAATTCTATCTGATTCGTGTTATAATTCTATTACATAATGACATCCCTGTGCAAAGTCCTTGTCATGAGACACTGCCAGCACAGCCGCCCCTTTTTCTGCCTGTCTCCGGAAAAAGGACAGTACTTTGTCAGTTGATCCGGCATCCAAGGCAGAAGTCGGTTCATCTATGATAATCAGAGGTTTGTTGAGCATGGCAGCTACGGCCAGTGTTATTCGTTGACGTTGGCCGCCCGATACTTCGTTCACTCTCTTTGCATATAATTCATGCTCCAGCCCCAATTCGTCAAAGCAAGCATAAAGCCTTTCCTCCGAGAATGGAATAGAACGATTCACTTTCAGCTCAAAAGGAAGGGCAACCATTTCTCTCACCCATTCAAACGGCAAGGCCAGTTCCTGCGGAATCCATGCTATCTGCCGGCGGACGCTATCAATGGTCGATATGTCGAGCAGTGTCTCTCCTACTTGAATGGAGCCTTCTTTCAGCGGAACAAAGCCCATTACCGCATTCAGCAACGAAGTCTTTCCACAGCCGGACTGCCCTACGATACAGGCTGTTTCTCCCCGTTCCAGTTTCAGGTTAAAACCGGAGAAAAGCACTTCTGTTCCAAAAGCAATACAGGCATTATTGATATGTAACATGACGTTTTGAATTCTTTCTTTCCGGCAAAGGTACTATTTTCTTGAAAAACGTTATCTTTGCCTGACTAATTAATTCAAGAAAAGTTATGATACTGAACGAAAGAGACGCTCGTCATGAGCATATATTGCAGGTAGCACGTCAAATGATGACTGCCGCACGCACTGCTCCCAAGGGAAAAGGGATAGACATTATTGAAGTTGCTTTGATTACTAATGAAGAAATCAAGCAATTGTCGGACACTATGATAGCGATGGTGGAAGAGCATGGAATGAAGTTTTTTCTGCGTGATGCCGACAACATCTTAAGTGCCGAATGTGTTATATTAATAGGAACGCGCGAACAGGCGCAAGGATTGAATTGCGGCCATTGCGGATTTGCGACTTGTGCAGAACGCACAGAAGGTGTTCCTTGTGCACTGAACAGCATCGACGTTGGCATCGCAATAGGTTCAGCCTGTGCCACGGCAGCCGATTTGCGTGTAGACACACGCGTGATGTTCTCTGCCGGATTGGCGGCCCAACGCCTGAACTGGCTGAAAGACTGCAAAATGGTAATGGCGATTCCGGTCAGCGCATCTTCCAAGAATCCGTTCTTCGACCGGAAGCCGAAGCAGGAAAATAAAGATTAATACCGGTTGCCGGTGGATGAATAAACCGATTATATAAATAACTAAATAACATAAGTCTGATGGGAATTATGGTTGGACTGCCTAGTCCTAGTGGCTCGGAGAAAGATTTGCAATTGAACTTCGGTAAGAATATGACCGTACAAGTAGAAATGAGAGCCCCTCATTTGCCCGCCGAGTGGCATATGCAAAGCGGTATACAACTGACGTGGCCGCATGCCGGTACAGACTGGGCATATATGCTGGAAGAGGTACAAGAATGCTTCATCAGGATAGCCAAAGAGATAGCGGAACGCGAGTTACTATTAATTGTCACTCCCGAGCCTGAAGAAGTAAAGAAACAGATAAGTGCTGTTGTCAACATGGATAACGTCCGCTTCCTGAAATGCGCGACCAATGATACATGGGCACGCGATCACGGGGCTATCACCATGATAGATACCGGTAATCCCTCGCTACTTGATTTTACCTTCAACGGCTGGGGATTGAAATTTGCCGCCGAACTTGATAACCAAATCACTAAACAAGCCGTAGAAGCCGGAGCCTTGAAAGGACAGTACATAGACTGCCTGGACTTTGTTCTTGAAGGCGGCTCCATAGAAAGTGACGGAATGGGCACCTTGCTTACCACTTCCGAATGCCTGCTTTCTCCCCAACGGAACGGAAAACTGAACCAAGTAGAGATAGAAGAATATCTGAAATCAACCTTCCATCTGCAAAAGGTGCTTTGGTTGGATCATGGTTATCTCGCAGGGGATGATACAGATAGCCATATTGACACTTTAGCACGTTTTTGCTCTACTGACACCATTGCATATGTGAAGTGTACGGACGAAGCAGAAGAACATTACGAAGCACTGCTTGCCATGGAAGAACAACTGAAAACATTCCGCACATTGGCAGGAGAACCTTACCGGCTTTTGGCTTTACCCATGACAGATAAGATAGAAGAAGACGGCGAACGTCTGCCTGCCACATACGCCAATTTCTTAATTCTGAATGAGGCTGTCCTTTACCCGACTTATAACCAGCCGGAGAATGACAGGAAAGCCGGAGAAGTATTGCAGCAAGCTTTTCCAAAGCATCAAATCATCGGAATAGATTGTCGTGCCTTAATCAAACAGCATGGTTCTCTGCACTGCGTTACCATGCAATATCCGATGGGAGTTCTAAAATAATTTGGTAGATTAAAATAGAATATACAAGTAGATTAAAATAAAAATTCATCATGAGAAAGATAAAAGTCGGACTTATCCAGCAATCCAACACTTCTGATATTCGGGTAAACCTGATGAACCTGGCCAAAAGCATTGAAGCATGTGCCGCACATGGCGCACAACTGATTGTGCTTCAAGAGTTGCACAACTCGCTTTATTTCTGCCAGACAGAAAATACAAACCTCTTCGATCTTGCCGAACCTATCCCCGGCCCTTCCACCGGATTCTATTCTGAACTGGCGGCAGCCAATAAAGTAGTTCTCGTGACTTCTCTTTTTGAGAAACGCGCACCGGGGCTTTATCATAATACTGCTGTTGTCTTCGACCGTGACGGGAGTATTGCCGGTAAATACCGGAAGATGCATATTCCTGATGATCCCGCTTATTATGAGAAGTTCTATTTTACTCCCGGAGATATAGGCTTCGAGCCTATTCAGACCTCTTTAGGAAAACTGGGCGTATTGGTATGCTGGGATCAATGGTATCCGGAAGCTGCCCGCTTAATGGCATTAAAAGGTGCGGAACTATTAATCTACCCCACTGCCATCGGTTGGGAAAGCAGCGACACGGATGATGAGAAAGCACGCCAACTCAATGCCTGGATTATCTCACAACGTGCCCATGCTGTCGCAAACGGACTTCCAGTTATCTCAGTCAACCGTGTAGGACACGAACCTGACCCGTCAGGACAAACCAACGGTATTTTATTCTGGGGAAATAGTTTCGTAGCAGGGCCACAAGGAGAATTTCTGGCACAGGCCGGAAACCACCGACCGGAAAATATAGTAGTGGAGATTGATATGGAACGCTCGGAAAATGTACGCCGTTGGTGGCCGTTCCTGCGCGACCGTCGTATTGACGAGTATGAAGGACTGACTAAACGCTTTTTAGATTAGACAAGAAAGCACGCGGATATAAACAACAGAAAGGGCACAGAGTAAACTATAAATTTAAACTCTGTGCCCTTTCTATATACTTTATATATTCTTTCTTATTGAAATGTCAGTTTCTTATTAGCCAGGAAATTGGCACCTCCATAGATAAATAGACCCAGGAATTGCGCCAAATATTCATTGACATCCAATCCTTCCACTAATAAAATAAGAAATAAGAATTGTGCTGTATATGCCAATCCGAAAGCAGAACAAAAGAGCAGTATCTGTTTCCAGAGACTGTTCTTTCTATTTTCTACAGGGAATATCCAATATTTGCACCAGATAAAGTTATGAATCTGAGCTATCAGGTACGCTGTTATATTAGCCACCATATAGTCACCGTCGAATGATATTTCTCTCATCATCAACCATACAACCAACGCCATGATTATGGCATTCATTGTACCGATTACTATAAAACGGAATATGCGTACAGATTCTTTCACTCGCCTTCTTTGATATCAACAATCAAATTCAATTCATCAAGCTGAGTCTGATCAATTGTAGATGGCGCATCCAGCATCACGTCACGACCGGAGTTGTTCTTCGGGAATGCGATACAGTCACGGATAGAATCCAAACCGGCAAACAAAGATACCCAACGGTCAAGCCCGTATGCCAACCCACCGTGAGGTGGCGCACCATACTTAAATGCATTCATCAGGAAGCCGAACTGTGCCTCTGCCTTTTCAGGAGTAAATCCTAAAATCTCGAACATCTTCGCCTGCAACTGTGCATCGTGGATACGGATAGAACCGCCACCTACTTCGACACCGTTGACTACCATATCATAAGCGTCGGCACGTACCGCTGCGGGATTGGTATCCAACAATGGAATATCTTCATCTTTCGGATGTGTGAACGGATGATGCATAGCCATCAGACGACCTTCTTCTTCGCTCCATTCAAACATCGGGAAGTCGATGACCCAAAGGCAAACGAACTTATTCTTGTCACGCAAACCTAGTTGAGAACCCATTTCCAAACGGAGTTCACAAAGCTGCTTACGTGTTTTCATCACATCGTCACCAGACAAAATAAGAATCAAGTCACCCGGTTTAGCACCAAATACTTCCTTCATTTGCTGAAGAACTTCTTGTGTATAGAATTTATCTACACTTGATTTTACTGTACCGTCTGCTTCCACACGGGCATAGACCATGCCTTTGGCGCCAATCTGAGGTTTCTTCACGAACTCGGTCAATGCATCTAGTTGCTTACGGGTATAAGTTGCAGCACCTTCTGCGCAAATACCACCGATATAAGCAGCATTATCAAATACAGAGAATCCGTGTCCTTTCATGATATCCATCAATTCCACAAACTTCATATCGAAACGCAAGTCCGGTTTGTCGCTACCATAATATTTCATGGCATCAGCCCAAGCCATACGCTGGAACGGTTCGGTCAGTTCTACACCGCGAAGAGTCTTGAACAGATGTTTAGCCATCCCTTCGAAGGTGGTGATAATATCTTCCTGTTCTACGAAACTCATTTCACAGTCAATCTGTGTAAATTCCGGCTGACGGTCGGCACGCAAGTCCTCGTCACGGAAGCATTTAGCTATTTGGAAATAACGGTCGAAACCGGAAACCATCAATAGTTGCTTCAATGTTTGCGGGGATTGCGGGAGTGCATAGAACTGTCCCGGATTCATACGTGACGGAACGACAAAGTCACGTGCACCTTCCGGAGTGGAACCAATCAGAACCGGTGTCTCCACTTCGATAAAACCAAGACTATCGAGATATTTGCGCACTTCGATTGTCATTTTGTGACGTAGTTCCAGATTAGAACGAACAGCGTTGCGACGCAAGTCCAGATAGCGGTATTTCATACGAATATCGTCACCACCATCTGTATTGTCTTCAATGGTGAACGGCGGAGTCATGGCAGTGTTCAGTACATTCAGTTCGGAAACAATGATTTCAATGTCTCCGGTAGGAATGTTAGCGTTCTTACTGAAACGTTCGCTCACTGTTCCTGTGATTTGAATGACAAACTCACGTCCCAATTTATTGGCGCGTTCACAAAGTTCTGCATTGATTTCTTCGTTAAAGACTAATTGAGTAATTCCGTAACGGTCGCGAAGGTCGATGAAGGTCATCCCTCCCATTTTACGACTGCGCTGTACCCAACCGGACAGCGTTACTTGCTTATTTGCATCAGAGATTCTCAGTTCTCCACATGTGTGTGTTCTGAACATATATTTTCTTATTTAAACGATTATCACTCGCGTTTTCATTTTGGCTGAACCAAAACTCCGCAAAAATACGCAATAATTTGTAATTCGTGATTAGTTATCCGTAATTTTATCAGACTTTCTTTGTCAGCTTTTTCAATATTTTCTTGTTTTTGTCTGTAATATTGTCAACGATGGCTTCATTCATCAATTTGATGCCGTTCATATATTCCTGTGCTCTTTGAAGCACGTTGGCGGCATCTTTTTCCGCTGCACGCGGAACGACTACACGCAATCCCTGCTGAATTAATTCAATATTTACATCAGCGTCTGTCTCCATGGGGTCGCCATCAAAATGAACCACTCCCGGAGTAGTCCGTCGAATACACAACTGCTTGCACCGGAAAGTCTTGATACGGCTATTCTGGTCAATCGTCTTATTAAATAACTGGAAAGCAAGGGAAGGTACGTCCAAGACGGTGAACGGTTCTAATATGGTGACGTCCAGCAAACCGTCCGTTAATGTGGCTTGCGGGGCGATATAGGCATTATTCCCATATTGTGACGCATTTCCGCAGGCAATAAGAAAAGCCTTATACTTGGACACTCCGTTTTCAGTCTCCAGTTCGTAGGTTTCCGGCTGATATTTAAGACTTTCCTGAAGCGTCTTTTCCAAATAGGTCAGCAAGCCGCGCTTGCCGGCATGCGCAAACTTCAGACTAACAAAAGCGTCAAATCCCACTCCGCAGGTGCAGAAGAAGTCTGTTCCGTTAATCTTACCATAATCTATTATATCCGTGCAACCCTCATTAAGCACTTCCAATGCTTTTTTCGGTTCCATAGGTATATGCAGATGCCGCGCCAGCCCATTGCCCGACCCGCAAGGGATAATCCCCAAAGCGGTATCAGTATGTACCAGCGAACGAGCTATTTCGTTGATTGTCCCGTCTCCACCGATAGCTACCACCACGTCCGTTTTTTCTTCCGCAGCTTTGGCAGCTATCTCTACTGCATGACCGGCTCTCTCCGTATATACTACTTCCCAAGAGTTTTTCGTCTTGTCTATTTTCTCATCCAGCAAGCTAAGAATCAATTCCTTACTTTGTGTTCCTGAAATAGGATTGACGACGAATTTTATTTTTCTCATACTTTCGTTCATGCTATTCTTGTCGATTGTAGACGACAAAAGTAATATAAATATCTTAAATTTTAATCTATTAGAGGTTTCTAATCTCAAGCGAGCAACTTTTTTCTCTTAAAAAGAACATATGAAAGCAAAATTTGTTATCTTTGCCCCCTGTTTTAAACACTTGTTAAGATAAAAGGATATTAGACCGTCAGCGAACGGTCTGAGTATGAGTATTATAAATTATAATTCATGGGATTATTACAAGAGAAGTTAGCAAAGTACGACCTGCCACAAAAGTTTATGGCACAGGGCGTTTACCCATATTTCCGTGAGATAGAAGGAAAACAGGGTACAGAGGTAGAGATGGGCGGACACGAAGTGTTGATGTTCGGTTCCAATGCATACACTGGCCTTACAGGAGATGAAAGAGTTATTGAAGCTGGCATTCAAGCCATGCATAAATATGGTTCCGGATGCGCAGGGTCGCGTTTCTTGAATGGTACGCTTGACCTGCATGTCCAACTGGAAAAAGAACTGGCAGCTTTCGTCGGTAAAGATGAAGCTCTCTGTTTTTCTACCGGTTTTACTGTGAATTCCGGTGTTATTCCTGCTTTGACAGACCGCAATGATTATATCATCTGTGATGACCGTGACCATGCATCTATCGTAGACGGCCGTCGTCTTTCTTTCTCCCAGCAATTGAAATACAAGCACAACGATATGGCTGATTTGGAGAAGCAACTTCAAAAGTGCAATCCGAGTTCAGTAAAACTAATCATAGTAGACGGTGTGTTCTCTATGGAAGGTGACTTGGCAAATCTGCCTGAAATCGTACGCTTGAAACATAAATACAATGCTACTATCATGGTAGATGAAGCTCATGGTTTGGGCGTATTCGGAAAGCAAGGACGTGGAGTTTGCGACCATTTCGGTCTGACTCACGAAGTTGACTTGATTATGGGTACTTTCAGCAAATCACTGGCTTCTATCGGCGGTTTTATTGCTGCTGACTCTTCAATCATCAACTGGCTGCGTCACAATGCACGTACTTATATATTCAGCGCATCCAATACTCCGGCTGCTACTGCATCTGCTTTGGAAGCTCTCCATATTATCCAGAACGAACCGGAAAGACTTGAAGCTCTGTGGGAAGCTACCAACTATGCATTGAAACGTTTCCGCGAAGCAGGTTTTGAGATTGGTGCAACAGAGTCACCTATCATTCCTCTTTATGTGCGTGATACGGAAAAGACTTTCATGGTTACGAAACTGGCTTTCGACGAAGGTGTATTCATCAATCCGGTTATTCCGCCGGCATGTGCTCCACAAGATACATTGGTACGTGTGGCATTGATGGCTACTCATACAAAAGAACAGATTGACCGTGCTGTAGAAAAGTTGGTGAAGGCATTCAAGACTTTGGATATTTTATAATCAGTATTGATAACCCTATAAAAAAGCTACTTTCCTATATTGAATTGGGAAAGTAGCTTTTTTATTTATTAGATTAATTATTTATTCCGGATTTTCTTTCCTATCACAACTACCTTTTGGGCGGTCGGTATAGTACTCGAACCGGGTTCTTCCTCTTCTTCTATATAATTCACTCTCACCGTATCCCCCAACTCAAAACCTGTGACATCGTTCGGTTCCTGATCCATTGTACTGATAAAAAGCGTATCTCCTTTTGAGGTAATTAGCGCGAAGTGATTCGTTGAAGCATCTCCTACAACTCCGGTTATTGTTTTCTCTTCTTCTGTTGGAGCTATTATTAAAGTATCCTCTCCCACTTCCTTCTCGATAGCCTGTTTTCCTTTCGATTGACACGCATTAAGACCAATCCAAACTGCAAACAATAAAAACACCTTTATTCTATTCATATACATTCTCTTATTTGAAATAAACTTGGAATTATGCAAAGATACTGTTTTTTCAAATGTCTTTTGATGTAAAATCTGTGAAATCATTCCATTTATTCCAATAGCCACTCCACCTTATGCAAGGCTCATTCATTCTTCATTATCAGTGCAGGGTTAATTCGGACAGCCTTACAAACCTGCCATAACAATGTTCCTAAAGAAATTACTAAGGTAAGAATAAAGCCTGCTATAAAAAGCTCTATTCCTATCGGAGCTTTCACTGCAAAATCCTTCGTATAATCCTGAATGATATAGTAGGCTAAAGGAATAGCAACCGCAAATGCCGCTCCTAAAATATAGAGATACTTGCGTACCAACAATAAAGCTATCTGTTTGCCAGTAGCGCCGTTTACCTTACGTAATGCGATCTCCCGGTATCGCTGACGAATGTCATACAGGGACAGCCCCAACAAACCAAGACAAGATACACAGATAGCCAATCCGGCAAAAGTGACATAAATGCGAGTCGTCCTCTTATCATCATTATATAACTTTTTAACCTCATCTTCTACAAACTGGTAATCAAACTCTCCTTGTCCCAACACTTCATCGTGCAAGTCTTTCAGGAAATTAACAGCTTCTTTACGCTTTCCCTCCGCAATCGTTGCCAACAGAGGGTCTGTCGGATTATCACTCTCATTATATAAAATTGCCAGCGGTGCATCTCCCTTGGACAAATGTCCGGTACGAAAATCCTCTATCACTCCTACCACCTGAAAGGGAGGGTTCTTCCCCTCATCCACTCCCATGCTCCACCATAAACGCGAGTTCGTTTGTAACAACACCTCATCTATATTTTTTATTCGGAAAAGTTTTTTGGCAGTTTCATTAATAATCATTTTATACTGAGCAAACTGATCCTTATCATTCCACTCTCTTCCTTCCTTAAGCTTCAACCCGAACATATCCATGTATTTCTTGTCGGCAAACATAAGAGCCACTTTATGCTTTTCTCCATTGTCCGCTTCCACATCTACTTGGGGTTCCAAACGAATCGGCATTTTACCATAATTCCATGAAACGAACAAAGGACAGGCATCCATTTTCTGTCTGATAACTTGTTCTTTATAACGTTTTGAATCACATTCCTTCTGCCACTCTTCATCGCTAAAGTACCTCCTATTTTGTGTATCATGCGATAAAAACTGGCAGGATATAATATTCTTCACCTGATAACCAAGATCTGCATGAAGCATAGTATATAACTGACGTACAAAAAACAATGAAACCACTATCAAACAGAAAGTGATGATATATTGAACAAATAGAAAAACAGCACGGGATACAATCGAATATCCTCCGACACTAACCGAGCGTAAAGAGGTAATCGGAGAAGAATAGTTATATCTCAAAAAAGGATATACAGAAGTAATAAACGGCAATCCGAACAATAGAATGAAAGACAATGAGATGTCGAATTTCAGATCCGGTTTCACTGGAATGGAATATACAGACGCAAACACGCCTGCCGTAACTTCAATTAGCGTCCAAATAAGCAACATCGAAACGGCAACCATACACACATTTTCCATGTATATCTGTGAGAATATCTGAATACCACTAGCACCATACACTTTTTTAACTCCAAACTCACGCGCCCGTTTCAAGATAATAACCGTATAGATATTGATAAAATTGAAGATTCCTACCAACAATAACATACATGCCACGATAGATAAGACTGTGATATGCTCTTTATTTCCCCTCAAGAAAAAACTGGATTCCGAACTTACCACTTTATCAAAATATAACTCTTTCAAAGGCAAGAGCCTGAATTGTATAGGTGAATGACCAAAACAAATCAATGACTGCGGTTTTGATATTTTCTCATTAAAACTCTTTAGTTCAGTCCCTTTAGCCAAGCGTGCTATACAGAATCCCATCCGAGTCCAATCCATATACTTTCCCTGATTCACAGGAGTTATCAAGTCAAATTGCAATGAAGACTTGGTATCTGGTTCATCTACAACTCCCCGTATGGTAAGCGTATAACCTGCCGAAGAGACAAACTGCCTTCCGAGTGGCTCCTCATCTCCCCAAAGATGTTTGGCATACTGTCGGGTAATGATTGCATCATCCGGACGTTGAATAGTCTTAATGCCCGATATGACCGGATAGTCCATTAATTGCAGAAACAAACTGTCTGTCACTAGGACATTGACTCGATAGCGATGTTCGTCGTATATGATATAATCATCTTTATAAGAAATACAATACGAATACCCCTCTACCTCGGGATTCTTCATCGGGTCAATAAAATTGGGATCATTATTCCTGTCTGTATTGTCAATAATGGAAATGCCACCATTACTTCTTTGAGCCGTCAATATATATAATTGATCCAAGTTCTTACAGAAATGGTCAACTGTTAATTCCTGATGAATATAGCGCACTATGATTAACGTTGCCGCTACACTCACCGCCAATCCAATAATATTGATTATCGTATAAATCCTGAAACGAAATAATGCTTTAATTGATGATAGTTGATTTTTCATATCCATCTTATATGTTATACGAATCTATTACTCACTTTTAATCACTTCTGCCGGATTTTGAATGGCTGCTTTCCAAACTCTCCATACAATGCTTGAGAAAATAACAAGAAGCATTCCTGCAAATATTCCTATATATATCCACAAGTTTACCGGAGTCTGTTTTACATAGTTTTCAAGCCAACGTTTCATAATGACATATCCTAATGGAAAAGCAATGCATGATGCCATAACAAGTAATAGCAAGTATTCTTTAAAGAATAAGTTCAGAATCAGCCTTGCGCTGGCACCATTTACTTTACGGATGGCTATTTCTTTACGACGTTGCTGACAGGATAAAGTTACTAACGAAAATATACCGAATACTGCAATTATTATACAAATAGCGGAAACTACACTTAACAGCTTACACAATGTTCTCTCTGATTTCATATAAGCGTCATAAACTTCTTCCATATTAGACAACATCAATTCTGCATTCGGATTAACTTTATTCACTTCTGCTTTTATCTTTTCAGAAACAATGTCCCAAGTTCCTTCCTTCACTTTGAAAATAATACCTCCTCTGTCTCTACTATCCGGTAAATGAAACATGGCAGGAGCTACCGGATGTATTGGAGCGTTATATGAAATATTTTTAATGACACCTTTCACTATATATTGCTTTCCTAATTTACCTATTTTCTTTCCTATCGGTTGTGTCCATCCTAAAGCTTTCACAGCAGCCTCATTTATAACAACCATATCTTTTCCATCCTTTTCATCCAACATATTTCCGTCCAATACCTCAACTCCAAAGAAATCGGCATACTCCTGATTAATCGTTTCATCTTCCAGTTCAATATATTGTTCACTATCAGTATTTTTTCCGTCCCATTCTTTTAATCTATATGTTGAATAGTACATCTTGGGAATAGGTGTATGAAAACCATTCAAACATTCTGCTATTTCAGGTATCTGATTCACTACTTCTTTGAAAGGGATATTTTCAGAGCAATAAACTACTGCCCCCACATTATGCCGCTCTATTCCAAGCTCCCTAGTATTCAATAGAAAATGAAGTTGCATCATCATTACCAAAGTACAAAACACAAAGCCCAAGCTGATAAATAGCTGAAAAAAAATACTGATTTTATAAAACCATCCTGAGAGATGTGTATTTGACTTCTTGCTTATATTATTAAGTAGAGTTCGTCTACTGATATATTGTATAAGCAGAGATGCAAAACCAACTGTCACGGCAACCAATGATAAGATATAAACAAATACTTCGATATAAAAGAATGAAGTGCTTTCATCAATTTGTGACAAACGTTTGAAAGTGGGCAAAATTAACTCTATCAACACCAAACCTACTCCTGAAGATAGAAGCAGTATTAAGACTAGTTCTATGAGAAGTAGGGTAAGTAAACCTCTATTTGATGAACCATTAACCTTTCTCAACGCTAACTCACGTCTACGCATCCGGATACGAGTCACCAACATTGTTAAATAATTGCATATTCCACAAATGATGACCAAACCACTAATACAAGCAAAAAGACGAATATGATCCAACTTCACATTTACATCTTCTCTTGAATGAGTACTCCGCAGTGTCGATAATAGGGCAATAGGCGTAGAGATTGGATATTTATGGCCTTCTTGTTGCACTTCATGTTCTGATAATCTTTGTTGTAATGCTTTCATATCACAGTTGGGATAAGTGCGAAAAAGCGTTTGACATCGTTGGCGTCCCCAATTAGGGCTTGCATCATAAAATGGTAACAATATATCAAAAGAAAACAAAGAATGCCCTTCCCATGACTTTACAATTGCGACAATTGTTTTTTCTTCATTATTTTCTTCGAAAATCAAGTGTTTACCTATCGGAGATTCTTTTCCAAATATTCGTTCTGCCGCATTTTCAGTTATAGCAATTTCATCCTTTTTTAGCTGTAAATGATTATCCCCGTCCAATACCTTAATATTGAACATTGAAATGAAACTTGAATCTACTTCTATCCGCCGTACCGAAAACTCGGTATCCTCATTCTTAATCTTTTTTTCATCCCAATCGTAATAGATACAACATACTTTCTCTACCTCAGGACAGTTCTTTGCCAAATAATCAGCTAAAAAGCTAGATGAATTATAGTTAAATCCGTCTCCATAAAGACGAAAGCTACTGCCTGCCAAATAAATACGATCGGCCCCCTCATGAAAATCGTCATAAGTCATTTCATAACGAATCCACAAAGCAGATAGCGCAAAACAAGTAAATCCGACAGCCAGTCCGATGATACTGACAAGACTTTGTGTCTTATACTTCATCAGATTGCGAAAGGCTACTTTAAGATAGTGTTTTATCATGATACCTCATTTATAGTTGCTTGATGCAACGTACTTACATGCTTACTTCCGTTACCACCTGACCGTCAAACAAGTTGATGATGCGATTGGCATAGCCGGCGTCATGCTGCGAATGGGTTACCATGACAATTGTTGTCCCCTCTCTATTCAGTTCACTCAACAACCCCATGACTTCCTTACCATTTTTGGAGTCCAAATTACCAGTCGGTTCATCGGCAAGAATCAGTTTAGGATTGGCAACTACTGCACGGGCAATAGCAACACGTTGTTGCTGACCTCCGGAAAGTTGTTGAGGAAAATGCTTGCTACGATGAGTAATAGCCATTCTCTCCATAGCTGTCTCAACCCTCTTTTTCCGTTCGGATGCCGAGATTCCCATATAAAGTAAAGGCAGTTCAATGTTTTCATACACGTTCAGTTCATCTATCAGATTGAAACTCTGAAATACAAAACCAATGACTCCTTTACGGAGATTTGTACGCTGCGATTCCGTATATTTCGAAACTTCCGTACCATTCAGATAATACTCCCCTCCCGTCGGGTTATCCAAAAGCCCTAAAATATTAAGCAATGTGGATTTTCCACAACCGGAAGGCCCCATAATGGCTACAAACTCACCTTGCTTCACCTCGATGCTGACATTATTCAGCGCCCAAGTTTCCACTTCTTCTGTCTTGAAAATCTTCTGTAAGTTTACTGTCTTAATCATAATCGTAAATTTATATTGTTCGTAAATTATATCATTCTTTTATTCATTCTTGATAGACTCCACCGGATTGATTCTTGCAATCTTCATGATACGAAACCAGATAGTCAATGCCGTTACCATGGCAACAGACAGAAAAATTCCTGTCCAAAACCAGCATCCGCAGTTAAAGAATACTGTATATATTTGTTTCCACCACTGCAACACCATGTACACCAACGGAAAAGATATAATAGCAGTAACCACCAACAAAGCTATATACAAACGGGCAAATAACCAGATTATATGCCTGATTCCGGCTCCATTTACCTTACGGACAGCAACCTCTTTCTGCCTGCGTTCGGTGTCGAGAGTAATGCTGGAATATACACCCAACAATGTAATAATGATACTGACCATTGCGAAAAACAAAATAATATCTTTCAGGATATATTCCATAGCCTGCATCTCATAAAGGTCATCCTGAAATGTGCGTACCTGACAAGGAATATTTTCCGGCAACATCTCCTGACGGATTCTTTCAATCCACTTCACTACTTCCCTTTGTTGTTCCGGATAACATTTCACATAACAATGTCCTACATATACGGATGGATCATAGAGTATAAAAGCGTAACCGCCGCTATGATTATGAACATCGGTCTGAAAAGGGGCACAAACTCCGCATACGGTATAATCATTGTTCTGGTCATAGAAATTCATCCCGATCACATTCTTCTTTTGCTTGTTCTGCCATACCTCATCCATGACAAGATCCTGTTTTGTCAGGATAGTCCTACCTTCCTTTACCGGAATATTCATAAAAGTAAAAAAGTTCAGCGGCACACACATAATATCAATATCAGTCCAGGAATTATCATTCCCTTTTTCGGTCATCAGCAGATTGCCGGACACTCCCTGCGTATAAGCGATATCTGACAACAGAATATCCTTCACCCCTGCATGTTGTTTGAAACGTTCTACCATGTCCAGCTTTTCTTCGTTTTTCATGAACGAATAATCTAGCGGGATACTCAGAATTGCCTCTTTCTCTTTCTGGCTTAATGTATGGAACAGTGTTTTGGTTGTTGTTTCCGATTGCAAGAATAACGCAACGGTGAATGATACAAATATCCAGCAGATAAAGAACTGAATACCTAACATAAAGTTACGTCCCCATTGTTTTCCGCGACGCTTGTTGCCCCCATGCATTCCGTCCTGTATTGAAATCCTGCGGATACGGACAGATACAAACATACAGATGACAGCACAAAGCAGAATGAGAAAAATGATATATTGCAAAGCGTGTTTCAAAAGGACGGCAGGAGGAAAAGTCATCGTAATACCCGACAGGGAAAAATCCATCCTGTCGCCAATCAACTCTATTCCCCATACAACCAGAAAGGAAGAAGCAACTATGACAATCAGTGACTGTACAAACAGCAGACAGAATTGTTGACTCCAATTACATCCGGCCATTTTCATAATACTGTATTCCTTAGTGCGATTGAGAAAAGAACCGATAAGAAAATGGAAGAAATTGACAAGTCCGACCAGCAGTATTAATGTACCGACTATTCCGGTCGCCCACCCCAGGACAAAAGCGCCTTTTTTTTGACTCCGGTCGCCAATGTAATTCGCTACAACCGAATATGCCTGATTATACATGGTATAAGTATAATCGCGCTTCGAGAATTGTTGTTCCAGCGCGGCTATATCCGCATGAGGGGAAAGCAGGACATACGTTAAGGCTCCTGTCATGTCATGACGCTTCGGGCTTTGAAAAAGTCCTTCGCTATCATTTAACACCATAGCATCAGTATGTGTCATAAAGCTGAAACCATTGTTCAACGGAATATCCTCCATTACTACCTGGACAGTGTACACAATACCTCCTGTTTTCGGAGTACTTTCGGGCGAAGTATGGAGTCGTCTCATCAACGTCAGATGCTTGCCGATAGCAGTTTCAATCTTACCGAATATCTTTATGGCGGTAGATTCACTCAAAATGACAGCATTAGGCGTCCGGCTGGCCGTCTCCCAATTTCCCGCCAGTATCCGGGGAGTGAATACCTTATTATATAACGTATCTATTTCTATCGTCTCAAGTTCATAAGGCAGTGATTTCTCTTCTGAAATCCCGGCAAGAAAAGAACGTTCACGGGAATATGCCATACAGGAGATTGCTTCCACCTCTCCCATCGCCCATGTACGGAGTTCTTCGGACAAAGCCACCTGCGTGCCGGAAAAATAAGTATCGGTCTGGTAATCATAAAGACTCAGTTCTGCAATGCGGGTGTAATTACTGAAACAATGGTTGGTCGTTTCAACAAAACGGCTGCAATACATACATATGCAAAAACATAGCAATCCTACCGCAAGACCGATGATAGAGATTATATTTTGTGTCTTGTATTTCAACAGGTTTCTGAATGCAACTTTCAAATAATGTTTTATCATAATGTTTTTACTGTTAACTCTTTAATCCAATATCAATTCTTCCGCATCGCCAAAGGTATCATATCCCGTCGTAATTACCCAATCTCCGGGCTGCAAACCTTCTGTAATTTCATACTGCTGCGGATTTTGGCGACCGATAGATAAAGGAACGCGGACAGCTTTTGTTTTTGAAGCATTCACCTTATAAATCCATTGTCCTCCCGTAGCCTGATAGAAATTACCGCGTGGGATAATAAGCGCCTGTTCCGGTTGCCCCAATTCTATCTGCACACGAAAGCTCTTGCCCACTCTTACGTTATCAGGCATATCACCTGTAAAAACAAGATCGACATCAAACATACGGTCTTTCACTTCGGGGACTACTTTCGTTATTTTCAACGGGTATTTCTTTCCCTGATAATTGATAGTGGCAGGCAATCCGGTAGTAATCCGGTCAATATAATATTCACTGAGCGAAGTATGGATCTTATATTGGTCAAGCACCTTTATTTCAGCAATACTTTCACCGGAAGAGACTTGTTGCCCGGGAGTAACCTTTACAAAGCTAAGCTGTCCTTTTATCGGAGCTGTTACCACCAAATTATTCAAGCGTTCATGAGCGCGTTCATATTTCTTCCGTTCCCTTTCCCGGTCGTTACGAATCAACTCTTTACGAATCATTGTTACAGCAGAATCATGCCGCAGGCTCTCCTGTTGCAAAGCTGCATTTTTCTGTTTGTAATTATACTCATCTTCAGCCACTTGCAGTTGAGCCTTGCTCTTTACCCCCATCTGATACTCTTCACGGTCAAGGGCAATGCTTTTTTTCAGACGTTCAAGCTCATAATTATTCGTCAGAGCCTGCTGTTTCAGATTCAGACTCTTTTGCTCCATTTCAATCTCCTGCTCCTGATAGGTAATCATTTGCTTTTCCCATTCGTCACGCTGGTCTTCGATGTTACGAAGCAAGTCCGGATTGGAAAGAACAAGAATCGTATCACCTTGCTGAAGCAAACTGCCTTCTTCCCCCACTATCTTTTCTACACTTCCCGCTTCGCGGGTATTGACCTTGATAGTCAATATGGGTTGAACCAATCCTTCCACATCTACATATTCCATGAAGTCAGCATCTACCACTTCCGCTATCTGGATATTCCCGACATCAACACGTAATTTTCTGGGACCTGATGAAAGGATGATTACATAAATCAGAAAGGAGAGAAACAAAAGTCCCCCTATCAGATAATATCTATAACGAATGTACCACGGCTTCTTTTCTAATTTTATATCCATGAGGTCATATAGTTTTTTATATTCATATCAATTACAAGAAAATCATTCAACCCTATTCGACGAGAAGATTATAATCCTCCGTCAGCAACCTGTTTCTCTCAAAATCATATAGCGTCATACTACGAAGTGTATAATATAAACTCCAATAGTTATATAAAGCCGATACGTAATTACGGCGTGCGCTATCTTTTTCTGAAATAGAAGCGTTCAAATCAAGAATGGTTGATTTTCCCAATATATAAAGTTTACGGGCAACTTCATTCCTCCGTCGGGCAGTTTCATCTGTGCGGGCAGCGATACGGACACGTTGCGTTTGCAGATTAAACTGCTTCACCAGTTTGCGGACATTCAGTTCAAAATCCGTCCTGCTTTGTTCCACCTGCGTATAAACCAGATCACGGTTAGAACGGGCTACCCGTACCTGACCTTTTCCCCGTCCCCAGTCTAAAATCGGCAGGGAGATACTTAAACTTACATATTGCTGGTCTAAAAGGTTCCGATAGGCTTCCGGTAATTTGTCCGCCGTCTGTGTCAGTCCGAAACGGAGATAAATATCCGCCTTCAAACCGGCATTGGCACGGGCTCTCGCAACAGCGCTTTCACTTTCCAGCTTTCGTCGCTTCATCGTCTGTATGTCAGGACTATTTTCATACGCCAGTGCCAGCGCCTCATTCAGATTGATGCTGAAATCCGGCACCCGGGAACTGACACGTACACGAATTTCCTTGTCTTCCTGAATACCCAGATATGAACGAAGCTCCTGCATACAGTTATCCATTTCAATGCGGGCATTCATACGGTTCGTTTCTTCTGTCAGACGATTAAGTTCCAGTTGCAGCATCTCATTTTCTGTTATCGTACCTATATTATAACGCCCTTGGGCATAGTGGTAAAGTGTATCTGCATTCGCATAATTGAACGACGCTATGTCGTAATTGCTTTGGGCGGTAGCTAAAGCAAAGAATTTATTAATCGCACTGGCTGAAACAAGTTCCAACGTCTCCACATAACTTTTCTTAGCCTCCTGATAACGTACGGGTTCTATACGCTTATCCCATTTCAGACTATTATAGCCAAAAAGTGACTGCCGATAGCCTATCATAACAGGTGAAGTCTGCCATGAATATTTATGCTCGCTGAACAAGTCCATACGTTGGGCAGATGTTTCGAGAAACAAGGATCCTCCTGTCCAGGATACGTTTTGTGAAAGATTCAAAGTCAGGTCAGTATTCAATAAGTTCTGCTCGACAAACTTAACCGAACCGTCACCCATTGTTATCTTATTAATGGCACGGTTCAAATTAGGATCGGATGTCAAACTCAAAGTCGGTAAATAATTGGCACGATAATATTTATAATTCCAATAAGCAGAACGAAAACTATGGCGTGCCGTTTGCGCGTCGGGAGATTCCAAGCGCGCTATTCTTACGGTCTGCTCCAGTGACAGCTCCATTGTCTGATTTTGGGCAGACGATAATTCCGTCGACAGGATTCCAATGCTTATGCAGATTAATTTCAGGTTCATCCTTCGTTATATTTATTAATTTATTATTCAAAACCTGTGCCATTTATATAAATTACTATACTTCAAACAGATACGTTTATCTCTCTTCTATTATCAGCGTGCAAATACGCACAAAACTAGTGCGCAATCGCACATACAACACATGATTATTATCCATATCTTTGCCGATGTAATAAAAAAAAGCAATAAATCTATTCAGCAAAAGAAATGAAAGAAGCAAGCAAACTGGGGAAAATACTTATAGTAGACGATAACGAAGATGTCCTTTTCGCCCTCAACCTGTTATTGGAACCTTATGCGGAGAAAATAAAGGTAGCCACCACTCCTGACCGAATCGAACATTTCATGACCACTTTTCAACCCGATCTTATCTTATTGGATATGAATTTCAGCCGTGACGCTATTAGTGGTCAGGAAGGATTTGAGAGCTTGGAGCAAATACTGCAAATTGACCCGCAGGCTATTGTTATCTTTATGACCGCCTATGCAGATACAGACAAAGCAGTGCGGGCTATCAAAGCCGGCGCAACAGATTTTATTCCCAAACCGTGGGAAAAAGAAAAACTACTGGCCACACTCACTTCCGGAATGCGGTTGCGCCAGTCACAACGAGAAGTGAATATCTTAAAAGAGCAGATAGAAGTACTTAGCGGTCAAAACACATCGGAAGGAGACATTATCGGAGAATCTCCTGCCATGCAGGAAGTTTTCACTACAATAAACAAACTAAGTTGTACAGATGCCAATATCCTGATTCTAGGAGAAAACGGAACAGGAAAAGACGTGATTGCTCATTTCTTATACCGCTGTTCCCCCCGATACGGCAAGCCTTTTGTCACCATTGACTTGGGAAGTATCCCCGAACAATTGTTCGAAAGCGAACTGTTCGGATTTGAAAAAGGGGCTTTCACCGACGCTAAAAAATCAAAAGCCGGGCGAATGGAAGTTGCCACCAACGGAACTCTGTTTTTGGATGAAATCGGCAATCTTTCACTTCCCATGCAATCGAAACTATTGACTGCTATCGAAAAGCGACAAATCAACCGTTTAGGCAGTACACGAGCCGTTCCTATTGACGTCCGCCTGATTTGTGCCACAAATGCGGATATTCGCCAATTAGTGGATGAAGGAAACTTCCGGCAGGACTTGCTCTATCGTATCAATACCATTGAAATACATATCCCGCCGCTCCGCGAACGTGGTAATGATATTATTCTACTGGCCGAACACTTCCTGCAACGGTATGCACGTAAATACAAAAAGGATATGCGCGGCCTGACCCGGGAAGCCAAAAACAAACTATTAAAGTATGCCTGGCCCGGAAATGTGCGGGAATTGCAGCATACGATAGAACGCGCTGTCATATTAGGAGACGGCTCTTTATTAAAACCTGAAAACTTTCTGTTCCATGCCGCTCCTAAACAAAGGAAGGAAGAAGAAACGATATTAAATTTGGAACAACTGGAACGCCAGACCATTGAAAAAGCAATGAAACTTAGCGAGGGAAATATTTCCCGTGCCGCCGAATATCTGGGCATAACCCGCTTTGCCTTATATCGTAAACTTGAAAAACTAGGCTTATGAAACGATATGCAATCAGAGTGATTTTACACATCTTATTTATAATACTGCTTTCCATCGGAAGTTGTCTGTTATTCCAGAAACAGTTATGGTTCAGCACCACCATCTGTATCATACTGTTGGTAACTACCGGCGTGCACCTATACCGTATGCAATTCAAACAAATTACTTTGTTGCGACGGCTGACAGACGGACTCCGGTATAATGACATGACGCAAGCCTTCCACCCGCCTTTCAAGAGTAAAATAATGAATGAGTGGGCAGAAGAACTTTCGGAAAGCCTGAAAGACTTCCGGGGAAAACTGTTGGCTGAGGAAATAAAGCACCAATATTACGAAAACTTATTGAACAAGGTAGACACAGCCGTACTTGTTGCCGACAGATCCGGACATGTAGAATGGATGAATCAGGCGGCCGTCACCCATTTAGGACAAATCTCACAATTACCGGAAGCATTACTAATCGCTTCTGCGACTAATGATATTCCAATTATCCGTATCGAACAAAACAGCACTGTCCTGGAAATGGCCATTTCTTGCACCAAGTTTGCGACACAAGGAAAAGAGCAACAAATAATCAGCCTGAAAAATATCCATTCCGTACTGGAACGAAATGAAATGGAAGCCTGGCAAAAGCTGATACGTGTACTGACTCATGAAATCATGAATTCCATCACACCGATTATTTCTCTTTCCGAAACACTAAGTGAAAGAGGAATACCCGAACAGCTTGGAGAAAAAGAATACTCCATTATCCTGCAAGCCATGCAAACTATTCACAGAAGAAGTAAAGGGTTATTAGAATTTGTAGAAAACTACCGTCGCCTGACACGAATCCCCGCTCCTGTCCGCACCAAAGTTTCTATTGCAGAACTATTCATGGATTTAAAGAAGTTATTCCCGGAAGAATACATTCATTTTGAAACTCCTTTATCAGAACTGAACTTGTATATAGACCGGGCACAAATAGAACAAGTCCTCATTAATTTATTGAAAAATGCCCGCGAGGCGTGTGGAAAGCAAGCAGATAAAAATATTCGGGTAACAATAATCACTTCACCTGCCAACAATAAGATTATGACAGTATCCGACAATGGAGAAGGCATTTTACCGGATGTTCTAGACAAGATATTTGTACCTTTCTTTAGTACCAAAACAACCGGTTCGGGTATCGGACTCAGCTTATGCAAACAGATTATGACTTTACATGAAGGAAGCATCAATGTAAAATCAGAATCAGGCAAAGGAAGTAGATTCATTCTCACCTTTCCTAAATAATGGGTTATTGCAATTTTGCAACTGTTGTGTATAAATTGCGATTCTTCATTAAGATAGAGAGAGTTAACGCACCTGCTTTGGGAGCAGGGGGCTAACTCTCTTAAAATATACAAATAAAAAAAGCCGATACAAACTGTATCAGCTCAACACCATTCAAATTTTCTTGACTTATTTTTTCGTCGGGGTAGCGGGATTCGAACCCACGACCCCCTGCTCCCAAAGCAGGTGCGCTAACCGGACTGCGCTACACCCCGAAAAAATTTCAACTAAACTCCTTCTTTCTTTGTAGTCGGGGTAGCGGGATTCGAACCCACGACCCCCTGCTCCCAAAGCAGGTGCGCTAACCGGACTGCGCTACACCCCGCTACTTTTTGAAGGATTGTTCTTTTCAAAAGCGGTGCAAAGATAGGGAGTATTTTTTAATTAACAATAGCTAAACGAATGTTTTTTATTTATTATTTCCCAATAGTCTGAGTTTCATCTGTTTGTATTTCAACTTTTTTTCTAGCAGAAATCAAAAGCATCATAGGACGTCGGAGTAAATAACAAAGAATCTGTTATATCGGACAAAGTATAGATATTAATGCGTTTAATTGAGATGAATTAACTGAAAATATATTTTAGCAGAATGAACCAACCTTCACTGTTTTCTGTTTTCAAAGTAGGAACTAAAAAAGAAAAGTCATATGAAAACAAAAAAGCAAAAAGAGACCAATGAAAAAGAAGTTCATTTGTTAGAACAAAAAGGATATGAAAGAATGGTGAATGAGATTGTACCAGTACAACAGGTAGAAACTAATCGTAATCCAACTAATAAAGAAGTAAAAGAGGCTGTAAGGGAATTAAACCCTGATATAAACAGCTTGGATAGTAGAGGATGAATTCATCCTCTACTCCTTTATATTTACATATTCAAATAATACTCCCGCGTCAATGCTATATATTCCTCACTATATTGATGGCGGGCTAATTCCGTCAACAATTCTTCGACAACACATTCCTGATTAGAAAAAGTAAAAGTAATCAGGGTACGTTTAGGAATGCCGCCAGGCTTAGTTATCACATTTAGCTGCAGGGCTGCATATAAATATTTCGCTGCAGCTGTCATTTTCACCCTATCAGCTACATCTGTCGGAATCACAATCGTAAAAGCTCCATCTTCCGCCAATAATCCGGCCACCCCTTCCAATAATTCTTCATAGGTCAGAGAATCATTATGCCGGGCTGCATTCCTCTGCTGATCCGGACACTCCAATGAATCAACGAAATACGGGGGATTAGAAACAATCACGTCAAACTTGTCCGAAGATTGATAGTTCCTGAAATCAGCCTGCACTACCTCTATCCGCTCCTTCCAGGGAGAGCGGGCTACATTCTCCCCGGCCTGTCCGGCAGCGGCTTTATCTATTTCCAATGCTACAATATCCGCATCCGGCAGACTACGTTGAGCCAACATCAATGCAACCAATCCCGTCCCTGTCCCGACATCCAGAATCTTATGTGCGTTCCGTACAGAAGTCCATGCCCCCAAAAGCACCCCATCCGTGCCCACCTTCATAGCACACTTATCATGCCACACTGTAAACTGCTTAAATTGAAAATAAGGATTCGACATTTTATCCGCTTATTTTTAAACCTGTTTTATTCTACTATTTTATTGGAAACCGCCAAAAATAAATAATTATTATGGAATACTTCTTCAATCGTCCCATATTTTGGCATTGTTTTTGTGTTTTTATTCCAAGCTGTGCTTTATTATTAGAGAGAATCAATTAACTTTGCAAACGATTTATGCATATTTGTATGACATAAACTAAATTAAAACGAAAAGATGAAAGAAAGATACTTATTGGAAGATGTAGGTGATAACAACGGTTTCTCGTTAATTACTGACTATGATGGTAACGATGAGAATGCATTCGATGTAAATATTAAATCTGGTGAAATTCTTCCGGTTCTTCCCCTTCGTAATATGGTGTTGTTTCCCGGAGTATTCCTGCCTGTCACAGTGGGGCGCAAGTCCTCTCTGAAGCTCATACGTGACGCCGAGAAAAAACATAAAGATATTGCAGTAGTATGCCAGAGATCAGCGCATACGGAAGATCCCAAACTGGAAGATTTACATAATATCGGTACTGTAGGGCGTATTGTGCGGGTATTGGAAATGCCGGATCAGACAACCACTGTCATTCTTCAGGGAATGAAGCGTTTGAGACTGAGAAGTATTACTGATACGCATCCATATTTGAAAGGCGAAATAGAACTTCTGGAAGAAGAAATTCCGAATAACACTGATAAAGAATTCCAGGCACTGGTAGAAACATGCAAGGACTTGACGATGCGTTATATCAAATCATCGGATGCAATGCATCAGGATTCGGCATTTGCTATTAAAAATATTAATAGCTCGATGTTTCTGATTAACTTCATCTGCTCGAATCTACCATTCAAGAAAGATGAGAAGATTGATTTATTAAGCATCAATTCATTACGCGAACGTACTTATCACTTATTGGAAATCCTGAATCGTGAAGTACAGTTGGCTGAAATCAAGGCATCCATCCAGATGCGTGCCCGTGAAGACATTGACCAGCAACAACGTGAATATTTCCTGCAACAGCAAATAAAAACTATCCAGGATGAATTGGGTGGCGGCGGCCAGGAGCAGGAAATAGAAGAAATGCGCCAAAAAGCAGAAAGAATGCGCTGGAATGCGGAAGTCAGAGAAACTTTCATGAAGGAACTGGCGAAACTGGAACGCACCCATCCGCAATCGCCGGATTACAGCGTACAGCTTAATTATCTGCAAACAATGCTCAACCTTCCGTGGGGCGTTTACACAACCGACAATCTGAACCTCAAAAATGCAGAAAAAACGTTGAATAAAGACCACTATGGACTGGAAAAGGTGAAAGAACGCATTCTGGAACATTTGGCTGTACTGAAATTGAAGGATGATATGAAATCACCTATTATCTGCTTGTACGGCCCTCCGGGAGTCGGTAAAACATCTCTCGGAAAGTCTATCGCGTCCGCGCTCAAACGCAAATATGTACGTATGTCTTTAGGTGGTGTACATGATGAAGCTGAGATCCGTGGTCACCGCAAAACATATATAGGTGCTATGCCGGGACGAATTATCAAGAGCCTGATAAAAGCAGGCGCTTCCAATCCGGTATTTATTTTGGATGAGATAGACAAAGTCAGCGCCGACCGTCAAGGAGATCCTTCTTCTGCATTATTGGAAGTTCTTGATCCGGAACAGAATACATCTTTCCATGATAACTTTCTGGATGTAGACTATGATCTTTCAAAAGTACTGTTTATTGCAACAGCCAACAATCTGAATACAATCCCCGGCCCGTTGCTCGACCGTATGGAATTGATTGAAGTAAGCGGTTATATCACGGAAGAAAAGATCGAGATTGCCCGCAAGCATCTGGTACCCAAAGAACTGGAAGCCAACGGACTCAAAAAGACAGACATCAAACTTCCTAAAGACACGCTGGAAGCTATCATTGAATCATATACCCGCGAAAGCGGCGTCCGTGAACTGGAAAAGAAAATCGGTAAGATTCTCCGTAAATCGGCTCGTCAATACGCAACCGACGGCTATTTCGCCAAGACGGAAATCAAACCTGCCGACTTGTACGATTTCTTGGGAGCACCGGAATATACACGTGACAAGTATCAGGGAAATGAATATGCCGGTGTAGTTACCGGACTGGCATGGACAGCTGTAGGTGGTGAAATTCTTTTCGTAGAAACGAGTTTGAGCCGTGGCAAAGGCGGACGCCTTACATTGACCGGTAATCTGGGAGATGTCATGAAAGAATCTGCCATGCTGGCACTTGAGTATATCAAGGCGCATGCTTCTATCCTGAACCTGGATGAAGAAATCTTTGATAACTGGAATATCCATATTCACGTACCCGAAGGAGCAATTCCTAAGGACGGCCCATCCGCAGGTATCACTATGGCTACTTCTTTGGCTTCTGCCCTGACACAACGGAAAGTGAAAGCTAATCTTGCCATGACAGGAGAAATCACGCTTCGTGGCAAAGTGCTTCCGGTCGGGGGTATCAAGGAGAAGATTCTGGCTGCCAAACGTGCCGGAATCAAGGAAATCATCATGAGTGCCGAGAATAAAAAGAACATAGACGAAATTCAGGATCTCTATTTGAAAGGACTGACTTTCCACTATGTAAACGACATTAAAGAAGTATTCGCCATCGCACTGACAAATGAAAAGGTTGCGGATGCCATTGATTTATCTGTAAAGAAAGCTAGCCGGGAATGACATTTGACTTACAATATACAGACACCAAAAGTAATGCCCGTGCCGGTCTGATAACCACTGACCACGGGCAGATACAGACACCTATATTCATGCCGGTAGGCACACTGGGCACTGTCAAGGGAGTACATATGACAGAGCTGAAAGAAGATATTCAGGCACAGATTATTCTGGGCAATACCTATCATCTTTATTTGCGCCCGGGACTGGAAGTGATTGAGAAGGCAGGCGGACTGCATCGCTTCAACGGTTTCGACCGTCCTATGCTGACCGACAGTGGCGGGTTCCAGGTATTCTCATTAGCCGGAATCCGAAAGCTCCGTGAAGAAGGTGCCGAGTTCCGTTCACACATTGATGGCAGTAAACACATCTTTACTCCGGAAAAAGTGATGGACATCGAACGTACGATTGGCGCCGACATCATGATGGCTTTCGACGAGTGTCCTCCGGGAGACTCGGACTATGCATATGCCAAAAAGTCATTGGGATTGACACACAGGTGGCTCGACCGTTGTATAAAACGTTTTAATGAAACGGAACCTAAATATGGCTACAATCAGTCGCTTTTCCCCATCGTTCAAGGATGCGTATATCCCGATTTACGCAAGCAATCGGCTGAGTTTGTCGCTTCCAAAGGAGCAGATGGCAATGCTATCGGCGGTTTGGCGGTAGGTGAACCGGTAGACAAAATGTATGAAATGATCGAGATTGTCAATGAGATTCTTCCCAAAGACAAGCCTCGCTATCTAATGGGAGTAGGCACTCCCGTCAATATTCTTGAAGGAATCGAGCGTGGAGTGGATATGTTCGACTGCGTAATGCCTACACGAAACGGACGAAATGGCATGTTGTTCACCAAAGACGGTATCATCAACATGCGAAACAAGAAATGGGAAATGGACTTCTCTCCCATCGAAGCAGATGGAGCTTCCTGCGTAGACACATTATACAGCAAAGCCTATTTGCGCCATCTTTTCCATGCACAAGAATTATTGGCAATGCAAATCGCTTCTATACATAATCTTGCCTTTTATCTATGGCTGGCAGGTGAAGCACGAAAACATATCATTGCAGGAGATTTCTCAACCTGGAAGCCGATGATGGTCAAAAGAGTATCAACTAGATTATAAAGAATGAAAAGCAATCGATTTATAAAACGGCTGGATTGGTATATCATCAAGAAATTCTTGGGGACATACGTATTTGCTATTGCACTAATCATTTCTATCGCAGTGGTATTCGACTTCAATGAGAAGATGGACAAGCTGATGGAGCATGAAGCCCCATGGAGTAAAATCATTCTTGAATACTACATGAACTTTATTCCCTATTTCTCCAACCTGTTCAGTCCGTTGTTTGTATTCATTGCTGTTATTTTCTTCACTTCCAAACTTGCAGAGAACTCTGAAATCATTGCCATGTTCTCTACCGGTATGAGCTTCAAGAGAATGATGCGCCCTTATATGATTTCTGCCGCCATCATTGCATTGACTACCTTTATGCTTAGCTCATACGTAATCCCGAAAGGAAGTGTGACACGTTTGAACTTTGAAGACCGGTATATCAAGCCCAAAAAGCAGAATACTGCACGCAATGTCCAGTTAGAGGTTGATAGCGGTGTCATTGCGTACATTGACAATTATAATAATGCCATGAAAACCGGAAACCGCTTTTCACTGGATAAATTTGTCGATAAGAAACTGGTTTCGCATCTAACCGCACGCCGTATTACTTACGATACGACTACCGTTCATAAATGGACTATCCACGACTATATGGTGCGTGAACTGGATGGACTGAAAGAAAAGATCACCAAAGGTGACCGGATTGACTCTATCATCAATATGGAACCTTCCGACTTCCTTATTATGAAGAACCAGCAGGAAATGTTGACCAGCCCCGAATTAAGTGATTATATTGCAAAACAGAAACGAAGAGGATTCGCCAACATCAAAGAGTTTGAAATTGAATATCACAAGCGGATCGCCATGTCATTCGCCTCTTTCATCCTGACAATTATCGGCGTATCTCTTTCATCACGAAAAACAAAAGGTGGTATGGGACTTCATCTGGGTATAGGCCTTGGATTAAGTTTCTCATATATCCTGTTCCAAACGATTACTTCAACCTTTGCCGTCAACGGAAACGTGCCTCCCGCCATCGCGGTCTGGATTCCGAATATCCTCTATGCAGGCATTGCTTTCTTCTTATATCAAAAAGCGCCTAAATAAAAATAAGGATATAGATAAAATAGAAATTCCGTCTATTCTTGCCCAAAGCAAGTATAGGCGGAACTTTTTTGTTGTATCCATTTCCTCTTTTGTCTATTCTCCGTCATTCACCAAATGGTGCTTTATTCGGAAAATACCTCTTTCTCCTTACATTCTCAAGATTGTCAACCAATCTTTTTCATATAAGCAGAAAGATCTGCAGCAGAGATGTTTTTGGCTATAATTACACCATTTCCATCCAATAAATAGTTAGTGAATCCCCGGTTCAAACGGTATTTCTTAAATAATCCGGAGCCCTCGCCTTCTGTTTCCACGAAACAAGTGGGCGTAACTATTTGGTCCTTACGAACGGTTTCCTTAAAAATTGACTGATATTCGTCAAATGAAATGGAAACCATTTCCACATTATGAGAAGAACGAAGCGCATTGCTCAAACTTACGTTTTGCATCCGGGACTGCGCGTCATAACTTGCCCAAAAACTCAGCAACACATATCGCCCTTTCAAATTTTCCAATTTAAAGGCGGGTTGCCCGTCTGATGTAGATTCGATTTTAAAATCCGGGGCTACATCACCCTCACTCAAACCTCCGGTAGGTTTGTCTTTCTCAACGAAAGCGGTCAAGGAACAAATCAGTAATACAACAAAAATCCACTTTACATGCTTCATGTAATTCGGTTTTAGTTAATACTATCCGGGACTGTCCTTAAACAGTGGTTTCTTCCCGAAACGTTGTCTTTTCAGGCATCAGGCGAAGAGGAATCCGCTGATTATCAGAGCCTTTATTTTTGAAACCGGGTGCAAAGGTAAGTAATTATTAAAATAACTTCCAAGCAAATAAGCAAAAATCTCACTTTTCGGGTATAACTTTTTATGTTATTTAGCATAAAAACGAACTTTTTTCTCTACTTTTGCAGGATAAAAGTCTATTTCTTATGCAACCATCAAATACTGAATTGATTCTGATTCGAGTTACCGGCGAAGATCGTCCGGGACTTACCTCATCCGTGACTGAAATACTCGCCAAATACGATGCTACCATCCTTGATATCGGTCAGGCGGATATTCATAATACATTGTCATTAGGTATCCTATTCAAGAGTGAAGAAAGACATTCCGGTTTTATAATGAAGGAGTTGTTGTTCAAAGCATCTTCGTTGGGAGTTACCATCCGCTTTGAGCCGATTACAACAGAACAATACGAGAATTGGGTGGGTATGCAAGGAAAAAACCGCTATATCCTGACGGTACTTGGCCGTAAACTTTCCGCACGCCAGATATCAGCAGCAACAAGGGTATTGGCAGAACAAGGCATGAATATCGACGCAATCAAACGTCTGACAGGCCGTATTCCATTGGATGAATGCAATACAGACGCACGTACACGTGCCTGCATCGAATTTTCAGTGAGAGGTACTCCCAAAGACCGCATTGCCATGCAGGAAAGCCTGATGAAGCTGGCCAGCGAACTGGATATGGATTTCTCTTTCCAACTGGACAACATGTACCGTCGCATGCGCCGTCTGATCTGTTTCGATATGGACTCTACATTGATCGAGACTGAGGTTATTGACGAACTGGCCATCCGTGCCGGTGTGGGTGATGAAGTGAAAGCGATCACGGAAAGTGCCATGCGCGGTGAAATAGACTTCACAGAAAGTTTTACCCGCCGCGTAGCCTTACTGAAAGGTCTGGACGAATCTGTCATGCAGGAAATCGCTGAAAGCCTGCCTATCACAGAAGGAGTTGACAGATTGATGTATGTATTGAAAAAATATGGTTATAAGATAGCGATCCTTTCCGGCGGATTTACTTACTTCGGACAGTATCTGCAAAAGAAATATGGCATAGACTACGTATATGCGAACGAACTGGAAATTATAGATGGAAAGCTGACCGGACGCTACCTGGGAGATGTCGTAGACGGCAAACGAAAGGCTGAACTACTACGCCTGATCGCCCAAGTGGAAAAAGTCGATATCGCACAGACCATTGCCGTAGGAGATGGCGCTAACGACCTCCCTATGCTGGGAGTTGCCGGACTGGGAATCGCATTTCATGCCAAGCCTAAAGTAGTGGCAAATGCCAAACAATCCATCAATACCATCGGGCTTGACGGAGTGCTCTATTTCCTCGGATTCAAAGATTCTTATTTGAATATGTAATTAGACCGAAAAATAAATTATCTTTGCTGACAAATTAATAAAAGAATGAAGTTTTCCGAACTACAATTAAACGCAAATGTGCTTGAGGCGCTCGATGCCATGCGATTTGACGAATGCACGCCTATTCAGGAACAGGCAATCCCGCTCATACTTGAAGGGAAAGATTTGATAGCCGTAGCACAGACCGGTACAGGCAAAACAGCAGCATTCCTGCTTCCTGTATTGAATAAATTATCTGAAGGAAAACATCCTGAAGATGCAATCAATTGTGTCATTATGTCTCCTACCCGGGAATTGGCCCAACAGATAGACCAGCAAATGGAAGGATTTTCCTATTTTATGCCGGCATCGAGTGTTGCCGTATATGGCGGAAATGATGGCATCTTGTTTGAGCAACAGAAAAAAGGGCTCACATTAGGAGCAGATGTTGTTATTGCCACTCCCGGACGTCTGCTCGCCCATCTAAGCCTTGGATATGTAGACCTTTCCAAGGTTTCTTATTTTATTCTGGACGAAGCAGACCGGATGTTGGACATGGGATTCTACGAGGATATCATGCAGATCGTGAAGTATTTGCCGAAAGAACGGCAGACTATCATGTTCTCTGCAACCATGCCTGCCAAAATACAACAACTGGCAAATACGATCCTGAATAATCCGGCAGAAATAAAACTGGCCGTTTCAAAACCTGCTGATAAGATTATACAGGCTGCATACGTTTGTTATGAAAATCAAAAGTTGGGAATTATTCGCAGCCTCTTTGTGAACGAAGTTCCCGAACGTGTCATCGTCTTTGCATCTTCCAAGATCAAAGTAAAAGAGGTGGCTAAAGCTTTGAAATCAATGAAATTGAATGTAGGAGAAATGCATTCGGATCTCGAACAAGCTCAACGGGAAGCAGTGATGCACGAATTCAAAGCCGGCCGGATCAATATATTAGTAGCCACAGATATCGTTGCCCGTGGTATTGACATTGATGATATCCGTTTGGTAATCAACTTTGATGTTCCCCATGACAGCGAAGACTATGTACATCGTATCGGACGTACGGCACGTGCCAATAATGACGGAGTAGCGCTTACGTTTGTCAACGAAAAGGAACAGAGCAACTTTAAAAGTATTGAGAATTTTCTGGAAAAAGAAATCTATAAGATACCTATTCCCGCAGAGTTGGGGGAAGCACCGGAATACAAGCCGCGTTCTTTCAATAAAGGCAAGTATGGCAACAACCCTAAAAGAAGGAACTTCCGTGGAAAAAACAATGGTGGAAAAGGCAACAACCGCCCCTCTCCCAGACAGAATTAATACGAAATCCGTTATTTCGTTGAAGTAATGGTCAAGTTTCCTTCAAAACTTACTTCCATATCTGCAATGCTATATATAGAACTTTCCGGAATGGCTAAAACAGCTTGATAATGAAAACCATTCCGGTCTACTTTTACAAACTTCGTATCAGATAAAATAGCTTGCATCAAAAAATCTCCGGGAACCACCTGGTCAAACATCTGTTTAGTAATATCACTGGCAAACAGACTCTTTTTGCCCTCATAAACGCAGATGTGCATCACATTATCGTAATATACATTATCCATACTAATCCCGTCTTCGGAATAGGTAGTTTTTATAACCCTCATTTTAGAAGGGTTGATATAGACATAAGCACGATAGCGGGTGCCATTATAGGTCACCACGCTATCGCGTTGAGTTACTTCATTATAAGTCGGAATCACCAATTCCTGACGGGCAAATGACAATGAATCATTAGGATCCTCTGATTTATGCAGCTTGATGATGTTGTCTGTTATGGCATGAAACCAGAATATATGTTCCGCCTGCTTGTCAATCTTGTAATAAGTCGTGTCATTGCCATAGGTATAAAGAGTATCCCGCATGATTTTAAATGCAATCGGAGCACTTTGGGCATCGGCATAGTAGATGGTATCCCCTTCCACGCGCATCAACGGGCTTTCAGTCTCATCGTCCAGCCAAATTCCCTGCAACAGCTCCTTGGCATTCGTATCCTCTTTCCCCTGTTCGGGAGAATCCGGATTCTTATTGCCGCTACATGCCGCAGAAAAAAACACCATTAACGATATAGCCACATATTTCATCATCTGTCTTAGTTTTGCCTAAAGATACTCTTATTTTTTCATTTACCAATACAATGATAAACGAATCCAAGTTCTTCCATCTCTTTTTTGTCGTATATATTACGTCCGTCCAACACAATCTGCCGTGCCATTGTTTTTTTGATGACAGCCCATGAAGGCAAACGGAATTCCTTCCATTCGGTAACCAACATCAATGCATCAGCATCAAGTACCGCATCATACATATCGCAAGCATAATAGATTGTATCTCCAATACGACGTCTGCATTCTTGTACAGCAGCCGGATCATACGCACGTACCTGACAGCCGGCTTTCAGCAGCTTATCAATCAGGACCAGTGCCGGAGCTTCGCGCATATCATCTGTCTCCGGTTTGAATGCCAAGCCCCAAAGAGCGATGGTCTTACCTTTCAAATCACCATTAAAATGCTTCACTAGCTTTTCGAACAAAACACTTTTCTGCTGTTCGTTCACCTCTTCCACAGCGCTAAGTACCCGCATTATATACCCATTCTGCTCTGCGGTTTTAATAAGGGCTTTCACATCTTTAGGAAAACATGAACCGCCATATCCAATGCCCGGATATAAGAATTTACGTCCGATACGCGTATCCGAACCAATTCCGCTACGTACCATATTTACATCCGCACCGACTATCTCGCAAAGGTTTGCAATGTCATTCATAAAGCTGATACGGGTTGCCAACATTGAATTTGCCGCATATTTGGTCATTTCGGCAGACGGAATATCCATGAAAATCACACGGAAGTTATTTAATAAGAACGGCTTATACAACTTGGACATCAGTTTCTCCGCACGTGCCGACTCTACTCCTACTACCACGCGATCCGGACTCATAAAGTCACTGATTGCATTTCCTTCTTTCAGAAATTCCGGATTAGAAGCAACATCGAAATCCACCTTCACTCCTCTTTTATCCAATTCTTCCTGAATGGCTGCACGAACTTTGCCGGCAGTACCTACGGGAACCGTACTCTTAGTAACCACCAGTTTATACTGCTTCATATTGCGACCGATAGTACGGGCTACCTCCAACACATATTTCAAGTCAGCGCTGCCATCTTCGTCCGGCGGTGTACCCACAGCACTAAATATCACTTCCACATCATCCAGACAACTCTCTAATGACGTGGTAAACTTCAATCTCTTTGCTTTCATATTACGGAGCACCATCTCTTCCAATCCATTCTCATAAATCGGAATGATTCCCTTCTGCAAAGATTCTATTTTCTCGCTGTCAGTATCAACACAAGTTACATTCACGCCGATTTCAGCGAAACATGTACCTGACACCAGACCTACATATCCGGTTCCTACAATCGCAATTTTCATACTTTATATTTTATTGTTTGTTTAGAAGTTATTCAAAATATGCAGCATTCTTGAAAGCCGTGGCCTCTCTGTCCTTGGAAGACAATAACATCTGCGAATCAGTCAGCGGCCAATCTATTCCCAATGTTTCATCATTATATAAAATAGAGGCTTCTGCCTGTGGAGTATACTTGTTGTCTACCTTATACGTAAAAATGGCTTCTTCGCTTAATACAGCAAAACCATGCGCAAAACCGCGTGGAATAAAAAACTGTCTTTTATTCTCCTCACTAAGTAATACGGACACATGTTTTCCGAATGTGGGTGATGATTTACGCAAATCAACGGCAACGTCCAGCACTTCTCCTTTAATGACGCGAACCAATTTAGCCTGACTATATTCACCTTTCTGATAATGTAATCCGCGCAATACGCCAAAAGAAGATTTCGACTCATTATCCTGTATAAAATTTACAGGCCCGATATTGGCTTCAAACTCTTCTTGCTTAAAGGCTTCCATAAAATAGCCACGTTCGTCGGAGAACACTTTCGGCTCTATCAGCCACACTCCGTCTATTTCCGTCTGTATATAGTTCATCGTTATAGTAATAAATAAAACGATGCAAAAGTAGTGAATTTTTCGCAGTTTTCTGGGATATATTCAATTTATCTCTTAATTTTGCAGACATGATTGAATTGGCACAACATATAGAGGTTTTACTACTGGAAAACGACTGCGTTATCGTTCCGGGATTTGGTGGATTCGTAGCACATTACGCTCCTGCAACTCATGTAAAAGAAGAGAATCTTTTTTTGCCCCCTACCCGCACTATCGGCTTTAATCCTCAATTAAAGCTGAACGACGGAGTATTAGTACAATCTTATATGTCAGCATACGACACGAGTTTTGCTGATGCCAACCGCATCGTAGAAAAGGAAGTAAGCGAGTTTATCGGGCTTCTTCATGAGGAAGGTAAAGCGCATTTGGAGAATATAGGTGAAATTCATTATAACATTTATGGAAATTATGAATTTATCCCTTATGATTATAAGATAACGACTCCTTCACTCTATGGACTGGACTCTTTTGAAATGCACGAACTATCCACGTTGCAACAAAGAGAAAAGGTATTAGTGCCTGCCAATCTGGAAAAAGAGAAGAAAACTTATGAAATTAGCATCAATCGTGCATTCCTTCGTAATGCAGCCGCTATGATTGCCGCTATCGTATTGTTTTTTGCTTTTTCAACTCCGGTAGAGAATACCGATGTTCAGAAGAACAATTATGCACAGTTATTACCCGGCGAACTTTTTGAGCAAATAGAAAAGCAATCGGTTGCAGTAACTCCTGTTTACGTAAAGAACGATGTCGCGCAACAAACAAAGAAGACTTCTGCTTCAGCCAAGACTTCATCCACTCCAAAACTGACAGCGGATAAAGCGCAGACATCAAGACCTATTGCTGTGAAAGAAGTAAAAGTAGCCAAACAAGAAGTTGTTCCCGTTCCTGTATCTGTCAAGCCACAAGCGAATGTGGATCATCCTTATCATATTATAGTAGCAGGCGGAATCAGTCTTAAAGATGCAGAAGCTATGGCAAATCAATTGAATTCAAAAGGATTTGCAGAAGCAAAAGCACTGAATACAGATGGTAAAGTACGTGTCAGCATCCGTTCATTCGAAAATCGTGAAGAAGCTACCAAACAGCTATTGGAGCTTAGAAAAAATGAAACCTACAAGAATGCCTGGTTACTGGCCAAATAAAAAATCCCTTTATAAAAAGCATGAAACGAGTTCTTTGTCCCAAATGTGAGAATTATCTTTATTTTGATGAAACCAAATATAGTGAAGGCCAATCACTTGTATTTGAATGTGAACATTGTGGCAAACAATTCAGTATCCGGCTTGGAAAAAGTAAGGTAAAAGCCCTTAGAAACGAAGAAAATCTGGAAGAAGAAGCCGAAGCACATAAGGAAGAATTCGGATATATCACAGTAATCGAAAACGTTTTTGGGTTTAAACAAATACTTCCATTACAAGAAGGAGACAATGTCATAGGACGACGTTGTGTAGGAACTAATATTAATACTCCTATCGAAAGTGGTGATATGAGCATGGATCGCCGTCACTGCATCATCAATATAAAACGCAATAAACAAGGAAAACTTGTTTATACATTACGTGATGCTCCCAGCTTGACAGGGACATTTCTGATGAATGAAATCCTGAGGGATAAGGATCGGATCCGCATTGAAGACGGAGCTATTGTGACTATTGGAGCTACAACATTTATTTTGCATGCTGCTGAACAAGAAGAAGAATAGACAATCACAATATATTATAAAAAGAATAGCGCCACCGTTCAAAGAATAGTGGCGCTATTTTCAAATTATCCTTTTAACTTTAAAGAATACCTTTCACAGTCTCCAACATACCTTTTTCCTGAATTGAATCCAAATCCGCTTTCACAGCTTCTGTCAGTCTCGGAATCTTATTCAAGTCTTCACCCCAGATGAATTCTGCGCCAAGAACACCTTCTGCAACCTTCTTTGTACAGCCAGTAGCCCAAAGCTCCTTCAACAAGTTCATGATTTCAGGAGCATCATTCGGTACAATTTCAGCACCGTCGGCACGTACGCCACCTTTATAATAAGTAATGATAGCAGCCAAACCGAGTACTAATCCCTTAGGAAGTTCACCTTTGCGTTCCAAGTAAGTTTTCAACCCCGGAAGATCACGAGTTTCAAATTTCGGGAATGAGTTCAGCATAATGCTTGTTACTGCATGGTCTACAAACGGGTTATTGAAACGTTCCAATACGTCGTTAGCAAATTTCTCTAATTCATCTTTCGGCAAATTCAATGTTTCCATCAGTTCGCCAAACATCACCTTATGGATATATTTACCGATTACTTCGTGCTGACAAGCATCACGAACGATATTCACTCCGGACAGATAAGCAACCGGAGAAAGAACTGTGTGAGGGCCATTCAACAGAGTCACTTTACGTTCATGGTAAGGAGCTTCCGACGGAACGAACAATACATTCAGACCTGCCTTATCAGCCGGGAATTCTTTGGCAACTTCCTGCGGAGCTTCAATTACCCACAGATGGAAAATTTCAGCCTGAACAACCAAGTTATCATCATATTGCAATTTTTCTTTGATAGCAGCAATATCCTTGCGTGGGAATCCCGGAACGATACGGTCTACCAATGTTGCATATACGCCACAAGCTTCTTCAAACCAAGTTTTGAATTCATTACCCAGGTTCCACAATTCAATATACTGATAAATCGTTTCTTTCAGTTTGTGGCCGTTCAGGAAAATTAGTTCACAAGGGAAAATAATCAAACCTTTCGTTTTATCACCGTTGAATGTTTTAAAACGATGATACAGCAATTGAGTCAATTTACCCGGATACGATGAAGCAGGAGCATCATCAAGCTTGCAAGTCGAATCAAAAGCGATTCCGGCTTCTGTAGTATTCGAAATAACGAAACGCATTTCCGGTTGTTCTGCCAACTTCATGAACTCATCATTCTGAGTATACGGGTTTAACGCACGACTGATTACATCAATCATTGTCAAGCTGTTAACCGCTTCCCCTTTATCCAATCCTTGAAGATTAACATGGTAAAGGTCATCCTGCGCATTCAGCATATCGACCATGCCTTTATCAATAGGTTGAACCACTACAACACTGCTGTTAAAATCAGTTTTCTGGTTCATGTTATAAATAATCCAATCTACAAAAGCGCGTAAAAAGTTACCTTCGCCAAATTGAATAATACGCTCCGGACGTTGTACTTTAGGAGCAGTTTCTTTGTTTAATGCTTTCATGTTAGTTGTAATTTATAAAGTTGATATTATACAAATTCAAAATAAAAATCAATATTCTCTTTAATCAATATGTCAATAGGCATATATTTCACAGAATCGACAGTCTTTTTAAATACCACGTGGTCACACAATGCCTTTACTCCACAGTATCCTTGTAATCTGGGACGCTGACCAATCAGATAATGTACATCACCCGATTTCAGAAGGTCTACATTTGCTTTCAGAAGGTCATATCCAATCAATCCTTTCATACTACGTCCTGTGTGACGGAGATACTCACCTAATTGATAAACCCTGGAATTAAAGGCAACACCGAGTACAGCTTTCGGATGCGCTTGAAAAAAATCATCCAAAATCTGCTGATTATTTTCCTGATTGGATTTATTGAGCACTACTTCATGAATCGTCAGATTATTGTATTCTTCAGTTATATAACTCATAAAGCCTTTCAAACGGCGCTGCATCTGTATTTCAGCAGGATTATTCTTACTATTACTTAGAAACAGAACCAGTTCCTGCCCTTCTCCTACCGAATAATTACGCATCAATATTTTGGCCGCAATATATCCACTTTTGTAAGAATCCTGCCCGATATATGTCAATGCATCCACCTCTTCCATATTGAAATCGACAAAGGCATAAGCTATCTTATTCTCTTGCAGATAAGCTGTCAATGACAGCGTTTCTTCCCGGAAATTCGGAGCAATCAAAACGGCATCCACATTGCTATCCTTAATAGTACGGCAGGCTTCCTGATAACTTTGCTCGTCACCATGATGATAGCACAGATAATCCACGCTCACATTGAATGGACGCAACTCTTGTCGGGCACGTTCAATACCACCCACTACCGAATGCCAGTAATCATGTTCTATATAATAAGGAATCAGACAAATGAAAGAGTATTTCTTTTTAGCAGCCAGTCCGATAGCAAATACATTAGGCTGATAATGAATCTCATCCAGTACCTTTTGCACTTTAGCTTTGCTCTTGGGAGATACGTCACCGCGATTGTGCAATACCCTGTCAACCGTTCCGGCAGAAACACCGGCCATGCGGGCTATGTCTTTAATGGTATAGTTCTGGTTCTCCATAGTGCTAAAACTTAAATATTATAAATAATCGCTGCAAATATACGAATTATTTTGTTACTCCAAGTAAATTTTCTATTTTTGTGTTCGATAACGGTTAATAAAACTAAAACGAGATTTACACCTATTAGCTTTAAAATCAATACTATATAGGTATAAATACAGAAAGTAATAATTTTATATACTTAAAACACAGTAATAATGAAGAACTTCATGGACGAAAACTTTTTGTTGCAGACAGAAACCGCACAAAAGTTGTATCACGAGCATGCGGCTAAAATGCCGATCATCGACTACCACTGTCATTTAATCCCACAAATGGTAGCTGACGACTACAAGTTTAAATCACTGACTGAAATCTGGTTGGGTGGCGACCACTATAAATGGCGTGCAATGCGTACAAATGGTGTAGACGAACGCTTCTGTACAGGTAAAGACACTACAGACTGGGAGAAATTCGAAAAATGGGCTGAAACAGTTCCTTATACATTCCGTAACCCGCTATACCACTGGACTCATCTTGAATTAAAGACAGCATTCGGCATCAATAAGATATTGAATCCGCAAACAGCACGTGAGATTTACGATGAATGCAATGAGAAGTTGGCTCAACCTGAATATTCAGCTCGCGGAATGATGCGTCGTTACCATGTAGAAGCAGTATGCACTACGGATGACCCTATCGATTCACTGGAATACCACATCAAAACCCGTGAAAGCGGATTTGAAGTAAAGATGTTGCCGACCTGGCGTCCGGATAAGGCAATGGCGGTAGAAGTACCTGCCGATTTCCGTGCTTACGTAGAAAAACTAGCAGAAGTAAGCGGTGTTACTATCTCCAACTTTGATGATATGATTGCTGCTTTACGTAAACGCCATGACTTCTTCGCAGAACAAGGATGCCGTTTGTCTGACCATGGTATCGAAGAATTCTACGCAGAAGACTATACAGATGCGGAAATCAAGGCTATATTTAATAAGGTATATGGTGGTGCAGAACTGACAAAAGAAGAAATTCTGAAGTTCAAATCAGCTATGCTCGTGATTTTCGGAGAGATGGATTGGGAAAAAGGATGGACGCAACAGTTCCATTATGGAGCTATCCGTAACAACAACACCAAGATGTTTAAACTGTTAGGTCCTGACACCGGTTTCGACTCTATCGGTGAATTTACAACCGCCAAAGCAATGGCTAAATTCCTCGACCGTCTGAACACCAACGGCAAATTAACTAAAACAATCCTCTACAATCTGAATCCATGTGCAAACGAAGTTATCGCTACTATGTTAGGCAACTTCCAGGATGGTTCCGTAGCAGGAAAAATCCAATTTGGTTCCGGATGGTGGTTCCTGGACCAAAAGGACGGTATGGAAAAACAAATGAACGCCTTGTCCGTACTCGGTCTTTTAAGCCGCTTTGTAGGTATGTTGACAGACTCCCGCTCATTCCTCTCCTATCCTCGCCATGAATATTTCCGTCGTACATTATGTAATCTTGTAGGACGTGATGTAGAGAACGGGGAAATCCCGGCGTCTGAAATGGAACGCGTAAATCAGATGATTGAAGACATCAGCTACAATAACGCAAAGAACTTCTTCAAGTTCTAATATATCGCAGTTAAAAATACAAATGCCGCTGTTTGAGCTTCAATTCAAGCAGCGGCATTTTATTTTATCTCATTCCTCAAAATCTCTCAGAATTTAAGAATGTTCCATGCTCCAAAAGGCTTTCAGCCAATTGAGCGGCTTATATAAATAAAAAAGAAGCAACATCTGTTACTTCTTTTTTTGTACACCCTCAGGGATTCGAACCCTGGACCCACTGATTAAGAGTCAGTTGCTCTACCAACTGAGCTAAGAGTGCAACATTAAATTTACGTTGCAACTTCGGAATTTGTACACCCTCAGGGATTCGAACCCTGGACCCACTGATTAAGAGTCAGTTGCTCTACCAACTGAGCTAAGAGTGCTTATTTCCTCGTTTGCGGTTGCAAAAGTAGGTCTTTTATTTTATTTGACCAAACAATCATGCAGCTTTTTTACTATATTTTTTTCGCTTTTATTCGAACACATAAAGCTCGGAAGGCGTATTTCGCTTTAAAGCAAGCAGTTGCACGTCTTTGCCAACAATAACCCCTTTGTTCTTTAATTTCCATTCTACAGTTTTAAAAGCCAACTCCGGATGATTATTGTCTTTACTCAAGTGGCATAACCAGATATATCGCAAGTGTTCCGTGATATTTTCCGCTAAAAACTCGGCGGTATCGGAGTTACTCATGTGTCCGGTCTTGCTTGTGATCCGCTCTTTTAAATATTGGGGATAAGGCCCCATTTTGAGCATTTCTTCGTCATAGTTAGCTTCGAGAATCAAATAGTGAGCCTTACTGATATAATGGGCTGCCGTAGGCGTAATTTCCCCAAGGTCGGTTAAGAAAGAAAATACTTTGCCATCTATTTCGATACAGTACCCTACATTATCCGTGCCATCATGCGGGACTTCAAAAGATTCAATGCGGAAATCCTCTAAAATCATAGGTTCCTGCTTTTCCAGATAACGAACCGACGAACTTAGTTTCTCCGTCATGCAATAACTACGATTGATTCCCGCATGGATACGTGCCGTTGTGTAGACCGGAATGTTGAACTTCTCACCCAAATGACCTACGGCTTTAATATGATCCGCATGATCATGCGTAATAAATACGGCACGGATACTATCCATCAAGATATTGAAATCCTTCAGTGTCTTTTTTATAGTACGGATACCAATTCCAGCATCTATCAGTATTCCATAGGTTTCAGTGCCCAGATAATAACAGTTCCCACTACTGCCACTCGCCAAGCTTATAAATTTTACTTTCATGTTTTATCTTCTTTATTAAAAAATAAAAATGCCGTCAACTTTTACAGCAAAGTGACGGCAAATATACGTAAAAAAGAAGAGAATTACTGATTAGCCTTCTTCTTTTTGTCGATGGATTCGGTGATTTTTGCAAATAATAGCAGCGCTATAGCGGCAATCAGACCAATTGCAGCAAAGTAATACCATATATAATGGGCATTTCCGCTGGCTGCCTCCCATGCTGCACGCGTCTCGAACAAAGCAGGATCCGGACAATATTCAGTCAGCAGGATTCCCGCCAACCCAAAACCGAAAATAGACGAAAGGAAAGAATGTAAATGACTAAAACCCAGATACATTCCTTCTTCTCCTTTAGGAGCCTGCAAAGAGAAATATTCCAGATAACGCGGCGAGATAAAACACTCGGCAAGTGCCTGCACAACAATACCCGCAACCATCATCAATGTGATATTGCTCATACCTGAAATCAAGTCGTTGCCAAGCAAGTTGCCACATGCCATCAATAAAGCCGAAACAGGAATCAGAAACATTCCTACATTCATTGAAGTGATAGCGCTGCGTTTTGCCATCCAGCGTGTGATAAAACTAACACAACATACCACCACAAAAGGATTCACATTGGCAATCCATCCCGGTTTTGCCGTTTCGCCGGCCATACGGATCACATACTTGGGCATCGTAGCATAAAGTTGTTGTTGCACCATCCAGAAGCCTGTGACAATCAATATAAGAATCAGCAAACGCCAGTTCGTTATAATTCTCATAAATCCTTGCCCAATCTCACAAAGACTTTTCCCTTCTCCTGCCGTATGAGTAGATTTATAAAGAAGAATAACGGCAAGCAAAGCAATAATAGTCATGGCACCGGAAAAATAATTGATGTAGATATACGCCTGTTCACCAATTACATTCCGCAAAGGGTCAATAATTGTCTTACCGGTGAAAGCACCTATATTCACCATCATATAAAAAATAGAATAACCGCGGGCACGGGTGGCTTCTGTCGTTTCTTTGGCTACAGAAGCGGAAATAATAGATTTAATGAAAGAACCGCCTACCATAAGAATAAACAAGACAGGCACAATCAGCCAACGGGAACTGCTATCAGGCAAATCGCTAAACTGTGTCGTTGCGCCATAACTTACTAATCCGGCCGCTTCTAATAAAGTAGGCAAGACTCCTAGCCCTAAATATCCGATAGATAATAAGGAAAATGCTATAATCATTGATTTCCGGAAACCGATTTTGTCGGCATAAGCACCGGAAAAAATAGGAAGCAGATATAATCCACCGGAAAATAAACCGGAAATCATACTTGCTTCAAAATCATTAAAACCTAAAATAGAGGATAGATAAATAGTGAGAACGATAAAAACGGCATAATACGCCATACGTTCAAACAGTTCGACTGTGTTGCTGACCCAAAATGCTCTTGTAAAGCCTTTGGCAGCACGCTGAGGGGAATTGTTCATGTAGTGATAATTTTTATTAAAATGTTAATTTGGAGCAAAGATACGTTTTTTTGGCTTACTGTCCGTATCTTTGTCTAAAATTAGGTATTAAAAAAGAACTATGATTATAGCTGTTGATTTTGACGGAACGATTGTAGAACATCGTTACCCGCGTATTGGTGAGGAAATTCCATTTGCAGTTGATACGCTGAAGTTATTGCAACAAGAAAAGCACCGTTTGATATTGTGGAGTGTGCGCGAAGGTTCACTTCTGGATGAAGCTGTCGAATGGTGCAAAGCCAGAGGCTTGGAGTTTTATGCCGTCAATAAGGATTATCCTGAAGAGCAAAAAGACCACCAGGGCTTCTCCCGGAAGTTGAAAGCCGACATGTTTATAGACGACCGTAACCTGGGCGGATTGCCGGACTGGGGAGTTATCTATGAAATGATAAAAGAGAAAAAGACATTCGCAGATATATACAGCCAAAATGGAGAAGAGGAAAAACCATCTCTGAAAAAGAAAAAAAGATGGCTGCCCTTTTAGGCGCTCAAACAAATGTAAATTTTGCCTATTTAGATTAAAAATGTGACTAAACAGTCGATTTTTGCGACTATTCGGTGTATATTTGCACACCCTTATTTCTCGTGCCCTTATTAAAGTCACGAGTATTATATGTTTATTTTGAAAATTGTGCACTCTCATCAAGCGTGATTAGAGTGCACATATATTTTTAAGCAATGCCATTCCTGGCTCCTGTTATGCTTCTTTATTCTCCCATTTCTCCCGAAACTCCCATAATTGGTCAATAATCGGATGGAATGTTGAATTTTCCCAGTTCCTGGCAATCATCGCCACCAAAGACTCCAGATACTGTTTACCATCAATAATTGTAGTACACTTATTAAGCTGATATTTTTCAGTCGGATAATTTTTAATTTCAATCATCTTTTTTGCCCAGTCCAGCAACTCTTGGACAGAATCATTGTCATAAGTATGTTGTGCCATATATCTTTTATATTTTTCGACAAAGATACAAAGTTTATTTATTCACGAACAAGGTTACTTGTTTCTTTTCAATATCAAACATATCCATTTTTATAATCTCCAAAGAACAAAATCAAGATTTTTTATGTTTATATAAATAGAGATGAACTAAAAAATAGAACAACTTATGATTTATAATCTTTTATTTCCGACAAAGCCCAATACGACAAAAGCTTCTTTGCTTTTATTGGCAGTCCGAATTATCTTCGGAATATTATTAATGAACCACGGTATACAAAAATGGAGTAATTTTCAGGAGCTGTCGACAGCCTTTCCCGATCCGTTGGGAATAGGAAGTCCTATCTCTCTCGGATTAGCTATTTTTGGCGAACTTGTGTGCTCAATGGCATTTATCGTCGGCTTCCTGTACCGGCTAGCAATGATTCCAATGATTTTCACTATGATTGTAGCATTCTTTATAGTTCACGCCAATGATGCGTTTGCAGTTAAAGAGATGGCTTTCATCTACTTAGTCGTATTTATTGTCATGTATATTGCCGGCCCCGGCAAATTCTCAATTGACCATATAATCGGCTACGAATTGCAACGGCGAAAATCTAAATCATACAAAAAATAGAAATAATAACGTTGATTAATTAAAAAATATTATATTTGCATACATTTAAAAGAGAATATATAAACATTTTTTATTAATCAAAAACATTTTTGTCATGAAAAGAGGGAAACTGTCTTTAGTCGCAGTAGTACTTAGCGGCAGCCTATTATTCAGTTCTTGTGTAGGTTCATTTGGTTTATTCAACCGTTTATCTTCCTGGAACCAGTCTGTTGGAAACAAATTTGTAAATGAACTTGTATTTTTGGCTTTCAACATTATTCCGGTTTATGGAGTAGCTTATCTGGCTGATGCTTTAGTTATCAACTCTATCGAATTCTGGAGTGGCTCCAATCCGATGGCTAATGTAGGTGACGTGAAGAAAGTAAAAGGAGAAAACGGCAACTACATGGTAAAAACGCTTGAGAATGGTTATTCTATCACTAAAGAAGGTGAAACTGCTTCCATGGATCTGATTTACAACAAAGAAGCCAATACTTGGAATGTTGTAGCAAACGGTGAAAGCACAGAATTGATCAAGATGAACAATGACGGTACAGCCGATCTGTTCTTACCAAACGGCGAAAAGATGAATGTTACACTGGATGCCCAAGGTATGATGGCAGCCCGTCAGGCTACAACAAGCAACCTTATGTTTGCAGCCCGTTAATAATCAAAAGAAAACAAATATGAAGGAGATGGAACCTGTTCAGGTGAGTTTCATCTCCTTTTTTCATTATCATTCCCGATTACAAATTTCTTTATCCTATGAACAAGCTACACATATTAATCCTTTCATTCTTATTATTCACATGTTTTTCATGCCAGCAACAAACCCCGCAAAACCAAATTGAGCAAACAGCCATAGATTTTTGTGAAGCATTTTATAATTTCAATTATCCGGTTGCCAAAGAATGGAGTACTCCTTCTTCCCTGTCCTACCTTAGCTTTTTGGCATCTAATGTCCGCCAAACTCACCTAGACCAGTTAAAGGCACAAGGAGCCGCTAAAGTTTCAATTGTCTCAAGTGAAATAGATGCCAACTCCGAGAGAGCAACAGTTGTTTGCCAAATAAAGAATGCATTGATTATCAATCCAATAAATGGGGAAATGAAACAGATAAACGCCCTGCAAGATACGCTCGAACTGGTAAGAGAATACAATAAATGGCTAATCAGAAAGGATATCCCACTGCAAAATGGAAAGCAAAATCACGACTAAACTTAGGATGAATAATAGGAAAATGCTCTTTTTTTGTTTGGAAGGCCGGATTAACCGCTTTCATACCACCGTCAAAACGAAGGATGAAGAAATCCAAATCAAGCCGTAACCCTAATCCATAAGCCACTGCTATCTGCTTATAGAACTTATCAAATTCGAATACGCCACCCGGCTGATTCGCGTAATTCCTGATTGTCCAAATATTGCCTGCATCAACAAATACCGCTCCCTGGAACTTCCAGAACAATTTACTCCGATATTCAATACTGGCATCCAACTTAATATCACCGGATTGATCCAGCAGATTCCCATTTCCGGCAAAAGAGCCCGGCCCCAAATCACGTACAGACCAACCACGAACACTATTGGCTCCACCCGAGAAATATTGCTTCTCAAACGGAATTGTTTTCGCATTTCCATAAGGAACAGCAATGCCTATACCTGCATGAAACGCAAATGAATTACGACGGTCAATCCTTATATTTTTAGCAAAATCAAATTCCCCTTTCAGATATTGGGCATAAGGAATACCCAAAATTGCATACTCACCATTACCATTCTTCCGAATACCGGTAGCCTTCGACAAAGCATACATTACATTTCCGGCAGATTCGAAATTAAAACGGATAGAATATGAATTGGCAGCGATTGTATTATTAACTATGGATCCGCCCACACTATTATAATTATAGCTATATCCCATATTTATAATCAAGCGGTTCTGATAATTATACTGGAAAACCTGATTCTGCCCCTTATTTATATAATCCTCTCTGAATTTGTCGGATATACGCGGCAAATAGAGAAAACCGATATTAATCAAGTCGATGCGGTGTTGTATCCGCTGACGCTGAGTCCACTTATAGCTCCAATTAGCGGAAGCCATCGTACGCAAAAATTCTGGTCGCAACTGATAATTATACTGCAATCCGAACTCCGTAGTAGCCCGGATTTTCCGTTTAAAGTCCGATGAAAGAAAAGGAAACAGGAAGTTAGGAAAATTAATGCTTGTCTCCACCCCATATTCCGTATAGTTATTATTCGAATAACCAGCTTGAAGTCCGGAAATCACTTCATAAGCACCACGGAATTTTATCATAAAAGTCTCCGAACCCCGAAAAAGATTTCGGTTCTGAAAAGAAACGGAAGCTGCCGCCCCCAAGTCTCCGGCAGAGTTTGTCCCTTCCACCTCGAAAGCTACGGATTTATGCTTACTCTTAGTCAACATCACGTAACAATCGAGTTTTGTCGAATCGCCGATCTGTGTTTCAACAAAACGGATATTTGTATATTTCAAGGCAGACAAACGCCCAAAACTGGAATACGTCTGCTGCACATCCCGTTCATTATACAAGTCCCCGGAACTGAAACGAAGATTATCCGTCAGCACTTTGGGACGCAAGTAAAGTTTGTCTTTATAGTAAATCGGATAGCCTTTATAATGAACAGAGTCATTGATTTCCACACTGCTCATTGCAGATGACTGCAACACATCATAATCCGTAATAAAATTAATCTTGTTTATCCTGTATTGCTGATGTGCTCTGGCAGAATCGCTTGCATGAACTTTATAGGGTTGCAAATGTTGGATTAAATCCACATTATATGTATTACGGGCCGTATCAGCGGTATAGCCGATATAATCCTTATTAAATTTATAGTAACCGTTCCGCAGTAACCTGTCCGTGATACGTTGCCTGTCTGCATCCAATACATTGACATCAAAATACATCCCTTCTTTCAGCAAATTCCTGGCAGAATCCTGTTTCAGGATACTGGCTATCTTTGGATCGGGTATATCATATTTAATAGACCGGACAACGTATGGGCTTCCTGCCGTCACGTCATAATACAACTTTATCTTTTTCTTTTTTATCTTCGTCGAACGCGTCACTGTTGCTGCCATATATCCCATATTATGTACAGCCTTCGTGATTTCTTCCTCTGAACGTAGCGCTTCTTCCTCACTATATATCACAGGAGCATCCCCTATCCTTCTCAAAAACTTATTCCCCCATTTGGTAGAGTCACGTCCCGAAAGATTATAGACATAAAGCTGCGTCTTTATCAAACTAAACCACTTGGCATTAGGATTCTGGCGCACATACATGCGCAAGGAAGAAGGGCGGATATTCTTCTGATCCGTACGAATCTTGACTTCATCCAACAAATAAGAACCATCCGGCACAAACTTAGTGGCAGTGCACGAAGCAAGTGACAGGACAGCAGCGGAAGTTATCAAAAAAAGAAAATTTCTCCTCATACGGTTTCTACATCGATAGCACAAAAAATGCGATTACAAAGATAAATTATATTTTCCGATGGGGAAAATAAATTAAGAAAAAGAGGGGAAAGTAAGGGTAGATTGGAAATATCTTTATAGCTTTGCAAAAGAATATCAAATATATGGCATCATTAAGTAAAAACAAAATAAAGTATATCCACTCGCTGGAACAGAAGAAAATACGTAGAGAAGAACGGGTATTTCTTGCCGAAGGCCCCAAACTGACAGGCGATTTACTTGAACATTTTCCTTGTCGTTTTTTGGCCGCCACTTCCGTATGGCTTCAAAAGCATCCGGATATTCATGCAGGTGAAATCGCAGAAGTTTCACAGGAAGAACTCTCACGAGCCAGTTTGCTGAAAACTCCCCAACAGGTACTCGCTGTTTTTGAACAGCCCCACTATATTTTAAATCCGGAAGTTGTACACCAGTCCCTTTGCCTGGCACTGGACGACGTTCAGGATCCCGGAAATTTGGGGACTATCATCCGATTAGCCGATTGGTTCGGTATCGAGCATATTATCTGCTCACAGAATACGGTAGACGTATATAACCCAAAAACCGTACAAGCCACCATGGGTGGAATCGCGCGGGTAAAGGTGCATTATACTTCCCTACCCGATTTTATTCGTTCACTTGGAGATGCTCCGGTATTCGGTACTTTCCTGGATGGAAAAAACATGTACGAGCAGCCATTATCCGCCACCGGATTGATCGTTATGGGAAATGAAGGAAACGGAATAGGAAAAGAGGTGGAAACGCTAATCAATAGAAAACTTTATATTCCCAATTATCCGCAGGGGCAGGAAACTTCCGAATCACTCAATGTAGCCATCGCTACCGCAGTAATCTGTGCCGAGTTCCGTCGACAGGCTGCATGGAAATAAAATCAAAGGGATAGAACAAATAAGGAAGCAAGGCTTCCCCTCTCCTCTCCATTTCATGCAAATGTTCATTCAAACTATTTATCAGGCACGGATTACGCGGATTACACGGTTTAAAATATGAGAAAACCGTGTAATCCGCGTAATCCGTGCCTGAAAGATTATACTGACGTGCAGAAAGCAGTACAATAACTCCCGGCATCCATTCAACCGACTCTATTTCTTCAGTCAATGGGAATATACCTTGCGCAATTCCTTCGTCATTAATCTCCACCACCTGCTGTTTCATAAATCCCACATCAGGTATCAGTAAATAATGCGATGCAAATCGTTTCATAATGCCTAACGGGTTTGACGTCTTTGCTGTTGCTGCTTACGCTGGTTCATCTGCCGTTCTCTTCTCTGCTCTATCCTTTCCTGCTGGATATGCTGCTCCACTTCAATCTGCTCCGGCTTCTTCTCACGCTGGGTTCCCGTACGGCGACGGTTCATTTCTTCCGGCGTCAGACGTTGTGCATCTTCTTTATTTTCTTCCACCACTTTTTGTAGCGAATCAACTTTTTCCTTATCAGCAAGTTTTTTCAAAGAATCCACCCGCAAAGCTTCTATCTTATTCAAGGAATCACGAACAGCAAAAGCAAGCGTATCCGTACAATGATAACGAGTCATCGAAAAACGATCGGCCAACAATGCCCCCGCCTTCTGCTGATTTTCCACCGGATAATAAATAAAGCCTCTTATCTCCTTCATCTGTCCCAATGTATCGGCAAAAAGACGTATCTGCTGAATACCCGGCTCGGTCACAGTCTCCCAACGGTTGATTGTATCTTTTTCGTATATCACCTGCATCGCCATGGTAACAAATCTCAAAGAATCGGCAAGCATCGGTTCGAGGAAATGATATCGCACTTCCCACACCAAAGTATCCCGGTCTTTATAATTAGAATCGGTCGGCAAAGTGAATACATACTGATTATTCATCATTTCACCGGTCATACGTACCATGCGCTGCCATGGCCAGACATCAATGCTGTCACCTTGCTTAGTCATTTTCGGCTTCTTGTCACGTTTGGCTATCAGGTCGCCGACAAGTTCCTGTTCGTCTTTCAAACGCTTTCTTACCTTATCATAAATTTTCGATAGCACTTCTGTGTTACGTGTGTACCACACCATAGAGGAGTCGAATGCAGCCTGTGTAGTCCCGTATTTCTTAAAAACGGCATCCACATACAGCGCTTTCTTATAGTTTTCACTATAAGGCAGGTTGTCTCCCATGGATTTTGCCAGATGATAATCATACAGCAGATTCTCCATCTTCGATTCAGAGATGACATCACTGGGCCTTTTCACTTTACACCCGGCCACTGCAAAAGCAAGCATGCAGACAAGACACAGATGAAACCGAAATTTATTATTCATGATTCGCACTTTCTTCCTTTTTATCTTTATCCAACGAATGGTAGGATTCATTCAGATATTTACTATAAAAGAGCAACAGAGCAATGATACCACAACTGATGGCAGCATCAGCAAAATTAAAGATCGGACTGAAGAATATAAAATGTTCTCCACCTACAAACGGCATCCATGTGGGCCAGTTTGTATCTATTATCGGAAAATAGAACATATCCACCACTTTACCGTAAAACCAGGTAGAATATCCGCCGCCTTCGGGCATGAAACTCGCAATCTGCGAATGAGTGCTTTCATTGAAAATGACGCCATAGAATACACTGTCGATAATATTTCCCAATGCACCGGTCAGGATCAAAGCTACACAAACGATGTATCCGGTTTTAAAGCCTTTCTTCACTATTTTATAGAGATACCAACCTATCAATGCCACAGCGACAATACGGAATGTAGTCAGGAATAACTTACCAAAGATTTCCATGCCGAAAGCCATCCCGTTGTTTTCGGTGAAATAGATATAAAACCAATCTGTCACACGGTTACTCTGGTGCCAGTACATGTTAGTTTTAATCCAGATTTTAATGACCTGGTCAATAATTAATACGGAAAAGATAACGATGAGAGCAATTCTCCCCTTCGTGAATAGTTTCTTCATGTGTTCATTTAAATTAAACATAACGAGCTACAAGTGCCGTGCGTAAACTTTGCGCAGCTACTTGTAGCTCGTTACCCGTAGCTTATGTAGCTATCTATTATTTTTTACCACTGTTTTTTGCCTCAATACTCAAAGTGGCATGAGGAACAGCACGCAAACGCTCTACCGGAATCAACTTTCCCGTTTCACGGCAAATGCCATACGTTTTATTCTCAATACGTATCAAAGCAGCCTGCAATCCCTGGATAAACTTCAACTGGCGCTGTGCCAGGCGGGTAGTCTCTTCTTTTGAAAGCGTATTAGCTCCTTCTTCCAACACTTTGTATGTAGGAGATGTATCGTCGGTATCATTACCGTCCAATCCCATCAGACTCCTCTTCAACTGTTCATAGTCACGTTGTGCCAATTCCAGTTTCTCCATTATGATGGCACGGAATTCTTCGAGTTCCGCATCTGAGTATCTAGTCTTTTCTGCCATAATCTTACAATTTTAAAAGGTTAATCAATATAGTATTAGTCTTTTATCACATTCACGAACAGTGAGAAATCATCGAAGTTAAGCTCTGTAGCGTCTTTCACCTCATCTACAAGTTCCAAAGATGTGCCTAAAACCTGGTTACAAATATAAGTATTATATTCTTTTACCGCATCATCTGTTTGCGTATTTTTCGAGATTGTTATTTTTATTTTGTCTGTAATCTCGAAACCGCTTGATTTACGTATATTCTGGATACGATTCACCAATTCGCGGGCAATACCTTCACGACGCAACTCTTCGGTAACAGTCACTTCAAGCGCAACAGTCAGTTTGCCTTCGTTGGCAACCAGCCATCCCGGAATGTCTTCACTGAAGATTTCCACATCCGTCGCTTCGATGACAGCTTCCGCTCCGTCCAGGTTCAATGTATATTTTCCGTTCTTTTCCAGTTCGGCAATTGCTTCCTGTGACATTTCCGCAACAGCAGCGGCCACCGCTTTCATTTGTTTTCCAAATTTAGGGCCGAGCTTCTTAAAGTCACATTTCACTTTCTTCACCAATACACCGGCCGCACCATCTACGAACTTGACTTCTTTGACATTTACTTCATTCATAATCAAGTTCTTCACGGCTTCGATATGGGCTTTCTGCTCCTCATCCACCACCGGAACCATGATACATTGCAGCGGTTGGCGAACCTTGATATTCACTTTACGGCGCAATGCCAATACCATAGACGTCACATCCTGTGCCATCTGCATACGGGCTTCCAATTCCTTGTCTATCCTGTTTTCCTGACATTCAGGGAATTTAGCCAAGTGGACAGAAACCACATTATCGCGCCCTGTTGCAGTAACCAAGTCCGTATATAAACGGTCTGCATAGAACGGAGATATGGGAGACATTAATTTGGCAACTGTTTCAAGACAGGTATACAGTGTCTGGTATGCAGACAATTTGTCCTGTGTAAATTCACCACCCCAGAAACGTTTACGGTTCAGGCGAACATACCAGTTAGACAAATTATCGTTCACAAAGTCAGAAATCAGACGACCTGCCTTTGTCGGCTCATATTCATTATAGCAAGTATCCACCTCTTTTATCAGTGTATTCAATACAGACAGAATCCAACGGTCGATTTCCGGGCGTTCCGCCATCGGGACATCAGCTTCTTTGTATTCAAATCCATCCACATTGGCATAAAGCGCGAAGAATGAATAAGTATTATATAAAGTACCGAAGAACTTACGGCGAACTTCTTCCACTCCTTCAACATCGAATTTCAAATTATCCCACGGAGAAGAGTTGGTAATCATATACCAACGCAACGGGTCTGAACCATACTTTTCAATCGTAGTAAACGGATCGACAGCGTTATTCAGACGCTTGGACATTTTGTTACCATTCTTATCAAGCACCAGCCCGTTGGAGATTACAGCTTTATATGACACACTATCAAATACCATAGTGGCAATAGCATGCAACGTAAAGAACCAACCACGTGTCTGATCCACTCCTTCCGCGATAAAGTCGGCCGGATATACCTCACGGTTATCCAACATTTCCTTATTCTCAAACGGATAATGAATCTGCGCATATGGCATAGCACCCGAATCGAACCAAACATCGATCAAGTCGGATTCACGCTTCATCGGCTGACCGTCTTTCGATACCAATATCACATCGTCTACATAAGGACGGTGAAGGTCAATCTTATCATAGTTCTCTTCAGTATATTCGCCCGGAACAAAACCTTTATCCTTATAAGGATTTGATTTCATAAATCCGGCAGCTACCGATTTTTCTATTTCATTATAAAGTTCTTCTACAGACTCGATACATATCTCATCAGAGTTATCTTCCGTACGCCAGATAGGTAACGGAGTACCCCAATAACGGGAACGACTCAGGTTCCAGTCATTCAGATTTTCCAGCCACTTGCCGAAACGTCCTGTTCCGGTAGATTCCGGTTTCCAGTTGATGGTCTTGTTCAGTTCTATCATACGTTCCTTGCAGGCAGTAGAACGGATAAACCAGCTATCCAATGGATAATAAAGTACCGGTTTGTCTGTACGCCAGCAATGCGGATAGTTGTGGACATGTTTCTCTATCTTGAAAGCCTTGTTGTTGGCTTTCATCATCATGGCAATCACAATATCCAGAGACTCGGCAGCTTGTGCGGCTTTCTCATCGTATTTGCCATCTACCATAAATTGAGGATCATAGGCATTTTTCACCCATGCGCCCTGATATTCCTTGTATTTATCTACATCAACGCATTCCTTCACAAACTCTTCGTCCAGTTCATCCAATAGATAGAATTTACCGGTCAGGTCTACCATCGGGCGAGTTTCACCTTTCTTATTAATCATGAACAGTGACGGGATTCCTGCAGCACGTGCCACATTCGCGTCGTCCGCACCAAATGTCGGTGCAATGTGGACGATACCTGTACCATCTTCTGTAGTCACATAATCACCTGGAATTACACGGAAAGCTTTATCACTGGCTTTCCAGGCACCGTCTTCGGATACTTCAACCGGCTTCACCCAAGGAATCAGTTGCTCGTATTCCATGCCAATCAGGTCAGCGCCTTTATATTCGGCAATTACCTTGAACGGCACAAGCTTATCTCCAGCCTTGTAATCTTCCAGTTTCAAATCTGCCGCTTTCGCATTGAAATGTACATTCAACAAAGCCTTTGCCAAGACAACCGTAATCGGTTCTCCGGTATAAGAATTATAAGACTGTACGGCAACATAATCAATTTTCGGCCCTACACAAAGCGCTGTATTTGAAGGCAATGTCCACGGAGTGGTTGTCCATGCTATAAAATAAGGAGTTCCCCACTCTGCCATTTCCGGCTTGGGGTTCTTCATCTTAAACTGGGCAACGGCAGTTGTATCTTTTACATCACGATAGCAACCCGGCTGGTTCAACTCGTGTGAGCTCAATCCTGTTCCCGCAGCCGGAGAATACGGTTGGATAGTATATCCTTTATATAACAGTCCTTTTTTGTGCAATTGCTTCAACAACCACCACAGTGTTTCAATATAGCGGTTATCATATGTGATATAAGGATGCTTCATATCCACCCAATATCCCATCTGATGAGTCAGGTCTTCCCACTCTTTGGTATATTTCATCACGTCTTTGCGGCAAGCGGCATTGTAATCGGCAACAGAGATTTTCTTACCAATATCTTCCTTCGTGATACCCAATGCTTTTTCCACACTTAGTTCCACAGGCAGTCCGTGCGTATCCCATCCGGCCTTACGCTTTACCTGATAACCTTTCATCGTCTTGTAACGGCAGAAAATATCCTTAATAGTACGAGCCATTACATGGTGAATACCCGGCATACCATTAGCCGAGGGTGGCCCTTCAAAAAACACGAATGAAGGGCAGCCGTCACGTTCTGTCATACTCTTGGCGAAAACCTGGTTTTCGTCCCATTTCTTCAGCACATCTTTGTTCACCTGCGAAAGGTCAAACTGCGAATACTCAGTAAATCTCTTACTCATAGCTGTATCTACGATTTTACTATATTACAATTTACACTTTGAGGGGTATCCCCGTTTTTAAGGGTGCAAATTTACAAAAACATTTGTTTAGTTGAGCAAAAAGCAATGACTTTTAATCAGAATCATGTGAAGTTAATGATTATAAACGGCTTGCGCCTTAAACAAAACGGATATATCCTTGTTGTAGTGGAAAACCTAAAAGCACTTAACTTATGAATTACGGTATTAGTATTTTATTCAGAGCAATCCCTTTGGCGATGGCACTTTTTTGCTTCGGATACGGAGCATTTATTTATGGTTACGGAGATGCAGGAAATCGTGTAGTAGCGGGGCCTGTCGTATTCTCACTAGGTATGATATGTATTGCGCTGTTTTGTACGGCAGCCACTATTATCCGGCAAATCATACATACTTATAACCAGACGGCGAAATATGTTTTGCCCATCATAGGATACTTGGCAGCTACAATTACCATTATCAGTGGTATCTGTATTTTCAGTAATGCCGCTTCCACTTCTGCCTTCGTCGCTGGTCATGTAATTACAGGAGTAGGATTTATCACAACCTGCGTAGCTACTGCCGCCACTTCTTCCACCCGCTTTTCTTTGATTCCGGGAAATTCAAAAGCGACGGATAATGAAGTTCCACAGGGAGCCTTCTCCGTGGGACAAAGACGGGTATTAGTAATTATTGCAACCATCATTTCCCTTATCGCATGGATATGGGCTTTTGTCTTATTAGGTAACAGCCATTCCCATCCCGCCTATTTTGTAGCAGGACATGTAATGGTAGGCCTTGCATGTATTTGTACCAGCTTGATTGCGCTGGTAGCTACTATCGCACGCCAAATACGTAATGAATATCTGGAAAAGGAACGAAGCAAATGGCCGAAACTGGTTCTACTGATGGGCTCAATCTCTTTTATATGGGGGATATTCGTGATTCTTGCGGATTCAGGTAGCGCAAATGGTACCACGGGATATATTATGCTTGGTCTCGGTCTGGTTTGTTACAGCATTTCCAGCAAAGTAATCCTGTTGGCCAAAATATGGAGACAGGAATTTAAACTAGCCAACCGTATCCCCATGATTCCGATATTGACGGCATTAGCCTGCTTGTTTCTAGCAGCATTCGTATTTGAGCTTGCAACGGAACATGCTGATTATTTTATTCCGGCACGTGTTTTAACAGGATTAGGAACCATCTGTTTCACCCTGTTTTCTATCGTTAGCATACTGGAAAGCGGTACTTCTTCGAGGTAAAAATATAGCGTCACTATGTGCCCCGGATAGTGACGCTATCCTAAGCATATAGTGACGCCATCGTGACAGGATAGCGTCACTATTTTTATTTCTTCAATCTGACCTCGTAGACATCGTTCCTGCGGTCTTTCAAGTTGCGGACACTACCATAAGTATGTAGTTCGTTCAATAAATCCAAATCGACATCGGACACCAGAATCATTTCCGTATTCGGAGTTGCCTCTGCCCTCTTTCCATCGGTCGGGAAAGCAAAGTCACATGGAGTAAATACGCCGGACTGGGCATATTGAATATCCATATTATGTACACGGGGAAGATTGCCCACACTTCCTGCAATGACTACGAAACATTCATTTTCAATGGCACGTGCCTGTGCGCAGACACGAACACGGGAATAAGCATTCTGCGTATCTGTCAAGAAAGGTACAAACAATATCTGCATCCCCTGGTCTGCCATCAAACGGGAAAGTTCGGGAAACTCTACATCATAGCAAATCAAAACGCCAATCTTCGCGCAATCAGTATCAAAGGTATTCAACAGCCTGCCGCCATTAAGTCCCCAGCTTTTTATTTCATCAGGAGTGACGTGCATCTTCTCATACATTTCGTACGTTCCGTCACGCCGGCAAAGGAATCCTACGTTATAAAGCAGTCCGTCCTCTTTTACGTATGGCATACTACCGGTGATAATATTGATATTATAGCTAATAGCCAGATTTACAAATCGTTCCCGAATCTCATCCGTATATTGAGCCAATCCGCGAATAGCCTGTGATTCTCCTTTATCATTATACTTCGACATCAAAGGAGCATTAAAATACTCCGGGAAGAGTACAAAGTCACTCTTATAGTCCGATACTGCGTCCACAAAGAATTCCACCTGTTCAAACAGATCGTCCAATGTTTTATAACTACGCATCTGCCATTGTACCAAGCCTACACGAACGGTAGTTTTAGGGCTTATATATTCCTGCGTAGGTGGCTGATAATAGATATTATCCCATTGCAGCAAACAAGCATAATGTTTCGATTCTTCATCGTTCGGAAGATAATTGGTCATTACCTTGCGAACATGGAAATCATTCGATAACTGGAAAGTAAGAACCGGATCATAAATTTCACGTTGGCGAACCCGTGCGATATATTCTTTCGGACGCATCTTATCGGCATACTTGTGATAATTCGGAATACGTCCGCCGAACATAATGGCTTTCAAATTCAATGTTTCACAAAGTTCCTTGCGATATTCATACATACGACGTGCCAGGCGCAACCCGCGGTATCCCGGATGAATAAACACTTCAATGCCATACAGGATATTTCCTTTGGGATTATGCGTATTGAAAGTTTCCTTACCAGTGACTTGCGCATAAGTATGGTCATTCTTCACTTTGTCATAATCGACAATAATAGACAGGGCACAACCTACAATTTTATCGTCAACCACTGTTACAATCTGTCCTTCCGGGAAAATACTTATTAATTTCTTGATTTGGGCATGAGTCCAGAACACATCGCTGCCGTCAGAATAAACACGGGTAAACGATTGGGATAATTGTGTGTAATCTTCTATTTGAAGGTTACGTATCTGCACTTTATTAATTTTAATCGGATGTTGTTCCATAACAATACGTGTTTTTATTTTAAAGACAGTGCAAAGGTACTGTTTATCTTTATACATTGTCATTACAAAATAAAAAATGCATTATACCTAATTTTAAGATGTGCTTTAAAAATAGCTACAGCACTTCATAACATCACATAATTTTCACACAGATTCTTGCGCTATTTAATTTGTGACTTCCAAAAATTATCGTACATTTGCAACGACTAACATTTTATATCCACAGAAGCAGTGAACCTGCTTCAACTCCAGTGGCAGGCATTTTTATGCCTGTTACTGTCGTAGATACGCGGTTTCGTACCCCCGTGGGGAACGTTAATGCGTCCCCAGCTTCTGTGGAGTGTTAGTCAACGGGAAAGGCGGAACCGTTTTTTTATTCCCGCCTATCTTAAAAACCGTTGCATCATGCATGAAGAACAAAGCAATGCATCTGTAAAAGCCGTTCGCAGCAATCGGCAGGAAGCAGATTCTTCCAATCCGGAAGAAAAAGAGAAATTAAAGCAGTTTTATTTAGACCAATCACGACGACTATGCCCTACCGTATCGGCCGATTGTTCGGAAACGCAACGTTTGGGAGCGTTACACCACAAAATCAAGCATTTTATTAAAGCGTTGGCCAACTTTGACCGTCCATGGGAAAATGGGATGCCGGAGATGCAAAAGGCTTGCCTACATTTTCTGGCTTTACAAAATTCACCTCGTACAGAATGCCAAAAAATATTTGAAGAATGGACGAAATGGTCGGATTTCCTGATCGCAGCTTCCTTTCATCGTGGTTTCCTCAGTCAGATATTGCAAGACTATCATCGCCAATTACGTGACTTGGAAAAACTCTTGGGTGGCAAACCATCCGAAACTCAGAATATAACCAACGAGTAACACAAACTGATATTCGTTCAAATATCCTGCTTTCCGTCGTATGACCAGACGAACGTAAAGCGGGAGTTTGTTTTTTAAATATCCTAATCAGCAAATCACTTTTCAACGTAATCACCTTAAACATAGCCTAATACAATGACACTACTCTTTCGTAGCCAAAAGATTAAATACATAATAGCGATTCCCAAAAGACGTATGTTTGGCAAAAAATCCCATTGCAGATAGTCTTAGACTTAATTGCCGTGCAGATATATCCCTCAAAGCAGCCGAATTGAATTTACGCATTATCTGAAATATTTCGGCAGTTGTCAGCCAAATACCTTTTTCCGTATCAAGAGGACGACGGAAGCAGCAATGAAACACATCCTCCAATAAAGACTGACGATAATATGCCTTGTTGTGTTTCTGCAAAGCTTTTTCTTCTTCCTTGTTTAAATGATCCGGTGCATTGGACTCCAATTCTTCTTTTAGCTGTGCGTATATTTGTTTATGCTCCAATGGCTCTTCCGATATCGGTTTCAAGACTTCTACACAAAGGAAACGGCGGCTTCCCGTAGGATCGGTTAGAACCTGATAAACATTCGTTGTTGCTATAAAAGAAGCGAGACGGGGTTCATTCACCCACCCCAATCGCTTGCCATGAAAAACGGATACATTCACCATTTGGAGAAGATTTTTTAATGTAGCCTGTTGGCTCTCTTTTATTTTATCAAATTCGTCCAAATTAATCAAGCCGTTCTTTACCAGTTTTTTCTCCGGGGAACTGCCTGTCGCCAGATTCAAATTATCCAGAAAATAACATCGAAGTGAATCCGGCATCAATAAACGGCAGAAGGTACTTTTGCTCAATCCCTGCTTTCCACTTATTAATACAGGTGTAAGTACATTGGCATGCAAACGTTCTTCCCCACTCCATTGCGAAAGCATCGCCCGCAACCAACAACGCCCTCCTTTCAGCCAAAGTTCATTATCCGAAACCCTTAATAATAAAGGGGTCACCCGGTCTACTCCATCCCAGGGCGGCAACTCCTTTACATAAAGATGAAAAGGATTATAAGACCCAACTTTGTTTGACAGGACAAAGGTAGGCACATCCCCTCTCCAACAAGGAATTCCATCCAAACGGGCGTCCACAATAATGCCATTCATTTCGCGTTCATTAATGGGGCGAAAAACATTCTTTTCACTTATCCCTCTGTACTCCGTTGCACCTGTCAGGCTATTATAGCGAAATACAAAATTATTATCCAGATACTCCTTTAATTGTAAGGTCAACGACTTGTTCCATTTATTATTAGGCTTAGGATTTTTTTCCGGTTTATTCTCCGTAACCACTTGTTCTGCCTTCTCCGGTATTGCAGATTCCGGAACTACCGGTTTCTGCAACTGTTTCTGTACAAATAACTGTTTTATTGTCTCTACCATTTCTCTAATCATTGTCTTCATATTCGTCATTCTTTTAATTATTATGAAATTTGAGACACAAAAGTATAATACTAAAGACCGGATTTGCAAATAAGTAGCTTCATTCTTTTTAATAAAATGAACTAACAGAAATAAACCGTTGAAGTATTGTTTTTGATTAGAATAATTAGTAATTTTGACGCATCATATTAGTTGTAGCACCAATTGTGCGATAGCTGTCGCACATAATGAGCAACAGTTGTTGCACAATATGTGAGTTAGCTGTTGCACATAATGTGAGCCAATCAATAGATAGGCACAAAAAAATAAAACAACTGCGTAAATCTGCTAATTGATGCGCACAAAACAACTAAAGCAATGAATGCACTTTATGATTTCTTCCTAACTCCTCAACCCAAAGACTCCAATAAAACGAGATATCACGCCCGGCTGGTCGTACGGGATACCATTACACTAGAGGATATTGCCGAAAGGATTGAATCCAGAAGTAGTTTAAGACAAAGCGACGTAATAGGCTCTTTTATAGAGTTCGCAGATGTTTTCAAACAAGAATTATCCAATGGTAACAGCATTCATATTCCCGGGGTCGGTTCATTCCGTATCAAGGCTGAATCTCCTGAAGTACGTTCTCCAAAAGAGATGCGTGCCGAAAACGTCCATTGCAGTGGAATCGTCTTCACACCGGAGAAAGACTTGCTTCGTGAATTAAAAGCTACCACTTTTGAGAAAGTGAGCGAGCCCCGGCGTTCACAAGAATTAAGCGATATAGAAATTGATGGAAAACTGGCAGAGTTTTTTAGAGACAACTCTTACATCACTACACAACAGCTTTGCTCTATCTGTGGGTTACGGAAGGCAACTGCGCTTCGCAGATTACAGAAACGGGTGGATGAAGGGAAACTGACTCATCCGGGGTATCTTCGTTCTCCTTTTTATTTTCCTGTGCCGGGATGGTTTGGAATATCCAGAAATATAGTTGATGCAAAATAAGCTATTGATTTACTGAAAGATATGCATATAAATGATTATGACACCATACCATTGGCATGATGTCATAATCTTGATAGAATCCTGCCGTCACACTGAAATCCTGACGACACGATGAAATTACACTAACCTAATTTACTTGTTTTTCTTCCAAAGCTTGCTCATATCTTCCAGTGTCTTGCCTTTCGTTTCGGGTACCCAACGCCATACGAAGATTGCGGCAGCTACACAGATAATTCCATAAAGGCTATAAGCGAACATCGGACTGAAATCGTACAATGCCGGGAAAGTGGAAGATATAATATAATTGAATATCCATTGGAAAGCTACGGCGATGGCAACTGCCTTGCCGCGGATTGTATTCGGGAAGATTTCTGAAATCAGTACCCAGCAAATCGGCCCCCATGACATCATGAAGAATGCAGCATATACGATAACTGAAAGTACCGGGAAGATTCCCTTTATAGCCATGCTATCGCACATTGCCACTGCAAATGCTCCTACTGCCATACCGATGGATCCGATAATCAATAGCGGTTTACGTCCGAAACGGTCTACGGTAAAGATAGCAACCAATGTGAAGATGATGTTTACGATACCCATAATAACAGTTTGCATCATACCGCCACCTTCTGCTCCTGCATTTTCGAAAATACGCGGAGCATAATAAAGTACCGCATTAATGCCGATAGCCTGTTGGAACACAGAAAGAAGAATACCGATAACAATTACTGCCACTCCATAAGTAAAAAGTTTCTCTGTCTTTTCGTGAGCAGTAGCTTTAATATCATTAAGGATTTCCTGCGCTTTTGCCTTACCGTTGATTTTTTCCAGAATGGAGTAAGCTTTTTCATCCTGCTGTACCAATACCAGATAACGTGGAGTTTTCGGCACAAAGAATAGTAACAGACCGAAGAAAGCGGCAGGGAAAGCCTCAGAGCCGAACATATAACGCCAGCCTTCAAATACAGTCCACATATCAGATTCGGAGCTAACTGATAAAACTCCGGCAGCATCTTTCAGGATAACAGGATTCTGGTGGTCGCCCATAATCAGGTAATTCACAAAATACACCACCAACATACCAAAGATAATAGCAAACTGGTTGCACGAAACAAGTGTTCCACGGATGTTGGAAGGAGCTATTTCCGCGATATACATCGGACAAACGGCAGATGCCAGTCCGACGCCGATACCACCTAAGACACGATAAAGATTAAATGTAATCAGCAAGTCCATATTCGGTTTTCCGTATTCGAAAAACAGGAATTCCGGATAGTAAGAACCTAATGCTGAAAGGAAAAAAAGTACGGCGGCAAGTCTCAACGAATTACGGCGTCCCAAGCGGGAAGCGAATATACCGGAGAGAGCACCACCAAGCACGCAGCCTATCAATGCACTGGATGAAGTAATTCCATGCATTACTTTATTATATTGGAAATCAGAGGCTGAAAGGAAAAAAGCTTCCAAGCCTTTTTCTGCGCCGGAAATAACTGCCGTGTCATAACCGAAAAGCAGTCCGCCCAGGATAGCAACGGATGTGATGGAATACAAATAAAGTTTGCTTCCTTCGTTCGTTGTATTGTTCATAGTTTCTATAAGTTGGATAAAGTAGTGTGTAGTAGTTGGATTAGATATAAAAAGAAGGCGATAAAGCAGCAGTTCCCCACTGCCCTATCGTCTTAGTATTAGATTTTAATTAGCAATACATATTCAGGATTGCTTCATAAAGTTCTTGTTTTCCGCTAGTCTGCTTCGGTTCGCCGTTTGCTTTAGCATAAGCAACTACGTCTTCCAAAGTCAGCTTGCCGTCTTCAAATTCTTTACCTTTACCACCGTCAAATGAAGCATAACGGTCAGACAGCATTTTCTTGTACGGAGATTCGTTCAGCAAAGCTGCTGCGCTTTCCAATGCGCGAGCCATAGCGTCCATACCTGCAATGTGAGCGATAAAGATATCTTCCAGGTCGGTAGAGTTACGACGGGTCTTAGCGTCGAAGTTTGTTCCACCATTGCCCAAACCACCGTTGCGGATAATCTGCATCATAGCCTGAGTCAGTTCGTAGTTGTCAATCGGGAATTGGTCTGTATCCCAACCATTCTGATAGTCACCACGGTTAGCGTCGATAGAACCCAACATGCCGTTGTCCACTGCTACTGCCAATTCATGTTCGAAAGTATGACCTGCCAAGGTTGCATGGTTTACTTCGATATTTACTTTAAAGTCTTTATCCAGACCATGAGCTTTCAAGAAGCCGATTACAGTTTCCGTATCTACGTCATACTGATGCTTAGTCGGTTCCATCGGTTTCGGTTCAATCAGGAAAGTACCTTTGAAGCCACGGGCACGGGCATAGTCGCGAGCGATAGTCAACATCTGTGCCAGATGTTCTTTTTCACGTTTCTGGTCTGTGTTCAGAAGAGACATATATCCTTCACGTCCACCCCAGAATACATAGTTCTGACCACCAAGTTCGATAGTAGCGTCAATCGCATTCTTAATCTGAACAGCAGCACGGGCCACAACGTCAAAATCAGGATTAGTAGCAGCACCGTTCATATAACGGGCATGACCGAATACATTGGCAGTACCCCACAACAGTTTGATGCCTGTTTCAGCTTGTTTCTGCTTTGCGTATGCTACGATTTCTTTCAGATTAGCTTCGTATTCTTCGATGCTTGCACCTTCAGAAACCAAGTCTACGTCATGGAAACAGTAGTATTCGATACCCATTTTCTGCATGAATTCAAAACCTGCGTCCATTTTATCTTTTGCAGCCTGAACAGCATCTGCATTACCATTCCAAGGGAATTGTTTTGTTCCGCCACCGAATTGGTCACCGCCTTCCGCACACAATGTATGCCACCATGCCATAGCGAATCTCAACCAATCTTTCATCTTTTTACCGTTGATTACCTTTTCAGCATCATAGTAACGGAATGCCATCGGGTTTTTACTATCTTTACCTTCGAACTTAATCTTTTCAATTCCCGGGAAAAATTCTTTTGTTGCCATAATTCTTTTTTATTTTTTAAATGGTTATTATTTATATTGTCAATTACTTATCTGAAGAAAGAACCGGAGCCGGTATTTTGCCTGCCATTGATTTTTCAAGGCGATATTTCCATTTGGCATATGCGTCCGCATATTCCTGACGTTTAGCCACATTAGGCTCAATCACATCCAGTTTGTCGAGCGTGGCAAACGCCTCGTTATTATCTTTGTAGATACCTGCGCCAATGCCCGCACCTTTCGCTGCGCCTACCGAACCGTCCGTATCATAAAGCTCGATAGTGGCTCCCGTTACTCCTGCCAACGTATCACGGAATATCGAACTCAGGAACATATTGGCGTGTCCGGCATGAATCATCTTCACAGGAATACCCATCTGCTCCATAATATCAATACCATATTTAAAGGAGAACACGATACCTTCCTGAGCAGCGCGAATGATATGATGTTTGCCATGTGCATTGAAATCCAGCCCGCGAATACTGCAACCGATTTCCTTATTGTTCAGCATACGCTCGGCACCGTTGCCGAAGGGAAGGATACTGATTCCAGCGCTTCCGATAGGCGCCTTGGAAGCCAGGACGTTCATTTCATTATAAGATATTCCTTCGGGAGCAATCGTACGTTTCACCCATGAATTAAGGATACCTGTTCCGTTGATGCAGAGCAGTACACCCAAGCGAGTCTGTTCTGTTGAATGATTGACATGCGCAAAGGTATTGACACGTGATTGAGGGTCATAATTCACTTCACCGTTTACTCCATAAACCACTCCCGATGTTCCTGCCGTAGAAGCTATCTCACCCGGATTGAACACATTCAGAGAAAGGGCATTATTAGGCTGGTCACCGGCGCGGTAGGTGATTGGAGTTCCCTCTTTCAGTCCCAGTTCTTTGGCTGTCGCAGCATTGACACGTCCCTGTTCCGCAAAAGTCGGTTTGATATCCGCAATCAAAGAAGAATCAAATCCGTAGTAGTCCATTAAGAAATCGGCTACCCGGTTGTTCTTGAAATCCCAAAACATTCCTTCCGAAAGGCCGGAAACTGTTGTGCAGATTTCTCCGCTTAGCTTCATGGCGATATAATCACCCGGAAGCATTATTTTGTAAATCTGCTCATAGATAGCAGGTTCATTGGCTTTAATCCATGCCAGTTTGGAAGCGGTAAAGTTGCCCGGCGAGTTCAACAGATGAGAAAGACATTTCTCCTCTCCTATTGTCTCAAATGCTTTCTGTCCGTAAGGCACGGCACGAGAGTCACACCAAATAATAGCAGGGCGCAACACATGCTGATTCTTGTCAACGCACACCAGTCCGTGCATTTGATAAGAAATACCGATAGCTTTAATTTCGGCAGCACTGACACCCGATTCAGTCATAATGGCCTGCGTAGCCGACTTCAGGTTTTCCCACCAACTTTCCGGGTCTTGTTCAGCCCATCCGGGGTTTACTGCGATAATATTCGCTTCTGTTTTCGGGAAAAATGCCGATGATACACATTTGCCTGTCTCAGCATTTACCAGACTCGCTTTTACAGACGAGCTACCTATGTCATAACCTAATAGAAACATTTTTTAGTGATTAACGGATTAATGATTTTAGTGATTAACGGATGGCGTTCTGGTATTAACCCTTACCGCCTTACCTTATTATATATCTTCTTGTCAAATTTATAATAACGGGCGGCACGATGAGCCACTCCTTGTTGTTTTTCTTCCAAAGGAACTACATATTCCATCATGGCTATCTTCTTATGGAAATTGCGCACATCTACCGCTTTATCATATACTAACTCAAAAAGAGTTCTTAATTGTGCAGCCGTAAATTTACGCGGAAGCAGTTCGAATAGCATGGAAGGATTAAATTCCACGAACTGGCGGATATAAGTCATCGCTTCCCGAATAATCAAATTATGGTCGAAAGCCAATGTCTTGACGTCTTTCAAAGCAATCCAACAAGCCTGATGCTCATCCAAATTCTTATCCAATGCACGGTCTATCTTTACCATTGACAGATAAGCGATAGTCACAATACGTTCTACCCTCGACTGCATGGCACGTTCCAGCCAACGCACGTCTTTAGGATTACTGGTTCTGTTCTTAGAACCGAATGCTTTGAACTGCATCAGGTTCACATTTTTGAGTCCTGTCAATTCAAACAATACGCGTTGTGCAGCTTCATCCAAATCTTCATCCATATATATAAGACTTCCGGGAAGTTTCATATCGTGATATACCTCACCGTTTTCTTCACCTGCACGTTTTACAAGCAATACTTTCAGTTGTTCTCCGTCAAAACCAATCACTACACAGTCTACTGATATGTGATTGTTGGCCAAAGGGGTATTTTTCTGTATATTCTGCATATCTATTTCTTTAAGACGATGCAAATATAGAAGGGAAATACTGTCAAAGCAAACTTATAAAACATGCTATAAAACATTGTTTTTCATATAAATACATATCATACATACTACAATATGTATAGAGAGTGTTATCTTCTGATTTACAATATGTATTCCAGCCGTTCCCGGGATGAGTAATTGTATAAAGTACAAAAACTAGATTTACGCTTTATTATCAGTACTTTTCATGCAAATAACGGTTAGTGGCAACAAGGATACTTATTGTACTTTAAACGATATGCCATTTTGTACCTTATCGTTTTTTATCCTATCTTTGCAGGTAAATATTAAAAAAACTAAAATGGAACATCCTACAGTCATTTTATCCATTGCCGGTTCCGATTGTTCGGGTGGCGCAGGTATTCAGGCAGATATAAAAACAATCTCGGCTTTAGGCGGATATGCGGCATCAGCCATTACCGCAGTGACCGTACAAAACACACTGGGAGTATGCGCCGTACAAGCCATGTCTCCTGAAATTGTACGTGGACAAATAGAGGCCGTGATGGAAGACCTTCAACCTGTTGCTATAAAAATAGGTATGGTGAGTGACATTCAGATTGTTCATGTCATTTCCGATTGCCTGCGAAAGTATGCGCCCGAATACGTGGTATATGATCCGGTCATGGTATCTACCAGCGGACGAAAATTGATGACGGACGAAGCCATAGAAGAAATAAAAAAAGAGTTGCTGCCTCTCGTTACCTTACTCACTCCCAATATTGATGAAGCAACCGTGCTCACGGGCAAAAGCATTCACAACATCCGGGAGATGCAGGAAGCAGCCAAAATATTGACAGATAGTTTCCATACCGGCATTTTAATAAAAGGCGGGCATCTGGAAGGCGACGTAATGTTCGACCTTCTGCACACTGCCGAATCCATATACCATATATATAAAGAGAAAAAGATAGAAAGCAATAATCTGCACGGAACAGGCTGCACCCTCTCCTCCGCTATTGCCACCTACCTCGCAAAAGGCTATCCCATGCGGGAAGCCATCCAGCATGCCAAAGCTTATATCACCCAGGCAATCATTGCAGGAAAGGATTTGCACATCGGTCACGGCAATGGCCCGCTATGGCATTTTCCCGACTCCATTGCACAAATGTGTACATTTTGTGCGGTCGTATCATAAAAATACGTAACTTTGCACCCGCAATTAAAAATCAATTAAATAATAAAAATATGAAAGCATTTGTATTTCCCGGTCAAGGCGCTCAATTTGTAGGAATGGGTAAAGACCTGTATGAAAACTCAGCTTTAGCAAAAGAATTGTTTGAAAAAGCAAATGATATCCTTGGATATCGCATTACAGATATCATGTTCAACGGTACAGACGAAGACCTTCGTCAGACAAAGGTGACTCAACCTGCCGTATTCCTTCATTCCGTTATCTCTGCTCTTTGCATGGGCGACGACTTCAAGCCGGAAATGACTGCGGGACACTCCCTCGGCGAATTCTCTGCATTGGTAGCTGCCGGTGCTTTGAGCTTTGAAGATGGTTTGAAACTGGTTTATGCACGTGCAATGGCTATGCAGAAGGCTTGCGAAGCAACTCCTTCTACCATGGCTGCCATTATCGCATTGCCGGATGAAAAAGTAGAAGAAATCTGTGCGTCTGTAAATGCAGAAGGTGAAGTTTGTGTACCTGCCAACTACAACTGTCCGGGACAAATCGTTATCTCCGGCTCTATACCGGGTATCGAGAAAGCTTGCGAACTGATGAAAGCTGCCGGGGCAAAACGCGCTCTTCCGTTGAAAGTGGGTGGTGCTTTCCACTCTCCGTTAATGGATCCGGCTAAAGTAGAACTGGAAGCTGCTATCAAGGCAACAGAAATTCATACTCCCAAATGTCCGGTATATCAGAATGTAGACGCCCTCCCTCATACTGATCCTGCCGAAATCAAGAAAAACCTGGTTGCCCAGTTGACTGCTTCCGTACGCTGGACTCAATCAGTGAAGAATATGATTGCCGACGGCGCTACTGATTTCACAGAATGCGGCCCGGGTGCAGTACTTCAGGGATTGATTAAAAAGATAGACGGTTCTGTCAGTGCCCATGGCATTGCATAAACATCAGAAAAAATACACTATTCATTAGTTTACAGCGTGTTGGCAGGATTGTCAACACGCTTTTTTTTTATTCTCAATCTTCATACCAAAAGGATACTAACATGTTCTAAAACATTCAGGCAGAATTCTTTTCCGTAAACTTTCCGTATCTTGCTTCTGTTTTATTAATAGGAATCATTTACTCAAATTTGTGAGCCATGAAAATACATGAATATCAAGCGAAAGAGATTTTCTCCAAGTATGGAATACCTGTTGAGAGGCACACGCTATGCCGTACCGCCACGGGTGTTGTAGCCGCATTTCGGACTATCGGGACGGACAAAGTCGTTATTAAAGCGCAAGTATTGACGGGTGGCCGGGGAAAAGCCGGTGGAGTCAAAGTGGTAGATAACATGGAAGATGCCTATCAGGAAGCAAGAAATATTCTTGAGATGAGCATCAAAGGGCTCCCCGTCAATCAGGTACTGGTGAGTGAAGCCATTGATATTGCAGCCGAATATTATGTCGGCTTTACTATCGACCGGAACACACGTTCCGTTGTTCTTATGATGAGCGCATCCGGTGGAATGGATATTGAAGAAGTAGCCCGGCGAACACCGGAAAAAATCATCCGGTATTCAATAGATCCGTTTATCGGGCTTCCCGATTATTTGGCACGGCATTTCGCTTTCTCCCTATTTCCACAGATGGAACAGGCAGGCAGGATGGCCGTTATCCTTCAGGAACTTTATAAAGTATTTATAGAAAACGACGCATCGTTGGTGGAAGTCAATCCGTTGGCGCTCACCGCAAAGGGTACGCTGATAGCTATTGATGCCAAGATTGTTTTTGACGATAATGCTCTTTACCGCCATCCGGGCATACAGGCATTATCTGACCCGACGGAAGAAGAAAAGGTTGAAGCAAACGCGAAAGATAAAGGATTCAGTTATGTTCATATGGACGGTAATATCGGTTGCATGGTGAACGGCGCCGGACTTGCCATGGCTACAATGGATATGATTAAACTGCACGGTGGAAATCCGGCCAACTTCCTAGATATCGGCGGTAGTTCCAATCCTCTCAAAGTAGTGGAAGCCATGAAACTCCTGTTGCAGGACGAAAAAGTCAAAGTGGTTCTGATTAATATTTTCGGCGGAATCACCCGCTGTGATGATGTGGCAATGGGACTTATCCAGGCATTCGACATGATAAAGGGCGATATACCTGTCATCGTACGGCTTACAGGAACCAATGAGAATATCGGACGGGAGCTGCTACGGAATCATAGCCGTTTTCAGATAGCCACGACCATGAAAGAAGCCGCGTTGATGGCTCTGAAATCATAATGCATAACGAATCACTTTAAAAGTAAACCAATTATGAGCATATTAATAGATAAATCCACTCGCTTGATTGTACAAGGAATCACAGGCAGGGACGGACTTTTCCACGCCAAAAAGATGAAAGAATACGGAACCAATGTTGTTGGCGGAACTTCTCCGGGCAAAGGCGGAACGAACGTAGACGGTATTCCGGTATTCAACACCATGTATGAAGCTGTCGGACAGACGCAGGCCAACACTTCCATCATTTTCGTTCCGGCGCGTTTTGCGGCGGATGCGATTATGGAAGCGGCAGATGCGGGTATCCGGTTAATTGTCTGCATTGCGGAAGGTATTCCCACACTGGATGTAATTAAAGCGCACCGGTTTGTTGAAGAGAAAGGCGCCATGTTGATCGGACCAAATTGTCCGGGACTTATTTCTCCGGAAAAAAGTATGGTTGGTATCCTGCCGGGACAAGTCTTCAAGGAAGGAAAAGTCGGAGTTATCAGCCGCAGCGGAACACTCACTTATGAAATAGTATATCACTTGACGACCAATGGCATGGGACAATCCACCGCTATCGGTATCGGTGGCGATCCTGTCGTAGGACTGCATTTTCTCCAATTACTGGAGATGTTTCAGAACGATCCGGAAACAGAAGCTATTGTACTGATTGGAGAGATCGGCGGAAACGCGGAAGAACAGGCTGCCGAATATATTCGTCAGAATGTCAGCAAACCTGTTGTGGCGTTTATTGCCGGACAGTCCGCTCCTCCGGGAAAACAGATGGGACATGCGGGAGCCATTATTTCAGGAAGTTCCGGTTCGGCAGAAGAGAAGGTCAAAGCACTGGAAGCTGCCGGTATCCGAGTAGCGGAAGAACCTTCGGACATTCCGGAATTATTGAAAAGATAATAAGAAACAGTCATTTAAAAATTAGAATAATATGGGCAGACGTAGGCAATTGGAGCATGAAGTATCCCTGGCACAGGAAAGAATAAAGAAAGCGGCTAAGGATACGCCAAAGAATATCCTGAAGTTATGGGAACAGGAACTGGTAGATCTTGAACTGGAACTCAATAATCTGGTGGATGATGAAGAAGATAATAATGAGGACTAGCTGAAATAGAAGAAGGGCGTGTCGGTTTACCTGACACGCCCTTCTTTATTATCGGCTGTATATCCAGTCTTAGTTTCTTGGCAAAGCTTCTTTTACTACCATTGAACGACCTACATATTCAGCACCATTCAATTGTTTGATAGCATTGTTAGCTTCTGTATCATCCGGCATTTCGATAAACGCAAAACCTTTTGATCTTCTAGTTTCACGGTCTGTGATTAACTTTACTGAAGCAACTGTTCCATACTCTTCCATTACATTTCTCAAGTCTGATTCCTTAACATTATAGCTAAGATTTCCAATGTACAAATTCATAAAATACAAATATAAAAAATTAATAATTCAATAAGAAAGTTTTGGGAAGAGCTAAATTAGAGATGGAAATGCTCAAGTAAATGAGAAGATTCATGTAAAATAATCAAATCGCAATAAACCTCTTTATTGTTGTTGATGCAAAGTAAAGCATTCTTTGGGGATAATGCACTATACTCCCTCCTTTTTCTTTCAATAAAACATCTTTTTTATGAAATTAGGCCAATACTTAACGTATTTAAGCCTTATTGCCGGTGATTTTCCAAGTTTATCATCTGAATTTTCTTTCGGCAGCCTCTTCATTACAAACTCCTCAAAAAACTGTTTCTTATAACTTCCGCCTATAGCTATCTCATAAGACTTGATAAAAATATCATTCGTATCGACGTGACTCCGGAAACAATTAGCCATATACGCAAAAAGTACGAGTAGCTGAGATTGATTGCTAAATAGATGCCAAAGTACAGAGCAACCATACAAAAAGGCTATCCTCCCCCAAAGGAAGATAGCCTTTTCCTCAATATATCTTGTTATTTATTACCCGCAGTGGAAATACTTATGTACCAACTCCAACATTTCCTGTGGTTTACCATCCAAATCCGCACGCAATGTCTTGTCCTCATAGCTCCGAAGTTTTCGGATAATGCCGTCAATCATTGCCGGACTAAATACGTTGTATTGTTCAAAGATTGCTCTTTGCTGTTGCAGGCAGTCGGCAGAAGCTTCGCAGCTATCCGGCAATTGTGCCAATACTTTCAGTTTATCTTCATTCTCTTTTTGATGGATATTCACGTTCACATATGTTTCGCGGGCAATATCCAATGCATTTCCTAATTCAAAACCATGACGGCAGGCAACGGCCAAACCAGCCAACAGTTGATATAAATCTGCCGAACCATCCGGCGAACGCATTTCCACTGTCTGCTTCTGACTGGTGTCAAAATGGCTTTCAGTTTCTAATGGATTTGCCAATGTACACATATCTGTCTTGGCAGCCCAGCCCAGGGGAACACGCACTAATACGGAACGGTTGCGATCTCCCCAGCAAACATTGGTAGGTGCCTCCTGATGAGGGACAAGGCGGAAGTATGAAGTAGGATTCGTATTTCCAAAGGCAGTAATCGAAGGAGCAAGTACCATCATTCCGGCAATTGCCTTACGGGCTGTTTCGGACAAAACGCCGTCTTGTAGCATTTGATTCTTTCCGTCTTTCATAATACGCATATGAACATGCAAGCCCGAACCTGCTTTACCTGCTGTAATCTTAGGGGCGAACGTCACATTATATCCATATTTATATCCCAAATTACGAATTACCCATTTGGCTATCATCAGTTGGTCTGCTGCCTGCGACACGGGAACAGGCAAGAATTCTATTTCATTCTGTTCGTAGATATAACCGTCCAAAGTAAAATTACCAACTTCGGAGTGGCCGTACTTTATTTGTCCACCCGTCTGTGCGATATATGACATACATTGGGTACGGAATTCATTGAATTTGGCATAAGGGCCTGATTCATGATAACCACGTTGGTCGGTTGCCTGGAACATGCCGGTATCCGGTGCTATTACATAATATTCCAGTTCGCCCATAGCTTGAAATTCCATTCCGGTGACTTCCGTAAAGGTCTTGCTTGCTTTGTAAAGAGTATGTTCCGGTGCACTTTCGAGCGGCTCTCCGTCTTTATTGAAGAAAGAGCAAAGCATGGACAGGGTCGGAATCTCCGCAAACGGGTCAACAAATGCAGTACAGAAACGGGGAATTACATAAAGGTCACTGCTTCCCGCTTCTATAAAAGAGAAAAGACTGGAACCGTCTACCCGTTCTCCACAAGTAAGAATAGCTTCCAGATAAGCCTCGTTATTGATAACAAAGTTCAAAGTTTTCAAACGACCGTCTCCCGCAGGGTACATAAAATTAACCATGCGGATATCTTTTTGTTGGATAAATGAGATAATGTCAGCTTTGGTAAATTCAGAAGTCGGCTTCTGAAGGAATGCTACCAATTGGTTGGCATTCATTGATAAATTTTGATTCATAATCGGTTGTTTTTCGTTGTTGTATGATTAAAAACGGTTTGTTGAACGCCAAAGATAAGGAAAAGATAGAAAAACAAATAAAAATAGGTGAGATTATTTCCTGACTATTTAAAGCGTTTTAAATCTTTCTTCTCAAAAATCCATTCCGGAGTGTATAGTTTTCCTTCATCAGTTTCCGCCAGTTCATACCAGGGAGACAACCTTCGACTGGTAGGATTTACGAGAATATGAATCTGCTGTGCAGGCATATAGCTCTGTGCCAACAGAAATACTTTCTTTTTTGTATCCAGGTGAATGGCGACATCTATCACAATGACAGCATGCCCGGGTGAACCACCTTTTATAAAAACATCACCGGGTTGCAGAGAAGTATAAGGTACAGTTTGAAGTTCTTGGGATAAAGAAGCCGTTCCGGCATACATAAAGACGATATCCAGGTAACCGCGGAAAGTTTTATATGAATAATCCTTACCCTTGCCCGAATCATACCATTGCACCTGATTCCCACTAACCTTTATACGATTTCCTTCCGCCCATTTCTTATATTCAGCCGCGAATCCACTTGTAAAATTGAATTTTATTTCGTCATACCGTTTGTGCTTCCACAAGTATTCCGCCCGCAAACGTATCACGGCATCGGCACATTGCTGCAAATCACGATTACCTATTTCCATATCCACCACGGCAAATGCAGCGGCCTGATTCGATTTTTCTCTTCCATTATGAAGCAAGACTTTACTACCTTTTGGCAATAAGGGCAGAGTGCGCAAATAAGCAGTAAAAGAATTATCATGACAGTCCTCTCTGACATATCCTGTCGGTGGAGTAATTCTGTCCGCCAATTTCTCTTGTCCCCATGATTGCAGGGCTGCCAAAAACAGTCCTGCACAGATTAGCAAATACTTCATTCTATATCCTTTTTATTGATTATATATCAGTAAACGACACCTTTTATTTCTTCCATTCATCAAGTTTGCAAAGCGGATTCTTCTGAAATTCTTCCCAGTCTTTTCTCAACAGTTCTTCGCAGGCGATAATTAATTGATGACGTTCATTTGTGTTTGTCGGATCTTTCTTGATATCTTCTATATATTCAAGCAGATTCCAACATCCTCCTGAAAAGGTCAGTGCTATTTTGAGTTTATTTTCCATAATGTATATTTTAAGTTGTGTGAGACAAATATAAGTAATTATTGTTTAATACGAAGACGAATATCTATTTTTCTTCCGATTGAGGGGATGAACAGCGTGTGTACGATGCAATGTTTCAGCATCTATTTCCGTTAAAAAGCTTTGTTCTTGTCTTAATGCTCCAAACGTGCTGACCTGAAAAACTAATCGGACGCTTCAACTGTTTTATTTTCAGTAGAAACCTCTAAATTACAGTCACATGAAGAAGGATATGCTTAAAGAATTACTGGCAAAGCCCGGAAAAAAACATTTGGTATCGGATTTCGATTCGTCATTCACGGGTGATTTGTCCAAACAGGACGCTAAAGAACAGTTGGCTAAAGATGTTGAGAAACTCTCAGAGCTGCAAAGTATGCTTTACGCACAAGACCGGTATTCGATTCTGATTATTTTTCAGGCGATGGACGCAGCCGGAAAGGATGGGACTATCAAGCATGTGATGTCCGGTATTAATCCGCAGGGATGCCAGGTGTATTCATTCAAACAGCCCTCTGCCGAAGAATTAGACCATGATTATCTTTGGCGCATCAATCGTTCGCTGCCGGAAAGAGGACGCATCGGCATCTTCAACCGTTCACAATACGAAGATGTGTTGATTGCCAGGGTGCATCCTGAAATCATTTTATCCAATAAGCTGCCGGGCATTGAAACGATGAAAGATATTGATCCTGACTTCTGGAAACGCCGTTATCGGCAGATTAATGATTTCGAACGTTACCTGACGGAAAATGGTACAGTCGTTCTGAAATTCTTCCTTAACGTATCGAAAGCTGAACAGAAAAAGCGATTTATGGAGCGATTGGACGATCCGGCAAAAAACTGGAAGTTTTCTTCCGCAGACATCAAGGAACGCCGGTTCTGGGATGAGTATATGAAGGCTTATGCGGACGTATTGACGGAGACATCGACTGAAGTGGCTCCCTGGTATGTAATTCCCGCAGATAATAAATGGTTCATGCGGTATGCAGTGGGGCGAATCATTTGCGACCGGATGCAACAATTGGACTTGCATTATCCCAAACTGTCAAAAGAAGGGCTGGAAAAATTGGAAGAATGTAAGAAAAGTGTATCAGACATTAACTTTTGATTCGCTTGCGCTTATCCTTTTTTATTCTAACTTTGTGGAAAGACCTACATATAAAACAAAGAATGAAGAGAATATCGGCTGCGGTGGCGGCAAGTTCTATACAGGTTTTACTGAAATGCCGGAACGCGTGCCGACTTTTGTTTCACTCAAAGAAAAGTACAAGAAGACTCCGCAAATGGTTATTGACTTTGTGGAGCAAATCGGGGTTTCGAGAACGGAAAAAAAGTATCTCCACTTTGCACGAATAGATAAAGTGAAGAGTTTTGAAGAGGTAGAGGGGATTGTTTTTCTAGCCAATCCTGACATGCTTTCCGGATTGACGACATGGGCTTTCTATGATAACAACGCAGAAGACTGTGTAGTTTCTACTTTTGGTTCCGGTTGCAGCAGTGTAGTGACTCAAGCTACCATAGAGAACCGGAAAGGCGGTAAACGTACTTTCATCGGTTTCTTCGATCCCTCCGTCCGCCCCTATTTCGAAGCGGATAAACTAAGCTACACTATACCTATGTCAAGGTTTAAAGAGATGTATCTGACGATGCGCCAAAGCTGTTTGTTTGATACACATGCATGGGGCAAGATTCGGGAAAGAATGGATGCTGAATAAGGCAAAAGAGAGAATCAAATAGTTCCAAAATAAGTTTCCCGGTATGAAACAAATAGTTTCAAATAGGTCTGAAACTTTTCTGTCCCATTTTTAAGAAAATAAGCAAATAGTTCTTTTCCCGGATTAAACCTTTCTGATAGAGAGAAGTCTAATTTTTAAGATATCATCGTTCTATTAAATACAAAAGTTATCAACGAAAATGGAAACATCTGTCAAGCTCTACTCGCTGAATTACAGCAATGTAAAAACTTACCTGTTCGCTCTGCTGTTTGTAGCAGGCAACATTGCACTTCCACAACTATGTCATCTTATACCTTATGGTGGTCCTACCCTGCTGCCTATCTATTTTTTCACATTGGTTGCAAGCTATAAGTATGGATTTCGCGTAGGATTATTGACTGCAATTCTTTCTCCTGTCATTAACCATCTGTTGTTTGCCATGCCTTCGGAAACCGTGCTTCCGGTTATACTGATAAAATCCACTCTACTCGCCGGAGCTTCTGCTCTCGCCGCACGAACACTGAAATCTGTCTCTTTATTGGGTGTTCTTGGGGTCGTACTCTCCTATCAGATCATAGGAACTGCTTTTGAATGGGCGATTCTCGGTGATTTCCATGCAGCGGCACAAGATTTCCGTATCGGTATTCCAGGAATGTTGATCCAGTGGTTTGGTGGCTATGCCCTGTTAAAAGCGATTGCAAAACTCTAAACTCTAAATTTAAAAACAATGGATAGAAGGGACTTTTTAAAAACAGTAGCGATCACCGGAGCAGCTCTGACTATACAGCGTTCGGAAGCTATGGAGATACTAACTCAGACTATCAATAAAGCAAACGGGGATAATCCCGACCTGGTGGCTGTTATGGGCGGAGAGCCGGAAGCGATGTTCCGCCGTGCCATCAGCGAACTGGGTGGAATGAAGCAGTTTGTGAAGCCGGGACAGAAAGTAGTTGTAAAACCGAATATCGGTTGGGATAAAGTACCGGAACTGGCGGGAAATACAAATCCGAAACTGGTTGAGGAAATCGTGAAGCAATGTTTTGCTGCCGGAGCTAAAGAAGTGACGGTATTCGACCATACTTGTGATGATTGGCAGAAATGCTACAAGAATAGCGGTATCGAAGCAGCCGCCAAAAGTGCGGGAGCTAAGGTAATGCCTGCTCATTTGGAATCCTACTACAAACCTGTAGACCTGCCAAACGGCAAAAAGATGAAGAAGGCAAAAGTACATGAAGCGATTCTGAATTGTGACGTGTGGATCAATGTCCCTATCCTGAAGAATCATGGCGGAGCCAATCTGACAATCTCAATGAAAAATCATATGGGGATTGTATGGGATCGCGGTTTCTTCCATCAGAATGATTTGCAACAGTGCATAGCGGATATATGTACATTGCAAAAAAAGGCCGTGCTCAATGTAGTAGACGCTTATCGGATTATGAAAACCAATGGGCCTCGGGGACGTTCGGCATCAGATGTTGTCCTGGCAAAAGGATTGTTTATTTCACCGGATATTGTAGCCGTAGATACGGCTGCCGCCAGGTTCTTCAACCAGGTACGTGAGATGCCATTGGATACCGTAGGACATCTCTCCAAAGGAGAAGCTTTGAAAGTAGGAACTATGAATCTTGACAAACTGAATGTCAAGCGAATTAAGATGTAAATTATAATGTTAAGAAAGATACGTATCGTACTATCAGTCCTGCTTTTTGCACTGATTACTTTTTATTTTATAGATTTCGCAGGGATATTACCGAATAGTTTTCATAGGTTAGCACATATTCAATTTATACCTGCGCTGATATCATTCAGCGTAGGTATATTACTTTTTCTTATTGTACTGACTTTGCTGTTCGGACGCGTTTATTGCTCAACGATTTGCCCGATGGGTATTCTGCAAGATGTCGTTGCACGCATTTCCAAATCGACAGGAAAGAAAAAGAAAAGGTACAAATACAGCCCTGCCAAAAATATATTGCGATGGAGCATCGTCGGAGTGCTGGTTATTGCTTTTATTGGCAAATTCACTGCCGCAATAGGAATATTGGATCCGTATAGTGCTTACGGACGTATTGCGGTGCATATATTCAAGCCTGTCTATATGTCAGGGAATAACTTGCTGGAATCTGTCTTTTCCAAATTTGAGAATTATACATTTTATCAGGTAGATACGTCCATGCTTAGTCTTTCTTCCCTGCTTATCGCAATACTTACATTCGGAATCATTATTATATTGGCATGGAAACATGGAAGAACCTGGTGCAACACAATTTGCCCCGTCGGGACTGTACTCGGTTTTTTAAGCCGCTTTTCTTTATTCAAAGTTCGCATTGACGTTACGAAATGCAATGGTTGCGGGCTTTGTGCTACCAAATGTAAGGCTGCCTGCATCAACAGTAAGGAACATATCATTGACCATAGTCGTTGTGTAGATTGTTTCGATTGTCTAGGGGCTTGCAAACAGAAGGCTTTAGTTTATAGTCCTGCAACCACAAAGCAACAATTGCTTTCGGAAGAAGCTGCTACACCGGCAACTACTGATTCTTCCAAAAGACGTTTCCTTGTTGCCGGCCTTATTACTGCCGGAGCAGCACCTAAGATACTCTCACAAGTCCAGGAATCTGTGGCAACCATGCAAGGGAAAAAGGCTTATAAAAAGGAAAATCCGATTACTCCGCCGGGTTCTGTCAGTCGGAAGCATTTCCAGCAGCAATGTACGTCGTGCCATCTTTGTGTAAGCAAATGTCCGTCACATGTTCTGAAGCCTGCTTTCATGGAATATGGACTGGCAGGTATGATGCAGCCTACTGTCAATTTCGATAAAGGATTCTGTAATTTCGATTGTACGGTTTGCGGAGATGTATGCCCCAATGGTGCCATTCTTCCTTTGACTGTCGAGCAGAAACACCTCACCCAAATGGGAACCGTGGTATTTATCGAAGAAAACTGTATTGTCTATACAGATGGAACCAGTTGTGGAGCTTGTTCGGAGCACTGTCCCACTCAAGCCATCGCCATGGTACCTTACAGGGATGGGCTGACAATCCCTCATGTAAATACAGAGATATGTGTAGGCTGCGGAGGTTGTGAATATGTCTGTCCTGCACGTCCGTTCCGGGCCGTATATATTGAAGGAAATCCTGTACAAAAAGAAGCAAAACCATTTAAAGAAAGCGAAGAACATAAAGTTGAAATTGATGGCTTCGGATTCTAACTTCCAAAAAAACTATTCATTATATTCCGCCTACTTTCAATAATTTCACTAAATTCGTGGCGAACTAAAGAAAATAGGATTTCATGGAGGTATATACAAATAACTGGAATAGCCGGAAATATCAGATTGGCTATGCTCTGAGCGGAGGGTTTATTAAAGGATTTGCCCATTTGGGGGTAATGCAAGCTCTCTTGGAGCATGACATCAAACCGGACATTATCTCCGGAGTAAGCGCGGGAGCACTCGCAGGAGTTTTCTATGCGGACGGCAACGAACCCCACAAAGTGCTTGATTATTTCTCCGGACATAAATTCCAGGACTTGACCAAATTGGTTATCCCCAAGAAAGGGTTATTCGACCTCTGTGAATTTATTGATTTTCTCCGGACGAACGTAAAAGCCAAGAATCTGGAAGATTTGCAGATTCCCCTGATTATCACGGCGACCGACCTCGACCACGGACGTATGGTTCATTTTCATCGTGGCACCATAGCGGAGCGGGTGGCTGCTTCCTGCTGTATGCCTGTCATGTTTGCCCCCGTCAATATAGAAGGAACTAATTATGTGGATGGCGGATTGATGATGAATCTTCCGGTTTCCACTCTTCGACGGGTTTGTGACAAGGTGGTGGCTGTCAACGTAAGCCCCATCATGGCGCAAGATTATAAGATGAATATTGTAAGCATCGCCATGCGTTCATTCCACTTTATGTTTCGTGCTAATACTTTTCCTGAAAGAGAAAAATGCGATTTGCTGATTGAGCCTTACAACTTATATGGGTATAGCAACACGGAACTGGAAAAAGCAGAAGAAATCTTTGAACATGGATATAATACAGCCAACGAAGTGTTGAACCAATTGTTGGCAGAAAAGGGGAAAATATGGAAATAACCCATATTCTCCCAAAAGAACAATAAATATGAATCATAAAAATCTACTCGATATGAATGACGAAAAAAAAATAATCATCTATCAGGTGTTCACCCGCCTGTTTGGAAATAATAACAACCATTGTGTCTACAATGGTGACATAAGCGCCAACGGCTGTGGAAAAATGACCGATTTCACCCTGAAGGCACTTGGAGAAATCAAGAAACTGGGTAGTACGCATATTTGGTATACAGGTATCATCGAACATGCTACGCAGACAGATTATCGCCGATACAACATCAGTCCCGACCATCCCGCTATCGTGAAAGGAAAAGCCGGCTCGCCTTATGCCATCAAGGATTATTACGATGTTGACCCGGATCTGGCAAACGATGTGCCAGGACGTATGAAGGAATTCGAGAATCTGGTACACCGTACCCATCGTGCCGGATTGAAAGTTATCATTGATTTTGTTCCCAATCATGTGGCCCGCCAATATCATTCGGATGCACAACCGGACGGCACTACGGAACTGGGAGCGAATGATGATTCAAGCCTGTCTTTCAGCCCTTACAATAATTTCTATTACATTCCACAGGCGGAGCTCCATGCCCAGTTTGACATGAAAGACGGTGCTGCCGAACCTTACCGGGAGTTTCCGGCGAAGGCAACTGGTAATAATCGTTTTGACGCTACTCCCAATATTACCGACTGGTACGAAACAGTCAAACTGAACTATGGAGTGGACTATCAGAATGGTGGTACATGTCACTTCTCCCCGACTCCGGACACGTGGATCAAGATGCTGGATATCCTTCTCTTTTGGGCGTCCAAGAATATTGACGGCTTCCGTTGTGATATGGCTGAAATGGTTCCCGTTGAGTTTTGGGAATGGGCTATTCCACAGGTCAAAGAGGCTTATCCTGAAATTCTTTTCATCGCAGAAGTCTACAATCCGAATGAATACCGCAACTATCTGATGCGTGGCAAATTTGATTATTTATATGATAAGGTAGGCTTGTATGATACATTACGCAATGTAGCATGCGGATATGAATCTGCCGCTGCCATCACACATTGCTGGCAAAGCCTGAACGGCATTGAGAAAAGGATGCTCAACTTCCTCGAAAATCACGATGAGCAACGCATCGCTTCTAGTTTCTTTGCCGGCAATCCACGCAAAGGGATTCCCGCGCTCATTGTTTCAGCCTGTATGAACACAAATCCTATGATGATTTACTTCGGTCAGGAATTTGGAGAAATGGGAATGGACAGTGAAGGATTCAGTGGTAGGGACGGAAGGACTACTATATTTGATTATTGGAGTGTAGACACGATTCGCCGCTGGCGCAACGGAGGAAAATTCGACGGTAAGATGCTTACCGAAGATCATAAACGACTTTATGACATTTATCAGAAAGTACTGACGCTTTGCAACGAGGAAGAAGCAATCACAAAAGGTGTATTCTTTGATTTAATGTATGCCAATATAAATGGCTGGCGTTTCAATGAACGCAAGCAATATACTTTTATGAGGAAATATAAAAATGAATTGTTGTTCTTCGTTATTAATTTCGACAGTCAGCTGGTAGATGTGGCAATCAATATACCTTCACACGCTTTCGACTTCTTGCAGATTCCTCAAATGGAGTCTTACCAGGCAGTAGACCTGATGACTGGCGCTAAAGAAGAAATCAGTTTATTGCCTTATAAACCGACAGACGTTTCAGTCGGAGCCTATAATGGAAAGATACTGAAGATTACTTTTTAAGTAAAAGCTAAGATTTATATACTCATTACAACCCGGTCATTATGAATGGCCGGGTTATTTTATGTATATCACTCAAACAAATATTCTCAAAGTCTGTTTTAGGTAGATAAATAATACTCTAAACTCAAGGCTTATGAAGAAGATTAATATCGGGGAGTTCGTATTGCTTTTGCTAATGTCTATATCTGCTTTTGCGGACACCCCTCCCGGTAATGTGCAGACTACTTTCAAGAAGATGTATCCGAAGGCTGCTGGTATAGCCTGGTCACAGGATGGCGGCTATTATTGCGCGAATTTTGTAAAGAATGGATTTACTAAAAATGTATGGTTCAATACACAGGGGCAATGGGCTATGACACAGACTGACCTTGTCAGTCTCGACCGCTTGTCACCAACAGTTTATAATGCATTTGTATCCGGCCCTTATGCGAGCTGGGTAGTGGATGATGTGACTATGGTAGAATTTCCGAAATGGCAGGCTATTATAGTAATCAAAGTGGGACAAGACAACGTAGATATCAAATATCAGTTATTCTATACTCCACAAGGGATGCTATTGAAAACGCGGAACGTCAGTTATATGTATGATATTCTTGGTCCGGGTACATTTTTAGGCTCAGTTGTAAATCTTGGGGGATTAACTAGTGTTAATTCCCTCATGCATATACTTTGGCTAACCTAAATAGGAAAAACTTTCTGTCTACTACCCCTCTAAATGATGCTCTAAATGCCTTTATTTTGGCATTAAATGCTTCTGCCTCCGCATTCGTACTTCTGTTCACAAAGAAGTTCAATATTCTTTCATAATGGTTTTCAATGGAATTAGCCACAGTGGAAAATGTGTCATATCCATATTCTTCTATTTTATTGTACCATAACGCGAGTTTGGCTCTTGCCACATCCTTGTCATAAGTAGCCGAAAATATCTTTCCTAACTGGAGTGAATAGTAGTATACATGCTTGATATCCTCAAACTGTTTAAATAAAATTTCTGCTCTAATCTTCTGACTTTTGGTCCATTTATCAGGTGATTTAAAAAGAAGATATCTACTTCTGGCCAGGAGTTGTTTGATTGTATCCCCATTCTCAAATACTTCCGGTTCATAATCAATTCCTCTCTTTCGTGCTTCTTTCATCCGCTTGTTTTCTTCCTTGATTACTTGCCAGCGATAGGTAATACGTAGTTCTTGTACTGCTTCATATACCAACTTTTGTACATGAAACCTGTCTATGACCTGCATCGCCTGCGGAAAACATTTTCTGGCGATTTTATACATGCTTGCGGCCATGTCCAAAGTGATTTCCTTGACTTGCCGGCGTATATCTTCCGGAATCAACATCAGTACAGCTATAACGTCTTCCGCTTTAGTCCCCTTAATGACTGCCACAATAGAACCTTTTCTTCCATGTTTGTCCTTATTGATAATAATTGTGTAAAGCTCTCCCTTGCTTAGGGCTGTCTCGTCTATACAAAGACGATAGCCGACATTCTTGGGATAAAGAATATAATCTTGGGCATGCTCTTTTTGTTCCCAGTCTTTATAATCACTTAAATGTTCTTTGTATTGACTCTGAAGCTGTTTACCATCCATACAATAATGTTCAGCTACGCTTTGGCAGCTAACGGCATGATTGTCTAAGTAATTCTTTTAAAAATGCTCCGAACTCTGCTGTAATGCGAGTGCCGGAGGCTACCAAAGTCCAGTCACGACTATAGGTCTGTCCTGTTGTAGGCTCTTCCCAACGACGACGTTTGATACGCAAATAAACTGCTTTTCCACGGATAGGGAAATCTTGTACTTCAATCTCGGGAAAGAAGCCTTTGGAATGAAGATGAAGGTCGGAATATTCATCAGGGATAACAGCTTTCTCTTCCAAATAAAGGATAAAACAGGTATCTTGAGAGATACTGTCAACAAGCGTAAAATAATCAAGTAAGCCCGAAGGTAAGAACAAACTTAGGGCATCAATTAAAGCTATGGATTGAGAAGGAGTTTTCATGATGCAAAAGTAGATATTTTAACCAAATCCCCCAAATTTTCAGACTGAGCCTTTTTACGTTGACCCAGTATCAGACTAAAAGAACACTTACATCATAAATACAAGGAGGTTGTGTCAAAACGTTGGCACAACCTCTTTTATATTTTACAGTTCTGCTATATTTTCTTTTGGCTATGCTGCTTTTTCCTCATGCATTTGGCAACAAGTTGCTATATTCCAATTATATCGGGTTATAAATAGTCCCATAAACATATATTTGGCAACTGTAATGAGCCCCTTTCCTTCTTTTATCAGTTTAGCACACATTTTTTTGATATTAAAGGCTATAGCAAAGAAAGCAAAGTCCATTGTAACCTTGTCTTCTCCCACATGCCGGAATCTTCTGTATGCCATGTTGTATTTCATTTGTCCAAACACAGCCTCTGGTTCTATACACCTCCTGCCTCTATGCTTGATACCTTCTTCTGAGAGCAACCTTTCCCGTGCCTGCCGTTTGTATTGATTTAATCGGTGGTTGACTTCTATAATACGGTTCCCCCGAGCTTTAAAACAACTGCCACGCAAAGGGCAACCTTCGCATCTTTTTGCTTTATACCGGGCACTTTCGATGATGTATCCGCTCGCTGTCTTGTCACGTTTGGTTCCTATACGGTTCATGTGCTGTCCCATAGGACAAACGTAATAATCCTCTTGGGCATTGTAATGGAGACTTTCGGCATGGAACGGGTTGGGAGTATAACGAGGACGCTGTTCTTTATGGAAGTAATTGTACTTGATGAAGGCTTCTATCCCATTCTCCTGCATGAACCGGTAATTTTCTTCCGAACCGTAACCGGAGTCTGCCACACAGATATTCGGTAAACGGTTATAGCGGTACTGGAAAGAGTGGAAAAAAGGTATGAGGGTCAGTGTATCGGTAGGGTTGGGAAACAGACGGAAGTCTGTGATGAATTGGTTTTCAGTACCTATTTGCAGATTATATCCGGGTTTGGTCTGCCCGTTCTTCATGGCATCTTCTTTCATGCGCATGAATGTGGCACCAGGATCGGTTTTGGAATAGGAGTTACGTTCTCCAAGGGTATCAAGGTGATTGTTGTATTCTATCAGCTTGTCACGATACCCTTCAAGTTCCATGACCTGCTTCTTCTTTTTGCGCAGGGCTTTCTTTTCTTCCTTATCCTTTGTTGCAGGCTGGCGTTCCAGGGCTTCTTTAAGTTCATCCACTATGTCAGAGAGCCTGCAGGGAGTAAACTCCACGGATGTGTCTTTTATAGAGTTCTCCTGTGCAATGGCTTGATCCACCTGCTCCAAGAGAATACGGATTTTATCCATTAGTATCGTACGGTTCCGTTCGACTGTCTTGCGCCAGACAAAAGTATATTTGTTGGCTTTGGATTCAATCTTGGTGCCGTCGATATACTCTACATCAAGGCTGATGAAACCTTTATCGGCAAGGACAAGAACCAACTGGGTAAATACATTATTTATTTCCTCCTTTACACGGTTACGAAAACGGTTGATCGTGATAAAATCCGGATGCTCATTACCGGCAAGCCAAATATAATGAATGTCACGAAGGAGGTGCTTCTCTATTTTACGGCAAGAATAGATATTATTCATGTAGGCGTAGATTATCACCTTAAGCATCATTTTAGGATGATAAGGACAACGGCCCGTTTCCTTATAAAGCTTCTTGAAACTCTCAAGATTGAGATTGTCAATAACAGCATTCACGATGCGGACTGGGTCGGTCGCAGCTATGTTTTCATCAATTCTTTGTGGAAAAAGAACGGTTTGGTTGGGAATGTAAGGACGAAAATGTAACTTTGCCATAACGAAAAACTTTATACCTAAAGATACGAAAACTTTGGGTAATAACAAAGCCCGGGCTTGAGAAAGTCTGGGCTTTGCGCATAAAAAAAGGCTGTGTCAGCGTTTTGACACAACCTCCTTTAAGTGATTCCGAAGCGATTCGAACGCTTGACCCACGCCTTAGAAGGGCGTTGCTCTATCCAGCTGAGCTACGGAACCATCCTTATTTGCGGATGCAAAGGTAGTGCTTTTTATGAAAACTCAAAAACTTTCCGACACTTTTTTATTCATATTTTTCTTTATGGCTATGAATCAGTAATTTATATAGGTATAATATTTTGTCTATTTCTCTGTTGTAGTATGGATGAGTAGTGAATCATTCTTTTTACGAAGAATAACGAACGTTATATAGGTTTCAAAAAGCTCAAAAAACTTAAATAGGGTTGTGTTTTTGTATTATAAGGTTTACTTTTGGGCGATAAACAACTAAAAAACACATAAAGTTATGAAGAAATTTATTTTTTTATTTGCATTTTGTTTCACAGTAACCAACATTTTTGCTCAAACCGACCCTAACCAAATTAAGAAAGAAGGAAATGATGCATTCAATGCAAAAAATTATCCTGTGGCATACGCCAAATTCAGTGAATATTTAAAGCAGACTAATAATCAAGATTCTGCGACAGCTTATTATTGTGGTATAGCTGCTGATGAAGTAAAGAAATATGCAGAAGCTGTTACTTTCTTTGATATTGCAATCCAAAAGAAATTCAACACAGGAAATGCGTATGCCCGTAAAGCTTTGGCTTTAGATGCTTTAAAGAAGACTGATGAATATGTAGCTACATTGGAAGAAGGCTTGAAAGTAGACCCGAATAATAAGACAATGGTAAAGAATTATGGTCTTCATTATTTGAAAGCAGGACTTGCAGCTCAGAAAGCCGGTAAAGCTGAGGAAGCAGAAGATTGTTTTAAGAAAGTAATTCCTTTGAATCACAAGACTTATAAGACAAATGCTCTGTATAGCTTGGGAGTTCTTTGCTATAATGACGGTGCTAATATTTTGAAGAAAGCCGCTCCTTTGGCAAATTCAGATGCTGACAAATATGCTGCAGAAAAAGAAAAAGCTGATGCAAGGTTCAAAGAAGCAGTAGATTATCTGGAAGAAGCTGCCAAAATATCACCGGAAAACGAGAACGTGAAAAAGATGCTTCCGCAGGTGAAAGCTGCCATGAAGTAATTTAGATTATTATAAAGAATATAAAGGGTTGCCAATAAATACATTTGGCAACCCTTTTTTATTGTTTTTTTTCTAATCTATACTTTTTGTGTACTTTTGCCTTCCCTAAACACTGAAGGATTCTTATGCATTTACATACTAAGGAACAAGCTGTCAAACGGATGAATAATTGGGGCCTATTACGTCGCCCTTTTATCTTTATAATTAATTATCTACAAGGTGCTTCTTATGTAGAAGAAATTTCGTCCATAGATCCCACTGAATTATTATATAATCTGAACGGATTTACTAATCAATCAACATCGGATAAAAGTAATGGGAATTCTTGTCTAAATAATAAGAAAGAACATATTCATTGGCAATCATTTCCTGAATCTTTTGATATCTATCGGCATTCGTTCAATATTGTTCAACGGAATATTTTCGCAGGAAACAGCTTTCTTACTAATCTGACTTGCCGAACTCCAATAGAAACCAATCTCACTCTGCAAGATATTTATTTCCGTTCAAAAGCTATCTACAAGTTGTGGCTTAGAGATTCATTTACGGTATTTTCTCCTGAAATATTCGTTCGTATCCATCAAGGGAAAATCAGTTCATATCCGATGAAGGGGACTATTGATGCTTCAATTCCTGATGCATCCCGGTTATTGATGGATGACCCGAAAGAAGCCGCAGAACATGCCACCATTGTAGACTTGATACGTAATGATTTAAGTATGGTTGCCAATCAAGTATCGGTGTCCCGTTACCGGTATATTGATACGCTGCATACTAATCAAGGTGCAATTCTTCAGACAAGTTCGGAAATTCAGGGTGTTTTGCCGGAGGATTATCAGGAACACTTGGGAGAAATCATTTTTAAACTGTTGCCGGCAGGTTCTATAACAGGTGCTCCAAAGAAAAAAACGATGCAGATCATTCAAGAAGCAGAAAACTATGAAAGAGGATTTTATACAGGTATCATGGGATATTTTGACGGTGAAAATTTGGATAGTGCTGTTATGATACGTTTTGTAGAACAGGAAGGAGAGAAGATGTATTTTAAAAGTGGTGGTGGAATCACTTGTCAGAGTGATGTGGAAAGTGAGTATAATGAAATGAAACAAAAAGTATATGTGCCTATTTATTGAAACCATCCGGATAGAAGATGGAAAGATTTACAATCTTGACTATCATACAGAACGGTTTAATCGAACTCGTGCTGCCTTTTGGAAAGACAGTACCCCACTCATTTTGCAGGAATTTATATCTCCGCAATCATTGCAGGGAATTCATAAATGCCGGATTGTATATGGCAGAGAAATAGAAGAAATTACATATGCACCATATCAGATGCGGGAAGTTTCTTCGTTACGTCTGGTTGTAGCCGATACTATTGATTATACTTATAAAAGTACGAACCGGGAAGAATTGAATATTTTGTATGCCCAAAGAAAAACAGCGGATGATGTCTTAATCGTGAGAAACGGCTATTTGACAGATACTTCCATAGCCAATGTAGCACTCTATGACGGAAAAATGTGGTATACACCCTCTCATCCGTTGCTTCGGGGAACAAAACGTGCCGAGCTTTTGGACAGGCAACTGATTGTAGAAAGAGACATTACACAAGCATATTTAGGCGAGTACTCTAAAGTCATGTTATTCAATGCAATGATTGATTGGGGACGTATCATACTACCCATTGATGATAAACATTTTATTCTATAAACTATAATTAACTGAAATATACAGAGAACTGCTGAACAAAAGCCTCTTTTGTACTGTTATATTTATGTGTTTTTCATAGTATTAGATATAAGATTAATTAAAGAGATTGTACTCCACTTGTGAAAGCTAAAGTACGTCAGAGACAGAAGAGTCTGTTTTTTTTGATAAATGTGTTAGAGCATCGGTTTACCAGGCCGATGCTTTTTTTTATGTCCTTTTGCCCCCTTTTGTAGTTTATATGAAATAAAATTTGTACGTTTGTGGGATAATAATAGAAAATGATAAAGATGAACATACCCGTTATCTTTCAGTTTTTAAAAGATCTTTCCGCGAACAATAATCGTGAGTGGTTTAATGAGCATAAGGCAGAATATGAGATAGCCCGTGCCGAGTTTGACAATTTTTTGGCAACAGTGATTGCCCGTATTTCCCTGTTTGATGAAACAATTCGGGGAATTCAACCCAAAGACTGTACCTATCGCATTTACCGGGATACCCGTTTCTCTACGGATAAAACACCTTATAAGATACATTTCGGTGGTTATATCAATGCAAAGGGCAAGAAATCTGATCATTGTGGATACTATGTGCATCTGCAACCCGATGGCTCTATGCTTGCCGGCGGAAGCCTGTGCCTGCCTTCCAATATTCTGAAAGCCGTTCGGCAGTCTATTTATGATAATATCGAAGAGTTTGTCACTATCGTGGAAGACCCGGAATTTAAGCAATACTTTCCGGTGATAGGAGAGGACTTCCTGAAAACAGCTCCTAAAGGCTTCCCGAAAGATTTCAAGTACATTGATTATTTGAAATGCAAGGAATACGTTTGTTCCTATAATGTTCCCGATAACTTCTTTACCCAACCGGATGTGTTGGAACAGATAGATAAGGTATTCCGTCAATTCAAGCGGTTTGCCGATTTTATAAATTACACGATTGATGATTTTGAATAATACCTAAAATATAAACTTTAAAATTGAACTTATATGGTAGTAGATACTTTAGAAAATCTGGAGAAATATGCGTCTTTAAATCCTTTATTTGCACAGGCTATTGAGTTTCTGAAATCTCATGACCTTCAAGCCATGGAAATCGGTAAGACAGAATTGAAAGGAAAAGATCTGCTGGTGAATATCGCACAAACTAAGCCAAAGACCAGGGAAGAGGCCAAACTGGAAACACATAAGGAATTTATAGATATTCAGATTCCATTGTCAGGAACAGAAATTATGGGTTATACTGCTGCTAAGGACTGTGTTTCTGCAAATGCTCCTTATAATGCAGAAAAGGACATTACTTTCTTTGAAGGATTAGCTGAAACATACGTTGCCGTGAAACCGGGAATGTTTGCTATCTTCTTTCCACAGGACGGACACGCTCCCGGCATTACTCCGGACGGTGTGAAGAAAGTAATCGTAAAAGTAAAAGCATAATCTAAATTCAATTCTGATATGGAAAAGACACTTAATCTTATCAAAAATGATCCTTGGCTGGAACCTTTTGCCGATGCTATCGCAGGTCGTCATCAGTTTGTGTTGGACAAGGAAGCCGAACTGACCAATAAGGGAAAACAAACTCTTTCAGACTTTGCGTCGGGTTATCTTTATTTCGGACTGCACCGCACTGATAAAGGATGGACCTTTCGTGAATGGGCGCCGAACGCTACACATATATATATGGTAGGTACGTTTAACAACTGGGAAGAAAAAGCTGCCTACAAGTTGAAAAAACTAAAGAATGGGATTTGGGAGATCAACCTGCCGGCAGATGCCATTCATCATGGAGACTTGTATAAGCTGAATATATATTGGGATGGTGGTCAAGGTGAGCGTATCCCTGCCTGGGCTACACGCGTCGTTCAGGATGAACAGACCAAGATATTCAGTGCACAAGTATGGGCACCGGAAAAACCCTATAAATTCAAGAAGAAAACATTTAAGCCTACCACCAATCCTTTGCTGATATACGAGTGTCATATCGGAATGGCACAGCAAGAGGAAAAGGTCGGAACTTATAACGAATTCCGCGAAAAAACACTTCCACGCATCGCTAAGGAAGGATACAACTGTATTCAGATTATGGCAATCCAGGAACATCCCTATTATGGAAGTTTCGGGTATCATGTATCCAGTTTCTTCGCCGCTTCTTCCCGTTTCGGAACTCCCGACGAATTGAAAGCATTGATTGATGCTGCCCATGAGATGGGAATTGCTGTGATTATGGACATCGTTCATTCACATGCCGTAAAGAACGAAGTGGAAGGATTAGGAAATTTTGCCGGTGATCCGAACCAGTACTTTTATCCGGGCGGTCGCCGCGAACATCCGGCTTGGGATTCTCTTTGCTTTGACTATGGCAAGAATGAAGTGATTCATTTCCTGCTGTCCAACTGCAAATATTGGTTGGAAGAATATAAGTTCGACGGATTCCGTTTTGATGGAGTAACGTCCATGCTATATTATAGTCATGGATTGGGTGAAGCTTTCTGTAATTATGGAGATTATTTCAACGGTCATCAGGATGATAATGCAATTGCTTACCTGACATTGGCTAATGAAGTGATTCATCAGGTCAATCCGAAAGCAATCACAATTGCAGAAGAAGTTTCCGGTATGCCGGGACTGGCTGCGAAGGTAGAAGATGGTGGTTATGGATTCGATTATCGTATGGCCATGAATATTCCTGATTACTGGATCAAGACAATCAAAGAAAAGATTGATGAAGACTGGAAACCTTCCAGTATGTTCTGGGAAGTAACCAATCGCCGTCAGGATGAAAAGACCATATCTTATGCGGAAAGTCACGACCAGGCATTGGTGGGAGATAAGACAATCATCTTCCGTCTGATTGACGCTGATATGTATTGGCATATGCAAAAAGGAGATGAAAATTATGTAGTCAATCGGGGTATTGCCTTGCATAAGATGATTCGTTTATTGACCTCTTCTACCATTAACGGTGGTTATCTGAATTTTATGGGCAATGAATTCGGTCATCCTGAATGGATTGACTTCCCACGTGAGGGTAACGGATGGTCTTGCAAATATGCCCGTCGCCAATGGGATTTGGTAGACAATAAGAACCTGACTTATCACTATATGGGTGACTTTGACGCAGAAATGCTGAAAGTAATCAAGAGTGTAAAAGACTTCCAGGCAACGCCGGTTCAGGAAATCTGGCATAATGACGGCGACCAGGTATTGGCTTATGGACGTAAGGATTTGATATTTGTCTTTAATTTCAACCCGAAACAGTCATTCGCTGATTATGGATTCCTGGTAGCTCCGGGCGCTTATGAAGTAATACTGAATACGGATAATGTAGCATTCGGCGGAAACGGTTTGGCAGATGATTCTGTCGTTCATTTTACAATAGCCGATCCACTGTATAAGAAGGAAAAGAAAGAGTGGTTGAAGCTTTATATTCCTGCACGCACTGCGGTAGTGCTTAGAAAGAAAAAGTGATTTTTTGTTTTAACATAAAGAGCCCTCGCAAATATCCAATGATTTGCGAGGGCTTCTTTTTTTAGATTGCTTTTATACTTCAAAAGACTCTTCTTCAAATGTAATTTCTTCTCCTGAATATTCTTTAAATAACTGTACTATAGAATCTTGTATATGAGTGTGACTGTGTCCAACCATAATAATATATTCTTTTTGTTCATTTTCCTTCGTAAAATCAGCAAACGCTTTATCTCTCATTAGATCATTACACAGATCACCAACTATATCGTCACGATCCTTATTATCTATTATGAAGGCACCTAATTTTGTTATATAATCCTTCTTTTTACTGTTTTCCTTTATAACCTTCATTGCATATCGAAACGCTTGAACAAAATGTTCTACATCATAATCATACTTTTCACTAATATGGTCGTACCAATATGATAAACTTTTATCCTCACCATATCCATATGGATTTAGATCATAGTTATAAAGTGGATAATGCTTCTTATAGTTTACTATATCTCCACACTCGTTTACCGCCCACTCTCCAAATACACAGACATCCCGGTTCTCGCCATCATAGTAAGCAAATATTGCCTTTGCCTCTTCCTGCCGTCTCATATTCTCCAAATAAACATACTCTTCATTGGTAACAATATCTACTTCAGAATCCAATGCTTTAGCTATTTTAGATAAAATATCAAAACTAGCGTTATAGCGTCCATTTTCAATTTTAACTACATTAGTACGGTCAATTCCTGAAACATCTGCCAATTCATGTTGTTTCAGTCCTTTCATAACACGAAGCTCTTCAATTCGATTTCCAAATCTCACACGATTACTATGAATTTTCAATTTTCTTAATTCATCAAAAATCCGCAATTCGCAATCACAATCAGAAACATCAGTACTTTGCATTATTTCTTCGAGAGTATCTTCTATAAAATCGCCATCAACAGTGCGTATTTCTACGCCATCTTCACTTTTCAATAATAAAAAAGCACCATCTGTACAAATATATTCAGGGTGCTTATTATATCCATTCAGATCTATCCATTTATATTTCTGAATAATATTGCTAATATTCATAGGATACTCCTTACTTTCATTTATGTAATCACACAGATCTTCAATACTTTTAATACTATTACTTGTCATGTATAAATTTGCAGAATTTATAAGTGTTGCCCCCACTTTTAATAGATTATTTTTTTAACACGACAAAGGTATATCTTTATTTCAATAAATGTGGTAAATTTGCCACATTTATTGAAAATTTTATTCTCAATGATTACTGCATTAGAATTCCGTTCAGATTTTATTGACTAATCATACCTAACTGACAACGGAAGCTATCACTCAAAGGCTGTTTCTTATTGGTAGAAACCACTTTGATTTCATTCTCTCCCGGTTGTAATTCCACATTCTTCCATTCTAAAATAGCGTACTGGTCTGCTGTCGCTTTACCACAACTTTTGCCATTTACAAACAATTCAGCTTCAGGCTGATTGGTGAAGGCGGTAATCGTTTGCAAACGTTGAGAACGTATAATGTTACGTTTACCTGTTAGATGGAGCATTGGTTCTTCCTTATTCCAGTTGGCTTTGTAGAAATAGAAAGCGTCTTTACGGGCTTTACGGTCAAAAGTAACCAGGCCTTTGTCGTTAATACCAGGGCGGTCTCCCTCTGTACGGTGTGCAGCACCAAAATCAAACATATTCCAAACGAAGCTTCCCCATACATATGGGTGGGAAGAAATTTCTTTCCAGTTTTCAATATGATAATATGTTTGCCAGTTTTCCGGGTGCCACCAACTAGTAGGTACAGTTTTCGTTAATGAATCCTGTTGATGATAGATGTTGGCACCGGCACCATATTCGCTGATAGCAATACAGATATCGGGGTGTTTTTTATGCATGCTGTCAAGCCATTTACCCAAATCAGCGGGAGTACCACCGTACCATCCGTCATAACGATTCCAGGCAATAGCATCCGTAATGAAGTTTAAATCTCCCATTTGGTTACTTGCAGAGGTGGTAGGCCGTGTCGTATCTTCCTGATGAGCCAGTACATTCAGTTCTTTAATATATTCTACTGGGTTATCTCCAAGCTCTGTCAACTCATTAAACAGCCCCCATACACAGATAGAAGGATGATTATAGTGTTGACGGATCAGTTCTTTAAGTTGTTCTTTTCCATTAGCACGGAAAGCAGGCAGGTCTACAAAACCCTTGTCATTGTATCCGCCGGGGCCGACGAAAGGAATTTCAGCCCACACAATAATACCATTCTTATCCATCAAGTCATAAAAATAAGTAGCTTGGGGATAATGTGCCAAACGAACGGCATTCACTCCCATTTCCAACATCAATGCGGCATCCTCGTCATGATGTTGGGTCCGTAAAGCATTTCCAACCTCACTCCTATCCTGGTGACGACATACTCCCTGAAGAGGTAAATGTTTTCCATTCAGGAAAAAACCTTTATCAGGATCAATCCGATAAAAGCGAAGCCCTAAAGGTTGCGTAATACAATCTACAATTTTACCATTCCGGGAAAGGGAAATTTCCGCTTGATAAAGAAACGGGTCTTGACGCCCATTCCACAAATGGGGTTGACTAATTTCAAATACAAGTTCCTGCTGCACAGTCGAAGCACCGGAAAGAGTTACCTTTTTCATTCCTTCTTTCACAACCTTTTTTCCATCCAGAAGACGGATATTAAGTTCTACTTCCTGATTAGCAGTATTTCCGTTTGATAAATCAACAAGTGCACGTACTTTCGCATATTTATGGCTCACACTATCCTGTATGAGACGTACTCCCGGAGAAGCATAATCCAAAGGAGAAATACACGTTTCATCAGTTATCATCAAATGCACATCCCGATAGATTCCGCCATAAAAGTTAAAATCACCCACCAAAGGCATGATATCCAGTTGTTCTCCATTGTTCACCCGCACTAATATAGAGTTCTCTTTCCCATACTCAACCTTTCCGGTAATTTCAAAAACAAAGGCTCCATACCCTCCGCGATGCTCACCGATATGACGACGATTTATAAAAACATCAGCAATACTGTTCACTCCCTCAAAACGGAGAAAAAGACGCTTACCTTTCCATTCGGGACAAATAAACAGTTTCTTTTCATAATTGCCAATACCTCGTTTATAGTCTATTTTACCGGATAAAGCATCCTGCGCATTCCAGGTATGGGGTAAGTCAACCCTTACTTCCGTTCCCTTCTGCACCTGATGTGAGAACCGGAACTTCCAATTATCATTTAATAAAATGTCCTGTCGCTGCGCAAATGTAGACAGACTATAAATCACAAATAAAACAACCGCCAACAAACGGCTGGAATGTAAAAAACATGTTCTCATACTATTTCTTTAATGATGTTTTCTTTACTTTGATAAAAGAAGATAATGATTCAACTTTTTCTTTATATTTTTTCTCATTTACCCGATTCTTATTTTCCTTTTTATCAATCCGGTGGTCAAACAGCATGCCTGCTTTCTTCACGTCACCTTTCATCCATTCAGCATAGCTATAACGCCGATCAACAGCATTATCTCCCCCCTCCCATTGAATATAAACTTCCTCTTTAGTCTTAGCCTTCAAATTCTTGAAAACTCCGGCAAAGCTTTGTCCACTCAATTGCTCATTAGGCACAGGAAGTTTACAAAGTTCGCATAAAGTAGGATATAAATCAACAAACTCCACCATAGATTTGGTTTCTCCCTTTTTCATTCCCGGTACACGGATAATTAACGGTACATGAGTAGAAGTGTCCATCAGATTATGCTTTCCTATAAAATCATGTTCGCCCAAATTCCACCCATGATCTCCCAGCAGAACAACAATCGTATTCTCCGATAACCCCAATTCGTCCAACGCATCCAATACCTTTCCTATTTGCACATCCACATAGCTCAAACAAGCATAATATCCATGCTTTACTTCCCTCTGAAAATCAATATCACTCGTATCCGTAACCCGTGCATAAGCGTAAATCTCTGACGAATTACGAACTTGTTCCGGCAATCCTTCAGGTCTGAAACGATTGGTAGCCATGGGAATTTCGTCACGTTTGTATAAATCCCAATACTTCTTCGGAGCATTAAACGGTAAATGGGGTTTCCAAAAGCCGCAAGCCAGGAAGAAAGGTTTACCTATCTCTTTCATTCTCTTTAAATCACTAATAGCCCGGTTCGCCAGTTTACCATCATCATAGGCAGTATCAGGCACATCGGCAGACTCACAGAAAGGTCCCCGCATTGTTTTCGGATTAATCGTCTTCCCCGATTCCGAATTCATCCAAAGTTCCCATTTGTTATATTCTGCCCAGTAGACATCATATCCATCCGGATGATTCCTATAGGGCGGTTCACTCCATGAATCAGCATGGTCACTCATATGATGAAACACTTTTCCATCCGAAACTGTATGATAGCCATTCTGTGTAAACCATCCTGAAATAGGTATTGCCCCGGGACAATCTTTGCTGGCATAAGCAGAAAAACTGATAAAACGGTTCGGATACCGGGGATATACACCTGTCAATAAACTGGCACGAGACGCTCCGCTCACCGGTATATTGCAATAAGCATTCTGAAACAGGACACCGCTTGCAGCCAAACGATCCATATTAGGTGTCTTCACTTCCTTTACTCCATAACAGCCTAACTCGGGGCGCATATCGTCCGCCATTATGAAAAGAACATTCATTCGGGATACATCCTGTTGTGCCCGCATCATAGAAGAGAAACAACAAGCCGTTCCGCAAAGAAGAGTGTATTTTACAGAGAATCTATTCTTCATTTTACACGTTAAATTTTAAAGACCTGCAATATACTAAAATATTACAGGTCTTGTATATATTATTCACTCAAAATTACTTAGTCCACACCGGATTTTGTTCCAAATTCGTATTCAGAGCCAATTGCTTCAATGGCAACGGATAGAGATAATAATTAATTCAGAAAAACAAAACTCCGGTTGATGAAACAGAAGTCCTGCTATCCATCTATCATTACAAGCCTACCGGTATTTTCAGCAAATACCAAACGATAAACAGCAATGTCCAGGCAAATAAGATAGCCAATGAATATCTCCAGGTATATTTAAGTAATGTACCATAAGTGATCTGCTTATCATACTGACGCATATAAGTCAGCACCAAAGGCATATAAAATAAGAAAGGCGTAATGGCATTTGTCGAACTGTCTCCGATACGGAAAGCACATTGTGCCACGTCGGGAGAAATACCCATCTGCGCAAACATCGGGATAAAGATGAAAGACATGAAAGCCCATTTGGAAGTGGCAGATACCATAATCAAATTGATAAATGCCGTAAACAGGATAAACAAGACCAAAGCCGCCAATGGAGCCGGCTCGAAAGAAGAAACCAGTTCAGCACCCATAATGGCAAGGCACTTGTCCAAATGCGAATATTCGAAACAGGCAAACATTTGAGCAGCAAAGAAAGCAATCACGAAATAAACGCCAAGAAGTTTCATTGGCTGCGTCAGTCCTTCAATCACATCATTATCCGTGCGATAGCGACCGGAACTAAAACCATACGCCATGCCCGTGATACCTGCTCCCAAAGAAAGAAGAAACAAAATACCGGCAATGAACGGTGAATGCATCAAGCCACCATTCACACCGCGCAAAATTCCATAAGAGGAAAAAGTAAGCCATAAAACAAGAACTACATAGACAGCCGCCACCATAATGGAAATCATAATCGCCCGTCTCTCTTTGCGGGACAGGGGACGATAGGCTTCCACCTTTACACTTCCTTCGTATTTACCCAATCTGGGAAGAAGCCATTTTTGAGTCACCCAATAAACAATGGCAGTAATAACTACCGTAGAAGCACTCATAAAGAAGTAATTGCAAAGAGGTTCCGTATTCCCCTGATAGCCTGTTTGAGCCAATGCAGCTTCCTGCGTGGTATGAGCCAGCAACGGATCCATCGTACTCAACACAATATTGGCACTATACCCGCAGGCAACGGAGACATAAGCCGTCACAATCCCCGCAATCGGATGAAGTCCCACCCATTGAAACAGCATGGCGGCAATAGGCAACAAGATAATATATCCACCGTCACCAATAGCATTCGACAGCAATCCGAGAATAATCACCCACAAAATAATTTTCCTCTTCTCCTTCCGGTTCCCCACCCCCATACGGATGCACGCATCAATAAAGCCTGAATGTTGGGCAACCCCCAGTCCGAACATGGCAATAATCACCATGCCCAACGGAGCAAACCCTGTAAAGTTCTTGATAGCGTTCCTCAACCACCAACGGATTCCTTCCGGACTCAACAGGCTTTGCACACGAATATCCTCGCCAGTCTGTGGCAATGTCACTTTCAGTCCATAGATGTCACATATCCATGACAGAAAGACTACTGCCATTGTCAGTAGCATGAACATTGTAGCAGGATGGGGCATACGCCATTTTGTCTTCATCGCTTTTCAGGTTTATTCTTCGTCAGCTTTTTTTAGTTATTCTTCGTCAGGCTCCAAATTATCCAAATCAATAATACGTAATTCCAATGCACGGACAGCCAACCGGGTAGCATTCACTCCCACCCGCTCTCCATTCGGGAAAAGGCGACCGATAAGATCATTCTGTCGTTTCTCCAATGATTTCACGCCGAAAGGCATACCTTTCAGGTTCGCAATCATCTCCTTCGTATATCCCAAAGCCAGATGGCGGAGAAAACGCTCGTCATATTCATCAATATCATAACTGATTACCGCTTCCTGACGTTTCGCATCATTGGCAACAGACCTCTTGAAGCGCTCTACAATCTTTTCCAGAATCGGATAGTTAAATACCAGCTTCTTACCATCCATAACAGCCTGTACATCCGTCTTGGTCAGCAATTCTCCCGTCTTTAGGATAATTCCGTCAGCTCCGGCATTCAGTACATCCACCCACAGCTTTTCATTCAGAATCTCACCTGTGAAAATCAGTACGTGGACATCTTTATAGCGTTTGAATATATTCCGGCAAATATCCACTCCGATAGTAGTAGACCCACCCAATCCCAAATCCAGTAATACCAAATCAGGGAGTTGCGCTTCCATCAACGGCCAGAATTCGCTTTCGGTCATGGCAGTACCGATCACTTCCGCATTCGGTATTTCGTGACGGAATATCTCTTCCGTACCTTTTAACTCCAGTTTTACATCCTCTACGATAATAACTTTAAACTTCTGTTCTTCCATTTCCTTATCTAATAACTTTTATGTGTTTTCTTTTTTATCTGCGCGGAACCGTGAAATAGACCGTAAATCCTCCATCCGCAGCAGGTTCGGCATTAATACGGCATCCCCTGCGTCCCGCAAATTCGTCATGGTCACGGATTATCTGCTTGCACACCAAATATTCCGTACCCCGCAACTCCCCTTTTTCACCGGAAGTCATACGTGCCAAATTCGGGTAGAACAACTGGTTCAGTTCCTCCACACTCTTTTCACGTCTCGTATCCGTAAAGAGGAAACGAATATATCCATCATCCTTACGAACCTGCAAACGAAGCACACCATCTTCACGAACCGTCAATGCTTCGTCAATCAGATTTTCCAACAGAAAGCGCAACTGGTTCACGTCTCCTATTACTCTTGCCTCCATTGGCTCCATCTCAAGTTCTATCCTCTTCGTCCGGTTCTTCATCATCTTCTTGAAATATTTTCCGGCAGCATCAAAAAGCTCCTGCACCGGAATCACCGTCCGCCGAAAAGTAACCTCTTCCAACTGACGGGAAGCACACGAACTCAAGATAGTAAAGATGCCCTTATAATATTCAATCAATTCCGTCATAGTCTCCACCGCTTCGCGCTCTTCCTTTTCCGAAAGACTCAGCGTATTCAGCCGTCCTACAATCTGCTTGATTTTATTCGGATAATAAATCGTTTCATGTTTAATCGTAGACAGGCAGTTGTCAAGCACCATATTCTGTACATGCAACATACTGTCCTCCCAGGAAGCCCGACGCGTTTCTTCGTGCGCCGACTCGATATCCCGGTATTTCGTAGCCAGTTTCACTACCGCATTAAATACCACAATGGCCACATAACGAGCCACCAATTCAAAGAGCAAACGATCCGTTTCCTGCTCCGAACCTTCCCTACGCTCAAGATATAACACACCGACGCATTGATGTTCTCCCCCCGCTTCCACTTTCAACGGAATAGCCAACAGATGTTGTTCCGCAAGATACTCGCCGGAGTCAAAACACTGCTGCACCATTTCCGGCATCTCCTGTCCGGGACGCGAAGCATACTCCAGTCGATGCGTCGTTTCATTATACACTGCGATTCCCATCCGGTCAATCGTCAATAATTCATTCACCGAGCCGAATGCTTCATTCACAATACGCTGTGGTATTTCTTTGAGCGTACTCTCCTCGCGTTGAAGCGCTTCCGCATCCTCCTGCTCCTGTAGTCTGACTATAGATGCCGCAAATACTTTCTGATTTATTTCAAGCACCTGTTCGAGGTTCAGCCGATTCTGTAACAGTTTTCGCATATACAGAAAATAATAACCAACCAAAGAAACAATCAACAAGACAAAGCATAGGATAATCCCCACCGTCTTATTAGTATTCGAACGCTCCAACTGCCTGCAATATGCTTCCAATGTCTGGTCTTCCCCCTGCAACTTATACAAATCCGTAAAAGCCGAATTATTATAACTGTACCCATCCAGTTGCTTCAAAGCCAGGAAAGCGACCGCCGCTTCATTTCTTATATCCAAAATCACATGATAATCCGAATCAAATAATTCATTCCACCAACTGACTTCAGCAGGTATTCCTGTACCTACAAGTTTCATATAACGATGAGGACTTTCCGGACGCGCATACTTTTCATAATGCTCGTTCAACAACGACATGGCAGAGTCCACATACTGCAAGGCAAGCTCGTAATTTTCATCCACATTGGCAAAATATGCAGCATTGGCATAGTCCGACGCAGCATCCAGCAAGTCCTCATAAGCAGAATCAGTAACTACCGCTATCGAATCTCTCTCCTGCGACATAGGCGGAATCGGGTCATGCAAGCAAGACACCATTCCCATAGGAAGCAACAGGCAAAGCAATACGCCAATCACCTTACGCACTCCCAAAGGCAAACGGAAATAAAAACGGCTTCCCTTTCCCAATTCACTCTCCACATCGAAGGTACATACCCGGAAGAGTTCATTCGTTTTCTTATATTTCTCAATGATTCCCTTACAGTTCATCAGTCCGAAACCACTGCCCTTATTTTCTTTCAATTCGTCAGGATTCTCCGCATTCTTGATTCCTATCACCCGTGAATCATATACTTTCTCACCAATAATACGCGCCACATCTTCCTCCGAAATACCGCGTCCGTCATCTTCTACGGAAATCTCCACATACGTATCCGTAGTACGTGCATAGACCTTGACAGTTCCTCCTTCCGGAGTATATTTACGGGCATTCTCCGCTAGCGTATTAATCATAAACAGAGTTAGCGCCCGGTCTGCCTTCACCATAACAGTAGTCGGCTCAATCTCCAACGTCTGTTTTTTCATCTCAAAAGCACGCCGTCCTTTTCCCAACAGTTCAAACAATCCGTCAAGACTGAACGTTTCGATATTCAGGCTCAACGATCCTTGCTTCATCTTGATCCACAGAGCCAGTATATCGTTATACTCATTAATAGTAGTTACCAGTTCATCAATGTATTGATACTTCTCCTTCTTTATCTTTTCATCATCAATATATCCCTTCTCCGTAAGCTTGTGCACCTCATTCAGAATACGGTCGATATAAGGATTAATACCATTCACAATAGCCATACAAGCCTTTTTTATCAGATTCTGACGCTTATTTCCCGCAATATGCTGCTCATAGATATACCGTTGTTTTTCCAACTGCATCCGTTCGTCGCTCAATGCTTCCACCATCTGTTCATTGTCCGCCGCCCAGATAATATAAGGTTCAAGCACATGCACCAAAGCCTTTTCATCACGGTTCAACCGATGTGCGGGGACAAGCGCCGCTTTCCCCTCTTCGGGAATATCCAGTCTCATCCTACCCTTACCAAACAGATTGTCTATTCCTTCCTGAATCAACGGAACATTCATTGGAATAGAAGAAGTAATATCCCGGCAAAGCCCCAAAATCTGTTGCAGACGCTCCACATCAATCTGATTCCTTATCTTGGAACGCCTGTTGAAGAACCACCAAAGAATCACTACCAGCACCAATCCGACAATCACCAAAGAAAGCACAAGTGTCATCTGCCGCGAACCGGCTTCCAATGAAACATAACGACTCTCCAGTTCCTTGTCCTGACGGGTGAAGTTCAGAATATCCAGATAAATATTCCTATTGTAATCAGAGGCATATTTCATTCCCAATCCCGCATACGATACGCTCAATTGTTCCCGGATTCTCGAAATCCATTCGGGTACAGTCTTTACATTCTCCTGCGTAATCCACGGCACTCCCGTATAGGTCGTGTCCCCTTCGGCAAACGTATATAGTTTATCCAGTGTATCCGCCTCATGGTGATAATAGAGTATATGATGGCGATTCACACAATCCAATGCTTTCGTAAGCGTATCCAATGCTTCCGAATATCGCCCGTGCGTATTCAGATATTTGCCGATAGAGACATATGCCCCGGCAATCTGATATAAATCATTATATTCACGGAATTTTTCGAGTGCAAGCTGTGCCAGACGCAAAGGTAAAAGCGAATCTATCGGAAAGCCGAACTGGTCTAACGCATGTCCCCGTCTTGCCTGAAATAAATCGAAGTCATTGGGAGCAATCATCAGGTTGGCAAGCCCTTGCAGGCCATTTCCTTCAAAATAGGGATGATTGCTCTGAACTGCCGTCCGCCAAGTATAATAAAGGTGGTCGAACTCGCGGAGCTTCCTATCTTCCGGTTTACCGGCTTCCACCAAAGAAGCAGAACCTTTGAGATAATGATAATAAAGCAATTGGTTCGTATCCGCCAATGCTTCATCTTCCGGTATCTGATTGAGCGAGGCGACCGCTTCCTGACGTTGCTGAAGATAATAGTAATAAATAGAAGAAACGATGAAAAACTCCGTGAAAGCATAATCCAGCCGGAGTTTCTCGTGGCGGTCGGCAAACAAGTCGCTTTCTTCACGGATACGCTTCATGCGTTTCAGTGCACTGTTCCGGTAATCATAAAACTCCTTGTTCATGGCCGTCCGCTGACAGATTTTCATCAGTCCGATGTCGGCAATCAGTAGTTCGAGTTCGTTCTTGGTCAGTTTGTACACCTCTTTGTGCAAGGCTTCGGCACGGTCGAAATCCATGTTCATGTAAGCCCAGAATCCCAGGTTGTTGGATGCCTCGGCTTTCCCCGATTTATATAAGTTTACCTTACGATAAGCCTGCTCGGCATATCTATAAGAAGAATCGAGATTCCGGTAACGAAAAGCATACGCTTTCCCGTTCAGTGAATCAATCAGACGCACTTCTTTGGTCGGCACCATATCAGTGCACGAGAAAAAAGAGGCGAATAACACTACACCTATTATATATAGAGGAAAGCGTGAACTCATTTTATTATCGGATAATTAACAACGGATAATGGATATTCCCCATTATTTATTGCAAATCTACAAATATTTCCGATAAGTTGGAGAGAAAAATATTTTTTATACAATAAGTCCTTCTAAATAATAAGAGAAATTCCTACCTTTGCAGGCAAATTAACAAATAGGTAAAACATCTATTACAAAATGAGCGAAAAAGCACCCTTTATGGTATTCTCGGGAACGAACTCGAGATATCTTGCAGAAAAAATCTGCGCAAGCCTGAATTGTCCTCTGGGAAATATGAACATTACGCATTTTGCCGATGGTGAATTTGCGGTTTCATATGAGGAGTCAATCCGTGGCGCACATGTATTCCTGGTTCAATCCACTTTCCCAAACTCAGACAACTTAATGGAACTTCTCCTGATGATCGACGCTGCAAAACGTGCATCTGCAAAGAGCGTTGTAGCTGTAATCCCCTATTTCGGATGGGCCCGTCAGGACAGAAAAGACAAACCTCGTGTATCAATCGGAGCTAAGCTGGTAGCCGACCTGCTTTCAGTGGCAGGTATCGACCGACTGATTACCATGGACTTGCATGCAGACCAGATCCAGGGTTTCTTCAACATTCCCGTAGATCACCTGTATGCATCAGCCGTATTCCTCCCCTACATCCAGTCATTAAACCTGGAAAATCTGGTGATTGCTACACCGGACGTAGGCGGTTCAAAACGCGCCAGCACTTTCTCCAAATATCTCGGTGTGCCATTGGTACTCTGTAACAAATCACGTGAAAAGGCAAATGAAGTTGCTTCCATGCAAATCATCGGTGACGTGAGCAATAAGAACGTCGTACTGGTTGACGACATCGTAGACACAGCAGGTACAATCACTAAAGCTGCCAATATCATGATGGAAGCCGGTGCAGCATCCGTACGCGCTATTGCCAGCCACTGTGTGATGTCTGATCCGGCGTCCTTCCGTGTACAGGAGTCCGGTCTTACTGAAATGGTATTTACCGATAGCATCCCTTACACCAAGAAATGCGCAAAAGTAAAACAGTTGAGTATCGCCGATATGTTTGCTGAAACTATCAAACGCGTTATGAATAACGAGTCTATCAGTTCACAATACATAATCTAAGCGAATCAATATCGCTAAAAAGAAAACGGTGAACAAATATTGCACTACGCAATTTGTTCACCGTTTTCTTTTTGGTATTTCTATTTTTTATTGAAGTCTTCCTAATTTATAGGTTCCTTTCTTGATAACCTTTCCGTCCTTATCCGTTTCTACAAACGGGCCATCCTTTTTTCCCTGTTTGAAGAATCCATCGAAGCGGTTGCCATCCTTGTCGACTTGTACACCTTGTCCTTCTTCCAGTCCGTCAGCGAAACCACCTTTATATTGCATACCTGCGACAGTCTTTAAAGTACCTTGCCCGTTCGGGCGATTATCTTTCCAGTCACCATCGTAAACGTCACCATTGCTCCATTTGTAGATACCCTTTCCGTCACGTTTATTATTTTTCCAGTCACCTTCGTACACTGCACCGTTCGACCACGTGAAAGTACCTTTGCCGTCTTGCATACCATCCTTGAAGTTTCCTACATATTTATCACCGTTCGCGTGATAGTAAACACCCGCGCCGGTACGTTCGCCTAAAAGATAGGAGCCTTCATAACGGTCACCCGTGTGGAAGAAGTACGTACCTTTCCCATGCTGAATATCATCCGCCCAGTCACCATCGTATTTATCACCATTGGTATATTCAAAGACCCCTTTACCATGACGGACATCGTCTTTCCAGTCACCCTCATACTTACAGCCATCATCCCAATTCATGGTACCTTTGCCGTTCTTCTTGTCGTTCTTCCAGTGACCACTATATTTTGCGCCGTTCGCCCAGGTATAAGTACCTTTGCCTTCGCGTTTATCATTAACCCAGTTGCCGACATACAAGTCACCGTTGTGATAATACATCGTTCCTTCACCATGCTGGTAATCCTGAAACCACATACCGTCATAACGGTTATTATTCATAAAATAATAGATACCTTTTCCGTGCTGCTGGTCTTGGAACCATTGCCCTTCATACTTTTCACCGTCGGGAAACATATAAATACCGTAGCCTTCACGTTTTCCCTTCACGTATTCCCCTTCGTAGACATCACCGTTCTTAAAGACTGTTTTTCCTTTCCCATTCGGTTTACGTCCTTTCATTTCACCAGTATAAACGCTACCATCCTTGAAAGTATAGTTGCCAATCTTTATTTCAGTAGAGAATGTATCTTTGATTTTCCCGAAAAATCCGCCTTTTTTTCCTTCATTTTCTTGTGCCATCGCTCCCGCTTGTGCAAGGAGAGCCAATAAAAGTGTAGTATATAGATATTTCCTCATTTATTTTAGTAGTTACTCTTTTTTAGATTTACAATTTGGACAAAGATACAATTTCTCTCCCATACATTCCCCTACCGGAAAGCAAATTATGACAACTTTTTACCTGCAATGACCTCTTTTAATGTCTCTTTGCATAAATAGCGCTGTGCCAAATCCTGTATCTCCGCAGGTGTAATCTCATTCACAGTGTGCAGGGAATGAGAAAAATAGTCGTCAGTCAGACCGGAAGTAGCTATAAATATCCATGCGTCCGAGAGCGAGAAAGGCGACTCATAGCTCCGGCACATTTCCCCCAGCATATAGTTGCGCACCATTGTCAGTTCTTCCATAGATACAGATTCCTGATGCAGACGGTCTATTTCGTGATACACTTCCTGTATCAGCGGTTCCACATATTCATTGTCCGTCTCCGTGGAAACAAGCAGCATCCCGCTATCAGGATAAAACATGATCCCTGCCGAAATTCCATAGGTATATCCTTTTTCTTCGCGGATATTAGACATCAGGCGGCTACCGAAATAACCACCGAACAAAGTCATCAGTACCCGCAACTTCGGATAATCCGGATGTTCACGGGTAATAGTGGTACATCCCATTTTCACTGCACTTTGCATCGCATCCTCACGCTCTGTAAAAATTCTCTTTTCAGGAACAGCGGCAAAAGGAAAGCTTAATTTCGGCATCTGTAATTGATGTTGTCCGAACGGAACACCAAAAGTATCCGTCACCCGGCGAATAGTATCTTCTGTCACCTTCCCGGAAAGGAAAATTGAACAGTTGCCCGAATGATAATGCTGTTCGTAGAAATTACGAAGTACATCCGGAGTGATAGTATGGTAATCTTCTTCCATTACTATCTTTCCGCATGGATGCTGTTCTCCGTAGAGGGATTTCAGCAGACTGCGATGTGCCAGGAAGTCAACTTTGGAAGTATTGACCAAATATTGCTGGATATTCGTATCCAGGATAGTCCGCAGTTCTTTTTCCGGGAAAAGCGGTTCCTTAATCATGGACTCTACTATCTCGAGTGTTTTCGCCAAATACTTATTCAGAGAATAGACTGTGACATAAGCATATTCCGAGGCACTCGACAATTCGAGCCACGAACCATAATAATCCAGTTTTTCGGCAATTGTTGCCGCCGTATATTTCGTAGTGCCCTCACGCAGCATCCGGTTGGTGAACAACGCTTGCAATTTCTGCGACTGCTGCCAGCGACCTCCGGCAAAAAGTATATCCATACGTACCACATCCTGCTCACCGGCATTAATAACGGTCAACGGAATACCATTCGGCAAAGTAGACCGGACGGGAGCAAATATCCGGAAGTTTTTCAGGGTTTGTATTTCAGGTTGTATCGTGCGATCCATAAGATTTATCCTCTGTTTTTCAAAAATTCCTCTGCACGTTCCAAGTCCTGGGGAGTGTCAATACCAATCGTTTCCACATCACTGATACCTACCTTTATCTTATACCCGTTTTCCAGCCAGCGAAGCTGTTCCAACGACTCGGCTATTTCAAGAGAAGACTGCGGGAGAGCCGTAATCTCTTTCAGCACTTCCGTACGATAGGCATACAGGCCGATATGTTTATAATAGGTATGTCCTTTCAGCCAGTTCTGCTTTTCAGCATTACGTTGATAAGGTATAATAGAACGACTGAAGTAAAGTGCATTCCAGTTTGTATTGATCACCACTTTTGGTGAATTCACGTTTTCGAGTACGACAAACGGTTCATCGGCAGTGAAAGGCTTCACCAATGTGGCAATTTGTGTAGTCGGGTCTTCAAAACAAGCCTTTACAGCATTCAGCTGCGAAGGCTGGATAAAAGGTTCATCCCCTTGTATATTGACAACGACATCGAAATCACCACCTATCTTGGTGCAGGCTTCGTAACAACGGTCCGTACCGCTTTTATGATGAACAGAAGTCATTACCACCTTACCACCGAAGGCTTTTACAGCCGCTTCGATCCGTTCGTCGTCAGTAGCTACATAAGCATCGTCCAATACACCCGCTACTTGTTCATATACACGTTGTATCACTGTTTTTCCGCCCAGGATAGCCAACGGTTTCGCGGGGAAACGCGTGGATGCGTAACGGGCAGGTATTATTCCCAGAAATTTCATATCTGAATCTATTTTAATTCTTCTAATCCCTTCACGATATACTCCCTTTTCAAGTCCTCGGGTTTCAATACCCTGTCGTCAAAAGCGAGTAAATCAATATCCAGGCAAACTTTTTCCTCTTTCTTATCTTCCGGACGACGGCCGGCAGATTTCTCGATGGCTTTCAACTCCTTCCTTACCCTCTCTTCCCCGGCTTCGGAAAAGAACTGTGCTACCTGATTGGAAAATAACGCCGGACTCCGGAAAAACAAAGGCTGCGTTTCCTGTTCGGACGTGAAACGGATGGAAGGAAACAAATCCGCCAGCTTTTGCCGTGCAAAAAACAGATTTTCCTTCCGGTTGTAGTTACTTCCAATGCAGATGATACACTTATGCATGGCGGGAGAAGAAGCTTAGTTAAACAAGTCGTCCAACCCCATTTCTTCCACTTCGCCATTCGGAGTTTCCGAACCGGCACAAGGGTCAAATCCCTGAGGAAGTTTGAACGTTTCTTGCTGGTCATATCCCAAAGTCGGGTCATCATATACCTTCTTCATATAGAGTGCCCAGATAGGCAGTGCAGCAGCAGCTCCCTGTCCATAAGTCATTCTGCCGAAGTGAATATCACGTTCGTCGCCTCCTACCCAGCAACCGGATACCAGTGAGGGAGTGAATCCCATAAACCAGGCATCGGAGTTGTCATTGGTAGTTCCCGTCTTTCCACCCATATCGGCAGTGATACCATAACGGCGGACACGTCCACCCGTTCCTTCATTAATAACGGCACGGAGCATGACAAGCATCTTGTAAGCACTCGAAACGCTGATAACCTCTTCCATCTGCGGTGCAAATGTAGAAATCACATTGCCGTCACTATCTTCAATACGGGTAACAAACAACGGGGCTACACGAATACCCTTATTAGCGAAAGCTGTATAGGCGCTCACCATTTCACCGACAGAGATTTCGCAAGGGCCGAGACAAAGTGAAACAACCGGGTCTATAGCCTTATTGCGTACACCGAAACTATGAATAAGTCTCACCAGATTATACGGATTCAGTTTACCCATCAGGTAAGCGGAAATCCAGTTGTCCGAGTTGGCCAGTCCCCATTTTAAAGTCACCATTTCACCATAACGCTTGTTGTTGGCATTACGTGGTGACCACGGAGTTCCGTTCTCATCGATCAATGTCTGTTCTACATGACGCACCTGGTCGCAAGGAGAGAAATTATTCTCCATAGCCAGCGTATACAGATAGGGTTTGATAGTAGATCCTACCTGACGACGTCCTACCATAGCCATGTCATACTGGAAATACACATAATTCGGCCCGCCTACATAAGCCTTCACGTGTCCGTTCATCGGATCCATCGACATGAATCCCGTACGCAGGAAAGACTTGTAATAACGGATGGAGTCCATCGGGCTCATAATCGTATCCTTATCCCCTTTCCAAGAAAAGACAGTCATCTCTTCCGGCTTGTCGAATGCTTTCCGAATCTCCCGCTCCGAAGCTCCCGCTTCTTTCATCAGACGATAACGGTCAGTCTGCTTCATTGCCTTAGTCAGCAATTCTTCCACCCGTTTTTCTGGCAAAGACCTTGCATAAGGAGCATTCTTACTACCCTCTTTTTCCTTGAAGAATACCGGTTGCAGATAATCGCCCAAATGCTCTTTCACAGCATCCTCGGCATATTGCTGCATACGTGAGTTGATGGTAGTATAAATCTTCAATCCATCCGTATAGATATTATAATTCGTTCCGTCTTTTTTCTTGTTTTTCGCACACCAGCCATATAGCGGATTCGTCTCCCAGGAAAGAGAATCCTCGTAGAACTTCTGCATTTGCCAACCGCGATAATCACTCTTCACCGGCTTCGGCGCGGTCATTACACCACGGAGATACTCGCGGAAATAAGTCGCCAGACCTTCTTTATGATCTACGCGATTATAAGTCAGCTTCAACGGAAGAGCCTGTAAAGAATCACATTCCGCTTCTGTGATATATCCCGCCTTACGCATCTGTTCAAGCACCACATTACGACGTCCGCGGGAACGTTCATTGAAACGTACCGGATTATAAAGCGACGGATTCTTACACATACCTACCAAAGTAGCCGCTTCTTCCAGTTTCAATTCCTTCGGTTCGCAGCCAAAATAGGTATGAGCCGCCGTCTTGATACCGACAGCATTATTCAGGAAATCGAACTTATTGAGATACATGCTCAGAATTTCTTCTTTAGTATAGTAGCGTTCAAGTTTCACGGCAATCACCCATTCGATAGGCTTCTGAAAAAGACGCTGAAGGGTATTTCTCGCTACATTTTCCGTAAACAACTGCTTGGCAAGCTGTTGTGACAAGGTACTACCCCCACCTGCATTTTTCTGGAACATCAAACCGCGTTTCACAAACGCACGGAACAATGCCTTGGCGTCAATACCTGAATGTTCGACAAAACGAACATCTTCCGTAGCAATCAATGCATTAATAATATTGGGTGACAAATCCTTATAGGCCGTATATACGCGATTTTCCTTGCTGTAAGACCAAGTACCAAGTACCTTATCATCTTCCGAGAAAATCTCCGTCGCAAATTTATAGCTTGGATTCTCCAATTCCTCAACAGGCGGCATATAACCTATCCAACCTTTTGAAATGGAAACAAATATAGTGACTACAGCCACTACTCCAATCGCCAATAAAATCCAAAGAGCTTTTATTATTTTTCGAATCATGTTTTTTCTAGCTTAAAAAGACGCAAATAATTAAGGTACAAAGGTAGATAAAATCCGGTATTCAGCCAACGAGTTTGATTATTATTTCAGTTTTGTTAAATACCACATCCCTCTAAAACACAAAACAGGCGGGAAAAATCCCGCCTATCCATTCATACCTAAAAATATATCTTATTTATAAGACATCAATTACATCGTTGCCGCCTGAACACCAATCACACCGGCAATTGCACCGGCAACAGCAATAATCACTTTCAAAATCATACTCCAAGTTCTTTTCATAGACATTCTACTTTTTAAATTAAACATTAAACAAACTATCTGACAGCCAAATATGAACTGTCAATTAATCAAGCGGCCGGGTCAGGCGTTTCTCCGTCATCTCCCCCTTCATTGCCGCCTCCTTCATCACCACCGTCATCCGGTTCTCCCGGCACTACGGTAACACTAATTTTCTTCAGATATTCATCCAGACTAATCAAGTCCAGCTTCTCATCTGCCCGTGTTGCAGTTTTGGTAACACGCAATTCCTTATTCGCCTGGAAAAAGATACGAACACTCTCTACACTTTTAGCAGTAATATCCTTCGCCAGCTCCGCACCTTTCGAGCGGGCAGCCAACATAAACACTCCCAAGCCTTCGATATTCACCGACTTACCTTCCAACAATTGCTCCTTCATCTTATCCACGAAGTTCTGAATCACACTCTTGATATCACCGACAGAAAGAGAGGAACGATCTTTCATCTTTTCAGCGAGATATCTCAGATTGACCGACTGACCCAAAGTTATCAGATGCGGATAAAACCTTTTGGGAGAATTAGGGACACGCGGATCTGTCGGCCGCGTAATGACTTTGTAAATTACACTCATAATACGTTTTTTTTAAAGATTCAAATTCAAGTTATTTATTCACGTTTCGTTGATCAACGATGCAAAGGTGCGGCTTTTATCTCGTATAGAAAAGGAAAAAGCCCCTTGCGGAGCTCTTTTTATTCGATCAAATATATAACAGACTATTAATCAACCGGATAATTAAGTATTTAGAATCTTCCAATCTCCTATCGTACAACGTTCACTATCAAAGTTGACAGCCACCTTTACAATAGGTAAACCGCACAAAGCAAAACGTTCCGGATAATTTTTCAAGTCAATCTGTTCCATTGCCATATCCGCATCCTTATCCAACTTTAACTCCATAACATATAGCGTAGTCTTTGTACGCAGCACCATATCCACCCGTCCACGAGGAGTACGGACTTCCACGTCTACATAGTAACCTATTAAGCTAAATATAATATAAAACATCTGCTGATAATGCCCCTCATATTTTGTGTTATCACATTGGGGTATCGTAGACAAGAATGTTTGCAAACGACGTAAAGCAGCATCCATATCACCATTACGGATATCACGGGAGAGATAAGCCACCATAGTCGTGGTTTCCGGAGCCTTACTGCCGACATAATGCGGAAGGAGACTTTTCATCAAGCCTATTCTCACTTCCTTATTGGGAATATCCAATGTGTATAAGTCCAACTCCTTATCAAAATCCTTTATTGTGATATAACCACTTTGATATAATAACGGGATAATACTTGTCATCCTTTCCGTTGGTGCGTCAAAATCCTCAACCGCAGTCATTTTTCTCCCAATTTCGGAAGGTCCTACACTATATTTATCCAACATCTTTATCAAATATGCAGGCGTTCCGCTACCAAACCAATAAGAACCAATCTTACCTTTTTCCATAGCTGTAAGCAAACTGAATGGATTGTACATATCCGGTGATGGATAAGTAAAATGATACCCATCATAATTTTCTTTCAACTTCATCAAGGCGACCTCTGGTGTAACCTCCAAATTCTTCGCCAATTCATCCACATCTTCTTTCATCTGAGAATGTATCTCATCTTCGCTAATCCCACAGATGGCAGCATAAGGCTCATCCATACTGATGTTCTCAAGATTGTTCAGTTCACTAAAAATACTAAGTTGAGAGAATTTAGTTATACCAGTCAGAAACACATACCGCAAATAAGGATCACAGGCCTTCAATGGACTATAGAAATTGCGCATTATATTACGCAATACATCAAGATTTTCCCGTTCGTGTACCACGTCCAGTAGAGGAGCATCATATTCGTCAATAAGTACAACCACTTTTTTGCCAGTCTGCTCGTAAGCACGTTTTATCAACCCCATCAAACGTTGATTGGGATTAACTTCCTCCTCCAACCGTCCATAAATCTGCTCATATCCAAATAGTTTCAGATTTAATTCTTGCAACAGTTGCTCCTTATCCGCATGCTTGGCAGTGCTCATATCAAAATGCAGTATCGGAAACTCTATCCATTCCTTCTCCAAATTTTCTATAGCCAGCCCACTAAAAAGTCCCTTACGACCGGAGAAATAACTATGCAACGTGGAAGTAAGCAATGATTTACCAAAACGTCGCGGACGACTCAAGAACATATATTTAGCAGAAGCATGCGTCATCCTGTAGACATATGCTGTCTTATCAATATAGAGGTAATTACCCTCCCGTATTTCCGAGAATGTCTGAATCCCGATAGGATATAATTTTCGCAAGTCTTCCATATCAATCATATTTTTTACAAAGCTACTAAAAATTATTCATCACGCCATTCGTTGCTCTACAAAAATATATATCAATCATCCCATTCAACTTGAAACTCTACCACGACATTATTCTCTTTAAGGCTTCTTCATTACACACCTTTTTTCCCTGAGAAAAATTCTTTTCTACACGGTCTAAAATAGTATGAAGTTCATCTATTGAGCAACAACCTAGTATAGATGTAGAACTTGAATAAGCTCCATATCCAGAAGTTGGTTCTGACACATGTGAAGGATATTCTTTCTTCTCTATATCATGAGATTCTTTCTTTTTCATTTTATGAGCTGTTTTATACCACAAAGATAGCTGGTAAATCCGAAAATAGATACTATTCCTTAATTATTTTCCCTTAAACCGATAGAAAAAGACATCACTCAACATACCATTAAAACAGATATATCAACCATCTTCACAGACAGTTGATAGACACGCTTCATACGCTCAGATAACGCCACATCATTTTCTTCCAGCACAATACGCATTGCGTCAATACCTTCATATTGTAATCTTTATATCTATGTAGAAATCTAAATAATCATCTTCTCATTCCTAACCAGTTCCCCGCCCATCTTGCGACGGGCGGGAATTTGTTTCTAAATAGTTAAATATCTCATATTGCATTAAAGATTCAGCTATAAAAGTTGTATTATTATATAACTTATCCTATCTTTGTGCCATGAGAAAGATAATCACATATAAAAACTATTTCAGCGACTTCATTAAAAAATTATCCAAAGATGAAATGAATAAAATACGTCGTGCATTAGACTTGTTTAAAGTAGAAGATAAAATGCCAAGGCATTTCATAAAGTTTATACGTGATGGAGTTTATGAGTTTCGTATCACTTATGGAAACAATGAATTTCGTATCTTTTTCATATATGATGGTGATACTATTGTGGTTCTTTTTAATGCATTCAAGAAGAAGACGCAAAAGACACCCAATAATGAAATAGAAAAGGCATTAAAATTAAAGGAGGAATATTATGCAGCTAAAAGAAATCAGTAAAGACATCTATGATGTAGATGCTTGGTTGGACGAAGGTCTTGGAAAGGAGGGGACTCCCGAACGTGAGAAAAACCGTGAAAAGGCATGGGAGGAATATAACGCCCAAATACTCCTCGAAGCCCGAAAAAATGCACGTCTTACGCAGTCAGAACTTGCTAAGCGCATTGGGGCTGACAAAGGATATATTTCAAGGGTTGAACGCGGGTTAACTGTTCCTACCGTTGCTACATTATATAAAATAGCTTCTGCCATGGGAATGACTGTGGAACTACGTCCTGCATGAGTATATGTGTAGTGCATTAAGCATTTGTTTTCAACATGCCCTTAAAACAGATATATCAACCATCTTCACAGACAGTTGATATATCATACATACAAACACATATCAGCTTTTACGCCAATATGAGGGATAAGTCAGGAATATACCGCTGTATTCTTCCCAACTCGTATAATGCAGGGAATTCATGAATATATCATGAGTTCAGGGACCTACATATTTCTTTGATATTCCTTTAAATAGTTCGTAATACCTTCCAACAATATATTCGTGACGCACTGCTTCCCCTCTTCCGAGAGAAGATATTCAACATCCTCCTTATTATCCTGAAAGAAATTTTCGACCAGCACTGCCGGACAATTCGTTTTCTGACAGATATAAAGATTGGCAGTCCAATAAAGCTCCTGTGGAGACGGACGACGGACTTTCACTTTCCTGTTCAAGGCAGCTTGTGCCAGTCGCCGGGCAAGCCGTTTACTATTCATTGAAGCGTTGTTACCAACAAATACGCTCCATCCGTTTGCAGACATCCACTCAGCACCACTCCCCATCGCATTGCAGTGGATTGATATCAGTATAGCTTCCTTGTCGAATACATTGATACGCTTCACACGCTCAGATAACGTCACATCATTTTCTTCCGGCACAATGCGCATGGCGTCAATACCTTCATTTTGTAATCCGGTTACCACTCGGTCTGCAATCTCACGAGTATATGCATACTCCTTCAAACGACCGTCAGGCGAACGTTTACCAGGAGTTTCCTTGCCGTGTCCGTTATCTATTAATATTTTCATGTGTTAAATGTATGCTTCCTATATTAGTTTTACAATTCTTCATACATATAGTTCAATAAATTTTATATCTAAAATAATCCGATTTTTCATAATCATAAATGCGAATCTCATTTCCACGCACTTCTCCCATATAATAGGCACCAGACTCATAGTCATACCCTTTAAATTTTCCACGTTCTACTTTTATCAATATATAAAACCCCGAAACATAATCATAGAAATTAGGAAGTCTCCCTTGTATATAGCCTCTTCGCTTGTAATCATATATTTGAATCCTATTTCCCGACACTAAGGTACGTTTCTGATAGTAATAATGTTCTCCTCTCACAAAATCATAAACAGAACTATATGAAGAACTAACATTTAATATCACTCCACATATATATGCCATACAAGCCCTCTTATCATTGTTCATTTTCCATAAATTTATAAATATTGCAAGACCTCTGTAAATCAGTAATTACATTCATCCTTTTTATTGGTGAAAATCCACAACTTTCCAAATGTAAATACGCTCTAGCATACTCATTATAAATATTAGTCATAAATATTCCTGGATCATCCGTACCCAGTACAACAGGTGGAAGCAAGCAATCCGTTTCTTGTACTTCCAACCATTTTTTCAAATGATACTCTCCCAATTCTCTATAATAACTAATCCGCAAATTACTACTTGGCAAAGCTTCAACGGCAATCCCTTTCTTGGCCATTTTTTCTAGCATGATACATTGAAGCAGCTCCAAGATATCCACCGATATCACCCCTGTCGTCTCTATTTGAATTAATTTATCGTATTCAGCCCGACTTCCTCTACCTTGCAAAGGAGCATGATACATATTCATTATACTTCTCACCCTCTCTTCCTTTAACACATCAACAACTTTTTTGTATTCCTTATAAGATTCCACAGAGTCCCATTCTGCAATCTTTGAATATTTTTTTTCTAAATACAAAAAAGGATCATATTTTCTAAGTTTCCATGCCAAACATAAAAGATAAGGTGGATAAAAATCTCCATATATTTTATATGCAAGTTCATGAATTTTACTTTCCAATTCCAAAATGACCTTCTGCAACTTTATATGATGAGATTCTTTCGTTAATTCCCAGACAAAAACTAAATCATCCAGCCACTCTCCTTGTGAAACAAAACATATATTTCCTATTCGCGTCCTCCATAATTCAGGAGAAATTCCGACAGCAGTACAATGCCCCAACCTATCTCCCGAACGCAACTCCAGAAAATCAATAGCTTCCCAAATACTTCTCAACCCACTCAACAAATGTCTAAAATCCTCTCCTACATGAAAAGTTACATGCTCAATTCCCCTTTTTCTCAAAAAACGAAAGATCTGAGAAAAAACTTCCGGTCCTGTATCCAATTCATTTGCAGCCGCATCAATACCAACAATCTTAGAACTATATTTGCTCCTATGTAAAAAGCTATCAAGCGCCAACGCCTTTTTCTGCAATTTTTTCCGTAGCAAACGATGGCGAATCGCTAGTTTTTTGACTTTTTTTGATTCAGGTTCTTTAATAAAATGAGCTACTAATAATAGATTAGATTTTCCAAGCAGTCCAGACTCTTCTTTTGCCTTTTCATATCCTTTCATAATACTTGCAACTAAACGGCTATTCTCAATCAATGATTCTTTGGGTGAAAAACGTCCTTCCAAAGTTCCTAAATACACTTGTCCACCACAACTGGATAATTGCAGAAACCTATTTTTATATAGTTTTTCTACTCTATACCGAAAAGAATTCTCTGTCAGTAACTGAAACTGTGAAAATCCCGTTTGTGTTTGTTGCATTACTATAAATCTATGTACTAATCCCTTTATTAACAAATAATGATGAAACCATCCTACCAATTCCATATTGCGAGTTCGTTTGATTTCATACATCACTAACAAATACAACAACAATTCTTCTACCAGTATCCCCAATGAACTATCATCACGAACTTCTCCCCACAGATTTCTGAGAATCAAAGAGTCTTTTAGTCGATCTACAGTTCCCTGCTTGAATATATCATTCCCCGAAGCGATTATTACAACCATCTTCCTCCTAATTTCCTGAGCATCCTCAAGTCTTTTCAACAATGTCATAGGGGTAAAATCGGCTATAATCTGCTCAGATAATTTTCTCACAGCCAATCTGCTATTATAAACCTCCAAATAATCTTTAGCTACAAGACATGGATTCTGTAGCATATAATTCCATAAAACATCTGTTTCTGTTGTTCCATTCAGATGTATATGCAAATCATTTAATCCCCCCGCTTCTTGAACCAAATAATTCAAATCCGGAAGAAAAGGTAGCAATTGTGCAGTATACTTAAAAATAGACAGCTTCCTTTTTGCAAAAGAGAATATATCATTAGGCTGAAGTAGACACATAGAAAAATCATCAAGAAAATTAGCTGCAATAATTAATGAAGGTGGAACTTGAGTTATCAAATTCATCCATCCGTCAAAACGCTCCGCTTTTACATATAAAGAATCTCTTGATCGAAATAAATACTCCTCAGCCAATTCACAAGGCATCCTCCATATAAAATCATCAAAGTTCTCATAATTCGTCAGATACATATCCCCCAAACTTTCATAATATATATCACTTTTAAAGGGATTAGCCTGTCTTTCTACCGCAATAAGTCTACGACAAATATGCCTAAAATCTACAATATGCTTTCCATCCAAACAACGTTCATACTCAAATAAACTTTCATTATCGCACAGAAATTGAGACAATATCGGCAACATACCCATTTATTTTACAAGAATGGAATTTAATATATTATAAACGGACTTCCCAGAATTCTGTTTATATTCCATACCTTTATTATATTCCTCCTTAACCCAGCTTGCTATCCCTTCTTGTCGTTTACCCAGATTTATAATCTCACTATTCACATTTTCCAGCTTAGTTACCAAAGCCCTCATATTCTGCTGTTCATCCGTATACTGATCATTAACCAAAGACTTATTAGTTCTGTATGTAATAATCTTTCCGTTTTCCAACTCAAGTGGTCTCTTTATCTCTTTCTTTATTTTATCCCTTTCTCTTTTCAGTTTTTCCCTCCTTTCCCATAAATCCATTCCAGAATCTATATATTTTTGGATAAAAGTTATTTCCTCTTCCAATTCTTCCAATTTATAAAAGTTATCTAACCAATCAATATTATTACGGCATTTTTCTATACCCTGCTCCAGTTTCCCCCTTATAGTTCTCAATGAATCCAAAGATATGAAATTACGATTAAACTTTAACAGCTCACTCAAAACAACTCTTTCCGCATCAGTTTTTCGTTCTATTAAACTAACCACAAAAGGGTTCAAGAACAAAGTCAACAGCGGACATTGAGCCAGCCAATCATACAAACATATTCGTTCAGTCATCTGCCTCTTTTTTCTATATATACAGTTCTTTATTTGTACATTTTCAATATAGATTCGTTCTATATCACCTACGTTATTAAAATTTAATCCTTCCCAACCTTTATCAGCTCCATCCTCAACAAGAGCGGCATTTAACAGTGCTATGACATAAAGATTAAATTTCTCACCCACATTGCTATAATACTCCTTATTTTGGTCAATATGCACCAAAGTAAAATAAAAACGTGTAAAAACACGATCCAATAATTGGCAAGACACTGTAACCTTCATAGACGACCACCTCATAAAGCCCATCAACAAACCTTTCAAAGATTCCATGTCTCCCTGCTCCTTCATCTGTAAAACTCCCCATTGCTCTTCTTCTTTCTTTTCAGAAGATATTTGCGGATGTAATCCATCATTCGGTTCCAAATAATTTCTATACTGCCCCAGCTTATTCAAAAATAAAACCAACTTAGCAACTTTATTTTCATCTGTTTTATTTTTATCCGTTTTGTTAAAAATAAACAAAGCATCTCTGATGATAGATAATAACTTATATATTGAAACAAATACACTTTCTTTTTTCATCGCATCCATCGTACCAAGCATTGGAAGTAATGATAATATATAATTATACTCCAATAATTGCAACGGCGATTTATTTCCTATAAAAATAGTCCCTGGCAACACATCTATCTCATCATTAAAAGAGTCATTCAATACAGAATTACAAAATGCATGAGCCAGTCCAACACTCTTATTTAATCCGGCATCTGCATCCAAAAGAGTAAATCCCAGAAAATTGTTAAGAATTTCGTTGTCTTTTTTTCCCCCCATTTTCTCACTTACTACACGCACATACGAAATACGCATCCAGTAATCAAAAATCAAGAAATGATTTCTATTCACCAATTCATTAAATCTTGCCCCGATAGCAAATAAGGCTTTATTCAGAATTTCATCATTCGTTTCAGGCAAAAAGTTTGCTCCAATATACAAAGCATCAGTATTCACTAGAAAATTCAACATATCTATCGTATAGATAGGTCCTGCTTTAATCAAAGCCTTCGCATTATGAGATTTCTGATTGATATCATTCCAGAATATATCTAATAATCCGGTAGACAGTTCCGGTTTAGCAAGCATTTTTCTTTTATCATAACGTCCCTGCGCTATTAATAAATTATTCAATAAAGTAAGAATACGGATCTGTACCCGTAATGACAATCCCTCTAAAAAACGAATAATCTCTTCACTTACTTTCAAATTATTCTTTTCCAACCCAAGAAGTTCTATTATGAGACTATAGCAGTCATCAATTTCCATTTCTTTTTGAGAAGAAAAAAGCACTTCAAGAGAATAATTTTCCTCCTCCAGATATTCTCTGATAGTTTTTAATAAAACCCTATTTTCCGGTTTCAATATCTTCACCAAATATTGGTTTTCCAATTGATCCACCATCAACGAAAATTCTTCTTTTTTTCTCTTCCCGTATTGAACTTCCTTTCTCAAAAAAGCCAAATCAAAGCATTTCCAAGAAGCCTTTCTCACCAACTTACCGTACAATTCCAAATCACCGGTAATTATCGTCACAATCTGAGCAGAAGTTAAGTATTTCCTTATTACTTCCAAAATCTCATATCCCCTTTTAAATTCTGTATCAATATCATCAAAAGAAATGACCAGACACCTCTTTTTCAGAAGTTTTAAAGCCATCCTTACATAATCATGAAACGATTTCTCCAAATTATTAGAAGCTTCAGCCTTCTCCATTCCCAAGATAGAAATAAATTCCTCATCATCCCACTCCTCATAAACCCCTTTTTTGCCAACTCCATCTATAAAGGGGAGAGCTCTCAACATTTTTTTATAGTTATTATCAAATTCCTTTTTATATTCAAATTCTTCTCTCCTTGTATCATATCTTTCATCCTTATCATATTTTTGTTCCACCAATTCTTGAATACCAGCAATGATGTTGATAAAAGGATGCTGCTTCATTTCAATCAATGAAGGATCCAAAGGTTTCAAACACAACACATTTTCGTATTCATTTTTTATTCTAGCTAATACGGATAACAAGAATGTTGTTTTTCCGGCTCCTCTGCTGGCAAAAATAGAAATGGCATTATGATGTCGATGTATCTCCTGATTTTGTTCATTACTATAATCAAGCGCTCCCAATGCCTTTTTATATAATCCATCCCATATACTCATAATTTGAGCCATCTTTGACTGATGAATTAAATTATTGTTTTCGCATGCCGCGGCATCCGAATAATTCATTTTTGAAAGATCTAAAAGGACTTTAGTATTGTTCATAGTATCCAATTTTGATTCGATTTAATATAGCTATAGTAACTTAATATAATTTCACGTATTTGAACTTCCGCATTTTCTTTGGCAGCTATCATACATCGCCAAAACAAAATAAGGCACAATGCTATTAAAAGTACAAAATAGCCCCAAGCAAACTTTTCGCCAAAACTATATTTCAGTTCTAACACCGCAGCGAATGCCACCAAACAAGAAGTCATTAATCCCTCAAACATAGCCTGCATTACCCAGAAACGATGAATGAAATTGACCCTATCTTTCGCATTCTCGTTTTTTTGCAGTTCAATCCACATGTATGTATACGCATCTTTTTTCTTTGAAACAGGAGTAAAGGTATCCATATCTATGTTTGCCCCCAAAGCATTTATTGTTTCATTATATATTTTTTCAAAATCATCCTTAATCCCCCTCCATCGTATAGCTTTTCCTACTATCCATGAGAATATTCCAGCAATATATGCAAGAAAAATACAGCAACAAATCATTACAGAATTATTTATCAGTTCTAAATGAATGTCGTGTATATGTAAATTCAAGAGAATGATTAAAAAGGTCAAAGTTCCAGAAATGATATAAGAAAAATCAAGAATACTAAATGCTTCAGAGATAGTATCTACTATTTTTTGAAAATTAAGCATATTTATTATCCCAGTTAGTGTTCAATTTGAACGTATCATAATTTCTTTAAGTATTCCAATACAGATATAGTCACGCAGCTTCATTTATACGCTCCGTCCTTGGTTTCAAATATCACCGAAGGCTCAATTACTTCTACTGTATGCCATGCGCCTTTGGGTATTTGGCAACCATACTTGGCTTCAGCAGGATTGAGAAGGATACGTTGTATCTCTCGATATTTCACCTTACGGGCTACATCCTGTGCATCCATACCTTGTGAAAGTTCTTCCGCACCATTCTCATACGAAACTACTTCCTCATAGATTACCTCATCCAACTTTCCACACAAACAGATTACCGTTTCAGTAGTATCCTCATGCCGATGAATAGGCACAACCGTACCCGGCAACAACGCATTGAGCATGCGCTGGCTCGTATCGACAGGCGAAGTACGCAAATCGAAGTTCTGACGTAAACGAGGATTGGTCACAGCTTGTTCAAAAAGCGTATCTAAAAATTCTTTATCAAATTCCATAATCGTTATTTTTTCAATGATATAAGATATTCTTCATGCAAGTGATAGTACTTTTTCATGAACAATACATAAGCAATAGCTAATACAATCAATGTACTGATCAAATATACCCAATGAGCGAATATTGTATCAGGGCAGAGATAGATAAATCCGAGAGAGAGCACCAGCTGCACCACCATATACAGAGATGCCACCTTCACATGCCCGATCTTCAGTTCGTTAGCCATAATCTGATAGGCATGCTTACGATGAGCTTCCCCTAGATTCTCGTGCAGCAAGATGCGATGACAGATAGTCAGACAGCCATCCACACCATAGACGAGAAGGAAAATGAGATAAGTCACATCTCCTGTTGTTAAGACTAACAAACCTATCATAAACAACAAGATATAAGCTACGCCAATAGAACCGACGTCACCCGCAAAGCACTTTGCCTTACCCTTCGGGCGGAAGTTGAACAAGCAGAATATCACATCTGCAATCAACACCACATAAATGAGCGACTGATTAACAAAGTAAATCGTGTTATTTAGCAAAGCAAGAGGTACAAGTGATGCCATTGCATACACCCCAGTTATGCCGTTCACACCATCCATAAAATTGACCACGTTCGATGCGCCCACACACACTATAAGCGCAATGATCACAATCCACCACATATCCCAGTGTAGGATATTCAACTGTCCAAACATCATCGTCATGGCAACAATCTGAGCCACCAACCGCACACTATCTGGTAACGAACGGATGTCATCAATGAAGCTCACTCCGGCAATGAGGGTAACTGCCAAGAGGAAAAATGGATACTGAAAGCCATAAAAGACAGACCAAATCCATAGACTTAACAGGAAGATGATTCCTCCCCCCCTCAGCACGCTCGTTGAGTGGCTCGAACGCTCATTCGGTTTATCGATGATATTAAACCTGTCAGCGATCTTGAAATACGCCAACTCCAATGCAAGAAGAATCATAAAGATGATTCCGTAAGTTACAACCACATTCATATACTACTATTTCTTTAACGATTGTGCCACACGTTTCAAACTTTCCTCAAAAGAAACTAACTGATAGTCAAAGTCCATCTTCGACATCTGAGGGTCGTAATAATAGGTGGAAAACATCTTGTTGATTGGCTGTAGCATGAAACTACCCAACCAAACGCAAGGATTAAATAGACGAGTGATCCAAATTTTATGCCCCCTCGCCTTGGCAAAAAAGCGGATAATCTCAACAGTATCAGCCAACTCTCTGTTCTGAGGATAGAACGTGCCTGCTAGCTGATGCTCAATAGCCTGCTTTACGAACTCCGCAAGGTTATCGATGTAGAGCATAGAACGCTTGTTATGCCACTCCGGGAAGACAGGAATTTTGCAAGCCAACTTCACCAAACGTGAGAAATTGCCCTTCGTGTTAGCACCATAGATCATGCACGGACGTAAAATGCATATCTTCATATCTTCAGAACTATTCTGCACCAAGGCCTTCAGGCCATTCTCCGCCTGCAACTTCGAGTCACCATAGAATCCATTAGGATTCGGCTTGCTATGAGCTGTCAGTACCTCGCTCTTCAAACTCCGACTCTCGTGAAATACAATCTGCGAGCTCATGAAGATGAACTGCTTCACGCCATTCACCTTCGCGTGCTTCGCCACCTCAATGGCCAAATCACGATTCACCTTGTAGTACAGCTGCTCCATCTTCGGATCCGCATTCACATGTGCGATACCTGCTACATGGAACACTACATCGTACCTGCTATAGTCAACTTTCTTCCAATTATCCTCCATGGTATCCACCGCATCAATCAGATACTCTCCAGGAGCACTTGCCAAAATATACTGACGCACACTCTCACCCACGTATGAACCCGCGCCGGTAATAAGAATTTTCTTCATTTATATGTTGTTATTTTTATTAAACTCATTCTCCTCCACATCAATATCCTTAGTACCCCAATAGGAGTCTAAAGCACATTGACAGGATTATACAACTCCCTCATAATTTCCATCACAGCCCCAACGTCCAGGCTCTTGGCCTTTTCAATGTTGTACGCGCCCCTAGCCTTCAAGTCTTTGGCAACCATGATCTTACTTAGGGCGATAGTCACCTCATCGCTCTTGGCAGGAGAGAACAGAAATCCCCCTTCACCCTCATCTATCAGATCCGTATTACCCCTAATACGAGAGCAAAGCACCGGTAACCCACTCGCCATAGCCTCCATCACAGCCACCGACAACCCCTCTCTGTACGACGGATGCGCAAACACATCTGCAGCCTTGAACAGCTCACGAACATCCGTGCGAAACCCTAACAATTGTAACTGTTCGTTGATACCCAGTTCTGTCGCCAACTGCTCCAAATGTTCTTTCAGTACCCCACGTCCAGCTATCACATACTTCAGGCGCTTGTCACCCAAGGAAGCCATCGCATGTAGCACCACCTCATGATTCTTATTCCTGTTTAACTCACCCACACTCAGCATCAAGATATCGCCATCGCCAATGCCCAGTTCCTTGCGCTTAGCAGCACGCACCTCAGCATAATCTGCCGCTGGATTGAAAGCCTTGGTATTAATACCCACTCCAGGCACATACACCACCTCTTTAGCGTACATCTTCTCCTGCGCCAACTTGTAGTCCTCGTAAGTGATAGTCACCAGTACATCAGTCCATCGGCTGCTGAACTTCTCAATAGGATAGAATATCAGCCAATTCTGCAGTGAAGCACCCTTGAAGAAATGGAAACCATGGGCGGTGTAGATCACCTTCGTACCCTTGCCCTGCATATCACGGGCTGCAATACGCGACAGCAAGCCACCTATGGGCGAATGACTATGTATCAGGTCATAATCGTTCTCCTTCACTAGATGGCGCGTCTGACGGTACGCCCTCAGGTTTTGCCCCACCTTTAGCACATTACGGGCAAAGTCCACTTGATGACACTCCACCCCCATCTTCGCCAGGGTACGCTTTAGTACCGCCACCTTCTCATCACTACATGTGCTACCCTCCACAAAATTGCATGCCACATCCACCTTATACCCCAGTTCTATCATCAACCGGATATTCGGCATATTAAACTGATCTATCATTGACGCCACCGACGCCAAGACTAATGCTTTTTTCATATATTTTTAAAAGATTAATTAGAGAAGAACGAAGCGCAATAACCTAAAAAGATACAAGCTTCTTCTAAAATCATAGTCTCAAGTTTATTATGTATATCATGCCTTAACTGTTACTTATAATTGTATGAACGGAGGGTCTCATTTTTTCGATTCTCCTGTATTGTACAATTGAGCACATGCGCAAAATGAACAATCCAAAGAGAAACGCCATCACAATACCACCTGCATAATTATTCCCTACACCTAATCAGTCTACTGGCCCACTATCACATTATTACACACTTCCTGCATTAGTACATAGTTTATACAGAAGGAAAATGATAACAATAATTAATATAAGCGCTACATAAAAGTTTTTCTTACTTACCTTGTTTAAAATGTTATTATATAAGACATCATACGTCTCGCACATACTAGTTCCTGTCACCAACTGTAGAATCTCAATATGAATGCTCACCAATGCCCTAAAGCCAATGGTCATAAACCATGCCCCTAACCTCCCAATACTGTGAACCACAGTATCAGGAAGATGCAAACTATAATCCAAATATCAATAATACAAACCAAGCGATTGAACCCATTCAAATCTTCTTGATTTTTTGAATCCCTGTCGTCCCTAAGGCTTCAACCACCATAGCAGATCAATGTGAAAGAGAAATACGAATAGCTCCCAAGACACATAACTATATTAAAGCTTCACAATAAGCCTTCTTTCGAGAAAGGATATAATTTTATCCTCAAGTGAATGCATAATCCATTTTCTTAGATGTTCGACTAATATGCAATCAATATAGAAGAATACCATTATTCCCACAACTAAGAGTAAAGCAATTACGCCAGTATATGCTTCATTCACTTGCACGAGCCACCTATAATAACATGATCCAAAAAACGGTAATGAAGATATCAGATAAACTGCCTGAACAGAGTTTGATACCCAATTGATAGCCTTGTTTTGGATTTTCAGATTTGCAAACAACCAAAATATCAATACGGATGTAGCAAAAAGTATCGGCGAATTATACCGCATAGAATAAATTATTGCCGTAGGAGGAAATACCATCTTACACATATGGAGGAGTGTCATGAGTACAATACACAAAATTACCCCCCCCCATTAACTTACCGACACTTAATGTTTTTATCGGTAATCTCCGTAGCATGCCAGCAATAGTATAGAGCGTTATAAAGTGAATAATATGGTAGCCATCTACTGTTACTTCTGAACTCTGATGGATATAACCGATATACACATCCACAACCAACAGCATTAAACACGCAAGTTTTAATTGTACATCATTAAGATGATTAATACCGGCATTCAGCAAAGGGGGCTATAAGATATAATGCAAAATATGCTTTTATGAACCATAACTCTGTTTCAGTAAGCGGGAAGAGAATATTTTTGCCAGCCTCAATCACACTACATTCTGAATTAAATAATGCAAACGAACTACATACTGCAGCCCAAAACAAACATGGCGCCAACAAGTCGATAAACCCTCTCCATGATTGGCGTATTTGAAAATAGCCGCTAATCATCACGAAACAGTTAACGGCCAAACAGCTTGCATGCATCACAAATACGCGCATCTCGTTGGCAAATGAGAAATTTGCAGTTTGCAGATCATACATTGCCATCAAAGAATGTGATGTCAATACTCCAAACATGCATAGAATGCGAAGCAGTTCAAAGTTGGATTGTCTTACTTTTTCACCCATAATGAAACTTTAAATAGAAGTACGAAAAGCCATGCCAAATTATACTTAACAAATTTGAAACGTATAATACCCTTTGACGAGAAAGCATTATCACCGATGAAAGGAATGACAGCATCACTCTCAGGGAACAATTGGTAATATTCACGTAAACCACTGAAAGTGGTGGTAATAAGGTTTATTCTTGCAAAGAACTTTATAGCTAAAGCAGTCTTCTCGTATTCCTTGAAGTCTGTTTTTTCCTTATAAAAATCGTACAAATAACCAGCACACTTGATCATCTGATCAACAGCCTTTCGACCATAGTTATGCGTAAATGCTTGCTCGTTGCCCCTAAAGTAATGATATGTAGCATTATCTATCTGGGCAAGACCTTTAGCATAATAGAATACTCGAAGCATCAAGCCGTTGTCTTCCCACATATTTATACCTTCGTATGGAAGAAGGTTATTATCCTTATATACGTTCGCCTTCACGAGCTTATTAACTGTGTACATTTGCACACAGTTCTTGTACCAATTCTTTAATACATCCTGACAGCTATCACCTAAATCACCTAATTCTCTCACAAAAGAATGATCCCCCCATTCCTCAGTAACAGGATACATCACCACCTCAGCACCAGTCTTAATAGCTTTCCTATACAACGACTCATAAAGATTGGTATCCACCCAGTCATCACTATCACAATAGATGATGTAGTCTCCAGTAGCATGCTGAAGACCATAGATTCTTGCAGAAGCTTGACCGCCATTCTCCTTATTCAGGATTATTACAGAACTCTCACGCTTAGGGTATCGACTAATAACTTCATTAAGAAGAACTATGCTATTATCTGGAGAGCCATCGTTCACAAAGATAAACTCAATATCCTCCAGAGTCTGTTCGAAAAGGCTGACGGCGCACTTCTCAATATATTTTTCTGTCTTATAGACAAGGACAATCACTGAAACCTTTGGCATATTATTTTTGGAATTTAGCTTTAATCTTTCTCAGTCTATGCATCATGAAATTGGGGATGAGGAGCGTTCTGAGGAACCTCATTGTAGGCACCAACCAATAGTTTTTAATGCCAAGATTCTTCAAGATCTCCAGATCTGTTTTGTAACCTCGGAAGTTAGATGATATTCCATGTCTTCTGATAGTTGCATTCTTATCATCGCGCATCTTATAGAGAGGGTCTTGAAGATTATATCCCTTATAACCTGCACAATAGAACTTATGCCAAAGGTAATAATCCTCCATTCGCTCCACCTTCGGTTCTGCCGTATAGTTGCCAATAGCACGAAGAGCCTCTGTACGCATCAGCACAGGAGCATGACAGAAAGGTGAAGTTCGCTTAAATGAGTTGATAGTTGGTTCCGGTTCCTTGCGTGTCACCTTCCAATCACCGTTCTCATCGAAGTGTGTCATGGCACTACTAACGAAAGCATACTCGGGATGAGCGTCCAAAAAGTTAATAAGGGTCTCGAAGCGGTTCGGCACACTGATATCATCACCATCCATACGAGCTATAAATTCAGTATCAACATACTCAATGCAATGATTTAAGGTAGCTGCTAACTTCATATTATACTTATTTTTGATTACAATGAAGTTCTCATACTTATTAGCATACTCTTTAGCAATAGCGTACGTATCATCCTTCGATCCATCATCGCACATAATAACTTTAAAGCCTTTATATGTTTGCGCAAGCATTGAGTCAAAGGCCTCACGCAATGTTGGAGCACAATTGTATATGCCCATTATAACAGAGATTCTATATTTCATACACATTACAGATAAATAATGTTCATAAACAAAGTAAAGCCAAGGTGAAGGCCGGCAAAAAGGGCTACAGTCTTAAACCTCGAACTGCCCCAGACACATTCTTCATCCAGTAGCGGATAGACCAACACAATAGGGTACATAAACCAACTGAGGTATGCAATACGATTGGTGAAACCTGCGTACATACACAAGAGCCAAATACCATTCATTAAGAGATAGGTACAAAGAACTCGATTGTACTTTAAGTTATCTATCTTTTTCTTGAATATTGCCCAATAACCAACTAAAACCGGCATTGCACTATATACCACAAAGTCTAAGCGAAAACCCGTCTTGCCTTCCCAACCTGCCATATTCTCAGCATCAAGGTATGAGGCACCTTTAGTATCAGAATAGGACATAAACAATGTCTGGAAGAAAGTTACATGAGCAGCCGACAACGCAAGGCACACTACCCAGAACAAGAAATACCATTTAGGCTTGCTGTAGAACCATACGATAAAGAAGGACAATACACAAGGAGTCATAGAATGATGGAAACCCCATGAAGCAACAACCAGAATGGAAGCAAGAACTGGTTTATCAGACCTATAAGCTAAAGCACATAGGAACAAAGCTGCAGCAACTCCTGCTTTCACACCATTTACAGAATATGAAAAAGTGGAAAAAGCCCCTAAAAAAACAACAAATGCAATCAACGTGTTATTAGGGAAGAACTTTTTGCAGGCAAGATACGTTCCTATAAAATATATGCTTGCCATAAATAGGAACAGAGTATGCCAGCCAAGATCGTATGATGCAAAGAAGCGATAAATGTTTTCGAACAGCAAATTCTCCACATCTGCTGACAGCACAAAAGGTTCATGCAAATGATAATAGTATCCTGCAACATAACCTACCGTATCAACAAATACCGGATCATTCGGGCGCAGTCCAATAAAGACTGTACAAAGCAATGCAAGAATAAGTGTGTTGCTAGAACTGTCTTTGACTAACACTCCACTACTGCTCATCCTATACCGATTGTACACCGAAAAGGTGGCAATCGTTACTATGAACAAGTAGATAAATAAATAATATGATCCTGGAATCATTGTTAATTCTCCTTTAGCCAATTATTCTTTTGACTAACAAGAGTTGCCATCAACTCTTTAGCTACCTTTTCACCACAGAAATTCATACGCACAAATTCGCATCCCCTCTTGGCTATCTTCTCCAGTTCGTCTTGATTCTCAGACTTCTGCCAGAACTCTATCGTCTTACGGAGACCTTCTTTAGTACCATCGTAAGCAATGTAGTGTATTCCGGGAATAAGACCAAGATCACGATACATAGGCGAGTCGAGACCAATGTAAGCGCTACCACATGCCATGCCCTCTACATAGCCGATACCAGGAACACCGAGGATCTCCTCACCAAGGAGATGCATCTTGTAATCGTTGAACTTCTCCACCATATTGAAACTGAAGTATTTCTTCTGCTGACCAATATGGGTGAGGTTATAAAACTTCTTGTACATACGCACAAAATAGTTCTCGCCATCTACATACTTCTTACCTATGTTGTCCTCCAGATAGTCGCTACTGTAGCAATCTACTGTGTCCTTGAAGAAGTCCGGATAATCCTTCACGAACTTACGAGCAGGCTGGTCGCAAGGGTCACCATAGACAGACACGAACTCCTCATGCTCCTTATAGGTGATAGTACCTGTGGAAAAGCACTTGTTCTGACGCTCCTTAAAGGGCTTCATATTCTTAAAACGCTCAGCAAACACAAAAGGTATAACCACCCATGGACGCTCTACGTGATAATATTTGCGGAAGAGTTCAGAAGACTTACTCAGATCCACTTCGTTGAAATAACACTGGAAGTCGGCCTTCTCCATGCATGCATTCTCGGTCTTGCGGCCATGGAAATGAAGCATGCTTAGAGCCTTGAATGCCTTGATATCACCAGCCACCTCATAGTTGCTCTTACCCATGATATTATAGAGGATGACGATGTCATCAAGTCGGATGTCACTTGCCTTTGTCAGAATGGTTACCTTCTTAGGATCGATGCCGTTCTTCTTCAGAATATTCTTATTCTCCCAGAACCTGAGACAATGGAACTTATTTAAGGCGCCACCATCATTCGGAACGAGTGAGAACCCATGCTCAGTGATGTAGTTGCACACCTCATACTTGTCGCTATCAAGCAGATAATCAAGAATATATCTATGTTTCAGAGCTGCCGAAGTCCTAAAATAGATGACCTGCGAGTTGCGCACAAGCATCCAGCTAGTATGCAGATTGATGAAAATGATTCTTTGCATATCTTATTTTCTTTTTCTCAGTTTACGTAATTTGTTGTAGAAGTCCAAAAAGCCTTCTCCAAAGATAGGTATGAGGAGTTTCTTTCGAATGAAGCGGACAAAGTGGCTGGTCTTAGAGGTCCATGTCATCGTCTGCCAATGGATGGCGTATGAATTTTCAGTTTGGTGTTTGGTTCCTCGCTCCAAACTCACCACATGAAAATAGTCGTCGGGATAGAGAATAATCCCCTCCTTCAATTCCTGATATTTGTTCTTATGTACATAGCCATATTCTACAAGCACCTCTTGCAGGTGTTCGTTTACAACTGCCATATTGAGCGAACCATCTGGCTTGACAAAAGACATAGTTCTGTAGTAGTCAAGCACCTTCTTCCAATAGGGGTGTCTCGGCTCTGTACCATACATGGCGGTAATGGCTCCATCCTCATCGGTACCCAATACTACGCGATGAACTTCCAACGGTGCAATAGGCTTGAGTATCTCGATGTCGGTATCAAGATACCAGCCGCCATATTTATAGATAGCTTCGATGCGAACATAGTCTGATACAAAAGCCCATTTCTTCAGTTCAAAGGCTTCCTTTGCAAACTGGCACGAGTTGACATCAAAAGTCTCTTCGTTCCAAAGTTTGAACTCGTAATCTGGCAGGTACTTCTTCCAGCTATCTATGCACTTCTGTATTTTGGGTGGGAATGGGTTGTTTCCAAACCAAACATAATGAATAATCTTTGGAATCATTTGTGTATATATTTTAATAAGCTAAACGATATGGATGCCGCAATAGCATACAACTTCATATTGGCTGTTGGGATATCTGACTTGAGTATCAACATCAAGTTGCATCTCACATTCTGCTGACGCATATGGATATGCCCATCATATCCATATGATGTAGCCGATGCATAATACAAAGCCCACATGTCTTCGAGGGCTGCTCTCACCTTGACAACATCAAGATATTGTGGCCATAGTTTGGCTACATCTTCAGTTATCTGTTTCCATACCTGATGATTCGATCCCTTCTTCTCCGGTGTCCAAGATGCATGGGAGATACTGTCATCATTCATTCTGTAATGATACAGTATCTTGTCAATCAGTACTACCTTATCCACATTCTGTAATAATCCCCATACAAATAGCGCATCCTCTCCGTAGGAGATTCCACAATGAAATCGCACATTATGGAATAAACTCGTCGCAACAAGTTTATTCCATAATGAACCGTTGAAACGCACATGACGAAGGAATTCGAGAACTACTTCGGGTTGTTCCCAAATTACTTCGTTTTGGGTGTTTTTGTCGAATGAATTATCATTTTTGACCATACCACATGTCACGATGGACGAGTTTGTAGTTAGTGCTTTTTGTATTAAGAGCTCCACCATGTCCAGCTCAATCCAGTCATCGGAATCCACAAAAAGCACATAGTCACCCCTCACCTTATCCAGCAGATGGTTACGTGTGATGGCCACACCACAGTTTTTCTGGTGGTATATCTCAACACGTTTGTCCTTGGCGGCAAATTCTTGCATCACGCTCCAGGTACCATCTTCACTACCATCGTCTATCAGCACGATCTGCAAATTGCTGTAAGTCTGATGAATAATGGAATCAAGACATTGAGGTAGAAACTTCTCTACATTGTAACTTGGTGAAAGGATAGACACCAAAGGAGTGTTATTCATACTTTTATTATTCTAAGTTTCCCCAGCAGAAAGTAAATTCTATACTGAACAGAATTACCACCAGCGGGTTGAAATACATATATATGTTTTCTATCGACTCGGGAAGTCGCATCGCTACGACTTCGCACACTTACATAATGAGTATATGGAAGATATAGATGTAGAGTGAATAGTTGCGCCTCAAGATCGATATGATATTATCCATTGTTTGGATCGTTAGCATTGCTTGGATATCATAAACTTTCTTTTTATCACGAATTAGCGAATGTGCGAATTATTGTTAGCCAATTTTCTAAATTGATGATTCGGGACTTATTAAACATACTTACTCATATCTCATCAAATCACGTTGTGTTCCCCAGTCCTTATACTCCTCCACCATCATCGGGCGGAAGGGCTTCTTGTCAAGAAGCATAGCATAGATTATGTGGGAGAGGTAGAGACGCCCATACTGACGAAGACAGTTATAGTAGTGTATGAAAGTCTCCACTCGCTTGATAGCGTAACCGCCAGCACTGATGTAGCGCCCCACCACAGTCTTCTCAATGATGTTGGTAAGATAGTACATATCATCAACGGCTACATAGCTCTTGTCTTTAGGTGACAAAACCTCCAACTGCTCAATAGGGAAAATGGCTACAGCATTCCCATCGGTAAGGTCGGTATAGAAGAAACAGTCAGCATCCTTGATGAAGATACTATCCTCTATCCGTTCCAGCATGATGGTACGATAAATAGTCTCAGCCTGATCCTGCGTGGGTTCATCGAGCACCACTACCTTAGCATTCTTGATGCCGAGACGTTTGAACTGCAGTTTCAGTGAGTCAGCCACAAAGAAACGCTCATTATGCTTGCGAAGGACGGTAAAATAGATATTATCGAACTTCTCAAGATCCAACCCCATGATGCTCTTTATGCAGATGATCACGCCATCCTTGTCCAAACCAAAGACATATGGAAGACCATTCTCGTACTCAGGCTTGTCGGCGGCTACGGGAACGAGCAAACTCTTGCGAGTGTTGAGAGAGTTTGAGAGAATTTGAGAGGGGGTACTTTCTCCACAGTCTCCTACATTCTCTACACATCTCTTACTATCTAAACCATCAAGTAGCGACTCAAGGGTCTCCTTGAGGAAACAGAGGACTTTCTCCTCATGCGCATACGGCAGAATGCGGAGGATATTCATAAGCTGCATGATAGGATAGTTGGTGCGGTACCACTCATACTTGTTACTGAAGTAGGTATCAATCTCACGGTCTATCTTGTCGAGTACAATATGCAGACGGACAGCATCGTAACGCTTGGTGTACATCAACTGTGACCAGCGGTGGCAAGTATCCTGACGAAGTTTAACTATGTCCTGCAAAGGGGTCTCGATGAAACTGTCAAGGAAGTCGATAAGATAATAATTGTTGCCGTTGAAGAGAATGTTGCTAAAGGTGAGATCACCATGGCAGAGACCTACAGGGATGAGCATATCGTTGAGTTCTGCAAACACCCACTCAGACCGGCTTAGAATAGAAGCAATGCGCTCGTCTCTCTGATAGAAAGGATTGCTCTCGCACTTACTTTTAATCTCTGCAAACTTATCCTGAAAGATGGAGGCCGACACAGTCTGCAACTTACTTTTGCTGATCTCATGTTCCACAAAATACTCCAATGCACCAATCAGGTAATCCACTTGTTCGAAGCCTGCCTGCTCAAAGAACTCGATGAAGTTTTTAGAGTACACATATTGCATCTTGACCACAACGGTCTCATCAGTTTTCTCAATATCGTAAATTTTAGGCACACGGATATGCTGATGTTCTATCTCTGCTGCTGCACATTGTTTCTCAGCCTGCAGAACAAGGCGCTCAATGTACTTTGGATCTGCCGTGGATTTATACACATAAATTTCATTGCTCTCATTGACCACATCAATCTGGCATCCACTATGTCCTTTAACTTCTATCTTCATAATCTTTCTTCAAAAGACGTTGTTTTTAACTTAATCAATAACTTTTCTGATTTTATCAACATTGCTGCAATAGCGTAAGAAATCAACGTTACAATAACGAAAACTATAGGTACTGAGTTAATCCATATTGGCATATCTTGGAAAACGCCTCTAGTAGCAACACTAAAAAATATACAATGGATAAACCACATATAGGTTGAGCATTTACCCAACTGAGTCAATATTCTGAATGTACAGGTATTTTCTTTTCCTTGGAAAAGAAAACATATAGTAATTACCACCAAAGGAACAGCAAGGGTGTCCGTTGTAAAACCTTTGATACCACTAATGCCACAACGAAATACAACAGCAAGTAGCCCCAAAACTATCCACACATATTTTAAAGTTATCTTTTTGCTCCATCTTGAGAGCACTTGAGTCTTTGCACAATATAAACCAACTGCAAGTACTTGTGAATATCTAAAACAGTTTGAAAGAATGCTGCTTGAACTGAATAATGTTGCTAACCCTCCAAATACCACAATTGCAACTATCAATCGCCATATTCCATCGTGCAGCATCCCACGCTTCAGTAATGGTAACACCAATAATGCATAGCCGTAAAAATAAATATACCAATTACCCAAATTGTATTGACACTGAAGACCAAACATATTGTATATCAACAATTTACCCCCTATAAAATATCCTCCACATATAGAAATTGGAACAATCATCAAGAAAAGCACTATCCAATATTGCTTCAACAATTTCCAAATATGCTCCCATACATACTTCGGACTATATGACTGACAATACCAAAATCCATAACCGATTATGAAAGTGTAGATACCGACACATATCTTCATGCCAATCTGCATTCTAAGAGCCGGGAAAGTTGACAATAAAGCTGGCGGTTCAGCATAAAACTCCTTAATCAAACAATGATGGAGTATCATGAAAACAATTGCTATTCCCTTCAAAACAGTTGTCTTGTCTTTTGAAATACTTATTATCATTTCTTAAAATATTTCAAATCACAAAAACTGTTTCTCCGAGACTACCATACATTGCGCTCCTGAACCCTTTGCTGCATCAATACCAACTTGACTGTCTTCAAATATCAAAGTTTCTTCAGGTTTGACACCAAGAGTTTCCATCGCTTTAAGATAAATCTCCGGTGATGGTTTACCTTCCTTTACATCCACTCCTGCAAAAATCAAATCAAAATGTTTATCAACTCCAAGGAATGTAGCTGCATTCATGAGATTCTCCTTGCGAGCTGTTGAGGCTATTGCCGTCTTTGCTCCCATTACTTTGAAAGTCTCGATCAATGAGATTAGCACCTTATTAGGACGAAGACTGTCAAAATACTTAGGATAAGCTTCTTTCTTCGCCTTTTTGATTGCATTTACTTTTGCTACATCATTGATACCAATTTCTAACATAAAGTGCTCAAAGCGATATCCGAAACACTCACGATAGCGCTCTGGAGTAAGCGTTTCGCCTATACTGGCAAACGCTTCTTGATAAGCGCGAAAATTAGCCTCAAAAGTATCGACCAGTGTGCCATCAAAATCTGTAATTATTGCCTTAATCATAACAAATATCTTTGCAGTTCTTCGGGGGTTCCGTATGAGTAATATTCTTCCATAGGTGCGAGCCGAACGCGTTCCCCTGCTGCCAGCATATAGTTATATAGCAGGCTCACGTAGTACTCGGTCTTTTTGAACTCAGCTTCATTGAGCAACTGATGTGCGATCTCCTTGAAACGCTTACCTGTAGAAAAGAGGTAAGCACCACAAAGGGCGTGATTGGAGATGACCTCTTTCTCGGCTGTACGTATTACGTAACCGTCCTCACCTACCTCTGCATAACTGTACTTAGGCTGCTCGGACTCGAAACTGACAAGAGCACCACCGTTAGCTTCCTCCATCGACAGAGAAAGGATCTGTTTAATGATCTCGATAAACTTCACACTCCTGAACTCCAAATCACAATCCATCACGATGACGGCATCATCATCTGCAATAGCACTCTCTGCAATCAGACAGCTCTCAACAGCTCCACGGGTAGTCTTCATCACTGAGAAGATATTAGCCTTAGGCAGGAATAATTTGATACCTGCATCGATACCATACTTATCGATGTGTTCTTGACGCACGATGAAGCTATACTTCATCTCAATACCCTCAGCAACCACACTACTGATAGCACGTTTAAACAGAGGCTGACCGTTAAGCTCGATGAGGGGTTTCGGAGTGGTCCAGCCCGCATTGGCAAAACGAGAGCCCTCGCCAGCCATAGGCATAACAATGTGTAGACGTCTCATATTGTTTATTATTTACCAAATTTGTCTTTGAATATCTTTATCATTTCACCTGAATGAGTAAAACAACTGCACAATTCCGATTAGAAGTAGTAATATCTAACAATCAATCTATAATTACCTCAAACTTCTCATGCACAGGAAACTAGAATACAATATTAAATTTCATTTAATCACATTCAATATAGGTGAAATAATTTTCTTAATTATCCACGAACCGATGTAGGTGAGTACAAAGGTCATGAAGAGAGTGTATAAGTAGCTATGTATAGAACTGAAGACCAATTGCTTAGTATAGAGGTTAACCGTCTCAGTAAAGAAGATGGCATGGAAGAACCACATATACATCGAGAGGTCGCCAACTTGCATCAATCCCTTGCTCAACCACTTCACATTGACGCTATTAAAAATGCCAACAACAGCAAAGATGAGCAGTGGAGTATAGAATGCCTGTATGCAGAAGCCTGCGGTCTGGATCTTGAGAGCATTTACCACCAATACTGCTGCAATAGTAAGCAATGCCAATGGTATATGCTCCCTACCCTCAAACCATGTAGGGATCTTGCCTTGCACATTCCACATCGCACACATATAGCCCACTATAATCAGAGGTATGAGCGTACAAGTTATGAACATCATGTGAACGATAGGCATAGTATCCCAATCACGAATGGAGTGAATGCCTACAGCAAGTATGTAGAATACTATAATAGCAATCAACCATCCAAAACACTGGAACTTCTGAAAAAACTTATGTAGTGCAGGCATAAGCAACATGCTAAAGCAATAGAAGCCAACGAACCAACTATACCAATTGAGCGTCTCCACGAAACCAAACATATTGTAGAACAACTCTACAATACCATTTTTACTCCCTATTGCATTACAGTCCAATACATCATAAAATTCACCAGATGCGTATGCAGCAGGAACAAACATACAAAATAGCATCGTCCAAAAGGGTACTATCAACAGGAGTATGCGCTTGAAGCTATATTTCAATGTCTTGTTCTTTGAACAAAAGAAACCATAGCCAACAAGAAAAGCAAAAATATACACACACATTTTTGTTGATGCTACTTGATGTTCAAAATAAGAATACAATGACGTCCCTCTCTCCGACCAATACGAAGGATTACTCGTATGGTGAATAAGCATCAATAATAGAGCAATACCTTTAAGTATTTGTGTCTTATCACGACCGAAAGTTATCGTACTCATAATAATGCTTTTGTGATAAACTCTTTTGATTTCACCTGTAACATTCTTCTCTTCTCATTGACACTGTCCCATTTAATGGTTGTATTAAAGTCAATCTCCTGCAATGATTTGGCAGTAATCAATCTATCTTCCAATCCATACATAGACAAAAGACTCTGAAAACGTGCCATTCCACGACTTTCGTTACCTACCACCCAAAAAGGTTTATTGAAAATGATACTAAAAACAGTCCCATGAAATGAATCAGTAACAACCATATCAGCCTCCATGAAAGCTGATACCCAATCCTCAACAGGAGGATAAATACATTTATCTATCTTACCATAGAGATTATAAACCTCATCCGGTAACTCAGGCATTGATTCAAATGGTTTCTTCCCTACCCTTTCCGCTATTTTCTTAATTATATTATTTTTTTCTTCTGTTCTGTCTAATATATAACAAAAGAGACTACCTCTGTCTTTTGAGCATGAACCTATAATTACCTTATAATCCACTGATTCAAGCAACATTGTAGGATCAAGAACTTGTACAGCATTCACATTGAAATACTTTTTACAAAGCCCTATGGCTGACTGCTCACGTACGGAAACAGCATCAAAACGTTTAAGAAGTTTGCTACATTGAACAGTTAGTTCTGGAGAAAACAACCAATCATCACCACCAAAAGAAGCAGCATAACTGATACGCTTAATACGGCTATCCAGAGGGAGAAAATCTAGGAAATAATTGGGCTGACAAGGAGAGTAATGAGGACGCCATACTTGGTCACTACCTACAATGATAGCATCCAACTGCAGCCGTTCTACCTCGTTTCTCAATTCTTCCGTAGAATAACAATAATTAGAGTAAGGAATTATATGCTTATTTATAAACTTATATGTATTCTGAGCTATATAATCACGCTTCTCCTGAGCCACATAATAATGCCAAGACTCACGTTTACCCATCAGCATCTTCACTATATGCTTAACGTAATAGATGCAAGCCCCTTTAAAACTATACTGCCTGTTCCATTCACGCCGTACAACAATAGCTTCATGTCCCATACGTTGCAAAGTATGCTGAAGCGCATAACATTGGAGAAGACCACCATAGTTACAATAGAGTGGCTGAGTAAGAATCCCTATTCTCATATTCAATATTTACCTAACAATTTCCTGACTGTCTCTATTCCATTTTTTCCAAGAACCATACGTACAGTTCCTATAATCTTATTCTTGATGATTATCTTATAATCATTGAGATAAGTGCGCATAATCTGGATAGCATCACTCTCACCCTCAGTAGTAGTAAATACTTCAAAAATGACTGGCTTGTCACCAATAATTGGATTCAAGAACTTATCGACATTTAGAAGGAACTCCTCTTTGGTACTTGCCTGATAATACTCATAACCCAAATCTTCTGCATAATGCTTAACAAGAACTGACGATTTCTGTCCATAATGCCCAGCGGCCGCTACATATTTATCGGCATCTTCTCCCAAAATGGAACAATAATGACCATAATTTCTAAACTCGTTACCCTTACCATTATTGATAAGTAAAATACGAACATTATTACTAACATGACGATTGCCACAAACATTCATATCATAGAAAAAAGCAAGATCACCAAAAATACCGATATGTAACTTGTCAGGATGGGCTAAAGAAGCCCCCACAAGGGTTGACACACCACCGTCAATACCGAATCCCCCAACATTACATGAAGATATAACCGACTTTGGAAGAGAGAAAAAGTTGTAACTACGAAGAGAATTGTAAATCCCCATATGAAAATAACTATTCTCCGGTAATCCGTCATGAATCTGTTGAGCCATCCATACATTACTAAAAGGGAGTTCAGGAAGTTTAGCTAATGCTCCCTTAAGTTCCTGCTGACATGCATCATAAAAATTTGTACGAGGTGTGTAATTCTCTGGAGTATATACCTCGAAGAAATAACTCTCTGGCATCTCAAAAATATGAGTAAGACAACCGAAAGTATTGCGAAGAATTCCATCCTCACTAACTCGCCATACCCCACCGATACTCATGCGTGCCAAATCTCCTGAAACTTCACCAAGATGAATTAGGATATCTGCACTCAAAAAAGGCGAACGATAATTATCCTGTGTGAAAAAGAGAGAGAAATGAGTCTCGAACCTACCACGATAGCCACTAGTATGATCGCAAAAAACAACTGCATCGTGCGCTTCACAAAAGTGGTCAATGGCATTTGTCTCTTCTACTGTAAAAGGTTTATGAGCACCAATAAAAATAGCCACACGCTTACCTTCCTGAAGCTCGGGAAGTTTATCAAAAGCAGTATGTAGTTCAATTTTACGTACAATTGGTAATTCTTTAACTGAAAAATCCAGTGAATACCCCGTATGCATATTTATATGAGCAGGTCCACCACCGTGCTGACGAAGGGCAAGAATAGCTTTGATAGCCTCATTCATACAATAACATCCATCAGCAATTTCTTTAACAAGAGGAACTGTTACACTAGTCATCGCAATATCATTAGGTATGTTGCGGCGATCAATCTGCTGATCTACCAGATGTCCAATGGAAGCATCCCCACGGTGCGAAGTGATAGCTAATATGGGCAACTTGCGATAATAAGCCTCTGTGAGTCCCGGCATATAGTTTCGGGATGCAGTTGCCCCTGTACAACTAATTACTACAGGTTCACCACTTTCTGCTGCAAGTCCACAAGCGATATAAGCAGCACTACGTTCATCAACTGATGAATAAATTTCAAAGAAGGGATCATTCTGAATACTACCGATAAATGTCATGTTGGTAGTACCTGGAGACGCAATCACTTTTCGAATGTTGTAAGCTTTAAGTAATGCTATGACTATCTGCACATTCCGTTCGTTGGTATAGTATTTCTTTTTCATTATTATATCATTATTTCCATCGAGCATTAAGCGTTTTTCCTTCATTACAAACAAGTATCTGCCCATTGAGACAATTAGAAGCATCACTGAGAAGAAAACAAGCAACTTCTGCCACTTCTTCAGGCAAGTAGTAACGGTCTGTAATGTTATAATTACAGGTGAGATTTCCATCAGTTCCAGCTCCCACCATATCAGATACTGTAACTCCAGGAGCAACAGCATTAATACGATAACCTTCATTCACATAACGATAAGCAAGTCCTTGGACAAGACTATTAAGCGCAGCTTTTGTTAATCCGTACGGACGTTCATCAACTGTAATACTAGTCTCTGAAGAAGTGAAAAGTATATTTTTGGTACCTTCTGTTTTATTTTCCCTAGATTTATTGATAAAGCATTGAGTCAAGAAAAAAGCTCCTTTAAGATTTGTGTCAAACTGAGAGTCAAACTGTTTTAAAGAAACATCAAGGAAACCATTTTCATGAAGAGAAATTCCTGCATTATTTACGATACAATTGACACCACCAAGCTGTTTGTCCGCTTCATCTATGAAAGATTTGAATGAATCGACATTTTGCACATCAAGATAAAGATATTTGCAACCAATTTCTTCGGCACTTGCCTTTAATATACCTTCGTTTCTTCCTGCAATCAGCACCACTGCCCCCTCGGCCTTGAACTTCTTTGCCATAGCAAAACCAAGTCCCCTGCCACCACCAGTAATAATAATCTTCTTACCTTGCAACTGGTGATTAGGGTGAAGATAGCTGATGTTGGCTATAGTCTTTTTGGGGTTACCATGGAGAAGAAAAGAAACCATGTACTTCAGTTTATTTACTACTGACATATTATCCTTTTTTTTATTTTTGCCCAGACTTTCCCAAATGTCATTTCACGCTCATGTTTGGTTAAACCGATATAACAAGCAGCTAATCCTACAGAAATAAAACTAACCAAACAAGAGACAATCATACGAAAGAATGACGATTGCATATGCATTACCACAAGCACAGGGAGAATAACTCCGATAATTGTAGTAAAAGTAATAGGACACAAGACATTCTTTACAAATATTATTATTGGAAAATGAAGCAACCCTTTCATGATGTAAAGACGAGTAATATCCACGCCCACATAAACCAAGATATAAATAATATAAGCACTCTCCGCCGATAAATCACAAGCATAAGCAATCCAAGTAAAAGGAAAAACAAGTAAACCCACAAATGTAACCCATATCACATATCGTTTGATATTTCCTGTTGCCATACAAGCAGTATAGCAACTATTCCCAAGTATATTAACCATTACGCTTATCAGTGTAAGACGAACGAAAATGACAGTCAGTTCTGGCACAATCTTAAGCCATAAAATAAGAATGTATTCAGTCTCAATCATAAGAGGAAGTGCAAATATTAGAAGGAGCAAATATGAAAACTTAGCTCCACGGCAAATGAGGGTAAACATCTGTTCTTTCTCACCAGCTGCATAACACTTGGTAATCTGTGGATTAATAGCAGTGGTGAAGTTGTTAACAAACTGCATTACTGCGCTTTCAACTTGCGAAGCTATTCCTCGAGTGGCATTTAGTGTAACACCAAAAAAAATATTTATAAGTAGGCTGACACCTTGAGTGTTGAAAACATATACTACATTCGTAAAGAAATTCCAACCAGCAAAACTTGTCATTTCTCGTAAAATTGCCTTATCATACTTCCATTTGTAATGACTCTCTTCAAAATAGATATTACAATAAATGCTATAAGTAAAACGAATAATGACAGATACCGCAACTATCAGAACTGAATAGAAGATAAGCTTATCCCATGGCGAAATAATAAGCATGTAGCAAATAACTAGTTTCAAAGCTGCTTCAAGAATGCTGATATAAGCAAACGCAGACATCCGCTCATGAGCAATAATACAAGCATTATAAGGAACACTAACCAAATTAATACAAAAGGTGATAAGCGAGCATTGAAAGACCCAATTAGCTGCACTAATTCGTTCAAGAGGAATGGACATCTTACAATTAAGAAAATATACACCTATAATTTCGCCAAGGAACAAAACGATAAGAGATATTCCCACCTGAATATTGATGCTCGTAGAAAAGATAGTGCTCAACCTATATGTATCACCTCTGCCTAATTCAAAAGTAATAAAGCGACTAATAGCAGAAGAGAGAGCAGCAGATATTACTGAAAACATTGCAACTACACCGCCTACAACATTATATATACCATAGTCTTCCACTCCGAGTTGATTCAAGATGACACGACTAGTGTATAGTGTAATCATCATGATAAAAAGTGTACGAAAATAAAGTAAAACAGTATTCTTCGCTATCCGCCTATTGTTTGATTGCGAATTACTTATTTGTAGTTCTGACATATATTGCAAAAAGACTTAAAAAAATGATGTCCGTTCAAAATAAAAAAGATAGTAATATGAAAAATAAACATGTAACACAACTCTATCTATAAATATATCCTTTTTATTAGAGCTACTATAAAATAATTACTCGTTTTTAATATTCGGCTTCAGTATATTGTTTACAAGACGATATTACCACCTACTCCCAATATTACTTTTAATGCAAAAAGGCAAATTACCTTCTCTAGCAGATTATTAAAAAATGAGATATTTACTTTTTACTTGACTTATGTTCCCCATACCCGTAGCCATAACCATAACGTTTACCATAGCCATAATACTTGCCATATTTACCATAGCCATAGTAATAGCCGTATTTCTTCTTCTGAAGATCCAAACCATTGATGGCAATACAGAGATTAGGCAATTTATTATTTTCAGCGAGTTCATTGATCAAAGTAAACTCAGCCTTACGGGTGTAATCAGCACGACATACATAAACGGATAAGTCCGCTACACGGCCTATTAGCAAAGTATCTGTCACCATACCTACAGGAGCAGTATCCAGTACCACATAGTCAAAATTCTGCTTCAGTGTTTCAATAGCTTTTTCTAAACCGTTACGAGCCAACAACTCTGTCGGATTAGGAGGAACTGTACCACCAGGAAGAATATATAAATTTCTGTTTATATCAGAAGGCTGCACCAAATCCATCAGATTTATAGTAGGATTTGTCAAGAATTGAGTAATACCATGCTCTTTCTTAGGTATGTTGAAGACCTTGTTCAAGCCCGGTTTACGAATATCAAGACCAACTATTACAACTTTCTTGCCTAACAAGGAAAGACTGATAGCCAAATTGGCGGATATAAAGGACTTACCCTCACCACTAATAGTAGAAGTAACCAAAATTACATTCTTACCATTTTCAAGCATGAACTGAAGATTGGTACGGACATTACGGAAAGTCTCGCTCATAAGATTGTTCTGATTCTCAAATACGGCAATAGCCCCTGTCTTTTCATCTGCCAATGGAATGTCACCGATAACAGGGAGCGAAGTCAATTTTTCAACATCAGCACGACCTTCTATTTTAAATTTGGTCAAACTAATCAGATAAATGATACCTACCGGAATACCAATTCCAAATACCAGAGCCGCCAAATAAATCGTCATCCGCTTTGGGGAAATCGGAGCACCGTCTGCCTGTGCCTCGTCAATAATCTTGGCGTTATTGGCTATAGCGGCCAAAACAATGGCATTCTCCTCACGCTTTTGAAGCAGCATCAAGTACAAGCCGGACTTGATTTCCTGTTGGCGAGCAATACTAACAAATTGTCGTTCCTGGGTAGGAGCGTCACTAATACGACGGGAATAACGACTCGCTTCACGGGCCAAATCAGCCCTAGTGATCTCAAGACCTTTCAGCGTTGCATCCAAGGTGGTTTGTATATTACCACGCATCGCACGGATACTGGCATTAAGATTTACAATTGCCGGATTACTTTCCGTTGATGTACGTAACAGACGGTTACGCTCAGCCACCATTTCATTATACCGGTCAATTGCACCTGCTACACCAGCATCCTGTAAACCGACATTTGCAGGCAACACCTCATATTCAGTACCTTGCAGATATCTTTGCAGGTCCGTGACAAGATTAATCTGAGTCTGATTCTCCACACGTTTCTTCTCATATTCCGCATTGCCGGTCAAGGCTATCTGGGCTTCACTACTCAAATCCGTAATACCTGCACTACGCTTGAAATTCTCCAAATCCTGTTCCGTACTGCCCAATTCCTTTGAGATGATACCAATACGCTCGTCAATAAATTCTGCTGTTTTCTGAGCCACCTCATTCTTGTCATTATTGGCATTGATATTATACATCTCAAGTAACTTATCTATATAATCCTTGCCACGTCGGGTATTGGAATTTTTAAGTGAAACGGTCACTACAGAAGTCGCCTTTGAGGTAGGAGCTATTGACAGGAAATCTGCATATTCTTTCGCTACAGAAAAAGGTCTATTGATATAAGCTGTGATATGGCATTCTTTTGTAACACTCTCCGGACGGACTGATGATAATAGGGTATCGTTGTTCGTAAAAAAAGCGATTGTACCTTCATCGGTCGGAAATACGGCAGGCAATTTCTCAAAACGTTTTCGGTACTCCTTTTTTCCAACCCTAATCTGTACATCCATCACACCGGAAGATTGCAAAGACATACCCACCTCCATTGTATGAGGAAGTTTGTCTGCTTCCTGTGGAGTCAGGCTTACCAAAACTGGGGAAGTACGATACAATTCCCTTTTAGGAAACCTGTCTTCATCCATATAAGTCACGAACAATCCCAAAGAGTTGACCACCTCCCTTGCCAATGTCCTGGAACTCAGAACTTCAATTTCATTCTCTATATTACTTGATGAAGAGACAAAGCCATTTAGCCCCATTTTTTCCAGTTCGGAAGACATATTCGCACCGCCACCTTTCTTCTCATCCTTGATCAAGACAGTAGCGGAAATATCATATACAGGTGTTGTCAGACGTAAATATCCCCATGCCAAAACAACACAAATTATTACCGAAACCACAAACCATGGCCAATGAATCAAATAACGGAAAAGGATTTCCTGAATATTGATCTGTTCTTCGGATTGTGCCCCCGTTCTTTCCTTTCTTTCCTCAACCATACGATGTTATTTTCTTAAAATCGTTACTAATATACTTGCCAATGACACTAGAATAGAAGTTGCAGAGAACCAAAGGCTTGTACTGTTACTGATATCTGAATTACGAGCCTTGGCCTTATTCGGAGTCACATATACAATATCATTCTGCTGCAACCAATAGTAAGGAGAAAGAAGAGTTTCGGCCTTATTCAAATCCAATGTTATAATCTGTTGTTTGCCGTCAGCACCTTCACGAATCAATTTAACATTGTCACGGATTCCGTAAATGGTCATATCACCCGCCATGGCCAAGGCCTCCAACAGATTCACTTTCTCATTACTAACAGTAAATGTACCGGGACGGGCAACTTCACCTAATACGGAGATTTTATAATTAACCATACGGGCAGTAACAATCGGAGTCTCTTTGATGTAAGGCTTCAGTTTCTCCACTATCATTTGCTCCACCTCCTTTTTGGTCAGTCCCCCAACTTTCAATATCCCCAATACAGGGAAATTAATATTACCCTCATTATCTACCAGATAAGTCTGTTGGGAGGATTGGGAAGCACTCTGTGAGTTTTCGGTAGTCAGACCGGCAGAACCAATTGTGGTCAGGTTGAAAGGAGCTGCCAATTCAGGGTTCGTACATGACACCACAACAGTAAGCTGATCCTTAGGCATTATTCTGGCATCATACAGAGTTTCCTGTTGGGCAACCTGTCCCACAACTTCAGAGTCCTGCAGATAGGGGACTTTCTTGTATGACTGGCAGGAAGTAAGCAGAAAGAGTACAAACAGGCAGGAAAGTATTCCACCGACTTTTTTCTGCATACTTGTAGCAATACAAAATGATGTATTCATAGATATATTTCTAGTTTATTATTCTTTATCCAACACCTCAAACCGCGGAGAATTCTTCGATTTGAATTCAGGCACAACTTTCTTCATTAATCTGACCGTATCCATTATCTTAACCGTACGCGACAACTTCTCAAACTCCGCATAAGTATCAAGAATATCGGCATATTCATAACGACGGACTTTAGCTATCATAATCTTCTTATTCTCGGTCGGAAGCGTATTTTCCTTATCACTCAAAACTTCTTCATAAAGCTTCTCACCAGGACGTAAACCGGTAAATTCAATCTTGATATCCTCTCCTGGACGATAACCCGCCAGTTCAATCATACGGGTAGCCAAGTCCACAATCTTCACGGCCTTACCCATCTCAAAGACAAAAATCTCATTACCCTCTCCCATCGTAGCAGCTTCCATTACCAAACGGCAAGCCTCAGGAATAGTCATAAAGAAACGGATGATATCAGGATGAGTAACAGTGACAGGACCACCATTCTCTATCTGTTCTCTAAAGCGAGGAATAACTGAACCGTTACTACCCAATACATTACCGAAACGGGTAGTGATGAATTTGGTATGGCCTTTCACTTTTCCCTCACGGATGGCACAGCCTAAACTCTGTACATAGATCTCCGCCAGACGTTTGGAACAGCCCATCACATTGGTAGGATTCACGGCTTTATCGGTAGAGACCATGATCATTTTTTCAGCACCATACTCCACAGCCATATCAGCTACCTGACGGGAACCTGTGACATTCACCAGAACAGCTTCGCAGGGATTTTCCTCCATCAAAGGCACGTGTTTATAAGCGGCGGCATGAAAGACAATTTGAGGATGATAGAGATCGAATACCATACGTACACGTTCTTTCACACGCACATCGCCAATCACCGGAATAAAATCTATGGTAGGATATTTTTTCTCAAATTCAAGACGGACATTATGCAAAGGAGTCTCGGCAGAGTCAAACATAATGAGTTTCTGAATACCCATCTGTACAAGCTGACGGCAAAGTTCACTACCGATACTACCAGCCGCACCTGTTACTAACACAACCTTGCCCCGGAATTCTTCGGCGACCTGACGAAGATTGATATTTATTTCAGCACGACCCAGCAAGTCTTCAATCTTAATGGGACGTATCCACTGATGGAAATTACCGTCGGAATCCGCCTCACTAATAGTGGGAGCAATCAGAGTTTTAAGAGCATTGCTTTTACAATATTCCAAAAGACGGTTTTCCTCCAGACGGGTATCCTCATAACGGGCAAAAAGAATACCCTTAATACCACGCTTACGTATTATATAGTCAACATCCGCTTCATTTTCAAAATAATAAATAGGAAGATCCGCCAAGTGGCGACGGCTGTTGTTTTTGCCATAGACATAAAAGCCTGCAACCTTATAATGTGCACTGTCACGGAGACGCAACTTCAAGGCTACACTCTCCTCGTCAACACCATAAATAAGGATACGTGTATTCTTCTTATTTACCCAATCCAACAAAAAATCGTAAGTGATGATAAGTGAAACACGAAAGACCGTCAGCGCAGCCAGCGTCAACAAACCGTCAAACAGAAGGTAGGAGACTTTATAATTATCAAGTAGCTGTGTGTCGGATATAATCCAGAAAGAAATCACGGACAAACATCCTATCTTGAATAATACAGCGCACATGATACGCCAAAGCTCGCGTGCCTGAGAAAAACGGATGGTATTGCGATAGGTGTGAAACAATAAGGCTCCGGCAACACTTGCCGACAAAGAAACGCCGACAAACTGACAAAGCATCCAGTCGCTCATCGGAACATGCGCCATATAATGAATGACAGCATAAGCGACCAATGAACATAAGACAGATACCACCGTATCAATACCCAAAATGATCCAATAACTCAAATAGTTCTTACGAGCGTATTGAGCTATACCCCTTAATGTTTTTTCCATTATAGTATAAACGAATAAAATTGCGTATCAGAGATACAACCAGAAATTAAAATCAAGCCCTCACCGGCTCTACATAACCTACCGGCATGTCAGCACAGGCACATCCAAGCATATTAAGCCGGACGGCAATCTTACTTCTACCGTCTACCGTAACAAGTTCACCCACAAGTCCCATCAAAGGGCCTTTGATGACGCGAACCTTCTCACCACGTGCCAAAGGAGCACTGTTCATACAGATTGCTTCTTCTGAATAATCAAGCATAAAACGGAAACGAGCCATCTGCTCATCAGGAATGACAGTCGGACTGCTCTCACCACGCATTACCATATACCGACTTACTGTAGAAAAGGAAAGAACCTCTTTGCGTTCTTTTGCATCGGCATGCACAAACACCATCATTGGAAGCAACACTGATTCGACCATCTTACGGCGGTCACTCCACTGGTGAACCTCCTGTTGAACCGGAACAAAATTTTCAATCCCCATTTTAGACAAACGTTCCGAGACTTTCTTTTCGTGATGCATGCGAACCAAAGCTACATACCAGCGTTTAGAGTGTGCTACGCCTTCCCCTGTCCCATTACTAGGCCCAGCAATTACTGATTTTCTCTTTGTTAAAATCATGTTTTTTTACCCCATATTTGTCCGTTACTTCTTAGGTAACGGATAAATCACATGCAACAATGAAAAAGGAAATTACACACATTGACAGGGGAGAAAAAAAGGAATTGCCTAATAATCAACGAAAAGGCTCTTTGGATTAGGCAATAAAAATGATTGAACATGAAAATAGACTTATTTCATGTTCGGATAGTTTTTTGCCCTATGTTTCAGATAAAACTAAAAAAAGTGAAGAAATATTTGTATGCTATTTATGTTTTTGTCTATCTTTGCGTCAAATTTAAATCCGTTACCTAAGAAGTAACGGGCGTTTATTATCACTGGTTACCAATACATTACACTAAAATCACCTGCCTGCGCAGTAGTTCATTACGTAAGATAAATTCCCTTTATTTACCTTTGTACGTTCTTCAAGCCCGAAGCCTTTCAAATAGATTTGTGTGGTTTTTATAGATTTGTGTCCTAATGATTCACTAATCATTTCAATTGAGACTCCCCGGTATTTGGCGGTAGTAGCCCAGGAATGACGAAGCGTATAGGAAGAAACCGGAGATTTCAGATGCAACGCCCTTGCCAAATCCTTTAAATTACTATTAAACCGGCGGAGAGCGGACTGATATTCCCGGAAAGCACGCTCATCTTTCCGTCTCTTGTCACCACGGAGAATATCAAACAGATAATCCGGGCAATCGGGCAAAGAATCCTGCTTGTTCCGTAGTTGCTCAATCATCTCCCTTGCGCTGTCCAACACCTCCACGCTCATGGGAGTCTTGGTCTTGACACGGTTATAACGCAGCACATTGCTTTCCAAAGCCGATTTCTCCAGATGAGCCAAGTCAGCGAACGACATTCCGCAAAACTGGAACATCAGGGTGGCAATGGCTTGCGTACGACGTAAACGCTCCGACTTCGGGTCTTCATACAAGAGCTTGTGAAGTTCGGCAGCAGGCAAGGCTTTTTTCTGACGGACATCCACGCCCGTATAGACATCACCGAACAGTCGGGGCACATAAGGGGCATTCCCCGCTTCCACTCCCCGATTGTAAATGCTACGAAGCATACGCATATACGTAGAAATCGTATTGGGCTTCAAGCCACACTCGTAAAGATACTGCCCGTAGCATCGTAAACGGCCACGGGTGATCTGCCTGAACGACATATTGGATATGCCGCAGAACTTGCTGAAAGAAAAAAGGGCATTCTTGTAAACATGCGCCGTGGAATGGCGCCCCTCCTCTCGCAAACGACCGATGTAGAGTTCCCCACACCGGCTAAATCCATTTTTACTTGTCATTTGCATCACTAGTTATTTTATATATATACCATTTGGCAAGCGGCAAAAAAACGAATCTTTTCGCAGCTTTATCGCACACTTGCCAAAGTATGTTCTAATATTTAATACTTTTAACTAAAGTAAAAATTAGCAAATTATGGCTAGTAAAAAGACACCCAAAAGAGAAGCGAAAACACGAGTAAAAAACAATGCCCAAAATCGGAAAAAGAGTGGCGGCAGATGTAAGAAAGCGGAAATTATCAGTGAGGAAGAACTGGAAAAAAGAGGCGGACTGACCGGAGATGAAACGGCACTTTTCACGGTATATCTGCAAAAATTTGACAAGGGAGATGTCCATATGAAGTACTCCAAAAAACTAAAAGATTTAGCCAAACACATCCATGAAAAAGAGCACTTGTACGTCCCAAAGCAAGGTGGGTATAAGTTAATGGAAGTCAGCAGTATAGAAACAGAGTTATCCGTAATCAGAGGAACTCTCCGGGAACAGCGGGAAGAAAAGGAAAGACAGGCTAAAGAGAAAGGCTCTAATAAGTTTTTACAAAAATAATTGTGCAGGTGAGATGCAAGCTCTACTTTTGCCGCCGTTTACAACCGGCTGAAAAACAGTAAACTTTTACCAGAAAAAATAGTGACGCTATCCGGTCGCGATGGCGTCACTATGAGACGAGGATAGTAACGCTATATCTGCAGCATACCGTCACTATCCCGAGAGGGAGAAGTTTATGCAATAAACAGGAGTAATTTTAATTAAATCTTTTTATATAATGAGAAAAAATTGTAAGAAAAAAAAGTCTGAAGACTACATGTCAGTATGGAAGAAACGTATTGCCGTCGAAAAAGGAATTTCGGAAATATGTGCGGAAAGAATCGTGCAGAAGTGTATGGAACTGGTAAAGCACATGCTATATGGAAATGTAATGATAGCTTTTCAGAAACAGGACGGAACATTCTGTTTGGAAAAAGGCACATTGGTAGGATACGAAAAATTCTTTCATCGTGAATTCAAGTTCACTGTGAAACAGGAGTCTGTAATCTACTGGAGTGAGGAACAAAACGGATGGAGAAGATTCAGAATCAGCAACCTGATGGAATGGAAGGCAATCGTATAATTTATAATAAAAATATTTAACTATGAGTATGATAAACAAAGGGATACCTTATTTCCCTACACCGGCAAACTTTTTCGATGAAGAAACTATGGAATTACTGGAAGCCAAATTCGGAGTTTTAGCTTCTTATATCGTCCTGCGATTGCTTTGCAAAATTTATAAGGAAGGATATTACATTTCCTGGGGAAAGGAACAAAGCCTGATCTTCATCCGCAAAGTAGGTGGCGGGATAAAAGAGGAAATAATGGAAAAGGTTATGGAACTATTATTGGAGAAGGGATTTTTCCATAAGGAGACGTTCGAAAAATATGGTGTACTGACTTCGGAACGAATTCAGGAAGTGTGGTTCGAAGCAACTACGCGGCGAAAAATAGATTTCTCCCAATTACCTTATATATTGGAAAACAAAAAGAAAAAAGGGAAACAGAAAGAGGATGCGGGTAAAGAAAATGCAGACATTTTTCCAACTCAAGAGAACGTGAATCCGGAAAATGATGACATTTCCGGACAAACTAAACTAAAGCAAACTAAACTAAATCCTGAGGAAGAAGAAATAAGCGATGCTTCGTTTGAAATTCCGGGGTATGCCTACAATCAGGCTACGCACAACATAGCCGGGCTGATAGAAAGCCTGGAATGCCACAAAGTGACGAATCCGAAAGAGAGGCAGACGATTCTCCGGCTGTCGGATTATGGCAGGAAAGGTACTCAGGTGTGGAAACTGCTTTCCAATACGTCCTGGAACAAAATCGGGGCGCCGGGGAAATATATCATTGCGGCGTTAGCCGGCGGACGGAAACAAGCCGGATGATAAAAAGCTGATAAAAAAGGTACGAAAAATCTGTGCTTTTCACAAATTCTTCGTACCTTTACACTCCGGTAAAACAAGTTCTATCCACATAAAATATAACAAAATGGAAAACAGAAGTTTAGTAACCATTGCCGAACATTCTAAAGAAAAAATCCTCTACATGCTCGAAATGGCGAAGCAGTTTGAAATGAACCCCAACCGCCGGTTATTGCAAGGAAAGGTTGTAGCAACCCTGTTCTTCGAGCCTTCCACCCGCACCCGCCTGAGTTTTGAAACAGCTGCCAACCGTCTCGGCGCCCGGGTTATCGGATTCACCGATCCCAAGGCTACCAGTTCTTCCAAGGGGGAAACACTTAAAGACACGATTATGATGGTGAGCAATTATGCGGACATTATCGTCATGCGCCACTATCTCGAAGGAGCGGCACGCTATGCCAGCGAAGTGGCTCCGGTGCCTATTGTCAATGCAGGAGACGGAGCTAACCAGCATCCGTCGCAAACCATGCTCGACCTTTACTCTATCTACAAGACTCAGGGTACGCTGGAGAACCTGAATATTTTCCTGGTAGGCGATTTGAAATACGGACGTACCGTACATTCACTGTTGATGGCGATGCGCCACTTTAATCCTACTTTCCATTTCATCGCTCCCGAAGAGCTGAAAATGCCGGAAGAATACAAACTCTATTGCAAGACTCACCAAATAAAATACGTTGAACATACGGACTTCTCCGAAGAGATTATCGCTGATGCCGATATTCTGTATATGACCCGTGTGCAACGCGAACGTTTCACCGACCTGATGGAATACGAACGGGTGAAGAACGTGTATATTCTCCGCAACAAGATGCTGGAAAATACCCGTCCGAACCTGCGCATTTTGCACCCGCTGCCACGTGTCAACGAGATTGCATATGACGTGGACGATAATCCGAAAGCGTATTACTTCCAACAGGCACAAAACGGCTTGTATGCCCGCGAAGCAATTCTTTGCGATGTGTTAGGTATCACATTAGATGACGTTAAAAACGATATTTTATTATGAGCGAAAATAAACAAGAACTACAAGTAGCCGCCCTTGAGAACGGGACAGTGATTGACCATATTCCATCTGAAAAGCTCTTTACCGTAGTACAACTGCTCGGTGTGGAACATATGACGAGCAACATCACTATCGGATTCAATCTCGAAAGCAAGAAACTGGGCAAGAAAGGTATCATCAAGATTGCGGATAAGTTTTTCTGCGATGAGGAGATCAACCGTATTTCAGTGGTTGCGCCTCATGTCAAACTGAATATCATCCGTGATTACGAGGTAGTGGAAAAGAAGGAAGTGAAGATGCCGGACGAACTTCGCGGAATCGTGAAATGCGCCAATCCGAAATGTATCACGAACAATGAGCCGATGGCTACGTTATTCCACGTGATAGACAAGGATAACTGCATCGTAAAATGCCATTATTGCGAGAAAGAACAGAAACGTGAGGAAATTACCATCCTCTGAATTCTTTGATTCCTCATTTTTAAATCTTCATTCAAATTGAAACAGGACTGGAAACCAGGAACGATGATCTATCCGCTGCCGGCTGTACTAGTCAGCTGCGGAAAAGAAGAAAGTGAATATAACATTATCACTGTGGCATGGACGGGTACGATTTGCACAAACCCGCCCATGTGCTATATATCCGTACGACCGGAACGACATTCTTATGAGATTATCAAACGGAATATGGAATTCGTAATCAACCTGACAACTAAAGACATGGCTTTTGCCACCGACTGGTGCGGGGTTCGTTCGGGACGCGATTATCATAAATTCAAAGAGATGAAACTTACTCCGGGACGATGTACTGTGGTCAGCGCACCGCTGATTGAGGAGTCTCCCCTTTGTATCGAATGTCGTGTGAAGGAAATTATTTCTCTCGGTTCGCATGATATGTTCATAGCAGATGTGGTGAATGTACGCGCCGACGACCGGAACCTGAATCCCGAAACCGGAAAACTCGAACTGGCGGAAGCTAATCCGTTGGTGTATGTACATGGCGGGTATTATGATTTGGGAGAGAAAATCGGTAAGTTCGGATGGAGTGTAGAAAAGAAAAAGACATAAACTAAGGACGATATAGCCATGAATATGCTGCGCAAAATCTTTCTTTTCGGTTCGTTATCTGTAGCCTGCATGGCTTTCGGGCAGAACTTTAACACAGATAGAGTAGACCGCCCCAATACGAAGAAAATAAATTTCGGTATCAAGGCGGGATTCAACTCGTCCATGTTCATGGTATCTGAATTGAAGATTAAGGATGTGACGATTGACGAGGTGCAGAATAACTATAAAATCGGTTATTTCGGAGCCCTTTTTATGCGCATCAATATGAAGAAGCACTTCATTCAGCCGGAAGTATCGTACAATGTGACCAAATGCGAGATTACTTTTGACAAGTTGGGATCGCAGCATCCTGCCATCGAGCCGGATTATGCTTCGGTGCAGTCTGTACTGCATAGTATCGACTTCCCTGTCTTGTACGGGTATAATGTGGTGAAGAAAGGACCGTATGGAATGTCTATCTTTGCAGGCCCGAAGCTCCGCTATTTATGGGGGAAGAAGAATGAGATCACTTTCAAGAACTTCGACCAGAAAGGTATTCACGAGAAGTTGTATCCGTTCAATATCAGTGCCGTGATCGGTGTCGGCGTCAATATTTCCCGTATCTTCTTCGATTTCCGCTATGAGCAGGGGGTGGGAAATATTTCCAAATCCATAGTGTATGATAATATCAATTCCGACGGTAGTACGGGAGTCAGCAACATCACTTTCCGCCGTCGCGACAGCGCGTTAAGTTTTTCGTTGGGATTCATCCTTTAGAAATAAAATATCATTAAATCCCGCTTTTTACTAACATTTTTCTTGCACTTCCTTCATTCTTTATTTATTTTCATTAACTTTGTGCGCTTAAAAATAGGTATCTCGAATTAGAAATTTAATCTTACTTATAAAAGAATGAAAAGAGACGACTTAATTTTCGACATCATCGAAAAAGAGCATCAACGTCAGCTGAAAGGTATCGAGCTGATTGCATCAGAAAACTTTGTGAGTGACCAGGTAATGCAGGCAATGGGTTCTTGTCTGACCAACAAGTACGCAGAAGGTTATCCGGGCAAACGCTATTATGGTGGTTGTGAGGTTGTAGACCAAAGCGAACAAATCGCTATCGACCGCCTGAAAGAAATCTTCGGAGCCGAATGGGCAAACGTACAGCCGCACTCAGGAGCGCAAGCCAACGCAGCAGTTTTCCTGGCTGTCCTGAATCCGGGCGACAAATTCATGGGATTGAACCTTGCACACGGCGGACACCTTTCTCATGGTTCACTGGTGAATACTTCGGGGATTATCTATACTCCTTGCGAATATAACCTGAATCAGGAAACAGGACGCGTTGACTACGACCAGATGGAAGAAGTCGCTCTGCGCGAGAAACCGAAAATGATTATCGGCGGTGGTTCTGCTTACTCACGCGAATGGGACTACAAACGCATGCGCGAAATCGCTGACAAAGTAGGCGCTATCCTGATGATCGACATGGCTCACCCTGCCGGTCTGATTGCTGCCGGAGTACTCGAAAACCCGGTAAAATATGCACATATCGTCACTTCTACTACACATAAAACACTTCGCGGACCTCGTGGTGGTGTCATCATGATGGGTAAGGATTTCCCCAATCCGTGGGGCAAGAAGACTCCGAAAGGTGAAATCAAAATGATGTCTCAATTGTTGGATTCTGCCGTATTCCCCGGTATCCAGGGCGGACCGCTGGAACACGTGATTGCTGCCAAGGCAGTAGCTTTCGGCGAAATCCTGCAACCTGAATTTAAGGAATACGCTAAACAGGTACAAAAAAATGCAGCTGTACTTGCACAGGCTCTTGTAGACCGTGGTTTTACCATCGTTTCCGGTGGTACTGACAATCACTCCATGCTGGTAGACCTGCGTAGCAAATATCCTGACCTGACAGGTAAAGTGGCAGAAAAGGCATTGGTTTCTGCTGACATTACCGTTAACAAGAATATGGTTCCGTTTGACAGCCGTTCGGCTTTCCAGACTTCCGGTATCCGTTTGGGTACTCCTGCCATCACTACCCGTGGTGCTAAGGAAGACTTGATGATCGAAATTGCTGAAATGATTGAGACTGTATTGTCTAACGTAGAAAACGAAGAGGTTATTGCACAGGTACGTGCACGTGTCAACGAGACAATGAAGAAATATCCTCTTTTTGCTTATTAAAAATATTTTTATATATGATAGTTTTAGCCGGCTATCATATTCTGATTCGTGAATTTTCATGGGTCTGCTCTTTGTGAAAAGGGCAGACTTTTTTTGTATTTATTAACTCCGCTCTCCGAACTATCTGTCAGAAAATTCGTTTTTCTTATTACAAAAAGGATATAAAAATATCTCTTCGATAAAGATGAATTCAATCGTACAGTGTGCAAGAAGAGATATAAAAAAGCGCACTGGACTCTATATACAAGCATCCCCGTCTTTCCCTATTGATTTATAAGGAAAGACGGGGATTTACCAACGTAGCGTTGGAGCAAGGTTTCCTTGCGGTTCAACTGTTGTTAACTCAGCCCTTCAATTTCTCCATCCACAATGTCGATATGCAATGCCTGCGGCTCTTTCGGAAGTCCCGGCATACGAAGGATTTCTCCTGCTATCGCCACAATCATTTCCGCACCGTTATTGATAACTATATCCTTGATATGGAATTCGAAGTTATTCACCGCACCATAAATTTTAGGATCGGCAGAGAATGAGTATTGCGTCTTGGCGATGCAGACCGGATAGTGTGTAATTCCCATTTTCTCAATCAGCTTGATACGGTTGCGGGCAATGCTGCTGTAAGTGATGACACTTGCTCCGTAGATATTAGTAGCTACCTTTTCAATCTTCTGCTCTATGCTGTCTTCTTCTTTGTACGTATAACGCAGAGATTCAGACGGTTTGTTTTCGATGGTGTCCACTACCAGGCGTGCCATATCCACTGCCCCCTCTCCGCCTTCACTGAATGCGTTGTTGATGGCAAATCCTACGCCCAGTTGTTCGCAATGCTCGCGAAGCAGTTCCATTTCTTCATCCGTATCGGTAGCGAACTTATTGAAAGCAACAATCACAGTCTGTCCGAAAGAGCGGAGATTACGGACGTGCTTGTCGAGATTGCGCAATCCTTCTTTCAGCCCTTCCATGTTCGGTTCCTTGATGCGGTCGAGACTGACGCCGCCATGCATTTTCAGTCCTTGCGCCGTGGCAACGATTACTGTCAGGCGTGGTTGAAGCCCGCTTTTACGACATTTGATATTATAGAACTTTTCCGCACCGAGGTCGGCACCGAATCCGGCTTCTGTGATTACGTAGTCGCCGAAAGACATGGCCAGTTTGGTAGCCAGGATAGAGTTGCACCCGTGAGCGATGTTCGCAAACGGGCCACCGTGTACGAAAGCGGCAGTTCCTTCAGTGGTTTGAACAAGGTTGGGGTGGATGGCATCTTTCAGCAATACAGTGATGGCTCCTGCCACCCCCAGGTCTTTAACTGTGAAAGGTTTGTCATCGTAGGTGAATCCGAGCAGGATATTTTCAATACGGCGGCGGAGGTCGTTCACGTCTTTAGAAAGGCAGAGGATAGCCATAATCTCTGAAGCGGGTGTAATGTCGAAACCGGATTCTTGGGTGATACCATTCGATTTCGGCCCCAACCCAACGACAATGCTGCGCAGTGAACGGTCGTTCACATCGAGCACCCGACGCCAAAGGATTTCTTTCAGTCCGAAACCTTTCGCCTGGTTCTGATAAAGATAATTGTCCAACAAGGCGGAAATCATGTTGTGCGCAGAGGTGATGGCGTGAAAATCACCGGTGAAGTGGAGATTGATTTTGTCCATCGGGAGTACTTGGGCGTATCCGCCGCCGGCTGCTCCGCCCTTCATGCCGAAGCATGGGCCGAGAGAAGGTTCGCGCAAGGCAACAATAGCGTTCTTTCCTATTTTATTGAGTCCCAGGGCAAGACCGATAGATACTGTAGTTTTACCGATACCCGCTTTGGTGGCTGTAATGGCAGTTACCAGGATAAGGTTACTCTTCTTTACTTTCTCCTCGTCAATCAGTTGTTCGGGAATCTTTGCGATATAGCGACCATAATTTTCTACTTCCTCGCGGGGGATTCCGATACTTTCAGCAACTTGCTTTACTTTCTTCAGCTCAATGCTGCGGGCAATTTCTATGTCTGATTTCATATAGAATATGGTTAGTTTTATTTTGAAAATGCAAAAGTAACAAATCTGCGTCGAGTAACAAACTCTTTCCGCACAATAACTGTTGTAAGTAACATAAACCTAAACAACAACTTAATTATGGAATGGATTATTAATCAACTAAGGGTACACCCGGAGCTTGCCATTTTTCTCACTCTCTTTGCGGGATTCTGGTTGGGCAGGCTTAAAATCGGGAAGTTTTCTTTAGGTACTGTGACCAGTGTCCTGTTGGTCGGGGTATTGGTAGGACAACTGAATATTACCGTAGACGGCCCGATGAAAGCCGTATTTTTTCTGCTCTTTTTATTTGCCGTAGGCTATAAGGTAGGCCCGCAATTCTTTCGCGGGCTGAAAAAAGATGGGTTACCACAAGTGGGATTCGCCGTGCTAATGTGTATTGTCAGCCTGATAGCCCCGTGGATACTGGCCAAAATCATGGGGTATCATGTGGGGGAAGCTGCCGGATTACTGGCGGGGTCACAGACTATTTCAGCCGTTATCGGTGTGGCTAGTGACACGATCAATCAGTTGGGTATCAGCGAAGCGCAGAAGGCTACGTATATCAATGCCATTCCGGTGGCTTACGCCGTGACTTATATTTTCGGTACGGCAGGCTCGGCATGGATCTTGGCTTCCCTAGGCCCGAAGATGCTGGGTGGACTGGACAAGGTAAAGGCGGATTGCAAAGCATTGGAAGCACAAATGGGGACTTCGGAAGTAGATGAGCCGGGATTCTCTCCTGCCCTTCGTCCCGTGGTGTTCCGTGCCTATAAAATCACGAATAAGTGGTTTGGCAAAGGGAAAAAAGTCAGCGAACTGGAAACCTATCTGACCGGGAAAGACAAACGGTTATTTGTTGAACGGGTTCGCCAGCAGGGAGTCGTGAAGGAAGTCAGTCCTGACATGATTCTCCAACCGGGCGATGAAGTAGTATTGAGCGGACGACGGGAGTTCGTTATCGGTGAAGAAGATTGGATCGGGCCGGAAGTGGTAGATGCACAGTTACTCGATTTTCCGGCGGAGACGTTGCCGGTCATGGTTACTCACCGGACTTTCGCGGGAGAAAAGATTGCGACGATCCGGGCACAGAAATTCATGCATGGTGTCAGCATCCGCAGCATCAAGCGTGCAGGTATCAATGTTCCTGTACTTGCGCAGACGGTGGTGGATTCGGGAGATATCCTCGAACTTACAGGAATGAAGCATGAAGTGGAAGGAGCTGCCAGGCAGATGGGATATGTTGACCGTCCGACTAATCAGACAGATATGATTTTCGTAGGGCTGGGTATTTTGGTCGGCGGTCTTGTCGGTGCGCTTGCCATTCATTTGGGCGGTATTCCTATCAGTCTCTCCACGAGTGGCGGCGCATTGATTGCCGGACTTCTATTCGGTTGGCTGCGCAGCAAGCATCCTACTTTCGGCGGTATCCCCGAGCCTTCTTTATGGGTACTGAATAATGTGGGGCTGAATATGTTTATCGCAGTGGTCGGCATTGCCGCAGGCCCCAGTTTCGTAGCCGGATTCAAGGATGTAGGTTTCAGCCTGTTTATCGTCGGCGCACTGGCTACCGCAATTCCGTTGCTTTGCGGGTTATTGATGGCACGATATGTATTCAAGTTCCATCCTGCCCTGTCTTTGGGATGCACAGCGGGAGCACGTACTACAACTGCCGCGCTGGGAGCTATCCAAGACGCGGTGGAAAGTGATACTCCGGCTTTGGGATATACGGTTACCTATGCTGTCGGCAACACGTTACTGATTATTTGGGGAGTGGTTATCGTGTTACTGATGTAGACGTTGACCGGATATTTTAGACAATTCATTAACAAATTATAGATTTCACATTATGGAAAAAAAAGACAATAGCCCGGCTATCAGCAAAAGCTATGCCAGGAAAATGGAAACCATCAGCCCGTTCGAGCTTAAAAACAAGCTCATTGACATGGCGGATGAAAGTATCAAGAAAATAGCGCATACCATGCTGAATGCCGGTCGGGGTAACCCGAACTGGATTGCTACCGAACCACGGGAAGCGTTTTTCCTGTTAGGACAGTTCGGGCTTTGCGAATGCCGCCGTGCGTTTTCACTGGATGAAGGGATAGCGGGTATTCCACAAAAGGCAGGAATTGCCGCACGTTTCGAGGCTTTCCTGAAAGACAATGAGAAAGCGGCAGGTGCCAACCTGCTGAAAGAAGGATACAACTATATGTTGATGGAACACGCTGCCGATCCGGACACGCTTGTTCACGAATGGGCGGAATCCGTTATCGGCGACCAGTATCCTGTGCCCGACCGTATCCTGCATTTCACGGAACTGATAATACAGGATTATCTGGCACAGGAAATGTGCGACCGCCGTCCGCCGAAAGGAACTTTCGACCTTTTCGCCACTGAAGGGGGAACGGCTGCCATGTGTTACCTGTTTGATTCACTGCAGGAGAACTTCCTGTTGAATCAGGGAGATGCCATCGCGTTGATGGTTCCTGTATTTACACCTTATATCGAGATTCCGCAACTACGGCGTTATCAGTTCGATGTTACCGAAATATCTGCTGACCAAATGACGGCCGACGGACTGCATACGTGGCAATATAAGGATGAAGATATTGACAAGCTGAAAGATACGCGAATCAAGGCATTGTTTATCACGAATCCGAGCAATCCGCCCAGTTACGCGCTCAGCGCGGAGACTGCCGCCCGTATTGTCAACATCGTAAAGAATGACAATCCAAACCTGATGATTATTACGGATGACGTGTATGGGACATTTATCCCGCACTTCCGTTCGCTGATGGCAGAATTACCGCATAATACGCTTTGCGTCTATTCTTTCTCCAAATATTTCGGAGCTACGGGATGGAGAGACGCGGTTATTGCATTGCACGAAGACAACATCTACGACAAAATGATTGCCCGCCTGTCGGCGGAGCAGAAGGCAATCCTGAACAAGCGTTATTCGAGCCTGAGTTTGCAGCCGGAAAAGATGAAGTTTATCGACCGCATGGTGGCAGACAGCCGGCAAATTGCACTGAATCATACCGCAGGGCTTTCACTGCCGCAACAGATGCAGATGAGTCTGTTTGCCATGTTCTCACTGCTTGACAAGGAAGACCGCTATAAAGCCAGGATGCAGGAAATTATTCATCGCCGTCTGCATGCGTTATGGGACAATACCGGTTTCACACTGGTGGAAGACCCGTTACGCGCCGGATACTATTCGGAAATAGATATGCTGGTATGGGCGAAGAAATTCTATGGAGATGATTTCGTTGCTTACCTGCAAAAGTCATATAATCCGTTGGATGTAGTGTTCCGCCTCGCCAATGAGACTTCACTCGTGCTGTTGAACGGCGGTGGTTTCGCCGGCCCGAAATGGAGTGTCCGCGTATCGCTCGCCAATCTGAATGAAAACGATTATGTTAAAATCGGGCAGAGCATCAAGCGGGTACTGGAAGAGTATGCCGAAACCTGGAAAGCATCCGTATCATAAGTTTATTTAAAACGGGAAGTATCAATTTCTTCCCGTTTTTTCTCTTTATATCCGCCGAATTTATAGTTGAAAGAAACGCCGAACTCACGTGTTGTTCTCATATAATGGTTCTTCACGTTCTGATTGCCGAAACGGATGCGTGTGGAAATGGTAGAGGTATTGAATATGTCATCGCATTTCAGTGTGAGTTGCGCCTTGCCCTTGGCGAAAGTATAACGCAGTGTTGTATTCAGGTTTCCCGAACGGGGAAGGTCGAATGTTCCCTGTATCATTTTGTTTTGATAAAAGCCGGTCAGGGTCAGCTTCAAATCCGGTTTGGTGGAGAGGATGAAGGTATTGTTCATGGTCAGCACAAATGTATAGAGTTTGCGGTCGAACGGAATATCCCAAAAATCGCTGTCCTTTTGGTGGTAACGAAGTCCGACTGCCGTCAGGCGGGAATCCAGCCAATTCTTTATTTTAAACGGAACGGCCATCATAATTCCTGCCTGTTCTGAAAAGTCGAAGTTGAAAAATTTATAGATTTCTACCAGGCGGTCGGGAGATTGGTAAAGGGTCTGCATCTCATTATTTTTCGTATAGCTGTAATAGGCGGAAAAGACGTATTTGCCTTTTAAGATATAGCTAAGTGTCGTTTCATAATTCGCGGCGGGTTTGAGCAGGGGGTTGCCCTGGATTTCGGAATAAGCGCCCATATAAGAGGTGGCGTTCTGTACGCTCCAATATTCGGGGTATTCCTTATCGCTGCTTAATGAGAGTTGCAGCATGTGTCCGGCAGTGGGGGTATAAGTAAGGTTGGCAACCGGGTAGAAGCTCCATTCATTCCAAATGTCCGTATGATATTGTTCGGCCGCTAAAGAGATATCCGCCGAGAATTTCTGCCCGAAGCTTTTGCTCAGGCCGGCGTAGAAGTTGAGGGTTTGTTCGCGGCGGCGGGACTGCATGTTATTGTCCGGCAGCAGGGTTTCTGTTTCGGGTTCGTAGTATCTTTGGAAGCTATGGTCTAAGGCGGTCGTGTATGCCATACCATAGTTCAATCCCCAGTCCTTGCCTAAGGTATGTTCTTGTCCGGCATAGAAACGCCATTGGTTGATTCGCTGGTTATCCCGGCTTAGGAAGTTCATGGTTTCATTTCCCAGCGTACTGTATAGAAGTTGGCTGCCGGGAGAACGGTAATAGGTAAATTCCACGCCGGCTTTCAGGCCGAACGGGGTTTGATAGTCGAGTTTCGTGTTATGGAGCTGATTGTCCGCGTGCGAGTTTGTCAATGAGTTTTGTGCGCCGGTCACTGTGGCATTATGTTTGGAATCTGTAAAGGCTGTTGTATATACAAGGCTGAGCAGATGTTGGTCTGTAAAGGCATAATCCATTCCGAGACGTATCTGATGGCTGTTGTTACGGGAGATTGTGTTTTCATACATATCCATCTGATGTGTTGAACCGTCGGCAAGCGTGTGAAGCGCTTCTTTGTCCGTTTCTCTCCGGTCGCGGTCGTAAGAGTAAGAGTAAAGAAGGTCAGCAGAGAATTTACGGCCGGAATAAAGAAGGCTTCCACGCTCTGCCAAGGATTCGTAATGGTTTTGATTAAAAGCGGTATAGAGTTCTCCCTGAAGGGAAGGTTCGTGTCCTGTGCCTGAAGCCAGTACCAGGTTTATCATAGCACCCCGGACTTGGTAACGTGCCGGGGCGGAGTACATCACTTCCGCCTTTTCGATCCGGCTGACGGGGATTGATTTCAATAATGCGTTTAATTGTCCGGTAGACAGGGTGGTCACTTTTCCATTGATAACGACGGTTACTTCCTGACCGCCCAGCATCAGTCCTTCCCCCAAGTCCATGACTCCCGGAAGGTTTTTCACGGCGTCATAGGCATTGTCTACGGGCAGGTTGCCTACCAGTCTCGGAAGGTCATAGACCAGCTTTCCCTGTTCCGCCTTAACGATGGGGCGTTCGCCGGTTATCATTACTTCGGGCAGTTCTTTGAATATGCTGTCGATGTAAGCTATATTTTTCACGCTATCCGCAGGGGCTTGCATTTGCTGTTCCTGCTGCGCCGCTACCGGCATCCATGCGCAGACGCAAAGCGGAAGTAGTAAACTGATTCGTTTCATTTCGTATTTCATTAATTTTGGTACTCTGCAAAATACGGCAGAAAAAGCGAGACTTTGCGTTATCGCCCGCTTATCTAGTGTTATTTAGTCTTATCGCCCGCTACCTAACAAAGAAGAATGATAATAACACAGATAACAGACTAATCTATAATTATTAAGGTATCCCCTGTTTTCTTTTAAAAGAAAGCTATTTATGGTAACCTTTAGTACAATCTATTGGTTAACTTTGTACCTGAATAATAAGATATTTATGAAAATCAATGCTGAAACAAAATATTGCCAGACGTGTGGAATACCTTTAGATATAGATTATACAAATCTTGAGGCAAACCAAAATGTGGAATATTGCGACTATTGTTTGCACAACGGGGTTAAACTCTATGATTTCTCAATGGATTATCTCATTTACCTTTGGGAGCTTTTCCCCGAAGAATATTATAAAGAGACAGGAGTCAATCTCACTTCGGAAAGGAAGAATTCGATACGAATTGAACCAAGTATTGAAAAAATATCTGGTATCCGAATCGCATACTTGAAATTGGAAAGAACAAATAATGTCATCCATAGTTTCTCTGTTTTGTGGAAGCAGTTGCTACAATTTTCCGAAAAATATGAATTATCTTCAAAAGGATGTAAATACGTGAGTTTTCATGAATTAAATAAGGTATACCGCCATATTTACCTTGACTGGTTGCCGACAAGCGATTATACCCTGCGGGAACAGCTCACCTTTGAGAGTTACATCAACACTCTCGAAAAAACTCCGGTTTCGGAGCTTATAACAGATATTTATATCCCTATTACAAAAAAAGAAATATGAAATACTTAAACCAAGAAATAGAAAACGAGTTAAAAAATCAAGGAGCAAAACTGATACGCTTTGTTGACATATCGCATTTGGATGAAAAGCAAAACAGACAACTCCCGACCGCCATTGTTTTTGCACTTCCGCTTACCGCAGAATATGCTGAAATGGTATTTAATATTCCCGACTACGTACAAGCACGGATAGCGGATAATTACAATTTTGACGATGATGAATATTCGCAAACCGAACATAAAGCGGGAGAAATAGCAGACGAATTAGCCAAGTTCATCACCGGGAAGGGCTATAAAGCCATATCGCAATCCGATACAGGATTAGTGGCTGATGGCGTATTCGATTATGAAACAAAAGAATCAGTATTGCCCCATAAAACCGTTGCACTACTTGGCGGATTAGGGTGGATTGGGAAAAACAACCTGTTAATTACTCCTGAATATGGCGCAGCACAATGTCTCGGCACGGTTTTGACTGATGCTCCACTGGAAACGGTATTGCATGAACCTCTATCTCCAAAATGCGGAAATTGCATTACTTGCGTCAATATCTGCGAGAGAAAAGTTCTCAAAGGTAAAGTTTGGAGTAGATCTGTTTCAAGAGATGAAATCGTTAACATACATGGATGTAGTACCTGTTTGAAATGCCTTGTGCATTGTCCCAGAACACAAACATATATAAAGAGGAATATTGTCTGAATTTCTACAAGCAACAAACGAGGGTTCACAAAAATAAAAACAGAAGAGAAATCAATCCCTTCCGTTTTTATTCTTATATTTTTCCATAACCAATAATCGAAAAATCTAAATCTTCCGAATTACTCTGGCGGGATTACCTGCCACAATCGTGTTCGGTTCTACGTCTCTGGTCACAACACTACCCGCTCTTTGGTGTGCGCAGTCTATTCTTATTTCTTTCATATATAATGCTACTCCTTATTTCAATCTCTTCCCATCCGAAAAGGCGTTACCTACCTTCTTACCCACTTCCAGGTAATCGTTATTGAACGGATCGAATATAATAGGAGACACTTTGGATACATCCACTTTTCCGTTTTCGTCAAGAACACGTTCATCTACACTCACATTTATTATTTCCCCACGCAAAATACAGGTTTCAGGATTATAATCCTTCAACTTACATTCCAGCACTACAGATAATTCGTCGATCAACGGTGCATCTACAAACTCCGAACGAGTAGCATGGAAACCTGCACGAGCAAATTTATCCGATACCTTATTACCGGAAACAATACCCACGTAATCACAGGCAACAACTTGTCCGACCTCTGCCATACTCACGGTAAAAGCCTTACGCTTCAGTATATTTGCAGTCGTCTTATGTCCCTCACTAATACAAATACTAATTTCATGCATCTCGCTGATACCACCCCAAGCCGCATTCATAGCATTGGGAGTACCATTTTCATCATAAGCAGCGATAATAAACACCGGCTGCGGATAAGTAAAGGGCTTTGCCCCAAAATTCTTTCTCATAATAATTTATTTTTTAGTCCATTTCTTAATATCTTCCTTCGTCGCACCATTCAAAAGGCAGCCCTTTTGCCATTTCATATCAGGATAGGCTTCCTGCAACTCTTTTTCCGCATTAAAAATACTGCTGCTACCCGATGTAGCAAACGGAATAATCATTTTACCTGCAAAATCACCGCTTTCAATAAAAGTATTGATAATTCTCGGAGCTGAATTCCACCAAATAGGGAAACCTATATAAATGATATCGTAATCTGCAAGATTCTCCGGTTTAAATTTTAATGCAGGGCGTGATTTAGCATTTGACATCTCCACACTGCTACGTGAAGACTTGTCATGCCAATCCAAATCAGCAGTGACATATTCCTTTTCAGGTTGTATCTCGTAGAGCGTACCACCCCTGTAACTTCTACAATCAACTTTGCTGCTTTCTCCGTCGTTCCTGTTGCCGAGAAATAAGCCACCAATGTCTTATTACTCTGTTCCTGTGCATTTATAGTGATACATAACATCATGATCACTACCATAATCATACTTTTAATCTTCATTGCCCTTTATAGTTTTAATTTCTATTATCATGGTACAAAATTACAGAATAATATCTATCATAAAGGTATATAAATCACTGATTATCTAACCAAAATCACTGATAAAAGAAAAAACGAAGGGCAACCTTAAGTTTCAATCAGGATTTACTATTGAACTTTCGATTCCAATAAGACAGAATACAACCGATTTGAGTAATGTATGACCGAATCGATGATCCATCCGTTCCTATACGCCACTACAGTTTGTACATAACACTGCTTGGGTAGAGTAATGCTGGCTTATTAATTTCTCAGCCTTTCATGTTAAAGGTGGTAATGTGCCTATTGACCCCGAGAGTTTAAAACAACTGCTATTAGACCAAATATCCAGGAAGTATTGGGACGATCCGGCATTCAGACGCATGTTGCAACATACCCAAAGCTTGGATGCAATATCGGGAAAGATGTTCGATTGCATTTATCTTGCGGGTGGGCATGGCACGATGTACGACTTCCCGGACAACGCAGTCTTGCAATCCATCATTAAATCCCATTATGAAAGCGACAAGATGGTGGCAGCCATTTGTCATGGTGTATGTGGATTGCTGAACGTCAGACTCTCCGACGGAGAGTATCTGGTGAGAGAAAAAGAATTAACCGGATATAGCTGGTTCGAAGAAATTTTGGCAAGGCGGGAAAAGGAAGTGCCATTTAATCTTGAAGAGACACTGAAAAAGAGGGGTGCCGATTATCGGAAAGCCTTTATACCGATGACATCTAAAGTCTTGGTGGACGGTAACCTGATTACCGGTCAGAACCCCTTCAGTTCGAAAGAAATAGCGAAAGTCATTCTGCAACAATTAGAGCACTCTTATATCAATACCCGGAATTGAATCGATGAAATGGCTCCCTAATAACATGGAGGGGGTGTAATATCCGCTTTTCCCGTGGTTACCTAAACAGTACCCGGCAATTCGGATACCTACCTCGACAGTCAGCGAATAGACGTTCGGAGTTGACATGGTCATTTCCACTTTGTCGCCGCCGGGCGCTTCCGCTTCTCCCCAGAATTGCCCCCGCTGCGTTTCTCTTGCTTGTTCGTCGGGACCTTTCTTTATGAATTTGCTTACCAAACTCTTGCCCAAGTCCTGCCCAAAACGGGTGTTCATAATCCCTTTAAACGGGTTGGACAGACGCAACATATAAATGCCCAGTTTGGTCATCGCCATATAAACCATTCCGTCAGGTACTCCGGTAGATATTCCCGATGTGAAGACGTCACCCCAGGGAATAGTTACCGCCCATTGCGGTTGATTCTGGAAAGGAATCTTCTTCATCCGATATGCATTGGGCACAGTCTTGAGCCGACCGCCTTCCCTGATTAATCCTCCTTTTCCAACACTTTCGATGGAAGTTTTCACGGTGCCGATGCTCGGGCTTGTACCAAAAGAAAAAGCAAGGTCGATACGGGTGGCAGCAGGCAGCCTCTCTTTCAGCATGGCTGCCAGGCAGTCGGTCGGTACGATGTCGGTTCCCACACCCGGCATCACGATTACGTTACGGCTTTTGGCTTCATCGTCCAGCGCATAGCATTTTCTAAAAACATCTATCTCGCCGGTAATATCCAAATAATGTACCTTTTGTGAGAGACATGCCTTTGCCAAAGCTTCTGCCGTAGCAGAAAACGGTCCTGCACAGTTCAGCAAAACGGTTACGTCCTGCAAATACCCTGCGGCATCCTTCACGCTGAATACCCTATATTCCAAACCAAGTTCGTTGGCTATGGGCAGCAATTTTTCGGCAATACGTCCTGCAACCACCGGTTTAATCCCTTGCTTGATGGCTTCGCGCACCATTAACTCTCCGGAATACCCATAAGCACCGTATATAATTAGTTTACTTTCATTCATAATATGCATATCAATAATGAGTTAATAACACTTTTGGTACCCATTAGGTTTTTGCATTTTACACGACAGCTACATTGGAAACTCTCTACATATACGGACAAACCCGGTCAACCCATAATAACATAGTGGTCTAGTTTTGATTTCTTCCACAACAATATTGAGATATAAAATAGCCTCTAGTATTCTTACTCGTTACCTACTTTTTTTTCAGTGTTTATAGGTATCTGTGCAACAGACTGTTAATTTCACATTTCTGTGTTATTTAGTCTTATCAAAGAGAAGGGATATAATTGTTTCCTCTTATCTTTGCGGGTATGAAATTACCATTGAAACATATCGTTATTCTAGTCATTTGCTCGTTAGCGGGTATCTTTGTCTATCAGGCTTATTGGTTGACAGGGCTTTACCGGACTATGAAGCAGGATATGGAAAATACCATTAGGGATGCCATGCGTACGAGTGACTTCAACGAGATAGTGCTCCGGGTGAATGAACTTCAGAAGGATAATGTGGAGCATGGCTCGGTGACGGTGTCTGCCGGATATGGCGCGGACGGTAATTCATTAGTGACAAGTCAGACGATTTCTTATACGGACAGTACTTATAAGGATACGCTACATTCACGGACGGAGACAATAGCTGACACTGTAAGGACGGATACGGGAAGTGACGAAGCACGGGCAGTTGCGTCCAGTGAAAGCGGACTGGACGTTTTATTGAAGAAGCAGGATTCTTTGAAGGAACTGCTGCTTAGTATTCAGCAAGGTATCCATGCGGGAGTAGATACGTATATCGACATTAACCTGCAACGATATGACAGTCTGCTGAACAATGTGCTGAAGGAACATGAACTTGAAATTCCGCATCATACTTTATTGATTCATACCGGAAGGAATGCGGATTCCACCGTTATGTATATTGATACTGTCGGTATGGCGGGAGACAGCAGTTACATCCCTACTCCACGGGCGATTCGCTACGATTACGACTTTAACATGAGTCGCAGCCAGCGTTACCAGCTTGTCTTTGAACCTGTCGATTCACTGGTATGGAAACATATGACGGGAATTCTGGCTACTTCTTTCATTATTCTACTTATTTTAGGATTCTCCTTTTGGTTTCTTATCCGGACGCTACTCCGGCAAAAGACATTGGAAGAAATAAAAAGTGATTTTACCAATAATATCACGCATGAACTGAAAACGCCGATTGCGGTGGCTTACGCGGCGAATGATGCGTTACTCAATTTTAATCAGGCGGAAGAAAAGACGAAACGGGATCAATATCTGCGTATCTGCCAGGAACAGTTGCAACGTTTGAGTAGTTTGGTAGAACAGATTTTATCTATGAGTATGGAACGCCGCAAGACTTTCCGCCTGCATCCCGAAGAGGTCAATCTGAAAGAGTTGATCGTTTCATTGGTGGAACAGCACCAACTGAAGGCGGACAAGCCGGCGCAGATAACTTTGGAGATTGAACCGGAGACACTGACTATCGTAGTAGACCGGACACATTTCAGTAATATTATCAGTAACCTGATAGACAATGCCGTGAAGTATTCGAAAGAGAGAGCCGATATTACCATTCGTTGCCGGCAGACGGAGCAGACGGTTACAATCAGTATCGCCGACCGGGGAATCGGGATTCCTTTGGATAAACAGAAGCATATATTCGATAAGTTTTACCGGGTTCCGACAGGCAATCTTCACAATGTGAAAGGGTATGGACTGGGACTTTTCTATGTGAAAAGCATGGTGGAGAAACACGGCGGAACGATTACCGTAAAAAGCGAACCGGGAAAAGGAAGTATATTTACCATCACTCTATAAAATACACTTGAACTCTATAAAACACTTGGGTCATGAGCAAAAACGAAATAACAGTACTGCTGGTAGAAGACGAGCTGACTCTCGCCATGATTATCAAAGATACGCTTGAAGATAGTGGATTCATTATCCATACAGCCGCCGATGGAGAGAAAGGGCTGCGCCTTTTCTTCGAACTCCGGCCGGATGTATTGGTGGCAGATGTTATGATGCCCAAAATGGATGGTTTCGAAATGGTGCGTAGGATTCGTCAGACGGACAAGCAGACCCCTGTCCTGTTCCTGACTGCCCGTTCGGGCATCAATGATGTGGTGGAAGGCTTTGAGCTCGGTGCCAATGATTATCTGAAGAAGCCTTTCAGCATGCAGGAGTTGATTATCCGTATCAAGGCGCTTATGGGGAAAGCATTCCTTTTCTCTGAAAATAAAACTTCCAACCGTTTCGAGATTGGGAGTTATCTGTTCGATCCCACAGCACAGACATTGCTGCATGCCGGAGTGAAACAGGAACTCTCTCATCGTGAATCGGAGATTTTGAAACGGTTGTGTGAGAATCGTAACCAGGTAGTTAACACGCAGGATGTATTGCTCGAACTTTGGGGAGATGACAGCTTCTTCAATTCCCGGAGCCTGCATGTGTTTATCACGAAATTACGTCATAAGCTCTCGTCGGACGAACAGATTCGTATCGTAAATGTACGGGGAATCGGATATAAATTGATTGCTACTTAAACTGGCATATAAATAATGTCAGCATGTTTTAAGGAGTTTTTCTCTAAGAAAATATAACGAAGGTGGGTAGTCAGGCTGAAAATTTCTATCTTTGTCGTAAATCAACCTTTACGAAGATGAAAAAACTGATTCTATTTCTTTCGCTGGCATTATCAGTCGGTTTTGCATCCGCACAGTCGGAAATTCCTTCCGATAGTATTCGTCGTGCCCCGTCAGCCAATGTAAAAGAGTTCGGCGGTTTCTTACTGGATATGGGATTGATGAATGTCACTGCTCCCCAACTGCCTAAGTTTGATTTGAGTATGCCCGATTTGAGTAAAGACTACAATCAGATATTCCGTTTCAATACGGATGCTACCTATACGCAGGGATTTACGGATGCTTTTTCTTCCTCTTCTTTTTCCGGTTTCGGATATGGATATGGTTGGGGATTGTCTTCTTCTCCGCAATTTATGCAGATGGGCTCTTTCAAGCTGAAAAATGGAATGAGAATCAATACGTATGGAGATTATGATAAAGACGGTTGGAGAATACCCAACCGGAGCGCTATGCCTTGGGAAAAAAATAATTTCCGGGGTGCATTCGAGCTAAAATCCGCCAATGGTAATTTCGGCATACGGATTGAAGTGCAGCAGGGGCGCAATGTCCCCTACTAAAACCCAAAAGGAATCGACAATCCTAAGGGAATCGGTTACTGGAAAAAATTAACGGGAGTCCCTTAGAAAAGCTTCGTCCGCAGCCCTCATCGAACCGGCTATACGGTCACACCATGAATCAAATTCCGGATCGGGTGTTTGAGATTCAGGATGGGTAAGCATATAGTGTACAGATTGTCTCAGACCGTCCGCCATGGAAATATGGCAAATAAAATCAGGCACGAGACGTTTTATCTTCGAATTATCAAAGACAACGGTAGCTGCTTTGTCTCCCAGCAGTTCACCTCTGAAATCATAATTTTCTCCATGACTGGCAAGAAAATCGGAAGGAACGTGTAATGCGTTCAAAGGTTTTCCTAAAGCATCGGCAATCGTTTGGTAAATCTGATTCCAGGTCATGCTTTCATCGGTAGTGATATGAAAGGCATTCCCTATGGCATGGGGATTTGACATCAGTCCTACATATCCTTCGGCAAAGTCCTTGGAGTGTGTCAATGTCCACAGAGATGTCCCGTCACCGGGGATAATCACAGGTTTTCCGTCGAGAATACGTTTTAAAATCTGCCAGTTGCCTTTGTTTCCATGTACGCTGACAGGCGGTTTTGTGCCATTATAGGTGTGGCTGGGACGGACAATGGTTACCGGGAATCTATCCGACCGATAAGCTGCCATCAGTACTTCTTCCGCTTCTATCTTATTTCGCGAATATTGCCAATAGGGATTTGACAAAGGGGTGCTCTCTGTTATGCGGTAATCAGCCAATGGTTTCTGATAGGCGGAAGCACTGCTGATAAAGATATATTGCCTGGTCTTATTATGGAACAGACGAATGTCACGCTTCACATCTTCTGCCGTGTAGGCTATGAACTGGGCAACTACGTCGTAGCTTTCATTTGCGATGGCTTTTGCCACAGCGTCTTCATCGTTTATATCTGCAAGGATGCCGCGGATTCCTTCCGGCATCTTTTTCGAACCGCGGTTGAGAAGGGTAATCTCCCACCCTCTTTGTTGTGCCAATGCAACGACATCGGTACTGATTGTACCTGTTCCACCAATGAATAATGCTTTCATAAAAATAGGTCTTTAAATTCTGTGGAACAAATATATCAATTCTATGGTTCATTTCCGCCAATCGTTGGTATTAATTTGCTGTAGTATACAAATTACAGATTCTTGTACCCTTATTACTGATTTGAATATCAGAATGAGAAAGATATATCGAAATGTTTTATCTTTGTGGCAGAAGATAAATAACAAGGCACTATGGATGAAATAACTAAAATTGAGACTATTGACCAGTACGACCAACTGTTTGGTCTGGAAACGTTGCACCCGTTAGTTAATGTGGTTGAATTCGCAAAGTCCACAAGGACGGTCGAATACATCCGCATGAATATCGGGTTCTATTGTTTATTTCTAAAGGAAGCGAACTGCGGTGACCTCAGATATGGACGCAAGTATTACGATTATCAGGAAGGGACAGTGGTCTGCATGGCTCCCGGACAGGTCACCGGAGTGGACAAACGAAATACGACAACTCCACGGACAAATTCTATCGGCATTTTATTCCATCCTGATTTAATCCGGGGAACGTCATTGGGGCAGACGATTAAAAACTATACTTTTTTCTCTTATGAAGTGAACGAAGCACTTCATCTTTCCGACCAGGAAAAAGAAATCGTAACCGACTGTATCCATAAGATAAAACTGGAACTGGAGCATCCTATCGACAAGCATAGCAAGCAGCTTATCGTCCGTAACATCGAGTTATTGCTTGATTACTGTATGCGTTTCTACGAACGTCAGTTCATCACACGTAATCAGGAGAATAAAGATATAATCGTGAAATTCGAGCAACTGCTGGATGAATATTTCCTGAATCAGCATGCGCTGACAGAAGGGCTGCCTTCTGTGAAATACTTTGCCGACAAAGCTTGTCTCTCTCCGAATTATTTCGGCGACCTGATTAAAAAGGAGACAGGAAAAACTGCGCAAGAATATATCCAGTGCCGGATTATAGAGCTTGCCAAGGAACGGATACTGGAAGGAAACCAGACCGTCAGCCAGATAGCTTATGAATTGGGATTCCAGTATCCGCAGCACTTCAGCCGGTTGTTTAAAAAGCACGTCGGATGCACACCAAACGAATATAAACAAAATAACTAAAACATCGTTTTTAAGGTATCAGATATAGGAGATAGTTTACGTCATGGGAGATAAAATACTCAAAATAGGAACCGTACATCAATGTAACTGTTGTTTGGGAAGTAAGACACTGCACCCGATGGTGAGTGTCATCGACCTCTCAAAGGCTGACTTGTCGCCACATACTGATATCAAGTTCGGATTTTATACAATTCTGTTGAGTGAGTGCAAGTGCGAAGCATATACATACGGTCATCGGTATTATGATTTTTCGGATGGTACTCTTGTCTGCCTTGCTCCCGGAGAGTCAATCAGTATAGAAGCAAATAATAAAAGACTTCCTTCCAAAGGATGGATATTGGCATTCCATCCCGATCTTATTTGCGGTACTCCCCTCGGGATGAATATAAAAGACTATACTCTTTTCTCTTATCACCTCAAGGAAGCACTGCACGTCTCCTTACGCGAGAAACAGGTAATTCTGGAATTTATGGATAAGATAAATCAGGAGTTGGAACGTTGCATCGACCGTCACAGCAAGAAGATTATCTCCCAATATATCGAGTTATTGCTCGATTATTGTGTACGCTTCTACGAACGCCAGTTTATTACACGCAACGAAGTGAATAAACAAATTATCGAACGGTTCGATAAAATCCTCGATAATCATTTTGAAACGAAGCCTGCCCAGACTTTCGATATACTTTCGAATGAGACATATGCCGGGCTCCTTCATTTATCTTCTGAATATTTCAATGATTTATTGAAATATGAAACAGGGAAATCATTTAAAGAGTATGTCCAGTTCAAACGCTTCGAGAAAGCGAAAGAGTGGCTGACAAATACCGATAAGCCACTTAGTCAGATAACACAGGAGCTTGGGTTTCAGAATCCGCAATATTTCAGCAGGCTATTCAAGAAGATTACCGGGTGTTCACCGAATGATTTTAGGATGCCTAATTAAAAAAAGTGTTTAATAAGAATAGAATTGGAAGTTCAAATTCTTAATCTATGTTATGAAACATACTTTTTTTCTTGGATTATTTGCAGATATCACAAAAGTACGTACCTTTGCAATGTGTTTTTCATAGTATTAGATTTAAGGTTAACAAAGGTTGGAGCAAGGCGTTGCTCCTTTTTTTATGCCCAATAGTGAGAAATCCGCTAATTTTCAGTAACTTTGCATAAAGAGAGATGCATCAAATCTAATTTCTCCCGATAAGATAAATCAAAAAGTTCTTTTTTTACGTTATATATAAAAAGAAAAAATTAACCCCATAGAATCATGGAGACAACGCACAAATATTTCCGACTGATACAATCAGTTTTCTTCATACTACTTCTTTCCTTCAGCATGAGTTCGTGCGAGAAAGAAGAACCTGTTTCCACCCCTCCGAGTACAAGACAAACAGACCCTCCGGTCGACGACTTGACGGATTTTGAACTTAGTGACCCGATTATACGTCCGGATAATGAACAAACTGTATTCATGTATCTTCCCTGGTCTACTAACCTTACAAGTAACTTCAAACAGAATATCACCGATCTGAGAAAAGTAGTAGGCAGAAATGTGTTAAAGAATGAACGGATTATCGTGTTCATGTGTACCACACCGACAGAAGCAGCTCTTTTCGAACTTATCTATGAAGACGGAGAAGACGTACGAAAGACTTATAAAAATAATTATGAGTTTTCAAATCTTGAATATACAACAACAGATGGTATTGCCGCTATTCTGAATGATGTTAAAACCTATGCTCCTGCCAAACGATATGCAATGATTATCGGATGTCACGGACTGGGATGGATTCCCGTATCCAATACTCAATCCCGCAGTAGATTCAGTGCAACCAAGAGACATTGGGAATATGAAAATGTACCTATGACACGTTTATTCGGCGGACTGTCTCCCGAATATCAGACGGATATAACTACGCTTGCCGAAGGAATAACCCGTGTCGGCCTGAAAATGGAATATATACTTTTTGATGATTGCTATATGTCGGGCGTAGAGGTAGCTTATGACCTCAAGGACGTAACGGAGCATTTAATTGCTTCTACCAGTGAGGTGATGGCATATGGAATGCCTTATACAGAGATTGGAGAATATCTGATAGGAGAAGTCAATTACGAGAAGATTTGTGACGGGTTCTATTCTTTTTATTCAAATTATACAGCAATGCCGTGCGGTACGCTTGCTGTTACCAATTGCTCGGAATTGGAAAATCTGGCAACCATAATGAAAGACATTAATAGCCAATATACATTTGACCCGACATTAATCGGTTCTTTGCAAAGACTGGATGGCTATTCACCTGCTATATTCTTCGATTGTGAAGACTATGTTTCTAAGTTGTGTCCTGACCAGGGATTATTAGCCCAATTTAAAGAACAGTTGGATAGGACTGTTCCATTCAAAAGAAATACAGATTATTACTACACAATGACTAGAGGAAAAATAAAAATAGATACTTTTTCGGGGATTACTATTTCCGACCCGAGCACCAGTACGGAAGCTGCTAAAAAGAAAGAGACAGCCTGGTATATGGCTACACATTGAAGAGACAGGAAGCTATTTAAAGAGAGACAGGGAACTGTCAGAATAAATGCCATCACTCTGACGGCTTCCGGCAAAATCTCTTAATAAAAATTGAATCGAGAAAACAAATTCTTAATCAATGTTATAAAACATACTTTTTATCTTGGATTATTTGCAGATGTCGCAAAAGTACGTACCTTTGTAATGTGTTTTTCATAGTATTAGATTTAAGGTTAACAAAGGTTGGAGCAAGGCGTTGCTCCTTTTTTTATGTCCATACTCAAACTGCTTAAAAAGAAACAATGAAAAGAATACTGATTATCGGCGCTAACGGATTTACCGGACGCCAACTATTGAATGATTTGTTGGCTCATAAACAATATAACGTCACCGGATGCTCCCTGCACCCGGATATTCTTCCAACTCCGGACAAGGCCGGAAGCTATCATTTCATTGAAACTGATATACGGGACGCGGCGGCTGTGAAAGACCTTTTCAAAAGAGTTCATCCCGATGTAGTCGTCAACTGTTCTGCCCTGTCCGTCCCCGATTATTGCGAGACGCACCACGAAGAAGCTTATCTTACCAATGTTACGGCAGTAGAGCAACTGGCACATCTCTGTGAGGGATACAAAAGCCGTTTCATCCATCTATCCACCGATTTCGTCTTTGACGGAAAGATGGATGAGCATATCGGACAATTATATACGGAAGAAGACGTTCCCGCTCCCGTTAATTATTATGGATTTACCAAATGGAAAGGCGAAGAAAAGGTTGCCGGGATTTGTAGCAATTACGCAATAGCTCGGGTGGAAATTGTTTATGGCAAAGCATTGGCAGATCAGCATGGAAATATCGTCCAATTAGTGATGAACCGTTTGAAAGCCGGACAAGAGATTCGCGTTGTATCCAATCAATGGCGAACCCCGACTTATGTCGGAGACGTATCGAACGGAATACAACTCCTGATAGAAAATACGACCAACGGAATATTTCATATTTGTGGGGATGAATGTATGACCATCACCGAGATTGCTTACCAGGTAGCAGACTATCTGAATCTCGACCGTTCGCTTATCCATCCTGCCACTACGGAAGAGATGAAAGAAGCCACTCCCCGTCCCCGTTTCAGCGGTATGAGTATTGAAAAAGCTAAAACGATGCTTGGATACGAACCACGAAAACTAAAAAAGATCCTTTCAGATTGGGAAATTCTATAAGGGAAAGGACACATTACCAACTTATTACAACAGTATTTTCCGGCTTCAACCTTTCAATAATCTATCTTTATTGCATATTTATTTTGAAAATATGCAGTAAAGCCTTATCTTTGCACCAAAATAAAAAAAGACCAGTGATGAATCAAATATTACAATTACATAACGCTTCTCCGACTCTTGCAGGGATACCTTCCTTCTGCAATTCAAGTTGCGTGCATGTGCATTGGTTCAGCGGATTCATCTAAATTCACCCATCCTTTTTTAAAGGAACTGCCTATCGACTTATTTTGTTACTCATAAGCAGTATTCCTACTTGATTTTCAATAAGATGCATCATCTTTTTTGAAAATGTGCAGTGTGTAATCCAATCATTCGTTTAACCTAACCAAAAATATATACAATATGTTCTCTATTATATCTACTATGTTCTTAGGAATCGGCATCGGTTATGTATTGCGTAACTGGAGTATTTTGCAAAAGACAGAAAAGACAATTTCTCTTACAATATTCTTGTTGCTCTTTATTCTCGGTGTGTCTATCGGCTCTAATAGCCTGATTGTGAACAATCTCGGAAAGTTCGGATGGCAAGCTGTCATTCTTGCTTCATCCGGTGTATTGGGAAGCCTGATTGCTGCCCGCTTGGTACTACAACTATTTTTCAAGAAAGGAGGTAAACAATGAAAGGAAGTCTGATTGTTATATTATTCTTTTGCGTAGGCTGTGTCATGGGACTTTTCAATAAGTTCGAATTCGATACACATACCGTTTCTATGTATATACTCTACGCATTAATGCTGCAAGTGGGAATCAGTATCGGTTCTAACAAGAATCTGAAAGCTATTGTTTCACATCTGCATCCCAAAATGTTATTGATTCCTTTGGGGACAATTATCGGCACACTGTTATTCTCGGCCCTGGCAAGCCTGTTACTGCGTCAATGGAGTGTATTCGACTGTATGGCAGTGGGAAGCGGATTTGCATATTACTCGCTTTCTTCTATCCTCATCACCCAATTCAAGGAACCATCTATCGGCCTTCAACTGGCTACGGAACTGGGAACTATCGCCCTGCTGACCAATATCTTCCGTGAAATGATGGCTCTACTGGGCACTCCGGTTATCAAGAAATATTTTGGGAAGCTAGCCCCTATCTCAGTAGCCGGAGTCAATTCAATGGATGTATTGTTACCGTCTATCAGCAGATATTCAGGAAAGGAAATGATTCCCATTGCCATCCTGCACGGTATCCTGATTGATATCAGCGTTCCGGTTTTCGTCTCTTTTTTCTGTAATCTCTAAGACGGATGGACTAATCCGGAAGCAACGAGGACAAACTTAATATCAGCATAGGAGACATCGTCTCCTAATGCTGCTTTAATAGCAAACATCCCCATATATTCATGTTCTTCCAAATACTTCCGTATCTTCGCCAGATTTTCAGCTTTCACCACCTGTTCCACCTTAATCTTACCCGAACGAACATACTGTTCCAAATGTCCTGCAATCGTCCCAGTCACCAAATCACGCGCTTTAGCAATTTCCTCTATGCTCATCCCTTGACAGAACATTTCATAGCTAACAATTTTTGTATCTTTCTTCAGCTCTTTTTTCTCTTCCTTTTTCTTATCTTTCTTATGCTCCTTCGCTGAAATAAATATCTCCTTGACTTCCGGCCGTTCCACTTGATTTTCTTTCATATACTTACGAACAATCCCCAGAATTTCAAGCCCATATTTCTCCACTCCTTTCGCCCCGAAATACGGTATGGCTTCCAAAGCCGCCGGAGTGTCCGGCAACAGATTGACAATTCCCATCAATGCTTTCTGCTGCATAATGACATAAGCAGGCACATTGGCTTCACGCGTCTTTTCTGTTCTCCATTCCGCCAAAGCACGATAAAGCTCCGGATGCAGAATATCCGTAGGAACATCTACTTTCACTTTCCCGGAACGACTGCTTGCCGCACGTTCTTTCCGTTCTCTTTTCTCTCCCGGAACTCTGGAAGACGAGGCAGAAGTTGAAGAATCTTCTTCGAGACTTAACATAACTTTCGCTTTCTGCTTCAGATAATCCGAAACGGTGAAAGTTGACGTACATACGGTGTCCAATAAAGATTCTTTAATGCACAACGCATCATCCAGTGTTTGCAGACGTTCATTCAATTGTTTCCTTAATTCCCTATTGTCAAGAGGCATATTGGTCTTATCGAACAAGGCACGAACCGGTTCCAACTCTTTACGAAAATATCCGGCACCGGAACGGATACGTTCCTGCAACTCCTGATTTCCGGCATAATCTTCACTTTCATTTATCAACCGGGTATATTGGTTGCGAAAACGACGGGCAACTTCCACAATCCTTTCCTTCATGTGGGGTTCCAAAGCCTTGTATTCGGCAAGCTGCTTCGGAAAGAGCCTGTAAAGGTCTTCATCCATCATGCGGAGCAGCCGCTTATAAGCCTGCTCAATAGAATAGAAGTTAAACAAATCACTTAACAAGTCAAAGAAATAGGCCTTCTGCATATCATTCAACTGTTTGTTTCCCGGCTTATTCCGCTCCACTGCTTTTGTGAAGTTATCGACCACACTGTCGCTAATGATAGCCTCCCGGCGCAAAGGAGATTCCAGCACCATTCCGTCCAAAGTCTTGCATCGGCTCAAAGCTACATACGTCTGTCCATGTGCAAAGGAATTACGCGCATCAATAATGGCACGTTCAAACGTCAATCCCTGACTTTTATGAATCGTAATAGCCCAAGCCAGCCGAATAGGATACTGTCGAAATACTCCCGCTATTTCTTCTGTAATTTCTTTCGTCTCCTCGTTCAATACGTATTTATAATTCCCCCATTCTTCCTGCAACAGTTGAAACTCATGTTCGCTATCCTTTCCACGTACAAACATACCCGTTTCGTTGACAGTCACCACTTCTCCAATCATACCGTTATAATACCGTTTTTCCGAAGAAACATCATTCTTGAGGAACATGATTTGCGCCCCCTCCTTAATAGTGAGAACTTCATCCGCAGGATAGGAATATTCGGGGAAATCGTCTTTCACTTCAGCACGGAAACTGTAAGCCTTCCCGGGCAAAGAAGCCAGCTCACGGTCATTGATCCGCTGTGCCTGATTATTATGTGTCGTCAGACGGATATAACCTTCTTCTTTTGGGGGCTGAAAATCTCGCTGATACCGTTTGTTCAACTCATTCAAGACTTCATCATCCGCTTTATTCTCCCGTATCTTATTCAACAGGGAAAGAAAAAAAGTATCACTCTGACGATATACCTTTTCCAGTTCAATCGTCATATAAGTAGTTTCCCTCAACGCACGGCTAGCAAAGAAATAGGGTGTTTCGTAATAATGCCGCAACATCTCCCACTCGCTGTCTTTCACAACGGGCGCCAACTGCTGCAAATCCCCAATCATCAACAACTGTACCCCGCCGAATGGTTTCTCACGGTCACGATAACGCCGCAAAGTCGCATCCACCGCATCCAGCAAATCCGCACGTACCATACTGATTTCATCAATCACAAGCAAATCCATGCTCCGAATGATGTTACGTTTCTCCTTATTAATACGGTAGTGTATCTGTGCCGAGTTAAGAGTGGTATCCGGCACGAACGGCGCAAAAGACAACTGAAAGAAAGAATGGATTGTTACTCCGCCCGCATTGATAGCCGCAATACCCGTAGGCGCCAAAACAACCATGCGTTTAGGACTTTGTTCTCTTAACCGTCTTAAAAATGTAGTTTTTCCAGTTCCGGCTTTACCGGTAAGAAATAGATGTGTGCCTGTATTTTCTATGAACTGCCAAGCAAGTTGCAGTTCAGGGTTATTTTCCATGTGCTTCAAATTTTCAACAAAGGTAGCTAATATTCTTTTTCTTTCGTCTTGATACGAAAGAAAAAGAACATCATTTCATGGAACCGCCTACGATATCCAGCAACTCATTGGTAATCGCCTGCTGCCGACTCTTGTTATACTGCTTCGTCAAATCTTGAATCAGCTCGTTTGCATTGTCCGTAGCTACCTGCATAGCTAACGTACGCGCGGCATGTTCCGAAGTATTTGAGTCAACGGCAGCAGTAAACAGTTTTTGGCTCAATACCGTTGGAATCAGGTTGGCTATCAGTTCTTCGGCGTTGGGTTCGATGATATAATCGTTTGCTATTTCATGATCTTCCACTTCCTCCTTGTTCTTTTGTTCCTCCTCATCTATGATATGCGTCAAGTCGATGGGGAGATACGTTTCACGGAGAAGAATCTGCAAGCCCATAGATTTGAAGTGGTGATAGATGATCTCTACGCGATCCACTTCACCGGACACATACATTTGCATCAGGAGGTGAGCCAGATCGGCGGCTTCCTGATAAGTCGGTTTGTCGGAGAGCGTGGGAGAAGTTTCCTGTGGTTGGAACCCCATGCGCTTCACGGCTTCATCCACTTTCTTGCCTACCGGGAAAATCAAGATGTTGTCCTGTCCCAGGGTACGGTATTCGCCAACCGTTTGCAATAACATTTTGATGACGTTGGCGTTGAAAGCACCACACAGAGAGGTGTTCGAGGAAAAAGCGACAATGGCAACACGCTTCACTTCGCGTTCCTTCACATAAGGAGACTCGACAGGAAGGTCAGCGCTTAGGAAATTAGTCAGAATCTTGTTCAACTTCCTCTGATAAGGCAGCATATTTTCAATGGCTCCTTGTGCCTTGTGTAATTTGGCAGAAGCCACCATCTTCATTGCTGAAGTGATTTTTCGGGTACTTTTTACCGAATTTATTCTGGTTTTTACTTCTTTCAGTGAAGCCATAACTTTCTAATTTAAGAATTAAAGATGAGAAATGAAGAACCTGCTATGCAGTATAAACAAATGATTTCTTCATTTCTACACATTTCTATAAGTACTGTTTCGCAACCATGGCGGCAGTCTCTTCGATGGCGTTCGTTACACTATCGTCGATAACACCGGTTTTCAATACATCCAAGACATCCTCCTGATGATTCAGTTGCAGAGATTCGATGAAGCTGCGTTCAAAGTCCTGCACCTTATCCAATGGGACGTTACGGAGAAGTCCGTGCGTACCACAGTAGAGAATAGCAATCTGCTGCTCTACGGGCATCGGGCTGTACTGAGGTTGAATCAACAGTTGGGCATTCTTGCGTCCCTTGTCGATGGTCAGGGCGGTAATCGGGTCCATATCACTGCTGAACTTGGAGAAAGCTTCCAGTTCGCGATATTGCGCCTGGTCCATCTTCAGTGTTCCGGCAACCTTCTTCATCGCCTTGATCTGCGCGTTACCACCTACACGGGAAACGGAGATACCGACGTTGATGGCCGGACGTACACCCTGGTTGAACAAGTCGGTTTCGAGGAATATCTGTCCGTCGGTGATAGAAATCACGTTCGTGGGGATATAGGCCGAGACGTCACCTGCCTGCGTTTCGATGATAGGCAGTGCGGTGAGAGAACCACCACCTTTGACAATATCTTTCAAGCTGTCCGGCAAGTCGTTCATTTCGCGCGCCACTTCTTCCTGGCTGATAATCTTTGCCGCACGCTCCAACAGACGGGAGTGCAGGTAGAAAATATCACCCGGATATGCTTCACGTCCCGACGGACGACGAAGAATCAAAGAAACCTCACGATAAGCTACCGCTTGTTTGGAAAGGTCATCATAGACAACCAATGCATGACGACCGGTATCACGGAAATACTCACCGATGGCGGCACCCGCAAACGGTGCATAATACTGCAATGCAGCCGGGTCACCGGCTGTGGCGGCAACTACAATCGTGTATTCCAGTGCGCCGTACTCGCGAAGCGTATTCACAATAGAAGCAACGGTAGAACCCTTCTGACCGATAGCCACATAGATACAATATACAGGGTCACCCGCCAGAAAGTTATTACGCTGGTTGATAATCGTGTCAATCGCGATAGAGGTCTTTCCTGTCTGACGGTCACCGATAATCAACTCACGCTGTCCGCGACCGATAGGAATCATGGCATCCACAGCTTTCAGTCCGGTCTGCAACGGTTGGTTTACCGGCTGACGGAAGATAACTCCCGGAGCTTTCCGTTCCAACGGCATATCATACAGGTCGCCACCGACGAGCCCTTTACCGTCGAGCGGTTCACCCAACGGGTCGATGACACGTCCCAACATCCCCTCTCCCACACGGATAGAGGCGATACGCTTGGTACGTTTCACGATAAATCCCTCTTTGATTCTGTCCGTCGGCCCCAGTAGCACAGCACCCACGTTGTCCTCTTCAAGGTTCATCACGATTGCTTTGATACCATTGTCAAACTCAAGCAGTTCATTCGCTTCGGCATTCCGCAGTCCATAGATACGGACAACACCGTCGCTCACCTGGAGCACCGTACCGATTTCGTCAAGTTGCACATTGGCATTGATTCCTTCGAGCTGCTTGTGCAATATATCCGATACTTCGCTTACTCTTATATTTTCAGACATTATACAATTCTCCTATTCTTATCAATAAATTGTTGTTTCACTCGCTTCAACTGCGTGGCAACGCTCGCGTCCAGCCGGTAGTCGTTGATATCGAAGATAAATCCACCGTCGATAGACGGATCCACCACCGTTTCCAGTTCCACTTGGGCGTGCAGGATATGCGTGGCAGCAGAGCGAATCCGGTCTTCCGTCTCCTTATCGACGGGCACGGCCGTAATCAGCCTGCCGGTGCCGATATGTTTCAGTTTCCGGTAAAGATCCATATACATCAGGCTGATAAATTGCAGATAGCCCTCACGCCTGTTTCTCAATACCAAAGTGATGAAACGGACAAACTCCCTCGTTGACTTACCGTCACCATCGGCAGCGGTACAGACCAGCGCCAATTTCTCTTTCGTCGTGACGACAGGATTTTCAAGCGTTTCACGCAACCCGGGCTGGGCACGGAAGCAATAGGCCAGAGTCATAAATTCCTGGTATATCCTGTCCTCCAAACCTTTTTCCTGCGCGTATTCAATCATCGCTTTTGCATAACGCATCGAGAGTATTCCGACTTCCATCTTCCTTAGTTCTTATTCGGGGTTAATAATTCATCCAGCATCCGGTCAATCATGCCCATCTGCGCATCCTTGTCCTCAAGACTCTTGCGGAGCACCTTCTCGGCGATGTCGACCGAAAGAACAGCCACCTGGCGACGTATATCGCGGATAGCTTCGTCCTTTTCAATCTGGATTTGTTGTTTCACCGCATCCAGTTCCTTTTGTGCGGCTATCTCGGCTTGCTTGCGAGCCTCGTGAACAATCTTGTCACGTTCTTCCATCGCTTCCTTCAAGATGCGTCCCTGTTCCTTGTTGGCAGCAGCCACCAACGCGTCGCCTTCCGCTTTCAGCTTGGACAACTGCGCATTGGCTTCCCTCGCCACCTCCAAGGACTGGTCGATATAGGTCTTACGGCCTTCCACCATCTTGATGATGACGGGGAAGCCGTATTTTGCCAATATCACGAACACAATCCCGAATGAGAGGAACATCCAGAACAACAGGCCACTATCAGGTAATAGTAATGACATAGGCTTAGAGGAAGAATACCAACAGACAAACTACTACCGCCAACAATGCCACACCTTCAATCAAGGCGGCGGCGATAATCATATTCATACGGATATCACCTGACGCTTCCGGCTGACGTGCAATAGCTTCCATAGCCGAACCACCAATTTTACCAATACCCAAACCAGCTCCGATTACTGCAAGACCTGCACCGATAGCTGCACCTAATTTACTTACTCCTACTGCTGCCGCAGTGGCTTGTAACAATACTGATAGGATCATAATTTTCAGTTTTAAAATGGTTTATATTTTTTATTTACTCTCTTTTTATTCTCTATTTATTCATCTATTTATTTCTCTTCTGCCTTGACCTTTGCTCCTTCCTGTGCCAGTCCGATAAACACTGCCGACAACATGGTAAATACATAAGCCTGGATGAAAGCAACCAACAGTTCAAGCGCATTCATAAAGATGTTGAACAATACGGAAGCCACCGTCAGCGTGCCATTCAGCGCAGGCCCCATGCTTGCCGAGATGAATATCAGACAAGTGAGCACCAACATCGCCATATGTCCCGCCAGCATATTGGCGAAAAGACGGATCATCAAGGCAAACGGTTTCGTAAAGATTCCGAAGAACTCGATGAACGGCATCATCGGTACCGGCACTTTCAACCACCAGGGCACATCCGGCCAAAAGATGTCTTTCCAATAATGCTTCGTTCCGAAGATATTCACTGCCAGGAACGTACATATCGCAAGTACCATGGTAATGGCGATATTTCCCGTCACATTCGCACCTCCGGGGAAGAGCGGAATCAATCCCATCATATTATTGATAAAGATAAAAAAGAACGCTGTCAGCAGATACGGGGCAAACTTCCGGTAGTTCGGGCCGACACAACTCTTAATGATGTCGTCGTTCACCATCATGATGAACATCTCCATAAATCCGATAAATCCACCCGGCGCTTTGGCTCCTTGGGGACGTTTCCTGTACCAGTGCGCCACACTCAACACGATAACCAGCAGCAATACGCTGTTGAACAGCAGGGCGAATGTCACTTTCGTAATAGAAATATCCCAAGGGCGAACCTGCTCACCTGCCGCATTATATTCCACCAATTTGCCTTCGTACTTACTTCCTGCGGGAGCGATGGAGAGTCCTTCATACGTACCGCCATTCTCTTCGAGACGGGAAGAAAGGAACACGTGCCAACCTGTACTACCACTATAAACGATGATGGGTAATGGTATAATAATCTGCGTCTTACCCCATGTCGTAATGTGCCATTCATATGAGTCGCCGATATGCCCGAACACGATTTCCTTCACGTCCACCGTGTTCTCCTCTTCTTCTTTCGGAGTAATCCCGTCCTGCGTTTGAGAAGTCGCGTCCCCCGCCTGTTCCTGTGCAAGAACCGGCAGGCTGACCACCAACATCAGGCAGGACAGAACCAAAGGAGCTACTATGTTATGCAACTGTTTCATTTTTCTTCTTATTTTTCTTCTTCAGTTTCCGGTTCACTTCAAAGGAGAAGAAGAACCAGGTTTCGAATATCAGATATATCAAATAGAACGAGATAAACGTGAGCAGAAACGCTTTGGCTTCTTCGCGTACGGCAAGGCAATAAATCAAGACCAGGATAATAGAAAGAATCATCTTTGCCATCTTTATCGCCAGGTACAACAGTAACATTCTTTGCGGAGCGTGCAGTCGGCACGCATCGAACATATAGATACTAAACAAACCGAATAAATAGAAATAAACCGGAATGAACGGATACCCGCCGAAATAATGCCCGGGCAGAGCAAAGTGCAAAATGACCGCCCCAAGTGCCGCGCTTAAGATTGCAAATAAAGTATGCAAACCGATAAAGTTCCGTTTCGTTTTACTAATGTTCACCATAATGTCACTGTGTTTTTCTTCTGTACTTATTCAATCTCGTCTTTTTCCGTCAGGAAATACAGGCAGAAACCGTCCCGTCACTCATTTCGACAAAACCACCCTGAATATCCATTGTATGCTCCTCTCCTTCCAACGTCGTGTAACTCAGCGTACCCGCTTTCAATGACGAGACGATGGGCGCATGCCCCGGAAGAATGGAAAACGACCCGATGGTGCCCGGCAATGTGACAATCTTCACATCTCCGTCGAATATGCTCTTCTCGGGCGATACTATACTCAAATGCAGTTCTTTCATCACTCTATGTTTTTATTTCTTTGCCTGTTCCATCAGTTTCTTACCTTTCTCTATCGCTTCCTCGATGGTTCCGACATTCAGGAAAGCCTGTTCGGGAAGATAATCCACTTCACCGTCCAAAATCATCCTGAATCCCTTAATCGTATCTTCGATAGTCACCATCACGCCCGGCACACCCGTAAACTGTTCGGCTACGGCAAACGGTTGTGAAAGGAAACGCTGCACACGGCGGGCGCGGTTCACTACCATCTTGTCCTCTTCCGAAAGTTCCTCCATACCGAGGATGGAGATAATATCCTGCAATTCCTTGTTGCGTTGCAGAATCTGTTTCACCCGTTGCGCTACGTCATAATGTTCCTGGCCGACGATGTGCGGGTCAAGGATACGGGAAGTAGAAGCCAACGGGTCTACAGCCGGATAGATACCCAGCTCCGTAATCTTACGGTCGAGCACGGTAGTCGCGTCCAAGTGGCTGAAAGTCGTTGCGGGAGCCGGGTCTGTCAAGTCGTCAGCCGGCACATACACAGCCTGTACAGAGGTGATGGAACCTTTGCGGGTAGACGTGATACGTTCCTGCATCGCACCCATTTCCGTAGCCAGTGTCGGTTGGTAACCAACGGCGGAAGGCATACGTCCCAAAAGGGCGGACACTTCCGAACCGGCCTGCGTGAAACGGAAAATATTATCAATGAAGAACAGGATATCGCGTTTCTCGCCTTCGCTTCCGGCATCACGGAAAGATTCCGCTACCGTCAGTCCGGACAATGCTACGGAAGCACGCGCTCCCGGCGGTTCGTTCATCTGACCGAATATCAGCGATACCTGCGATTTCTCCAATTCGTTATAATCTACTTTCGAAAGATCCCAATGACCTTTCTCCATCCCTTCCTTGAATGCTTCGCCGTAGCGGATAACGCCCGATTCAATCATTTCGCGCAGCAAGTCGTTACCTTCACGGGTACGCTCACCTACTCCAGCGAATACGGAGAATCCGTTATGCTTCTTGGCGATATTATTGATAAGTTCCTGAATCAATACAGTCTTCCCCACACCGGCACCACCGAACAAACCGATTTTACCACCTTTGGCATACGGTTCGAGCAGGTCGATAACCTTGATACCTGTGAAGAGCACTTCCTGCACAGTTGTCAAATCTTCAAATTTAGGGGGATCACGATGGATGGAATAAGCGCCTTTGCGGTCGAGGTCTTTCATACCGTCGATAGAATCACCGACTACGTTCATCAACCGGCCTTTAATCTGTTCGCCGATCGGCATGGTAATCGGGCCTCCGGTGGGATACACCTTCATGCCTCGTTGCAGTCCGTCGGTACTGTCCATTGCTACGGTACGCACCGTATTCTCACCGATATGTTGCTGAACTTCCACAACCAGTATTTTGCCGTTTGGCCTTTTTATCTCCAGTGCATCGTGGATACTTGGCAGCACCAGTTCTGCATCCGTACCTTCAAAGTACACATCGACCACAGGGCCGATAACCTGCGAGATATGTCCGATAATCTGTGACATAAGCAATCTTTTTATTTATATTATTCTTTCTCTATTCCTATTGAATCTTAATAGTATGACAAGGAACGAATATTTCGCGCTTTATCTGTTTTACTATTATAATAAACAGCTAAGTTCAGCTTTTGTTCATCTATTTTCTATTTCTAATAAACTATCATCAAAAGAAATAGTTAAATAAACAACGGTACAAATGTAGAAACAAATACGTGAGATTGTTCTTCCTTTGTCATTATTTGTCGTTCGATAACACTTATTAGCCCAAGAAATACTACAAAAATGACAAAATCGGAATCTTTCAGTTACAATTATAAAGTAATACGTATTATCTGATGATAAAATAATAATAAACTCCATATATTCGCAGAGTTTTATATCTGCTTATTTAAAATCAGTGTATTAACCGGGAGATAAAATAGTAGCAATGACAACTAGTTTTGTGGTCGAGCACAAAACTATATCCTATTCCCTTCTTTGTTTAATAAAGATTAAAGACGTCTTAATGAAAACACAAAATCCTGCACGAAAAAATTTCGTACAGGATTCCGATTCATATAATTCTTCTTACTAAACAGCTTTATAGATTCTCCATCAACCAGTTCTCAATATGAATACCTTCAATGCGCTCTAAATGTTTCACATTTTCCGTGACCATTATACAATTAGAGATAAGGGCTGTACAGCCAATAAAGAGATCTAAATCATCAATCAAAACTCCATTTTTTCTTAATCTTGCTTTTTGTTTGGCGTATTCGGCCAATGCAATGCCAACAGGTATAATCTTCATATCCGAGCAAAAAGAGTTAACAGCTTTTATATTATCCTCAACCGCATTACTACATTCAGCACCATATAACAGTTCCGCGACTGTCATTTCTGAAATATAACAATTCTCCCATCCCACTTTCTTTAATTGCTCACGCATTCCTTTTTTATCCCTTAGAATATAAATGCAGATATTACTATCAAGTAAATACTTTCCTACCATATCAATCGAAATTCAGGGGAGCTTTAGTATTCTGACGTTCCGCATACATATCCTCAATAATCTTAGCCGTAGTGCGGTCATCTTTCCAAACCCCAAGATGTTTATTCAGCATTTCTTCCGTCTTATCCATGCTATTCGATTTTGACGCTACCACAGATGCGGTAAGGCGCGTTGCCAAACGTAATTTCACTTCATCACTCAACGACTTCAACATTTCCCAATAGGATTCTGTTAATTTTAAAGTATCATCCATATTGACCTCCAATCTTTAATATACTACAAAGATACACTTTTCAAATTAAGAAAACACAAAATCCTGTACGAAAGTTTTCTTGAAGAAACCGAAACGCCCGGATCTTCACAGACCCGGGCGTTTGTATTTTTGAAACATCCCCTTATCCAAGGGAAATGAGGACTGACGCTTTTTACGCAACAAAGGAAGATGTTTCAAAAAATTAGGGATTGAAAAGGAATACCCCATAGATATAAGGCGATATCCCTTTTCATGATTTTGAAAGCCCGGACTTTCACAAGCCCCAACTTTCTGAGATGAGTTTCAGGTCTTTCAATATTCCCAAGAAAGCCTGAAACAGGGTTTAGTCTTTTTTACGTTGAAAAAATATCACTAAATTATTCATGTTTGACAATTAGCCAATGACTGGTCATTTTTTATTCAAGATTGCCTTGATTTCTGTACGACGGGCTTTCTCCGAAAATTGCAGTTCTTTCTCTATTTTCATATCTTTTCCCATACCATACGTATGAATCCGGGAACTGTCAATACCAACCTTTACCAGGAATTTCTTCAGAGCTTCCGCCCTCTTCTTCGTAAGTTTGGCATTAATCGCTTCCCCGCCTGTATGGTCGGCAAATCCAAGAATATCAATTTCGGATAAAGGACTACTCATCATGGCTTGGGCTATAGTAAACAACTGGATAGCATATTTATCCGTATCCAATTTCGACTTGCCACGTTCAAAATAGATAGCAGGCAAATCAGGCAAGCCTTTGCAAACTACCACTTCGGGAGATTTCTCTATGATTTTCTTTTCTATATAAATAGTATCATGGATAATCTTAGTCACCGTACGCGTCGCACGCTTCCATTCCGGCAAATATCCCGGAGCATACATGATATTATCTTTCTTCTTATTCGTGCCATTGCCAATTTTCCAGATAACACCTGCCTGGACAGTGACCATACTGCTATGTTTGCAATCGCATATGGTTTTCACTCCGTCGAGGGTATTGTTATTTACCCACATCATGCCGCCTTTTAGCTGTAAATCAATATTCCGGTTCACCCGATAGCGTACAGCCAAATCTCCACCCAAGCCGATATTCAGTTTATTACTGATTTCAGAAGCGAATTGTTTACCGTCCGATTTTGATTTCACGGTAGGCGAAAATTTCTGCAAATAGATGCCCGGAGATACAATCACTCCCCAACGACGGTCACCATCACTTCTACGGAACAAGTTAAACAGGTTTGTCTCGAAATTCAAACCGACGTTCCACATCTTGATGGAACTGTAAAGTTCACGATAGTATTTAGCGCCCTCAGGAAGATTGACATTGTAATAAGTTTCCGCATCAGGCAGTAGGATAAAGTTATCCTCATAGTTTTTAGAACCTGCTTTGTTCACTCCGTAATCTACGGACATACGCACTCCGAAAAGAGGATTAATCTGATATCCGGCTTGTATGCCAGCCATTCCGCCCCAATAGTTATTCCCCAATGACATGGAGCGGAAATTGCCGGCAAAAAAAGGGATACCGCCATTCAGTCCGATACTCCAATGCGAATACTCATCATACATTGCTTTTTTAGTAGGATAATTCGCATAAGGGTCTGAAATATGTATATCTTGGGCTGAAACAGTCATATCCGGCAAATACACCCACCATATTATTATCGCTACATAACGTAATATTTTCATTTGTATCAATTTTATTGTTTACAATAAATTCGCAATCAGTTTGCTTTGTTTTTAAGAACTACACAGATATAGCAATGTTTACCGTATTTAACTGAGCCTTTCTTAGCTTGTAAGCCTACAAATATTTTAACGCCATCCAAAGTCTTCACGTAGTCAGACGCATCTTTAATTTGCGTTATAGTCCCATTGCTGGATACGGTAAAACAATTCGCCAAGCCAAGACTTGTTTGATTGCTATATGCAGCAGAAGCTAAACTAAATTCTACCTCTAAATCCTCTCCTTCATTAGCTAACGTTTTTTCTCCTTGATTAGCTGTAATCTTAGAGTCAAAAATAGGATGTGATTGATTCATGAAATTGCCGTCTATCAAAAAGTATCTTTGATAACAATCTGATTCTGAAATGGTAGGGGATATACTTTCTTTTACATTCTTCAGTTCTTTTTTCGTATCCCCATTTTCATAGAACTTATAAAGTAAACCCTCATCAACAGATCCCGGTGCAACATAATATACGCCCATATACTCAGATAGTCTATCATTCTTTGAAGCACCAACGCTTACGTCGTTCAAAGCAAGAGCTACTTGGAAATTCATAGGAGTTGAATAGATAGATGCATTCTTGATTTCCGTTGTCATTGATGCTGTTATTGTAAAAGTAGAACTTTGTGTAGAAGTTATAGACTCAATACTAAAAACCGGAAGTTCATTTTCTGCACGAGTCGGAGTTGAGTCCACTGACTTCACAGAGATTGAGAACGCACCTTCTGCAATTTTTTTCGCTACCTCAAAAGGTCTAATATCCACCTCCATAGTTAATTCATAACCATTATCACTAGATTCTAATTTCACGTAGTTTCCTATGTATTGCGGAATAATCACCATACTTTGGATACGGTCAAACAGATTCTTTATATCTTCTTGTATTGATTCTATTTCCTTCTCTATCGCTAAAATCCTTTGTTCGTACTCCGTAACGATTTTATTCAACGCTTCAACTTGTTTCTTAACATCTGCCACAAGTTTACTTGTGGTTAATATGTCAGTCTTGTTTTTTTCGACAGCACCAGACAACTCATTCAGTTCTTTCTTTACCTCTTCAATTTCTTTTGCAATTTTTTCCGGTTCTACTGTCTTAATCAGTTCTTCAAGAGCTGCTATTTTTTCAATATAGTCATTTTGTAAGACAGAAAATTCATCAGTCAATTTTTCAAACTTTTCATCCCACTTGGTATATTGTTCTTTTATTCCATTAATAGCATCCCACAAATTCTTAAACTCAGTAGCATGTTCTGCCATCACCTCAGTTATCCGGTTATTAATATCTATAATATCCCGTGCAGCATCACTTATCGCCTCTTCATGACGTTTCACATCAGTAGCAATATCGCCCACTTGCTTTGTAAGAGTTGTGATACTATTCCCCAACTCTTCCTGCAATTTGGTCAAATCGCCTACCGCTTTTTCCAGTTTCCCAATCAGTTCTTGAGAAGGTGCCTTTGCAATTTTGTCCCTCAAGTCATCAATTTCATCTTGAATGGTTTCCCGTATCTCTTCCAACGCTTTCACTTGTCCTTCCAGGGCATTCACGCGCCCGTCCAATGCATCAAGACGAACATCAATACCTTGGATTTCAATAGAAATAGCCAATAAATTCTCATTAAACTGCTGTTCCAAAGATTCAATCGAGTCTTTAATACCGATTAATTCTTCATTGTTATCCGCAATTTTCTTTTCCAAACCGGCGATTTTCCCTTCCAGTTCCGTTTTCACATCATCCAGTTTCTTCAGAACCGCCTGAATATCTTTTTTATGCTCCTCCGTAGTTTCAGCATCTTCCAATGCTTTTTGCAATGCCGCGATTTGTTCGTCAATAAGAATTACCTTTGAATTTAGATTATCCAAACTGATTTCTCCATCCTTTATCTGATTACGGATGATTTCCAGTTGTCCGTCGTAGTCTTTCTGGCAACCACCCATTAACACGCTTGTTGTCCCCAATAAGAACAACATTACAATAAAAATAAAATTATGCTTCTTAATATCCATTATACAGCTCTCCTTCCCTTATTTCTAATCTTAATTATATCTAATTTGCCTAATAGGGTCTTATCCCACTAATGATGCCACGTTCAAACAACTCTTCCAGTATATCCGAATCTACATTAGTTACAGCCCGCTTTCCATGTGCAAGTTTATAAATCTTCCAGGGAGAGACTCTAAACTTGATAGCCAACTCATTATAAACACCACGATGTCTTGATTTGCAAAATTTCCGAATTTGTTGTATCATATCACTTCACTATTAATTATACCATCCCTTTTCCTGTTACTTTGTAGGTAACAGGAAAACCTTTGTTCCTGCTCTTTTAGAGTAATCAATACGGAAAACAGCCTAATTAAAGATGAAATATTCTTACCCCTGCTTCCAAAGGGTAGTAGAGGGAAGGAAGCTTTTTGCAAAATTCAGAGAGTAGAAGAGCTCTAAAGCAAAAAATCTATATGTTTTATCGTGTCAATTCCCTTTTAGATTCATTTAGAAGAAAAAAAGTCGTATTTTATTTGTTTAAATTAAGAAATATGACCATATTTGCAGCGGAATAATATTCCTGTTACCTACAAAGTAACAGTCTATTTATTAAGCTATTGCGCCACCGATCGACCGCTTCACAAAATCAATAATCTGCCCGTTTGCATCATCAATTTTCTTGTTTCGAAACGGCTTCAGATATGTCTCCGTCACCATAATGGATGAGTGCCCCATCGCTTCGGAGATAATACCCGGATGAATTTCGCAATAATAAGCAGTCGTAGCCCACGTGTGGCGGGCGGTGTAAGAACTCAAGTGGTCTTTAAGCCCCAAGAATTTCCCTAGCAAAGCCAACTGATAATTGAAGCTACGCAATGCCAATTGATATTCGCGATAGGCTTCTTCCGTCCCCTCCCCGCTTTTCAGAACAGGAAACAAATAAGGAGACCTAACATCATGATTCATATGTTTCCGCAATAAAATCATTGCTTCCGGAGCCAGTGTCACCGACAACGGACGTCCTGTTTTACGCCGACGGTAAGTGATGACGTTATCCCGCAAGTCACTCTTGCGCAAATAAGCGAAATCGACAAACGGTAAGCCACGAAGCAAGAACATCAAAATAAACCACTCTTGCGCCTCTCTCATAGCGGAAGGAACAGAAGCAGTAGCCTGTCGCGGCAGACGGGCAAACACTTTCTTCATGTCTTCCATATCCAATGCACGCTGACGGTCTGCACGTGTGCCTGTATAAACCGAATGAAACAAATGCGGTACATATACAGCTATCCGTCTGTCTATCGCACGATTATAAATCGCCCGCAAAGTACGAATATAAGTAGACACCGTATTCCAACTGCATCCACGTTTCCGAAGACTACTCTCAAAACGTTTTAACCATTCGGGCGTCAACTGATAAAACGATAATTTTTCGGAACCATGAAAAGTGAGTATTGCATTCAAGCTGCTCCTATATACATGGGCAGTCCCTAAATTCCCACTTTTTTGTAATTCCGCTGCAATCTCTCTCATAAACGAGACTAAACTTTCTTTCTTCATTTACTTTTCTACAATAATTATTATTTACTAAATTCATCATTTCCCACTTTATAAATGAAACAATATTTTTTTGAATATAGAAAGCCAAGCCGGATATTTTTAAATCTATAATTTATTATTTGGGGATTATTATGATTCCAACATAAAGGCGGCTCATGTTACTTGGACATGAGCCGCCTTTTGATATGATTTCCTTAATGAAAGGAATAGATTCTGAACTTATAGTGACAATCAGAAATAGTAGCGTATTCCCCCAAGAACATTGATACGGGTAATTCCGGTACGTTCATTATCTTTCAGTTTCACTTCGCTACGGTCGGGCAGACTGCCGTTAACCGTATTCGCAGTTACACCAATACCCCAATGGGTGTCAATCATATATTCCATACCTATCGTAGCATGCGCTCCTACTCCGGTAGAATTATAGAAAGGCTCGTGATAAAGGAATACACCGACACCCAAGCCGGCTTTCATCATCCATTTATCCCATCGGTAACGCGCCACCCATTCGGGAGCGATATAAGAAAGCATCATGTCCCCGCCGGGGAAAGAGGTTTTGAAACCGGAATATTGCAATCCGATGCCCCAACCGCTACTCCAAGTATATTCGTAAGAAAGTTTCCATTCCAAGCCACCTTTATTTCCCAAAGATTTTCCGTCGGGGTCATAGAGTTTACTTGTAATCCATCCATACCCTATACTGGCTTCGATAGTACTGGCGGGCGCCCGCCTCTTCTCCTTCTCTTCCTTAGCTACCACATGACCGAGGTCAATCACATCTTGCAACGGATTCACTTTCAGCGTATCCACTTCCATATCCGAAAGACGGAGCATCAGGCCGGAAATCTGATGGCAGGAACTTCCCCAAAAAGAAGGTTCCAGATGGTCGGTAATGGCAAGCCCGTTCCCGCCGTTCTTCCCGGTAGCTTCCTGTGCAAGACGCAGTACCTGGTCGTAACGGCATTTATTGGAAAAGCCCCGATCTACTACCACAACACGTCCTATCGTTTCGGCAGTATTAGGAACCATCCCGCCCGGTTCGATAACGTGCACAGAATCTGCCGGAATCACGTCCGGATAAGTTTTTGAGATATGGGTCACCACTTTGGGCGAGCAAGCAGTCAGTAGCAGCAGGGTTGCACCTGCTACAAAAAGGTGGGCTTTTTTCATGTTTGTTTTTTAGTACACTTCTACTTTTTCAGCGATTCCCTTTGCCTTATCACGCAACGCATCGAGGTCGGAATTCAACGGAGCGTAGCAGAGCACTACTCCCATACGACGGTTGACACGGGTAAACGGTTTGCCGAATATGCGGAGATAGGTATCTTCTTCTTTTGTCACCTCTTCCAATCCACGATATTGAGGACGTTCCTGGCTGGCAATCGGAGAAAGGATAACGGCGCTTGCCCCTATCCGCTCCTGCTTGATACCGGGAATAGGCAGACCAAGTACGGCACGGAGATGAAGTTCAAATTCGTTCAGGTTTTGCGTTCCTGCCAGTGTCACCATGCCCGTATCGTGCGGACGTGGAGAAAGTTCGGAGAAGTAAACTCCGTTTTCGTGGCTCAGGAAGAATTCCACTCCCCACAGTCCTGCGCCTGTCAGGGCACGGGTTACTTTTTCCGCCATTTCTTCCGCTTCTTTCAGATGGGCGGGGTCGATATGTGCGGGTTGGAAACTTTCGCGGTAGTCGCCACCTTTCTGTACGTGTCCGATGGGCGGGCAGAACAAGGTAGGGCCATTCTTTTGGGTAACAGTCAATAAGGTGATTTCGCTGTCAAACTTGATAAATTCTTCGATGATAAGTTCGCGGATATCACCACGGCTTCCACTGCATCCGTATTCCCAGGCGTGTTCGAGTTCGTCGGCACTCTTTACAAGGGATTGTCCTTTGCCGGATGATGACATCAAAGGTTTTACCACACAGGGAAAACCGATTTGGGCGGCAGCTTCTTTCAGTTCTTCCAGTGTCTTGGCATAGAAATATTTGGCTGTTTTCAGTCCGAGTTCTTTGGCGGCAAGGTCGCGGATGGCCTTGCGGTTCATCGTGAAGTTGACGGCACGGGCACTGGGCACTACTTGGATTCCTTCTTTCTCGAAGTCGTACAAGCGTTCTGTGCGGATGGCTTCAATCTCCGGCACGATAATGTCCGGCTGGTGTTTCTTTACGACACGTTCCAGTTCTTCACCGTTCAGCATGTCGAATACTTCAAATTCATCAGCCACTTGCATAGCGGGAGCTCCCGCATAAGAGTCACAGGCAATGATATGCTGACCTTTACGCTGAGCTGAAATTACAAACTCTTTTCCTAGTTCTCCTGAACCGAGTAACAGTATTTTCTTCATCATTTTGAGTGTTTTATATTAGTGATGCAAAATTAGTATATTTCGATGAAATACGGCCTTTTTTAATGACGTACTTTCGGATATTTATTGTGAAAACGGAAACCGAGTCCGAGCATCAGGTAATTAGGGGTCTGAAAGTTCTGAAGATTGTAACCGATGTGAAGGAATGAACTACGGGTGATGTCCATTTTCAAGGCAAACACCTGATATAAGCCACGCAAGTCGCCACGCCCAAGTACGTTCGAGCCAAGACCGACGCCGATTGTGAAATAAGGCATCACGTATTCCGCACGCCCCGAAACACCCAAGGCTAACTGGTGCTGGATTCCCGGTCTGCAAAAACGGCGGGCACCGGTATCTCCGTATTCTGTAATCACATCTTCGATATAGACATTGGCACTGCCGTCATAAACACCATCCAACGAAACTCCGAAACGGAATTTATAATTGAGATTGTACATCGGGGCAAAGTTGAATCCCGCCACGGGATAACTGCCGGGAGAAGCAATCTGTTTTCCACTCTCTACATACACTCCTTTCCGCCGCCATGAGCCGAACATGACAAGGTCATAACTGATGTGGCGCGGGAAGCGGGGAATCAATGGAGTTACCAGTGATTTGGTCAGGTCGGATTCCTCGCGGTTGAAGTTGTAAACCAGTCCGATTTTAGCTCCGGTAGTGTTCACTCCTGCATTGGGAAACTTGGTGTTTCCATTGGAGAAATGCGTGAAGTCGCCACCGATTATCAGGTCGAAATAACGGGAGAACGCCCAATTCAGGTAAATACCTGCATTGAGGTAAGCATTCATGCGGGAGCCGACAGCTCCGTTATAGGAATTATAATCATTGTCATACGGCTGCCATCCGGCGGAAATACCGAAATTCCATTCGTAATTGAGCGAAAGGCGCGGATTGAAACGCGCGATGCGTGCACCTTGAAATAGATAGAAAGTGAAAGGGTCACCGAGCTGTTTCTTGTCGCCAAAGGTGGTGATAGCCAAACCGAAACCTTGATAGGCACCGCCATAGATGCGATCGGCACAAGTATTGGGACGGAATTTGAATGAATATTTCAGATGGGCGGCAAAAGACGTCTGAATCGGTTTCCACCGCTCGTTCTCTCCACGCAGGAAAGGATTGGTGGGAAATACGTACTGCGGGCGGGCTTCTATGCCCAGGCGATGGATAAAGCGATGAGGAGTGTATGCCGAAACGGAATCGAATCGGTATTCCCCGTATTCCGGGAAATATCCCTGCCGGAGTCCACGGATTTCTTCCTGTAGCTTCCTGACTTCCTGTCGGAGTTCACGTACAACTTCCTGAAGTTGTTTCACATCCTGACGGGTATCTTCCAGTGTATCTTGCCGGACTTCCTGTGAATGTAAAAAAGCTCCCGGAAAAAGTAATGCCGAACAGAAGGTAAAACGGAAGGCGATGTCTTTCCATCTTGGTATTTTGAATCTCATAGACGTCTGGTTTGTCTTTTTAGAACGAAGTTTATAAATCGAGGATTTCAATAAACTTGGCGACATGATAACCATCCATCAGTCCATGATGACAAGTGACGGAGACAGGTAGCAGCAGTTTCTCTCCTTCACGGAAATACTTTCCGGTGGAGATTTTTGGGACGCTGTCGCCCGAACGCATATTGGTGGGGTGTTTCATATCTGTGAAAACGAGCCACGGAACAGCCGAGTAATGAATGGCGTTGGGATAGAATGTCCCCCCTTTGTTCAGTCCGGTGGTGGCTTGCAGACGTTCCATTTCGGCTTTCGCTTTGCGGATGAAGGTAAGTTCGTCCGGGTCATATTCGAAGGCGGCGAAAGAAAACGTATGGTCGGCACGGCCTACGGTGGCTTCGGGCAGAAGGCTGTCATAGCACACTACCCTATCCCCTTCGATACGGTAGCGGAACTCTTCGACTTTGGCGGCAGCGGTAACAATCCGGTGCAGCACCAAGAGGGAGAAAGATACGCCTTTGTCTTTGGCTTCCTGATATGCGCGGGTGCAGTCTACATTGACCGTCACTCCGAAAAACGGGTCGTCAAAAGCACTGAAGTGCTCGAAATGTTCTTTTCTGTTCCAGGTAGCAATATCAATGATTTTCTCAATCTGATTCATTCTAAACACTCTTTTTTAAATAGCCGGTTGCTTGCGGATGCAGAGCCGCTCAAACGCAACCGGACTGTTAGTTTGTGGAAAACGGCTGCCCGGTTTTCCCCGACCGGGCGGTCGTCTTTTTACTTTACTGATGTTGCTCGCGCAGCAGGTCGTTCACCGTCTTCACCGGATTGAAGGTAGAGAGGGGAACTTCTACAAATACGGTATTCCAGTCGCTCATCGCACCGTTCCACAAGCCGGGAAGTTCAAGAGCTTTCAGGTCTTTGCCGTTCTTTGATTTGTAGGAGATGAAGCCAGTTGCCTTATCCACGTAGTTCACTAAATCGAATTTATGACCTTTATAGTCACGCACGGCACATACCAGGTCTACCGGGTTGAAGTGTGTACCGTTCTCGAACATTTCCTTCTTCTCAGGGTCGTTCATGTCAATTTGAGAGCTTTCGAGGATTTGCAGGGAAATCGTTCCGTCACTGTTGTATGCAAGGAACGGGCCACCACCCGGTTCGCCTACGTTCTTCACCATTCCGCAGACACGCATTGGACGGTTCAGTTTGTTCTTCAGATAGATAGCGAGTACGGAATCTTCGAGGTCTTTCGTTTCCGGATTCTTGCAGAAAAATTTCTTTTGCAGGAACTGGAGCATTTCCATCATTTGGTCGTGCGTATATTTGCCGCTGTCAAGCAGTTCGAGGTATTCGAATGCCTGCTTTTGCAGGGAGACGAGTACGCCGGCAATCAGTTTCTTATAAGTAACGGTGTCCTCTTTCAGTTTGTCGGGAACAACGTTGTCGATGTTCTTGATAAAGATAATATCGGCATCGAGGTCATTCAGGTTCTCAATCAACGCGCCGTGTCCACCGGGACGGAACAGCAGTTTGCCGTTGTCGCGGAACGGTTGGTTGTCCATATCGGCAGCAATGGTGTCGGTACTCGGTTTCTGCTCGGAGAATGTGATGTAGTAATCTACTCCGTAGCGTTTGGCGAATTCGCCGGACTTTTCTTCCACCAGTTTCTTGAAGAGTTCACGATGCTCGGTAGATACGGTGAAGTGCACGTTGACTTTGCCGCTCTTTCCGGCTGCGTACATAGCCCCTTCGGCAAGATGTTCTTCCAACGGGGTGCGTGCGCCTTCGGGATATTTATGGAATTTGAGCAGACCCTTCGGCAGTGCGCCGTAATTCAAGCCGGCAGTTTCGAGTAATGCGGAAACTACGGCTTTATAGTTACCTTCCTCGATTAATCCGGGGATGTCTTTTCCGGCTGTACGCTGACAAGCTACGTTGAGGTCGTCATAGAAAGCAAAATCCTTGATACCGTCGAAGAATGCTTGTTCAAATTTTGTAGTCGGCGTATCATAGTCGGCAGACAGAAACTCGAAGAGGTTCTTGAACATACGGCTCGCGGCACCCGAAGCCGGTACAAACTTCACGATAGTCTTATCCGTGTTTGTATATGCGTCCCATGCTGCCAAATATGCTTTCTGCTCTTCAGCGCCGGGGGCTAATATACCTTTCTCGATGGAAGCCGCAGCGTCCAGTTTCAAAAAAGGAAAACCTGTCTGGAAGCAAGCCAGTTGCTCGGCTATTTGCTCTTCCGTAATGCCTTTCTTGGCAAGCAACTCTTTGTCCTGTGTCGTTATCATAATATCTATTTTTATTAATTGATGCCCAAAAATACAAAATGTTATTTACTTCTTGCCGAATAACCAAGAAAAAAACTACTTTTCTTTCCATATTTCATTATCAGCCACTTACGAAGAAGTGTTATTCATTTATGTACTTTTCAGCGTTATTTGAACACAACAAAGATAGATAAATATCCGATGTTATCACAGAATTTGTAGAATAAATAGAGTTAACCGATTACAATAAGATTACAGACCTTTTAGATATTTGAAATCTTACCAGCCGTGGAAAGTTGGGGAGCGTGTGGTTTAAAGCACTTTCCTGATAAAATTTCACCCCATACCCCTATTGTTGAGACGGACGGCAGATAAACCGATAATAAAGCAATAAAAAAGCCAGCTAACATTACGCTAGCTGGCAACTGACATCAATAACTAAAGATTCCCGTTTATCCTATTCTATTTAACTGTTCCATAAAATTATGTTTCTGTGCTTCTCTCATAATACTGTCTACCACCTCTCTATTTACATCCTTTAACTTTTCAAGGAGTTCTGTATATTGAATCCCTAAATTATTCTTATTCGCAATCCAATCAATGAAGAAACCTTTTGCCAGAAAACGATAGGTAAACCCAGCATCTAATCCAGCTTTAATTATCTTCTCTGCTCTTTCAACCATTTTTTCAGGCTCATTACCTACATACTTTGTAAGAGTGCTTTCTCCATATTTACACGTATCTGCCAGTACCGATTCTTTTATGTCAGCAGAATAAATCAGATACTTACTAAGCGTTGTCAGTTTGAATCCACCATTTGGTAACATATCATCTGCTTCACCTTTCTTTGTTCTTTGGTGTTGTATATCCATATACTTAACGATAAAACCTAAGATAGCATTATCAGGATACGCTGCACAAGCCTGTTTAGCAAAATCTCCTTTATTCCACTTTACTGACGTATTGTTCATTTCTGATATCATAATCCGTATATCCTCATCTTTAACCAATGGATACATAGCCTTTATCTGTGCAGGAGCTTTAGGCGTAAATTCTTCTGGCTTATCTTCCTTTCTGCTTCCGTTCTTTTGCCATTTCTTCATTGCATTTTCATAATTCTTCTTAGCCTTTGCATCTTTTTCTCGAAGCTCCATTATAGCCCTATACCTGTGCTGACCTTCAATAATAACCAAATAATCATTAGCTTTAGAAGAATCTATTGGAAAACCAGATACAGGGTCTTTCAAAGTTAACCCCTCCTTTACCACATCTTCACCATCAACCACAACAAGCGGAAAATACTGTGTATGTTCTCCAATAGACTTCATTTTGTCATTCAAGTTAGCCTTGTTGATGTCCCGATTAATACCACCAGCAATAAAAGCAACTTTCTTTCCTTCGTTCAATTCTCTTGATTCCAGAGTAAAGATTTCATTCTTACATTCTTTTGTAGTCATAATACCTTTGCAGTTTTTAGACTGGTGCGCTCCAGCTTTAATTAATTTTATACTACAAAGATTGCCCTTTTCTTGAAAAGCTAACGGGAATAAAAAAACACCGCTTTCTTATTCCCCTACTTCACAAGCTGTAGAATGAAGTATTTAGAGAATAAGAAAGCAGAAATAAACAATAAAATAAGTCTCAATCAATAATAAAATGCGTTCAAACTCCTTATGTCCTTATCCTTATATTGTTTCAACAGGGACTTCAAGTAGTCATAGTCAACCAACACACTTTCGTTGCTCACGATACCAGTGAAGTATAGTAAATGAGAAATCAGCGTCTTTTCCTTGTCAGACATATTAGCTCCCTTCTTTCTCTTTTCTTTTACCTGTTCTTGATAATTCAAGGCAGTGATAATCATTTGTGAGAAATAATAAGCCAATACGGAGAATGATTCAGTATGTGAATTACTCAAATCAACGTTACCAGTATTCATTTGGTCTGAATTTACTGTTTCCAATCCGTCTGCACAAAACTTGGCTATACTAGCAATAGCCGTCTTATTATCTATCACGATATTCTTCCTACCTATTTTCAAGGTAATACAAATTGGGCTTTTAAAGACTGCACCAAACGGAGTATCTCTTTTATAATCCTCACTGATAGCATTAACAAATTTTTCTATCTGTTCTTTAGGGGATTCTTTTATTTCTATACCTTCCATACATTTACCCCAACTGCAATCATAACAGAAAAGCAATAGATACCAGAACTTTTCAGCGTCTAAGCCCAATACAGTAAGCAATTCTTGAAGTTCGTCATTCTTTATGTATGAATCAAACGAGAATTTGCCTTTCAATATTCCTCTGTTGTACCTTCCTTTAAAAGTATCTGGCGTTTGTGACGGCAACATATATGCCTGTCCTGTTTCTTCATCATAATCAAAATCAGGGAAATATTCTTGTGTCACTGGATATATATACTCTAGCAACTCGCTATACTGGATTGAGAACTTATCTACTGGCTTCATTACCTACTTTTGTTCTTTTATATATTTCCAAATAGCAGCTAGAATTTCATCAAAATCTTCAATAGTATAACCTGTTTCAAGTTTCTGCTTACAAGTCGGATTATTTATTTTTCTAATATAGGGTATAGGATAATAATCTATTACTCCACCACAATTGAGACTTGTAAATTCCAATTTGTACATCTCCCAAGTATCAAATACTACTTCACAAGGTTCATATTCGTTATTAAAGAAGCCAATCGTATTTAGAGAGGTTTCTTTATTATTCTTGAAAGAATAGCTATATGCTCCTATAGGAATAATATATCGTATATTTATTAAAGACTTCGTCCCTAAAGTCCTTTCTACATAGGAACTTTCCAGATTTTCTTTTATATAGATAAAATAGTTCTCGTTTTTATAAGAATGAGATTCATTGTTCCAGTCTTCTTTTATAATCTCTAATGTCTTTTTAAATTCTTCAATACTCATAGTTTTAATATTTAAATGATTACAACAGCAAATATACTTAAACACTTCAATAGTTTATCCTATAAAATAAAAAAACAGCAAATGAATTTCTTCAAATGCTGTTTTCCAATAAACCGACAGGTTATTTACTACTGCTTAACAAAATAATCTTCACGAGTAGATGAACCTTCCGTATATGAAATAACAAGAGCAGATTCGCTAAATGACTTAACAGTACAGTGTACCGTTTCATCATCTGTATATATAAGCGTCAAGGTATTCCCCTTCTCATCATAGGAGTACTTACCATCTTCTGCTTTTTCATTTTCAACCAATTTGTAAAATGTGCCATTAGCTGAAAAAACAAGTCCTAATCCGCCATCAAATCCATTTTGTCCAGGAATACGTGTATGACCATCTTTAATAGATTTCGTCATCATCCACGTGCCTACTAGTGGAGAATCACTTTTATTTTCATCATCATCGTCACTACTGCAAGCAGCAAAGTTAACACTCATAATCACGGCAATTATTGCCATTCCTATAAATCTTAATGTTTTCATTTTAAAATAGTTTTAATTATTTACTTACTAGGATTTACTTCGTTATCATCTAAATCCCCTCCATCAAAGTTCATATCAACATTCTCACTTCCCATTGGAGTTTTTTCTTCATTTAATCCAATAGCAGCATCTGTACTTCCACCATCCACTTTAATATTAACTGTAGTCATTATATTACGTTTAACAGTAATAGATTCACTAAAATATTGAGTAGCGCCATTAGCTCTTCTCCAAGCCAAATCTATTTTAAAATTATTTGTATAATTATCAGTTTTCCAGCAATCATAAACCCTATAAAAAGTATAGATGGCTTCGGTCTCTTGCATACTATCATTTGTAGAAATCGCCATATCAAGTTCAAGTTCATAATTTCTAACTGATAATGTACCGTCTACAGGTGGATGGACTGCAAACTTTACCCCAAAAACCGTGCGTTTTAAATCTATATTGACAGTACCATTAGCCGTTGGGATATAATCAGTTAATTCACCATAAAATCTATCAGTTCGTGGATATTGCTCTGCTCCTCCATTGCTGCTATCTCTAATACTTGTTATACCCAATTGTAATCCTTCCAAATGAGTATCAAACAACGTAGATATTTCAAACTTATTATTCAAGATAGAATACTGATATACTTTATTATTAACCCCATTCGACAATATCCCTCTATGAAACGGCGCATAATACTTAGACTGATTGCTACTATTTTCAAAATAAACAATATCCACCCCATCTTCTACTAAAGTACATTCAAACTTATATTTATATCCACTAATTAAAGATATGTTCATATCCCCAATATTATCGAATAAACCATATGCATAATTTTTATAAGTACCATTATCCTCTTTATAATATACATTTATTCCATAAATCCTTTTTTTTAACTTTTCTCCTACTCTACTTAAAGGAGTTTCAGAAGTCGAAATAAACTCACCTCCTAAATCGAATGAGATAGTATAAGTTTCTTGGTCGTTTTGTTCCTGCTCCTTAGGTAGTAGTTCGTCGTCACTATTACTACAAGAGAATAGAGTACTTCCTATAAAAAGTATGCCTATTAATCTGAATATTTTCATTGTTACATAATCCGTTTATGATTCTACGTTCCTTATAGAAAGCATTAATAATTTGGAATAAGTGTGAGGAACACAACAGAAGTTGCACACTTCTTAAATAGAACTGTAGTTGATTAGTAGATAGACTGTCTGTTTCTTAGATACTTGTATTAATGTCAACTGTTCCCTCCATTGACGATTAAACATAAAGAAGGCGTGGAAACTATTGAATATTACTATCGTGAGGCTCTCGACTGCCTAGAATGGGTAATAAACAATAGCCCACGCCAGATATGTATATAATCCATCCATATAAGATGAGTATATAACACTGACGTGAGCGTTCTTGCCTACTATCCCCATTCCTTGAAATTGTCGAGATTTCACGATAGGATAATATTTAAAACGCTCTTCGTTAACTAATATGTCCTTTCAGCTCCTAATACATTAGATATCTGAAATTGCTGCAAAGGTACAAAAAAAGCCTGTAATCAATCAAGACTACAGGCTAATATTATTTACTCTTATAATGATAATCTATTCCAAATAAAGCTCCAACGAAAGTAAGCACCTCACCAAATGCTACCAGAATAGAACTATGTATGATACCTACAGGTACTACACAGAATCCTGCTATCAGTAATCCTATACCTACGACAACCAGTATGCAGGCTATTATTAATTGTATTTGTTGCTGATTCATAAACTCAAATAGACCTGAATGTTCCTGCAAATGTACCATCACTACTGATTTTAAACTCTGCTGCATTATCAATCCACCAACTACACATACCCTTAGTTGAGAAATTATATTTTCTCGCTACTAATTTTAATCGTCTTGGATAATGTCCGATTGAAATGTAGCGTACATCTTGCCCGTTATACATAAACGCATAATTATTTGTACATTCAATCCTTATTAAACCGGGATTTCCCTTAAATATCATTTCAACTTCAAGCCCTATAAATGTATCACTGCAAGGTAATATTATTGTTCTAGGGTCATTATCCTTATTTTTCGTAAAGAAGAAATTCAACCCATCCTTTAAATCAACTTCAAATGCATTTGCAAAATCATAATCATCAATATCTATAGTTTTAAATTCCTTCCTCGTACCATACTTTAATGTTAAACTACCTTCTGTATCCCAGCTAATATTTCCATTTGCCAACTTACCAGAACCATCATCTTTCAATTCCCATTTTCCAGATAAGTTTCTTATTGCACCAGACAGATAAGCATTATTAGAATAAAGTCCATCACCAGACAGTTTCCCAAAATCAGTATCAGTAATTCCATCCAGATTACCTATTCTACTGGATACTATGGAATCTGATTCAGAAGTACAACCTGTACGTATATCAATACAGCCATCATACGGATTCAGCAGGATAGAACTTTGTCTGGCTGCATCACTCGTATTGGCTATCCTTACTAAAGCATCACCAGTTTCTATATTGCCTAATGCTTCTATTACATTGCAGGTAATAGTTGTACCATCTACAGTAGTTACCTTTAAGACTATCTTCTTTGAAGATGAATCAAAAGTCTGGCTAAGTAGAATATCGTCTACCCTAAAAACAGAATCACTGACTGTAAGAACCATTACATTATTTTCATTAGAAGTTATACCTGTTACTTGTGCTGAATCGGTGACATATAAAATGCCATTCGTTCCCCTTACCTCATTACTCGTAATAGTAAAGACATCCAAACCACCTTTTACTTTCAGATTGTCAAACTCTCCATTCTTGCCAGCGACAGAGTTAAATTTCACATCAGAATCAGTACTTAAATACTGATTTATTGTATCTACATATTCATTCTTATCTTGTTTGTTTTCATTCAAGTATTTACCCATATTGGCAGATAATGCCTTATCTTTACTGGAAGTTTCCAAATCATCAATTACCACAACTTTAGTACCAGCTTCACCTGATACTGTAGACTGTAAAACTGTACTTGAATAACTTCCACCTACATTCTTTAAATACTTGTTCCTGAAATTATGTGGTATATAGTTAGATTTTATTTCCATATTATCGTATTTCGTTCAATTCAACATCACATTTATTATTAATCAAATCGTATGTGATGGAATTGATTACAAAGTTCTTATTCAAGGTATTCTCTTTCAGGACTGAATTAAGCGATATACCCCTATTCTTTATTGAATTACTGTATCTGAATCGTGGCTTACTATAGTAATTCACATATTTATTAATACAGTGCTCTTCTGCTTTCAGTTTATCCAGTGAAGCTGTATCAGTCAACGTATCAACAAAGTAATACTCATCTCCTATCTTAGTAAGAACATAGCTATAACTGCCTGCGTGTTCGTTATAAGTATTGATTCTAAATTCAATATCATCAAAATCATTGACTATATTTTCATCAATTACATTCTCAAACTTCAAGTCTTCATCATACGTTTCATCATTAAAAATATCCTTCACATAATCAGATGTAGTATATTTCAATTTAACATCATTAATATGAAATGAATTACACCTGACAGGTTCTTTATCGGTACGTCTCATAGGAGTAGTTCCAAGTTGATTAGGAGCGTAAAGTTCAAATATCAACTCCCCTAATGTCATTTTATCAGATGGCAATGAAACGGCAACACCATCTTCACTTTCTGCCAGATTCATACGCCACGAAACTGTATTAGTCAATGAATAATCTGTATCAAACACCTTATCCCCTACTTTATTCTTATGCACCAGATAAAAACAGTCTTGCAATTTACATTCATCATAGAACCATTTCTCGACAAATACACGCTCATTACTGCTATTCATATATGAATACACATAATTTCTATCTGCATATCCACCGCTATACTTTTCACGTCCAGAAATAGAATCATATTCCCCTTTAGTAACAAATCGCCAGTAGCCGTATTCATCCAGATACTTATACCAAGTTGCACCTGCCCAAGTATTTGGACCGTTACATATCTTATAATAATTCCTTGCAACTTTATTATGATACTCTTGATAATTAACCCATCCATCACCATCATAGTACATCTTATCACCAATTGCAAGTTTACATTTAAACATCGTATCTGTAAATCCAGTGGAATATTTACCATCATAGTATTGTTCATCAGATGTTACAATACATTCTGCTGCATTCCAATCACCAGACAGTCTATAATTTATATCAATAATGAAAGTTCCACCTTTGACTGCTATAGGCAGCTTATTTTTCAATGACAATTGGACTCCGTCTGTTGTTTTCCATCCCATCAGACCGTAATCACTTATCGTAAAATATGTCTTCCAATTTAAAGAAGAAGGTTCATTGGCAGTCTCATAATATGCTGCCTTCTGCCAATAACTTCCGTTACTATCTGCATTCTGTGGCGTTACTTCTTCAATCGGAACAGCAAGAATAGAAGGTTTAGCCCACCACCAATTATTTTTCGATTTAAAGAAAGCATTCAGCAACGTATAATTCTTACCACTAATATCCCTTGTCGATTCATAATACTTATTTGCGTCTGCATTCTGATTTATAATATCATCCTCATCATTCCATTCAGGAATTATAGTATTATTAGAATTTGAATTAGCAACTACCACCACCTTATTATATAGCTCACCAATAGCTATACTGGCATTACTTTCATAAATATTCTGATTAACATTAATAACGGTGTTATCAAGTGCTACCACCGTATTACTATCATCTGACAGGGTATATTTAGTATATGAATTGATATTCTTAATAATATCATAGTCCACGAAGTAAATAGAATCACCATAATAATAGCAAGTCATACCCAGATACCTTGCAATATATTCTAATACGTCTTTACAATTCTCTGGTTCATTTGCTTCATCAAAAAAATTCCTATCAAGGATGAATAAGTTATTTAGTAAATCAGTAGTATCATTTATTTTCTTAGCGTTATGTACATAGACATTCTTTATTAGTTCATTAGTATCAATCTGGCTTATGATATGTTTGATTACCTGATAAAAAGACACTATAGACTGCTTTTCATTTAGATAGGTGTAGTTATAGTTACCAAGAGATGAAAGAATATCATTGAACTGCAAGGATAACAAATTATATTCTTCATTATAATCCGTACTGTAAAGACAGGGGACTGAATAACCACACCACAATAAAGAACCATTCTTTGAGATGGTACAATATATCTGGTTTCCTAATGCTGTGTAGAGATTAGCCAGTACCTTAGTTGTTAAGACATTAATCTGGCAATCTGAGCATTTGATTGGTTTGAATACATCATCATCTGATTCATAGTTAATTGAAACTGCATCAGCAGAACAGAGTAATTCAGAAGCTATCAAAGTTCCTCCTGAATCTCTGTATATTTCAATATTGATAGTATTCTCATCTATATCCTTAAAAGATGAGTTATATATTAATTGATAGCCCATTTTACCTTAGTCTGTTTGTTCTATTATTGTGTTGTTTTAAAACTCCAACCAATGCTTTATCTGAAATCTTAAATTCAACTTCACCTGACATAGCACCTCCTTTTACAGATGAACCACCGTCTAACAGGTTGAACAGATTGGACTGCTGACTTTTATTCAGAATCATTTCACCACTATTCACCCTAGCCAACACCTTATCACCAAAGAAGGAACTGCCATCAACTACACCACCATTGGCAAATTGTGGCATAGTGGCAAAAGCTGCTATTACAGAAGCTACAGCAGCACCAGCCAACAACCAACCTACTACTGGTGTTTGCGTGGCACTGGCTACGGCATTTCCTATAGACTCCGCTTTCTTTGCAGCAATAAGAGCTTCTATAGCAGGAATAGCAGTACCTATAGCTGTCATTAAATTAGCACTCCAAGTTAACCAAGCAGAAGCACCTTCATTTGTCATTTGGGATATAGAACCCATAACAGTAGCAATAGCTCCTAATGAAGTCGCATAATCATTATTTACTTTTACATCTTCTTCTGTTACAAATGGAGAAGTTAGTTTACCAATATCCTTTGAATTAAAGCCTTTAACAGATGGAATACCAGCAGGTTTTAAATCTCCCTGCTCCCTACTGTTATATTTAGCAGTAATATTCAGAACTATTTTTTTCTGTTCCAGTTCCTGTATCAGTTTTAGTGCAGATACTCTGGCATCGTTTGTAATGGCAGCAGCATACTTCTTTCTGGCTTCCGTTATCAGCTTATCCAATTCAGCAACAGAACCAGCAGGAATTACTTCTTCTGTTTTTACCTTATTATTTCCTCCAGCAGGTTTAAGACTATTCTGTAATTCCAATGTGCGTTTATCAAAATCATACATACGCTTTTTCAAATCATAAGCATATTCATAGTTTTTAATCATTTCACCTCTATTGGCATCATTATCCTGATTCAAGAAATTCTGCTTTTCAAGTTCTGAATTTTGTTGTTTGAACAGTTCCATTTGTTGCTTAATAGAAGACAGTTTTTCCCTCATCTGTTTTTTGGTTTCACCTGTCCATTCATTAGTATCACCTCTGGTAGAATTAATCCTGCCTTGTATTTGGTTTATTTCCTTTTCGTATGCCTTTAACTGGTCTTGATACTCCGTTAATGCCTTTTTCTCATTTCTAGATGAAAAATCATTATTATTGATTGATATATATTTATGTATATCATTAATATTAAAGTCTTTTCGTCCTGTTCTAATATTCAATGATTGAATAAGTTCTTCTTCTGCACCTCCCAAGACATCAGTAACATCTATTTTAAAATCGTCTTTCAACTTTTGCAAGTCTTTAAATGCCTTTTCCCGTTCCTGCTTGCTTTTGGTAGTATCTCTGATTATAGATTCATATTTCGTAAACTCCGTTTCAAAGACTTTAGTATTGAATCCCATTGATAACTTAGCATCATTCAACGAATCACGCAAAGCAGAAAGTTCTTTCAAATTCCTTATTGTAGAAAGAACACCGTTATTAAATGCTTCAAAACTGCCAGCAGACATAGACTGAAAGAATAAATCTACAGTTCCTTTACAGGAATTTAATGTATTGTCCCATTCATCATTAGTAGCCTGTGAGCTTCTTATTATCTTCATAAAAGCGTCACTGGCAGTAGTCGCAATTCCAATACCAGCAGCAAACTTTCCTATAGTACCTACTATATTGCCTGTTATCTGTTGAAACTCCTGTACTTGCCTACTGCTCCTAACTATGTTATTATTAAAACCAGATGAATCAAGTAATAGTCTGGTTACTAAATCAGCCATATATATTTAGTTTTGTGTGTTTATAAATTGATTAGCTTTAGCCTGTAGTCTGGCTATATCGTCTTTACTGATAGAAGTATCTTTTTCTTTGGCTTCATCCCAATCAAACTTCATAATATCAGTAGGTGATAACTGCTTGGTACTGTTAGTTTGGGCTATGATATAGCTTATCATCCTAGCCTGTTCCCAGCCAGTCTTATTCTTATATTGCAGATTCTCCAAGATTGCCTTCACCTCATACATTTGCATACTGTCCAGAAAATAATCAGGTGTTATACCTGCTTCCAGAACTATCAAAGCATACAATTCGCTAATCGTTACTTTTTTTTTGAATCTACAGTATCACATATGAATGCAGACTGCTTTTCCATCTCCTTAGAAAGAAAATCCTGTAGCTGGATAACTAAGGCTGGTTCATCATCGCATTCATTAATAAAGTCCTCGAATGTCATTTGCAAATCTGGATTATTGGCTACCAACAGGCTATAATAAAACAGGTAGTAATCCGTCAGATTCTCCAATCTGAATACCTTGCCTGTTATCTGTTCAAACACAAACATAGCTCTGATAGTATATCGTATATTATATGCAGTACCTTTAATTTGAATTTCCATAGTATATAAATAAAAAAGGGGAAACTGTAACAGCTTCCCCAGTGAATATATTACGCTACTTTAGGTGATAAAGCCCCTGTTCCTTCCAAAGTAACAGAATAAGTAGCATTGTCATTATCTGGAGCATTAGCAGTAATACTGGTGATAACTACCTTGCCTGTATATCCACCGCCAGCAGTCCAGCCATCGGCAGGCATACCTGTGTCACTGTCTGCATTGGTGCATACAGCAAAAGCAACAGTCAGTTCTTCCCTGCTTATCCAGCTATTTACTAAAGCATTAAAATCTTCTACACTATATAAATTGTCAGTTGTAATTGACCAGCTTAACTTGCTTACAGCTTTACTAGTCCACTTACCACCGTCTTTTGATGAAGTTTCCAAAGTGTTTCCTGTTAAGGAAAGCTGGCAACTGGTTGAAAATGCCAATGCTTTATAAGCAGTACCAGCACCAGTTGTATCTTTAAAAATCATCAGGTCATTACCTCTAAGTATTTTGTTTGCCATTTGTGTTTATGTCGAATGTTAAATTCTGAATGAATGTATCTTCTATGTATTCTTCATCTGCGCTAATCATCCTTATATCATTTATTTCTATTCCTGCAAAGTTCCCCCTTCTACCTTCTAAAGCATCCCTTACATAGTCTGCCAGTTCAACGGTATCCGTGTAATCTTTAGAAGCTATAACTACATCAACCGTAACAGATTCATTAACGGAATAACTGCCTTTAGTGTAGTTTGGTGTGATATTGGTTCTTTTATAAATGATAAAAGGAAAAGTGGTGGATTCTTCAACTATCAAAGGATATATCTTAGAACCTACCTTTTCTTTTATCCTGCTATCTTTCTTTAATAAATGATAGATAACCTTTCCTATTTGTAAGCTCATTTTTTATTAGCAATCCTTGTTATTGATTCTTCAACCATTTGATTTATATTATCGAAGATGGCACGTTCCGTTTTATCTTTAGCAGTTTTAAAGAAATGTGCAGCCTTCATCCTCCCCCTGTTAGCTCCGTTTTTCCTAAGCTGTCTGGTAGTTGTTCCAAGTTCAAAGAACTTTAATCTAAAGTCCCCCATTATATGAACCTTCGCTTCTGTAGCTTTCTTATCAACCTTTAGTTTTATTCCACTGCCTAAAGTTTTGCCGTTCCATCTATTCTTATGATTTATAGCTTTACCTACTACGCTTCTTAGTTGTGTCTTCGTTTCCTTTTGCAGTATTCTTCCAGCTTTCCGTAGTGCATTCTTATACACATTTTTTTGCTGTCTGCTGTTAAGTTCACTAAACATTCTTAGCACCTGTGAAGCGTCTACAGTTACACCGTTATTCATTAATAAGCTCTCCTATGATTTCTGTAGATTGTTTAGCCCTGTCTGAATTGATAGCCAGTATCCTATACTTCTTACCTTGATAGATAATTCTCATTTGCTCGTTTACCTTATGATAGTACCTGATTGTGAAAGTCAGTGTATAAGAAGTAAATATTTCATTATTCTGATTAACCCTATTACCAGAATTAAACTTAATGTTGGCTCTTGTTTGCAGATAGTCTACCCATTCCATAGAAGTAGCCCCAAACTCATTTTTAACTGGTACTGATTCCTGTAGTAATATTGTCTCTGTCAGTAACCCTGCCCTCATAGTATATAGTATTAATAGCCGTACTGTAATCCAGTTTCACCGCTTATTTTTACTGCACTACATAATTCAGGATTCCAGCCAGGATAAAGAACCGTAGTTATAAACTTCTCTTGTCCAGCAGGTCTAATTTCTACAGTTACTTCATTATCATTGGTATTTTTAATGAGAAAATAAAATTCTGGTGTGAATACATCCTCTGTAATATCATCCATTCTACTAACCTGTGTAGACGTTGCCCTACCGTCTCTATTATGTATATAGTCAATCATACTTCTTTGTAGTTTTTATAAAGTGAAATTAGATAGTCAAATGTATATGGCACTTTATTAACGGATGAATAAGATACTGGCTCACGATTGGCATATAGATTACCAATCAGCAGCAGAATAGCGTGAATAACAGCAGGTGGGGTAAATTCCCCATCCACTGCCAATTCATCCAGTTTCAGATTCAAATTGCGTGCTACTGCATCCTCTGCAACATCAATCAATCCAAGTATATATAAATCATCATCCTTGAAAGAATCATCCAAAAGAAGGTGCTTCTTAGCTTCTTCCAGTTTGACGTACATATTATTTTAAGATAGCTTTTTGGAAAGAACCTGTTCTTCTTGGTTTTGCATCGAAATACGCATTGATAACCAATCTAACTTTACCGTTAGCTGCTTGTGTGTACGGGTCTACTGTTAAGTCAATCCCACCCCATTGTCCAATAACAAAATCTTCAAAGTGTCCCATTACAACACCCTTACTGGTAACATTGGATGTACAATATACTGGATAACCGTTCACTTCATTTTCTTCCATCAGACAACCAGCACAACCGACACAGGTATGTACACCACCGTCAGTTACATTGTAAAGAGCGTCTTTAGCAGTAGTTTTCAAAATACCTTTTGCAGATGGCGATACAATGAAACATTTGTTTCCTGCTACATTAGCTTCTTCCAGTGCAGTTTCCATATCAACCAATCTCTTATAAGTAATATCCTTTGTTTCAGCAGTAACGCCATTAAAGATACCGGCAGGCATAGTAGCAGAACCAGCAGCACTACCCAAGATTGTAGCTTCCAGTTTGTCTGATATAGCATTTACAATGTCACGTTTAAGCATCTCTTCTGCACTGGCAGAATCCTGAATCAAGAATTGTTTGGAAACGTCTACATAAGCGGTTAGTCTCTTTGGTTCTAAGTTTACTTCACTGAAATCACCTGCACCGTCTGTAGCAGCAGCAACTTCACCAGCCCAGCTAACATTACTTCCAGAATAAGCAGGAATAGAAACATTACCTACCAGTCCAGACAGATAGCTTGCACCAGCTTTAACCATTACTAAATTAGCTCTCAATGGTTCTAACAGAGCCAGTTTATCTTCTGCTACAGTTTCCTGTCCTGCACCTTCTACAGTTGCTTGTACAATAGCTCTTTCCTCAATCGGTAATACGATTTGTCCAGAATAGTTCTGTCCTGATTTTCTAAATTCTGCAATACCAGCAGATACAACTTCTTGCGCTCTTTCGTCCAGTTGTCTGCTATTGGCTACGTCATTAATAGCCTTTAAAAGTGAAAACTTCTCTTTTTTCATAGATGTATTATTTGTGTTTGTTAGTTTTGTCTCGCTTGCAATCTTTCTTATTTCCTTATCTATGTCTTCCAGTTCAACGGTGATAGAATTAAATTCAGCGTGTTCACCTTCATTTAACCGTCTGGTTTCCTTTTCTGCTTTGGAAACTATTTCCTCTGCCCGTTGCTTTAACTGTTCTTTTTTGTCTAACAGTTCTAAAGTGTTCATTATTGTAGTTTGTGTCTTAGCTCCATATAGTAATCAGTCAAATCTTCTTTATCAAATGATTCCAGCTTTCTAAGTGCTACACTCGTATCAGGATACGCTTCTTTATAGACAGGTGACACGTCAAACAGTTCTTTGAACTTATTGATAGTCCTGATATAAGAACCATTTTCCTTCTTTGTCCAAGTATCGGAATCAATGGTGAAAGCAAAAGATGAAGTAGTAATATCACCTCTCTTTAAACCTTCCAGCAATTCATCTCCCAGATTTGTACAGGGTGCTTCAAAGCTATATTTAAGACCTGTAGAATCAACTTTCAGTTTCAGGCTGCCTGCACCATATTTAGAACGTGCCAGAATACCTCTGTCTTCATTATGATTCAAAAGGCACAAAATATCTGACTGTTGTAGCACTCCTTCCAGTGCCGTAGGTTCTATAACTTCTGTAAACCCGCCTAAATCTCTAGATTCAGAATTGAATACTATTGCATAACCCTCAACAATTCTGGAATCTTCGTTTCTTTTTTCAATTTTACAATTTCGTGTTTCTTTCATAGTATCGTAGTAATCCCTTATACATATATTACCTTTACCCTAGTATCTCCCAGACAGGGATTATCAGAGCAGTAAACTGTATATTGTTCGTTATATCCTGATTCATTGGTGTAATAAAACTTGGCTACTTCTCTGAATCCTCCTTCAAATCCGCCTACACTAAATACGGCTTCTCCATAATGAGAAGGATATGCAAAACAGATATATTCATCCTTGCCTGCATTTACTCTGAAATTCATTTCTGTAGCTTGCCGTAGTTCTTTTGTAAGAGATTCAATAAAGTTGGAATCATAAGTAGTAGAAGATGATACACCGTAATATATATTATTCATAAACTTAATATCAATAGTTTTAGATTTGATGGTAGTTCCATCATTTACCTTTAGTGTGAATGATTTATTGCTGTTGAATGGAGTATCAAATGTGAAAGAACTGCCTGTCACAGGTACATCATTAATAAATTGTTCCGTTGCTGGCTGGCTTAACTTCCAAGTAAGTGTTATACTGTTAATGTTAGTTCCTATTTCCTGTACTGGTTCTACGTTACTGGTAAATGAAGTTATATTAATAGCTTCGTACAGCAATGAATCCAATGTGTCTTTCACAGTTGTACTGTCATATCCTACATTTTCAGCAAGTAAATCGGAACTTGTTACGAACTTGGAATCATTTATTAAATCAGACGTGAAATTAGGTATTTCACTAGTATCAGCTTTAGCAGCCAGTGCTTCTTCCAGTTCTTTTAGTTCCTTATTAATACCTGTCGAATCAAAATCAGATAAATTAGTAAGCTTGGTTTTATCTTCATTAGTATAATCATTAGTAGATAATCCTTTGCCAGATTCCTTATCAACCTTTTTTGCCAAGTCTACAACATTGGTAAACTGTGCATCATTGGAAAGCTCCGTTGTATATTTGGGAACTTCATCTTTGGAAGCAAAGTTACTATCATTCACTAACTGACTAAGTTTAGTAGGTACACTATTTATATTGACATAGTTACAATCATTTTGCAACTCGCTTACTTTGGTAGGTAAATCATCTCTAGTGATAAATCCCATATCATTTATCAACTGACTTAGCTTAATCAGTCTTTCCTTTGATTCAGAACAGCAATATTTAAGACCATCATTATCTGCTACTATGGTATAAGCCCTAATCATTTTATAGCAGTGACTATCATCATTCTTTATAAATGTACAGATAACATTATAGTCTCCCAAAAGCATTTCCTGCTGTTGTTCGGCTGTTACCTCAAACTCAATGCCTTTCACTAAAGTACTGTCATAAAGAACAGTATCCCCTAAATCTTCTTCCCTCTCTTTAAGGACTATATCAACTATTCTGGCATCTGCTACATATTTCTTGGATGGAACTGTAGAATGTTGATACATTACCTTCAAATCAGTAACAGCAGATAAATCTACATAGCCGTTACAGTCCTTTATAGTCCAAGTAAAGCTAAAATCATTCCCCTTGATTATATACCTCATTGTCTTTTTCTGTTTGCTTAGTAACTGCATTATCTAGTGTCTGTACATTCACCTGTACAAATGATTTGTCACCGTTTTCAATAGCTGGTAAATCCAGATTCTTTCTGATTTCATTTGGAGTAATCACACCAATCTGGAACAGCGTATTATAATAACTAGCCAGACTTGCCTTATCTGCTCGAAGAAGAACGGAAGTGTCAAAACGAACATCTATATTATTCCTTTCAGACGGCTTATACAGTTTACGTTCAAATTCCAGTTCTATCTTTTCCAGTAGTGGTGAAAGCGTATCAGTCAAGAAAGCCAGTTGAGTAGCTTCTACTGTACTATAACTGGACTTGGACAAATCAAAAGCCTTGACTGGCGACACACCGAAAAACCTGCAAATATCAATCACATTGAACTGTCTAGTCTCCAATAGTTGTGCATCAGACGGATTTACGGTTATAGGCTGAAAAGTCATATTGCCTTCCATTACGGCTACACCGTTGGGAGTACCAGTAATAGAATTAAAAGCACTACTCCAAGCCGTTTTAATGTCCTGCTTCTGTTGTGCCGTCAATGAAGATTCCACTTTAATAATGCCAGCCAGATTAGCACCACCTTTGAAAAATCCTTCTGCGTGCGCTTCTGAATCGGCAGTTAACCCTAGTGTATTTCTGGCGTGTTTTAAAGTACTTATACCTGTAATCCCATCATAACTAAAATTCAGGATATGAATCATATTGATAGCTTCTACCAATTGATTTATCCCTGTAATGTTATACATCTTTTTTCCGTTTTTAAAAGTGACTGATACTGAATCTGATTTTAAGAATATCAGTTCTTTGGCATCACCTTTTTCATCTCTGTTAATAAGAGCATAGCCATTACCTGTAAGAAGTACGCTGGTAACCAGTGTCTTGATAAAAGTAAATCTGCTCATTTGGTCGTTCGGTTCTCTGTTTAATAACCAATATGTAGGATGCTTGGTAAACTTTGTTTTAAAGCCCTCATCATCTACATAATACGGTTCTAACGGTAACTGTGCAACAGAATCACTTATCACGTCTACACATCTGTAAACGGCAGATAACAGCATAGCTTTTGATTCTGAATATGTAGTAGCTGAATTATAAAATAGAGAATCTGAAAGAAAGTTATAGCTGCGTTCTTCTTGTCTGGCTTCTTTCTTTTTAAATGGATTGAAATTGATATTGAGTTTCATTAAAATGTAAATATTTGGTTTGTGTAGTGTGGTACTTGCAAATACATACCTAAAGCCTGTATCATAGATATAGTTCCATCAATCTTCTTTTTGTCTACTTGTTTGTTAGGTTTGATATTGCCGTTATGGTCTGACTTCAAAGTCACATTCCTAAAGCAATACCTGTTTATTTCATTATTGTCTATTGCTGCCTTCCCAGATAATATAAGCCGTTCCATCTCTCTGGTAGGCTTATTAAAGTTGGCTAATGTCTGTGCGTATTCTTCCAGTGGTAATCCTTTTTCTGTAGCACTTATAGCCCACTGTGTAGCATTATACTTATCATATCCTACAGCCTGTATATTAACTATTTCTGAATATTTAAGCATATCAGTAGTTATGTAATCATAATCAGTAACATTACCAGCAGTAACAGTAAGTAAGCCAGCCCTTTTCCATAGCTTATAAAGTTCCTTGTCTGTCTTATCTGTAAGTGCCGATTCAGGAAGGTAGTAATGAGTTTTAAAATAGTATTTATCACTATCAACGACTAAATAAGATACAGCAGTTAAATCACTGGTAGCAGCTAAATCCACTCCAATATAACAGGGTAATCCTTTGAATTTTGACAGCTCTACTGCTTGTGTACACTTTATAATACTTTCATCAGACAGCCAGACTGTAGCACTGTCACACCATTGGTTAAGTGTCTTGGTACGTACTCCCACTTCATCAGAAGGATTATTAATAGCCTGCTGTACTTGTCCTTTGATGTATTTGCTGGTAACAGTAATATTCAAATTAGGAGCAACTTTCATCCAGTTCTTTTCACTTCTCCAATCATCAGCAGCATCTAAAGAATAGATGGCAATAAACATTTCATCATCTGCTTTCAATTCATTAAGCACTTCTATAGCTACAGTTCTTAATTGGTAACAAGGTAAAGTTTTGTCGAATCCAGCAGTAGTAATAGTACACAGGTGTGGATTCTCACGCATACCCATACTGGATTTTATTACATCCCTTACCTTACTTGTCTTGGCAGCGTGGTATTCATCCAGTAAACCGAAACTGGCATTAAATCCATCCAGTTTGCTATCATCAGCAGCAAGTACTTTCAATTTACTATTAGTAGCCTTAAACAGAATATCAGCCCTGTAAGCTGTCAAATATTTGCCTTTGGTATCCAGTCCCTTACTAAACTTGGAACACATATCAAAAGCTATCTTTGCCTGTTCCTTACTGTTTGCAGCCAGCAAGACTTCTGCACCATCTTCACCATCAGCAATTAGATAATACAAACACAAGGCGGCAGCTAAAGCAGTCTTACCTTGCTTTCTAGATACTTCTATGTATGAACTGGTGAATCTCCTAGTTCCTGTACCCTTCCAGTAAAATCCCAGTATATTAGCTATAATAAACTGTTGCCAGCCTTCCAGTATGAAGTTACTGCCAGCGTGCTTGCCTGTATAATGTTTCAAAGTGCCAATAAAGCTAATAGCCCTGTCTACTACATCTTCCCTAAACTCCAAATCATCCCTCAATAAGTCATTCTGGAATCTCTTACAAGCCAGTTTTATTGTATCACCTGTTATTATTTCATTATTAAGAACCTTACTTGCATACTCATAGTAAAGTTTCATCATCTAACTTCTTTCTTACCAGTAACAATGAACTGTTCTAATGGTGTGGATTCCTCGTCATCCGTTTTATCCATCTTTGGTAATTTGGTACGTGCTTTGGCTGTCAGTCCAAATTCCAACATAACTTTCATAGCTTGTGTTTGTGCATCCTTTGCAACTTTTACCAATGGATGTGGTGCTATATTACCTCTATCACTGGTAACTGTCAAACCGTCTATTTCCAACTGTTTGGATGCCTTGATAAATGTGCTGTAATTTCTTGCCAGCATATCTAAGGCAGCATTATCTATATTCTCTAAAACACCTCTATTTTCAAGCTCTGCAAGTACTCCTTGTATGTATTCAGCAGCTTCTTTTTCTATACCTTTGGGAATTGAATATTTCTTCATAGTATTACGTTTTTTATTTTCTAAATAGTAAAGCTAAAAAGGTACTCAATTACACATAAAGAGACTATAACACAATTAATTAAGAATGTAATACATTCATTTTGACACCCTATTTTATTTCAGTAAATTTGTATAGAATAAAAAATCAAACACTATGGAAAGAACGTGTAATTATCCGATAGAAATTAAGTTTAAAATAGACCTGAATACGGAACTGCTACTGAATGAACTATGCGATTTATTAAAGAAAGACAGGTCTAAAATATTAAGATTGATAATCGCTGATTTCTTTGACAGGAATCTGGATTTAATAGACAAATATAAAGAGACAGACAACGAGTTAGATAGAGAAAAACTGGTAGAAGCAATACTGAAAGACTTCTATGGCTACAACAGGCAAACAATGAATGACTACCTACGATTTAAAAATGAAAAAGACAATCCCAAGTAAAGAAGTATTGGAACAGTATATATATGACTATGGAATAGATAAAACAGCGCAAATATTTCACATATCAACAGAAGAACTAGATAAAAAGATTAACTGGAAACCACAATACGAACAATACAGCTACAATCCAACAATAGACAAACCGCTATCACCACAACATAAGCAAATTATGGCTATCATAGCTAAGCACTACCCAGATTTACTAAAGCAGTGCACCAACTATTATAAAGACACTATTTATATGTCCCAAACTGTAGAAGATTTACTTCATAAAGCTATAATCAAATGTTTGGAAATAGGACTGGATAAAGTAACGGAAGACACCGTTCTGAAATTAGTAAAGATACAGTTTTATACAGCTAAAAAATATGCACAACTGCAAAGTTACACTATGAAGAAAAAGCTATTTCCACTGGAAATAGCTACGGAAGATGGAGAGTATATAATACCTACAGAATACTACAATAATGCCATATTTAAAGAAAGCGAAGAAACAGCGTAATCCATCAAATAACAGGATAGAAAGACAGAAGATTTATAATACTGACAGATGGCACAAACTTAGAGCTAGCAAACTAATGCAGTCACCATTATGTGAAGTATGTTTATCCAAAGGTGTAATCACTCCTGCGTTTCACGCCCATCATATAGATAGCTTTATGAACTATGAAGGAATGAAACGCAAAGAAGTGGCTTATAATCCAGATAATTTAATGTCTATATGTGAACAGTGCCATTCCAGAAAACATTTACATACTAAAAAAGATTTGGCATTATAAAATATTTTGTGTAAATGGAAACAGAATCCAGATATAAATAAGAGGAAACTTACAACTGAATCATATTGCCATTTACACAAAATTTTGGACAGTGTCTTTAGAAAGGAAACATTGTAAGCACTTTACCTAAGTCACTATTTTTGGGTATATTTTCTATATTATTTTCATTATCTCTAAGTATAATACTATACGATGTTTCTCCAACCAAAACCCCTACAGAATTGAAGTTAGTATCATAAAGTTCATTACCAACTTGAGCTGTTTCACCATTAGGAAGTTTTACGAAGTAGTTTCCATTTGTAGCTAAAACATCAATCCTCTTATGCAATTTATTTATTTCGCCTAATATTATACTAGAATCTTGTGTTAAAGTTATTTTCTCTGGCAAGGCTGCTGGTTTTTCTATTGAAAGCAACTGCAACAACGAATTAACCTCTTTAATATCAGCATCATATGTTTCTTTTATACATTTAGCCATCTCTGGAATAGCTTTCTTAACCTCATCTATTCTAAGAGTTTCACTATAAGGTAATGTTCTTATTCCAGATATATCAAAAGGCATTACAGTCTTACTATCCTTTATTAAAACAGTCTTAAGATTAAAAGCCTGCCTAATGCCAAGTTCATAAAATACATTAGGATTTCTAGAGCTTAAATCACATATAGCCATATCACAATCAAGTATCTGCTTTAGTATATCAACTACTATAAAATTAGCCTTTGATGTATCATCTGCCCGTACTGGTTCAAAACCAGCATCCATAACAGCAGGCTTTATAAGATGTTCATACACTCTCGTAAAGTGCCCCTTGTCATAGCCTTCTGCATCACTAATAGGCATCATTATAAAGCACTTTTTATTTTTCTTATCTTCCATAATTACAACAATTAAGTTTAGATGCAAATATAAATATATTAAAACAAATAATATCCCATTTTACCAATGAAAATCAAACTAAACATCCAATACATTCAGAATCTTACAAATAATGAAGCATTCACCTACTTCTGTACATTAGTAACAATAGCCAATAATCCAGATGCAACAATTAAAGATGTAGTACGTACCTGTGGTATAAGCGAAACTACTGTATTCAAGCATTTAAAGAAATTTGATGAGCTAGGATACTTAGTAATAGATAGAACTGGAACATATAACACATACAGATACACAGAACCTGATAGACTATATATAACCATAGATTCAGACCTGCTTAACATTAATGGCAATAAGAACCAATTAGGAGCACTTATACGGCTTAAATCATACACCAGAATTGGTACTAATATTGTAGACCTCTCACTTAATCGGATAGTCCACGAAGTAAGCATACAACACGATAGTATATACTTTGCTCTTGAAAACGGGATACTGGAAAGAAACGATAAAAAAACATACTTCACCTTCATTCATCCAGCATTCACGCACATCTGGTAGATAAATACAGAGCTTAGAAACACCTGTACACTATTTTTCAAATTTGTGTATCTTCCAGTTTTTATAGTCAAAAAGTTTTATTATCTTTGTATCAGCAAATTAGAAGAAGCAGCTACTATCATAAATGCTTCTATTGTTGCGAAATTCTGACTAAAATATGGAACTAGTGAATAATAGTAGCTAGTTCCTTCTTTTTGATTCATTTTTCATAATTCATATAATCCCTTTGGGATTCCATTGTTAAAAATGCAGCTTTCCTCTGCATTTTCTTAAATTAGTAAATTGAAACAACGGATAATAGGCGTAGTGATACGCTTATTATTTTATCCCAATCCTTACCAAAATTTGCAAATGCTACCTTATACCATACAAAAAAAGTAAGGAACTCAAGACCAAAGATTTTAACCAGATTAACTTCTAAATTCAGATTTACTACTATTCAGATTACTTACTACCTTAATTTAATATGTAAAAACCTATGAAAACCTTAAAAATAAATTCAACTAATGGATATTTAAACTTACCTGATTTACCACATAATTGTATCTTTAATAAAGTAGTTACTGGCTGTGGTGGTACTACTGTAGTCCTCTTTAATGATGAATCCTATATCATTGCAGTACCTACTACAGAACTTATCGTAAATAAGACGGGCTTAACAGAATCTGGTCTTACTACTATTACATCCTATGATGGCAAAGAGCAGCCTGTATTTGGATTATTCGGTACTTTTACTTACCAAGCCAAAAAAGAGCTAAAGAAATATGCTTCCAGCACTGGAATAAAAAAGATAATGTGTACCTATGATAAGATGGAATATTTAGAACAGTACCTAAATCCTACCGATTTCAGACTGCTTATAGATGAATATCATATATTGCTAAAAGCATACAGTTATAGACAGAAAGCTATTGACGGTGTACTGGACTGCTTTAGGAAATACAAATCATTCTGTTTTATGTCTGCCACTCCAATCAGTGCAGATTTCACACCGTCCATTCTTTCAGATGTGGAACTGGTAGAAGCTCAATGGGATAATACAGACACTTTAATAGTAAAATTAGACCAAACCAATCATCCCTATGTAAAGGCAGCCAATTATATTAACGCTTATAAGAAAGATGGCTATCTGGAAATAAATGGTAATAAAAGTACGGAAGCATACTTCTTTATAAATTCTGTTACAGATATAGCTTCTATCTTAGAATATTGCCAACTTGGTAACGATGAAGTAAAGATTGTATGTGCAGATAATCCGTCAAACAGAGACAAATTAGCAGGATATACTATCAGCAACAGTAGAAGTACCAATAAGCCATTTACTTTCATTACTTCCAAATCATTTGAAGGTGCTGATTATTTCAGTGAAACAGGTATGTGCTTCGTGGTTAGTAATTCCAGCAATACTAATACCCTGCTCGATATATCCACTGACATTTACCAGATAGCTGGTAGAATCAGGACTGAATCCAATCCATTTAGAAACATAATGGTACACATCTTTAATAGTGTGGGAAAAAGGAAGCTAAATCTAGATATTACCTACGAAGAAATGGTACAAAGAATGAATGATGAAATAGAAGGTGCAAACGAATTAATTACTGCTATCAACAATAGTAGCAAGAAAGCTAAAAGTATGGCTGAAAAGATGCTTAACAGTGCCTATGCAGTGTGTGATAAAGAAGGGAACTATTTCCTTAATGATATGCTAGTAAAGTTAGACCTTTATAATTTCAAATTGGAAAAGGTTATCTATAATGATGGTATCGCTTTAAGAAAGGAACACAATGCAAACGGGAATATGACTACTGAATTAGAATATGAAAGACTAAACGAAACAATGAATAAAGCAGGAAAAAAACTATCTTTTAAAGATGCTTTCCTTAGATATACGGAACTACTACAAAATATGGTTATTACTCCAGAAACAGACGAAATAGTTAGAGTACAGCCATTAGTAGTACCTGCTTATCACAAATTAGGAACTGATAAAGTTAGAAGTTTGCGATACATCAAAACAGCTATAGAAAAAGCTCTTATCAGTCTGGAATCGGATAAAAACAGAGATACGAAAATAGTACAAATACTTAGCAAGCAGATAAAGACTGGATTCTTTAGTAATGCTGATATTAAGGACTGTATTAAAGAAGCATACGATATACTAGGTATTACCGATAAGGTCAAAGCTACAGACCTTGATAAATGGTTTGATTGTAAACCTATTGCTAAGTGGATTGACAGTAAAACAGTCAAAGGATATGAGATTTACAGACCAAAGATAGTATTCAAGTAAAGATACACCAAGACAACATTCAATTAAATAAACGATTATGATTTACATTACACTTATTGCAGCAGCACTATTATCAACTTACTTAGTAAGATTCACAGTAAAAGAGATTAAGCAACACATCACGAAAGAAGCAGATAGGATTATCAATACAAGACAATAAATATATTAACCTAATTAGCCTGTAATGAAAATGCACAATGGCTAATGTTTATGAATATGTAATATAGAAACAGGCTAGTAATCAAATTACTAGCAAATGGATAACTTTTTAGCAATGGAACGTAAAGGAAGGGACTTATTCAAGTCATTATTAGAAGATGGAAATATAACCAAATACAAGGAATCTACTGGTAGATATAATCCCGTAGATTTCTATTTAATACACAACGAAGATAAAATAGTAGCTGAAATAAAATGCAGGGATATACGGTACGTTAATTATCCCACTCATTTAATGGAAACTGAAAAACTTAAAAGCCTATTGGCTGTCAAGGATACTCACGATTGTAAAGCAGCGTGGTACGTCAACTTCTTTGGCGAAGATATATGCTTTATATATAATGCAGACAAAGTAAAGAATCTACGTTCTGAAACAGCGTATTGCAATTACACTACTGCCAATTACAACTACTACAAAACAACCAAAGGCGTTATTATGATACCTACTAATCTGGCTGGAATCTTTATCAGAAAGAACGGCAAATGGATGAATGGAAATCTACAGGATGCCAAACTAGCGTCTTAATAAACCTGATTATAAGCAACTTAAGCCCACTTTGATATAAATCAAGGTGGGCTTTTTTCATATAAATATTTTTATTTAAGCCGTACCACTATTCCCAATTCCAGCAATCTATTCAGTATTTTCCTTACCTTTAAAGATGGTGTTCCAACTTCAAAATTATCCATTGACCTATTAAGAAAGTCTAGTTCATCCTTATTTAAATCGAATTGGCTTATATCCACATCTCTATCTATTCCGTAAGATTCAATATTACTTTCCTGACTATTAAATAACAAGTCATAAGCTATATCATTCTTATGTTTCAAACCAGCTTCAATACCTTTACTTATTGCTTCTGCTATATTCTCATTACTAGAAGGTATAATGTCATTGGATTGTTTGACTTTATTAGCTTGATTAATCTTGCTAGCTTCTGTTTCTAGCATCAAGTTAGCTGCATCTTCTGAACTTATTTTAGCATATTTCTTAAATGCCATTTCTGTAGTATGCCCTGTTATTCTCATAAGTATATGACTATCATAACCACGTTTCAGCATATTACTAATGAATGAACGTCTTCCTGTATGTGTACCTATCAATTCATATCTACAATAAGTAGTATTAGTTATTTTTGAACCTCTATCTTCTGTTACAATATGTTTGCCTATTATACCTGCCTTTTGTCCTGCTTCCTTTATGTATTTCAACATAGTATTTTCACGTACTTTGGGTACTTGAAAATTATACTTTTCCAGTATCTCTAAAGCAACAGGAAACAATGGTATTGAAACTTTATGTGTTCTTTTCTTTTGCACAATTTCCAATATCTTCCCATTATTGAAGTCTTTAACAGTACCACCATTTAACAATTGCATATCACTGAACCTCTGCCCTGTCCAACATTGTAATACAAAAACATCTCTAGCCTTTTCCTCTAAGCCTTTGAGTTCTAAAGCATACATTCTGCTTACTTCTTCTTCTGACAGATATATTTCATTATCATCACCTTCCCTACTTTTGGGCTTCTTATACAGGTTCAACTTCGCTGCTGAAGTGTCTATTAAGCCGTATGGTTCTGCTCTCTTTATAATTGAAATCAAAGCGGTTACTTTATTACCAACAGTACTTGTTTTAGTAGTCTTACCCTTACTGACCTGTTTATTAAACAGATAAGTTTCAAAATCTTTGATTAGAGCCAAATTTATGTCAGTAAACGTTATATCATCTCTATCGGTTGCTTTTAGAAATTCTTCAAATACCTTTAAATGTCCCCAATAAATAGCCAATGTATTCCTTTGTCCATCTGATTTTATCGTTTTATCTTGGCTAATAGCTCTACGAAGCCACTGAACAGGCTTCTGCAATTCTTGTTGTTTCATCATTTTATATTTGTAAATATATTTCTTTAGTAAAAATAAGCTATTATCAATCTCATTTGGATTATCGCAAATATAACGCTTAAAATCAATAAAATCTGCTTTGAGTTTATTTATCTCATCGTTTACTATTGCGTTATTTATATTATCCAACTCGGTTAGTCTTGGACTTACATACGCTTCCTGCTTTTTTGTGTTCCACTGGTCGGGATACACCCTTACTCCTGTAGATAACTTTACCTGCTTTTTATTTATTCGGCATACCAGATATATATTCGTTGGTCTGTCACTTTTCGGCTTCCTCAAATTAAAACTAGCCCTAACTTCATTGAAAAAAATCTGCCCTATCATAATCGGTTCTTTAAAATGGTTCTTTTTTATGGTTCTTCACTTTGGTTCTTTTAGGGCTGAAATGTGACATATTGATAACCAAACCATATTTATAAGTTACTGATAACAAATAATTGTTACTTCCTTTTGAATGTGCAGGAAAAAAACTACTTTTACATCGAATTAACAAGATTGAATATGGACGTCTTTTTTACATCAGAGGAAAAAAAGGAGCTTTTTTCACTCTACCGGCATTTGATGCTATCTGCCGGAGACAGCATTTCCTGGCAGGATTGCCTAAAGTTAAAGAAACATCTAATCAAAGCTGCCCAATGTAACGGGCTGCAACGCAATAACTTCGGGATGAATCCCGTCATCAGAGATTTACAAACGGCGGTTATCGTGACCGAAGAAATTGGAATGAAGGGCTCGTGCCTGATTGGTATCATGCTGCACGAAATTGTGAAAGCGCATATACTCTCCATCGAGGAAGTGAATGCGGAATACGGGGAAGATGTGGCGAGCATCATCAAGGGATTGGTGAAAACGAATGAACTCTATGCCAAGAGTCCGGCGATTGAGTCGGAGAATTTCCGTAACCTGCTGCTCTCGTTTGCCGAGGATATGCGTGTGATTCTGATTATGATTGCCGACCGCGTGAACGTGATGCGCAAAATCAAGGATACGGGCAACGAGGAAGACCGGAACAAGGTAGCGAATGAGGCTGCCTATCTGTATGCTCCGCTGGCGCATAAGCTGGGACTTTACAAGTTGAAATCGGAACTTGAGGATTTGTCGCTGAAATATACACAGCGGGACACCTATTATTATATAAAGGATAAGCTGAATGAGACGAAGGCGTCACGCGACAAGTATATCGCTGCTTTTATCGAGCCTATCCAAAAGAAGGTGGCGGCAGCGGGACTGAAATTCGACATCAAGGGGCGTACCAAGTCCATCCATTCGATATGGAACAAGATTCAGAAACAGAAGACTCCGTTTGAAGGGATTTATGACTTGTTTGCCATCCGCATTATCCTGGATTCGGAACCGGAACCGGCGAAGGAGAAGCAGGAATGTTGGCAGGTATATTCTATCGTGACGGACATGTATCAACCGAACCCGAAGCGGCTGCGCGACTGGTTGTCTATCCCGAAAAGCAATGGTTACGAATCGTTGCACATCACTGTGATGGGCCCGGAAGGGAAATGGGTGGAAGTGCAGATACGTACCCGCCGCATGGACGAAATCGCGGAACGCGGACTGGCCGCGCACTGGAGATATAAAGGTATCAAAGGCGAAACGGGTCTGGACGAATGGCTGACTTCGGTGCGGGAAGCGTTGGAGAATGCGGACAACGACTCGATGAAGGTAATGGATCAGTTCAAGATGGATCTTTACGAGGACGAAGTTTTCGTTTTCACGCCCAAAGGGGATTTGTTCAAACTGGCAAAGGGGGCTACGGTGCTCGACTTTGCTTTCCATATCCATAGCAAGTTGGGATGCAAGTGTATCGGCGCAAGGGTGAACGGAAAGAATGTCCAACTGAAGCAGAAGCTGAACAGCGGCGACCAGGTGGAGATTATGACTTCGAATACGCAGACGCCGAAACAGGACTGGCTGAATATTGTGACCACTTCCAAAGCCCGCACGAAGATCCGGCAGGCTCTCAAAGAGATGGTGGCACGTCAGCATGACTTTGCGAAAGAGACACTGGAACGGAAGTTCAAGAACCGCAAACTGGAGTATGACGAGGCGACGATGATGCGTCTTATCAAGCGTTTAGGATTCAAGAACGTGACGGAGTTTTATCAGAAAATAGCTGATGAAGCACTGGATGTCAACGAGGTTTTGGACAAATACATCGAGCAGCAGAAGCGGGACAATGATACGCATGACGAGATTGTGTATCGCAGTGCCGAGGGATATAACTTGCAGGCTACACAGGAAGAGACGACTTCGAAAGAGGACGTGCTTGTGATTGACCAGAACCTGAAAGGATTGGAGTTCAAACTGGCGAAGTGTTGTAATCCTATTTACGGTGATGATGTATTCGGTTTCGTGACGGTAAGCGGGGGAATCAAGATTCATAGGAAGGACTGCCCGAACGCGAATCAGATGCGCGAACGTTTCGGTTACCGGATTGTGAAGGCCCGCTGGGCAGGTAAGTCGGTAGGTACACAGTATCCTATCACGCTGCGCGTTGTGGGACACGATGATATTGGTATCGTAACGAATATCACTTCTATTATATCCAAGGAGAACGGGATTACTCTCCGCTCTATCGGCATTGACTCGCATGACGGCTTGTTCTCGGGGACGCTGACGGTTATGGTTGGCGATACGGGAAGACTGGAAGCGCTTATCAAGAAGCTGAGGACGGTGAAAGGAGTGAAACAGGTAAGCCGGAATTAACAACGAATTCATGCAATAAAAATAGTGACGCTATCCGCATGTGATAGCGTCACTATTTTTATAGTATAGCGTCACTATCCGGACAGTATAGTGACGCCATTTTCCAGAGGGATTTTATCCCTCTTATCTCACTTTCTTTCTTATATAATAAGGATACGTCGCAATGACGAAAAACACTAAAGCGACCGAAGCTACCATCTGTCCGACATGAAGCATCTTGTCGGTATCCAAATCCAGATAGCAAGTAGTGGCGATACCTAAGGAGATTCCGACCTCGCTTGCCAGAAGATGGGTGGTGTTTGCCGTTCCACGCTGGCAATGATGGGAAAGTTTCACAAATATGACCAGAAATTCCGGCAGGATAAGCCCCAGTCCGAGTCCTAAGAGCACGGAAGGAACGGCTATCGAAGTAGTCGCATTCAGCAGGGACATAGCCAGCATTTCCAGTCCGATTCCTACAATGACCAGTCTGAGCGTTTTCTCTTTCATAAAGAACAGGCGTGCCAGAAACAGAGATACGAGGTATCCTACTCCTACTCCTGCAAAGAAAGGTACGGGGATTCCCGTAGTTCCGAGTACAGAGTCGTTAAGGAAAGGATGAACGAGCGGAATCAGTAGTCCCGGCACGAACGTAATCAGAATCATATTGATGGCAGGCACCCAACTCCGCAACAGCAAGAAACGGTCGAAGGAATAGAGCTTGGTGACAATCGGCGCACGGAAAGGCACATAGACACCGGACACTACGAGGATTCCCGCTGCTCCGGTGATAACGGAGACGGACAGCAGATTTTGGAAGGAATAACTCTGATAGAGCCATACTCCGAGAATGATACCCAGTATCATCCCTAGGCGTGCCACCCATGAGAAACTGACATTCCCCGCACTGCGCAGTGTAGAGTTGGTGATGTCGATTGCCAAGGTGATGCCTGCTGTTGTGGCTATGCCGAATGCCAATCCCTGTACGGTACTCAGCAGGATAAGTTCCGTTATGTTAGTCACAAAAGCATAACCTACCGTTGCCGCTACCATCAGGGCAAAAGAGAATATACACACACTCTTACGTTTGTATGCATCTACGAGGTAGGCATGGAAAGGGCCGATAAGGAACATTCCCAGCGTGAAAAAGAGAAAGATTACTCCTGTCTGTGCAACCGGCACTCCGAGACGGTCGGCCATCTCAACGGAAAGCACCGGAAATAACACATACAAGGATATAAACAACAGCAAATTAGCTACACATATCCGCATAAAATGAACTGTCCACAATTTAACTGCCATATAGTTTGTTTAATATTGTTCCTTCTCGTTGGGGAAGTAGCAATTCTTCACATCGGATACATAACGGCTGATAGCATCGGTCATCACCGTGTACAAATCGGCGTAACGACGCAAGAAACGGGGACGGAAGCCGTTGTTCATGCCAAGCATATCCTGAATAACCAGTACCTGGCCGTCTACATGACCGCCTGCACCGATACCGATAATAGGTATAGTCAGCTCGGAAGCTACACGTTCGGCAAGGGTTGCCGGAATCTTTTCGAGCACGATGGCGAAACAGCCCGCTTCTTCGAGCAAATGGGCGTCGCGAATCAGTTTCTCAGCTTCAGCGTCGTCTTTGGCGCGTACGGTGTAAGTTCCGTATTTATTAATAGACTGCGGCATTAGTCCTAGATGTCCCATTACCGGAATACCTGCGCTGATAATACGTTTCACAGAACCAATGATTTCTTCTCCGCCTTCCAGTTTCAAAGCATCGGCGTGACTCTCTTTCATGATGCGGATAGCGGAAGCAAGTCCTTCCATTTCGTTGCCCTGATAGGAACCGAAAGGCATGTCAACGACTACCATGGCACGTTTTACACCACGTACTACGGACTTAGCGTGATAAATCATTTGGTCAAGCGTGATGGGCAGCGTGGTTACGTTACCTGCCATTACATTGGAAGCGGAGTCGCCTACGAGGATAACATCCATTCCTGCACCGTCTACAATCTGTGCCATCGTGTAGTCATAGGAAGTAAGCATAGAAATCTTTTCGCCTCTCTGTTTCATTTCAACCAAGCGATGAGTAGTCACCTTTCTTGTGTCATCTGATATATAACCAGCCATGTCTTTTTTAAGTTTTAATTATAAATTTATTATTATGTGTTTTGAGCTGTGTCGTTAAACATCAGCAAAAAATCGGGGCAAAGTTATAACATTTAATTCATAACAGAGAAGGAAATACAAAAAATCCTCTCAATCACTCGTCAGGGATAGCTGACGGGCGGTCGGGAAGATGGATGAAGACGTTTAAATGCGGAACGGGGTCAGCGGTTCAGCGTCAACAGTTTATCGTAGGTCATTCCGGTAAAGTCGTCCGTGATGTAATGGGCTTTTCCGGTGATGGCTTCGCGGGAGTTGGTGGTGGCGAGTCCGATAACGGTTGCGCCTGAAGTCATTCCGGCTTGCAGGCCGTGGAAGGAGTCTTCAAAGACGTATGTGCTTTCGGGGGTGGATTCAAATATTTCCATTCCTAACAGGAAACAGTCGGGAGCGGGTTTGGAACGGGCAAACATCTCGCCAGTAAGGATGCGGTCTACCATTCCTTTAAATTCGGGATGGGCGTTATAAACGTTCTGCATCTTTTCCTCGTTGGAGCTGGTGACTACGGCTATCTTTACGTCATGACGGTGCAGGTCGGCGATAAAGGCTTCTACACCGGGGATGTATTCGTAGGACATCTGTTTCTCGAAGACGTTAAGTTTCGCTGTGATTTCCTGCTGTGTTTCGGGGAGAGTCGAGAAGTATTTCTCGTAGATTTGCGCCAAGGTTTGTCCTTTGATCCGGCGCCCGAAATCTTCTTCGTTCAGATATTTCAGTCCTTGTTCGTTCCAGAAAACGGTGTACTGCGTCTCTGTATCCATAATGACACCGTCGAAGTCGAACAGTGCCGCAATTGTCTTTGTTGTATTCATATCAAACTTTCTTTTTACCTAAAACGTTAAACCTTGTGTATCAACGGGCGCAAAGTTCCGAATAATCATCGAATCAGGCAAATTATTCGTACCTTTGCAAAGCTAAAAAAAACGTAACATACGTTTTTATCCAACAATTCTACTGGTTTATCCAACAAATCGACTGACGCATGAGCAAGAACGACCCACATATCTTAGGAAAAGAGAGTATCGGCAAACTGCTGTTACAATACTCCATTCCCGCTATTATAGGAATGACGATTACTTCCATCTATAATATTATTGATAGTATTTTTATCGGGCATGGGGTCGGCCCGATGGCTATTGCGGGGTTGGCTATCAGTTTCCCACTGATGAATCTTGTGGTGGCTTTCTGTACGTTAGTGTCGGCGGGCGGTTCTACGCTTGCTTCTATCCGTCTGGGGCAAAAGGATATGAAGGGGGCTACGGAGATTCTGTCACATACGCTGATGCTCTGCATCACAAATTCTTTCTTCTTCGGGATATTGTCTTTCATCTTTTTGGATGATATATTGACTTTCTTCGGGGCGAGTCCTGATACGTTGCCTTATGCACGTAGTTTTATGCAGGTTATTTTATTGGGAACTCCCATTACTTATACGATGATAGGATTGAACAACGTGATGCGTGCTACCGGCTATCCGAAGAAGGCGATGCTTACTTCTATGGTGACGGTGGTGGCTAATATCATCCTCGCCCCTATCTTTATCTTCCACTTTGAATGGGGAATGCGCGGTGCTGCTACGGCAACGGTCATTTCGCAGTTGATCGGCATGGTGTGGGTGGTGAGCCATTTTATGAAGAAAGACAGCACGGTGCATTTTGAAGGAAAGGTATGGAAGATGAAGCGGAGAATCGTGGAGAGTATTTTCGCTATCGGCATGTCGCCGTTTCTGATGAATGTTTGCGCGTGTGCCATTGTTATTATTATCAATAACAGTTTGCAGGAATATGGGGGCGATATGGCTATCGGCGCGTATGGTATCATCAACCGATTGCTGACGCTTTATGTTATGATTGTATTGGGATTGACGATGGGCATGCAGCCGATTGTCGGTTATAACTTCGGGGCACAGAAGATAGACCGGATGAAGCAGACGTTGAAACTGGGGATTATCTCGGGAGTGGTTATCACTAGCAGCGGTTTCCTGATTTGTGAGTTTTTCCCGCATGCGGTGTCCGCGCTCTTTACGGATAATGATGAACTGATCGGGCTTGCCGTAGAAGGACTGCGCTTGACGGTATTGATGTTCCCGTTCGTAGGGGCACAGATTGTTATCGGTAACTTCTTCCAAAGTATCGGCAAGGCGAAAATCAGCATTTTCCTTTCGCTGACAAGGCAGTTGCTTTATTTGTTGCCTTGCCTGTTGCTTTTCCCCAATTGGTGGGGATTAGGATTGAAAGGGATTTGGATTAGTATGCCGGTATCGGATGCATTGGCGTTTATTACGGCGGTTGTCAGTCTGATGATTTATATTAAGAAGGTGTCGAAACAACAGAGTGTGATAGCAGAATAAGGCTGTTCCTGCCCTATTCTGTTTTTGTCCTGTAACTTCTATTCCGCTTTGATGCTATTTACCGGATTCTCATTGGCGATATGCCATGCTTTCAGAACAACACAAATTACAATCAGTAATTGAACAAAAAGGGCTGTGCCTACAAAAAGCAACGTATCCAAATCAATCTGTTCGGCAAACTGGTCAAGCCATGCCTGTTCCGCAAAATAAGAGACAACCGTTCCGCATCCGGATAGCATTGTTCAAAATTTAGCTCGAAAGCTATCTGCGAGAAAAGCAGAATACCAATAGTCAGTCCCAATGAAAGAGAGATGATTCTTATGATATTCGAGCTGCGCTCACGTAGTAATGTGTGTATATTATAGTAGATTTGTCTCATACTGTTTCGTATTTTTTTATGCTGTGACACTCGCTACAATACTACCATCGAACAAATGTATAGTGCGATGGGCAAAACTCGCATCGTGCTGTGAGTGTGTCACCATAATAATGGTAGTTCCTTCCTTATTCAGTTCCGTCAGTAGATTCATCACTTCCGCGCCATTCTTTGAATCAAGATTACCTGTCGGTTCATCGGCAAGAATCAGCTTCGGGTTAGTCACTACGGCGCGGGCAATGGCTACACGCTGTTGCTGACCGCCGGAAAGCTGTTGCGGGAAGTGCTTGGCACGGTGGCTGATATTCATTCTTTTCAGGATGTCTTCCACCATGCGGCGGCGTTCGGAAGATTTAATGCCCAGGTAGGTCAAAGGGAGTTCCACGTTTTCGTAAACGTTCAGTTCGTCTATCAGGTTGAAACTTTGGAATACGAAGCCTAACTTGCCTTTGCGGACATGAGTGCGCTCCTTTTCTTTCAGTCCGGCCACTTCTTCGTCTACCAATCGGTAAGAACCTTCGGTGGGATTATCCAACAGTCCGAGGATATTCAGCAAGGTAGATTTACCACAGCCGGAAGGCCCCATAATGGCTACAAACTCTCCTTCTTTTACGTCAAGGCTTACGTGATTCAAAGCTACTGTCTCCACTTCGGAAGTACGGAATACTTTACTGATGTTGTTTATTTCAATCATAATCTTTTTATTTTATGTTTTTAATTATTCGCTTTTAATACTGTTTACCGGGTTTTCATTCGCTATGTGCCAGGATTTCCAAACGACACAGGCAACGATGACAAGCAGGTTGACTATCGCTATCAGGACATAGGCCGCCCAACTGACGGGCACGTGTTCGGCAAACATATCCATCCACATATCATTGACATACCAGGAAGCTATCACGCCGATAACAACTGCAATAACGGCTATATAGAGCACGTCTTTCACCAGCATTTCCAGAATACCGGATGCTTCGGCACCGTTGACCTTACGGATGGCAATCTCTTTGGAACGGCGGCGGACTTCGTCGGTGGTATATCCTATCAATCCCATCAGCATCACAAAGAACATGGTTATCGCCGCCAACATAGTGGCGTTACTGAATACACGGACTGAATTATAACTGTCTTTTATCATTTGTTCCATCGGACGGAAATCAATCGTTTTATCGGGGAATGCTTCTGCCGATTCTTTATTCAGTTTCTGAAGGTTTTCCATGAATGGTTCTTTTAGACGGATGTGGATACAGGATCCAAATTTCTTGGTGACCATAATGGTGATAGGTTGTTGCGGATTAGTGAAATTTCCGATACGAAAATCTTTGAGAACTCCCACTACCTTGCAGACATAACCGGAGTTGTAGACGGTACGATTCAGCAGGTCGTTTCCCCAGTGCATCCATTCGCCAAATGTCTCATTGATTACCGTTTCTTCACGGTTGCGCGGCATACGTCCTTCTTTCATAACCATCCCCATCATTGCCGGATAATCTTCCATCATATCACAATAACGGGATGAAAAAAGTGACTGTCCACCTTCATTTTGAATCATTGTCCCGCTATAACTATACACCGGATGGGTATCGGCACTGGACACCGCCTCTACATATGGCAGACCCTTAAAGAACGTCAGAGCATAATTCTGATTCTCGTCATTTCCAAAACTGGCACTGGCTACGACAACACGTTGCGGGTTATATCCAAGCTCTTTGTTCAGTACATAATAATATTGCAGCATCACTACATACATCAGTCCGCAGATAAAGGCTACGCCAGCAAACTGCACGAACAGTAACGGCCGTTTCCAACCTTTCTTTCCTTCGGTATAGCGGTGAAATACTTGGGATACAGGTATCTTGGCAAACAGACGACCGGGCAATATTCCGCCTATTACGAACAGTACGACGACAATTAGCAAAGGTACCCAAAGACGGTCTAAAGCGAACAGGGCACTTAGCTCGACAGACGCGGTATCTTCAAAGAATTCACGGAAGTTCAACAGGATTAAGCCCATCAGCACCAATGCGAGTAGAATAATGACGCCTGTTTCCAACAGGAACATACTTAATATCCTGCCGCTGCCTGCACCGTTGCACTTATGTACACCGATGGCTTTGGCACGTTGAGAAAGTGAGGAAATGGAAATCAAGACATAATTCAAGGTAGCGATAAAGAGAATGATGATTCCCAAGATTGACATGATATTCCGCATCCGCTTCACATCCTTATACTCACGATAAACATCACGAATAGGTTTCACGAAAGCTGTATAGCCTACCACCTTTTGATCTTCCGCAGGACGGTATTTCTTTATCATTTCATCTATGCGGGCATTTACCACCGACTTGTCGGATCCCGGACGGAAGCGGATAAAGGCGAGCCAACTGTCTCCCCCTCTCCATGAGTAATTTCCCCAATTACGAGTCCAGATGGTAGGTAAGGAAACCACGGCTTCCGGTCTTACCGTGGAATTCTCCGGGATGTCGACAAAGGTTCCTTTTACCGTTAACTCTATATCCTTGTTGTAGGTGATTACTTTCCCTATCGGGTTTTCCTTATCAAACATCTTCCGTGCCAGGCGGTCGCTCAAAAAGATAACGTCTTTCTGCATCAGTTCTTTTTCAGGGATACCACTCAGTACTTCAATCCCCATCGTCTTGAAGAAAAGTGAATCGGCTACAAGCTTACGGGCATCGAAACGGACACTTCCATTATAAAGAGAGGCTCCCATCCAGTCACAATAACTGGTAGCCGCTTCCACTTCTTTGGGAAAATTCTCCAAGATAGCGCCTGCCACCGGGCCGCAATTCTTATCTTGCGGCTCAAAAGTCTGTCCGTTCGTGGAAAAGACGGAGAAAATCTGATATAGGTTATCATATTCCTTGAAGCACTTATCGAAACTCTGCTCGAAAGCTACACGGGCAAACAACAGGATACTCATTGTCAGTCCCAATGCCAAAGAAAGGATTTTGATAATGTTTGAACCACGCCCCCGCAACAAAGTCCGGATTACATAATAGAGTTGTTTCATATTTTAGATGTTTTTCTGTTTTTTCTCTATTTATTAAACGCAGAAAGCGTGCCAAAAAGAATAATAACTCATTATCAACTGTTTACCTTTTAGAGTCTTGCAAATACTGTCTAATAATTAGACAGCAGCGTCTAATTATTAGACAACGGTGAACTGTTCTATTTTACACATTTATTGTTCGTTCACTCCTCATTCGCGTTTTAGCCGTTGTCCATCCAAACAGAAAACTATATCTTTGCGTAAAGTTTTCTAAACTATAATATTTAATTATGATGAGAAAGAATTTATATGTACTCTTGTCGTGTCTGTTCCTCTCCGGATGTGGTATGATAGATTATCATCCGTACGATGTCCGCATCAGTGGCGAAACTAATGTCAATGCACACAATATCGAAAAGATAGAAGCGAATTGCAAAGGGAAGACTACACTACGCTTCGCAACCATGGGCGATTCACAACGTTGGTATGACGAAACAGAAGATTTCGTGAAAGCGATTAATAAACGGAATGATATTGATTTCGTCATTCATGGCGGGGATATGAGTGACTTCGGGGTGACGAAAGAATTCCTTTGGCAACGTGATATTATGAACGGGCTAAACGTACCTTACGTGGCTCTGATTGGGAACCATGACTGTTTGGGTACGGGGGCGGAAACATACAAAGCTGTGTTCGGTGCTACGAATTTCTCCTTTATTGCAGGCAATGTGAAGTTTGTCTGCCTGAATACCAATGCACTGGAATATGATTATTCAGAGCCTGTTCCCGATTTCACTTTCATGGAGCAGGAAATAACGAACAGAAGCGATGAATTTGAAAAGACAGTAATTAGTATGCATGCGCGTCCTTATACGGATGTATTCAATGATAACGTGGCAAAAGTATTCCATCGTTATGTCACTCAATACCCGGGCATACAATTCTGCACGGCCGCGCACACCCACCATCATCGGGACGACGTGATTTTTGATGATGCCATACATTATATCACCAGTGACTGCATGGATTACCGCAGTTATCTGGTGTTTACCATAACTCCGGAAAAATACGAATATGAACTGGTTAAATACTAAATATATCTTACGGGCAGGAGTGCTGTCGGTACTCCTCTCCTTCCCCTTACTGGTTTCGGCCACTTGCAAGACGGATACTCTCATTAATACATTTAAAATGGAATCACTCCATTTTGTTATTAAGGATGATTCGATTATTGCCTTTCATACAGGAGATTCGGTCTTTACTGTTATCAAGGCGGATTCTGTATTGCCTGCCACACCCAAGCATGTCAAGCATTCCCGTTATGACAAACGGGTACACCGTTTGCGCAGGAACTGGGAACGAATCATCCCGACTCATTCCAAGATACAATATGCCGGAAATATGGGATTGCTTTCTTTCGGCACAGGCTGGGATTATGGTAAGCGGAATCAATGGGAAACGGATGTTTTGCTCGGATTTATCCCGAAGTATTCTTCTAAAAAGGCGAAAGTAACCCTGACGCTCAAACAGAATTATATGCCCTGGAGCATCAATATAGGGAAAGGATTCTCTACGGAACCTCTTGCCTGCGGTCTTTATGTGAATACGGTATTCGGAGACCAATTTTGGGTAAATGAGCCCGACCGCTATCCGAAAGGTTACTATGGCTTTTCAAGCAAAGTACGTTTCCATGTCTTTATGGGGCAGCGGCTGACTTATGATATTGACCCGCAACGCAGATTCCTGGCAAAATCCGTGACATTTTTCTATGAAATAAGTACGTGCGACCTGTACTTGATTAGTGCCGTACAGAATAGCTATCTCCGTCCGCGTGATTACCTAAGCCTGTCTTTCGGATTGAAGTTCCAATGGCTGTAAATTTAATTTTGAAATCCAAATATTGAATTATCAACTACTTTTTTCGTAAGTTTGCGCATTACAAACTTACACGAAAATGGGTAAATCAGGAACAATCATCATTGTAGACGATAATAAAGGGGTGCTGACCGCAGTACAAATCCTTTTAAAAAGCTATTTCTCAAAAGTCGTTACACTCTCCTCTCCCGTCACGCTGACAAGCGTCATTCGGGAAGAGATGCCGGAAGTAATATTGCTGGATATGAATTTTACATCGGGCATCAATACCGGTAATGAAGGATTGTTTTGGTTGCATGAAATAAAGAAAGTATGTCCGGGGCTTCCGGTCGTACTTTTTACGGCTTACGCGGATATTGAACTGGCTATCCGGGGGATAAAGGAAGGGGCAACCGACTTTATCGTGAAGCCCTGGGATAACCAAAAGCTAGTGGCAACCCTGCAAACCGCAGCCGCGTCTACACTCCGCGAAAAGAAAACGAGCGTAAAAGAAGAACCGATTCACCCGGCTATGTACTGGGGAGAAAGCAAAGTGATGCAGCAACTCCGCACGCTGATTGAAAAGGTGGCCGCCACCGATGCCAATATCCTGATAACCGGTGAGAACGGAACGGGAAAGGAGATGCTGGCACGTGAAATTCATTCCCTGTCCAACCGGAAACATAAAGAAATGATTGCTGTTGATATGGGGACTATCACGGAGTCCTTGTTTGAAAGCGAGCTTTTCGGGCATATAAAAGGCTCTTTCACGGATGCACACGCTGACCGTACAGGCAAGTTCGAGTCTGCCGACAAAAGCACCCTGTTTTTGGATGAAATAGGAAATCTGCCTTATCATCTGCAAGCCAAACTGCTGACTGTCATCCAACGCCGAAGTATTGTGCGTGTAGGAAGCAATACTCCTGTTCCCATTGACATCCGGCTGATATGCGCAACGAACCGGAATCTGCAAGAGATGGTAGGAAAAGAAGAATTCCGGGAAGATTTGCTGTATCGAATCAATACCATTCATGTGGAAATTCCCCCTTTGCGGGAACGGAAAGAGGATATCATTCCACTTGCGGAAAGGTTTATCGTACGGTTCTGCAAGCAATATGACAAGGCTGTGATGGCATTTGCGCCCGAAGCAAAAGAGAAACTGACAGCGCATCCCTGGTATGGAAATATCCGCGAACTGGAACACGTGATTGAAAAGGCTATCATTATCAATGACAGCCCGTTGATTCCTGCCGGGCTGTTTCAATTATCCGTTCCACGTACGGCAGGGATTCAGGAGAAAAGTATTTCCACACTGGAAGAGATGGAGATACAGATGATACGGAAAGCCCTGGACGCCTGTGCAGGAAATCTATCGGCAGTTGCCGGCCAACTGGGAATCACCAGGCAGACTCTTTATAACAAGATGAAAAAGTTCGGATTATGAGAAAGTTTTTCCGGCAACTTAGTTACCGATATTGGTTCAGGATAGTACTGACTGTCTGTGCTTGTCTGCTGACTGTCTGGTTTGATTTTCAGAAGGAATATATAGGATTCGGTATCTGCGTCATTCTACTGATTCTAAGCGTTATATGGCAAATGCGGCTATACCGCCATCATATCAAGCAAGTACTTTTCATGATTGATGCTTTAGAGAATAACGACAATACTTTTCGTTTTCCCGAAGAAGACGGAACAATGGAAAGCAGGCAAATTAATGTAGCGCTCAACCGGGTTGGACATATCTTATATAATGTAAAGTCGGAAACAGCGCAACAGGAAAAATACTACGAACTGATTTTGGACTTTGTCAGCACCGGATTGTTAGTGCTTAATGACAATGGGGCAGTCTATCAGAAGAACAAAGAAGCTCTGCGACTTATAGGATTGAATATATTCACGCACGTCCGCCAGTTAAGTAAAGTAGATACCGAATTGATGAACAGGGTGGAAAATTGCCGTCCCGGAGACAAGCTGCAAGTAACTTTCCATAATGAGCGGGGAACGGTCAACCTGTCCATACGCGTATCTGAAATCAATGTGCGCAAAGAGCATCTGCGCATCCTGGCACTGAATGACATTAATACCGAACTGGACGAAAAGGAAATAGATTCATGGATTCGCCTGACGCGTGTACTTACGCATGAGATTATGAATTCGGTCACTCCCATCACTTCCCTTTGCGACACGCTCCTTTCCATGTCGGAGAGCAAGGACGAAGAAATCAGCCATGGATTGCAGACTATCAGCGCTACGGGAAAAGGACTGCTCTCTTTTGTAGAATCTTACCGGCAGTTCACACGCATACCGACTCCCGAACCATCTTTATTCTATGTAAAGGCATTTATAGAAAGAATGGTCGAACTCGCCCGCCATCAGAACCCGTGTGATAACATCATCTTCCATACGGAGATTTCTCCTGCGGACTTGATTCTATATGCAGATGAGAATTTGATTTCGCAAGTGGTTATCAATCTCCTGAAGAATGCCATTCAAGCTATCGGTAGCCAACCGGATGGAAAAATTGAGATTCAGGCTTATTGCAATGACACGGAAGAAATACTGATTGAAATAAAAAACAACGGCCCTGAAATCCCGTTAGAGATAGCGGAGCATATATTCATCCCTTTCTTTACCACCAAGGAAGGGGGTAGCGGAATCGGATTAAGCATCTCCCGTCAGATTATGCGCCTTTCAGGCGGAAGTCTTACGTTACTGCCGGACAAGGAAACCAGGTTTATCCTTAAATTCAAATAATAACAGCCAACTATAACCCCCAATAATAATAGCCGATTATGATACCTACACTCATCAATAACCCGTTATTCCGTGGTATTACTCCTGAAAGGCTTTCTGCCGATTTGGAAGCAATCAGTTTCCACACCCGTTCTTATAAGAAAGGGGAAATACTCGCCCGGCAGGGAGATGTGTGCAACCGCCTGGTCATCCTGACCCAAGGAAGTGTACGCGGTGAAATGATTGACTATTCGGGACGGCTTATCAAAGTGGAAGACATAGCTGCGCCAAGAGCCCTCGCTCCTTTGTTTCTTTTTGGAGAAGAGAATCGCTTTCCGGTAGAAGTGACTGCCAACGAACCGACGGAAGTTATCGAACTTCCCAAATCGAGCGTCCTGAACCTGTTTCGTAAGAACGAGCAGTTTTTGGAAAACTATATGAACCTTTCCGCCAATTATGCACGGACGTTATCGGATAAGCTGTTCTTCATGTCCTTCAAGACGATTCGGCAGAAACTGGCTTCTTATCTGCTCCGGTTGCATAAACAGCAGCAGCAATTACATATCACTCTCGACCGTTCGCAACAGGAGTTAAGCGATTATTTCGGAGTATCGCGTCCTTCCCTCGCACGCGAGCTAGCGCATATGCAGGAAGATGGTCTGCTTATAGCCGACCGGAAGCATATTACGATTCTCCAAAAAGAATCGCTTATCCGGCTCATTCAATAAAAAATTCGGGTAATTAATAGAAAATCCGGAGTATTAATGAAAAAACATTCATCCTTGTAACATTGGTTACAGAATTGGCTCAAACCTTTCCCCTACTTTTGCGTTCAATAAACTATAAGACTAATTAAAACGTAAAAGTTATGAGTATGTTCTGTTATCAATGTCAAGAGACTGCAATGGGTACTGGTTGTACCTTGAAAGGAGTATGCGGTAAAACATCCGAAGTGGCTAATCTGCAAGACTTGTTACTCTTTGTAGTACGGGGAATTGCTGTCTACAACGAACACCTGCGCAAAGAGGGACATCCTTCTGAAGACGCAGACAAATTTATCTACGATGCCCTGTTTATCACCATTACCAACGCCAACTTTGACAAGGATGCCATCACCCGGAAAATCAAAGAAGGATTGAAGCTGAAAAAAGAACTCGGCAGTAAGGTAACGATTCAAAATGCTCCCGACGAATGTCTTTGGGATGGCAATGAAAACGAGTTTGAAGAAAAATCGAAAACGGTAGGCGTACTTCGTACCCCGAACGAGGATATCCGTTCGCTGAAAGAACTGGTGCACTACGGACTGAAAGGAATGGCGGCTTATGTAGAGCATGCCAACAACCTAGGTTACCAGTCACCGGAAATCTTTGCCTTTATGCAACACGCATTAGCGGAATTAACCCGTAATGACATTACCGTGGAAGAGTTGGTACAACTGACTTTGGAAACAGGGAAACATGGCGTATCCGCTATGGCACAACTGGACAAAGCGAATACAAGCAGCTACGGAAATCCCGAAATCACTGAAGTTAATATCGGCGTCCGCAACAATCCGGGCATTCTTATCAGCGGACACGACCTGAAAGACCTCGAAGAACTGTTGGAACAAACCGAAGGAACGGGAGTAGATGTATATACCCACAGCGAAATGCTTCCTGCACATTACTATCCGCAATTGAAGAAATACAAACACCTGGCGGGGAACTATGGAAATGCCTGGTGGAAACAGAAAGAAGAATTTGAAAGTTTCAACGGCCCTATCCTGTTTACCAGTAACTGTATCGTTCCCCCGCGTGCGAACGCTACTTACAAAGACCGTATTTATATCACAGGAGCCTGCGGACTGGAAGGCGCACATTATATCCCTGAACGGAAAGACGGAAAACCAAAAGACTTCTCCGCACTGATTGCCCATGCCAAGCAATGCCAGCCGCCCGTAGCCATCGAAAACGGAACACTTATCGGCGGATTCGCCCATGCACAGGTGACAGCACTGGCTGATAAAGTGGTAGATGCTGTCAAGAGTGGAGCTATCCGCAAATTCTTTGTCATGGCAGGATGTGACGGACGTATGAAAAGCCGTGAGTATTACACGGAATTTGCGCAGAAGTTACCGAAGGATACCGTTATCCTGACTGCCGGTTGCGCTAAATACCGGTACAATAAATTAGCTTTGGGTGATATTAACGGGATTCCCCGCGTACTGGATGCAGGACAATGTAACGACAGTTACTCATTAGCGGTTATCGCACTGAAACTGAAAGAAATCTTCGGTCTGGACGACGTCAATAAACTGCCTATTGTTTATAATATTGCCTGGTATGAGCAGAAAGCGGTTATCGTATTGTTAGCTCTATTGGCATTAGGTGTGAAGAATATCCACTTAGGCCCCACTCTCCCGGCCTTCCTTTCACCGAATGTAAAGAATGTATTGATTGAGCAATTCGGTATCGGTGGTATCAGTACTGTAGACGAAGATATAATGAAATTCTTGTCATAAACCTTTATAAATAAAAATCACCCGCGCTACCGTTCATCAATCTGTGGTGCGGGTGATTCTTTTCCTTTCTCCAAAAGCGTAAGATTATTTGAATCCATAAGTAGATTGTAGATAATTGAGTATAAAATTAATCTTTTTAGACAATTTAACTACCTTTTTTGACAAAAATACATCCAAATAGGGGTTTTATTTGTTGTTAATAATGTGTAACTTCGCACAGTGAAAACCAATACGACAATTTTATAACTTTATAATATATTGCCTATGATATTTACAGCAGAAAACACCTTACTTATCGGTTCTATCTTACTTTTCGTCAGCATTGTCGTTGGAAAGACCGGATACCGCTTTGGAGTACCCACGTTATTACTATTCCTTGTAGTGGGAATGATATTCGGAAGCGACGGTTTCGGACTCCAGTTCCATAATGCCAAAGAGGCGCAGTTCATCGGTATGGTCGCCTTGAGTATCATCCTTTTCTCGGGTGGTATGGACACGAAATTCAGAGAAATAAAACCTATATTAGGTTCCGGTATCGTGCTTTCCACTGTCGGAGTGCTATTAACAGCCCTATTCACCGGACTCTTTATTTGGTGGTTATCCGGCATGAGTTGGACGAACATTTATTTACCTATCACTACTTCCCTGCTACTGGCAGCTACCATGTCATCTACCGACTCGGCTTCGGTGTTCGCCATTCTTCGTTCACAAAAGATGAACTTAAAGCACAATCTCCGCCCTATGCTGGAGTTGGAGAGTGGAAGTAATGACCCGATGGCATATATGCTTACCATTGTCCTGATACAGTTTATCCAATCTGCAGGCATGGGAGTCGGCGCTATCGCAATGTCCTTTATCATCCAGTTTATTGTAGGTGCCGCTGCCGGATATTTACTCGGCAAACTGGCTATCCGCATGTTGAATAAGCTTAATATTGACAATCAGGCGTTATACCCTATCCTGTTACTGGCTTTTGTTTTCTTTACTTTCTCCATCACCGACTTGCTGAAAGGTAATGGATACCTGGCTGTATATATCGCCGGTATAATGGTAGGAAACAATAAAATCATGCATCGTAAGGAAATCTATACGTTTATGGACGGACTGACCTGGTTGTTCCAAATCATTATGTTCCTCTGCCTGGGATTGCTTGTCAATCCGCACGAAATGTTGGAAGTAGCTGTCGTTGCCTTGCTGATTGGCGTATTTATGATTGTTATCGGTCGCCCGCTAAGCGTATTCCTCTGCTTGCTCCCGTTCCGTAAAATAACGATGAAATCACGCTTGTTCGTGTCGTGGGTAGGATTGCGCGGGGCAGTTCCTATTATCTTCGCCACCTATCCGGTGGTTGCAGGAGTCGAAGGTTCGAATATTATCTTCAATATCGTGTTCTTCATTACCATTGTCTCACTGGTTGTGCAGGGTACTACCATTTCTTTTGTGGCACGTTTACTGCATCTCTCCGAACCACTGGAGAAAACAGGCAATGACTTCGGTGTCGAACTTCCGGAAGAAATAGACTCCGACCTAAGCGACATGACAATCACCCGGGAAATGCTGGAAGAAGCGGATACATTGAAAGATATGAATCTTCCCAAAGGTACACTGGTAATGATTGTGAAACGTGGAGATGAGTTCCTGATTCCCAACGGAACATTGAAATTGCACGAGGGGGATAAACTATTGCTCATTTCCGAGAAATCCAAAGAGGAAGCAATAGAATAGGTACAATTTATGAATAGATTTGCCAGAACTTCGTTATAACTAATTATTTAGGCACGAATTACGCAGATTACACGGTTTTGACTAATTAATCTTTTGAGACCGTGAACTTCGTGTAATCCGTGCCTTATTATTATAATAAATATTTGATTTATCTGATACCTCTCAACGTTTCAAATATACCCGCCAATCAGCTTTAAGGAAGAAACGGGAAAAGCCCGCCGTCAGCCCGAAAGGAATTGTTCGGTCAGTCTCCGTTAATTAACCGTAAAACTTGAATTTAAAATTCGGTTTACACATATGAAGTATTAATTTTGCGCAGTTTTTAACTAAATGTGCAAGAATCGAATGGAACAAGAACATCAGTTCATTGATTATATTGAGCAAAGTATTATCAAAAACTGGGACAAAGATGCCTTAACTGACTATAAAGGAATCACCCTTCAATATAAAGACGTAGCGCGTAAAATCGCTAAATTTCACATCGTACTGGAAAGCGCCGGAATTCAGCCGGGAGATAAAATAGCAGTCTGCGGACGCAACAGTGCCCACTGGGCAGTTACTTTCTTAGCCACTATCACTTATGGAGCCGTTATCGTGCCTATCTTGCATGAATTCAAGGCGGACAACATTCATAATATCGTCAATCACTCCGAAGCCAAACTACTTTTCGTCGGCGACCAGGCTTGGGAAAATCTGAATGAGGATGCCATGCCCTTACTGGAAGGTATTGCTTTGCTGACTGACTTTTCAGCCTTGGTATCACGGAACGAGAAGCTCACTTATGCCTTCGAACACCGGAACGCTATTTATGGCCAGCGGTATCCCAAGAATTTCCGACCGGAACACATCTGTTACCGGAAAGACAGGCCGGAAGAACTGGCGATTATCAACTATACTTCAGGCACTACGGGATATTCAAAAGGAGTCATGCTCCCCTACCGCAGCATTTGGTCGAATGTGGCGTATTGCTTCGAGATGCTTCCGCTTAAGCCGGGAGACAACATCGTTTCCATGCTTCCTATGGGTCATGTATTCGGTATGGTGTACGACTTTCTGTACGGATTCTCGGCAGGTGCGCATATCTACTTCCTGACGCGTATGCCGTCTCCGAAAATCATTTCCCAGTCTTTCTCGGAAATCAAACCAAGAGTAATCTCTTGTGTGCCTTTGATTGTAGAAAAGATTATTAAGAAGGATATTCTGCCTAAAGTGGACAGCAAGATTGGCAAGTTATTGCTCAAAGTGCCTATTGTCAATGACAAGATTAAGTCTTTGGCACGTCAGGCCGCTATGGAAATATTCGGTGGTAACTTTGACGAAATCATTATTGGCGGCGCTCCTTTCAATGCCGAAGTGGAAGCTTTCCTTAAAAAGATAGGATTCCCCTACACTATTGCTTACGGTATGACCGAATGTGGGCCGATAATCTGTTCCAGCCGTTGGGAAACGTTGAAGCTGGCTTCCTGCGGAAAAGCAACGACACGCATGGAAGTGAAAATCGACTCACCGGATCCCCAAACCCATGCCGGAGAAATCATTTGCAGAGGAGCCAATATGATGTTGGGATACTACAAAAATCCCGAAGCTACTGCACAAATCATAGATGTACACGGCTGGCTGCATACGGGCGACCTCGGAACAATGGATGAAGAAGGATACATAACGGTTCGTGGCCGTAGCAAAAACCTGCTTCTTACTTCGAGCGGACAGAACATCTATCCCGAAGAGATTGAAAGCAAATTGAACAACATGCCGTATGTTTCGGAGTCCATCATTGTCTTGCAGCATGAAAAACTGGTAGCTCTTATTTATCCGGATTTCGATGACGCTTTTGCGCATGGATTGCAGCAGGCGGATATTCAAAAAGTAATGGAACAGAACCGTATCGAACTGAATCAGCAGCTTCCCAACTATTCTCAAATAAGCAAGATTAAAATTCATTTCGAAGAATTTGAAAAGACGGCGAAGAAATCAATCAAACGCTTTATGTATCAGGAAGCGAAAGGATAATGCAGTTGGACATGGATATTGTCTCACAATTAAATGATATTTTTTTTTGCAGACAGAATAATATTTTCTTTAGACAGAAGAACATAAGAACAAAAGATGAAACAACAGTAGTAGTTTAATGACCGGCAGAAATAATTTTCCAAGCGCAGCCTTTATGTTCTTTTGTTCTTATGTCTAAATAAAATACCCATTTATAATACCAATTTTGAATTAAAGCGGCATGAACGAAACAGCCTGTCCACCGCCGGCAGCCATCCGCACAGTCAATGTATTTTCGGAAGTCACCGTCTGCTCTGTTATCTGATAATCCGTAGGATTTGTTTTCCAGTCCGCTTTTTCTCCATCGGCATAGATGATAGCTTTATACTGTTTTCCCGGTTCCAGGAAATCCAGCTTTATCTCCAGTGTACGCGGCTTCTCGTCGGTAGCTGCTCCTAAGAAATAATTGTCTTTTGCTTTACGCACGATTGCTACAAACTCTCCCGGCTCTCCTGCCAATGCTTTCGATTCGTCACAATCCGGATTAAAATCACGGAAGAACTGGAAAGCAGGATGTCCCTCGTAATGTTCTATCATATCAGAAGCCATTTGCAGAGGAGAATACAGAATTACCCAGTTAGCGAGCTGTTTTGCCAAAGTTGTATTCACACGGCTGTTTCCTTTATCCTGGTCGTTCCATTTCTGACGACGGGGAGAATCTTTAGTCTGTAAGAACAGAATGTCAAAAGTTCCCGGAGTGTAATCCATCGGGCCGGACAACAGACGGGTAAACGGCAGCATCACATGATGGGAAGGCGGGTTGCCTTCGCTCCATGCATTCCATTCCATCCCTCTGGCACCCTCGCGAGTCATCATATTAGGCCATGTACGGCGGATTCCGGTATCCTTAATCGGTTCATGCGCATCAAGTGTCATTTTGTGGCGGGCAGCCGTTTCCACCACTTTCTGATAGTGGTTGACTCCATACTGTCCGTGATGTGAAAGTCCGTCTGGGAAAGCTCCTGCATAACCGGTTTTCAGAATCGTAATGCCATGGTCGGTGTACCATTGCATTGCATGATCCATCTGACGCTCATAGTTAGGGATATTTCCACCTGTCTCATGGTGGCCGATGATTTCAATGCCTTTCTCTTTGGCATAACGGACTATCTCGTCAATATCAAAATCGGCATAAGGCTTCGTAAAGTCAAAGTTCTGCATACCGCCCCAACTTTCCCAGCCTTCGTTCCAACCTTCAAACAAGACGCCTTCTATATTATTGGCGGCTGCGAAGTCGATATATTTTTTAGCATTGACCGTAGTGGCTCCGTGACGTTCGTCCATCTTCCAGGTTTCTACGCCGAGATGCATTCCCCACCAGACTCCGACATACTTCAACGGGCGAATCCAGTCGGTAGTTTCCAGTACACAAGGGTCATTCAGATTCAGAATCAATGAAGAATTGATAAGTCCGACAGCTTCGGGAGCAATCTGAATGGTGCGCCAGGAAGTGGTAAAGTGGTTGCCTTTGCGCACCTTGATGCCATCGGGCCATGGGGTAAGCTCCGCTTTCAATGTATAGTTACCTGCCTGCTTCAAGGTCATTTCGGAGAAGTCATACAAAGCTGCTTCATGGATGCTTCCATACACGCCGTCCGCCGTTTTGAAAGTAAAGGGAGTATTGGCTGTTTCCACCTCGGAGACAGGTTGTTGCTTATATAGTAATTCATAAGTTTCCGCACTGGCAGGAATCGACCATGAAGTACCGTCCTGGCGGAACCGGAAAGTGGTCAGTTCATCCGTTATCATCAATGAATCTACTGTGGGGACGTTGTATTCATAGCGGAACCCTACTCCATCATCGAACACACGGAAACGGAGCGTCAGTTCCACCTGATTCCCGTTAGTCAGGTTGACTACCATTTCATTGTAATGGTTGCGGTTGGTTTTATTCTCGCCCCAGGGTTGTGTCCAAGTCTCGTCCTTGCTGGTAAAAGTTGTATTCTTTATTTGGAATCCTTCTCCCAAGACAACGCCGTTGCCTTCCGTGAATCCCATTGCCGAATTTTCAATTAATAAGGAATCACCTACCGAAACATTATAAAGTGGTCTGCCGTTTTCATCTACTGTAAAAGACATTTTAATATGACCGTCCGGTGATTTGACTTCTGTTTTCAGACTGCTACACGCATAACATCCCAGCATACACAGAAAAGCTCCGACTAAATAATTTATTTTCATAGCATATCTCTTGTTTATATATAGTACAATTCAGAAACAAGAAACACTTAAATGTAAGGCGATTTTCTTTCTCCAAATGCAAAGAAAAAGTATCTTTGCACGTAAACAGTACGATTATGGCAAAGATACTATTGGTGGAAGATGAAATAAATATCGCCTCTTTTATTGAACGGGGACTGAAAGAATTCGGACATACGGTAAGCGTTTGTCACGATGGCAATACCGGTTGGAAAATCCTTCAGGAAGAACCTTTCGACCTTTTAATACTGGATATTATCATGCCGAAAATAAATGGTTTGGAACTTTGCCATCTCTATCGCCAGATGTTCGGTTACCAGACTCCCGTTATCATGCTGACGGCCTTGGGCACAACTGAGGATATTGTCAAGGGACTGGACGCGGGAGCGGATGATTACCTTGTCAAGCCATTCAGTTTCCAGGAACTGGAAGCACGCATCAAGGCATTGCTGCGCCGCGGCAAGGAAGTTGCCGCCAACCAACTGACTTGTGATAATCTGATATTGGATTGCAACACCCGGAAGGCAAAAAGAGGGGATATAGACATCGAGCTCACGGTCAAGGAATACCGCCTGCTCGAATATTTCATGACTCATCAGGGGGTAGCCCTCTCACGCATCACCCTGCTCAAAGATGTATGGGACAAGAACTTCGACACGAATACCAATATCGTGGATGTTTACGTCAATTATCTCCGTGTAAAGATAGACCGTGACTTCGATAAGAAACTGATTCACACGGTAGTAGGATTAGGATATATAATGAATGCTTAAACACATCACCAACCGCCACGGGTATGAAAGTAGGTTCTAAAATAGCTCTTTTCTATACATTAGCCAGTGTGCTGACTACTGTTATTATCATTACTGTATTCTATATCTTCAGCACGCAGTATATCAACAGGCTCTATGCTTCCTACCTTCGTGAAAAAGCCTACCTGACCGCGCAGAAACATTGGGAGAAAGACGAAGTGGACGAACAGAGTTATCAGATTATCCAACGCAAATATGACGAACTTCTGCCCGAAGCCCATGAGATTCTCTTGAATATGGACAGCCTTTCCGAAGTACGCGATACACTGGATAAATATCTCACCCAACAGCAACAGGCACTTCTTATAACAGGCGAAGACAGCATCCCTTTCTCCTTCAAATATAAAGACCAACTGGGTGCAGCCCTCTATTATCCCGACAATGAAGGCAATTTCATCGTTCTCGTCATGTCCCGCAATGCTTACGGAACGGAGATTCAGGAACATCTGCTGCTGCTTTCCATCTTCCTGGTATTATTCAGTTCCATCCTAATCTACTTTATAGGGAAAATCTATTCGGGACGCATCCTTGTTCCCCTTCAGCATATATTGAAGGAACTGAAAAGAATACGCGCCAACAGCCTCAACCGGCGACTAAAACAAACCGGAAACAATGACGAACTGGAAGAAATCATAGTCACCCTGAACCATATGCTCGACCGCCTGGACAGTGCTTTCAAAGCAGAGAAATCCTTTGTCAGCCATGCGTCACACGAGCTGAACAACCCGATAACCGCCATTCAGGGAGAATGTGAAATCAGCCTGCTCAAAGAAAGAAGCACCGGAGAATATGTGGAAGCCCTGCAACGTATTTCATCGGAAAGCAAACGGCTGTCCAACCTAATACGCCATCTCCTTTTTCTCTCCCGACAGGATGAAGAACTGCTGAAAACCAACATCGAAGAAATCTCCCTTCAGGATATGCTGACCGATTTAACGGCTGACAATGACAGAATCCGGCTTCATACCCGGGAATCGGGCGCACCGGCTACTATACAAGCAAACTCCTACCTGCTAAAAATAGCCTTGAAGAACATCATAGACAATGCATGCAAATATTCTGAAAAGGAAGTAGACATTATCCTTTCCCGGATAAACCGACAAGTCGTGATTGAAATAGAAGACCGGGGAATCGGTATCCCGCAGGAAGAAATAGAGCATATCTTCCAGTCTTTTTACCGGGGCAGCAATACCCACGACTATGCAGGACAGGGAATCGGCCTTAGCCTGACAATGAAAATTATATCTGCCTACAACGGCAAACTGGAAATATCTTCCGAAATAGAAAAAGGGACAAAAGTACGGGTGATTTTTTAATTCACCCCCTTTTTTATCCCTTTCTCACTTCTACCTACTGAAAACATACAATTTAATCTATGAGAGTTTTTTTCATAGAATAGATAATGAAATTATTTATATACGTCTTTGCAATAACTTACCGTTTTTATCATACAGCATCCGTTCATATACCACTTCCACAATAAGAGGGAAAATAAACAAGGCAAAGAAAGTGGCTCCTATCAATCCGCCAATGATAACAATCGCCAGCGGACGCTGGGATTCCGAACCGATGCCGTGGCTCATGGCGGCAGGCATCAAACCGATAGCCGCCATCGCCGCCGTCATTATCACGGGACGGATACGCGAGCGGACTCCTTCTTTCGTCGCTTCCTGCAACGGAGCCCCCAGCTTCAGGTTCGCTTTTATATCGGATATCATAATCACCCCATTCTGAATACAGATACCGAACAGGGCTATGAAGCCGATACCTGCCGAAATAGAGAAATTGAAACGGGTTATCAGAAGTGCCGCAATCCCCCCGACAGCCGCAAACGGGACATTCAGCAATACCAGTCCGGCATCCCTCGCATTAGAGAAAAGGACAAACAGAATGATAAAGATAATAGCGATACTGACAGGCACCACCTGCGCCAACCGCTTCGTTGCCCGTTGCTGATTCTCAAAGTCGCCCGTCCATTTCAAAGAATATCCCGCAGGTAAATGTACAGACGCATTCACCTTTTTCTGCGCTTCCGCAACTGCCGTACCCATGTCCCGTCCCCGCACGGAGAACTTAACCGCACAGAAACGTGCATGGTTATCACGGAAAATCAATAACGGGCCTGTAATGGTCGTGATATCCGCCAGTTCCTTGACAGGCACCATCGTTCCATCCATTGCCGGAACCAGTATCTTGCCTATCTCCTCTTCATTCTGACGGAACTGTTCGCTATATCTCACCATGATATTGAATTTCCGTTCATCTTCATAGAGCAGTGAAGCTGATTTACCGCCAATAGCCATTTCGATAATCGACTGCACATCTTCCTTGGCTACTCCGTAGCGTGCCAACTGCCGTTCATTTAATTCGATACGAAGTTCCGGCTGACCGATATTCCGGATTACTCCCAAGTCTTCAATCCCCTGCACCGTACTGAGAATCTTCTCAATCTGAACCGCATACTTTTCCGACTCATATAAATCCTTGCCGAAGACTTTCACGGCAATAGAACCCTTCACGCCCGAAGCCGCTTCTTCCACGTTATCGGTAATCGGCTGCGAGAAGTTAAAGTCAATGCCGGGATAGATAGACAAATCATCCTGCATCTTGTCAATCAACTGCAACTTGGTCAACTTGCTGTCCCATTCCTTTTCGGGGTAAATATCGACATGAAATTCTATATTATAGAATCCGGTAGCATCCGTACCGTCATTCGGTCGTCCGGTCTGCGACAATACTTGCCGCACTTCGGGGAATGTCAATAACTTCCTTCTCATTTTATTGGCAAGCGTCACTGATTCATCCAATGAGATACTTTGCGGCAAAGTGGCGCGGATATAGATAGAACCCTCATTCAACTGCGGAAGGAACTCCGTACCCAGGAAAGAGAAAAGCCATAGGCCGACACCCGCTATCACCGTAGCCAGTCCGATAGTGAGCTTTCTATGCGCATAGAAAGTATCAAAGAGAGCCGAGCATTTGGTATTGATAAAATGGACAAAACGGTTATTCTTTTCACGGACATTTTTCTTCAACAGCATGGAAGACATGACCGGCACTAAGGTAAGCGTAAATATCAGTGCCCCCAAGAGTGCAAAACCCAGCGTATATGCCAAGGGTGAGAACATCTTTCCTTCCACTTTCTGGAAAGAGAAAATAGGAATCAGTGCCGTGATAATAATCAATTTGGAGAAGAATACCGCTTTCGCCTTGTCCTTTGCCGTATTACGGATCAGTCCCATTTTGGACATGACGTTGAAAGCAGGCATTCCCACTTGCCTTGCCTTCTTGTCCAGGGCGACAAATACCCCTTCTACCATCACCACCGCCCCGTCAATAATGATACCGAAGTCGATAGCTCCCATAGAAAGCAGATTGGCGGACATTCCCATTGCACGTAAACAGATGAATGCGAACAACAGCGCCAATGGGATGACAACAGCAACAATCACAGTAGTCCGCCAGTCTGCCATGAAAATTAAAACAATAAAGGTAACCAACAATATTCCTTCAATCAGGTTATGCGTCACCGTCCTGACAGCCAGGTTCACCAAGTCCTCACGGTCATAGAACGAGACTATTTGCACATCTTTCGGAAGCACATTCTGATTCAAATCTTCTATCTTGTCTTTCAGGTTGGCGATTACCTCGCCCGGGTTCTCCCCTTTCCGCATCACCACGATACCTTGAACTACATCGTCCTCATCCATTCGCCCTACCTGTCCGAGACGGGGCAGGCATGATTCGTGTACTTCGGCAAGGTTCTTTACCAGAATCGGAGTACCATTGATATTCTTCACTACGATATTCCGCAGTTCGTCCAGGTCGTTAATCAGACCGATGCCACGAACCACATAGGCTTGTGAGCTTTTCGTAATCACGTCTCCCCCTACATTGATATTACTCTTGGCTATCGCGTCATAGAGTTCGAGGGAAGTAATGCCGTAATTAATCAACTGGTGAGGATTCACACTCACCTCAAAAGTTTTCACTTCACCACCGAAGCTCACAATATCCGCCACACCGGACACCGAACGGAGATTACGCTCGATTACCCAATCCTGAATGGTCTTCAAATCCCGCACACTGCGCTTGTCGCTACGTAGCGTATAGCGGAAAATCTCTCCGGTAGGGCCATACAAAGGCTGTACTTCCGGTGTCACCCCATCGGGCAAATCGGCATCATTCAACAAATTATATACCTGCTGACGGGCTGTAAAATCATCCACACGGTCTTCGAACATCACATTGATAACGGAAAGTCCGAAAAGCGTAGTCGAGCGGATATCCGTTTTCTTCTGAACCGGATTCATGGCTATCTCGATAGGAATCGTGATAAATTTCTCCACTTCTTCCGCGCTGCGTCCCGCCCATTGCGTGATAATCGTCACCTTCGTATTTGTTACATCCGGAAAAGCGTCTATCGGAGTGTGCTTGAAAGAGACAGCTCCGGCTATAATGGCAATCGCCGTACAAAAGAAGATAAAGAACTTGTTCTTCAGCGAGAAAGCCACTATATTATCTATGAATTTATGCATAAGTCTATTCTCTGTTTTTAATCCGTATTCAAAGCATTATACACTAACAATACATTATTATTCAACACCCTGTCTCCTTCGGAAAGTCCGGATCGGATATAACATTCCTTGCTCAACTGCTTATATACATCCACCTCTTTCACTTGCAGCCGTTGATCCGGTTTCACAACCACCACATAATTCCTGCCCCCTTCAAATACCAGCGCATGAGAATCAATGCGGGGCATCGAGGTTCCGTCCGCCCGGCATTTTACGCTTACGTTCGTAAACATTCCCGGCTTCAGCAGATAATCCTCATTTTTGAGTTTGATACGGACATTCATCGTCTTGCTTTCATTGTTCAGCAGATGATATACCTTGTCAATCGTTCCGGCAAATGTTTTATCGGGATAGGCCAGTGTAGAGATACGCACCGAAGCCCCTTCGGACACTTTGCTGATGTCGCTTTCATATACATCCGCCATCACCCATACATCGGAAAGTCCCGAAATCGTAAACAGTCCTTCACTTTGGTCGGGGCGCAACTGCATATCCCTGCTGATTTGCTTCTCTACAATAAAGCCCGATACAGGTGATTTCAACTGATAGTAGGCATTTCCGGAGAAGTTATAAATAGAGAAGATTTCCTTTATCCTTCTCTCTTCCGCTTCGGCGCTTGCTAATTCCTGTTTCGCCTGAAGTATATCCTTATCCGAAGCCATGCCGGACGAATACATATCTTGTGTAGCATCCATATTTCTGCGGGCCAGCAATAATTGCTGCTCCGCGTCTTTCAGTTGCTTTTCATACTCTGCCACTTCCCCACTACGGATGACTGCCAACACATCTCCCTTACGGACGAAATCCCCGATTTCAGCTTTCAATTCCGTCACCGTACCGCCAAACATCGGATATACATGTGCCACTTGATTCTCGTTAAATGTCACCCGTCCGTTCAGTGTCAGTTCGTCTATCACTTCCTGAACATGAACCGTATCGACAGATACGACTTTCAGCAAGCTGTCCGTCAGACATAAGGCAGCCGGGGCAACATTCGGTTGTTCGCCTTTGCCGGAGCATGCTCCCAATAAAGTAGTAAGCAATATGCAAGGAAGGAATTTATTCCAGTTCATAGTCTTTGATAATTTATAGATATTAGTAGTTCAATATATTCTGTCCGACAGTTGTATTCAGGTTTTCGATGGCGAGAAACACATCTTTCTTTATCTCATGCAACTGAATACAGGTTTCCTTATAACTGTCATAGTAATCAATAAACTCCAGCAAACTGATATTGCGTTTACTGAAGTTCTCATTCACACCTGTTATCAGTTTCTCAAAGTTGCGTTCCAAGTCCATGTTGGTAGATTGATAAAGCTGCACTGCCTTTTCCAGTGAAGCATAAGCGGTATAAAGCTCCATATCCGCACGGTTGGCAGCATCTTCCTGCTGCACTCCCGCTTGCTGAATGCTGAAACGGGCAGCCTTTATATTTCCCTGGTTACGGTTGAAGATAGGTACGGACAGGCTTACTCCTACCGCAAAATAATCCCTAATAAAGTTTCCGATACGGTCATAACTACCTTTCACCGAAAATTCAGGAAAAGCCATCGACTTCTGCAATTTCAAATTGGCACGGGAAGCGCTTGCCATGCTTCGCGCAATTTTCAAGTCCGGACGCTCATTAATCATCGCTTTCAAATCGGCGAATGACAGTCGGGACAAATCAAGCTGCTTCAATACTTCCTCATCCAATGATAACGGAATATGGGTATCTCCCGGAAGATTGAGCAACCTGTTGAACTCACCTCTTAGAGTCAGCAACTCATTCTCCCGTTCATTCTTCTCTTTCTTTAAAGAGAACAGCATGGACTCCAGGCGGGAGATTTCCATCAACGAAATATTTCCTTTTTCTTGTTGCACCTTCATCCCGGCAAGTAAATTTTGCAGGGAGTTGACTTCCTTCTCATAAATAGAGATGGATTTGGAAAGGAAATAAACCTGTACGAACTTCTCATTCAGTTCCCGGCGAAGGGTACGCATCACTTCTTCAAACTGATATCCGGCTATTTCCTTGTTGATTTTTTCCAGCTTCACTTGCTTGTTCCGCTGACCGGCAAGGCGAATCACCTGCTCAATCTCCACGACCGCTTCACCCTCATGCCCAAAATCGAAGTACTTTCCGTTTAATCGGTTGTAGACATTCTGTTCCAGTGAAATCACCGGATTCTCAAATAGTTTGGCTTGCAGAACCTGTGCTTGTGCCATGTCGATGTTATAACGTTCGGCTATCAGCGACAGGTTACGTTCCAGAAAACGTTGTTCCGCATCCTTTAGTGTCAGCGTGCCCGGAATCTGCTGGGCACATAATACTCCCCTTGTCAATAGAAGAAAAAAGGAAATTAGAAATACTCTGTTCATTGCGTTTAATCTTTGTTACCTTATCGTAGTTTTCGCGACAAAATTACAATTCTGCAATCGTAGAGAAGGAAAAAAGCCATTATAAGGCTCTCATTTCAGATTAGAATTCGATTAGAAAAAGGCTGTTTTCATCATACAGATACCATAAAAATAAGCCCCGATTCCGAAGCAGAGCATCTCTACATTCAGAATCAGGGCTGTCTTGTTTCGTATTATTTCAACCGTTATTTGTGCAACAGGATATCAGTTCCCGGAACAATCTTTCCCATCGACCACACACAACGCACATTCAGTTCCTTATCAAGAATCACAATATCGGCATCTTTTCCTTTAGCCAACGCCCCTTTCCGGTCGCTAACTCCAATCAGACGGGCGGGAGTCTCAGAAGCCATGCGTACAGCATCTTCCAAAGGTATATTCGCTTTCTTCACCATGGTACGCACCAGTATATCCATCGTAGCCAAACTACCTGCCAACGCAGAATGGTCTGCCATCTTACATACTCCGCCTTCAATAATATACTGAGGGTCAACCGGCACAGTACCGTCAGAAGCGGCATACGCCAAAGCATCCGTTACGAGACAAGTATTCTCCACACCTTTCAGTTTATATACCAGTTTCAGTATCGTAGCCGGCAAGTGAATACCGTCCGCAATCACTTCCACCGTCATTCCATCCGTCAGATATACACTTTCCACCGTACCTTCATATTTATACTCACGGCGTTTGTGGAAACCCGGCATCGCATTATAGAAATGCGCGGCATGGGTAAAGCCTACCGCATACGCAGCCTTAATTTCATCATACTCGGCTTCGGTATGTGTCACGGCGGTCATAATTCCTTTCGAACGGGTGTACTTCGCGAAATCATGCGCACCGTGCAATTCGGGACTGATGTCCCAACGCTTGATGCAGGAAGTATGCTCCAACAAAGGAATATATTCATTCTCATCCGGTGTTTTGAGGAAACCGTCATACTGCGTACCTGCCATCTTCGGATTCAGGTAAGGCCCTTCGATGTGCAGACCGAGAATCGGAGAATCTTTCTCCTGCATCAAACTCTCGCAAACATCGACTGCCTGATAAAGTCTTTCGAAAGAAGTGGATGATAAAGTAGGGAACATACTGGTGGCACCATGCTTCAAATGGGCGGTAGTCGCCGTGCGGAAAGCCTCTTCCGTAGCTTCGGTAAAATCGTGTCCGCCACCACCGTGAGCATGCATACTCACAAATCCCGGTACGATTGTCATCCCGCGGGCATCAATGATCGTTGCACCGATAACCGCCAGGTCACTGTTCGTCACCTCTAATATTTTTCCATCGCAAATCAATACGGAGCCATCTTTCAACCAGCCTTGCGGGGTAAGTATTCTTCCGTTTATTATCTGAGTTAACATAGTCTTCTTTTTTATAGGATTTAAAACAGTTTGTTGGTGCCTTCCACCAGTTGTCCCATCGCCCACACAGCCCTTACATTCAAGTCTCTGTCCAAAGCAATGATATCGGCATCCTTGCCACGCTCGAGCGTACCTTTACGATCCAGCACTCCCATGATGCGGGCAGGTGTTTCGGAAACCATCCTTATCACATCCGCCAATGGAATCTCCGCCTTCTGCACCATCGTGCGAATCAGGCGATCCATTGTCGCCACGCTTCCTGCCAGGGCGGAACGGTCTGCGAGTTTGCAAACCCCGTCCTCGATAATTACACGCGGGTCAAAAGCCGTCTGACTGTCACTGGCCGCGCAAGCCAGCGCATCCGTTATCAGACAAGTACGCTCCACTCCTTTTATTTTGTAGACAAGACGCAGAATCGTCGGGGGCACATGAATACCGTCCGCCACTACTTCCACGGTCATATCGTCAATCAGATAAATGCTTTCTACCGTGCCCTCATATTTGTATTCCTTCCGTTTGTGGAATCCCGGCATGGCGTTATAGAAATGGGTGGCATGAGTATAGCCCGCTTCATAAGCCGTCAGTATATCCTCAAATTCAGCCTGTGTATGTCCTACCGAAGCCAATATGCCTTTTGTCGTGATATACTTACCGAACTGCATGGCTCCCGGAAGTTCCGGTGCGGCATCCCAACGCTTGATACAATGCGTCTCTTCCAGTAACGGGATATATTCTTCGGGATCGGGATTCTTGATATTTTCGGGAATCTGTCCGCCCGCCATTTCCATGTTGAAATAATGTCCTTCGAGGTGAAGTCCGAGTACCGGGCTATCCGGTTCCGCCATCATTTTCTCGGTAGTCTCCGCGGCTGCGCGGATCATAGGAATGGTTGAAGAAGAAAGTGTGGGGAAAATACTGGTAGTGCCGTGCTGCATATGAGCTTTGATAGCTGTTCGGAAAGCCTCTTCCGTACCTTCCATAAAATCCCTTCCGCCGCCACCATGAACGTGGATTTCCACTCCGCCGGGGACAATGTACATTCCTTTGGCATCAATCAGTTTGGCTCCGATAATGGCAAGGTCGCAGTTGGTCACTTCCAGAATTTTATTGTCGCGGATAAGCACTGACCCATCCTTGAGCCAGCCTTGCGGGGTCAGGATGCGTGCATTAATGATTTGTGTTAACATATCATCTGTTATTAAATTAATTATAGGTCTGCGTGAATCAATGACGCTCTTTTTGGGGGGAGTACATTGATTTTTTTCATCTGCAAAATTACGCTTTTCTATTCAATCTATTGATAAAATCGTCCGGTAAACTTACAATAAGGTACAAAAAAAAGAGGTTGCCAATCACATCGACTGACAACCTCTTATGTTATATATATGGAGCGGAAAACGAGACTCGAACTCGCGACCCTAACCTTGGCAAGGTTATGCTCTACCAACTGAGCTATTTCCGCAAACTAAATTTCGTCATTCAGAAAACTGAAAGATTGGTGCCCAGAACAGGACTCGAACCTGCATGCCTCTCGACACACGCACCTGAAACGTGCGCGTCTACCAATTCCGCCACCTGGGCAAAACTTAGTTCCATCATTTCAAAGAAACAAGAGCGGAAAACGAGACTCGAACTCGCGACCCTAACCTTGGCAAGGTTATGCTCTACCAACTGAGCTATTTCCGCAAATAAACTTTCAACGAACCGTGAAGAGAAGGAGACTCGAACTCCCACGACATAACTGTCACTACCCCCTCAAAGTAGCGCGTCTACCAATTCCGCCACCTCTCCGTAATTCCAAAAGTTTCAATCTCTGTGCCCAGAACAGGACTCGAACCTGCATGCCTCTCGACACACGCACCTGAAACGTGCGCGTCTACCAATTCCGCCACCTGGGCAAAGATTATTGTTCCAACATTTCAAAGAAACATGAGCGGAAAACGAGACTCGAACTCGCGACCCTAACCTTGGCAAGGTTATGCTCTACCAACTGAGCTATTTCCGCATTTTTTCGTTTGCGGTTGCAAAGGTAGGGATTTTCCGTAAACCTGCAAACATTCTGCATACTTTTTTTAAAGAAATCTGCACACTTTGCCCCCGCCGCAAAACAATCTTTTTGATTATCAACTCATTCGGTCACGATAATCTTCGTAAGAAAATTGCTTGTATATTTCTGCTTTTCCCTCTTTTGTCCATAAAGCGATGGCCGGATGATGGATTCCGTTAAACATGTTTGTCTTTACCATCGTATAGTGAATCATATCTTCAAACACTATCCGCTCTCTGATTTGCAGTTCATGGTCGAAACTCCACAGTCCCATATAGTCGCCGCTCAAACAGGAATTTCCGCCAAGACGGTAAATGTATTTGCCTTCATTTCCCATTTCCGCGCCACGGACTGCCGGCTGATAGGGCATCTCCAGGCAATCGGGCATATGGCAGGTAAAGCTGACGTTCAGGATGGCTGTCTTGATTCCACGGCTTTCCACAATGTCCACCACCTCGGAAGTCAGGACACCCGTCTGCCAAGTAAAAGCCGATCCGGGTTCCAGGATAATCTGCAAGTGCGGATAGCGTGATTTTAATCCTTGCAATAGTTTTATCAGATGTTCCGTATCATAGTCTTTGCGGGTCATCAGATGTCCGCCGCCCAGGTTCAGCCACTTTATCTGCGGAAACCAACGGGCAAACTTCTCTTCCAGATGTTCCAATGTACGCTCCAGTTCATAAGAGGAAGATTCGCAATGGCAATGGCAATGAAAACCTTCAATCCCTTGCGGCAGCGTCTCCGGCAACAAATCAGCCGTTATCCCGAAACGGGTACCGGGCGCACACGGATTATAAAGTTCCGTTTCCACTTCCGAATATTCGGGATTCACACGGATACCACAGGAGATACCGCTTCCTTCGGCTACCGTCATCGGATAGAAACGGGCAAACTGCGCCATCGAGTTGAATGTGATATGGCTGCTGCATCGCATGATTTCGGGGAAATCCTGTTCTGTATAGGCAGGAGAATAGGTATGCGCCTTGCTACCGAATTCTTCCAATGCCAGGCGGGCTTCATATACCGAACTGGCTGTTGAATGGTTGATGTATTCACGAAAGATAGGGAAAGAGCGCCACATGGCAAATGACTTGAAAGCCAGGATTATCTCCACTCCCGCCCTGTCGGCTACGTTTTTTATCAAACTCAGGTTCTTTCTTAAAAGTTCTTCTTCCATGATATAGCAAGGAGAAGGAAACCGGGTAAAATCTATCATATACAATATTATTATCTAAAGTAACGTCTTACGAACGTGGATGCAAAAATACAAATTCAAAAGCAAAGAGTGATTGTTTTATTTTTAATTAAGATATTGGTTTTCGAGAACTTTTTCTTATTTTTAGACCTTAATAGTATATAAGTAATTGTATCATCATAAATACCTGATTGAATATGAATAAAGATTTAAGAAAAGTCGTGATTCTGCTGGCACATCCCAACATGAAAGAATCACAAGCAAACAAGGCATTAATCGACGCCGTGAGTGACATTGAAGGAGTGGCGGTTTTCAACCTCTATGAACTGTCCGAGGAAATCGCTTTCAATGTGGACGAATGGAGTAAGATCATCTCCGACGCTTCGGCTGTCATCTACCAGTTTCCCTTCTATTGGATGGCTGCGCCGTCATTACTAAAAAAATGGCAGGACGAAGTCTTTACTTACTTATCCAAGACTCCGGCTGTTGCAGGCAAACCATTGATGGTGGTAACAACTACCGGCTCCGAATATGACGCTTATCGTAGCGGCGGGCGAAACCGCTTCACAATCGATGAGCTTCTACGCCCGTATCAGGGTAGCGCGATTCACTCGGGTATGGCATGGCAGACACCCATTGTCGTTTACGGAATGGGAACCGCAGATGCAGGAAAGAATATTGCCGAAGGAGCGAATTTGTACAAGCAGAGAGTGGAAATGCTTATCAGCAGCAGTAACGCGGGAAATAACTGGTAAAACCAAAAGCGTAGCTTTAGACCGGATAAAGCTATGCTTTAGCATCCTTAAAGCATAGCTTTAGAGGACACAAAGCAATGCTTCTTCTTCAGCGTCAGCACCGGCAAAAAGATAAATACTCCGACGACAGACATTATCAGTCCGCCGATAGTGCCTGCCGCCAACGGAAACCAGAACCCTTCTTTTTCCGCTCCTACCATGAAAGGGATAAAGCCTAAAATAGTAGAAGTTACTGTCAGGAAGATAGGTATTATCTTTGTGTTCCAAGCTTTCACATAAGCCCGGAGCGGTGAAAGACGCGGGAAACGTTTACGGATAGAATTATATTCATTCAGAATATAAATACTCGCATTTACCGTAATACCGCAAAGCAGGACAAAGGAAGCAAAACCGCCCTGGTCGAAGTTCAGTTTGAACCAGTAGAACGTCAGGAACACGCCGATATAAGATACCGGAATCACAAAGATAATCGCTAACGGCTGTTTCAGCGAATTAAAAAGAATACTTGTAATAAAGAAAATAATAGCGATTACAATCAGGAGCAAACGATATTGCTTATTATCCTTTCCGCCCCACGACCAGTTGTTATCTTCCGATTTTGCGGTATATCCCATCGGAAGAAGCTCGTTAAACTCTTCCAAATCTTTCTTCAGCAGTTTATGCCCCTGTTCCGAAGAACCAATATACTCGTATTGCAGGCACAAGCGATATTGCTGATTTTCTTTTGCCACTTCCTGCGGCATCTGCCCTTTCTCAACGACGGCCAGTTCCGACATCTTATATTCCTTACCGCCTGACTGGAAAGGATAGTACTGCATAGCCCATACATCCCGTTCTTCCGATTGCCGGGAAGAAAGCTTTATCTTTTCCGTTCCTTCTTCCGTCAATACCGAACCGATTTCCATATTTCGCCCATATATCGGACGGATAGCGGAAAACAACCCTCCGGCTCCAATTCCTTCTTCAGCCATCCGCCGTTTGTTCAGGTCGAAGTAGAATTCCATATAATCATCTTTCCACCACGAGAAATCAGAACCTATCGTCACTTCCCTAATCCGTCGGTGAGACAATAGCTTCTCCTTCAAATTCTCCGCCCACGCATAAAGCTCATCATAATTGTACCCGTACATCTTCACCCGGAAAGAACCCGCGTTCTCACGCACACTATTACTGAATCCCTGATCCTGCAATCCGTAGATACTCCAGTCTCCACCTCCCAATTGAAGAGCCTTACTTATCATATTCGCTTTCAATGTATAGGGAAATCCGCTTCTCTGATGCTCTTTAGTAAAATAGATATGGATAGATGCCCTGCGGGCACTCTCCACGGATGCTTGAAACTGCTTGATTTCCTTAAATCCACTCAGATAAGTTTCCATCCGTTTTATCAGTGTATTCATCTGCTCAAGCGTGCTCCCATTCGGTAAATTCGCGTTGGCGTGAAGCACTACTTCTTCATTCCGTGAGAAATAACTCCCCTCATACACCTTTTGTATAAACAGTCGCAGGCTTCCACCCAACGCCTTATCCACAACCGGTTTCACCTTTTCTTTATAGGTAGAAGTACCCAGCGTTTTATTATAAATTTCCGCCCACTTATCTTCTCCCTTCATCTTTTCCGGCAACAAGAATACAGGCAATCCGAATCCTAATAATAACAGTATGCACACCGCCACCCTCCAACGGCAAAGAATCCGTATCAGCCACCTATAAAAGCGGCTGAAGTAAACCGGAAAACGACGCATTTTCGAGCGTACCCACACAAAGAAACGTACGTTCCCTATCCGCTGTCCCAATTTCGGTTTCAGCTTCAGCTTCAACTTTGGTTTTGAAGGAGAAATTCTTTTCCGTCGCTTCAATCCGATTTTATCAATCAGGGAAGGAACAAAAAACAGGGCAACCAATAAAGAAACTCCCAAATTGATAATCACCACGGCAGCAAAGTCCTGCAAATTAAGCCGTATCTTCTCATCGAGGAAAAAGATGATAACCAATGCTCCCATCGTTGTCAATGTAGCCGCCAGCACGGACATAAACGCTTTCCGGTTGCCACGTCGCAGATAGTGGTCGCTCATCACTATCGTGTTATCAATCACAAGATTCAACGAGACAGTGATACCCGCCAAAGAGTACAACTGCATTTCTAACCCGAAGGCGTAATAAAGAATAACCGCTATCGCTATATTGACAGACAAGCTGACAACAATCAGAAACAGATATTTAGGACTGAACGTAATCAACAATACGAACAGAAGCAGGATAGCCACCGTGACTCCCGTACGCAGATAAATCTTACTCAACTCATCCTTGATGAACTCCGTAGCATCATAACTGGTATGAATCTCATATCCTGCCGGAAGCAATAGCTGAATGTCATCCATATATGCCTTCACTTCCTTGCTCAACGCCAATTGATTAGCCGTCTCTTCGGCAACTATCGACAGATAAATTGAGTTCAGCCCATTAATCCGGTAATAACTTTGCGGCTGTTGTTCCACCCGTGAAACCTTCACCAATTCATCCAGGCCAATCATTCTCCCGTCCTTCATCTTCACCTGTATCCGACTGGCATCAAACTCCCGGCTGTCATGTTCGGGAACCAACGCCAGGCGTATCCATTGCCTGCCCGAAGCCCCTTGTTCCGCATCATAAGTACCTAAAAATTCTTTCTGATAATGCAGCCCGACCGCCTGACGAATATCATCCGTACTTACTCCCAATGTCCGCAATTGCTCACTGTCATATTCCAACCGCCATTCCATCGGCGTAGCTCCGCTAAGATTTATCTTATAAATGCCCGGAAGCTGCGCCAAACGTGTCTTGATATGCTCCTCCGCATATTGCTGAATCAGAATGGGAGTGGCAGGCGCATTAATCGTAAACGACATGAAAGGGCCTTGGCTCTGTTGTTCCGGACTATGCATCTGTATATACGGATAACTCACCCCGTCCGGCAACTCCGGCCATGTCTGCCGGATAATCGTTGAAGCTTCAAAACGTGCGACCGACGCATCCGCATGTTTGTCCAGGCTTACATTAATTCTTCCCCACCCGTTCCCCGAAGTGGAAGAAATGCTCCGAATCCCTTTTATACGGGCAAGCATCGCTTCCAATTTGCTGGTAGCCGTCATCTCCACCACACGTGCCGAAGTCCCGGACATACTGAAGCCGACACTAAAGCCCGGCAATGTCCGCGACGGATTCAGCTTGACAGGCAACAACGGAACGAGCGCCAACCCGACCAGTGCCACACAAATAAATGCGACAATCAGTGTAAAAGCGGAAGCCTTTGAAGACTTCTTTATTTCAGAATCTAGATTTTGCATTATCGTTATTTATATAAATGGGAATTTGATTTAGACATAAGAACAAAAGAACATAAAGGCTGCGCTTGGAAAATTATTTCTGCCGGTCATTAAACTACTACTGTTTCATCTTTTGTTCTTATGTTCTTCTGTCTAAAAAGAAAATTATTATTCTGTCTGCAAATAAAATATCATTTAATCAACTTCCCTCCATTGAAATCAAACCTGTCAGAGAGTGAAAGATTCGCAGCGAAATCAAACAAAGTGAGACGGCGTATCTTGTAATAATTCAGCCAGTAGTTCTGCAAGGCGGAAATATAATTCCGTTGAGCCTGTTGCTGACGGTTAAGTGAAAGAGTCAGGCTGTTAATGTCCGCCTTGCCAATGATAAAACGCTGCTTTGTCTCATTATACGCAAGTACGGCCAAATCAAGCGCTTCTTCCGCACTTGCTATCAACTGCTGCTGGATATTGAAATCACTCACGGTCATAATCACTTCCTCCTCAATGCTTATCTCATCCTGCCGTGCAGAGATTTTCACCACATTCAGGTTGTTACGTGCCATATTATACTTTCCTTTCCGAACTCCCCAGTCCACTATGGGAATAGAGACGCTGACCGCCACTAAATCCTGCTGCATCGGTTTATGATATACATCACCGAAATTATCCGCCACCTGATTAAAGCCGATACTCGCGTTCACACTTGCGTTGAAGCGGGATTCTTTCTTTGTCCTGTCCACATTCCGTTCCGCTTCCAATACATTCTGCTTCAATTCCAGTAACTGGGGATTGTTGCTCCTTCCCCAACTCAAAGCCTCGTCCACCGGAATCTCTATCCTGTTCGGGCGGGAAGGAAGTTCCAGTTCTATTTGCGTATTCTTATCCAGGTTAAGGAAAGATGCCAAAGAGAACATCGCCCGCTTCAGGTCGCTTGCCTTGTTCTGCAATGTGTTTTGCGCATTCACGCGATCCAGTCTCAATGTCAACAGGTCAGCCTGTGAGATGGCGGCTATCCGGTGTCGTTGCTGCCCGATACGGTAAAGCGTATCCGTGGAAGCCAGGTTATCTTTTGCCAGTTTATATTCCGCCTGTGCCATAGCCAGGGAAAAGAAATAATTCGTGGCTGTCTCCGACACTTTCTCCACATTATAAAGAAACTCCTTCTTCACACGCTCATATTTCAACGGTTCTATCTTTCGTTCCCACTTGAAAGGATTGTACCCTACCAGACTCTGCGAATATCCGATTCGTATGGGAACACTGGTAAGTTGCGTCGCGCTGTTGTCACCGAAGTTGCGCATATAGGCAAGATTCGATTCCAGATAGAAAGTACCTCCGGTCAGATCGAGATTCTGTTTCACACTCAGTCCGCCATAGGCATAATAAGATTGCTGCGTACGGTATACATCCAGATTGGAACCCGAATCATAACGCTTCGTGATATCCCGGTTATATTGTGCCGGGGTAAGATCCAGTGTCAGGCTGGGCAAGCGGTTGGCACGGTACGTCCGATACTCCCAGTAACCGGATAGATACATATTCTGTGTGCGGAATGACTCCAACGAACTGTCATTGGCCAAAGCAATCGTCCGATTCAGGTCAAGTACCAAACGTTCCTGGGCATTTGCGGAAAAACAGATTCCGCACCCCAACGCCAAAGTAAAATAACACCTGACTAATAACTGATAATTCATAACTGACAATTTTATACGTGAAAAATAATCTGCGTCAATCCGCGTTAACCTGCGTTTGAGCCTTCTTATTCCTATAAATAAACCAATAAAACAACGGGATGATAAACAGGCTCACTGCCGTACCTATCGACATCGTTCCTATCATGGCAATGGATAACGGTTTTTGCAGTTCCGAACCCATATCCGAAGAGAACAAGAGCGGAACCATGGCGAAAATCGTAGTCAGCGAGGTCATGATAATGGGACGCAGGCGCCTGCGTCCGGCTTCATGGATGGCTTCCAACAAAGGGACGCCTGCCTTGCGCAGTTCATTGATTGCGTCCAGTTTCAGGATAGAGTCATTGATGACGATACCGCAGGTGACGATAAGCCCGATGGCTGACATCAGATTCAGCGTATGCCCGCAAATCCAAAGCAGCAACAGAGCAAAGGCCACGTCTATGGGAATTTCCGCCAGGACAAGCAAAGGCTGTAAAAAACTCTCGAACTGTGCCGCAAGGATAAAATACATCAGCAACAGGGAAATCAGAAGTATCACTACCAGTTCGTCCAGCATTTCCCGGTTCGAGAAGAAGCTGCCGGAAAATCCCGTGTCCCAGTCTCCCGTCTCCTCAGCTACCCGCTTCACGTCCTTTATCAGCTTGTCCGCGTCCCGTACCCCGTAAAAGTCGAAAGGCACAAATTCCCCGTTACGCCCGGAAGTGATGCTTTTCAAGTCCTCGGCAGGAGTCACCTTCACCAGTTCCCGAAGCGGGATAAATTCCACGTCCCCTTTACTATCCGGCTGTGTCTGTACCAATGTCTCCTGCAAAACCCTGTTCACCGTTTTCTCATTCCCCGCAATATTAATCGGAAGATACTGTTGGTAGGAATGCAGCATGGTCACGCTGTTTTCACGGAAAGCGGTTTTCAGGACGCGGTAAAGCTCATTATAAGAAACACGGTAAAGCAAGAGCTTTTCCTTGCTGATACTCAGGTTCAACTGGTTCTCAAAAGCGATGCCCGTAGGGTTGATTCCGGTTTCTTTCGCCAGTCCCTGCTCCACTTTGCGAATCGTTTCCGCGTCCGGTGCCTGCGCCCTGTTGCGGGCATAAAACTCAGTAACGACATCCGGGTCACCCGTTACGAAGAGTTTCTCAAACACCGTTTCCGGCGGAGCGAAAGAAACGACAGAGAGCGGATAGCGTTCTTTCAGTCTCCGGTATATCTCCTGTTCCAAGGGAGCAATTCCACCGGAAGTCTCCGTACGGAAATAAAGTTCCGCTTCGGACGATGAAAGCTCCCTTTCCCGGTTCAGGATAAAGTCCTGCCTGCCGATAGAAGCCGTCTGTTCCAGGGACTGACCATCCAGTTCCTTAAAAAGTCCGTCCACACGCTTCCTGTTTTCATCCACGTGGATATTCTCATTCCATTCTATGCGGACAATCAGTTCGTTTTCTTCTATATCGGGCATCCGCTGCTTGTCTATAAAGAAAAAGAAGAATATGCAGAGCGGGATGGAAACAATGCAGAATAGCACGCTGAACGTTTTATGAGAGAATACCCAGTCGACTCCAGTATCATAGAAACGATCCAGTGTATGGTCTTTTATCGGATTATTGAATTTAAAGGAGAGCCACTTCCATTTCCGGGTACGGATGCCTGTGCGGTAGACCAGCAGATAAAGGACGGGAAGAAGCATGATTCCCGTAAAATAAGACACCATCAGCCCTACCGTGACAGAGAAAGCCTGGTCGTAGAAAATAGCTCCGGCAATGCCGCTCATAAAAATCAAGGGGGCGAATACGGCGATGGTAGTCAGCGAAGAACTCAACATAGGAGTCACCACTTCACTTGTTCCTGTAATACAGGCACGCCGCAGGGAATATCCCCGCTCCCGATATTGAGAAATATTCTCGGTCACGATAATCGAACTGTCAATCATCATTCCCAAAGCCAGAATCAACCCTGCAAGGGAAATGATGTTCAGTGACATATGGCAAAGGTAGAAGAATACGAAACTGATGACGATGGAAACCACCATGCTCAGTCCGATCACCAACGGGGATTTCACATCACCCAGGAAGAGAACCGCCACCAGGCAGATAAACAGAAAACCTAAAGAAAGATTCTGTTGCAGGTTGGAAATAGTATAGTCCAGCAGTTCGGTCTGATTCCGGCTGATACTGAAATCAATGTCCGGATATACCCGCTGAAAATAATTCATAGTGCCTATCAGGGAGTTTTTCATCTTATCCATGTTCTCGTCCGCCTGCTTGATGACGGCCAGTGTCACCGCACGCTTGCCGTTCGACACGGATACGCCCTTTTCTTTCACGGGTACGATACTGACTTTGCAGAAATCCTTTAATTGTACGATGCGGTCGCCTTTGCGCAAATAGATATTTTCCACATCTTCCGCCGTGCGCAGCAGTGTGGAGAATTTTATATTATATTCATAGTATCCGTCACGCACCGTCATGCTGCCCGGTTCCACATTGTTGGATGACAGAGCCGATTCAATATCCTCGATGGTAAGTCCCATCATTGCCAACTTGTCCTCATCGGGTACAATCTGTACCTGGCGTTCAAGTATTCCGGTCACATCCACCATGGCGACTTCCGGCAGTTGTTCTATCCGGCGCTTGATGACCGATTCGGCAAACTCGCACAGATCCAGGAAAGACTGCTGCTGTGTGCTGTGATAGGCACTGTCATTCTTCAATGTCAGGTTCAGGTAAAATACGGGAATATCCGTAGCGCTTGCCTTTATCACTTTCGGGCGTTCCGTTTCTTTCGGAAGAAAATTCATTGCGGCGTCTATCTTCTCGTTCACCTCGATAAAGGCGAGGTCAGTATTCGTGCCATAGTCAAAAGACAAGCGGATAATGCCTGCCCCGTCCCTTGATTCACTATGAATGTCTTTCAATGTCGAAACCTGAATCAATTGTCCGCGCAAAGGTTTCACAATCGTGTTTTCCAGTTCGCGGGCGGAAGTATTGACGGCGGATACCTGAACGGTAATCTCCGGAATGGCGATATTCGGAAGCAAGGATATGGGTAAGGTGGAATAGGTCACCAACCCGATAATAAAACAGGCGGTGAAGGCCATCAATACGGCAATAGGACGCTGAATCAAAAATTTTATCATGCTTACTTGATTTTGGGACGGATTATCTTACATTTACTTCCGCTTCATGCGCCAAATTCAGGTTTCCGGTCACAATGACCGTATCTCCTTCGAGCAAGCCATCTTCAACACCTTTCCGAGATTTGTCAGAAACGATGTATTCCGTAGCATTCTCCAGTCCCGTATTTACATAGTTCCACATGGACTTGCCATCTTTCAATGTGAACACGACTTGCTTGCCGGAGCGCAGTACCACAGCCGTCTTGGGAATCACCAACTGTTCACCCAGATTTCTTCTGACGCTCACCCTTACGTTCATGCCGCTGAACAGCTTACCTTCCCCGTTTACGTCAGCCTTCACCTTTACCATCCCGTTCGCATCCACCAACGGATTGATTTCAGATACACTGCCTTCAAACGAACTTCCTCCGGCATAGGGAAGCACCATTACCTTATCCCCTTTCTTTATAAAAGCAAGTTCATTCTCCAATACGGTAAATTCGGCCTCCATACCTCTGGTATCAAGAATAGTACAAAATACTTCAGACGTATTAGCCGGATTAAAAGTCTTCGAAAAAAGATTAGCCACCACCCCGTCAAAAGGAGCGACCAGTGTGGCATGTTCCATTTCCCTTTTTGCCAACTCATACTGAGATTTCGACTGGTCATATCCGCTTTTCACCTTGGCAATCTTCATTATGTCCGCCGGAACGTTACTGAAATCATCAACAGAATACCCCTGTCCTATCAATATATCTTTCAGTTCCAGTTCGGCTTTCAACAAGGCATCCTCCGACTGGGACAGTTTCTGCTCCAAACGGAATTTGTCCAACTCCGCCAGTTTTTGCCCTTTATGCACACGATCGCCATTCTTCACATAAATATGGGCAATGACTTCACTTGTCTCAAAACGCAAATCAGCTTTGCCACGAGCATTCACCTTGCCATTGCTTACCAACTCGTGATTAAAATTCTGTCTTTTCAGGACTTGGATGGTTACCTCATTTTTTGCATCAGGAAGAACGGTGGTTACTCCTTGCTCCTGTTCATCGGCACTATTTTTCTTGTCAGAGCAAGAGGTGTTTACTCCTAATGTCAAACATAACAATAACCATATACAATCGTGTTTCTTCATATTTATTGGTTCTTTTATTTCAATAATTTCTTTACTTCTTCTCTCATTTCCCTTACTGCTGTCGATTGAACTTTGGGTTCTTTTGTCAACACTATTTCAACAGCATATTTTAATTTTTCAGGTTGCCGATATTTTGGTTCCGCGTAAAGTTTCGCCAACAGATAATACGGATAAATCCGCCCCGGAAGTCGGTGCGTAGACCGAATCAGGTATTCTTCCGCTTTCTCGTAAGCGCCCGATGCCTGATAATTCTTGCCGATAATATTCAGAATCATGGGATCATTACTGTGTGTCATCGCTTCCTCCAATATCCTTGTCGAGTTATCATATTCTTTCAATTTATGCAGAGAATATCCGTATTCAAAAAGAAAAGCTCCGCGATTCGTTAATTCGGGATATAACTTCTCGTAGTCTTCTTTAGCTGACCGGTAAGCCCCTATATTATAAAGCATCTTACCACGATGCCAACTCTTACACGCATCATATTGGTTGTTTTTCCAATAATACGCTCCCAATAGCACCATCATTGACATAAAGAATAACAGTATTATCTTTGAACGCCCGATAACACAAGCCGCCAACAAAAAATAGAACGTCACTGCAAATCCGGGAATCTGCATCGGATAAGAGGAAAAGGCAAATACCAAAACAGAAATTACACTCCCACAAAGACCTATTCTTCCTTCACTACTTCCCTTCCAAAGACAAAATCCAATAACTAAAGAGACAACTAATAAAAAAGGAATCCCGTATTCCACCGCTACTTGCAGATATTCATTAAAAGCATATTCCGGACTTCCTGCCACCAATTCTTCCGTCTCCGAATATTCTCCGTTGGCGAAATAATCTTCCTGCGTTCTGCCATAGGCCGAGACAAAACTCCCTGTTCCATGTCCTATAACAGGACTTTCGGCAATAGCAAGAGCACTGACTTTCCACATGAACAAGCGGCCGTTGGCAGAAGTTGCTTTCAGTTGAAAAAGTGCGTAACCAATCATTACCACTATACTCCCTCCTACAATACAAGCCAGTACCACCCTTTTCTTATATTTTCGCCCAAATTCTTTCAGTTTGCTTCCCCACGAGGCATGCATCCCATATACCCATGTACCTGATATTGCGGCAGCAATCCATGCCGAGCGGCTCATACCCGCAGGCAACACACAAAGAATCAACAACATAACTCCTAATGCCACGTAATACTTTCCCTGCTCCGCCCATGTACGTTCCGTCCTTTCTTTCAAATTCAGCCATTCATGCAGGCAAAGCGGGAATATCATCGACAAATATCCTGAATAAGGTCCCGGATTATAAAAAGATCCTGTAAGCGCATATAAAGAATGATTGGAAACAGCCAGGCCGTATATCTGTCTCAATCCCCAGACAACTTCGATTCCTCCCAATACAATCAATACCCATGTCACTATGGATGAAAAAGACAGACGCTGTTTCCCGCTCAGGCAAAGAGACGGCAGACTACAAACGACAAAAACAAAAGCCATGCGTCCCAACCACAGCCTTTGATATGCCATTTCACCGACAGGAATATCGCCCGAAGTGGCAAAAGTCACTACACTCAGGATTGCAGCAACCCCTAAGAGTGCCACCACATCCGCTATGCATTTTTTTACTGTTCCCATCAACTTAAAATCTCATTTATCAAAACATATTCCAATCTCCGTCATTGTCACTTTTTCCATTATTTACTTATAGCATAAGCACTTATAATGAAGGTAGTTATCTGACTATAGAACATTCATTATATCTCACTGATATACAATACAATAAAGAAAAAAGTGACGAATGCCATAAACTCTGTACATCTTATATCATATTGAAGTATTACACTTTCCTGACTCATCTACATCATTTATATAAACGTTCTACATCTTTTGACTAACTCTCCTATATGTTTTTACTGAAACAATCACATGTTTTCAAAAAACATGCTAAGTGATTATTTTTTTCTTCTCAATGTTTTTTAAAATCATCACAGTGTTTTTTTAATCATTGCATTCTTTTATCTGATTTTCTTCATTAACCTGTCCCAACGGAACTTCTCCGTAAATTTATCTTCCGAATACCAAATACGGGTAGCCTTACCTACAATATATTCTTCAGGCAACATCCCCCAGTATCTTGAATCTTGTGAATTTGCCATATTATCACCGGAAACAAAATAATAATTCTTTTTAAAGCGATATTGGGTAATCACACTGTCTCCCAATACTATTTGTCCGTCTTTTATACGTAGTTTTTTCTTCTGTTCCCACCCTATCAATTGCCGGTATAAAAGACAGTTCGTACGGTTCATCATTACAGTCTGACCTTTCTTGGGAATCGGCAAAGGTCCGAACTCACGGATAGTCCATCCAATTTGTTTGTCATACGGAAATGTACCTACCACAATACCATGCTGCTCCGGATGCTTCAAATTCGCCAGATATTGCTGGGCATCGTAGTTTCCCAACCGTTCGTCACAACCACGTACTTTATAAAATCCCCCACGAATCTCCAATGTATCCCCCGGCAGGGCGACACACCGTTTTACATAATACTGCATTACATCCATCCGGACACTATCCCAACGGTTCATCTGATAAGGGAAATTGAAAACCAGTATATCATTTCTCTTGAAACTCCCCCATCCGGGCATCCTATGGATAGTGATTTCCTCATTATCCAAAGCTGCAAACACATCGAACAGGCGAGCCCCCCTTATCATCTTATTGACCAATATCCGGTCGCCATCCTTCAATGCCGGTTCCATAGAATCCGAAGGTATCCTGAATGAAGTAAAACAGAACAGTTGCATCAAGAACAGAATAACCACCATACAGAATATGAAGAAAGCCAGATTCTCCAATATCGCCCGAATTCTCTTTATCTTGCTCATAAGCTTCCCTTTAATTGAATCAATTTACGATAAGCCGCCAACCCTAACACACATTTCACGCGTTCGTCATTTTCATCCAATAACCCGGTGAAAGGATATGTCTCTTTTTTCATCTTCTTTTGCAGATAATCCGCCCACATCCCCAATTGCTCCCAATGCATATCAGCGTAACTGAAGTCCTGTTCCGCCTCAACAACAGCAGTTGTCATCATCAGCATATTGGCAGCCGCTTCTACGGCACAGTCTTCCAATTTCACCTGTTTACCGGCAACAGGATACAAGCCTATATCATATGGCGGATATTTCTTGCTCCAATGAATATCTTCACAGTACTCGAATATGGGATCCAACAAACCTCTCATCCAGTCGGTACGATGAAAGAATAACAATACCGGAAAACTCTTATAAGCTTCCCTGACATTGCCTAAAGTATCGCCCAAACAAAAAAGCTTATTATCAGAAAATGACATAAACCTATGAGAGGATACAAAATTACGGTAAGCAGGAAGCATTTGCCCCGCGAATACCTTATCCCTTGCCTGAAATGCCTTAGAGTTCCATCGGTTATCCAAAATATCACATTCCGCTTTAAGTTCCTTATATCTATTTCCTACGGATTTCATTAATTCTTTTACCGCCCTTGTCCCATCACTATTCCAAAGAGGAGACAGCACCTCTCCATCATATTGCAGCACCTGTCCTTCTTCATATCCGACAAGTAATACCCCACTATTCTTATCCTCTTCATTTCCCACGTACAGCTTTTGAGACAAGATGGCATGACCATCCATACATGAAAAGGTTGTTTCATCCGCTGCCATAGCCAAATACAAGCTGTCGGACTTCACAAAACGCCAATCCTGTTCAGCCCAACTATCAACTTCCCTCTTGCCAAACATCCATTCCATATCCACGTCGAACAAAACTTCCACTGTATGTTCCTTTCCGCTTTCCGTACGGACTTGATAGGAAATAAAACCGACAGGCCATCCTGTCATATCCCACTTTTCCGACAAGGAAGGTGAGACAAAGTCAATCTGAAGATCCACCTCTCCACATTGGAAAATAAATTGAGTCTGCGTAGCTTGCACATCTATCTTTTTCAAAGTTGCAGGTTTCGCATCGGCATACGTTTTATTTTCGATATACAAACCAAAATCCAATAAGCCGGCACCTCCCGTATTACGGCAATATGCAGCCAGGACATTATCTCCATCAACTATTTGATTAATTGCTTCATCAGTCAAATGTTGGCATTTCGTTTGATGCGTAAATCCGCTTTCCAACAGATGTTTCCCATTACAGAAAAGCTTTATCCGATCATCGCATACATAACGGACATAAACTTTACGATTCTTCAAAGCGTCTTTTTTATCCACCTTGACATGCCTGCGGACATAAATATTTTCTGCTCCCCACAAAGTATGAGCCGGATAATAATACCCTTTTACCGGGCCAAAAGCCCCTTTTCCTTCACTCCACCAAGAATCGTCATATACCCTCTGCTCCCATCCTTTTCCCGGAAACAAGAAAGAATATTTTCCCGTCCACCCGACAGTATCCCCCGAAAGAGGTGCTAAAGGAGATATACGTAAAGAATCACCTCCCATGAAACGATAAAGTATGCCGTCTACACGTAAAATACCAGTTATCGGAAACGCCTTTCCGGTTCTCAACTGCGGGTAACTTTTATTTAATGTATCCCCCGTTAATTGGAGACTTAAACTGGGGGTAACAGCCAACAGCGTATGCCTGGAAGGAACAATAGCGGACAAATGCGAAATCTTCTCATTCGGACAAGAGCAAGCATATACCAGAGAAATGATACCTGAGATGATAATCATTCTCCATGTTGCAACCAAACTGATATACGTTCTTATTTCCATAGTTGACTACCGTTTTCATAAATAAAGATTCTCTCGTCCAGTCCGCGTGTATGATTTCTCAAAAGCAGCACCGTATTTACGGGAATATCCCGAAATACCAATGAATCAGCAGTTGCCTTGATTTTTCCGGCAGACTTCCAATCCTTGTCACAATAAAACAGCTCATATAGATCATCAGGGCGAACATAGTTATCTCTGTTGCGCGGAGTATATACAATACGGTCTACACGAACTTTTCTGCCCAAGTCAAGCCCCGCCCATCCACCGGTAGGCTGATGATAATCAAAGGAAGTCCATGTTTTCCCATCAAAGACATTAGTATATTCATGCGTTCCGTCATGTTGGTAACATCCGGGAGTCCCTATAATTTTCCCTGATAAAGCCACGGTATCATTCTTCTCATAAAAAGTGACTTCCGCAATATTACATGCGCTTCTAGGCGGACCAAAATATCTTAGATAACGATATTCTTTATCAGACCAACTCTTTACAGTTGTATTCAAACGATTAGGTCTGCCCTGTATTATGAACAAAGTGTCTTTTTCCGAAAAATCAGGATGGTTGCTCCCTTCAAAAACACCTCCTATCATCCGGTCTCTGAACATATTTTCTCTCCCGATATCACACTTGGCATATAATACCACATCTTCCTTCTCCTTTCCTGCGGGATAATAGCAGATCTCATTACTCTGTTTATCAACATAAAAAGGATCGGTCAGAAAGCATAATGTACCATTCTCATAAGTAGCCACTCTCATAAACGAACCATTCCGTACATACTGAAACACCAGATGCCCCGCATCATATGCAGTCCAGTCGACAGGAGTCCAACGATCCCTGTCACTGACACATAGATAAGCGATTTTCCCGCTCCGTTTCGTTTTATACTGCTTTTCTAAAGGGATAACCAATTCTTTCTTAAAACTATAGCCATATCCATAAGTTACGTCTGTAAATTTCGGCAAACGCCAAAAAGGATATACTTCTTCACCATACTTTGCCATTTGCTCATACAGATCTCTATTCACACTAAAAGTATATCTATACACTTTGGAACTGTCATCCCACCGATACCACCAATTCTTACGTACAGGTCGCAATTTTTGCGGGAAATCAGTCATATATTCCTCTCCATCCTTATTCCATGTTGTCAACCAAAAATGCCCGGCATTTATATAACTACGTACAGGAACAAAATCTATGGCACAAGGAATACCCAAAGCTCTAAATAAATACACAGCAAAATCAGTCACTTCCCTACATGTACCGGATAAGTACTGTACATATTCCGGTCCTATATGCCCAAATGGATAAGGTGTTACAGAAGTATAATAATAGCTCTTATCAGGCAATTTACTTATCAGATAATTAGCAGCAACCACGGGATCTTCGATATCTAATGAATCAGACATACGCAATGAATCCAATAACGAATTATATTTTTCATAGTACATTTCACGCCAATAAGTTAATGGTTCATCACCTATCCGGTAAGGTAGTAAGTACTCACAAAATGTTTCAAACGAGATGTTCTTTCCCCACGGTTGCTCCTGCCAGACTTTAAATGCCCAATCTATATTATGACATAGATAAGCGGAATCTATTTCCATAATATCTCGCTTTTCATTTATCTCTTTTATAGGACCATACGCATTCTTAACAGAATCGGCGATTTCTTGTGGTGTTTTTCCTTTACTTATTTTTAGCCATGCATAGTAAGATTTGAAATTATCCAATTGTTCTCCATCAGAATAAGTATAAAAAGGCATATTTTCAATCAGAAAGCAAGCGGCTTTATACTTTAGACTATCACTTGGATGCACTTGATAACGGCAAAGTACTTTTTCCAGTTCTTTTCTACTACTTCCTGCAGATTGTAAAGATACTTCTAGAGAAGTCATTAATTCCTCTCCAAGTACTATCCTATTTACAACTTGCCATCCTAGCAAAATAGATAGAACAATAAATACAAACTGGATATATTTCAAACACCTCATCTAACTTTATTTTGCGTTTCCATTAATTCTTAACTTTAATGGAGCACCTTCTGCATTACAATACACTATAATAGTTTTATCAAAATATTCCGGATATTCCGCTTGATATCTTATTTTTATACAAGTACTATCTTTAGGTAATACTGGTTTCTTATCATGTGTTACAACAATACATCCACAAGAGGTCAATATTTCATCAATAACTAATGGAGAATGACCAACATTCTTTACTATCAAATCTTTCTCCTGACTATCTTTCCAAGAAAAACTCCCCATATTTATCATTTGCTCAGTAATTGTAATTTGTGTTTGAGGTATTTGATTCACCCCTCTATTATTTGCCCCCAAAAGTATATTAAAATATAAATCTTTAATCTTCGGATTAAGTATGGGATTGCCAATTGCAATTACCCTATTCTCTTTATCCAATAAAAGCACTTGAAACCTTGGATCGGAAGAAAAATTATTCATAATGTTAAGAGAATCATATTCATCAATACATATTGGATAGTCAAATTTATCACGTTTCAAAATATGTTCAAATTCCCTCTTATCTTTAGGACACACATAAAAAAGATAATCAATTTTACCTTTAGCAACAGAATCCATTTCACTTAAGAAACTTTTCCATTTATGCAGTTGGAGTTTACAACTAGTACACCCAGTTGAATCTACATAAATCATTAATTTAAAATCAGAGTCTGTATCAAATTTCACAGTATCACACATATATTGTGTAAAAACAGATTTTGCCGGAAATTTAATTTCCTTTCCTTTCCATTCTTTTACTGTATTCACAAGACAAGTTCTGTCTGCATTTTGACAAGAGACACACATAAGCATACATACAACAACTGACAAATATCTCATTAATATTAAAATTTAAATTGTACAATATGACTTTCTGGTTTATCAGTTAACCCATAAATTATTCTAGACTTTTCATCAACAGCAAAATCAAAAATAGGAGTATCCAGTTGGTAATATTGCAGCGGATTTCAATTCCATCTAATAGTTTTTTATTATTTAAAGAATATGAATAAATAATAATTTACAACATTATTACACTTACAATTTTCATCATTATTCGTTTTTAACTTGAGGCTATGATAATCACAACTTTATTGAATTTAGCAAATCAAAGGCAAGGCGACAACACAAGTATGACCAACATATGTAAATTCACAATCCATCCAATGCTACCATAAAATCAGTATATTCTGAAAACTACAATAAAAAACTACTGTAGTCAAAAAATCGAAATGAATATTTGTCTAGGCATAATATCCTTTATTCATAGACTAAATCCATTCTTTGAAAGCACAGTTGGTCATCACTATAATACGGATTCTTAATAAAGCTAGTACTGATATATAATCCATCTTTACTCACAAAAAACAGTCTGGATGCATACATATTTTCAGGAAATAAAGTTTCGCCTATAATATTAAGTTTCTTGTCAAGTATAATGACTGAAAATTTTCCTCTGCCCAGATCCCAAACATCTTTATAATTCTCTCCCTTGACCAATTCTGTCTCAGGATAAACAAAGCGATAATACACTTCACGGTATTGATCGTAAATCAAATTGCCATACATAGGTACGGAACAAATCATCTCGAGTAACTCAGGAATACCCGATGGAACTTTTTCTCCATCGTAAATTTGGGGTAAATACCTACTCTTAACCTTAACTCGCTTTTGAACTTTTCCATCCAAGGATACTACATAAATATCTTCATCAAAGAAAAACGAATATACAAAATCTTTTCCGTTATAGCAAGAACTACAATCAGTCTTTCCAAATTTATTTCCTCTTATTTCCTCTGTAGTCATCACAGCTGGAAATCTAAGATCAAATTCATCTAACGAACCACTAACAGTATCTAACATCAATGCTACTGGACTATCTTCCATAATATTCTTTAAAGTCAAATTAGGATCTTGAGGAAGGTACAATTTTCCGTTTACTATGTACATCAGATGATGGGGAAATGAAATGTTCATAATGGGCATTGCTGATTTTCCTAGAGAGGTTTTGTCATATTTAATTTTACGTACTATTTCTCCTCTACCGTTGACTACATCAATAACAGTAGTCCTGATTTCGGGAATATATATTTCCTCTTCCGATTGAATAAGATATCCAAAAAACATTCCAACACCATCGGCTCCTTCTTTTTCTATACACAGCGTTTTCACATACTCTTGCGTTTCTATATCATACCATAATATTTCCGGCTCTATATTATTTTGAAACGTCAAATATTCTCTCCCATTGGCATCTGTATAAGGAAAAATAGCTTTGATAAATACCGATGTTTGTGGATCTAATTCAAAGACAAGACTGTCTTGAGCAGGTACCAATGAACAAATGTCATTTTGTGAATGTTGGCAAGCCGCCAATAATACAAAAAACAGTGTTAAAAACAACAAGCTTATTTTATTCATAATGTGTGATTAAATTCTGCAATGAGAGTGTACCAGAAATGACACACTCTCTATCTTAATGTTTACATTTCGCAATAACAAGAAGTATCTCCACGCTGCATAATACAGTACCAAACTGATTTATTCATAAAACAGTAGGTAGGCATACCTTGTCCCCATTCATGCTGTGCCAATGCTTCTACATTAGCCAAAGCTAGATCCGACAACTTCACATTGCTTTGCGAAGTATATATATTGTATCCCGCAACAGCGGCAATAGCAACAATGGCTATAAGTCCCATTAGTTTCTTTTTCATTCAGTCATTTTTTTAGTTTGTTCTTTTTCATTTTTCTTCTGTATTTATCATTTCAACAGAACAGCAATAGTTTGCTACATTACTTTTTTATTCTTATGTTTGCATCGGAATCTTTATTTAAAGGTTTAGGAGCAGATGATATGTAAGCAAATCCGGCAAGATGAACAAACTCATCATTCTGCTCCTTTTAATCAAGTTAATTCTCTCATACGCTACCAAAACTAAACTTTAGTATTGGCTGATCGTTATTCACATCTGTCGCCATTATCGTTTTAGTAACTTCATCTACCCAAATACCATATATATAATGGTCGAGTACATATTTACACATCGGTTCTCCTTTCAAACTAAATACATAAATGTATTTTCCTCCGTCAGGAAGCCTTCCACTTTGTCTTGATATCTCTTTAAAGGGCGTTCCATGAAACAGCGTATAAATGGCATTATCCGTTACTTGAACATCACTGAATCCCATGATGCCTGTTGGTATACCATATCCATCTGAAATTTTGAATTCAGGTTCATCGTGCTCACCGATACGAACAACATGAGTACTGTCTTTCAAATTATAAACTTCAACCACCTCTCCCAGTTGAGTGACAGCAGCTAAAACGCCATTATGGGGATTATAATCTAAAAAGCTACGCCATGCCTGTGCTAATGCCGGACGGGCTTCCTGCAAAGCTTTCTCATTCGCTGTAGGTATAGCTCCTATCTTCTCTATAAGTTTACCTTTGCAATTAACCTTCAAAAAACGGCTCTCACCTGAATAGTCAGGAATGACAAATGTTGTATCATCATATACAGCAAAATCAAGCGGTCGAAGTATATCTTCATCCAATGTTACCGTTTCCTCACGAAGCAGTGAATCACCGGATGAAGAAAAATCTAACCTAGTTAATTCGCTTTTGTTAGCATCTAAAGTCCATAATTCATGGTTATATAAACGGAAGTTTTCCATTGACAACATTTCCGTTGGGGAATCGCCTCGTCTGCCAAAAGAAGATAGATACCGGAAACTTGGGTACTGGAATAAATGCCCATAATATTCGGAACCATGTAAATCCATTACAATGGCTTTATCCCCTTCTATCTGTATCCGAAAAGGATAGCGGAACAAAGCTGTATCAAGCTCTATTACCTGTGCCGACAGATGTTTCTCTTCCGGAAAATCTAAATATTTAATCCCCAAAAAAGTTTTTGGGGACTGTGAGCACGAGAATAATATTCCAACTACCAATATCAGTAGCAGAAGCTTACCAATCCAATTTAAATGGTTCGAAAACATACTTTACTTTTTCATGATTTATAGGACAATCCACAGAACCGGAGCCAATACAAGTAGTCATAGGATTTTCACCGGCAGCCAATGCTTCCACATTATTTAATAAAATAACGTTTTGTAGTTTGTTGTGCTCAGCTTTTCTACAAAAGAAAATAGAAACCAATACGACCAAAGAAAAGGCTCCAAACTTTAAATACTTTTTCATACTATGATATAAATTGATTAATTTTTGCCCGAAAGTAGGCATCTGATTAGAACATGGCAAATTATTGGCGTGAGAAATTGTGAGAACTATTATGAGAATTTTCTCACAATAGTCCTCAAAACAAGTTTTATTCGATGAAATGGCACTTTTTCAACAATCAAAGAATAGCTATTTCCAGATGATTTAATAGATAAGTTCACTGATTTTTCCCGAAATACGCCCCTTAAATCACTCAGCACACGACGTAACCTACCTTCTACGCCTCTATCTTCCGGTCTCCAGAAACATAAAATAATCTCTTCTTTTGTCACTGTATGATTTGGAGCTTTCAAAAACAACAAAATCAAAGTTGCAGATTGACCACGAATCTGAGTCTTTCGATTATCTACATAAAATTCATGCGAACTGTAGACATAACGAAGATTCGCCAATTTTATATCTGATTGGGAGATATCTGTTACTGAAGAAACACTCTTTTTTATTTTTTTTCTTAGATAATAGATAAAACAAACAAATAAAAGAACAAGGATAATTAATTCCACAATAACCACCATCGTTATTGAGGCGTTTTTGAGAACTGTCAACCAAGAATACCGAATAAAAGGCTCTACTTCAATTTCATTGGAAAGTCCGGCGTAAACACTACTAATCTTTTTATACTCAGGTAAAAATAACGTAGAATCTCCACAAGCAAGTACATAGGCACTATTCTTATCTGTGTGAATATGTAATTGCAATGCATGACAGGAAACAATATTAGCTGCAGACAGTTTCTTACTCCACAAAGATAAACAAGCATCGGCATCTATCCCCTCTTCTGCTAAAACGGTATGACGTATTTTGGTATCAACATCCGAACTTACTATGACCTTATTTTTTTCAACCGCAATATCTTTTACTTTTTTACCTTTAGAACTAATTATAGTACAATGCTCAAAGTTCCTGTTCGGTTCCATTTTGCGACTAAACTCATGTAGTCCCAGTACCTTATATTGTGTATTGAGTCCATCTTCTATTGCCTCCAATAAAGTTATTCTAGTCTTATTTTCAAGTGCAACTTCTCCTGAAGCATAAAGCATTCGTTCTAATGTAACAACAAGAATTATCATTAAAATGAAAAAGAGTAAAGCCATTTGTCTGTCTGAATTCATAATCTACGCCAATAACAAATTATTATAAATAGTTCTCATCATGTTTTATTTTAGTTCCTTTTCAACCACAAAGGTAACATTATTTAAACTAACAAACGAATAAATCAAGCGATAACCATATCATAAGCAACAATATTCTTGCAGTTTCAACAGAGAATGAAATGTCAACCGTGTCTCTCAGAATAAGAGATTCTGTTCTATTTTTAAGATTCTCCCTTTTAATATTCAATTCAAAATCGAGCTAATAGAAAAATAAATGCATAAATTAATGCAAGAATATGCTATTCATGAGCTAAAAACTGCATAAATGAGGAATAAAAAACAAATTATTCTCTCTCAACTAAGCTCCGTTCCTTTAAAAGGAACGCATCGTTGGTCGGTGAGGGTCAATGCTTTTCTCACCGACCAACAATGTATTCATCGGTGTGACTCTAAATAACCTGTATATTTTCAGCTATTCCATGCTTTTTACTACAATAAACTGATGTAGCAAAATACGATATATTCCCACAATTCTCTGACGAAATATCATAATTAGCGCTTTATTACAAAACTATATGCACCACAATAACATATAAGCAGAAGCAACACGAATTTTCATAATGCCTGATTACTCGCATATTTGCTTGCACATCATGTACTGTTCAGATTTCAAGCAAGAGAAACGCATACAGTATCCTATTTTTATGAATAAAAAAAACGCTCCCAGTATAAATGGAAGCGTTGTCTTAATCATTTTAAAATTCACATTTTTCGGTAGCAATCCTACTACAAGCTTTTTATTTCTTCAATGGATAGTCCTGTAACTTGCGAAATGGTATCAAGTGGAATATTCAAAGATTTCATATTATGTACCATTTCTCTTTTTTCTTCCATGCGACCTTCCATAAGTCCCTCTGCACGGCCCTCTGTACGGCCCTCTGCACGACCCTCTATACGGCCTTCCATACGGCCTTCCATGCGACCTTCCGCACGCTCGGTATATATATTATCACGTAGAATCACAATGTTATCCAAATGACGATAATAAGCACTTAATTCTTCTTTAGTCATCTTATCCAGTTTCAAGCGTTGACGAGCCTCATCCAACCCCGGTGCTGTCGCACTATCGGGTATATCACCAGTATTCATATAATAAATCCATTCTTCCAACGGACTCCGGGCCACTTGATTGAAATCATTGACTTTCAGAATATAATATTCGGGATAAAGCTGACTGACACTATCTACTTTGAATGTCTGTTTTTGGAAAGGAGTCAATTCCAAAACATCTCCCTGATGGATTCCGCGGAATTCAGTTTTTCCATGATATACGATATCTTTTCCACTCCCTAAAGAGAAATATACAATATTGACACTATATACTTTCCTTACTTTGTCATACCCTTCCCCGCGGTTTATGTATTCGGTCACCAATTTCGAAGTGCCGAATAACATACGTTGGAAATACGCATACTCATTATTGTTTTGAACTTCAATCAAAATGAGTTCACCCTTTGAGTTTTCCGCAAGCATATCCACCCGATTATACTTGTCAAACTCATCCTCTTGATTGCTTTCACTTTCCAACAGCTTCTGAATGACTATCTTTTCATTTAGAAGAGTGGTAAGAAAGCCCTCGAGAACTGCAAAATTGGCTTTATTACGCAACAAGCGTTTCATTGCCCAATCGAAACGAATATAATTACTTGCCATAAGTTCGTCTCCTTTACCGTTTTCTTTTTTCATGCTAACAAAGGTAAGCAGAAAATGTTTGATTTCAAATAAAGTGCCCCATTTTTATGTATGGTCGTGTTTTAGCCCGAAAACAGTTTTTCTGACCAAACCTTTACTTCCCCAGCGGTGGAATGGTTACCATGTTTACATACTAACGTTTATGCAAATATACATCCAATAAAAAACGCTCCCAGTATAAATGGAAGCGTTGTCTTTATCATTTTAAAATTCACAATTTTCGGTGGCAATCCTACTACAAACTTTTTATTTCTTCAATGGATAGTCCTGTAACTTGCGAAATGGTATCAAGTGGAATATTCAAAGATTTCATATTATGTACCATTTCTCTTTTTTCTTCCATGCGACCTTCTGCACGACCTTCCGCACGTTCGGTATATATATTGTCACGTAGAATCACTATATTATCCAAATGACGATAATAAGCATTTAATTCTTCTTTAGTCATCTTATCCAGTTTCAAGCGTTGACGAGCCTCATCCAACCCCGGTGCTGTCGCACTATCGGGTATATCACCAGTATTCATATAATAAATCCATTCTTCCAACGGACTCCGAGCCACTTGATTGAAATCATTGACCTTCAGAATGTAATATTCGGGATAAAGCTGACTGACACTATCTACTTTGAATGTCTGTTTCTGGAAAGGAGTCAATTCCAAAACATCTCCCTGATGGATTCCGCGGAATTCAGTTTTTCCATGATATACGATATCTTTTCCACTCCCTAAAGAGAAATATACAATATTGACACTATATACTTTCCTTACTTTGTCATACCCTTCCCCGCGGTTTATGTATTCGGTCACCAATTTCGAAGTGCCGAATAACATACGTTGGAAATACGCATACTCATTATTGTTTTGAACTTCAATCAAAATGAGTTCACCCTTTGAGTTTTCCGCAAGCATATCCACCCGATTATACTTGTCAAACTCATCCTCTTGATTACTTTCACTTTCCAACAGCTTCTGAATGACTATCTTTTCATTTAGAAGAGTGGTAAGAAAGCCCTCGAGAACTGCAAAATTGGCTTTATTACGCAACAAGCGTTTCATTGCCCAATCGAAACGAATATAATTACTTGCCATAAGTTCGTCTCCTTTACCGTTTTCTTTTTTCATGCTAACAAAGGTAAGCAGAAAATGTTTGATTTCAAGTATATATGATTCAATTTATTTCTGTCTAAGAATATTCTATCTCCCACTCTCCCAAAGTCCGCGTTGCGCTATCGAAATTCGCTCCAACTTTAACAACCTTGCGATGGTCTATCTCATAAGGGATGGCATATTGTTTACTATTAATTTGCGCCAATGCCTCTTCAGGAGTACCATCCACCTTGAATTCAAGTACATAAACCGCGTCAGGCATTTTGATTACCACGTCGGCCCTGCCAATGGCATTCTTTACCTCTACATCCACATATTGCCCCATCAAACGGAACAGCAAGTAAAAGATGGTTTGATAGTGTTTTTCCTGATTATTCTCCAAATCATAAGGAATAGAAGAGAAGAAAGAACGGGTACGAAGCAGACATTGCTCAATATCACCTTTCATCAAATCCCTTACAAAAGAGACTACATAGAAATTACTTTCGCGGGTAGGTTGATTGAGATAGGAAGGGATCAACGTCTCAATAAAGCCTATTTTAACTTCTTCGTTAGGATAACCTAACGTGTATGTACGGAAAAGAGGTTCATATCCTTTAATAGTCAGATAACCGCTCTGATAAAGTACAGGAATCGGATCGGTGATAACCTCTGTCGCTTTATCAAAGTCCTCATCTTTCACTTCCATCTTCTCCAAGAGATTGAGATTGAAGTCCATTCGCTGTAACATCTCAATCAAGAAAGTGGGTGTGCCGGTAGAGAACCAGAAACTTTTATAGTCCCTTTGAGAAAAAGCATTGAAAAGACTGAACGGATTGTAAATATCTTCACAATTCTTACTAAAATGATAACCGTCATATTGCCGTTTCAAATGCTGGCGGGCTTCTTCATAAGTCTCATGGTTGGCTTGAGCAATCCTCTCAATATCCGGTTGCATCTGATTCCGTAATTCCTGCTCTGTAATGCCGCAAATAGTACTGTAATCATCACTCATACTGATATTCTGCAAGTTATTCAGCTCACTGAATATGCTCATCTGACTGAACTTACTAATACCTGTCAGAAACAAGAAACGAAGGTATTGTCCTTGTGCTTTAAGGGGGCTAAAGAACTTACGCATTTCAGTTCGTAATTGTCCTTGTAAAACAGAGTCACTATTACTATCCAATAAAGGCGCATCATACTCGTCAATCAATACGACAACCTGCTTCCCTGTCTGTTGATGAATCCGTTGAAGCAAGCCTGTCAAACGAGCTGCATAACTCGTTTCTTCTTCATTTTTTCCATAAGTCCGCTCCCACTCGCTCAGATAAAGATTCAGTTGTTCCTGCAAATCTTCAATAGTGGTATATTTTGTTCTGCTGAAATCAATATGCAACACAGGATAAACAGTCCATTCCTGTTCCAACTGTTCTATTGCCAGTCCTTTGAATAAATCTTTTTTCCCGGAGAAATAGGCTTCTAGAGTAGAGACTAGAAGACTTTTTCCGAAGCGGCGGGGACGGCTAAGAAAATACACAGTATCAGTATGAACTAATTGATAAACCAATGCAGTTTTATCAATATATACACAATTCATATTACGTAACTGCTCAAAATTCTGTATCCCGATAGGATATCTTCTGAATATCTCTTTCATATAAATAGCTTTTATTTCTTCGTGCAAGCAAAGGTAAGCAGAAAATGTTTGATTTCAAGTATATATGCTTCAAATTCTCATTAAAAAGCAAAAATACACAATTGGTTCAAGAATACAACATCATCGTGAGTATATTAGGAATAGCATTCATTACTAATGAATATTTTTATCAATTTTCATTCATTACCAATGAGAACTTTTAGCATTTTCTATTCGTTTATAATGAGAAGTTTCATATCTTTGCAATTAAAAGCCCAATTATCATGAAAGAATTATTGAAGCATATCATATTCGATCAACACGAAAAAGATATATCTCAAATGATTGAAAGAGATATTGATTTACGTTTAGTCAAAAGTCCTGAAGTATTAGTTATTTCAGGTATAAGAAGATGTGGTAAATCTGTACTTTTGCAGCAAATACGCTCGCAACAGTCAGAGCAAGACTTTTACATGAATTTTGATGATGAGAGGCTTATCAACTTCAAGGTTGATGATTTTCAAACTTTATATGAAGCTTTCATTGAATTGTTTGGAGAACAGAAGACATTTTATTTTGATGAGATACAGAATATTCCCGGTTGGGAAAGGTTTGTAAGAAGACTCCACGACAGCGGATGCAAAGTATTTGTCACAGGCTCCAATGCCAATATGTTAAGCAGGGAGTTAGGTACACACCTCACCGGGCGTTATTGTCAGATTGAATTATACCCTTTCTCATTTCCAGAATTTCTTAAAATGAAGGAAGCATATCCGCAACAAAAAGACTTTTATACCACCACTGGGAAAAGTATACTGAAAAGACACTTCGACGAATACTTAAAAACTGGTGGTTTTCCCCGTTATATAAAAGACAAAAACAGTAATTATCTATCCACCCTTTATGAAAATATTATTTATAAGGATGTGGTTACCCGAAACAAACTCAATGGTGAAAGGGAATTACTGGAAATGGTTTATTATTTGGCTAGCAATGCTACTAAACGTTTTTCATATAGTTCGTTAGCAAAAACAATAGGCATCAAACATACGGAAACGGTCAAAAATTATCTGGAATATCTTGAAAATACTTATCTGCTATTCCAAGTAATGAAGTTTGACTGGTCTGTAAAGAAACAAATGAATAACCAAAAGAAAGTTTATTTCATTGATAATGCCATTATTGGAAAAGTGGGCTTCAATGCTACTGACAATATTGGACAGTTACTTGAGAATTTAGTGTTTATAGAAATAAAACGCCGGGGAAAAGAGATCTATTATCATGATGACGGAATAGAATGCGATTTTATCATGCGTGAGAATGGACATATTGTAGCCGCCTGTCAAGTTACCCGTTCGATGAAAGATGAAAAAACAAGGCAGCGTGAAATTAATGGATTAATTTCCGCACTTAATGCTTACAACCTCACTGAAGGGCTTATTCTAACTGATGACGAAACCGAGGAAGTAACTATCGATAACAAAAAAATACAGATTATTCCTATATGGAAATGGCTCTTAAAAGAGTGACGCTATCCCATCAACATAGTGACGGTATATGCTCAGGATAGCGTCACTATCCCGGGCACATACCGTCACTATATTTATGCCGGATATTTCCGGATTATTATCCCCTTAAAATCAACGTTGTGTAGGCAGAGTAAACTCCTGCGAATCGCAAATTACCCCATTCTCGTCCGCCACTGCTACACGGAATGTCACTTCACCGTCTTTCAGCCTTTCACCTGCATGGATAGATGCCGTATAACGTATACCTTCGCCCGGAAGAATCTCCTCTATCATAACGGAAGGGGAAATGCCGAGATGTTTCACTTTACCAACGGTTTCTACCACAGGAACTACGTTATAAACTGGTTTCCGCCCTTCATTCATAACTTCAAAAATAATCTTGCTGTTCTCTCCCGCATCAATCACATGGCTGCGGTTATCATCAATAAAGCGGATTCTACGTAATTTCAGTTGGGTAAGCGGGCGCTGAACCTGTGGTTGTTTCTTGTATTTCTGAACACGGACTTCACGCACTTCAGGAATGTAGGCATCTTCTTCAATCTGTTCCTGTCTCGGTGCCGTCAACGCATTTCCTATCGCCGCGCCGGCAATGGTTCCTACAATATTTCCGATAGCAGAGCCGCGATAACCACCTCGCCACCCACGATTATTATCTCCGATAAGTCCACCTATCGAACTTCCCAGACTGCCACCGATAGAAGCACCTGCCACGATAGCTCCCGGATTCCCCATACGCCCCGACGCACATCCACTCAAAATCAAAGCGGAAAGCAAAAATACTGTTAGTTGTTTCTTCATGAACCTCTCTATTTAGTGTTACTTCTTATTCTACCACCTTAAAACGAGCGAAACGCAATAATAGTTGCTTGTCACCCGCATTTTTAAAATGAATGGTTGCTTTCGCATTGTCTCCCGTTCCTTCCACTTTTATCACTTCTCCGAGTCCGAAACGCTCATGTTCTATCATTTGCCCGGCTTGTACACCTGCTACCGATGCCGAACCGGAAGATGCTGCCTGACTTCCCCCACTGCTGCCTATCGTACTCACCTTCTTCAAGTTTCTCGGTACACTGGGAGCTATAATCTGCGCCTTCGGCCGTTCACGCTGTTCAGACGAAGATGTACTTCCGAAAGGTGTACGCGATGGAGAAGCAGAACGGGTAAATCCGCCTTCTATCTCTCTGCGGAAACGTCCCGCACCTTCATCAACCGAACGGCTGACTCCCGATTCATGCGGCATCCGCAAGAAATTAATATCAATATCCCGCAAGAAACGGCTGGGACTTCCAAATTCCATCTTTCCGTAACGGAAACGGGTTTTGGCAAACGACAGATAACAATGTTCTTCGGCACGGGTAATGGCTACATAGAACAAACGCCGCTCTTCTTCCAATGCCCGGGGTGAATCGCCTACCATACCGCTAGGGAACAAGTTTTCTTCCATCCCGACCACAAACACGTTTTTAAATTCCAATCCCTTGGCGGAATGGACGGTCATCAACGTAATCTTCTCTCCATCATCCGCTTTGTCGGAGTCCTGGTCGGTAAGCAGGGCAATCTCCGAAAGGAAATCGGTAAGGGAAATATTCGGATTACCTTCTTCCTGCCGCAAAGCACAGAAGTCGTTCATACCATTCACCAGTTCTTCTATGTTTTCCTTGCGACTCAAATTCTCCGGAGAAATGTCCTGACAAACATCATTGATAATGCCGGACTGGCGGATAATATCTGTTCCTATCTCGTAAGCGTTCTTATCCGCCTGGTCGGTAATAAAACCTTCTATCAGTTCACGGAAACCCTGAAGTTTGGTATGCGTCCCTTTGTTGATATTCAGTCCGTAGCTTAACGGTTCGCAGAGCGCCGCCCACAAGCTGACTCCATTATCGGTAGCTGCCGATATTATTTTGCCGACAGTCGTATCTCCGATACCACGGGCAGGATAATTGATGATACGCTTGAATGCTTCTTCATCATTCGGATTCACCACCAGACGGAAATAAGCGATGACGTCTTTTATCTCTTTTCGCTGATAGAAAGACAGTCCGCCGTAAATCTTATAAGGCATTGTCCGTTTCCGAAGAGCTTCTTCAAAAATACGGCTTTGCGCATTCGTACGATACAGGATGGCAAAATCAGCATAGCCGTAGTCATGCTCCCGGCGCAATTCGGCTATCTTATTAGCCACAATATCACCTTCTTCCACATCACTGTATGCCTGAAATACGCCGATAGCTTCTCCTTTCTCCTTCTCGGAGAATACAGCTTTCCGTATCTGACGCTCATTCTTCTCAATCAGGCTGTTGGCAGCACAGACAATAGTTTGTGTGGAACGGTAATTCTGTTCCAGTTTAAAGACTTTCGTGTCGGGATAGATTTTCGTAAAATAGAGAATATTGTCAATATCCGCTCCACGGAAGGAATAGATACTTTGCGCGTCATCTCCCACGACACAGACCCGCTGATTCTCTTTGGTCAGTTGCAGGACAATGCTATGTTGGGCATAATTGGTATCCTGATACTCGTCTACGAGCACATAACGGAACTGCTCCCGATAACGGGCGAGCACATCCGGAAAATCACGGAACAGAATGTAGGTATATACCAGCAGGTCGTCAAAATCCATGGCTCCCGCCTGGCGGCATCTTTCCCAATAACGGGTATAGATATCACGGATAGCGGGCATCTTGGCTGCCATATCGCCTTCATAGGCTTCTTTATTGGCAGCATATCCCGTAGGAGTGACCAGATGATTCTTGGCATTGGAGATGCGGGATTGCACGGTGCCCGGTTTATAGGTCTTTTCGTCAAGCCCCATCTCTTTGATGATGGAACGGAGCAGGCTTTTACTGTCCGCCGTATCATAAATGGTAAACTGGGAGGTAAATCCGATATGTTGCGCTTCGGCACGAAGAATACGGGAGAATATGGAATGGAAAGTCCCCATCCACAAATAACGTGCCCGCTCCATACCTACCTGGCGGGCAATACGCTCTTTCATCTCACGGGCTGCCTTATTGGTAAAGGTCAGCGCGAGGATGTTCCACGGATTGTAACCGTTCTCCAGCAAATAGGCGATTTTATAAGTCAACACGCGCGTCTTCCCCGAACCCGCACCGGCTATCACCAGTGAAGGCCCGTCATTATAAGTGACTGCTGCACACTGACTCTCATTCAATTCCTCTATATAATTGGTATTCATAACAGCATTATAAAAACAATGAGGTTTTTTAACAAACCCTCGGCGTTCAATTTTGTTCTCAATACAAAAGTATAACATTCATTCGAGAATGAAGGTATTTTTATGATTTTTCATCACTAACTATTTTAACCTAACCCCCAAAAGCAATGAAAAGAGGTATATTTTTATCAATTATTTTAGGTTTGTGCCTAGTCGCCTGCATTCCACAGGCTATGGCACAGAAACAGAGCCGGTTGGAAAAACTGCTCAGGTATCTGAATGACAACGACGCTGACAAATGGCAGAAGAACCGCGAAAAGGTAGACGATGAAACGCAGGCATATTATGCCGAGGAACTGGCTTTACTGGATGTCCTCAACGACCTGTGGAACAAGCAGAGCGAACAGGCCGCCACCGACTACTTCGGATGCTACGAGAAAGCAGCCAAAGCCTATTTTCCCAACATCTGCGATGAGGAGAAGATACAGCTTTCCAACGTGCAGGACAAGGCGGAGCAATCTATCGTCTATATTTTAGAGGCTTCGAAAGATCGGATTCCTTTCAGCCGAACACTGATGGACAGTATCCGTTCAAGCGGCTATTCCGCAGATTCCGCACTGATACAGAAGTTACGGGATATCCGCGAAATGGCACTACTGGAAGGTATGCTGAAAGCACCTGCATCCGGCACTTATCAGACGTACATGACCGAGTATCCGAACGGAAAATTCATCCCCCAGGTCAATGCCGCTGAAAACAAACGGCTTTATCAGATTGTGAAGAATAATCCGACACCGGAGAATTTCAAAGCTTTCTTTGATAATCCCGCCATGCAAAAATTCTTCACGGATAAGGATACCCGCCCGTTCCTGGGTGAAGTGCAAACGTTATACGACAATTACCTGTTCCACAGCATTGACAGCTTACGGGAAGGGGGAAATGCAACGGCTATCCGGCAAATCATCGACGACTACAAGCGCACACCTTATCTGGATACCGCAGCGCGTACGCATCTGAATGATTTGGAATATCTTAGTGAGAAAGCGGATTTCGAGCTTTTAAAGCCGGCGATAGTCAGTTCCGAATCTTTGAGTCTGTTGCAGGAATTTCTTAGTACGCACAGGTACAAGGAGTTTCGTGACCAGGCCAATGCGTTACGGACACCGTTTATCCTGCAAACAATCATCTCCACTCCCACTTCCGTGAAATATTATAATGCAGGACGGCTGATAAAGTCTGCCGAAAACGACAGTACGGGGAATATCTCTACCACTTATTCATATGACGATAAGGGACAACTCATCTCCACGTTATCACTGACCATGAAAAACGGGCAGGCAAGCAATGAAATGCAGACAAACAGGCTGTACGACCCGCAAGGTCACTGCATCTTTGAAGTACAGACGAACCCGAAGACCAAGACGGACGTTTACCGGCGGACACGCCGTATCGGTGCCGATGGAAGCATCGAGAGCGATTCTCTAAGATATGCGGATGGCAGACTCATCATAAGTACTTATGATAAGCAGGGCTTATTGACCGAAGCCAAAGAGTATAATAAGAACGGAGAGCTCCAAGGCTACACCGCAAACAAATATGATGACAAAGGCAGATTGATTGCCTCACAACATCAGAACCTGCTTTTCACCAACTCGTCCGACCAGATTATTTCACAGAAAGATGCTTATGAATATGACAAATACGGTTACCTGACGCAGATTGTCTACCAGCGGATTATGGGCAACAACCAGAAAACGTCCGGCTGCCTGACTTGCTTGTACGATAAATACGGTAACCGGATTGATGGAAATTCTTACTATGAATATGACAATACGGGACAATGGATTTGCCGCACGAACCGGGACAACCCGAAAGAAGTGGAACGGATACAGTATATTTATAAATAAAACAAGATACTGTGAACATTTTGCGGAAGGCTTCTGTTATTATAGTATAACAAGCCAATTAAAACTTGTAACATTATGAATACTATATTAATGTCTTTAATTATGATGACCATGACTTACGAAATGCCTAAACTTCCTTACGCAAACAATGCGTTGGAACCTGTAATCAGTCAGCAAACGATAGATTTCCATTACGGAAAACATCTACAAACGTATGTAAATAATCTGAACAGCCTCGTTCCGGGAACAGAATATGAAGGTAAAACGGTGGAAGAAATCGTTGCCGCAGCACCGGACGGAGCTATATTCAATAACGCCGGACAAGTATTGAACCACAATCTGTATTTCCTGCAATTTGCCCCGAAACCTGCGAAGAAGGAACCGGTAGGCAAACTGGGAGAAGCTATCAAACGTGACTTCGGCAGCTTTGAAAACTTCAAGAAAGAATTCAACGCAGCAGCAGTAGGATTGTTCGGTTCGGGATGGGCCTGGTTGTCCGTTGACAAAGACGGCAAACTGCACATCACCAAAGAAGGAAACGGAAGTAACCCTGTACGTGCCGGATTGAAACCGCTTCTCGGATTCGACGTGTGGGAACACTCCTATTATCTGGATTACCAAAACCGCCGTGCCGACCACGTAAACGCCCTGTGGAACATCATCGACTGGGATGTGGTTGAAAAAAGAATGTAACCGGACTTACTGACTAAACTATACTAATGAAAGAGGTTGTGTCAAAACGCTGACACAGCCTTTTTTTATGCGCAAAGCCCAGACTTTCTCAAGCCCGGGCTTTGTTATTACCCAAAGTTTTCGTATCTTTAGGTATAAAGTTTTTCGTTATGGCAAAGTTACATTTTCGTCCTTACATTCCCAATCAAACCGTTCTTTTTCCACAAAGAATTGATGAAAACATAGCTGCGACCGACCCAGTCCGCATCGTGAATGCTGTTATTGACAATCTCAATCTTGAGAGTTTCAAGAAGCTTTATAAGGAAACGGGCCGTTGTCCTTATCATCCTAAAATGATGCTTAAGGTGATAATCTACGCCTACATGAATAATATCTATTCTTGCCGTAAAATAGAGAAGCACCTCCTTCGTGACATTCATTATATTTGGCTTGCCGGTAATGAGCATCCGGATTTTATCACGATCAACCGTTTTCGTAACCGTGTAAAGGAGGAAATAAATAATGTATTTACCCAGTTGGTTCTTGTCCTTGCCGATAAAGGTTTCATCAGCCTTGATGTAGAGTATATCGACGGCACCAAGATTGAATCCAAAGCCAACAAATATACTTTTGTCTGGCGCAAGACAGTCGAACGGAACCGTACGATACTAATGGATAAAATCCGTATTCTCTTGGAGCAGGTGGATCAAGCCATTGCACAGGAGAACTCTATAAAAGACACATCCGTGGAGTTTACTCCCTGCAGGCTCTCTGACATAGTGGATGAACTTAAAGAAGCCCTGGAACGCCAGCCTGCAACAAAGGATAAGGAAGAAAAGAAAGCCCTGCGCAAAAAGAAGAAGCAGGTCATGGAACTTGAAGGGTATCGTGACAAGCTGATAGAATACGACAATCACCTTGATACCCTTGGAGAACGTAACTCCTATTCCAAGACCGATCCTGGTGCCACATTCATGCGCATGAAAGAAGATGCCATGAAGAACGGGCAGACCAAACCCGGATATAATCTGCAAATAGGTACTGAAAACCAATTCATCACAGACTTCCGTCTGTTTCCCAACCCTACCGATACACTGACCCTCATACCTTTTTTCCACTCTTTCCAGTACCGCTATAACCGTTTACCGAATATCTGTGTGGCAGACTCCGGTTACGGTTCGGAAGAAAATTACCGGTTCATGCAGGAGAATGGGATAGAAGCCTTCATCAAGTACAATTACTTCCATAAAGAACAGCGTCCTCGTTATACTCCCAACCCGTTCCATGCCGAAAGTCTCCATTACAATGCCCAAGAGGATTATTACGTTTGTCCTATGGGACAGCACATGAACCGTATAGGAACCAAACGTGACAAGACAGCGAGCGGATACATCATCGAAAGTGCCCGGTATAAAGCAAAAAGATGCGAAGGTTGCCCTTTGCGTGGCAGTTGTTTTAAAGCTCGGGGGAACCGTATTATAGAAGTCAACCACCGATTAAATCAATACAAACGGCAGGCACGGGAAAGGTTGCTCTCAGAAGAAGGTATCAAGCATAGAGGCAGGAGGTGTATAGAACCAGAGGCTGTGTTTGGACAAATGAAATACAACATGGCATACAGAAGATTCCGGCATGTGGGAGAAGACAAGGTTACAATGGACTTTGCTTTCTTTGCTATAGCCTTTAATATCAAAAAAATGTGTGCTAAACTGATAAAAGAAGGAAAGGGGCTCATTACAGTTGCCAAATATATGTTTATGGGACTATTTATAACCCGATATAATTGGAATATAGCAACTTGTTGCTAAATGCATGAGGAAAAAGCAGCATAGCCAAAAGAAAATATAGCAGAACTGTAAAATATAAAAGAGGTTGTGCCAACGTTTTGACACAACCTCTTTTTTACGACAATAATGAAAAAAAACTACTGATTTAGTGTTTTTCTGTTTCTTTTTCGCTTACTTTGCCCCCGTAAAGACAAAGGGGTGCCCCATGAGGGGCTGAGATTATACCCTAGGAACCTGATGCAGTTAGTACTGACGTAGGGATTGTGTTTCTTCTTATCGCCTTTCCATAAAAGCACGCTCTTTGTATTTACTTTCAACTTATTTATTCTGATAGGACAATGAAAGTACAAGTGAACAACAAAGAGGTGGAAATTATTCCTGACTCTACCCTTACACAACTGACAGCACAACTCGAACTTCCGGTTCAGGGTATCGCTATCGCCGTGAACAACAAAATGATTCCCCGCACCGAGTGGGAGCGTTTCATGCTGCATGAGAATGACAGCCTGGTAATTATCAAGGCAGCTTGCGGAGGATAAAATGATGGTCAGCCTACAATTTATCACGCATCAGACCGAACGGTATTCATACCTCGAATCGGCACGTATGGCACTCGAAGGCGGGTGCAAATGGATTCAACTACGCATGAAGGATGCTCCTCTCGAGGAAGTGGAAACGGTGGCACTGCAACTGAAACCGCTTTGTAAAGAATACGAAGCTATCCTCATCCTCGATGACCACGTCGAACTAGCCAAAAAGCTGGAAGTGGACGGTGTGCACCTGGGTAAAAAGGATATGCCTATTGATCAGGCACGGCAGATACTCGGAGAAGCCTTTATCATCGGCGGCACGGCAAACACATTTGAAGATGTCGTACAGCATTATCGCGCCGGAGCCGACTATCTCGGCATCGGGCCTTTCCGGTTCACCACTACCAAAAAGAATCTAAGCCCTATACTGGGCTTGGAAGGATATTCGTCCATCCTTTCCCAAATGAAGGAAGCGAATATCGGACTGCCCGTAGTGGCTATCGGTGGAATCACCAACGAGGATATTCCTGATATTCTCCGCACAGGAGTCAACGGGATTGCCATGTCCGGCACGATTCTCCGGGCGGAAAATCCGGTAGAGGAAACACGTAGAATCATTGAAAGTGATTAATAATTTGTCAGATGATAAATGAAAATTTAATTCAGACAGAAGAACAAAAGAACATAAAATAAAACAGTAGTTCAATAACAGCAAAATAACTATCTAAGTGCAGCTATTTATGTTCTTTTGTTCTTCTGTCCAAAATTTGAATAATCAACTAAAATACATAGACATGGAAAAGTTAGTAATTGCAGGACGTGAATTTAACTCCCGCCTTTTCCTGGGAACAGGAAAATTCAATTCCAATGAAGTAATGGAACAGTCCATTCTGGCTTCGGGCACAGAAATGGTGACGGTTGCCATGAAACGTATCGACATGGACAATAAAGAGGACGACATGCTGAAACATATTATCCATCCGAATATCCAGTTATTGCCCAATACTTCCGGTGTACGTGATGCGGAAGAAGCTGTTTTTGCCGCACAGATGGCGCGTGAAGCGTTCGGTACGAACTGGCTGAAACTGGAAATTCATCCCGATCCCCGTTATCTGCTCCCCGACTCTATCGAAACACTGAAGGCTACGGAAGAGTTGGTAAAACTGGGCTTTATCGTATTGCCTTATTGCCAGGCAGACCCTGTGCTTTGCAAACGGTTGGAAGAAGCCGGCGCAGCTACCGTTATGCCTCTCGGTGCTCCGATTGGCACAAATAAGGGATTGCAAACCAAAGAATTCCTGCAAATTATTATCGAGCAAGCAGGTATCCCCGTTGTCGTTGATGCCGGTATCGGCGCGCCAAGCCATGCTGCCGAAGCCATGGAACTGGGTGCTTCTGCCGTATTGGTAAATACGGCAATCGCCGTTGCCGGAAACCCGGTAGAGATGGCAAAGGCTTTCAAAGCTGCTACCGAAGCCGGAAGGCGGGCTTACGAAGCGGGATTAGGACTGCAAGCGGACAACTTTATAGCTGAAGCAAGCTCACCTCTGACTGCTTTCCTGGATAAATAATATGAATGAGTAGCTGACTACTAAAAGAACAATTATGGAACAAAGAATAAAATTTCCCCGCTCCCAAAAAGTATATTTACCCGGCAAACTTTATCCAGATATCCGTGTAGCCATGCGGAAAGTGGAGCAAGTGCCCAGCGTCAGTTTTGAAGGTGAAGAAAAGATTGCGACACCGAATCCCGAAGTATATATATATGATACCAGCGGCCCGTTCAGCGACACGGATATGAGTATCGACCTTAAAAAAGGGTTACCGCGAATGCGTGAAGAATGGATTGTAAGTCGCGGTGATGTGGAACAACTTCCCGAAATTACATCCGAATACGGACGCATGAGACGGGATGACAAGAGTCTCGACCACCTGCGCTTTGAGCATATCGCCCTGCCTTATCGTGCAAAAAAAGGGGAAGCTATCACCCAAATGGCATACGCCAAAAGAGGAATCATCACTCCCGAGATGGAGTATGTGGCTATCCGTGAGAATATGAACTGTGAGGAATTGGGAATAAAAAGCCATATCACTCCCGAGTTTGTCCGCAAGGAGATTGCGGAAGGACGTGCCGTACTGCCTGCCAATATCAATCACCCGGAAGCTGAACCGATGATTATCGGACGCAACTTTCTAGTGAAAATCAATACGAATATCGGAAACTCCGCTACTACTTCGAGCATTGACGAAGAAGTGGAAAAAGCATTGTGGAGTTGCAAATGGGGCGGTGATACGTTGATGGATCTCTCTACGGGAGAAAATATCCACGAGACACGCGAGTGGATTATCCGCAATTGCCCCGTTCCGGTCGGCACGGTTCCTATCTATCAGGCGCTCGAAAAAGTAAACGGCGTGGTGGAAGACCTGACATGGGAAATCTACCGGGACACTTTGATTGAGCAATGCGAGCAGGGAGTGGATTACTTTACGATTCATGCGGGTATCCGCCGCCATAATGTACACCTTGCCGATAATCGCCTGTGTGGTATTGTCAGTCGCGGGGGAAGTATTATGAGTAAATGGTGCCTGGTGCATGACCGGGAAAGTTTCTTGTACGATCACTTCGATGATATTTGCGATATCCTGACAGAATATGATGTAGCGGTGTCTTTGGGAGACGGACTTCGTCCGGGTTCTATCTACGATGCCAACGATGAAGCTCAGTTTGCAGAACTGGATACGATGGGAGAACTCGTGCTCCGTGCCTGGGAGAAGAATGTCCAGGCATTTATCGAAGGCCCCGGCCATGTTCCGATGCACAAGATTAAAGAGAATATGGAACGTCAGATTGAGAAATGCCACGATGCGCCGTTCTACACGCTCGGCCCGTTGGTGACGGATATTGCTCCGGGATACGACCATATCACTTCCGCTATCGGCGCCGCACAAATCGGATGGCTGGGTACGGCAATGCTTTGTTATGTGACTCCGAAGGAGCATCTTGCCCTGCCGGACAAAGAGGATGTCCGTGTAGGAGTTATCACCTACAAGATAGCTGCTCATGCCGCCGACCTTGCCAAAGGGCATCCGGGTGCACAGGTACGCGACAACGCATTGAGCAAAGCGCGTTATGAATTCCGTTGGAAAGACCAGTTCGACTTGTCACTCGACCCGGAACGGGCACAGACTTATTTCCGTGCAGGACACCACATCGACGGAGAATATTGTACGATGTGCGGGCCCAACTTCTGTGCGATGCGATTATCACGTGACTTAAAGAAGAGTAAAAAAAATGATTAATAAAATGTTCTCTGACGAATTAGAAAAAATATCCTGGGAAGAGACGACAAAAGCCATCTATTCCAAAACTGATGCTGATGTACGCCGTGCATTAGGCAAGAAAGAACATTTGGACGTCAACGACTTTATGGCGCTGATTTCGCCTGCCGCCACTCCTTACCTGGAAGTGATGGCACGCCTTAGCCAAAAATATACAATGGAGCGGTTTGGCAAGACCATCTCTATGTTTGTGCCGCTCTACCTGACCAATTCATGTACCAATTCCTGCGTCTATTGCGGTTTTCATATCAGTAACCCGATGAAAAGAACGATACTGACCGAGGAAGAGATAATCAATGAATACAAGGCTATCAAACGGCTGGCTCCTTTTGAGAATCTTCTGCTCGTGACGGGTGAGAACCCTGCGGCAGCCGGAGTTCCGTATATCGCCCGTGCACTGGATTTGGCAAAGCCTTATTTCAGTAATCTGCAAATTGAGGTGATGCCGCTTAAAGCGGAAGAATATAAGGAACTGACGGATCATGGACTGAACGGAGTAATTTGTTTTCAGGAGACTTATAATAAGTCAAACTACAAGACGTATCATCCAAGAGGCATGAAGTCAAAATTCGAATGGCGTGTGGATGGGTTCGACCGCATGGGACAGGCAGGCGTGCACAAGATTGGCATGGGTGTCCTGATCGGACTGGAAGAATGGCGGACAGATGTCACCATGATGGCTTATCATCTGCGTTATCTGCAAAAGCATTACTGGAAAACAAAATACAGCGTCAACTTCCCGCGTATGCGCCCGTCGGAGAATGGCGGTTTCCAACCGAACGTAATCATGAACGACCGGGAACTGGCTCAACTGACATTTGCCATGCGTATCTTCGACCATGATGTGGACATCTCTTATTCTACCCGTGAAAGTGCTGAAATCCGGAATAACATGGCTACACTGGGTGTAACGACCATGAGTGCGGAAAGTAAAACAGAACCGGGAGGATATTACAGTTATCCACAGACACTGGAACAATTTCATGTCAGCGATGAACGGAAAGCGGTGGAGGTTGAACGTGATTTGAGAAAGTTAGGGCGTGAACCGATTTGGAAGGATTGGGATCAGTCTTTCGATTTTAAAAGATAAACGGATGCGGTACGACAGACAAACGATTCTTCCCGAAATTGGAGAAGAAGGTCAGAAGAAACTGTTGGATGCCAAAGTTCTCATAGTAGGCGTGGGAGGGTTAGGCTCTCCCATCGCCCTCTATCTGGCGGGTGCCGGTGTAGGCTGTATCGGGTTGGTGGATGACGATGTGGTAAGCATCAGCAATCTGCAACGGCAAGTGCTCTATTCCGAGAAAGAACTGGGCAAGTCCAAGGCAGTATGTGCAGCGGAGCGACTATCCGCCCTTAACAGTGAAATCAAGATACAGCCCTACTCCACCCGGTTGACCGGGGATAATGCTTTTGATATTATTGGGGAATATGATATGGTCGTGGATGGTTGCGATAACTTCGCCACACGCTATCTGATTAATGATATTTGCATCCAACAGGGAAAGCCGTATATATACGGTGCTATCTGCGGTTTTGAAGGACAAGTTTCGGTATTCAATTTTGGAAAACGGAAGAAAAATTACCGTGATCTCTATCCTGACGAAGAAGAAATGAAGCGGATGCCACCGCCGCCGAAGGGTGTGATGGGAATTACTCCCGCCGTCGTAGGAAGCATTGAAGCTACGGAAGCCCTGAAAGTTATTGGCGGATTCGGAGATGTTTTGGCGGGTGAACTATGGACTATTGACTTGCGGACATTGCAATCTAACAAATTTTCACTATAAACGTTGGTTTCTGATATAGTTAATCACTAACTTTGCTAAACAATCCAAGTTAACAAAGGAAATGAAATTAATTGTAGTCACCACACCCACTTTCTTCGTTGAAGAAGATAAGATTATTACTGCTCTTTTCGAAGAGGGCCTGGATATCCTACATCTTAGAAAACCGGAAACTCCGGCCATGTATTCAGAACGATTACTGACTCTTATCCCGGAAAAATATCACCGACGCATTGTCACGCACGAGCATTTTTATCTGAAGGAGGAATTCAACCTGATGGGGATTCACTTGAATGCGCGAAATCCGAAAGAGCCTCACGACTATGCGGGGCACGTCAGTTGTTCTTGCCACTCCGTCGAAGAAGTAAAAAATAGAAAGCATTTCTATGATTATGTTTTCATGAGCCCTGTCTATGACAGTATCTCTAAAGTGAATTACTATTCAACATATACTGCCGAAGAATTGCGTGAAGCCCAAAAGGCCAAAATCATTGATTCCAAAGTGATGGCATTGGGGGGTATCAACGAAGACAATCTGTTGGAAATTAAAGATTTCGGTTTTGGGGGAGCGGTCGTACTGGGTGACCTTTGGAACAGGTTTGATGCTTGCTCGGATCAGAATTATCTGGCGGTGATCGAGCATTTCAAGAAGTTGAAGAAGTTGTCGGATTAAAGAAAGAAGTTTATCAAAATTGATAGTGTACCTTCAATAATATAAGAAAAGCCGTTGCGAATCATCTTCTGCAACGGCTTTCCTTTTTCCTTATATCCTGTTCTGTTATCAGAACTTGTATCCTACAATGATAGAGAAGTTCATGTTTTTAGGATTGCCAACTTTTTGTACATCTACCAAACCGAATTGACCATCCAAACCTGCTATGATCTTACCAAATTCTAATGCTACTCCTACACCAAGACCTGCATCAAAACGCTTCAAAGCATCATCACCAAAAGTATCATATTTACGTTCTGTATTATTCCCTAAATCCTTCTTTATTTTTCCCGCAACACCACAAGCAAAATAAGGCCCTGCATTTACAACAAGATTAGTATTATCCGCTACATTAAAACGAGCTGCAGCCATTACAGGCAATTCCAAATACATTGCATTAATACTATTTCCATCTTTCTTTGCACCTTTTGTAGTCAAGAATAGAGAAGGTTGCAATGACCATGTGTCATCAAAAGCATATTCAAAACCGCCACCAAGTTTGAAACCAACTTTTGCATTCAAATCAAGATCACCTGTATAATTACTAAAGTTCATACCAACCTTGGCATTCCAACCTGTAATCTGAGAGAAACCTGCTACTGAAATCAGCGCAAATAATACAAATAAAACACTCTTCTTCATAATTTTAAAGTTTTAAATTAATACTCAAGGATTTTATTTTCCTTATTGTTTAACAATACAAATGTATAATTGTAATTTGTATTAAACAACTTTTTCGTTAACAAATGCGTAAATTATAGAGTTTATACATAAAGAAAGGGAATTCCCTATTTTAGAGAACTCCCTTTCCTATTTTTTGTTCGGTCTTTCTTATCAGAATTCGTAGTGGAAACCAAATGACAAGTCTTCGCTACTCAGTTTAAGACCGAAAGAATCTCCGGAAGTATTTATGTTTCTACGGTAGCCCAAGAAACCATACTTGGCAACGAAAGAGAAATGCTTGTTCAGTTTCACAGCAATACCCGGTCTGATACCGATCTGTCCTGCTTTGCTGGTATCACCATCTTTGATTTTCACAAAGCCGAGAGCAGCAGTTCCGTCCATAAACAGACGAACAGCACTGTTCTGATAATAAGACCAACGAACATACGGAGCTACAAATACTGCATTGGCAGTTACGCCTTCATCATATTCATGTGAATAATTCAACTCGGCACCCAATGCCCATGTTTTATTAAAGTTATATCCGATTTCCGGAGCCACTTTAAATGATGTAGTGTTGTCCGTGCTGTTACGCCAAACGTTCAAAGATCCGCCTACGTAAATGTCCTGTGCTTTTACAGCGATAGCCACCAACATGATAACTACCAATAATAAACTCTTTTTCATCTTCTTGTTTTTTTTAATTATACCATTAGACCCCATTTAGATCCGTTTCCGGGGTGCAAAAGTATAACCCTTTTTTCGTTAAAACAACTTTTTAGTTAGTTTTTTATAAAATACACAATTTTCGGTTTGTACAAAATAAAATAGACTGCAAATACTTTCACAAGTATTTACAGCCTATTTATCAGATAGTCAAGTACCTAACCAGTGTATTCAACTATCCCTCAATAGCTGCCTGAGCCGCAGCTAATTATCGTTGCTTTTCAACGAGTTCTATAATATTGTACAACTATTTGTTCACACTATTTTTTCTATTGAAATTTATAATCTAAAATATATTTTTCAATCCTAGCAGTCTCTAAATGATCACTTGATGAATTTATTTTATACTCTATTGTCATTCTACTAGGCTTATTCCCTTTCTCCAATTCAAATCGGCTAATTGCAGGCGCTATATCAAACGCACAATATTGTACAGTATATGATGTTCTTATCCTATATTCATCATCCGAAACATTATGTAATAAACACAACACCAAATTACTATCAGAATTTCCATTAGAATCATACACCAACATAAAAGAATGCCGTTTTAATTCTTCTTGTATCGCATCAGTCGTACTAGCAACATATACCCAGAAAAACATAGGAATAATTATAGTATGTTCATCAAAAAATACAGGTTTAACTTCATTATAATTAGATGAATAAAAAGGAGCATTTGAAGGGTACGTATCAACACTCTCAAATCCAATTGGCAATTCACTTATACAAACAGGATCACTCAAAAGCTCTATATGTATTTCTTTCTTTTCTATATCAAACATAGAATCTTTATATTGACCAGCAATATAATACATATCCCCAGGTGTAGAGAAAGTCGAAATAGCTGTGGGTATTAATTTATACCCATCCGCAGTTTTAAATGTAGCAGGAAAAGAATTTATAGCTTTTGCAAAAGTTATAAAAGTTTTCCAACCCTCTTCATCTTTATTACCATCGTTTTCTTGCCTAGTCAAAATTACTTCCTTACTTACTCTTTTTCCTTCAGAATAATAATAAAAAATAAGAGTAGCGTGTTCACACTGTACTTTGTTTATCTCACGACCATAAGTTATTTTAATGGTACCATCTCCATCACCTGCAAGTGGAGTAATATCCAAATCAATAATTGGTATTTCGTCATTTTCAACAAGTATCGTCCACTTCGTATTGGAAGCAATATTTATGTAAGCTGTACCACCTTCTTCCTTTAATAAAACACGGTCGGTATTAGCTTCCAAATATACTTCAACATTCTCAGGTTGGCTATCTGAGTTCGAACACCCTACAATTAAAAGCAGACACAACCAAAGACCTATACAGCTTAAACCCTTTCTCATTTCCGTTCCATTAAAACACTTATCAACCTTTCCTTTTCTGCAAGAAGTTCCTCTAAATGTTTCACTTTTTCTTGCAAAACAGCAATATCCATGTTGCCATTCACCACATCCCCATGGATTGAAGCCGGTGAGAAATCACCATGAGTTAAAACTTGCTCAACTTTTGCTGTCTCTTCCCCTGTGAGAAGCCAACGAGCGTCCACATTAAGTACATTGACGATTTTAGCAATCATATCAACGGAAGGTTTAGACGCTCTTTGCTTTCCTAAATAATTAGATATACTTGTTGGCACGATTCCAATGGCTTTTGCAAAAGCAGCTTTATTGCCATCAAATTTTTCATTGACAATCCATTGCAGCCTGTCGTTTATGGTCTCCATGTTTTAATAATAGTTAATTTACTTGTTAAATCAGTATATTTACTCTTGCAATCAAGTAGATTGATTATCTTTGCAGTATAAAGTTAAACAATAAACCATAAACCTCAAAGAAAATGGCAGAAAATCAAGTAAAAGTACGTCCAGCTTTAACGGATTTGAAAGTAGGCGGAGAGATTACTTTCCCCATAGCGAAAACCAAGAGTGTGCGTGCCCAGGCGTCTGACCTCGGGTTAATTCTCGACCGCAAGTATCAAACAGAGACAGATCGCGAAAAACGTACAATAACAGTAACCCGATTAAAATAATCCATAAATAGCAAAGAAGTAATGAGAAGTATACTAGAATCACTAAGAGATAAAGTTGAGAATGGTTCAATAACAATCAGAGAAGCGGCAATTGCACTACATAAAGCCGGTTGGACAAACTTCATCGACATAAATGCAACCAATGCATTGCTTTTCAATCGTGAAAGAAATCACTAGATAAATACAATGTGTACGTAAAAAATTAAATTATGAATTTCAACAGAGTCACTAAACAAATCGTCGTTTTTGTAGCAGGCTTCATTATGTTCTTCTGCTTACTTGGTATAGCAGGTACCACTGATCGTACAGAACAAATAGTTTATGCTATGCCACAAGAGGCATACGAGGCTATATATCTGAAACTCGGTAATGGATGCACCGACCGCCAAATAGCCGATGAATATATGGCCAATAAACAATATTACGATGCATTGTCACAATAATCAAAGAAAGTAACACTCTATGTTCACACTTGATTTCACAGATAAATCTGTCACTTATGACACATTCATCCACGATGTTGCTACATCAGTGGTTCGAATGCTTGCTGACACACGCAACGATCCCGAAATGGTTAGCCAGCGACAAGCATACGCAATGTTCGGTCGCGGCAATGTGGATAGATGGCGCAAGCAGGGTAAGATAAATCCCTGTAAGCGCCCGGGCAAAGTTGAATATCGCACAGTAGAGTTACGCGTCCTTCAACAAAAACAACAAGACTATTTCAAATGACAACCAGATCCGATAGTGTAGGAAGCACATCAATAGAAAGTAGTAGTTCAAATCTGCTTCGGATCACAAAAGCAAACTGTATTATAAACCTTTTAAATTTTTAATTATGAGCAATGCTATTTCATTGGCTAAAGAGTTGCAAGAAATGAAAGCAACCGAAGTAATACGTAACGAACGTGTACGTAGCCAGTTCATCAGCGTGTACAATTCCATTTGGAAAGAGGGAGGTGAACAGGTCTACGAGCGAGAGGCTATCTATTTCAACCAACAGCTTCGAGACAAATCAAACCTCCGTGAATGTTCCGGGACTTCTATCTTCTACGCATTCATCGACCTTGCGGTAAAGGGGCTAACCCTTGCCACGGGAGCACAGGCTCTCTGTTACCTCATCCCTCGTTCTGTAAAGATAGGAACGAACGACAAGGGTAGCGATGTATGGGAAAAAGTTTGCAATCTTACCATTTCCGGCTACGGAGAACTGGTACTCCGCAAAAATGCCGGACAGATACGCCACTCCGACAATCCTATCATCGTCTACGAAGGCGACAGTTTCCAATATGGCGAACAGAACGGACAAAAAGTAGTAAACTACATGTCCGCATTTCCCCGTAAATCGAATAAGATTATCGCCTGCTTCATGAAAATCACCCGTGCAGATGGCTCCATCGACTACTCCGTCATGACGGAACAAGATTGGATGCGCCTGAAAGGATATTCCGACAAGCAGAACACCTATTTCGACCGCAAAGAAAACAAGTGGGTAACAAGACCCAATGAACTCTACGACAAGGACGGTCAGATAGATACGGGATTCCTTATAGCAAAGTGTATCAAACACGCTTTCAAGACTTATCCTAAAATCAATATCGGCAAAGGTTCAGTCATGGAATCTGACATAATTGATAACCCGCAAGGAGGTTTCGATCCTTACAGTGGTATTGACACCACGCAACCCGAACCACAGGAAAAGCAGGAAGAACAGCATTTTGCACCTCAACCTGACATGTCGGCAGGGGTAACTATTGACCCAGCAAGTCAAGGAGATAACGATGAAACTTTCTAACCTTAATACATTGTACATATGTCTTCAGAATTAGCAATCATCAAGCAGGAAAATATACAGACCATAGTGTCTGCTGCTCCACAATCATATAATGACAATAAACTGTCATGTGAAAGATGTATCAGTGCCGGACAATCCATACTCAATACTATTACAGCTAATGGTGGGATGACGGACGAACTTGATAAAGAAGCAGCTCTTTTCATTGAAAAAGCACGTAAAACAGTCAGGAAAATGAACGAGAAACGTTCGCCTGTCACAAAACTTTTTGATGACATCCGTCGAGAGTTTACGGTAATAGAGAATGCTATTGACCCCACCAAAGTTGATACTATCCCCTATAAACTCCAACAATACCGTAACCAATATGCAGCAAAGAAACGTGCCGAAGAAGAAAAACGCCGTCAGGAAGAGTACAAACGTCAACAAGCGGAACAAACCCGTATAAAATTGAGACAAGACATTGAAGGGGATTTTAAGGCACAATTCCAAACATATCTCAATCAATCCATCAATTGGCTCACTACAAAGGATAACAGTGTTACGCTCGAGAACTATAACACAGTGTACAGTGAGGTAAAGAACTTTTCGGTTTCTCTTCCTGCTGACTGGTTACATAATCTTCATACTCTCATCCGTATACCTGCCAATATTTCGGTAGACGAGCTTCGACAATTTGAAACTGACACAAAGGAACGCCTTGGTAAGCAATTTACCGAACAATACACTGCAGAAATCCAAGACAACAAGGATTTCATTCTTGACCGTCTGCCCTCAAAGAAAGCAAACCTCGAACGCATGGCACAAGCTGATGCGGCCGAAGCTGCACGTGTCAAAGCTGAAATGGAAGAACGCCAACGCAAGGAAGCCGAAGAGCGAGAGGCAGAACGCAAACGCAAAGAAGAGGAAGAAAAGCAAAAGGCGGAAATGGCACGCCAGCAAGCTGAAATGAACGGATTATTTTCTGAACAAGCTTCTATGCAGAATTATCAGCCCAAAGTAAAAGTCACTCAAAAGATAGAGTTACTTAACCCTGAAGGTATCATGCCAATACTCTCAATGTGGTGGAGTAAAGAAGGGTGCACGCTTTCGGTTGAAGAGTTGAGTAAGTTATTCAAGAAACAAATTACGTTCTGTGAAAAACTGGCTAACAAGGATAGTGTCTATATTGAAAATGAGAGTGTACAATATATTGACGATGTGAAAGCAAAGTAACCATGAGTCACAATCCCGATACATATTATAGTCGTAGTGAGGTCAGTAACTCTGACCTCACCGAACTGAAAAATATTCTTCATCCTCGAATGCAATTTGGTGATAAAGAAGCTGCATTTCGTTTTGGCTCATTGGTAGATGCAATTATTACCGAACCAGCACGAGTAGACTACTACCGCCTGACAGTAGATGATGAACAATATACCGAAGATGAGTTCCGACATGCACAAGAAATGCAGAAAGCACTTCGCATGGAAGCACGCCGCGATGAGTTCCTTTTTAAAGTGCTTGGTTATGCCGAAACACAGCGTTTCATGGTAAACACACAACAACAATTTACTTATTGTGGTTTCCCCTTTTCGCTTGATACACGATGTAAGTGGGATTGGTGGCTCGGCCTTTTTGGCGGTGATCTTAAAACCACATTTGCCTCAACACAGCAACAGTTTGAAGAAGCGATTGACTTCTTCGATTGGGACAGGAGTCGTGCTTGGTATATGGACATTGCAGGTTCCGACCGTGATTTCATTTATGCTATCAGCAAAAAGAACTGCAAAGTATTCAAGAAGTTCATCAATCGGGATGATAAGGTCTACAACCGTGGACGCGAGAAATATGAAGAATTGGCTTTCCAATACTGGTGTTTAACTCCACAAGACAATTAACAATGGACATATATTGCAAAGTAACTCAATATGGATTAGTTCCTCTATATAATACAGACCTCGAACTAAAGAAACACTTGAAGATTGGTAATGTAGTCAAGTGTAAGGTAAGCAATCCACGCAATTATGAGCACCACAAAAAGTTTTTCGCTTTGGTACGCCTTACTTTCGACAATTTGCCCCTGCCATTAGTCGAGAAGTGGCACATACATAATGAACAGGATATGCTTCGCCGATTCAAACGTGACCTTGGCTACTTCACTAATACTCTCAATGAATATGGTGAACATGAAATAGAGTATCTCAGTATATCGTTTGCCGCCATGGAACAACACGAATTTGAGAAATTCTATAACCAATGCATTGACCTTGTCCTCAATAAGTATATCAAAGGCATTGACAAAGATGATTTAATCACAGAAATAGAAGAATTCAAATGAAACCACAGGTAGGACAATATCATTACACTCCACACGGACGAGGATTCCGCATATACCGCTATACAGAGGTAACAGATAGCTTTCAGTCAGCCTCTCCGGTACTTAGTGAGCCAATCTTCTACGATCGTGAGAAAGCAAAGAAACGTGTTTATGAACTTAATGGTTGGAAATACAACAATGAACGGACTCAAACATCATCTGCGCGTTGAACCATACGACTATCAACGTGAAGGTATAGTTTATGGACTGGAACACCGCCGTCTTATTATCGGTGACGAACCGGGATTAGGAAAGACATTGCAAAGTATCGGCATTGTTGATACAGCCAATGCATATCCTTGTCTTGTTATCTGCCCGTCCTCGCTCAAAATCAACTGGCAACGCGAGTTCGAGAAATTCACGGATAAATCTGCGGTCGTTCTTGACAATGCTGTACGTACAACATGGAATTACTTGTTATCTATGGGAGTGCATCAGGTAGCAGTGGTAAATTACGAAAGTTTGCGCAAATATTTTGTTTGGGACATCAAAGCGGAAAGTAAGCAGTTCCGTCTCAAAGATGTTGTATTCTGTCCTCAAATACAGATGTTCAAATCAATCATCATCGACGAAAGCCATCGTGTGAAAGACCCGTCTGCACAGCAAACAATCTTTACCAAAGGTTTGTCTGTTGGCAAGGAATGGATAATACTCCTGTCAGGTACCCCCGTTGTCAACCGTCCGGAGGATTTGATAGCGCAACTTTCTATCATGAACAGATTAAACGACTTTGGCGGTCGCGGAAAATTCATAGCTGACTATTGCACTGACCCGAAAGACAAGGATGCGGAACCGGCTGTACCACTTTCCGAACTATCTCGGCAACTCTATGATACTTGCATGATACGCCGTGAAAAAGCAAAGGTACTTCCCCAGCTACCTGACAAAACACGAGTAGACCTGTATGTCGATATATCCAACAGTGCCGAATACAATCTTGCAGCTTCCGATCTCGCTACATACCTACAAGAATATACAGAATGTACAGATTGGGAAATACGCCGCAAGATGCGTATGGAAGCACTTGTGAAGTTCATGACACTTCGTTCCTTAGCTACCAAAGGGAAAATTGCACAAGCTGTTGACTTTATCAAGACATTCCTTGACAGTGGCAAAAAACTGATTGTGTTCTGCTCGCTTCATGAGATTGTAGATGAACTGCAAAAGGTATTTCCGAAAGCCGTCACAGTTACAGGGCGTGATAGCGCAATAAACAAACAGGCTTCCGTGGATGCTTTCCAGAACAACCCCAATGTGCAACTCATCATCTGTTCCATTAAAGCAGCCGGCGTTGGCCTCACACTCACAGCTTCTTCAAATGTTGCTTTCATTGAACTTGCATGGACATATGCAGATTGCTGTCAATGTGAAGACCGTGCGCACCGTATAGGACAAAAGGACAATGTAACCTGTTATTATCTGCTTGGTCGTGGTACAATCGACCATACGATATACTCCCTTATTCACCGTAAGAAATCCATCGCTTCCGAGATTATGAACTCTGACGATGATATTCCGACCGATGAAATGTATTTCAATGAACTGGTCAAATCATTCTTAACAGCATCGGGATAATGGAAGTATGCAAAACAGACATGCAGAAAATTATCAAATATCTTGATGACGCTGCAATAATGTATGACAATCACCCCGGGCAACGTAATGTATGTCGCGCATGGGTAATAAGACAACTAATAAAAAAACTGAATAAAAAATTAGTAGTAACCAGTAAATAAAGTAATATGAGAATCTATTTCGATATAATATTTGTGGTTTTAAATGTCATCCTTTTTGCTTTGAACTTTCATTTTGCCTTAGAATCCAAATCATCTAAGTCATATACGTATGCCATCTTAGGAATGACTTTTGCCATTGCAGCTATCGTCTTACTTCTATCTACCGATTCAAATCAAGAATAAAAATAATATGGCAACACATCAAATAACAATAGCAAAAGCATCCAAGAATGACTTTGAGAAAGTATACAATCTGCTTTCTCCGATGGAGGAACTCTTCAACAATAGGTGGAGTAATGAGGAAAGCTGGACAGAGTGGGATGATGACAACGAGGATAAACTGGAACTTCTTGCCATCCGTAAAGAAATAGCCGAGGAAGAATACTGTGATGAGGATGAAGTGGACAACCGTCTTGTCTTATACGAGTTTATTAAACGCAGAATGAGATTATGCGGATGCAGCAACTGGCAGCGCGTTGTTACCGCCGCCGAATGTCTGATTGACACCTTCTGCGATCCACAAGAGTCTTGTCTTGCCTGGCGCCCGGATTTGAAGCGTGCGATGTATAATACGATGCTGGGTGAATAATAATTTAAAACAATAGGTAATGAACATTGGATTAATAGACGTTGACGGTCATAACTTTCCAAACTTCGCTCTTATGCGTGCCTCTGCATACCATAAGGCAAAAGGCGATCAAGTAGAATGGGCTACTCCTTTCAACAGATATGATAAAGTTCTAGCGAGCAAAGTGTTTACTTTCACTCCAGACTTTAATTATATGACATTACAAGCTGATATTATCGAAAAAGGGGGAACCGGTTATGATATTCATAAGAAGCTTCCATTTGAAATATCTTGTAGCACACTCATGGATTATTCCATTTATCCACAATATCATTTTTCTATTCAGTTCTTTTCAAGAGGCTGTATCCGGAAATGCCCATTTTGTCTGGTTCGGGAAAAAGAGGGCTACATCCGGTCCGTCCACCCTGTAGACCTGAATCCCAAGGGAGAATGGATAGAAGTATTAGACAACAACTTCTTTGCAAACCCGAGATGGAAAGAAGCTATTGACTATCTTATAAAAGCTGGACAAATGGTTAATTTCCATGGTGTTGATGTCAGGATCATGAATGAGGAGCAAGCATTTTACTTGAGTAAGTTGAAATTGAAAAGAAGAATCCACATTGCTTGGGATTTACCGGATATTGACCTTACTGAAAAGCTAAAAGAAGTGACTAAATATATCAAACCTCGTAATTTGTCTTGCTATGTTCTAGTCGGCTTTAACTCAACAATTGAACAAGATATGTATCGGTTAAACCGACTTAAGGAGTTGGGAATCTCACCTTTTGTACAACCATACCGAGACTTTAATAATGATCGCAAACCAACATTATACGAAAAGGATATTGCACAGTGGGCTAACAAACATCAAATATTTAAATCTTGTGATTTTGCCGACTTTTCACCACGAAAAGGATTCAAGTGCAAATATTATTTAAAACAATTAGAATAGAAGTAAAATAAAATAGCCCGTAAACACCTTGTAGTAATCAGTAAGTTTGGAATGGAACAGATGGCCAACATCGACAAACATTAAGATACCATCTATCCTCGTTAGTCTTGCTTGCGTTGGCAGTACGAGTTACAAGGTCGAAACAGTAGCAGAGGAAAACCAAATTAACGGGAAATGCGGGCTATTTATAAATAACTAAATAGAGCTATGGATGAATTTTATATGGTATTTGTAGAAGGATGCGCCACTCCTACCTACAAACATGAGAATTTGGAAAGCGCCGAAAATGAAGCGAAAAGACTTGCTACTCTTCTTAAGAAGAAAGCATACGTTTTATGTACAATAAAATCAATTGAAGATACTCAGTACAAAATTGAGGATTGTAGACCTAACGGAAGTGATTTACCATTTTAATAAAAATACAACAATGAAGAAAATTGAAATCGTTGAACACGTCATCAACAATACGACTATTAGTCGTTCACAAGCTATTCAAGCCGTAGATTGCGTTTTTGATGCTATTGAAAATTCTCTTTGTAAAGGTGAGAGTGTTTATATCCGTGGTTTTGCCACAATTAAGGCACACACCTCCAAAAGAAAGAAAGCACGGAATATTAGCAAGGGAACAACAGTTGTTATTCCAGCTCAACGCTCTGCCAAGCTCATCATTAGTAAACAACTTAAAGCTCGAATGAATTTATGATGCACACATGGTTTGAATGTAAAATCCGTTACGAAAGAGTAATGGAAAATGGAATGAACAAGAAAGTTACAGAACCTTATCTTGTCGATGCACTTAGCTTTACAGAGGCCGAAGCACGGATCATCGAAGAAATGACCCCATTTATCTCTGGAGAATTTACTATATCAGACATTAAACGTGCCAACTATAGTGAACTCTTCCCTAGCGACGAAGCGAGTGCCGACCGCTGGTTCAAATGCAAACTATTTTTTATCACACTGGATGATAAAAGCGGTGCGGAAAAAAAGACTTCCACACAAGTATTGGTACAGGCTGCCGACTTACGTGACGCAGTGAAGAAACTGGACGAAGGCATGAAGGGAACAATGGCAGATTATCAAATTGCATCTGTTTCCGAAACCGCTATCATGGATGTTTACCCGTATTCTGCCGAAGAATCCATTACAGATACCATCAGCGAAAATGCCAACTCCCCTATTGTACGCAACTTCATCCAATCACTTCCTGAAGGTTGTAAGACAACAATAACAGTTGGAGGAAAGAAAGTCGTAGTCGACAAAACTGGCAAGGACACTATTGTTACACCTAAAAATGAAAACAGCCATGACATTGGAAGAGATGCTCTCAAAGGAAAGAAAACAAAAAAAGAAGCAAAAACATAACGATGAGGAACACCGCATACAATGCGCTTGTGTAAAATACTTCAATTTGAAGCATCCGAAGTTGAAAGGCCGGTTGTTTGCAGTGCCGAACGGAGGAAGACGCGATACTGTTACAGGTGGTAAATTGAAAGATGAGGGTGTAACAGCCGGTGTATCCGATTTGATTCTGTTGAAAAGCAATCGTGATTATGGTGCGCTGCTCATTGAAATGAAAACTCCTGTTGGTCGGCAATCTGACTCACAGAAAGAATGGCAAAAGATAATTTGTGAAAACGGAGAATACAAATATGTTGTGTGCCGTTCGCTGGATGATTTCATTCGTGAAGTGGATGATTATCTAAAAAATACAGAATGATATGGGACGAAATGTAAAAAAAGGGCTCGACTATTTTCCTTTTGACGTTGACTTTTTTCAGGACATAAAAATAAGGAAACTGATCAAGTACCAGCGTGGCAAGGCCGTCACTGTATATGCTCTCCTGCTTTGTCTTATCTATAAAAATGGGTATTACATGTTGTGGGACGAAGAGTTGCCCTTCATATTATCGGAACAAACCGGTTTTGAAGAAGCGTATATACAGGAGGTCGTCAGATGTTGCCTGGCATTAGGGTTGTTTTCTAAAGAACTCTTTGATAAGGAAAAAGTTCTCACTTCAATCGGAATACAAGAACGCTATAAACGAATATGTGATGATTGCAGAAGAAAGTGTGAATTTTCAGAGTTTAACCTTATTTCTTCCGAAGATAAACGCATTTCTTCCGAAGAAAAGCCCAAAAACTCCGCAGAAAGTACACAAATAAAAGAAAAGGAAATAAAAGAAAAGAAAATACCTCCTCAAACTCCCCCTAACGGGGGCGTTTCGTCGGACAGAGGAGGAAGAATAACTTCGTCTCCTTCTTCTGAAAAATATTTTGATATTAAGTCAGAATTGCGTGGTAAACCGGGCATAACAGAAAATGACGTATGGGAAGCTATGCGCCTTGCCGAAAACGGTAAAGAATCATCTATCGGCACGGGGCTCATCAAACAATGGCTAGACAATCCCTCAATGTGTGACTTCTATATAATCATCCAAAATCTACAGAGAATGGAGCGTGAAGGACAAATAAGGGTAATGTCTCATGAAAACTACTTTGTGTATGTTTTTCTGCTAATGAACCTGACAAAATCCGATGCTGATTCAGTTCGCCTATATATCCAAGACCCGATACTGTTCGAAGAATGTAAAAAGCTGATTGCCGAAATTAAAAAAGGCGGTATCAACCAGCCCGGCAGATTCCTGCTCAAAAAGTTGAGAGAATGTCAAATGAGTATTAATAAACAAAATCTAAAATGAATAATATAAATCTACTATACGTCGATCTATTTTGTGGTGCCGGAGGAACGTCCACTGGAGTAGAATCAGCGAGAATAAATGGTGAACAGTGCGCAAAGATTATCGCTTGCGTAAATCACGATACTAATGCGATCGCTAGTCATGCAGCCAATCACCCGGAGGCAATGCATTTCACTGAAGATATACGCACACTGGAACTATCAGCTCTAGTAGCGCACGTACAACGAATGAAACAACTATATCCAGACGCCCACTTAGTTCTTTGGGCTTCTTTGGAGTGTACTAATTTTAGCAAAGCAAAAGGCGGACAGCCACGTGATGCTGACAGTCGGACACTGGCAGAACATCTTTTTCGTTATATTGAAGCTGTTAATCCAGATTATATCCAGATTGAAAATGTTGAGGAGTTTATGTCATGGGGTGATATGGACGAAAACGGAAAGCCTATCAGCATGGATAAAGGTAGGTTATATCAAAGATGGGTACGCAACGTAAGAAAGTATGGCTACAACTTTGATTTCCGTATTCTCAATGCTGCCGACTATGGTGCATATACTACTCGAAAACGCTTCTTTGGTATATTTGCTAAAAATGGATTACCGATAGTATTTCCGCAACCTACTCACTGTAAAAACGGTAAACAAGATATGTTTGGTCGTTTGGAAAAGTGGCGCCCGGTTAAAGAGATATTGGATTTTTCCGATGAAGGAACAAGTATTTTTCGTGAGAAGCCACTTGCTGAAAAGACAATGGAACGTATCTATGCCGGCCTGATAAAATTTGTAGCCGGGGGCAAAGATGCTTTTCTTATCAAATATAATTCCATGAGCCGAACTGGGAAATATAATGCCCCTGGGATTGATGAACCATGCCCGGTAGTAGCTACGCAAAACAGACTGGGAGTTGCGCAGGTATGCTTTCTTTCAAAACAGTTCAGTGGACACCCCGAAAGCAAGAATGTTTCTATTAATGAACCAGCCGGAACAATTACATGCAAAGACCATCATGCGTTTGTATCAGCTCATTACGGTAACGGATTTAACCGCTCAATAAATGAACCGTCTGCAACCGTAACAACGAAGGATCGATTCTCTCTCGTTTCTCCATATTTCATAGACCAGCAATATGGAAACAGCAAACCTTCATCTACAGAAAAGCCGCTTGGATGTATTACTGCCAATCCTAAGTACAATCTTGTTAGTTGCAAACCGTGGATTATGAATACAAACTTCTCCAACGTTGGTAGTAGCATAGAAGAGCCCGCACAAACAGTCACTGCAAATAGAAAGTGGCACTACCTAATGAACCCTCAATTTAATAGTGCAGGTGGTTCCATTGATAACCCATGTTTTACTCTTATAGCACGTATGGATAAAATGCCACCTTATTTGGTCGCAACCGAAACCGGACGTGTAGCAATCGAGATTTATGATACCGACAGTCCTATGACCAAAAAAATAAAAGAGTTCATGGGCTTATACGGGATAGTTGATATTAAAATGCGGATGCTACGCATACCAGAGCTAAAGCGTATTATGGGGTTTCCAGAAAACTATGTGTTAATCGGAACACAAGCCGACCAAAAGAAATTCATAGGAAATGCCGTAGAGGTTACAATGGCGCGAGTTCTTTGTGAAGCTGTCAGCAAGAAACTACGCGAATTGAGAAAAGTAGCAGCATAGAATTATAGTAAAACAAGAATAAAGATGAATGAAATTTGGAAAGAGATAGTAGGATTCCCCGGGTATTATGTGAGTAGTTTGGGGCGTGTGAAACATGTACTGAAGAATGGTCATGAAATTATTTTGAAGCTAGCCAGAAATACTATGGTTCAGATACATAAACGCAGAGGAGAAAATTTGAATATTTCAATAGGGAAATTGATGTATTCTACTTTCAACGGGATAGACCGGTGCAAGTTGGATGGTATTTGTGTAAGAGGAACCACCTTGAATGAACTTCGGATTTTTAGCAGGAACGAATTTCTCGAAGAGATCAGAACGAATAGAAAAAAAATAGAGAGTGGTGATGTTAAAATGTTGCAACTGGATGCATACAGGGATATGCAAACTATTATTTCCGTATGGGAAACAGGAGACTCATCTGTCCTTTTCCACCGGATAGAAACCTATAAAGAAGAAATAATTAGTTATGTGTATCATAAATTTGGAATCGGACGTCATGAAGCGGAAGAGTTATGGAGCGCTGCCCGTTCCATTCTTTCGAACGGAATACTGTTAAAAGAACGGGCCGTCGGTACATTCAGAGGATTTCTAAAAGTGACAATAAGGAATATTATATTTAAACAAAGAGAAAGAAAGAAGAAAATTATGTCATTCTATGATAACAGACTGCATGGAGTGTATTAATTCAAATCAGAATAGCTATGAGCAAAGAAAGATTACAAGAGATAGCAAAGGAATTGGCAAATAATGCCAATATGCCGTACTGCTGGGAAGATATCTACAATCGTTTGATTGGCGGTTATCCTCTTCCATTTAAAGTAAAAGTTGAATAGCGTAAAACAAGAATAGATATGAATATAGAAGAAGCAATAAAAGCCATGCAAAGTGGTGCTAAATTAACCCATAAATATCTTCCAGCAATGGGTACTCAATATCTATATATCATAGATGGAGAGTATGTAGATTCTAAAGGCTATATATTAAACAAGGTAGATGTTGAAGTCCGCCTTAAAGCTAACATATTTAAGATTGGATGGCAGAAAGTTAACTAATAACTGATTAGATATGAGTAAAATAGATTTGAACGTCCTCCGTGATAAGGCATATAAAACCGCTTGTGAACACGGCTTCCACGATCAAGAATTGAGTAACGAGCACTGTCTTTGCCTTGTAATATCCGAACTAATGGAAGCTGTGGAAGCTGATAGAAGGGGAAAGCGTGCTAATGTTGATTGGTTCGAGAAGAAAATCTCAACCAGTCGTATTTGTCAAGGGTTAGACCCTGACATTCCCAAAGAGCGTGGTTACGAAGTTGCATACAATGAAACAATCAAAGGGGCAATAGAGGAAGAGTTAGCTGATGCTGTTATCCGCTTGCTTGACCTTGCAGGACTTCGAGGGATAAGCCTTGAACTTGCCAACGGAGATATTGATGACTGTATTGAAGATATGGCAGAAGCCTGTAAAGACGAAACTTTCACCGAATCAATCTATTCCATCTCTACACTTCCTGTTAGATATGACGGAATATTTGATTTTCCTACAGCCGTGAATGATATGATACTATCAATCTTCGGGCTTGCCAAGCACTTAGATATAGACCTGCTTTGGCACATCGAGCAGAAAATGAAGTATAACGAACTCTGTGAAAAGATGCATGGGAAGAAGTATTAACTCTCATAACGAATAAAAAAATGAGCGAAATAAAGTTTAGATATAAATTTGATTCAACCGCCTATGTCGTGGATGAAGCATATTTTCTTAAAATGGAACGAATGGCAAAAATGAATGGTGAGAAAATAGAAAAACTTGCCGAAAAGAAATTCAGGAACTATCTCAATGATGGTATGAATCCTATCAAACTGGAATTTAGAATAAGAGGTGTTGAGGAGCTTGTAGGGCATAGCGTTATAACTGAATTGAATTATGGGGAAAGGGGTTATCCGATGTCTGTTCCAGAAAGGATAAAGTATGCAATCGTTGATGATATTGCAGGCTATGTAGAAGATAGGTTTAAGCATTACAAAGAGGATTGTCAAACACTTTTTGACAAGATGTATAGAAAGCATGAAGAAAGAATTAAAAAGAAAATTAGATTTTGGAAATATCTTTTTGCCGTTACCTTTTTCATGTTGCTAATCGAATGTATTTGTAGAATAGTTCAATAAAAGACAGAAATGAAAAAAATACTACTAGTATGTGTTATTCTTGCTCTAACAGGAGGATGTAGCACAAAGAAAGTCCCATATGTGACTTTTAAGAGAGAATATAAAGAAAACCGCTTTACAAAACAATTTCAGGAAGCGGATTCGATGTTTAAAGAACAATACAAATATAAGAAATAATGGATGCAAAAACACTCTTTACCAAAGTTGTCCAGATGCGCAAAGCACAAAAAGAATATTTCAAATGTCGTACTCAAGCTAATTTACGAATTTGCAAAGCACTCGAAGCCGAGATTGACCGGGAGATTGAACGTGTTAATAGCATCATCCCTCCTCCCAAACAACCGGAACAAAAGAATTTATTCACAGATTAAAACCAATAGATTATGAATTCAACAGTATTAAAAGAAATCATTGCGTTCCTCTTCGGACGCAAATATTATGCCAATATTGTAGCTACCAAAGGTACAACCAAACAAGAAATCTGTTCTTACATTTTTGCAACAAAAGAAGCCGCTAACCGGCATCGATTGGAAATCGAAACAACCTTATCGTTTACTTTTGTCGAAACAGTTACCTTTCGTTCTCGTCGAGTACATCTCAATGCGTCAGTAAAAAGTTAAACTACAAAAGCTAATCATTCATCATACTTTCGTACTATGATTATCAGTAAGTTAAAATTATGGTGGCAATCACTTCTGTATTATGTGATTGCCGACCCTGCCGACAACTCGATAACGCTTTCCAAACGCTTGTTCTTGCATATCAAGAATAATGCCAGGAAGAGTGATGCAGCGCGTGTATTCGTTTTCCGTATTTCTGGAGACGATACATTCGGATTCATAATCAATCCAGTTATTGAACAAGCAACCCAAATGTGCGATATTCAATACAACGACAAGTATAAATGTATAGGATTTGAAACGCTCTGTCCGTCAGTCGGCCGCATCCTTTATGAATATGGACTATCCGATAACTGTCGAGTAAAATTGTCCGTATCAATTCAGAAAACTCCACAAGGAAAAACTTATTATAAATTCGACAAGCCAAATGCAAAGTATATTAGGAAACACCCGAAAAGCTGATATCACCTTTTACGCATCAGGAAGGATAGATATTAGTGCTCGCGTCGCAAAACATCTCCAGCTCTCACGCGGAGATGTTTTGGACATAATGATTGACCAAGATGAATTTTACCTTTACGTTAGACTTCGTTCACCAAACGGGAGGCATGAAGCGATGGTATTCCCAACGAATAAGGCAGGAAATCACTTCAGAACTTCATCAAGCAGACTTTGTACAGCAATTCTCCAAGAATGTAAAGCAACAGCTAAAGCAAGATTATGTGTAGGAGAACCAACAGAAAACGAATACGGTAAACTATTACCAATTATCACTAAATACCTTTTGTAATATGATAAAAGAGATTAAGTACAATGGATATTCTGCCAATCCATCAGATTACGAATGTGCAGATGGTGACTTGTCAGTTGCAATGAATCTTATTCCTGAAGATGGAGTATTAAAAGGCATTCAAAAGCCTCAATGTTTATTTACTCTCCCACAAGGAAAAAAAGTGATATACATACACAACATCTCGGTATATAAACATTACATAATTTACGATACAGAATCCGCCGCCTTACAATGGTTATCCTCTAACGACACTGATAAGCAGCCCGAAGATATAGTATCTATTTCTGGAGAACTCTATCAGGTAACATCACTTGGAAACACATTAATCATACTCACATCTGAGGGCATAATTTATGCCCTCTACAAGTCAGGAACATATGTACTCATGGGAAGTAACCCGGTATTTCCATCGCTCTCTTTCCGACTAAGAGCATCTATGGGAAACTCGGATATGTTATCTGCAAGTTTCCCCGGATTTACTCCGTCTATTATTCTTAATTCACTTATTCTCTCAATAGAAGCCAGCCAAGCTGTAAGAGATACTGTATTGGCATTTACCAATAAATATACCGCCGATGCCAAAACAGCAGGATTATTCCAATACCCATTCATGATAAGATATGCCTACCGTATGTATGACGGAACCCTCAACTACATTTCATCTCCAGTAAAAGTCTACCCATCATATGGCATACCTTATCTCATACATTATACAGGTTATGAAGTTAACAATGGTCTATACACCAAATTCAATATGGTTGTATCGCATGTTGCATCAAAATTATATTACGAGATAACAAATTTCGATGAAGTGAAAGAATCTGTAGCCGAATGGGGGGAGTTGGTTAAGAGTATTGATATATTTATCACTCCCCCACTCTATACTGTTGATCAGGACAGTATGTGCAAATCAATCTCCCCATATGCCTATTTGGGACCAATGGGTGGTTCGTCCGCATTTTTAAGTTATTGCGCTAACTCCGGTAATGAGAATATCAACGGTAAATTAATATATCGATGTCATAATGCAAGTGAATCAATCAATTCCAATCAACTTTTCTTTGGAATGTCAGGTAAATCACTCGTAGATGATGACTCTTCATTACCTTTCTACCTTATCTCTTCCATTGACGTAAAAAAAATACAATCGGGTGAGAACATTGTTTCTATTGAAAATGGTGCTCTCAATTCACTTGAGGCAAAAGAAGTAATGGAGGGTGACAGCAATTTAATGGGAACAATTGTCGCAAAACATGCATTTCCATACAACGCACGTCTAAATCTGACCGGAGTAACTATTATCCCTCCGACATTCCCACTTGAATCTTGTTTTCAATATGCTAATGGAGAGTATGATAACGAAACTAAAAAAGCCGTTGAGAAAACATATTCTTATAAAGCATACATCTTCATTGAAGCCGAGAAACGAAAAGTTATGGTACAGTTTCTTTCCGGTATACCAATGAATATCGTTGATTCATACTTCTTTTATCCCAACATCAATGCAAAAGAGCTTATTATTGAGCGTATAGATAACAATGGAGTAAAATCCTATTCATATAGCAAATTACATAAACATGAAACACTTAACGGAGTATACGGAAGTATCAACACGAGTTTCTCTAGTACCCCCGATATGAGCCTCATTACTGATACAGAAATCGGAATCCCATATCCAAATAAAATATATACTTCTGATGTAAACGATCCTTTTTCATTTCCCGCTCTCGGAGTCTGCACTGTTGGAACAGGTACAATCATTGGACTCAGTTCAGCCGCAAAGGCTTTATCACAAGGCCAATTTGGTCAATTTCCTCTTTACTGTTTCTCTACTGATGGAATTTGGGCCCTCGAGGTTTCTTCTACCGGTTCCTACTCTGCCCGCCAGCCTATCACACGTGATGTGTGTATTAATTCCGATAGTATAACCCAGATTGATAATGCTGTACTATTTGCGACTGACCGTGGTATTATGCTTATTAGCGGTTCTACAAGCCAATGTATTTCGGATATTTTGGACAGTGAATTGGCTTTCTCTATCAATTCTTTACCCCATTTGAATAAATTGGTTAATAATACAAGATTTAATTCAACAGAGTTTCAATTTCTAACTTTCCGCGAATTTCTAAAAACATGTAGGATGATTTACGACTATATACACCAACGTATCATCATTCACAACCCATCATGTACCTATGCCTACTTATATTCAATGGATAGTAAGCAATGGGGAATGATGCATAGTAACATCATGAGTGGTTTAAACTCCTATCCTGATGCACTCGCTATGACTTCAGATAATGATCTCGTTAATTTCTCACAGCCTGATAACACAATAGAACCTATTACTGCATTAGCTGTCACTCGTCCGTTCAAAATAGATGATCCAAACATGTTCAAAACGATAGACACCATCATACAACGCGGATATTTCAAGAGTAGCCATGTCTCACAAGTTCTGTATGGTTCAAATGATTTATTCAACTGGCATGCAGTATGGAGTAGTACCGATAAATATATGCGAGGTTTCCATGGCACACCATACAAAGCATTCCGACTTGTACTAATATGCAAACTAGACAAATCTGAAAGTTTGTTGGGGTTTACCGTCCAATTCACCCCCCGTATGCTTAATAAACCAAGATAACTTACATAGGTTAGTTTTTTTCATATTAAGGTTAAGAAAGATTGTTAGCAAAAGAGCCGGAATGCGTGATGCACTCCGGCTCTTCCTTTTATCAGAAAGGTTTCAACTTTCGTTTTATTTTGCCTTTTCTCGACATTAGCGATGTCTGTATCTTAGCTCTGATACTCATTATCTTCTCCTCCCAATTAGCCTTACTACTTGGATTCGTTATACTCATCCAATCTGCAAGTACCTTACAGATAAGATACTCGTGTATCAGATGTTTTAGTAGCTTCACCGTAGATAAAGAAAAATCTTCCGGTAAAGTGAGTACAATATGATATTCTTCGGGAGCTACAAGAATATCATCAAGAGCTTCCTGTTCGTCCGAGATTTCCTCTTTGGTATATGGATATAGCATTTCCACACATTCTGCATGGGTAAGATTGAGTACACGTGTAACCCGGTTCACATTACCACTTTGTCCAATGTCAAACACCTGATGCCGGGCATGTTCATTCTCCGTTTCCATAATATCACCTTCCACAAAGGAGTAGTTCTCTACGTCATAGAGTAACTCTGAACGTTTGAATGTCAGCGTTACTGTTTTTGTCTGCTGGAGTTTCTTACAACAATATCCCATGAGAATACATTAAGAATAAGTCGGTCTTTCAGGTCGGCTACGTTTATAAAGCGCACGCTTTACATTCTCTAAACTTATCGCCGAATGCTGTACGTATGAAGCTGCATCTTCCGGGTTGGTAATGGCAAACCAATCTCCCAAAGCCATATCTACAAGGTAGGCATGAATACCATTGCCCAACGCATCAGCCGAAGAGTTGTTATAGTTACTCGGCAACTCGAATGCAAGTTCTAGTACACCATTATCATCAATTTCTTTTGCAATCAGATTGTTGCTTGTACTTTTGTCTTCTGAAAGATACTCTCCAAGCAGACTCTTCAAAGATGAAAACGCATTTGCCAATGAACGACGGATTTGATAGCTGTTTTCCTCATCATCACTCGCTTGCATATTAGAGGCGGCTTCATAATTCTTTTTACCCTCTGCCTCACGCGCCTGCCCGGTCAAGTATGCCTTGTTCTGAATATCATAAACAAGCTCTTTAACCTGTTGGGTCACTGTCAATGTTTTCTTGTTTTCTGCCATAATAAATAAAGATTAAAAATAATTCAATTGTACGTAGGACGTATAGGACGTTTTTTAAAAAATGCCTTACGCATGACGTCCTCCATATAGGTAGCCGCTTCCGTTGCATATCCGGTTGCTTCTTCTTTATTGGTAAATGTGTACCACTTTGCCGTAATATTCATAACAAAAAACGAGAACAGACTACGTTCCATACTTTCTGTTAAAGCTTCATCAAACGAACTTGATAACCCCAACGAAAGCTGATATATCCCCTCACTTTCGACTTCGTTAAGAAGTATTTTTTTCAAGCTATTACAAGCAGTGTTTTTGCTTTCATTCCAAAAACGCTCTAGCATACTCTTATCCTCATCCGTTGTGAAAATACGGTTGTATGCGAGTTCGTTGTCCATCTTAGCCCCGGTATAAGCTGTGGTCTGTGCCACTTCTTCATATACACTTTCTTTATTGACGGTTAAAGCAATATCTGTCATAATTAAAAATTGAATAGATTACATGATACACCAACTCCAATATATGGTGTAAATTCCGGCACCCCTCTTAATGCTATTCCATATCCAATTTGAACACCAACACTCCAACGTTTCTTCCTCGACCTAGGATAGCAGTCGTTAATGGTTACCACTTCATGTTGCGAATGTAATACCAAGCTGTCAAGTTTCGGGTTATATCCGCTTACGTATGCCGTATATAAACTATCCTTGTATACCTTTTTGGTAATAGGAATAATCACATCTACACTATCCTCTGATACAGATTCATGGAAATTTTTCACGATTTTCGGAAATTCTGATACGCTTTCAGGCAATTTTTGTACGTTTTCTGGCAATTTCGAGACTGTAGGAAGACGTTCAGTAACATATCGAATAACAAAGCTGTCTTTAGGAATGGGCTTATAAAATGGTATTGTATCAACATAGGTTGTTCTTGTTGTATCTCTTGTTTTCTGTTGCCTACTTGCAAAATGTACTACATTCATAAACAACGAAGCAAGAAATACAATCATAAACAACACTACTGCAATATTCTTAAGTTTTCCCATACTTGGTGACGTATTTGATTATTGCATTTACATGAGTTTTAATGATAGCTTGCTTCCCCTCATCTGAGTTGAGGAAAGCCACATCTTCTTTATTATCCTGAAAAAAGTTTTCTGTAAGAACAGCCGGACATTTGGTTTTTACTAAAATGTAGAAGTTCTCTTCCCAATCTGGATCTCCGTCCGAATTATCCCTACGGATTTTTTGTCCGGCAAAATTCTGTTCGGCTTCCTCGTATAACATAGTGGCCAATTCATCCGATTTTGTTTTACCTTTTGAAGTGTATGCCGACCAACCTCTTGCACTCATCCATTCGCCGTTTCCCGCAGCATTGCAATGAATAGAAACAAGTAATACATTTGTTGCCCCATACCGTGCACAAATTTCATTCACACGTCTTGCTCGTTCTGCCAATGGCACATCTACTGTCTCATGCACAATACGCTCTACATCATATCCTTTCGCACGCAAGGCTCGTTCCACAGATTCTGCAATCTCGCGTGCATAAAGGTATTCTCGTAATTTCCCATCAGGAGAACGTTTGCCCGGTGTATTTTCCCCGTGTCCATTATCTATTAATATTTTCATAATTAACTATTTAAGCGTTGATAAAAGTCCGTTTTTATATTGTCGTATGCAAGTTTCACATTGGTATAGGCGCGTGCATTATTTTCTCCATCCTCATTATAGATTTCACTTTCAACTACACTCACCACATCTTCCACCCAATTCTCATTACAATATTCCGACAGAGGTTTTCCATGATATATAAAAGGGTCAAAGCGACTCTTTCGATCATCATGGATTACTTGAAGTGATTTCCGTATTTTGTTTACAGTTGCTTCACGATCAGCTATGTGATTCTCTATTCGAACCCGCTTTATCAACCTACAAACCTGTTCGATACTAAGGTCAAAAGCGAAACCCGTCAAATTCCGGATACGCAGTAAGGTTTCAGGTTGAAGTCTTTCCATTAAGTTTCGTTGCAAACTCACATTGTCTTGTACTGTATCAAGCAATTGATTCAAACACTCCTGTTGTTCCAGAAGGCGGTTTATCATACTCTTAAACCATTTGAATAGTGCTATCATCATAGCTGCTGAAAGCAAAAGAAAAAATGCAGCACTCACAGCCATCATGCCATAGTCACTAATGCCTTTAGCCACCTCCGTTACATGTTGCACTTCCGTCATACGATAGTTCTCACTAATTGTCCTACACACGTTCCGGCCACTGTTAAGCCGAAATCTATCCAGTCCCAATTGCCACCATATGCCTTGTCTTTATACTCCAAAGCACCTGCAGTAAGTACACCTGCATAGGTTGCAGAAAACCAATCAAACGCACAAATACCGATACCAAATCCCCCAACAAGATGTTTCCACCTGTTGCTTTGTGCAAGCCATTCAATCAATTTTTTCTTCATTCTTGTCTATTTTATATTAAACACTGTCCAATCCACACTGTCTTTTTCTTTCCAACCATTTTGAACAGTTTCTATCACATACAGGCTCATTGCCTGGGAGAATGAGATAAATTCATCTACATTCTCGAAGGTGTAGTAGATGGGAGTACCATCTTCCTGTTCATTGATTTTTAGGGTAAGTGGATATAGAATATTTTTGTTACGTTCTATAGCAGCAAAATTCAATTGATTTTCAGCAGATAGGTATATCGGCTTTTCATTCCATATAAAGCCGTTCACGATCTTCTCCTGCGTGGCAGTATTTATAGTAGAGATAATAAGTTCCTTAACCTCGGAAAGTGTTGGACTGTGGTCAAATGTATGTCGGTACTCCCAACCTCTTTCACTTGCCTCATCATCCTTTCCAAAGCCATAAAATAATGTCCATTTGGTTCGGCCTGTATGTATAAGCCCATCCTGCCGCTGCTTCGTGCCGTAAATCTTTTCCATCTTTATGAATTTTGATTTTCAACAAAAGTAGCGGATGAGATGCGGATTCGTATGTTATCTTTTACCTGTTAGGTGAAATTATATTTTCGTTTACCTCCGTCAAAAACTTCACCTTTAATTATTGTCTCAAACGGAAAACCATCCTCAATGTCACTGACTTGATCTAAAATTCCCTTCATTTCCGCTGAAGCCGTAAAGAACTTTCCCCATTCTTGTTTAGCAGGATTACGAAATGATACCAAATATCTGTTCTCACCTTCCTTGGTGTCTATACCAGTTTCAAAATCATGTATTTCAATAGGAATGTTTACTATATCACTCAATCGTGTTACTTTACCTGGAAAGCGTTTCTTTCCGTCAGCTGGGGTGTATGTTACACCCATTTCTGAAAATTTCTTCATATTCTTTTTTGTAAGTATATAAAATAGATGCTTGCAATCGGCATGGCAAGCCATACCCTTAAATGATCCAATTATTTGTTGTCTACGCTTTCGGGATTTCAACTTAGACAGTTTTCTAGCAGCATTTACTTTTATCCGTTTCCTTAACAGAGTATGGCTACCATAATTTACATACCCAAGAGCATCCATACCAGCAGATATAGGGGCAACTCTCTCACTTGATTTTATCGTAAGCCCCATCTTATCTGCTTCGATGTGCAAGCAGTCACGTAACCTCCACAACTCGCGTTTACTTTCTCCAAGAATAAAAATGTCATCGCAGAATCGAAAGTAATATCTTGCTCCATGCACATCAATCATCCGGTGGTCAATATCATTGTGATAAAGATTACCGAGGAATTGAGACGATCGCAATCCCTTACTGATACCACATTCTCCATCAGGATAGAGTGCCTTCACAAAATTTTCAAGAATGGGCAAAAGAAGAGGATCGCCTACATATCTTTTAATAATAGAAATTAAAGTTTCGTGATTAATACTGTCATAATATCCTTTGTAGTCGCTTTGATAGTAATATTTGAGATTAGGATTTTCTGCCATTGCAGCTTGTATCTGATGAAACAACCCATGCGGTCCACGTCCTTGTATGGAAGCAGCGGTAGTTTCTATCAATAAAGAAGAAAGTCGATTTTCCAACGGTTCCATAATAGCATTACTCCCAATGCGTTCTATGACCGAAGGAGCTTGTACTGTTCTTACTTTCGGGCCGTCTTCAGTAAGAAATGATTTAAGGTTCTTGATACGGAATGTACCATTACCAATTTGGTTTTTCAACGTTTCAAATATTTTTCCTTTATTTGTCACATAACGAATCATTCTTGGAGAACATTCGATACCGTCTATGATAGTTTTCGGCATAGACCTGTTCCCATTTCGAGCATCTGCATTTCGTAGATTCGCCATGACACGCTTAAATGAGCGTTCCAAATTTTCGTCTGATATAATTTCCGGTATAAGGTTATATAACGGATAACTGACCAGAGGTATATTTCCGGTCAGTTTAAATAAATCATCAATTTTACAGACCGCCTTCCGGTCTCGTGGGGAGAAGTCAAGCCACTCCCCACATATGGTTAATGTTATGTTCCGGCTTTCCATAAAATATATATATTATATTATTATGCTGTTGCCGAGGTTCTAATCCCTCGGAGAATATCGGTGGTAATCTCGTACCTTATATAGAGTCTCCGATTAGTTTAACCAACAGAATTTCAGCCGCGCCCCGTAGTTCGTGTTCGAGTTCGAAGATGCATTGTTCGCGTTCGCATAAGCGAGACCGCTGTTCGCATTCGAGTTGTTGCCAGACCGCAAAACACAACGGCGCGTGGGATTGTCCACCTTACTATGTTTTAAAGAGTTATACTTCCAAAACCTGCAATACTTAAAGAGGCCTCCATCCCCATTGCTCTGAATACACGCGCAACAGTCGAAAGTGTCAGATTCCTACCACTTTCTATTTTCGACACCTGTGCACGCTGAACACCAATCTTCTGGGCTAGCTCCTCCTGTGTCATATTTTGGGATTTCCGGGCTTTCTTAATAGCCTCACCGATAAGGAACGACTGCAATTCAGCCTCATATTTATCCCTATGTGGTGTCCCGACTTTCCCAATGTGCTTATCCTTAACTTCATCAAGGGTATAAAATTTAATCGTTTCCATATCACTATTTTTTTGAGTTGAAATACAATTTTCTAATAGCTTCCGCTTTGTTAATCTCTTTACTTGGGGTCTTTTGTGTCTTTTTGACGAATCCGTGCGTAGCAATAACCAATGTTTCCGCATCAGTATCCCAAAAAGCCAACAAACGATATTGAATACCTTTATAAAGAGTGCGGAACTCCCAAATATCCGTACCATCCAATTTTTTAAAAAGGTCTTTATCCATATATCCATTGGCAACCTTATCTACATTATAAACAATCTTGTCTTTAATGTCTTGGCGCAAAGTATCAAGAAAGGCATCTGCCTCGCTTGACATTATCACTTTGAATCTTGCTTTCAATTCCATACCTTGTTATTGCATTGCAAAGATACAAAAAATGTTCCATATATAGAACATTTTAAGGCACAAATATTCATGCTGCTCTATAATATATTACCCAACCTACATTAGAAAAAGAGAGAGGGAGCAGTCTCCCGTTGGTCGACTCTCCCTCTGACGCTTTTTTCGCAAGAACGAGTTTCGCTCTATTCAATTATTACGAATTTTCCGCGGAAGGCCAGCCGCGCCCCGTAGTTCGTGTTCGAGAGCGAAGATGCATAGCACGCGTACGCATAAGCGAGACCGCTGTACGCACTCGAGTAGTTGCCAGACCGCAAAACACAACGGCCTTTGCTACTATTGATCCAATAACCAGCCGCATAATGAGTAACATACTTACTCGTATCTGCATTATGAACCCTGCTTGGCAAAATATCGCATTTTGCTCCATGTACCAAGCGTACCACACAATTTGCATTGGAAGATTCAACTGATTTCACTGTACGTTCAGTCTTTTTCACAGGATCATAAATATGGGCTATATAATCCGAAGGATACGAACTATCAGTATCAATACATCTTGCTTTGTAGAATGTTTCATAACTTGGGATATTAAATGCAATATAATCCATCCACTCTGAATCACAGCCTACATAATGCTTCAAACCAAGTATAGAATTAAGAGAATTGCCAGCATTACTACTATCTGCCATACCAATGGAATCCAGCTTATTTAAAATAGCGTCATGTCCTCCATTACCGACTACAGATTGTTCGTTGGTTGTTCCGTTTAATGCCCACCAAAGATTACTAATCTCTTTGTGTTGTTCATAATCCTGTAATTGGTAACCTGCACCTCTCAAACGGGAAATATTTTGGAAATCCTTTGCTGTGTAGTTTAGGGTAGCAATCGGCATCTCAATAGGATTACCACTACTATCGTATTTCCATTCACCTGATGTAGTGGACGTACCATTACCTTTCTTTGAGCGTACCTCACCAGAAAGACTTCGTGGCATCTTCAAACCGTCAATAGTAATAGGATAAACACCTACAAGACTGTCATTATCACCTACTGTATGTTCAGTCCATTCCGGCTCAAGAGCCTCAATGCTGGCACTATCCACAGAAAGACACTCAACATTACCAATGTCGCGAAAAGAAGTAAAATAGAACCATTTTGCACCGCTAGGTACATCGCAGAATACACACTCACCTATAGAAAAGTCAAAATACGTATGACTTACGGACATAATGAATATACCAAGTACACAATTACTTTCATCAGTGAATACACCACCTAGTCGCGCATGATTCAATCCCGGCCATTTCACCTGCTTCATACCTTTTACGTCCATCTTATAGCTGTTAGTATTAGAAGCTGTAGATATAACATCCTCACTCATAACCTCACCAATAACAGCATCATTCGCATACACTCCAGTGTTCTCCTTGTACAGAAGTTCAGAAAGTTTAGCCTTCTTGCTGTGTAATGCAGTCGAAATAGGCTCGTTTTCCGTAACAGAAGTAATAAAATACTTCACTTGGTTCTTATAATCATTTACGCCCTTATACCAATAGTGAGGAGCATGCCAAAATATATCAAAACCCTCCCCTGCCGTATCTGCAACATCAAAGCTACTACCATCTTTCAGATAATTAAAGTCTGTATCACTCAACTGTACACCTTCCATTTGATTCTTCTTCGTGTTGAACGAGCATTTAAAAGCATGGCAACCTTTCTTTATAGCAAGAGTATGCCCACTAGGAATATATGTGTTACCGTAGTCTTCACCTGTCTTGTTTTCAGGATTGCTGTACTTCTCACATGAATCGTTATCCACAACATCATTGATTTTCACAATAGAAAATTGCGAATTATGAAGCTCTAACTGTGGAAAATATGCAGTAAGGACATTTACTTCACTCTCTTCTACAAGTTCACTCAATATCCAACGTCCTGTAATACCACTACATTGTCCACTCTCATCGTATGCGTTCCCGTTTGCATCAAGCCCAATTGCTCCACTATCCTTTATAGAACGTAACAAATCAACACTAGCAGTTGCATTTACATTAGGAATACGTACAGTTCTGATCGCACTCGCATTAATTATCTGCTCTAAAAGTGTCATAGCATCCACATACGGACATTCATTTACGAATATCTTTGCTACCTTGCCTACACCTCCTAGCGTAAGTCCTCCGGGATAGGTCAGGTTTGGCAGATTGTTCAATACAAGTTCCGTCATCGTATCGGGCAGCGTCAATGTACTAATGGGAGCAGTTTCTGCAAGGTCTATGGTCGATAACCCTGTGCCATCCGCATATACTTTCTCCAAACGTGGACACTTCGATGCGTTAACGCTCAATAGTTCCGTATGCCGCACATCGAATACCCGCAAGAACGGCATATCGCCCAAATCAAGATTGGTCATATAGCCAGTGTTACCAGGCGACATCGTCCAATCTCCGTGCGTGTTGCTACCAAGGAAAAGTTCCTGCAACAACACCATCTTCGACAATGTATTACCGAATTGAGGGTCAATGCTGATTTCACTCAAGTCAATCATACTCATACGGTCGGCTTGATAGATGTAGAGCATGATGTTCTCGCCATGTTGGAAATTACTGAACACACCCTCTTCTCCTGCTTTCAGATAGATGCCCTGCGTGATGTTTCCACTGTCGTTACCAATTCCGAAGTAGCCTGTCTTTGCAGCCTTAAAACGAATAACCGCCCCCTCTTTCGCACCGATACGACCGCCTATATAACCGCTCTCTGCTTTGAAGTCGCCACAACGGTAGTAACCGTCGCGGATTCTCCAACGTTGTTCGATGAACGCCGGTAAAGAAGTAAGTCCCAATCCCTGCAAAGCATAGAAATAAATATCGCTGTATCCGGTGTATTTGATGTACTTACGCTCTCCGTCGTAACTTGACACCACTTTTGGCCACTTCTTCAATATTTCCGTAACGAAGTAATGGAGCGCACCTTTCGGAGAGAATGGCCCCGAACCAATGCCGAGTGTGTCCGGAAGTGAACGCATGGTGTCAGCGATAGCCGAAAGCGTAATGGTGTTACCGTTTTGATCCACCTCCATAGTCTGCTGTCCGCGTATGTCGTTCCACAACACGCTGCCTCGTCCTGCGTACGCGCTACTCGTCAAGTCGCCAGGGTCAACCTCCGGATCAATGGTCTGGCCACCGTCATTGTCCTTGCCGTTACAGGTATCACAATCATACACCTTGTTGCAGTACATTCTTCTGGCTTCCATACCGTTTGCTCCACTATATACTCCGTCTTTCACGCTGCAACCGTCCTCCAAGAACCACATAGGTTGCATATTCTTCGCCTGTTGGTCAACGGCGGCAAGGTAGTCCGTAAAGAGATAGTACGACACAAGGCTATACGGATTTATGTACTTCCACATCTTCGTTTTCCAAATCTCTTTCCAAGTGTCTTTAAGTTCCTCCTTGGCATAGTCGCAACTGTCGCAGAACACCAACACATTAAACAAGTCGCAAGGCACTTTGCGTCCCATAGCCAAATCTATTTGCAGTTGGTCATCGTCTATCATACACTCAAAGTAGCGTGTCCACATCGGATAGGTCGGTTGTCCGAGTTTCAGTTTTGTTACCCACGATGATTCTGCCGTGGTCGGTTCCATCATGTCATCAATGCTTCCCACTCCCTGCCACCAGTTCATGGCATCATAAGTCAGCAGTTCATAACCGCTTACAGGATTCAACACCTTACCTGTTATCTGCCACTTGCCATCTACCTGCTTCATTTCTCCGCTTTGTGCAGTCCAAGCACCGCTCTCGTATGCCATAAAGCGGTAGTTCTCGCCACAATAAAGGGAGAGCATATAGAGTTTACTTTTGTCTGTGGTACTATCGCTCTTGAAGCGTGATTCAATTTCATCAAGGGTTTCGTCTCTTCTGCCGAAGTATTCGATGAAGTCGCCATAGTTCAAACACCCTTTGTTGTAGCCGGGTGTGTCTTTGAAACCGAGTGCCACCTGCTCGCCTTTATCCTCTTTCCAATTACCTTTGGCATGAAACCAAGCATCGGTAAGACTTTCCATAGTCGAACGAAATGCGGCAATCGGGTGGTTGGCAGTCGAATGGTTCATCGTCAATCCGCTCAATGAGATGTCTCCTTTTACCCATGTTCCGTCAAAGGCACGTTGCGCCGGAGTCAGATAGTTGCTGCCAAGGGCACGATATGTAGCGTTCATAAGGTTACAAACTCCGCAGTCATTGGCATTGCTACTATCGGAGTAATCCACCTTTACTGTGATGATTTTCACAGGTATAGAATTCTCGCCTACACGTACATAGCCTAATTTCATCAGGTCATACGAAACCTTTGCATCTTCGTTGGTATATTCCGGATAGATAGGAGAAACTTCCCAACCGTCATTCTTCTGAAGATAGAAACGGTCATTCTTGATAGGGCGCTTCGCCGATGTCGTTCCCTGTCTGCGCCATTGCACATTGATAGCCTTGAAGCTGCGCCAAGGTCGTTTGGGATCATAGTAGAATAGTGTGCATTTGAACTTCTTGCTCGTGTCAATATCTCCGTCAAAGGTGTCAAAAGTCTGCTGATCATTCACAACTACATAGTAAGGGATACCTTTGGCGGCAAGAGATTCAAGAGTCGGACGGTTTTGTGTATCAAGCAAATTCTCCCTCTCATATTCATCAATCATCGCCGTTGTGTCGGTCAGTTTGCACAAGTAATTTCTAAATGCCTGTGCCCACTCGTAGTAACTGTTGTAGGCAAGGATGTAATAAAGGTATAGGTCTCCCTCTGTTCCGTCAAAAGTGACAGTCTTTGAGTTGAGAATAGCTCCGCTATTACTGATATATCCTATACAGCCCACCTCTTCACCATCCAAATACAGCTTCATGCATGAATAGTTGCTGCCACCACGGGTTACAAAGATAGTTGAAGGCTCTACAACGATAGCCATAGTGTGCTTTTCTCCGTTCTTAAAAGAGCGTTCTACCAATGCCGGCTGACCTGTTTTGCAGAAAATAGCAACCTTGTTTCCGCATACATAGAATCCGGCACCGCTGTCGGCATCGTAACACTCTATGAGTTTTGAGCTGGCTTCCTTGATGTTCTTGGTCGCAAAAGCGAATTGGAAAGCACAACCACTAGCACTTTCTACGGACGGATTTCCGAAAGGACGGTAATCCAATATCTCGGCTGTTACATTCTCGGCAATGCGCAAAGAGCGTTCGTTCAGATAGTCTATAAATCCATTGCTTGACCAGTTCGCACCTTTGATTTCCATCTTTACCCCATTGTTGATAATGGTGTGGTCACTTTCACTGTTGCTTCGTGTGGAGAAGTCATACCCAAACAAAGCACCGTCCTTGATGGCAATGTCAATGGCACTTCCTTTAACTGTCACTTCTATTTCATTGGTGCTGACACTTCCACTTTCAGCGTGTACAGTAATACTTTGGCTTCCGTCCGCCTTATAGCCGCTTATCTGCTTGTTCACGGTAATCGTTTCAGCAATCATGGCATCAACAGAAGTAACCTTTTCTTCATCATAGAAGACATCAATATGCGTTTCTGTCTTGCCAGGTGTATAGGCAGCTACTTCTACGGTCAGATTGTCATACAGACGCAATGTACCATTGTTCTTGTCATTGAAACGGAGGGCGACAATAGGTGTGCTATTATTCTCGTCTATGCACATAAGGGCTGAATAGATGGTATTGCCTTTTACCCCCGACTTGCTTTCCGTACCGAAGATACGCACAGGATATGCACCATGCGAGAGCCGTTCACCACCACCAAACACATCGTTCGGATTTACGGATATACTCTTGGTATAACTGTCGCTTACCATTGCTTCACCGAGTTTCTTCCATTCTCCGTTGTAGTACATTTCCACGGTCACAAGTATGGATGATGTGTTATTGGGAAATTTATAAAACTGTCCGATGTTCTTGGCGGATCCACCTACGGTAAGAACAGTATCACTTGTGTAATTCAATGCCATAGGCTGCTCCACGGTGATGTCCACGGCTACTACTGTAATGGCTTTCTTCTTAGTATTTCCGTCAGCATCTGTAGCTTGCACAAAGAAACTCTTGCTCGCCGCTCCGCTGAAATAGCCAGTAAAGTCAAGTTCAAACTTGTAGTCTGTGGCACTTGCAGAACCTACGATATTCATGTCCTCGCTAAATAGGGTTAGTCCCGTACTTGCGTCAATTATGCTCACATTACGGATAACGCCAAGTGTTTCTACACCTCCCGGATAACTCACACTACGTAGGGCCACATTAATTTTTATGTCAGAACCGAACGCTACAATGGGAGCGACATCCTCAAAATAAATGGATAGGGTGCTGTCCTCGCTGGAACCGCCTCCACCTCCGTTCTTAGGTATTTTCAGTATCACATCTTCTATTTGTCCACCATTCAGGTTCACGGCTTTGTAGTAGATATAATCCTCATCGCTTTCCTCGTCAAAACCAGCGATTGCTTTTTCCTGCATCGCGTAAGCACCGCCTGTTGAAAGTGCATCTTTTCCTCCCTCTGCTGGAGTGTCCGATGTTTCCACCTTGCCACCTCCGTTTCCAAAGGCTACCCACGGCTTCAAATCATCCGGGTTTACATCGCTTACTTCTCGTGTAAATTGATAGGCAAGCCATACAGGTGCACCGTTGGTGTCGCTCTCTGCGGTCTTGAATGTCACTACAATACCGCTCTTAATGTATGCCACTCCGCTCTCTTGCTCAAGGTCAATAATGGCTTTTATGGCGGTGGATAGCGTATATTCCACATCTTTGCACAGGGCGTTTACATTGATTGTGTTACCAACGCTTTCTCCATTGGAAGCTCCGAAGTCCGTCCAATTGCTTTCCTTATTCCAATCATCAATGATAACCCATTGTTTGGACTGCCAACCTGCTTCAGTCTGAAAGGTAAGCACAACACCTGGTATTTGCAAAGATTCAGCATATTCGGATGTCGCACATCTATCAAGAGCCACCGAGAATGTTATCTTACGATTAGTAAGCCCAAAGAGTTGGTTCACATTTACTACGCTTCGTGCTACTATCTGTTTGTAATGGGACAACAATACGTTCTTGTTTTCCGTAATATCTTCATTGGCTTGTAGCATTTTCTGCTTCAAATCCGCACCCTCATCGCCCGGAAATGCGGTCGAACTTGTATAGCCAAGGGCGAGGTCTGAACCAATGATAACAAGTGCTGAACCGCTCCAACGATAAGTCTTGTTTGTAATTGTGTCAGAATACACCTTATCCGAAACAGGAGTTATCCCGTCAATAGTTTCATTTCCAAACAATTCAGAATCCAGCCAGTTGTTGTAATATACACCGTCATAGAAAAGAACAAGCGAATCGGTGTCCTTGTGGTAGTAAATCTTACATCCATCATCCGTTGAACTTTTCCCGATAGACGATGGTTGAACAAGCACTTTTTCCACGAAACCGTCGAAATCTTTCACATCATCCATAGAAGCCGGTAAATAACGGCTAGGTACTTTACCATACTCATTAAGAGGTGCAATACCACCATTTTCTCCTTTCGTTCCCTTAAAGTCATTCAATTGGTTTCCTACCTCATTCGCTTTGGCACTTGCTTTGTTGGCGGTGTCTTTGGTTGTGTTTACCTGTTCCTGCAAAGAATTGACACTATTCCCAAGTGTAGTAAGACTAGTATCTTGCGAGCTATTTTTATCCTCAATATCCGATACATCATCTTGCAATTTAGTAATGTCTTCTTGTAGTTTTTCAACAGCTTCGTTAAATTTACCACTGTCTATGGATGGATTGCCACCTGTCTGTCCGGTTGCAACCCACTCACCTCCATCACCCACGTATATAGGAGCAGGTAAAGAAAGCCCAACAAGTGCCCACCAACCGTCATGCGGGAACGGGTAAGCCGCTTTCAATTTCTCAATGGTAGTAAAGAGTCCTTTGTTAGCTGCCTTGATATTTTTTGCCTCAATCCACCCCTCTATTTTTACGTTTCCTTTTAAATGGGTTTTACCTTGGACGGTAACATCTCCACCTACTGCCGCATTACGACTGACGGAAACATCACCGTCTATCTGTGTTGATTTTATCGAACTCATATTAATACTGATTTAGCTAATTCGTTCAATGCAGAGCTTTTCTCCACATCGCCGAACGTTGTTAATACTAATGCGGCAATAGTATACACCACCGCGTCATAACATCGCTGACAAATCTCTATCGCACCGTATTTGTCTATCTTGGGATAAGGAAGATAAACCGCACGACTGACCGTTGCATCCTGACTTTTACAAGAATAAAACTCTAATACTCTCCCCTCTGGTCGTATAGAAATAGCACATACAGGACGTTGTGTAGTGCCACGTATTCCTTTGAACCGGGAAGATTGCTTCTCGTATTCAGGATCGTCGACATTTATAGGGTAGAATACTGCACGCTCCCAATCGCTCATCTGGAAAACAACAAAACGCATAAAATCCTCCGGCAATAACACCCAGCCATTTTCACATTTCTGCCAATACACCTCATCTCCGAAGTTATGTCCTCCATCGAGTAGATAAGGAGGTGCAGAACTGTGCACACGTTTTACAGCCTCAATAATCTTTGATTTAATGATGTCGTTTAATGCAAGCGTGTCTACATCACCAATTTCTTTCAATACATCACTCGTTGTGTTTTGGTCAAGTGCTATACGAACATCTCCAGCTATCTCGTCAAGATGATATACCGTCATACGCTATTACTTTATTATTACAATCCTTCGAACTCTATTCCATGAGCTGCTGCTTGTTCCAGAATGGCTTTAGTAGAACGCATAGAAGTACGACTGATACCGAATTTGTCAGCAAGATAATCCTTAGCAGCTGCAATATCACTCACTTTGACCTTGCAAACAGTTTCATCATCCCCTGCCCCTGCGTTATCTTCCGTCTCTCCATTTTGCTCAACGCTCTCGTTGTTATCCAATTCAGTTTTGTCTACATTCTCAGCAGCCGGAATTTCTTTCTGATTCTTTAAAGAAGTAACCTTTTGTTTGTCTGTCACCTTTCTTTCAGCACTTTGCTCCTGTGAAGTTTGGAGTCTAAACAACTTTCCAAAGTTGTAATGTCTCTCTATTGACCTTTGTAAGATTTCATTATCTGTGGTAAACACACTACTACCATTTGACAAAGGAGTAAACGTTATATGAAAATTCTTTTTGCTTGGAAGCACAACATTAATACTAATATTGGTGTTCGCCATGTAAGTTTTAATAGTCATATTGTCGAATGAATTAAAAAGGGGATAGGACTTCTATCCCATCCCCCGATTAATAATTTGATTTATTTATACTCTAATTAAGCAGTTTCTGAACCACTATCTTCTACTGTTGCAGGTGCCTTTGCAAGTCTCATACGCGCATGTGCCTTTGCATAACGCAGATATAAGCAACTTACTTCCTGAATCACTACTGCATCGGTACGACGAATACCCGCTTTCTTCAAGTCAAGCACATTGCGTGCCCAAGACACGTGGGTTTTCTTGGAAAGGTATTCCGGATCCATGGCAAAACCGCAATCACTCATACCATTCACATCAAATAATTCATGATGAATGGTAAGAACTTCTCCGAAGTCAGTATCCCAAGATTTAAATTTCAAGTTCCAAACCTCAACGGTATCTTTCAAACGAAATTTCTCACTCTTAATCTTGGAGAATGCCGAAAGCATATCACTTCCGCAGAATAAAATCTTACGCTTATTACCGATACCAGTACCGACAAAAAGGTCTTTGGTTATATCCACGAGATTTTCATCAGTAATCTCGGCACAGTTCTTTTCGCTGTTCCATTCACCAACCTCGATATCCTTTCCTGCCATCCACCAGATTCCCCCTGTAAACCAGGTATTCATACCGTCCTTGGCAACATGTTTGATAACCTGTTTAACGCCAAACAAGTAGGTATTCTCCATGGCAAGGCGCATATCATATACGCCATCTTCTTCAATATCGGAAAAGTTCCAATTCACTTCTTTGGCAGCAATCTTGTCAAAGGTAGACTGTTCTACCTGTATCATGAAGTTCTGACAGTACTGTGTTTCCGGCATAGGAATATTGTTGAAACGCCCAGTCTGCACATCCAGTTCACCACAGGCCTTTCCCATACGGACAAGGGTTGTTCCTTGCGGAATCTCTGGTAAAAGAATGGGTTGCTTGCTTGAATCATCCATTTTCCCATTTACTGCATAGACTGTCGGCAAATTAGTTGAACTATCCTTTCCACACACACAAAGTTCAAGGTCAGGAACATTGCTGTCACTTTCTGAATATGCAGTCCCATCCGGTTTAGTAATAGCACTTACACCTACCACACGGATAGTGTCATCCAATGTGAACATATTCAGATCGCTCACTGGCAAAGAAACACTTGCACCACCCGTCATTGCTTCCAATTTTTTATTAGTACTACACTTTATTTCGCGTGTACCCACACTATAGTACTTCACCTCAAAAGAATTAGTACTACTTGATTTCGCATAACGACTAATTTGATCAATAGGTGTCGCCATCGGACGAATTTTCACAATGCGTTTATCTACATCGCTTAAGTAAAAATTCGGGTCTCCATTTTCACGACCACCGGTTTCTGTGGCAATACCATCTGTTCCACCCGTACCGTCTGCACCGGCTGTCACTTTACCTGCATCTGGCAGGTTTGATGCGTCAGCCATCATGACACCGCTTGATGCACTCGTCACAAACGCTAATATCATTAGCGTAATGCGACAAAAGAAATTCATTACTTTCTTCATTGCTTGAAATTTTAATTGTTAATAAATGAATTGTGTATCTTTATTTGTTTATTGACCTACGTTTTTCGCCTCCACGTTCCCAAATATTTTGTGCACCATCATATCGACTTATTGCACCAAGATCTGGCATTTGCCGTGAGTCTGCATTACCACCTCCATTCTTTCCTGCAAGATTAGCAGTACCGTCACTCTTGCTCCCTTTGCGTAGTTTTTCCTCAATCTTACTATTACGTCCTTTCACTTCTCCCTCATGACTGGCTGTTTCTACATCGCTATCATGTTTGATAGCCTTGATAGCCATTTGAATACTATCACGAGTGAATTTACCAAGAAGTCCGTCCTTCATAATTCCAATCAGAAACTCCATTGCTTGATCTATTTCATCATCAGAAATACCTTCCTCCTGCTGCATTTGTTCAAGAGTAGAAAGAGTTGCATTAATGTTCTGCTGATACTGTTCTTCAAACTCCTTCTCTTTGGCTATTCGTTCCGCATACTCTTTGTTGGCAGCAGCAAGAGCTTCTTGCTTCTCCGGGTCTTCAAGTGCAGCTTTAAAATCATCACCAAATTTGCGTATCATACCGATGATTGGATCCTCCCCTTTACGCCAATCAGTGAGAAATGCTGCACTACGTGGATTACTCGCAAAAAGATCGGAAAGTGCTTTTTCCCGTTCTTTATAGCCAGACAATTCTTTGTCCAAACCGTCGTATTCGTCGTTAATTTGAGCGAATAATGCCTCGTCGTCGGCAAACTCTTTATCGGGATACTTTGCTTTCAATCGATCTGTGTATCGCTCGCGATTGCTCTTAACTTCCATATTATTAGGTATAATGTGAGAAAAATAAATTTTAGTCTTTATCTACAAAGCAAAAATAGCGAGGGAAAGAAGGATTCCACGTTTATCTTTTTACGCTCCAATCTATAACTTTGGAACATAGATAAATAGAAAAATGAAGCATAAAGGCGCTATAATGGAATACTCAAAGGAACGTATGGACGATTTAATGAGAGCATACGATGAATACATTTCATCATGCGACTATATCCGTATGTCCGAGGTATACAAAATAATAGTCAATATGCCCTCTCGCCGCTTTTGGGTTAGTGATATACGTGCTGCATTGATTATTTCTGCAATGATGAGAGGTAAAACAGATTTGAGCACAATGTGCCCATTGAAAAAAGAGATGTATGAAGAAATTTATAATCGGGTATTTAAGCTTCAAGAAGAATATCCTGAATTAACTATTTCCGAACTGTGCGCCAAAGTTATTGCACAACCTGCTCCTAAATTCTACCTTACGCCAGGCAGTGCAAAAGTAATGGTATGTAAAGCAAGAAAACAATGGATACAAGAAAAATGGAAAAGATTACGGCTCTTGTAATTTCTACTATTGTTGTAGGTTTGTCATTTTTCAAAGTATGGGATTGGCAAACTGTAGGCATTTACGCAGGAAGTGATATTGCCGGACGTGTATTGTACCCATTTTTTCACGCAAACATTCTGCACGCTTCCCTTAATTCATGGTGTTTGCTTTCAATGGTTTTTATTTATGACATTGGAATATGGCGGTTAGTACTAGCTTACATAATTGCTGTTACGATTCCAGTTGACACTATTGAGTGTTTTATTGGTGAAATGACATCACCAACAGTAGGATTATCGGGAATAGTATTTGTTTTATTTGGCTCAATCTCGTTTGAAGTATTACGCAAACAATATTACCAGTTGTGGATGATACTCTATCTTACTGCAGGTTTCTTATTTCCACACACCAATGCAATATTACACCTATGGTGTTATATGTTAGGTTTCCTTGTGGCTCTGCTTAACAAGCCGATAATAAAAAAGTCACATGATTAAAGGTAATATAAACATAAAAGCCATTACCAATATACTAATAGAGAATGAACGCCGTAATTCAATTATTTATGCAAAATTTAATCCTATTACCGGCGAAGGTTCTGTAGGGGGACGTGTCAAATGTACCATTAGTGATTTTCCTATACGCAATCAATGGCTACCAAAGCGTGTAATGAAAATACCGCTTGTACGTCAACTTGTGGAAGCAGGTTCTATTGCCAAATTCCTTACGGATTACATGGGAGTAGAAGACAATCCGGATGATCGGCTGAAAGTTATAGAGCAATTTGTACGCATACGTAGCCGCGAGGACTTTCCATTTTGGGCAGCTACATTCGTTTATATCAAGAATAAAGGTGGTGGAGAAGATGTATTGTTCCGTCTTACAAGACCGCAACGTCGCTTTGTGGAACGGCTCGAAAAATTACGTATTGCAGGAAAGCCAATACGTATTATTCTACTAAAGGCGCGACAATGGGGCGGCTCTACCACTTCACAGCTTTATATGGCATGGTTGCAACTCCTTCACAAAATAGGACTGAATTCACTCATAATAGCACATCAAGGTGCAGGTTCCGATGAAATCAAAGATATGTTCGACAGGATGATTAAAAAATATCCAGTCGAAATGCTTCACAAGATTGATGAACTTTACAATGAGAATGAGCCGAAACTTGTAGGAGTGGGTAAATCGGGTAGCATATACCGTGTTCCTCAACGAAACTGTAAAATTAAAATTGGTACAGCGGAACGCCCGGATAGTTGCCGAGGTGGAGATTATAACCTTGTACATCTTTCAGAAGTAGGAATATGGAAAGCAACGGAAGGTAAGAAACCAGAAGATATTGTGCGGTCGGCCTGTTCGGGTATTCTCCTAAAACCATACACTATGATTGTCTATGAGAGTACAGCGAATGGTACAGGAAATTTCTTTCACAGGGAATATACCGCAGCAAAGAAAGGGGATTCCCAGTTCGAAGCCATGTTCGTATCATGGTTCGACATAGAACAATACACGCTAGCTTTCAATTCGGATAAAGAAAAACAAGGTTTTGCAGAATGGCTCTATAAAAACCGTAACAATGAAAATACTAGTTCCGAACGTGAAGAATGCGGTAAGTATCTTTGGTGGTTATGGGAGAAAGGGGCTACGCTCGAAGCTATCAACTGGTATATAGCCGAACGTAGGAAGTATAATGACCATGGACAAATGGCTGCCGAATTTCCGTCCGACGATATTGAAGCCTTTGTTCATTCAGGAGCGCGTGTGTTTGACAAATACAAGGTGGACGCAATGCGTGGTACCTGCAAGAAGCCTAAATATGTCGGCGAAGTCTACGCCGATGCAGACGAAGGCAAGAACGCTTTGCAGAACTTGCGTTTTGTGGAAGACAAACAGGGGTTGTTACATATTTGGGAACTGCCTGAAATAGATGAAAAGGAAGTTGTCACAGACCGCTACCTCACTGTTGTCGATGTGGGAGGCCGTTCCAATAAAGCCGACTTCTCTGTCATTGTCGTGTTCGATCGTCTATTCATGATTGATGGCGACAGGCCAGTCGTGGTTGCCCAATGGTATGGACATTGCGACATCGACCAGCTTGCGTGGAAAGCGGCACAAATAGCAGCGTTTTATGACAATTCGCTTTTGGTGATAGAAAGCAACACGTTGGAAACTCATGATAAGGAGCGGCAAGTGGATGGTGACCAATCCGGATTTATTCTTAACCAAATAAAGGATATATATCCCAACCTGTATGCACGCAAACAATCAGAAGAAGATGTACGCGAGGGATTACCTACAAAATACGGTTTTCATACCAACATTTCCACTAAACCGATGATTATATCAACATTAGTCAAAGTTATTCGTGAAAACCTGTACACAGAACGTGATGAACGTTGTTTGGATGAATATCTGTGTTATGAGAAAAAGCCGAACGGCGCTTTTGGCGCAATTACCGGTAAGCATGATGACTTATTAATGACAAGGGCTATCGGACTGCATATCTGCTTCTTTGAAATGGATACTCCCAAAATTGTACCTCGTGTTGGCCGATTTACTGTTAAAAGAAGAAAGAAAGCTGTTTCGGCAGCAACAATATAAAATTAAACATTTAATTTAATAAACTAATAAACAATGAACATTATCAGAAAATTACGTGCATCAATCCGTTTAAATGAAGCGGTAGTGAAAGCAGACAAAGCACATGAGGAAACAGGTGAACGTTATTACGTTATGCCCAATGGAAAGAGTGGTAAACTCATCATTATGGATAGATTCAACTTCCGCAAACTGAAACAGAAAGGTTATTTATCTCGTTCAACATTCGTGAATGATTTGGAGCGTGAGTGTTTCTATTGTACTCCTTATAAAAATGGAAGCGGCGCATTACCTGAATTAATTGTGAAACTCAAGCGCAAAGAATATTTCACTTACCTTGATTCACTCAAAAAAAGAAAAAAGTAATGGGAAGTAGATATGATGCAAAACAGGGGATAGACGGCATTGTCACACTTACTAATGACCCTCTAGCTATTGACAATATCCGAAAAATAAAAGCTGGCGACCGAGTTGTGTGTAATGACGATGGAAATTCAGGAACAGTATTAGCAGTAGACGATGATAATTACGGTTGTACAGTACTATTCGATGATACATTAGAAACATGGATAGAATGCGACCAATTGTCCAAAGAGTAATTTTCTAAACGGCGAATAGAGCGGGGTTCTATTCGCCGTTTAGAATTTAGCCTTGCATTGCCCCATGCAACTGATTTACAGCTTCCATATTTGCATTTTGTTGCGCTTGTTGGAGTAATTGAGGTGAAAGCCCGTCAGGAACTCTCCCCTGTGCGAGTTGTTCCTTTTGGCTCTTGATACTCTGTAATAGTTCATCGGCAAACGGGAAATCTCCATGTTCAAGCAACTGCTCTACGCTGATCGCTTGGGACTGGTACAACTGCATTAGCATATCATTAGCAAGATGCCTGTATGCCGGTGTTGAAGTACTTTCAGTAATGCTTAAGTCAAATTCTACATCCCGGATTTTCTTCGGGTCATATTCAATTTGTGCACCACTCCTACCAGCAATATTGAACACACGTTTCGTATCATAAAACTGCTGCATGTTCTTCACATCTTTGTATGCCCCGTCCACAACAAAGCAACTAAAACACTCAAGCAAATCTAGTAGTGATTTTGTAGCATTCTCTGTCTGTTGATTGTAATGTGATGCACTTTCCCCCGAATATCCCGGCTTTCCCTGCAATGCACCAGTTACCCCCGAAATATCCTCAAAGAATTTCAATTGCATATTCAGTAGTTCGGCAATACCTATGTTCGTGGAGTTGTTGGCTACCTGTTCCGGTACCTTGCCACTTTTGCTTGGTCTGTACACAATGACACCATTGAACTCCGTCCAGCTCTCTGCAATATCGTCAATGCTCACACCATCAGGCAAAGAATCTTCCGGCATCATCAATACACCTTTTGCGCTTGCCCTCATAATCCAGTCATAAAGCGTTATCAATCGATTGGTGTATCGTTGCTGGTCTATCACATCCGCCACGAATGAGTGTATTTCACCATCAATAAACGGATAAGCTTTGAAAACGTATGGATGACTGCCATGTTCGTAGGGCGTCTCCCCTTCCCTCAATATATCACCGAATGGAGATAGATAATAGAAATACCAGTAATCATCTACAAACCAAGTAGCTTTTATCAACGGTACTTCTTCTTCAGGCATACCCACCTCCTTGGCCATACGCATACGTTCTTCGTTTTCGGCAAGTACTACTTGTGCATAATCTTCCTCATCTATCTTGAAAATGTCACCATTTTGGTAATCATGACAACGGTATCTCGGCTTCTGTTCCTTACGCCATATTTCTATTACCCTGCATCTTCCCGGCTCACTGGTAAAGAGAAAATCATAATTTTCTAACCGACTATACCCAAATCGCTCTGCGTAAGTGGCTATATAATCCTTTCTTGCAGCCCACTTATAAATATCACGAAGCTCACGATATTCTTGCGGACTGGAAGCAAATTGCTCACACAGTTGCCCAAAAGATATATCATGTACTTCTCCAAGCACGGACACATCCCAACCTCTAAAATCCCTCATATTGTTATCAATGAAGAAATTGTTCGGCTGTACATAATCCGTCCAGCAATCTTCTTTACCATTACGCCAACCATATGATTTACGATGAACAATAAAGCCACTGATTAGAAATTCTTCCATACTTCGAGCGTACACATCGGGCATTCGGTTGAGTTGCATATTGCATTGTAATATAGTACTCATTGTTTCACCGAGCTTCTGTTCATCTCTATCACGTGCTGTACAAGTAGGTTCTTTACTTTGGCTGCGGTACACCCCCAATACACTGCGTACAAGCCGACGAATAAGATTATTTTTCAATGGCACATTACCTTGGCTCTTGATATATTCTTCTTCAGTCATGGATTTACCATCAACACAAATCATATCATCCCATTGAAAACCATAAGTATAGCGTTTATTGCGTTCCCGGTCTTTTCGAAAGTCCTCCATCTGATTCCAATAGTACTGCGCTTCCATTAGAATATCAAATGCTCTGCGACCACCATACCGCTTTGCAGAAGCAACGGTATCAATTTCAGATAGCTCATTCCGTTTCGGCGCAATTCGGCTCATTGGTAACAATTTTCCTTTGCCTTTATTATGCATATTTTCGTTGTTTAATGATTGCTTAGAGTACAAAAGTAGTACCCAAAGCAATCATTTTAGGTTTAACTATTTACGTTCGTCTTGCTCCATCTCTAAAATAAATGTCCGCTTTAACTCATTAATCCTCTTTTCAAGTTCTTCTGCTTTTGAGGTATCTCCGATTTCCTTAGCAGTATCATAAGCTTTCTTTAGTTTTGAGTAAATACGTTCCATTCCTTTCATTTTTACATATTCAGGATCAATGATAATCTCGCTTATCAGTTCTGCTTTCTTCTCCAACGGTAAACTCAAATCACCTTTAATGGCGCTGAATTCACTCGCCTTTGCACGGTATGCATCCAAATAACCAAAGAACTTCTCATCCAGCCCCCTACCTACATTACGTTCATCGCCACCGCTCATCAACATTCGGTTAGCAAGCGGAACATAACGCCAATCAAAATCTTTTTCACCTGTTCCCACATTGATCAAATTACGAATTTGGTTGGTTACAGTGAAGAAGCCGCCGGTGTATTGTTTCAATAGATACTCAATGGCAGCAGGATTCAAGTCAATAGTACCTTTCCTATACTTGCTTCCTCCACTGACTTCGTTCAGTGTTTCAGAAAGGTTTACAAGGTCTTTATTCGCACTCTTATAGGCTTTCGTCCAATTCGGCATATATTTATTGTAGGGTGTATCTTTCCATATCGGACTACCGTACCAACTCTCGTTATTCGATACTTCCACCATCGGCTTGACGCTGCTTGGCCACAACGCTTTTGTCCCCTCCATCATATCTACGGGAAGCAATTGGCTCATCTGTGCCAATACATCGCTAACCTCCAATTTCTCGTTATGGAACAGGGAAGAACCGGTAAGTTCTCCCATCGCATACACAGCTCGGTACTCGATAGGCAAAGGAATCTTTATCCATGCGTTACCGGGCCCCTTGACAATGAGGTTCTGTCTGCGAGTATGTTCGGGTATGTCATAGTAGCTGTCATCGTCATCATCACCTCCAGCCGAAGCAAGTGCGGTAACAAGCATGGCTAACCCATACCATGATGCAACAACAGTACCCATTTTGCCGGGATGCCTCATCGCATACTTCAAGAAGTTTCCGAACGTTCCTTGCAGGGCGGCATTCCAAAAGATATATCCGGCTCGTCCTGCACCCGATACACCGGCTGCTACATTTCCCAACATGGTTTGTCCTTCAGCCCCCAAGAACTTATCACCTGCGCCTTTCTTGTTGAAGTTCACACTGATTTCCTTGGCATCCCAAATACTGCGGTCTATTGTCCGTCCCGCATTCCTGCTTGTTACAAAGGCGGCAAATCGGGCACGCATCTCTATACCTCGTCCCACTTCGCCTATCCAGGTAGCCATACATTCACGTACCACATGGGCAGGAATTTTTTCATTCGCCGCTTTCAGCATCTTCTTGATTTCTTTCTTATGCTCGTCAATGTCTGCCATTCTTGAAAATCCTGTCTCGCCACCGTTCATCATGAACTGATAAAACATTTTCTCTATTTCATCATTCATATCAAGCGTTCCCCTGCGGTATTTATCCAATAACATAACCATTCTTACAATAGGTAACTTCGCAAAGTTCATGTTATATTGAATAGCATATTTCGGACTTTCCTTAACCCACACCATAGAATTAGAATATACCATATCACGCAAGAAGTTACTTGCAATAAAGTCCGGCTGTAATGTGGTGTACAATGAGGACAGTGTTCTGTTCACATCTCCAATGAGATGTACAAGCTGACCGATACTTCCGCTGATATCATTATCCGGGTTCGTCTGTCCGTTCAATGCTTGTGCAGCTCTCGGATTACCGTTAATGGTAATCACATAGTCTCTGCCGTTTCGCTTCACCACCACTTGATGCTGTCGCAAATCTCGGCTCTCAACAACACGATACGGAATGTTTGCCGCATCTTTGCCGTGCTTGTAGTTATCGGGGGCAGATTCAGCAAGCTGCTTCATCTTATCCTCAAACTCGTTCAACTTTCGCTCTACCTCTTCGGGACTATCGTTAATGTCAATATTGTCGGGGAATATCGGTTTCCATTCATCGGAAACTGCATCGTACTGCAACCACAAATCACTCACACTAACAAGGTCGCTCGGATGGTTGAGGGCAAAGTTCAAGAACTTCTGCTTCACGAGTTTGTTGCGGTTTCCCTGCATGATAGTACCTTCTGCCATTGATTGCAAGTAGGCAAATGGATCGTCTGCTTTCGACTTGCGTCCCTCCGCCTTCTTGATTGGAGCATTGAACGCACTTTGCCTGTGCGTCAGATATGCGTATGCTTCAGAACTCGTTTTTTCATCAAATCCACGCAAAGGGATATAAAACTCATACATATCTCTCACACTGTCGTAGGTTTCCTTGCTCATCATTCCGCATTCGTAGGACTTGGAAAGGACTGCCTTGCTGACGGCATTAACCTTGCTCCACAATGCGGTGGTGTCGTGTGCGTTTTCGTACTCATCTACCATAACCTGTGCTTCGGCTTCTGCATCTGCAATCTCTTCCATACCTGTGAGGGCGGTAAGACCTGCATAATCACGCTTGCGGCACTCGTCGATAAAGTTCTGCAAGGTCTTTGTACTCTTCGAATGCTGCTTCTGATATTCCGCGAAGTCTTTTTGTGCATCACGCTCTGCCATTACTCTATTGCGTTCAAGACCGTGTTTAGCCATCATATAATCGGTCAGTTCCTCGCGCTCTGCTGTATTATGCGCAAGTTTGGCTACCTCTTCAAGCATTGGCTTGAACAATAGGTGCGCAAAGGCATCGGCTTCGGCTTTGTTCACACTTGATAAGCGGTTCTCACCTAAGTAAGCATTTTCAAATCCATCAACATCTTCCATTTGGATATTCTTGCCGAGGATTGCGGTCATTGCTTCTTTCAAACCAAGCATACTATCCTGCAAAGCTTCCTGTGACTGATACATTCCACTGCGTACACGCCGCTCATACCTATCACGGGCTAAAGCCTTTTCATGTATCTCTGGGTCGCCATCACGATACAAGTTATCATCGGTTTCGGCTACGACTGATTGACTTGCTGAAATTTCAGCATAGTTACCAACCTTCAACTCATATTGTTTGCTCATATCGGTGGCTTCTCCCAATATGCTGCGGTACCTGCCCGGTTCTGCAAGATTCTCATAACTGCGCCACAATATATAGCGGAGTTCGTTGTCAGTCAGAGTTACCCCTCTGAAATCTTCAAAGCCAATCTTGTGCAACATATTCAAGAAGAAATTCTTAATCTGATGCCACCAGCTTGCATTGGTGTTCTCAAATTCGGTATCTTCGGCAAGCGAAGCCAGATATTCTTCAGTAGCCTTATGGAAATCCCAACCGTTTTTTGCAGCCATATCTACAATGCGTTTGCGTATGGTCTCATCGGCATTATTGAATACATTATCGAGGAATGTATCGAAATGTTCTCCGAACAACTGGCGTAAACCATAGTGCGCCACAGCCTCATGCAGCAGCGTCTGCTCAACATCAAACGTACTGGTATGGTTAGGAATGACAATGGTTATCTTCCCTGTACTCTTTGAGTAGAAGCCTTTCGCACGCTGTTTCTTTCCTTCCAAGACGGAAGCATCGGTAACAACCTCCACATTGCCAAGATGCAGTTTCTCTGCAAGGCTTTCCACACGCTCTGCCATTCTTTGGCGTTCACGCTGTGCAAATTCCCTCCGCTGCTTTGCCGTCCTCCTTGGTCTGCCTAATAACTTGGCGACTGGGTCGTTCTCAAAACTGACCTCATCATCGGTATATGCGCCAATACCGTTACGATAGTCATTTATAATCTCTGCATTGAGTGCGGCAATCTCTGCATCGGTAACAGCGTTTTCCTGTCTGCGTTGAGGTTCACGACCTGCCGCCTTGACCATTTCGTCAACTTCGGACGGAGTAAGCAAGCGTTTAACGCGCATAGCACCAGTGATTATCCAAGGGTCGGTTTCGGGGTTAGGATTGGTACGGTAAGTGTATGCTCCATTTTCAGGAATCCTTGGAAGCCCGGCATAACTGTGTTGGAACTTGCCGTTCTTGTTGTAGCCATAACTCATAGCCTCTTCCTGATAGTCCACGTCATTGGCATACTCCACCTCAGCCCAAACAAAATTGGCAGGAAACAAGGTTTTATCTCCGTTCTCATCAATGCGGTTAAACTGCAATGCGTATGGAATGACACCTAAATGCCATCCGGGACGATAGGCAAGTTTACCACTACCGCCTTGTGTACCTTTACCCCCTGCTTTTACTTGATTGCGTCCCGTCTTGCTCTGTCCGGCTATCGGTGCGGCATCAGCATCCAGCCATACACCGACCGGCGTCGCTTCTCCGTTCGGATTGGCAACCATAGGCGGATACAATTCGCCGTTCTTCAAAACAAACACCTTATATCCGATACCTGTATTTTGGGGTGCGGCATCTTCGCGAATACGATACATCGTGTCATCGCTGCGATATAAGACATCATCCTCATCAGCATTTGTAATGTCGTTGGCTGCTTCCACGCTTGCATCCATTTCAGCATACTTGGCTTCCTTTTCCTCCAGCTCTTTCTTCATCAGTTCAGCGTATTCTTCTAACTGTGATTTCGCCTGTTCCAATTCTTTTTCATACTCGAAAGGCTTACCCTCTCTTGACAGGAGTTCTTTCAATTCGGCCTCATTGTGTTTCTTGCTTCGCTCAGCGGCTTCCAATCTTTCGGTAAAGTTTTTTCCTGTAATCACATTGCCGGTAATATCCTCAATGGCATTACGGAGCAGATTTTGACGTACAGGAACATCCTCGATACCAAGTTCTGTACATGAATAAGTCATTTTTCTTTCAACGTCATTGAACAAAGTTGTACCATCACGCATGGTCTGTCTTGTCAATTTAGTTGTTACAATGAATGGGAAATTGCCTATCTGTATAGTCAGTTCTCGCTTTTGTTCCCCTGCAATATCACCGTCTTTCATCTGCTTCATTTCAGCAAGAACAGTCTTGTTGTGTTCCTTGAAGAAATCATCCATTGTATCAACAGAGGTAAAGCGATGTTTGCCGATTACAATCTCTTTGAATTGTTCATCGGGGAATGATGCACGTACAGCCTCCAAAGATCGGCTGTTATCCTCAATGCGCTTTTCAGCATCTTTGATAAAGGCTTTTAACCTTGGCTTGGCATTATGGATGTAGGCTTGGTCTGTTTCCCATTGCTTTTTACGGCTTGCATACTTGCGTACATTCTTTTCCGCATTGTTTTTCAGCATGGCATACTCACTGCCGGAGAGTTGTGCTATAGTATCTCCAAACACATCTTCTTCCTCCTCAAGCACACGGTTGGTCATACTGTTCGACATCATCTGCTTGCCATTCATAATACTATCGGCAATGGCCCCCTTTGTTTTCAGACGTTGGTAGGCGGTAACGTCCAGACTATCCTCTACACCGAAACGCAAGATACGTACAGGTTTATTCATATCCTTGTGCAGATTTCCCTGTCGCAAAATACGTCCGTTACGTTGGGTATAGTCCATTGGACGGTTAGGCGCATCCAAATGTATCAGCGTGTGCAAGCGTTCCTGAATGTTCACGCCTGTACCGAGTGTAAAGGTCGAACCGAGAATCACACGCACCTCGCCACGGTTTACCTTTTCAAAGATTTCAAGTTTTTTCTTGACAGTCATTCCCGACCTCATTATTACAATCTCATCTGCAGGAACCCCCTCTGTAATCAGCTTATCCCTGATGTCATCATAAAGGTTGAAGCCACTCTGTTTGTTTTGGTAATTGTCGGCAAAAATGGCAACCGTACCTTTGTAATCGGCTGTTTCTTTCAGCGAGCGCAATGTCTGTCGAACGGCTTCATGAGTCTTACTGTTTACATCATCTTCAGCATCAGACTGTACCAATCGGGCATCCACGGCAGCGGCTTTGGCAATACCGTACATCGTGAGCGGGATGTGGCTGTTCTCTTTCTTCTCCTTTCCGCTCATCTGTTCATAATGTTCAAGTTCGTTCTTTACGAACTTCATGATGCTACGTAATGCGCGTGTCTGTGGCAGATAAAGGTCTTGTGCCTTTCCTCCCTCCATTTCGGGTATTTTGTCCTTTACGCCGCCGGCTTCTTTGGTTAGGACGGTATCGGACACTCCCGACCATATACGCACCAGTTCAGGCAGATTGACATACCCAGCAAAGCGGTTGTTCTCTTTGAACTTTCCGCTTGTGGTGAACTCCAGCATCTGCTGAATGTTACCGAAGTTGCGCACAAAGTCATCAAAGTAATAGATACCGTACTCTTTCATCGTATCAGCAGGCATGAGATAGCGCATGAACGTCCAAATCTCTGCGGCGGTGTTGCTGATAGGTGTACCGGTTGCAAAGATTACGTTCCGTCCGTTGTTTTTTTCCAAGATAGCCTGTGTCTTCAGGAACACGCCTTGTGACTTCTTGCTGTATGACGGATCCACACCTTTAACTCCACGCTGCATGGCAGTGGCAAATCCGAGGTGCTTATACTCGTGCGCTTCATCTACAAGTAAAGCATCAATGCCCATATCGTCAAAGTTCTCCACATCGTCAGTTCGGCGGTCAAGCATTTCCATAGCTTTAACCTCTGCGTTCTGCAAAGCTACAGCACGTTTCTTTTCATCATTGGCGGTACGTTTCTTTGAAGCATTGTCTGCAAGTCCGGCAAGCTGCTCCTCCAATAATTCGATTTCCCGTTCAGCCTGTCGGGTAATCATATTTTTTCCGTCCGGGTCTTCTTCTTTCATCTTTTCAAGAATGAGCATCTTCTCCTCAATCTTGTCCTGCACGAAAGTCATTTCCCTTTCCTCGCTGTCGGGGATAAATTCAAAGGTAGACTGCGGAACGACAATCATATCCCAATCGTTGTAACGTATCTTGGCATAAAAGTTCTTTCTGCCCTCTGCACTGCGGTCTGCTTCTTCAAGTGTCAGTATCTTGGCGTTGGGGTACAGTTCCTTTGCACTTGCAACGAATTGTCCAACGGTAGCATTCTGCACCACAATCATGGGTTTGCGTGCAGTACCCAAACGGCGCATTTCCATTGCTGTAGAAATTAGAGTAAAGGTTTTCCCCGTTCCAACCTCATGGGCAAGCAACAAAGGCTGTTGTGTGCCTCTTACAATGGCTCTGCCTTGATGCGGACGCATCTTAAACTTGTGCGAGGCACCTCCGAAATACTCCGGTACAAACTCATCTGGTATGCTCATAGGCACAAAGTTATTGAACGTGTCATTATAGATACGCTCAATCAATGCCGACATTTCCGGGTCGCTCTGCATCTTCTGCCTTGCCCAATCCTTGAAATCTTGACGGATTTCATCAATTTTGGCGGCACAAGCCTGTGTCGCTTCCTTGTCGGTAATGGTTTCGGTAGTGCCGTCATAGTGTTTCTTGGTGGTGGAAACGGTGATGCTTCTGTTCTGAATGGCAGCTTCAATGAGAGTATGCCCCATAATGGTACGGTTAAGCATTTCGCTGGTTACCCCCATTGCACGGTTCTTCTCATAATCGGTGAAGTATGGTTCTTTCATAAACCAAGTACCGCCCACAGCTGTAAACCGTACGTCAACCTCCGTGCGTTCCTTTACAAAATCCTCATACAGTTTCGGGTCAATCCAAGAACTTCCGAGGGTAAAGTCAATCAAATGTGCGGGGATTTCCATAGGCATGACCTCCTGCAATGCCTTGATGTTGCGGTCAAATTCCCCATTTTCGTTATTTACCTCTGCTTGACGCAGTTTTTCACGAATATTTCCGCTCAAGTAGTGATACGATGCTTCCATCTGTCGGGTTACAGGGTTCTCGAAACCGTAACCGCTCTCGATGATTTCTTTCTTCACATCCTCGATACCTGTGCCAAGTTGTCCGGCGATATACGGTATATCTACACGACCGAATTTAAAGATACTTGCAATGATACCGTCCTTGACATTGGCAGGAGTGGGTTCTTTTTCTTTTTCAACAACACGTTTGCTGAATACATCGGTCTTGTCAAATTTCTGTATCTGGTTTCCTTTTTCATCTGCCGTTTCTTCAAACTTTTCAAGAGCGTATACATTGGCATAGTCCACATCATTTCGGAGAAATGCAATGGCGGTGTTCTTGTTGAAGTGTCCGTATGTGCCGACAAAATCATCGTATACTTTGTTGAGTTTGTCAAGCAACGGTTTAAGTCCCTTATCGCTTTCATTCGCAGTCTGATAGGAAAGGACTTCCGCAAGAGCTTCCTTGATAGCGGTGTATGCCTCAAAGCATTCCACTTTCGTATGCCCCTTTACCTTGTTGGCATTCACTTCGAGAGGTTGTGCGCTTGCAGTTGAGTTGATGTATAGTTTTCCGTCTTTGACAAACACTTCGCCAATCTTCTTGCCGGGCATTACATCGGTGGCAAGCTCGGTATTGCGCTCACCAAATTCCTCTGCACGGAATGAGCGGACAAATTCAGCCAACATTTCTTCCTGTTTCTTATTCTGTTTAGGATATAAGCCTTTGCTGGTCGGGCGGAAAGTATCGCCTTTCTCAAATGCAAAGTGCATTTCACCTGCCATGTTTTCGGGGTGTTCAATGAAATAGCGGTTGTAGTCCATTGAAAGCTGCTTAATGACTGGTATCTCCTTGCCTTTAACCTTGCGCGTTTCCCCGGTATCATACTCTGCCATGCGCTCTCCGCTCACATCACTTACATCAATGGCATGGACAGACTTCTGCCCGTTCACACGCTTGCGGATAACAACGATGTCAGAGGTTACTCCGGTGCCGCCGAAAGTCTTGTTGTGCATACGGAAAGCACCCACGAAGTCTGCGCCTCCCTCGCCCACAATCCAGTCACGGAGTTTCTTACTGTTGTCAAGCGTACCATTGGACGTGATGAAGATACCCAAACCGCCCTCACGCAGTTTGCGCACATTCTTTGCTATACAGAAATCGTGTATGTTGTGGAATTTCTTCGACAGGTCTTTGTCGCCCGTGGTGTCATTCACACGGAGTCCGGTAACGAACGGAACATTAGTAATAGCCAAGTCCACACTTCCATTAGGAATACGTGTCTGCTCAAAACCCTGTATCTCTACTTTGGCATCAGGATAAAGGAGTGAGAGAATACCACCCGAAGTCCCGTCAATCTCAATAGCATGGATGTCGCTGTGCTCGCTGATATTTGTAGGCATCTGCCCCAAAATGTTTCCGATACCTGCAGAACCTTCAAGAATGTAACCACCCTTAAAACCCATTTGTGTAACAATATCCCAAAGAGTATCTACAACATAAGCAGGGGTATAATACGCACTATTAGCACTCATTACAGCTTCTTGATAGGCTTCTGTGCTCATCAACTGCTGTAGACGTGTCGAATATGTATTATCACTAAATACTTTACCTAAACCACCCCAACCGCTAAACTTGCGAAGTACTGCCATTTGTCTAGGAGTAGCAAGCTCTCCACTCTCAATAAGTTGCTGTGCCAACTCTATAGCTTTAATATTGGCCTCTATGCGTGCATCTACCGAAGTTGGAGCATAGTTCGTCCCCCGGTCTGAATGATTATTGCGAATATTTTTCGGTTCATCTATGGCATCATCGGAAAGTCGTGTTCCTCGCCCCCGTTGTATTTCGTCTGTTCCTTCCTGTACTCTACGATTTCCTCGTCCGTCATCCCTGCCTCTTTGTAAATCTCCGTCCACTCTTCCTCGCTCCATGTGTACGGTGCTTCTAGCGTTTCCGCTTTGTGGCGGTAGCATGCTACGTCTATCCGTTCCTCCAGCTCCATTTTCGCTATCGACTTCTCGCTGTGTCCCTGTAATCTTAGTACTTTCTTGGTGTATTCGTCCATTTTCGTTGTTGGTTTCGTTATTATCAAACAAACTGCCAAACAAACCAAGCTCGTTTGACTGCTGTAAATTTACAGTTTTTTTCTCACTCTTCTTGCGCGTTGAACGAGTTTTCTTTATACGTTCCTGTGCAACTTCAACCTCCCCCGCCACTTCCGCCTCTTTCGTTACGGTTTCAGCGGTGGCGAGTGCATCAATGCCGGACTTGTCAAAGTTGGCCACGTCAAACTTCTGCACCTCATCGTAAGAGGTCATGTCGGTATTAAATCCGTTTTCTAACACCTCAGGCAAATCTCTCGCACCATTGTAAAATGCTTTAAGGTACGGACGTATGGAATCACCCAAGTCTGCAATCATAGCCTTTGCATATTCTGCAAACTTCCGTGAGCCTTTCTCTAAATGGTAAACAGCCATTTCTGTGCCAATAGCAAGTATTTCAGGGTCAATACCAATATTCATTTGACCGAGTAACTTCTTACGCATACGCTCACGAAGTTCCGCATAACGCTCATCAGTAACAAGACGGTTACCACTCGCTTCAGTCTTTTTCTGTAAATTGTCTTGTTGCTGCTTACTCCTCATATCGTTGATAAGAGTTCGAGCTTCATTAGCAAACTTGTCTGCACTATCTTTGGTCAGGAAAATAATATTTCCTTCATGATAAACGTCTCCACCACGCTTCTCTCCTAAATCCATCACAGCCTGCTTTTCCGCGTCAATCATCTTCATCAAAGTACGAACAGAATATCTGTTATCCATTTCCTTATCAACAACGAAATCTGTCCTTCTGTCATGAATTTCATCCTTTGCCTTGCGATCAAGTTCTCGGGTCTTAATTTTATTTTCAAGCAAAACTCCAACTGCATCCAAAACTTCTTGCATGCCATTCTGCGGATTGCGAAGAATGCCTAACATTTCCTCCGGGCTGTTGGTTGTCTGACGAAAACGTGCATCACCAATAGGTATGGGACCACTCACATCTTCACGAGTCAAAGTCGTATATCCGGTTTCCTTATCAACAAAAACAGAGTATTGCCATACAGGGGTGTAATCCTGTTTTTCATCCTTTGCTGGTGCTTTGGGTTCAGTAAACAGCACATCACCATCATTTAAAGCCTGTATATCCAACATTGATATGGGAGGTTGGCCTTGTGCATCTACTGCGTATTCTGCTAATCGTTTGGCATCTTCTTCGCTACGCATCATAAAGCCGTGTTTTTCCCTATCCCACCAACCTTTCATTTCTTTGGCGAACATACTTACATGCTTTTGAACTTCCTTGCGCAATTCCGATTGGAACTCAACAAGTTGCATATCTAACACCTTACCTCGCTTGGTGATGTACTGCGCCGGAGTAATGGTGTACGGAGCATCAGTCGGTGCAGTCGCTTCTTCACTGGAAGCGTCTTGTTCCAACTTGCGTTGTTCGGTAAAAAGGTCGTTAATTTCAGAAATAATACGAGCCTCCTCAAAAATGTCGCTACGGTTGTGCGCTGCTTCTTGTTCCTTGTGCAATTCTTCAATACGGAACTTGACTTCTGAAAGTCTGTTGCCTTGCGTGCCGGAACTCTGCCCCTCGATCGTCTTTACAGACTTGTATTCCGAAAAAGCCTTGGTCTTGCGATGGCTGCTCTCTATCCACTTCTCGAACTCCTCCAAGTTAACGCCCGTCAGCACCGTCTTGTGCTTCTTCGCCCAATTTCTGTCATAATTAGCAAAGTAAGCTGCTTCAGCATCGTCAGCCTCATTGAAGCCCAGCATAACCTTGTGTTCGTCAAACGTGCCGTCCTCGTTATATTGGTCAACCACAAACACCTTGCGACCATTCCACCCGTCAATATCATCAGAGAGGAACACGTCTATATGGTCGCCGTCTACACCTTCCGTGCCACGAATATAGCCATAGGTGTTCTGCATGGTCGTTTCCCATTTGTTGCCCTCTGTGTCTATTCCGCTACGAACGGATCCTTTCGGGTTCTCAATGGTGATATTGAATGTACCAACCTGCACATGACCTTTCTTATAATTGCCGGCTTCTTTCTGTTTCTCCGTAGGAGTAGTATCGGTTTCTTTCTCTGCCACTGCAACGGCATTGGCTAAAGACGAAGATGCATCAATATAATTAACAACATCCAATAAATCTCCGAATGTTTGACCGTCATACTCATAAGTACTACCTGTATAATTACCTTTCGTATCGGGTGCATCAACTTTTATAACTTTATGAGTACCATCAACAATAATTGTCTGTTTATAAGTATCGCCATACTTTCCGCTTTCAACCCAATCATCTTCTTGAACTTCAATGCGTCTTGCTATTTTTGCACTAAGTTGATTGTCAGTATCATCAAAAGATAGCATTTCTTCTTGTGATAAAGAAGGTTCTATTTCGCTTTGTTCACCAATGCTTTCAGTTCTTCCTGTATCATCGGTTGTCCCATTTCCGTCCTCAACTCGTTCTCTTGGCGCAAGAGCTCCATTGCTTCCTTGCTGCCCTCGTTGGCTTGTTGCAGTATCGCCAACCAATACATTGCTTCGCTGTTGTCCATTGTAATCTAAATTTAATGCTTCTTTAATAGCCTGTACGAGCGTCCGAGGGGTATTGTCCGGCTGTTCGAACAGAGTTTCTTCCTGTGTACCTTGTATAAGGTCATAAATCTTGCCGAATGTGCTTTGAATGAAGCTTTGGCTTTCGCCTTTATACATTGCGGCCAAATGCAAGACAAAGTTACTGAAATTATCAGCAGGGAGATAACTTTCCCCTGTAACATCATCCATTTGATACTGGCGTTTCCAGTTTTCTACAGCAATACGTGCTTCCTTGAAATTCTTTGCCTCTGCAAACATTTTATCTTGGGACAAAGCATAGTAAGCACGAACGGAATTCTGTATCTCATCTACCATTCGTTCACTGTTCGGACTGTCATAATCACGGAAAGCAGTGGCAAGAATAGCCTTTTGTGCTTTTACCGGCAATACGTTGAACATTTCCTCCAACCGTGTGCTGCCGTCCTTGAAGATGCTTTGATACATGATACCACGCAAATCATTCTTGGATTCAGGAGTTAGGTTGCCCTTGCTGTCAAACGCACTCTTGTATTGTGTGTGACTGATGAAACCTCTTTGACTCATCCATTTCAGAACATTTGCACCATTGGCATCCACAAGTCCGGCAAACGACATTTCATCATCCGAAGTCCTAAGCAACAGGTTGGCAAACGAACGCATTTCGGTTCCCATGCGCTGCAAGGTGTTTTTAGGTTTGATACGTTCAACACCTCCACTTTCTGTGTCTTGTGCAACAAACTGACCAAGATTGAGGGCTTCTGTATCGTCCACATGCAGCATATTTACCAACACCGGGCTTTGTATGGGCGCAATGTCCTCGGCACGCAGTCCAAACTCTTCCGCATGGTCTTTCAGGTATTGTCTATATGCTTCGGCCTGTTCCGAATGACTTTCCCACATCAGGCGCAAGGCATCACTACGGTTGTTTCCCTGTATTACTTCACCACGTTCGTTTACGGTCGGCGCACCGGTGTAAGCGGTAATACTTGATGTGATTTCTTCCGGACGAATGTTCTCGGCGATTTTCCGTGCAGACAATACGCTTGCTTCGTCATTGCGTTCCTTTGGTTGCGCTTCATCAATAAAATGCAGAGGATTGCGCACACCTTGTATATGACTCGGTTGCAACAATGACGCATCAATCACGGTCACATTGCCAGGAACCACTACATCATTGCTGAATTTCACGTTCACCTCTTTACCTTGTACAGCCTGTAATGGTCCTTGTCTGTCAACCTTATGGCCGTTTACACGTCTATATCCTCTTGCACGGGCATCTTTGGGAACATCTTCCACTATATCGGGAACTCCGTTAAGTGCTTCACGTTCCTTGCGTTCTGCTTCCTCACGCTCTGCACGCAATTTTTCTTCTTCCGCCTTGCGCAATGCGGTAGCTTCATCGGCAATACGTCTGCGCTCCGCATCTGCTTCCATTTTTCTGCGGTTGGCAGTGCCGGCTATCTTTTGCCAAATGGACAATTCCTGTTTGGCTGCATCAATCGCCGCCTTGCGTTCTTTCTCTGCTACAATCTTCTCTGCAATAGTGTTTCCACCGGCAGATTTCGTTTTCTCGATTTTCTTCAATGCTGCTTCTTTGTCCGCAACCATTCCGTTAGCCACGGACTGGGCCATAGCTTCGTCTCCCTCTGTCTGCTCAACAATGGCATCCCAAGCAAGGTCGGGAGTTTCCGCCTGCTCATAGATAGGATTACCTTGTTCATCTTTGGGGATTCGTTCTAATGCAGACACTTGCAACTGCTGTTCCTCCAGAGAACTTGCTGCCACTTCCGAATTATCATTCACACTTGAATTGGCAATCTCAACAGGTTGCCCATTGTGTTCTATCAGCATGGAATCAAGCTCTTCACGGGTAAACATATTCACACGCTTACCATTCAAGGCATCTTCCGTATAAACTTCATATAGTCCATCGGCATCCACATCGGCGGTGATGTTACCACGAATACCTATACCATTTTCATCACGGAGCGTCACAAGGTCATTCATTGCATATTGCGGTCGGTCTGCTTCCTGCTCTTCCTGCTGCAAAGCAAAGTTTTCTTCAGCTCTCTGTTGCTCAAACTCTGCGATTCGTGCAATGTTAGATGCGTCCACAAACTGTTGGATAGCCTCTTTTGCTATAGGGAATACATTTGTTCCGTCTGTCACATTGATAGTTCCGTCGCCATTGTCTATGATTCCGTTCTCATCTGAAACTATTGTGACCTGTATTTGCGAACCGCCTTCACCGGCAATGGTATAGGTTTCGCCCGGATTGAATGTGACAACACCATCAATCTTATCCGCAGCTTCACGTGCAAATTGTTCTCTGATAGATTGTGCAACCAACTCCTTCTGCTCGTATGGGTCTTGTACATCATCAATAGACAATATAGCATCGGGAGATACTTGTTCAAGCCCACCTGTGTCCGCATCACGAACAATGATGCTATTGTCAGAATCAGTCACACTTACACCGCTACCATCTGCATATGGTACAAGAGTCCCACTAAGAACATACACCTTGCGTTCATCCTGCTTCATGGTTGCCCCCTGTATCATACCTGTCTTGCGGTTCACACGTGCATCTATCATCGAATTGCTCTGTTCCACCCGCCCGTCTATATCATCACGTACACGTTGAATCATGCCATTGTAAACCTGCTTGGCATTGATATAGTCGATAACAGAAGACTTATCCTCATCACTCCATTGCTCATTCCCGTTCACAAACTCCAATGCGGCAATCGGATTCTCTTCAATCATCGCAAACATATTCTCATCTGCAAGGTCTGCCACTTGTGTTCGATGGTATTCGTACAGGTTCTTCGCATCGTTCATTTCCTGCGAGGAAGTGACGTTGTATCCGTCAAGATAACTGTCATTTGCCTGTTGTTCGCTTTCACTTTGAACACCGCCACGGGACCGGGCCATAGAAGCAAGATTGAATCCACGCAAATTCAACGAACGTTCCATATAATTCAGTACGGCTGCTTTCTCATCAGCGGTAAAATCTTTATAACCGGCAACAAGTTCCGCAACTTCACCGATATTCTCATTGGTAGTAAGGTCAAGTGTTGCCTTCAACGGCTCCCATACTTCTTTACCAAGTAATTCATTCACTTTTGCATCTGCTTTGTTCACGCCATGCTTCATGGATGCATAATTTGCGGCAGACAAGGTATGTTTTCCTGCCCCCATCAACCCCATAGAGAGTGCCATTCCACCCCAAATATCACCGTGAAATTGTCCAGTTGCAAATAAGTTAGTACGTGTGCCGTCCGGATTCTGCTGATAAGCATCATCAAGACTAAGCATTGTGCGCCACAATTGACCGTAGTATTCTTCAGATACTTCACCAACATAATCACTGACACCCATTTTATTGAACATCTGATGAGTTTGTCCCATTATGCTATTCAATGCACCGGCATCTGCCTTTGAGAGTACACCTCCCAATCGCTTTGCCCCTAGAACATTAGCGAGTTTACTCATATTACCAAGTGTAAAAATAGGATCAAGGTGCGCACCGAACATTTCCGAATAATTCTCAATGATAGCATTGGCTTCACCTTGCCATATTGCACTTCCCCAGGTCTTATCATTGGAGAAATCATAGTTACCGTTTTCATCAACAACCACGTCACCTAGCTTCCGGTCAATGATGTCAGAGACCGTTTTTCCAGCCTGTATGGTGTTTGTCATCGCCGGAGCACGTACAAGCAAATCATCTGCGGTTGTCCCAAGTGCTTTGATAGTCCAATCTGCTGCGTACTGTCCTAACCCTCTGACACCATTCTCTTTAACATAGGATTTAAATCCCTGTTGAGCCATTTTTTCAGCCGTTTCTTTACCTATGACCTTTGCGGCGACTTTAGTGCTTCCTTTTGAGAATGTAGACAAACCATTGAATCCGCCACCAGTCAAAATGAAATCCAACATAAATGAAGGCATATATCCAGTCATGACACCGGCTCTGTTCCAAAAGTCGGCATTTCCACCGTATCTTTCCTCTGCCTGTTGTTTCTCATGGATTGCACCCATCATCATATCATGGGATTCACGCTCGCCCTCTGTGGCATTATCACCTTTGAGTTTGTCGGCATTCATCATGGTCATGGCATCCGCCATATCACCCATACCGAAATCCCACGTGCGTACATCACCCATAGTACGACCAAAACCACGCCAAAAGCCTACATCAACCCCATTTTCACGGTCTTTCTGTTCTTCAAGGTTCTTGATGAGCTCTTCTGTTTCTCTAATGGCTACTCTCAATGCGCTGTTTTCCTTGTCTGATTGCTGGCGCGGTGTGTAAGTGGCTGCTCCCAATATGGCAGCGAGCGGCGCTTTGTTCTTTTCCGTTTCTTCTACCCATTCCTTATGCACTTCGGAGGCTCTTTCCGCTTGCTTAGCTTTTAACTCCTGCAAACGGAGATTAGCCTTGCGTAACTGTCCGCCGATTGACATATCAGCAGCTTGTCGGTACCGGAAACTCTCGATGTCAGCAAGAGGTTTACTAGTAGTCTTGTTACCAAGTGGAGTAATATATGTTTTTTCCAGTTTCCCATTTTCAGGATTAAACTGCATTTTACCCTCTTTAGTTTGCAATCCGGGATTCAACCCGTATTCTTGTATATTATCTACACGTTCATTTGCGTCTTGTATCTGTGTTTCCACATTCTGCATCATACGGTTTGTACTAGCAATCATCTCTGCTTTTTCTTGTTCGGTAGGTTGCCACGCCTGTTCTGTTTGTACAGCAGGCTCCGGTGCAGGTGTTTGAATCTTTCCGAAACCTATATTATTCTCAAACTCTTCAAACGGTTCCATCTCATAACCTTCTTTCACTAGAGCATCATAAGCTGCCTTGCGTTTTGTAGAATCCGATAAGTTCTTGCGGAAATCTTCTTCACTCTCCATATCGTAACCATCAGAAACAAACGTGTCGTATAGTTTCTTTATTTTATCCTCATTTTCAGGCATAATGTTTCATTTATGATGTTGGACTTTTCTTTTTATTACTACTGTTATCTCCGGCTGTTGGACTTTTCTTCTTATTCGATGCCGTTTCAACTTCACCGGCAAGTTGGCTGATAGGTTTTGGAGTAGAGACATTCTTTTCTTTTGCCCCCATTACATCATTTTCTGTGGTTTTCACATATTGGTGAGTCTTAATACCTAACCGTTTAGCCTCACGCTGCACCGCTCTCTCATAATCTTCTTTCGTATCATAGTAAGTGGTCTTACCATCAATAGTAAGTGTCATCCTTTTCTTATTGCCGCCACTACCACCACGGTTATAATACCCAGCTCTAGCATTGGATGCGGAAGCAGAAGCTTTTGAAGCGCCCGCTTTAGCCTTTTCAGTTTCAAGTCTAGCCTTTGCAAGATCATCAGCATATTCGGCCTCCACTCTTTTACGTTCTGCATCAGCTTCGGCTGCTGATATTTTATTGTTTTGGAGCTTAACGTTGAGATCAAATATCTGGTTATCTCGTTTTTCCTTTGCGTCCGCAATGGCATCGGCTCTTTTCTCGCGTGCTAACTGATGTCTCCAATTACGATCATCTCTCGCTTTGACATCATCAGCCTGCATAGCACCGAACAGGCCGCTCAAATAAGCCCGGGCATTCTCATTACGTTCTTTCATTAATCGATCATACCTAACCTGTAACCTTTCCGAAGCTGTGTTTTTTCCACTATACATATTCGGTGCACCCTGTGTTGTAAAGTACAGATTGGAGAGAGCAGATATGCCATCACCAATTGCAGCAAAAATTTGGTCACGTTTCTGCTTTTTCTTCTCTTTAGCAAGTTCTTCGTCGGTCGGTGGAGTATAAGGATTAAGTTTCTTGAACAGTTCAGCATATGAAAGGGCACCACCGTCCGAGCCTTCTTGCTTGGTCGGAGGGGGCGGTGTAGTAGTTGTGTCAGGTTTAGGTGCGGTAACAACAGGAGCCGTAGCCGCTTTTTGTTCCACCCATTCCTGTGTACCCTTTACAGGTGGAGGTGCAGAAGAACCGTCTTGTTGCTGTTCATGCCATTCTTTAGAACCTTTCGGAAAAGGTGTGCCACCTCCATTGCCTAATATATCATCATATGTCGCCATAAGTTACCTCCACACATTAAAATGGCATTTTGCTTGCCGCACTCGTTACTCCTTGTACGGCTCCGGCTATCGCTTCTGCCTTACCTTTTTCTAACTGATTGAGTTGCTCAACAAAAGCATTGTCATTCTGCATATAGGTGGCCTCGATGTTGTCTTTGCGCGCATCCGCCTGTGCTGCAATCTGTGATGTTGCATCAGCAAGAGCCTTGCTATTCGCTTCTTTTGTAGCTGCTACACTTTCATCAGTACCGCCCATTACAGCCTGTATACCAGCTGCCTGCTTATTACGGTTCTTGATACTCTCTTCCGTCTGCGTGAGAATACGTTGCGCATCGGCTCGTTGCGTATAATCCTCATTGTACCTGCGATCATACCAATTTTGGTTCTTCTGTCGCTGCGCCTCAACGTTGCTCTTAATTTTCTTCATTGCTTTCGATGCAGAGATACCGCCAAATATGCTACCTGCCGCTCCTATAGCACTTCCAATTAATCCCATAAAACCTTTGTTTTAATTATTAAAAGTTATACCTCATTTGCGAAAGTAAGCCCTTATCTTCGCAACATCATTTTATCTTTTTACACTAATAATCATTATGGTATGGCAAAAGGGAAAAAGACAGGAGGACGACAAAAAGGAACACCTAACAAAATAACAGCATTGGCCAAAGGCATGATTGAAAAATGGCTTGAAACTCACAATACGATACCTGAAGGGGATATGGCACCGCTAATAATGAAAGACTTTTTAGAACTTGATCCTAAAGACCGAGTGAAGGTTTCTATGGAGTTCATTAAAATAATTATGCCGAGAAACATCAGCATTGATGATAACGAAATTCACCTTACCATTGAAGATAAGTTGGTCGAACTTGCTGGGGATGAAGAGGACGACGAAGAATAATCTACTTCTCTCTACTTTAGACGCGAGGAGTTGCTTACCCTTAGGGGTAATATAATACAGTTTTGCTTGAAAGCGATATCCGAAAGGATGTCGCTTTTCTTCATAAAAACAAAAACCTACAAAGAAAAAGTTCCTTGTAGGTTCGAAAAAATCAGAAGCCCTTTCCTTTCTGCCGCTGATATACTACCGTCTGATTCTTATCAAGATTGACGATTTTAAACATCACCATAGAACGGTTAGGAATATCTTCGGGTAACATTGTCACAAGTCGTGCTATAACATCGTCCACGTTGTTGAATCCTACATCAGTCAACTCTGCAACTTTCTGCCCATTGTGGTAAGCCGCCCCATTTACCATATATCGGAATGATAATCTAAAATGCGTATCTTCCTGCTTCTGCTCGCGAACAGATGTCTTACCGGAGAAGAAAATGAAATCAACCACTTTCTCGTTTAATTCCCAAGCAGGAGAATAATCAATCTTTATATAGCCCCGTGTTACCTTATGTCCAGCAGCATGATTCATCGCAAATGCAACCTCATCAATTGAAGCTCTCACGTCATTCTGTGCCACAGTACCCCACGTGTGCCGGAATGTATAGACCGAATACCGTTCTTCTTTTGCCATTCCCATGGCCTCACATATTTGCCTAATTCCACTGTTAACATTGGAACCAAAACTGTCAGATGTTGTCATACGCTGATAAAAATTGAACAGACGATCGTCATCCTCCTTCGTATTGAGATATTTATCGAAGAGCGGTTGAATAATTGCCGGCACGCGCATTTCCATATATGCACCGTCGGCACGAAACTTCTTTGTCTTGGCACGCTGATAGTGAATAATGCTGTTCCGATAATCCTGCTTTTTCAAATTGTATAGATCAACTGTGTTGATTCCTGCCAAACAAAGCACCATCATGGCTATATCACGTCCGAACTCCGTCTGTGGATATTTCATCTTACTTTCCGGCAGAGGAAATGAAAAGAATTCCCGACACGCTTCGGGTGTAATGGCAAGTTTTTCTGCACGATCTGCCGAAGGAATCTCCACTTTCACCCATGGATTAGTCTTTATACGAATAATCCCATTATCATAGTCGTTATACTCCAGAATAGCAGCTTTAAATACTTGTCGCATACAGATAGGATACATCTCCTTAGCTCGGTGTGTCTGTTCAAGCGACTTAATCCACCTATTCATCAAGTGCGATGTAAGGTGTGAGAACATTATCTGCGTTGTTCCTAAAAAACGCTCCAGATGTTGCAATGCCAGCTGATAGTTCTTAGCATTACGTTGTTGACCGTTGTCAATCATTCGGTTGATATGCTTTCGTGCATAATCTGAAAAACAAACGTCATCATTCCCACTTGCAAGAAACTCGACCACTTCCTTGACTGTCCAATGCTCGATATTTTTGCTATTAAGCCTCTCCGTATACTCCAATATTCTCTGCGAACAGAATTGCAAAACATACGGGTCTTTAATCTCATTAGTTTTGGTGAGTTCCTTCTTCGTCACCATCTTGTCTGTCTTAATGAACGCAGAGCTTCGATGATGAGTCACCCGGATATACACCGGATAAAATCCGTCAGCCCGTGCCGTTCTCACTACTGCTTTCAATGTTGCCATTTTATATTCGTTTTATAATTAAACATTCTGTTTGGGCGTACTATGTTCCAAAGCGATTGTTCCGTGTTCCAATGTGATTGAGGCAAAACGCCCGTAACTTATTGACTATACGGAAAAAGCATTTGTACAACACTTGTACAACACTGTTGTCAAAACTGCATAACTATTGTACAACATTTGCGTTTATTCTACTCATTTTTTGTGCAAAATGCACGTACATTTTTAAAATACAATAGGCGGTAAGCCTTTGTAAATGAAAAGCATACCGCCTAATTAACTGAATATCAGCTATACCGCCTTTATCCCTCGATTGCTGCTTGCGCCGCCGCCAATCTTGCGATAGGCACGCGAAATGGAGAACAACTAACGTAGTTCAAGCCTACTCTGTGGCAGAACTTCACTGAAGAAGGTTCACCACCATGTTCACCACAAATACCGCATTTCAAATCCGGGCGGATAGCACGGCCTTTTTCTGTTGCCATACGTACCAGTTGTCCCACACCATTCTGGTCGAGCACCTGGAACGGGTCTACTTTCAAAATCTTCTTTTCCAGATAAACAGGAAGGAAGGAAGCAATATCATCACGAGAATAACCGAAGGTCATCTGCGTCAAGTCATTTGTACCGAATGAGAAGAATTCAGCAGAAGAAGCAATGCGGTCGGCTGTCAAAGCTGCACGCGGGATTTCAATCATTGTACCTACTTTGAAGTCGATGCTGTCTCCCAACTCTTCGAACAACTTCGCTGCCTCTGTACGAATCACGTTTTCCTGTTCCTTGAATTCATACAAGATACCAGTCAGCGGAACCATAATTTCCGGATGAGTCTCCACTCCTTCTTTCTTCAATTCCAATGCAGCACCCAGGATAGCACGTGTCTGCATCTGCGTAATTTCAGGATATGTATTTCCCAAACGGCAACCACGGTGACCCAACATCGGGTTGTGTTCGCACAAGGATTCTACACGTTGCTGGATATACTGCAAACTTACGCCCATTGTATCTGCCATCTCCTGCTGTCCCTTCAAATCGTGGGGAACGAACTCATGCAAAGGAGGATCGAGCAGACGTACAGTCACCGGACAGCCCGCCATTGCCTTGAAGATACCCTTGAAGTCAGCCTGCTGGTATGGAAGAATCTTAGCCAATGCCTTGCGACGCCCTTCGGCATCTTCCGCCAAAATCATTTCACGCATAGCCTTAATCTTCTCACCTTCGAAGAACATATGTTCCGTACGGCAAAGACCGATACCTACCGCACCGAAATTACGGGCCACTTCCGCATCGTGCGGAGTATCCGCATTGGTACGTACTTGCAGACGGGTATATTTATCAGCCAATGTCATCAATTCGGCAAAGTCACCGGAAAGTTCGGCAGCTTTCGTCTCTACCTTACCATTATATACTACACCCGTACTTCCGTTCAGAGAGATGTAATCACCTTCTTTCAGCACCACACCGTCAATTTCCACCGTACGTGCCTTATAATCAATATTCAATGCGCCTGCACCCGACACACAGCATTTACCCATACCACGGGCAACCACAGCAGCGTGAGAAGTCATACCGCCACGAGCTGTCAGGATACCTTCGGCAACTGCCATACCTGCCAAGTCTTCAGGAGAAGTTTCGATACGGACCATCACTACACGCTTTCCGGCAGCATGCCATTCGGCAGCGTCGTCGGCGAAGAATACAATCTGACCGGTTGCAGCACCCGGAGAAGCCGGAAGACCGCGAGTCAGGACTTTAGCTTTCTTTAAAGCATCCTTATCAAATACAGGGTGAAGCAATTCGTCCAGTTTATTCGGCTCAACACGCATCAAAGCTGTCTTTTCATCAATCATACCCTGACGAAGCAAATCCATAGCAATCTTCACCATGGCAGCACCCGTACGTTTGCCGTTGCGTGTTTGAAGGAACCAGAGCTTACCTTCTTGAACGGTAAACTCCATGTCCTGCATATCTTTATAATGATTTTCCAATTTTGTCTGAAGCGCATCCAGTTCTTTGTAGATTTCCGGCATAGCTTCTTCCATAGAAGGATATTTTTCTGCGCGTTCTTCTTCGCTTACTCCGGCCAATTGGGCCCAACGTTGAGAACCGATCTTAGTAATCTGTTGCGGAGTACGGATACCGGCTACTACGTCTTCACCTTGCGCGTTAATCAGGTATTCACCATTGAAAAGATCTTCACCTGTAGCTGCGTCACGTGAGAAACAAACGCCGGTTGCGGAAGTATCTCCCATATTACCGAATACCATTGCCTGTACGTTTACGGCTGTTCCCCATTCGTCAGGAATACTTTCCATCTTACGGTAAAGGATAGCACGTTCATTCATCCATGAATCGAATACTGCGCAGATGGCACCCCAAAGCTGTTCGTATGCACAAGTCGGGAAATCTTTTCCTGTCTGTTCTTTTACGGCAGCCTTAAATTTCTTCACGAGTTCTTTCAGGTCTTCCACTTCCAGCTCGTTGTCGAGTTTCACACCTTTCGCTTCTTTCACCTCTTCGATGATTGCTTCGAACGGGTCGATATCTTCCTTATTAGTAGGTTTCATTCCCAAAACCACGTCACCGTACATCTGTACAAAACGACGGTAAGAATCCCATGCAAAACGTGCGTTACCAGTCTTGCGGATAATACCTTCCACCACTTCGTCATTCAGACCAAGGTTCAGAATAGTATCCATCATACCCGGCATAGATGCGCGGGCACCGGAACGTACAGACACCAACAGAGGGTTTTCAATGTCACCAAATTTTGATTTCATCAAGCCCTCTACATTAGAAATGGCTTTCACGACATCATCTTTGAGCAACTCAACCACTTTGTCACGCCCTAACGTGTTGTATTCCGTACAAACATCTGTAGTTATTGTGAATCCGGGAGGGACTGGAATTCCGATTAAATTCATTTCTGCAAGATTGGCACCTTTACCACCTAGCAAATTCTTCATGTCAGCCTTTCCTTCTGCCTGACCATTACCAAAGGTATAAACTCTTTTTTTATCCATAATACTGTGTTTAAAGTTACATTATGATTATCTTCTGTTCGCAAATCTAAGGATATTTCGCAAATCAGAAAACTTTTTGCGAAAAAACTTTCTATCAAAATGCAATTTCGACATTACAATCTGGAATATTTCTACAGACACGAAAGTTTTCCAAAAAAAATACCTATTTTTGCAGAGTAATTATTAGACTGGTGTAAAAGTGGCAAGAAAGAAAAAAGAGCTTCCCTTATTGGAGAAGGTAACAATCATGGATGTGGCTGCCGAAGGAAAAGCCATCGCAAAAGTAAACGACCTGGTAATTTTTGTCCCCTACGTAGTGCCGGGTGACGTCGTAGACCTTCAGATCAAGCGTAAAAAGAATAAATATGCCGAAGCAGAAGCGGTGAAGTTTCATGAACTATCGCCCAATCGCGCCGTTCCTTTCTGCCAGCACTATGGTGTATGCGGCGGCTGCAAATGGCAGGTGCTCCCCTATCCGGAGCAAATCAGATACAAACAGAAGCAAGTGGAAGATAACCTGAGACGTATCGGGAAAATCGAGCTTCCTGAGATTTCTCCTATTCTCGGTTCAGCTAAAACGGAGTGGTACAGAAACAAACTGGAGTTCACTTTTTCCAACAAACGTTGGCTGACAAACGAAGAAGTGCGCCAGGATGTGAAGTATGACCAGATGAATGCGGTAGGTTTCCATATTCCGGGTGCGTTCGACAAGGTGCTGGCTATCGAGAAATGTTGGTTGCAGGACGATATATCCAACCGTATCCGGAATGCGATACGCGATTATGCTTACGAACATGATTATTCATTCATCAATCTGCGTACACAAGAAGGTATGCTGCGGAATATGATTGTCCGCACTTCTTCGACAGGTGAACTGATGGTTATCGTGATTTGCAAGATTACGGAAGAGCACGAAATGGCCCTATTCAAAAAACTGCTTCAGTTTGTCGCTGATTCTTTCCCGGAAATTACATCTTTGCTATACATTATTAATAATAAGTGTAACGACACCATCAATGATTTGGATGTGCACGTATTTAAAGGTAAAGATCATATCTTTGAGGAGATGGAAGGCCTGCGTTTCAAGGTAGGTCCGAAATCATTCTATCAGACCAATTCGGAACAGGCATATAATCTATATAAGATAGCCCGTGACTTTGCCGGACTGACCGGAAATGAACTGGTGTACGACCTTTATACCGGAACAGGCACGATTGCCAACTTTGTCTCACGCCAGGCGCGCCAGGTGATCGGTATCGAATATGTGCCGGAAGCTATTGAAGACGCAAAGGTAAATGCAGAAATCAATGATATTAAGAATACCTTGTTCTATGCCGGCGACATGAAGGATATGTTGACTCAGGACTTCATCAATCAGCATGGACGCCCGGACGTTATCATTACAGATCCCCCTCGTGCAGGTATGCATCAAGATGTGGTTGACGTCATTTTGTTTGCCGAACCCAAACGGATTGTTTATGTAAGTTGTAATCCTGCTACTCAGGCACGCGATTTGCAGTTACTGGATGGTAAATACAAGGTGAAAGCTGTGCAGCCGGTTGATATGTTCCCTCACACTCATCATGTGGAGAATGTAGTATTACTAGAACTTCGATAAAAGAAAAAAATGGAAAAAAGACCTAGAAAGACACCTGCTGAAAGAGCACGTGCCCAATATACGAACTATGCAGTCAGGGAACCGATGGAACTCATGGATTTCCTCGCTGCCAAAATGCCGGACGCAAGCCGCACAAAGCTGAAATCTTTGTTAAGCAAGCGGGTGGTATTTGTTGACAATGTGATCACGACACAATTCAACTTCCCTCTTCAACCGGGAATGAAAGTGCAAATCAGCAAGCAAAAGGGAAAGAAAGAATTTAATAACAGATTGCTGAAAATTATATATGAAGACGCTTATATCATTGTTGTCGAAAAGATGCAAGGACTTTTATCCGTCAATACGGAGCGCCAGAAAGAGCGTACTGCTTATACAATACTCAATGAATATGTACAGCGTTCCGGACGTCAGTTTCGCGTATTCATCGTTCACCGCCTGGACAGGGACACTTCCGGCTTGATGATGTTTGCCAAAGACGAAAAGACCCAGCAGGTTCTGCGTGACAATTGGCACGAAATAGTGACAGACCGCAGATATGTGGCAGTAGTGGAAGGAAGCATGGAGAAAGACTATGATACGGTAGTATCCTGGTTGACTGATAAGACTTTGTATGTAAGCTCCAGCGAATATGATGACGGTGGTTCAAAATCAATCACACATTATAGAACCATCAAACGTGCAAACGGGTATTCTCTTGTAGAACTTGATTTGGAGACAGGACGCAAGAATCAGATTCGTGTGCATATGCAGGATTTAGGTCATCCGATTGTCGGTGATGGAAGATATGGCGGAGAAAACTATTCGAATCCTATCGGACGATTGGCTCTTCACGCTTTCAAGCTTTGTTTTTATCATCCGGTAACGGGGGACTTGATGGAGTTTGAGACACCTTATCCGGCAGATTTCAAGAAGCTGTTTTTGAAGAAATAAAAAATAAAAGCGGAACTCTTTAAAAAAGAGACTTCCGCTTTTTATTTATATTAAAATATTCATCTTCTATTGCATTTCCAATGTAAAAGGAAAACCTTCCGAATCTCCTGTCAAATAAAAAATCCCAGTCATTAATCCCCGACGTATATTCACATCATCCATGTAGGAGATTCCATTTCTACCATAATCCAAAACAAGGTTATTACTGTAACGATCCTCCCAATACCATTGAAAACGAAAATGATCATATGGGTCACCGTTACGATAATATTGATATTCTTCCCCAAAGCCATCCGGGTCAAAAGTAAACTCACTATATATATACCTTCCATTGACAGCACTCATGCCGACATCTCCTGCCCATATCCTGCCAAACATCTGCTCTTCTAAGTCTTCATCGTCCTCACACGAAGTAAAACCAACCAATAAAGTCAGCATCATTAAGATACCTGCATATCTCTTAACCATTTTCATAATCTTCCAGTTTATTGCGTTTATAAATACAAATTTAGCGTTTTTATTTTACTATACACCCCAAGCCATAAGTTTTTTGTACCTTTGCCCCGATAATATTAAAAAAATTACATGAAACTTCTTTGGCTCGATTTAAATAGCTCCTATGCACACTCCTCACTGGCACTCCCTGCACTCCATGCTCAAATAGCAGACGATACCACTATTGAATGGTGCGTAGTCTCCGCCACGATTAATGAAAATACCGGTAGCGTTGTCAATCAAATCTATCGTCACCAGCCGGATATCATTGCAGCCACCAATTGGCTATTTAATCACGAGCAACTATTACACATCGTTTCACGTGCAAAAGCATTATTACCTCATTGCTGTATCATACTCGGCGGCCCCGAGTTTTTAGGAGATAACGCAGCTTTCTTATATAAGAACAAATTTGTAAGCGGAGTGTTCCGCGGAGAAGGCGAAGAAGTATTCCCTTTATGGCTAAAAGTGTGGAATCACTCAAAAGAAGAGTGGAAATCAATAACAGGCCTCTGTTATCTTGATGAAAACAATCAATATCAAGACAACGGTATCGCCCGCGTCATGAATTTCTCACAACTCATATCTCCTGAAAAGAGCCGTTTTTTCAATTGGAGCAAGCCCTTTGTCCAACTTGAAACAACCCGGGGATGTTTCAACACATGCGCTTTTTGCGTCAGTGGCGGTGAAAAGCCTGTCCGCACCATTCCTCTGGAAACTATCCATGAACGCCTGAACGATATTCATCAACATGGTATCAAAAATGTACGTGTGCTCGACCGCACCTTTAATTACAATAATAAGCGTGCCAAAGAATTACTCGACCTGTTTCGCAACTATCCGGACATCTGTTTCCATCTTGAAATCCATCCTGCTCTCCTTTCCGAAGAACTTAAAGAAGAATTATCCGTTCTCCCTAAAGGTTTATTGCACCTGGAAGCCGGCATTCAAAGTTTAAAAGAGTCTGTCCTGCAACAAAGCCGGCGCATCGGAAAATTATCCGATGCCCTTGAAGGATTAAAATATCTCTGCTCTCTAAAAAACATGGAGACGCATGCTGACCTAATAGCCGGACTCCCACTCTATCACTTATCCGAGATATTCGAAGATGTCCACACCTTGGCAGAATATGGTGCAGGAGAAATCCAACTGGAATCTCTGAAGCTACTTCCCGGCACTGAAATGCGAAGAAGAGCAGAAGAATTAGGCATCCAATACTCACCGCTTCCACCGTACGAAGTACTGCAAACCCGTGAAATATCCGTAGATGAGTTACAGACAGCACATTATCTGTCCCGCCTTTTAGACGGATTCTACAATACTCCTACCTGGCAAAGCATTACCCGGACACTCATTTTGGAGAATCCTTCTTTCTTACATGAATTCCTCAACCATTTGGTGCAAACAGATGTTATCGACACTCCTTTAAGTTTAGAAAGAAGAGGATTGATTCTATACGATTTTTGTAAAAGTCAATACCCCGATTACTTGACGCAAGTCAGCATCGCATGGATAGAAGCAGGAATGTCCTTAAAGAAAGCCCCCGCCGAAAAAGTAAGAACCAAACGGCAAGTCCCTCCCGAAAGTTGGGAAGTTATATACGGTTCATACCGTGAGAATCTACGTTTATGCTTCCTTCCTACTGACGAAGAAGGGCACGGTTACTGGTTCGGTTTTGAATCGGAGATTCAAAAGATACAACCGGTATTCAAAGCAACAACTTAATAAAAAGCCACCCTCAAAACCCAAAAACTGTCCAAATAAAAAAAGAAAAGTATTCCCATATTTTGTGAAATAATTCCTATTCGCAAATCATTCAAAGCAGCATTTCCTGTTTTTCACCGTCCATACAATAAACTTTACTAGCACACACAGTATGGATGCCCGAAAATATCAGTTGATGATTGTCTGCCTGTCATTACTCCCTTTATCCGTAGCAGGACAAGAATGGAGTAAGCAGGACTCATTGAGATTACAACAAATACTAAACTCTGAACAGGAAATCAAAATAAACAGAAAGCTCATTGAAAACACAGAGCAGAATATATATCCCCAAAAGTCCTTTATGGATTTTGACCCGACATTGCCAACTATTAAAAATTCGACCATCTTTTCAAAACCATCCATTAATACCTATAATATACTCCACAAGTCTGCCTCTACCTTTTTACCGACTTATTCTTTAATGAGAATAAATAGAAATCTCATCCTGCATAGCAAAAGTAACTTTGCAGAAAGCCCCAGTCACTTCCATATCCAAACTCTTATTGAATATAAGCTCTCACAAAAATGGTCTCTTAATATATACGGCTCACAAAACCTTAATACCCGGAAATACCGGGGACTCCCTTCCGAAGTAGAGCCCACCCAACTAGGCAGCAACGTTGTACTGAAAATAAATAAAAACTGGAAAATCAAAACCGGCATGCAATATCAATATAATACCTTGCGAAAAAGATGGGAATGGATACCTCAAGTTAGTGTTTCATATGAATGGTAGATACAATACAATCTGTATAATATCTCATCTTCCCGTAAAGACAGAAAAGTTTTAGAAGTCAGGCAAACGTATCTTCCATTTTATTCTCTACCTTTGTAACACGATTAAAAAACATCTTATAATAATGAAGAATTTTATCAAGGGATTCCGGTTTACCCCTTCTAATTATCCGGCAGCAGTAGAAGAGAAAATACAAAAATACAGAAAGCAAGGTTATAAACTCCCTCCACGCAAAGTGCTTCGTACACCCGAGCAACTGGAAGGGATTCGTGAAAGTGCCAAAATCAATACAGCATTGTTGGATTATATCTCAGAGAATATTCGTGAAGGGATGTCTACTGAAGAGATTGACGTGATGGTTTACGACTTCACAACCGGACATGGTGCTATCCCCGCCCCGCTCAATTATGAAGGATTTCCCAAAAGCGTTTGTACGAGCATCAATGATGTAGTGTGTCACGGGATACCAAGTAAAAACGAAATCCTTAAAAGCGGTGACATTGTCAATGTAGATGTTTCTACGATTTACAATGGCTATTTCTCCGACGCGTCCCGCATGTTTATGATTGGCGAGGTAAGTCCCGAAATGCAAAAGCTGGTTCGGGTAACCAAAGAATGCATGGAAATAGGAATTGCTGCCGCACAGCCCTGGAAACAACTGGGCGATGTAGGCGCAGCGATTCAGGAACATGCCGAAAAGAATGGATATAGCGTTGTCCGTGACCTTTGCGGACACGGTGTGGGGATGAAGTTCCATGAAGAGCCGGATGTAGAACACTTCGGACGCCGCGGCACAGGAATGATGATCGTACCCGGCATGACTTTTACCATCGAGCCGATGATAAACATGGGAACCTATGAAGTATTCATAGACGAAGCCGACGGATGGACTGTCTGCACCGACGACGGGCTACCCTCAGCCCAATGGGAAAATATGATACTGATTACTGAAACCGGAAACGAAATTCTAACTTATTGATGGAACTGATTCTACTTATTGTAATTACCGTATTAGTGACAGTCCTGCTGGTATTATCACTGGCCAAAGGCAACAATCAAACTCAAGCGGAACAATTACAGATAGCTTTGCGCCAACAGATGCAGGAGAACCGGGAAGAACTGAACCGTAGCATCCGGGAACTTCGCATGGAAATGACGCAAACGCTCAACCAGAATATGCAGCAACTCCAGGATGTACTGCATAAAAACATGATGACCAGCGGAGAGTTACAACGCCAGAAATTCGACACGATGGCACGCCAACAGGAAGCACTGATGAAATCTACCGAGAAACGCCTGGACGATATGCGCCTGATGGTAGAAGAAAAGCTGCAAAAGACACTGAACGAACGAATCGGCCAGTCGTTTGAAATCGTCCGTTCACAGCTTGAGAACGTACAAAAAGGACTCGGAGAAATGAAATCCCTGGCACAGGACGTCGGCGGACTGAAAAAAGTATTGAGCAACGTAAAAATGCGGGGAACATTCGGTGAAGTACAGCTCGGAGCATTACTCGAACAAATGATGAGCCCTGAACAGTATGACGCAAACGTCAAGACGAAAAAGAGCGGAACCGAATTCGTCGAATTTGCTATCAAACTTCCGGGTAAAGATGATGCCAACAGCACCGTTTACCTTCCGATTGATGCCAAATTCCCGAAAGACATATACGAACAATATTATGATGCTTTCGAAGCGGGAGATGCCGCACTGATGGAATCATCCGGCAAGCAGTTGGAAAGCACGATTAAAAAGATGGCCAAGGATATTCACGATAAATATGTGGATCCCCCTTTTACTACCGATTTCGCCATCATGTTCTTACCTTTTGAAAGCATTTACGCTGAGGTAATCCGAAGAACAAGTCTTGTAGAGACGCTTCAGAAAGAATATAAGATCGTAGTGACCGGACCGACGACACTAGGAGCTATCTTGAACAGCCTTCAAATGGGATTCCGAACTCTTGCCATCCAAAAGCGTACCGGCGAAGTTTGGACTGTATTAGGAGCCGTCAAAACGGAATTCGGCAAGTTCGGCGGATTGCTTGAGAAAGTACAGAAGAACCTGCAAAGCGCTGGAGACCAACTGGAAGAAGTAATGGGAAAACGGACACGCGCCATCGAACGGAAACTGCGGCAAGTAGAGCAGTTACCACATGAAGAAAGTCAGAAGATTCTGCCGATTGACGGAATAGATGATGAACTTACAGATGAATAGTCAACGCCCCTGCCCCTTTGCAAGCACCACCCGGAGCACAATATACCCCAATAATCCGGAAAGTATGGAACCCGACAATACTCCAAACTTAGCCTGATTCAACAAGACCGGATAATCAGCACCGAAAGAAAGGTTGGCAATGAAAAGCGATACGGTAAAACCGATGCCGCCTAACAATGCAACTCCGGTAAGATTCATCCAGTTCATTCCCAATGGTCTGGGAGTCAGTCCTGTTCTGATAGCCAACCAGGTGAACGAATAAATACCGATGAATTTTCCCAATAACAATCCGGCTGCCACCGCAATACCCACGTTGCCGACCAACTCGCCACCCCCGCTAAACACAACGCCGGCATTGACAAAAGCAAAAAGCGGAAGAATCAGGTAATTGACCGCCCCATGCAGATTGTCTTCCAATGATTGCAACGGACTAATCACACGGTCGGAAGCCGACTCCACCTCTTTCAGTTTGGCAATCTGCTCATTAGTCAACACAATACTTCCCGACTCCATTGTCGGGAAGCCGGCTATTATACGACGGATATCTTCAATATACTTTCCTACGTTCAAACGAGGCTTTGCGGGAATAACAAAAGCCAGGATAACCCCGGAGATTGTACTATGAATACCCGATTGCAAAAATAAATACCAAATAACGCCCCCAATCACTAAAAAGAAAATCTTATTTGTCGCCCCCCATTTTCCAATAAAGTAAAGCAAAACATAAAGCAATGCAGCCACCAGAAGATAACCGTAAGAGACATGTGAACTATAAAAAATGGCAATCACCAGAATACCGCCAATATCATCAACCACCGCAAAAGCCGTCAGAAAGATTTTCAGACTCAGCGGAACACGATTCCCTAGCAAGCTCAACACTCCCAATGAAAAAGCAATATCCGTCGCCATTGGAATGGCAAGTCCCCGTCCACCATCACTACCCGGCGGGCAAAACAGCATATAAATCAACACCGGAAACACCATACCGCCGCAAGCGGCAATAAAAGGCAATGACGCTTTGCGGAAAGAAGAAAGCTCGCCAACCAATAACTCCCGTTTGATCTCCAGTCCCACCATCAGGAAGAAAATCGTCATCAATCCATCATTGATAAACTCAATCATCCGTAGATTTTCCCCGCCATGCGAAAGTAAATTAAAACTACCAATCTGCAAATGAAGCTCATGAGACAGAAACTCCTGATAAACCGGAGCCACAGAAGAGTTCGCAATGATGGCTGCCGAAATAGCAGCCAGAAATAGAAGAATACTCGCTGTGATATTCATGGATGAGAAATTCCGCATAGTCCGCAAAATAGTCATAACGAAATGTATTTATAATATTAGACTCGCAATATACGGATTTTTCTAATTAATATAGCTCCTCAAAGCCAGGTTTTTCACCCAAAGCACAAAGATTCCTGTCAAAATCAGGTTCAACACCAAAGTCAGCACAGAAATCACCAACGCAGGTCCTCCCAAATTGTATCCCAACGCAATGAAAATAATTCCGGCACCCACTTCCCCACGGGTAAACATTCCGATAGAAAGAGCCAGCCGTTCACTCAACTTCCGGTCGCGATAAAAGAACATCGGGCAGAGTTTTCCTACATTCGACAACAAAGAGACAATCACCACATGAAACATAATCATTCCCCAAGACATCATCTCCTGCGAACCCGTTACGGAATGCGTGCCCGCATGAGTCTCCGCAAAGTTCACCCCGATAAAATGAGGCATACTCATCCCCACCAGGAACATAAACAAGAAAGAGATTCCGGTTGACACCTTCCGTTCCACGGGCGTATCATGCTCCCTATGTTTCATAATCATACCCAAGACAAAAGCCGGCAACAGCACTTCAATATGGATACTACCCTCTTCTCCATACAATTCCTTGCTGCCCAGATAAAGAATCTGCGTAGCCAGGAATATGATAACCGAATAAAAGAGAATAGCCTTCCAGTCCTGGCGCCAGTCATATTTATTCAACTTCTGCCAGCCGACAGCCAACAACATAAACACGACCACCACCACAATAATCAATTGCCAGCGCAATCCGATCATCATTATCTGAAGAGGAATCATCAGGATAATCGTATCCAAATCATCAAAGATAGCCAGCACTTGAATCTTCTTATAAATCCAACTGGACTTCAGCCCGATAGCAGCCAGCATCGTAAATAAGATACCCGCCGATGTCGGCGCCGCAAAACGGCTCAACAACAGATTCTCCTTCCACGCTTCCCAACTATTCCAATAATCGGGCGGCAACAATATAAACACATAATAAATGGCAATCATAAACCACGGCAGGGCTGCCGTCGCCATCGCTATGAAATAATCCTGAGCATAGCTTTTCCACCGAACCTTGTCGAGAACAAATTCCCGGCCCACATTAATCATTATAAAACTAAGGCATACATAAAGCAGTACATTCGAAATGGATTTAACGGCTCCATAACCTTGCCCTGCCAGTACCGGCAGGAATTGTGAAAGAATGAGCCCCAACATAAGGAAGCCCGAAAAAGACAGAACTTTTCTCATATTTATAGTCGTTTGTTTTTTAAAAGTGATTGCCAAGGAAAGCTCTGCGGACAGAAGGCGATCACCCTGGTGTATTAAAAAACTAACCGCAAGTCAATTTGTTCAGGATATACTCTGAAAAAATTGCTTGCGGCAATATTCTTAATCCAGTTTCAGTACAGCGAGGAAGGCTTTTTGAGGAACCTCCACGTTACCGATTTGTTTCATTCGTTTCTTACCTCTTTTCTGCTTTTCAAGCAGTTTACGTTTACGGCTGACGTCACCACCGTAACATTTTGCAGTCACATCCTTACGAACTGCCTTAATCGTTTCACGGGAAATAATCTTCGCACCGATAGCTGCCTGAATGGCAATATCAAATTGCTGGCGGGGAATCAGTTCCTTCAACTTCTCACACATCCGTCTGCCCATGTCATAGGCATTGTCAATATGTGTCAGCGTAGAAAGCGCGTCCACAGGCTCGCCGTTCAGAAGAATATCGAGCTTCACCAACTTGGAAGTGCGGAAACCGTTCGGATGATAATCAAACGAGGCATACCCTTTGGAAATACTCTTCAGCCTATCATAAAAGTCGATCACAATCTCACCCAAAGGTATATTATAATATATCTCCACACGATTACCGGAAATATACTCCTGCTTGATAAGCTCACCCCGTTTACCCAGGCAAAGCGTCATGATAGGGCCTATATAATCGGTCGTCGTAATGATGGAAGCCTTGATATACGGCTCCTCGATATGATCTATCATCGTCGGATCGGGCATACCGCCCGGATTGTGCACTTCCTTCATATTGCCCTGCTTGTCAAATATATGATAGGATACATTCGGCACCGTAGTAATCACATTCATGTCAAACTCACGATCCAAACGTTCCTGCACAATCTCCATATGAAGCAATCCGAGGAAACCACAACGGAAACCAAAGCCCAAAGCCAACGAAGACTCCGGCTGGAACGTCAAGGAAGCATCATTCAACTGCAACTTTTCCAAAGACGCACGAAGGTCTTCAAAGTCTTCCGCCTCAATCGGGTAAACTCCCGCAAACACCATCGGCTTCACTTCCTCAAAACCGGCAATAGCCTTGTCGCACGGACGGGCGATATGCGTAATGGTATCCCCCACTTTCACCTCCTTGGAAGTCTTGATACCCGAAATAATATATCCTACGTCTCCCGTACGAAGCTCGTTACGAGGAACCAAATCCATTTTCAGCACCCCTACCTCGTCGGCATCATATTCCTTGCCCGTATTGAAGAATTTCACCTTGTCACCCTTGCGGATTATACCGTTTTCAATCTTGAAATAAGCGATAATTCCACGGAAAGAGTTGAACACAGAGTCGAAAATCAATGCCTGCAACGGAGCATCTTCGTCTCCTTCGGGATGAGGGATACGTTCGATAACAGCCGCAAGGATCTCTTCCACACCCATACCGGTTTTACCCGATGCACGGATCACCTCCTCACGCTTGCAGCCCAGCAATTCCACGATCTCATCTTCCACCTCTTCCGGGTTGGCACTCACCATATCACATTTATTGATAACCGGAATAATTTCAAGATCGTGCTCGATAGCCATATACAAGTTGGAAATGGTCTGTGCCTGTACGCCCTGCGACGCATCGACAATCAGCAATGCACCTTCACAAGCCGCAATGGAGCGGGACACCTCGTACGAGAAATCCACGTGTCCCGGAGTGTCGATCAGGTTAAGGACATACTTCTCGCCCTTATAGATATATTCCATCTGAATAGCATGACTCTTGATGGTAATCCCTCTCTCCTTCTCCAGATCCATATTGTCAAGCATCTGTCCCGAAGTCACCTGAATAGTCTTGGTAAACTCCAGCAGGCGGTCGGCGAGCGTTGACTTACCGTGGTCAATATGAGCAATAATACAAAAATTGCGTATATTCTTCATTCGAATTCTTATTATTTTATCTTTTTGGTGTGCAAAGATACGTAAATGGCGGAATAAAAAAAAATGCGTTGATAACATTCTGACAATGTACCAACGCATTTTTTTTATTGCTTAAGTGAGTTACTCGCTTAGATCAATTTGATGAAGAGTTCACCTTCAACTTCTTCCACAGAGACTTTGTCTTCTCTCAATAACCAGCCAAGTCCGAGGAACAGGTCTTTGTCAACCAACTTAGTTGCTTTCTTCAGTTGCTTGGCAGTCATTCCTTCTGTTTCATTCAGTGCATTCCAGATATTTCCTGCGATTACACCTGCTTTTTCTTTCAACATTTGCTTTGAAATTTTAGTTAGACATGCTTAAAATCATCCGTGCCATAAAGACTTTCAGATTTTATTTCGGGGACAAAGATAGTTATTTTTATGTTATATAACACTTTATTGAATGTTTTTTTATTGATTTTGTAATAAAAAAGCATTTTTCCGCTCATTTCGGATGCTTTTCGAGGTATTCACACCAGATTCTTGCCGCTTCTTCCACCATTTTCGCGCAAGGGCGCTTGCTATAATATTGAGCAGTACGCTCTTCCGGAACGGTGGAAACCGGTTCTTTTTTCTTTAATCCCAACAATTCGCCGCAAATCAGCGAACCGTTGCGTTTCTTGAACTCAGCCGCCAGTTCCTGCACTACCGCATAGTTGGCAGCCTTGCCTTCCCGGTCGGTTGCTTCCGTCGCCCCTGTCTCCAAGCCTGCAACGAGAAACATTCCGCAGGCCGCCCCGCAAGTCTCGCGCATCCGGCCTATCCCGCCACCGAAGGACGCACCCATGCGCAAAGCCTGTTCCTGTGTGAATCCGTACATATCCGCAAAGGCAGCCACTACCGACTGCGAACAATTATATCCGCTCTTAAAAAGCTCCACCGCTTTTTCTATTCTGTCTTCCATACTATTTATCGCTTTTTATTTTCATGCAAAAATATAAAAAAGTATCTTTGTTAGCGGAAATTACACCAAGATTAAAATCTAAATTTGAAAATATGGGCAAATCAATATCATATAAGGAATCGACGGCCATAGCCATCCAGGCTATGATGAGTTCCGCACGTAAAGACGAATACGCTGATAGGAGAAGAAAAATCAATTTTCCCCAAAACAGAAAAAAGCGTGAGGTCACACTCAAGGATATACGCGAGTGGAACAAAAGAAGGACATATAAAGAAGATACAGGAATCACTGTGGACGCAATGATGGAGTCAGCCATCAAAGATCCTTATGTGGATTTAAATCCGCCATCCAAATACTAAAGGATAAAACAAGGTGTCTGCCTCCGCGAATTTCACGCCTGAGGAGACACCTGTAAGTCAAATATTGCCAATTTCAGCTCAACGTTCGATTTCCAGCACCATCGGACAGTGATCGGAATGCACAGCATCATTCAGAATCCGTGCACTCTTCAGCAAAGGACGTACCGGTTCGCTCGTCATGCAGTAATCTATCCGCCAACCCTTATTCTTGGCACGCGAATTAAAGCGGTAGCTCCACCACGTATATTCCTGCTTTTCGGGATAAAGCAACCGGAAAGAATCAATAAATCCCGCAGAAAGGAAACGGGTCATCCATTCCCGTTCTTCAGGAAGGAAACCACTGTTCTTCGCGTTCCTCACAGGATCGTGAATATCAATCGGTTCATGGCAAATATTATAATCCCCGCAAAGAATCAGGTTCGGACGGGTTTTCCGCAACTCCGTCACATAGTTCTGAAAGTCTTCCAGCCACACCATCTTAAATGCCTGGCGTTCATCCCCGCTCGTTCCCGAAGGATGATACACGCTGACTACCGACAAATCTCCGAAGTCGGCACGGATAAAACGGCCTTCATTATCATAGGCTTCCATCCCCATCCCATATTCCACATGATCCGGTTCCTGCTTGGTAAGTATCGCCACTCCGCTATACCCTTTCTTCTGTGCCGAATACAAATAAGACTTGTACCCCAGTGCTTCAAACACCTCTGCCGGATATTGATCCGGTTGTAGTTTTGTCTCTTGCAGACAAAGAACATCGGGATTCTCCTGCGCCAGCCATTCCGCGAAACCCTTGGAAACAGCAGCACGTAGCCCGTTCACGTTATAAGTAATAATCTTCATTGTCACATATTTATTAATTCATGTTCATTTTATGAGAATAACAGCATGATATTCAGTACCGACACGATGATGGCAATGGTGTACAGCACAAAGGTGCTCCAACGGCTGTTCACATAATCCCCCATCACCTTCCGCGAAGAAGTCAGCCCCACCTGCAAGAACACCGTGAAGGGCAACTGGATACTAAGTATCATCTGCGATATAATCAACCCCTTGAAAGGATCTCCGATAAAGAAAATCAGCAGCAAGGCAATCCCCAAAGACAGAAGAACACCGACTTGCGAGTGGCTGTCCTTGATGTGATACGATTCGCCGAAAATACCCGCGAAGATAGAACCTGCCGCCATCCCGCTTGTGATAGTCGACGAAATTCCCGCCATCAACAGTGCCAACGCGAATACAATAGCGGCATTGCTTCCCAATAACGGTTCGAGCAGCGATTTCGCCTGCTGCAATTCTTCCACCTGGATACCGCTCTTGAAGAACGTAGCGGCAGCCAACAGAATCATCGCACTGTTAATCGCCCAACCGACAATCATCGAAAACAGCGTATCGAACAACTCATATTTCAGCACCTTCTTGATGGACGCATCGTCTTTCTTATTATACTCGTGGCTCTGTATCACTTCCGAATGAAGGAACAGGTTATGCGGCATCACCACCGCACCCAATACACTCATAATAATCAGCATACTTCCTTTCGGAAAAGACGGAGTCACCCATCCCGCTGCCGCAGCCGGCCAGTCTATCTCCACCAGAAACAACTCATAAATAAACGAAAGCCCGATCACGGAAACGAACGCAATGATGGAACGTTCTATCTTCTTATAAGAATTGGTGAAAAGCATGATAGAGACAAAAAGCGTTGTCAATACAGCCCCCCATATGATGGGAATATCCAACAGCATTTCCAAAGCAATGGCACCACCCAGAATCTCCGCCAGCGAAGTAGAGATGGAAGCCAGCACCGCCGTACCCAATATCGGACGGGATACCCATTTGGGTGTATATTTAGTGGCCGCTTCCGAAAGGCAAAGCCCAGTGACAATCCCCAGGTGGGCAACGTTGTGTTGAAGCACAATCAACATGATAGTGGACAAGGTTACTACCCAAAGCAGCGAATATCCGAATTCGGAACCGGCAGCGAAATTAGACGCCCAGTTTCCCGGATCAATAAATCCTACCGTCACCAAAAGCCCCGGCCCGATATATCTGAACACATCCAGCCCGCCCAAATAACGTTTATGATCTTTGCGTTTTAAGTCTTGAAAAATATTCTTCATTTCTTGCATAATAGTTTATCCAGTACAAATATACTTATAAATAACGACTGGAGTTCGATTTTGGTTCAAAATACCGACAAATAAGTAAATAAGATTCAGGCACGGATTTCACGGATTTCACGGTTCTAAATCAATCAAAACCGTGTTATCCGTGTAATCCGTGCCTGAATAAAAATCAAAAGGGAGTTTTTTGCCACTCCCTTCTGATATAACTATAAAAAAAGGAAACGTTGTCCGTTAATATCCCATCTCATGCAATGCACGACATAATTGGTCGGGACAAGACGTCGGTCTGCCACCGCAACGTACACCCTCAAGCTTGGTAATCACCTCTTCCACTTTCATGCCTTTTACCAGGCGCGAAATACCTTGCAGGTTTCCATTGCATCCGCCCCAAAAGGCCACTTCCTTCACCACTCCATCTTCCACATTCAGTTCGATGTTCGTGCTGCAAGTGCCTTTGGTTTTATAAACATACTCCATACCGGCTTATTCTTCGCTTTCTTCAGGTTTCATGTTTGTATAAACAGTCTGCACGTCGTCAAATTCTTCCAGACGTTCAATCATCTTATCCAGAGTTTCGCGTTGTTCGGAAGTCACATCCTTCATATCGTTCGGGATATAAGTGAAGTCTCCACCGACATCTTCGAAACCACATTCTTCCAAGTGCTTCTGAATAGCCGCATAACTCTTGGGATCACCGTAGATAGTGATTGTACCTTCTTCTTCATCCTCGTCATATTCATCTTCCACATCATAGTCAATCAGGTCGAGAATCAGCTCTTCCATATCCAATCCGTCTTTCTTCTTGAAAGTGAACATACACTTGTGGTCGAAAAGGAATGCCAGAGAACCCATTGTACCCAGGTTACCGCCGAACTTGTTGAATACCGAACGGACGTCAGCCACCGTACGGGTAGTATTGTCTGTCAACGTATCCACAAAGACAGCAATTCCATGCGGGCCGTATCCTTCGTAAGTCATGCTCTTGTAGTCGCTCTGGTCTTTACCCATCGCGTTCTTGATAGCACGTTCGATATTATCCTTCGGCATATTCTCACGCTTACAAGTAGCGATTACCGAACGCAGCGTCGGGTTATTTTCAGGCTCCGGGCCGCCCGCCTTCACAGCGATAGCGATTTGCTTACCCAGTCTTGTAAATGTTTTAGCCATGTGGCCCCATCTTTTCAGTTTGGCGGCCTTTCTATATTCAAATGCTCTTCCCATTGGTTTATATTTTTATAATAACAATTCTAAGTTTATCTGATTATCTTAGTTTGGCGCCCAGTTTATCTTCCAGGTTCTTCACCAGTTTCGACATGATCTTGTCAATCATCTTGTCGTTCAATGTCTGGTTCTCATCCTGAAGCAAGAAGCTCACTGCATAAGATTTCTTGCCTGCTTCCAGATTCTTGCCTTCGTACACATCAAAAAGTTCCACTTCTTTCAGCAACTTCTTCTCCGTATCGTAAGCAATCTTCTCGATTTCGGCAAACTGTACATTCTTGTCAAGCAACAAAGCCAGGTCACGCTTCACAGCCGGGAACTTGGAAATTTCCTTGTAGCTGATCTTCACCGAACGGATAGCCTTCATAAGCTCTTTCCAGTTCAAGTCGGCGAAATAAACTTCATTATCGATATCGAATGCCTTCAGCAATTTCCTGGTCACTACACCGAAAGACGCAAGACGCTTGCCCCCCCTCGTGTTCACAGAAAGCGCAGCAGCAAAAACATCATCGGTCAGATTACCTACAACCAGATTATGCAGATCCAGTCCCAGACGTTTCAATATATTCTCCACATAAGCCTTCAATTCATAAACAGAACTGTTCTCGTCTACATGCGCCCACGAGTTGGAAACCTTCTTGCCGGTCACCCACAAGCCCAGATGATAATCTTCCGAGTAAGGAGCCAATACCTTTTCCTCATTCTTCTTGTCTCCGTCGAAATAATAGCAGTTACCGAATTCGAAGAATTTCAAGTCGGCATTCTTACGGTTCGCGTTGTGAGCGATGCTTTCCAGTCCACCGAACAACAAAGTCTGACGCATAGCGTTCAAATCCGCGCTCAACGGGTTCAGCAGCATCACCAGGCGGTTTGACGGATACGTCTCCAAACCATCATAGTAAGCGGCACGGGTCAATGAGTTGTTCAGTATTTCATTGAATCCGCAGCCCACCAACTGTTCTGCCACCAGATTCTGTAATTTATTGGATTTATCATGTTCCCCCTTTGTTGTCAGACTGGATTTCAGAGTAGACGGAATCTCCACATTATTATATCCGTAGATGCGGAGAATATCCTCAATCACGTCACAATCGCGCTGCACATCTACCCGGTAAGGCGGAACAGCCAATGTCAGACCTTCAGCCGTTTCATTGGTGATTTTCATTTCCAGACTGGTCACAATGCTCTTGATTGTCTCTACCGGAATCACCTTGCCTATCAATGAATTGACTTTGTCATAAGCCAAGTCTACGATGAAATCCTGCGCGGGAGTAGTATATATATCCTTAATATCAGAAGAAATCGTACCGCCGGCCAGTTCTTTCACCATCATGGCAGCCAGTTTCAGGCAATAAATCACGCCGTTCGGATCGATACCACGCTCGAAACGGAAAGAAGCATCCGTGTTCAGACCATGACGTCGTGCAGTCTTACGCACCCATGTAGGATGGAAGTAAGCACTTTCGATGAATACATCCGTCGTAGCTTCCGTAGAACCGGAGTCCAGTCCGCCGAATACACCGGCAATACACATGCCTTCCTCCTTATTGCAGATCATCAGGTCGCGTTCGTTCAGTTTGCGTTCCACTTCATCCAGTGTGACGAACGTAGTTCCTTCGGGCATTGTCTTTACAATCACCTCATTGCCTTTTATCTTGGCGGCATCGAAGCAGTGCAAAGGCTGACCGAAAGCATGAACGATATAATTGGTAATATCCACTACATTATTAATAGGACGCACACCGATCAGTCGCAGTTTGTTCTGCAACCATTCCGGGCTTTCCTTCACTGTCACCCCTTTCACGGTAACTCCGGCATAGTGCGGACAAGCCTCGCTGTTTTCAACCTTCACTTCAATATTCAAGTCGTGGTTTTCCACTTTGAAGTCATCCACTGACGGGCGTTGCAAAGTGGCCTGCTTGCCGTTCTGAATCAGATAGGCATACAAGTCACGGGCTACCCCATAGTGTGAGCAGGCATCCGCGCGATTGGGCGTGATGTCCACTTCAAGCACATAGTCGCTCTTGATATTATAATAATCCTTGGCGAGCGTACCCGGAACAGCAGTTTCCGGCAATACAATGATGCCCGCATGATCCGTACCGAGACCTATTTCGTCTTCAGCGCAAATCATACCGGTAGATTCCACACCACGGATTTTTGATTTCTTGATGGTAAAACATTCGTCACCGTCATAGAGTTTTGTTCCCAAAGTAGCTACCACCACTTTTTGTCCGGCAGCCACATTCGGAGCACCACAAACGATCTGCACCGGATCGCCTTCTCCCAGATTGACAGTAGTAATATGCAAATGGTCGGAATTCGGGTGTTCCACGCAAGTCAGCACTTCGCCGATCACAAGACCTTCCAAACCACCTTTAATGGTTTGCACTTCTTCCACACCACCTGTTTCCAAGCCGATAGAAGTCAACGCAGCCGCCGTTTCTTCGGGCGTCAAATCGAAGTTGACATACTCTTTCAGCCAGTTGTAAGAGATATTCATATCATTATTTTTTTATTGTTTCTCAAAAAGATTCGCAAAGTTAATAAGATTTTTCGGTTGACCGAAAAGGTTCTTAAAAAAGTTGAGAGTTATTTCACCACAGAGGACGCAGAGGACACAGAGGATAGCGGGAAGATGATAAACAAGTGTAAATCCGTAATAAGTAAATGTATATAATTAATTTGTGAACTAATTAAACATGAGTACTTAGTAAAAAGAAAGAACTCTGTGTCCTCTGCGTCCTCTGTGGTGAAATAATGAACAACTAGAATGGCAACGGCCCGTCCCCTCCTATCGGCGCGGCAAACGGATTCTCCGCCTGCGGAGCAAAGTCAGGCGCCGGCGGCGGTGGAACGGAACCCGCTCCTCCTGTATTCATTTTAGAACCCAGCATGGCACCGGCAGGCTCGCCCGGCATCGGGATAACCATGTCGTCTTCCGGATTCGAGAACCGGGTAAACTCACCCTTAAACCGGAGCAACACCTCGCCTACCGCACCATTACGGTGCTTGGCTATCACAATCTCCGCCATACCGCGCAAGTCATTTCCCCTGTCATCCTGGAAGATCTTATAATATTCCGGACGGTGGATAAAGCACACCATATCGGCATCCTGCTCGATGGCTCCCGATTCACGAAGGTCACTCAACTGCGGACGCTTACCGTCGATACCTTCACGGCTTTCCACACCACGATTCAACTGCGACAGCGCGATAATCGGAATATTCAACTCCTTCGCCAATCCCTTCAACGAACGCGAAATGGTACTCACCTCTTCCTGACGGCTTCCGAATGCCATACCGCTCGCATTCATCAACTGAAGGTAGTCAATAATAATAATTCTCACCCCATGCTCACGCACCAGACGGCGTGCTTTCGTACGAAGCTCGAAAACCGACAAGGACGGGGTATCATCCACGTAAAGCGGCGCGTCCAGCAAGTCCTTCAGCTTGTAATCCAATTGCTGCCACTCGTAATTCGCCAACTGTCCGCTCTTGATTTTCTCACTCGGAATCTCGCAGACATTCGTAATCAAACGGTTCACCAACTGGACATTACTCATTTCAAGAGAGAACAACGCCACCGGATTCCGATAATCAACAGCTATATTCTTCGCCATAGAAAGCACGAAAGCTGTCTTACCCATGGCAGGACGGGCAGCAATAATAATAAGGTCGGAATTCTGCCAGCCGGAAGTCATCTTGTCCAGTTTCGTAAAACCACTTTCAAGACCGCTCAAACCGTCGGTTCGTGCCGCAGCCTTCTGAATCAGCTTATAAGCTTCGTCAATCACCGGATTGATCTGCGTATAGTCTTTCTTCATGTTCTGCTGCGAAATCTCGAAAAGCTTGCCTTCCGCTTCCTGCATCAGGTCATCCACATCCAGTGTCTCATCAAAAGCCTTGCTCTGGATATTGCTCGTAAACGTAATCAACTCACGTGCCAGCGACTTCTGCGCAATGATACGCGCATGGTATTCAATATGTGCCGAAGAAGCGACCTTACTACTCAACTGAGTAATATAAAACGGCCCCCCGACCTCATCCAAATCTCCCCGTTTACTAAGCTGTTCCTTTACCGTCAGAATATCCACCGGTTTCTGGTTGACGGCAAGGTCGGTAATAGCTGCATAAATCAACTGGTGACGGTGCTCATAAAAAGATTCGGGACGGAGAATCTCGCTCACTAGCGAGTAGGCATCCTTCTCAATCATCAAAGCTCCCAACACAGCTTCTTCCAGCTCAGGCGCCTGAGGCTGGATACGACCATAATCATTTACCGGTTGCACTTTAGTAGACTTTGTATTGCGGGTATTTTTTCTCTGTTCGGCCATGAAGATATTTACTATTTTTCAATTTACTATTTACTATTTTGCGACCGGACAGACTCCTTTATAACAGAGTTCTTCCAGTCGGGACGACAAAGATAGAATATAATCACGAAGAATGAATAAGGAAAAATGAAGATTTTACTAACTTTGCTCCCGATTCACATTATCCAACTATGATTAATGGTAATGTGGAGCACTGTAAACACTAAATTGTAAATCGTAAAAAAGTACATATGATCGCTTTTCCGAATATCAAAATAAACCTGGGGCTCTCCATCACGGAGAAACGCCCGGACGGTTATCACAACCTTGAAACAGTTTTCTATCCGGTAGCCCTTGAGGATGCTCTCGAAATCCGCGTTCTCCCCAAAGCAAGTCTCCCCAAAGCAAGTCTCTCCGAAGCAGACAAGAAAATCACCCTCCACCAGTATGGAATGGAGATAGCCGGCATCCCGGAAGACAACCTGGTCGCAAAAGCCTATTCACTGCTGGACAAGGAATTTCACCTTCCCCCTGTCGAGATTCATCTATACAAGCATATTCCTTCAGGAGCCGGATTGGGTGGCGGTTCGTCAGACGCCGCTTTTATGCTGAAGTTACTCAACGAGCAGTTTCATTTGAATTTATCTGAAGAGCAACTGGAAATATACGCCGCCACCTTAGGAGCTGACTGTGCTTTCTTTATTAAGAACAAACCAGTCTACGCCGAAGGCATCGGCAACATCTTCTCGCCAATCGAACTTTCATTAAAAGGTTATCAGATTATGATTGTGAAGCCGGACGTTTTCGTTTCCACCCGCGAAGCCTTCGCGAACATTCATCCCCATCATCCCGAACATCCGGTCAAAGAGGTAATCCATCGTCCGGTCGCAGAATGGAAGGATACATTAATCAACGATTTCGAAGCGAGCGTCTTTCCGCAGCATCCCGTTATCGGAGAAATCAAGCAAGAACTCTATAACCAAGGGGCAATCTATGCTTCCATGAGCGGCTCCGGTTCCTCCGTATTCGGGCTGTTCGCACCGGATGCTACGCTACCGGAAATCACCAGGAAGCCCGATACCTTCTGCTTTAAAGGAAAGCTATAACTACAAAAGCTGTTCGCCCGCTTTGCGGGCAAACAAAAAAACGGTACCACGACTCACGTCGTAGTACCGTCACAACACAAACACAAAATAAAACACGACAAAACTACTATGCAATCACCTGTCTATACCGGGAGGTATAAGTACTGCTTATGTATATTCACATACTCACAACCAGCTTCAGGTCGATTTGCAATTATTAAACAAACCGCATGCACGGTTTGTTTAAACTTTTATGTTAATTAAAACATTTATCTCTTTTACTGAATACCTCTCTCACGAAGCTTCAGTTGCCAGTTCCATGCAGAACGTAAAGTATCTTCCAAAGTTTCTACGGCTTTCCAACCCAGTTCATTATTTGCAAAATCAGGGTTTGCCCAAACCTTTTCGATATCACCTGCACGGCGTCCGACTATCTGGTAATTCAATTTCACACCGGTAGCTTTTTCAAAGCCATTGATTAATTCCAAAACGGAAACACCACGTCCCGTACCGATATTGAATACTTCCACTTTTTCTTTCTGTCCTTTTTCCAGGATACGGCGGATAGCGATTACGTGTGCTTTAGCCAAGTCAACAACGTTGATAAAGTCACGGATACAAGAGCCGTCAGGCGTATCATAATCATCACCAAACACGCTGAGTTTCTCACGGATACCCATAGCAGTCTGAGTCAGATAAGGAATCAGGTTTTGAGGAACGCCATTCGGCAGTTCGCCCAGCAATGCGGTAGGATGCGCGCCAATCGGATTGAAATAACGCAGCATGATAGCATTGATCGGAGCTCCGGAAGCGACTGTATCGCGAATAATCTCTTCATTGATTTGTTTGGTATTTCCATAAGGCGATTCCGCTTTCTTGATCGGAGCCTTTTCCGTTACCGGCAGTTCATCCGGCTGACCGTATACTGTACAAGAAGAAGAGAACACAATACCTTCCACTCCATGTTTAGGCATCAGTTCAAGAAGGTTAATCAAAGAAACGAGGTTGTTGCGATAATAAAGCAACGGTTTCTCCACTGATTCTCCTACTGCTTTGCTCGCTGCAAAGTGAATGATAGCCTTAATTCCTTTATATTTAGTAAACACAGCATCCAGACCTTCCAAATCGAGACAATCCAATTTCTCGAAAACCGGACGAATACCGGATACCTTCTCTATATTGTCAACAACGTCGGCACTTGAATTTGATAAATTATCGATGATGATTACTTCATATCCACTGTTCTGTAGTTCTACTACAGTGTGAGAACCTATATATCCTGTTCCGCCCGTTACTAAAATTCTTTCTTTCATATTCTTTATAAATGGTTAGTTTTTCGGCTTTTTGTCGTTTGAGCTACAAATTTATGGAAATAAAATGGATTTGCAATAAATTGTCACGAAATTATTTATCAAAAAAACGATTTGGTACGATTCGGTGGTATTCAGGTATAAAAAAACAGCATTCAGGTACAAAAAAAGAATTGGAAACCCACAGCCTGTATGTCGCCATACGCCGGAGTTTCCAATCCCATATTTAATTATCAACTGTAAGTCTTACACCACACCTGAGAATCCCATGAATGCCATAGCAAGCAGACCGGCGGTAATCAGGGCAATCGGAGTGCCTTGCATTCCTTTCGGAACTTTCACCAGGCTCATTTGCTCACGCAGTCCGGCAAAGAGTACCAATGCCAGTCCGAAGCCGATAGCCGTAGAGAACGCATACACAACTCCTGTCAGCAAATCATAGTCCTTCTGAATCACCAGGATAGCCACACCAAGAATACAACAGTTGGTCGTAATCAGCGGCAGGAACACGCCCAATGCCTGATAAAGAGCCGGAGAAACCTTCTTCAGGATGATTTCCACCATCTGCACCAGTCCGGCAATCACCAGGATGAAAGTAATCGTCTGCAAGTATCCCAAACCGAAAACATCAAGGACAAACTTCTGAATCAGGAAGGTAACGATGGTAGCGATGGTCAGCACAAAAGCAACCGCAGCGCTCATACCCATCGCAGTTTCCACTTTCTTGGATACGCCGAGGAACGGACAGATACCCAGGAACTGCGACAACACGATGTTGTTTACAAAGATTGCCGAAATAAAAATCAATATATATTCCATATTCTTTTCTTATTTAATTGAGTTAGGCTTTCTTGAAACTGTTAATCAGCGCGATGAGGTATCCCAAAGCGATGAAAGCACCCGGAGCCAGTACGAATACCAACATTCCGTATTCTTCCGGCATGATTGTCAGGTCGAAAATCTTGCCTGTTCCCAGAAACTCGCGGACAGCACCCAGCAGAGTGAGGGCAATGGTAAAGCCCAATCCCATGCCGATACCGTCGAACATGGAAGCGACCGCGTTATTTTTTGCGGCGAAAGCCTCGGCACGTCCCAACACGATACAGTTCACCACAATCAATGGAATGAAAAGACCGAGCGTAGCATACAGTCCCGGCACATAAGCCTGCATCACCATCTGAAGCAACGTCACGAAAGACGCGATTACCACGATAAATGAAGGGATACGCACCATATCCGGAATCAGATTCTTAATCAGGGAGATCACCACGTTCGAGCAGATCAGCACGAACATCGTAGCCAGTCCCATGCCCATACCGTTGATAGCCGATGAAGTCGTACCCAACGTAGGACACATACCAAGCAGGAGCACAAACGTAGGATTCTCTTTGATAATCCCGTTCATCATTACTTTAAAGTTATTCATACTTGTCTCCTTTCTTATTTAGCACTGATAGAATCAGTAAGTTCAACTTTAATCGTAGCTCCCGTAGCGGCGTCTGCGTCCGGAGTTGCTTTATAAGCCTGGTAAGCCGCATTCACAGCATTCAGGAAAGCGCGCGAACTGATAGTAGACGCTGTGATGGCATCCACCTGTCCACCGTCCTTGCTGACAGTCAGCGGAGCTTCACCCGGATTCATGCCCAGGATAGACTTCGCACTTTCTTCGTGCGACACTGCCTGCTCACCTTTGGCAGGGTCATAAGCGCCAAACCATTTGTCGGCTTTCGAGCCCAGCCCCGGAGTTTCCGCATGAGCCAGCAGGGAGTAATTATAGATTTTACCTTCAGCATTAAAGCCTACCAGCACTTTCAGCTCACCGCCGAATCCCATAGATTTGGCTTCAACAGCCGTACCGACCAGCTCTTCGCCGTTCTTTGCCGGATAGACAATGAAGTCAACGAACTTCTTTCCGTCTTTCTCACCGAAAATAGTATCGCTTTCCGCTACCGGATTATTGGTAAATTCGGGAAGAACCTTCTTCAAAGCCTCGTTCAGCGTCTTTGCGTTCGCTTCGGCGATAGGGCCTTTGGTCAGTTCATTCACATAAGCCAGCAACGCTACGGAGACAGCAGTCACACCCGTAAGCACCAGCAACATATTCTTTAAAGATGATTGTAACTTTTTCATTTCTTCTTCGCTACCTCCCCAAAGCGTTTAGGTTTACAATAGGTGTTAATCAGCGGAGTGAACGCATTCATTATCAGGATGGCGAACGACATACCTTCGGGATAGGCACCGAACAGACGGATAACCACCGTCAGCAGACCGATACAAACACCATAAATCAACATTCCTTTTTTGCTCATCGGAGAAGTCACGTAATCCGTTGCCATAAAGACAGCGCCCAACATCAGACCTCCGGAGAGTAACTGCAACAGCGGAGAAACGTATTTCTCAGGATCCACCAGATGCATGATGCCGGCAAATACGAATACAGTCACCAGGATAGATACAGGAATATGCCAGGTGATAATCTTCTTCCACAGCATATAAACCAGTCCGATCAGCAACGCCAACGCACTGACCTCACCGATACATCCGCCGTTCTGCCCGATCAGCAGACTCAAAGCATCCGGTATCTGGCTCAGCGCAGAGGTATCGCCATGAATCGCCTGCTTCATCAACGCCAACGGAGTAGCTCCGGTGGTGGCGTCCGTATAAGCGGTCAACTGACCGACTACCGGCCAACTTGTCATCTGCACCGGGAAAGAGAGCAACAGGAACACACGTCCTGCCAACGCAGGGTTGAAAGGATTGCAACCCAGTCCGCCGAAAGACATCTTGCCCACACCGATAGCGAACAACGCACCGAGAATGATAATCCAAATCGGCAGATTGGAAGGTAAGTTAAATGCCAGCAACACACCTGTGATAACGGCAGAGCCGTCGCAGATAGTCGTGGTCGGTTTCTTCATTAAATATTTCCCGATCGCCCATTCGAAGAACAAACAAGCCGCAACGGAAGTAGCTGTAACAATCAGGGCACCCAGTCCGAAGAAATAGAGAGACACCAGAAAAGCCGGAACCAGTGCAATCAGCACGCCGTACATATTCTTCTTCACGCTGTCTCCGCCATGAACGTGGGGTGATAGTGATACGATTAATTTATTTTCCATATTCGTTATTTTTTAGCTTGACGTGCGCGAATCATAGCTCCTACCTTGCCTTTGCCCAGACGACAGTAGTCGAGCAACGGACGATTGGCGGGACAAGTGAACTGGCAGGAGCCACACTCGATGCAATCCATGATTCTTTCTTTTTCCATTGATTCAAAATCCCCGTTTTCGGACAAAGCTCCGAGCAAGTACGGCTCCAGTCCCATCGGACAAGCGCTCACGCACTTCGCGCAACGGATACAGGTCTGTTCCTCGCCACGCTTGGCTTCCTTCTGATTCATAATCAGAATACCGGAACTGCCCTTCGCAGTGGGAACTTCGATATTCACCAGTGCCTTACCCATCATCGGGCCACCACCGATTACTTTCCCCGTGTCTTCCGGCAGACCGCCGCAAGCGTCAATCAACTGCTTCATCGGCGTACCGATACGAGCCAGGAAGTTGGACGGCTTAGCCACCGACTTTCCCGTCACAGTAATCACACGTTCAAATAACGGTTTATTCTTCTGGACAGCTTCATAAACAGCAAACGCCGTACCCACGTTCTGCACTACCGCTCCCGTAGAGATAGGCAGTGCGCCGCTGGCCACCTGACGTTTGGTAATCGCGTCGATCAGTTGTTTTTCACCTCCTTGCGGATATTGCACCTTCAAAGGCACAACCTCGATACCTGCATAACTGGAAGCTATTTTTGTCATCAGCTCGATAGCATCGGGCTTATTATTTTCGATTCCGATAAATGCCTTGTTTACTTTCACGGCTTTCATCAGGATAGAGACACCTACCATGATTTCTTCCGCATGTTCCAGCATGAGCTGATGGTCGGCAGTCAGATAGGGTTCGCACTCTACCGCGTTGATAATCACACATTCAGCCTTGAAAGAAGGAGGAGGACACAGTTTCACCTGCGTAGGGAAACAAGCACCGCCCAGACCTACGATTCCCGCATCGGCAATCTTCTTCACGATTTCTTCCGCCGGAAGTTCACATTTCTTCACCAGCGTCTTGCTGCGGTCGATTGTTTCTTCCCATTCATCACCTTCCACGTCAATGAAGATGGCAGGTTTCGCATAACCGCTGGCATCGACTATCGTATCAATCTTCGCCACTTTGCCACTGACTGAAGAGTGAATTGCTGCCGAAACAAAGCCGGCAGGTTCGGCAATCTTAGTGCCCACCTTTACCACATCACCTTTCGCGACAATCGGTTTTGCAGGCGCACCGATATGCTGCCCCAGCAGAATAACTGCCTTTGCAGGAACTTCCGCCGTGATAATAGGTTGATGTGCCGACAATTTATTTTCGTGTGGATGAACTCCACCAATTGAAAATGTCTTTAACATACAATTCTGTATTTTATTCTGTTATTTATTCTGTTACTTTCGGAGCTTCTGTAGCCTTTGCAGCAGGAGTTTCCACTTTTGCAGCCGGTTTCGGAGCAGCCGTAGCCTCTTCCGTCTTCGGTTTGCGCGGCGGGAAATTCAACTCGGTAATGGTGTTCTGCGGACAAACTTCCACACACTTGCGGCAAGATTTACACTTGTTCGGATCAATGTAAGCCAGGTTGTTCTCCAGCGTGATAGCTTCGAACGGACACGTCTTCACACACTTGCCACAGCCGATACAGCTAACGGTACAAGCCTTGCGTGCTACGGCACCCTTGTCCTTATTCACACAAGAGACGTACACACGGCGCGACTTCTTACCCTGCGGGCGAATCTCGATAATCGCCTTCGGACAAGCCTTCACACAAGCACCACAAGCCGTACATTTTGCTTCGTCCACTTCCGGAAGCCCTGTTTCGGGGTTCATGTGGATAGCATCGAACTGGCAGGCAGCCACACAGTCGCCACAACCCAGACAGCCGTAGCTGCAACCGGTTTCTCCACCATACAGTGAAGCGGCGATAGCGCAACTCTTCGCACCATCGTACAGATTGGTACGCGGACGGTTGGCGCATGTTCCGTTACATCTCACTACTGCTACCATCGGTTCGGCTTCACCTGCCGCCAATCCGAGAATATCAGCAATCTTTGCCATGACAGGTTGTCCGCCTACGGGACAGAACTTGCCATCCAGTGAGCCGGCTTTGACACAAGCGTCGGCAAATCCGCTACAACCGGGGTAGCCACATCCACCACAATTGGCCTGGGGCAAAACTTCCCCCACCTGGGCAATCCGCGGGTCTTCATACACGGCAAATTTCTTGGAAGCAAGATACAGAATAGCGGCCAGCACGAGCGCTATCGCTCCCAATGAAATCACTGCAATCAGAATCAAATTCATAATGTTTTTAGTTATTTATTGGTTTTATAGTAAATGAAAATTTTTGTTTGAGTCGTGTTTTATTGAGCCACAAAATGAAATAATAAGGCACAAGGATAGCCAGAGAAAGAAGTGCTGCATACAATTCATTCCCTATCAGAGACATAAAAAGAAACAATGAAAAAATCAGAAGTACGAAAGGAATTATGAATGCCAATACCACTGCCATCATGCCCATCGACGTTTCGCCGACCACCATCACTCTCTCTCCTACTTGATAAGAAACAGCCGCAGTATCCATTATATCTATGATTTTGTCCTTACTATCCGCCGAGGAACAGTGCCCCTTTGCGCTACAAGCCGCGCAAGCCGATGTCTGGATGATCCTCACCGACAGATGAGAACCTTGTATGCTTTCCACAATACCTAGATGCTTTATAGTATTATTCGTCATTTTGCAAACTCAACATTACAAATCGCGGCAAATTTAATCATTATTTGTGAACTACGAAGCATTCTCCCTTATTTTTATACATAATAAATTGTTATTTTTTGTGTTTGCGTTATCGCACACGGAAAAAGATATGACTACTATTTGATATGTTTGCAACAAAAAAGGCAGGCGGGAAAAAGTTTCCCGCCTGCAACTCTTTCACTTTATCTGTTTTTTCACTGTTCTCCCCGCTCCTCCTCTCTTCTCTTTCTGTGCTCCAGATACAGCAGCTTCCATTTATCCCAATACGCCTCGATTTCCTCCTCACTAAAGGAGTCAAAAAAGAAATCGACAACTTCTACGTAATGACTCAATCTGCCATCCAGCCCTTTTTTACATCATTATAGGTAGAATGACCGATGCCTATTGCCTTATACACTTCAGGATTCTTCAAACCCGAACGGTCTTGCAACTCCAAAATGCAAGCGCCCAAACTCTCATAACAAGCTTTTTCTTTTTTCATTCTTATTTATTGTTAAAAACACACCGTAACGATTAATTATTTTAACTTTCATCCCATATGTCGGGATGATGTTTATTTCGTATTTGCTAATTTTACACCGTGTTTTAAAGCACATTCGTGTTTTTTTCGCAAAGGTAAAAATTTAAACTCATTACAGCAAAACAATATGCCAAACAACTACAGAATGTCCTATTTCATGCCACCCATCGCCCCCGTCAGGAATGAAGAAGGACGAATTGTCACCCCCGCCACCCTTCTCCCCTTCTGCGAAATCTCCGTGGAACAAGTTTTCCAGATGATCACCTGCAACGAAGACCTCAGGCTCCTGACCGAACAAGTACGCAACGCACCGGATATGCGGACGGCGAAAGCCACACTCCTGCCTTACGTGACTCCCTGCGGCACCTTCACCCGTCGCAACGGCAAGTGCTTCCTATCCCCCTCACGGCTGATAGTGATAGACGTAGACCACCTCGACTCCTACGAAGAAGCCGCCGGAATGCGCCGCACCTTGTTCGACGATCCCTTCCTCCGCCCCATACTTACGTATATCAGCCCCAGCGGCCGGGGCGTGAAAGCATTCATCCCGACCGGCACGCCATTTCCGGCAGACGAGATACGGAATGTCACAGAAAGCATCCACAGAGCCATGCAATATGTCGAAATGGCCTACGCCCCGGCAACGGACATCGCCGCCCGGACAACTGCCAAAGGCGTAGACGGTTCAGGGAAAGACCTGGTAAGAGCCTGCTTCCTGAGCCACGACCCCGAAGCCTTATTCAGAAACATCTGATATGACTTATAAGTCATTGCCTGACCATATACGAATTTATATTTCTCAATTGTATAATTCCCAATCCAAGAAAAATGAACGACATTGAATCACTACGCCGCCTCACCGAGACAGTCGAAACGGCAGGAGCGGATATCGCCCCGACTTACATTGAGTACGTACAACTGGCATTTGCCATCGCCACAGATTGCGGCGAAGCCGGACGCGACTATTTTCACCGTCTCTGCCGCATGTCCGCCAAATATCAGCGTGAACAAGCCGACAGGGTATTCTCCAACGCACTCACCACGAAACATGGCGACATACATCTGGGCACAGTGTTCCACCTCGCCGAAACCGCAGGGGTAACCATCCGCAAAGACGAAGTTATGAACAGCCCGGCGGGTACAAAAGGTACAGCAGGTACACCCCGCAATTTTCTCACACACACGTGCGCGCGTAATAAGGTAAGAAATGACGAAACTTGCGGAAACGGAGAAGAAGAACTATTGCCGGGCAGTGAACCGCAGCATCCGCTACCTACCTTCCCCAAAGCTGATTGGCCGGAGTTTCTGCAACGTATCATAAGCTATGGAAACACTGCGGCCCAACACGACATCATGCTATTAGGAGCATTGACAGCCTTAGGTTCTTCCATGGAACGGTATGTGCGTTGTTCTTATGGCGGTAAATACCAGTATCCCTGTATGCAATGTTTCGTCATCGCTCCTTCCGCTTCCGGCAAAAGCATCCTTTCCTATATCCGGTTGCTCGTAGAACCTATCCACGACCAGATTCGTACAGAAGTGGCCGTACAGATGAAAGCGTATAAGAGAGAGAAAGCAGCTTATGAAGCAATGGGCAAAGAGCGTTCAAAAGTGGAAGCTCCGCAAATTCCTGCCAACAGGATGTTTCTCATTTCCGGTAATAATACCGGCACGGGTATCCTGCAAAATATCATGGATTCCGAAGGAACAGGACTTATCTGTGAAGCCGAAGCGGATACCCTTTCCACTGCCATAGGCTCGGATTACGGCCACTGGAGCGACACGCTCCGCAAAGCGTTCGACCACGACCGCTTGTCTTACAACCCCGTACGGATCAGGAATACCGGGAAGTTAAAAAGAGCTTTCTTTCCGTCCTGATTTCCGGAACACCCTCACAAGTCAAAACTTTTATTCCAACGACAGAAGACGGTGCTTTCTCCCGTCAACTGTTCTACTACCTGCACGGCATCTGGAAATGGGTGAGCCAGTTTACAGAGGACAAGATAAATTTGGAAGAGGTATTTACCGCTATGGGATTGGAATGGAAAGGGAAACTGGATATGATAAAAGCACATGGAATTCACACACTCCAGCTCACGGTTGGACAGAAAGAAGAATTCGACGCACTCTTCTCCCGCCTGTTCTCCCGTTCGAGCATAGCTAATGGCAGGGAGATGTACAGTTTCGTAGCCCGCCTGGCTGTCAACCTGTGTCGTATCATGGCGGAAGTAGCTGTATTGCGTGCTCTCGAAAGTCCGCAGTCTTATCAGTTCAAGGTATCCCCTGCTTCCAGCTTTACTCCCGACAAGGAGATTCCTACTGACAACATCAATGACGGTATTATTACCCGTTGGGACGTAACTATTACTCCCGAGGACTTTAAAGCTGTGCTTGCACTTGCTGAACCTCTCTACTGTCATGCCACGCATATCCTGTCTTTCCTTCCTGCCGTAGAAATCAGTCACCGTTCTAATGCCGACCGGGATTTCCTCTTCGAACAGTTGGGTGAAGAATTTACCCGCGCACAGTTGTTGGAACAGGCAGCTGCCATGGGAATCAAAGAAAACACTGCCCTCACCTGGTTGAAACGATTGACAAAAAGCGGAGTGCTTATCAGTATAGACGGAAAAGGAACTTACGCGCACGCACGTGTGCGTGTGTAAGGGAGCCCCGGAAAAGTGTACCTGCTGTACCTGCCCGTTATTAACAACGCAGTGATTGGTCTATACCAAAGCGGCGCTTTACGAGTGCTAAAGCTTAGCTTTACGTCCTCTAAAGCGCCGCTTTAGCAGTCGTAAAACGCCGCTCTCCTAAGGCTCGCCCAACGCATCCACAATCACCCTCACCTCCAACGGTGTGAAAGAGCGATGTTCCGGTTGATAACCCAAATCATACAGGCGTTGTAAAAGTCCGGGACACCGTAGGATCCATTTCTTCATTTTCCGGTAAGCGGCAATATCGGTAAGTTCGGGAGAATAGAGTTGCGCCAGCTCCATGCGTCCATACGCACGTATTCTGAATTCTTTCATGATGGATAAGTTTCTGATTTACTGTCACAAAAGTAACAAAATATTTCCACATAACCAACGATTTCCCATTGAATAACCGACCCTAATTGCATATAACCGACAAGGTATGAGCATAACGGTACACAACCGATTTTCCGGTAGTCCGGGGTTGTATCTTTGTATTGTCGAAAGGGGAAAGAATCCCGGAGACACCATGTATAACCCTTTAAATTATTGTTTTATGATTCGTTACAAAATTTATCAGAACCAGCAGAAGAAAGGCTTGAATGCGGGAAAGTGGTTCGCCCGTGCGGTAAGTGATGAGACGTATGATTTGGGCAAGCTTGCCGAACATATGTCGAAGCACAATTCACCGTATTCCGGCGGTGTCATCAAGGGTGTGCTCACCGATATGGTGGACTGCATCAAGGAGCTGCTGCTCGACGGCAAATGTGTGAAAATTGACGACCTTGCCATTTTCGGTGTAGGTATCCGCAGCAAGGCTGCCGAAACGTTGGAAGAGTTTTCGCTGGAGAAGAATATCACCGGTATGAGACTCAAGGCACGTGCCACCGGCAATCTGTCAACGACCAACCTGAAGCTCGACAGCCAACTGAGACAGCAGGCGGAGTATCAGAAGCCTACCACTTCCGGTGGCGGCGGTTCCGGTTCGGATTCCGGCAATACGCCTGATCCGAACCCGGATGATGGCGGAGAGACTCCTGATCCGGATCCGGCAGCTTAACCCTTGCCTCTATCTCCTGTCTCTCCTATTTTCTGTGAGCCCTTCTTTTTACGAAGGGCTCGCTAATATTAAATTATTTAATCTTAAAAAATCGACTTATGAGCAATTCATCATCACGCCGCTCCGTATGGAGCCTGGTTCTCAAAATTATCATCACTGTAGCCACCGCCATCGGCGGTGTGTTCGGAGTGCAAAGCTGTATGTAGGCTAATGAGGACTATTACGCTAATTATCATTCATTGCAGCGCTACGCCGGAGGGGAAATCCCTCTCGGCGGAAGCCTGTCGTTCAGACCATATCCACCACCGGGGATTTCGTGACATCGGTTATCATTTCTATATCACACGTGACGGGGAAATCCATCGGGGACGGTCGCTTGAAAAGGTTGGGGCACATTGCCGGAACCATAACGCACATTCGGTAGGTATTTGCTACGAAGGCGGGCTGGATGCGGAAGGAAAGCCGAAGGATACTCGTACCTTAGAGCAAAAGGGTTCGTTGCTTGCTTTGTTGAGGGAGTTGCGGAGACAGTTTCCGAAAGCGTTGATTGTGGGGCATCGTGATTTGAATCCGATGAAGGGGTGTCCGTGCTTTGATGCGGTAAAAGAGTATTTGCAGGTATAAATTAAAAAGACGAATGGCTGACAGAAGATTTCATTATCAGCCATTCGTCTTATATTTTCTATAATAACCCTGAATTTATTCGTACTGCCAAATATCATCCATGGTAATGGGCACATAAGCACCATCTTTCATCTCTATGATAACAGAAGGTTCATGTACAATAAGAGTGTGCCACATTCCAACGGGGACTTGAACACCATAAACACCTTTCACGGGATTCAAATCATAACGACCGCATTCAACTCCTTTTTCGTTATAGAAAAGTTCGGTGACATGACCTCTAAGCAGAATTACGGTTTCACTAGTCGTTGTGTGACGATGAATGGGAACATGCGTTCCCGATTGCAAGGCATTGAGCATACGTTGTGAAGTGTCTCCATCGCCATTACGCAAATCCAGATTGACACGACGTCTCTCATTGGTTTCAGCTTGAGACAGCAACTCATCAAGCAATTGGTTATTAATTTCCATCATTCCTTTCGTTAGCTTTAGCATGCAGATACTCTTCGTGCAAATGATAATACTTCTTTTTGAACAATATATAGGCTACACACAGCAATACCAACACCACTACGAGATACAGATACTTGTTCACCGGCAGATAGATGGCACCCAAAGAAATTACCAACTGCAAAGCCATGTAGATGGTGGACACCGTCACATGCTTAATATGCAGTTCATTAGCCATCAGTTGATAAGCATGCTTGCGATGGGGTTGACCTATATTCTCGTGTAGCATGATGCGGTGACAGATAGTAAGCACACTGTCCACACCATATACCATCAACAGCACTATAGCCCAATAGTTTCCGCTCTGTAAAATATAAGAGCCCAGGAAATAGAGCAGAATAAATGCAATGGAGACACTACCCACATCACCGGCAAAGCATTTTGCCCTGGTGCGGAAGTTGAACAGGCAGAACACCAATACACTCAACAAAGTCACAATAATGAAATTATTATCGGTGTATTCCTCCTGCATATTCAAGAGCAACAAGGGAATCAATACCGCCAATGAATAGCCACCGGTGATACCATTTATGCCGTCCATGAAGTTATACGCATTGATAATACCTGTACATACTATAAGTGCAATGATAACCACCCACCAATACTCAGGCAGTAAAATGCCCCACTGATAGAACATGAGCGTCATAGCGGCGAAATGTACAATCAGTCGAAATTTATTGGGTACCGAATGAATATCATCGGCAAAACTGATGCCACCCAACATGGTGAGCCCCAACAGGAACCGCGGACATGTTAAACCATAAAAGGCGGCATAAAGCCAGGCTCCAAACAAGAAAATAATACCACCGCCACGCAACACTATAGAACTGTGCGATGAACGCAAGTTGGGTTTATCTATAATGTTACACTTATCGGCAATCTTGAAATATGCTAATTCAAGAACAAGCAACAATACTGCTATCAACAGATATACGACCATACTTATTTTGTATTTGCAAATGATTTAACGGTTTGTGTCAGTCCTTCTTCGGCACGTATGGGCATTTTATCTACCCCCAGCGCCCTTTTTATTTTGGCATTGCTCACCACATAGTTTTCGGTAAGTTTCGTCAAACGCTCCGAGTTCAGCGGCAGGTGCAAAACGTCTCCCACTTTTGCCATGCCGTTCATCAATCCCTTGGGCAGATGCCAGATGTGTGCCCTCTTGCCCAGCGCATTGCAAATGACTGCAATAAGCTCGTTCGTTGACAAAGACTCATCATCTCCCATATTGTAGATGCCCGAAGCGACATCTTTGGTAAGCAACCCCTCAATGGCAAAACAAAGATTGCCAACGGAAGTAAAACAACGTCGGTTTTCAAATGCCCCCAACGGCCAAGGTATCCCTCTTTTCACTACACCGTAGAGCAGATTGAGATTACCTTTGTTTCCGGGACCGTGTATCATACATGGACGCAGGATATACACTTGCTTACCGGTTGCTGGATGAGACAAGATATACTCTTCAGCCTTAATCTTGGACTCACCGTAAGGCCCCACCGGCTTAGGAACAATATCCTCAGTAAGAATATCGCCCGGAACAAAATCGGCAGCAGCCTTTACAGACGAGAAGAAGACAAATTTTCCGGCCGATGACTGAAGGAACCAGTCATAGATTTTCTGTGTCAATCCGGTATTAATCTTGAAATATACCTCCGGCCCCGATGTTTTCTTCAAATCGTGTGCCTTGCCGGCAAGATGGATAACAGCATCTACTTGTGGAATCTTATTTTCATCAAGGTCGTTCCAGGAAAAGGTCTTGACTACACCCTCCTTTTCAGGAGCAACAATGTCGAGACCATAAATCTCATGATTCCGGCCCATGGCTTTCACAATATTACTTCCTACAAAGCCATGGATTCCGGTTATAAGTATCTTCATATTATTCTTTTGTAAAAATCAACTCAAAAACTTTCACAAAGTATTTCAATCCAAGCAACGGCATACATGTCCATATTCCATTTTCACGACACGCACGGACAATCTCCTTGTTCAATATCCAGTTACTCTTCAAGTTAGCGGTACTCTTACCTCCTGTGCGCATCTTCATGAAATCCAAATGCAAATACTTTGATTTCAATTTATTTGAATAAAGGAAACGAGTCAGCAACTCGTAATCAGCCGCAATCTTATAGTCATACTGGTAATAGCCATATTTCTCAAAATTGTGCTTATATGTATAAAACGAAGGATGTGCAGGCATAAAGCCAAAGCGGAAACGCCAAGGCGCAAAGTTCTTAGACGAATAATAGCGTACTGTCTTATCCAAATCACTGTCATTCACAAAGCGAACATCACCATACACTGCCTCGATGGATTTATCCTGTTCAAAAGCCTCTGCTACCTTTGAAATCACATCCGTGCGATGAAAGAAGTCATCCGAATTGATAATGCCCACTACGTTACCGGTAGCCATTTTGATACCTTTATTCATGGCATCATACATACCCTTGTCCTTCTCTGAGAACCATTTCATGCGGCCATTGAATTTAGGCTCATATTCCTTGATTATGCTCACGGTTTCATCCTTAGACAAGCCGTCGGCAATGATGTATTCCAAATCTTTATAGTCTTGTTTAAATACACTCTCGATGGTGTCCCGTAGAGTTGCAGCGCTATTCCAAGTAACTGTTACTATAGAAATCCTCATAATTTATCATTAGTCATTAAACCACACAGCTTTACAGCGAAATATTCCAACGATTCTTAATAAATACCTTCATTTTCTCCTTATCCTTGCCACAAACCTTCTTACAAGCTAGGATATTACCATCCACCATAGCACGATACCACCATCCTTGGATGAATGCGAACAAGAAACCCTCCTTGCCATCAAGGAAACCACCTCTCATAACATAGCGATAACAGAAATATACAAAACTACGCCAAAACAATGGGAGCTTGTTATAATTATTCTTGCGGTTATGTTTCTCCTTTGCTTGTTTGCCAAGTCCCCCATTTTTGTCTCTATCATTACCCCCTGAAAAGTTGAACTCATCATTCAACACCTCGCAAGCTTCACGCTGTGCATAGTTGATGTGTTTGCGACAATAGTCACCCAAATCAATTAAAGAATGATCACAGAAATCATTATTCAACACTATTGAATGCCCCTCTTTCAGCGCAATATGCTCATCCATCAAGCGAGCATCGTCATATCTGCCCATACCTTTGCGAAACATACGCATAATCAACACAGGATATACGCCATGCTTTACCCACCTATCCATAAAGATGTGACGACGCTTCAACTCTATACCAGTCACCTCCTTGGGCAAAGTAGGCAACTTCGTTTCAATCTCTTCCACCAATTCTGGCAGCAAGTACTCATCTGCATCAATACGCAGCACCCATTCTGTCAATATCTCTACATTATCAAGTGCCCAATTAAACTGTTCCGCTTGATTACCCGGATATTCGTGAACAACAACTTCCACATTTTCAAACTCTTTACATATTCCTACCGTTTTGTCGGTAGATGAGCTATCTATCACGATGACCTTTTTGGAAAATGGACATACATTTTCCAAACAACGACGAATATGTATTTCCTCATTGTATGTGAGGATGATGGTTGTTAAATCAAGTTTATTCATTTTTCAGTTCTCTCTTCTTAATAAATTTTGCAGGGTTACCTCCAACGACAGTCCATTGTTCAACATCCTTACAGATTAAAGATGCTGCAGAAGCCACTACACCATCACCAATACATATTCCTGGAAGCACCCTGCAACCTGTAGCAAGCCATACAGCACTACCGATAGTAATTCTACGCGTAATTAATGAAAAATGTGGACTATTTATATCATGTGAACCTGTAAGAATATAAACATCCTTTCCTATACAAGACTTTTCACCAATTGTGATAGGAGCCATTGCATATACCCAAGATTTTTCACCTAACGAAGAAAGGCATCCCATTGTTACATTCCACGGGTATTCAATCTTGCAGGACGGATGTAAACTACAAGTATAATCTATTTTACTCCCAAAAAGGCGAGTTAACCACACTCGATATCTCCGAAAAATTCCCAATCGAGAGGGACTCCAACGAAATATGGTACAATTTACTGTCACCCACAATAAATTCTTAATCTTCTCATTACGGCTCAAGCCATTTGTTTGTATGGGATTAAAAAGAGAAATCATCTTGCCCCCCCTTTCGTTGCTAAAGAAAAGCTAAGATTATCCTTTACATCAGTCCCTTTTAATATTCTATCTTTTAACACCTTAGCAGGATTACCTCCAATTATTTTCCATCGTTCCACATCCTTAAAAACACAAGCCCGAGCACCAACTATAGCCCCTTCGCCTATAGTTACCCCCATGCTCACAAAAGCATCAGCTGCTATCCAAACAGCATCTTCAATCACAATAGGAGCGGTAATAAGAGGATGTAATGGATCTGTTGCATCGTGGCTGGCTGTACAAAGAAAAGCACCTTGTGATACAGTCACATTGTCACCTAATATTATAGGAGCTACATTATAACAATCTACATTAGATGCCAAACATGAACATCTCCCCATGATCAAATTCTTTGGATAGTAAACTTTTGCTGATGAATACACCACGGCAGTGGAATCAATCTTAGCCCCAAACAATCGAAGCAACATACGCTTCCATCCGCTTCCCATGCTTCTTGGTAACGGTCTCGCTAAACAACTCCACACGATACTCCAAACCAAACGCACACATTGATGCTTTCGACCTAAGGTATTATGATACTTTAACAAATCTATTTTTTCCATCACACACTAATCAAAGAGTATACACAAAATCCGGTTTGGCACATTTGCCAACCACCCATCTATATAAATCGTTCATCATACCAGCCACTTTGTGCTGTTCATATTTTTCTTCCATCAACTTACGCCCTCTCGCTCCCATAGCTACAGCGTCAGCTTCCGACATTCTCAATATTTCAAGCATCACCTTCGCTATAGTTTGCGGCTCATTGCCCTTCCACCATCCACATTGATACTCATTCAATTCGCTCCAAGGCGTACCCAATGAAGCATATACTGGTGTACCACAAATTAGAGCTTCAGGTACAATCATACCAAAGTTCTCTTGCGTACTAGGAACCATCAATGCCCATAAGCGCGATAGACGTTCATATTTATCCTTACCATTCACAAACCCTACAAATTCTACACAATCATCCAGCCCCAAACGCTTAACTTCCGTTTTCAAAAATTCTTCATAACAATCATCGTATTTACCCATAATTTGTAAAGACAACCCGTTTTGCTCTTCTTTCGATAAAAGAGTAAGCGCATAAATTAGATTCTCTACTCTTTTAATAGGGTGCAACCGCCCCAAAAATCCTATCTGTTTACGACCTTCTGGTTTATTGATAACAGCTTCCACTCCTTTTGGAAAAACCACAGGATTAGGAATTACCGCAATAGGACCTTTATAGCCGAAAGTTCTACAATGTTCCATTTCTTGCTTGCAGGTAGCATGTAGACAAGTCGCGTTATGCACATCCTTATTAAACCATAATTTCAGCATAGGCCACTTTTTCCATCGCTTAATAGCAAGTGCAGAAGGATACAGCATACCATGGGGAGAAATAATATATGGCTTCTTTTTGGCACGTGCCATTTTGCAAGTTACGTGGTTAGAATACATCCACAAACCATTAGTATGGTAAATGTCACAATCAGATTCAGCTAAAGCACGCTGCAAATTGGCAGAAAAAGCTAAAGGCGTTTTATAATCATTTGCCACTTCAATAAGCCAGCCACTCCCCTTACCCAAATTAGGTCCCTTACCATCAGCGCTTTCGGTAGTTAGTAAATGAACTGTAGCTCCCAAGTCTTCCAACCCCTCCAAAAGGTCACGAGTACAAGTACTAGGACCACCAGATGAAGCAGATAATCCCTGTATAGTCTGTAATACTTTCATTATTTTTAATTATTCTGCTTTTGAACAAGGACCGTCTTCTACTACATAACTTTCACCTTGTAACATCGATTGGCACAATTTATACAATTGCTCGGCAGCATTCTTTGGACTCCACACATCACGTATTGTCTTGTAAGCCTCTATGCTCATTCTTTCGCGTTCTTTAGGGTGTTTTATCAGCCAAAGCACTTTATCGAATAAATCATTCTTTTTCTTAAGATTAAATGAAAAGCCGTTTATGCCCTCTTTTATAAGATAAGGAGTTGAACCTGTCTCTATGGAACTTACAGGACAACATCCGCAGCTCATTGCCTCATTGAGTACGGCACCCCATCCCTCATTCTTATCACTGGTAAAACAAAAAATGTCATGCATGCGCATAGTCTCTATTACTTTACTGTTATGCATACTACCAAGCAGGTGAACAACCCCCTTCAAACCTTTACGTTGTATTAAAGCTTCTATTTTACTATATTCGGGACCCGTTCCAATCATATTGATTATAAAATCCACTTTTTCACGATAAAGCAAGGAAGCCAGTTGAAGCATCCGTTCCGGATGCTTCAACTGTAAAAATCTTGCTACCCACAAGATTTTTACAGTGGAAGCATTTCGCTTTGCCTTTTGTATAACTTCAATATCAATATCTGGTACAGCAGTAAAATATCCCCATTTATAACATTTCTTCTTGAATGACTGCATTAAACGAAAATCTCCTGCTGCATAAGCACTCGAACACAAAGCATAGAATGGCTTACCATGACAAGAAGTGTGATAATACCACTGTTGTTTAAGTAAACGAGGAGACAGTAAGTTTATCACCCCACGTTTCAACCAACGTTCACTATTAATAAATGTAATTTTGTTTGTCCGAATCCTCTCTTTTAAAAATATCAAAGGCGCAGCAGCGTATATCATCACATCTACCTCACGAATTAACCTCAATGCCTTCTGCACAGATTCCTTACCATCAGCCAACCGAATCAAGTAGGGTCGGCTAGAAAAGTCATTCATATCTCCACCTTTGCTATAGTCATTATCAACATCACCTGTCTCCACAAACCAATAATTTCCATTGGTCAATTTATATAGTTCATCAGCAACACAAGCCTGATGAATATTCAATGCTATTGATACAAATACTATTGTCATACCTCAAGTATTATTTATTCCAACCTATTTTTCAGTTTCTTATAATCAGCACAATGCCCAATCATCAACCAATAAACAAAGCAGAGAAACCCACCTGCATATAAAGCATACCCCTCAAACATAGCATGTGTTATCATTGCAAGAAACATATACATTCTCATTTGGGCCACTACGCTTCTATCCCTACGTACACTTTTGTATGCACTTAATAACACACATAAATAGGGTATCATACCAACCACTCCTGTCATAGAAAGAATAGATAAATGAGTAGAGCCTGACTCTACCCCACCCGCAGCATTATAATCTTCTGAGTTCCTCAAATCAACAGAACAAAACCCAATTCCCAAAACTGGATTCTCCTCAAATTCTCGTATTCTATTATCCCATTTATCCTCACGACTATCAAATGTGCTACCAGCCTTTTCATTACGTTGCTGCTTAGTTATCAATCCCGTTGCAATTCTATCTGCAATAGGTATAGCTACAATTGATGTTACTACCAGCAATCCAATAAGAGCCTTTCGGCCACCACCCAAGTCTTTCATAAAAAAAAGTGAATAAACAATAGGTACAACCATAGCCAATGTAGCTCCTCTACTTGCTGACATTACAACTGCCGCTGCCGCTATAAAAAAAAGTGCAATAAGAATCTTTTTACGATAAACCACATATGTGTTAAGAAACATCAATGCCACAAGTGCAGACATAGGTCCAAGTAACATTGAATGCGCATAGAGTCCTCCGAATACACCTGCTGACGTAACATCATGCATCAAATCTTTACGCACTAAATTAATGCCGAGGAAATAACACACAAATGAACCTATTGTAAGAAATGTGAGAAGTATTAATATATTACGGTACACAAGACTCCTAAAAGCTATTGCTGTAGGAGAAGAAATACATGACGTACATAGTAATGTTACACATAGAAACAATAAGTACCGGATATTAGAGTTGAAAAAAGGTTCAGTTGCCCCTAATGCACTTAGAAAAAAGGCTATATACATTACCACATACAGTCCATCGATTTTCAGTTTGCCACATGCCAATATATATAACAAACAAACCATACACACGGGAATATATATACTTCCTAATAATGGAATACTAAAGCCTGTTATGCCATTTATCGCAATTATCGTAAACAACCACGCCATTCGCTTACAATTGATCGTAGCATCTACATTTGCAAAAACAGGTAAGTTTATCAAATAGTTAAGAATTTTATTCATTGTAATTCATCACAACGTATATAATAAAAAATTTATTAACTGATATACTTCAAATATCCTGCAACAAGAGTGTTTATATCATATGGATGTATCAAAGTCTGCTTCAAATTTTGCGATTTAGCATTAGCAATCAATCTAGCCAATGTTTTATAATCATGTGGTTCAAATGTCCACAAATCTTCATCATCTTTCCCAATATATTCAGCAACCCCTTGATACTTACATATCATAAATGGTACACCACAGGCTGCTGCCTCAGTACATACACATCCAAATCCCTCAAAATAAGTTGGCAACACAAATAAATCCAACGATTGGTAATATCCCCTCAATTGAGAATGCTCAAACTCAGAAAGTATCTCAATATATTGTGTCAAATTATTATTAACTATATATTGTTTACAGTTGCTCAATGTGGGGCCAGAGCCAACAAAAATTATTTTAATATCATGAATGCCATTGTCAACAAGTATTTTTAGTGCTTTAAGGAGTGTTATTTGATCTTTCAATTCCACAAAGTTTGCTATACAACCTATGGTATAAGGCTTAATGTTTACTCTTCTTTCTAAATCCTGCGTTTTTTCCAAGGGTTTAAACTTATCACAATCAACTCCATTATATAATACATAAACATCCTTTATTTTTGGTTTACGAACTCCTTTCACAGCACTTAATGCATTGCGGTAGTCATCATAATAAAGATGTTGCGGTGCATTAGGAAAACTCAGTAAAGAATCTTTCATTCCTTCACTGACGCAAACATGCAAATCCACTTTCTCAAACAATTCAATACTTTTATTTGCTCTAAAAATTGCATTCCATTTTTTTCTCGCCCATTTTCCATTACGTATGGTAAAGGGATCGCAATCATGATGTTGAACGATAGCTTTTATCTTTGGGTTAAGATTCTTCAGAGCCAAAGTATAGGCAGCAAACTGAGAAGTATGACCATGAGCTACTGCAATGTCATTAATCTGAATACCAAGTTCTTTGACTCTCTTTATAAATAGGTAGGAGTTAATATCATTCGTCAATCCATTCAGAATATAAGAAGGCATTTCAATACTATCGAAGTAGTACACCTTTATCCCTTCATAGTCATAGGTCATAGTCCTTGTCCAAGGACGCTTAGGCTTAAATACTATGACTTCATAGTCACTATTCTTTTCAATTGCCTTTACTTGATCATACACATAAGGGCCTCTAAAAGAATCTTTCGTAGGAAAAAAAGGCGTAATAGATATATATAGCTTTTTCACAGGATATATAATAAACTTTTCTACATTAATAAGATTAGAAATAGCATTCAAATTACCATTCTCTTTTCTTACTTTCGCCAAAAAATACCATTCTAGTGATAGGGTTAATAGAGATAATGCGGTCTATGATAAGACACAAAATTACCACAATAACAGCATATGCAAATGCTATGACAAATTGTAAGAAAAAGCCCATAGGTACATTGACTACATCATGCAAACATTGTGGCAAAGTTGTTATAAACAAATAATGAATAGCATATATTGGTAACGTGTTCTTGCCAACAATGCTCAATGCTTTAGCCCACTTTACTTTGTCAGGAATCTCTTTGCATGCCATCCATATTACCACGCAGCCACCAAGAGCTGTTGTAGCAAATATTGCATAGCTCTGCAAGTAAGAGAAATACCATCCCACAATAACCGTTACGAGACCTAATGCATATGTATATTTGTTCAAAACAGCACTATATATACATGGATATTTCCGGCACATTATACCCAGTGCAAAAAAAGGGAAGTAGTACTGTACATTTTGTATAGGCAACAGTCCTGCAAGTTCTATGTCTTCTATTTTGCCTATAAGTATAATCGCATAGAGGGTAGAATAAAAAACTATATCTGACACTATACCATACTTGAACTTCTTTGACGCATAAGCACACAATGTACTTATAACATCACACCACCATAATGCCAAGAAAAACCAATACCCACCCCTGTATACCATTGATAGTGGAGATGTTACAACACCATTGCAGACGTTTAGCAATACCGACCATACTATTAACGGAACAAGCAACGCTCTGGTGCGCAACACAAAACGATGTACAACAGCTTTCACACTCTCATCTCCGTCTTTATAAGCAAAGAAACCAGCTATCATGAAAAATATAGGCATTTGAACAATGCTCATAAATGCTCGTGGATAACTATCTGCCTGCATTCCAAATTCAAGAATGTGCCCCATAACTACAAATAACATTGCTAGCCCACGCATGTAATCTAACTCGGGAATTCTTAAATAAGTTTTTTGTATCATTATACACATCATATTGATTATATAGAAAAAATTCAATCCAAAAATTAAATCTTAGGCAAAAGTTTTCTATGCTTGATTATATATCTTAAACCGCTCAATTCAAAATGCAATAATGCAGGTTCAGGACTCAAACTCATCCTTGAACGAAACCATTTTCCTGACAAAGTATTCACAACATTAACATTACTAACTGCTGTAGAATAATTCATAGATTTCGCTATTTCCAAGCACTCACAATCTACTTCTTGAGGACCACCAAAAGGAAAGGACAACACTTTGCTAGGACATTTCAAATCTGACATCAGTTCTTTTATTTTTTCTTCATGTGAAAGTTTTGCTAATGGATAATGAGAATACGTATGCCAACCGATCTCCCAACCTTTTGTTCTAAGTTCATTCAGTTGTTCAATGGTTGGACATCCCAATCTTTGTTCAGCATACTTCTTTGGCAATGATTTTATGACTGAATCAATGGGATAAGTTGCGTCCAGTGCGTTCAACAGCCTCACCCCCTTTGAAATAGAATCATCCAGAAATGCAGGCCATAACACGCTTGACCATATTTGTAGACGATTATTGTCAGTAACATGAATATCTAAGCATCTTTCACCAAATCTAAGTTTGTATTCACCATTTGGCACATAGCTTACCCAATGCAAAAGCAAATCAATAGTAAGTGGTCTAGCTTCTTCATTTCTCTCACCATCATCACTATTTGGCGGCAATAATTGCCCAGAAACAAACAAATAGGCTGGGATACCTCTTGCAAACAAATATGGGGCTGCAATTTCCACTTGATTCTGATACCCATCATCAAAAGTTACCGTTACAGTCTTTGCATCGTCAAGATCCAATGAAAAACCATAAAAACGTGAAATTTCATCTATGATGGTTTTAAAATCAGATAGCGAACACGAGACTCCGTTTGCAACATTTTTTTCAAAACAATCGTCTGGCAATACATTATGAAATGTGATGATTCGTTTTCTATCCCTGTTGAAAAAATACGCCAATCTATGCAATTGTAAAATATAACATATTTGAGCTATCAATTTTGTCATGTACTACAAAATATTTCTGTTACTAATAAAGGCTATAACAATCTTAATATTTTCTTGCTAACCTGCTTTACGCTAACTACAACTATATGGATAAATGGTTTAGGATCATGCCAATCTAATACATAATAAGCATTTGCTGTTATTGCTTGCCAACACCATTTTAGGAATGAGACCTTTCCCTCAAATACATTATAAATATCCAATAATTGCATTAACAGATAAGGAGTTTTTATCCGAATGGATTCTATATAATCTTCAGTTAGTGTTCCTGTACAGTATTTAACCCAACACAGTGGATAGTTTACCCCCGCAGCCGTATACAAATACCCATTCCCATCATTACGCAAATTTATTTCCAAAAAATAAAACTTATCACCTTTGCATAAAAGTTCTATACTAAAAATTCCATCATATTTTATCTCCTTTAAAAATATAGAAATCGATTTTTTGATTTGCTGAGGGTAATCATTAATATCATCTAAACGTATGTAAACAGACTGTCGTTGCAAATCATCCCGAATCTTTCTCACTGCTCCTGTAATAATAGTGTCTTGACCATGATTATACGCAAAACCTACAACATCTATTTCGTAATCTTTATCAATATACTCTTGCAGCAGATAATCAACTCCTTCATGAAAACAGTTTTTTAATTCTTCTTCGTTTTCACATCTGAACATATCTGTTTTTAAACTAGTAACACTGCTATTACCTTTTATTAAACAAGGAAAACTGATGCATTTAGGAATATCCTCCTTATTTGCAATATGATAGGATTTTATTATTGAGAATCCACTCTTTTCAGCTATAGAAAATGTATTCCATTTATTCATATAATGATTTATCATTCCTTGCTGCTCATTCACATTAAAAATAAAGAATTTATCTTTCAATGCATCATAATGATTATCTAAAAAACATATTGAAGCATCGCTAGCACATAAAATAATAGGCTTATTAGGCTCGTTCCAATAATTCTTACGCAATATCTCAAGTGCATTGTCCAATGATTCAAGATGATAAAGTTCTGATATATATTTACTGAATCTCAAACTACACCAATCGAGTCTACAATGTTCCAAGAGTACTATAATTGGATATCTCTTTTTGCCTAAACTTTTTATCAATCCAAGTGTATTATAGTGACTTCCGCCAATAACAATAATCTTATTGTCTGTACCTTTTTTTTTCATAACAAATTACTTTTGTAATCAAGAAAAGCTATTTATGCAACTTATAAAGAATATAATCAAAAGAGCTCCCTAATACTCGTCTAGCCTTAAATCCAATTTTCTCAAGCAACGACATGTCGCTCACTTTTTTTTCCCCATTACTAGGAATGCTAGTCACAAAATCTGTATTATTTTGTGTACAAACAGAAGGAAGAACTACATAAAGTTTTATAGCCTTGTGCCGTACCCATCGTGCCCAATGATCACAAGGAACACAAATTGGCAAATTCTCTTTCAAGAGAGCTTTTGCTGCAGGCTGAGTAATTATATAAGCATCAGTACAATATCCGTTATTTACTTCTCTTATTTCTTCTCCATCAACCACCTCGTTAGTATAATTTGAAAGTAGAAAAACCTGAGGTAGACTGTGTTCTAAAAAGAGTTCCACTCGTTTTACTGTAGATTTGAAATTTTCCGTTAAAACAATATCATCTTCTAATATACACGCATAAGGAATATTTTCATCTATCATTCTCTGATAAAGTGAGTAATGAGATAAACAGCAACCTATTTCACCTAGCCAAATATCTCGCCCCGTACAACAACGAAACCGGAAATAATTCACTTTTGAATCTCTTTCTTCCTTTGGCATTTCCTTCGCATAAACAGCCGGGAAACGTTCATATGCGATACACAATCTTTTGAGTTGAGCATCTGCTGCTATAAGACGCTCTTTGTCTTTATCTAAATTTATCAAGAATGTTTGCATGTTAATACTGTTTTAAGCTTTGTTGCCCAAGATAATAGCCATGGCAGCTTTGTCGCTAACCAAATATAACGAGCCGAAGTCAAATGAATCCTTTTTTGTTCGTATTTACTCATAACTTCTTTAAATTTTTTCTGTAAAGGCCGATTCCATATCTTGCCAGTTACAGCATGAGAAGGTATGCATGTTGCGAGATTTGTAAGTCGAGGAAGAAAACCATTAGTTGGTTTTATGTGATACTTGGAAATAAACTCATAAAGATTAGTCAAAACTTTGAAAGTATCATCTATAACTTGCTGATGAATGTTAGCATTATGATATGCAGAACCTTCACGAAGACGATAGTAATAATTGGTATAATGAATCTTTATAGGATTGGTTGTCAGCAACTCGCACTTACGCATGAATTCCAAGTCCTCGCCCAATATTATACCTTTTGTAAAACGAATGGCATACTCTCCATTTTTATCCCAAAATTTCCGGTTATACCATATAGTTGGATGCGTATATGAAATCCACCTTTTGTAAAAAGTATCTAAGTTATCGCATTCATCATATGATGTAGTTTCAACAGCGTATGGAATTGCTTCGCCATCATTAAACATCTTAATGTCGAACATTACTATATCTTTTTCTTTCAATAATTCTACATCAACAGGTGTATTTGAATCAATAAGATCATCTGAATCAACAAACCAACACCATTGTCCTTTTGCTATATCCAGCCCTAAATTACGAGCAACGGAGACACCTTCATTCTGTTTGTGAATTACCTTGAAGCGCGTATCTTTTACTGCATATTCATCACAGACGACGCCACTATTATCCGGCGTTCCATCATCTATAAGGATTGCCTCCCAATTGGTAAATGTCCAATTGATAATTGAGTCTAAACATGTACGTAGATATTTATCTACGTTGTAAACAGGTATGATAATTGAAACTAAAGGCATAAATCTAAAAATATTACAATCAAAGGACAGGTTATATCAATAAGCTAATTGCAAAAGTTTGAAGCGGGGAACCATCGAAAGTCTATAAACAACCACTGCTACAATTATGCAAATAAACACAGCGATAACGGTTAACATAATTGTACTTGGGTGTAAAAGAAATGATATAGCAGCCAATACTGTTCCATGAATACAATAAATAATAATTGAATAAACTCGCAACTGTTTATATACAGCAGAATCTTTTAATGGCATAGTGTAAAATACAGCAAACACAAGAATAGTAAATGGTATACTAATGTATTCTATCGGACATACTGGCGTAAGCAATAAGATAGAAACAAGTAGAAGTAATTTTACATACTGTGGCGTCCTCCCAATAACTCTTACAAATTTATCTGACGAGCAATAATATCCTAACATCATCCAAAACATTCCTCTCCAAAATGAAAGAATTAGACTCCCTACATGCACTCTATACCATATATGGCAACTGTACAACTATCCAAAAAAGATAAAGAAATAATGTTCTTTTTTCAAACATAAGTAATTGCCTATTCTTTTCTTTAGTTGTTGTAAGGCTACGTACCTTACAGAAAAAGAAAAAAGAAGAGATAACAAAAAATGTTGATACACAGACATTGGATATATTGTTTATGAGTACTCCAAAATAATCATTGGCAAGCATCTCGAAAACACAACTATGTACGCCAACGATGATGATTGACATTATGAACTTTAACAAATCAATACCGTTTAGATTTCTCATAATATTGATTAGGTCACTGCTTCTACTACCCTTCTAATCGGCTTTTCCATTTTCCGCCAAACAATATCCCATAGTACTATCCTCAACCTATCAATCACAATAGCAACGACAAATACTCCCACAACAAATGCAAGAATACATATTTCATTCACAAATACCCAATCTGTCATCTGGTAAAGACCTGACACTACAGGTTTGTACCACACACTTAGTGCAAAAGGATTAGCATGTAATAGGTAAACCGCAAAACTTGAAGATGACACCCACACAATAACTCGTTGAAAATGAAGAGGGAGATACATCTTTTCAAAGATAAAGAAAAAGGCGCATGCTTCAAGAATAACGAATGGACTGTTATATGCAAATAGTGTCCAACTGACTACGGATACATGGTCGCATAAGACTGGCAGATATGCAATTGCCACACCAAGGATAGTGAGCAAAATAGCTATCAACATATATGAATATATATATGTGTACTGGTTATACCTCGTAAACTTAGGTTGATACACCTTGAAATATCTGGCCAAAAGGTAGAGACCAACGAACGATAGGACTGAATAGCCACCCTCGTATATCGGTAGTAACCCAGTCCAACCATATACAAATTGTAACACATAAAACGCTATCAGTACCCTTTTGAAAGTTCGCCTACTAGTATGCTCTACCAAGGCATTCAATGCGGGACTAAGTATATATAGCAAAAGGTATGCACTAACAAACCAAAGAGTATTAATGACGGTTAGGCATTTGGTAATATTGTTCATCGATACGGGCACTTTCCCCAATGCCGCCATCACACCAAATGATAATATAAGAAAGAAAAATACTTGAAAAAAGAAACCTACAAGCGACTTTACCTTAGGTCTGATGCCAAACCAACCTGAGATTAGCACAAATACATCCACAGAAATTACAGATACAGACTGTACAAATGTAATCCATGTCCATTCAACGGGCGCACAGACTATCATCTCTCCTGTAGGAGAACCCATTGAGTAATAAGCAGTATGCACTATCAATACCAATAGCATAGCGCAGATACGCAACAATTCAATATGGGGTTGCCTCATCTTTTAAAAGCGTTGGAATATCCAGTATATACGAATAGCTTTTTCTATCATAAATTTGCAGAACTTCTTCAACTTTGTATCTGGATTAACCATGATTGTCATCAGCGACTTTCCATAATCAACCAAAAGGTCAAACTCTTTTCTGCAAACAGCCACAGAAACCGCAGGAAATTGATTCTTTACATCCTTAATTAAGAATAGGGTTTCATCATCAATGTAACCTTTATTCTTAACATTCAGATACAGCTCCTTTGTCAAGAATGGTGAGATGGCAGCATCCTTGAACCAAGTCATATTAAAGAAATGAATAATTTTAGCACGATACAAGTACTTAATACTAAGAAATATTTGACAGTGGTACTGACCATCCAATTCTTTGACAATATACCCTAAATCATGGTCTGTTTTAGCTAAAGCGGGTTGATCGAAATTAACATTTTTACATTTTAAGGATTGCGTCCAATTTTCATTCCACTGTTTATAAAACTTATGTGCGAATTCTGTATCTCTACATAAGATTATGCCCGAATTATAATAATTAGGAGCATTGCTTATATCAGTATCAAAGATTTGTTTCACACGATCTATCAAAGAAATACTCATTGGATTGTTCTTGAGAGATTCATGAAACTCGGGACAAATCAGAACATCCCCCTCAAGTTTATCCACATCACTTAAATCACCAGCTATAACAGTGTCAGTATCAATAAACAAAAAATCTCCTTTCACCCATTGTCTCGCAGTCGTCTTAATATAACGAGACATTTCTCTTTGTGAATATCCCTCGGGGGTTGGTACTACAATAGACTCATCAATCAAATCAAGAAGTTTTGCACGATATCCTATTAGCCCCTCATAAGTGATTTTATCCATCAATAGGACAACCGTAGTTTCTGGATTGTACATTCTCAACGATGTTACCGATACCCATAATTGCTCCATATAGATATCTTTATAGGTGCTTGTGAGAACATATAGTATCTTTACCTCCATTGTAGCTATATTGTTTTTACAATCTATTTCTGTTATTATCTAAGTTGCTGATACAAATTATATTTATTAAAAACAGCAGCAATCTGTTGATCATTTCTATTTTGATCAACATTTACTTTACATAGACCAATATCTTGAACTGACTCATTTATGAGATAATCACATCCATTCTTATTATGTGAATACACCGATACAGCCAAAGTTCCTTTTTTTAATGCCATAGCCTTAAACCAAACATCGTCCGCAAATGGACAAATATCCATAAAAACCTTTTCATTAAATACCTCTACATCCAAAGAATGAGGAGGATAAAGGCTTCCTGCTCCTCCTGTAGGAAAACACAGATTACTTGGCAATTCAAAATACTGCTCCCATCCCCAATCTGAATATGGCATTAGTTTTCCAGACAAATCAACTTTTATCTGGTGAGCTCTATGACAATAGATGTATTGAGGATTATATTTATATGCCACTATTAATTGTTCAAGCACATCGTATTCATACAGTAAATCATCGTCTACTGTAATTATTGCATCATTGGGATATGTATGTAAAGAAGGCACTAGCTTTTTATAAGACCGAATATCCTTGCAGAAGGCTATCTCTAATCCTCGCTTTTTAAGTAGCTCTAAAGAACCTGGGAGCGTAGTATTCTTTAAATCATTTTGTAACCACAATATAATACGATTAGCTTTCATTGTTTGTTCCATTATTGACTCAATGGTAAGTGCCACATCGTAAAGTCTCTTTCCGAACGTTGTAAGCGAAACTATTATATCATGATCCATATACTTTTCATCAGTTATGCCCATTTCTGTTTTAAATAATATATTTTGCTCTAAAATACGCTTGCGTTGCTGAAATTCAATATTGTATATTATCTTTGATGAACGATTGATATTGAAGAATGTATTCTTAAATTTTTCTATTACTCTAAACATTGCTTAACTCCTTAAAGACTTTATTATATTAGTAACACTAAAACGCATAAGACCAAATAACAAAATTGCCATAGAAACCATTGCTATAAGACATTTAATTGCGAATGATAAATATATATTGTCAACAGGAAGAAAAATCTCCTGTAATAATAATAAAGATATCATTATTATTGCTGACAATAGAGGCATTCTAAGCTGAAATACCATACTTTTAAGATTTGATTCAAACACTTTATGATACATCGTATGGTAACTCATAATAAAGTTTATAGTTAAAGAAATCACCCACGACCACGCTACGGCCTCTATTGATGAAAAGCAACTTACTGCTATTATCAAACAAGAAACTGTACTGATTGTATTTCTTATTCCTACAAAGAACATCAAATTGGTTGTATTAGATGCTTGAAAAATAGAACCACTTGTTGACAAAATCATCTGCAAAGGAAGTGACAGGGCTAATATTTTGAAAGCAGGAACAGAAGGATTCCAATTATTACCAAATACAATATTTATTAATTCAAAAGCAGAGAAGTAAAGAAATACGGCTAATGGAAAGCTAATATGACCAATAAATGTTATTAATTTGTTGTATTTTTCGCCCATCTCTCTCTTTTGTTCTTGCAAAGAAGATAATACAGGCTGTAAGACTGGAGAAATAACAGATGTTATTTGCTGTAAAGGCATTAACATTAATCGATAAGATTTGTCATAGTAGCCTAAAGCATTCATATTCAAAGACCGTCCAATAATAAGTTTATCCAAATTACGGGAAAAATAATTTACAACTTCAAATAGAAATTGATATGCAGAATAAGAAAATATTCTTTTCAAAGGCTCTTTATCGAATGTCCAATCTATTGCTCTCGGATAATTATACAAATTAAAAACAAACATCAATAGAAGTGATAACAAAGGTGATATTAACAAGGCATATACCCCCCATCCTGCATAAGCAGCCCATATAGCTAAGGAACATCCCACAATTTGTATCACTAAAGTTCTTATAGCTATCAATTTAAAACGTTGGTTCTTTAACATTAATGCATTAGGCACTAAATTTATTGATGATAGAAATAGATTAAGGGATAGAAGCTGACAAACATAAATCAATTGCACATTATTATAGAATGAAGAAATAAACCAAGAACATGAAAAAAACAACAAAGCAACTATAGTACCTAAGATTATTGTATAGGTAAAAATTGAATCAAGATTCTTAGAAGTCAGGTCTTTACGCTGTATAATTGCTGGGACAATACCCATAGATGTAAATATGGAAAAAAAAGCAATCATTACAGAAGCCAATGAAACAATTCCAAATTCTTCAGGACTAACTAATCTAGCTAACACTGCAGATACAATAAGTGCTACAGCCGTAGATGAATATTTCTCTACAGCAGACCAAAACACACCTGTTACTAATTTAGATTTTAGCGACATATCAAATTTTAGTACAAAATGAGACTCTTTCCATTATAAATGAAATAGTAATACACTTCATGTAATCGTAGGTATCAATACGTTGTTTTACTTCCATTATTGAATAAGAATTTAGAACTGATACACAATCGGATTGGTATTAATAAGCTTACCAATGCCGATAGTGATGCAAGCAAATAATCATCAAAGTCGATAATGGAGAATTGATGTAAACACATCATTACAATTGATGCAGAACCAATGATATTCAATACAACATACAGCGCCTTATAGTTTTGAAGAAACTCTGATATTACGATTACTGCGCCAATACTCAGTAACGACAAGAGAATCAATAGAGCGATACCCATGTTAGTATGTTTCATATCCATTATACCTACCTAGCAAAAAATACAATGCACCACTAGAGCTATAGATAAGACAACAATGGTACGAGTAGAAAACACTGAGCAGTGAAAGATCGACATTGATAGCCTATGAGCATATATATGAAACAACAAGTTGCAAAAGGTTGTTTCATTCGTGAAGTAGTTTGTACAGAAGAGCATTCTACTTTTCTCCTATTCGGGTATAACTAAATCCCATTTCTTCCAACTCCACACGATTCCAGATGTTACGTCCATCTACAACATACTTATCAGTCATTACTTTCTGAATCACCTTCCAAGTGGGTAACCGGAATTGTCTCCATTCAGTCATGAGAAGCAACGCATCCGCACCATCAGCACAATCATAGAGATTTTCGGTATAAGTTACTAGTTCTCCAATACGACGTTTACACTCATTCATTGCAATGGGGTCGAACACTCTCACACTAGCACCATCCTTCAGTAATCTATCAATCACCACCAAAGCAGGAGCTTCACGCATATCATCCGTATCGGGTTTAAAAGCCAAACCTAACAGAGCAATGGTCTTACCTTTTACATCGCCCATCAAACGAATAAGTTTGTCATAAACGATGCTCTTCTGACGATCATTAACTCTCTCTACAGCTTCAATCACCTCCATGTGATAACCGTTGTCAATACCAGTATGTAACAGAGCTTTCACATCTTTCGGGAAACAGCTACCGCCATACCCGCAACCAGCATAAAGAAATTTCTGACCGATACGTACATCTGCCCCTATTCCTTTACGTACATAATCTACGTTGGCACCTACCCGTTCACACAAGTTGGCAATATCGTTCATAAAACTAATACGAGTAGCCAGCATAGCATTAGCAGCATATTTGGTCATTTCTGCACTAGGAATATCCATAAAAATTACACGGAAATTCTGAAGCAAGAAAGGTTGATAGAGCTTGGTCATCACCTCTTCTGCTTTTTTACTTTCAATACCTACAACCACACGATCAGGACTCATAAAGTCTTTGATAGCAGCACCCTCTTTCAGAAACTCTGGGTTACTGGCTACATCAAAGGGTACATCCATTCCACGTTTATCTAACTCTTCCTGAATGACAGCTTTCACTTTTTGAGCAGTGCCAACAGGCACGGTAGATTTAGTTACTAAAATAGTGTATTTGTTGATGTTTTGTCCAAACTGCTTGGCTACAGCAAGTACGTATTTCAAATCGGCACTACCATCTTCATCCGGAGGAGTTCCTACAGCAGAAAAAACAACTTCCACATCATCCAAAATATCAATCAAATTTGTTGTGAAATTCAATCGTCCATACCCCACGTTACGTTTCACCAATTCTTCTAGCCCTGGTTCATAAATGGGCATTTCACCCTTTTTCAGCTTATTAATCTTATTTGCGTCTACATCCACGCAAGTCACTGTAGCACCCATTTCAGCAAAACAGGTACCGGACACCAAGCCCACATAGCCTGTGCCAACAATTGCTATTTTCATATATTGTTATTGATTAAAATCTTGTAATCTCATGCAGAATTGAGTATATATCTCACAGAGGGGGGCAATTAGAAGTATTTACATATACAAAAAGATGTTAGTACCCAATTTTAAACATCTCCCCTTTATACAAGCACTTTTTGCAAGTTGCCGTATTTTAAGCTGTTATATATAAACGTTTGCGTAACTATTGGTATGTTGCTAATCCAATCTTATTTGGTTACAGACTATAAAAATATCTACAACCGTTAAAGATATTAGTAAAAAACTTACCTAAATAATCCCCTATAGTTCTACCTTGCAGCTTCACTGTACAGATTATATGGACAGGAAACTGATATTTCATCCACTTCACCAATACTCGAAATAAAGCATGAAGTACGTTAAGTTGTCAGTGAAGCAACAGCACGTTCTACCACATTGTTATCTACCTAACAACTACCATCTTTAAAATAAGCAAAAATATTGTCCCCCAAAACAAATATCCAGATAATTTAAGGCTGTAAATAGATAAGCTACGACTTTAGAAGGAGACTTGGCTTTCTCTATTTTCAAATGTTGCCTGTAGGCTATCTTGTTTTCAGATACCTTCCAATAAGTACCTCTTTCCTTTACTATTATGCCCCTCATCAATATTAAGGACTGATTTACTTCCAATAGATAGAAAAATGACAAAATGTTATATTCATTTTACTTTATGTTCTCCATAACCATACCCATATCCGTATCGCTTTCCATAACCATAATACTTACCGTATTTACCATAACCATAGTAATAGCCATATTTCTTCTTCTGAAGATCCAAACCATTGATGACAATACAGAGATTAGGCAATTTGTTATTCTCGGCAAGGTCGTTGATCAAAGTAAACTCAGCCTTACGGGTGTAATCAGCACGGCATACATAAACTGATAAGTTCGCTACACGTCCTATGAGCAAAGTATCTGTCACCATACCTACAGGAGCAGTATCCAGTATCACATAGTCAAAATTCTTCTTCAGTGTTTCAACAGCCTTCTCCAATCCATCACGAGCCAATAACTCTGTTGGATTAGGCGGAACTGTTCCACCGGGAAGAATATATAAGTTCTTGTTTATATCAGAAGGCTGTACCAAATCCATCAGATTTATAGCAGGATTAGTCAGAAACTGGGTAATACCATGCTCTTTCTTAGGTATGTTGAAGACCTTGTTCAAGCCCGGCTTACGAATATCAAGTCCAACAATCACAACTTTCTTGCCTAACAAAGAAAGGCTGATAGCCAAATTGGCAGAAACAAAGGACTTACCCTCACCACTAATAGTAGAAGTCACCAGAATTACATTCTTACCATTTTCAAGCATGAACTGAAGATTGGTACGAACATTACGGAAGGTTTCACTCATCAAATTATTCTGATTCTCAAATACAGCAATAGAACCATTTTTCTCATCGGCTAGCGGAACATCACCAATAACAGGAATCGAAGTCAGTTTTTCAACATCAGCACGACCTTCTACCTTGAACTTGGTCAGACCAATCAGATAAATGATACCTACCGGAATACCTATTCCGAATACCAAAGCTGCCAAATAAATAGTCATCCTCTTTGGGGAAATCGGAGCACCGTCCGCCTGTGCCTCGTCAATAATCTTGGCATTATTGGCTATAGCGGCCAGGACAATGGCGTTCTCCTCACGCTTTTGAAGCAGCATCAAGTACAAGCCAGACTTGATCTCCTGTTGGCGGGCAATACTAACAAATTGTCGTTCCTGAGTGGGAGCGTCACTGATACGACGGGAATAACGGCCTGCTTCACGGGCCAAATCAGCCCTAGTGATCTCAAGACCTTTCAGCGTTGCATCCAAGGTGGTTTGTATATTACCACGCATTGCACGGATGCTGGCATTAAGATTTACAATTGCCGGATTGCTTTCCGTTGATGTACGCAACAGACGGTTACGCTCGGACACCATTTCATTATATCGATCAATTGCACTCGCTACACCCGCATCTTGTAAACCGACATTTGAAGGCAAGACTTCATATTCGTTACCCTGCAGATATCTTTGTAAATCCATAACAAGATTAATCTGCGTCTGATTCTCCACACGCTTCTTCTCGTATTCGGCATTACCAGCCAAAGCTATCTGGGCTTCACTGCTCAAATCCGTGATACCAGCGCTACGCTTGAAGTTCTCCAAATCACGCTCCGTACTGCCTAGTTCTTTTGAAATGATACCAATACGCTCGTCAATAAACTCTGCCGTCCTCTGAGCCACCTCATTCTTGTCATTATTGGCATTGATATTATACATTTCAAGCAGCTTATCTATATAGTCCTTACCACGCTGAGTATTAGAATTCTTGAGTGAAACGGTCACTACAGAAGTAGCCTTCGAGGTAGGAATTATTGACAGAGAACCAGCATAACCCTTCGCCACGGAAAAAGGTCTGTTAATATAAGCCGTGATATGACGTTCTTTCGTAACACTCTCCGGATGGATAGGTGATAAGGTATCGTTATTCGTAAAAAAAGCAATTGTACCTTCGTCGGTCGGAAGTACGGCAGGCAATTTCTCAAAACGTTTCCGATACTCCTTTTCTCCCACCCTGATTTGTACATCCATCACACCGGAAGGTTGTAAGGACATACCCACCTTCATTGTCTGCGGAAGTTTGTCTGCTTCCTGTGGAGTCAAGCTTACCAGAACTGGGGAAGTACGATACAATTCCTTTTTGGGAAACCTATCCTCGTCCATATAAGTTACAAATAATCCCAAAGCACTAACCACCTCCCTTGCCAATGTCCTGGAACTCAAAACTTCAATTTCATTCTCTATATTACTCGATGAAGAGACAAATCCGTTCATCCCCATCTTCTCCAGTTCGGAAGACATATTCGCACCGCCTCCTTTCTTCTCATCCTTAATCAAGACAGTGGCAGAAATATTATATACAGGTGTTGTCAGACGTAGATATCCCCATGCAACAGCAACACATACTATCACCGAAACTACGAACCATGGCCAATGAATCAGATAACGGAAAAGGATTTCCTGAATGTTGATCTGTTCTTCGGATTGTGTCCCCGTTCTTTCCTTTCTTTCCTCAATCATACTACAATGCTACTTTTTGAAGATTGTTACTAATATACTTGCCAATGACACTAAAACAGAGGTAGCAGAGAACCAAAGACTTGTACTATTACTGATATCCGAATTGCGTGCCTTCGCCTTATTCGGAGTCACATACACAATATCATTCTGCTGCAACCAATAATAAGGGGAAAGAAGAATTTCGGCCTTATTCAAATCCAATGTTATAATCAACTGCTTACCGTCAGCACCTTCACGAATCAGCTTTACATTGTCACGGATTCCATAAATGGTCATATCACCTGCCATGGCCAAAGCCTCCAACAGGTTCACTTTCTCATTACTGACAGTAAATGTGCCGGGACGAGCGACTTCACCTAACACGGAGATTTTATAATTGACCATACGGGCTGTGACAATCGGAGTTTCTTTAATATAGGGCTTCAGTTTCTCCACTATCATTTGCTCCACCTCCTTTTTGGTCAGCCCACCTACTTTCAATATCCCCAATACAGGGAAATTGATATTACCCTCATTATCCACCAGATAAGTCTGTTGGGAAGATTGGCTCCCCCCCTGTGAGTTCCCGGAAGTCAAACCAACGGAACCAACCACTCCCAGGTTGAAAGGAGCTGCCAATTCAGGGTTCGTACATGACACCATGATAGTAAGCTGATCCTTAGGCATTATCCTGGCATCATACAGAGTTTCCTGTTGGGCAATCTGTCCCACAACTTCAGAGTCCTGTAGATAGGGGACTTTCTTGTATGACTGGCAGGAAGCAAGCAGAAAGAGTATAAACAGGCAGGGAAGTATTCCACCGACTTTTTTCTGCATACTTGCAGCAATGCAAAATGAATTGTTCATAATATATTCTAGTTTATTGTTCTTTATCCAGCACCTCAAACCGCGGAGAATTCTTTGATTTGAATTCAGGAACCACTTTCTTCATCAGTCTGACCGTATCCATGATCTTAACCGCACGGGAAAGTCTCTCAAACTCTGTGTACGTATCAAGGATATCGGCATACTCATACCGACGGACTTTAGCTATCATTATCTTCTTGTTCTCAGTCGGAAGCGTATTTTCCTTATCACTCAATACCTCTTCATAAAGTTTCTCACCAGGGCGCAAACCGGTGAATTCAATCTTGATATCCTCTCCCGGACGATAACCAGCCAGTTCAATCATGCGGGTAGCCAGATCGACAATCTTCACAGCCTTACCCATCTCAAAGACAAAAATCTCATTACCCTCTCCCATCGTAGCGGCTTCCATCACCAAACGGCAAGCCTCAGGAATAGTCATAAAGAAGCGGATGATATCAGGATGAGTAACTGTGACAGGACCGCCATTCTCAATCTGTTCTCTAAAGCGAGGGATAACTGAACCGTTACTGCCCAATACATTACCGAAACGGGTAGTGATGAATTTGGTATGGCCTTTCACTTTTCCCTCACGGATGGCACATCCCAGACTCTGTACATAGATTTCCGCCAGACGTTTGGAACAGCCCATCACATTGGTAGGATTAACTGCTTTATCGGTAGAGACCATGACCATTTTTTCCGCACCATACTCCACCGCCATATCAGCTACCTGACGGGAACCTGTGACATTCACCAGAACAGCTTCGCAGGGATTTTCCTCCATCAAAGGCACATGTTTGTAAGCGGCGGCATGAAAGACAATTTGCGGATGATAGAGATCGAATACCATGCGTACGCGTTCTTTCACACGCACATCGCCAATCACCGGAATAAAATCTATGGCAGGATATTTTTTCTCAAATTCAAGACGGACATTATGTAAAGGAGTCTCGGCAGAGTCAAACATGATGAGTTTCCGAATACCCATCTGTACAAGCTGACGGCAAAGTTCACTACCGATACTACCTGCTGCACCGGTTACCAACACAACTTTGCCCCGGAACTCTTCAGCAACCTGACGAAGATTGATGTTTATTTCAGCACGACCCAGCAAGTCTTCAATCTTAATGGGACGTATCCACTGATGGAAATTACCGTCGGAATCCGCCTCACTGATAGTGGGAGCAATCAGAGTTTTAAGAGCATTGCTTTTACAATATTCCAAAAGACGGTTTTCCTCCAGACGGGTATCCTCATAACGGGCAAAAAGAATACCCTTAATACCACGCTTACGTATTATATAGTCAACATCCGATTCATTTTCAAAATAATAAATAGGAAGATCCGCCAAGTGGCGACGGCTGTTGTTTTTGCCATAGACATAAAAGCCTGCAACCTTATAATGTGCACTGTCACGGAGACGCAACTTCAAGGCCACACTCTCCTCGTCAACACCATAAATAAGGATACGTGTATTCTTCTTATTTACCCAATCCAACAAAAAATCGTAAGTGATGATAAGTGAAACACGAAAGACCGTCAGCGCAGCCAGCGTCAACAAACCGTCAAACAGAAGGTAGGAGACTTTATAATTATCAAGTAGCTGTGTGTCGGATATAATCCAGAAAGAAATCACGGACAAACATCCTATCTTGAATAATACAGCGCACATGATACGCCAAAGCTCGCGTGCCTGAGAAAAACGGATGGTATTGCGATAGGTGTGAAACAATAAGGCTCCGGCAACACTTGCCACCAAAGAAACACCGACAAACTGACAAAGCATCCAGTCGCTCATCGGAACATGCGCCATATAATGAATGACAGCATAAGCGACCAATGAACATAAGACAGATACCACCGTATCAATACCCAAAATGATCCAATAACTCAAATAGTTCTTACGAGCGTATTGAGCTATACCCCTTAATGTTTTTTCCATTATAGTATAAACGAATAAATTATATTTCAAATTGACTGATTTGATCGATAATTATCACCTTCTGATAGTTACGCACACTTCTACACTGCATCTTTCAAAAGATACAATTTATCAATACTTTCATGGATTTTTATTTATTCGAGAGGTCACCGGTATATGTATCTGATTTTTCATCACCGATGTCTGATAGACTGTCTGCTAGATTTCGCAAACTTTCATTACATTCTTGTAGTAGAATCCCCATACCCCCATAAAATAAACAGATGATTAATCGTGTAATTCCCCTTTTTCTGATACCGGCTCAACACATCCAACCGGTATATCCACGCATGCACACCCTAACATTGTCAATCGGACAGCAACCTTTGATTTCCCATTCACATTTACCAGTTCCCCTTCCAGTCCTGCTAATGGTCCTTTGATAACCCGTATCTTCTCTCCCGGTGCCAATGGCGATGTACTCATACTAATCGTCTCATCCGAATAATCGAGCATAAATTTGAATCGCAACATTTGCTGGTCAGGAATGATAGCCGGCGTACTCTCCCCACGTAGTACCATATAACGGCTGATTGCGGATAAGGTTAAAACTTCTTTTTGTTCATGTACATCAACGTGAACGAAAATCATCATCGGAATTAATACCCGATCAACAACTTTACGGCGATCGCTCCATTGATGTACTTCCTGTTGAATCGGAAGGAAGTTTTCAATCCCCATTTTTGTGAGACGCTCACTCGTTTTTTTCTCGTGACAGATGCGCACAATTGCCACTAACCAACGTTTAGAGTGCGCTACGCCGCTGCCAATCACATTTGTTGGCAGAGTTTTTCGGTCGTCATTTTTGTTAATGATCATGTATTTTAGCCTTCATTTCTCCGTTACTTCTTCGGTAACGGAATGAATTTGGTTGCAAATATAGGCAAAATTATAAATAGTAAACAAGAAAAAACGTTTTCTTTTTACTCACAAATCCAAATATGTAGTTAAATTACTTTTCTACACAACGAACAAAGCAGGCATCCATACCTCCGCTTGTGCCCCAACTACCCATAGGATAAAAATCAAATGTAAAATAATTGAAGTCCCAGCCTACATTGCTTTCTGTTGTACCATTTATTTTATTCTGCCCGGTCTTGTCATACCAGTATATCGCACCCGGACGCATATAAATGTCATAAAACAATGGACAGTCATTGACACCATTAGGATAAAGGGCACTTGCATCATTTGAGCTAAAGTACGTATTCCTACTTGCAGCATATCTTAAAATTCCGACATGTATTTTAGATTCACCTCGAGAATCTTTTCGATGCCCATAACCGGAAGCACCTATCGGAAAGAAAAGATTTTTTCCTGTTTGTTCGTTATAGACAAAACATCCTCTCATTCCACGTGCCTTTGAGGTTGTGTAATCGTAACCGTACACATCATTAAGGTCATCTGCAACTTCTTTCGCTCCATCTCCATATAGCACTCCGTATCCCTGTTTTATAATATCACTATCAAACAATGCCTGATAATCTGAGGCACCAGCAACCCTCCAACCGGTTTTAGGCTCTGTAAAATCTGCGTTTTTGGCTATATCACTCCACTTCTTCTTTTCACCACTTCCGGCTATTGTAAAAAAGCCATCTGCCGGATATGAGTTGTTAAAATCTTCCGGTAGTACATTCACCCAATATTCCTTGGGATTCTTATTATTCAGCGCATCAATAGGATAATCCCAATTACCACGCCCGAACAGAGAGCCTTCGTCCAGCGGAGATTCAGCTTCTTCCGTTTTTGTCCTCATGTTCTTGGTGTGCCATCTCGTTCCGCCTGCTATCAGGTCGTCCGGACTGTCACCCTGCCGTACAAATATCAGATGATAACAAGTATAGTTGTGATATTCGACCCTTATAATAGCATAACGGGAAGTATTGGCATCACACGTTCCGTCAAAATTGACATTAAAATCAATCTCGGAACCTGTTTTTCCATATACGGTATCTTTTATACATTCGGACATTCCACTGCCTTTGTCAAGGTTGACAACTTGCCCTGCACTACCATCGCTGTTACAATACCTTACAACATATGCTTTCCACGGTCCTTCTGACACAAATGTCTCAAATTTGGTTGCATTCTCCTTTGGTAAACGTTTCAGCACCACATGAAACGGATCACTCTTTCCGCTACTACGAAATATGCCTTTGGGATTGACAATACGACGTACTTGATAAATGGTTACCATATTTTCAAACGTTTTTTCCAGACCTTTCAGCTTGGTCGTAATCTTGACTTCCGCCTTCCGATGGTATGCGACATAAGGATTGTTACCCGTATAAGCCGTTTCTTTTATCAATTGCTTGGCACGTGTATACATAGGTATAAAGACATTGTATGTATTCGCTTCGGTAGGATGTTGCTCCACACGGTATGTGTCTTTCGAATCGGAACCAGTTGTGATATGTTCGCCTACACTCATATCCGTATATGTACGCTCTCCTCTTTTAGGAGCTTTCTCATAATGGTCCTTATTAGAATCTACAGTTACCGAAGGGGTTGTTTTAGGAATAACCAGATCAACAGTCTTATGTAATGAAAGAAAACCATTCCACTGATTCTCATTCGGCTTGTCCATTTTAGAATAATATATCGAGTCATTGGCATTATACGGAGCCCAGCGATTATCCATAATTTCCGCCTTTATGTATTCAATTTCAAGCCCACCTGTATTTACTTTAATTGGATACATCATTGAGTGATTATACAAGTATGATATGAAATAGGGTTCCGGAGTAACAACACCCGGTTCCGGCTCCACATACTCGATATGCCAGTCTACATCGTTGGCAAAATTCTTGAATCCGAGTGTCAGTTTGTAATGGCAGTTACGCTTGGCATTATAATCTTTGAAAATATCCTGCCCAAGCATGAACCGGTACTTGATAGGACCGTTTCCAATTCTTTCTGAATTGATGGAGACGTAATAAGCGTCTACTTCTACATATGTGCCATATGGTTTGTCATCCTTAAGCTTATAGCCGGGGGCTCCCGGCATCCCCGGAGCGTCAAGCCCGTCTTTTCCATCAGCATCCTGCCGCTTGTCCTTACCTTCCCCCTGTATATTCTCATAAAAGTATACAGCAACAGAGTCTTCATGATGCGAACCATAATGGGGATTTCCCCGCGTGATACGCGGGCCATTATATTCGTGGTCGTAATCCGTAGGCAAGTCTCCTTTATAGTATTTTATTTCTTCACCGTCCAACAAGGTTTTGCTCAGTCCGTATCCTTCCGCACCTACATTATTATCTTCGCCCAGATAACATTGTGACGGAATATCTTTTATCCGTACCGATTTAAGGTATACAAAAACACCTTCTTTCAGGCGACTGCCGTCATAAGCGATCGTAAGTTTCGAAGCAGCCCGGCGCATCCACGAATGCAGGTAGATGCTCGGTCTGTTGATGGTAAGAGGTTCGTTTTCCGGCTGATCTTTCTTGGTCGACGTGAAATATCCAAGCATCTGACTGTTCTTGCCGACTTCACCGGAAGCATTATGCCAGGTAAGCGGTATACGCTTTAACCCCTCTTTGGTCTTGATATAATCGGAATACTTGATAAGAAGATCGGGGATATTGGCAACAGCATAAATATAGTATCTGCCAAAAGGTATTTCTTTCAATTTGAAAGTGGCACGTGGAGTCCGTGTTTCTGCTGATACATTGTTATCTGCATCTGTATCCACACGTTTCTCATCAGTGATTTCATAGTCTAGAATCTGACGGCTTTGATTCTCCACTAGGTTTCCACTTTCATCATACAACAAGACATGGAGCGTCTCTATTTCCTTAATCGCATCTCCCGCCGCTCTTGTGCTTTGCGTAAGCCCTGAAGCCATAGGACGGAAATCCACGGTAGCAGACACTGTGCTTTTACCCTCCCCGACGGATTCCGGTCTTTCAAACCAGTCGTCCACACAACTTGCCACACTGAAGACAAGTACCAACAGAGATGTATATACTATATCGCGTCTCATCATCTTATCGTATTATCATTCTTTTTTTATTTGTTTTTGCCATCTCATTTATAATCCGAAATCCGGTTTAAGGATAACTTCACTATAAGGTATCACATCTACTTTTACCCCTTCCTCCCAAAATGTGACGTCAACCAGTATGTGTGTGTTGCGGAAAAGGGCTCTCAGATTAGGGAAAGACCGGGTAAACGATACTTTTTTCTCCTCTGAGGTTCCGGCTTCCCCTTCAGGAGTTTTTTCCGTCAGATGAAGGGTCATCGTATAGGCTTGCTCTCCATATTCTTGTGCTCCATCTTTGAGATTCTTACTTTCCGGAAGATAAAACACTGGGAATATTTTTTCACCGGGAGTGGGAGCTTCATTCACGTGATATGTGAGACCGGGAACCAGAGTCGGGGAACGAACGACAACTTCCTCGTGAATCTGTGCGGAAGGAATATCGTAATCCTGTATCCACCCTCTCCTATCCGCCAACGTCACATCCTCCGGATGATTTTGCGACTCATCCGCCACTTTTTTCAGCCAGTCGATCCAAAAGAACGGCTCACCCTCAAAAAACATCTCATTTTCCTTTTTATGAGGTATCAGATACGTTTTCCCGACTATTCCGGAAATACCGATTGCATCCACACTGACAGCATTTTCACGTTCGTTCGTGAGACGGAAAGTAAATTTGGTAGCGGCACGAACCAAATAGAACTGCCGCTCTACCAAACTCTCCGCATTGACCGGGACATCATACACCGAGCTCATAGGAATGGGGTTCTTATAATCGGGGGTGAAATACAATTCGTCCACAATGCTCCGGAATGTATTATCGCCTGCTGTCAATGTTTCCAATTTTCCGTGAAGCTCGGAAGATACGCTTTCTTCGTTAGCTATCAGGTATATTTTCTTTGTTTCATTCCGTGTCACCTTTAGTATCCTGAAACATTCGGTTTGAGGGGAGTTACCAAAATCGACATGAACGTTATGCTCCACACTGCCGTCCGCATGAAGGACAATAATGCGTAACGTGTACATATATTCGACAGGGCTATCCGCAGGGATATCGGCCGCACGGGTTTTGTCAAGAAGAGCGGTATGCAGGATGAGCGTAGCGGTGGGATCGTCCGGCTGTACTTCGTCCGTATAGCCACTTGTTCCGCTGCTACATGCTGTCAACAACAATGCCCAACTGACAAATGCCGCCATCCATACCATATGTCGCAGCATTTTTTTCACTCTATATCTACATTAGAACGTACCACTTTCCACGAAAGGATTTGTATCACTGTACTCACCCATTTATTGTCTTCATCAAGGAAGAATGTCATATTATATTCATCTGCCCGATCGAGAAATTCCTGTTCGGACATACTCCTGTTACATTCGCCTCTTACCAACAAAGCGTAGTCAATGACCGGAATGGAAACAACTAGCTTTCCCTCAGTAGTGCGAATTGTCAACATCGGACGTGGATACTGGCTCCAGTCCCTCTTCACCAGCCTGCTTACCGTAAGTTCTGCTACGGCAGCTTTGACTGTTGTTATAACACGTTTCCCGGCTCCGGGCATTACATCCGCACCGGCTTTTGTCGGTATATCAACACCTGCTTCACCCGAATAGGTGGACCAGGCACGATAGGTAATCGGCTCGTCATTGATCAATGAATTATCATGTGCCATCCAACCGTTCCGGTCTTCGATGCTAAAGACAAAGTCGTCAGCGTTTATATCTTCTCCGGAAAGGTGCTGAAGTACCACGCGAAATATATTCGTATCTTTCGTCAGCGGCATGACATATGTATACTCACCCCCGTCATCATTTACAGGCAGACTGACATCGAGAGTGCCATGAAATAACGGATGCAAGTCTTGCTTGGAACAAGTGATACGTTTTTGCGCACCTGTGGCTACATCTGTCTCCATATCATATTGCCGTTTCAACTTGCAGTGCAAATCTTCCAGGTGGCACCCATGCGACACATCGGGCAAAGTGAAGGATTCTTCATTGTCAAGTCCACACCACGCAACAAGATGATAGTCACCCGGAGCAAGGTCGATAGGCATGACATATTCTTCTGATGCAAGAACACTGCCTTGTTCGGCAGACTGCCATACCAACTCACCGTCCGGGGTGAACGCGTAAAGTCTGACGGACTTTACTTCGTGAGCAAAGGCGTCGGCAAATTTCAGGTTCATGTCATAACGGAATTTCAGTCGGTAGCGCACGGAGCAGTCACCTTCGTCGTTATAAATCATACCGTCACACGACACGAACAGGAAGGCACTCACTATGATTGCCAATACTGTTATTCCCAAATATTTGATATAAGACAGTGTATTCATTATCATCTATCATTTCTTAATTAATGATTATATATAGTCTGCGGAACGAAACCGCAGTGGAAATTTCTGATTAAGTGGAAACCCGGAATCTTCTTCGGGATTTCAAAACGGCATCTCTCTTTGCGCCGATACCTAAACGCTTTCTTTACATTAAAAAGATGGCGGAATGCTTTCTCGACGGGAAGCGCCCCGCCATCAGGATTACTTAGTGGTTGTTTTTATGATTCTGTTTGCTATGAATAATCACCATTCTAAATCAACATTCTGTTTTACAACTCTCCATGAGAGAATATTTATTCGTGCAGCAAGATAAGTCTCGTCTTCTTTTGGATGTTGCGGAACAAGAACTTCGTCAGGATCAAGAACCGGAGTACCCAAACCATAAACTGAATTAATAGCAATCTCGTAGATATGGTTACGAACTACTCCATATTGACCGTTAGTACCGGTTTTATCATTTTGATTTAAGTGCTGAATATTGGTATAATAATAGGTTTGTCCAGACTGCCATACTTTTGCTCCTGGTGCAGTAGCCAAGATTTCATTAACTTTTGCAAAATCATATTTTGTTTTGTGATCCCCACCGTTACGGAAATCAAATCCATGAGAACTCTCTTTCAATTTTAAGTAACTTAAATAACGTTTACTGTCTTCACTTTCATCATCAGCCTCGCCTGCAGCCTCACCTGATACTAATTCGACATCATCTGCTCCAATCTTTCTATAAGACAGATCTTCTCCTTCATCATTCGTAGTTGCAATATAAATTTGTGTATCGACAGTTCCCAACATTGCATTCAGCACTCCTTCTTTAGTATAGTCTTTGCCTACCCATTTAGCCAGGTCTACCGGTCTCGCCTCTTTCGTAGTTTCATCAACTGTTACCAACACGGCAGCAATAACAGCCTGAGTATAGTTACTCACCGCTTGTTCCGGATCATATATAAACTTTGTACCATCTGCATTATCTGCCGCATTTTCCTGACAATAAAGTTCACTTCCATCATAAGAAGGACTGGAAGTTGTCACCCCAGCAGTACCAATTTGCGCAGTTATATCCTTATATGTCTTATTATACTGAAGCTTGAAACCTTGATCGGAAGTAGGATTCAATGCCCAATAAGAACGATGGTAAATCGGATGATTCCATGCCCAATTTGGAGTAAACGTCCAATCAGAATTTACTTGTTTGAAAAGATATGAGACATTAGCAGTACCAGTCACTTCCCAGCCTGTAAAAATTACGTAGACATCTTTTTCATCATTTCCTTCAACAACAGTAACATCTTTTCCATCCGCTCCTTTTGCTGTCTTCAATTTCACTGCAGTATATTTCTTACCATTGTATGACACGTCCTCTATTTTTGTCATTTCGTTACTCCATTCGGTATGTAACCTCACCTTAGCCAGAACACGCTCTACATAGACATCTACCGGATTCTCCTTTGCCTCTGTCTCAGACTTTTTGAGTGCGCTACCTGGTATCTCTACCTCACAAAAAAAATCGTCACTCTCTGAACCAAAAACAGAACTTGTCATCAAGAAACCATTGGTTGTAGAACTGTAATCCGCCACTTTATCACGAAGCGCAGAAAGAGACAAACTTTCACTACCTAAATTCAAACCTTCATGATTAATTAAAGCAACCATTGATTTCAAATTATCCGCATTATCCCCTTCCTTAGTACTGATAACAATTACTGCTTCCAACTTTTCCTCAATGTTAGGCATATCCTTGCCTTCAGAATTCAAAGTACAATCAAAAAAGTTAGTACCATCATGTTTTACAGGACAAGCATTCTTGTTTGCATCAAAGAAATAGAATCGTACTTTGTTCACTGCGTTTTCCGCATCCAATCCTTCTTCGTATGTACTATCACCTTCACCAAGAGTCTGATTATGGTCAGCACGCGTTCTAGTAACAGCAGTCGTGTTCGCAATCTGGACGGACAGGAAACGATCCTGACCGTTCATCTCCAAGCTGTCGGTTTCGGGCGTAATTTCATCGCTGGAACAAGCACTAAATGCCATTACTCCAAGCAAGCCCCAAAATAAATTTGATAACTTCATAAAATTAAATGTTAATGGATTAATAAATTATTTTTAGCTTTCTCTATTTTATCTATTTCAATAAGGATTATCTCAGCCTGCTCTACCCCCATCGCTTTCGCATCATTCAAGAGTCTTCGCGCACTATCATAATCCTCAACAAAAAAGGCGTATACCCCACGGGCGTATACAGCCTGCGGTGAATTTCCCGATTTTGAAAGATAACGTTTTGCGCTTTCAAGCTCCTTACGCTGCATTGCAGAATTCGCCGCATTCAAGTTGGCTGTCTCGTCATCAGGATACATTCTCACAGCCGTCTCAAACACATCGTTGAACTCAACGCTTCCCGGTTCGTATGTCCGTGCCACAAGATAGAACTCATTGAGGCTGAGTTTCTGAGGCTGCGTCTGCATGATACGTTTTATCTCTTCCACATCGCTAAAGCTGCGGATAACGTAGTCTATACGATAATCGGTATGACGTAAGGCCGGATAACAGTTCTGCAACAAGAAGCGGTATTCTTCCGGATAAGTCCGTTTTATCTTCGCTTCTTTAGCATCCGGTTCCAGATTGCTGTCAATCATATTCAATATTTCTGTGCGGTGTGCCAGATTGGTCTTCTCAACATAACGGCGCAACCCGGCCCAATCTTCCGGCTCATAGTCCGTAACTATAACACTATCCTTAAAATGATATAGCTGATTGATATAATGTTTCAATGCTGCCGTACGGCCTATAGCCAAATCCCGGTTATGAGAATACGGACTTTCGGGTGACGCATATCCCTTGAGCCACACCGAAGTAATAGTAATATCCTTGTCGTTCCGTACAGAATCGATAGAAGCTTGGATTTTACCCAATTCATGTGTATTCTGACGATATTCGGGATAAATAACCGTCTTATCGACCGGAAAATCAATGAAAGCCGAACCGGAAAGTGAGCGGCTTTTGACCGCTTCTGCCTGAGGGTAAACATAAAGCAATTGCGGAGACAACGGGATCACTTCCATATATCCTCCTAATGGCTCGACATATTCCGCCAATAGTGTGTTGCAACAGCCGTAATCACTGCGATATAACTCCAATACGGCCCCGTTCATCCATCCATAGTAAGGCATAATGGCATGATATGCCACATCTGAGGGTTTTGAACGCGCCTTAAATGACATCTCTTTTGCACCGGACAACATGCTTTCTCCATTACGCACATAGTAATAATAGCGTTGACGCCCATAAATTCCTATCGACGGAAGTTCAAGCGTGTCTGTTGCGCACACAAAACGGGGAGTAAGTAATACAGCCCTGTTTACGTCCACATCCAAAGGAGACAAACCCATGCTCATGTCAACCACTATGTATTCACCGTTCCGTTCAATCCTGAGACTATCGGTTGTCACTCCGACAGTTTGCTGGGCATTCAGCATACAGCATGTTCCCAGCCATGCTGTTATAATAAGAATCATTTGTTTCATAACTAAACGCTTTTTTAGAATAAATAGACTAGATTTACTGCTGCCTTAGTTGGGCCGAAATAGTTATGTGGTCTGTTTTCACCGACTTTCTTTCCACATCCGGCACACCTGAAACGGTCATAACGGATATAGGAATAACCGACACCTATTTCAGCCTCGATATTCCAATGCCGTCCCAATATCCAGGCATAGCCATAAGCAACGCCCGCACCAACAAACCATCCTTGATACCGGGTATCTTTAAGACTTGAGAAATCCGTACCCAATAAACTGAAATCAGTGTCAATGCCACCTATATTATATTGGCCGCCATGCAGATGAGCTCCGACGAAATGTCCTGCAAAGCGATCGCAGAACCAATAACGGGCCTCAGGTTGCACCGCCCAATGCTTCCACCGGCGATCATGCGACAATGTCCATGCATTGACCTCTCCGGAGATGTCAAGCGTCCAGCGAGGTGCCAGTCCAACCTCCAAACCGGTATTTATATTCAAAAAAACATCGGATAAAATATTGGTCTTGATTGCCACATTCTGTGCACAGACCGGATGAGTCACAATATTCATGACTATTATCAGAAGAAAAATCCCTAGCTTCATCATTTGTGTGTATTCTTATGCTAAACATTTGTTGTCATTTCCCTTGGAATATCATCCAAACAAGTAGCAATAAACAGATTAACATTTCACTGATAATCCAAGAATATAACTTGTATTTTAGTTTCCCTTGTAAATATGTTTATGCCCCAATTATATTCGTTTGATAGCTTAATCCGATACTTCTCTTATCAAGAAAAGTACCGCTAACATTTATATCTGATATTTACACATTTGTGCTGTACGGACATTCCACTCCGCTTAACATTTGACAAAAAATGCTAATATTTTTTGTTGTGAATCAAAAAAGTTTATTGAATATAATAGTGTATACCTTATTTTTTGTAATTTTGCATCATCTAATACTTTTCTTGATAAGAAAAGTACCGGGTTAACAACGTGTTTTCATACTTTTTATATTATTATAAAGAATTGATAATAAGACTATTAGCCTTATCAACAGCAGAAGTATCCAATGAAGCAAGATAAATCTTCGTAGTATTCTCAGAATCGTGTCCCATAGCTTCACAAATCACAGAAATAGAGATATTTTTACTTTTGGCTATACTTGCCCAAGCGTGACGGGCGACATATGTTGTCAGCGTAACATTCAAGTTCAAAAGTTTTCCAATCATTTTTAATTTCCTGTTTATCAAGTGTGCCGCATTTTGATATTGGCGTCTCTCGTTTTTATTGATGTCCTTTATTATCGGCAGCAGATAAGGCGTATCTGCCGTATCATACTTATTGATAATTTCCTGCATAGGTTTTTCCCATTTGATAAAAAGCTGCTGGTTCGTTTTGTGACGCCGATAAGACAAGATACCGTTCCGGATATCTTTCTTTTTGAGAAATGCCATATCTACGAATGACATCCCGCGGGTATAAAACGAAAACATAAAGATGTCCCGGGCATAATCCATCGACGGGGAGAATCTCAATTCCATATCCCTTATCTGACGGATGACTTTCATGGGTACAGCACGCTTCATGGTCTTGTCAATTCCAGTATACACATGCTTAAAGGGATTGCGCTGTACAGTTAACTCTTTGTCTACAGCACGGTTATATATTGCCCGCAAATTTCTCATATAATACGAAGAACTATTGGGGCATACTCCGGCAGATTTCAAGTAGGTCTCATACTCAACCATAAGAACCGAATCGATTCCTTCAATAAGTATATCTCCACGATTTCCCATGAAACGTTCGAAACTGTTCAGAGTTGCTGCATAAGTTTCAGCAGTACGTTCTTTACCAATCTGCTTTAACTGCGCAACAAGCTCTCGCCCAAACGAAAGAAAACCACCAACAGAAGGAGACTGATAAGCCCTCACTACATCTCCTGACGTAAAGGAATTTGTAGACCGCTCGAGACTCAGGACTATTTCCCGAAGTCGGGATTGATCTTCCAAAATACATTTTCTCAATGTGGTTAGATAATGTGCACGCATTGCGTCGTCAGCAGGAATGACGATTAACGACAATCTCTTGTCCCATTCTGAGGAGAAAAGCTTGTAGCCGGTGCTTATTTGCCTCACGACCCGGTCATGGGTCACCTGATAAAACAAAGTCCCCTCTTTATCAAAAACCGAGGAAGGACGAAACTTAACTTTTACTGTTGCCATATAAGTTATATTTTGAATTAAATAATTATTGATATAACAAATATGGGAATAAAAAAAAGAGACTGAATAACTTTTTATTGTTAAACAGCCTCTTACTATTTCTTTTTTAGAGTTAACTTGGAGTCTCTACCTACCATTTATAGTTAATACCAAAACTAAGCAGTTCTTTCAACTGGAAAAAGCTGTCGCCTTCAGTCGGTTTAGAACTGTCGTCAAAACGGGTATGCACGTAAAGTTTGGTAGAGAGATAGCGGTTCAGGACGAAATTGAAGGTATTTTCCCATTCTACACGCGCCCAATGGTAGTTGGTCAAGTAGTTGAGACGGGATTCCAATGTTACGGCAGAGATAATAGTCCAGTTGAATGTCGATTGTAATTGGGAACCGAAGTCATTCTTGGAACATTTGCCTTTGTCCAGACCGAATTTGGTTTCGTCTACTTCCGAGCTGCCGATATAACGCAAGTTATAGGTCAACGGTGCCATAAAGACGGAAAGATTGAATTTCTTCTTACTCAGTTTATAGTCCATACCGACACTGACTGCCAAATCTGCCGGAGACATGAAAGCTGAAACCAGATCTTCACTGTTCGCCTTGTAGCCGTTGAAGAACTGGGTCTTGAATTCGGAAGAAATGGTATAGTACCAGTTTTTGAGGGCCCGCAAACCTAATTTGTTATACAGGCGGAGCTGGTCGGTATTAAACAGGTATTTGTGATATTCGTCAGACGGGGTGGAAGTCATACCTACCTTAGCTTCGAGTTGATTCTCGAACAGGATTCTTTCATTGTCGTTGTAGTTGGCAAAAATTTGGAAAGTCGCCAAACCGGAGAAGTTGCTTTCACCACCCTTGTACCAGTTGTCCGAAAGGTGGTTCTGGCTGATTTGCAGCGATCCGTTACCACCGGTCACCCACCAGTTGGGACGGCTGATCTTTATATCGGCCTTACCTACATTATTATCCATGTTCTCCGGTTGGAACAGGTGGACAACACTGGCTTTCGGGGATATTTTCGGTTTCACGTCGCGACGGAAAACATCACGGCTCATGATGCGGTCTTCCGTAGTGACTACCAGTTGTGGTTTTTGCAGATAAAGATCCATCAATGCCTTATTGACCAAAGTATTGGCACGTCGGGTCTTGGAGAATGCCAGCGTGTCATAAGGAAGAAGCTCCGTTGGCAGTTGCGGAGTGGTATCCGGCTGCACAGGCTTCCATTCCAGTTTTGAATATTGTTCCATCGGGGCATAATAATATGCCAGCGGAGTAAACAGACGGAAATAGTCAGGATCGGACGGAATATAACGCGCAGGTACGGACAGGTCATTCAGATAATCCAGTTGGGCGATATACTTATTATATAAATAAGAGACTGTATCCAGTTTCGGAGTCGGGCCTGACATGTTGAGCTTGAGCATCAAATATTTCTGAAGTTCCGCTGAAAGCGTATCTGCTTTCACAACTTTGGCTTTTGCCACTACTGTTGAAGGCTTGGTCGTTTTCGGGGATTTGGTCGCCTTGGCAGGTTTGAGAGTTTCGGGAGCAGGCTGCAAAGAATCAACCGGAATCACGGAATCAACGGCTGATTCCTGAACAGGCTCCTGTGCATAAAGTGATAACGTTAATAAGGACAGGATAAAAGCTGAACATAAAGTAGTAATTCTCATCATATTTGTCTATGGTTTAGGGTGCAAAGCTACATTATTTTGTTCAGAAATCATAGGAAACTTTTAAAATTGCATTTTTTAATAAATTTGTAGAGACGAAAGACAGCATTCTTCCTCTTTTTTTTATAATTTTGCGCTTTTTAAGTTCGTAAGAATACTACTAAGTAAACAATTTTTAAAACAGTTATAGCTGTGGGAGAAACAAAGTATATTTTCGTCACCGGTGGTGTTGCCTCTTCATTAGGAAAAGGTATCATCTCATCATCCATCGGTAAGTTGCTACAAGCAAGAGGTTATAATGTAACCATCCAAAAGTTTGACCCGTACATCAACATCGACCCGGGAACATTGAATCCATATGAGCACGGAGAGTGCTATGTTACCGTAGACGGACACGAAGCCGACCTCGACCTGGGACACTATGAGCGTTTCCTGGGCATTCAAACGACAAAGGCGAACAACATTACTACGGGACGTATCTACAAGAGCGTTATCGATAAGGAGCGCCGTGGAGATTATCTGGGTAAGACAATCCAGGTGATTCCTCATATCACGGATGAAATCAAACGGAATGTGAAGCTGCTCGGAAACAAGTATAAATTCGATTTTGTAATCACAGAAATCGGTGGTACGGTCGGCGACATCGAGTCACTTCCCTACCTCGAAAGTATCCGTCAGTTGAAATGGGAACTTGGCAAAAATGCTCTTTGTGTGCACTTGACTTATGTTCCTTATCTTGCCGCTGCCGGAGAACTGAAAACGAAACCGACACAACATTCGGTGAAGGAACTTCAGAGTGTAGGTATTCAGCCGGATGTACTGGTACTCCGTGCCGAACATCCGCTAAGCGACGGATTGCGCAAAAAGGTGGCACAATTTTGTAATGTGGACGATAAAGCCGTAGTGCAGTCTATCGACGCGGAAACAATCTACGAAGTACCTATCCTGATGCAGGCACAAGGACTGGACAGCACCATTCTTGAAAAGATGGGACTGCCGGTAGGAGAAACTCCGGGACTCGGCCCATGGCGCAAATTCCTGGAACGCCGTCACGCTGCTGAAACAAAAGAGCCGGTTAATATTGCGCTAGTCGGGAAATATGACTTGCAGGATGCGTATAAATCTATCCGTGAAGCTTTGTCACAGGCCGGTACTTACAATGACCGCAAGGTGGAAGTGCATTTCGTAAACAGTGAAAAGCTGACAGACGAGAATGTAGATGAAGCGTTGAAAGGTATGGCCGGTGTCATGATCGGCCCGGGATTCGGTCAGCGTGGTATTGACGGCAAGTTTGTTGCTATCAAATATACGCGTACACATGATATTCCGACTTTCGGTATTTGCTTGGGTATGCAATGTATCGCCATCGAATTTGCACGCAACGTACTGGGTTATGCCGATGCCAACTCACGCGAGATGGATGAAAAGACTCCGCACAACGTGATCGACATCATGGAAGAACAAAAGGCAATCACCAATATGGGTGGTACGATGCGTCTGGGCGCTTACGAATGCGTATTGAATAAAGACTCCAAGACCTATCAGGCTTACGGACAGGAACACATTCAGGAACGTCACCGTCACCGTTATGAGTTCAACAATGACTACAAAGAACAATACGAAGCTGCCGGCATGAAATGTGTAGGTATCAACCCAGAGTCGGATTTGGTGGAAATTGTGGAAATCCCGGCATTGAAGTGGTTCGTTGGTACGCAGTTCCATCCGGAATACGGTAGTACGGTATTGAACCCGCATCCGTTGTTCGTAGCGTTTGTGAAAGCTGCTATCGAAAACGAAAAGTAAATTAGTAATTTGTAATTAAAATAAGAATGGATAAAAACACCATCACAGGTCTCGTTTTAATAGGTATATTATTGGTAGGATTCAGTTTTCTGAGCCGTCCCAGCGAGGAGCAGATAGCTGCACAAAAGAGATACTACGATTCTATTGCCGTGGTACAGCAGCAAGAAGAAGCGCTGAAGGCGAAAACGGAAGCTGCACTGGCTAACAGCAAGCAAGAGACTGCTACATCGGTAGCCGATTCTTCCGCCCTGTTTTTCAATGCCATGCATGGAACAGACTCTAAAATCAGCATTCAGAATAACGTAGCAGAAATCACTTTCACAACGAAGGGGGGACGTGTATATTCAGCCATGCTGAAGGATTACATGGCACAGGATAAGAAGACTCCGGTCATGCTGTTCGACGGTGATGATGCTTCGATGAATTTCAACTTCTACAATAAAGAAGGTGCTATTCAGACAAAGGATTATTTCTTTGAAGCAGTGAACAAGACGGATAGTAGTGTTACCATGCGTTTGGCTGCGAACAGCGAAAGCTATATTGACTTCATATATACGCTGAAGCCGGACAGCTACTTGATGAACTTTGAAATCAAGGCTACAGGTATGGCGGACAAACTGGCAAGCACCAAATATGTGGACATTGACTGGTCGCAACGTGCCCGCCAACTGGAAAAAGGATTCACTTACGAGAATCGTTTGTCTGAGCTGACTTATAAGGTGACAGGTGAAAATGTAGATAACTTGTCGGCCGCTAAAGATGATGATAAGAAGTTGGAAAGCCGCATTGACTGGGTGGCTTTCAAGAACCAGTTCTTCTCTTCTGTATTTATCGCCGAACAGGATTTCGAAAAGGTCTCTGTAAAATCGAGAATGGAACAGCAAGGAAGCGGATATATCAAGGATTACTCTGCTGAAATGAATACATTCTTCGATCCGACAGGCAAAGAACCGACAGAGATGTATTTCTATTTCGGTCCGAACCACTTCAAGACGCTGAAGGCGTTGGATAAGGGTCGTACCGAGAAATGGGAACTTCACAGACTGGTATATCTGGGTTGGCCGTTGATTCGCTGGATTAATCAATTCATCACGATCAACGTATTCGACTGGTTGTCCGGTTGGGGCTTGAGCATGGGTATCGTATTGTTGATTCTGACTATCATGGTGAAAGTTGTGGTTTATCCGGCTACCTGGAAAACTTATATGTCTTCTGCCAAGATGCGCGTTTTGAAACCGAAAATCGACGAAATCAACAAGAAGTATCCGAAGCAGGAAGACGCGATGAAGAAGCAGCAGGAAGTGATGGGGCTTTACAGCCAATACGGGGTAAGCCCAATGGGCGGCTGTCTGCCGATGTTGTTGCAGTTCCCTATCCTGATGGCTTTGTTTATGTTCGTGCCGAGTGCTATCGAGTTGCGCCAACAGAGTTTCTTGTGGGCGGACGACCTTTCCACTTATGACGCGTTCATTACATTCCCATTCAATATTCCATTTCTGGGTAATCACCTCAGCTTATTCTGTTTGCTGATGACGGTGACCAATATCCTGAACACGAAGTACACGATGTCTATGCAGGATACAGGCGCGCAACCGCAAATGGCTGCCATGAAATGGATGATGTATCTGATGCCGATTATGTTCTTGTTTGTCTTGAACGATTATCCGTCAGGTTTGAACTATTATTATTTCGTGTCAACGTTGATTAGTGTAGGTACCATGATTCTGCTTCGTAAAACTACTAACGAAACAAAATTGCTGGCTATCCTTGAAGCGAAAAAGAAAGACCCGAAACAAATGAAAAAGACCGGATTTGCCGCACGCTTAGAAGCGATGCAAAAGCAACAGGAGCTATTGCAGCAGCAAAGACAGAATAAGAAATAAGGAATAAAATCCTATATATTCTGAGAAAGCCGGACATCCTATTTTGGTTGCCCGGCTTTCTTTCTCTAAATAAACAAAGTATGATGAAGACTAAATATACTTATAAACAAATATGGACTATCGCCTATCCCATCCTGATCAGTCTGATTATGGAGCAACTGATAGGTATGACGGACACCGCTTTTCTCGGGCGTGTCGGTGAAATTGAACTGGGGGCATCTGCCATTGCAGGTGTATATTACCTCGCTATCTTTATGCTGGCTTTCGGTTTCAGCATCGGAGCCCAGATATTGATTGCCCGTCGCAACGGGGAAGGGAATTACAAAGAGATAGGTCTGATCTTCTATCAGGGCATCTATTTTTTACTGGTGGTTGCAGCTATATTGTTCACCCTATCCATTGTATTCTCACCGCATATATTGAAGAATATCATATCTTCTCCGCACATCTACGATGCAGCCGAGAGCTATATACACTGGAGAGTCTACGGTTTCTTCTTCTCTTTTGTCGGCGTTATGTTCCGGGCTTTCTTCGTAGGAACCACCCAGACCAAAACACTGACATTGAACTCCATTGTGATGGTACTCTCGAATGTTGTATTCAATTATATCCTAATCTTCGGTAAATTCGGTTTCCCGCAACTGGGGATTGCCGGTGCTGCCATCGGTTCTTCGTTAGCCGAAATGGTTTCGGTGATTTTCTTTATCATCTATACATGGAAACGGATTGACTGCAAGAAGTATGCATTGAATATCCTGCCAAAATTCCGTGTACAGATGTTGAAACGGATTCTCAATATTTCCGTTTGGACGATGATTCAGAACTTCGTTTCCCTATCGACCTGGTTCATGTTCTTCCTTTTCGTGGAACACTTGGGAGAACGGTCGCTGGCAATCGCCAATATAATCCGTAATGTATCGGGAATTCCGTTTATGATTGCGATGGCTTTCGCCTCTACCTGCGGTTCACTGGTCAGCAACCTTATTGGCGCAGGCGAACAGGATTGCGTACGAGGAACTATCAGGCAGCATATCCGTATCGGGTATATGCTTGTAATACCGATATTGATTTTCTTCTGTCTTTTCCCTGACCTGGTTCTGAGTATCTATACGGACATTCCGGAATTAAGGGAAGCATCCGTCCATTCTCTTTGGGTGCTATGTTCGGCTTATCTGGTGCTAGTTCCCGCCAATGTTTATTTCCAGTCGGTATCAGGGACGGGAAACACCCGTACAGCTCTGGCGATGGAACTTTGCGTACTGACCATTTATGTCGCTTACTCAATGTACTTTATCCTGTATCTGCGGATGGACATCGCATTTGCATGGACAACGGAGTGTGTGTATGGTATTTTCACATTGATATTCTGCTACATATATATGAAGAAAGGAAACTGGCAGAAAAAGAAGATTTAAATCCTTTTTTCACTATCTTCGCAAGAAAATAAACATTTTATAAAATATATGAGACAAGCTAATTTATTTATGATGTCGGCAGCAATGTTGTTAGCGGCCTGCGGCGGAACCAAAGAAGCAGGCAAAACGGTTCAGGTGCTTATCGAGAAATCGGATATTAAGATTGAAGGGAAGCGCATGACTCCCGAAGCACTTTGGGCCATGGGACGTATCGGCGGATTCGCGGTATCGCCCGACGGAAAGAAAATTGCGTATACGGTGGCATATTACAGTGTACCGGAAAACAAGAGTAACCGCGAAGTCTTCGTGATGAACGCAGACGAAAGCGACAATCAGCAGATCACCCGTACCCCCTATCAGGAGAATGAAGTGACATGGATCAAAGGGGGTACCAAGCTCGCTTTTCTAAGCAATGACAACGGGAGCAGCCAGCTTTATGAGATGAATCCCGATGGTAGCGGACGCAAGCAGTTGACCAACTATGACGGTGACATCGAAGGATATTCTGTCTCACCGGACGGCAAGAAGCTCTTGTTTATCTCACAAGTCAAAACGAAAGAAAGTACAGCCGATAAATATCCGGATCTGCCTAAAGCTACAGGCATCATCGTCACCGACTTGATGTACAAGCATTGGGATGAATGGGTAACGACTGCTCCGCATCCTTTCGTTGCTGATTTTGACGGTAACGGTATTTCCAATATCGTGGATATTCTGGACGGTGAGCCGTATGAAAGTCCGATGAAGCCCTGGGGCGGAATCGAGCAACTCGCTTGGAACACGACTTCGGACAAAGTAGCTTATACTTGCCGCAAGAAGACCGGACTGGCGTATGCGATTTCTACCAATTCGGATATTTATATCTATGATCTGAATACTAAGAAGACGGAGAATATCACTGAAGAAAATAAAGGATATGATACCAATCCGCAATATTCACCGGACGGCAAGTATATTGCCTGGCAGAGCATGGAGCGTGACGGTTACGAGGCTGATCTGAACCGCCTGTTTATCATGAATCTGGAAACGGGTGAAAAGCGTTTTGTCAGCAAGGCGTTCGAATCGAATGTGGATGCCTTTGTTTGGGGTGCAGATGCCAAGGTGATCTATTTCACTGGGGTATGGCATGGAGAATCGCAGATTTATGCGCTTGATTTGGCTAATGATTCGGTAAAGGCGGTTACTTCGGGAATGTATGACTACGAAGGGGTGGCTCTTTTCGGTGACAAGCTGATTGCCAAACGTCATTCCATGAGTATGGGTGATGAGATTTATACAGTGGCACTGGACGGAACAGCCACTCAACTGACACAGGAAAACAAGCAGATTTATGACCAGTTGGAGATGGGAAAAGTGGAAGGTCGCTGGATGAAGACAACAGATGGTAAGGAGATGCTGACGTGGGTGATCTATCCGCCTCAATTCGATCCGAATAAGAAATATCCTACTCTGTTGTTCTGCGAGGGTGGCCCTCAAAGTCCAGTAAGCCAGTTCTGGTCTTATCGTTGGAACTTCCAGATTATGGCGGCTAATGATTATATCATCGTCGCTCCGAACCGTCGCGGTCTGCCGGGATTCGGTGTGGAATGGAACGAACAGATCAGCGGTGATTACGGCGGGCAGTGTATGAAGGATTACTTCACGGCTATTGACGAGATGGCGAAAGAGCCGTATGTAGATAATGACCGTTTGGGATGTGTAGGTGCCAGTTTCGGGGGGTTCTCCGTGTATTGGTTGGCCGGACATCATGACAAGCGCTTCAAGGCATTTATTGCCCATGACGGTATCTTCAATATGGAAATGCAATATCTGGAAACTGAAGAGAAATGGTTTGCCAACTGGGATATGGGTGGCGCATACTGGGAAAAACAAAATCCGGTGGCACAGCGTACTTTCGCCAACTCCCCTCACCTCTTCGTAGAAAAATGGGATACTCCGATTCTCTGCATCCATGGAGAAAAAGATTATCGTATCCTGGCTAATCAAGCGATGGCTGCTTTTGACGCTGCCGTGATGCGTGGGGTTCCTGCCGAGCTGCTGATTTATCCGGATGAAAACCACTGGGTACTGAAACCTCAAAACGGAGTGTTGTGGCAACGTACTTTCTTTGAATGGCTGGACAAATGGGTAAAGAAAGCTCCATCCAAATAAGATTTCAAGAAATTAGTTACATAGTAGAATAAAACATAGTAAACTAAGGCGTAGTAAACGAAAACATAGTAAACTAAAAGAAGCCCCTGTTCTCAATCTCTTGAGTTCAGGGGCTTCTCCATTGCATTCATAAAAAATCCGCTAAATTTATTCCGAATATATATTTTTAATTTCTACAATATACATCTTATGAAAACCGCCATGCGCACTATCATACCATTTTTCCAATGATTCCTTATCCAGAAAACATTCCGGTTTGATGCCATCGGCGTAGAGTTTCTTACATTCCAGGCTCAGACGGGCTTGCTCGAACAATACATTACCCTCTTCCGTAAATATAGGTTTCAATCCGGTTTCTTTGACTTTATCTATATTCCGTCCCGACTTGGAGCCACAGACTGCATGAATTTTCTTATTTTCTTCTCCTAAGAAGGATAACGTCAGATAGTCACCCTTCTCTATAAATTCATATGTATAGCGTTCAGGGCGAACAAAAACAAAGGCTACGGGCTTATTCCACAACCAACCGATACCGCCCCAACTTGCTGTCATTGTATTGAACTTCTCTTTGGTGCCGGCTGTAACCAGCATCCATTCTTTTCCGATTGCTTCGAAAAAGTTCTCTTTCAGGTCTTTAATTTCTAATTTCTTCATCTCTTTACTCGTTCGTTTATAGTTATTTCTTCTTATTTAGTTTTACAATTTCTCCCAAGTAAGGAATCTCTACCGGGATCTTTCTTTTCTTCGCTTCTGCCGCAAAAACTTTCGGGGGATCGTGCAAAGGTTCATCAGACAAGTCAAATGTACCATAATGCATCGGGATAGTAAGCCCGGCGCGCATTTCTTCGGCAGCGGTCAGGGATTCGTAAGGCGAGATATGGTTGGGACGCATAAACCAACGGGGCTTGTATGCACCGATTCCCAGTAAAGCATAATCCGGCGAACCGAACAAGTCCGGGATTTCACGGAAGTGGCTGGAATATCCTGTGTCACCGCTATAATAGAGTGAGATGCCATCGCCTTGCAACATAAATGCTCCCCACAATCGTTGTCCGCCGTCACGCACGGAACGTTTGCTCCAATGCTGTGCCGGAAGGAAGGTTATTTTGAGTCCTTCGTCTTCCATCTGCTGATACCAGCCGGCTTCAATTATCTTCATTTCAGGAAACCAGTTCTGGATTAATTCTCCTGTTCCCAGTCCGCAGAAGAGTTTCATTTGCGGATTGTTCTTCAAGAGACGGGCGATACTTTGTTTATCCAAATGGTCGAAATGGTCGTGGCTGACGAGCAGATAATCAATCCCTGTAAAGATGTCAGGATTAGCGGGAAATTCGCTCTGACGCTTTACAAAAGGGATGCTGCCGAACACAGGATCGAACATGATTCTTTTGCCTGCCAATTGGAGAAAAAAGGAATTATGTCCCAACCATACCAGTGAGTCCCCTACCACTGCGTCCAGAGAACGAAGATAGCAGACTTTCGGATTCCACTTCACCGTCTTCTTTTCTTTTCGTTGTGGATTGGGCGAAAGACGCCATTTCAGTACACTTCCCATCCCCGGACGGAAGCGATGCTGTCTGTTAAAAAAGCGTCCGCGTACCATCGGATTTCCTCTCCAATAAGGATTGACGGTAGCCAAACGTTCGTTTCTCCTAAAACATATATGTTCACCCATTTTTATTTCTTGAATACGTCTTTACAAACTTAATAAAAAATTCTCGATTTACTATAAATAAGAACAAACAAAAAATGTACCCCGGACACACTATCGGGGTACATTTAGTTATAAAAGAATAAATATTATCCTTTTTTAATAGAACAAGAGTTAGTTAAGAGCAGTGTAAGCCGTATAAAGGCAGTTGCCATCCGAGGGCTGAAAGGTTAATTACCATAATGACAACACCCAATATCCATAGAATCAGCAACGACCATTTCAAGCCTGTCCCCATCGGTGACCAATGGAATAACTGGCGAAGAATAGTATAAAGGAAAGCTCCCAATGGAATACCAATCAGGGCGACTCCGGCAATCGTGCCAAGCAATGTCATCATAGGAGATACGGAAGTAACCGGTATCCAATTGATGGCAGGCAGCATTTCGTAAAGCAATGCCCCGCCACTGACCGCTACCGCAACAGCAGCGAACACCAGGGCTACCAATACGACAGCCAATACGAACAATACAGGGCAACAGATAATCACCAAAGCTACCAGAAATATCTTAAAGAGGACGGCAGCAATGGAAACAAACACATCTCCTACTTTCTGAAGAAAGGTACGGGGCTTTCCGGAATTCATATAGTTATTGACTCCGTCCGCTACCCGTTCGAAGCCGTCTGTCACCGTTTTACCAATATTTTCGATGGTCACCGCTTTTCCATGCATACTCAGCTTTTCTGCCGCTGTATGAGCTTCCGGTATAACAATCCATCCGATAATATAGAGTATGATCATCGGACAGTAAGGGACAAATACCAGAATGATCATCAGGATACGCACCAGGGTGATATCCCAATCAAAATAAGCCGCCAGTCCTGATGCTACACCACCCAGTAACTTATTGTCCGGATCGCGAAACCAACGGCGCGGAGCGGCAGTATGTGCATAACTCTGATTGCCGGAAGCGGACTGTTCCGTCTTTTTCTGTGAATCCGTATCATCGTCAGTTATTCCGAAGTCTTCCGGCTTACCTACACGCGCTATAATTTCTTCCACATCCGATACAGTTATGACTTGTTTTCCTTCAGCTATTTTTTCAGCAAACAGTTCGGCAATACGCATTTCAATATCGTTTACGATTTCTTCCGCACCTTCCTGTTTACGAAAGTAATGCTTCAGATTAGACAGGTAATTGTCTAACAGACGGTAGGCATCATCATCTATATGATAGACAGTTCCTCCTAAATTGATGGTCAATGTCTTTTTCATTTTAATTTTTTCTTTTCGGATTATCTATTGGCAATATGGTTCACTGTTTCGTTCAATTCTTTCCAGGAGATTTCAAGTTCTCCCAGGAAGGCTTCTCCTCTCTCTGTGAGTTTGTAATATTTGCGGGGGGGCCCCTGCGTGGATTCCACCCATTCATAGCTCAACAAATCATCATTCTTCAAACGTGTCAGCAAAGGGTATAAAGTACCCTCTACCACAATTAGTTGAGCCTCTTTCAGTTTCTGAATGATGTCTGAAGCATAAGCAGGCTCCTTATGCAGCAAAAGCATGATGCAATATTCAAGCATGCCTTTTCTCATCTGGGATTTTACACTTTCTATATGTTTCATATAATGCGTGAATTTATTATATTTGCAAATGTTATGATTACGAGGACAAACATACAAATAAAATATAGTACCTTGTATTACATAGAACTATAATATAACCAATATTAACTATATGAAAGCAATACTATTAGTTAGAGTATCAACCGACAGGCAGGAGTATGATGAACAGGAAAAAATCATTTATAGCCAAGCGATTAGAGATGGATATAAGGATAGTGACATTATACCAATTAAAGAGAAAGAGTCAGGTATCAAATTATCTGAAGAAGAACGACAAGGACTTAATAGAATGAAAGAAGCTATTGAAGCTGACAATGAAATCAACTGTGTATATGCTTGGGAAATTAGCCGAATCGCAAGAAAAAAGAAAGTTCTATTTTCAATCTTAGATTATCTAATAACACGGAAAATTCAATTAAAGATACAAGAACCATCGATTACACTATTAAACGCTGATGGTTCAATCAACGAAGCATCTGAAACCATATTCACGCTATTTGCTCAAATGGCGGAATCAGAAATGAGAAATAAAACGGCTAGATTTAGCAGAAGCAAGACTGCATCAAAATCTAAAGGTAAATATATAGGTGGCTTCTACCCTTTCGGATATTGTGTTGATGAAGAAGGATATTTTCAAATAAAAGAAGATGAAGCAGAAGAAGTTAGATTTATCTTCAATTCTTACGTTAGTGAAAGACATAGCGTAAAGACAATCTCAGCAGAAGCAAGATTGAAAGGATTCAAAATAAACAAAAGTTATCAAGTACGTAATATACTAACTAACAACTCGTATGCAAGTTTAAATGAGGGTGGCGTAAAATACCCGCAAATAATATCAAAAGAAATGTTTCAATTAAGCCGTGAAATTGCCAGAAAGAACAACACTAATATTGGTTTAAAAACTAAAAATTTCTATTTATGTGCAGGATTGATTAAATGTCATCTATGTGGTTATAGATATTCAGGAATCAAAGGTACACACCAATATACGTGTCGTGGCAAACTATCCCCTGACGCATACAACTTACCACATAAATGCAGCGCACCATCTATATCAATAAATCTACTTGATGCTATTGTATGGGAATTCACCAAAAAGATTGAATCATTTAATCCATCCAATTTGATTAGTGAAGTTGCTAGAATTGAACGTGAGATTGAAGAACTTAACAAACAGATTGAAAACTGTAATCACTTATTAGAATTAAATGAAAAAAACAGAGCTAAAAATAATAAGATGTATAAAATAGACGCACTTAGCGATGATGAATATGAAACAGAGAATAATAAAATAAAAGCTGAAAGAAGAAATATTGAAAACGACATCAAAACAATAAACGAAAAAATAAATGGCTTGAATGATTTAAAAGCATATAGAACATCATACGAAACAGTAAAAGGAAATCTCGACAACATTACAGATTTACCAACTAGACGTGAAATTATTAGAAACAACATTGAATATATCAAAATATACAATGCTGATATAAGTCAACACAAGATTATCAAAATTAAATGCAAACGTTATGACTATGAATCTTTTTTCATTGCAAGTACAACTAGTCACAAATCGTATGCAAAACAATACAATCATCATACTAAATTCAATAAAGAAACTAAAATGATTGATGTGTATATTGATGATGAATATAAATGCTCATACTCCTGGTATCAAGCAATGGCAGAAGATGCACTATATTCAAGAACACTAGTATTCAACAAAGAATTGCATTATAAAGACAACTACAATGCAGTCAAAGCAAAAGAACAAAGAGACAAAAATAAAGAAAAGAGAAATGCAAGAGCTAGAGAATTATATAGAATCAAACAAGAACAACTCAAAAGAAATCAGCAAACAGAGCAGCCCGAATAATTATTCGGGCTTTTTTATTATATATGTAACAGAAAATCACTATATTTGCCGTGTACTTGGGAGAAATCAAGTACACGTTAATAGGCGTTTAACAATGCGGATAGGTAAAACTAGCAATTTGAACTATCAGAACCGCAGCGTGTTAAGCGTTCGTACTCATTGTATATACTTAACTGTATGCGATATGGGTGCGGACTTGCTTACACTGTGGTTCGTGGTTATTGCTAGTACCCTCCTATCCGTGTCAGTATAGTTCCGCACTTTTTTTGTGCGACAATATCAATGAGTATATGAATACTAGAGAAGCATTAAAAATCGCACAATCAATTTCAAGACAGAGCTATCTTGAAAACTTGGAACAACTTCAATTGATATGTCTAAAAATAAATTTAGACGTTGATTTTGATTACGTGTACTTCTATGAAGAACTAGAACAGCTTTCTATTGCTAGCATATACGGTCTATCAATAGACGAAAGGAATCTATATATCCTCACAAAAAACAATCAATTACATTCGGTTAATTTACAGAATAGAGAGCATTCTATTTTTGATTTAAATAAATCACAATTTAAAATTAAATTAAAATTCTTTTTAAATAAAATAATTATTAACCATTAAAATTTTTATGAGATGAAAAAAATTAATTTATTTGCTTTATTAGCAATGTTGTTTAGTGTTAGTCTATTCGTTAGTTGTTCGTCAGATGATGATGAAACAAAAGACGATGACGGAGACAAGAACTATGCTGAAATGATTATCGGTTGGTGGCAAGTAATCGAAAGCAGTACAGGTTACGATGAAGATGAATTTACCTCAATCTTCAAGATTAATGAAGACGGAACTTATTGGAACGGTAATGACAATGGTTCTGATAGCGGTAAATGGCAAATGGAAGGCAACATTTTCAAATTCAAATCAGAGTTTGGTTTATCCTTTGAAGCTGAAATAACTGAAATTACTGATAAGAATTTCACCGCAAAAAGCAAAAATCCGATTACTGGGACCCCAATTACAACGAAATATAAACGTGTAAAATAATATCCTTTTTGTATTATTTGTATCACTACAAACAAACAAAGCGACATTGAGTTAAATAGTTATTACACGACAGAACATCTAAAGTTTTCATAATTAACTAATATTTTTACATACTTTTCTATGAAGTAAACGTCCAATTATAATTGAAAAACACACTTGCACAAAAAAGCGAATCCCCTTATCTGTGAAGACAGGGGGATTTATCTTAAAAAAATATATTATGTAATGACAGAAAAATTAGTATTTATATTGTTTTGCTTCGCTTAATGGTAGCAAATACACGTCTTTCAGAACTTTCTCTGTATCACAGAACGTAGACTTGTTCATCCATCTTTTCTCTTGTTTAATCTCCGACATATCAATAAATTTGAAGCTCCAGACACAGGCTGTTCTATCCGAAGGATAAAGAGCTATATAAAGCGGTCTATGGTCTGTAAATGTAGATTTAAGGCTATCGTGTTTCATCACTTCAAGGAAACAATCTTGGTATTTATTAAAAGGAACATTTCTTTCTTTTATTTCTATGTTGTATAATCCTGTACAGTGCCCTGTTGTGACAGCAGTCACGGTTATATCAGTGGTAGCTGATATTGGTAACTCTGTATATTGTACATCTTTAAAAATAGTATTAAATAGCTTGATAACTTCTTCTCTATCTTTCTGTTCTTGTTTTTCAATTTGTTCTTTGCTTGTCATTTTCTTGTCACATTTTCAATTTTATTTTTATTTATAATTTGAATTAATTTATTCGTATTATATGTTTTAATCAAAAGTACAATACAAATAAGAATCAAAATAAAAGTATAGTATTTCATTTTCTTTCTTTTATTTATAAATATCTGTATAAATCAAAAAGTGATAGAAAAATGAATAAAAAAATGTGCTGTTATCACAACAGCACATCAATCATAAATAATAAATTAAAGAACAAAATATTTAACAAGAGAAATATCAGTTAAGTTATCAAAATAACTCACATAAGATTGATATTTATCGTTGCGAGAGTGCGGCTCGAACGCACGGCCTTCAGTTTATGAGACTGACGAGATAACCACTTCTCCATCCCGCAATAATTACCTCTTGGAAGAGGTATTTAATACATTAGTTATTTGTTGAGAATCTTGGTAACGCTCCAAGTATCTTCATTGTAATTACCTATTAAAATAGGTATTTAATACATAGATTATTTGTTGTGAATAAGGGTAATGTTATACCTGTCTCCAACTTAATTGTAATTACCGCAGAGGTATTTAATACATAGTTTTGTTACGGATGGTGGTAACGCTCCACCTTCTTGATTGTAATTACCTATAAAATAGGTATATAATACATAGTTTGTTGCTTCAAAAGCTAGAATCGAACCAGCGACCTTCATTGTAATTACCTCTTGAAAGAGGTATTTAATACATATCTTAACTTACAATCCAAATGTATATTTTTTATTTTTGAAAAACAACTTTTTGAATAAAATTATTTTTCTATTTAATTATAAATATCTATTGAATTCAAAAAAGTTATCATTTTGAGGAATATTTTTATTCCAAAATCAAATTTACATTAAATCTCTTACACAAGTCAATCAGGCTTGAAATACACTGCTTACTATAATATTTTTGCAGTTTACTTTTATACAATTTAGTTTTAGCCAAACTCATAATATAATCCAATTGTTTGTTTGTCGCACAATAATATGTACGCCTAAAATTAATACCTGGCTGTGCACTGATTTTAACTTCACGTCCACCATCATAATCAATTGTTAAGTACTTGAATATACCCTTTAAATAATCCAATTCATCTTTTAATGTATTCATTTTTTTTATTTCATTTTTAGCTCGTTATTGATATTCTGTATGAGTTAAGAGCTATCACAAATACAGAATTATACAAATTAACTTAACTTGCATTCAAAAAGACACAAAAAAAGAATCAACACTAAAACCAACACACACGAAACTGGCTTCAATTGCTTGAAGTCAATATTATTTTCCGTCTGTTTTTTTAATTGATTTTAATTTTGATTCTGATTAAGTAGTGTATCTCTTAAATACAATGCAAAGATACAGATAATTTCAATATAATACAAATTTCTTATATTAATAAACGTTAATTATATTTGGATATATGGATAATATTTTTATGTGGAAAACTATATTAATAGGTACGGGTACATTATTATATATAAAAAAGGGATGCATTAATTTGCATCCCAAAACAGATTTCAAAAACTCAAAATCTCGTTTATCCCTAAATACTTCGCAAAGATAAGTTATTTGCATAAATTATCAAAATGATTTATCTTTGTCACAAATTCAGTTGTTAATGTATTATTAATATTCTAACACTTTTCTCTAAAATTCAGATAACAACGTGTTTATTTTTAGAAATGGTAGTAATTGGGAAATTGCTACCATTTAAGCACATTCACCAATATATTTTTGACAAAATGAATGTCTTTCTTCAATTGTATCAAATGAATTAAGTTTATCGTATATGTCTGCAATCACTTCAAGATTCAAACTATAACAATGACAACCAACATTATAATCTTGGTATCTCGATATTAATTTCAATTTGATTAGTTTTTCAATTGATTTTCTGATTGTACCAATTGAAATATTCAATCTCTCTTTAAAGTACTTCAATGATGCAAAATTCCTGTTGATATTGCATAACCGTATTATTTCCGCAAATACAACAAATTCATTAGGATTCAACAAACTAAATAAGTATGGATTCACCATCACATAATTTTCAAAATCATTTTCTTTCATATTCATTTTTCATTAAATTAAACATTATTGGAAGCCTGTTTCTTTCTTTGAGCTTTTCTTTTCTTTTTCAGTCTATGATTGTATTTATACACTCTCTCTTCATTCTTTTTATTAATACTATAAATCCCTTCTACCACATCATAGTAAAAACTGTCACTATAAGTTCCTCTTACTTTTCCCTTCATAATTAAATAAATTGTTTATAATCTAGCTTTTTCTTTTTAGTACCTATTTGATTTAGTGCCAATGCTGTTTCAACCTTATCTTCGTATTTTAACAACCTTTCCTTCAAGATTTTATTTTCTGTTGTAAGTCGTTCTATTTCAGCATCTTTTTCTTGAATAAGTTTCCGTATTTCAACTGTCTTTTTATAATTTTCTACTTTTCTTTCTTGGGCTGTCGCTCTTGTCACGTTCTCTTGGTGTGTAATCCACTGAAGGTTGGTAACTCTGTTATCAGCTTTGACCTCATTCTTATGGTCAACAACATAATAATCATCCTTCAAATCTGTTGGAATGTCTAACCACGTTAAAGCTACTGCCCTATGAACGTTCATTGTGTCGTAATCTTTATCTCTGTATTCATTAATGAAGAAGTAATCGTAGCCTGTATGCTTATTATGATATAACTTCACTAGCCTGTTATATTTCGTTGAATAAATTCTACCGAAGTTGGAGACTACAAAGTCCTCATTCTTCTTTCTGTCTTCAGCTATTAAATATTTCCAGTTCTCGCAAGGCTCACTTATTTTTTCAAGTTTGTCATAGTTAATCATTTTCATTAGTTTTACAATTGAGGTATTTTTCAATATACCTCTTATTAAATTACTGTACCCGATTTATAAGCTAATACTCAAATGGGCTGGGCAACACCACGTTAGTCTTCCGATTGGATAACAGCGTCAGCTAATAAAAAAGCTCAAATGGGCTGGGCAAAACAACGTCAGTCTAATCGTTGGACTACATTTAATATTATTTGCAACAGTACCATTTTTATAATAACTTCCAGTTGGAAGATAATTTTATTAGCGTAGCTTGCTCTTATTATCAATTTATTCAAATTGAAAGATATTTTTTATTTCAATCAAAAAATAAAAAAGAATCATAGCGTTAGCAGTACCACTTGAAATCATAGCGTTAGCTTTTCTCATTTTTATTAATTACTTCAATTGAAAAAAATTAAAAAAAGAAATAGCGTCAGCCACTCCGATTGAAGTAATAGCGTTAGCAGTACCATATTTTATCACTAGCGTAGCTTGCTCTTATTATCAATTTACTCCAATTGGAAGATATTTTTTATTTCAAAAAGAATAAAATTGAAAGAAAAACATAGCGTCAGCCACTCCATTTGTAGTATTAGCGTCAGCAGTACCATTTTATTAATTACTTCAATTGAAAAATTAAAAAAGAAAGAACAGCGTTAGCCACTCCGATTGGAATAATAGCGTTAGCAAATTCTTATTTTATTCATTATCTCAATTGAAAAATTGAAAAAGAAAGAACAGCGTTAGCCACTCCGCTTGAAGTAACATTTTAAACAATAGCGTAGCTGAATCCCCTTATCAAATTGCTTACAATTGGATATAATTTACTGCTTTATATAACTCCATATCTGTTCAAATATGAAGCTTTTAGCTATTTTGAAATTTTGTTTAAAAGAAATATTGAGAAACGTAATGAAATGGAGTTTTGAAATATTATTCAAATGTTACTTTTTATTTTAAATATCATTTTATTTTTATTTTAAATATAAATTCAAATAATACTTTAAATGTTATTTCAAATATTGTTTTTCTATTTTTTATTTTATCTTTTAAATAAAATTTCTAAATCTTGTTTCCTACGGTCAAGTCGCAGTTATCCCTTCCGTGGGAAATAAGTTTTTTAAAAATAGAAATCGTTTTTGATTCCTATTGCTGCCTTAGTTTAACTATTCTTGTCAGTGAGTCTTCCATTACCAGATATATGCTTGCTTAGGGCATATAAATATTCAGTTTCCTCAAACTACAACTGAATAACTGACTTTTATTCATTAAACAATTTTTCGGAAATATCGGGGTTTGGCTTTCAACTTATCAACTCAATTCTTATTTAGAATCTCATTACCCGATGTCTATTCTAGCCGTACATCGCCTAAATTGTTACTAGAATGATACAATCTCGTAGTAGATTGTTTTCCTTTTATATATAAATATCAGATACTTTTCAAAAGTTTACCCAAATGTACATTTTTTTTATTTAAAAAACAACTTTTTTATTAAATAAATCCAAATAAAAAATTGCTGAACTATCAAAATAACTTATCTTTGTCACGCATTAACTTAAAATCAAAATAAGCTATTATCTCTTTGTGAAAGGAGAACTGATTCATTACTATTTGTACTGAATTTGATGTAAAATAAATCTAATGACAAGTCCCTAGTCTTTGTGAAAAGGTTATACTTAAGTGGCAGTAATTCAAGTTACTGCCATTTTTTTTAATACTTTATAAAAACTAAAAAAAATTATTATACGAGTTTGTAATATATTGATAAACAGTCTATTTTTGCAAAGTATTTGAAAGTTATGCAATTCAACATTTTAATTGAAAGGGTCTATTAAGTTGTGCAAGGGGTAAATTGAGTGGGATAACTAATCAAAAAAGGGTATCAATCATTGATACCCTAAATTATTTATTTTTGTTTTGATTTTATTTCTTTTTCTTGTTCTTCCAATTCTTTTTTCTTTTTCTCAATTTCAGCTAGTTTTTTATCAGCTTCTTTATTGTTTTCAATCTTCTTATCAATCAATTTAATAATTTCTTGTAATTCAACCTTATATGATTGAAGAGCAACTGTTTCTACGTAGTTTTTTAGTCCTGCTTTAATATCCTCAAAAAGAGGAACAAGGGTACGTTTTTCTTTCAGTTTTCGCTTATAGAATACGATTCTTTTGTATTTGTCTTCAACTGATAATGAAGCCCATTTTGACTTTTTTGTATCTGAAATTGAAGCTAAATAGCTCTCTTCGTGCTTAGTAATTTCTGTTAGCTTATCCTGTTCGGATAGTGCTTTTCTACCTGCTGTTGCCATAATTATTGATTATTGTTTTCTAAAATTTGCCACTTAATCACATCAAACAGACGAGCCGATAATTCATTGCCGCTTTCCTTCAAAAGTGCTTCTACTTGCGGAACAATAATATCTTCAAAGTCACCTGTTGAGAATCGTTCAGATTGCTTTAATGCTGAATTAAAATCCCTATTTTTCAAATAAAAAATTGTTTTTGAAATTGGAGTTTGAAACTCTTTAGGAATATCTACCACTGTGCCCTCTTTAGCCCCTCTATAGCGTTCAAAATGATTCTTAAAGTCTTCAAACAGCTCTTTTACATCACTATTCTTCACCGTTGACATCTTTTTTTCTAACAATGGAAGAATATCATCATAAAGCTTGAAATGAAGCTCTCCTTTTACTAAAGCAAAACCATATTCCAACTTTTCGAGATACCCAAATATCTCGTTTGCACGATATTCATTTTCGTCTTTAATAACTCTACTTCTAGGCATAACGTTTTATTTTAAATACAATCGCAAATTACAGAAATTAATTTCAAAAAAGCAAGTAAATCAAATACTATTTTTAATTTAAATTCAATATTTGTAATTGATATAAAAAGAAAAGCGCACTATAAAAAATAGCACGCTTCTTTATTTTTATTTGTTATTTATTTCGTTTTTTATTTCATCTTTGAACTTCTTTACTTCAGATGAATAATGTGTTGAGATTCCGAATATGCTACCCGCATACACTAAACTCTGTCCAAGAACCCACAAAACAGAATCACTAATAGCTCCCAAAGGCGGTACAACGAATCCTGCTATCGTCAATCCGAATCCTGCCACAATAGCAAATACAGCAGTTGATAATGTTACAATTTCTTTTATCGTTAGTTTCATTATAATCGTGATTTTTCAAGGTTATTAAAATCTATTTCATAATACGCCATCAGCTTATAATCTTTCTTTCTATAAATTCTACAACTTACTTTATCTTTCAATAAGTTAGTGTTTTTATCATAAGCGTACTCATCAAATTTGATATAAATCTTCTTATCAAATTCAATTGTTTCTTCGTAAGATGTTGTGGTATATGTGCCTTCCAAATCATTGACAATCAATTGATTTTGTCGCTTATTATCAAGGCCAATAAATTGATGTCCTGATAGCTCATATTCCAAATAATACTCATCAGCATTGAACGTTACAGAAGCTTGATTTACATTTTCTTTGGCGTATGTGATAACAGGATTATTCAACCAAATTGCCCCGTTGTTATTATGATGTACATACCTCATTGTCGAACTTGTAAACTTAATAGCTTCGTACTTAGGAGCTTGCACAACGAATGACGAATGATAATTATGATAGTTAGGGAAATTGAGTGGGAAACAACCACCTAAACTACTCCATTCATTCAAATCTCTATAATCGGTAAACTGTTTTAATGTCATACAAACGTATAAGTCAGTTTGAATACCTGTATCGCCACTTGAAGATGGTATCTCTAAGGTCTGTTCTACCCTATCTAAATCTTTAATAGGTTTATCTGCTGATATAACCCTTATTCGGTTTGCATTTACATATATAAAAGTAAGGTAAAGTGACTGTGTATTAAAGATTTCTGATAGTGTTAGTTGTCCGTCTAATTGATTGAAAGTTAATTTGCAGACGGTCGGGCTTACATCATCATATTCGGTCGTAATGCTTAATGTAATTGGGCTTTTGGCGTGGTGGTCGTAGCCACGAAAATCACCTAACCTGAAAGGCTCACTCGTACCACCACTAGGCGGATTATAAGACATTTCTGCTAACTCCGCACCACTTTCAGGTCTATTGATTTGAGGAGCCAATTGAAAGCCATAAGCCCTACCTCGCCACGCCTGATAATCATCCATTTCGACTTTGTTTGCAGCATAAGCGAAAGGCTTTCTCCAAGCGAACAGATTTATATTCTTACTCGTACATAAATCACTTAGTTTCAATGATTTCTCACCTAGTTCTTTCGCTACAATTTCAAAAGTCAAATTCTTGTATGGTAAACTCATTTTTAATTATTTTTTTAACTTACTTATTTCTAATTTTAATTCATTTATAATTGAATATAAATCATTTATTTGTGATGACAATACGGCTGTTAGTTGTTGATAGTTCAATGATAGATAGCCATTGACATCTTCCGTTATCAATTCAGGATAAACTTCTTGTACCTCTTGTGCTATGAATCCAATCTGCTTTTTATTATCTTTAGTGTAAACAACAGGATTCAATAATCCCCTGTTATTCAATGCTTGAATATCTGTTTTTAGCCTTCTATCTGAATAAGCTGTCACCTCACCTGTCGATACTAAATTAGCACAAGTAATCGTACCTGAACACGTTGTATCTGTATCAGACCTCATAAAACTAGCAGCGTGTAAATTATCAACCGTATCTGAATTTTTAACACTCAAAGTAGACAAAGAAGATGTATTAACTTTGCTGTCTAGTTGTGTCTGCAAGCCTGTTACACCTGATATAGCGTGAGTATGATTTATATTTGATTTGTTATTCAATTCAATCTGTAAATTAGTGATATTCGCTATTGTGTGAGTATGGCTACTGCTAGCCTTAGTAGCAAGTAAGTTATTTACCTCTGTCTCTGTGTAATATCGACTATCGTGAGTATGTGCTGTGTCAGATTTCTTATTTAATTCAGTTTGTAAATTAGTTACATTCGCTATCGTATGAGTATGACTACTACTTGCCTTTGAATCTAACTGTCCCTGAAGTCCTGTCACATTAGCTATTGTATGAGTGTGACCGTTGTTGGTTTTACCACTCAACAAGCTATTTATCTCTGTCTCTGTGTAGTACCTATCATCGTGAGTGTGACCGTTATTTGACTTACCATCCAACTGTCCTTGAAGCCCTGTTACATTAGCTATCGTATGTGTATGACTACTACTAGCCTTAGCAGCAAGTAAGTTATTAACCTCTGTTTCAGTATAGTACCTATTATCGTGAGTATGTGCCGTATCAGATTTCTTATTTAATTCAGCTTGTAAATTAGTTACTGCTGATATTGCGTGCGTATGGCTTGCACTAGCTTTACTATCCAATTGACTTTGTAGATTCGATATATTAGCTATCGTATGTGTATGACTACTAGCGGCTTTACTATCTAGTTGTGTCTGAAGTCCTGTAATACCCGAAATAGCGTGACTATGCGCTGAAGGTGTAAATGTGGCAGGTTTATTCTGTAATGTGTCCCAAGTTACTGTCTTATCACTTATTAAGTCTGATAAAATTTTTCCCTGTTTAGCTGATAATGCAGCAGTCGAAGAAACAGAATCAAGATTATCTATCACCTCGATTGTTCCACCACTACCACCTTCAATATTATCTAATATTTCTTGAAGCCCTGTTACATCATCAACCGTATGTGAATGAGTAAATGGTGCATAAGTGGCAACATACTTCTTATCGTCCTCTCCGTAAGCTACCACTTCGCCTTTACTGACAATTGTTTCATTGAATATCACCTTTTTATCAATCACATAATTTCCTGCACTATCAACAGTATAAGGCAATCCTTCTTTTAAATTGGTAATGTCACTTACAGTATGTGTGTGTCCCGTATTTGATTTTTTATTTAATTCACCAGTCAAATTTGTTATCGCAGAAATTGAATGAGTATGAGAACTAGCAGCTTTTGAATCTAATTGATTTTGTAAGTTAGTGATACCCGATATAGAATGAGAATGATTCACATTAGCCTTATTACCCAATTCAGTTGATAGTCCCGTGATACCTGAAATAACGTGACTGTGAGAAGAACTAGCCTTACCATCCAATTGACTTTGTAATCCTGTAATTTCCGTTACAGTATGGTTATGTGTTGAAGGTGGAAATGTGGTAGGCTTATCTTTTATGTCGTTCCAACTTGATACACTACTTTTATCACTTATTAAGTCTGATAAAATCTTTCCCTGTCTTGCTGATAATGCAGCAGTTGAAGAAACAGAATCAAGATTATCTATCACTTCAATGCTTGCTCCACCAGTGCCACCTTCAATATTGTCTAGGATTTCTTGAAGCCCTGTAATATCATCAATACCGTGTGGATGGCTTAATGGTGCGTAAGTACCTACATAATCAACATTATCCTCTCCATACGCCACCACCTCTTCTTTACTTATTATCGATTTTTTAAAAAGTACCTGTTTCTCAACAACATAGTTTCCGTTTTCATCAAGAGTATAAGGCAGACCATTCCCTGTACTTACATTAGATGAAGAAGACGAAGCGTAGCCACCTGTATTCTTTAAATACTTATTTCTAAAGTTATGAGGTATATAATTTGTTTTTATTTCCATTTTCTAATTAATTTCATTTAGCTGAACATCAACTTTATTATTAATTAAATCGTACACTATCGAATTTATTATGTAATCTTTTTGAGTACTCTTTTCATTAAGAATCGAATTGAGATTTACATTTTTATTCTTTATTGAATTTGAATAAATAAATCTCGGTTTTGAATAATAATTCGTGTATTTTTCAATGCAATGCTCTTCTGATTTTTTTGTTTCTTTAGATGATATATCAAAAATATTGTCTACGAATTTATAGCTGTCTCCTTGCTTGAATAATACATAAGAATAACTACCTGAATGCTCGTTGAAGGTATTCACACGAAATTCAATATCATCCAGTTCTTTTACTATTTCCTCATTGATTACATTTTCGAATTTTATATCATCATCATATACTTCATCATTGAATACATCTTTAACGTAAGATGAAGTGGTGTATTTCAATTTAATGTCGGATAAATGAAAAGCGTTGCATCGAACTGGTTCTTGGTCGGTTCTACGCATCGGTACAGTTCCCAATTGGTTTGCAGGATATAATTCAAATACCAATTCGCCTAGAGTAATATTGTCTTCAGGCAAATGTATCGCCACCCCATCTTCGCTGTCAGCAAGGTTCATTCTCCAAGATACAGTATTTGTTAAACTATATTCTGTGTCAAATACTTTATCATCAACCTTATTTTTATGAACTAAATAAAAGCAGTCCTGCAACTTACATTCATCATAGTACCACTTTTCAACGAAAATCCTCTCACCATTACGCATAAACATATATACTGCATTTACATCAGCAAAACCACCAGTGTATTTTTCACGTGTACTTGCATTGTATTCAGCTTCATTACAGAACCGCCAGTAGCTGTATTCATCAAGATAGCGATACCAACGTGCTCCTTGCCACGTGTTAGGACCTTGACACACTTGATAGTAACCTCTATCCACCTTATTTTGATATTCAGTGTAACTTACCCACTGTTCGCCATCGAAGTACATTTTATCAGCGATAGCAAGTCGGCATTGAAACATAGTATCATAGAAGCCTGTGCTGTACTTACCATTATAATATTGTTCATCACTAGTTTTAACGTGATTTGAAGCATTCCAATCGCCTGATAATTTGTACTTTATGTCAATGATGAACGTCCCACCTTTTACTGCAATCGGTGGTCGGTTCTTCAATGAAAGTTGAACGCCACTCGTTGTTTTTAATCCCATTAGACCATAATCAGCCATTGTAAAGTAAGTTTTCCAACTAAGGCTTGAAGGCTCATTTTCAGTCTCGTAAGAAGCAACTTTTTGCCAGTACGAGCCATTTGAATCTGCATTTTGAACTGTAATTTCTTCTAGTACGACACCCAATATATTGGGCTTCTGCCAGTTCCAATTTGACCTACTTTTGAAGAAGGCATTAAGCATCGTATAGTCTTTATTATCAATGCTTCTATGTGTTTCATAGAATTTATTGGGGTCAGCGTTCTGATTAATTAAATCATCATCCCAATCAGGGATAATCGTATTATTTGAATTTGTATTAGCTATTACTACTACCTTATTATATTGTTCGTTAATTGATATTGCAGCGTTAGCGTAATACACATTACTATTTACATCAATTACATTATTATCAATACTTACTAGGGAATTGGTATCATCAATCAAATTATATTTGGTGTATTCTTTGATAGATTTAATCGAATTAAAATCAGTGAAATAAATCGAATCCTCAAAATAATAACAGGTTGTCCCTAGAAACCTCGATATATACTCTATAATGTCCTTACAGTTTTCAGCTTCTTCACTTTCATCAAAGAAATTTCTATCTAAAATAAATAGGTTATTCAGTAGTTCTGTTGTACCATTTATTCTTTTTGAATTATGTACATAAATATTTTTAATTAAATTGTTTGAATCAATTTTATTTATTATGTGTTTTAAAATTGAATAGAAACTAACTATTGATTGACTATCATTTACATAAGTATATTTGTAGTTTTCTAAGGAAGATAGAATATCATTAAATTGAAGAGATAACTGATTATATTCATTGTCATAGTCAGATTGATACAGGCAAGGAACAGAGAAACCACACCATATTGTCTTACCATTCTTTTTAATCAAGCAATAAATTTCATTTTTCAATGCGGTATATAACTCTGTTAATATTGTTTTTGTAACTATATTGATTTGACAATCAGAACATTTTAAGGGCTTAAATACATCATCATCACTCTCATAGTTGATACTAACAGCGTCAGCAGAACATTGTAATTCGGAGGGTGCGACTGTTGTTGCCGCATCCTCAAAATTCTTATATATTTCTATTTCGATTGAATTATTATCGATGTCTTTGAACATCGAAGTATATAATAATTTGTACATTAGATTAATCTGTTTATTCTGTTATTATGTTGTTTAAGGATTCCCACCAAAGCCTTATCACTGATTTTAAACTCAACTTGACCGTTCATTTGGTTAACAGGTGAATTACCATTCAATACTTTAAACAAGCGTGCCTGTTGACTACCATTTAAAATAGCTTCACCACTATTGACCCTAGCCAGATTAGCATCACCACTAAATTTTGAGCCACCGATTACACCACCATTGGCGAATTTCGGAATCGCTTTGAATAAAGCTAAGACACCTGCTATCGCACCCGCAATGGCGATGATATTCATCGGAAAAGGCAATTTTGCAGCACCTTTCGCAGCAGAAGAAGCAGCTTCACTAGTATTAGCAGCAACGTTTGATGTTGCTGTCGCTTTAGTGCTAGCAGCAGCCGCAGAATCTAATGCAATACTTTGAGTTGTACTTTGAGCTTTAGCAGTTGTTTTACTCAATTCAGCAGTCATAACCGCATTAGCTTCAGCCTGTGTGTTGGCGATTCTTTGTGCTGTCGCACCGTTTTCAATCATACTAAGTGTCTGTGTAGCAGTCTTATAGTTATTGATAACGTCAGTAAGTTGTTTCCAGGCACTATACATTTCCAATATCGCATCGATTCCACCAAACAAGCTATCTACAAAGGTTTGGAATCTTTCAAAAGTTGTCATTTCATCCCAATCTTCAAAAGAATCAATAAGAGCTTTAAATGTTTTGGGAGTTTCAGCAAGTGTAACTTTTAAGCCCTCATAGATACCTCTATCCATCTGCTTTTTCAAATCTTTAATACGTTGTTGGGCTTGTTTAAATTGAAACTTGTCTTCCAAGTTGGTAACGTGTTCACCTAACTTCTCAATAGCATTATCAAGCTGTTCAACTTGCCTTAATAGTTCATTAGAACCTTCCGTCTGTAACTCTTTTGCTTTAGCAATGTCTTCAGCAGAAATGTTGGAACGTAGTTGTTTGAGTTTATCCAATTGAGCTTTTAAGTAACCTGTTAAAACCTCATTTTCTCTATCTTCTTTTTTATCAAATGAAAGGAAATCCCACTTATTAATGCGCTCACGACCTGCACCATTCACCACATTATCATAGTTCTTCTTCAGGTAGGCGGCACGAGAACTAGCTTCACGATTATAACGATTAAGTTCTTTAGCTCGTTCTGCATCGTCATTCTCTTTCTTTAGCGTCTTGATTAAATTTTCTCTTTCTTTAATCAAATCCTTATATTTTTGAGTCTCCAATTTACTTGCGTCTCCGTTGAACTCATAACTAGAAATAAGTGATTGAAGAGCAGATAATTTTTTCTCGTGAAATTTCTTTTCATCAATCAAATTTAATTTTAATTCTTTTGTGTAATAATCAAGATTGATAGCGTATCTCTTTTCAGCGTCAGCGATTGAATTTTCACGTTGTTCAGCTTTTTTATCAGGTTTGGCGATATTGGCAATAGATTGATTTTTAATGAATTGATATGGACTAGTAGTTTGAGCATATTCCAATGAGGAACGCTTATCCCCCTTTTTATCAATATAGGTTTGACCGTCCAATTCCTTATATATTTCATCAATCAAATCTTTTGCTAAAGTGTTGATTTTCTGTTTAATTTGTTCATCACCCCATCCCTTTGCAGCACCTTCTTTTCTTACGTTGGCGATAGCCAAATTCAGTTCGCCTTCCTTATCTGATAAGTATTTATCAATGTCAGATGTCAACTTATCTTTTATAGGTTCACCTTCAGGAAAGTTTCTATTTAACTCTTTGATTTTCAATCCTGCTTTAGCATTATAATGTGCTATTGTCAAGTTGGCAAATCTTTCTGCTGTTGAATTTAAAGAAGCTGAATTTTTATCATTTTTGAAAGCATCTTGAATTAATTTAATTAATTCTTGTTTCTTAATTGTATCGTTTTTATCAGATAATAAAATATTATTTACGCTATTCTTTAAATCGTCAGTTCTTATTTTTGCTACTTCTTTTATTAATCCGTTAGATTCAAATCTCTTTTGAATATTATTCATTAATTCATTGAAAACAGAATTATTTTCAAAGAAGCTCTTATTTAATCCCTCGATGGCATCATTTTTAGCTTTGTACAGATTATATTGCTTTTGCCATTTGATTACGTCTTTGATTCGATTTGCTAACTTATCATATTCTTCGGCACTCTGATTAACTGATATTTTTTCAAGATGTAATTTTTCCAATAGTTCAGGGTATTCTCTTTTTAGCTTACTCATAGCAGCTTGCCAAGCATAACTACTTGATTCGTGCTCTCTCAATATTGATACTAATTGAAGAAATGAAGTCTCTAACTTATTATTGTTTGTGGTGGCTTCATTCATCAACTTATTGGCGTTCCTTACCGCTTCAGTGCTCTTTCTCCAAGCACTAACCAAAGAAGTTCCGATGACACTTACCAATGTCAAAGCGATACCAACCCAACCACCAAAAAAGCTATAAATCGAACGTCCGACCGTTTTAGCAGCATTTCCAATCTTGGAAAATACCGTTGTCATTGTACTTTGGAAATTGCTAGCACTAGCAATAATCTTACTTTTGTCTCTCTCGAAGTCCGTGTATGCGGTACGTAGTACATTGACATTAACATTCTGACTTTGACGATTGAAGGTAGATAAAGTATCAGCGACATTGGCGATAGCTCTCTTATACTTCTGTGTATTTGTGGTGCTAGCGTTTGTGATATAGGTTAGGTCATTCATCAATTTCTGATAAACCTTTCCATTTTTTGTACTTAAATCGAATTTATCGGCTACTTGTCCCAGTTCTTGATGTAACAACTTATAATAGTTTGCTGTATCTTTGTTGACACCTTGATTTATATTAGTGATACTTTGAGCTATGGCAGCATTTTGATAAGCGTCACTTCTTTTGTTTAATTCTTTACTGTATTCTGCTTCCGCAAAGCTCTTCAATTTAGTTTGTGTTTTTTGAAATAATCCACCAATTTTAGATAGAGCAAGCCCGATTGAAGCCACCATCACGGTAGGAACATCTTGAATCCTACGAATAAATTCAGCTAGTATATTTAATGGTTCAGTAAAAAAATTCTTAAATGAATCAAATACCTTAATTTGAGTGTTTTCATAAACAGACTTCAACGTCTTTTGAGCCTTTTCAAATTCACCCAAACCCTCGTCAAACATTCGTGCAGCTTCACCTTGACTGTTGGCTACGGCTTGATAAAGCTCTGACATATCGGTATTTAGCACTGCTGCCATCTTTGGCGACCCCAACTTGTTTGCGAACTGACTTAAATCCTGAATACTAAAACCCATAGCAGCAGCCTTCATTCTCTCCAATGTCTTTATCAAACCTTCAGAACGTAATGATACTTCATCCAACTGGATTCCGTATTTAGACGCTACCTTAATGGCGTCAGGCGTTTTGTCCGCAATCGCAAGAATCACCTGTTTGAGACCTGTTCCCGCTTCAGAACCACGGAAGCCCTGATTTGCTAGAGCACCTAATACGGTAGCTGTTTCTTCAAGACTAACGCCTGCTGATTTTGCAATCGGAGCGGCAATCTTGAACGCTTCAAATAATTCCAACACGTTAGTAGCTGTATTACTTGCGGTTGCTGCTAGTACATCATTAATTCTAGTTAAGTCCTTAGTAGACAAGCCAAAAGCGTTCATTGATGTGGTAGCAATGTCGGCTGCTTCCGCCAAACTAATTGCTTGGGATTGAGCTAACTGTAACACACCGCCTAACGCTTCTTTTGCTGCAAGTGGCTTCAGACCGTTACGGATTAACTGTTCCAGTGCACTTGCAGCTTCAGTTGCCGTGTACTTCGTATCACGTCCCAATCTCATTGCTTCTTCTCGTAATGACTTCAAATCGTTGGTGGAAGCCTTACTGATAGCCTGAACACGTGCCATAGCGTCTTGAAAATCAGCACCCGCACGAATCATATCACGACCAAAAGATAAGGCTGAAAAGCCAGCAAAAGCATTGATAGCTAGCTTCTTAAACTTACCAAGTTGTGATTGTATTCCTTTTATTCCTTTATTAAAATTCTCTGCCGCCAGTTTGACAGCGATAGAGAAATCTAGTTTTTTGCTCATTTATGTTTGTGTTTGTATTTTTATTCAGTAGGTTGTTTCCATTCGATTTGACCGCTATTCATAAATTGATGTAACTTATCTTTATGATTATCAATCACTTTTAATCCTTCTTTTTCCTTTTCTTCTTTTTCCCAAGAGAATGGTAGTAATTCATTAACTGTTAGTTTTTTAGCGTTGATGTGTGGCATTATGGTTAAATAGGTAAACAGTCTTTTTTCTTCTAGTCTGTTTTTGTTTTTATCGTCTCTGTATTTGATATAACTATCTATTTCGGAGTAGTGCATCTCATTGAGAACATAATCAATATCCAAGTTACAGTCCATCACCAAGATTGGTACTAACTGATAGATATAGACTTTATTTGATTCCTCTTTATTTTGGGTATTATTTTGAGAAGGTAATTTTTCATCTACCTCTTCTTTATTGAAGAACTGACTCTCAAAGAGAAAAATCTTTTGAAGCCTTGAATTAATTTCCTCTACAAATTTTTCATCAGTAAATAAGTATTGTATCGTTTCTTCGTAGGTGCGCTTGAAGTCATTATTCGCTACCAACATACAATAAAGCAGAGGAATGACATCTTCTTCTGAACCTGTGAACGTTGAGAACGGTTTTCCAGTCAACCTTTCATAATATATAATTGATTTGATATTTAATTTTAAATTGAAATTTAATTTCTTCATATCTATTTTTATTAGATATGTTTTTAATGATTAAAATGAATAATAAAAAAAGTGCGAACTATGCGTACCTAAAAATAAAGTTCGCACTGTTCGCACAACTATATATATAAAGGTACGCACGCGCGCACGTACATTATTATATATAAAAAAGGTGACTAAAATTAATTAGCCACCTTCAAATAATTACTGTTTTTATGCTTTTGCGTCTGTTTTAGTCAATGCACCATCGCCCGTTAACTCGATTGACATCGTACAAACCGAACCGTTATCTGCACTCAAATTACAAGATGTACAATATGCTTGACCTGTATAATAAGTCTTAGTTTCGTCCATTGTGAAGTCACCTGCTGAAATGTCAGTTGTTTGTCCGAACTTTATTAAAAAAGGCTTTCTTTGTGTCATCATATCAACGAAGAAGCCGTAGCCTGTTTCATCGTAACTCATTAAAGATTCGGTACTTACAGTCCATTGCAACTTACCTGGAAGAGCAGAAGCCCACACTCCCGCCATTTTGTTTGAAGTGTCGATTGCATCTTGAGACAAGTTCAAAGAGCAAGATGTTGAGTAAGCAATAGGAGAATAAGTGTCACCCGTTCCTGCCTTCACATAAAGGAATAACTCATCACCTAAAATTAAATTATCTGATGTATAATTTGCCATATTTTTATTTTTTGTTTTTTTATTTTATTGAAAATGAGAGAGTTTGTATATAAACATCTCCATCGTAATCTTCTGTACTATCAACTAGTTCGATAGCATTTATATTGTGTTGTTCAGAATTTATTTTGTACTTGCCATCCAAGGTTTGAAAGACTGCATCAGCGATTTTTTGTGATTCATCATAAGAAGAAGAAACACAACTGATAAAAACAATACAGTTATGAAAAGCAATTCCTACCTTCGTTCTATCGATACTATATTCGTCTCTTACGTAGACTATATAGTTATTTGTTGTTCCTTCAGGAGCGATTATTGGGTAAATCTGTGTTCCTACCAATTCCTTTATCTTTTCGTCTGCCAATAGCCTTTCCCTTATCAATGTACATACACTAAATTTTGTCTGTAATTTGGAAGGATAAAAAGTTACATTATCCATTTCGTCTATTTTTTATGTTTGTTATTGATGCTTTTATCTGATTGAGAATAATCAACATAGCTCTAGGAGTTTCCTTTTTCCGTGTATCTTCCCAAAAGGCGTTTCCAACTACGAATCCTCTATACTGACCTTTTCGGGTATAACGTTTTCTAGTTCCTTGACTGACAAGATGTGCGTGTCGTCCTTTCTCTTTAAAACCGATTAATGCACCGAACTTGCGTTTCTTAATCCTATATGAGAATGACTTCAACAAGTTACCCGACACACCCTTGCGGTTCTTCATCCGTTGACGTAACTTCAAGCGTCCCTTATTCATTAAGTATCTAGCACCCTTTTTCAAAGCTGCATCAACGACTTTGTGTTGAGTAATTGAATCACCTAGCTCTTGAATCGCATCCTTAACAGTCTCTAAATTAATCAGTTCTATTTGAACATCTAAGTCCTTATTAGTCATTACTTATTGATTTTTTGAACTGTTATTTTGAGTGTCCTGTCCCAAATATTCTCATCAATAGATACTATCTTATATTCAGTGTCTTTATATACAAGTATATCGGAATCCCTTATATCAGAAAAGTATCTTATTTGAAATACAATCGATTGAGAATCAAATAATTCTTTCGCTACCTCTTTATTTGAACCTGTCGATTTTAATCGGTATGCTCTCAATAGGGCTATCTCCTTTTTCTCTTTGGTTATCTGTCCTGTCTCTGATTGAATATTCTCATACCTATATATAGTGATAAACTCTCGTAATAGTGCTGCTCTCATTGGGCTACCTCACTTTCTCTTTTATAAGATTTGTATGGTTGAAGCAGATACTCAAAACTAAAAGGAACTTTATATGGAACTGCATTAAAAGAGACCCCTTCACGGTTGTTATATAAGTTACCCACCATTATTTTTATTGCTTGTAATATCGGGTACGGAAGCCTTTCATCAATCACTAAATCACATAACTTCACATTCAAGTATTTCTCAATAATCTCTTGTGCTGCATCAATTGAATCAGCGATAATATAATCATCAGCTTCAAAGTCTATATACAGATGTTTTTTAATATCTTCTACTGTTACGTATCTCATTTTTAATTATCGCTAGTTTTTATTTTTATTTAAAATCAAAATTGAATAAATAAATGAAAGAGACATCAATTAATTTAATGTCTCAATCATCTATGAAATTATATAATTATGCAATTTTCATTACCGCAAATGCTTCTTTTCTAATGGTTTGCAATGCGATATTGTCGTTAAAGTTGATTTCAGTGATATTTTCTTTTGAACGTGATAAATTGTCTACCACCATATCAGGCGCACCAACTTTTTGGATTAAGAAATTTGAGAATACACCAAAACCAATGTAGCCTTCAACAGCATTTGACACCAATACAGGGAAGCCGTTCATTTGACCGTTTTCTAACACCATTCTACCACTACCTGCGTCAACTGGAGTTGTTTTTAATTCGGCTTCAACATCAGGAGAAACAACATAAGCTGCTGTGTTATCGAAGATTACGTTAGCTTTCTTAACTTTTGCTGCTAATTTTACAATGTTTTTGTAGCTAATAGCAGTGTTACCAGTTTCAGCAGCATAAGCGTCAACAAATGCACCTTTTTGACCGTTAACAGCTTCTTTGGCGAACATTACTTTGTTGATTAATTGGGCTTCGCTCTTTCCTGCTAAGTTGATAGCATAGTTAACTAAATTAATATCAGCTTCTTTGATAGCTGTATTTGAGAAAGGAAGCGATAAACCAACACGGAAAGGAGTTACTTTAGTTTTCGCAAATTCAAGTTTTTGTCCTACCAATTCAGTTACTTCACCTTCAATTGAAGCTTCAACTGAAGATACGGATGGCATTACAACAGCCTTACCAGTAGTGATGACTTTGATTCCCAACTTATCAACGATTAATGCGTCTTGGAGTGGTTCTAACAATTCAGTAGCGTATTCACCTCTAACTGCATCAACTTCTGTTGAAGTAGTGTTACCTGTTTCGCCTGCTCTCAATGAAATAACGTTACCTGCTACATTTTCTAAATCTTCAATGCTTCTGTTGTTAGCGATAGCTTGCATAGCTAAAGCAATATTTTCTTTAAAAGTTTTCTTCATATTATTTTTGTCTGTGTTTTTTTCTACATTATTATCGACACTTCTTTTATTGGTGTCTTCGATTTGTGTCTGCAAGTCTTTTATTTGTTTCTCTTTATTTTCAAAGAGAATTTTTTCATCATCTGAAAGACTTCTTTTTTCTGTTTCAGCGTTGTCTATCAATTCTCTAAGTTCTTCTTTGAGCAACGCTATCTTATCAATCAACTCTTGATTCATTCGTTAAGTCTTTGTCTGTAATTATTTAATTCTTGTTTCCAAGTTTCGTCTGTCTGTGTTTGTGCTTCTATCATTTCGTTCAATGAACGACAAGAGATTTCTGTTTGAGAATATGCTGCATCAAATACGGCACTTAAATCGAAAAGTCCTCTAATTGATTTTACGGTTCGTGTTGGTACTTCTCTATTACTAAAGTCCCACTCTATTGAATCCCCGTCCACGAACGCAAAAGAACAAGTAGTCACCTCACCTCTTTTTATCATTTCTTTCAAGTCACCACCAACAGTGGTATTTGGAATCTCAAAACTGAAATACACACCATCTTCACGAAGTTCAACGTTCAGGCTTCCAGTTCCCCTGTTTCTTCTTGCTAATAATCTTTCTTTATCGTGGTTGAATAAGAACTTAATATCACTATTATCTATCAGTTCTTGATTGATGGCTTCTCTATCAATTATTTCTCTGAAGAATCTTCTTTTCTCTTTATCGTATAAGACGTTGGAAGTACAGTTAAAACGAATAGCATAACCTTCAATTATATTGTCATTTTGTTCAAATGTAGTTTCTATGCTTCTGATTTCCATAGTTTTATAAATCGTTTACCTGTATGTTTGTTTTGTTATTTTTAGTATCAATCAAGATGTAACATCTTGATTTTCAGTTGATTCATTTTCAATTGGATTATCGATATTATCTATTGTTACTTTGTAATTTTGGATGGATTGAAGATTGGTACTTACCAAGATTTCATCGCCACCATCAACTTCATCCTTATTGAAGTTTCTACGTACATCGTTAACACTAAGGATTCCAAGTTCAAGCATTGATTTATAATTCTTCATAATGTCATTGAAATAGGCTAATGATGTTCTATCAAACTCTATTTTGTAGCGATTTGAAACTGAATCAGCAATTAATTTTGAATTAAAAGCGTTTTCGATTTTTTTCAAAATCGGATTTAAGGTATCGATATAAAAATTCAATTGGTCTTGCTGGGCTGCTTGGTAATTCGACCCTAAAGAAATACCCAACTTGGATAATGATACACCCATAAAACGGGCTAAATCAGATAAGCTATATTGCTTGTTATCAAGCAATAAACTATCTTTTGCTGACAAGCTCATAGATTGGAATTTAACGCCTGAAGGCAAAGTCATTATATCCTTTCCTGAATCAATCTCGTTTTGGATATTTGTTTGAATATCAATCAATTGATTATCCTGTGCATCGCCAAATCCAATTACACTAGATTCTGAAGATATAATACCCTTCATCTTGTTACCATTAGATAATGTAGATAATGATTCTGAATCGCAAGCACTCGCTAAACCTAAAGTTTTACCACAATAATCTACAACTGACTTTCCGACAATATTTTCTAAAGATTTGTGTCGTAGATGGATAATTTGATTAGAATTAAATAAGCCTGAAACACCATTGTAGGTATCTGTAATGTTGTATGTGTTTGAAATAACATCGTGATAAACAGTGTGAGGATATAACAATACTAATTCTTTTACGTCAGAACTTGCATTTCTCTTTATCAATATGTAGCTATTGCCGTACATCACCATTTGGAAGACAATTCCTTCAAGTAACTCATATACTGTTTGTCTTTCATTGGCATTTCTCGTTAGGACATTATATAATGTATTCTTTTCATCAATTTTCCAAAAGCCCTTTTTATCCTTTCGATAGATTGAAAGAGGAATCGAAGCAACTGAATCCGTCAGGATGGAAACACCTCTATATATAACGCTATTGGTTAAGGCTTTTTCTTCATCATAGATTGGGGAATACTTGTTCTGTTTAGCTCCCACGTATCTGACATTGACTTCTCCACTTCGTTTGTTTTCCTTATTTTTAAATATATTTCTAAAATTGAATTTCATTTTTATTTTGTTTGTGTTTTTATTTTTATTCGATAGTGATATGAATTTCTTCTTCACAATTACGTAGCAATGCTGTCAGCTTATCACTAGTGACACGGCTATTTAAAACCTTTCCTTTTTCTTTGTTGAAGCCTACCAAAAGGCAACCTAAAGTGTCTTCGGCACTATTTCCGCTATGTATTCTGATACCAGTGAAGCCTTTCACATTCAATAAAATAGGTAAATAGCGTTTAAACTTGGGACTATATGTGACTTCAATCTTATATCGACCTTTGGGAACAGCAGTTTTGCCGTATATCTTTATTCTCTTTATCTCTTCCTCTGACATATCATCGGTCAGACCTCTATCAGTATCTTCGAGCACATCGCAGTAGTAATTACCATCAATGTACAAGTGCCCTATCGTATATTTATCACCACGAAATATTCTTTTTAATTTTAAATCCATTTCTATTTTTAATAGATATGTTTTTATTGATTAAATTGAAAATCACCTTTTATAATTTTGGAACATTCCCAAACACATAAGAATACAAATAGCACCATCAATTTTATCATTTCTATTCCGTTTGATAGGCTTTTTGTTCTGCATCTTATCTTCATCAATCATTACATTAGATATACAATAGGCGTTCAATGGATTATCATCGAATTTCAATCTACCTTCATAAACTGCTAATTCAAATGATTCAACGGGTGAAGTAAAATTGCTGTATGTCTGTGAATAAGGAACGGCACACCTGATTCCTGAAGTCTTTATAATATTAATGAACTCTTTGCTTCTGTATGCGTCATATCCAATCTGAAGAATATTAACAAATTTGGAATTAGCAATAATATCACTAGCAATTTGCTTATAATCAATAACTTCACTACCACAAATTATTAAATATCCCTTGTCTATCAGTTCCTTGTACATTGCCCGATTGGGATGATTCTCTGCCGTCTGTTTGGGGATGTAATATTGATTTTTAAACACAAATCTCTTATTGATTGAATCATAAAGAGCGTAACAAACACAACTAAAATCGTCTTTGACTGATAGGTCAACCGATATCATACATTGAGGACGAGCTTTTAACATTGAAAAATCGAAGTGTTCTGTATTTCGTTCAATAATATTTTTATCTATCCAAATTTCTGTGGCGTTCTTGGTGAAGACATTCAATAATTTGGTTTTGAACTCCATCATATCATCTGCCGACATTACCGCCTTTTGATGCTCTGTCCGATAGAACTCTTCATTAACTGTGATATTGAGATGTGGTTGAACTTTATACCAAGTATCAACACTAGATAAATCATCTTCTTCGTCAGGTTCAAATATTGAAGCGAAAATTGAATCATTGATTATTTCATTTTCTAGTACCTTTTTATAATTGTCAAGCATTGTGGTGAATGGCGTTTCAAGTTTTGAGCTAGCTGTTGTAATTGTAACTGTAAGGGGATTTTTGCGAACACCCATTGAAGACGTGAGCACATTCTTCAAATCAGCGGTATCACTTTGAGCGTATTCATCAAGTATCACCATACTAGCGTTCAAACCGTCTAGCCTATCAGCAGAAGTTGACAAACATCTAACAAAAGAAGTTCGATTCGGCATTAAATTATAGATTATTTCTCTGTTCAGTCTGAAATGTGACAACTTGGGGTCAAGTGCCTTCAAGCTATTCCTAATAATGTCAAAACAGATTTTAGATTGGGCAAATGAATTTGAAGCAACATAAGCCTGTGCATCAGAATCCCCAAATAATGTATCATAGATGGCTAGACTAGCAACAGAAGTAGTTTTGCTAAACTTTCTAGGCACAAAAAGTAATGCTTCACGACATAGCCTATATCCTGATTCTTTTTTATAAAATCCCAAAATATTAGCAAACTGAAATACTTGAACTGGCGTCAACTCAAAGCTCTGCATCCCCTTATTGCTTGGGAACTTAAGATTTTCGTAAAACACAATGAACTTCTTCACCTCTTTAGTATTGAAGATTAAATCTTCTCTTTGAAGAAAATCAAGAAATCTGAATACGGCTAATATCTCATACTTATTATGGCGGTTGGGATTATTCAAGACTTCATCAACATAGATATGCAATCGTGAATCGATTTTAATTAGCTGCTCGGTTGATATTTCATAATCTTTTATTCTTTCAATTACTTCATCTTTAGTCATTTAAGGTTATTCATTATCAATATTATTCATAGCTGATATTAGATTGCTCAACGGGTCTGTATCTTGTACGGCTGTTACTTTGGCATCTAAACTCAATCCTAGTTCCTTTAAGTTCTTGCGTAGAGATTCAGAGCAATTGACTAATTCATTGAGGATTGGATTCTTCTTATATGAACGTTCTTGCTGTCCCCTTACGGCATTGGCAACAATTGTTTCGCTATTCACGAAAGTATTCACCAACTTATTATATTGGAATAGTAGACAAGCAACATTGAATATCTGTATATCCAATGAAGAATCATAAAGTCCTTTTTCTGTCAGTAGTTCTGTCAGATAATTGATTAACTTCTTTATATTTTTATCGATTTTTAATATGTTTAGTAAATTCATTTTTAATTCCTTTTTTAGTTTATGTTTTTAATTGAAATATCTATTGAAGAAATCATTCAATTTATTTCTGTTTATTATTTGATTTGTTTGCTTTTTGTGTTTTTTCATTGCTATATGAGTGGCGGAATGGCACTTATGGCAAAGCGATTGAAGGTTATTCGGGTCATAAGCTAAAGTTTCCATTCTATCAAATTCTTTTTCGCTTTCGATAGGTCTCAAATGATGAACTTCAGTAGCAATGTCACCACAAACGTTACATAATGGATTCCTTTTCAACTGCTCATTTCTCAATTTTCGCCATCTATGGCAATTGATTAATTTAATGTAGTCTTTATTTTTACTCATTTTTCTATGAAGATGTCTAGGTAAAACACATTAAATAGTATAAAGTGCTTATTATTAATGAGATTGATACACTTGATAAAATTCTTAGTAATACCAATCTGAATATGTTTGGTTATCCAATATTGGAACAGATATTTCATTTTACTTTTATATGAAAGAAATTATTTAGTTGATTATCACAGTCTTCCTGATTCTTGTATTTAACCTTATTGATGTATATCCTTATTATTGTCTCGTGTAAAACATCTCTCTTGGAATAGCCTTTTTTCGTTATCTTATCGTCATTCCGACTGAATTTAGAGAACAGAGCTTTATAGTTCCGTGATAGCCAGTTATCGATATATTTTTTGTTTTTCAGATTTGAAGAATACGGTATATATTTCTCTTCAAAGATGTAGTTCTCGTTTACAAACTTGTTATTCAATATCATCTTTTAATAGTATTTCTCCGTTATTTAAGTACTCATTTAGAGTGATTTGTGTCCTCTTGGAAGGACTACGTTTGGGCTTCTCATATTCAAACATCATTTCGCCATCCTCTAATTCCTTGAATATATCCGCTATTGATTCTTCCTTTCTCTTTTTTTGAGAATAGATATTGCAGAAGACATTGACAATAGTTTTAGCCAGTTCTGCATTAGACCTGAACTTATAATTAGTCTTTATCTTAGTGAGTTTAGAATATAAGGTATCGTCTACCCTAAACAGAACATTGTTTGTATTACACATAATTTCTCTTTTATATATAAATATCAATTAAATTCAAAAAGTGAGGAAATAGCAATAAAAAAAGGGATTGAAAATCAATTCCAATCCCCTTCTTTTTAAATATAAATCAATTTTATTTTCTTATTTCTTTTTCAATTAATTCTCTTTGTTTTGTTTTTAAATCTTCTGATTCTTCAATTGTTATTTCTTTCCAATTATCAATAGAATCATTAATTCCTAAAAATATTTTTTCAGAGAAAATTCTGTCTGATAACTCAATATCAGTTGACGCTTGGGTCAGAATGTGACCTTCGGTTGGTTGTATGATTTGAACTGTATATGTTGATTGTTTCATTTGTATTTGTTTTTATTCATTTTTATTTTAAGCTAAAGTCCAGCCCTTTGATGTGGCTATGGCTATTTGTTCTTCTGTTAGTTTTTCAATGTTGGTAGCTCCAAGTGTAAGTGTACAATTCCAACCACCAGTCGTTAAATCAAGTGCTTCATTAATTATGTTCATCAGACTTTCTGTTGTCAAATTTACACAATTACTTACATTAAAACTAATGTTCAAATTATGAAAGCCCACTAAATTTGTGATAGCCATATTGGTGTCCCAGTCATAGCCCAAAAAGTTAGTAGCGTTCGACACATTAGTAAAATCTAAAAGCGGAAGATTGTTTATTTTTGAACACATACTGAACATCGATTCTACGGCAACCGCACTTGAAGTATCTAATTCAGGAATTGTTTCTAATGCGTAACAGTTACTAAACATTGAGTTCATATTCTCAACTTTTGAGGTATCTATGAGTGGTATCGTTGTCAAAGACGAACAATCACTAAACATCATATACATCTGTGTTGCATTACTTGTATTTAGTTCAGGTATTTCCTGCAAATTTTTACAATAAGCGAACGTTTGACTAAAATTTGTTACGTTGCTAGTGTCTAATAATGGAATATGTTTTAAAGATGAACAATTAGTAAACGCACCATTCATTGAATTTACATTAGTCGTATTAATCAAGGGTAATTCTTGTAAAGCAGAACAATTAGCAAATGAATTATCAAGATTAGTAACTAACGCAGTATCAACCAAAGGAAAATACACCAAATTTGCATCACTATTATAATATATTGTGTCATTCATATTCCAACTGTTATAAATCTGTTTAGCATAGTTGTAACCATCAGTTAAGGATTGAGGTTGTTCATCATAACCTATTTCACTCCAATCAAAGCCACCAGTACTACCAGTTCCACCACCTGTTGAAATGGATTCAATCTTATCAGCATAAACAGAAAAAGGGTCAGAATCCGATACACTTACATTCTTTGCTTTAATTGCCGTCTTGATAGCTTCTTTTGTTTCTAATAGCTTATTTAATTTATCAGTAGTAGTTCCCATCAGATAATCTCTCCATTTATATTATCCAACGCTGTATTGATGTCACCTATCTTATTATCAAGGTTGGTTATTTCGGTTCTCAATTCTGTATCATCGTAATTAGTCAATCCTGCTAGTTTTGTTTTTTCGGCAGTGGTGTAGTCATTGGTAGATAGTCCCTTTCCTGATACCTTATCTACCTTAGCATTTAATTCGGTTTTGGAAGCTAGTGTATTAACATCAGGAATCTCATTCTTATTAGCTTTAGCAGCTAACTTGGCATCTGTCTCATTCTTAGTATAGTAATTAGAAAGGTCAGTTCCGCCACCAGTACCACCACTATCGACAACTCCCATAACATCTATATTTTTGAAATCTATGTAAATCATCAGTCTAATATTTTTATAGGTACATTATTGGTAGATTCAATTTTTAGATACATCATAAATTTAGCGTTTACAATATTGATGATGTCTGTGTCGGTGATGGCAATTCCTGAAGTATGCTCTATCCAAGTCGTGCCATCCACGCTTGCATACAAGGTTAATGAAGTTGTTCCTTCAATTTGAATCATAACCTTTTCTGATTTTAAATTGATTACAGATTCAAATTTATTATCAATTTGATTTAATATTAATTCTTTCATTAGTTTTTATTTTTATTCGTTATTTAAGCGATAGTCCAGCCTTTAATGGTGGCTATGGCTATTTGTTCTTCGGTTAATTTGGCTGCATTGGTAGTTCCCAGTGTAAGTGTTGCACCACCTTCATTTGATAAATCTTTTGCTTGATTAATGACATTCAATATACTTTCTGCCGTTAGCTTTCTTGAAGAGGACAAGTCTAAACTGACTGATAGATTTGAGAATCCGCCAAGTTCTACTAACTCGCTACAACCTAGTAATATATTTCGTATCTGTTCTGCTTTAGAAAAATTCAAAAGTGGTACTCTCACTAGTTTATCGCACCCTGCTAGCATTAAACCTGCGCTATACAGGTTACTTGTGTTGAATTGAGGAACACTAACTAAATTATAGCAGTTATAAAACATATCGTCAAAATGTACTACGTTACTAGTGTCTAACAGGGGAACTTGCATCAGGTTAGCACAACCACTAAACATAGACTGCATATTATTAGCCTTACTAGTATCAACTAACGGGCAAAATACTAGGTTCTTATCACCCCTGAATCGATTCATTAGTGCTTGCTCTGCATCCCAGTTCCTAACAATATCCTTTGAATATTCAAGATAACTGAATAATGGCTGTTCACTACCATCGTACCCCATTACATCAAATTCACTATTAACCTGAACATTGGATAACCGAATTTTTATCTTAATGTCTTTATCTTTTAATTTTATCTTATTCATTTATGTAGTAGTTTGTTTCTATTTTTGTAGTGTAGTCGTATGAGCCATCAGGGAACTCACTATCATAGAATACAAGATGTACAACGACATACAATATTCCTTCATTAAGTTTTTGAAGTTGGGAGTTATCTATATGTATAGTGTTATCTGTTATGTCTTGTTTATTTAGTTTAATATAGTTTTCTTCAGTTGTAGTTAGCGTAAACACCTCAATATCAACACCTTTCAAATCATCGGTATTAATTGGTTGGTTATTGGTATCATAGAGTTCAAGCTCGAAAACTAGGTCGTTATTTTTATGTATTGTTTTCATTATTATCTTTTTCATTTATGTCTTTATTTGGAAAATTGATAATGTACACACGTGTATGTACGTTCCTTTTTCAATTCCGTATGTCCGTGAAGGGCAAAAAGCTCAAAAAATGGCATTTGTGTGCGGAGGGGATAAGGGTGGGTTTGGCAGGGGGTGGCACTTGTTAAAAAACATTACCCCACCTATGAATTAACATTTAAAAAAATTAACTATCAGATATTTTATACATCTGATTATCAACCTGTTAAGTTACTTTTTATTCATTCTATTTGGTTGTTTATTTGGTTTGTATTTGATTTTCTTTATTGATGTGTGGGGATATATCTATAATGTATTAGAGTGGCTTATACGGCTTTAAAATAGCTCTTAACAAATAGCGATATATAATGAGAAAAACAGTACCAAGTATTTAGTTACTAGATATATAGGAACAAAAAAAAGGCTAGCTAAATTAATAGCTAGCCCAAACAAAGGATATATAGGTAGTACTTACATATCTAAATTATAGCGTTCGTTTAGATATGATGCGAAAGCATTGTTTTGTGGTAGAACGTTTGGCAAGTCCATACTTGCAACTTTATATAAAGCCGTTGCCGACTGATAAACATCGTACAAGGATAATGTACCCTTATTTTTGAATGTCAATAGTAAACTTTCCGTGAACTTACAAATTTGTGATTGATTCAACGGGTAAACATCGCTATTAATCAATCCTTTGATAGTCTTTATTTTAGAATCGTATGCACACCGTATTGCAGTAAGTTCGCCAATCATTTGGTAGATAGTAGCCGTATCGATTCTTATTTGCTTCATCTTGTTTAATATATTTACGTCTCTATCAAAAGAGTAATCTCTAATCATTTCACGTACACGGGTGATAAAGTCGCTTATATTCTTTATTTTGTCACTTGTTCCGTATGTGCTTGCCATATTTTTTGCACCTAATATTGTTTGATTACGGCAAGCGTAACAGTTCGCACCAATCGCCACCTGTAAACCTTTCTGATTACTTGCTACTACGATATTAGCAATGTGTGTACTATTACTCATATCGTTTAGGTTTATGTTGGCAAATACACGGTTGAAAGTAACGGCTTTAAAAGGTATATTAGTAGTTTGATTCTCTGTTTGATAGGCTTCGCACAACTGTTTATTTATTGAAATACCGTTCCCTAAAGCCTTGTTTTTGTTATCCGCTACAAACAAATCTTTTATCTCATACATCAAATTATATTCATTGCAAATACTCGTCACTTGATTGATTAATTGATAGGCGTTTATCTCATTAGATAACGTTCCTTTGATGTCTACTATGTCAGCACTTTCGGCAAGTTGTTGCAATGAAATACCCTTTGTTTTTTCCGTTTCTGTAAAAGGCTCAAAATATACATTATTATCTGATATTGCATTTAATAGCTGATTTTCATCGGCTTCAGAAAGAAGAATGTTTTCAACTGTAATTTCGTTGTTAATTACTTGTACTTCGTTGTTCGCTGCAAATAAATCTAATGTTTTCATAACTGTAAAATTAAATTGATTAATAAATTGATATTCAGTTAATAATTAATAGTTGGATAGTATTTCTTTGAAGTTTTGTAAATTTGTTTCGTCACTTTCTAGGTTCTCCCAATAACCCCAAAGAAAATCCTGTTTAATGTCTAAAGCGACATTTGGAAACTGTTTGTTTAACAATTCCATAGCCCGTTCCGCCCAATCTGATTTATAATAAGCCATAGTTTTAAATATTAATTGATTTATATTTCGTATTTATAATTTGTAAATGAAAATGCACCTTTTATGAATTTCGGATACTTCTTTTCATAGGCTTCTGCTAGCTGTTTAATATAGTCCCTTTCCTGTCTTTCCTTATCAAATAATAGGATAGACTGTTTTAAATCCTCAACCGTTTTGAGTTCCTGATTAATCACATTATTAATATTGAGAACTGTTTTCTCTGAATTAATCCTGTTATCAGTAAGAGCGATAAATAAATATACATCTCGCCTTTTTAAATAAAAGGAACGTTCTTTGTATATTAGTTCGTTCCCCTTCTTTTGAGTTAAAACCAATCGATTTTTATAATATGAATCTTGATATATATCATTATTAATAACCGACTGGATAGCAGATACTAATCGCTTATTATATACCTTATTATTGAAGGTATTAATCACTTCGATAGCTTTGTTTAAATCTCGTACAAGGGCTTTTGTCAATCTTATACGCTCGTCTACTTGCATTATTAAAAAATCCTTTTCCATACGCTTATAAAATTAAATTAAAAATATTTTTACATACTTCAAACAGTGCCTTTTCGCCTGTTGTCGCTGACAAAGTTAGATGTTAAACGTGTTAAAACGCTTTTTTATTAATTTCTATTCTGAATTTTAATACTTGAATCTATTTTTGATTGATTTTATTTTGAGTAGTTTTAAAAATGTGCCTTTTCATCGAATTTTTATCATTAACGGTTTTTAACTCAATTTAATCGGTAAAATTAATCGATTTGAAAAAAAATATTTTTTAATTTTCTCCTTAACTTGGATTTGGGATTTCAATTTTTATTTTGATTTTTTCTTGATTCTATTTTTATTTTGTTTTGCAAAAAATTTATTTTGAATTTAATTTTGTTGTTGATTTGGTTTTTATTTCAGTTCAGATGGAATTTAAATTTGGGTGATTGGTGGTTAAACATTGGTTAGTAGATATAGAAATATGTTATCTACGATATTGGTACATAGATGTTTATCAATTCAACTGAATGTCGGATTGATTATGATATGGTGATTGGATATATAGGTATTTTGATAGCTTGGAATACTAGTTCTTTATTCAATTGATGGTATTTAATATAGTTGTTATGATATTCAGGCTTCATTGTTATTATGGTATTGATATACGTTGTTATATATAGGTATAGCTGTTCTCAAATAGGATTTATTCTATTATATCAAATAAATAGAAATGTAATTGAATATCTATTTTTATTTATCTATTAAATTTAGTTTTGATTAGATTGTGGTATGTAGTGTGCCGTGTGGTTGATGCTTGATAATGGTATTGAGGTATTCTTTCAAGCATATATGTTTTAGTTGTTATCCTACTTATTATCAATTATCTAATGATATATATTGATGAATAAAAGAGAAATTAAATACACTAGTTATCTTCATCAGACTACTAGTAATTAAGTATGAGCGCTCATATAACAAAATTAAAATCTACATATCAAATTAATTATCACCTCAAAAAACATACCCCCTATTAAAAAACTATCCCCCCTGAAAAATAGTACCCCCTAAAAAAGCCTACCCCAATTGAAGTTAGGAACGAATCTTTGCTGCTGCCTAATAAAATCGGAAGGTTTACGGTCTGTATTGGGAACTTCTTCATATTCTACTTCTTCTATATCATCATTTACTACTTTATTGTAAAGTACAGGTAGTGTTTCAATGGGAACTTGTTCGACTTCAACTTGAATGGCTTCGTCTTTCACTGGTTCTTCAGCAACAGGTACTACTGGTGATTCAATATACTCAACACTAATGAAATTAAATTCATCAAGTCTTATTCGTTGTACATTATTAAATGATTTCACGGCTGCTCTTATCGCTTTTAAATCCGTTGAGGTAACACTAAAGAGACTTTTCTTGAAGTTCCTGAAGATGAATAAATCGACATCGAAATTTTCAAGTTTGCCTGAATAGCCTTTTGACATAATAACAAATTTAATCTCATCAACTATCGCATCAATACTTATTCTCTTTAGCTGCTCATTAGACTTACCTTCTTTAATAGCTTGAATGAGCTTGTTGTTTCTTACTTCTTTCAGATATTTGAAAGTTGTTTTAGCATTTTGGATTGCTTCATACTTTGCATTGTTTAATTTTTCTGATAAAAATTTCTTCATAACTTTTTTATTTATAAATGTTTATACTCAATTTATTTTCGTTTTCACCTTGCAAAGATAGAGTTTAGAAACAGGAAAATTGAGAGTTTTACCTTTTGGACTATCCAAACATAATCCAATAGGATAATCCAAGACTTATTGGATTAATCAAAAACAATTGTGTATTTTTGTCAATCAAATACTGATATTATGAAATATATAACTGATACAGATTTTATTAAGGATTTACTAGAAGGTGACGAATATAGTTTAGTATACGGCATAATCCAACACTCAACACATAACAGTGAACTTCGTGATAAGTACATATATAACTTAACCGTCATACTCTGTTTAAAGCAAGAAACCAAATTACTTCGTACCGTCAAGACCAAACAATGGATTGAATTACTTAATAAGATTATTGGAACGTTACAATCTTTCGATGGTGCTTTAGTTACGATACCATTTTGCAACATATATGGTTACAAGGTAAACGAGATAATTAACTCATTTGAGTTATCACGCTCTGTATTAATGGAACTACTTTCTTCTTATTTTGAAAATATAGAGGTCATTGAATACATCAACCGTTGCTATCCGATTCAATCACTTGAAGACTTATTCTTTAATCTAGTGATTGAAATAGAGACAGGTATTTTTGAAGGGGTAAACGTTGAGGATTCCTACATCATATATGATGAAATGATTAGAAGAGGATTGAAAGTAAATATATCTCAATCAGAACATTATGATGAAAATCTGTATTACAAGTATTTCATTAATTCAAGCAAGCCTAAAATTAATGTCATTGAAGAAGATATAGATATAGAAAATGAAATTATCAAATACAAGGGATATGATATAAAACGAATTGGAGTGTTATATTATATGCTCCGTGACGTTCTAAAAGATAATCAGGAGTTACTTATTAAGGTCGCCAATTATGTAATTGACAAAGAATACATCTTACAGAATAGGGCTAATAATGCGGCTTACAAGTATATCCATAGCCCTTCACTATTAATTGATAAGGAGTGGAAGATTGAATATATTTGTCAACAACTCGAAAGATATGGTATTGAAATCCCTAACGAATTGAAGACAGAAAAGAAAGTACTTACCAAATTGACTTAGCAACTCATAGCCTTTCTTATTATAAAATCATAATAAGAAAAAGAGTTATGAAAATTGAAGCTAACCTACTAATTATAATTATCATTGTTGTTACCTGTATTCGTTGTTGCTCTAATAATAGAAAAGAAGAAGTCATACGGATAACAGATACTATCACCATTATAAAAACAGATACAATCAGGATAATAGAGCCTAAACCTGTTATTCAATACGTAGATAGAATAGTAAGAGATACCTTATATAGTATTGATTCTATTCCCGTATTGGTTGATATACCAATTGAAACTAAAGTTTATGAAGATACCACTTATAGAGCCGTCATTAGTGGTTATAGAGCTAATTTAGATTCCATTTTTATTTTTAATAAAAATCAAATTCAATACATCAATAAAATAACCTACAAGACAAAGAAGTGGAGTATTAATCCTGCTGTTGGTGTGGGATATGGAGCATTTAATAAAAAATTTGATGTATATATTGGATTTTCAATTAATTATAATCTCTAAGTAGAATTTATTTGATTATTTTTGTGAAACATCAAAATACAATATTATGGAAAAAGAAAAAGGACTAGAACCATTTATAGATAATGATTCAGAAATACTAATTGTAGGAACATTCCCAAGCGGCATATCAATATGCAGCGAACAGTATTATGCTAATACTAGTCACAACAGTTTTTGGAAACTAATTTATAAAATATATGAGGACAAAGATATAGTACCTAACAATTATCCCAAAAGAAAAGAGGTATTGAAGAAAAATAAAATAGCTCTATGTGATGTATATAGTTGGGCTGCAAGACTGGGAAATTCAGACAGCAAAATAGACAAGAAAAATATAGAATATCATAAATTAGACGAATTATTAGGCAACCATCCGAATATCAAGAAAATAATATTCAACGGTCAAGAAGCAGCAAAAGTCTTTAAGAAAGAGTTTCCTAATATTACCACTTTAACTTATATAGCCGAATCAACGTCAGGAAATAGAATGATATACTTTAAAGAGAAATTAGCTAATTGGCAAGATTTACTTTCTCTCTAGTCTAGGTTTATATTTTTTTAACCAATCACACAACAGAATAATATCAAATTGATTATCAGTAAATTAACTCTATTTCAAGCATTATATATAATATAAACATAATGTATTTACATTGTCTACTTTCATTATTCTCTTCTTTTGTATGGCACAAATATATGCATTACTTTAGTACCTTGCATTACAAAGTACTATAAATTAATAATAATTAAAACATTAGAGAGCTTACACCTTATTATAAAAAGAAATAATGTCTATATTTGTGCCCGTTAAACCACAAAAAAGAAAATACGTATGTTTACTATTCGAAAAGCAACGGCCGACGATTGCGAACTTATCAATAAGATGGCAAAGGAAGTGTTTCCCGCCACTTACAATGAGATTTTATCTCCCGAACAACTGGATTATATGATGGACTGGATGTATGCCCCCCGAAATATTCTCAAGCAAATGGAAGAAGAAGGGCATGTCTATTTCATCGCTCACAAAGACGGTGAACTATGCGGATATGTTTCTGTGCAGCAACAGGAAAAAGACGTTTTTCATCTTCAGAAGATTTATGTCCTTCCCCGCTTTCAGGGAACGCACTGTGGTAGTTTCCTGTTTAAAGAAGCGGTCAAGTATATAAAGGAAGTGCATCCGGAACCTTGCCTGATGGAGCTGAATGTAAATCGTAACAATAAGGCATTGCAGTTTTATGAGCATATGGGAATGAGGAAACTGCGGGAAGGGGATTTTCCAATTGGTAACGGTTATTATATGAATGATTATATAATGGGACTGGATATTTAATGGAAAAGGCTTGCAGATTGTGTTCTGCAAGCCTTTTCTTATGATTATAATCCGGTATTATTTACTAGATTTATTTTAAGCTACTTTTTCAAGTTTCTTCATGATAGAGAAGATGAACAGGGCTGATAACAGACAGCATACGATCAATACACTCCATACCATCCACAGTTGCATGCCACCCCACAGATAACCGATAATGGCAACCAGATAGTTACCGATAGCCGTAGCTACGAACCAGCCACCCATCATCATACCTTTATACTTGGGAGGAGCTACTTTCGACACGAAAGAAATACCCATCGGAGAAAGCAACAACTCTGCAAAAGTCAATACGAGATAAGTAGAGATCAACCAGTTGGGAGAAACCAGGACATCCGGGCTAATACCTGCTGTTTCCACTTCTTTCGGAGTAGGCAATCCCATAGAGCCAACAGCCAGAATCAAGAAACCACAGGCTGCAATCACCATACCGATACCGATTTTACGGGGTGCGGAAGGTTCTTTCTTTCTCTTGGCCAAATAACCAAAGACAGCCAAAGAAACCGGAGTCAGAGCCACTACAAAGAACGGATTGAACTGCTGGAATATTTGAGGAAGGATTTCTACGGTTGAATCCATGGAAGAATAGCTCCACGCCAATATACCCAATGAAGCTAGCACAGCAACACCTGCAATCGCTTTACCACGACCTGTTTTGGACTGGAAAAGAGAGAATGCACCATAAACGGCAATAATGACAAGAACCAGATTCCATACATCGAATCCAAGACGATCAAGTCCAGTCACGGATTGAGTCGTATAGTCACGTGCAAAGAATGTCATTGTCAAACCATTCTGATGGAATGCCATCCAGAAGAAGATAACCACAGCAAATACAAGCAACAAAGCAACAATACGTTCTTTCGTCTGTGCCGGAGTCAATTCCGGTTCATTATTGTTGTTATTTACAGCTTTAGCCTGCTTGGAGTTATAATCCGCATGTTTGAACATGGAACGGCAGCACACATAGATTGCCATTGAAATAATCAGAGAAATACAGGCTACGGCAAAACCATAGTTATAGGCTTCTGACAGTTTCTCAATATAGATATTACAGAATGCGGCTGTATCACCGGCAAAGCCTTGCGCAGCCTGCAATCCGCTAAGGGCGGCGTTTCCTTCCGGAGTAATAGTTCCGTTAAGGAATTGATGTGCCAATGAAGGAATTTGAGCGTTATAAGTAAATCCTGCACCACCTAAGATATAGTTGGTAACTTTGGTTGCAGCCGTCGGAGCAAATAAAGCACCTACGTTGATTGCCATATAGAATAAGCTGAAAGCAGTGTCGCGCTTTGAACTATATTCCGGAGAATCATAGAGGTTACCTACCATTACCTGCAAGTTTCCTTTAAAGAGTCCTGTTCCGCAAGCAATCAGAAACAGTGAACCGAACATCATCATCTTACCGGTGAGACTCGCTGCCGTAGGAATCGCCAGCAACAGATAACCGATAAACATGACAACGATACCGGTCGTCACCATCTTACCATAACCACACTTGTCAGCCAAGATACCGCCAATAAGAGGCATAAAATAAACTGCTGCCAGAAATGAACCAAAAATTGTAGAAGTCTCTGCTGCTGTGTAACCAAATTTCGCTTGTAAGAAAAGTGTAAAGATAGCAAGCATCGTGTAGTAGCCAAAACGTTCGCCCGTGTTAGCCAAGGCTAAAGCGTATAGCCCTTTCGGTTGTCCTTCAAACATATAAACTAGAATATTAGATTAATAAAATTGATATTTTCTGCAAATATATACTTTTTTTAATTCATTCAAAGAATATGCAGTCATATTTGCTCTATAAATAATAGGATTTATTCCTCAAATAAACGACAAATTTCCGCCCGCGATTCGCGAATCAAATCTGCCGGAGCCAATTTTATCTGAAGTCCCCGAACTCCGGCACTGACATAGATATACGGAAATTGCCGGCAAGTTTCATGAATATAGGTAGGAAAATGTTTCTTCATGCCGATAGGAGAACAACCACCCCGGATATAGCCGGTAAGTGGAAGAAGTTCTTTCACAGGTATCAAATCGCATTTCTTGTTACCGGAAGCTTTGGCTGCCAATTTTAAATCGACTTCGTGTTCGCCCGGGATGACGCAGACAAAATATCCGCTCTTGTCACCGTGAAGAACGAGCGTTTTGAATACTTGCTCTATGTTCTCGCCTAAGTTTGCTGCTACGTGAACGGCGCTCAGGTCATTTTCATCTACTTCATAGGGAATTAGCTCATAAGCTATTTTCGCCTTGTCCAGCAGCCGTGCGGCATTCGTTTTATTGATTTTCATTTTCGTTGTATTTATAAGGTATACTATGATAAGTGCCAACCCGCCGGAGACTGTCCGGCAAGTTGGCACTTTATGATTCCGATTAAAGTCCCAGTTCTTCGCGAAGAAACTTAGGTGTATATCCTTTAGGGCTCTTCGCAACTTCTTCGGGTGTTCCGTAGCTAAGGAGTTCTCCCCCGCCCTTACCACCTTCAGGCCCCATGTCGATGATATAATCCGCCATTTTAATCACGTCCAGATTATGCTCGATCACAATTACCGTGTTACCTTTGTCTACAAGTTTGTTCAGGACGCCCATCAATACACGTATATCTTCAAAATGGAGTCCGGTAGTCGGTTCGTCCAGGATATAGAGGGTCTTGCCAGTATCTCTTTTGGAGAGTTCCGTTGCCAGTTTCACACGTTGACTCTCGCCGCCGGAAAGAGTGGTGGAAGATTGTCCTAACTTGATATATCCCAGTCCGACATCCTGTATGACTTTGATTTTATTCAGGATTTGCGGTACGTTCTCGAAGAATTCTACGGCACGATTGATTGTCATATCCAGTACATCGGCTATGGATTTCCCTTTGAAACGGACTTCCAGTGTTTCCCGGTTGTAACGTTTGCCGTGGCAGACTTCACAGGGCACATAGACATCCGGCAGGAAATTCATTTCAATAGTCTTATAGCCATTCCCCGTACATGCTTCGCAACGACCACCCGCAACATTAAAGGAAAAACGCCCCGGTTTATAACCGCGAATCTTCGCTTCCGGCAATCCGACAAACAGGTTACGGATATCCGAGAATACACCGGTGTAAGTGGCAGGATTGGAACGGGGGGTACGCCCCAGTGGAGACTGGTCGACGTTGACCACTTTATCTATATTTTCCAATCCTTCAATAGAATCGTATTCCAGAGGATCCTGCAAGGAACGATAGAATTTCTGCGAAAGGATGGGTTGTAATGTCTCATTAATTAAGGTAGACTTTCCACTTCCCGATACTCCCGTTACGCAAATCAGTTTTCCCAATGGAAATTCGACAGAAACATTTTTCAGGTTATTGCCTTTCGCCCCTTTCAGCCAAATAGATTTTCCGTTTCCTTTTCTGCGTTTGGCGGGAACTTCTATCTTCATTTGTCCATTCAGGTATTGGGAAGTCATTGTGTCGGTCTTTACCATCTCCTGCGGAGTTCCGGCAAAGACTACTTCTCCACCCAGGCGACCGGCTTTCGGCCCCATATCAATAACGTAATCGGCAGCCAACATCATATCTTTATCATGTTCCACTACAATCACGGAGTTTCCCATGTCACGGAGTTCTTTCAATGAATTGATAAGACGCAGGTTATCGCGTTGATGCAGACCGATACTCGGCTCGTCAAGAATATAAAGTACATTCACCAACTGGGAGCCGATTTGCGTTGCCAAACGGATACGCTGGCTCTCTCCACCGGAAAGGCTGACAGAACTACGGTTCAACGCCAGGTAGTCCAAACCGACATCCAACAGAAACTTCAAACGGGTACGGATCTCTTTCAGGATTTCCACCGCAATTTTCTTCTGTTTATCGGAAAGGAACTCATCGACTTTCATCAACCAGTCATATAACTCGTTGATGTCCATATTGGCCAGTTCGTTGATATTCTTATCGTGAATACGGAAATGCAACGCTTCCTTATTCAATCGGGCGCCTTTACATTCGGGACAAACAGTTGTTTTAGCAAATTGTTCCGCCCATTTCTGTGCCGTAGCAGAGGCGTCTTTCTCCTGTAACATTTGGATATACTTCACCACACCTTCGTAAGTGACGAAGTAGTCAGAGGAAGTTCCGATCAGGGAACTTTTGATTTTAATCCGTTCGTCAGAGCCATACAGGACTTCGTCAATCGCATCATCGGGTAATTCCTTTACGGGAGTTTTCAATGTTGCGTCGTACTTATCAAGCAGCGCTCCGATTTGCCAGAAAATCATGGCATTCTTATATTTTCCCAAAGGCGCTATTGCACCTTCATAAATAGAAAGATCACGGTCGGGAATCACTTTATCCACATCAATCTGATTGACTACACCCAGTCCTTTACACTTCGGACACGCTCCTTGTGGAGAGTTGAACGAGAAATTATGCGGAGCCGGTTCACGGTATGACAATCCGGTGACCGGACACATGAGACGTTTACTGTAATGACGGATGTTTTCCGACTGGGTATCCAGAATCATCATCAGGCCGTCACCTTGGCGCATGGCAGTTGCCACGCTCTGTTTCAGGCGTCGGTCATCCTTTTCAGTCACCACCAATTTATCGATAACCACTTCGACATCATGGTTCTTATAGCGGTCGAGTTTCATGCCATGCGTTATTTCACGCACTTCACCATCTACACGTACATATAAGTATCCTTTTTTGCGTATTTGCTCAAACAGTTCCCGGTAATGTCCCTTACGGGCACGAACCAGCGGGGCAAGCAGATATATTTTCTTTCCCTTATAATCCTTCAGGATCAAGTCCAGAATCTGTTCTTCGGTATATTTCACCATTTCCTCACCGGACAGGTACGAATAAGCCACTCCCGCACGGGCGTAGAGCAGACGGAGATAATCGTATATCTCGGTCGTTGTCCCTACGGTAGAACGGGGATTTTTATTCGTTGTTTTCTGTTCAATGGAAATAACCGGGCTCAAGCCTGTTATCTTATCGACGTCCGGACGTTCCAGGTTACCCAGAAAATTGCGGGCATACGCTGAAAAGGTCTCGATATAGCGGCGTTGTCCTTCAGCAAAAATTGTATCAAAAGCCAGAGAAGATTTACCACTTCCGCTTAGTCCTGTGATGACAGTCAGACTGTTGCGGGGAATCTCGGCATCAATATCCTTCAAATTGTGTACGCGCGCACCGTACACGTTGATATATTCTGTTTCCTGCATATTCATATCTTCCATAAATGTTGCAAAATTAATGTTTCCGCCCGAAATATGCTCCTAAAAAAGCACAATATTATTTTCTTAACTCAAATCTTATGAAGATATAGGGCATTATTTGTACCTTTGTTCCTTGATTTCAAGAACCAATAGTTATAATTTGATGAAACCGATAAACCGAATATTCTTATTTCTGCTTTTTATAAGCGTTTCATACGCCGTCAGTTATGCACAGGAAAACCAGTCATATTTCTTGCATACCATCGAAAAAGGACAAAGTTTATACTCTATTTCCAAGATGTACAATGTCACTACATCGGATATTATCCGTTTGAATCCCGGTTGCGACGAGAAAATCTATGCCGGACAAACGATTAAGATTCCTAAAGGAAAAGAAAGCCAGAAAGGAGAAACTTTCCATACGATTCAAGCCGGAGAGACTTTGTACAAACTGACAACCATGTATAATGTATCCGCGAAAGATATTTGTGAAGCCAATCCCGGTTTAAGTGCCGAGAATTTCCGTATCGGACAAGTAATCCTGATTCCACAGAAAGAGGAAAAGGAAGTTGCCATGCAGACACCACCGGTTGAGCAAAGCAATATCCAAGGCCCTGTGGTTCCCAGATGCAAGGATATGCATAAGGTGAAACGCAAAGAAACTATTTTCAGCGTGAGCCGTGAATATGGCATCAGCGAACAGGAATTGATTGCCGCCAATCCCGAATTGAAAAAGGGAATGAAAAAAGGACAGTTCCTTTGTATCCCCTACCCGGCAGCAACTACCGTACAGCCTACTCAAAAAGAAGATCCTTATGCTATTCCACCGAGCAACAGCGAACTTTTCCGTAAGAGCAAAGAGACTCCCAAAGAGATGTCTACCATTAAAGCTGCAATAGTGCTGCCTTTCCAGGAAGACAAACGTATGGTGGAATATTACGAAGGATTCCTCATGGCAGTAGATAGCCTGAAACGCACTGGTACTTCGCTCGATTTATATGTATATGATAGTGGTAAAGATGTTTCTACCTTAAATACGATTCTTGCCAAAAACGAGATGAAGAAGATGGATGTAATCTTTGGCCCGATGCATCAGAACCAAATTAAACCTTTATCTGATTTCGCAGAAAAGAATGATATCCGTCTGGTGATTCCTTTCTCACAGAAAGGTGAAGAAGTATTCAACAATCCTGCCGTATATCAGATCAATACGCCACAATCCTATTTATATTCGGAAGTTTACGAGCATTTTACCCGTCAATTTCCTAATGCACACGTTATCTTTATCGAGCCGGCAATTGCCGATAAGGAGAAAGCGGAATTTATCAGCGGTTTGAAGCAGGAACTGAAAAGCAAGGGAGTCTCGATGCAGACAGTCAACGAAAGCGCTACGAAAGAGACATTAAAGGCAGCACTTCGTAATGACAAGGAAAACATCTTTATTCCAACATCAAGCACGAATGTGCTACTGATCAAGGCACTACCACAATTAACTCTGCTGGTCAGAGATAATCCCGAACAAAACATTCACTTATTCGGCTATCCGGAATGGCAAATTTACACTAAAGACCATTTAGATAGTTTCTTTGAACTGGATGTATATTTCTACTCTTCGTTCTATACAAATACATTATTCCCGGCGGCTGTGCAATTCACCAACAACTACCATAAATGGTACAGCAAGGATTTAACAAGTAAATTTCCAAACTATGCTATGCTTGGATTTGATACCGGTTTCTTCTTCCTGAAAGGATTGTCACGCTATGGCTCGGAACTTGAAAATAATCTGCCTAAAATGAATCTGACTCCTATTCAGACCGGATTCAAATTCCAGCGTGTGAACAACTGGGGGGGATTTATTAATAAGAAGGTGTTCTTCATACGTTTCACTAAGAATTTTGAATTAGTAAAACTAGACTTCGAATAATACGAAAATGATAAAGATAAAACCATTTTTGATCGCAGCACTCCTGCTTACAGGTTTTACTCTGCCTGCTACTGCCCAAATCGGAGAAGCACGAAATAATTTTTCTGTGGGTATCAACGGCGGCGTCAATCTGAACAGCGCTTCTTTCACTCCGACCATCAAGCAAAATAGCCTGATGGGTATTACCGGCGGATTGACAGCACGATATATTTCCGAAAAGTATTTTGCCATGATTTGCGGTGCACAGGTCGAACTGAACGTCTCGCAACGAGGTTGGGATCAGTTATTCGAAACTGTATCATTGGATGCCAACGGATATGAAGTGACTTCCAAAGACCCCACCAAGACATATACCCGCAAAATGACTTATGTCGACATTCCCTTTCTCGCCCATCTTGCTTTCGGACGAGACAGAGGATTGCAGTTCTTCGTCCATGCAGGGCCTCAAATCGGCTTTCTGATAAGTGAATCCGAAACAATAGACGGGATAGACATGAATAACTTGTCAAATACCCAGAAAGCAGTATATGGCGTCAAGATTCAGAATAAATTTGATTATGGTATTGCCGGCGGTGGCGGCGTGGAACTCAGAACAAAGAAAGCAGGTAGCTTCATTGTGGAAGGACGTTATTACTTTGCCCTGTCCGATTTCTATAGCACTACGAAAAAAGATTATTTTGCACGTGCGGCACATGGCACGATTACCATAAAGCTCACTTACTTATTTGACTTGAAAAAATAAAGCACCGCTTTAGAGGTCAAAAAGCACCGCTTTAGCATGACTAAAGCGGTGCTTTTTGTATCAAATATGAATGCTCAAATTATCGCAATCTATCTGCGGCTTTTACCATTACTTCATCCCGTCCGATAGCACGAATCGCCAATATATTAAGGATAATAGAAATAAGCGGCAAGCATAGCGCCCAACCAATACGGAACAAGTTCGCGTCATTCTTCAATGCAAAATAAAAAGCAAGGAAGGCGATGTAATAACCCACCAACAGCAGGCTATTGAAAATCGTCATACGAATCTGCAACATACGGTTCTTAAACAAGAAGATTGTAGCGGCAGCCACCAAGGTGCTGAGCATCAAAATACCAAACAATCCCCACGTGGACTGGAAAGCACCGTTTACACCCATTCCCAAAGCCTTAAAGGGATGCTCTCCCATTGTATCAATAAAATAGCCCATCGGCAAGCACATTGCCGTAATCAGCAATCCTGCAACAATCAGTAAATAAACTGTTTGAATCCGTTGAATCATAAGTTTTCTTATAGTAGTTAAGTTAAACAATAATAGCCAAGCAATAAGGAGCAGGGATTATCATCCCACTTACTACTTGACTATCAATCTTTTCGTCAGAAAATAGATTACTGAAGTTTTTCCTTTTCCTTAGCAGGATTCCTATAATATATTTTCCCTTCGATGTATTCTTGCGTAGCAATCAAGTCCGGTTTCGGCAATTTCTCATAGTAACGAGAAATTTCGATTTGCTCCCTGTTTTCAAATACCTCTTCCATGTTATCGGTATAAGAAGCAAACTCTGCCAATTTCTTAGAAAGATCACTTTTGATTTCCACACTGATCTGATTAGCACGCTTACCAATAATGGCAACAGTTTCATAAACATTCCCTGTATCAGAGCAGAGTTCCATCATGTCACGAGTTACTGTTGTAACAGGAGCATTCGTCTTTTTGTAGTCCATAAATCTATTTAAATTTAGTCTTTAATTACTTTCTGTGATTCATTGAATATTCTTTCAGCCTCTTTCAAGTACTTGCTTTCAGGGAATTCATTCTTAAAAGCATAATATTCATCAACCGTTTCACGGTAACGATCCATCTTCTTGTCTTCCACACTATAAATAGCCATCTCGTGTCTTGCACGCAGAATCAAGATAGATAGTTCTTCGCGATAATCTGTATAAGGATAATCTTTCAGGGCATTCTGTGCCGTGATGACACAAGACTCATAGTTGTTACCCATGTAATTACCCAAGTTATAGTATAGTCTGGCCGAATAAAGCTCTTTCAGCACCAGCTTGTCCTGCAAAGCGAAAATCATATCCTGTGCTTCCTGCTTCTTTGTGCTGTTCGGAAAGTATTCCATGAACATCTGCAACTGCTGGATAGCCTGATAAGTGCTTGATTGATCCAAACGTGGTTCCGGAGTATCCAGGAACAATGCCTTACCTGCATGGAAACGTGCCAGTTCAGTGAAAGTACCACGTGGATAGGTGTTGAAATAGGTGATAAATGTCTGGGCGGCCGTCTGATAATCTTTCTGATTATAGTAGCTCATTCCCAGCATATACAAAGACTCTTCCGCCTTGTCCGTTCCTTTCAGAATGGTGATTAACTCATTCAACAGAGTAGCCGAACGGTTATACTGTCCTTTCGCAAAATAGTTTTTGGCGGCTTCGTACTTGTATTCGTAATCGGTGCTTTTCAGCAATTTATTATACTCCCCACATGACGTAAGAGTGGCTGCCGCAAGCAAAGTTATAATGATATTTTTCTTCATCCTATTTAAAATAATGCGCAAAGTTACTTATTCGCCGGGAATTTAGCAATTAATCTATGTTTTTTAATACATAAAAGGCGTTAAACATCGACAAAAGGGGAGAAAATGACGGTGAATTGCGGGTGATAAACCGTAAACGGGGTCAATAAACAATAGTGACGGTATATGCCCGGGATAGTGACGGTATCGTTATCATATAGTGACGGTATCCTTACCGGATAGCGTCACTATTTTTTCCACGTTGCTATATTTACAGTTTATACAGGTCGCTTGCCGCCAGCAGATCGACTTTCTTGTCTTTCAGCACCTCGATACATTTATCCAGATTGCTCGGACGAATCACTACGTTAGCGATATTGTTATTGGCAAACGAATACATATATTCGATAAAGACTCCTTCATCGGATAAAAATCCCAGTACCTTGGCCAAAGCGCCCGGTATGTTGGGGCAGCTAATGCCGACCACATCGGTCACATTCACTGCAAAATGATTATCTTTCAAAGCTTTATATGCTCTATCCGGGTCGGATACTATTCCACGCAAAATGCCGAAATCAGCATTTTCTGCGATGCACAAGGCGGAAAGGTTGATATTCTCCTTCGCCAGCACTTCAGTCACTTCCGTCAGACGGCCTGACTTATTTTCCAAAAAGATAGAAAGTTGTTTTGCTACCATGATCGTAAAGTATTATATGTAAGTTCAGGTATTAAATTTTTCTGTTATCAATCACTCGTTTCGCTTTGCCTACGCTACGTTCAATGCTGCGCGGCTCTACCAGTTTCACGTTGACTCCCAGTCCGAGCACACTTTGCAGACGTCCCGCCAGTTTCTTCTTCAAGGCCAGCATCTTGTTTATCTCGTCAGAATAGAATTCAGGACGTACTTCCACCTGAAGTTCCATGGTGTCGGTATTGTTTGCACGATCTACTATCAGCAGATAATGCGGTTCGAATTCAGCCATTTCAAGGATAACGGATTCAATCTGTGTCGGGAATACGTTCACACCGCGGATAATCAACATATCGTCACTACGTCCCAAAATGCGATCCATACGTACCAATGTACGGCCACAGGAACATTTATCGTGATGCAAGGCGGTCAAGTCACGCGTACGGTAACGAAGCAACGGCATTCCTTCCTTCGTCAGATGGGTAAATACCAATTCGCCTGTTTGTCCGGGTTCTACCGGTTGCAACGTATTCGGATCAATAATTTCAGGGAAGTAATGGTCTTCATTCAAGTGAGTGCCCTGTTGGCATTCACATTCATAACCGACACCGGGGCCGGCTATTTCACTCAAACCATAAATATCGTAAGCTTTGATACCGAGTTTCTCCTCGATTTCATGGCGCATATGTTCCGTCCATGGCTCCGCACCGAAAGCTCCTACCTTCAGTTTGAAATCTTCGCGCGGCAGACCGGAATCTTTAATGGCATCCGCCAGATAGAGTGCATAAGACGGCGTACAGCAAAGTACCGTAGAACCGAAATCATGCATCAGGGTTATCTGTTTTTCGGTATTGCCACTGGACATCGGAATAACGGAAGCTCCGATATTTTCGGCTCCGGCATGCGCACCCAGCCCCCCCGTGAAAAGCCCGTATCCGTAAGACACCTGGAATATATCGGAACGGCCTGCACCGTAAGCCGTAAAAGCACGGGATATACACTCCGCCCATGAGGACAAGTCCTTGCGGGTATATCCAACGACCGTCGGCTTTCCGGTTGTACCGGAAGATGCGTGGATGCGTACAATCTGACTCATCGGCACGGCACAAAGTCCGAACGGATAATTATCTCTTAAATCATGTTTCGTGGTAAACGGCAGTTTTACAATATCATCTATGCTATTGATATCGTCGGGAGTAACTCCCATTTCCTGCATCTTCTTCCGATAGAAGGGCGTGTTATGATAAACGTAATCTACAATTTTCTTGAGTCGTATGCTTTGAATCTTGCGAAGACTTTCGCGGTCCATACACTCAATGCTCTCATTCCAAATCATGTGTTTCCGGTATTACTAGTTGTATGAATCTGTTTTTTGATATTAATATGTTGCAAAGTAAAGGATTTATTTGGAAAAATGATTTGTAATCTCGATTATTTTGCCGAATATTGCTCCACTTTTTAGGATTAACTATGAATTTTGAACTAACATCAGCTTACAAGCCTACCGGGGATCAGCCGGAAGCTATTGCGCAACTTACTGAAGGGGTACTTCAGGGAGTTCCTGCACAAACTTTATTGGGAGTCACCGGCTCGGGAAAAACATTTACCATTGCCAATGTAATTGCCAATATCAATAAACCGACATTGATCTTAAGCCATAACAAAACGCTGGCTGCACAGTTGTATGGCGAGTTTAAAGGCTTCTTTCCGAATAATGCGGTGGAATATTACGTTTCTTATTATGACTATTACCAACCGGAAGCCTATTTGCCAAGTAGTGATACATATATAGAAAAAGACTTGATGATTAATGACGAAATCGACAAACTTCGTCTTGCCGCCACTTCCGCCCTGCTCTCAGGAAGAAAAGATGTGGTAGTGGTTTCTTCCGTTTCCTGTATTTATGGTATGGGAAACCCTTCGGACTTCTATAAAAATGTAATTGAGATAGAACGGGGACGCATGATGGATCGTAATGTATTTCTCCGCCGTTTGGTGGACAGCTTGTATGTACGCAACGATATTGATCTCAATCGTGGTAATTTCCGCGTGAAAGGTGATACGGTGGATGTTTATCTGGCATACACGGACAATCTGCTCCGCGTCACTTTCTGGGGAGATGAAATTGATGGCATAGAAGAGGTAGATCCTGTTACAGGTGCCACTATCGCTCCTTTCGATGCTTATAAAATTTATCCGGCCAACTTGTTTATGACTACCAAGGAAGCGACTCTCCGTGCTATCCATGAAATAGAGGATGACTTGACCAAACAAGTGGCATTCTTTGAGTCTATCGGCAAAGAGTATGAAGCTAAACGATTATATGAGCGGGTTACTTACGACATGGAAATGATTCGGGAACTCGGGCATTGTTCCGGTATTGAAAATTATTCCCGTTATTTCGACGGTCGCACAGCAGGTACCCGTCCTTACTGTCTGCTTGATTTCTTCCCGGATGATTTCCTGATTGTAATTGACGAAAGTCACGTCAGTATACCACAAGTCCGTGCCATGTATGGTGGCGACCGTGCGCGTAAAATCAATCTTGTGGAATATGGGTTCCGCCTGCCTGCTGCCATGGATAACCGTCCTCTGAAATTTGAAGAGTTTCAGGAGATGGCAAAACAAGTCATTTACGTCAGCGCCACGCCCGCAGATTATGAATTAATCCAATCCGAAGGTATTGTTGTGGAGCAGGTAATTCGTCCTACCGGTTTGTTGGATCCTATTATTGAAGTTCGTCCGAGCCTTAACCAGATTGATGATTTAATGGAAGAAATCCAACTGCGGATCGAGAAAGAAGAACGTGTACTTGTCACTACGCTGACCAAACGGATGGCGGAAGAGTTGACGGAATATCTTCTTAATAATAATGTAAGATGTAATTATATCCATAGCGATGTCGATACACTTGAACGCGTCAAAATCATGGATGATCTCCGGCAAGGAATCTATGATGTACTCATCGGAGTGAATCTGCTTCGTGAGGGACTAGACCTTCCTGAAGTATCGCTTGTAGCTATTCTTGACGCCGATAAGGAAGGATTCCTTCGCTCCCATCGCTCCCTGACACAGACTGCAGGACGTGCCGCACGTAATGTGAACGGAAAAGTTATCATGTATGCCGACAAGATGACGGATAGCATGAAACTGACCATTGACGAAACGAATCGTCGCCGTGAGAAACAGTTGGCTTATAATGAAGCAAACGGTATTACTCCGCAACAGATCAAGAAGGCCAGAAACCTGGCTGTATTCGGCAATGCCAATTCTGAAGCTAATGAATTGCTGAAAGAAAGACATGCTTACATCGAACCTGCTACACCCAATATAGCGGCCGACCCGATAGTACAATACATGAGCAAACCGCAAATGGAAAAGAGTATCGAACGTACGCGCAAACTGATGCAGGAAGCTGCCAAGAAACTGGAATTTATCGAAGCTGCACAATATCGTGACGAGTTATTGAAACTGGAAGATTTAATGAAAGAGAAATGGGGATAGCTAATCCCTGTTTTTCTTCTATCCCACAGCTTGAATATCAATAAATCTATAATAGAGCGGCCGTTTTATTAATTAGTGTTATAAAAACACCAATCATAGACTGATTATTTGCAGATATCCGGAAAGTCCGTATCTTTGCAACGTGTTTTTCATAGTATTAGATTTAAGGTTAACAAAGGTTGGAGCAAGGCGTTGCTCCTTTTTTTATGTCCATACCTCTGCTACCCTACTCTTCGACGGATAACTTCATAAAAAATACTGCCTGATTTTAGATGATTATCAAGCAGCATTCATAGATTACATTATAATATCAACAAACTCGTTTAGAGTGCTTTTTCAATCGCTTTCTTTATTATTGGTTCCATAACATCATATCCCTCACCCGTCGGATGTACTCCATCTTTTGTATATTGAGGATTTAAAGCCTGATTCTCCGGTACAACCAATGCCTGGTAATAATTCACATACGGAATTTTGTTAGCCTTTGCATAAGCTTCTATCCGGTCATTTAATGATTTGATTTTTTGAGGAGCGTCCTTTATTTCCATTCGCCATTTGAATTGGGCGGCAGGTAATACGGAAGTCAGAATCACTTTAATCTTGTTTGCTTTGGCCAACTCTACCATAGAAACAATATTCCCGAATGTATAATCTTCATTATAAGCTTGCGTATTTTCAGCAACATCATTTGTTCCGGCGTTAATCACGACCAGTGCCGGAGAAAGATTAATCACATCTTCCCGGAAACGTACCAGGAACTGATAGGAAGTTTGTCCACTGATTCCACGACCGATGTAGCCGTTCGATTTAAAAAAGTCCGGATGAGTCCGCACCCAGCCTTCGGTAATGGAGTTCCCCATAAAAACAACTCTCTTCTCTTTCTTTGCCGCTTGCGGAAGAGCTGCATTTTCTTTTGAATAACGGCCTAAATTTGCAAAATCCTTTTTTTGTGCATAACTTTCTCCTATCGGGAAACTCAAACAAACAATGGCCAACAATAACCATTGGCCTAATCTTCTTTTATTCATGTTTATATTAAGTATTAGTAATATGATATTTCGTGCAAAGATAAAAAAATCTCTATAAACAGGTGGCTAAATGACGAATAACCGTTAAGGCAAGACTCATTTTTCTTAATCTATGTTATATAACATGCGTTTTTTCTTGGATTATTTGCAGATATCGCAAAAGTCCGTATCTTTGCAATGTGTTTTTCATAGTATTAGATTTAAGGTTAACAAAGGTTGGAGCAAGGCGTTGCTCCTTTTTTTATGTCTATAGGTTTGGAATCCTAAAAAAGAGTGGTATTTTTGTAAACAAAAAAAATAGATGAAACGCAAATTGCTTTATATAGCCTTAATATTCACTATTCTGTGTATTACCTGTATCATTGTGTGTAACAGAACAATAAAAAAACATACAACTTCCAAGATATATACAGAAGCAAGCATTATCCCCACGAATAAAGTCGGACTACTACTCGGCACTTCTCCCAAACTAAAGAATGGGAATAATAATCTATATTTCGACTATCGTATTCTCGCGGCTGTCGAACTATACAAAGCAGGAAAAATAAAATATATCCTTATCAGCGGCGACAATCGCAGAGAAGATTACAATGAGCCGGAAGAAATGAAAAAGGCACTCATGCAAAAAGGAATCCCCGAAAAGTTTATCTACTTAGATTATGCCGGCTTCCGTACGCTTGACTCTGTCATACGTGCCAAAGAGGTATTCGGACAAAATCAACTGACTATTATTTCCCAGCGCTTCCATAATGAACGTGCTATTTATCTAGCCGAAAAGAATGGAATAAATGCTATCGGTTATAATGCCAAAGACGTGAACGCCTATGCCGGACTGAAGACCAATATCCGTGAATTACTTGCAAGAGTGAAAATGTTTATTGATTTAGCAATAGACAAACAGCCCCATTTCTTAGGGGGAAAGATTATAATTGGCAAGAAAAGCATGTAAAAGTTTCTTTATTCCAAAAGATAGATTTACCTTTACTGAAAAATCAGAATATGACAAAAATTACAGTTCAGAAAACAGACGTTACGATCTTAAAAATCAACGATACAGATTATATTTCCTTAACTGACATAGCTAAATACAAGACAACAGATGCCAACGCTGTTATTGCTAATTGGCTACGCAATAGAATGACTATTGAATATTTAGGATTATGGGAGATATTGTATAACCCCAAATTTAAACCCCTCGAATTCGAGGGGTTTAGAAAGGAAGCAGGACTAAATGCATTTACTCTTTCACCTCAAAAATGGATAGAAACAACCGGTGCTATTGGAATTATATCCAAATCGGGAATACAGATGAGACACATTATCTTATTTTTTAGACAAAAGAACATAAGAACAAAAAAGAAACATGGAAATAGAAAGTTTGATAAAAGCTATTATCCAGTGTGCTTATAATGTAAGAACACACCTTGCAGCAGGTTTTCTTGAAAATGTTTATCAGAAAGCATTGATGATAGAATTAAAAGAAAAGGGTATTCATGCAGATACAGAAACTCCTATAAATGTATATTACAAAAATGAAATTGTAGGAGAATTCAGAGCAGACATAATCGTAGAAGGAGAAATAATCATTGAACTTAAAGCGGTACAGCATCTTCTTCCTATACACGAAACCCAATTAGTAAATTACTTAACCGCTACCAATACAGACCACGGCTTATTAATAAACTTTGGTGGTGAACGTATCGAAATAAAAAGAAAATTCAGAGAATATAAACATAAAAATAACGCATAAGAAAAAATATGTTCTTTTGTTCTTATGTCTAAAAGCAATAAAAATTTGTCTATTATGGAAATAAATCAAGCAGCCCCCAAATTTCAGGATGTGTCAATCGCACCTATGCATACAGCGGAGCATCTACTTAACGCTACCATGGTAAAGACCTTTGGTTGCCCGCGCTCCCGTAATGCCCATATAGAAAGAAAAAAGAGTAAGTGCGATTATATTCTTTCATCTTGCCCTACAGCGGAGCAGATACAATCTGTTGAAGATAAAGTGAATGAAGTTATCAGTCAGAATTTGCCGGTGACCATTGAATTTATGACGCATGAGCAGGCAAAAGACATCGTAGACCTCAGTAAACTGCCTGCTGATGCCAGCGAAACACTTCGTATCATTCGCATTGGAGATTACGATGCTTGTGCCTGTATAGGACTACACGTATCCAACACTTCAGAAGTGGGAACCTTCAAAATCATCAGTTATGATTATGATGAGGAAAGACAGACGCTTAGACTAAGATTCAAACTAATCGGTAAGAAGTAAGCAGATTATCAAATTAATATCTATCTTATATAAAATAAATAAAAACAGGATACATTTTGTCACCGAACAAGTAAAATTGGCATTATATAAATGACAAATAGACAATTTCAGTCTCAAAAATCTTATGGCATGAGGTTTGCATATTTAAGAGTGAATGACGGTTCAAGAACTGACGGTGAAAATCGGGATAATTCCTGTCACCGGAAGTGAAAGTTCCGAAGTCCAAAATTGAATTAATTGAATGTTTAACTTAAAGATAGGAGACTAAAATTATGATGCCTGTTAGAAGAACTCAAAGTTGGTTACCAAGTATCTTTAATGATTTCTTTGATAACGATTGGATGGTAAAAGCAAATGCTACCGCACCTGCAATTAATGTTTTGGAAACAGAAAAGGAATACAAAGTAGAACTGGCTGCTCCGGGCATGACGAAGGATGATTTCAATGTCCGCATTGATGAAGACAACAACCTCGTCATCAGCATGGAGAAGAAGACTGAAAACAAAGAGGAGAAGAAAGATGGTCGCTATCTGCGCCGTGAATTCTCATACTCCAAGTTCCAGCAGACAATGATTCTACCGGATAATGTAGACAAAGAAAAAATTGCCGCATCCGTAGATAATGGCGTTCTGAATATTGAACTTCCCAAACTCTCTGAAGAAGAAGTGAAGAAGCCCAATAGACAAATTGAAATAAAATAATACAGTAACCAACTTATCACCGGAAACGGTGATAGAAAAAATAAAGACAGCTCTTTCCGATAGATGGAAAACGAGCTGTCTTTTTATATACTTACAGGTATATCCTTTATTGATTCTTCCGGTAACTAACCACCGCCCAACTATTAAACACAACTGCAAAGAACAGCAATATTCCCAACTGTGGCAATAAATCAAAGAACCCGCTTCCTTTGAGATATACCATCCGCATCACTTCCATAAAATAACGCAAGGGATTCAACATGGTAATCCATTGTGCCCATTCCGGCATACTGCTGATCGGAGTGAACAACCCGCTCATCAATATCAGAATCAACAGACAGAACCACATCACAAACATCGACTGCTGCATCGTAGTTGAATAATTGGAAATAACAAGTCCGAAACCGGACATCACCAATACAAAAAGAACCGCAAAGAAGTAAATCACTGCAAAATGCCCGACAGGCACTATGCCATAAATCAGCCATGCCAACAGGAAACATAAAGTCAGTACTATGAACCCAATCAACCAGTAAGGCAGCAGTTTGGCTATAATAAAAATGAACTTCGGAACCGGTGTTACATTGATTTGTTCAATCGTCCCCACCTCCTTTTCGCTAACCACATTCAAGGCAGGCAGAAATCCGCAAATCAATGTCAGCAACATAACCATCAATGCCGGAATCATGTATAGCTTATAATTCAAATTCGGATTAAACAATCCCTGAGTATCAATGCGGATAGAAGGAAAAGCACCGGAAACAGCAGCAGCTTCAGGACGTTCCGAACGCAATTCGGCAGCATAATCATTAACTATAGAAGCCAAGTAAGAACTTCCAAGTCCCCCCTTCGTCCCATTCACCGCATTGGCAGCAATTAAGATATGAGCATCTTCACCATTCATCCAATCCCGTTCCAGATGCCCCGGAATCTCCATTACAATATCCGCCGTTCCGGTTTCAATATTCCGGAGACCTTCTTCATAAGAAGCCGGCACTTCCACCAAACGAAAATAAGTGGAAGCGGCAATTTTATTTACTAATCGTTGAGAGATAGCCGAATGGTCATTATCCACTATATTCAACTGGATATTCTTGATTTCCAAGTTCACAGCCCAAGGCATCAGCAGCATAATCATGCATGGAAACACAAGAATCAATTTCGGCAGAAACGAATTGCGGAGCAACTGTTTAAACTCTTTTTCTATCAGGAACTTTATCATAAATAATTCTCCATTTAGCCCATTATTATTCCAACCGGTACTTGAATTTCTTGAAGCTGACCGTTATAAGCACCGTCGCCATCAACAATAAAATACCAATCTCCTTCACTACAAATAGAACCGGAACACCCTCAATCATCAACTTCCGTACCGCCTGGATATACCAACGTGCCGGAAGTATATCTGAAATCCACTGAAGTATCAACGGCATACTCTCAACAGGGAAAATCATCCCCGACAAAAGCATCGTGGGCATCATCAGCATCAAACCCGATACCAACATAGCGGCAACCTGTGTCTGTGTGACCGATGAAATCAGCAATCCCAAAGCCAGGGATACGAAGATAAACAACAAAGACACCGTTATCAACCAAAACAAACTTCCCATCACCGGAACATCAAGTACAAAGACCGAAAGCAGCAGAATCGTTATCAGATTGACAAATGACAAAACAAAATAAGGTACAGCTTTTGCCAAAATAATGAATAATGGCTTCACGGGCGAAACCAACAGCACCTCCATCGTACCCGTTTCTTTCTCGCGAACAATAGAAATAGAAGTCATCATGGCACAAATCAGCATCAGAATCAGTCCCATCACTCCGGGCACAAAATTATAAGCGCTCTTCATCTGAGGATTATACAGCAGTTTGATGTCAGGAATCAGACGGGCAGCCGAAACATTCGGTGGCAACATCTCCTGCCCCACCATAGAAATAATTCCGGTCGCATAATTTACCTGCGAAGTCGACATATTCGGATCCGTCGCATCTACAATCAACTGCACACGGGCATCGCCCGCATAAAGCCCGTCCATAAAACGTTTACCGAAAACGATTGCCATATCGACCTCACTTTTCAGAAAGGCAGCCTCCATCTCCTGCGGCGAATGAAAACGGGCGGTAACAGTAAAGTACTCACTGGCATCCAGACGATCAATGATTTTCCGTGTCACCATATCATTCGAAGGATCGAGCACCGCCAACCGAACATTCCTGACTTCCGTGCTGATGGCGAAACCAAACAAGATAATCTGTATCACGGGCATCCCCAACAGAATCAGCATCGTTCGTCGGTCACGAAAAATATGATAAAACTCTTTCTTTACAAAAGCTATAAACTGTCTCATAATCAATCTGCTTTACGCACCGCATCGCGGGCTAATTTTTGGAAAACATCATCCATCGTTTCCACTCCGAACTGCTGCTTCAGACGAACAGGTGTATCAAGCGCTTTAATCTGCCCGTCCACCATGATAGAAATCCGGTTACAGTATTCCGCCTCATCCATATAATGCGTAGTCACAAATACTGTGATTCCCTGGTCGGCAGCCTGATAAATCAACTCCCAAAACTGCCTTCGCGTAGCAGGATCCACTCCACCGGTAGGTTCATCCAGAAAGACGATTCTTGGTTCGTGAAAGATTGAAACCGAAAAAGCCAGTTTCTGTTTCCACCCCAAAGGCAGGCTTTTCACTAAAGTATCCCGTTCGTCAGAGAACCCCAAACGTTCCAACAGTTCTTCCGTCTTTCGTTCTATCTCCTGTTCTTCCATTCCATAGATTCCGGCAAACAGGCGGATATTCTCCCAGACTTTCAAATCTTCATATAAAGAGAACTTCTGACTCATGTATCCGATATGCTTCTTCACCTGTTCAGCTTCCCGGAAAATGTCATATCCCGCAATTTTCCCTACACCCGATGTCGGCTTGCTCAATCCGCAAAGCATACGCATAGCGGTTGTCTTCCCTGCTCCGTTAGCACCCAGAAAGCCAAAGATTTCTCCGCGGTTCACCTGAAAGGATATATGGTCTACTGCCATAAAGTTCCCGAAACATTTTGTCAGCTGGTCTACTTCAATCACAGGCGTCGCCTCATGCCGTACTTCCTCCCGTTCCAACGAAGGCGGACAAAGGATAGAAGCGAATCGTCGGAGAATACGTTCAGGTGTGTCAATGCCATGAATCTGTCCATGATTGATGAAAGCAATCCGGTCACACTGACGGGCTTCGTCCATAATAGGAGTTGAAACGATAATCGTAATTCCCTGCAGCCTTAAATTCCTGAGCATTTGCCAGAACTCTTTACGCGACACAGGATCTACACCGGTAGTAGGTTCATCCAAAAATAAAATATCCGGTTTATGAATCAACGCGCAACTTAATGCCAGTTTCTGTTTCATACCACCCGACAAAGCACCTGCCCTTCTCTTCTTGAACGGTTCTATCTGCTGATAAATATCCTTGATTAAATCATAATTTTCCTGAATAGTCGTATGGAATACCGTAGCGAAAAACTCCAGGTTTTCTTCCACCGAGAGATCCTGATAGAGCGAAAAGCGACCGGGCATATATCCTACCCGCGTACGAATCTGCTTGTAGTCTGAATCTACATCCAGTCCGCCGACAGTTGCCGTACCCTTATCAGCCAGCAATAGAGTAGTCAGGATACGAAACAAGGTACTCTTTCCCGCACCGTCAGGCCCAATCAGCCCGAAGATTTCTCCCTGCTCCACTGCAAAAGAAACTCCTTTCAGCGCTTCCACCTTTCCATAACTTTTGCTGACTTCTTCCACCACCACTATGGGTTCTCTTCCATCCGCCCCTTTCATCTGAATTTCCTCTTTTTAATTCCCAACTTTCATTTTCACTCCACCATACATGCCTATCTTCAGCGCTCCATCATTCTTCACAGCTATCTTCACCGCATAGACCAAATTAGCACGTTCATTTTTTGTCAGAATAGTCTTGGGGGTAAATTCCGAACGGTCGGAAATCCAAGTAATCACACCCGGATAGGCCTTCTGCTCCGAATTTCCATAATCGGCATAAACAGTCACCTTATCTCCCAACTTCACCTGTGACAACTGTTCGGAAGTGATATAAGCCCGCAGGTACATTCCATCCGTTTCCGCCACCTTAAACAACGGTCTGCCGACAGATGCCAGTTCACCGGCTTCCGCATATTTTGCCAGCACCGTACCTTCAATAGGCGACTGAATGTGGCATTTATCCAACTGGTCTTCCACCTGCGCCACTTGTATGGCTACTGAATTTCCCTGTTCCGTCAGACTGTTCGTACTGTTCAGCAATGATGATTCCTGTGCTGCAAGCTGTCTTTCGAGCAATTTGACTTGTGCATCCCAGTCGTCCAACTGTTTCTGATTGGCCGCACCCGCAGCAAGCAAGTTCTCCACCCGCTTCTTTTCACGTTCGGCCGTAGCAATCTGCTGTTTGGTAGCGGCAATCTGTTTGGCAAGATCCGGACGCTGACTTTCCACAGATTTCATACTGGCTTCCAGTTGCAACTTCTTCAGATATAACTGTACCGTATCGACCAATCCCACTTCCTCACCTGCTTTTAACCTTGTCCCTTCCTCTATATCCAGTTTCAGCAATTTTCCGGCAGCTTCGGCAGAAACAATGACTTCCGTTGCTTCAAACGTACCGGTAGCGTCATAATCAGGCGTTCCGTTTCCACAGGCGGATAACATTACCAATGCCATCCCCCACATTCCTATCTTTGTTATTCCTTTCATATCCTGAGAAGTTATTTTAATAATTCGTAGTATATTTCAATTGATAAATACCCATCAACCGCTGAATCTCATGCAGGGCTTTCGACTGACGTGCCAGGCTTTCATTAGTCAGTTCCCGAAGCATCTCGGTCACGGTCAATGTACCATTAGCCACTTTTGCCTCAGCCGCTTTGCGGATATTGGTACGCAAACGGATAATTTCATTATCATCCTGCATCTGTTTCTCCAACGAACGGATTGCCTGATCCTGCTGTGTCATTTGTAACCGCGTATTGAAAAGAAACACATCCCGGTTATTGTCCAATTGCTGACGCTTGTTTTCAATCACCCGCCGGTCATTCTTCAACGTATACAAGCTACCGAAATTCCACGAAAGCCGTACACCCGCAATATAATAAGGAGAAAATTCGTTTTTCAACATATTCAACCCCGGATTCCCATAAGCCCCCTGCACGAACAATCCGAATTGCGGAAGATGGCGCACATTGAGTGCTTTCTCCTGTACTTGCAATCCGGCTCCCTGTGCATCAAACAAAGACAATTCCGGCCGGCGTATTTCACTGACAGCCGAAACCTCATTCTGTGGAACAGGTTTCTCCAACGTAGTCTCCTGCGACAATTCTTCTCCCACCAACAGCGAAAGCATTTTCAAATACGCGACACGCGACGAAACAAGATCCACCCTCTTCTGACGGGTATTCAGTTGCTCCACTTTCACTGCATCCAAATCCGCCAGATTGGCTATTCCATTTTCTACATAAGCAGTAATCTGACGATAATTCCGTTCCAGTTCATCCTGCAACAATGCATTTTGTCGCAACTGCTCATCCAGCAACAGGATTCCGAAATACAAATCATTCACACGACTGTTCAGTGCATACATATCCACATTCAGTCTTTCCTTCTCTATTTCAGCCTCCGCCGTTGTCTGCTTCTTCTGCATACGGATTCCGCCACCATCCCAGATTTTCTGTTGCAATTCCAACACAACCTGATACTGGTCTTTGGGTAAACCTTTTATATCCACTCCGGGAATTTTCACGGGGATTTCCGTCACTTCACTCTGATAAGAAGCTTTCGCCGAAAGAGCCAATTGAGGTAAATATCCCCTGGCCGCATTTTCCAGACTATATTCCTTTGTTTTCTCCACCAAGCCATATTGATGTACCAGCGGATAATTCCCCTGCGTTTTCCGTTGACATTCTTCCAACGTAATTTGCGCATACATACTCGATACAAACAACAAAAAGGAGAAACTGAAAATCATTCTTTTCATACGAAACTATTTATTACTAATAATATGAATTCTAAAAATACAAAAAAACGGAATAAACCAGTTATATTTCACTGATTTATTCCGTTTCTCAATTAATATATAATAAATTATTTCGAGAATTCCTTGATACGTTGTTCCTCTTCCAATTTGCAAATCAGCAACGTATTATCTTTTTCGGCAATGATGTATCCGTCCAGCCCTTGCACTACCACCCGTTTTTCTTCACTGGCGTGCACAATGCAGTTCTTACTGTCATACAGACGAATATCAGTTCCTACCGTAGCATTTCCCGATTTATCCTGTGGCAAGAGCCCGCGCAAAGCTCCCCATGTACCCAAATCCGACCAACCGAATGAAGCGGGCAGTACATAGATTTCCTGCGCTTTCTCCATCACTGCGTAGTCAATAGAAATGCTTTCGCAAGTCGGGAACAGTTTCTTTATCGTTTCACTTTCTTTCTCCGTATAGAAATCCGGGAAGATACGGTCGAAAATCTGTGCAATGCCCGGAGCATATACACGCATCACTGAAGTGATGGTACGTACATTCCACACAAAGATTCCGGCATTCCAAAAGAAATTACCTTCTGCCAAGTACTTCTCCGCAGTTTCTTTATCCGGTTTTTCCTTGAATGCATCCACCGTAAAAATCTCCTTGTCCGTCATTATCTGCTCTCCGGCAGCGATATATCCATATCCTGTTTCCGGACGAGTCGGTCTGATACCTAGGGTAACAATAGCACTGCTATCATTCGTAAAACGAAGCGCCTTCTCTACCACCCGGCGGAATTCCCCCGTATCAATAACCAGTGCATCCGAAGGAGTTACCACGATATTTGCATTCGGATGTTTCTTTTTAATTTTCCAGCAGGCATAAGCAATGCAAGGCGCCGTGTTCCGTGCACAAGGTTCCGCCAAAATATTACTCTCCGGCATCTCCGGCAACTGCTCCCGAACAATATCTATATATTTTTCAGAAGTTACCACCCACATATTTTCCTTCGGGCAAACACCGTCAAAACGGTCGGCAGTCAACTGAATCAGCGACCGTCCACACCCCATTACATCAATAAATTGTTTCGGACATTCCGGTGTACTCATCGGCCAAAAACGGCTGCCAATGCCACCAGCCATTATTACGACATGATTATCCATACCTGTTATTCTCCAATTTTAAAAATAATTGCGCAATTTACTCCAAAATGTCCAATTTCGCAAGGAAAACAGAACAAATCATACATTTTCCCATTTCAACACTTCCACCCACTCTTCGGGTACACACTTTCTCCCTTGTCTCTTATGGGGTATGGTTCCTATCACTAAATCCTTATTTTCCTCCAAAGTGATCCTTATTTGTTTAAGAAGCTCCGCCAGCGAAGCATGCAGATGAATTTCATCCATCAGAAAATTGATGGTTATTATATAATAATAGATACGTATATCTTTCCCTTGTTTCATATCGCTCACTGTGCGCCTGGAGATATCCAGTTCTTCCGTAAGAAAATCATAAGTATTCAATTTGTCGGTTGCCAACAAAGCTATCATTACATTACTCACAAAATTGTAACATTCCTTTTCCATGACTTTTTACCTATTTTATTTTAAATGTTTGCTATTATAAATAATGAATTACAAAAGTAATCCACCAATGAGTACCAACAGTTGGTACCTTTCTATTCTTTCTTCCCACTACTTTTGTTCCCGCTATTCCAAACGAACGGAATAAAAAAGAGTGTATCATTATAATTAAATTCTCATGAAACTACTTGAAGAAATCAAAGTCTCCGTTTATGAAAATGTGTATTCCAAAAGACCGGAAGTCATGTCCTTTCTGGAAGTTATCACTATGTGTATCCATCCGATCTATGCCGCTACCATCAACACCATTCGTCGTTACCATACAGAAGGTGACAACGAAGCAGCGCAAAAGCTGAAAAGCCGACTCCCCTGCTTCACCCCTGCCGGAACATTCAACGGCGCACATGCCATCAGAAATTTTCTCCTTCCCAGCAATATTATTTGTCTGGACTACGACCATGTCCCCGACCGGCAAGGACGAAAGCCGCTTGTGCTACTTCAGCTACTCGCCGAATGGTTATCTTGCCGGTCTGTATCAACCTTTCATATTAGAACCGGCTGTCGGGCAAGCCCGTCCTGCCAGTATTCTTCCGATAGAAAACAAAACACCGGATACCGCTTATGAATTTCTACAAAATCTCCCCCAAGGAGAAGTAGAAAAGTTTCTTTCGTCCTATATTTTCCTTTATCCGCTGACTAAAGGACAACGTCACACGCATCTCTTTAAAATGGCCTGTGAAGCCTGTCGCCGTCACTATCCGGAAGAAACGCTATTACGTGAACTCACGACCTATTCAGAGCTTACAGATTTTCCCATCGGAGAATTAAAAAGCGCATTTCACTCCGGCTACGAGCGCGTTATTAATCAGCAGTCGGAGGCTAAGCCCACTGCATCCCGTCCGGTTCAAAATGACAAACTGACAAAAATGCCATATGGTACTCCCGCCAGTAACGAAGAAGCGGACGATTCTTATTGGCAGGGAGAAGAATTAAGAAAAAACACAGTGGTTTTTCCCGATGAGTTGTTCGAAAATCTGCCTGCTCTCATGGACGACTGTATCATCGAAGACGAAGATATTCGTGAACGTGACATTTCATTCCTGTCCATTGTCACGGCATTAAGTTCTGTCCTGCCGCAGACATTCGGCATTTATAATCATAAAAAATATTCTACTCATATCTTCAGTATTATTATTTCTCCGGCCGGCAGCGGGAAGAGCATTGCACAAGTCGGACGTTATTTGCTGGAGGAGATACATAGTCATATCCTGACCACCAGCGAACAACAACAGAAAAAATACAAACAGGAACGTTCCGCCTGGCAAGCCGAATGCAACCGGAAACAGAAAACGGGCGATACGCGACCGGAAGAACCAACAGCACCTCCTTTCAAATTGCTCATCATTCCCGCCACTACCAGCTATACCCGTATGCAAATTCAAATGCAGGACAACGGAGAACAAGGAAGCATTATTTTCGACACCGAAGCACAAACGCTTTCCACCGCCAACCACCTGGATTGCGGCAACTTCGATGACATGCTCCGCAAAGCTTTCGAGCACGAGAATATCGACTCTTCCTACAAAGCCAACGGACTGGTACCAATCTACATCCGCTATCCCAAGCTCGCCTTGCTCCTCACCGGAACTCCCGGACAGTTGAATGGTTTGCTGAGCAGTTCCGAAAACGGTCTTGCCAGCCGTATCCTCTACTATACTTTCCGTGGCTTTCCTCATTGGAAAGAAATGGGTGATGACTGTGTCTCTCTCGAAGACCGTTTTAAACCTTTGTCACATCAGGTCTTTGAGCTCTACAATTTCTGCCTGAAAAATCCTGTACTTTTCCATCTAAGCCGTTCCCAGTGGAAACTGTTGAACGAAACCTTCTCCCGATTACTGGAAGAAGTAACGCTGGAAGGCAATGATGATTTGCAGGCTGTCGTGAAACGTTATGCATTTCTGGTAATGCGTATCAGTATGATTCAGACACGTATCCGCCAGTTCGAGGCAAATGACCTCTCACCGGAGATTTATTGCAACGATATTGATTTCAAGCGCTCTCTCAGGCTAGTATTGTGTTGCTACGAACATAGCCGTCTGTTATTATCCTCAATGGGTTCTCCTTCACTCCAACCTTTAAAGAATCCGGACAATACACGGAATTTCTACAAAGAACTGCCGGATACTTTCACGACTGACGAAGCCATGAGAGTCGGCGCAAAATACGATATCAATATTCGTAAAGTCGCACGTCTCCTGAAAGCTCTTAATGGTGTGAAAATCAATAAGGTTTCACACGGTGTCTATGAAAAGATAAAGTGAGATAGTCACATCTGTCATTTTTGTCAGTTTGTCATTTTGAAAGCCTCGAAAATCTATGGGAAGTTTGAAAAAATCATCCCATAGTTCGTTTTCAATCATTGGGATGATTCGCAACAAACATCCCGATGATTTTTCCAGTTTCCATAACGTCCGTGAACGTCAATACCCGTCTTGCCGGTAACCGGAGATAGTATCTTTGCAATGTAATCGATTACAAGTGACAAGCAACTGAATTTAAAAACTTAAACATCAAGAATTATGCAAAAGTACATTATCATGCCCCGTAAGAATCTGCTGAAACCGGACGAAGCTCCCAAGTATTATGCCGTAGCACGCAGTGGCCGCAAAGTAACCGTCAAGGAAGTCTGCAAGCGTATTTCCGAACGTTCTTCCTACTCCAAAGGAGAACTGGAAGGTTGTATCGGTGAATTCCTGCTCGAAATCGTCAACGTATTGGAAGAGGGCAATATCGTCCAAATGGGTGACCTCGGCAATTTCCGTATGAGTATCAAGACCGGCATTCCCACCGAAACGGTGAAAGAGTTCAATGCATCCTGTATCGAGAAAGGCAAAGTGCTCTTCTATCCGGGAAGCGACCTTCGCAAATTGTGTAAAACAATGGACTACACCCTGTATAAAAGTGACGCCAAGCCCGATGCAGGCGATGAACCGTTACCAGATGACGGTGGTGGCAACCAAGGCGGCTCAGGCGACGATGGTGAAACTCCGGATCCGGCAGCTTAATCCATTATGTAATCTATCCATTATTCATTCTTTAAATTAAATTTATATGAAAAAGCAACTTTGGAAGAATATCCTTCAGTTCATCGTGACTATTGCTACTTCCATCATTTCAGCTATTGGTGTAACGTCCTGTATGGGACATTAATCCGGCAGAATTATGACTGGAAAAACAGAAGAAAGCTATCTTCCCCGGGAAATTAAATTGTTAGTGATTCATTGCAGCGCTACGCGCTGCAATGCTCCCTTCACTGTGGAGCAACTTCGGCAATGTCATTTGCAACGTGGTTTCAAAGATATCGGATACCATTTTTACATCACCCGGAATGGTGAACTTCATCACTGTCGCCCGGTAGCGGAAATCGGTGCGCATGTGAGAGGATTCAACCGGCACAGCATCGGGATATGCTATGAAGGCGGATTAGACGAAAATGGCAAACCGGCAGACACTAGAACCCGGGCACAACGGTTTGCGCTACTTGACTTATTGACAATTCTCAAACATCAATATCCGGAAGCGCAAATCCTGGGACATTATCAGCTCAGTGCAACAATCCATAAAGCATGCCCTGTTTTTGATGCCCGCAAAGAGTACTCCAAAATATAGCATATTTATAGGAAACAGGAACGGGAGAGAGCGTAAATGCCGCCTCCCGTTTTTGTCTCCATATTTTATTCAATTATTATTATTTTAAAATATCAACGATCTTCACAGACAGTTGATATTAAAGGAAATCACACCGGCTTTTTCGCCGACATGAGGGCGTGGATCAGGAACATACCGCTGTACATTTCCTGACCTACAAAATGTAGGGTTCTTCATGTGTGTAGCATGAAGTTAGGGACCTACATATTTCATCTCACTTTGTGTAAAGTATTAAAAGTACTAATCTTTTTTCGGGCTATAACTCTCCCGGATTTCCTAAGTAGTATGCGATAAGACGTACTTCTCTTGCAGTGAATGCTTTCGTTTTCGGATGAAAATCCATTGCTTGAATTTCAATCATCAATGGCGCGCATCTACGCATCCAACGCCGGAGTTTATTGACTGCCAAACTAATTTCTAAATCAGGAAAGTACATATGTGCCAGTTCGTGCTTATCGTAACATTTCACCACAAAATTTGTTTGATTCATTGTATCTTATATTCTGTTTATTATCCTATAAAGATACAAAAAATACAGACAATAAGAAAAGAATAAAGTAATTATTATTCAGCTATTATTTATCACTGTTATGTTGTTCGCCATAACCGTAACCATAACCGTAACGTTTACCATATCCATAATACTTACCATATTTACCATAACCATAGTAATAGCCATATTTTCTCCTATTCAAATCCAAGCCATTAATAGCAATACAGAGATTAGGCAATTTATTATTTTCAGCCAGTTCATTAATGAGAGTAAACTCTGCCTTACGGGTGTAATCGGCACGACATACATATACAGATAAATCAGCAGCACGTCCTATCAGTAAAGTATCGGTTACCATGCCGATCGGTGCCGTATCCAATATCACATAATCAAAATTCTTTCTCAATGTTTCGATAGCCTTCTCCAATCCGTCACGAGCCAATAACTCTGTCGGATTAGGTGGAACTGTTCCACCGGGAAGTATAAACAAATTCTTGTTTATGTCAGAAGGTTGTACCAAGTCCATCAGATTCGTAGTTGGATTAGTCAAGAACTGAGTAATACCATGATCCTTTTTAGAAATATTGAATACTTTATTCAATCCCGGTTTACGAATATCAAGTCCTACAATCACCACCTTCTTCCCTAATAAAGAAAGGCTGATAGCTAAATTAGCTGATATAAAAGACTTCCCTTCACCACTGATAGTAGAAGTCACCAGAATCACATTTTTACCACTCTCAAGCATAAACTGAAGATTGGTACGGATATTTCGGAAAGTCTCGCTCATGAGATTATTCTTATTCTCAAATACAGCAATGGAACCAGTCTTTTCATCCGCTAATGGAATATCACCGACAACAGGAAGCAAAGTCAATTTTTCAACATCAGCACGACCTTCAATCTTGAACTTAGTTAATCCAATCAGATAGATAATACCTACCGGAAGCCCCATTCCCAAAACAAAAGCAGCCAAATAAATCATCATCTTTTTAGGAGAAACCGGATTTTCGTCCGCCAATGCTTCATCAATGGTTTTAGCATTGTTTGCCGTAGCCGCCAAGGTTATCGCATTCTCTTCACGTTTCTGAAGGAGCATCAGATAAAGTCCCGCCTTGATTTCCTGCTGACGTGCGATGCTTACAAACTGACGTTCCTGAGTCGGCGCATCACTGATACGACGAGTATAACGCTTCGTTTCACGGGCTAAATCGTCCCTCGTAATCTGTAGTCCTTTCAAAGTGGCATCAAGCGTGGCCTGAACATTGCTGCGCATCGCACGAATACTGGTATTCAGGTTTATAATCGTCGGATTATTTTCCGTTGATGTGCGCAACAGGCGTTTCCTTTCTACCAACATCTCATTATAGCGATCTATTGCACCCGCCAGTCCGACATCCTGCAAACCTACATTAGTAGGAAGTACTTCATATTCGTTTCCCTTCATATAGCGTTGCAAATCCATCACAAGATTAATCTGCGTCTGGTTTTCTACGCGTTTCTTCTCATATTCAGCATTACCGGTGAGGGCTATCTGCGCTTCGCTGCTCAGGTCCGTAATACCGGCACTCCGCTTGAAGTTCTCCAAATCCTGTTCCGTGCTGCCAAGCTCTTTAGAAATTATGCTAATACGCTCGTCAATGAACTCCGCCGTTTTCTGGGCAACTTCGTTTTTATCGTTATTGGTGTTGATGTTATATACTTCCAATAACTTATTGATGAAATCCTTCCCCCGCTGCGTATTCGAGTTTTTCAATGAGATTACGGCAACGGAAGTGGTTTTGGAGGTGGGGGCGATAGATAAGGCATTAGTATATCCTCTCGCAACAGATAAAGGTCTGTTTATAAACGCTTTGATATGGCGTTCTTTCGGCATTTCGTTCAAATGGGTCAGTGCCAGCGTATCCTTGTTTTCAAAAAAAGCAACCGTACCTTCATCAGTAGGGAACACCGCCGGCAGTTTATCGAATTGTTTCTGATACTCTTTATCGCCTATGGAAATCAAAACATTCATACCTCCTGTAGAAAGAAGACTCATATCCACCTCCATCGTTTTGGGAAGCTTTTCCGCTTCCTGAGGTGTCAGGCTGACCAATACCGGTGAAGTGCGATATAATTCTTTAGCAGGAAAAGCATCTTCATCTTTGTAGGTCACGAAAAGATTTAACTGATTTACTACCTCACGGGCGAGAGACTTGGAACGCAATACCTCGATTTCATTATCAATGTTTTTCGAAGAGGTCATAAAACCGTCGAGTCCCATTTTCTCCAGTTCGGAGCTCATACTGGCTCCCCCACCCTTCTCCTCATCCTTGATAAGAACGGTAGCAGAAATATTATAAACAGGAGTAGTGGTGTACATATAAATCCATGCAAGAATCACACATATCACTACCGAAACAATAAACCACGGCCAATGAATCAGATAACGGAAAAGGATCTCTTGAATATTGATTTGTTCTTCGTCCGCCTCAATGCGTTTTTCGTTTTTTTCCTCAATCATAGTGTTTTTATTTGAATATTGTGACTAACAAACTCGCTAATGATACTAATATAGAAGTAGCCGAGAACCAAAGACTTGTGCTGTTGCCAATGTCAGAGTTACGGGCTTTTGCCTTATTGGGCGTCACGTAGACTATATCATTTTGTTGTAGCCAATAATAGGGTGAAAGAATCGTCTCCGCCTTATTAAGGTCGAGGGTGATGATCTGTTGTTTGCCATTGGCATCTTCACGGATTAATTTCACGTTATCACGAAGTCCGTGCACAGTCATATCACCTGCCATTGCTAATGCTTCTAATAAATTCACTTTTTCATTGTTTATAGTGAATGTACCGGGATGGGCTACCTCTCCGATTACGGATATTTTATAATTCACCATGCGAACAGTAACGATAGGAGTCTCTTTAATGTAAGGTTTCAGTTTTTCTACAATCATTTGTTCGGCTTCCTTTTTCGTTAAGCCTCCAAGCTTCAATTCGCCTAATACAGGAAAATCAATTGTACCATCATTACTTACCAGATAAGTTTGTAAAGTCGGCTGAGAGGTTATATACCTATTGGCATCACTGACATTCGTTGTCCCAGCCACAACAAGGTTAAAAGGCATCGCCAGTTCCGGACTGGTACATGACACTGCAATAGTCAACAAATCCTTGGGCATAATTTTAGCATCATACATCGTCTCTTGCTGATTTATTTGTCCTATTATCTCCGTATCTTGAAAATAAGGCACTTTTTTATACGACTGACATGCGACCAATAAAAAAGACAATATCAGCCCAAACGGTAGTTGTTTATACACTCTATTCATATTATTTATCTCATTTATTACTATTTACTTTTTTTATTCACAGTAAGATTTTCTATCATTTTCTATGGAAAAAGAGGTCTGTTAAATAGTCAACATATTTATCAGTCACTTTTTCCCAAGTATAATTTTCCAAAATAAGATTTCTATTGAATTCAGTAGAAGCGAATATTTCTATCTCATGAGTTATACTATATTCAATTGCACTGCATAAATCTTGTTCATTCTCCGCTCTTACCCATACCGCTTTATCATCCTGCAATACTTCCCTGTTACCTTCAATGTCGGATGCAATTATTGGCACTGATAATCCCATTGCTTCTAACAATGCAACAGACAGTCCCTCGCTAGTAGACGGAATACAAAATGTATATGAGTTCTCTATCAAAGCTGTCTTTTCCTCTCCATATACAGCTCCCGTAAAAATAATATCATTCGACTGACTTGCTAATAATTTCAAAGAGTTTACATATTCCGGATTGGCATCATTATTTCCTGCTATCACTAATTTGTAATCACTATGATTGGACTTTATAAATGCATTAATCAAAACATCTATATTCTTAACGGGGACAATACGTGCAACCACAAGAAAATATTTTTTAGGAAGCAGCCCATATTTATTTAGAAATTGCATTTTGTCCTCAACCAATGCCGGAGGATTAATGGCAGTAGGAATTGTAACCACATTTTTTCGGTAATTCCTATTATAATAGTCACTTTGCGCATTACTTACCGTTATCACATTTTTATTCATTTTTGCCGAAAGCCATTCCATAAACCGAAGAATTTTTTTCTGCTTCATGCTGTATTTGGTATTCTTCCATTCATGCCCATGTCCTTGCATAACAGATTTTATTCCAAACACACATGCTAAGGGACTTGACAATGCCGGAGGCCAAGCATTGTAATGAATGACATCAATATGTTTTTCCCTGAATACTGCGTTGATAGTTGATTTTAAGCCAAGCAAAGGTTTGCATAAAAACATACTTTTAGGACCTTTTTGATAAATGACCTTAAACCCATTAATCCACTCAACCGAACAATGGTCGCTTTCGCAATATACAATAGGTTCATGTCCTTTCCTTACCAATTCTGTTGCCAGATTATACATGTAAGATTCTATTCCACCCAATTTACGAATATCTCGCCCCCCAATAAATGCAATTTTCATATTTTCTGAAATGTTAACTATAAACCGTTTGAAACACACATGCTTTTACAGCAGTTTCATATACTTCTCGGTAAATTTTTCTTTAGAAAAGCTATCTACTAAAAGTTGATACCCATAATCGCCTAGTTGAGTCCTAAGAGATGGAGTAGACAAAAGTTTAACTAACGACCTAGCAATACCATTGCTATCACCTATATGATGCAAATAGCCATTTTGGCCATCATGGACAATATGCTTGTTATCTCCTACATCAGTGGCAACGATAGGAAGGCAAGCATTTAATGCTTCAAGCAAAGAATTGCTTGTTCCTTCAAATATACTTGTAGAAAGATATACGTCAGCTTTTTCTAAAAGCTCAGGAATATTATCGGGAGCAATGATAATTTCCACGTTATCTTGCAGAGAATATTTTTTAATCCATTCCCTAATTTGCGTTTCAAGTTTTCCATATCCCACTATAACATATCTAAAAGGAATATTTTTTTGTGACAAGTTTTTTACAGATTTTATAGCTGTAAGATAATCCTTTGGCTCTACAAATCTGCCAACGGAAATTATCGTAGGCATATCCTTAACCTTTCTACTTATTTGCGGAGATATATTTTCAAAGCAATTATGGATAACGATATTTTTCTTTTTGTTAAAACCGTATTCTGAGAAATATTTCGCCCCCGAATAGCTATTGTAAATTGTATAATCAGCCAGATAGTTGTGAATCAATCGTTCTAAAACCCTCTTCTTAAATGGTAATCTTGAACTCCTTATGCCGCCATAGATTTTCTTTACTCCACATATCCTTCCTATAATAGCCCCGAATACATTACAAAATGTTAGATAATTGAATAGTGAATCAATTTGTCTCTCTTTAAAAACTCTTACAACAGCTTTCAATTTTGCATATTGACTACCAGTAGGAATAAAAATCTCTATTGAAGAATTGGATTTCAATATATCTATATTTTTAGGTTCTGCGCTTTCCAAACCATAGAAAGAGATAAAAGTAACAAAACATCCTTGTTCGCTAAGACACTTGGCCAGCAAACAAGCTTGTTTTTCCGATCCCCCTGCATTAACAGTCGGAGAGAATATTGCAATCTTCTTCATTCTACACTCTATCTTTAATAAATCGTGCAGGATTACCGGCCCATACTTGATTGGCTGGAATATCCTTTGTTACCACAGAGCCAGCACCAATTATACTACCTTCCCCAATAGTCACTGAATTACAGATAATCACATTCATTCCTATAAATAACATTGTCTCCAATATGAACCTCTCCAAGACGGAATTGACGTCCCGGTTTACCGGGATCAAGATAATGAGTAAGGATTTTTACTCCAGAGGTTAATGCTACCCCATCACCGATATGCACATATTCCGGATGCATTGTATCAATTAACACACCGCCATATATACAAACTCTTTTTGGCTTTTTCGATTTGAACTGCACTCCGGCCATCTTTAGAAAAAACCAACGATAATGTCCCCTCATTGGCAAATGAGATAAAAGCAACCACATATATTGCCAAAGCCGTTTTAATGTAAAATACTTAAACATAAATTTAGCTGTTATTTCGATAAGAAATGATTTAAAACTTCCGAATAATTTTTCCAATAAAAATTATTCATTGCAGTATTTCTTGCATTTTCACCTATTTTCTTGCGTTCCTCAATAGTCATATTTTCAAAACGGCACAACTTTATAAAAAAATTTTCTGCAGTATATCCATCTGTCATTAAACAATTTTCTTCATCCTTAAAATACTCAGAAACTACTCCTGTATCTGTCATGAGTATAGGCGTACCCGACAATGCATATTCAGACAATTTGGTTGAAAAGCCATAATAGTTTTGTAGATTATTATTTCTAGACAACAACAAGCAATCAGCTTTTGATAAAATCAAAGGAATCATACTATGTGGAATTGTTCCTTTTATTTCTACTTTATTTTCAATCCCTAGTTGCGAAATAATCTTTTGGCATCTCTTTCTTTGAGAACCACTAACTCCACCATAGAGCAAAAGCTTCCAATTTGTATAAACATTATCAAAGAGAGCAAAAGCCTTGAAAAGTTCTTCAAGGTTTTCTTTCTCAATAGATACGCTGCCCGTAAAAACAAATACATGTATATCCGAATCTACATGCACTTTCTCACAAACTTGAATATCCGTCAAAGCAGGAATCAAAATACTATTCTTATTATAGCGACTAAAATATTCTGATATATTTTTGGAAATACAGACTAATCCATCATAGTACTTAGAAAGTCTATCAACTAATGAATAATTTAATCTAAAAACAGCTTTTTTTAGACCATGAAGTTGTTCTAGGTTTGAATCAAACTTTCTCACCTCATTAGCTTCACGAAAACAACATGTTCTACGAAACACTTTGAAATACGTAAGAAATACTATTTCTGTTATCAATTTGGTATTAGGATAATAAAGATAGATAGTTTCTCCATCGAATGATGAAGTGATATTCTTGACATATCTCATGAATCGTAGAGACGAAATTAATCCCGTTTTATTGTTTGTATTTAAATTATCTGTTGTGAATGCATTGTTGCCTATCTTCACTAGAGCGCTTTTTCCATTAAGATATTTCTCTGACAGTAAGTAACATTTCACATTTTCACATTCCGACAATGCCGAAACATAGCTATTCATCCTAGCTACACCTGCACTATTATCATAGTATAACCCCATCGAAGAGATTATTACAATATTCTTCATCCGTACCTTAGTCTTGTATTATAGGTATTTTTCATTCATTGTTGATTGAACAAATGGTTCACTCTGCTGTCAACTCTTTTTTTCTCACAAAAGAAGTAGCAGGCAAATTTTCAATATATTTCCGCCTGTCATTTCCTTTTAAATTGTAGAAGACCTCAGGATTAATGACTCTTTTAGAATCAACGCGCTCCACAAAAGTATTCGTTTTACCTATGATACGTATCGGATTTCCAGCAACCATTACGCCGTCCGGTATAGATTTAGTGACTACACTTCCTGCACCAATAATAACATCATTACCAATAGTTACCCCAGGCATTATCAAACAGTTCTCTCCTATATAAGAATAATTACCTATTTTAATTTTTCCGAAATATTCAAGTACTTTGCCCGGATTCTTTTTTCTCTGCGACCATATTCCCCCATGAGTGAAAAAACGGACATCTTTAGCTATACGCACGTAATCTCCAATTTCAATTAAATAAGGTTCTGAAGTCCAATGAAAGGTAGAGATAAAAGTATTTTTTCCAACTTTAACCCCTAAATGCTTAGCATAAGCTTCCGGCGTTTTAAATACTCTCCAATAAAGAGCGTTAATCTTGTTAATGAAGTTCATATTGTTTAATGCTTATAAGCAGCTATTGAAGATTTTATTCTTTAACTGCATGAGTTTGACATAAATCGAATTTTAATATTTTCTCCAAACCATCTTGTTTACTACATTTACATAGCTCTGAATAATTTTCACAACCTTTGTACTAACATTCTCATCGGCATAATCGGGGACGGGTAAGCCAAAGTCACCGTTCCGAACCAATTCCACTGCTGTATCCACTGATTGAAGTAATGAGTACTCTTCAATACCCGCCAATACAAACCCTGCTTTATCCAAGGATTCAGGGCGTTCAGTAGAGGTACGGATACAGATTGCAGGAAAGGGATGACCGATACTGGTAAAGAAACTGCTTTCTTCAGGCAGTGTACCGCTATCGCTCACCACAGCGAAGGCATTCATCTGAAGACAGTTGTAATCATGAAATCCCAACGGTTCATGCTGTATAACACGTACATCAAGTTTAAATCCGCTTGCTGCCAAACGTTTACGACTGCGAGGATGGCATGAGTAAAGGACGGGCATATCGTACTTCTGCGCCATAGCATTAATAGCATTGAATAACGAAATGAAATTCTTTTCTGTATCAATGTTTTCTTCACGATGAGCTGAGAGTAAGATATACTTGCCCTTTTCCAAGCTAAGACGTTGATGAATGTCGCTTCCCTTAATTTCTGCTAAGTTATCACGAAGGACTTCTGCCATTGGTGAACCTGTCACATAAGTACGCTCTTTCGGTAAACCACAATCTGCCAAATATCGACGTGCATGTTCACTATAAGCTAGATTCACATCGCTTATGATATCAACGATGCGACGGTTAGTTTCTTCAGGTAAATTCTCGTCCTTGCAACGGTTTCCGGCTTCCATGTGAAAAATAGGAATATGCAAACGTTTCGCGCCAATAACAGATAAACAAGAATTTGTATCTCCCAACACCAATACCGCATCAGGCTGCGTCTGTACCATTAATTTGTAAGATGCGTTGATTATATTGCCCATTGTCGAACCGAGATCATCACCTACAGCATCCATATAAATATCCGGTTCTTTTAGCTTTAAATCGTGAAAGAATACTCCATTTAAATTATAGTCGTAATTCTGACCTGTATGTGCCAAAAGACAATCGAAATATTGTCGACATTTACTTATCACCGCTGCCAATCGAATAATTTCAGGACGAGTGCCCACAATAATGAGTAACTTCAGTTTACCGTTATTGGCGAACTGAATATCTGAATAATCAGTTTTTAGTACCATGATGCTTACTTATATTTATATAACCATCATATTCTCGGGAACAAACGGAACATAAGGACCGTCTTTCACTTCAAAAATTATTGTTCCACTCTCCAATACTTCCAATGTGTGCCATTGTCCTGCTGGAATATGTACACCATATTTCTCTTTCAAAGGATCAAGTTCTTGTTTTTCCACCAACTGCTTTTTATCACTGTAGAAGAGCACATTCATGCGTCCCCGAATAATTATATAGGTTTCAGCAGTCTGTGTATGACGGTGAATGGGCAATTCCGTTCCCGGTTCTAACGCATTAAGTAGACGTTGCGCCTTCGCATCAAGAGAGTCATGCAAATTATAGTTCATTCGCAAACGAGGGCTTTCTTTAGCCTCAACCGTTACATTATCCAATAGTCTTTTATCTATAACCTTCATTTTATTTTCAAGCTTTATGTTCTACCTCCTCGAAATAAGTATCGGGAGAATTTGAATCAAAACACTCATTACACCATATCAATGTAACCAAATCTTCCGTTTCCGAACGATTGATAATGTTATGGGTATAACCCGGAATCGTCTCCACCACTTCCATCTTATCTCCGCTCACCTCAAAATTGATTACTTCGCCAGAACCTACTGCACGGAACTGAATTAAGCCTCGTCCGCTTACAACTACAAATTTCTCCACCTTAGTGTGATGCCAATGTTGTCCTTTAGTAACTCCGGGATTGGAGATATTGATAGAGAATTGCCCGGCACTTTCCGAACGGATGAACTCCGTAAAACTACCACGAGCATCCACATTCATTCTCAATGGATAACTAAATTTTTCTTTAGGCAAATAAGAGAGATACGTGGAATATAACTTCTTAGTAAAACTATCTGCCATATTAGGTATACTAAGATTATTAGGCATTTCTTTGAATGAATAGAGCAAATCCACTATACCGCCAAGAGTAATATCATGCACTATAGGCACTTGACAATAATCAGCGTTTCGGTGTTCGTTGCCACTCAATGCACCTATCAGTTCGTTCACTACATCATCTATATACACCAAATGCATCAAGATAGATGGGTCATTCACAGTGATGGGAAGATTATTGGCTATATTATTGCAAAAAGTAGCTATTGCACTGTTATAGTTTGGTTTACACCATTTTCCAAACACGTTCGGGAAACGATAAACTAACACTTTTGCTCCAGTCTCTTTAGCATAATCAAACATTAATTGTTCGCCGGCACGTTTTGACTCTCCGTAAGGATTGTCCAAGACTGCCTGTGTAGATGAAGAAATCATCACAGGACATGTATTCCTATACTTTTTCAGAGTTTCAAGTAAAACCGAAGCAAAACCAAAATTCCCTTTCATAAATTCTGATTGGTCTTTTGGACGGTTAATCCCGGCAAGATTAAAAACAAAATCGGCATTCTTGCAATAGACTTCCAATTCTGCAGGATCACTATCGATATCATATTCAAAAACTTTCAGTTGTTCACCAGACAAATGATAATTCTTCGCTTTTCCGCTCTGAATATTATGCAATTGAGATATCAAATTTCGCCCAACAAACCCTTTGGCACCAGTTACTAATATATTCATATTGATTTATGTATTTATACCCGACAGTATTATTCACTCCGAATTTCTTTTGCCTTAGCATGTTCTATCAAACCCAAATCTTCCTGGATAAAACGAAGACGCATCAACTGCTCTTTCATGCCTTCTACATCAAGACGACGAGTATTGTGACTATGATAATCTTCAATCTTAGATACATCTTCATTACCTTCGGTAAAAAACTTATCATAGTTCAAATCGCGGTTATCACAAGGAATACGGTAATAGTTACCCATGTCTATTGCCTTAGCCATTTCTTCACGAGTCACCAATGTTTCGTACAACTTCTCACCATGGCGGGTACCAATCACTTTTACTTCAGTTTCTCCATATTTCGGTTCAACCTTAACATAGATTTGCTTCAACGCTTCAGCTAAAGTTGAAAGCGTAGCAGCCGGAGCTTTCTGTACAAAAAGGTCACCATTATGTCCATGAGTGAATGCATATATCACAAGATCTACCGCATCATCTAACGTCATCATAAACCGAGTCATATTAGGGTCAGTTATGGTAATAGGCTTATCTTCCATCATCTGTTCAACCCACAATGGAATTACTGAACCCCGGCTTGCCATCACATTGCCATAACGAGTGCAACAGATAGTAGTCTGCGCTCCTTCTCCCAATTCGCGCCCTTTGGCTATTGCCACCTTTTCCATCAGAGCTTTGCTGATACCCATAGCATTGATAGGATAAGCAGCCTTATCGGTAGAGAGTACCACCACATTTTTTACACCATGCTCAATAGCAGAAAGAAGCACGTTCTCCGTACCCTCCACATTAGTACGTGTGGCCTCCATTGGAAAGAATTCACAAGAAGGAACTTGTTTTAAGGCTGCAGCACTAAATACATAATCCACCCCCCGCATAGCTATATCCACAGATGCTTTGTTACGTACATTGCCGATATAAAACTTGACTTTGGGATTCTGCAAACGATGACGCATATCATCTTGCTTCTTCTCGTCACGACTGAAAATACGAATTTCTTTAATATCGGAGTCCAAAAAACGTCTTAATACAGCATTTCCAAATGAACCTGTACCGCCTGTAATTAACAGGACTTTGTCTTTAAATACTGACATTGTTTTATTATAAATTATTCTCTAAAAATATTTTTAAATCACCTGCAACTTTTTTGCTAGAAAAATTTTCTAGAATAAACTTTCTACCTTCACACGCAACTGACAGAGCTTCATCATAATGCTCCATTATATATCCTATTTTATCAGCATATGCTTGTGGTTCACATGGAGGCACCAAATAAACATGCTTTTTATCAGAAACAAATTGTGCAATTTCACCAACAGTAGTAGCAATTGTCGGAACACCACTTAAAAGATATTCTCCTAATTTTGTAGGAAACCCACCTTCCGCTCGTCGAGTTATAGGCTGGGATGTCACCAAAATCTTCGCTTGAGAAAGAACAACAGGAACAATATTATAATCAACACGTCCCTTAAAAAACACTTTATGTGTAAGTTCTAATTCTTCTACCAAAGACTCTAACACTTTCCAATCATTCTTTTTCGGAATCCCATATAAATGCAATTCAAGTGAAGGATAAATATCACAAACCAGCTTAAAAGCTTTAATAATATTTGTAACATTATCTTTAGCCAATTCCATATTCCCCATATAGCATAAATAGGGCACTTTCAAGTCTTTTCGTTTTATATCTACACGCTTAAATCTATCAATATCTGTTATAGTTGGAAGAATGTGCGTAGGTTTTAATGAAATTACATTATTAAAGTAATCTTTCAATGCTTTAGTCATCAAAATTCGGACTTTGATTCCCCAAAATATAATCTTGTAACTATAGATTTTCCACCTCGGTAATTTATCTTTTAATTGTTCCCTTATAGGAATTGGATACTCATCTCCAATAAATGCTAAACGTATTCCGAAGAGCCTCAATGATAATACAAAAAACGTCATAAAATGTAAAGCGTCAAAGCTCAAAAAGATATAATCAAATGACCGTTCTTTATTTTGTTTATATATATATTTTACAGTTTTAAACAAAGATAAAGGTCGATGGTAAAACAGCTTTTTTAACGTTGACGATTTAGTGTCACGTTCATACATATAATGGAAATTAATGCCAGATATTGTACCGGAGAGAGGAATACAAGCCTCTTTTAATTTAGGACGAAAAATGATAATATCAACATCTACCCCATTCTCCCTCAGCCCTTTACTATATGCTATAATACGATTTGTAGCAGCCATTCCTTCTGGGAATGTATAATAACAAAGAACACCTATTCTATCTAATGATACATTTTGCATATTTTTGCTGACTAAATGATATTACTCCAAAAAATACTAACAAATAAAAGAAATCTCTATTGGTAACATCCTGGGAAAACGATAATGCTAACACAACAATAAATATCGCAATTCCCTTTATTGTTGTTTCTTCAGAAAACATAGTCATTAACCCTTTGTAAAGGAAATAAAAGTAGCCAAAGGCTAACGGGATACCCCATATAACAGCAATTATTGATATTCCATTTGGTGAGACATGACCAGTACCCATCATCACATCCATAGCGGTAGTAGGCCATTCATTTGCTCCATATCCAATAAAAGGGGATAACCTGATTTTTTCCCAATGATAAAAAAGAGCTCCAAAACGAGAAAAAGAAACATTCGTTTGACTCATCTGATTTACTATCTTTTCTTGTATAAACTCTAACGATATAACTCGCCAAACCACCAAAGGAATACATATAAAAAGAAGTAGCTTTAACGCCGTGACTTGTTGTCCTATAAAAGTATAAAAGGCTAAAAGTATAAGAGTAGCAACATATCCTGTGGTAGAAAAAGTTGTAATATTCGCTAAAAGCAGTATAACATTTTGAATATTAAACAAAGAAACTCTATTAAATAGGTTTATAGCCAAAGCAATAGTTATAAAAACCGTAAACATCCCCGGTTCCCAAAAAGGCCCGCTATTTCTAATAGAGCCCGCTGTATTAATAGTATATATATATATACTTTCACTAGGATTTGAAGAATATTGCAAAAATTCTTCGCTGCGCAACTCTGGTAAATAATGTGCAATATTTATCAATGCACTTTGAAATCCGGGAAAAACCATACATCCCAGCCAAAGAATTAAACTCCATAATGATATATAATAAACCAAGCGGGGAAACAGAACTCTAAAATCTCTGATTACCCAAACCGCACATAAAGCCAATGTAAACATCCTAATAGACTGCGTTACCGACACAGTCCATTCTCCTTGGTGACAAAGACCCTGAATAAAAAACCAAACAAATATAAAAGCTATAATCCGAAATATATTATTGGGCACATATCTGTGCTCTTTCCAAGTTTTATATAAAACAATAGGAGTTAATAAATAAATAGCTTTCGCCAATCCAAAGAAAGACATAAATCCTGTTATGGCTACAAGATACACCAATAAAAAATATTGAAATCTAACATTCCGTATTTTTATTTGTTCCATATCCCTGTAGCGCTAGATTTCATCAATTTGTGATATTGTACTCTCGCCCAACAATAATTGCACAATGGGATAATAGCGAACAAAGCCAACAATCCATTCAATCCCCAATATTGACTAACAAAAATCCCAAATGGTATATATAGAATTGCCAATGATGCAGTCATAATTATCTGAATCCATAGTTTTCCAATCCCATTAATTATATAGCCATACATGCCATACAACATCATTGCCACTGCATAAATATATAATATAAAAGTAGTCCATCTAGAAATCTCAACAGAAGAGTCTCCAATCCATATTCTATATACTACATCAGAAAAAAGAAACATCAAAAATCCACCCATTGCCATTAAAATTGTAACAAGACGCATTTTTTTAAGAACCTTTTTAATCCATAAAATATCTCCTTTAATGTATGCCTCGGTTGTTGCTGACCATAACGGTGTCGCTATAATAGTAAATATCATTACTATAATATGCATATATTTATATGCAATATTATATTGTACAACATAATCATTTCCAAGAGTGTGCGTTATGATTAAATTGTTTGTTTGAAAAAGTAATATAGATATTATTTGTATAATAAAAAATTTTACACCTAATGACAATATATCCGTGACTTTATTCCATTCAAAGTATTTAAAAGAAGGAGTTAATGACTTAAACTTAAATTTGAATATTATAAATGTAGATATTAATTGTATTAATGGTGGAATAACTGATACTACTGAACCTAATATAAATAATGAAGATACTAAATACAACTTTGATAATACAAATACTAAAACATAAGAAATCAATTGTCCCAATAAAAAAATAAACGAAGATAATGCCGGCAATTGTAAAGCATATAAAATTGAATTAATCAGACTAAAAACAAACTGAAAACAGAATGATACAAAAACCACTAAAACTAGAAAATTCAATTCTTTTTCATTTGTATCATATGCGTTTAATATCCTAGCCCAAGGAAGGTATTCATAGAGCAAAATAAATATTAAAATCAGAACTATTACCACTGAAAAAATCACAATATAAGCAGTACTGATATATTTTCGCCCTAACAACTCATCATTGTGTGCCAACGCTTCAGCTAATTTGTTTCTTAATCCATTTCCTAATCCTATATCAAAGATAACAATCCAAGAAACTAAAGAAGTAAGAGTTAACCATACTCCATAATTTTCAGAACTCATGCTATGCAATAATAAAGGTACATAGAGAAAACTTATAAGCATTGAAACCCCTTTAACTCCCAACATAGCTATAATGTTCAATTTAGTCTTACGGCTTCTCGATAACACATCTCTCTGATTATTATCCATTCTATACATCCATATATCTATTGGTTATTATTTCATTTAGAACATACACTTCTATTAGCCTCTTACACCAAAAGGTTACTAAATTAAATCTAACGACAATCTTATTGCCTACATGTGCAAGGTAGCATCCAATAACAGGTTACAATCTTCCGTCAACTAAATCCTTCTTCATTATACCTTTAACATCAAAGATGATATGTTTATCCTTAAGCAAAGCAGTGACATCCAAATCGTTGAACTTATGGTGAGCAACAGCCATAATTGCGGTATCGAATTTGTCAGAGGGAAGAGTATTAGTGATTTCAATGCCATATTCACGTTTTGCGACGGCAGGATTGGCCCACGGATCGTAAACGGTGATATGAACATTATATTCCTGCAATGCACGGTAAATATCAACTATTTTCGTATTACGAACGTCCGGACAGTTTTCTTTGAAGGTGAAGCCTAAAATGAGAATATTTGAATCTAAAACTTGAATGCCTTTCTTTAACATCAATTTCACTACTTGCGTGGCGACATATTCCCCCATACCATCATTCATGCGACGACCAGCTAAAATTATTTCGGGATTATAGCCATAACGTTGTGCACATTGTGCCAAATAGTAAGGGTCGACACCAATACAATGACCGCCTACCAGTCCTGGCTTGAATGGAAGAAAATTCCACTTCGTAGAAGCGGCTTCCAACACATCAAGTGTGTCAATATTCATCTTGGTAAAGATTTTAGAAAGTTCGTTCACGAAAGCAATATTGATATCCCGCTGTGAATTTTCTATCACTTTGGCAGCTTCGGCTACTTTTATTGTGGGGGCAAGATGTGTTCCGGCAAGAATTACGGAAGCATATACCTCGTTCACTTTCTTTCCTATTTCTAAAGTAGAACCGGAAGTTACTTTCTTTATTTTCTCTACCGTATGCAATTTATCTCCCGGATTAATTCGTTCAGGAGAATAACCTGCAAAAAAATCCTCATTAAATTTCAAGCCTGAAACTTTTTCGACTACAGGAATACACTCGTCTTCTGTCACACCAGGATAGACTGTAGATTCATAGACAACAATATCTCCTTTTGAAATAACCTTACCAACTGTAGTACTTGCACTATAAAGTGGTGTCAGATCCGGATTGTTGTTCTCATCTACAGGTGTAGGAACAGCAACTACATAAAAATTACAATCCCTGATCTTTTCAATATCCGCCGTACAAATAAAGCCATTGGCTAGGGCCGATTGTAATAACTCATCGGACACTTCAAGCGTAGCATCGTGACCAGCCATTAAAGCATCTACACGCGATTGATTCATATCAAAACCGACAGTTCTATATTTTGTCGAAAAAAGGCGGGCTAAAGGAAGTCCAACATAACCAAGACCGATTACGCAAATTTTAATCTCATTCATTACTTTATGTTATTGTTGTTGATTTATTAAATATTTTTCCAATACCAACGTACAGCCTCTCTCAAGCCATCGCGCATACTATATTGGGGTTCATAGTTGAGAAGGGTCTTAGCCTTATCAATACAGGCTAAAGAATGTGGAATATCTCCCTGTCTATTTGGTCCGTGAACCACTTCTACATTAGAGATATCAGAGTCATATTCACTTAAAAATTCTTTCAAATAACCTACAAGCATATTTAATGTAGTGCGTTCACCAAAAGCAGTGTTATATACTTGGTTTACAGCATTAGGATTAGTGGTAGTTATAGCCAGCAAATTCATCTGTATCACATTGTCAATATAGGTAAAGTCGCGACTATATTCACCATCACCATTAATTACCGGGCTTTCGTGTGCCATGAATTTCTTCACAAACAGAGGAATTACCGCTGCATACGCTCCAAAAGGATCTTGACGACGACCAAACACATTGAAATAACGCAATCCGATATATTCCAAACCATATGTCTTAGTAAAAACATCGGCATATAATTCATTTACATATTTAGTGATCGCATAAGGAGACAATGGCTTACCAATCACATCCTCCACTTTAGGTAAAGATTTACTATCACCATAGGTGGATGAACTTGCTGCGAATACAAAACGCTTTACCCCTGCATCACGAGAAGCAACCAACATATTGAGAAAACCACCGATATTCACATCATTCGTCGTTATCGGATCTTTTATAGAACGCGGAACAGAACCTAAGGCGGCTTCATGTAATACGTATTCCATACCATCAACAGCTTTACAGCAATCATCCATTTTACGAATGTCACCTACCATTAACTCAAAAGTAGATGGATAATTTGCCAACAAAGGCAAAATATTTTCCGATTTTCCCGTAGCAAAATTATCTAAGCAACGCACTTTGTGCCCTTGTGACAATAAATACTCACACAGATTGGAACCTATAAATCCGGCTCCACCCGTTACTAATACTTTCATGTTTATTGTATTTTAATTAACCTACTTGGATATGTTTATCAATCATATAATATGCAGATAAGTTTTGTACCACTTTCTTCCAGTTATCTTTTCATGTTTTACAATCGCACGATTTATAATAATATGTAATACGCACCAAAACACTAAATCAAACAACAACATAAATGTTGCATTTATATAAAAAGACAATATAAAATTAGCTGCTACTAGAAAGAGCGATAATAATAATAATGTAACCATCACAGTACGCACCCTAATTCCAGTACGCAATAACTTATGATGAATATGATTCTTATCCGGCAAAAAAGGATTGCGACCATCTTTTGCTCGAGAATAAAATACACGCACTACATCAAGTAAAGGAATAAGTAGCGTAGAAATAGTTACCATATTCAGATTTAATTCAAACGGATCCCAAGACTCTTGCCGTGTCCAAAAATGAAGAATCAAAAAACTAAGGATATAACCGAGAGTAAGACTTCCGGCATCTCCCATAAAGAGTTTTCGACCTGATATGCTGAATACATTATAATAATAGAAAGTAGCGACCACTCCCAAAGTAGCGGAAGCTAAAAGAGCATGAGTCCACTGCCCTACAAATGCACAGACTATGATTAACAATCCCAATGCAATACAAGTAAGCCCCGAAGCCAAACCATCAATTCCGTCTATCAAATTAATAGCATTCGTAATATAGACTACAAGAAAAACAGTCAGAGGCATACCTATAAATGCAGGGATGGCATGAAGCCCTAATAATCCGCCCAAATCGTTAATCCAAAGACCGGAAAGTGGAAGAAAAGAGGCAGAAAGAATCTGTACTACAAATTTATACCGATACCCTACTCCCACCAAGTCATCCGCCACTCCAACAAGATAAAGCAATGTTGTGCCGGCAACGAGGAAAAGATAACGCATGAATAAACAAGACGACCATACGGGAGCAACAGGTTCATTCATATAATAACGGATTCCTGTAATAACACACAAAGATATTAGTATAACAGGCAGAAAAGCCAGACCGCCCAAACGAGGAACGGGAGTCTTATGTACTTTACGGGCATCAGGAACGTCAAAGAGACGTTTCTTATAAGAAATAAATATTATTCTTGGAATAACAATAGTAGCTAACAGTACTGAAAGTAAAAAAGTACCTCCAATATAAATATACATCATAATAAATTATCGTATTTTAGGCTTAATTCTTTTCTCCAATCGGTTCTACATATCCCGCCGGCATATCCGCACAAGCACATCCTAACATGTTTAACCGGACAGCTATTTTACTTTTTCCATCCACCATTACAAGTTCCCCAACAAGTCCTGTCAAAGGCCCTTTGACAACACGTACTTTCTCACCACGTGCCAAAGGAGCGCTGTTCATGCAAATTGCATCTTCCGAATAGTCAAGCATAAAACGAAAACGAGCCATTTGTTCATCAGGTATTACAGTCGGACTACTCTCACCACGCATTACCATATATCGACTTACTGTAGAAAAGGAAAGAACCTCTTTACGTTCTTTCGGATCTGCATGCACAAATACCATCATTGGAAGTAGTACGGATTCAACCACTTTACGGCGGTCGCTCCATTGATGTATTTCCTGTTGGACTGGTACGAAATTTTCAATCCCCATCTTTGCCAAACGTTCTGCTACCTTCTTCTCATGGTGCATACGCACGAGAGCTACATACCAGCGTTTAGAGTGTGCTACGCCTTCCCCTGTCCCAATATTAGGCCCAGCAATTAAAGTTCCTTCTTTTCTTAGAATCATACTTTTTTACCCCTTATATTTCTGTTACTTCTTAGGTAACGGAAACACAGACACCTGATAACAAGGCACAATAAAAAAGAAGAAATGCATACAAAAAGGGAAAGTTATGGAGATATTGCCTGATATACAGAGGATTCCTTTCAGTGCAGACAATAGAAATCATTGAACATGAGAAAAAAAACATTTCATGTTCGAATACATTTTTGCTATATATTTAAATAAAAAGAGAAAAAAAAGGAATTTTGCTTGTACGCTATTAACAATTTTGTCTATATTTGCACCGAATAATTTCCGTTACCTAAGAAGTAACAACAGCATTACATATCTAAATATCAGATACTTAATACACAATTCACACAATCCCCTTACAATTCTTAACGTAAGAATAATTTAACTTATTTACTTTTGTTCGTTCGTTCAAATCAAAGCCTTTTAAATAGATTTGTGTTGTTTTTATAGATTTGTGCCCTAACGATTCACTTATCATTTCAATAGGAACTCCCCTATATTTAGCAGTAGTAGCCCAAGAGTGCCTGAATGTATAAGAAGTAACAGCCGAATGAATATGCAATTTTTTGGCTAAACTCTTCAGGTCATTATTAAAACAACGCAAAGTAGATTGATATTCTTTATAAGCCGCTTCTTCATCACGCTTGTTCTTACCGCTCAATATATAAAAAAGATAATCAGGGTATTCGGGAAGAACCGAAGAGTGGAAATTACGAAGCCGGGAAACAATACCGGACGCTGATTCCAATACTTCCACACTCATAGGAGTTCCTGTCTTGGTACGATTGTATTTCAGAATATTCCCTTCCAGGTTTGACTTTTCCAAATGAGCCAAATCGACAAAAGGCATTCCACTGAATAAAAACAATAAATTGGCTATAGCCTGTGTCCGGCGCAATTTCTCGGACTGCGGGTCTTTGTAAAGCAATGTGTGCAGTTCGTTCACCGGAATGGCTTTTTTCTGGCGAGTATCCACTCCGGTAAATACATCCCGAAACAAACGATGCACATAAGGAGCCTGATGTGTATCCACCCCTTTATTGTATATGCAGCGCAACATCCGCATATAAGTAGATACAGTGTTAAGCTTCAAACGGCAAGCCAGCAAGTAATTACTATACCGCTTCAAGTTTTCACGAGTAATTTGTTTGAATGACACACATGATGTTCCACAAAACACAGTGAAAGAACGTAGCGCATTCTCATAAACATGTGCCGTAGCATAGCGCCCCTCACGGCGCAAGCACTCCACATAATTGTTTACACATACAGTAAATCCGTCTTTTCTCATAATTTACTATTATTATTAATTTATAAAATCAGCATGATATTACAAGAAATAGAACGAATTTCCAATAAAGATAGCTGTTTACTAAGATTTTCTTATGAAGTTTTTAATAACCTATACGATTTAATACCAAAATTGGCACATTAATCAGTAAGTAAATAAAAAAGGTCGCTCCTGAATAACAAGAACGACCTTTTCATTTTTTCATTTCAGCAGAACGCTGTCATACTATCGAAAGCATGACAGCACATTACTTATATTCCGCCCAACTCTTGATAGCAATATCATCAATACTCATCGTACAGAAAGCATTAATAAAAGCACTGGCAAGACGGGCATTGGTTATCAGCGGGATATTGAGGTCAATGGCTGCACGACGAATCTTGTAGCCGTTGTCCAACTCTCCGGCTGTCAGGTTCTTCGGAATATTGACTACCATATCTATCTCCTTACTGTGAAGCATTTCCAATGCTTGCGGATGTCCCTCTTCGCTCGGCCAATAGACATGGGTACTTTCAATACCATTTTCAGCAAGTGTACTATGCGTACCTCCGGTTGCAAAGAGTTTGTATCCTTTGTTCACCAGCATGCGGGCAGCGTCCATCATATCGGCTTTCTGCTTCATCGTACCTGTTGAAAGCAGGATGTTCTTCTTCGGAATGCGATAGCCTACGGCAAGCATTGCTTTTAGAACGGCACAAGAGGTATCCATACCGATACACCCTACTTCACCGGTAGAAGCCATATCTACGCCCAGGACAGGGTCGGCTTTCTGTAAGCGGTTGAAGGAGAATTGAGAAGCCTTGATTCCGACATAATCCAGTTCGAAAAGGTTCTTCTCCGGTTTCTCAACAGGCAGACCGAGCATCACTTTCGTCGCCAGTTCGATAAAATTTATCTTTAATACTTTGCTGACAAACGGGAAAGAACGACTGGCACGCAGGTTACATTCAATCACCTTGATATCATTGTCTTTTGCCAGGTATTGGATATTGAACGGGCCGGAGATATTTAATGCTTTGGCAATCTCACGGCTGATACGTTTGATACGACGCACTGTTTCCACATAGAGTTTTTGCGGCGGAAACTGGATAGTAGCGTCACCGGAGTGTACTCCTGCAAACTCGATATGCTCACTGATAGCATAAGCTACAATCTCGCCATTTTGTGCTACGGCATCCATTTCCACCTCCTTGGCGTGCTCGATAAACTGGCTTACCACTACCGGATGCTTCTTTGATACATTGGCTGCCAGTTTCAGGAAACGTTCCAGTTCTTCCTGATTGGAGCAGACATTCATTGCAGCACCTGAAAGTACATAAGACGGACGGACAAGTACAGGGAAGCCTACTTCATCGACAAATTCATTGATGTCCTCCATAGACGTCAACTCACGCCAACGCGGTTGGTCTACACCGATACGGTCAAGCATGGCAGAGAACTTTTCGCGGTCTTCGGCATTGTCAATGCTCTTCGCACTTGTGCCGAGGATATTGATATTCTGTGCATCCAGACGCAAGGCGAGATTATTCGGAATTTGCCCACCGGTAGATACAATGACACCATGCGGATTTTCGAGTTCAAGAATATCCATGACGCGTTCGAAAGTCAGTTCGTCGAAGTACAGGCGGTCGCACATGTCATAGTCCGTAGACACGGTTTCGGGATTATAGTTAATCATGACACTGCGCCATCCTTCCTTACGGATGGTATTCAATGCCTGAACACCGCACCAGTCAAATTCTACGGAAGAACCGATACGATAAGCACCGGAACCGAGTACGACAATGGATTTATGGTCGCCCAGATAATGCACGTCATTAGCTACACCGCTATAAGTGAGGTACAGATAGTTGGTCTGTGCCGGATATTCAGCCGCCAGGGTATCAATCTGTTTCACTACCGGAAGGATACCCGCGCTCTTACGATGATTGCGGACATAGAGGATACCGTCTTCCATATCACCTTCGTAGCCGATGGCACGGGCAATTTGGAAATCGGAGAAGCCCTGCACTTTCGCTTTGCGAAGCAAATCGTTCGGCAGGTCGGTAATCTGTTTGTGATTGTTTCCCCAACTATGCAGTTCTTCCGAAGTTTTCATAATGTTCATCAACTTCTGAAGAAACCATTTGTCAATCTTCGTCAGTTCATGTACCTGGTCGATAGTATATCCGGCACGGAAAGCCTTTGAGATAACGAAGATACGTTTATCGGTCGGTTCGCGCAGAGCTTTATCAATATCAGAAATAACCAGTTCCTTGTTTTCCACAAATCCGTGCATTCCCTGTCCAATCATACGAAGACCTTTTTGGATAGCTTCTTCGAAGGTGCGGCCGATAGCCATTACCTCACCGACAGATTTCATGGAAGAACCGAGTTCCTTATCTACGCCGTGGAATTTGCCTAAGTCCCAACGGGGTATTTTACATACCACATAGTCCAGTGCCGGTTCGAAGAAAGCGGAAGTCGTTTTTGTTACAGAGTTCTTCAAGTCGAAGAGTCCGTAGCCCAATCCCAACTTGGCAGCAACAAAAGCCAACGGATAACCGGTTGCTTTGGATGCCAGAGCCGACGAACGGGAAAGACGGGCGTTTACTTCAATCACACGGTAATCTTCGGATTCAGGGTCGAATGCATATTGCACGTTACATTCACCCACAATACCGATATGGCGGATAATACGGATGGCAAGTTCACGAAGTTTATGATATTCCTTGTTAGTAAGTGTTTGAGACGGAGCGATAACGATAGACTCACCCGTATGGATACCCAATGGGTCGAAATTTTCCATATTACAAACGGTGATACAGTTATCGAAGCGGTCACGTACTACCTCATATTCCACTTCTTTCCAGCCGCGGAGTGATTTCTCGACCAACACCTGAGGGGAGAAAGCGAATGCTTTTTCTACTAAAACATCCAGTTGCTCTTCATTGTCACAGAAACCTGAACCCAGGCCACCTAATGCGTAGGCAGCACGGACAATCACCGGATAGCCCAGTTCTTTCGCTGCACGGCGGGCGTCTGCCGCATTTTCTACGGCTTCGCTTTTGATGGTCTTTACATTGATTTCATTCAGTTTCTGAACGAAAAGTTCGCGGTCTTCGGTATCCATAATAGCCTGTACCGGAGTACCGAGCACCTTGACGTTATATTTTTCAAGAATGCCTTCCTTATACAAGGCGACACCGCAGTTCAGAGCTGTCTGACCGCCAAATGCCAACATGATACCTTCGGGCTTCTCTTTCTGAATCACCTTTTCTACGAAATACGGAGTCACGGGAAGGAAGTAGATTTGATCTGCCACTCCCTCTGAAGTCTGTACCGTAGCAATATTCGGATTGATAAGAACCGTTTCAATCCCTTCTTCTTTCAAGGCTTTGAGTGCCTGCGAACCGGAATAGTCGAACTCGCCGGCTTCACCGATTTTCAGGGCACCGGAACCCAGCAGTAATACTTTCTTTATATTTTCTTTCATAATGGTCGGTTATTTAAGCAGGTTTACAAATTCGTCGAACAGAAATTCCGTATCCGTAGGGCCACTGGCTGCTTCCGGATGGAACTGCGCAGAGAACCAAGGATTCTTTTTGTGTTTGATTCCTTCGTTGGAGCCATCATTCATATTGATGAACAACGGTTCCCAATCTGCTGTTAACGTATTGTTGTCTACGGCATAACCGTGGTTTTGTGAAGTAATGAAGCAACGTTCCGTACCTACCATGCGTACCGGTTGGTTATGGCTGCGGTGTCCGTATTTCAGTTTATAAATCCGCGCTCCGCCTGCTTTTGAAAGTAGCTGGTTACCCATACAGATTCCGAAGATAGGGAGTTTTTCGCTCTTCATCGCTTTGCGGATATTCTGGACGGCAGCATCACAAGTGTCCGGGTCACCCGGGCCGTTGGAAATAAACAGTCCGTCAAATTCGAGTCCGTTATAGTCATAATCCCAAGGCACGCGAATCACTTCGACATCACGTTTCAGCAGGCAACGGATAATATTCGTCTTCACACCGCAATCCACCAGGACTACTTTCTTCTTATCAACTCCTTCATTATAACGAATCACTTCCTTGCAGCTTACCTTGTCTACATAGTTGATGCCTGCGTACTTTGCTTCGGGCACATTGTCCGGTTCATCATCAAAGATAATCTTTCCCATCATCACTCCATGTTCGCGAAGTACTTTTGTCAGTTCGCGGGTATCAATACCTGTGATGCCGGGAACTTTTTCGCGTTTCAACCAGTCGCCCAGGCTTTCCACTGCATTCCAGTGACTGTATTCATAAGAATAGTCACTTACGATAATCGCTTCCGCATGAATCTTTTCGCTTTCCATGAAAGTAGCCAGTCCATTCGGTTCGATTGTAAAAGGAGGAACACCGTAGTTACCCACCAAAGGATAGGTAAGAGTCATCAACTGTCCGGCATATGAAGGGTCAGTGAGGCTCTCCGGATACCCAGTCATGGCGGTATTAAAAACTACTTCGCCCGCCACCGGCTTCTCGTAGCCAAACGACTTGCCGGAAAACCGGCTCCCGTCGTCAAGGATTAATGTCACATTTCTCATTCTTTTTATTGAATCGTTGTATGGTTGTTAGAATTGATACATCTGCTCGATGTAGTCGATGAATGCCTTATTCACCAGTTTCACACCGCCTGGTGTAGGATAATTGCCGCTAAAGTACCAGTCGCCCGTATGATTCGGGCAAGCCTCGTGAAGTCCTTCCAACGGTTGATAGACGATTTCGACTTTGGCTTTCGTTCCTTTCGGTGTCAGCAGCTCCACCATTTTGGCAGAGATTTCTTCGTCGGTGAAAGGCGCATAGATATCTTTTACGTAGTTCACCATTTGCTCTTTCGGCAGTCCCACCTGATCTTTGGATTTACGATATGCAGCCGCAATCACGTCTTTCATATCGCGTTCTTTCAGAAGTTCGACAGCCGCCCTGAAAGCGATAAATTCGCTCATCTTTGCCATATCTATACCATAATAATCGGGATAGCGCACTTGCGGGGAAGAGGATACGATGACAATCTTCTTCGGCCCGAGACGGTCGAGAATACCGATAATGCTTTGTTTCAAAGTGGTGCCACGCACAATGCTGTCGTCGATAATCACCAGGTTGTCAACGCCGGGGACAAGACTTCCGTAAGTAATATCGTACACATGGGCTGCCAGGTCATTGCGGCTATTTCCTTCGGCGATGAAAGTACGGAGTTTGATATCCTTGATAGCCACCTTTTCGCTACGGATACGGCGGGAAAGAATCACTTCCAGTTCTTCCAGATTCGGATTATGCCCCAATGCGGCGATTTGCCGTACTTTCTCTTCGTTGAGATAATCATCCAGTCCCTGCAACATTCCGTAGAAAGCGACTTCTGCGGTGTTGGGGATGAAAGAGAAAACCGTATGGTCAATGTCGTTATTGATAGCTTTCAGTATTCTCGGGACTAGTTTCCCGCCCAGTTGTTTCCTTTCCTTATAAATATCAACATCACTGCCACGGGAGAAGTAGATACGCTCGAAAGAGCAAGCGTGTTTCTCACGCGGTTTGATGATTTGCGAAGTGCGGATTTTGCCCTCTTTGCTAATCAGTAACGCTTGCCCCGGTTGCAGTTCCTTGATTTCTTCGAATGGAACATTCAAGGCAGTCTGGATGACCGGACGTTCGGAAGCCAATACGGCTATCTCGTCATCCTGGTACCAAAATGCGGGACGAATCCCCCACGGGTCGCGGATAGCGAAAGATTCACCGCTTCCGGTCAGACCGCAGATTACGTATCCCCCATCCCATTCGCGACTGGAAGTACGCAGGACATTGGCAAGGTCAATATGATCTTCTATATAGTTAGTGATGCCCATGCCTGTAAGTCCGTCCGCTTCGGCAAGATTGAAGACACGTTCCACTTCACGGTCGAGACGATGTCCCATTTGTTCCAACATGATATATGTATCGGCATATTTACGGGGATGCTGACCGATGGCAGTGATACGGGCAAATATCTCGTCCACATTCGTCATATTGAAGTTTCCGCAGAGAGCCAGATTCTTGGCACGCCAGTTATTCCTTCTCAAGAACGGATGTACGTAGGAGATTCCCGACTTTCCTGTGGTTGAATAACGGAGATGTCCCATATATGCTTCGCCGGCAAAAGGCAAAGTACGCTTGGCATACTCCGCGTCATGCAGTTGTTCGGAAGTAAGGTCTTTGAAATTGCTCTGGACATTCTCAAAAATTTCTGTGATGGCTCCCGAACCCAAGGCACGTTCACGAAACATATATTCTTCACCCGGATTCGCTTCCAGTTTCACACACGCCAATCCTGCACCTTCCTGTCCGCGGTTATGTTGTTTTTCCATCAACAGGTAGAGTTTATTAAGACCGTACATCCATGTCCCGTACTTTTTCTCATAATACTCCAACGGTTTGAGCAGGCGTATCATGGCAACGCCACATTCATGTTTCAATTGTTCCATCTATTTATTTACTATTTGACAATTTACTTTTTACTATTTGCCAATTTGCCATTTGGTAATTTATTCTACTGTCACCGACTTTGCCAGGTTTCTTGGTTGGTCTACATCCATTCCCTTGCATACGGCAATATGATACGCAAGTAATTGGAGAGGTACCGTAGTGATTAACGGATTAAGGCACTCTATTGTTTCGGGAAGCTCGATACTGCAATCGGCAATCTTGCTGATAACCGTATCGCCTTTTGTCACAAAGGCAATCACCCGTCCTTTCCGCGCCTTGATTTCCTGTATATTACTCAGTACTTTTTCATACAGACCGTTTTGGGTGGCAATCACCACTACCGGCATTTCAGCGTCAATCAAGGCAATCGGCCCGTGCTTCATCTCCGCAGCCGGATAACCTTCGGCGTGAATATACGAAATTTCTTTCAATTTCAACGCACCTTCGAGAGCTACGGGATAACTATATCCACGTCCCAAATATATAAAGTTGTGCGCATAGGTGAATGTTTTCGAGAGTTCCGCCAGTTTATCATTCAGCTTCAGGACTTCCTTCATCTTCTCCGGAATATGGTTTAATTCCCTCACGACTGAAAGATAATAGGATTCGTCAATGGTTCCTTTCGCTTTGGCAAGTGTCAATGCCAACATGACGAGCACAGTGACCTGTCCCGTAAACGCTTTGGTGGAAGCCACGCCGATTTCCGGGCCTACGTGGATATACGAACCGGTATGAGTGGCACGTGGAATGGATGAGCCGATGGCATTACAAATTCCATATATAAATGCTCCACGGCTCTTTGCCAATTCCACGGCAGCCAGCGTATCGGCTGTCTCACCGCTTTGCGAGATGGCAATCACGACATCTTCTTCGTTAATCACAGGGTCGCGGTAACGGAATTCGGAAGCATATTCTACTTCTACCGGTATGCGGCAGAAACTTTCAATCAGTTGTTTGCCGATAAGTCCGGCGTGCCAGGAAGTTCCGCAAGCCACGATAATAAACCGTTTGGCATTCAGCAGTCTTTCCTTATTATCAATCACAGCCGAAAGCACCACATTGTCCGCTTCTACATTAATACGCCCGCGCATACAGTCATGGATACAATCCGGCTGCTCGAAAATCTCTTTCAGCATAAAGTGGGAATAGCCGCCTTTCTCCAACTGACCGAGTTTCAATTCCACCTTCTTCACTTCGGGAGTCGTTTCGACATTATTCAGGTCGACGACCTTTAATTCTTCCTCCCTGTTTATAACGGCAATCTCACCGTCTTCCAGATAAACCACCTTATCCGTGTATTCTACAATCGGAGTGGCATCCGAAGCCAGGAAGAATTCATCTTCGCCAATCCCCACTACCAGCGGACTGCTTTTGCGTGCCGCAATAATCTCATCCGGATGCTCTTTATCAAGAATCGCAATCGCATAAGCACCAATCACCTCTCCCAACGCCAACTGAACGGCTGCCAGTAGACTAACCCGGTTGGTAACTTTCATGTATTCTATTAATTGAACGAGAACTTCGGTATCTGTACTGCTTTTGAAGAGGTAGCCTTTGGCTTGAAGTTTTTCTTTGAGAACGGCGTAGTTTTCAATGATACCGTTGTGAATGAGAGCGAGTTTTTCGGAAGAAGAGTAATGAGGATGAGCGTTAGCGGAACAAGGTTCCCCGTGAGTAGCCCAGCGGGTATGGGCAATTCCGATTGTACCGGAAATATCTTTCTGTGTGACGAAATTTTCGAGTTCGGAGACTTTACCTTTCGTCTTGTACACATTTAACTGTTGGTTATCACTAATTAATGCTACCCCTGCGCTGTCATATCCACGATACTCCAGTCGCTTCAGCCCTTTGATAAGGATAGGGTAGGCTTTTCTTTTACCAATATAGCCTACTATTCCACACATATTATGATATTTTTATTTCGGCTGCAAATATACATATTAGAAATAACATAAAGACAACAAAAACAATATTTATTTGACACAAGAGCACAAAAAAGTTATAAACACATCAAAAAGTTAAATAATATATTATTTTTAGCTCAAAAAGAAACAAATTACAATTAGAATGGAATCATCCCGTATCAAATAACAGATTAAAAGCAAATTCAATGTTTTCATTTACAAATTAAAAGAAGAAAGAACTTAGTTATTATTTCGTGTCACAGAAAAGCAATATTTTACTATCATTATGAAATTAAATATTTAATTTTGCCGAACAAATTGACACATCAAATAGGTATTATCATACAATAAAGCTAGTAAGAATGAAAAAACAAGAACTTTTTAACAACGAAACAAAAGGATTCCCTTACCAACGACAGCCCCGACAAGCGGGCTTGTACGATGCGGCATACGAACACGATGCCTGCGGTGTTGGTATGCTGGTCAACATTCACGGAGAAAAGTCACACGATGTTGTTGAGTCGGCTTTAAAGGTATTGGAAAACATGCGCCATCGCGGTGCTGAAGGTGCTGATAACAAGACCGGGGACGGCGCAGGTATCCTGCTGCAAATTCCGCATGAGTTCATCTTATTGCAAGGTATTCCCGTCCCGGAAAAGGGTCGGTATGGTACCGGCCTGCTCTTTCTTCCGAAAAATGATAAAGACCAAGGAGCTATTTTAAGTATCATTATTGAGGAAATTGAAAAAGAAGGACTTACATTGATGCATCTGCGCAACGTGCCCACTTGTCCTGAAATTCTGGGAGAAGCTGCCTTAGCCAATGAGCCGGACATCAAGCAGGTGTTTATCACCGGATTTACGGAGACGGAAACGGCTGACCGGAAATTGTATCTCATCCGTAAAAGAATTGAGAATAAAGTCAGATTGTCATCCATTCCGGCAAAAGATGATTTTTATGTCGTTTCTCTCTCTACAAAAAGTATTATATATAAAGGTATGCTTTCGTCGTTGCAACTGCGCAACTACTACCCCGACCTGACGAACAGTTATTTTACCAGCGGACTGGCACTGGTACACTCCCGTTTCAGTACCAACACGTTTCCTACATGGGGATTGGCACAGCCTTTCCGTCTCCTGGCTCATAATGGTGAAATCAATACCATCCGTGGCAACCGCGGATGGATGGAAGCTCGTGAAAGCGTACTCTCCAGTCCAACTTTGGGAGACATCAAGGAGATTCGGCCGATTATACAACCGGGTATGAGTGACAGCGCTTCATTGGATAATGTACTGGAATTTCTCGTAATGTCGGGGTTGAGTTTACCGCACGCAATGGCGATGCTTGTGCCGGAATCATTTAATGAGAAGAACCCCATCAGCGAAGAACTGAAGGCATTTTATGAATACCACTCCATCCTGATGGAACCGTGGGACGGGCCGGCTGCCCTGCTTTTCAGCGACGGACGCTTTGCCGGTGGTATGCTCGACCGTAACGGTCTTCGTCCCGCCCGCTATCTGATTACGAAAAACGATATGATGGTAGTGGCATCCGAAGTGGGCGTGATGGATTTCGAACCTGGGGATATCAGGGAGAAAGGCCGTTTGCAGCCCGGCAAGATTTTACTGGTGGATACGGAGAAGGGTGAAATCTATTATGACGGCGAATTGAAAAGACAATTGGCTGAAGCCAAACCGTATCGTATGTGGTTATCTACCAACCGCATCGAACTGGATGAATTGAAAAGCGGACGTAAAGTGCCTCATCATATAGAGAATTATGACCGGATGCTGCGCACTTTCGGTTACTCGAAAGAAGATATTGAACGACTGATTATGCCCATGGCAAGTACCGGCGCAGAACCGATTCAATCAATGGGTAACGATACTCCTTTGGCTGTTCTTTCAGACAAACCGCAATTGCTATACAATTATTTCCGCCAGCAGTTTGCGCAGGTTACCAATCCGCCGATTGACCCGTTGCGTGAAGAGCTGGTCATGTCACTGACTGAATATATCGGAGCCGTAGGGATGAATATTCTCACTCCAAGCGAAAGCCATTGCAAAATGGTACGTTTGAATCATCCGATTCTAAGCAATACTCAATTGGATATTTTATGTAATATCCGTTATAAGGGTTTCAAGACAGTCAAACTTCCGATGCTCTTTGAGGTAGCGAAAGGGAAAGCCGGATTGCAGGAAGCATTGGGCAGTCTTTGCAAAATGGCGGAAGAATCCGTGACGGAAGGTGTGAACTATATCATCCTGAGCGACCGTGACGTGGATGCCGGGCATGCAGTAATTCCATCTCTTCTGGCGGTAAGTGCTGTTCATCATCACTTGATTTCGGTAGGCAAACGTGTTCAGACCGCACTGGTAGTAGAAAGCGGTGAAATACGCGAAGTGATGCACGCGGCATTATTACTCGGTTTCGGGGCAAGTGCACTGAATCCGTATATGGCATTTGCCGTTCTTGACAAATTGGTGAAAGACAGAGATATCCAGTTAGACTATGCTACGGCAGAGAAGAATTATATGAAGTCCATCTGCAAAGGTCTGTTCAAGATTATGAGTAAGATGGGTATTTCTACTATCCGTTCCTATCGGGGGGCAAAGATTTTCGAAGCGGTCGGTTTGAGCGAAGAGTTGAGCAAGGCTTACTTCGGCGGACTCGGTTCACCGATTGGGGGTATCCGTCTGGAAGAGATTGCCAGAGATGCCATTGCTTTCCATGAAGAAGGATTTGCAAAGGAAGTCGATGGATTACTGCCGAACAAAGGGTTGTATGCTTTCCGGAAAGACGGAGAAAAACACGCGTGGAATCCGGAAACGATCAGTACGCTGCAATTGGCTACCCGGTTGGGTAGTTATAAGAAATTCAAAGAGTACACGCACTTGGTAGATGAAAAGGAGAAACCTATCTTCTTGCGTGATTTCTTAGGATTCCGTCGCAATCCGATTTCTATTGACCGGGTAGAACCGGTAGAGAATATTCTGCATCGGTTTGTTACGGGCGCCATGTCTTTCGGTTCCATCAGTAAGGAAGCGCACGAGGCAATGGCTATCGCTATGAATAAGATTCACGGGCGCAGTAATACCGGTGAGGGTGGCGAAGATGCTTCACGTTTTCAACCGCTGCCGAATGGCAGTTCCCTGCGAAGTGCCATCAAGCAGGTGGCTTCGGGGCGTTTTGGTGTGACGGCGGAATATTTGGTGAATGCGGATGAGATTCAGATTAAGATAGCGCAGGGTGCGAAACCGGGTGAAGGGGGACAACTTCCGGGATTCAAGGTGAACGATGTGATTGCCAAGACACGTCATTCCATTCCGGGAATTTCTCTGATTTCTCCCCCGCCCCATCACGATATTTATTCGATAGAGGATTTGGCTCAATTGATTTTCGATTTGAAGAATGTGAATCCGCAGGCTAAAATCAGTGTGAAGTTAGTTGCGGAAAGTGGCGTAGGTACGATTGCCGCAGGTGTGGCAAAGGCGAAGGCGGACTTGATTGTTATTTCCGGTGCCGAAGGCGGCACGGGGGCTTCTCCCGCTTCTTCTATCCGCTATGCGGGTATCTCTCCCGAACTGGGCTTGAGCGAGACACAACAGACATTGGTTCTAAACGGGCTTCGCGGCCAGGTAGTTCTGCAAGTTGACGGACAATTGAAAACCGGACGGGACATTATCTTAATGGCATTGATGGGAGCAGAAGAATATGGTTTTGCTACCTCTGCACTGATTGTATTGGGTTGCGTGATGATGCGCAAATGTCATCAGAATACTTGTCCGGTGGGAGTTGCCACACAGGATGAGGAATTGCGCAAACGTTTCCACGGACGCAGCGAATATTTAGTCAACTTTTTCACGTTCCTCGCACAGGAAGTCCGTGAGCATTTGGCTGAAATGGGATTCACCCGAATGGATGATATTATCGGGCGTACGGATTTGATTGAACGTAAGTCTGTTGAACTTAAATCCGTTGAACATATGTCCGTTGAGCATAAATCCGAAGCCCATATTCCGAATCCAAAACATACGTTAATTGATTTCACGAAGATGCTGGCACGCATTGACAACAGTGCCGCTATCCGTCACGTCATCGACCAGGATCATGGAATTTCTACTGTTAAAGATGTAGCTATCATTGATGCTGCCCGGGATGCCATCGAACACGAGAAAGAAATTTCGTTGGAATATACGATTGCGAATACAGACCGGGCCATAGGTGCTATGCTTTCAGGAGTGATTGCGAAAAAGCAGGGCGCCAGGGGATTACCGGAACATACGCTAAACGTGAAGTTCAAAGGTTCGGCAGGTCAGTCTTTCGGTGCGTTCCTTGTGCCGGGTGTCAACTTTAAACTGGAAGGTGAAGCGAACGATTATCTGGGTAAAGGTTTGAGTGGCGGACGTATCGCCGTACTGCCCCCGATCCGCAGTAACTTCGAAGCTGACAAGAACACAATAGCAGGTAACACCTTGCTTTACGGCGCTACAAGCGGGGAAGTATATATCAATGGCCGTGTAGGTGAACGTTTTGCCGTGCGCAACTCGGGTGCTGTCGCCGTAGTAGAAGGTGTAGGCGACCACTGTTGCGAATACATGACCGGTGGCCGTGTAGTAGTTCTCGGACAAACCGGACGTAACTTCGCAGCCGGCATGAGTGGTGGTGTAGCGTATGTATGGAACAAAGACGGGAACTTCGATTATTTCTGTAATATGGAAATGGTAGAATTATCTCTTATCGAAGAAGCCGGCTACCGGAAAGAATTACACGAACTGATTCGCCAACACTACCTGTACACAGGTTCCAAACTGGCACGAACCATGCTCGATGACTGGAATCACTACGTAGACCAATTCATCCAAGTAGTACCCATCGAATACAAAAAGGTATTGCAGGAAGAACAAATGAGAAAGCTACAACAAAAAATCGCAGACATGCAAAGAGACTATTAGGTAGTGATTAACGGTTTAGTGATTAGTGATTAATGAAGGGAAGCTATAAAGATGCACTAATCACTAAACATTAATCACCAACCGTTAATCACTAATCATTAATCACTAATCACTAATCACTAATCACTAATCACTAAAATTATGGGAGATCCTAAAGCATTTCTAAATATACCTCGACAAGAGGCGGGATACCGTCCTGTGAGCGAGCGAATCACTGACTATAGTCAGGTGGAACAGACATTGAATACGAATAGCCGTAAGTTGCAGGCTTCGCGCTGCATGGATTGCGGTGTACCTTTCTGTCACTGGGCGTGTCCGATAGGGAATAAACAACCTGAATGGCAGGATGCGTTGTACAGGGGCAAATGGAGGGAAGCGTATGAAGTGTTATCGTCTACTTGCGATTTTCCGGAATTTACGGGGCGTATCTGCCCGGCTCTTTGCGAGAAATCATGCGTGTTGAAACTTTCGTGTGACCAACCGGTGACTATCCGTGAGAATGAAGCGGCGATTGTGGAAGCTGCTTTCCGTGAAGGATATATACATATACAAACTCCCGAAAGAAATGGAAAGAAAGTTGCAGTAATTGGTGCAGGCCCTGCCGGATTGGTCGTAGCCAACCAGTTGAACCTGAAAGGATACGGTGTTACATTATTTGATAAAGACGAAGCACCCGGCGGATTGCTGCGCTTCGGTATTCCCAACTTCAAACTGGATAAAAACGTAATCGACCGGCGCATGAAAATATTGGCGGCAGAGGGTATTCAATTTGAGATGGGTGTGGAAATAGATGTCAATCATTTGCCGGAAGGTTTCGACGCTTACTGCATCTGTACGGGAACACCGACAGCACGGGATTTGAGTATTCCGGGACGGGAACTGAAAGGCATTCACTTCGCCCTAGAAATGTTGGCTCAACAAAACAGGATTTTGGAAGGTCAGACTTTCCCTAAAGACAAGTTAGTGAATGCCAAAGGAAAGAAAGTACTTGTGATTGGCGGTGGTGATACCGGTTCTGACTGTATCGGAACCAGTGTGCGTCAAGGAGCTGCCAGTGTCACTCAAATTGAAATCATGCCGAAACCACCCGTTGGCTACAATCCCGCTACCCCGTGGCCGCAATGGCCGGTAGTCTTCAAGACGACTTCAAGCCATGAAGAAGGTTGCACACGCCATTGGTGCCTGGCTTCCAATCAATTCCTCGGTAAAAATGGTAAAGTGACAGGTGTTGAGGTGGAAGAAGTAGAATGGATTCCGGCAGCGGATGGCGGGCGCCCGACAATGAAACCTACCGGAAAAAAAGAGGTAATTGAGGCGGATATGGTATTGCTGGCTATGGGATTCTTGAAACCGGAACAACCGCAATTTGCCGATAATGTATTCCTTGCCGGAGATGCAGCTACCGGAGCCAGTTTGGTAGTACGTGCCATGGCAGGCGGACGGAAAGCGGCTGCGGAAATAGATGCTTATTTAACAACCAAAAATTAAAGTTATGTGTGGAATAGCAGGTATACTCAATATAAAAGTTCAGACCAAAGAGCTAAGGGATAAAGCACTGAAAATGGCCCAGAAAATCCGTCATCGCGGACCGGACTGGAGCGGAATCTATGTAGGCGGAAGTGCCATCCTGGCACACGAACGTCTTTCCATTGTCGACCCGCAAAGTGGCGGTCAACCCTTATATTCGCCCGACCGGAAACAGGTGCTCGCCGTAAACGGTGAAATCTACAACCACCGTGATATTCGTGCAAAGTACGCTGGGAGATATGATTTTCAGACAGGCAGTGATTGTGAGATTATTCTTGCCCTTTATAAAGATAAAGGTATTCATTTTCTGGAAGACATCAGTGGTATCTTTGCCTTTGTCCTTTATGACGAAGAGAAAGATGAGTTCCTGATTGCCCGTGACCCTATCGGCGTTATACCTTTATATATAGGTAAGGACAAAGAGGGAAAAGTCTACTTCGGCAGCGAACTGAAAGCGCTTGAAGGATTTTGTGACGAATACGAAGTATTCCTTCCCGGACATTACTATTACAGTAAAGAAGGAAAGATGAAACGCTGGTATTCGCGTGACTGGACAGAATATGAAACTGTAAAAGATAACAATGCCCGTACCGCTGATGTAAAAACAGCGTTAGAAGATGCCGTTCATCGCCAGTTGATGAGTGATGTACCTTACGGAGTACTTCTTTCCGGTGGCCTGGACAGTTCCGTCATTTCCGCTATCGCCAAGAAATATGCAGCCAAACGTATAGAAACAGACGGAGCAAGCGATGCCTGGTGGCCGCAGCTTCACTCTTTTGCCATCGGTCTGAAGGGTGCGCCCGATTTGATAAAGGCTCGTGAGGTTGCCGAATATATCGGAACGGTGCATCATGAAATAAACTACACCGTGCAGGAAGGACTGGATGCGATTCGTGACGTTATCTATTTCATCGAGACGTATGATGTAACTACTGTGCGGGCTTCCACTCCCATGTATTTGCTGGCACGTGTCATCAAGTCCATGGGTATCAAAATGGTGTTGAGCGGTGAAGGTGCTGATGAAGTTTTCGGCGGTTATCTCTATTTTCACAAAGCCCCTACTCCGCAGGCGTTCCACGAAGAAACAGTACGCAAACTTTCAAAATTACATATGTATGACTGTCTCCGGGCTAATAAGAGTTTATCTGCCTGGGGAGTAGAAGGACGTGTCCCCTTCCTTGATAAAGAGTTTCTTGATGTGGCAATGACGCTGAATCCGAAAGCCAAAATGTGCCCCGGAAAGGATATTGAAAAAAGAATCGTACGTGAGGCTTTCGCCGATATGCTGCCGGAAAGCGTGGCATGGAGACAGAAAGAGCAGTTCAGTGACGGTGTGGGATATTCCTGGATTGATACATTGAAAGAAATAACAACCGCTGCCGTAAGTGACGAACAAATGGCACATGCAGCCGAACGTTTCCCCATCAATATTCCGCAAAACAAGGAAGAATATTATTACCGCAGCATCTTTGAAGAACATTTCCCCAGTGAAAGTGCGGCTCGCAGCGTACCGAGTGTTCCCAGCGTAGCCTGCTCTACGGCAGAAGCGCTGGCATGGGATATTTCTTTCAGAAACCTGAACGAACCAAGCGGACGCGCAGTAAAAGGAATACATGAAGAAGCCTATACTTAATTTGTCGAAAAGTAATAGAATGGATTATTTCTGTTATTCTTTTGTAGCATTTCTATTCTAAAATCCCTAAGATTAACGCAGATTAGCATATTATTGTCTGATTTGCGTTTTCTTTTTTATACTTTTGAAGCCAAACCCAATTAAATCTATTAAACCTTTTAAAGACCAGACAAATGAATTTAAAGAAAATGATGATGGCTTCTGCCCTTTTAGTAACTGCTTGCTGTATGCAGGCACAGACAAAAGTAATTGCCCACCGTGGTTATTGGAAAACCCCGGGTTCATCACAAAACAGTATTACCGCGCTTCAAAAAGCAGATTCCATCGGGTGCTACGGTTCAGAATTTGATGTATGGATTGCCAAAGATAACAAACTGGTTGTCAATCATGATCCCGTTTATAAAATGCGACCGATGGAATATTCCAAAGGGGATGCACTGACCGGGCTGAAACTCTCCAACGGAGAAAACCTGCCTAGTTTAAAACAATATTTGGAAGCAGGAAAAAAATGCAATGCCCAATTAATACTCGAACTCAAAGCACACAGTACCAAGAAGCGTGAGACAAAAGCTGTGCAGGAAATTGTGGCTATGGTAAAAAGTATGGGATTGGAAAGCCGCATGGAATATATCACTTTCTCTCTGCACGCCATGAAAGAATTTATCCGCCTGGCACCAGCCGGAACCCCGGTATTCTATCTGAATGGCGACTTATCTCCGAAAGAATTAAAAGAGCTCGGTGCTGCGGGACTTGACTATCACTTCGGCGTAATAAAAAAACATCCCGAATGGATTAAGGAAGCGCATGACCTTGGCTTGAAAGTCAATGTGTGGACAGTGGATGAGGCAGAAGACATGAAATGGCTGATTGAGAATAAAGCAGACTTTATTACTACCAATGAGCCGGTTATATTGCAGAAAGAGCTTAAGCAACAATAAATCAAGACATATTTAATCATTTAGTATCCGAGCTTAAAGCAACGGAGCATTCCTTTTAAAGGAAGAGGGCATTCCTCGGTGTGCAACGGGTGGTTCCTTTTAAAGGAACCACCCGTTGCTTTAAAAGAAAAAACAGCTATTCATAATACATTAATAATCAAATATTTACCAAATCATTCATTTGACATTGGAGAGAACATCCGTATTTCCACAAACACCAATAAAATATTACAGCCAATTCATCTGAAATCATCCAGCACCTCTTTCAACTCTTCCACCGTCAATTCTCCTACTTGCCGCCAAAGTTCATTTCTTTTATGCAATAAGAGGAATGCCGGAACAGTATCTATATTGTGCGCATCGGCGATTGCTTTATTCTCTCCAACATTTACCTTTACTAATTCAATCGTCCTCTTTTCATAAGTACGAAGTATCGGTCCTATCCATTCGTAATGAGGCGACCAGTCGGCATAAAACACAAGCAACACCAAATGATTGGTCCTTACTGCCGTTTCTAATTGTTTTTCTATATTCATATTTCTGCATTTTTATGTTAAGTATAGTGCTAAAACAACGGATATAGGAAAAGGTTCTTCGGATTATCCAGGCTAAATATTCTTTATATATTATGAAAGAATATGCAAAACCGCTCACCCAAATAACAATTTATCAATATACAGATGTGTATAATTTCAATTTATAAGCATATATAGCTACATACTAAGCGATTGAAAGTTCATTAAAAATAAATAGATATTAGATATACTTTTCAACAAAACATAAAACAAAAAGTCATACCTTTGCATCGTAATAAAACAAAAGGATACAACAACCAATAAATATAAGTCAAAATGACAAACAGAATTAAGTTCACCAAAATGCATGGAGCGGGAAATGACTACATATATGTAGACACTACCCAATATCCGATAGAAGAGCCTGAAAAGAAAGCAATCGAATGGAGCAAGTTTCATACAGGAATTGGGAGTGACGGACTTATATTGATTGGAAGTTCTGATAAGGCTGATTTCAGCATGCGTATTTTCAATGCTGACGGTTCGGAAGCGATGATGTGCGGAAACGGTAGCCGTTGCGTAGGCAAATACGTATATGAATACGGTTTGACCGATAAAACTGAAATCACACTGGAAACGCTGTCAGGTATTAAAATACTGAAACTTCACGTAGAAGGAAAAACAGTTACAGCAGTGACAGTAGATATGGGCAGTCCGCTGGAAACGGAAGAAGTACATTGGGAAGGGAAATATCCTTTCCGGTCAACTAAAGTATCCATGGGAAATCCTCATCTAGTTACTTTTGTGGATGATATAACCCGGATTAACTTACCGGAAATCGGTCCTGAATTAGAAAACGACCCTCTTTTTCCTGACAGAACAAATGTGGAGTTTGCACAAATTGTCGGCAAAGATACCATACGGATGAGAGTCTGGGAAAGAGGTTCGGGAATTACCCAAGCTTGCGGAACAGGTGCTTGCGCTACAGCAGTAGCTGCCTTCATCAACGGACTTGCAGGAAGAAAAAGCAATATAATAATGGACGGCGGCACAGTCATCATTGAATGGAACGAAGCCTCAGGACATATATGGATGACAGGACCGGCAACCAAAGTTTTCGATGGGGAAATTGAAGAAGTTGAGAGGTGAGAATGGAGAGATGAGAACAGCGAATTGAGAATGAATACGGATAGAAACTTAAAACAATCACAATATGGCATTAGTAAACGAACATTTTTTGAAATTGCCGGGAAGTTACTTGTTCTCGGATATAGCGAAAAAGGTAAATACTTTCAGGATAACGCATCCCAAACAGGACATCATCCGGCTAGGTATCGGCGATGTTACTCAGCCGCTTCCCAAAGCCTGTACCGAAGCAATGCACAAAGCGGTAGAAGAACTTGCCAATAAAGATACATTCCGCGGATATGGTCCTGAACAGGGATATGATTTTTTGATTGAAGCAATTATAAAGAATGATTTCGCCCCACGCGGGATTCACTTTTCCGCTTCCGAAATATTTGTCAGCGACGGAGCTAAAAGCGATACCGGGAATATAGGTGATATTCTTCGCCATGACAATAGCGTAGGCGTTACAGACCCTATTTATCCGGTATATATTGACAGTAACGTCATGTGCGGACGTGCCGGAGTACTGGAAGAGGAAACGGGTAAATGGAGCAATGTCACATATATGCCCTGTACGAGTGAAAACAACTTCATTCCTGAAATCCCGGACAAACGGATAGATATTGTTTATCTCTGCTATCCGAACAACCCGACCGGCACAACACTGACCAAACCGGAACTGAAGAAATGGGTGGACTATGCTTTGGCTAACGACACGTTAATCCTGTTTGATGCCGCATACGAAGCGTATATCCAGGACGAAAACGTCCCCCACTCTATTTACGAAATTAAAGGGGCGAAGAAATGCGCCATTGAATTCCGTAGTTTCTCAAAGACAGCAGGATTCACCGGAGTACGTTGTGGATACACGGTAGTACCGAAAGAGCTTACTGCCGCAACGTTGGAAGGTGACCGCATCCCGCTCAACAGATTATGGAACCGCCGCCAATGCACCAAGTTCAACGGCACTTCCTACATCACCCAACGGGCTGCGGAAGCTGTTTACAGTGCGGAAGGCAAGGCACAGATTAAAGAAACGATAAATTATTATATGACCAACGCAAAAATCATGAAGGAAGGGCTGGAAGCTACCGGATTGAAAGTTTACGGCGGAGTGAACGCTCCCTATTTATGGGTGAAAACTCCGAATGGCCTATCCTCATGGCGATTCTTTGAACAGATGTTGTATGAAGCCAATGTTGTCGGTACTCCCGGTGTGGGCTTCGGGCCAAGTGGCGAGGGATATATCCGTCTGACCGCTTTCGGCGAACGCAACGACTGCATTGAAGCTATGAGAAGAATAAAAAACTGGCTTTAAGAATTCGGAATGACTTCCCCCGGCTCATTCACAACCAGTAATTCTTAATTTATTTGATAGTATTTCGCGCGCTACTATATACATGGACCGTACATCCACATTTTTCTAACTTTTAAAGGTAAAAAGACGATGAAAACGACGATTAACAAAAACAAGGGGGTAATAACAGTAGCATTATTACTGTCAGGGCTCGTACCATCCGCAACGATGGCACAAGACAAACTAGAAGCTTCGGTAGGAGCAGACTTGGTAAGCGGTTACATCTGGCGTGGCCAGGATTTGGGCGGAGTCAGCATCCAACCTTCACTGGGGATTACTTACAAAGGTTTCTCACTCGGAGCATGGGGTTCTGTAGGGTTCGAACCGGCAGACACGAAAGAGTTTGATTTGACTCTCGGTTACTCAATAGGTGGTTTTAGCGTTTCGGTAACAGATTATTGGTTTAATACCCAGGTAGCGACAGGTATAGACGATGAGGGAGAAACGGTTTATTCAACCAACAAGTATTTTAAGTATGGAGCCCATTCTACGGCTCATGTATTTGAAGCACAAGTGGGATATGATTTCGGTCTGCTGTCCGTCAACTGGTACACGAACTTTACTGGTGCTGACGGTGTGAAAGAAAACGGCAAAAGAGCTTATTCTTCCTATCTCGCACTCAGCGCACCGTTCAAATTGGGTGGTCTTGACTGGACAGTAGATTTGGGCGTGGTACCTTGGGAAACGACTTTCTATAATGGCTATACAAGCGGGTTCTGTGTTTCCGATGTCAGCCTCGGAGCTTCCAAGGACATCAAGATTACCGATTCCTTCTCCGTACCGGTATTCGCCAAGGTATCAGTCAATCCACGCACGGAAGGAGCTTATTTCACATTCGGACTAAGTTTTTAAGAGAGAGAGAATTTAAAATATCAAAAGGAGTGTATAGGGAAGGTAGTTAGAGTTTAGATTTTATCGGTTTGTTGTATGGTAACCTGCTATGGCTGCCACTGCCCTATACCTCTTTCTTTTACTGGTCAACACTAATAATTTAAGGTATATGAAAAAGATTGAAGCTATTATCCGTAAAACCAAATTCGAGGACGTGAAAGACGCCCTTCTCGAAGCGGACATCGAATGGTTCTCTTACTATGACGTAAGAGGTATTGGGAAAGCTCGCCAGGGACGTATCTATCGTGGCGTAGTCTATGACACCAGCACCATCGAACGAATACTTATCTCTATTGTCGTACGCGACAAAAATGCAGAAAAGACGGTACAAGCCATTATCAAGGCTGCACAAACCGGAGAAATCGGCGATGGACGTATCTTCGTCATCCCCATCGAGGATGCCATCCGCATCCGCACTGCCGAACGGGGCGACATAGCGCTCTATAACGCCGAACAAGAACGCTAGCGACAAGGTGCCGCACCCAGGTTTCCTTGTGGATTATAACTAATTTATAAAGGTATTAAATAAGATAATTATTATGGATACAAAATATAAAAGTCATGGCTTCGTAAAGCCATGGATAGCCACTACTATGTTCATGGTATGCTGTTTTGCTATGGATTTGTCAGCGCAAGACACAGCCGCTACCGATACTGTTGCAGCAATAACAGAGACAATAACTGAACTTTCAGCACTCCCAGCTGAATCTACGGCAGAAGCCCCGGATACTATCGGTGAACTGGCTTTAGGATTAAATACGGTTTGGATGTTACTTGCAGCTATGCTCGTATTCTTCATGCAGCCGGGATTTGCCTTAGTAGAAGCAGGTTTCACCAGAGTGAAGAATACTGCCAATATTCTGATGAAGAACTTTGTAGATTTCATGTTCGGTTCTTTGCTTTACTGGTTTATCGGTTTCGGACTGATGTTCGGCGCAGGCGGATTCATCGGGATGCCCCACTTCTTCGACCTGTCTTTCATGGATAACGGGCTGCCTAAAGAAGGATTCCTTATTTTCCAGACCGTATTCTGTGCCACTGCCGCTACCATCGTATCAGGAGCAATGGCAGAACGCACCAAATTCTCCATGTATTTGATTTATACAATCTTCATCAGTGTACTGATTTACCCGATTTCCGGTCATTGGACTTGGGGCGGCGGTTGGCTGATGAACAGTGAAGCAGGTTCTTTTATGATGAACCTTTTCGGAACGACCTTCCATGATTTTGCAGGTTCCACTGTTGTTCACTCGGTAGGTGGATGGATTGCTTTGGTAGGTGCCGCCATTCTAGGCCCACGTATCGGCAAATATGGAAAAGACGGTAAATCCAGAGCTATTCCGGGACATAACCTGACTATTGCCGCATTGGGTGTATTTATCCTTTGGTTCGGATGGTTCGGATTCAACCCCGGTTCCCAGTTGGCAGCAAGTACCGAAGCAGATGCAAACGCAATCTCACATGTATTCCTGACAACCAATCTTGCAGCTTGTGCGGGTGGTTTCTTCGCCTTGGTAATCAGTTGGATGAAATATGGAAAGCCCTCTTTGTCATTGACACTGAATGGTGTATTGGCAGGCTTGGTAGGTATCACCGCCGGATGCGATGTCGTATCTCCCGCAGGAGCCGTGCTGATTGGTGCTATCTGTGGCATTGTGATGATATTCTCGGTAGACTTTATTGATAAAGTCCTGAAAATCGACGACCCGGTAGGCGCCTCCTCCGTACATGGTGTATGCGGTTTCTTAGGAACCATTCTCACAGGCTTATTCTCCACCAGCGAAGGGTTGTTCTATGGATATGGTTTCGGATTCCTCGGAGCGCAAGTCTTCGGAGCGCTTGTAGTCGGAGCTTGGGCGGCAGGTATGGGATTCATCATCTTCAAGGCTCTCGATAAAATTCACGGTCTGCGCGTTCCGGCACGTATCGAGGAAGAAGGTCTGGATATTTACGAACACGGAGAATCCGCTTACAACTAAAAACAAAGAACGTCTGTTCACATACGAATGACACAGACTATATAGATTTAAAAACAGATTTCTATCCCGGGCGGGTTTGGTCGCCTTCCCGGGAACCATACAGAGAAAGATTATTTGCTCTAACATATTTAACAACAAATCAAATTAGGTATTATGTCAAAACTAAGATTCAGAGTAGTAGAAACTGCTTTCAAGAAGAAAGCGGTTGAGGTAGCAACCCCTGCAGAACGTCCGTCGGAGTATTTCGCCAAGTACGTATTCAACAAGGAAAAGATGTTCAAGTACCTTCCGAGTAAGGTGTACAATGCACTGATTGACGCTATTGACAATGGTGCTCCGCTAGACCGCAGCATTGCCGATGAGGTAGCGGCCGGTATGAAGAAATGGGCCATCGAAATGGGTGTCACTCATTACACACACTGGTTTGCACCGCTGACCGAAGGCACGGCAGAAAAGCATGACGCCTTTGTTGAACATGACGGCAAAGGCGGTATGATGGAAGAATTCACAGGCAAGCTGCTTGTACAGCAGGAGCCGGATGCTTCCTCTTTCCCGAACGGCGGTATCCGCAATACGTTCGAAGCCCGTGGATACAGTGCCTGGGATCCTTCATCTCCTGCATTTATCGTCGACGACACTCTTTGTATCCCGACCGTATTCATCGCATATACCGGTGAAGCCCTCGACTACAAAGCTCCCCTATTGAAAGCACTTCGTGCCGTAGATAAGGCAGCCGTAGACGTTTGCCACTATTTCAATCCGGAAGTGAAGAAAGTAGTCGCCTACCTGGGTTGGGAACAGGAATATTTCTTAGTGGACGAAGGTTTATACGCCGCACGCCCGGACTTATTAATGACAGGCCGTACATTAATGGGGCACGACAGCGCCAAGAACCAGCAGTTGGAAGACCATTATTTCGGTGCTATTCCTACCCGTGTAGCAGCATTTATGAAAGACCTCGAAATTGAAGCCTTGAAATTGGGTATCCCTGTAAAGACCCGTCACAACGAGGTTGCACCCAACCAGTTTGAACTGGCTCCTATCTTCGAAGAATGTAACTTAGCCAATGACCATAACTTATTGATTATGTCGTTGATGCGCAAAGTAAGCCGTCGTCATGGTTTCCGTGTACTGCTTCATGAGAAGCCGTTCAAAGGCGTCAACGGTTCCGGTAAGCACAATAACTGGTCATTGGGAACTGACACAGGCATCTTATTAATGGGACCGGGCAAGACCCCTGAAGACAATCTGCGTTTCGTTACGTTTGTAGTAAACACATTGATGGCAGTTTATCATCATAACGGATTACTGAAAGCATCCATCTCCAGTGCCACCAACGCCCACCGTCTGGGAGCGAATGAAGCGCCGCCGGCAATCATTTCCTCTTTCCTGGGCAAACAGTTGTCTCAGGTATTGGATCATATAGAAAACAGTACAAAGGATGACCTAATCAGCCTCAGCGGCAAGCAAGGCATGAAGCTGGATATTCCGCAGATACCCGAATTGCTGATTGACAATACCGACCGTAACCGCACCTCTCCTTTCGCCTTCACCGGCAACCGTTTCGAGTTCCGTGCCGTAGGTTCCGAAGCAAACTGTGCTTCCGCCATGATTGCATTGAACTCTGCCGTAGCTCATCAGTTGACGAAATTCAAGAAAGATGTAGACGCCCTGATTGAAAAAGGAGAACCGAAAATATCCGCCATCCTTGAGATTATCCGCGGATACATCAAAGAGTGTAAAGCCATCCACTTTGACGGCAACGGTTACAGTGACGAATGGAAAGAAGAAGCTGCCCGCCGCGGTCTGGATTGTGAAACGAGTGTTCCTGTCATCTTCGACAACTATCTGAAACCGGAAACGATTGCCATGTTCGAAGCTACCGGTGTAATGACAAAGAAAGAACTGGAAGCCCGTAACGAAGTGAAATGGGAAACTTACACGAAAAAGATTCAGATTGAAGCCCGTGTATTGGGTGACCTGGCAATGAACCATATCATCCCGGTAGCAACTCAGTATCAAACGGATTTGATTAATAACGTCTATAAGATGCAATCCCTGTTCCCGGCAGAAAAGGCAGCCAGGTTATCTGCCAAGAACTTGGAACTTATCGAAGAGATTGCCGACCGTACAGCCTTCATCAAAGAGCATGTGGACGCCATGGTGGAAGCTCGTAAAGTGGCGAACAAAATTGAAAGCGAACGTGAGAAAGCCATTGCCTACCATGACACCATCGCTCCGGCACTGGAAGAAATCCGTTACCACATCGACAAGTTGGAACTCATTGTCGACAATCAAATGTGGACGCTTCCGAAATACAGGGAACTATTATTCGTAAGATAAAAAAAGAAAATGCCCGATGAAGAAAAAATCATCGGGCATGGAATAGAGATTATCTATTTCTTTTGTTGGTTGTTTTAAGTTTGCAGTGGAGGGGTGCCGTGAGGCAGTCCTCTTCTTTTTATACCCTATACACTCAAGAAGATAATCAACAAGCGTATGTTCTCTTTTAAGAAACGCAGAGTGATAGTCATATTCTTTTCCACCGTCTTTTCTGAAATAGCGAGTTTCTCTGCGATTTCACGGTTGGTGCACCCTTCCTTACGGCTCAATCGGAATATTTCCTGTTGGCGGGGAGAAAGCTCCTTCAACAATTGTTCAATGTATTCTCCCAATTCATGCGCCTCTATCTCCTCTTGAATCCCATGCCAATCATTATCATTTTCAGTGATAGTATCCAAAACGGTAAGTTTATAAGCGTTCTCATTAAAGCTTTTCCGCATATGGCTAAAGATAAGATTGCGGGTGGCTATAAAAAGAAATCCCTCAAAACTTTCATTTTCTTTTAAAGATTCACGATAATTCCAGAGTTTCAGAAATACCTGTTGGACAATATCTTCAATATCGGCATCCGAAGTAATATAAAGCCGTGAAAAGTTACAAACCTTCCCCCAATACCTTTTATAAATAATGGAAAACGCATCATTATCACCTTTTTTCAGTGCAGCTATCAATTCACGGTCTGTCATAAGATTTATTAATTACAGGCGCAAATATAAGTACTAATATTAAATATGAGTATATAAACGCTAAAATTATTATACGCTCATCCCCAATTATTCCTCTATACCATACCAAAAGTCCCCAATTCAAACATAAAATTCACCCTTCCGAAAAAAAAGTTCTTTTTAAGGGAGGGTTAAAATATAGTTGCGAGTATTTAATGTAGATAAGCAGAAAAAGAATGGAAAAAAAAGAGGTAAACAGATTAATTAAAGGCTTACTGACTGACCAACTCAGTTGGGAAGAAAAAGAAAAGTTGTCCCGACACAAATCGGTAGAAGAAAGGATGAAACGGCAATGGAGACACGCCGCGGAAAATCCCGAAGACCGGGAAATGGGAGAACGGGTATGGAAACGTCTGGAAGAATGTAGAAAGCCGGCAAAACCACCCCGCTATCAACTCTCCTTCCAACGCTTTGTTGCTGCCGCTTCCATCATCTTGTTTGTTATGGCGGGAAGTTTATGGCTTTTAAAACAAAATTGGGAAAGTACAACCGAATATATCAGTTTCACTGCCGACAAAGCCCTGATGTATATGCTTCCTGACAGTTCGAAAGTATGGATGAAAACAGGCAGCAATATACGCTACGCACAAAACTTCGGAAGCCAAAGGGAAGTTTGGTTGGAAGGCGAAGCATTATTCGATGTGACCAAAGGAAAGAAACAACATTTTATAGTACATATTCCTAAAGCATTTATCGAAGTAAAAGGCACTTCCTTCCAAATCAAAAAGAACAAGTACAATAAAAATGAAATAACCCTGTTTGAAGGAGAAGTAGAATTCAATATCCAGTCCACCAACCAATGTATCGCCATGAATCCGTTGGATAAAATAATCTATGACCCGGAGACTGCAGACATAACAATGGAAAAAGTAGAACATATGAATTGGGAGAACGGACGGTATCTGTTTACGGACATCACACTGGCGCAATTAATAGAAATTATCAACGACAGATATGATTCGCAAATCATTCTTGGTAAAAATGTAAATAAGAAATATAAATATTCGGGAAGCCTCTACCATGATGAGCCTTTAGAAAATGTAATCAAGAAACTATGTTACAGCATGAGCTTGAAAGTCGAGAAAAAAGGAGAAGAAATTCTCATTTACTAATATCTTTTTTATTAATCATTTAAATAACTAAAAATCTAAAAGCATGGAGAACAAAACATTCTCAACCAAGCAACGGTACGTAAAATGTATCATCTTGGCACTGTTGCTTTATCCGATTACTTTGTTTGCCGCTTATGGGCAAATAGCAGTGAAAGGAGAATCCCTCAGTGTCAAAGAAGCAATTCAACAAATTGAAAGACACAGTAATTACGTCTTTTTCTACAACGCGACATTGCTCAAAGAAATGAGTAAAAAGAACATTGATTGTAAGGGTTCTATTGAGAAAGTCTTGAATGAAATATTCAAGAATACGAATGTAGAATATATGATTAATGGCAATGAAGTCGTTTTAAAAGTAAAAAGCGCTCCGGTAACACCTCAGCAAACCAAACAAAAGAAGCGTACTGTGACGGGCACAGTATTTGATGCGAACACAAAAGAAACCTTAGTCGGCGCAAACGTAAAAATAAAAGGAACCGATGTCGGTACTATCACTGACCTGGACGGTAATTTCAGTATCAGCGTCAACAGCAGTAAAGATGTGTTGGTAGTATCATATATGGGGTATAAGACAGTAGAACAAGCCGTTGAGGACATGGGAGTCATAAAAATCGAATTACCATCCGACAGCGAGTTACTGAATGAAGTAGTGGTCGTAGGATTCGGAACGCAGAAAAAGGTATCTGTAGTAGGCTCTATCACTAACATCAAGGCCGCTTCGCTGAAAGTTCCTACATCTTCGCTAACCAACTCTTTCGGCGGACGTCTGGCAGGTGTAATCGCCACTACTTCCAGTGGTGAACCTGGCAAAGACGCTTCACAGTTCTATATTCGCGGTATCGGAACATTTGGCGGACGTGCCACTCCATTAATTATGCTAGATGGAGTGGAAATCAGTTCCACAGACCTGAATTATATTCCTGCCGAAAACATTGAAAGCTTTTCTATTCTGAAAGATGCTTCCGCCACGGCAATCTATGGTGCACGCGGTGCAAACGGTGTAATGCTGGTGACGACAAAATCCGGAAAGGAAAACGAAAAGACCCGTATCAATGTCAGTGTGGAAAACTCATTCAATGTGCCTATGAGCTTCCCTGACTTTGTAGACGGAGTCACCTACATGGAAATGGCCAACGAAGCACGTTATACCCGTACCGGAACTTATGACGGCCTGCTTTACACACAGGAGCAGATCAACAACACCCGTGCCAACAAGAATCCGTACGTATATCCCAATGTCAACTGGAAAGACCTGATGTTCAAGAATATGTCTATGAGCCAACGGGCAAACATCAATGTCAGCGGCGGTGGTTCAAAGGCAAACTACTACTTGAGTTTGCAAGCAAACCACGACTCCGGTGTCTTGAATAACAAGAAACTTTATTCATTTGACAATAACGTAAACGTATGGAGTTATACTTTCCAAAGTAACGTGGATTATAAACTCACTCCTACTACAAAAATACAATTACGAATGAATGCTCAACTCCGCAATAGCGGCGGTCCGAAAACCAGTACAACCGATTTATTTGCAGAAATGTTATCGGCCAATCCTGTTAACTTCCCCGCTTACTATCCAAGTAGTGTCGCTCCTTCCGGAGTTGATCATATGTTATTCGGTAATGCATTCTATACAGGTGACTTGTTATACAAAAATCCATATGCAGACTTAATGACCACTTATGGAGAAGATTTTCAATCAACCATCCTAACCACAGTCAAAGCAGAACAGGAGTTGGACTTTATCACCAAAGGACTTAAGCTGACCGGATTAATTAGTTTTAAAAACTGGTCGAAGTCTTACTTCACCCGTACGATCGAACCTTATTATTACATGGCAAAACCAGGTTCTTATGATCCATATGACTCTGAAGCAGCAAACTATACCCTGGAACGTGTAGGTACTAGCGGAAAGGATTTCATCACTCAATCGGATCCAGAGAAATCTGCCGACCGTACTTTCCAGTTTCAGGCAGCCTTGGAGTGGTCACGCAATTTCAAAGGCATCCACGACTTATCAGCGATGTTACTCTACCTACAACGTGAATACCGCGTCAATCCATTGCCAACCCGTAATCAGGGAATATCCGGTCGTTTCACCTATGCTTATGACCAGCGTTACTTGTTCGAGGCTAATTTCGGTTATAACGGAACGGAACGTTTGGCTTCCGGTCACCGCTTCGAGATGTTCCCTTCCTTTGCAGCAGGCTGGGTCATCAGCAATGAAAAATTCTTTGAACCAATAAATAGAATTATCACAAACCTTAAAATCAGAGGTTCGTGGGGATTGGTTGGTAACGATGAAACGGGAACGAAAGATATACGTACCGGAGCTGAAGGTCCCCACTTCATTTATCTGACTAATGTAAATCTGAATGATGACAATCACCAATACACTACTGGAGTAGATATGAATGTTACTTACAAAGGTCCTGCCGTTACACAATATGGCGTAACGAATGCAACCTGGGAACGGGCGGAAAAACTAAACTTAGGGGTTGACCTCGAATTATTCAGCAAACTATCTTTGACTGTCGATATCTTTAAAGATAACAGAAGCAATATCCTGCTCCGTCGTGAACGTTTTCCTGAATATCTGGGATACGAAAACGCCAAACCATGGGCATCTATCGGTAAAGTGGAAAACAAAGGATTGGAACTTGCCATGAATTATGTACAAGAAATTGGTAAAAACTGGAGTTTCGACTTGAGGGGTACGTTTACATATAACCGTGCCACCCAGATATATTCTGACGAAGCATATCGTGCAGAAGAATATCGCCGCCATGACGGAAAATCTCTGAACGGCACATGGGGATACGTTGCCGAACGCCTTTTCGTTGACCAGGCAGATATTGATAACAGCCCGACACAAAAATTCGGTAACTCACCAATGCCGGGTGATATTAAATATAAGGACATGAATGGAGATGGAATGATAGACGGTTCCGACCAATGCGAACTTTCTCCTTATGGTTCTACTCCGGGCATCATGTATGGCTTCGGTTCCACCATACGCTACAAAAAATTCGACCTCGGTTTCTTCTTCCAGGGGGCGGCACAGCGGAAAATCATGATCAGCGGTATCCACCCGTTCGGAAACACCCGCAAGAATGTCCTGCAATTTATAGCGGATGATTATTGGAGTGAATCCAATCCCAATCCCGATGCAGCTTATCCCCGTCTCGAATACCGTGACGACGCAAACAATAACCGCCAAAACAGCAGCTACTGGTTGCGCGACGGCTCATATATGCGCCTTAAAAATGCCGAACTCGGTTATAATTTCAAGTACGGACGTATCTATCTGATTGGGAATAACCTGCTGACATTCAGTAAATTCAAATTATGGGATCCGGAATTGAGCTGGAACGCTTACCCGCTGTCACGTACCTTCAGCATAGGCATGCAACTCAATTTCTAAGAAAAGTTTTTCAAATAGTATAAAATATAAGTAATCTATATATGAAATCAAATATACTTTATAAATTCATTATCGGAGCAGCCGTAGTGACAACCAGCCTTACATCATGTAATTACCTGGATGTAGTGCCTGTAGAACAAGCTACCCTTGACGACGCTTACAAAAAGCCGGAACTTACATTAGCCTACCTATATTCTTGTTATAGCGGATTGAAAAAATGGAATCCGGTGGACTACTACAACGAAGATGTAGCATCCACCGACGAATATGTACTTCCGCCCAACTGGAACGGAGACGCCTATAATATACAAACCAACCAACGCTCGTCAGCTACCGGCGGCGGTTGGACCTGGCGTTATTGCGGATATGACCCTATCCGTACATGCCACTTATTTTTAGAAATAGTGGACAAAGCCCCCAACCTGACAGACGAACAACGAACCACATGGAGAGCGGAAGCGGAATTCCTTATAGGTTACTACCATTTTATGGTATTACGCAAATATGGCCCCTGCCCCATCATGGATCATGCATATCCGTCAGACGTGACGGGTGACGATATGCCGGGACGCTCGCACTATGACGCTGTGACGAAGTTCATTACCGACCAGATAGATAAGGCAATCCCTAACCTGCCCGACCGCTGGACAGGTGGAGACTGGGGACGTGTAGATAAAGTGGTGGCAAAAGCAATCAAAGCACGGGTACTTCTTTATGCAGCATCCCCTCAATGGAACGGAAACACACTGTACGAATCAGGACGGTTAAAATGGGAAAACACCCGTTGGGAAACTCCTGGGTATGGGAAACAGCTTGTCAGCCCTGTATACAGCGAGCAAAAATGGATAGACGCCAGAGACGCTTGCAAGGAAGCATTGGATTTCGCCCTGCGCCAGAATCTCGAACTCTACCAGGAATCCAATTTCGACGAACTGAAAAATGTAGATGCCAGCCAAAAGGACTTTATGAAATACGTATTCCGCATGCGTTATGCCTTGCTATCACGTGCCAATGCTACCGGCAAATGCCAGGAAGTTGTCTGGGGGCTTGCCGACCAAAGCAGCATTGTCAATGGTTGTCTTCCACGCCGGATGTTTAAAAAGACAGATAACACATGGCAGGACGGATGGTCAGGAGTATCTCCGACACTTGAGGCTATCAAACAATTCTATACCAAAGATGGGTATCCCATTACCGACGAGAGCCGCTTCTATCCTCAGGACGAATGGTACGACGTTGCCGGACAAAGCATTATAAACAGTGAACCCTCTTACTCAGGAGAACTCAATGCCAATGAAATCATTAAGTTAAATACCCATCGCGAACCACGTTTCTACGCCTGGATGGCTTTCAGCGGCGGAGAATACGGAACCAAACTTGTAAAGAACGCGCCAATCATACTGAAAATGAGAGATTCGGAAGCACAAGGATATAATCCCAGCATCTCAAGCAGAGATTATTGCCGTACAGGTTTCCTTTGCCAAAAATGGGCTCATCCCGGACTTGCATATAGCGAAAACGGCTCGGACAACAACGGTTCGTTAACTGCCCCACGTCCCATTATCCGTATGGCAGAGCTATATCTGAACCTGGCAGAGTGTTATGCAGCCTTAGGAGAAGAAGATAAATTCTTAGAAGCAATCAATCCGGTACGTACCCGCGCAGGTATCAATGCCTTAAAAACAAGTGATGTAACCAAGGGCAAAGACGACATGACAGAGTGGGTACGCAGGGAACGATTCGTTGAGTTCTATGGCGAAGGTATCCGTTTCTACGATATGAGACGCTGGTTGAAAGGCAAGGAAATTATGGGCAAGGGACTTCACGGATTGAATATGGTAGGCTATGTAGGGCCGACTTTTACACAATTCAACCAAGAGACAATAATGCCCGAATACACAGAAGTATCATGGGACGACCGTTTGTACCTAATGCCTCTTTATTATGAAGAAGCGGATAAAAGCGAGAACCTGATACAAGCACCGGGATATTAATCTTTAAACGATTTAGATGAAAAGAAAATCAGTTATGAAAAAATACATTTATATGACCGCTTTGGCTTTATCCTGTCTGGGAATATTGTCAATAGCCAGCTGTTCTGACGATGATTTCAAAAACAAACCTCAGACAATCGACATCAACGACATCGCACTCACTCCTATCAACGGCGGATGCGAATTGGAATGGACCCCTGACCCGGAAGACAATAACTTTGTCTTCCTGCACATAGAGTTTACAGACCATGATAACAAACCCCGTTCTTACAACGTCAGCCGTTACGGAAGCGAACTGGTTACTCCATTCGTAAAAGACGAAGACGGAAACCCGGTTCTCAACGAAAATGGCGAATCGGTAAAGATGGTTATCAAAGATTTAGTAAACCAGGAATATACATTGCATTTCTATGCTTACAATAATGACAATAACCGCATTGATCTGGGAAGCCGTTCAATTACTCCATTGGATTACAAGCAATGTACTCCCGATTCTATTTTTGCAGTGAGCATATCTGCAAAAGGTGGACGTAAAGTGATACTGGAATGGAAAGAGCCTCAGGTCAAAACCAGTTCCACTTCCGACAAGGTCTTTTTCAGATTCAAATTCGGAGAGGATATTGTGGAAACCCAAAACATTGATTTGGGAATACGTCATGCAGAATTTATCTTGGAAAATTCCGGTGAATGTACCGTAGAATATGGTACGGTATCAGTTATCGGAAAAGAATGGGTGAAAAAGTATAACGGTACTCTCAATGTGGTCAAGTTCTACACTCAGGAGTTGTGGGAAGCCAAGGATAAAGAGGGCTGGACAGCCACTTGCGAATCCGTACAAGAAAGTGAAGGTCCTGTCAGCTCATTGATAGACGGGAATATTAATACTTTCTGGGCATGTAGCTGGAATCCCGCAATCTTCCTCGATAAATACATAATTGACATCACACTACCGGAAGAGCAAGATATGGTAGGAGTAATCCTACAACAAAGACAAAGCAATTCTATGGGTTATTGGCGCTTGGTTCAGCACTTTTCTATTGAAGTGAAAACAGAAGGTTCCGAAGAATATACAATGGTCATTCCGGAAGGAACTTTAACGAATGAAGGAGCAACAGATAAAGATAATTTAGGAACTGCTTATCTGGCAAAACAGAACTTCGATCTTGAACAGATTTACCGCACCAGACAAATTCGTTTATGCCTATGGGATCCGCTGAACAGGGAATTTACAGAAAATCCACAAAATCTTTGCATGGGCGAATTTGGTATCCTCATAAAAGACCCTGCTAAAAACGATGAGTAACCTTGAATATTATAATAAACTAATTAATCAAAACACAATGAAGAAAATTTTATTCACTCTTTTATGCTCCCTCTTTCTTTTCACCGCCTGCTCCGATGACGATGAAAGAAGTGAAGCAGCCCCCTATCTCCGAATACCGGAGATAGCGCAATCGCTACATTACTTGAAAGACGTTCAAAGGGAAAACATAAAAATAGAAACGAACTGTGAAGACTGGACTATCACATCTGATAAAGACTGGTGCGATGCGCACCGTATCAGCAGTAACCCGCAGATGTTCCGTTTGGCATTGGACGAAAACAATGAACTGAACCTGCGTGAAGCCAAACTTACCCTGAAAGCAAGCGGAATTACGGAAACGATTACAGTGAAGCAACTCGGAACCCAACCGGCTATCCTCGTGAGCCCCGAAAAACTGGACAATCTATCCGACACAAAAAATAATTATGAATTGGTAATCACTACCAATGTATCCAGTTTCAAATGGGATATTCCTGAAGAAGACAAAACCTGGCTTTCAATAAGTGAAGCACCGGTGGAAGACCTTACACGTGCCATGATAGACAGCAAGTACATACTTACTGTACAAAGTAATATCGAAATGAAAAAACGTTCTTCTACCATCATATTCACAGGTACAGGAAATGAAGAGGAACATCCTACGGCAGAGCTTCCCATTACTCAAAAGAAACGTTCTACAGATGCGGGCGACGTTGAAGTTGGAGAAGATATTAAAATCAAGCCAAACAATGGATGGGCAAGTTCGGAACAGACGGACCCTCAAGCAATCTCACATGCTTTCGATGGCTATACAGACGACAATCATTGCTACCATACCCAATGGGGTGCAAACGCTGAAAATATCTTCCCTTTAAATCTGGAATTCTATTTTGATGGGACACAGGATATGGACTACGCCCTATTTTACCCTAACGGAAATGGCAAATTCGAAAATATAGATTTATATTACCTTGATGGTGGTTCACCTATCACTTTCAATCAAGATTCTCGGCCTGAAACCTGTCCGTCAACAGGCAGAACCTGGGTGAAAATCAAGTCATATAAGCTCCAAAACATATCAAGTGAGCAAAAAATAATGTTTCCCGAACGACTGACAAATGTACTTGGTATCCGATTTGTCGTAAATTCTACATACAGTGGTGATAAAGCTGCTTGTAATGAAATGGAATTCTGTCGTAGCAACGCCTCATTCCTTGATGCACAACTATTGGCCGTTTTCAAAGACATCACTTGTTGCGAGTTGAATGACAATGTTACAGACGATGACATCAACAGCCTGCCCGGATACTTTGCACAACTGGCTTTCCAAATCAAGGAAGGAACTTATACCGACTGGGAAAAGAAATTCCGCATCCAGGATTACAGTCCATACAGCGATGTATTCCAAACAGCCGATGCCATGTTAATAAAAAAATATGGTAACCAGGATAACATTACAGGTATACATGTAGAGGCGGGAGACAACATCATTGTATTGGTAGGCGATACACATAATAATGAAATCTCTCTTCAGGTACTTGGAGAAGAAACCGTCAATAGTGATAACGGAGCGTATGTACAGACAGAATCGCCAACATCGGCTCAAACAATTCAACTGACCAAAGGAGTCAATAAGGTCGCAATAGATAAAGCAGGTATGCTCTTTATCTTATATACAGCCGATCCTACCAATGTACAAAACCAACCTATCCGTGTACATATCCCTTATGCAAGTGGAAAGGTCAGTGGATTCTTCGATTTGGATACGGATAAAACAGACGCTAAATATACAGAACTACTTGATAAGGCAGATTACAAATACTTCGGTGTACGAGGAAAAGAAATCATATTCTACTTCCATACATCAGAACTAAGGAAAGTAGCACCTAACAATATTGTGGCAGCTATTAACCTATGGGACGATATTGTCGGCTGGGAGCATGAGATTATGGGCTTTAACGGTGACTTACGCAAAAGATATAATAATCATATCTTTGCCATTTCACCCGAAGGCAGCTATATGTGGCAGTCTGAATACAGGGTAGGATTTGTATATACCTATCTCGAAAACATTCTGTTACCTGAAAACGTAAAAGCAAAAGAAGACAATGCCTGGGGACCTGCGCATGAAATCGGACATATCCATCAAAAAGCAATTAACTGGCCGGGATGTTCCGAATCATCCAACAACTTATTCTCCAATTATGTCATCCACAAAATGGGTCAATATCATTCACGGGGGTACGGACTTTGCCGTGTCGCAAAGACACGATTCGTAGACAATGCTCCATGGGTTACATTCGGAGAAGCTACGCATCAAAATGAGGATACGGAAATACATATGCGTATGTACTGGCAATTATTCATCTATTATCATCTATGCAAAGACAATAAAAACTTCTGGCCTGAGGTATTTGCCAAGATGCGCGAGAAATATGCCGGAGTTTATACGGAAAGTAATCCGGGTAAATCACAAATGATGTTTGTAGAAGCCGTATGTGAAACAGCTAAGGAAGACCTAACCGATTTCTTTGACTTTTGGGGATTCTTCACACCAGTAGATGATCTAAAAATCGAGCAGTACGGTACATTCACCTACACGGTTACAGAAAGTATGATAAGTACAACGAAATCGAGCATTTCCAAGTATAAGAAAGCGGCTCCCATCCAGTATATCGAAGACCGGAAGAAAGAGTGGTTCGAACCGGGTCCTAACGAATATCGTGATAAGGAATCTGGTGATGTCGGTTATTATACGCAGTTCCAGGGAACAAGCGCTACATTCAATAACGATGAGGTAACCGCTACTATATCAGGAAAGGAAATCACCGTAGCTTCAAATGTAGGAAGCAAAGCTGTGGCATTTGAGGCCAGAAAAGGAAACAGCAGTGATGGGGAACTCGTTTATTTCTCCAATGACTTCAAGTTCACTCTCCCCGACAATATTAAAACGAGTGAAGTGAGACTATGGGCTGTTCAGGCGGATGGTGCCCGAAAGAGTATTAAAGTGAATTAGAATACCCGACTAACACAAGACACTATTATATAAACAAAGGACTACTCCATTTAAAAGATGGAATAGTCCTTTGTTTTTAAGCCTCTTTAGAATAATATCAAAATCATTCGATAATCTTTGCATCCTCAATATCGTCATCATGTGATATCGGAGTCTGTGGACGGCGACGTGCAAACTTAAACCAGTTTATCAACTCGGAAAGCGAATAAACCAAACTGCTGATACCGATAATAATAAAAGCAGTATTACGTGCTCCCGTCGGATTGAACAAAGCAACGATACCCGCAATAAGAATCAGGGAAGGAATCAGATAAAATGCTCCCGGAACAGGCATCCAACGACGAGCGGCAGACAGAGAAGCAATCTGTTGCACACCACCCATAATCAAGATAAATCCTAACAGGAACATCAGCACATCCGCAAAGAACTCCGGCATCATAATCAGCCAAAGCCCGAACAATAAACTACCGATTCCTTCAATCGGGAAACGGGGGGCGATTTCATCTTTCGTCCTTTTCCGCCCGAAAAAGCTGAAAAGACTGATAACACCGGGAATCAAAAAAGCGACTCCTACCGTGATAACGATATAACTGGCAGCCGCATTCGGCCAAATCACCAAGACCAAACCTATCACGAGTGCAAAGAGAATGCGAATAAGGGAATAATTCATTGTTTTCATAAATTCTATATTTTTTAACCAAGTCAGTTCCAATACTTTTGCGAATATAAGTGTTTCTACTGATATATAAAAATAACAAATAAACATTGTAATAAGTTCGTAACAAATCCGTTATAGCTATTACATCTCACTTAGATATTTTTGCAGAAAATTAAAAACAGATTCTTCATCATGAAATCAAGCGAAACAAAAAAGAAGTGTCCTTATGTTGAGCGTGACATCAGTTGGATGTATTTCAACCAACGTATCTTACTCGAAGCTGCCCGTACGGAAGTTCCTTTACTGGAACGGCTGACTTTTCTTGGCATCTATTCAAACAATCTCGACGAGTTCTTCCGTGTCCGTGTCGCTACCTTAAACCGGATTATAGAGTACAACGATAAGAATATACAGAAAGAACAGGAAATCGCCGCACACACCCTGAAACAGATAGGCAAACTGCACAACCGTTACTACGAACAGTTTGAAGAAACGTTCGCCTCTATCATGGAAGAACTGAAAAAAGAAAATATTTACGTTATCAAAGAAACGGAAATGAACGATGAACAGAAAACCTTCATCACTTCTTTCTATCGCAACAAGCTGAATGGTTCCACCACCCCGCTTTTCCTTAACGGTCCCCGCCAACTGGACGACCAGACAGATGAGGATATTTATCTCGCCATCCGCTTGCTGCGCAAAGATGAGACAGGAAAAATAAAAGAGAAGGATTATGCAGTCATCCAGTTGCCGGTCGGAGAATTCGGGCGCTTCATCCAACTGCCCGAATCGGAAGGAAAGACTTATCTTATGTTTCTCGATGACGTCATCCGCTACTGCCTGCCTATGATTTTTGTCGGAATGAAATATACCGATTATGAAGCATACACCTTTAAGTTCACCAAAGATGCCGAAATGGAAATAGACAGTGATTTGCGGACGGGCGTACTTCAGAAAATCTCCAAAGGAGTGAAAAGTCGCAAGAAAGGTGAACCTCTCCGTTTTGTGTATGACGAGCAAATGCCCAGGGACTTGCTAAAAAGGCTGACTGACCGTCTGAATATAGGCAAGAACGATACCCGTGTAGCGGGTGGGCGTTATCATAATTTCAAAGATTTAATGAAATTTCCGGTCTGTGGTCACAATCATCTGAAATACCCTGTTTGGGAACCTATTTTCAAGCCCGAGCTTAATGGTGCGGAAAGCCTGCTGACTCTGATTCGTCAGAAAGACCGCTCGCTGCATTATCCTTATCATAGTTTTGATACCTTCATCCGCGTACTGCGCGAAGCTGCTATCAGCAAAGAAGTGAAAAGCATCAAGACAACACTTTATCGGCTGGCTAAAGACTCCAAAGTAATTAAGGCATTGATTTGTGCAGCAAAGAACGGCAAGAAGGTGACGGTAGTCATCGAATTACTGGCACGTTTTGACGAAGCTTCGAATATCAATTGGAGCAAAAGGATGCAGGATGCAGGAATCCATGTAATCTTCGGAGTGGAAGGGCTGAAAATTCACTCCAAACTCGTACACATCGAAACGCGCCACGGAGACATTGCCTGCATCAGTACGGGGAACTTCCACGAAGGAAACGCATGCATGTACACCGATTATACCATTATGACCGCCCACCGTCCCATTGTCCGGGAAGTAAATGCCGTATTTGACTTTATCGAGAAGCCATACACGCCCGTTAATTTCAAAGAGTTGCTCGTTTCTCCCAATGATATGCGTAAACGGCTGATTACTCTTATCAATAAGGAGATAAAGAACAAGGAACAGGGAAAAGATGCCTATATCCTTGCCAAAGTAAATCACATAACGGACCGCGCACTCATCGAAAAGTTATACGAAGCCTCAGCAGCAGGAGTTAAGATAGAATTGGTTGTACGCGGCAACTGTTCTTTGGTACCGGCTGTTCCGGGCGTCAGTGAGAATATACATATCAATGGAATTATAGACCGTTATCTTGAACACTCACGCATTTTCATTTTCGCCAATGGCGGAGAAGAGAAATATTATATCGGTTCGGCAGACTGGATGCCACGAAACTTGGACAACCGCATTGAAGTGCTGGCTCCTGTGTATGATAAAGAGATACAGGCGGATTTAAAACGAATCGTCTGTTACGGATTTCAGGATACAGCCAAAGGACGCATAGTAGACGGGATGGGAACCAACCAGGCATGGAATTTTCCGTTCACTCCTCCACTAGACGAGAAAACGATATCACCTTTCCGTTCACAAGAAAAATTATATAACGAATACAAGAACACATTATGATAAATATGAAGAAAGTTAATTATGCAGCAATCGACATCGGTTCCAACGCTGTACGATTATTGATAAAATGCGTAAACGAAGAAAATGCGCCCGAACTTATGAGTAAGGTACAACTCATCCGTATCCCGTTGCGACTGGGAGAAGACGCTTTCACAACAGGTGTTATTTCGGCAGAAAAAGAGAAGAAGCTGGTACGGCTGATGAAAGCCTACAAGCAATTGATGAAAATATATGATGTAGTGGATTACCGCGCCTGCGCCACATCCGCTATGCGCGACGCCCGAAACGGCAAGGATATCGTCCGACAGATAGCGAGGAAAACAGGAATTCGCGTGAACATTATCGACGGACAGGAAGAAGCGCATATTGTATATGACAATCACATCGAACAACTGTTTGCATCCGGACAGAATTATCTATATGTAGATGTTGGCGGCGGTAGTACGGAAATTAACCTTATCAGTAACGGAGAATTGAAAAACTCCCGTTCATATAATATAGGTACAGTCCGTATGCTTAGCGGCATGGTGAAAGAAGAGGAAAAGGAAGCGCTACGTACCGACCTGATTGGTATTGCCACGGAATATGCGCCAGTCAGCATTATCGGTTCGGGCGGAAATATCAATAAACTCTTCCGTCTCGCTGAAAAAAAGGACAAAAAGGCTTCTCTCCTGCCCGTTGAATCGCTGCGTAAAGTTTATATGGCTTTACAAGCCCTCCCTACCGAGCAGCGCATCAAGCAATACAAACTGAAACCGGATCGGGCAGATGTAATTGTTCCGGCAGCAGAGATATTTCTTGAAGTAGCGACTTATGTAAAAGCTACCGATATCATTGTACCTACTATCGGATTGTCCGATGGTATCATTGACAGCCTATACACACAACATATGAATTTACCACCTGCTTCGCATAATTCTACGTCTCCGATTAAATGAATTTATCCCTTATATTACATACTCTTATTCGTCTGACAGTTGTCAAACTTCCGTCTGACAGTTGTGTTTCTTTCGTCTGACAGCTGTTAGACGAAAAAAATACAACTGTCAGACGAATAAAGTCTTGCATAATGAATATTAATTCTTCGCAACCTAAGGATTAGTTCATAGAGAAAACAGCCGGAAAATAGTTCATTCTCCGGCTGTCGACTCATATTAAAAAAGAAGATTAGTATTTTATTACCTTATCACTGCTCGAAGGCGTACTATACCAATCGGCATTGGTACTCTGATCATGTGCCCAGTCCGCAAACTTAGCATAGGCGTCCGTTATCACAGTTCTTTCCATCGGATAAGCAAATTTATCGGGGACACAAAGAGCCCACGTGTTATTGACTGCCTTGATAACCTCAAGTACATTACTATCTGCCAACTGACCATTCGCTGTTGCCGAATTAAATTGGTTCAAATGAACCTCCGTTCTTTTTTCACCAATCCCCTGATAAGCTATGAAGAAATCCAAATTATTTGTTACACTGGGAATGGATACGGCATTTTTAAGTTTTACCGTCACTTCAAGGGTATATATATCTGTAAGAGACGTACTTGCATTTCCTGTATTCAACATAGGACGTTGTGCACCTGTATATCCATAGACATAATGCGCATCTCCAAACAAAGGTATGACAAGTTCACTGCCATTCGTTTCATAAGACGCATTTTCAAATATACGTGAAGCAGACAAAGAGCCGGCCCGTTGAGTTGCGCCTGCACCAAAGTCCACCGCTTCCACATTGCTCTTATTTATTCCCAGTATTCTTAATCCGGCTCCCAATTGCTTCACGGCACCCACAGCACGAAGGTCAACTGTATATTTTAATTCTTTCACCTCATTGCCGGCAGCGGGTAAAGCCACATTCAATACAATATCATTGAAGTCATAGTCACCTGCTTTGGGGTAGTTATCTTCAAAAGCATATGAATATACGGCTTTTCTAATCTCCACATCGTCGGGATTATCATCAGAGCCATAACCTTCTTTTATGCATCCATTTTCATCCTCATCAGCAGGAAGCAGAAAATCCGCTTTTCCCGGATTGCAATAGGTAGCGGAGTTTTGCAGTCCCTTATACACCAGCCAATCAAAAGCAGACCATTCCCACGGTGCCGTTCCATGAGAGGTCTGGTCTTTTATTTCGCAAATAATATTATTCGTTATTTTAAAATCTGAATATGGCAATTCTGAAACATTACCTATTATTTCATCAATCTTCAATAAAGCCTTCCCAACAGTAGGGCCAAAGATATATTTGCATAAATCAGCCTTCTCACAAACCAACATGGATTGTGCTTCCATCTCAATCTTGCCATTACTCCCATTTCTGCTCAGTTCCCCGCAGATAGCCTCAGAAGTATGTCCCATCAGAAGTTCTCCAAACTGGAATCTATTTTCGACTTTGATGTGACAGCCATTTTTGATAGATGTATTATTGTTACCCTCTATGTCTTCAGCTTCAATAGTTCCATGATTCACCAGCACCATGCCATTGGTAGAAGCCATATACTTATCTAGTTCAAGTTCTCCATAATTATAAAATTCACCTACCCCTCCATTAAAATCTAAAACCGAACAATCAATCTTTCCCGCATTGTAGTTCTTGCATCCGGCAGATCCGTTTGTTATTCGAATATCTCCATCACCTTTGATACTTCCACCTTTCAACACAGTTATATATGAAGCGGCAGTTAATATTAAACTTGCATCATTATCTATTTCTATTTTTCCTCCATCTTCTACTATAATCTCTGTGATATTATCAAACTGAACAGAATTATTAATTACCCATGTACTGCCATTGGGAATAATTACTTTCACGGCCTGAGCTCCCCCGCTAGTTCCGCTATTCTTAAATCCTGCCTTGAAAGTTTTCTCTTCCTCAATCTTAAACCAACGCTCACTCTGCCCGAAAACAGGGTGTTGCTTATAGTTATCACCCCATCCGGAGCTTGCACCAAGATCCCACCCTGATTGAATTTCAGTGGCAGTTTCCTTTTTACTACTAATAAACTCTGCTATATAAGGAGCTTCCATAGTAGGTATTGTCCCCATTATTACACCGCGAGACGCAGAACGTGCAGATATATCCTTATCTCCAAAATATGCTCTTACCTCTCCATTTTGAATGGTTACCGGCTGCACAAGATAATGTCCTTCCGTATCTACACGCGCAACAAATACTTTATCGAGTGCAGTCGCACAGTCCATCACAACATCAAAAGAGGTACTTTGATTCACGCTACCTTCCGCTAACAGTTTGGCATTGCTTTCCGGATTTAACGGATTTGCATCAAATATCCGTATCGGATAATCTTTTCCCAAGTCAGCGTCCACCGCCACGTGTGCAGTTACACTGCGGGACATAGTCCAGTCTCCGTCAGGATCGATATTCTTTACAGGAAAAGTTTCTTCGTAAATCTGTCTCAGTTGGTCTGCGTTAAACAAGTTTTTCTCATTATCCACACAACTGGTAAAAACGGCAGAGGTTGCCAATAACGAAAAAGTTAGTGCTTTTGCAATGTTTTGTTTCATAATCCCTTAATTCTTTAGTTCGTTTTATTTATGCGAAAAAATCTATTACCCTTAATACGCTGGTAATCTGCTTGCAAAGATAGTCGTATTTGCAGATATTAAATAAAAAAAGGCTGTATTTTTCAATACAGCCTCCATCTTTTTTTCACGTTCGCATCAAAAAGGGAAAAGTAAAGGTAAAACGAAAATCATCACAATTCCCATAATAATCTGTAACGGCAATCCTACTTTGACATAATCCATAAAGGTATATTGCCCGGCAGGCATCACTAACGCGTTAGGTGGTGTAGAGAACGGAGAAGCAAAGCACATACTTGCTCCCACCGTCACAGCAAACAGGAAAGGAAGCGGACTAACCCCTATCTGTAGGGCACTTTGCAAAGCAATCGGCGCAAGCAGTACTGCCGTAGCGGTATTACTGATAAACATAGTCATCAATGAGGTTGTAAAATAGATACCTGCCATTAACGCTAGAGGCCCATAAGAACCCAAACCACTGACTAACGTATTGGATATATACTCCGAAGCCCCTGTTTTCTCCAAAGCCAAGGACATGGGAAGCATGGCGGCAATCAGCACGATACTTTCCCAATTAATTGTTTTATAAGCGGCTTCTACATTACGGAAGCATCCGGTCAGTACCATCAATATGCCTGCTATCATAACCGCAGTGACCGGAGCAACAGGAATAAAGTCGAATACCATCATTGCCACCATCAACACCATGATAGAGGCAGCTACCGGAGCCTTATAGTCTAAAGTAACTTTAGCCGCTTCTGCCAAAGGCTGTCCTAAAACAACCCAATCGGAATCTTCTTTGCTAAGGCGGGCTATGTTGTTCCATGTGCCCTGCACTAAAAGAACATCACCGCTATGAATCCGTTCATTGCCTAAATCCTGCAATAAATATTCTTTCTTACGACGAATACCCAATACATTTACATTATACAAATCACGGAATCCCGCTTCTTTAATAGTCTGATTTATCAGATTGGACGCCGGCATCAAGACTATTTCCGCAATTCCGATATCATAAAATTCAAGAGAATTAGCAGAGTTCTTCGTTTCCTCCGTTGCATGGTCGCCCAATATTTCCAGCAGGTATTCTTCGGCAAACAGTTGAACCTTCTCAAAATCGCCTGTTATATATAGAATATCTTCTGCCTGGAGTACTGTATCCGGCGCCGCAAACTTCTGTGTAATCGTTTTCAGAAAGCGATGTTGCGATGCATCCCCACGACGGACTTCTATAATATTCAGCCCATATTTGCGTCGGATATCCAAATCAATGATTGTTTTTCCTAAAAGGCGGGAATCTCCTATCACCTGCAAACGGAACAAATTGCTCGAAAGCCCATATTCATTTACCAATTGCTTCAGGGATTTGCCTAAGCGTGAATTGTCGTTTTTCTTTCCTTTCTTAGAAAGAAACCATTTGCTAAGCGGCATCAGTACCAACGTACCGACAGCTACACAAACAAGACCTACCGGCAAGAATGAAAAGAAAGAGAGCGGTTCGAGTCCTGCCGAAGTCAGTGTGTTTTGTATCACAAGGTTCGGGGGAGTACCGATTAAGGTCATCATACCACCCATGCTGCTTGCAAAAGCCAACGGCATCAACAGCCGGCTCGGATTCATTCCGGCGCTCATTGCTAAACTGACTACAATAGGAAGCATCAACGCCACCGTTCCGGTATTACTGACAAACGCACCGATGGCAGAAGTCACCAACATCACCAGTAGAAACAGGCGGGTTTCACTCGTTCCCGCAAGTTTAAGAATACGGGAACTTATCATTTTTGCCAGCCCTGTCTGGAAAATAGCCCCGCCTACCACAAACAATCCGATCATCATAATGACTACCGAATTGGAAAAACCGGAAAGGGCTTCATCAGGGGTTAATATCTGAAAAATAAGTAAGGCCACCAACGCACAAAGTGCCACAATATCCGAACGAATCTTGCCATTCACGAAAAAGATAGCCGAAAGAACGAGAATAATAATGGTTATTAACATAAGTAATTAAATGATTGTTTTATTCTGACTTTATCAAAAATCAATTTGGATAGACAAAAATAGAAAATACTTCCACTCGATGAAAACAAATTAGATAAGTTTTTAGTTCGTAATACCAAACAAGAAAAAAACAACACCATAAGTAACGGAATTGCTGATATTATATTATTACAGCCATACAATATATCGCTGAACCATAATATATTTATGTATAATATTTTGAGAATTACGTAAGAATTCATATCTTTACAGCCTATTTATAACAAACATTTTATGGCAAACAATAGTTTATTAGTTTACTGGATTAGCGGTTCCCATTGGGGTCTTAATTATTTACTGATAATAATTTTACTCCTTATTATCTGCATCTTGTTACACAGAATTTACAAACTACGCAAAGCTATAGAAAAAACAAATCACTCTTATCGCTTCTCATTCGACATTCTCGATAATCTTCCCTTTCCTATCATAGTAAAAGACATTACAAATGATTTTCGATACTACTATTGGAACAAAGAGTCGAGTATCGAATCAGGAATCAGCAGTGAAGACGCTATAGGGCGTACTGACTATGAAATATACGGAGAAGAACAGGGAGAAAGATACCGCAACATTGACAATGAGCTAGTAAAAGAAGGTAAAATTTATCGCGGAGAAGAGAAATATCTCACTCCGGACGGGATAGTACACGACACTATTGTCGTGAAATCAGTCATCTCGTGGGAAGGGGAGAAAAAATGGTTGTTGGCAATCCGTTGGGACATTACCCAACTCAAGAATTACGAAAGAGAACTGGAGGCTGCCAAAGAGCAATTGGAGAAAGCATTGAGAAAGCAGAAACTTGCTCTGAAAAGTATCGACTTCGGGCTTATCTATATTGACAAAAATTACCGTGTGCAATGGGAAGAGACAACACAAATCACCAGTCTGGTAAAAGGAAGACGATATATTCCGGGAAAAATCTGCTACCAGACCAGTGCGCTCCGAAATGAACCTTGCGGGCAATGTGCTTTCAAAAAGGCAATTGAACAAGGAAAAATTATCCGGCATACAATCAGAGTGGACAATGTAGACTTTGAGGTAACGGCAACTCCCGTATTCAATGATAAAAACAATACTGAAATCATCGGCGGATTACTCCGTTTCGAAAATATCACCGAGAAATTAAAAATAGACAGGATGCTACAAGAGGCAAAGGAAAAAGCAGAGGAATCCAATCGGCTGAAATCAGCTTTCCTTGCCAACATGAGCCATGAAATACGTACACCACTGAACGCTATCGTCGGATTCTCTGAAATGATTTGCCAGTCGCAGGAAGAGGAAGAAAAACAGGAATTCATGAAAATCATCTCCAGTAACAATATATTGCTATTGCAGTTGATTGATGATATTCTCGACCTGTCGAAAATTGAAGCGGGTACTATGGAGTTTACATTAGCCCCGACTGATATCAATGAATTGATGGACGGTATCTGCCGGCAAATGCAGGAAAAGAATCCCTCGCCGGACGTACAAATCATGTTTACGGAAAAGGCAGAGCAGTGCATTCTCAACACTGACCGCGTTCGCTTATCGCAAGTGATTATAAACTTCACCAACAATGCCATGAAGTTTACCCCGAAGGGAAGTATCCAAATGGGATACCGGATTGAAGAGGAAAAAGGTGATATATATTTTTATGTAAAAGATACAGGAATCGGAATTCCTGCTGATAAGACAGACAAGGTATTTGAACGCTTTGTCAAATTGAACTCTTTCATAAAAGGAACGGGACTCGGATTGGCTATCTGCCGTATTATTGTGGAACGATTGGGCGGAGTGATCGGCGTAGATTCCAAAGAAGGGGAAGGTTCTTGTTTTTGGTTCAGGATTCCGATACGGGAGATTATTGTGAAATAATAAAACTGTCCTGCACTTTTCTTATGAAACTTGCAGGACAGTCATTTATTCTCTTAACAGACAGGGAAGGCGATTAAAGTGCAGTCTCCAATATCTCACGGGCAACAGTTCCCGTCACAGTTCCATTCTCTCCATATTTAACGCCACGTTCATTGAAGCGGCGTTCAATTTCGAGGATAGTCTCCTGCCCTATGTTTTCTTCATGCAGGCGGGTAGTCAGCCCCAGTGAACGGAAAAAGTCTTCCGTACAACAAATCGCTTTGTCAATACGTTCTTCTCTCGTGCCGGAAGTGATTCCCCATACTCTTTCACCGTATTGTACCAACTTATCGCCTTTTGCTTCACGAAGCACTTGCAGGGTAGCAGGAAGAACGATTGCCAGTGTATGACCATGTGTCAGTCCGTGCAATGCGGTGATTTCGTGACCAATCATATGAGTCGCCCAATCCTCGGATACTCCCATGGCAATAAATCCATTCAGTGCCATTGTAGCCGAAAGCATAAAGTCTGCCATCAGTTGATAATCATGCTGATTCTCACGGATTTTGGGGGCTATTTCCACCAATGTTTGCAGAATTCCTTCCGCCCAGCGATCCATGATACGGCTCTGTCCGGGAGTAGTCATATATTGTTCCATCACATGAACAAAGGTGTCTGACAGTCCGCATGCTACCTGATGGGGTGGCAGCGTAAAAGTTACTTCCGGGTCAAGGATGGAGAATACCGGGTAATTGGCATAGAAAGGATATTTCTCCTTTGTTTCACGACGGGAAATCACTGCTCCGTTATTCATTTCGGAGCCGGTAGCAGGAAGAGTCAATACAGTAGCAAGCGGCACTGTATGAGTGGCAGGACGTCCGGCAAGCACCAAGTCCCAGGCATCACCGTCATACAGGATACCTGCGGAAATCAATTTCGTACCGTCAATCACGGAACCGCCGCCAACAGCCAATAAATAATCTACTTTCTCTTCTTTGCCCAAAGCAATCGCCTTACGGAGCGTTTCAATGGCAGGATTGGGTTCAATCCCCCAAAACTCTACGGTAAAATGATTCTTCAATGCTTCCTTTACCTGGTCGTACACACCATTTTTCTTCACGCTTCCGCCACCGAAAGTAATCATAATACGTTTGTCGGACGGAATTTCTTTAGCCAACCGGGCAATCATCCCATGACCCACCATCAGTTTCACGGGATTTTGAAAAATAAAATTTTCCATATCTTGTCTCTTGTTCTTATTTGGTTTTATCAGTTACTATCCTTGCAAAGATACTCGAATTATCCGAAACCTTTCAGAATCAAGCTACAAATTGTTGCGCAATGGAAGGAACCATAGCCGACAGCCAAGGTTTCATATCCTCTGCCACTAGTAACCAATAAAGCAATAATATAACAAAAATGGCAATAGCGATGCCTACTAAGACTTTTCTCTGTTTCATACTTGTTTTTGTTTAAAAATTCAATATTTATAAGAACAGTTCAGGCTTGAAATTGTTTCTATAATCAGAAAAATGAAGGCAAAAGAGAAAAAAAGTAATATTTTGTTTGCAGTTTCAAACAAAGTGTCTATATTTGTCCCCATAAAATAACAAAAGACAATGAGAACAATGTTAGTAAATACATATTGGTGGTGGCGCCCGTTACAACTCCGACAGTCGTAAGGGAGCAGTGCTCGTATGTATATACCTCATTAAAGATATAACAGATTTGAAAGAGCCCTGTCGCAGCTTGCGACAGGGCTCTTTTTATTTGCCCGTCTTCGAACAAAATCAAATAGTAACATAAAAATAGATAGGATTATGAAAAGTTTTTTAGTTGACCAGGATGGCTATTACGGAGAATTCGGTGGTGCTTACGTACCGGAGATTCTCCACAAATGTGTAGAGGAACTGAAGAATAAGTACCTCGAAGTAATTGAAAGTGAAGACTTCAAGAAAGAATTCGACCAGTTGCTGCGTGACTACGTAGGACGCCCTTCCCCACTCTATCCGGCGAAACGCCTTTCTGAAAAATATGGTTGCAAACTGTATCTGAAACGGGAAGACCTGAACCATACGGGCGCTCACAAAATCAACAATACAATCGGGCAGATTCTGTTGGCGCGTCGCATGGGAAAGAAACGTATCATCGCCGAAACAGGAGCCGGGCAACATGGTGTGGCAACCGCTACCGTATGTGCGCTAATGGATATGGAATGTATCGTTTATATGGGAAAACTGGACATAGAACGCCAGCACGTCAACGTAGAGAAAATGAAGATGTTGGGAGCAACCGTGATTCCCGTCACTTCAGGAAACATGACTCTGAAAGATGCCACAAACGAAGCTATCCGCGACTGGTGCTGCCATCCCGCTGACACTTATTACATCATCGGCTCTACCGTCGGTCCTCATCCTTATCCTGATATGGTGGCACGTCTGCAATCCGTCATCAGCAAAGAAATCAAAAAGCAACTGCAAGAAAAGGAAGGACGCGATTTTCCCGACTATCTGATAGCCTGTGTAGGCGGCGGAAGCAATGCTGCCGGAACGATCTATCACTATATCAATGACGAACGGGTAGGCATCATCCTAGCGGAAGCCGGGGGTAAGGGGATAGAGACAGGAATGACTGCCGCCACCATCCAACTCGGAAAAATGGGAATCATCCACGGTGCACGTACTTACGTCATTCAAAACGAGGATGGACAGATTGAAGAGCCCTACTCTATTTCTGCCGGACTGGATTATCCGGGAATTGGCCCGATACATGCCAATCTCGCCGCACAAAGACGCGCCAACGTGTTGGCCATCAACGATGACGAAGCCATAGAAGCCGCCTACGAGTTGACCAGACTGGAAGGGATTATCCCTGCACTCGAATCGGCTCATGCACTGGGTGCCTTGAAAAAGCTGAAGTTCAAACCGGAAGATGTAGTCGTACTCACGGTTTCGGGACGAGGTGATAAGGATATCGAGACGTATTTATCTTTCAACGAAGAGCAATAGGAGAACCAGCCAAATCGAATTTATAACTTGTAATTAATAAAAGCAGAGATGAAAACATTTAATTATACTACCCATAGCAAACAGGTGCTCGGAGATATGCATACTCCCGTCAGCATCTACCTGAAAGTGCGCGATATGTATCCGCAATCTGCATTAATGGAAAGTTCCGATTATCATGCCGGAGAGAACTCTCTATCATTTATCGCCCTTTGTCCATTGGCAAATATCGGCGTGAATTGCGGTATCGTTACAGCTAATTACCCGGACGGCAGCCGTACAGAAGAGCCGCTGACTAAAACATTCACCGTGGAAAAAGCCATGAACCGCTTTATCAGCCAGTTCCAAGTGAGTGGAGAAAACAAAAATGTATGCGGGCTTTATGGATATACCACTTTCAACGCCGTGAAGTATTTCGAGCATATCCCGGTGAAAGAAAGTCACGATGAAGAGAACGACGCACCGGATTTGCTATACATATTATATAAGTATATCATCGTTTTCAACCATTTCAAGAATGAATTGACATTGGTAGAGATGGCGTCCGAGGGAGAAGAAAGCGGCCTGCCGGAACTGGAAGCAGCCATCGAAAACAGGAATTACGCTTCTTACAATTTCTCAGTGACAGGCCCTGTCACCAGTCCCATCACAGACGAAGAGCATAAGGCGAATGTCCGTAAAGGAATCGCACACTGCATGCGTGGCGATGTTTTCCAAATCGTACTTTCCAGAAGATTTATCCAGCCATACGCCGGAGATGATTTTAAAGTTTACCGCGCGCTCCGCAGCATTAACCCCTCTCCTTATCTTTTCTATTTCGACTTCGGCGGATACCGCATCTTTGGTTCTTCACCTGAAACACACTGCAAGATTGAAGAAGGCAGGGCGTATATCGACCCGATCGCAGGAACTACCCGCCGTACCGGAGATGTCGTAAAAGACCGTGAACTGACTGAAGCGTTACTTGCCGACCCGAAAGAGAATGCGGAACACGTGATGCTGGTAGATCTCGCAAGAAACGACCTTTCCCGCAATTGCCATGATGTACGGGTGGTATTCTACAAAGAGCCGCAATATTACAGTCATGTCATCCATTTGGTAAGCCGTGTCAGCGGCGCACTGAACGAGGGAGTGGATAAAATAAAAACATTTATCGACACGTTCCCTGCCGGCACATTAAGCGGCGCACCGAAAGTCCGCGCCATGCAACTAATCAGCGAAATCGAGCCCCACAACCGTGGAGCGTATGGCGGGTGTATCGGTTTTATCGGCTTGAACGGTGAATTGAACCAGGCCATCACTATCCGCACGTTTGTGAGCCGCAACAATGAACTATGGTTTCAGGCCGGAGGCGGTATTGTGGCACGCAGTCAGGATGAATATGAATTGCAAGAGGTGAATAACAAGTTGGGAGCGTTGAAAAAGGCTATTGATTTGGCTGTAAAATTAAAAAATTAAGTGAAAGACAAAGGAAACGATTTGAGCAACAATTTTACAAAGACTAGAAAAAAATGAAAATATTACTTTTAGATAACTATGACTCTTTCACCTACAACTTGCTGCACGCAGTGAAAGAACTGGGAGCTACGGATGTAGAAGTAGTCCGCAATGACCAAATAGAGCTTGACGAAGTAGAACGGTTCGATAAAATCATCCTGTCTCCCGGCCCGGGCATACCCGAAGAAGCAGGATTGCTGTTACCTATTATCAAAAGGTATGCTCCGACAAAAAGCATTCTGGGCGTTTGTCTGGGACATCAGGCCATCGGCGAAGCTTTCGGGGCACATTTGGAAAACCTGACAGAAGTATATCACGGAGTACAGACTCCGGTCAGTATCCTCTGCCCGGATATACTTTTTGAGGGATTGGGGAAGGAAATTCCCGTCGGACGATATCACTCCTGGGTAGTGAGTCGGGAAGTTTTTCCCGATTGCCTGGAAATAACGGCAGAAAGTAAGGAAGGGCAAATCATGGCACTACGCCATAAAACTTATGACGTACATGGCATCCAATTCCATCCCGAATCGGTATTGACTCCTCAGGGAAAAGAAATTATCAAGAACTTCTTAAACGATTAAAGTTATGAAACAGATTCTATATAAGCTTTTTGAGCATCAGTATTTGGGACGCGATGAAGCCCGTACTATCTTACAAAACATCGCACAAGGAAAATATAATGATGTACAGGTGGCTTCGCTAATCACGGTTTTCCTGATGCGCAATATTTCCGTTGAAGAATTATGCGGTTTCCGCGATGCATTGCTTGAGATGCGCGTTCCGGTAGATTTGAGCGAGTTTGCTCCGATAGATATCGTAGGAACAGGCGGTGACGGGAAAAATACATTCAACATTTCTACGGCTTCTTGTTTCACTGTTGCCGGAGCAGGCTTTCCGGTGGTGAAGCATGGTAATTATGGAGCAACGTCAGTCAGTGGTGCCAGCAATGTGATGGAACAGCATGGCGTGAAGTTTACCAGTGATGTAGACCAATTGCGTCGCAGTATGGAGCAGTGTAATATTGCTTATTTGCATGCTCCTTTGTTCAATCCGGCCTTGAAGGCGGTCGCTCCGGTGCGTAAGGGACTGGCAGTGCGTACTTTCTTCAATATGCTCGGCCCGTTGGTGAATCCGGTATTGCCGGCTTATCAGCTTTTAGGAGTTTATAATCTTCCGCTGCTGCGTCTTTATACCTATACTTATCAGGAAAGTAAAACGAAGTTTGCCGTCGTTCATAGTTTGGACGGATATGATGAAATCTCCCTGACCAACGAATTTAAAGTAGCAACCAGTGACCACGAAAAGATTTATACTCCTGAAAGTCTCGGATTCTCCCGCTATAAAGACACCGATTTGGATGGTGGGCAAACACCCGAAGATGCCGCGAAAATCTTTGATAACATCATGAATAATACAGCGACTGAAGCTCAAAAGAATGTGGTGGTTATCAACTCTGCTTTTGCCATCCATGTAGTTTGTCCGGAGAAAACAATTGAGGAGTGTGTTGGCATGGCTAAAGAGTCACTGGAAAGTGGACGGGCATTAACAACTTTGAAGAAATTCATTGAATTAAACAGTTAAAATATGAAAGATATATTATCCGAAATTATAGCCAACAAACGATTTGAAGTAGACCTGCAAAAGCAGGCTATTTCTATCGAACAGTTGCAGGAAGGTATCAGCGAGGCTCCGGTTATTCGCTCCATGAAACAGGCATTGGCTTCTTCAAAGTCGGGCGTGATTGCAGAATTCAAACGACGTTCTCCGTCTAAAGGATGGATAAAGCAAGACGCCCGTCCGGAAGAAATTGTTCTCTCCTATGCAACAGCAGGTGCTTCCGCCCTTTCTATCCTCACCGATGAGAAGTTTTTCGGGGGAAGCCTGAAAGATATTCGTATCGCACGCCCTTTGGTAGAGATTCCTATTCTAAGAAAGGATTTCATCATTGACGAATATCAGCTTTATCAGGCAAAAATTGTCGGTGCGGATGCAGTGCTTCTTATCGCAGCCGCGCTTGAACAGGAAAGATGTAATGAACTTACAGAGAAGGCACATTCTTTGGGACTGGAAGTTCTGCTGGAAATCCACAGTCCGGAAGAGTTGTCGTATATTAATGAAAAGATAGATATGGTAGGAATCAACAATCGTAACTTGGGAACTTTCTTCACCGATGTGGAAAACTCGTTCCGGTTGGCCGGACAACTTCCCCAAGACGCGGTATTGGTATCCGAAAGCGGTATCTCCGATCCTGAAATCGTAAAACGTCTCCGGACAGCCGGATTCCGCGGATTCCTGATCGGTGAAACATTTATGAAAACTGAGCAACCGGGAGAAACTTTACAGAATTTCCTGCAAGCCATACAATAAACTAATTATTCAAAACGGACAGTCCTATGATCAACGGAAAAATTATCAAAGTATGTGGAATGTGTGAAGCTGAAAACATACGGGATGTAGAATCACTTGAAGGCATTGATATGCTGGGATTTATCTTTTATCCCAAATCTCCCCGATATGTCTACGAGCTTCCGGCTTATCTCCCTATCTACACCCGACGTGTCGGAGTTTTTGTGAATGAAGACAAGCAGATGGTCAGCATGTATGCCGATCGTTTCGGACTGAACTATGTGCAACTGCACGGAACCGAATCACCGGAATACTGCCGGTCATTGCATATGGCGGGATTGAAAATCATCAAAGCCTTTTCAATAGCCCGTCCCAAGGATTTGGCAAAGGTATATGAGTATGAAAAGGTCTGCGACTTGTTCCTGTTCGATACGAAATGCGAACAGTATGGTGGTTCGGGCAATCAGTTCGACTGGAGTATCCTGCACACGTACAACGGGCAGGTACCTTTCTTATTAAGCGGTGGCATCAATCCTTACAGTGTCAATGCGCTGAAAGAATTCAAGCATCCCCGACTGGCCGGATATGATCTCAACAGCCGTTTTGAACTAAAACCGGGAAAGAAGGATACGGAACGTATCCGGACATTCCTGAATGAACTAAAATCATCATTTTAAATTTCCAATAATCATGAATAGAATTAATCAACTTTTCAATAGCAATAAGAAAGATATACTTTCCATTTATTTCTGTGCAGGTGATCCGACATTAGACGGTACTGCCGATGTAATCCGTACACTCGAAAAGCACGGAGTCAGTATGATTGAAATCGGGATTCCCTTCAGTGATCCGATGGCGGATGGCATTGTTATTCAAAATGCCGCTACCCGGGCACTGCGTAACGGCATGTCCCTGAAACTCCTTTTCGAACAATTGCGTGATATTCGCAAGGATGTGAAAATACCACTTGTATTTATGGGTTACCTGAATCCGATCATGCAGTTCGGATTTGAGAACTTCTGTCGCCAATGCATGGAATGTGGTATCGACGGAGTGATTATTCCCGACCTTCCCTTCCGAGATTATCAGGAACAATACCGCATCATCGCCGAACGTTATAACATCAGAGTTATCATGCTTATCACACCGGAAACCAGCGAAGAGCGTATACGTGAAATCGACGCACATACAGACGGCTTCATCTACATGGTTTCATCCGCAGCAACCACCGGAGCACAACAGGACTTTAACGATCAGAAGCGGTCTTACTTCAAAAAGATAGAAGATATGCATCTGAACAATCCATTGATGGTAGGATTCGGTATCTCGAACAAAGCAACTTTCAAGGCGGCCTGCGAACATGCTTCGGGAGCAATCATCGGTAGCAAATTTGTCACTCTGCTCGAAGAAGAAAAAAATCCGGAGAAAGCCATTCTCAAATTGAAAGAAGCACTGAAATAAATAAGGATAATCAACAGCAAGCAGTTAAAGTAACCGGAACGGATTTGTTCGCACAGCCATCCGGCCTTTAACTACTTACTTTTAAAGACACAGGCGCTTTTTCTTTTAAATCATCAGATAAGTCCGTATAAATATTCAGGTTTAAAACATTTCAATCTAATCTACAAACAAATTCATCATTTACTATTCATAATATCCAATTAATCGGTATCTTTGTCAGCGTTTTAACAGAAATTCAACGGTTATGAAAGTAGATACTCCCTCTGTTTTGTTAATTTATACGGGTGGAACTATCGGAATGATAGAAAATCCTGAAACTGGTGCTTTAGAGAATTTCAATTTCGACCATCTGCTCAAGCATGTTCCCGAACTGAAAAGATTCAACTATCGTATCTCTTCCTATCAATTCGAACCACCTCTCGACTCTTCGGATATGGAGCCTGCTTATTGGGCAAAACTGGTGAAGATTATCAATTATAACTACGATTATTTTGATGGTTTTGTTATCCTTCATGGAACGGACACCATGGCTTACACTGCTTCTGCCTTAAGCTTTATGCTCGAGAACCTAAGCAAACCTGTTATTCTCACCGGCTCGCAACTTCCTATCGGAACTTTACGGACGGATGGAAAAGAAAATCTCATCACCGCTATTGAAATCGCCGCTGCCAGGAACCCGGACGGCACTGCCATCGTTCCCGAAGTATGCATATTCTTCGAGAATCACTTGATGCGTGGTAACCGTACTACCAAAATAAACGCGGAAAACTTTAATGCGTTCCGGTCTTTTAATTACCCGCCACTGGCACGGGTAGGTATTCATATTAAATATGAGCCTAACCTTATCCGTAAGCCCGACCTTACCAAGCCTTTAAAACCGCATTATCTATTTGACACAAATGTGGTTATACTGACACTTTTTCCCGGTATCCAAGAGAGTATCGTAACTTCTCTCCTACATGTTCCCGGATTGAAAGCGGTGGTAATGAAAACTTTCGGGTCAGGAAACGCGCCACAAAAAGAGTGGTTTATCCGCCAACTGAAGGAAGCTACCGAACGGGGGATTATTATCGTGAACATCACCCAATGTGCTTCAGGAGCGGTAGAGATGGGACGCTATGAGACAGGGATGCATCTGTTGGAAGCGGGTGTCATCAGTGGATACGATAGTACCCCTGAATGTGCCATAACCAAACTCATGTTTTTATTGGGACACGGATTATCCAACCAAGACATCCGATACAAAATGAACTCCTGTCTAATAGGTGAAATCACCAAGCCCTAAGAAATAAACAGATTTAGTACAATCCTCTAACTTTCGTTTTACAGATTCCTGTAAAAGAGAATGTTAGGGGATTTCTTTTGTATTCATACAGAGCCTTAAACAATCCTAACGTAGCCAAAGTGAAACCAAAACGGAAGTAGAGTTGTTTTCATTACATAAAATAGAGAAAAACACATCTTTAATATAAGATATGCGACTATTTTTGTATAAGATTTGGTTACAAACAATCAAGCAATATTACAGTATGATGAAAAAAACAATTCAATTTGTGCCAATCATTGCTATTGCAATGGCAGGCACTGTGTCCAGTTGTGTCGATTCAGGAAAGGATTTATATGATCCGTCTTATGAAACACCTAACCCAATGGGTGACGGTTTTGCGGCTCCCGATGGTTTCGATTGGAACATGATGACAACCCAAAATGTATCAGTCGAAGTGAAAGATGAAGAAGGTGGTCTTTATGCTTATTTAGTAGAAATATACGCAGATGATCCTCTTGCCAACGAAAGTGCTTCCGCACTTACTACAATGACGGCTGACAAAGGCAATAACTTCAAAGTTACAGCCGCCATCAGTCTACTATCAACTCAAAAGGGGATTTACATCAAACAAATCGACCCTAGAGGACGTGAACAGGTATATCAATTCGATGTACCGGAAAACAGTGATAATATGACTTGTAAACTCTATTATGTAGAATCTGCCGCACAAAATAGAGCGTTGATGAGCCGTGCTGTCGCAACAAGAGGTATTTCTTTTGAAAAACCGGATTATTCTACGATACCGGATGGCGCTAAAGAAATTACAGAAATGAGCGGGACTACTTTACTGCGCGATGCATCCTACAAAATCACTTCTGATTATATCGGCACATTCAAATTTGATGGATATAATGGTGAGATTGCAACGAAAGTTTATGTAGATGCAAAATGGACTATTCCATCAAATTTTGAATTCCAAAACGGTATCGAAATCATCGTTATGGACGATGCTAAAATCCAAGCATCAGGAACAATGACATTTATCAGAAATTCTATGTTGACCATTATGGATCAGGGTAGCGTTGCGACTCAAAATATATCATTCACGAATGGCGAACCTGCCGCATTAAGAAACTGGGGTACACTGGCAGTAACAAATAATGCTACACTACACTCTGGTGCAGCTCTCTATAATAAAGGAACAATAACAAGTAAAGACATCTCAATCAATTCTAACACGCAAATTGTTAATGATAATAAGATTGAGCTTGAAGGCGAACTGAATCTTCCTTCTAACTTCTCATTAGAGAATAACGGAGAGCTTTATGGTAAAAAAATAATCGCCAATTCAGATGCTGTTATTACGAATACTAATATAATGGTATTTGAGACGATGAGCTTCACTAATACTACCGTCAACAATTCTTGTAGTATGGAAGCTACTACTTCTTTCTATGAAAACGGAGCTACGTTCAACTTCAATCAGGGATACCTCAAAGCACCCAAGATGGAATTTATGAATGGAACAGTAAACTTGAATGACGGTTCAATGCTAGACGCAACTACAAGCATAGATTTAAAAACTGGTCATGTTATTTTTTATGGAAAAGGTGAAAATGCTTCTATGATAAAATCTCCGGTAATAACCGGACAAGGTTTCACATATGACGGTAATTTGGCCATTGAATCTGATAACCATGTAGAAAAGAACCCATGGTGGAATAATTTCTACATACAGAATGGTGCATATATCACTAAAACAGGAGAATCCAAAACCGTAATCGAAGTTTGTACAGGTACTAAGAATAACGGAAACGAAGGTGAAGAACCTAAAGACCCTGACTATCCGATCATAGTAGATGACACTCGTAACTATGCATATTTATTCGAAGACCAATGGCCGCTATACGGAGATTATGATATGAATGACGTGGTTCTGATTATCAAAGAAAGAAAGATTTCGATTAATAAAGATAATAAGGCGCAGGAGTTTAAACTAAGTATTGACTTATCGGCTGCCGGAGCAACCAAGAGTATCGGAGCTGCCATCATGCTGGATGGCGTTCCTGCCAGTGCCATCACACAACCGGTAGAGTTCAGCGACAATTCGCTTATCCAAAACTTCAATGTGAATAATAACCGGATTGAAAATGGACAGGATTATGCGGTGATTCCGTTGTTTGACGATGCACATAGGACATTAGGGCTTAATCGCTACGAACAAATTAATACCATCAAAAACAGTTCAAACAATAAAAGTCCAAAGAATATTAGTTTCACAATTAAATTCAGTAATCCGATTTCTGTTGACGAGCTCAACATTAACAAGTTGAATGTTTTCATCTTTGTAGAAGGAAACAGAAACAACCGTAAAGAAATTCACGTTGCCGGTTATCAGCCAACCAAACTGGCGAATACTGATTTGTTCGGTGGAAATAACGATGACAGCTCTACTTCACGCAAGAGATATTACATCAGTAAAGAGAATCTGGCATGGGGAATTATGGTTCCGACCGAATTCCAATGGCCTTTGGAATATACGAACATCAAGAACGCCTACTCCCTGTTTGAAAGTTGGGTGACAAGTGGCGGTAGCAAGAATCAAGATTGGTGGAAGACTTTCGATTCCTCCAAAGTATACAAATAAAAACTAAACATGATTTGTTGACACGGATTTCATAAATAGTGGAGTCCGTGTCTTTCATTAAATTCCCGCCGATTTGCATTTTATAGAGAAAATTATACATATCATGAATTTTAGCTCCCTATATTGAGAGATTATTCTAAAATAATATCTATATTTGCACAGCGTCACAAATTTAATGTGACAGCAAACAAATCTATAAATCAATAACAAAGCAAGCGATAGAAAGGTCTATTCGTATGAAGAAAAAAATATTACTAGTCGACGATAAGGCGACAATCGGGAAAGTAGCAGGGGTTTATTTAGGAAAAGATTATGATTTTACCTATTTGGAAGATCCTATTAAAGCTATAGAATGGCTTAATGAGGGTAATATGCCCGATCTTATTATTTCGGACATTCGTATGCCCCTCATGATGGGAGATGAATTTTTAAAATACATGAAGAATAATGAGTTATTCAAGTCAATTCCTATCGTTATGCTGTCTAGCGAAGAGAGTACAACAGAAAGAATCAGATTACTGGAAGAGGGAGCTGAAGACTACATCCTGAAGCCATTCAATCCTTTGGAACTTAAAATCCGAATAAAAAAGATTATCGACTAATACCGGAGCTTCCACATGCAATATTTTGTTTACATAGGCAAAGATAGTAAAACAATCGAGCTGTTCTCTAAACTAAGTATAGGGGTATTCTATGCGGCATCGAATTGCAATAAAGCTATCAAAGTACTGGATAAGATACGGGAAAAATATGACGCTGCCCTATTTTTTGAGCAGGTAAACCTGTCTAAAGATATTGCTGATATACGCTATATGCGCAAAAAATATCCGGGGCTTTATATGGTACTCGTCATTGATTCTTTATCCAAAGAGGAAGCGTCAGAGTATCTCAAAGCCGGAATCAACAATACCATCAAATACGAAACCACACACGAAGCCCTGACTGACTTGTCAACCTTCCTCAAGCGCAGGAAAGAGCAAAAAATAAAAGCTCTTCAACTCAAAGCGCAAAATATAAACGCTTTCAAGCTGCCATTATGGAAAAGAGCTTTTGACATATTCTTTTCGGGAATGGCAATACTGTGTCTTTCTCCCCTTTTGATATTTACGGCATTAGCCATCCGGATAGAGAGTAAAGGCCCGATTATCTACAAATCCAAACGTGTAGGAAGTAATTATCAGATATTCGACTTCCTCAAGTTCCGCTCGATGTACACCGATGCCGACAAGCATCTGAAAGACTTCAACGCTCTCAACCAATATCAGGAAGAAGAGCAGGACATTTGGGGAGAGGAAGAAGAACCGGAAGCAGAACTTAATGAAAATGCCGACGAAGAAGAAATCCTCCTGATATCTGACGACTTCGTTATCACCGAAGAAGATTATATTCACAAGAAATCCAAAGAAAAGAGTAATGCGTTCGTGAAACTGGAGAATGACCCCAGAATCACGAAAATCGGACGGTTCATTCGTAAATATAGCATTGACGAGTTGCCACAGCTCATTAATATATTGAAGGGGGATATGTCGATAGTAGGCAACCGCCCTCTCCCACTCTATGAAGCTGAATTACTGACCAGTGATGAGCATATCGACCGTTTTATGGGACCGGCAGGGCTAACCGGACTCTGGCAGGTGGAGAAAAGAGGGGAAGCCGGAAAGCTTTCCGCCGAAGAGCGTAAGCAACTGGACATCACCTACGCAAAAACATTCTCTTTTTGGCTGGACATAAAAATCATCCTGAAGACAGTCACTGCATTTGTTCAAAAAGAGAACGTATAATTCCCCTTTCGGACAATGGACTCTTATATCTACATACTAGATGATTTGGTATTCTTCTTCACAGGAGTTTTATTTCTATATCTTTTTATATTGGCAGTGGCGTCGCATTTCAAGCATATCATCTATTCAAAAACCAAGAAGAAGTACCATTGTGCGATTCTTATCCCGGAAGGTAGTCCACTTATAACCATCTATAAAGAAGAGCCTTACGAGTTTATCACCTATAATGACTTGTACCAACGTATCAACAGTTTGGACAAAGAACAGTATGACCTGGTACTTATTCTGTCTGATACAGCCTGTGCCTTGTCACCACGATTGATGGACAAGATATACGATGCCTACGATTCAGGCATACAGGCAATCCAATTACATTCAATTACCGAAAACCGCCAAGGCTTTCGAAACCGTTTTCGCATCCTGTGTGATGAAATAAAAAACAGTATTTGCAGAGCAGGAAACACTCAGTTTGGATTGTCATCCAATTTACTCGGAACCAATATGGCTATTGATTTGGAATGGCTGCAAAAGAATTTGAAAAGTTCCAAAACCAACATTGAGCGGAAGTTACTCCGACAGAATATTTATATAGATTACCTGCCGGACGCAATCGTTTACTGCCAGTCCTCCCCTGTCTGCCCTTATCGGAAACGTATCCGGAAGATGGCTTCCTATCTGCTTCCTTCTTTATTAGAAGGAAACTGGAGTTTCTTTAACCGGATTATACAGCAATTGATACCTTCTCCACTAAAATTGTGTATCTTCGTAGGCATTTGGGCTTTATTGATTACAGGATACGACTGGACTTCATCATTTAGTTGGTGGATACTGCTTTTCGGTTTACTAATCACATACAGTTTGGCAATTCCTGATTATTTGGTAGAAGATAAGAAGAAGAAAAAACATTCAATATGGAGAAAAAGACACTTAAACAGCGAATTAAAGGAAATCCCGGCTTAAAGCAAGCAATTCATCGTTTCATCATGCATCCCGTCAAGACACGCCCTAACTGGTGGATACGTCTTTTCGATTTCATCTATCTGAAACGCGGAAAAGGTTCTGTTATCTACCGAAGTGTACGCAAAGACCTTCCCCCTTTCAATCGATTCTCTTTAGGAAGATATTCGGTGGTGGAAGACTTCTCCTGTCTTAACAATGCTGTCGGCGATTTGGCAATCGGGGATTATACCCGTATCGGACTAAGAAATACAATCATAGGTCCCGTTACTATTGGTAATCATGTCAACCTGGCTCAAAATGTAACTGTCACCGGACTCAACCACAATTATCAGGATGCGGAAAAGATGATTGACGAACAGGGGGTGAGTACACAACCCGTTGTTATCGAGGATGATGTATGGGTAGGCGCCAATTCGGTGATTCTTCCGGGCGTCACTTTAGGTAAACATTGCGTAGTGGCTGCCGGAAGTGTAGTCAGTCATTCCGTTCCTCCCTATTCCATATGTGCGGGATGCCCTGCTAGAATCATCAAAGCGTACAATTTTGAAACAAAAGAATGGGAGAAAGTAGAGAAAACACCTACTAGTAACCATAAATAATGAGAATAGCTGCGTAATATACCTTATATAGGTGATTGTGACACATTCTGAAACGCACTATCTTTGCAGTATCAGAATTGAATTAATTAGTCATAATTTTATTACGTAGCCACATTTAAGTAAAAATGAAATAGAATCCCGCCGAAGCGATTTCGTCGGGATTTTGTTTTTAAATGATATTTTATAATCCCAACAAGACCAAGATATGTATACGCAGGTTTATTTCAAAATAAAAAAAACGAGTTAATTCCTCTATGGAACCACCCGCCTCACATCAGAAAAGCCTTAAAGGCTTTTCTTTTCCTTACCTCTTTTTTCCTGAAAACTAATCTTCTTTTTACCCTAAAACTTCTTACCTATTGTTATCCTTTTACCTTCTATTAAAAACTTTCCTATTGAACTAAAAACTTTAATACCTTAAATTTATTGTCTAATCTAATACCTTCATATTTTCTTTTACCTTATAAACTAATAGCAATTTCCCAACTGCACTGCAAAGGTACGAATAATTTCCGTGTGCGCAAACGGTTTTATATTTAATAACATTTCATTAGACTATAAATCTTTCACATCGCTCAGCGCAACTAGCTTATTTACAATAGCATAGATAGTCAGACCGGCAGCACTGTGTATTTGCAATTTTTTGCTAATATTTCTCCTGTGAGTGATGACTGTGTGAATGGACAAAAACAGTTTTTCCGCAATTTCCTTATTCGTCATTCCTTTCACCACACAGATTACAATTTCTCTCTCCCGTTGGCTGAGTGCATCCTGACTATCAGTTTCTTCTTCCTCAGAAGCCATATTCAGCAAACCTGCAATCTTCTTGGAAAGAATTTCCAAGTCATCAAAGATAGAAATAGACTCATCGTACTTGCTCAACAAAGAAGCGTCTACAAAGGAAGTAACCAAAGCTATCACACGTATTCTTTTGCCGGATGTTTCTTCCCGGAACTTACCCACATCAAAATAATCACCAAAAGCCGGATTGACAATCAGCATATCAGGATACTGCGTCCGGACACAATCATTTAATGCCTCAACAGAAAGCAATTCAATGGGCTGTACTTTTACATTAGAAAGACGTTTCAAAGCGGCAGTCAATCCGCCACGAATAATCACAGATGTTTCGGCAATCGCAATTCGGATAACTTCACTATTTTTCATTTTCTCTAATCCTCCTTTCCAAGTTCAGAATAGCAGGAACAAAAATATAATCTTCTACCTTACAATGAGATTCCAAACCGGCCTCGCAAGCATAAATATCGAAAAGAGCGGCATTTAAAAGATTCTCATTGGCCTTGGCAGGACAATATTTAATAATAATATTCTTCAGTTCCGTCAACTTCTCTCCTACCTGGTCATGATGCTTGGAGAATGTACTGATTTGATAATTCTTCGGAGCATTCCCCGCAATCAACGCATCGACATACTTGAATACGGTTTTCTCTTCATAATCCATGTGCTTACGTACTTCACGTGTATATTCGTCGAAAAACCTCAGAATAAGAAAAGCGACGTCATCTTGTGAGCAGTCGATAGCCTCAATCAGCTTACGCCGTATGGCAGGAAGAGAAAAATCAAGGAAGTAACTATGCGCTTGTCGCAGGTAGTCTATCAATCCCGGTATGGAAATATTATCCTTATCACCATTCAGCCGTGAAAAGCCTTCAGCTATGAAATTGACCACAATTAAAAAAGTCTGGCAGTCTACTCCGTTCTGTTCACAGACCTCTTTTACTGTTTTATCTCCGAAACCTAATGACAGCCCGAAGCGGCTCATCACTTGCAATAAAGAATAGTCGTCACTGATAAGATCAATCATCTTGTCAGTTGATTTATATTTTTGTAAATTATCCATCGATACCTACTTTATATTAGAGGCTGCAAAGAAACGGAATATTTCACGGATATACAATCATCATTTATAGGTATTTTGATTCTTTACAAATTGCTAAATACCAATTATATGCTACTATTTTGTGTCCCAAGTATAGGCGAGCATCTCTTTTTTTAGTAATTTTGTCGCTATCAATTTGTAATTAATAACTCGTAATAATTAATAAAATGGCAAACGAACTCGAATTGAAATACGGCTGCAACCCTAACCAAAAGCCTGCCCGTATCTTCATGAAAGAAGGTGAACTCCCTATCGAAGTACTGAACGGACGTCCCGGTTACATCAATCTGCTAGATGCATTCAACAGTTGGCAGTTAGTAAAAGAACTGAAAGAAGCTACCGGACTACCGGCTGCCGCTTCCTTCAAGCATGTCAGTCCGGCCGGCGCTGCCGTTGCAGTGGAAATGAGCGATACACTGAAAAAGATTTATTTCGTGGATGACGTGAAACTGTCGCCATTGGCAACAGCATACGCACGTGCACGTGGCGCAGACCGAATGTCGTCTTACGGGGATTTTATCGCATTGTCCGATACTTGTGATGAAGAAACAGCACGTATCATCAACCGTGAAGTGTCTGACGGTGTTATTGCACCGGATTATACTCCCGAAGCTTTGGAAATTCTGAAGAATAAAAGAAAAGGCACCTATAATGTTATCAAGATGAATCCTGCTTATCGTCCTGCTCCTATCGAACACAAAGATGTTTTCGGCGTGACTTTCGAACAGGGAAGAAACGAACTGAAAATTGATGAAAGTCTTCTGAAAGAGATGCCCACAGCCAACAAAGAAATTCCGGCTGATGCCAAACGTGATTTGATTATTGCCTTAATCACTTTGAAATATACGCAGTCCAACTCCGTTTGCTATGCAAAAGACGGACAGGCAATCGGTATCGGCGCAGGTCAGCAATCCCGTATTCATTGCACGCGTCTGGCGGGCAACAAAGCTGATATCTGGTATTTACGCCAACACCCGAAAGTGATGAACCTGCCATGGATTGACAAAATCCGTCGTGCCGACCGTGACAATACCATCGACGTATACATTTCAGAAGACCATGAAGACGTATTGGCAGACGGTATTTGGCAACAGTTCTTTACTGAAAAGCCGGAAGTCCTGACTCGCGAAGAAAAACGCGCCTGGTTGGATACCATGACTGGGGTAGCTTTAGGCTCGGATGCTTTCTTCCCGTTTGGAGATAATATAGAGAGAGCACACAAAAGCGGTGTCAGTTACATTGCGCAACCGGGCGGTTCTGTTCGTGACGACCATGTTATCAGTACTTGCGACAAGCATAATATGGCAATGGCATTTACGGGTATCCGCTTGTTCCACCATTAAAAAAGCATCCCCTATAAAAGTGAAGATTTACAGTTGTTAATCCTAACTTTTACCAATGTTAAAGTTAACTTCTTATTTTACATATCCCCATTTATAATGAGTATGAGACAATTATTCCATTATAAATGGGGATTTCCTATTTATAAAGGACACCCTATCTTTGCGGCATTACATTTAAAACAAAATCAAGATGAATAAAATTGGAGTATTTTACGGTTCCACTACCGGAACAACAGAAGACCTTGCCCGTCGAATTGCAGAGAAATTGGATGTTTCTTCGGAACATGTATTTGATGTATCCAAACTTACAGAAGCATTAGTAAATGAATATGATGTGTTAGTACTTGGTTCTTCCACATGGGGAGCAGGCGAACTTCAGGACGACTGGTATGACGGTGTGAAAGTTTTAAAGAAATGTGATTTGTCTCACAAATATGTAGCCTTGTTCGGTTGCGGTGATTCGGATTCTTATGCAGATACATTCTGTGACGCAATAGGAATTCTTTATGAAGATTTGAAAGATACCCGTTGCAAGTTCTGCGGTTCGGTAGATACGGCAGGATATACGTTCGACGCTTCCATCGCTGTTGTGGACGGTAAGTTCGCAGGGCTTCCGCTTGATGAAGTCAACGAAGACAACCTGACAGACGAGCGTATCAGTGCATGGGCTGAACAAGTGAAACAAGAAATCAGTTAACTTTACCTTTATATATTAAAGAATACTTTGCATCATGGCTACTGAAAGAATCATTCCCGGTGAAATCAGGATTTTCCTTAATCACATTTATGAGTTTAAAAAAGGCGTACGCAATATGGTACTTTATACAATGAGCAGAGAGCACGAAGAGTTTGCCATCCGCCGGTTGAAAAATCAAAAAATCAGTTATATGATACAAGAAGTAGGTACCAATAAAATCAACCTATTTTTTGGAAAGCACGAATGTATGGAAGCTATGCGGCATATCATCATTCGCCCTTTGAATCAGCTGACCGCCGAAGAAGATTTTATTTTGGGAGCCATGCTGGGATATGACCTTTGCCAGCAATGCAAACGGTATTGCAGTAAAAAAGAAGGTATAAAGATTGCAGTGTAAGCGATAACCTTAGCATAAGTTTAGCTTTGTTTGTATGTGGTTTGTCTTGAGTGGAATCGTTTCTTTAAAAAACAGGTATCCATCAGAACATTTTCCAATGGAAACTTGTTATACAAGAAACGATTCCCTCAATTACAACCAAATCAAACATTGCAATGAAGCAACAACAAGAACAACTCACCGCCTACACACTGGCCGGTATTTTCACCCTTTCGTTACGACTTATTGTCGGCTGGACTTATTTTTCAGCCTTTTGGCGAAGACTTGCCCTCGAAAACAAACTCATCCCGGATTCTGCCGGATACATCGGAGAAAAGTTTAATCACTTCCTTCCTAACTCACTAGGAATCAAACCTATCATTGAATATCTTGTCAGCACTCCCGATTTACTTTGGTGGGCAATGATCATCTTCACCATCGTCGAAGGTGTAGTCGGATTATTGTATATGTTCGGCTTCTTTACAAGATTGATGAGTATAGGTGTATTCAGTCTTGCATTCGGCATCCTGTTAGGCTCCGGCTGGTTGAGAACTACCTGTCTCGATGAATGGCAAATAGGTATTTTAGGCGTATCGGCGGGATTTACTATCTTCCTTTCCGGTGGCGGCAAATATTCTTTGGATTACCTGTTACAATCCGAGTTGCCCAAAAACAAATGGCTGGTATGGATCACTTCCGGTGAACTTCCGTTGTCTATCAAGCGATTTAGTAAAGTGGCAATCAGCGGTGCAGTCGTATTGTTCATACTTGCGCTATACACCAATCAGGCTTTTCATAATGGTGTATGGGGGCCGTTACATAACAAATCCGTAAAACCCAAAATCGAACTCTCAGATGCAAAGATTGATAATGGGACTCTCTCCTTTAAAGTATATCGTGTAGAAGGTGCCGACGTATATGGTTCTTTCCTTATAGGTATTACGCTAAAAGAGGCCAATGGCAAAGTAGTGATTCAAAAGAATGGAGAAGAACTGTCACAATTCCCGCTTACCGATATAAAGAATGATTATGTAGCCAAAGTGGCTCCGGGCAAACACAGTCTTATTATCCCACTAGGCAGCAAAGCAACTCTAAACATCACAGACAATACACTGAAGAACTTGCCTGAAGGTCAGTATGAACTAATTTTGACTGACATCAGTGGAACTGTATGGAAGCAAGATATGATTGTCAACTAAATCAAAACAAACGATTTTAATAATAGAACGGCGCATATTAGATGAAAATAGCAGACTAATATGTGCCGTTATTCATTGTATAAACTTCCTTTTATATTCAATTCAACAGCTTTCCTCATAGTTCTGAAGGCTATCTTTTTGATTTAGAATGAATTTATATATTCTTTGCAACTCTAAATATCGTCTTATACCCTTCAGACCATTTTTTATCGGACAACCAATCCAAATAGTTCAAGTCATGATTGTGTTTCTCAAAAACATATACAGTCAAGTTTGTTTTATTACATACATCGAACCGTGCTTGCAAATCCAACACACTTTCTACAGGAACATTAGCATCATCTTTCCCATGAAACACATATATAGGAATATTTATTCTTAAAAGTCTAGTCTTGTTAGGTTCCAGACAGAAATGCTCCTTAAACCATTGAGGCATAACATTAAAGTAGTTACTTTTTATCCATGCCCAATTATTTTCTGTTACACATTTCATTAAATAATCATGAAAAGGAGCCCGCATTCTCCTAATGTCACGAATATCAATAAGACTATCTTTTACAACATCCAACGATTCGAACGGTGCATTCTGAAATAGCTGTGATTTACAGGCAAGCACTTGTTTATCCGTATTCTCATATTCTTCGAAACTAATTGCCTTATCCCCATTCCGGTCAAAAACAGCATTAACCATGTTCATTACTCCATATCCTTCATTCTGCCATTTTATAATATCAAACATATTGTCATGTGCATAACCATGCAATAGCAAGGCATCAATTTTGACATTTCCTCTTTCAACCACGATTGGAGCAATTATAGTCCCTTCACTTATTCCATATAGTATTATCTTACATTTCTTAAATCTCCGGTCTTTAAAAAGTGACAAAATCATCACTTCTATATCTTCCGCTTCCTGCAACGGTCCATATTTAGCATATTTCACCGAATCCACTTCTACAAAGAACGGCGGCTTCTCTCCGGTTTTACACCCGCGTCTGTCATAAGTAAAAAAAGCAAGTCCCTGTTCACAAAAGCCCTTAGCCAATTCGTCATTATAATTAAACGTCGGACGTTTTGTCAAATAGGTACTCGGCCCTGTCCCCGAAATACAAAAAACAATAGTTGCGACGTCGTTGTCCGGCAAACAGATACGGGTATTGATTACTTCACCGTCTTCAAGTTTGACAGTTTTCACTTCAGATGTAAATGCCATAAGATTGAAACTCATCAAACTTATCAACATCAGGAATAATATTCGTTTCATAACATATTGTATTAAATTAGTTTATAGATATTAATGTCGACAGAACAAACAGAAAATTCAGCTACGCACTCTCCATTTTCTATATATGTCGACATTTAAACTTATTTATTACAAACAAGACGAAAAAATTTACGATTGGTCATATACCTACAAATTACAATATTTACTGATTTTACTTTATGCAGTAAACATCCTTAATAAGAGTCTCAAAAAATGTATAAATACCAAAGGCTAACCTGCATACCTCAAATATATGCTTACTGATATGCACCTTTGTTAATTTTCTTTCCCATTCATTCCCTAAATCCACCCGTTTTAGCTTAAAATTACCTACATATATTGAATTTAAGAAACAACTATGCCTACTAATAGGTATTGCCACATTTTTTAACACCACCTAACTTTGCAGTCGATAAAATTATTAAAAAGATGAGAAAAATAACTGCAATCGTTATTCTTTGTTTCCTCTCTTCTCTCACACTTTCAGCGCAGGAAACAACAGATAATTCTAAAGACAGTAAATCTTCTTCTACGGAAGAATATACTAAATTCCGCTTTGGGGGATATGGTGAAATGGTCGCAAACTTCAAAGACTACGGTATCAACCGCTTTTATGGCGGCAACGACGGTAATCCTAAGAAAAACAGGAACACAATCTCCATTCCCCGTTTTGTTGTAGCCTTTGATTACAAATTCAATTCCAAATGGATACTCGGTGCTGAGATTGAGTTTGAATCCGGTGGAACAGGTACTGCTTTCGAATTGGAAAATACAGAAAATGGTGAATACGAAACCGAAGTAGAAAAAGGTGGTGAAGTGGCTATTGAACAATTTCACATCACACGCCTGATTCATCGGTCTATCAATGTACGTGCCGGACATATCATCGTCCCGGTGGGCTTGACCAATGCCCACCATGAGCCGGTTAATTTCTTCGGACCTTCGCGCCCGGAAGGTGAAACCACCCTCCTGCCCTCTACCTGGCATGAGAACGGACTTGAAATCTTCGGTTCCTTCGGAAAAGGTTATGCAAGTTTCGATTATCAGGCTATGGTCGTAGCGGGTCTGAATCCCAACGGCTTCGACCGTAACACATGGGTAGGCAGTGGTAAACAGGGAATCTTTGAAGAAGACAACTTTACTTCTCCCGCCTATGTATTCCGTTTGGATTATAAAGGAGTTCCGGGATTGCGTGTAGGCGCATCCTTCTATTATTGCGCAGATGCAGGTTCCAATTCAGACAAGGAACAGACTTATTCAAGCTACGGAAAGATTCCGGTGCGTATCTATACGGCAGACGCACAGTATCGCAATAAATACGTAATAGCACGCGGTAACGTCGTGTATGGGAATTTAGGAAACTCTTCAGGAGTAAGCCAGGCAAATGTCAAGTTATCGAATAAATCGCCTTACAGCCGTTTGGCTCCGGTAGCTAAGAATGCGATAAGTTATGCAGCTGAAGCCGGTATCAATATCCGTTCAGTATTCGGTGGCAGCAAGAAAATTCCGGTAATCTATCCATTTGCCCGTTACGAATACTATAATCCACAAGAAAAGGGAGAAAAAGGTCAGACAATGGAAAAACGCTGTCAGGTAAGTATGTGGACAGCAGGTTTGAACTGGTATGCTTTGCCCAATCTGGTAGTAAAGGCGGACTATGCGACACGTCAAATCGGAACAAACAAGATTTTCGGCGTATCCAAAGCCTACAACAGTGAAAACGAATTTTCTATCGGAATAGCCTATATAGGATGGTTTATCAAGAAATAACAAATAATTAATTATTTAATTTAGATAAGATGAAAACAAAATTCTTTTATGTTGCAGCCCTGATAGCGGGACTGGCATTTACAGCAACTTCTTGTAGTAGTGATGATGACAATCCGATAGTGGATCCTGCAAATATCGACTACACCTCTGAAAATGCTTCAAGCTGGCATAATTACATGAGAAACGTTGCAGCTCTCCTGAAAACAGACGCAACCAATCTTTATGATGCATGGAATTCAAGTTATAAAGGCGGAACAAGCTATGCCGATCTTTTCAAAGCACATAATAGTTCAGCTTATGCAAGCGCTCTGAGTTGCGTAGAAGAAATCGTAGACAAATGCGCGGAAATTGCCAACGAGGTAGGTACTGCCAAGATCGGTGATCCATACAACTTGTACAAAGCCGGAAACACAGAAGAAGCATTATATGCTGTAGAGTCCTGGTATAGCTGGCACTCTCGTGATGACTATACCAATAACATCTATTCGATCCGAAATGCTTATTATGGTTCTTTGGACGGTAGTATCAATACCAACTCTCTGGCAACAGTGATTGCTGGTGTTAACCCGACACTAGACACCAAAATAAAAAATGCTATAAAAGCAGCCGCAGAAGCCATTCAAGATATTCCGCAGCCTTTCCGTAATCACATTGCCAGTGATGAAACAGTAGTGGCAATGAATGCTTGCGCAGATTTGGAAAGCTTATTGAAAAATGACTTGAAGTCCTATATTTCGAATAATAATAACGGTATCAACAGCGATGCAGTACTTAATCCTGTAGTAACACGCTATGTCGATGCAGTAGTAGTACCGACTTACAAAAATCTGAAAGAAAAAAATGATGCATTATACAATGCAGTGATAGCACTTGCAGACAATCCATCGAACAAAGCATTTGAAACTGCTTGTGCTGCCTGGATCACCGCACGTGAACCTTGGGAAAAAAGCGAAGCATTCCTGTTCGGTCCGGTAGACGAAATGGGACTTGACCCCAACATGGATAGCTGGCCTTTGGACCAAAATGCAATCGTACAGATTCTGAACTCTCAAAGTTGGAGCGATCTGGAATGGAGCGATGATGATGACGATGCTGCCGTTGAATCAGCTCAGAACGTACGTGGTTTCCATACACTGGAGTTCTTACTCTACAAAAACGGTGTACCTCGTAAAGTACAGTAAAGATTTATCTTACTAAGATAGTATTGAGAAGTAAAGGCGGGATACCGAAATCCCCCTTTACTTCTTTGGTATGTTAAAAACATATTATTGAAATTAAGTCAATAAACAATGAATCACTTTCTAAAATATTCATTTTCTATCTTTTGTCTGCTGACGTGTGCGGCCTGCGACGACGACGGAATTGATGTACTGGATATAGAAATCCCGGAAGGATATGCCCTATCCGCCGGTACATCCACTATTTTCCTAAGCTCATCCGTAGCCTATGATACTCCCGCAGACTGGATAACAGGAGCTTATGACATCCGTTTCACCCGCGGAGACAGGCTTTATGATGACGTGCGTACAAGTAACAACGGTCATGGCGGCGGACTGGGTCCCGTCTATGCCGGCTATTCGTGTGGTAGTTGTCACCGGAATGCCGGACGTACCAAACCATCCCTATGGACGGAAGGCGGTTCGGGAAGTTATGGATTCTCTTCCATGCTCATCTACATATCCCGTAAAAACGGAGCTTTCTTCCAAGACTATGGGCGTGTACTTCACGATCAGGCAATCTACGGAGTACAACCGGAAGGTAAACTATCCGTAGAATACACCTACGAGGACTTTTCTTTCCCTGACGGTGAAACGTACACACTCTGCAAACCGAATTATACTATCTCCGAATGGTATGCCGAAGAAATCAAACCGGAAGATTTGTTCTGTACCGTACGTATCCCCCTACGCCACGTAGGCATGGGGCAGATGATGGCTTTAGACCCTATCGAGATTGAAGCACTCGCAGCAAGAAGCAATTATCCCGAATATGGAATCAGCGGACGATGCAACTATATCATGGAGCGCGGGGTCAAATGTCTGGGACTGTCCGGAAATAAGGCCCAACATGCCGACTTGACGGTAGAGTTAGGCTTCTCCAGTGATATGGGAATAACGAACAGCCGCTACCCAGAAGAAATCTGCGAAGGACAAATACAAGTCAACCAAGGCAGTATGATGGGACTTTCTTACGATCAACTGGATGTCAGTACGGAAGAAATGGAGAATGTAGACCTCTACATGCAGAGTCTTGGCGTTCCTGCCCGGCGTAATGTAAATGACCCGCATGTAATCAAAGGGGAACAAAACTTCTATAAAGCCAAATGCCATCTTTGCCATGTAAGCACCCTTCACACAAAGAAGCGCGGCACTGTCTTATTGAACAATACCCAACTCCCGTGGCTGGGCGGTCAGACGATTCATCCCTATTCCGATTATCTGTTGCACGACATGGGTTCCGAGATTATGGGAGTCGGCCTGAATGACAACTATGTAAGCGGTCTGGCTCGTGGAAACGAATGGCGTACCACTCCGCTTTGGGGAATCGGTCTGCAAGAAAAGGTGAACGGACATACTTATTTCCTGCACGACGGACGTGCCCGCAATCTGACGGAAGCCATCATGTGGCATGGCGGAGAAGGAGAAGCATCAAAGAACCTGTTCAAGAACATGAGTAAAGAGGATCGCGACGCATTACTCGCATTTTTAAATTCACTTTAAAGTAAAAAGTAGTATATACCAAATAATTATGAAGAGATTTATAATCATTGCCATGTTGTTTGCCATGATGCCTTTAGTTGCTATGGCACAACATGAAGAAGATACGGAAAATGGTGTAGTATCATTGGCTGGAAGAGAAGGATTCACTATCGGAACCAAGAAAGGCGATTTCGTTTTCAAACCTTATCTGCTTGTGCAGACTTGTGGAAACTTCAACTGGTATGACGATGAAGGACTGGACAAGGCATACAATCAGGACAACATAGCCAATTCCGGCTTCTCCGTTCCTTATGCCGTACTCGGTTTCACAGGAAAAGCTTTCGACAAAGTAACTTTCAACCTTTCCATCAATGCCGCAGCCAGTGGCGGAGCATTGCTCCAACAAGCCTGGTTTGATGTCCAACTGAAGAAACAGTTTGCCATCCGGGTAGGTAAGTTTAAGACGCCTTTCTCACACGCTTACCTGACAACATTGGGAGAAACAATGATGCCTAGTTTGCCTGTATCACTGACTGCCCCCGTCATTCTTCCCTATTCCTTGAATGCGGTAACACCGAATATTGGTACCGGATTCGACTTGGGTGTAGAAATTCACGGTCTGATAGCCGACAAGTTCGGATACGAAATCGGCTTGTTCAACGGTACGGGAGCTTCGGTGAATACAGCTACAAAAACATTCAGTGACGACTGGCACATTCCGTCTTTGCTATATGCCGGACGTTTCACATATATGCCAAAAGGCGTGATGCCTGCTACGCAGGGAAATCCGAACCGATTGAATGAAGATAAAATCATGTTCGGTATTTCTACATCTATCAATGTGGAGAGTGAAAACGAAAGTACCAATGACTACCGCGCCGGACTGGAGTTCGCGATGCTGAAGAACAAACTTTACCTGGGAGCTGAAATGTATTACATGAATGTAGGTTTCACCAAAAGACAGAAGATTTCCGAATCATACAATTACCTGGGCGGTTACGTACAAGGCGGTTACTTTGTAGCTCCACGCTTGCAGGCTGCTGCACGTTATGATTTCTTCAACCGTAACGGAATGGACACCAACGGTTTCCTGAATATGCCCGCCGTAGGTATGAATTATTTCTTCAGAAATTGCAATCTGAAATTACAGGCTATGTACCAGTATATCGCCCGCAAAGGACATGATACCCAACTCGACCGTGACAACGACGATTTGGGCCTGGCTACACATTCCGCCACCATCTTACTTCAGTACACATTCTAAATAGAACAGGAAAGGATTTGTTTATGAAAAAATATATTCTTTTGGGGACTTGTCTACTGTTATTCGCAGGGCTTTCTTCTTGTGACGACGGACCTGTTTACGAAAAGACAGGTATTATATCAGAAGAGGGACGCACGCTGAAGATGAGTGGAATAATCAACGGTATCAGTAAATGGCCCGATAGTTATAGTATAGTAGTGGCAGGCTTCGGCGATGAGAGTGAGTATGCCGTTGTCACAAAAACAATCCCGGTTCCGGCTATCGAAGGTGATAAGATTCAGGTAACTATGACAGGCATCAGTGATGAGGTGAGTACTGTCGAATTATGCATTATCAATAAATTGAGAAAGCGGATTATCAGTTTCCAGTCGATGGACGACCTTACAGCAATCGACGATACCATACGTATGGATGCAGGTACCGTGAATGTAAGCATGTACAACGCTATCCAGCAAAATGTTTTCGATAAAGGCTGTATAGGCTGTCACGGAATAGCAACCAGTGCCGCAGCAGGATTGAGCTTATTGGAAGGAAACAGTTATCAGAATTTAGTAGGGCACTCTTCGTCGGTAGTAACCGGACTGCTGCGGGTGAAAGCCGGCAGCGCAGAAGAAAGTGTACTGCATCAAATCCTGAATACGACAGGTTGGAAAACCAATCATTCCAATATGATAACCGAGCCGAACATTCTGACTCTTATCGACGACTGGATTGACAACGGTGCACAAGAATAAATAGTTATTTATAAAATGAATATGAACAACAAAGAACAACAGAACATTCAGTCTGAAAAGACTCTAACTGAAATTTTCAAATATAAGGCAGCAGAAGGCCCTTCGGAGTATCACATCATGATTCATTCCACCCAACCGGAAGATATATACGAAAACCAACTCAACGCTGTACTGAATACTTACGATGATTTACTTGCAAAAGAACTGAAAGGAGCAGTTGCCATTTTCAAACGTTACTTCCTGAGCGATGCCGCCAACCAGACAGACACGCTACTGGCAGTAACGACCGAAGGTTCGGGCTACGCACTCTCTATTGTGGAGCAACCGCCATTGGACGGAACAAAAATCGCGTTATGGGTTTACCTGCTGACCGACGTACAGACACAAGTCCTGCACAACGGTCTTTTTGAAGTGAAACACAGTGCCTACCGCCACTTTTGGGGTGGCAGCGCATTCAATCGTGCAGCTAATCCGGAATATCAAACCCGCCTGCTGCTGAACGATTATGTGATGCAACTGATGGAACAAGGCTGCACATTGGCAGAACATTGTATCCGCACATGGTTCTTCGTTCAAAATGTAGACGTAAACTATGCCGGAGTAGTGAAAGCACGCAATGAAGTTTTCGTCACCCAAAACCTGACGGAAAAGACACATTATATCTCCAGCACAGGTATCGGCGGTCGCCATGCCGACCCCAAAATACTCGTACAGATGGATACATACGCAGTGTCCGGGGGAAAACCGGAACAGATTCATTTCCTCTATTCCCCTACCCACCTCAATCCTACCTATGAATACGGTGTCAGCTTTGAGCGTGGTACGTATGTGGATTATGCCGACCGTCGCCAGGTATTTATCTCCGGGACGGCAAGCATCAATAATAAAGGCGAGGTAGTGCATCCCGGCGACATCCGCAAACAAACGGAACGGATGTGGGAAAATGTAGAAACACTGCTGAACGAAGCGGACTGCACCTTCGACGACGTGGGACATATGATTGTATATCTGCGTGATATTGCAGACTATACTATCGTCAAAGGAATGTATGACAAACGTTTCCCATATATACCTAAAGTCTTTGTTCATGCTCCGGTATGCCGTCCCGGATGGTTGATAGAGATGGAGTGCATGGGAGTGAAAGACTGTAAGAACAAGGAGTACGCTCCATTTTAATATCATTAAAAGATTGTACTGTTGAAAAGGTTACTTATCATTTTATACATCTGCCTGGTGGGACTACTCGCTGTAGCTACTTTTATAGAACAGGCGAATGGGACAGATTTTGTAGAAAGAAATATATATCATACAAGTTGGTTTTGTTGTTTATGGGGAGTAATAGCTGTAATAGCACTCGTTGCTCTCATCCGACGCGCTTTGTGGCGACGATTTCCCATATTGTTGTTTCATGGCTCCCTTCTCGTTATCTTGGTGGGAGCCATGATCACATTTATGAGCAGCGAAAAGGGATATATACATTTAGTTCCCGGCACAACAGTGAACAGTTTCCAAGAGCCGGAAAGCGGAAGAAATATAGACTTGCCATTCAGCATGCAACTGGACAGCTTCCGTATCGAATATTATCCGGGGACGGAAGCTTCGTCAGATTATGTCAGCTATATCACCTACTCCACTACCGGTCAAAAGAACTTTTCATCACACGAACGGATTTCAATGAACCGGATATTCACCGCACAAGGCTTCCGCTTCTATCAGTCTTCTTTCGATGAAGACCAACAGGGAAGCTGGTTGAGTGTGAATTACGATCCATGGGGCACAAGTGTGACGTATGCAGGGTATATTTTACTGGGAATCTCCATGCTTTGGCTACTATTTTCCCGCAGCGGTGAATTCCGCCACCTGCTGAATCATCCTTTATTAAGGAAAGGAAGTGTATTCATCTTGTTTCTTCTCTGTCTTACAGGCATAACGCAGGCACAAACACAAGCGCCCCCAAAGCTGCTTCCTGCATTAAAGCGGGTGCAAGCCGATAGCCTGGCACGGGAACAAGTGATTTATCATGACCGGGTAGTACCTTTCAATACATTAGCCCGTGACTTTATTCAGAAACTGACAGGGGAAACCTCATACAAAGGACTGACACCCGAACAGATTATAGGCGGCTGGCTGCTCTATCCCGAAGTGTGGAGAAACGAACCGTTAATCTACATAAAAAACGCGGAACTACGGCATCTGCTCAACCTGCCAACATCCTATGCGCGCTTAACCGATTTGTTTGACGGTTCCGTCTACCGCTTGCAGAAACACTGGCAACGTGAACAGGGAAAACAAAGTAAACTGGCGAAAGCCATTCAGGAAACAGATGAAAAAGCAGGCTTGATTCTTATGCTGGAAAAAGGAACATTCATTCATCCGTTGCCTGTGGACGGCAGTGTACAACCTCTTTCTGAACGGCAAGTGAAAGCCGAACTGCTCTACAATCATATTCCGTTCAGCAAGATTCTCTTTATGGTGAATCTGACAGCAGGAATATTGGCTTTTCTGCTTTTACTTTATAACAGCCTGCGGAAAAATACGCTTTCACCGAAAGCACAGAAAGTTTCACGGATAGCAAAGACTTCCTTTTCTATTGTGCTCTATGCTGCCTTTATCTTTCATCTGGCAGGATATTGCCTGCGTTGGTATATCGGCGGACGAATCCCGCTCAGCAACGGTTATGAGACCATGCAGTTTATGGCACTTTGTATTCTCCTGCTAGCCTGTCTGCTCCACCGGAAATTCCCGTTTATGCTTCCATTCGGATTCCTGCTTTCCGGCTTCGCCCTATTGGTTTCTTACCTAGGGCAAATGAATCCCCAAATAACCCCTTTGATGCCGGTACTTGTCTCCCCGTGGTTAAGCATCCATGTTTCATTGATTATGATGTCCTATGCGCTGTTTGCTTTCATCATGCTGAATGGAATATTGGCCTTATGTCATCACAGGCAAGATGAACGGGTGGAACAGTTGACTATACTCAGCCGCCTGTTGCTCTACCCTGCCGTGTTCTTCCTAGGTGCGGGAATCTTCCTCGGAGCAGTTTGGGCAAATGTATCCTGGGGACGCTATTGGGCATGGGATCCGAAAGAAGTATGGGCATTAATAACTTTCCTTGTGTATGGAGCTGCTTTCCACTCACAAAGCCTTCGTTTCTTCCGCAAACCTTTATTCTTCCATATCTATATGATAATAGCTTTCCTCACAGTCCTGATGACTTATTTTGGAGTGAACTATGTCTTAGGTGGAATGCATAGTTACGCAAATGGCTGACTTTCATCCAGTTTTTTTCCGGGAATAAAGCTGCCACCCCCTATATATAGTTACTAATTTCTATTAGAATACCCACTTCAGGGGATTGCGGGAACAACGGAAAGCCCCTATCTTTGCAGTATCAGAATTAAATTAATTAGTCATAATTATATTACGTAGCCACATTAAAAATACATAGGAATCGGCCGAAGTGATTCATCCGCATTTCTTCTATTTGGTTGTTAAGTTGAAAAAACCATATAATGTATTCATTTTGGGATATGAATAGATGACATATTCTAAAAGAGGCAAAAACGTCCGGCTTGTGAAAGCCGGACGTTTTGTTATACTTGCAGTCCATCTCCTGAATCCGACAGACTGCAAACAGAATATGCCCGGACTGTGTATCAGCCCATGAGGTACTTACTGCCCGGCAGATAAGACAACAACTTCGCTAAAATACAGCATCCGCAGAATGTACTTGTACCCACCAACAGAATCGTGACCGGAGTAGAAAAGTATCCTTCCAGCAGTTTATAACTAAAACCGAGAATGAATATATGCATCAGATAAATACCATAGCTCAACTTGGATAGTTGAAGGATAAAATTGTATATCCGCCCCTTTTCAAAAGAAATCTTTTTTATAATGACAAAAGCACCATAAGTCATAAAGACCACATTGAAAGAACAGAAACGCCAGCTCAACTCCAGTTCCTGCAACTGAGTAGCAGTAAAAGTACGGTGATAATATACAATAGCGGTAAACAGATAACCGATAAGGAACAGGCTGACACCGACAAGCAAACTTTTCTTCAATGACCAATTAATATAGGTACGTATGTAATGCGCCAGTACCAAATAACCAATGAACCCGGAGAAATACCAGAAAGTATGGAATTCATTCCAATAACATTCACCATATACATCGCCTACCAACAGTTTTCCATAATGCCAGAAAGTAGTGAGAAACCATACAAGCAAAAAGACCTGTTCGCCACGCTTGGACGTCTCTTTCAACCAGGGAGATAGAACGGGCATAAACATATAGAGTCCGATAAGCATATAGATAAACCAAAGATGACCGCTCGCACCATTAAAATTCCATAGCAGTTGCAACAAGTTAGCCTGCACGTCGGTATAGGTAATATCTCCCCACGACCAAGGCAGGATGGCATACAGCAAAGACCATACTGCAAAAGGAACGACAACCCGGATAAAACGTCGTTTAAAAAAGTTCTGCGAACTGCCCCTCATAGGTAAAAGCAAGTAAGAAGAAGCCATCACGAAGAGAGGAACAGAAGAACGGAAAGCACTGTCAATCACACTCACCCAAAAGCCATCGGATACCGAACGTATCCCGATGGAATCACCATCAATAAAGAAGAACTCACAGGAATGGACCATAATAACCATAAAGCAAGCAATCACACGGAGATAGTCCAAAAATACAATCCGTTCAGCTTGACTCGAATCTTTTATTTGCATAGTAGTAGCTAATTAATTAAATTTGCGCAAAGATAGAGACCGGATAATTACGGTGCAATACTGATATATAACCATACCCCACACACATGGACGTATTAAAAACAGAACTTGAAGAAGCATTCGCTACGCAGCATTTCGACTATACGCGACTCAACCAGGATACGGTAGACGAGTGCCACACGCTAATACGTTCTCTTACAAAAGTGAATAATGGCTGTGCCGTCCTTTCCGACCTGGCTGCCGATAAAAGCTATTTCTCCATAGGCTCATTCGGCGACTTCCTCGGACTATCCGCCGAAGACTTATCACAGGAAATCATTGATTCGGTAGACGAAGACTGTATATATCATCATATCCACCCGGAAGACTTAGTGGATAAACGGATGCTGGAATTAAAGTTCTTCCGTTTCTTATGTGAACTTCCCGTAGACGAGAGATTGAAATACCGTTCCAGTTGCTGCATACGAATGATAAACGGGAAGGGTGAATACAAGTATATAGCCAATCAGACACAAATCTTACAGAACTCGCCTTGCGGAAATATGTGGTTGGCATTATGCCAATACGACTTGTCGCCGGAACAGAGCGAACGCTCAGGGATACAGGCAAGAATCACTAATAATGAGACAGGCGAAGTGATGGTTCTTTCCTTATCCGAAGAACGCTACGCGCTTCTTTCTGTCCGTGAAAGAGAAATACTGCATTTGATTAAAGAAGGTTTTATCAGCAAGGAGATTTCGGTCAGACTGGGTATCAGTATTCATACGGTAAACCGCCATCGGCAGAATATTCTGGAAAAACTAAGTGTGGACAATTCATTGGAAGCAATCCGTACAGCGGAAATAATGAAGCTATTGTAAAATCCATCTATCTCTCATAGAACAAAGCGGATAAAAGTATCACTACTTTCACCCGCTTCTGACCTAACCTAAACTTGACCTAAATATTACAATCCTAATGAAAACTGATTTTAATAGAGAACGTTTATTCATGTTTCAACCATTCTTTTGGTAGAACTTCCTTTTCACCTTTATCATTTACTAATTCCAGTTGCAGCACACCGCCGTTGCAATCAAAGTAACGCACTTCCATCGGATGCAAGCCGGCTTTCAATGCTTTCTGCACGATAATCTCTACCGGAGAATGTGCGCCGTCGTTGTCTCCCAGCAGTTCACCGTCAAGCATCAATGTGCTACCATCGTCCGAGAGAAGGGCAAATGTATAAATACCGTCAGCGGGAACTTCCAGATAACCGGTTATTACCAGTCCGATATCCCCTTTCACTTCTTCGGGGATGGATACGGATTCTACGACATACTCTCCTCTTACGGGAGCAGCGTCAATATCCACACAGAGATTTCCACGGAAGTTGTGCCATACAGCCTTCAGTCCGGGCTGCAAAGAAGCCGGAGCAGTGACTGCTTCCGCATAAGGAGCTTTGACGTATCTCGTACGTACTACGTCCGAAGGAGAGCCATCCGGACGGAAAGTACGGAAAGCAAAGTCTGTCGTTTCCTTTATTTTCAGTGAACCATTGTATAGAGACGATTTGCTGGTAGGCATACTTCCATCCGTCGTATAGCGGATTTCAGTGCCGGGCAACGGACAAGTTAAATTCACCGTAGCATCATCAATAAACGCGTTCACCTTATAGAATCCCTGCAAATCGGGGATACGGTAATTCACTCCCATGATATCCATACGCTTGAATTGCGGAACGAGCTGACGGTAAAATTCATCAAGTTCCGGTTTCGCTGCCGGTTCCGCCCATGCTATTTCACTCAATGCAATCATGCGGGGAACAATCAGATATTCAATGCGCTTCATTGTCGGAATCCATTCCGCCCAAAGATTGGCCTGCACACCCCAAATATATTCCTTCTGTTCCTGCGACAGTCTGTCGTCCGCATAGGGGTCGAATGCCAATATCTTCTTTACCGAATTTTGGTCTTGCGCATAGTCGAAATAAAAATATTCATTCGGACAAGCAATCACTTTTTGCTTTTGCGCCGTTGCCGTAGGCAGCGCTTCTTTCGCCCAACTTCTCCACCAGGTAATGGCAGCGTCCGAAGATAATCCGTCCTTCACCACTTCATCCCAGCCTACGAGTTTCTTTCCGTTGGCCTGGAAGAATTTCTCCATATCACGTACGAACCATGCCTGAAGTTCTTCCACCGAACTGAGTTTCTCCGTGCGGATACGTTTCTGGCAACGGGGACATTTTTTCCAGTTGTTCTTTTCCACTTCGTCTCCACCCATATGTACATATTCATAAGGGAAAAGTTCGAAAACTTCCTTGAATACATTCCGGCAGAATTCCAAAGTCGCGTCTTTGCCCGGACAGATGGGAGAAGAGAATGTCTCTCCCCATCCGATTAATCCGTCACAGGCTAAATCAGGATACTGGCTGATAGCTGCCAGGAAATGCCCCGGCATATCAACTTCGGGTATTACATCAATCCCTCTCTGCGCAGCGTAAGCTACTATCTCTTTGATATCATCATGTGTGTAATAACCGCCATACAACGTGTCACCTTCCACAATCCGTATCTTATTTTCAGGAATCAGGAAATCAGTGTTATCTTCCTCTATCGCACGTGCCATGCAAGTACGGTCGTGCGTATTGAATTTTCTCCATGCTCCTTTTTCAGTCAGCAACGGATATTTTTCAATCTCTATGCGCCAGCCCTGGTCGTCCGTGAGATGCCAGTGGAATTTGTTCAGTTTGTACAGGGACATCAAGTCCAACACGTGCTTCACTTCGTCTTTATTCCAAAAATGGCGGGAAGCGTCCAGCATAAATCCGCGCCACTCAAAACGGGGAGCATCTTCTATCTGTACGGCGGGAATGGAATAAGTCTGCTTCACACCCTGTATTTCTATTTCGGCGGGAAGTAACTGGCGGATAGTGGTAATGGCGGAAATAATGCCCGAATAGTCATTGGCTTCCACCTGAATAAATTCGGGTGTAGACTGGAGCTTGTAAGAGCCGGACTTCCCATCGGTATTCCCCAATTGGAAATAGACATCTACCTGATTTTTATCAGCAGTGACTTCCACAGAAGACGACACTACGTTTCGAAGAATCTCTTGCAGGTAACCGACTGCCGGAAAGAGGGACTGGTCGGACACTCCTATCTTCATTTCATCCTTAAAAACGAAAGCGCCCGACTGCTCGGTCAGACTTACGGGAGTAGGTAAAATTGTGATTTCTTGCTTGACGGCAGGCGTGCAAGCAGAAAATACACAAGCTGATACAATCAGTAGAGAGGTACTTAGTTGTTTGAACATGAGGTTAACTATTTAATAAATTAATTGTCCTGTTTTTAATTGGTCATCTATATATAATACAACTAAAAGCCCCAAACTACTAAAAGGAAATGAAAAGTTTTTTGTGGCTTGGGTTCACAAATTGCTATAAATGATTATCTTTGAACCCAATTATCACAACAAATAAGGATAAAGACCTGCTTAAATGTCAAGAGAGAATATTTTAATCAAAACCTCATGGATTAGCACCATTGGCAACGCAATCCTGTCCGCATCAAAAATCATTATCGGTTTGTTGGCCGGAAGTCTGGCCGTAGTTGGAGATGGTATCGATTCGGCAACGGATGTCATTATCTCTGTCGTTATGATATTTACGGCACGTGTCATCAGCCGTCCGCCTTCAAAGAAGTATGTATTCGGCTATGACAAGGCTGAGGGTATCGCGACCAAGATTCTATCGCTTGTGATATTCTATGCCGGTATGCAGATGTTACTATCATCTATTCAAAGCATCTTTTCGGATGAAGTGAAAGAAATACCATCCGCCATTGCCATTTATGTGACTATATTCTCTATTGTCGGTAAACTCTTACTGGCTTGGTACCAGTACAAGCAGGGAAAGAAAATAGACAGTTCCATGCTGACGGCGAACGCGATTAATATGCGTAATGATGTTGTTATTTCGGCAGGGGTCTTGATTGGTTTGCTCTTTACTTTTATATTCAAATTACCTATACTCGACTCGATAACAGGATTAATAATCAGTCTCTTTATTATAAAATCTTCCATCGGAATCTTTATTGATTCGAATGTGGAACTTATGGATGGCGTTAAGGATGTCAATGTATATAATAAGATATTCGAAGCTGTCGAGAAAGTGCCGGGGGCAAGTAATCCGCATCGGGTCAGGTCGCGGATGATAGGAAACCGGTATATAATTACACTTGATATAGAGGTGAATCCGCAGATAACCATCACGCAGGCACATGAGATTGCCGGAGCGGTGGAGAAAAGTATCGAAAGCTCCGTAGATAATGTTTATGATATTCTGGTGCATGTGGAACCTGCGGGGGAATGTCAGACGGATGAGAAATTCGGTATAGATAAAGATATGGTCTGAATTGCCGGAAGTAGCACTATCCGGTAATCTTTTTATTATGGATTGATAAATCTTCGGCAGCAAGGAAAGCTATTCCGCTTCTTTTTCTTAACTTTGCGTTCATCGTTTACACTATAATAAAGATTTGATATGGAAGAAACATTCAGGCGCTATCCTATCGGGATACAGGATTTTGAACAGTTGCGCAACAACAACTATATATATGTTGATAAAACAGCATTGGTCTATCAACTGGCTAATACAAACACGGTTTATTTCCTGAGCCGTCCCCGCCGTTTCGGAAAGAGCCTGCTAGTCTCTACGCTCGAAGCCTATTTTCTGGGAAAGAAAGAGCTTTTCAACGGACTTGCCATGGAGCAGTTGGAACAGGACTGGACGGTGTATCCGGTGCTGCACATCGACTTCAGCGGCAGTAAATATATGGAAGCAGAGTCACTCCGCGCATCTATCAATGTACAATTACTGCTTTGGGAAAACGTCTACGGACGCCAGGAAGGTGAAGACACATTCAGTTTGCGTCTTGAAGGCATCATCCGACGCGCTTATGAGCAAACCGGACAGCAGGTTGTCGTATTGGTAGACGAATATGATGCCCCGATGTTGGACACTAACAGTGATCATGAGTTGCAACGTGAGATTCGCGGTATCATGCGAGACTTCTTCAGCCCCTTGAAAAAGTCAGGCAAATATCTTCGTTTCCTCTTCCTTACGGGTATCAGCAAATTCAGTCAAATGAGTATATTCAGCGAACTGAACAATCTTCAGAACGTCAGTATGAGCGACAATTATGCCGCTATCTGCGGTATCACCGAGCAAGAACTACTGACGCAGATGAAAATAGACATCGAACAAATGGCTCAAGCCAATGATGAGACGTATGAAGAGGCATGCGCCCACTTAAAGAAACAGTATGACGGGTATCATTTCAGTAAATCCTGTGTGGATGTGTACAATCCTTTCAGCCTGATTAATGCTTTTGCACAAAAAAGCTATGAGAACTACTGGTTTTCTACCGGTACCCCCACCTTCCTGATAGAACTCCTGCAACAGATGGACTTCGACATCCGTCTGCTCGACCGTATGGACGCCAAGCCGGAAGATTTCGACAAGGCCACGGATTGTCTTACCGACCCCATTCCGGTGCTTTATCAAAGCGGCTATCTCACCATCAAGTCTTACGACGCCTTCTTCCGCACCTATACATTGGGCTATCCCAACGAAGAGGTTCGAATCGGCTTTATCGAATCGCTTATTCCTTCTTATCTTTACCAGCCAACGCGCGAAAGCAACTTTTACGTAGTGTCTTTCGTACGCGATTTGATGAAAGGAAACCTCGAATCTTGTCTCGAGCGTACCCGCTCTTTCTTCGCCTCTATCCCGAACGACCTGAACAACAAAGAAGAAAAGCATTATCAGACTATTTTCTATCTCCTGTTCCGCCTGATGGGGCAGTATGTGGATACCGAAGTAAAAAGCGCCGTCGGACGGGCGGACGTGGTTATTAAAATGCAGGATGCCATTTATGTACTTGAATTCAAAATGGACGGTACGGCAGAAGAAGCTTTGGCGCAGATAAACAGTAAAGGATACGCCATTCCATACGCGGCCGACCACCGGAACGTAGTGAAAGCCGGCATCAACTTCGACAGCTCCACGCGGACAATCGGAGACTGGAAAATAGAAGAATAACCTATTATTGACGCATCCCGCCATCTCTTGACAGGCTTCACCATATAAATGAAAAGGCAGTAACTCCTCCCGTTGATAAGAAGCTACTGCCTTCTCTTTTAAAATGCGGACTTTTGTTGATAAGGTTTACCAATCTTAACAAAAGAGTAACTAGTTACACTCTGTAAAATTCGACAAGCCTGCAAAATCATATAGAAACAACCTAATAACTAATCTTCACTCCGGCAAAGAAGCTTCTCGGCAATGAAGGACCATAAATATAGCCCGAATCACGGTCGGGTCCTTTATCGAAATCATTCTGATAGGCGTTGAAGATATTCTGTATTCCGGCATTCACCTGCAAGTTCACCGACTTATAAAGTTTGAAGTCATAGGCAGCTTTCAGACCGATGTCGAAAAAGTCTTTCGTATTTACCGTTATCGGATTTTCGAGGAACCCCGGAACGGGTTCGTGAGGGACTAGCATCGAACCGGTATAGGTGCCCGAAAGGGCGATGGATAACGGTTTTATCGGGGTATAAGTTGCCGTAAAATAGCCGTAAGTATTCGGTGTACGCATCATTTTCTTCACAGCCGGAGCATCTTCGTTCCATGTATGCGGTTCGCTGTAATGACTCTGTTGCAAAGTAACTCCTGCCTGAAGTTGGAATTTGTTCAAGTAAGCCATTTTTCCTTCCAGTGTCAATCCCATTACCCGTGCACCCGCCGCATTATGGCGTGTACGTGTCAGAATCCCATCAACTACTTCCCCATCGGTAAGAGCAAAAACATCGGATAATTTGGTATAAAACCCTTCAATGAGAAAGTTGACCTGAAATGCGCCAAAACGATGGTAGATATCTGCCGATGCACTCAGGCTTTGTGACCTTTCTTCTTTCAAATCATCAGCAAGCTTCACCATTGCCACATTACCACCTACATTCTCCACATGCAAATCTTCATCAAAAGCCTGCGGAGCGCGGAAACCTGATGAATAACTTAAACGGAGATTGATATTCTCTGTCGGGTTGTAGCGCAGATTGGCACGCGGGCTGAAAATAATGTGGCCTATCAAGTTGTGCTTGTCCAGACGACCACCGATAAGGAATCCCCAGTGTTCATTCTTCCACTCATTCTGAAGAAATGCACTACCGATATTTACTTTTTGGTCTACCGTACGGTTGTATCCCCACATGTTATCTTCCAGTTTGTCCTGATTGAATTCTATTCCTGCTGTCAGGTCGGAAGGCATAAAGATACATTTGCCGAAGCTGTAAACATACTGTGAGCCTGCCATCCAGTTGAGGTCAGTGGTGTTTCCATATGCATCTAAAGGGTCTCTGTCGCCCGGACCATAGTAACTGTCACGATTGATATGCTGTGCGGAAGCGAATACATTAAAACGATGCTTCTCATTAGGTGAGAAATAATCGAACTTCACACCACCGCCATTGATGGAATGTTCGGTCTGTTCGGCCACATTCGCTTCGTGGGGCGGGCGGTTCAACAAGTCCCCTCCTCTGCGGAATTCTTCCATATGGTGATATTCAAAAGTCAGTTTGGAGTAAGTGCTTGTTTTCAGGAAAGAACGGAAGCCGACTGTCTGCCCATGTATTTTGGGGATTTCAGAGTATCCGTCTCCGTCGTGGTCGTAAGCGGAACGGTGGCGGTTCTGCCCGAAGATATATAGTCCGGCACGTTGGTCGTCCGTCACTAATGAGGCATTCAGGGAAGTGCTGTTGTCGAACGCGTCTCCGTCACCGATTCCCGTTATCGTATGAGACAACATGCCTGAATTGCGAATCGGCTCTTTGGTAATGATATTGATTGTACCCGCAATGGCAGACGAACCGAACAATGCCGAGCCACCGCCACGCATCACTTCTACCCGCTCTATCATACTGGCGGGAATCTGTTCAATACCATATACTCCGGAGAGTGCACTGAATATAGGACGTGAATCCAGCAGGATTTGTGTATAAGGACCGTCCAGTCCGTTGATACGCACCTGTTGGAAACCGCAATTCTGACAGTTGGACTCTACACGTACTCCGGGCTGAAAGCTCAGTCCTTGAGCCAAAGTCGTAGAGTTCGTATTCTCAAAGATTTTCAAATCAACGACATTGACCAGTGTCGGAGCCAGACGGCGGGTGGTTTCATTACGGTTGGCAGATACAACGACACCATCCAAGGCAACCGCGTCTTCTTCTATTTCAAAGTCTTCTTCCAAAGTGCGTCCTTTTTTCAACGTCACGTTGCGCCTTACGGTTTTATAACCGACAGAACTTACTTCGAGCACAAAATTTCCTTCGGGAAGATTCTTCAGGAAGTAGTGTCCCGTAGCATCGGTGACAGTACCGATGGTAGTACCTTTCAGTGCCACTGTGATATATGGCAGATGTTCTTTCGTGTTTTTATCAAGGATATGACCGATAATATTGGCATCCGACTTACGTAATTCGGGATGATTGGGATGTTCGTAGGCTTGTCCTCCGATGGCAGGCAACAGTGCACAGCACAAGCAGACAAGCGAAAATATGTATTTCTTCATTTTTCGTTTGTAATTCGTTCTTCGTTAAGTATTCACGTGAGAAAACAGATAATACCCTGCCTGATTACTAAAAGGCAGAATGTCATCATTCAAATAACGGAAAAACGAATGGCAGGCGGAGCGCGGAGTGCTGTCACTCCATGATAAGGAGCATGAAAATGTGTATGCTGCGGACGTTTGAGCAACAGGCACAATAAAAATGGGATGAAAAGGGAAAGAGCAAAAACAACAGTCGCACCGTCCACTGTCAGATGAGACAGGAAGTGGATATGTATCAGTTCGACTGTTGAATGCTTATGTGCCGCCCCTTTCTTGAACGGGTGTGAATGGACGATTGTCACGCCATTGACCACATGCACGTGGGCAAAGAATGTAAGACTTGCCAAATACAACACAAAGAGTATCGGCAAGAAATAGCGTGTAATATTCAATAACAATCGTTTCACCTCATTTTTGCTTTGGGACGGCAAAGATACAAACTATTTTTTTAACAATCAATGTTCAGACAGAATACTGTTAATATACGGCTGAAGCTATCACTTGTATAAATAGAATCAGAAATACCATAGCAATCGGATAAACGGTTGCATAGGCCACACTGGGGATATTACTGTCCACCATCGAATCGGCAGCAGCCAGACCGGGCGTACTTGTCATACCGCCGGTAATAGTTCCCAGCAAATCGAGCAAACTGATTTTAAACACCAGACGTCCTACAAGGGTTGCAATGAGCATCGGCGCCAAAGTGATGGCTGCCCCTACTCCGAACATCAGCAATCCGCTTTCCTGAAAAGTGGCTACGAGGTTCTTTCCGGCAGAAGTTCCTACTTCAGCAAGGAAAAGAAGCAGCCCCAACTGGCGCAGCAACTGATTGGCAGGCCCTGACATTGACCAAATGACGGGCCCTGTCTTACCGACAGCACTCAATACAAGAGCTACCATCAGAACTCCCCCAGTCAATCCCGGCGAGAATGACAGGCTTTCGGAGAAAGAGATATTTATTTTGCCGAACAACACTCCCAGTACAATACCCATTGCAATCGGAAAGAAATCCGTATCGGATAGTTTCTTCGCGTTATTTCCCAGCAGACGGGCCACGCCTTTAAGTCCTTCTTTCTCGCCGACTACCATCAGTTTATCACCGAACTTCAAAGCTAAATCGGGAGATGGAGACAAGTCGATACCGCTTCGACGGACACGGGTCACTGTACAACTGAAGTTTTTCTGTAAATTCAAGTCACCCAGTTGCTTGTTTATCATATCTTTTTTAGTCAGCAGTAGAGACTCGATTTCTTGTGTTTTGTCCAGAGGAAGCTCTCCTTCTTCACGTTTGCCTACCAACACTGCGAGTTGGTTCAGCGATTCTTCGCTACCTACCGCCTGTATATAGTCTCCTTCATGTAGTACGGTAGAAGCGGTAGGAATGGATATTTCTTCCTTATGTTTCAGTCGTGAAATGACAGCTCCCGTCATACCACGTGCATTAATCTGCATCAGGCTGCGGTCGAATACATTCGCATTGGTGATACGATAGATACAGGTAGTCAACTCCGGGAATTGGCTGCGACGTTCTATCTCCAGACGGCGTGCTTCTTTATCCAAGTCCACCCGCATTATTTTAGGCAGCAGTTTGACAAACAAAATCACCCCGATCACTCCAAACGGATATGCGATACCGTAAGCAATGGATGCCAAAGGTGAATGTGTGCTGTCGATAGCGACTGCCAAACCCGGCGTACTGGTTAGCGCCCCGGCAATCAGGCCAACCACACTGGGTGTGTCGATGTCGAACGCGTACTTCAGTCCTACTGCCGTGAGACAAGCGGAACTGATGATGAGAATGGTAATGATAATCAACGTCTTTCCCTTGCTACGGAAAGAATCGAAGAATCCGGGCCCTGCTTGAATACCGATGGTAAAAATAAAAAGTACCAAACCGAAATTTCCCAATTCTTTGGGAATGATGACGCCATAATGCCCGAAAAGAAGTGCGATAAAGATTACCGCAGACACATCAAGAGATAACCCCTTAATCTTAATTCTTCCCAGCATAAATCCCAACGCGACAATCAGGAAAATGGAGAAATAAGAGGAGTGTAATAAGTCAGTAAACATAAAAATAAAGGTTAGTTTGTTTTAAGGGCGCAAAGGTACGGATTTTATTTTAATCCGCACAACATTCCATCTTACAAGTGCCTTTCTCATTTTCAAATTCCAAAGTGGCATGATGAATACCTGCTTCATAATACCTACATATAATTAACGCCTCAACGCTTTTTCATTTCTTTTGGGTATTTTATCACTTTACGCTTCCCTGTAACTTTGCAACCGAAAAATTAATTAATCATTATCTATCAAAATTAAGTATGAAAATCTTAAACTTTTGGATGGTTGCCCTTATGGCACTGTCACTTTCAACAACATTTGTTTCTTGCAGTGATAACGACGACGACGATACAAATCTTGCAAAAGAAATTGCAGGTATCTACAATGGATATTCAATTGGTGAATGCAATATGTTCTCTGACTATTTACTGGGTGATAAGTCAAGTGCGACTATAACCGCCAACGAAGATGGGACAATCAATCTGGCATATAAGTCGGGATCAGGGGATTTCACCTTGAATAATTTAAAACTTTCTGCCAAATCTTTCAGTGGTTCGGGTGAGGTTGCGATGTCTATGGGGAGTGGCACAGGCAGCAGCTACGATTACACACTGGAAGGTAGTGTAAATGAATCCAAGGTATTGACATTAAAGGCTGATGTAGACATTCCGGCTCCTATGGGAAAGATGAAAATCGTGTTCGTGCAGGGAGAGACACCGATAACTTATAATATAGCTGCGACCTATCAGTATAACAGCTCATTAGCTATCAGCGTCGGAGACACATCTTTCGGTTCGACCGATGAGTGTAAGGCTGTTATCAAACGGGCATCGGACACAACGGTAGACATTACTCTAAGTGGCTTCGCCAACTTGTCAGGCGGCGGTGGTAATATGAGTTTAGGTAATTTCACCATCACCGGAGTAAATGTAACGACCGGAGCAAACGGAACCTACTCACTCAATCTGGGAGAATATGAATCCACTGACAGCACAGATAAAGTTATCACAGGAGAAAGCCTTAGCGGTACAATCACAGCAGACGGTACAGTCACCATTAATACTGACTTCAAACCGGGCAGTATGCCAATGGCAATTACCGCAGTCTTTACCGGAAGCAATACAACAAGTGCAGAATAAACAATCTAAATCAAAGAAATGAAAAGAAGCAGCAACGCTATTTTCAAATATACAATAATATTGGGAGCGACTATGTCGCTCTCTGCTTGTAATGGAATATTTGAAAACATCTATGATGACCCCATAGAAACCGAAATGGAAATCAAAGAGAATAAATTCTCACAGGTCAAGACTGTTGAATATACTGAATGGGCATATATCGACCTGTCCGCCCGTAAAGTTACCACCGTGCAAATCGGGGAAGAATATGAAGAGGAGATTCCCGAAGAGTGGGATTTCGCTATTCACCGCTATGATATAAAAACCAATGGTGGTGCTGCCTGCCAGACTTACTATACGAGCATTGATGATTTTATCGCAGCAGGAAAACTACCCGAAGCCGGAAAATTTGTCGAGGATGAATGGACAACAAACAAAATAGCCATTGATATGTCCGGCATGATGGAAGGAAATATCGTTTATACGGACTCCTATTACAATACCGTCTTATCCGGTTGGCTGAACGTGGATACTTCTACTATGCCACCTATCTATACGATGTCAAGCCAAGTCTACCTGTTACGCTTGAAAGACAATACGTATGCGGCTATCCGTTTTAGCAACTACACCAATGCTAAAGGCATAAAAGGATACATCGACTTCGATTTCTCATATCCAATCGAGTTCGATTAAAATAACCAAGAAAACAACAACAAGGAATGAAACATATATTTATCGTATCAATCTTATTTTTTTCTTTTATAGCAACCTGTTCCACATTTGCCCAACGGTCAACCTATCACGTCAGCGGACGCGTAACTGATGTAAACGGCGAACCACTCCCCGGCTCTACCATCGCTATCAAAGGAGCAGGAATCGGGGCAGTCACCGCACCTGACGGAACATATACATTGCAATTACCCGGAATCGGTACATATATCATTACCGTCTCTTATGTCGGTTATCAAACAGAAGAAAAAACAATCACGACCGAGAAGGGAAAGAAACTAAATTTCCGTTTGTCCGAGAATCAAGTTGACCTCGGAACAGTTGTTGTCACCGGTACCCGTACCCCTAAGCTGCTGAAGGACGCTCCTATCATCACACGGGTGATTACATCGGACGATATTAAAAAAGTAAACGCCAACAATGTCGCCGACCTGCTGAAAACAGAGCTTCCCGGCATCGAGTTCACTTTCTCCATGGATCAGCAGACTGCTATCAATATGCAAGGTTTTGGCGGAAATTCCGTATTGTTCCTGGTAGACGGCGAACGTCTGGCAGGAGAAACTCTGAACAATGTGGATTACGAGCGTCTGAATCTCGACAATGTGGAACGCATCGAAATAGTGAAAGGCGCGGCATCCACTCTTTACGGTTCGAGTGCTATCGGTGGGGTTATCAATATCATCACGCGTGAATCGGATGACCCCTGGAACCTGAATCTCAATTCACGCTTTTCCGAGCACAACGACCAGCGATATGGCGGCAGCGTAGGATTTAAAGCCGGCAAGTTCAGCAGTCTGACGAATGTACAATACAACAATGTAGATACCTACAATGTGGACAACACAGGAGATTTCTCCACTGTATTCGGAAGCCGGGTGTGGAACTTCAAGGAGCGGTTGATTTACCATCCGTTGGAAAGTCTCAGACTGACTGCAAGAGCCGGATATTATTTCCGCGAACGGAACAAGCCGGGAGATACTCAGGACAGATATAGAGATTTCAGCGGTGGACTGAAAGCCAACTATACCTTTAATACATTGAGTAACCTTGAAGTCGGCTATACTTTCGACCAGTATGACAAGAGCGACTATCAGGTACTCTATAAAAACGATGTGCGTGATTATAGCAATGTTCAGCATAACGCGCACGCACTCTATAATTATACTTTCAATGACAAGCATACTCTGACCGTCGGTGCCGATTACTTGCGTGATTATCTGATGTCCTACCAGTTCACGGACAATACTGATTATACCATGCATACAGTGGATGCTTTCGGACAGTTCGACTGGAATCCGACAGAAAGGCTGAATGTGATAGCCGGACTGCGATTCGACTATTTCTCCGATTCCAATGTCCGCCATCTATCCCCACACTTGGGAATGATGTATAAAATAGGTAACTGTTCGTTAAGAGGTTCGTACTCTCAAGGATTCCGTTCACCGACATTAAAAGAAATGTATATGGTGTTCAACATGGCAAACATGATGATGATTTATGGTAATCCCGACCTTAAATCGGAAACAAGCCACAACTTTTCCCTGTCTGCCGAGTACACCAAAAACCGCTATAACTTTTCTGTTACGGGATATTATAATTTGGTACACAACCGTATCAACACTGTTTACAGCGACAATCCCAAAGGGCAGATATATACCAATACCGACAAAGTGGACATCGCGGGAGTGGATGCCAACCTTTCCGCCAAGTATCCCTGCGGACTGGGTTTCCGCATGTCATATACGTTTATCCATGAGTTTATGCGCGACGACCAGAAGAAGTTTACGGATACACGTCCACACACGGCAACCGTAAGAATAGACTGGGGTAAAAACCTGAATAACATGGACTTCAATTATTCGCTCAACGGACGCGTGTTGTCCAAAGTAAAGACGAATGTGTATAACGACAGTTTCAATAACCCTTCTGCGGGAAGTCATGCTGCCACATATCCGGGATATATGATATGGGATCTTACTTTCTCTCTGGGTGTATTCAAAGGAGTCAACATGAATCTGGCCATAAACAACCTGTTTGATTATGTGCCGGATTACTATTACTTCAACTCCCCCACTACAACGGGAACCAATCTGACTCTCGGCCTTTCACTGGACATAGACCGTTTCTTCAAAAAATAGACAACAATAAAACTACATACAAAGCTAAAAATAAGAGAAATGAAAAAGAAAAGCAAAATCATCTCAGGTGTATGCATCGTTGCTGCGGCTCTGATAGGAATATCCGTATGGAATACCTGGTTCAGCGCTACAAAGATTGCCTTTGTCAACTTCCAGACCATACAACAGGGAAGCATCTCGAAAGCCAACGATAACTCATCCGTCAAACTTAGTGAAGTATCTCTCGACAACCTCGACCGCCTGGCAAGTTATGACATGGTATTTGTCAACGGCATGGGCTTGCGCATTGTCGAAGAGCAGCGTCAGCAAATACAGCAGGCGGCCGACAAAGGCGTACCTATATATACTTCCATGGCAACGAATCCCGCCAATAATATTTGTAACCTTGACAGCGTGCAGCAGAATCTGATACGCGGCTACCTGACGAACGGCGGGAAAACCAACTACCGGAACATGCTGAACTATATCCGCAAAGCGATTGACGGGAAAGTATCTTCCATACAGGAAGTGGAAGCCCCTGTGGAAAGACTGAGCGATATGCTGTATCATGCCGGACTTACAAATCCCGATGATGAACTGGAATTTCTCTCTGTCGCAGACTACGAGAAATTCATGAAGGAAAACAACCTGTATAAAGAGGATGCAAAGAAAATTATGATTACCGGACAAATGGCGGATGCCACCGGATTGATTGAAGCTCTCGAGAAAGAAGGCTACAATGTTTATCCTGTCCAGTCAATGACAAGATTTATGTCTTTCATTGATGAAATAGAGCCGAATGCTATCATCAACATGGCTCACGGACGTATGGGCGACAAAATGGTGGATTACCTGAAAGCAAAGAATATCCTGCTGTTTGCTCCGCTCACCATCAACAGCCTTGTAGATGAATGGGAAAAAGACCCGATGGGAATGGCAGGCGGATTCATGTCGCAAAGCATCGTAACCCCGGAAATCGACGGTGCGGTTCGTCCTTTTGCATTATTCGCACAGTACGAAGATGAAGAAGGACTGCGCCATTCTTACGCTGTCCCCGAACGCTTGAAGACTTTCGTTTCTACGATAAACAATTACCTGAATCTGAATGCCAAGCCGAATAATGAGAAAAAGGTTGCCATCTACTATTACAAAGGCCCCGGACAAAACGCACTGACCGCTGCCGGAATGGAAGTGGTTCCTTCTCTTTATAATCTTCTAGTCCGTATGAAACAAGAAGGATACAACATCTCCAATCTGCCTGCCAATGCTGAAGAATTAGGTAAGATGATACAGGCACAAGGAGCTGTTTTCAATACTTATGCCGAAGGGGCCTTCAATGAATTCATGCAGAACGGACACCCCGAGCTGATAACCAAAGAAGAATACGAAAGTTGGGTGGAAGAATCGCTCCGTCCGGAGAAATACAAAGAAGTAGTGGATGCTTTCGGTGAGTTCCCCGGAAATTACATGGTGACTCCCGACGGCAAACTGGGCATCGCCCGCCTGCAATTCGGAAATGTTGTCCTGTTGCCGCAAAATGCTGCCGGAAGCGGTGATAACTCTTTTCAGGTGGTGCACGGCACGGATATGGCTCCGCCGCATACATATGTCGCTTCTTACCTATGGATGCAACATGGCTTCAAAGCTGACGCTCTGATTCATTTCGGTACGCACGGCAGCCTTGAATTTACCCCGAGAAAACAAGTGGCATTGTGCAGCAATGACTGGCCCGACCGCCTGGTAGGTGCAGTGCCTCACTTCTATATCTATTCTATCGGTAATGTAGGAGAAAGCATGATGGCTAAACGCCGCTCTTATGCAACGGTACAGTCTTACCTCACCCCTCCCTTCCTCGAAAGCAGTGTACGCGGCATCTACCGGGAACTGATGGAAAAAATTAAAATCTATAATAACTCGCAGAAAGAGAATAAAGACCCGGAATCACTGGCTGTCAAGACGTTGACCGTGAGAATGGGTATTCATCGTGATTTGGGTTTGGACAGCATTGCCAACAAACCTTATACAGAAGATGAAATCGCCCGCGTAGAGAATTTCGCAGAGGAACTGGCTACGGAGAAAATTACCGGACAGCTCTATACAATGGGAGTTCCATACGAACCGGAACGAATCACTTCTTCTGTCTATGCGATGGCGACAGAACCGATTGCTTACAGCCTTTTGGCTCTCGACAAGCAGCGTGGAAAAGCTACGGATGCTGTCAACAAGCACCGTAGTCTCTTTACACAACAATACCTGACTCCTGCCCGTCTGCTAGTAGAAAGACTAATGGCTAATCCTGCATTAGCTACGGACGAACTCATCTGCCGTACTGCCGGAATCACACCGCAGGAACTGGCTAAAGCACGTCAGATAGAAGCCGACCGCAATGCCCCGAAAGGCATGATGGCTATGATGATGGCTGCAACAGATAAAAAGGAAAAGACGCAAGGCATGGCAGCCATGATGGCAGCTATGGGACAGGCTCCAAAAGAATATAGCAAGGAAGAAGTGGAATTCGCACTTGCAATAGCCGAAGTGGAACGTACCATCAAGAATGTAGGCAACTATAAGAATGCACTTCTGACAAGTCCCGAAAAGGAGCTTGGCAGTCTGATTAACGCATTGAATGGCGGCTACACCGCTCCTACTCCGGGCGGTGACCCGATTGCCAATCCGAACACATTACCTACGGGACGTAACATGTATGCCATCAATGCCGAAGCAACTCCTACGGAGTCTGCATGGGAAAAGGGTATCGCTCTTGCCAAACAGACGATTGATACTTACAAACAACGTCACAACGATTCCATACCACGTAAGGTAAGCTACACGTTATGGTCATCCGAATTTATAGAGACAGGCGGTGCTACTATTGCACAAGTTCTTTATATGCTGGGCGTAGAGCCTGTACGTGATGCCTTCGGTCGTGTCAGTGATTTGAAGCTGATTCCTTCCGCAGAGTTGGGACGTCCGCGCATTGATGTAGTAGTGCAGACTTCCGGACAACTCCGTGACCTTGCCGCTTCGCGCCTGTTCCTTATCAACCGGGCAGTAGGAATGGCTGCCGCCGCGAAAGATGACAAGTTTGAAAATCAGGTTGCTGCCAGTGTGGTCGAAGCCGAACGCGTACTAACGGAAAAAGGACTAAGCCCGAAAGATGCCCGTGAAATATCTACATTCCGTGTATTCGGTGGAGCTAACGGTTCGTATGGTTCGGGTATTCAGGAAATGGTGGAAGCCGGTGACCGTTGGGAAAATGAATCGGAAATCGCCGCCACTTATCTCAATAATATGGGAGCCTATTATGGTAGCGAGAAGAATTGGGAAGCCTTTCAGAAATTTGCTTTCGAAGCTGCATTAACCCGTACGGATGTCGTAGTTCAGCCCCGCCAAAGCAATACATGGGGAGCTTTAAGCCTTGACCATGTTTATGAATTTATGGGTGGAATGAACCTTGCGGTGCGGAATGTAACCGGCAAAGACCCTGATGCCTATCTTAGCGACTACCGCAACCGCAACAATATGAAGATGCAGGAGCTTAAAGAAGCCATCGGAGTAGAAAGCCGTACAACGATTCTGAATCCTGCGTATATCAAAGAGAAGATGAAAGGCGGAGCTTCCTCAGCCAGTGAGTTTGCGGAAGTTATCACCAATACATACGGATGGAACGTGATGAAACCTGCCGCCATCGACAAGGAGCTGTGGGATAACATTTATAATGTATATGTAAAGGACGAACTCAACCTGGGAGTAAAGAAATACTTTGAGCAACAGAACCCTGCCGCTCTGGAAGAAATGACAGCCGTTATGCTGGAAAGTGTCCGCAAAGGGTTGTGGAAAGCAAGCGAGGAACAAGTAGCAGAATTGAGCAAATTACACACGGAAATAGTAAATACCTATCGTCCGTCCTGTTCGGGATTTGTCTGTGACAATGCAAAACTCCGCGATTTCATCGCTTCAAACTCCAACGCACAAACTGCCGCGCAGTATAAAGAGAGCATCTCCAAAATCCGCGAAGCTAAAACAAGCGGAGATGATAAAGGAATGTTCATGAAAAAAGAAGAGATGAATCAGGCAGCGGAGCAACAGACAAATACATTGAGCAATGTAGCCGTCGGCATCGCCGTTATCATCGTTATACTTGCCTTGATACTCTTTGTACGCAAACGCCGTAAAAACAGTCAGGCATGAATCAAAAACCGGTAATTTAGATTTTGTAATCAGTAACTTGTAATGAACAATAATGGATACAGTTGTCCTTGTACTTATGCTTCTTACAGCATTTAATTTTCTGTTGAAGCAAACGTTTTGGAAAGCAATAGCGGTGGGAGTTATCGCCGCTATCTGCGCTGTGTTTGGCGGATGGATGTGGCCGTATGCCATCGAACAGTCGAAATCACAGATAGCCGACTGGCTTGGTAACCAGCCTTTGATGCTGGATACATCTGTGATTCTAAGTATTGAGGTCTGCATACAAATGACGTATGCCATGCTGGCTGTCCACGTAGCCAATGACTATCCGGTCAAGCCGCGCATGATAGTGATGTACCGTTTCCTTCGCTGGTTTCCGGGAGTATTGATTTTCCCGGTTTTATTCAGTGGATTAGTCTATCTCATCTTCGCATTTCCCGGTATTTCTTTTCAAACGATAGCCTGGAGTTATGCCGCTTTCATACTGGTAGTAATACCGTGCGGAAGATACCTGCTACTCTACCTTCTGCCGGAAAAGGAACTGCGGTTAGAACTCTTCTTCCTGACCCATGCACTGGTAGCCATACTGGGTATTGTAGCCACTGTGAACGGAAAGACTTCAGCAGCAGGTGTCAGCGAGATAGACTGGAAAGCACTATCGGGCGTGACAGCTATCGCATTGACTGGCGGGGTCTTAGGGCTTATCTGGTGGAACATCCGCAGCAAACGAAAAGAAAAAGCATGAATAAATAAAGAAAAAAAGAAAGAAGAAACAACTTACGATACTTCAGTAACTTATTCACTTACTAAATAATCAATAACAATGAACTACATATCAGATATATTGTATTGGATTTCTACAGGATTGCTCGTTCCTGTCATCGTGTTATTAATCATCCTTTTCTGCCGTGCCATCTTACTTGTCGGCAGTTTCTACGGTCAATATTTATCTATCCGTAAAACAGAAGCTTTGCTTCGCAATGAGCTGGGCAAGTTAACGCTGGATACTGTTAGGGAACTGAGTTCCAAACTACCGGAGAAATCAAGGTCACTCGTTATCATGTATATGCGTCAGATATTGGATGCCCGTGATACCCCGGCACAGGTACAGCGTTTGCTCGCTAACTTTGAAATCGCGGCCGACAAAGACCTTGCTATTTCCAAAACGCTGACAAAACTCGGGCCTATCCTGGGACTTATGGGAACACTAATTCCAATGGGCCCCGCCCTCGCAGGACTGGCAAGCGGTGATATCGCTTCCATGGCTTACAATATGCAGATAGCTTTCGCAACAACCGTAGTCGGACTGGTGGCAGGCGCGGTAGGTTTCCTCACACAACAAGTAAAACAACGATGGTATTTGCAGGATATGACCAATCTCGAATTTATCTCCGAGTTACTCAATGAAAAGAGGAACGAAAAGAGAGACGACACTAAAACCACAGAGAAATGAAACACAACTTATTACGAAAAGAAGAGGACACCGACCCAATCAGCGTAGTTTCAAACCTGTTCGACATTGCTATGGTTTTCGCTGTTGCCTTGATGGTGGCTCTTGTCAGCCGGTACAACATGACGGAAGTGTTTTCACAGGAAGACTTCACAATGGTGAAGAATCCCGGTAAGGAGAACATGGAAATTATCACCAAGGAAGGAGAAAAGATAAACCGTTATACTCCATCCGAAGAGCAGGATAAGAAGGAAGGGAAACGAGGCAAGAAAGTAGGTATTGCCTACGAACTGGATAATGGAGAGATTATCTATGTGCCGGAATGATTGAATATCCAAAGAGAGTGCATCAGACCTCTCTCCTTGACAAAATCACCCCTGCTACAGATATCTGTGACAGGGGTGGAATGTTTCTTAGCGAAAAATAAGACCTGCAAAATGTGAATCACAAACTCTCGTCTAATACAAAAGACTTCATCTGAACATCTCTACTATTAGGTCCTACCATAATAGAGAACTTTCCTGATTCATACACATACTGTAAATCTGAATTATAATATTTCAGGTCATCCTTTGTTATGACAAACTTAACTTCACGCTTTTCTCCCTTTTTCAAGAATACTCGCTGGAAGCCTTTCAATTCTTTTATCGGACGAGCAATTTCAGCATATATATCGCGCAGATAAAGTTGTACGATTTCAGTTCCATCCGAATCCCCCTCATTGGCGACAGTCACCGAGACTGTCAGTTTCCCATCCTCCGGCAAAGTTTCCGTACTCAACTGCATATTGCTATAGGTAAAAGTCGTGTAACTCAAGCCATATCCGAAAGGATAAAGAGGTTCATTACTCTCATCTAGATAGTTGCTGGCATAACGATTGAAGACATACGCGTCCGAATCGGGACGTCCTGTATTCAAATGATTATAATACAACGGAAGTTGCCCTACCGAACGAGGGAATGTAGTAGTCAGTTTCCCGCATGGAGATTTTTTTCCAAATAATACGTCGGCCACCGCATCCCCTGTCTCACTGCCGCCAAACCAGACATTCAGTATCGAGTGTACATGCGCATCCTCCCAGTTCAATATCAACGGACGTCCAGTAAACAGAAGAAGAACCACAGGTTTACCCGTTGCCACCAAAGCTTCCAACAAATCCCGTTGAGCATCGGGAATCATCGGATTGGTACGAGAAGCCGACTCCCCACTCATCTCAGCACATTCACCCAAGGCAGCCAAAATAACATCCGCACGGGCAGCCGTCTGCAAGGCCTCACTCAGCAATTGCGAATTATCCCCCCGTTCTAACGAACGAAGACCGGTGGCAGCCTTTTCCTGTTCCGTATCATAACAGATATTACTTCCTTTCGCATACAATATCTCCGCTTCGTCCCCTACTGCCGACCGAACGCCTTCAAGCAACGTCCCGTGACGGGAAGGAGTGCAAGTCATGCTCCACATGCCGCACATATTGTTGCGGGCGTCTGCCATCGGCCCTATCAAAGCAATCCGACCTTTCTTCTTCAAAGGAAGAAGATTATCCGTATTTTTCAACAGAACAAACGTTTCGGCAGCAATCTCTCGTGCCACAGCACGATGGGCAGTCGTATACAGCTCGTTTTCACCACGCAACGTATCGCAATATTTATAGGGGTAGGCAAACAAGCCCAATTTATACTTCGTTTCCAGCACACGCCTACACGCAGCATCAATCTGTTCTTCCGTCACTTTTCCTTCCGCCATAGACTCTCCTAACGTATTCAGGAAACCGCAGGAAACCATATCCATATCCGTACCCGCCAGCAAAGCACGCGCAGCGGCTTCTTTCAAAGGAGCAACTCCGTGGGCATCCATCTCGCCCAACGCATAATAATCTGTCACCAATAATCCTCGAAATCCCCACTCATTTCGAAGCAAATCAGTCAGCAACCATCTGTTGGCAGTAGCCGGGACGCCATCCACAACATTAAAAGAACTCATAACACTGCCTGCACCTGCATCAACAGCGGCACGATAGGGAGCAAGGTATTCGTTATACATACGCAGACGGCTCATATCAACCGTATTATAATCACGTCCCGACTCACTGGCCCCATAAAGAGCAAAATGTTTCACACAAGAAAGAATTTCATCTTTTCCCTGCATATTCTCTCCTTGGTAACCCCGTACATAGGCTTTTGCCAAAAGTGAGCCCAAGTACGGGTCTTCACCATTGCTCTCTGCAATACGTCCCCAACGAGCATCCCGACAAATATCCACCATCGGGCTGAATGTCCAGTTTATACCATCTGCACTGGCTTCCACTGCAGAGATACGTGCCATCCGTTCGACAGCTAACGTATCCCAGCTACAAGAAAGAGCCAGCGGAATCGGGAACACGGTTTCATATCCGTGAATAACGTCGGCGCCTACCAGCAGAGGAATCTTCAAACGGCTTTCTTCCATCGCAAGGCGTTGCAAGGCATATACCTTCTTCACCCCTTTCACGTTAAAGACGCCCCCAATCTCTTGATTACGTATCATCTCAGTCAATTCGCCACTCATGACAGCCCCCGTTACAAGGTCACCACCGGATGGCAAATTCAACTGCCCCAGTTTTTCACGAAGCGTCATCCGGCTCATCAAGCCGGTGACGAAAGCATTCATTTCAGTATCCTGTCCTCCGCCTGCCGGAGAACAGGAGAAGAACATCCATCCGCAGAGAATGCCAAGTATCAGTTTCGTTTTCCACATTTGCTTTTCTATCATCATTTAGGACGTTTTTCCGGTAAAATCGAATCTTCATTTTTATTACACATGCTGAAATCAAACGACACAACAGCTTTTATGTCTGTGGACGAGCTTCCGATGAGTGCTTCAAACTTGCCCGGTTCTGCCACCCACTCGTGTCGTTCGTCATCAAAGTAACTCAAAGCCCCCTTATCAATCGTCAGCGTTACTGTCTTTTCTTCGCCCGGAGCCAGTTTTATTTTCTTAAAGCCTTTCAGTTCCTTTACCGGACGCGGCAGAGATGATTTTTTATCACTAATGTAAAGCTGTACAACCTCCTGTCCTTCGCGCATTCCAGTGTTTTTCACACTGACAGAAAAGGAAATCTGCTCATCCGCCTTCATGATCTTTTTATCCGCCGACGGTTTGCCGTATGCAAAAGTGGTGTAACTCAGTCCGTGCCCGAAAGGAAACAAAGCGGGAATCTTCTTCGTATCATGCCAACGATATCCCACGAAAATATCTTCCTTATATTCTTCCTTCTCACCATCACCCGGATAACACAATTCGTCAAAAGCATGCGCACCGCAATCCGCAAGCCTGGCAGGAAAAGAAAACGGCAACTTGCCACTGGGATTCACAGCACCGCTCAACACATCCGCCAGTGAATATCCGCCCATAGAACCCAAATACCAGCCTTGCACAATGGCAGGCACTTTATTTATCCAAGGCATTTCCACCGCATTGCCACTCAGCAGCACCAATATCAGATTCCGATTGACAGTCTGCAACTCCTCTATCAATTCATCCTGTCCGAAAGGCAACCCATAACGAATCCGGTCACCCGCTTCACTATCCTGCTGATGGTTCTTATTCAGCCCGCCTACAAGTATCACTAAATCCGATTCTTTAGCCATCGCCACTGCTTCAGCACGCAATGAATCCGTCACAGTCTGTGGTATTTCCTCCACATTGCCGTACATCGGTTTGCCTGCCGCATATCCTTGTGTATAACGTATCTTATCCCCATACACGGCACGAAGCCCATCCAACGGAGAAGCCATATCCTTCACCTTCAATTCGGAAGAGCCGCCACCTTGGTTCAACGAACGTATTGCATTATCACCCACTACAAGAATACGTTTGTATTTCGATGCATCAATCGGTAACAACGGAGCCGATTTCTTTGCCACGGGAGCATTCTTCAACAACACAATCCCCTCATTTCCAATCTCACGCGCCGACTGATAATGCTCTTCATTCGTTATCGCTCCATAAGGTTTCCGGCGATTCATCGCCGTACGGAATATCAGACGAAGAATACGCGAAGCCTTGTCGTTTATATTTTCTTCTGCAATCTTCCCTTCTTTCAACATCTTCAGATAGGGATGGGCCAGATAATAGTCGTTGTACGTAAAGACACTTTCCGAAGTCAGTCCGTTCGTATACGACCCCATCTCTATGTCCATTCCGTTCAAGGCAGCTTCATACGTATCGTGCACACCTCCCCAATCACTCACCACCACACCGTCGAACTTCCAGTCCTCTTTCAATATCTTACGGAGCAGTGTTTCATTATGGCAAGCGTGCTGACCACGAAACTTGTTATACGCTCCCATCACCGTCCATGCACCGCCTTGTTGTACAGCCATCTTAAAAGCAGGAAGATAGATTTCATGCAAGGCACGCTCGCTGAGATACACATCGATATAGTCGCGCCACAACTCCTGATTGTTCAGTGCATAGTGCTTGACACTTACCGCCACACCGTTTTTCTGCACTTCCTGTATATAAGGTACACAGAGCGTACCTGCCAAATAAGGGTCTTCACCCATATATTCAAAGTTACGTCCATTCAGCGGAGTCCGGTAAATATTAACGCCCGGTCCTAATATCACATCTTTTTCCCGATAGCGTGCCTCCTCTCCCAATGCCTTGCCATATTTGGCGGCCATCTCAGGATTCCACGTAGCGGCAAGACAAGTGAGCGCCGGAAAAGCGGTAATGCTGTCATTCGTCCATTCCGCATAATGCCAATTATTCCAGTTCAATTCTGCCCGCACACCATGCGGTCCGTCACTCATCCACAACTCCGGAATGCCTAAGCGAAGCACGCCCGCACTGCTAAACTTGCTCTGTGCATGACATAGAGCGACTTTTTCTTCAAGAGCCATGCGACTCAGCGCATCCTTCACACGCTCTTCGACAGGTTTATCCTCATCCAGATATACCGGAAGCTGAGCATATACCGGCCTTACGACAAGTACGGACAAACACACCCATATTATCTTTATCTTAAGTTTCAATTTCATTTACAATAGAATTTCTATTTTATTTCAACATTTACATTTCCCTGTATTTCGACATCTCCTTCAGTTATCGCCTTTCCATTGTGAATGATGTTTTCGAGAACTAAATTAGAAATCGTATTACGAGCATCCTCCGAACTGACAACAAGCTTATTCTTAAAACCAAAACGGTCATCAAACCGAATGTTTTTGAAAAGGATATTTTCCATCCGGCAACCTTCTTGGTGGGTGGTTGACTGAAATACATATATCGGACATCCACTCTCTGCGATTTTCATATTGTCGACCTGTATATCACTGAACGTGATATTTTCAATCGGCATTGCCGTTCCTCCTTCCGACAAAGGTTCCTGCCCGACAGAAAGCATCGTTCCTGTTGATTCCAGCACAATGCAATTCTTAATTTCGCAATCACGAATCGAATACATCCACTCCCCTTTAGTTCCTGCCTCCGGTCCTACCATGACACAACGAGCCAAATCGCACCACAAAAGGCAATTGTCAACTTGCACATGATTGGTATTCGCTTTCGCACCACCATAAAGCCCGAGGACTTTCAACGAGACACAGTCGTCATACGTACGGACAAAGCAGTCTTTCACTGTAGCCCCCGTACTACATGTCAGGTCGATACCGTCACCATTCAATATCCAGCAGATGATGTTTACATTATCAATCACCGCATCTTTCGTGCCATATAACGCCAATGTCCAGTTGGGCGAATCAATCAAAGTCACATCTTTTATCTTGAAATTATTTATCACTTTCGTATTATCGGCCACTCTAATCAGCCGTGCCCCTTCGGCATACAAACTGCCTGTATGCGGCAATTTCTCTCCGGAGATTATGCCGTTTCCGGCTATGGTTACATTATCTCCCGTCACCTCGATACATGTATAGAGCACAGCACCCTCATCGACATACAACGTCTGATTGTCCGTCAGCACCAATTTGCTGACTACATGTTCTCCCGGTCCGCAATAAATTACGTCTCCACTACTTTGAGCCGGTTTATCCTTGTCAGGACGTCCGCCCAGCAAGAACAAATTATGTTGCCTGTCTCCATCAAATTCTACCGATACTTTGCGTTTCTCATAACCGGGCAATGAGAACTCTATCATATTATCCGTGATTTTCTCTACCGGAATCTGATAAGAAGAAGGACGTACCTCCACTCCCTTAAATGCCGTTCCGCGTTTTTCCACACGTACTTTCACCGTACCTTCAAAAGGATTAATGACACGGGCATAACTCATTGTGTCTCGCAATTTCTTGGAGTTATTCCAGTCATTCCAAATCCTGTCGTGGTTCTTCGCATCCGAACAAAGCGCTTTGCGTACATCTATTGCCCGCCAGCGTCCGCCTTGTTCCACATATACATTATAGAAGGAACTCGCGTTGATATATTCCTGTCCGTCAGCCCACATATTCATGAACGGATGTGAGCTGGAGATGGTCCGGTCGCTATCATACCGTGAAGTCTCGTAAGTCATCACACTGGTTTTCAAGTCCACAATCAGTTTCACTTCATCCCCACTTTGGATAAAATGTTCCAGTTTGATACTTCCCTCACATGCGGTTCCATCGGTATAAGCAGCCGAATAAGAGAGCGTCCAATTCCCCTGCCCCAATATCGGGAACAAAGTAAACGAACCGCTATTCTGCCCTTTCGGAAGCGTTATTTCTTTTTTCTGCAAAGAACGGCGGCCTTCCGTTTTCAATGATGAGACATACAGCACATCCGTCATACCAGGTATCCGGAGCGTAAGGGATTCAAAGTCATCCGGTGCGTTCAGCACATTGACCATCAGTTGGGCTGTGACAGGTTCAAGCCTGACAACCGACTCATTTATCAATGATTTGCTGGCATATATCCGGGGGATTTCCCCGGATATGTTTTTCACTGCCACATAATAACCCTCCGCATTACCTCCGGCAGCCCCCGGCGAAATCTCCAGATTCCCGTCAGTCTCATACGCCAAAATTGTTTTGTAAGTTCCGGCAGCCGTTATCTCCTGCAAACCGGCCTCATCTCCTGTCGTTTGAAAAGCAGTACAATTACTTTTGTCAAAAGCATAGAATACATGAGGCCACGAAGCCACTTCCGTATTTACATTCTCATAACTAATATTTATACCAGTCAGTCCTTCATTCTCATTTCCACACGATGAAAGAGGTAGCATCAGGCAAGACAGTAAGCCTATTATCAACATATTATTCTTATTCATACAATAACTACATTTACCAATCTGTGTTCTGAATCAGATTTTCATTCCGATTCATTTCTCCGTTTCCTATCGGATAATAATTCATCTTATCGTCCCACACACGCTCCTGAACCAAGTATTTCTCTTTTGTAATCACGTCATTGGCATCCTTGCTCAGTCTCAAACCATATATTTTCACAGTTTGGCTGCCAATCTTCCAGCGCCGTATGTCCCAAAAACGATGATTCTCGAAAGCCAATTCCACCCGACGTTCGTTACGCAACCGCGTACGGAACGATGTCTCATCTATGTTTTCATCCAATCCCTGCATAAAAGAACGGGCACGAACCGCGTTCACAGCAGCTACAGGAGACATATCGTATCTCTTTCCATCCCAATCGCCGGTGAAGTTCGGATTACCGGTTGCTTCGAACAATGCTTCCGCATAGTTCAGATAGACCTCCGCATACCGGAACATCGGAAATATATGTCCGAAAGAGGTAATCGTTCCCGTTCCCTCATCGATATTGGTATCTTCCTGCAAAAGCTTTCTCAAATAATAGGAAGTAGGAGAAGCACCGTCCTGAGGCGCACCGTTCCGTCCGCCGTCAAAACTTTCAATAAGGTCGTTTTTGAACGACATGCCATTCGCCAGAAGCGTCTTTGCGAAACGCGGGTCACGCTTCGACGGGTCTAAAACATCCTCCTGATGCTGTTCCCAACTGAACGGAGTACCATCCGCCATATCAAACGCTTCCACCAGGTTTTCCGAAGGACAAACACCCGAGTTGCCTCCCATACCTACCGGGAAGTTGGCATACTCGAATTGATTGCCCGCACTCAGCCGCCTGCCGAAAATCAGTCCTTGCGCATTTTCATTATTAAAGACCTGTTCGTCCACTAACTTGTAGATATTCGCATCCATCAGTTCTTTGGCGGCTTCCGCTGCTTTGGCCCATTCGGAAGAGTTGCCGGACGGATTATTCAACGGGCTCGCTGCATAAAGCAAAACACGTGCTTTCAAGGCCATGCAGAACCCTTTGGTGACACGTCCCAATTTAGCGGACGGCGTGTCCTTCCAAGTTTCCGGCAACACCTTGATGCAAGGTTCGAGTTCCTTCACAATCCAGTCTGCCGCTTCCTGATAAGAAACCGGTTTCAGATGATTAACCTCTTCGGTGGTAAACGTCCGGTCGGCGATAATGATTTGGTTGTAACGCCTTAACAATTCAAAATGAAAATACGCGCGCAACACTTTCGCTTCCCACGGGTAATATCTCAATTCTTTCAAGTTCTGCTCATAATTGGTCGTCCACTTGGAATCCGGGAAATCATCCGGACAATTCTCAAGAAAATAATTCGCACTACGGATAGCACTGTAATAATGCGCCCACTGGTCGTCAATCAGCCTGTTAGCCGACCAACTGCCGTCATAAAAAATCTTCACGGGGTCGGCACTCCAGGCATAGACCGCATCGTCCGTCGCACAGTCACGCAAAGTGCCCAATGCAGACAACTCGTCCGGTAAACCGGCATATACATTCGTAATCCCCATCGCCACACGGGAGAAATCGCTAAACAAAAACTTCGTGGTATGATATTGGGATTCATCAATCTCCAAATCATTGCATGCCGCCAACCCTCCGGCCAGACAGCCTAAAAAAAGAATTTTCTTATATAGTTTCATAGTTTACTCCTCCTGTTAAAAAAAGACATTCATTCCTATCTCATACGTACGTGCGGAAGGATATCCCATACTAATATACTCCGGATCAAATATCTTTATATTGTCTATAGAGAAAAGATTAGTGCCACGCAAGAAGAACTTACACTCCGACAGTTTCATTTTTCCAAAGTTCAAGTCACGCATCCGATAATAAACTTCCAGTTCCCTCAATTTAAGGAAATCACCTTTCTCCGTCCATATCTGGCTGTTGAGGTAATTGTTGGCATTGTCCAACGTTGTCAGACGGGGATATTTACCGGAAGGACGCTCTGCCGACCAATAATTTTCCAAATAGTGTTTGGAGATATTCTTGTTTCCTCCTGCCAATGGTACGTAAACACTTGACAAAGCGGTAGCCACCGTCTTATTCGCTACCCCTTGGAAGTAGGCATTGAATCCTAAGTTGCGATAATCCGCACCAATCTGAAAGCCGTAATTGATTTCCGGCAATTCAGACCCCAACTGGTAAGTATAATCATAGTTATCTATCTTGCCATCCTTATTGAGGTCTTTATACTTCACATCGCCCGGTTGCGGGTTCTTGATGAAAGAGTTTACGGGAAGCCCGTCGCTCAAGGTTCCGTCTGTCTTGAAATCCGACTGCTGGTAGAAACCCTCCGCTACCAGTCCGTAATAACGTCCGATAGCGTTGCCTGTCTGATACATATAAGCATAAGGCTGATAAGCCTCCTCCATGTTGGTTATCTCATTCTTCGCATAAGAGAAGTTACCGCGCACGTAGTAACCGAAATTGCCGATACGCTGATTCCAACCTAATGAGAATTCCGTTCCATAGTTTTTCACCTCACCCGTAAACACATCGGGCACACCGATGCCGACTACGGAAGAAATAGTCCCGCTTCCATTCGTACGGATATTAGTACGTTTGTTGTAGAACACATCCCATTCGAATGTCAACCCTTTCAGCAAACCCAGTTCTATACCCACATTTGCCTTATACTCTTTCTCAGGCTGGATATGGACGGAAGGAAGTCTGCCTTCACCCATACCCTGAGCGGCATTGATGCCTGTATAGACAAACCAACTGCTGGTGCTGCCGTTGAACTGCTTATCCATATCATACGCAAGATTAGCGTCCATTCCGACAATACCGTATGAAGCACGCAACTTCAGGAAATCGAGGTTTTTGAAGTTTTTCATAAACGCCTCATTGGATATAATCCATGCAGCGGAAAGAGCAGGATAAAGTCTGAATTTATTTCCGGAAGGCAATTTGCTGCTTGCCGAACAGGAAAGTACACCATTCAACAAGTAACGGTCGGCATAATTATAGGTAGCGTTCAGTATATAATCATGGTGTACGAAAGTCTGGTTGGCACCCGTATAACTGAGGTAATTGCGGTTGAATATTCCTGCCACTGAGAAAGCATGCTTGCCTATCCGGCGGGCATAATCAAGTTTTGCCCACAAAGCCATTTGCATATACTGCCAGTTTAATGTACCGTTATTGAACTTCAATGGAGAATCCGTTCCATAAGCCGTGCGGGAGTATCCGGTGATATTCTTCGCGGCATCGTATTGCGGGTAGACTTCGTAGTAAGAGTAGGTTTTACTCTTTACATCGTTGATTTCGGCATGGTTGTCGTAAGCCACACGCACTTCCGCTTTCAGCCCGTCAAGCCACATAGACAAATCCTGGCGCAAAGTCAGGTCGCCGGACAACAGACGGGAGAAAAGAACATTACTTCCGGTAGCCATTTTGTTGGCCAACGGGTTATTGAACACTTTAGTACGCACCCATTTTCCGTCTTCCGCACGCACGGGAATACCGACTGTCGGCGTGGTATACATATCCGTCAGGTCTATTCCACCGCCAGGCTGTTGCAACTGCTGAATACGCCCCATCAGGTTCAGCATCAGTTTGGTCTTCGGAGTAAGATCCGCTTCAAGATTCGTACGCAATTTCAATGCATAATATTCAAGTTGCGTAGAATAGTCGTCATTCAGCTTCGTATTGTCGAAGAATCCCCGATTGCTGGTATAATTGGTATATACGTAATAACGCATATTCCGGCTGCTTCCATCGAAAGATAGATTCACATCGTGATTGAAGGCAACGTTTCTCAACAACTCTTTCTGCCAGTCTACGGTAGGAATCACCGTATTTGTCCCGTCTGCCAGCGACAGAATATCACGTTGTGAATAATAAGGAGACAGACCGTCATTTGCCAACGCCTCATTCAATGCACCTGCATACGCTACCGGATCAGCCATTTCAGGAATACGGAAAGGAGTTTGCAACCCCATACTATACCCGCCATTCATCCGGAATTTATGTTCACCACCTCGCTTGGTGGATATACAGATGACACCGTCAGCCCCCCGAACACCATACAATGCCAACGCCGCAGCATCTTTCAGTACACTGACGCTTTTCACTTCATCTACATGAATCGTAGAGGCATCTCGTTGGATACCGTCTACCAGCACAATCACATTATTGCCGCTAAAGGAACCTCTTCCGCGGACATTTACCCCCGGCACACTCCACGATGGCCAAGGAGAAGTTTCTCCCGGCTGCGACACCGTCAGTCCGGGAATCAAGCCATACAGGGCACCTAAAATCTGCGACTGCCCGGAAGCCTCAATCTCTCCCGCCGTCACTCCGTTGATGGCAGAAGCGCTCAGTTCCTTCGTCACACTTTCATTAAATCCCAAATCGAATACCTGATGATGGGCATCCAAGCGTACAGCCATGTTCGGCTTATCAATCGTTATCTGACGCGAGAACATAAAATCTTTCGCCAATGTGGCCTTCACGCCTTTCTCTACAGAAAAGCGGATGATACCGTCGGCATCGGTCACATAATATGCCTGATCGCCTTCCACCTCCATCACGACTTCCTGCAACGGGCGATTCTGACCGTCGGTCACCCGCAAAGTTACATCCAGCTGCTGCGCATTTGCCAGACAGGAAATGCCGATGGACAGCATGATTATAAAATATATCCTTTTCATTGTCATTATCTTTTTTATAAGCTATTAGTTATTTACCAACCGGGATTCTGAATCAGTCCGTATCCCTTATTGATTTCATTGCTCGGGAAAGCGCTGAGATACCACTTGGGGCTCCAGTTCTTTTTCCAATAACGAGGATTCAGTTCCGTAGGCTCCGAGAACAGCAGCCCTTCGGGGTTGGTGCTGGAAGAACCTTCTTTCAGTTCGATAGTGATGCCATACAATGCCTTTTGGAAAATATCGGCACGTTTCCACCTCACCATGTCGAACCAGCGCGTCTCTTCAAAATACAACTCGCGTGCACGTTCGTCCAGAATCTCTTCGCGCAGTTTGGGGTCACCGTCCGAGGGGGCTTCCGGATAATCGGGCAAAATCTTATCCGCTTGCAGCCTGCCGAGCAGACCATCACTCATATCGGGAAGTCCGGCACGATTGCGTGTTTTGTTCAGCCATTCATAGGCTTCGACTTTCTGTCCCAGTTCATTGAGCGCTTCCGCATAAATCAGATAAATTTCCGCTAAACGCAGGTAAGCATAGTTGGATGGTACATCAAACAGCGTGGTGGAATTGTAATCCCAAATGAACTTGCGGGAACAGAAACCCGTTATGGCACGCACACTTGTGGCCTGCGCACGCTCACGACCGCCTACCCACATCTCCGCCAAACGTCCCTGGAATCTATCACCGGCAATCATCACCGATTCATACAGGCGAGGGTCACGGTCCACAAACGGGTTGTCATTCAACGTTCCTTCGTGCCCGTTCGTTCTAATCCATTCGCGATATAAAGCCGGTTCACCATTGGCATACGGAAACAAATCTACAAAGTTCAGCGTGTTGCATCCGGCTCCCCATCCCCGGCTCTGTCCCGGTTCGTCGGTAGGACCGAAAAATACGGTATGATAGAACGGACGATAAGTGGCCGTATGACGACCGGTAGCAATAATAATCTCTCCATTGTGCCTGTCCGAATAGCAACGGCTGAAAGCCGTACGGGGATTGCCGGAATTTTCTACCAATTTATAAGTATCACCGTTCAATCTGTTCTCATTAAAGAATGCCTGACATGCATCCGCCACGTCCTGCCAGCGCTTCTTGTCATAATTGCCGAGCCATACCATGTAAGGGATGTTTTCCGCATTCAGTTTTTCGATGTTTCCTCCCTGCGGCGTACCCATCGCCATATAAGGTTCGTTAGCATTGAACAACGGACTGGCAAGATACTGCAACACACGGCATTTGAGTCCCATGGCAGCAGCTTTTGTAAAGCGGCCGTCGTCTGCCGGCGATACGCTCCACGGAAGCATACCGGCAGCCTCCTTACAGAGTTCGAGAATATATTCCGCCACTGCCTTCACCGGCTGCCGCGAATAGTCCGCACCGGCATCGCTCTCTACGTTTACCGAACTTTTCAAGAGAGGAACTCCGCCGAAATGACGCATCAGTTCGTGATAATGACAAGCGATAATCATATATGCCTCTCCTTTGCGTACTATCTTGTCTGCTTCCGACATATCGGGCACCCTGTCTACATTCTCTATATAAAGGAATGCTTTGCGAATCCCCCTGTAAGCCAAATCCTGGGAAGGATTGAAGCCGAATTTGGTATTGGCGTTGTTGTTTTCGACCTCTGAGTTGTATTGTCCGGCGTAATACATATTATAGACGCCCCCCCATGTGCAATAAGATTCTATCAAATCAGTCAATGCATCCAGATTGTCGGACCCCAAGCGATTGCCGGCATCCGGATAATCGCAAAAATACTCGCCATACCAAGAGGGATTGTACACACTCAAGCCACAACGCAAAGTGGAGTAAGCAGAGTTCAGTGCCCTGTCGGCATACACTTTGGAAGAAAAGATAGTATCTACCGTCACGTCCACGCCCGGTGCTTTGTCCAAGAAAGAATCTCCAAACCGCAAATCGCTACACCCCGCAAAGGCGCACGAAAGCAACAGAAGCAAATAGATTTTATAATTGTTTTTTCTCATATTTCACTGTATATTAGAACTGAATATTAAAGCCCATATTATAAATACGGACATTCGGATAATCATTGGTGAACTGTCCGTTCTTGTATCCCGCAATGCCTTCCGGGTCGATATCAATATCCGCCAGGTCGGAGAAGAGGGTCAGCAGGTTGTAACCGTTCACAAAGAATTTCAGCGAGCTGACTCCGCATTTGCTCAAAAAGGGATTGTTGCGGAAAGTATAGGAAAGTTCCGCTGTCTTCAGGCGCAAGTAGCTACCGTCCATCATCCACAAATCCGAATTCGTAAGATAATGCGTCTTGTTCATAAAGGTGATTCGCGGAAAACGGGCATCCTGATTTTCCGGAGTCCAGCGGTTGTCGGCCAAGTATTTCAATATCGCACCGCTGTTGGATTCGCCGAACGGTGTACGGTATTCCTTACCCAATATACGTGAAGCATTCCATGCTCCCGTCCATTGCATGGAGAGTTCAAAGTTCTTCCACCTTGCGCCGTACACGAATCCCATTACATATTCCGGCCGTTCGCCGTAACCGAAATAAGTGATGTCGTTGCCGTCTATCACATTGTCGCCGTTCAGGTCTTTGAACAAGGCATCTCCCGGCCGGGGATTACCTAAAGCCATCACGGGTGTCAGTTGCTTGCCGTTCTCATCCTTCTTCAGACTTCCGTTTTCGTCAAAATCACTGTCGGCCAGGAAGCGGTCGAACAAGTATCCTCTATTCAGTCCGGTGCTGCGTCCGGTCTGTGCCATCCAAGGATAGTTGGGCACCACTTCGTCCATGTAAATGATTTTGTTCTTGGAATAAGAAAGATTCGCCTGCAACCAATAGTCTACTTTGCCGGCTTTCGAGTTCCATCCCACAGTGACTTCGTATCCCTTGTTGTTCACTTTGCCCAAATTGATGAGAGGCAACTGCACATCAGTTATGTTCGGCAATGTGTTGCGCGTAGAAAGGATATCATAACGACGCTCAAAGAACAAGTCTGCCGTAATGCTGAGTTGCTGATTAAACATACGGATGTCGATACCGTAGTTTTGCTTCTTCACTTTCTCCCACGATACGTTCTTATTACCGATTCTTTCGGCCACAGCACCCACCAGTATGGAAGGGCTTGTCTGGTTGCCAAACTGCCAGGTACCCAACGATGACCATGCTTCGTTATATGCCGACCATGAATCGTTGAGGTATAAGAAGCGGACACCACTGTATTTATCATTTCCCACCAAACCGTAGGAAGCGCGAACCTTCAGGAAATCAAGCCACTTGAGTTGCTTCATGAAAGGTTCTTCCGAGAGAATCCAACCGATGGAAGCTGCCGGGAAAAAGCCGTAGCGTTGTCCCGGTGCAAAATTCTCGGAACCGTTGTATCCGGCATTCAAGTCGAGCAGATAGCGCTGTTTGTAGTTATAGGTGAGACGTCCCACATATCCTACGTAAGCCGTAGGAATCTCCGTATTCTGCCATGGATAGTAGGTTTTCGACTGATTGTAGAGGAAGAGGGCGGACACTTCGTGATTGCCGAACGTGCGTGCATAGTTCAAACTTCCTTCGAGATACCAGTTGCGTCCGCGACCGGTCGAAGTGTTGTAAGAAAGCGGTTCGTTCAGGCCGAAAGAGCCTTCCATCTGATAGACAATCGTATTGTCGAACATCGGATTAGAGATGTCCATGCCCGGCTGAGTGAAATAAGCCATATACAAAGGAGTGACAGCAGGATTTCCACTTGTCGGGGCACGAGAGACGGTGACACTGTAGTTCGTGTTGTATGCTCCTTTGATATTCATGCGAAGCCCTTTGGTGATAAAGCCAAGTTCTTGGTCGAGACTGAGGTCAATATTCAGGTCGTTGTCCGTCTTCTTATCATAACCATAGTTATAATAGAAATCCAGTCCGCTGGAGCCGGAGCCGATAGAGATGTACTTATCGTTCGGCTTGGTGATACGCATACCGTTCACGAATCCCGGACTCGAATAAGGAGTAGACCACATAATCTTCTGCCACAGATTGTCCTGCCGGGGACTTCTTCTGCTGCCTACCCGTCCGCCCAAGTTCAGTTTCAATGTAGTGGTTTTCGACACATTCACATCGACATTGGCACGATAGTTATAGCGGCTGTACATATAGTTGGGGTCGTAATTCAGGTCGAACTGTTTTACCATACCGTCCTGATGCAGGTATCCCAAGGATACGAAGTATTTAAAGCGGTCTAAACCTCCGGAGATGGTGACGTTGTGCTGCGTCTGCCAGGAAAGGTTATTAAAAAGATAATCGCTCCAGTCCGTATTCGGGAAGATAATCGGGTCGGCATTGGTGCGGAACATCTCAGTGACGTAGGGAGAGAAAGCCAATTGGTCGTCCTGCATGTTCGGATTGTCCGAACGTTGCGCTTCCGTGTAAATGGAAGCATGTTCGTAGCTATCTGCCGTATTCAGGTTTCTCAACGCCTGCGTCAATCCGAAGGAAGATGACCAGGAGATTTTCGGTTTGCCCGTTGTTCCGCGGCGGGTGGTCACCAAGATAACACCGTTGGCACCGCGCACACCGAACACGGCTGTCGAAGCAGCATCTTTCAATACAGTGATGCTTTCCACTTCGTTCGGGTCCATCTGAAAGAAAGAGCGCTCTACACCGTCCACTAAAATCAACGGTTTGGAAGTCTCCTCGGACAAAGAACCTGTGCCACGCACGTAGATATTCGGGTCTTCGGCACCCGGCTGGCCGGAAAGCTGCACCGTAGAAATACCACTGACAGCACCTGCCAAAGCATTACCCAAACTCCCGCTCGGAGATTTCAGCAACTCTTCTCCACGCAGGGAAGAAATGGCACCGGTGACGGACACTTTCTTCTGTGTTCCGTATGCCACTACTTCCACCTCGTTCAACTCATTGTATTTTTCAGTCAGGCGGATTTCGATACCATCCCGTCGGGTTACTCTTGTCTCCGCAGATTCATATCCGATGTAGGAGACGATCAGAATGACGGGATTCACCTCTGTAGGAACCGACAAAGTGAAATGTCCGTCCACATCCGTCACCGTACCCAATGCCGTCATACCTTTCACCACAACAGACGCACCAATCACCGGCTCCGAAGTCAGCGCATCCACTACCCTTCCTTTATACACAACTTTCTGTTCCGCATCGGCAGATGCCATCGCCACCACCGGAGAAGCACCGTCAGCGCTACTTCCTGCAAGCGTTGTCGTATTCATGCACAGCATGCACATACAGGCAGCCGTCAGCATATATTTTTTTCGATTCATAGTAGTAATTTTATTAATTCTGTCCATCAATGAGGAGACAATATCTCGTTTCCCAATCGGGCATGCCAATCACAGACTGCCCGTTCACCAATATGGAATAGGCCTGCACCTGACTGTTGGCAACGTTAAATACCTCCTTCCAGCCCAATTGCTGCAAGAGCCATGCAGCCTGCATGACGCTGTATCCTTCTCCTGTAGGATTGCTGTCCCACGTGGCGGGATAGGCTGATGTGTTGCCGCGCGGACGGTTGCAGACAGCAATACCTATTTTATTGTCATACGTCAGCCCGAAGAACACGTGGTCGTTGCAGACTCCCTGCCAGTTGCGGCCATAGGAAGAACTGTGCACGCCACAGCCGTCGTTGTTCCACAGTTCGTATTTATTCAGCGCATGTCCGTCTCTGACAGGCCACAGCGCATATCCCCACACAGCCTGTTCCACCTCCCATTCCGTAGCTCCGGCAAGGGAGTGACTGTCGTCCGTGAAGAAAGGAAGCTGCATCATCCGCCCGCTTGCCCCCTTCGAGAACGAGCCGTCAAAATAGCAATTACTGAATGAGATTCTTCCATTCTTGTCCACACCCAGTCCGGCACGGAAAGAGGGATTCCACGAGGCGTCCTCCCAATTGCTCAAAGCATCCTGCAAAGTACCGTTCTCATAATAGAGATGTGCCGGATTGCCGCCAATCGCCCATGCCCTGCCTACCGCATAGACATTGCGTCCGCCTGCCACAATCAGCGCATTTTGCTGTCCGGGCTGCATTTTGTTATTTTCGGCAGAGGGGTCTGTGACAAGTCGTGCACGGGCATTCTTCACGTCTATCGTCACGATAGCAAAATCACCGTAGACGTTGGTTTTCGCACGATCCTCCTTCCAGTCGCCCACGGCATCGAAAAAGTTAGAGTCGTAAAAATGGTGTTCCCACGGCCAGTTGTCATGGTCGTTCCACTTATAATCTCCTGCCACGGGGATATCGCGCACCTGTGACGTCTTCAGCACGGTGACGTACGGATACTGCGCCTTGTCTACAAACTGTGCCGTCATATCCGAGAAGCCCAGTTCCGCCGGTGTTTTCTTCATGACGGACGAGAGGTCGAGCGCCACTGTATAGGGACGCGCCTTTCCACCTGCCATGATATCCAGGCGATAAGTAAGGGATTCGGTAAAGTCGAACGTCAGATTCTCGGGCGGAGTGGCACCTTCTATCAACGCACCCTCTTCGAAGCGTAAGGTGATGGCTTTCTGATTCATGCGTGCCCGGTCGAACAGGATATTCAGATTAGAGAGCGAAGCGCTCACGGGGCTTTCTTCCAACCCTTCCACAAAGATTTTTCCCGCATCGAGCACAGGCAATGCATTGGAAGTGACGTTCACCCAATACTTTTTAATCCGGTTGTCGGGTGCCTTGATATTCAGCACAGGCGTCTCTTCTAAATTTATATGTGCCGGATTTTCCGGATATATCAACGTATATCCATCCATCAACTCCACAGTCATTGAGGCCTGATCAAACTTTTCCGCCTCATTGAACCGGACACTAACGTGTTTTTCATCAACCACTTGGGCAGGCACCGATTCCCCCTGCGACGTGATAGTCAACGAGCGGAACGGATTTTCACCCTTGTCGTGCACTTCCATGTTGTAGTCACCGTCCGAGCAGGACGAATACCCCCAACCAAGAAGCCACAGCCATGTAAGGTTAAACAAGATTTTTCTCATAACTAATAAAGATTTTAATAAAAAATTATATTTTTCTATCGTTCATTCTATGAAAGCCGGTCCCCACGTCTACCGGAACCGTGCTTCGATTACTACGGGAAAATGATCCGAAGAGTATTTCCCATATTTCACATCGTCATCGACAGTGCGATAAGAAAGCACCTCTATCGCGGAAGTCACAAATATAAAATCAATGCGTTGAGTAATCTCTCCAGCCAAATCGTATCCATGGAAACTACCGACCGGACCTTGGGGAGACTTCCTGCTGCACTTGTAGGAGTCGGCCAACAGGCCGTCTTTCAATAGTATCTGTATAGGTTCATCATCGGAAGTCGCATTGAAGTCGCCTGTACAGAATACAGGTTTTCCGTTGGCGATTTTCCTGACTCTCTCCAACAGCATATAAGACGACTGTCTTCTGGCTTCCTCTACTTCATGGTCGGTATGTGAATTAAAGACATAGAAAGTTTTTCCGTTTCTTTTATCCTTAAAATATCCCCATGTACATATCCTGCGATAATGTGCTCCCCAGCCATATGAAGGGACATCCGGGGTTTCCGAATACCAAAAGTCACCTGTTTCCAACATTTCAAAACGTTCTTTCTTGTAAAAGATGGCACTATGCTCGCCTTCATTATCTCCGTCACGATCACGACCTACGTAAGCATATTCATCAAGAACAGCCATATCCTTCAGTTGCGATGTACGTCCTTCCTGTGTTGCAAATAAGTCAAAACGATTTCTTCTCACAACATCGACCAAGGCATCTAAACGTACCTCCCAGGATTTATCCCCCTCATCACACATTGTACGGATATTATAAGTCGCCAGACGAATAACATCTTCTGATTTTTTATTCACACCAGAGGCTACAGCAGAAATAAAAGGAATAAACACTATCAAAAATAACGAAACACATCTCATATTCAATAGGATATAAAATTACGCATTACTTTACTCGAAAATAATCTAATGACCAGCTATCCATCCACTCCAGCACCGGGCGCCCGTCTTGAAACCGGATAGGAAGCCAGAGGTAACGGCTGTCGGCTGGATGCTCCGGGCGCCAGATGTCGCCCATAAAGATGTATGTGTCTTCCCGGTTTTCCACCTTTATAATATAGGTGCTCTGTCCGCCAAAGGTAATGGCAGCATCCGTGCCTACACAGGGATTGGGGTGCTGTTTCCAAGGTCCCATGATATGGGATGCCGAGAACATACGGGCTTCGTTGGGCGCCCATCCCGTGCAGCCGGATGTGATCATCCAGTAGGTACCGTCTTTCTTGAAAATGGCCGGGGCTTCGTTTTCTCCGCCGGGAGCCATGCGGGCGTAACGCCCTGTATGATACAAATAATCGTCGGTCAGTTCTGCGATGTGCAGGGTGAGGTTTTCTTCAGAAGAGAAGATGTGGTAAGCTTTTCCGTCATCATCCACAAAAACAGTCTGGTCGCGTGCCATCTGTCCGCCTTCAAAGTCGCGCTTCATGTAAAGTCCCTGTCGCACGGCTTCCTGCCACTCTGCCGTCCGATAAGCCAGACGCTCTTCTACCAACGTATCGAGCGCGGCTATATCGGCGGCTGTGACACCCAATGAAAACTTACCGGGATTGGCCCGTCCGGAACGCAGGAAGCGATACGGTCCTGTCACCACATCGCTGACTGCCACTCCGTAGCGCGCAGATTCATATCCTTTATCCTTCAGTTCGAGATGAAACCACATGACAAACTTACCTGTCTTCTTATTATATACAACTTTGGGACGTTCCAAGATACATCCTTTGGCAATGTCGCTCTCCGAGTCGTCGGCATCAACGGCAAGAGCGACGCCTTTGTTCTCCCATTCGGTCAGATTTTTCGATGCGTAGCAGGTGACTCCTACCATTGCCGAACAGGTGGTGTCGGCTTTGTGTTCGCCAAACCAATAATACACTCCGTCATGAAAGAGCACGCCTCCGCCATGTGCGTTAATCGGATTGCCTTCCGTGTCGTTCCATACCCGTTGGGGATAAAATGTTTTCTCCTCCTTTGCCACATTCACCGCGCAAGCGGAGAACAGAACGGCAAAGAGAAACAAATGATAAAGTTTCTGTTTGTTCGTATACATGGGCCATTTTTTAAAATTATGCCCAAAAGTAAGACAAACAGTGCGATAAAAAGGGGAAGTTTTTCGTATCTAAAGGGACGGAATCCGTATTCACAGGGTTTTACGGAAAAGTTCCCTTAATTGATTGATAAGGTAACGTCAGTTCGATATAAGCTTGTCTATCCGCTTCTCCTCCTTCTGGAAGGAGGAGTCCCCGTAGGGGGAGGTGGTAGGTGAAATCGTAAATCTATATAGTACTGAATAACAGACTACTATATTTACCTACCACCCCGTCCTTCGGACACCCCTCCTTCCCGAAGGAGGGGAAACCATGCGGACGAACTTATATCGAATTCACATTAAGGTATTGCAGACGGTTCCTGCCGTGCCAAGTAATGGACACCACTGTGCCAAGCAATGGACACCGCCGTGCCAAACAATGGGAACTGCCGTGCCAAGCAATGGGAACCGATACGGTCAAGCAATCCTACAGACTTTGTATAAAAGCCTTCGGAGTCTGATTCATATTCTTCTTGAAAGCATTGCGGAAACTCTTCACATCCCGGAAGCCGCATTGCTTGCTGACTTCCTCCACATTCGATGCTCCCTGCCGGAAAAGTTGAACGGCTTTATATATCTTATAATCATTGATAAACTCAATCAAGGAATTGCCTGTCATTTGTCTGATTTTCTTATACAGCGTAGAATGGCTCATCGCCAACTTGGCAGCCATCAAGTCTACATCAAACTCTTCATTGCACAGATTATCATCTATGATTTCCCGACAGCGCAACAGAAATATCTGCTCCTCTTTCGTATACGTCTTCTGCTCGGTAGCAATGGTGCTGATAATGGCGGCATTCTCCGACTGCACCACTAACCGCTCAATACGTTTGCGCAAGAGTTTTAAGGAAATCGGCTTGGACAGGTATACGTCCGCCCCGCTGTCGAAAGCCTTCAGCATATCCTCTTCCGAGTTTTTTGCCGTGAATATGATGACTTTGATGTGCGCCAACTTCTTGTCGTTCTTCATCCGCTCCAGAAACTCCTGCCCATTCATGCGCGGCATCATCAGGTCGCAGACAACAATGTCCGGAAGTTCCCTGCCGGCAATCTCCAACCCTTCTTCTCCGTCATACGCTTTGTATATCTTAAAATCGGACGAGAGATAACGTTCAAGGATATTCACCGTTTCGCGTTCGTCATCTATCAGCAGGATGGAATGAGTGGCGGTAGGGTTAGAAACGGGCTTTGGCTCCGACGGCTGCACATCGTCTACCAGCAGCGACTCGGTGCGTGCCGGACAGTCTTCGCTCTGCTGCTCCTTACGGGGGATAGTGAAAAGAAATGCAGAGCCTTGGTTCAGTTCACTTTCCACACGGATTTCTCCCCCATGAAGCTCGACCAACGTCTTGACAAACGACAGCCCCATCCCATCGCCTTCTCCCTGCTTCTTGCCCCGCTCCGTGCGGAAGAAGTTTTCGAAAATCGTATCGCGCATCTCTTCCGCGATGCCTATACCGTTATCTTCTACCGCAAAGCAAACGGCATCCGGACGGTTCCTCACCGTGAGGGTCACCGTTCCTCCCTCCTTCGTATACTTGAATGCATTGGATATCAGGTTGGTGAGAATGATTTCGAGTTTCTCGGCATCAAAGTCGAGCATAATCTCCGTCTCCACACAGCAGAATGTGTAAGTTATCTCTTTCTGCCGACACAGCCTGCGATAGTCGTCCGTCAGTTCATTGCAGAAACCGACTACATCCTTACGCTGCATGTTTAGTTGTAACTTTCCGGAATCCATTTTGCGCAAGTCTATCACACGGCTGATCAACTTGTTCAGCTTCAACGAACTGTGATGCATGGAGAGCAGATAAGACAAAGGTACCTGCACCGGCGAACGACGTGTCTCTATCAGCTCTTCCAGTTGGGCAGCGATAAGGAACACCGGTGTGCGCAATTCGTGAGTGATGTAAGTATAGAAATCCAACTTCTCTTCGTTCAGTTTCTTCATCGTGCTCTTCTCTATTTCATTGATTTGCAGACGATACTTTATCTTCTGTTCATGCAGGTAGAGCCAAATGCTACCTGCCGCTGTGCCCAGTGCCAGCAATATCCACAGGCAGACAGCCCACGAGGTTCTCCACCAAGGCGGAGTAATGATCAGCTTAAATACCGAAGACTTTCCCCACAACCCGTTGTCGTTGATGCAACGAACATGAAACTCATATTCACCGGGCGGCACATTGGTATAGGTCACCTCCCGGCTGCTTTCCAAATCCCGCCAGCCACTCTCTAAGTTTTTCAACCAACCGGAGAAACGTACCCTGCCCGGAAACAGGTATTCGGGCACACTATAGGCAATGGTGAAGAAATTTTGGTCATAGTGCAACGTCAACTCCTTGCATTCCTCTCCCAACAACGTGAACTCTTCTTTCTCGTCATTCAACAGTCGCAAAGAGGTGAAATTTACCGCGTCATACCGCTGATGGTAGTTTATCTGCGCCGGATTGAAATAGACAAGCCCGCTCACATTGCCGAAAAACATCTCTTCGCCGTCAAACGTACTGGAGTTATAGGTATACGAAGCCTGTTCTATCTCTTTCACATCAAAGCGCACGAAACGTTCTGTCTGCTTGTTCATCCGGAACAAGCCGCTCGAGGTAGCCAACCAAAGATTGCCGTCATTATCTTCTTCGATAGAGGTGACATTGGAATCGGTCAGTCCCTCGTTGGCAGTATGGAGCTTGAACGTCCCGTCACGTTCGTCCAATGAATAGAAGCCGGACGCAACTGTAGAGAACCAAATCTTCCCGTCCGTGTCCATGAACAGATGTTTCAGGCGGTCGGAAGGAAGACGGATATCTTTCGACTGCATATCGTAGTGTCTGGTGATGCGGCAGGTGCGTGTGTCTATCTTGAAAATCCCCTTCCGGGTAGACGAAATCCAAAGATAATGCCCGCGGCAAACGATGGCAGAACACTGCACCCCGTCCAGTCCTTGTATGCACTTGAGCTTGCCGCTCTTCTTGTCCAACACATAGACGCTGAATCCGCCAATCCAGATATGTCCGCGCCCATCGTCGGCAATCGTCCACACATTGTTCTCCACACCGTTCGCATTCTCATCCGCCATGGTCATGGAATAAGTAACGAATTGATTCTTGCTGATGGAATATTTCACAAGCCCTTTCGTATAGATGCCCATCCACAGGTCGTCTCCGTCTTTGATGAGGGAAAGGACATTGTTGCCGGGGATAGCACTGTTGGCAGTGGTATAGGTGCGCGACGTTCCTGTGCTACGGTCGTATATCTCCATTCCGCCGCCGTCCAGTCCTAAATAAAGCTTTTCTTCGTCCGCCACCACCGCTGTCACAATATCGTAAGTAAGCCTGCTGTTTCTGCGTGTCATCGTCTTAAAATTGCCGAGATGTTCCGAATACAGACTGACTCCGTGGCGATAAGACCCCATCCATAGGTTATCCTCTGAGTCGACAAACAAGGAATAAATCGCGTCGCTGGACAAGTTACTGTTGTCCGGAGAGATTTTCTCCATCCGCCCGCCTTCCTTCAACAACAACCCCTCACCGTCAACGGCAAATATCGTTTTTCCTTTATATTCTATCACAGCCATCAGATTGTCCGGCACGCACCCTTCCGATTCCACCCGCCGGATTTCATTGCCGACTATCCGGAAAGCAATGCTCTTGAAACCGATACCATAGCCTACGTATCCCACATCATTGTGTTTATCATAATAAACGGTCGTGCGATAGGACATCACAATGGAATGATAAGCCAAATGGCTGACCACCCTACCGCTCTCGGTAGATAAAAGCCAAAGCCCGTTCGCTCCTGAAGCGATGAGCAGCCCCGGCTTATAGGAAGCAAAGCCATAGAAAGTATCTATACCGTCAAAACAGACTGCAAATTCCCGCTGTCCCATATGCTTGCAGATTCTTCCACGCCAGTCTAATGCCAACAATCTGTCTTCATCTCTGACCAATTTGCATATGGATGTCGACATGTTCTCCTTGTTTTCCTCTAAGTTTCCCTCTAAGTTTCCCTCTGAGTTTCCCTCTGAGGTCAAACTACATGAATAAAATCGTCCGTCACTATAAGAGAAAAATTTCATTCCTCTGTCGGATGCCACCCAAAGCCCGTCAGGCTCCGATTGGATATCCTGCACATAGCACTGCATAGAGTCTGCCTGATACCTTTCAAATTCCAGTCCGTTAAAACGGCACAATCCATTACTGGTTCCGGCCCAGATATATCCCTGCTTATCTTCATGCAAAGAACAGACCGAACTGTTTGAGCCTAAATAGAAGTTCTCGAATATTCTTTTGAAAGAAGTTTCTGCAAATAAATTAGATGGCAGGCATAGGACGATAATCAAATATAGTATATAACGATACATGCAATCAGAAAATATAATTATAATAATCTTTATAATAACTTTTTCAATAACCCTTATAATAACTTTTTTAGTACATAATAATAACCTTTTCAGTACATAGTAAAAGTAGAATTCTAAGGTTCACAACAAAAGTAATCATTTCTTTGAGATAATGGCATGTCATTCGGGAAAAAATATGTATCATATTGTTTCATCTGCCAAATAAAATAAGTATATTTGTACGCTACATATAAAATAGAGACAGTTATGGACAGAAATATTATCAGATTCATTATTGATGAAAATCAAGAGTTTGCACAAGGCTTAAAATAAATCAGCCGAAAAGCAAGTATACATCAAAGCAGTATAAATACATATTTTTTACTTCACATAGATAAAATGAATGGGGGATTTCGGGAAGATTTCCCTCATTTTTTTTGTCATTTTCGGACAACCAGCTATTTTTGGTCAAAAAAAGAGACATATCGTACATTTCATACATTTCAGGTTCAAACAGGGTGTAAAGATTATTCGCCTAATTTTATGGAATGCTGAAGTCAATAGGCTTGGCTAATTTTTAATGAAGCATTGTTTTAACGAGCTATTGTTTTAACGAAGCATTGATTCGTTATCTTCCTTTATAAAAAACGCTAAGGCCACATACTATCCGCATAGACTATTACATATTGAGACTTAAAGTTCGTGGAACATTCAATCTGAGACTCACACGCTGAGACCTCCTACGCCATAAAGATAGAGGGTGGTATTGACATTTTCTTATATCACTAACATATAAATCAGAATTTAGAAGCGATGGCAAAGCAGCTTTACGATTACTGGTTTGTGCAGTTTGACTTTCCGAATGAAGAAGGAAAGCCGTATAAATATAGTGGTGAAATGGTTTGGAGTGAAAAATTAAAGCGTGATATTCCTGCATCATGGGAAATTAAGACGATAGAGGATATTGCTGACGTTTACAATGGTGCAACACCTTCAACTATTAACGAACAAAATTATGGAGGAGATATTGTTTGGATTACTCCGAAAGATTTATCTGACCAAAAGCAAAAATTTGTCTATCAAGGAGAACGCAATATTTCACAAGCAGGATATAATTCTTGCAGTACTCATTTATTGCCTCCAAATACGATATTAATGTCAAGTCGTGCACCAATAGGTTTGTTGTCTATTGCTAAAACAAAGTTGTGTACCAATCAAGGTTTTAAGAGCTTTGTTCCCAAAGCGGAAAACATATCAACTTACCTGTATTATTATCTAAACATTCACATTAGGCAGATAGAACAGCTTGGCACTGGTACAACATTTAAAGAGGTTTCTCGTGAAGACGTGTTGAATTTTCCAATTCTAAAGCCAAGTGATGCAATCTTGGACTTATGGGAAAAACGAGTATCAGCTCTTAATAATAAACAGTACGAAATTCAAAAAGAAAACGAATACCTTACTAAGCAGCGTGACGAACTTCTCCCACTTCTGATGAACGGTCAAGTGTCGGTAAATTCTGATTTAGCGACTTTTTTACAACTTTTGTTCCGCCAATATACTATTAGAGTATATACGTGGGCATATTCCCATAAAATCAAAACTATTACAATAATGAAATACAATTTTATTAGAACGAGATTAGTTAAAATCGTTTGTGGATGTTGCGGACGCAACTTCTACGCAGAAGCTGGTATTAATTTTTGTTCTGAATGCGAAGAAACATGGAACAATAATTAATTATGAAATGTGCAAGAGAGGTTTAATTGCCTCTTTTGCCTATATTCTATATTATAACATCATTATTATTTTATAGAATTATGAAAGAGAACATCATTCAGGCAATAGTTGCGAAGATGCAGCGTGACTTAGACTGCAGACAGATGGCACGGCGTAAAGCAGTGCTTGCATCAGAATTACATAATGTCGAAATCACTGAAAAGAAAGACTGTGTTACACAGCAAACACAAGAAAATGAACACCTTCTAAACTCTTTTATATCGGCAAAGAAGATTGAGGGATGTTCGGATAAGACACTGGTTTACTACCGTAATACCATTGAAAAATTGTTGGTTACGCTCTCATTGGCTATTTGTCACATCACCACAACAGACATTCGCACTTATCTATCCGATTATCAAGAAGAACATCAATCCAGCAAAGTGACTATTGACAATATCCGACGTATCTTTTCCAGTTTCTTTGCATGGTTAGAGGATGAAGACTACATCGCAAAAAGCCCAGTCAGGCGCATCCACAAGGTTAAAACGGATTCACTTGTAAAAGAGGTACTTTCTGACGAACAGTTGGAACAGCTCCGAGATAGTTGTACCAACAAACGAGACCTTGCCATTATAGACTTTCTTTCATCTACTGGCATTCGTGTAGGAGAATTGGTAAAACTGAACCGAGCAGATATAGACTTCCACGAACGTCAGTGTGTAGTATTTGGAAAAGGAAATAAAGAACGTATTGTTTATTTCAATGCTCGAACAAAATTACATCTACAACAATACCTTAATGGACGTACAGATGAAAATCCAGCTTTATTTGTTTCCATAAATTCACCTCATACACGACTCACTATTAGCGGTGTAGAAGTGAGAATCCGAAAATTGGGACAAGCACTTTCTATGCCCAAAGTTCATCCTCACAAATTCCGTCGCACCCTTGCAACGATGGCTATCGACAAAGGTATGCCCATCGAACAAGTACAACGTTTACTTGGTCATGTACGCATTGATACTACACTGCATTATGCCATTGTGAACCAAAACAATGTAAAGTTAGCTCATAAGAAGTATTTGGGATAATAACCGTGCTGATTTCTGCTTTAAAATTTGTACTTTTGCAGTCTAATATGAAACGCTAATAAAAAGCACTATGGACTTGCAGAGAATCAATAAACATAAGCAATCGTTTGATGACATTTGCCATTATATCGAAGACGATAATGGAGCGGATAAAGTAGAAGTATGGTTTGCGAGAGAATTGCAGATTATATTGGGGTATGCAAGATGGGAGAATTTTCAAGTAGCATTGACTCGCGCTGTTGAATCATGTAAAACACAGAATATCAACATCGACGACCATTTTCGTGAGGTCACGAAAATGGTTACTTTGGGTAGCGGAGCTAAGCGTGAAATACAAGATTTCATGCTGACTCGTTATGCGTGCTATCTTGTCGCACAGAATGGCGATCCCAAGAAAGAAGAAATAGCTTTTGCACAAGGTTATTTTGCCGTACAAACTCGACGCGCAGAACTTATTGCGGAGCATATAGAACAATTGTCGCGACTTGAAACGAGAGATCGTTTGCGTTCTTCCGAAAAACAATTATCACGTAATATTTATGAGCGCGGAGTGGATGATAAAGGTTTTGGACGCATTCGTTCTAAAGGTGATGGTGTGTTATTCGGTGGGCATACAACAGAAGATATGAAGAACCGGCTTGGCATTAAATCGACACGCCCATTAGCAGATTTTCTTCCAACTCTTACAATTGCAGCAAAAAACCTTGCCACAGAAATGACAAATTACAATGTCGAACAAAAAGACCTTTATGGTGAGCATAGTATAACTACCGAACATATGGACAACAACCGCAGCATCCGACAAATGCTCGGTCAGCGAGGCATACGCCCGGAAGAACTGCCAGCAGCTGAGGACATCAAGAAGGTAGAACGACGCGTTGCTTCCAATGAAAAGAAAATTGAGAAGTCTTCTTCAAAACTCCCTAAACTTAAACCTGAAGACAACGAATGAAATTAATTGACATTATAGAAGTATTCATTGCTGGAGAATGGGGCGAGGAAACTTACTCTAAAGAAACACCTTGTGCGGTAACTTGTGTACGTGGGGCTGATATTATTCCAATATCAGAATATGATTTCTCGGCAATTCCAGTCCGCTATATTAACCAACAAGCATATGCAAAAAAATGTCTTCAAGTAGGAGACATTATCATTGAAAAGTCAGGTGGTAGCCCAACTCAATCCACAGGGCGTGTATCTTTGGTATCACAAGAGCTGCTTGAGCATGCCGGGGCTGTTATATGCTCCAATTTTTGTACTGCCTTTCGAGTAAAGAAAGGTTGGAATCCCCTCTATGTCTACTATTATCTTCAGTTTATCTATAATCGTGGGGCGTTTTTTAATTTCGAAGGCAAAACGTCCGGTATAAAAAATCTCCAATTGGATGCAGCCTTTGCTGCTATACCAATTGAAGATATTAGTGAAAGCATCCAAAACAATATTGTAGCTATTCTCCAAGGTTTAGAGAGGAAAAACGCTATCAATCGTCAGATAAATCAGAATTTACCGACACTTGGCCGTTCATTAGGAGTGGTAAGAGTTCGTCTCGCTGCTTAGTAAGTGATAAAATCTGTTGTTTGTTCTCAATTATCAGTTCCAATAGCTCGTCAAATACTTTTCGAGGATTGAAACTTAATGAAATTGCTGGTTTTATAAGATATAGCCCTTTCAAATCTTTATCTGACAGATGTCCCACAGTAGATCCTTTTGCATTTTGTTCTTTCGCCTTAATGTAAGGTTGGATATTATAATAGATTTGAATTGAAGATATTGAGGAGTCTCTATAAGGACGCATCCTTACACATCGCTGATTAAGATAGGCAATATTGTTATGCCAGAAGTTCATGTGAAAATTTCCGTCCATACCAACAAGTACATCCCCCTCATTCAAACAGTATTTTTCATCTGTGTTTTCAAAAGAATATGCTGATGTCGTTCCTTCAAGAATGTCCCTAATACGAACAATAGGTATATTTGTTATCTCATCTGTAAATTGTTCAGTAGCAAAAGGGAAACCATACTGCACACTAATAGCATCAAAAAGAGGTAGTATATTCCATCCTTGAGGAATTTCCCTCTTCAACTTCTCATTCCATACCATAGCACCCCCACTGGATTTATACGGTTTACCCTCTTCATTCGGGAAATCAAACTGCACAAACCAATAGTCATAGAGTTGCTTTGCCATCGCTTCTAAATTCTGATTTAGCGCACGGTTAAGTTCTATTTTGCGGTCAAGGCTACGGAACAACTTACCAATGCGCTTCTGCTCTACTAAATCTGGAATCCATACAGTGCAATCTTTGATTTTGTCGGGCGAAGTATGACGAATCTTAGTTTGTTGTGCGGCTGCACTTAATTGCTGTTTGACCAAAGCGGAAGATATGAGATAGAAAGCAAAGCCCTTGTCCAACAAGCCCTCTTTGCAAACAATCTTAGCCACATCTTGACTTTGAATATATTTACCGCTTTCAGGAATGATAGCAGTAGAGCCAAGCAAACCTATTGCCTGTTCGGTCAAAGGAGTGATAATATCACCCTTCTCCATTAAAAACTCCGGCTTAAATTCACCGATGTAATACAGATTATCTTTGGACTTGTTTTCCTTAAAGCAATTGTTTTGATAGTTGAAATTACCACAAGTCAAACGAATGTATTCTCCCTCTGTGGCATAAAACTCGCCACTGAGACTTGCACCTCTTGTAACATCGAGAATTTCTCCCAACTTATATCTTGTCAAATTCATAATAATCTATTTTGGCTTTTAAGATACACTTTGATTTGCTCTTCAATGGATTTCAGAATAAGCTCTCGACTATTCTTTTCCATTTCTTTTTGTTCTGCGGTAGCATAACGTTTTTCTTCTCTGTGCACATCCACCCGATTTTGAAATCATAGTAGCTATATATTCACTTATTTTATCGTAATCAATCATTCAAATCTATATTACTTTCGTTCACAATAATCATTTATTCAACATACCTCTAACCTGTTTATCGAAGTCAGAATCTATCCGTTGCGTTTTATTAAAAATATCATATTCGCTTTCAGCTTTTGCCTTAGCCTATGATGCAGAAATACGCTCTTTGTCCGGCAAAATTTGATAACGACGGAATGTGAGGAATTCATTGACACTTTTAGAAAATTGGGACATATTGAATGTATTCTCACGCTCGATAAGATCTTCTATATAATCAAAGAAACCTGTTACAGCACGTTCCAACTGACGAATTTCCTTTTCCTGTAAATAGTTCTTAGCTATTGACACATCCGATTTCAAGATACGTCCATCAGGTGCATTCTTCCATGTAGTCAGCCCCATGTGTTCTTTGTTATGGTCTGCCTTTGTATAAATAATCTCTGCTGCCGTTTGCCCGGTAATGGCATAATGAAAACGGTTCTGTATCATGGCATAGAAATCGCGAGTTGTAGGCGAATTCTTATCATAGTCTACACTACATTCTGCATATATATCGGTAATTTGTTGCCAGATTCGCCGTTCGCTGGCACGGATAGAGCGTACCCTTTCCAACAATTCACGGAAATAGTCTTTTCCGAATACTGCCGTTCCCTGTTTTAAGCGTTCATCATCAAGCACAAATCCTTTCTTGATATACTCATTAAGAATCTTGGTTGCCCATTGTCGGAACTTGGTCGCTTTAGGAGAAGAGACACGGTAGCCAACTGCAATAATCATATCAAGATTGTAGAAATCAACCAATTCTTCAACCTCACCTCTTATGCCTCGATTCACGACGGTTGCAATTTTTGCAACTGTCGTGTCTTGCTGCAGTTCTTCATCCTTGAAGATATTGGCTATGTGACGACTAATACCAGATTTGTCAATACCGAAAAGCTGCGCCATAGCCTTTTGGGTACACCAAATCGTTTCGTCTTTGATAACAACTTGTACCTTTCCTTGTTCATCAGGCAGGCTATATAATAAAAACTGTATCTCGTTACTCATTGTTAGTTCTATTTCTTATTTTTATAATTGTGCCACAAAATTCCTTTTAAGATATGAAGTTCATTGTATTATAAATATAGGGACTATCTAATTCTCCGCTATTGATCCAAGGAATAGTGCCATTTGCATAATAACTTACCTCTGTAGATAATGGTGTAGCACCTGAAGATGTTCTAAAAACATCTGCAAGTGTTATCTCTTTCCAACCTTGTGGAATAATCCTTTTCTTTTTATATTTCTTCAATTCCATAATTCTATTCTTCATACAATTCTTTGCCCTCCTCAAGTTGGTATTCATATTACGTACCCTTCAGGCTTTCTCTATCCTATTCTTTGCGATATTCCAAGATATAAAAAACCACTATTTCCAGATATCTATAAAAAAAATAGTGCATATGCCTACTACCACCCAGCCTTGAGTATCAACTGAAGCCTTTACCATTTTTAAGATTCTATCCTTAAAATTATCCTTATTCTGCTTATCCATAGTAGCCGTTTTGCACTTTTTCCAAAACAAATTAGCCGTTAGCACGTTAAAATCATAGACAACTCTTGCTAATGCGAAGAGATTGCATTATCTTTGCATCATCTCAGCAACCATGTGTTGAAGGAGAAACGGGGGCGATATTCTTATCGCTCCTTGCTTTTTATATAGGCTTCATATTCTTTCAACAGCTTTTCCTTTCGCGACTTATAGGTTACCAAGTAAGCAGTCCAAGGCAAAATATAGTCCTTTGCTTTTCGCAATACTACCAAATAGTTCTCATTTTCATGAAAAATAAGAATATTAGTCTTGTTTCCACGAGTGTTCTCCCAGACCTTCAGATAAGGATGTTCTGACAGGTTTATCATTGGAGCCGGCCATTTGATTCTTTCCATACGCCGCAAATCGGGTTCTCTGGTAGCTTCATCTTCGCCTTCAGAAGTCATATGCCAAAAAGTTGCTTCCTTATCTTGCGATAGTGGATATTTCTTTAATCCCAACCTCATTCCTCTAAACACAGGACGTTTGGCAATAAAATCTTGCTTGAAGCACTCATAGACTGCCTCAAGATATGTATGAAAATCTCCACCAAATTCACTTAATTCAATTAAATCCGGCAGAGTGAAGTATTCATTATTCCCCATATCCGCTTCTCCAAACAAAGATATTAAATTTATCCTCACGGTAGAGAGTACTGGCCATTAGATTATAACCACTTCTTTCTTTAATACGTTCTATCAATTTCAATTTAGCCACGCTGGTGTTTTTCCCTCTATGAACATAGGATAATGCACCTATAAGCAAATCAGCCAGTGCAACCAACTCAACTTCTTCAGAACGAACTTGCTGCACCTTACGTATCAAGTTTCTATTAAAGTCATAATGATTGTTACATAGAACTTCGTGCAGCTTTTCTACCTTACGTTGACCTCTTGTATCCTTTATATCTATGTAGATATTATACTCACAGTCAGGTTCAAATAAAGTCTTGAGCATATTGAAGTACATCTTATAATAGAAATCATCATGGGTTTGGCTAAACAAATCATGCTTTAATTCCTGTTTGTTTGGAATAACCAATACACGAAAATGAAGGTCACTATTATCAAAAAAATAATTGACAATATCCATATAAAAGTATAGTTGCCCTGGAGAAACCTTATTCCATTTAATTTCAAAGCTTTTGCTTAAACCATGTTCTTTCTTTATTTCACGTATGCGATGGAATATTTCATCTTTCTTATTCTGAAGGCACCATATGCCACCTATTGTCATTGCGTTTTCGCCATCATGCTCCAAATGACAACTTTCATCGCAATAAATATTATATAATTGTCCCATGTCTGTGCAATTTTAGTTATTAAACGTCAAACTGTCAAACTGCTTCATTATCTCAGTTTCCAAACGGTGGCTTTCCTCAAACTGTTGCATAAGGGTATTTTTGTATTTTGCCATACGCTGGTTAAACTCTTCTTCGGTTATATCTACATAATCAATCTTGATGTCAAAATATTGTCCGGCAGAAAGAGAGTATCCTTTTTCCTTTATCTCATCGTAAGAAACAGCCACGGAAAAATCTTCCACAGCTTCCTTTCGCTGGAATGTACCGACAATCTTTTCTATCTCATCATCATTCAGTCGTACTTTTTTCAATCCGTTGGCATCCTTGTATTCCTCACCCAATTTGCTGGCATCAATCAAAATCACCTTTTCGGCAGTAGCAGATTTATCAAAAAACAATACACTGACATTTGTGCCTGTATTGGCGAATACATTACTTGGCATGGAAACACAACCGAATACAACTTTGTCATCTACTATCTTATGAAGAATTTTGTTCTCGATACCACTTTTAGCTGTAATAAAACCTGTCGGGATAACAATCGCTCCCTTTCCTGCTTTTTTCAACGAATTGATAACGTGCTGGATAAAACAGGTGTATATTGCCATTGACTCTTTCTTTTTGGCTGGCACATTGGGAACTCCCGCCCAAAAACGGGCAGGCATAGCAGCTATCTTCTCTCTGGTATCGGAAAAGTCCATCTTGAAAGGCGGATTACTTACCACAAAATCAAATTGGCGCAACTGTTGTCCGTCATCGCTCTTATGATAGGGGCTTACAAGTGTGTCACCTTGAATGGCATTATCAAGTGAAGATACAAGACCATTGAGCAACAGATTAAGTTTCAACATTTTGTTGCTTCGCTGGGAAATATCTTGCGAGAAGATGGTACAACGGTCTTCTCCTATTTGATGACTGAGTGCCATCAGAAGTGTACCAGTTCCTGCCGATGGGTCATAACATTCCATGCTATGCAAATCGGCATTATCCCCCACTAACAGACGAGCCATAATCGTCGCTATGGCATGAGGCGTATAATACTCCGCATATTTTCCTCCTCCGGCAGTATTATAGTCCTTAATCAAATACTCAAAGATACTGGAGAAAAAATCGTAGTTTTGTGCAAACGCCTCTTCAAATGAGAAGTTCACCAACTTATCGACCAATGCTCGGGCAAATGGCGCACGTTGTGCCGTATCGGTCACAAATGGAGTCAAAGCCTCAAACAAAGGTATTTTTGTGTTGGCTGTGGTCTGTGTGGAAAATATATCCGCATTTTGTTCCGCTATGTCTGTCATAGTGGAATCGAAAATGGTATCAAAATCCCCCTTCCCCTGTTGATTCCAAAGATTGGCTATCAGGTGATAAGGTTCAAGCATCGGAACATCTGGAGAGATGGCACTCTGAATAAGCATACGTTCATCATCAGAAAGGTTCTCATATGCGGTTTCCCACTTTGCATCCCCCGTCAGTTTCTTGGCAATATCGCTTTTCGCATTCTTCAGTTCATAACCAAACTTGTCATTCAAGAACTTGTAGAGAAATACTTGGGTGATAATTTTATATTCGTTACCATCGTTACCCATACCGTATGACTGGCAGGTGGCTTTAAGACCGTCGATGAGCTTTAATGTTTTTTCTTTAATATCTGACATAATCTTTATGCAATGCCGTAAGTGGCGTTATATTGGTTGATATACTGTTGTGAAATACGTGTTTGGATAAATTTGTAATCGTCCATTTCCGGTTTAATCTGTGGGAAATGATACAAGCATCCATTGATAAGAGCCATCACCGTACGATTAAAATATGCATCTTTTTTTAGAATATCGTTACGATCATAGACTTTGGCATCCACATCTTCTTTTATGATATTAAGAATGGCTGCAATCTCTTCGTCAAGGAAAGAAAACATCGGCTTTTGTCCTTTCCCCTCCCTCTGTTTATTTACTTCTCGGATGCGTTTGTGTACACGGGCAAATTTTTCATCGCCCTTATACTTTTTCATCAATGCATTATTCCGTTTTTGTAGGTCTTGCAGACGAACTATAATTTCATCCAATGCTTGCGTTTCCTCATTGAACTTGGCTATGGAATCAATCACAAATCCGTGTTCTTTAAACCGCTCCATAAAAGCATCACGCAACGAAATGAACTCAGGATCGTCTTGGTCGAAGTTCTGCGTAAATGAAGTAATGGTTCGTTGCCATTTTTCTTTGATTGCCTCTTTTCCGCCTACTATGCGTAATTCTTCCTGTCCTATTTTGGAAAAAGTGAACTCAATATCCATCATCGCCTCATTGATAAGCATTTTAGTCTCATCACCTACGCTAAAAGCCTCCTTTTGGTTAATGATACCAATACGCCTTTGCACCTCGGACAGCAGTTGTGGCAGTTTGGTAATTTCAAGTTTGGCAAACTGCTCTTTCATTTCCTCGTCGCCAAAAGTACGCACAATATTAGCCATGTTCTTAGCTGCCTCTAACGCCTGTTTTAGGTCGAGAAGTACAGCCTTATCTTCCTCCGTTGAGATTTCAGAGGAAAACTCTTCTGCATTGTCATAAGAATAATCAAAAAGAGTCTGACGCACCTGTTTCATTTGCTTCAAAATCTCTTCTTTGTCCTCTATGACTTGAGTAAATGTATCGGTAACAGCCTCTTCCCCAGTCTCGTCCACATCGTTAAAGCGGTTCAACTCTTGCAAATATGCCTCATTTGTTTCCTGAAAATTGCGTTTGATATCGGCAAAGTCAATGACAAAACCGTAACGCATTCCCGGATAAGGACGATTTACACGAGTAATAGCTTGAAGCAAATTATGATCTTTCAATTTACGACCAAAATATAAACGCTTCAAGCGAGGTGCATCAAAACCAGTCAGAAGCATATTGAAGACAATGAGAATATCCACCGTCATATTCTTCTTGAAGTCCTTGACTATTTGCTTTCTCGTCTCTTTGTCATCCGTATCATGAAGAATGATTCCGGCTTTCAATGGTCTGTACTTTGATTTGTAATCCACCGCTGGTTCACCTACGACATATGAACCATCAGGAAGTTTAATCTTGATGGGCTTCGGTTGATATTTTTGCCATTCCTCTTGAAATACCTCGTAAAGCTGTCGTGCTTGTTCGCTGGTCTCGCAAATAACCATACCGCCTAAAGTATCATCTCCTTGTATCTTTCGGAATTCTTTTAAGTCCGTCATGATATAACGAGCCAACTCGCTTACATAACTCGGATGCTCTATGATTTCCGATTTGCGGATGTCTTTCTTCTGTACTAATGTCTCTAATTTGTCGTACATATCCGAAAGACGTTCTTTATAGGATGTTTCAATATCTTCACGAATGATTTTCAGCGTATAACCGTCCGCAATGGACTTATCGTAATAATAAGTGTGTAGATAACTTCCGAACACTTTACAACTGGCACGTTCTTCCTTCAATAGCGGAGTACCTGTAAGTGCAATTTTGATTGCATCAGTGTCCGCATCAAACAGATTGGCAAGGAAACAGCCACCGGGTTTATACCCACGATGCGCCTCGTCAAGAATAAAGATACGCTGAAGGTTGGTTGCATAGTCGTTGATGCGCACTTTTTCCTTGTCCTCCGCAAAGCGTTGTATATTTACTACCGTAATTTCAGCCTGACCGCTTATACCCTGCTGTGCTTGATTACTACGGAATTGCGCCATTAATTCCGCTCTTGAATTGGCTGTTGATACCACCAATCCACGAGCTTCAAACTCCTGTGTGGCTTGTTCCAACAAATCAAGGCGGTCAACTATGAAATAGAATTTAGCCACCTTCTTCTGTTTGGAATAGAAATCGTTGAGAATATAGGTCAGATAATAGGATAGGGCTGTTTTACCACTACCTTGCGTATGCCATACAACACCTGATTTTAGTCCTTCAGCCAGTTTCTTACGAATGGCCAATGACGCAAACAATTGTTGGTAACGCATAATATGTTTTTGGTCGGTGGATTCAATCTTTCCATCCACCTCTCGTTCCATTCTAACGTATGCTATACCATATTTAATAATATACAGCAACCGTTCTGGCGAACACATGGAAGTCAGTATCCTATTAGTAGGCGTATTGAAATCAAGATTGGTTTGATATTCCGGGCTTGTATGAATGACTTGGCAATTATAATCTGATAATATCTGCTTTTCCGCTGCCTTGTCAATGTCCTTATACGGATAATCACGATGAAAAGGTGCTATCTTTTGTGCAGACAGATTTTCTTCACGGAAACAGTTAAAGGGAGAATATGAGCGTGCTCCAGTACAATAGAAAGCCCCTTGTATGGGTACAATACCACCAAGTGCATCATATTCCATATTGTTACTGAATATCATTAACTGCGTGATATTGATGAAACGACGAAACTTCTTATTGGGGAAACGTTCTTTGTTCATTCGTGCGCTCTCCGCCAACATTCCACCATGATTGTTTGGCTTCTTCACTTCTACAAAGCAAAGTGGCAAACCATTCACAAACAAAGTAATGTCAGGTCGAAACTCATCTTGTCCGTTCTTACAAGTAAACTCGGCTGTAAAATGGAATGTATTGTTTCCGACATTTTCGAAGTCAACTAATTTCACAGGAGATACGGCTTTCAGACGATTATAAAAGCCACGACCGAGGTTATCATCATTCAGTTCCTTACGAATATCTTTCAAGACTTGAAGATATTCACCCTCATGCTCAGGATTCAGCCTTTTGAACTGTTGCTCAAAAATTGACAATAGAATATTCGTATCACCATCATAGACGGTACCATTCTTGTCTTCGCTCAATTTACCGAAGTAAGTATATCCTATTCGGGTAAGATGAACCATTGCAGGCATCTGTACCCGTGTCGCTTCCGAGAATTGTTTCATGTCACCTATCCTTTTTGTCGGTTATCAAGTCCTTCAAATCTACTTGAAGTATCTCTGCTATCTGTTGCAAGGTCTCCAAATTAGGCTGAATCCGATTACAAGCATAGGCATTTACCATACTAAAGCTCTTATCGAGTTTCTTTGCCAACCATGTTTGAGAAATGCCTTTTTCCAAAAGAACAGCCTTTATTCTATTCAATTTCATTCTTTGATATGATTTTATAGTGCAAATATAGTGAATTATATTCGACAATAACGTTTACAACGTATCGAATTCATCTTCAATAGTGAAACTTTTGGATGTTTCAGAAGCGAATGGAGAATTTGTTCGGAGTGTATATACTAACTATCAACTGCCATCTTGGACAGATTTATGAATCAGGCCAGCTTACCAAAGAGGCAACTATCTGAGAAATTGGAATAGTACGGAGTTATATCGAATTCACATTATTAAATAGAAAAAGCCCCGCTTTGCGAGGGCTAAAGCTTAGCTTTACATCTTCTAAAGCTAAGCTTTAAGCTATACAAAACGGAGCTTTTTCAGTTCATCCTAAAAAGTAAGGATGGAGTAGAAAATATTATTCGTAAGTAAGTGTTATAGTAGTTGGAAATACAGAAAAATCTTCCGCTGCATCCATTGATACAGAAGTTAAATATCCTTTCTCATCCAATTTACATTTCAATATATGCTCCATTTCAGATGAATCCGTAAAACTCTTCAAAAGATTCATACTCTTCGCACCTGAAAGTCCTAAAAGTTCGGCATAGAAAATTTCCATATTACTATCACCTGACAATATATATGAGAGACACTTAGCAATATCAATTCCCTTAACTTTCTGATTTTCATCATAAATATATGAATCATCTCCCACTTTAACAGCATTATCCTTCTGCCATTCCAAAGCCAATGCAACTTTTGAATTGCTAACTCGTTTTATCTCCACTAATTTATTATCAGTATAGTTCCAAGCATACTCTCTATTATCCAACTCCACATCCTTATGCTTGATTACACAATTGCCTTCTACATATAAATTAAACGGATAATATTTCTTATCATCCTGTCCGGTCACAGCCAAAATCTCACCATTAGAATAAGTAAAATTATACCACACATCGTTTCCCGCTTCGTCCTTACTGATTTTTTCAACCTGTCCTTGTGCATTATACTTCAAATAATAAGGAATTTCCGTTATTCCCATATCGAAAGCGCTATAATCCACAACTACCTCCATAGACTTCAATCTGCGTTCCTTCACAAGGGCAACTTCTCCTAATATCCATTCACCGCCATTCTGAGCCAAAACCAAGCTATATGCACCTTCAGCAACAATAGAAGGAACATCACATACCAATCCGTTATTACGGTCTGTGATAGTCAGTTCAGTCTTAACAGTCGTATCATCAGCTTTCACCAAATAAATCTTGCATGCGACATCGAAATTGTTTCCTCCAATAGACAGTGCCTTACCCACATAAGCCTCTTCCGGAACAGTCAGACCGATAATCGGAAGTGCGGCAGGAGTCAGTTTTATTTTGCCTAATTCCCACACTCCATTCTGTGACAATACCAACGTATAATCACCTGCCTGTACAGACATCGGTATAATAAAACTAACTCCGGAAGCGCTAAATGTCGGACTTGCAATGGCAATTTCCACATTATCTGCCCCCTTCAATGATAACTTGGCAAGAGAAGCATCAAATCCTGTACCTCTCACTAATACTTCTGTACCAATCTCAGCCTCAACTGGTACTGAACAATTTGTAATCGGATTACTTTGTGGATTTTCATCGTCATCACTCGAACAAGCCATGAATACGCCTACCGCGCATATCATCAGCATCATAAACCAAATCTTTTTCATAATCGAATCGTTTTTAAGTTATTAATAATTTATAAAGTTGTATTTATATTTCTTCCAATGCGTCCAGTACATGTTCCGTATCCTCCGAAGAAGGACGGGACATATTGTTATTGATGATTTTACCCTCTTTATCCAACAAGATGAAACGAGGGATACCGTCAATGTTGTAAGCACGCTTAAAGCTACTTTGCGGACCGATGTGCAGTTGCACTCCTGCCAATTCACCGCTCTTCACCCGCTCTTCCCATTTCGTCTTGTCATAGTCGATGGAAAGTCCGAGAAAAACAATATCTTTTCCGGCAAAACGTTCTTCCAGTTTCTTCAAAAAAGGAAGTTCACGCTTACAAGGTGCACACCACGTAGCCCACATATCAATGTAGACATACTTTCCTTTAAAGTCCTTCAAAGAATATACCTTGCCGTCAACGTCCACCGCCTCAAAATCCGGAGACGGTTTGCCGGGAGAAGCCAAATCCCACTTATCAAATTTCGCTTTATAATCGGCAAGCAATGCCGTATCCTTTACATACGTATGATATATATTTTCCATATCGGTAATATCCTTGATGCCAAACTGGTCGACATGCGAAGCGGCTATATGATGCAACAGGGTTTGTTTCACCTTTTCACTCCGTACATTGTCGGCAATATACCGCATCTCAGCTACAGCCTTCGGATAATAACCGGCTACATTCCGATTGGCTTCATCAAGCACATGGGCAAGTTCAATCATGATAGTACGGTATTCGCGTACATCCACCCAGTCTTCATCCTCCACCCAATAGGCGCGAATGGCGTCATAATAGGCCTGCCCGGGACGATACGTGCTATCTTTCGAATAGGCATATCCCACAGGATACATAATCAACGCGCTTCCGAATCCATAACGGATACGCCCTTCTTCCATTTTTTCGAACTTACCGATATTTCCCAACTGATGAGCATCCAATAATTTCCGGCTTTCCTGTTCCTTTTGTTCAACCTTCTGTACAAACTCCGCCAATGGTAACACATAATTCTCCTCCGCCAATGGCATGAGCGTCACGCTGTTCAGGTAATCTACAACAGGTGACTTTTCTCCCTCAAACTTAAAAGTACGCAGATAGTCATTTCCGTCAAAAGTGATACGAGCCCTATCGCCTTTCTCTACATAAACTTGTTTCTCCTGTTGCCCATAGAAAAGACGCGCATGTGCAGCTTCCACATCTCTCAATGTGAACACCGCATGTCCTTGTTCATCCAAAGGAATTTCACAGACTGTCATCTGATATACCAATACTACCTGCCGGAGAGTAGGATGCTGCACATCAAAGGTTATTTCAATATCATCCGGCTTGGTGGAAGGGGCGCAAGCACACGCCAAGAATATCCACATCAATAATAAATAGTTCTTCATATTTTTATTTGAAATTAATTATATGTCTCGTTTCTTGTTTTTTATCTCTCCCGATAAGTGACATCCACAATGTCTGTAAATCCTGTATATACGGCAGGAGTGACAGTAGAGAAATCACCTTCTCCGGACAACCCTTCATAGATTCTCAGTGTACCTTTTCCGTTCTTCGTACTGCCTACCACCAAATCAAACGAACGATTGGCATTCGCAGCTTTCTGGTAAAGGTTGAACTTAAGGCACGTAATTGTTTCCCCACTCAACATAAACTGTTTTTCCGCTCTCAAAGGTTTCTCCGACAAGTCAACCCGGTAGAGTGTTCCGCCTACAGCATAATACATGTAGTTGCGCAAAGAACTGAATGCATACAAGTTGCCCTCTTTCCCGATGTCGGTACAAGCAGACAAATCGCCATAATAAGCCCTGCCTATAATATAGGTACAGTCGGCAAACAACATAAAATCACCTAACTGAATGCCATACAAATGCAGTTTGCCCCCTGTATCCTTCAAAAGTGTATAGGTGGTTCCCATCTTGGCATTGCCTGCATCATATTTAGTATTCTCCATATACACATACTCATAACCGACCGGATACTCCTCAAAAGCGTCGCCGACAACCTTATCACTGCCTTTCGCCTTTCTGGCTATCTCTTCCATACCTGTGATTTCCTGTAAAGGCTCATATCCGCCCAACGCTTCCGAACGCATCATCGGACAGTAAGTTACAAAACGCTTGTTGTCGATATCGTACATCAGATAAACCGCCGCATACATGGTAGCCCCCACATTGGCACCGACATGCGGAGCAACACCGAAATCTTTATTCACTTTCGTTCCATAAAGCCCGTCAATAGATATTGTCTCATTGTAATAAGCATCTGTTCCGCTCACCATCATTCTGCCAAATCCTGCCAAGGTGATGGAATAAGGACATAAGTCTGCCAATGTAGCTACCTCATATTTAAATTCATATTCTTCTTTCCAGATAAACTTGTTCTTACCTAAACGAGTGGCCCCCTGGTCTGTCAACAGATAGTAAGGCGAATCCTGAGCTGCGTATTTGGACAACCATTGTATCTTGCGCGGTCCCTGATATTCGGGCATATCTTTGTTGCTCTTCAAAAGGTCAGCGTAGGTCTCCCCCGTCACCGTAGAAACCATATCCAAACGCGCCCGACCACCGTCAGAACAAAGCACCATCCAGCCTTCGGTCGTTGTATCACTCACGGTCAGTTGGTAATTTTTCTGCCAATAAAGCCCGGAGTCTTTTTCTTTCACGGTAAAATACAATGTATAGATACCTGCGGCAAGTTCTACCTGATAATCCAAATTCCGGTTTTCTCCGATGAGGGTCACTTCGTTACTCTCATCCTGGTTGATGACCTTCCATTCATACTCATATTGGTCTTTCGGCCGGGCTGCAACCCCTAAGTCAGGATTCAGCCGCAAATGTTCATACGTGAGTACGGAAAGATTATCCTCTACGCCCGAAATTTCAAGTTCGGCCAGTTCGTGATAATCATAATTTCCCTTATCCTCTGCACAAGCCATCGCCCCCAAGGAGAACAGGCTTACATATATAATCTTTTTCAGTCTCATCTTTCTCAATTATTACTTGTATCTCGAAAACTTAACGGTTCCCCGGTTTTAATATCCAGTACGTCTTTATCAAACTCTTCCCCCCGGTCACGTTTGGCAACCTCCCGGGCAACATACTCCGTCATCTCAGAGTAGATAAACAATTGCATGGAAAACGTTATCTTGGATGCATCATTGAAATCCGACGGTGCAATATCCAAGACCTTGCATATCAGTTCGAATTTCTGCTGCGAAAATTCCCCTATCAGCCCTTTCTCCCACGCTGAGGGGGGAGCAACAAACATATCGGAATAAATAATGCGGAAACACAACGTGGAAATGGTATCTCCATTCACCTGTACTTCTTCCGGCACCGGTAATGAGAAACAAGCATTCGGCAATATCTCCAATGCAATTGTCTTAGCTTCCTCCTTCAATCGAGGGGTTCTTTTAAGGACAACGGTATAGTTCAAGAATGTAGCTCCGGCAGGTAATTCCGCCTTATCCGGTAATGTATAATCTACTCCTTCTACTGCATCTTCCGAAGTGACACGCAACTCTATCGGTCGCGCATGAGACACAGGACGACCCAATAACTGAATTTTTACCGGCACTTCCATTTCATCCGTATTTTCATACACAAAGGTCCGATTGACATTGTCGAGTAATGCACTGGAAGAGGATATATTGGCACGGTTGTTAAAGTAAATACCGTCAATCTCTTCAAAAGCCGCCGGAACTCTTTCATCACAAGCACTCAACGCCACCGCAGCCAACAGACTTGCATAAAGTATCTTTTTCATTTTCTTTCTACATTTTCGTTATTAATCAGTTCTCCGTCTCCGAATCGGGCAAAGGCACGATAAATATTTCATCACTCGGCTCCGGATTTTTATTGGGTGTTGCAGAGTAGTAGATCCGGGAGAATAAACGTTTGTACAAAAAGAACAATTGCCCTTCCCCATACAACTCACGGATATATTCGTAAATAAGCATATCCCGGTTGAGAGTCTGCAAATTGGATATACCCCGATACTTACGAAGGGTATTGAGATATGAAATCCCCGCAGCCAAGTTATCCGACTGGCTTTCCGTAGCTATCAGATACATTTCGCCAAGACGCAGCATAGGAATCATGGTATTCTCTATCTTTCCGACAGCAGCCATATCCGAATACTTGTAGAAGTATTTGTTGGCACCGACAGCCGTCCAGTTCACCTGATTGCGATAATCGTCCTGATTCCCTCCAGTAGCAATTCCTCCACCATAAATATAATTATTCATCCAATCGGTCTCCATTCTGAACACACAACCCGGCAAACGGGCAGGGTCGTAATAATTTTTAAACAACAAGTTACGATTGGAATGAGACAACGCAAAGATGACTTCGGACGAGAAAATCCTGTCGGGATCTTCCGGCGAGCCAATCACCAGACTTTTATCCACGAAAGGAAATGTTCCGTTGTTGGCCGCTTTGATTACTTCTGTCGAATAATTAAAAGCTCCCTCCCTGTCACCTGTATATAAACATACACGTGCCAACAAACCGGTCACTGCGTAATAGTTCAAACGCAACGCACGGTAACGCAGAAAATTGCCGGAAGAATTTATATCGCTACTCATCATCGTGCCTTCTGTTATAATCGGGTCGTACGCAAGGAGAATACGCGCCTCTTTCAAGTCGGCTACAATATTCCGGGCAACCTCTACAGCAGGAAGCGGACTCTCCGGGATATTTTTCTGCGATGTATAGTAAGGAATACTTGCTTTTTCTTTATCCCGTGAATATACGGGGCCAAACAAACGTAACATATCAAAATGAAGCATGGCTCTCAATGCCAGTGCTTCCCCACGGACAATCCCATAATTATCGTCAGTAAACAATGCCTCATTCCCTTCCAGATTCTCCAGAATTTTATTACAGTTCAAAATTAATGAATAGGCTTTATCCCATGTGGCACTCAGCCGCGAACGCCAATAGTCCGTACCATATTCATAGTTACTCAAATCTTTGTAATTACCCCATACCATATTGTCCGTACCGATAGCATAGGCCCCTCCCATAACTTCAACCATTTCTACAGAAAGGGCACTACCATACAAGGCTTCATGGTTCAATTCGATATATACCCCGTTCAGAAGTTTGAAGAATCCCTCTTCGGAAGACAGTAATTCTTCTTCCGATATCTGATCGTAAGGTTTCACATCCAACCATCCACTGCATCCGCTAAACAAGAAAAGGAAACAACAGGCTACCGCAATATATATTTTTCTATTATTCATCATTCGTTTCATTATTATTCCAGTTTATTACATTCTAAAAAGTAGCTCCTATCGAAAAAGAGACGGTACGCGCAAACGGATAGTCGATACCTCTTTCATTTTTAACGGTCGACCAACGGAACAAATCATTCATATTCGCCTGCAAGGTCAATGCCGACAATCCGATTCTCTTGACAAAACTCTGTGTAAACTCATAGCCGACATTCACCGACTCACAACTAAGTGTATTTTCGTCCATCACAAAACGAGACGATTTATCCGTTTTCTGTACTAACGAAACCCCTTTAAACTGTGCTTCGCGGTTCGACTCCGACCAACGGTCGTACAAAGCACGCTTATCCTGATTGTTATACACCTCTTCCGTACCAATATTCTCGACTTTCTGGAACAATGAAGTATTGAACACCTGCCCTCCTAACTGATAACGGAAATAACAGCCGAGACTAAATCCTTTATAATAAAAAGTGGTTCCAAATACACCTTCCAGTTTCGGTTCGGTATCCCCTACCACCACTTCATCACTTACATCATAACTGAACGAATAAGAACCGTCTTTTTTAATAAACAACTCCTTGCCGGTAGCAGGATCGATTCCAGCCGAGCGTACCGCCCATATAGCAGTCGGGCTACCACCGTCATAATAGCGGACAGTGCCTGCCAACGAAGCCCTGCCGCTCTCATTCAAAGCACTGAACGAGTTGCCTATATTCGCATAACTTGCTGTCGCATGTGTTGCATTCACACTAATGTTCCAGTTAATACGTTGTTCGGGCATATAAACGGGAGAAAACTTGACTGTCGCTTCCCACCCCCGGGTTTTCTGTGTGCCGGCATTCATTGCCATGCTTTTTACTCCCATCGAACCGGGAGTGGTAATGATTGCCAATAAAGGATCGGTGTTTTTCCAATAATAATCGAACGTAACATTCAAACGGTTACCCCACATGCTCAGGTCAGTTCCGATATTATAGTTAATAGTCTCCTGCCATGCCAGTTCCTTATTGCCCAAAGCATTAAGGATAACACCTGTCCCGAACACGTTGGTCATCCATCCGTTAAACATATAGGTAGAATAAGCCTGATAGGCCGCAAAATTCTGATTACCGGGATTACCGACCGAAGCTCTCAGCTTCAGTAACTGGATTAAATCGTTATTCTTCATGAATCCCTCATTATGCATATTCCATCCCAAACCTATCGACCACGTATTCCTGAAACGATTGTCCGTTCCGAACATCGATGCACCATCGTTACGATAATTGAAATCCAGCAAATAACGGTTATCATACGCATATCCCCCATTGATATAGAAACTGGCCGCACGTTTCTGATTCTCACGGTATTTCGGTTTTCCGCCATCGGGATAGCCATTGGCAAAGGAAGGAGCAGCAAACTGATCTTCCGTAAAACCATTTGCCGAATAACCGTTCATTGTATTCTTATTACTACTGAAATTAAAGCCCGCTACGGCATTCACCATATGTTTGTCTGCGAAAAGTTTACCAAACGTCGCGGCAAAATCCCCTTCATATACCATACTCTTTGTCAGCGAATGAGTAAACAATCCTTTCTCATTTTCTCCCACATCATCAAACTGTGAATGTTGCGGAGAAAGACGCGTGTCTTGGGTGATATCATTCTTTGTCATACCAAACTTGGCTCTTACGCGAAAATCATGCGTAGCAAACCACTCTATAATAAAATTATTGGTAAACCCGAATTCCTCACCCTTATCATAATTATTCAAATGCGCATTCCATAAAGGATTGGCCACCGGAAAATCGTCAATTCCGGACGAAGGATAATATAAGTACTTGTTTATTTTCCCATCTGCGCCGTACTTCTCGTAGTAAGGATTCGCTTGTGCATACTCTTCGAAAGAGACAGACGGGTCATTGGTATGTACATAATCAATCGTCAGTTTATTACTGAACTGGAATTTCCCTGTACGATAGATTAAATCTAAATTTCCTCCTATCGTCTGTCGGTCGGAACCCTTCATGACACCCTGTACCTGTCCGAAACTCAGCCCTATTCCATAACGAATCTTTTCTTCTCCTCCTTCAGCATACAAATTATGCTTATGGGTAAAGCCTGTACGAATAGGTTCGCTCAACCAGTACGTATCTACTCCGCGGGCTATATTACGCAAACGAGCATTATACAAACTATCCAACCGTATCTGGTCAAAAGGGCTGCCTGCCTTATTCTTATATATTCCAGCCCGATCTTCAAACATTAATTTTTCACGGGCATTCATCAGATTGTAATCTGTCAAATCTGCCACAGTCACTCCATAATCGCCTTTATAAGAGAGTTGCAGTCGTCCTTTTGCCGGTGCTTTCGTCTCAATAACAACCACACCATTGGAAGCTTTAGAACCATAAATGGCCGTAGAAGCCGCATCTTTCAAAATGGTTACGGAAGCCACACGGTTCATATTAAGATTCATCACCGTTTCCAATGTTGTCTCGAAGCCATCCAAAATAAACAACGGCTGATTGGGATCGGTTCCATACTCTTCCTTAAGCCCCATCACACTGCTTTTGCCACGAATCTCAATATCCGGCATACGATTCGGATTAGAACCGAACTGATTGTTTTCCATTATCTTGAAAGAAGGGTCGAGCGTTTTCAAACTTTGAATGACATTTTGTGAACCCACCGATTTCAATTCATCTCCTTTAAAAGTAGTGGAAGCTCCGGTGAAACTCTCCTTCTTACGCTGATAGATACCGGTAACCACCACATCATTAATCTCCATCAGTTTCTGGTGCATGACAATATGTGACAACATAGCTGCATTCTTACCGTTAAAATGCTTTATTTGCGATTCATAACCTACAAAGGAAAAGCTTATATCACAACCGTCTACCGGAAGTGTCAGGACAAACTCGCCATTTAAGTCTGTGGCAGTCCCTCCCAATGCATCGCCTACAACTACCGTTACTCCAATCATAGGCGAATGGTCTGCAGCATCCACCACCTTCCCGCGTATCTCAATCTCTTTTTTCTCAACCGGCTTTTTCTCTTCCGAAACAGAACGCCGCAAAATCACAATTGTCCGGTTTTCAGTCTTAAAGGTAAAATCCGTACCGGATAGAACTTCCTGTAATGCTTGTGTCAAAGGAACCTCTCGAAAATGGGCATCTACCCTTTTGGTACACTCCGCCAACTGCTTCGAATTATAAAAGAATTCATACCCCGTTGCAGCACTCATTTTCTTCAACGCTTCGGTAACAGTAGCTCTTTTCAACTGTAAATTCACTTTATGCTGGGCATGAAGCACTTGATAACATCCACAAAGAATGAAAAGCAAAATAAACTTCCTCCAGTCCAATCCTCTTTTTTTCATAAATATACTATGATTCATATTACTTCAGTTTGATAACCCCATCTTCTACCTGACACACTATTCCGGCAGTTTCAGCCATCAGACGGGTAATATAATCCACCCCACGCTCATAACTTATCTTACCGGAAAAGGCACAGGATTTCAAACGATCATCCACTTCAATCCGTATGCCATACAAACGGGATAAACGCAAAGCCAGAGTTTCCAGACACTCGTCCTCAAAATAAATCCACCCATCTTTCCAAGCAACAAAAGCTGATGCATCCACATGGGCAACCTCTGTTTTCCCCTTGCTGCAATCCAATGTAACCTGTTGGTCGGGAGCCAGAACAATAGCCTCCTGTTCCTGATGAAAAGAATAACTTATTTTTCCGGATAATAAGGTAGTAACATGTTCTTTACTTTCCGGGTAAGCATTTACATTAAAACTTGTCCCCAGCACCCGAATGGATTCATTGGCTCCCACTTCAACATAAAAGGGCATCTCCTCGTCACGCTTTACCTCAAAAAAAGCTTCACCGACAAGTTTCACCCGACGTTCCTTTTTACCCTCGAAAGAAGCCGGATATTCTAATGAAGAAGATGCATTAAGCCATACTTGCGTACCGTCCGACAAAGTCATCTGAAAATGTTTACCGGCAGGAACTTCCAACTTAAGCATACGTTTTCCTGTCAAAGCAAGCTTTTCTCCTTCAGAAGTATGCAATGAAATATTATCTGATATATGCTGGATAGAGGCGGCACTGTCCAAAGAAATGTATTGCTCGCCATCCATTGTAAGAATCACCTGGCTGTCATCAATTGTCACCCCCAGCTCACGCAACTGTGCTATGGCCTCCGAAGTGGGGACAACCTCCAAGTTCGCATGAAGAATAAAGAAAAAAATCATCAAGACAGCAGCTATGCCTCCTCCCGTTACTATCCGGTTTCTGCGCCTTGCGTTAGTTTTACGACGAATCCGTTTTTGCAGTTCCTCAAAATCTGTATCCAAAGAAACATCACTATCAGAAGATTCAACCTCATGTGCCCACAAGTGTTCCAATAACTCAGTCTCATCTTCTCCAATTTCCCGTTTGGGTATATTATACTTCATATTCATAGTATATTAATTAAATGATATACTATATATATACAGCAAGTACAGAAATCACGTACTTCCCAAAAGGATTTTTTTAGAAAAAACTTATTTTATCTATTTCGCCCCTCAATTTCTTCTTGGCTTTATACAGAATTGTTTCTACCGTACGAATAGATATAGACAGCTCTTCCGCAATAACAGCATTCTTCTTCTCTTCCCAATAACTCATCCGAAGCACCTTCCGACTTCGTTCCGGCAACCGCTCTATAGAATGCATCAGTCTTTTCACCCTATGCATTATTTCCGATGACTCTCCATCCACCTGATTCAATTCCCACATTGCCTTATCTTCACGCATCCGGCGCGCTTCCTCCAACTGCAATAGCCGAAGAGAATTATTATGAACCGCCCTTAGTAAATAACATCGAAGCGATTTATTCTCATCCAAAGTCTTGCGATTTAACCAAACTGCCATAAAAATATCCTGCACAACTTCACAAGCCGATTCTTTGTCTTGCAGGATTTTAAACGCATAGGCACGCAACGGACAGCAATATGCTTTGTAAACAAATTCAAAAGCAGATTGGTCTCCTTCTTTCAGCGCTTTTACTATCCTGCTATTATCCTTTAATTCTTTCGGCATGACAATTTGTTCGTAAAAAAAGAATATTTTAAGCAAAGTTACTAAAAGTGATGTTATAAACAATGTTTTTGCGCACTTTTTCTCCCCAACTAGTCATTTATAGAAAAATATCAATATCCCACTATAGAAAATAATAGAAACAAAACAAGCCACCGGAATGAGTCGCTCATTCCGATGGCCTATCCCCTTTAAACACCTTTAAACAAAATGAAAATATGCCTCATTTACTAACTAAACTAACTAACCCTTCGAGGCATATTTTAAAGAGGCTGTCGCATCAGCCCCCTTTCTTATATAGATGGCTTTCGCCCTCTAGTCTTATTTACGAGCTTCAGCGATATAACCGAGAGCTTCTTCACATTTTGCAGTTACATAAGCCCAGTCTTCTGCTACCACCTTATCTTTCGGGAACAGTTTAGAGCCCATACCTACGCAGAATACGCCGGCTTTAATCCATGCAGTCAGGTTTTCTTTTGTAGGTTCCACCCCACCGGTCACCATCAGCTTAGACCATGGCATCGGAGCCATCAGGCCTTTTACGAAATTAGTTCCATAAACGTCACCCGGGAATACTTTGCAAAGGTCGCAACCTACTTCCTGAGCGAACCCGACTTCGGATACAGAACCACAACCCGGAGTATAAGCTACCGAACGACGGTTACATACCTTAGCTATTTCAGGATTGAACAACGGGCCTACTACGAAGTTAGCACCCAGTTGCAAGTACATGGCAGCAGTAGCCGGGTCAACAATAGAACCAATACCGATTGCCATTTCAGGACATTCCTTTGCTGCGAATTTTACGATTTCAGCAAATACTTCCTGCGCGAAGTCACCACGGTTTGTGAATTCGAAAGCACGAACACCACCATCATAACAAGCCTTTACTACTTTCTTTGCAACTTCTGCGTCTTTGTGATAGAATACAGGAACCATTCCTGTAGAGCCGATTTTATTCAATACGGCTATTTTATCAAATTTTGCCATTTTATTATTTACTATTTTAAATGAATTGATTTTTCAAACTCTCAACTCTCCATTTTCAACTCTCAACTTATCTCCTTATCTCTGTACGCGACCGCTTGCGTCACCACCAGCCAATGCTTCAACTTCCTCTACGGAAACAAGGTTGAAGTCACCATTGATAGTATGCTTCAAAGCAGATGCGGCTACAGCGAATTCAAGAGCTTCGCCCTGATTAGGCTTAGTCATCAAACCATGGATGATACCACCTGAGAATGAGTCACCACCACCTACACGGTCGATAATCGGGTCAATATCATAACGTTTTGAAGTATAGAACTCTTCTCCGTTGTAAATCATAGCTTTCCAGCCATTGTGAGTAGCAGAGAAAGATTCGCGCAATGTAGAAACGACATATTTGAATCCGAATTCTTTCATCATCTGCTGGAAAATACCTTTGTAGCCTTCAGCATCCGTGTGACCTGCCTCAACGTCAGCATCCGGTTTGAATCCCAGACAAAGTTCTGCGTCCTCTTCGTTACCGATACATACGTCTACAAACTGCATCAACGGTTTCATGATAGACTGCGCTTTTTCTTTAGTCCACAGTTTCTTACGGAAGTTCAAGTCAACAGAAACAGTTACACCGTGACGTTTTGCAGCTTCGCAAGCCAGACGGGTCAGTTCGGCAGCCTTGTCAGAGATAGCCGGAGTGATACCAGACCAGTGGAACCAGTCAGCACCTTCCATGATAGCGTCAAAGTCGAAGTCAGCAGCATCGGCTTCGGCAATTGCAGAATGAGCGCGGTCATAAATAACCTTGCTAGGACGCATAGAAGCACCTGTTTCCAAATAGTAGATACCTACGCGGTCGCCCCCACGAGCAATAAAGTCTGTCTTCACACCATATTTACGCAATGCGTTAACAGCAGACTGTCCGATTTCGTGCTTCGGCAATTTAGTTACGAAATAAGCTTCATGTCCGTAGTTGGCACAGCTCACTGCAACGTTCGCTTCTCCACCACCATATACTACATCAAAAGAGTCAGATTGAACAAAACGAGTATTACCCGGAGTTGATAATCTAAGCATGATTTCGCCTAACGTAACGACTTTCTTTCCCATAATTTTATGTTTTAATTTCTAAGTTATTAATATTATGAACTTTCAATTTATCATTTTAGCCCTATTTTTAGGGTTAACACACTGATAACATGACCATTAAACCATCAAAAGGTTAACACTGCATACCTTTCGTGTGCGGGCACAAAGATACAACAATTTTCGTAATTACAAAAATTGTTATATATTTGTATCGAAAATATTAAGATTATTATTGTGTGCGAGCACATATACCTATATAAATAAGGTTATCGTATGAATAAATTGCCCGAAAGGATTAGAATCAAAGACATCGCCCGCTTGGCGGATGTATCAGTGGGAACGGTAGACCGCGTCATTCACGGACGCAGCGGAGTATCGGAAGCAAGCAAAAAACGCGTGGAGGAAATCCTGAAGCAACTCGACTATCAGCCCAACATGTACGCCAGCGCCCTGGCATCCAACAAGAAATATACGTTTATCTGTCTTTTGCCGGAACACCTGGAAGGCGAATACTGGACAGCCGTTGAGTCGGGTATCCATGAAGCTATCGCCACCTATTCGGATTTCAACACTTCGGTGAAAATCAACTATTACGACCCGTACGACTATCATTCGTTTGTCGATGCCAGTGAAGCGATTCTGAAGCTTCAGCCTGACGGAGTCATGGTAGCTCCTACCGCTCCCCAATATACAAAGGGATTCACGGATCAGTTGCAGGCACTGGATATACCTTATATATATATAGACTCAAATATCAAGGATGTTCCTCCCCTCGCCTTCTTCGGTCAGAACTCACGCCAAAGCGGATACTTTGCCGCACGGATGATGATGCTACTGGCACGGGACGAGAAGGAAATCGTCATTTTCCGTAAAATACATGAAGGTATTGTAGGTTCCAATCAGCAAGAGAACAGAGAAATCGGTTTCAGGCAGTACATGGAAGAGCATCATCCGTCTTGTAATATACTGGAGCTCGACTTGCATGCCGAACGCAACGACGAAGACAACGAGATGCTGGATGAATTCTTCCGTGCCCACCCGACGGTGAAGAACGGAATCACCTTCAACTCCAAAGTCTACATTGTCGGCGAATACCTGCAAAGTCGCGGAAAGAAAGATTTCAATCTGATAGGCTATGACCTTCTGGAACGGAATGTCACCTGCCTGAAAGAAGGAAATGTCTCCTTCCTCATTGCCCAGCAACCGGAACTACAAGGCGCCAACGGTATAAAAGCTCTTTGCGACCACCTCATCTTCAAAAAAGAGGTCACTTGCATCAACTATATGCCTATCGACTTGTTGACAGTAGAAACAATTGACTATTACCATAGCAAATAACAACGAAATACAACTTTACAAGTACATTACATGGAAACAAAGTATTTAAGAATTAATCCTGCCGACAACGTTGCCGTTGCCATTGTTAACCTCCCGGCAGGAGAGCATCTCTCTGTAGATGGCATTGAGATTACATTGAACGAAGACATTCCCGCCGGACACAAATTCGCATTGAAGAATTTTGCAGAGGGTGAAAATGTAATCAAGTACGGTTACCCCATCGGTCATGCCTTGATGGCCAGACAACAGGGTGACTGGATGAACGAAACGAACATCAAGACCAACCTCGCCGGATTGTTGGAATATACCTACAACCCGGTTCAGGTTTCTTTGGATATCGCCCGCAAAGACCTTACCTTCAAAGGGTATCGCCGCAAAAACGGTGACGTAGGTATTAGAAACGAAATATGGATTATCCCGACTGTGGGTTGCGTAAACGGCATCATCGGACAATTGGCCGAAGGGCTGCGCCGCGAAACGGAAGGCAAAGGCGTGGATGCCATTGTCGCTTTCCCGCACAACTACGGTTGCTCACAACTCGGTGACGACCACGAGAATACGAAGAAGATTCTTCGTGACATGGTGCTTCATCCTAATGCGGGTGCAGTGTTGGTAGTAGGTCTGGGATGCGAGAACAATCAGCCGGATGTATTCCGCGAATTTCTGGGCGAGTATGATGAAGACCGCGTGAAGTTCATGGTCACTCAGAAAGTAGGCGACGAATACGAAGAAGGAATGGAAATCCTGCGTGATTTATATGCGAAAGCATCTAAAGACGAGCGTACCGATGTTCCTTTGTCCGAACTTCGTGTAGGCCTGAAATGTGGTGGTTCCGATGGTTTCTCCGGTATTACGGCAAACCCGTTGCTCGGCATGTTCTCCGATTTCCTGATTGCACAGGGTGGCACAAGCGTATTGACGGAAGTTCCCGAAATGTTCGGTGCGGAAACAATCCTGATGAACCGTTGCGAAAACAAAGACTTGTTCGAGCAGACTGTACATCTGATTAATGACTTCAAGGAATACTTCCTGTCACATGGAGAGCCTGTCGGCGAAAACCCGTCTCCGGGAAACAAAGCCGGTGGTATCTCTACATTGGAAGAAAAAGCGTTGGGATGTACGCAGAAATGCGGAAAGAGTTATGTATCCGGCGTAATGCCTTACGGCGAACGTTTGCAGAAGAAAGGGCTTAACCTGCTTTCTGCTCCGGGCAATGACCTGGTTGCAGCCACTACTCTTGCGGCAAGCGGATGCCACATGGTACTTTTCACAACCGGACGCGGAACGCCATTCGGCACTTTTGTCCCGACCATGAAGATTTCCACCAACTCGACTTTGGCTAAAAACAAACCGGGATGGATTGACTTCAATGCAGGGGTTATCGTTGAGAACGAACCGATGGAGAAGACTTGCGAGCACTTCATTGATTACGTTATCAAAGTGGCAAGCGGTGAGTTCGTTAATAACGAAAAGAAAGGGTATCGCGAAATTGCTATCTTCAAGACAGGCGTAACTTTATAAATCGCCTTTTATTCCGTATTCTGATAAAAAGAATAGATTGTTAGAATTATAATACGAGTTGCTATCCCTCACTCAATGACAAATTGAACGGGATAGCAATTTTTTTTTAGATTTATGACTATTCCAATGCAGCCGAATAGAGAAATATCTATCCAACTTCTTTTTTGAACCTGTTTATTGAAATAATCAGATAAAATCTTGTTCATTTTAAATGTTTTATTTTACTTTGCACTACAAAGTACTTTTAATATGAATAAAAATAAAGCATTAGAATCGGTTTTTGAGATAAAAGAGTTGATGGAAAAGTCCTCAAAGTTTATCTCTGTCAGCGGGCTCGCCGCAATCCTGGCAGGCATTTACGCACTGGCCGGCGCGTACATCGCGACACAAGTTATCACACCGGACACGTATTTAATCGTCGCATTGGAATTAATGGCTATCATAGCCCTGTCGGTACTGATAGCCGCCGCCGTCACTGCCGGAATACTGTCCTATTGTAAATCAAAAAAGACAGGACAGAAGTTTTTCAGCCGGCTCACCTATCGGGCATTATGGAATTTTTCCCTTCCGATGTTGGCCGGTGGCATTGTATGTATTTCTATCCTGATGCACGAGTATTACGATATTCTGGCATCCGTCATGCTTCTATTTTATGGACTGGCGTTGGTCAATGTATCCAAATTTACCTATTCCAGCGTGGCATGGTTGGGCTATGCTTTCATCTGTCTGGGTGCTGTCGACTGCTTTTGGGCAGGTCATTCACTGCTATTCTGGACGATAGGCTTCGGTGGTTTCCATATCCTCTATGGCATATTGTTCTATTTACATTACGAAAGAAAGAAATCATAAATGATAGAATCATTCCAATATATTAATAAAGCATTCGAAAGCAAGGTACGACTGGGTATTATGGCTGTTCTGATGGTAAATGAGGAAGCTGATTTCAATTTTCTGAAAGAACAGCTTGCATTGACCGACGGTAACCTTGCCAGCCATACCCGTGCGCTGGAAGAACTGGGATACATCGTATGCAACAAAAGTTTTGTCGGACGAAAGCCGCGGACTGCCTTTCAAGCAACTCCGCAAGGCAGGGAAGCTTTCAAATCTCATATTGAAGCTCTGGAGCAATTTCTAAAATCAAAATAATTCATTCATCTAAACACTATCAGCTTATGGACGGTTTCAATGAAAATTCAAACGAGCAACAGGCACAGCAACCTATGGGATGCCTTCACCGTTTCTCCAAAACAATCAAGGTGGTCATTATCGGGGGATTAATCCTTCTCCTGATGATTCCTATGTTCATGATTGAAAATCTTATTTCCGAACGGGGACGCACGCAGGAAGAAGCAATTAACGAGGTAAGTGAGAAATGGAGTCTCGCACAGACTATCACCGGCCCTTATCTGAATATCCAATACCCAATGGTTACAGAGAACAACGGAGAAAAGAAAGTGTCAATCAAAGACCTGATACTCTTTCCCGACGAGCTTTTGATTAACGGACAACTAAAGACGGAAATCCTGAAAAGAAGTCTCTACGAAGTCAATGTGTACCAATCGGAACTGACTCTGAAAGGTTCTTTCAGTTCGGAAGAACTGCTAAAGAGCAGAATAGATATGGGTCAGCTGCAATTCGACAGAGCCGCCATTTGTCTGAACCTGACCGATATGCGTGGTATCAGCGAACAGATTAGTATCACTCTCGGAGATTCCGTCTATGTATTTGAACCGGGAATGGATAACAGAGGGATTGATAATACAGGTGTACACGCCATTGCGGATTTATCGGAACTGAAGAACAACAAGAAACTGCCTTACGAAGTAAAAATCAAGCTGAAAGGCTCGCAATCCATAAACTTCATCCCACTGGGCAAGACAACCCGTGTCGACTTGAAAGCCAATTGGAACACACCGAGCTTTACAGGAAGCTATTTACCCAATAACCGGGATATTACCGAGAAAGAATTTTCGGCACAATGGCAAGTCCTGAACTTGAACCGGAACTACTCACAAGTAATGATTGACTATACCAATTCCAATATCAAAGATATAGATAATTCCAGTTTCGGCGTTAACTTCAAGATTCCGGTAGAGCAGTATCAGCAATCCATGCGTTCCGCCAAGTATGCTATCCTGATTATCCTGTTGACATTCGGAGTTATCTTCTTCACTGAAATTATGAATAAAACCCGTATTCATGCTTTACAGTACTTGTTAGTGGGATTGGCACTCTGCCTATTTTACAGTCTGCTCCTCTCCTTCTCCGAACACATCGGTTTCAACCCTGCTTATCTGTTATCTGCCGCACTGACTATCATACTGACAGGTGGATATATGTTCGGCATCACCAAGAGAAAGAAGCCGTCATTAATCATGTCCGGATTATTGGGAGTGCTCTATCTTTATATATTTGTCCTTATCCAATTAGAGACTTTCGCTCTGTTGGCAGGCAGCTTGGGATTATTTATTATCCTGGCAATGGTAATGTATTTCTCCAAGAAAATTGATTGGTTCAATGAATAATCCGCTTTTCTTTCGAAACACTTGACAAACGACTTTTTATTTTGTATCTTTGAAGAAATAAAAGTGATAAACAGCATGAGTAATATAAGAAAAATAGATACATAAACAGCATTTAAACTGATATATTTTAGTATCAGAACAAATATGGTATAGGGTAATAGTCTAACGATTATTACCCTATTTTGTTTACATTTTTACTTAAACAATTTAATCTATTCCCGAAAAACGCAGAAAATAGTTTTTAATAAACTCTGATACCGTTTATAATAAACTATCCAAAAGTTTATTATAAACAGAAATCAAGTTTATTAATAGTGGAGCATTCAGTTGTAAGAATAAAACAACCTAATTTTACAGAATAGAAGTGCATTGATAAGCACGCCAGTCTATATGATAATATAAACTAACACATCTTTCTTTTTACCCCAATATACGGATAGTTCAAGACTCTTTTTTATGATAGTATCAAAATGTTCTTTTCAGATATACCATATCCGTCAACAGCTCACCTTCTTCATAAATCGGATGGTCATAATTGTCGGTAAAGAAATTCTCTATACGGTGGGAAATAGTAAAACCGCAATGTTCATAGAAAGATATGGCAGAAGGCACATCTCCCGTACCAACTAACATTTCAGTACACTTGTCCTGATAGTACTCGAATAGAAATTCAACCAAACGTTTCCCGTATCCCTGACGTTGGAAAAAAGGAACAGTAGCAATATTCTTGATTTCATAAATGCCTTCCCCTTCACGAGTTACCACACAGGCAGCTTTCAATCTATCGTCATACAGGACGAACATATCGCCACGCTCCAAATACCGGTCTATCATATCCTCTTGTTCATCAGCCAAGAGTAACAGTTCGAGGAATTCTTTCTTATCTGAAATTACTTTTTTTATCTCCATATTATCTAGTTTGCCATAAAGATATAAAAAACTAAAATACCAGACTCTACTTTAACGAAACTTATCCTGATATTTGGAATAAATAGATTATCTTTGTCTACGGAAATGTGATACACTAATAATAATAGAATTATGAAAGAAGAAAAGAAAATACCAGAAGAAAAGAAAGTCAAAGTGCAGAGGTCGAAGAAAAAGAAAGTAAATAAGACATGGGAAGCACTTGGCAAACTAAAGGGAAGCCTCATAGTAAACGACCCTAAATTCTTACTATAAATGAGATATTTGATAGATACTAATATCTTTGTTTATGCAGTGATTGACAGAGACTCGTTAGACCGTGATGTAACAGCTATACTACAGGAGCCTGACACGGTACTTTATATGAGTGCAGAATCTGTCCGCGAATTAATTGTAGGATACCGAAATAAAGGTTTATGTTCCAAACGCTGGAAATCAGTAGAAGCAATGGTCACTTCAATTGAAAAGGAGCTCTACATCAAAATACTTCCCCTGAAGAAAGAACATATGCAGACTTATGCACGATTAGAAATCAATGAAGCACAAGGACATAAAGACCCATCCGACCACGTTATTATCGCCCATGCCATCACCGAGCATTTACCACTCATTTCAAGTGATACCCGATTTGAATTTTATCGTTCCCAAGGACTTGATTTGATATTCAATAAAAAATAATGAACGCTATACATCTATTTGCCGATGTTCTAAAATAGTATCCATATTCTCCAAGGCCCATCCAACCAATCCTTCAATATGAGGAATCAGAGTTCCTCCCGTATCCGTCAAGCTATATTCCACCCGAGGAGGTACTTCCGCATACACTTTCCGCTCTACCAATCCGTCGGACTCAAGTGTACGGAGAGTTACCGTCAACATTCTCTGAGAAACATCCTCTATTGTCCTATGAATATCACTGAAACGCATAGTTCCGTTTGCATTCAAAGTAATAAGCACCAGCATCGACCACTTGTCTCCCAAGCGGCTGAGTACATCTCTTACAGGGCAATTTCCTGTCGGGTGAAAGTTTTTCATCTTTTAACGTTTTGTATTTAGTTGACTTACAGCAATAGTTACTTCCATGTAACTTCCTTATTCAGAGGTGCGTTCTTGCTTTTCTCCACAAAGGAAGATACATTTGCATCACAAAAGTAATAAACTTACTAATAATAACTATTGTTTCATTTTAAATAATTATGATTATGGCAAAGAAAGTAGCAGTTTTAGCAATGAATCCGGTAAACGGTTGTGGATTATTCCAATACTTGGAAGCGTTTTTCGAAAATGGCATTTCATATAAAGTATTTGCCGTATCGGATACGAAAGAGATTAAAACAAATTCGGGAATCAGCTTGACAACAGATGATGTGATTGCCAATCTGAAGGGGCACGAAGATGAATTTGACGCGCTCGTTTTCTCTTGTGGAGACGCCGTACCTGTATTTCAACAAAATGCGGACAAACCTTATAATATAGATTTAATGGAAGTAATCAAAACCTTTGGGGATAAGGGGAAAATAATGATTGGACACTGTGCAGGCGCAATGATGTTTGACTTTACAGGCATATCGAAAGGTAAGAAAGTGGCAGTTCACCCGTTAGCCAAACCGGCTATCCAGAACGGAACAGCTACCGATGAAAAATCAGAGATAGACGGCAACTTCTATACCGCACAAGATGAAAATACCATTTGGACAATGTTGCCGCAAGTTATAGAAGCATTAAAGTAAGGTAAGACAAAGCAAGTACGAAGCAGAAAAATATAGACATAAATTAGTATTTTATAAACTCTGCCTATGGAGTGATGCGTTCCTTTAAAAGAAACGATGTCTTCCTCGGTGTGCAACGGGTCGTTCCTTTAAAAGGAATGACCCGTTGGTTTTAAAGGAAAATCAAAGAATATATCCCACTAATAATCAATTACTTAAAAATTGACATCCAGAAAGTGAACATTACAGTGCAATCATAAATAATATTCAAAAAAAAACATTCAAAGAACCATCAGCCACTTGGAATATATCCGTCTTTCCAATCTTATCTTCAACTTACTCTTCCCTTTTCGTGCCAAAATAAAGAAGAACAAGACATCATAAAATATCGAAATAAAAAATCTAGCAGTCTAAAAGTGTGTATATTAGCAGCTTGAAGTTTTATGAAAAAAGTGGGACGTTCAACTAGGGTAATTCAAATTAATGGCGTTAAAAAAAATATATGATTAAAGAGAAAGAGGGTTTTAATGCATTTTTACTTCATTTTTTAGAAAGATTGAACGGCTGTGAATCCATAGAGAAGAAAGTCACTGAATCTCTGACAGATATTTGCAATTACTACGGGTTCAAAAGAGGATTCGTGTATCAGACAGACGGATTCCGTTATTTCTATTTGAAGGAAACGATTGGAAATGAGAATAATATCCTAAAGACTCGTTTTGAAACAAACGAGATGACCAGACAACATATCAACTATACAAAGAACAGGAATACTCCTTTTTATAGCAATAGAAATACAGATACTTCTCCGGATGACATTGCCATTATGGACTTCTATAATGCAGAGTCATTGTTAGTGCGACAGTTTAAAGATTCGGAAGGAAAAATCATCGGATTTGTCGGATTTGCAGACAGAAAAGAAACAAATCCGTTCACGGATGAAGAGTTGCAAATGATTCATCTTCTGCTAGATTCTCTGTCTAAGGAAATTGCTGTCCGCGAATATAAAGAAAGAGAAGTGAGGGCGAGCAAGACTTTAGGCAGTATCATGAACAATATGGGAGTCGATATTTATGTCAACTCTTTCGATTCTCATGACATGCTATATGCCAATGAATCTATGGCCGCCCCCTATGACGGCATTAAACATTTCAAAGGCAAGAAGTGTTGGGAAGCTCTTTATACCGACAAAAAAGGAGAATGTGAGTTCTGCCCTAAAAAACATTTGATAGATGAAAACGGCCTGCCTACCAAAGTTTACTCCTGGGATTACCAACGCCCGTTTGACAAATGCTGGTTTCGTGTGTTCAGTGCCGCATTTGCCTGGATAGACGGACAGATGGCACACGTTATCACCAGTGTCGATATTGACCATCAGAAGACGATAGAAGAAGAATTGAGAATAGCCAAGGAAAGAGCTGAAAACCTGGACAGGCTGAAATCTGCATTTCTTGCCAATATGAGTCACGAAATCCGCACTCCGTTAAACGCGATTGTCGGCTTCGCCAGCCTTTTGGTCGAATCGGATAATAAAGAAGAACGGCAGGAGTACGTGAATATCATGCAAGAGAATACGGATTTGCTCTTGCAACTGATATCCGACATTCTCGACTTGTCAAAGATAGAAGCGGGTACACTCGATTTCACAATGGATCATTTGGACATCAAGAGCTTCTGCGAAGATATTATGCGCAATTATGACATAAAAGAGGATAAGCTTGTCCCTGTCCTGCTGGCTCCCGACTTGCCTGAATATTATATTCATACAGACAAGAAGCGTCTGATGCAGGTGATTACGAACTTCATAAACAACGCACTCAAATTTACAGAGAAAGGACAGATTATTCTTGAATATCATTTCAAGGAAGATACGGGGGAAATAGAATTCTCCGTCACAGATACAGGTATGGGCATTGCTCCCCAAAAAGTAGACAAGGTATTCGACCGTTTCGTCAAGCTCAATTCTTTTTCAAAGGGTACAGGACTTGGATTGTCCATTTGCAGAAGTATTATCGAACATCTTGGCGGCACTATCGGTGTCGAATCCGAATTGGGAACCGGCAGCCGCTTTTGGTTTACCCATCCCTATACAGCCGGATAAAAAAGATATGCTAATACTCGCAGAAAGCGGGTTTAGCATAAAAAAGGGATAAAATAACCACTAAAACAAGCATTCCGGCAAAATTAATCATAGAAATAGTTTTTCAATCCGTTTTTTCACTACATTTGTACTGCTAAAATAAAAACCATAAAATAAAGATATCACAAACAAACATTTCTCATGGATATAAGAAAATGCCTATGGCTCTTTTTGCTATGCTTCTTGTCTGCGTCATCTATCCAAGCCCAAAGGAACCATATAGATATTCCTAATTACATTTTATGTATCAATTCTTATTCAGAATCCACACCGTGGAGTAGCCGGATGATTTCTACCATATCAGAATATGTGCAGAAAGATCCTCAACTGGCGTTGTACGCGGAACATATGAATACACTGATGATAGACAATGATTCTATTTTGGAGAAATTTGAAAATATGATTTCTCAAAAATATTCACAGCCACGTCCTCAGTTATTGGTATTATTGGGAAGTCCCGCATTCACGTTAAGAGATGAATACAGAAAATTTTGGGGAGACATACCTATCATTCTCTGTTCGGAAGAAGCCTTTCTGGGGCCACAAGAAGCCTACTTTCAGAAAAGAGAAATTGCACTGGCCGACCGTATTCCGACATCTCAGTTCGCCGATCCGTATAATATGGTCTTCCTGTATTCCAATCTTTATCTTCGCGAGAATGTACAATTAATCAATCACATAAATCCCGGTATCAAGAAATTTATATTCATTGGCGACGAACGGGAAATCAATTTAAGTAACAACCTGGACATTCAGGACGAATTAAAAACAAACTATCCGCAGATCGAATACCAGTTTTTAACGCCACAAAAGATGACTACCAATCAATTACTGGACTCACTGTATCGTGTCGACAGCCATACAACAGGCATATTATTTGCGTCCTGGTTTTATAAAGCGAAATTCGCCGACAATACGTCGTTAGTATTCAACGACCACAAACTTATCGTGACAACTATTGCCCCTATATTTACTTTGAACATGACAGATATTACCGAAGAAAACGGAGGAATGATAGGCGGTTACACTTATAATCAAAAAAGGTATAATCAGGAATTAGTTCATGCCATATCAGCTATCCGCCAAGGGAAACAGGCTCGCGAACTACCTTTCTATATGCCGTCAGATGGGCGTCCCATCATCAACTACGCGACATTACTCCGTAAAGGGTTATCCCCTTCCATGTGTCCTCCGAACACATTTTTTCTGCACAAACCGCTTTCGTTTTGGAAGCAGAACCAATATTTCATCATAGGCTCTTTAACTTTCATTTTTCTGCTTGCCTTATTTTTCTTTTATCGTATCCGTAGCCTGAATATCATAAAGAAAATGCAACAGAAGGAAATAGACGCCATGACCAATTACAAAAACCTCGTGAACAACATGCCTATTCTTTACATGCAGGAAGAACTTATCACAGATGAAAAAGGTATACCTGTCGAGTTGATTTACCGGAAAGTCAACGCGCATTTCGAAAAGAATTTCTTCCGCAAAGAAGATGTGATCGGCAAAAAGGCAAGCGAGATTTTCCCAGAATCAATGCCGGAATTCCTGCATTTCATAAAGAAAGCACTGGATGAAAACAAGGCAATCACTTTCCCTTATTACTTCAAGAAAATCGACACTTTCTATGACGTGATACTTAAAGGAACACAGCACAGTAATATTATTGACGTATTCTGTTTGGATAGTACAGAACTGCACAGGGCGCAACAAAAGCTAAGCACTATCAACAATAAGCTCTCCATGTCTCTCGATGTGGCTAATATCGTACCCTGGAAATGGGACTTACAAAGCCATACTATCCTGTGCGATATCAATAAACCGATAGAACTCAGCACATTGGGAAAAGATGTATCCGAGGAGCAACTGGCAGTGCCCGATAATCAATATTTCTCCAAAATATTCAAGGAAGACCGGACACGGGTGGAGCAAGCCTACAAAGACTTGATAGAAGGTCGTTCGAATAAGGTAAAAGAAGAATATCGCATAGTCAACACTCATAAGGGACTTCATAGAATAGACTGGGTGGAAGCTCAGGCAGCCGTTGAAACCCGGGACGAAAAGGGAGATCCGTTGACTTTGGTAGGTTCTTCACTAGTCATTACCGAACGAAAGAAGATGGAGCAGGAATTGGTAAATGCCAAAAATCGCGCAGAAGAATCGAATCGTCTGAAATCGGCTTTCCTGGCGAATATGAGCCACGAGATACGCACGCCTCTTAATGCCATTGTTGGTTTCTCGGGTATCCTGGCTTCTACCCTGGAGGAAGAGGAGAAACAGGAATATGTGAGTATCATCGAAAGTAACAACACTTTATTATTGCAACTTATCAGTGATATATTGGATTTATCCAAGATAGAAGCGGGAACACTGGATTTTAATTATTCCAATGTAGAGATTAATGATTTGATGAGCGACTTAGAAAACAGCTGCCTGTTAAAGCTCAAATCTGACAAGGTAAAACTGGAGTTTGTAGCTCCCGAAGAACCTTGTTGCGCACATATAGAAAAGAACAGATTATCCCAGTTAATCATCAATCTTATAACAAACGCCATAAAATTCACCGAACAAGGCAGTATCCGCTTCGGATATAAACGGGAAAATAATGAATTGTATTTTTATGTCGCTGATACGGGTTGCGGTATTCCACAAGATAAACAGGATAGTATCTTCGGGCGCTTTGTCAAACTGAACTCATTTGCGCAAGGCACAGGACTCGGGCTTTCCATCTGTCGGACGCTTGTTGATAATATGGGTGGTAAAATCGGTGTAGAATCAGAGATAGGAAAAGGATCTACGTTTTGGTTTACATTGCCCTACAAACAGGCGGAGACTGTAGAAAAAGCTCCCCAAAAAGAGATACAGACCATCAGCATAGAGAAAGACAAACTTGTTATCCTGATTGCCGAAGATAACGAAAGCAATTATAAACTATTCGAGTCTATTCTAAAATATGATTATCATCTGATACATGCCTGGGATGGACAGGAAGCTATTAATCCTGTTTAAGGAGTACAATCCGCAAATCGTATTGATGGATATCAATATGCCTGTCATGAATGGATATGAAGCGACCCAGGAGATTCGTAACTTTTCTGCCAAAGTGCCGATTATAGCTATCACTGCCTTTGCTTTTGCTTCGGATGAGCAGCGAGTGATGGAAAGCGGTTTTGACGGTTATATGCCGAAGCCGATTAACGCCCGCTTGTTGAAGGCACAGTTGAAAGACATCATGCAGAAACGCATTGTTTTGTTGTAAGACGAATAACTGCCGTTTGATAAATCAGTCATTGAATCCTTCAGGCATTTAGTAATTCAGCCACATTCTGAAAGAAGCCATTTTGTCTTTACTGACTATGATTTTATCTTTGAAAGGGGGTAACACATGTACGACCGCCTTCCCTAAGAAGTAGGATTCAATACGCTGAATAGCATCAATACAGACAAGAGTCTGACGGTTCGTACGAAAGAACCGGTCGGGGTCAAGTTGCTCATACAGTCTGTCTAAAGCCAGGTCGATAAGATATTCACGGTTTTTATGTGTCACTGCGAAAGTCAGTTTGTTCTCTGAATAGAAATAAGCAATGTCACTGACTTGCAGAGTTAGCAGCTTCTCCCCACTGGAAATTAAAAACCGTGTGCGGTACTTTTTAGCTGCGGACAAAGAAGATTCTTGGGCGACAGCAAGCTGTTGCAAGACTTCCATCATCCAGCTTTCAGCTTTGAAATCATGGATATAGTTTTTACTCAGCCCCTCAAAACGCAGGATGGCCTGCAACAACCGCTCCTCATGAATCGGTTTTAAAAGATAATCAATACTGTTTACCGTAAAAGCACGCACAGCGTATTCATCATAAGCAGTGGTAAAGACAATCATACTTTCAGGATGAGCCTGTTCTATAAAAAGAAACGAGTTACCATCCGTCAACTGAATATCCAAGAAAAGAATGTCAGGATGGGGATGCCGGGCAAACCACTCCACTGCCTCTTCGATATTTCCCGGCAGTAACTGTACTTCCCAGTCGGGACGCAAAGCCGACAAAGTGTCGCGAAGCAGACGGGCAGCAGGTATTTCATCCTCTATTATAGCAGCTTTTATCTTACTCATGAAGCAATGGTATTTTTACTGTAAACTCTTGCAAATTATTCTCTATCACAATATCACGATTACACAATAACTTATACCGGGTAGAAAGGTTCTTCAAGCCTGTACCGAAAGTGGTTGCACTCTTTTTTACCTGTATCCGGTTTCGGACTACCAGTTCTTTTTCCTTTTCCATATAGAAAAGTTCAATGGTCATCGGTTTTCCCATATGGATCACATTGTGTTTTATCACATTTTCAGCCAGTAACTGGATAGTCAGCGGTGGAAGTTGAAATTCCAGGCAGGCTTCCGGCAGGCAGTTATCAATATGGATGCAGTCTCCCAAACGTACACGATGCAGGAAAATATAAGAATTTAAAAATTCCAATTCTTCCCGCAAAGTTGTCAGCCGTTGATTTTGGCACTGAAGTGTATAACGATATACATCAGAAAGATGCTGGGTGAACAGTTCCGCATTGGCGGGATTGTAACGGATTTCAGAAATCAATGTATTCAGGCTGTTGAACAGGAAATGGGGATTCAGTTGGTTTTGCAAAGCAGTATAGCGCGCCGTATTGTTTTCCTTTTGCAAGGCAGCCGCTTCATGTTGCAGTTTCAGTGTATTCCGCATGGAACGGTTGGCAAGTAACAATCCTAAAATCACCAACTCTACCAACCATACTGTAATCAGAATCCGCCATCCGCCATTGGGAAACATAAACGGATGGGCAGCTCCCGCCAGTAATTTGGCAGTAACAAGCAATCCGTAGTTCAACAGGAAAAACATCCCCATTACAACAACATAGACGGATATCAGTTTCCAACGACGATGCAGATTCAGCGCATACTGGTTATCCATCCATGTACTTAACCGTATCGTTGCATATCCCAACACATTGAATGTCAGTATAAAGAAAGCCAGTGTGCCGACGGAATGAAATATATCGGCCACCTTATCGGGAAAGGTAGCATAATTAATCAATAACAGAAAAGAGAATACTCCCAGTCCTGAAAATAACGCTACATATAATAAGGTATTAAACTTTATATTCATACTACAGCCGGCTCTTTTCATACAAAATTACTACTTTTTACTGATAATCATAGCCATGAAGTGCTTTTATTAATTCCGAATAATGTCCTTGTGCTGCCGCTTTAGCCTGTACATAGTTCACTTGAGAAGTCTGCCGGTAAGTCTGCGCGTCGATAACTTCCACAACGGACACCTTTCCTTCATTGTAACGCTCCACAGCTTTGGCTTCATTTTCTTCTGCTTTTGCCAGTGAGCTTTCACTTAACCGGACGCGCTCGATGGCTTGTGATAATGCCTTACGCGCCACACCGATTTCCAGTTCCACCTGATCCATCACCTTGTTCAGGTTATCTTCTGCCATGCCGATACGAAAAGAAGAAGCACGCTTCTCGCTTTTCCGCTTTCCCCATTCAAAAATAGGAACGGATACTTTCGCATAAACGGCATAGTTAGGGTCTAAATCTTTTTTGAAATTATAACCGGGAGAAGAGTAACTGCCGTCTATCCCTACATAAAACTGGGGTTTGAACTGCGAGTCATTCAACTTTTTGGAACTTTCGGCTATGCGGATATGGTCATACGCCATTTGGATTTCAGGGCGACCTGTACCCGTAGACAACCATATGGAATCGCTGACGGTTACCGTCGGTATCTGTGAATCCAGTTCCGTCATATGTTCCAGTTGAACTCCAATCATGGAATTCAATGCCATTCTGCCTGTTTCAAAGTTACTCTGCGCCTGAAGCAGTTGATATTCAGCTTCATTCAGTTTCACTTCCGCCATGAGTAAGTCCTGCGGGTCTACCAACCCTACCTCTACCCTCTCCTTAATCGTCTTTACCAAAGCAGCTATCGAATTACGAAAATCTTCGGCTACGGACACAATCTCCTGCCTGGCTACGGCACTCCAGTATTGCATATCCGTTTGATAGCAGACTACGTCATTCAGCACTTTCGCCTGATTGCCGGCAAGGGACTGCTGATGCTGTGCCATACGGATAGATTCAAGTACACGCCCGCCTGTATAGACCGGTTGCAGGATGGAAAGCGAAGCTCCGTAGTTCAATTGCTTTCCTTCCACTGTCTTGGACAATCCCATGGAAGGGACATCCAAAGTTAATTCCAACGGATTGCCCGTATATTGAAAATTAGCAGTTCCCGAAAGTTTCGGTTTTAAATCCGCACGTGCGGATTTCTCTATTTCCACACTGGCAGCAATATTCTTTTCTGCCGCTTTCAAGTCATGGTTGTAGTCCAGTGCCATCATCCGGTATTTCTCCAGTAAGAGGCTTTGTTGCGCAAAAGCGGGTAAAGACAAAAAAGCGCAACAATAAAACAACGGATAAAATATTCTCTTTTTCATTTTTATTTTCCTTTTACTTTGTAGAACATGGCATACAGTGCAGGAGTGACAAACAGCGTCAGCCCTGTAGCAAACGTCAGTCCGAAGATAATGGTGGCAGCCATTCCACCGAACGCTACATCAAACAGCAGGGGTACCATACCGAAAATGGTTGTTGTAGCCGCCATCAATACCGGACGGGTTCGGGAAACCGTAGCCTCAACAATAGAGGTATACAGGTCGATTCCACTCCGATGCTGTACATTTATTTCATCAATCAACACGATTACATTCTTGATAATCATCCCGAGCAATCCCAGCCATCCGGCTATCGGGAAGAAACCGAAATCAAAACCTGTCAGCAGCATACCGACAGCGATACCGATCAAGGAAAGGGGCAAGATGCAAATGATAATAACCGGTTCGCGGAAGTTGCCGAACAATGCGACCAAAATAAGAACCAATGCGAGAAATGCCAACGGGAAATATTTGGCAATGGCTTGCATTGCTTCTCCCTGATCTTTATACTGGGCGTCCCAAAAGAAAGTATAGCCTTCGGGAAGCTGCATTTTTTCAATTTCCTCCCGGATTTCTCCATGTACTTCCGCCATCGTATGTCCCGGTTTTACACCACACATGGCAGCCATCGAAAGTTGCCGGTTGTAGGTTCGTATCTGTGGAAATTCCCAGGTTGTTTCTATCTGTTCAGCCACTTGCGAAAGCGGAGCCGATCTTTCTCCGTTCCAAATAGAGAAATCTCCTAAAGAGTTGGCATCGGTTATATCGACATTGCCCGACTTCAACAGTACAGGCACTTTCTTTTCATCATCCCGGTAAATGCCGACAGGTAGTCCATCATTGATAGACTTCACCGATTCCATCATGGAAGCTTTGGTAATCCCCAACGCCCCGGCCTTCACCGGATCGTACACCGGACGGATGACCATCGTCATATTTCCCCATTCATTACGGGCATCCGCGACTTTGAGATTACGCCGCATCACTTCTATCGCTTGTCCGACCAATGAATCAAGTACGGCAGGATCAGGGCCTAAGAAGCGGGCTTCAATGACAGCTTCCGTCAACGGGCTTAGTTCAAACTTGTTTACTTTTATCAACGGTTCCGGAAACTTGAACGAAATCGAGTCCTGCAAGCGGGCATGCAACTGACGGGATAGTTTCGAAGTCTTGCATTTTACCAATATCTGCGCATAATTGGACTGGGGGCCGAACGATACGTTAGACAAATAATAACGTGGCGGTGTTCTTCCGATATAGGTGGATACCATTTCCGTTTCTTCCTGTCCGCGAATAAAGTCTGCCATTTCCATTACCATCTGATCCGTTTCCTCTATCCGTGTCCCTTCGGGCAACCACATATCCAATGTAAAATACTGTTTATCCAAGGCAGGTACAAACACTTTCGGGATAAACTTAAAGCTCCAGGCCGCTACTACCAACATCACAACCATACATCCTACGGTTGCATACCGATGATTAATCACCCATCCCAAGGCTGAACGGAACTTATTATAATACTTGCCGGAAAAAAGAACAGCCTTAAGTTCGTCGGGTCTTGGCCGACGGACAAACTCCTGAATAAAGAAAGGAGTCTGCGTCAGCGCAAAGACCCAACTGAACATCAGCGAAACGCCGATAACTACAACTAAGGATGACAACAACTCGCCGGTAATATGCGGCGAATAATATATAGGTAAAAAGGTTAAAATCGCAATAACAGTTGCCGCAAGTAATGGTAACGCTGTGGCAGAACAAGCTCTCAATATAGCCACCCGCTTACGCATTCCACGCTGCATATTTACCAATACCGAGTCGGAAACTACAATGGCATTATCTACCAACATTCCCATGGCAATGATAATAGCTGCCAACGACATACGCTGCAAGGCGATTCCCTGTGTCAGCATGACTATCAATGTGGCTAGAATGGAAAAGACCAGTCCACTGCCAATCAGGATACCATTTTTGAACCCTATAAAAAAGAGTAGAATAGCAATTACGGTTACAACGGAAATTATCAGGTTCCAGATAAATCCCTGATTAGCTACGGCGGATTCATATCCTTGGTCATAAATCGTTTGCAGTTCAAAGCCTTCGGGCATTGTCTCCGAGAATTGTTCTATCTTTATTTGAACCGCATCCGCCATATCTACCACATTACCTGTGGGAACGGTAGAAATAGCCACTCCTACCGCAGGCTTTCCATCAATCCTCATCTTATTGCCCGGTGGTGTCTGGTAACTTTCTTTTATTTCGGCAACATCCGCCAACCGGAAGTGTTCTCCTGTACGGGATACAATCGTCAGATTCCGTATATCATCCAAAGAATAAAAGTTTCCGGTAGATTCGATACGTATTCTGTTTACTCCGGCGTCTATACCGCCGGCATCCACCACCCGGTTCTGCGCTTCGAAGGCACGGGAAATATCGGCTGTGGTAATGCCGCTTCGCGCCATCACAGACGGACTAAGGATAACATCAATCGTAGGCGGCTGTACACCGTAGATTTCCACCTTCGCCACGTCTTTCACTTTCAGCAGTTCATTCTTGACAAGCTTTGCCTGATCTTCCAGTTCCCGATAAGAATGCCCTTCTCCGGTCAATCCATAGAAAACTCCCAGCACGTCACCAAAGTCATCATTGACTACCGACGGCCCTGCTCCGGCAGGAAGTTTCGACTGTACATCATTGACTTTCCGGCGAAGTTTATCCCATAACTGTTGCATTTCATCCGCACGGATTTCTTTTTTCACATAGACTGTTATCTTGGAAAGTCCTGCGCGGTTTTCTGTTTTAAGGTAATATAGTTCTCCCAAGGACTGTATGGATTCTTCCAATACATCTGTCACCTGCGACTGAACTTCGGTAGGAGAAGCTCCCGGATAAGGAGTCAACACCAGTGCCTGTTTGATTGTAAACGGGGCATCTTCCAACTTTCCCATCTTGACATAGGAAAACAGTCCACCACCCAATACCAGTAGTAACAGCAGAATAGTCACCGACTTCTTCTGCAAGAAATATTTAACGAACTTCATACCCTTTCACTTAGTTTTGAGCAGTTATCGGCTTTTCCTCTTTCTTACCCATGACTTCTACCGGTGTTCCTTCCGACAGGAAGCGCAATTTACTGACAGCCACCGTTTCTCCTGCCTGCAATCCGCCTTTCACTTCGACTTTTCCATTCGGAAGCAATTCACCCAACACGACTTTTTTCTTCGAGACTGTTCCTGTCGTATTATCTACTGCCCAAACATAATCTCCCTCAGCAGGACGATGACTAAGAGCTATTTGCGGTACAGTCACCACTGGAGCAGACGATGCAACAGGAAGGGCAAGTAACATTTTCCCGGAGATACCTGCCGGCCATTCCCCCTGTTTATTAGGTAATAATGCAGTCAGCAGGAAGGAAAGGTTATTCCGGGTAGTACTCTTGGAAACTTCCACCACCTTTGCCGGATACACGGCATCCGAACGAACATCAAAACGGACGCCGACCTCTTTTATCTTTTCGGCCTGCAATGCTATATCTTGTGTGACATAAGCTTCTATCTTCAGTTGTGTAATATCAATGAAAGAAACGACCGGTTGAGTCGCTTTTACATCCTGGAATTTCTCAATATATACTTCTCCCACATATCCGTCGAAAGGAGCAACCAACCGGGTATCATTCAATTCATTCGTTGCTGTCTCGAAAGCTGTTTTGGCAGAGGTATAGTCAGCACGCGCCTTTTCAAAGGCACTAGCTGACAGGTTATTTTTCTCATACAGCGCTTTTATCCGTTCAAACTCTGCTTTTGCCTGATTGTAGATAGCTTCCGCGCGTTCTTTGCGAATACGGAAATCACGGGAATCTATTTCAGCAATAATATCTCCACGATGGTAGAAATTTCCGGCATACACTTCGAAACGGTCAATCGGGCCCCCCACCCTGAAAGATAGCTCTGTTTCCTTGAATGGTTTCGAGATAAACGAGAACTCACGCTCCGAGGAAGGAGTCAGGGTTTCCGCTTCCGCTACTTTTACCCGTACAGGTTCGTCCGCCTTCTTCTCTCCCTTTCCGCAGGAAGCAAACAAGCAAAGGCAAAAAACACATAATGAGAATCTAGTCGTTGTCATTCTATTCTAAATAAGTTATGTTATCAACGACGCGAAAATAGACGAAAAGAGAAAAAATATCCGTTTTTAAATTGCCGGGACGGAAAAAGAAGGGTATGAAACGGAAAAAGAAAGGATGAAATTTTGAGCCTTTTATCGTACTTATGTGTTTCCTTACTATCTTTGCAGCTCGAATTATTTCTACAATATCCATTTATGACTGAAGAAAAAATACATAAAGACCGTACCGGAAGCTGGTGGGCGCTAAGTCCGTTGCTCGTATTCTTATGCCTTTACCTGGTTACTTCCATCCTTGTCAACGACTTTTATAAAGTACCCATCACGGTTGCTTTCCTCGTCTCTTCCTGCTACGCCATCGCCATCACCAAAGGATTGAAACTAGACCAACGTATCTATCAGTTCTCCGTGGGAGCCGCCAATAAGAACATTCTCCTGATGATATGGATATTTATTCTTGCCGGAGCTTTCGCGCATAGCGCCAAGCAGATGGGAGCTATCGACGCGACCGTCAACCTGACACTACATATTCTTCCTGACAACTTGCTGCTGGCAGGTATATTTATCGCCGCCTGTTTTATCTCCCTGTCCATCGGAACGAGTGTAGGCACCATCGTTGCCCTCACCCCTGTTGCTGTCGGACTGGCGGAAAAGACAGAAATAGCCCTGCCTTTTATGGTAGCTGTCGTGGTCGGCGGTTCTTTTTTCGGAGATAACCTGTCGTTTATTTCAGATACCACCATCGCTTCTACGAAAACACAGGAATGCGTCATGCGTGACAAGTTCCGCGTAAACTCCATGATAGTAGTTCCGGCAGCCATCATTGTATTGGGCATCTATATCTTTCAGGGATTATCCATTACCGCTCCCGCACAAATGCAGACAATCGAATGGATAAAAGTTATACCTTATATAATAGTATTAGGAACAGCCGTTGCCGGCATGAATGTGATGCTCGTATTAATTATAGGTATACTGACAAGCGGTATTATCGGTATCGCTACCGGAAGTTTCGGAGTATTCGACTGGTTTGGAGCCATGGGAACCGGAATAACGGGAATGGGAGAATTAATAATCATTACCCTGTTGGCAGGAGGTATGTTGGAAACTATCCGCTACAACGGCGGCATCGACTTTATAATCCGGAAACTTACCCGTCACGTCAACGGCAAGCGAGGGGCGGAATTGAGCATTGCCGCCCTGGTAAGCATTGCCAATCTGTGTACTGCCAACAACACCATCGCCATTATCACGACAGGGCCGATAGCCAGGGATATTGCCCAAAAGTTTCATCTCGACCGCAGAAAAACCGCCAGCATCCTCGATACATTCTCCTGCCTGATACAAGGAATTATTCCTTATGGAGCGCAGATGCTGATTGCGGCGGGACTTGCCAATATCTCCCCTATCAGTATCATCGGTAATCTCTATTATCCTTTTACGATGGGAGCTTGTGCATTGCTCGCTATCCTGTTCCGTTATCCGAGGCGATATTCGTAAAAAAGAAGTGAAATGTTTGTCAATCAAAAGAAAAGCCGTATCTTTGTGCCCGCTATTACGAGATAATGGCATAATTCAAATCAATCATTAAAAACAATTATTTAAAATGGCAACTAGAATCAGATTGCAGAGACACGGACGTAAAAGTTACGCGTTCTATTCAATTGTAATTGCAGACAGCAGAGCACCACGTGATGGTAAATTTATTGAGAAGATTGGTACTTACAACCCTAACACCAATCCTGCTACAGTAGATTTGAATTTCGACGCTGCATTGGCATGGGTACTGAAAGGTGCACAACCAAGCGACACTGTACGTAACATCCTTTCCCGTGAAGGAGTTTACATGAAGAAACATCTTATGGGCGGTGTAGCAAAAGGCGCATTCGGAGAAGCAGAAGCAGATGCTAAATTCGAAGCTTGGAAAAACAACAAACAGTCAGGTCTGGCTGCTTTGAAGGCTAAACAAGACGAAGCAAAGAAAGCTGAAGCTAAAGCACGTCTGGAAGCAGAAAAGAAAATCAACGAAGTGAAAGCAAAAGCACTCGCTGAAAAGAAAGCTGCTGAAGCTGCTGAAAAAGCTGCTGCTGAAGCACCCGCAGAAGAAGTTGCAGCTCCGGCTGAAGAAGCTCCTGCAACAGAAGCTGCTGCTGAATAATTTTCGGCAGGTTCCGAATAAGAAATCAGGAAAAAGCTATAAATCCTCTCCGGTTCGCCGGAGGGGATTTTTTCATTTTATGCTATAAAACATAGTAAATAATTAGTTTCATTCAGAATAAAATGCCTTTCTTTGCATCAGCATAGTTCAGCACAGTTATCTTTATAAAAACTAATATGAAACGAACTGATAGGAAAGCAACATTCGGACAGCAGTCTAGCAAGGTTACGCAGTTGGCGGACACACTTAGCCAGGCTATTTCCAGGAAAGAATTTCTTGAAGGAGATTCTTTGCCTTCTATCAATCAGCTGAGTGCACAATACGGGGTATCGCGCGATACGGTATTCAAGGCCTTCCTTGATTTACGCGAACGGGGACTGATTGACTCCACCCCCGGGAAAGGATACTATGTGACGAGTCAGGTAACAAATGTTTTACTGCTCCTCGACCAATACACCCCGTTTAAAGAAGCATTATACAACAGTTTCGTCAAGCATCTGCCTATCAATTATAAGGTAGACCTGCTGTTCCATCAATACAATGAACGGTTGTTTAATACCATCATCCGTGAATCCATAGGAAAGTACAATAAATATATAGTGATGAATTTCGATAATGAAAAATTCAGCACGGCATTAAACAAGATCAATCCTGCCAGACTATTACTACTTGACTTCGGCAAATTCCAGAAAAACAAGTATTTTTATATCTGCCAGGACTTCGATGAATCATTCTATCAGGCATTATTGACACTGAAAGAAAGGATGCACAAGTACCGCCAAATTGTTTTCCTGTTCTCCAAAGGACTGAAGCACCCGCAAAGCAGCAAAGATTATTTCATCCGCTTTTGCAAAGAACAAGGATTCTTATATGAGATACAGGAAGATATTGAAAATTTGGTGGTACGAAAAGAAACTGCCTACATTGCCATCAAACAACAAGATGTGGTAAAGGCAGTGAAACAAGGAAGATTGGAAGGACTGAAATGCGGAAAAGATTTCGGCCTGCTGGCATACAATGATATTCCTTCTTACGAAGTTATTGATGAAGGAATCACCTCATTGAGTATCGACTGGGAAATGATGGGAAACGAAGCCGCAAACTTCGTCCTTAATGATACGCCTATACAGAAGTACCTGCCTACTGAAGTCAGACTTCGAAAGTCACTCTAATTTTTTTTGCCAACCAATCAGCACAGTTCAGCACAGATATTAATTAACTATATAATTAAAAAGAAACAATGAAAAAGTATCCGAAAATCGGGATTCGTCCCACTATCGACGGTCGCCAGGGTGGCGTTCGTGAAAGCCTTGAAGAAAAGACAATGAATCTGGCTAAAGCAGTAGCCGAATTAATCAGCAGCAATCTGAGAAACGGTGACGGAAGTCCCGTGGAATGTGTTATTGCCGACAGTACTATCGGTCGTGTAGCCGAAAGCGCGGCTTGTGCTGAAAAGTTCGAAAGAGAAGGTGTAGGCTCTACTATCACTGTCACTTCCTGCTGGTGCTATGGCGCTGAAACGATGGACATGAACCCTCATTACCCGAAAGCCGTTTGGGGATTCAACGGAACAGAACGTCCGGGCGCTGTATATTTGGCAGCCGTATTGGCAGGACACGCACAAAAAGGTCTTCCTGCATTCGGCATCTACGGACATGACGTTCAAGATTTGGATGATAACACCATTCCTGAAGATGTAGCGGAAAAGATTCTTCGTTTTGCACGCGCCGCACAGGCAGTAGCCACCATGAGAGGTAAATCCTACTTGTCTATGGGTAGCGTATCTATGGGTATCGCTGGTTCAATCGTTAATCCTGATTTCTTCCAGGAATATCTGGGTATGCGTAACGAATCCATCGACCTTACAGAAATCATCCGCCGTATGGACGAAGGCATCTACGACCACGAAGAATATGCGAAAGCAATGGCATGGACAGAGAAAAACTGCAAGGCAAACGAGGGAGATGACTTCAAGAACCGCCCTGAAAAGCGCAAAAGCCGTGAACAGAAAGATGCTGACTGGGAATTTATCGTAAAAATAACAATTATCATGCGCGACCTGATGATTGGCAACCCCAAACTGAAAGAGATAGGATTCAAAGAAGAAGCTTTGGGACACAATGCCATCGCAGCCGGCTTCCAGGGACAACGCCAATGGACAGACTTCTATCCGAACGGTGACTATCCCGAAGCTCTGCTCAATACTTCTTTCGATTGGAACGGTATCCGCGAAGCATTCGTTGTAGCTACCGAAAACGATGCTTGCAACGGTGTAGCTATGCTGTTCGGACACCTGCTGACCAACCGTGCACAGATATTCTCCGACGTACGTACTTACTGGAGCCCTGAAGCCGTAAAACGTGTGACCGGCAAAGAATTGACAGGTCTGGCAGCCAATGGTATCATCCACCTTATCAACTCTGGTGCAACCACTCTTGATGGCTCCGGTCAATCATCTGACGCAGAAGGCCATCCGGTAATGAAAGAGCCATGGAACCTGACTGATGCAGATGTAGAAAACTGTCTGAAAGCAACTACCTGGTATCCGGCAGACCGTGACTACTTCCGTGGCGGTGGTTTCTCTTCCAACTTCCTGTCAAAAGGCGGTATGCCTGTCACTATGATGCGTCTGAATCTGATTAAAGGTCTCGGCCCTGTCCTGCAAATCGCAGAAGGATGGACCGTTGAAATCGACCCGGAAATCCACCAGAAACTGAATATGCGTACAGACCCGACATGGCCTACCACTTGGTTTGTTCCCCGTCTGTGCGACAAATCAGCTTTCAAAGATGTATATTCAGTAATGAATAACTGGGGAGCTAATCACGGTGCTATCAGCTACGGACATATCGGTCAGGACTTAATCACTCTTGCTTCCATGCTCCGCATTCCGGTATGCATGCACAACGTGGAAGACAACGAAATCTTCCGCCCGGCTGCATGGAATGCATTCGGTATGGACAAGGAAGGAGCGGATTACAGAGCTTGTACCACTTACGGCCCTATCTACAAATAATCTTAATTCAGACAAAAGAACATAAGGACAAAAGATGAAACAACTTCAATAAACGGCTATAAATAACTTTATTAGCGCAGACCTTATGTTCTTTTGTTCTTATGTCTAAATAAAAACAATTTCGACCATCTAATTATATTTTTTTATCTTTGCAATTATGATTACCAACGAACATATCGAACTGTTCATCGAACAAGCACATCGCTACGGAAACGCAAAACTGATGCTTTGCAGTAGCGGCAACCTGTCTTGGCGAATCGGCGAAGAAGCTCTGATTTCCGGCACTGGTTCCTGGGTTCCTACCCTTTACAAAGAGAAAGTTTCCATCTGCAATATCGCAAGCGGAACACCGACTAATGGTGTAAAACCTTCCATGGAAAGCACCTTTCACCTGGGTATTCTCCGCGAACGCCCTGACGTCAATGTGGTTCTCCACTTCCAGTCGGAATATGCGACAGCTATCTCCTGCATGAAAAACAAGCCGACTAATTTCAACGTAACAGCAGAAATTCCCTGTCATGTAGGTTCGGAGATTCCTATCATTCCTTACTACCGTCCGGGTTCCCCCGAACTGGCCAAGGCAGTAGTGGAAGCGATGTTAAACCACAACTCCGTCTTACTGACCAACCACGGACAAGTGGTATGCGGAAAAGACTTCGACCAAGTCTATGAACGTGCCACCTTCTTCGAAATGGCTTGCCGCATTATCGTCCAGTCCGGCGGTGATTATTCAGTACTGACACCGGCTGAAATAGAAGACCTGGAGATCTACGTGTTAGGAAAGAAAACAAAATAGTATCCGGGAATACATAGCATGAAAAATATCTGTAAAAACACATATCTGGCAGCAGACTTTGGCGGAGGAAGCGGACGAATTATCGCCGGCTTTCTTCACCAAGGAAAGCTGGAACTGGAAGAAGTCCACCGTTTCCCGAACCGTCAGGTTAAACTCGGAAATCATATCTACTGGGACTTCCCTGCCCTCTTCGAGGACATGAAAACCGGATTAAAACTAGCCGCGCAAAAGGGATATGCCGTCAAAGGAATCGGTATTGACACTTGGGGAGTAGACTTCGGACTGATTGACAAACACGGAAATCTACTGGGAAATCCGGTTTGTTACCGGGATGCACGGACAGACGGAATACCGGCAGAAGTATTCAAGACTTTAGACGAACAACAACACTATGCCGACACCGGAATACAGGTGATGGCTATCAACACGCTGTTCCAACTATACAGTATGAAACTGAATCAAGAGGTGCAACTGGACGTTGCCCGTCAGCTCTTATTCATGCCCGACCTTTTCAGCTATTTCCTGACAGGAGTAGCTAACAACGAATATTGCATCGCCTCTACATCCGAATTGCTTGATGCACGCCAGCGAAACTGGTCTACATCTACCATCCGCACTCTCGGACTTCCTGAACATCTGTTCGGAGAAATCATCTTCCCGGGAACAATCAGAGGAACACTCAAAGAGGATATTGCCCGGGAAACTGGATTAGGTTCTGTAGATGTCATTGCGGTAGGTTCCCATGACACAGCAAGCGCTGTGGCAGCCGTTCCTGCTACGGAATATCCCATCGCATTCCTAAGTTCCGGCACCTGGTCACTGTTAGGAGTCGAAGTAGACGAACCTATATTGACAGAAGAAGCACGCCAGGCCCAATTCACCAATGAAGGCGGTGTGGGAGGACGTATCCGGTTCTTGCAAAATATCACGGGATTGTGGATTCTGCAACGCCTGATGAATGAATGGAAAGCGCGTGGCGAAGAACAAGACTACGATATCATCATTCCGCAAGCCGCTGAAGCAGAAATCGACACTATCATCCCGGTAGATGACGCAGTATTTATGAACCCTGAAAATATGGAGACTGCCCTCACCGATTATTGTCGGGAACATAAACTTCAGATTCCCCGGCATAAGGCAGAAATGGTGAAATGTGTGCTCCAATCATTAGCCTTCAAATATCGACAGGCAGTAGAACAGCTTAACCGTTGTCTCCCCTCCCCGATCTGCCAACTGAACATCATCGGCGGTGGTTCGCAAAATAAACTTCTCAATCAACTGACAGCCGACGAACTCGGTATTCCCGTATATGCCGGCCCGGTAGAAGCTACTGCGATAGGAAACATCCTGACGCAAGCCATGGCAAAAGGTGAGATTGCCGATCTTCGTGAATTAAGAGAAATTGTCACTCACAGCGTTACACCGCAAGTATATTATCCTAAAAAATAGAAGCATATGGAAACATCCAAAACCGGTTATCAGGTTCAATCTTACAACGTTCCCGTCAAACGTTACTGCCAAACGCTCGATTTGCGCGATTCCCCGGAATTAATAGCCGAATATCGCAAAAGGCACAGCGAAACGGAAGCGTGGCCTGAAATCCTTGCCGGCATCCGGGAAGTAGGCATCCTCGAAATGGAAATCTACATTCTCGGCACCCGCCTGTTTATGATTGTCGAAACTCCCGTTGATTTCGACTGGGACACGGCAATGGCACGTCTGAACACTCTTCCCCGCCAACAGGAATGGGAAGAATACATGGCTATATTCCAGCAAGCCGATCCCGGAATGAGTTCCGCAGAAAAATGGAAACCGATGGAAAGAATGTTCCACTTATATAATACCTAAAAAATATCAAGAACGACCATGAAACACACTAAGCAGTCCATTATCTCAAAAGATGGCATCAGTTATCTTATACCCTTTATTCTCATTACCTCTTGTTTTGCGTTATGGGGATTTGCAAACGATATTACCAATCCGATGGTGAAAGCATTTTCCAAAATCTTTCGGATGAGCGCTACTGACGGAGCATTGGTACAGGTGGCCTTTTATGGCGGCTACTTTGCCATGGCTTTCCCTGCGGCCATGTTCATCCGCAAATACTCATACAAAGCCGGCGTCCTGCTGGGACTTGGAATGTATGCATTCGGAGCCTTCTTATTCTTCCCCGCCAAAATGACGGGAGAATATTACCCGTTCCTGATTGCTTACTTTATCCTTACCTGCGGACTCTCTTTCCTGGAAACGAGCTGTAATCCGTATATCCTCTCTATGGGAACGGAAGAGACTGCCACCCGCCGCCTGAACCTCGCGCAGTCCTTCAATCCGATGGGTTCGCTCCTCGGAATGTATGTAGCCATGCAATTTATCCAAGCCAAGCTGCACCCGATGGATACCGCCGACCGCGCCCTGCTCAACGACAGTGAATTTCAAGCTATCAAGGAAAGCGACCTCGCCGTCCTGATTGCCCCTTATCTTATTATCGGGCTGGTCATCGTAGCCATGTTACTCCTGATCCGGTTTATCAAAATGCCGAAGAACGGAGATCAGAATCACAAAATAGACTTCTTCCCGACATTAAAACGTATCTTTACCGAAACACGTTATCGCGAAGGGGTGATTGCCCAATTCTTCTATGTAGGCGCGCAAATCATGTGCTGGACTTTCATTATCCAATACGGCACACGCCTGTTTATGTCACCGGAATTCGGAATGGATGAGAAGAGCGCTGAAGTCCTCTCGCAGCAATATAACATCATAGCCATGGTTATCTTCTGTATCAGCCGCTTCATCTGTACCTTCATCCTGCGTTATCTCAATGCCGGAAAGTTACTGATGATACTTGCCATCTTCGGTGGTATGTTCACATTAGGTACCATCTTCCTTCAGAATATCTTCGGGCTCTACTGCCTGGTTGCAGTTTCCGCCTGTATGTCACTAATGTTCCCCACCATTTACGGCATTGCGCTGAAAGGCATGGGAGACGACGCCAAATTCGGTGCAGCCGGCCTTATCATGGCCATTCTTGGCGGTTCTATTCTTCCCCCGCTGCAAGCATGCATCATTGACATGAAAGAAATCGGATGTCTGCCTGCCGTCAATGTTTCATTCATTTTACCCTTTATCTGCTTCCTTGTGATTAGCGGTTACGGTTATCGTACACTGAAAAGAAACTGGTAAAAAACAGACTTAAAAATAGTGACGCTATCCACTCGTGATACCGTCACTATCCCACTCATATAGTGACGCCATCCGCAGCGGATAGCGTCACTATTTTATTTTCCCTTTTTTAAGAAACAATTCTTTTTTTCTTTGTATCTCAATTTATTTCTCTACATTTGTCATTCAGTTTCCAACAATTTGTTAACCCAATGACCCAGAAACAAAACGACATACTTTTAGCACATCAATTCGAAACAATATTCTCCGGATACTATTCGGCGGTGAAATACTTCGCCCTTATGCTCCTGAAATCCGAAGCGGACGCGGAAGATATTACTCAGGACGTTTTCACAAAATTATGGACACAACCGCAAATATGGACTGACCGGGATAGCGCAGAGATATCCAATTATATCTTTGCCATGACCAAACACATTACCATCAACTTCATCAAACACAAGAGAATAGTAGAAGAATATCAAGAAAGTGTAATCGAGAAAAGCCTCATCGAGGAACTTTTCCAAACAGATGACACACTCGAACCCATCTATTATAAGGAAGCGGAATTATTGGTACGCCTTGTCCTGAGCCGCCTTCCCGAACGCCGGAGAGAAATCTTCGTGTTAAGCCGCTTTAAGAATATGAGCAATCAGGAGATTGCCGAAAAACTGAATATTTCCGTCCGTACAGTAGAGCATCAGATATACCGTACCATGCTCGAATTAAAAAAAATCATTTTTATTGCATTTTTTTTCCATTTCGTGTAAGTAGTTCGTCCGCTTCAAGTGTGCTATTTATGTAACACCCTAATAAATAGCATAAATGAAGAATTATTTTCAGAAAATACTGACCTTATTTACCGGACATGAATATCCGGAATCTACCGGGCAAGAATTCTACAGATGGTTGGTAGACAAGGAACATCTTTCCGAAAAAGACGAGGCATTACAAAACCTTTGGGAAGAAGCCTTAAAGCAGGAACCTGCTCCAAACATACACCGTTCATACGAGCAATTAAGAAAGAATGCAGGCATTCCTTCCGTACGGAAAGAACGCAGAATCCGCCCCATCCATATTTGGCAGGCAGCCGCAGCCGTATTCTTTATAGTAGCTGCTTCTTCCGTTTATCTTTCCACCATAGGAAAAGATGCGGAACCCAATTTACTACAGCAATACATCCCGACAGCAGAAATGCGGTCTCTCACCTTGCCCGACGGTACCAAAGTGCAACTGAATTCACAAAGCACCCTATTATATCCGCAGGAATTTACAGGCAAAGACCGTAGTGTATTCCTGATCGGTGAAGCCAATTTCAAAGTGAAGCCGGATAAGAAGCATCCGTTTATCGTCAAGTCAAACGACTTTCAGGTAACAGCATTGGGAACAGAATTTAATGTAGCCGCATACCCCGAGAATCCGATAGTAGCGGCAACCTTGATTTCAGGAAGTGTGCTCGTGGAATATAATGAACTGAATTCTCAAATGATTCTGAAACCAAACGAACAATTGGCCTATAACAAGCATACCCGCCGCTACAGTCTGAACAATCCCGATATGAGAGACGTAACAGCCTGGCAACATGGCGAACTTGTATTCAGGGAGATGAGTGTAAAAGACATCATCACGGTGCTCGAACGAAAATACCCATATACATTTGAGTATCAACTTAAGAGTTTGAAAGAAGACAAGTATAGTTTCCGTTTTAAAGACCAGGCAACGCTATCGGAAGTAATGGATGTGATAGTTAATGTAGTCGGTCAGATGGACTATAAAATAAAAGAGGGTCGCTGTTACCTGATTCCCAAATAACAAATAATTCCAGAATCAAAATACAGTAATAACAAACAACAATAATAGGCAACCTTTTTAACCTTTTACAGACATGCAAAAAAGTATCCGGAACAGAGCCCGAACTCTATTCCGGATATGAAATCGAAATTCTCAATATTAGAGTTTTACTCTAACTAGTGTGATTTAAATTAGTTTAATAACCTAATACTAAGAAAATGCTACAAATTTATGAATTTATAGTAAACCAAACAGCAAAGGGAAGAAGTTTTATACTTTTTTTCTGTTTGTTACTGATGCAGACATCCACCTTTGCGCAAAGCAGTGCCAAGATTACGATTCAAAAGAAAAACATATCTATAATAGAGGCACTAAAAGAAGTAGAAAGACAATCCGACTACTCTGTCGGATTCAACGATTCCCAATTAAAAAACAAGCCGGTCTTAAATCTCGACCTACGAATTGCAACAATAGAGAACGCCCTTGCACAAATACTCAAAGGTAGCGGGTTCACTTATCAGTTCAAAGGGAAATATATTATGATTATCCAGGACAACAAGCCAAAAGACATACCTGTCAGAAAAGTGACAGGAAAGGTTGTTGACGAAAGTAATGAACCTCTGATCGGAGTAAATATTAAGGTAGCAGGAAGCTCTGAAGGGGCTATCACCGATATGGACGGTAATTTCACAATTTCGGTTCCTCAAGGCGGTACATTAAGTTTTACTTATGTGGGATACACACCCCAAACCGTGAAAATCACAGATAAAAATGCTTATGAAGTGATATTGAAGAGTGACACAAAGCAATTGAGTGAAGTAGTGGTAACAGCACTTGGTATCAAACGCGAACAAAAGGCATTAAGTTACAATGTACAGCAAGTAAAATCGGACGAACTGACTCAAATCAAAGACGCTAACTTTGTCAACAGTATCAATGGTAAAGTAGCGGGCGTAACAATCAATAGTAGTTCATCCGGTGTGGGTGGCGCCAGCAAGGTAGTGATGCGTGGTACAAAATCCATTGAGCAGAGCAGTAATGCGCTGTATGTCATCGACGGCATACCGATGTTCAATTTCGGCGGAGGAGGTTCTACTGAATTCGGTTCTAAAGGCGCTACGGAAAGTATTGCCGACATCAATCCTGAAGACATCGAAAGCATCTCCGTACTGACAGGTGCGGCAGCCGCTGCCCTCTATGGTAGCAATGCTGCTAATGGAGCTATTGTTGTCACTACTAAAAAGGGGAAAGTAGGAAAACTACAAGCAAGCGTATCCACCGGCATCGACTGGATGAATCCATTCGTAATGCCAAAGTTCCAGAATCGCTATGGAACAGGAAGCTATGGCAAAGCAAACGGTTCTACAACTCTCAGTTGGGGACCGAAACTGAACGACGCGAGCCGTAAAGGGTACGAACCCACTGATTTTTTCGAGACGGGAGCAGTGTACTCCAACTCCATCAGCTTGTCCGCCGGTTCGGAAAAGAACCAAACTTTCTTTTCGGCAGCAGCGACCAACTCCGATGGAATGATTCCCAACAATAGGTATAACAGATATAATTTCACTTTCCGTAATACAACCAGTCTCCTTAATGACAAAATGAAGCTCGACGTTGGAGCCAGCTATATCATCCAGAACGACCGCAATATGATTAACCAGGGAGTATATTCCAACCCCTTGGTATCAGCTTATATGTTCCCTCGAAGCGATGACTTCTCACTGGTGAAAGTCTTCGAACGCTGGAGCGATGCACGCAAGATTAACCTACCTTATTGGCCGCAGGGTGAAGGTAATCTGCGTATGCAGAACCCCTACTGGATTGCCTACCGCAATCTGCATGAAAACAACAAGAAACGCTATATGTTATCTGCCGCACTGACATACGACGTACTTGACTGGCTAAGTTTATCCGGGCGTATCCGCATAGATAATTCAAACAACACTTATGAGCAAAAACTTTATGCCGGTACTATCGCTACACTGACCGATGGTGGTACACAGGGACATTACACCATTGAGAAAACCGAAACGGCGCAAACATACGCAGACTTTCTGGCAAATGTCAACAAACGCATTGATGATTTCACCCTTGTAGTCAATCTTGGTACTAGTTTGAGCCGTAACACTAGTTATACATTAGGTTACGGTGGTCCTATACAAGACAACGGAATTCCTAATTTATTCAATGTTTACGACCTCGACAACGTCAAGAAACGCGCCACACAGGTAGCTTGGGAAGAAATGACGCAGTCCATTTTCGCCAATGTGGAAATAGGTTGGAAGAGCATGCTCTATCTCACCTTGACAGGACGTAACGACTGGGCTTCTCAAATCCACGGCACCACCGATCCTTCCTTCTTCTATCCATCGGTTGGTCTGTCGGCAGTAGTTACTGAAATGGTAAAATTACCCGAATGGGTAGATTACTTGAAAGTGCGTGGCTCATACAGCTCCGTGGGTTCTCCCTACCCCCGTTACCTGACTATACCGACTTTCCCATACGATGCTACCTTGCAACAGTGGAAAGAAAAATCCCTCTACCCTATCGGCACGCTCTATCCTGAACGCACCAACTCCTGGGAAGTGGGTGTAGACGCAACGCTGCTCCGCGACTTCAAGATTAGTGCTTCCTTCTATTACGCCAACACTCACAACCAGACGTTCGACCCGGATATTTCGGTCTCCTCCGGTTATGACAAGTTGTATGTACAGACAGGTTCCGTACGCAACGTGGGCGTGGAAGGAATGCTAGGCTACGGGCATAACTGGAACGGTTTCAGATGGGACAGCAGTTTTACTTTCTCATCAAACAAGAACACGCTCACCGAACTGGTAAGAAACTATGTGCATCCCGAAACCGGAGAAATCATCAATAAAGACCGACTTCCACTGAAACCGTCTGACGGACGCGGATTGGCACAAGCAGAGTTTATCTTGAAAGAAGGTGGTTCGCTGGGCGACCTTTACACACGCTCCGATGTAGTGCGTGACGACAAGGGAAGAGTACAAATAGATGCCACCGGCAACGTCGCTAAAGTGGGTAACCTGAACGACATCAAACTGGGAAGCATATTCCCGAAAGCCAACCTGGCATGGAACAACTCCTTCTCCTACAAAGGCATCAACGTAGGATTCCTGGTTTCCGCCCGCATTGGTGGTATTGTATATTCAGCTACACAAGCCGCTATGGACGAGTATGGAGTTTCCGAAAGAACTGCCGTCGCCCGCGATGCCGGTGGAGTTCTTGTTAACGGACGCACCATGGTAGATGCGCAAAAATGGTTTGAGGTCATTGCCGGTTCCAGCGGCTTGCCCCAGTACTATACATATAGCGCAACGAACGTCCGCCTTCAGGAAGCACGCATCGGTTATACCATTCCCCGCCGCTGGCTAGGCAATGTATGCGACATTAATGTGGCACTTGTAGGCCGCAATCTTTGGATGATTTACAATAAAGCACCGTTCGATCCTGAAAGCGTGGCCACTACCGGCAACTTCTACCAAGGTATCGACTACTTCATGATGCCCAGCAGCCGTAACATCGGGTTTAACATTAAGCTTAACTTCTAAAACGATGAATAGCATGAAATACATAAAACAGTTCAATCTGACAGTGGTATCATTTGTCACGCTACTTATGGCAGGTAGCTGCATGGACAGTGATATCAACCGTAACCCTTTTGAGACCACTCAGGAAGAGATGGGACGAGACAATTATAATGTAGGTTCCAAGCTCAAAACTCTTGAAGGTCAAGTCATCCCCACACAGGAACATTTGTATCAGTTTATGGAAGCCATGTGCGGTGGTGCATACGGTGGATATTTCAGTGAAACACGCACAGGATGGAGTGAGAAGTTCTCGACATACAATCCGAAATCGGATTGGTTGCAAGGCGCCTTTTCTACCGTCTTCACCAACACGTATCCCAGCTACCGTACGCTTATGAAGCTGAACGATGTTCCCGTTCCGCAAGCTATTGCAAAAGTGCTGCGCGTAGCTATCATGCACCGTACCACCGACATGTTCGGCCCCATCCCTTACAGCAAAATAGTAGTAGAGGGAGAAGCAGCCGCACTGAGTGCTGCCTACGACTCGCAGAAGGACGTCTACACACAAATGTTCAAAGAACTGGAAGAAGCCGACAAAGCATTCATGGAGAATAGCACACTCGACCCTTCCGCCCTGAAGAAGCTCGACGACGTATATTACGGAAATATAGAACAATGGCGCAAATACCTTCATTCGCTACAACTACGCATGGCGATGCGTCTCTCTTATGTTCCGGAAATGAAAGATGAAGTCCGCCGGATTGCCGAAGCAGCAGTAGAGGCAGGTGTTATCACGGACAATGCCGACAACGCCCTGTTCCACGTGGCTGAGAACCGCTCCGCCCTCTGTTTCAACAGTTGGAATGACCACCGGATAGGTGCGGACATCATATGTTACATGAACGGTTATCAAGATCCTCGTCGTGAGAAATACTTCACTTTGGGAAAAGGCAAAGACAAAGACGGCAAAGCCATAGAAGGTTACTACGGCATGCGAATCGGTACTCAACCTACAGGCGTGTCCGACGATCAAATCATCAATGCCTACTCCAACCGCCGCATGAGCAACACCGATCCTTACACTTGGATGACGGCTGCTGAAGTTGCATTCCTCCGTGCCGAAGGAGCACTAAGAGGATGGGCAATGGGTGGAGAACCCAAAGATTTATATGAACAAGGCATCGCCCTCTCGTTCACGCAGCACGGAGTATCGGGAGCCGAGACTTACGCAGCTAACACCGAACTTGTCCCCACAGCCTACACAGACCCGTTAGGCTTATACAACACCAGCGCTCCGTCTACCATCACCATTGCGTGGAATACAGACACAGAGGCCGATCATTTTGAGGAGAACCTGGAACGTATCATCACGCAAAAGTGGATTGCCATCTTCCCGCTAGGCATTGAAGCATGGAGCGAGCACCGCCGCACGGGATATCCCAAAATGTTGCCTATTGATCGGAACAAAAGCGATTTCTCCGAACTGACCGACATCGGAATACGCCGTCTGCAATATCCTGCCAGTGAATATAGCCTCAACGGAGGACACGTGGAAGAAGCCGCACAAATGCTGGGAGGAGATAAAATAAACATCCGTCTTTGGTGGGATTGCAAAACGAACAACTAATAAAAGTAAAAACCTGAAAAACAAAAAGATATGAAACACCGATATTTGAAATCCAATTTGATAGCTTGTCTCCTGACAGCCACAATAACCGGAGGATGCCTGTTTACGTCTTGCGAAGACTGGACAGACCCGGAAGAGGTGGACTACACCATTCAGGATCCAAGTGAGCAAAATCCCGAACTTTGGGCACGCTATATAGAATCACTTCGCGTCTACAAACTCGAACGTCCGCACTATATCACCTACGCCAGTTTCAACAACGGCATCGAGCCTTCAAAGAACGAAGGTGATTATATCCGTTCATTGCCCGATTCGCTGGACTTTGTCACGTTGGCAAATTCAGAGAACATCACCGCTGCCGACCGTGAGGATATTCCCGAACTGCAAGAGAAAAGTACTCGTGTGCTCTACCACGTAGATTACGCCAAGAAAATGACGGAACTCCCTGACGAAGCTGCCTTGGGCGCATGGCTGGACAAAGCGGTAGCTACCGTTGCAGAGTTGAACATGGACGGTTTCGCCTTCAGCGGAATCCCCCTTTACGGCGGCACGGATATCGAACAGGCTGCACGCAAGGCATCTGCAAGGCTGATTGTCTCCAAACTATCCGCCACTGGGAAAGCGCTCGTTTTTGAAGGAGATCCCAGTTTTGTGGATGCTGCCGATATGGAAAAACTGGATTACGTAGTACTCAATACCGCCGACATAGAGAGAGCCGTAGCATTGAAACTGCTCGTAGCAAACACGTTGGAGATGCATACAACGCTATCAAAGACGCAACTGATACTCGCCACCAAGATGAACGGCAAACTAGCGGACGAAGACGGAAAATGGCATAATGCCGTGCTCGAAATACCCAATCGTGTGGTTGGCTTGGGTCCTTTGGGAGGAATGGCAATATACTCCATAGGTGAGGATTATTATCAACCTGAAAGGAATTATCATACTTGCCGGACGGCTATACAGATGATGAATCCGTCAATGTAAGACGAAAACAAGAGGATGATCATTAAATATTAGTTTGCCAAGAACCGAAACTAATGATAAAAAGCAATGTATAAATACTATAAAATCAATCTTATGAATAACCCATTCAAATACTTCGCCCTCTCCATGTTATTGGCAGCAATGACAGGATGCACGGCAGACGATATCGTACAAGTTGGAGGCACACTGCCCGATGAAACACCCATGAACAGCATAGGGGGAATCTTACGTAGTGAAAGAACTTTGTCGAATCTAATAGACATTGATTTGTACGAAGAAGACGAAGAAAGTACCGAATACATCAACTATACGTTGACTAAACCCTCTACAAGCGCTGTCACCTTGAAAGCGATTGCTAACGAAGCGCTGGCAAACGCTTACAACGAGAAATACAATCTCGAAACGAAGACATTCCCTACCGCTAACGTGAGTTTCGCAAACGGTGGCACACTCAACATAGCCGCCGGAAAGCAAACATCCACTCCTATTAAAGCGTCAATCTCTACCGGAGGATTAGAGGTAGGAACACTTTATATATTGGCACTCACCATAGAAAAAACTGCTGCAAACGTAGAAGCGCAGGCAGAAAGACAAGCGCTATATTATAGAATATACATTGAGAAGAAAGCGACAACTATCGAACCTAATCCGGGAGTGCCGGAGGACATACCGGAGTTATTGCCCAACCTGACTTCTGTATTCTATGTGAATACGGAAACCTACCAACCATACATTGCCAATGGATTCGGTATCACTGCTCAGCCCCCAAGACCTCAACCCAGAAAGATGTACAGCTTAGGGAATATTATAAATCTGAAAAGAGCAACGATAAACTACGATGTAGCCAGCCGGCGTATTACGTTTGAATTAGGTGCTGATTTAGCTTATGTATTGGAACATAGCAATAAATATCTCCGTCCGATCCAAGTACACAATCGTAAAATATGCATTTGCATTGAGAATGGCGGTCAAGGTATAGGATTCTGTAACATGAATACTACCCAAATAACCGATTTCGTCCGCCAAGTGAAAGCTGTAGTAGAACGCTACGACCTTGACGGCATAAACCTATGGGACGAAGATAGCAAATACGGCAAAGCCGGAATGCCGGAGTTGAACACCACGTCATACCCCATGCTGATCAAGAAGTTGAGAGAAGCCCTACCCGACAAGCTACTGACGCTGGTAGACAAAGGAGATGCAACGGAATATTTCTACGATGTTGATAAATGCGGCGATATCGAAGTAGGCAAGTATATAGACTACGCATGGCACGGATATGTTTCCCCAAAGGAAATTCTGCAAGTCATCAACCCCAACCCCGAAGGCAGCGCCCAGACTTATAGCAAATATACACGTAAACCCATTGCCGGGCTGAACGAAGAAAACTACGGAAGTGTAAATGTTCCTTGCTATAGTGACCATGATGGAGAAATTAGAAATCCTTCATCTGATATTATAGCCAAATGGAAAACTGCGGGAAATAAAAAGAGTAATATTCTGGTTTACGGAAGTGACCTGATCGGTCAAGAATATGGTGGTTATGAAAATGCGACCACAAGTATGATAACTTTAAATATTCCGTACTTTATGGACGATGGTTATACCTGGGATTATGAGACCGACACCCCCAAGCGCGGAGACACTCGCTACACACTAGGCAGACTGTATGGGATGGCAAGTGCGGGCCCCGACAGGAACCCTTTTAGAAAAGATTGGTAAATACAAAGAAATATTCATTTTATATTTACAAAAAACAGTTTAAGAAAGGAGGTATATAGAAACTGTATTCTTTTTCAAAAACAATTATCAATTTAAAAATTTAATTTTATGAAAACATCATTTTTAGTTATTTTAATGGCGTTGTTTATTGCAAGTTGCAGCAACAACGAAGATCTAGTGACAGAATCTCAGAATACTGAGACAGCCGGTACCCGTGCCGTAAGTGCCAAAACTCCAAAGTTGACTACGTATATTGAGACGAACGATATCAACCCGTTGAATATGGGTAACTATTACTTCACCGGTACAGACCCGAAAGATTACGTAGTGGATCATGTGATACTATTCGCATCGAACATTCGTGGCACCGTTTCAACGGTACAGTTGTATCACAATCCGAATCAGAGTTATATTCTGAATAACAGAAATACATTGGTGAAACCTTTGCAAGACAAAGGCATTAAAGTATTGCTCGGTTTATTAGGTGACCATACAGGTGTTGGTTTCGCTAATCTGACTAGTGCGCAAGTGACTTCATTTGCAGATCAAGTGGCAGATTGTGTCTATGATAACGAACTTGATGGCGTAGACTTTGATGATGAATACGCTGAATATGGGAAAATATCAGGCACTCCGTCACCAAGCGGCACTAACTTCAGCTTATTAATTACAACCTTACGCGCAAATCCGAAGATGTCCGGTAAGTTAATTACTGCTTTCCATTATGGTTATGCCCAAAGTTTCAATCAAGCTGCCAAGAATGCCATAGATTATATGTGGCCCGACTTCGGTACCGATTGGATCGCTCCTTCCGGATTCCCGGACAGCAAGTGGGCAAGTATGTCCATACAATACACAGGCGGCTTTCCTAGTGCTGGACAGATTCAAGAAGCAGCAGACTACTATGACGGCTATGGCGCTATCATGATGTTTAATGTACGCAATTATGACGCTTCCGGAACAATGAACAACTTTGCTTCACGAGTATGGAATGGTAAAACAGTAAGCTATATCAATGCTCCTTATCCAAAGAACTACTAGCAAAGTAATGCGACCTATTTTGATATATTTTTCGCAAGATATTACATAGCTAATCTTGCATTAAATAAGACAAACTAAAAAGAAAAAACCGGGAGTATCTGCCCGAAAGTACACTACTATGAAGTTATGCTTCCGCAAGTGGTACTCCCGGTTTCTTTTAATTCAAAACCAAAGCCACCGACTATGAACAATGTTAATCTTCATAACTATCCTATCGGCAACAACCGACGGAAGGATGCTAACGAAAACAGAAAACCCAACGAATAAATTCGTAACGACATATATTTATCAATCCCATAAAAAAACAAAAATTCAAATGCCATGAAAACAACAAAAATCTTCCGAGGCATCCTATCAATCGCCTCACTTACAAGTCTCTCCACAGCCATGCTACTATCAATAGCCGCCTGTGACAACAAGGACTACAGCAACGCCTCTCCCTTCGACAGCGTCGTCTACCTTGATGTCGCCCAACAAAAGGATGTAGCAAACTTTACTTTCAACCGCCTCATCGAAACCGGTCAGCAAACAATCGCCGCCCAGCTCTCACAGCCGACGGGAAGCGACGTTAACGTCAGCATCAAAGTAGACCCTACCTTGGTGAACACCTATAACGCTCGACTAGAAACAGATTACACTCTGCTCGATTCCAAATATTACACTCTCTCCACCGAGCAAGCCGTCATTCCGCAAGGCAAGACCATCTCGGCACCTGTCACCGTCGACTTCAAAGATCTCACCGAACTCACTATTGATGCTGGTTACCTGCTGCCCGTCACCATCAGTCAGGCGACAGGAGGAATCGGTATCCTCGACGGTTCGAAAACTATCTGCTACATCATCCGACGTTCCAGTGCTATCACCACTGCCGTCAGTCTGAAAGATAACTACTTCGAAGTGCCCGGATTTGACAAAAACAGCCCCACTGCCGAGATTGTGAACGGTCTGAAACAACTCACCTTCGAAGCTATCATTCGTGTGAACGACTTCAACTACGGTGCTGAAACGAAAAATATCTGTACCATCATGGGTATCGAACAATACTGTCTCTTCCGCCTCGGTGACGCCGGATTTCCCTTGCAGCAGCTGCAATTCGCCGCTGAGGAAAATAAAATACCCAACGCCAACAACAGCAAACTACTGCTCCCCAACGAATGGTATCACGTAGCAGTAGTTTACGACACTGAAGCGCGCACCGCCTCCATTTACCTCGATGGACGTGAACAAAGCCGCGCTGAAGACTACGGAACTGGCAAAGCCATCAACCTCGGTATGCAAGAACGCGGCAAACAGTTCATGTTCAAAATAGGTCACTCCTACGGCGAACCCGATGACATGAGCCGACAACTCGATGGTGAAATCTGCGAAGTACGTATCTGGAACATAGCTCGCACACAACAGGAAATCTACAAGAATATGTACAACATTGAAGATCCTGAACATGTCACAGGTCTCTGCGCCTACTGGAAGTTTAATGAAGGTGAAGGCGACATAGCAAAAGATTACTCCGGTCACGGAAACGATGCGAAAGCCTACAACAAAGCAGTATTATGGCCTGCAGGCATCGAAGTGACACAGAAAAATAAAGAATAACCGAGTATGGAAATTTTGGACACTGCCTTATCACAGAACAGTGTCCAATCTTCCCCAATTTAACCAATCATCCTTCGGAAGCTACTAACTCTTCCAAAGCTCATAGAATTAACTGGAGGGAAAAATTTCGAGCGAAAACAAGAGTAGTAGCAACCGAAGACTTTTAAGCTTTAAGCGCTGTGACATTTTTGTTCTTATTTTAAGTATTATACGGGGAAAAACAAAAATGTCACAGCGCTTATAATCAATATCTTAAACCTAAAGCCCCCCCTTATTTTCTATAAGTTTACAAAAAACACCTATAGTCTTTTCGCTTTTTATCAGAAGAAAACTGCACTTTCTATAATACTGCTCATACTACTCAACAACAGCAGAATAAATCTCATCTGTATAAAATAACAGTATCCGCAATAATCGTTTTTAGATGTATGAAGCAACAAATCGTCCGTTTAGTTATCAGATATCAAATTAAAACGATTATCTTTGTTTTCTACTCATTTAAACCTCACGCTTATGCCAGTAAATGAATGGAAGGAACTATATATTGACCCGAGAACCGATTTCGGATTCAAATACCTTTTCGGAACGCCTATGAACAAAGAACTGCTAATCGGCTTTCTGAATGCGAATTTGTTCGAAGCCGCTTCGATAACCCGTTTCACCCCAAAACAGTTGAGAGAATATGAAGATAGCGTAAAAGCGTATCGGGATATAGTGAACGCTGTGAATACGGCACGAAAAGAAGGACGTGAAGAAGAACGGTTAGAAATTGCCAATAATTTAAAGTCATTAGGAGTGGACATAACAGCCATTCATAAAGCTACCGGACTATCGCCGGAGGAAATTGAGAAGTTATAAACAATCAAAGCCTATAAGAATATTGAATTATAAACAAGAGTCATATAAGAGTTACCTTTGTCAAAGGTATCGTTCCGTTAAAAATGAAAGCTATTATGAGTACACCAGTCAATACGTTCCGCAAGCTCCCGATAGGGATACAAAGTTTCGAATTTCTCCGCTCGGAAGGATATCTTTATGTAGATAAAACTGATTTAATCTACCGACTTGTGACGAAGGGAAAACCTTATTTCCTCAGCCGCCCCCGACGCTTCGGAAAAAGCTTGTTGCTTTCTACTCTCGAAGCTTATTTCAAAGGGAAGAAAGAACTATTCAAAGGGCTGGCCATCGAACAGCTGGAACAGAATTGGTTTGATTACCCTGTATTACACCTTGACCTTAATGCCGAGAAATATGACAGCTGCGAACGGTTGGAAAAAATGCTTGAGTTACAATTGGAAAGTTGGGAGGCAACGTATGGCGTAGATAAAGGCACAATGACATACTCCGGCCGCTTTTCCACTATCATTCAGCGTGCTTACGAACAGACAGGACGGCGCGTTGTAGTGCTTGTTGACGAGTACGACAAACCCATGCTTCAAACGTTTGATAATCCAGATTTGCAGGAAGACTTCCGTAAAACACTGACTGCTTTCTATACAGTGCTTAAAAGTGCTGACGCATATCTTCAATTTGTTTTCATCACCGGAGTGACCAAATTTGCACAAATGGGAATATTCAGCACACTCAACCAGCTGAACGACATCAGCTTCGACCTCGAATACAATACTCTTTGCGGGATGACCCGCACGGAAATCGAAGCCACTTTTGTCCCCGAATTACAAGCATTGGCAAAACAAACTGAAACGACTTGCGAACAAGCTGTAGAACAGCTGACCTGCCAGTACGACGGATACCGTTTCACTCCGGAGAAAGGTTTTACCCCTATGTTCAATCCCTTTAGTGTACTCAGCGCTCTTTCCAAGTCACGCTTCAGTGATTATTGGTTTGCCAGTGGAACGCCGACGTTTTTGGTAGAAATACTTAAAAGGACGGACTTCGATCTCCGACAACTGGATGGCATTGAAGTATCTTCCGCCTCATTGAGCGATGACAGGGCGAACATAGCCAATCCCATTCCGATGATTTATCAAAGCGGATACTTGACGATAAAGTCCTTCGACCAACGCTTCCGTTCTTATACACTGGGATTCCCGAACGAGGAAGTGAAATATGGTTTTCTCAACTTTGCCGCTCCTTTCTATACTCCTGTCGCCCCCAATGATACAACTTTTTATATCGGGAAATTTGTTCATGAACTGGAAACGGGTGATACGGAAGCTTTCCTCACCTGCCTGACCTGCTTCTTTGCCGACTTTCCATACGAGTTGAATACAAAAACGGAACGTCACTACCAAGTGATATTCTATCTGGTCTTCAAACTGATGGGACAGTTTACGCAAGCGGAAATACGCACAGCCATCGGTCGCGCCGACGCCGTAGTAAAGACTGCGGACTACATTTATGTATTCGAATTCAAACTGCATGGCACTGCCGAAGAAGCCTTGAAGCAGATTGATGAAAAGGGCTATCTCCTTCCTTATACTGTTGACGGCAGACGACTGGTAAAAGTCGGTGTCGCTTTCGATGCCGAAAAACGAAATTTGGGAGAGTGGATAATTGGATGATGCAGACTGCAATTTAATTTATATACAATCGAGAGGTGTCTGAAACATTCAGATGCCTCTCTTTATTTTAATATTTTCGCCACAAATCCATCTTCTGGAATTATACATATTTCACACTGTATTTTAACACATGAAAATATTCAAAAAATGAGATTCATCATAACCTACCTTTTTCAATAAAGACAGGAAATATAACATTACAAATCAATTATACAACTTTCACTTACAATTCACTATTAACCACCTACATTTTTTTATAATAACCCAACAAATTACACAATCTTAATATTATAAATATTAGGACGAATCATTACATTTACTTCGTAAAGATAATTTCTTATCTATTGCAAAGAAAAATAGTATTGTAGTTGTTAATTTGTATATGATAAATCAAACACAAACAGCTATTGGCAGACAATCCAATAGTAAACCCTTTAAATCCAGGTCGCCTCCTTTCTCTGTCTCCACTTAACAGGCTAATTATATAATGCCGAAAACAAAAATAAAAAAATAAACAAAACATCATTACTTGGGAGGAGGTGCTTTTTTCCTTGACAAATTAAAACATTAATATTTAGACTTTGAATATAGAACTTGATTCTGAATATTGACCTCCCACATAACGAACAATTAAGAGATCATATTATTTGAGTTTGTAGTCGTATACAGCTATGCTTTCATAGTTGTAGGACATATTTGTGTTTTTCTATAAAAGGAAAAAGGCTATTCAAGCAAGTAGCGTCACTAAAAATATAATAACATGAATCTTTTAAAAAGAACATTGATTTCTATCTCAACGATAAAAGCAATAATTATTTCATTATACTCATACATACCCCATTTATTAACATTAAAGAGAGAAAACGATCTTCTAAAAGAAGAAATTCAATATCTGATTAATTCTTTTCCTAACGTACATCACCCGCTTACATTACCCCACACTTCTTTGCAAAATATCGGTAACAATGATAACACATCACCAACTTTGCCAGCCTCTGTTAAAGTTCTAAATGAAAATGATTACAACCTTATTAACAAAGTGAAAAATTTGGTGTTGGAAAGCCTGACCGATATAGATAAGATAACAATAAAAAAAATATCCAAAGATGTTGGTATGAGCCGAACCAAATTTTACGAATTATGGGTGTCCATCACAGGTGAAGCTCCAAATTTTTTTATTCATCGAATCCGTATGGAAAAAGCATGGGAATTATTGACTAGTGGAAAATATGCTGTAAATGAAATACCTGATTTGATTGGATTAAAGGACGAAAAAAACTTCCGGAAACGTTTCAAGAAACACTTTGGGATAACACCGAGTGAAGCCATCAAAAGGGTTGGAAAATCATCCATTTAACGGTCAGTCTGTATAATATTGGAAAAATCGTAAGTTGCCCGTCATTGATAAATTAGAGGTCAATGGCGAGCTTCTTGTCAAGAGAAAACAACAAGGAAGTTACACTTATGCATCTATACAGACAGACTTGTGCAGCAAGCTTGACACACTTGTGTATCCCCAAAGTTACTCAACAGCAACATACTAAATCATCCGTATGAAATAGCTAATAGAAAGCCGGAATTTATTAATTCATGCTATAGAATACTTTAAATTAACCTGATAATTTTGGTAAAGTATGCATATTACCAACAAATCACAATATAACTATACCATTTCACGCACTCTTAACACCATACAGCAACAAATCAGTATTCAAGACTGACAACAGTATCTACTTATTAGAACTTATCATTATTTTTACTTCGTAAAAATAGACCAATCATCCCTTCTTATAAAAACCTAATCTCCATCATCTTTTCAGTTGATATATGAGGAAATACATACGCTCCCCTACACATCTAAAGTAGCCCAAACAATATTCAACCAATAAAACTGATTAATAATTGTTACTTAGAGGATATTCACCGTTTCTTTCAAAAAAAATGATTCAAAATATCAAGATAGTGAATTTCCTCTTTTTTCCTCAAACGAAAGTAACGGGTCTATTTCATCTGAGTGACGTCACTAAAAAATATAATATGAAATACTTATTACAAACGTCGCCCCTCGTTTCCAGTGCCATGACAGTACTTATTCTTTATCAATTTAATTTCACCTCCATACTTCTGGCAGGAGGAATCTCTATTTATTGGATTATAACGCGTATCATTATGATACAGAAAGAAAAAAATCTTCTCAAAGAAGGAAGCCAGTACTTTATAGACTCTTTCGAGAACATCCGTGCCCCGCTTACACTGGTTCATACCCCATTGAAAATAGCATGTAATGATATTTGCCCCGAAAATATCAGGAAAGAGTTATCAGTAGCTATCCAAAACATAGATTACCTCAACATACATTTAACGAGGTTGATGAATTTAAAGCAATTGTTCGCAAACTCTGAAAAGTTGGATTCCTCAGAATATGAACTGGGAATATTTATCAAAAGCCGAGTCACTTCTTTGAAGGCACATGCTGCCAACAACATGGTTGGGCTGGACATTAAAACTGACTTTAATTACGCCAGTGCGTGGTTCGACCCAAGCAAAATATCTCCGGTCATTGACAAATTCATAAAAAATGCCATAGACCATACCGGACAAAAAAAAACGATAACCCTGCTAATCACCTCAAATTCCCAAAACTGGCAAATACAAATTACTGGTTTCGAAAATAAAAAGTTACTTCAATGCTATAAATGTAAAAAGTGGCAGCTATTCCAACGGAAAAAAGAAGTCGAATACAATTTTGCCAAAAATATATTCTGCAAAAGGCTGATAAAAATGTGTAATGGAAAGATTCTGATTAACCATTCCAACCGCACTATTACCCTAAAATTCCCTTCAAAAGATCCGACGGGAAATGTTCGTCAACATGCCGGCACGCAAATCGCGGCAAATCCGGCAGAAGAACAAATAGATGCCTTGTCCGGCAAGGATACACAAAAGAGAAATTCCGCCAAACCGCTGGTCGTACTTGCTGACAGCAACAAAGAATTCAGGTTGTATCTGGAAGAACGTTTATCAAAGGATTTTATTATAAGAAGCTTCGAAAACGGTTTGGACGCCTTAGAATGTATAAAAGAGGAATACCCAGATTTAGTGATTTGCGACATTATGCTCCATGGAATGTACGGTAACGAACTATCGTCAAGACTAAAAACATCGGGAGAAACATCCGTCATCCCCATTATCCTCTACGGCTCACATATGGATATAGGACAACGCAGCAAAAGAGAAAGTTCCCTAGCTGACATATTCTTATATATGCCCTTTCATATCGAAGATTTAAAGATAGAAATGAATGTCCTTATCAGGAACAACCGTTTCCTCAGAAAATCATTCCTGCAAAAAATATTCGGGAAGCAATTTCTGGAAGTTGAGGAAGAGGAAAACCCCAATGAGGATAAGTACGTATTTATCAACCAAGTAAAAGAATTTATTCAAAGGAATATAGACAAGGAAAATCTGACAATAGACGAAATCGCCTCAGAACTATATATGAGCAGAACTGCTTTTTTTAATAAATGGAAAGTACTGACAGGAGAAGCACCCAAGTACTTCATTTACCGGATCCGTATGGAAAAAGCGCGTGAACTATTGGAAAGCGGAAAATACTCTGTCAATGTTCTTCCGGAAATGATCGGGTTGAAGAGCCTCAAAAACTTCCGTCATAAATACAAAGAGTATTTTGGAATAACGCCAAGCGAGTCTATCATGAAAAAACAATAAGACAAGAACAAACTTATATATCCGAAGATCCCATGAACAGGGGTCTACATCATAGTACTCATATGAAGGATTCTCTCTTTATTTTATTTCTTCATGCAGTATTTTATTAATCGTAGCATTTACACTATGTACGTACACCTTAATTTTGAAATTAATAATCTAATTTTTTAAACAGTATGAAAACTTTAACTAAAATGAAAAAAGTTTGTTGTTTTAACCGCTTTGTCTTATTCGCAATGGCATTGAGCATGGTAACTTCTTTTACTGCGTGTAGCAGTGACGACGATTCGGACATTCCTGTATATTCCCTTAAAGATGTTGATGGTAATTATTCCGGTACAATGCTGACGGAGTCCGCAGCCGTCAATCCTCAGGAAAATGCTGAAGAGGGAGAAGAACCGGCAGGAGCTCAAGTTACTGCCGAAGTAAAAGACAATCAGATTATGATTAAGAAACTTCCGGTTGATGACCTGATTAAAAGCATTGTCGGTGAAGAAAATGCCGGAGTCATCATCGAAAATATAGGCGATATTAACTACAATATCCCTTATACACCGACTTTTGATGAAAATAAAGCAAATATCCTGCTTCAACTAAAACCTGAACCTTTAGAAATCAAACTCACTATCCCGACCCAAGTACAAGAAGAAGGGCAAGACCCTGAAATGCTTATCAAAGTGACTATCGAAGCTGAAAAGAACGGTGTCTACGTTTATGAAGGCAAAAAACTGGCATTCGTTATCAAAGCAACAGGAGTAAAAATCGGAGAAGCAGATTTCCCTGATTTCCCGGTTACAACATTTACTTTCGACATGGTCAAGAAGTAATACAAACCTATTATTGAAAGAAAAAGCTAAAATGGAGTATGCCTGTGCGCAAGGCATGCTCTTTTTTTATACCTTTGTGAAATAACCCAACTATAACAAAATGACTACAACGGAAAACATTCGAAAAGAATTGCAGACTTTAGTAGATTCCAAGTATCAGGAATTTCATTCCGCCTTAGTCCCCGGAACCGAAAATATTCTCGGTGTACGTATTCCGCAACTACGGATACTGGCAAAAGAAATCGCTAAGAGAGAAGATTGGCGCATATTTGTGGAAGCAACCGATACCAAGTTTTATGAGGAAACAATGCTTCAAGGAATGGTTATCGGATTAGCCAAAATGGAACTTGACGAACGACTGAAATACGTCAGCATGTTCGTTCCCCGCATTGATAACTGGGCTGTATGCGACATCTTTTGCGGAGAACTGAAGACTGCTGCAAAAAAAGGAAAAGAAGTTGTATGGCAATTCATTCAGCCTTATCTGACATCCCCCAAAGAATTTGAAATACGATTCGGTATTGTGATGCTTTTCCATTATGTGGATAAAGACCATATCGACTCATTGCTGACATACGCAGACTCATTCTGCCATGATGCTTATTATGCACGTATGGCTATGGCTTGGATGATATCCATCTGCTTCATCAAGTTCCCCGAAAAGACAATGGAATATCTGAAACAGAGTAAACTGGATAACTGGACTTATAATAAATCATTGCAGAAAACAATCGAATCGCTTCGCGTAGATAAAGAAACTAAAGACGTACTCCGAAACATGAAACGGCGATAATGACAATATAAAAATAGCCCGATGAACATTCTGCTATCAACATTCTGTTCACCGGGCTATTTCATTTTCAATATATATCCGAAGGAATTAACGTTGATTCCTCTTTACCTTTTTTCTTCTGCTTCTGCGGTTCTGTTGCTTCTGACGACTGTAACGTTGCCATCTCTTATATATCATCCAACCGCTCATCAAAGCAACGACAACGAAAATAAGAATAGTTATACCCACTCCCAAATTATCTCCCTTGATACGTGACCAAATATCAAGCACTTCTTTCGTCTTGTCGCCAAAATCACGGATCATAGCACATCGTTCCACCACTTTGCGGTCGGGGTATTGTATCTTATCAATCTGTATGCTATCGGCACCCGGCCCGAAAAAATAGCTCAAATCGGCAAAATAGGCAAGTGTCGTATCGGTCTTCTCTTCCAAAATCTCGGGAGTAGCAATCGAACTTACATATCCGCAGAAATCCATATTTCTCAAAGCGATATCCGGGCGACACATGAAATTGATAAAGTAACTGGCCGCTTTCGGATTCTTCGCATATTTCGGAATCACCCAACCGTCATACCATATATTGCTTCCTTCTTTAGGAACTTCATAATCCAAGTCCACTCCTACCGCATTAGCTTCTTCAATCGCCCATATCGCATCACCGCTCCAGGTCATATTCAGCCAAGCCTTATTCTTCGTCATCATCTCCTTACCGAAGTCAGCTTCCCAACCTGCTATATTCGGCTTCAACGCTTTCAGATACTTTTCCGCCAGTTCCATCGCACGTGGAGAATAGTCGTTCATCAGTTCTTCCACTGTCACTGTCCCCTCTTCCAATTCCTTGGCATGCGCATAGATGATAGCCGTACCGTAAGCATCGCGATAACTATCTTTCATCAGGATTTTTCCGGCATACTTCTTATTCCAGAGACAATCCCAGGATGCCGCAACCGAATCGGGAACATAAGCACGATTGTACAGAAGCCCCGCCGTTCCCCACATATAGCACACCGCATAGCGGCTCGCTTCCTCTCCCGGCTGGCTCAATTTATTGATTTGCTCACGAATAAACGGAGACACATTATTCATATAATTGGGAGAATGGGCAAAATTCGTGTCAATAGGCAGAAGCAAATGCTTCTTCAACATACGTTCAATGATATATTCCGAAGGACAAACCACGTCAAAATCTTCATGCCCTTTCTCGATCTTCGTCAACATAATCTCGTTGATGTCGAATGTCTGGTAAACGATGCGGATATTTTCGCCCGTCTGCTCCTTATAATACGCCTGAAAATCTTCGAGTACACTATCTCCGATATAATCCGCCCAGTTATAGATTTTGAGAACCCGCTCACGGGGTTCGCCGGAGTTATAACATCCGGCCAGACTCAACAATAACAGGATAACAGGAATTATTCTTTTCATATTATTTACGTAGTAGCACATTTAGTAATCCATTAATCTTTTTTCTTCGCTTTCCCTGCACGGTAATTGATCGCGATAAGCAACGCCAGCACTACTACAAAAATAATAGCGGAAAGCGGGCGAAGTTCCGGTGTCAGACCACCTTTGCGGGCATCAGCGTAAATATAAGTGGAAAGCGTCTCCAAACCTTGATTACCGATAGTAAACACAGTTACGGCAAAATCGTCAATAGACAGTGTCAACGCAAGCATGAAGCCGCTAATCATTCCCGGACGAATCTCCGGTACAATGACTTTCCACAAGGCTTGCATGGGAGTTGCTCCCAAATCGAGGGCAGCTTCATAAATATTCGGATTCATCTGCTTCAGACGCGGCAGGACACTTAACACAACGTAAGGCGTACAAAATGTGATGTGCGCAAGCACTACAGTTGTATATCCTTGTGTGATTCCCAAAGAAACAAATAGAAGAAAAAGCGAAATACCCGTAATAATATCTCCATTCAGAATAGGAATACTATTCACAAAACTAATCGCTTTGCGCGAACGGGATTTCAAATTAAAGATGCCGATAGCAGCTACGCTCCCCAACAAGGTAGAAGCAGTTGCAGCCAACAGGGCAATAGTGATCGTATTAATCAGTGCATTCATCAAGGAATGATGCGTGCCTGTGGTGAAAAGCGAAGTATAAAGTTTGGTAGAAAAACCTGTCCAGTTGCCCAACACTTTCGCTTCGGTGAAGGAATAGATGATGATAATCACGATAGGAGAATAAAGCAACAACAGCAATATCCACAAGTAAGCCTGCGCAAATATTTTCTTTACCATAGCCCACCTCCTTCGTTAGAGTTGTCTTTATCGTCAGTGCTAAACAAAGAAGTAGCGGCAATCAGCAGCAACATAATAAGCGAAAGCGCCGCTCCATAATTCCACATACTGTTATTGATGTTCTCCTGAATCGTCGTACCGAACAGCTTGATATTGTTCATCGTCAACAGCTCGGCAATGGCAAAAGTCGATATAGTCGGCATAAACACCATCATAATGCCACTCATCACCCCCGGCATGGAAAGCGGAAGAACTGCCTTCAGAAAGACCTGTACGGGGTTGGCACCCAAATCCTGCGCAGCTTCGATATAACTATGATCCATCTTCTGCAACGTGTTATAAATAGGATAAATCATAAAGGGGATAAAGTTGTACACCATACCGAATATCAAAGCCCCCTCACCCAACGGTACACTGAAAAAGTCGAATAAAGCGACCGTAGCCAAAGTACGCACCAGGATATTCACCCACATCGGAAGAATAAACAGGACGACCATCGTCTTGGAACGGTTCAGCTTACTGTTGCTTAGTATCCAGGCAGCAGGATAACCCAGCAAAAGACAAACAAGGGTGGTAATAATAGCAATGCCTATAGAATAGACAAAGGTATTGATTGCTTCGGGATGTTCGAAGAACTTCTGAAAATTGGCGAGTGTCAAATGACCGTTATCGTCAGTAAACGCATACACAACAATCAAGAACAACGGTATGACCACAAAGATCGCCGAAAAAATAATGTAAGGGAGAGTCCAACTCTTACGTGATGACAAAAAGACCAAAAACCTCTTATTCACTTCCTTTCCTGTTAATCGGTTATTTTAATTACACGAATTGCATCCGGGGGGATGGTAATACCTACACGGTCGCCGTCGTCCCACACGTCATTCGTATCTACAAACACATTCTCGTCCCAGTCGGAGAACACCGTCAAATGATAATGGTCACCCTTATAAAGGATAAATTTCACTTCACCCGTCAATGTTCCGTCTTCTTCATTATCCTGAAGAATTACCTTGTCGAAATCCACTTCCACTTTGACATTCGTTTCGGGTTCAATACCTTCCACCGAAGCACATTCAAAGTTACAACCGAGGAATTCCACATGAGTGGCATCCAGTAACTTTCCTTCAAAAGTATTGCAGACACGCTCTTTCTTCATAATATGGATATCGAACGGCTTCACCAACAGACCGACTTCCGCTCCGACCTCAAAATGATGGTAATCCTGCACAAGGAATTCATAGCCGCCGCAAAGCACGGTCATCTCATAATGCACGCCTTTGAATATGGAAGTCTGCACCACTCCTGTCAACTGTGCCATATCCGAAACCGGGAAAATATATAAATCTTCCGGACGAATCACCACATCAACCGGTGTATTCTCACCAAATCCTTCGTCCACACATTCAAACTCCGTATCGCAGAAGCGTACCAGTTTGTCATGAATCATCGTACCATTCAAGATGTTACTTTCTCCGATAAAGTCCGCGACAAAAGAATTGATAGGCTCGTTATAAATATCAATCGGCGTACCGATCTGCTGAATCTTTCCCTCACTCATCACGACAATAGTATCACTCAGCGTAAGCGCCTCTTCCTGGTCATGAGTGACATAGACAAATGTGATTCCCAGAGATTTATGCATTTCTTTGAGTTCCATCTGCATATCCTTACGCATTTTCAGGTCAAGTGCTGCCAGCGGTTCATCCAGAAGCAACACTTCCGGCTCGTTGACAATGGCACGGGCGATGGCTACACGCTGCTGCTGACCACCAGAAAGGGAATCAACATCGCGGTATTCATAATCCGTCATACCCACCATCTTCAGAGCAGCTTTCACTTTCTTCCCAATGGTCTGTTTCGGTGTTTTTTTCAGCTTCAAGCCGAAAGCGATATTGTCGTAAACATTCAAATGCGGGAACAGGGCATATTTCTGGAATACCGTATTTACCGGACGCTTGTGGGGCGGAGTTTGTGTGATTTCCATCCCCGAAATTCGGATTTCGCCTTCCGAAGCTGTCTGAAAACCGGCTATGAGACGCAACAACGTGGTTTTACCGCAACCAGAAGGTCCGAGTATCGTGACAAACTCGCCCTTTTTCACGTTCAGTGTCACATCATCCAATGCTGTTTTCTCGCCGAAAAACTTCGAGACATGGCTTACCTCAATGATGGATTTATCTTCTTGCATATTCATACTAAAGTTTGGGCTGCAAAGGTACACATTTCTGCGGTTTTCACCTACGTGTTAATCTAATATAACAGTGTTTTTCGATGCTCGAGAGAAAAATAATCTATCTTTGCATAAATATTTATTCACTAATCTTACAAAAGCATGAAAAAATTAACTTATTTAGTTATCGCAACAGCCGCCCTGGGTATGGTAGCTTGTACCGGTAACAAAGCTGGTTACGTTGTTACAGGTACAGTAGAGGGCGCAGCCGATGGTGACACCGTTTATCTTCAGGAAGCTACAGGTCGAAATTTGACTAAACTCGATACTGCTGTTATCAAAAAAGGTACTTTTACCTTTGAAGGTACACAAGATTCTGTTGTCAGCCGTTATGTCACTTGTGAAGTAAACGGAACACCGTTGATGGTTGATTTCTTCCTCGAAAACGGAAAAATCAATGTCACGTTAGGCAAAGATGATGATTCTGTTACCGGTACTGCCAACAACGACGCTTACCAGGAACTCAGAGCCAAAATCAATGACATCAGCAAGAAAATGAATGGCATCTATGAATCAATGGGTGACACTACCTTGAGCGACGAACAGAAAGAAGCCAAGCAAAAAGAAGGAGCAGAGTTGCAGGAACAGTACGAAAACGCATTTAAGGAAGCTGTACAGAAAAACATCACCAACCCGGTCGGCGTATTCTTGTTCAAACAGACTTTCTACAATAACTCTACTGCCGAAAACGAAGCATTACTGCAACAGGTTCCGGCTAACTTGCAAAACGATGAAGCAATCGTAAAAATCAAAGAGCTGACCGAAAAGCAGAAAAAGACTGCCGTAGGTACCAAGTTCATTGATTTCGAAATGCAGACTCCTGACGGAAAAGCTGTGAAACTGTCTGATTACGTAGGTAAAGGCAAAGTGGTATTGGTAGACTTCTGGGCTAGCTGGTGCGGTCCTTGCCGTCGCGAAATGCCTAACCTGGTAGAAGCTTACGCTAAATACAAAGGCAAAAACTTTGAAATTGTAGGTGTATCTCTCGACCAAGACGGTGCTGCGTGGAAAGAATCTATCAAGAAACTGAACATGACTTGGCCGCAAATGTCCGACTTGAAATTCTGGCAAAGTGAAGGTGCACAACTTTACGCTATAAACAGCATCCCTCACACAGTGTTGATCGACGGTGACGGTACGATTATCGCTCGCGGCCTGCACGGAGAAGAGCTTCAAGCTAAAATAGCAGAAGCAGTAAAATAAAAGAAGCAAAGACTGTTTCGTTCTGGAGACAGTCTCTTGATGATAAAAATTTAGCCCCTGCATTCTTTAAGATTGCAGGGGCTAATTTTATCTATGAAAACAGCAGGGAGATTTACTCTCCCTACTTTATTCTCAATTAATCAGACAAACCAACGCACGTAGCAGAAGTCCTGACGATGCGGAAGATCCGGGTTCTTCGGGAACATACGATAAGCCACCTTGAAGCTACCTGCATTCGACAAGCTATGTTTAACCTGGAATGTGTACAAATCGCCTTCTTTCTTGATTACGTTGAACGGTTCTACTGAGTAAACATGTTGTTTACCGTCGGCAGTCGTATATGTCGTTACCAGTTCAAGTCCTACTGCATCATTCAAGCCTTTCTCATCGATTACGTAAGTGATAGTATATTCTTTTCCGCTTTCGATGTCGCCTTTCTTCAGTTCTTCCACTGTATCTGAAGACACGATTTCGATAGAATCCCATTTAGCAACCACTTCTTCTTTCCAAGCTGCGATTTCTTTTGCTTTTGCATTGTTATCGGCAGACAAAGACGCAAAGCGTTTTGCCTGTTTGCAATAGAATTTGCTAAAGTAGTCATCCAACTGACGTTTCATTGTATAGTGAGGAGCAATCTGCGCGATAGAATTCTTCACAACCTTGATCCAGCCTTCCGAATATCCCTTTTTGTTGCGGGCATAGTACAACGGCATGATTTCTGTCTCAAGAATACTGTAAATAGTAGCAGCATCTAATTGATCCTGGTGTTCTTGATTCTGGTAAGTACGTTTTTCAGTCAACGCCCAACCTGCACCTTCGCGGTAACCTTCCAGCCACCATCCGTCCAATACGGAGAAATTGACAACACCGTTCATTAATGCCTTTTCGCCAGATGTACCGGATGCTTCCAACGGACGGGTCGGAGTATTCAACCAAATATCAACACCTGAAACCAGACGACGAGCCAACTGCATATCGTAGTTTTCGAGGAAGATAATCTTACCCAGGAATTCAGGACGACGGGAGATTTCGATGATACGTTTAATCAAGCCCTGTCCTGCTCCATCGTGCGGGTGAGCCTTACCTGTAAACAGGAACTGTACCGGATAGTCAGGATTGTTCACAATCTTGGAAAGACGTTCCAAGTCAGTAAACAACAGGTGCGCACGTTTGTAAGTAGCAAAACGACGGCCGAAACCGATCAGCAATGCGTTCGGATTGATTTTATCCATCAGCGAAACGATACGTGAGGGATCGCCCTGGTTCTTCAACCAAGTATCGCGGAATGACTTGCGGATATAGTCAACCAGCTTATTCTTCATCGTCATACGAGTCTTCCAAATCTCTTCATCGGGTACATTGTAGATAGCTTCCCAAATTTTAGGATTAGACTGGTCGAACCAGAAGTTTTCGTTGAAATATTTAAAGTACAGTTCTTTCCATTCCGTAGCGCTCCAAGTCGGGAAGTGAACACCGTTCGTCACATATCCTACGTGGCTTTCTTCGGGGAAATAACCTTTCCAGATAGAAGAGAACATTTCCTGAGAGACTTTTCCGTGCAGCCAGCTTACACCGTTCACTTCCTGAGAAGTGTTGCAAGCAAAGACAGACATACAGAAACGTTCGCCCTTATCACCCGGATTGTTACGTCCGAGATCCATCAAGTCGTCCCAAGTGATACCCATTCTTGCAGGATAGCCACTCATATATTTACCGAACAAGCCTTCGTCAAAATAGTCGTGTCCTGCCGGAACCGGTGTATGAACCGTATAAAGAGAAGAAGCACGAACCAGCTCGATAGCCTGATCGTATGTCAATCCGGTAGCTACGTAGTCACAGATACGCTGAACATTAATCAATGCAGCATGTCCTTCATTACAGTGATAAATATCTTTCTTGATACCCAATGCCTTCAGCGTCAGGATACCACCGATACCCAACAGGATTTCCTGTTTCAGGCGATTTTCCCAGTCGCCACCATAAAGTTGGTGAGTGATAGGACGGTCGAACTCACTGTTCATTTCATTGTCCGTATCCAACAGATACAAAGAAATACGTCCTACATTAACACGCCATACGTTAGCGTGAACATAATAATCCAAATAAGGAACGTCTACTACCAACGGCTTGCCGTCTGCGTCCATTACGCGGTCGATAGGAAGCTGACCGAAGTTCTGTGCTTCGTAGTTTGCGATCTGCTGTCCGTCCATGGACAACGTTTGGGTAAAGTAACCGTAACGATACAAGAAACCTACCGCGCACAAATCCACATTGCTGTCGGAAGCTTCTTTCAAATAGTCACCGGCCAACACACCCAAACCACCGGAATATATTTTCAGGACGCTGCTCAAGCCATATTCCATGCTGAAATAGGCTACAGACGGACGCTGTTCATCCGGCTTCACATCCATGTAATCTCTGAATTTCGTATAAACTTCATTCATTCTTCGCAGAATCACCTTGTCTTTTGCCAGAGCTTCCAGCTTTTCATAGCTCATGCGTTCCAACAGCAGCACCGGGTTCTGTCCACATTCTTTCCAAAGTTCCGGATCTAGATCTCTAAACAGTTCAGTCGCTTCAAAATTCCATGCCCACCAAATGTTGCGTGCGATTTCAGACAACTTCTCCAACTCTTCCGGTATACGTGATTTTACAGTAACCTCTTTCCAGTTGGGAGTATTCACATTACTAACTTTAATTTTCATAATGTTTTTATTTACTTATTGATGAATAAATTTTACCTTAACTCAATTGACGCTTCATAGCATTGCGCAGGGCAATGTCGTAAGCCTCATAGTAATATTGTATAAAGTGTTTCCACAAAGCTTGTTCCGCCACTTCAGCGGCATGCTTGCGAATTTCCTTCACTTCTTTTTCCGTCTTGTCCGCAAACAGCGTAATCGTATCTTTGATACCATCCGCTACTTCCGAGTCATTGTAGTCCGAACGATGAAGCACCTCTACCCCATCATTGATACCATGCTGGTTTTTCAGGCTATTCACCCAAAGTCCGAATCCGGCCAGATCGGTAGTGATTGTCGGCACATGGAATGCTACGCTTTCCAATGGGGTATATCCCCAAGGTTCATAATAAGAAGCATAGACACTCAAATCCTGTCCCAGTAATATATCATAATACTCCTTGTTCATGATACCGTCGCGGCCGTCCAGATAGCAAGGTACGAAAATAACTTTCACCTTATCTTCCGGACGATTTCCCATTCCTAGATATTTCAGCATATCCAACACCTGGTCATGCGTCATATTATGCAGCCAATGGGTAATGAACGGCACTTCGAGCGGAGTATCGAACTTATCCTTGCTCTTCAGACGTTCCTGCAAATCTTCACGGGGATCGCCTACCCAACCGGGCACATTGATAAATGCCAATACATTCTTATGCAGGTTCTTATCCCTGTTCAAGCGGTTCAATGATTCCAGAAATACATCAATTCCCTTGTTCTTGAACTCATATCGTCCACTGGTTCCGACAATTAACGTATCGTCACCCAGATTTGTTCCCAGTAATTTATTCGCTACATTCAGCATCAGGGAACGCGCACGTTTACGTTTTCCGGTGAATGTACTTCCTTTCGGCACAAAATCATCCTCAAAACCGTTCATAAGGACTACATCCGCCGGCTTGTCCAGCAGTTCCTTACATTCGTTGTTGGTGATTTCGCTGACCGTGGTGAAGCAATCCACATAATGTGCTGTCTGTTTTTCAATCGAGTGTTTCGATTGCATATTCAGTTCCTGAGCCATCTGATCACCGTTATAGGCAAACAAATAGTCATACAACGGCTTATGATTACCTGCAATCGACCGACCGATGGAAGTAGCATGGGTCGTAAAAATAGTCGCCACCTCGGGCACAGCTTCTTGTACATAAAGTGCTCCCATTCCTGTCATCCATTCATGAGCCTGATATACCACCTTATCCGTTTCTGTCAGGTTGTAGTGATAGAAACTCTCCACCACTCTGCCCGCAGCATACGAAAACATGGAAGCTTCGTCGTAATCGCCATAAGCGTGCAACGAATCTACTTGAAAACGATTCCACATTTCTGTGTATATATCGTCTTTTTTCTCAAAAAAAGGTTGGAAATCGACTAGAATGACTATGGGTTCACCGGGGATGTTCCATCGTCCTACACGGACGGAAAGTTCGTCATTTTCAAGTGCATGCTTTTTCCAGGCAGCACATAGGTTATCCGACTCGATGAATAGAGGGTTCTCTTTTCCTTGCCACACATCAGGACCTATGAAAAAAATTCTGTCACGGAACTTTTCCTGCAATGTATTTGCCCGTGTCGACAAGACGGTGTATATCCCTCCCACTTTATTACATACTTCCCAGCTGGACTCGAAGATATAATCGGGGGTTAATAAATCTTTTACCATATAATATATTAAAACTCTTTTTAGTATGCGAGTGCAAAAGTACGCATTATTCTTTGAAAAATAATACTTTATACAAAAAATATGATTTAAGAAGAGGAAAGAAACGTTCGTTTGCAGTAAGAAAAGAATATCCCCTTGCCAATGCAAAGCTGCATTAGCAAGGGGATTGAATGTTTTTTTAACGGGAATAATCCCGCAGAAAAAATTATGCGAGAGCGCTACCAATCAAGAAGGTTGCCGCCAAAGCTACGATAGCATAAAGTTCCGGGAATACGGCAAGAATCAATGTATTGCTAAATACGTTGTGTCCCTGACCGATAGCAGCGATACCGTTGGCACAAACCTGTCCCTGACGGATAGCTGAGAACAAGGCAACCAAACCCAAAGCGATACCTGCGCCAAGCACTGCCGATGCCTGGATAGCTGTAATCTCAGGAGTCAGGATACCGAAAATAGTCTGGAACATAAAGTAACCGGCAAAACCGTAAAGTCCCTGTGTACCCGGAAGGGCTGTCAATACCAGGAAGTTACCGAATGCACTATCATTCTTCTTCAATGCTCCGATAGCAGCGTTACCTGCAATAGTTACTCCGTAAGCACTACCAATGCCTGACAAACCAACCATAACTGCGATGCCAATATAGGCAATAAACAAATTCATTTCCATAATCTTATTCTATTTTTTATTGTTTAATTCTTACTTTAATTTTAATCTTCAAATTCTAATTTCTAAAAGGTTTGTACTCCTTGCCACCACCTTCGTATCCGGAGTTCTTGAAGAACTCGACGAACGTCAGACGCATCGGGTGAACCATGGCACCGAGCACATTCATAAAGATATTGATTGCATGACCGATAACGAAAATCAGCACCATCACGATAGGTCCTGCTATTGCATTATCCGGGCTCATACCTACTGCCAGGCTGTTGAATACTCCCGCCAGAATACCGCCGGAAAGACCGAGGGCAAACAGACGAACGTATGACAGGACATCTCCAAGCAAACCGGTAGCCATGTTGTATGAATCCCATAATCCCAGTCCGATATTCATGAAAATATTCTTTCCCGGACTGTTATAAAGGAATATCATAGCGGCCGAAATACCCAGAATAACGAGATGTACCGTGCCTCCCATCGGTAATACTTTCGGCAACAGAGCCGAAACAGCCAATGAAACCAGCAGAAGAATCCATCCGATTGTTGCCACCGCATATTTGAAACCAAACTGAATCGTCTGATTCACTGCTTTCAGCACCATACCGAACAGAATCTGAACAACTCCCAATATCAACGACAACTGGAACATATCATTGTTATCCATCAGGACAGCATGTTTCAGACGTTGAACGATAGGCCAGTCCAAATCATAGATGTTCGCTCCGAAGAACGTACCTGTCAGCAGACCGCAGAAGAAGGTTGAAACCGCCAAAACTTGTATCAATGATATAATCGACTTCGCTGACGGAGTTACCTTCTTTGCCAGTAAGCGATATGCCGTAGCTCCCAGGAACAGGAAAAGTCCGTATCCCGAGTCTCCCAGACAGAGTCCGAAGAATACCATAAAGAACGGAGCAAAGAACGGAGTCAAGTCCAGTTCATTATACTTCGGAAGCATATACAACTTGCAAATCGGCTCGAACCAGGCAAAGAATCCCTTATTGTTCAATCGAATAGGAACATCGTCACCCGGCATCGGATCGGTAATCTCATAATATACATGTGCGTCATTCAGATAAGCTTCTATCTCTACCTTACTATAAGCAGGTGCCCATCCTTCAATCAACATCAGTTTATCACCGGCAGCCTGTTCAGAACTCAATACGACTTTGGAGAATTCAATCTGACTCTGCAACTCTTTCAAAGCCGCCTTCAAAGAAGGAACATCCGCTTCGGAAAGTGCAACGAGTTTCTTTTCGTTCTCTTCAATCGCCTGTTCAGTGGTATCATAAAGCGTTTCAAGACGCGACAGAGAGTATGCAGGAAGTTTCGCCTGCTCCACGTCCAAGTCTATTTCTTGTCCGGCTTTCGTTACGGTCACGAAGAAGACTTTGGAAGAAATGCGGTTCACAACCATTGCATTGTATTCCGTCTCCCACTCTTCTTTATAGTTACCTTCCGAACAGCTATAGAAACCAATCACATAACCGGCCTCTTTCAGTTTTCGAATACCGTCCGGCTCAAAGTTACCCCAAGCTTCCAGTGCTTCTTTCTCTTTCGCATAGCTTTGTAGCTGCTGGGACAACTTTCCGTGTTCCGTCTGCAAAGCGTCCACTTCGTCCAGTACTTGCATACCGCGGGCAGCCGTTCCACCTTCCGTAGCAATCACGGCATTCTTTTCGTGCTTCTGATTCTGAAGCAATTTCAAAGTAGCTGCCAAACGGTTGGAAAGACGGATATTCTCTTGCAGCTCCGAGTTATCGGCAACGCCTTGCTGCTTCTCCACAATGTGAACCACACCAAGTTCGCGCAGGCTGTTCAGGAATCCTTCGTGCTCCTTGTGATAAACCAGGAATGTGAGTTTCTTCATTTTTGTAATCATGCCTCTACCTCCTTCCTTTTTTCTTGATGGGACTTCATGATCTTTTGCGAAGATTTCGACAGGTTTTCTTCATCTTCCATAAATCGCTTAATCTTTCGCAATGCATCCTGATAGCCCGGTATCTGAACCTTCTCAAAAAGATTCACTTTCTGAGTGGTCTTTTTCCTTGCATGTTCTAACAAATTCAGCTTGGCGAGCATGAATTCACGTTCAATAGCCGTATGAGCAAGCTCCTCTAAAAGGTGGATACCATCGGCATACCACTTGGGAGCGTTAAACATACTGTACGGACGTATCTCGAATTCTACATTTTCGAGCAACGGCACGCGTACACCCGCAATCTTCTTTACACCAAGATGAACATCATTTACCTTTATTAATGAAGCGTCAAACTCATTCCAAAGGGCGAACATGGCTTCATAGGCTTGAATCTGTTGTTCGAGCCTATCCTCCAAATCAGCCGCTTCCGTTTTGCAACGCTTCACTTCCATGCGGAGGGCACTTTCCTTATTCTTAATGATAGGAAGCGTACGCACCCGCACTTTCAGTTGCTTTTCAAGCTGCTGAAGAGAGGTTTTGTTATATTGAAACTTTATAGCCACGTTGTTAATTACTAATTATAAATTATTAATTACAAGTTTATTATTATTCGCCTTTTGGCCAATATTGGTCAACAAGGTCTTTCTTGATATTCACTTCTTCCGGACGGAAGTATCTGCCGAACAAGCCCCAAGCTACATCCAACATTTCAGTAGTATCCAGATTGACATCAATAGCCAATAACTGATTAGAATAATCCTTTGCGAAAGCCAATGTACGTTCGTCGTAGTTCGTCAAGTCGAAACCATTTTCCATCTTCGTCTTGGCGTTGGCAGCATCAGCATACAGACGTACGGCGGCATTCATCACCTGCGGATGGTCTTTACGCGTCTTCTTACCCGTAACCAACTGTTTCAGACGGGACAACGAACGGAACGGGTCAACAATAACCTTACCGATATCGCTATCACGACGCAGGAACAACTGGCCTTCAGTGATGTAACCCGTATTATCAGGCACAGCATGCGTAATATCGCCACCGGACAGCGTAGTCACCGCAATAATCGTAATAGAACCGCCCGAAGGGAACTGTACCGCCTTCTCGTAAATCTTCGCCAAATCCGAATAAAGCGAACCCGGCATTGAGTCTTTCGAAGGAATTTGGTCCATACGGTTAGATACGATAGCCAACGCATCGGCGTAACTGGTCATATCCGTCAACAGTACCAGGACTTTCTCATTATTATTTACAGCGAAATATTCGGCAGCCGTCAGTGCCATATCCGGAATCAGCAGACGTTCCACCGGCGGATTTTCAGTCGTATTCATGAAACTCACGATACGGTCGAGCGCACCTGCATTAGAGAACACATTCTTAAAGTACAGGTAGTCATCATTCGTCATACCCATACCGCCCAGGATAATCTTATCCGTTTCGGCACGCAGCGCCACGTTTGCCATAACCTGGTTGAAAGGCTGATCCGGGTCGGCGAAGAACGGAATCTTCTGACCGGATACCAGTGTATTGTTCAAGTCGATACCTGCAATACCGGTTGCAATCAGTTCCGACGGTTGTTTGCGTCGAACCGGATTCACGGAAGGTCCGCCGATTTCCACTTCCTGTCCTTCAATCTCAGGGCCACCGTCAATCGGGTCACCGAAAGCATTGAAAAAACGTCCAGCCAACTGCTCGCTTACTTTCAATGTAGGCGATTTGCCAAGGAACACCACCTCAGCATTGGTAGGAATACCTTCCGTACCTTCAAATACCTGCAAAGTGACATCGTCACCGGCAATCTTCACCACCTGTGCCAGTTTTCCGTTCACAGTGGCAAGCTCGTCATACCCTACTCCAGTCGCTTTCAGCGAGCAAGTAGCCTTCGTAATCTGAGTAATCTTGGTATATATCTTTTGAAAAGCTTTTGTTGCCATCTATATATTTACTATTTAGCTAGTTACTATTTACTATTTGACACTTCTTTCGGCAATCAATTCCTTCAGTTGCTGCTGGAATCCTTCATACTCCTCAGATTTGAACTTCGAATAGTTCATCTGCTTGCATACGTTAATCATCTTCTTGAAGTAATCCATTACATCATTGAAGTTATCAAACTCAAATTCCGTATGGCAGATGTCGATAATCATATTCAGAATATCTTCCTGACGTTCCATCGGAGTTACCGCGTCGATTTCGTCGAAAGCATCCTGCTGCAGGATAACGAAGTCGATCAATTCTGATTTCCAGAAAGTAACATGGTATTCTACCGGCACACCGTCGTCACCAAGGATATTAATCTGTTCGGCAATTTCCTTACCACGCTGCAAGCGTGTTTTCAGTTCATTTACCTTACCAATCCATTCACCATTGATATGACTTTTGATATATTCCTCAAATTCCGGATATTCGATATATTTAGAATAAGAATCAATCGGGTTCACAGCCGGATAACGTTTCTTATCGGCACGATCCTGTTCCAAAGCATAGAAACAACGGGCTACTTTCTTCGTATTTTCAGTTACCGGTTCTTTCAAGTTACCACCGGCGGGAGATACCGTACCGATAAACGTAATAGAACCTGTTTCGTCATTGTTGAGTTTCACATATCCCGCACGACCATAGAAGTTGGAGATGATAGCCGAAATATCCATCGGGAATGCATCCGGTCCAGGCAACTCTTCCATACGGTTGGACATCTCACGCAAAGCCTGCGCCCAGCGGGAAGTAGAGTCCGCCATCAACAACACCTTCAATCCCATTGAACGGTAATATTCTGCCAAAGTCATTGCCGTATATACAGAAGCTTCACGGGCAGCTACCGGCATGTTGGAAGTATTGGCGATGATGATAGTACGCTCCATCAACTTACGTCCAGTGTGCGGGTCGACCAGTTCGGGGAACTCCGTAAAGATTTCCACCACCTCATTCGCACGCTCGCCGCAAGCAGCGATAATAACGATATCCGCTTCCGCCTGTTTGGAGATGGCGTGCTGAAGCACTGTCTTACCCGTACCGAACGGACCGGGGATAAAGCCTGTACCACCTTCCACAATCGGGTTCAGCGTGTCGATTACACGTACACCTGTTTCCAACAATTTGAAAGGACGCGGTTTTTCCTTGTAGTTCGTCATGGCACGTTTCACCGGCCATCTCTGAATCATAGTCACAGGGATATCATTTCCTTCTTCATCCGTCAGGATAGCAATCGTATCCTCTATCTTATAGTCACCTTCCGGCATGATAGTTTTAACGGTAGCCGTTCCGTCCATTGTGAACGGAGCCATTATCTTCAATGGCTGGAAGTTCTCATCTACCTGTCCCAACCATTCAGAAGCCTGCACTTTGTCGCCGACATTTGCCAATGGAACGAAATGCCACATACGTTCCTTATCCAACGGATACGTATATTCTCCTCTTTTCAGGAAAACTCCGTCCATCTTGTCGAGGTCATTCTGCAGACCATCATAGTTTTTCGATAACATACCCGGACCTAATGTCACTTCGAGCATGTGTCCTGTAAATTCGGCTTCGGCGCCCACCTTCAGTCCGCGGGTGCTTTCAAACACCTGGACATATACATGTGAACCTACAACCTTAATCACCTCCGCCATCAACTTATCGCCACCGGTCGAGATATAACAAATCTCATTCTGAGCTACCGGGCCGTCAACGACGAGGGTCACCATGTTGGCAATAACGCCACTAACAGTTCCTTTTGTTGCCATATATTTTTAATAATTTATTATCTGAATTCTGCAGGGATCTGCACTTCGTTCTTCAACGATTCGATGATGCTTCTGAACAACTGATTTCCTCTCTCCTTATCCAATGAGATCCACCGTTCAATCATTTCCAACTTCAACAAGAAAGCGAAAATGCGTTCGATGGTGAAATAATCAAAGAAGATGGCATCTTCCATCCAGTTCCATCGCAAAGCGTCGAGTTTCTTCTCACGTTCCACCAATTCCATAATCTCACTGATTTTCACCAACGATTCAAAAACTTCCACCTCACCGGACAATCCGAAGTCGCGGGCACTCGACGTACGCAAAGCTTCGCATACTTCCGTGTTACCTACGACATTGGAAGCGATATCCCATTTGAATTTACGGCTTGTAAATGCGACAAGGATATTATTAATGTTGAGGTTGAATTCAAACCAGGCAGAAACAAACTTATTTCCACACTTCATGGCATATTCGTAATACAATGCAGCCAGATGGTCTTCGTGCAAAGCCGTGCTTTCAGCAGGCGTATTCAAATAATCGATGATAAATGTAGAGAGATAAGCCGGAAATTCTTTGGGGCTGATTTCTCCGCCTTCCCTCAGAATAGAAATATATTCGGTGAGTTCCGCAGCAGAGTAGTTTCCCCGTTTGTCGATTTCGGCTTCTTTATCTTTGAGAAGTTTCAGCACATTCGCATTATCAAACTTCAGATAAAACAAGTCAATCAAATTCTGGTCTGAAGCAGACAATCCCGGGTAGATTTCAGTTTTAAAATCGGCTACTGTATAGCTCAGTTTGCTGTCTTCCAGCGAAAGTTCCGGCAAACCTGCTACCAAGTAATAGTACTTACTACTCATAGTCGCTTCTTTTAAAATAGCATTTCTACTAATTGAGGACGCAAGAACGCTTTGAAGTAATTCATGAATTCTTCTTCTCCGAAGTTCACCTTATAGGAACCGTCCGCCGGAGAAACAGTGAATAAAGTTTTGATACCGTTTACTTGCTGTATAGTCACCCCCTTATCCAACAAAGCTTTTGCATGAGCAGCAAAATACTTTTTCAGTGATTCCGCGTCGGCTGTCGAGATGACGATAGGTTCGTCTATACTCCACTTAGAAGCCAATGCAACGATAAACGCATTCAGATAATCTTTATCTTGTGCGAAATCCTTCACAGAAGTAGTTACTAACTTGTCAGTTACCATAGTAGCGACCTCAGATTTGAGTGCGTTTACAGCCTGACCGGCAAACAGTTTTAACTCTGATTTTGTATTTTCCACCAATTCATCGGCAGATTTACGAGAGGAATTTACAATTGATTCTGCTTCTTTACGAGCATCCTCAATGATTTTTTTTGCTTCTTCCTGAGCATTCGCGATAAGTTTCTGCGCTTCTTCGTTTCCTTTTTCCACGCCTTCACGATAAATCTTATCGGTCAACTCTTGAATTTTGTTTTCCATATCAACAGGAGTATTTAGTATTATTACTGTATTAATTGTGTACCTTTCTTAGATTCTCGCCAAATTTACAAAAATCAATTTGATAAAAAAGAGAAAGATGAAAAGAAAAATATTCCCTTGCGAAAAAATCACAGTTATACACTGTTTTTATTCCGTTTTTCCCCCTTTCTTATAACGAAATGACACTTTTCTGATTTTATCAGGCGAGAAAGCAAATATAGGAAATACAGAAGACATCTGAAAACAGGCAAATACCGAAAACGACAAACGGAATACTAAAACGGATATATTAAAGATTAAATAATAAAATAAGGAATTTAGGCAGAAAAAGATGAGGGGCATGTAGAAAACAGTAGCAAAAAAGAAAATATAGGGTAAACAACAAAAGTGCATAGAGTAAAATACGAGGTATATAGAGCAAACTATGAGATGTATAAAAACAGAAAGCCCCTTGATTCTTTCGTTGAATCAAGGGGCTTCTTAAAAACGGCGGCTACCTACTCTCCCACTGTTACGCAGTACCATCGGCGTGACGAGGCTTAACTTCTCTGTTCGGAATGGGAAGAGGTGGAACCCTCGTGCTATAACCACCTGAAGAAGGTTATGACATGATGAAAAGTAAAACTTTAAGTTATGTTTCTGTTTCTGATGTTTCTGTGTCAGCTAAACGTATATATCGCGCCCCGTACAAGCTTGATAAGAAAGTGAACGGGCAATTAGTAATGCTCGGCTATGATGTTACCACCTTTACACCTGCATCCTATCAACGTCATCGTCTTTGACGACC
>NZ_FQXY01000006.1 GCF_900130125.1 Bacteroides congonensis
AGTATAGCGAGTTGCTAGAGTATATATATCCAGTGACACAAGAATATTTCCCTGATTTTGATTATGATGAAGAAACAGGACAGGCATATATGTTGCCGTCACAAACGCCAGATACTTTTAAAGGAAGATACAACAGAGGGATATTGAAAGGTAGATTTTCCATTGATGCTTACTTGCAGAATCGTGAATTGCAGGATTTACTTACTACATTAGATTTAGATGCTGAAAAGTTTTGGTATCTATTGCTTTTCTGTTATGATTGCAGTTGGGGTAAATGTATGGAGGGTATAGAAATAAAAGAATCCCCTAAAGAACAGATAGAAAAACTTGTTAATGCTATCAGTGAGGATTATAAAAGAGATACTCCGTTTGGTGCAGTCTTTAAAAGCCCAATTTGTATTACCTTGAAAATAGGTAGAAAGAATATCGTGATAGATAATAAGACGGCTATTGCTAGTATAGCAAAGTTTTGTGCAGACGGATTGGAAACAGTAAATTCAGACCAAATGAATACTGGTAACGTTGATTTGAGTAATCCACATACTGAATCATTCTCCGTATTCGCTTATTATTTTTCACAAATGATTATCACTGCCTTGAATTATCAAGAACAGGTAAAAGAAAAGAGAAAGAAGGGAGCTAATATGTCTGACAAGGAAAAGACGCTGATTTCTCATCTACTATACTTCACTGGCATCGTGAGCAACGAAAGTGTGTTGGTTGATAATGACTACTTGAAGTCTTTGTTGAAACAATATAAAGACAAGGACATAAGGAGTTTGAACGCATTTTATCATTGATTGAAACTTATTTTATTGTTTATTTCTGCTTTCTTATTCTTTAAATACTTCATTCTACAACTTGTGAAGTGGGGGAATAAGAAAGCAGTGTTTTTTTATTCCCGTTAGCTTTTCAAGAAAAGGGCAATCTTTGTAGTATAAAAATAATCGGTGAGCCAGATACCAAAATAAGTCCGCAGGGCAGCGGTAAGATTTATATGAAGAAAAACGAAGTAACAACATTAACCTCGTTAGTAAATGAAGGAAAAAAGATTGCACGTTTAAGCGGTAATCGTGATTTGAATGAAAAGATTGTGAAGGCTAAAATGGAAACACTTGAAGAGTGCGGACAGTTAATTCCTGCCATAGTGGTAGATGCTACTGATGTTATAAATCAAGGGCTGGAAGTTGTTGATTTTACTACAGGTAATATTATAAGAGAAGAAGAAGCTGTGGATTATTTGGTGTTGGTGGAAGGTAATCATCGCTATGAAGCGCACCTTAGACTTATAGCGAGTAATGAAGAACGGGATGAGCAAAAACGTTATAAGAGAGAATTTAAGTTATTGTATGCTTTGAATACGGAACTACCAATAGCTAAGATGTTATCAGAAATCAATATTGCTACTAATCCGTGGAAGGGCAGCGACTATGTGAAAGGAGCAAAAATAAACAATCAGCAAAAAAAACTACCTTTGTTGGATGCTATGAATAATTTAGTAAATAAAGGTTATTCTTTAACTTCAGCGTCGAAGTGGCTGACCTTCACCTCGAAAATTAATAAAAAAGTCATGGATTGTGCCATAGACGGTAACATTGTTGATGAGTTGAAAAATACCAATGGCTTGGAAAGAGGGTTAAGACTTTTGCAAGCGGCAGAAGGTATTTTTAAAGAAACGACAATACAGGCACGAACAGTAATCGACTGGATAATATCCAAGTATGAAAAAACTAGTGATAATCTCAAACCTGAATTTACAAACAAAATGGAACGTTTTTTGAAAAATATTAGTAAAGAAGATGCTGATTATATTGAAAAAGCCAAAGGAACTAGAGGAGGTGATACGAAAGAAAATATTATCAATAATAAATTGAGTGGATTGTGGGACGGATTTGAAAAATAATCCGTAGAGATAAGAAGCCAGTAGGTGCTTCCTGCTGGCTTTCCAACAAGAATAATAACTAATAAAGATATATCATGATTAAGGAGAGTAAAGGCAATATGTATGAATTTGTGACACACACATGGAATCCTATTAAGGGTAAATGTTCTCATGGCTGTACCTATTGCTATATGAAAAAAATGTGTTCTCGTTTGAATACCCCTAGATTAGATGCGGCAGAATTAACCTGCTATCTTGAGTGCTTGAACTTTATATTTGTAGGAAGTAGTATTGATATGTGGGCAGAAGATATACCTAGCCATTGGATTCAAATGGTTTTAGATTATTGTGATAGGTCTGCCAATAAATACTTGTTTCAAAGCAAAAATCCTTCCAGAATATTAGATTTTATAGCTCATCCTGTATTTCATCATTCAGTGGTTTGTACGACCATAGAAACCAATAGGTTTTATCCAGAAATAATGCGTAACTCACCAGAGATAGAAGAAAGGGTAAGAGCAATGGAAAAAATTGCAAATTTGGGTATAGATACCTATGTTACGGCAGAACCTTTGATGCAGTTTGATTTGGATAAAATGGTGGAGTACATAAAACGATGTAAACCTCTACAAGTAAATATAGGACGGAATACGAACAGAAAAGTACAGTTGCCAGAGCCAACAGCAAACGAAGCGAAAGTACTTGTAACAGAACTGGAAAAGTTCACAACAGTGGAGATAAAGAAAAATGCAGGAATATGGTTTAAGTGAAAGCCAGAGTCAAAACAGAAAATCCAACTATCAGAAATGGTAGTTGGATTTTTTTATGTTCAATTCACTAAAATAAAAAAACATTTTAACACAGCATCGTAATTTACTGATTTTTAGACAAATGAATCCGTCTATCAATTGTTTGCGGCAATTCTGATTCATAATGTGTTACCATAATCATCGTCTTATCTTTACGTTTGCAGAAGGCTTCGATAACCTTTTTGACCCGACGACGATTATAAGTATCCAATCCATGAAGCGGCTCGTCCAAAATCAGCAATTCCGGATCTTTGACGAAAGCACGTGCCAACAGAGCCAGACGTTGCTCCCCGCTGGAAAGTTGCAGGAAAGGTTTGTCTTTCAGACCGGCAATACCGAATATATCCATCCACCATTCACAGACAGCCATCTGTTCCGGTTGGGGGCGTTTGTACAGACCGATACTGTCGTGCAAGCCGCTCGCAACAATCTCGATGGCCGGCAGGTTCTTGAGATAGGCACGGTGCATTTCGGGACTTACATATCCGATGTGTTTCTTGATTTCCCAAATGCTCTCCCCCGTTCCCCTCTTCCGTCCGAAAAGGCTGATGTTGCAGGCATATGATTGTGGATTATCCGCACAAACCAAACTCAATAATGTGGACTTTCCTGCGCCGTTCTCTCCGCTCAACGCCCATTTTTCCCCACGACGCACCGTCCAGTCCAGTTCGTTCAGAATAGTACGGTCATCGTAGCCGATACTTACCTTATTCAGTTTCACCACTTCGTCCGAATCATAGTTATTGCCGTCATAAGGCAAATCAATGATACGCTTCTGCAATTCATTGAAAGAAACAGCTATATCTCTGTCGCGAAAAGCATCGAGGTAGGCTTCACGTTCCATCTTGGGAAACACTTCCATTTTATCTACCGGAATAACGTGGGTGATAAACGACGGTATATCATCGAGCATGGAAAGTACCAGAATAATCTGGACAGACGACATCTTTGTCAGATGTTCGAGCAAAGAGAACAAAAGTTCGCGGGTAGGCGCGTCCAGTCCGATAAACGGATTATCCATTATCAGGACGCGGGGGGCTGTCAACAGTGTTTTTGTAAGTTGGAACTTACGCAGTTCGCCACTGGAAAGAAGAATTATCTTTTTATCAAGAAGAGGTTCGATACGGAAGAGCTCGAACAACTCATTCTTTAACTGTTCGTCTTTGATTTCCCCCAACATTTCGCGGACATCCGGTGTTTCATCCTGGTCATGCGCATTCCAACGCTGTTGGTAGTAATAATTGGCATCCGCCGCTCCATAAGTATCACGGAACGCGATATATTTCACATTATCATAAACGGTTTGAGTGGCAGAAGGGGAAAAGTCATACTGGAGCGTTCCTTCGCGCAACGGATATTTTCCGGTCAATGTATCTACAAAAAGGCTTTTGCCACCACCATTAGGCCCTACAATGGCTATATGTTCATCCGCACCGATAGTTGCCGTGACAGGTTTGGCTAAACGCACAAGCGGGTTGCGTGCAACGCCCCCCGCCATGCTAAATGTATTTTGGCTCATATTCTTATATTCTGTTTCATTATTGTCCGCAAAGGTAACAATTTTATCACAGAACAAGCATTTTTCTTGTCTATTTAGTAAATCCGTAAGGCGGACATTCAAAATTAGTAATATTCAGCCTGTATTCCATCATATCTTTTAATTCATGCACCGGACGTTCCAGTTCATAAGGTATCGGCTGCTTGCTGAATTGCTGGAAATACAGTAAACAGGCATCTTTCCACCACACTGCATCCCGCGCCTGAATCTTCAACCGGTGTTGTACATCACGAAAACGTTCCGGGTCGATGTATTTCTCCATAGGCTCCCACAACTTTTGGAAGTTTCTGGTTTCTTGCACCCCACGGTCATAAGCATAGCACAACTCCGCCCAAAGTGTACGCCCGCTCTTCATCCGATGATTCCAGGGAACATGATGAAACCAAAGAAGCAGGTTTTCGGGACAGGTATTTACGTCATCCAGTTGTTCGCATAAAGGAGAATGATATTGTGCAGTCGCATTGCTTCCTTTGCTGCTGCGGTCGAATCCGATGCCGTCCTTATCCGCCCTGTGATAATAAGAAGGCATCCAGTCGAGACGGGCGCCGGGAATATCACACCAGGGTTCCGGCCCGTAATGATGTCCCCATGCAAAGATGTGATGCAGTCCGAGGGGCATCATATAATCGACTACTGCTTCCCTTGACTTTTGGAGAAGTTGAGAGTTGAGAAGGGAGAGTTGAGAGTGAAGTTGTTGTCTCTCTTTTTGGGACAGTTCATTTGCGGAATCACTGCGTGACTGTTCGAAAATGGGTAGAAAGGTTTGCTTCAGCCATTCTTCGCCTATCTCTTCGGATGAAAGGGAATGTTTCCAGGCGAGACGCCCGAAGGCATACCAGTTGGCTTGCGCAAAAGGATGCCCGCACCAGTTTACATCGTCGCCGATGTTGGTAACTCCGGCAATAGCAGTCAACGGATGAGAAAACAGAGAGCCATCCGTCACACGGGCGATGGTAGAACCTGCGCCTTGCACGTAAGTGTCACTATCCAAACATTCCTTCCACATGGGAGCGAGAAAGGCAAGGTGGTTGGAGAAGCCCAGATACTCCTGTGTGATTTGGAATTCCGGCATCACGGGCGTTTTCTTCATGGCTCCGAATAGCGGACTGAACGGTTCACGGGGTTGGAAGTCAATCGGGCCGTTCTTTATCTGCACAATTACATTGTCGCGGAACTTTCCATCCAAAGGTTCAAATTCAAGGTAGGCCTGCTTGGCACGGTCGCTGTCCGTGGGCGAGTAAACGAAGGCACGCCACATGATGATACCGTGATAAGGTTTCAATACATCGGCAAGCATGTTCGCTCCTTCGGCATGGGTACGTCCGTAATCACACGGCCCGGGTTGTCCTTCGGAGTTCGCTTTCACCAGAAATCCGCCGAAATCGGGAATCAGGGAGTAAATCTCTTTTGCTTTCTTCTTCCACCAGGCGATTACTTCTTTATTCAAAGGGTCGGAAGTAGGTAAGCCACCCAGGGCGGCCGGAGATGAAAAATTGATAGAAAGATATACTTTCAATCCGTAAGGACGGAAGATATCAGCCAGTGCTTTTACTTTTTGCAGATAGTCGTCGGAAAGAATCCTGGGACTTGCGTTAACGTTATTCACCACGGTTGCGTTGATGCCGATAGAAGCATTGGCACGTGCGTAGGCTTCGTAACGGGGAGAGATTACGGCAGGAAGTTCTTCCCACTTCCAAAGTGAATGTCCGGCATAGCCACGCTCAATCGTTCCGTCCAGATTGTCCCAATGGTTCAGGATACGAATCCGGTAATCCGGTTTTTCCGAGATATTCAGAGCGTTCAAGCTTGAGTCCGGATTAGAGTTTGAACTCAAGTTTGAGTCTGAGTTTGAGTCTGAGCTTGAATTTGAGCTTGGGTTTGGATTCAAAAGCTGTTCCGTAGCTTGCAGACGGAGTAAGTGGTAAGTTCCATAAAGCACGCCTTGTTCACCGGAAGAAGCAATAGTGATTTGCTTGCCGTCGGCAGAAGTACGGATGGTGTATCCTTCATTTCCAAGTGCACGCAGTTCTTTAGTTGCGTTTACTTCCAAAGCCACAGGTATACCGCCTTTCCAATGTTTCTGTAATTCGGAAACGGCAATATTCAATGTCGGCGACTGCTTCCTGCAACTAATTTCCGCCTTCGTACCCGTCGCATAGCGAAGCCACAGGGCGCTTCCATCTTCCGCACGGGACGAAAGACAGAAGAACAAGGCTAATAATATAGATATTATTCTCACAAGTAATAGTTCAAAGTTTATCTATTCCTTCAATGGTGATAATCCGCCCGTCCGCATCATATTGGAGTTCACAGACTTTCAGACTACGAAGCCATGTCTTCCCTTCGGACGGCACACAGTCGTGATGGAACAAGTACCACTTGCCTTTGAATTCCACAATGGCATGATGGGTAGTCCACCCCACTACTGGAGTAAGGATAACGCCCTGATAGGTAAACGGCCCGTAAGGATTGTCGCCAATCGCATAACAAAGCAGATGAGTGTCTCCCGTAGAATAAGAGAAATAGTATTTACCATTATATTTATGTACCCAGGAAGCTTCAAAAAAACGACGGTCGGTATCTCCTGCTGTCAACGGCTTGCCGTTCTCATCCAAAATTATCACCGGACGGGGTTCTTCCGCAAATTCCATCATATCCCCACTCAAACGGGCTATACGAGCCGGCAAAGCTTCTTCCTCTCCTTTCGGTAGAACAGCCGACTCCAAAGCCTTATTATTCCGGTAACGTTGAAGTTGTCCGCCCCACAAACCACCGAAATACATATAGTAATTACCGTCGCCATCGTCCAACACGGCAGGGTCTATGCTATAACTTCCCTTCATCGGGTTGGCTTCCGGCACAAAAGGGCCGTATGGATTATCGCTGACAGCCACTCCGATACGGAATATGTCATTCCGGTCTTTCAACGGGAAATACATATAATACTTACCGTTCTTCAAAGCGACATCGCAATCCCAAAGTTGACGTCCCGCCCACGGAATATCCTCTGTGGACAGCACTACACCGTGGTCGGTAATCTCACCGTTCATCACATCGTCCGTAGAATAGACGTGATAGTCTTTCATGTTGAAATGATCCCCGTTGTCATTTTCGGCAATCCCGCTTTCCCAGTCATGAGAAGGGTAAATGTAGAGTTTGCCGTCAAATACGTGTACGGCAGGATCAGCCATATAATCATTGGGAACTAAATATCTTTTTTCTGTTTTCATGGTTCTATTCTTTTTACTAATAAAGTTAATATTATCGCTCAGACAAACGATTCATTTCCGTGCTGCTTCTTTGATAATCAAGTCGACTATCGGTTTCGGTTGGTAGTTGCGGTCGAAAAGCAACGGATAATCCGTGCGTCCATTCATCGGCCAGTCGTTGCGCCAGGAGTTATGGTCGGCCACTCCCCAAAGGGTAACCCTGGTTATAATATCCTGATGTTTCAGGAAAAGACGGAAGAAGTCGTTCATACGCGCTGTCCATGCCTTTGCCACTTCTGCAGGCAGTTCCTTCGGATAGGGATTCATCTCTTTCTTATATTCGAAAGAAGCGGAGACTTCCGCACCGACATTGGGATTCGGTGAGGGAATAACTGTCAGATCCAGTTCCGTTATCATCACCTTTACTCCTGTTTCGGCAAAAGCAAGCATACTCTTTTCAAATTCACTGATTTTCGGATACTCCATGCCGACATGTCCCTGCATACCTATGGCATCAATACGGATACCCCGTTTTTTCAGGTCTTGCACCAGTTTCACAACTGCCGCCCTTCTTCCCGGAAGAGCCATCGAATAGTCGTTGTAGTATAATTCGGCGTTCGGGTCGGCTTCGTGTGCATACTGGAAAGCCAGAGGAATATACTCTTCTCCTAAAATCTCATAAAACTTCGTCTTACGATACGAACCATTATCTTCAAATGCTTCATTCACTACATCCCAACCTTTGATACGGCCTTTGTAACGTTTCACAACGGTGGTGATATGTTCTTTCATCCGTTTCTTCAAGACTTCGGGAGAAACATTTTTGCCATCCTTATCCACGCAGAACCAACGGGAAAGTTGAGTGTGCCATATCAAGGTATGTCCTGTAACCGTCAAATTGTTTTTCTCGCCGAATTCTACAAATTCATCCGCCTTTGTAAAGTTATAACGGTTCTCCTCAGGATGGATTTCCTGGTTTTTCATGCAATTCTCCGCTACAATGGCATTAAATTGTTTCCGGATAACCTCTGCTCCTACTTTATCTTTGCCGGATGCCTGTTGTGTATTCACTGCCGTTCCTATCAGGAATTTATCTTTCAAGGCTTCTTTCAAAGTATTCTTTTCTTGCGCAGAAGCTATCGAAGAGCCTGCTATCAATGCTGCCACAACCCATAAGAATGATACAGTTGTTTTTGTCGAAATCTTCATATTTATCTAATTCTATTAATTATTAATCAATTGTTTTCCAGTCTTCGTTTTGTCAGGTCTGCCTGAATATGCTCATTCAATTTCTTTGAAATCGGATAGAAGAACAACGCAATCACTCCGATAAAGAATGTGATAGAAGGAATCACACTGGACGTCAGGCGAATGCCAAAGAGCGCACTCTCTGTTTGTGCTACATTAGGGATGAAACCGAACGAATCGACAATCGCGCCGCAGATAGCTCCACCGATACCTAATCCGGCTTTCAATGCAAAAACCACTCCTGCAAAGACAAAACCCGTAGCACGGCGATGGTTCACCCATTCGGAGTGATCGGCTACATCACCCATCATCGCCCAAAGCAACGGGATGGTAGGTGCGTAAGCCAAGCTCTTCAAACTGTTTATGATGAATATCGTGCCGATGCTCGTTGAATCTACCATAAAAAACAAAGCTGTAAACAATGCGGTCAGTGCCAGACAAATCAAGAACACATTCCGCTTGCCAAAGATATTGGAAAGATAGCCGGAAAGCAAAATTACACCCGCTAAAGTGATAATCTGACCAATCATATTGAACAGGCTGAAACCTACTGCAAATACATTGCTATGGTCAGGCTGCGCTATCAAGCCGAAAGCATCAAGAAAAGTATGCCACATTCCATACGTTTCCCCTTCTACCCTCACTAGTCCGAAGTTTTGCAGGAAATCGAAAAGGGCTGTCTTATCTACGAAGTAATTAAAATAGTAGGACATACTGCTGCCCCACATAGCCAATGTCGTAAACAGGAAAAGGGTCAGGATAAACATAGACTTCCAGGGACGGCTGCTTACAATGTCCTTAAAGTCCTGTTTCACGGAAGTCTTCTGTCCCACAGGCGGAGTGATACGTTCTTTCGCAGAAAAGAAAGTGATTACTAATAGAATGACTCCGATAACAGCAAACAGAGTGATTGTCAGAAACCATCCGCGCTGGTCGTCTCCCTGTCCGAATTTAGAGACTAACGGCAGAGTAAGTCCTTGTACAACGAAAGTGGCTATCGTAGCCGTCACGAAACGGATGGACGAAATACTGGTACGTTCCTTTATATCACTGGTCATTACGCCACCCAGGGAAGCATAAGGTGTGTTATTGAAGGAATAAATGGACATTAATAAGGTATATGTAATACCTGCATAGATTATTTTACCACGCTCGCTAAGGTCGGGTGTCGTAAATGCCAGGATGAAGAATACAGCAAAAGGGATAGCCGTCCACAATAGCCAGGGGCGGTATTTCCCCCAACGAGTATTGGTTCTATCGGACAGGATGCCTACCACGGGATCGACAAACGCATCGAATATGCGTGCGACGAGTAATATCATTCCTGCTGCTGTTGCTTTGATTCCGAACACATCTGTATAAAAGAAAAGTTGGAACATCATCATCATTTGGAAAATCAGGTTCGCAGAACCGTCTCCCAAGCTATAACCGATTTTCTCGGCCATCGACACTTTTTGAGTCTGTGCTTTCATGGTACTGTTATTTATTTTATTCATTCTGTATTTTCTTTTATGTTTTAGCCTGTGAGCATTTGAAAGGAAAAACCATCCGAAATGTCACAGTGCAAACTTAAGAAGTTTATTCCCTACCGCCGAGGAATTACGATTCAGAATGTTTCTTGTCTGTTACATCAGCGTTTGCAAATGTTACAAATACGTTTTACCATGTTACATCCAAGCTAAGACAGGCATTAGAAGGCAGGTGCAAGCAGCAAAGTGAGTTTTACTTATACATTATCAGCGCAGACTGACCGGGGACAATCACTTCCGCCCCGGTTTGCGTTCCCAATCCGCGGACGTCTATCATACCGTCTTTGCACACGACTGTGTATTTGCCGGCAGGCACTTCAAGACGGGCAGGCGTAGTACGGGAGTTGTAAGCAACGACAATATCTCCCCAACGATCCCCGTTGGCATGGTCTTTCAGGCGGAACGCAATCAGGTTCCTGCCTTCTACGGGAAGAAACTCCAAATGTTTCCGAACTTTGTCCGCATCTCCCATACGGAAAGCGGGATGGGATTTGCGAAGGTCTATCAGCCGTTTGTAGTACATGAAGACATCGCCATTCGTCGTTTTGCGTCTCCAGTCAATGGCATTGACCGCATCCGGACTTTTGTAACTGTTATCCACTCCTTGTTTGTCACGCATCACTTCTTCTCCGGCATAGATAAACGGAATGCCCTGCGAAGTAAAGACGACCGTTTGCGCCAATTTATCAAGGCGTACAAGTTGTTCGGGAGTAATCCCCGGCATACTCGCTTTCAATCGGTCTGTCAGGCATAAGCCATCGTGACAGGAGACGTAGCCGATCATTTGAGTCGGTTCTTCCGCCCACGGCTTCTGACTGTAATTCACCGAATCATACCGTACTTGCGGATGCTCAATAGCTCCTACGATACCAAACTTAACGCTATTCTCCCCACCCGGAATTCCGGCAAGGAAAGCTCCTTTGTCTTTTTCCCAAACAGGGCCGCAGAGTCCGTCACGCAGTTCGTCGGAGAAAACGGCTATTCCCGGCATATGGGCAGCGTTTCCTTTCATTGCCAAAGAATCAGCAGGATATTGGGGAGTTTCGGCCGCCCAGCCTTCGCCATAGATGCAAATTGTCGGGTCTACTCCGTTCACCGCCTTGCGGATTTCGTTCATTGTCTCAATGTCATGCACTCCCATCAGGTCAAAGCGGAAACCATCGATATGATATTCCTTCATCCAGTAGAGGACGGACTCTATCATAAACTTACGCATCATAGGGCGCTCGCTTGCCGTCTCATTGCCGCATCCCGAACCATTCGCCAAGCTGCCGTCTTCTTTCTGACGGTAAAAATAGCCGGGAACGGTACGTTCAAAGTTGCTCTCTGCCGTATTGAAAGTATGGTTGTAGACTACATCCATAATCACACGGATACCGGCTTTGTGAAGTGCCTGCACCATTTGCTTGAATTCTTTCACACGGGTGGCAGGCTGATAAGGGTCAGTTGCGTAGGAACCGTCGGGGACGTTGTAGTTCAACGGGTCGTATCCCCAGTTGTACTGGTTTTCGTCCAGTTTCGTTTCATCTACGGAAGCATAGTCATAAGAAGGAAGGAGATGGACGTGCGTCACGCCCAGTTCTATCAGATGGTCGATGCCGGTCAATAGTTTGTCCGAGTTCATCGTTCCGTGTTCGGTCAGTGCGAGGTATTTTCCTTTGTTCTTTATTCCTGAAGTAGAATCGACGGAAAAGTCACGGTGGTGCATTTCGTAGATAATCATATCGGCAGGAGATTTCAACGGTGGACGCTGGTCGCTCTCCCACCCTTCCGGATTCGTTGACTTCCAGTCAATGATAGCGGCACGTTTTCCATTCACTCCGACCGCATGGGCATTGATGCCCGGTGTATCTCCCTGCCACTTATCGTCAATCTTCACATTGAAAGCATAGAATTTATCGAGCAAATCCTTGTTTACTATGGTAGTCCAGGTTCCGTCCTCTCCGCGCTCCATCTTCACTGTTTCGTAAGCGTGTCCGCCTTCGCCTTCATCATAAAGCATCAGGCGCACTTCTTCCGCTGTCGGCGACCAAAGAATAAACTTAGTTGCTTCCGGCGCATATTCCATTTCCGTAAGACTTCCCGTGCGAACCGGATATAACTCAAAAGAAGCATATTCCTTTTTCGCTGAAGAGCAACTCATCACTGTTGCCACTGTAGTAACCCCTACTATTGCTGAATAATTAATTCCCATCCTAATACTCTCCTGTGATAACGTTTTTCGTTCTATGATTATCTTCTATAATCTATCAGTAACCCATCAGTTTACTTTACCTTATCCGGATTCTTCGCTATAAAATCCTTCCAGCTACTATACCCCTTTTCCATGACAGGGCGTCCCATTTGCAGAAAATGACAGTAGGCGGCAGCCAGTCCGTCCGTAGCGTCCATAAAGACAGGCATATCTTCTTTCGAGAGACGGAGCATCCGCTGTAACATATCCGCCACCTGCTCTTTCGAAGCCTGTCCGTTTCCGGTAATCGCCATCTTTATCTTCAAAGGGGCGTATTCGGTGATAGGAATATCACGGCTCAATGCCGCCGCCATCGCTACTCCCTGCGCACGTCCCAGTTTCAGCATAGACTGCACGTTCTTACCGAAGAATGGAGCTTCAATAGCCAGTTCGTCAGGCAGATAACTTTCAATAATTCCCAATACCCGTTCGTGGATATGGCGCAGTTTCAGATAGTGATTGGCAAATTTGCGCAAGTCGATAATTCCCATGGCAATCATTTCGGGCTTGGTTCCTTTGATTCTCAAGACTCCGTATCCCATGATTGTCGTACCGGGGTCAATCCCCAGGATTATCTTTTCCTTTACCGGCTGAATCACTCCACTATCTCCATTAATGTCGGAAATCCGACCACTTTATCTTTAAATATTTTTGTAAGTTCGTCATTCAAACGCACTCCCTGTTCCAAATGCCAACGATGCAGCAATCCGCTGCTTTCCACTTCCCATTGCAGAGAATAGGCACTTCCATCTTCCCGATGACTCAGAATCCGGCAAATACGCGGCGCTTTCAATGTGCCGTGTTTTTGCACTTCGGGAATATAGAATTCTTTTATCCAAATCAAAAAATTGTCGTGGATGGCATCGTCCACCTGAAAAGTAGTATTATAAATCAGCATATTTTTTTTTTCAAACAATTATTTACCGCAAACATAGCAATTATTTCAGAATATTGCATTATATTTGCGCCAACAAAAAAGGATTCGTTTGCAAACGTTATCATATAAAGTTGAAAAAGGGGGGTTAGCTCATCTGGCTAGAGCGCGACACTGGCAGTGTCGAGGTGATCGGTTCGAGTCCGATACTCTCCACTAAAAAAAGAGCAATTCTGAAAAGAGTTGCTCTTTTTTGATTTATTTTATGGAGTAACTTTACGCTCTCGAATAACCTATTATGCTTTATGCGCACTAAAATAAAAAAAGACCTTTATTCAAGGTCTTTTTTTATCACTTCATCCATTTCCTTTATACGTTTCTTACGATCCTTGATAGGGCCGTCCTTCTTGTCATTCTTGAACACATTGTCGGCACGGTCGGCCACCTCGCCGCTCCATTCTTCAAAATCGTTCGTAGCCGGACGACCATTCGGTTCGATATTCTCTTCGGCAATCGAATCATGTCTGTTAATCATATCATCCATAAGTTTTCTTTTTTATAGGTTCATGGCTATAAGACAATTAAGAACAAGATAAGTTTGTTGTATTAATGATTTTTGAAGAAATTAAAGGTACTATTATACCGTGCCAGTGATAGGTGATAGAGGATTTCGCGTTTTTACTTGGGAGAGAGCACTGATTTATTTGGCACGATAACTCTTCGGACGGAAAGGAATATACAAGGTATAATTACTATCCGACGGCTTTCCCCCGACAAGGGCAGGCGACCATTTCGGCATCCCTTTCACTATGCGAAGTGCTTCTTCCGCAAATTCAGGATGAGTGGAACGCAGAATGTGCGGACGAAGGATCACTCCCTCTTTGTCAATAGTAAATTCACAGAGGACATATCCCGATACATTCTTTTCCAAAAGGCTTTCCGGATAAATCATCTGTCCGGCGATATATTCTTCCGCACTCATGTCCGGAAAGTGAGCCAGTTCTTCGACTTGCCTACCCGAAAGCGTTTGTGAACGAGGGCCTATCTGATAAATGCCTACATACATCGGTTTCTTATAAGCATCCGGTTGTTCCTTAGTACGTTGCTGCAACGATTTCAATAAGGCGGCAGCCTCTTCCGCCAAAGTCGGCTCCGAAATATTGTCACCTTTGGACAACATATATGCCGACTGGCAAACCAACACCAGACGTTCCATCAAAGTTCCCTTGGCAGGCGACCATTTACGCCCCATCTGTTCTTTCCCATTCGCATCAGTAGAAAAGAAATAATAGACAATTCCGTCCAAACCTGCACTGGAACCATCCAAATCCTGTATCTGCTCGGTGACTAAACGAAAAATAGCTCCTAAAGACTGGTAAAGGGATGCGCTGATTACTACCGACTTAGTCTCCACTCCCACTGTTCCTTTCTCCGCTTGCCAGTAGGTACGCGACAGCGTATTTGAAATCAGGGAATAACGCCCGTTCCTCTTTTCAACCGACATTGCATATTCGGGTGAAAAGGAAGGGATAGCTACAAAACGTGCATAAGGTTGTTTTTGAAAACCTGTATTTAGTAAAGAAAACACATTACGATAATATTCGCCCAACTCACCTTTATAAGTAGAAAAAGGTCGCACCGGCTCCAAATAATCTATTTGAGCCATAAGGCGGAAAGAAAAAGTCAAAAGCAGAAGAGTGAAAACAATCTTTTTCATAAGTTGCCGGATTTTCGGTACGTATCGGGAACAAAGTTACTACAAAAAAGTGAAATGCGGAAAGATATAGTGATAGAATTGAGTTACAGGGGTTTCAGTTGTACTTCCGATTATTCGTGAAGCCATCGCAATCACCGCTGAAGCCAAATCAGGACGCCGCTACGTTACTTGTCCGTAACCATACCCAAAAGGGCGACAAACGGACACGGATGGCGAAACAAGACGTTAAGGATTAGTGAGTTACTGACAACCCACGCAACAAATCCGGTTACGGAAAAAGATTGCGCCGTTCCTCCCCGTTTTGCGTACCGACACCGGACTCTTCACCAACTAATTTTGAACCTAAAAAAATTAAGGACGATGAAGAGTACATTTTCAGTAATCTACTACCTCAAGCGTCAGGTAGTGAAAAAGGACGGGACAGTACCCGTCATGGGACGCATCACGGTGGACGGCAGCCAGACGCAGTTCAGCTGCAAGCTGACCGTCGATCCCAAGCTGTGGGACACCAAAGGGGGACGTGTCACGGGCAGAAGCTCGGCGGCACTCGAAACGAACCGCATGCTCGACAAGATGCGTGTGCGTATCAACAAACACTATCAGGAAATCATGGAGCGTGACAACTTTGTCACGGCGGAGAAGGTCAAGAACGCCTTTCTCGGACTGGAACACCGCTACCACACGCTGATGCAGGTGTTCCGCCAGCACAACGAGGACTACGAGAAACAGGTGGAGGCCGGCATGAAAGCCAAAGGCACGCTCTTGAAGTACAGGACCGTTTACAAGCACCTGCAAGAGTTCCTCACCATCCGCTACCGCGTGAAGGATATTGCACTGAAAGAGCTTACGCCCGCCTTCATCTCCGACTTTGAGATGTTCCTGCGCACGGACAAGCACTGCTGCACCAATACCGTGTGGCTGTATGTCTGCCCCTTGCGGACGATGGTGTTCATCGCCATCAACAACGAGTGGCTCACACGCGACCCGTTCCGGGAGTACGAAATCAAGAAGGAGGAAACCACACGCAGTTTCCTGACGAAAGAGGAAATCCGGCTGCTGATGGAGGGCAGGCTGAAAAACGCCAAGCAGGAGCTTTACCGCGACCTCTACCTGTTCTGCGCCTTCACGGGCTTGTCGTTCGCCGACATGCGCAACCTGACGGAAGAGAACATCCATACCTACTTCGACGAACACGAGTGGATAAACATCAACCGCCAGAAGACGGGCGTGGTGTCCAATATCCGCCTGCTCGACATCGCAAAGCGCATCATCGACAAATACCGGGGACTGTGCGGGAACGGCAGGATTTTCCCCGTTCCCCACTACAACACGTGCCTTGCCGGAATCCGTTCCGTTGCCAAGCGTTGCGGCATCACCAAGCATATCACGTGGCATCAGAGCCGCCACACGGCAGCTACGACGGTGTTCCTCTCCAACGGCGTACCCATTGAAACGGTGAGTTCCATGCTGGGACACAAGAGCATAAAAACGACGCAGATATACGCAAAAATCACCAAAGAGAAGCTCAACCAAGACATGGAGAACCTTGCCGCAAGGTTGAACGGCATCGAGGAATTTGCAGGTTGCACCATCTAAAAACAGAGAAGCCATGACACGAGGAACCATCATCATAGAGGACAACAGGGTCAGCGTAACCGGTAACGGGGTATGGATGACCGCCACAGAAATCGCCGGGCTGTTCCACACGGGCGTCCCGGCAGTGAACGCCGCCATCAGAGCCGTCCGCAAGCCGGACGTGCTGAACGACTACGAGGTGTGCCGCTACATGCGGCTTGAAAACGGGCTGCACGCGGATGTTTACTCGCTTGAAATCATCATCCCCGTCGCCTTCCGGCTGAACACCTACCATGCGCACGTGTTCCGCACGTGGCTGGTAGGCAAGGCACTCACGAAGGAAAAGCGGCAGGCATACGTGATGTTCATACAGAACGGAAAAGCCGGGTATTGCTAAACACACATACATATAATTATAAAGGAAACGGACAGCCCGTATGGAGTTGCCCGTTCCCTTTTTTCATGCAGCCGCCTTATTCCATCGGCTTGCTGTAGTTCGCCTCCAGCAGCTCACGCAACCCCGATTCGGGGTAAAGCACCTTTCCTCCCAAAAGGATAAAGGGCAGCACCCTGTTGTTGCGGTACTCCTGCAAGGTGCGGCGGCTGACACGGAGCAGTTCCGCCACCTCCCTGTCCGTCAGGTAACGCTCCCCATCCAGCGGCGGACGGTAACTTTCCAGAAAGGCGGAAAGCCATTTCGAGCCTTTGCGCATGTTCTGCACGACGGAGGCAAGCGGCTCGTCCTCCATCGTAAACACTTCATTGTTCTCGTTCATCATCATTTCGGATTCAGTGGGTTGTGAATAATAAAAAATCAAATCATTTTCCGCCGGGATAGAGCGTGCCGACAAGCGGAATGAGCCTTTTGACCTCCTCCGGCTTGTAATAGAACCTGCGGTTAATCTGCGAGTAGCCGATAAGCCGCCTGTCACGCAAGGTCTGCAACGTGCGCGGGCTGATCCTCAACTGCCCACAGACCTCCTCGCCCGTGAGCCACCTTTCCATCCGCCCGCCGTCGCTCCTGCGCCTCAGGGCGGCTACCTTCTCCGCGAGGGCGTTGAAGGACGCCACCATCATCTCGAAGGTCTTTTTCTCGATAGATACTATTTCCATAAGCAAAACATTTCAGAGTTTGCCGCAAAGGTAACGAAGCCGCCTTGCACACGTGCCGTTTCCCGCTAAAAGGCAGCTTGTTGCGCCGTCTGTCCGGTTTACGGAGCCATTATCCGTAAAAATCTTACGTGAGCCACGTAGTGAGCTGTTAAAGCCCCTTTGGTTTATTGCCGAATTTTGCCGCAGAAACCAAAAGAAAGGACTGAATATGAAAGTGATAACGATGGAAAGTTCCGCCTTCACCGCATTGACGGAACAGATAGCCGAGATAGCGGCACACGTGCGTGCCGTTTCCGGCGGGAGAAAGGAAGAAGCTCCCGACAGGCTGCTCACCACCCGCGAGGCGGCGCACCTGCTGAACGTGAGTTGCCGCACCCTCCAGCGCATGCGCAGCGAACAGCGCATCGCCTATGTCGTGCTGCGCGGCAAGTGCCGCTATCGGCAGTCGGAAATCGACCGCCTGCTCGAAGACAGCACCGTCACGGGAGATGCCGCGACACCGGAACAGATGAAACGCAACCACACGCTGCGCACGGGCGGCAGACCCAAAGGAAGGAGGACGTAGGACATGGAACTGCTTACCCGCAACAATTTCGAGAACTGGATGCAGAAGGTGATGGAACGGCTCGACCGTCAGGACGAGATGCTGCTATCCATGCAGCCGTCCGGCAAAGCCCCGAACCCGATGGAAGGGATCAGGCTTTTCGACAACCAAGACCTGTGCATGCTGCTCCAGATCAGCAAGCGCACCCTGCAACGCTACCGCAGCATCGGCGCATTGCCCTACAAGACGCTCGGCAAAAAGACCTATTACAGCGAGGCGGACGTGCTGACGTTCCTCTCCGAACATGTAAAGGATTTCCGCAAGGAAGACATAGCCTTCTACAAGGCTCGTATCCATAATTTCTTTCAAAAATAACCATTAAAACATTTTTCAGATGGCAAAGAAAAAAGACGAAAAGGACGTGCTGGTTGTCCGTGACGAGAAGACGGGCGAAATCAGCGTGGTAGCCGGGCTGAACGCCGACGGCTTCCCCAAGCGCATCCCCGCGAAAGCGGAGAACTCGCAGAGTTTCCTGCAATTCGACCGGCACGGCGACGTGCTGGACAACTTCTTCAAGAACTTCTTCCGGCAGTGCAAGGAACCCAGCCGCTTCGGTTTCTACCGTGTCGCGGCGGATCAAGCCGACAAACTGCTGGAGGTTATCAAGGACTTGCTGAAAGACCCCGACGGCAACAAGGAACTGCTTGCGCCCCACAAGGTGGACACCTCCGGCTACGAAAAGAAAGTACAGGAGGAGCAGTCCGCCGAAAAGCAGGAACAACCGGAACAGAAACAAGATGACGAACCTAAAAAACAGGAAGAACTGGAACAGAAAAACGAACAGAATCAGGAAAGCCCGCAGCAGACGCAGGGCAACCGGGGCTACCGGCCCATCGACGAGAGCAAGATCAACTGGCAGGAGTTGGAGGAGAAATGGGGCGTGAAGCGCGACGACCTTGAAAAGTCGGGCGACCTTGACAGGATGCTCAACTACGGCAAGTCCGACTTGGTGAGGGTGTCGCCCAATTTCGGCGGAGAGGCTTTCGAGCTGGACGCCCGCCTCTCCTTCAAGAAGGACGGCGAGGGCAATGTCAGCCTTGTGCCGCACTTCATCCGCAAGGAGCAGAAGCTCGACGAGTACAAGGAACACAAGTTCTCCGACGAAGACCGTAAGAACCTGCGCGAAACGGGCAACCTCGGCAGGGTCGTGGACCTCGTGGACAGGGAAACGGGCGAGATCATCCCCTCGTTCGTCAGCATCGACCGCAAGACGAACGAAATCACGGATGTCCCGGCCAGCAAGGTGCGCATACCGGAGCGCATCGGCAAGACGGAAATCACCAAGCAGGAGCAGGGCATGCTGCGTGCCGGGCTACCCGTGCGCGACAAGCTCATCGAGCGCAAGGACGGCAGGAAGTTCGTCACCACCCTGCAAGTGAATGTGGAACAGCGCGGCGTGGAGTTCGTGCCGGGAACCGGCAGGTCGCCCCGTACCGCCCAAACGCAGGAAACGAAGAACAACCCCGCACAAGGACAGGCGCAGGGTACGGAGAATGCCGGGGGCACGAACAAGGAGCAACGCCGCAACACGTGGACGAACGCCGACGGCAGCATCCGCCCCATCAGCAAATGGAGCGGCGTGGACTTCACCGAACAGCAGAAAGCCGACTACGTGGCGGGCAAAGCCGTGAAACTGGAGAACGTGACCGACAAGCAGGGCTTCCACGCCACGATGTACATCAAGTTCAACCCGGAAAAGGGACGCCCGTACCGCTACGACACCAATCCAGACAACGCGCAGAAGGTCGCGTCTTCCAACGAGAGCCGCACGCAGGTGGCGGTGAACAGCGAGGGCAAGACCAACGAGGCTACCAAGAACCTGAAGGAGCCGTTGCGAAAGGGACAGACCGCCCCGAAGGACACCGCACAGCAACAGCAGCAGGAGAAGCCGCAGAAGAAAACGGGCAAGGGCATGAAGATGTAATCCAGTGTCCGCCACTAAATCCGAAGTAACATTTGTAAAATTCAAAACGACAGAAAAATATGAAGACAATCATTGCAGAAAAGCCGTCTGTGGCACGTGAGATCGCCCGCATCGTGGGCGCGACAAAGAGAGAGGAAGGATATTTCGAGGGAGGCGGCTACGCCGTGACATGGGCGTTCGGACACCTCGTGCAGCTTGCCATGCCCGACGGCTACGGCATACGCGGCTTCGTCCGTGACAACCTGCCCGTCATCCCCGACACCTTCACGCTCGTCCCCCGTCAGGTAAAGACGGAGAAGGGCTACAAGCCCGACAGCGGCGTGGTGACGCAGATCAAGACCGTAGCCCGACTATTCAAGGAAAGCGAACAGATTATCGTGGCGACCGATGCAGGACGCGAGGGTGAGCTTATCTTCCGCTACCTCTACCATTATACCGGATGCACCACCCCGTTCGTCCGCCTCTGGATAAGCTCGCTTACAGATAAGGCTATCCGCGAGGGACTGCGCAACCTCGAAGCGGGCGGCAAATACGACAACCTCTATCTTGCCGCCAAAGCAAGGAGCGAATCAGACTGGCTTGTGGGCATCAACGGCACGCAGGCACTTTCCATCGCCGCCGGACACGGCACATATTCCGTCGGACGGGTGCAGACACCTACATTGGCGATGGTGTGCGCACGCTATTGGGAGAACCGCCGCTTTAGCCCCGAAGCCTTCTGGCAGCTCCATATCGCGACGGACGGCTGCGATGAAGGAACGGTGAAGTTTTCATCTTCCGAAAAATGGAAAGAGAAAGAGCCCGCGACGGAACTGTATAATAAGGTGAAGTCGGCAGGCACAGCCACTGTCACGAAAGCCGAACGCAAGGAGAAGACGGAGGAAACACCGCTCCTGTACGACTTGACCACGCTCCAGAAGGAAGCCAACGCCAAGCACGGCTTCACGGCGGAACAGACGCTTGAAATCGCGCAGAAGCTCTACGAGAAGAAGCTCATCACCTATCCGAGAACCGGAAGCCGCTACATTCCCGAAGACGTGTTCGCCGAAATCCCCAAGCTGCTCGCCTTCATCGGGGCTTTGCCCGAATGGAAAGGCAAGGTGCAGCCGAAAGCCGTACCGACACGCAGAAGCGTGGACGGTAGCAAGGTGACAGACCACCACGCCCTGCTCGTCACGGGCGAGAAGCCGCTGTTCCTCTCCAAAGAGGACAGCACCGTCTATCAGATGGTTGCCGGACGCATGATCGAGGCGTTTTCCGAGAAATGCGTCAAGGATACCGCCACCGTCACGGCAGAGTGTGCCGGAGTGGAGTTCACGGTGAAAGGTAGCGTCATCAGGCAAGCCGGATGGCGTGCCGTCTATGGCGAGGAGGACAAGGAGGAAACCGCCATCCCCGGTTGGGAGGAAGGCGACACGCTGACGCTGAAAGGCTGCTCCATCACGGAAGGCAAGACCAAACCCAAGCCGCTGCATACCGAAGCGACATTGTTGTCCGCTATGGAAACGGCGGGCAAGGACATAGAGGACGACGCACTCCGTCAGGCGTTGAAGGACTGCGGCATCGGCACGCCCGCCACCCGTGCGGCGATTATCGAAACGCTCTTCAAGCGCGGATACATGGAACGCTGCAAGAAGTCGCTTGTGCCGACTGAAAAAGGGCTTGCCCTCTACTCGGTCGTGAAGACGATGCGCATCGCCGACGTAGCCATGACGGGCGAATGGGAGAAGAATCTGGCACGCATCGAGCGCGGGGAGCTGCCAGCCGACACCTTCCGCAGGGAGATAGAGGCGTACACACGCGAAATCACCTCCGAACTGCTCTCGTGCGACAAACTGTTCTCCCGCAGGGATTCCGGCTGCAAGTGTCCCAAGTGTGGGACGGGCAACATGCAGTTCTACGGCAAGGTGGTACGCTGCGACAACGCGGAGTGTGGGCTGCCCGTGTTCCGCCTAAAAGCGAACCGCACCCTTTCCGACGACGAGATCAAAGAACTGCTCACCGACGGGCATACGAAGCTGCTCAAAGGCTTCAAGAGCAAGCAGGGCAAGAGCTTCGACGCCATAGTCGCCTTTGACGGGGACTATAACACGACTTTCGTGTTCCCCGAAAGGAAAACGAGCAGGAAATTTTCAGGACGGAAGAAATAGTATTAACTTTGCCACTGGTTCAGAGTAATGAATTGTTCTTCGATATCGGATTACACTCATACTTTGGATTTAGTGGTGGCACTCGGAGGGATACCGAGTGCCTTTTCTTTCTCCTTTCCAGACGATTATCCCCGTCATTACCAATCCACTAAATTCCAAAGTAATGAACAACAAGAAGAAAAACGAGGGTCAGACCGACTTTTCCTATTACGGTCTGTACCTGCTGGACTACCTCCGCACAAACAAGTTTGAACAGGCTTCCGACGATGCCTTCATCCGGGAGCGTGCCGACCGTGCCGCCGAAACGTATGAGCGTTCGCGGCTCGAAGGCTATCCGCCCGAAGGGGCGCAGGAGTTGGCGATGGACACGCTCCTGCGGGGGCTTCGCTATTCCAAGTACGCCATCCTCCGCGAAGTCGTGGAAAACGAGTTTGCCGGTGAAGTGCCGGAAAAGAAACGCGAAGCCTTCATCCGAAAACTGCTGCCGCCTGTCGGTAATGTATTCTCCGTCTATGACCTTTCGGACGACAACTTCGCCCTGTCGCCCGAATACGACCTGCTCTATACGGAGCTGACGGGAGCCGTCGTCCTTTATATCGACGAGTATGGCGTTTAACCGCAAACAACGGCTGCGGGACAACATCGAGGCGATACGGACGGCATTCATCCTTGAGAGGGAACGGAGGACGGCAACCGCCGAGGAACAAGCCATACTTCGGAAGTATTGCGGTTTCGGCGGGTTGAAGTGCATACTGAACCCGGCAAAGGAACTGACGGATGCCGTGCATTGGGCGAAATCTGACCTCGAACTGTTCGCCCCGACGGTGGAGCTGTACAGGCTGGTGCGTGAACACAGCAAGGACGAAACGGAGTACAAGCGGTACGTGGATGCCATGAAGCAGTCCGTGCTGACCGCTTTCTACACCCCGCCGGAGATAACCGGCACTATCGCGGATGTACTGCATGAACACGGCATACGTCCCGACCGTGTGCTGGAGCCGTCGGCGGGTGTGGGCGCATTCGTGGATGCCGTGCTGGAAAACAAGCCGGACGCGGACATCATGGCTTTCGAGAAAGACCTGATGACGGGCAAGATATTGGGACACCTGCATCCCGACCAAAAGGTAAGGGTGCAGGGATTCGAGAAGATAGAGAAGCCCTTCACGGACTATTTCGATCTGGCAATATCGAACATCCCGTTCGGTGACGTGGCTGTGTTCGACCCGGAGTTTACGGGAAGCCAAGACCCCGCAAGGCGTTCCGCACCGAAGGCAATACACAACTATTTCTTCCTGAAAAGCCTTGACGCGGTGCGTGAGGGCGGCATCGTGGCGTTCATCACCTCGCAGGGGGTGCTGGACGCACCGTCCAACGCACCCATACGCGAGTATATGATGCGTAATGCCAATCTGGTGGGTGTCGCACGCCTGCCGAACAACCTTTTCACGGACAACGCGGGTACGGAAGTGGGCAGCGACCTTATTATCCTTCAAAAGAACAGCGGCAAGAATGGGGAGCTGTATTATAACGAGAAACTTTTCATGCAGACCGAACAGACCCCTATCGGCACTTCTGTAAACGGGTATGTATGGAGCATCAGTTCTCTTTCCAATACAGATTTAATCAGAGGCACAGACCCTTATGGCAAACCTGCCTATCAACTTATACACCGGGGCGGCATCGGACAAATGGCGGATGACTTGCGGGAACATCTGAATATTGAGTTACCCCAGTTAGACATAGAACTATATGAAATGCACAACCTGCATCCGGCACAGGTAAAAAACACAGTGACGGAACCCATTTTCACACCGGTTGTCACTCCTGAAATACAGCCTCTTACAGAAATGGCAGTGAAGCCCGAAGCGGTAACACCGCAGCCGGAGGAAGAAAAGCCGGAGATAGAGCCGCGCCGCCCCGATTATTCAGCAGGCGTGCAGCTCTCCCTGCTCGACCTTTGGGGCATGACCGAGGAAGTCCGCAAGCAGGAAGCACCCGCCAAGAAGAAAAAGACAGCGAGAAAGGAAAGCACGGCAAGGCGTATGTCCCCCAAACCGCAGGCGCAGGTTACGCCGAAGGTTACGACCGCACCGCCGCCGTCTGCCGCACTGCTGACGGAGAACAGGGACAGCCATGAAACAAAGTCGGTGAGTGTCGCAGCCAAAGCCGATCCGGATGATATTTACGCCACTTTGGATTGGGATACCAACCCGCCCATCAACGGCTTCTATGAAATGATGATGGACCTCACGCCGGAGCGACGCAAGGAGCTTCGCAGGCTGGCGGCACAGCATCAGGAGAAACGGCAGCATGTCACGGGCGTGAAAGCCGCACCGGAGCAGGAAACACGGCGACCCAAAACACAGCCGGAAATTGCCGCCAATCCTGCCGCTCCCGCAACGGAAACGGCTGCAACCTCCCTTTTCCCCGAAATGGAAGCGGAAAAACCGAAGGAGGAACCTCTCTACCTTTCTCCCCGTCCGTTCAACGGTCTGCTGGAGCCGCACTACCGTGACGGCTCTATGGTACTGGATGCGTCACGCAATCTCGGCTATTTGAAAGACCTCACGCTTTACGGCGCGACATTCCAACCGCTTGACCTGACCGGCTACCAGAAGGAGAAAGCGATGTTGTATGTGTCACTCCGTGATTCATACGAGCGGCTTTACCGCTACGAGGCGGAGTACCACGATGAAGGGTCTGCGCAACGCGGAGCGTTGAACACCTGCTACGATGAGTTTGTCATGCGCTACGGCAACCTCAACGCCAAGCAGAACGTGAAACTGGTGATGATGGATGCAGGAGGACGCGACATCCTTTCGCTGGAACGGGCGGAGGACGGCAGGTTCGTCAAGGCGGATATTTTCGAGCGTCCCGTTTCTTTCTCGGTGGAGAGCCATGCCAACGTCAGCTCTCCCGAAGAGGCGTTATCCGCATCGCTCAACAAGTTCGGCACGGTCAATCTTGATTATATGCGGGAGATAACCGACAGCACGGAGGAGGGATTGCTTGACGCCCTCAAAGGACGCATCTTCTACAACCCGCTCGTAACCGGTTACGAGATAAAGGACAGGTTCATCGCCGGGAACGTGATAGAGAAGGCGGAGCGCATCAAGGCATGGATGGGCGACAACCCTGAAAACGGACGTATGCCGGAAGTGAAGCAGGCGTTGGAGGCTCTGAAAGAAGCCGAGCCGCAACGCATCTCCTTTGAGGACCTTGACTTCAACTTCGGGGAACGCTGGATTCCGACGGGCGTGTACGCTGCTTATATGAGCCACCTTTTCGACACGGACGTGAAAATCGCCTACTCCGCAAGCATGGACGAGTTTTCGGTGGCGTGCGGCTACCGCACCATGAAAATCACGGACGAGTTTTTAGTGAAGGGCTATTACCGGAACTATGACGGCATGCACCTTCTGAAACACGCCCTGCACAACACCTGTCCCGACATGATGAAGTCCATCGGCAGGGACGAGCATGGCAACGACATCAAGGTGCGCGACAGCGAGGGAATACAGCTCGCCAACGCCAAGATTGACGAGATACGAAACGGCTTCTCCGAATGGCTCGAAGAGCAGTCGCCACAGTTCAAGGAGCGGCTGACGACGATGTATAACCGCAAGTTCAACTGTTTCGTGCGCCCGAAGTATGACGGCTCGCATCAGACTTTTCCCGACCTCAATCTGAAAGGGCTGGCAAGCCGGGGCATCAGGAGCGTCTATCCCTCGCAGATGGATTGCGTCTGGATGCTGAAACAGAACGGCGGCGGAATTTGTGACCACGAGGTTGGAACCGGCAAGACGCTGATAATGTGCATCGCCGCGCATGAAATGAAGCGTCTGAACTTGGCGCACAAGCCGATGATTATCGGGCTGAAAGCCAATGTTGCGGAGATTGCCGCCACCTATCAAGCGGCATATCCCAACGCGAGGATTCTGTACGCTTCGGAGAAAGACTTTTCGACCGCCAACCGCGTGCGTTTCTTCAACAACATCAAGAACAACGACTACGATTGTGTCATTATGTCGCACGACCAGTTCGGCAAGATACCGCAGTCGCCGGAGTTGCAGCAGCGCATCCTGCAAGCGGAGCTTGACACGGTGGAGGAAAACCTCGAAGTGCTGCGCCAGCAGGGAAAGAACGTATCGCGGGCGATGCTGAAAGGTCTGGAGAAGCGCAAGCATAACCTTGAAGCGAAATTGGAGAAGGTGGAACACGCCATAAAGTCACGCACGGACGACGTGGTGGACTTCAAGCAGATGGGCATCGACCACATTTTCATTGATGAATCGCACCAGTTCAAGAATCTGACTTTCAACACGCGCCACGACCGTGTGGCGGGATTGGGGAACAGCGAGGGAAGCCAGAAGGCACTGAACATGCTCTTTGCTATCCGCACCATACAGGAGCGCACGGGCAAGGACTTGGGGGCGACCTTCCTCTCCGGCACGACTATCAGCAACTCGCTGACTGAGCTGTACCTGCTGTTCAAGTACCTGCGCCCGAAGGAGCTGGAACGGCAGGACATTCGATGTTTTGATGCGTGGTCGGCGATATTTGCCAAGAAGACAACGGATTTTGAGTTCAACGTGACGAACAACGTGGTGCAGAAGGAGCGTTTCCGCTACTTCATCAAAGTGCCGGAGCTTGCCGCCTTCTATAATGAAATCACGGACTACCGCACGGCGGAGGATGTGGGCGTGGACCGTCCCAACAAAAACGAGATACTGCACCACATACCGCCCACGCCGGAGCAGGAGGACTTCATACAGAAGCTGATGCAATTCGCCAAGACGGGCGACGCCACCCTGTTGGGCAGACTGCCGCTTTCGGAAACGGAGGAAAAGGCGAAGATGCTTATCGCCACGGACTATGCCCGGAAGATGGCACTCGACATGCGCATGATAGACCCGCATTACGAAGACCACCCCGACAACAAGGCGAGCCACTGTGCCAAAATAATCGCGGAGTATTATCAAAAATACGACGCGCAGAAAGGCACGCAGTTCGTTTTCTCTGACTTGGGGACTTACCAGCCGGGCGATGGGTGGAACGTCTATTCGGAAATCAAGCGCAAACTGACGGAGGACTACGGCATACCGCCAAGCGAGGTGCGCTTCATTCAGGAGTGCAAGACCGACAAGGCTCGGAAGGCGGTGATAGATGCCATGAACGCCGGGACGGTGCGTGTGCTGTTCGGCTCCACCTCCATGCTCGGAACGGGTGTGAACGCACAAAAAAGGTGTGTCGCCATCCATCATTTGGATACGCCTTGGCGACCGTCCGACCTGCAACAGCGTGACGGACGGGGAGTTAGAGCAGGCAACGAGATTGCCAAGCATTTTGCCGGGAACAACGTGGATGTCATCATCTATGCGGTGGAAAAGTCACTGGACAGCTACAAGTTCAACCTGCTGCACTGCAAGCAGACGTTCATCTCGCAGCTCAAAAGCGGGGCGATGGGCGCGCGTACCATCGACGAGGGTGCTATGGACGAGAAATCGGGCATGAACTTTTCGGAGTACATGGCGTTACTATCCGGCAATACCGACCTTTTGGACAAGGCGAAACTGGAAAAACGTATCGCCTCGCTCGAAGGGGAACGCAAGTCGTTCAACAAGGGCAAGCGTGATTCGGAGTTCAAGCTGGAATCGAAGACCCGCGAGCTGGGCAACAACACAGCTTTCATAGATGCCATGACGGAGGACTGGAACCGCTTCCTCTCTGTGGTGCAGACCGACAAGGAGGGCAATCACCTTAATATAATAAAGGTGGACGGAGTGGATTCCGCCGATGAGAAAGTCATCGGAAAGCGTTTGCAGGAGATAGCCAAGAATGCCACGACCGGAGGGTTGTACACGCAGGTTGGAGAGTTTTACGGTTTCCCGATAAAGGTGGTCAGCGAAAGGATACTCAAAGAGGGATTGGAGTTTACCGACAACCGCTTCGTGGTCGAGGGGAACTACAAGTACACCTACAACAACGGGCATCTGGCGCTGGCTGACCCGTTGGCCGCCGCCCGCAACTTCCTCAACGCGATTGAGAGAATCCCCTCCATCATCGACCAGTATAAAGCGAAGAATGAGGTCTTGGAACGTGAGATACCGCAGTTGCAGGAGATAGCAGGCAAGGTGTGGAAGAAGGAGGAAGAACTGAAACAGTTGAAGTCCGAACTTGCCGCCCTTGACCGCAAGATACAGCTGGAACTTGCGCCGCCTACACCCGAAATCACCGAAAAGGAGCATGAAGGGCAACAGGTCAAACCGGAAGCGAAAGGTGTGCGAAACGGTATCAGGCAATATCCCGAAGATACATCACCGCAAATACGCAATCCATCGGAAAGTATTATCGCCAATCACACCATAACTGGGCATCCGGGGCTGTATGCCAAGGAGGAAACCCGGTCCAAAGGATTGAAAATATAACCTTAGGAATTTTATCTGAAGTATTAATAAGGGCTATCCCAAAAGGTCTAAAAGTAAATTTTATCCTTTCTGCAAGTATCTGTAGGATGGCAACTGCATTTTTTTTCTTTTTGGGCAGCCCTTATTAAAATTTATTCTTATTTTAGGTTATATACATTCATGTCCATTTATGTAAAAAATCCTGCTGACCTTGTTTATGTCTTGTCAGTCACCATTTGCAAAACCATATTTGACCCTCAAAGAGGCTGAATTTGATAAGCAACTTGCTACATACTCATAATAAGGAGCTAAATAGAACACGAATGGGAAATACTCAAATGCCAAACTAAAGAAGATATTGGCCAAAATAAACGTTATACCGAGAGAGAAACTTGATTTTTTTCAACTTCCTAAAACGTTGTTGTTCAAACATTTCTACTTATTTGTACTTACCAGTTGAACCTACGCTTCCCTAATAAAATGTCTATGGTAAAAAGTTAAAAAATCCTCCCACTTTTGTTAGATATATTTTTTTGTGTAATTTTGTAATCGTTATGCGGCAGTAATAATATACATATTAATACGAGTTAGTAATCCTGTAGTTCTCACATGCTACGAGGAGGTATTAAAAGGTGCGTTTCGACAATGCATCTATTGTAGTATATTATTGCTTAATCCAAATGAATATTATAAATTTAGGAATTCTTGCTCACATTGATGCAGGAAAAACTTCCGTAACCGAGAATCTGCTGTTTGCCAGTGGAGCAACGGAAAAGTGCGGCCGTGTGGATAATGGTGACACCATAACAGACTCTATGGATATAGAGAAACGTAGAGGAATTACTGTTCGGGCTTCTACGACATCTATTATCTGGAATGGAGTGAAATGCAATATCATTGACACTCCGGGACACATGGATTTTATTGCGGAAGTGGAGCGGACATTCAAAATGCTTGATGGAGCAGTCCTCATCTTATCCGCAAAGGAAGGCATACAAGCGCAAACAAAGTTGCTGTTCAATACTTTACAAAAACTGCAAATCCCGACAATTATATTTATCAATAAAATTGACCGTGACGGTGTGAATTTAGAGCGTTTGTATCTGGATATAAAAACAAATCTGTCTCAAGATGTCCTGTTTATGCAAACTGTTGTCGATGGATTGGTTTATCCGATTTGCTCCCAAACATATATAAAGGAAGAATACAAAGAATTTGTATGCAACCATGACGACAATATATTAGAACGATATTTGGCGGATAGCGAAATTTCACCGGCTGATTATTGGAATACGATAATCGATCTTGTGGCAAAAGCCAAAGTCTATCCGGTACTACATGGATCAGCAATGTTCAATATCGGTATCAATGAGTTGTTGGACGCCATCTCTTCTTTTATACTTCCTCCAGAATCAGTCTCAAACAGACTTTCAGCTTATCTCTATAAGATAGAGCATGACCCCAAAGGACATAAAAGAAGTTTTCTAAAAATAATTGACGGAAGTCTGAGACTTCGAGACATTGTAAGAATCAACGATTCGGAAAAATTCATCAAGATTAAAAATCTAAAGACTATTTATCAGGGCAGAGAGATAAATGTTGATGAAGTGGGGGCCAATGATATCGCGATTGTAGAAGATATGGAAGATTTTCGAATCGGAGATTATTTAGGTACTAAACCTTGTTTGATTCAAGGGTTATCTCATCAGCATCCCGCTCTCAAATCCTCCGTCCGGCCAGACAGGTCCGAAGAGAGAAGCAAGGTGATATCCGCTCTGAATACATTGTGGATTGAAGACCCGTCTTTGTCCTTTTCCATAAACTCATATAGTGATGAATTGGAAATCTCGTTATATGGTTTGACACAAAAGGAAATCATACAGACATTGCTGGAAGAACGATTTTCCGTAAAGGTCCATTTTGATGAGATCAAGACTATCTACAAAGAACGACCTGTAAAAAAGGTCAATAAGATTATTCAGATCGAAGTGCCACCCAACCCTTACTGGGCCACAATAGGGCTGACGCTTGAACCCTTGCCGTTAGGGACAGGGTTGCAAATCGAAAGTGACATCTCCTATGGTTATCTGAACCATTCTTTTCAAAATGCCGTTTTTGAAGGGATTCGTATGTCTTGCCAATCTGGTTTACATGGATGGGAAGTGACTGATCTGAAAGTAACTTTTACTCAAGCCGAGTATTATAGCCCGGTAAGTACACCTGCTGATTTCAGACAGCTGACCCCTTATGTCTTCAGGCTGGCCTTGCAACAGTCAGGTGTGGACATTCTCGAACCGATGCTCTATTTTGAGTTGCAGATACCCCAAGCGGCAAGTTCCAAAGCTATTACAGATTTGCAAAAAATGATGTCTGAGATTAAAGGTATCAGTTGTAATAATGAGTGGTGTCTTATTGAAGGGAAAGTTCCATTAAATACAAGTAAAGACTATGCCTCAGAAGTAAGTTCATACACTAAAGGCTTAGGCACTTTTATGGTTAAGCCGTGTGGGTATCAAATAACAAAAGGTGGTTATTCTGATAATACCCGTATGGAAGAAAAGGATAAACTTTTATTCATGTTTGAAAAATCAGTATCATCAAAATAATGGAACGATCCAGGAATTTCTATAAGACAATACGGTTGGGGTATATACTTATCTCCGTTCTTATCGGATGTATAGCATATAATAGCTTCTATGAATGGCAGGAGATAGAAGCATTAGAACTTGACAATAAAAAAATAGACGAGTTCCGAAAAGAGATAAACAATATCAATATTCAAATGATAAAATTCTCTCTATTTGGTGAAACAATACTGGAATGGAACGATAAAGATATCGAACATTACCATGCACAGCGTATGGCAATGGACAGTATGCTCTGCCGTTTCAAAGCTACCTATCCGGCAGAGCGTATAGACAGCGTACGCCATCTTCTCGAAGATAAGGAACGGCAGATGTGCCAAATCGTGCAGATACTTGAACAGCAACAAGCCATCAACGATAAGATAACCCGTCAAGTACCCGTAATCGCGCAGAAAAGTGTGCAAGAACAACCCAAGAAACCTAAACGAAAAGGATTCTTGGGCATCTTCGGCAAAAAGGAAGAAGCGAAACCAACTGTGACTACCACGATGTACCGTTCCTTTAACCGGAATATGAGAACCGAACAACAGGCGCAAAGCCGTCGCTTATCGGTTCATGCCGATAGCCTTGCCGCACGAAATGCGGAACTTAACAGGCAACTGCAAGGACTGGTTGTTCAAATAGACGGGAAAGTACAAACTGACCTACAAAAGCGGGAAGCCGAGATAACAGCCATGCGGGAACGGTCGTTCATTCAGATTGGGGGCTTGACAGGGTTCGTTATACTGCTACTGGTCATATCATATATCATCATACACCGAAATGCCAACCGCATCAAGCGATATAAACAGGAAACCGCAGATTTAATCGAGCGACTGCAACAAATGGCAAAGCGAAACGAGGCACTGATAGCCTCTCGCAAGAAAGCCGTACATACCATTACCCATGAATTACGCACACCGCTGACTACAATAACGGGCTATGCCGGACTGATACCAAAAAACTTCGATACGGATAAAACCGGGATGTATATCCGAAATATTCAGCAATCCTCCGACCGTATGCGTGAAATGCTTAATACTCTTCTGAGTTTCTTCCGGCTGGACAACGGCAAGGAACAGCCTAATTTCTACACGTGTAGGATTTCATCAATAGCGCATACGCTCGAATCAGAGTTTATGCCAATTGCCATAAACAAGGGACTTGCTCTTACTGTGACGAATCACACGGATGCTGTTGTCTTGACCGATAAGGAACGTATTCTACAAATTGGAAATAACCTGCTGTCAAATGCCATCAAGTTCACTGAGAACGGTGGCGTTTCTCTGACAATGGGGTATGATAACGGTTTGCTGAAGCTAATCGTCAAAGATACAGGAACGGGCATGACCGAAGAGGAGCAACAACGTATATTCGGTGCGTTTGAACGTCTGTCAAACGCCGCCACAAAAGACGGCTTCGGACTGGGATTGTCCATCGTGCAGCGTATCGTGGCAATGCTCGGCGGTACAGTACGGCTGGAGAGCGAAAAAGGTAAAGGTAGCCGTTTCACAGTGGAAATACCCATGCAGACAGCTGAGGAACTGCCGGAACAGATAAATAGAACACAGATTCATCATATCCGTACATTCCATAATGTTATTGCCATCGACAATGACGAAGTGCTGCTTCTGATGCTGAAAGAAATGTATGCACAGGAGGGAATACACTGCTATACCTGCACCGATGCTGCGGAGCTGATGGAAATGATACGTCGGAACGAATATAGTCTGCTGCTGACGGATCTGAATATGCCGGATATAAACGGTTTCGAGTTGCTGGAACTGTTGCGCACTTCCAACGTTGGCAATTCAAGGGATATCCCGGTAGTCGTGATAACAGCTTCGGGCAGTTGCGGCAAAGAGGAACTTATAGAACATGGATTCACAGAATGCCTGTTCAAGCCGTTCTCCATATCTGAACTGATGGAGATTTCAAATAAATGTGCCATGAATGCGGCACAAAATGAAAAGCCGGATTTCACATCCCTGCTATCCTACGGCAATGAATCCGTCATGCTGGAGAAACTGATTACGGAAACCGAGAAGGAAATGCAGGCGGTTCGGGAGGCGAAACAACGGAAAGACCTTCAGGAGCTGGACGCCCTTACACACCACCTGCGCAGCTCGTGGGAGATACTCCGTGCCGACCAGCCGTTAAGGGAACTTTATAAACAGCTTCATGGAAGTGCCGCTCCCGACTATGAAGCATTGAACAAAGCCGTGACTGCCGTATTGGATAAGGGTTCGGAGATAATCCAACAGGCAAAAGAAGAAAGGAGAAAATACAACAATGGTTAAAACAAAAATCATCGTGGTGGAAGATAATATCGTGTATTGCGAATTTGTCTGCAACCTGCTGGCACGTGAGAAATTCCGTACAGTGCAGGCTTTCCACCTCTTGACAGCGAAGAAACATCTGCAACAAGCCGCTGACGGTGACATAGTGGTTTCAGACCTTCGCTTACCTGACGGCAACGGTATCGACCTGCTTCGTTGGATGCGCAAGGAAGGCATGACGCAGCCGTTCATCATTATGACCGACTATGCCGAAGTGCATACGGCTGTGGAAAGTATGAAACTCGGCTCGCTGGATTATATACCCAAACAGCTTGTGGAGGACAAACTTGTCCCATTACTCCGCACCATATTGAAAGAACGCAATGTCGGACGGAGCCGTATGCCCGTGTTTGCTCGTGACGGTTCAGCCTTCCGGAAAATCATGCACCGGATAAGGCTGGTAGCACCAACTGACATGAGCGTACTGATATTCGGTGAGAACGGCACGGGCAAGGAGCATATCGCCCACCATCTGCATGACAAAAGCAAGCGTTCTGGCAAACCGTTTGTGCCTGTGGACTGCGGATCGTTAAACAAAGAGCTTGCTCCATCGGCATTTTTCGGACACGTCAAAGGCGCATTCACCGGTGCGGACAGTGCCAAGAAAGGATATTTCCATGAAGCCGAAGGCGGCACGCTGTTTTTGGACGAGGTGGGCAACCTTGCACTGGAAACCCAGCAGATGCTTCTGCGTGCCATACAAGAGCGGCGATACCGTCCCGTTGGTGATAAAACGGATAGAAGTTTCAACGTCCGTATCATCGCAGCCACCAACGAGAATCTGGAAAAGGCGGTCAATGAAAAGCGTTTCCGTCAGGACTTACTGTACCGTCTGCACGACTTCGAGATAACCGTACCGCCATTGCGTGACTGTCAGGAGGACATCATGCCGCTGGCGGAGTTCTTCCGCGAGATTGCCAACAATGAATTGGAGTGCAAGGTTAGCGGATTCAGCTCCGAAGCACGGAAAGCGTTGCTGACCAATTCATGGCCGGGCAACGTGCGCGAGCTTCGGCAGAAAATCATGGGTGCGGTGTTGCAGGCTCAGACGGGACTTGTCACAAAAGAGTATCTGGAGCTTGGGATAACCGAAACAACCTCTGTTACCGGCTTCTCCCTACGCAACGACGAGGAAGATAAAGAGCGGATTATACGCGCTTTGAAGCAGGCTGACGGGAACCGGAAGGTCGCCGCCGAACTGCTTGGAATAGGCAGAACAACACTCTATAACAAGCTGGAAGAATATGGATTGAAGTATAAATTTGAGCAATCATAGCCCGCAATTCGCTGAAAATGGCTATCTTTGCATGACATATTAGAAGGTAACGGCGATTGGCAGAGCCTTTTGCCGCCTATATATAACATAAGACCGCAAGGCGTTTCGAGCGAAAATCTGGTAAATTGACACTACGGAGACGATTGCGTGATGCTTATGCTATGCCTACGCATAGCGTGCATTCACGTACTCTCCGTAAAAGGCTTTACCAGAGCCGTCGCTTGAAAGTAGTGTGATTTGCACGCTACTTTTTTGCCCTTGCCCAACGAAAGGAAACGATAATGGGTAAAGTACAGATTCTTGCCGTCCTCACGATGGACGGTTGTCAAAGCTCCGAGTTATGTTGCAAAGCGTATAAGGAACTGCGCCTTGAAGATTGCGGTATCAATGAGATAAGGGAAAACGCCCTTTATCATATCACACCGGATTATTCCATCTCCATGCTTGACGAATGGCGGAAATCCACAACAGACATCTGCTATCTGGCGGAAGTCACTCCTGAAAAAGCGGACTACATCAACGGGCTGCTGCGTATGCGTGTGGTGGATGAAATCATACTTTACACGATTCCTTTCATTGCCGGAACGGGAAAGCGTTTCTTCCAATCCGCCTTGCCGCAGGAACAATGGACGCTGACCTCACAGAAGGTGTACCGCAACGGAGTGGTCCGCCATATCTATAAAGCGTGCGTTTGATGTCCATAAAATGGACGAATGTTCAGCAAATGAACACTTTAAGCTGAATACAATTCCTTTCAGATAAATAAATCGCGAAATTATCACTCTGAAATCCAGCACCTTGCAGAGAGCGTGCCGGATTTTTTATTTTATGGACACGCTTTTTGCCAATCATATTCATGTGCGCATACCGAAAAACAGAGTGTAAAATTTCAAAATTGACAGGACATGAATTATTTCTTATTGACGGAAACCGAGTTCTTCCGTCGTATAAACGAAGCCGGGGACTGCAATATGGAAACGGCATACACGGCTTTCGCCACGCAAGTGATCGAACTATGCAACGGCAATGTGGACACCAACCGCACCATCATCGCGCTGGCTTACATTGAAATCGAGTTGCAGCACCATCCCGTGCGCAATCTTCCCGAAGAAAAGAGGGAGGTTGCAGCCTACATCAGCAAGGCACTCTCTTTCGTTAGGAAGATGCAGAAGTTCCTTGCCGCTCCCCAAGTGCCACCACTAATCCCCATCCGTACATCCTCCGACAACACAACCGAAAGTCCCGCTCCACCCCTGCAATGGACGGGCAACGCCATCGACCTCGTGGAACTTATCTACGGCATCAACGAGATGGGCTGCATCAACAACGGCAACATGCCGCTTAAACAGCTCGCCCCGCTCCTCTACAAGATTTTCGGGGTCGAATCAAAGGACTGCTACCGCTTCTATATCGACATCAAACGCCGGAAGAACGAAAGCCGCACCTATTTCCTTGACAGGATGCAGGAGAAACTGAACGAGAGGATGCTCCGCGACGAGGAAATGGAACGTTTGAGAAAATAATCCTGTACCAATGATGAATCAGGGGGTGACGTTATGCCACTCTCTGATTTTTTGTAGGTTTTGTACCTGCCGTGCAGATACATTTCGTTATCTATTCGCCCGAAAACCAGCGAAAAGCACTATCTTTGTACCCACATTACAGAATTGTATATGAGCATAGACAACCTCGACATAGTAAAACGGCTGATAGCCGAAAAAGAATGCGGACGGGTGGAGTTCAAGGAAACCACCGGACAGTTGGAGCGCGGCATGGAAACGCTTTGTGCTTTCCTTAACGGAGAAGGCGGCACGGTATTGTTCGGTGTCACCGACAAGGGAAAAATCATCGGACAGGACGTGAGCGACAAAACCAAGCGGGATATAGCGGACGCAGTCTGGCGTATCGAGCCTTTTGCCACAGTTGAAGTTTCTTATACTGAAATACCAGACACCGGCAAAAGCGTCATCGCACTGTCTGCGGAAGAACGGTTTTGCGGTATGAAACGTTTGGGAGAGCGGGCTGTGTTCCTATCAACCGACACCGAAAGTTGATGCGTGGCAGTATGCTCGAATAACCACTTCACCCCAAATGTTTTATGACCGCATGTTATGCACAGGCATTTTTTTTATTATCTTTGCACAAATTTAATAATTAATACTTATGTATTCTGTTTCATTTGCATTCTACTTCAGACCTTAGGCTACTATCTAAGTGATAGACAGTCCATCCATTAATATTATCGAATGGTGTGTTGTTATCTTTTATAGCAATACAGTCATAGGTTATTTATCTATGTTATAAAGATTTGTATCAAAACTTTATTTCTGTGGATTGAATACTGTCTTATCACTTCCTTGTGATTTGAACCCAAGTATTCATTTTCAAGAAATAAGTAATGATAAAAAATAAACTGCCCGTTAGATTCACGGGGCAACATTTTACTATTGATAAAGTGCTGATTGCTGATGCAATTAAAATTGCTAAAATAAATGAAACCGATACTGTTCTCGACATTGGGGCAGGAAAAGGCTTTATAACTGTTCATTTAGTTCGTCAATGTATAAACGTGATTGCAATAGAAAATGATAAATCTCTATTGTGCATTTTAAAAAATAAGTTTGCCAACAATTACAATGTCAAGATTATTGATTGTGATTTTAGGGGTTACACTATACCAAAAAGAAATTTTAAAGTTGTGTCTAACATACCTTTCAGAATAACTTCTGATATTTTAAAATCCTTGATGTTTGATTGTGTTGAGCATTTTATGGGTGGTTCGTTGATAATGCAACTTGAACCTGCCGAAAAGTTATTTTCAGAAAAAGTATTCAACCCATATATTGTATTTTATCATACTTTTTTTGATTTAAAACTTATGTATGAAATATCTCAAGAAAGTTTTTTGCCACCACCAAAAGTCAAGTCAGCACTTTTAAGGATTGAAAGAAGAAAAATGCATATAGGTTATGAATTGAAAGGAAAATATCTGAAATTTATCACTTGCTTGTTACATAAACCCGATTTGCCAGTCAGAACAGTCTTGAAGACACTATTCAGAAAAAATCAAGTCAGAGGAATTAGTGAAAAGTACGGAATAAATCTTAATTGTCAAATTGTAAGTCTGTCTGCAAATCAGTGGAAATGTTGTTTTATGGAAATGTTGGATAAAGTTCCAGAAAAGTATCATCCCACATAATTGTTTGTTGACCCGGGGCGGTTGCATGCTTGTGCATAACAAAGATATATGCGTCCGTTCTCTTACAAAGGACGGGCTTACCAGCGAGTGGAAAGCGCGACATCCACCATGCCGCAGGAGATGTATAACCAATATCTGATACAGCGGGGCGGGAAATACGCTTGGGAAGCAATAACAAATCCTGACCTTAAAATATCTGACCTTGACGAACATGCCGTCATTAGTGCTGTACGCGGGGGAATCAGAAGCGGTCGTTTACCTGAAGCAACCATAAGGGAAGACCTGCCGACCATTCTCGAAAAATTCAGTCTGTTGCATGACGGGAAACTTAACAATGCTTCAGCAGTGCTGCTCGGTCGTGATTTTTATTATTATCCCCAATGCCTGCTCCGTCTGGCGCGTTTCAAAGGCACGACGAAAGACGAGTTTATAGACAATCAACGTGTCACCGGGAATATCTACGCACTGCTGGATGCGGCAATGGCGTTTTTTTTCAAGCATCTCTCCCTTTCCGGAAAGATAGAGGGGCTATACCGTGAGGAGGAACTGGAAATACCTTACAAGGCTTTGAGGGAGTGCTGCACAAACGCCTTGTGCCACCGCTCGTACCACCGTCCCGGAAGCTCGGTTGGGATAGCCATCTATGACGACCGTGTGGAAATAGAGAACAGCGGAACATTTCCACCTGACATGACAATGGAAAAGCTGTTAAGCGGTCATAATTCAGAACCGCAAAACCTGATCATAGCGAATGTATTGTATAAAAGCGAGGTCTTGGAAAGCTGGGGAAGGGGCATCGGGCTTATTATAAGCGAGTGCCAGCGTGTAGGCATTCCTGATCCGGAATTCCATACGGACGGAAACAGCGTATGGGTTATTTTCCGCTATGTCCGGAAAGCTGTGGGGTACAACCCGACAGTCACCCCACAGTCGCCCGACAGTTACCCCGCAACCACCCCACAAGTGGGAAAAGTGTTGTCCGCAATCGAGAAACAGACGCTCTCGACAAAAGAGATTATGGGTATAATCGGATTGAAAGACAAAAGCAATTTCTTGGAACTCTACCTATATCCTGCAATAAGGCTGGATTTGGTGGAGCCGATTTACCCGGAAAAGCCTAAACACCCACGACAGAAATACCGCCTTACAGAGAAAGGCTTGGAATTGTTGAAACAGTAATAGGCATGGCGAAAAAGAAGAAGAAACAGCAGGGACACTATTGCCGTATCTGCGGTGACTACAAGGCGAACGAGAAGTTCAGCGGCAAAGGTCACGCACAACATATCTGCAAGAGTTGCATGTCCGCCATGCGCAGCGGCAAGAATCCGGAGGATATTCTGCCGGAGCCGTTACCCGTGAGCCGTGAAACGACACGCTTCAAGAAACTGGACAAAGAGGGAAAAGCCGTGTTAAAGGCGTTTATCACTGAATCCGTAACCGAATACTGGCAGGAAAACAGGCAGATACCGTTTGCGGAAAGTTTCTCCGAACTTAAAAAATATATCATCGGAACTTATGATGAGGAATGCGGCATACTCCTGAAAGATGACGCAGAACTGAAGACCTACTTTCAGACGCATACGATAACGACCATAAACAAATTGCTGAAAGAGGAAAATCCGGAAAACTTCAGGTAAAGATAACGGGCGGAACAAGGTATCAAACTTGTCCCGCCCGTTTTCGTTGCCGCCTGCCGGCTATTTCTGCTGCAACAGATGTTTCAGATTTTCGTCATTAGCGATGCGTTCCAACTCCTCCTGAACAATCTGTTTCACCTCCTCCTTGATACGCCTGTAATTCGCCTGCACTGTTTCCTTCATACAGTCGTTGCCGTCCTCATCCGTGAAGTCGGTAATGACAGGTATCGGCTTGTAGGCTTTCTCCTCGCGCTTGACCTTCTCGGCATCCACGACAATCTCACAGTGGAAAATCTTCTGCTCTATACGCTCGTTGAAATTGTCTGATACCGAACCGACAAACATGCCCTGCGTAAGCCCGGAAATCTTGCTCGGCGGGATAAGCGCGTCCATCTGCGTGTTGATGGAGGTGGAAACATCCTGCCGGTTGATGGAAATGGACTGCCGTTTCTGCAACACCTTTCCGAACCGTTCGGATAGCGTCTTGGCGGTTTCGCCCACCACCTGACCGGAGAAGATATTGCCGACTGTATTCATCACGACTTTGGCTTCTTTATCGCCATAGTCGCGCACCAACTGGCTGAAATCCTGAAAACCCAGACACACGGCAACCTTGTTGCTTCGCGCGGTGGCGATAAGGTTGTCCAACCCCTTGAAGTATATCGTCGGAAGCTCGTCGATGATGACCGACGACTTCAACATCCCTTTCTTGTTGATGAGCTTCACGATACGGGAATTATACAGACCGAGAGCCGCCCCGTAAATGTTCTGACGGTCCGGATTGTTGCCCACACAGAGGATTTTCGGCTCTTCGGGATTGTTGATGTCCAGCGTGAACTCGCTGTCCGACATCACCCAATAGAGCTGCGGGGAAATCATCCTCGACAGCGGAATTTTCGCCGATGCAATCTGCCCCATCAACTGCTCGGCAGCCCCTCCGAGCCATGCATCCATAAAAGGAGAAAGATAGTTCTCCAGTTCCGGGTAAGAGGTCAGTATCGGAAAAATATCCTCGTAACGGCGGTTCAGGAACTCGATGGCATGGGGGAACGTGCAATACTTGCCGTTCTGAAAAATTTTGAGATACCAGATGATAGCCGCGAAAAGGATGATGGGCGATTCCACAAAAAAGTCGCCCTGTTTCTGCACCCAACTCTTGTTTAAGTTGAGCATGATGGTGTACGCGCTCTCGTAAGCGTCCGTAATATCCTCCATGAAATCCGGGTGAATGGGGTTGCAACGGTGGCTGCGTCGCGGGTCGTCGAAGTTTATCACGTAGAACTTCGGCTTCACCTTGTATCCCTCCGGGTGGTTGAGCAGATGATTATAGGCTATCGTGGACAAGTCACTGAATTTGAAATCATAGACATACATCGAGAAGCCCTTCTCAATCTGTTGTTTGATGAAACTGTTTACCACCGCGTATGACTTTCCGCTGCCCGGCGTACCCAAAACGATGGAGGCACGGAACGGATTCACGACATTGATCCAGCCGTTGTTCCAACGTTTCCTGTAATAAAAGCGTGTGGGCAGGTTTACCGAATACTCGCTTTCGATAAGCCGTGTTTCCTGCATGAAGCTCTCGTTCTCGTTGTTGAACACGTCATCCATGAGGTTGTGTTTCAACAGGCGGCTCATCCACAGACCGCCCATCAGCAGGCATACATAGCCTGTGCCTACGGTCAGCGCGTAAAGCCCCGTCACCGCTTCAACCGGCAGCGGCAATGCCAGTATCCACCAGTTGAGGAAGAACAGCACGAACCCTGTGGCAAGTGCCGTCCAGATCCTTCCCCAAGTGATTTTCTCTCCCTTGACACCCTTCGTCCCCAGACAGGACAGGGCAAGGAGGAGGACGGCGAACAGTTTCGTGTAGAGGATGGAACGGAACAGCCCCGCCGTGTGGTTGAAATTCATCAGGATTCTGTCCACCACGCCGATGTCCACGCTCCAGAGCCGTATGGCTTCATAGCAGAACCAGTACACGTTCATGACCACTAAAATAATACTCACGGCACGCAGAAAATCCATGATTTTCGCCAATGCCCTCAAATCGTCTTCTTGTTGTGACATAGATTGAAAAATTTTGATTGTTGATACTTCCGGTTACATTCCCAAGCCCTTGCCCTTGCGCTTCTTCTTTTTCCTCTTGCGCAGCATCGCCCGGATAAAGGCTTCCTCCTCGGCATCCACAGCCGGACCTTCGGGAGTGAGCAGACCGATACCGCCCGCCGTGTACTCGTGGTCGGATGCGGTCTGTCCGCGCATATCCTCTCCTGTTTCCACCGGAACGGAAAGCGGAATAGGCGGCTGTCCGGCGTAAGGCAGCGTGAAGTGTTCCTGCAAGGCGTTGGCGGAAAGTTCCTTGCCCATGCGCGAGCCGTTCAGCACGCAGCCCGTGCGGTGGTCGATGAACGTGGCTCCGTAGATGCGTCCTTCCTCCGTGTAGCGCAGCACGGTGTCGATACCCTTCTCCTTGAGCCGCGAAACGAACTTCTCCTTGTCATACGTGCCTTCAAGCACGGAAAGGACGATGCGTTTCGTCATGTCAGCGAGTTTCCGGTCCTTAATCTCCTGCTTGGAACGGGCAAATTTCTTCTGCACGGCATCATAGCCTGCGGACTTCCCAAAAAGCGAGGATTTGAACGGGTTGCCCGTCTTGTTTCCGGCATCATCGGTGACGGAATAGACCAGCCCGTGATACTCCCGTCCGCGCACGTTGCCCTGCGCTTCCTCCACCGTCATATTATATAAGGAAAGGAGGGCGCGGTATTCGCCCATCGTCTGGAAACGGTACTGTCCGTTCAACGCTTTGAGGGTATTCCCGACCTGCCTTTTCACGTCGCCCGCCGAAGCGTCCACCTTGCGCAGCGGATTTTCCAGCCGTAGGTTCTTACGCTCCGCCGGGTGCAGCCCGTACTTCCGTTCCAGTTCCCTGCGGATGCGGTCACTGCGGCGGAAAAGGAAATCCTGATTGAGCCGCCTGCCTTTCTCGTCCACATTGATTGTCACGATGTGCAGGTGGTGGCGGTCTATGTCCTCGTGCTTGACAACAAGGTACGGCTGGTTCCCGTAGCCGAGTTTCTCCAGATACTCGCGTGCGATGTCCTGCAATTCCGTATCGGTCAGCACGTCGTCGGGATGCGGGTTGAGCGAGATATGGAGTACCGGTTTCTCCACCCTCGTATGCTCCGGCATACAGGCGAGAAAGCCCTCCATCGCCTTGCGTATGTCCACCGTCCCCGTGCCGTCATTGTAGATGCGGTTGGTGGTGAGCAGCCGCCCTTTCGCCTCGTTGATCTTTTCCCCGTTGTAGGCAAGCGCGCCGTACAGCGACTTTCCTACACTGATTTTTGCGACCATTTCGCCTCCATTTCTCTCGACAATTCCACAATCTGACGGCTCAGTTTCACGAGTTCGACGGTCTGCTGCTCCAGCTTGTAGAGCAACGCCATCGCCTTTTTCTCGGAAAAATGCAGCCTGAGTTCCTTCACGACTTGGTTGTAGTTCGTGCCTACCGCGCGGAACTGCACATGGAAATCGGACAGTCTGGTGTAATAATCCACCAGCGTCCTGTCCACTTTCAGCACCCTGAACGGCTGCCCGAAGAAGTGCGCCTTGATGAAAACCGACTTGGCGTAAACGCCCGACTTCTCGAACATGGCGAGGAAACGGTTGTGTTCCTCCTCGTTGAAACGGACGGTGTAACGGAACACCGCCGGATCAAGTTTGGGATTTCTCCCGGTCTTGTTTCTTTTCTCTTTCATATAAACTTTGGATTTAGCGGATGGACGGCATAAGCCGCCGCTTGGGGTACAGACACCGCAGGTTTGAAAGGCTTCCCGACTTCGGAGAGGAAGCCCGCCCCCTGCAAGGGCAAGTGCTTTTCGTGGCTGCTCAAAACGTTTTGAGCGGCTGAAAAGACATCTTGCTATGTTCAGGCGAACATAAAAATCCGTCGGGGACGGATTGGGGGAATGCCTTTCAAACTCCGGGCTGCGCCACCTGCGGCGAACCCTGCCGTTCGGGTGCAAAGTTACGCCCTTAAAACGGTATCGGACAGAGGCTTGAACCGGACAATCAGTGCCAACCGGCGCAACATGCCGCCACTTGCCGGGAAAGTGGTACGGATTCAAAAATATCCTTGTTTATTTGCAGCATGATTCAAGAAACGAACGATTTGAAGATATGAAAAATGAGGCTTTCAAATACCCGGCAAACCGCTTCGGCGGCTATTTGCCTGACCGGATACCCGAACCTTCGGATGCCCGGTTTCCCAATGACGCAGTGATTCACGGATTCAATGACTTCATGACGCAATGTCGTCATTCACCAGTTATCCGAATCCCTGCCTCACCGTTGAAGCGGATACGTGACGAACCGGACAGGCGGAGATTCGCGGACGCGGATATACATGTCACCGATTCCGTATCGGAGCAGGAAAACAATTCATCAACCATTAAAACCAACAGAACCATGAGTAATGAAACATTCGTTGCATTCGCAACACAGAAAGGGGGCATCGGCAAATCCACCGTCACGGCACTTGCCGCCAACTACCTCCACAACGTGAAAGGACACAATGTCGCCGTCATAGACTGCGACGCCCCGCAGCACAGCATACACGGGTTGCGTGAACGTGAAACGGGACTTATCGGCGGGAGCCTCTATTTCAAGGCACTCGCGTGTGACCACTTCCGCAAGACAAGGAAGAACGCCTACCCGGTCATTGCAAGCGACGCCCTTAACGCCCTCGATGATGCCGAAAGGATGCTTGCCGCAGAAGAGGTGAAACCCGACATCGTGTTCTTCGACATGCCGGGAACACTGAAAAGCAACGGCGTGGTCAAGACCCTCTCGCAGATGGACTACATCTTCGCGCCCATGAGTGCCGACCGTTTTGTCGTGGAAAGCACCCTGCAATTCGCCGTGATGTTCCGTGACAACCTCATGACGACGGGACAGGCGAAAACAAAAGGGCTGTACCTGTTCTGGACGATGGTGGACGGCAGGGAGAAGAACGGGCTTTACGACCTGTATGAGGATGTGATAGCCGAGATGGGGCTGCCGGTGCTGTCCACCCGCCTGCCCGACAGCAAGAAGTTCCGGCGCGACCTCTCGGAAGAGCGCAAGAGCGTGTTCCGCTCGACCATCTTCCCGATGGATGCGTCCCTGCTGAAAGGGAGCGGCATCCGTGAGTTCTCGGAAGAGATAAGCCGTATCATCAGACCTCAATAATCATGGGCAGCAGGAAAGTGAACACCGAAGGCATTGACGAGGAACTGTTGATAGCCTCCATCGGCAGACGCAGGCAGGACGGGACCCTGTACCACGCACAGGAGCCACCCGCGCCTGCTCCCGAAGAAGAAAGCGTCCCTGAAACGGAACCGCCGCCCGTGCAATATACGGCAAAGGAAAAACCGCAGAGGGACACCGTCCGCCGCAAACGGCAGGAGGACGACTATTCCGGGCTGTTCCTCCGCCGCAACGAGATAAAGACACGCCAGTGCGTCTATATCAGCCGCGACGTCCACAGCAAGATTCTCAAAATCGTGAACGACATCGCCGGGCGTGAAATCTCGGTAGGCGGCTACGTGGATACCGTGCTGCGCCAACATCTGGAACAGCACAAGGAGAAAATAAACGAACTGTACAAGAAACAACGTGAAGACTTGATTTGAATATGGAAAAGAACCAGAAAAACAGAAGTCCGCAGCATGACGGCGGCGGTATGCTTGCCCAAGTGCAGGCGAGTGTGGAAATCCTGTCCCCCGTGCCGTTAGGCGGCAAATGCGGAGAGAAGGACTATGAACGGCTGTTCATCCGTGAAGCCGAAGTGAAGGCACGCGAGGGAAAGATGGCGTATGTGCGCCCGGAGTACCACGACCGCATCATGCGCATCACCCGTGTGATCGGGCATGACCGGCTGTCGCTGTCCGCCTACATCGACCATGTGCTTACGCACCACTTCAACCAGTGCGAGGAGGCGATAAAAAGCCTTTACGCCCGGAATTACGACGCAGTATTTTAACCCTCAAAAAAGAGAACGTGCATGAGTGAAACAATAAGCATGACTGATATTCTGCTGACCGTATCGGTCGGCTGCAACCTGTGGTTCCTGTTCCTGCTCCTTTATGACAGGATCATGGAAACCAGACTTGTCCGCTTCCTCAGAAGCATAGCCGGACTGTGGCGGTCGTTGGGCGGCACGGCGGCAAAGCCCGAAGCGGTAAGGGAAACACCGCCCGCAGACACCCCGGACATCATCGGCAAGAGCCGTTTCAGGATGGCATCGACCCGGACAACCGCTGCCATACCGACGCAAGAAGCCGCCACTTCGGAAAAAGGCATTGAGCTGACGGAGGAAGAGGCTACTTTTGACGACGGAAACACGGAAACCGTGTCCCGTCCCGCCCAAATCCCGGAGGATAAACTCGACGAAACCTTCACGAGCCTCACGCCTTCGGATCTGGAGTTCGGGGAGGACGAGCCGGAGGAAGAAACGCCCGACGCGCCGAGGGCATCCGGAAGCAGCTTCGACGAGATAGACGATGCGGTCAGAACCGCCAAGAACCCGGAAGCGACAACGACGGAACGGGAGCGGGCGGCAAAGGTCTTCACCGATATGGAAGGGACGGAGCTGTACGAGAAGCTGATGACCGGCTCGTCTGAAATGAGCATCCGCATCAAGGGGCTTATCGAAATACGGCTGAAGAAACCGAAAAAGGATTTTGTCGTCCCGGACAATATCGAGGACTTCGACATCCGCAACTATGTATAACGATTAAAAAAGAATGAAAATGAAAACGTAAGACGGCATCACCCACGCGCACGGCGGTACAAGGTACAGCTGGTCCGCAACGGACACACCCAAGTCCGTAGAAACAAACGGGCAGCCCACTAAACCAAAGAAAAGTAACCGAGTATCAACCGCCCGACAAAGGACCATCCACCCTTTTGACGGCACAAAACAAGAACAGTTTATGAACAAGAACAACAGACAGAAACTTATCCTCTCTGCGGCACTTCTGGTTGCCGCAACCGCCTCCGCCTTCGCGCAGGGAAACGGCATCGCGGGCATCAACGAAGCCACCTCTATGGTGAGTTCGTATTTCGACCCCGGCACGAAACTCATCTACGCCATCGGCGCGGTAGTCGGGCTTATCGGGGGCGTGAAAGTGTACGGTAAATTCTCGTCCGGCGACCCCGACACCTCCAAGACTGCCGCCTCGTGGTTCGGAGCGTGCATCTTCCTGATTGTCGCCGCCACCATCCTGCGCTCATTCTTCCTTTAATAAACGATGTATGGCTGAATACCCGATAAACAAGGGTATCGGCCGCCCGGTAGAGTTCAAGGGCTTGAAGGCTCAGTACCTCTTCATCTTCTGCGGAGGTCTGCTGGCTCTCTTCGTCCTGTTCGTCATCCTCTACATGGTCGGCATCGACCAGTGGGTATGTATCGGCTTCGGCGTGGCATCGTCCTCCGTCCTCGTATGGCAGACCTTCGCGCTGAACGCCCGGTACGGCGAACACGGACTGATGAAATTAGGGGCAACAAGGAGCCATCCCCGATACCTTATCAACCGGCGGCGGATCACCCGATTATTCAAACGGAAACGAAAGGAAGAAACGACATGAGGAATACATCCAAAATGACAACACTGGAAAACAAGTTCCCGCTATTGGCGGTGGAGCAAGGTTGCATCATCTCCAAAGACGCCGACATCACGGTGGCTTTCGAGGTGGAGCTTCCGGAGCTTTATACCGTGACGGGTGCGGAGTACGAGGCGATACACGGCTGCTGGTGCAAGGCGATCAAGGTGCTGCCGGACTTCTCCGTCGTCCACAAGCAGGACTGGTTCATCAAGGAGAAGTACACGCCGGAATTGCAAAAGGAGGACATGAGTTTCCTCTCACGGAGCTTCGAGCGTCACTTCAACGAGCGTCCGTACCTGAAGCACACGTGCTACCTCTACCTGACCAAGACGACGAAGGAGCGTAACCGGATGCAGAGCAATTTCAGCACGCTGTGCCGGGGGCATATCATCCCGAAGGTGCTTGACAAGGAAACCGCCGCGAAGTTCATGGAGGCAGCGGAACAATTCGAGCGCATCATCAACGACAGCGGCTTCGTCAGGCTGCGACGCCTCTCCACCGACGAGATTGTGGGGACGGACGGCAAAGCCGGACTGATAGAGCGTTACTTCTCGCTCATGCCCGAAGGCGACGCCACATTGCAGGACATCGACCTCTCGGCACGGGAGATGCGCATCGGCGACAACCGCCTGTGCCTGCACACCCTGTCCGACGCGGAAGACCTGCCCGGCACGGTAGCTACCGACACCCGGTATGAAAAACTCTCCACCGACCGCTCGGACTGCCGCCTCTCCTTCGCATCCCCGGTGGGGCTGCTGCTCTCCTGCAACCACATCTACAACCAGTACGTGATTATTGACAACAGCGAGGAGAACCTCCAAAAATTCGAGAAGTCCGCAAGGAATATGCAGTCGCTCTCGCGCTACTCAAGGAGCAACAGCATCAACCGCGAGTGGATAGACCGCTACCTGAACGAGGCGCACTCCTACGGGCTGACCTCGGTGCGGGCGCACTTCAACGTCATGGCGTGGAGCGACGACGCGGAGGAGCTGAAGCACATAAAGAACGACGTGGGCAGCCAGCTGGCAAGTATGGAGTGCGTGCCGCGCCACAACACCATCGACTGCCCGACACTTTATTGGGCGGCGATGCCCGGCAATGCTGCGGACTTCCCGGCGGAAGAGAGTTTCCACACCTTCATCGAACAGGCGGTGTGCCTCTTCACGGAGGAAACCAACTACCGCAGCTCGCTCTCGCCCTTCGGCATCAAGATGGTGGACAGGCTCACGGGAAAACCGCTACACCTCGACATTTCCGACCTGCCGATGAAGCGGGGCATCACCACGAACCGTAACAAGTTCGTATTGGGTCCTTCGGGCAGCGGCAAGTCGTTCTTCATGAACCACCTCGTGCGGCAATACTACGAGCAGGGCGCGCATGTGGTATTGGTGGACACGGGAAACTCCTATCAGGGATTGTGCGAGATGATACGGCGCAAGACGGGCGGCACGGACGGCGTGTATTTCACCTACACGGAGGAGAAGCCCATCAGCTTCAACCCGTTCTATACCGACGACTACGTGTTCGACGTGGAGAAGAAGGACAACATAAAGACGCTACTGCTGACACTCTGGAAGTCGGAGGACGACAAGGTGACGAAAACCGAAAGCGGGGAATTGGGCAGTGCCGTGAGTGCCTACATCGAGCGCATCAGGGCAGACCGGAGCATCGTCCCCTCGTTCAACACTTTCTATGAGTACATGCGCGACGACTACCGTAGGGAACTGGCGGAGCGTGACATCAAGGTGGAGAAGGAGGACTTCAACATCGACAACATGCTCACCACCATGCGGCAGTATTACCGGGGCGGACGCTATGACTTCCTGCTCAACTCGGCGGAGAACATCGACCTGCTGGGCAAACGGTTCATCGTCTTCGAGATTGATTCCATCAAGGACAACCGCGAACTGTTCCCGGTAGTGACCATCATCATCATGGAAGCCTTCATCAACAAGATGCGGCGTCTGAAAGGAGTGCGCAAACAGCTTATCGTGGAAGAGGCTTGGAAGGCTCTCTCGTCGGCAAATATGGCTGACTACCTGCGCTATATGTACAAGACGGTGCGCAAGTATTTCGGTGAGGCAATCGTGGTGACGCAGGAGGTGGACGACATCATTTCCTCGCCCGTCGTCAAGGAGAGCATCATCAACAACTCGGACTGTAAAATCCTGCTCGACCAGCGCAAGTACATGAACAAGTTCGACCAGATTCAGGCGTTGCTCGGACTGACGGAGAAGGAGAAGTCGCAGATACTTTCCATCAACATGGCGAACAACCCTTCACGGCTCTACAAGGAGGTGTGGATAGGCTTGGGCGGCACGCAGTCGGCGGTCTATGCCACCGAGGTGAGCGCGGAAGAATATCTGGTGCGCCCGTAAAGGGAATTTGACGAATGTCGCTTTGGCAAGCGACTGGGCAAGTGTTTAAAATGCCCATTAACAACCGCTAACCGGAGGGGAAAACCCCACAAGGGAACATAGCACGTTGGTAAAGCCATAAGTCAGCCAACTGTCAGGCTGCGACCGAATGGCAAGTTAAAATGATAGATATGAGGATAAAGCCTGCATTGGTTGAACGATAGTCCGAGCAGTCGTATCCTTGGGCAATGACGGAAGACAGTTGAATAATTCTTCGGAATTATACCGTTATGTTGCGGTACTACACTGATGACACGTAGCAGGAGTAGCATAAACTTACCGCAAGGCAACTACCATAAGTAGTAAAGGACGAAAGTCGTATCCGACAATCTATCGAGCCAAATAGTCGTCAAATTTCTAAACGGGGATTGCCTAAACCGGAAAGCCAGTTGTAGGGCTATGGGGTCTGCCCCTGAATATCCGGCATGGCAACGGAGCTTCCATAGTAGTCTGAGCAGGGTAACGCCCTGTACATGGCGAAGGGGAGCAGCTAATTAAGTTTAACAATTTAAAGGAAGATGTGAGAGACATGAGAAATCCAGAAAATGTGTTGAACAGTCTGAGTAAACACAGCGGTAACTTGAACTATAAGTTTGAGCGGCTGTATAGAGTGCTGTTTAACGAGGAAATGTTTTATGTAGCCTATCAGAATATTTACAGCAAGACAGGCAACATGACGGCAGGAGCCGATGGTAAAACCATTGACGGAATGAGTATTGACCGAGTTGAACAACTGATTGGCAGTCTTAAAAATGAGACTTATCAGCCTAATCCGTCCAAAAGGACGTACATACCTAAGAAAAACGGGAAAAAACGTCCGCTTGGCATACCCTCTTTTGATGATAAGCTGGTACAGGAAGTAGTCAGAATGATACTTGAAGCAATCTATGAAGGTAGTTTTGAACATACTTCACATGGGTTTCGTCCCAAACGAAGTTGTCATACTGCTCTTATAGATATACAAAAGACATTCACTGCCGTGAAATGGTTTATTGAAGGCGATATTAAAGGATTCTTCGACAATATCAATCATGACGTACTGATTAATATTCTTCGGGAACGTATCGCCGACGAGAGATTTTTGCGGCTTATCAGAAAATTCCTGAATGCCGGATATGTGGAAGACTGGGTATTTCATAGAACGTACAGTGGAACTCCGCAAGGCGGGATTATCAGCCCAATACTGGCTAACATCTACCTTGACAAGTTCGACAAGTACATCAAGGAATACATCAATCGGTTCAATAAAGGGGTAACAAGAAAAGGCGACGCTCGATACAAGCTCTACGAACAGCGAAGATACCGACTGGCAAAGAAACTAAAGAATGAGAAAGATGTAAAGGTAAGGAAACAGATGACCGCCGAAATTAAGCGGCTACGAGAAGAACGGAACAACTATCCGGCACGTAATGAAATGGACAGCAGTATCAAACGGTTAAAATACGTGAGATACGCAGATGACTTTCTGATTGGAATTACCGGTAATCTTGAAGACTGCAAAACAGTAAAAGAGGATATTAAGAATTATTTGAATGAAGCTCTTAAACTGGAACTGTCAGACGAAAAGACACTGATAACCAATGCGCAGAAACCAGCGAAATTTCTCGGATATGACGTATTTATACGTAGGTGTAACGATTTACGTAAGGATAAGTACGGTAAAACGGTTCGTGCATTCGGACACAAGCCTGTATTGTACCTGAATTTTGAAACGATGCGGAAGAAACTCTTTGATTATAAAGCCGCAAGAATCGCGGTCGTCAATGGCAAAGAGGTTTGGAAATCCATCGTCAGAACGTACATGCTGAACTTGGATGACTTGGAAATAGTCAGTCAGTTCAATGCCGAAATCCGAGGGTTCTATAATTACTACTCAATAGCCAATAACAGCTATGTCATCAATTCTTTCTATCACATTATGTCATACAGCATGTATAAGGTATTTGCGAACAAATACAAATCATCTGTAAAGAAAATACTTCTGAAATATAAAAAGAACAAGGTTTTCCAAGTGGCATATGAAAATAGCAAGGGTAAGACACTTTACCAATCATTTTATCATGATGGTTTCAAACGCAAAAAGGTTGCAGGGAATATTTACTGTGACACTATTCCACGGACAGTTTCCATAACAGGTGGACGTAACAGCCTTATGGAAAGGCTGAAGCTCCAAGTTTGCGAATTATGCGGTGCTACCGATAAACTCGAAATGCATCACGTTCGCAAACTTAAAGACCTGAAAGGTAAATCCGACTGGGAAAAGAAAATGATAGCTCGAAGACGAAAAACTTTGGCTGTCTGCTCAAAGTGTCATGCAAAAATAGACCCCGACCGAAGAATCAGACTGAATTAATTAGTGGAGAGCCGGATACAGGGAGACTTGTAAGTCCGGTTCGGAGGCGAGTACTCGGAAACCTACCATAGAAATATGACAAGGCGCTGGGTGCTTAGCCTACGCGTACACCACCGAGGAAACGGAAAAGGTGGAGGTGTACCGTCTGGCGGAGCAATTGGGCGGCGACATCGAAGCCGCCATCCGGCAGCTTGCCGAAAGGCGGAGAAACAGGCAATAAGCAATCAATAATCGGTAAAACAGATTTATCAACGAAAAAAGAAAAGCGTATGAGTATATCAAGAGCAAAGATGCTGCAAGTCAGCAAGTGTTTAATCGGGCTGGCGGTCATGGTGCTGCAATCCTGCGACGTGGCGGAGAACCGCCGCAACCTGCTGTGCGGGAACTGGGAAAGCGTGGAGGGCAAGCCCGACGTGCTTATCTACAAGGAGGGCGAAGCCTACAAGGTGACGGTATTCAAACGGAGCGGCATCCGCCGCAGGCTGAAACCGGAAACCTACCTTTTGCAGGAGGAGAACGGCAACCTGTTCATGAACACCGGCTTCCGCATCGACGTGGCGTATAACGAAGCCACCGACGTGCTGACCTTCTCACCGAACGGGGACTACGTGCGTGTGAAGCCGCAGCCGGAAACTCCGGCAGAAAAATAAGAACCGCTAAAATCCAAAGAAACATGAGAACAAGAATAACATTCGTCATCTGCCTGTGCCTGCTTTTCGCGGGCAGGGCTTCCGCCCAATGGGTCGTGAGCGATCCGGGCAATCTGGCGCAGGGCATCATCAACGCCTCGAAGAACATCATCCACACCTCGAAGACCGCCACGAACATGGTGAACAACTTTCAGGAAACGGTGAAAATCTACGAGCAGGGCAAGAAGTATTACGACGCCCTCAAATCGGTGAACAATCTGGTCAAGGACGCCCGCAAGGTGCAGCAGACCATCCTGATGGTGGGCGACATCACGGACATCTACGTGACCAGCTTCCAGAAGATGCTGCGCGACGACAACTTCACGGTGGAGGAACTCGGAGCCATCGCCTTCGGATACACGAAGCTGCTGGAAGAATCCAATGACGTGCTGACGGAGCTGAAGAACGTGGTGAACATCACCACGCTCTCCATGACGGACAAGGAGCGCATGGACGTGGTGGAACGCTGCCACTCCAAGATGAAGCGTTACCGCAACCTCGTGAGCTACTACACCAACAAGAACATCAGCGTGAGCTACCTGCGTGCGAAGAAGAAAAACGACCTCGACCGCATCATGGGGTTGTACGGCAGTATGAACGAAAGATACTGGTAGCCTATGGAGTTCGACAACCTTCACCAGATTCTCCGCTCGCTCTACGAGCAGATGATGCCGCTGTGCGCTGACATGGCGGGCGTGGCGAAAGGCATCGCCGGGCTGGGCGCGCTCTTCTATGTCGCCTACCGGGTATGGCAGTCGTTGGCGAGAGCCGAACCCATAGACGTCTTCCCGATGCTCCGCCCCTTTGCCGTCGGTCTGTGCATCATGTTCTTCCCTACGGTGGTGCTTGGCACGATAAACAGCGTCCTTTCGCCCGTCGTGCAGGGTACGGCGAAACTGCTCGAAACGCAGACTTTGGACATGAACAAGTACCGGGAACAGAAGGACAGGCTGGAATACGAGGCGATGGTGCGCAATCCCGAAACCGCCTACCTCGTGTCCAACGAGGAGTTTGACAAGCAACTGGAGGAATTGGGCTGGTCGCCCTCCGACATGGTGACGATGGCGGGGATGTATATCGACCGGGGGATGTACAAGATGAAGAAGGGCATCCGCGACTTCTTCCGCGAGATACTGGAACTGATGTTCCAAGCCGCCGCCCTCGTGATAGACACCATCCGCACCTTCTTCCTCGTGGTGCTGGCGATACTCGGTCCGATAGCCTTCGCCATATCGGTGTGGGACGGCTTCCAAAGCACGCTCACGCAGTGGATATGCCGCTACATTCAGGTCTATCTGTGGCTGCCCGTGTCGGACATATTCAGCACCATACTCGCCAAGATTCAGGTGTTGATGCTCCAGAGCGACATCGAGCGTATGCAGACCGACCCTAATTTCTCACTGGATTCCAGCGACGGGGTGTATATTGTGTTCATGATAATCGGCATCATCGGCTACTTCACCATTCCGACGGTGGCGGGCTGGATCATCCAAGCCGGGGGCATGGGCGGCTACGGGCGCAACGTGAACCAGATGGCGGGACGCGCCGGAAGCATGGCGGGCAGCGTGGCGGGTGCTACCGCAGGCAACATGGTCGGACGTGCCGGGAAACTGCTGAAATAATCAATGTGCAATTATAAACGGAAAAAGTAAAATGGAATTCAAGTCACTCAAAAACATCGAATCATCATTCAGGCAGATACGCCTGTTCGGTATCGTCTTCCTCTCGCTGTGCGCCGTGATAACGGTATGGAGCGTGTGGAGTTCCTACCGCTTCGCGGAGCGGCAGCGTGAAAAGATCTATGTGCTGGATAACGGCAAGTCGCTGATGCTGGCACTCTCGCAGGACTTGTCGCAGAACCGTCCGGCGGAAGCGAGGGAGCATGTGCGCCGCTTTCACGAACTGTTCTTTACGCTCTCGCCCGAAAAGAGCGCGATAGAACACAACGTGAAGCGTGCGTTGCTGCTGGCGGACAAGAGCGTGTACAACTACTATTCGGACTTCGCCGAGAAGGGGTACTACAACCGCATCATCGCCGGGAACATCAACCAAGTGCTGAAGGTGGACAGCGTGGTGTGCGACTTCAACGGCTATCCCTACCGCGCCGTAACCTACGCCACGCAGAAAATCATCCGGCAGAGCAACGTCACCGAGCGCAGCCTCGTAACCACGTGCCGCCTCTTGAACTCGTCCCGTTCGGACGACAACCCGAACGGGTTCACCATCGAGGGATTCACCATCATCGAGAATAAGGATTTACAAACCATCAAACGCTAACAGGCATGAAAGGAATCGGAAAATCACTGTGGGGAGCCTATTGGAAACTCCACGACAAAAAGAAAATGCTGGAGGCAAGGCTCAAGGGCTATCTGGACGGCTTGCCGCCGAAGACACGCAGACGCATCGTGCTGGCAATGCTCGCCGCATTCGCCGCGCTTGCCCTCTACACCTTCGGCAAAGCCGTCCATGACATCGGCAGGAATGACGGCAGCCGGATGGAGATAGACCATGCCGGACAGGTGGAACTGTCCGTGAAGCCGGATAACAATCACAACGTAACACCTTATTTATATGGAACAGACGAAGAATGAACCCAAGAACGAAAACAAGGCGGTTCCCGGCAACGACAAGCCGAAGAAGGAGCGCAAGCCGCAGACCGAAGCCCAACGGCTGAAACGTCAGAAAATGATAGTGCTGCCCGCGATGGTGCTGGTATTCATCGGGGCGATGTGGCTGATATTCGCCCCGTCCTCCGGCAAGGAGCAGGATCCGGGAACAAGCGGCTACAACATCGAGATGCCCGATGCGGACAAGGAGAACCGCCGGATTATCGGTGACAAGGCGAAAGCCTACGAGCAGGGGGCAATGGAGGAACGGCAGGAGAACCGCAGCCGCGCCATGCAGCAGTTGGGCGACCTGTTCGACCGCGAAACGGCGGAAGCGGACGGTGGCAGCGACTTCGACCTTGCCAATCCCGGCGGAACGGAAGAGGCGGTGAAGCCCGCACCGAAGACCATCCAGTCCTCGGCAGCCGCCTACCGCGACCTCAATGCCACACTCGGCAACTTCTACGAGCAGCCGAAGAACGACAATGCGGAGATGGACGAACTGCTGGAACGCATCGCCACGCTCGAATCCGAACTGGAAAGCGGAAAAGAGAGAAGCTCCACGATGGACGAGCAGGTGGCACTCATGGAAAAATCCTACGAGCTGGCGGCGAAGTACATGGGCGGTCAGAACGGCACGCAGGCGGCGGGACAGACCGCAGAGCCGTCCCCCGTGCAGAAAACCGGAAAGAACACGGCAAAACCCGTCAGGCAAGTGACGCATCAAGTGGTGTCCTCGCTCGGACAACCCATGAGCAATGCCGAATTTGTCGCTTCCTTCTCGCAGGAACGCAACCGCAGTTTCAACACGGCGGTGGGCGTCACGACCGTATCGGACAGGAACACCATACCGGCATGTGTCTATGGGGCGCAGAGCGTGACGGACGGGCAGGCGGTCAGGTTGCGGCTGTTGGAAGCGATGGCGGTGGCAGACCGGATCATTCCCCATAATGCAGTGGTGGTCGGCGCAGCCAAGATTCAGGGTGAACGGCTCGGCATTGAAATCACCTCTCTGGAACACGACGGTACGGTTATCCCGGTGGAGTTGGAGGTCTATGACACGGACGGGCAGCCCGGCATATTCATCCCCAACTCGATGGAGATGAACGCCGTCAGGGAGGTTGCCGCCAACATGGGCGGCTCACTCGGCAGCAGCATCAACATCTCCACCAATGCCGGGGCGCAGCTCGCCTCCGACTTGGGCAAGGGGCTGATACAAGGCACGAGCCAGTATATAGCCAAGAAGATGCGCACCGTCAAAGTGCATCTGAAAGCCGGGTACAGGGTCATGCTCTATCAGGGAGTGAATTAAGGAAACAATCAAATTTTTATTTACCACTAAAAATCCAAAGTAAAATGAAAAAAGTAATCATGATGTTTGCCCTCGCTATGGGCATCGCAACTGCCAACGCGCAGGAAAACGTAACCGTTGAAACGACCAACGGAAGTGACCAACCGACCTTGACAAAGGAGGTCTATCCGCAGAAGGAGGCGGACGGCGACCTGTATCACGGTCTGACGAGAAAGCTGGGCTTTGACCGTATGGTTCCCCCGCACGGCTTGGAAGTGACCTACGACAAGACCGTGCATGTCATCTTCCCGGCGGAGGTGCGCTATGTCGATTTAGGCTCTCCCGACCTGATCGCGGGCAAAGCCGACGGAGCGGAGAACGTCATCCGTGTGAAGGCAACCGTGAGGAACTTCCCGAACGAAACCAACATGTCCGTAATCACGGAGGACGGGAGTTTCTACACTTTCAACGTGAAGTACGCCGCCGAGCCGCTGCTGCTCAACGTGGAGATGTGCGACTTCATCCATGACGGCGAGGCGGTGAACCGTCCGAACAACGCGCAGGAAATCTACCTGAAAGAGCTGGGCAGCGAAAGCCCGATGCTGGTGCGCCTTATCATGAAGTCCATCCACAAGCAGAACAAGCGTGAGGTGAAGCATATCGGCTGCAAGCGTTTCGGCATCCAGTACCTTCTGAAAGGCATCTACACGCACAACGGGCTTCTGTATTTCCACACGGAAATCAGGAACCAGAGCAACGTGCCTTTCGATGTGGACTACATCACGTGGAAAATCGTGGATAAGAAGGTGGCGAAGCGTACCGCCGTGCAGGAGCGTATCATCCTGCCGCTCCGCGCGCAGAACTACGCCACGCTCGTGCCGGGCAAAAAAAGCGAACGCACGGTCTTCACGATGGCGAAGTTCACCATCCCCGACGGCAAGTGCCTCGTGGTGGAACTGAACGAGAAGAACGGCGGCCGCCACCAGTCCTTCGTGATCGAGAATGAGGACTTGGTGCGCGCCAATACCATCAACGAACTCCAAGTGCGCTGACCATGAGAAAGTACATCGCAATAATCATAGCGTCGCTTGCCCTGTTCGCAGGGCAGGCGCACGCCCAGCGATGCCTGCCGAAGATGCAGGGCATCGAAATCAAGGCGAACATGGCGGACGGCTTCAAGCCCGGCGGCAACGACGGGGGGTACAGCTTCGGGGCGGCTTTCTCCACCTACACGAAGAAGGGGAACAAATGGGTGTTCGGAGGGGAGTATCTCCTGAAAAAGAACCCCTACAAGGACACCGCCATACCTGTGGCGCAGTTCACGGCGGAGGGCTGCTACTATTTCAAGATACTTTCCGATGCCCGTAAAATCGTGTTCGTCTATGCGGGGGCTTCGGCTCTTGCCGGGTATGAATCGGTGAATTGGGGCGAAAAGATGCTGCATGACGGTTCGACACTGCATGATCGGGACGCCTTCATCTATGGCGGTGCGCTGACGCTTGATGTGGAGTTTTACGTGGCTGACCGTATCGCCCTGCTCGCCAACCTCCGGGAGCGTTGCCTGTGGGGTGGCGACACAAAGAAGTTCCATACCCAATTCGGGCTGGGCATCAAGTTCGTCATCAACTGACACACGCCGCATGGAAGGGACCAATATAGACGCCATGAGGCAAATATCCCTCGCGGACTTTCTCGCACGGTTGGGACATGAGCCTGTCCGAAGGAGCGGAAACGAATTTTGGTATCGTGCGCCGTACCGCAATGAGCGCACGCCCTCTTTCCGTGTGAACGTGGCGAAACGGCTCTGGTACGACTTCGGCTTGGGCAAGGGCGGTGATATCTTCACGCTTGCCGGGGAGTTTGCACGAAGCGGTGACTTCATGGCGCAGGCAAGATTCATAGCGGAAACTGTGCGTATGCCATTTGTCGCAGCGGAAAAGCCGTTGTTCCTGCCGGAACCGTCCGAACCTGCCTTTGAGGGAGTGGAAGCCGTCCCGCTGCTCCGCTCACCACTGACGGACTATCTGGCGGAACGGGGCATCCCTTATGCCGTTGCATCCCGCCACTGCTGCCGCCTGAACTACGGCGTGCGTGGAAAGCGGTATTTCGCAGTTGGCTTTCCGAACGTGGCTGGCGGCTATGAAATCCGGAGCCGTTATTTCAAGGGATGCGTGCCGCCGAAAGATGTGTCGCTGGTCAAGGCGGAAGGCTTTTTGACTGACGTGTGCAGTGTATTTGAGGGCTTCATGGACTTTCTGTCCGCTGCTGCACTCGGCATAGGCGGCAATGGCGACAGCCTTGTGCTGAACTCCGTCGCCAACGTGGGTAAGGCGGTGAAACACTTAGACGGGTACGGGCGCATCGACTGCTTCCTCGATCGTGACGACGCCGGGCGGAGGACGCTGGAAGCCCTCAAAGGACACTACGGCGGACGTGTCTGTGACCGTTCCGCATTCTATGACGGTTGCAAGGACTTGAACGAGTATCTGCAACTGACAGCAAAAAAAGAAATGAACAATAACTTAAAAATCAAAGGACAATGAACATACTGAACAACAAAAACAAGAGAACATCCATCTTCAAGGCGTTGGCACTCTGCCTGTTCGCCGCCGTGTCGCTCACGCTCGCATCGTGTGACGATGACATGGACATCCAGCAATCCTATCCCTTCACGGTAGAAACCATGCCCGTGCCGAACAAGGTCACAAAGGGGCAGACGGTGGAAATCCGCTGTGAACTGAAAAGGACGGGCGATTACGCCAACACGCTCTACACCATCCGGTATTTCCAGTTCGAGGGGGAAGGCACGCTGAAAATGGCGAGCGGCATCACTTTTCTGCCCAACGACCGCTACCTGCTCGAAAACGAAAAGTTCCGCCTGTACTACACGGCAGAGGGCGACGAGGCGCACAACTTTATCGTGGTGGTGGAGGACAATTTCAAAAATTCCTACGAATTGGAATTTGACTTCAACAACCGGAACGTGAAGGACGACATTCAGACCGTCATCCCCATAGGCAATTACAAACCTCTGCCAAGATGATGCGTGTATTCATGGCTATCTTCTGTTCGCTGCTGGCAGTCTGCTCCGTGTCCGCACGGGACAGCCGTCAGAAGGGGACGGACGGGCAGGCGGCAATCTACCGCCTGCCGCCTTTCGAGCGGGCGGTTCGCTGTACGAAGTATTTTGAGGGCTGGCACTCGGAGAAACACCATCCATACGTGGGCTGGGGTCACCGGTTGCAGCCGGGGGAAAGGTATTCGGCACGTACCATGACGAAACGGCAGGCGGACGTTCTCCTGCGGAAAGACTTGCGGAAGTTCTGCGCCATGTTCCGCAAGTTCGGGCGTGACAGTCTGCTCCTTGCCACGCTCGCCTACAATGTCGGTCCATACCGGCTTTTGGGGAGCGGGAAGATACCCAAAAGCACGCTGATCCGAAAATTGGAGGCGGGCGACAGGAACATTTACCGGGAATATATCGCTTTCTGCAACTACAAGAGGAAACGGCACGCCATGCTGCTCAAACGGAGAAAGGCGGAGTTTGCACTGCTGTACATTCCGTAACATGGCAAATGCCTGACAAATGAAACTCCGATGAAGCCGCAACTTCATCGGAGTTTCCGCTTTTCATACATTCGGGATTTTTCCTTTGCCGATTACTTCACCATCCCTGCAATGCTCTATGATGCCGGGCGAAAATCCCATCTCCCCGATTGCGATGTGCCGGATATACTCCGCATATTCCTGACCTTGAAAATTCCTCCCCGTAAGGTTTTTGAAAATCATCCTTATGCTTGTTCCGTCATCGCTGTACAGGATGATTTTTCCGTTCTGTCTGATTTCTTCCATGATTGAAACTTGTTTTTGTGAATACTATCGTAGATTGGGACAGCGGTTTCTTTGCTACTTTCTTTGTCCGCCATCATGCTCACCGAAAGAAAGTAGGGCGGCTTTCGCCGCCGCCACTCAAAAACGGGTGTAGAGTCCCGTTACCATCGTGAACATTTCTTCCAGCATATCGCAGTATATGCCCTCGTGCGTTTCGATGTCCTTCGTCTTGCACTCGAATGTCTTTTTACTGAACGTTTTGCGGTAGAAACGCATATTGTAGAGGTCTAATCCTGCATCGTAGATGATGTCAAGGCGGTTTGCGCTCGTCTTGTTCCTCGCAAGGCTCATGCGCAATCCGTTACCCATGTCTATAAAGTCCTTGCTTCCCGTCATGGCGGCAAAGCGTCTGCCGCCTATCTGCTCTAAAATCGTCTTTGCTATCATGCTTTTCTTGGTTTTAGGTTGGCGGTGCGGACACCGCCAACTGGTTTAACATTCTGTTATCTCGGCAATGGGTGTGTTTCGTTTCAACCATTCCATCAGGCACTCCATATTGTACTCGCTTGTGATGACTGCCGTATGGCTGTTGATGGCGGTAAACCTGCTACTTTCATAGTCATCTATCCACCCTTTTAGGGTATCAACTCCCCACGCTTCGGCATCGTCAAAGATACCGTCCAATACCGTAATAGGCTCGCTGAACTTCACTATCAGCGTTTGATAGGCTGCGTTCATCGGTTGTCCTCCTTCCCTTCCTTTGCCGTGAGCCACTTGTCCCGTGCGGCTCGGCACTCGTCCAACGTGGGTTTTACACAAGAGAACAACTCTCCGTCTGTGGGGTGGCGGTAGTCGTACTGCACAAGTGTCCGCTTGCGTCTGCCGATACCTAATTGGAAACGCTCGTATTTTTCCGTACCTGCTTCGGTGCAGGTGCTTGCTCCGTTGATGGTCATCCGTGTTGCCATAATCATCTATTTTTGAATGAATTTTTCTAAATACTTTTCCTGCACTCCGAGTGCTTCCGCATAGACACTCAATTGGGCTGCATAACGGGTACGGTAGTAGCTTCTCTCCATTTCGTTCTTGGATAATCCGATATGCGCCCTTATATCGTTCAAATGCCTTTTGACGATATACTTGTAGCAATGAAGTTTCCTCTTTCTGTCCATAATCATATTCTTTATCTGTTAGAAATGCACTGACAACACTCTGTTTTTCATCACCATTTCGGGGGCGCTCGTGTAGCGTTGATGCAGGTAGAAATGGTGGGAGCCGAAGCCGTAAAGGAAAAACCTGTCAAGTTCGTGCTTCTCGGCAAAGTCCTTTACACTCTGTCTTAACTGCTCCTCACTCGTTGCAAGAGTGAGGAGGTTCACAAATTCAAGGAACATCGTGGGGATTTTATCGTCCCACAGACAAATCATGCTTTCAATTCTTACTTCCATACTATTGGGTATTATAGGTTGATACTATGCCGCTTCCATCCGCTGGCGGATAAGGTTCACGTTGCTGTTCACAAGGTTTACAATGCGGTCGTGGTACTCGGTATTGGAATTGTGCAAGCCACGACTTTGCACCACCTCCAATGTCTTCAAGGAAACCTCCACCGTTTCTATGCGCTTGCCGTCAATGGTGGCGGATAGGATAAGGGAGTTCTTTTCAAGGAAATAGGAGTTGGAAAACACGCAATGGTGCAGTTCCGTCCCTTCCGCTGCAAACTCCGCCACGCTCTCCAACACACGCACCTGCAAAGTGCCGTCCGTAAAGGCAATGCCGAAGAATATGCCTTTGAGTTTGCGGTATGCCTTCTCGTGTTTCTTCGCTTGGCGGATGCGTTCCTCCAACTTCTTGCGCTCTATCTCCTTGTTGCGCTTGTGCATAAGTCTGTCGTGTTCGGCTTTGAGGTCGGAGGGACAGACGTACTTCGGGCTGTTCGTGTCCTTGCCGAAATGACGCAGGAGGTCTATGGTGTCACGCCACATGGAGCCGTCCGAAATGGTGTAACCGTTACGGATACATATCTTTATGGATGCCCAATACCTCTCTATGTCAAAGGAACTGCGGATGTAGTGGCGCAACATGGGATATTGCCCTGCCTTCAACAGCGTTTCGGCTCGGCTGTCGGAAAGGATAGCCGTGAAAAGGTCGTAAGGCAGTATGTTGTGGTATTCGCCATTGAAGCCGTTGCGTTTCAGTTCGGGTATGAAACGCTGTCGGGGATAGGTGCAGACGGGGTTTATATCGTATGCACGGAGTTTGTTGTTCTTGCGTACCTCCATGTCGCTGTATTCCGCCCATAGGTCGTAGTAAAGTATGGACATTCCTCGCAGTCGGGCGACAGTGACGGTTGTGCCTTTGGGCGAAATCCACCTTTGCACCACTTCATAAATGGAATACCCGGCTGCCTGCCCTGCCTTGTATCGGGATTTGACGAAGAAGAAGCGTATCACTTGGTACTGCTTGCAGGTGGTGATGATGCAGAAATACTCGTTCTCGTTGAAAACCCTCTTTCGGGTGCGCAACGCTTCCAGCTCCATTCCGCAATGTGGGCAGGTGCATCCGCAAACGGTGTCCGCAAGGTCGTGTTCACTTTTCCATGAATGTCCGCACTCGGTGCAGATGTTCGTGCCGTCCGCCCTCTTGATGGCGTAATGCTTGAAGCAATGACGGAAAGCGTATGCCCTCTGTGTGGCGGTCAATTTGGGCAGTCGCTCGCTTAATCGTGCGACTTCCTGCTGTATGGGTGTTCTCGGTTTCATAATCAGAAATTGAATAGGTTGGGTTGTTGTACTTCTTGTGCGGTCGCTTTGGTGGCGGTTCTCGGCTTGCTGCGGTTCTGCAACTTGCGGAGTTCCTCCTCTTGGTATCTGCGGAGTGCGTTCTGCCGTGCTTCCGCCTTTTCCTCTGCCGTGAGTTCCACAACGTGGTTCACCGCCACTTGGCATTGGATAGGCTTGCCCACCTCTATCTCGTTCTCGTCATAGTAGTGGACTGCTTGCCCGAATATCTCCCCGTCCGTGAAGCCGTTGCAACCGCTCCGCTGCACGTAGTTGAGAATGTAGGTGACGCAATCGTCTATGTTCTTGGCAGGGTTGCGGTAGTTCTTCGCAAAGAGCGCATCTTCCGCTGCACGCTGCTCCAAGTGCATCTGTATCGTTCTCTTGAAATGTTCTGTTCCTTTCATATCGCTGTCGTTTTTATCAGTTATACATTTTTCCGTTTTCCAAAAACTCGTAGTCGTTGGCTGCGCAACTCTCCTCGAAACCTTCCTCACTGCACTGGAATTCCATATCGTCACGGCACGACTTGAAGAAACTGTCAAGACACTTGTCCATGAGGTCGTACAGAGTGGTTCGGGTGTCGGGGGCTTTCAGAAAGTCGTAGATGGGTCGCAGGATGTCCTCGTCTGCGCAATAGCCTGTCAGTACGCAACAGTTATCCGTGAATACCCTGCTTTTGCGTCTTTTATTGTAATTGCCTTTGAGGTAGTAGGTTTTCGGCTTGAATAGGGTGTGCCAATAGTTATTGACGATGTATTTCAGAAGCCGTATGCCGTTGAGTTCTTCTTCCTCTCCGCTGTAACGTGAGGTGAAGCGGTAGGAATAACGGCACGTGTCGTAACTCCAATCGTTCACTTTGACCCTGAACACACTTTCAAATGCTTCCAGCGTGTTGCGGTTGTCGCTGTCCCAACCGTATTCAAAAGTGCGTAGCCATTCATTGTATGCGGTATCTCTCGCTGCTGCGGAGAGTTCGGCTAATTGGAATAGGTCGTATGTCCTTGTTATCGTTCTCATATCGCTGTCGTTTTAGATGGTCTGTTTCAGTATCTCTCTCCAATAGGTCGGCTCCACCTCGCTCAAAAGGAAGTCTGTAAAATCCCTCCGTGCGTCCTTGTTCAGTTCTCGGTAGAGTTCACGGAACACGGATATGTTGCCGTTGATGTACGTTTCAACCATATACACGAAGATGTTGTCCACCTCGTAGTATCTGCATTGCTGCGCTGCCGTCTTGCTGCTTCTCTTTGCCATGTCGGTAAGGGTTAAAGGGTGAATAACCAAAGGATGAAACCGAAGAAGGCGGTTGCGGAAAGGATAGCCACGATTACGCCTATCGCCACTCGGAACACTCCGTTTACAATCTCTCTAATGATGCCCCAAAGGATGCCGAACACCCCGAAGGCGGTGCGCACCATCAAGCCGCATATCGCAAGCCCTATGTACTGCGCCATTTGTCTGAAATTTGCCGTTGCCGTCATATTTTCGCTGTTTTTGATTTTTTGTTTTTTTTATGCGGATTCAAGAGCTGAGGGAGTTGAGTTTCAAACTATCTTATTTGCCTCTCGTTTATCCGACATTTTTTTTAATGCGTCTTTCTGTCGCATCGGTCGTTTTCGTTTCGGGTGCTTAAAAAGGTAGGGATTAGGGGATGCAAGGTTTTTCGGGAAAAATACTACCCGCAGGGCTGGAGATTTTTCCCGAAAACAGGAGGCTTGACCTTGCATTCCCGTCCAATCCCGGAATTACCTTTGCGCCCAGAACGGAAATGACAACCTGATGCGCTCCCTGAAAGACGCGAAAATGGAGGTAAACGGAAGTGGAGGCAGATTGGACAGGAAAACTTCAAAAGAGAAATCCGTGAAAAAGGGAAAACGCCAAAAGGAAAAGGGACACTGCCGGAGGCGTGAAACCGGGCAAACCACCGGCAAGGAAGTATGATTTTGTATGTCTGGCCGAACGTGTCCGGTCGGACAGATAAAATCATTCTTCCCGGTTTGCCTGCCGTGTGTGACGGCTTGTTCCATTTATGGATCGGGCGGTCAGACACGGCTTTCCGCTTACGGCACAAAGGAACAGCGGAAAAAGAAAAATCGTCAGAAACCCGTAAAAGCACCTCTTTGGCATAAGCACAAAAGAAATGAGCCTTGCATCATCAGTCTAAACTGTTGTTTAGGCGTGAGGCAAAGCCCTTTTCTTCGCTTATGCGGCAGTCGGCATACGTTCGTCCAAAATCCTTTTGTACGATGGTGTGCCGACGGATAAAATCGCTTTTACGGAAAAACTTGTATGAGAAGAAAAAAATTAGGGAGATTCATTTCAAAATCTCCCGTTTTATTGTTACTTTTGCATACGAAGAGTTCTTTGAAGGTTACGCAACGCGCAGAAGGATGATGCAGTAGATAACTAACTAAATCGTAACCTATTACTATCATGAGCAATTAACCTACGCTCACTTCCAATAAATTACACTCTTTTCGTAACTTCGACGTACAAAGATACAAATTATTTCGATGGTACATAAAAAAATGTAGCTGAATAAAAACATCTTACGTAAACATTCGCCCTTCCCGACAAATATACTCAAAGAAAAAAACTGAATTATCGGGAATATATACCGGGAATGTGGAATACACTCCACAACACTGTGGATTTTTTACACAACAACACAATTTCCGGTTCTACACATCAAATAAGTTTACTCTTTTTTCATCCATTATATATCACTAATAATCAAGCATTTTCACCCAACAAACAGATAACACGCTGTATTCTGGCACGTTGCTTGTTAAATAATAACCATATTCAACCCCTATAACAAATCTAAACTTAATCAAACATGAAAGTAATAAGAAAAAGCAAATGGTTGTTAAGCGTTCTTTTTATGTTTCTTTTACCATCCCATCTGTTTTCACAGGCAGCAAGTATGCCTGAAGAACAGCCGACAGAAATACAGGAAGCCGGGGGAGACGACAACAGAACAATAAAAGGAATTATCTATGACGAACAAGGAGAAACTATTATCGGAGCCTCTGTACTAATAAAAGGCGAAGAAACCGGAACGACCAGTGATATGGACGGCAAATTCTCACTGGAAGCGCCACAAGGGGCTACTCTCGTTATTTCTTACATCGGATATCATCCGCAGGAGATAAAGGTAAGAAAAAGGGGCACGCTCAATATCATACTGAAAGAAGATAACCAGTTACTTGAAGAAGTAGTAGTGGTAGGATACGGAACAGTCAAGAAAAGCGACTTGACGGGTTCTGTTTCGGGAGTGTCGACCCGGCAGTTCAGGAATCAGCCGGTGAAGCGGGTGGAAAACATACTTCAGGGCCGTACCCCCGGTGTGGAAGTTACCGCGACAAGCGGTGTGCCCGGAGCAGGCATGAAGGTACGCGTACGTGGTACTACTTCTATTAATAAAAGCAGCGACCCGTTGTATGTAATAGACGGAATCATATCTTCCAGTGGGTTAGATGGTCTTAATCCGTCGGACATCCAGTCTATGGAAGTTCTGAAAGACGCTTCTTCCACTGCCATTTACGGTTCGCGGGGGTCGAATGGCGTTATATTAATCACCACCAAAGGCGGCAGCGAGGGAAAGGCAAGTATTACGTTTGACGCGTCCATCGGTCTTTCTACCGTGAGAAAGCAGTATGATTTATTAAATGCGTACGAGTATGCGACAGCACTGAATGACATCCGCGGTTCGTCCACTATCTCGCCCGAAAACCTCGCGGCTTACAAGAACGGAACGAAAGGGATTAACTGGGCAGACCTTATCACCCACACCGGAGTGACGCAGGATTATCGGCTGAACATATCGGGTGGAAACGCCAAGGTGAAATATCTTATTTCAGGGAATGTACTGGATCAGGAAGCGGTCACCATCGAGACGGATTACAAACGGTATGGTATCCGGGCAAATATTGACGCGGATGTAAAACCGTGGCTGACAATATCGGCAAAGATGAACGCCACCAGTCTGCATAAGCACAACGACGGTGCCAACTGGTTTCACATCACCAACTTCTCTCCTACGATGGAAATGAAAGACCCGGAAACCGGCGTATATAACAGAGACCCGTACAACATCGCCAACGGTTCGAACCCATACGGTGAACTGATGGTGAATTACAGCGACAGTTACAGTTATAACCTGAACGCGAACCTGACTTTCTTATTTAAAATAATGAAAGGACTTACCCTCTCCGTGCAGGGTGGTTATGACTACGACCATAGTCCTTCCTACTCTTTCAAATCTAAACTGGAAGCACCCGGCGCTATCAACAGCATGAGTAATACCAGCAATATGCACAACTACTGGCAGAATACCAATAACCTGACCTGGCAGAGACAATTCGGCGACCACAGTGTCACGGCAATGGCCGTATGGGAAATAAGCCGTTCATGGGACACAAGCCTGCAAGGTAACGGCTCGAACCTGAACAATGAGAGTGTAGGATACTGGAATATCGCCAACGCCGCGATAAGAAACGCAAGCAACTCGTACACGGAAGCGTCTCTGGCTTCAGGAATCATACGTGCCAATTACGACTACAAGAAGCGGTATTTTATTACTGCGGCATTGAGAGCCGACGGTTCTTCCAAATTTCAGGGAGATAATAAATGGGGTTATTTCCCATCTGCGGCAGTAGCCTGGGATATAGCAAAGGAAAAATTCATGAGTAACCAGCATGTACTGGAACAATTAAAACTAAGAGGTAGTTTCGGTGTGACCGGTAATCAGGATATCGGTGCTTACAGTACCTTAGGAATGCTGTCGGGCGTAGCTTACGGCTGGGGGACTTCCAACGCTTACACCGGATATTGGGGAAATCAGTTTCCTACGCCCGGCATCACATGGGAAAAGACTTATCAATACGACCTCGGGGTAGACTTGAGCCTGGGTGGTTTCAATATCACATTCGACTGGTTCAAGAAAATGACCAAAGACCTGCTCTTCCAAAAACAAGTGCCCAAGTATAACGGCGGCGGTACGTATTGGGTAAACCAGGGCGAGTTGCGCAATACGGGAGTCGAATTCTCCGTCAACACCTTCCCGGTGAAAGGAACCGTGACTTGGGAAACAAGTTTCAACGCCGCTTACGTGAAGAATGAAATAACCGACCTTGCCGGCAGCGATTTTGTATTGACAGCTAATTACAGCGACTTGGGCGGCGCGATGCAAATCATGAAACCGGGTTACCCGATGGGGTCTTTCTATGTATATCAATGGAAAGGTTTCGATGACAAAGGCGCCAATCTTTATCAGAAAGCGGACGGCAGCCTGACCACGAGCCCTACTTCCGAAGACTTGGTAGTCAAAGGACAGGCAAGTCCGAAATGGACAATGGGATGGAACAATACAATCAATTGGAAGAACTGGACTGTAAATATCTTCTTCAATGCCGCCACCGGATACAACCGTCTGAATATAAGCCGTTACACGGCGGCTTCCATGACCGGAAATTCACGTTTCGTCACCTTGCGGGATGCATACTTCAAAGGTTGGGATCATATAAGCAACAAAGCGGAAGCTGCTTATCCGAGCCTTACCAATACGGACAGCAAGAATTATGCGAACTCGGACTTCTGGCTGGAAGACGCTTCTTTCGTGAAATTGAAGAACATCAGTATTTCGTACCGTATCCCGAAACGGGTTGCCAAATTCGCGAGCATACAGTTGTCCGTAAGCGCGCAGGATCTTTTCACCATCACCCGTTACAAAGGAATGGATCCGGAAGTTTATACCAGTTACGACGGTCTGGACTATGGCGCTTATCCTATTCCGAGAACTATTACTTTCGGTGCTAAAATCAGATTTTAACCATTGACCTAATTAATTATAAGAACAAGATGAAAACAGCATATAAATATATCAGAAGGACATTGCCATTCGTTTTGGCGGGCTTGTGCCTGGTTTCGTGCAACGACTTCCTGACAGAAGACCCTAAAGGACAGTTGACTTCGGAGAATTTCTTCAGTAACAAGGAAGACCTCGATGCGTCACTGACTGCATTGTATTCCGTGATAGCAAGTTCGCAAGCCAGTAACAACCTTTGCGGCACTAACTTTTTGGTCGGCGATGATATCTCCACCCACCCTTCCAGTAACAAACAGCCGCTCAGGGAGCATGACCAGTTCGATGTGAAAGATAATAATTCATGGTTGTCCAGCATGTGGGAACAGCGTTTCAAGGTTATCAAGGCAGCCAACTTTATCATAAACAATGCCGGACGCACCCCTGATGTATCAGAAGATGAAATCAAGGCAGCCATCGGACAGGCACATTACTGGAGAGCTTATTCTTATTTCTATTTGGTGACAACCTGGGGAAAGGTACCTGTCATGTTAGAGGAAGAAATCAATTACAACGCCCCATTGAAAACGGAAGAAGAGATATATGAACTGATTGTATCCGACCTGAAAATAGCGGAAACAGACTGCCCTGTAAATTATACCAAAGAGCCTTATGCCAGAAACGGAATGAATATCGCCGTAAGCCGGGGAGCAGTGAAAGCGACAATGGCATATGTGTACATGTGCATGGCAGGTTGGCCGCTCAACAAGGGCACGGAATATTATAAACTGGCTGCCGGCAAAGCCAAGGAAGTAATTGACGGTACAGAGAATCATACCTATTATTATAAACTACTGGATGAATACAGCAAAGTATATTCCTGGGAATACAATAATAAGAATACGGAACTCCTGCTGGGTATCTATTATAACAGGGATCAAACGAACCAGGCTGCTCCTCTGACCGACTTTCTACAAGACATGGCACAAGGCGGATGGGGAGATACAAACGGGGAAATCAAGTTTTGGAAAGAATTTCCGGAAGGCCCGCGCAAAGACGCCACTTACTTTCCCAAAATCATATTAAACGACGGTAAGGAATACGACTGGTGGTATGACACTAATCCCCCTTCCCGCGAAGTGGTTGCGCCCGTTTTCATGAAAACCGTGGAAGGTGCCGTGCGCGGAACGGAGTTTGATTACACCAATCCCGCCCCGGTCAATGCCGCAGGCGAAAAGACTTTCCAACTGATACGGCTTTCACAGGTATATTGTTGGTATGCCGAAGCGACAGGACGTTCGGGAGAGATTAACGCAAAAGCCATCGAAGTATTAAATAAGGTACGCAACAGGGCTGATGGCAAAGAAACCAATCTTTATGAAGAAACGATGAGTCCCGAAGAACTGGCGGAAGCCGCCTACAATGAACACGGTTGGGAAATGGCAGGTTATTATTGGGGCGGCATTGCGAGCAGAGCCAGGGATATGTTCAGAATGTACCGGTACAAAGACCATTTTGAATACCGCAAGGAAAACCCGGAGATTGAGGTGGCTCCCGGAGTGAAAAGAAAGGAAATCGTACCCGTCACGGGTACATGGGATGACAGCAAAATGTATGTCCCCTATCCTTACGAGGACGCAATTTTAAATCCGAACCTAAAGTAAGCTGCTCTATAAAAACGTCTATATAGATTTCACCAACTGAAATAAATATTATATCTTTGCAAGGTTTTTACTAAGAAACTGAATAACAATATATCAAGAATATGATAGCTAAGATTGAACAACTTCTGAAAGAGGTGGAAGCCTTGCACGCCTCCAATGCCGAAGAACTCGAAGCTCTCCGCATCAAATACCTTAGCAAGAAGGGAGCCATTAACGACTTAATGGCGGATTTCCGTAACGTAGCCGCCGAACAGAAAAAGGAAGTCGGCATGAGACTGAATGAACTGAAAACAAAGGCGCAGGATAAAATCAACGCGCTGAAAGAGCAGTTTGAAAGTCAGGACAACGGTTGCGACGGACTGGATTTGACGCGTTCGGCTTATCCCGTAGAACTGGGTACACGCCACCCGCTTACCATTGTAAAGAACGAAGTCATTGATATTTTTGCCCGTCTGGGATTCAGCATCGCTGAAGGCCCTGAAATCGAAGACGACTGGCATGTATTCTCGGCGTTGAACTTTGCCGAAGACCATCCGGCACGCGACATGCAGGATACTTTCTTTATCGAAGCTCACCCGGATGTAGTATTGCGTACGCATACTTCTTCCGTGCAGACCCGTGTCATGGAAACTTCAAAACCTCCTATCCGCATCATCTGTCCGGGACGTGTATATCGTAACGAAGCTATCAGCTACCGTGCACACTGTTTCTTCCACCAGGTAGAAGCGCTGTATGTAGACAAAGATGTATCGTTCACGGATTTGAAGCAGGTATTGCTGTTGTTCGCCAAGGAAATGTTCGGCGCGGATACGAAGATTCGTCTGCGTCCGTCTTATTTCCCGTTCACCGAGCCTAGTGCGGAAATGGATATTAGCTGTAATATCTGCGGTGGAAAAGGTTGTCCGTTCTGCAAGCACACCGGTTGGGTGGAAATCCTCGGTTGCGGCATGGTAGACCCGAACGTACTTGAATCCAACGGTATCGACAGCAAAGTGTACAGCGGCTATGCCCTCGGTATGGGTATCGAACGTATCACGAACCTGAAATATCAGGTGAAAGACCTTCGTATGTTCTCCGAAAACGACACACGCTTCTTAAAAGAATTCGAAGCGGCATACTAAATAATGTGTTCACATACATACTAATGTGCCAATATGCTGCGCTTTATCCGCAGGAAATTGGCACATTAGTATTATTGATACATTAAATAATATTCATTATGGCAAAGGATAGACTCATTACTTCCAGTTATTGTTTCATCTTGGCGGCCAACTTCCTGCTCTACTTCGGTTTTTGGTTGTTGATTCCCGTTTTGCCGTTCTATTTATCCGAATTTTTCCAAGCCGGAAACTCGACTATCGGTATCGTGCTTTCCTGTTATACGGTGGCGGCACTCTGCATCCGTCCGTTTTCCGGTTATCTGCTCGATACTTTTGCCCGCAAACCTCTCTATCTTTTCGCTTACTTCATCTTTATGATGATGTTTGGCGGCTATCTCATTGCCGGATCCCTTACCTTATTTATTATATTCCGAATCATACATGGCGTTTCATTCGGGATGGTCACGGTAGGTGGCAATACGGTGGTAATCGATATTATGCCTTCGTCCCGCAGAGGGGAAGGGTTGGGTTATTACGGGCTTACAAACAATATGGCGATGTCCATCGGGCCGATGTTCGGATTGTTCCTGCATGACGCGGGAGTGTCTTTTCCCACAATCTTCTGTTATGCGCTCGGTTCCTGCATTTTGGGCTTTTTATCCGCAAGTCTGGTAAAGACGCCCTATAAGCCCCCTGTGAAACGGGAACCTATTTCGCTCGACCGCTTTATCCTGCTAAAGGGAATGCCTGCGGGACTTAGCCTGCTGTTGCTTTCCATTCCGTATGGTATGACGACCAATTATGTGGCGATGTATGCCCATGAGATAGGGCTTCGCACACAAACAGGGTTCTTCTTTACCTTTATGGCAGTCGGCATGGCTATCTCGCGGATATTTTCGGGGAAACTGGTAGACCGGGGAAAAATAACACAAGTAATAGCTGCCGGATTATATTTGGTGGTTTGCAGCTTTTTCCTGCTTTCGGCCTGTGTGTATCTGATTCAGTGGAATGATAGGGCTTGCACGGTTCTTTTTTTCGGTATTGCACTGCTGATGGGTATCGGGTTCGGGATTATGTTTCCGGCATTCAATACGCTGTTTGTGAATCTTGCACCCAACAGCCAACGAGGAACAGCCACTTCGACCTATCTCACGTCCTGGGATGTGGGAATCGGTATCGGTATGCTGGTCGGGGGATATATTGCGGAAATCAGTACATTTGACAAAGCCTATCTTTTCGGAGCCTGCCTGACGGTGGTTTCCGCTATCTATTTCAGAATCAAAGTAACGCCTCATTATCATAAAAACAAACTACGATGAGAAAGAAAGAACGTTATGAGAAAATAATCGCCTGGTTTCAAGAAAACGTGCCTGTGGCGGAGACTGAATTACATTACAATAACCCGTATGAGTTGCTGATTGCCGTAATCCTTTCCGCACAATGTACGGACAAGCGGGTGAATATAATCACTCCGCCTTTGTACAGGGATTTCCCGACACCGGAAGCCCTTGCGGCTACTACGCCAGAAGTGGTTTTCGAATATATCCGAAGTGTGTCTTATCCGAATAATAAGGCTAAACATCTGGTGGGAATGGCGAAAATGCTGGTAAATGACTTCAATAGCCAGGTGCCGGACAATATGGAAGATTTGATAAAACTGCCTGGTGTGGGGAGAAAGACGGCGAATGTCATTCAGTCCGTGGTATTCAACAAGGCTGCCATGGCGGTGGATACGCATGTGTTCCGCGTCAGTCACCGCATCGGATTAGTGCCGGACAGTTGCACAACTCCGTTCAGTGTAGAAAAGGAGTTGATGAAGAATATTCCGGAAAAACTCGTACCGATTGCCCATCACTGGCTCATCCTGCACGGTCGTTATGTTTGTCAGGCACGCACTCCAAAATGTGTCACCTGTGGTTTGCAAATGATGTGCAAATATTTCTGCAACACTTATAAAGTTACAAAAGAGACACCAAAAGGCAAGAATAAATAACGATTTAATAGCAGAGAACCGAAATAAATAGTAACTTTGCGGTCATTCTAAAAGAAGAATTTTAAAAACACTTTTAAATAAAAATAGAGTATTATGCAGACAATTGACAAATTCAATTTTGCCGGTAAAAAGGCATTTGTTCGCGTGGACTTCAATGTGCCCCTGGACGAAAACTTCAACATTACAGATGACACTCGTATGCGTGCAGCTCTTCCTACTTTGAAGAAGATTCTGGCAGACGGTGGTAGCATTATCATTGGCTCTCACTTGGGCCGTCCGAAAGGCGTTGCCGATAAATTTTCTTTGAAACATATCATCAAGCACCTGTCTGAATTACTGGGCGTTGAAGTTCAGTTTGCTAATGACTGCATGGGTGAAGAAGCTGCTGTAAAAGCTGCTGCCCTGCAACCGGGCGAAGTTCTGTTGCTCGAAAATCTTCGTTTCTATGCTGAAGAAGAAGGCAAACCAAGAGGTTTGGCGGAAGACGCGACAGACGAAGAAAAGGCTGCTGCCAAGAAGGCTGTAAAAGAAAGCCAAAAAGAATTTACCAAGAAATTGGCTTCTTACGCTGACTGCTACGTTAATGACGCATTCGGTACTGCTCACCGTGCTCATGCTTCTACTGCATTGATTGCTAAACATTTCGATGTAGACAACAAGATGTTCGGTTACCTGATGGAGAAAGAAGTGAAAGCTGTTGATAAAGTATTGAACGACATCAAACGTCCGTTCACTGCTATCATGGGTGGCTCTAAAGTTTCTTCTAAAATCGAAATCATCGAAAACCTGCTGGGCAAGGTGGACAACCTGATTATCGCAGGTGGTATGACTTATACATTTACTAAAGCTATGGGTGGTAAAATCGGTATCTCTATCTGTGAGGACGACAAACTCGACCTGGCTTTGGACTTGATCAAGAAAGCAAAAGAAAAAGGTGTAAACCTTGTTTTGGCTGTTGATGCCAAGATTGCTGACGCTTTCTCTAACGATGCAAATACTAAATTCTGTCCGGTTGACGAAATTCCTGACGGATGGGAAGGTCTTGACATCGGTCCTAAGACTGAAGAAATCTTCGCTAACATTATCAAAGAATCAAAGACTATTCTTTGGAACGGTCCTACGGGCGTATTCGAATTTGAAAACTTCACTCACGGCTCACGTACAGTAGGTGAAGCTATCGTTGAAGCAACTAAGAACGGCGCTTTCTCACTTGTTGGTGGTGGTGACTCTGTAGCTTGTGTCAACAAGTTCGGTTTGGCTAGCGGTGTATCTTATGTTTCAACCGGTGGTGGCGCATTGCTCGAAGCAATCGAAGGAAAAATTCTTCCGGGTATCGCTGCTATTCAAGAATAAGAATTTATAGCTGATTTTTACAAGGTTAAAAATAAAAGGGCAATTCTTTGTGAAAAGAGTTGCCCTTGTTTGATAAGTATCAACCATAATCAAATAACAACTACTTCATGCGAAAAACACTCCTCCAACTCTCCGTCATCGTGCTATGCTTAACCGGCATACAAGACACTCTTGTTGCACAAGAGAAAACGACCTCACTGAACCAGGTAGTGAACACCCTGAAAGAGCGTATCAGCCTTGCAGGATATGCGCAACTCGGATATACATATGACGACGCTGCCAAACCGGACAATACGTTCGACATCAAACGTATCATTTTCATGGCACATGGAAAGATTACCAAACGGTGGACTTGTGATTTCATGTATGACTTCTATAACGGCGGGATGCTACTCGAAGTTTATACCGACTATCAGTTCCTGCCCGGACTTACAGCTCGTATCGGTGAGTTTAAAGTTCCTTATACCATCGAAAATGAATTATCGCCTACCACGGTGGAGTTAATTAACTGCTACTCGCAGTCTGTCTGTTACCTGGCGGGAGTAAGCGGCAGCGACAAGTGCTATGGCATGACTTCGGGACGGGACATCGGTATGATGCTCCACGGTAAATTGTTCCATGACTTTCTGCAATACAAGGTGGCTGTCATGAACGGACAGGGATTGAATACAAAAGACAAGAATAGCCAGAAGGATGTTGTCGGTAACTTGATGGTTTATCCATTGGAGTGGTTGTCCGTAGGCGGTTCGTTCATTCGCGGAACGGGACATGCGATAGCGGATTCGGAATATACCGGAATTAAAGCCGGAGAAAATTATGCCAAGAAGCGTTGGAGCGCGGGAGCAGTTGTCACTACTCCCAAATTCAATTTGCGTTCGGAATATCTTGGCGGAAAAGACAGAAATGTAAAAAGTGAAGGATTCTATGCAACGGGCAGCGTTCGCTTTGCCCGGAACTTCGATTTCATAGCTTCGTATGACTATTTCAACCCGAACAAGGCTGCCGGCTTCAAACAGAATAATTATATTGCAGGCGTACAATACTGGTTTTATCCCAGGTGCCGTCTACAAGCACAATATACCTTTTGCAATAAAAAAGGAGACGGACAAAAAGACTCCAATCTGATACAGGCACAAGTACAAGTGAGATTTTAACTCAACTTAGTCTCTTGCCAAAATAATCTTATATTATTTGGCACGGATTACACGAATTAACGCTGCTGTTTTACATATTCATCATTCTAAAAACCGTGAAATCCGCGTAATCCGTGCCTAAATTTATTATATAAACCAATTAATAACAGAAACTAAAAGAATCATGGAACACAAAATCGCCGAACCCAACGCCCGGGTAGACGTTGCCGACGTATTAAGAGGATTAGCAGTCATGGGAATTATCCTCTTGCACAGTATCGAACATTTCAATTTCTATTCTTTTCCGAAAGAAGTGCCTTTCGAATGGATGAAGTTCACCGACCAGGCCATTTGGAAAGGATTATTCTTTGCATTCAGTAATAAGGCATATGCCGTATTCGCCCTGCTCTTCGGCTTTAGTTTCTATATTCAGGATAACAACCAGCAACGGAGAGGAAAGGATTTCCGCCTGCGGTTCTTATGGAGATTATTTATTTTGTTCATCATCGGACAATTCAACGCAGCTTTCTTTACGGGAGAGATATTGACGATGTATGCCATCCTTGGAATTATCCTGCCGATATTCTGCCGGATGAGTGACCGTACTGTTCTTATATTTGCCACTTTACTTATTCTTCAACCTATCGACTGGGTAAAGCTAATCTATGCTTTATGTAATCCTGACTATGTGGCAGGGGAAAGCCTTGCACGCTATTACTTCGGCATCGCATTCGATGTGCAAAAAAACGGAACATTCCTCGAAACGGTTCGTATGAATATGTGGGAAGGACAGATGGCTAACATGACCTGGGCTTTGGAACACGGACGTATCCTGCAAACACCGGGATTATTCCTGTTCGGTATGCTTGTCGGCCGCCGTCAATATTTCCTGTACAGTGAAAAGAACGAACGTTTGTGGCTGAAAGCACTGGCTTTTTCCCTTCTCTGCTTCTTCCCTATCTACGGGCTCAACAATATGTTGCCGGAATTTATAGAACGGAGTGCCGTACTTGTTCCCTTGCAACTTATCCTAAGTTCATTCAGCAACCTTAGCTTTATGGTGTTACTGGTGACGGGATTATTGCTGACTTTCTACCACGTGAAAGACCGCAGTTTCTTTATGCGTTTCACAACTTATGGAAAAATGAGTTTAACTAACTATCTCGGACAATCTATTTTCGGTTCCCTTTTGTTCTATCATTGGGGATTCGAACTGGGCCGGTATTTAGGTATTACATATAGTTTCCTTTTTGGCATCCTTTTTGTTCTATTACAAATGGCATTCTGTTCGTGGTGGCTTCGTCACCACAAACACGGTCCTTTTGAGGGTCTTTGGAAACGTCTGACCTGGATTGGAAAAAAATAAATAATTAAATCACAATGAACGAAAAAACGATTAACGAACAATACGCATATATACGTACCTTACTTGAGGATAAAAGACTCAAAGAGGCTTTGATGCAACTGGAATCCTTGTTGTGGCAATGTCCTGACTGGGATTTACGTACACGTCTGGAGCAATTGCAAACCTCGTACAAGTATATGCTTGACTATATGCGGCAGGGAGCAAATGACCCGGAACGCTGGAATCTGTATCAGAAAATGGTAGCGGACACATGGGGAATTGCCGACCAGTCACGGTTGCTTATACTGGATAACGTATCATCAAGATATTATCACGAGGTACGCCGTACTCCCGTGTCGCCTGATTTGTCGGACTACGGCATTAAAGCAATATTGCATATATTGGAGTCATTTAATGACGACTTGGCAGTCAGCGGATTGCTTTCTGACGAAAAAATGGACGAAGTCCTGAAACGGCATGAGGATACACTCAAATTTATATTCATCAGGACATGGACAAACAGTGCATGGACACCCCAGGATGAGGAAGAGGCACAAGGCATGCTTACATCGGAATTACTTCCGGGAGATGATTTATGCTTGTTCGTCAGTGCTGTCACATTGAGTTTGATGGAATGTTTCGACTTGCGGAAAATCATGTGGCTGCTTGATGCATACCGCCATAAGAACGTCAACGTCAGCCAACGGGCATTGGTGGGCGCAATGATTATCTTCCACATTTACAGAAACCGGCTTACTTTCTATCCGGAACTTATCAAGCGGGTGGATCTCATGGAAGAGATTCCTTGGTTCATAGAGGACGTCGCACGCATTTATCGTCAGATGTTGCTGTGTCAAGAGACGGAGAAGATCGACAAAAAGATGCGGGAAGAGATTATTCCCGAAATGCTGAAGAATGTTTCTTCGATGAAGAATATGAGGTTTGGCTTTGAGGAGAACGACGAGGAGAATGACGACAAGAACCCGGACTGGGAAGATGCTTTCGAGAAGTCCGGCTTGGGAGATAAATTGCGTGAAATGAACGAACTTCAATTGGAAGGGGCTGATGTATATATGAGTACGTTTGCCGCTTTGAAGAGTTATCCGTTCTTCCGCGAAGTACATAACTGGTTTTATCCGTTCAGCAAACAGCAGTCTAATGTGTTTAAATCACTTAAACAGGCGGGAAACAGTGGAAGCAGTTTATTGGATTTGATTCTTCAATCGGGATTTTTCAGTAATAGCGATAAGTATTCGTTGTTTTTCACGATTCATCAGTTGCCGAAGATGCAGCAGGACATGATGTTGAGCCAACTGAACGAACAACAGGTAGCCGAATTGGCTGAAAAAACGAATGCAGACACAATGAGACGGTTCAATGAGCGTCCGGGAACGGTAAGCAATCAGTATTTGCACGACCTTTACCGTTTTTTCAAACTTAGCGTACGCCGTCAGGAGTTCAGGGATATTTTTAAAGAGAAGCTCGACCTTCATCACATCCCTGCACTCGACAACGTGCTGTCTTGGGAAGATGTATTATTCCCTATTGCCGATTTCTATTTGTCAAAGGAACGTTGGGACGAGGCTATCGAAATTTTTGAGGAATTGGATGCTATCAGTGAATTCGGAGAGGACAGTGCGGAATATTATCAGAAATTCGGATATGCATTGCAAAAGAGAAAGAAATACGCAGAAGCTATTCAAGCCTACCTGAAAGCAGATACGCTGAAGCCGGATAATATTTGGAATAACCGCCATCTGGCTATTTGCTATCGCTTAAACAGAAATTATCAGGCTGCCCTTACTTATTACAAAAAGGTGGAAGAAGTTGCTCCGGAAGATGTGAATGTCACGTTCCACATCGGTAGCTGCCTGGCTGAAATGGGACAATATGAAGAAGCACTGAATTACTTCTTCAAACTGGATTTCATTGAAAGTAATTGTGTAAAGGCATGGCGTGGTATCGGATGGTGCTCATTTATCAGCCTGAAATATGAGCAGGCAATGAAGTATTACGAGAAAATCATCGAGCAAAAGCCATTGGCCATCGACTATATGAATGCCGGACACGTTGCATGGGTGATGGGAGATATACAGAAGGCTGCTGTTTTCTACGGAAAGGCGATAACAGCCTGTGGAAACCGGGAGCGTTTTCTTGAAATGTTCCATAAAGACGAAGAACCTCTTCTCAAACAAGGTATTCGAGAAGAGGATATTCCTTTGATGCTGGATTTATTATAATTTCTTTAACTCCCCGTACAGTTTCTGTATGGGGAGTCCCATTATATTATAGAAACTGCCTGAAATAGACTTGACGCCGATATAGCCGATCCATTCTTGAACGCCATAAGCTCCCGCCTTATCCATAGGTTGGTAACGGTCAACATAGTACCGGATTTCATCTTCGGACAAGACATCGAACAGTACATCGGAAGAAGCGGTAAAGCTCTTTTGCCATTCGGTAGTTGTCAGACAGACACCCGTAAATACCTGATGGGATTTTCCCGAAAGAGCGCGAAGCATTTCAACAGCCCCTTCCCTGCCCTCCGGCTTGCCGAGAACTTTTCCATCCAACCAAACGATGGTATCCGCCGTCACTAACAATTCTTCCGGTTTCATCATAGCGCGATATGCATCGGCTTTCTCACGGGCGATAAATTCAGGGATTTCTGCACCAACCAACGTATCGGGATAAGATTCATCGACATCGGGCAATGTCCTGACTACATAGTCTACTCCCAAACCTGACATCAGTTCTTTTCGACGGGGTGAATTGGAAGCCAGTATGATCTGGTATTTCTTTAGATTATCAAGCATTATTCTATTTACGATTTGAGATTTGAAGATTTGATAATTTACTATATACTATTACTATTTACGATTGAAAATACTTTTTATTGATATCACAGGTTGTTCTTACCAACCGAAAGCATCTTGCGCCATCCATAAACCATGTGCCTTCAAGACTTGCTCTACGACATCACGTCCACAGCCACAGCCACCGTCCGCATAAGAGATGTATTTCGCAACGGATTTTACTTCCGGCACAGCATCTTTCGGGCAACAGGGAAGTCCGCATTCCCGCATCACTTCTATATCGGGAACATCATCCCCCATATATAATATTTCATCGTCAGCCAATCCGTATTTGCCACGGAAGGCACGATAATCATGTATCTTCACCGCAGAACCCATATATAAATCCTTCACTCCCAAGCCTTCAAAACGGATGCGTACCGCTTCTGTCCGTCCGCCGGTGATGATGGCGATATGAAGTCCTTTTTTCACTGCAAGCTGGATAGCATACCCATCCTTGATATTCACAGTACGCATCGGCTCACCGGAAGGATGCAGCGGAACTGTGGTAGAACTCAATACTCCGTCTACATCAAAAGCTAACGCTTTGATACGGGATAAATCATAATTGATGGTGCTCATGGATACTTTTGCTCATTAATTTATATATTTCCTGTAATGCCGGCGAGTCTGCCAGCATAGCAAGATGATTGTTTATCACATTTTCGTCATAACGCACGGCCGGGCCGGTTTGCGCATCCAGGGGCGTCAGTTCGTGCACTTTACGTGCCGTTTCATCAATCAACGGAAGCATGACATCAAACGGCAGATTATATTTCTCAAGCAAATCTGCCGCTAAAGCATACATGTGATTGGTGAAGTTACAGATAAAGACTGCCGCGAGGTGAAGGCTCTTGCGTTGTTCGGAAGTAGCTTCATAGACATTCTCGGAGAGAGTGGCGGCAATTGCTTTCAGTAGTTCCACGTCTTCCGGCCTTTTGGCTTCAATAAAGAATGGTATTTCCCGGAAATCGACTTCACGTTGCTTGCTGAATGTCTGCATCGGATAGAACACTCCATAACGTTCCGTACGTCCTTCCCAAATACTCATCGGGATGCTTCCTGCCGTATGTACTAATAGGGCGTTTTGTTTGCCTTCTGTTATTTGGGGCAGTAGTTCCACAAAAGCGGCATCTTTCAGGGATACGATATATAATTGGGCTTCTTTGGAGATTTCCTGTAAGTCGGTTGTATATTCCGCTTCCACTTGTCCGGCTAAGATACGGGCGGATTCCTCAGTCCGGCTATACACTTGCACGATACGGAAGCCTTTATGATAAAGTGCTTTTGCCAGGTTGGTAGCCAGGTTTCCGGCACCGATAAACACAATCGGAATATCTTCTATACTTCTATTCATCATTTCTTTACCGTTTTGCAATCCAAAATAAAATAATTCCGATGATGAGTAATGTCAACGGCAGCAAATATCCTGAAAGCGAACCCAGCAATGACATTACCAAACCGATATTCATCACCAACCAAAGTCCCAATAATACGAAACCGATGGATTTATCGCGTTTGAAAATAAGAAAACAGATAGAAGCATACAGCAGCATATTATCCTTATTCATCACCCAAGGCAGACCGATGGAAGAAAAATGAATCAGTTTATCAATCAGATATAGTGCTCCGATTACCATAAAGGTAACGGCGGTAGCCATATAGGTATCTTTGCTATTATTTGCTTTGGCAGCTCCCATCGTTATTTTCCTCCGAACTTGTTAATATGAATTTTCTCCCACTGAAGATGTTCTTCGTTGAAGGGTTTGCGTTCCATTGCTTTGTGCCCGATGGCTATGACGGAAAGAATCTGAAGTTGCAAAGGTATATCCAGTATGCCATGTACAAATTCATCGGAAGGCATTCCGGTAGCAGTGAAGCGTTCGCGTACCTGTACCCAGCAGCTCCCCAGCCCGAGGTCTTCCGCCTGCAACTGTATCATAATGGAAGCAATAGCGGCATCTTCAATCCAGACATCACTCGCCAGCGGGTCAGCCATTACGACAATCGCCAAAGCGGCATCGGCTATGAAGGAAGAAGCCTGTTCCTTGCAATGGGACAGTTCTTTCAACATTTCTTTATCATCGACTACTACAAATTGCCAACTGTTACTGCGCTTGGAAGAGGGGGACATCAAGGCTGCTTTCATCAACGTAACAACTTCGTCCTGTGTCAGCTCTTCATCGGTAAACTTGCGCATACTGCGACGGTTCTTTATCAATTCACTGAAATTTTCCATATTGTTTCCGGGTTTCATTTGATTAATAATTGCAAAGATAGTGCAAAACAGGCGTAATCGAAAATAAAATAGTATCTTTGCACTGACAAATAATATCATGGTATGAAAAAGCAAATTACGCAGGACGATTACATTAAAGCGAATCGTAAGGCAAGCCGGGAGGCTGAAATCGAGATGTACGGACACCCTATTTGTCATAAACGGGTGCACCAGTCAAAGAAAGTTTATAACCGCAAAAAGATAAAGGCAGCTAACAAAGAGCTGCCTTATTTTTTTGTCCTTTTCCAAAGGGATTTTCCAATATTCCGGTTGGATTTCCGATAATCCGAAAAGAGTCCTGATAATCCGAAAGAGAAGCCTGACAATCTAAAGAGATTCCTGATAAGATATAAAGAGCCTGCTTATACTACTCTCGTCAACTCTCCTGTAGTAGAATCAATAATAAATCCGTAAACTTTCACATCCGAAGGTATCAAAGGATGGCGTACAATAGAATCTACCGTTCCCCTCACCGACTTTTCCGTATCTTCAAAACCATCCAGCCATGCATGGAAGTCCACTCCGCAAAAACTCATCATGTCGATATATTCGGGATTAATTCCCCGCGCTTTCATTTTTTCAAGCATTTCTTCGCTGTGCATATGACAGGCTCCGCAATCGGAATGGGCAATCACCATAATCTCCTCTACGCCAAGTTCAAAGATAGCAACGAGCAGACTACGAACCACACTACCAAAAGGATGGGAAATAACACCTCCCGCATTCTTTATCATTTTTACATCGCCATTCTTTATACCCAGCGCGGCCGGCAGTAAAGCAGTCAGCCGAGTGTCCATACAGGAAAGAATAGCTATTTTCTTGTCGGGATACTTATTCGTAATATACTCTTCATATCCCTTCTTCTCTACAAAATGCTTGTTGTAAGCTAAAATTTCTTCAATCATAGTGGTTGTTTCATTTACAGTGCGTATTTAACACAGCAAAAATAAACAAAACAGGATAAAAAAAGAAGGATACACCACAAGATATATCCTTCTCTATCAAAATTTAACCTACTATCATTTCATCAATATCCCGAACATATTAATAATTCGGATTCTGATACTCCACACCATTCTCTATAATCTCCGTGAATGATTGCGGAATAGGACGCACAGTATGGGTATTATCCCGGAAATACTGACCGACATCCGGATTTTTCTGCTGCAAATAATCTTCGGTCAATTTACCCGTTCTCTTCAAATCAAACCATCGGACACTTTCACCGGCCAGTTCTCTCGCCCGTTCATCCAATACATATTGAATATCTACTGCACCGTTGTATTGAGAAGCATTAGCCCGTTCACGCACCTTATTAATATATTTATTCGCATTTGCTCCACCTGTCAGATAAACATCTGCTTCGGCTGCCAACAAGTAGATTTCAGCCATACGCATAGTTATAATGGAAGCATTACTACCATAGCGTCCTTTGCTCCAGTTAGAAACAATAATATTGGTTGTATTGAACTTGGACAAAGACGGATAGAAATAATAAAAAGGATTCAAAACCGTTTTCCCGTCATTCTGACGAGTATAGTTCATCTTGACCTTGCCGTCAGTACCATATAAATCTTTTGTATCAACAATCATATAATCGGCCTTCAATTTATTCGCTGCCAAAGTTACATAATCGTCTTCCTCGGGTCGTATAACACGAATAGCTTCATCGCCCGCAGCCAAAGAAGTATTAGTTGTAATATTACCTTCTCTATCCATCTCCTTGATTTTATCTTCCGACCAGGTGAAATCTTTGTTAGCTTTCCATGAAGTCTTGAAAGAAGCGGCATAACGGGGATCTAACTTATTATCAGATTGAACATACAAGTCCATCAAATATTTAGAAGGCATAAATGTTCCTTCCGGATTACCTCCCCACTGCTTTATACCATCCTCCGTCTTCTCAATAGCCGGAAAATAATATGTGTTGCAATAGAATTCCATCCAACTTAAATTATTTTGCCATTTATTGACGCTTCCATATTGAGTACTACAAGCAATTGAGAACATAGACTCTTTGTTATTCTGATTGTTGGCATCAGCAAAAACATCGTCGTAGGTAGGGTACATATAAGTATCCAAATCAGCTCCACCAGTCTCACAATCCCGAATCAGCTCATCCGCCAAGTCCTTGGCAGCTTGCAAATAATCAGAGCATCCATATTCTTTGGTTGTCAGATAAGCCTTTACCAAATAAGCCTTGGCAGATTTGCGCAATGCACGCCCTTCTTCCTTGGAACGGGATACTGGTAAATAAGTAGCGGCAAATTCCAAATCCGGGATAATACAGTTTTTGTAAATTTCCAAAGGTTCTGTCCTGACGGGAGCTGTATCCACACCTTCATTTTTAGCAGTGATAAATGTGACTCCGCCAAATATCTCCACCAAATTATAATAATATAGGGCTCTCAGGAAATGCGCTTCGGCAAGCACTTCATTCTTAACCTCTTCCGAATCCCAATCTATTACCTTATCAGCCAACGCGAGTGCTATATTGCATGAGCCTATGCCGTCATATCCCGAATTCCAGATACTTTGAGCCATATTTTGGTTCATAGAACCACCTTCCGCATATTTAAAATAGTTGGCATTTGTATTAGAATTCTGTTTGGCTGTCCACAAGTCTGTACCTGCTTCTGCCAATTCGATATAAATCTGCTTACCATAAAAGCTACGTTGCAAACCGAAATAGCAATTATTTATAGCCTGCTTGAAGCCATCTTGTGTTGTCATTAATGCTTCAAGAGAAGAACCGCCCGGATTATATTCATCCAAAGAACAAGACGCTCCTCCAAGAATCCAAACCGCAGCTAACAATATATTGTATATTTTTCTATTTTTCATAACTCTCAATTAATTAAAAGGTTACATTTACACCAAATACAAATCTCTTGGTCAATGGGAAATTGGACGCACCGTTATTTTCAGGGTCAAGATCTCTCATCAGTTTTTCTTTGGCAAAGATAAACGGGTCATAAGCTGTTGCGTATACGCGAAGTTTTTCCATGCGAATCTTAGCCAGCCACTTTTTCGGGAGAGAGTAACCTAAAGTAATATTCTTCACTTTGATATAAGAACCGTCCATATAAGCAAGAGAAGTGAATCCTTTATAATCAGCGGCCTTGTCATGAAGTCCCGGACGAGGCAAATAAGCTCCCTGATTTTCTGGAGTCCAATAATCACTTCCTGTCGGTGAGTTATCCAGACTAGTTGTCGGATTGTAACGAGTGATAACGTCATTATTAACCATATACCCCCAGCGCGCCATAACAAAGAAACTCAAATCAAAATCACGATAAGTAAAATTGTTCTGGAAGCCAAGAATCCAGTCCGGCGTTTTTTTACCTAAAATAAAATAATCCGTATTACTGCTGTAAGAATGGATACCTTTGTCATTAAAAGAGCCGTCGGTAGCGACCTTTATGTCACCAGGTTTAGAGCCATATTTAGCTGCTTCTTCAGCTTCGGCGGTCGACCATATTCCCAAATACTTGAAATCATAGAAAACACTGATTGCCTCACCCTCAAAGAGTTTCTCCGCCTTTACGTCTCCATCCGGCAAAGAGACAATTTTTTCCTTATTAGCCGTAAAAGTAATATTGGAAGACCAGGTGAAATTCTTCTTGACAATGTTTTGGGTATTCAGCGACAACTCAATACCTTTATTATTAGTCTCACCAAGGTTCTGCCATGCTTTCATCGGTGATCCCCATGCAGCTATTCCGGAAGTAATCGGCATTGTACGTGAATACAGCAAATCTTTTGTATCTGTATTATACCAGTCAGCCGCCAGATTAACCCTCCCATTGAATAGTCCAAGATCAATACCGATATTCGTATTATATGATTTCTCCCATCCAACATCCGGATTTCCATATGTACCGCCGTACTGAATATGTCCGGCTGCACTATTGCCGAAGCCAACTCCCGAAGGATAAGTATAACTACCCGTAGTAGAAGAATAAGCGGCATCTTTACGGCCGGAGTTACCCGTTACACCATAGCCGGCACGTAATTTCAGATTAGATAACCAATTCTGAGTCTTCTCCATAAACGTCTCATCACTGATACGCCACCCGATTGCAGCAGCAGGGAAAGAATCCCATTTATGTCCTGCCGCCAAATGGGAAACCCCATCCCAACGATTGGAGAATGTGAACAAGTACTTCCCTTTATAGCTATAATTCAAACGGAAAGCATAAGACATCGACTGTGTCTGCGAAAAGCTTGACGCTACCTGAACTTTTTCCGTTCCCGCGCTCAAATTATGAAATGACTGTGCCGCCAGTTCCTGACCTTGAGCATGGCTTTCATTTGCTTCATCTTGATTTTTGGAATAAGATGTGATTCCCGTCACGCCAAAACTATGGTCTTTAGCTAATGTAAAGTTGTAAGTAAGTACATTTTCCCATCTATAAGCATAAGGAGCACTATTATATATTTCGGCAAGAGGCGCCTGATAGCCGGAAGTAATATTGGCTATTGATTTTTTTCCAAAGAAAACACCGTTGCGGGAATTACTCAAAGTCGTTCCCAACACTGATTTAAAAGTCAATCCCTTCAGCGGGGTTAATTCCAAATAAGCATTGCCGGTAAAATAAGTGCTGCGGGTATTATTCACATACTGGTCTTTGGCTTCATCAGCCATCGGATTGACCTTCCCGCCATCTTTGCAATATTCATAATTAATATTACCACCAGCGTCATAAACATCCCCTAAAGGCAGGAAAGTCAACGCATTTACAAAAACACTTTGATTACGGGTATTTCCATCTGTATATGTCAGGTTTGTATTAAAACCTACCTTAGCCCAGGAAAAGATAGATTGATCCAGATTCAAACGCATACTATAACGCTTACGGTTATCATTCTTAATCAACCCTTCTTCATTGTTATAATTCAAGGAAGCAAAAATCTTCGTTTTTTCAGTTCCTCCTGTTATTGACAAATTGTAGTTTTGCTGGACGCCGTTCTTACCCATAACCTCATCTACCCAGTCAATCCACTTGCCTGCGTCATATGCATCGAGCACTCCCTGCTTATCAAAGATGGTAGACATGAATTCAGGATACTCCTCATTATTCTTAGTCCTCCATGCTTCCCTTTTCAGATTAACATATTCATCACCGATCATGCCGTGAGGAAATTTTGCAAATCCGCTTACACCGACATAGGCATCAAAGTTGACCGTCGCCTTTCCGGTCTTGCCTTGCTTGGTAGTGATTATTACAACACCATTCGCTCCGGCCGAACCGTAAATGGCAGTTGAAGAAGCATCTTTCAACACCTCAATAGACTCAATATCAGCAGGATTCACCTGATTATAACTTCCTTGGATTCCATCAATAATGAACAAAGGAGAATTTGAGCCGTAAATGGAACGAGTTCCGCGTAATTGAATATCGACATCAGCTCCTGCCTTACCGGAAGACTTCATAATATCCAGACCAGCCACCTTTCCCTGAAGCGCTTCCATCGGGTTATTCACCGGACTTACTGTAATATCTCCACTTTTTACAGAAGTAACCGCTCCTGTCAAATCACGTTTTTTTACCGTACCATAACCAATCACCACTACCTCGTCCAAAGCTTGCGTGTCCGGAATCATTTTCACACTTAACGGTGAACTTCCCGTTACAGTTATAGTCTGATCTTTGTATCCGATATAAGAAACCAACAGTTCTTTACTCCCTCCGGAAAGATCAATTGAGAATTTACCGTCAAAATCAGTAATTGTACCGGTACCCGTACCTTTCACTACAATAGAGACACCAATCAAAGGTTCTCCATTCTCATCCAAAACAGTTCCTTTCACAGTTTTTGTTTGTGCCGTAATCTGTACCATAGTATTAGAGCTCCCATTTTCTGCCTGAACAGAATATGGAATAGGGGAACATAATAAAGCCAGCCCCAAAATCATGGAAATGCGTCTATGTTGCATCTTCCACATTTCAACAAATGCATAATCTCTCATTCGTCTTAAGTTAAAGTTAATATTAATTATTTGACATAACATATTTGTTTCAAATCTATAAAGAGACGCTACATTTTTTATTTTGTACCCACAAATAACTCATTATCATGCAAAAATTCTTCTTTTTCATTCTTTTTTTCCATATGTCTGCTTTAAAGAAAGGACTGACAAGTTTAAACATTGCCAACAAATTCTCTGTTTTATTGTTGAATGAAGAATAAAAAGTGTAAATTTGTACTTGGATGCCACTTAAACTAACCACATATTATAAAGGAAAGGATATTCCTGATTTATCAGGAAAGAATACATTCCATTCCAAAGAGCTGTTTCAAATCTATGAAGCAACTCCGGGATATACACCCTTATTAATAGTAGCGACAGAAGACGGCAAACCGGTGGCACGCTTACTTGCCGCTATCCGTAAGGCAAAGAGATGGCTTCCATCCTCTTTGGTGAAGCACTGCGTGGTATATAGTGAAGGCGAAGCTTTGGATGAAACTCTCTATACTAATAAAGAAAAGGCGGAAGAAGTTTTCGGCGAGATGCTCGAGCATCTTACCCAGGAAGCATCACGTACCTGCTTCCTTATTGAATTCCGTAATCTGAATAATGCCATGTTCGGTTACAAGTTCTTCCGAAGCAATGATTACTTTCCGGTCAATTGGTTACGGGTGCGAAATTCACTGCACAGTATGAAAAAGACTGAAGACCGGTTCAGTCCGTCGCGTATCCGGCAGATTAAAAAAGGACTTAATAGCGGAGCAAGAGTAGAAGAAGCACATACGGTAGAAGAAATACGTGATTTCTCACGGATGCTGCACAAAGTCTATTCATCCCGCATACGCAGATACTTCCCTGCCAATGATTTCTTCCGGCATATGAACAGTATGTTTATCAAAGGAAAACAGGCAAAAATATTCATCGTCAAATATAAGGAGAAAATTATCGGAGGTTCCGTCTGCATCTATTCCGGTGACAATGCATTCCTTTGGTTTTCAGGGGGAATGAGAAAGACCTATGCGATGCAATATCCGGGTGTACTCGCCGTTTGGAAAGCCCTGGAAGACGCTCACGAACGAGGATTCCGACATATGGAATTTATGGACGTAGGACTTCCGTTCCGCAAACATGGTTATCGTGATTTCGTGCTTCGCTTCGGCGGAAAGCAGAGTAGCACGCGCCGTTGGTTCCGCGTCAGTTGGACTTGGCTGAACAAACTCCTAGTCAAATTTTATGTCTAAATGCAATCTCAAGATTACAAAACGACTTCTTGTGCCACTTCCCTACCATTTTTTATGCTTTATAACCCAACAATTAAATGCTGAAATATTTCTTTATTAGGTAAGAATTGTCTTTCTTTGTGCTGTTTTATACCGTATAAGCACATAATTAAAACCAAATAATAAAAGTATAGTTATGAAGATTTCACACATTGAACATCTGGGCATCGCTGTAAAAAGCATCGAAGAAGCCCTTCCTTACTACGAAAATGTATTAGGTCTGAAGTGTTACAACATTGAAACAGTGGAAGATCAAAAAGTAAGAACCGCTTTCTTAAAAGTAGGCGAAACAAAAATCGAACTGTTGGAGCCGACTTGCCCTGAGAGTACCATTGCCAAATTTATTGAAAACAAAGGTGCAGGTGTTCATCACGTTGCCTTTGCTGTTGAAGATGGCGTAGCTAATGCTTTGGCTGAAGCTGAAAGCAAAGAAATCCGCCTCATCGACAAAGCTCCACGCAAAGGTGCCGAAGGTTTGAGCATCGCTTTCCTTCATCCGAAATCAACTCTTGGCGTGCTGACAGAACTCTGCGAACATTAATCATAAACTCTAAAAACTAACAAGAACTCATGAGTAATCAACTTGAAAAAATTAAAGAGCTTATTGAACGCCGTGCCGTAGCACGTCTCGGGGGCGGCGAAAAAGCAATTGCGAAGCAACATGAAAAAGGGAAATACACAGCACGCGAGCGCTTGGCTATGTTGCTGGATGAAGGTAGCTTCGAAGAAATGGACATGTTCGTTGAGCATAGATGCACGAACTTCGGCATGGAGAAAAAACATTATCCGGGTGATGGCGTAGTAACCGGTTGCGGTACTATCGAAGGACGTCTGGTATATGTTTTTGCACAAGACTTCACAGTTTCTGCCGGTTCATTGTCCGAAACAATGTCATTGAAGATCTGTAAGATCATGGATCAGGCAATGAAGATGGGTGCTCCATGTATCGGTATCAACGACTCGGGTGGCGCACGTATCCAGGAGGGTATCAACGCCCTTGCAGGTTATGCAGAAATTTTCCAGCGCAATATCCTTGCTTCAGGTGTTATTCCGCAGATTTCAGGTATCTTCGGTCCTTGTGCCGGTGGTGCCGTTTATTCTCCGGCTTTGACGGACTTCACATTGATGATGGAAGGTACCTCTTATATGTTCCTTACCGGACCGAAAGTTGTAAAGACTGTAACAGGCGAAGATGTAAGCCAGGAAAACCTTGGTGGCGCAAGTGTTCACTCTACCAAATCGGGTGTCACTCATTTCACCGCTAAGACAGAAGAAGAAGGTTTCGCGCTGATTCGTAATCTGTTGAGCTACATTCCTCAAAATAATCTTGAAGAAGCTCCTTATGTAGATTGTACAGACCCGATCGACCGTCTGGAAGATTCTTTGAATGATATTATCCCTGACAGCCCGACTAAACCGTACGATATGTACGAAGTAATCGGTGCTATTGTTGATAATGGTGAGTTCCTGGAAATCCAGAAAGACTATGCCAAGAATATAATCATCGGTTTCGCACGTTTCAACGGACAGTCCGTAGGTATCGTTGCCAACCAGCCTAAATACTTGGCAGGTGTGCTCGATAGTAACGCATCTCGTAAGGGTGCACGTTTCGTCCGTTTCTGCGACGCATTCAATATTCCTATCGTATCATTGGTAGACGTACCGGGATTCCTTCCGGGAACAGGACAGGAATACAACGGCGTTATCCTTCATGGTGCCAAATTGCTGTATGCTTACGGCGAAGCTACCGTACCTAAAGTAACTATCACATTGCGTAAGTCTTACGGTGGTTCTCACATCGTGATGAGCTGTAAGCAACTTCGTGGTGATATGAACTATGCATGGCCGACAGCTGAAATCGCAGTAATGGGTGGTGCAGGAGCAGTAGAAGTACTGTATGCACGCGAAGCCAAGGATCAGGAAAATCCGGCGCAATTCCTTGCTGAAAAAGAAGCAGAATACACTAAACTGTTTGCCAATCCTTACAATGCAGCCAAATATGGTTATATTGATGACGTGATTGAACCACGCAACACACGTTTCCGTGTTATCCGCGCTTTGCAGCAGCTGCAGACCAAGAAGCTGACCAACCCGTCTAAGAAGCATGGTAATATTCCGTTGTAATCCAACTTTTCACATTAAAACAAGAACGATTATGAACAAAACCAAAATCGGAATATTCCTTTCTTTGCTGTTGCTGGTTGGACTGACTTCCTGTGGAGAGAAAAAGTCGAACAACAAGCTAGTGCTGAACGAAGTCCTGATAGATAACCAAACCAACTTTCAGGATGATTACGGACTGCACAGTGCATGGATTGAAATATTCAATAAATCATTCGGTAGCGCCGATCTGGCAGCTTGCTTGCTGAAAGTAAGCAGCCAACCAGGCGATACAGTTACTTATTTTATCCCGAAAGGTGATATACTTACGCTAGTGAAACCACGCCAGCACGCTTTATTTTGGGCGGACGGCGAGCCTAACCGCGGAACATTCCACACCAGCTTCAAGCTGAATCCCGAAACAGCCAACTGGGTTGGCCTATTCGACTCCGGCAAAAAGCTGATGGATCAGATAGTAATACCGGCAGGCGCTCTCGGCCCTAACCAATCATATGCACGCATAAGTGACGGTGCAGCAGAATGGGAAGTAAAAGGAGCAAGCAGTGACAAATACGTTACTCCGAGCACCAACAACCAAACTCTTAACAGTAATGCTAAGATGGAAAAGTTCGAGGAACATGATGCTAACGGTATCGGTATGTCTATTTCTGCTATGAGTGTGGTATTCTGCGGATTGATTCTTCTGTTCATTGCTTTCAAAGTTGTCGGCAAAGTTGCAGTCAACTTAAGCAAGCGCAATACTATGAGAACGAAAGGCGTCGACAAACAAGAAGCGAAAGAGCTGTCACAGGCTCCGGGCGAAGTTTACGCTGCCATTTCTATGGCATTGCACGAAATGCAGGATGAAGTACACGACGTAGAAGATACAGTACTGACCATCACTCGTGTGAAACGCAGCTACTCACCGTGGAGTTCGAAGATTTACACGTTGCGTGAAACTCCTCCCAGAAAGTAAGTCACCCTATAAAAAGTAAAAACGATGAAAGAATATAAATATAAAATCAACGGTAACTCATATAAAGTAACCATCGGAGATATTGAAGACAACATCGCTCATGTAGAAGTGAACGGTACACATTATAAAGTAGAAATGGAGAAACAACCCAAAGCGGCTGCAAAGCCAGTAGTGGTACGTCCTATGCCTAACGCGCCTGCCGCTCCTACCCAAGTAGTGAAACCGGCTGCTCCGTCTACCGGCAAATCTGGCGTCAAGTCTCCGCTACCGGGTGTTATCCTCGACATCAAAGTGAATGTAGGCGATACTGTAAAGAAAGGACAGACCATCATTATATTGGAAGCCATGAAGATGGAAAACAATATCAATGCGGACAAAGACGGCAAGATTACTGCCATCAATGTAAATAAGGGAGATTCTGTTCTCGAAGGTAATGACCTCGTAATTATCGAATAATATGGGAGATTTTATAAACTTTTTAGGAAACAACCTTGCCGACTTCTGGACCTACACGGGTTTTGCCAACGCTACCGTAGGACACGTGGTGATGATCCTCGTAGGCTTGGTGTTCATCTATTTGGCGATAGCCAAAGAGTTCGAGCCGATGTTGCTGATTCCTATCGGGTTCGGTATGCTGATCGGTAATATACCTTTTAATATGGATGCCGGTCTGAAAGTCGGTATTTACGAAGAAGGTTCAGTTTTGAATATATTGTATCAGGGAGTAACTTCCGGATGGTATCCGCCACTCATATTCTTGGGTATCGGCGCCATGACGGACTTCTCGGCACTTATCTCTAACCCGAAACTGATGTTGATCGGTGCTGCTGCACAGTTCGGTATCTTCGGCGCATACATGATTGCATTGGAAATAGGTTTCGACCCGATGCAAGCCGGAGCAATCGGTATCATTGGTGGAGCAGACGGTCCGACCGCCATCTTCCTCTCATCCAAGCTGGCACCTAACTTAATGGGAGCCATTGCGGTGTCCGCCTACTCCTATATGGCGTTGGTTCCGGTGATACAGCCGCCTATCATGCGACTGCTCACCACCAAACACGAACGCGTCATCCGCATGAAACCGCCGCGTGCCGTTTCTCACACGGAGAAGGTGATTTTCCCGATTATCGGTTTGTTGCTGACTTGCTTCCTGGTTCCTTCCGGTTTGCCTTTGCTCGGTATGCTGTTCTTCGGTAACCTGTTGAAAGAAAGTGGTGTAACCCGTCGTCTTGCCAATACAGCAAGCGGCCCGTTGATTGACACGATCACTATCCTGTTAGGTTTGACAGTAGGTGCTTCTACCCAAGCTTCTGAATTCCTTACTATCGACTCTATCAAGATTTTCGCTCTCGGTGCATTGTCATTCATTATTGCAACTGCGTCAGGTGTAATCTTCGTCAAGATCTTCAATCTCTTCCTGAAGAAGGGTAACAAGATTAATCCGTTGATCGGTAATGCAGGTGTATCTGCCGTTCCCGACTCGGCACGTATCTCACAAGTCATCGGTTTGGAATACGACCCGACCAACTACCTGTTGATGCACGCTATGGGTCCGAACGTTGCCGGAGTAATCGGTTCAGCAGTTGCTGCCGGTATCCTGCTGGGATTCTTGATGTAGGGGCAAGGTGCTCCTGCCGTGTTTCCATTCGGTATGCCTTAAAACTATAAAAGTAGATTTTTCTACTGCGAACATGCCTCTTTCCCGGGAAAGAGGCATGTTTTATTATCACTCTTTTCGTTGTATCACATTCCTCTGCCATGTTATCCAGTGTTATCGGTACGTTAATCTATCTGAAACATATTACGAATATTTCGTAAATGCAATAATTTTAGTAACTTGCAACTCATTAACAACACACTAAAATTACGATTTATGAAACGGTTACTTCTATTGTTCCTGCTCTGTCCCACCACCCTGTTAATGGCACAGCACCTCGACCCTATCCAGGAAGCAATGGCAAACTATGATTACGAGGCAGCACTTTCTCTTATTGCGGCAAAAAAGCCCACCACTCCCCTGCTCCTGCAAAAAGGAAAAGCATTGCGGGGGCTAGGACTCAACACAGAAGCACTTTCCACCTATCAGGAGATTATCACGAACGACACCACAAATAGCCGTGCATTTATTGAAGCAGCCGAATGTTGCCGTATGCTTGCCAAAAGTAATCAGGCACTGAAGTATTACGAACGGGCACTCGACCTCAATCCGGAAAACAAATATGTCCGTATCCAATATATCAACCTGCTCCTATCCCTGCAAAAATTCAGGGACGCATTAGGGGAAAGCAGTTTGATGACAGAGAAAGACAGTTCCGCTATTGCCCTGCACTTGCAGGCACAAAGTTTCGAAGGAATGGGTGAACCGCTCCCCGCAGCCGGGTGCTATTACAATATTCAGGAGAAATATCCGAGCGATTATCTTGCCGCCGCCAAACTGGGCGCTATAAATATAGCAGGTTCCTACTTCGACGAAGCCATCGAAGCCACAGAGAAATACCGGCAAATCGACACTACCAATATCGCAGTCAACCGCCAGAATGCTTTGGCGTACTGTTTGAAACAAGATTATCCTACCGCAATTCGCCGTTATCAATACTTGGTGAACCAAGGAGACAGCTCCTTCCATACTTGCTACTATCTTGGCATCAGTTATTATGCAATAGAAAGATATTACGAAGCACATGACTTTTTGGAAGCCGCCCGGAAATACGATCCGGAAAATGTAAACCTTCTCTATTATCTCGGACGTGCCTGCGCCAAAACTTCGTGGAAAAAACAGGGAGTAGAGTATTTGGAACAGGCTATCAACCTGTCGATACCCAAAGACAGTAGCATGACGCGGCTTTACATCGGTATGACCGATTGTTACAAGATGGCACAGATGTATAAAGAGCAACTGGCATCCATGAAAGAACGTTATCAGAAATACGACAGGCAAAATCACAAAATTCTGTATGACATGGCACACCTATCCTTTTCTGCCTTGAAAGACAAGAAAAGCACAGAGCGTTATTTGGAAGCATTCTTGAAAACACGCCCTAAAGATGATAAGACCGGGCAAGCTAAATTGAACGAAAAAGGTGAACTTGTTTTGGGAATGGCCAATTATTATAACGCTGCCGCCAACTGGCTGAAAGATTTGAAAAGCAAACAGAAAATTGAAGATTTCTTTCAGAATGGAAAATGATAATTTCTTTTTAGACAGAAGACCTCTTTAGCACCAATTAAAAAGGCTGCCACCGTTAACCGGAAGCAGCCTTTCTTATTATATTGGAATAAGCTGATGATTACTGAGCCAATTTGTTATCAGAACCAAGTACGTTGATGATTTTGTGCTTGTACAATTTTTCCATATTGTCACGAGCCGGACCAAGATACTTACGCGGGTCGAATTCAGCCGGTTTTTCAGCGAATACCTGACGGATAGCAGCAGTCATAGCCAAGCGAGAGTCAGAATCGATGTTGATCTTGCAAACTGCAGAAGTAGCAGCTTTACGCAACCATTCTTCAGGAATACCGATAGCAGCTTTCAGGTTACCACCGAACTTGTTGATAGTTGCAACTTCTTCCTGAGGAACTGAAGATGAACCGTGAAGAACGATAGGGAATCCCGGAAGTTTTTCCATTACAGCGTCCAATACTTCGAATGCCAATGGAGGAGGAACCATCATACCTGTAGCCGGGTCAATGTGACATTGTTCCGGAGTAAATTTGTATGCACCGTGAGAAGTACCGATTGAGATAGCCAAAGAGTCGCAACCTGTGCGAGTAGCGAAATCAATAACTTCTTCAGGGTCAGTATATGTGTGGTGGTCAGCAGAAACTTCATCTTCTACACCTGCCAATACGCCAAGTTCACCTTCAACTGTTACGTCAAACTGATGAGCGTATTCAACCACTTTCTTAGTCAATGCAACGTTTTCTTCGTAAGGAAGGTGAGAACCGTCGATCATAACTGAAGAGAAACCAGAGTCGATACAAGATTTGCAAGTTTCGAAAGTATCTCCGTGATCAAGGTGAAGAACGATTTCCGGATGTGCGCAGCCTAATTCTTTAGCATATTCTACAGCACCCTGAGCCATGTAACGCAACAAAGTAGCGTTAGCATACTGACGGGCACCTTTAGAAACCTGAAGAATCACAGGAGATTTAGTTTCAACAGCAGCCTTGATGATAGCTTGCATCTGTTCCATATTGTTGAAGTTGAATGCCGGGATAGCATATCCACCTTTGATAGCCTTAGCAAACATTTCTTTCGTGTTTACCAATCCTAAATCTTTGTAATTTACCATTTTGTTTAAAGTTTATTGTTAGTGAATAAAAATTCTACGCAAAAGTAAGCATTATCCACCGAATAACGAACATCGGAAAGAAAAATATAGTAGAAAAAGGTTTAAATCAGACATCAAATTCCAGTAGGAAAGCTCGCCCGGCATTAGATTGTAATGTCCACCTTGCAAACAAATGACTAAAAGATAGAATAGCCAGGCAGCAGATAATCCAATTACCCCAATAGGGCACTAAAGTACTTTATCATCTTTTTTTTCTGCAAAACCTTTTTCTATTTCAAGGAAATACATTATCTTTGCGCTCTGAAAATGACCATTACACTATTTCTTACCAAAATAGTAACAGAATATAAATTAAAAAAACAGATACTGAAATGAAAAAAGGCCTTCATCCAGAATCATACCGTCCGGTAGTATTTAAAGATATGTCAAATGGTGACATGTTTTTGTCTAGATCAACTGTAGCAACTAAAGAAACCATCGAATTCGAAGGTGAAACTTATCCGTTGCTGAAGATTGAAATCTCTAACACTTCTCACCCGTTCTATACAGGTAAATCTACATTGGTGGATACTGCAGGTCGCGTTGATAAGTTCATGAGCCGTTACGGTGACCGTAAGAAGAAATAACTCAATCTTTCGTTAAAGATGAAAAAAGAGGAGATTCTCACTGAGAATTTCCTCTTTTTCGTTTAAAGTGCCCTTACGACAAAAAGTAAGTTTCTTAAAAGAAACACTTCTTTTTTGTTTGATTACCGAATAAAGAGAGTACCTTTGGTGACTTAATAAACAAATAGAATGGAAATAGCTCAATTAAAACTAATGACAAAAGAAGAGGTACTCAATTTCATCAGACAACGTCTGTCTTTCAGTTCAGACATAAAAAGACAACTCAAACATGTGAATGAAGATGCTTTCAACAAAGAACACCGCAGATTCGAGATGTCGGGAAACGAAGAAACAACAGGGTGGTGCACGCTTTTCAACACTGCCATACTAAATGAATTTGCCAATTTGGGGATTTACGATTACACTTCTTATCTTTTCCTTGATTTCGATAATGGAACTCCAACTGTTTATCTCAGATACTACTCCGATAACGAGAATCTGGAATATGACCTCAACGGTTATTCAACGGTCGAAATCATATTTACTATTTTCGAACTGACTATCTTTTCCGGAAAACCCAAAAGACAACGGAACTAAAGTTCCAGTAAATTAATAAAAACAATCCCCGACAGTATCACTGCCGGGGATTGTTTTTATTAATAATGTGATTCAATGACTGAAGGAGAGTAAAACAGTGCAGAAATGAGCCAAGTATTTAGCTTCATCAAGATTTAAAATGATATAATTATCTTGCACACCTACACTCTTTGCATCTATTCAATTGATACATAGAAATATAAGTATGTGCAAGATACCGTTGCAGATGCGTGCAAGATAAAAGTATCTTGCACGCTGTCTGCTGTGATTACTTAGCTATTCATTCCTGTTGACGGTAGTTCCCATTTGTTTCAAGTACTTGAAACAAAGTGTTCATAGGCTTGAAACAAAGTGTTTACTTACTTGAAACAAAGTGTTTCTCTATAGCAAACACTTTGTTTCATTACTTTGAACAAGTTATTTGATGCCTTGATTCTATAAATGACTGCATAGTTTTCGGGAATTATCAGGAACTTTTTGAAAAAGACAAAGCGTGCAAGATACTTTTATCTTGCACACATCTGCAACGGCATCTTGCACACGCTTATATCTCTATGTATCAATCAAGTAGATGCAAAGAGTGTAGGCGTGCAAGATAATTATATCATTTTAAACGGTTCTTCGTCAAATTCCGTGCTTTTTTATTTTTAAATATGCCTTGTTTATATTTTATTATTTAGTTATAAATCAATATACTTTATAGTAATAAAAATAGCGAATATGCTTGTATTTTAGTAACTTTATAGCTGACCAAAGCATCCAGTTACTATGTATCCAAACATATCCGCCTTCGACAAAAATAATGAAAAAGAATCATTAAACAATCTTCAATCTAATAAAAGTTTTAGCCTTGTTTCCATCCGTCTTGCCGCGCCTGGCTTCAAGCAGGACCATCTGACGATACACGAAAATCACGTGTCAGTTCATTTATCCAGTATTCGCAAGACTTCCGTTTGCCCTTATTGCGGCCGAAGAACCAAACACGTACATAGTTATTATTTCCGTCATATTCAGGCATCTGAAAGCTTTAACATGGGTACTGTTCTTCTTGTAAAAGCCCGTAGATTTCGTTGTAAACACTGTGTACGCACTTTCAGCGAGTCCTTACCCGGTATAGCTCCCCGTTATGGACGAAAAACCCAAGAAGTTTTAGACAGAATAACTTCTGTATCTTTAAAAACGACTTCTCGTATCGCTTCATACTTATTGGGGCTTCAGCATATCTCTTGTAGCGCCTCCACTTGTCTACGCAGTATTGACCGGAATCTTCCGACTTCCCATGCTACAGCCATAGGAATCGATGACGCAGCTAAAAAGAAAGGGCACACTTATATGAGTGTGGTTGTGGATCAACATAGTCATCAGATCATTGCACTGCTGGACTGCCGTTCGGGTGAAGAGTTGGATAGCTATTTATTAGAAAACCAACAAATACAGTTTGTTACCAGAGACGGTTCCGCCACTTATGCCGACGCCATAAGCCGTTGCCTTCCGGGGGCAATTCAGATAAGTGACAAGTTTCATCTGATCAAAAAAATGCTTGATATGCTGGCCGATGAGTTTTCCGGGCTACTACGCGGCTTTTGGGGAGCGAAGAAAACATACAGCTTCCCAACCGTACAGGAATGTAAAACTGAGATTATGAAGGACTTTTGGAACCTGGGCGACCAAAGACATCGGGAGAAACTTCAGTTTTTTATAGAAGCGGATAATGCATACAGAGAAGGAAAGACTTTCTACCAGATAGCACAAACATATAATATGCATACAGAAAAGGTCAGGAAATTATTGTTCAAACATACACGTAAAGACTATATGAGCGATGAACAGAAATTAATCTTTAAATTTATTGATAAGCTGGCTCTGGAGTTTTCCTTGGGATGCTGGAAGGTGAATCAGTTAGTTGAAAGGATGGATAACAAACTCTCCGCATCTGCTATAAAACGAGTAAGTCAAACACTGAGAAACAATATCGGAAATCGGCAGAAAGAAATAAAAAAAGAGAATAGCAACATTGCAAAAAAAATAAAAGAAAACCGTATATCAAGAAAAACAATCCAGCGCTTTATACTTACCGGAAAAACAAAGTTGGAAGAACTTGAGAAACTTTATCAGAGTAAACGGGCCAAACAAGCAATAGAACTTGCACGAGAGTTCAGGGAAATTCTTAATAGAAACTCTCTGAATCCATTGGAGGGATGGCTCGAAAGGGCGGTGGAGGCAAAATCCCAAGCTATCAGAGGGTTTGCCAAATATATAAAATCAGACCTGAAAGCGGTAAAGGCAGCTATTGATTATTCCTGGAACAACGCAGTACTGGAAGGAACTGTTAATAAATTAAAGGCAATCAAAAGACAAATGTATAACAGGGCAAACATAAAATTACTGTTTGCTAAAATTAATGGATTTAGCACATAAAAAAGCACGGAATTTGACGAAGAACCTTTTAAACTCTATGTAATGCAGGAACTATTATGATTTTGTTCAAAACCGTACTAAAAGAAACAAACCCTGAACATTCATACCTGCAAGTTGTTTATTCTCTTTAAAAAAGAAAAACGAATCAACGCAAAAACTCTAAACATCAGTGTGGTATATGAAGAAGAAATATGGATTTGTCCTGGCGGCTGCAATCTTGCTAGCCGGCTGCGGACAGAAAAAAGAGACGAAAGTAACAACAGCTCGCCCCGTTAAGACTACGATTGTAGAGTCGAGGTCGGTTATCAGGAAAGATTTTTCGGGAATCGTAGAAGCTGTGGAGTATGTGAAACTGGCATTCCGCGTTAGCGGACAAATCATCCAATTGCCCGTCATCGAAGGAGAGAAAGTAAAAAAGGGACAACTGATAGCAGCAATTGACCCTAGAGACATTGCGTTACAATATGCTGCTACAAAATCCGCCTATGAAACGGCTGCCGCACAGGTGGAGCGTAATAAACGGCTTCTCTCCCGTCAGGCTATCTCGGTGCAGGAATACGAAATCAGCCTGGCCAACTACCAGAAAGCAAAATCCGAATACGAATTATCTGTCAACAATATGCGCGACACAAAGCTGACAGCTCCTTTTGACGGTTCTATCGAGAAGCGTCTGGTAGAGAATTATCAGCGTGTCAATTCCGGTGAAGGCATCGTGCAGTTGGTCAACACACGTAATTTGCGTATCAAGTTCACTATTCCTGATGCTTATCTCTACCTGCTCCGTGCCAAAGACCCTCGTTTCCTGGTAGAATTTGATACATTCAAGGGACACGTGTTCCAGGCAAAACTGGAGGAGTATCTTGACATATCGACAGATGGTACCGGAATTCCGGTGAGTATCACGATTGACGACCCGTCGTTCGACCGCGACCTCTATGCGGTGAAACCGGGATTTACGTGCAGCATCCGTTTCACAGCAGACGTAGGTCCGCTGGTGCAAGATAGTTGGACAATCGTGCCTCTTAGCGCCGTGTTCGGCGAAAGCGAGGGAAAGAAAATGTATGTCTGGGTAGTGGAAGGAGACAAAGTTCATAAGCGTGGGATTACCGTCAATGCACCGACCGGAGAAGCCCAGGCTCTTATCTCCGAAGGACTGAAACCCGGAGAGAAAATCGTTATTGCAGGTGTGCATCAGTTAGTAGAAGGAGAAACTGTAAAAGAAATTGAGAAATGAACTTAGCTAAATATTCACTGGACAACACGAAAATCATCTATTTCTTTCTTGCCGTATTATTGATTGGGGGAATCACTTCCTTCGGTAAGCTAGGTAAGAAAGAGGATGCTCCCTTCGTTATCAAGTCGGCGGTTATCATGACCCGCTATCCGGGAGCCGAACCGGCTGAAGTGGAGAGATTGATTACCGAACCTATCTCTCGCGAGATTCAAAGTATGAGTGGTGTGTACAAGATTAAGTCGGAATCCATGTACGGGCTTTCTAAAATCACATTCGAACTACAACCGTCACTGGCAGCCGGTTCTATTCCACAGAAATGGGATGAGTTGCGGCGAAAGGTGCTCAATATACAGCCGCAATTACCAAGCGGTGCTTCCACGCCAACCGTTTCCGATGATTTCGGGGATGTGTTCGGCATCTATTATGGATTGACAGCGGACGACGGTTACTCGTATGAAGAGATGCGCAACTGGGCGGAACGAATCAAGACACAGGTAGTCACTGCGGACGGAGTGATGAAAGTTGCCTTGTTCGGGGTACAGACGGAAGTAGTCAATATCTTTATTTCAACCAACAAACTGGTAGGTATGGGCATTGATCCGAAGCAGCTTGCCAGTCTGCTACAATCACAGAACCAAATTATCAATACCGGAGAAATCCGTGCAGGCGAGCAGCAGTTACGGGTGACCGCCAATGGTATGTACACTACGGTAGACGACATCCGCAACCAAGTGATTACCACGAAAGCCGGACAAGTGAAACTGGGGGATATCGCCGTTATAGAAAAAGGATATATGGATCCGCCTTCCAATATCATGCATGTGAACGGAAAACGTGCCATCGGTATCGGTGTCTCTACCGACCCGCAACGGGACGTAGTGCAGACAGGCGAGAATGTGAAAGCGAAATTAAGCGAATTATTACCACTTATGCCGGTAGGACTTGAGTTGCAAAGCCTGTATCTGGAGAACGAAATAGCCAATGAAGCCAATAACGGATTTATCATCAATCTGATAGAGTCTATCCTGATAGTAATCGTGATTATCATGTTAGTGATGGGGCTACGTGCAGGATTACTCATCGGTTCATCACTCATTTTCTCCATCGGTGGCACACTGCTCATCATGTCTTTCTTCGGTGTCGGGCTGAATCGTACCTCATTGGCAGGATTCATCATCGCCATGGGTATGCTGGTAGACAATGCTATCGTAGTGACGGACAACGCACAGATAGCCATTGCCCGTGGAGTCAATCGACGGAAAGCATTGATAGATGGCGCTACCGGGCCGCAATGGGGATTACTCGGAGCCACATTTATTGCCATTTGCTCGTTCCTGCCACTCTACCTCGCTCCTTCTTCCGTGGCGGAAATTGTGAAACCGCTTTTCGTCGTACTCGCCATCTCACTCGGATTGAGCTGGGTGCTTGCCCTCACGCAGACTACCGTATTCGGTAATTTTATTCTGAAGGCAAAAGCTGCCGATGGCGCTAAAGACCCTTACGACAAGCCTTTCTATCACAAATTTGCTTCCATTCTCCGTGCATTAATCCGCAGGAAAACATTGACGCTAGGTTCTATAGTCGTACTTTTCGTCATTTCACTCGTTATCATGGGGACGATGCCGCAGAACTTTTTCCCGTCTTTGGATAAGCCTTATTTCCGTGCGGACGTATTCTATCCGGATGGATACAGCATCAACGATGTGGTGAAAGAAATGAAATCGGTAGAAGAACATCTGGCCAAACAGCCGGAAGTGAAGAAGGTATCCATAACCTTCGGCAGCACGCCGCTCAGATATTACCTGGCTTCCACTTCAGTAGGCCCGAAACCTAACTTTGCCAATGTATTGGTGGAATTGACGGACAGTAAATATACAAAAGAGTATGAAGAGAATTTCGATGGATATATGAAAGCGAATTATCCGAACGCGATTACCCGCACAAGCTTGTTCAAACTATCTCCTGCCGTAGATGCTGCTATTGAAATCGGCTTTATCGGCCCCAATACGGATACACTCGTGGCACTCACCAACCAGGCATTGGACATTATGCATCGGAACCCTGATTTGATTAACGTACGTAATTCGTGGGGAAACAAGATTCCGGTGTGGAAACCGGTGTATAGCCCGGAACGGGCACAACCCTTAGGAGTATCACGCCAGGGCATGGCACAGAGTATCCAAATAGGAACTACAGGAATGACATTGGGAGAATATCGTCAAGGTGACCAGGTGCTTCCGATTTTACTGAAAGATAATACGGTAGATTCGTTCCGCATCAATGACTTGCGCACATTACCGGTATTCGGAACCGGAAACGAGACAACCAGTCTCGAACAAGTCGTTTCTGATTTTGATTTTCAGTATCGGTTCTCGAATGTGAAAGATTATAACCGGCAGATGGTCATGATGGCTCAATGCGACCCGCGTCGCGGGGTAAATGCCATCGCTGCCTTTAATCAAGTATGGTCGCAGGTACAGAAAGAGATTAAAGTTCCCGAAGGATATACGATGAAGTATTTTGGTGAACAGGAAAGCCAGGTGGAATCTAACGAGGCGTTGGCAAAGAATTTACCGTTGACGTTCTTCCTGATGTTTGTGACATTGCTGTTCCTGTTCCGTACCTATCGTAAGCCGACAGTGATTCTGCTCATGTTACCGCTGATTTTCATCGGAATCGTATTGGGATTATTGGTGCTTGGCAAGTCATTCGACTTCTTCTCTATCCTGGGGTTGCTGGGGTTGATTGGTATGAATATAAAGAATGCGATTGTACTCGTCGAACAAATCGACTTGGAAGCGGCAACAGGGAAGAAACCTATGGATGCTGTTGTCAGTGCAACGACCAGTCGTATTGTTCCTGTAGCGATGGCATCCGGTACAACGATCCTTGGTATGCTGCCATTGTTGTTCGACGCCATGTTCGGTGGAATGGCGGCTACTATTATGGGCGGACTGCTAGTAGCTTCGGCGCTGACATTATTTGTCCTTCCGGTAGCTTATTGTGCCATTCAACGAATCCACTCCGATTCCTGATGAAACTTGATTTTAATATTTATAATGAATAAAATGAAGACTCAACTTATAATTCTAGCACTACTGGCCCTCGGTGTCACGGCCAGGGCGCAACAGCCTTATCTCAGCAGGGAAGCCTACCGGGATAAAGTGGAAGCGTACAGCCAGATTCTAAAACAACAGAAACTAAAGACATTGGCTAGTACTGAAGCACGAAAGATTGCCCATACAGGATTCTTGCCCCAAATAGATGTCAATGCGGACGGTACTCTCAACATGAGTGACCTCAGTGCATGGAATGAACCGTTAGGTGAATACCGCAATCACACTTATCAAGGAGTATTTGTCGTGTCGCAACCACTGTACACAGGCGGCGCTCTCAATGCCCGGCATAAGATAGCGAAAGCAGACGAAAAGCTGAACCGGCTTAATGAGGAACTCACCATAGACCAGATTCACTATCAGAGTGATGCTGTCTATTGGAACGCTTCCGCTTCACAAGCTATGTTACAGGCTGCTGATAAATATCAGAGTATCGTAAAGCAGCAATATGATATTATCCAGGATCGTTTCAACGACGGAATGATTAGCCGCACGGATTTACTGATGATCTCTACCCGGTTGAAAGAAGCGGAATTGCAATATATCAAAGCCCGCCAGAATTATACATTGGCATTGCAAAAACTAAATATTCTAATGGGATCGGAACCTAATAGTCCCGTAGACAGCCTGTATACGATTGATACAGCTTCCGCCCCTATACAAATCCTATCCCTTGAAAATGTATTGCAACGCCGTGCCGATTATGAAAGCACGGAAGTCAACATCCTGAAAAGTGAGGCGCAACGTAAAGCGGCGCTCAGCCAGTTCAATCCGCAGTTGAATATGTACTTCAGTGGCGGATGGGCTACAGCTACGCCTAACCTCGGATATGATGTTTCATTTAATCCCATTGTCGGCATTAATCTGAATATCCCTATCTTTCGCTGGGGTGCCCGTTTCAAAACGAACCGTCAGCAGAAAGCATATATCAGTATGCAGAAGCTGCAACAAAGCTACGTGACGGATAACATCAATGAAGAACTTTCCGCTGCGCTGACCAAACTGACGGAAACGGAATATCAGGTAAAGACAGCGACAGAGACGATGAACCTGGCAAACGAGAATCTCGATTTGGTTTCTTTCTCATACAATGAAGGGAAAGCGAATATGGTGGATGTACTCTCCGCACAGTTATCATGGACACAGGCTCATACCAATCTGATTAATGCTTATCTGGCGGAAAAGATGGCGATAGCGGAATACAGGAAAGTTATCAGTGAATAAAGAGAACCCAATTCTCAAAATCTCTATATAAAGAAAACCGGAGAATGAGTCAAGATGCTCATTTCTCCGGTTTCCATTTCTTAAGTCAGTTGTTCTTCACTTACGCAAGGAAGGAAATCAACACACCCGCTGCTACGGCAGAACCGATCACACCGGAGATGTTACTAGCCATACAATATTGCAATACGTGATTCTTCGGGTCATATTTCAAAGCAATCTCGTTGGCAACACGGCTTGCCATCGGAACGGCACTAAGTCCGGTTGCACCGATAAGCGGGTTGATTTTCTTCTTGGAGAAGAGATTAAATAGTTTCACTAAGAATATACCACCGGTAATGGACAGTGCGAATGCAAGGAATCCACCGATAACGATACCGATTGTCGTCCAGTTCAGGAATGCTTCGGCAGTCATCGTTGCCCCTACGGATAAGCCGAGGAAAATAGTGGCTGCATTCATAATGCTGTTGGAAGCAGCATCATACAAACGGAATGTATTGGTTCCGATTTCCTTCACCAGGTTACCAAACATCAACATACCAATCAAAGGCACTGCACTGGGCACGAAGAGGGCAACAACCGTAGTTACCACAATCGGGAAGATAATCTTCAATACACGCAGGTTCTTGATTTCAGTCTTTGAAGGATATTTCTTTTCCTGTTCCTTCATGTTGATACTTAGCTCTTTCTTTGAGCAAAGCAGCTTCACTACCAACGGAATGATGACCGGCACTAATGCCATGTAAGAATAAGCGGCAATAGCAATCGGGCCCAGCAAATGCGGAGCGAGCTTAATAGTCGTAAAGATAGCCGTAGGGCCGTCCGCGCCACCGATGATACCCAATGAAGCAGCTTCTTGCGGAGTGAATCCCATCAGGATGGCCACCAGCAATACAGTAAAGATACCAAGCTGTGCGGCAGCACCGAAAATAGAAAGATGCAGGTTGCGCAGCATCGGCCCGAAGTCCGTCAATGCACCGACACCCATAAAGATTATCGGTGGCAAGAAACCTGTCTTAATCAACATATAGTAGATGAAGTTCATGATTCCCAATTCGTGGGCAATGTCGTGCAAAGGCATTTCCCAAATGTTCTTCATTACTCCGTTTATCATTACCATACCATTCTCGTCCGCCTGAATCACGCCCATATCTCCACCGGGGAAGTTGGCAAGCAACACACCGAAAGCGATGGGGACAAGCAGCAACGGTTCGTACTGTTTCTTGATACCCAAATAGAGCAACACGAACGCGATGGCATACATAACCAGGAACTGCGGTTCGGCAATGATATTGCTGAACGCAGTCATGTCGTACAAATTCTCAAATATCTCGTTCATTATCCTATCTTCATTAATACATCATCTTCTGAAACAGCATCTCCCGGGTTAGCGCAAATGGCAGTCACCGTACCACCAAACTCCGCACGGATAGCATTGTAAGTCTTCATTGCTTCCACATAGCCGAGCACGTCGCCTTCCTTCACAGTATCGCCTACCTGCAAAGCAGTTTCCTGCGCATTCTTCACCAGGAAGAATTTACCTTCCAATGGAGAAAGCACCTCTTTACCCTCTCCTGCCGGAGCAGCGGTGGCAGGTGTTGCGGGAAGCTCAGCGTCACCATAAGCAACAGTCACGCGGTAAGCCTGTCCGTCTACCTGTACGGTCAGTGTCTTTGGTTTTGCATCTTCTTCGGGAGACTTGTCTTTTTCGGCACGGCGCTTGGCAACATCTTCCAGGAAGTCTTCTTTCGCCTTGCCACTCTTGTAGGCTTCATATTGTGCCGGATGCATGGCATATTCGAAGAGTTCTTCGTCGTCTTGTCCGGTTTCCCATTTATTCTCCTTCATCAGCTTGCGATACTTGTCGAGATTATCAGGATAGTTGTCCTGCGGATTTCCTTCAAAGAATTTGCGTCCTTCGCGTTCCGCCTTTTCGATGATTTCAGGAGCAAGCTTACCCGGCAAGCGTCCGGCTTTACCCAGAATCATATCCCAAATATCATCGGCAATCATACCCCAACGGTCTTTACCTTTCTCCATTGCCATCACGTTCATCATGGCAAGGTTCTTCACATACTGGCTGAACGGAGTCACCAATGGTGGATAACCTACACGCGGCCATACATAAGCCACTTCATCAAACAGTTTGATAAGAAGCTGATCTTGCGTCATAAACGGCAGGTTGTGCTTCGCCTTGTATTTATTGATAGACTCCAGGTTGGATTCCAAGTCTGCCATCAAGCTACCCATCATACCACCGGGCAGTCCGGGAGCAATCAGCAGGGAGTTCATCAGGCGGTTTTTCGGGCTGATGTACAATCCCAGGAAGTCATCCATAAATTCCTGAATCATACCGCGCACCTTCATATAGGCTTCCATATTGATTTCGGGAACCTGGTATCCGGCATCTTTCAGCATTGCCTGTACACTCAGCAAGTCAGCGTGCCCTGTACCCCATGAAAGAGGTTCCATGCCTACGTCGATGTAGTCGCAACCGGCTTCGCACACTTCAAGGATGCTTGCCATATTGAATCCCGGACCTGCATGACTATGATACTGGACAGGTATTTCGGGATGCGCAGCCTTGATATTGGCCACGATTTTTCCTAATGAAACAGGACGACCGATACCGGCCATATCCTTGATACAAATTTCGTCCGCCCCCAGTTTGATAAGTTCCAATGCCATATTGGTGTAATACTCTACCGTATGGATGGGTGAATGAGTGATACAAAGCGAGCACTGTGAAATCATGCCGGCCTCTTTTGCGTAGGTAATGGAAGGAGCGATATTGCGGACATCGTTCAATCCGCAAAATGTACGGGTAATATCCGTTCCCTGTACTTTCTTTACTTTATAGAATAACCTGCGGACATCTGCCGGAACAGGACTCATGCGGAGTCCGTTCAGTGCACGGTCAAGCATATGGGTTTGAATACCTGCTTCGTGGAAGGGCTTTGTCCATTCACGTACAGCTTTATTCGGATTTTCGCCAAACAATAAATTTACTTGTTCAAAACCACCGCCATTTGTTTCTACGCGGGCGAAACAGCCCATTTCAATGATGGCAGGTGCTACCTTTACGAGTTGATCTACACGAGGTACATATTTTCCGGCAGATTGCCACATATCTCGGAAAACCAAACTAAACTTTACTTCTCTTTTCATGTCTTTCAGTGATATAACTTTTTATAGATTTATAATTTTTCTACTTTAGTGACTTTACCTTTGCCCAATGTCACCACATTCACAGCGGCTGTAATAGCTGCCAGAATATTTCCGGGGATAGGCGCAGGACCTTTCTGTGTTTCCCGCTTCACAGGAGCCACTTCTTCGGGGGCATATTTATTGACCAGAGTGATCAAGAACTTGCCTAAATAAATCACAATCAGCAGAATAACAAATACGGTAGCCATTCCAACTACCATCAGCAGGAGCGCTGTTTCGATATTTTCCATATAATAAATTATTAGTAATTTAAGCCGTTTGTCTAAAAAGCGTCCGAAAATACCAAATATTTGCTATAAAATAAATTAAGAAAGGAATATAAAATATAAATCCGTAATTAACCTTGCTTATTGACAGGTATAAAAACAATGTGAGAGAAGGCCCCTCAACCTTCTCTCACATTCTGATAAAACAATTATTAAATAAAAATACTCAATGATAAAAACTGGTTCGGCTTCGCATTCTGGTTTCATACCGTCTTAACCTATTAACCACCAAAATGGCCGACCGTCTTTGTAAACCTCTCATCCGCCATCACGGCGTTCATCTTTCAATTAGTACAGCAATGTAGTGTTCGGTTGTCAACCCTTTTATTAGCCGTTTCCTATTCTAATTTCCGACAACCATTCACCTGCCAATTGTCTATTGTTTGTTTTGAGCTTAAAATTTAGTCCTCATCGCGAGAACCTTTCTACATCAATTTCTTCTACAACATTTTACTCTTCTAATTAAATCTCTATCGTTTCTTTCATACATCATTAATAGCTCATCTATTAGAAAGAGAAGAGAACGTTTCTTTTTTACCAAGAAAAAATGAAGAAAATATGAAGAAAATATGAAGAAAAACAAAAAAGCCCCTTCCAGACATCCAGAGGGGCTTTTTTTATTTTAAAATTATTTCTTTTCCGCGAAGTTCGTAACTGATTCCACATGAACCGAAGACTTTTTCGAGGGTAGCGTTCAAGTCTTTCGTCAGAACCGTGCCATTATAGGTCAGTCCGTCGCACTTCTCACGCCCTACCACCGTGACCTTAAATATGAGTTCTATATCTGCCACTACATTTACGAGTGGGTCGTCTTCATACCCCAGGACTTCCGGAAATTCCGGATCATCCGGTTTCGGCACAGGAATAATCTTGTTTTCATCACAGCGCACACTTTCTCCGGCAACCAATGTCCGCTTGCCTACGGCAGTCTCTACCTTGACACTACCTTCTTCACAGTTCACAAACATTTTCTTTCCTTGCTGGTCGACCAGGAACTTTGTTCCCAACACTGTCACAGCACCGGCTTCGGTATTCACAGTAAATGTCTTACCCTTAGTCACCTCGAAAGAAGCTTTGCCAAACAGTTGCAGTTTACGTTCCCAAAGCCAGGTGATCCGGTTGTAAGTCAGGCTCGAGTTCTCCATAATCTGCACATTACTGCCATCCGGCAACTCATATGCCAGAGCCGTACCTTCCGTCACAATCTTCTTCTCCGAGAAATAATATCCGCCTATTCCCAAAAGAAGCAAGAACATGGCAGCTATTCCCCAAGAGAAAGGAATACCGCGCCCGACGCCTTGCTTTCTCCTGCGGCTTAAGGCAATCTTATGGCTCTCTTCACGCTGCAACTTTAGCTTATCACCGATTTCTTTCTTACGGGAGAACTTTTCGCCGATCAGAGGTAGTTTGCCTTCTTCCAGGTATTTTTCTAAAGATTCTGTCCAATTTTCCATATCCCACCTTAATTAAAGATCCATAAATTAGCCATCACTGCTAACAATAAAGATGTACCTAAACGCTCTCTCAATCTGGTTATAGCCATATGGGTGGTATTGTAAACCGTACGAGGAGTGAGTCCCATCACCTGAGCAATCTCTTCCGGACTCATCTTCTTATAGTATTTCAGATACAATACTTCCCGTTGCTGCTTTGTCAAGCCATTCAACTCTTTTTGCAAAGCCTCCAACTGTTCCTTTTCCAATTCCGAACGGATAATAGCTGTCTCTATGTCTATCTCCAGATCAAACCGATATTCATTGGTGTCTACTTCATCCAGCGATTTGAATGTTCCACTATTCTCTCTTTTCAGCTCGTTCACTATCATATGTCTCAACGAAACACATAGATAGGCAGATATGGATTGAGGTTCGGCGCACGTTTCCCTTTTCTCAAAGATGTAAACAAACAACGACTGTATCGCCTCTGTCACCACGGTGTCATCACCGGCTATCTTCATGCCATACCCATAAAGCAAATCTGCATATTGGTCATAAAGCTGCCTGAATGCATCCTCATCCCCTTGCTGAATCTTATCCCAGGATAGTGTCTTCATTTCTCTCCGCTCATTTATATGAGATATGTTTTTCCTTTTTTTACCTGTTTTTTAGTAAAAATATATCAGATATGCCTTAAAACTCACTTGTAAAGTGGAATCTGATGTTTTTAAAGTCCATTTGAGCCATCTGAAGTACATAACCGGAATCGGCCAGGAACACATCGCGTCCTTCCCTATCCTTCGCCATATACTGATATTTACGTTTCTTGAAGGCTTCCAGTTCCGCAGGATCGTCACTCTCCACCCAACAAGCCTTATACAGGCTCACCGGCTCCCAGCGACAGGACGCGTTATACTCGTTCAACAAACGATATTGGATAACCTCAAACTGCAACTGTCCCACCGTACCGATAATCTTGCGGCCATTGAACTGGTTGACAAACAACTGTGCCACACCTTCGTCCATCAACTGGTCGATACCTTTCGCCAATTGTTTCTGCTTCATCGGGTCTGCATTCTCTATATACTTGAACATCTCCGGCGAGAAACTCGGCAATCCGCGGAAGTGAAGCATTTCACCTTCCGTCAGCGTGTCGCCAATCTTGAAAGTACCGTTATCCGGCAGACCGATAATATCTCCGGCATAAGCTTCGTCAATCGTTGTTTTACGCTGCGCCATAAACTGTGTAGGCGACGAAAAGCGCATTGTTTTTCCGTGGCGCACATGCTGGTATGGAGCGTTGCGCACAAACTTGCCGGAGCAAATCTTGCAGAATGCTACACATGAGCGGTGGTTCGGGTCGATATTGGCAGTTATCTTGAAAATAAATCCGGTGAATTTAGGCTCTTCCGGTCTTACTTCACGCTCTTCAGCCTGCACAGGACGGGGGCTTGGAGCAATCTCCACGAAACAGTTCAGCAACTCCTGAACACCGAAATTATTCAAAGCCGAACCGAAGAATACCGGAGCACAATCACCCGCCAGATAAGTTTCAGCATCAAATTCAGGATAAACCCCTTCAATCAGTTCCAAATCACCGCGCAGCTTGTCTGCCAATGTTTTTCCGATCTGTTCGTCCAGTTCGTCCGTATGAATATCGACTGCCACTTTTTCCGTCACCATTTGTTTGGATGGCTGATACAAGTCCAGTTTCTGTTCGTAGATATTATATACACCCTTGAAACGGGCTCCCTGCTCAATCGGCCAGGACAAAGGACGAACCTGAATCATCAGTTCCTCTTCCAGTTCGTCCAACAAATCGAACGGGTCTTTTCCCTCGCGGTCCATCTTGTTGACGAAAATAATAACCGGGGTCTTGCGCATACGGCACACTTCCATCAGTTTACGCGTCTGTGTTTCCACACCTTTCGCACCGTCCACAACGATGATAACGCTGTCTACTGCTGTCAATGTACGATATGTATCTTCGGCAAAGTCCTGGTGCCCCGGAGTGTCGAGAATGTTAATCTTGTAGTCGCGATAGTCAAATTCCATCACAGATGTCGTTACCGAGATACCACGCTGCTTCTCAATCTCCATCCAGTCGGATGTAGCCGTTTTCTTAATCTTATTACTTTTTACCGCACCCGCTACCTGAATCTGACCACCGAAAAGCAACAGCTTCTCCGTCAAAGATGTCTTACCGGCATCAGGATGCGCAATAATGGCGAACGTTCGCCGTCTCAAAATTTCTGTATTATCTGCCATATATATTATAAGGTGTCAATGCATCGTTTAAGACTTTCCTCCCAGTGAGGAATCTCGATGCCGAACGTTGTTTTTATCTTTGTCTTATCAAGTACGGAATAGGCGGGACGGTTGGCCTTAGCCGGGTATTCCGCCGTATGCAAAGGTCTTACCTTGCATGAAGTGATTCCGGCAAGGCGGTGGATAGCTATCGTAAAGTCATACCAGGAACATACGCCTTCATTGCTGAAATGGTAGACACCGCGAACTATACCTTTATTAATAATCGTATAGATGGCTTGCGCCAGATCGTTGGCATAAGTAGGTGTTCCTATCTGGTCAAAAACGACTCCCAGGTTATCACGTTCTTTACCCAAACGAATCATTGTTTTTACGAAATTATTACCAAAGGTGGAATAAAGCCATGCGGTACGGATAACGACTGCTTTCTCGCAGTGATTCATCACATCATATTCTCCTTCCAGTTTCGTAGTGCCATATACGGAATCCGGACAAGGGTCGCAGTCTTCGGTATAAGGAATATGGGCAGTGCCGTCGAACACGTAGTCAGTAGACACTTGTATCATAGCCGCCCCATTGAATTGTGCCGCTTTAGCCAATTCTTTCGGTGCTTCACAGTTCAGTTTGTAAGCTAATTCCGGATTATCTTCCGCCTTATCCACTGCCGTATATGCGGCACAGTTAACAATAAGTTCAATCCGTTTCTCCGCAATATAAGCCCAGACAGCTTGCGCATCACAAATGTCGAGTTCCTGCACATCTGTGAAATAATACGTATGTTGCGGGTTCTCTTTCGCAAGCACCTGCATTTCGTTGCCAAGCTGACCGTCGGCACCCGTTACCAAAATTCTCATTTATTCATCCAGTTTTAATTCACCTTTGCGGTCTTTATCATAATAGTTCGCCAACATGGAGAGGAAGCTAGTGATGGCTTCCATTGCCTTGGCTGTTCCTTCACTGATAGGTTTTCTCTGAAGCCGGAGCAAGAGTACTCCGTACAAGGCTTCAAAGCAGGTTTCCAATTCGGGCTCATCCTTCTTGCCGTTTTTATTCCGCAGTTCCACGATAAATGGCAATGCTTTGAAATAGGCGGCACTGTAAAAAGGAAATTTAGGGGAAGAAGCCAACGCATTGTGCAGTTCAGTCAGATTGATGATCACATTCTTGTTAATCTGCAAATGTCCCGCTTCACGCACACCTTCCTCGTTCATCATCGTAATCAGGTTTCCATACCATTCACGCATGCCGGAACGTTGTTCTTCCGGATAACGGGAAATCACATTGACTTCCATTTCTTCCGGTTCACAATGATTGGCACGGATCAGGTCTTCCTCTTGCCACATATATATAAGGTATTCGGCAATATTCCGCTCCTTCAGTTGTTGTGCTATCTGATTCATAAGCTATCTCCTAATAAATTGACTCTCCCAACAAAGTATAAATCAGTCCCGCCACGGATACCAATATCACAATACTTCCGATAACCCGATTCAGTATCCAGATGCCACGCAGGTTGAACTTGGTGCGCACCTTGTTTACAAAATAAGTGATTCCGAGCCACCAGGTCAATGCGCCCGCTGCGATAGCAAAATATCCCGTTATCTCTTCAAAGACCAGAACACCCTGCTGCACAAAGGCAAAACGGGCAAAAAGTCCGATAAACAGGAATATGATTAAGGGGTTGGAAAGAGTGACGAAAAATGCAGTAATAAAATTATGAAAATAAGAACCTTTGTTGGACGAAGCCGGACGAATCGAGTTCACCGGATTGCTGCGAAAGGTATAGATTCCGAAAATAAGCAACATGACACTACCGAGTAATTGCAGATAGAAACTGCCTTTATTAATATAGTCAGAAACGAAGCTCATGCCATAACCTGTCAACAAAGCGTAAGCTATATCACTTATAGAGGCTCCCAGCCCTGTCACAAATCCGTACCAACGCCCTTTGTTCAAAGTCCTCTGGATACATAATACGCCCACCGGACCGAGGGGTGCGGACACAACAACGCCAATAATAAAGCCTTTAACTAATATATCGAATATTGTCTCTATCTGAATCATTCCGCAAATATCGCACTTTTTTGTGATATGGGGATAGTATATTAACGTTTTTTCCACACAAGAATCATGATATATAGCCATAATAAGCAAAACATACATCGAAAATAAACATATTAAATAAGGTATAGGAATTTATTCTCCCTATTTTTTCCTACCACCAATGAAATTGATTATCTTTGCGCCACAGAAAAAGAGAAGAGTTTCTCCCGCAGAGACTTCAATCGTAAAATTGCAAATCGTAAAATCGTAAATATACAACATGATTCTTTTTTTCAGAACCCCTTCCAAGAGCGTGATTGCCGTAGAGAGCAACCATCAGCTCACCACTGACGAAAGTAATAAACTCTGCTGGCTTTTTGGAGAAGCCGTGATGGAAAGTGAAGAAAACCTGAAAGGCTGTTTCGTCGGTCCGCGCCGCGAAATGATCACTCCCTGGAGTACAAACGCAGTAGAAATCACCCAAAACATGGGACTTGAAGGCATCAGCCGCATCGAGGAGTACTTCCCCGTTAAGGACGAAAATGCCGACTTCGACCCAATGCTACAACGCATGTACAAGGGACTCGACCAAAATGTATTCACGACCAACCGTCAGCCGGAACCGATCATCTATATCGAAGACCTCGAAGTGTACAATGAAAAAGAAGGCCTGGCGCTTTCTAAAGAAGAAATGGACTATCTGAAGAAAGTGGAAAACGACCTCGGCCGTAAACTGACTGACTCTGAAGTTTTCGGTTTCGCACAGATTAACTCCGAACACTGCCGCCACAAAATCTTCGGCGGAACGTTTATCATCGACGGTGTAGAGCAGGAATCTTCCCTGTTCCAAATGATTAAAAAGACGACACAGGAAAATCCGAATAAAATCATCTCTGCTTATAAAGATAATGTAGCCTTCGCAGAAGGGCCGGTTGTAGAGCAGTTCGCTCCGGCAGACCACTCCAAACCTGATTATTTCCAGGTGAAAGACATCAAGAGTGTTATCTCTCTGAAAGCGGAAACACATAACTTCCCGACTACCGTAGAGCCGTTCAACGGTGCTTCTACCGGTACAGGTGGTGAAATACGCGACCGTATGGGTGGTGGTAAAGGTTCATGGCCGATTGCAGGTACTGCTGTATACATGACCTCTTATCCCCGCACGGACGAAGGACGCGAATGGGAAGAAATTCTTCCGGTACGCCAATGGCTATACCAAACTCCCGAACAGATTCTTATCAAGGCATCCAACGGCGCTTCCGACTTCGGAAACAAGTTCGGCCAGCCGCTGATCTGCGGTTCCGTACTGACATTCGAACATACGGAGAACAAAGAAGTGTACGGGTATGATAAAGTAATCATGCTCGCCGGTGGTGTAGGCTACGGTACACAGCGTGACTGCCTGAAAGGTGCTCCCGAAGCAGGTAACAAGGTGGTAGTAATCGGCGGCGACAACTATCGCATCGGACTGGGCGGCGGTTCCGTATCTTCAGTAGATACAGGACGTTACAGCAGTGGCATAGAACTGAATGCTGTTCAGCGCGCCAACGCTGAAATGCAGAAACGTGCCAACAACGTAGTACGTGCCCTTTGCGAAGAAGATGTGAATCCTGTTGTTTCCATCCACGACCACGGTTCAGCCGGACACGTTAACTGCCTGTCCGAGTTAGTAGAAGAATGTGGTGGCTTGATTGACATGAGCAAGTTGCCTATCGGTGACAAGACATTGTCGGCAAAAGAAATCATTGCCAACGAGAGCCAGGAACGTATGGGACTGTTGATTAAAGAAGAAGCTATCGAACATGTACGCAAAATCGCCGAACGCGAGCGCGCTCCGATGTACGTAGTCGGTGAAACAACCGGCGACCATCGTTTCGCTTTCCAACAGGCTGACGGTGTACGTCCGTTCGACCTTGCCGTAGAACAAATGTTCGGTTCTTCTCCCAAGACCTATATGGTAGACAAGACCGTAGAACGTCATTATAAAATGCCGGAATACGAATTGTCCAAACTTCACGAATACCTGACTAATGTATTGCAGCTCGAAGCAGTAGCCTGCAAGGATTGGTTGACAAATAAGGTAGACCGTTCGGTAACAGGTAAGGTAGCCCGCCAGCAATGCCAGGGTGAACTTCAGTTGCCGTTGAGCGACTGTGGTGTCGTAGCACTCGACTACCGTGGTGAGAAAGGTATCGCCACTTCTATCGGACATGCTCCGCAAGCTGCATTGGCTGATCCGGCTGCCGGCTCTATCCTTTCCGTATCCGAAGCGCTGACCAACCTCGTTTGGGCTCCGATGGCAGAAGGCATGGACAGCATCTCTTTGTCTGCCAACTGGATGTGGCCCTGCCGTTCACAAGAAGGTGAAGACGCTCGTCTTTACACAGCTGTGAAAGCATTGAGCGACTTCTGTTGCGCTCTGCAAATCAATGTGCCTACCGGAAAAGACTCTCTGTCCATGACTCAGAAATACCCGAACGGTGAGAAAGTAATTTCTCCGGGAACAGTGATTGTCTCTGCAGGCGGTGAAGTCTCAGACGTGAAGAAAGTAGTATCTCCAGTATTGGTAAACAATGAAAAGACTACTCTTTATCATATCGACTTCAGCTTTGACGAACTGAAACTCGGTGGTTCCGCTTTCGCGCAATCTTTGGGTAAAGTAGGCGACGATGTACCTTGCGTACAGGATGCCGAATACTTCCGTGATGCTTTCCTTGCCGTACAGGAGCTTGTAAACAAAGGGTTGATTCTTGCGGGACACGATATTTCCGCCGGTGGTCTGATTACCACATTGCTCGAAATGTGTTTCTCTAATGTAGAAGGCGGTATGGAAATCAGCCTTGACAAGATGAAGGAACAGGATATCATCAAGATTCTGTTTGCTGAAAATCCGGGTATCGTTATCCAGATCAGCGACAAGCATAAGGAAGAAGTGAAGAAGATTCTCGAAAATGCCGGCATAGGCTACATGAAGTTGGGTAAACCGACTGACGAACGCCACATCCTGGTATCTAAGGACGGTGCTACTTACCAGTTCGGTATCGACTACATGCGTGATGTATGGTATTCTTCTTCTTACCTGCTCGACCGCAAACAGTCTATGAACGGCTGCGCAAAGAAACGTTTCGAAAACTATAAGATGCAACCTGTTGAATTCGCGTTCATGCCTGAATTCAAGGGTAAGCTTTCTCAATATGGTATCACTCCGGATCGTCGTACTCCTAGCGGTATCCGTGCGGCTATCATCCGTGAGAAAGGTACAAACGGCGAACGTGAAATGGCTTACTCACTCTACCTGGCAGGCTTCGATGTAAAAGACGTTACGATGACCGACCTTATCAGCGGACGTGAGACACTGGAAGATGTGAACATGATTGTTTACTGCGGTGGTTTCTCCAACTCTGACGTACTGGGTTCAGCCAAAGGATGGGCAGGCGCATTCCTGTTCAACCCGAAAGCGAAAGAAGCGCTGGATAACTATTATGCCCGTGAAGATACACTGTCATTAGGTGTCTGCAACGGTTGCCAGTTGATGATGGAACTCAACCTTATCAACCCGGAACTGAAGAAGCAGGGCAAGATGTTGCACAATGATTCACATAAGTTCGAATCACGCTTCCTCGGCCTGACTATCCCGACAAACCGCAGTGTGATGTTCGGCTCTTTGAGCGGCAGCAAACTGGGTATTTGGGTTGCTCACGGAGAAGGAAAGTTCTCTTTGCCCTATGATGAAGACAAATATAATGTAGTAGCGAAGTATAGCTATGATGAATATCCGGCTAACCCGAACGGTTCCGACTATTCCATCGCAGCACTGGCTAGTGCGGACGGACGTCACCTGGCTATCATGCCTCACTTGGAACGCTCCATCTTCCCATGGCAAAATGGTTGCTACCCGGCAGATCGCAAGAACAGCGATCAGGTAACTCCGTGGATCGAAGCATTTGTCAATGCCCGTAAATGGGTGGAAGAAAAAGTGAAATAAAGTTTTCCTTTATAATTCATCTAAGAAAGGCTGGTGTTTTTTGAAATATCAGCCTTTTCTTCATTTCTCTCTTGCTACCGTAATTCCTTTTTTTGCAACTAAACAGTCTCAAATAAACAGCTTATACAAATAGCGGTAAAATACCTTATCCACTTCACTTTAAGAGCCATGTAATCTTACCTTAAAATTTTGCAGTATCAAAAATTCTTCTTAATTTTGTCAAACTTTCCCCCTCTAAAATAAGATTCAATAACCCTTAAAAGTCCTATTTGTATGAAAAAGTGGATTTTTCTATTATTATTGTTTCCTTTAACCTGTGTCGCTCAGACGTATCAATATCTAGGAGTGGAAGATGGGTTGAGCAACAGGCGAGTTTATTGCATTCAGAAAGACAGAACCGGCTATATGTGGTTCCTCACACACGAAGGTATTGATAGATACAACGGAAAAGATTTCAAGCGATATAAGTTGATGGACGGTGACACAGAAGTAAATTCTCTGTTAAACCTCAACTGGCTGTATATAGACCGGGATGGAGTACTGTGGGAAATCGGCAAGAAGGGCAAGATATTCCGATATGACGAGATCCATGACCGTTTCGAACTTGTCTACAAGTTACCGATAGAGAACTTCCGTGACCTGCCTGCTCCGGTCAGCTTTGCATGGCTCGACCGGAATAATCATATATGGCTATGCAATGAAGAAACAATCTTTCTTTATAACACGGCAACCGCTCAAGTGTGTCCTATCAGAAATGAAATAAAGGAAGAAATCACCGACATCGAGCAAATAGACGAATCGCATTACTTTATTGGTACGGAAATGGGGATTCACTATGCCAAACTGGAAAATGACACTCTGGAACTTATCAACTGCGATAAACTGGAGAACGTGAAAGTTCAGGTCAGCGACCTGCACTTCGACAAAAAGATAGGAAAACTATTCATAGGAACTTTCCTTCGGGGCATTTTCATCTACGACATGAGTATCAAGTCTGTCGTACAACCGGACAACAATCTGAGAGATATCAGTATCAACAAATTCAAGTCACTGAATGACAAAGAATTACTGATAGCAACGGATGGCGGTGGTGTACATAAAATGAATATTGAAACTTTCCAGTTAGAACCTTACATCATCACAGACTACAACAACAATAATGGCATGAACGGCAACAGTATCAATGACATTTATGTAGATGATGAAGAAAGGATTTGGCTGGCAAATTATCCTATTGGAATAACCATACAAAACAACCGTTACTCCAGTTATAAATGGATAAAACACTCCATAGGAAACAAGCAGTCCTTAATCAATGACCAGGTAAATGCAATCATTGAAGACAGCGACGGAGATTTATGGTTCGCGACGAACAACGGTATCAGCTTTTTAAATTCAAAAACCGGACAGTGGCGTTCGGTGCTCAGTTCATTTGAAAAGTCACAAGAAAATAAGAGCCATATATTCCTCACCCTTTGTGAAGTAGCTCCCGGGACTATTTGGGCAGGCGGTTATTCTTCCGGTGCTTACCAAATAGACAAGAAGTCATTTAAAGTCAGTTATTTCATGCCGCCGCTATACACCCAAACCAGCATGCGGCCTGACAAATATATTCGTGATATCCGCATGGATTCACAAGGATACATCTGGTCCGGCGGATTTTACAACCTGAAACGTATCCGCCTGGAAACACAGGATGTACGGTTTTACCCGGGCTTGAACTCTGTCACCGCCATCGTCGAAAAAGATGATAAAAGCATGTGGATAGGTAGTGCCACGGGGCTATATCTATTGGACAAGGAATCCGGAAAATGGGAACGCATCAAGCTGCCGGTAGAATCAACCTATATCTACTCACTGTATCAGACAAAGAACGGGTCATTATATATAGGTACAAGCGGTTCAGGACTCTTGATCTACGATTTTAATAAAAAGCTGTTCACTCATTACTACTCGGAGAACTGCGCTTTGATATCCAATAATATCTATACCATATTGTCGGATGCGGATAAAGAGATATTAATGGGTACAGAGAGCGGACTGACGAGTTTCTATCCGGAACAAAAGAAATTTTATAACTGGACGGAAGATATGGGATTGATGACTACGCACTTCAATGCGTTGTCGGGCGTATTACGCAAAAACAATAACTTTGTCTTCGGAAGTTCTGACGGAGCAATCGAATTTCATAAAGACATGAAATTACCCAGAAGCTATTCGTCCAAGATGATTTTCAGTGACTTCAAGCTTTTCTATCAGACTATTTATCCGGGAGATGAAAATTCTCCGCTGAAAGAAAGTATCAATGATACCAAAGTACTGGAATTGAAATACAATCAGAATATTTTCTCCTTGAAGGTTTCTTCCATCAACTACGATTATCCTTCCAACATCCTTTATTCCTGGAAACTGGAAGGATTCTACGAAGAATGGAGCAAGCCCAGCAGTGAAAGTATAATCCGTTACACCAACCTTGCACCGGGAACATACACACTGAAAGTACGCACCATCTCTAATGAAGACAAGCGTATCGTACTCGAAGAGAGAAACATGGATATTATCATTGCCCAACCATTCTGGTTGACGTTCTGGGCGATGCTGTTATATGCAGGTATACTTTTCCTCATTGCCGCCATTCTATTGCGTATCCTTATTTTAAGAAAGCAGCGTAAAGTTTCCGACGAGAAAATACACTTCTTCATCAATACGGCACATGACATCCGCACTCCATTGACGCTGATCAAAGCACCTTTAGAAGAACTTCGCGAAAAAGAGACATTAAGCAAGGAAGGCATTTCGAATATGAATACGGCTTTACGTAACGTAAACTCTCTGTTACGTCTCACGACTAATCTTATCAATTTCGAAAGAGCGGACGTATATTCTTCCGAGCTATATATTTCGGAACATGAACTCAACACGTTCATGAGTGAAATATTCAACGCATTCCAGCAGTATGCCAATATCAAACATATCAACTTCACCTATGAAAGTAATTTCAGGTACATGAATGTCTGGTTTGACAAGGAGAAGATGGAATCTATCTTCAAGAATATCATTTCAAACGCATTGAAATATACACCGGAAAATGGAAACGTGCAGGTTTTCGTTTCAGAGACGTCCGATTCGTGGAGCGTGGAAGTCAGGGATACAGGTATCGGTATTCCGGCCAGCGAACAAAGCAAATTGTTCAAACTTCATTTCCGCGGCAGTAACGCCATCAATTCCAAAGTGACCGGTAGCGGTATCGGACTGATGCTCGTATGGAAATTAGTCCGGTTGCACAAAGGAAAGATTAACCTGTCTAGTGTGGAGAATCAGGGTTCCGTAATTAAAATCACTTTCCCGAAAAACAGTAAACTTTATCGGAAAGCGCACCTGGCGACTCCAAGCAAGCAACGCCAGGAAATCAAAAGCCTCAACAATGATGTAGCTCCATCCCCTGAGATTTATGAAACAGCGCAAAAGAAAGAAAATGCAGGTCACCAACGAGTCTTAATTGTGGAAGATAACGATGAGTTACGTAACTACCTATCACAAACATTATCCGGAGACTATACCATCCAGGTTTGTTCCAACGGAAAAGAAGCGTTGACTATTATTCCCGAATATAAACCGGAACTGGTTATCTCCGACATCATGATGCCGGAAATGCGGGGGGATGAGTTGTGCAAAGTTATCAAGAACAATATCGAGACATCACACATCCCTGTTATCCTGCTGACGGCTCTCAACAACGAGAAGGATATTCTTGCAGGACTTAACATCGGCGCAGACGAGTATGTAGTGAAACCGTTCAATATTGGTATTCTAAAGGCAAATATATCCAATCTGCTGGCAAACCGCGCCCTTTTGCGCAGCAAGTATGCAAGCCTGGATCTGGAAGACGAAGAGAACGATGAAGATTGCATCAATTGTTCACAGGATATTGACTGGAAGTTCATCGCAAGTGTCAAGAAGAATGTGGAAGACAACATAGATAACCCAGCTCTTACAGTAGATGTGCTTTGTAGCCTGATGGGTATGAGCCGTACCAGTTTCTACAATAAACTAAGAGCACTGACCGACCAGTCACCCGGAGATTACATCCGGCTGATTCGCCTGAAACGTGCCGTAAAATTACTCAAAGAAGACGCACACAGCATAACGGAAATAGCGGAGATGACAGGATTCAGTGATGCCAAGTACTTCCGTGAAGTATTCAAGAAGCATTACAACGTAAGTCCCAGTCAATACTTCAAAACAAAAAAAGCAGTAACAAACAAAGAAGAAGGAGAAAAAGAAGAATGAACATTTATCTCGAATCATTTGGAATCTTTTTTAAAATAGGCGCTTTTACCATTGGCGGCGGGTATGCAATGGTACCACTCATCGAAAATGAAATTGTGACCAAGCGGAAATGGATAGCGCAGGAAGACTTTATCGACCTGTTGGCCATCTCCCAGTCCGCCCCCGGCATCCTGGCGGTTAATATTTCCATTTTTATAGGATATAAGTTGCGCGGCATCCGGGGAAGCATTGTCACGGCATTAGGAACGATTCTTCCTTCTTTCATTATTATATTGGCTATCGCCCTGTTCTTTCATAGTTTTAAGGATAATCCGATAGTGGAGCGTATCTTCAAAGGTATCCGTCCGGCAGTAGTGGCACTTATCGCCGCACCGACCTTTACAATGGGGCGGTCAGCCAAAATCAACCGCTACAATCTGTGGATTCCCGTTGTTTCAGCACTGCTTATCTGGCTGCTGGGCTTCTCGCCGATCTGGATTATTATTGCTGCGGGTGTAGGTGGTTTCCTTTGGGGAAAATTAAGAAAAGTTGAGAGTTGAGAACGGAGAGTTGAGAAGGCACGGATTATTATATAATAAATTATTAATCACATGATTTACATACAGTTATTCTATACATTTTTCAAAATCGGACTTTTCGGCTTCGGTGGCGGTTATGCCATGCTTTCCATGATTCAAGGCGAGGTGGTAACCCGCTACGGATGGGTAAGTTCGCAGGAGTTCACAGATATAGTCGCCATCAGTCAGATGACACCGGGGCCGATAGGTATCAATGCAGCGACCTATGTTGGGTTTACTTCGACAGGCAGCGTTTGGGGTTCTATCATTGCCACTTTTGCGGTAGTTTTCCCCTCTTTTATCTTAATGCTGACTATCAGTAAATTCTTTCTGAAATACCAGAAACATCCGGTAGTAGAATCCATCTTCAGCGGGCTGCGACCAGCAGTCGTAGGACTACTGGCTTCTGCCGCACTGGTATTAATGAATGTAGAGAATTTCGGTTCACCTACGGAAGACACTTATTCGTTCGTTATCAGCGTCATTATATTCCTGATAGCTTTTATCGGAACAAGAAAATATAAAGCAAATCCGATTCTGATGATTATTGCCTGCGGTATTGCAGGATTGCTGCTTTACTAAAGCTTCACTTTCTTACTTACAGACTTCGATTCATTATGAAGGCGATCCAAAGCCGTTACCACATAACGGTGTTTCGTTTTTCCAGTTTCGTATGGAAGTTTGTAGAAAGGATTGCGGGTGATAGCTACAATATGCGAAGGGTCGTCAAGGTTCACTTTTTCTTTTCCGCCAAAGCGGTACACTACATATTGGACAGCCTTATCCATTTCTGTTTCTGCTTTCGGAGCAGTCCAAAAAAGGACATAACCATCTTCTGTCCATACCTTTTTCATCTTGCGCACTTTGCCCGGAGCCTTGTCATCCATAAAGTCAAAGACAGGAATCAATGCAGGATATTTATGATATTCACTCACTAAAGCATCACGGTATCTTCCCTGATTTTCGACAACAGCCGACGCATACCATTGGCAGCTACCGCCAATCGTCTGATAAGCACGCTGCAAAGCCATCTTTCGTGGAAGCTGGTTGATGGAAGGATTCTGCGGGTCGGCATGCTGGATAGTGTTCGGCACAGACTGACCGATAAACAACGGACGGTTTTCCGAATGGGTAGCCCACCATTTCACCAACGTCTCATAATCGGCTGCCTTATGACCGATTTCCCAATATATCTGCGGAATATTATAATCAATCCATCCCTCACGTGCCCAAAGCAGGACATCGGCATACAAATCATCATAATTCTGCAAACCGTTCGTATTACTTCCCAACGGATCGCTCTTCTGATTACGATAAATACCAAACGGACTGATACCGAACTTCACCCACGGCTTTATCCCGCGGATAGTCTCGTGAAGCTTCTTTATCAACACATTGACATTACTACGACGCCAGTCAGCCTTGTTCGTGAATCCGCCCCCATAACGGGCAAAGCTCGCATCATCCGGAAAGTCCAATCCTTTCACCGGATAAGGATAAAAATAATCATCCATATGGATAGCATCCACATCATAGCGGGACACGATATCGGTCACGATCTTACAGATGTATTCCCGGCTTTCGGGAAGTGCCGGGTCGAAGTATAGCTGATCGCCATAAGTAACGAACCATTCAGGGTGCTGGTGGTAAATATGTTCCGGTGCCAACTGATTCTTCAACGAAGTCTTCACACGATAAGGATTAATCCAGGCATGAAACTCCATATTCCTTTTCTGGCATTCTTCAATCATAAACTGCATCGGATCCCACATAGGAGAAGGAATCTGTCCTTGCGTTCCGGTCAGGAAACGGCTCCACGGTTCATGTTGTGAAGCGTACAGTGCATCCGCTTCGGGACGTACCTGAAAGATGATAGCATTAATGCCGGCTCCCTGGAGAGAGTTCAACTGACTAATCAATGTCTGTTTCAGCCGTTCGGTAGGAATCCCCCGGAACTGCCCGTTGACAGCCTGTATCCATGCTGCACGAAATTCACGTTTGGGATATTTATTGCCGGTTGGCACCTGCGCCCTCACTCCTACCGCAAGAAGAAGAGCTAAAAGTAAAAGATAGTTTTTCAGCTTCATAATATTCTTAAATCGTAATAATGTGACGCAAAGATAATACAAACTCCCGATAAATTCGCTAACTTTGCCGACTACCATAAAACAAGGAGTATTTTATGTCAGAAAATAACTATATTTCGATTAAGGGTGCACGAGTAAACAACCTGAAAAACATCGATGTAGATATACCACGCAACAAACTTGTTGTAATCACCGGATTATCGGGTTCCGGCAAATCTTCCCTCGCTTTTGATACCCTCTATGCAGAGGGACAACGCCGCTATGTAGAAAGTTTGAGCAGCTATGCGCGCCAGTTTCTGGGGCGAATGAGCAAGCCGGAATGTGACTTTATCAAAGGGATTCCGCCCGCCATTGCCATCGAGCAGAAAGTGAATAGCCGCAACCCGCGTTCTACAGTGGGGACTTCGACTGAGATTTATGAATATCTCCGCCTGTTGTATTCCCGCGTGGGGAAAACATACAGCCCCGTCAGCGGACAGGAAGTGAAGAAACATTCGACGGAAGATATTGTCAACTGCATGCTCTCGTATCCGGAAGGTACAAGATATACGGTGCTGACACCAATCCGTCTGCGTGAAGACCGCACCCTGCAACAACAGTTGGAAATAGACCTGAAACAGGGTTTCAACCGTATCGAAGTGAACGGTGAAATGAAACGTATAGATGAATATACACCCGTGGCAGGTGATAAAGTCTATCTGCTGGTAGACCGTATGGCGGTAGCCAACACCAAGGATGCCATGAGCCGGTTGACCGACTCTGCCGAAACAGCCATGTATGAAGGTGACGGAACCTGTATGTTACGTTTCTATCTTTCGGACGGAACAACGAAGCTACACACTTTCAGCACGAAATTCGAAGCGGACGGCATCGTCTTTGAAGAGCCGAACGACCAGATGTTTTCGTTCAACTCTCCTATCGGCGCCTGCCCTACCTGCGAAGGATTCGGCAAAGTGATCGGTATCGACGAGCATTTGGTTGTGCCGAACCGTTCTTTATCCGTATACGAAGGAGCTATTGTATGCTGGCGCGGCGAGAAGATGGGAGAATGGAAAGAAGAACTCATCCATAATGCGGAAAAGTTCGATTTCCCGATTTTCACGCCTTATTTTGAGTTGACGGATGCACAACGTCGTCTGCTTTGGGAAGGTAACCAGTACTTCCACGGCATCAACGATTTTTTCAAGATGTTGGAAGAGAATCAATACAAAATACAATATCGTGTGATGCTTGCACGTTATCGGGGAAAGACGCTTTGTCCGAAATGTCACGGCACACGTCTGAAACCGGAAGCCGGATATGTACGGGTCGGAGGTAAGAATATCTCCGAACTGGTAGATTTGCCAATCACGGAATTAAAGCAGTTCTTTGACGGTCTGGAACTCAACGAGCACGACAGCGACGTAGCCCGCCGTATCCTTATTGAAATCAACAACCGTATCCACTTCCTGATTGATGTAGGTTTGGGTTACCTGACCTTGAACCGTTTAAGCAATTCCCTCTCCGGTGGAGAAAGCCAGCGTATCAATTTGGCAACATCATTGGGAAGCAGCCTTGTAGGTAGCCTTTATATCCTCGATGAGCCAAGTATCGGCCTTCACAGTCGTGACACGGATCGGTTGATTTATGTATTACGCCAACTACAACAGTTAGGCAACACAGTAGTAGTCGTGGAACATGACGAAGAGATTATCCGTGCCGCAGATTACATCATCGACATAGGCCCTAATGCCGGACGTTTGGGGGGAAAAGTCGTTTATCAAGGCGACATGAAAGACTTGAAAAAAGGAAGTAACAGCCACACGGTGCGTTATCTCTTGGGAGAAGAAGAAATTCCCGTTCCCGAACATCGCCGTCCGTGGAACAATTATATAGAATTAAAAGGCGCGCGCGAAAATAACCTGAAGGGTGTGGACGCCCGTTTCCCGCTTAACGTAATGACAGTTGTTACCGGAGTTTCCGGTTCCGGCAAGAGTACGCTGGTACGGGATATTTTCTTCCGGGCACTGAAGCGTGAACTGGATGAATGTAGTGACCGTCCGGGAGAATTCTCCTCTATCGGTGGTAGCCTGCGCGACCTGAGGAATGTAGAATTTGTAGACCAGAACCCGATTGGCAAATCATCACGTTCCAACCCGGTGACTTATATCAAGGCATATGATGAAATCCGTAAACTATGGTCTGAGCAGCCTTTAGCCAAACAAATGGGTTATACAGCCGGATTCTTCAGTTTTAACAGCGAAGGCGGACGTTGCGAAGAATGTAAGGGTGACGGAACAATCACCGTAGAGATGCAGTTCATGGCAGACCTGGTACTGGAATGTGAATCCTGCCACGGAAAACGTTTCAAGTCCGACACATTGGAAGTGAAATTCCATGATAAAAGTATCTATGATGTATTGGAAATGACCGTGAACCAGGCTATTGAATTCTTCAATGAACATGGACAGAAGAAAATAGTGAAGAAGCTGCTCCCATTACAGGACGTAGGATTAGGATATATCAAACTGGGACAATCCTCTTCCACCCTTTCCGGCGGTGAGAACCAGCGCGTGAAACTGGCATTCTATTTAAGCCAGGAGAAAGCAGACCCTACCATGTTCATCTTTGACGAACCGACTACGGGATTGCACTTCCATGATATCCGCAAATTGCTGGATGCTTTCGACGCACTAATTCGTCGGGGACACAGCATCGTTATTATCGAGCACAATATGGACGTTATCAAATGTGCCGATTATGTAATCGACCTCGGTCCCGAAGGCGGAGACAAAGGTGGAAACATCGTAGCCGTAGGTACTCCCGAAGAAGTGGCTGCTTGCGGAGCAAGCTATACGGGGCAGTTTTTGAAAGAAAAACTAAGATAAGCAACGTTTATTGCTGTAAAGAGTATCAAACCTGACTCTAATAAATAAAGCCCTTGTGGAAATATAGCTTCTACAAGGGCTTATTATTTTGTATTCTATCAGGTTTCTCTCTTACAAGTAAAATCCGAATCCTATCTTAACACCGAAACGTGACATATCACCGTCGTTGAAACGCCATTTATAATAAACGGCAGGTTCGATAGTCACTGTACGGGAGAGGAAATAAGCATATCCGGCTTCGATACCCAATCCCCAGTCTGTCTGATGCTTGCCGCCACTCCAACGGAAACGGTTCCAGTCAAGTCCGCCACCCAGATAAATACCAGTTTTGTTAAAGTAGAAACGTACTCCCGTACCCAATGTGTACTCGTCTACCGGTTTCGACCAGTCGGCTCCGGCATTTACCATCAAGGCAATACCTTCGGCAAAGAACGTACCGACTTGTGCACCAAGGCCAAATTTTGCTTTATCATTTTTACTATACGAAAAGTCCAATCCCGACAATGAAGGATTAATAATCGTAGTTCCTTTCTCAAATTGTGCCTGTGCAGTGAGAGAGACTGCCAATAAGCAAAGAGCCAAAGCTAATTTCTTCATAAACTTACTTTTTTAAGTGAATAGATTGTTCGTCTTTTTTGCGGCGTTCACGCATTTGTTCCTTTTTCCGGAGTACCAACCAGAGGAGGAAGACAATGACATAAGATACGGCCACCGTCAGTATTTTCTCTGTCAGACCAACTTCAGTGTTACGCGGCAACAAATAAGCCGCAGTTACTGATACATAAATAAGGAATGCAAGCGCAACTCCCGTCGATTTCTTTATTTTCTTCATTCTGATAATTTTCTTGTTTTCTGTTTGCCCAGCCAGACGTAGAACCAAACTGCCGCAATCACCACACACGCTATACCAACGCTATAAGAAATTACGTGCGAAAGTCCCAAGCCTTCAGGAGCAATACATATATAAGTAGAACATACACTTGTCATAAACAATGCCGGTATCAAAGTAATGATATAAGGTTTCTTGGATACCGCTAAAAATACTGTTATAGCCCATAGGGTAAACACAGCCAACGTCTGGTTAGCCCAAGCGAAATAACGCCATATCATATTAAATCCGTTCGCATCACGTAAGCTATACAAAAGCAGACCGATAGCAACTACGAACATCGGAATGCAGATGTATAAACGACGACGCATACTTTTTTGTTCCAGTCCCAGGAAATCCGCCACAATCAGACGGGCGGAACGGAAAGCCGTATCTCCCGAAGTAATTGGTGCGGCAATCACTCCCAAGATAGCGAGCACTCCGCCAACTGTTCCGAGCCATTCTTTTGTAATGGCATCCACTATAACCGAAGCATTACTCTCTCCCATCCCGTTCTCATGGAAGAAGTAAGTAGCGGCGGCAGCCCAAATAAGGGCGACAATACCTTCGGTAATCATCGCACCGTAGAACACCGGGCGACCGTGACGTTCCGAAGTCATGCAACGTGCCATCAAAGGACTTTGCGTAGCGTGGAAACCGGAAATTGCCCCGCAAGCAATACTCACAAACATAATCGGGAAAATAGGAAGCTCGCTCGCTTCGGGATTTGTATTTTGTAACCCATCCCACAGTTCCGGCAAGGCAGGATGATGAACGTAAAGCATCACCAGGATACCTACTGCCATAAACAGTAGCGCCACCGCAAACAGCGGATAGATTTTACCAATGATTTTATCTACAGGCAATAAAGTTGCCAAAATATAATAGGCAAACACAACGATAATCCAAAACGTGGCATCCAGACTTTCCGGTGTAAGTTTGGCCAGCAGTCCGGCAGGGCCGGCCACAAACACCGAACCTACCAAAATCATCAGGATAACGGTAAATCCCCTCATTATCTGTTTCGTTGTAAGCCCTAAATAACGGCCGATGATTTCAGGCAAACTTTCACCGCCATTACGCAAAGAAAGCATTCCGGCAAAATAATCGTGTACCGCACCTGCAAAAATACTTCCCAATACTATCCATAAATAAGAAGATGTTCCGAATTTCGCTCCCATAATTGCCCCGAAAATCGGGCCTAATCCTGCAATATTAAGGAATTGAATCATGAAAATCTTCCAGGTTGGTAAAGGGATATAGTCCACTCCATCAGCCTTGGTTAGTGCCGGTGTTTTACGGTCATCCGGACCAAAGACGCGCTCCATCAGGCGTCCATACGTAAAATAGCCTACTATCAATGCAAGCAGGCATAGAGTAAATGTAATCATAGTGTGTCGTTTTTTAGCTTGGCAAATGTAACATAATCTCACGAAATAGCCCAACAATACCGACACTTTTACTAACTTTGCAGGGATTTAAAACAAAAAATAAAGAATATGCGCCTATCTATTTTCATTCTTTCACTTTTGTTTCCTTTACTCCCGATGGCTGCACAGCCCAAGTATGAAGTCCGTGCCGCATGGCTCACAGCTTTATATGGTCTCGACTGGCCTCGTACACGTGCTGTAAGTCCGCAAAGTATCCGCAAACAGAAGGAAGAACTCGTAGATATTCTCGATAAACTGAAAGCTGCTAACTTCAATACCGTCCTGTTTCAGACACGTACACGCGGGGATGTGCTATATCCCTCGTCTATCGAACCTTTCAACTCTATCCTGACAGGGAAATCCGGCGGAAATCCCGGATATGACCCGCTCGCCTTTGCCATTGAGGAATGTCACAAGCGGGGCATGGAGTGCCATGCCTGGATGGTGACTATTCCGCTAGGAAACAGGAAACACGTTGCTTCTCTCGGCAGCCAGTCCGTCACCAAGCGGATGAAAGATATTTGCGTACCGTATAAGAATGAATATTTCCTGAATCCTGGACATCCGGGAACTAAAGAGTATCTGATGAAACTGGTGCGGGAAGTCGTAAGCCGCTATGATATTGACGGAGTGCATTTCGATTACCTGCGTTATCCCGAGAATGCTCCTCTCTTTCCCGACAAGTACGACTTCCGCCGATATGGCAAAGGTCGTACAGTAGAACAGTGGCGACGGGATAATATTTCAGAAATCGTACGCTATATATATAAGGGTGTAAAAGCGATGAAACCGTGGGTGAAGCTAAGTGCCAGCCCGGTAGGAAAATATCGTGATACTTCACGTTACCCTTCCCGTGGGTGGAATGCTTTTCATACCGTTTATCAAGACCCGCAAGGATGGCTCGGAGAAGGCATCATGGATCAGATATATCCGATGATGTATTTCCAAGGGAATAGTTTCTATCCTTTTGCCCTCGACTGGCAAGAACAGAGTAATGGACGACAGGTGATTCCGGGGCTCGGCATTTATTTCCTTCATCCCGACGAAGGAAAATGGACGCGTGACGAGATAGACCGTCAGATGAATTTCATCCGCAGTCATAAACTGGCGGGTGAAGCACACTACCGGGTAAAGTATCTCATGGAAAATACACAAGGTATTTATGATGAATTAGCCGAAAACTTCTATGCATATCCGGCTTTACAGCCACCAATGCCCTGGTTGGATAATGTGCCGCCCACAACTCCAACCGAACTGAAAGTAACTGATATCGACCATGGATATACAGAATTAAAGTGGCAGGCTGCTACTGATAATGATCCGCATAATAATCCGATGTATGTGATTTACGCTTCCAATGAGTATCCGGTAGACACCAGCCGACCAGAAAATATCGTAGCGCAGAATATCAGGGAGACAAGTTATATCTATGCCCCTATCCTACCTTGGAATGCGAAAAAGCATTTCGCTGTTACAGCCGTAGACCGTTATGGAAATGAGAGTGTAGCGGTACAAAAGTGATACTAACAGTATCAAGTAAAGACATATATAAAATCAAAGAGGAATAACAGTTTTATGTTCCTTTTGATTTCTAAAGATAACAAGCTCTACCTTTTTGCGTGTATCCGCATGTTTCAACGCCTCTTTCATGTCAGTTAAATTATTGACAAGCTTTCCATTTACACTAAGAATAGCGTCATTCGGAGCAATAAAATCTCTGACCGGACTACCTAGGGCATCTACTGAAACGACATAAACTCCCCGTTCCGTGTCCATACCGGTAGCGGAGCGTTCTTCCAATGTATCCAGATTCTTAAACGTTACCCCTTTCCAAAGCATCGTCTTAGTATCCGTAATATGACCTGCCACAAGCGGAACGGGCATAACAGGCCTTTCAGCCAGCTGTTTCAAACGAGAAGACAACACTCCGAAATTATTCATTGGAAAATTACGGAAACCTCCTTTAATTATCGCTTCAGAATCGTCTGCTACATTAAAATCACCTTTCGCAGTATCTATAAACCTGATTGCAGCTACTATAGAATAAGCATCTCCACCAAGTTGGCGAGCCGCAAGATACGACAAACTGTCTGTAAAGATATTATAGTCTACTTCCCTGCCCCAGCCATACACTCTTATAGGTTTATATTTGGTCATTACAATATTACGTGAAAAAACATCTCCGCTATTTTTAAACCACAAATGCGGGTGAAGCGTATTATTAATGATAATATTATTTTCAACAGTCCGATAAAAACCTTCACGCAGTTTAATACCACCATTCAAACAAAGATTATTGTATATTTGATAATTACTGGAGCCATCATCCAAATCTATATCCCATCCTCTATCACAACGCAACCGATTATGACGGATAATGATAGGTTCGACTACATCTGCCAAAATCAATGCTGGATTTTCATCCGTAATTTGCGTCATTACATTATAATTCGGATGCCAAAAACGGTCACGTCCCCAAGAGTTGATAGTTCCATGGTCACCCGTTTCTTTTACGGTGTTAAAAATATCGTTATATTCGATAATATGTCCGCCCCAAGTACCTTCGCTGATGTTAATCCCAGCACGGGGAGTATCGTAAATACTATTATGACTAACTGTAATGTTACGGCACATGGAAAGTTCCACTCCTGTAATCTGCTTTTCAAACAAACCGATAGTACATATCAAATTATCATAAACCTCACAATAAGCAGGATGATTGTCATTCTGAGGACCTTTAGTAGTATCTATTTTATCCAAAGGAACAAATCCCCCGTACCTAAAACTTGGTGAACGAACTCCCGCCACATCTCCAACAAAGCAGATGGCACTGGCTCCAATAGAAGTCAGGAAAGAACCGGTCACTGCCGAATAACGGTTATATTTATCAAAAAAGACACCGTTTCCTCCGACATGATGGACATAGCAATCACGCAAGGCACATTTTTCCGTTCCCCTGAAAATAATGGCTCCTCCCCGGTATATCGTCCAGTCCGAACGGAGCAAGGGCTCGTAAGGTTCCATAAATGTCCGTATCGTTTGCGTCAGTTCTATTCCTTCAATGGTTATGTTCTTCACCGGATAGGATGAAGTGCCCGCCAATTCAATCAAGTTTTTAAGTTGAGGAGTTTCAAACGTCAGTTCGTTTATATTTTCATCGGGCAAAGGATAATAATACAACCAGCCTTCTTTTTTATCATAGTACCATTCTCCCGGAGCATCCAGTTCTTCAAAGATATTCTCTACCATCCTGTTTTCACGATGGATTCCCATAGGACGGTTGTTCTGCCAACCGCCTTCCAGTTGCAACTCTCCCTTTTCATTCTTACCTGTAATGCGATAATGAAAATCACCCCAATCATGACTATGCATAGCATGAAGGTAACCTCCTTCCGGATTCTTCCATTTTTTCACTCGTTCCGGTGCTGTTGCCAAAGCAGATGTACCATTAAAACGAACAGCAGTTTTATCATAATCAGGATAACGTGCCATAGACCTCAAATCTCCGTTTACGATAAGCATATCCATAACCGGATTCCCTTTCACCGCAGCCCGCATGATACCATTTTTGTACTTTTCCCATTTCAAGTCCAAGGTAATTCCGCTTGATATTATAGCTTTCTCACCTGGATAATTCTTTATTATTAATTCTTTCGAATCATTTCCATCAGCAGAGGTCAGCACCAAGGGGCTATCTAATATATATTTCCCTTCCCTCAAATAAATAGTAGTGCAGTTCTTATCCTTTCGAGCTTTTTCCACTGCTTCATGAATGACATGAAAAGGAGTTGCCTGACTGCCATCTCCACCAGATGATGCATGAGGAGAAACGTAATATATCGATTGGGCATAAATGCCTATAAATGGCATTGTTGATAAAAAAAGAAGGATTGTTTTTATTCTTCGTGTTTTCATAATGATATGATTATTGGAGCTATCTGTATGGGCAAAGATAGGCTAAATAAAATACTTAACTAACAAAAAATGAAATTTTAATAACTTTACGTACCATAAAAGAAATGATATGGGATTACATCAAAAAATAATCAATCCCATACCATTTCAGTTACCTGAAAAAAGAGCCAAATTACAAATTCATCTCTATATCCAAACTTTTACCTATGATACATCAAAATAAAAAAACTATTTTAATTTATAAGATAAATCGTACTTTGTACCACCTGCGAAAACTTCTACAGAAGCACCATCAGCATGGAATGTGCCGGGAGTTGCACCTGTATTATCTGTAAATTTAGCACTAATATTCAAGTTTGCACGTTCAGACTCATTCGTAAACGGATAGATTACCGTAATAAAACGTGCTGCACCTCCCATCGGTTTGGTTATACTCACCCGATACCATTTGCGTTGAAGTGTTTTTTCATTCTGTTTACTAGACGAGTAATTAGTGTTCCATTTATAAGCATATCCAGTAGTTGTTTCAACAAAAGTCTTAAAATACATATTATTATTATCTTTAAATTTTGTATAAGCGCCATATTGGAAGTTTGCATTATCGTCATCAATAACAACATCACTCGCATAACCCAAATTAAAAGTCACATCAACCGTAGGAGTAGTTTTGCCCACATCATACCCCTCATCCACCAAAACAAAAAATGTCTTGTTTACAAAGAATACAGCACGACGGTGTGTCAAGTCACCATAAGACTTATTTTCCGTTACAAGCACATCAATATTATCTTTGCTTTCTTGCAGCAAGAATTTTCCGTTCATATAACCATCTGCTATAGTAGCCGCATTTTTGGTCATTGTATTATGCATGGTTGTTGCCCGATATTGTTTACGCAAATTATCACTTTCTTTATCTCCTCCATAAGTAAAGAAACCTGCATCCGGCAAGAAATTACGTCCGTCACGATATAAACTAAAGGTTCCGTTATCCGGCTGACAGTGCACATAATTCTTAGGATTATTGTTATTTTTCAAAACCATCATTGTTGCATCCGGCGCCCATTTGTTACGCAACATATAATAACCTCCATCCTTATAGAGCTGGATTAATTCTTCCGGTCGCTTTCCCTGTCTCCCTTCAGTTGCCATCCATTCTATCTCCTTATCATCAGGGAACATAGCCATATATCTACGGAAATTACCTAACAGTACACTTTTAGTCCATGAACTGGCACCTGTATCATTAAAATTATCAAAAGAATAATCGGGATATGTAATATCCATTACGAAGCGGGCGGCTTTCTTTAACAAGCTGACATAATTGCTCGGGAAATACCCTACTTTATTGTTGACTTGTGCCATATTATAAAGCTTATTGCAAGCATAAACAGCCTCTATATGATAGCCCGGGGTCAATTCTACATGTACTCCATCGTCCAGGAATTGTGATTCTACCTGCTCAGTGATTTTCTCTGTACCTTCATTCAACCATTCGCCTGCTTTCTTAAATTCCGGCATTAATATTCCTGCAGAAAGAACACTCTCCACCTGAGTAATAAGAATATTAGTTTCTTTATAATAATTCTTACGAATACATTCCACCCCGTCCGAAAGTGCGACTAAGAATGTAGAAAGCCATTCAGGAGTAAAATTCTCCGATTGAATAAAATAAGGCATCATATCAAGCTGTGCCTGTATTCGATGAGCCGGTTGAAGTCCATACCATTCCACATTTTTGCTTTTATCGACTTTCCCTTCAGGGCAAGGAAACGTTTTCAACCAATCACCATAAACCTCTATCCATGATTTGACATATTTCTCATCATGAGTAACCGAATATGCCTCTGCCTGATATATCATCCACTGGTGACGATGCAACTGATAAACAAATTCAGCATCTCCCTTAAACTTATCAGGGACATAATTCCAGTTTATTCCATCTTCTTGTTTAAACAGGACGTACGTTTCTTTTCCTGCTGCATCTTTTGACTCGTATTTATCTTTTACATAAAAACGATATTCTAAAGCCTGGTCAGCAATATTTTTATTGAAATCACCAATAGACGTCAGATTCTTAAGATTAGGATTAATCACGTCCTCCCTGTTGCGATAGTATTCCAACAATGTCGAAGTGGCGGAGTTATAATCTTTCTTTTCACAATATGCTTTCACTTGCTCCAAACCGGGATAATCAAGATTGATTACTTCAAACAGTCTTGGAACTGATGTTTCACTTCCGCCATTATCCTCTTCCTTGACATGATTCTCAAAGAAAATAATCTTATCATCATTGCAGGCAGTCATGAGCACACCCAGCAAAAATAATAAACTAAATATTTTTGTATTCATACTGATTCAATTTGAATTAATTACCATTACTCCATCCCGGGTTTTGCCCCAAATCGGCATTCATATAAATTTCATTTTGGGGATATGGGAACAAATACATCTTATCCTCCCAATGCATTTGCTGCAACAAGACCTTTTCATAAGACAGAGAAGTCCCGTTCTTTTTTATCTTTACCCCATAGATATTCCTAACTTCATCCAACCCCGCTATCTTCCAACGGCGAATATCATAAAAGCGATGTCCCTCAAAAGCCAGCTCAATGCGGCGTTCATTGCGAACCTTTGCTGTAAAGTCCGCTCCATTTTCAGTCACATGTTTCATATCAGCACAATCACGAACCTGATTCAAGGCTTCGCGTGCCGTCAACGGGCATCCTTCTGCCGTAGCATCCGGGCCTTTCCACTCATTCATAGCTTCTGCATAATTCAACAATATCTCGGCATAACGGAACAAGACATAGTGATGATACAGTTTATTCGGTTTATTCGGATCGAGTGATACGGACGGATTCATATATTTACGCAGATAATATCCAGTTTTCGTAGAACCATCCAATGTCTTGTTTTTACCGCCTTCAAAAGTCTCCACCTTTTGCTTCTGCCATATCGAGCCATTGGTCAGTACGTTTTTGTATAAACGAGGGTCACGAGTTTCTTTATTGGCAGTATCATAATACATATTTGCTACATGCGTCGGATTATTCCAGTCAAACGGAGTTCCGTCCTTCATTTCATAAGCGTCCACCAGATTCTGTGTAGGAGTATTTCCACCTTCTGCCCCTTCATATCCCATCGGTTCATTGCGTGACTCAAAATCATTCGTGGTTGCAATGGCACGACGCTCAAAAATCAACTGCTTGGATTTCAAAACCTCATTACCCCCTAAATCCGAATACAAGGGGTCGGCCGAGACTTTCGGCAATTGATATTTATTCATACCGATGACCTCATAAGCTGCTTTAGCTGCCGCTTCCCACTTTGTCAAGTCATGAGCAGGATTATGCAAATCACTTGCCGCATACAGTAAAGCCCTTGATTTTAAAGCCAGTGCCGCACCTTTGGTCACCCTGCCTGTCTCGCCTCTGACACCATCTTCCGGCAGTCCTCCTTCCCGGGTTATCTCTGTACATTCCTTTGCTATGAAATCTATCACATCCGCAAATGAAGTCTTTCGTACAGAATTAATCTCTTCCTGCGTATAAGTACGTGTTATCAAAGGAATATCCCCATAGCGTTTAGCCAGTTCGAATAAATAAAACGCACGCAAGAAACGGACTTCCAAAGAAAATTTAGAAGCCTTGTCTATCATTTCATCATAATCTTCATTATACTGAAAACGTTCAAGCACTTTCGGATCAAAATTTTCAAGGAATAAATTGGCGCTACGAATTCCGTTCCAGAAACTCCAGCCATCATCGACACATTTTAGAGGACTCCAAATACCATTGGTTATATAATAGATACTATTATTCTCCCAAGTATAGACAGAATTATCGGTAGCAGATTCCATCATCGCATCACTCACCCTCCCAAAATCAGTCGGCAAGAAGCCATATATATAAGCTACCGATGAGTTCATATTATTAAAATAGCTGTAGGCTTCTTCCTTGGTTTTTCCGCTAGTTTCATCGTAATCGAGAAAATCACATCCATCCAATAAAAACAGAGCGAAAGCCGCCACTACATAGTTCTTTATATTTCGCATAACTATCTTTATTTAAAAGTTAATATTCAGACCCAGACATACAGAGAATAAATCCGGATACCCCAATGTCAGATCTTCACAATTGAAATAATCAATCTTATCTATAGAAAATACATTCTGAGCCTTAGCATAAATCTGAAGTTTATCCAATTTTATCTTTTTTACCCATTTCTGCGGCAGATTATAATAGACATTCAGATTACGTAATTTCAAGAATGAGCCATCTTCAATCCATTGTGTACTAGTCTGATAATTATTTTCATTCGATAATGTAGAAAGACGAGGTACGTTGGCAACATCTTTCATAGCTTCCGTCCAACGAATCTTATCTTTCAAATACCAAGTCGCGATATTGGTATTGCCATTACGTAAGGGCTGATGTACATTTGCCACATTCAATTGTTTGGTCAGCCCACTCACTCCATTAAAGACCATATCTATTCCAAAGCCTTTATATTCGAAGCCCAGATTCAAGCCGAACACCATTTCGGGCACCGTCGTAGACTTGCCGATTGCTACCCTATCCTCACTATCTATCCTTCCATCTCCATTCTGGTCTTTATATTTCACATCTCCCGGACGAACCACCGAAAATGTTTGTTCCGGGCTCTTGGCAATATCCTCTTCATCACGGAAATAACCGACGGCTTCCAATCCGAACAATTGTCCCACTTTATGTCCGCGTGTATATAAATAGTCGTAAGGCTGATAGGCCTGTCCGTTTTCAACAATCTCACTATCATTCAATGCCCAATTCGCATTTACAAAATAATTGAACTCCTTATGTTGTCCAGTCCATCCCAAACTCAATTCTACACCACGGCTCTTTACTTCACCTATGCAGGCTTTCGGCGGGTCGATGCCTAATATGCCGGACACATTATTATTAGCAACTAAAATATTAGTACGATGGTCATAGTACACCTCCGCCGTTGCCGTGAAGTTCTTCCATAAACGCAAGTCTATTCCCACATTATATTTGTCTGCAGTCTCCAGATTCAAGCCATATACAGGTAACCTTTGTTCTTTCAAACCATTGACTACTGTCATACCATCTCCGAAAGGATATCCTGTACCCCCTGTCCAGAAATAATTCCCCAATCCATAATCAAGTTCATCTACCGCAGAACGTCCCCAAGAAGCCCGAAGTTTCAACAAGTCCAAGTTAGAAGCCCCTTTCAGGAAATCTTCGTTAGCCAGATTCCAACCGGCAGAAACAGCCGGATAGAAACGGAACTTATCACCTTTCAACAGAACACTTGTACCATAATAATTACCGACAACATCTACCATATAACGGTTGTCATAATTATAACCGACAAATCCCATTACATTCTGCCGATAGTAAGAGGCGTTATTTTCCAACGGCTCTTTCATATCCTGCCGATAGACAGCCGAAGCCGACAACTGATGCTTACCGGATGTATAGTCATAATTCAATTTAGCCTCAACACTGGCACGTATCAATTGGGCAGACAATACAGACTTGGTTATCTGCACCTTGCTATCCGTACCATAAGTCTCACTTACAGGGAGTCCCTCTTCCGACAGATAACCGACTTCATACTTATAGGTCTTACTACCTATATCCTGAAAAGTGGCAGTATTATCATAAGCGACAGCCACTTCCGCACTCAACCCCTTCAGGAACATAGAGAAATCTTGAGTAATCCGCATATCTGTTTCCAACATACGACGATTTTCCTGTACATATCCCACATCTGCAATAGCTGCAATCGGATTCATCTTAAAAAGCGTATTACTCCCCCAATTATTATTCAGCGTCTTCACCGGAAATGCAGCGGCAGGTACTTTATAAAAATTCTGGAAGATGGTATTAATATCCGTATTCGGTCGCTTATCTTCCCCAATAATGCCATATAAGCCAAACTTCATTCGGGTGCTGGAAGTGATATCCACATCCAAATTCATACGCAGTCCTAACTCATAAGTCCGTATCTGAGAATTATAACGATCCGAATAGTGAGTATAATCTTCATTCAACAAACCAAACTTATTCTTATAATCCAACAACGCCATATACCGTACTCTTTTTCCGCCACCACGCATCATTACATTAAACTGATTGTTTTCGCTGAAATTCCTCGTACCCTCTTCATACCAGTTGACGTTCGGATAATAATTCGGATTCGTACCATCCTTAAACCGTTCCAAGTCCCTTTTCGTGTATTGTAACGGCAAACCATCATAATACAGCGCTTCGTTCTGCGCCATAGCATATGTATAAGCATCCGCCATTTCCGGCCGGTTGACAGGAAAATCAAAACCATGACGATAGTTCACATCCACATCAAACGAATTATAAATACCCCTTTTTGTATTCACCAAGATTACTCCATTAGCCCCTCTGGCACCCATCAAAGCCGTAGCGGCACCATCTTTCAAGACTTGGACGGACTCTATTTCTTCTATTGTCATATTAGTCAGTCCCCGTTCAAATCCATCCACCAACACCAAGGGAACTCCGCTACCCAAACCACCACGACCACGTATATTCATGCCGGCATTAGCATCCCAACCCACCGTTTGAGTCAGATGAAGCCCTGATATCAATCCGAAAAGCGCATTATTCACCCGGTCGGGAGAAGTCGCGTTCTTTTCCAGCAAGTCAGCATAAATAGCAGTCACAGACTGGGTTTGGGTGTCTTCTGTCCGCTTTAGAAATCCCAAATCAACAACCGCGTCTTTCTTGATATCAAACACCAAATTCAGGGTATCCCCTGTGATTTTAATCCGCTTGGTTGCTACATCTGCATAATTCAGTTCTATATAATCACCTTTCTTCAACAGGAGTGAAAACAAACCGTCTTCATCAGTGACATTGTTATTTTTGAATTCTCCTACCTTTGATACCTTTACACCCGAAAGAGGTTTACCGGAGCCATCTTTCACAATGCCATTCATCATCTCTTGCGCCACCAGACTTACCGAAGAGATGAATAACATGCCTATCGTAAATAATAATTTATTCATAATCAAATCGTTTAATTAACCTTATTACCAGCCGGGATTTTGAATCAATCCATATTTCTTATTGATTTCGCTTACAGGAAATGGCAGTAAATACCAATATTCATTCCAATAATATTTAATATCGTCACGCGTACTCACTGCATACTCGAAGCCACTTCCGACCTTCGTCGTTTCCAGCATTTCCATGGGACGTATAGCCCATTCCGCTCCCTTTTTATGACGCATCATATCAAAGTAGCGAACATCTTCCTGTCCGAATTCACGGGCACGTTCATCCAATAAGTAGTTCAACAATGCATCACCTTGCGGCACCTTAGCGGAAGTTACTCCCGGCAACCCTGCACGTTCGTGCACGAGGTTCAGATAATCATAAGCGGTCTTCTCAAATTCATCGGGCACGTTAGCCTTCCCCAATTGGTTCATAGCTTCGGCTATACTTAAATAAATCTCTGGCATACGAATCATGGGACAAGAATAAGGCTTGCCTTTCATCTCATTCTTCTTATCACGAATAAACTTGCGGAATCCATAGCCAAATTGAGTTTTCTTCTGCACAGAACTTCCCGAACCATATCCTTCGCGTCCACCTTTATAAACTTCTGCTGTCCGTCCCTGCCATTTATCACCATTTACAAGCAAGTTCTCATATAAACGCACATCACGGTTCGGCTGTCCTTTTTCATCAAAAAACGGATGCGCACGGTGTGTCTGATTATTCCAATCGAATGTAGAACCATCCTTCCATTGGAACATATCCGCATAATTTCCACGCGGGATACCATAACCGGATTCATACATACGGAACGGTTTATCTACGCCATCATAAGTTCCCCAACGGAAAGAAGCCATCACAACCTCCTGATTGCCTTTCGTAAAATAGCCGTTTACATAGTCCTCTCTGGGATTCCCTGTATTTTCAATCCGATAATAATCACCATTCTGCATGTTCAGACGCAAGAACTCTCTTCCTGCCTCCAAAGCAGCCTCCCAACGGCTATCCTGCTGATTTCCATACCAAGTCAGAAGTTCAGTAGCCGCCTGTCCGTCATAATAGGGTACTTTATTATTAAATAATGGACTGGCAACAAATAAGAGTAAACGGAACTTCAACGCTTTAGCAGCGGCTGCTGTCATATGTCCATATTCTTCAGCGGTGGTAGACCAAGGCAAATCGGTTGCCGCCTCATCCAACAACGCAACTGTTTTATTGACTGTTTCCTCCAACGTCAGACGAGGAAACTGGAAAATCTCATCTGCCGCATACGCGTGGTCTATCCAAGGCATGCCACCATAGAAACGAATCATTTGAGTATAGTGAAAAGCAATGACTACCTTAGCTTCCGCTTTTCGAATACGCTTTTCGTCATCAGTCATATCGGGAACTTTATCTACATTTTCAATATAAATATAAGCCTTCCTTATACCAAAAGAAGGATTTCCCGTCACTTCAGTAATCTGTGAATGAAAAGGGAAATAGGGAAAGTTAATACAACTGGAAGAAGAATTAAAGTCTCCGCGTGTCCATGAGATTGGTTGTGCATATCCTATATCAGTATATCCATCCAAAATAAGCCCCTCCGGATGACACCCTCTCAAGGTAGGCATAAAATCCCACAAACTCTTATAAAACTGGTTTAGGGCCTGATCTGCATACTTTTTAGAAGAAAACACCGTATCAATAGATACATCATCACTATTGGGCTTCTCCAAAAAATTATCACCGAACTTCAGGTCTTCACATCCGATGAATAAGCTAGCCAGAAGTCCGCATAGAATAATTAAACTTTTGTTTTTCATAATAATCATTTTAAAAAGTTACATTCACTCCCAAGCTGAAGATTTTCATAATAGGATACGTATTCGTATCACGTGTCAATTCTCCTTCGGGATCAAAAACTTTCAATTTGTCAAATGTCAAGAGATTATAGCCGGTAAATTGAACCGTCAACTTAGAGGCGCCGATAGCTTTTAAAATCTTCTGTTGAGTAATATTATATCCAATCGTCAGATTTTTCAATTTGATGTATGAAGCATCTTTCAACCATACGCTCGATGTCTCTTGGTTAGTCGAACTTGCAATGGACAAACGGGGATACACAGCCGTTGCTGCTGTTTCAGGTGTCCAACGCCCGTCAGCCATATATTGATAAAGTACCTGCCCCTCATAAAAAGGACGTTTATAAGCATTTGCCATCTCAATATCACACTGGGCTACTCCCGTCCAGTTCATGGAAGCAAAAAAGCCTTTATATTCTCCACCCAAATTTAAACCGAACGTATAAGCCGGGCGTTTAGGGTTTCCTATTTTGGTCTGGTCGTCATTATCAATGATATTATCACCGTTCAAATCTGCAAACTTAATATCACCGGGATATTTTTTCCCCTGCGGTTGCGGCAGATCCGCACGAACATTACCATCCGCATCAAAGTCATCCTCATTATAGAACCCTTGTGCCAGATATCCGAAACGGGCTCCCACCTCGTGTCCGGTACGCCACATATAAGGTTCGTTCGGTTCTACTTCATCCTGATAAATAATTTTATTTTTAGAATAAGAGACATTTGTATTTATATAATATGAAAAGTCCTTAATACGATCATTCCATTTTAAATCAACTTCATATCCTTGATTATTGACTTCACCCATATTAACCACAGGTAATATGCCATTCATTGCAATCAAGGAAGGAACAGTGCTGCGTTGTATCAGAATATCACGACGATTTTCCCGGAAATAATCAAATGTCAACTTCAAACGGTCATTGAAGAAATAAGCGTCTATACCGTAATTCTGCTTTAAGGCAGTTTCCCAGGTTACATTCGAATTTCCCAGCATAAGTTCTTTCGCAGCTGTCTGATAGGCTGTATTCGTCAATCCGAAAATATACCCGTTCTTATCCTGATAGGCTTTCTGCAGCCAGTCGGAATTATTTATTGAATAAGAGTCCGGCAAATAAAGGAAGCGGTTACTGGACATATTGTCATTACCGACCAATCCGACAGAAGCACGCACTTTCAGATAGGTTAAGAAGTCATTTTTAGGAATGAATTTCTCTTCTGTTATAACATAGCCGATAGAACCTGCAGGGAATGTACCAAAACGTTTATCCGGTGCAAAGTTCTCGGAACCATTATAGCCAATATTAAATTCTGCTATATATTTCGACTTATAATCATAAGTCAAACGGCCTACCAAGCCAACATAAGCAGTCGGGACATCCCAAAACTTGTTAGGATAATTAGGATAGTACTTTTTACTTTGGTTGTACAGCAATAAGGCACCGACATTATGTTCTCCGAATTTGCGATTATAACGAATGCTTCCTTCCACATACCAGTCACGGGCACGTTTTTTATCTCCGGTTCCATAAGTTTTCATCATATTTTCCCCCGTTATCCGATACACAAGACTCTTATCAAAATCAGGGTCTTCAACATCAAGTCCCGATCCGTCTATTTCGGATTTATAAAAAGGAGTATATGTTTCCACATGTCCCCGTACGGTTTTGATGTAAGAGTAATCCGTATTATATGCCCCTTTCGCTTCAATAGAAAGCCCCTTGGTTATAAAATCCAGATTTTGAGACAAGTTCAAATCGAATGTCATATTATTCGAGACTTTGCGGTCATAACCATAGCCATAAAATCCATTAATTACTTGATTCTCCATTTTAACTCCGGGAAAACGTGTACTCTGTGTCACCACTTTTTTCCCGTCGACAATTCCCGGAGATGAGAATGGCAACGACCACGTAAGTTGTTTCCATACATTGCCACTGCCTCCCGGGTCACGCTGGTTGCCTACAATTCCGCCCATGCCGAACTTTAACGTAGTGGTGCGTGTGAGGTTTACATCAAGATTGGCACGATAGTTATAACGGGTATAGCTGTAATTGTTATCATAATCAAGCCCGTCCAGTTGTTTAAACAAACCATTCTGAAACAAAAAACCTAACGATACAAAATAACGGATATCTTTTGTTCCTCCGGAAATACTTACATTATGTTGGGTTTGAACAGCAGCCTTATTCATCAAATAATCATACCAGTTCACATTGGGATACAGAATAGGAGAATCCCCCAAACGAAAACGTTCCATATCATACTCCGAGAAAGCCAGCTGGTCATCTGCAACTCCGTCATTACGTTGTGCCTCTCTGAATAAAGAAGCGGTTGTATAGCTGTCTGCCACATCCAATATACGGGTAGGCATCTGAATGCCGACATTCGAGCTAATCGAAATTTTGGCCTTTCCTTCTTCTCCCCGGCGAGTAGTGACCAATATGACTCCGTTTGCACCGCGCACTCCGAATACAGCCGTAGCCGAAGCATCTTTTAATACATTAATAGATTCTATCTCGTTAGGATCCATTTGATAGAAAGAACGCTCCACGCCATCCACAAGAATAAGCGGAGCAGCTCCCCCTTCCGTCAATGAACCTACACCACGTACAAATATTTTCGCATTGTCAGCTCCCGGTTGTCCACTTGCCTGCATGGAAGAAACTCCCGGCAACTGCCCTGCCAACGAATTGGTGACACTGGCACTAGGGGATTTCAGTAAAGCCTCCGTACCGACACTTGATATAGCACCGGTCAATGTCGCCTTTTTCTGCACACCATATGCAACAACCATTACTTCGTCCAGACTTTGTACATTTTCCTGTAAACGTACGTTAATCCCCCTTCGGGAGTTTACTTTTATTTCTTGTGACTGGTAACCAATAAATGAAACCGATAAAATTGAATTTCCATCAGGTACCGTTATTGTATAACGGCCGTCAATATCTGTGATAACTCCTGTGGAAGTCCCTTTCACTTGTACAGTAGCACCAATAATAGGTTCGCCACCCTCACTCGTAACAACCCCTGTAACTATTATACTTTTGTTCTGTTGCAAAGCGGAACTGACCCACTCTTTGCCGGTGTCACTGCCCGACAAAATCCTACCCGTCTCTGCGGAATAACAAATCTCGCCCCACAAAGACGACCTGATACATACGGCGATAAATAAAACCTTCCGCATGCGACCTGTTAAGATGTTTTTCATACTTTGATAATGTTAAAAAGTTAAACAAAAAGCATCATTATAATTTCTGCTTAAATTTGAAAACCAGCGATTCATTCTTCAATCCTTTCGGCAGAGTTACTGTCACTTTGCCGTCTTTCGTCCGATACTTCACGCTACGACCGTTTTGAAGCAATACCATCTTGCCGGCAGGTTCATTTCCTTCCCATACAATTTCCTGCGGCAATTCCACATTGTCCGGCAGTGCATAGATAGCATACAGTGTCTTTCCATCTTTGTTAGCCGTGAACCAGATATTCTCACTTTGATAGACAGGAGTAGTGCGTGTGTTGTAAATTGCTTCACCATTTATTTTCAGCCATTGCCCTATCTCTTTCAAACGCTGTATTCCCTCTTCCTCGATAGTACCTTCCGGTGTAGGTCCCACACCCAAAACCAAAGAACCGCCTTTGGCTACAATCTCCGTGAGAATATTGATTACTTGAGCTGCCGATTTGTAAGGAGCATCTTTCCACCATCCCCAACGATTGGTCAGTGTTATGCAACTTTCCCAAGGATGATCCAGTTGCTGCTTGGGAATAGTCAGTTCCGGTGTTTGGTAATTTTCGTTCCGGCCGGGCACAGTCCTGTCTACCGCTATCAAGCCCGGCTGACTTTCGCGTGCCTTATCTATGATTTGATTCATTTTGATGTCTTCCTTGGGAGCCCTTACCCAGCCTCCGTCCAGCCAAAGAAGGTCTACCCGACCATAACGCGTCATGAGTTCATTGATTTGATTAGCCGTATATTCTTGAAAACGTTTCCATTTATCCGGATTCAGCTTGATGTCATAATTCACATTCCGGGTGGGCGTTGCCCTGTCTCTACTCCAGTAATCATTGCAATGCCAGTCGGGCTTGGAGAAGTAAGCACCTATCATAAAGTCTTTCTGACGGAAAGCACCAAACACTTGATAAGTCACATCTTTTAAAGGATTGTTTTTAAAAGGTCCTTTAGCTATCGAGAAATCAGTTTCCTTCGTATCAAACATACAAAAACCGTCGTGATGTTTGGTTGTGAAAATCATATATTTCATACCGGCATCTTTCATAATGTCCGCCCATACTTCCGGAGCAAACTTCGTTGGATTGAAAGACTCGCTTAATCCCCAATACCATTTTTTAAAATCATCATAAGGCATATCACCGAAGATTTTAGTGCGGCGTGGAATAAATCTTTCTTCCGAACACAACAGCCACGACTCGAAAGTACCCGGTACGGAATAAAGTCCCCAGTGGAACAGTACACCGAATTTCAAGTCTCGCCATTGATCTAATTTCTGCAGTACTGCCGGGTCTGTCGGATATTCATAAGAGGTGGATGATTTGTGCACATACCCTTGATCTTTAATATCACTTTGCTGTGCACATACATTCCAGGAAAAAGAGAGTCCGAACAAAGCAGCCAATACCACTTTCATACTTTTCATTTTTCTCATACTTACCGTTGTTTTAGAGGTTTTAAATTTCACCGCTAAGATATGAGAATTGAAATGAAAGGGTGTTTTGTATCATTTTTTGTTTGTCCGATAACTGCCAGAAGAGTGCTAAAAACTATCAAATCTTTTTAGATTTTATCCAGAAGAACCTTCAAACGGCATTTTTCCGTTCCGGCAACATTTTATCGCCCTTTCCTTTCATAATATACAAATGTTTATTACCTTTGCATAGTAGTTCATTGAAGTAATGATCGATCAGCAAGAGCTAAAGGCTCAAATAGAACATGTTAAACGCGTTTTAACGTTCTATTCTCTATATGGAGATGAAGTGGTAGAACAAGGATTCTCCAGAAGAGAATTGGAAAAGCTAATAGACATTCAGCTGGATAAGCTGAACGAATTGCTTCGACAGTTGAAAGATTAAAAAGCTCCCCTCAGCAGGGGAGCTACTTCATGAATTAATAAAAAAGAAAGGAGAAAATATGGATTTATCACAGAAACAGTATGCTAAAGAACAGTTAGACGGGCTTTTACAAGAATTCTGTTCTTTACAATCTTCACAAGATGAAGCAGATTTCTCAAAGAAGATGAAGTCTATTCTTTCCAATAAGAATGAAAAAGAAAAAGAAATCTTTGCGGAAGTATTTGTAGAAGGTGCCAAAGAAGCCATTGTGCAATCGGAGTCTATCATAAAAGAGACTAATCTACGTTTAACTTTAGACAATATATTTCCAGCAATTTCATGGTCTTATATTGCATCTAATTATTTTAAGAAATCCAGATCGTGGTTGCACCAGCGAATCAATGGGAGCGTTGTTAATGGAATACCTGCAAAATTCACAGATGACGAAAAGAAAATCCTAATAAAAGCATTGAATGATTTAGGTATAAATATAAAAAAAACAGCTCAACTTATTGAGCAAACTTCATAGAACTACACAATCGAGAGGTATCTGTCATTTTCAGATACCTCTTATCATTTAAACTATTTTCTCTGTTTTTTCACATAATCAGAAGGCATGCAACCCATATACTTTTTAAAACTAGTAGAGAAATAAGAGCGGGATGCAAAACCTACCATGGCACTCACTTCAGATATGGAGTAACGCCCGTCCAACAGTAATTTGCACGCCATATTGAAACGTATCCGCCGAATAAAATTTGCCGGCGGTTCACCCGATATGGAATTCATCTTGTAGTATAGTGACGAGCGGCTCATAAAGAGCTTCTCCGCAAGGTCATCGGCTGTAAAGTCTTCATCAGAGATGTTTTCTTCCACAGTCTGAATGGCTTTGGTTATAAATTCCTCATCCAGCTTATTCGAAGTCATTTTTGCCGCATCAATATCAATCGTACTGGAATAATAGTATCTCAAACGCTGCCTGGCTTTCAGGATATTATTAATCTTCCCTTTCAGAAGATTAATAGAAAATGGTTTGGGGATATAATCGTCCGCGCCTGCCTGAATACCCGCAGTCTGTGCCTCAAGACTACCTTTCGCTGACAACAAAATAACCGGAATATGGCAAGTTTGCATGTTCTTCTTCACAATCTCACATAACTTTATACCATCTATTCCCGGCATCATCACATCAGAAAGAATTAAATCCACTTTCTGTTCCTTCATCATTTCCAGTGCTTCTTCCCCGTTTCCGGCTATCAACGTGATATACTCCGATTTAAAATTATCCTTCAAATAATCAACCATTTCCTTATTATCATCCACCAGCAGGATAGTCGCTCTCCCCTCTTCTTCCCTACCATCCGGTTTCTCTATGTCAGTGGTATTAACTACAACCTCTTCCATGTAGGAAACATCCATAGGAGAATACATAGGTTCTGATAAAGTGAAGGCCGCTTCCGTGTCCTGTTTTTGTTCTTCAGCCGGAAATATGTGGATGTCTACCGGCAAAATCACCCTGAATTCTGTAAATTTTCCGATTTCACTAGCGACCTCTATCGTGCCCCTATGCTTGTCTATCAACAATTTCACCAAAGACAAGCCAATGCCGGAACCTTTCTGATTATCGTCCACTTGGTAAAAGCGTTCGAAAATGCGGGAAAGTTTCTCTTCCGGAATACCTATACCGTTATCACGTATCGTAAATCCGTAGACAGACTCCTTCTTCCACAATGATAATGAGATTTCTCCACCGTCAGGAGTAAACTTAAACGCATTGGAAAGCAAATTCATCAATATCGTTTCCAAATACATCCTGTCAACAGGAAATAATTCATCTTTCAAATCCGAACGGAAATGGAAATTAATATTTCGTTTCCGTGCATTCTCTATAAATAAATTGAATACATTCATTGCCATGCTCTCAACCGGCCCTGAAACGATATTGATAGGTAATGTTCCCGATTCTGCCTTCCTGAAGTCAAGTAGCTGATTGACAATATGCAGTAATTTCTGTCCATTCTTATAGACATAAGACAATTTTTGTTGCACAGCGGGCTCGAAAGAGTTCTTTTCGCCCAACAATTCCTCTAACGGAGCCAATATCAGACTTAAAGGTGTGCGCAATTCATGAGACATATTAATATAAAAACGGACTTTCTCCTGACTGATTTCTTCTATCTTATTCCGTTCGATATGCTCAATCTGTACCTGCATCCTCATCTTGGCACGAACAATAAAGAAATAAAATACAAAAGCTAAAATACCGATGATAAAGAGGAAAAACAACGTTTTTGCCCACCACGTCTGATACCACATCGGAATAATATCAATAAAAAATTCTGCAGGGATTTCTGACCATTGTCCACTGTCACTGCATGCCTTTACTTTAAAAACATATCTACCCGGAGACAAATTCCAATAGTTCACTCCACGACTTCCCGCCCATGTAGCATAAATCCAGTCCGAATCGTACCCCTCCAGCTTATAGGCAAACTTGTTACGGCTGTTTGACAGGTAATTTATTACAGAAAAAGTGATTCTGAACATTTTGAGTTCCGAAGGAAAAGAAACTCCCAGCAACTTCCCGTTGTCAGCCTGATAAAAATCGACATCTCCGTCTTTAGCTTGCCTTATGGGGAGATTCTGTATGGACAATCCGGTTATCACTGCGTTAGGCGTAAAAGGAGTGCCGGAGAAGTGTTCGGGATTAAAAAAGACGACTCCATTCAAAGTCCCTAAAAAGAAAGTACCGTCTTTTGAGCTACATACTGCCGACTGCATAAATTGATTGTTCGGCAAACCATCTTGTTTGATATAGTTGCAGAAATTCTTTTTATGTAAATCAAAACAGGAAAGTCCCCTGCTCGTTGTGAGCCACAACCGCCCTTTTTTATCTTCCAAAATACCGCTGATACAGTCATCGGGCAAACCGTCGCTCATAGAATAACGCTCCCATGAAAGAGAGGTTCCTTCTTTATAGCGGTACAATCCGGAAGAAGTGCCTACCCAAATGACATGGCTAGTGTCCTCATATACACACAACGCCTGTATCAGGCCAAGAGAATAAGCCCCTGCCGAATCAGCCATCACTCGCATTTCTCCATCAGCACACATGTACAAACTTTCTTCCGTGCCAATCCAGACACGCCGTCTTGAATCACGGAACAAAGTAGAGACAAGCACACCTTTCAATTGAGGATATCTGATTGCCAAAGGATGCAAGGAGATTTGTCTTGTTTGATAATCAAAACGATATAAACCAGCCATCGAACCAATCCAAAGTGTACCATCGTCTCCATCCAACAGTGAATAGCAACTATTTTCCAAGGATGCGGCACCGGGAATATCATAATTACTTATATGTCCGGTCTTGACGTTCAAATGACTCAACCCGCCGCTATGCATACCGATATAAACAGAACCATTTTTCTCGGGAAACACACATTTAATGTTATTCGAACGTAAGGAGCCGACTTTGTTGCCTTCATCGGAATAACAAGTGAAATGCCCGGTTGTCCTGTCATAATGATTCAACCCTCCATCATTTGTACCAATCCAAAGATTATTGTCAAAAGGATCTTCCGCTATGCAACTGACAGTATTGTCACTCAATGAATTACGATAGACAGAATGTTGCAGGACACGAAAATCAGGAGCTAATACATGATAATAATTAAGCCCTCCGTGATAGGTGCCTACCCACATTCCTCCCTGATGATCCCTTAGGAGAGAACGTACAGAATTATGTCCCAAAGAAGAAGGGTCTTCATAGGAAAAGCGATATTGCGAAATACTTTTTGTATCCGGTTGGAGAATCAGCAGTCCTTCTACCGTTCCAATCCATAATCTTCCCCGATCATCCAGTTGAAGAGCCCGGACAGCATCAGAAACAAACTGTTTCGGATAATTTTTTCGGTTATAATGTTCTCGAACCTGAAATTTGTCATCTATCAAATATACTCCGTTCGTCAATGACGCCAGCCAGCAATTCCGGGTCTTATCATCATAAATGATACTGGAGATTACTTCATTTTTCAATTCAGGAAGCAATTGAACAATATTACCATTACGGAAATAATAGAAATAAATGCCCTTTGAAGTTCCAAGTAATGCCCCGTCTCCTATAGCACGAACGGAATAAACATTCTTCCCTTCTAACTGGGGGAGTATTTTCATCTTGCCATCCGCTTTCTCAAAAAGAACCAATCCCCGATTGGTTCCTAACAACAACTGTTCCCTATCTGCCGGCTCTTCTATGGCAAATACCTGAACCGACTGATTGCCTGGTAATGAGTAATTTGTAAAATCATTACCTATAATATTATACCGGGAAAGTCCGACCATTGTCCCAACCCACACAGTTCCCTTTCGGTCAGTATAAAGAGAATAGATGTAGTTATTCCCCAAACTGGCAGTATCGCCCAAAGATTTATAAAAGGACGCAAAGCGGAAACCGTCATGCCAGTTCAATCCTTCAGTAGTGCCTACCCATATCTTATTGTTATGATCCTGAGTTAAAGCGAGCACTGTATTGTACGACAATCCATCATCTACAGACAAACGTTTAAAACGAACTGGAGCCTCATCTGCCAATAAAGTAGATATCGGAATAAATTGGAAACAAATGGCTAAAACAATCAAATAACAAATTTGTATATATCGGTTTTTCATAAGTAATCACGGTTCAAGAACATTTTAACTCAAACAAAGATATATATTTCCAGCCACTTTTATCACATATATCCGTTAGCTTTAATATCTTTATATCGTTTCAAAGCCTCCAGATAATAATAATCGGCATAAATCAATGGGGTGTCGACTTCACTATTATGCGGAAAGCTACCCACCGAATGCATGAGAATAAATCCGTGATTTTCTCCTTCCCTTGCCAAGTATGTTTCTGAAGAAAGCTGTTTTAAGATTTGTTCGGCATAACGGAAATATTTCCGCCCTTGTTTTTTGTCCCCATAACCGCTTAATTCCAACAAGGCGGAAGCTGTAATGGCAGCCGCCGAAGCATCGCGAGGTTCATTGGGAATGTTCGGAGCATTATAATCCCAATAAGGAATAAAGTCTTTTTCGGACGGGCAATGGCTCATTATAAATTCAGCGATCTTATAAGCCGCTTTCAGATAAGTTTGTTGTTTTGTGAAACGATAACACATGGTATATCCATATACGGCCCAAGCCTGACCACGTGCCCAAGACGATTCATCATCATATCCCTGGTAAGTACCCTTCGACTCAACTGTACCATCTTCCGGCAAATAACTGACTACATGATAAGATGTCATATCTTCCCGAAAATGATTCTTCAGTGTTTTGTCGGCATGTGCTATGGCAATTTCCCGATACTTCGGATTACCAGTCTGTTCCGATGCCCAGAAAAGCATCTCCAGATTCATCATGTTATCAATAATGACAGGATAACTCCAATTGCCAAAGTCCCAGGAACGAATCAATCCGACTTGCGGTTCAAAGCGCGTACAAAGGCTTTCGGCAGCGCGAACGAGAATCAGGCTGTCCGCAGATTCCGGTTTTAGACGGATGCCCTGCCCATAACTACAAAACATCATAAACCCCAAATCGTGATTTTTCGTATAATATTGCATCGCTTCCAGACGTTCAGTGTACAAACGTGCCTGTTTTGCCAATTCCTCCTTAGCTGTAAGCTCATACGCCAGCCACAAGGAGCCCGGGAAAAAACCGGAAGTCCAATCCAAAGGTTTTTCCAAGCGATATTTTCCATCTTTCAAAGAACGTGGGAAACAGAGGGTATCCGGTTCATTTTTTAACTTTTCTGCCATATAGAGCAATTGATGTCCGGATGTATTCACCGCACGGTCAAACCATTTCATCTCATTTTCTTTCGGAACATTACAAGCAGCCAGGAAAATAATTCCTGTTGCCACCATTAGAAGTTTGCTATTCATTGTCTCAATCTATTTCTGTTATTACTTCTCCATATACCAACAACAAAGGTAGACTAACTTACAGACATCGGTTTTACAATACTCTCTTTTTATGTCCGTTTCCATATTAGTGGTGTTTGATTTTGTACAAAAGTTGTCCGTTTTCAGATATTCATAACCGTTCGGTTTTGAACAAAATCATAATAGTTCCTGCATTACATAGAGTTTAAAAGGTTCTTCGTCAAATTCCGTGCTTTTTTATGTGCTAAATCCATTAATTTTAGCAAACAGTAATTTTATGTTTGCCCTGTTATACATTTGTCTTTTGATTGCCTTTAATTTATTAACAGTTCCTTCCAGTACTGCGTTGTTCCAGGAATAATCAATAGCTGCCTTTACCGCTTTCAGGTCTGATTTTATATATTTGGCAAACCCTCTGATAGCTTGGGATTTTGCCTCCACCGCCCTTTCGAGCCATCCCTCCAATGGATTCAGAGAGTTTCTATTAAGAATTTCCCTGAACTCTCGTGCAAGTTCTATTGCTTGTTTGGCCCGTTTACTCTGATAAAGTTTCTCAAGTTCTTCCAACTTTGTTTTTCCGGTAAGTATAAAGCGCTGGATTGTTTTTCTTGATATACGGTTTTCTTTTATTTTTTTTGCAATGTTGCTATTCTCTTTTTTTATTTCTTTCTGCCGATTTCCGATATTGTTTCTCAGTGTTTGACTTACTCGTTTTATAGCAGATGCGGAGAGTTTGTTATCCATCCTTTCAACTAACTGATTCACCTTCCAGCATCCCAAGGAAAACTCCAGAGCCAGCTTATCAATAAATTTAAAGATTAATTTCTGTTCATCGCTCATATAGTCTTTACGTGTATGTTTGAACAATAATTTCCTGACCTTTTCTGTATGCATATTATATGTTTGTGCTATCTGGTAGAAAGTCTTTCCTTCTCTGTATGCATTATCCGCTTCTATAAAAAACTGAAGTTTCTCCCGATGTCTTTGGTCGCCCAGGTTCCAAAAGTCCTTCATAATCTCAGTTTTACATTCCTGTACGGTTGGGAAGCTGTATGTTTTCTTCGCTCCCCAAAAGCCGCGTAGTAGCCCGGAAAACTCATCGGCCAGCATATCAAGCATTTTTTTGATCAGATGAAACTTGTCACTTATCTGAATTGCCCCCGGAAGGCAACGGCTTATGGCGTCGGCATAAGTGGCGGAACCGTCTCTGGTAACAAACTGTATTTGTTGGTTTTCTAATAAATAGCTATCCAACTCTTCACCCGAACGGCAGTCCAGCAGTGCAATGATCTGATGACTATGTTGATCCACAACCACACTCATATAAGTGTGCCCTTTCTTTTTAGCTGCGTCATCGATTCCTATGGCTGTAGCATGGGAAGTCGGAAGATTCCGGTCAATACTGCGTAGACAAGTGGAGGCGCTACAAGAGATATGCTGAAGCCCCAATAAGTATGAAGCGATACGAGAAGTCGTTTTTAAAGATACAGAAGTTATTCTGTCTAAAACTTCTTGGGTTTTTCGTCCATAACGGGGAGCTATACCGGGTAAGGACTCGCTGAAAGTGCGTACACAGTGTTTACAACGAAATCTACGGGCTTTTACAAGAAGAACAGTACCCATGTTAAAGCTTTCAGATGCCTGAATATGACGGAAATAATAACTATGTACGTGTTTGGTTCTTCGGCCGCAATAAGGGCAAACGGAAGTCTTGCGAATACTGGATAAATGAACTGACACGTGATTTTCGTGTATCGTCAGATGGTCCTGCTTGAAGCCAGGCGCGGCAAGACGGATGGAAACAAGGCTAAAACTTTTATTAGATTGAAGATTGTTTAATGATTCTTTTTCATTATTTTTGTCGAAGGCGGATATGTTTGGATACATAGTAACTGGATGCTTTGGTCAGCTATAAAGTTACTAAAATACAAGCATATTCGCTATTTTTATTACTATAAAGTATATTGATTTATAACTAAATAATAAAATATAAACAAGGCATATTTAAAAATAAAAAAGCACGGAATTTGACGAAGAACCGTTTAAAATGATATAATTATCTTGCACACCTACACTCTTTGCATCTATTCGGTTGATACATAGAGATATAAGTGCGTGCAAGATACCGTTGCAGATGTGTGCAAGATAAAAGTATCTTGCACGCTTTGTCTTTTTCAAAAAGTTCCTGATAATTCCTAAAAACTATACAGTCATTTATAGAATCAAGGCATCAAATGACTTGTTCTATTATTTGAAACAAAGTGTTTGCTATAGAGAAACACTTTGTTTCAAGTAAGTAAACACTTTGTTCCAAGCCTATGAACACTTTGTTTCAAGTGCTTGAAACAAATGGGAACTACCGTCAACAGGAATGAATAGCTAAGTAATCACAGCAGACAGCGTGCAAGATACTTTTATCTTGCACACATCTGCAATGGTATCTTACACGCACTTATATCTCTATGTATCAACCAAATAGATGCAAAAAGTGTAGGTGTGCAAGATGATTATATCATTTTTAATCTTAATGAAGCTAAATACTTGGCTCATATCCCGTACGGAAATGAGCTAAATGACAATTTCCCAGTTAAACAAAATTATAACTCCCGTTCTTTGAGATATTGAAACGAAATATTACGAAAATAATGATTATCTTTGAACCACTAAAAGGAAAATAACAATGAATGACCTGCTTTGTAAACTCCCTATCGGGATACAGACCTTTGAGAAACTTCGTAAGGGTGATTATCTATACGTAGATAAGACAGAGCTTGTATGAAAAATAGCTTATACATCTACTCCATACTTTCTGAGCCGTCCACGCCGTTTCGGTAAAAGTCTTCTCCTCTCTACCTTTGAAGCCTACTTTGAAGGAAAGAAAGAACTCTTCGAAGGGCTTGCCATTGAAAAGTTGGAAACGGAACAGGAAAAGCATCCTGTCTGCATCTGGATTTGAATGCCGAGAAGTACGATTCTCCGGAAAGACTTTATGATATCCTCAGCCGTCAACTCACCTTATGGGAAATCCAATATGGCAAAGGAACAGACGTAAACACTCTTTCCAGCCGTTTTTCCGGTATCATCCATCGTGCCTACGAACAAACTAGCAGCAGCGTCGTAGTCCTGATAGATGAATACGACAAACCTCTATTGCAGTTTCCTAATGATGAAGTCCGCTACGGCTTCATGAATTTCCTGGTACCGTTCTACACTGGAGTGAAGAATAACGTTCAAGGGTGAAACTATCAGGAGTCACCAATATCCACGCCCGATAACAACTTCTCCTATGAACAGGAACCAAAGGTAAATAACCGGAGTACACTCTACCTTCCCTGATTTCCAACGGATAAGTTGCAGACATCCGTTCATGTTCCTTCAAGGCTTCGCCTTCCGAAGGATGATAATCAATCATAAAACGTCCTGTTGAACCTGGGTGTACATAGCGGTCATACAAAAAACGCGCAATGACTCCCATATTCATGCGCAGATTGATTTCCACACAAGGATGAATCCGAAAAACCGGCTTCTCATCTTCAGGAAATCGGCAAACCATCATATCAACTCCAAGATAACCTTTATAAACGGTTCCTACCAACGCAGAAAGCCTATATTTCAAACAGTTCTCCAAGTCCGTCAGAACCTCTGAAGGAACATATTGTGAAAGTTGTCTTCGGATGCCCTCATTAGAAAGCAGACAGTTTCCTTCATACATTCCGCTCTTTCCGGTATGGAAGAGGGAATATCCCGCAAATGTCACTTCACCTGCGCCATCGGAATAAAACTCCATAGCAAAATCCTCCACCTTATTATATATAGGTTCTGCAATGACTCCACCCTGCGAAGCAGCCACGCGCGCACACCAACCGGAGATAAAAGGAGTAAATATGCCTTTGCACCAGTTCAGCCCTTTACCACTTCCCGAAAGCGGAGCTTTCAACAGGCAGCATTCCCGCCCTTCCACAAAAGCTTTCCATTCTTCCGGTGTCTTCAAACAATAAGATTCTCCGCAGAAATATTCATTCAGCTGTAATTCAGGGAGCAATGCAACAGCTTTAGAACGATGGGAATATTCCCGCCAAGCGTTTAATTGCCACATAGAAGGAAGCAGGACTTCACTCCCCCCCAATCCTGACAGCCGTTTCCGCAAAGCTGCATCCCACCCCCAAGGGCGTATATCCAGATCCGCTTCGGAAGCAAGTTCAGGTTCTGTCATCAGATGTACGGAAAGTCCCAATAACTCCTGCATTCTTTTCAGATAGTCGAGATTATAAGCGGAAGGAGCCAGCACCGCACTCCCCTCTTCCGCATACCAAATCGGCAACAAAGCCAGTTCGAATGCCATCTGCCGTGCGGAAGCCGGTGCCATATAGTTCGTTTCACCGCTAGCCAATGCCAAATCATGTTCCGGGTTGAATATATAAAGAGTCTTTTTAGCCATTTCAAACGAATTCAAACTTTATTCTGCAAATATATGCAGGAAATAGTCAGGAATGGCTACAATAAACAGAAAGTTAGAATTAAAAGCACAATTTTGCCATCTCTACTTTGCAAATCCTAAAAAAAGCCCTATATTTGCCCCCCGAAAAACAAAGAACAGAAATGGAATCATTCTATCGCACGCACTCCTATCTTGTTGAGCACACCAATGCCCCCGTTCGCCGCGACCTCATGGACGAGATCGACTGGAGCGACCGTCTGATTGGTATCAAAGGGACACGTGGCGTAGGAAAAACCACTTTCCTGCTCCAATATGCCAAAGAGAAATTCGGGAACGACCGTTCCTGCCTGTTCATCAATATGAACAATTTCTACTTCTCTGGACACAGCATTGTAGATTTTGCCAACGAGTTTCAGAAACGCGGTGGAAAAGTATTACTGATCGACCAAGTATTCAAGCACCCGGAATGGAGCAAAGAACTGCGTATGTGTTACGACCGTTTTCCCAATCTGAAGATTGTCTTTACCGGTTCGTCCGTGATGCGACTGAAAGAAGAAAACCTCGAACTACGTGATATTGCAAAAAGCTATAACCTGCGCGGATTCTCTTTCCGCGAATTTCTGAACTTACAGACAGGTATGAAATTCCGGGCTTACAGCCTTGAAGAGATTCTAAGCACGCACGAACAGATTGCCAAAGGAGTACTCTCCAAAGTTCGTCCGCTGGATTATTTCCAGGATTACCTGCATCATGGTTTTTACCCGTTCTTTCTCGAAAAGCGTAACTTTTCGGAGAATCTGCTGAAAACGATGAACATGATGGTGGAAGTGGACATACTGCTCCTCAAACAAATTGAACTGAAATATCTTTCAAAGATAAAAAAATTACTATATTTGCTCGCTGTCGACGGTCCGAAAGCTCCCAATGTGAGTCAACTGGCAAGCGACATACAGACATCCCGCGCCACGGTGATGAATTACATCAAGTATCTGGCGGACGCACGACTCATTAACCTGGTTTATCCGAAAGGGGAAGAATTTCCGAAAAAACCATCAAAGATAATGATGCACAACTCCAACCTGATGTATTCCATCTATCCGGTGAAAGTAGAAGAACAGGATGTACTGGACACTTTCTTTGCAAATTCCTTATGGAAAGACCATAAGATACATAAAGGAGACAAGAACTACTCGTTTATGGTAGACGAAGTAATGCCGTTCAAGATTTGTCAGGAAGGAGCAAAGATAAAGAATAATCCGAATGTGACGTACGCATTGCACAAAGCGGAAATAGGCCGAGGCAACCAGATACCTCTCTGGATGTTCGGTTTTTTATATTAAAAGATTTATTTACTTAAATATTTAATTTAGTTATGACTAAACAGAAGAAATTCATCACTTGTGATGGTAACCAGGCTGCAGCGCATATCTCGTATATGTTCTCTGAAGTAGCTGCTATCTACCCCATCACTCCTTCTTCGACTATGGCTGAGTACGTAGACGAATGGGCTGCCGCAGGACGCAAGAACATCTTCGGCGAAACAGTATTGGTACAGGAAATGCAATCTGAAGGTGGTGCTGCCGGTGCAGTTCACGGTTCTCTTCAGGCTGGTGCGTTGACTACTACTTACACTGCTTCTCAGGGTCTTCTCCTGATGATCCCTAACATGTACAAAATTGCCGGTGAGTTCTTGCCTTGCGTATTCCATGTATCTGCTCGTACATTGGCTTCTCACGCATTGTGTATCTTCGGTGACCACCAGGACGTAATGTCAGCTCGTCAGACTGGCTTTGCGATGTTGGCTGAAGGCTCTGTACAGGAAGTTATGGATTTGGCTGGTGTTGCTCACCTGGCTACCATCAAATCTCGCGTTCCGTTCATGAACTTCTTCGATGGTTTCCGTACATCTCACGAAATCCAGAAGATTGAAATGTTGGAAAATGACGATCTTGCTCCGCTGATCGACCAGGAAGCTTTGGCTGAATTCCGTGCCCGCGCACTGAATCCTATGAATCCGGTAGCTCGTGGTATGGCTGAAAACCCCGACCACTTCTTCCAGCATCGTGAATCATGCAACAACTACTATGAAGCAGTTCCTGCTATCGTAGAAGAATACATGAATGAAATTTCTAAGATCACAGGTCGTAAATACGGTTTGTTCGATTACTATGGTGCAGAAGATGCAGAACGCGTAATTATCGCTATGGGTTCTGTAACAGAAGCTGCCCGCGAAGCTATCGACTATCTGGTAGCAAACGGCGAAAAAGTGGGTATGGTTGCCGTACACCTGTATCGTCCGTTCTCTGCAAAACACTTCCTGGCTGCTGTACCTAAGACTGCCAAGAGTATTGCAGTTCTTGACCGTACTAAAGAACCGGGTGCTAACGGTGAACCTTTGTATCTTGACGTTAAAGACTGCTTCTACGGTGCAGAAAATGCTCCGGTTATCGTTGGCGGTCGCTATGGTCTGGGTTCTAAGGACACTACTCCTGCCCAAATCCTTTCAGTATTCGAAAACCTGGCTATGCCGATGCCGAAGAACCACTTCACTATCGGTATCGTAGACGACGTTACTTTCACTTCTCTTCCTCAGAAAGAAGAAATCGCTTTAGGCGGCGAAGGTATGTTCGAAGCTAAATTCTACGGTTTGGGTGCTGACGGTACGGTAGGTGCTAACAAGAACTCTGTGAAGATTATCGGTGACAATACCGATAAACACTGTCAGGCTTACTTCTCTTACGACTCAAAGAAGTCAGGTGGTTTCACTTGTTCTCACTTGCGTTTCGGTGATAATCCTATCCGTTCTACTTATTTGGTAAATACTCCGAACTTCGTTGCTTGTCACGTTCAGGCTTATCTGCACATGTACGATGTAACCCGTGGTTTGCGTAAGAACGGTTCTTTCTTGCTGAACACTATCTGGGAAGGTGAAGAGTTGGCTAAGAACCTGCCGAACAAGGTGAAGAAATATTTTGCACAGAACAATATTTCCGTATACTATATCAATGCAACTCAGATTGCACAGGAAATCGGTTTGGGCAACCGTACCAACACTATCCTTCAATCTGCATTCTTCCGTATCACAGGTGTAATTCCTGTTGAACAGGCTGTTGAACAGATGAAGAAATTCATCGTTAAGTCTTACGGAAAGAAAGGTGAAGACGTTGTCAACAAGAACTATGCTGCCGTTGACCGTGGTGGTGAATACAAGACTTTGGCCGTTGATCCTGCATGGGCTAACCTGCCGGATGACGCAAAAGCAGAAAACAATGATCCTGCATTCATCAATGAAGTAGTTCGTCCTATCAATGCACAGGATGGTGACTTGCTGCCTGTATCTGCATTCAAGGGTATCGAAGACGGTACTTGGTATCAAGGAACTGCTAAATATGAAAAACGTGGTGTAGCCGCATTCGTTCCTGAATGGAATCCGGAAAACTGTATCCAGTGTAACAAGTGTGCATACGTTTGTCCTCACGCTTCTATCCGTCCGTTCGTTCTCGATGCAGAAGAACAGAAGGGTGCTCAGTTCGAACAACTGAAAGCGGTAGGTAAAGTATTCGACGGTATGACATTCCGTATCCAGGTTGACGTTCTCGACTGTCTGGGTTGCGGTAACTGTGCCGACATCTGTCCGGGTAATCCGAAGAAGGGTGGTAAAGCATTGACCATGAAACACCTCGAAAGCCAATTGGCTGAAGCGGCTAACTGGACTTACTGCGTAGACAACGTGAAAACTAAACAACACTTGGTTGACATCAAGTCTAACGTGAAGAACTCTCAGTTCGCTACTCCGTTGTTTGAGTTCTCAGGCGCTTGCTCAGGTTGTGGTGAAACTCCGTACGTGAAACTGATTTCTCAGTTGTTCGGTGACCGTGAAATGGTTGCTAACGCTACCGGATGTTCTTCTATCTACTCCGGCTCTGTTCCTTCAACTCCTTACACTAAGAACGAAAACGGTCACGGTCCTGCTTGGGCTAACTCACTGTTCGAGGACTTCTGTGAATTCGGTTTGGGTATGGAATTGGCTAACGAGAAGATGCGTGCCCGTATCGTGAAAGTGATGAATGAAGCTATCGCTGCTGACTGCACTCCTGCCGATGTGAAAGAACTGTTCGCTGAGTGGATCAACAATATGCTGGATGCGGACAAGACTAAAGAACTGGCAGCTAAGATTATCCCGGTAGTTGAAGCTAACAAAGATAAATGTAATCATTGCAAGCAAATCGCTGAACTGCAACAATATCTTGTTAAACGCAGCCAGTGGATTATCGGTGGTGACGGTGCTTCTTATGATATCGGTTACGGTGGTCTTGACCATGTAATCGCTTCCGGTAAGGACGTTAACATCCTTGTTCTTGATACTGAGGTTTACTCTAACACAGGTGGCCAGTCTTCTAAGGCTACTCCGGTAGGCGCTATCGCTAAGTTCGCTGCTGCCGGTAAGCGCGTACGTAAGAAAGACCTCGGTCTGATGGCTACTACTTATGGTTATGTATATGTTGCTCAGATTGCTATGGGTGCCGACCAGGCTCAGACTCTGAAAGCTATCCGCGAAGCTGAAGCATATCCGGGACCATCTTTGATTATCGCTTATGCTCCGTGTATCAACCACGGTCTGAAAGCCGGTATGGGTAAGAGCCAGGAAGAAGAAGAAAAGGCTGTTAAGTGCGGTTACTGGCACTTGTGGCGTTACAACCCGGCTTTGGAAGAAGAAGGCAAGAATCCGTTCCAATTGGATAGCAAAGAACCGAACTGGGAAGAATTCCAAGGTTTCTTGAAGGGTGAAGTTCGTTACGCTTCTGTAATGAAACAATATCCTACCGAAGCTGAGGAACTGTTCAAAGCTGCTGAAGAAAATGCTAAATGGCGTTACAACAGCTACAAACGTTTGGCTAGAGAAAACTGGGGTGCTGAATAATTAATCACACTCAGATAGATATAAAAAGGGAGTCTGCTCAAATGCATGACTCCCTTTTTTTTATGTCCAAGCCAGTTATTCCTTTGATTTCGGTATCCAGCTATCCACCAACTGCCGATGTTCATCCCGCCATTTACGTGCTATATCTTCTTCATCCATCCGAGCGTCTTTCATAGCTGTCATAAAGGAGCTAAGTTCCTCTGTCGTTAATTTGATATTACCAAAGAACTCCGCTGCGAACGGGTCTTTTTCACTGAATCCTTTCCAGGCAATGGCATGGATTTCTTCCAAGTCACCATATACTTTCTTCGGGTCTTCCAGGAATTTCAAATCAAACTGATCGAACATCCAGTGTGGTGTCCATCCTGTAATAACTATCCATTCGCCTTTCTCCATCGCTTTTTTCAGAGATGCAAGCATCGTCGAGCTACTTGAAGTCATCAGTGTATAGCCGTCAAGGCCGTAAGCCGAGATGGCTTTATCCGTGGTTTTCATGATTCCTGCACCGGCATCTATTCCGACTATTTCAGAAGAGAACCGGTCTTTATTGGCGGCCAGTTCATCAATGGAATTAATGGTAACGTATTGAGGTACGACCAGTCCGACACGCGCTTCTCCATATACTTCGCCCAAAAATTCGATACTATCACCATATTGGTCCATATAATCTTTCATTGTTATCGGTAACCAGGTATCCAAAAAGACATCTGAATTCTTTCCGGATATGGATACGAAGATGGGTGCAAGGTCGGCATTCTGTAGTTCAACCTCGTATCCTTGTTCTTCCAGTACCACTTTCGCCAAATGGCTCATGGCTATTCCTTCCAACCAATTGGCATAGGCTATTTTTACTTTTTTCTTATTTGAGTCGGAATTCGTACAGGAAGCCAGCAAAAGCAGAGCGGACAATACGATTCCTACTAATTTATATATTCTCATTTTTATTCCTTTCAGTTTTCTGTCTTTCTTGTTTCAGTCCTTTCTATTTTAGTCCTTCTTGCTTTTTCTTCCTGCCATACCTTGTGTGATACGATCCAAGATGATAGCCAAGATAACCACTGCTATGCCGCCTTCAAATCCGAGTCCGATTTTCATTTGGGTAATACCCTTTAATACGATTTCTCCCAAACCACCGGCGGCAATCATTGCGGCGATTACGACCATGGAAAGTGACATCATGATTGTTTGGTTTACTCCGGTCAGGATGGTAGGCAACGCCAAAGGAAGCTGTACTTTATAAAGTAACTGCCAGCGGGTAGCTCCGAACGAACGGGAAGCTTCCACTACATTTTTAGGAACTTGCCGGATTCCCAATCCGGTAAGGCGGACTACGGGCGGCATCGCAAAAATGATGGTTGCAAACACTCCGGGCACTGCCCCCAAGCCGAAGAAAAGAACGGCAGGAATCAGATAGACAAAGGCAGGCATAGTCTGCATCAAGTCAAGAATGGGGCGGAGTATCTTATCCGCACGCGGACTGTTTGCCGTCCATACTCCTAAAGGAACACCGACAACCAAGGCCAGACAGGTAGATGATAATACGAGAGCCAGAGTTTGCATGGTCGCTTCCCAAAATCCCATACCGTAGATTAACAATAAGCCTAGTACGGTGAAGATACCAGTTCCGCGTCCTGCTTTCATCCAGGCTGCGACGGCAAGTACGAGGATGGTTATATAAAAGGGGATTCCGAAAAGAATGTGTTGAAATCCGATGATGAAACTACCGATGCCTGCATTCACGGCATCAAAAAAGGTGGCGAAATGTACCATCATCCAGTTGATGGCGCTTTCTATATATTGTCCCATATTTATCATAAATCTATTGCGTTTTGGATTATTTCGTTTATTTCTTCTTTATCTTTTCCTGTCACTTCGATGATTAAGGATGACAGCGGGATAGTTCCCAGAAATTCATGTGTTTCATCAATCACCCAAACCGGTGAATTGCTCTTTGTCATCAGAGGGAGAATATCTTCCAGAACCGTGTCGCATAGTACTGAATGGACTTCTGTCCGCACAATAGGTTCTATGGATTTCTCCTGTTTACTACGCAGTTTAAGCAGGTCATTCAGACGCACCTCTCCTACCAACTTGTCGTCGGCATCTATGACAGGAAGTACTGTTATATTCTTCGCACGCATCTTACGGATCAGTACTTCGGGGCCTTCTTTCTTCAAGCGGGCAACCAATGGTTTGTCAATCATCAGGGATGAAGCGGTAATAATCTTGCTTCTGTCTACGTTTTCCACGAAGCGGGCTACATAGTCGTTGGCGGGTTCGGTCAAGATTTCTTCTGAAGTTCCTACTTGTACGACTTCCCCGTCTTTCATAATAGCAATGCGGTCGCCCAGTTTGATTGCTTCGCTCAAGTCGTGGGTAATAAAGACAATGGTCTTTTTCATCTTTGACTGCAAAGCCAGCAGTTCATCCTGCATCTGTACGCGAATCAGAGGGTCGAGGGCGGAGAAAGCCTCATCCATTAAAAGTACTTCGGGATTATTGGCCAAGGCGCGGGCTAGCCCGACACGTTGTTGCATCCCACCGGAAAGCTCGCCTACCATTTGATTCTCGTAGCCTTTCAGCCCGACTAACTTCATACTTTCCATGGCTTTCTTTTCACGTTCCTCTTTCTTCACTCCCTGAAGTTCGAGCCCGAATGCGATATTATGTAATACGGAACGATGGGGCAACAACCCGAAGTTCTGAAAAACCATAGCCAGTTCTTTTCGACGGACTTGCAAGAGTTCTTTTTCGGATACTTTGGAAATATCTACTCCATTGACGAGTACTTGCCCCGATGTGGGACGTATCAAACGGTTTATACAACGTAGTAATGTCGATTTTCCACTACCGGAGAGTCCCATTATCACAAAAAATTCTCCCTCGTTAATTGAAAGATTGGCATCTTTCACTCCTACCGTGCACCCGGTATCTTTCAGGATTTCCGCTTTGCTCTTATCTTCTTTCAGCATCTTGAGTGCTTTCTGTTTCTCATGACCGAAGATGAGATATAAATCCTTTATTTCTATTTTGCTCATATAATATATTGGTTTAGATTATAATATTTGTTTTGTTTCCAACTGTTGCGCTTATCATTCTCACCAATGATAAACAAGTTGAAAGTTCGCTTGGTTCGATCACGTTACATTATAACATGACAACCTGATGAGTTTTAATGATTAAAAAAACAGACTGAGTGGTTTAAAAGGAATAGAATTTGATAAGATTATCCTCTCAATGAACAGTAAAAAACAGTATTTTTATATACGAATTACAGCCTGTTTTTGCATATTGTTACTGCAAAGATAGGCAAAATGGATTAAAGATGCAAATTTTATTCAGAAACGGAGTAGTTCCAAAGATGCTTTTTCAAGTCTACGCACCCATTTTGTTTGAAAGAAATCCCTTCTTCCAAGAGTAATAGTTTTTGCTCTTCCCAACCGGGAACGAGACGTCCCGATGCATTGACAACCCTATGACAAGGCGCAGAGACTTCATCCGGCACTTGCTTCAGGGCACGACCTACCATGCGGGAGCATTGAGGTATGCCCAATAATGCAGCTATACCACCATAAGTGGAAACTTTACCTGAAGGAATTTCACAGACCACCTGATATACTTCCCGGCAGAAGTCGTCGGAAAGGCTCGCTTTATCTACTTTATAATCTTTCATTGCTTAAACTTTACTTATCAAGTCTACAAAACTAAATAAAAAGAAAGGTATTTGCAAATAATAAGATTGTATCAAATAAGCCTGCAACTCATTGGGGCTTCAATATGTTTTGAAACAAACCATTACCCTATCCTTTTCTCTTCAACAAATCCGTCGGGCTCTCACCAAACTGTTCCTTATAACATTTAGTAAAATAAGAAGGAGAACTGAAGCCGACTTCATAACCTATCTCAGAGACAGTCATATCCGATGAAGCAAGCAGGGAAGCCGCTTTCTTCAGGCGGGCAATCCGAAGTAATTCATTAGGAGAATAGTTAGTCAGAGATTTTATTTTCCGATAAAGCTGTACACGGCTTAATCCCATATCTTTGCCTAAATCTTCTACGTTCAAATTGGAGTCTCCCATTTTCGCGTCAATCAAGGCTTTGAACTTTTCTACAAAATCCTTGTCCATATCGCAGACATCTTCTTTTGCCAATGTCTGTCCGTCACCAAAGAATTGTTTCAGGCGACGATGCGAATCTATCAGGTTGCGGACACGTGCCAGTAGCAATTGCGAACTGAAAGGTTTGGAGATATAAGAATCTGCGCCACCGTCGTATCCTTGGATTCGTTGTTCATCTAAAGAACAGGCTGTCAGAAGGATAACAGGAATATGACATGTTTGTAATTCACTTTTCAGTCGGCGGCAACATTCAATGCCGTCAATACCGGGCATCATCACATCGGAGATAATCAGATCCGGAACATATCTCATAGCTTTGCGGATACCTTCCGAACCGTCGGCTGCTTCAATGACAGTATAGTCTGTATGAAGTAGTCCATGAACATATGAACGGATATCTGCATTGTCATCAATGATAAGCACGGAAGTTTTGGAAGGGTCATAACTTTTTCCCGGTTTCTCTTCTTCTCCAATGGATAAAGCGTCATTCAGTGAAGAAGATTCAGAAACAGAAGAAGCGAAAGAAGCAGAAGATGTCAAAAGGTCTTCCACAGTATGAGTATCACACGTTCGTACCGGTAAATCCACGGTAAAGACAGTTCCTTGCTTTTCATCACTTTCCACTGATATAGTTCCACCATGCAACTCAACGAAAGCCTTTACTAATGCCAGCCCTATTCCCGAACCGGCATGGTGCATATCTATTTTATAGAAACGGTCAAAAATACTCCGGATATGTTCTGCGGAAATCATCGAACCGGTGTTGGATACGGTAAAACGAATCCATCGGTTATCCTCTTTTGTCAAGGTAGACAAACGGACGGTAACTTTACCATTCTCCGGAGTAAACTTGAAGGCATTGGAGAGAAGATTAAAATAAATGCGTTCCAACTTCTCTACATCTGCCAAGGTACGGAAGTCCGTATCCGGCATATTGTCAAAAGAGAAATGAATATGCTTTTTGCGGGCTGCCGCCAGGAAAGACTCATTCCAACCTTCGAAAGAAGAAAGAATATCTACCGGAACGGGAGTATATTCCATCTTGCCATTTTCGTATTTACGGAAATCCAATATCTGATTGACCAAACGCAAGAGGATATTTACGTTCCGTTGTATCAGCATCAACATCCGGTGCTGGTCACCACTTAATGTGTTATCGGCCAACAGATGTTCTACCGGGTCGGCAACCAAAGTTAATGGAGTACGGAAATCATGGGAGATGTTCGTAAAGAAAACAAGTTTGGCGTGAGTGGCTTCTTCCAGTTGATGAGAAAGCTGTATTAATTGGTCACGCTGTTCTTCCAGTTTGTCACGTTGTTCCTCTAACTTATCCCGTTGCTCTTCCAGTTTATCGCGCTGCTCTTCCAACTGTCTCTTTTGCTCCGACAATTCTTTATTCAGCCTGTTTTTAGAGCGAAGCGACTTATAAACGACTAATAACAACCCCGCCACCAATAAAAGAATGACCAAACCACCATACATGACAACCTGCTGCGTAGCTACACGTGACAGATATCCACCGATACGTCCGTTTAAGGTTTCTATCTTCTGGTCCAGTTCTGAGATGTGAGTAGTCTGAAGTTGCATGACGTGTGCGTTTGTACGGTCTACAACAGCGGTATTCATCACAGTTTCTCTAGGATAAGGCTTTTTCTCAAGGATATTCATCGCCAACTGCAATACCTTGTCGCCATTGGTAGGATAAATAAAGGTGGCGTCCAACACACTATCAAGCACAAGTTCAAGTCCGTTTCCTTTACCCGGCAGAGCGTCAATACCGACAAACATCATTTCCTTTTCCCGTCCCACTTTCTTGGCGGCCTGATAAGCTCCCGGAGCTATACGGTCATTATGAGCATATACGGCATCAATCTTCGGATTACGACGGAGCATACTATCCATTTCCACTTCTGCCGGGCCACGCTCCCAGGCAGCATCCGCCTTGTCAATCAGTTTGACGTCCGGGAAGTTACTGATGGCAGCCATAAAGCCCTGATGCCGTTCCATAGCAGGAGTCGAGCCACCTAAGCCGGTAAGCTCCACCACATTTCCTTTTCCTTTCAGGCTGGATGCAATGTAGTTTCCCACCGCACGGCCTATTTCATAATTATCAGCACCGATATATGCAGTATATTTATCAGAAAGAATCTTCCGGTCTACCAAAACGACGGGGATTCCCTTTTGATAGACTTCTTCCACTATCGGAGTCATGGGAGCTGCCTCGTTGGCAGAGATTATCAGTAAATCAACCCCTTTGTCAATAAAATAATGAATATCTTCCGCCTGCCGGCGATTATCATCTCCGGCAGAACGTATTTCGACCGATACCCCGTCATAGAACATCGCTTCACGGAGAATTTCATCATTCATCTTGTGCCGCCACGAATCATCACTACATTGAGCCACCCCAATACGGAAACGGGGAGCATCCTGCCGACAGGCAACCATTCCTAAAAGACAAAACAATATCACTATCCATTTCGTATATTTCATCGCCTTAATTGTTTTCATTCTTTCGTATTTCTTTCTGTAATCCAAATTCTTTTCCCTTCGTTATTAGCATTCACTACCGGGAAGTACATCAATTCCACTTTCGCAGGATTCAGTGTATATTTACCGGTAAACCGTGGAAGCAGAGGAATCGTAAACCTATAAGTACCTATCGGTAATTTTTCGCTAAAGATAACGGTTTTCTCCTTAAAATATTCACGATACACTTCGCCACCGGAAAAATTAACAGGTTTTGAAGCATAGCTGCAACCTGCCGGGATAGGAACTTCGAGCATTACATACTGTGCTCCTTCCTGTTTCACCTGCAAGGTAACCGTCAGCGTGACAGGCATACCCGCCACTAAGGAGTCCGTCCCCAAAGTCGATTCTACCTTGAATGAATCGCTTTCACGAGCGTCCATTACACGCTTCGTCGAATAGACACTATACAATAAAGGTTCTTTTCCTGTTTTTGAAATAAGCAGACTCTCTCCTGCTGTCAGCCGGGCTTGATAAGGAAATTCCGTAATTCGTTTGTTGTCCTTACTGCTCACGGATACAGTCGTCCCCGTTGTGCCTTTCGATTCTTTTAATATATCAGTGAGGATGGTTGCCACGGCAGAAGAAGCTTGATAAGTATTCCAACCACGGTCTTTAGTCCGCAGAATGTATAGTTGCATCTTGTCTTTCAGCTTATATAAGGAAGAATCATTCTTGATAATCCGGTAAGCAATCAGAGTATTTATCATTTTATTTCCTTCCCAAGACCAGAAAGAAGTACGCCGCCCGTCATCACAATAAACACCGCCCAATATATCTCTTTTCAAATAATGATTCACACTATCGCCTACATTTACTGAATCCACTTGCTGTTTGATTTCCCAAAGAAGCAGCTTTTCTTTCAGATACGAGCGAGGACGGTAATCCTTATATCTGTTTGCCAGTGAATCCTCCTTCTGTTCCTGTTGCCGGACAAACGGTTGCAACAATTTGACAGCAGAAGAATAATCCGCCCGAACTCCCCATTCATACAATGCATGAAGTATTTCTATATCATCCAGTTTCATCCCCCGATAAGGACGCACATGGGTATAATTTATTTCCAATCCGTTCAGGTTCAAGTCTACTGTATAGCCTGCATCTTTCGCTAATTTCAAAGCCCGCAGGATATGTGCCGACATCCAGTAAGAAGTATTTTCCATATTTCCCCACCACGACCATAGCTTCTGCTTATTCTGATTGTTCACCAACTTGCGGACAATAGATTTGATTGCCTTATCCGTTTCTTCCGGTTTGCCCTTATTTTGCATCAACTTTTGATAGGCCAACAAACCTATTAATTTGGATGCCAGTTGCTCATTACATAAATATTTGTATCCGTTCAGGTAATTCACCGATTCTTTATAAACATCCAGTTGGTTGTCCATGATACTAACCGTGACCTCTTCATCCTTGCCGGATTGTACTTTGACCGTTTTCGTATCGGATAAGATACTTAACGTACCTTCAGCCTGTTCCGTACCTTGCGGTAATACAGGAATTGTATATTCTTCCCCATCCTTATATCCATCGTCACGAGTGAAAAGATAACTCATTGTCACACTATCGGTATTCGCGACCTGCATCGGCAACGTTTCATGAAATCCTTGCGTCAGATTTACTTCACGCTCCGTCCTGGCATCCCCATCAACACAGAACTGCACGTTTCCTTTTATCTGCTGCCCTTCCAAATAATTACGAATCATTCCGACCAATGCACTTTGGTCTCCATCTATCAGGAAACGGGGAGTTTTCAGTTCCGCCATCAACGGCTTGTAGGAGCGGACGGAACGGCGGAAAGTGCCCGTCTGCAAACGTCGGTTCATAGCATAGACCACCGCTTCCCATTTCGTCATATTATCTGGGAAAGTCGTCTCAAACCGGACTGTTCCGGTTTTATCCGTCAACAAGCGGGGTTGCCAGAAAGCTACATCCGAGAAGTTCCGGCGCAATCCGCTTAATTGCATCAACTCATTATAGATTTGACCGGCATCCACTTCGTCCTTAGTTTCTTTATCCTGTTCTTCCAGTTTCTCTAAAGGCGCGGAAGCCGGGGTAGAAGAATCCGCCGAAAGTCCGGCAACAGCTCCCGTCAACGAACGCCTGACACTTATTCCATATCCAACAACTACCACTTCTTCCAACGCCTGACTATCTTCTTCTAACGTAATCATCAGATTCATGCCGGGAGTTGCCATTATTTCCTGTGATTTAAACCCGATATAACTAATCTGAAGCAAATCTCCGCTCCTGTCACAATCCATTTCAAAATATCCGTCCACATTAGTTATCGTCCCTTCCATCGTTCCTTTCACCAACACACTGCATCCTATCAATCCTTCTCCCGTAGAATCAACGACATACCCGCAAATCTTTCCTCCATAATGGCGAACATACTGCGTTATCCTCATCGTTTTGCCAAAAGACGGATTCGTTCCGATAAAACCGGCTTCTCCTCCCGCCAAAAGCCATTTGGCAGATAAAGAATCACATTCATGCAATGACAGAGATTCCATATTAACGTCCATATAAGTATAAGGACTTATCCGCAAACTGTCCCGCTTCAGATACTTCCCATTCCTATAAAGGAGAATAGCATCATAGATGCCCGCAGGAAGTTTTGAATATATCCTGCTTTTCCGCACCAGTGTATCCGGGTAGTGCATTTCCCCGGTAGCACAATCCCTGAAGAACAAGTTCGCCACTCCGGTAGAATCCTTTTCTTCGGGAAGACGGAAGTTCAACTTCTTGTCCGGCAAAGAAAAATAAATCCGGGAAGGATGCCAACTGATTCCTTTCTTATGTTCTTCCACTAGCTTACGGAATCTTTCCGGCGACAAGTGGGAATCGTCCAAAGTGGAAATCTTAGCCACAGATGAAAAGTATAAACGGCGCGGACACAGCTCGTCATCCTTATACTTATAGACTACATTCCCCTCAAACTCATAAGAGAAACCGCCTTCATGCCGGTAGAGTACGCCATTCATATATTTCCAAAGTCCCGGCTCTACCGGCCCTGCCAATATATTCTTCTTATAACGCGGCAATCCCTGAAGTGAAACAGGAAACAAATCTCCCTTATGTTCAAGGGAAGTATATCCCCACCCTTCCGCTACGGGAAGCCGGCAAAGATACCGTTCATATCGTTTTTTCTCTTCCGGGGTAAACTTATACTCATAATATTTCCCCTTCTTATGTCTTAGCCAAACCATTGATACGCCTTGCGGCAACTGATTCATATCAAAACTTAGTATCGTTTTCTTGCCCCGTTCAAAGGCCAAAGAGTCAATAATAAAAGCTCGGTCATGCATCCGTAAAGTTATCTTCTGCTTTCCCTGCGGATGAAGCACAGGAAAAGAATACTCTTTCGGTTGCTCTGTCCACGAGAAATAGCAGGGAACATCGTCCTGCTCAATCACATAAATATTCACCGCTTCCCCGTTCAGCATCACATAAGGAGCAAACTGGGTAGTTCCATCCGACGTGTCCGCCGTCTGCCTGAACAGCTTTCCCGAAGGATAGGCAAACTGATAATAAAGCAACTTTTCCAAATGAAGCAACTGGTTCCAACGTTGATAATCCAACTTGCCGGTATGCAGATATTCTTTTTGCTGCATCGAATAAGAAGCACGCTGCTCACGCGGACGGGGAGCGCTGCCATAATAAGGCAAATCGGGTACATAATAATTTAATTGACTATTCACAGCAAAAGCCGTCAAGTCCACATTGGCGACCGGATGTCCCTGGATATTCGTTACATTTAGTTTTGTGGTTACTTTCTGTCCGGGATACACACGTTCGGGCAAATCGGATTCAATCAACAAGCGTTCGGAAGGAGATGTGTACGAGCGTTTCAGCATACATTCCTTATCTCCCATAAAATAGAATATCTCCACGTAATAGACAGAAGACGGGTCAACTTCACCGGAGCGATATTCCATCTCTTTCCCCGAACCTTTTTGCAATAACCGGTTGCCTTGATATACATACCAAGAAAGTTCCAGTTGCAGAGGATTGGAAAGAGAGACGCAGAACGAGTCCTTTTCTATGCCACCGTTCAATTTCAGTCTGGAATCCAGTCTGTCGGCAGTAATGACTGTTTCATAATCCGCTTCAGGGATTTTAAACCGATAGTCGGAAACAGACTGGTTGAATGGTTCCCGATAAGGCAAACGGATTTTCTTTACTTCTTTCTTATCTCCATAAACCAGTTCCGCCGCTACCGGACGTTCCACGCCCAGGTCGAAGAATGAGAAAGTAATGGTATCCGCCTGCGTCGTATATTGTATATCATGGTTGCAATGATAAAAGGTTGCCTTGTCGTACTGTTCCAACCGGTTATTATCGGCAGTCAGCAACACGGCATTTACACTATAAAAGCAGTCGGAAGCGCCGAATATTTTAGAAGGAATATCTACCGAGGCTTTTCCTGAGACATCCAGTTCCGCCTGTACAGACATCAACGTATCCGGCAAAGAGAGGATTTCCGTATAAGATTTCAACACTTGCTGCCTGTTGATGGTAACTTCCACATTCACTTCCCGCAGAGGAAGTCCGTTGGCATCCGTGGCACTAATATCTATCCGGTTGCTCTGTGGAGCATACTGCACATTCGAAGCCAACTTGACAAGCAACTTATTCCCGTTCAGCTCATAATCCTCGTATCTGAACCCCGTAGAACTGACAATACGCCCCCGCTTGTCACGAAGCTGCATGACATACATTTGGTCTAACTTCAGATTCAATGAATCGTCCAACTGAAATTCTCCTGCATATCCCCCCGGATGATAAGGAGTGACAGGCATTATCTTCTTATAGTCGCGTCCGGAAGAACCGGTACGCATCCATAAAGAAAGTTCCTGTTTCAAAGGTCGTTTATGCTCCGAAAGAGCATAAGATTTAAAGCGAACCGTCTCGCCCGGTTTATATTTATTCTTATCCGTAATCAGATAACTATAAAATTCCGGGCCGCTTTGTTGCCCATAATCATTCCGATACCAAGGCGAAACAAGATGTTTGCGCAAATCAAATACTGCCCTGAACTTGTCTAACTCCACCGTCAGGATATGTTGTTCTTTCTGCGACCAGTTATCATCCGTATATGTCTGGCTGTCTTTATCGTAATATACCGCCCTGCCGCCAACACGTACTTTAGCATCTTTTCTGATTGTTCCTTCGGCATCAACCACTTGAAGGGTCAGTACCCCATACTCTTTGAACAGAAAAACATGAAAAGGAATCACCGGAGCATACCGGTAATGAACTTCATTCCGTTCTACATCCGCCAACAGGAAATGCCCTTTGGCGGGAAGATCAGTCCATGTTTTGGTAAAACGGGCAAATGGCGTTTGTTGTATTCTGTCCCAATCCTTACGTCCGAGTTTACCTTTGAGAAGTTTCAAAGCATCTTTATTGGTCAGTTCGAAAACAACCGTTTCGGGAGAAGCGTCGCTTCCAAGCATCGGTTGTCCGAAAGTCCGTCCCGAAAAAAGTAATAATACCAGTAGTAACAGGCTTTTTATCTGAAATTGTGGGGTGCTCATAGTATTCTGCATTAATTCAGAACAAAAATAAAAATAAATACGCGAGTTCGCTAATAATCACTCGATTATTCTACTAATTACCCTTCTGACAGAAAGCGGAACGACTACAAATATTTGGCGGGAAATTATTAACAAAAGTGTAAAGCATAAACAAAACGCTTAATCAATGTTATAAAACATCTCTTTTTATTTGGATTATTTGCAGATTTCACAGAAGTCCGTATCTTTGCAATGTATTTTTCATAGTATTAGATTTAAGGTTAACAAAGGTTGGAGCAAGGCGTTGCTCCTTTTTTTATGCCTGTACGTCTCATTACCAGCTCAGCCTTTTAGTAAAGGAAAAGCAGTTATTCATCGCCTTGTTCTATGTCATCCGGTAATAAATAATCATTCGCTTTAGCTGAAGATATGACAGGACGTCCTAATTGTGATTCCAGTTGCATTCTTGCAGCCTTGGCTACACTACCACCACTTTTGGCAACCTTGGCGTTCTGATTGAATCCCTTGGGGTTCTTCTGTTTCGAGATTTCTGCCGTTGAAGCTTCAGCAAGAGTATTAAGTGCCAACTCAAGATTCGTCATGTTATCGCGGAGATTCTCTTTCTTCAATCCTTTGAATTGCTTGTATTCCTTAGTTGTTCTTCCACTCCATTCCTGAGTAATGATATCCGTTAATGAAGCATATTGAGTACCGTTGATTCCATTGCGTTGCCATTCATCCGTTAGCTCCTTACGGACTTCCATACTCTTGATTCGCTGATTAATCCAATTATCCGAATAGCCCAAACGTTTATAATCCATCATTGCTTGATTAATGGACAGTTCCGGGTCTTGCAGTTGGTCTATACGCTCGCTGGCTACTTGTGCCATCCATTGTTTGAAAGGCTCTGCTTTGGGTGAAGGAATAGATTGGATAAGACGGAAAAGTTGCTCCGTATCTGCTACATCTGTCAATCTCATTTTACCGTCAGCAGCTTGCATTTTCAACTGGTTACAATTTGTAACCGTTTCATTACCCTCTTTTGAAAGCCTGTTTTTCAATACTTTCCAGTAATTCCTTGCAGCTTGATAATCTACACTATCAGTTAGCACCGCCACCACATCTACTATGGAAAAATACCACTTTTCCTGTTCGTCATCCCATACCGTACGAACTTTCTTGTCCTGAAACAACTTTAATGCTTCTCTTTTTGTCATTGCTATTCTATTTTTTTATTCACATTATTAATAGCTCTCTCCACCAATCGTAATCGGAACAAGCAAAGCGGGTTATTAAGTTTATGCAAAAGTAGGTATTTTATGACACAACCTACGAAGAAACATTCTTTAAAAAACAAGATAATTTTCAACGGAAGAAGGAAAATAATTATAAAAAGAGTAAGAACATATCTCCTGATTTAAGATATACCCCTACCCTTATATTCTAAAGACAATTTACAATAGTCTGTCTTTCAACACCTGCGGCAGTTCCGGCATCGCTCCGCTCTGCGTACATACATAAGCGGAGACTTCCACCGCCAACTTATGTGCTTCAGGAACCGGCTTGCCATTCAAGATAGAAGCACAGAAAGCCGCTGTGAAAGAATCGCCTGCCCCTACCGTATCAGCTACGGGAACTCTCGGAGTTTCCTGAAAAGAGACAACACCCGGAGTAAATACATAGCTGCCATTGATACCGCAAGTCAGAATCAGCATTTTCAGGTTGTACTTGGCCAATAGAATCCAGCACTTATCCTGCAAATCAATCCCCGGATAACCGAACATACGGCTGATAGTCACCAGTTCTTCATCGTTAATCTTCAAGACATTGCAACGTTGGAAAGACTCGCGCAATACTTCTTTGGTGTAGAAGTCCTGACGGAGATTGATATCGAATATCTTTAATTGTCCGTCTATATCGGGCATTGTATCCAAGAAGCGGTTGATAGTGGCACGGCTTGCTTCATTGCGCTGCGCCAATGAACCAAAACAGACAGCACGGGTGTTCAGAGCCAGGCGTTTCAGTTCGTCCGTGAAAGGAATGTTATCCCAGGCGACACCCTCTTTGATTTCATAACAGGGCACACCTTCGGCGTCCAGTGTCACCTGCACCGTACCCGTAGGATAATCTACCCGTTCAATCTGAGTGTTCAGTTTCTTTTCCTTGAAGACCGACATTATCTCGTCACCCAATTCGTCATTGCCTACCGCACTGACTACACGGCTGTCAAAGCCGAATTGTGAAACATGGTAAGCAAAGTTTGCCGGAGCACCACCTATTTTCTTTCCTTCGGGCAGCACATCCCATAGTGCTTCGCCCATTCCTACTATTATATTATTCATGATAAACAGAGTTTAATTGATTCCCAAATATAAAATTATTTTCTGATACGGAACGTATAGAACAGCAGATAAAGCACTCCGATTGTCATAACGGCAATCGCACCGTTCTGTCCCATAGAAGTATCCGAAGCCAGTCCCATCGCCAACGGGAATACCGTTCCACCGAAAAGCCCCATAATCATCAAGCCGGAAACTTCGTTTTTCTTACCCGGCAGATAAAGTAATGCCTGCGAGAAGATGACGGAGAATACGTTAGAGTTGCCGAAACCAATCAAGGCGATACAAGCATAGATAATCGCTTTCTCGTGGAAGATAAACAAACCTGTCATGGCAACGAGCATCATTACTACGCTGATGCCGAAGAAAGATTTCGGAGACATCTTGCGCAGAATGAAAGAACCCAGAAAACAGCCTGCCGTACGGAAGATAAAATAAAGGCTTGTCGCAAAAGCGGCATCGTCCAGTCCCATACCGATACGTTCCATCAGAATCTTCGGGGCGGTAGTGTTTGTACCTACATCGATGCCGACATGACACATGATGCCGATAAAGCAAAGTAAGATAAACGGTTTGCCGAGCAAGGCAAGGCACTGACCGAAAGTAGACGGTTTTCCCTCTTCCTTTTCCTCTTCAATCTGTGTGACATTGAGCAGGAGAATGGCAACGACGGCCACTATCATATAAATAGGGAAAAGAATCCGCCAACCCAAGTCGAAAGACGGAATGGCTTGCGTCGCTCCCCACATGGCTATATACGGTGCAAGGAAAGAAGCAATCGCTTTTACGAATTGACCGAAAGTTAGGCTGCTCGCCAGACGGTCACCCCGCACAATGTTGGAAAGCAACGGATTCAGAGAAGTCTGCATCAATGCGTTTCCGATACCCAAAAGGGAGAAAGAAATCAGCATCAACATATAACTGTCACCGAAAACCGGCAACAATAGCGAAGCGAATGTCACAAGTAGACTGAGCAATACGGTTTTCTTCTGACCGATACGGCTCATCAGCATCCCTGTCGGTACGGAGAAAATCAAGAACCAGAAGAAGACGAGTGAAGGAAAAATGTTTGCTTGTGAGTCCGACAGACCAAGGTCTGCCTTTACATAATTGGAAGCAATGCCTACCAAGTCAACGAATCCCATGGCGAAGAAACATAACATCACCGGAATGAGTTTGGAGAGAGAAGAGTTTTTACTGTTTTCCATTATTATATCTTTTACTTAAATTTCGCATACCTGTTTATCCGTATGCTACAAAGTGAATCTGTTATTATATAATTTCTGTATCCTTAGGGCCTAACTTGTCCGCCCCTACGGGAGTAAACCTGTTTGCCCCTTATCCGATTCGCACTTCCTACCGCTATAATAGGATGAAAGCTACGATATTGTTGGTTTGTCACGGCCGTGACGAATTCTTTTCATGGCTGTGGTAGGTTCTCTTCATGGCTGTGAGAAGAAGCTACCACGGTCGTGGTAAGCTGACCATACCGTAAGCTTGGCAGAAGTATACCGTTACCTTAAGTGTAGTAATCCGTAAGGGTAGATATACTCTGCCGTAGGGAATCGGGAAAAGAGCGTATAGATTGCATAGAAGAAGCCTATGGCTTCAACCGGTAAACCACAAACGAATCTACCTTGTAAGCTCCGCCCTTGCTGTAAAAGTCGATGTGACTGTAAGGTTCCGACGGGAATACCTGATTGGTCATCGCGAAACGTCCACCGTCACCGAATGCTTCTACACTTGATTTATCTACAAACAGGCGAAGTTTCAATTCGTTCCTTCCGCTTTCGATAGCCGTCCATGTCAGCATCGGGAAGTTTTCGTTGAAGCCGACATCTCCGCTTTTACGACGATCCATAGAGAATTTATTCTCTTTCATATCATATTGCATATCCACTTCTTCGCCTTTATCGTTGTAGAGACGGAAGCCGATAATGGCTGCATGTTGGTTCTTGATGCTCAGTTCTATTTCGTAAGCACCTTCGTTGCCTGGAATCATTTCTTTGACCGTGCGTGTTCCGCTTACTTTGAACGAACGTTTCTTTGAAATGTCGCGCAGTTTCAACAGTTCGGGAGAGGGAGCGGATTTGAGATAAATCCCACCGTCTACGGCAAACAGGCTCAAGTCGCGAGGAACAGAGTTCGGGCTACGGTATTGGGAAGTCGGGACGTCGTTGGCATACTGCCAGTTGCTCATCCATGCGATAGCGATACGACGGTTGTCGGGGGCATCACTCCAAGTCACGGTGGCGTAATGGTCTTTTCCCCAGTCCATCCATTTGGTAGCTTCCGGTTGGTTGTCACAGACAAATTTCTTTCCGTCAAAGCTGCCGACAAAATATTGAGTGGCGGAATCTCCGAAAGGGCCGTCACCGAGACTGCAAAGCAGTACCCATTTCTTTTCATTGGTTCCTTCCACGGGAAGTTCGAAGAGGTCGGGACATTCCCACACATTACCGTGAGCGCCGTATCCTTCGCCGAAGCTGCTTTCAAATGTCCAGTCTTTCAAGTTCGGAGAAGAGAAGATTTGCATTTCCTGTCCTACGGCAAGCACTTGAATCCAACGTTTTGTTCCTTCGTACCAAAAGACTTTCGGGTCGCGGAAGTCGCGGGCCCCGGAAACCAGGACGGGGTTGTTTTCGTATTTGGTGAATGAACGCCCGTTGTCGGTGCTGTAAGCGATGCTTTGTACCTGGCGGTCGCCGTTTTGTGTATAGATGGCGATGATGGCGCCTGCGCCGAAGCCGGCGGTATTGTTATGGTCTACTACTGCCGAGCCGCTGAATATCGTTCCGAAAGCATCGGGAGCAATGGCAACCGGACGGTGTTCCCAGTTAACCAGGTCTTTACTGATGGCATGTCCCCAGTTCATGTTGCCCCATTTGGAACCGTAAGGGTTGTATTGGTAGAACAGGTGGTATTCACCGTCTTTATATACCATTCCGTTCGGGTCGTTCATCCATCCGTAAAGAGGTGAAAAATGATAAGTGGGGCGGAACTTCTCGCGATTGGAAGTATCGAATGTGTCGGATAACTTCATTTCCTTGCAGCAGGCAGTGTTGTCCGGTGAAAGGTTGACGCGAACCGGGTCGTTCGAGTTCAGTTTGAATTTGAAAGAAATCAGTTGATCGGAATAATCGGAAAGGTCTACCGGAACAAAGTAATCCACTTTATTGATAGCCAGCCGGACATCGAAATTCTTTACTTCTTTATTATTAACAATCATATTGATACGTACATCGGGAGACGCATCTTCTACGGGCAACAGCAGGTATTTCTGATTCGTGTTGACACGCACCAGACAATAACCTTCTCCCAAATCCTTTATCAATAAGGAAGAATCAGCCGCTCGGAGTGAGAGTGAAACAGTCATAAGCGTAAAACAAATCAGAAGAGTCTGAAGTTTTTTCAAAGGCAAAAATACATTCATGTTTTATGGTATTAAGGTTGCTACTTATTTTATGATATTACATTTCTTGTTTACAGTGCAAAGATAGGCGCAATGGAGCAGAGCGCCTATCACATTTGTTTCAAACGCTGTAAAAGATGTTACTTTCGGGTTAATAAGTACTCAGTTTTATGTCGGATACGGTGACTTCGCCATCCGTACAGAAGACAGACCACGGGTTCTTGGCCAAATCGTAGATACGGTTGGTGAATGCGTATCTGCCGTTGACATAGACTACACATACGGATTGTTCGGTGTAGGCTTCGATGTGATATACATTGTCTGCGGCCGGAACGATGGTACGCTCTGTGATAGAAAGCGCATCGTTCCATTCACCTGTCTTTTCATTTACTGCCACTTCTTTCATTTTCAGATAACCGTACTTATCTTCGATGAAGATACGCGCCTTTTCTTCCTTGTCGCTGCAATCTACAAACGACAGTCCGAATACGGCATCGGTTCCTTCGGGGACAGTTACGGTCATTGTTATCTTATTCTGGTTTCCCAAGCGGGCGAAACGGACAAAGGAGTTCGTCTTTAAGGTATAGGAAGAAGCGGCAGATGTAACCTCTCCTACTCTCGCCTTTTCGGTCAAGGCGACTGGTTGTGAGTACTTGGCGGAGATGGCTTGCGGGACGTTCAGGCTTAATGTGCCGTCTTCGTTCTGAACCAGTTTATGAGCTACCAAGGCCCCTGCCCAATCAGCGTTGCCTGTTGTTCTCCTGCCTTCGCGGGTGGCACACCAGCCCCAAAGATAGCGGTTCTGTCCGTCGCTTGCCGTTTTGCCTGCATAGAAAGAAGTAGCTTCCAGTTTTCCTTCGTCAGGAAGGGTGGACGGGTATCTGTCACTGGGGAGATTCATCAATTCGTCCAGTGTACTTGCGTAGAAGTATTGCACCATGCGGGTGACGTCCTTATCGGAGTAAATCATGTACCAATAGTTACCCATCTTGAATACGTCGGGACATTCGTAGAAACGTCCCCATATATTCGTAAAGAAAGGTGCTGCCAATGTCCAGTTGCGAAGGTTGGTCGAGGTAAACTGTGCAATCACGCTCTTACCATCTTTCAGGGTTGAAATCAGCATCCGGTAAAGCTGCGCGTCCTCATCATAAAAGACATACGGGTCGCGGAATTCGTTCTTGTCATATCCTTGCTCCACGGGGGAAGGCAGACGGAAAGAACGGTCTTTAGTCCATGTCCTGCAATCTTTGGAAGTGGCCAGCAGAATCACTTCGCGGGGCTCGGCGGATTTGTGTCCGGTATAGAAAGTACAATAGGTCTTGCCGGCCTCATCATAGATTGTACTTCCTGTGCCGATGGCGGGGTCGTCTTCTACTGCCGTGCCACAGGGGATGGCTTCACGGAAAGAGGTGTAGTTTGCCGCGTCCGTGGTTGCCAGTTCGTGGATGGGATGGTAAATGGTAGAGTTGCCGTCGCGGTCGTCTTGAAGATAGAGGATGCGAAACTCCTTGCTCACGGGGTCGAAAAAAGGCATCGGGTCGCCTACATAACCGACATAGGGTTTATAGTAGGTACTGTAATTACTGGGTTCTGTCGAACTGAAGAAGGTCGTTGTTTCGTCCAGGTTCTTATCTGTTATCACCGGGGCGTTGTCGTCGCTGCAAGCAGCGAACGACATTGACATACCCAGTATTGAAGCTATTACTATCATAGTTTTCATAATTTTCTTTTCTTTCTGTTAGATTAAACGATGTCACTTACTCAAATAATCAATCGCATTTTCCGTCATTCTCATCACATTGTACTGATATTGATTACCGGAATTATTCTCGTCATACCAGTCATAGAATGGAGTGCCGATACAGATGGCTCGGCCTGTTGTCTTTCCTGCAACCGTGCGCGGAGTAATTTCCGCAATGACAATTCCGTCTTTATCATCTCCCTCGGTTCCGGCGTAGCCCAAATCAATGCCACCAGTGCTATTCTTCCAGTTTTCTACTGATTGGTAATCGCCCCAGTTAGGACCGATATACCAACGCAATGTACGATTGGTGCAACGATAACCGGTATCTGTCAATTTAACCAATGAACCGTTTTCGACAGATAAGCCTTCAAAGATAGCATGGCTTTCATGACCGGCTCCGATTACGAAACTGCCCGGAGCATCCGAAGTGTAATCCGGTTTGGAATCAGGGAATGTGTTGTTAGGTCCTTTCCCGTCTGCCGGAATCATCCAGCGGTCACCGATATATTTCAAACATTCACCTGTCAGCAAGAGATTTCCACCATTTGCGTAATAGTCTCTTATCTTATCTTTAGTATCCCAGTTCAAATCCGGCCAACCGTCATTGCTGTCATGGAACCAAACCGTCCGGAAGTTTGCCGGAGCAAGTGTCACATTGCCATCTCTTATCTCAAGGTAAGAAACATATCGCGCTCCCAGAAATTTCTCCAGCATCCATGTAGCCGCCGCTTTTTCTTCTTCGGGCAGTTCGGCAACCGTAGTAGCCAAACCAACAAATGCCATCGGTTCCACCGATTTCACTTTCTCTACTGTGACGGTATAGGTAGCCACGTTCAGGCGGTTCGTCACTGTATATTCTTTCGGAGTAGTGAAATCGAGCGTAGTGCCGGACAACGGACTTACCGTGGCCCCATCCGGGACAGTCACTATTGGCGACAAAGCCGTCACGTCTACATCATCGAGTACATATACCAGAATCGTCTTGTCCGTTTCATTGATTCTACCGGCAGACTCTCCTATCATGAACTTGGTAATCAGCGGTTTGTCCGGTTCCACGGAAATCGTATAGTTCATGAATACATTGCCATTGGTGACTTTCACTACCACCGGCATGGTAAAGTTGACAGGTTTGCCACTTTCGAGACTTGCCGAAGCGCCTTCGGACAAAGTGAATACAGGCACCAGGTTAGTTATGTCAGTATCGTCCGTCACATGTACCTTTATCGTTTTCGCCTGATTATCCTGTTCTATGATAAAGCGGTCGTTTCCCTGGATACGGAAAGAAATAATCCATGCATCACCGTTCAAGGCAAAAGAAGTATCATCGTCATCACTGCATCCGGTTGCGGAGAAAGCCAGCGCAACCAACAGCATCATATATATTTTATTAATCAAAGTCTTCATCGTTTCCTGTTTATTAATTATCCCAACCATTATTTTGCTGATACAAACCACCGCTATAATTTATCTGTTTCTGCGGTATAGGCAGATATTCATTCTTTCCGGCCGTGAAGTTTGCGTTCGAGTAGTATGAACGGCGACCGGCTTCCGAATGGTAATACTGATTCATGACCGTTGCGGCGTCTCCCCAGCGAACCAGGTCGAAGAAACGGCTTCCTTCCAAAGCCAATTCCAGACGGCGTTCCCATTTAAGGTCCCTCATTGCGGCGCTTTTATCCGACCAGTCGGCTACCGTATAAGGGGCTACATTGAAATTTGCTCCGTAATCAAAAACAAGCGTTGTGCTACGGGCCGCACGGTTACGTATATCGTTGACCAGCGGCAGGGCTTCCGACAGCCGGTTCAACTGAATCAGGGCTTCAGCACGCATCAGTACCACGTCTGCATAGCGCAATACGATACGGTTCATCGAGTTAGCTACAAAAGGAGAGTTTACTTTCTTCAAGCAAGAGCAGTCGGGGTCTACGTTTTCTTTCAATGAAGAGTAGAGTCCGTAGTATTCCTGGTCGTTGCGTGTCCATGATTTGTCGAAAGTATAGTTTACGTTATACTTATAAGGGAATCCGGGGATGGCTACCGTGTGGAAGAGACGGGGGTCGTATTCACTTTGGGCATCGTAGTTGTCCTTGGCGTTATAGCTATCGAACAACGGTTTGCCGCTTTCGGTACGGAAAGCATTGACAAGATTCTGGCTCGGTTTCTGAAAGTCACAGCATCCGAAGTATTGGGGAGCTGTCAGTTCATTCCCAAAATTCAGATTGCCATACATCGTATTGTCATCCTGTGAGTACTGGACTGCCCAGATGGATTCTTTTCCGTTTTCGTATTGCGGCAGGAAGTTGTAGGCGAAATCTTCTTCCAATCCGAAACCGCCGGCAGTCATGATGGCGTTATCGGTATAAGTCAATACCGCTTTCAAGTCGTCTTCGTTAACTTCGGTCACTTCGTTCTTTTCGTTTTGGCGGTAGGCTTTATAAAGCATGGTCTTTGCCAGGTAGGCGGAAGCGGCGGCTTGTGTGGGACGGCCTTTCTCTACTTGGGTGTCGGGCAGATGGTCGTAGGCGAACTTAAAGTCATCGGCTATCTTTTGCCAAAGCTGGTCATTGGTGTACTGGCGGTTGGAAATCTTGGTGTAGTCCGTGGTCGGGATGGTTTCGTCCACATATACGATGTGCTTGAACATTACTTTCAGCAGGAACATATAGTGCCCGCGCAGGAAACGCATTTCACCGATACGTTCGTTTTTCTTCGGGTAGGTGGCTTCGTCCATTCCGTCCAGTGATTTCAAGGCGGCGTTGGCACGTGCTACGCCCGAGTAGAGGCGATACCAGATATCATCAAAAGCCCAGTTGTCGGTAGTCATGCCTGTGGCTATCTCCAGAAAGTGGAAATGAGAGCCGTCTTCGGAGTTCGCTCCGCCTTTGTAAGCGTCGTCCGCACGGACATTGCCGTAGGGCCAAAGGCTGAAAGGGCTGTTCATGTCCTCGCCGGAAACCATGTGGGCGTAGGCGGCAATCACAAGATTGTCTACATTCTCGGGGTTGATGGTCTGCCCTTCGTCAGAACTTCCCTGCAAATCTCTGTTCAGGAAATCGTCGCAACCGGTAGTGCCTATCAGAGAGGCGGCCAAGAGCAAAGAGGATATATATAGTTTCTTGATTTTCATGATTCTTGTTGTTTAAAGATGAATGAATTAAAAGCCGATGTTGAAGCCGAATGTCAAGTTCAAGGGGATTGGATAGCCGAAGTTCGGATTTTCGGGATCCATGCCGGTGAAGTTCTTGCTCTTGATGGTGAGCAGGTTCTGTGCGCTGAAGTAGAATCGCAGGCGTTCCATCTTGATTTTCTTTGAAAGTTCCGTCGGCAGTGTGTAGCCCAGTTGCAGATTACGGAGTTTCAGGTAGGAACCGTTTTCGATATAGTAGCTTGAGATTCTTTTTTCGTTATTCAAGTCTTCAAGGCAGACGGCGGGAATGTTCGAGTTCGGATTCTCCGGTGTCCATGCACCCAGCAGGCGGGTTCCGCGGTTGGCGTTCATGTCGCCTACCGACCAGAAGTCGGTGTTCTTCTTCACTTCGTTGTAGACATCGACGCCTTGTACGCCTTGCCAGAACATGGTGAGGTCGAAGTTTTTGTATTCCAAATAAATATTCAAGCCGTAGGTGAAGTCGGGATTCGGGTCACCAATCCATGTCTGGTCTTTGGTGTCGATGACTCCGTTATTATCCAGGTCTTTGTAGCGGATACGTCCGATGCCTTTTCCTGTCTGGTCGGCATGGTTATCTACTTCTTCCTGAGATTTGAAAATACCGTCGGCGATATAGCCTGCTCTCATATTGATGGAATGTCCGATAATATTCATCACCCCGTCACCGCCGAAGTCACCGGTAGAAGCTACTTCACTGGGAACGAACAGGATTTTGTTGCGATACAATCCAAGATTCGCATTTATGTCATAACTCAATCCGAAAGCTGTTTTGTTACGATAGCCCAGGTGGAATTCGAAGCCTTTGTTCTCCATCGAACCGGCATTCCGCCACTGACCGCCACCTTCGCCAAGAATAGCGATGTAAGAGGGTTTAATCAGAATGTCTGTCGTTTTCTTGTAGTAGTATTCGGCAGAGCCGTACAAGGTTTGGTTGAACAGGCTGAAATCAAGACCGATGTTGGTTTGAGTGGTTGTTTCCCATTTGATGTCGTCGTTTCCTATTTGAGTGCGGACAAAGCCGGAAGGGAGCAGTCCGCCGCCGTTGTTGCCGGTAATATCATAAGAAGTGCCGTAAGTGGGGGGATTACCTGTGCCGTATTTGGATTCGTAGATGGAATAGCGGGCATAGTTCTCAATATCCTGATTACCAGTCTGTCCCCATGCGGCACGAATTTTCAAGTCGTCAATTACACTTCTGGTCTTTTCCATAAATGCTTCTTCGCTGATACGCCATCCCAGGGAGACGGAAGGGAAAGTGGCGTATTTATTGTTGCTACCGAAACGAGAAGAGCCGTCACGGCGGAGCGTAAATGAAAGCAAATATTTGTCAGCGTAGGAGTAGTTCAGTTTTCCGAAGAAGGAAACGAGAGAGAAGCCGCCTGCACCACCGCTTGCCTGTGATTGTCCGACGCCTGCGGACGGATACATATAGTCGGGAGTCAGGATGGCAAATCCTTCGCGGTAGGCAGCAAAGTTGATGTCGTCTTCACGGTTCAGCTCCATACCAGCCATGACGTCGCCACGGTGTTTGCCTATCTCCAGTTCGTAGGTGGCAACGGCGTTCCACATCCATTTGGTGAAGTGTTCCTGTTTCATTTCCACTGCGTCTTTGTCACTGTTCAGAAAGCCGGTGTTGTAAGGGAGCGTGAAGTTGCGCTGGTATTTCTGTGCGTAGTCCAAGCCGAAGGTGGAACGGATATTGAGTCCTTTCAAGGGGTTCAGGTTGACGTATGCGTCACCGAAGATACGCCAGTAGGTATAGCGGTTGTTGCGGTTGTCGTAGACTACACGCGCTACGTTCTGGCGGTCGGGCATGGTGCTGTTGGGGCCGCCCCAGTTAGTTCCGTCTACCGTGCGCACGGGAATCATCGGAAGGGCAATCATTGCGTCGCTCATTATATTACTTGGGGCTTGCACTTCGGTGGTACGGTTGAGGGTGAAGTGTTCACCGATGGTCAGGAGATTACCTATTACTTTATAATCGCTATTGATACGGGCGGAGATGCGGTCGAAGTCGGTGTACTTTATCAGACCGTCGTTCTTATAATATCCTAAAGAAAAGAAATAGTTGCCGCGTTCCGTACCGTTACTCAGCGAGAGGTTGTATTGCTGGATAAAGCCGGTACGAGTGATTTCGTCGAACCAGTCCGTATCGCCGATGGCGATTGTATTGGCTTCATCTATGAATTTGGGGACGTAGATGTTGTTCAGTACGGGACGTCCTTCGGCATTGTATCCCCAGTCGTATTGATAGCCGATAGAGTTGGCGTTCGGATTATTGCCGCTGTTCACGTTGGCTTGCCATAAGGTACGTCCGTATTGTTCGGTATTCATCATATCGAGTTTGGACTGGTACATGGAAGCGGATACTGAGGCGTCGAAGTTGATTTTGACTTGACCTTTCTTGCCTTGTTTGGTGGTGATGATGATTACACCGTTAGCAGCACGCGAACCGTAAATTGAAGCGGAAGCAGCATCTTTTAATACTTGGATGGATTCGATGTCGTTTCCGTTCAGTTCGTGCATACCGGCTTTGGACGGTACTCCGTCGATAATATAAAGAGGGTCGTTATTGTTCAGCGTACCGATACCGCGGATGCGGACGGTGGCGGAACCGCTCGGGTTACCATCGGCTGTAATGTTCATACCGGGGACACGTCCTTGAAGGGCTTTCACAGGGTTGTTCTCACCTTGTTTCTGAATCTCGTCTACCTTAACGACGGAGACTGCTCCGGTCAAATCGGCTTTGCGCTGGGTGGTGTAGCCCGTCACTACGACTTCATCTACCATCTGTGTATCTTCTTCTAATAGTACACGGATAGAAGCAGCCGCTTTCACGGTCATCGGTTTATAGCCGATATACGAAATCTTTAAGGTTGAACTGGCAGGAACGGAAAGGGTGAAGTTACCGTCAAAGTCGGTAATTGTTCCGTTGGTCGTAGCTGTGGTTTCAATGACGGAAGCACCGATAATCGGCTGTCCATCCGTCTTGGAAGTAACGTTTCCCTTCACCGTAATGCCTTGCCCCCAAAGACTAGACATGAAAGCAAACAGGAAACAAACGCTGCTAAGAAGTTTTTTGTTCTTCATAATACTGAGCACTAGTTTAATGTTATTAATTTAAAAGTACGAATTTTCTTTTTATCGATGATGCAAATTACGGTTGATTTATGTCAATCGGCTGAAAGAAATGTTTCAAAGGCTGTTATTTTTGTTGCATGTGCCCTTATTTTTAGGGTTTTATGAGTGTTTCTTCTTGCAGTGAGAATTCTTGAGATTATATTCCCTTATAATACCAGAAAACATTATCTTTGTATAGTGATATGAGCCCCCAAAAGAACGACTCTTCATTTAATATTAAACTCTAAAAAACAAAATTCATGACTAAGCAACAAGCTTTAAAGCTCTTTGAGGAAAGAAGAGTGCGTACGGTATGGGATGACGAACAGGATAAGTGGTATTTTTCGATAGTAGATGTGGTGGCTGTTCTGACGGACAGTGTTGATTCTACGGCATATTGGAGAAAACTCAAACAGCGTCTAAAAGCAGAAGGAAATGAAACCGTGACAAACTGTCACGGTTTGAAAATGCAGGCAGCCGATGGCAAAATGAGACTTACCGACGTCGCCGATACCGAACAACTTCTCCGCCTTATCCAGTCCATTCCTTCTCCCAAGGCAGAACCTTTCAAGCTATGGATGGCTAAAGTTGCCAGCGAACGACTCAACCAGATACAAGACCCCGAATTATCCATCGACCAGGCCTTAATGGATTATAAGCGTATGGGGTATTCCGACAATTGGATTAACCAACGTCTGAAATCAATAGAAATCCGCAAAGATTTAACTGATGAATGGAAGAAACACGGATTGCAGGAAGGTGTCCAATTCGCCACACTCACAGATATTATTTATCAGACATGGTCGGATATGACAGCCAAAGAGTATAAACAATTCAAAGGATTAAAAAAAGAAAATCTACGGGATAACATGACCAACAAAGAGTTGGTACTGAATATGCTTGCAGAACTTTCGACGAAGGAAATCTCCGAAGCCAACAATCCGGAAAGCTTTAACGAACATATGGATATTGCCCATCAAGGCGGAGAAGTAGCACGCAATGCACGATTGGAACTCGAAACCAAAACCGGGAAGAAAGTAATCTCTCCCCTGAATGCAAAAAGTGGTATTCTCTTAAAAGACGAATCAAAAGAAAAATCCAACAAATAAGTAAAATGATATGAAGACAATCTCCAACGAACAACTTACGATTCAAGTATCTCCGCATGGAGCTGAACTTTGCAGTATCTTTGCCAATGGAAAAGAATATCTATGGCAAGCCGACCCTGCATTTTGGAAACGCCACTCCCCTGTCCTGTTCCCCATTGTAGGAAGTGTGTGGGAGAATGAGTATCGCAATGAAGGTATTCCTTATATACTTACTCAACATGGTTTTGCCCGCGACATGGAATTCACGCTTGTTTCTGAAAAAGAGAACGAAGTATGTTATCGTCTTACCAGCAATGAAGAGACGTTGCAGAAATATCCGTTTCCATTCTGTCTGGAAATAAGTTACCGTATTCATGGGAAGCAAATTGAAGTGATATGGAAAGTTAAGAATACCGGTGAAAAAGAAATGCATTTTCAGATTGGCGCGCATCCTGCTTTCTATTGGCCGGACTTTGATGCTGCCACTTCGGAAAGAGGTTTCTTCGGATTCGATAAGAAAGAAGGGTTGAAGTATATTCTTATCTCTGAAAAGGGATGTGCAGACCCTTCTACTGAATATACGTTAGAGCTGGCGGATGGATTGTTACCACTTGATATACATAGCTTTGATAAGGATGCTTTGATATTGGAAGGTGAACAGACTCATAAAGTCACGTTATATAATAAGGAGAAGAGAGCTTATCTAAGCCTGCATTTTGATGCTCCAGTGGTAGGTCTTTGGTCACCGCCTGCAAAGAATGCTCCTTTCGTATGCATCGAACCCTGGTATGGGCGTTGCGACCGCGCACACTATACAGGTGAATATAAAAATAAAGACTGGATGCAACATTTACAGCCGAGTGAGATATTCCAAGGGGGATACACGATTGAAATAAATGAGTAATTGATGAATAGCCGACAATATTCGAACCATATCATACCTAAAAGTAGCTGCCGGATTCGTATCCGACAGCTACCCACACCTAATTCTAATCAACAAAACCTAACTTATAAACCTAATCTATACACTTTTAATGAATCAACATTGAATGCTCCCCCTTTACTGTAGAAACACATACGGTTGTATGGTTCCGTCGGAAAAACGAGGTTAGTCATAGCTATCTTTCCCCCATTCAGAAAGACTTCTACCGAACACTTATCAACAAAAATATCCAAAGTATATTTATTCTCTTTCCTTATAGGCGCCCATGTAGCCAACGCAAAATCATCCATATAATTAATCGAAATCGTTTTTCTACGGTCATGGGCTTCCAGTTCATGGGGTACACTGTTCTTTCCGAAATCTACAATACCGCTTTTTGTACGGTCCATTACGAGTTTCTTCTCCGGAAGATTGAAATAGACGTCAACCTTTTCACCTTTACCATTAAAAAGGCTGAATCCCATAATCTCCGCTTTCCCGGCAGTAACATCCAGTACAAGTTCATAAGAACCTTCATTATCAGTTAATAAAGAATCAACATGATAATCTTTGGTAACGGCGAAAGCGGGAATCTCTTTACTTTCTTTCCGCAACATCTTTACTTCCGCTACCGGAGTGGCGGAAAGATAAATGTCATCGTCTTGTGTGTACAATCCCAATTCACGCGGCAATGCATTGGCACTGCGGAATTGTTTCGTTGGAACAATGTGGCAATATTGCCGGTTATTCATCCAAGGGACGACAATCACCCGTTCTTCTGTATTTGAGAAGCAAGCTGTAACATAGTGGTCTTTTCCCCAATCCAGCCATTTGGTGACATTAGGCTGATTGTCACAAATAAAATTCGTCCCGTCAAAGTCTCCTATAAAATACTGAGTTGCACTACCGCCGAAGTAACAGCCCGGATTTACATTGACTACCAAAGCCCATTTCTTACGACCGATATCTCCATCTACGGGAAGTTCCACCATATAAGGATATTCAAATAGACAAGGCTGAACTCCGTATCTTTCCCCGAAGCTGCTCATATACTTCCAATCCTTCTTATCTTTGGAATCATAAAAACTTATTTCTTTACCGGCAGACACGATCATCACCCATTTGTTCTCCGATGCATACCAAAAGACTTTGGAAGCGCTGAATATCTCCATGTCGTCGGAAAAGATGTGTTCCAACGTATCACGGGAAGCAGCCGGCACCAAATACTCCCAATGCATAAGGTCTTTGCTTACAGAATGTCCCCAATACATATTTTCCCGTTTGGAATCGGGGAAATCGTATTGAAAATAGATATGATACTCTCCATCTTTATAGGATAATCCGTTAACATCGTTCATCCAGCCGTAAAGGGGAGCATGATGGTAGACAGGACGAAACTTATCAGTATCGGCTGTATCTAACGTACCGTTTGTGTGGCAACAGGTCAGTCCGCAGGAAACTGTCAACACAAGTAGCATACCTTTACATAGTTCTATCCAAGGGGTTGTTCTCATAGCAACAAAGCATTCTTTATTTATACAAACTTCTAATCAAAGATAAGACGAAGGCAAAGATAGGGGGTATCTTTGCCTTCGTCTATAAACTTTGTTTCAAAGGATGTCAATTTTGATACAACCGGCAGGCAGCTTATAATAAAACCCGACACTAAAATTATACAGCGGATATGCCTTATCATAAATGATTTGTCCCGATTCATCCTTAGGTTCATAGTCAGGACGGAGAGTCGTTTCGAATTCCTCACGCGGATAAACATAAGAACCATCCTCATTCTTTTTATCCAAGTCTATATAGGTATAAAAAGCTTTATAAAGGTCGCTGTCCCGCAAATTGCCATGTCCCTGCAAATGATTCTTGCCATGCTCCTGCTTGTCAATATGCGCTCTTGTCCCGGCATACATGATGATAACTTCTCCTTCCAAAGATTGCTGACAGGTCAGTACAACTTCATCTTTCTCGATAGCTATGTTTGTTATCGTCTGACGATTGTCCGGCCGATAGTCATTCAGATACACTTCAAAACCATAATCACGGATTTTGGGTAATGTATTCACGTCAAACACCAAAGGCGGCACAGGTACATGAAACTTGATACGTATCTGATTGGGCTGACTTGTCCGCTTTATTGCCACCGGTTGTAAAGGTTTGAATTCCTTCTTTTTGATTTGCGTCTGATAATAAACCTTACCCAACATCTCCCCGTACCAACGATAACCATTCGCATCGAGATGCCCGCCCCTGTCTGTCATCGGATAAATGGGGCCCGCACAGATAATATCCGGATTTTCGTTAGCCGCCTCAAGTTGTGCCATAGAAATGGAAAGCGTATCCCGCATATATTGCGCACCGGTCTGATAGGTTATAAATACCGGTTTCTTCTTCTGTCCGTATCGTGACAATATATCATCCTGCATGTTGTTTTTCAACTGCAACAACAAAGCTTTGTATTCTTCCTTGTCTGTTGTATTCGGCACATCGGCACGCATTCCCTTATCTTTATTCGGACTGTAATTAAACTCACCCTGCATCCAAAAAATAACCGGGCAATAGAGATTGCTATTCTGGTTTCGGGCAACTTCAGCACCATAATCCAATGAACGGAGAAAGTCCTTATAATAAGAACGTATTTCCGACTCTTTCGACAATTCTTCCACACTGGCACCACTGACGCCTACCGAAGTCGCCAAAATTTTATCCATCTTCGGTCGCTTCAAACGGATATGATTGACAGCCGCCAATAACGGGCACTCGGCTATCGTTCCTGCCGAACGGCTCTTTACATCGTTTCCGGTGCGAAAACTCGAAGCGATATTGCCTGTCAACGGATTAAACACATATTCCCGGGAATTTCCATAGTTTATCCATACCTGATTGCCAATCATATAATTACCTTCCACATTCTCCGTAGAAAGTACCGGATAAGACTGGTGCCCGGTAGACAAACTCTGCCCGTTCATTATTATATGAACATAGGTATCTTTCTTTTCCGTGCCCGGCACTACCGCCTTTTCAACAGTAACCGCTGAAACTAAAGACGGACAGTAGCCAAAGAAGACAAGGCTTCCCGCTAAAAACAAATTTCGTATTCTCATATTTTGCTCTATTTAATTCTCAAACAAGCTCAACTATACTTATTTCTTTCTATTTCTTATCGAAATTCAAACCAATCGATGTTCAAGGCACTGAGTATATGAATTTTCATCGTATGAGTGCCGGGAGATAATTGTACATTCGATACTGTAAAGTCATTATAAGTATTCCAGTTCCCCGTAGTTGTGGAAACGGCATCCAACTGCGTCCCGCCATCAAAAGAGAGAGCAAACTTACCGCCATTTTCTGCTGCCGCGCGAACCTTGACACTGGAAATTTTCTCCTGAACGTTAAACGTATATTGAATCCAGTCGCCACCGGAAGTATTACTGATATGGACAACATTATTACTTGCACTGATAGCCACCCCCTGGTCGCTCCTGTAAGATTTGAAATTGCCGGACGAACCGTTCTTGAAACTATATTGTCCTTCGTCAAAATCCTCAGCCTGAATGACACCGGGCACCTGGCTGTGTCCCGCACCGAACTTTATCCAGTCCATGTCAATATCCCCGCCCTTAATACGGAAGTCGATATATTGCTCGCCTGCTTCCAGTTCAACAGGGTATACAAAAGTCTCATTCCATACACCGGCAGAACCGCTCAAAGAAATTTCACCCGTTTTATATACCCCATTGATGGCAATACGGAATTTACCGCCCGAACGCTTCTGAAACATTCTGCAAGTGATGCCATAACGTCCCGCTTCCCTGACATTAATCGAATAACGTACCCATTCACCGGACTTCATTCCTTTAAGATACGTAACCCCATTTTGTGTCTCCTGCTTCATTCCGCCTTCCGACGGATTCTTATGATACCCATAATGTTCACCGCCCGCATTATAGTCCTCTGCCTGAATCACCACAGACGGCGACATCTTTACTTCCACGGCCTTTCCACTGCGGGGAATTCCCCAATTCCGTACCATTTTCAACTTATTATTCTGGTCATATTCAATCGGGTCTACACAGACCGAACGTAAAGCTCCTTTTCCCGAATGATTAGCCGTATGGTAGAACGAATACCAACGCCCGTTATACTCAACAATAGAACCATGCGCCGTTTCTTCACCATGAGGATACATATATGCACCACATGGAGTATACGGGCCTAAAGGATTGTTGGACATAGAATACTGCATCCGGTTACCGCCCTGACTGGCCGCATGATTGTCCGAATGGCTCAAATAGTACTTACCTTTATATTTATGCACCCAAGGAGCTTCATGAAAATCGGTAAAACCGGTCAGAGGAGTCATTACGCCGTCCAGTTTCGTCCAGTCATCCTTACGTAATTTGGCGCCCCAACAACCTTTGCCGGCACCGCTGGTATAAATATAAGGCTGTCCGTCGTCATCGACAAATACGCAAGGGTCAATCGTAGAAGGAATACCGTCAATCACTCCTTTCACCCTGAACTTCGCGGCAGGTTCTTTGCTCGTTGCCACAAAAATGCGCCATGTATTCGCGTCAATCTTATGAGGGAAATAAAAATAGTACAATTGGTCTTCCTTATTATACGCACAATCAGGAGCCCACATAAAGCCGTCGATACCCATGCCTACGTGCGCTTTTACAGTAGCCGAGTTCATTATCTCTCCATGGTCTGTCCAGTTTTTCATATCCGTAGTAGAGAAAACATGGTACCTGTCCATGCGGTCACATCCCTGTGTCGGTTCCATGTCGTGTGAAGCATAGACATACAGTCTTCCGTCCGCCCAAACATGTGCCGAAGGGTCGGCTGTATAAAGCGTTCCCGTAAATGAATTCTGAAACATCTGAGAGGAGAAATTGACGAACAACGGATTATGTTCATAATAGCCGTATCTGGGATACTCAAACTGAGAACCATCCACTTTATCTCCTGTATATTCTCCGGTACGTGTAAATACGAACTTATCCAGATTAATGCTGCCCGTAGTGTACCACCTCAATACATGCTTTCCTTCGCTCAACTGCACATTCGTCACCTTGACCGAATGTGAAAAGACGCTCCAGTCATCTTCCGGCGAATCGACTATCTGACCGGCGGATTTCCCGTCCACCTCAAAATAAAAACTGGTCTTTCCGCCACCCGACACACAATATGTTTCAATAGAGTAAGCCCCTGCCTGAGTGACCTGCAATGTATAGCAAAGCCAGTCACCATTATTGATATTACCAATATTAATGACCGTTCCGCTCTTGCTGATGGCAACTCCCTTTTCTGTACGATAATCCTTGTAGTTTCCAGCCGTGCTGTTTTTGAAGTTGAAAGAGATGTCCTGTCCGCCGTCATCAAAGTCCTCGGCTTCTATCGTAGCGGGGACTCCCGAAATCACAAACAAACTATTTCCTTCCTGGTCTTTCTTAAACGGAACTCCCCGATAATTGGCCAAGTATTCCTCGCAGCTTATCCCATTATCATAACGGTCGTCCACGTACTCATATTCATCATCACTATCCCCATCTTTCCCGGAATCATCATTGATGGATGAACGTTCTTCCTTACAAGCAACATTCAAGACGACTAATCCGCTAAAGAAGAGCGGAAGAAAATATCTCAAAGCAAATAATAAATTGTGTCTCATAGTTTTTCATTTTTATCAAATAACATTTATCATATCTGTATTTGCAAAGATAAATGGAGCCGGTTTCCTACTTTATTAAAACCGGATTAACCGGAGATTAAAAAACAATTAAATCGCTTAAAATGCCGTTTTTCATCTAAAATCCACCCGGACAACAGATGGAAACCAAAATAAAAAACATTCTTGCCCACAAGTTTTTTTAGTCCCGCAAAGTTGACAACCAAACCTTGCTTTTCTTCATTATTTTGAAGAAAAACGAGCGTTTTGTGCAATTAATCACTTTTTAATCCCAGATTAATTCTTTTCCTTCCCCCTTTTTAATGCTTTTCCCTTTACTTTGCCACAAACTAATAATATCAGAAAAACTATTAATGTATAAATATGAAGAAGAATCTAATCCTATTGTGCAGTCTGCTGGCTAGTTTTACCTTACAGCCCATACAGACGAATGCACAAACAGTTACTAACGGACAAAAGTTACTTTATCCCTACCCTTTTGCTCCCAGCGAGGGCTTAGTGAATAAAACCGAGAAAGAACACCGTCAAGAAATTTGCCTGAACGGCTACTGGGATTTTCAACCTGTTGCTTTACCGAAGGACTACAAACAAGGGAAAGGAACAGCTCCCGAATTGCCACTCCCGAAAGAAGGCGACAGTTGGAGTGCGACACGCATCAAAGTTCCTTCTCCATGGAATATCAACTCTTTCGGTTATCGTGATTTAGAGGGGCCCGACCATCGCAACTATCCTTCTTACCCGAAAGAATGGGAACAGGTAAAAATGGCATGGATGAAGAAGAACATCACCATCCCCGCCAACTGGACAGGTCAGCAAATCAAACTTCACTTTGAAGCCGTCGCAGGATATTCCGAAGTCTATGTCAATAAGAAAAAGTTAGGCGAGAATTTCGATTTGTTCCTGCCTTTCAGCTTCGACATCACAGATAAAGTGACTCCCGGCGAAACTGTGGAAATACTTGTAGGAGTACGCAGCCAGTCCTTATTTGAAGATAACTCGACTATCGGACGCCGTATCGTACCAGGTGGTTCTATGTGGGGGTATCATATCAACGGTATCTGGCAAGATGTATATCTGTTGGCATTGCCCCAAATACATATAGAAGATGTATATGTGAAACCGCTGGTTTCCAAGAATACATTGGAAATAGAAGTAACCCTGAAGAATAAAACCACCCAGAAAGCCAACATACAACTGCAAGGCAATGTAAAAGAATGGATAAACTGTGCCGGAACGGACATTAATTCCGCTCCCGTTCCTGCTTGGACATTGGGTACGGAAGCGTTACAGGTAGCTCCGCTCAAAGTTTCGCTGGCAGCCAATGAAACACAGAAAGTAACTTTACAAGTACCTGTCGGCAAGAATACGCTCCAATACTGGACTCCCGAACAACCGAACCTGTATGCCTTGTTACTTTCCATAAAAGACAAAAAACAGACTGTCGACACGAAATACGAACGCTTCGGCTGGCGTGAATGGACATTGCAAGGAACTACACAATGTCTGAACGGCGAACCTTATGCATTGCATGGAGACTCCTGGCACTTTATGGGTATCCCGCAAATGACACGCCGCTACGCATGGGCATGGTTCACTGCCATTAAGGGCATGAACGGAAACGCAGTCCGTCCGCACGCACAGGTCTATCCCCGCTTCTATATGGATATGGCCGACGAAATGGGTATCTGCGTACTGAATGAAACCGCCAACTGGGCAAGTGACGGCGGACCGAAACTAGATTCGGAACACTTTTGGGAATCATCAAAAGAACATCTGAAACGTTTTGTCTTGCGTGACCGCAACCATGCTTCCGTCTTCGGATGGAGTGTCAGCAACGAGAATAAACCTGTTATCCTGCATGTATATAACCGTCCCGAACTAATGCCCACCCAACAAAAGGCATGGGAAGAATGGCGCGACATCGTACGCCTATATGACCCTACCCGTCCCTGGATTTCATCTGACGGTGAGGACGACGGCAACGGCATACTACCCGTAACCGTAGGACACTATGGAGACATCAACTCCATGAAAAACTGGATTAACATCGGCAAGCCTTGGGGTATCGGCGAACACAGCATGGCTTACTACGGAACACCGGAACAAGTATCCAAATACAATGGAGAACGTGCTTACGAATCACAGGAAGGACGTATGGAAGGACTGGCAAACGAGTGTTACAACCTGATAGCCAACCAACGCCGGATGGGTGCTTCATACACCACTGTCTTCAATATGGCATGGTATGCACTGAAACCACTCCCACTCGGCAAGAGAGATGTAACGAAAACGCCTTCCGTGACGGAAGACGGCGTATTCTTCGGCGAATACAAAGAAGGGGTTCCGGGCGTGCAACCCGAACGTGTAGGCCCTTATTGCACGACATTCAATCCCGGTTACGACCCAACCTTGCCACTCTATCAGGAATGGCCGATGTATAGCGCCCTGCGGGCCGCCAATGCTCCGGGAGAACCGGCATGGTCACCTTACGCCACAATCGACAAAGAACAATACAAGGCCCACGAAGCCACAAATGCAACCGGGAATTATAAAGAAGTAGTATACGTGGGCAATCCGGACAGCAAAGTAAAACAACTGATGGACGCACAGGGAGTAACATTCGCTTCAAAAATAACTACTCCTTCCTCACTGCTTTATATAATAGACGGTAGCCGCGCATTAGATGCCGCCACCCAAAAAGAACTGCAAAAGCAGCTTGCCAAAGGTGCAGATGCATGGATTTGGGGAATTACACCGGAAACCGTAGGAAGATACAACGAGATTCTGCCGCTTCCGGTAGCCTTAGACCCGCTGAAACGTTCTTCTTTCCTACCTGTGCAGAAAGCATGGATGCATGGACTCAACAACTCCGACTTCTATTTCTGTGAACTTCAAAAGGCGGATGCTTCCGAGTATTCACTGAAAGGCGCATTCGTAGAAGAAGGCGATGTCCTACTGAACGCCTGCAAGACAGACTGGCGCAAGTGGAACAAACGACCGGAAGAAATCAAGACAGCCGGAACAATCCGCAGTGAATACGAATGTACGTCCGCCACTCCGGTGTTTGTCAAATACCGGGAAGGCGCTTCCACTTTCTATTTAAATACACTAACCGAGTTCGCCAATTCAGAAAAAGGATACAATACCCTGAGCGCTATCTTGAAGAACGCAGGAATCCAGTCCCAAAAGCCGGAAATCGACATTAACGAAGTCTTTTTCCTGCGCGACGAGCAGATGAACTTCCCGGTAGCCACCAAAGATAAATTCGTGAAGGAGAATGACAGCCGGACATTGGAATTTTATGTATTCAGCCCGCGTCCCCTGGACGACCTGTTGATAGAGCCTAATATGCCGAAACTCTCCCTGATGTTGAAAGCGAAGAAACGCGAACTGTTCATTAATGACAAGCCTTATACAAGCGTATCGCACAATGGGCGGAATGAAATAATCTATAAAGAGCTTCCTCTATTGCAAGGCTGGAACAAGTTTATCATTAAAATAGGAGAAGGCGACCGGAACGACTTTACCGGATTCTTCAAATGTGACAACAAACAGGATTTTCTTCCGACTTTAAAGGCTGCCTTCATCAACCCGGAAGACAAATAAGATAGGATTAGAAACAACTAAAAATAAAAAGTAACCATGAGAATTACACATTTCTTCGCTGCCGCAACAATCGTTGCCATATTAAGCGGATGCAATGGCGGACAGTCGCAGAGCTCCAACAAGGAGCCTGTCGACTATGTCAATCCGTACATAGGTAATATCAGCCATCTGCTGGTTCCTACATTCCCTACCATCCAACTACCGAACAGTATGCTCCGCGTCTATCCCGAACGCGCCGACTATACAACCGAGTTGTTAAACGGACTGCCTCTGATTGTTACCAATCATCGCGAACGTTCCGCGTTCAACCTCAGCCCCTATCAGGGAACGGAGCTCCGCCCCATCATTACTTACAACTATGATAACGAGCGTCTCACCCCTTACTCATACGAAGTAGACCTGGACGACAACCGCATGAAAGCAGAGTATGCCCTTTCCCATCAATCCGCCCTTTACCGGATAACCTTTGAAGCGGACAAACCTGCCTATATCATTGTCAACTCCCGCAATGGCTCTATACATGTAGGGGAGAACTTTATCAGCGGACATCAGCAACTGAGCGACAACACCAATGTATATGTATATATCGAACCGCAGGAAAAACCGGTAAGTACAGGTATCCTGAACGACGGTGTCATCGAAGCCAGCAAAGACAATGCAGAAGGCATAAATGCTTGTGCAGCATGGCGTTTCGCCGACGGAACAACGACAGTCAACCTTCGTTACGGCATTTCTTTCATCAGCGAAGAACAAGCAGAAAAAAATATGCGCAACGAACTGAAAGACTACAATATAAAGAACCTGGCAAAAGCCGGGCGCCAACTGTGGAATGAAACCTTGGGACGCATCAAGGTGGAAGGCGGTACGGAAGACGACAAGACCGTATTATATTCCTCGTTCTACCGTACTTTCGAACGTCCTATCTGTATGAGTGAAGCCGGCGGCCGCTACTTCAGCGCCTTCGACGGCAAAGTACATGACGACAACGGTACACCTTTCTATAACGACGACTGGATTTGGGACACCTACCGCGCCGCCCACCCGCTTCGCACACTCATCGACCAGAAAAAAGAAGAAGATATTATCGCTTCTTTCCTGTTGATGGCGGAACAGATGGGAACGATGTGGATGCCTACCTTCCCCGAAGTGACAGGCGACTCACGCCGTATGAACTCCAATCATGCCGTCGCCACCATAGCCGACGCCCTTGCCAAAGGCTTGAACATAGATGCGGCAAAAGCCTACGAAGCCTGCCGGAAAGGAATTGAAGAGAAAACTCTCGCCCCTTGGTCGGGAGCCGCTGCCGGATGGCTGGATGAATTCTACCGTGACAACGGATATATCCCCGCCCTTCGCCCGGACGAGAAGGAAACCGACCCGAACGTGCATCCTTTCGAGAAGCGCCAACCTGTTGCCGTCACATTGGGAACCAGCTACGACCAATGGTGTCTTTCACGCATCGCGGACGCATTAGGCAAAAAAGACGAAGCCGCCCACTACCTGCAATGTTCTTACAACTACCGGAATATCTTCAATAAAGAAACAAGTTTCTTCCACCCGAAAGATAAGGAAGGCAACTGGATTACTCCATTTGACTACCGTTATTCAGGCGGTATGGGTGCCCGTGAATATTATGGCGAAAACAACGGCTGGGTATATCGTTGGGACGTCCCCCACAATGTAGCCGACCTCGTCAACCTTATGGGCGGAAAAGAACAGTTCATCGCCAACCTCGACCGTACTTTCAGCGAACCGCTGGGACGCAGCAAATATGAATTCTATTCAAAACTCCCCGACCACACAGGCAACGTCGGACAGTTTTCCATGGCAAACGAACCGTCATTGCACGTACCTTATCTTTACAACTACGCAGGTCAGCCCTGGAAAACTCAGAAACGTATCCGCCAAATGCTGAAAACCTGGTTCCGCAATGACCTTATGGGGATGCCGGGAGACGAAGACGGCGGTGGCATGACTTCATTTGTAGTTTTCTCCTCACTGGGTTTCTATCCTGTCACTCCGGGAATGCCCGTCTACAATATCGGGAGTCCTCTTTTCACCAATGCAAAAGTGACCCTCAGCAACGGTTCCGTATTTGAAATCGAGGCTCCGGACGCTTCCGAAGAAAATAAATATATCCAGTCGGCTACACTGAACGGTCAGGAATGGGAGAAACCCTGGTTCAGCCACGATGATTTGAAAAACGGTGGAAAATTAGTATTGAAAATGGGCAATAAGCCGAATAAGGCATGGGGCAGCGGAATCAATGCCGCTCCACCCTCAGCAGACAGTAAATAAGCTACAACCGGTTTATATGAAGATGTCGCAAAATAGAATTTTCATTTCCTGCATTCTATTTTGGGACATCTTCATTTTTCATAAAACGTATGATAGATAGTAATGCCAAATGTTTGTTTCAAAGTATTGCCCCATAAATAACTCCCATTTCTTGGGGATATCATACAGTTTTTTGTATTTTTGCACTATAAACAGAGTACTATGAAATATCAACTGCAAATTTTGCTCTTCGTCCTGCTTTGCACGGTAGGTAAAGTGGACGCATCTTCTTTGTATGATTATGGTCTTTCTCTCAAATCCCATACAGTGCCGGGAGTAGAGAGAACCACCTTGTACTTGGATGATAACCAACCTTTCTCTATAAAAAACGACTTCATCATTTCCTTTCAGATGTATGTACGGGCAGGCGAACCCGACTTTGGTTCCATTCTCCATCTGCATACAAATACGAACCAGTTTATCCGCTTCTCATTTGTCGCAGGTGAAGAAAGGCATTTCCCGGCATTGGTGCTCAACGAAGGTATCGTGAACATAAACAGCCCCATAGAACGGGAAAAATGGCTGGATGTATCTTTGCACCTACGCCTGAAAGACAACGTTATCGAAGTAGATTACGACAACAAGAAAATATCGGCAATGGCTCCCCTGCAAGGAGTGAAAAGCGTAACGGCTTCATTCGGACAGATGCAACAATACCTGGCAGACGTAGCTCCTATCGACCTGAGAAACATAACCATCACACAAGATGGAAAACAGATACGAGAATGGAAACTGTGGAAACACAATGACGATGTCTGCTATGATGAAATAGAAGAGGCCGTGGCACGCGCAGTCCATCCTCTATGGCTGATAGACAATCATATTGAATGGAAACTTATCCACCAGGCTAAAATTCCGGGAAAACTGAACATAGCCTTTAACGTCCGCGACGCCTTGTTTTATATCGTCAAATCCCAGTCTATTGATATTTTAGATGAAAACGGAGTCCTTCAAAAAGAAGTAACCATACGCGGCGGTTATCCGGCTGTCGAGTCTCCCAACCATCTTATATACGATACGTTAAGCAACCGGTTAGTCTCTTATTTCCCGAAAAAAGGCACAACTTCCAGCTTCTCGTTCGATACGGAGAAATGGAGCAACGAGGTACGCAATACGGAAGAAGCCTCTAACTACAACCATGCCAGGGCATTTAATCCGGCAGACTCTTCTTTCTATTTCTTCGGAGGCTATGGTTTCTACCAATACCGCAATGACCTCTATCGGATGAAGTCCGGCAGCGGCAAAGTAGAACAGATAGAATACGAACGCCCCCTCTATCCCCGCTACTCGGCAGCTATGGCGGTGGTAGGCGATGAACTATATATCTTTGGCGGCAGAGGATACAAGTACGGCAAGCAGGAACTAAGCACTCACTACTATTGGGGCTTGTGTGCCATCAATCTGAAAACCAAGCAATCACGTATCGTCTGGCAAAAAGACAATCCCAAAGCGGACGGCACAATTATGGCTTCATCCATGTATTTCGAACCATCGGACAGTACCTTCTACGCCGTCTCGACAAATAAAGGGGGCGTATTGTGGAAGATTTCGATGAAAGACTCCGTTTACACGGAAGTCTCCAAGCCTATTTATAACGAATCGACCTATCAAGACTGTGATTTCAGCCTTTATACCTCTCCGTCGCACGGAAAACTGTTCCTGGTATTAGATAAGATACTAAGCAACCATACTCACGATGTAGCTATCTATTCCATCAATATGCCACTCGTGAACGAAATGGATATCCGGCAGTCCACGGCTGAAGAGGATACCGGCAGTTGTTGGTATATCTACGTCACCGGTATCATCCTGCTTGTCTTAGGTGGTTTCGTATTCTACCGCTTGAAATGCAAGAACAAGAAGGAAGAAACACCTGCCCCCAAGAAAATCGCAGAAAATCCAGCTATGACAGAAACCGGAAATACCCAAAAACAACTGGAACCGACAGAGTACAAGGCGGCATCGAGAAGAGAAATAATGCAAGACACAGAGCCCGTTTTCACTGAAACGATGAACTATTACGACCGTAGCCGTGCATCAATTTCTTTACTGGGCTGTTTCAACGTACGCGATAAAGATGGGAATGACATCACTTCCAACTTCACCCCCCGCTTGAAACATATGCTTATCCTGCTGATACTCCATACAGAGAAAAATTCCCAGGGCATTTTAGCATCCAAGACAACGGAAATACTATGGCCGGACAAGGAAGAAACAGCCGCCCGCAATAACCGTAACGTAAACCTGCGCAAGCTACGGGTACTCTTGGAAAGCATCGGAGACATGGAAGTAATGATAGAAAACAATTTCCTGCGTATCAAATGGGGAACAGACGTTTTCTGCGACTACCATACCCTGATTGCCTGTACCAAACAATTCGAGCAGGAGAAAAGTGAAGAACTATTGAACCGAATCCTGGAATTACTATTATACGGCCCCTTACTCCCCAACACGATTCTTGATTGGCTGGACGACTTTAAGGACGATTATTCCAGTTATTCCATCGACTTATTGAAGAACCTGCTGGACATTGAAATCAGCCGGAACCATCAGGATATGATTATCCGCCTTGCCGACATCATGTTCCTGCACGACCCGCTGAATGAAGAAGCATTGGCAGCCAAGTGTTCCGTACTAGTCGCACAAGGAAAGAAAGGTATTGCCCGAAACCTGTACGACCGCTTCTGCAAAGAGTATCATGACTCCATGGGTGAAACTTATAAAGTCCCCTTTGCCGACTTATAACCTGGACGACAAGCTATTTTTTAATTAAATTTTCTCTCCCTTTTCCCTGAACCACCGATAAACTTATCAAGATTTAGAGAAAGGGGAGTTTCTTTTCATACATTCCACACCACAAGCCTGAATAAACCGAGTGATATTCCTCTTTGCTCATAACTTTATTTTCACTTAATACAAAAGGTAAGCATCTGTTTGTGAAGGATTATAAGAAAAAAAAGACTTAATTCACATTTAATTGTTTTTTAATCCCCAATTAATCGCAAACACCACGCTTTTTTTATCGGTTCACAGTTCTTTTGCTGAAAATTAATCTTAAAAACAGAACTGTATTATGAAAGAAGAAAGAACACCTTAATCTAATTCGAATGATGAAGCCTATAATAAAAACAGGTTCCCTCATCCGACTGATTCTTAAATTTAGTGATTATTCAAAAATAAATTCATGAAAAGCATGAAACAACGATTTTCTCAGCACATGAGATACTATGAAAGAAGTCTCATTTTAGTTTTAATGCTGTTCAGTGCTTCGGTGATGCAGGCGCAGAACCGGACAGTTAAAGGAACAGTATCCGATGCACAAGGTGAGCCTATTATCGGTGCTAATGTAGTGATAGTAGGTGGTACAAAAGGTGTAATAACCGACCTTGATGGTAAATACTCTATTCAAGTCCCGGAAAACGGCGCCGTGTTGAAATTCTCCTATATCGGTTTTAAGACAAAATCATTCAATGTAGTAAAAGGAAAAAATGTATTGAATGTAACCCTGGAAGAAGACGCCGTCATGTTGGAACAGACCGTAGTAACAGCTATGGACTTGCGCCGTGATGAAAAATCACTTTCCACCGCTTTCCAGAAGATGGACGTGGAAAGCATGACCGAAAACCGGGATGCCGGATTCGTAAACATGCTGGCAGGTAAAGTAGCGGGATTACAGGTTATCTCCAATGGTGCCGCCGGTTCGGCTACCGTGCGCATCCGTGGCGCCAACTCCATTTCAGGTAACAACCAGCCACTTTATGTTATCGACGGTGTACCTATTATTAATGATGTCACCGGCGGCGAAATTGACTACGGTAACCCTGCCAACAGTATCAACCCGGACGACATTGAAAACATCGTAGTCCTGAAAGGTGCGAACGCTTCCGCCCTCTACGGTTCGGATGCAGCCAACGGTGCCATCCTGATTACCACCAAGAAAGCCGGTCAAAGAAGCGGACTGGGAGTTACCTACTCCACAAACGTGCAGTTCACCGAGTTTTCCCAATACCCCATCTATCAGAATATATATGGGGGCGGACATATCAACCGTTTTGAAAACAACAAGGCTAACTCATTCAATGGTGACGTCAAAGTGCCCTACGACCCAAATCTGCCTTACGGCATCCAACGGATGGGCGGTTATGACAACTCCCGTTCATGGGGCATGCCCATGTTAGGCTTCCAAGTAGTGGGACGTAACGGAGAACTCAAATCCTACGTTCCTACCCCGGCAAACACCACCTCCATGTATCAGACTGCTTACTCCTGGACGAACAGTGTTTCCATAGAACGCGCCACCGAACATGTCTCCACCCGTATCGGCTTCACCAACCTGCGGAGTGACGACGTATTGGAAGGATTGAACAACCTTACCCGTAACGCTTTCAACGTGCGTTCCAATGTGAAACTGACAAAGTCACTGGACGTCGACCTGAACGGTCGCTATACGCACGAGAATGTAAAAAACCGTTCTTACCGTAACAATTCCGACCGTAACCCTATCTATACACTTATGGATATGCCCCGTGACCTTTCCATACAGGAAATGTATCCCTGGAAAGACGAGAACGGAAAACCGACCGCCCTTCAATTCAAAAGCCCGGTATGGATGCTGAACGAGCTTTCCAACCAGGATAAGAAAGAATGGTTGCTGGCGGACGTAACGGTCAACTACAAAATCACCAAAGACCTGAAACTGCGTTTGAAAGCCGCCCTCGACCTGAATATGAAAGAAGGATACGAATTTCGCAATATGTACACTCCGGGGGATGCCGACGGATTCTACAAGGAGTTTACCGAAAAATCACGCAACTATACTTACGAAGCCATGCTTTCTTACAACAAGACCTGGAAAGACTTCAACATATCCGCCAGTGTGGGTGCCAACTCGCAGGACTTCCTGTTCAAGAAACAAAACTCGGAAATCGGCACATTGGCTACTTCCGACTTTATCTCTCTCACCAACAACGGTGCTACTGTCAAATCATGGCCGGAGTATAACGCGAAGAAAAAGCAGGCTGTCTACGGAACCGCCAGCATAGGTTACAAAGATTTCATCTACGTGGACGTAACCGGACGTAACGACTGGTCGTCTGCCCTGCCTTCCGACAACCGTTCTTATTTCTACTCCTCTTACGGTGTCAGCTTCGTACTGACGGAGCTAGTGAAGAGCATTCCTAAAGACTGGTTATCCTATGCCAAGATTCGTGGTTCTTACGCCAAGGTAGGTAACGATACCGGCTTCGACCAGTTGCTGAACGGATTCAGCTACAATACTTCTTATCTGGGAGACATGGCATGGTTTGAAAGCGAGAACAAGAGAAAGACCAACTCATTGAAACCGGAAAGCACTACATCTTTCGAGACAGGTTTGGACCTTCGTTTCCTGAAAGACCGCGCTTCCTTAAGTTTCACCTACTACAACAAGAACACCAAAAACCAAATTCTGACTTCCACCATCAACGGTGTAAGCGGCTATGGAGAAGCCTTGTTCAATGCCGGTGAAGTTAAGAACTGGGGATATGAAGTAACACTAGGCGTCGTTCCTTTCAGAAACAAAGACTGGGAATGGAAAGTAGACATCAACTGGGCTAAAAACAACTCGGAAGTGGTTTCACTAGCCAACGGTATGGACTACATGACACTGACTACCGTACAAAACAGCGTGGAACTGCGCATTGTGAAAGGTGAGCCGCTAGTCAGCCTCTACTGCCGCGAGCCGTGGAAGACCAATGACGAAGGACAAGTGTTGGTGGGAGCCAACGGCCGTCCCTTGTCAGGCGAAGCTAAATTCCTTGCCAGCGTAGAGCCGAAATGGACAGGCAGTATCCGTACTTCCCTCCGTTGGAAAGATTTGACTTTCTCCGCCATGTTAGACATCCGTATGGGCGGGCACGTATGGTCGGAGACAGCTTTCCAGTCTTCCCGAAACGCGCAATCCATCATGTCACTAGGCGGACGTACCGAACACCTGTTCTCCGACTTGATTCTGAATGAAGGCGACCAGACCGGTTACCTCGGTATTCTCGACCCTAAATACGTCCCCAATGGCAAGAACAACATCTACATGGACGCTTCGCGCCCGAAAGGCATGAATATTCCCGGAGCCGTTTATGACAGTTCCGTACCGGGATTGGCGGGACAACCTTGCCAGGCTTGGATTAAACCGATTGACTATTGGACCAACGACAGCGGTAAAAACGGCGAACTCTATCTGTACGACGCTTCTTACGTGAAACTGAAAGAAATTTCTTTAGGGTACAACATTCCCAAGAACTGGCTGAGAAAGATAGGGTTCATACAATCCATGAGAGTTTCCGCCGTAGGCAGGAACGTAGCTATCCTTCATCAGAAAACGCCGAAAGGAATTGACCCGGAAGCCACTTCTTCCATGGGAATCCAACAAGGTTTGGAACGAGGCTTCAACCTGCCCACTTCCAGTTACGGTTTCGATTTTAAAATAACTTTTTAACAGCGATGACGATGAAAAAGTACTTATATACACTATGCACTGCAGCCCTGTTGGGACTGGCTACATCTTGCGTGGATAGTTTCGACGCAACCAACCAAAACCCCAACAAGCTATATCTGGATGAGATTGACATTCAGAAGATATTTCCGGGCACTATCTACAAATCCCTGGACGTATTATCCGAAATGAACTATAACTACTACGCCTACATGGCACGTTACGTAGTTTCCTGGACAAGCCCGCAAAGTTCGGACAACGTAGGCGACAGATTCTATAACTTCTACAAGAAAGTCCTGGGCGACGTAGCCATCATGGAACAAAAATATAACCGGGATACCAACGGCAACTACTGGGCGATACTGACCACTTGGAAAGCCTACCTCTACTCCGTACTGACCGGAACTTGGGGACCTATCCCTTTGGATTCTGCCTGCAAAGAGACTTACGGAAACGTATATTACTACAACAGCGAAGCCGAAGCATATATGCAAATACTCCGCTGGCTGGATCAGGCAGTGGAAACTTTCGACCCGAACGGAACGAAAATGCTGAAAGACCCGTTCTATCCGTCTGCCGGTGGCGACAGCGACATTGATAAATGGCGCAAGTTTGCCAACTCCCTGCGTCTGGACGTAGCTATCCGCATGATGAACATGAAGAAAAGTCCCGAAGCCATCTCCATGGCACGTGAACAGATAGAAAAAGCATTGAATGAAACAAACCGCAACTACCTGTTCAGTTCCAACAGCGACAACGCAGCCGGACGCTACGGAACCGACCCCAATGCCGACGTATCCTTATATTACAACCGTATCCTGAAAGAGTTCGACCTAGGTACGAAACTAGAAACAGAGATAGGCGGCCTGACATACCCGGCAATGAACGAATACTTCTTCTGCTATATGCGTTCCTACAAAGACCCTCGTCTGAGCAAGTACGCACAAACATCACGTATCAACGAGAGCGGTGACTACCGTGCTGTAGTAAGAGATTCCCTGTGGTCCGTAGCAGAGCAGAAATATATTCAGGTATCCTACAGAGTACCGTTCCTGCCCCGCTTCGAATTGAAACAGACTCCAACCGGATGGATTGTAGGCAAGGATGAGCACAATAACAACCTCCAGAGCCTTTACTCCACAGCTTCCGTCAGCATCGAGGGATATACATACGCCTTGATTCATCGTGACTTTATCAAGCAGAACGCTACGGTGAAACTGCTGACGTGGGCGGACATAAACTTCATGCTCGCCGAAATCCAATTGCGTAAAGACGAATGGGGATTGAACGTGGCATTGCCACAGAGTGCCGAACAATACTACTACAACGGTATCAGTGCTTCCATGAACGAATATGGCGTCACCAGCGGAGTATCCGGATACATCGAACGCAACGGTATCAAATGGAATACCAACGGACTGGGATGCCGCGACTACCGTGCCTTCTATAAAGCCGACATCAACGGAAAAGGCGGTTACAAGAACAATCTGGAACAGGTATGGAAGCAACGATACATCGCCGACTATTTCAACGGATTCGCCGGATGGACATTGGAACGCAGAACACGTGTGATGCAATATCCGCCTATCTTCTACAACGGAACTCCGAACAACTACGGAACCTATGGTGCCAACCAGTTTGACCCTGTGCCCGAACGCCTGCAATATCCTACGGACGAACGTAACTGGAACATGAACTATTACCGTGAAGCCTGCCGTATGCTGCAATCCACTTCACTCGTACCCCGTTCCGACGGTAACTATAATGATAATTTCTTCACTCCGTTGGGCATCGGCGGTCCATACAACCAGGAAGGCTTGTACGAACGTTGGAAAGGCGGCCAGTTGATGTATAACAACGAAATGGTAGCCCATTGGTATGGCGACACAATTGAAGAGTTTGTCGAAAATGTACTCGAGGACTATCCCGAATACGCTTCCCTGCAAGGAGAAGAACGCTTGGCGGCAAGTATCAAGTGGGTACGCATAGAAGATAATAAATAATATAATAAACAGATAGACAGTTATGAAACTAATGAAATACATTACCGGATGCTCCGCAGCCTTACTACTTCTTGCAGCATGCAGCAAGGAAGAAGGTCCGAGTGTCGATGACTACTTCCTGAACTACGAGATTCCGGAAATTCCTGTCACCGAAGATTATCAGGTGGGCATCTTCTACTACAAGGGGAATGACATCACCACCAGACCGAATGGTGACGCTAATTTCACCCGTTGGGAACTTCTGACGCTGACAGACAAGGAACTGAGCGCCAAGAGCGACTACAACAACCTGACACCACAAGTAATGCCCGAATCACAAAAGGACGGCTATTTGCAACCGGACGCAGGAAGCCAGAGTTACCGCATGATACCGATGGTACAGCAGCACGTGGACGACTGCATTGAAGCAGGAGCGAACTTTATCATCCTGCCCGAAGTGGGCGCTGACTTGGGCAAGGGCCCCGGTACGGAAATCAACCAGGGAGATTCACTGTTCGTCACAATGATGCTGGGACGTTCCGGCAGAGGTGGCAAACGCCTGCCGATGCCACACCTCGGTCAACCGGGAGTAGACTTCGTAGACTTGAAAACAATGAAAATAGTAATTTCGGTCAACTGGAACAACATTGTCGATCTGCCTCCTACCCTTTCTTCAAGCAACTGCATCGAGACTGCTGCCGGAAAGGTATATGACGGTGTCACCTACACCCGCCAGCAACTACTGAACAATTTCTTCAGCAAAATCGGCTGTTACTTCTCGGACGACCGCTACTACAAACTAGGCGGCACACGCCCGGTAGTTTACATCAAGAACAAGACAGGCGAAATCTATGCGCAAGAATCCAAAGCAATGTATGACAGCATCCGCAAAGCGGTGAAAGAAGCTACAGGTTACGACATTTACATCATGGTGGAAAGCGCTGATGTATGGTGCAACCAGATGCGTTACCAATACTTCTACATGGAAGGTTGCGTAGACGCCGTAGCCAGTCGCAATATGTACGACCAGTCGGAAATGAGCCGTTCCTATATGTACCCGCAGATGATAGACCAAAACTGGAAGTACAACCGTGAAACAGCGTTGCCCGCTTTCGGCGACGGCAGCATGGAGTTCGTTCCTTGCGTCGGTCCGGCATGGAACAAACTGGTGCAAGACGGTCGCGGTTCTGTCGGCAACTCTCCGATTGTGAAGAAAGACGCTGCCACCTACCGCACCATGTGCAACGTAGCCAAGATGAATGCCGGACGCAACCGGTTAATTCTTATCGACTCCTACAACAAGTACAACTTCGACTCCTTTATTGAGCCGACAGTAGAAGGGTACGGCAACGGATACGGCCGGACTTATCTGGACATCACCCGTCAGCAATTCAAGAAAAACTAAGATTGTAAACTCTTTAATGATAGAAAGAATATGAAAAATAAATATTGGAAATACATTTGTCTGCTGGGCTTGGGCGCTTTCTGCTGGACGTGCTCGGACGACAATCCGAATGACGGACCGGACGGTCCGGGTTCTGAAGGCGGACAGGGAACAGAACAGGAAATCGTACGTTCCTACAAGATAGGTACACTGGCAGGATTCGAAGGTAACCTACGCCAAAAGATGGACAAGCCCAGAACCGACGTTTCCACCATGCACAACCGTTCATTATTCTGCCGCTACGTTGCTTCCGCTTATCCGGAAGCACAGGACGACAAACCTTATCCCGGTCCGATTACCGAAGATGACTGGTGGGATAACTTCGTAGAAGAAATCGCTTACAGCGGTCAGGATTATGTTGCTATGAACTGTCGCGGTGAAGCCAACAAGGATATTGACCACGGACGTCCCGACAAGCTCCACGACCTGATGGCAGCTATCAAGCGTAAAGGTGTGGAACACGAGTTCAAAATCGCCATCTTCGATGATACGCCTGCTTCATGGTCGGCTGCGCGTAACGCGCACAAAGGCTACGGTTATGACAACAAGCCATTCAAAAACGGTAGCCGTGTAGAAGGCTCACACTATCCGTTGCTGTTCCTCGACCCCGAGAAAGAAGATATGAAAGGGGCAAACAACGATTTCCGCAAGGAAGTGTACTACTACATCTGGGATGCAAACCTGAAACCCTCGTTCGAAAACGTGCCACGCGACTACTGGTTCGAGATAGACGGACGCCCGGTTATCCTGTTCTGGAATCCTAACGGCTTCCTGCAGGACAGTTACCTCAGCGAACTGATGAAGAAAGACCCGGCAAAATACAAAAGTACGACCGGGCTTGATGAAACAAAATCGGATGCCTACAACGGCAAGTTGAGCTATATCCTGAAGTGTATCAGTGACGATTTCAACAGTACGTTCGGCGTGCGCCCGTTCCTTATCATTCAGCGCGAATGGACCGACCGCGACTTCTCACTGGTAAACTGTCCCTATCTGGACGGTATTCACAACTGGTTTGCAGTTCCCACTATGGATATGTCAGAGGAAGTGTACAATGAGAACTTAATCTACAACACCTATATCTCCGCCTACAACTTCAAAGGTTTCAGTGTAGGCAGCGGATGCCCGGGTTTCGTGCAAGGTGACCTCGCCCGTCCGAACTGGCAGTTTATCGACTCCGACCACGGTCGCTACGCAACCAAGATGATGGAATCGTTCTTAGCTAAAAAGCCTGACCTCGTATTCCTGGAAGGATTTACTGACCTTGCCGAAAACGCAGCCTGGTGGCGCAGTTCGGATAAAATCTACTACGACTATCCCAACCAACGCATCAACCTGCTCCGCAAGTACAGCAACCGTCCTTTCCCGACCAGACAGAAATTGGAAGCGGAAGCCTGCGACTATTGTTTCAACGGTTCGGTTTCGGGAAGCAAGATAGAGTCGCTGTTGATGGAAGTAGAAATGAACAATGCTCCCGAACAGGGCGTGGTGAAATACAGCGACGATACGAAGTACAACGGCGGTTGGCACGCCAACCTCACTTCCGGCGGTCTGAATACGCTAAGATGGAAAGAGATTCCTTTCCGAACCGGAGCATCCACCATCCGCTTCCGCTACTCCAGCAATGGTGCAGCCAGCGTACGTTGCCAGATTGGCGACACGATGACCCAAAGCGTAAGTCTCCCGGCCACAGGCGGCGCATGGGAAGAAGCCGAAGTAGCCGTTTACTCCCGTGAAGCACGCGGATATGCCGACTTCAACCTGATAGTGTCCGAAGGTGACATCAGCCTGAACTACGCGGAAATTATCGCAGAGAAATAAAGAAATTAGAATAGTAAAATATGTATCAAACTAAAAATTTACCTATGATGAACAAAAGAGTATTAAACAGTTTTCTCTATGGAGCACTGTTGTTTTCATTAGGAACAGGAGTTGTTTCTTGCAAGGATTACGACTCGGATATCGAAGGTCTGAACAACCGCATCACAACGGTTGAGTCCGACATGGATAGATTCAAAGAAAAGATTGAAGCTGCGCTGAACGCAAACCTGACCGTACAAAGCTGGTATCCCAGTGAAGACCAGTCGCAATATACCATCGTATTGAGCAACGGAGACGAGTTGTATGTACAGGCTTCCAATAAAGCCACCCCTTTCTACCAGTTCAAGGTGGAAGAAGGCACATGGAGATATACCAAAGACAAAGGTGCGGGCTGGTATAAAGTGCTGACATTCGGTACCGAACAGGAAATCCCAGGAACAGACAAAGACCAACTGTATTATGACAAGAGCAACGGTTACATCTATATCCAGAAAACGGAAGGAATGGTGCAAACCACTATCACCGCAGACAAGGATACACCGATTCTGGCAGAAAACAAAGAGAATAAAACGCTCTCTGTCTATATCTACGGTGAAAACTATATTCTTCCCGTACAAGGCGGCGGTTTCAGCGGTATCAGTTCTATCCTTTTCCAGAAACAATTTGTATTCGAAGAAGACGAGTTCCTGGAAGCAGCCAGCTATACCAATACACAAGGCAAAGTAGTTACTGCCCATACAGCTACCGCCAAGTTCAAGATTCTGCCCAAAGACATTGATTTGTCCGAAGCTGACTTCCAGTGTGCGGATATTCACGAATTGAAGCTGACACGTGCGGAAGTGCCTCAATTGTTGGTAAATACAACTAAAAAGTTAGACGAAAACGGCATTTTGAGCGTAGAGTTGACTCCAAGTAACATGACTGCTCCTTACTACGGTGCAGTACTGGAAATCACATTGGACAAGACGACTACAAGTTCCAACTACTTCGTAGTGAAACCGACTTCCTACAGTGCCAACAACGGCGTGTTCGCTTATCGTGAGACACGTACGGTATATCAGAACTCGGAATCCTTGAAATTCGTCAGCACGGAAAGTCTCGACCTTGCCAGAACAATAGGCTGGGGATTCGGTGAAAACGAAGAAGTGAAGTTTGTAGACGAACTGGGATTCAGTGAACTCGCAGTTGCAACCACTTATGAATTGACAGAAAACCCGAACAATACATTCGAAGTTACTGATAAAGGTGTATTAACTGCCAAAGCTGCTAACAGGTCGGGTAAAATCAGAATAACTTATACCGTTGCCGAAGAGGAATTCTCTAAAGAAGTATTGATTTATTCACAGGATGAAGCAACCGCTAAGAACGGTATCGAATTAAGAAGTACAACAGTATCGTTGAGTGACATTGAAAGTCTGTACAAAGGTACAAAAGTCTTCATTGTACAGAATGCCCAAACAACAATGGAAAATCTCGGTGTCACTGCGTCCAAAGCATGGAAACTGGGTACTCAAGCCAATGGCGGCAATTGGGAAGCTATCCCGATGACTACCAACCTTGCAACGATTACACAAGACACTGAGTTAGCTAATGGTGAAGTATGCCTTTACTACGATGCCGCCCAAAAGACCAGTTATCTGTTGGTAGGTCCTCAGGCCGATGGCATAGAAGGTGCTAACCTGTTCGCAATGAATGATGAAGGAACAGACAAAGCTCCTTTCACTCTCAATGAGAAAGAAGTGGGATTGTATGTAGGAAATGTAGATACGAAATATGTAGTGGAAGCTCCGACCGCAAAAGAGGAACTGGCTATTCAAATGTATGTAAAAGCCGGTATTGACCATCCGGATACTGACCCGAATCAGAATATACGTATATTAGGCAAGAAATTGGCAATCCCCGGTGTGTATGATGAAGAACTGGGTTACCACTTCAACGAGCTGGATTTGCGCACTACCTTGTATAATTTCAAACCTGCTGACGCTGATTTCAAAATCACATTGAATAGAGACGACCAGAATGACAAGGTAAAAGAAAAATGGGGTACTAACTTCAAATGGGATGCCGACAACTATACTTTAACATTAAGTCCGGTATGGGCTCTGTATAACTTCAATTTCAACGACAAGAAAGTGAGTGATATGACAGAAGCCAATAATGGTGTCAAATTCTCTTGGACATTCGATGCCGGTAAGGGAGCAACTAACTCTAACGGAAATGAACAGTGGTACATCAAAGACCCCGTTCGCCAACCAGGTGAAAACACAATCTACATGGGACTTGACAAACAGCCAAACGCAACGGGCGTCATCAGTACAGACTATGAAATCAAAGTATCTGAAATAACGGGCGACCCGGAAAAGAAGAAATTGTCAGATTTGGAAGTAGGCAAAGTATATAAATTCGGAGATTACTTCAAAAATCACAATTTCTGGGTAAACGGTTGTTCATGGGATGTTTATGGCGGGCCTGATAATCTTACCGGAAAGAATCTTCCCGTATTAATAAAATATGATTTTGCCACAAATAAACTTGTGATAACCGATTATGCAAAGAAGTACTTTGGTAAAAGAAGGTGTGAATTAAAGTTCCAACCACAAGGTAATGAAACTACTGCCGGCTTGGAAATTGACAGTGACGAACAGACATTCAAATTAAAGGTAGTTCCGACAACGACCAATTTTCAAATAAAGATTGATTATAATACCGACTTCTCAAACCAGAACCTGTTCTTCAGAATTGTTGAGGGGTAAGTCTTATTCTCTGTACAAACTAGAGTAATGCAGGTTACTTTAGAATAGGGACTCTATCAAACAACCATGCCGTGAAATCGCAAGTCTGTTACAGGCCTCGAATTCCGGCATGGCTCTTTTTACAAAAAAACAAGAGCAGGGACAATTAATCACATTTTAAGCGTACATTAAGCGACACTTCATCCTAAAATTTATTGCCGGACGATATCTTTGTCTCAAAATTATTATTAACTTGTAATATCATGAATAGAATCAGCAAAGTATTTCTAGCCTGTGCGTGCAGCGCCTTCTGCATGAACGGACAAGCACAAGACAATGCTTCATGGACAAACGACTTCTCCAACGCCGGAGAAACACTGAAAGTGGTGGGTCGGGGCACATGCAGTATTGCCGACAACGTATTCCGTTCCAAAGGCTCCTACGCCTTATTCGGCAACCCCGAATGGAAGAACTACTCTTTCTCTTTCAAAGCCCGTGCCCCTAAAAATGCCGAACAGGTACAAATCTGGGCGAGTTTCCGCAATTACAACCGTTTCGACCGCTATGTGGTAGGTATCAAAGGCGGATTGCAGGACGACCTTTACCTGATGCGCACGGGATATATGGGTACGGATGAGTTTATGGGTGTCCGTCCGTTGGGTTTCCACCCTGTGCCCGGAGAATGGTATCGCGTGAAAGTAGAAGTTTGCGGCAACCGTATCCGTATCTTCCTCAATGACGAGAAACACCCCCGTATCGACCTCGTGGACAAAAATGCGAACCTCGTTCCGTCGGGTGAAGTTGCTTTAGGCGGCGGATGGATAGAAACTGAATTTGACGACCTTGTCGTAACCCCGATGGCGGACGACGCACTGAAAGACGTAAAAGTAGCGGAATATAAAAAGAAAGCCACCCCTGCGGAAAAAGAAAACAAACGCCGCGAGGAACGTGCCGCCTACGCGCCCGTTCAATTAAAAGCCCTCACCGGCAGCCGCACGGACATCACGCTAGATGGCAACTGGCTATTTATGCCTGACTATCAACTGGACAACAAGGATAAAGCTATTTCAGCACAAACTGACGACCAAGACTGGCATATCATGTCCGTCCCCAACTTCTGGAATCCTATCCGCATCTGGCTGCACGGCGAAACAATGCCCTCTCCCACCGGAGCACAGCCGAAAGGCGTATCGGACACCTACTACCAACAGGAAACCGACCGTTGCGAAAACTATACCTTTGATTACCGCCGCGTGAAATACGCCTGGTATCGCCAATGGATGGAACTGCCCGCCGACGTAGCAGGCAAGAACCTGACTTTGACCTTCGACGCCGTTTCTAAAATTGCCGAAATCTATATCAACGGCATACTGGCAGCTTCGAACATCGGTATGTTCGGTGAAATCCGGGTAGACGGCAGCCAACTGCTGAAACCCGGCAAGAACCTGCTTACCGTGAAAGTGACTCGTAATGCAGACGGCAACGCTTCGGCTGACTCCAACTCTATCGACTTCTTCTACTCTTCCGTCCGCGAAAGTGAGAAAGAGGACGGCAAAGTGACCGTAAAGAAAGATATCCTGAAAGACATCGCACATGGTTTCTACGGTGATGAACCTGCCGGAATCTGGCAACCGGTGAAACTGACCGTTACCGACCCGATGAAAGTGGAAGATGTCTTTATCAAACCCACATTGAATGGTGCAACTTTCGATGTGACTATAAAGAACCACGGCAGCAAGAAGAAACAATTCGACCTTTACACGGATATTATCGACAAGGAAACCGGTTCCGTATTTTACTCCGGCCTGTCCCTGCGGAAACTGAGCCTCAATGCAGGCGAAGAACGAATGGAAACCTACACCATCAACGACCTGAAACCCCGTCTTTGGACACCACAGCATCCTAATCTCTACGATTTCAAGTTCCGCCTGGTTGCGGACAAAGGCACTGAGCTGGACTGCCTGACTGAAACTTCCGGTTTCCGCACCTTTGAAGTGAAGGACGGACTTTTCTATCTGAACGGCAACAAATACTGGCTGCGTGGTGGAAATCATATTCCTTTTGCACTGGCACCTAACGATGAAAACCTTGCGAATACTTTCATGCAACTGATGAAGGCCGGAAATATCGACGTGACACGCACACATACCACTCCGTGGAACAAGCTTTGGATGAATGCCGCTGACAATAATGGTATTGGTGTTTCATTCGAAGGCACATGGTCATGGCTGATGATTCATTCCACCCCGATTCCCGACCAACGCCTATTAGAGATGTGGCGTAACGAATTCCTAGGATTGCTGAAAAAATATCGCAATCATCCGTCATTACTCTTCTGGACAGTAAATAATGAAATGAAGTTCTACGACAATGACAGCGACCTGAAACGCGCTAAAGAAAAATACCGCATTATTTCGGATGTAGTGAAGGAGATGCGCCGCATCGACCCCACTCGCCCAATCTGTTTCGACTCCAATTATCAGGCGAAAGGCAAAGACAAGAAATTTGGCGCAGACTTTATGAACAGTATTGATGATGGTGACATTGACGATATGCACGGCTATTATAATTGGTATGACTACTCGGTGTTCCGCTTCTTCAACGGTGAATTCCAAAAACAGTTCAAAGTAGCCGACCGTCCGCTTATCAGCCAGGAAATGTCTACGGGCTATCCCAATAACGAAACAGGCCATCCCACACGTTCTTACCAACTCATTCATCAGAATCCTTATACATTGATAGGTTACGAAGCTTATGACTGGGCAGACCCGGCTTCGTTCCTGAAAGTACAGGCATTCATTACGGGTGAACTGGCAGAAACTCTCCGCCGTTCCAACGACCAGGCTTCGGGAATCATGCACTTTGCGTTAATGACATGGTTCCGCCAGACATACGACTATCAGAACATTGAGCCGTATCCTACTTACTATGCCTTGAAACGGGCTCTGCAACCCGTATTGGTCAGCGCAGAGCTGTGGGGACGCAATTTGTATGCCGGTGAGAAGTTACCTACACGCATCTATATAGTGAATGACCGTGAAGACGGTACGGATTTGAAACCTTCTCTGCTTCGCTGGGAGATACAAGACGAAACCGGAAAGTGCCTGACAAGCGGTTGTGAAAAAATTCCTGCCGTGAAGCATTACGCACGACACTATATCGAGCCAAATATCCAGTTACCGACCAACCTGCCTGCCAACAAGACAAAAACCAAACTGGTATTGAAACTCACAGAAAACGGCTTACCTATTTCTGCCAATGAATACGAACTACTGCTTGCCCGTAAAGAGTGGAACGCAGGTCAGGTGAATAACAGCAAAAAGATTGTATTGCTGGATAAGGATAACACGAAAGCTGTATTCGACTTCCTGAATATCAAATACCAGCCGGTTTCTTCCGTAAAGGAATTGCTCGACAGTAAACAGAAGGCTGACCTTTGCGTCATCTCCGGTCTGACGACTTGCAACGATGAAGAAAAAGAATTGCTCCGTACTTACCAGTCAAAAGGTGGAAAACTTCTCTTCCTCAACAGCAAGGAAACTGCTAAAACCGTATATCCCGAATATATCACGGGCTGGATAATCCCGACGGAAGGCGATATCGTAATCATGGAACGCAATGATGCTCCGGTCTTTAACGACATCGATGTACTGGAACTGCGCTATTTCAATAACAATAAGCGAGAAATTCCCGTGGCATGTACAGCTACCCTAAAAGCTCACCGCCATAAGAATGTAACAGAGCTGGCAGGACAAATGAAAATCCATGCTTACATCGACGGTGGAAAACCGGAAGACCGCATTGAACGAATAGAATCCATGCGCGGGCTGACCATGTTACAAATAGCTGACGGAAAGGGAGAAGCAATCATTTCTACCATGTGCACGGAAAAAGCGATGACAGACCCGATAGCAGGCAAATTGGTAGTGAATATGATAAACTGCCTGACTGCAAATAAATAGGCATCAAGTTATGAATCAATAGGTAAAAGGTAAAAAGGGATAAAGAAAGAGGGGCTGTATCGACGAATACAGTCCCTCTCCTTTTGTATTAGGAATAAAAACAATAACTATAAAATGAATATTAAATCATTCAATATTTCATCTGATAGCATATCTCTTACCTTTCACTGTATTAAAAGCAATCCGGTCATCGGCAAGTACTTTGACCTTCGCACCGGAAACTTTCAGATTCTTTGCGCCCGGATATTTAATCACACATTCCGCACCGGAATTGGACAAGATTTCAATAGAAGTGATTTTCCCTTCTTTCCAGGTTACATCCACTTCAAAATTCCCTCTCGCCTTCATTCCTCTAAATGCACCGTCTTTCCAGGCATCGGGCAAAGCAGGAAGCAACTCAATGTATCCACCATGACTTTGCATCAACATTTCTGCGATTCCCGCCGTACAACCGAAGTTACCGTCAATTTGGAAGGGCGGATGCGCATCAAAAAGGTTAGTATATACACCACCGAAACGACCATGCGGCACAGTCAGTCTCATGGCACTTCTCAATAGTTTATGAGAACGGTTACCATCATGCAAGCGAGCCCAAAAGTTCAGTTTCCATGCCTTACTCCAGCCTGTCCCTTCATCGCCCCGTGTATTCAAGGTCACTTTCATTGCATTTGCATATTTATCATCCGCCTCGCTCCTTCCAATCACAATCTGCGAACCCGGATGCAGCCAGAAAAGATGATTCGTATGCCTGTGCCCGCCGTCTCCGGTGACATCTTTCGTCACTTCATCCTTCCATTCCATAAATTGTCCGCCCAAACCAATTTTCGGACCGGACAGCTTGTTCATGGCAGTTTCTATTTCCACTATCTCCTGTTCCTTATCCCTGCCTAACACCCTAGCGGCTTTTATCATCATATCGAACATCTCGGCTATCATCGCCTGTGAAGTGGAGCAACCCAATGAAAACTCACCATGTTCGGGAGAATGTGACGGATTTGCCACCAACGTACCGTCCCGCTCATCTGTCCAAAGATTATCCACCCAGAAAAGAGCCGCTTGGAGCATGACATCATAATATGCTTTCAAAAACTCCTTGTCAAGATTGAACTGGTAATACTCCCAAATATCCTGACACATCCAAATGGCTCCTGCCGGAAAATGATGAGGAGTATCTTTCTTGGCAGGAGCCGTATTCCCCCAAATATTGTTTTCATGATGCGTCACCCATCCGCGCACATTTCCGCCATCGGGCTTGCAATAATAGTGTTGTGCCGTGTATTTTCCGCGAGGTACCAGACTCTTGATGTATTCAACCATAGGCAGGTGACAGCGGGACAAATTAGTCGGCTGCGTAGGCCAATAATTCATTTGCACATTGATATTGGTGTGATAGTCGGCATTCCAGGGATTAGAGAGTTTTTCCCCCCATACACCTTGCAGATTGGCAGGCAAAGACCCCTCTCTTGAAGAAGAAATCAACAGATAACGTCCGAACTGGAAATACAACATTTCCAGATATTGGTTTTCCTGTTCCGAATTGGTACGAGCATCCATGCCCTTCAACAGGCTATCTGTAGTTGCAACGGGAATTTCCGGCAGATTATTGCCCAGATTCAGTTGCATTCTATCGTACAATGAATGATAATCTTTCTCGTGGGCAGACAATAATGTGGTATATTTCTTACCGACAGCCTTTTTCAAGGTAGCTTTCACTTTCTCCAACGGTTCTTCTTTTGAGAAATAATCGTAGGAATCGTCCATGCACTGAACATAATTTGTTGCGGCTGACATCAATACGATTATCTCTTTGGCATTTTCCACTTTCAGTTTCTTCCCGTCTACAACCGAAATTTTGCCGCCTGTATTTTTAACTAATAATTGCTGCGCGTACTTCAAGCCATTCTTCCAGCTGTCCCCTACCCGCTTGTCACCACTTGTTGGAGTAGGATAACCCGTCAGGGTGATGGTATTGCCCGAAGCCTCGATAACCTTGTCGGTATGTAAAGATTCCAGTGAAATAATACGTGAAAGTCTTCCTTTCTTCGAATCCGATGTCAAGCGCATCACCATGACATTGTCCGGATAACTCATGAAATACTCCCGTTTGAAAGTAATTCCATCCTCTTTATAAGTCACCAGATGAATGGCATTGTCGATGTCCAGTGTACGGGTATAATCAGAATAGGTAAGCTCGGAAGTAACCGGATTTACAGTCTCTACTATGATATTGCTCAATGTCTGGAAAGAACCGAAATGCTCCTTAGTTCCTGCCAGCCTGTCAATGAGATTCCGCAACTCCGTACCTTTGCCGTCTCCCTCATAGTCATGAGTAACCAACTTTCCGGTTTCATCCATATAAGCCGGATGATTTGCAGTAAAATCATTCATCTTCTGCTGTAAAAAGACACGAGTTTTATGAAGATAACTTTTATTCATTTCAGGATTTCCCAAATGTCCCCCATCATAAGACGGGTCTTCACCCGGACCACCCGACCACAAGGAATGTTCATTCGTCTGGATAACATCCACACCGACACCGCCGAAAATCATAGCTCCCATATAACCGTTGCCAATAGGCAACGCTTCACTTTCCCAAACTTTTGCAGGCTTGTTATAGGTCGCTTTCAAAGTTGGCTGACGGAAGTGCCCGGAGCGGGCTTCCATTGTTGTTCCTGCCATTAGGCAGCATAAGAATAGTGCATTTATGCACCGTAAATACTTGTTTTTCATCATACAATAAATTTAAAAGCCGGGCTGTGTAAAAAGCGCAGTAAATATACCAATCACCTTTTACACAGCCTCAACAAATATGGTAAAACCTATAAATTGAATCCTGTCTGTAAACGAATATCCTTGGAAGATGCACCGACCATTATGTCGAATACGCCCTCAGGCATTACAAAACGTCCTTTCGCCGTATCCCAGTAGCGAAGCTGTTCTTTATCAAGCCCAATGTCCACGGTACGGCTCTCTCCCGGTTTCAAAGGAACACGCCGGAAACCTTTCAATTCTTTTATCGGAACTATGCCGCCTGTTTCGGGGATTCGCACATACACCTGCGCCACTTCATCGCCTTTTCTCTTTCCGGTGTTCTTCAAGCGGAAAGACACTGTTACTTTATCTGCACTGTCTTTTACTTTCAAATCGCTATATTTAAAAGAAGAATAACTCAGTCCGTAGCCAAAAGGATAAAGGACGTCGCCCGTGAAATACTTATAAGTACGTCCCTTCGTGATATCGTAGTCATCGAACGGCGGCAGTTCATCCAGCGATTTGTAATAAGTGAGCGGCAAACGTCCGGCAGGATTATAATCACCGAATAATACGTCGGCAACAGCCGTCCCGCCTTGCTCACCCGGATACCAGGCATTCACGATGGCAGGAATATGTTCGTCCATCCAGTTGACAGCCAATGAGCTTCCGGCAACGAGAACAACGATAATGTTCGGATTCACTTTATAGATTTCCTGCAAGAACTCTCTTTGGTCTGCCGGAAGCTGAATATCATATCTGTCCTGCCCTTCACGTTCGATTGACTTATTGATTCCCATCACAGCAACCACCGTTTCGCACTCGCGGACAGCCTTTCCGGCTTCTCCATACAAATCGAGACGGGTAGCTTTTCCCACTTGCGGCACTTTCCATTGCAGCTTTGCGATAGCGTAATCCCGGTTATCGTAATATTCCGCTTTTAATAGATACTCTTTTCCCGCTTCAAGATTAATCGAAGCAGAGTCGGTAGATACCGCATGTGCCGACCAGGCATCAATCAACAACTGATTGTCAATGCTCAAACGGCAACCGTCGTCCGAAGTAAAACTGAATGTATAACGACCGGAAATAGTAGGTTTCAGCTTTCCCGTCCAGCGAATAGACAACGGAGATTTTGGCAAGAACGGGTCGGGAGCCTGGTTGGCAGGTTCAAAGTTTATCCAGTTCTCTGTGCGCACCTTGGGAGTGCCTTTCAAATGAGTGTCTTCAAAATATTCCGCTTTCAATCCTTCGGGGAAGTTCTCTCCCTGAATAAGTTCCAAGCCATCGGCAGCAGATTTCCAAGGTGCATACACGACTTTCACCTTATCGCCTACCCTGTTTTTGATTCCCTGCAAGATAGAAACGGGTTCTACCACCGGCGCACCGCTATAATCGCCGAACTCACACTTGCCCGCATTGATGCCTACTACTGCTATTGATTTCAGTCTATCGACATTCAACGGAAGCATATTCTTCTTATTCTTCAGCAGGACGATACACTCCCTGGCAGCATCCAAAGCAATCTGTTGATGCTCTTTCGAGCCAATCACCGAGGGGGATATCTTTGTATATGGATTTTGTTCCATTCCATCGAAAAGCCCCAGTTTCATACGGGCTGTCAGAACGTTATAGGCAGCCGAATCAATATCAGCATCAGATACCATATATTGCTTATAGGCATTCAGCAGATATTCGTCATATACATCGTCTCCACATTCCAAGTCCAGTCCTGCTTTAATAGATAAAGTAGCGGCCGCTTCTTTCGTTTTTACATATTTGTGGGCGTTTACCAACAGAGACGGCCCCCCGCAATCGGAAACGACATATCCCCGGAATCCCCAGTCCTGACGCAGCACTTTTTGCAATAGCCAGGCATTCAGCGTACAAGGCACATCGTTCAATGCGTTATAAGCAGTCATGATGGAAGCCACTTTCCCTTGCTTCACACACATTTCGAAAGCTGGGAAATAATACTCACGCAATTGTTTCTCCGATATTTGCGGATTACAGACAAAGCGGTTGTGTTCCTCGTTATTGGCTGCGAAATGCTTGGGAGTGGAAACGATTTTCAAATAACGCGGGTCGTCCCCTTGCAGTCCTTGCACAAAAGCTGTTCCCATCACTCCGCTAAGGAAAGGGTCTTCGCCATACGTTTCCGGAGTACGTCCCCAGCGAGGGTCACGTGCCATATTTACGGTAGGCGACCAGAAAGTCAATACATCGCTAAACTGTTCTTTCTGCTCCCTGCCCTGCTCCAGTTCATTCCAACGGGCACGCGCCTCATCCGAAATCACGGTAGCCACCCGTTTCTGCAACACAGGATTCCAGGTAGCAGCCAATCCGATGGCTTGCGGAAATACAGTAAAACGTCCCGGACGGACGACTCCATGCAATGCCTCATTGCCATGATAATACTTATCAATACCCAAACGGGGGATGGCAGGAGAAGTAGCACGCAGCAGACTTATCTTCTCTTCCACGGTCATACGGGACAGCAAATCCATCACCCGCTCATGTACAGGAGCATTTTCATTCTTATACAACTCTTGCGCATGTATAAAAGGACAAGACATCACAGCTAAAACACCCGCCAACAGAATCTTTTTATACCTATTCATTATTACCTTTTTCTATCTTACATTGAATTAATTGCCATTACCATTCTCATTAAAAGCAGTTATCGAGAAATAATATTCCGAGTCCCGGTTAAAATAACGGGCTTCGTATTGATTGTCGAACACAGTTACTGCGTGCGTCAACTTATCTTTCTGGGTTCCCCACCGCAGCACATATCCGGTCGCTCCTTCCTGTGCGTCCCAAGTGAAACGATAGATTCGTTTGTCATCCTTATCCCGAATTGCCCGGAAGCCTGTCACTTGAGCAGGTGCCACCCCCTCTCCCTTGCCGAATACACGAAAGCCGGACAAAGAAAAACACCCTTCCATATCTTTCGCATTACAAATCCTCAGGTATCGGAGTTTCATCGGCTTCTTTAATGTAAACAAGCGATGAGGCTCATCTTTTTCATTTTCCCTTTCGTCAATCAAAGTTACCCATTTCTTTCCGTCTGCCGAGCCTTCGATAAAGTATTGATAAGCAACCGGTGGATGCGGTGCAAATACTTTAAAATTGTGGTCGGCAAAGTTCACATGCACAGCATTTACTAACATTGGAGTTTGCAAATCAACTTGCAGCCATTCATCCTTCTTTCCGGTTTGGGCAGCCCACCAGGTTTCAATCTGTTCATCATTAACGTTATCCGGCTCATAAGCGGTAAGGGACGAAGAAGCCTGCACCGGTTTCCGGTACGATAGCAGGTTCCATCCCATGCTTAAATCAGTTTTCTCAAAGTCCACTTTCCGGTCGGGAATGGAGAAAGGATAATCCGACCAAGCTGTGTGGGCATACATACCATTGCGGGTAGAAACAACTACCGGAAAAAGCCCCAACCGCCGCTCAAACCAATGACGGACAGAAATGGTCATAGTAGCTACATGCCAATAATTTCCATACTTATCCAAGAAAGTATGTCCATGCCCTGCCCCGCCGATGAAGCCACCCGGTTTGAATGAAAACGGATTGTCTTCCATATATTCAAAAGGCCCCAAAGGAGTATCCCCTACATAGATTCCGTCTCCATAAATACGATATTGAGTGCCCGGAGCCACATACTGTAAATAGTAACGTCCTTCGAATTTCAACATGCAAGGGCCCTCGTTCCATCCCTGGCGTGGCTCTTCATTATTCTTTCCGGGAACTTCCCAACCGTATTTATCACCATGATGCGCTATCAGCGCTTTGGCTTCACCGATTGCACGAAAACCGTCTTTCGGGTCTACTTCCACGCCCATAATCGGTTCTCTATCCGAACAGCCCCAATACATATATACTTTGCCATCCTCATCTTTATAGAAAGCCGGGTCGTGCAAACGATAAGTAAGCCTGGTATCCACAGCTTCCCAAGTATCTTGTTCCGGGTGAGCATTCTTGAATATCTGAGTTTTCCCGCTGGAAGTAGTAAAATAGAGCGTGTCTCCTATCGGCAAAATAGTGGGAGCATAATCTTCTAAAGTAGGGATAGTAGTACAGAGAATATACTCCCAGTTCGCCAAATCATCAGAACGCCAATATCCACCGGACTTGGACGCAAACAGATAGTAATAGCCTTTAAAGTACTCCAATACCGGGTCTGCCGCTTCACGACGCGATTCGTCCTTTGGCTGAAACCGGTAGTTCAGATTGATGGGATTGGTCACAATTCTATGTCCGGCTATCCGCTTTTCCGATGAGCAGGAAGTGATGCATCCTGCCAATACACCCGCTATCAACAGGTTAGTAGCTCTTTTCATTGTGTTTTTCTATTTATTTGTTCCGGCAAATGATGGCTCTACAGAGCCACCATTTTATACTTGGTAGTAAAAGCGACAGGCTGCTTATTGTCCTTGCCCAACTTGAACGGAATCAGTTTTTCTTCTCCGGCTCCCAGTTCATAATGGATAGCATCACCCACCTTTTTACCGTCAACAAACATTTCTACTTTTCCAATATCCATCAGTGTGCCTTTATTCTTCACACTTACCCATACGGTCTTTTGGTTCTTCGTCAGATTCTCTTCCACTTTCGAAATAGAGAGGTCGAAGTCAGCGCCAAACTCATGAGTATAATCAAGCATACCGGATACGCCCTTTTTCTTATCGCTAAAGCCTACACTATGTTTAATCTCATTGTTGGCCTTATAGTCAGGACTCATACCGCCGACACATATCTTGAATTCTCCTTTTTCCACTACTCTGTCCATGCGGTCATTGAGCAACGAAATATCGTACGGTGTCAACTCAAAAGAGACGTTTTTTGATTCTCCCGGTTGCAAGTGAATACGCTCGAAGTCTTTCAGTTCCATGACACGGGTCTTTACACTGGCATACATATCCGTCACATACAACTGTGCCACTTCATCACCGGCACGGCTTCCTGTATTTTTCACCGTTGCCTGAACTGTTATATTTCCATCCGGTTTTTCCTGTATCTTCAGATTAGAATATTCAAAGGAAGTATAGCTAAGACCGAATCCGAAGCGGTAAAGGGGATAATATTCCATATCCACATATTCATAACGGCGTCCTGAAGTCTTGAAGTTATAATATAATGGAAGTTGCCCAACGTGGCGCGGGAAAGTCATCGGCAAACGACCGCCGGGATTATAATCGCCAAACAGCACGTCCGCCATTGCCGGACCACCTTCTTGTCCCGGAAGCCAGTTTACAAGAATAGCCTTACACATTTCGGATGCTTTCAGAATATCATAAGGACGTCCTGCCTGAAGAACCAGAATCACAGGTTTCCCTGTTGCACAAACCGCTTCCAGCAATTCCTGTTGCTTGCCCGGCAAAATCAAGGTAGCCCAGTCATTATTTTCTCCGCATGTCTTGCGGACGTCGTTGGTGGCTTCACTGGTGGAACAGTCGCCCAATACCATTACTACAACATCCGATTGGGAAGCGGCTTTGACTGCTTTGGGGATATTCGTTGCATCCGGATTTGTAAAGTCACAACCTTGTTCATAGAGAACTTTTGTCTGTTTGCCCACGGCATTCCTTATACCCGTCAGGACGGATTTCAATTGTCCGGGCTGCAATTTCGGAGTGTAATCACCCGGCTGAAGGTCATCTGCCCCAGGGCCTAATACGGCAATAGTGCGTACGGTCTTGGACAAAGGCAAAAGATTATCCTTATTTTCCAGCATTACAATAGATTCGCGGGCCGCCTGACGTGCCATTTCTTTATGGCTGTCCGAGTTCCATCCCGGATAGATTTTCTTCCAGTCCAAAGGTTTGCAAGGGTTCTTCTCAAAGAGTTCGTTGCGGAACATGGTAGATAGCATGGTACGACATACGTTATCCAAGTTTTCCATATTGATACGTCCGTCTTTTGCAGCTTGAATCACTTCCTTATTGTTATAAGTGTCACCGCAATTGGTAGCGATACCGGCAGCCAATGCCTGATTGGCAGCTTCAATCTTATCTTTTGCCGTATAATGTTTACGGGCAGTCAGATTCCCGATAGCACCGCAGTCACTGACGATAAATCCGTTGAATCCCCATTCCTGACGTAAAATCTGTTGCAGCAGTTCCGTGCTCTTGGCAACAGGAATTCCCATATAGTCGGAGTAAGCCATCATCAAAGACTGGCAATCGTAGTTGCGGATAGCATGACGGAACGGAACCAAATGCACCTCACGCATCTCACGCTCGGACAGGCCGATGTCGTGCGAGTCACGTCCGCCCAACGGAGCGCCATGTCCGCCAAAATGCTTGGGAGTGGTGAACAGGCCTCTGGACTGATAACCTTTAATCCATGCACCGCCTATTTGTGAAACCAGTACCGGGTCTTCCCCGAAAGTTTCTTCACAACGTCCCCAGCGTGCATCCTGTGCAACATCCAATACGGGCGACCATGCCTGTTTGGTATTTGCCGCTACAGTCTCGTCACCGATTACCATCGCCACTTCTTCCGTCAGTTTCCGGTTCCAGGTCGCTCCCATCGCCAAAGCCTGCGGGAAAATAGTCGCGCCGCTTCCGTACGAGAAACCATGTACTGCTTCTACCTTTGTGATAGGCGGTACATACAAATGAGGAATACCGGGAATCCCCCATCCTTCACGAATCAATTCCATTTTATCTTCCGGCGTCATTACAGCCAACAGGCTCTCTACGCGTTCTTCTACGGGAAGGGACGCGTCCATATAACGACGGTCGGTTACTTTACCTTTGCTGTCCTTCAACACCTTTTCCGCTACGAGCACAGAAATCTCCTTAAGAGAAAAAGGCTTATCCAGCTTTCCTGATTTGAAGTTCAGCTTGACATGAGCACCATATTTAGGGGGAAATTTCACTTTCATTTGTTTATCACTCCCCTCTACCTGATAACTTACAGGAGTTCCCAGGTTCATCGGGTCATAAGTGACAAAAATATCCAATGCATCTTTCAACTCATTTTTGTTGATACCTTGCATCTGAAGCTCCAGCTCGCAGACATCACCGGGTTGTTGAATGGTAAACATCAGCCATTGTTCGGTCTTTAATGCCTGAGAGGGGATTGTCCACATTGTCTTTGCATTTTTATCAAATGCCAAAGAAGCATTTTCTGCGTTTGCAGAAGCCGCTACCGATAGAATATCGCTCTGTTGTTGCGCCATTGCTACTGAACACGACAATAATCCTACTGCCAGCATCCATTTCATTTTGTTTTTCATGTTATATTCGTTTTTCAAATATTATTAGTATTCCGTTTATCTATTTATTTCGTCTGCTTTACCATTTGTATAGTGCCGTCCTGATTGTAGTATAACTTATCTACACAAATAGAGCGCAACCAATCATGCCCGGACAGTGTGCTGTTGTGATAGAAAGCATACCACTGCCCTTTGAACTGGACGATAGAGCCATGATTCGTATAGCTGTCGGTCGGTTCCATATAGATACCTTTCGATTCCCATGGTCCCAGCGGGGAGTCACTGATGGCATAACGCATCCGATTATCTCCTTTCACGCCGTCATTCCAGTTCTCATCATGGTTGTCGGAGTAGGACAGGTAATATTTTCCGTTATATTTGTGAATCCAGGCTGCTTCGTGGAAGTCTTCCAACCCTTTCATCAGTTGCATCGAACCATCCAGTTCTATCATATTATCTTTCAGCTTGCCTCCTTTGCAGATGCCGCCACCGCCATTGTAGATATAAGCCTGCCCGTCGTCATCCACAAAGACGCAAGGGTCAATCAGCGGGTCCATTCCCTCGATATATCCCTGCACTTTGAATCCTTCCGCCGGCTTGTTGCTGGTAGCCACTCCAATCTTCCAACTGTTATCCCACGCTGTCTCACTGGGATGGGGAAAATAGAAATAATAAGTACCGTTCCTGTAAGCACAGTCCGGTGCCCACATAAAACCGCCCTCTTTCCGTCCCCAGGGTACTTGTTCAGAACTAAGAATCTCCCCGTGGTCTGTCCAGTTCACCATATCGTCGGTTGAGAATACATGATAACGGTCCATCAAGTCACATCCGCGCGGCGGGGCAATATCATGGGAAGCATATACATACAAGCGTCCGTCTTTCCAGACATGAGCCGAAGGGTCGGCTGTGTACATATGCCGGATAAAGGGATTCGGAGCTGCAGGATTCAGACTTGTATTCAGTGCTATCGCCTTTTCCTTACGTAAAATCTTACCCGCTTCGCCTACTAATTTCAGATAATGGTCACTTTCCACCCCTTCCTCGATAGGCACAAACGTACTTTCACCTACCGGAACTTTCTTGGCACACTTAAAGATAGCCGTCCCCTCGTCTATTTCATCAAACATTGCTACATAAATCATTTCGGCACCTGCCCGAATAGCTCCCATCAACTGTTCCCAAAGGAAAGAGCCTTTGTTGCGGGGGATAAGTGAATTGTTATCTTTCCCCTTCATATTCGCCCATGAAAAACCCGGGAAAACCAACGGAGCATAATCAACCTGATTCTTCTTCGCCCACTGAATATCTTCTTCTACGAGTTTCTGATATTTCGGATAGATAGTCTGATTGTATCGCCCAACAAACCAGGGCATGATAATATCACATTTTCTGATAAGTGCGTGCAACTGAGGGTCTGATTCCGTATCACCTTTCAGTTCGCGCCACTGGGTAGGCACTCCAAGCATCACACTGAATCCCTGAGATTTCAAGCCATCGATGATACGCGCAGCTTCTTTCAGCCCATAACGTCGGTTATCATTAAATCCCACTCCCCATACCGTAACCAGTGGCTTGCCGTTGTGATACAGATAGGAAGAATTCTTTGCCCGATTTTTTATGGAATATCGCTGTGCAATCTCCGCTATGTCTTTGAGCAGGAAGTCTTCCTCACCCGGCTTCATTCCGCTCAAGTCGTACATCACACAGATAGCACGCTCATATTTATTGGCAGCTTTCATTGCCGAGTTCAGTACTTTATTGAAATGCTTCATCCCACTTTCGTTTCGAATCTCCGTGATAAAACGCTGCATGAATACTCCGTCCAGTCCATACTCTTTCATCCATTTGAAATGAACATTGACCGTAGACTCATCATAAGAAGAAAAAACAGATGCCTGTTTACCGTCCGCAAAAGTAAACTCCGTTTTATAGAGTTTCTTATATTCCGACACTTCCGGCCAGAAATCGACCGAACAGGAACCCGGACGAAACCCATCACGACCATTGTAATGATGCCAGCCACGACCGGAGCCGTCACCAGGGGTATTGAACCACCCCTGATAACCAGCCATGACCAATCCTTTGTAAGAATCATACCGCTTCTTGCCGGATTGTGCAGTCGCCCCTATTGAAAACAATAAAAATACCAATATCCAATCAAACCTTTTTACCATGTTATTCCTTTGTTTTTCATGTTATACTTTTAAGTCTTTAAAACTATTTTCAGCAAAGTAAAGGGACATCCCTTAATAAATTCCGCCAAAGTCAATTAATAATGACTTAAAATCGAATTAATTGAGAAAAAAGATAGAAAGAACCGGGAAAATACACCTTTTTACGGAGATATTACAAGAATAAAGACAGGCAACCTCTTTGTTTTACTGAATTTATTTTTCTACTTTTGAAGCAAATCTTTATTCTTCTGCTTATGCCAGCCAATAGAAATGCCTTGATTCGTTATAAAACGATTGATAACTGTCTGCGTAATCCTTACCGTCGCTGGACGCTCGAAGATTTGGTGGATGCCTGTTCGGATGCCCTTTATGAATATGAGGGCATTGACAAAGGAATAAGCAAACGTACCGTGCAAATGGACATCCAGATGATGCGCAGCGAGAAACTGGGATATAACGCCCCGATTGTAGTGTACGAGAATAAATATTATAAATACGAAGACCCGGAATACAGTATCACGCAAACTCCGCTGAACGAACAGGATTTGAAAATGATGTCGGAAGCGGTGGAAGTGTTGCGGCAGTTCAAAGGATTCTCCTACTTCACGGAAATGAGCGATATTATCAACCGCCTGGAAGACCATGTGGCTTCCGCCCGAATGAAGACAACCCCTGTCATCGACTTCGAAAAGAACGAATCGTTGAAAGGGCTGGATTACCTGGACACTATCTATCACGCCATTGTAAACGAACACCCTATACGGTTCAAATACCGCTCGTTCAAAGCACGTTCGGCAAACGAATTCATTTTTTATCCTTATCTATTAAAAGAATACCGGAACCGCTGGTTTGTTTACGGAGTAAGGAAAAGCGGACGTATATTGCAAAATTTAGCTTTAGACAGGATACATTCCTTAGAAGTCCTGCCGCAAGAACACTATATAAAGAATACGTTCTTCGACCCGAATACGTTCTTTGACGATCTGGTAGGAGTCACCAAAAACGCAGGAAGCAAAGCAGAAAAAGTAGGTTTCAAAGTAAAGGCTGACGAAGCGCCTTACATCATAACCAAACCAATACACCGCAGCCAGCAATTGATAGAAAGATTAGCTGACGGAAGCGTCATACTCGAAATCGAAGTAGTCATCAACCACGAACTGGAACGGGTATTCTTCGGCTATGCCGACGGAATACAAATTCTGTATCCGGAGACATTGGTAGAATTGATGAGCAGGAAACTAAAAAGAGCTGCCGAACAATATACAAACTCAAAATAAAGCTCGTGCACACTCATATCCTTCCTGATAAAACTCCGTCAGCTTCTGCACATCTTTCTCGATACGGTCTACAGCAACAGGTTTCAACGGACGGATAACGATAATCTTTCCCTCGTCTTCCATACGCTCTACCATCTCCAACTGTTCATTATACACGGCGCAGCGACGCCCCAGCGCTTCGCGCAGTTTCGGATATTTACGGTATACGAATGACGGGACACGAATATCTTTCGAATCTTTCCGATAACCACGATTGCGAGTGAGCACAACAACATTGCGGGTGTAGCCATCTGAAATAGCACGTTGCAAAGGAATGGAGTCTACAATTCCCCCATCGAGCATCGGGATGCCGTCTACATAAGCAATGGGACAGACAATAGGCAGACTGCTGGAAGCACGGACAATATCAATCACCCGGTTCTTGTCTTTCTTTTCCTCAAAATAGTTGGCTTCTCCCGTCAGGCAGTTTGTGGTCACCATGACGAAACGTTCGGGTGAAGCGAAATACGTTTCATAATCATACGGAAGGATATGTTCGGGAAATTCATTGAACAGCAAATCGAAGTCGAGGATATTCCGCTTCTTGAGCAGATGTTTCAAGCCGATATAATTGTACTTTTCCAGCAGGTCGATATTGCTGTATTTGGCGCGTCCCCGTTGACGGGAGGCATAAGACAGTCCGTTGCATGCTCCGGCGGACACCCCTATCGTATAAGGGAACCGGATGTCGCGATCCATCAAATAATCGAGTACGCCGCAGGTAAATACGCCGCGCATTCCCCCGCCTTCCAACACTAATCCGGTACATTCATCTATTTCAAAGTTCTTCATTCTTATCTCCCCCTTATTTTTATTTATCACTCTCCTTACAGACTCCGTCCTATTACTGTTTGTTGCATATTTATTATAAAAACAAACGAAAAAGACAGATTATCCGGCAAAAGTAGCAAATATTTAAACAAAATCTTGTTTTTTTGCTTCAATCTATGTAACTTTAGGCTAGCTTTATTGTTTAAGTAGGAAAAAATAAAAAAGTCCTGCCCGCAGGCAAGCACCATGAGAATACAGTTTGAGATTAAAGAAAAATTGCCGGAAATCATTGAAGAAATCATGCATTCCGAGAAATGGCAAACTTCCGTAAAGGAAGAAATCAGCGGTCGGACGACCGTTGTGATTCGTGACCAGGCGTACGGTTCTGAAGCTACCGTTGAAATCTATGCTGCATCCATCGAAATCAAAACCGCATGGTCAAAGTACTCCTATCGTATATTTGTCGCCAACGACCTCGTTTGGTGCGAATATGACGGTGCCTATCGTGGATTACTGGAACAAGTGCTCCTGCCCACTATTACTCCTAAGGAAAGTTTGCTTGATTCTGAAGTAACTGAAAGTTCGCTTTATGGACGCGAACATAAAAAACTACGGGAATATGCCGAAGGAAACCTGAAACTGAAACAATTCCGCCGGGAGAATTTCGATGAGCAACGGAACGGGACAGCAGCATTCGACCATCCGAAACGCGTGTATGATGAGTTTATCAAAGAAGATTATGTGGTTAATCCTCAAAAGAGGGAGTAATCCACGTACAGTACCCTACAGCGCTAGCCTTGTGCCACCCCATTGGCACAGTTGTGCCAATGCGGTGGCACGGCTATGCCAACGGTGCAGCATTAATATGTAACTCCCAAGTTATCCAAGTCCCCCTTCGATATAGTAAATTCATCTCCTGCTTCAATGCGTTCCAAGACTAAATTCCCTACCCGTCGGGCATCCTGCTCTGCACGGAAAGCTCTTTTTCCGGCAATGACAGGAATGAAAGGCTGAACAATAATCGTACGTTCTCCCTCATAGATTTTATAACCGTATCCGTTCTCTCCGAGTTTCATCACTTCCAAATGGTAGCGGGCTGCGGGACTTATATTCCGGTAACAGACAAATCCGGTGGCGAGTAACAGGATAAGGCATCCGGTACCTGTTATTATCTTACTTTTCTTCATATTCATAAGGTTTCAACTCCCAGGTGTCGTCATAGTAGGACGAGGAAGTACTACCACCGGTCGTTACAAATCCCCGTGTTCCTGTGGAAAAGCAAACAGCTTTCGCACGTGCGCTGCCTTCAAAATCGGTCAGGTCTTCACCTTCCCACAAATCCGTAGAAGGGTCGTATATCCAGTAGTTGGTACGCAAGCTCCCGCCCGCCGTCTGTCCTACTGCCAGATATCCTTTACCGTCAATCACAAAAGCGCAGCCATAGCAGCGTGCGATAGAAGTATAGTCGTCATCATAATCATCATCACTGGAATCTTTTATGTCACGCAGTTGTTTCCAGGGATTGGATGCATTCGACGGGTCAAAACACCAAAAGTCCGTGACATCCGAATTATTATTCTCGCCACCGCAGATATAGGCTATGTCATCAATGACAAAAACCTGTCCGCCCTGTCGCTTCTGCCCGCCGAAGCCATTGATAAGCGTCCATTCTCCCTTATCGCCCGCCGAAGGGTCAAAGCGGTAAAAATCCTTCTGATAGTTATCATCGTAGCCCGTACCTAGATAACCGTATTGCCCGATGCCGAAAGAAAGTGCGTAACGCCGTCCTCCTCCGGGAAAGTCCGCCATCTGTTTCCAATCATTCGTTGCCGGGTCATATTGCCAGCAATCTTTCAGAAACGAACTAGTCTTGGCGTCATATCCGGTGGCAATATATCCTTTCGTCCCTACGGCAAAGCCTGTCGCCGCGTTCCGGGCAATGGCTTCTTCACTCATGTCCTTGCATTGAGTCCACCAGTCATTATCAATATCATACTCCCAGCAATCTTTCAGGCGGTCTTTGTTGCTTCCCCGGTATCCGCCGCAAATATATCCTTTGTTGCCGATAGTAAACCCTGCGGCATCATTACGTGCCACGCCATCAAAATCAGAACGGCGGTACCACACGCCTGCCGTATATTCCGTATCCTCCGTACATGCCGCCAATGAGAGCAGTACGACCACCATGCAAAGTAATTTATTCATTTTCTTATCCATTAAATATGTCGTTTATTACCCGCAAAAGTAGGGGGCAACGGGCACGGATAAAAAAACTATCGACAAACAGATATATTCTGTCTACCAACGAAATCGAGGTCGACAAATAGCAAGACTTAGTCGATAGTTTTTGGGGAGACTGCTTAAAAGCTCTTCTTTTGCCGTCACAAAACCAATCTCATTAGTATGGCATGAAATCAATCTTAGTACTTTTTTCGCTCTTTCTATTTCTTTCTTTTTCCTCTTGCCTGGACGAATCATCCGCAATAGGCGGAAAATGGGTGGAAAGTTCTTTCCGGAATGTACAGACAGTTGTACCGTATCGCTCAGTACCATCCTTAGTGACTCACTGGCAACTTCGGGTGATACCGTTTGTCAGATAGGACATCGTAAAGACGAGTTATGGGGAACTATTACGGCCTCATTCTATGCCGAATATGAATTACCCTCTTTCTCCTTTAATGACGAGACGGTATATACATTCGATTCCATCACCATCCGGCTTTACTCCTCCGGCAATTATCTGGGAGATACACTGAGCACCCAACGCATCCATATGCACCGCCTGACGGAAAATATCCAATTGGACGATTACGGGTATCTATACAGTACCACCCGGACATCGTATGAAACATCTCCCCTGACCTCGTTCAGTTTCAAGCCGACTCCCGGACAAAGGACAAAAGAACTGGAAGTGCGCCTACCCGATGACTGGGGAGAAGAGTGGTTTGACCTGATGCAGCAAGACGCGCGGCAAATGGAGTCACAGGAGCTCTTCCATGATTACTTCAAGGGCATCGCCTTTATTCCGGACATCGACAATGACGCCTGCGTCAGCGGCTTCCAGGTAAATGATTCCAGTTTGTGTATTACGCTCTATTACCATGAACAGGCGGAAATCTCAACGGAAAAGACACTTGTATTCAATGCCAGCAGTTCTCTTATATATAATAAGGTATCATATGACCGTACGGGCACTCCGATTGAGGGACTGAAAAGCGGCGCCGACAACGCTCTGCCCACCGCCCGGACAGAACACCAATGTTATCTGCAAGGCATGACAGGAATGTATATCGCTATCGACTTCCCGCATTTGAATGATCTCTGCGCAGAAGGCGAACTCGTGACCATCGAAAGCGCCACGCTACAACTCTATCCGGTGAAGGGGACGTATGACGGAATGTACCCGCTCCCGCAAAACCTGACCCTCTATACAACCAATGAGGATAACGTGAGACAGGATGTCATCACCGACCTTACCGGAAGCTCCGTACAAACGGGCAACCTGGTGGTAGACGACATGGCTTACGAAGAGACGTATTATTCTTTCGACATCACCTCTTTCCTCCAAAGCAACCTGGGAACAACCGGATATAACCGGCAGAAGTTACAGTTATTCCTTCCCGACAACTTGTTCTACACCACCCTGCAAGGTGTTATCTTCGGTGACAGCGAACATACGGCAAATAAAAAGAACACCAAACTTATCATACTCTACAAAACTTATCAACAATGAAAAAGATTTTGTTCTGCCTTTTGGCATTCTATACTCCCGCTCACTTATTGATGGCACAAAACACAACGAACTCCCCCACTTCCATGTTCGGACTGGGCGAACTCTCTACCGGAGAAGGCGGGCAATATGCCGGACTGGGGGGTGCGGGGATTGCTCTGCGGGGTAATAATTTTCTGAACAGTGCCAACCCTGCTTCACTCACGGAGCTAAGCGAACAGCGGTTTCAGATAGATGCCGGCATCATGGGGTCTTATCAGAATTATTCGCAGCGGGGAGCAAACAACCATTCTGTCACGGGGAATCTGAATAACCTGAGTATCGGTTGCCGGATTATTCCGCGATGGTACGGGGCTATCTTTATGGCTCCCGTAAGCAGCGTAGGATATGCTATCACGTTGGATGAAGAGGTGGCGGGCAGTAACGGGAGTACCGTTTCTTCTTTATTTCAAGGCGAAGGCGGGCTGTCCAAAATGGGTATCAGCACGGCGTATCTTTTCGGGAAAGGATTTTCTATCGGTACGAATCTCTCCTACGTCACCGGTACTATTACGCAGACGGAAACACAGGGCAGCGCGTCAGAAGAAACGAGTTCGTATAAACATACGTTTTATGCAGATTTCGGCGTGCAGTATAAATGGGCAATCGACCGTGACCGTTCTTTCGTAGCAGGTGCTGTCTATGGCTATTCGCAGGACTTCAAGCAGGAGAATAGTCTATACGTCAGCAGCAGTTCGGGCGGGGATGATATTGCAAAAGACCTGAAACGTTACCGGCAATGCCTTCCCCAATTCTTTGGGTTGGGAGTTTCTTACAATAACTTGCGGTGGATGGCAACCATTGATTATAAGTATGTGGACTGGAGCCGGATGCAATCTTCACAATCCAATATCAGTTTTGAGAATCAGCACCGGCTGTCACTGGGAGGAAGATATACCTTAGGTAATGTGTACCGTAATCCGGTCAGCTTGTTGCTGGGAACGGGAATCAACAATTCCTATATTGTCATCCAAAAGAAAAAGGCGACTGAATACTATATGAGTACGGGGCTGAATCTGGGCTTGCGCAATAATAATGTCCTTTCCATCGGACTGAAATATAAAGGACAAATGAAAGTACCTGCCGGCATGCAACGCGAAAACAGCCTGTCTTTGTTCCTCAATATCACTTTCTCCGAACGGACTTACCGTGCCAGGATACAGTAATATTCATTCTTTTTTTATGCAAATTGAATCCAAATGGATGGTTTTCAAGAGAGGAATCGTTATATTTGTGCCCAAAACAAATTTAATATGAATGTCATAAGAATGAAAAAAAGTATCCTTATCGCTGCCCTGGGCTTATGTAGCCTGGGCATGACGGCACAAGACGCAAAACCCCAAGAGGGATTTGTATTCACGACAGTGAAAGAGAACCCGATTACTTCTATCAAAAATCAGAACCGTTCGAGCACGTGCTGGAGTTTCTCCACTCTCGGATTTATTGAATCAGAACTGCTTCGTTTAGGCAAAGGCGAATATGACCTGGCTGAAATGTTTGTGGTACACAAAACGATGCAGGACCGCGGAGTAAACTATGTACGCTATCACGGTGACAGTTCTTTCTCACCGGGTGGAAGTTTCTATGATGTAATGTATTGCATCAAGAATTATGGTATCGTTCCGCAGGAAGTGATGCCGGGAATCATGTATGGTGATACGCTGCCGGTACACAACGAGTTGGATGCCGTAGCAAGTGGATACATCAACGCTATCGCCAAGGGCAAACTGAGCAAGCTGACTCCGGTATGGAAAAACGGACTGGCAGCTATCTATGACACTTATTTGGGTAAATGCCCGGAAAACTTCACTTACAAAGGTAAGGAATATACTCCGAAATCCTTTGCAGAATCATTGGGATTGAATCCTGACGATTACGTATCACTGACTTCTTATACCCATCATCCCTTCTATTCCCAATTCGCTATCGAAATTCAAGATAACTGGCGCAACGGCTTATCTTACAACCTGCCTATCGACGAACTGATGGCTGTGATGGACAACGCTGTAAAGAAAGGTTATACTTTCGCATGGGGCAGCGACGTGAGCGAACAAGGTTTCACACGCAATGGTACTGCTGTGATGCCGGATGCAAAAAAAGGCGCTGAACTTAGCGGTTCGGATATGGCTCGCTGGACGGGTCTGACTGCTGCCGACAAGCAGAAAGAAATGACTACCAAGCCGTTCCAGGAAATGGAAATCACTCAGGAAATGCGCCAAACAGCTTTCGATAACTGGGAAACGACTGACGACCACGGAATGGTAATCTACGGTATCGCTAAAGACCAAAACGGAAAAGAATACTTCATGGTGAAGAATTCTTGGGGTAAAGCGGGCAAATACGATGGTATCTGGTATGCTTCCAAAGCATTCGTAGCCTACAAGACTATGAATATCCTGGTACACAAAGATGCGCTTCCTAAGGACATCGCCAAAAAACTGGGTATTAAATAAGTGTAGCTGCGCTTATTAAGACAGACTCAGTTTTCCGATGTATTCCGTAAATCTTTCCTTATAATTATCACCGACAGGAATGTAGGTATTCTTATCGAAGATAATACGGAGACGGGAAACTTCGGTAATCTTCCGGAGATTGACAATATAAGAACGGTGAACCCGCATGAAATGCGTGGGAAGCCGTTCTTCCATTTTCTGGAGACTGGCAAGCGTGATAATCGCCCTGTCTTCTCCTTCCACAAAGATACGTACGTATTCACTCATGCCTTCAATATAGCGGATGTTATTCACGTCGATACGAACGACTTTATAGTCGCTTTTCACAAACAGCGAGTCTCCTTTTATCTGCGAAGCGTTTCCCAATTCGCCCTGTTGTTCCAACAAACGGTATTCAAACTGCTTGCGGGCTTTGTCCGCCGCTTTCAGTAAATCCTGAAATTCAAACGGTTTCAGCAGATAGTCTACGACATCCAGTTTAAAGCCTTCTACTGCATATTCGGAATAAGCGGTGGTGAAGATGACAAGCGGCGGGCTAATCAATGAGCGGATAAAGTCCAGTCCATTCAAATCGGGCATATTAATGTCCACGAATATCAAATCTACTTCTTCTTCGGCTAATACCTTCATTGCTTCGAATGCATCCTGGCAGGACTTCACTAAAGACAAAAAAGGGACGCGGGAGATATAATCCGATAATTGCGTCAGTGCCAACGGTTCGTCATCTATTGCTAAACATTTCATTATAATAAAGGTATGATAAGTAATACATCAAATATTTGTTCTTCACTGGTAATGGAGAACGTATAGTCATTGCCGAACAGAAGCCGCAGGCGTTTGCGGACATTCTCGAGCCCGATACCGTGGTGCTGCTCGTCTGCCGAACCGTTATTGCTGTTCGTACAACGGAAAGACAGGCGGTTGTCTTCTTCCAACTGCACGAGGACGCGAATGAAAGACTCGTTCCGGTAACTGACTCCATGCTTGAAGGCGTTCTCTACAAAAGAGATAAAGAGCAGTGGGGGAATCTGTACTTCGGGCACTTCGGCAGGGAAGTGCATCCCGATAGATACTTTGTCGGTATAGCGCAGGCTCATCAAGCCGATATAGTTTTCAAGAAACTGTACCTCACGTGATAGCAACGTGGTTTTATTGCTTGCTTCATAGAGCACATAACGCATCAGTTTGGAGAGTTCCACAATCGTACTTTTCGCTTTTCCCGTGTCGATGTCCACCAATGCATGAATATTATTGAGCGTATTCATAAAGAAGTGCGGGTTGATTTGATATTTGAGATATTGCAGTTCCGACTGCAAGCGCTGATGTTCGAGTTCCTTCAGCATTTCCTCGTCACGGAAGGACTTGAAGAATAGTTTGATGGCAATGTTAAACCCTACCATCAGAAAGGCGATGGCAAAATGGATGAGATAACGGATACCAAAGAGCGGATAAGGGAAAGGACCCGGCTTCGGAAAAGCATCGGGACCGCCTTTAGGCTTTCCCATTCCCATTGGGGGCTTTTCACGTTTAGGCTCATCCCGGTACCCTTCTCCTTCCTCCCTGCTCTTCTCTCTCATCCTTATTATTTGGTCTCTTGGATTCTCCTTCATGTTGCGGTGTAAACCGTCGCGCCTGAAATCTTTCGGAAAGCGTGTCATGGAAGGAGACGGAGCAAGCCTGCACATGGCAACTATCAGGAAAAACAATGAAACAGTATATTGCCAGTATTTTTTCTTAAAAAGGAAATAGGGAACCAGTCCGTAATTGTTCAGTAAAAAAAGCACGAAGAAAGGAAGGATACCCAGCCATGAGTCACGGATAACCGTGCGGACTTCTTCTCTTTCGAGTCCGCCGCTTAGGGCAAAGTATCCGCCTATCAGCGGAAGAAGAAATATTACGTTCCAAATGGCTCCGTAAATACTCTGCTCCAATAACTGTTGTTTACGCAGTCTTTTCATGCTTCATTGTTCCAAGTTAGCAGGACAAAGGTAAGGCCGACGCTATTTTATCACAAATAGAATCGACCAAAGGACGGATTTCGACGGTAAACAGGCTTTAAGCAACCAGCAATTCTGTTCTGTTTTTAAGATTTTGCTATCCGGCAAGAGAGAATAATCAAAGCTAATAGAGAATAAAGCGCATAAATTAATGCAAGAACATGCATATTCAAGCCCTTATTATGCATAAACAAGGGATAAATATTTGCTTTTCCGAGGTTGATTATATCCATTCCTCACCGAGAAACACATCGTTCCTCGGTGAGGAACACTTTCTTACTCACCGACCAAGCGATTATTCCTCGGTGAGGAAGCATATTTAAGCCGAAATAGAGGCGGTTTTCGAGCTATTTCACTTCTGAAACCGTTGATTAACCTGATAACAAATAGCTGCATATCGACAGAAAATCTATCTATTTATTTCCCTTTCACCAGCAAACAGCTCAAAGAGGATTCTTTCTTCCCAAAAGACTATCTTCTCTCTATTTCCCTAATGTAAATTTACGCACTTTTCTATCCACGTCTCCATATGTCCCTCCATTTAGATAGAGAAAATGCATAAAACGTTCCATTTTTATGTACAGTCAGATTTTAAGAATATGGGGATTACTGTTCCCGATATTCCTACAGAAACCTCTCCACATATTTACATAAAGACTTATTCTAAAACTCTCATTCTTAAAAGAAGAACAATTCATATTAAAAATAGAACATGAATATTTCTACTTCGTTCACTATTTATACCCAAATACTTAAAAATAGAACATCATTATAGAAAAATAGACCTTGTTAATAAAGGATTGTTAGTCGAACTTTGCAAAGATTTATTAAATATGCAATAAAAGCAAGAAACAAAATGAGAAACTTAGAGAAACTATTTTGGGTGGCTTGTGCCGTTTTTTTCTTTACATCATGTGAAGAGACTTACAATGACAAGCTATTTTGGTCGGGAGAAATCAGCCGGGAATATGGCTCGTATATTAAGCCATATACGTTAGACCTAACCTACAGTGGAGAGAAATTAATTGGAAAAACTATCAGCTTTAAGACAGAAGACAGTGAGACGGGAACGTTGACACTGAATGATGTGATTCCGGGAGAGGCTAGTACTCCTATCAATGGCATCAAACTTTATGAGAATGAAGAAAAGGGTAACTACACTTTCAACGGAACGAATATCACAATGGGCGGCGCTACGGTAAAGTATAGCGGTAGCATTACGCCGAAAGCGATGAAGCTGGATGTAAATGTAACGATGCCGCAAAACAAATGGAATAAAAGTTATGATTTATCTAACTTTACCAAGGGGAAAAAAATGACCATAGGTACCAGTGGCGGAGAATATGTATGGAAAGAAACAAACGAAATCCTGACCGGCGCCTTCTATGTTCACATGGATGATGTGGAGTTGACACAAGCAGGCAGCCAACTTTTTCTTAGAATGAAATTGATTCAAAATGCACTTTGTTACTTCATCCCCCAGCTTCTTCAGACAATCACATTGCAACCGGATGGTAATATTATTGCAAATTATACCACAAGTCCGGTCTATATTGGTAAAGTACCTATTAATGAAATAGATCCGGATAAAGATGTGGCGACTATTGCAATGTTCGTTATGAAATTCATGATAGGTACAATGAGTGCCACCGACATTAACAGTGCGCTTGCCAATCGTACTTGGGCTACTTCCCCTATTAATCTGCTCACTTGGTCAGTAAATAATGGAAAACTTAAAATAAATCTGAATTTACCAGCTATTATCAGTCAGGTAACTAAAGATAGTGAAACACCCATTGACCCAGGACTGATTTCCGGTATCGTGGAAGCTCTTTCCAAATCCGACGCTATTCAACTACAAAAGCTACTTGGAACTGTAAATGCCGTGCTTGGCAATCAGTATCTCGGTATCATTACCAACATGAATGAGAGTAATTTCCAGCAAATCTTCTACTTATTAACTGAAGGTATAACTTTTAATGTTGAAGAAGAAGAGGGACATACCCATCTTTATTTAACTAAAGAGTCTACAACAGCTTTCATTCAGTTATTACCACAACTACAACCGGTTATTGAGAATTTATTACCGGAAAATATGGCCAATAACACAACGTTCAAAAATCTACTCGGATATCTCATGGGAACCAATGAAGATAGTCTGCCAATCCTATGGAATGCAGCTAATACCATTGATTTAGGATTAGACCTTCTACCCCAGGAATAAGCACTAACAATGAATATGAAAGAAAAAATGAATATGAAGAAATTATCTATATTATTGGCAAGTGGTTTCATCGGAATGAGCGGTTTGATGACCTCTTGCAGCGAAGATTACCCGGGACCGGATCCTGTAGATGTAACAGCTAATTATTCAAATAAACATCTCAGCCACGCCAATTTGGTTCTCAATTATAGTGGTGAAGAATTATTCGGTAAAAGTATTGATTTCAGTACAGTGAAAGGAGAAAATGCCAATATCACCCTTTACGACATTCTCCCCGGAGAAGCAGTTGTTTCACTGACAAATGTACCCTTGTCAGGAACAGCCAATGAATATACTTTTTCAGGAGATGCAGCCGGAGCAAATACTAATATCCAATTTCACTATGATGGAAAAGTAGAAAAAGGACATCTTATTTTCAACCTCACGGATATACAAACCGCCGGTAGTACACAATGGGCAGAAAATTATCTGCTTTCCGAAATCACTAAATCATCTAACGAAACCATTGGTGCAGAGGTTCCTGGGACCGGTGCAGGTTTTGTTGATACAAAAATGGCAGAAGGCTCTGATTCTGATTACAATGTATTTCTACGAAGTACATTAGCGTACTTCCTACCTCAATTTCTTCATTCTGTCACATTAAAAGCTGATGGAAATATTCAAGTGGAATACTCAACAGGCCCTATTATGATTGACGGCAAAGTACCGGATATGGAAGCGGAAGGAGCCATGATGGAGATTGTACAATTCATCTTTAGTAAATTATTAGGTGGGGGAGTTACAAATGAAGATGTAACAGCCGTAATAAAAGACCGTACTTTTTATACTTCTCCTACAAATTTAGTTTATTGGTATCCTAAAGACAACCAAGTCAGAATTAAACTCAATTTACCTGCAATAATCACGCTTGTAATGAAAGGGCAGGGAAAAATGATAGATGAAAATCTATTGTCTTCTCTTACTGATATAATTTTGAAAATGGATCCGATTCAACTTAAAGGAATACTGATCAAAATAAACGGAACTTTGCAAAATAGTATCATCAGTTTCATTACCAATTTAAATGACAAAACCTTCAATACTTTCTTTGAGTGGATCACAACAGGAATCCCAATGAATATAGAAAAAGTAGATGGACATACACACCTCTATTTAGACAAAGCAACCCTGCAACCTATTTTAGATATGATTCCAAGTCTAGTACCAATCATTATAAATATGCTGCCTGAATCGACAGATGATTTTTCCAAAATGATGTTAGAAAGTCTGCTCAATCAATTCGCTGATGCTTGGTCAAACGCACAGAAATTCAATATTGGACTCGATTTGGTACTATCCGAGTGATATACAAACATTAATATTAAAGAATAAGAAACAATGAAGAAACTATATATACTAACTTTACTTATCTGTCTTACCGGCTTTGGAGCAAGCTTTGCCCAAACCTTGAAAGGACATATATATGACGCCAAGACCAATGAACCATTGGTGGGAGCTGCCGTTACCTATAAGCTTCACGGTAACCAGGGAGTAGTATCCAACATTAACGGAGAATATGAAATCAAACTTCCCGAAGGTGGAGTCGACCTCGTATTCAGTTATGTAGGTTATGATGATGTACTGATGCCTATCGTCATTGGCAAACGTGAAGTAGTCACTAAGGACGTTTACATGAAAGAAAGCACTAAGCTACTGGAAGAAGTAGTGGTCAGTGCCGGACGTTTCGAACAGAAATTGAGTGATGTCACCGTTTCTATGGACGTTGTCAAATCGGGAGATATTGCACGTCAGGCACCAACCGATATTTCTTCCACCCTTCGTACACTTCCCGGTGTAGACATTGTAGACAAGCAGCCTTCTATGCGTGGTGGTAGCGGATGGACTTACGGAGTAGGTGCACGCAGCCAGATTTTGGTAGACGGCATGAGTACACTGAACCCTAAAACAGGAGAAATAAACTGGAACACCGTTCCTTTGGAAAACGTAGAACAAGTGGAAGTGATTAAAGGAGCTTCTTCCGTACTATATGGTTCATCAGCTTTGAACGGTATCATTAATATTCGTACCGCACGTCCGGGACTGACCCCGAAAACACGATTCAGTGCCTATGTCGGTGTATATGGAGATGCGGAAAATGATGAATATCAATGGAGTGACAAGAGTTTTTGGAAAGACGACAAGTATGCGGTAAAACCCATTTTGCGCGGAAGCCTTCTCAGCGGTGTACGGAATCCGATTTATGAAGGATTCGACCTTTCCCACTCCCGCCGTATCGGTAATTTCGATGTCAGTGGCGGTATCAATCTTTTCACTGACGAAGGATACCGTCAACAAGGATACAATAAGCGTTTCCGCATGGGTGGCAGCCTGACTTACCACCAACCGGATATGGGAATGAAAATCTTGAATTATGGTTTCAATGTAGATTTCCTTTCCAACCAATATGGTGACTTTTTTATCTGGCGTTCACCGACGGAAGTGTACAAACCGTCTCCTTTCACCAACATGGGACGTGAAGAAAACAACTTTCATATCGACCCGTTCATCAACTACGTGAATCCCGAAAACGGTACGTCACATAAGATTAAAGGACGTTTCTATTATAGCGCCGACAATATCGTGCGCCCTACTGACGGAGCATCCATTACCGATATTCTCGGCAATATGGGAACAGACGCCCAAACCATACAGAATATTGCAGGTGGCGATTACAGTTCACTCTACCCAGCATTAGTCGGTATCGGTTCAGGACTTATCAACGGAAATCTGGATGATGCCATGAACGGGATATTTACTTCATTGGGCAATATTTTCCCGAACGCAACAACTGCCGATTACTGCGACCTTATCTCATGGGCTATGGATAATGGATTGCCTAGTGATTTGGACAAGTTGGTGCAGGACGGGAAATTACCGAGCGACCTCGTTCCGTGGTTATCCAATGTCATCAATCCTTCACGCAACAATCCGAAAACTCAGACTGACAAGAACTTCGACTATTATCTCGACTACCAGTTCAACAAAAAATGGGACTGTGGCGCACAAATCACTACCGGAGCTACTTTCGAACATATCCGCTATGATTCCGCCATTATGGACGAAGTGTACAAAAGTGATAACATCGCCGCTTTCTTCCAGTACGACCAACGTTTTTGGGATCGCTTGAGCGTATCTGCCGGTGTACGCGCCGAATATTATCGTGTAAACAATCACCACCGCGAAGCGGAAACCAAGATATTCGGAACCAAAGTTCCGTTCCGTCCCGTATTCCGTGCCGGATTAAACTATCAGTTGGCTGATTACAGTTTTGTCCGCGCAAGCTTCGGACAAGGTTACCGCAACCCGTCCATCAATGAGAAATATCTGCGTAAGGATATTGGTGGAGTCGGTGTTTATCCGAACCTGAACATCAATCCGGAAAAAGGATTCAACGCTGAATTAGGGTTCAAACAAGGATACAAGATTGGTAACTTCCAGGGATTCGTAGACGTTGCCGGATTTTACACGCAATATAAGGACATGGTTGAATTCCAGTTCGGACTGTTCAACAATGCCAATTATACGATGATTAACAGCATCGGCGATGCCATCCAAATGTTGTCGGACGGCAAAGGTTTTGGTATCGGCGCCCAATTCCATAACGTATCGAAAGCGCAAATCTACGGAGTTGAAATCTCCACAAACGGTGTGTATAACTTTAATAAGAATACGAAACTGTTCTATAACTTAGGATATGTATACACCGAACCCCGTGATGCAGATTATCAGGAACGCAATGCCGTAGAAGGTCTTTATACCGACCCGCTGCAAATGAAAGAGAAATCAAACACCGGAAAGTATCTGAAATATCGCCCGAAACATAGTTTCAAAGCTACGGTAGATTTCCAGTGGAAACGTATCAACGTAGGTGCCAACGTAGCATGGAAGAGCAAAATCCTTGCAGTAGACTATCTGATGATGGACGAGCGTCCCAAAATGCAAAATGACCTGATGGACTATGTACGCAGTATCCTCTTCGGTTATTCAAAAGGAGAAACACTGGCTACTTACTGGGACAAGCACAACACGCCCTATGCCACTGTTGACTTCCGCTTCGGAGTGAAAGCAACCAAAGAAGTGGCATTCCAGTTTATGGTAAACAACCTGTTCAACAAGGAATACAGCTACCGCCCGATGGCAGTTGCCGCCCCACGTACTTTCGTACTGAAAATGGATGTCACTTTCTAAATAACCAGTAAGATTTACAATTGATTAAGGAACGGCTGCACAACGCAGCCGTTTTCTTTTTTTACCCTACCTGCCAATATTTATCCATAATATTGATTATCTTTACCCCCTGAAAAATGAAAAGATACAACCGATAAAATGAAAAAACATATTGTACTTATTGCCATCCTATTTTGCACCGCCTTTGCACAGGCACAAGAAGTTTTTGTAAATGCGGACTTTGTCAGCAGCTATACCTGGCGTGGTATAGACAGCGGTAATGCAAGTGTGCAACCTTCACTCGGCCTCAACTGGAAAGGACTTACCGTTTATGCATGGGGTTCTACCGAATTTCGTGAAAAGAATAATGAAATAGACCTTTCATTGGAATATGCCTATAAAAACCTGACTATTTACGCCAACAACTATTTCACCCAGACAGAGGATGAACCTTTCAAATACTTCAATTACAATTCACACTCCACCGGACATACTTTTGAAGTAGGGGCCGGATATATGTTTAGCGAGAAATTCCCGTTATCAGTAAGCTGGTACACTACATTTGCCGGAAATGACTATCGGGAAGACGGGAAACGCGCCTGGTCGAGTTATTGTGAACTGAGTTACCCGTTCAGTGTGAAAGAAGTAGATTTGAGTATCGAGGCAGGATTTACCCCTTGGGAGAGCTTCTACTCCGACAAATTCAATGTAGTCAACGTCGGACTATCCGCAACGAAAGAAATCAAAATAACATCCAATTTCTCTTTGCCCATATTCGGAAAGCTGATAGCCAATCCGTATGAGGAGCAGGTTTATTTTGTATTCGGAATTACACTCTAGCAAATTAATTTATCTATTTAATAATTTATTAATTATCACCCCCATGAAAAAACACTCTCTTATTTTCTGCGCAGGAGTTCTTCTACTAAGTGCCTGCCAACCGGCAAAAGCACCGGAAGCTATCTTGCCCATCCCCGAAGCTAAACAGGTTGAATGGCAAAAGATGGAAACTTACGCTTTTGTACACTTTGGACTTAACACATTCAACGACCGGGAATGGGGATACGGAGATTCCGATCCCAAAACATTCAACCCCGCCAAACTGGATTGCGAGCAATGGGTACAAACCTTTGTGAATTCCGGAATGAAAGGGGTTATCCTGACAGCCAAGCATCACGATGGTTTCTGCCTTTGGCCTACCCAACTGACTGAGTACTGCATTCGCAATACGCCGTATAAAGACGGAAAAGGTGACATCGTCCGTGAGTTATCGGATGCCTGCAAAAAGTACGGCATTAAATTCGCTGTTTATCTGTCTCCGTGGGACAGACATCAGGCCAATTATGGTTCTCCCGAATACGTAGACTACTTCTATAAACAACTCAATGAGCTACTGACCAACTACGGTGACGTTTTTGAAATCTGGTTCGACGGTGCTAATGGCGGTGACGGCTGGTATGGCGGTGCAAAAGACAGCCGTACTATCGACCGCAAAACTTATTATGATTATCCGAGAGCTTACAAGATGATTGACGAACTGCAACCACAAGCGGTTATCTTCTCCGATGGTGGGCCGGGTTGTCGTTGGGTAGGCAATGAGAAAGGATTTGCCGGAGCGACCAACTGGTCTTTCCTTCGTGCCGGAGAGGTCTATCCGGGTTATCCTAACTATCGCGAATTGCAATACGGCCATGCCGACGGCAACCAGTGGGTAGCTGCCGAATGTGACGTTTCTATCCGTCCGGGATGGTTCTATCACCCCGAAGAAGACGACCGTGTGAAAACAGTGGACGACCTGACCGACTTGTATTACCGCAGCGTAGGACATAACGCAACCTTATTACTGAACTTCCCCGTTAACCGTGACGGATTGATTCATCCGACAGATTCTGCCAACGCCGTTAATTTTCACAAGAACGTGCAAAAACAACTGGCAAACAACCTATTGGCTGGTCTTTCTCCTAAAGCATCGGACGAACGAGGTTCTGCTTTCTCTGCAAAAGCTGTCACAGACAATGATTACGATACCTATTGGGCTACCAACGATGGAGTAACATCCGCCACTATCGAATTCGACTTGCCCCAACCGGAGAAAATCAACCGTATGATGTTGCAGGAATACATTCCTCTCGGACAGCGTGTCAAATCATTCGTAGTAGAATATAACCAGGAAGGTGAATGGCTTCCCGTGAAACTCAATGAAGAGACAACAACCGTTGGTTACAAACGTCTTCTCCGTTTCGAAACAATCACAACCGATAAGATTCGTGTCCGTTTCACGGATTCACGTGCTTGTCTTTGCATCAATAACATTGAAGCATTTTACGCAGGAGAAACTTCTGATTCATATACTGCAAAAGCGGAAGAGCTGAAAAGTTTCCCGTTCACTATTAGTGGAGTGGATGCAGAAGAAGCACAAAAATGCATGGATAAGAACGACCAAACGACCTGTTTCATCAATGGGAATACAACCTTGATTGACTTGGGAGAAGAACGTACGATTACTTCATTCCATTACCTTCCCGACCAAAGCGAATATAATAAAGGTGTAATCGCCGCATATGAAATATCTGTCGGAACGGATAGCAATGCTGTCAATCAGGTAGTAGCGAAAGACGAATTTTCTAATATAAAGAATAATCCGATCCTGCAATCTGTCTATTTTACCCCAGTCAAAGCCCGCTATGTTCAATTGAAGGCAACACGGATGATACATGACGGAGAACCGATGGGAATAGCCGAGATTGGCATACAATAAAAACAGAGGTATTCAGGCACATTTCTCCTTCTTTTTTGAAAATTAAATGTGACTGAATATCTTTTTATATAAAAAGTGAGGTCATCTCATTGCTGAAATGACCTCACAAATATCACAAACAAATGTTATTCTTCTTTTGTTATTCTTCCTTACTTATTAGGATGGGCAAAATTAAACTTTTGTTCACTCCATGCAGGAGTTCCATTAAGAGTAATGTGATTCCCATTAGGACTGCTATCTTTTAACACATTACCTGTACCTTCATCACACTTCCAATAACCAATCAGTCCCTCAGAATCACTTGGTATCTGACGTGACATGGCATCCTGAATTGCACCGGCAGTCAAGCACTTCTTCCACAAACGAATCTGGGCGAATTCTACCTGCATATAAGAGCCAAAAGAACCGTCAGCAAGCGTGATTCGTGAGAATGTATAATCTCTCGCATCAACTTTCTCCACATCCATTGCACCATCCTTATACAAGATAATCTTCTCTCCATCGTAAGTATATGCTATATGATACCATGTATCAGGCCACCAGAATTCATTGCTATCCATGTCAAATCCGGGATTGTCCAGATGGAATTGCAGAGTCGGAGCTATTGTTGCAACCCCGTCAGCCCAGTAACGAGGTAATATTCCGTTAAAAGTAATAGGAGCAGATCCGTCACAATAAATATAGTTTCTAAACCATTTATTACTTAGCCCAACCCAGTCGCCGGTTGCCATTCCTGTTGTATTATCAACTTTGAGCCAATACTCTATGGTCCACTGGTCAGCAGGAATCTCACTGGTAAACGTAGTTGCCGTCTTATTTCCTCTCTTCAGTATGATTGAATTTTGCTTATTAGGGGAAGTCAGCAGATAAAGCATACGATTCGCGTTTCCCTTCATTGCTACCGGCCCCTCCACGGAAATGATTCGTAGCGGAATAGCATAAGCCTCACCGTTTGGGGTAGTGTACGGCTTTATAGTAAGGTTAATAACCGGAGCTGAGACCTTGCCGGCAGGAATTGTTACAGTTTTCTCAAAACTGCGAAACTCTTGAGGAAGAACCTGATAATCCGCCTCATTCTTCTGATTATAGTCATCAAGCAACTGTTGGTCAATATCCAGCGTAACGGTCACATCTTGGTCAATGGCACGCACCAAACGGACTGTCAACGTTTTTGTCACTTCATCTTCATCCACCAATTGCGTTTCCATCTGCTGGTCAAACTTATCAGAAGGAGCGGCTTCCTGTATATACAATCCATTATCAATAGGGCTCAAATCAGCATCGTCACATCCTACAACCGACGCTAGAATAGCTCCCATCACTATATATTTGGTAAATTTAATCATCTTCATTTTTTCTTCTTAATTATGTTCATACAATTAATGCTGAGCCGGATTCATTACCTGAATAACCTCACGCATAAAGAAATAATCATTCACCGGTCGACACAGATTAAAACGATAAGCCCCCACTCCACCGATACGGGCATCCACTCCCGGACGATAATACATCGCCATTCCTTTCAATGAGTATGTCACAATTCCATCACGTGTGGTAAATACCGGCCCACCATCTCCTTTGTGTTTCTCAAAGTCTTCGCACCATACGGTTTTACTGAGAATAGTGGCTTCGTCCTCTATTGAACCGAACTTGTTCAACAACCTTTGAAAACGTTCATCAAGTGAGTTATAAATATCTTTATTGCCGTCACCTGTATTATAATAAGCTTGAACAACATAATAATCCAACAACTTGCCTGACTCTACATTCAAAGTTTGCGGCTCGCCGTCAACCATAAGGATACGTCCTGTACCTGACTTTGGGCCGAATGACTTCGACAGTTCATCCAATAAAATATGCATACGGTCCGAATAACTACTGATATTACCTCCATAACTAAAATTCGGTTCATAGTCAATATCAAAACCGTCATAATCATACTTATTGATAGAATCAACAATCACTTGTGCATATTTACGGATAGCCTTTTCGATACCTTCTGCAGAAGTATCGCCCTGATTTCCATACCATCCCCAGTATGCAGCCATAGCCTCGTCATATGATTCGTATTGTACACCATCCACTATATACTCTTCTTCCACAGACGCCGGTGTCATGCTTCTACCGATATTAGTGATATGCTGGCAGTACAGTATACGGGTGCCTTTCTTTTCCCTGACTTCCTGCAAATCGCTTTTTTGCGCTTCCGTCAAATTGAAAGCGCTACCCCACAAAGAAACAATGTCCATTGAATCGGGAATACCCCTCAACTGATTGTTCATATTCGTACCGACACCAGTCCAATCACTATACCAGCCGAAACAAATAGGATGTTTCGACTTTTTATATTCTCTCAGTGCCTTGTAATAGTCGTCACCATTGATATTCACCGGTTCAGTGAACTTAGGTTCCATTTCAGTCCAATCGCTGCACTGAATAAACATCAATGCACCCACTGCCGCAAATATGACATATAGTATTTTCTTCATATCGTAATCTTTTTAATTTTAGCTGTTAATAACTACCATTACTCTTCAAAGCCCACCAGAGATCGGTACCATTGGAATCTTTTCCACCATTAAGCATGCGTACAGCAGCTTCCACATTTTCCTTATTCGTATTGTATTCAGTATCGGCAAAACGAATACGGCGTTGCCCACGTTCAACAGTACAATCCGCATTTGCAGAACTGGTTGCCGGAAAAATTCTCGGATACCCTGTACGGCGGTAATCTGCCCATCCGTTCATCGGGTCGGGATAGCAGGCAATCCACTTCTGAGTAAGAACTCTTTCCAGTTTCTCTGCATCACTGGCTCCTTCATCCCATTGAATAGTAATTGAAGACTGGTTAGTGTAATTATCCGCAGGATGCGAGCTATCTGTATAATTGCCCGGAACAGAAGTATTGTCCGCCAAATACTCATCTGCTCCCGACACATTAAATTCGGCAAATGATAACCGGACTCCCTGTTTATAGAAAGTCTCCGCGTCACCCTTCATATCCCAACCTTTCAGCTCACCCTCAGCACGTAAGAAAGCAGCTTCGGCAGCATACATCACCGGTTGCGGTAAAGACCTGCCGGTCGTTATCATAAGATTGCTATAAATACTATAACTAGAAGGAACCGGAATTTCTGTGGAACCGGAACGGACTCCGACATATTCTCCTGACAAGCCACCTGTCGGTTGGGTAAAATAAGCACTTCGACGTGGATCTTTGTATCCGTTCATATAAGAAACAATACAAGCATTAGCTCTCAACTCGCCCCATCCGCTGACAATGGAATATCCATTTACACCGATGCCGCTGTGAGTCGTGTCATACGCACTTTCAGACGTAGACTCCAATACACCGCCAAGCACTGCTTCTTCCGCCTTACTTTGAGCATAATCCGCTACTCCCGATACACGGATAGCCATCCGCAGTTTCAATGTATTAGCAAACTTCACCCACTTTGCGCAATCACCGCCATAGAACTGGTCGACTGTTGCCAAATCCTGATTAATACCTAATTCTGCGGCTGATTTCAATATAGTAATCACATTATCCAAGTCATCAAACATTGCACGCCAGGCAGTCGGTTCATCATCATAAAGAGATTTTATATCGCCTGATGTCACTTTAGAATATGGGATAGGACCTTGCAAGGAAGCCATCAGTTGCATGGCATAAATACGCGTCAACTGTGCCATGGCATAAATAACGCCTTTCTTCTCCGTGGCTTCTTCAATCCGAAAGAAATTCGGATAAATCTGACCATAAATAGTTCCCCATGAAGCACGGTTATGGTCTTCCATCGCATTATAATAAGCAAAAAGATTTCTGCCTTTACCCCAATCGTAAGGCGCAGTAATCTGCCCGCTAAAACAAGCCCACATACAGTTTATAGCCTGACAGTCGTTTTGTTGAGGAGATGCATAGACCTTAAACATAGTCGACAGCAAGCTGTTGGCGGGAACTTTCCCCGGTTGGTACGGATTGGTATTGTATTCCTCAAAATTAGTAGTACATCCTACCATCATCAGACACATAGCTACACCTGCACCAATATTTCTTATTATTTTATTCATACCTATTATTATTTAAAACTGAAATTTGACATTAAATCCAAAGTTTCTCGTACTCGGGAGCATATATGAATCGAATCCCTGATAAAAATTGGAAGATGCAGAAGTCGTTATTTCCGGATCGAAAGGAGCTTTACAATAAATCATCCACAGGTTCTTTCCTACAAGGCCGACAGTCATTCCCATGCTATTGGCAAACCATTTCTTTGGCAATGTATAGCTCAGGCTCAATTCTCCTAAACGCACGTTAGTAGCACTATAGGTATGATAAATGGAAGCCCCCTGGATAGTCTGAAAATAAGAGCGTGCATCTACCTTTGCCTGATTAATAACCACACCACCTGCATCGCGTACATCAGCACTAACCTTTGATACGCCGGCAGCGTCAAGAATTGACTGTGTTTCACTTATTACAATGCCGCCAAAACGACCGGTAAATGTCATACCCAGGTTGACACCTTTATATCCGAATCCTAAATTCCATCCCATATTCATCTTAGGCAGAATAGAACCCAAATGAGTTTCTTTATTTTCCAAGGAAAGACCTACTCCATCTTCATTGAGGATGTATCCGTTCAAGTCACGTTTCAGCACTTTCTGTCCGTATACATCTCCCATCGAACCGCCTACACGCAGAACCAAGTGAGCATCCGTCTTTCCATAAGTCATCATTTCAAGTTCCGGCATTTCTATCGGTTCCCCCGTAGCATAGTTATAGACACCATCGGCAAGTTGCTTGATTTTATTACGGTTCCAAGTCAATGTATAATTAGTGGAGAAAGAGAAATCACCCCATTTCTTATCGTAACCCAAAGCCATTTCGATACCTTCGTTCATTATATTTCCACTTTGGATAGGAATTTTGGAATATCCGGAAGATTCGGACAAACTGGCATAGAATGTCTGATTGTAAGTATTGGAACGATAATAAGTCAAGTTGAAGCTAATATCATTCAGGAATTTGGCATCTACACCTATTTCCCATGATTTCGTGCGTTCCGGTTTTAATTTAGTGTTCGGATAAATAGATGTACTGGTCCAATTATGCGATGCTTCGTCATATGGGTAAGTAATGGATGTCATGAAACGGTCGTAAGAGTTACCTACCTCTGTGTATGAACCGCGAACCTTCAGGAATGACAACCAGTCCGGCGCATCAAACATGCTGGAAATAATAGCCGAAAGACCTACCGAGGGATAGAAGAATGACTTATAGTCAGAAAATGCCAATCTGGAATCCCAGTCATTACGACCGGTGACAGTCAGATAAAGCATTGATTTCCACCCAAGTTCAGCATTTGCAAAAATAGCTTTTGTCTGGTCATGCCAACCGTCCTGTTTAGGTTTCCACGCTTCATCGAAGTTGATATTATGTACGGCAAAGAAATTAAGAATCTTCAAACCGCCTTCATAACCCATAGATTCATAGCGATTGTCGTTTAAAGATACGCCCAGGTTCACATTAACCGACCAATCATTGATATTCTTATTCACTGTAGCAATAGCATCCGCATATGTACTCTTTGATTGTGCCCAAGAATCAGCATAAGTACCTCTGTCACCAGCAACCAGGCTACCGGTAGAAGCATATGCCTTATATGTCCTGCGGTTTTCATAATTGTCAACCTTCACACGACCTGTTACATCCAGCCAGTCCAATATCTGATACTTGAGAGAAGCGTTGACCATGTAACGGGTCTTTTTATTCTCACGTATCTGGCGATTTTGTATCCAGTATGGATTTGCCAGACCACTTGAAGTTCCCCCATAAGGCCAGTATTGTTCCATGATATCCAAACCTTCATTATATCGCTCATACATACGCACATCTTCAAAGTTTTCGGAACGAGGGAAGCGATAAAGTCCGGGCAAAGGATTATAGTAATATCCCTGGGACATCATGTTTTTATCATTCTGAAGAATATAACTCGCACCGGCATCCAAGGTCATTTTGTCATTCAAAAAACTGGTTGTGTTGCGTATGGTAAAATTATAACGGTTATATCCGCTGTTAGGCAGAATATTTGTCGTATTGGTGGTAGAAGCAGACAGATAAGCCTGATTTTTTTTATTACCGGTAGATAAAGACATCGAATTGATTATATTACTTCCTGTACGGAAGAAATCACGCGGGTCGTAATCACTGTTTACAATCGGTCCCCAACTATCCAAATTTCCCGCAACGTTTCCATATTTGCTCTGCATTTCAGGCATCATGGCTACTTTGGAGAAAGTGGTATTATTGGAAACGGTTACAGATGTCTTGTCTACCGAGCCTTTCTTTGTAGTAATTAATACAACTCCGGCAGCGGCAGCATTACCGTACAATGCAGCAGCGGAAGGACCTGTCAACATGGAGATTGATTCAATATCTTCGGGGTTGATATCGGCAGCACCATCTGTACCCGGCTGATCGGAATAAATACTTCCGCCACCACCGTTCGACATATTGTACATCGGCACACCGTCAATCACATAAAGTGCAAGGTTGGAAGAAGTGATGGATTTGACACCACGCATAACGACACGTGAAGCACCACCGGTTGTATTAGATGAATTGATAGTAACACCCGCTACCTTACCATTCAAAGAAGAAATAAAATTGGCATCTTTGATTGTAGTCAATTCATCGCCTTTCACTTGCTGTACGTTGTATGACAAAGCCTTTTCCGAACGCTTGATACCTAATGCGGTAACAACAACTTCATCCAACACCTCAGCATCCTGTTTCAATACAATCTGATAAAAATCTTTATTAGAGGCTGCAACTATTTGAGTAGCATATCCTATATAAGATATTTTCAGTTTGGAATTGCTGAATGCTTTGATTGTAAAGTTTCCGTCTATATCCGTAATGGTACCCGTAGAGCTTCCGTCAACAGAGATGTTCACACCGATTAACGGTTCGCCACTTTCATCGACAACTTTACCTTTGATTGTTTTCGCAATCTGTTGCGTCACTGGCTTTTGTTCAGTTATTATGATATAATTATCATGGATTTGATAAATGAAACCTGTTCCTTTCAAGATTTCATCGAGTGCGGTAGTCACAAGTGCGTTTTTCAAGTTCAGATTAACAATTGTCTTTCCTCTCAATTGAGAATTACTATAATTTATCGACATTTGAGTCTGTTTTTCCACAGTCTTCAATGCTTCAATCACAGTAATATTTTTCTGTTGGATAGTGATTTTACTATCCTTTTGTCCCAAAACAAGCGTAGGTATCATTAATAATACTAAAAAAGGAAGAAAAACTTGCTTTTGGAATACTCGTCCTGCTATTTCTTTATATTTTTGTAGCATCTTTCTCGTATTAGTAAATTGGTTATTATTTCTATTTAATCGTTAGGAGTTTGCGTCAATTAAACGCTAATATCAGGAAAGTTTTTGATTTCATATCCGGAAGGAACTGGCATTCCCTCCGGGTATTTTTTTACATGGTGTGTTAAGTTAACAATTAGACAATAGGGATTATTTTTTATCAGTTATATAGCATTTATTATCTTTAATCACATAGTGGATATCTCCTGTTACCTGCGATACAATTTTCATAATTTCATCCAAAGTCGCCTGTTTGGGAAAACGGAAACTGTATGTGTTATTATTCAAACTATGGAAACTATATACAAAAGTATAAGGATATTTACGTTCAAGTCTCGTAAATATATCTTCCAAATGCGCATCACTAAATACAGTTTCTCCCCGTTGCCAAGCCAGTACATCATCAACTTGTGATTGTTGCAAACTACTTTTCTTCGTCAACTTATTATAAGATAACTGTTCATTGGGTTTCAATATAACACTTGAAATCAAATTATTATATTCCACTTTTACACTACCCGAAATCAAAGTAGCATGTACTTCCTCATTTTCCGAATAAGAGTTTACATTAAATTCCGTACCTAAGGCTGTCACCTGGAAATCAGCACCTTTTACTATAAATGGATGTTTTTTATCTGGCTTCACCTTAAAATAAGCCTCCCCCATCAAGTAGACACTTCTAGTTTCACCATTAAAACTTTCCGGGTAGAACAAGGTACTTTTAGAGTTTAGCATTACAGAACTGCCATCCGGCAAAGTCAATTCACGTATTTCCGCAGTTGGTATATAACATTCTATCAAATCACCGGAAAAATCCCCTTTCTCTAAAAGTAAATAGATAGAAACTGACGATATTGCCAACAACAGCGCTGCAGCCACCTGCCAAACCCGTAATATATATTTCTTTTGTGATGAAGCAGGCCGGATACCTATATTTTGTTGCATACGCCGTATGGATTGCTTCATTCCTTGGGGAACTTTCTCCTGACCGGCTTCCTTCCAAAGAGTATTAAGAGCTTCCATCTTCTCCTCAGCATGGTCTTCGTCTGCCAACCAGTGCCGGAATTGCTTCTGCACTGAAATCGGATAATCATTTTGACTAAACAGTTCTATTACTTGTCGAATATAATTCTTCATCATTATTTCTTTTTTATTTCGGCCTTATACTTTAAAGACAACTAAAAACAATGTACTACTTAAGGATGCTAACAAAAAAATTAAAAAAAGAAGTATTTTCTTTAGGTCTATTAATGCCAAATAGACTTGATGTTCCACTGTACGAATAGAAACACCAAATTTTTCCGCAATATCTTTATAGCTTAATCCTTGGAATCTGCTGGCTTCAAAAATCACCCTCCGACGCTCGGGCATCTTCGCCAAAGCAAGCCGGAGTATCATAAGCAACTCTTTATAATAGATATTCTTCAGAGCCTGGTCATCTTCTATTATTTCGCAAAGTATCACATTCTCCGCAAAATCTGCCTGATAGTCCTGCTCGATACGCTGATGCTTAAACATATTAAGAATGATGTTCCGTGTTGCTACAAAAATATACCCATCCAATTTATCATTGGGGGTTTGCCATATTTCCGGTTGTTGCCAGAGTTTGCAAAAAACATCTTGTGCGACATCCTCTGCATCTTCATCCGACTTTAACAACCGCCGGGCAAAATTTTTCACCTTAGGAAAGTTAGTGGTAAAAAAAGACTGGAAGTCTTTTTCCATTTGTTTTTGATTATTTTCCATCATAATACATAAAAGTAACAACGGGCAAATTAAGCACATTGACAGCAAAAAAACAACAGTAATATTGTTTTTTATCAAATAAGAAAAAATAAGAAAAACCAATTGATAAGAATATCGCCGGACAATATTAAATAATAAAGAAAAGATAAATCTCTAAAATCGTGCTTTTATGCTCAAAATTCTTAAACCTGTGCATTTTTTACTCGGTTTTCTTGTCAGAACCAAGTGTTTGAGTAATTTTGCACGCTGATAGTTAACCGGATAGTTTGGATAGCAAGAGATTACTACTTGACTACTGGCTGCTAACTTGTAGAAATACTAATACTAAAATTTATAGCATGAGTTTGAAAATTGTTGTATTGGCAAAACAAGTTCCTGACACACGTAATGTCGGGAAAGATGCCATGAAAGCCGACGGAACGATTAACCGTGCGGCACTTCCCGCCATCTTCAACCCCGAAGACCTGAATGCCCTTGAGCAAGCGCTTCGATTGAAAGATGCTCATCCAGGCTCTACCGTAACCATCCTGACAATGGGACCGGGACGGGCAGCCGACATTATTCGTGAAGGACTTTTCCGTGGTGCAGATAACGGCTACTTGCTGACCGACCGTGCTTTCGCTGGTGCAGATACACTGGCTACTTCTTACGCACTGGCTACTGCCATCCGCAAAATCGGTGACTGTGACATTATTATCGGTGGTCGTCAGGCTATCGACGGTGATACCGCACAGGTAGGTCCTCAGGTAGCAGAGAAGCTGGGATTGACGCAAATCACATACGCAGAAGAAATTCTGGAAGTGGGTAAAGACAAGATTAAGGTAAAACGTCACATCGACGGTGGTGTTGAAACAGTAGAAGGCCCGCTGCCTATCGTGATTACCGTAAATGGTTCTGCAGCTCCCTGTCGTCCGCGCAACGCGAAACTGGTTCAGAAATACAAACACGCCAAGACTGTCACTGAAAAGCAACAAGGCAACCTTGATTACACTGACTTGTATGACAAGCGCGACTACCTGAATCTGGCAGAATGGAGCGTAGCCGACGTAAACGGCGACCTTGCACAATGCGGTCTGTCCGGTTCGCCCACCAAAGTGAAAGCCATCCAGAACATCGTGTTCCAGGCTAAAGAGAGCAAAACCATCAGCGGCAGCGACCGTGACGTGGAAGACCTGATTGTTGAACTATTAGCTAACCACACCATCGGATAATCATGAATAACTTATTTGTATATTGCGAAATAGAAGAAGGTAACGTTGCAGACGTTAGTCTCGAACTTCTGACCAAAGGTCGTTCGTTAGCCAACCAGTTGAACTGTCAGCTCGAAGCTGTGGTTGCCGGAAGCGGCCTCAAAGAGATTGAAAAACAAATCCTTCCTTATGGAGTAGACAAACTTCACGTTTTCGACGGTGAAGGACTCTATCCTTATACTTCACTTCCTCACACTTCTATCCTTGTGAACCTCTTCAAAGAAGAGCAACCGCAAATCTGCCTGATGGGCGCTACCGTTATCGGTCGTGACCTCGGCCCGCGTGTTTCTTCTGCTTTGACCAGCGGACTGACTGCCGACTGTACTTCACTTGAAATCGGTGACCACGAAGACAAAAAAGAAGGTAAGACTTACAAGAACCTGTTGTATCAGATTCGTCCGGCATTCGGCGGTAACATCGTTGCTACGATTGTGAACCCGGAACATCGTCCGCAGATGGCGACCGTTCGCGAAGGTGTGATGAAGAAAGAAATCCTCTCTCCTAACTATCAGGGAGAAGTAATTCGTCACGACGTGAAGAAATATGTAGCCGATACGGACTATGTAGTGAAAGTAATCGAACGCCACGTAGAAAAGGCTAAGAACAACCTGAAAGGTTCTCCGATTATCGTAGCCGGCGGTTACGGTGTAGGTTCGAAGGAAAACTTCGACCTGCTGTTCGACCTCGCTAAAGAGCTTCATGCAGAAGTAGGTGCCAGCCGTGCTGCTGTCGACGCAGGTTTCGCAGAGCATGACCGTCAAATCGGCCAGACAGGTGTAACGGTTCGTCCGAAACTCTATATCGCTTGCGGTATCTCCGGACAAATTCAGCATATCGCCGGTATGCAGGAAAGTGGTATCATCATCTCCATCAACAACGACCCGGATGCTCCGATCAACACGATTGCCGATTACGTAATCAACGGAAGTATCGAAGAAGTTGTGCCGAAGATGATTAAGTATTATAAACAAAATAGCAAGTAAGGAAAGATGGCTAATTATTATACAGACATACCGGAACTCAAGTTTCACTTGAACAATCCGATGATGAAACGTATTTGCGAACTCAAAGAACGCAATTACAGAGATAAAGATGAATTCGACTATGCTCCGCTGGACTTTGAAGACGCTGTAGACTCTTACGACAAAGTGTTGGAGATTACAGGAGAAATCACAGGAGAAATCATCGCCGCCAACGCAGAAGGCGTGGACGAAGAAGGCCCTCACTGTGCCAACGGACGTGTAGAATACGCTTCAGGAACCAAACAGAACCTGGACGCTATGGTGAAAGCCGGCTTGAACGGCATGACCATGCCACGTAAATTCGGCGGTCTGAACTTCCCGATTACCCCATACACCATGTGCGCGGAAATCGTGGCTGCTGCCGACGCAGGCTTCGGTAACATCTGGTCTTTACAGGACTGTATCGAAACATTGTACGAATTCGGTACATCTGACCAGCACAGCCGTTTCATCCCTCGTGTATGCCAGGGCGAAACCATGTCTATGGACTTGACAGAACCGGATGCCGGTTCCGACCTTCAATCCGTTATGCTGAAAGCTACTTATAGCGAAAAAGACGGATGCTGGTTGCTGAACGGTGTAAAACGTTTCATTACGAACGGTGATGCTGATATTCACCTGGTACTGGCTCGTTCGGAAGAAGGAACAAGAGACGGTCGTGGTCTTTCTATGTTCATCTACGACAAGAATGAAGGTGGTGTGAACGTACGTCGTATCGAAAACAAACTCGGTATCCACGGTTCTCCTACTTGTGAATTGGTATATAAGAATGCCAAAGCTGAACTTTGCGGTGACCGTAAACTCGGTTTGATTAAATATGTAATGGCTTTGATGAACGGTGCCCGTCTGGGTATTGCCGCACAATCCGTAGGTTTGAGCCAGGCTGCTTACAATGAAGGATTGGCTTATGCCAAAGACCGTAAGCAATTCGGCAAAGCTATTATCGAATTCCCGGCAGTATACGACATGCTGGCTATCATGAAAGGCAAGTTGGATGCCGGACGTGCATTGCTATATCAAACAGCCCGCTACGTAGATATCTACAAAGCGCTGGATGACATCGCCCGCGAACGTAAACTGACTCCTGAAGAACGTCAGGAACAGAAAAAATACGCTAAATTGGCCGACAGCTTCACTCCACTTGCCAAGGGTATGAACTCTGAATATGCCAATCAGAACGCTTACGACTGTATCCAGATTCACGGCGGTTCGGGCTTCATGATGGAATATGCCTGTCAGCGTATCTATCGCGACGCACGTATCACCAGCATCTATGAAGGAACAACCCAGTTGCAGACCGTAGCCGCTATCCGTTACGTGACTAATGGTTCTTACATCGCTACTATCCGCGAATACGAAACAATTCCTTGCTCACCGGAAATGGAACCGTTGATGTCTCGTCTGAAGAAGATGGCTGATAAGTTCGAAGCAAGCACCAACGCTGTAAAAGAAGCACAAGATCAGGAATTGCTGGACTTCGTTGCCCGCAGACTGATGGAAATGTCCGCTACCATCATTATGTGTCACCTGTTGATTCAAGATGCCAGCAAATCTTCAGAGCTGTTCTCCAAATCCGCACATGTATATTTGAATTATGCAGAGGCAGAGGTAGAAAAGCATACAAATTTCATCGAAAACCTCGATAAAGAAGACTTAGCTTTCTACAAAAAGTAAAAGATTAAGTACCAATAATAAAAAAAGCATCCTCTTCGTGAGAAGGGATGCTTTTTTATTTGTCATATTCTGTCATTTTTCATTATTATTCTATACATTTGTCAGGGAGATAAGTAATTTTTTAATCAGTAACCAGAGATAGAGAAAGAAATATGGCACTCAAACCTTCATATGACGACAAACTACATTTATCAGGATTATCAAATACGGAAATTCTTATATTAGCTCTTGAGGCTTCTCAAAAACTTGAATGGAACATCGAAGAAATAGCTCCGGAATGGATCCGTTTTGAAGTCCCTATAAATATGCACACCAGCGGAGAAGAAATAACTTTCACTCTCGGAAAGGAAGGTGACGGAGAGATATCCATCCACAGTGAATGTACTTCCATACAATTTGTAGATTATGGAAAGAACAGGAAGAATATCCAAAAGTTACAAGAGATAATGGAAGAAGTAAGGGCTACCCTGCTCCCGGAAGAACTTACCCAAAAAGCAAATAAGCTGAAAGAAGAATTTAACCGTCCGCTCACAGAAGAAGAAAAAGTATATATAGAAGAGGAAAAGAAAAAAGGTTCTCTCTTGTCTTTCTTTATTCCACGCAAAGGATTTATAGCAACGCCTATCCTGATAGACATCAACATTCTGGTATTTATCCTGATGGTCGCTTCGGGAGTGGGAGTATTTGAGCCCGGCACATTGGCGCTGTTAAAGTGGGGAGCCGACTTCGGACCGCTGACCCTTACAGGCGACTGGTGGCGCACGGTGACCTGCAACTTCATTCACATCGGTGGTTTCCATCTTGCGATGAACATATATGCCTTCATGTTTGTCGGCCTTTTTCTGGAACAACTGATAGGAAGCCGCCGGATGTTCGCTTCTTATCTCCTGACCGGGCTATGTTCGGCCGTATTCAGCCTATATATGCATGCCGAGACAATCAGCGCCGGAGCTTCCGGGGCAATCTTCGGACTTTACGGCATATTTCTTGCCTTCCTTTTATTCCACGGCATTGCCAAAGAACAACGAAAGGCATTACTAACCAGTATCCTTATTTTCGTCGGCTACAATTTGGTTTATGGGATGAAAGAAGGAATCGATAATGCAGCACATATCGGCGGATTATTAAGCGGCTTCTTGCTGGGAATTGTTTATGTATTCAGCTATAAGTTCGAAAAAGCCGATGCACGGCGAACCATATCCATCATCGGAGAACTTGGCATATTCTGCATTTTCCTGTTCAGTTTCATTATACTTTGCAAGAATGTCTCGCCCCTGTATCAAGAGATACGTCAGGAGTGGGACAGCGGAATCGTAGAAGCCTATCTTAACGGAGAACTGGAAGAAGAAAACGATGATGAGACGGGCATGAATTCTTCCGATGACTCTTCCGGCAGGCAGTTTCCTTCATATGTTCCCGTTGGTAATAACGATACATGGCTTTCTTACTACGATGCAGAAACAAATTTCAGTTGCCAGTATCCGACCAACTGGAGGAAAATTACAGGAGGACAAGGGCTAACTCCCAGTTCGCAACCACCATTACTCAGACTCGTCAACGGAGCCAACCAACTGACAGTTACTTCTATTACCTATGATACACAGAAAGAATTTGAACATACAAAAGAATTATCGCTTATTCTCCCGAGAAATGCACAAGGGCAACCATCGGAAGACTACAAGCAAAGCGATGTCAACATCAATGGGCTATCCATGACAAGGACTACCAATCCTTTACACATCGGTGCACCCGATGAACCGGGAGAAGATATACAACAAATTGTATTAAAATATTTTCAGGAGAGTAAAAAAAGAATCTTTAGTATTGTCATGCTCATCTATGACGAAGAAGCGAAACCCGATATAGAAGCCATCGCATCAAGTATTCAGATAACCAAATAAAGAGAATATGAGAGTATATATCCAAGTCAAACAATTAGGAAAGCGGAAGTGCGGCATCGAAAAGATGCCCGTCGATTTTCCTGCTCCTCCTGCCCATGTAGGGGAGTTGATTGAAGCCATCGTCAGTTGGCAAGTCAGTGAATACAACGAACGCTTGCAACAAAGCGAAGTGCTGAAATACCTCACCCGGGAAGAAGTGGAAGATAAAGCTGCATCCGGTAAGGTAGGCTTCGGGGTAAATTACAACGGCAAGCCCGCTGCAGAAGCCGAAGCTATCGCCAATGCCCTGCAATCCTACGAAGACGGAATTTTCCGTATCTTCATTGACGACGCGGAAGCAGGAGATTTATCCTCTCCTATCCTAGTGAAAGAAGAATCCACACTGACTTTTATCCGGCTAACCATGCTGTCAGGAAGATTGTGGTAATTCATATCCCATAAAAGAAAACACTTAAAAACAAATAGAATCATGAGACTCATTTATAATGAAACATTAAATAAACGGATACTTCCGTACTTGGAGAAATTAACCAAGAAGAAAAGTAGTTTGGATAAAGAGACCCGCACCTTGTTTGATATATTTATGCTATACTTTGATATGGATACCCGGTATGGCACATATAGCGACAAGCTGGAGCCTTGCATTATAAGTATTATCAAGGAAGAGAAAATCAAGAGCGTAGCCAATCTCTTCGACGGAAAGCTGAACAAACTACTCCTCTATTTATTGGGGAATGAATACGCACATCTGTTTCACACTTATCTGAAGCTCAAAGCGCATTGTCCATACACACATGGATATTCAAGACGGTCGCAACGCGCTGTCAATCCTTATCTGCATTTCTCCCATGTGATAGACGCACTGACTCAATTTCTGAAGCTTCGTGCCACCGGCTTTACAGAACAGGCCATACTAAACGGTGGAAACACACCGGAAGAAATAGAAGCATACAAAGACTGCATGAGCTGCGAAGACTGGATAGCCGCCCAAATAGCAGAAGGCAACCAAACCGTTATTGACTACCTGCACAATGTACTGACCAGCGAAAATAACGCCAACCGCCTAAATCAGGGACATCTTAAAGCTATCGCAGTGAGTGGGCACCATCCATTGCTGGAACTGGAAGGGAAATTACTTTTGGCGGCCAAATTACAGGAAGGACTCCGACAGGCTATCGTGGAAACAATGGACGAAGGATGTCCCGAAAGTTATTTATACCTACTCTCCGTGATTTACGACAACGGCCTGCAACGGTTTGCTTCCGTAAAACGGGGCATCGCAGTCAGCACGGGAATCGGCGAGCAGGAGAGCAGCGAACGCGTCACCAATAAATATGTAGAACTAATCCTGAAATTCCTGAAGAATCAGGACGAGGCACGCAAAGCCCTTCAAAGCAAAGATACCATCGAGCTTTATCTGGCTTTATGGAGCATTGGATTTTATAATACAAACGATATTCAGGCACTTGCAACAGACATCATCAGGAACGGAGCCAAACATCAAGTACAGACTTACCTTTATTTCCTGCGTTGTACGCAACACTCCGCCATGAGTTATTGCATCAGCAAAGATGCCTTTGAGAAGTGGCACAGTGCCCCGTCGGTCGTGGCAGCTATTCTCCCACTCTATCTCTCTGATTTTTATCTTAGCCGATATGGCGGGCGTGAAGACCCGAAACTTACCGATTACTTTGAGAACAGAGAAGAAGCCGTGCGCCACTATGGATATTTGAAGCAAATCTATCAGTCTATCTCAACCAAGGAAACCTATGCTCCTTATATATTCCCGTGGGAAAGCACACAGCTCACCCAGTCGGAAGTAGTTCTCAAAATGGCATATATCATTTGGATGCTGAATGATTCTGCCATGAAAGATGACCTTTGCAGTTATCTGGTATCCTTGGATTCTTATATGCGGGCAAGCTATATCAGTATCGTACTGAATCCGCCCACTAGTCCGCTGCAAGAAGAATATATACTGCAATCACTGGGCGACCGTTCTCTGGATGTACGCAATGAGGCCTACAAAGTATTGTCTGAAATGGCCTTATCGCCCGAACAGAATCAGAAAGTGGAAGAGTTGCTTCGTTTCAAATATAGCGAGATGCGTATCAACGCTATCAACCTGCTGATGAAACAACCGAAAGAAGAACTGGCCGGCAGCATCCGGCGATTGCTTACAGACAAAGTGGCCGAACGCCGCTTGGCGGGACTGGATATGATGAAGACAATTCATAATGTAGATTTTATGCAAGACATCTATCAGGAACTTCTTCCTGCCATCAAAGAAATTCAGAAACCGAACGCTAAAGAAAAGGTGCTGATAGAATCTTTGATTGGTGACGGAACGGAGAAGAAAGCCACGCAGCACTACACCAAAGAAAACGGTTTCGGCCTGTACAATCCTGATTTCGAAGTAAGCCTGCCGGAAATTGCGCCGGACAAAGGATTCAATGTCAAGAAAGCATTCGAGTTTATCAGTTTTGGAAGAGCCAAACTCACTTTCGAAAGATTGAGTAAATACATCGCCGCACACAAAAACGACGAGTTTAAAAACGACTACGGGGAAGCACGCCTGGTGGGTAACAGCGTACTGATGAAATGGAGCAACTACGGTGGACTGAGTGGTCTTGGGCTCCCCGAACTCTGGCAGGATTTCTACGAACGTGAAATCGGAAGTTACGAGAAATTAATGATGATGAGTTTCATGCTTGCATCGACAGGCGTTGCCCAGGATAATGACGACTACGACGAGGAAGATGAAGAAGATAGAAAAGCCGATATAAAATCAGCCAATAGTTTTGAACCGCTTGTCAACAAAATGTATGCGGGTTTCACCTATCGCGGATTGCAAAAGGTACTCCGGAAATTGCCTTATTATGAACAGATGGAAGATATTATCGACGCGCTGACCTATGAGTACAGAGACGAAACAGTTTATCAGCGAATGGCTGCCAATATGTTGATCCAACTGACACCCTTACTCGATACAAAGAATATCTTCCGCCAATATACGAGCAAACACGCATGGCTCAGAGACAAACTGGAATACGGAGAAAAGCTCATTGTTTATCCGATACACAACAATAAGTTTGTCCAGTTCTGGCTTGATACACCCAGCAGGCCGATAGACGACGCCTTGTTTACCCGCTACTTCACCGTGCGCTATCAGCTCTACAAGCTCACCAACTATATGGAGCATACCCCCGAACTGGAAGAAACCGATTCCTATCTGCAATGCGTGGACTTTGCCCGTGCCTGGATGCTAGGATTGATTCCGACAGAAGAAGTATATCGTGAACTGATAGCCCGTGTCAACTCTCCCAAACAAATCAAGAATATCACTCTGGTATTGAACGAGAACCGTCGTTTCAATGAAAGAGACAGGGAGTGGATGACCTATATCAAGGATTTCAACTTCTCTCTCTTCCGGCCACTGCTGCAAAAGGTAGTCAACCGTATCCTGGACATAGAACTGTCACGTGGAGATTCCGAAACGCAGGTTACCCGTCTAGCCGAAGAATTGACTTGTGTCTATGGTGCCGAAACATTTATCCGTATCCTGCAAGCATTCGGTAAAGATACATTCATACGCGACAGTTATAATTGGCGGAACACGAAACGGGGAGTATTGAGTAGCCTGCTCCATGCTTGCTATCCGTTGCCGGCAGACACAAGCGACCATCTCAAAAAACTGGCAAAGCAAGCAGAAATCAGCGACGAACGTCTGGTAGAAGCTGCCATGTTCGCCCCGCAATGGATTGAACTCACCGAGCAAGCCATAGGATGGAAAGGACTGACAAGCGCAGCATACTATTTCCACGCCCATACCAACGAGACTTGCGACGACAAGAAGAAAGCAATTATCGCCCGCTATACTCCGATTGACGTAGAAGACCTCAGAGATGGTGCTTTCGACATCGGTTGGTTCAAAGATGCTTTCAAGACGATTGGCAAACAACGCTTTGAAGTAGTCTACAATGCCGCCAAGTATATTTCATGCAGCAACAGCCACACCCGCGCCCGCAAATTTGCGGACGCCACTAACGGCGCAGTGAAAGCAGCGGATATAAAGAAGGAAATATCAGCCAAGCGCAACAAAGATTTATTGATGAGCTACGGCCTCATCCCACTAGGAAAGAAAGCGGATAAAGAGCTGTTGGAACGTTACCAATTCCTGCAAAAATTCCTGAAAGAAAGCAAGGACTTCGGCGCGCAAAGACAGGAAAGCGAAAAGAAGGCAGTGGGTATCGCCCTGCAAAACTTAGCCCTCAACTCCGGTTACGGTGACGTCACCCGTCTGACCTGGAGTATGGAAACCGAATTGATTAAAGAACTTCTCCCCTACCTCTCTCCGAAAGAAATAGAAGATGTAGAAGTGTATGTGCACATTAATGACGAAGGCAAAGCGGAAATCAAACAAATCAAAGCCGGAAAAGAGCTTAACAGTATGCCTGCCAAGTTGAAAAAGCATCCGTATGTAGAAGAACTGAAAGCGGTACACAAGAAACTGAAAGACCAGTACACCCGTTCCCGCATTATGTTAGAACAAGCTATGGAAGACTGCATCCGTTTTGAAGAGAACGAGCTTCGCAAACTGATGCAGAACCCTGTTATCTGGCCGTTATTGAAGCATCTTGTCTTTATCTGTAACGGACAGGCAGGTTTCTATACCGACGGATTACTGGTGACGGCAAATGCCGTCTGTCTCCCGTTGAAATCGAAAGACGAATTACGTATCGCCCATCCTACCGACCTGTACGCAAGCGGTGACTGGCATATGTATCAGAAATTCCTGTTCGACAAAGCCATCCGCCAACCTTTCAAACAGGTATTCCGCGAACTTTATGTGCCTACTCCGGAAGAGGAAGGCGCCACACAATCCCGCCGCTATGCCGGAAATCAGATTCAACCGCAGAAAACAGTCGCCGTACTGAAAGGACGCCGATGGGTGGCCGATTATGAAGACGGACTTCAGAAGATATATTATAAAGAGAATATCATCGCTACCATCTACGCCATGGCAGACTGGTTCTCTCCTGCCGACATCGAAGCTCCGACCTTGGAATATGTCTGCTTCCACAACCGCAGGGACTATAAACTAATGAATATCTCGGAGATTCCGCCCGTTATTTTCTCTGAAGTAATGAGGGATGTGGACTTGGCGGTCAGTGTAGCCCATGCCGGAAGTGTCGACCCGGAAACCAGTCACTCTACCATCGAAATGCGCAGCGCATTGGTGGAACTGACGATGCCTTTATTCCATCTCAACAATGTGAAGGTAAAAGGCAACTTTGCCCATATAGAAGGCAAACTGGGTAAATATAACATCCATCTGGGCAGCGGTGTGATTCATCAGGAAGGCGGTACGCAGATTGCAGTTCTTCCGGTACATTCGCAAAACCGCGGACGCCTGTTCCTGCCTTTTGTAGACGAAGACCCGAAAACAGCTGAAATATTGACTAAGATTATCTTCTTCGCAGAAGACAATAAGATAAAAGACCCGAGTATCCTGAACCAAATCAAATAAGGACGATATGGCAGAAAATTTATTAATCAGCACAGGAAGCAAAGAGGAGAAATATCGCGAGCTACTTCCACAACTACATGCTTTAGTAAGTACGGAAACGGATTTCATAGCCAATCTAGCCAATGTTGCGGCAGCCCTGAAGCAGACTTTCGGTTTCTTCTGGGTAGGCTTTTATATTGTAAAAGGAGATGAACTTGTATTAGGGCCTTTTCAGGGGCCTATTGCCTGTACACGTATCCGAATCGGCAGAGGGGTTTGCGGAACAGCCTGGAAAGAAGTCCGGACACTGATTGTTCCTGATGTAGAGCAATTTCCCGGACACATCGCATGCAGTTCGGATTCAAAATCGGAAATCGTAGTGCCGATGATAAGGCAGGGAGAAGTAGTCGGAGTATTGGATATAGACAGTGATACACTGGATAGTTTCGATACGGTTGACGCACGCTATCTGGAAGAAATTTGCACATACATCGGATAACTGCGGGCGTGCCGCTATCATACAAAAAAACAGAGGCTCTGATTGAATGAAACAGAGCCTCTGTTTTATATAAATAGAGGCTCTATTTGCACCAAACAGAGCCTTCGTTTTTTTACCAGTCCACATCTTCTATTTCCTGTCTCCGATACAGCAAGAGTTGATTGCGAAGTGAACTCATTTCACGTCGCATCTCTTCCATCCTTTCCAGTAAATGGTGGATGGCGTCGATGCCTTCCATGTTGATGGACAGGTCGTAGTACATTCTGCTATAACGTTCTACGCTCGGAAGTTCCGACAAAAGCAGATAATGTTCACCACCTTCGGTATGTACGTTAATCAAACCGCCTTCTTCCAACAGTTCTATGAATGAAGGCTCGATATGACATTTGTGACAGTATTCACTGACAATAATTAATTCGGTCTGCATAGTACTCATTCTTTTTAGTTCATACTCTGTAACTCGCGGAACAACTCTTTCTGTCTGTCCGTCAAGTTCGTAGGAATCTTGACAGAATAGGTCACAATCAAGTCACCGAATTGTCCTTCCTTCTTATAAACCGGGAATCCCTTTCCTTTCAGACGGACTTTCGTGCCGTTCTGCGTTTCCGGTTTTATCTTCAGTTTCACCTTACCGTCCAACGTGTCGACCAGCTTTTCACCACCCAATACGGCTGTGTAAAGGTCTACTTCCACATCTACGTACAAATCGTCACCCAAGCGCTTGAATACGGGGTCTTCGGCTATGACGAAAGTAATGTACAGGTCGCCCGCAGGGCCGCCGTTGATACCTTCGGCTCCGTAGCCTTTCAGTTTAATCACTTGTCCGTTGGCTACACCGGCAGGGATAGTGATACGCACTTGTTTACCATTAACGGTCAACACCTGTTTATGCGTCTGAGAAGCATCACGAAGAGACAGGTGAAGTTCGGCATTAAAATCCTGTCCGCGGAATCCCGCAGAACCTTGTCCCCGCCCACCGCGATGTCCGCCGAACATTGATTCGAAGAAATCGGAGAAACCGCCGGCATTACCGCCGGAGAAGCCTTCACCGTCGGAACTGTACCAATATCCACCGTTTCCGTCAGAGAAACCTTGTCCGCCACCACCGAATCCGCCGAAACCGCCCGCGCCACCGAAGCCACCGGCTTGTTGCTGCGCCCGTTTCTGTGCTTCGAATTCATCGGCATGCTTCCAATGTTCTCCGTACTCGTCATACTTTTTACGTTTCTCGGGGTCACTCAGTACTTCATTGGCTTCGTTGATTTCCTGAAACTTATCCTTTGCACTCGGGTCATTGGGGTTCAGGTCAGGATGGTACTTCCGGGCCAACTTACGAAAAGCCTTTTTGATATCGTCCTGAGAAGCACTTTTGTCTACTCCAAGAATCTTGTAATAATCTATATAGGCCATGTTTTATGAATTTAATCGTTCATACATCATACGGCAAATAACACGCCAATCCTGCTTTTGGATGCAAATTTTAGCAAGTATTAAGTATTAGGTATTTAACCGCAGCTTCCGGCAAGTTTCCGTCCGCATGGCATACTACTTAATACTTCTCTTTATACTTAATCTCTTTCTGCTCCAGCATTTGAAAATCCTGTTTCTTCATGCCCAAATCATCCAACGGACGGGGTTCGTTATGGTCATTCAAATATGCTCTCGGCTTCATTTGATAAAGTGAAGTGACTACGGATTGTGAATCATCCCTGTAAGGAGTTTCTATCCCGCCCAAATCCAGTATGGTCGGGAAGAAGGAACTGCTGGAAGAAACATCTTTCTCTTTATTATCCATTGCCGCCTGCCAATGTTCGGGATGAGTTTCCCGGTAACTGTCGGACATCCAGATAAGAAACGGCACATGAAGCTGATAATAAGAAGGCACGGGCGAAGCATGAAGGAACAGATGACGGGAATCGTCGAAAATATCCTCTCCATGGTCGGAAGTATAAATCATAGCGGCGTCTATCTGTTGTTTTTCCAACATACGGATGATTCTTGCCAGAAAACCATCCGTGTAACGGATAGAATTATCATAAGCGTTCACCAGATTATCACGGTATTTCCGTTCCGCGTCGACCGGATAATCCGGTGTGAAGAAAGTGTTTTCCAACGGATAGCGCTCGCGATAATTAAAGTGGGAACCGTAGGTATGAAGTACGATAAATTGCTTCGTTTCACCTTTCGCCAGTTCTTGTTCCACTAGTTTCAAAAGTTCGTCATCGGACGGATTATAGTTTGAATCAAGAGAGTCTTCTTTTATAAAATCAGAGGTGTCGGCTTCCTTTCCGAAGAAGTCGATAAACGAATGGTTGTAACGCTGATTAGAGAAAAAGGCGGTCTTGAAACCGGCTTCTTTAAAGGCGGTGATGATTCCCTTTTGGTGATAAATAGAGTCGTAGTTGCAAGCGTTGACGTCCGACATCAGCATAGGTACGCTTTTGTGTGTCGTATTCGATTCCGTCAGTACCTTCGGGAAAGCAATCAATCCTGTCTGCTGAGACAATAGTGGATTCGTCTCGCGTTCATAGCCGTACAACTGCCAGTTCAAGGCACGGGACGTTTCGCCTATTACCATCACATACACTTCCCGTTCCTCTTTCGGATGGGTGGCCTTGGCATGGAAGGTAAAGTCTTTCGAGGTTTGATGATAATTCTGTGTCAAGACCGTCCGTTGGAAGGCAAGACCTACATTATAGCAGACATTCAGTGGATATAAATCCGACTTCAGCTCATATCCCGAGTCTTGTACATACGCTCCGGCAAGGCTGAGAAGGGAGATTCCAAAGACTATGAAAGCCCTTTTCCGTTCTCTGTGGATGAACTCTACCGATAGTTTACGCTTGCGGATTATTGAAATCGTTCCCAAAATCAATGCAGGAACATAAAGTATGATTACGGCGATAATGGCGGGAGTCAGATTATCGAGTAGTTCGAGTGCCTCACTCGAATTGGTAGTCACCAGATTCAGGAACATATCAACAGCGATGATGGACTGTCCGAACAAATAAAGCAGTACGATTTGGAAAGCCCCGAAAAAGAGGAACAAGAATAAAATCCATAGCATCTTGCCACAGTTTCTCGACAGAGTCATCAACAGGTAATAGCAGCCGAAAGGCAACAATACATTAGCAACTTTTGCCATCACCGGTAGCGGCTCCGTAAAACAGAGGACGATGTTAGGCACTATCAGGATAAACAGGAACAGATAAAACAAGTGTTCCTGATTTTCCAGCCATTTTTTTATATTCTTAAAAAGCTTCATTGATATTAAAGATAAATCCGGTCTGGTGTTTACCCAAACCTAAGTCCAAACGTACATTTACTCTCTTTTTAAACTCCCAGCGGTAACCGAAACCGTAATTGGGCAGAATATGCTTCGGGGTAAATTCGGAAAATTTCGGAAAGATTGTTCCCGCTCCTGCCCATACAGCTACTCCATTCCGCTTCCAAACGTGTTGCCGGAGTTCTATTTGCGCATCCATCGCACACTTGTCACGATAACGGCCTTCGTAGTATCCACGCATCGAATAAGAGTTTCCCAAGGTTGCCATCAGTCCCCAGGGGGTATCTCCGTAAGTTAACAGCGTGTGGAATTGTCCTGCCAGCACTCCGCCTTTCCACACGGTGTGATAGTAACTGGTAGTCAATTCGGTGCTGCTGAATGCATATTTATTGCCGAGGAAAGCAGGACTGAACCGTTGATCCAGTCGCAGATAATATCCCCGGTAAGCATTTGTCAGGAAGTCGCGTGAGTCGTAGAGAAGGGAAAGCCCGAGACTCATATTGGTAGTCCGCGCCGCCATTCCTTCCCATAGTTCCGGTTTTTCAAAGTCCCGCCCGTCGATGTAGTCGAATACAGCCATCGGGCCGATATAGAAATTCTTCGCCATACGGAACATGAAATCGACCTTCACTTGTGCCTGAAAACGTTTATAATCGCTTTCGTTATCGGAGTTTGCTCCATTATCATAGCCCCTGCCCCAATAAAGGCTGGGGAAAGAATAAAAATAAAGGTTATAGTTCAAGCGGTATTTATCTTGTGGAAACAGATGATTTCCACGGACTCCCAATAAATAAAAGCCGACCGTAGAGACATCTCCATAGAGGGATATGTTGGAAGGGGGAAGAATCGTATCCTTATAATCGGTGCGGTATAGACCCGCCGCCACCAGTCCAAGTCCGAATTTTGTATCACTGGAATAATGAGGGCCACCTATCACACTGAAATCAAACTTTTTATTCTTTTTTTCCTTATTGGCATCATTGAAGTAATCGAGAAACTTCTTGAAGAAGCTGCGCTTTACCGCAACAGTATCTTCGGTAACTACTGATACAGAGTCTCCGGGCAGTTCAATTTCGGTAGAATGCATCTGCGCGCCAAGTGATGTTCGTGTCAGTAACAATAGCGCGAATAATATCAGCCAGTTCTGTCTAGTATTCATTGTAATAAGAAGTAGAAAACTTTCGGGACAAAGTTAGTTTCAAACTTCTTATTACAACAGAGTTTCAGGAGCTTTTGTTGCCCCATTTTTCCTTTTTAACGTTTCAAAAGTCGCATAAACTCGTCAACATCTTCTTCTGTGGTATCAAAAGAAGTTACCAGACGGATTTCATTATTATCTTCGTTCCAGAAATAAAAGAAGTAAGATTCCAGCATCCGGTCGATTTCCGGGCGGGGCATAGTCAGAAATAACTGGTTACTCTCCGCCTTTTGAGTAAAGGTTACTTCCGGAAGTTTTTTCAATTCATTGTAGAGTTTGGCTGCCATTGCATTGGCATGCTTCGCGTTTCTCAGCCAAAGGTCATCTGTCAGATAAGCCGTGAACTGGCAGGAAAGGTAACGCATCTTCGAAGCCAACTGGGCGGACTGCTTACGGATGAACCGTGCTTCCGATTGCAAGTCTTTATTGAATACGATAACGCACTCTCCCATCATTAATCCGTTCTTTGTACCACCGAAACTCAGGATATCCACTCCGCAATCTACAGTCAGTTCTTTGAGAGAAAGATTGAGGGCGGCACAGGCGTTGGCGATTCTCGCCCCGTCCATATGGACATACATACCGTTCAGATGAGCAAAGTCGGTCAGACGTTTCAATTCTTCGGGAGTATAAATCGTGCCAAGTTCGGTACATTGGGAAATATAAAGAGCCTTGGGCTGTGAATGATGCTGGTCGCCAAAGCCATGAAGGTAAGGTTGCATCAGTTCCGGGGTGAGTTTGCCGTCCGGGGTAGCAATCGGGCGAATCTGACAGCCGGTCATTTTTACGGGAGAACCACATTCATCTACATAGATATGAGCGGTTTCCGCACAAAAGATGGAATGATACGGACGTGTCATTAATTGTAATGCCACGACATTGCTGCCTGTACCGTTGAACACAAATAAGGGTACGCAGTCCGGCGTAAAGGCTTCCTTTATCTTAGCTACCGCTTCTTCCGTCCATTTATCATCGCCATAGCCTAATGCATGGTCTATATTCGCCCGGTTCAACGCTTCCATCACCAACGGATGCACACCGGAATTATTATCAGAGGCAAAACTTCTCATTGTTTCCTTGCATTTTAAATTGAATTGCAAAGTAACAGATTTATTTCCAAATATACTTCTTACGCAACCAATAATCTACCCCTAGCAAAATTAAGACCAACAAAGCTATATAGATATAAAACTTCAACAAAGGAGCTTCCGACCGGGTATCTTCTCATATTATCTTCTATATTCTTCTCCGTTTCCATCTCCTCTTCTATTATTTACCATTCATTAATACATATATTTTCTTGCGGGTACGGTGCAATCTGATTTTCACATTGCTTATCGTCATCTTCAACACCTATTATGCAATATTTTAGTATTTAACTTGTGCAAAGAGATTTATCGCAGGGAAGGAAATATATAACGGAAGTATTAAATATCAGTTTTTAGGAGTAATATTGGGTATGTATGAGAACATTCCTGTTTTTGATACGTTTATTAAGTAACCCCTGTAAGCAAAACATATTTAGTCAGGATAAATATTATATATAATATACTTATTATAAAAATATTAGCAATGATAAAAAGAAAAGCACTATCATCCCTATTAGTAACATTAGATAGCATATCTAAAAGGACATCTAGATTTTCTTCTGTAAACCTAAGTAGGCAATGTCGGCAGATTATTGGGCGAGATAAAGCAATATTGCGGCATTTAAATCCTTTATTATTAATATTGTTTGTGGCAATTGTAGCTACATCTTGCTCTGATGATAACCGCAAGAGCATTGAGCAGCCATCAATAGACGGTTTGAGTTATTACCCGAAATCCATGAATATTGTGGAATTACAGTATAAACCAGCTGGGCAGGAACCTGGAGTGGTAGATATTGATAAGTCCAGTCAGTATTTTGGGGATCGTGTAGCAATATTTCAACCTGAAAAAATTATATTCAGAAATGATTCTGTATCAATCATAAAGCGAGGTGGTTTAATTCAGGGCTATAAAGCCGAATGGAATAAGGGTGATTTGTATTTGTACAACAGCGTTACTGGAACATGGGACTATTGTGGAAGTAGGGACGGAGAAGCCACACTTATCCTTAATACAGGTTTCTTCTGGGTAAAGGATAGCAATATTCATGGCTCATTGTCGGTGATAGGACAGAATTTCTCATTATTATCATATTCCGAATTAGTTACGTATTTGGGTGGAAGCAGTAACATTCTAAATAATCAGGTGGCGTGGCTAAAAGTACAGTACACATTTGAATTAATCCCGGAAGTTAAACTTTAATATAGAAAACATGAAAGCAGCAATAATATATATCATATTCTTCTCTATTCTCCATGTTAGCAGTTTTGCTCAAAATAATCAGTATACGTCAACCAAGTTTGCGGTCAAAAATCCTTATGAAGTATTCATTGGTGGTATTATGAAAGCGAATGATGTCAACGATGTACATCAACTTTTTAATGTGCCAATGAATCCCATTACAATCAGCTATAGTTTGCCTTTAAAATCCGAAACGATTACACCTTCATACGATAATATGCTTAAGGCTATTCAGAAAAAGCTACAAGATAATAATGCGTTGAAACCTAACTATCAGTTTTCATTTACATTGAAGCAGATAGATTCTTATGAACAACTAGTTTTATCTTTCGGTGAGGAAATTAATTTATCCGAATTATTCAGAATAACATCTCCTAATCTAACTCATAAAACAGTGGCAGTATTAGATATTAGCCAGAGTTATTTTTCTATTGCTATGGATATGCCTGAGGGGGAACTAAGCAACTCGCCGATAGTCCAAGAGCAATTAAGCGAACTTATTTATGTTGGCTCTATTGAATTTGGACGACGGGCAATTCTAATTGTTGAATCGGACCTTGATTATCAAGATGTAAAGGTCGCGTTGAATGAGATATTAAATAAATCTACTACCAAGAAGGGCGATATATCGGAAAAAAGCAAATCAATCATGGCTAGTTCAATAATCAGAGGACTAATTTTGGATCCCCTTGCCAATGAAAACATAACACCGGATAACCCTTTGGAGTACTTATTGGATTATATAAACTCTGATATCAGCCCACATGATTTTGGGGTGCCCATTTTCTTTACAGCAGCCTGGCTAAAAGATAATTCTGTCTTTGTTAACAAGTTTACAAACTAAATTTTTTAAATTTACAACTTATGAAAAAACACATTGTGATGCCTGTCTTATTATTAGCAATTCTAATAATAAGCTCATGTAGTGAGTCCGATCCATTCTTGGATAGTAGTGCCTGTTATCAGCTGAAAAGAGCTAATTACAAGATAAATGTCGATTCTATGTATACCTATCCGGGAGATACGATATACAATAGCTGGTTGAAATCTTATAATGCCAGATTGCAAAGCCAAACAAGGGCATTGTCATTAGAAGACGATGCCTTCTTCTCAAAGCAATATATCGTTAAAAGTACGGAGACTACTCTGTTATATGGAAAGAATTATATATATCCTGGTGCCATACTGGAAGGGAATAGTATTATAGACCAGAAATATGTACCTGTGTTTGTGAATAACAGAAATCCGATTACTGTATCAATGACGCTGACTCACAATACCCCAAAGCATACGAGTCAGACGATAAATTCACCGACGTATTCTAAGTTAGATGATTATGTTAAAGATATGGTAGTTGACGGCAATTTTTCCCAGAACCAGAAGTTTATGTTCCAATCCAAGCGCTTTTCGTTTTATGATGAAATTAAGTCGGCATTCGGAACAAATATAAATACAAGGAAATTATTTTCATCAAGAAAAGAAACGTCTACTTCTGAAGAGCATAAAATAGTGAAATCGACAGGGATGTACGTGAAGTTTTTCCAATCTAGCTTCGTTGTCAATATGGATATTGCCCCTTTAAGCAATGAACCTGTAAAAGGATAAACCGAATTTGAACCGGTATATGTCAGTTCTGTAACTTATGGGAGACTAGGAATTATAGTATTTGAAACGGAAGAGACATATGAATTTGCTGAAACTTGTATGAAAAAAGAGATTGATCGTATTTTCTACCATAAGACAACCACACTGAATGAGAAAGAGCAACTATTTTTTGATACTACAGACTTTAAGGTTCTGATAATAGGAGCAGATAGCGACTATGCAGTCCAGACGATAAAAGGTTATGGGCAGTTTTTGAATCTTATCTATAACTCAACCTTTACTGAGCATAGCTACGGTGTTCCTATTGCATGTTCTTTTTCATATGCAAACTCCCATGCATTAGTGGAAACTGAGTTTAAAAACACTCTTGTCCTGCAGCCATTATTTGTATACATAGATAATAAAGATATTACCAATAACCACGCAGAATATACCGGTTATTCTAGACACAGCCCTGTCTATTTAAGATTTTATGAGGACCGGGAGAAAACAAAGACCGGCCGGCCTTATACGGATATAGTTTTTGAGATAGAAAAAACGGTGAACGAAGTACGATATTATACAGAACAAAAGAAGTGGCCAATGATAAGTTCAGAGTTTAAAAATACGAAAGAGCGCTCTCTTGTTCGTAATATTAAGTTCGATACAAATTTATTTATAGGTAACGAAATACATTCATACATCATGGATAGTCCGGAGCCCGGAGGTATGGGACAATCTTATTACCGCTGGGAAGGTATACAAAAAGATTGCAGTTATAATTTACTTGATAGTCCTTTCTTCATAAAAATCTATTAAAACTATAATACAATTATGAAAAAAATTACGTATGTATTTGCTACTTTCATGTTGCTATTTGTATCCTGTAATAACGAGGATATAATTGAAACGGCACCAGCCAGCCAAGTGAATCCTAATACCTCTGGAATGAGTGACTCATTTAAAGATTTCATGTGGGATGGGATATATGAAATAAGGGATGGTAAAGAAGTCGATTTGACTGACTCGCAACTACTGACCAGGGGCAATGTTCAGACATTCTATGAGATATCTACAATCCAACCAAACTATATATATTTAGGATCTGTATTAACTGCCGAATCTATTAATAAGGGGGTATATGCTCCTGTTGGTTTTCCAAACGATTTAAAAAAGAATATTACAATATCCTTCTCTTTACCTATAAAATCGAAGGAGGTAGCTCCTAAAAAATCAGCATTTACCAATGCAATTATTGATGCAATTGGTGATAGAGATTTTAGTGGTAAGCAATCTCAAGTCTTCTCATATAAAATGAAGGAGTTTTCTTTTTATAGAGAAGTTAAGCTTGCTTTCGCAGCTAATGTTAATATCGGGCAGATTTTTTCTATCAACACGGAAGTAAATAGTAATAAAATACATCGTCAGTCTGCTTTATTTGTTGATTTTAGCCAAATATATTTCAATGTAGCCATGGATATACCAGATGATGGAAATATATTTTCTGATGAGAACACGAGACAAAAGTATCTAGAAAAGAATCCCGTCTATGTAAATTCTGTCAACTATGGACGAAAGGGCATCATACTTGTGGAGTCTAACGAAACTTATAGTGTTTTATCCGTAGCAATCAGAGCTGCTTTTAATGCGAAGATAGTCAGTGGTTCGCTTTCGATTGATGCTAAGACAGAAGAGATTCTCAAACAAGCTGAAATATCCATTTGCATTATAGGAGGTGACGGCCAAGCGGCAACCCAGACAGTGAAAGGCTTTGACGAATTTCAAAAGTTTATAATTAATGGAGGGGTGTATAGCAAAGAAGTTTATGGTGTTCCTATTTCATTCTCTGCCGGATATGCTTCTGATAACTCTATGTTTGTTACGGAATTTGAAATTTGATTCTTAAATAGGTTGAGAACCTGATAAATAAAATATATAATAGAAGAAAGGATTATATTATAAATAAAGCAAGCCTGCTATACGACAGGCTTGCTTTTTGTTACTTGCACTAAATACTATTTCCGTTTGGTTTTGTGATTCCTTTAGCAGTGTAAAGGTCATTTTCGCTATCTATTTGTTTGGAGAATATGGTACGGTAATCTTTGGTTCCGTGCCGGTAGTTGATGACAATAAAGCTTTTTTCGCAGATATCCCTACTTTTTAAATACTAGTTGGGGTAAGCACTAAATTCGTTATTTATGGTCTTGGTATTTCGGCACAGTTGTTGGTATGCTTCCTCTTCATAATTAAAATCATTTGTATAAAAAGGACAGGAGGCTTGGTGGCATAGGTCTTTTAAGCGCTTTTCTCATTGAAATGAACATCCATAAAAAAGAAAAAGAATAAAAACTAAAATCCCCGAAGCGTTGACTATCCTGTCGTTACTTCGGGGATTCTTTTGTTCTTGTTCAGGTACTAAACACCTTTAGCCAATGTAAACATTCACACAGAGATACACGTAAAGTTCTTCATCACACTGGTCGAACTCTATCTTATTCTCTCTTGACAACCATCCTAAAGCGGCGCCCAACTCTTTGTCCTTCAGCCCGGATTTTCTTTTCAAAAGTCCGTAGCCCCACTTCTCATTATTGCTAAGCAGTTGCCAAACTTTACCGGCATTCACGCCGATTTCACTTCTATTCATTTTCTACAGTTATTAAGAGGTTTAAAACATTAGGTTAAGATTTCGCCTATAAAGATAACAAATGGATACTGCATTTGTTTATTCTATTTTGCTAAAAAGTTGTTACAAAATTCTTTTTAACACAAAAACTGCGATGTGTTCCAACACAAAGCCGTTATTAGTATATGTTAAAACAGAACTTTTCTTTGCAGATAGCTGTTATTACTTAAAAATCAATCCTAAATCAATTACAGATATGGCAAGAAAAGTAGCAGAACAGCTCATAGATACCCTGGTACAATCCGGTGTAGAACGCATTTATGCAGTGACGGGCGACAGTCTGAATGAAGTAAACGAAGCTGTCAGAAAGAACGATAAAATTAAATGGATACATGTCCGCCACGAAGAAACTGGGGCGTATGCTGCGGCAGCGGAAGCACAACTGACCGGTCGTCCGGGATGCTGCGCCGGAAGTAGCGGCCCGGGGCATGTTCATCTTATCAATGGTTTGTATGACGCTCACCGTTCGGGCGCTCCGGTTATTACCATTGCTTCCACTATTCCCACCGGGGAGTTCGGCACTGAATATTTTCAGGAGACAAATACCATTAAACTATTCAATGATTGTAGTTATTATAATGAGGTGGCTACCACGCCAACGCAATTTCCCCGCATGCTTCAATCGGCTATTCAGACGGCTATCACCCGCAAAGGGGTATCGGTTATCGGGTTGCCGGGTGATTTGGCAAAGGCTTCTGCTGTTTCTGTCGATTCATCGGTCCGTAACTATCCTGTCGTGCCGGAAGTTTGTCCGGCGGAAGAGGATTTGGCACAACTGGCTGATTTATTAAACAAGTATAAACGTATCACTCTTTTCTGCGGTATCGGTTGCCGGGGAGCTCACGAGGAAGTAATTGCACTTTCCGAGAAACTGAATGCTCCGGTGGTTTATACTTTCAAGGGGAAGATGGAAGTACAATATGAGAATCCGTATGAAGTGGGTATGACCGGACTTTTGGGAATGCCTTCGGGATATTACAGCATGCATGAAGCGGAAGTGCTTCTTATGCTCGGAACAGATTTTCCTTATTCTGCTTTCTTGCCGGATGACATTAAGATAGCTCAGATTGATATAAAGCCCGAACGTTTGGGTCGGCGTGCCAAAGTGGATATCGGACTTTGCGGAGATGTAAAACTGAGTATTCAGGCTTTACTCCGTATGCTGAATCCGAAAACGGATGATACATTCCTGGTGAAGCAGCTCAAAAGGTATGAGGGAGTGAAGAAAGACCTCGCTGCCTATACGGAAAATAAAGGGGAGGTGAATAAGATTCATCCCGAATATGTAATGTCCGAGATTGACAAGCTGGCTTCGGATGATGCTGTATTCACAGTAGATACGGGGATGACTTGTGTATGGGGAGCACGTTATCTGCAAGCAACAGGGATGCGCCATATGCTGGGTTCTTTCAATCACGGTTCTATGGCTAATGCGTTACCGCAAGCTATTGGCGCGGCTTTGGCTTGCCCCGACCGTCAGGTAGTTGCGCTTTGTGGAGACGGCGGATTGTCGATGACTTTGGGAGATTTGGAGACGGTTGTTCAATATAAGTTGCCGATTAAGATTATCGTATTCAATAACCGTTCACTGGGAATGGTGAAACTGGAAATGGAAGTGGACGGACTACCGGACTGGCAAACAAATATGCTGAATCCCGATTTTGCCCAAGTAGCCGAAGCAATGGGAATGACAGGATTCAATGTCAGTAACCCGGAAGAAGTATTAACGACTCTATTCAATGCTTTCGAACTGGATGGCCCTGTACTCGTGAATATCATGACCGACCCGAATGCACTTGCCATGCCGCCTAAAATTGAACTGGGACAGATGGTAGGTTTTGCCCAATCCATGTATAAGTTGTTAATCAACGGACGTTCACAAGAGGTTATTGATACTATCAATTCGAATTATAAGCATATAAGGGAAGTATTTTAAGTTGAGTGACAAGGGTGATTATCATTTTATTTTCTTATGTTTGTAATCATCTAAAAGTTGAAACATATGGAAAAGGCTGACTCTTCACCCTTGTCACGACAAGCTTTGTACGCAAACAAAAAGGAATGGAACCGGTTTCTATCCATTTTCTTATTAGCAGTGGGCATTGGTTTTACCGTATCAGGTATCATTTTTTTCTTTGCCTATAACTGGAACGACCTGCCCAAATTTGCAAAACTGGGAATTGTAGAAGTATTATTAATATCTTCTGTCTTGCTTGCCGTATTCACCCGATGGAACAGGCTCGTCAAACAGATTCTTCTTACAGGAGCGACTTTCCTGATAGGTACGCTCTTTGCCGTCTTCGGACAAATTTATCAGATAGGTGCTGATGCCTACGACCTTTTCCTGAGTTGGACACTTTTTACTATCCTTTGGGCGGTTGCTGCCCGTTTTGCTCCGTTATGGCTGACCTTTATCGGATTACTTTGTACAACGATATGGCTGTATAATATACAAATAGCCAGTCGCGGCTCATGGGAAATGATTCTGTTTGCCAATGCAGTAACTTGGATATGCGCTTTGGCAACTGTCATCACAGAATGGATGAGTATAAAAGGGAGTCTGAATAAACAAAACCGCTGGTTTGTCAGCCTCCTTTCATTGGCTACCATTGTGCACGCCAGTTATCTTATGATGTTGGCGATTTCTGATACCAGCTCTCTTACAATAGCAACCATCTGCGAAGAAAAAGCTATAACCGTTTCACTCATAAGCACTATTCTTATATTCTCTGCGGGACTATGGTTTGGATGGAAAGAAAAGAATCTGTTCTACCTGGCTGTTATTCCTTTTGCGACATTGATGATTCTATTGACTACATTCATATGCCACAGCGGTTTGAGAGATGTCAATCTATTCTTCTTTTCAGGAATTATGGTTATCACCGGAACAACCTTACTTATCTACATTATTCTTCAACTAAAAAAGAAGTGGTATGGCACAGAAGCATAATCTCACAATTCAAGTGGTATCCATCATCGGTGGAATACTGACTGCTATCTTTTTTCTCGGATTTCTTGCACTTGCCCGAATCCTAAGCTCCGAAATCTCATGCCTGTTAGTCGGGAGTTTATTGATTATTACTACATTAACAATCAGCCGTCTTGTCATCCGGTCTTTCCTGGATGCTATGAATATCACTTTATATATTGCAGGATGCGTATTGGTTGGCTTTGGGCTTAGTGATTATATGAATATACTTTTCATTGCACTTATGGGAATCAGTATGCTCACCTTCTGCCTGTCGAAAGGTTTCATCCTGCCCTTTCTTTCAGTGATTGCGTTTATCATATCCTTATTTGGAGAAATAACTCATATATTTTCTTCTTCCTATCCTCTGCAAATTGCAGTAGTTCCTGTGATGGCAGTATTCCTGTTCACCAATCTTTTCGAAGTGAAACTGCTTGCCCGATTAGGAAATAGTTTTTCCAAATACATGCCATTCCATTACGGACTATTCGTTTCTTGTCTTGTTTTAATGAGTGGACTGTCAATCAATTATCTGACACAGGATATGAATTATTGGATTATATCCTGCATTCTGTCTGTATTTATATGGATAGGACTTCTCATCATGGTTCAACGGATTATGAAAGTCATGCAAGTGGATAACCCGGTACATCAGGCCGGCATCTATATTCTTTGTATCGTCATCTGTCTGCCCACTATATTTGCCCCTTATTTATCCGGTAGCTTATTGTTGATTCTGATATGTTTCCATTATGGCTATAAAGCAGAGTGTGCAGCCTCACTCCTTCTCTTTATCTATGCTGTTTCCAAATATTACTATGATTTGAATATAAGCTTACTTATTAAGTCTATCACGTTATTCATTATTGGAATTTCCTTTATTGCAGCCTGGTATTTCTTCACTCAAAAAAGAATAAGACATGAAAAAATATAGTCGGATATTGATTATTGCAAATCTTATATTGCTACTGGGATACTTCAACTGGTCAGTTTTCAAGAAAGAACAGACTTTGAAGGATGGACAATTAGTGTTATTACACTTAGCTCCCGTTGACCCTCGTTCTCTCATGCAAGGGGACTACATGAGACTCAACTACGAAATAAACTCATCTTCGTCAGACTTTATAGATGAGCAGACTGCCACGCGCGGTTATGCCATACTCCAAACGGACAGTAATCAGGTAGGTCAACTTATACGATTGCAGAATGCTCTAATACCTTTGAATGATAATGAGATAGCTATCAAATACAAAATAGTAAATAATCGGATATTTCTCGGTGCCGAATCCTTCTTCTTTGAAGAAGGACAGGATACTCTTTATCAGAATGCCATGTATGGTGGGCTAAAAGTGGATGATAAAGGACAAAGTTTACTAATTGGATTGTATGATGAGAACTTTCAGCATATCCAACCAGATAAATAGAATATAAAAATCCCGGACTTTCTCAAGCCCGGGATTTCCATATTCTCAAAACATCTCCTTATCTATAGGGAAATAAGGGACTAGCAAATTGTTTCTAGCGCAACAAAGAAGATGCCTTAAGACAAAAAAGGGATACCTGTGGGAAATAAGGGAGGTATCCCTTCCAAGAGAAAAACATTTGAAAACATACTTTCACAAGCATAATTTTCAGTCCATCTCTCAGTATATTTCTTGTAAAGGATTTATAATCCTATATTACAACTTGTAAAGAGAAGGCATCTTCAGTCTATGAAAAATTAAGATGCCCTCAATTACAAATCTTTTAATCTAGATTACTTATTTACTGTTTTACTGTTACGTAGATGGATACAGATTTTGTTCTGCCCCACTTATCAAGAATGTTAACATCCACTTTACAAGTAGGAGGAGTTACGATTACCGCACCCTCTTTCTTAGATATAACAACTTCCGCTTTATCAGCTGCCTTATTATCAGTATCATCAAGAATAAGCTTACCAGTCATCGCCAAATAAGTTTGAGCGTCTTCGTCTGCTAATTTAGCCTCAACAGACTCTATTCTGTTATCGTCGAAATTATAGGTCTTAGCACGAGCATCTATTCTCTTGAAATCATCAGGTGATATAGTTACTGTATTTCCTGCGATTACGAACGGATTCTCTTTTGTTCCTATAGCTTTCTTATCTACCTCTTTGGTAAATTCAAAAGTACCTTCATAGATTTCTGACTGTATTGTCAAATTGATTCTATCAGTAATAGCCTTCAAACCATCATTTCCAAATGGCGCATAAGATACAGTGATATAACGATCAGTATAAGCACCACCCCAGTTTTTATCAGTTGCTGGCTTAGAAGTATAAGGGAAAACTCCAATCTTTGACTCATGAGTTGGTACACCACCAAGCTCCTCAGTCAACCATGCAGGAGCATCCACTTTCTTACCACCTTCAACTCTAGAAGGTTTCTCTTCTGTAAATGTAATATCTTCCTTAAGAACATCAGATATAGAACCCTCTTTATATAAAGTATAGAGATCGAAGCTAATCTTATTAGCTTGAGCTGTAGCCGGCACTGTACCATAAGCCTTAGCATTACCATCTTTATCAAAGTAAGCAGTTGCACGCTTAAAGACGAACAATTTATCATCTTGCTGATCTACAGTAATCTTGAATGTTGTTTCATACAAGTACTCATTGCCTAAATGATCTCCGGGCTTACTATTCTTGAATTTAACTGTTGCAGTATGAGGCACAGCAGCAACTGTTTCAGATTTAAATTCAGCTTTGATTACAAATTTAGTAACTTTGTCTGTATTAGCAACCCATTTGTCTACTGGATTTCCGTCTTTGCCCAAACCTAGCAACTCCAACTCAATACTCTCATCTACATATTTCCGAACTGGTGCTCCATTGATCATTGCCTTATCGTCAGTATAAGCAATAGATGCTTCTATAGGGTCGTTCAAGTTGACATTTTTTATAATATCTTCTACTGAAGGACCTACAATTTCAGAAGTAGCTGTTAGCTGTTTCTTATCACCACTTACAACCCAAGTCATATCTTTGATTTCAGCTTTCTTTGCCACATAAGTAAATATCAAATTTACTTTTGCCTCAGTAGTAGCTCCATCAACAGCAAGATAATGAATGGTAACGTCTACTTTAGTTGGCTCATTTGCAATAATTGTATTGTTCTTTTTATCAAAGTCTACCTTGTCATTATCTGCAACCGTATAATAGTGAGCTACCACCTTATTCAATTCACTACTAAATAATTCATCTAAGCTATAGGACTTTTGATAAGTCAAATCTTCGTCAGGAGCTTGAAAACTAACGCTCGGTGTACCATTTTCAGCCTTTTCAGTCTTAACTTTTACGTCATATCCAGAAATGATTTCATTACCCCATGCATCTTTTGTTGTAAGCGCATAAGCAGTTTCAGCTTTTTCCAAAGCTGTCAATTCCTCTTGAGTCAATCCATTCGCAAACTTAAGAGTCAAGTCGTATACACCTTTATTTGCTGTAGGTTCTTTTTCCGGATCCGCTGCACGAGTCAAAGCTTCTAAACTAAAATTATCTTCAATATTAGCAACAGCAAAATTAGTATTGCCCTTAGAGTCCGTTAAGCCAATTTCATAAGCTTGAATATCTGCTGCCTTCAAGTTCACAGGATTAATCAATGCATGAATCTTGCTACCACCTCTGGCAACAAGCACATCTCCTTTTTTCTTGAAAGTTTTGTTTCCATTAAACTCAATATCTTTGCCTGCTATACCATAATATAAAGTAGCTTCAGCCTCAGCAGAACTTACATCAACAGTACCATCATCTTTTACACCAAGTACACTAATACTCGTGATACGAGCTGACTTCGGCATAGAAACTGTTTCCCATTCTTTTGTTTCCTTATTAAGGATATTCAATACCCAAACCAATGGATTACTAGCATCAGCAGTTACATAGATATCTGTAGCAGCTTTCACATCTGTTTTCTTAGGTTTTTCAGTATCAGCATCCCAAACTATCCAATATCCATCTTCAGAAATCTGCGGTGCGTATCCTGCTGCACCAGGCTGACCTGGTTTGCCTTCACCACCCGGTTTACCATCTGTTCCTTTCTTTCCTTCAGCACAAATACCAAGGTCTGTACCATTGACAATCCAGTTCTTTGTTGTTGAATCAATCTTGATTTCCGTTGGTGTAGCATCTTTACCGCTTGTGATAGAATAACTTTTATTATCATTAAAAGTTATCTTAAATCCATCAGTAATTGGTTCAACATTGGTTACCCACTTACCTTCTTTCACAAAATTCTGCAACTCGGCAATGCTAGCTTTGTTTGCGTCAATCTGTGTTTGCAGATTGTCGATGTCATCATCGTAGTCCTTACAACCTACATAGGTGACAGTAGAAAGTGCCAGCGCCCCGAAGAACATCACTTTTACAAATTTTCTTTTCATAACTACTTAAAAATTACATTAATAATATATTATTAAACACTAAGTTTCAATAATAGACAGCCCGTTACTCTGTAGGTAACGGAGAAACCTTTGTGCCTGCTCTTTTAGAGTAGTCAATACTGAAAAATGGTATGATATGCGATGAAACATTTTTACCCCTGCTTCTGACAAGCGGCAGAGGGGAGGGAAATCTATTGCAAAATTTAGAAGTTAACAAAGCCCTAATACAAAGAATCCGTGTGTTTTATTTGGTATAGTTCCTCTTTTGAGTGATTTATTAGAAAAAATGTGTGATTTAGTTTGGTTGTTTTAAGAAATATGCTCATATTTGCACCGGAATTTATCCCCGTTACCTACAGAGTAACAGTTTAATTTTCAGACGCTTACTACAGACACAGCACGTTTCACAAAATCAAGTACTTGTTTATTTGCTTCATCTATTTTCTTATCCTGAAAAGGTTTCAGATAAGTCTCAGTCACCGTGATAGATGAATGCCCCATCGCTTCGGAAATAATACCCGGATGGATTTCACAATAATAAGCTGTCGTAGCCCAGGTGTGGCGGGCGGTGTACGAACTCAGTTTGTCTCCCAATCCTAGCAATTCTCCCAATAACATCAACCGTTGATTAAAGCTGCGCAATGCCAACTGATATTCACGATAGGCTTCCTTGGTCCCTTCACGGCTTCTCAAAAACGAAAACAAATAAGGCGAAGAAGAGTCACGGTTCATGTACTTCTTTATCAGAATCATTGCTTCAGGAGTTAATGTCACTGACAGTGGATGTCCCGTCTTACGTCTGCGATACGTAATTACGTCATCACGCAAATCACTCTTGCGCAAATAAGCAAGATCGACAAACGGCATACCACGGAGCAGAAACATCAGAATGAATAACTCTTGAGCCTGACGGACAGGCAACGATACTCCCGGTTTCCGGGACAAATTAACAAAGATCTTCTTCATGTCATCATCAGCCAGGGCACGTTTATGATCGGCACGTGTCCCGGTGTAAACGAAACGGAACAGATACGGAACATAGAGGGCTTTTCGAAGATTAACCGCACGATTGTAAACGGCACGAAAGGTACGCATATAGGTGGAAACCGTATTCCAACTACACCCACGATTACGAAGATGGACTTCGAACCCTTTCAACCACTCCGAAGTCACTTCACTAAAAACAAAGTCGCTTTTCCCACGATAAGCAATGATGGCATTCAGACTGCTACGATAGACGTGCGCAGTACCAAAGTTTCCCTCCACCTGTAACCTGTTGGCTACTTGCTTCATAAATGTTAATACTTTCAACATCTCACTTTTTATTAATAAATTTGAATCTAAATATACGAAGTATTCTTGGCATCAAGAATACAAGTAGAAAAACAAACAAAATAAAAAGCGAAGATGTTTTGAAAACACTTACTTACAAAATAGATGGATTGCAGAGAGAATCTTTAAAGATTCAGAGCAGTAAATAACAAAAAAGTCGCTTCCGGAAATCCGGAAGCGACTCTTATATTCATTCAAAGGAAACCGGAATTACATCATTCCGCCCATACCTCCCATTCCGGGAGCGCCCATCGGCATTTCAGGTTTGTCTTCCTTCTTTTCTACGATAACACATTCAGTAGTCAGGAACATACCAGCGATAGAAGCTGCATTTTCCAAAGCTACACGAGCAACCTTAGCAGGGTCTACCACACCGGCAGCGTGCAAGTTTTCGTAAACGTCCGTGCGGGCATTGTAACCAAAATCACCTTTTCCTTCACGTACTTTCTGAACAACTACTGCACCTTCTTTACCAGCGTTGGCAACAATTTCGCGAAGCGGTTCTTCGATGGCACGTTTGATGATACCAATACCGGTTGTTTCATCGGCATTGTCACCCTTCATACCTTCGATGCTGTCGATAGCACGGATGTAAGCTACACCACCGCCCGGGATGATACCCTCTTCGATAGCAGCACGAGTTGCACGCAATGCATCGTCTACGCGGTCTTTCTTTTCTTTCATTTCCACTTCAGAAGCAGCACCTACGTAAAGAACAGCTACACCACCTGACAATTTAGCCAGACGTTCCTGCAATTTCTCACGGTCATAGTCAGACTTGGTTGCAACGATTTGAGCCTTGATTTGCTCGCAACGTTCCTTGATGCTGTCCTTGTTTCCTGCACCGTTTACGATAGTAGTATTATCCTTAGAAACAGTTACTTTGTCGGCAGTACCCAACATTTCGATAGTAGCCTGTTCCAGTTTCAGGCCTTTTTCTTCGCTGATAACAACACCACCTGTCAGGATAGCGATATCTTCAAGCATTTCTTTACGACGGTCGCCGAAGCCCGGAGCTTTCACAGCACAAATCTTCAACTGAGAACGCAGACGGTTTACTACCAGTGTAGTCAACGCTTCGCTATCTACATCTTCTGCGATTACCAACAGAGGACGACCAGTCTGTACAGCCGGTTCGAGGATAGGCAAGAAATCTTTCAGGTTAGAAATCTTCTTGTCGTAGATCAGGATGTAAGGTTTTTCCATCTCACATTCCATCTTTTCCGTATTAGTCACGAAGTAAGCCGACAGATAACCACGGTCGAACTGCATACCTTCCACTACACCGATAGTAGTGTCAGTACCTTTCGCTTCTTCGATAGTGATAACACCGTCTTTAGAAACTTTACGCATAGCGTCAGCAATCAATTTACCGATTACCGGGTCATTGTTTGCAGATATGGTAGCAACCTGTTCGATTTTGTCATAGTTGTCACCTACCGTCTCAGCCTGTGATTTGATTGATTCCACCACTTTGGCAACGGCCTTGTCGATACCACGTTTGATATCCATCGGGCTTGCACCGGCAGTTACGTTCTTCAAACCTTCAGCTACGATAGCCTGAGCGAGAACGGTTGCGGTAGTTGTACCGTCACCGGCATCGTCACCTGTCTTGGAAGCAACTTCCTTTACCAACTGCGCACCTGTATTCTGATAAGCGTCTGCCAATTCGATTTCTTTTGCTACTGTCACACCGTCTTTGGTGATGTGAGGCGCACCAAATTTCTTCTCGATGATAACGTTACGTCCTTTCGGGCCAAGCGTTACTTTTACTGCATTTGCCAAAGCATCAACACCTTTTTTCAATTGGTCGCGGGCGTCGATATTGAATAATATTTCTTTTGCCATCTCTTTATTTACTATTTAAAGATTTATGATTTACTATTATTAATTAACCCAAAACAGCGAGAACATCGCTCTGACGCATGATAAGATATTTAGTACCTTCAACGTCAAGTTCTGTTCCGGCATATTTGCCATAAAGAACCGTATCGCCTACTTTCAATACCATTTCTTCATCTTTCGTACCGTGACCTACTGCCACAACTTCACCCTTCAAAGGTTTTTCTTTTGCTGTATCAGGAATAATGATACCACCAATTGTTTTTTCTTCTGCAGGTGCAGGGAGAATAAGCACTCTGTCTGCTAATGGTTTAATGTTCATAGTTACTTTTTTTATATTTTAGTTATACATTTAATAGTAGATACTATCCGTCTTTCTCAGGCGGAACGCTAAAGACATTGCGAAAAGCGTGCCAAAGTAGATAAATGATTCTTTGTCAGAAATTGACTGACAAAATGACTGACAACCCATACCATCTGGCAAAAAAGTATATTTGTTCCATACTTTTTAAACAAAATAAAAGGTTTATTCCTTATAATGACGTATATTCGTAAACAGACCATTTAATGCATTGTACTAATAATATGAATAAAATAGCATCCGGCATACTTATCGCCTCTTGCATCTTCTGCTCCTGCAATTCGCGTACAGGAGAGGTTTCGTCTGCCGAAATCCAGCCATCGGATTCATTAATACAGGACACGATTACTGAAACCGCCGTTAAACCTGTCGTTAAAAAGCTGACAGGGGAACAGATACAACTCACCAAAGATTTACTCTATGACAAATATACACTGGATGATACCTATCCTTATAAAGATACTACCCGACAGTTTCAATGGGATAAAATAAAAGAACGGTTGGCCTTGCTTGAGAATATACAGCTACAACCCACTACATGGGCTATCCTTCAGAACTATAAGAACAGGAACGGGGAAGCTCCCCTTGTAAGGAGTTTCAAGAGAAATGCTTACGGACGAGTGGCAGACACTCTCGGAGTGGAGCGGTATCAATCTGTCCCACTCTATCTGCTCACTGACACATTAGTAGCCGAGCGTTACGGTCAGGACGGTGAACTGACCCGTTTTATAGAAGACGGAGAAAAGTTTGTCAAAGCGGAGCCGATATTCACGGGGGACGAGTGGATGATTCCCAAGAAATATGTGAAAGTTATCGGAGATACGATTGTATTCAACAAAGCTGTTTTCGTAGACCGGCACAATCAGAATATCACCTCTCTTGAACGTAGTGGAAAAGGGGAATGGATAGTGCGCAGCATGAATCCCTCCACTACCGGACGCCACCTTCCGCCATATGCGCAGGAAACTCCTTTAGGTATGTTTGTATTACAGGAAAAGAAGGCCAAAATGGTATTTCTCAAAGACGGTTCGAAAGAGACAGGCGGTTATGCGCCTTATGCCAGCCGTTTCACGGATGGAGCCTATATTCATGGAGTACCTGTCAATGCTCCCCGCAAGACGCTGATAGAATACAGTCCGTCATTAGGAACAACTCCACGCTCTCATATGTGTGTACGAAATGCAACTTCCCACGCCAAATTCATTTATGACTGGGCTCCGGTAAATGAGACTATTGTTTTTGTATTAGAATAAAATTCAAACAATCAGATTACATAAAAGAAGTGTTATAATCATTATTATCACCATCTCCACAAAAAAGTTTTCATCGTTTTTGCCCTCATACTCTCATAAATCGTCTCAAAACCTTTATCCATCAGCATTTCAGCTATGAGAGCACCCTATGAGAGCACCCTGATAGTAAAATTTACCCTCATACCTGCCTACACGTACTTCAAGCCATTAATATCTGATGTTCAAAGTATTAACAGTTATCCCGTCAAGTATTAACACCCTACATCCCAAACATTAATAGTTGAGGAATCAGGTATTAATACATAAGAAACAACATAATAATGACTGATAAACGATTCGATACTATCTGGAACAACAGATAGAATAATCTGTAGATACAAGATAAAGAATTATATCCTATAAGATGAGTGTCCGTTTCCCCATAGGGAAACGCCAGTTTCCTCGTAGAGATACGACTGTATCCCCGTAGGGAAACGGGCGTTCCCTCGTAGAGATACGAGAGTTTCCATTATTAGAAACGAAAGGAAACTGCAAACGATTGATAATCAACAATACAGTTTCATATGATGATGATTAAAGATTATAGGTTAGCCATATATTTCCAAAGCGGAGCGGCATTCAGTGACTGCATGATTTCATAGTTTTCACCGGAATACCACACCTTTTCCTGTTTTCTATCTTTTATTCGTCTATGTCGATACAGGTAATCTCTATCCCCTGTATTTGTTCCAGGTATTTCTTGGTCGAACTAACCAGTGAACTTCCCATATAGAATAAAAACATCAAGCTGATAATAACCATCAGCGCGCCAATCATTGCAAACCGGCTGCGTTGTTCTAAAATACTGCTACTCATACCTCTGTCTCCTCTCCTTTTTTTGTCTACTACAAAGATAACGCACGGGGGCTACAAAAAAATGACAAGAATGTTACAAAAGACTTAAATATTGAAATTCTGTTCGTATCTTTGCACCGGCTAACTAACAACCTCTTTATTACAATATGGCATTTACGAATAATATTATGATTGTCCGGCACAAATTGCTGGCTGACCTTGTCAGACTCTGGAAAAACGACCAGTTGGTAGAAAAGATAGACCGACTCCCGATTGAGCTGAGTCCGCGGAAATCAAAACCGTTGGGACGTTGCTGCATACACAAAGAACGGGCGGTGTGGAGATACAAGACTTTTCCGCTGATGGGACTGGATATGACAGACGAACACGATGAAGTGACCCCGCTTTCCGATTACGCACGCATGGCGTTGAGTCGTCCCGAACCGGAAAAGGAGAATATCATGTGCGTCATTGACGAAGCATGTTCTTCCTGCGTACAAATCAATTATGAAATAACGAACCTTTGCCGTGGCTGTGTAGCCCGCAGTTGCTACATGAACTGTCCGAAGGATGCGATACGTTTCAAGAAAAACGGTCAGGCCATGATTGACCATGACACATGTATCAGTTGCGGCATTTGTCACAAGAGCTGTCCTTATCATGCTATTGTGTATATTCCTGTGCCTTGCGAGGAAGCTTGTCCGGTAAAGGCTATCAGTAAAGATGAACATGGCATAGAACATATCGACGAAAGCAAATGTATCTATTGCGGTAAGTGTATGAATGCCTGTCCGTTCGGTGCTATCTTCGAGATTTCACAGACTTTCGATGTGCTGCAACGGATTCGGAAAGGAGAAAAGATGGTTGCCATCATCGCTCCGTCCATTCTCGGACAGTTCAAGACTTCCATCGGACAGGTATATGGCGCTTTCAAGGAAATAGGATTCACCGATGTAATCGAGGTGGCCGAAGGCGCCATGGCGACTACCAGCAACGAAGCCCATGAATTACTGGAGAAACTGGAAGAGGGACAGAGTTTCATGACTACTTCCTGTTGCCCTTCTTATATAGAATTGGTAGAGAAACATATTCCGGGTATGAAACCTTATGTATCCACCACCGGTTCACCAATGTATTATGCGGCACGGATTGCCAAAGAGAAACATCCGGACGCAAAAATCGTATTCGTCGGCCCTTGCGTGGCTAAACGCAAGGAAGTACGCCGCGATGAAGCCGTGGACTACATTCTGACGTTTGAAGAAGTGGGTTCTATCCTCGACGGACTGGATATTCAGTTGGAGCAGATGCAGGAGTTTTCCGTATTGCATACTTCCGTTCGCGAAGCACACGGTTTTGCCCAGGCAGGCGGCGTGATGGGAGCGGTCAAGGCTTATCTGAAAGAGGAAGCGGAGAAAATTAATGCGATACAGGTATCGGACATTAACAAGAAGAATATAGCTCTGCTACGTGCTTGTGCCAAGACAGGAAAAGCTGCCGGGCAGTTTATTGAAGTGATGGCTTGCGAAGGTGGATGTATCACCGGGCCGAGTACGCACAATGACATTGTTTCAGGACGTCGCCAACTGGCACAGGAGCTTCTCAAACGGAAAGAGAGCTATGAAACAATGGATAGATAAATTACGGAAGGAAAGGACACTCCGGCAGGAAGAACTCCGGCAACTGTTGACTGAATGTGACGCAGAAACCCTGCGAACCATCAACCGGCAGGCACGGGAAGTAAGTCTGCTCCACTTTGGAAACAAGATTTATATCCGTGGCCTGATTGAGGTCAGCAACTGCTGCCGGAATAACTGTTATTATTGCGGTATCCGAAAAGGAAACCCGAATATCGAACGTTACCGGTTGACCGTGGAAAGTATCCTGGATTGCTGTAAGCAAGGTTATGACCTGGGATTCCGTACTTTTGTACTGCAAGGCGGGGAAGACCCTGCCTTGACGGACGACCGGATAGAAAAAACAGTCTCCGCCATCCGTCAGAATTATCCGGATTGCGCTATCACCCTGTCGCTTGGCGAAAAGCCGCGCGATGTGTATGAACGTTTCTTCCGGGCAGGCGCCAACCGCTATTTGCTCCGTCACGAAACCTACAACGAACAGCATTACGGGCAACTGCACCCGGCAGAAATGTCCGGCAAACGACGTTTGCAATGCTTGCAGGATTTAAAGGATATCGGTTATCAGACGGGAACAGGAATCATGGTCGGCAGCCCCGGACAAACGGTGGAGCATATCATCGAAGATATCCGGTTTATAGAAAGGCTTCACCCTGAAATGATTGGCATCGGCCCTTTCCTGCCCCACCATGACACGCCTTTTGCCGGATATCCCGCCGGCACGGTGGAGCAGACCCTTCTTTTATTATCCATCTTCCGCCTGATGCATCCGACCGCACTGATTCCGGCAACAACGGCTTTGGCCACACTTGCTCCTGATGGCAGGGAACGGGGAATATTGGCAGGAGCGAATGTAGTCATGCCCAATCTGTCCCCCCGTGAAGAACGGAAGAAATATGAACTATACAATGACAAGGCTTCACTCGGAGCAGAATCCGCCGAAGGACTGGCCACGCTACAAAAGCAACTGCACGCCATCGGCTACGAGATTTCCACCGAAAGAGGTGACTTTAATACAACAGAATTATGATATACCAAGCAGATTCATCAAAAGCGGAAGAGTTTATCCACCACGAGGAGATTCTGGATACACTGGAATACGCACAAAACAACAAGGATAACCGTGCACTGATTGAACAACTTATTGAAAAAGCTGCCCTGTGCAAGGGATTGACCCACCGTGAGGCAGCCGTCCTGCTGGAATGTAACCAACCTGACCTGATAGAACGTATCTTTCATCTCGCCAAAGAAATCAAACAGAAGTTTTACGGCAACCGCATCGTGATGTTCGCACCGCTTTATTTGTCGAATTATTGCGTAAACGGTTGTATATATTGCCCGTATCATGCCAAGAACAAGACTATCGCACGCAAGAAACTGACGCAGGAAGAAATCCGAAGGGAAGTGATTGCCTTACAGGATATGGGACATAAGCGTCTGGCTCTCGAAGCCGGGGAGCATCCGTCACTGAATCCGATAGAGTATATCCTTGAGTCTATCCGGACAATTTACAGCATCAAGCACAAGAACGGCGCAATCAGGCGGGTAAACGTCAACATCGCCGCCACTACGGTAGAGAACTATCGCCGCCTGAAGGAAGCGGGTATCGGCACATATATCTTATTTCAGGAAACCTACCACAAAGAAAACTACGAAAATCTCCACCCCACCGGCCCGAAAAGCAACTATGCCTATCATACCGAAGCGATGGATCGTGCCATGGAAGGGGGAATTGATGATGTAGGAATAGGCGTTCTTTTCGGTCTGAATACGTATCGGTATGACTTTACAGGCTTGTTGATGCATGCCGAGCATCTGGAAGCCCGGTTCGGTGTAGGCCCTCATACGATTAGCGTTCCGCGCATTTGCTCGGCAGATGATATTGACGCGGGAGATTTCCCGGATGCTATCTCCGATGAGATATTCAGCAAGATTGTAGCTGTAATCCGCATTGCGGTTCCTTATACGGGAATGATTATTTCCACCCGTGAGTCGCAGGAATCCCGGAAGAAAGTGCTCGAACTGGGTATTTCGCAAATCAGTGGCGGTTCACGTACCAGTGTGGGCGGATATGCGGAAAAAGAATTGCCTGATAATAATTCCGCCCAGTTCGATGTAAGCGATACACGGACATTGGACGAGGTAGTCAACTGGTTGCTCGAACTTGGCCATATCCCCAGTTTCTGCACGGCCTGTTATCGGGAAGGAAGAACGGGCGACCGGTTTATGTCTTTAGTCAAATCCGGTCAGATAGCCAATTGCTGCGCTCCGAATGCCTTAATGACTTTGAAAGAATACCTGGAAGATTATGCTTCGGAAGATACGCGCCGAAATGGTTTGGAACTTATTCTGAATGAAACGGAACGAATCCCTAACCCTAAAATCAGAGAAATAGCCATCCGGAATCTTAAAGCCATCGCTGAAGGCAAAAGAGACTTCAGGTTTTAGGGCAAGGTGCCCTGCCAAATTTCCATGCGGATGGAGACTAATTAAAATATAGAAAGAATATGAGCTTAACAGATACCCCAAATGCCAACAGACTTCATATAGCCCTTTTCGGTAGACGGAACAGCGGCAAGTCTTCTCTTATCAATGCGCTGACAGGACAGGATACCGCTATCGTCTCGAATACGCCCGGTACAACGACCGACCTTGTTTCCAAGGCAATGGAAGTTCACGGCATCGGGGCTTGTCTTTTTATGGATACTCCGGGATTCGACGACGAGGGGGAACTTGGAGAAATGCGTATCGCCCGGACATTGAAAGCGATTGAAAAGACGGACATTGCCTTGTTGCTTTGTGAAGATGACTCGTTCTCTTGTGAAAACAAAAAAACGGAGCAACCGGAACACGAAATATTGAAGCAACTGAAAGAGAAGAATATTCCCGTCATCCTCATACTGAACAAAATTGATATACGTAAAAATATTGATACGTTGGCTGCACGTATTGAACTGCAATATAACCAGCGCCCGTTGCTTGTCAGCGCGAAAGAAAGAACAGGAATCGAGGAAATCCGACAGGCGATTCTTGAAAAACTTCCTTCGGACTTCGGGCAGCAAAGTATCACCGGAGCTCTTGTCGCAGAGAATGACCTCGTATTGCTAGTCATGCCGCAGGATATTCAGGCGCCTAAAGGCAGGCTTATCCTGCCTCAAGTGCAGACTATCCGTGAACTATTGGATAAAAAATGTCTTGTAATGACTTGTACCACCGACAAACTTTCGGAAACCTTGCAAGCTCTCGCCCGCCCGCCGAAGTTAATCATCACCGATTCGCAAGTCTTTAGAACTGTCTATGAACAGAAACCGGAAGCAAGTAAACTGACTTCTTTCTCGGTTCTCTTTGCCGGATACAAGGGGGATATTCATTATTATGTAGAAAGTGCAGCCGCCATTGAAAGCCTGACGGAATCGTCACGCGTACTGATAGCGGAAGCTTGTACGCACGCTCCCCTTTCCGAAGATATAGGAAGAGTGAAACTTCCGCGTTTATTACGAAAGAGAATCGGTGAGAAACTACAAATTGATATTGTAAGCGGAACGGATTTCCCTCAGGATTTAACTCCTTATTCTTTGGTTATCCATTGCGGAGCATGTATGTTCAACCGCAAATATGTACTCAGCCGCATCGACCGTGCACGGGAGCAGCATATTCCCATGACAAATTACGGAGTAGCCATTGCTTATCTCAATGGAATACTAAATCAAATAGAATACTAAAAAGGAAGCTATTTAGTTGTATGCTAAAATCAGAATCCTTACATTTGTCCGAATCTATTATTAACCTCTTTATTAATTTACAACACATGAAAAAGAAAAGAATGGTCTTTACCATTTTTCTGGCGACCGGGCTTGCTTTGCAAGCACAGGCACAAGAGAAACTGACAGAGTACAAAGTAAGAAATGCTATCGAAATCCGTACCCCTATCATGAACGACAGCATTAACCCGAAAGGAGAAAAACATTCTGTAAAGATGTTGCTCAAAACTCCGGTAGTACTGGACTTACCGGACGCACAGATGCAAACATTGACTGTCGATACGGCAGGCTATCTAAGTTTTGAAAAAGCAGGGCAAAACAACAAGCTCTACTTGTTTAAAACACAAATACGTGCAGAACGTTTCCTAAAAGGAAAACTGAAAGTAACTTCTCCCGTCCGTTGGGAAATGTTTATTGACGGAGTTTCCAAACAGACGAAAGACGCCGCCGAAGACAGCATAACTTCCGCCTCATCCCGCGAAATAGCCATCACTATGGAGCCGGAACGCGATTATGAAATTACTTTCAAACTGCTTTCCGCTTCGGAAGACAAAGCCGCCCCTACCTTGAAATGTGAATTGATTAAAGACGATAAACTCAAGGAAATCGCCTGCACACTTACTCCCGATGCCAAGCAACGCTTCTCACTCGACAATACAGTGTATGGAAACCGGACAATTTCTGTCGCCGTTTCTCCCAGCGGGAAGTATTTATTAACCCGCTATTGGGATAATCATTCCGCCAAACGTTCACGCACGTATTGCAAACTCAGCGACTTAAAAACCGGAAAGGTTCTTTTGGACAACGTAAGAGACGGCATGCGATGGATGCCGAAAAGCGACAAGTTGTATTATACAGTTACGGCACTAAGCGGAAATGACGTAATTGCCCTCAATCCCGCCACCCTTCAAGAAGAAGTGATTTTAAAAGGAATACCCGAACAAGGTTTCACCTGGTCGCCCAATGAAGACTTCCTTATTTACTATCCCAGGGAAGAAGGGGAAAAGGAAGAAGGCGCTCTCCGCCGTATTGTAAGTCCGGCAGACCGTATTCCTAATACCCGTGGACGCAGTTTCCTGGCTAAGTACGACATAGCCAACGGAGTTTCCGAACGGCTGACTTATGGCAATCACAGTACTTACTTACAGGATATTTCTCCTGACGGAAAGTATATGATATACAGCACTTCCAAAGAAAATATCACCCAGCGTCCTTTCTCCCTGTCTTCTCTCTATATCGTAGATTTAGAGACTCTGAAAGTAGATACTCTCTTCCAAAACGAAAGATTCCTGGGCGGTGCCAGTTATTCACCGGATGGAACACAGTTGTTACTGACCGCAAGCCCCGAAGCATTCGGCGGCATCGGCAAGAATTGCGGCAATCATCCCATAGCTAATGATTTCGATACGCAAGCCTTTATCATGGACTTGGCTACCCGCAAAATTCAGCCGATAACCAAAGATTTCAACCCTACCGTAAGTCCGCTTCAATGGAATCGCGGTGACGGATGCATCTACTTCAACACGGATGACGGCGACTGCAAGAACATCTACCGCTATTCTCCGAAAAACGGAAACTTCGAGAAACTGAACCTGGAAGAGGATGTTATCAGTGCTTTCAGCTTATCAGAATATAATCCGGCTATTGCCGCCTATATCGGTCAGTCGGATACAAGTTCAGGGGCTGCCTATCTGTACGATATAAAGAAAAAGACTTCCCGCCTGCTGTCCGACCCGATGAAACCGATTTTGGATAAAATAGAATTAGGCAAAACAGAGCCTTGGAACTTCACTGCTTCAGACGGAACGGTTATCACCGGAAAAATGTGTCTCCCACCCGACTTCGACCCGAACAAGAAGTATCCTATGATTGTCTATTATTATGGTGGAACCACTCCTACGACACGTGGCATCGGAAATCCATATTGCGCACAACTGTTCGCTTCACGTGATTATGTAGTATATGTCATTCAGCCTAGCGGTACTATCGGCTTCGGACAGGAGTTTTCCGCACGCCACGTCAATGCCTGGGGAAAACGTACTGCCGATGATATTATCGAAGGAACGAAACAGTTCTGCAAAGAACACTCGTTTGTGGACGCGAAACGAATCGGATGTATCGGTGCTTCTTACGGTGGATTCATGACTCAATACTTGCAGACTCAAACCGATATCTTCGCTGCCGCCGTATCTCACGCAGGAATCAGTGACGTGACCAGTTATTGGGGAGAAGGTTACTGGGGATATTCATACAATGCGATTGCGGCTGCCGACAGCTATCCCTGGAAGAATCCGGAACTGTTCACCAAGCAAGGTTCTCTGTTCAATGCCGACAAGATTAACACTCCGTTGTTATTACTGCATGGAACTGTTGATACAAATGTACCTATCGGGGAAAGTATCCAGCTTTTCAATGCGCTGAAGATATTAGGTAAGACGGTAGAGTTTATCACAGTAGATGGTGAAAACCATTTCATTTCTGATTACGATAAACGTATCAAATGGCATAATTCCATCATGGCCTGGTTTGCACGTTGGTTGCAAGACCGTCCCGAATGGTGGAATGAGTTGTATCCGGAACGTCATTTGTAATCCTGATGGCAATTCCGCTATAATTTATCTATAACGTTCCGAAACTTACAATCTTTAAAATAAGATACAATCTCTAAAATAAGAAAGGTGTCGCTGATTCTACAGTCAACGACACCTTTTATTATATCCTTATTTATCTATTATCTCCGCTTATTTCTTCACAGCAGCAATCAATTCTTCTGCCGAAACAAGGTTCTGTTCTCCCGTCTCCATATTCTTCAGCATTACTTTGCCCTCATTCATCTCGTTTTCACCTACGATAGCTACAAACGGAATATTCTTCGCATTGGCATAGCTCATCTGTTTCTTCATCTTGGCAGCATCCGGGAAAATCTCCGCACGAATACCTGCTGCGCGTACTTTAGCCAGGATTCCCATAGAGAAGGCAGCTTCCTTTTCACCGAAGTTGATAAACAGGATTTCCGTTCCGTTCACAGCTTCTTTCGGGTAAAGGTCGAGCTGATTCAATACGTCGAAGATACGGTCTGCACCAAAAGAAATACCGACGCCCGATACTCCTGCCATACCGAATACACCGGTCAGGTTATCATAACGGCCGCCACCTGTGATACTACCGATTTGTACATCCAGCGCTTTTACTTCAAAAATAGCACCTGTATAGTAGTTCAGTCCGCGAGCCAAAGTCAGGTCAAGTTCGATTTCATTCTTCAGTCCCATTGCTTCCAATGTATTCAGAATGAATTCGCTTTCTTCCACTCCCTTCATTCCCACTTCACTGGCAGACAATACATTCTTCAATGTCGCCAGTTTCTCCGTATTCGTTCCGCTAAGAAGGATAATCGGCTGCAACTTAGCGATAGCCTCATCGCTGATGCCTTTATCTTTCAACTCGGCATTTACGTTATCCAAACCGATCTTATCCAGTTTATCTATGGCAACGGTTATATCGACAATCTTTTCCGACTCACCGATAATCTCGGCAATACCGGAAAGAATCTTGCGGTTATTAATCTTGATGCACACACGGATATTGAAACGGCTGAACACCGTATCGACAATCTGCATCAACTCTACTTCATTCAGCAAAGAATCACTGCCTACCACATCCGCGTCACATTGATAAAATTCACGGTAACGTCCCTTCTGCGGACGGTCGGCACGCCACACCGGTTGGATCTGATAACGTTTGAACGGGAAAGTGATTTCATCACGATGCATCACCACGTAACGCGCAAAAGGTACTGTCAAGTCATAACGCAACCCTTTCTCACAAAACTTACTTGCCAACTTGGCAGCATTGCGGCTCAACAGTTCTTCGTCAGTTATCCCGGAAAAGTAATCTCCCGAATTCTGAATCTTAAAGAGTAGTTTATCCCCTTCATCACCGTACTTTCCCATCAGCGTAGAAAGCATCTCCATCGAAGGAGTCTCTATCTGCTGGAATCCATACAAATGATATACGTCACGAATCGTATTGAATATATAATTACGCTTCGCCATCTCTACCGGCGAAAAGTCACGAGTTCCTTTAGGAATACTTGGTTTTGCTGCCATAATATTACTGTTTATAATTTTAATTGCGCAAATTTACTGCAAATTTCCGAGCAACGCTTGCATATATCTGAAAAAATCATCAATATTGTACCCCAAGTAATACAAATACCCAAACAAGTAATACAAATTCTCAAAACAAAGGGCGACATCAGAAGCCCAAAAACAATAAAACTCACTAATATGATGAACAACACTATTATTTACCCGATGCGGGCAATAGGTATTCTTTTCACGGTTGCTTCGCTGATAACGACATCGGCACCGGCACAAAATAAGATGCAGGATGCTCCACTATTCAAAAGCACGCGTACAACCGTCCATCGGGCGGTGCAAAAAGATACCGCATGGACGCCGGGCGCTATCGTAGACCAAATACACTTCGTAAGATACAATCGTCACGGAAGAAAAATAGCGGAGAACTCATTAAAGCCGGATGGCAGTGCCGATAAAAAAATCATTTATGTTTATGACAAAGACGGTCATGTGAAAGAAGAAATCATAGCATCCATCAAGCAAGGCGGAATTACAGATGTTTATCAATACTACTATGATTCATCAGGAAGAAGGAACGGGAAGCACCACCTGAATCCTGAACAAAAGGTTGTGGGCATAGATACCATTATACGCAACGAAGCGGGATTAGTGGTACAAAGAATCCACAAAGGAACCAGCGTCCGTATAAAAGACCAACAAGTGACATCCTATCAGGAAAGCGTGAATATCTTCTATGACGACCTGGGACAAGTGACAGAAGTCATCGAAGAAAGTACACTGAATAAAAACGGAAATCCCGGTAACCGGAAATTACTCAAAAAAGATACGATACCATTGAAACTTTATTCAGAAGGAAGCGTATTTGAAAGATATAATGCCCCACGAAGTAAAAGAGTGGATACTGCCTATGATATGTATGGCAACTGGACAAAACGTACGGAATATAACGGAGCCACTCCCGAATTTATTGTCATGCGCCACATTGAGTATGCCGGACAGGATGATACCGACTGCAAGAAGCTGTTACTTCAGGGAAAAGTAAAATCCGTATATCAAACCTCATACATAGCACTTCCCAATGGGCCGGACATCATCAACAGAGGACAGAAGAAAGGAACTTTCTTTATTCACAAATTTGACAAGGATGGGCGGATAACAGCCGCCAGTCATTTTTCGGATGCCGGTGTCCCGGAAGGCAGCACTGAATATGTGTACGATATTAACGGCTACATCGAGAAAGAAATACATAAATCAACCACTGGCAAGATAGAGAGTACCGACCAAATGTATCACGACGATGAGGGCAGATTAAAAAGCAAAGCATTGATGGACGCCAATGGAGAAATGCAGCGCAAAACCATTTTCCGCTATGACGGAGAAGGTAACTGCACCGCAGAACTGTGTTTCAATAAAGACGGTTCAAAATACAGCGACATCCGTAACCAGTATGACCCATATGGAAATCTGATGCTCAAAGAAGTGCAGGTAGCTCCGGCAGAAGCCAAAGGTATGGAATATGAGCCCGTCAGACGCATATGGAATGCCCGTGGAAGAGTGGTGGAAGAGAAAATAGGCGCTCCCGGGAATGAGCGTCATTATACTTATCAATACAGCACCCGTGGCGAAGTTATTTCCGGCACGGAAACAGTGAACAACGAACCGCCTGTAAAATTCGTATATAAATTCTATAATGACAAGTATGGTAACTGGAAGAAGAGAATCAAATTCATTGATGACAAACCTGTATTATATGAAGAACGTGAATATACATATTACGAATAAATAAGAGCCTATACAAAAAGAACGTCTCCATAGCTTTTACAAATGCCATGGAGACGTTCTTTTATATTCTAATGTCAGAAGTCGCGCAAATCCGCGTCACCTCTTTTCATCTCTTAGTCTCTTCTACCCATTGCAATCATGATGTAGTAAACCAACGTAGCCAATGAACCTAACGCAGCAACTACATACGTATAAGCAGCAGAGCGAAGAGCATCTTCAGCCTGTGCATGATTGCGTGAATTAGTAATGCCGGATGAACTCAACCAAACTAGTGCACGCTTGCTTGCATTGATTTCCACAGGCAGCGTGATAAAGCTGAACAGCGTAGTCATAGCAAACAGGATAATACCCGCCCACAACAATTGGGGGAAAGTGTTTATCATCAAGATACCACCCAACAGAACCCATGTCATAATGGAAGACGCAAAGTTCACAACGGGAACCAATGCACTACGCATTTTCAATGGGGCATACATACGTGCATGCTGCACAGCGTGTCCACATTCATGGGCTGCTACGGCAGCAGCCATTATACTATTACTTTCATAGACCCCTTCACTCAAATTCACTGTTTTATTAGTGGGATTGTAGTGGTCGGTCAACTGACCCGGTGTATGTGTAACCTGTACATCATAAATTCCATTGTCATGCAACATCTTTAAAGCTACGTCGCGTCCTGTCATGCCATTCCCGGTAGGAATCTTGGAGTACTTCTTGAACTTGTTCTGCAAATTCATCTGTACCAGCCAACTTACTACGGCAATTCCAATAAATAATACCCAATAAGACATCATATACTTTTCATTTTAATTATTACTCACTATCTATATAAACAAATTGTTTGCCAAAAGTAAGGGGAAACTATCAATGTCAGAATAGTTTCCCCTTGCTTTTATGAAGAATTAGCTAAAAATTAGTCAATTGTAAGTTCTACCACATAGTCAATATCTTTCGGCACATCGGCAAACTCCAGCAAAACACCTGCTTTCGTCTTGGTAAAGCGAACCGGTGACTGGTCTTTGAACAACACCGCCTTCTTCACCTTCTTATCTGCCAAAGGTAAAAACAGCGCTTTGTCTTTCAAATTAAGGATATGCACATAGAGCTTATTTCCTTTCTGCGTTGTCACTCCCCAGTCATGCGGGGCAACTGCACCGCCACGTGTTCCATAAATGGTTTCGCCATATTGCTTCATCCACTCTCCCATCTCCGCCAGACGTTCTACTGCCACCGCCGGAAGCTCTCCATCGGGCTGAGGGCCGATATTCATCAGTAGATTGGCATCCTTACCGGCAGCCTTCACCAAATAATGAATCAATGTCTTGGTCGATTTATAATTAGGGTCAGTAATCTTATATCCCCACATGCCATTCATCGTTTCGCAAGTCTCCAAAGGCAGGTGGCTTACATCCTGTCCCGAAAGTCCCGCCGAATTTTCACCGGGAAGGTCACGTTCGAAAATCTGAATATCTTCACCCGCAAAAGGCGTCTGATGATGGTTATTACCTATCAGGCATCCCGGTTGGAGCTTATGAATCAGCGCATATTGTTCAGGCAATTCCCAATCGAAGTCTTTATTCTGATCCTGATCCCACCATCCATCGAACCAGATAGCACCTACCGGCCCATAATTCGTCAATAATTCCGTCAACTGGTTATTCATGAATTGATAATAGCTTTTCCAGTCACCCTGCGGATTTGTACGTCCCGTTCCGCGTCCTGTACGCCCCCAAGGATAATCTTCACGCGCCCAGTCGAGGTGAGAATAGTAGAAATGAAGCTTGATTCCATGCTTTGCGCAAGCGTCTGCCAGTTCCTTCACAATGTCACGCTTAAAAGGAGTCGCCTTGACTACATTATAGTCCGAATACTTGGTGTCGAACATGGAAAAGCCTTCGTGATGGCGGGTAGTGAAACAGATATATTTCGCCCCCGAAGCCTTGATAGCTTCCACCCATTTATCGGCATCAAACTTGGAAGGATAGAATCCACCTGCCAGTTTGGCATATTCTTTATAATTCAGATTGTTGTTTGTCATAGTCCACTCACCGGTAGCCAACATGGCATACAGTCCCCAGTGAAGGAAAATACCAAACTTATTGTCCTGAAACTCCTGACGTGCTTTCAGATTTTCTTCGGTTGGCTGATAAGAAGAAGATTGGGCAAATGTACTCATGCCCATGGCGAGCAGTAAAAAGATAGAAAGAAAACGTGTTTTCATAAGCGTTATTATTTATGTGTGTTAAAATAGGAAACAAGAGGTTGGGAATAAGAAAGGCGAAGATAAAGATACTCCGCCTTCCCCCTATATAATTATCAGCTTGTTACTCTTCAGTATAACGTTCGATAGTCTGCGCTCTGTCCGGCCCTACGGATACAATCTTGATTTCCACACCAAGCTGTTCTTCCAGGAAAGTCAGGTAAGCATTGAATTCTTCAGGGAACTCATCTTCGCTCTGCATCTTCGTCATATCAGTTTTCCAGCCCGGAAGTTCCGCATACACAGGTTCCACGCCATCGGTAATGTCATACGGGAAGTAATCAATTTCCTCACCATCCACTTTGTAAGCTACACAAGCCTTGATAGTGTCGAATGTGTCGAGAACATCGCTCTTCATCATAATCAGTTTGGTAACACCGTTTATCATCACAGAATACTTCAACGCCACCAAGTCAATCCATCCACAACGACGCTTACGTCCTGTTACCGAACCGAACTCATGTCCCAATGTACACATCTTATCTCCTGTTTCATCAAACAATTCTGATGGGAACGGGCCTGCGCCTACACGGGTACAATATGCCTTGAAGATACCATACACTTCACCGATACGGTTAGGAGCCACTCCCAGTCCGGTACATGCACCTGCACAAACCGTATTGGAAGAAGTCACGAACGGATATGAACCGAAATCAATGTCAAGCATCGTACCTTGCGCACCTTCACAAAGAACACTCTTGCCATCCTTCAGCAGATTATTCACTTCATGTTCGCTATCTACGAAATGGAATTGTTTCAGATATTCAATGCCTTCCAACCAGGCCTTTTCCAGTTCCGTGAGGTCATACTCATAGTTCAGACCTTTCAGGATTTGTTCGTGGCGGGCTTTCGCAGCCGCATATTTCTGTTCGAAGTTATGAAGTATATCACCTACACGGACACCGTTACGGCTGACTTTATCCGTATAAGTAGGGCCGATACCTTTTCCGGTAGTTCCTACTTTGGCGTCCCCCTTGGCAGCTTCGTAAGCGGCGTCGAGGATACGGTGTGTCGGAAGAATAAGATGAGCTTTCTTTGAGATGTGCAAACGTTCTTTCAACGGATGGCCTGATGCTTCAAGAGCTTCCGCTTCTGCCTTGAACAGTGCCGGGTCAAGTACCACTCCGTTACCGATAATGTTCACCTTGTTTCCCTGAAAAATACCGGAAGGAATAGAACGAAGTACATACTTCTGTCCCTCGAACTCAAGTGTATGACCGGCATTCGGGCCGCCCTGGAAACGAGCAACCACATCGTACTTAGGTGTTAAAACGTCGACTACTTTTCCTTTACCTTCGTCGCCCCATTGTAATCCTAAAAGAACATCTACTTTCATTTTTCTTTTTTATTGTTATTATTATTAACTTTCTTCCTTTTGTTAGCCCTGTCGCACTTGCTGCATACTCCATATATATATAAGGAGTAATGAGAAAGTTGGAAGCGGCTTAATTTCGTATTTTCAATGGCATGCTGCAAATCCTCGTTCTGAAACTCGGTCACTTTACCACATTGCGTACATATCTGATGATGATGCGTCTCGCGGTTGTATGATTTTTCGTATTGGGAAGAAGTACCGAACTGATGCTTGATGACCAACCTTGCATTGATAAGAAGAATAATGGTATTGTAGAGAGTTGCCCGGCTTACCCGGAAATTCTCCAGATCCATCATCCGTGAATAGAGCATGTCGATGTCGAAATGGCCGTCGATAGAATAGATTGTATCGAGTATGGCGTATCGTTCAGGAGTCTTACGATGCCCGTTCGCCGTGAGATATTCCGTGAATATCTGCCTTACTGTATCTTTCACGTTTTGAGTTTCCATCATCAGCCAAAATTAGCGCCAACAAAGTTAAGCCTTTTTTGCGGAACGCAAAAGGATTTCTTTGATATTTATCAGAGCAGTCATTCTGTCTCCGCTTTCACCATATTATAAAGCATCTGTTCTCCTGTTACGGCTGAATCAGCCATCCCTTCCACCATGCGGCACACTTGGAAAGCATGCTCTTCGCTATGCTGCATATATTTGCGGATCACCAGCAAAGCTGCATTGCGCACATGATAACTTTCGGAATGAACGCTGCACATCGCCTGGTCGAGCAGCTCACCGGAAGCCCGTTCGGTCATATCCCCCTTCTTCATCAGCAACCGGGCGGCAGTCAGGAAACCGCAAGTCTGCACATACTCCCGTTCATCGGCAATCCAGTGGAAAGACTTGGCAGGAGCATAAGGCAGGTTTTGGAAAAGGTTCATACAAGTCAGTTCCGCGATTTCGATATTCCGGATATCTTCCACCCAAATATCCGCGATTTCGGGATAGAAAGTGTCAACCGGCTGAAGCATTCCCGCCAAAATCTTACATTCGCGGATCTCCTCTTTCCACAAGGCTTGCGCCAGGTCGTGGTTCTTTTCATAACCTTCGGCAATCATTTTGATGCGGGGCAGCTCCACTCCGAAATTGAGTTTGTACACCAGCCCTTTTTCACGCATACTTTGGGACACAGCCCCGTTCATGGAGAGACGGAGCTGTGTCTTGATATCTTTCAATTGTTCTTTAATATCCATTTTCAGATTAATTGTTTACTGAAGGAAGCGGGGAATAATCCTTGCTGTAACGCAGCATTTGTTCCACATAGCCTTCATCATAAGCTACCGTGACATCTGTAATGTTTCCGTTTTCATCTGTCACCAATTCATATTTCGGATTCACGAAGCCTTTGTAGGGAGCCAGGTTCAGCTTCTTATAACGCTCCAATATTTCAGCATGCAGAGCCGGGTCTACCTTCACCGCATAATTCTCTACCAATGAACGGGCAGCTTCAAAATCGCCTGTCGATTTGATACGCTGAATCTCAGCCAACAGTTCGCCGAACAACTCACGCACCTTTTCATAATCATTGATAACGACATACGTCTTTCCGTCTTTCTTCACCAGTTCCACTACCTTGTCGGCAGCCCCTTTTTCAAATACCCAACGGGCAATCAACTGACGGTTACGCATATGTGCTTCTTCCACCGTGTTTCCCGATTCGATACGTACCAACTGCGTCATCAAGCCGTTCATCAGATACGTATAATACTGGGCTTTGTAAGCCTCGGGAGAAGACAGAAGTTTCAGTTCCACCAGTTTCGGATCAGCCACATAATAGAGTCCGAACAAATCGGCACGCGCTTCTTCAATCGTAGAACCGTAAGCCTTCAACGCGTCAGGATCGACACCCGGAAGCAACTTGCCCGAACCGTGTCCCAAACATTCGTGCAAATCCGTATGAAGTTCATCCGTCAGGTCGGAATAGGCATCAATCAATTGTCTTTCCGTATCGCTGTACACAAATTCTTCATTGAACCCGTTTCCGTGAGCCGCCTTGTTATAAGCATCCGTAATGTTACCGATAGTCACCGATTTGGAACCGTGATGCGCACGAATCCAGTTAGCGTTCGGCAGGTTGATACCGATAGCCGTAGCCGGATAAAGGTCGCCGGCAAGGATAGCGGCAGTAATCACTTTCGCCGATACGCCTTTCACTTCATCTTTCTTGAATGATTTATCTACCGGAGAATGGTCTTCAAACCATTGCGCGTTGCTACTGATAATCTCCGTGCGGTGCGTAGATTCAATATCCTTGAAGTTCACCAGTGATTCCCAACTAGCCTTCATTCCCAGCGGGTCACCATAGCTTTCCGTAAATCCATTCACAAAGTCGATGCGCGAGTCCAGGTCTTTCACCCAAAGGATGGCATATTCATCGAAATCCTTCAGATTACCGGTTTCATAGAACTGAATCAGCTTGGTGATAACCGCTTTCTGCGCATCATTCTCCGCCACTGCTTCAGCCTTCTTCAGCCAATAAACGATTTTCTCGATAGCCTGCGTATAAAGTCCGCCTACTTTCCATACTTTCTCCTGCAACTTACCGTTCTCTTTTACCAAACGGCTGTTCAATCCATACGAAACCGGAGTCTCATCCTTCGGGTCTTTCATCGCGCCATAGAAATCTTCCGCTTCCTTCTGCGTCACCCCGTCGTAGTAGTTACAAGCGGAAGTCAGTACAAGATCCTCACCATCTGCCTGGTTCACCCGTTTCGGCATGATAGCCGGATCGAAGATAACAGGGAAAAGTTCATCGCAAAGTTGTCCGACAGTCTGTCCTTCCGCCAACGGAAGCAACTTGGCATCAAGTCCGAGCACAGCCTGTTTCAGGAAATCCTGCGAGAAGCCGGGCACAAACTTCTCCGTTCCATAATGATGATGAATACCATTGGAGAACCATACCCGTTTCAGGTACACTTCCATGTTCTTGAAATCAGGATTCGTTTTATCTCCCTGATAATTCGTATATACCGCTTCGAGCATCCGTCGGATTCTCAAATTATATTTTCCATTCTGGTCAAACAGAATATCCCTTCCTTCCAGAGCAGCCTCTGTCAGGTAATAAACCAGTTCTTTCTGTTTCAGCGTCAGTTCCTCAAATCCGGGGACTTTATAACGCAAAATCTGTAAATCTGCAAATTGTTCCACTGTATAATCAAATTTATCTGCCTCGGCAGTTGTTGTTTTGGCTCCGCCGCACGACGTCAGAATCGTAGCAGCTACCGCCATCGAAATAAGATGTTTATTCATAATGCCAGTATCGATTAATTAAAAATAAGAAAAGGAATTATCTCCAAAATCTTCCATTTAGAGGTAATTCCTTTTGATTAATTTCGGAATGCGCAATTACTTTTTACTTTCCAAATGTTTTTTGCGATATCCGTTAGGAGTCTCACCTACATTTTTGTAAAACGCAGCGTAAAAAGATTGACGATTTGCAAAGCCAACCATAGCGCTAATCTCTTCCACATTTTTGTCGGCATAACGCTTATCCGTCAATAAATGCAAAGCATCTTTCACTCTGTATTCATTCAACAGGCAAGAATAGTTCATGCCGAAACGTGAGTTCACTACTGCGGAAAGGTAACGAGTATTCGTCTTCAGCTCTTTCGCCAAATCTTTCGCTGAATAGTCAGCATCCTTGTACTTTTTCTGCACAACGATGATATTCAGTATCTTGTCATACAACTCGTCTGCCAATTCCGGTCTGATTAAAGACCTGTATGCAGCCTTCTTTTCTTTCTTTTCCCTCAAATTGTAGGGACGTTTTTTCGGAGTTTCTTCCGATTTTTTGTTCTCTAAATCACTCATTGAATTAACTGGTTAGGGTTTGTTCATTTGTTAGTACTCGCATATTTGCAACGTAACATGTTACAAATGTCTTACTTTTTTTTTAAACACACAATTATTTTGTGCATTTTTTTTCTAAATAAACAATCAAAAACCTTGAAAAAGAGGGAATAAGCTCGAATAATAAGAAACTTTAACCTTTTTATATTTCATCTCGGAAACTGAAATCCGTACATTGCGGAAATTGTCAAAGAAAAACGTACCTTTGCAGCAAGTTAAAACAAGCGTCCATGAGAGAAACTCTAAAAAAATATTTCGGATACGACAGTTTCCGTCCCTTGCAAGAAGATATCATCCGCCACATTCTCAATAAGAAAGATGCGTTAGTGCTTATGCCTACCGGTGGGGGAAAGTCAATCTGTTACCAGCTTCCCGCCCTGCTCTGCGAAGGTACTGCCGTCGTAGTGTCACCGCTGATTTCATTAATGAAAGATCAGGTGGAAGCATTGTTGGCAAACGGAGTCGCCGCCGGAGCATTGAACAGCAGTAATGACGAAACGGAAAACGCCAACCTGCGTCGTGCCTGCATCGAGGGACGTTTGAAGCTGCTTTACATTTCACCGGAGAAATTACTGGCAGAAAAAGACTTTTTATTGCGAGATATGCATATTTCACTGTTCGCTATTGATGAAGCGCACTGTATTTCGCAATGGGGACACGATTTTCGACCGGAGTACACTCAAATGGGGGTGCTTCATCAACAATTCCCGCAAGTACCGATTGTTGCCCTGACTGCCACCGCAGATAAAATCACCCGCGGGGACATTATCCGCCAACTCCATCTTGTCGAACCCCGCACCTTTATCTCTTCTTTCGACCGGCCCAATATCAGCCTGACGGTAAAACGCGGTTTCCAGGCAAAGGAAAAGAATAAAGCTATCCTTGATTTTATCCGTCGGCATGAGGGAGCGAGCGGCATCATTTACTGCATGAGCCGAAGCAAGACGGAGACGGTAGCCCAAATGTTGCAGAAGCAGGGAATCCGTTGCGGGGTGTATCATGCCGGATTGCCTGCGCAGCAACGGGACGAGACGCAGGATGATTTCATCAATGACCGGATTCAGGTGGTATGTGCCACGATTGCTTTCGGCATGGGTATCGACAAGTCGAATGTCCGTTGGGTAATCCACTACAATCTGCCTAAAAGTATAGAAAGTTTTTATCAAGAGATAGGACGTGCCGGACGGGACGGTCTGCCAAGTGACACTGTATTGTTTTATTCATTGGGTGATTTGATATTACTGACCAAATTTGCCACAGAAAGCAGCCAGCAAAGTATCAACATTGAAAAGCTGCAACGTATGCAGCAGTATGCGGAAGCGGATATTTGCCGGAGAAGAATACTGCTAAGTTATTTCGGAGAAACGACTACCGAAGATTGCGGCAACTGTGATGTCTGCAAAAATCCTCCCCAACGGTTTGACGGGACGGTTATCGTGCAGAAAGCATTAAGCGCCATTGCACGTGCGGAGCAGCAAATCAGCACAGGTGTATTGATTGATATTCTTCGTGGAAGCTACTCCGCGGAAGTGACCGGAAAAGGATACCAGGAACTTAAAACATTTGGTGCAGGGCGAGATATCCCACCTCGCGACTGGCAGGATTATCTGCTTCAAATGCTCCAACTAGGCTACTTCGAGATTGCTTATAATGAGAATAACCACCTCAAAATCACGTCAAGCGGAAGCGATATACTTTTCGGAAGGACACAAGCAACATTGGTGGTTATCCACCACGAAGAAGCTGCCACTCCCAAAGGGAAAAAGAAGAAGGTGGTTATCGCCAAAGAACTCCCCTTCGGTGCGGCAGGCGGCGAAAGCGAGGATTTGTTCGAAGCATTGCGAGGACTAAGAAAACAGCTTGCCGACCAGGAAGCGCTGCCCGCCTATATTGTCTTGTCGGACAAGGTTTTGCACTTGCTCAGTATTTCACGCCCTACTACCATTGAAGAATTCGGGGAAATCAGTGGTATCGGAGACTATAAGAAAAAGAAATATGGAAAAGACTTCGTCAAGCTGATTAGGCAGTTCGTTGAATAAAAGAGATTCTTGGATAGCATATATTAGTAAGTCACATAGTATATATTAGTGAGCCGCTTTACTAATCAGTATTCGTTCCACAGTGGTTGTCTTTAAGTTCCACCTAGGTTTCCCTTTAGTCCTACCCAAGTGGAACTAAAGGGAAACCTAGGTGGAACGAACCGACTCTTATAATAAAGGGCTTTCCTTTATGCTAATCGGGAATATATAATTGCTTAATTATAGCTTTACTTGCACTGTTGAAGTTGTTGGTGCAAATCAGCAGGCGGTACTCCCAAAGAGATAGCTTTCTCAAAATCAGCTTTTGCCAATGCTTTCTTCTTTTGAGTCAGATAGATATTTCCACGCAACAGATAAACATCTGCCGATGACGCGTTCAGCCGGATAGCCTCTTCCAAATCCACCAATGCCAAATCATCGTGTTTCATCTCACGCTCCACATCGGCACGGGCGACATAAAGTATTGCGTCATCAGGATCTTCCACAATCATCTTGTTCAGAATATCAAGAGCTTCACGAAACTTTCCCTCTTTCTGTTCAAGGGTAGCCAGTCCCAAACGGCCGCTGTAACTCTGTGGGTCAATCTCAAGTAAGCGGTTATAATCAATCCGTGCAGCCGGATAATCCCTGCGAACCACATAAATATAAGCGCGCATCAACAATGCTTCTTTGTTCTGTTTATCCTCGTCAAGCACCTGGCAGTAATCCGTGTAAGCACGGTCTGTCTTTCCCATTTCCATATAAATGGCAGCACGGTCAAGAAGAATGGGTACTGCCAACGGAGCAAAGTTCAAGGCAAACGAATATGATTCCAAAGCCTTGTCGAACTCTCCCAACCGGCGCTGTACCAATCCTAAATTAGAAAAGAGCAGGGCGTTCTTTGCATTTTTCGGCTCTAACTTCAATGCCTGAAGCAGAAGTTTTTCAGCTTGGGGAAGACTGTCCTTCTCGATGCATTCGATTGCTTTTTCAGACAACTGTTGATAAGTCTGCGCACAAATGGCAACCGGAAAACAAAAGAGCAATGCTATAATAATTCTTATCATATCGTTCGGGTATTATTAATAAATCAATCCAACGGATACGCGTCAAACGCAAACAACTCGGTAGACAAATAACGCTCTCCCGTATCAGGTAACAACGCTACGATTTTTTTGTTCTGAAACTCGGGACGCTCTGCCAACTGCCGGGCTGCATATACCGCCGCACCCGAAGAAATCCCTGCCAACAAACCCTCTGTTGCCGATAATTCACGTCCGGCACGAATCGCTTCATCATCGGGCACACCAATCACTTCATCCACCACAGATGCGTCATACAATTTCGGAATAAAGTTCGCCCCGATTCCCTGAATACGATGCGGAGCTGCCTGCCCGCCTGCCAGTACAGGAGACGACGACGGTTCTACCGCTACTATATAAACGTCCGGATTGTGTTTCTTCAAAGCACGGGCTACCCCGCAAACTGTTCCGCCCGTACCTACTCCGGCAACAAAAACCTCTACTTCACCATCCGTATCCCGCCATATTTCCTCTCCTGTCGTACGTTCATGGGCGGCAGCATTGGCAGGATTTTCAAATTGTTGCAAAATCACCGAACCGGGAATGCTATCACGCAACTCTTCTGCCTTGGCAATAGAAGCAGCCATTCCGCCCAATCCGTCCGTCAGCACAATTTCAGCGCCGAGTGCCTTCAACAGATTCCGACGTTCCAGGCTCATCGTTTCAGGCATAGTCAATATCAGATGATACCCTTTGATGGTAGCCACCATTGCCAGTCCGACACCGGTATTTCCACTTGTCGGTTCAATAATTGTTGCGCCGGGTTTCAACGCTCCGCGTGCTTCAGCATCTTCAATCATCGAAAGAGCCACCCTGTCCTTTACGCTTCCGGCCGGATTAAAAGACTCCAGTTTGGCAATTATATTTTGTTTCAGACCATACTTTTCGCTATAACCGGAAAGTTCCATCAAGGGGGTATTCCCCACTAAATCTGTTAGTTTCTTTGCAATCTTAGCCATTTCATTCCTTATTTTTTGTCACATTTAGGGCAAAGATATGGAAAAAAAGGTATGTTTTACATCACATCATAAGAAAGATAAGGAAAAGTATAGTAACTTTGTATCCGTTCAATCTTTTTAAGTTTACAGATATGAAAAAGAGAATTATACAATTTCTCACGACCTATTTTTTGTTTGTCCTTCTGTTCGTTCTTCAAAAACCTATCTTCATGGTTTACTACCATGAACTATATAGCGGTGTGTCCTTCGGCGATTATTTCAGTGTCATGTGGCACGGACTGCCTTTGGATCTTTCACTCGCCGGCTACCTCACCGCCATTCCGGGATTTATACTCATAGCTTCCGCCTGGACAAAATCATCCATACTCCGGCGCATCCGGCAAGTCTACTTCGGAATAATCGCTTTCGTCATGGCTTGCATCTTTATCATTGACCTCGGATTGTACGGCTTTTGGGGATTCCGTCTGGATGCCACCCCTATTTTCTATTTCTTCTCTTCGCCCAAAGACGCTATGGCAAGTGTCAGCTTTTGGTTTGTCCTGTTAGGCATACTGGCGATGTTTATCTACGCCGCCCTCTTATACTACATATTCTATATGGTGCTCATCCGCGAAAGAAAACCATTGAAGATACCCTATCGCCGACAAAATGTCTCTCTCGCACTTCTGTTGCTGACAGCCGCCCTCTTTATTCCTATCCGTGGCGGTTTCACCGTATCGACCATGAATTTGAGCAAAGTATATTTCAGCCAGGATCAGCGGATGAACCATGCCGCCATCAATCCGGCATTCAGTTTCATGTACTCCGCTACCCATCAGACCAATTTCGACAAGCAATTCCGCTTCATGGATCCGAAAGTGGCGGACGAACTATTTGCAACGATGCTCGACAAGCCTGTCACAACCACAGACAGCATCCCGCAATTATTGAACACCCAACGTCCGAATATCATCTTTATCATTCTCGAAAGTTTCTCCACACACCTGATGGAAACTTTCGGCGGGCAGCCCAATGTCGCTGTCAACATGGATAAATTCGCAAAAGAAGGCATTTTATTCAGTAACTTCTATGCCAGCAGTTTCCGCACCGACCGCGGACTAGCGTCTATCATCAGCGCTTATCCCGGACAGCCGAGTACCAGCATCATGAAGTATCCCGAAAAGACGGATAAACTTCCTTCCATTCCGCGCAGCCTGAAAAACGCCGGATATAGTTTAGATTATTATTACGGCGGAGACGCGGATTTCACCAATATGCGCTCTTACTTAATGTCTTCCGGCATTGAGAAAATCGTTTGCGATAAAGATTTCCCCTTGTCCGAACGTACAAGCAAATGGGGAGCACAGGATCATGTCCTGTTTCAACGCCTGATGAAAGATATAAAAGAAGAAAAGCAAAAAGAGCCTTTCCTGAAATTCGTTCAGACCTCAAGTAGCCATGAGCCGTTTGAAGTGCCGTTTCACCGACTGGATGATAAAGGACTCAATGCCTTCGCTTACGCTGATAGCTGCGTAGGCGACTTCGTCAAACAATATAAGGAACTTCCACTATGGAAAAACACCGTGTTTGTGCTCGTTCCGGATCATCAAGGAGTCTACCCGTATCCGATAGAAAATCCATTGGACGGGCAGACCATTCCTCTTATTCTAATTGGCGGAGCAATCAAAGAACCCCGTGTCATAGATACCTATGCTTCACAAATTGACATTGCCGCCACCCTGCTTTCACAGCTAGGATTGCCGCACGATGAATTTACCTTCAGCAAGGATATCATGAATCCGGCATCTCCGCATTTCGGATATTTCACCCGGCCGAACTTCTTCGGCATGGTGACTCCCGAAAATCAATTAGTGTATAACCTGGATGCCAATACCGTACAACTCGACGAAGGCACGGAAAAAGGAGCGAACCTGGAAAAAGGAAAAGCCTTCCTGCAAAAGCTCTACGACGATCTTGCCAAACGATAGGAAGCAGGTATTATAGAAGATTTATAAGGTAATATAGGACAATTTCCTATTCTTTATTGTATATTTGCTGCGTTAAAAAATAGAACAATAAAGAATGATGGTAAATACAGACATCGTCAAATTCCTCTCAGAGATAGATACCAGTATCTTTCTGTCTTTCAATGGTATCCACTCCCCTTTTTGGGATTACTTTATGACTTCCTTCACCGGAAAGATTATTTGGGTACCTATGTACGCAACCATCTTGTATATCCTGCTTAAGAACTTCCATTGGAAAGCAGTACTTTGTTATGTGGCGGCTATCGCCCTTACAATCACTTTTGCCGACCAAATGTGCAGCAGCCTTATCCGACCGGTTGTAGCACGGCTTCGCCCTGCCAACCTCGAAAACCCGATTGTGGATATGGTATATATTGTCAACGGCTATCGTGGCGGAAGCTATGGATTCCCGTCATGCCATGCCGCCAATTCATTCGGCCTTGCCATGTATGTGATCTTCACATTCCGCAAACGCTGGTTAAGTATTTTCATTGTAACATGGGCTATCCTCAATTGCTATACCCGCATCTACCTGGGTGTACATTATCCCGGCGATTTACTCGTCGGCGGAATTATCGGCGGATTCGGCGGATGGATGTTCAGTGCCCTTGCCCATAAGGCAGCCGCTTATATAGAACCGTCCACCCGTATAAGAAGAAATGAAATAAAGCAGTCGTCAGTCACGATTTACGCAGGCTTGCTGACAGTGCTCGGCATTCTTATCTATTCCACAATTAAAAGCTGGTAAAGAAGACATCAAGCGATCTTAAAAAATAAAGCCTGGCACCGTTTCCGATGTCAGGCTTTTATTATTCAGGTTTTTCTCCTGATTAACAGAGTTTATCAAGCTTTCCTGATATAATCAACAATCCATTGTCCCACTTCTTTCGTTCCGTATTTTTCACCACCGGCAACCTGAATTTCCGGTGTACGTACGTTCGCGTCCAAAGAAGCGTCTACCGCTTTACGAATCAACGCACCTTCTTCTTTGAGGTCGAAATATTCGAACAACATAGCTACGGAAAGAATCTGTGCCAACGGATTAGCAATGTTCAATCCCTTAGCCTGCGGCCATGAACCGTGAATCGGTTCAAATACCGGAGTACTCTCGCCTGTAGAAGCAGAAGGAAGCAAGCCCATAGAACCACTGATTACCGAACCTTCGTCTGTCAGGATATCACCGAATGTATTTTCAGTAACCATCACGTCGAAGAATGCCGGTTCCTGAATCATCTTCATGGCGGCATTATCCACAAACATATAGTCAGTCGTTACTTCCGGATAATCAGGAGCCATCTCCTGTGCAATCTGACGCCACAGACGGGAAGAAGCAAGGACATTCGCCTTATCTACCACCGTCAGGTGCTTTCTGCGTTTCATTGCATACTCGAAAGCCACTTTGAGGATACGTTCAATTTCAGGGCGGGTATAATAGTTGGTATCATAAGCCTTGTCGTTATCCTGGTATTTCTCACCGAAGTACATTCCACCGGTCAGTTCGCGGATACAGATAAAATCGGCATTCTCTACCAGTTCCGCACGCAACGGAGATTTGTGAATCAGGCATTTGAATGTCTGTACGGGGCGGATATTAGCGAAAAGACCCAATTTCTTACGCATCGCCAGCAGACCTTGTTCAGGACGTACCTTAGCAGTAGGGTCATTATCAAATTTCGGGTCGCCTACGGCAGAAAATAATACAGCGTCCGCATCCTTACAAACCTGATAGGTTGCTTCCGGGAACGGGTCGCCTACTTTATCAATCGCATCGGCACCACAGATGGCGTGTTCGTAACTTACTTTGTGACCAAACTTTTCGCAAACGGCACTCATTACCTCTACACCTTGCACTGAGATTTCCGGTCCGATCCCGTCGCCTGCTAATACAGCAATTTTAAAATCCATAATTGTTAATTCTTCTATTTATATATTCTTATAAAAACATTCTTCGCTTCGGGCAAGCAGCATCCCGCTTACTCTTTCTCATATTCATCTTCTATGAGGTTCAGCATCTTCATAGTAGCTTTGATGGCAGCTTCCGTCTGGTCGGCATCCAGTCCACGAGTACGGAACACTTGTTCGTCATAACTCCATGTGATTACCGTCTGCACAAACGCATCCGTACGTCCGCCGGGCGGGATGGTTACCGCATAATTGGTCAGCATCGGGAATTTACGTCCCAGCGTCACCTTATATATCTTACGCAATGCACGGACAAAAGCATCATACTGACCGTCTCCACCCGAACTTTCTTCGTACTCTTTTCCGTTGATTTCTATCTTCAACGTTGCCATCGGCTTCAAGCCATGAGCGAGATTTACGAAATAACTCTTCAGTCTGACCTTCTCGCCTATCGAGCCATGTTTCAATACATCAGAAACAATGTACGGCAAATCTTCCTGCGTCACCAGTTCTTTCTTGTCGCCCAGTTCGATAATGCGTTCCGTCACCTTGCGCATGGATTCTTCGTCCAGTTGCAGTCCGAGGTCTTCGAGGTTCTTGCGGATATTCGCCTTGCCGCTTGTCTTGCCCAACGCATATTCGCGCTTACGCCCGAACCGCTCGGGAAGCAAGTCATTGCAATACAGGTTATTTTTATTGTCACCGTCGGCATGCACGCCCGCCACTTGGGTAAAGACATTCTCGCCCACAATCGGCTTGTTGGCAGGTATCATGATACCCGAGTACGACTCTACCACCCGGCTGACATCATTCAGACGGCTTTCGTCGATATTGGTCACCGCATTGAAATGATCCTTCAGGATAGCCTGTACACTTGCGAGAGGAGCATTGCCCGCCCGTTCGCCCAGTCCGTTGATGGTGGTATGCAATCCTTTGACACCGCTTAATACCGCTGCCAGCACATTGCTCACCGCCAAATCATAATCATTGTGCGCATGGAAATCGAAATGAGTATTCGGATAACGTTTCTTCATCTTCCGCATATATTCTATTACCTGCAACGGATTCAGGACTCCCAACGTATCGGGCAGCATGAAACGCTTGATACTCGTTTCCTTCAATCCGTCCACCAACTGGAATACATATTCGGGAGAATCTTTTATGCCGTTACTCCAGTCTTCCAGATAGACATTGACGGTTATATCCTGCTCGTCGGCATAGTGCACCACGTCGATAACGTCCGCCAAATGTTCTTCCGGTGTCTTTTTCAGTTGTTGCGTACAATGCTTCAGCGAACCTTTGCAAAGGAGATTAATCACACGGCAACCGGCACTCTGTATCCAGTCTACCGAAGTATGGCCGTCTACAAATCCCAGCACTTCCACTTTTTGGAGCAGATTGCGCCGGGCTGCCCAGTCACAAATCATCTTCACGGCTTCAAACTCGCCTTCCGATACTCGTGCCGAGGCAACCTCCACCCGGTCTACCTTCAAATCTTCCAATAGCAAACGGGCGATCATTAGCTTCTCATGAGGCACAAAAGATACTCCGCTGGTTTGTTCACCATCACGGAGCGTTGTGTCCATGACTTCTATTTTCACGCCTTCTTTTCCCATTCTTCTATTTTGTCTTTATTGCTTAGCAGGAAATCTATATCGTCCAATCCGTTCATCAAACAATGTTTCTTGTAAGCATTGATTTCGAAATGTTCACTTTTACCTGTCGCCTTGTTGGTGATGGTTTGTTCGGGAAGGTTCACTTCCACTTCCATCTTCGGATCCGCTTCAATCGAATCAAACAGTTCTTGCAGGAATTCTTCGGTAACAACCACGGGAAGCACAAAGTTGTTCAACTCGTTGTTTTTATGAATATCGGCAAAGAAACTGGATACCACCACACGGAAGCCATATCCGGCAATCGCCCAGGCTGCGTGTTCGCGGCTCGAACCGGAACCGAAGTTCTTTCCTGCCACTAATACCTGTCCGCTGTACGTAGGATTGTTCAACACAAAATCCTGATTCAGAGAACCGTCGGCATTGTAACGCCAGTCACGGAAAAGGTTATCACCAAAGAATTTCTCTTCACGGGTAGTTGCTTTCAGGAAACGGGCCGGAATAATCTGGTCGGTATCTACATTTTCCAAAGGCAGGGGTACACAAGTACTTGTTATGATATTAAATTTTGTCTTAGCCATCTTGATATTTACTATTTAACGATTTACTATTTACGATTGAAATCACATCAATTCCCTCGGATCGGTAATCACACCAGTCACCGCAGCCGCAGCCGCTACCAGCGGACTGGCCAACAATGTACGTGCACCCGGTCCCTGGCGACCTTCAAAATTACGGTTACTGGTAGATACCGAATATTTGCCGGCAGGAATCTTATCATCATTCATCGCCAGACAAGCGGAACATCCCGGCTGACGGATAGCAAAACCTGCTTCTGTCAGTATCTTGTCAATGCCTTCCTTACGAATCTGCGCATCTACCATCCAGGAACCCGGCACCAGCCATGCGATTACGTTGTCCGCTTTCTTACGACCTTTCACCAAAGAAGCAAACGCACGGAAATCTTCAATACGACCGTTTGTACAAGCACCCAGGAATACATAGTCAATCTTCTTGCCCAGTAAAGACTCACCCGGCTCGAATCCCATATAATCCAATGATTTCTTGAAAGAAACCTGTGCGGCTTCGCCCATTCCTTCAGTAGTAGGGATATGCTGAGTGATGCCCATACCCATTCCCGGGTTCGTTCCGTAGGTAATCATCGGCTCGATATCGGCCGCGTCAAAGCGTACTTCCTTATCGAATACGGCATTATCATCACTCTTCAGTGTTTTCCAGTGTGCCACTGCTTTCTCCCACTCTTCTCCTTTCGGAGCATTCTCACGACCTTTGATATATTCAAAAGTCACTTCGTCAGGAGCAACCATACCACCACGTGCACCCATTTCGATAGAAAGGTTACAGAGCGTAAGACGTCCTTCCATTGTCATGTTGCGAATCACCGAACCCGCATATTCTACAAAGTATCCGGTAGCGCCACTGGTAGTCATCCTGGACATCATATACAGAGCCACGTCTTTTGCAGTCACCCCTTTGCCCAGTTCGCCGTCCACAGTGATACGCATCGTTTTCGGTCTTGACTGAAGGATACATTGCGAAGCCAGTACCATTTCCACTTCACTCGTTCCGATACCGAAAGCAATCGCCCCCATGGCACCGTGAGTAGAAGTGTGAGAGTCACCGCAAACAATGGTCATTCCCGGCAGTGTCAGACCGCGTTCCGGGCCTACCACATGGATAATACCATTCTTCGGATGCATCATGCCGTAATGTGTCAGGCCGAAATCCTTGGCATTCTGCGTCAGAGTATCCACCTGTGTCTTGGAGATAGGATCTTCAATCGGCTTGTCCTGATCGTGAGTCGGCGTATTGTGGTCGGGCATACAGAACACCTTTTCCGGGCGCAACACCCCGATTCCACGCTCGCGCAATCCGGCAAAGGCTTGCGGGCTTGTTACTTCATGACAATATAGACGATCAATGTAAAGCTGTGTAGGGCCATCTTCCACGGTAGTCACCACGTGGGCATCCCATATCTTATCAAATAATGTATTCATCTGTTTATTTACTATTTTACTAATTACTATTTACTATTTTTAGTCAATCCCTGTAACGCTGAGTCGCTACGAGTCTCTTCTTTACGGTTTGAATTTGTTGATACAGTCGATATAGGCTTCTACCGAAGCGGCTATAATATCCGTATTCGCGCCGAAACCATAATAAACCTGATTATCGTATTCCACCTGCATATGAACTTTACCTACATCATCACTTCCCTTGCTGATAGCCTGAATAGTAAATTCTTTCAGCGTCATGTGACGGTCTACAATCTTTTTCAATGCCTTGATAGCTGCATCTACCGGACCGTTACCGCTGGCACAGCCTTCAAACTTCTCACCGGCAATATTCAATCCCAGACTGGCTACCGAACGAACCCCGACACCACTTGTCACTTGCAGGTATTCCAGTTTGATACGGTGGTTCCCGCTACGGTCCGCACCTGCCAATACCAAAATATCATCGTCGTTAATATCTTTCTTCTTATCTGCCAGCTTCAAGAATTCTTCATAAACCTTATCCAGTTTTTCCTGATCCAACTCAACACCCAGGATAGTCAGGCGGTTCTTCAAAGCGGCACGTCCGCTACGGGCAGTCAATACGATTGAGTTGTCGTCAATACCCACATCATGCGGATCAATAATCTCATACGTCTGTACATTCTTCAACACACCATCCTGATGGATACCCGAAGAGTGGGCAAAGGCATTGCGACCTACGATAGCCTTATTCGGCTGCACCGGCATATTCATCAGGCTCGATACCATGCGGCTGGTCGGGTAAATCTTCTGTGTATTGATATTAGTCTGAATGTCAATTTCGTGGTGGCTCTTGATAATCATCGCGATTTCTTCAAGCGCAGTGTTTCCGGCACGTTCGCCGATACCGTTGATGGTAACTTCCACCTGGCGTGCACCATTCAAAACACCTGCAATCGTATTGGCAGTGGCCATACCCAAGTCATTGTGGCAGTGAGTGGAAAGGATTGCATTTTCAATGCCGTCTACATGGTCTATCAGGTATTTAATCTTAGCCCCATATTCCGAAGGCAAACAATAACCGGTCGTATCCGGTATATTGACTACCGTAGCTCCTGCCTTGATAACAGCTTCTACTACACGCGCCAGATATTCATTGTCCGTACGACCGGCATCTTCTGCATAGAACTCTACATCGTCTACAAAACGACGGGCATATTTCACGGCAGCTACCGCACGCTCGATAATTTCTTCACGATTCGAGTTGAACTTATATTTAATGTGTGAATCGGAAGTGCCGATACCTGTATGAATACGTTTATGCTTTGCAAATCTCAACGCATCGACAGCTACATCAATATCTTTTTGAACGGCACGGGTCAGAGCACAGATAGTAGGCCAAGTCACCGCTTTAGAAATTTCAATTACTGAATTAAAGTCACCCGGGCTTGAAATGGGAAATCCGGCTTCAATCACGTCTACCCCCAACAGTTCCAATGCCTTTGCTACCTGAATCTTTTCCACTGTATTCAACTGGCATCCCGGAACCTGTTCGCCATCCCTAAGGGTGGTATCAAAAATAAATAACCTATTGTCCATATTCTTTTTATATTATGTAATTATTAGCATTAAAAAAAGCCTTTCACACTTGGAAGTGAGAAAGGCTTTCGTATATCTTCATTTATACACATTTACGCGCAGCACTCACTTCCACTAACCTTTGATAGTAGAATAATAATACCGCATAGTAGAATATGTATAAACATTTGATTCATTTCTTGTCTCTTTTTATAGTTTGACGGTGCAAAGGTATGGATTATTTCGTTACCACCAAATAAAACGTTACTTTTTTATCGAATAAAATTTCATTTCATAAGTTAAACCCGAATATTAACTAAAATATATCACGAATAGAGGGCATATTCCATTAAACAAAAAGGGGGAACAGAGTGCTTTCGTTCACTCCATCCCCCTTTTGTCTTATTGTTCTAAATCAATAGATTACTTCTTATCGCAGCATCCTTTCTTTTCTGCGCAATCAGCTTTCTTATCGCAGTCTGCTTTCTTATCACAAGCAGCAGCACAAGAATCTTTAGCCTGGCAGCAAGAATCAGCTTCAACGATAGCAGCAGCTTCTACTGTTTCCACAGTTGCTTCTTCGCCTTCAGCGGCAGCGTTAGTAGTTTTGTTACCAGTACAAGAGATCACTGCAAAAGAAAATGTTACTGCCACGGCAGCCAAAAATAATTTAGTTTTCATACCTTTCAAATTTGCTTTAAACGTTTAATAAAATAATTGTCGGTGGCAAATATAGCAAAATTTTCTAGAACTACCAAAAACAGAAAGCCCCTTGATTCTTTCGTTGAATCAAGGGGCTTCTTAAAAACGGCGGCTACCTACTCTCCCACTGTTACGCAGTACCATCGGCGTGACGAGGCTTAACTTCTCTGTTCGGAATGGGAAGAGGTGGAACCCTCGTGCTATAACCACCTGAAGAAGGTTATGACATGATGAAAAGTAAAATTAGCAACAGCTAAACGTATATATCGCGCCCCGTACAAGTCCAAAAGAAAGTGAACGGGCAATTAGTAATGCTCGGCTATGATGTTACCACCTTTACACCTGCATCCTATCAACGTCATCGTCTTTGACGACC
>NZ_FQXY01000007.1 GCF_900130125.1 Bacteroides congonensis
GCATCGGTTTCTTCATGAGCCATCCGCTCCAGGTCATAATGATGTTTTTTAAGTAATTTCACCAGATAGGTAGGCGTGCCCGTTTCAAACCAATAACTGCCGAACTCCTTGCGTTTGAAAGCATTAAGCAGGCTGAACGGATTGTACATACCTATAGAATTGTGTGTAAAATGGTAGCCGTCATAAGACTTTCTCAGTTCCTCACAGAGTTCATCATACGTTATTCCTCGCGCTGCTGCAAATTCATGGAGTTCTGCTTCCAGATTTTCGTGGATTTCACGTTCACTGACACCACAAATTTCGACATACTCATTCCACATTGAAATATCATCCAGATTGTTCAGGTCACTGAACACACTGACTTTGCCAAACTTTGTTACACCGGTAAGCAGGGCAAACTTAATGCAACCGTCCTTCGTTTTCAAAGCTCCATAAAATGGCTTCAAGGTATTTCGGAATTGTTTTTGGAGCTCTTCATTACCAATGGCTTGCAGCATAGGTTTGTCATACTCATCTACCAGAATAACTACACGTTGCCCCGTCTTTTCGCAAGCACGCTGAATGATACCGGCAAAGCGCAGAGAAAAGGATGTCTCGGACGGACGGGTACCATATTGGCTTTCCCAATATTCAAGGTTATCATTCAATATTTTATCCAGACTTTCCGACGTATCATACTTTTCGATATTAAGATCCAGATGCAATATAGGATATTTTACCCAATCCTTTTCCAATTTCTCTACTGCCAGTCCTTCAAACAGTTCCTTTTTTCCTTGGAAGTAAGCCTCTAAGGTAGAGATGAGCAGACTCTTTCCGAAACGCCGCGGACGACTCAGGAAGTAATAGCTTCCGGTTTTTACCATTTGATACATCAATGCCGTTTTATCAATATAGAAATAACCGTCATTACGAATCTTTTCAAAATTCTGAATACCGATAGGATATATTTTATTGCTCATATTCTCTGCTTTTATAAAAAAACACCTGTCATGCAAAGATATATATTTTTAATAGAACTCTTCACCATGGCAAGTTAAAAGATTCTTTTCCGTAATTCATTCTGCATATTTGCCTGAAAACTCAAAGCTTGCAAAGAGAATCCCTTCTCACTCCTCTTTCTCCATACGTAAACTTACAAGCTCAACCCATTTCTTTAAATCAAGATCAAAGCCGCCTTTCTCTAACAAATGAAGAGCACCACCATAATGAAGGGCAGCATCTTCCCTATCACTGTTTATCCTACAAGACAACTCGCCAAGACAATACTCGAGACGAGCCATTTGAAGATAGTCCACTAGAGTATAATCGTCTTCTACAGACAATTCTATCAATTCCTTTATCAACGCATATGCTTGTTCACATTGCGTATAAGTTAAATCAGAAAGAGGCTTATTCATAACAGGGTGCTGGGTCAACTGAACAATGATTCGATTAAAGTATCCGTACATATTTTAAATAATTTGCCGTATCAGTTCCCGATGGTACGAAGGTTTATATATAAAAAGAGAGAGCGCAGGAACTATCTGCTTATGTCAATCATAGGTATCCGCTAAGACCCCCAGTGAACATAAGTGATAGTCCCACGCCCAATTGAGTATATAGCAAAGATATATACAAATGTGCGCGAGACCTGTCACCTATCGCCATTCACTGGTAAAAAATTAGCGGATTTTTATGATTGAATGCAACAAATAACCGTTCTCAATAAAATTATCAAAAAACTTACTTTCTTCGCTCGAAAGTAAACTACGACAAAAGTAGCAATTTATATTTAGCAAGCAAACAATATTGACTAAGAAATAAGCACTTCAAGCTAATTTATTTGATTCTTCTAAAAAAATTAGCTACTCTAGAAACGATTTTAAAAATCATTTCTCATATTCTCATTGCTTACATGACAACTATTTATTAATCAACAATATAGTACTATGAGAAATAAAATCAGAAACGGTATTTCTCATAGTTTTCCTATCATTTCACCTTAAAAATCATGTATTTCTCATCCTTATTTAAATCATTTCTCATTGTGCCTAAAACAGTAGGAACCCGATTTGAACAATCTAAAACATTTATTATACACTTGAAAAAGGTATGGATGACCGTTCAATAAAATATCTGTGGCAAAACTTAAAGACCATAAAATAATAATCGGACTCAAGGCAAACAGCAAAGAGGATACCGCTTAGTTACATATTACCAAGCAGTTATCAAGAGGATAGAAAGCGATATACGCATATTTTTCTATAAGCATTTCTATCGTTGCACTAAAGTGGACAGGCTTGTTTACTCTAGTGCACAGGCTTAGCCACTCGAGTGAAAAAAGCTGTTCACTCGAATGGACAGGGCAGACGCATTATATTTATTACTATATTCTTATTTGTTATTTCTTTGCTATATTATTGATTATTAATGTATTATCGTTTGTTTATGTCGACTATTTTTCTTATCTTTATAAGATATTTTAAAACATAAACTAACATGAAAATTGGTATAATTGACCTTTGTAAACAAATAGAAGATCCTAGGATGAACCGCAGAAAAGTACATAAAATGGAAACCATTATCTATATATCCATTGCTGCTGTAATCTGTGGCGCCCAATCCTGGAATGAGATTGAGGAATTTGGCAATGCGAAAATTGCTTTTTTCAAAAGTCGCATACCTGACCTGGAGTTCATCCCCAGTCATGATACTTTTAATAGATTCTTCAGTATAATAAAACCTGAGTATTTTGAGTTGATCTTTCGTAATTGGGTAAAACAAGTCTGTCAGGAGGTGAAAGGCGTTGTAGCTATAGATGGCAAGCTCATGCGTGGTCCAAGCCAATGTGATGGAGAGCATACTACGGGAAAAGAAGGATTCAAATTATGGATGGTTTCCGCCTGGTCTGCCGCTAATGGAATTTCTTTGGGCCAGGTAAAAGTAGATGATAAAAGCAATGAGATTACAGCTATTCCATTGTTGATTAACTCTTTGGAACTAAGTGGTTGTATTGTTACAATTGATGCGATGGGATGCCAGAAAGATATAACCCGGACCATTATTGAACGTGATGCAAATTATATTATAGCTATAAAGGAGAATAAGAAAAAAAATTATCAACTAGCTAAACAAATCATTGACGATTATCGGGATAGAGATGAAATAATCAATAGAGTCACCAGGCATGTGTCGGAAAATACCGGACATGGAAGAATTGAGAAAAGAACCTGTACTGTAGTCAGTTATGGTTCTATAATAGAAAAAATGTTTAAGAAGAAACTTGTGGGGTTGAAGTCTATTGTAGGGATAAAGTCGGAGAGAACAATAGTATCAACAGGAGAATATACTCAAGAGGTCAGATACTATGTAACTTCACTTGATAATACCAAACCGGAGGAGATTGCATCTGCCATCAGGCAGCATTGGTCTATTGAGAATAATCTCCATTGGCAACTGGATGTTACCTTTCGGGAAGACTACAGTAAAAAGGTGAAAAATGCAGCCAGAAACTTTTCGGTGGCAACAAAGATGGCGCTTACCATACTAAAGAAGGATAAAACAACAAAAGGAAGTATGAATCTGAAAAGACTAAAAGCAGGATGGGATGAAAACTATTTGTCACAACTTTTACAGGAAAATAATTTTTAATGCGTCTGCCCTGCTCGAATGGAACAAGACAGATGGCAATAGAAAAACATAGCAATGATTAATCAAAAACATAGAGACAACAGGTGAACGACATAAAAACAAGCTATAAAACACAGGAAGTTGATAGGGAGTTGATAAGAAGTTGACAGGGTATTGGCAAAAAGTTAGCAGGGCATTAGCAGAAAATTGACAGGGAGCTGGCAAAAGGGCGATGGGTTGACTGACGAAAAAGCCAAAGAAAAGAAGAACATTGAATCAGGCAAAATCAGAAAAGAAATATAAGGATAATGGATGAGAAATGCGATAAAAAAGAGAAAAATCCATGAGGATAAGGCCAAAGCCTATGAGAAATGGTTGAAAGAAGTATGATAAATACATGATTTTTAAAGTAAAATGGTAGGAAAACAATGAGAAATGCCGTTTCTGATTTCATTTCTCATTCAGTTATATCGCTTATTTACAGACAGTTGTCACTCAAGCTATGAGAACATGAGAAATGAATTCAAAATTCGTTTTTAGTAGGTCATACGCTGAATAAACTTTTTTCGAGAATCAAGGCAGGGGGAACGCTCAATAATAAAGAAACAATGCACGCTTTACCCGTTTCAGGACTGAACAATATAGAGAATTGCCAAATTAACGAAGGCCGAGTTTCATACCTTACAGACTGCATGCGCATAATACTTGTATAGGAGTAAGATTTTGTGTGTTCATAATAAAGTGTTTTTCAATTCAGTTACCAACCTGTTTCATTCCATCCGGCTGCGGAATACCATTGCAAATTCTTAAAATAAGCATTCCATTTTGAAAAACTTTCGTACGGAATATAACAACCAATACCTGAATACACCTCAGGATCTATATTCACAAAACCAGCATCATCCACATAATCTTTATAAACAATAACCTTTGACAGTTGTTCTTCAAAAGCAGGAGGAATATTGTTACTTGTCAGTTCACGCACAAAAGCTCGAAAATCATATGTTGAATAATTTAGCGGAGAACGTCCATAACCATAATTTGTTTGAAAATAATTTATTTTATTACTATCAAACCTAGTCAAATTCCCCTGATACTGTCCCATAATCGAATGAGTTATACTTGCCAACGCTTGCATTTCATCCGTTTTTATCACGGCAATGGTAGCCCAAGGAATACGTTCCGTACATTCATTTTTATAGAAATCAACATAATCTTTCGCTACATTTATTGCATTTTGTTGCGCATTATCCGCAGCCAGCAAATATTTTACCATTTTAAAATAGGGAAATCCTTTATCCCATACCTCCGTAGGGGAAAGTATTAAATAATCAGCAACATTTCTTAATTCATAAGCAACCTCCACTTGAGACATTAAACAAGCATCAAATAGTATATAATCAAAATGAATACCTGATTGCTTCAAAGCGACCGATAAATCAGGTATATTAATTTTAGCTCCACTATCATCTCCAAAAGAACGACTTTTACTATCATCTATCGGCAACCATCCAGTAGCATGAGAGCCAAAAATCAGACTATACTTTTCAGCAGGACAATAAGCTTCTACATCCTTCAGAACCCTATTTATAACTTCATTAGACACAGAATTCTGACTACTATAGGTTTTTATTACTTCTCTTTTACTAACTTTCCCCTTGCCATCCACTTCATATTTAAATAAAGTCGGATCTGGGAATTCGCTTTTCCTACTCCCACCGTCCCAATAGATTACAAATGTACCAGGAGATGTAGCCTTGGTCAATCCCTCCTCTACTGACGCTATATTACTGTATATATCACCACTTATACTGTTGTCGGCAACAAGATACATGAGAACTGTTTTTACGGTTACCGGAATAGGCGTATCGTCATCATCGCCACAAGCAGATAAAATAGCCAACAACCCTACAAACAGGGATAATATTTTAATCTTTTTCATAATATTTTCATTACTAACGGGACAAAGATAAAAAAATAAGAGATGCAAAACTGCATCTCTTACCATATTAACATTAACAATTCAAGTATTATTCTTCCGGTTTCGTAAAGTGGAATTTTTCCGACTCAATCTTCGATACCGTTATTCTCTTATTCCTTTTATATTTATTCAGAATCTTCGTTGCTTCCTTCTCCAGTTTCTTTCTGTTTTCCGAGAAGTAAATCATGCAGGTACTATTCTGCTGCAACTGATTATCTTCCAGATAATTCTTTAACTGATAACTATACAATTCACGATGAGCCAGGAAACCTTCCTTGCTGACTTTTGCACTGTCCAATATCTGAATATCCGTGAAATAAACAACCGAGTCAGTAAATGACGCAGAGATTCCAAAAGCATAAACAGGTTTAGAGTGGTCTTTTTTCAGAGAAAAAGCGGAGCACATGGTAAACACAAGTGCAATGGCAAATAGTATTTTTACGTATTTCATATCATATAATTTTAATTGTGGCAAAGGTAACAAAAAAGAGGAGATATCCTCTATTTATCTTGAAGAAATAGCATTTCTTAGTCATAGACCCATAGCAGCACAGGCTTCTTTTCCGCCTTGAGCAATGCATCTACTTTCCTCATTACATTATCGGAGATTACAGGACATCCTTGGCTGATACCTAACGGAAGATGCATCGGATAAACTTCCGTTTCGGGCATAGGCGAATAAGAATGAAGGACGATGATGCGCTTGAAAGCATTGTCATTCGTCACTTCCAGACCATGCAGTTTATAATGCACATTGATTCCCCATTTACTATACGAACGTATGCCGACCTTATACTTCCCCAAAGAAGAGCAATAACTCCCTTCCACATTACTGAAAACAGGTTTGGAAACCGTACTGTTCTTACCGTATCCATGCGCGCACAGACTGGCATATTTGATAGAATCCCCTTTCATATCCCAGACAAAGAACCGCCTTCTTCCCGAATGAATACTGAAATCCACCAGGAAACAGTAATTCGTATTATATCCGTTTTTCAAGCAATAAGCCTTTGCCACCTGCGCCTTTTCCCGCAAGCGCTGTTCGGTTTTAGCAGGCACGACAGATTCAGAAGCAGTACATCTTCCGTATGCCACCCACCCCACTCCCAGAATGATAAGAATAGACAGGACTAAAAAAAACTTCTTCATAAGGACACCATAGTATTAAAAACAGAAACAACAGATGATATTTCAAATAAGACACTTAAAAGAAGATACTTAAAATAAAAAGCCGCATAAGTACATTCTTCTATATGAAAAGTGCTACTTATGCGACTCAAGTTCTTTTTTCTTTCAGAAACTGATATTTCTTACTTATCCCAAGTAAGATTTGAGCAATTTACTACGATTACTTTGTCTAAGTCTTCTAATTGCTTTTTCTTTAATCTGGCGAACGCGCTCACGTGTGAGGCCGAATTTATCGCCGATTTCCTCTAACGTCATTTCTTGTTGTCCGATACCGAAAAACATCTGAATGATTTCTTTTTCTCTATCGGTTAACGTAGAAAGAGCTCTATCAATTTCCCTCGCAAGAGACTCATTAACAAGAGAACGATCCGCCATAGGCGAGTCATCGTTCACCAACACATCCAGCAGGCTGTTGTCTTCTCCTTCCACGAAAGGCGCATCCACCGAAATATGACGGCCGGACACCTTCAGTGTATCAGAGATTTTATCAACCGGGATTTCCAGTTCGTCTGCCAACTCTTCAGGAGACGGACGCCGCTCGTTTTCCTGTTCGAACTTCGAGAAGGCTTTGCTGATTTTATTCAGCGAACCTACCTGGTTCAACGGGAGACGAACAATACGCGACTGCTCTGCCAATGCTTGCAGAATAGACTGACGAATCCACCATACAGCGTAGCTGATAAACTTGAATCCACGTGTTTCATCAAACTTTTCGGCAGCCTTAATCAGTCCTAAATTGCCTTCATTAATCAAGTCAGGCAAACTCAAACCCTGGTTCTGGTACTGTTTGGCCACAGATACGACGAAACGAAGATTGGCACGTGTCAGTTTCTCTAATGCCACACGGTCACCCTTACGAATGCGTTGAGCGAGTTCTACTTCTTCCTCGACAGTAATCAGGTCTTCACGGCCGATTTCCTGCAAATACTTGTCAAGAGAAGCGCTCTCTCTGTTAGTGATACTTTTGGTAATCTTTAGTTGTCTCATTCTTTAAAAACAGATTTGGAGTGCAAAGTTACGACAAATAATTTGTTAACATACAAAATTAAGTAACTTTTACACTAAATTTTTCTACTAATAAAACAAAAAGAGATGCCGACAAGTTGTCCGTCGGCATCCTTTTTCTATTTCATTAGCTAATCCTGAATCTTATTACCTTATTTTATACCTTATTCCTGAGTCAAGTCAACTGCGAAGTATCCGCGTTTACCGGACGGGAACACACCTGTCAGGAACAATACCTGGTTCGGTGATTTAACAGCAGCTTTCATTACTTCTTCAAGGTCGCTGACTTTACGCATCGGCTGGTCGTTTGCTTTCAGGATGATGAATCCTTTGCGAACTCCCGCGTCTGACATCTTACCGGAAGAAACTCCTGTCACTTGCAGACCGTAGCCCAAATTCAATTGCTTCTTCACGTCATCCGGCAACTCTTTGAAAGCAGCTCCCAGGATTTCCATACCTGCATCTTTCACAATCTTGGTAGTACCCTGTTCGTTCTTCAACGTTACTTCGACGGTCTTTTCCTTCTTGTCACGCATCAGTTTCACTTTCACCTTATCACCCGGACGATGTTTAGCGATAGCTTCCTGCAAGTCTGCCATATTGGACACTTTCTTGTTGTCCAGACCGATAATTACGTCGTCCACCTTGATGTCAGCACCGGATGCAGAACCGTTTTCAACGATTTCAGAAACCCATACGCCATCTACGACACCCAGTTCTTTGGCTTTATCCGCCAATGTCTTACCGGATTTGTCAATCGGCTGACGGTCGTCCATCAAGCTGCTACCGATAGAGCCGCCACGGATACCGAGCAATGCACGCTGTACAGTTCCATATTGTTTCAGGTCGGCAATAACTTTCGTCATAATACTGGTCGGGATAGCGAAGCCATATCCAGCGTATGCTCCTGTCGGAGAAGAAAGCACGGAGTTGATACCCACCAATTCACCTTTGGCATTGACCAATGCACCACCACTGTTACCTTGGTTGATAGCGGCATCCGTCTGGATAAATGATTCTATACCACCACTATACACTCCCAACGAACGTGCTTTTGCACTTACGATACCTGCGGTTACGGTAGAGTTCAGATTGAACGGGTTACCTACTGCCAATACCCACTCTCCTACTTTCAATGCTTCGGAGTCTCCTACCGGAATAGTCGGGAAATCATCCCCTTCGATTTTCACCAATGCAAGGTCGGTGCTTGGGTCAGTTCCAATGACACGTCCTTTGAATTCACGGTTGTCATTCAACTTCACGCTGATTTCGTCAGCACCATCAATTACGTGGTTGTTCGTTACGATATAGCCATCCTTTGAGATGATAACTCCCGAACCGAAACCCACACGAGGTTGTGATTGTATCTGACGTTGCTGTCCGCGTCCGTCACCGAAGAAGAAATCGAAAATGTCCGGCGCCTGCTGAACAGTTCTTGTTTTAGCTTCTTGGGTAGACCTTATATGTACAACAGCATGAAGAGAGTTTTCCGCAGCCTGGGTCAAATCGATAGGTTGAGCGTTCACAGCATCAAAAGCAGCCAATTTCACATTGGGATTCTGCTTGAACATCTCATTAAAAGATGTTTCTGTGGCAGTCTGGTTGGATTGCAACAATTTGTAGGTTGTCAATCCTGCAACTCCTGAGCTAAGAAGAACGATTGCTCCTACTCCCAGAATGTTCTTTGTTGTCTGTTTCATGATTTATAATTCTTTAAAATGTTAATATTCGACATTGTTTTAACTTTTACGACGTTAAAATAATAACAAATATCGTTCACTTATTATACTTGTCACTCTTTTTTGTCCTCTTTTAACAGAGAATATTTAGAGCTTAACAGCGGTTAACGACAGCACCTGACAAATTTACATTCGTTGTATGTCAGTTGTCATTAACACTCTGACATTCATTCAGTAAGACTAGATTTTCATGACAGCTATTCCGGGCAGGAGTTACCGCGGCAGATAATAGGGATTGTGTTCCGTCGTATTCATCCCCTTCTCCTTATTTATATAAGGCAGGAAACGGACAGCAAAAAGCAGACGTCCCGTATTAAATTCATCATAGTTCTTATCCGCAGGTTCAAAACTGCTGATATGCACATCTCCCAAAGCATGGATAAACTGCTTATCTCCGAGATAAATCCCCACATGGGAGATTCCTTCCTTTTGTCCGGCAGTGGCTTTCCGGCCGAAGAACACCAAATCTCCGCGTTGCACATTGGAGAAATCAGGCGCAATTTCGATACGTTCGCCTACATACGCTTGTTGCGACGCGTCTCTCGGAATAATAATATCGTGCATGAACAGCACCGTCCGAACCAAACCGCTGCAATCTACCCCTTTCGAAGAAGTTCCCGCCCATAGATAAGGGATTCCCATCATCGTATAAGCCGTTTCGATAATACTTTCAACATCTTGTTTGAGGGAAGCTCTCCATTGGGTTTCGGGCTGCGAGATAGATTTCGGGATATAGGCTTGCCGACCGTCCGGATAAGACACTTTATAGAAATGTCCTTTATTTCCTTCCCATTTCAGACGATTGCCTGCCACGACATCAGATACGGGTTGTGATTTTTCATCCGGCTTCTCGTAAGTAAATCCGTAATGTGAGGTCACGACAATCTTTTCCGCACGGTTCCATCCATTATATTGTTCTTTGGACATGGGAGTGATTACCATCCGGTGTACCCATCCGGTATAATCGTCCGGTGTCTGAATCTCATACCAGCCCGTATATTGAAGCACCTTGACGGGCATTCCCAATAATGCCTGCGTACTCATGCCGGAGGTAAACTTACCTTCTTCGCGCATATTGCAAACAGAAACATGTACTACCCCATAGGCCGAATCAGCAGGCATGGGGCGTATCTCCTGTGCTTTCAGGCTTGTGGCAAGAATCACCGGCAAGCAACAGAAAAAGAGGATATTTTTCTTCATCGAATCACGTTTTATGAATAGCAAAGGTAGAAATTATTTCTATTTATGGTACTTTCTTTGGCTAAAACAAAATAAATGACGTACTTTTGCAGTCTAAAGCAGTTGGCCGGTCTGTCGCGTGTACGTCAGCGTGCAGGAGGAAAGTCCGGGCAACACAGAGCATCCTACTTCCTAACAGAAAGCTGTCCGCGAGGGTAGAGTAACGTAGAAGAAAATAACCGCCGCTCCTTTCGGGGAGAGGTAAGGGTGAGAAGGTGGGGTAAGAGCCCACCAGCCGCATGGTGACATGTCGGGCTGTACGTCTTAGGAGTTGTAAGGTCATGTAAACCGGCGTTATGAGAGTTGCTCGCTCCATGTCGGAGGGTAGACCGCTAAAGTGTCGTGGTGACACGCCACTCAGATAAATGACAGGCACCTTATTTATATAAGGTACAGAACTCGGCTTATAGGCTGACTGCTTTTTCTTTTTTTTAAACTATGAGCCATGAAGAAGAAAATCACTGATATATGGAAATTCCTCACGTATGACATCTGGCGCATTACGGAAGGTGAAGTGACAAGAACGAAGTTCTCGCTCTACAATATCATCAAGACCATCTATCTCTGTATCAACCGGTTTACGAAAGACCGGATGGCAAATAAAGCATCGGCTCTGACATATAGCACCCTGCTTGCCATTGTGCCGATACTGGCTATCTTGTTCGCCATTGCACGCGGATTCGGATTTGACAATCTGATGGAACACCAGTTCCGCAATGGTTTCGGTGGGAATATAGAAACCACGGAAGCAATTCTCTCTTTTGTTGATTCCTACCTCTCACAAACTAAAGGCGGCCTTTTCATCGGTGTAGGCTTGGTGATGTTACTATGGACGGTCATCAACCTGGTCAGCAATATAGAAATCACATTCAATCGTATTTGGGAAGTAAAGAAAGCACGTTCCATGTATCGCAAGATTACGGATTATTTCTCCATGTTCCTGCTGATGCCGATTCTGATTGTTGTCTCCGGCGGTCTTTCCATCTTTGTAAGTACCATGCTCAAGCAAATGGACGACTTCGTGCTACTGGCTCCTATCATGAAATTCCTGATACGGCTCATACCTTTTGTGCTGACCTGGATGATGTTCACGGGACTCTATATCTTTATGCCGAATACCAAAGTGAAATTCAAGCATGCATTCATTGCAGGTATCCTGGCAGGAACCGCTTATCAGATATTCCAATACTTATATATCAGCAGCCAGGTGGGCGTATCAAAATACAATGCCATTTACGGTAGCTTTGCCGCCTTGCCTTTGTTCCTGCTTTGGCTGCAAATATCCTGGACTATCTGCCTGTTCGGTGCAGAACTGACATACGCCGGACAGAATATCCAAAGTTTCAGCTTCGACCAGGACACCCGGAATATCAGCCGGCGTTACCGGGACTTTATTTCTATTCTGATTATGTCCCTCATCGCCAAACGATTTGAAAAGAACGAGCCGCCATATACCGCTTCGGAAATATCGGAAGAACATAAAATCCCGATCCGGCTCACCAATCAGGTACTTTATCAATTACAAGAGATAGACTTGATACATGAAGTTGTGACCGACACAAAAAGCGAGGAAATAGGCTACCAACCGTCAATGGATATTAACCAACTGAACGTAGCCATCCTGCTCGACCGACTGGACACCTACGGCTCCGAGAATTTCAAGATTGATAAAGACGAAGAATTCAGTGACGAATGGAAAGTGCTGACCGAATCCAGAGAGGAATACTATAAAAAGGCAAGTAAAGTATTACTGAAGGATTTATAAGAAGCAAGAATAAGGAAGCACTGCCTTAAATCGTGAAGATGAACTTGACACAATTATAATAAAGAAAAAATGAAAAAACTACTAATCAGTGCTTTTGCCCTATGTTTTGCAGGAGCAATCGCAGCACAGGAATCCCCGCTATGGATGCGTCATTGCGTCCTATCGCCGGATGGTACAACCATTGCCTTCACGTACAAAGGAGACATCTACACCGTACCGGCCACCGGCGGACGTGCCACACAAATCACTACCAATCCGGCTTTCGACACAGAACCGGTATGGAGTCCCGACGGAAAACAAATCGCCTTTGCGTCCGACCGTATGGGAAGCCTCGATGTTTTCACCGTATCCAAAGACGGTGGAGTCCCCCAACGCCTGACCACGCACTCCGGCAGTGAAAAGCCCGTTGCTTACAAAGATAATAATCATATCCTGTTTACAGCTAATATCGCGCCTTCCACCGAAGATGCCGGATTTCCTTCCGGACAGTTTCAACAGATGTATGAAGTAGCCGTGACAGGCGGACGCCCCGTCATGTTTTCATCCATGCCGATGGAATGCATCTCCATCAATAAAGACGGAATATTGCTCTATCAGGACAAAAAGGGATACGAAGACTACTGGCGCAAGCATCAGGTATCCCCTATCGCCCGTGACATCTGGAGCTATACTCCCGGAAAGACACCGGTTTACCAAAAGCAAACGACTTTCGGTGGTGAAGACCGCGAACCGGTTTGGGCTCCCGATGGCAAATCATTCTATTACCTGAGTGAAGAGAAAGGTTCTTTCAACGTATTCCAACGTACTCCCGGAGCCGCTACCGCCAAGCAGATTACTTTCCATACCAAGCATCCCGTCCGCTTTTTAAGCGTAGCCGCCGACGGTAAACTCTGCTACGGTTATAACGGTGAAATCTATACACTTGCTCCGGGTGGAAAACCGCAGAAAGTAAACGTTACTATCCTGTCAGACAAGAATGACAAAGACATTATCCGCCAAATCAGGTCGAACGGCGCTACCGACATCGCCGTATCTCCCAAAGGAAAAGAAGTTGCGTTTATCATGCGCGGCGATGTCTACGTCACTTCCATTGACTACAAGACAACGAAGCAAATCACGAACACTCCCGACCAGGAGCGCAATCTGAGTTTCTCTCCCGACGGACGGACGTTAGTTTACTCTTCGGAACGCAACGGACTCTGGCAGCTCTACACTTCAACCATCGTGCGCAAGGACGAAAAACAATTCACCTATGCCACTGAATTGAAGGAAGAACGCCTGACGAAATCCAATGTCGCTTCTTTCGAGCCGCAATTCAGCCCTGACGGAAAGGAAATCGCTTTCCTTGAGAACCGCACCGCTATCCGTGTCATTAACCTGAAAAGCAAAGCAGTGCGCACGGTCATGGATGCCAAATACCAGTATTCTTATGCAGACGGTGACCAATGGTTCCAGTGGAGTCCCGACAGTAAATGGATTCTTTCGGACTTCATCGGCATAGGCGGCTGGAACAATAAAGACGTCGTATTACTCAAAGCCGACGGAAAGGGTGAAATGGTCAACCTGACCGAAAGCGGATATGGCGACAGCAATGCCAAATGGGTACTCGGCGGAAAAGCTATGATATGGAACAGTGACCGTGCCGGATACCGCAGCCATGGTAGTTGGGGAAGCGAAAGAGACGCTTATATCATGTTCTTCGATGTGGATGCCTATAACCGCTTCATGATGAACAAAGAAGACCTCGCCCTGCTTGAAGAAGCTGAAAAAGCAGAGAAAGCCGAAAAAGATAAAAAGGAAAAGGCTGAAAAAGAAAAAGCCGACAAGAAGAAAGACAGGAAAGGAACGAAGAAAGACGATAAAAAAGAAGATAAGAAAGAGGACGCAGACAAGAAAGAAGAAGTAAAACCACTCATTTTCGACCTTGAAAACCGTTTTGACCGTATCGTTCGCCTGACTGTTAATTCTTCCCGTCTCGGTGATGCCGTACTTACTCCGAAAGGTGACGCACTCTATTATCTTGCCGCATTTGAGGGTGGTTATGATTTATGGGAACATAAATTGAAAGAGAACACCACTAAAATATTGTTGAAAGGAGTCGGCGGTGGCGCATTAATACCCGACAAAGAAGGAAAGAACATCTTTATGTGTACAGGCGGACAACTGAAGAAAATAGAAATTGCCGGCAGCAAAATCACCCCGATTAGCTTTGAGGCTTTCTTTGATTACCGTCCTTACGAGGAACGCGCGTATATCTTTAACCACGTCTACCAGCAAGTTAACGACAAATTCTATGTTGCCGACCTTCAAGGAACTGACTGGAAAGGATACAAAGAAGCATACCAACGCTTCCTGCCACATATCAACAACAACTATGACTTCGCCGAAATGCTGAGCGAAATGCTCGGAGAGCTGAACGCTTCACATACCGGAGCCCGTTTCGGAGCAGGTAGCAGCGCACTGCCTACCGCTACATTAGGTGTATTCTATGACGAATCATACAAGGGCGCAGGATTGAAAATTAAAGAAATTCTCGCCCAAAGTCCTTTTACGCAGAAAAAGACAGATGTGAAAGCAGGATGTATCATCGAAAAGATAGACGGAAAAGCCATTGAAGCCAATGCGGATTATTTCCCGTTATTCGAAGGCAAAGTAGGACGTAAAGTCATACTCACCGTATATGATCCCGCTACCAAAAAGCGTTTTGAAGAAACAGTAAAAGCCATCAGCTATGGCGCTCAAAGCGAATTGCTCTACAAACGTTGGGTAAAACGTTGCGCCCAAAAAGTGGAAGAGCTTTCCGGTGGACGAATCGCTTATGTACATATCAAAGGAATGGATAGTCCGAGTTTCCGCAAGATGTATTCCGAACTGTTGGGACGCTATCGCAATAAAGAAGCGGTCATTGTAGATACCCGTCATAATGGCGGCGGATGGTTGCACGATGATGTAGTAACGCTGCTTAACGGAAAAGAATACCAGCGTTTCGTTCCACGCGGACAGTACATCGGCAGCGACCCGTTCAACAAATGGCTGAAACCATCATGTATGCTGACCTGTGAAGACAATTACAGCAACGCCCACGGCACCCCATACGTATATAAGACATTAGGCATCGGCAAACTGATAGGTGCTCCCGTTGCCGGAACCATGACTGCCGTATGGTGGGAACGTCAGATAGATCCGTCTATTGTATTTGGTATTCCGCAGGTAGGCTGCATGGATATGCAGGGAAAATATCTTGAAAACCAGACTTTGCAACCTGACATTCTGGTCTACAACGAACCGGGAGCGAGCCTGAAAGGTGAAGATGCCCAACTGAAAGCAGCAGTAGACCATCTTCTGAAAGAGTTGTCAAAAAAGAAGTAAACATGCCATTATAAAAGCCCCGATTGCGGGGCTTTTATAATAAGCTATTTATCAACGATTTAATGCATCTGTTATGGTTTAAATGAAATAGATCGTTCCTTTAAAAGAAAGGCATCGTTGGTTTTAAAGGAATGACCTCTTCCTTTTAAACCAACGATGCCTTTCTTTTATATAGTAATTTGTAAGTGTGAAATATTTACCTTTTAGAATCAGTAATGGTTGTAAGATACCACTTTCTCCTTCGGCTTCCTCATCTTCTTGCGTTTCTCCTTCACCGGATAGCCTATCGCAATATCCAGCAGCACACGTTTGGAAGCGGGAATTCCCGTCAGCCGCTTCATTTCCTTTTCGTCAAACCAGCCCAGGATACACGACCCCAAGCCTTCACTTTCAGCAGCCAACGTGATATGAGCGGCGGCAATTCCAATATCAATCAACGGAAAATGCTTATCCTTCACTTTCCCACCTAGCAAAGAAGTGATATTAGCCGATTCTTCCACAACCAGAATATGCACGGGAGCATCCTTGGCAAACTTGTTCATTCCCAGTCCTGCCGCCGCTTTGCCAATCTTCAAAGCCAGTTCACGGTCAGTTATTACCACAAACTTCCACGGCTGCGCATTACAGGCAGAAGGAGCCATACGCCCCGCCTCTAAAATCCGTTCCAGTTTGTCAGCTTCCACAGGGCGTTCCTTATCATACGCCCGGTCACTCTGACGTGAAAGCACCAATTGCAGAAAATCACCGGATTCCATCTTACTTATATTGAATCATCCGGCTGATATACTTACCTATAATATCAAACTCGATATTCACCACACTGCCGATGGTAAACGTATGGAAGTTGGTATGCTCATAAGTATAAGGAATGATAGCCACCTGGAAAGTATCATCCGTAGGATTACAAACCGTCAGGCTGACACCGTTCACCGTCACCGAACCTTTATCTACAGTGATATATCCTCGTTTCGCCATCTCCTTGTCGCACGCATATTGGAAAGTGAAGTACCAGCTTCCTTCCGCATCCTTGATATCAATGCAGGTAGCAGTCTGATCCACATGTCCCTGCACGATATGACCATCCAGGCGACCATTCATCATCATGCTACGCTCTACGTTCACCTTATCTCCCACTTTCAGCAGACCCAGATTAGAACGTTCCAGCGTTTCCTTCATAGCAGTCACCGTGTACGTATCATCCGTCATGCTCACTACCGTCAGGCATACGCCGTTATGAGAAATACTCTGGTCGATTTTCAACTCATTTACAAATGAACACTTAAAAGTAAAGTGTATATTCTCCTGGTCTTTCACCAGCGCTACCAAGGTAGCATATTCTTCTACGATTCCGGAAAACATAATGTTATTTACGATTTTACGATTAAAAAAACTCTTTTTTATATACGGCTCAAAGATACAAATAAGCTGGCAGGAAAGAAAATAAGAGCATAAAAAAAAGGGGCTTTTCACAAAGCTCCTTTTTTCAGTTTTCAATAGGTATTAGTTTTTTTTAAGGTAAAAAGATTGTTTTCAGGATAACGGTGCAAATATAGGTGCTTTTACCGATATTATCCAAATTATAAAACATGTCATATAACATCTTTTTGAAATTTCTTTGGATTTATTATCATTTGAGCAAGAACACCCGTAACCTGTCCGTTACAGGAGACAAATATAAGACAAATTTCCAAGGAGCACTAATTTCTGTTTAAAAATATGCGAATATTTATTTCTCGGGATAGTGTTCCTCTGTTTTTCCACGATGCTTCAAGACCTTTGCATCAACGAAAAAGACGATCTCTTCGGCGATATTCGTGATGTGGTCGCCTGAACGTTCCAACTTACGGAATACACTGACCAAGTCGAGACAGGTAAGCGCAGTCTCCGGATGTTCAATGATATAGTTCGCCAGAACTCCGGTGGCTTCCGCATTGATTTCGTCCAAGAGATTATCTTTGGCAAATACACCTGCCGCCAGTTCGATACTCTCCTCATTCAAGGCACGCTTCGCCAGTTCGAGCATCGACAATACCTCTGCCTGCATTTCCGCCAGACGAAGGCGGTTCATCAGTTCCGCATCGAGCACCGGCTCTTTACAGCGAATCACAAAACGGGCGATTCCTTCTGCAAAGTCACCCAAACGCTCCAGGTTCGTATTGATCTTCAGCATCGCCAACACAAAACGGAGGTCGATTGCCACCGGGTTGTATAAGGCAATAATATCTTCCACGTCACTGTCTATCTTCAACTCGAAAGCATTCACCCTGCGCTCACGAACCATCACCTGTTGAGCCAGTTCCTTGTCAAGCGTCAGTACAGCCTCTCCGGCACGGTCAAGCTGATTATATACCAATGTCCACATTTCATCCACTTCCTTCTTCAACAGGATGAGTTCCGATTCTATAAACTTTACCATAGTCTATTCTATATAAATGATTAATATTTTATCCAAAGCGCCCCGTAATGTAATTCTGCGTAGCCTCTTTCTCCGGATTGGTGAATATCTTTTTCGTCTGGTCGAACTCCACCATTTCACCCAGATAAAAGAAAGCCGTCTTATCGCTGACACGGGCTGCCTGCTGCATATTGTGCGTGACGATGACAATCGTATAGTCCTTTTTCAGTTCATGAATCAATTCCTCTACTTTCGCCGTCGAAATAGGGTCGAGCGCAGACGCAGGTTCGTCCATCAACAGCACCGAAGGAGATACCGCCATCGCACGGGCAATACAAAGGCGCTGCTGCTGTCCGCCGGAGAGCGCATAAGCCGATTCCTTCAACTTATCCTTCACCTCATCCCAGAGAGCCGCCCCTTTCAATGTTTCTTCCACGCGCTGGCGGATGAAAGCGTTATCTTTCACCCCATTTACCCGAAGTCCGTAAGCCACATTCTCGAAGATGCTTTTCGGGAAAGGGTTGGGACGTTGGAACACCATTCCCACATTCTTGCGCAACTCATCCACTTCCACGCCCTTCGCATAGATATTCTGTCCGTCGATACGGATTTCCCCTTCCAGGCGGGTAGCGGGAATCAAATCGTTCATGCGGTTGAAAAGCCGGAGAAAGGTAGACTTTCCGCAACCGGAAGGGCCGATAAAGGCAACGACCGACTTCTCTTCAATCTGCATACTGATGCCCTTCAACGCATGGAAATCACCATACCAGAAGTTCACGTCACGCGCGTCTATTTTCACTGTATCCATATACTTATTTAGTTCGTTTTTACTCTTTTCTCAAAATATTTTCTCAACGCATTTGCCAGCAGGTTCACCAGCAGGATAATCACAATCAATACCAATGCCGTGCCGTAGGCCAATGGCAACTGCGCTTCCATATCCGTTCCACTCGTAGAAATCACATACAAGTGATAAGGCAACGCCATACACTGATCCAGGATACCGGTCGGCAACTGCGGCAGGAAGTACGCGGCACAAGTAAACAGAATCGGAGCCGTCTCACCCGAGACACGTCCCAATGCCAAAATCAGCCCTGTGATAATATTCGGCATCCCCATCGGCAGAATCACGTGCCAGATGGTCTGCAACTTGGTCGCTCCCAATGCCCGGCTGCCTTCACGCATACTGTCGGGAATCGCTTTCAAGGCTTCTTCCGTTGTCCGAATGACCAAAGGTACGCAAAGCAAACCTAATGTCAAAGCCCCCGCCAGGATACTATCTCCAAAGCTCATGTAATTGACAAACAGCGCCATACCGAACAGACCGAATACGATAGAAGGAATACCGCTCAGGTTATTGGTCATCACCCGTATAAAGCGTACCAACTTCCCTTTCGGCGCATATTCATTCATATAAATTCCACTCATCACCCCTATCGGGAAAGCAAACAACGCACTGCCCGTCATCAGATAGAAAGTTCCGACGATAGCCGGCCAGATGCCGCCCCCTGTCATACCGTCCGTAGGAGACGATGTGAGGAACTCCCAACTGATAGCACCGCTCCCCTTATAAATAATGAAGCCCAAAATCGCGAACAATATCAGCACGATACAAAGACTCAACAGTCGGAATATCCCGAAAGCAATCTTCTGCGAACGGTGCTTAGCCTTATTATTACTTCTTATTTCCATGTTATTTGCTGCGTTTTAATCCTTTAGAGGAAATATACTCCACACTAAAGTTGATAATCAATGTAATGAAGAACAGAACGACACCCAGCAGGAACAAAGCCTGATAGTGAGGCCCGCCCGCCGGAGCTTCCCCCAACTCCGCCGCGATGGTAGCCGGAATGGTGCGCAACGGTTCGAGAATCGTTGTCGGAATCACAGCCGCGTTACCCGTCACCATCAATACCGCCATCGTCTCTCCGATAGCACGTCCGATGCCGAGCACCACGCCCGAAGTAATCCCCGATATGGAATACGGAATCACCACCTTATAAATCGTCTGCCATTGCGTAGCTCCCAGTGCCAGGCTCGCTTCCCGCATGTCGCGCGGGCAATTTCTCATCGCGTCTTCGGTCACCGTTATAATGGTAGGCAGCGCCATAATAGCCAGCACGATACTGCCTGCCAATCCGCTCTCCCCTACCGGAAGATCAAATACTTTCTGAATCATCGGCACAATGACAATCAGCCCGAAAAAGCCATAGACAACGGAAGGAATGCCGCTCAACAGTTCAATAATAGGTTTCAGCCAGTTCCGCACTTTCGGGTTTGCCACTTCGGACATATAGATAGAAACCGACAAGCCGAACGGCAAAGCGAAAAGAATGGCGAACAGGCTCACCCATAACGTACCGGTAATCAAAGGCAGAAAGCCGAATTGGGCAGCCGGAGTAGCCGTCGGAAACCATTCGGCACCCACAAACACATCTTTCACGGAAATCGTATTATCCTCTATGAAATGCACCGCATCCGGATGAACAATGAATTTCTGCGGTACGAATGCCACGATACCGGGCGTTTTCTCTACCAGTTCCGTAATCTTATCCCCTGCATACTCATAGGCAGGGCCGAGTTCTTCTTCCGTATAATACCGCGTAATATCTTCCAGACGAAACACCCGGATAGGAAGATCATCCCCACCGAGCTCTTTCCAGTTCGTTATCTCCTCGTCGAAAACATTCTTTATCTGTTCAGGACTCAATACGCTTACCTTATTTGTCTTATTCAATGCCAACACATACCCTTCCTCGATTACCTTGCTTTTAAATAATCCGAAAGCCTCCGTAAACAGGAAAAGCACAATCAGCAAAATAGTAATACTTGTTACGAAGCCGCTACAAGTCAAAACTCCTTCTATAATCCTTTCTAAAACCTTTTTCATACCTCTTGATTTCTGATGCAAAGAAAGCATCTCTTTATTAAGGCGGTGTGACTAACGCTTGAAGGAAATGTTTCAATCCTGTTACATTTGTATTACAAGTATCGTTTTTCCGCCATATGAAACAGAAATGTAATATCCGATTGCTTTATTTGCACCGACAATAAACAAAGAATCATTATGAAAATCAGAAGAAACTTATTGATAGCCCTTTCGCTGTTCGCAGTCAGTGCCAGCGCACAACGCATCAAAGGCAGCGACACGGTACTGCCTGTCGCCCAGCAGACAGCAGAACGCTTTATGAACCGGCAGCCCGATGCCCGTGTCACCGTCACCGGTGGCGGAACCGGTGTCGGCATCTCCGCCCTGATGGATAACACCACGGATATCGCAATGGCTTCGCGCCCGATAAAATTCAGCGAAAAGATGAAAATCAAAGCGGCAGGAGAAGAAGTGGACGAAGTGATTGTAGCCTATGATGCCCTCGCCGTAGTGGTACACCCATCCAACCCTGTGAAGCAGCTCACCCGCCAGCAACTGGAAGACATCTTCCGGGGAAAGATAACCAACTGGAAACAGGTGGGCGGAGACGACCGCACGATAGTGGTTTACTCCCGCGAAACATCTTCCGGTACTTATGAATTTTTCAAAGAGAGTGTCCTGAAAAACAAGAACTACATGGCGAGCAGCCTTTCCATGCCGGCAACGGGCGCTATCATCCAGTCCGTCAGCCAGACGAAAGGAGCTATCGGGTACGTCGGACTGGCATACGTGTCCCCTCGCGTGAAGACGCTCTCCGTATCCTATGACGGCAGCCACTACGCCACGCCCACAGTAGAGAACGCCACCAACAAGACCTACCCCATCGTACGCCCCCTTTACTACTATTATAATGTAAAGAACAAGAAACAAGTCGATCCCCTGATTCAATATATTCTCTCACCCGACGGACAGGACATTATAAAAAAGAGCGGTTATATTCCGGTTAAATAAAAAAAATGTCCTACTTTTGTAGCCTGAATCATGTATTAACATAAATCGTTATGACAGATATTAAAAACGAAGAAGTAGCAGGTGAAAAGAAAAGCCTGAACTTTATAGAGCAGGCAGTAGAGAAAGACTTGAAAGAAGGTAAAAACGGTGGAAAAGTGCAGACACGTTTCCCGCCCGAACCTAACGGATACCTTCACATCGGCCATGCCAAAGCTATTTGCCTTGATTTCGGCATCGCAGAAAAACATGGCGGTGTATGCAACCTTCGTTTCGACGACACAAACCCCACCAAGGAAGATGTGGAATATGTAGAAGCCATCAAAGAAGATATCCAGTGGTTAGGCTATCATTGGGGAAACGAATACTACGCTTCCGATTATTTCCAGCAATTATGGGACTTCGCTATCCGCCTGATAGAGGAAGGAAAAGCATATATCGACGAACAGAGCTCCGAACTGATTGCGCAACAGAAAGGCACTCCTACCCAGCCGGGTGTGGAAAGCCCTTACCGCAACCGCCCCATCGAAGAAAGCCTTGAGCTTTTCAAAAAGATGAACAGCGGCGAGATTGAAGAAGGCGCTATGGTGCTCCGTGCCAAGATTGACATGGCAAACCCGAACATGCACTTCCGCGACCCGATCATCTATCGCGTAGTGAAGCATCCGCACCACCGTACGGGCACTACATGGAAAGCCTATCCGATGTACGACTTCGCCCACGGACAGAGTGACTTCTTCGAAGGAGTGACTCATTCACTGTGTACCCTCGAATTTGTGGTACACCGTCCACTCTACGACCTCTTCATCGACTGGTTGAAAGAAGGCAAAGATCTGAACGACAACCGTCCCCGCCAGACCGAGTTCAACAAGCTGAACCTGAGCTACACGCTGATGAGCAAACGCAACTTGCTGACTCTGGTAAAAGAAGGCCTGGTGAACGGATGGGACGACCCCCGTATGCCGACTATCTGCGGTTTCCGTCGTCGCGGTTACTCACCGGAAGCCATCCATAAGTTTATCGACAAAATCGGTTATACTACCTATGATGCGCTGAACGACATCGCCCTGCTGGAAAGCTCTCTCCGTGACGACCTGAACAGCCGCGCTATCCGTGTATCCGCCGTCATCAATCCTGTGAAGCTCATCATCACGAACTACCCCGAAGGACAGGTAGAGGAACTGGAAGCCATCAACAACCCGGAAGATTCGGAAGCAGGAAGCCACCTTATCGAGTTCAGCCGCGAATTGTGGATGGAACGTGAGGACTTCATGGAAGATGCTCCCAAGAAATATTTCCGCATGACACCGGGACAGGAAGTACGTCTGAAAAATGCCTATATTGTAAAATGCACAGGTTGCAAGAAAGACGAGAACGGCGTGATTACAGAGGTTTATTGCGAATACGACGCCAATACCCGCAGCGGTATGCCGGACGCCAACCGCAAAGTGAAAGGTACATTGCACTGGGTGAGCTGCAACCACTGCATGCAGGCAGAAGTACGCTTGTACGACCGTCTGTGGAAAGTAGAGAACCCGCGTGACGAATTGGCCGCCATCCGCGAAGCTAAAAACTGCGACGCCCTGGAAGCCATGAAAGAAATTATAAATCCTGATTCATTGAAGGTATTGCCCAACTGCTACATAGAGAAGTTCGCAGCAACCCTGCCGCCACTCTCCTACCTGCAGTTCCAACGAATCGGTTACTTCAACGTAGACAAAGACTCCACCCCTGAAAAACTGGTCTTCAACCGCACAGTAGGCTTGAAAGACACGTGGGGGAAGATTAATAAATAAACGGGCCGACCATCGGCTTGACTTTATAAAATGGGGCTGTGACAAAAGAGAATCTGAAACTTTTGCAACAGCCCCATCTTAGCAATAAAAAAATTATAAAATAAAATGGCTAGAAAAAACTCATCATCCGCCAAAAAGGAACTGGTGGAACTAATCACAAACTACGAAGCAGCAAAAGCAGACGACCGACAACTCTATCTGGACGGCGACCAACTGGCTGACATCGCCGACTGGTATGCCACCGAACGAAAATTTGACGAAGCGCAGGAAGTCATCAACTACGGACTTCATCTGCACCCCGGAAGCACGGACTTGCTGATAGAGCAGGCTTACCTTTACCTGGACACCCAAAAGCTGCAAAAGGCAAAGACAGTGGCCGCCGCCATCACCGAAGAATATGAACCTGACGTGAAAATGCTGAAAGCCGAACTACTGCTGAACGAAGGAAATCTGGAAGAAGCCCAAGGGCTTCTGAACTCGATAGAAGATGCCGATGACCTTGCCACCATCACCGATATCGTATATCTCTTCCTTGATTTGGGTTATCCCGAAAATGCCAAAGCATGGCTCGAAAGAGGAAAATCACGATATGCCGACAAGCAGGATTATCTGGCTCTTACCGCCGATTATCTATTCGCCACTCACCAAACGGAAACTGCAATCGAAGCTTACAACAAACTGATTGACAAAGCCCCTTACAATGCTTCCTACTGGATGGGACTGGCAAAATGTCATTTTATTGAAGAGAATGTAGACAAGACCGTCGAAGCTTGCGACTTCGCACTGGCAGCCGACGAAAACTGCGGAGAAGCCTATGCCTACAAGGCACATAGCTTTTTCTATCTGAACAACTCGGATGAAGCCATCGAGAATTACCTGAAGGCTATTAAATACAAGTCAATTCCCCCCGAACTGGGCTATATGTTCATGGGATTGTCCTACGCCAATAAGGAAGAATGGCAGAAAGCCGACGATTGTTATACCAAAGTAATCGACTGCTTTGAAAAAGAAGGAGACAGAGACTCTATCTTACTGATAGACACATATACCAGCAAAGCCTTCGCCCTCTCCAATCTGCAAAGATATGAAGAAGCGCATCAGCTCTGCGACAAAGCCAAGAAACTAAACCCCGACGAAGGACTTATCTACCTGACGGACGGAAAAGTATATCTGGCGGAAGAAATGGAAGACCTGGCATCCGAAGCTTTCCAAAAGGCCATAGAACTTAATCCCGGCGTGGAAATGTGTTATCTGGTTGCTTCCACCTATTCGGAAAACGACTATCTGTATGACGCGAAAGAATACTACGAGATGGCCTACAAGCTCGACCCGAAGTATGAGTTAGTGACCGAAAAGCTAAGTGTCCTCTGTCTCATGAGCAACGAAATAGAAGATTTCTTCAAATACAACAGTGAATGTAAGAGTCCGCTCGGACTGGACGTCATCGAGGACTTGCTTGCCAGTCCCAATCATAGGGCGGAAGATGAAAAGGCACTCAAGGAAGTATTGAAGCGCATGAAAAGAGAGAATAAGAAAAAAGGAAAATAATCAATCAATTAAATAAACTCTATCCCTAAAAATCATGGAATCAGTAGCTTTTATCCAGTGGTGTCTGGATCATTTAAATTATTGGACTATCACCTTATTAATGACCATCGAAAGTTCTTTTATACCTTTCCCTTCGGAAGTGGTCATCCCGCCGGCAGCCTACAAAGCTGCAGTCAACGACGAGCTTAATATTTATCTGGTAGTTTTATTCGCTACTATCGGGGCAAATATCGGAGCGCTAATCAACTATTACCTGGCAAAATGGCTGGGACGCCCCATCATCTACAAATTTGCCAATAGCCGTATCGGCCATATGTGCCTGATTGATGAGGAGAAAGTACGCAATGCCGAAATTTACTTCGACAAGCACGGCGCACTGTCCACCTTTATCGGCCGTTTGATTCCCGCTGTCCGCCAATTGATTTCAATTCCTGCCGGACTGGCTCAGATGAAACTGCATACATTCCTGATATATACCACTCTGGGAGCCGGATTGTGGAATACTATCTTAGCTGTTATCGGTTATCACCTGGCTAAAGTTCCCGGCATCGAAAGCGAAGCGCAGCTTATAGCTAAAGTGACGGAGTACAGCCACGAGATAGGTTATGTCTTTATTGCCATCGCCGTATTTGTCGTTGCATTCCTGATTTATAAAGGGATGAAGAAGAAGTAATATATTTCAGGCACGGATTTATCTTTGAAATCCGTGCCTGAATCTTCTCTTTAATTTTAGAAGTTGAATTGCACTCCCACTCCCAATATTTCCTTGAACTGCACACGTGCACCTTTCGTACCGTCCTTTTGCGCAATCTTCACATCATCGTCATACATCAAGTTAGTGGTCAATGTAGTTGAGAACCACTTATTGATAATCATATTCACTTGCACTTCCCAGTTGACATCTATATTCAGAGGTTTATGCAGATAATCGGAATATAAGTCCAGACGTGAATATACAGTCATATTTTTCAGGAATTCATATTTCACTTCCCCTTTCAGATTAGCTCCGAAACCGGACAGCAAATGTTTGCCGGGGTCAACCCCGTAAGCCCCTTCGTCAGAGAGACGGTCATTCAGGACAAATGTGCCGCGCCAGGAAGCAGGAGATAATACGACCGTAAATATCTTGCCCGGATCATACGTGAAGCCCAAACCCGTAGTCAGATAGCCCGGAGACATAAATTCGGAGATAGAAACATCCTTATTGACCGAATAGTCATATCCCGGAGAGAACTGGGTCTGAAAAGTGGCAAATGCACTCGCATACCAGTTCTTGGCAATGGAATAACCATAATTCGTATTCAGATAGATTTTATCATTCGCCTTTCTTGTACCCTGATCGCCGGTCTTATTCAATCCATAAGCCAGTTCGATACGGTTGTTCCACAAATGCTTTCCTTTCTTATAATTAATCTGGTAAGTACCTTGTAAGTCAAAAGCTACGGAATTGTCACCACCGGCGGCCCAGTTGGTAAGGCTGACCTGTGTCAGTTTCAGCCCGGCAAATCCTTCTTTAGTCCAGGGAGAAGTTTGTGTACTATCGGCAGTCTGAGCCGAAAGAGTTCCAGCGCCCATACATGACAGGGCAATGAATAGAGTTTTCATCTTGTTCATGATAATTGTTGAGGTTTAGTGTAGAAAAAAACACAACCTAACAAGAACATAAGTTTGGCGAGATACCAAACTCATTACCAGTTCTCATTAGGTCAAAATCTTTAGATAAGTACCAGCCGCAATCACTTGTCAGCCGCAATTATTATTTTATACTTAATACTTATATTATTTTATCGCTGCCAGTGCCTTGTCATAGTCAGGCTCCTGTGTAATTTCAGGAACGAGTTCCGTATAAGCCACTTTGCCATCTTTGCCGATTACGACTACCGCACGTGCCAAAAGTCCTGCCAATGGGCCGTCAGCCATACGTACACCGTAGCTTTCATCAAAATCAGAGAAGCGGAAATCCGACAATGGAACCACGTTCTCGATGCCTTCGGTCGTACAGAAACGAGCGTGCGCAAACGGAAGGTCTTTAGAGATAGCCAGCACGACTGTATCCTTCATACCGGCAGCCATCTTATTAAACTTACGTACAGACGTAGCACATACGCTTGTATCCAGACTCGGGAAAATATTCAGAATCACATTTTTACCATTCAAGTCTTTCAGGGAGAAAGAAGATAAATCTGTTTTTACCAATTCAAAGTCAGGAGCGACTTTACCTACTTGTATAAATTCACCGATCAGTTTCACCGGTTGTCCTTTGAAATTTGTTGTTGCCATAATGCTTTTATATTTAAAATTTACTTTATATAGAAAACAACTATTACCAAAAAAATGTTCACGAAGAAACATTTCTAAATGCAGATTGTTATTCCACAACGAAATCACTTTAGTAATCAACTTAAAAAATAAAATGTATGGAAACTGTATTTAATGAGATTCAACACTCGGTAAAAAACTGGTGGACTTCCCTTCTTTTAGGTGTCGTGTATATTATTGTAGCCCTTTGGCTCATGTTCTCCCCCTTGAGCAGCTATGTAGCTCTCAGCATCGTTTTCAGCGTATCCATGCTGATAAGCGGTATATTGGAAATCATCTTTGCCCTTAGTAATAAGAAAGGTGTGCCCAGTTGGGGATGGTATGTCGTAGGCGGGCTGATCGACCTCGTTCTGGGTATCTATCTGGTTGCCTATCCGCTAGTCAGCATGGAAGTTATTCCGTTCATCATAGCCTTCTGGCTGATGTTCCGCGGCTTCTCCTCTACCGGCTATTCCATCGACCTGAAACGTTACGGCACCCGCGACTGGGGCTGGTATATGGCTTTCGGTATCCTCGCCATCCTCTGCTCGCTGCTGATATTGTGGCAACCTGCCGTCGGAGCACTCTACGCAGTGTACATGATTTCTTTTACTTTCCTCATTATCGGACTTTTCCGCATCATGCTTTCATTTGAACTAAAAAATCTGCATAAAAGAAAATAAAAATCTTTCGGCACTTACTTTGGTATTTTGTTTATCTTTGTAGGCAATTTACATAAATCAATTAATTAAAAAGGAAGAAAATTATGGCAATGCATACATGGTTTGAATGTAAAATCCGTTATGAGAAAGTAATGGAGAACGGAATGCAGAAAAAAGTAACCGAACCTTATCTCGTTGACGCGCTTAGCTTTACAGAAGCCGAAGCACGCATCATCGAAGAAATGACTCCGTTTATTTCGGGCGAGTTTACCGTTTCTGACATCAAACGTGCCAACTATAGCGAACTTTTCCCCAGCGATGAAGAAAGTGCCGACCGCTGGTTCAAATGCAAACTTATTTTCATCACGCTGGATGAAAAAAGCGGTGCGGAGAAGAAGACTTCCACACAAGTACTGGTACAGGCTGCCGACTTGCGTGACGCAGTGAAGAAACTGGACGAGGGCATGAAGGGAACAATGGCGGATTATCAAATCGGCATGGTGTCCGAGACACCGCTGATGGACGTATATCCTTACAGTGCCGGCCCGAATGACAAACCGGAGTTTGATCCGTCAAAAGCATAAGTAACAATGAGTATTGCTGACAATTTAAAGCAAGTTCTGGCCGAGCTCCCGCAAGGAGTCCGGCTGGTTGCTGTCTCAAAATTCCATCCCAATGAAGCGATAGAAGAAGCATATCAGGCGGGACAGCGTATTTTTGGAGAAAGCAAAGTGCAGGAAATGACAGCTAAATACGAAAGTTTGCCCAAAGACATCGAATGGCATTTTATCGGACACCTGCAAAGTAATAAAATCAAGTACATGATACCATACGTAGCGATGATACATGGAATTGACACTTACAAATTACTGGCGGAAGTCAACAAACAGGCTGTCAAAGCAGGACGCGCCGTCAACTGCCTGTTGCAGATACACGTAGCGCAGGAAGAGACGAAATTCGGTTTCAGTCCTGAAGAATGCAAGGAGATGCTGAACGCCGGAGAATGGAAAGAACTGACCCACGTGAGCATCTGCGGGTTGATGGGAATGGCTAGCAACACCGATAATATTGAACAAATCAACCGGGAATTCCGTTTACTTGATAAGCTCTTCAATAAGATCAAAGAAACTTGGTTCGCCGGCTCGGATGATTTCCGGGAGTTATCAATGGGAATGTCACACGATTATCACGAAGCCATTGCCGCAGGAAGTACCTTGATACGGGTGGGAAGCAAGATTTTCGGAGAACGCAATTATAATATTTAACCAATCATTATGACCATGACCGATTTAAAAACTACTTTCGCAGGGCTTTCTCTCAGAAACCCTATCATTATCAGTAGCTCGGGACTGACCAACAGTGTCGGCAAAAATAAAAAGCTGGCCGAAGAAGGTGCCGGTGCTATCGTTCTGAAATCACTGTTTGAAGAACAGATTATGCTGGAAGCGGAACAACTGCGTGATCCGGCTTTCTCTGCTGAAGGCAGCGATTATCTGGAAGAGTATATCCGTGAACACAAGTTGTCCGAATACCTGACTTTGATTAAGGAGAGCAAAAAGGTTTGCCCTATTCCCATCATTGCCAGCATCAACTGCTACACTGATTCCGAATGGGTGGACTTTGCCAAGCAAATCGAAGAAGCCGGCGCCGACGCATTGGAAATCAATATCCTCGCGTTGCAGTCGGACGTACAATATGCGTATGGTTCTTTCGAACAACGCCATATCGATATTCTCCGCCACATCAAAAAGACTGTCAACATTCCGGTTATCATGAAACTGGGCGACAACCTGACGAATCCCGTAGCACTGATCGACCAGCTCTACGCCAACGGCGCGGCAGCAGTTGTCCTCTTCAACCGTTTCTATCAGCCGGACATCAATATCGAGAAACTGGAGCATATCTCCGGTGAAGTATTCAGCAATGCTTCCGACCTCGCCACTCCGCTCCGCTGGATTGGAATCGCGTCGGCCGCAGTAGACAAAATCGACTATGCGGCATCCGGTGGTGTCGCCAATGCAGAATCAGTAGTAAAAGCGATTCTTGCCGGCGCGTCGGCCGTAGAAGTGTGTAGCGCTGTCTACCTGAACACCAACGCATTTATCGGAGAAGCAACACGCTTCCTCTCCGCATGGATGGCACGAAAGGGATTCAACAGCATCGCCCAGTTCAAAGGCAAACTGAATACGAAGGATGTGAAAGGTATCAATACTTTCGAACGTACTCAATTCTTAAAATATTTCGGAAAGAAAGAATAAGAGAAAAAGGAAAAGGAAAAAATCAGGCACGGATTACACAGATTACGCGGTTTAAGATAATTGGAAAAACCGTGAAATCCGTGTAATCCGTGCCTATTTTATTTTTCATTATTACATCAAGTTACTAGCCAACTCACTCAACTCGCTTCGTTCACCCTTCAACAGGTTGACGTGCGCAAAGAGGTTCTGATCCTTCATGCGGTCAATCATATATACCAGGCCATTGGACTGACTATCCAGATACGGTTGGTCAATCTGCTGAATATCCCCCGTAAACACCATCTTCGTGCCTTCGCCTGCACGGGTGATGATTGTTTTTATTTCATTCGGGGTCAGATTCTGCGCTTCGTCGATAATGCAATACATCTCGCTCAAACTACGCCCACGGATAAATGCCAGTGCCTCAATCACCAGTTGCTCGCTTTTCTGCATATCTTCGATACGCTTCACTTCCGTAGAACTAGCGGCAAACTGACGCTTAATCACATTCAGGTTGTCAAACAATGGTTGCATATAAGGAGCAACCTTTTCTTGTGCATCTCCCGGAAGGAAACCGATGTCCTTGTTGGAAAGCGCTACAATAGGACGTGCCAGCAAAATCTGCTTATAGTCCGTCAACTTACCCAAAGCGGCTGCCAAAGCCAGCAATGTCTTACCTGTTCCCGCCTTTCCGGTCAGTGCCACCAGTTTGATGTTCGGGTCGTTCAGAATCTCAAAAGCAAAGCTCTGTTCGGCATTACGGGGTTCGATTCCATAATTCTTGCCTTTCATCACCCGGCAGATAGAATGAGTGAAAGGATTGTAACGTGCCAACACACTATTCCGGTCGCTCTTCAACACGAAACATTCATTAGGATGAATCAAGTCTTTAAAGTCAAACTCGCTCAGGTCGATACCTTCTTTAGAAGAATAGATACGGTCGATCAATGCCGGGTCTACATTTTCAAAGATTTCATTGGACTTCTCGAAAATATCCACGTTGGCTACCTTATCCGTGATATAGTCTTCGCAAAGCAGACCGATGGAACGGGCTTTCATGCGCAGGTTCACATCTTTAGTCACCAGGATAGACTTCATATCCGGATATTTGGTTGTCAGATACTCGGTCGCCGCCAAAATCAGATGGTCGGGTTTCTTGATAGGGAAAGAGTCCCATACTTTGGTAGCCTCCACTTTACTGGTCACCACGAACAGACGTCCCAAGCCTTCGCCCAGTTTCACTCCGTCAGTGAAAAGTTCGTCACTGGTCAGCACGTCCAGTTCGCGCACAAACTCACGGGCATTGAAATTAATCTGCTCGTTCCCTTTCTTGAACTTATCCAGTTCTTCGAGTACGACAAGAGGGAGATAGATATCATTTTCCTGGAAATTCTTCAAACAATTACTGTCGTGAAGAATAACATTTGTGTCTAGTACAAAATTTTTCTTAGTTCCCATGATTTCTTAGATTTAAATGTTGATATTTGCAATCTCAAATCGTCAACCCCGCATATATCGTAGGATTGACGGTTCTAAAGATAAACAAATTAGTGGGCAATAAAGATTGCCCTGAGTTAAATTTTATAAAACATGGATTATCAGAACACTTTAAAGTACTTATATGAAAGTGTACCTATGTTTCAGCAAATAGGAAGCAAAGCATATAAGCCGGGGTTAGAGACAACACACAAATTGGACGAGCATTTCGGGCATCCCCATCGACAATTCAAAACGATACATATCGCAGGAACGAATGGAAAAGGTTCTTGCTCACATACTATCGCGGCAGTATTGCAGTGCGCCGGCTACCGGGTCGGATTATTCACCTCTCCTCATCTGATTGATTTCCGCGAACGCATCCGCATCAACGGCGAGATGATACCGGAAGAGTATGTAGTCAATTTCGTGGAAGAACACCGCGCTTTCTTCGAGCCGCTGCACCCTTCCTTTTTTGAACTGACCACTGCTATGGCATTCCGTTATTTTGCCGATCAGAAAGTAGACGTGGCAGTAATCGAAGTAGGTATGGGCGGGCGACTGGACTGTACGAACATCATTCATCCGGATTTATGCGTTATCACCAATATCGGTCTTGACCACACCCAATATCTGGGTGACACGCTGACGAAGATTGCCAAAGAGAAAGCAGGCATCATCAAGGAAGGCGTTCCGGTCGTTATCGGCAGAGCCCAAGGAGCGGTGAAACGTGTGTTCACCATGAAAGCCAAACAAATGAATGCGCCTATCGAATATGCCCGTGAAAAATCCCGCCACTGGAACATGGAGATACTTCCTTATTCAAGGTTGCAGGAAATAAGGACAAAGGCTGACGAAATAATGCAGACCCTATACCAAATGATCGAAGCAATAGGCGAGCAATCAGAAGAACAGGGAAATCAAATGCGGCAAGCATTGCTCATGCTGGACGTACCAAGTAGCATACGTGCGATAGACCAGATACTTGACAAAAGAAAAGACGCTATCAGAATCAACAATGAAATGTTTCCTTTCGGACTTTACACAGAGTTGAGCGGAGCTTACCAGTTCGAAAACATGTTCACCATTCTGAAAGCTCTTAAGATGCTGACCCATTTGAAGTACAACATCACCCCCCGGAACTACTTCGACGGTTTTGCAAACGTATGCCAACTCACCGGTCTGATGGGGCGTTGGCAGAAAGTGCACAGCTATCCGGATATTATCTGTGACACGGGACACAATGTGGATGGAATCGAATATATCCATGTACAGCTCAATGCTATCCGCAAAACTTTCGACAAGGATATTCATATCGTATTCGGCATGGTCAATGATAAAGACATCAAGGGTGTCTTGCGAGTGTTGCCGAAAGATGCCACTTACTACTTCACCAAAGCAAGCGTGAAGCGTGCGTTGCCCGAAAATGAGTTGATGGAACTGGCAAATAAAGCCGGACTAAAAGGAACATCCTACCCTACTGTGGTGGATGCCGTGCAGGCAGCTAAAAAGAACTGCCCCCCAAAAGACCTTATCTTCGTGGGAGGCAGCAGTTTCATTGTCGCAGATTTATTAACGAACCGCGATGCACTCAATCTCTACTAATGCATCCTTTGGCAGGGCTTTTACGGCAAACGCCGAGCGTGCCGGAAAAGCTCCGTCGAAATAGGTGGCATACACACCATTCATCCCTGCAAACAGGGACATATCCTGAAGAAAGACAGTAGTTTTGACAATGTTTGCCATTGTCAATCCTGCTTCTTCAAGAATGTGTTTCATATTCTCCAACGACTGGCGTGCCTGTGCTTCAATCCCTTCCGCCATCTCTCCCGTAGCGGCATCAATAGGCAACTGACCTGACACAAATACCATTCCATTGGCTTCTATCGCCTGACTGTAAGGCCCGATAGCTCCGGGCGCCTTCTCACTGCAAATTACTTTTTTCATATTTATTTCTGTTTTCTGTTTTACTAACTTTCAAAGATAGCAAAAAAAAACCTCTCGCAAAACGAATTTCGCAAGAGGCTTCACTATTTCTTCTTAAAAAAGTTTATTCAGCTTTTTCTTCTTCAGGAGCTACGGCAGGAGCAACAGGTTCCGCCACTTTCACTTCTTCTCTCGAAACGTTTACTGTCACATTCACAGAAGTTGGTTGTGCCTGATATGGCATACGGTTTTTAGGATCTTCGCCATAAGGATTAGGGCCTACCGTACCGTCGGCAAACAGCATGTACAACGCAAAAATCCAGCCTACGATAGGAACACAGCACAGCAGAATCAACCAACCGGATTTATTCAAGTCATGCAGGCGCTTCACTCCCTGTGCCAAAGAGAACCACACGGAAGCAACCAAAGCTGCAAGACCAATCAATAAACCGATGACAGAACCGCCGGCCGAACCGCTAGCCGCACCCATAATGAATGTGCCCACACCCAGTGCCCATGCGATACTTGAAACGATACCACCAATGATACCAGACAGGAAATACTCGATTCTACGAATACGTCCGTCAAAAGAAAAAGGAGCTTTGAACATAATTTATTAAGTTTATATGAATAAATAAGTGAGTTTTCATTCGTGTTCCTCTTATATAGAAAGCAAAGATATAAAATAAAATAAATTAAATAAAGAAAGGAAATCGCCTGAAATATTAAAAAAATGTCTCATTCCCCGATACTATTCACAAAATCACGCCACCCCATTACAGCACTGTTTCCCATTCAAATTGTGCAAAAACGTTGGATTACTCGCTGTATAAAAGTGATGCCTCCACCAATTCGGACGAAGAGCCACTTCCCGACGATGACGGCAAGGATGATGGCGATGAAACTCCGGATTCGGCAGCCTAATTATTAATTACCAATTATCCATTTTTAATTAAAACTGTATGAAAAAGCAACTTTGGAAAATCATTCTCCAGTTTATCGTGACCATTGCGACGTCTATCATCTCAGCCATCGGTGTGACGTCCTGCGTAGGACAATAACCTTCTTTAGAACTAGAAGATAAAAACGAGTCTTTATACTATCATTAGTTCAAGTAAAAAGCGCAACCAAACGATGAGGTTTTTCTACTGTTATCCAACAATAAGTCTTACCTAAAAGTTCTTCTGCATACAATTCTGCATCATTCAGAAAAAAATCATCCAAATCTGATTCTCCACAATTAAAAGGCACGCAATTCTCTCTAACTTCTTTGTTATACAAAAGCATAACACAATTATCATAAAGTGAAAAATCAGTCTCCATATTCCTAAAATTTAAACGTTTTAGATTTTTCTAGAACAGTCAGAAGACGTTTCTTGGATTTTGTGAACAAGACCGGAGTCGCTTTAGAAGCATTCTTTTCCGCACGGCGGATAAATTCCTCCGCTGTCCCTCCTTCCAAAACTGGAATACTTTTTATTGTTATAGCCATAGGTCTTATTTTTAGTACAAAGTTACTTCTTTTCTATAGAAAAGCTAAAACATCTCCATAAAACCTTCTTTTTCCTTATGAACTACATTCTTATACTAATAAATAAGTGTATACTGAAATTTATATTACTACAAATCTCCCGGTCTTCCCAAATAATAAGTGATTAGCCGTACTTCCCTCACAGAAAACGCCTTTGTCTTCGGATGAAAATCCGTAGACAGAATTTCATCCATCAACGGCTAGCATCTCCGCATCCAACGCCGCAATTTATTGACTGAAGCACGAATGCTTAAATCGGGAAAATACATTTGAGCCAGCTCTTGTTTATTATAACATTTCACCACAAAATCGGGATGTCCCATCGTTTATTTATGCATGATTTACAGCTATAAAGATACAAAATTTCAGACAATCAGCCAAAGAATACATTCATTATTATTCCACACAACAAGGGGTATAAAAAAATATATCAACGATCTTCACAGACAGTTGATATAGTGGGAAATTCACATCGGCTTTAACCTCCGATGACAGGGCGTGAATCAGAAATATACCGTCGTACATTCCTAATTCACAATGTAGGAGAATCATGCTTGTTACAGCATGAAGCTAGGGACCTACATTTTTTCATCTCACATACAAACACTCTTAGTTTTAATTACATCTCAACATTATATTTTATACCTTTCATTTTCTAATTTATTCCATATATCTAAAACTTCTTGCCAAAGCAGAAATATAATAATATATCAACGATCTTCACAGACAGTTGATATAGTGGGAAATTCACATCGGCTTTAGCCTCCGATGGCAGGGCGCAAATTAGAAATGTACCGTCGTACAATTTCTAATCTACAATGTAGGAGAATCATGCTTTTTACGGCATGAAGCTAGGGACCTACATTTTTTCATCTCACATACAAACATTCTTAGTGTTGATTACACCTCAACATTACTTTATATCTTTTTATTTTCCTAATTGCTTTATATATCTAAAACTTCTTGCCAAAACAGATGTTCAAGAAAGTCTTTACCAATATCTTAAAATCAAACCACCAGGAACGATGTTGCAAATAGAACAGATCGTACCGCAAACGCCGCAACATCTTATCCATTGTATCCGTATAGCCATTATACAAGGTAGCATAAGAGGTTACTCCCGGCCGAATCTGATACAAGTATTGATAACGCGGATCGTGCTTTATAATTTGATCAATATAAAACTTCCGTTCCGGACGAGGCCCGATGAAAGCCATATCTCCACAGAAAACGTTCCATAGCTGCGGTAGTTCATCCAAATGATGTTCACGAAGAAATTTTCCAATATCTGTTAGTCGCCTATCTCTTCCTCCGGCATAAAGTCTGGGGCCTGCCGACTCTGCATCCAATCGCATACTGCGGAATTTATAGATATTAAACGGCCGTCCGAAACGCCCGATACGTTCCTGCTTGAATATAGCCGGGCCACCGTCTTCCCGTTTCACAGCTATATAACAAATTAAAAATAGCGGAGAAAAAATAACCATTAAAACCGCTGCAACTATGCAGTCCCCAATTCGCTTTACATTACGCTCAAAAGCATTCATTCCGTCCGGAATGAATTCCTCACTATACCCCATAATAATTATAAATTGTAAATTTGATAAGTATCTATTAGAACTAAGTTTAGTCTATCAGTATTGTCTAGCAAGCCTTACAACTGATATATATCCATATATGCTTTAACCATCTTATCTACGGTCAAACTTTCATTAAATCGGTGTAGAGTATTCGCCGAGAAAAGTTTATAAACATAATCATCTTCCAATACGTATTGAATTTTATCAGCAAAAGCTTCTGCTGTATTATCAACAGTATATCCATTTACATCATTTTCTATCACTTCACTGATTCCACCTACTCGTGAAGCTACAACAGGTTTTCCGAAACTCATTGCTTCGAGGATAACCATTGGCAATCCTTCATAATTGGAGGCAAGCATAAAAAGATCTGTCTCCTTATTATAAATACCAGCATTGGGAATATTACCCAAACAAAAGACATTCTTGGGAAGATTCTTCATTTCTTCCTGATTGCCAATCCATATAAAAGCGTATTGAGGTAATATTTTCGCTGTTTCCAAAAACAAATCAAATTTTTTCTGCTTAGAGACACGAGCAATACATAATACCTTTTTAGCATATCTGTGCGCAACTTTCATCGCTACATCCCCTTGTGGCTGATAAATCCCATTAAAAACACAATATACATTATTTGTAATCCCCTCGTCCCAAAGTTTTTGCCTATCATAATTGCTCACTCCAACAATTGCTTTACATCTCTTTTGAAAGAATTTCTCAATCGGAAGATACTTCCGATAAGCGATTCTAATAGAGTCAAAACCATGCACTGTATACACAGTCTTTTTCTTTGGAAATACCATGCGTCCTAGAATACCTACCTTAGACGAATGAAGATGAATAATATCCGGCTTAAGCTCCCAATAAACTTTTTGAAAATCAATAATAGTCAAAAAATCATTGATTGGAGATAAAGCGCGTCTCAGATGTTTACAATGCACTTGCTTTACAGTAGCATATAGCATATTCCAAAGTTTACCATCCCCTTCGCCTGCCATTACTATCACTTCATTATTTTCAGACAATTTATTTGCTAGGTTTACAACAACTGATTGAGCTCCACCAAGTTCACTTAAAGTTATAATCTGTAAAATTCTCATAGGCTATAGTACTAAATTGGGAATATCCCAAAAACATAATCTTTTTATATAGAAAAGCTCAATTAGAATTACGTTTATTTAAATTTATATTGGGAAGAGAGCTTCTGCAAATATAAGAGTCTCTTATAATAAAAAAGAAAGCGAATAGAAGACATAATAAATATTGCCACCCTATTAATCCTATTTTCTTTTTAAAACTCCATCGCGTATAAACAGCAAAACGCCAAAAGTTAATAGCTGACTTAATTTTGATAACAAAAGGAACACTTGCATGAGTATGTTCTATATATCCAATTGATGCATATTGAGGTGAATTTATACGTACTTTTATTGTATTTGAAGTTAGTCCATCTACTAAATACTGACAAATACATATCTTCTCATAAATGAATCTCAATTTATATTTACTAGCAATACGAGTCCACAACAACCCTTCTGAACAAAATTTTTCATTTGAAATATCAGGAAACTGGAACTCTCTAATAACATCCGTTTTAAAAAATTCAGCCATATCACCTCCAATATGATATTTGTATCGAAACTCAAGGTATGTACAATCAATCTTGGAATAAACTCCCCCACCTAATTTTTTCCCGTTAGGATGAGTTTTAAGCCCCCAAATACCTCCAAAAGAATTATCCATTCTTATTTCACCATAGTATAATGAAATAATTTGTAAAGCATCATCATATAAATAATCATCACTATCTATTATATAAAACAATTCTCCTTTCGCTTCCTTGGCAGCTAAATTAATAGCACGATGTTTTCCCCCATTAGTAGTTTTTATATATCGAATATTGATAATACCTTGAGAAGAATACTTGGCCATAAGTTCTTCTGTATTATCTGTACTACCATCATCTATTACTAGCCATTCAAAATCTTTAAACTCTTGCCGACATAAACTGCTATATAAACGAGGGAGCAAATAAGCACGATTATAAGTAGAAGTAAATACTGTAATTAAGTAGTTATAAACCATCTTTTACTATTTAAATAATGAACTAAATTTTTTGTATACCGCTTCATAACTATAGTTTTCAATAAACAACTGCCTTGATTTCTGATTAAATAGATTAGTCTGTTTCTTTTCAATCAATCTATTTATTACACATATAAAATCATTTGACGTTTTACATACAAACGTAGAACCAGTTTCTAATCTATAGCCTTCAAATGCTTCTTCTGTCCCAATTATTGTTTTCCCATACATCAAAGCCTCAGCTGTCTTTGTTTTCATTCCGCCACCGGATAATATAGGCAAGACAACAAATGTAGATTCATAATATAATTTTGCTAAATCCTCTACATATCCTTTGACTTCAACCCTTTCCGATGTAAATTCATCAGTATATCTATCCATGCCCTTACCCGCTATAATTAACTGTCCTGGTATATAAGGAAGTATTTCTTTTATAAAAAAACGTATGCCCTGCACATTTGCAAAAAAATCCACCCCAACAAAAAGATATATAATCTTAGATTCTTCAGCAGGTATATTTATACACCGTCTTTTATCAAAAATATCATTACAGGCTACTGGTAAAACTAACGATGCAGTCTTTCCATACTCTTGATAGAAAAGATTGGAATCACGTTGATTTAGTACTAAAGAATAATCACAATACCTCACTGAAAGGGATTCATTATATGTCGCTGCCAAGTAAAAAGGAAAATGTATCAATCCAGAAACACGAATAAATTCTCTGGCATAATGTCTTTCAATATTATGGTAGCAACAAATTATCCTTATACTAGGGTGACAGTTTTTTATTTTCCTTGCTAATCTTCCTAACAAAGACTGGCTTAAAAAGACATAATCATATTCTTTTCCCTCCATTTGCATTAGAATTCTCTTCTCAATGCCTAATGTTAGTCCTCCCAAATAAAAAGAAAGTTTGTCAACTATTCTAAGTTCAGACTTTAATGGTATAAAATCAATATTCCCTTTTGCTATTTGCTGTAAAAAATAGATATTTCTATTATTAACAATATCCGCTCCAGATTTTATCTGAGAACAACGATTACCTATATATAAAATATTCATAACAATCACTCCCAGATTTTTTTGGAAATCTTCTCAATCCATAAATCCACAGATAATAATCTATAAGATTCTTTTCGAAGTAATTCCAATATTGCAGATAAAATGTAAATAGACAAAGCAAAAAGCACCAACCCCCAAATAGAGAATTTATATGTCCCCACAATAGACTCTATCATCGGACGAATCACATTATTATCATGAAAAAGGTAAATTCCTAATGTTAAGTTAGAGAATTTGCATACATTAGCAGAAACATTAATTCGTGAAAAAACACAAAAAAATAATATAGCTAAAAATATAACGAAAGGGTTATTATAACCCAACAATTTAACTATATATTTACCTCCATATTGTTGAAGAAAGAGACACATAATCACAAGAATACTCGAGAATATATACCAAAGTAACAATGGTCTCTTTATTAACGCAATAATATTATATTTCCGCATATATATTGCCAAAAGATACAAGAACATAAAATTAAGTATTGAATATCCATTATTAGCATTAAAAGTTCCCCAAATATATCCTCCCAAACAATTAAACGTAAAAAATAAAAAAATGAACATACTAAACTGCTTATAAGAAAGAGTATCACATATCATATTTAGAAATGGTGAAACAAGATACAAAAACATATAAGTACTTAAAAACCACCAATAATTTGAAGAAAGAGGAAAAATACTCTTCACTAATAACGAAAGAGAAAAATTAAAGCTGGAAAAGTAATTCACCAGGAATAAAATAATAGCCACACTCAAAGCCTGCATATAAAAGTTTAGTATTCCTTTAAAACGAAATTTTATTTTATAATACCCCGAGATAAACACAAAACAATTAACACTCATAACCGCTGGAACATATAAAAGTAAATGTTCTGTAGATAAATGAATTGGTTCATCAGGATATTGAACCATTGTTTCTACTATCCCACATCCATGCCCAACTACATGTTCTAATACAATCAGAAACATTAAAACAAGCCTCAATAATTCTATATTATTATCTCTTGTAGAATTAGAGTGAGAAAATGAAGTCTGCATAAGATTATAAAATTATTTCAGTTGGAAACGGTGCAGATAAAATATCATATACGGAATACCATAAACTATATTCTGTAAATATCAGAAACGTAAATTCTGATAGATATATATTCTTCATATTATATATAAAAAGAAAAAAAGCTGAAAGCGATAATAAATCAATATAAGTTCGACGTTCTCCTTTAGAACGTTCCAATAGAATAAGTGGAAATATTATTGCAAATAATTGTGACACTGAAAAAAAAAGTCTTGTAGCAATAGTTGAACTCCGTAGAAAAAGAAAATCCCACAAAACAAAAATCAAAGATAGAAAATATATTTTTTTTTCCTGATCAAACTTATAAAGTACATAGCTTAATGTAGACGCAGTGAAAAGTAAAGTTAAAATCAAATGTTTATCTACGCCTAATATTTCTCCTTGTACATAATTACTTGTTTTCTCAAAATCAGCAAAATTTAACTTTGAACTAATATCAAAGACGCCTAACGAAAATGCTAGGAACAAACATACATACAATGATTTATAGTGAAAACGAAAAATAAATAAAGGAACAATATACATCAATATACTCCAATGTGAAAAAAGCGCTAGAATAAAAATAAATAAATACTTTTTATACAACAAATACCTTGAAAAACCCCATAAAAATAAAGAAGTCGCAAAAAATTGCCTATATGCATTGGCATAATTTACGAAATTCATAAAAAAGATAAATCCCATCGCCCATACAATTAAATGAATAGAAGACAAATAATTAGCTTTTTTATTATTACTCAAATAAAGTGCTATATTTTCATATGTGAGTAACATTATTCCACCTGTAACCAATGCAAAAAAGAATCCCATTACTCTCGGATCATTAGGAAATATTTGAGACAATAGGTACACTATAAAATAAAAGAAATAGTCCCCAAATAATCCTATCAATAATAATGCAGTCGTAAAATCACAATTTGACAGAGTACTGTAATTACTATAATAACGGACAATGTCATAATCTCCATCATAAACAGTACTATATTGAGTAAATATAATTGTTGCTATAACAAACAAAGGAAATAGAAATCCATATATTGTTGCTTTTTTAAAAATAAACAACAAAGAAATAAATAATAAGACTCCTCCCATCAATGAAACAAAAAAAGAAAATAGAAAAATAAAGAAGATACATATATTATATGCTCGTTCATTTTGAATAGGATACATCCTTTTCATTTCATGAGTAATCACACCTGAGTCCATAATTTGATTTTATATAAGAAATTATGAAATCTTTTTTAAATTATATATCCACCAAAAGCCATGTGCAAGACACCACTGAAGAACTTTGCTCTTAAATGTTATTTTAGGGCAAGAAAATACATACTTATTTGCATCTGAAAAAGTAACACGCCACTGCCTTAAAGTTTTTTTATTCTGAAGCAACTCCATCTTAGAAAACAACTTGAAATACTGTACTTCAACCATATCCTTCCCTGTTATTCCTTTCCCATTCAAGAAAGAGATGATATATTCAGCATTTACAAGTTGATTACAACATCGCTGCTGCACCTTATCACAATCACTATTTCTGGACAAAGATTTTTGATTCTGCCTGTAATAATACAATGGCATAGAAAGATACTTCACTTTTAATGCATAATAAAATAACTGAATAGTAACCACTAAATCTTCCATCATATCATGACCGTCCGGAAAAAGAATATTATATCTCAAATATAAATCAGTACGTACTAACTTATTGCAATTACCACCATGTATACGCCCTGACAGAAGTCCTCTTATTATTGAATTCCGATTTTCAGAAATAAATTGTCGCTCAATTATTTCTCTGCCATTTGGATAATTCAACATAAAATCACACCATACAATATCAGATTTATTTTCCACAGCTTGCTCATACATTTTCTCATACATGTCTAACTCAACCCAGTCATCTCCATCACAATAAATAACATATTCGCCATGAGCCATAGATAGCCCTGTATTACGTGCAGTTGCTGCTCCTTTATTCTCCGCATGCCGAACTATCTTTGTCTGCGAAGCCCTATGTGGATATCGTTGCAATACGGTAGATAAAATATCCATGCTCCTATCCGGTGTACAATCATCTACAAAAATATATTCAATATTTTGTAAACTTTGTCCATACAAAGACTCGACACACTGCTCAAAAAATTCCTCAACTTTATATACTAATATTATCACAGTCACAGACGGATTCATAACCTATTATTTAAAGTAACAATACAAACGTTTCACAAAATCTCGCATTCCCTGTTCACAAATATAAAGCCCCAATAACAATAATGAGCTAAAAATGCCTACTATCACAATAGCTTGCAAAATCCAATCGAAAATATCTTCTATGGTATCTTTCAAAACAAAAGGTAATATCCACAAAACCCAACTGATTACAAATGCACATAACAATAAATGCTTAAAATATAAATTAAAATATATGCGGATAGATTCCTTCAAACCAAAACGGAATAAAAAATAAGGTTTCCATAAAAAGATAACAATTAATAAACTTATTAATACCCCACTTAAAATTCCGGGTAAGCCATAAAAATACCCCAATAATATTGATAATGTTATATTTAAAACAGCTTCCACTAAAGGAGAATAAACATCTTGAAAAAGCCCATACGCATAAATGTAAGAATCAACAGCATTTCTCATCAAATTTATATATAGAATACAAACTAAGATTGATAATGAAACTTGGTCTATTAAATAATCCTTACCCACCCATAATGAAATAAAAGAATTAACTAAAATATAAAAACCAAAACAAACGCTTGCTACCATGAAAAAACGTGCAGAGAAAAGTTCTTTAAAAACACGCATTATTCTCTCCTTATCTCCTTCTGCTATTAAGTTCCCGACGCCAGCACTTGTACTATAAAATACAGCGTTAAATAAAGCAGTAACTCCCGTTATTACCAACATATAATTACCATAAATAGCTACTAAAGTCATAGAAGCATAAGCATATATAATTAATGGACTAGTTTGAAATAAAACAAATCCTCCTATTTTATGAAAAAACAATTGTTTTGTTTTTGTTATGATTCCCGGATACCGTTCTTTTAGTTTTTTCCCTTGAGAAATACTTGTCTGAAGCCAAGCATATTCTTTATGAACAATAAACTTAACAGCAAAGACAGAAATTATCGCAGATACTAATTCAAGCAATAACCACCAAATATATCCAAATGGCAATAACACTATCAAAACCATCTGCAATACAACCTTACATAACCGATTCGTCTGTATCGCATAATTCAATTTATAATCTTTTTGGTCAGCCGTCAATATTATTTGATGATAATTAAAGAAGTAGCCAACTAAAGAATCTACTAAAAATACAATAAAAGTAGCATACGCGTACCACAGCGGTAACTCTATTTTTCTAAAAAACAAAGGGAAGAAGCACATCAATAATATAGCAGCAGCAATAATAATAAGCGCTATACGACGATATAAAAAACCTTGTACAGATACAATCTCATTAATAGCTTTCTTATTACCATCCGCTAGAGGTTTATATAGTGAATAACTAATAGCTGAACTAATCCCTAACTCTGCCAAATTAAGAAATTGAAGCAAATTCATGGCAGTCGTATTTAATCCTAATACTTCTGTTCCTAAATAATCTAGAAATATTTTACGAGAAAAGAATTGTAAAATTAGATTTAATAAATAAAACAGCAAAGAAATCTTCGCATTCTTAAGACTTTTAAATGTTCTCGAATAATTTGTCATGCAATTCCTCTTTCAACTTTACTTACAAATGTTCTTTTTCATAAGACCCCAAAACCCGGTACTAATCATAGATATAGTAAATATAAACTGTCTTATATATATATTTTCTCTAAAACCATAATACGCTTGTATCAACTTTCCATTTTTCTTTAAGAAATACCAATTGTTACAAATTGTATCATAATACCATTTTAATTGTCCTCGGCCGTGCGCTCCTCCCGTTGCTATATGTCGAGGCAAATTTATTTGAATAGCCCGAGAATCAAACATAATCTTCGCTCCCGATAAAGTACAACGGATAAAAAAGTCCGTTTCCTCACGATACGCATTTCCTTTATAATTTATATCAAACATAACTTGTTGTGCTACTTTTTTCTCGACTAAAGCAGCTGCCTGGCAAAAAGGAACTTCAATCGGTACAGAAGTTGAGTAAGTGAAATTTGCACTAATCTTACGAACATCTACTATTTTTTTTATAGTAGAACAATTAACATTCATCAAACGGACATAATCATCAATTCGATTATTATATTTCAAGGGTAAGTAAAGTGCTTTTGCTCCGCAAATTTGTGCTTGAAATCGTACTAATGTTTCTTTCAAGAAACGGATAGAACCTGGATATAAAATACTATCATCATCCCCAAAATATATATACTCACTTTTTGCTAATTGAATACCAACATTTTTAGAATAGGTTTGTCGTAAGTTTCTGAAATTTCTAGTATATCGAATCTGAGGATATTTTTTTTGAAGTTCCAAAATTACTTCTTGTGTATTATCTGTAGAACAATCATCCACAACTATAACTTCTACTACATCTTCTTGCAAATAAGTAGGCAAAGTTATAGGTAATAAATTTGCCCTATTATAAGATGGGATAATTACCGATACATTCATTTTATATCTATGCTTAAATCATGAAACAAACCCATCCATTTGTCAATTAAACTAACTGGAGTATATTTACGACTATTCATCACAGCAGCATTAGCTATCTGATAAATAGTATCGTAATTACTCATCAAATATTCCGCTTTATCTTTAAATGCATAGAGATTATTATTGGGGACAACATATCCATTAACTCCTGTTTCGATCATATCGCATAGTGATTCAAAACTGTTCATAACAATAGGAACACATGCATATTGAGAGGCTTCCATCAAAACCAAAGGGAATCCCTCATAGGCACTTGTCATAAAAAGGATTTTTGCTCGCTTATAATATGATTCCGGTTCAACATATCCTACCATATTAACGCGCTGTAATTGCAATTTAACAATCAAATTCTTAATCAAATCAAAATCCTCACCCTCTCCAATAATATCTAAACGCCAAGACCTTAAAGATATATTTTGCTCTAGTTCTTTCCATATATTTAAAGCCATTGAGATTCGTTTGTTTGAATCACTGATACGTCCTACTATTATCACTAAATTTTCTTTCTTTCCATACTGTTCGATATCAAAAAACGAAGAATAAGATAAGGGATTAGCTATTACTCTATTTTTAGGACTATTTCCTAATTGACATCTAAATTTTTCAGAAAGGGTAACATATGCATCACATATCTGCATATTCTTTTTGTGATGATAATACCTTTTCAAATTTACATAAAAATAATATAACAGAAATAATATCCTACGAATATCCACCCACTTTTTTCGAGTACTATATACTATTGTTTTCAAAGACATCCACGATAAATATATTTGTCCATGGTGTAAAGTAACCAATGAAACAGAAATCTCTGCTTTTACTTTTTCACACAATTCCATACTATCAGAAGTAGTGTCATGATTAAACAAAATTGAGATATTTTTTTTCACCAAATCCTTTACAAGGAAATTTTTATTAGTAATAGAAGTAATAATTTCCTTATCCGGCAACGGAATTATCTTAATACTATTATCCAATGGATAACAAGGGCTTTCAAATTTCTGTTCAAAAGAATAAATAACAACCTCTTCTCCTTGACTAATTAATTCATTAGCTAATATAGATATCACCCGTTCTACTCCTCCTAAAGCAGGAAAATATTTATAAATAAACGCAATCTTCATGGGTGTTTCATATATTATTATTTGAGTTCTTGCTTTAACTTAGCCCAAAAACATTTACCCAATAAACTCCACCCTCCTGCAATAATCATTGCTAAAAAGATGAATAAGATAACATATACTTTTCTGCTCATTCCTGAGCTTAAACGAGGTACCACTGCTGGTTCTACTACTGCAAACACAGGTTTTGCTTCCTGTACCTTGGCTCTAGCTACTTGTAACTGATTAGCCACTTGACTATACACTTGATAAGCCAAACTCATATCATTTTGTAACCGTTCTTGCTCCGTCCGTACACTTTGAAGTATTAAATTATCATGAGAGTCAACATAGTCTGCATATTTTTTTTGAGCAAGATAGTATTCCTGTTGTCGTTCTTTAAACAGTTTTTCTAAATAAATGCAGTCTTCCGTGGCTTTAGCTATACGATAATTAATTATATAATTTTGTAGTTTACGAACAACTGAATCTGCAATTACAGTAGCAACTTCAGGATCTTGTAAAGTTACCAAAACTGAAGTTATAGCCGTTTTTTTATCCATAGATGCTCTTACATTTTTCTTCAAGAAATTTATTTTTGCAGTTTCTTTCTCTGTTAATTCTATTATTGACTGCCTTCTTTCATGCGTAGTTTCTCCCTCATCCACAAACAAAGATTTTACTCCACTGATAATTATCCCAGGTAAACCAATGATATAATTCCACCAAGGAGTAGATAAGTTTTCTAAATAAGTTTCGAATGTTGTGCTCACTTTTTCATCAGAAGGAGTCACTTTTATATGGAAAAGCCCAAGCAAAAAAGGTGTAGAAGATACAATATCAGCAGAAAGTGAAGCATTTAATGCGTCTGTAACATTTCCTGTTGTAATCTCACTACCCAAAAAGGAAGCAGCAAGTCCAGCGATACCATTATTTCCCTTTGTACTCCCCATCTCAGGAGAAAGAGTTACCTTTACAGTATATTGCTTAGGAATACTTATTGCAACAACAATGCCTATAATCAATCCCACTCCGGCAGCTTTATATAAAATCTTACGGATACCAATAACCTTACGCAAAATATCAAGTAGATCTATTTCAAATTCATCTGCCTTAACTTTATCACGCTCCATGACTTCTTTATTTTTTGATTAGATTAGCAATAGAAGCAATCATCATCCCTATTGAACTAAACGAAGTTGCATAAGCTAAAAGATTACCTACATTTGTCTTTTTCTTAGCCTTACTAGGCACAATAATCTCACATCCAGGCTCTATCTGTTTCTTACCACTACCTTTCACTTTCGCGACCTGACCATTCATATAAACTATGAATTTCTTACTCTTCTTCGCATTTTCAGAGTATCCACCGGATTGATTCAAATAGTAGTCTACATTCTTACCTTCCATATAAGCAACTGTATTCGGAACCATTACAGCACCATTGATAGTAACTGTATTATTAGTCTTCGGAATAGAAACAACATCGCCTTCACGTAATACAAGATCTGCCGTACTTCCCGGTTTAGCCAATGCTTTTTCCAAGTCGATGCCGACTGTGAATGTATTCTCAATACGAATACCCAAAGAATCAATCATCGCTTCGCCCAATTGCCTGCTCATTAAACGAATCACATCACCCATGCGTTTCTTTTCGCTAGCGTTAGCTACACGAGTCAGTTTCGCACCACGTAGGTAAGCGTAGTTCGTTGCACCACCGGCTTTGTTGATTAAATCCGAAAGGCGTTCTTCACGGCTGGTCATCGCATAAGAGCCACCGAAAAGGATTTCACCTTCAATAGCTACATTTTGTTGCGGCTGATAGCCGGGACTTCGACGTACATAAACCTCATCATAAGGTTGGAGTACAAATCCCGGCTTCCCATCCACCACAAATCCCTCTTTCAAAGAAAAAGTATATATCTGACCAATTGTATCGTTGTCTACCGTACTTCGGGGGTTCTTGATTCTGCGGGATACATCCACACGGACAACCGAAGCTGCTTCACGCAAACCACCTGCCTGGATGATAAGGTCTTCAAGAGTCATATTATCAGCATAGGGATAAGAATCCGGCTTGGCTACTTCACCGTGGATGACAACATCACCTTTATCTTCCAAGTCGTGGATACTTGGGATATAGAGGATGTCATTCTTCATTAGGATGATATTGGGGGAAGTACCATCCATTATGGCTTTGATGTCTACCGGGATAACTTCACTGGTCAGGTCTTCGCGTTGGCGGTAAAGGACGGCACGGTTCAGGAACGCATCACCCGTAAGACCTTGTGATTCGTTGACGAGTTCGCGGATTGTGTTCAGTTTACCGTTCAGTTCATAAATTCCCGGGCGATAGACTGCACCACGGATTTCGAGTTTGTTAATGAAACGGTTAAGGATGGCTTCGGCTGTAACAACATCACCGTTTCGCATTTTATAGACGCTGTAATCCAAGTCTTTGACTGTATTTACTTCGTACTCCTGACCATTCTGACGTACTACACGCAGTGAACGGGTGTAGGCATCCGCTTCGAAACCACCGGCATAGCTGAGAAGGGTAGATAAGGATTCGTCTTTTTTCATTTCGAAACGCATGGAGCGTTTCACTTTTCCGTCGATCTTTACCAATACTTCGTAGGCGGGGACGATAATAACATCACCTTCCTGGAGACGGATATCGTCCTGAATGTTTCCTTTCAGTATGAATTGGTAGACATCAATTGTGGCGATGTTCTTACCGTTTCTGACCAGTTGGACATTGCGAAGGCTTCCTATGTCACTGACTCCGCCTGCACGGTAAAGTGCATGAAATACAGTGGCAAAAGAAGAAAGGGAATACGTGCCCGGTTGTACAACTTCGCCCATCACGTTGATTTGAATCGTACGTATACTACCCAGGGTCAGACGGATATCCGAGGTAGGGTCGGTTGCGCTGTTAAGGCCGTTGTATATCTTATTTAAAGTTTTCTTGAGATAGTCGTTGGCTTCGGCGATGGTCATACCGTTCAGGTTGACAGGGCCGATTTTCTGAATGTTGATGGTGCCATCAGGGGAAATCTGCTGCCGGATAGTATTCTGGCTCGCTCCCCATATGTCGATAATCACTTCGTCACCCGGGCCGAGACGGTAGTTCAAGGGAGTGGCGATGTTCACACTAGGTTCAAAAGTCAGGTTTCGGGTATTGAAGATATTTCTGCCGAAAACTTGGTTGCCACGGTCGAGGTCTTGTGTGCTCGGGTGGTCTTCCTGCATGTCGGAAGTATTTTCTTTCGTTTCTTCACGCAGACGCGACTCATTAATATCAGTGCCGGTGGCATTGGAAGTATTTACATTGTTCTGACGTTCATACAACTGTTTCACACGCATCGCCTGTTCCTTGGTCACACCTTTGCGGGCTAGTTCCGAGGCTAGTTGTTTTTGTTCTTTTCCTTGCTTGATGCCATCTTTCACATATTCAAGGACTTGGGAATCACTCATGCTTTGAGCCAGCAAAGGAGAGGCCCCCCCTAACATTAGAATGAATAGAAACGCAGTAATCTTTTTAGATAGTGTCATTGGTGTTTTTTGTAGATTCCACATAACCGATTGGCATGTCCACGCAAGCACAGCCAAGCATATTTAAACGGACGGCGATTTTACTCTTGCCCCCTATCGTGACGAGTTCGCCGACAAGACCTCTGAGAGGGCCTTTGATGACACGGACTTTCTCGCCACGTGCCAAAGGAGAACTGTTCATACAAATTGCTTCGTCGGAATAATCGAGCATGAAACGAAAACGAGCCATCTGCTCATCGGGAATAACGGCAGGAGTGCTTTCACCACGCATCACCATATAACGGCTGACCGTGGAAAAACTTAGAACTTCCTTGCGTTCTTTAGGATCAGCATGTACAAATACCATCATCGGAAGCAATACAGTATTGACTACCTTACGACGGTCGCTCCATTGATGTATCTCTTGCTGGACGGGAACGAAAGTATCGATTCCCATCTTGAACAAACGCTCGGCAACCTTCTTCTCGTGATGCATACGAACCAGTGCTACATACCAGCGTTTTGAGTGTGCTACGCCTTCCCCTGTCCCACAACCGGGCGCGGCGCTAATAGACTTTTCCTTTGCAAAAATCATAATTTTTTACCCCATGTTTATCTGTTACTTCTTAGGTAACGGATTTTTATTTGCTACAAAGATAGAGAAAAATAATAATAGGAAACAAGCAATAAACTTCTTTTTTTCCTTTTTCTTTCAAATATGTCCACATAAAGTTTCTGAACATGAGGAATAAGCTCTTCATGCTCTGTGAATTTCTATTTCCTAACCTCAAAAAGCGTCTGTCTTGGAGTCCGGATAACCATATCTTTTCTTCCCTCATGTTGTTTTTTTTCCTTTTTATTGCTGTTGTATGCGTTCTGCATGTGTATTGTCCGTTACCTAAGAAGTAACAGATTCACTAAATCCCTAAACCCTAATACTTTAGTTGAATTATTCAGAGCATTCTAAAACTCTTCACGTAAGAATAATTCATTTTATTTACTTTTGTTCTTTCTTCTAATTCAAAGCCTTTTAAATAGATCTGTGTTGTCTTGATTGATTTATGTCCCAGCGATTCGCTTATCATCTCGATAGGAACTCCCCTGTATTTCGCAGTAGTAGCCCATGAATGCCGGAGTGTATAAGAAGTGATGGACGAGCGTATCCGCAACTGTCTTGACAGGCACTTCAAGTCATTATTAAACCGTCTCAAAGCCGTCTGATACTCGCGGTATGCCTTTTCATCCGTTCTCTTATATTCTCCGCTTAATATTCGGAAAAGATAGTTGGGACGATTATCGGGATACTCCTCATTATATCCGTTACACAAACGGGCAATGGCATCCTGTGCCGAATCCAGAATCTCGAGACTCATGGGCGTACCGGTCTTCATACGGTTGTACTTCAAAAGTCCCTGCTCAACGTTAGATTTCTCCAAATGGGCAAAGTCGACAAACGGCATACCGCAAAACTGGAACAACAGACTGGCAACAGCTTGTGTGCGTCGCAGTTTCTCCGTCTTAGGGTCTTCGTTAAGCAAGACATGAAGTTCACGTATCGGAAGCGCCCTCTTCTGACGGGTATCGACACCCGTAAAGACATCCCGGAACAAACCGGGCACATAAGGAGCCTGACGGATATCAACTCCCCGGTTGTAGATACAACGCAACATACGCATATACGTAGAAATCGTATTAGGCTTCAGATGAGAAGCCGCCAAATAGTTGCTATACGCCTTCAACGTATCGCGATTCACCCTACTGAAAGCGATGAATTGACTTCCGCAAAATTTCGTAAAGGAACGGATAGCATGTTTATACACATGAGCCGTTGAATAACGACCCTCCCTTCGCAAACGATCTATATATTCGTTTGCACAATTAGTAAATTGCTTTTTCTTCATAAATAAATAATTACTTATCTAGTTAGTCATCAAATGACGGACGGAATATAATAAGATTATAGATAAAATAAGTTGCCATTTCAGAATTACTCACTGTTTTCAACTGATTTTCGAATATTTTCTAAAAAAATAAGAACGGCGATGCAGTATTCCGAGAATCTCCGCATTTACCCTATAAAGCCAAGAAATAAAAAAGATAATCAGACCTATATCATAAGACCTAAAACCTGAGCTTAACAAGTGGGGGAAAAAACAAAAAAGAGAGAGAGTTTTTTATTTAACGTCCCCAAAAAAGAAACCCCTGCTAACTTTAAAGTTGGCAGGGGTTTTATTTTAGATACTGAGTTTATCTTTAAACGCCATTATTATCTTTAAACATCAGGCGCCATTACCTTTTTACTTGCAGTATTTCTTAATCAGCTCATCCACGTTCGGATCACCCAATTCCTTAGCTTTCTTGAAGTTTCCGCAAGCCTCGTCCGTCTTTTTCAACTGTATCTGGCAGAGTCCCAGCAAACGGTAGGCTTCGCCATATTTCGGGTCTGTTTTCAGGATATTATTCAGAATTTGAATAGCTTCCTCATAACGTCCTACACGCAAATTGACGACAGCATTTTCAGCCTGGTAAGTCAAGTCGGTGGGATTCAGTTCGACAGCTTTGGCAATATCGTCCAATGCACGTTGATACTGGCGTGCTTTCAAGGCAGCCTGTTCACGATAATAATAGAATACATCGTTCACCTGGCCGTTGACAGCTTTAAAATAAGCGTCGTAGTCGAACATAGCGTTTCGTGGCTGGTTGGCGTTCATATTCATTTGTGCACGTTCCAGCAGATAAGGAGCGAAGTCCGCCGTAATGGGTTGCGGACAACGGGCGATACAACTATCCAACAGCACCAGGACTTCTTTCGGGTCTGCTTTCATCAACTCTTTTGTTTTGGCAGCGCTGAAGAACGTACCGGGAGAAGCGATATTGCTGGCATTTACTTTCTCGTAAGCAGCCAAAGCTCCGGCATAATCCTGTTGGGCAAATAAGATATCACCTTCCAATTGGACATAAACAGGCAGCGGGTCGATAGTGATGGCCTGACGTACATTCTTCAAAGCAGTGTCATATGACCAATCCTTATACGGTTTCTCCGGTTTCGACAGTTGGTAAGCGTACATCAGCTTACCTATATTATAATATACATCATCTTTCTTCTGAGCTACTTTCAACGCTTGGTTAAAGTCGGCAACGGCCTTATCGAACCAAGACTGGTCGTCCTTGCCCTTAGCTACATAATAATTCGCACGGCGAAGATAACCATCCGCATTCATCGGGAACTGACGGATAAAATCATCCAGCAGCTTTCCGTAATCTTCTTCCGACAGACTTGAAGAAGCCATGAACAGATATACCAACGCCTGGTCTTCCGTTTCGGGCAGACCTTTGCGGATACCTATGCTTTTCAGTGCCGCATCTCCCAAAGAAAGGGCGCTAATCTTTTGTGACATGGCAAAGGCAGCTCCTGCGGCATAGCAAGTAGTCACCGTGTCAAGACCGGATGATTTCTGTGCAATACCGAACACCTGGCCATCCACGTTCATCACCGGACAGCTCACCATCTTGTCTTTCATCTGCATGCTCAACGTATAGTAATGATATTCGCCCGCCACTTTGGAAACCTCTTTCACTTTACCCGATACACAAGCAATACTTTTCTGTGTAGAATAAGGAAGCATCCACGCGTCGGCTCCCACTGCCGGAGCAGTATTCGCCACAACCAACGCAGACACCTTCTTTTCAGTAATAGCTACGCGGAACTTGATAACATCATACATATCATTCGCTCCCAATATTGTGCTGACAGGCATTTGTTTGCCTTCGGCCGTGATAACCACCGCACGTTCGGCACCTTTAAAGAGAGAGTAGTCGGACAACGCCAACCCGTCTTCGGATACAAAAAATCCGTTTCCGGTATTCAGCATTTTGTCGTTTTTGTCATAAGTCACCACCGAGAAGACAGCGCGTTTCGCCTTCTCTACCCATTTAGGGGTTTGTGCCATGCTTCCCTGTGCAAGGAAGATGAACAGTAAAGGTAGGATTAAAATCTTCTTCATATCACTCGTTGTTTCTTTGTTTCACACCTTCGTAAATCAGGATACCGGCGGCAACAGACACATTGAGGGATTCGATGGTTCCCAACATCGGTATCTTCACCCATTCGTCGCAGAGTGCCAGGTTATCATAAGACACACCCGTATCTTCCGCACCCATAATGACGCACAACGGCCCTGTATAATCGGCTTTCGTATAGTCATAATCCCCTTTTTCGGTAGCAGCCACGATGCGGAAACCGCTATCTTTCAGGAATTTCAGCGTCGTGCGCAGACTCTGTTCGCGACATACGGGAAGCGTATGCAAGGCTCCTGCCGAGGTTTTCACGGCATCGGCGTTCACCGACACGCTGTTACGGGCAGGAATAATCACCGCGTCCACACCGGCACATTCGCAAGTACGGGCAATCGCGCCGAAATTGCGCACATCGGTTATCCCGTCCAGCATCACGAAAAACGGATTCTTACCCTGCTCAAACAAGAAAGGAACCATATCTTCCGTCTTCTGATAGGTCACAGAAGAAATGAAGGCAATCACACCCTGATGATTCTTGCGGGTGATACGGTCGATACGCTCTACCGGAACACGCTGAACAGGAATCAGCAGACCATTCAAAGCCGCAAACAGCTCTTTGGAAAGTTCACTCTGAATGTCTTTCTTCACAAGGATTTTATCAATCTCTTTTCCAGCCTGAATGGCTTCTATCACGGCACGAACGCCGAAAATCATTTCACTTTTATCTATCATCGCGGTTATTTACTATTTTCTATTTACCAGTTACTATTTGTCGGTTACTAATCGCTAATTACTATTTAACAGAGCTTTGGCGTTACTAAGGGCTGCTTCGGTCAGTGTGGCGCCACTCAGCATATGAGCGATTTCCTCTACCCTCTCCGCGTCGGTGAGACGGCGGATATGGCTGTTGGTTTCCGTATCACTGTCTTTCTTATATACCTTATAATGCGCGCATCCACGGGCGGCAATCTGCGGCAGGTGGGTAATGCTGATAACCTGGCGGTTCTGTTCGCCCATCTCCTTCATCATATCCGCCATGCGGTCGGCTATTTCGCCGGATACTCCCGTGTCTATCTCATCAAATACGATAGTCGGCAACTTCACGGCTCCGGCAATCATGGCTTTGATGGAAAGCATGACGCGGGCTATCTCACCACCGGAAGCTACGGAAGAGATATTCTGCAACATACCGTTCTTATTGGCGGAGAACAGGAAGCTGACCGTATCTTCTCCCTGCAAGCCCGGTTCTTTCTTGAGTCCCATTTCCACCTGGAAACGGACGTTCGGCATTCCGAGCGGAATCAGTCGGGCAGCCAATTGCTTTTCCACTTCACGGGCAGCCTTTGTACGGGCTTTCGTGAGCAGTTCGGCCTGTTGTTTTACTTTCGCATATTGTTCATCCTTGCGGGCGGTCAGTTCGGCGATACGTTCATCGTAAGAAGTGATGTCGGACAGCTTGCGACGGTATTCTTCCGTCAACGCTATCAACTCGTCAAGCGTCTGCGCATGGTGTTTCTGTTGAAGGGAATAAATCAGGTTCAACCGCTCGTTCACTTCGTCGAGACGCACGGGATTGAACTCTACGGAGTCACTTTGCGAAGAAACTTCGTGCGAAATATCTTTCAATTCGATATAGGCGCTTTCCATGCGTTCGGTAAGTTCCTTGGCGGGTTGATAGACTCTTTGCAGACTGTTCAGCGTATTCAGGCTATCTTTCAGGGATGAAAGCAAGCCGCCTTCGTCCGAGAAAAAGGATTGTTCCACTCGATAGAGTCCCGCCTTGATTTCTTCCGCATGGCTCAACATTTCAGCTTCCTGCTCCAACTCTTCCTGCTCACCTTCGGAAAGGTGGGCATCTTCAAGCTGTTCCAGTTGGAAACGGATGTAATCTTCATCGGAACGGCTTTTCTCCGCCAATGCCATCAACTCCGCCAGTTCGCGCTCGGCCTGCTTCCACTCTGCATAACGGGCATGGTATTTTTCCAATGCGGCGTCATTATGTGCCAGGATATCGAGCACGTTCAACTGGAAACCTTCTTTATTGAGCAACAGGTTCTGATGTTGTGAATGTACATCAATCAACAGTTCGCCAAGCTCCTTCACCTGCGACAGCGAAGCGGGAGTATCGTTGATAAATGCCCGGCTCTTGCCGGATGCCTGCACTTCACGGCGCAGGATACACTCCTCGTCATATTCCAGTTCGTTGTTCTCAAAAAACGGGCGCATGCCATAGCCCGATATATCAAAACGAGCTTCTATTATACATTTAGAAGCTCCACGGCGAATCGCCTTCACATCGGCACGCTGTCCCAACAGCAGACCGATGGCTCCAAGAATAATTGATTTTCCGGCTCCCGTTTCACCTGTTATAACGGAAAAACCTTTGTCGAAACTAATATCCAGTTTCTCTATCAACGCGTAATTCTGAATGTATAGTGAACGTAACACCTTTCTTTAAATTTAAGAATTAAATATTAAGAATTGGACGACATAACCGCTACCAAACGGTCGATAATGTCTTGCGCCACTTCCGTTTTCGGTTTCAGCGGATAGTCCGTGCGACCTTTCCGGTCGATGATGCTGATTTTGTTTGTATCGTGACGGAAGCCTGCTCCTACGTCGTTCAGCGAATTGAGCACGATAAAGTCGAAGTTCTTGCGTTCAAGCTTTCCTTCGGCATTCTGCTGTTCGTTATTCGTTTCGAGGGCAAAGCCTACCAACAACTGGCCTTTTCTTTTCGTAGCTCCCAAACTGGCCGCAATATCTTTCGTTGCCCGGAGACGCAGGGGCAGTTCTTCTTCCTTCTCCCGTTTAATCTTCCTGTCGGCCACCTTCTCAGGACGATAGTCGGCTACTGCCGCGCAGAGGATAGCAGCGTCGGCATCGGAGAAGCAGGCTTGCGAAGCCGCATGCATTTCTTCCGCCGATTCCACATCGACACGGCGGATACGGGAATGTTTCGTTTCCAGTTGTACAGGGCCTGCTATCAGCGTCACTTCCGCACCACGGCGGGCACATTCTTCCGCCAGGGCAAATCCCATCTTTCCCGAAGAATAATTGCCGATGAAACGGACAGGGTCTATCTTTTCGTAAGTCGGGCCGGCCGTTATCACGATTTTCTTTCCTTGCAGTTCGTCGCTTGCCGAAAAGAATTCATCCAGGGCACGGATAATCGCTTCCGGTTCTTCCATGCGCCCCTTCCCTACCAGATGGCTGGCAAGTTCTCCCGTCCCCGGTTCGATGATATGATTACCGAACGAGCGGAGTATATCCAAATTCTTCTGTGTGGAAGGATGGGCATACATATCGAGATCCATCGCCGGAGCTACAAACACCGGAGCTTTGGCCGAAAGATAAGTCGTTATCAGCATATTGTCGGCTATCCCGTTTGCCATCTTGCCGATGGTAGAGGCGGTGGCCGGCGCAATCAGCATGGCATCCGCCCACAAGCCGAGGTCTACGTGGCTGTTCCACGTTCCGTCGCGCTGGGCAAAAAACTCACTGATGACCGGTTTGCTGGTCAGAGCCGAAAGAGTGATGGGAGTAATAAATTCTTTTCCCGCCGGAGTAATTACGACCTGCACTTCCGCTCCTTGCTTAATGAGTCCGCGGATGATGTAACAAGCCTTGTACGCGGCAATACTGCCGGTAATTCCAAGAATTATCTTTTTTCCTTTTAGCATTATTTTGTAATCAAATTACTCATTTCACGCAGACGGATTTTTGTCAATGTCGCCTTCGTATTCAGCGTGAAGTCACTGTTCAAAATCCAACTGTAATATCCGGGGTCTTTCTTCAGAACCTCGGCTACAGACATTCCTTTGTACTTTCCGAAGTTAAACACTTCCACCCCATTGTCGTCGTACACCATGCGTCCGGCAAAGTCTACATTCTTGTTGTAACTGGAATAGTCCGCCAGGAACGCAATATCGTTCTGAAGGTCGGAATAGCGGTCGAGCTGTGCTTTCAGCACTTCGTAGGTAGCCCGTGTGTCCGCTTCCGCGGTATGGGCATCTTCCAGGTTCTTGTCGCAATAGAACTTGTAGGCGGCAGACAGAGTGCGTTGTTCCATTTTGTGGAAAATCACCTGTACGTCTACAAATTTGCGCTTCGTCATGTCGATGTCTACGCCGGCACGCAGAAATTCTTCCGCCAGCACCGGAATATCGAAACGGTTGGAATTGAATCCTGCCAGGTCGCAGCCTTCGATGTCACGGGCGATATTCTTTGCCACTTCCTTGAAAGTAGGGCAATCCGCCACGTCGGCATCATAAATGCCATGTACTTCGGAAGATGCTTCGGGGATATGCATTTCGGGGTTGATACGCAAGGTTTTTGCTTCCTCATTCCCGTTCGGGTAAACTTTCAAATAGCAGATTTCAACAATCCGGTCTGTGTTGATATTGGTTCCGGTCGTCTCAAGATCGAAAAAGACGATGGGGTTTTTCAGGTTTAATTTCATTTCTTGTTATTTTATTGGGCCACCACAGAGGACGCAGAGGACACAGAGGGTTATTTAATAATAAATATTCAAATTTATCCTCTGTGTCCTCTGCGTCCTCTGTGGTGAATTAGCATTAATCGTTCAGCATCATCGGCATCAGCAGCATCAACAGGTCTTCGTTCTCTTCCTGTTCCACAGGGATGATAACTCCGGCACGTGACGGGTCGGCCAGTTCGATAACCACTTCGTCGGCCGAGATATTGTTCAGGATGTCGATAAGGAAAGTAGACTTGAAGCCGATGCTCATTGGAGCACCTGCATACTGGCATACCTGTGTTTCTTCGGCAGAAGTGGAGAAGTCGATGTCCTGCGCGGAAATCACAATCTGATTATCCTGCACACGGAGTTTAATCAAACTGCTCGCTTGTGACGAGAAGATGGACACACGGCGCAAAGCACCTACCAACTGCTGGCGGTCTACGGTTACCTTGTGAGGGTTGTTCTGAGGAATCACCGAGTTGTAGTTCGGATAACGTCCTTCGATGAGACGGCACACCATGCGGTATTTTTCAAGCATGAATACAGCGTTGCGTTCGTCAAATTCGACAGTCACAGTTCCCTGTTCTTTCGGCAGAAGGTTCTTGAGCAAGGTAGCCGGTTTCTTCGGAAGGATGAAGGCTGCGCGTTCGTTGCCTTTGGCAGCTAACGTCTTGCAACGTACCAGTTTATGACCGTCCGAAGCCACCATGGTGATGTCTTCTGTTGTAATATCAAAATAAATACCGTTCATCACGGGGCGAAGTTCATCGTCGGCAGTGGCGAATACGGAGCGGTTGATACCACCCAGCAATACTTCAGCCGCCATTTCCACGCGGACTGCGTTGTCACCCAGTGTAGCCGACTGCGGGAATTCATCCGCATTCTGTCCCATCAGGCTGTATTTTCCGTTTTGGTACTGCACTGTGATTTCGTAATTATCCGGATTGATGTCAAATGTCAACGGTTGTTCCGGAATCTCCTTCAGTGCATCAAGCAATGTTTTCGCTACTACGGCAAAACGCCCGTTTGTATCGCCATTCACTTCAACGGTAGTCACCATCGTCGTTTCGCTGTCAGATACGGTCACAGACAATGTTCCGTCTTCCAGTTCGAAGAGGAAACAATCGAGAATCGGCAGCGCATTTTTTGAATTAATCACACGGCTGATGGCCTGTAAATGGCTGGAAAGAGCAGTACTTGAAACGATAAATTTCATATATTTTCGTGTATTTAAGTTTTAAATGTTCTATCGCACAAAGTTACGAAAAAAGATTCGTGCTACCCAACAAAACAAAAGAAAAACTGAGTTTGTGTGAGGGATATTCCCAAAAAATCGTAACTTCGCCGCAGAATTTAAATTAATCGCAATGGAATTTACAGGAAAAATCATCGCTATACTCCCTCCGAGAGGTGGAGTTTCAAAGACTAGCGGCAATGAGTGGAAATCACAAGAGTTCGTTATTGAAAACCACGACCAATACCCGCGCAAAATGTGTTTCGACGTATTCGGCGCGGACAAAATCGAACAGTTTAACATTCAGATGGGTGAAGAACTGACCGTATCATTCGACGTTGACGCCCGCCAGTGGCAAGACCGCTGGTTCAACAGTATCCGTGCATGGAAAGTTGAGCGTGTCGGCGCAGGTGCTCCGATGGCTCCGGGTGCTCCCGTTCCTCCACCGGCTCCGTCGGCTACTCCGGATTTCACTCCGGGCGACGCTAAAGACGACCTGCCGTTCTAAGCCGAAAGTATTCCGCTTGACGATACAGATAAAAAAACTCCCGGTGAGAATGTTCTTGCCGGGAGTTTTTTTTATGCCCGCACTTTGTAAAGATTCCGCCGTGGGCTGAACACACTTCATTCCGGGGATGAGCAACAGTCTGCTGCGGGGTGGGGAAAATTCTCCCACGGGTTACGGAAGAAACGAAGCAACATCAGCCAGGGCAATTCTCCCTTCCTCAAAAATTCACCGGCAACAGCAACAGCTTTTTCTCTTTCTTTCTATTTCTATTTTTTATATTCTATTCTCTTCTATTCTCTTCTCTTGGGTTATGGTTCGGTTATGGTTCGGTTTTTACGCCCTGCCAGAAGGCGTTTCAGAAGTTTTAGTTTTCAAAAAAAGGACGATATTTTCCAACTAGGTTTTCGGGTAGGTTTTCTGTTATTTTCCCGTAGGTTTTCCATAGGATTTTCCACTGCTCAAATCCGGAAAATCTTAATCGGAAGCTCTTTTTCCCACATAGAAAAACAGGTTTTCAAATGAGATTTCCAAACAGGGCTTTACTCCGTTTTATACCGCAAAACGATGTTAGGATAAACCACTCCATCAGCATAGGTGAACTGGGCAAAAAGTATAAAATTGCGAAAAAATCCGGAGTTGCGCAAGAAGAAATCCGGCACGAAACTGACTTGTTTTTCCGCTTGATGGAACAGATGGTCGAAGTCCGCCATCAACATAAAATGATAAGAATCGGACATACTATCCATTCCTGCCCGATAGGCGATTGCTCCATCGAGCACTTCGCCTTTGTCCAACTGGCGGATGTAACGGGACAGACTGTCTTCATCGGGAGCGAGCAGCAGACGCCCGCCATAGAAAGCGGCATACATATGGGATGCCGGTTCCACAAAACTGGTTAGTTGCGTAAACAACGTTGTTTGAGGGAGCCGATAGACAGGGTAAGCCTTATTGGCGGTATAACAAAAAGTTATACGGGGTTTTCTAATCCCTTCTTCGGCAGGAGCGGTATTGACCAACGAGCGCAGCATCCGTTCGGCTTCCGTCACGTCCAGTACGGACAGGCTCAACACTGCTGCCGCATCTTCTTGCAAGGTATCTTCCCGCTGAAACAGGCAGGCAACCAAATCGTGCCCGGTATTCTCCATCAGATAATGCAATAACTCCCTGTCCCTGTTTTGCATTTCAGCAGTGCGTCCTGCGGTTGCGTACCCTTGCAAATCGCCGTAAGAGAGCAAGGAGTTCCAGTCGGTTATGCTTTGTTTACTGAAATAGAATGCGGTAGAGGGCAGCACTTCGCCGGGAAATCCCTGCACGGATTCTTGTTGGCGGAGCAGGTTGATAAAGGTGAAGCAGGTATCTGCGTCGTGGCTGATTCCTGTGAAATAGACAAAGTCGTCTTTCATCTTCATATCGAACTCCGTCCATCCGATCATCCCGTTCACACGGGTATAGATGGTGGCGGCAGCCGTACTTTTCTTCGGCGCGCGCACTTCGGTGAAAGTAGAATCATCCGCCAGTGAATCCCCTTTCTTATAGGCATCAATGACGTCTTCCACCAGTTTCTTCTGGAAACTCAATGCCATGAAATCGGGTGTCAGGTAGCAGGCGAGGAAATCACCGTCGGACATGGGGTAAATCATTATTTCCTCTCCTTTATAGTCGAAGCTTTTCGGCGGGTAGAGCGATGAGATATATTTCTGCACAAATCTGTCGATTAACTCCCTGTCTCCTGCGCCCAACCGACAATAAAGTACCTGATTGCGTTCATTATCCGGCTCGTGGAAGCTAATCAGCATTTGGTTCATTTGCCGGCTTAACCCGTGCGGACTGTCTTCCGAAAGCGCATAGAGGGTCTGCTTCAGATAAGAAAAAAGTTTAGATACATGCAGATATTGCTGATTCTTGCTACAAGTCAGGCCGTCTATTTCGGTGACAAATCCGAGCACATCATCGGTGGCAAATACCGCGGAAGCGGTGGTCGGAACTAACTCGTAAAGGTTGAAATCCTTCTGTCCTTCGGCGGCCGACAACCGGAAAAAAGAGTATAAGGCGAAACCTGCGCACAAAAGTACAACAGAAGAAGTGACCGCTATTTTCACTATCGTACGAAGTTTCATAATATCCGCTGTTTATCGGTTAGGTGCAAAAATAATAATTTCTACAAAGGAAACAAAACTTTTGCTAAAAATTTCACCGACAATCAGAGATGGATTTCCATTCCGTCAAATGCCAGGTGAATATTGTCCGGTAGTTTCCGTTCAACCTCGGCATGCAAGCCCATATCATGGCTCATATGTATGAAGTAAGTTTCCTTTGCCTGAATACGCCGCGCCACTGCCAACGCCTCTTCCAAATTCTGATGGGTAGGATGCGGGGCAATCCGAAGTGCATTCACTATCAAAACATCTATTCCCGCTAATTGTTCAAAAGATTCTTCGGGCATGGTCAGCATGTCGGTGATATAGCCGAGTTGTCCGATGCGGTAGCCCAGAATCGGCAACCGGCCGTGCATCACACGCAGGGGAAGTATTTCCGTATGGTTAATGGAAAAGCGCTGTCCCGGTTCAATTTCCTGCAAAGGGATGTCGGGCACGCCGGGGTAACGATGGTCTACGAAACAGTAGGGCATGCGCAGGCGCAATGCTTTCGCCACATATTCCTCGGCATAGATGGGCACGGAACCGAAACGGCAGAAAGGGCGCAAATCGTCCAGCCCGCCGACGTGGTCGTAGTGCTCATGCGTTATGAGCACGCCGTCTATCCGCTCGTAAGGGAGATGCAATACTTGTTCCCGGAAATCGGGGCCGCAGTCTATCAGTATCCGCGCGTCGTCCGTTTCCACGATGGCGGATGCACGCAGGCGGTTATCTTTCGGATCGGCAGAAGTACAGACTGCGCATGTGCAGCCGATTTGGGGCACTCCCGTCGATGTTCCGCTTCCTATGATTCTTACTTTCATTTCTCGTTATCCTACAAAATTTACTTCAGGATGAATGTCTATGCCGAACTTCTCGCGAACCGAAGCCCGTACCGCGTCCGAAAGTGCTATTATATCACTCCCCTTCGCCCCGCCCTTGTTGACCAGCACGAGGGCTTGTTTATCGTGCACAGCCGCAGGCCCCAGGGATTTTCCTTTCCAGCCACACTGGTCTATCATCCATCCCGCAGGGATTTTCACCCGTCCGTCAGCCAGTTCGTAATAGGGTATCCGGGGATATTCCCGTTGCAGGTCTGCCAGTTTTTCTTTAGGGACGATGGGGTTCATAAAGAAGCTGCCGGCATTTCCCATGACTTTCGGGTCGGGCAACTTGCTTTCGCGGATATCAATGATTACTTTCCGGACTACCGGCAACGTCAGTTCAGGGTATTTGTCAAGTTCCTGGCGGATGGTTCCGTAATCCAGTGTGTAATGCGCTTCTTTGCTAAGCCGGAAACGTACGTGGGTGACAAAGACCGACTTATTCTCCGGACGTTTAAAGAGGCTGTCGCGATAGGCATATTCACATTCTTCTACGGAGTAAACACGTTTTTCGCCCTGAATGTTCACTGTCTCCACAGCGGTTATGATGTCTTTCACTTCGACGCCATAGGCTCCGATGTTCTGTACGGCACTCGCTCCCACTTCACCGGGAATCAGGGAGAGATTTTCGGCTCCGTACCATCCGCGTTCCACGCAGTAGGCCACAAAGTCATCCCATACAACGCCTGCGCCTACCCGCACGGATACGGAGCACGCATCTTCTTCCGTCACTTCGATTCCTTCGATGCGCGAATGAAGTATCAACCCGTCATAGTCTTTGGTAAACAGAAGGTTACTGCCGCCGCCTATATGCAAAAAAGGTGTCGTAACGGCACCTTGCGCAATCAGTTGTTGCAGTTCTTCTACTGAAGCATATTCTAAAAAACGGGCGGCACTGACATCAATGCCGAATGTATTGTAAGACAAAAGAGAGTACATCATCTATACTGTTTTAGGGTTATATACTTGTATCTTCAAACTTACACAGTTCCCATTCTCCGGCTTTCCGACAGAAATAAAGAATGTTGGAGAAACCGTTGCCAATACCTTTCAATGCCAGGATTTTTGTTGTGGAATTATCGTCATTCCGCTGTCCGTAGTTGATATTGGAAAGGCGTTCGGAAGGAAGTTCGGGTTTGAAGGCAAACCACTGGTTGAGGTCGAGACTTGTCTCCAGGATGGAGAAGTCATCGTCCGGGTCACTGGTGACAAAAGCCAATGGCTCACGCACGCGCTGACTTTGAAAAACGCTATCAGTGGCAAAACGACCGAAGAACTCTACAAAATTCTCGTTGTCACTCTTCCCGATAGGGCGCAGATTGATTGCTTCCAGTATCCATGCTCCTTTGATACGCTCAAAATAATACCGCTTCATCATCCGGGTCTTGACGAATATCCATTCTACCTGTACGGATGTGAGTGAGGTGTCTCCTACCAAATCCATGTCTTCTTCTTTATCAAACAGGAGCGTATAATAATGCTGCTTGGTAAACAAGTCGTCATGCTTCCAGTGCTTTTCGTCGATATTCGACTTTTCATCTCCTTTGTAGTAGGGCAAAGGAAATTTCACACGTTGACGCTGCAAAGCATCATCGGAAGCAAAATTGTAGATGAAATCGTCGAAAGATTCGTCAGCCTGTATAGGCTGCGGCTCTTCCGGCAATTCATCTCCATGGATAGAATCCGCCTGTTGGCGGATTGAATCCACTTCTTGGGTAATAGATGCGAAGGGGTCAATCTTGGTTTTCTTGTTACCACAAGAGCCCAACATGCAGAGCAATATGACCCCTGCAATTAGTTTTTTCATTATTTCAATTTCTCTCTTAACTTTTCAAGCATATCCACCGTCATGCTTTCCAAATTGTAGGCCGGCTTCCACCCCCACTCCTGGCGGGCACAGGTATCGTCCAGGCTATCAGGCCAACTGTCGGCTATGCGCTGCTTCAAGGGGTCTACGTCATAAACCATCTCGAACTGCGGCATATGCTTCTTGATTTCCTGATAAATCGTCTCCGGGTCGAAACTCATAGAGGCGATATTGAAAGCATTGCGGTGTATCAGTTTGGTCGGGTCGGCTTCCATCAGCGTAATGGCTGCGTTCAGCGCGTCCGGCATATACATCATATCCATCAGGGTGCCTTGTTTGATGGGGCACACGAATTTTTCTCCTTTCACTGCCGAATAATAAATGTCGACAGCATAGTCAGTAGTTCCGCCACCCGGGGGTGTCACGTTCGAGATAATGCCCGGGAAACGGACAGCACGGGTATCGACACCGTATTTGTTAAAATAGTAGTCACTCAGCAACTCTGTGGTTACTTTTGTGACTCCATACATGGTACGAGGACGCTGGATAGTATCCTGCGGTGTTTGTGTATGCGGCGTAGTCGCGCCGAAAGAACCGATAGAACTGGGGGTGAATACCGCGCAGCCTTGTTCGCGCGCCACTTCCAGTACATTCCATAATCCGTCGATGCCGATTTTCCATGCCAGTTTGGGCTTCGACTCCGCCACAACCGAAAGCAGGGCGGCAAGATTATAAATCGTATCAATCTGATACTCCTTTACCACAGAAGCAATCGCTTCTGCATCCGTCACGTCCGCAATAGCTGACGGCCCGGATTCTTTCAACTCTCCTTTAGGTTCTGCACCCGGGATGTAACCAGCTACTACATTTGCATTTCCGTAACGTTTACGTAGCTCCATCGTTAGTTCGGAGCCTATCTGTCCGGTGGCTCCAATAATCAAAATGTGTTTCATTTTTTCTTCGTACTTAAGTTAGTAAGCTAAATAGCGCACAAAGTAAGCACTTTTTTTTCAGATTTTAATCAAAAAGATATGGTTATTCCAAGAAAAATTGTGTCCTTTGTAATCGAACTTAATTACTCAAACACTATGTACGGTAAAATGAAAGAATTCCTCAGCCAGACATTGGCTGAAATCAAGGAAGCCGGGCTTTACAAAGAAGAACGACTGATCGAAAGTGCGCAGCAAGCTGCCATCACTGTTAAAGGCAAGGAAGTGCTGAACTTCTGCGCTAACAACTATCTGGGACTGTCCAATCACCCACGACTGATTAAGGCGTCACAGGAAATGATGAACCGACGCGGATACGGTATGTCGTCCGTTCGCTTCATCTGCGGAACACAAGATATACACAAGGAACTGGAAGCTGCTATCTCTGATTATTTTCAGACAGAAGATACAATCTTGTATGCTGCCTGTTTCGACGCGAACGGCGGTGTATTCGAACCGCTTTTCACTGATGAGGACGCTATCATCTCGGATTCTCTGAATCATGCTTCTATTATTGACGGTGTCCGTCTGTGCAAGGCGAAACGTTATCGGTATGCCAATGCCGACATGAAGGATTTGGAAAGATGTCTACAAGAAGCGCAGGCACAACGTTTCCGCATTGTCGTTACCGACGGTGTGTTCTCTATGGATGGCAACGTGGCTCCGATGGATCAGATTTGCGACCTCGCCGAGAAGTATGACGCGCTGGTTATGGTAGACGAGTCTCACTCTGCCGGCGTGGTGGGTGCTACGGGGCATGGAGTAAGCGAATTATATAAGACGCACGGACGTGTGGATATTTATACCGGTACGCTGGGCAAGGCTTTCGGCGGTGCGCTGGGTGGATTTACGACGGGACGTAAGGAGATTATTGATTTGCTGCGTCAACGTAGCCGCCCGTATTTGTTCTCCAACTCATTGGCACCGGGCATTATCGGTGCAAGTCTTGAGGTATTCAAGATGCTGAAGGAGAGCAATGCGTTGCATGACAAGCTCGTGGAGAATGTAAATTATTTCCGTGACAAGATGACGGCTGCCGGATTTGACATCAAGCCGACCCAAAGCGCTATCTGTGCCGTGATGCTGTATGACGCGAAGTTGTCGCAGATTTATGCTGCACGTATGCAGGAAGAGGGTATTTATGTGACGGGATTCTATTATCCGGTAGTTCCCAAAGACCAGGCTCGTATCCGTGTACAGATTTCCGCAGGACATGAGAAGGAACATCTCGACAAGTGTATAGCCGCCTTTATCAAAGTAGGTAAAGAGCTTGGCGTATTGCCGACGGCGTAGCGCCGGAGCAAGGTTTCCTTGCGGGATATATTTTCCAGGCACGGATTACACGGATTTCATGCATGGTTGTTTTATGACAAGAATCATTCTAAAAACATATAATCCGTGAGAACCGCGAAATTCGTGTAATCCGTGCCTAGAAATTCTTTTTATAAAACAGATTTTAGACCGCTATTTGACTATAAGAAAATGGAAGAACTGACTCTCACTACTCCTGCCCTGCTTTTCTCGGCAGTTTCTCTGATTTTACTGGCTTACACCAATCGTTTTTTATCGTATGCACAGCTCGTACGCCAACTGCGTGACCGCTATATGGAAAATCCTACGGATATCACCGTAGCGCAAATCGAAAACTTACGGAAACGGTTGAATCTCACCCGCACCATGCAAGGGTTGGGAATTGCAAGCCTGTTCCTCTGTGTGGTCAGCATGTTCTTTATTTATATCGGATTGCAACTGCTCTCCGCTTATGTGTTCGGGGTGGCTTTGCTTCTGCTTATCGCTTCTCTCGGCGTATCTTTCCGTGAAATACAGATTTCCACCCGCTCATTGGAGATTTACTTGGGAGCGATGGAGAAAAGACAAAAAAAGCTGTCAGAAAACACTTCCCGACAGCTCTGATTATATATATCTTTAAGATATTCTGAATCTATCATCAACGTTGTCCCAGTTGTGAGTCAACAAAGAAAATTCCGGTGTCACCAGCTTTCTTAATCTTATCAACAATTCCTTGCGCAGTAGCTTCTTCTTCTACTTGCTCGCGAACGAATCCCCATAGGAAATCCTGAGTTGCCTTATCTTTTTCCGCAGCAGCTACGTCAACCAATTTATCTACCAAGGCAGATACATGACATTCGTGTTTGTAAACGTGTTCAAACACTTCCAATGGAGTTCCCCAACCGTTGGGCACAACGTCTATTTTGTCAACAGTTGCGGTTCCACCACGTTTGATGATATAATCGGCCATAGCGTAAGCATGTTCCAGTTCTTCGTGGGATTGTTTCTTCATCCAATGCGCAAATCCACTGAAACCTTCTTTCTCAAAGTAGAAAGACATTGCCAGATACAGATTAGCAGACCACATTTCGGCTGTAATCTGTTCATTGATTGCTTTTTGTAATTTTTCTGAAATCATAATCGTATTTATTATTAAGTTGTTAATGTAGTTTCTTTTTGAACTCATTACAAAAATAACAAGATTTCAGTAAGAATTGTTCCACGTCCTCTGCATTTTTAAATTACATTCACACTTTGGACGTGGCTACTCATTTTTTAATTACACCAAATCATCGGAAGTATAGCCTTTCGGCAGTTCACGGCAGTTGTAGCCGGATGCCATGATTTCACCGTATGCACCTGCTGAACGAAGGGCTATCAGGTCGCCACGCTTCACTTTGTTCAGGTCTATCGCCTTTCCGAAAACATCGGACGATTCGCAGATAGGGCCTACTACATCATAGGCTTCTACCGGTTCTTCGGATGTAATATTTTCCATTTTATGGTAGGCCTGATAGAGGGCGGGGCGGATCAGGTCGGTCATACCGGCATCGAGGATGGCGAATTTCTTCTTCGCTCCTTGTTTCACATACAGTACTTTGGATATCAATGTACCACACTGGCCAACGACTGCGCGTCCTAATTCAAAATGCAGCGTCTGGTAGGGACGCAGTTTCAGTTGTCCGGCGTAGGTGGAGAAGTATTCTTTGAAGTTCGGGATTGCCTGACGGTTGGGGTGTCCGTAATCAATGCCGAGTCCACCGCCCACATTGATATGTTCCACTAAAATTCGGCGGGCTTCCAGTTTATCCTGTAGTTCGTTGACACGATTGCAGAGGGCGACAAAGTCACCCATATCGAGAATCTGCGAACCGATATGGAAGTGGAGTCCGATGAACTTGATATTCTTCATTTCGAGAGCTATGTCAATCACTTTGTCCATATCCTGCATGCTGATGCCGAATTTGTTTTCAGCCAGTCCGGTAGTGATATTGGCATGAGTATGCGCACCTACATCGGGGTTGATGCGGAAGGCGACGTTGGCTATCTTGTTTTGTGCGGCAGCCAGTTCGTTAATGACTTCCAGTTCGGGAATGGATTCTACATTGAAGCAGAAGATGCCGTACTCCAGGCCGAGGTTGATTTCCCAGTCGGCTTTGCCTACTCCGGCGAAAACAACTTTGTTTGCAGGGAATCCGGCACGGATAGCCGCACGGATTTCTCCGCCGCTCACGCAGTCGGCTCCCATCCCACTCTCGCGGATGATGGTCAGTACTTTCGGGTTGGCATTGGCCTTGACAGCGTAATGCACTGAATAATTAGGATATTTGGCAACCTCGTGGTTGATAGCCGACAATGTATCACGCAGCACCTTGGTATCGTAGTAATAGAAAGGGGTCTGCAAAGTGCGGAACTTATCGATTGGAAATATTCCTTTCATAATTCGAAAAACTTGTTTAGTTAGTTAAAAAAGAGCGCTTTTATCAGGTTGGTAAAAGCGCTCGTGTTATTTGTGGAATTATTTGTTGTTGAAAAGCATGTCGCTCAGCGACTGTAACGCTGTCTTCTTATCGCATTCCCGGATGAGGAAGGAGATGTTGTAGTTGCTTCCACCGAAAGAAATCATTCGCACCGGTATGTCGCGCATCGCGTCGAGCGCTTTTGCTTCGAAACCGACGTTTTCCCACTCCAGGTCGCCTACAACGCAGATGATACACATATCTTTGTCAATGGTCACCGTTCCGTATTTCTTCAGGTCATCAAGGATTTCGTTCAGATGCTTGGTGTTGTCTATCGTAACGGATACACCTACTTCTGACGTACAAATCATGTCGATGGAAGTCTGGTAGCTTTCGAATATTTCGAATACCTTACGCAGGAAACCATGAGCCAGTAACATACGGCTGGATTTGATTTTGATAGCTGTAATGTTTTCTTTGGCGGCTACTGCTTTGATTTTGCCTTTTTCCGTATCGTTGGAAATCAATGTGCCGGGAGCTTCCGGATCCATGGTGTTCAACAGGCGTACGGGGATGTTGGCGTATTTGGCAGGCTGGATACAAGTCGGGTGCAAGATTTTTGCACCGAAGTAAGCCAGCTCGGCTGCTTCTTCAAAGTGAAGCTGACGAACCGGAGCTGTCTTGTCGACAACACGCGGGTCGTTGTTATGCATACCGTCGATGTCTGTCCAAATCTGGATTTCGGAAGCGTTTACGGCTGCTCCGATCAGGGAAGCGGTGTAATCGCTGCCACCACGTTGCAGGTTGTCTATCTCACCGTAAGCGTTGCGGCAGATGAAACCTTGTGTGATGTAGATGTCCATATCCGGATAGAGGTCGAGCTGCACTTGCAACTTCTCCTTAATATATACAGGATCCGGCTCTGCGTTCTTGTCAGTACGCATGAATTCCAAAGCCGGAAGCAATACGGACTTCGCGCCACATTCCTGCAGGTAGAAGTTTACCATAGCCGTAGAAATGAGCTCGCCCTGTGCCAAAACCACTTTCTCTTCGAACAGAGTGAAAAGGTCTTTCGTATAGGAACGGATGTAGTCGAAGTGAGACTTGATGACTTCAAGACCTTTCTGTTTATATTCCTGGGTTGCGAAAAGTTCATCAACGTGCTGTTTATATTTAGATTCCAGCTTATTGATAATCTCGTTGGCACCCTCCGGATTCTTCTTATACAGATAGTCCGAAATTTCCACCAATGTGTTTGTCGTACCTGACATAGCTGAAAGGACAACAATCTTCTGTTCACCATCGGTAATCAATTTGGCTACTTCCTTCATGCGTTGAGCAGAACCTACGGAAGTTCCTCCAAACTTTAAAACTTTCATTTTCGTTACTGTTTTAGTTATCTATATTTAAATCTATTTCTATTGTTCTCTGACGGGGCATGTATTCGTCGGTGACATCTACAATCTGATGGTCGGCGCAACGGTATACTCTGCCGGGGTAGTCTTTCAGCAATTGCAGGTTGTGGGTCGTCATCACTACGGATGAGCCGGATTCACAGATATTGTGCAGCAACTCTACAATGGATTTTCCTGTTTCTACGTCCAGGTTTCCGGTCGGTTCATCCGCCAGGATGATAGCCGGGGAGTTGAGTACTGCACGTGCAATCACGATGCGTTGCTGTTCGCCGCCGGAAAGTTCGTTGGGCAGTTTATAGCCTTTATTGGACATTCCTACCAGGTCGAGCACTTCTTCAATGCGTTCCTTTATCTCTTGTTTGTTTTTCCAGCCTGTGGCGCTGAGCACGAACTCGAGGTTGTTGTAAACGGTGCGATCTGTCAGCAACTGGAAATCTTGAAACACAATGCCTAGTTTCCGGCGAAGTTGAGGGATATGCTTGCGTTTGATGGAACGCATATTATAGCCCAGCACTTCTGCTTCACCGTCCATTACGTCCAGTTCGCCATAGAAAGTTTTGAGCAGGCTCGTTTTGCCGGAGCCTACTTTTCCTATCAGGTAGACGAACTCGCCTTTATGCAGTTCAAGATTGACATCATTCAGCACACAGAGTTCCTGTTGATGGATTTCTACGTTCTTATATTGTATCAACGCCTCGTCGCCCATGCTGACTTTTATTTTTAATCTTTAATTTCTAATTGAATCAATGTCTCTTCCAGGTACTGCTATGTCTTTCCTGCAATTCGCGTGCAAGGTCTTCGATGCGATAGCCTTTTGAAGTGAGTAATACAATCATGTGGTAAATCAGGTCGGCTCCTTCGTAAATCAGGCGGTCGTCTGTTCCGTTGGTTGCTTCGATGACTGTCTCTACTGCTTCTTCGCCTACTTTCTGCGCCATTTTATTGACACCGGATTTAAACAGACTGGTTGTGTAGGAGCCTTCGGGCATTTCTTCGTGACGTTTGTCGATGAAGTCCTGCAATGCTTTCAGGAACATGACCGGTTCTTCGTTCTTCTCGCCCCAGCAAGTGTCTGTACCTGTGTGACATACCGGCCCTACCGGATTCACTTGTATCAATAATGTATCATTATCGCAATCGGCTTTGATAGAAACAACGTGAAGGAAGTTACCACTTTCCTCACCTTTCGTCCACAAACGGTTCTTGGTGCGGCTGAAGAAAGTCACTTTTCCCGTTTCTACCGTTTTATCATATGCTTCCTTATTCATGAAGCCCAACATCAGGACTTTACGTGTTTCGTCGTCCTGTATGATAGCCGGAACAAGTCCGTTCATTTTATCGAAATCCAATTCCATTTTATCTAATATCTTAATTTACTATTTACGCATTACAATACCTTCGCCGCAAAGATACGATTTTAAATCGGGAATTTTGATTTCTCCGAAATGAAAAACGCTGGCTGCCAACGCCGCATCTGCCTTTCCTTGCAAAAATACGTCGCGGAAGTGTTCTTTACAACCTGCTCCACCGGAAGCGATGACTGGAATAGAGAGCTGGTCGGCAAGTGAAGCAAGGGCTTCGTTCGCATAGCCGGTCTTTACGCCGTCATGGTTCATGCTCGTGAACAGGATTTCGCCTGCACCACGTTCCTGGGCTTCTCTTGTCCATGACATCAGTTCTTTATCGGTTTCGATGCGACCACCGTTGAGATAGCATTTCCATCCGTGGTCTGTTTGCTTGGCGTCTACTGCCAGTACACAGACCTGGGAACCGAAATTCTTGGCGATTTCATCAATCAGTTGCGGATTACGGATAGCGGAAGAGTTGATTGAAATCTTATCTGCTCCGGCATTCAGCAAACGGTCTACATCGCTCAATTCGTTGATTCCGCCACCTACGGTAAACGGGATGTTGATATTTGCCGCAATCCGCTTGACCAGTTCGGTAAAGGTCTTGCGTCCTTCGTGGCTTGCAGTTATATCGAGGAAAACAAGTTCATCTGCTCCTTGTTCACTATAAGCCCGCCCCAGTTCTACCGGGTCACCGGCCTGGCGCAAATTAACGAAGTTTGTTCCTTTTACTGTTTGCCCGTCTTTAATGTCAAGACAAGGGATAATTCTTTTTGCTAACACAATCCTATTTTATTTACTATTTGACAATTTAAACTTGTGCTTTGAACGGGGATGCCGTTGTATGGTTGACGGCTTACAGAAAGATTCGTAAAGCTTTCAATGTGATATGTCCTTCGTACAACGCTTTGCCAAAGATGACTCCGGGGATACCGGCTTCGTCCAGGGCGATAATATCATCTATCTTGCTCACTCCGCCACTGGCCATCAGATAGAGGTCGGGAAATTTGGCAAGCATTTCCTTATATAAATCAATGGAAGGGCCGCTCAACATTCCGTCGCAACTAATGTCCGTGCAGATTACTTTCCGTATTCCTTTCGTCATATAGTCTTCGAGGAAGGGGAATAGTTCACAGGTACTTTCGTCCTTCCAACCGTTGACGGCTATCTTATGGTCTTTGACGTCTGCTCCCAGAATTATCTTTTCACTGCCGTATATTTCCAGCCAATGAGTAAACAGTGCGGGGTCTTTCACAGCAATGCTGCCGCCTGTCACCATCTGCGCGCCGCTTTCAAAGGCTATCTTTAAGTCTTCGTCGCTTTTTACTCCACCACCGAAGTCTATCACGAGCGAAGTATGTGTAGCAATTTGTTCCAACACACGATAGTTGACTACATGGTGAGAAGCAGCACCATCCAAGTCGACCACATGAAGTCTGCGAACGCCGTTCGCTTCGAACTCCCTGGCAACTTCTACCGGATTCTCGTTGTATACCTTCTTACTATCGTAGTCTCCCTGGGAAAGGCGTACGCACTTTCCGTCAATAATATCGATGGCCGGAATAATTTCTATCATTTGGTATTTCAAGATATTTGGTTATACAATTCTTTCGCTTGTCAGCACCGTTTCATCCGCCGGAAAAGTTTATTATAAACTACGAACGAGTTTATTATAAATTATGGTGGAGTTTATTATAAACGGCAACATAGTTTATTATAGGTTCAGGAAATTCGTCAGAATCTTCTCTCCTGTCTTGCCACTCTTTTCCGGATGGAACTGGGTAGCGTAAAAATTATCTTTGTGCAACGCTGCGCTGAACGGATGAATGTAATCGGTCGTAGCGGCAGTAAATTCACAAGTCGGAACATAGAAACTATGCACGAAGTAGACAAATTCTTCTTCGGTGAATCCTTCGAAGAGTTTGCTATTCGTATCTACGATGGTATTCCAACCCATATGCGGTACTTTATCTTCATGTTTCTGTGGAACAAAACGTTTCACGTCTACATCGAAGATATTAAAACAGTCCACTCCCCCTTCTTCGGAATAACGGCACATTAATTGCATACCGAGACAGATTCCGAATACAGGCTGCCGCAAGTTCTTTATCAATTCGTCCAGTCCTGTCGCTTTCAAGTGGTTCATGGTAGTTTCCGCCTCTCCCACTCCGGGGAAGATTACTTTATCGGCCGACTGGAGTTCTTCTTTATCAGCAGTAATCACCGCTTCCACCCCCAACCGCTTCAAAGCATAATCCACAGAACGGATATTGCCGGCATTATATTTTACGACTGCTACTTTCATTAGCTGAATATTACTGTTTTATTTTTATAAGCCAAGACTTTGCGTTCAATGTGCTTCTGTACCGCACGGGAAAGAACGATTTTTTCAAGGTCTTTTCCTTTATTTACCAGGTCTTCAATGGCATCTTTATGGGTGATGCGTACTACGTCCTGTTCGATGATGGGGCCTGCATCCAACTCTGTTGTCACGTAATGGCTGGTGGCTCCGATAATCTTCACACCTCTTTGGAAGGCTGCATGGTAAGGTTTCGCCCCTACGAACGCAGGAAGGAAAGAGTGATGGATATTGATTATCTTATTCGGATAAGCATTAATCATCTGTTCGGAGATTACTTGCATATAGCGTGCCAGTACGATAAATGTAATCTTATGTTTGGCAAGCAGTTCCATTTCTTTGCGTTCCTGTTCTTCCTTCGTCTCTTTTGTAATAGGAAACAGATAGAAAGGGATACCGAAACGTTCGGCCACGTGCTGCAAATCGGGGTGGTTGCTTATAATAAGAGGTATCTCCACATTCCATTCGCCTGCAGTGTAACGAGCCAACATATCGAAAAGACAATGAGATAGTTTGGAAACGAAAATAGCCATACGTGGTTTTACATCCGAGAAATAAAGACGGAAGTCCATTTCGTACTTTTGGCCGTAAAGTGTCCTGAAGTAATCTTCAATCTTTTCCTGGGGAACTAAGAAGTCTTTCAATTCCCATTCAATACGCATGAAGAATATGTTCTCTACATGGTCTACATATTGATCCAAATAGATAATATTTCCTTTGTTTACCGTAATAAAGTCTGTCACTTCCGCAAGGATTCCCGGTTTGTCGGGACAGTGCAATAACAGTTTGGCTGTTGTCATCATTCTTTTTACTGATTTACGATTCCGGGGGAGGAATATTCTCCACCTCCCTAATTTTAGTCCGCAAAAATAACGATTTATTGCAAAATTACGAATTATTCAAGCAGAAAGTTGATATAAAAACGGTGATTTCTTACAGATAGAAAGATATTGAGAGTTATTTCCTATGGAAAGAATGACAAACTTTAGGATAGTGACGCTATCACCTTCGGATAGTGACGCTATCCTATCGTGATGGCGTCACTATGACAACCGGATAGCGTCACTATCCGAAGAGAAGAAAAAACAATATTTTTTTTCATTACAAAAGTACTCAAAATGAGACACTAAGCGTTTTTCTCGTTTTTTCTTAAAAAAAACTTTTCCCAAAACGCTTGCAGATTTATAAAAAACAACTACCTTTGCACCCGCAATCGAGAGAGATGCGAATTGACAAATTGAAATTCTGGTGCGTTAGTTCAGTTGGTTAGAATACATGCCTGTCACGCATGGGGTCACGGGTTCGAGTCCCGTACGCACCGCTTCTTTCATTAAGAAGCAGAGAGAATAGAAATGAGTTAATCCAATTAAAATTTGGTGCGTTAGTTCAGTTGGTTAGAATACATGCCTGTCACGCATGGGGTCACGGGTTCGAGTCCCGTACGCACCGCAATAAATCCTTATTATAAGGTAGTTACAAAAGGACACCCGAAAAGTACCATTAATGGCTTTTTCGGGTGTTTTTTATTATCTTTTCCGCCAAAACGTTCTGTCAACTCCTACTTTTCAAAGGTAAATATAATATGTATTTATAAAAATGGATTCATCCCGCAACCCTGCTTGTGAGAAACGGCTTCCTCCATGTGTACAATACCATACCACCAGTTCGGAAAATCCCTGCTTCTCAGCTTCCCTTATGTACCATGAGTCTACCCTACGATAAAGCTTTCCGACTTGAAATTACTATAAAACCTACCGGAAGTTGCCGTAAATTTCAACACACAATAGTCGGGGTCGGTGACTCCTTCGGGATAATACATTGTATCACCTTCCTGCCATATCATCTCTTTACTGGCACTGTCTGTCAACACTTCCATTGTGCCGCGCAACATTACTCCCCGAAAGAAGCGGTTATCACAAAAGTAAATACAGGCATGATTGTTCTCCCGGTATTGCCCAACACGCATTGACGAAGTATTCGTTGTCAGATAAATCGTTTTTATCCCTTCCCTTTTCCGGGGTTGCAACATAGCTTTAATATTGGGAAATCCTTCGCTGTCTATGGAACCGATAAAGGCTGTTTTCTGCTTGTCAATCATGTTTCCTACCGTTTTTTCTGCGTCTCTCATCATTTAATAATTTAATCGGTTATTATTTGATGCAAAAGTAAGGATATTGAGTAGAGCTGGTGCAATAAAAAGAAAGGGAGAAATAGTACTTTTTACGGTTTATACTTTTTCCGGTAGAGTAACGGCGTTTCTCCCGTATGTTGCCGGAAGCAGCGGATAAAATAAGAAACCGTCGAGAAATGAAGTTCAAACGCAATATCCGATATCGGAGCATCTGTATAAGCAAGCAACCTTTTAGCTTCATCTATCACTTTATTCTGAATGTATTGCTTTGCACTAAGCCCCATTGCCGAAGTTATGATTTCATTCAGGTAATTGGGAGTGATGCAAAGTTTTTCCGCATAAAACCGAACAGAATGTTGTTCCTTCAAATGAGTTCCAACCAAATGGATGAATCTGTCTATATGAGTATTATTGATTTCTTTATCTGCGGTGATTTCCTCGTTTGAAATCGCCTTCTGATAAGCCCGTTCCAACAGCATCAGAACTTCATAAAGCAATGCCCTCAAAACATGTACATCATTATCATTCTGTTTGTAAGAGTCAATCTCCGTTTTAATATTGTGCAAGACTTGAAGGACACGCATATAAAGTTCGTCCGGAAGACGCAGTTTGGCTGATATCTTTTCCGGTTTGAAAAATGCAAGATGCCGGACAAACATAGAATCGCTAAAGAGGGAAGACAAAAACTCATCCTCAAAAATCAAAGCATATCCGTTTGTTATGTGATGCGTATCCCAGTTCCGAATTTCCCCCGTTTTAGAGAAAAACACATCTTGGGGGAAAGCCTCATAGCTACGGTTGTCAATTGAAAAACTCCCCTCTCCTTCCGTTATAAAAGTAATGTCATAATAAGTCAGCGTATGGACGGAACTTTCAGCCAGGAACTTCTTCACATATTTCAGCTCTACGACATCCATCAAAAGTTCACTGCCATACTTATTTTTATGGAAAGTATATCGGGGAATCGAGTTCTTCATTATAGAGTACAAAAATAATATTCCTTATCAAATAATCCAAGGCTTTTTCACTTTAGAAATAAATGAAAACAACAATAGACTATTTGATAAGGAATATCTTTAAAAGTATAAATAACTAAACGCTTTCTTATTTCTGGCTTCCCGCCAAATACCCCAAGCTTGTCACATCAGCCCCCAAATAATGAGTAATATACTTCAGAGGTACTCTGTATAAACAGCTCTTTCACTTCTTTTTCTTCCACCTGATACTCAAAATAGAGTTTCTTCAAATAAGCTTCCATACAAATTGATTTTAGTTAATATATGTCACTTAGAAAATACTTAATTCGATATAGCAGGCATTACAGTGCCTTTCGAGTACATTCTCTTTTGGTTATATCGCAAATACCAAATACAAATCAACAACGAAACCACCGTCGACAAGGGCGGAGCAAAACCCATGAGAAACAACGAGGAACTGTCTATCTGACTAAACCAGTACGACAACGGAATACGGAACAGGAAGGTTGCTATCAGACTGTGAATCATCGGGAACAATGAGTTTCCCTGTCCGCTGAAGTAAGAATTGATGCAGAACACAAAACTTACAATGATACAGTCGATACTATACCCCCGCAAATACTCCGCCGCCATTGCCACTACCGCCGCATCTTTGGAAAAGAATGCGGTAAGCGTCTCCGGCAGTAATTGGGAATACACACAAACCGATACACCGAAAACAAGAGCAATCCCAATGCCCGAAGCCAGGCATTTGTTCATGCGCTGTATCAGTCCCGCACCGTAATTCTGCGCCGTCATGGTTGCCACCGCCGATGATATCGCCATTGGCGGTAGCATTGCAAAGACGATTATTTTTTCCACAACACCCAAAGACGCCGACGCAATAACCCCCATTTGATTGACAATGACCGTTATAATCAAGAATGAGACATTGATTAACGCGTCCTGCAATGCAATGGGTGCTCCCAACACCATAATCTTTTTGGATAAGTTCTTGTTAAGCCGGATATCCTTCCGTGCAAACTCGAAATGGAATCCATGCCGGTATAAGAACCAAAGCGAGATGACAAAACTCACTCCCTGTGCCGTTATGGTAGCCAATGCAGCTCCCGTAGCCCCCAAATGGAAATAGCCGACCAAGATAAAGTCGAGGACAATATTAATCACACACGCCAGTCCTACAAAATAAAGCGGCGTTTTAGAGTCGCCCAGTCCACGCAGGATACCACACACTACGTTATACCCAATAATGAATAAAATACCTGCCGAACATACCAGAATATAACTTTTCGTATCAGCCATTGCTTCCGCAGGCGTATGCATCAGTTCGGCTATCTGCCCGTGAAACACGACCATGACCAAAGTCAGCAAAACACCTACGATTGAAAACAGCCATACGGAAGAACCGATTGTAGACGCCACTTTCCTATTATCCTTTGCTCCGGTAGCAATAGCAATCAATACGGTTGTCCCCGTCGTAATACCAAGGATGATACCTGTAATCGTCTGCATCACCTGGCTGCCGATAGCCACAGCCGCCACACTGGCAGAATCATCATATTGCCCCACTACAAACAAGTCCGCCCCGCCATAAAGTGCCTGAAGTACATTGGCAATAAGGAAAGGTACTGCAAATTGCAGCAATACTTTCGGAACGCTCCCTTGTGTCAAATTCAACTCTTTCATAGTTTCTTCGATACTTTACCTCTTATCTTAAATTGTTACAATAAAAAAATAGTGCCGGACAAGCGAATGATTTGCACCATTCATCTTATCCAGCACTATAATTATCTATTATAGCACCCTCCGATGAGGATTTTTATGCCTGTCCCTATTTTCGGGCTGCAAATATGGGCTTTGTTTTCATAACTACCAAATTATAGCTGTACTTTATTTTTTCAGGATACAATCGGGTATCAATGTGATACCAATTTCAACCCGATAATGGAGCAAATCAGTGTGAAGATAAAGAACAACCGTCCCACACTTGCAGGTTCTTTAAAGAAGAAAATGCCGATTAATACCGTGCCTGCCGCACCGATGCCTGTCCATATCACATAAGCCGTACCGACCGGCAACGTCTTGGTCACCTTTATCAGAAGCAGCATACTCACGCATAAGGATACCAAGAGTACGAATGACCACACATATTTCTCCATTCCGAATACCCTGTTTATCTTTCCCAGACAGAAAGTAAACACCAGCTCAAGGCAACCTGCCAAAATCAAAAGAATCCAATTCATAACATCTTTTTTATTTGCAAAGGTCATGAATTTCCGGCAGCCTCTATTTTACATTTGTAAAAAAGGGATTTTACATTTGATAAAAAATCATCTTATCTTCGCCCTGATTCTGCTTAGGCTAACTTGGGAGATTCCTAAATAGGAAGAAATAATTCCTAATGGTACACGTTGAAGTATGTCCGGGTAATCAGCAATCAAATCCTGATACCGTTCCAATGAGGTCTTGAACTGCCGCGATATAAAGAGTTGTTCTGATTTGATGCACTCCCTTTCGGCAAACTTCCGTCCCCAGTTGGCTATATGTATGTCTGCCAGATAGAGGTCGTGCAGTTTATCGACACTCAATTCATACAGCACACTGTCTTCCAGTAGTTCTATATTCTCATATCCCGCCTGATTATTATAAAGGGTCTGCAAAGGAAAAATAGCGTCGCCCTCTTTTCCGAACCAGAATGTCACTTTCTTGTCCGATTTATAGGTATATGCATGCAACATTCCTTTTTTCATCAGATAGAACTTGGAACTTTTACGGTTTGCCAGAAACAGATGAAAACCTTTAGGATAGGTTACTTCCGTTGCTTTATTCAACAGGGCTTCCTTGGATGCAAGCGGCAGTTTGTAGATATTATCAATGATGTCATAAATGTCTATATCCATAGGTTCTTTATTTCGATGCGTTTTTTAGATAACGTAGGCTGCGAAAATAATCACTTTAAATTGATATACAATAACTTTATCCGTTTTTCTATTTCCGGAAACGGAAGAAAGCAGGCAGGCGGTCGGGATTCAACGTGTAGCGGGCATGTTCTTTCAAAAACGGTTCGGAATTCATCACTGCACAAGAATGGGGCACTGCCGACATCATTTCCCAATCTTTCTGCGAGTTGCCGACAATCAATACTTGCTCCAGAGGGAAAGCTAAAACTTTACATATATGGAGCACTCCTTTCTTTTTGCCGGCTTCTTTATGTACAACTGTGATAAGGGGTGGTTTATAAAATACCTGATAAGGTTTTGCTTTTAACTGGGAAAGAATGTTCTCCCTCTGTTCTTTCTCATAAACCAGCATGCTATACTTATAGACTTGGCCTTCATAGCTATACGCCGTTATCTTTGCGGATTCCCCGTTTACATCCGGTAGTAATTCAACCGGTAAACATCGGTTCTGCCCGTCATACAACAATAATCCACCGTCTGCAAATGCTCCACCTTTGAACAGGCTAAAAAGAGTCTTTCCTAATTTTCTCCGTGCCTGTTCCATAGATAAAGAAGTAGCCAGATATAATGGGACAGATTGCGCCATATATCGTAAGGTATTAGCATAACTTTCCGGGACTTTCCCTTGTACATCGGTCAATGTTCCGTCCACATCAAAAAAAACGGCAGTAATCAAGGACTTATCCGGTATCCGCCAAAATGTACCTTTGCCCAGTATGTCATGCAAAGGATGATTAGTCAAATTACTGAAAGCAATGTAACAATCACAAACTTTCCTCTGACAAGGAAGCGAGGTATCCAACTTTTGATTCTGACCCGTTTTTTGACTCTGATAAAGATTGCCTATCTTCACCTTACTTCTAGGACAGGCAAAGATATCCCCTTTCCAGTCAATGAAACAAGCACTTCTTCCCCCTGAACAATTCTCCCATTGAGCCGGAGCGTTTCGCAAATCATACTTGAAAAGATTATCCAATTGAGTGAAAAAACGAATATCTTCATCGCTCAACGGGGACTTTAGTCCCTGCATGGCATTAATAAACAGATAAATATCCGGCATGAGAGCATCTCGCAAATCAGCAAGTGTATTTTTTACCGACGGATTGCCGACAGCTCCGGCACAGACTTGTATTGCTGCATTATGGAGCGTATGAAGTTGCCGGACAAATTTCTCTACCGAAGTCATTTCCGGGTGAAAGCTAGCCCAAATCTTTATCTTACCTCTCAATGCCGGAGTTGCCCGGAGTTCATCCAGCCATTCGTCGGCAGGAAAAGAAAGATTAGTCTGACAGGAAATTCCGGCAACTTGCGGCAATGCCGCAAGCTGCATTATTCCTTCCCTGTAATACCGATGTATGAGTGCTTCCCCATAGGGAATGATAAATAGTTGCAAAGACTCTCCTTTCCATTGCTCAATAGCGGTAATAAATCGGTTCCATGCCTGTTTGTCCTGCGTCGTAGATGTAGGATGAGACTTCTTGCCGAAGGGACAATAAGAACAAGTGTAATTACAACTATTCAATTTGCCCCGATAGTAAATACGTCGGACGGAAAGTAACGAGCCTTCATTTTCCATTGTCATTTCATTCTAATTTCACTCAATTTTCATTCAGTAAGAATAAGTCTCCATTAGTTGTCTGATTCCCAAGGGGATAAATAACTGACCGATATAATCGGAATAACCCAGTCCTTCGGAAGTCAGCCGGATACATTCGGGAGTTTCCTCTATCCAGTGCTGTTCCGCCAGTTCGCGAAATAACGGAATCCTGTCAAGCGATTCTCCAAAACGCCGGGTATATTCAGCTTTGTCAATCCCCGTATAATACATCAGATTCTTGATGATAAAACGCTGCTGTTGTTCTTTTGCGGAAAGGATAAATCCGTTCTGGGCTACGGTGAAGTCAGTGGTTGCCATATATTCGTCTATCTCGCGGGCAATGCATTGCTGACAGACAGTATATCGGGTGGCATAGTGTAAATCACCCAAATAGCTGCGTCCGCCCGACCCGCACGAAAGCATTACTTCGTCGCCACATGAGACTTCCGCGTCAGTGGACGGATGATGAATAAAACGCCGCATGGATGTTTGCAGAAAGCCTTTTGCTTGCAATAACTCGCAGGCAGCGCGATACATTCGGAAACAAACATCATCCGGTTCCCGTTCGGTAATACCCGTACCTTGACGCACATATAGCGGATAAATAAACAGTTCGTTCGGCTGGAACCGGAGCGCTTTTTCCAATGAATAGAGGAAACTTTCGACAGTTTGTCCTTTGATTCCATAAATCAGGTCAATATTAAAATATGGAAAGTCCATTTTCTGAATAGCGTTAAGCGCCTGGCAGATAGAATCCTGTCGGGGACGTCTTTTCAAAGCTATCAGTTCTTTATCCTGGAAACTTTGTATACCAATACTTACACGAGCTACGCCTGCCTGTTTTAATAAATTCAAACGAGCCGTATCAGCATATTCGGGTGACGTTTCTATAGAAGTGAAAGCATTGGACAGATACACGCCAAATAATGCGGCAGTATCCAAAAGAAACTCCAGTTGGGGAACAGTGAGAAGTAATGGCGTACCACCACCGATAGCAAAACTGTCAAATGCCAGTCCGGCAGTGAGTGGCGCCAATTGTTGTGCCTGCCTACGAAGCGTATTCAAATAAGCCGTGATATATTCCCCACGATTCGTTTGCAGAGAAAACAGATTGCAGTAGCCACATTTATGACTGCAAAAAGGAATATGAAAATAAAGAGAAGCATTTCTCCCTTTCACTTGTTCCAGATAAGGAAGCAGCGAAACCGGAGACGAAAAAGGACGATAAGCAGTTTTATGTGGATAGCTATACATATAATCTACATATCGTGATAACGGTTGATTCATTTTTTCGGTAAGATAAAGTGTTTGTAAGGGACTGTGTAAACTGTTTCGTGGGAGATACAATGATATTCATATCCATCCTCGCCATAACAAGTACCGTGGTCGGAAAGGGCAATCGCCAACGTATCAGCCCGCTTCTGAAAAGCTTCAAACAAACGGGGCAACTGGCCGTCTATATATTGCAGCGCAGCGGCATGCGATTCTTTGTCATCCTTCACTTTACCGTTCACATAATGACAGTTCGGGTAATGGATGGCAGAGAAGTTGATATACATAAAAATCCGTTTGTCCGCAGGATAGTTTTCAAGTTTCCTGAGCGCAAAGTCTATCTGAGTTTCCGTACTGTCAATGGCAGTGCAGCCAAAGGTAGGCAACCAATAACTTTTTGTAAAATAGCCGGGGAATACACGTCCCATCTCATTGCGTTTACTAAAGAAATTCACACCGCCTATGCAAATCGTTTCATATCCGGTATTGGCAAGGCTCTGCACAAATGTAGCTTCCGTAAAGGGGTAGCTTCCTTTGGGCGGGATACGTCCTGTCCCTGCCTGCACAGGGAAAAACAACCATTTACGGCTTCGCAGCAAATGAGGTTCCGCCGGAGAAGGCAGAAACCCGGCAAAGATGGCAAAGTGGGATGGATACGTGAAATTTCCCGGAGCGTGCCGCTTTTCCCATTCTCCGCCGTGACTGTTCAGCACAGGCGTTCGTCCGGCAGCTTCTTCTTCCTTACTGACATCATAGCGTAAAGTATCAAAGCAAAGCATCAGTATATCATGAGTACCCACCACCTGATTCATATCCAAATCCGGATATTGATTCTGTTCTCCAGCCGGTAGTTCATCTATTTGCATGATTATAGTTCTTTTTTATAGTTCTTATTTGTTGGGCATATATAGAATTATGGTCAAACATATCCTGGTAAACATGATCGCCTTGCCCGTTGACTTCTATTATATAAGGTGTATCTGTTCCTCTTTCTATCAGTACGTCTACTCCGGCATATTGCAAATCCAACGTTTGGACGGCTTCCCGGCACTGATAAAAGACCTGTTGTCGCACTTCTTCCGATAAGGACAATTCGCTCCACAGACGTGCGTTGTTGTTCAGATGCAGATTGGTAATGCTTCCTTTACTGCATCTCACTACTATATAATCTATTTCAGCTTCCCGGCACACTACCCGAAGGTCATAATTCTCTCCCTGCAACTGTTCTTTAGGAATCCATTCTTCCAATATGGCTTCCGTTTGTATCACAGCTTCCGCCAACGGGACAATCTCTTTTTCCGTACTCAAACGATGAATCCGTTTGGTATTATGAATCACTCCGTCCACTTGTTGCAGCGTAGTATAAACCACCCATTTCTTCCGGCCGGGCTGATAGCGGACAGCCATAATGCCACCCGCTCCCGAACCATAACGGGGTTTCAGAAAACATCCCCTGCTACAACCGGCTAGAAGTTGCCGCAATTCATCGAAAGACTGTGGAGAAGGTAACATCGGAGTCACTTTCAGTCCCCTATCCGATAGTACCCGTTTGGTTTCCCGCTTATCGAGAGCACGCAATAATGCATGGGGAGTATTCAAAAAATGCACATCACCAGATAGTCTTATCCCACCCAAACGTCTTAATGTCTCCTTATATTCCTGATTTGACAAAGCATATTTCAGAAAATCAGTTTCACTGCTTACCCAAGGCTCCAGTTTGATAACTGCCTGCCGCAGCAACGGCAAGCAGTTAAAAAGTTCTTCGTAAGTCATAAAACGAATCTCTGTCTGCAAGTGTCTGCCTGCTTCGACAAAGTATTCGATACGTTTGGACAGAGAGTTGCTGACAACGATTATCTGCATTCCCCTTACTCTGTAATCATCGGGTAATAGTATACTTCATCATCATCCTCGTCCGCATCCTGAGTATCGGAAACATCTATCTTCATAGGAAGAGCCTGCAATTTCTTCTTCATGTCCTTACTCAGGTAATTATAGCTCATATCAATAAATTTCAGATGAGAAATCTTATCCAAATTATCCAGTAAGAGTTGAGCGCCTTCATCTTTAAGAGTGCCGGCAGAAATATCCATGGTTTCCAATTGGGGAAGAATATCCGATTGCAGGAACATCTCTACAATATTGTCCTGTTCTTCGGAGTTGACAAGTCCCAAATAAGTTAGTTTAGGGAAACGTTCTTTGGAGAATAACGGGCGGAATATCTCTATATCGCCTTCGAATCCATAATCTTCGACACCTACATACAGAATCAACTTTTCCAGATTAGGAAAATCGGAAGCTATAATATCTTCCACGACTTCGGTAGGAAGACCGCCGCTGATAATTTCCAGTGAACGCAATTCCGGACGTGAGGTCTGTCCCAGGCGCAGGTTATTCGTTCCTTTTATCTTCAAGTCCTTCAATTTGGGCATGGCATCGAGCAACGGACTAAGGTCTGTCTGCTCAATCCAGGAAACCTCCTGTTCTTCCTGTTCAATATCCCCCCAAAACAGTCCTTCTATTTGCGCAAACTTATCTTTATGTTCGAGCATTCCTTCCAGTAATTCCGAGCAATCCTCACACTCGTAATTCCAGCAACCGATAGTAATCTGTTTATAGTCAGACAGGTGCTTGTCTTTCAAAATCTTATCCAAGAGATTAACACCATTATCATATTCATCGTAGCTTAGCGCAAATTTCTTAGCTTCCACCTTCATTTCGCGTGCTGTTTCTTCCGCTGTCTCCACATAACCTTTCTTTGTCTTTTCAGCTATCAGCTTATTGGCAGCTTTTTCGGCTTCTTCGGTAGTTGCGAAGTTCTTCACTTGTGTTTGTCCGTCAGTTCCCAGTTTACCATAATTTACAGTAACGTCTGTCCCGACTACATCTATACTCCAAAATTTCTGCGACTTAAAGTCTTGAAATACGAATACTCTCTTCATAATACAGTTTTTAATGGTTGATATTTGCACGTTCAGTTTTGAACCTGCATAAACAATGTCTGCAAAAATAGCCATTTTATGTTATGTACAAAGAAATCGCATGCTAAACTTTCATGTAATTCAGGAAGAATCTATTCACAATTATACAACAAGGGCTGCCCTTGGAAAGAGCAGCCCCCATTATTCTATCTTAATATATCTACTTAATCTTCAATAGTACATATACTTACACGGTTCCAATCCGGTTCGGTGAACATATCGCCTACACCCTGCCCTTCAGCGGTAATACGAGAGGCACTGATTCTGTATTTATTGACTAAGATAGTCTTGACAGCTTCAGCACGTGCAGCAGCAATTCTTGCATTGACTTCCACACTACCTTCAGGAGAAGCATATCCCTTAATCACAACTTTCGTTTCAGGATATTTCTTCATATAAGAAGCTACGCGTTCCACGTTAGGAAGCTGTGAAGCGTCAACAGATGAACGGCCTTGTCTGAAAGTAATGATAGATTCAGGTACACGGGCAGTTTTTACTACTGTTTCAACAGGAACTACTTTTGTGCGACATTCTTCCAAGTCTTTCTGTAATCCGTTGATTTGTTGGTTGGCAGTGTTCAATTCACCATCCTTATTGTTCACTTCGGAACGAAGAGCATTGATTGAAGAATTCAAACCGTCGATTTCCGCCTGATTGTAAACTCTCACTTTAGCAAAGTGGTGTGTTCCGTTACTTGTCTTGAAGTGGTAAGTCAATCCGGCTGTCAATTCAAAAGCTGCATTATTGGCGTTGAAACGGCTCTTCGCTTCGTTATAATCACCTTGCATATCATATACGATAGCAGGTTTGATTCCCAATGTCCACGCTTTTGATTCACCGAGATTAAAATTGAAATTTAATCCGAAGCGGGTAGACCATGAATTTTCGTCACCGTCACCATTTACATAATAATGTAACCATCCCATTCCGGCTACTGCCTCTACCTCAAACAAACGAGGCTGCCCTTGATAACTTGCAAACAGGTTCATCAAATTTACCTTACCCAATAAGCTGACATCCGAAGCATCGAAAGCCGTTTTACTCTGGGTGGTATTGATATATCCCATTCCCTGAAATCCCAAACCGAAGATAGGAGTCAATTGTTTCGAGAATCCAACTCCGAAAGCGGGACGCATACTCTTAAAGAAAGCGCTGTGAGTGAGAGGAGTGATTGCTCCTGCATTTACTTCAACAGACCAGTTGTCTGTAAACTTTGTACCTTCTACTACTGATTGGGCATTTGCAGTAAATGCGCCCAATACAAAAGCTAATAAAATAATAGATTTCTTCATAATCATTTTTTTTTAAACTGTAATGTTTTGCATGCTAAACCATTAGAAATGTTTTTATGTGTTCCATGCCTAACTTTTTAGTTCATAATTAAGTTTGTTATTCACACTAAACAACATATCGTATAAAAAATTAGTTCATACGCCTATAGGGTAATTAACAACTATTCACTTAGCCAACCCGCCATACGGCTTCTAGCATAGAAATAATAGAAAAACAACCCTATCCAACTGGTAAGAAGAATCAGTACAATAGCCAATAACTTCTTTTCCCAGGGTGCATAAAGGCGTCCTATTTCCAAAGCCGCCTTAATAGTGAGCACCAAGCCCACTACCCAAATTACAAATCCAACCATAACAGTACAATTTGATTAATAATAGTTTGAAAATCACATTTCAATATATAAACAACAAAAGCACATGTTGGTTTCTTGAGATTTGTCTTTTAACAAAAAAATCAGGAATGCGGACACTATTGATAGATTTTCCATATAATGCCCGAACAAATAAATTATTATGTTCGTTAGAATAAAGAAAATGCCAATGAAAATCTTAACCCAAAACAAGAAAAAGTTGTCTGTATCCATTAAAATAGTAAAAGACACTTTTCAAGGATTTATTGATGACAATGTCATGAGATTGAGTGCGTCACTGGCTTATGCAACCCTGTTCTCAATCATCCCCCTGCTCTCACTCCTCGTTACTATCGGAGTATTACTCAATGTAGATTTCACCAATCAGTTATACGCCCAACTGGAACCTATTGTCGGCTCTAAAGTGATTGATGCGCTTCAAGCAATTATGGAAAATGCAGAGACAACCGATTCATTCTCATTTGCCACAATAATCAGCATAGGTGTCACCATTTTCGGGGCTACGACTGTTTTCGCAGAAATACAAAGTTCCCTAAATACCATTTGGGGAATAAAAGCCGTCCCCAAGAAGAGTTGGCTTAAATATATCATAAACAGATTGCTATCTTTCTCGGTCATCCTTGCTTTCGCTTTTATCCTGCTCATCACCTTTACCATTACCAATCTCATCACAGATATAAGCAACAAATTCATCACCAACAATCCGGATGTAGCAGAATCTTTGGTGAAAACGATAGGAATGATTATTAATATAGGTGTAACCACTGTTATATTCACCCTCATATTCAAGATATTGCCGGATGCGAAAATCAAAAGCAAAGATGTATTTATAGGAGCACTTGTCACCACCGTGTTATTATTAATCGGACAATGGGGAATATCCTTTTATATCGGATTTGCAAATATAGAAACCGTATATGGAGCGGCGGCGTTTATGGCTATTTTCATCACATGGATTTATTATTCAGCCATTATCATATATACAGGAGCGGAATTTACGAAAGCGTGGGCGAACGAGTTAGGCGGGAAGATTTTTCCGGACGAATATGCCGTGGCAACCAGAGTCATTGAAATACGTGAAGAGAACAAACCAGTCAATTAACTTCAAGCACCAGTTTCAGTAGTAATTATTATCTATCTGAAACTGGTGACAGGCAAACAAACAAGCAGCTTATCTTCTGGCATTGGCCGAGAGTGTATATATCTCGCCCTTATTCTCACTTTCTTTTATCTGGTTTCTCATACGTACCATTTTTCTCAATTTCTCAGTCTTCCTACCTGATGAGAAATGATATATAATTGCACCAATAGCTGAACCTACTGTCAGCCGAAGCCATAAATTGAAATTATTAGTTTTCATAATAAATTTGTTTTAGTAAAAGGGGAGAATAGCTTTCACTTACACTATCCTCCCATTGCAGAACAACAAAACCCTAACTATTTCTTAGCCTTATCTGCCATAGCATGGACTTTATCTCTTACATCATCCGCTTTTTCGGCAACATAAAAGGTTCCGTCAGCTACCTTGTCAGCCACTTTTGTTCCGGCATCCAATACCTTGTCATTTACCGTATCAATCAAATTAACACTGTCTCCGGTTACTTTCTGAAATGCATGATTTACTTTTTCTTTCACACACTTCCCTTTAGGTGAATGCCAGAAACGATAGACCAGCGCACCAATTACCGAACCGACTCCCAGTCCGATAAGAAAATTAGATTTTCCACTTTCCATAATGAAGTTTAAGTTTTAAAAGTTAATAAATCAGAGTTCTTCGCTTCTGGGGTGTTTTCTAAACAAGGATAAAATCCATAATAGCAACACAGCACCCACAACCGAAGTTATAAGACTACCCAGAATACCGCCGGCAGCGATACCTAGTAAACCAAATACCCAGCCGCCCAAAAGACCACCGATAATACCTACAATCAGATTAATCAAAAGGCCGAAGCCTCCTCCTCTCATAATCTTACCGGCCAAAAAACCGGCAACAATTCCAATGATAATGTACCAAATTACACTCATAATTAAAGAATTTAGGTTTATATATAAATTTCAAAAAAGGGTTTACTGTTTTCTCCAGTTATAATAAGATTTTCATTTTATTTAAAAACGACTTTTAGTGTCATTTAGTTCCAATTCAATCCTATCTTTTAACACATATTTTGCATTTATCATATTTTAGCAACATTACGAGCAATATTAAGAATGATTAAAAGCTCAAATTAAACCTCCGTATTCCACAATATGTTTTACTAAATATAAAACATTAAAAATACCGGAATATGAAAAATTGCGATAATTTATTTCTTACAGGTCAAACCGAGTATGAGAACATACATAAGATGTGCTCGGACGCATACACCAAAGGACGTATGGCAGAAAGGGCACTGGCTATCGAAGCATACAGACTACGTTGCAACAATCTGTTTGGCAACAGATGCATGACCCGTTCCTTCTTCGGAACATTGACCAAGAAAATATGTGACGGGAATTGCTGGTATCTGAATCAATACAAATTAGAGTTATACAAACTGGAAACTGATAGATGAAAGGACAGGATAGACACTGTCCTTTCTGAAGGTAAATAATGGAAATACTATGCTTCCGATGTATGAAACATATTTCAACAAAGATCAATCAAGTGTCTTTTTCACTTCTTTTTTGGCATTATTATAACCTTCCTTTATTTCCTTCTTAGCTTTATGCGCCCCATCCTTTACTTCTTCTTTGGTTTCTTTCCAAGCTTCTTTTACGCTATCCGCTCCTGCTTCTATTTTATCTGAAGCCTTATCAAGCGCTCTGTCAGCAGATTCCTTTGCATTCTCAATCCGGTTGCTAACCTTATCCTGCGTTTTTTTATCATTGCAAGAAGTTATAGCCAAAGACACAGTACATATCAACGCCAAAACTGCGAACAATATTTTTCTTGTTTCCATATTCTCTCAAATTAGTTATTTCATAAAATAGAATTAAAAATTCCGGCGAAAGATATTCCGAACATCTTCCGCCGGAAAAAACATGAACTTGATTTAAGAATCTAAAGCATTACTTCTTATCTGACTTCTTGCTGGAAGTTGCAGATTTACTTTCTTTAGCCTGAGTTTCCTTTTTGGCACTCTTTGCTTCCTGTTTTTTTTCAGTTTTCTTATTCATAACACAAAAAATTAAAAGTTAAAAAATAGATTATATGCAGCCATTTATTTTTTGCTGCCTTTTTCTGATTTCTGATAATCACACCACATCAGTTCCTTTTCAGGAGTTGCCGAAAGCACTTCATTGCTGCGTTCTTCAGACAACTGTTCGTCTATTTGGGCAACTTGCTTTTCGGTACGTTCCGTTCCTTCAGGTTTTCTGTCTACCAGCCCGTTTGTCCTTCTCACTTCTTCCAGTGGCTCGTCAATATACTGCCATTCTTCTTTCAGTCTTGAGCTTTCACCTTCATTCCATGGACCACGGAACTCTTCACCTTTTGACAGATTAAAGTAAAGGTTGCTATATTTCGGTGAAGTTTGCAGTACTGCAGGCGGGAAGTTCGGCTGAATGGTGTTCAGAGCTGCCTCGAACTGTTGGAAGTGAGTAACTTCACGAGTCATAAGGAAAATAAGAGTTTCTCTTACCGACGGATCTTCCGTAAACTTCAGAAGATTTTCATAACCAATCTTGGCGCGACATTCGTTTGCCATATTGGACTGAAGGTCTACTGTAAGTTCCGCATTGGCAGATACAAAACTTCCACACCATGGATTTCCATTACTGTCTGTCAACATAGGACTCCCGGGGGCAACTACCACACATTGCGGATTTGTAAACGCTTGCTGGATAAATTCTTCCTTAGCGGACTTGCCATCCATCAGCTTGCGAATATCCATTGTCTCTGCGGCATCCTTCATCTCACCGTTTACCGGTCCGAGAAGCATCTGAATAGTAGCACCCACTATTTCAAGATGTGCCAGTTCTTCCGTGGCAATGTCCATAAGCATGTCATACTTATCCGGGAACGGATTATGACAACTGAAAGCCTGTACAAAATATTGCATGGCTGAAGTTAATTCTCCATTAGCACCACCGAATGCCTCAAGCAATATACGTGCGAAACGCGGATCCGGCCTGGAGACGCGGGCATTAAACTGCAAATCTTTTACATGGTAAAACATAATCGATTTTTTTAAGTTAATAATTCAGGTTGATTAAGATGTACATCTATATTTATAACATGTTATTTTATATGTTCACGCACTCTTTTAATGCGACATCGTCAGAAAAAATATGCCGGATAGCATAAATACCGTCCGGCATACAACAAGAATCAGAATTTATAACCATAACCTAACATGATAACGACATTGTCATCCTCGGCAAACATAAATTTCGCTTCCGCGTTTAAAAAGCTACGTTCTGACAAAGGTAATGTAATACCGCCTCCAAGATTAAAAGCAAACTTGGTTGAGTTACTTCTATCCACCTGAGTGGTCACACCATTGACCTCGACGTCCTGCTTTCCATAGAAATTGTTCTGCATACCAATTCCCGCAAGAGGATAAACGGAAAATCCTTGTCCATCCTTACTGAAATTGAACACATAATGGAAGTTCACATTCACATCCAGTCCCGTTGCTTTGTCTTTCGGGAAAAAGAATGTGAGGTCAGGAGCTATCCTAAGATTATTGGCTATCACATAGCGTCCCTGCGCTTGTAAACCGAATCTCTCGTAATTAGTCTGGTAACCAAGACTTCCCATTAAAGCCCCCTCACCTTTTCTAGTTTGAGCATTCACTCCGAAAGCAGTCATTGCAACCAAAATCAATAATAAAAACTTTTTCATAATCAAGGCATTTAGTTAATAATATATTTCATCTAAAACAAAACTCTCGTTTCCTGTTATTCTTCAATAGTACAGATACTTACACGGTTCCAATCCGGTTCGGTAAACATATCGCCCACTCCCTGTCCTTCGGCAGTTACACGATCTGCTGCTATCCTATATCTCTTAACCAGAATTGTCTTGACAGCTTCTGCACGTGCAGCAGCCAGTCTGGCATTAAGTTCGGCACTACCTTCCGGAGAAGCATATCCTTTTATTATAACTTTCGTCTCCGGATGCTTAGTCATATAAGAAGCTACACGTTCCACATTCGGCAACTGTGATGCATCTACTGATGAACGACCTTGTCTGAAAGTGATGATAGATTCCGGGATGCGGGCTGTCTTGACTACTGTTTCTGCCGGAACTACTTTAGTACGACAGTCATTCAGTTCCTGTTGAAGTCCGTTGATTCTTTGGTTAGCAGTATTCAACTCGCTATCTCTGGTATCCACTTGTCCGCGAAGCGCATTTATAGAAGAATTCAAGTCGTCAATTTCAGCTTGATTGTAGACTCTCACCTTATTGAAGTAATGGGTTCCATTGCTCGTTGCAAAATGATATGTCAATCCCGCAGTGATTTCGAAAGCAGCATTGTTGGCATTGAAACGGCTTTTTGCCTGATTGTAATCCCCCTGCATATCATACACGATAGCAGGTCTGATACCAATCGTCCATGCTTTGGATTCGCCCATATTGAAATTAAAGTTCATCCCGAAACGGGTAGACCATGAATTTTCGTCACCGTCGCCGCTCGCATAATAGTGCAACCACCCTACACCGGCCACTGCTTCAATTTCAAATACACGCGGAGAACCAAGATAAGTGCCGAAAAGATTCATCAGATTCACTTTACCCAATAGACTTACATCAGAAGCGTCAAAAGCAGTTTTACTTTGGGTTGTATTCACATACCCCATTCCCTGGAATCCCAAACCGAAATTAGGAGTCAACTGTTTCGAGAATCCTACTCCAAAAGCAGGACGCATACTTTTAAAGAAAGCACTATGAGTAAGGGGAGTCACTGCACCGGCATTGATTCCCACCGACCAATTATCCGTAAATTTAGTACTTTCAATAACTGTTTGGGCATTCGCTGAAAATGCGCCCAATACGCAAGCTAATAAAATAATAGACTTTTTCATAATTGAATATAATTAAATGTGACGTTTTGTTTATCATCTACACGAAAACAACATATCCTAAAAAAAATTAGTTCGTAATATGTATTTCACATTAACATATATTTGATTTCAAAAAATCGAAAGAATACACCATTTATTGAAAAGCAGAATACTTATGCATATTTATTAGAAAAGTCTATAAAAATAAATCAAAATCAGATAAAGGAGTGGAGAGTATTGTCAGTTACTAAACAATAAACAGCAAATAGTAATTACTATTAGGAAGCGACATTCTAAACTACTCAACTATAAGAATTAAAAGCAATTACACATACAACACATTCCTCACTAAAAAAGCAGCTCATCCTTAAATAAAGCCTCTTTTACTAATAATCAGGCTGTATAAATAATCAATATACATACACACAAAAAGGCATATTTATTCTCTACCAATCATAAATATGCCTTTTCTGAATCAAAACAGTGATTATAATATTATAAGCAAATATTAAAAATAGGACAATATTAAAATATGCAAATCACTAAAAATAACATTTCCCAATTCACATTTGGTATACTAATCTCACTCAAACTTATTATTTTTCCGGAATCACCTCATTCAGGCAGGCTATGGCATTGAGTGTACGCGGATAGCCGATATAGGGCAACAGTTGTGTGACAACAGTCAGTAACATATCTTTGTTATTCCCTACGTTGACATTTCCTTGTATGTGTCCTTTTACTTGCGATTCACAGCCGCCTAAGGAAACTAAAATTGAGAACGTAACCAGTTCGCGTGTCTTCACATTCAGCCCACTACGTGTCTGGTAGTCTCCGAAGCAATTGGCGGAGAGATAACGCTGGATATGCTTCTGATTCTCGGGAGCGTTCTTATGCATCTGTTCTATCCGTTCACCGAAAATAGATTTCTGTAACTCCAGCCCTTTGTCGAAACGGGTTTCGGATGATACAACCGATTGTCCCGCTAAGGGAAGGTGTGCGCCACGGGCAAGCAATATACCATTAGTAAGACCGATAAAATCTCTCACCTTAGCCATTCCTGCATAAGCTGCTGCCTGATAAAGGATTTCCTTCACTTCTATCGGGGTAATACCTTCATTTAGGGCGTTTTCGAGTGTGATACGGTATTCAGCCTGTGCCTGCGAAGCAATATTGGACGCCAAGGTTACCATAAGGCGGGTTTTAGTATCCAAGTCACCATACTCCTGCACTTCTTTTGTAAAATTACTAAATATTCCGTCCAGCTCGGGGTCGGTAGCTTTTAGTCCGGTTGCCACGTTGTCTTTTGTAGCTTCGGCATATTGTTGGTCGCTCACACGTTCCAGCCATGTATTCTTGTTGGTCTGCGGATTACATTCGATAGCCAGATGCGAGAACCAGCTATCGGGGGCGGCACCGTGCCAATGTTCTACGTTCGGAGCGATTTCAACCACATCACCAGGAAGCAAGCGGCGTGACGCTTTGCCACGTTCCTGATAATATCCTACGCCTCCTACGGTAATCAGGATTTGTCCGCCCGTATGGCTGTGCCAGTTATTGCGGCAACCGGGTTCAAAAGTAACGTTGGACATGGGGACATTCAAGTCTTTGTTATTAGTCAACCGCGCCAACCAGGATTCTCCTGTGAAATATTGTTTGAATCCTACATTCTCCTCTCCTATCGGAAATGCGCTGATGTTTTGGGGTACTTCTTCTTTTTTCATATTCTGTGCATTTAATGAATTATATCCGAAAAACGTTATTAATGCAACTACTAAAGTAACAATTAATCTCTTCATGTTCATAGTCTATTATTCTTTTTATTCATACTCACGAAGAGTTCAAAAGAACTCTCAATAAATTGACAATTATTTTATTATTTCAAAGCCCGCCTCAACCTGTTTAATCCTTCTATCAACTGCTGTCGCGGACAAGCGATGTTGATGCGGATAAATCCTTCACCAGCCTCTCCGTACAAGCCGCCCTCGTTCACCCAAAGTTTTTCTTTCTCCAACAAGGTTTTCACTGTCTCATCCGATGACTGATTCAGTACTGAACAGTCCACCCAAACCAGATAAGTGCCTTCCAACATCGACACTGGAAATTCAGGAAGACATTCTGCGAAGTATGCCCTCAAATAATTGTAATTGGCGAACAAGTATTGTTTCAGCTCTTCCAACCATTCCTCACTGTCGTTATAGGCTGCCATTAACGCTTCCACCCCGAATGGGTTCACATCACAAACCTCATTGACATTGATTGCTTTATCTATTTTCATCCGTATATCCGTATCGGCAGAAATGATATTGGCAATCTGAAGCCCTGCCAGGTTAAAGGCTTTACTGGGCGAGGTGCAAGTGACGGAGTGCATCAAGAATTCTTGTGAGATAGAAGCAAAGGGGATATAGGTGTGTCCCGGAAAGACAAGTTCGCAGTGGATTTCATCTGCTATTACCCACACATTATTTCGGATACAGATGTCACCGATACGGGTAAGTTCCTGTTTTGTCCATACCCTTCCGGCAGGATTGTGCGGATTGCATAACAATAGAACCTTTACGCTTGGGTCGGCAGCTTTTTGTTCCAAATCCGCAAAATCTATCTGATAGGTTCCATTTCTATAAATCAGCGGATTGGCAATCATTCCGCATCCGTTATTGCGGATAGAGGAGAAAAAGCAGTTATATACGGGTGTCTGCACCATTACTTTATCTCCGGGGACTGTCAGTGCCTTAATGACAGCAGACAATGCCGGTACTACTCCCGTGGTATAAATAATCCATCCTTTTTCTATCTGCCAGTCATGCCGCCTTGCAAACCAGTTTGTCACCGCCGCGTAGTATGCATCCGGTACACGGACATATCCGAAGATACCATGCTCCGCCCGTTTCCTCAACGCTTCCACAACAGGGGGAGCCGTACGGAAATCCATATCGGCCACCCACATCGGCAATATACCTGCATCTCCGGCAGAATCCCATTTATAGGAGTTCGTACCTCGGCGTGGAATTATTTCATCGAAGTTGTACTTCATATTTCAATCAAAACAAGTCAGTTCGTCCCAAAGTTTCAATTCACAATTTCCCGGTGCTTTGAGATTCTCGTCCAGGATGATTGTCCCGAAACTTTCGGCAATAATGCTCCCCGTACGGGGATTCTTCACGCTGTGAACCGGACTCTTAATCGTTGCTTTCACACTACTGTGTTCGAAAGCGAGGTCAGCGTCATCTGCCATTGTACAGTTTTCCATGACCAGGTCATGCGCATAGCAAAGTGGCTGTGTGCCCGAAATCCTGCAATTCACCAGACGTAAGTTTTTAGAATGCCAGCCTAGATATTCCCCATTCAGTTCGGAATCATAGACAGTTACATTCTCCGTATTCCAGAATGCATCTTTGGAGTTGATAACCGCATTACGGATTTCCACGTTCTTACAGTACTGGAATGAATAGTTTCCGTTTTGGGCGTAGTTTTGGATATTGATATTCTCGCTATGTATGAACAGATAATCCGCCTTGTCTATCTGCACGTTCTTCAAGTCTATATTACGACAATACCAAAATGTTTCCAAAGCGTTGAGCAACTGTACATTTTCGAGTTTTATCCCGTTCATTTCGCGAAACATCTTCGGGGCTTCCACCAAGGTATCCGCCATTTGCAGACTTTGGGAATACCATAGTGCAGCACGGGCGCCTTCTGTAAAGAGACAGTTCTTCACTATAAATCCATTGGTATGCCAAAAGGGATATTTTCCTTCAAAGCGACAGTTGATTGCTATAATGTTACTACATTCTTTCAGTGCGGATTCACCGGCGTGAATCGTTACATCTTCCAGTTGAAGGTCGTGGGTTGCAAACAGAGGACGTTCGCCTCCGTATTCTTGATTTCTTATTTGTTCCATTAGTTTATTTTTTAGTCTGTTATTTCAAAAGTCACATTTACATTTCCTGTTATCACTATTTCTTCAGATATTCCTTGAAGAAAGATTCCAGCTTGCCAAATCACTTTCATAAAAGTTGTCCGCATCTGTCTGTGCAGAAGAAAAACTAGTTCCGAGCATCATAATAAATACAGTCGTTAATAATAAGATCCGTTTCATATCTCTTGTTTTTAATAATTAAAGAATTGATTGTCTACTTTCTACACTGCAAAATTACGGTGAAATTAAGAGATTGTTTGTAGATGAATTACTGACATTATTACCCGAATTACAGATTCGTCATTTCCCCTCTATGAAGATAAATTTTTTATGCGTATCTTCTTACGGTTCAAATAAAAACAACTATGGAGAAAGTTATAAAATTAGAGAATGTAGACCCATATAACAACTTATACGGACGTGAGACATTGCATCCGCTAGTCAGTATCGTTGAGCTGACCAAAGCGACTAAATCTGTTAACCATATCCAAATGAATTATGGTCTTTACGCACTTTTCTTGAAAGAAACCAGATTTTTACATAAAAGAGAAAATATTGAAGCCAGACTCAACAGAGCCTCAATATCCGAACTAGCATTGGCAAACAAATATCTGCTTTGCCGAATTATCATTAAATGTTTCTTCTTCAAATCCACCATACTTATGAAGAATATGAAAACCACTCCATTCCAAATATGAATCTAACTCTTGAGGGAAGAACATTCTCATATCCAGATTTTGAATAGAATCGAACTCACCATTGATAAAATAATGCCATTCGATACGGTTTATCTGAGTTTTATTTTCATATCTCATGGTCTGCTTTATCAAGACTTCCCTGCCATCACCAGTTGTATATGCAGCAATTTCTTTCTGTTCCTTTTCACCTTCAACTATATATTGGATATTCGGATTAAAACAATCAAACAGAAATAAGCCGTTGTCTTTGAGATGACTCTTAACTATATTAAATACCTTAAATAAATCTTCATTCTTATATAAATGATGAATCGAATTAAATGGAATAAAGATAAAGTCGTATTTTTCCGGCAAATTCAAAGTTCTGATGTCTGCCTCTATAAAACTTATTTCTAATCCTGCTTCAGAAGCTTTACTCTTTGCCTGGGCAAGCATTGAAGGGGTATAATCAATTCCAGCAATATTGTATCCTTCCTTTGCAATGGGAAGAGTAAGCCTGCCTGTACCACAACAAAGTTCAAGTATCCGTGTATCCCTGTTTTCCGGCAGCCATCGCTTATAAAAGTACAAATCATCCAGGTTGGTATTCATTGCATCATAAATATTGGCATCATAAATTAAATCGCCCACTTTATAATCACTATTCATTATATGTTGTCCTCCAATATATATTATCTACTATTTTTATGTTTATTGTCAGTCCTATTTTCCAAGGTCGGTAATATAGGTAAAATAATCCGTAATCTGTATACAAACCGAATTTAAAATCAGCAGTATCTTTGCAGTGTGATAAAGATAATAGGTATAAACGTAAAAAAACAAATTGATATGTATTTAGAAAATATTTACTCTCCCGCAGATGTAAAGAAGTTATCGTTTAATGAACTCAATAATTTAAGTAATGAAATCCGTGTATCACTCCTTCAAAAGTTGAGTGAACACGGCGGGCATTTCGGGCCTAATTTCGGAATGGTGGAAGCGACTATCGCTTTACATTATGTATTTAATTCACCGGAAGACAAAATTGTATTTGATGTATCTCATCAGAGTTATGTGCATAAGATGCTGACCGGACGGAAAGATGCTTTCCTCTATCCGGCCGAGTATGACAATGTGTCCGGTTATTCCGAGCCACAGGAAAGTGAGCATGACTTCTTTATTATCGGTCATACCTCCACTTCCGTCAGTCTGGCCAGCGGGTTAGCGAAAGGACGCGACCTGACCGGTGGCAATGAAAATATTATAGCTGTGATAGGTGACGGTTCTTTAAGTGGCGGCGAGGCGTTCGAAGGATTGGACTATGTGGCGGAGCTTGGTACAAACCTGATTATTATTGTCAATGATAATCAGATGTCTATTGCAGAGAATCATGGTGGGCTGTATAAGAATCTAAAGGAACTGCGCGACAGCAACGGGCAATGTGAGTGCAATTTCTTCAAGGCTATGGGACTGGATTATATGTATGTGAACGACGGAAACAATGTGGAAGCATTGATTGAGGCTTTCTCCAAAGTGAAAGATATCCAGCATCCGATAGTAGTGCACATTAATACCCTGAAAGGCAAAGGCTACGCACGTGCCGAACAAAATAAGGAGACTTACCACTGGCGTGTTCCTTTCAATATAGAAACCGGAGAAGCGAAAATCAATGACGAGGGAGATGATTACAGTGAAGTAACCGCCCAATACCTGCTGAAGAAGATGAAAGAGGACTCTCGTGTGGTGACAATCACCTCGGGTACTCCTGCGGTTCTCGGATTTACACCCGACCGCCGTCAAGAAGCAGGAAAGCAGTTTGTAGATGTCGGCATTGCCGAAGAACATGCGGTAGCACTTGCTTCGGGCATCGCCAAGGCGGGCGGAAAGCCGGTCTATGGAGTGTATAGTACATTTATCCAACGTTCCTACGACCAACTTTCGCAAGACCTTTGTATTAATAATAATCCGGCTGTCTTACTGGTATTTTGGGGTACATTGTCCGGCATGAATGATGTGACGCATCTCTGCTTCTTCGATATTCCGCTTATCAGCAATATCCCTAATATGGTCTATTTGGCGCCGACCTGCAAGGAAGAATATCTTGCGATGCTTGAATGGAGCATCAGTCAGAATGAGCATCCGGTTGCTATCCGCGTGCCGGCAACAGATGTGATAAGTTGCGGTGAACCTGTTGAATCCGATTATAATGTTCTGAATCGTTATAAGATTACCCATCGTGGGTCGAAAGTAGCCATTGTAGCTTTGGGATCTTTCTATGGATTGGGACAGTCGGTTCTGTCATTACTGAAAGAAAAAACGGGTATTGATGCAACGTTGATTAATCCTCGTTATATCACAGGGGTAGACACTGAACTTATGAACGAGCTGAAAGCCGACCATCAATTAGTGATTACACTGGAAGATGGCGTACTGGATGGTGGTTTCGGTGAAAAGATTGCCCGGTATTATGGAGCCAGTGATATGAAAGTGATAAATTACGGAGCTAAGAAAGAATTCGTAGACCGCTTTGATATACAGGAGTTGCTTCGTGCCAATCATCTTACAGATGAGCAGATTGTGGAAGATATAAAGACGGTTCTCGGTTAAGATTAAAGTTAAGATTAAAGTCAAGATTAGAATCAAACCCGCTCATTATATATGCAGGTCGATGCACATTGTCCGTTACGGCAATTGCATCGACCTATTTCCTTTCTTTATTTCAAAACAGGCAATAATTTATGAAGTGTCTTTCTCGTCATTATCTTCTGATTCAGAAAGCTGACGATATAGCCTGTTATACAAGCAGCGATAAGAGAGCCTTCACGTACTCCTTGAACACCTTGAGTTAACAGGAGCGATAGTATAACTGCCAAAGTAACCAAAGTCACATCAAAATACACCTTAAACTTCCCGAACTCTTTATTATAACGACGGGATGCATATTTTACGAATGCTTCCGCGCTCATCATAGCCACCTTCGGTTTGAGTTCAAGAACCACCCCGATAGACTGTACCAAACACCCTGTTAGTAATAAAGCTATTGACATTCCATAGTTGGTAGGACGCAGTTCACTTGTCATCATCATATTGAAATCAATGAATGTCGAAAATAGAAAAGAGAAAGGCATCTGAAGAAGAATTTCAATAATATCCTGCCGGGTTTTATTCTTTCGGATTAACCAGAACTGTCCCAAGATAAGTATCATATTGATAATAAAAGTACAAGTACCCAATGATAAAGGACTATTCAGGCTCAACACATAGTTGATACTGGATATAGGAGTCGTGCCCAATGCGGAACGTATAATCAGAACAATACCGGCCGCTAAAAAATATAGCCCGATAGCAAACACCGAATACCTCTTAAAAACATCTTTCATTTTCATATCTTTTTATAATCTCCTTATCTTGATTCTTTCATATATTGGAAAGAATATGCAAAGTTCCCGTTTTTTTGAAGAAAATAGATTATCTAATTCCATACAGTTTTTGTCATATCCGAAACAAATCGTATTTTTACGTCTTGAAAAAGAAGGTATAAATGGTAAAATCCCGCATATTCGACAATACACAGCTATTAAAGGAGCATCCTGAAATTCCTCATTATAAAGAGGAAGTAGTCTGCTTTCAGAGTGAATATAAAGACAGAAGTTATCCTGATAACGAACGTTATTTCAATCGGGAACTGTATATGATATTCGTTCTTGAAGGCCGTTCGGAGATTTTGCTGAATGGGGAGTTTATTGCGATAGAGCCGAATATGTTGCTTATTCATGGAGCAAATTATCTCACGGAGCATCTTTATTCGAGTCGGGATATTAAGTTTATCACTCTCTCCATCTCCGAATCCATGCGGACGGACGATTCTTATCTGACTCAAATAACGGCTACGCTACTGGCAACGATGAGACAGAACAAGCAATATACGATACAACTAACGGAATATGAAGCCGGAATCATCCATAAGGAACTGGAAGTTCTGATGCACCTGATGAATATCAAACATCATTTCCTTTTCCGGCGGATACAGGCGGCGTGCAATGCCCTATTTCTGGATATAGCTGATTTTCTTTCCCGAAAGACAATTATCAAAAAAGAAGTCGGCCGCAAAGACCACGTCTTGCAAGAGTTTCATGCCCTTGTTACCCTTAATTTCAGAGAAGAACATTTTGTGAGTTTTTATGCGGACAAACTGGCTATCAGCGAACAATACTTGGCACGAATAGTACGTACAGGGACAGGTAAAACCATCAATAGTATCATCACAGAATTACTGGTAATGGAAGCACGTACGTTATTAAATTCGACAAAATCAACAATTGGCGAAATTGCTTCCAAACTATGTTTTAGTGATGCCGCCAGTTTTTGCAAATTCTTCAAAAGGAATACAGGGCAGACCCCATTGAATTACAGGAATGAATGTTACAAAGAAAAACTATAAATATTATCGCGGATAAAGGGTCGAACGGACAAAAAAGCAGGAAAATGATTCCTTTTAAATAAATGAAACTGTATTAAAGCAAAGTATCAGTTACTTGTCCTTAATACAGTTTCATTTTATATATCAGGCCTATTTCTTGCTATCTATCTCTTTCAAAAGTTCATCCACAGCCACTTTCAACTGTGTATCTTCACCCTTCACTACGGTTTCGGGGTTATTGGCAACCTTAACATCAGGCTCTAATTGAGAATTTTCCAAATAACTGCCGTCAGGCAAACGATAACCGACAATAGGAATACCGAATACCAAAGACGGGTCTTGTAAAGTTTCCCAAGACACGCTTGTCATTGTTCCCGGAACAGGCATACCGACAAGCTTGCCTATATTCTGATGCTTGTATACCCAAGGAGTACCGTGCGCATTCGAGTAGTTGGCTTCGCATTGCAGCATGATGGAAGGCTTGTTCCAACGACGGCTTGGCATATCACACGCTTCGCGGCCACGCACTACCTGCGTAAAGTATTTCTGACCGCTGAAAAGTATCTCGATATCTTCATGCAGACGACCACCACCGTTGAAACGGGTATCTATTACTATTCCGTCACAGTTGTTGTATTTACCCAAAATATCAGAGTAAACAGTACGGAAACTACCGTCGCCCATAGATTGAATATGGACATATCCAAGGCGTCCGTTCGACCATTTCTTGACATCGGCGGCACGCTGTTTTACCCAACGTTTGTACAGCAGACCATTGAGCTTTCCACTAGTAATAGGCATAACCACTTCTTCCCAACGTTCCTTATTCTGCGGATTATATAACGAGACCAGTGTTTTCTTTCCGGCCATATTATTCAGTAAAGCAGTAATATCCTTATCAGGAGCCAGTTCTTCACCGTTTATCTTTTCGATAATGCAGCCGGCTTTTACTTTGGTACGGGAATGGTCGAACGGCCCTTTCTCCACGACTTCTGAGATTTGCATACCTTTGCCCTGATAATTCCAGTCGAACAATAAACCGAGATTAGACGTCACATCCCCCTTACCTCGCGGAGAATAGCGTCCTCCTGTATGAGAGACGTTCAACTCGCCCAGCCATTCACTCAATAATTCAGCGAAGTCATAGTTATTATCAATGTGAGGAAGGAATTTGCGGTAAGCGGCAGTCATGGCATCCCAGTTTACTCCATGCATATTGACGTTATAAAAACGTTTCTGATGTTGCTTGTAGACATGGTCGAACATGGCTTCACGTTCGGCAGCCAGTTCCATCCTCATTTCGGCCTGATAGCTGATTGGTTTCAATGCGTCCGATTTGGCATCCATCTTCTGCATATTTCTACTTCCCAGCAAGAATATATCCCCTTTCTTGTCCAGCATCAATGATGCCCAACCGGAATTCAGTTTATGAAGACGTTTCGTATCTTTTTCACGAAGGTTCATCTTCCAAAGGTCATAGCCGCCTTCAAAAGCAGAGAAATAATAAAGGTTCTCTCCATCTTTGGAAAGTATGGCACTGCCCAAGTCGGAAGAGTTGGGAGTAAGACGGACGATGCGGTCTTCGATACCGTTGAGTTCTACGACAATATCCTTTGTATCGTCCTTATCTTTATCCGTTTCACCAGAGTCCTTTTCAGCGTCTTTGTCTTTATCAGATTTTTTATCTTTATCAGACTTCTTGTTTTTATCCTTATCTTTCTCTTTAGCTTTCTTCTGTTCTTTCTCAAATTCTTTGAGCAATTCAAAATCTTCTTTGCTCAGGCGATAGCGGTCGTAAGCATCTTGATTCAAGAATACCAGCATGACATCCTGCTGTGAACCCCAGGAAGCATGTGCACGCATACCATAACGTTCTGTCTGAAAAAGAATAGCATTGCCGTCGAGTACCCAAAGCGGAGAACCACTGATATATCCGCTATTCGTCAGATTAGTAATTGTCCCTCCCTGCGCGCTGACTATACCTATATCCGAATAGGGGTCATGGCGATTTCCTATAAATTCAAGAGTGAACCATTTACCGTCAGGCGACCATTCATAGTCAAAGCCACCACCGGTGTTATACCATGTAGAACCATCTGTCACCTGACGTACCTTTTTCGTTTTCAAGTCAAGTACCATCAATCGGTTGCGGTCTTCAATAAAAGCCAGTTCCTTTCCGTCCGGTGAATATTTCGGATATGCACGTTCTACGGTTTTGGAAGGAAGTAATACTTCTTCTTCAATCAAGGTAGCGTTGGGGAAGTTGGGGTCTTCTTTACGGGTTATTTTGGCAGTGTATAGTTGCCAGTTTCCGGTTCGTTCACTGGCATAAACCAATGTACGGTTATCCGGAGCAAAGGAGACGGCAGCTTCTTTGGCTGGAGTATTCGTGATTTGCTTGGTCGTTGCATAGTCCGTAGAAGTGACAAATACATCACCACGCACGATGAAAGCAACCTGCTTTCCATCGGGAGATACAGAAGCTGAAGTTGCTCCCTGAGAGAATTTGAGTGCGGCAAGCTGTTCTTCGTTATCCCGGACAAGTTCTACTTTTACTTTTTGGGGACGGGCATTTACCTCTTGCGTATAAAGCTCCCCATCATAAGTATAACAAAGTGTACCCTTATCGCTGACAGACAGGAAACGTACCGGATGAGTCTTGAAGGTAGTAACTGCTTTCACTTCCTGCGGAGTATTCAACGGGAAAGAGTAAACGTTGAACGAACCGCCATTGCGTTCACTCAAAAAATAAACAGTATTTCCATCGGGAGCATAAACAGGGTTACGGTCTTCCCCACCCCGATTGGTCAGGTTTGTATGCTTTCCGGTTTGGGTATCATACAGCCAGACATCTCTTGTGATAGATGAAGTATGGTGTTTTCTCCATTCGTCTTCAAAGCCTTTCCGGTCTTGATAAAGGAAGTTCTTTCCTGTTTTGTCGAAGCAAACCCATTCGGCAGGAGTGCCCAGAACTTGTTCGGTACGTCCGCCGTCAACAGGAACTTTATACAATTCCGTCATAGCTCCGGTAGGAAACAATGCACTGGCTGCCGGGTCTTGAATAGAAGCGGAAAAAAGCACATACTTTCCATCGGGAGTAAAAGCAGACGGAATTTCCGATGCTGAATGATAAGTCAGCCTCTTAGCCGTTCCGCCAGTGGCAGGCATGATAAAGAGGTCAAAGTTGCCATTGCGGTCGCTGGAAAAGGCGATTTGCTTGCCGTCGGGCGACCAGACGGGATTGGCTTCATAAGATGCTTGTGTTGTCAACTGAACGGCTGTTCCTCCCTGTGCGGGGACTTTGTAGATATCGCCTTTATAACAAAAGACAATTTCCGTTCCATTCGGTGAAATACGTGCGTCACGCATCCACAAAGGAGTAATGGCATAGCCGGACAATGCGGTCAATGCCAGTGCTAAAGAAGTTATTAGTTTCTTCATATCAAATTATTATATATATTTTATTCCAACAAATCGGTTTGAATTACTTTTCCCGTGTAATTATAGAATATCCTGTCGCCAAAATCCTTATAGAAGAAAGCATATTTATCTACTCCCGTACAATGGCAGACACCAATCTGATGTGACAGATATTCTTTCAGATAATCTGCAATGATCTGATATTTCCGTTCTTCCGCGTTATGAATATGAAAACCTCCCAACAGTAAGTTACAAGGAGATTCCGGAAATGCCGCACGGACTGTTCGCAGAATATTTGTAATTCCCCGATGAGAACAGGCGCTCAAAACGGAAAGCCCGTCCGGTTCTACTAGCACTACCGCCAATTCATCCAGAAAAGTATCCGGTATATGGCAACCGTCTTCTTTCTGAACCCGGAAACGTTCAAAATGGGTATCTTCCCCGTCGATAATATCAATAGAGGGAAAGAGAAATACGCCGGGGAGCAGTTCGGTCTGTTCTTCAATAAAACGGAAGCGGGAAAGGTCGAAAGCCTGCGTATGCTGCATTCCGTTTTCGCGTTCATCCTTGAATTTAGGAGAAAAGGCTTCACGTTTACAGACAACCGTTGCCTGAGTGTTCAGTTCCAGGAAATGGCGCAGCCCTCCCGTATGGTCGCTGTGCCCATGGGATAATATCAAATAATCAACTTTCTGCAAGTCAATATGTAGCAGGCGGGCGTTACGGATAAACAAATCGGACGCTCCCGTATCGAAGAGTAATCTATGTCCCGATGTCTCGATATAGAGAGAAAGCCCGTGTTCTGCCTGCAATTTACGTCCATAGACACAATTCTCTACAAGAGTCGTTATTGTATAGCCCATGATGCTTAGTTTTTAAACGAATCATACAATATAAAAAGTTCTGCCACAAAATTATAATAATTCTATGGCAGAACAAGCAATCCGGTCAATTAAGTAATCACAAAAAGAGCAAAGGGTGAGGGAAGTGTGGTAGAAGTTACACCATCTTTCCCATATTATATGCTTCCTGCATATAAGGAGTATCCTTAATCTCCCCTACCTTCCAGGCACCGATTCCATAAACTGTTCCTTTTTCCTGCGCCCCTTCCAGGCAATCGAGGAAGCCACGGAATCCGTCGATGGTGCGCTCCATCATTGCTTTATTATCTTCTGCCGCCGCAATAATAAAATAAAATTCCTTGTTTGTTATCTCCGTATAGCGTGCGCAGCAACGGTCAATCATAATCTTCATCTGACCGCACATCGTGTAGAAATACACAGGAGTTGCCATTACAATCACATCAGCGGCAATCATTTTTTCAACGATTTCCGCTGCATCGTCCTTTTGCGGACAAGGCTTACCGTACATACTGCAAACACTACATCCGGTGCAAGGGTGAACCGTCTTGTCTTTCAAGAATATCTTTTCCACCTCATTGCCCGCTTCGAAAACACCTTTCATAAATTCATCACAAAGCAAATCCGAATTGCCACCTTTACGCGGACTGGACGAAATTATCAGAACTTTTTTAGCCATAACTTTACTAATTTTATCTTTAGAATTAATAGTCTTTTCACTTTGCAAAAATAGACAATTTATGGCATAGTAAATGTATATAAATTACAGAGAGATATACCTTGATTACTGATTTACCAGACATTCTTATGAATCCTGTCCCCTACCCGGATTTCTTTCTGCTTACATATATGCGCATCTTCCGCCGCATAACCGATGGCAAGAAAACAAGTGAACTCATATTCATCCGGAGCATTAACAAGATGTTTCACATACTCCGGTTCGTTGCCAATAGGAATGCGGAATGCACACGCCAATCCTTCCGCCGTTGCTGCCAACAGAATATTCTCAACGGCTGCCCATGCGGAAGCGAAATAGTTGAGTGAACTTTGGTCAGCAGGTTGGCACAGAGGAAAATCCTTTTGCCGGAAAAATGGAAGCACGAGACAATTACTTTGCATAAGCATACGTTGTTGTTTGGGCAAGGCATCGACAAACATGGCATGCTCATCCTTATCCATCACGCCGGCAGCTGCCTTTAGTGCTGTCTGCTGAATGCTTCTGGTATTTTCCGCTACAGGCGATATGAGCCGGGCTATGTTCTCCTTCCCTCTCACGACAACAAATTCAAACTGCCGCAAATGATCATTAGTCGGAGCCTTGAATGCAGCCGACAATACCTTTTCCAACACTTCATCCGTCACTTCCTTATCGGAAAAGTCGCGAATGGTTCTTCTTTTTTCTAATACTTGATAGAAATCCATAACAATACATTTTTATAGTTATACTTATTGTTTCCAGTTGCAAAGTTATCCCACTTTCTTGTTATATATTTGTGGTATTATCTCATATATTTGTCGTATATTTGCATAATAGTCATTTTAAACATACTTTTATGGAAGACACCGTCATTCCTTATGAATTGCCCGAAGTAGAGAATCACTCTTTTTTCTTCATAGACCAACGAATAGAAACCAGTATCGAAGCCAAACTGCACCAGCATGATGCATGGGAGTTGTATTATGTTGTCCACGGATATGGCACACGAATGTCAGGCGACACATTGCAACCTTTCGCAGCAGGCGATGTGGCATTAATACCACCGTCCATGTTTCACCGTTGGGAGTATTCGCCGGATTCGGCAGACAATGACGGATGTGTCCGTTATTTAATGGTCGCTTTCAGCCATTCGCTTGTAGAACGATGTATGGCAGTATTCCCCGAACTGCGTAATCGTCTGACGAACATTACATTCCCGACGAACGCACTGAAATTCGGTACCGGAAGTTCACAAACCATTCGCCGGATATTGTCACGGATGAACGATATGGACGAATTGGGACGCCTATGCGAAATGTTTCGTCTGCTACCTGTCATATTTACCTCATCCGACCATACCCTTGCCGGAAAGCCCATGAGTATTGAACGTGACGTGAGACGTATGCAGCAAATCTGTACTTATGTAATGGCTCACTATATCCATACCATATCTTTGGATGATATTGCGGCAGAAATAGGCATGAACCGCTCCGCTTTCTGTTCCTATTTCAAACGTTGCAAAGGAATGACCTTCTCGCAGTATGTAACCCAATACCGCTTAAATACAGCCTGCGAACTTCTTAAAAATTCACATAAACAAGTATCCGAAATTTGTTTTATGGTCGGTTTTAATGATTTGCCCCATTTCGTCCGGGTTTTCACAAATACCTTGGGAATATCTCCATCCAAATACAGAAAACAATTTCAATAGTCATCTTTTTCTTCAAAGACGATTTTATATCCAAACCATTCAGCGTCATTTCTCCCATTTTTCGAGGTTATTCCAGAGATTTATTGTAAGTTTGTCCACGATACGAACAACATGATACAATGAAAAAAATACAACTGACCGACACACATAAAGAAAAGCTGTTTCAAATCCCCCTTTTCCGGGATTTGCCTTTAAACATTAAAGAATCCCTATTGGAGAAACTGGATTTCGTAGTCTATGCAGCAAACAAGAAAGAGATAGTTGTTACACAGGGAACACCTTGTAACAAACTGTATGTGTTGTTGGAAGGGAAATTGCGCACGGATATTATCGACGGATTGGGAAATGAAGTAATGATTGAATATATCATTGCGCCACGTACCTTCGCCACTCCTCATCTTTTTAATTCAAACAATACTTTGCCGGCTACTTTCACTGCTCTTGAGGACAGTGTGATACTTATGGCAACCAAAGATTCTACCTTTAAAGTTATCAGCCAGGATCCGCAAGTGTTGCACAATTTTCTCTGCATTGCAGGTAATTGCAACATCTGCACCGTATCACGTCTGAAACCACTCTCCCGCAAGACTGTCCGGGAAAGATTCATTGTTTATCTGTTCGAGCACAAGAAGAAAGATTCCCTGATAGTGGAGATTACACATACACAATCCCAACTTGCCGAATACCTGAATGTATCCCGTCCCGCCTTATCGAAAGAAATTAATAAGATTATCAAGGAAGGGCTTATGACAATGGAAGGGAAACGGGTGGAAATTTTGAATAAGGCAGCTTTAGAGAAATTCATATAATAAAGAAACAGGGGCAGGGTTGAAACAAAGGAATAATTTGACTCTTATATCGAAAACAAGTTAAATATATAAATGAGCCGAAAAGAAATGAAACTGTTTTTGTTATATTTGCAATCAGAAAGAAAAGCAGAAAAATATGACAGATGAACAATTAGGGCAAATGAAGCTTATCTTCAATTACAACGATGTATTCTACAGTTTCTTCTATGATGACCTCAGCGGCTGCGTACACCGCTCCCGCGAATATGCCATCAATTACGTCTATTCAGGTGAGATGATTCTCGACAATGGCAATGAGCAAATTCATGTCGGAAAAGGCGAATGCGTCTTCATACCGCGCGACCATCACATCACGATGTACAAGAAGACGAAAGATGGTGAACGCTACTGCGGTATCTTCCTGATGTTCACACGTCGTTTCCTACGTGAAATGTACGGTAAGTTGGGACAACGTAAAGTACCGGCCAATACCGCAAAACTCAATTCCGGAGTGATAAAGCTTCCGAAAACGGCCGAACTCGCCAGTCTGTTCGCTTCGATGACGCCTTACTTCGATCCGAAGGTGAAACCTGCGGATGATCTGATGCAACTGAAATTGCAGGAAGGTTTGCTCGCATTATTACATATCGACAAACAGTTCGCGCCGACGCTTTTCGACTTCAACGAACCGTGGAAAATAGATATTCTGGAATTTATGAACGAGAACTACATGTACGAGTTCACGATGGAAGAGATGGCACACTACACGGGACGCAGCCTTGCCACATTCAAACGGGATTTCAAGAAAATCAGCGACCTCACTCCCGAAAAATGGCTTATCCGTAAACGCCTCGAAGTAGCTTACGCCCTGATGAAAGAGGGCGGCAAAAAGGTCGTGGATGTTTATGCCGAAGTCGGTTTCAAGAATCCGTCTCATTTCTCAACCGCCTTCAAAAAACAGTATGGTATGCCGCCGACCGCCACATTCGTGTAAATCGGAGCAAAGTATATTGAGTTTTTTAATAGATTTATTTGAGCCTCACAGCGACGTCGCAGTGAGGCTTTCACATTACCTTGCAGCTTGTCCCTTACAGTAACCTTACGGTAAGTGCATCCCTGATATTTTTTAGAAAATGGATAGTTGAGCTTTTGAGTAACTCCTTTTGAGCCTGACAATAATGTGCCGCTTGTTTTATAGCCGTACCTTTGCAATATAAAATAGAACAATAACCATTTAAATAATAGAATGATGAGAACAGCGAATTTTAAATCAGTAGCTATCACAGCCTTGTTAAGTATGGGGGTGCTTACCGGCTGCACGAACGGTATAACAAATCAAAAAACAAGTAATCATATGGACACATTGAATCTTACACAGGAATGGGACAAAAAGTTCCCACAGAGCAACAAGGTAAATCATCGTAAAGTAACCTTCAAAAACCGCTATGGCATCACACTTGCCGCCGACTTGTACGAACCCAAGAATATCGAAAGTAAACTCCCTGCCATTGCCGTTAGCGGCCCTTTCGGGGCTGTGAAGGAACAGTCATCGGGACTTTATGCGCAGACAATGGCCGAACGCGGATTCCTCACCCTTGCATTCGACCCTTCTTATACGGGCGAGAGCGGTGGCGAACCCCGCAATGTGGCATCACCCGACATCAACACCGAAGATTTTAGCGCGGCAGTGGATTTCCTGACCGCACACCCCGATGTAGATGCCGAACGCATCGGTATCATCGGCATCTGCGGATTCGGTGGTATGGGACTGAATGCCGCCGCAATGGACACGCGCATCAAAGCAACAGTAGCTTCTACTATGTACGATATGAGCCGCGTGAATGCCAACGGCTATTTCGATGCCGAGGACAGTGCCGAGGCACGCCGCAACAAACGCGAGACGATGAATGCCATCCGGACTCGTGATGCACAGAACGGCACGGCCACTCCCGGTACGCCCGGTCTGCCCGCCAGCATCAAGGGCGACGAGCCGCAATTCGTCAAGGACTACTTCGATTATTACAAGACTGAACGTGCTTTCCACGCCCGTGCCATCAATTCCAACGGTGCATGGAACCCCACGATGGCTCTTTCGTTCATCAATATGCCATTGTTGTCCTATATCCACGAGATTGACAATGCCGTATTGCTCATTCACGGCGAAAATGCCCATTCACGTTATTTCAGCGAGGATGCCTTCAAACGCCTCAAGGGCAACAACAAGGAGTTACTAATCGTTCCCGGAGCCAACCACACCGATCTTTACGACCGGAAGATTCCGTTTGACAAACTGGAAGCATTTTTCAAGTCGAACCTCAAATAAAAAATTGCCATAAGAACCAATATAACCCATGTGGAAGATAATTCCCGAAGCCTTTCCATTCATCTGACAGAGGAAGATTTGCATGATTTGGATACCGCGTTTCCCGCACCGGCACGGAAATTTTAATTCTTTGCCGTACACATCACTATTATAACATTACAGGGGTGCAGCCCACAAGAAAAAAGCTACTTGCCCGACGACTGAAAGAATTTGTCGAATATCCGGTATAGAGGTCTAAGTCATAAAATCCCGGTCAACATAAGCCAACCGGGATTCTCATCATTCTGTTTATTTCTCTACCATTTAGTGAAAAACACTTTCGGGTTGATATTCTCCCTAAAATAAATCCGAATGAGTGCCAGTACGTAATAAATTCAAGATTTTAACCGAATCTTCCACCACATAGATTAACAGCCAATCCGGTTGGATATGACATTCCCTACAACCCATGTAGTCACCTCTTAATTTATGGTCTTTATTCTTATCCGGTAATGTTTTCTCTTCAGCTATCAAACGAACTACTTCATTAAGCTTATTAATATCAAGACCTCTTTTTTTAGCTATTTTCAGGTCTTTCATGAACTGATGCGTTACATTTATTTCAAGCATTTTCTGTTGCTTTTACATAAGCATCAAAAGAATTGAAATGAATCATTTCTCCCTTTTCCATTTCCTCCAAAGCCTTACGGGTAGCATCATTCATATTACTTTGCTTACGCACTTTCGCTATATACGACTTTATCTTTTTTAAAGTATCCAGATTATCTATAGCCATCAAATCTTCCATAACGTCCATCTTGATACTTTTTGCTTCCATTGTCATATCCATATACACCTCCTGACCTTTTTTGCAAAGATAATCATTATTTCCTTTTGCAATATATTAAAAAGCAGTGTTTTTGCAGTATCATACACATAGATTAATAGAGGTATGCCGCTATTAACTAAAAAAATCCCGGCCAACATTTGCCAACCGGGATTTTCATCATACTATTTACTTCTCTACCATTTTGTGAAAAACACTCTCGGATTGATATTCAACGATACCCATCCCCAGTCTTGCCAACTCCTATGATTTCCGCCTTTCACTACATCCATCGTCTTCGTGCCACGCATGAAAGAATATCCGGCAGAGAGTTTCACGTCTTTCATCACTGACCAGTTAATCTGATAATCGACTTCCGAACCTAAAGACCTCTTCAAATCCGGCAATTTAACCGCAGTAGTGAAATAGTGATAATTCATTTCCATATCCACCTTGTCCGAAGCACGGAAACGGACACCGATACGGCTGTCCATCAAACCGGGCGCATAACCGTCCACAAATAGATTCGCATAGAAATAGTCCATGCTTCCGTAGAACTTATGGTGTGTTCCGTAGAGAGGGTCGAACGCTTTAAACTTGCCACCGTTTCCCTTATCGCCGCTCAGATAGTCGAAACTTGCCACAACTCCCCATGTCTTGTCAAAAGCATAGGCAGCCTGCACGCTTCCCATTAATGCCGACACTTTCTCAGCATTCTTATTCTTACCCGTCTGATAGTAGAAAGCACCGTCCAGGTTCCAGCTACCGGGCTTATAGGTAAGATACGTTCCCATTGTATGCAGGTAACGGGTATGCGAATCCTGCGTAGCCGCGTCCCCGGTTTCCAGTCCCAGGTTCATAAACAATAGAGAAGCGCCGAATGGGATTGCATCCGCTTTATAGTGATACCATACGGTCTGCATATTCTTATAAGGCTGTGCGCCGGAAGCATAATAAGTACCGCCTATCTTCTTCTCGTCATTCTGGTTGAAAGCAAGAATAAGGTGCACTTCGTTATTCTTATTCGCATATCCCAGTTTCAACGCGTCATGATAACGTCCCGCCACATTCCAGTCCAGTCCGCCCAAGATACGCTCATCGTCATAAACCAATGCCTGACGACCTAACTGGGCAAAAAGGCCGTGTCCGAAATCAAGTTTTGCCCATGCTTCGTTCAAGACAAAACGTCCGTTCTTGTCAATCTGCGGGTCTTGTCCCCAAACTCCGACGTGCTGTGCCGACATCTTGATTTCCAAGTCCGACCGCTTGTAGTCAATCGACAAACGGGCACGGTTGTTGATAGACGATGCGGCTTTCACCCCTTCATTGCGAGGAAACCAGGCTCCGTTCCGATACTCCGCCCGAGGTCTGATTTGCATCGACATCGAGAACTCATTTTCCTTCTCCGTGTTTTGTGTGTATGCCATGCTTGGCAATAGCATCATAAGCACTAATGACCAATAAAATGTTTTCATCAATATTGCAATTTAAATGATTTGATATTTCAATTCAAATTATAAGTGTGTACACTGACTCCTTGTGCCGATGGAAGATAATTGATTCCATACCAGCACATCTGTAATAAAACAAACGATACTAACAAAATAACTAATGCCGGACGCGCTTTCAACGGTTTGCCCAATCTGAAATGGATATATACCAGATAGGCAAACCAGGTTGCCGCCGCCCATGTCTCTTTCGGGTCCCAAGCCCAGTAATGTCCCCAGGCTTCTTTCGCCCAGATAGCGCCCGTTAACATTCCCAATGTCATAAATGCCAGACCTACATAGGTGAGGTTGTCGCATAAATCCATCTCTTTTCGTTCTATTTCTTTCTTTTTGAACCAAAGCAGATAGACAGCCATCACCGTTGCCGCTCCCAACATGGCGTAGGCGAACATGTACACGATGACATGAGGCGCAAACCACGGGCTTTGCAAAGCAGGCATCAGGGTTTTATTATGAATCTCCGGTTTGAAGATATTAATACAGATAAACACCAGTGAGAGGATACAACTGAAACTAAGAATCCATTTGTACTTCCAACGCACATAGGTAATCAACCCTGCCAACGGCAGAAAGAAAGAATACCATAAACGCGTCTCTCCCATTGTCCGCATCGGGGGACGTTCCAATGAAATCCACATTCCAATCATAAAGCTGAAGAAAACACCTAACCCTAACAGGGTAAATCCGTAAGCCCATCCCGGCTTCGTGCCTTTCCAGGCTGCAAAAGCTCCGATAGCCCAACAAACCAGTGCAATTATGGCAAACAGTACAAAATAGTCCCAACTCATGCTTTATCCTCCTCTTTCCTCTTTTGAGCATTCACGAACAGACAGATAGCTCCTGCCATCATCATAATAATTCCCGCATAAACTATCGGCAGCCACGGGTCGCGAACCAGTTCGAATACGCTGACATCGCTCCATCGTCCTTTTGTCTCGTCGTAACTAAGCTGATAGATTTTCCATCCTTCCACTTCCATCGGACGGTTTACTTCGATTGTTCCTTCCGTTATCGTTCCTTCCTGCGTGTAAATCTTCACTTCCGACGCAAACCGTTGTGGTTCCCGTTCCGGCATCACAAGACTGGTCAAAGAATCCAAGCGGATTGCCTTATAAGGAAAAAGAAAACTTCCGCAGCTCACCCAGCCTTCTTTCATCTGTTGACTCTTCTGATTAACAGCTTTCAGATATACGGCATAGGTAGCACCCATCGAATGAAATTCGGTAAATTTCAATGTATCCTCGGTAGCCACGGAAGCAGCCATCGGGATAGATTGTCCGATGGTGAGTTGCCAGTCCTGCAAGTTGCCGTCCGATACTCCTTCTTCCAGTAGAATATGTACCGGAGATTTTTCGGGAAGCGTGCGGCCTGTCTCATTGTCAATCAACATCAGTTTCGGGGGATATTCGTCGATAGTGAAATCCTTCAGTTCGATAGCCAATGGAAGTTCCACCAACTGTCCTTTATCGTCGGTAGCCCGCCATTCGGCATTCCCCATCCGGGTAGTCATCTTCAAACGTTGCATATCGGCATTGCCTAAAGTGGCCGCTATCAACGCGACGAACAATCCGATATGATTGAGAAGAAACGAAAGGCGGCTCAGTTTGAAAGGAAAGCTGGCACGGAGTATCGTCAGTCCCAATGCAGTGACCATCCAAAAGTAAAGCAGTACAAAAGGCCATGACGAAATCATCTGCGAGAATCCCAGCAAATCCGTTGAAGCATTTGAAGCATGACCGGAAGGAACTTGCCGGACAAGCCCCATTATCACCGTCATGCCGACCACCCACAACAGGGCGGAGACGGCAGCGGAGTAATGGCTCAACCATCCGAACAAATACACACGTTTACGAAGAAGATGCATGGCTATCAGGGCAATGATATAAACCACTAATACAATCACATTGACCGGACAGGCAAACAAGTCCCAGTTGATAGCACCCACCGTCATTTGCAGCAACATGCCTATTACCAGTAATCCTGCGCCAATCGTCAGCCCTTCCTTATAACTCCACGGTTTGCTCCACATATATATATTCTTATACTTATCTTATATCTATCCTATATTTGTCCTATACCTTATTTTATATTTGTTTTATATCTGTGCCAGACGTCCGTTTTCTTTCGCTTTCTCCAACCAGGCAGGAACAGTTGTTTTCAAGAACTTCTCTTTCGCCGCTCTTTCAGCGTCCATATCCAGCCCGATATATTCCTGTGCCTTTGCCTTCGTCGAGATGTCCGGCATCGGAACGTTATCTGTATATCCGTTCTTTGCCAGGACTTTGGATACGGCGAGACGAGCCTGCATAGCACGGTCGAGTCCGTGAGAAAGAATTCTCTGAATTTCCTGCGGTGCATGGAAAGAGCCGCCGTGTGAAGCCACTCCGAAGTCCCAACGCCACTGTGCCTGACGAATCAATGCAAGGACATCTTTCATTTGGTCGTCCGTAGCGCCTTTGTCCCAAGCAAACTTGGCTTCGATATGCGCTTTCGCCAATTCCTGTTCCAGGCGGTTGCGGATTTCGTTCGCTTTGCGCTGGCGTTCGTAAACGTTATTGCGCAAAGTCTCTTCGCTCTCACGATGGCAAACCTGGCAAGTGCGGTCGATCATAGCCAACGGGCTTTGGATATGGTGGTCACTGAATTTCACGCCGCCTTCACTCTTATAAGGCATGTGGCAATCGGCACAAGAGACACCTCTCTGACCGTGAATACCCATCTGGCAAATTTCATAATCGGGATGCTGCGCTTTCAGAATCGGCGTGCGGCTCAGTTTATGGATATAATCGTAAAAACCGGCCTCATCATAATAGGCTTCCATGTCTTCTACCGTGAAACCTTTGTCCCAAGGGAAAGTCAGATATTTGCCGTCGCCTTTGAAGTAATATTCTACATGGCATTGCGCACATACCAGTGAGCGCATCTCCTGCGGAGTAGCTTTGGTGATGTCCTTTCCCTGACGTTGGAAAGCTTCTATCAATGCCGGACGGCTGATATGAAGATTCATTGTTTCCGGGTCGTGGCAGTCGGAACAGCCAATCGGGTTCACAATTTCAGCGCCCATGGCTCCCCACTTATTATTATAGAAAGAGTCTACGCCTATGGCTTCCATCATACGGGGAACATCCGGGCTCTTGCAAGTCCAGCAAGTGGACGGCTGAGGACCGTCGGTCGGATTCACGGGTGCACCGGTACGAAGTGAAGCGGTAATGTCTTCAATAGCATGCATATGTCCGCGCGGAGTGGAATAGTCTTTAGAGAAAGCGTATCCTGCCCAAAGGACAACCATTTCGGGACGTTTTTCCAGTGCGTCGACTGCAATATTTCCATTAAATTCGCTTTCAAAATCAGTCTTTGCCGTTTCTGTCCAAGTCTGATATTCACGAGGGAAATCATCCTTGAATAGTTCATTCCGTGCTTCAATCCCTTTGATAACATTTTTGCGGTTGTTGAAAATACTGGCAACTTCCGCCCTACGCTCCATCAACGCAGAAACGCATAATCCCAAAACAAACACAACGACCATTGAACCTCCGAACAACAGCCATCCTTGCCATGATTTTAATTTCTTTTCCATTGTATATCGGTTTTATTATTTTATTACGTATTTCATTTCCTGTTAATCTTTATTATTCACCATTTTCCGCAACCATTCGGGAACAGGGGATTCGGGAAGGGGAACGATAGCTCCCGGTGTGCCTGACAAGGAGTTCTTTCCGCCATGAGGTACATCGCGGTGGCAATCCCAACAAGCCTTCCCCTCTCCTACTTGCGACAGCATATAATCAATCTTACCCGTCTTCACAAACTCGGTATTGAGCTGCGTATGACAGCGGATACAATTATTCATTATCACTTCGGAACTGGCTTCGTGAGCCTGGATAACCTGCGGTTCGCTTTTCGTGAGAAAGGCGGCGACGTGCTTCATACCGTCTATACCTTTAAAAGTCCATTTCTTCACGGCATTTTCATGCGGCACATGACAGTCATTGCAAGTGGCGTCGCGTGCATGAGAGCTATGAAACCATGTCGCATAGTAAGGAGTCATGATGTGGCAGTTCACACATGCGGCCGGGTCATCTCCTAAATAGGTATGCGCACGGAGCATATACATGAATAGTGCTCCACCGCCCACAATAATTCCGCCGATGATGACAGCCGCTACCTTCCATTTATAAGAAGGAAAGAGTCGATTTATTATTGGAAACTTCATCATATGAAAAAGTATTTTTTACAAAAGTAAAGGTTTGGAAACAAAAAAGGTGTAATAGATATTACACCTTTTGAAAGAAAAAAGACTCTTTGTTAAAAAAAAGAAGAATCTGTCGTTTCCGCAGACTGGAAACAGTTTGTTTTTCCTTATAATACGCAATGGGGCATCTTATTCGTCGTGATGATGGTCTTCATCTTCCACTTCGTTGCTCAACTTGATGTTGCGGGCGACATAAGACTCATTGCCTGCGGCATCCGTGCAATAAACCATCAAGTGATAGTCTCCCGGAGTCGCATCGGCGGGTATCACAATATCGTGATGATGAATATGCGCCGTTTTCTGTCCCGAAATATCATAGGATTTGTTGAAACTGAAATCCACGGTTGCCGCGGCAGCCCTGCTATTGCCGCCATGCGAATGGTGGTCAAAGTTGCTGTGTATCTCAATCTTATAAGATTTCAGCATAACATCGTCCGACAAGTCCATTTCCAAATGAACCCCGTGTTCATTTCCGATTTCAAGGGCTTGCCCCTCTTCCGGTTCGTGAAGTTCAATCAGCGGTTTGGTGGTATCACTGGAGTCGTCGTTATCACAAGAGACAAATACAAAAGCGGACATAGCCATAAAGGCAATCATCGGGAGATAAAATTTATTTTTCATTTTAGGATTTTTTTAAATGGGATTTTGATTAATAACTGGAAGTTGCGTCCCGGTTCGGGGATTTCAACTTTCCTGTAAAAGCTAAGATGATTGTAATATCGGGTATTGAAGATATTACGGACGGTCAGGGTGATTTCTATTTCACTGTTTCCACCTGTCGGAATGTTTAATGAGCCGCCCAGATGGAACAGGTTTGCCCCGGACGTACGGTCTTCGTTGCGGTCGACACGGTTCTGACGGGCGATACTTTGCCATTCGGCATAAAGCATATAGCGTTTATGCTGCCAGGTCAATGTATTCCACATACCGGGCGGCGGAGAGAAACTCAACGGGATATGTTCGTCACAATTATAGGTGTAGACATACTCGGCGGAGATACGATAATTGAAGTTGCGCAGAAAGCGGACATCTATCGTAGCTTCCGTTCCCGCGAATAATGCTTCCGCTCCGGTGTAGCGATAGATTTGTCCGGCATGGGGCAATACAGACCATTCGCCGGTAGGACGCAGGAAGATATAATTGCTGAACCAACTGACAAAGGGGGAAACGGAAAAAGAGATTCTACGGTAGTTCAGGTTATAAGAAGCGTCCAGTTGCCAGCCTTGCTCGGACTTCAGCGTCGCGTCTCCCTGCTCATGGCGGAAAGTGCCGTGATGCACACCGTTGGCGGCAAGCTCGTTCGCGCCGGGCAGACGAAAACTGCGTCCGACATTCAGCTTTATCATATGAGCGACCGAGGGTGTCCACACAAGTCCTAAAGAAAAGGAGTAATCACCGAAATGTTTCTTCACTGCGTGGCTGTTCCACTTATAGAAGTCTATCTGTTCCTGTTCATATCCTTGTTTTTGCAGATAATCGGCAAGATAGGCGTCTTCATGGGCAGAGATGTTGATATGTCCGTAGTCATATCGTACTCCCCCGCTAATGGAGAGGACATTGTTAGGTCGATAGGTGGTGAGCCAAAGCAATCCGGTGGTGGAACGGTGGTATTCGGGCAGTAAGAACGAATAGCCGGAGATGCCGTTTCGTTGATGTTGCCCGTCCCACCCCAGCGTATGTTCCCACGAGGAAGAACCGACAAAGCGTGCTTTTACCGAAGCACTGTAAGTATTCAGGTTAAAAGCCAGTTCTTTGTCCGGGTCTTTCTCCGGTGCGGGTTGCGAACCGTAGTGGGTATGGAAGGCACTCCATTCTTCACGATGATTGTTTTGGAAGCCCAAATCACCTGACAGGATTAGTTTCTCCCACGCATATTGCTGATGGGTAGTCACTTTCAGATGATTCACTTTGCTATACGGCAACTCAATATTGCGGCTGTCTCCGTCATCCTCTACGCGGGACACGTCGGGCACGCCGTGCGCTCCTGGAAAGAAACCGGTCTTTTGATATACATTGCTTACGGAGTAGTTCGCCTTATACCTTTTTCTTTGATATTGGGTGAAGAATCCGACATTGCGTTCGATACCTGCCGTGTTCTTTAACTTGTGTCCGTAGACGGGCATTTTCTGCGTGAGATAAACGATGGTATCCGTAGGGATACGATAATCTCCGAAATGCTGTTCCGAGTAGCGGATATGGGAGTACCAGGCATTCTTCTTTATTCCCAGCATCAGTGAGCCGCCAATCGTTCCATTGACAGATTTGCCCAAGAGTGTAACGTCTCCAAAGACATTGTTGCCAGTAGGGACGGGTGGCGGGGTTATATCAATCACTCCGCCCATCGCGTCGCTGCCGTACAGCAAGGAAGCAGGGCCTTTGAGGACATTGACCGCTTCGATATTGAAAGCATCGAGTTCCAGTCCGTGGTCGGCTCCCCATTGTTGCCCTTCCTGCTTGACGCCATTCTCCAATACGGCAATCCGGTTGAATCCCATTCCGCGAATCATCGGTTTGGAGAAGCCGGAGCCTATATCCATCGCTTGCACGCCGGGGATGTTCTCCATCGCCTGCATGAAGTTTCCTGTAAAATGTTTGCGCAGAAAATCCTGATTTATCACTTCAACCGTGAGTGCAGACTTCTTGGCTTGACGTTGCCGGTACGTTTCCGTCACCACAACATCAGGCAAAAGCATGCTCTTGATTGAATCGGACTTCTGTGCGTGGACGGGTAAGGCTACAATCAGCCCCAGTACGCCCGAAATAATTCCGATACGCATCAATTACAATCTTTATTTAATGTGTAAAATGAGTATGAGGACAGGTTACAGTGAATCTGTCTTCTTCGTAAATTTGAGTATGTAATTATGCGACAGGGGGTGCACGCAGTTGATGCGAACAAGTCCGTTTGAAAACGACCTTATCCTGATAAATGATTGGCTCGTAAGGCACGAGCGTTAATGTACAATGAAATTCTACCGGTTGGGGTTCGGTAAAGAAAGAAAGGGAGTATTGGCATATCGCACAATCATCGGATGATTTGTGAGAGTGCCCGGCATGAGAACATGACTTTTCATCCTCGCTTCCATGGTAGTGAAAGGTCTTCACTACAAAGAAAGGAATGAATGTCATGAACAACACCCACGCTATGTATGCTCTTATTTTCCTATTGTGATACATTCTCCCTCTATTGGTTATATAGAATAGTGGGAACAAATATAGGGGTATGAAAGAGAACTGACAAATTATCAGGCTTAATATGTGTTATCAGACACTCCGATTGATGATAAAACTCCTAATGATGATACAAACAAATAACACTTATACTTCCCAACATTTCCACCCTTTATTGGCACAAATATACACCACATACGTCCTCACATTATAGTTAGGAAACTTTCTCTTCGTATCTTCACCATATCTTTTCACCTGCTCCACATGTTCGGGAAGAGGTTCGGTAAACGCAAGCATTTTTTCCGCTTCTTTCGCACGGTAATATTTGAATTCCACGACACGGTCATCGGTATAATAGTCCGTACCGGGAATACCTGTCATTTCAAAATCCGAACGTCCTACGGAATTATTCTGTTCAATGGCAAATGTATAGCAACTGCTCAAATAACGCGAAACAAGCTCATAAAATGAACATCGGATGAAGTTCTCATTTATTTTATCAAAGACCTGTGCCGGAAATTGCCCCAAGTATTGCTCAAAATAGTTTTGTACCAGTGGCTCCAAACTCCGGTTGGAATCATACTTCCGATATACAGGAACATAGCGCTGCGCATTACCCTCTATGTTGTTTAATTGATTATAGTAGTCCATATATACACTACGCATCGTCATATTAGGCAATGTTGTCACGAATTTATCTTTCAACGTTGTCATTCCCAAATAAAACAAGCTAATGGGATAAAACTCCTTGTCAAAGAACTTTTTCTTATTGAATTTACTGGCAAGGTCGGCTACATTATAAGGCAGCTCATCATCAATAACCAACGCATCCAACATTGCTTTTGCATTATCCAATGAAAGGGTGAGCCGACGAATCCAATTAATATCGGTACGCAGATTCTCATCTACCAGTTCGTCAGGAATACTACCGGCATTAGCTGCAAACTTCTTGAAAAAATAAGTAAGGATAGTAGCATTGAATAACCGCTCTCCATTAAAACGGAAACGATAACCATCGTAGTTGCTTACAATCAACTGCCAGATTTCATCAAAACGTTCCTGTCCTGTAGAGTATTTGTCAAGTACATAACGTAAATATGTCTCTGTCTCTTCGTATGTAAACCCAAGCATATTCAGGAAATTGGGTTCAAGGGTCAATATCTCTGCAATATTATATCCACTGGTCAAATCATCCATTGTAACAGGTAATACCCCTGTACAGAAACAAGTACGGACGCTCCCCTCACCTATACCAGCTTTTATTACCTTAAAGAAAGTACGCAGGAAACTGTCAGCAGTCGTCACTTCTTCATAAAGCGGGTCATTATATGCAGTCAGCAGTTGATTCGTGAAATTATCATATTCATCAATCAATATATAGACCTTAGGAAATTCGTGAGAACGGGCAAAACCTAGAACCTCTTCCAACATTTTGGATGCATCTCCCCGATTGGCAAATTGAAAATCACCAAATAAATCCCGATTATGCTCCACCATAATCTCCACAGGGGAGCAGTTCAAATCATTAAAGTTCTGCGCTAATCCTTCAATGTTATCCGCCATCACCATTTTGGAGAAATCATAGCGAATAATCATATAACGATTATGTTCCTTTGTAGGATGACTGCCAATCCAAGTTCCTCCAAACAATTCCTCAAACCGATTCGCTTTAGTACGGTCATAATAGCAAGCTAAAGTAGAAACCAACAGGCTTTTTCCAAAACGGCGGGGACGAAGAAATACAGGGGCATTATAATCCTCTAATTTGGGAATATAGTTGGTCTTGTCAACATAATAAAAGCCACGTTCACGCAAATCCACGAAATCCGCTACTGCATAAGGAATAGTTATTCTTGCCATAATCTTACTATTTTCTTTATAGACAAACAAAGGTACAAAATTGTTAGCAAAAAGAAGGATAATTACCTATTATAAATATTATTCTTCCTGTTTCCATACATAAAACACATTCCTTCCCGCCCCTCTCTTACGCAGTTTCCCCTCTTGAATAAAAGTATTCAAATCATCTACAGCTTTCAATCGGGCTACTCCTGTCAGTCTGCTATATTCTATGCGGGTGATTCCACCATTTTTCTTCAGGAACTCCTGTAACATTTGAAGACGTCGTTCGATAGGTATCTCTGTTTTGGAAGTAGTCCGGCCGGAGTTCTCCACCCGTTCGAGTTCTATCTCCCGATGTACTTTCTTTTTAAATTCTTTGGAAGTACGTAAATGAACATTATCGAAGCGAATAGACTCGGCACGAATTTCCTTCTTATTCATTACTTTATGAGTACATTTCAATGAAATACTGAAATGCCCAAGTTCGCCCAGTTCTACAATGTATCCGTCTGCCAACGCTTCGGCAAGTTCGTCAACGACGGCCCCAAGTACTCCTTCAATAATATTATGGGGAAAAGGCTGGTGGCGGGATACACGTTCTATAAATTCTTTCTTCGAATAAGTTCCATTCGAAACAATACGGGCATGAAGCGGTTGTTTCTCTCCCGTACTATTAGGGTCAGGCGTTTCATACAAATCATAATATGCACTCATAAGGATATTTTTTATTGGTTGTTTATACATTTAATAGCTTATTCGCTGACATTTACCTCTTCCTTCCCTAAACCTTATTCTCCGTTTAGTATAAAAATAATCGTCTGACAACTGTTCTCTTTTCATCTAACACCTGTCAGACGAAAAAGAAACAGTTGTCAGACGAAAGTTCAACAGCTGTCAGACGAATAGCTTATCGCATACAAAGGTACAACTTTATACGATGCGACCTTTAAATCTAAAGAGAAAAAAGTTTATTTCTCTTTAGAAATTAATCGCCCAACAGTAACTTAGTCACGGCAGCAGTATTCAATGCCCATTCACGGGTATATACCTCGTCCGCTTCCGCAGTATCAACCAGTTTCAATCCCTGCGCCTGCGCTTTGATTGCCAACAGTTCACCTATGGTTGTTTTCGCGTCCAGTTTATCCAAGAACTTTTCGATAGCTTGTGTATCCAAAGAAAGCACAGTCTGCCCGCCGAAAGGAACTTCTAGCCAGACGATTTCCCTTTCTTTCACTTTCAATACCCCGAAAACAAGTCCTTTCTGCAAACTTTGAGAAACACGTATCTGATGCTGAACGCATGAAGGGTCGTATGCCACTCCGGTCTTCTCTGATATCCTCATCGGGTAAGCGGAGTTCATCCAACCGACTACCAAATTAGGAGAGATAGTCCCATTGCTATACGCATTGCAAGTGAAAACCACATACTGCGCACCTACACGGTTCAGCTCATTCAAATCCAGTTCGATATACTCGGCAGTACCTTTCTTGTCAGGGATGCTCCGGATATCTCCACTATGCTTGGCACCGATAGCCTGCAAGTTGAAATAAGAGCAAACTTCTGTCGTTGAAGGCAAAGTGATATGACAGCTCAAGTCCATATCAAGATGCTGTGCCGGAAGTCCCTTTCCCCACTGCATGAACAGGCGCACCTTATCTCCTTCTACCGGGAAACGTGTTCCCTGCAATGCACAGGAAGTATCCTGAATTGTTTCGCTACGGTCGCCGATAGACAACGGGATATGAAACAACATAGGGTCGATATACATACTTTTGTTTTCACCTTCGGTAGCCGCGTCGGCGAAGCGGGCAGCCACGACTTCCTTGCACAAGTCCTGTACATCCTTCACCATCGCTTTAAGCTGTTCTTCCATATATAGCACCACCAAGTAATGCGGTTCTATCAAAAGAGCATTACCACCTAAAGGTTTCACCATTCTCTTACGTCCGGATTCAAAGTAGTTCTCCGCATACATACCCAAAGTGACCACCAGACGAGCCGGCAACAAATGAACGACTTCCTTGAATGCAGCCAACGTCTCTTCCGGCCCGAACCAAAGCATATTGGCAAACAAGGAACGTGCGAACATACCCGGCCGCTGCTTCAACAAGGCAAATGTCTGTGCGGCATCCGCCTTCATACGATAACGCTCCACCTCTCCCTGCCAAACCGTATATGTCTGACAGTAGAATATATCCATCAACTCCTTCAGATTCTCAAATCCCGGCTTACGGGCATATTCCGCCAAACGCAGCGCACGTATCATACGTACCCACATCTCCCTTTTCGGATGCATGATTTCACAAGCCTTTTCCGCGTTCATCTCCAGGTTATTCAGCCAGAGGGCTACCATTTTACATTCACGGCGGGTGTATTTCAACTTCAGTTCCTCACGCTTCGCCTGAGCAGCCGAACGGCTTTTATCCAAAACAGCAGTTATATGCGCATTGTTTCTACCCGCCTTACGGATGATAGTCTTAGGTTCGATGATTTGCAGGAATCCGGTTTTCTTATACCACAGATAACGCAATATATCGTTCGGAGTGGAGAAATAGATTTGCGCTTCCTGCGCCCTGTCCTGCTCCACCAATGTATCTATCACCAGCATCAAAGTTTCTTTCATCTTGATTCCGACTGCCGGCAACGGAAGTTCGCCAAGCAAAATCTTCAAGCTATCCACTTGCGTGGCATCAAGAGCCGTACGCGATTCAAGCAGGTCGCGGAAGAAACCATTCAAATCCTCTTCCCGCCAAAGTTCAAGAACTTTCAGCTTGCTTCCCTGTCCGAAGTATTCCGTAGCGGACGTTTCAAACGGAGTTCCGCAGAACGGGCAACCGTTGTATCGCTCCAAAGGGAAGGTGTTATCGGGAATCACGTGTCCGCAGGGCAGCTTCACGCCTTTCTTGCTATTGAAGATGTTTGCAATCCATGTTATCAAATGGTCTAATCCTGTTTCTCCAGTAGGTGTATCCCAGCCTTTCACCAATGGAGCCCAGTTGAGCGTCACGCCCAATACTTCCTTCATCACTTGAAGAATCTCCACCTGTTGCGCCGGATATAACTGATTGACAGCATGAAGCAACTCTTCGGACAGAGTATATCCTATTTTACGGAGTTGGGCTACCAATGCTATGGTAGTCGAAGTCAATGCTTCGCGCTTTTCTGTTCCTTCTATCAAAGGCAGATAAATTGCATTTTGCCTGATAGATACTTTCAATAAATCTTTTTTCATAGGTTGTGTTTTTTAAGTAAGGTAATCGGGAGACTGTGAATCAATGGAGCATTCCTGCGGTTTTTGAAGTAAGCCTTCCTTGACCTTAGTTTATAAAAAGAGGTAGAACAGGCCGGATTCGAACCAGCAATAGCCACCGTTAAGAAGTAAGCTCCGGTTGACCTCATTTCAGATAATACCGAAGCTACTGTCCTACCTCTATATTTGTTTTTGTGGAGCAGACCGGAGTCGAACCGGTGACCGTCTCTACCCACTGAGCTACTGCTCCTTTGCGAAACTGGAAAACGGATAATCGTACTGGTAATGTTCTACCTTAAAGAGTGTGTTGAAGTAACCCGTACTTGACCTGTTTTCTTGTTTCTTCGACAAAGATAGAAGTAGTGGTACGCAGCCTTTTTGCGTAACTCAAACTTTTTTGCTGTTTTCTTGAAAAAACAGTAAAAAATGAATGAACGGGACTTATTTTGCAAGAATACAGAAGAAAAACGAAGACATATAGGTGATAACCCAACAGTTTTCATACTTTTGCGTATAGCAGAGATATTAACGCATTAATCTCCCTGCCAACAATAAACACACAATATTTATGAAAAGAGCATTTATCTATAAAGACGAGAAATCTCACAAATTCTGGTGCATTGATTATAGCGGCTATGATTTCTCCGTAAATTACGGCAAGTCCGGCAGTATCGGCAAGTTTGAAATCAAGGAATTTGAGACGGAAGAAGAATGTCTGAAACAAGCTGAAAAACTTATTCGCTCAAAAGAGAAAAAAGGATATGTGGAAGATACCGGATTTGACTTTATGAACAAAATCTATATCGATTCCGAAGAATACGGATTGCATCCCAAAACTTCCCACCCCCGATTTACCGAACACTTCACGGAAGAACTCTATTATGATTGTGTAGACGAAGAAGCACCGTTTGGCAGCGATGAGGGAAGTGATACGTTAGATTCTCTTGAAGAAACGATCAGAAAAAATCCCAAACTCAACTTTCCTGATTATCCCAAGTATCTGATAGAACACGACTGGGGCATGGAATATATTCCTGTTGAAAGTCTTGAGCCCGAAGTGGTTAAAAAACTAGCTTCAAAGAAAGAAATGGATATGACACAAAGCGACATGGTGACTTACGCTACTGCCTTTGGACAAATAAAAATCACTGGGCATCTCTCACCCCAATTACAAGAACAAGGAGTTAAAGCTATCAAAAGATTAGCTTTACTTTGGGGAAATGGTTTGACCGAGATCCAAAGCAGAATGATTGACGACTTACTTTCATTTCCTATCGACAAGTGATAATAATATCAAACTGATAGGTAGCAAAAATATGAGGATAATAGAGATTAGGAACGACACCATGAGGTGTGGTTATTAATGCATTAGCACCAACTACAAAGAATATGAAAAAAGAATTAGAAATACTATTTGAGCGTAATAAAAGAGAGTTTGCGTTCCTTAAAGAAGAAGCAAATAAAATAGGGGTAGCTTCAAAATGGGGACAAGGTGTAATTCCACCTTATTCAATTCTACCATTTTATAGTGAGTTACTTGGGAATAAACCGGGGAGATTTCTAAAAAAAGCATCTAAACCGGGAGCAAATAGACAATGTTATTTATTAAATACCGACAATCAAATTATTAATGGTGTCGAATATGATTCGTTTAATGATTTGAATAGTCAATGGATAGTTTCTAACAAATTCTATTTTTATTCTTCTGATTCAACCATTCAATACTCTTTTGGTAGTGTATTTGAAAACGAAACAAATGCAAGATTAGAGAGAGTTACTATCGCTCAAATAAAAGATAACAAAATCAAGAGTGCTTATAGTTTTGGTAATAGAAGCGAATATGAAGAACTTTACTATTCATACCAAGATGATAGGATTTGCGGTATAACACAAAAAGTTTGGGTAGATGCATATTTTGAGCGTCACTACATAATAATGTATGATGATATTTCAATCCTTGAAATATTGAGTGACGGTACAACTCAAAAAATATATCCGGAGTAATTTGATATGAATAGAGAAAACGGTGCTAACAAAGCGTGATAACACTTGAACAGTGTTCCCCGCTTAGCCATTAACAATAATACATAGCAATGAAAGAATTATATATATGGTTTAATCGAACTCACCTGCCTAAAGGTTATCCTTTGCAGAATGATTTTATTCTTAAATCACAGTTTGATTTAGAGCAACCTCGTAAGATTTATGATGAGAAATGGAAAATGTATAACCGCTTTAATTCGGAATATCCAACAGGAGAATTTCAATTTCCCTGTGAAATGTTTATGGTAGTTACCAAAAAGAAATACAAAGAAATTGATTTCGATTACTACTCTTGTGATGTAGGTACATCAATAAAGTTTGTATCTGAAAGTTTTTTGAACTTCTTATCCACAAATGGTATTGATAAAAATTATTATGAGCAAGCAAAGCTAAATATCTTAGACTTGGCTGGAAATAGTTTAGTATCAAAGAACTACTATGCACTTCGATTTATCAAAAGTGATGATACACTTTTTGATTTTCAGAAAGATACTTTCAAAAGAGCGGCAGGAATAAGAAATCATTTTTTATACCCGTTTATGGAATTGAAGCGAAATATAGTCGATAAAAATGTTTTTTCTCTATTTGAATTTTGCAATGAAGAAACTTTAATATTGAACGAGGTTGCAAAGGAAGATGTGCTCAAACATTTCAGTAATCCGCAATTATACAAAGCGGAAGATTATCCTTTCATTTTTAACAATCAACATAATTACGAAATGTTGCCATATAATAATTCTTACTTAATTCATTGTCAACAAGCCAAGATAGCTGCTAAACGCAGCTTTTTGTCAAGCCATTAATAGTAATAAGAAAGACATACAACATGAGATACTTTTTACAAATCACATCACGACCTAATTATCCATTAATATTGGATGAAAGTCAAAATCCCCATATTTCCTCAAAATTAGGTTCTGACCTAAATTTGGGTAACTATATTCATGAATACCTATCTTCTCCGTTAGTCTATAGGGATGCAGAAAATAGTACTGTTTCTTTTGACCGCTTAATCACTTATGATGTTCTCAATACTGTTTATGGGGGACAAATAGTATCAGAACGTATAAGGCAGGTAATAGAGGAACATTTCCCAAATGATGTACAATTTTTTGATGCCATATTCTATTATAAAGGAAAGATGTGTAATAGCTATTCCGCTATGAATATTCATAACCATATAGAATGTTACGATATGGAGAAAAGTATCTATTCTATTTCTCCTGTGGATAAGAGTTATGAATTTGAGAAACGCACATTGATAGCATCACCATTAGAGGAATATGGCATTAATTATAATATAGTCCGATGCTCGTTTGATAATCAAATAGTGGTATCGGAAATGTTCAGAAAAGTGATTAAGGCTAATAAGTTTAATTGTATGTCTTTTGCTAAGGAACTGGAAATATACTATTAACGAACCAAGATAGCTGCTAAACGCAGCTCCTTGTCAAGCCATTAATAACAATTTGATTACGACTATAATATGACAGCAATAGCACAACTAAAGACAACGAACTTCCAAAAGCTTGATACACCTTTGAGTTATGAGCATAGTGTATCTATATGGGGTATGGATTGTAATGTTACAATCTTTCCAAATGGAAATGAAAACGCTGATTTATCAATACTCCTATTGCAAGTACGACAATGCCTACAACAGATAAACGACACTCAAAAAGAGTGCTTCCAGTCCATTCTTGATGCTGATATGATAAATCTTGCAGCAGAATGGATTGCAGATGAAGCATTTAAGGTCGAAAATGTAAACGAGGAGTGTTATCTAACAGATGAAGGTGAGAAAGTTTTTGTACCAATACCACAAAAAGATTTCTTACAAAGTATTAAACTTCAATCCATAAATCTGGTACTTGATGAAAACGATGAAAATCCATTGGTTGAGTTGTATTTAGGGTGTAATCCTGATTATTTCTTTGGTCATATTATTCTTTGTCGTTTTATGAACTCTAATCCCGTTCATTATAAATGCTGTGGTTTAGAGGGATAATTAAGTTATTACGAGCCAAGTTAGCCGCTAAACGTAGCTCCTTATCTAACCATTAGCACTAAATAATTATGAAGAAGATAATAGTAACACCGGGAGTAATATTTTGTATTCCTCTATTTATGCCCAAGGATGATTGGAAATTAAAGATTAAACTGAGCGAGGAAGATTTGAATAGAGAATATGTTTTTGGAAGAGTAATAGAAACCAGTTCTTCTGTCTTAGTTGAAATTTTCAACAAGATAGGTTCTGCCTATACGAGAATAGAAGATATTATCAAGTCAGGAGTTATGTTTTCTCCTATCCAAGTCTTCTGGGATGGTGTTGTAAAAAAAAGATGGAAAGTTATTGGGCAAACAGAGAATTATAATAAAATCACAGATTCGAATTATAACAATCTCAAAATGGTATTTGGTATAGGAGAAGAATTTCGACTAAAAGATTTTGGAACCCAAAAAGAAACTTTTATCCAAAGGGCTGAAATCGTAAAGTATGAATTTTCTATTGTGTGGTTCCCAATTGACTTAGAAAATAGAATAATACAAAAATTAGCTGTTAACAAACAGCTTAATTGCTTAAATAGCAATTAACTGCCAACACATTAGTAATAAACGAATATAAAATATAGTATTTATGAATACAACAGAAATCATTTCTAAAATCAATAATGTCAATCTGCAATCGCATGAGGATTTGCAAAAGGTTGAGTCAATCTTGCCAATTCAAGATAAGATATTGATAGAGCCACTGTTTAAGTTACTTGAAAAGTTCCCCTTTTTCAATTTTGGCAATCCGGGTAACATAGTGCGTTACTTAGAGGGATTTGCCCATGAAGTATATGTTCCCTTTTTATATGATTCAGTTCGTAGACAGCCTACAGAATATAATGTTTGGATGGTGAACAGATACTTGAATACGCTTGATAATGACGAAAAGGCAGAGGGCATTATGATATTAGAAGAAGCCTTACAAAAGGATATTGACGAGGGAGTTAAAGAATGGATAAATGAATTCTTAGAGGAGCAAAAGGATGAATAAATATTGCTAACAAAGCGTGATAACGCTTAGCAGCATTCCCCGCATACCCTTTAGCATTAACACCAACTACAAAAAGAATATGAGAAAAGAAATTGAACAATTAGCTTTAATGGGTGCAATGCCCGATGAAGCAGACGAACGAATAACGGCTACATTAGTTGATGAATATGCCGACTTATTGGACAAAATAGTTCAGCCTATCACTTTGGAGGAAGCGCATATTTTAATCAAGCTCTTTCCGCCTACTGCTTTATATGGCATAGAATGGACATTGCTACATTTAATAGAGTCTGTGTATCCAAAAACAAAATTCCTTGAGTACAGAAAACTTATAAATGGATGTAATAGTACAGAGTTTAAGAAGATGCTAGTTCAACGTCTAAATAACTCACAACAGAAAAAAGTCACTAACGAAACGTGACAACGTTTACCCATTAGTATTTAAGACTACAATAAATAGTTGAAATATGAAAAAATTGACCGAATTACCATTAGACGAACTTTGGCAATTATTTCCCATAACCCTGACTGCACACCAAGAATACTGGGCAGACTGGTATAAGGAAGAAGCGGAATTACTGACAGAGGAACTTCCTTGTATTGAACGTATTAACCATATAGGTAGCACAGCCATCAAAGGAATATGGGCAAAGCCTATCATAGATATACTTGTGGAAATTCCAAGAGAAGAGAAAATCTCCGATTTGAAAGTCATAATTGAAAGATGCGGCTATCTCTGCATGGCAGAGAACAGCAGTCGTATTGATTTCAATAAAGGTTACACTTTACAAGGATTTGCCGAGCGGGTATTTCATCTACATTTATGTTATGAAGGGGATAATGATGAATTGTATTTCAGAGACTATCTTCAAACAAATGCTGTCATTGCCAAAGAATATGAACAACTTAAACTTGATTTGTGGAAACAGTATGAGCATGACAGGAATATGTACACTTTTCAAAAAGGGGATTTCATAAAACAGTACACCCAGGAAGGGAAACTACTTTTTACAAGCAGATATGACAATAAGTAATAAATAAAGCTCTTTCATAAATACCTGTTTAAGATAAATATAAGTCAGAATAAACACGATGCAGGCATCCAGTGATACCTGCATCGCATTTTGAGTAGAATCAGCGGCTTGCATCCTTGCGGTTCTTCACTTCCTCCACCAGTTTGGTAAAGGATTTCTCCTTTTTACGTTTCTCATGTTCGGAAGCGGAGAAATGCCACGCTTCCCGACGAAGTTTCAGATAGCTTGCATAAACTTTTGAATCTAATGCGCCGCTATTGACTGCTTCTATAACAGCACAGCCCGGTTCGTTGATATGTTTGCAATCCTTGAAACGGCACGACTCCGCATAGTCGGAGATTTCCAATACTTCGGCAAGAGAATCGGGATTATCAATGGCCAAGCCAAATTCACGGACGCCCGGAGTGTCGATTAAAACACCCGAACTGTTCATCAATACCATTTCACGACGGGTCGAAGTATGACGGCCTTTTCCTGTGGACAGACTTATATCAGATGTGAGCAATACCGACTTTTCACAAAGTGCATTCACCAAAGAGCTTTTCCCAACGCCCGAAGAGCCGACAAATACAACTGTTTCACCTTCTGATATGGATTCGCGTAGCCGGAGAATAGTCTCCGGTTGGCGGATACTTGTAAAAAAGACGGGTATCTGACAGGCGATATGCCTTATTTGTCCTTCAACACTCTGCCTGTCAAAATCCAAATCGGCTTTATTGAGTACCAACACGGAACTGATGTTTTCTTCCAATATCTGAGCCATAAAACGTTCTACTCTGCGGATATTGAAATTATCATCAAGACTTTGTACTATAAAAGCCTTATCGACATAAGAAGCAATGGCTTGTTTATCGGCAACCGTCCCGCTTTTCTTACGATACAGTGTCCGTTCACGGGGCAGCATATCAACTATAATCCCTTTATTTTCATCGAACGGCTGAAAGATTACCCAATCGCCCGTACAAGGTAATTCGAAATCCGATTTTCCGTACATCATGTTTCCTGTCAGTTCGCACTGAAACAGTCCGCTTTCGGACACTATCTCATAACATGTCCGATGCACAATGGATACACGACCGTGGGCAAGAGTACTATATAATGATTCTTTTTTAAGTTGGTCTAGTTTATCATTCCAGCCATACATATTCAGGTTAATGCCGGATTGAGGATTGGTATTATTTTCGTTATTCATTATCTTAATGTATAGAACGTACGCATTGAAAGCATAACAATGCTTTTTCTGTCATTGTACGCAGTTTAAAATTGAAATTATAAAGACACAAGAACTACTCCCGAAAGGAATCATTCGAGAGCAAACGAAAGGACAACCTGTGTCACAGACACAGACTGTTTACTAAACCAAATCCGATTTATTATTTTTAGTCATGCGGCAAAGATAGGCATTTTTTTTATTTTATGGCAAAACGAGCGGTCATTTCATATCTCAGCTTGATGACACGGTACTGTTCGGTAGCTGCCGTCCCCATGCTGACATTGCTCTGTGCCTGAAAAGGAATATAACGGCTTATGTTGTTATCGGCAGGTTCAACGATACGAATGACTTCACCCAATTGCTGTCCCATTGCTTCCACCAGATAGGATGCTTTCTCACGGGCTGCTTTCAGCGCTTCAATCTTTCCCTGCTTCCTGTACATAGGCAAATCCTTATGTTTCAGTTCCCCGATACGCATTGATTCAATTCCCCATGTATTGACAGAACGGATTATGGAATTGATTTGCTCGAAATCCGCAAGACGGATATCCAGTTGCTTGCCTATCAGAAACTCCTTTCCCCGCTGCCGCCAATAGTCCCCTACTTCCTGCGTACGGATAGCCTCATCCGATATTCCGATTTTACGCAGACTCCGGCGCAAATCCTTCTCAATCATAGCCAATGGCACTTTCGTCCGAAAGTCTTCCTCTTTCTTCGATTTACCTGTATATTCTTCTTCCCAATATTCCTTTATCTGAATCAGAAAATGTATTTCATCCGGCACGACTTCTATCTCCGAAGAGCCGGTTACTTCAACATATCTTTCATCACTTTCCTGAGCATTGGCAAGGATATTCCATGCGAATAAGGCAAAAGCCAATAAAAATACTTTTTTCATATCTTCGATTATTAGGGTGATATTACTTTTATATGCCATCAGTTTACAAAGCTATAAAAAAAATCCATATTACGGACTTCATCCTAGAATATCAAGCAAGCACTTTCTATGTATCAAAATAACATCTCCTTTCTTTACCTTATACTTATAAGGCTGTTTGCCCGAAAGAAGAGAAATCTCTCCCTGCTCAAACATACGCTTTAAACGGGTACTGGAAAGTGGAAGACATCTCTTTATCAATGATGACAATTTCAGGTTCAAGTCAAAATCACATTTGATTCGAACACTTATCACCTCACCGGTCATATCCATTATGACTTCCGATGAAATGTCACTCGTCACCTCATATTCAACGCTATCATAGTCTAATTGAAGATTGTTCTTACTTGCTATTCCGGCTGAGAAAGCATATTGCCAGGCCGTTTCCCTATCATTCATAGAAAAGCTATGAAACAGTTTCTTATCAATCAGGTCGGGTTTAGTACGCGAAAGCAAAGTCATATTACAAGTGTTATCGCACTTCACACACCTATAAATTAGCCAGACATCAATGTTCTTTTTCTGTGCATTCATTCTGAACTTATCACTGCAATAAAAGCGGTCACTATCGCAGTGGCTGCATTTCTTAATCAACAAAGGGCAATTCTTCACCCTGATCTCCCATGTAAATATTGTTTCCATAATTATACAAAAGCTGTTATCTTTCTTTGTGAATCAAATCTTTTTCTTCGCAAAGTTGGATATTAGCCATTTGTATAATTCACAAGATGTCACAAGACGGCATGAAATTTATCTGTCCAGCTCATCCATCATCTTAATAATTTTATCTTTCAACTTATCAAGAAACTGCGTCCTACTCTTCTTCCGGTTTCTGATTTCCAGAAAGATACGATAAAAGTCTCCTATCTCAATACTAAAAAGAGTTTCGCAACAGAAAGCTATGTCTTTTAAACTAGTATTTCCATTGTTGAAGCATTTGCCCGCATACAGGGCATAGATAAACTCAACCAAAGCGACTTTGCTATCCGTCCACTGCAATATCCGGCTTTCTACTATTGAAGTGAGTTTCAGATGAAGCTCGTCTGATAATATCTCTATTTCAGCAGACAGATATTCCGCCAGACGATTGTTGGCTATGATTTCCGCCACACTTGAATCATGCAGGGTAGTAAAAGAAGAATCCCTGTCCAATAAGCCGAAACGGGTATCTGCTAGAATGTCATAGTTTCTTCTGACAAAATATTGTTCATCGAGTTCCGTCCTGCCAGTACGGTAATAATCATAAAAGGGATTATTCAGGAAGTATTTCCTCAAATTCTCCAGTTCCGACTTCAGAGATTTGCATTGGGAAGACGGAGATTCTCCGATACGTTTCTTTTCAATCTGATACAAGCGGACATAAAACATCAATAGCCCGGAAATTTGCGGCTTCCAGGTTTTAAAGAAAAAAATCTCTTCTGCTGAATTCGAGAATTGATATTCGGCAACGGTTGACTTCAACAGAATAAGTGAGGTCTGTATGACATCAATAATTTGTTTTATCTTATCAATCAGGGCAATCGGCTGGCGCTCAATTCGTTCAATCTCTTTTTCTATGCTTAGCTTATTGTTTCTTACGAAATTTTCCATTCGTTTTCATATCGCATATGTTCCGAAAAACCATGCAGTAAATAATAAAAATAACAAAATGAAAAACCGGTTCGAGTGGAATTACTCAAACGAAAGAAATTAGCCTGTGGTTCGTGAGGCTAATATTAAGCCAGAACAAATTTAAGAGTTGCGCCCAAAATAGTTACTTTTTGATTTCAGGGGCAAATATAATCGTTTTTTATGATTATATGACGTTTTGGTGAAATTTAAAGAACAAGCAGTCTCAAAAAGCACAAAAATAGTATCTTTGCCTACGATTTACTCACAAAGATGTGATAAAGCTATTTTTAATCATTTAATAATAAAGACTATGATAAGATTGAATGTTTTTGTCCGTGTAAGCGAGACAAACCGCGAAAAAGCGATTGAAGCAGCTAAGGAACTGACTGCTTGTTCTTTGAAGGAAGAAGGATGCATTGCTTATGATACTTTCGAAAGCAGTACCCGCCACGACGTTTTCATGATTTGTGAAACATGGCAGAATGCTGAAGTATTGGCTGCTCACGAGAAATCCGCTCATTTTGCCAAGTATGTAGGTATCATTCAGGAATTAGCTGAAATGAAACTGGAGAAATTCGAATTCTAGATGAATCACGGAGAATGGATATACTATCTATCCAAGTATCATCAGAAAGAGGGAGACATTCTTCTTCGGAAGGAAAGGATGTTTCTCTCTTTTTACATATCCTACGGGATTGAGGCTGTATGAAGTGATTAGTCCAGTTTCTCATAAATTCTTTCATTATTTTTGTTAGCATAATCTTATTGGATTTATTTTGCAGCTAAATATAGAAAGAATAAATTCTAATTCAATACATTTGTATTCAAAAAAAACAATAGGATTAATGAGAAACTTTGCAGCAATCGACTTTGAAACAGCCAACAGCAAGCGCACCAGTGTATGCAGTGTCGGTGTTGTCATTGTAAGAGATGGTAAGATTGTGAATAAAATCTATCGTCTGATTCGTCCTGCTCCTAATTATTATACGCAATGGACAACGGCTATTCACGGATTGACTTATGACGATACGATAGAAGCGGAAGATTTCCCCGATGTATGGGCGGAAATCAAGCCGTTGATAGATGGATTGCCGCTTGTAGCCCACAACAGTCCTTTTGATGAAGGTTGTCTCCGTGCGGTTCACGAATTGTATGATATGACTTATCCCAATTATAAGTTTTATTGTACCTGTCGTACTTCAAGGAAGGTATTCGGGAAAGATTTGCCTAATCATCAGTTGCATACGGTAGCGGAACGATGCGGATATAATCTGGAGAATCACCACCACGCACTTGCTGATGCAGAGGCTTGCGCACAAATTGCATTGCTAATTATTCCCGAACCGAGGAAAGCGAAACCTGCAAAAAAAGCTGATAAAGATACGCACATCGGAGACTTGTTCGATATACTTATTCCCCAACCGGTGAAAAAGACCAAATAAAAAACACTACAACTATTATTTCAATCAATAACAGCCATAGTGTTTTTTATTATAAAGTGCTAATTATGTACTTCGATTAGAGGATAGACTTAGCGATACCCATTTCAAGACCGCGAAGCTCCGCCAATCCGCGAAGGCGGCCCAAGCAAGAATATCCCGGGTTTGTTTTCTTCTTCAAGTCATCAATCATCTGATGTCCGTGGTCGGGACGCATAGCAATAGAGCATTTGCGACGTTGTTGCAGAAGAATAAGAGCTTTCATTACGTTGTACATATCCACATTTCCTTCCAGGTGGTTAGCTTCGTAGAAGTTTCCTTCTTCGTCACGCTGTGTACTGCGCAAGTGTACGAAGTTCACACGATCACCGAAACGTTCCATCATGCCGGCAAGGTCATTATCGGCACGTACTCCGAAAGAACCTGTGCACAGGCAAAGACCATTGGATTCGTTAGGTACGGCTTCAATCAGTTTCTTGAAATCTTCTTCCGTACTCAGAATACGCGGCAGGCCTAAGATTGTATAAGGAGGGTCGTCCGGGTGAATCACCAGCTTCACTCCTACCTCATCGGCAACGGGAGCAATTTCTTTCAAAAAGAAAATCAAGTTGGAACGAAGTTTTTCAGCGTCAATGTCGTTGTAACGGTCAAGCGCTTCCTGGAACTGTTCTACTGTGAAGCTTTCTTCAGAACCCGGAAGTCCGGCAATCATGTTGCGAACCAAGAGATTCTTGTCGTCTTCGCTCATTTGTTCGAAACGGGCTTTTGCTTTGGCGATTTCTTCAGGAGTATAGTCTTTTTCCGCGTTCGGGCGTTTCAGGATGAAAAGGTCGAAAGCTACGAAAGCCGCTTTTTCAAAACGAAGGGCTTTAGAACCGTCGGGCATTGTATAGGCAAGGTCGGTACGTGTCCAGTCCAATACAGGCATGAAATTGTAAGTAACTACCATTACGCCGCATTTCGCCAGATTACGGATGCTTTCTTTATAGTTTTCGATATATTTCATGAAGTCGCCTGTCTGTGTCTTGATATGTTCGTGTACAGGTACACTTTCTACAACAGACCACGTCAGACCTACTTCTTCAATCATTTGCTTACGCTTCATGATTTCTTCCACTGTCCATACTTCACCGTTCGGAATGTGATGAAGAGCATTTACTATACCGGTAGCGCCCGCTTGTTTAATATCCCACAAGCTTACTGGGTCGTTAGGGCCGTACCAGCGCCAAGTTTGTTCACATAAATACATATAGTTTCTATTTACTGATTACTAATTACGATTAAAATAATTTAGATAGAGAATGCGTCGAAACCACCGTCGATAACAGCTACTGTACCTGTCACGAAGTTGGAAGCATCACTAATCAGATAATGGATTGTTCCATAAAGGTCTTCCGGTTCACCGAAACGGTTGAACGGAGTATGAGCGAGAATCGTTTTTGAACGGTCAGTCAGAGAACCATCCGGGTTGGTCAACAACGCACGGTTTTGGTCTGTCAGGAAGAATCCCGGTGCGATAGCGTTTACACGCAGACCGTTACCGAATTTCAGAGCCAGTTCGCCTGCCATATATTTGGTAAAGTTAGCAATAGCTGCTTTTGCTGCGCCATAGCCTACTACGCGAGTCAACGGACGGAGAGCTGATTCAGAGCAGAAGTTTACGATAGAGCCTTTCTTCTGTTCAACCATGATTTCAGCAAATACCATTGTAGGCAATACTGTACCGAACAGGTTCAAGTCTACCACTTTCTTGAATGCGTCAATCTGCAAGTCAAAGAAAGTCTTGTCCGGTGCAATTGTAGCACCTGCCATGTTACCACCGGCAGCGTTCAGCAATACATCAATGCGACCATAGGCTTTCATGATTTCTACTTTGTTGCCTTCCAATACTTCTTTGTCCATTACATCGGTATAAAGGAACATAGCTTCGTTTCCTTCAGCTTTGATGCTATCCACCAATGCTTTTCCTGCTTCTTCGCTTCTGTCGAGTACAACCACTTTTGCACCTTCTTTTGCGAGGTATGCAGCAATTCCTTTACCTAAGATTCCGGCTCCACCGGTGATTACAACAACTTTGTCTTTTACGTTAAATAATTCATTCATGGTTTCTAAAATTTATATGTTTATAGCTTATTGTTCAGATAATATTTCAAGTTTTCCTTCAAGAGAATATCAATCGGCATCAGGTTTACCTTTTCTGAATTTTGCTTGAATAGCAGATGATTGCATAAAGACTTGATACCTTCATACCCCTGCCTTTCGGGACGTTGGGCAACTAATGCAGTGATAACTCCTTCTGAAAGCAGTTGGGTATTCCGCTCGATAAGGTCATAGCCTACCAGTTTCACCGTTTGCATTTCTCTTGCCTTCAGATAATTTCCGAGGATATAGCAGGTTGAATTAAAAATAATAGCGCCCTCTATATGCGAATTTACATCGAATATTTCATCGAGTTTAGTGAAATTATATACAGAATCGTTGATTTTCAATTCTACTTCATGCAGCTTTCCGGCAAATCCTATTTCTTTCAGATAATGACAAAAGCCGTCCCTGCGGTTCTTTCCCTGATTAGAATCGTTCTTTCCACTGTGGATAATCCTTGCCATCAGGATATCCGAAGCAGGTGAAAGCCTGTCGGTCAATAACCTTGCCGCAATGACTCCTGCATCATAAGATTCTGTTCCGAAATAAGCCAGTTGGTGTTGTCCTTCGATATTTGAATCGACATAGATATAAGGAATCTCATTCCTGTCCAGTTCCTGCGAAAGACGGATAACCGAATCAGTAAACAGGGTAGCAATCAGCACTCCGTCCACTTTCTCATCCAGCAGGTTTCGGGTAATATCATCAAACGTTTTATTGTTATATTGGTCGAAAAAAAGTTTGGTAATCGTTATATTGTACGATTCCATCTCCGAAGCTACTTTGTCAATACCTTCTGAAATGGCTTCCCAATACTCTCCTTGAGTAAAAGACGGTATAATGGCAACAAGATGATATTGTTTCTTGGAAGCTAAAGACCGTGCCATTAGATTGGGCTGGTAATGCACCATTTCCAAAATAGTCTGCACTTTCTTCCTGTTTTCCTCAGATACCCGCCCACGATTATGAATAACCCGGTCTACCGTACCGACAGAGACACCAGCCATCTTGGCTATGTCCACAATACGAATATTTGAGAATTCTTTATCCATATTTTAATAAGTATCTTGTTTTTCGATGACAAAAGTAAAATGAATTATTGAATTACACAATAGTGTGTGCGCACACACATTTACACACAAAAGGACATATACTACTAATAATCAGAAACTTAACAACAAATAGAATAATACATTCATGTTGTAAAACATAAGAAAAACGGCAGAAAGAATCATAAAATGTACATTTATAGAGTAGAAAAGGCCAAGAAACAAAGTACCTTTATTCCGGAAAAGAATGAAAAAGAATGGTAAAATGTATAAAGTGTGCACGGGCACACATAAAGGTTTTAAGTGATGTAAATGACAGGTAGTTACTATATAGAAATTGGTAATCAACTATATCCTAGCTGATTACCAATTCTGGGATTATTATTTTCCCCATTTATCTTTTGCTTTGTCAGCCACTTTATCTGCTTCGGCTGCTACTTTATCAGCAATTTCGGCTCCGGTTTCTACTGCTTTAAGTCCGAGGTTCATCGCTTTCTTTTCAGCGCAAGCTGCTGCAGCCTCTGCGTCACGACCAATACGGTGGATAGCATCATAAATTTCGCTTTCCAACTGTTTAGCTTTCGCAGTGCGTGAAAGGCGGTAAGCTACCGCACCCAGGATTGATCCGATTCCGAGTCCAATCCAAAAATTACCATGTCTACATTCCATAATCAAATTCAGTTTTTTAGATTAAAAATAAATTATATACCCAATAAAGCTCATATTATCCTCCTTTTTGATTTAACAACAGCAGGTATGGAGAATAGTTCAGCAACTCAAAACTGAATTAACGACAATTTACAATCCTTAGTTTTAGAGAAACGGGAAAGTTTGCGTACCTTTGCAGCCAATTTTTCAGGAACACTTCTAAAGAAATAGGTATCATGGTACAAAATCAGGAACAACCCGTAGGAAAAATTACATTTTCCATCTTAATCGCATTAAGTCTTTCACACTGTCTCAATGATCTTTTACAGTCCGTTGTATCAGCTGCTTATCCGCTATTCAAAGATGATTTAGGATTGAGTTTTGCGCAAATCGGTCTTATCACACTGGTTTATCAGCTTTCGGCTTCAGTCTTTCAACCGATTACCGGAATTATCTTTGATAAATATCCCGTTGCATGGTCGTTGCCTATCGGAATGAGCTTTACAATGGTTGGTTTGGCAAGCTTGGCATTTTCCGATAATCTGTATTGGATATTGTTATCTGTGTTCTTAATCGGAATCGGTTCTTCGGTGCTTCACCCGGAAGCTTCCCGCATCACGTTCCTTGCTTCTGGTGGCAAGCGGGGATTGGCACAGTCACTTTTTCAGGTAGGTGGAAACTTTGGTGGTTCGCTAGGCCCTTTATTGGTAGCTTTGCTCGTTGCCCCTTATGGAAGACAGCATCTTTTCATATTTGCATTTGTAGCGGTTGCAGCTATCGGAGTCATGTATCCGATTTGCAAATGGTATAAATCTTATCTGAACCGGATGAAGGCTCAAACCGTCAGTATAAAAACTCCGGTTCATCTTCCGCTGCCTATGGATAAAACGGCTATTACTATCGGTATATTATTGATATTGATTTTCTCGAAATATATCTATATGGCGAGTCTGACCAGTTATTATACATTCTATCTGATTCATAAATTCAATGTTACGGTACAGGATTCGCAGCTATATTTATTTATTTTCTTAGTTGCTACTGCTATCGGAACGCTGATTGGTGGGCCGGTAGGTGACCGTATCGGTCGGAAGTATGTTATTTGGGCTTCAATTTTGGGAGCGGCCCCGTTCAGTTTACTTATGCCGCATGCTAATCTGATGTGGACTATTATCCTTAGTTTCTGTGTGGGATTGATGCTTTCTTCCGCTTTTCCCGCCATATTGCTTTATGCACAGGAATTGCTTCCTACCAAACTCGGATTAATATCAGGGTTATTCTTTGGATTTGCATTCGGGGTGGCTGGTGTAGCATCTGCCGTACTCGGTAATTTAGCGGATAAAACGAGTATTGAATATGTATATAATATATGTGCTTATATGCCGCTACTGGGATTGGTCACATTCTTTTTGCCGAATTTGAAGAAGAAAAAGATTGGATAGAAATCTATATAAATAAAGCGAAGCAAAGCGCATTATATTAACATATTTAATTGGAGATAAAAAAACGACCGGTATGCGTCGTCACGACGTATACCGGTCTACAAGTTAAGGTCAAAGTCAAAAAAATTAAGAGAGTTATCTATTTATATTTATAGGTTAGGGTTAGCGTTTATTTCTTTTTGTGGGATAGCATATAGATAATAAGTGCTGTTCACTGTAAACGCTTTGCCGTCCGGGAAACGAAGGAACCAATGTCCTAATGGATTCCGTTTGGCAAAGCTACCGCCTTCTTGCCAACAGTCCACTTCTGTTTTCTGTATTTCATCCGACAAAGCAGTACGTTCTACGGCTCTTTGGGTACGGAGTACATCAGTAATACCGAAGCCTTCTCCCCAAAGTTCACGACGGCGCTCCATCAGAATTTCGTTGACTACATCATCCTGTGATTTTCCCGTCACATCGTAATCCCCTACTCCACGGGCATTGCGCAATGTATTCAAAGGCGCTACAGCCTGCTCCAATGCTACGCCATCACGGACTTTCGCTTCAGCTTCAATCAGATACATTTCAGCAGAACGCATCAAGACCAAATCAGCCGTATCGTCCGCACGCATGTGGAATTTCTTATATCCTAAATATCCTTCACGCATCCACTGAAACAAAGGCAAACGAATGTCACCCTCGATAAAAGTATCTTTCAAATGAGGGTCTGCCATGAAACTACTGTAAGCTCCAACGTATGTAGCATCCAAATAGTAAAAATTATAACTTGCATCCGATTGGGAAGGTATTTGAGGGAATCCCCATATCCATTCCTTATTGGAGATATTATTAAATCCTTCGTATTCGGCAGTAGTTGTCATCAGAGAATATCCTTCACGGGCGGCTTCGGCAGCTTTTGCCGCTTCTTCCCATTGTCCGGTCAGCAAGTAAGCGCGAGCCAAAAGTCCGTTGACTACTGCTACATTCGGTTTGAACTTCTGATTATCACCGCTGCGGACATAGTTTTTCAAATAGTCCTTCGCCAAAGTCAAGTCGTCGAAAATAAGCTGGTAAACCTGCGCTACTGTCGATTTTCCTTTCGGTACTGTTGAACTATTACTCGGTTCTGTATAAACAGGAACACAAGGCGCATCTTTATCCTTCAAATAAGTAAACTGGTAATGTTGTACCAGATGCAGGTAGCAGAAAGCACGTAAAGCTAATGCCTGTCCCTGCGCCCGACGGAGTTCTTCCGAATCCCCTTTGATGGAAATAGCAGTATTACAGTTATCTATCGTTTTATACATCAGATACCAGGCAAACTCCGTTCTATTGTTTGAAGAAATAGCCACGTCGTTGAACTGATAGGAAGAGTTGAACCCATATTTCGGACGGGAAACAACATCACTTGCCATCATATCATCCTGACACTGAAGTGCACGATAACCGATATTGGCATAAGTACTTGAATAATCGAACAGATTATACCAGGCACCGTTCACAAGCGCTTCCGCATTTTCGGGCACAGGCACTTTTTCGGAACTTACTGCATCTGTCGGGTCTGTATCCAAAAAGCTGCTGCTACAACCCGCTGCCAAAAAGAGAGTGGCAACGGCTGCTAGAATAGATTGTATTTTTATTTTTCTCATAATTTAGTCTGAATTTAGAAAGCAACGTTAATACCTCCGGAAATGGTTCTCATAGCCGGATAGCGGTAATAAGTAATACCCGTAATTCCCTGCTCAGGGTCTAATCCCTGATTCCGGTGGATAGTAAATAAGTTATCTCCCTGCACATATACCTGCACACTACTCAATGACAATTTACTAATCCATTGCTTGGGTAAATTGTAAGAGAGCGTCAGGTTCTTCAATCGCATATAGGAGTTGTTTTGCAAGAAGCGAGTGGATGCCGAGTTCCAGTTATTAGAAGTTGTACTCAAGGCAGGAACATCGGTATCCCGGTTTTCCGGTGTCCAACGCCGCAGAATTTCTGTCGACCAATCACGTCCTTCCAAACTACCGTTATGCAGAATCATTGTAATATCACGGTTGTAGATATATCCGCCGATGCTGTAAGCAAAGATGGCAGAGAGGTCGAATCCTTTCCAGGAAAGTGATGTATTGAATCCGCCATATACTTTCGGAAGAGATGATTTGTTGACGTAATAATAATCTGCCGAAGCATAATCATTGGTGGTGATACGTTTTCCTGTCGGGTTGTGGTTGGCATCTTCCTCGTCCATATACCACAATGGGTCACCATTCTCAGGGTCTACGCCTGCCCATTCTTTCATATAGAAATCATAAACAGAGCGACCTACCTGGAGCTTGTTCACACCACTTTGCGGCATGTCTTTCAATGGAAGGTCTGTCACCTTATTCTTATAGTGAGTGAGGTTCATACCCAGTTTCCATACCCAACCATTCTGGTTGATAATCGTTCCGTTAAGTACCAGTTCTATACCCGTATTTTTCAAAGCTCCTACATTCTCGTCAATAGAACCATATCCCAAAGAGGGAGCTATCGGACGGGAATAAAGCAAGTCTTTCGAACGGCGCGTAAAGAAGTCGAACGAACCGGAGAAGCGGTTGTTAAACAGAGAGAAATCAATACCGACGTTAAAGTTCAGGTTCGTTTCCCATTTCAGGTTCGGAGTTGCCATACGGTCGGAGACTAATGCGTTCTCGCCCAAATTGGAGACGATACTATAAAGTCCCTTGCTTGCGTAGTAAGTGCCGAGGTTATCATTTCCCTGTGCACCGTAGCTCATTTTTAGAGTCAGGGCAGACAGCCAGTCGGAAGTGCTTGCCATAAACTCTTCACGGTCGATACGCCAGGAAGTACCCAATGACCAGAAGTTTCCCCAACGCGTCTCCGGCGCAAAACGTGAAGAACCGTCGCGACGGTAAGATGCCGAGAAGAAATATTTATTCTGATAGTCGTAGAGCAGTTGGGTAAGATAACCGACCAGCGCATAGTCGATGCGATATCCCGAACCACCGGTCAACTGTGATCCGACTACCAGTTCCGGCATATCGGGCTGCGCCATTTTAGAACGTGACGCAGTCAGTTCATCATAACGATAAGAATATGCTTCCATACCGGCAAGGACATTGAAATGATGTTCGCCAATCGTCTTGTCATAAGTGACAATATTATTCCATGTCCAGGAAAAAGTGCGGGTATTCATCCGGCTGACACCGCCGCCGTTTTCTTTAGCCGGGCCTAGTTTGGGGTTCGTATAGTCCAATGTATTATAGTTAATCAAATCGAAGTTGAAACTTGTCTTGAATTTCAATCCTTCGATAATCGTAGCTTCCAGAAAAGTACGGCCGGAAACTTCATCTTTCATACGTTCCGACTTATCCAGGGGCAAAGTAGCGGGCAAGTTCCAGTTAGCCATAGAACCGGAAGGGCGATACGAACCGAAATCGTAAATACGGTCTCCGCTTTCATCCAGTTTGTAACTGCCGTCGGTATTCATCTCATAAATCGGATAAAAACCCGGCATGGTACGTCCGGCTGTAATCACGTTACTCGTTTTGGAGTCGGAAGAAACCGGATAGTTCTGCATGGAATGGGCAAAACTCAAGTTGACACCGCCTTTCAGCCAGGAAGTTATTTCACTGGTAATATTGGAACGCAAGTTGAAACGTTGATAACCGGATTCGAGGGCGATACCTTTGTCATTCAGATATCCGGCGGAGAAGAAATATTGATTGGCTTTTCCACCACCGGAAACACTCAGGTTCAGTTCTGTGCGAAGTGCCTGTTGCTCCATAGCGTCACTCCAATCAGAATCCCATAACGGGCGGGCACCTTCTATCAGTTTACCGTCTGTACCGACCGGTTGTACATATTGCGGGCCGTAAGGGTTAGGCCCTCCACCCATTAATTTCGTAACCAAATCTTTGGAAGCCTGTGCTGCGGCAGTTGCCGATGTGTAGTCAGAGCTTTTGGCATATTGATTACGAAGTGCTTCCCAATATAATTCAAAATATTGGTTGGTGCTGACACGGTCGTAGTCGCGGACTGCGCGGTTGGAACCTCCTAAAGATGCTTTCACTTTTACCGTTGCTTTCGAGTTCTGTTCACCTTGCTTGGTAGTGATAATAATCACACCATTCGCGCCACGGGAACCGTACAAGGCGGCAGACGCGGCATCTTTCAGAACAGTCATCGAAGATATGTCATCGGGATTGATGGAGTTCACACTCCCATCAAACGGGACGCCGTCCACTACATAAAGCGGAGCACTGGAAGCGTTGATAGAACCGATACCACGAATACGGATTTCAGCATCCGTACCCGGCTGACCGCTTGCCGCACTTGCCTGCACACCGGACACCGTACCTTCCAGTACACGCGATACACTGGAAGTCTGTAACTTTTCAATTTCCCCCGCCTTCATGGTCGAAGCAGCTCCGGTAAAACTATATTTCTTGGCGGTGGCATACGCTACTACCATCACCTCGTCCAGTTCTTTACTTTCTGATTCCAGGGCAACATTTATCACATTCCGGTTGTTTATCGGTTGTTCTACTGTGCGCATCCCTACAAAGCGGAATACCAAAGTGCCGGTAGCCGGAGCTTCGACAGAGTAATTTCCATCCATATCGGTGATTGTGCCTGAAGATGCTCCTTTCAATTGTACAGATACACCAGGCAAGGGCTCTCCTTCAGAGGTCACCGTACCTGTCACGCGCTTCTCCTGCTGTGCTTCCGCATACAATATATTTCCTGCAAGAAGCAGAAAAGACGCTGCTAATAAACGTAAATAGATTCTCATAATTTTGTGGCTTAATATTTATTTGCTAGCTGTACTAACAGTATATAGAAGTTTTTTGTTTAGGAAACGAAACATTTTTTAGAAGATTGCTAGTATAAATCAACGAAAGGTAGTACATTCGTGAAACCAAAGACATTCATAACGGCCACGAAGAATCGCATGGTAAGACAGATTGTTTTATATATTTCCCTGTTATTGTCACTCTCCTTACAGGCACAGCCTGGAAAGGAGAATATTTCCGTAGCCGACAGTGTGCAGGGAGATTCGTCAAACATCGCCAAACCAAGTGCTTTCAAGAGAGCTATCAAGAAATTCATGAATTTCAGTGATTTCGATACGCTCTACATCAGTCCCAACCGATATAATTATGCGCTGATGGTTACCCATTTCAGCAACTTTGAATATTACTCGGTCACCAGTGAACTTCCCCAACCTCAGAAACTTAGCTTCTCTCCTAATCCGCACAACAAGATTGGATTGTACTTCGGTTGGAGATGGATTTTCCTGGGATGGTCTGTCGATGTCGATGATATTTATCGGAAGACAAACCGGAAGAACAGAGGGACAGAGTTTGATTTAAGTCTTTATAGCTCCAAGCTAGGGGTGGATATCTTCTACCGCCGTACGGGCAATAATTATAAGATTCATAAAATCAGAGGATTCTATGACGAGATTCCTTCCAATTATTCCGAAAACTTCAACGGACTGAAAGTAGATATCAAAGGGCTGAATCTATATTATATATTCAACAACCGGAAGTTCTCTTATCCTGCCGCTTTCAGCCAGTCGACCAATCAACGGCGCAATGCAGGAACATTCATCGCAGGTTTCTCTATCTCCAAACACAACCTCGACTTTGATTATCTGCAATTGCCGGAATATATACAGGAAAGAATGAATCCCGGCATGAAAGTCAATAAGATAAAATATACCAATGCCAATATCAGTTTCGGCTATGCCTACAACTGGGTATTCGCACGCAACTGCCTGGCTTGTATTTCTCTCACTCCCGCCATTGCCTACAAAGCCTCTGACGTAGACGCGGAAACCCACGAAGGAAAACAATGGTACAGTAAGTTTAATCTCGATTTCCTGCTCCGTGCAGGCGTGGTCTATAATAACGGAAAGTATTTCGTAGGTTCCTCTTTCGTCGGGAAAAACTACAATTACCATCGCAATAATTTCTCTTTGGACAATGGCTTCGGAACTCTTCAGATATATGCCGGATTCAACTTCAATCTGCGCAAGGAATACAGGAAAAAGAAATCGAAGTAGAAATATCAGAAACCGCCAAACAGTTTGCTTATCCAAAGAATCTTTGTACATTTGCCGCGTTCTATGGAACAAAAAGTAAAAAATCAATGAAGCAACAACGCCACATACAGACCACACGCACCCTTCTTTCCCGCTTCCGTTACTGGGGCAGAAAGAATTACGCCGCTTTTGCGAGTATGGGACGTGAATTCCAAATCGGTCATCTGCATATCAATGTAGTGGACGTTGCCCTTCGCAAGCAGAATGCTGCACAAACTATCCCTTATCATACATTTATGACACTTCAAGAAATTAAAGACCAAGTGTTGGCAGGCGTAGACATATCACCCGACCAAGCCGCTTGGCTCGCCAACATGGCCGACAGCGAGGCGCTTTATGCCGCCGCGCATGAGATTACCGTCGCACGTGCTTCGCACGAATTCGACATGTGTTCCATCATCAACGCCAAGTCCGGCAGATGCCCGGAGAACTGTAAATGGTGTGCACAATCCTCTCACTACAAAACGCAAGCCGAAGTCTACGACCTCCTACCCGCTGAAGAATGTCTCCGACAGGCAAAATACAATGAAGCCCAGGACGTCAACCGTTTCTCCCTCGTCACCAGCGGCCGGAAACCTTCTCCCAAACAGATTACCCAACTTTGTGATACAGTCCGCCATATGCGGCGACATTCGTCAATTCAACTTTGCGCTTCACTGGGTTTACTCAACGAAGAAGAACTGCGTTCTCTGCATGAAGTCGGCGTAACCCGCTATCACTGCAATCTGGAAACTGCACCTTCTTACTTTTCAACGCTCTGCTCCACGCACACACAGGAGCAGAAACTTGCGACTCTTGATGCTGCCCGCCGTGTAGGAATGGACATTTGCTGCGGTGGCATTATCGGTATGGGAGAAACAATGGAACAACGGATAGAATTCGCTTTCACTTTGGAAGAACTGAACGTCCAGTCCATTCCTATCAACCTATTAAGCCCGATACCCGGAACACCGTTGGAAAACGAAAAGCCTCTAAGTGAAGAAGAAATCCTCAGGACAATTGCCTTGTTCCGTTTCATCAATCCGACGGCTTTTCTACGTTTTGCCGGCGGACGTTCGCAACTCTCGTCTGAAGCGATGCACAAGGCATTGTATATCGGAATTAATTCGGCTATTGTAGGTGACTTGCTGACGACACTCGGCTCTAAAGTTTCGGAAGACAAGAAGATGATTCAGGAAGAAGGTTATCATTTTGCAAGTTCACAGTTCGACCGCGAACATATATGGCATCCCTATACTTCTACTACCGACCCGCTTCCTGTTTATAAAGTAAAACGGGCGGATGGCGCTACCATTACCCTTGAAGACGGGCGGACACTTATTGAAGGAATGTCATCCTGGTGGTGTGCCGTGCATGGATACAATCATCCGGCATTGAACCAGGCGGCCAAAGAGCAGTTGGACAAGATGTCTCATGTGATGTTCGGTGGATTGACACATGACCCCGCTATCGAATTGGGAAAATTGCTATTACCGTTAGTTCCGCCGTCCATGCAAAAGATATTCTATGCAGACTCCGGTTCGGTAGCTGTTGAAGTTGCCTTGAAAATGGCTGTACAATACTGGTACGCAGCAGGAAAACCCGATAAGAATAATTTCGTGACTATCCGTTCCGGTTATCACGGAGATACCTGGAATGCCATGTCCGTCTGCGACCCGGTGACGGGAATGCACAGTCTTTTCGGCTCGGCGCTTCCTGTCCGCCATTTTGTTCCGGCTCCGGTTTCCCGTTTTGACGGGGAGTGGAATCCTGAAGATATTGTCCCTTTGCAGGAGACGATTGAAAAACATTCGGAAGAATTAGCGGCACTGATTCTTGAACCGATTGTGCAGGGAGCAGGTGGTATGTGGTTTTATCATCCGCAATACCTGCGCGAAGCGGAAAAGCTCTGCCGGGAACACGGACTTCTTCTCATCTTCGATGAAATAGCAACGGGATTCGGACGAACAGGCAAACTTTTCGCCTGGGAACACGCCGGAGTAGAACCGGATATTATGTGTATCGGAAAGGCATTGACCGGCGGATATATGACGCTTTCTGCGGTTTTGGCAAGTAATCAGGTGGCAGATACCATCTCCAACCATGCACCGGGAGCATTTATGCACGGGCCTACCTTTATGGGAAATCCACTCGCCTGTGCGGTGGCTTGCGCATCTGTCCGCTTGCTGATTGAATCCGGTTGGCAGGAGAATGTGAAACGAATCGAAGCTCAATTAAAAGAAGAATTGGCGCCTGCACAGGAGTTGCCACAAGTAGCTGATGTAAGGATACTAGGGGCAATCGGAGTCATTGAAATGAAGCGTCCGGTGAATATGGCAACTATGCAACAACGCTTTGTCGAAGAAGGTATTTGGGTACGTCCATTCGGAAAGTTGGTTTATCTGATGCCGCCTTTCATTATTACTTCCGAACAACTAAGTAAATTGACTTCCGGATTATTGAAAATAATAAAGAAAATATAGTTTCATAAATGAGAATTCGATTTAGACATAAGAACAAAAGAACATAAAGGCTGCGTTTGGAAAATTATTTCTACTAGTCATTAAACTACTACTGTTTCATCTTTTGTTCTTATGTCTAAAAAGAAATTTATTAGTCTGTCTGCTAAAAAATTATCATTTAGCTATAAAAGAACAATATATGATTATAAACAATATAAACCAGGAACTTCTTGTTCTAAAAGAAAAGAAGAACTATCGTTCTCTCCCGCCACTTGTCCACGATGGACGGGATGTTATTCTGAACGGGAAACGAATGTTGAATCTCTCTTCCAACGATTATCTCGGACTGGCTAATGATGTATCATTAAGAGAGGAATTCTTAAAGACAATTACTCCCGAAACCTTTCTGCCTAGTTCCTCTTCTTCCCGGTTGCTGACAGGTAATTTTTCCGATTATCAAGCGTTGGAACAACAACTGGCAGCTATGTTCGGAGTAGAAAGCGCACTCATTTTTAATAGTGGTTATCATGCCAATACAGGGATTCTTCCTGCCGTCAGCAATGCGCAAACATTGATTCTTGCGGACAAACTGGTACATGCCAGTCTGATAGACGGAATCAGATTGTCATCCGCGAAATGTATCCGGTATCGTCACAATGATTTATCCCAGTTACAACGATTGATTTCTGAGAATCACAACGTGTATGGGCAAATCATTATTGTCACCGAAAGCATCTTCAGCATGGACGGAGATGAAGCCGACCTTCGCGCTCTCGTCCAATTGAAAAAGAATTATTCCAACGTTCTTCTTTATGTAGACGAAGCCCATGCCTTCGGCGTACGGGGCGAGAACGGATTAGGATGCGCTGAAGAACAAGACTGCATCAATGATATAGACTTTCTGATAGGAACATTCGGTAAAGCGATAGCCTCAACAGGCGCCTACATTGTCTGCCGACAAGTTATCCGGGAATATCTAATCAACAAGATGCGCACATTTATATTCACAACAGCCCTTCCGCCCATAAATATTCAATGGACTTCGTGGATATTAAAACATCTGCCCGCTCTCCAACAGAAGAGAACTCATTTACTGCGAATCAGTAACAAACTAAAGACTGCGCTTGCCGACAAAGGATACAATTGCCCCTCAGTAAGCCATATTGTTCCCATGATTGTCGGAGCAAGTGAAGATGCCATATGCAAAGCAGAAGAAATTCAACGCAAAGGATTCTACGCATTGCCGGTACGTCCGCCTACGGTTCCCGAAGGGACTTCACGCATCCGCTTCTCATTGACAGCAGACATCACCGAACATGAAATCGACCAACTCATAAAACTGATAAACGAATGAAACAGCATTTTATCATAAAGAATAACCAAAAGCATCTATTACTTTTCTTCGCAGGTTGGGGAATGGATGAAACTCCTTTCCTTCAAATTCACCCGACCGATAGGGATTGGATGATTTGTTATGATTATCGTTCGTTGGAGTTTGATGCCGGCATCTTGCAAGAGTATTCCGAAATCAGTCTCATCGCCTGGTCAATGGGAGTATGGGCAGCTTCTCAGATAATGAAACAATATCCTGCCCTGCCCCTCTCTCAAAGTATCGCTATCAATGGCACTCCTTATCCTATACACGAAACGAAAGGAATTGCACCTGCCATCTTTGAAGGAACCCTGCAAGGATTGAACGACCAATCCCTGCAAAAGTTTCAAAGACGAATGTGTGGTTCAATAGCCGATCACAAAGTCTTTCAAACCGTAGCTCCCCAACGTACGGTCGAAGAACTCAAAGAGGAATTAGCTGCCATACAACAGCAATATCTGTCATTACCCCCTTCGGACTTTACATGGCAAAAAGCCATCATAGGAAAGAACGACCGTATCTTCCTACCGGATAACCAATGGCTGGCATGGAGAAACAAAGTGGATTCCCTTGAATATGCAGAAGCCGCCCACTATCAAATGGAACTTTTTGATAACGTAATCATGCAAATCAACTAATTATTGATTTATGGATAAACAACTAATTGCCGAACGTTTCTCTAAAGCCATTCCCACCTATCCGCAGGAAGCAAACGTGCAGCGACAGATAGCAGATAAAATGATTCGCCTGCTTACGGAACATATATCTTCCCCCTGCTCGAAAGTGATTGAGTTCGGTTGCGGCACGGGAATTTATTCCCGTATGCTACTTCAAACTCTTTGCCCGGAAGAACTCTTGTTGAATGACCTTTGTCCGGAGATGAAATATTGTTGCGAGGATTTATTAAAAAAGAAACAGGTTTCCTTTCTTCCGGGAGATGCGGAAACAGCTCCCTTTCCTGCTGAAAGTACATTGATAACTTCCTGTTCTGCCCTACAATGGTTCGAATCTCCCGAAAACTTTTTCAAGAGATGTAATGCATTACTCAATAAGCAAGGTTACTTCGCTTTCAGCACTTTTGGGAAAGAGAATATGAAGGAGATACGCGAGTTAACAGGAAACAGCCTTCCTTATCGTTCACGGGAAGAACTTGTAACAGCCTTGTCGTCCCACTTTGATATACTTCATTCGGAAGAAGAGCTTATTCCTCTTTCGTTCGACAATCCTATAAAAGTGCTTTATCATTTGAAGCAAACAGGAGTTACAGGAGTAACCGGAATATCCGGTCAATCTTCCGGACAACTGCGGACGCGTCGTGACTTGCAATTATTTAGTGAACGTTATACACAAGAATTCACACAGGGCACTTCTGTGTCCCTGACCTATCACCCTATTTATATCATCGCAAAAAAGAAAGAAGTATGAAACAGAATGTATATTTCGTAAGCGGTATCGACACTGATGCCGGAAAAAGCTATGCCACCGGTTTTTTAGCTCGTGAATGGAACAAGAACGGACAACGTACCATTACTCAAAAGTTCATCCAAACAGGAAATGTCGGTCATTCCGAAGATATAGACCTGCATCGTCGTATTATGGGAATCCCTTTTACAGAAGAAGACAAGGAAGGACTGACTATGCCGGAAATTTTCTCTTATCCTGCCTCTCCGCATCTCGCTTCCCAACTGGATAACCGCCCCATTGACTTCGGCAAAATCAAACGTGCTACGGAAGAATTGAGTGAACGATATGATTATGTCCTGCTCGAAGGCGCAGGCGGTTTAATGGTTCCATTAACGACAGAGCTTCTGACAATAGACTACATTGCCCAAGAAAATTATCCGCTTATCTTTGTTACTTCCGGCAAATTGGGAAGTATCAATCATACCCTACTTAGTCTCGAAGCCATACAAAAACGTGGTATTGTACTGGATACTGTACTTTATAATATGTATCCTACCGTAAAGGATAAAACGATTCAGAATGATACGATGAACTTTATTCAAAACTGGTTGAAAAAACATTTCCCGGATACGAAGTTTATATTGATTCCGGAAATAAAAGAGTAGCCGCATAAGTTATTTCACTCAACAACAATCCTACTTATTTGCGGATTATGGCTGTCATATGTAACCTTTACGGGATACATAGAGCCATAATCCTTTATCTTTTGTATAAAAGGGATATTCTCTCTTGTATAGCCTAAAGAAACCTTATTAGAATAGTGTTTGTCTCCAACCATATACTGAAAATGAATAACAAGGTAATAGGAAACACTACCACCTGTTCTTCCTTGTGTCATATTATATTTAGACTTATGGCTTACGATATTTCCCACAGTCTCCTTATCATAGTTTTGCGGAGACGAAGAATTATTTAACAAGACAAACATCAACAACACAACAGAGAAAACAATTATACCAATAGAATATCCAGACCAAAAAGACTCCTTACGTTCAGGTTTCTGAATATATTTCTTCTTCGGGGGCTTTTTTATTACCTTTCGCTTCCTCTTCTGTCGCATAAACCCATCAATCTGTGACCGAATGTTTATCCAACGCTCTTCGTAATGCCTTTTCCGAAATCGGTTTCGTCACAAAATCATTGCAGCCGGCTTCTAAAGCCAGTTCCTTATCCGTTTCAAAAGCATAAGCCGTCAACGCAATAATAGGAATCTCTTTAGAATAAGTACGGATGATATGAGTAGCTTCCAAACCATTCATGCGCGGCATTTTTATATCCATCAGGATTAAATCAGGATGATACTGCTTATACATTTCCACGGCTTCAAATCCATCTTTTGCCCAAAGTAAGGTATACTCTTTTCCTATTAAATTCTTTAGCAGGATGAAATTACTTTCTACATCTTCGGCAACTAAAATCCTCTTTACCTGTCGCGAAGAATTTACCGGATTATTTTCAGCTTCCGTCTTGGTAATTTTGAAAAGTTGCTCCCGCTCTCCAACTTCTTCACAAGGTATTGTAAAATAGAAAGTCGAGCCTTTACCCAGTTCGGAGTTCACGCCTATTTCTCCGCCAATCTTTTCAATAATCATCCGGCAGATGGAAAGTCCCAAACCAGTGCCTTGCGCAAAACTGTTCAGTTTGACAAAACGGTCGAAGATATGGTCTACCTTTTCCGGTTCTATCCCGATTCCCGTATCCTTCACATATACACGAATCTTCTTATCCATCCGCTCAAAGCCAAATCGAATCTCACCCGTATAGGTGAACTTACTTGCGTTGGTGATAAAATTCGTTATCACCTGCATGATACGGTTCGGGTCACCTTCCATCAGCAGGTCTTCCTCTCCATTATCAAAGATAAGATTCACCCCTTCTTTCACACGTTCCTTATGAACCGTATAAATCGTCCGGCACGCTTCACCGAGATTCATCGGACGTTTCACATACTCCAATGTACCCGCTTCTATCTTCGACAAGTCCAATATATCATTAATAAGCTGCAACAAAATGTCCGAATTCTGATTGATAATATCCGAATAAAGCTTCTTTTCCTCGGCAGTATCAGCAGCAGGCAGCAATTGTGAGAAACCGACAATCGCATTGAGCGGTGTCCGTATCTCATGGCTCATATTGGCCAGGAAAGCACTTTTCAATCGGTCAGACTGTTCAGCTTTAATCCGCGCCTTGATAAGTTCCTGCTCAATATTCTGAAGGTTGGTGATATCCCAGGAGATACCAATCAATAACGGTTCACGCCCTTCCATCGGAACAAGCGCTTTCAGCGTCTGCACGATACGTGCTTCTCCCGCAACCGTCAGATAAGTTTCCTGCATATCAATACGCTTATGAGTGCGAAGCAATTCCAAATCATCCTTATGAAACTTTTCCGCATCCTCATGCAAGGGGAATATCTCAAAGTCCGTATACCCTATCGCTTTGGAAGCAGGGATGCCGGAATGGTCGGCAAAAGCCTTGTTCCAATATAAATATCTGAAATCATCTTCCGGATCTTTCACAAACAGGTAAACAGGGATATTATTCAAGATACCATCCAATAACAGGTTCAGTTCGCGAAGCTCGTCCCGTTTCCTTATCACATCCGTAATATCCTGGGTAAAGAACCAGACAAGCTCCTGGTCATTCTCATGAATAAGGAAAGTAGACACCTGATGAATCCTTTTCTTATCGTCACCCACACGCACATACGCGGCACGATAAGCAAAACTACCCTCATTATCACGTATTTCCTGAAGCCGTTTTTCCCATGCCTCTTTCGTTTTCATAGAAACAGGCAGGTCATATACCTTTTGTGTACCAATCTCCCCGGTAACTCCGTATTCTTCTATAAATTGTTTGTTGGCATACACCAGTGTCCCGTCTTCCGCCACGGCAAGAATACTGTCACTCACTTTATCGAGTACACTCTTGAATACTTCCAGTTGCCTTTGCGTAGCCACTCCTTCCGTTATATCACGGCACATAATCAACACATATTCCTTATCCAACGGGAAAATACGGTTTTCGTAATAATGATGCTTGCCATTAAAATCCAATTCATGGTGCGCAGCCGAAACGTTTCCCGTAGTAATCGCATGACACATATTGGAATGTATGTTCTGATAAGCTTCCGGGGGCACCATATCACACATGTGCATTCCCACGAAATCCTTGTTTGTCACTCCGACGTGATTGGTTTCTTCGCTGGACACAACTTCAATCCCCACTTCCTTGTGATTAAAGACTGTCAACATATCCGGTAAAGAGTCCAGTATCTTTACAGCATATTTTTCCTTAAAGCTAACAGGGTTACCTTCCCCTTTCTTTTGTTTCAGAATTAAAAGTTCTTTCCGAAGTTGCTCATTTTCTTTTTTAAGCCTCTCCAATTCCTCTACTAATGCCTCTTTTGTTTGTTCACTGCTCATGGTATAAGGGATAAATACGTACTTATCTGCCAAAAGTAAATATTTTCTTGCAGATAAGTACGCAAAATCCCTATTTATTTTCCAAGAATCATTCAATCACCATAATTCGGTCATTCAATCCCACCTTCATGCCGTCTTCCACGAAAACTTCTTTTACAACACCGTCCGTCACCGAGCGTATTTCGTTCTCCATCTTCATGGCTACCAGTACGCAAAGCGGGTCACCGCGTTTCACGCTGTCCCCTCTCTTCACATACGTTTTCAGTATGACTCCCGGCATCGGTGCCTGTACCACCTGGCGACCTACTGATTCGGCAGCCGAACGGGCGTTGTGTATCTTCTCCATCTCTCCCTGCAACTCAATCTGATACAATTCCCCCTTATTCATAATCGTATAAGAATTATTGGAAGAAGGAGAAATCTGTACTCCGTGCGAGTGATGGTCGATAATAATCGAATGAATGGAGTCACCGCCCATGTTATAATCGACCTCGTATATTTTACCGTTGACCGCAATCTTCTTGATTGGCCCGTCTTCCAGGATTTCCACCTTATATTCGCTATCCGGCATATCCTGAAGCCTGGCATAATATGTAGCTAATGTTGTACCCATATGGATCCTCGTTTTTTAGTTTTCAACTTTTCGTTTAATAATTGTTGGCAGTCATCTGCAACTTACCGTAGTACTTCCAAAGCGATTCTCCTACTACCGGCAGAGTCGTAGCACGTGAAGCCGCTTCTTTCTCCCTTTCGTAATGGCGCACTGCGGCAGCAATGACCGCTACCGTCGGGTCTGTATTCTGGCGACGCTTCAAGTCTTCCTTATCAAAACGCGTATCAATGAACGTAGTATCATATTCGCCTTTCAGGAAAGCAGCATTTTTCAATACACGCTGATGGAAAGGAATGGTGGTCTTGATTCCGAGTATCTTATATTCACGCAAAGCACGCGCCATATTGGAGATGGCCGAAGCACGGGTACGCCCCCAACAACAGAGTTTCGCAATCATCGGGTCATAATGCAAAGAAACTTCAAATCCGGCATAAGCGGCACTGTCCAGACGCAGGTTACGTCCTTCGGGAGCTTCGCGCACCGTAATCACACCGGGAGAAGGCATAAAATTATTCTCCGGGTCTTCCGCATAAATACGACATTCGATAGCGGCTCCGCTAAACTGAATATCATCCTGCTTGTAGGGCAACGGATTTCCGGCGGCAACGGTTATCATATCACGCACCAGGTCGACGCCCGTACATTCTTCCGTCACCGGATGCTCTACCTGCAAACGGGTATTCATCTCAAGAAAGTAGAAATTCTGGTCTTTATCCATCATAAATTCCAGTGTCCCGGCACTATAATAACCTATTTTCTTACAGGCTTCCACCGCCACTTTCAGCATCTTCTTTCTCGTCTCTTCTTTCACGAAAGGCGAAGGGCTTTCTTCTATCACCTTCTGATTACGGCGCTGGATGGAACATTCGCGTTCGTACAAATGAACCACATTCCCATATTTATCTCCCATAATCTGCACCTCGATATGGTGCGGATTCTCTATGTACTTTTCGATATAGACGGCATCATTGCCAAACGACGTGCCCGCTTCGGACTGTGACAGGCGAAGTGCCGTTTCCACTTCTTCTTCGGAGCGTACGAGGCGCATCCCTTTTCCCCCGCCCCCTGCAAGTGCTTTCAACATGATAGGATACCCCACTTCGTTGGCCACTTTCTTCACTTCCTCAATTCCCTGCACAGGAGTCTCTGTCCCCGGAACAATCGGCAGCCCGGCTTCACGCATTATCTTACGCGCTTCCGTCTTAATTCCCATCTTGGAAATAATATCCGCACTTGGCCCGATGAAAATCACTCCTTCTTCTTCGCAGCGACGGGCAAAGTCCGCATTCTCCGACAGGAAACCATATCCCGGATGAATGGCTGCTCCGGTCTTTTTGGCAATCGCCAATATCAATTCCGGTTTCAGATAGGAAGTGTCTTCGGGCGACTCGGATATGCAATAGGCTTCTTCCGCATAACGGACGTGCAAAGCCCCGCGGTCAACGTGTGTATAAACAGCCACCGTCGAGATATTCATCACCCGGCATGTACGGAAGATACGCATAGCTATCTCCCCCCGGTTGGCTACTAATATTTTCTTTATCATAATCTTTTTCTTTTTAGAAGTAAAAACTTAAAAGAGCAATTAAATTATATTAGGCGCGGATTACGCGGATTACACGTTTTTTAGAATAAAGGTTACCACATAAAGCAATCGTGAAATCCGTGTAATCCGTGCCTAAATTTAATCCACAAACAAACCTAAAGCGGTAGGTTGGAATGTTTCCTGGGCGGATTGGACTGGCGCTTATTAGCAAGCATCTCGAAACTACGAATCAAGCGCAGGCGGGTGACTGCCGGGTCGATTACTTCGTCCACATATCCCAGTTCCGCCGCCCGGTAAGGATTGGCAAACTTTTCGCGGTAATCATCCTGAAGTTCTTTCCGTTTCTCATCCGGTGTCTGCGACTTTTCTATCTCTTTCCTGAACAAGATATTTACTGCACCGTCCGGCCCCATAACAGCAATCTCGGCAGTCGGGAAAGCCAGGTTCACATCTCCGCGGATATGTTTGGAACTCATCACGTCATAAGCGCCGCCGTATGCCTTACGGGTAATCACTGTAACTTTGGGCACGGTAGCTTCACAATAGGCATAAAGTAATTTCGCACCGTTACGGATGATTCCACCGTACTCCTGGTCTACTCCCGGCAGGAATCCCGGAACGTCGACCAGTGTCAGCAGAGGAATATTGAAAGCATCGCAGAAGCGGACAAAACGAGCCGCTTTGATAGAAGCATTAATATCCAATGTACCTGCCAGCACCAACGGCTGGTTGGCAACCACTCCCACTGTCTTTCCGTTCAACCGGATATATCCGGTGACGATATTCGCCGCAAATTCCGCCTGTAACTCGAAGAAGCTATTATCATCGGCTACGGCTTCAATCATCTCCTTTATATTATAAGGTTGGTTCGGATTGGTGGGAATAAGTATAGAAAGTTCCGGCGTCAGGCGGGTCGGCGAGTCGCTGGTAGCTACAAACGGCGGTTCTTCCATATTATTTCCGGGAAGATAGGAAATCAGTTCACGGATATAGTTGATACATTCAATGTCATTTTCGGCAGAAAGATGGGCTACGCCGGATTTGGTCATATGAACACCCACCCCGCCAAGGTCGTCTTTACTGACTTCCTCCTGCGTCACACTTTTCACAACATCGGGGCCGGTAATAAACATATATCCCGAATTCTTCACCATCAGGATAAAATCCGTCAGTGCGGGAGAATAAACAGCGCCACCGGCACAAGGGCCCATTATCGCGCTAATCTGCGGAATAACTCCCGATGCCATGGAATTGCGAAGAAATATCTCGGCATATCCCGCCAAGGAACGGACTCCCTCCTGGATACGTGCGCCACCGGAATCGTTCAGCCCGATGACAGGAGCTCCCATCTGCATCGCCATGTCCATCACTTTGCAGATTTTCCTGGCATGCGTCTCGGACAAGGCACCGCCAAAGACCGTGAAATCCTGCGCAAAGACATAAACCAGCCGTTTACCAATCATGCCATAGCCCGTCACTACCCCATCACCGGCAAATTTCTGCTTCTCCATGCCGAAATCGGTACAGCGATGGGTTACCAACTTGTCCAGTTCGATAAACGAACCTTTCTCCAAAAGTAAATCGATACGTTCACGGGCAGTCAGCTTGCCCACGGAATGTTGTTTTTCAATGCGGGCGTCTCCGCCACCTTTTTCTGCTTTTCTGTTCAGTTCTTCCAGGTTCTTGATAAGCTCTTTCATAGGCTTGAATTTATTTAAAGATGTATGTGTGCATAAAAATAGCCCGTTATAAATTAAAATGTTGTCACATTGATTACACAAAGGCACTTTTATATAATAAACGTACGATATTCCGAAAATGTTAGCGTTTATGTCTTTAAACATAATTTATCAGCAAAAAATAAATAGAAAAATCTATTTACCGCATCGACCCAAGTGAGGCGTTTGTTTGTTATACTCATAACAAATGAACGTCTCACTTTTTAAAACCAGAACACTATGACCTTGATTCTTGCTATCATTCCGGTATTGTTATTAATCATATTAATGGCATTCTTCAAAATGTCGGGCGACAAAAGTAGTATCATTTCCTTAGTTGTAACCATGCTGATTGCGCTTTTCGGCTTTGCCTTTTCTGTGGATAATTTGTTTTATTCCTTTTTATATGGAGCGTTAAAAGCAGTCTCCCCTATTTTAATCATTATACTGATGGCAATTTTCAGTTACAACGTATTACTGAAAACAGAAAAAATGGAGATTATAAAACAGCAGTTTGCTTCCATTTCCACTGATAAGAGTATTCAAGTATTGCTATTGACTTGGGGATTCGGGGGATTGTTGGAAGCGATGGCGGGATTCGGTACGGCAGTTGCCATTCCGGCAGCGATTCTTATCAGTCTGGGGTTCAAGCCGATATTCTCGGCCACGGTCAGCCTGATAGCGAATAGTGTAGCTACCGCTTTCGGGGCTATCGGAACTCCGGTGCTCGTACTGGCAAAGGAGACGAATCTGGATGTTTTGAATCTTAGTACCAACGTCGTACTGCAATTATCAGTACTCATGTTCCTTATTCCGCTTGTACTGCTTTTCCTTACCGACCCCAAACTGAAATCACTCCCCAAAAATCTGTTTCTGGCTTTATTGGTAGGCAGTGTTTCTTTAGCCAGCCAATACCTCGCAGCCAGATATATGGGAGCGGAATCTCCGGCTATCATCGGAAGTATCCTGTCTATCATCGTCATCGTTCTTTATGGCAAACTGACTGCATCCAAAGAAGAAAAGGCACAGAAAAGCTCGTTGAAGACGAAAGATATTCTGAATGCATGGAGCATTTACTTGCTTATTCTCTTCCTTATTATTCTCACAAGCCCGCTATTTCCGGGATTGCGCCACACATTAGAGAATAACTGGATAACGAGAATCAGCCTGCCTGTCAATGCTTCCACCGTAAATTATACGATTTCATGGCTGACTCATGCGGGAGTATTGCTTTTCGTGGGTACTTTCATCGGCGGATTGATACAGGGAGCAAAAGTAAAGGACTTGTTCATCGTACTTTGGAATACGGTAAAACAGTTGAAAAAGACTTTCGTCACGGTTATCTGCCTGGTTGGATTATCCACCATTATGGACGCTTCGGGAATGATTGCCGTTATTGCCACGGCACTCGCCACTGCTACGGGAAGTTTATATCCGCTATTCGCACCAGTCATCGGTTGTCTCGGTACATTTATTACCGGAAGCGACACCTCATCCAATATCCTTTTCGGCAAACTGCAAGCAAGTGTAGCGGGACAAATTCATGTCAGCCCCGATTGGCTCTCTGCTGCAAATACGGTAGGCGCTACGGGCGGTAAGATTATCTCCCCGCAAAGCATCGCCATCGCCACTTCTGCCGGAAACCAGCAGGGCAAAGAGGGTGAAATCCTGAAAGCAGCTATTCCGTACGCATTAGCTTATGTGGTAATTACAGGAATTATCGTCTATATTTTCAGTTAGTATCGCCTTTAGGTAAACTTTGTATTCCCCCTTCACCTTTCCCTGTTCATCAGTATTTGCGGGTGAAGGGCAGTCCTTCACCGGGAGTTCACTCCCGATTTCATTATAGCAAATCTATTTTTCATTATAGCAAATCGGAATATGCTTATAGCTAAATTTATTATGCTCATAGCTTCCATATTTTCTTCTTGATAGTTGAAACAAACATTGGGATATTTATTTTAAAGACGCTAAATGATTGAAACAAACTCTTTGACTTTTGAAAAGCATCGTTTTAGGCAGGCTAAAGCTATGCTTTACACTCTCTAAAGCATAGCTTTAGATTCACAAAACGGACACACTGGTGAAAAGTAGGTGAAGGAGTTCCCCCTTCACCCTATATCGACCTATCCATCGGCTTTTGCAACAAAAGATGAAGGAATATTGCCTCATATTCAAATAGGTGTTTTTGATTTATCTGTTCCTAGAAAGAATTAAAGGAAAAGGATAGTCAACGATAAGGTTATTAATATCACATAAATTCGCTACATTTGTATTCATAATCAATCAACAATGATAGACAGTCTCAATTACATCTTACTTATTTATAATGTCCAAACTTAAAACAAACGTACACATGAATACTGATTTTATAAACCTGACGAATGAAAACCTTGCCAACGAACATTTATGTTGCATTATCCGCAGCAAGAAGTCTCATCCGGGTATTGATGCCAAACGCCAATGGCTTTCCGACCGGCTCAACGAAGGTCATGTCTTTAGAAAATTAAATGCAAAAGCTACGGTTTTTATTGAATATGCTCCTCTCGAAACAGCTTGGGTTCCTATTGTCGGCGACAACTATTATTATCTGTATTGCTTATGGGTACTGGGTAGTCCCAAAGGAAAAGGGTATGGGAAATCGCTTATGGAGTATTGTCTGGCTGATGCGAAAGAGAAAGGTAAATCCGGTGTTTGTATGCTTGGGGCAAAAAAACAAAAGAACTGGCTTTCTGACCAGGCATTTGCCAGGAAGTTCGGCTTCAAAGTTGTCGATACTACTGATAATGGATATGAATTGCTTGCTCTCTCTTTTGACGGAACAACACCCAAGTTTGCGCCAAACGCCAAGAAGCTAGAAATTGAAAACAAAGAGTTGACGATTTATCATGATATGCAATGCCCTTATATCTCTCAATACATTGACAGAATAAAACAGTATTGTGAAACAAATGACGTTCCTGTATCTTTCATCCAAGTGGATACGCTACAAAAAGCAAAGGAGTTACCTTGCGTATTCAATAACTTCGCCGTGTTTTATAAAGGTGTTTTCGAAACAGTGAACTTAACGAATACCGACTATTTAAAGAGAATACTCAAGAAATAAATAGATAACTCCGGCTTTTCTCCTAATATCCTGCAAATTGATTTGCGAATAGTTTGAAAAGCCGGAGTATAATACTCCTTGACTATACCACATGATACACCACTTCATGCGCTTCCGTCAACAAGGGAACCTCCAGTTTATCCAGCATCTTATCCAGTACAGATTCGGGAAGTGCATATTCCCTGCTCTTATTCTGTTGACGCCAAATGTGATACGGTTGTTCCAGATATACAATCTTCACTCTTGCGCCATAATCCACAAACAAGTCTATCAGTTGCGCCCGCATCTGACGGGTAATATTTGTTGCATTCCAAACAAAATCCTGCCCTTTACGAAGATACGTCCGTGCTTCTTCCTTTGCCGTTTGCACTACCCACCCGTTCGCTGATTTATCCGTAGGACTCAATTTGTGCTTCCGACGAATGGCATCCAGGCTCACCACCGGCATATCCATGCCGGAAGATTGGATATAATAATCTTTCCCCATTCCCGGAAGCCCTGACAACATCGTGACTTCACATTTAAACTGTTCGTGAGGGATATAATTAATATAACCGCCTTCTGTATGGAAGTAATGAAAGCGTGCATAATCAGTGGCAAACTCTCTCGGTTTGTTCCAACAATCCTGTTCGCGGCAGAAAATTTCAAATAGTTCCACAGCTTCCAACAACTCTTTTTTATCGTCACAGATACGTCCCCTGACATCGGCTTCGGACAACATTTTCAATAATGAAGTATCCACCCGTAAAGAAACCTCGCAGAGCTTTTTTACAGAATCCGGCTTTTCCATTATCCAAATAGGTACCCCATGATAACGAACTAAAGACGCAATCTGTTCCCGAATACGGAAGGGAGCAGGACAATCCCGATATAAAATAGTACGGGCAGTATATTCTCCTTTCCGGGCGTGTCCTTTGGCAGACACTCTCCCCTCTCCCTCATCCACAGAGGTCGAACGTTTCTCCACATCATGCAACAATGCGGCTGCCCATACTATTTCTTTCTCCAAAGCAGAAAGAGACTGATAAGCAGCAGATTGCTGCAATGCTTCCAACACCATACGGGTGTGTACCGCTACATTCCCTTCCGCATGATAACGAGTATCCTGCGGAACGGTATTCATTTCGCGCACCCACCCGAACTGTTGTTCGAGTGAGCTACACGATTTATCTTCTATCAATTTCCAATCCATAATTATTTCTCCTTTTCATTAGTAAACTCCCAGGTAAGCCGGGCACGCTTCCAGTTACGCGTCCAATGCTCATCTGTCTTGACGTGCCCTTTCCGCACATACTTAAATACATTATGCATAAATTCGCTGACCGGATATTCTTCTATATTACGGCTGACTACTCCTTCACGGGTACAAGTTTCTTTTGTCCACGGGTCACAAGAACCGAAAACTGACGGTTCTTGTGACATATTAATGATTTCCTGTTTCAAAAGCTCTGGCATCAAACCGGAAACAGGCTCTATCACCAACTCCGGAACAGTAGGTAAATCAAATAAAGCTGCATAGAATTTCACTTCCTCCCATGACAGCCATTTATCCATGCAACGAACCGCAAATACATAAAAATGTGCTTCCAACCGCTGATATTCAATAGAATGTACGGCATACAGATTCTCTCCGAAGATTTCTATATCGCCCAAATCATTCTTTATCAGTTCCCAACGTTCACGCAGTTGCCTCGTCCACGGTGAAGTGGTCGGCGCAGCATGCGAACGGGCAAAGACACCCCACTGGCTCAAACAATTATTCTCTCCGTCCAACTTTTCGGTATGTACCAATGTTCCAATCCGTTGGATGTCCTCCCAATACGTATGATTAATCCGGTCATCACTAGTCGTTCCGGGAGAGAACGGATAGTGATAGGTACGACCATATTTCTCTGATATCATTTTCTTCTTTTTTTAATTACTAAATTATCTCATCGCATCACTCCTTATTCATTCGTACAACACAAGGCATAAATCTACCCTGTACTTCCACCAACGTCTCCTGCATATGCATCACCCGGTCAATATCCTTGTATGCCAACGGCATTTCTTCCACACTTCCACCAATCAGGGTCACTCCGGCTTGTGACAACATCTTTTTCAAAGCCGATTGCGTAAAGCTGTCCTTCGCCTTTTGGCGGGACATGGCTCTGCCTGCACCGTGAGAAGCAGAATTCAAAGCGTCTTCCACTCCCTTGCCACAGACGAGGTATCCTGCCGTAGCCATGCTGCCGGGAATCAATCCCGGTTGTCCCTCTTGTGCCGGAGTAGCCCCTTTGCGATGCACGATTGCCATACGTCCCGGAGCAATTTCTTCCTTCCAGGCAAAGTTGTGATGATTGTTGACATTGGCAAGCGGTTTCAATCCCAATGTTTTCGCCAGGTTCAGATGAATCCGTTCGTGACAGGCACGGGCATAGTCACCTGCCAGGTTCATGCTCATCCAATACTCCTGCCCTGCTTCGGAATCCAAGTCCAGCCAAGCAAAATGCTGCGCTTCACGGGGAAGCCTGCATACTTCGCGTGCCAACAGGCTGTAATGTTTGGCAATGGCGGCTCCCAGTCCACGCGAACCGGAATGTGACAATAAAGCCACATAACTTCCTTCGGGAAGATTCAACACATTATGCTCTTGCAGAGCAATTTCTCCAAACTCCACAAAATGGTTTCCACCACCGGAACTTCCAAGCTGACGTACCGCCTTTCCTTGCAAATCCCTCAATAAAGGGGTCAGACGGAATTCTTCCCTGTCCAACACTTCATGCTCCTGCTCAAAGCCTAATCCGCCGTCCATACCGAAATGGGTGAAATCCTTCAAGGCTTCCTTCATCTGATACGAATACCGTTTCAAAAAATCCGCACCGGCATCAAATACCGTCAGGCTCATCCGGCAGCCGATGTCAACCCCTACGGCATACGGAATCACCGCATTGTCCGTAGCAAGCACCCCGCCGATAGGCAATCCGTAGCCGGCATGGGCATCGGGCATCAGTGCTCCGGCTACCGTTACGGGCAGACGCATCGCCAGGTTCATTTGTTGTTTGGCGAGCGTCTCGATGAATTTTCCCCCGTAGGTTTTATACATCAGCGGCTCGTCCGATAAATCATAAGCCCTAAAGTCCTTCGCTATCCTTGTAGGCGAAAGGCGTTCGGCAAGTTTATTCCAAATTTCGTTGTTTTTATAAGATTCGGGTTCCCGGAGTATATTGCTCAATGTCATTTCAATCTGTTCTTTGGTGTCATGCTTGCAATGTTTGCTTACAATGTCCACTACCAGACTACGAGCTACATTATCCCGATATCCCAGTTTACTTAAATCTTTTAATCGTATTCCCATACTTTTTTTACATTCGCATACGACACTCCCTGTCCGCCATACAGGCAGAAAGCAAGGTAATACACGTGATACCAATGCTTTGGATACGGAAATAAAATACCCATCCATCGCATTGAAGTGATTAATTTTAAAAATAAAAAATGTGATTGCAGGACTAATCAACCATTACCGCATAATAGTAGAGTAGCGGCATGTGTAAGAAAACAAAATGTTGCAAAGCCTCATCTTCCCGACGAGACAACTTAGTCCTAATTTGAAAATATTATCGTTCCAGCATAATTAATACCCTTTCCATCAATTTTAAAGGGTGAATACTCATTTTATCGCGACAAAAGTAATGCTTATTTTTATATCTTCCAAAGATTAAAAGACATATTTTAGCATCCGATAATACTTTATGGGAAGTTTAGCCAAGTAATTCGGGGAAATTGCTATTTCCCACCCCCTTTATATCACCTATCTTTGCATCAGATAAAACAAATAAAAAGAGTTATGAAATTAATGAAAGGATTATTGAGCGTTTTCGCAATTGTACTGGCAACTACAGCTTGCGCAGGAAACAGCGGAGAAAATAAAAAGAATAATGAATCAACCAAGGAGGACAGTAAAATGGAAGTAGTAGCATTAAATAAAGCGGATTTTTTAAAGAAGGTATATAATTATGAAGCCAGTCCCAAAGATTGGAAATTTGAAGGCAGCCGTCCTGCCATCGTAGACTTCTACGCTACCTGGTGCGGACCGTGCAAGATGATGCATCCGATTTTGGAAGAACTCAGCAAAGAGTATAGCGGAAAAGTGGATATTTATCAGATTGATGTAGACAAAGAACAAGATTTGGCCGCTGCATTCGGTATCCGCAGCATCCCTACCCTTTTGATGATTCCGATGAAGGAAGAACCTAGAATCATGCAGGGTGCCTTGCCCAAAGACCAGCTAAAGAAAGCTATTGATGAATTTCTGTTGAAACAAGATAACGAAGCAAAGCAATAAACTTCGACTTTTTTCTCGTCATGGTAACTGCCCTCTGTCAGTCTTTTGAAGATTGACAGAGGGTTAGTCCTTTATTACATATTGTACTTTAAACAGGAGTATTCATAACATAAAAACAAACATATTTGTGCACATTCGTGTTTATTACAATAAAGCCCCAATACTCCAATATGTACTAATAAGTAAACATTGAAAAGTATGCAGGAATCTACCAACAAATTCAAAGACGAAGATTTGATACTTCGTGATTATCTGGCAATAGAGAGAACGAGATTAGCCAACGTCAGAACTCTGTTTGCCTATATCCGCACTTCCCTTTATCTCCTCACCGCAGGAATCGGAATACTTCAGATTGACAGTATCTCGCAACTGAACGGACTGGCGTGGGTATGCATCATAGCAGGTATCATTCTGTTTTTCTTCGGATTTGTTCATTACTCGAAGATAAAGAAACAACTGAAATGTTACGTAGAAAAGTCACAGTGTAGTGAAAATGCCGACTGATAGATTCTGCTTAAAGTTATAGATAAAACATTATCTCCGTTGCCGCATCACAAAGCCCTCGAAGAAGTCGTCACGATAGCTGTTTCCGATAGCAATTTCATACGATTTTATGAATATATCATTATTATCAAACGATTCGATGTGGGCGGTATTGACTATATATGACTTGTTCACCCGCAGAAAAGCGGCTTCAGGCAACAGGTCGAATATGGCTTTCAGGCTCATACGGGTGATGATACGCTGGTCGTTCAGTTGGATAATGACATAGTCTTTCAATCCTTCGATGAAGAGAATATCGGAGAAATTGACCTTAAAATACCTGCGCTCCGCCTTTACAAAGAAATATTCGGCGGCGGCAATTGTTTCGATAGCTTCCTTTTCTTCTTTCAATAACAGGGAGTGATAAGCCAGTGCTTTATCCATAGCTTTCTGAAAACGTTCCTGTTCGACAGGCTTTATCAGATAGTCTATGGCATCCACTTCGTAGCTGTCCAGTGCGTACTCCGTGTAGGCGGTGGTGAAGATAACCAATGTCCGCCTGGAAATCGTCCGTGCAAATTCAATTCCCGTAATCCCCGGCATCTGAATATCCAGAAAGACTAAATCGACTCCGTGCTGTTCCATATAGTCGGAAGCGGTAGCGGCACTGTTAAAACTACCTGCCAACTGGAGATTACTCGTCTCTTCTATCAATAACTTCATGGCTTCGCGTGCCAATGGTTCATCATCTACAATTATACAATTCATAATGTTATACTTAAAATTACGGAATAACGGTTTTCATCTTCTTTTAGTTCCAGCCGGTAGCGTTCGGGATACAGCAACCCTAATCTGCGCTGAATATTCGCAAGCCCGATTCCGCCCACCTTGCCTTTGCTTGCGGCAACAGATGGTTTGGAGTTCTCGCAGTGAAACTCCAACCGGTTATCGTCTACTTTGAAAAAGACACGAACAGACGATGGGTGCTCACTATCGAAACTATGTTTTACTGCATTTTCTACAAAAGGGATAAATAATAAGGGTTGAATCCAAATGAAATCTGTCTCGCCTTCCTGACTTAATGTGAACCGAAAATTATCACGGCGTATCTTTTCGAGGTTCAGATAATCGTTCAGAAAACGGATATCCGAAGCCAACGAGACTCTTTCGCGGGAGCTGTCATTGATTTGATAGCGCAGCAAATCTTCAAGTTTGAACAGTACTTTGGAAGCTTCTTCCGGGTTTTTCTTTATCAGGACATTGGCGTTATTCAACATATTGAAAAGGAAATGCGGATTAATCTGATTTTTGAGAAACGTCAGTTCGGATTGCAAGGTGGTGGATTCCAGTTCATCAATACGCAGGTTGTAGCGCAGCCAATGGGTAAACAGTGATATGGCCGCCGAACCTGCCGTGACGAACCCAATGGTAAGTATGCCTGAAAAAGTATTGATGAAAGTCGCAAATCTGCCGGGGTCTTTTCCGGGCAGAATCACTTCAAAAAGCAAGCCCTGGGTAACTGAAATGAAAACTATGACTACCAAATTTGTCAGGACAGCCGTCAAGACATAGCGACCCAAACGGTTTTTCAACAGAAAACAGGGTACCAATATATACAGGTTCATATAGATTACCGTATTAATGGAAGCAAAATATGCCAGAAATCCACCAAAACGCCGCCAAAAAGGAACTGCCTGCAAGGGTTCGTACCAAAAGACATTAATAGTCATCAGAAGAACTATCACTTGCAGTAACAGATGTCTGTATGTCCAGTAATGCGGACTTAACAGAAAAGCTGTAACGCTTTTATCTTCCATGCTTCTATGTTCTGTATTCAGGTTCATGCTTCACCTCCTTTCAGTTCCAACCTAATGCTTTCTGCTGTCAGGAATAGTCCGTAACGATTGCCATATAATAAGTCCAGTCTTTGGCGGATTCTTCCAAGTCCTTTATCTGACGGAATATTCACTTGCGGGCAAAGACAGGTGAATGTTATTGTGTCCCCTTCCGCTTTCAAATGGATTTTGAGAGAAACAGGGGTTGATATCCGCCGTTCATTGATTGATTTTACGATATGTTGTACAAAAGGAATGAAAAGCAAAGGTGGAACCAATGTCCGGTTCACCTCTCCTTCCGAAAGGAATTCATAACTGAACTGTGACTGTGAGCTCTGCTCCAAAGTCAAGTAATTATTCAGGAAAGTAATTTCACTGCCAAGCAATACTTTTGCTCTGCTGCAATCATATAGTTGGTAACGGAGTAACTGACTTAATTTCATCAACATTTTCGATGCTTTTTCTGGTTCGTTCAAAGTCAGTTCTCCTGAGTGATGTAATGTCTTGAAAAGGAGTTCGGGGCTGACTTGTTCTTTCAGTTGTTCGACTTCCGAAAGTACGTGGGCTTTTTCCATCTGCGAGACGCGTTGGTGGTCTATCATCCATTCTTTCAGAAGGACGGTCATGGTTCCTCCTATCATACAGAGCGTGGACAACATGAAAGACGATATATAATCCATCACCATAGGTATGGAGAAATAGGAAGCCCGTTCGTAAAGTTCCGGCCAACAGGAGTAAGATATGTATTCCGTTGCCATTTGTATTGCCAAGGCTATCATCATTGCTACTGAGAGTAAGACCATGTAACTCAGATAATGCCTTTTCAACAGGAATTTCGGAAAGAGCCAGAAAAGATTCAGATAAACGACTCCTATGTAAGTCAGCAGATACAAGAAAGTAAATGCATAAATCCATCCTCCCAGTACCTCCAGATAATCAATGAATATAATAAAAACTTGATTGAAGGAAATAGTAGCCAGTATGACTATGAGCACCCAATAGCGCACCCATCGAAGTTCCGGACTGACGAGGAATCTATATAAAAAGGTAGATTTATTGTCTGTTATTGCAGTTTCAGTTACCATATATTTTATTACGGGGATTTAGTATTCCGGAATATCCTTTTCTAAACGTAGAATAGACCACAGCCGGAAGTGTTTTATCTCCAAGGGACGAAGATAAAACTTTTTTCCGGTCGGGCTCCATACTGTCTGGCTAAAATTCAAGTTTATAACTCACATTTGTCAGTATCGTGGAGCCGTCGCTGACATCAATCTTTCCGGTTTTCATGTTATATTCATGTCCGTAGTGCTCTTTCGCTCCGGTAAAGTTCAGTCCTTTCACGGCAAACTCATGGGATACTTTTTTCTTGTTGATACGGTAGCTGACGGTGTAGTTGCCGATAAGCATGGGCGAATATTGTTTGGAAAAGGCTCTTGTCTCGTCATACTGTACTTCTTTGTCAGGGTGGTTCATCGTTGCTTCCACGTTAATCGGGGAATAGCGGTCGCCGCCCTGTAATGTCAGTTTCAGGTTGACGCTAAGAATATTCTGCTTGTTGCGTCCCAACATCCATTCTTTGCCGACAAGTCCGTTGATGACATAATTACGGTTGAACTTCGTGTTGTACCATTTTCCGTCGCCACCCCGGTAGCGGGAGTCGAACAAGGAGCCGGAAATCATGTAATAAAGTCCTTTATTCAGAAAACGTTCCAATGTGATGTCGATTCCGACATTACGCCCTCTTCCTTTATTGATTAATGCATCTTCTACGTAGAAGTCGGAACGGTTGAGCACGGAATAAGAGCTGTCCGCCATTACGGGGACATCGTGCAGGAACTGGATATACGGCTCTATTTTCAGGTTTATACGGTCGGAAATCTTGTAGCCGAAAGACAACATGACGTGTTGGGATTTCGTGAAGTCGAGGTCTTTGTTGACGGATTTGTCCCCTGTGGTTTTCGTCTTTACAAAATAGACGTCCATTTTTTCCATGCGGCTGTACATTCCGTAGGCTAAGGCAAAAGTAGCTTTCGGGGTGGCCTGCCATTTCAGACCGGCACGGGGTTCGACAGACCATTGATTGTTCAGGGTCAGAAATTGTCCGTAGATGCCGGCGTTGAGAGTCCAGTGGTCGCCCAATCCGACAGAAGAACTGTTGTAGGCGGAAATCAGGCTCGTATGGCCGTCGCCTTGGGAGACAGTTTCCAGTAAATGGGCTTCATAAGGGGCAATGGCGAGGTTCATCTTATAGAACATGGCGTTGTAGGTGAAGCCGGTTTTATTGGTGAACCGGTTGCTGAATTTGTGGTTGAAGGTACTGGTCAGTATCAGGTTGGTATGTTTTGAGTTCAAGTCCATATAGGGAGTGGTTTCCAAAGCATCATTGAACATGGACGCCCCGCCGTCCAGTTGCGAGTAGGTGGCGGCAACGGTTGTTTTCAGTGATGCGTCGCTATTGAAGAAATAGCGGTGGCTGACACCTCCGGCTGCCATATATTGCTTGTCGCGTGACTCGCTGCGGTCACCCAGATACTCCCATTTTTCAGTATTCTTCTCCATGTCGCTCTTGAATTTGTCAATCAGGCTGGTTCCCCAGATAGAGAAAGTTCCGGCTTTCTGCGTCGGGAAGTTTAGTTTGAAGTTCAAGTCCTGATAGTCCATCGTTCCCCCGTCGAGATTGAGCAGTCCGGTGGTGGAATAACGGTAGTTGAAGATATACGACGCTTTATGGTTCTTGCTCAAAGGCCCTTCGGATGCGATGTCAATGCCCATGATTCCTACTTGAATTGTATTTTCGTTCTTTTGGTTGTTTCCGTTACGTAGTTTCATGTCGAACACTCCGGATACGGCATTTCCATATTCCGCGGGAAAAGCTCCGGTGAAGAAATCGGAATTTCCGAGTACTTGCGAGCTAAGGGAAGAGAGGATTCCCCCGCCTAATGTGGCGATGTCCGCAAAGTGGTTGGGATTGGGGATTTCTACGTCTTCCAGTCTCCATTGCAACAAGTGGGGAGCATTGCCGTGAATGGAAATTCCATTCGAGGAAACACTGGGAGCTACTCCGGCAAAAGCGGAAACCAGACGTGCAGGGTCGTCAAATCCTCCTGCATAACGGCTTGCCTCTTCCACGCTCAACATACGCGCTCCGGTGGTAGCCATTTTATTCATAGCTTCTTCTTTGTTTGTCCGGGCGCGGACTACCACTTCGTTCAGTTCGTTCACACTCTCTTTGAGAGGTATCTCCAAGTAGATTTCTTTGGCGGAAGTCACTAGTATTTCCCTAAAAACACCGGTTTCATACCCCATAAAAGCCGCTTCTACCGTGTGCCGCCCGACAGGGACTTGCCGGATGGCGAAGCGTCCGAGACTGTCCGTTGTCGTCCCCATTCCTTCCGTGCCCGCCAACTTCACCGTAGCATACGGTATAGGATATTTCGAATCACCGTCGACAACAATCCCGCGAATCGTCTGAACAGGGCGGCTTTTCCGTTCCGATATCTGCCCGAAAGCAGCTACGGACACCAATAAAGCAATTAATAAGAGTATCCACCCCCCATAACGATACATCTTCCGTGTGAGTTCTTCGCTCAACACTCTTTCCAACGTTTTAAGCACTACCCCACATTCATCTACTGATACTCCCGAACGGGTTGCTATCTTTTCCAATAACATAGTTTTATTCATCTTCATGACTTATTCTGTTTTTTATTTCGACACGAAGATAAGGGACAGGACAGTACACGTTTTTCAAATGAGACGAACGGGACTCGTTTATAGACAAAATACGGGATTGGCAAGACATTTATTATTCTTCTCAATTAAGAGCCGAAACTTTCAATCCAAATGTTCTATATTTAAGATAACAGTAGAAAGCTGTTGCTCTAAAAAGAATGAACTACAGAATAAACTGTATAAATTAGTGCAACAACATGCAAAATTAGAGGCTAATTCTGTATAAAACTGCGTGAAATATGCATCTACTCTTACTTATAAGACATTCGTTGGTTTAAAAGAAACGAAGTGTTCCTCGGTGTCGAATACTTCGTTCCTCACCGGGAAGCCAACCTTTCATCGGTGAGAAAGCTATTGATGAGATTATTCAGCTCATTTTCTTTCTGGTTCATCACGAATATTGGATAAGCCAAGTATGACAGAATAAACTAGAATCCATAACTAATCCTTTCAAATAGCATACAAAAAGCAGTAAAGAACTACTATTTATTCAACAAACACACAAAACAACATAATGAGAGAAAATTGTATTCACAAATGCCGGAGATATTCTGGTATTTCTCGTATGGACATACAATTACAGCCTTTCCGGTTTGCGTAGATATTCCTTTTTTAAGAAAGGTCGTTTTTTCAATAAATAATTGGCGTACCTATATATCTCTTTCAAGTAAACAACAGAAATAAACATTTGCTTGCTTTTCAATAATAGTTTCATAACTTTGTCAATATCATACATGAATAGAAAGTACACGGATATGAATAATATAATAAGAAAAATAAGAGAATACTATCCGGTTTCGGATGATTCATTAAACATATTGAAGTCCAACTTCGAAGAACAAGTTTTTCCTGCCAGAACCATTATTATCCGGGCCGGTTATTTGGACAAGAAAGTTTATTTCATAGAAAAAGGCATTACACGTTCTTATATTCTGTACAATGGCAAAGAAATAACGACATGGTTTTCTGCGGAAGGTGACGCAACTTGTGGTTCTTGGGATTTATATCGCAACAAAGCAGGATTTGAATATGTGGAAACTTTGGAGAAAACATTTACTTATTCTATCTCTATAGAAACACTTAATAACTTATACAAGACCCATATTGACATAGCCAACTGGATGAGAGTTTTGCAACAAGAGAATTTCTTGCAATTACAGGATATACATATTTCCCGCCTGAATCTGCCTGCACAGAAACGCTATGAAAAACTGGTGAAAGATTTCCCGGATATTTGCAATAGAGTGAATCTAGGTTATATAGCTTCCTTTTTAGGTATCACCCAACCTTCGCTTAGCTGCATAAGGGCAAAGCGTTGATTTTTTAACATAGGGCAAAAATCAAAAGATCCATTTCTCGTACCTTTGCAAAATAATACAATTATAATAATCATCATATGAATAAGACTTTGCAACCCCAATGACTGGAATGGGCTAAAGAACTGCAATTCCTTGCCCAAACAGGATTGACCTACTCAAAAGACGTATTTGATATCGAACGTTTTGAACGGATAAGGGAGATATCAGCCGAAATTATAAGTGCACAAAGTGAGTTGTCACTGGAAAAAGTGAAAGATTTGTTTTGTAATGAGACAGGATTCCAAACTCCAAAGTTGGATACAAGAGCAGCCATATTCAAGGAAGATAAAATATTGTTGGTTAAAGAACGTAACGGTACATGGTCATTGCCAGGCGGTTGGGTAGATGTAAACCAGACCGTAAAGTCGAACACCGAAAAAGAGGTCGAAGAAGAAGCCGGACTGAAAGTGGAAGCCACACGGATAATTGCTGTGCAGGACAGGAATATGCACAACGTGCCACCTTATGCCTATAATGTATGCAAGATTTTCGTTCTTTGTGAAATTCTAAGCGGGTATTTCCAACCTAATATTGAAACTACAGAAAGCGATTATTTCAGGTTGGAAGAACTTCCTCTTCTTGCAGAAGAAAAAAACAATGAAGAACAAATAAAAATGTGTTTTTCTGCTTATCATGATAAAAACTGGCAGGTACTGTTTGAATAAAAGATTGAGCCAATGAGATATAAGCATATAATATTTGATATTGACGGCACATTAATAGATACAGAATATGCCGTTATCCACTCTTTGATAAAGACTATTACAAAAATTACAGGAAACGTGCCCCAATATGAAGACCTGAAGTTTGTTTTAGGCATTACAGGCAAAGACGCTTTGAAGAGACTAAAAATAGATGATATAGATAGAGGACTGGAAATATGGGACACTAATATGAAATCATATTACCATACTATCCACCCCTTTCAAGGTATCAAGGAGTGCTTGAACTATCTATTATCTAATAAGTATGTATCAGGCATTGTCACTTCCAAAACATATATGGAATATCATACAGACTTCACCCCCTTAGGCTTGGCTAATTATTTTACCACCGTTGTATGCGCCGATAATACAGTAGAACATAAACCTCAGGCCGCCCCTCTACTGGCATATTTATCCAAAGCCAAGATAAACCCTGTTGACGCTATATATATCGGGGATAGCATTTATGACATCCAATGTGCAACAAGTGCCGGAGTTGATTCAGGATTGGTTCTGTGGAGCGGAGCGTCTCCCGATAGTATAAAAGCCAATTATTATTTTAAGACGCCTGATGATATATGCAGAATGTTATCCGATTTCCATCCTACATAAGTATCATTCTTTAAAGCCCTTTTGTTATCACCGGAAGCCCGAAGAAACCTTTCTGTAATGTCAGTGTCTTTGCCTTTCCTTTCCGCGCCTTATTATAAGTGGAAAGTGATACATGCAATGTTTCCACATTTCCATTCGCAAAAGCGACTTCCAAATAATATTCCTTACGCACACCGTCCGGCACATAACGCCGCTTACCTACCCGACGTGTTTTCTTATGTGTCTCCTGATACTTCTTCTGCACCATAACCTCTTCTTCTTGTGTGGAAGCAGGGTCAGCCAACCAGTAGTTGCCTGCAAGAAACAATGCACAACTGATAGTTCCCACACATACCAAATGAGACAGAAGATTTAATGTTTTGTTATCACCTGCCGTCAGCCATGACCACTTTTTATAAAAAGGAAATGTAACAGCAGCCATCATTAACGCTACTCCGACAGGTATCCACCACTCTGTCAGTGTATCTTCATAGATTACATAGCCGATGCCCCACGAAACAAAAAGAATAAAGAGCATCAGAACACGGAGTATCTTGATAAGTATATTTTTCATAATATTGCAAATATATATCCAGTTCGCAAATATACGAAGAATAAGTTTAGGAATGTAGCAAATATAACACAAGAAAAGGCAACAAACTCATGATATAGATGAGCTAGTTACCTTTTGTCTTATATCAAAGGATATTATATTACTTATTTCATGCTATCATAAAGCGCTTTCGCTTCTGCTGCCGTGAATGCACGGTTATATACTAAATAATCATCTATATACCCATCCATAAAATTCTCATAAGAACGAGAACCCTCTGCCCCTCTATACATCGCACCTATAAAATAAGGCGTACGGTCAACAGGCTTCAAACCTTTATTGAGTGCTTCCGCTTCTTTTACTCCGTCAATATACAAATAGGTACTTCCATTGGTATGTACACATACGTAATGATGCCATTCGCCATCCGTCATTGACTTTGTTTTAAAGTCAGTCCAGTTTCCGGAAAGCCCTGTGTACTCAATGACGTATCTTATAAACGGACTGGATTTTTGGAACCTGAACCAGGTCTGCTTATTTTTTCCATCCGCACTGGCATTAGGACCGGCTCCATGTTGGAATACCCCCACATTAGTAGCTGTCTTATTCGAAGTTTTCACCCAGAAAGAAGTAGTCACCGGAGTTGCCTGGAAATCCAACACATCATTATCCGGCAACGACAAGAATGCATAATTCTGATTATCCTTACTTCTGAACTCGGCACAAGTAAACCCTTCCTTACGGGCGGGAGCATTAAAGTTAACATCCATATTATCTCCCAATTTCAGAATTTCCGGATGAATAGCATGGGGACCCATATCCTTACTGTCACCCTCGAACGGATAGAAAAGAACAATATCTTTACCCGACAATACGGTGATATATCCTTCCTGTTCGGCTGTGGAAGTATTCAATTCATTAGAAGCGACTAAAGTGACTTTATACCTACCGGCTGTTGAATAAGTAACGGTCGGGTTCTGTTCATTGGAAGTAGAGGGCGTTCCACCTTCAAATGTCCAGTTCCAGCGAGTAGGACGTCCCAAACTGGCATCTTTAAATGATACGTTTCCACCTTCTATAACCATACGCCGGTCTGCCGTGATATCTGCCGCTACTGAGTTTTTATCAATAATATTCAGATAATTCTCTTTAGTGAGAGTAGCCGTTGTTTTAGGATTGGTAACGGTCAACTTCACAGAGTAAACTCCCGGCTCGAATACCAAACTTGGATTCTGTTCCGTCGACGTAACGGTACGACCTTCTGCAGGAATAAACTCCCAGGACCAAGCAGACGGGAAACCTATGGACAAATCGGTGAAACTAATAGTCTCATCACTCAATGCCTGAGTTTTATTAGCTTTAAAGGCCACACTGATTTCATCAGGATATACGACTGTGATATATTGCAACATCTCAGTCTCCGCATTTTCCGTTCCCCGGCCTACTCTTAATTTCACGGTATAAGTTCCCGGATAATTATACACGATTTCCGGGCTGAACAGATTAGACACACTAGGTTCCCCACCTTCAAAAGCCCAATCCCAACGTACAGGTTCTCCGACAGACTTATCCATAAAACAGACCTTTTCCCCCGCGGATATGGTTTGTCTATCTGATATAAAGTCCGCATTCAACAGTACTTGTTCCTCGTCTTTGCAGGCATAAAAGAGCCCGACACACACGAGCAAGAAATATAATCTCTTTTTCATATCAATCTATTTTTTAATTCTACGCATTGTTTTATTGTAGCTGTGACAACTCAATATTCTGAAAAGCAATGCCGCCAATATTCTTGAATCCATATTCATATAATACTCCAATCGTACCGTCAGGATAACGGGCAATATCCGAGTAACCACCATAATCACTACCCGTATAGGAATATTGCTTCTTCCAGGTTACTCCGTCATCCTCGCTCATCTTTAATGTGTTATTATTACGATTGGTCTGACTATCAGGATTCGAGAACAGAATAATGCCTTTACCATCATCCCCCAAACCGTAAAAGAGTATGGAACCCTGACATATGGGTTCTTTCAATGTAGTGTACTTACACGGACTCCATGTCAGTCCGCCGTCTGTACTGGTGGAAACCATTCTGTATTTTTCTGTATTGGACTGCTTACGCATGTTCAGCATTAAATCACCGTTGCTTAATTCGGTCACAGTGCTTTCATTCGTATAATCCACGTCCATGATACCACCCAAATGCCAGGTTTCTCCCTTATCATCCGAATATATCACATGAGAACGTCCCGCACCGGAAGTAGTGGTATTATGATTACACGGCACTACAATTCTTCCCTTATGTGGTTCAAACTGTTTCACTATTCCATGGCAAGGCCCAGTAGCATACCATCTATATTTGTCAGGAGTTACGGAAGCTGTTATATCCTTTTCTTTCGCCCATGTCAATCCCTCATCATCCGAATAAGTCATAAATATGGAATTAGTCCCCGTTGCGCCCGGATTCCAGCAAGATAATAAAATGACACGATTGATATCCGGAAGATAGACAGGCACTTGATTACGACAACGGTTTTCACCATCATCCTTAACAGTAATCAAAGGTCCCCAAGTTTTTCCTTTATCCGTGGAACGCTTTAATACGATGTCAATGTCTCCTTCATCTTCAGGCCCATTGCGACGTCCCTCGGCAAATGCCAATATTGTACCACTGTTAGTAATCACCATCGTAGGGATTCTGAAATAGGCATATCCTTCCCTATTGATAGAATATGGCTTGCTTGTGGGAACCGGTAAAGAAGATATGCTTGGCTCCACATCATTGCATGCTGTCGTTACAAACAACAGGCACGCCCATGCAAATATTAAGTTTAAATTCTTCATTGCTTCTACTTTTTAATAACCGTCAGTTTGTTCCAAATTAGGATTCAAATCAATCATCTTCCTCAAAATCGGGAAATACAATGGAGTGGATTTACCAATCAGATTAGGAATATAACTATAAATATCAATGGTACCCGCATGGTGCGCCCGCATCAGGTCAGGCCAGCGCTTCAACTCGAAACACAATTCCCTGCCCCGTTCATCCAATATCTCTTTCTGTACTACTTTCTGGTCCGTACTTCCGGTATAAACTCCGATTCCGGCACGATTACGGGTAGAGAACATGGCATCAATAGCTTTTTGTACATTATCACCACCGAGGTAACATAACAATTCCGCTTTTAGTAATTTGACTTCGCCCAAACGATAGACTATGATATCATTATCATAATAACGGTCGTCGGTATAGGCTGTCCCCCGGAATTTGTTCTGTGAAGTAAAGACTACTGCCCCTTTTGAATTTACAGCATTGATGTACGCTGACGAAGCCCGGTTATCCTTGTCACTGAAAAGTGAAATCAGACGGGGAGACGGAGCATATACGTGACGTGCGATTGTGGAATTGGTGTACGGAATGTCTTCTTTGTTCACAATATCGTTAGTCAGCAGTCCGGCCGCGGCAGACATGGACAACGTAGACATATACATATTGTTATATTCATCCTTCTTCAAATAAATAGAGAAAATGATTTCACTGTTCTTCTTGTTTGCCACATCAAAGATGTCCGCATATTTATCCATCATACTCACACCGCACTTTTCCACTTCTTCCAATGCAGAAATTGCATCTGTCAAATCATTCTTGTCATTACTCTTCTGAACCGTATATTTCCATGCCAACGCTTCTGCTTTCAGACACAAAGCAGCAGGTCTTGAAATCCGGTTCTTATCCGGAATATTCGTTTCCGGGAAAAGGTCGACGGCAGTCTGAACATCTGAAAGAATCTGTTTCATCACTTCGGAAGCCGCACTACGCGCGGGACGTGACTCCTTATCATAGGACTCCGTCGGATTTAAGACAATAGGCACATCTCCCCACATCTGAGTTAAAGTAAGATAGGCTTTTGCCCTGAAAGTATATGCCTGTGCCAGAATACGTTTCTTCTCATTTTCCAGTGCAAAGTCAATCCCGGGAGCATATTTGATTATCATATTGCAATGATGAATGTTCTCATAGAAAGTACGCCAGTCCAATCCATATTCTTCATTCAGTTCATGCTGATGTGAACGTGAAACACCGCCAATCACTCCCGATACCATAGCATCTCCACGGTCTTCTCCATACAGGGTGGTACTGGTCATTCCTCTGTAATCCGAATAAAGACCATTCAGATAACCTTTCACATCAGATTCCGATTTCCAATAATTTGCCATAGTTATTTCAGAAATAGGGTCTATCTCCAAAATAGATTCACAACTACCTAAGGTGCAGGCAGTCATTATACTAAATATTATTAATTTAGCTCTCATCACCGTTTGCTTTAATGTTACATTGTAAATTTTACAGAGAATATAAACTGACGCGGACGGGAATATTTACCGGCATCAGCACCAATTACCTCAGGAGTAAGTCCGTCATAAGCAGTCCAATATCCTAAATTATAGACAGCCGCCGTCAAGTCCAGCGTTTCAATCTTAGCGGCACGCAGCCACTTGGTACGCAGCGGATACGAAAGGGAGACTTCACGGAATGCCAGATAATCACCTTTCTTTATATATAAGGTATTGGCACTACCGCCACTAAAACCAATAGTAGAACTACTTGGACGCCCATGATTACGCTTTCCGTTATCCCAGTCGGACTCTACATCATAACGGGGAATAGAAGCTATATCACCCGGTTTATGCCACATCTTGCTACTGGCTACATCATGAATCGTTGCAAAATTATTCCGTGAATTTGCGTTCGCCTGTGCCCTGAAATGATTATCAATCACATTTCCTAATGAGAAGTCCGTGGCAATCCGTAAAGTAAAATTCTTATAAGTGAAAGTATTGTTGAAAGACCCCATCTTATCAGGGTGAATATAACCTACAAACACCATATCTTTAGAATTGATGATACCGTTTCCATCCACATCACGCCAAATGGCGTCACCCGCACATTTTCCTTTACCCAGCCAGCCGGAAGATACACCTTCATCATACGGAGCGTTAGCCGCATCTTCATCTGTTGAATAAACTCCGTCCAACTGATAAGCAAAACGGGAACCGAAGCGTTCTCCTTCCGCAAATCCACCTACTTCAACATATTTTCCCAACTTCGGGTCGAAAATGATTCCACCGCCGGTACGGTTCTTGTCTGCTCCATTATTGGGTAACTTACCGATAGTTGTTCTCCAAATCGAGAAATTGGCATCTACATTCCAACGGAAATCATGGGTTTGTATGGGAATCGCATTGATGGCTATTTCCACCCCTTTCGTGTTCAAAGAACCGAAATTGGACTTGATTGAAGCAAATCCCGTTTCTGACCATAAGTTCTCGTTCAACAAACGGTTCGTTGTCTTTTTATAATAAGCGTCGAAAGACAGATTGATACGGTTATTCAGAAAACCGGCTTCTAGCCCCAAATCGGTCGAAGTCGTTTCTTCCCATAACAGATTGCGGTTCATAAGCACTGTATTCAAAATACCTGCTTCGCCTGCATAGTTCTTACCGGCTTCATAAGAACCTTCCGTATTCTCCAGCGCAAGATTGTCATATCCTGTTTTTCCCCAGCTGGCTCTAAGCTTCAAATTGCTGACAACTTTCGACAAAGGTTCAAAGAAAGCCTCACGATGCATATTCCATCCGGCAGATACACCCGGAAAAGCAGCAAACTTATGATTGGCTGCAAAATGGGAAGAACCGTCATAACGGATACTTGCGGAGAAGAGGTATCTCATATCATAATTGTAATTGACACGGCCGAAGTAACTGTTCATCTTCTTTTCTTCAAAAGTGGAAGTGGTCTTGGCTGATTCTGTCGCAATACCATTCAGCGTCTCAATATAATCCGATGTTCCGCCATAACCGGAACCGCTGAAACGATACCAGTTATCATAAATATAATTGCCGCCTGCCATCAAATCCAGATTATGTTTATCCTTTATTGTCTTCGTATAGTTCAAAACAAGGTCATACTGATAATGCAAGTCCATATTATGAGCTTCGGACACCGGTCTATTTTTCACCACCTCATTATATCTCTCGAAATTATGGTCTTTACCTTCATTATTAGTGTACGAGAACATCGGTTTGAGATGTAATCCCGGAATAATTTCCCAGTCCAGTTCGGCTGAGAGGTTGATTCGGCTCACCCTATTTTCTTTTTCCTGATAATAAACTTCATGCAGACGGGTACGGAATGAGCTTGTCAATTCGCCCGGAGCCGGAGTTCCGTCTTCATAATATTGGCGTACCGTAGGTGGCATCTTGGCAGCCCGTGACATTACATTGTTCTCGTTAATGCCCGCGGTCGTTCTCATGGAGTAGTTTACCATACCTCTTACTGTAAGGTTCTTGCGAATCTTATACGAAGCATTTGTCAGAAAACTCCAACGGTTGTAATTAGTACCTACCACAATACCATCTTGAGTAAGATACCCCAAACTCATATAGTAAGTCGCTTTCTCATTGCCACCACTGAAGTTTATATTAAAATCATGATTGACCGGCGTTTGAAAAAGATTATCCTGGAAATCTGTTTCTTTGAAAATCAACATCTTGCCGGGATTAGCCGGGTCCTCCATCATCTCCCACCCTTGATTATACAGCAGGTCTTCTACATATCCCTGACCATAATTGGTGATATAGTCATCCAGGAAAGCAGTCGTATTCAGAGCGTTCCGTTTGTTGGCAGTACTCATCGCAAACGTACCTGACAGATATTTGTCCGGGTCGGTCGCATGCAACGCAGCCGTACGGGTTGCGGTCAGGTATTCACGGGCACCGGACAACGGCATTCTCTTCGGTTGGTGGTCTACAGACAAACCATAGCTAAAAGAGATACTCCCTTTGCCAGCTTTACCTTGTTTAGTCGTAATCATCACAATACCACGGGAAGCCTTTGAACCATAAATAGCCGTCGAAGCAGCGTCCTTCAGTACTTGTATCGTTTCTATATCCGCATAGTTGATATCCTTCATAGTACGAATTACACCGTCAATGATTACCATAGGAGAATCACTCTCAGGTGCGGTAGTCGTTCCGCCACGCACTATAATCTGAGGGTCAGCTCCCGGTTGACCGGAATTTACACGGATTTCCATTCCCGGCACTTTTCCCTGTAACATTGACATCGGATTTCCCGTTGGCGAAATAGCCATATCTTTTGAATCCACCTTAGTGATAGCACCAGTCAACGCTGCCTTGGACTGTTTACCATATCCGATAACAACGACATCCGACAAAGCAACCGAACTGCTTCTCATCGTCACCAGAATATTGTTCCGTCCCTTTACCGGTATTTCCTGTTTTTCCATTCCTACAAATGAAAACACTAAAATACCGTCTGCCGGTGCAGTGATGGAATATTTCCCATCCAAATCTGTCACTGTTCCTTGTTGAGAACCTTTCACCAGAACCGAAACCCCTATTAACGGTTCGCGTGTATCGTCCAAAACAACTCCGTTTACAGTTACCTTCTTTTGTTCTATGCCTGAGACTTCAAGTGAAGCCGAAAATACGGGCATACAGAAAGAGAGGATAACCAGTAAGATACCCAATATGCGGAATAGCTTACTCTTTAATAAAAATGCATTTAACATAAATTACAGATTACAAGTTAATAACTCAAATTTCAGGTTTTTCTATTTTCTTGTTTCATATATTATAAAATTATTTTGCGACAAAAGGAGAAGCCGGCAATCCGAAGTTTGAAAATAAATTCAACGGCTGATAATTCCTGAATCCATATTTAACCCCTACCGGTTCGGGAACTTGTTCACTGGTCAACACCACTTTGGTTTTATTATCAAAAAGAACAGCCTTCGCCGGATAATAGACACCATCTTTTCCGGCAACCTCAAATCCGACAATTTCCCGGTCATAAGATGTCATCCCCATTTCTGCGTAATCGAACTCTACAACCACCTTTTCTTTATCTATTGTAAAAGACTTGTAGAGAGGTCCGCTATAAGGTGTTCCGCTACGCTGGTAAGTTTTAGCTAACGCCCACAAAGCGAGCCTTTTCCCTACGTTCGCTTTGTCAGAGGGATGCACACAAGTACGATTTCCAATATCCGCCGTAACAACCATACCTGCATTGGGAATTTCCTTCAAACATTCCAGTTGCACCTGGCGAATTTCAGCAGCTTCCGTCTTGTCCGCGTTTTTCCGCCCATAATCATAGGGAGCTATCTGCACATAATAAAAAGGAAATTCACCTTGATTCCATTCTTTTCGCCAAGACTCTACCATTGCCGGAAACAATCGCCTATATACCTGCGGATTATTCAGATTGCTTTCTCCCTGATACCAAATAGTACCTTTAATGGTGAATTGCTTTATCGGATGAATCATCGCATTATACAATAATGTAGGTTCATCTTTCGGTCTGGCAATGTCCTTTGGGTCTTTGGTCAGTGCCGACAAAGATATTTCCGGAAACTTTTCCGTATATACCTCTTTATTAATCCATGACTCAATCTTGGAGCCGCCCCAACTGGAACAAATGACACCTACCGGTACATTCAGAACTTTACGCAGATAGTTTGCAAAGAAATAAGCAGTGGCACTGAAATCCGCGACATTAGCCGGTGTAGACTCCATCCAGGGAGTTGCCACGCAATCATCCAACAATGTCTGGCTACTGTTTATTTTAAGCGTAATCATACGAATATTATCGGACGGAAGAGCTGTTGCAATTGCATCACACGAACCTTTTACCGGTTGTCCCCTAAATCCTTTCACTGGCATCTCCATATTCGACTGTCCCGAACATAACCATACTTCCCCTATCAGAACATTCGTAAGTGTTACCGGTTCTCCGTCGGATATAGTAATGGTATAAGGACCACCGGCAACAGGTGTCTCTACTTGTAGCTTCCATGTACCGTCCGATGCGGAAGTGGTTGTATACACTTTATTATCCCAAGATGTTTTAACCGTGATTTTCCGAAAACGGGCAGCCCATCCCCACAAGTTAGCATTGGTATTCTGCTGCAATACCATATCATTCCCTATAATTGATGGTAGCTTTACCTTGGCCTCCAAAGGTAAAAGACAAAGCATACCGACAATTATGCATAGTACTTTTTTCATGACTTATAATTTTAAATATTAATCCTTCATATCAATAGTCTTAGGACGCAGACATGTGACCAGAATGACCAGCATAATCAAGACGAATATTGCCAAAAACGCAAAGTCACGTCCCAAATGTCCGGCATCTGTAGATTCTCCCAAGATACTCGTTATCGCCGCTCCCGCAAATACTCCGCACATATTCATAATACCATAAGCCGTTGCCCTGTAACGGGCTGAAACAAACTGGCAAAGAATCGGCATATTATTTGCGTCGAACATTCCGAAGCCCACGCCGAACAGAACCGTTCCCATCACCAATGCGAAAATGGAATGACCGAATCCGATAAACAATAAAGAGGGGATAATAAAGCTTAATCCCAAGGCTCCCGTATACACTCTTCCACGTACATTCTTGAGTACCCATCGGTCAGATATATATCCGCCTACTAATACTCCGAACAGTGAAGATAAAGCAATGGAAATGGTAGACATCGGTCCTGCCACGGAAATATCAATAGACAAGCTCTCAGAAAAGAGAGTCGGCAACCAGTTTTTGGCCGCCCATCCCGGGGTGCCCGGCACGCAGAAGTAAAACAGGATAATCCAGAAAAAGACGTTGGAGAACAACATACCCAAACTTTTCAGAACCGGTATCTTTTTCACTTTCTCCTGTATGACAGAGACAGTTCCTCTTTCCTTATCCCGTAAGAAAAAAGCCAGAATGGCACCATAGCCAATACCAATAATACCAAACCAGTGGAATGTGCTATGCCAGGAATACATGGCGGCAAAAGTAGCTCCGAAACCACCTATCGCCTGTCCGACATAAAGTCCCGTCATATGTATTCCCACTGCCAGCGAACGTGTCTTATCCTGATGAAAATCAGCTATCAGAGACAAGGCGGCAGGCAAATACAATGCTTCACTTATTCCCATAATTCCACGAAGCCAATAGAGTTGGTCAAAAGTAGTAGCATACCCCATCAGGTAAGTAACCCCGAACCATACACACAAACTACCTACAATCAACCATTTGCGACTCATACGGTCACCGATAATCCCGGAAATGGGACTCATCAGTCCGTATATCCACAAGAAGACCGCCATCAATCTGCCGAAATTAGCTGCCGATTCCAACTCACGGACATCTGCCATCATAGGAATCCGCATGGTAGAAAGCATCTGCCTGTCCATATAGTTGAGTAAAGCAACTCCCCATAGTAATCCGACTACCACCCAAGGATATATATTTGAAGTTTTACTGTTCATGACCTACCTGTTTAGAATTTCCGTCAAATCAATTTTAATAAAAGCCATATTTGCCTGGCTGCTCTCATATAATATCCCTATTGAATTTTCATCTATTGACGTGATACTGGAATAACCGGCACTACGATATTGGTCAAACAGAATCCAGTATTTCTCAGGCCATGTCATTCCGTCATCAAAACTAACCTTCAAAGTCAATTTATCCCGTGTCTTATAATCGCTGGGATTGGCAAATAAAAGTATGCTTCTCTTTTCTCCGTTCACAGTATAATCATGCCGGTGCAGGCTTGCCATACAAGTCGGTTCCACCAATGACTTCCGCGACGTGGGATGCTCTGTCCACGTCCCGCCTAAGTCCGTTGTCGTACAGATTCTCCGGCCATTTATTTCTTTGTTCCCCCGGTTTCTATTATCACGCATATTCAGCATCACAGTGCCATCGCTTAACTGAGCTACATTACATTCCGTCACATTTGAGTAAGCCGGATTACTGGTTATCCATGTTTTTCCGTAGTCTTTACTATATGTAATATTGGAAAATGCAGTACCTTTCTCATCACGTCCCTGCGTAGGAAATACTAAAGTACCGTCCGCCAGTGTAATCCCTTTTCCGGGAGCCGGAGCGAATAGCCACCACTCAGGACGTTTGGTCTTGCCTGTTATGTTATCAGGAAAACTCCATGTCAGTCCGTCGTCCGTACTCTTAGTTATCAAGAACTGGCAGGTTTCTTTCAGACCGGTTCCCGGCTGCGAACCTTTCTTCCGCCACTGATGTATCCAGTAAGTACTGTTTTCATTCAGGCCCTCTATCCACTTGCCATTATCATCCAATGCACCGTGCATCCACAATCCGGCTATATAAATGTCATTCGTATTTCTATCCACAAGGATACAGGCATCACTCACTCCATTAAACTTTTGCGGCAAGCCTCCCCATTCTCCCATATCCAATACCGTTTGAATGGGTTGCCATGTCAGTCCTTTGTCAAGACTCCGATGAAGAGCGATATCTATGTTTCCCTGTAAATCGCGAGCCAAATCATAACGGGCATCAAATATAGCCAATAGAGTTCCGTTGTTACTGGTAGCCAACCCCGGAATACGTGAAGAAACAATGCCATCCTGTCCTTTCTGTCTTAAGGCAACTCCTACTCGCAGGGGAATAGCCTCCTTATTCAAGGCTTTCAGTTCTCCCCGACTCGTTTTTATCCGGCTACAATTCACACTAATACGGTGTGCCAATGAAACCGTATCTTTCAAGGTCACTGCTATCCAGAAAGACAAGGAATCATCTTTCACCTGTATATTATCTGTAAAAGATATTTTCCGTGCAGCAGGTAGCGGTTTACACATCAGACGAGATTCATCTATCAGCCCGTTTTTATGAACTCCGTACACCGCAACAGAAACAATATCAGACAAATCCGTACTTCCCTGCAAGTCAACATCAATTTGACGAATGACGTAAGGGCGGTTGTCTGTTTGAATCAAAGTTGCCTTAATAGTTGGATTAATTTGCTTCTTGACCAAAACAGGGATGACAGGTCTTTCCAGTTCGAACCTTATATCTTTACCCAAAGATATATCCGGTATCCATAATAAAATCATCGAAAATATGATAAATATTTTCTTACTTACTTTCATAGTATCTTTATTTTAGGTAAATTTGAACGCATTTAACTAGATTAGGGGGAGATAGACAGGAAGTAAAGTAGCTAACCCCAGCAATACACTTTTACTGTCATCTCCTCTTTCATATCACTAGAACTCAAAGAATTTTATCGCATCCAAATCACCTTTCAGTTTTTCATACTCTTCCACTGAAAAAGCTTTTATCGGTAACCGGCAACTGCCACAATCAATGCCTATCAATTTCATGATAGCTTTACCGCCACGTACGCCGCCGCCATATCTAATAATCACCTCTACCGTACGAATAGACTTCATTTGCCAGGCACGCGCCGTCTTCACATCATTTTTCTTCATTGATTCGAAGATGGCATGGTAGACATTAGGGATATAATTATACGTACTTCCTACACCTGCCACTGCTCCCATAGACAAACCAGCAATCAGAATTTCGTCAAAGCCATGCAATACTTCAAACTTATGCTGTTCCAAGTCGATGCAAGCCCCCATCTCCATCAAGTTATTATGAGTAAACTTCGTACCTACCAAATTTGGCATTTTCTTCTTACCCTCTACCAAAAATTTATCCACCGGCAAGTTAACCCCTGTGATTGACGGCATATTATAATAATAGAAAGGCAACTCACCGGCAGCCCGGCAAATCGGTGCAAAGAAATCAACCAGTTCATCTACTGTCCCCGGTTTGAAAAAAGAAGGGGCAATTGAAGCGATGGCATCAGCTCCCGCCTGTGCCGCATGACGTGCCAGTTCCATTGCGTCCCGCTGGCAGTTTGAACCGACGTGAGCAATCACCTTGAAACGCTTGGCAGCAGAAGCCACCCATTTTTCAAGAATTGCCTTACGCTCGTCAATCGTCAACGAAGAAAACTCACCGGTCGTACCACACACAAATACCCCTTTCACAGGAGTTGATGCTATCCAGTCAGCATACTTATCAATAACAGATAAATTCACATCCCCATTTTCATCCATTGGGGTGAAGGTGGCCGCAACCATACCTTCCAGTCTTTCATAATTTTTCATAATGCATTTAATTAGATTATTATTTTATTTCACTTTCGGAAAATTCCTTTCAAGATTAACGGTGTCCGTATGCCGGGTTGTACCTCCCCACTCACAATATAAACTGTATCTTGCGTATATACAGCATTTGTGGTAACAGGAATGGGATAAGGGCAATCAATCGTATCAATCAATCTGTTTGTCTCTGTACTTAATATCCGTACTTTACGGCTGAAACCGGGATGTTCAGGAGAGGTCGGCAACATTTCTTCCACTCCACCTAATAAAATTATCTTATCGTTTTCATACGGAACAGCAGTTCCCGCCATTACCGGAAAAGTATCGGTCAACTTGTCCCATTGCTTGCTGTCCGGTTCAAATACGTACCCCTCCGTATATTCCGTCATCGCCTTATCCGGTGCATAGCTTCTTCCGCTGAAGAGATAAAACTTCCCGCTTTGAACCACGCCTACTGCATAGGAAAGGGAAGGACCGTCCCAAGCCGGCATTTTCTGCCATCCCTTCTCCTTATGAAGTAAATCAAGCATATAAAAATGATGAGTTGACCGTTCATTTACCATAGACTCCTGCCCCCCAGCAATATAAATACAATTACCACAAACAGCCCCCGTTGCATTAGCCAACGGAACCGGCAAAGATGGATAACTGACAGAATCTATTACAAACGAATCTCTTTCTTTTTTTATAAGAAATACTTTATTGCTACACTGCACACGGTCGCATCCACCGATACACAATAAACCTTCCGGCAAACTTATTGAAACCCCATAAGCAAGCGGCCGGCCAAGGAAATCATCAAAAACAGACCAGTTCTTTGTATCCAAGTCATAGCTATATAAAGCAGACCACCAAGTCTTAGTACCTCCTTCCCAAGGATACCTATCCGGAAAATTTGCTCCACCCAGCACAAGCAGCTTTCCTTCCACTATCCCGGAATATGCCCCCGCTAATCCGATATTCTCCGGCATGCCGGCACATCCCGGAAGCAACAATGCATTTTCCCATTGTGCCTCTATCCTCTTCTCTTCTTTTCTAAAACAAGACGTACTCATAGACAATACTATTAAGGATAAACATAAAATTATCAGATGCCGCTTTTTCATAGACTTTCCGCCTTTTCATTCTCCTCTTTCTCCGCCAGCAACTCCTGACTCCGGTTTACTTTGAAAATCTTATAAACCTCAAAATGTCTTTCGATGGCATCCCGGTATCCTTTCTCATCCCCCTTTTTGATAAAATCCAGTAAATCGGCATGAGTAGCTATCCGCCCGCTTTTACTCATCTCTATATTTATAGGCTTTAAGTAGTCCTTGAATTTTTCTTTCACATAGACAAGTATAGGATGAATGATTTCCTGGAATTCGGATATGATTTTATTTCCGGTGATTTTATATAATTTCGTATGAAAAGCCGATTCACTGATTAATGCATATTCGTTATTTTCAAAAACAATTCCCATTTTTACAATTTCACTCAATTCCTCAATATCCTTGGGAGTTATTTTACGGAATATGTCACTTGATATACCTATTTCGAGCGCAATTCTGAAATCCAGCAAATCCAAAATTGTTTCTTCACTTAAAACACGAGGGTCTATCACTCTTTTCATTCCTCCCAAAATAGAGGGCTCGGTCAGAACCATTCCCTTGCGGGGACGCGCATGAATCAACCCCATCATTTTCAGACGGCTCAGTGCCTCTCTAACCACACTTCTTGCAACTCCCAGTTCAGCCGCCAAACTATTCTCATTAGGAATAGAGTCCCCACGTCCCAAATCATTCTTTTTAAAGTAGGTAAGTAGACTGTCTTCTACCTGGTCAATTAACGTTGTTTGATTGATTTCTATCTTCATATCATTAGATTTTTGTTATTTGTATTATTTGTCTGACAAATAATACAAATGCAATATTAAGAGATTTTTTTTAGAATACAAGAAGATAATAATAGAAAAATAAGCATATGTGTTGAAAAACATATTTTAGGAGATGGACGGAAAAGAATCAGGAGATGAGATATACTTGTGAAAAATAGAAGGACAATAAAGGGCATAAAAAAAGGCTATCTATCCCAGACAGCCAATCTTTTTTGTTAACCTTAAATCTAATACTATGAAAAACACATTGCAAAGATACGTACTTTCCGCATATCTCCAAATTTTCGGAGTGAAGCAGCTCATCTTATAACATGGTTTAATAAAAGCAACAGACTCGTTAACATTTAACATAAATCAATCGGATATTAACGAATACCCGATTGAGTGATTCAGAGATTATTCATATCGTAAAGAACGGGCAGGTTTGCTCATTATTATCTTCATGGTCTGGAAAGCTACTGTTATAAATGAGATAAACAGCATCAGCAATACAGGTACAATAAAGAACCATGCCTTCAAGTCCGTACGGAAAGCATAATGACTCAACCAGACATTCATGCTGAACCAGGCTACCGGAAGAGCAATGATAACCGCTATCAGAATCAACAGGAAGAATCCCTTGACCAACTGATAAAAGAGTGTCCAACGGGAAGCACCGAGCACTTTGCGTATTCCCATTTCTTTGGTACGGGTAGAACAGGAAAACATGACCAATACCCAAAGTCCCAAACAGGAAATGAAAATAGCCAGACCGGTAAAAGAGCCAATCATCACACCGAACACTTCATCCTGACGATACTGATGGTCGAAGAACTGGTCGAGGAAGAAGTAATCGAAACTGGAATCCGCAAAGTATAGGTTCCAAATCTCATGTACCTGTGATACCAGTTCACGAGGGTCACCGGAAGTCATTACAATAGAAATATAGCGTTGTGGCAACCAGTCAATCTTATCTTTATGAATCAGCATGATGGGGGTATAATTCTTGCTCAACGCCTGTTGATGATAATCCTTCACGACCCCGATAATCTGCATCGGAGCATCGGTACATTCAACGGTCACCAACTCCCCTATCGCCTCGTCATTAGACGTAAAGCCTAGGTTACGTACAGCCGTTTCGTTAATCACCAGTTTATCCACATCGTCTCCATAGTCTTCCGAGAAACTTCTTCCGGCTACGACTTGCAGTCCATAGGCATCCACATAATCGGGGTCACAAGCAAGCATTTCATACAAGCGGTTCTGCTTCAAGGCATCATTGGTGCGACGGTTGGAAAGGAAAGTTGCCACTTCCTCGCCCGGCACTGCACCGGAAAAAGTAACCTGATGCACTAAAGGCAAACGGGCTATTGCTTTCTTCATCGCTTCCAGTTTTGTATTCAGTCCTTCGGTATGACCGGGGAACTTGACCACCAATGTCTGATTAGTTTTTACTCCCAAAGACTGGCTGCGCATAAAGTTCAACTGCGCAAAGACAATCAATGTGCCGCAAAGCAATATCATCGAAGCCGTGTATTGAATGATAACCAATACTTTCCGTGTTCGCTCGCCGAATTTGCCATGCAGGAATTTTCCTTTCAATAGCGTAATCGGTTTCCGGTTCAGCAAAGCCAATGCCGGATAATATCCGGAAAGGAATATCCCGGCAATGAAAACAAAAACAAGTAAAATCCACCAATAATCCATCAACCAGACGGAGAAGGTTACGGTACGTCCTACCAATTGATTAAAATACGGAAGAATCAGTTCTATCAATCCTACAGCCAGTACAAAAGCTATCAAGTTCATTACCAATGCTTCAAACAGGAACTGGTGAATCAACTGCTTGCGGAAAGCTCCCACTACCCGCCGTACTCCCACTTCTTTGGCACGCTCCATTGAGCGGGCTACGGTAAGGTTTATATAGTTTATCCAGGCAATCGCCAAAATAGCAATGGCAGCGAAAATCAAAGCAATCATGGAAGAACGGTTTCCCTTTGTCTCCGCTTCGTATCCTACTTGCGGAGTAAGATGTATATCCGCCAAAGGAATTAAAGAGACTCCCCATGTCTTGTTTTTCAACGCTTCATCCGTCTTGTACTTTTCCGCCATTACAGGAAATTCTTTCTCTATTTCCGCTTTCCTTTCGGGAGAGTCGAGCAGGACGTAGGTATAAGCCTCGTGTTTGTACCAATACTCTTGCACATACTTGGGCAAAGACTTATAAGAAATCAGAAAACTGTAATGTATATGCGAGTTGGAAGGCATTTCTTTCATCACTCCGGTCACTTCACACGATATTTTATCGTACGTTCCGGTAAAGATGAGTATCTTTCCGATGGGGTCTTCATCTTTGAAATATTTGTGGGCAATGCGTTCGGTAATTATCACTTGCCCAGGCATGGAAAGACAGGTTTTCTTATCCCCTTTCAGAAGTTCGAAATCAAAAAGGCGAAAGAAACTCGGCTCAGCATAAGCTATCTGATTCTCCCGCAAGGTCAGTTCTCCGTATTTCACGATTTGTTCCGGCTGGAACAGGGAACCGATTCGGGTATAATCTTCAATTCCGGCAAGGTTCTCTTTCATAGCCGAACCATATCCGAAAGAACTGCTTGCCCAGTAGTCGGTCAGCACATCCCCTTCGTGGAACGTACTTTGCACGCGGTAGATATGGTCATACTTCGTATGCATTTTATCAAAGCTGAATTCAAAGGTCACGTAAGTGAGAATCAGCAATGCCGATGCCATACCAACTGCCAGTCCGAATATATTAATGAAGCTGAACCTTTTTCGTTTCATCAGATTCCGCCAGGCACTATTCCAGTAATTTCCTATCATACGGTTTCGTTTTTAGATGATGTATTCTTTTCCAGTGGACGGTTGATGTTTTCGGCTACAATTTGTCCATCCAGCAATTGAACGACACGGTGTGCGTACATGGCATCCCGTTGGGAGTGGGTCACGATAATGATAGTAGTCCCCTGACGGTTCAGTTCGCTCAACAGTTCCATTACTTCTATACCGTTCACCGAGTCCAGATTTCCAGTAGGTTCGTCGGCGAGAAGTAATTTACAGTCCGTCACCACGGCACGGGCAATAGCTACACGCTGTTGCTGTCCTCCGGACAGTTGCTGGGGATAATGGTTGGCACGATGCAGCAGATTCACTTTTTCGAGTACTTTATTTACCCTTTCTTTGCGCTTGTCGGCTTTGACACCCAGATAAACAAGGGGTAATTCCACATTCTCATATACGGTCAGCTCGTCAATCAGGTTGAAACTCTGGAAGATAAAGCCGAGATTGCCTTTCCTAAGAGCTGTCAGTTGGTTCTCGCTCATTTTATCCACTTGTTGCCCGGCAAATAGATAAGAACCGGAAGTAGGAGAATCAAGTGTGCCCAAAATATTCAGCAGTGTGGACTTACCGCATCCCGAAGGCCCCATTATAGCTACAAATTCTCCACGTTCCACCTGCAAGGTAACTTCGTTCAAAGCTTTTGTCTGCACTTCTTCGGTTGTGAAGAGTTTTGTCAGTTTTTCAGTCTTAATCATAATCAGTTCAATATTTATTAGTTATTCATATTTTAAAGAATCACTTGTGAGAAGTAATTTATCATATCACGACCTTATTTCAATATTAGTTTCTCATTATCACCAAACAACTCATATCCGGAAACAATCACCCGGTCGCCAGGTTTCAACCCTTCGGTGACCTCATAGTATTGCGGGTTTTGTCGTCCGATGCGGATAGGCTGGCGAATAGCAAATTTACCACTTTCATCTACAACATACATCCATCGCCCGCCGGTTATTTGAAAAAATCCGCCACGCGGCACCAAAATAGCCTGTGCAGGGTCGCCCAACTGAAGATTTATATGATAAGTCTGTCCTGCACGTATATTCTCCGGCCGTCCGGCTGTGAACTGCAAGTCGGTACGGAACTGTCCTTCTTTCACTTCCGGATAGGGCTTTGTCACCTCCAGTTTATAGCTACCACCATCACGGGTAAAGTCAGCCGGCAATCCGGGCACAACACGCTCCACGTAATGCTCGTCAATCTGTGCCTGCACTTTCAAATCAGGGGTGATGATTTGACCGATGTGCTCACCCGCCGCTATTGATTGTCCTATCTGTGCGTCAAGGTTACCTACCTGCCCGTCAATAGGGGCTTTTACTTTCAAGTTCTCAATCCGTTCGCGCACCAACGCAAGGCTTCGCTTCATATTACGTATATTCTCGTCTAGGCTGCTTACCTGGCTTTCACGGAAGATATTATCCTGACGGATGCGTTCGTCAATGACATCCAGTTGTTCTTTGGCTGCCTCATATTCTTCCTTGGCAAGACGATAATCTTCTTGCGCAATGAGCTGCTCTTTTATCAGACGGCCGTATTGTTCGTAGCGACGCTGTTTCACCATCCTGTCCTTATTCAGTCCGATACGCTCCTGCTTCAAACGCAAGCGTTCCTGCTCCATGCTGATACGGGTATTACGGAGTTCGTTTTCCTGATAAGCCAAATCCGCTTCACTCTGCATAATGCCGATGTTCAACAGCGGATTGCTGAGACGCAGAATCACGTCGCCTGCCTTCACCATAGCACCTTCTTCTTTCAGACGTTCTTCCACGCGTCCGCCTTCCACGGCATCCATATAAATAATACGGTTGGGCATTACCTGACCGATGACGCGGATATAGTCGTTAAATTCACCACGCTCAACGGTGGCAATCGTCAGGCGTTCTTTCTCCACAGTCATGGTAGAGGCGGTATCTCTAAGCATGAAATATAAAATAACGGCAATGACAAAGGCTATGCCTCCTATTATATATAGGTGTTTGCGGGTAATGCCGGAGTTGCGTTCAATAGGTGTATCCATAAGATTTATTCTGTTTTTTATAAAAAAGTTCCTTCCCGATAATATTTCTCCAATTTCACCATCATCTCTACCTGCAAACGTACACGAACCAGTTCTGCTTTAGCGGAGATAAAACGATTGCGGGCTTCCATTAACTGAAAGACAGAGATAAGCCCTTCCTCCCATTTCCGTTCGGACTCTTTCAAAACCTGAGTCTCCGCACTTAACTGTTGCAATACCTGTTGATGTTCCATATATCCGGCACGCAGGGAAAGAAGGGTTTGCTCAATGTCGGTATATAGCTGTTGCTTCTCCAGTTCTTCTTCATTCTTCAGGCGATACAGGTTCAGTTTCAGCTTCCTCTGATTCGTCAGACGTTCAAAACCACTCAACAAAGGGAAAGAGATACCAATGCCGATATACTTTCCTATATTATCCCGTAATTGCCTGGCGGAAAATGCAGTGTTGTAGAAATTGGAACCGACCGTAAAACGAGCATAAATAGAAGGAGAAAAAGCTCCGCCCGCCATTGCATATTCCTTGCGGGCAGCTTTCTGCTTTAAATCAATCATACGCATGGCAGGAAGTATTTCCAGAGATTGACCATACAATGTTTCCGTGGACGGCAGTGAAAGTAACGGGAGCTTGTCCAATTCGGCAATCGTATCCTGAATGACAAGTGTATCGCCCGGCTGAAAGTTCATCAACTGTTCCAAATGCAGCAATGCCAACCGGCAACTATTGGCACGGGACTGATAACGATATATATCCCCTTCCCTGCGGGCTTTCACCTCTTGCAAATCAGAAGCGGATTTCAAGCCCAGTTCCACAAATGCTTCGGTTTGTTTCAAATATCGTTCGCTCAACCGGCTTTGTTCCAGGGCCAGATTCAGGAGTTTTCTCTCCAAAACCAGTTTGTAGTAAGCATCCGTCACTTGATATGCGAGTTCATTCTGCCTGTCTTTCAGTTCCCACTCGCTGCGTTCCCTATTCATTTTCCGAAAACGAACCTGATTGATACGTGAGAATCCTTCAAACAAAGACAAAGTCATATCAAGACCTACTGTTCCTTCTTCAAAAGTTTTTTCCGTATATCCATTGGTATCCGGGTCTATCGAACGCCCGAAACGCTTTCCTGTTTCTGCGTTGGCTGCTATGCGGGGAAGAAATGTACCGATAGCGGCAGTATAATCCGCCCGTGCTTCCTTTATGCCGATAGCACTGTTCCGTATAGAAGGATTCTGCTTCCATGCCAAGCGGATACATTCGTCCAGACTCATTGTCGGTTGAGCATACGCAATCGGGGGAAATAAAAACAATAAAAAGAAAATGTTCCTCATTCTTTACTATTATATATGGGATTGTGTGTTACGCAGATAAAAAAGCAAACACAATGCCACAAATCTTAAGCCGTTGATTATAAAACAGATAACATATTACCTAATCTTATTTCCGTCCAATTATTACACACCATATCGTCCAAAATCTGGACGTTATCAATAAAGAGCCGCCCAACCTGCGTGCAAACAACAATTATCAAACGTTCAGACTCTAAATATTCCTTAGACAGAACATAGAATAAAGCCATGTTTCAAGAAATGTATCATAAAATGTCTAATTATTGGACACTCCCTTGCAGAGAAAAGCAAAAACGAATATCTTTACCCGAAAACTTAGAGAATCATTCAACCCAGACAGATACCCCCAATCTTACATATATGGAAACCGGAACTATTTTAATAGTAGATGATAACAAAAGCGTGTTGGCTTCACTGGAGCTTTTGCTCGAAAATGAATTCAGCACAGTCCGTACAGCCGCTAATCCTAACCAGATAACGACACTGCTCACTACCACTTCCATTGATATTGTAATCCTCGATATGAATTTTTCAGCCGGTATCAATAACGGCAACGAAGGATTGTACTGGCTGAAACGTATTCACGAAATCCGCCCTGCGCTCCCTGTGGTGATGCTGACCGCCTACGGAGATGTGGAACTGGCCGTAAAAGCCTTAAAGCACGGAGCTACCGATTTTCTTCTCAAACCTTGGGATAACCGGACACTGGTTCAGAAAATAAAGGAAGCATACAATCATAAATCAAACGGGAAAAGTTCCTCGAAATCAAAGAACCAAACCACCGGCTCCGGCAATCCGAACAAGCCGGAAATGCTGATAGGGCACTCTCCCGCCATGCTGCAATTAATAAAGGTAGTCAACAAAGTAGCCAAAACCGATGCCAATATCCTGATAACCGGAGAAAACGGAACCGGAAAAGAAATGTTGGCCAGGGAAATACACCGCCTGTCCCCACGCAATACCCGCCCAATGCTAAGCATCGACATGGGAGCTATCAGCGAATCCCTTTTCGAGAGCGAGCTTTTCGGACACGAGCGCGGGGCTTTTACGGACGCTTACAAAAGCCGTTCGGGAAAGTTCGAAGCCGCCAGCGGCAGTTCGCTTTTTATGGATGAGATCGGCAATCTTCCCCTCGCACTGCAAGCCAAATTACTGACCGTACTACAAAACAGGAATATCACCCGAATCGGGAGCAATAAAGTCATCCCCGTTGATATCCGGCTCATTTCCGCCACCAATAAAGACATCCCGGAAATGGTGAAACAAGGATTATTCCGCGAGGACTTATTTTACCGCATCAACACTATCCACCTGGAAATCCCTCCATTGCGGGAACGGGGTGACGACATACTCCTGTTCGTCGAAACCTTTCTCCACCGTTTCGCTTCCAAATACCAACGTCCGGAAATGCGGATGCACGAGCAAACGATTGAGAAGCTACGCTCCTACCACTGGCCAGGCAATATCCGGGAGTTGCAGCACGCTATCGAGAAAGCCGTTATCTTATGTGAAGGCAACGTGATACGCCCCAAAGACATTCTGGTAAAACAAACCTGGAAACCGCAAACCACCAGTACTGTCCCCAATCTGGAAGAAGTGGAAAGGCAAGCCATTGAAACAGCCATCCTGCAAAACAATGGAAACCTGACCGCCGCTGCCGAACAACTGGGAATCAGCCGTCAGACACTCTATAACAAACTAAAACGCTTCAAATCCTGAACAGCATGATATTCAGCCGACACATCTATTGGATTATACTGCTACACGTCGTACTTATTCTCGCCACCTCGGGAACAGGCGCCTGGCTTATCATCTCACAACGCGGATTTGTGACAGGCACATTATTAATCACCTGTTCCCTCTTCCAAATCAGCGGACTGGTAAACAAGCTGAATTCATTCAACCAAAAGTTACGTATCTTTTTCGACGCCATAGAAGATAAGGACAATATGCTTTACTTCCCCGAACAAAACGTCAGCAAAGAACAGGAAAAGCTGAACCGCTCTCTCAACCGCATCAATCTCCTGCTCGCCAGAACCCAATCAGAATATTCCAAACAGGAACACTTCTACCGCTCACTTCTGGAAGAAGTGCCCAGCGGTGTATTGGCATGGGATTCTACCGGAAAGATAATCATGGCAAACAGCGCCGCCCTCTCCTTATTGGGCTGCCAACAATTAACCCGATACCGGCAACTGGAATCCCTGTTACAAGAAAAAGGCAGAAAGGAACATCTCAGCCTTTCACAAAACCACATGAAACTACAAGATGAAACAATCACCCTCTTGTCTATCAAGGATATCGGCGACGAACTTAGCGACAAGGAAAGTGAATCGTGGAACAAACTAAGCCACGTGCTCACCCATGAAATAATGAACACCATCGCTCCCATTATCTCCCTGTCGCAAACACTTTCCGCCTATCCGGACATCAACGAGAAAGCGGTTCGCGGACTCCGCATCATTCAGGCACAAAGCGAACGTTTGTTACAATTCACCGAATCCTTCCGCCATCTCTCCTACCTGCCACAACCTGAAAAGAAACTTTTCTCACTTACGGCAACCCTGGAGAATCTCCGTGAACTCCTGTCCGGCGATTTCAAAGAAAACAATATTACCTTCACACTGACCTGCCATCCCGAAACGATTCATATGCAAGGTGACGAAAACCAACTCTCCCAAGTCCTGCTCAACCTTCTGAAAAACTCCATGCAAGCACTGGAAGAAAAAGAAGAAGGCAGAATCAATATCCACGTACAACAAGATGAACGCCTATCCATCAACATTACGGACAACGGCCCGGGTATTCCGCCCGAATTGCAGGAAAAGATATTTATTCCTTTTTTTACCACCAAATCAGAAGGCAGTGGCATCGGGTTAAGTCTCTGCAAACAAATCATCCGCCTTCACGACGGGCATCTCACCGTCAAGGAAAGCTCTCCCGGAAAAACAGTTTTTCACATTGATATGCCGCTATAAAACAAACCTTTCCATGCTTTTATGTGTTATTGTGTAAAGAACTTATTACATTAAAAAAGCATGAAAGAAAAATACTGGAGATATTCCCTCATTATCATTATACTATTAATGGGAGTCATTATTTTCCGACAAATCACTCCTTTTATGGGGGGACTGTTGGGCGCACTTACCATTTATATCCTGGTACGCGGACAAATGGGCTACCTGATAAACAGGAAAAATATGAAACGCAGCATTGCCGCACTACTGATTATTGTAGAAACAATTCTCGTTTTCCTAGCTCCTGTGGGTCTGACGGTATGGTTACTCGTCGACTTGCTGAAGAACATTAATCTGGATCCTCAAACCTTCATCGAACCAATCCAGCAAACGGCAGAAGCCATCAAGACAAAAACCGGATACGACGTTTTGGGAAATGATACGTTGTCATTTCTCATTTCTTTAGCACCACGTATCGGACAAATTATCATGGGCAGTATCAGCAGCCTGGCTATCAATCTGTTCGTCATGATATTCGTCCTTTATTTCATGCTCATGGGCGGAAGAAAAATGGAAGCTTACATTGATGACATCCTTCCTTTCAATGACAAGAATACGCAGGAAGTAACAAACGAAATCTTTATGATTGTGCGTTCCAATGCCATAGGCATTCCTTTGTTGGCAATTATACAGGGGGGAGTCGCCATGATAGGTTACCTCATCTTTGGTGCCCCCAATATATGGCTTCTGGGCTTTTTCACTTGCTTTGCCACTATTATCCCGATGGTAGGTACCGCACTGGTGTGGTTTCCGGTATCTGTCTATTTTGCCCTGACCGGCGACTGGTTCAATGCAATCGGCCTGTTTGCGTATGGCGCCATAGTCATTTCACAATCCGATAACCTTATCCGGTTTATCCTTCAAAAGAAGATGGCGGACACACATCCGCTCATCACTATCTTCGGTGTAGTCATCGGTTTGCCGATATTCGGGTTTATGGGAGTCATCTTCGGGCCGCTGTTGCTATCATTATTCTTCCTTTTCGTTGATATGTTCAAGAAAGAATATCTGGATTCGCGAAATAAGCTTCTTCTAAAATGAAAGAACTACCGAAAAAATGCGTACTTTTGTGAGCGTAAAAACGACACTATAATTCATGGAAGCATTTACATTCAATACTGCCGAGCTGATTGCATTATCAGCAGCAGGAGTTCTTTTTATCATTCAGCTTATTTACTATCTCGGTTTGTACAACCGGATACATCTGCGTAACAAGGCAGTACGTAAAGAGGAAGCTCACTTCACACGGGAATTGCCGCCACTTTCCGTCATCATCTGTGCACGCAACGAAGCTGATAACCTGCGTAAAGTCCTGCCTGCCATACTGGAACAGGATTATCCGCAATTTGAAGTCATTGTCATCAACGACGCTTCCACAGACGAGACAGAAGATGTACTGGGATTTATGGAAGAGAAATATCCTCATCTTTACCACAGTTTTACACCGGACAGCGCCCGCTATATCAGCCATAAGAAACTGGCTCTGACATTGGGCATCAAAGCCAGCAAACACGACTGGCTCGTATTCACGGAAACCAACTGTATCCCCGCAAGTAAGAATTGGTTGAAACTGATGGCACGCAACTTTACCTCGCAAACGCAGGTGGTATTGGGCTATAGCGGCTATGACCGCACCAAAGGATGGCTGCACAAACGTGTCGCATTCGATACACTGTTCCAGTCATTGCGTTACCTGGGCTTTGCCTTGGCCGGAAAGCCTTACATGGGTATCGGTCGCAACCTTGCCTACCGCAAAGAATTATTCTTCAAGCAGAAAGGCTTTTCCAGTTATCTGAACCTGCAACGCGGAGAAGATGATTTATTTATCAATCAGATAGCCAACAGCAGCAATACCCGTGTAGAAACGGACTTCAATGCTACCATGCGGATACAACCTGTTTACCGTTATAAAGACTGGAAAGAGGAAAAAGTCAGCTATATAGCTACTTCACGTTTTTATCGTGGAGCGCAACGTTACTTATTAGGTTTTGAAACCCTGTCACGCCTGTTGTTCTATGCCGCTTGTATCACTGGTATTGTATTCGGCATTCTTAGCTTCCATTGGCTGCCGGCAGGTATCGCATTATTGCTTTGGCTGATTCGCTACACAGTGCAAGCCGTCATTATCAACCAGGCAGCCAAAGAGATGGGTGGCAACAGGAAATATTATTTCTCATTGCCTGTGTTCGATATTCTCCAACCGATGCAGTCATTGAATTTCAAACTCTGCCGCTTCTTCCGTGGTAAAGGAGACTTTATGAGAAGATAAATATAAGGGGCTGTTCCCAAAAACTCAGCTTAGAGAGTTACCCTATTCGTATCTCATGGAACTCGCCGGATTGATTTTTGTAATCAGGAATGAAGGGCCTATCAGCATCAGGACAGCAGCCGACAATGTGCCGATATTAATCAAAAGGAAAAGCAATATATTGAAAGAAACCGGAACCACATCTACATAATAAGTCTCCGGATCAAGTTTAAAAATACCGAATTGGGATTGAAGGATACAGAATGCCAAACCGATGGCATTTCCCCAAAGCATCCCTTTACCAATCAGGAAAACGGCAAACCAAAGGAAGGTTTTGCGAATCGTAAAGTTATTCGCTCCCAAAGCCTTCAGGATACCAATCATGTTCGTACGTTCGATAATGATAATCAGCAAACCGGAAATCATGGTAAAGCCGGCAACGCCTACCATCAGAATCAAAATCACCCACACATTCAAATCAAGCAAGTCAAGCCATGCAAATATCTGCGGATTCAACTGTTCGATGCTACGCACATAATATACGCCGCCCAGTTCATCCTGCCGGTTATCAGTGTCGATTGCTATTTCATACGTCGTATCTTCCAGCTTATCATAATCTTTCACTTGAAGCTCCACTCCGGTCACCTGCTCCGGTTGCCAACCATTCAGGCGATTCACCAGACTAAGGTCAGTCAATAAAAAAAGATTATCATATTCGGAAAAGTTTGTCTGATAAATTCCGGCAATAGTCAGCCGCCGGGCACGTACATCGTCCTGTATATAATAGGTATATATCTTATCCCCCAACTTCAACTTCATCTTCGTAGCCAAAGCCTTGGAAATAAGTACCTGATTACTGGAAACAGAGTCACTGAAAACCGGAATTTCGCCTTCCACCAAATATTCTTCCATGAAGCGGGGATCAAACTCCGGCCCGACACCTTTCAGCACCATTCCCTGAAAAGCATCATCCGTCTTTATCATGCCCGGTTTCGTAGAAAAACGCTGTACGTGGCTTATTTCGGGATAACCGGCAAGAGCCGCCATCATGCTATCCCCCACTATAATTGGATGAGTCTCATAAGAACTGGCCGCATCCAGATTGGTAATCTGGATATGCGAGCCGAATCCTATGACTTTATTTCGCACTTCACTTTTGAACCCGATAACTACCGCCACAGCTATAATCATGACCGCCAGTCCGATAGCAATACCCGCCATGGCAATGAGGACCGCAGGACGTGACACCTGCTTTCCGCCATCGCTTTCACGATAGATACGCCGGGCTATGAAAAGTGATAGAGACAATTTTTTAGTGATTAATGATTAATCTACTCTTCCCGGATACGCTTCCAAAGCCTTCTGCAAAACAAAAAGCGCACGGGTTAAATCTTCTTTCTTCAACACGTAAGCGATACGGACTTCGTTAATGCCGGAACCCGGAGTCGTATAAAAACCGGAAGCCGGAGCCATGAATACCGTCTGACCTTCATATTCGAAATCAGAAAGACACCATGCACAGAACTTGTCCGAATCATCTACCGGAAGTTTTGCTACGGTATAGAAAGCGCCCATCGGAATTGGGGAATAAACACCCGGAATACGGTTCAAGCCGTCAATCAGGCATTTACGACGTTCCACGTATTCGTCATACGTCTCGCGATAGTATTCTTCCGGAGCATCCAGTGAAGCCTCAGCAGCAATCTGTCCGATCAAAGGGGGGCTCAAACGAGCCTGGCAGAACTTCATGACAGCATCACGTATTTCTTTATTCTTGGTAATCAGCGCACCGATACGGATTCCACATTCCGAATAACGTTTCGAAACGGAGTCAATTAGTACCACATTATTCTCGATACCTTCCAAATGGCAGGCAGAGATATAAGGAGAACCCGTATAAATAAATTCACGATATACCTCGTCGGAGAAAAGGAACAAATCATACTTCTTCACCAGATCACGAATCTGATTCATCTCGCGACGGGTATACAGATAACCGGTCGGGTTATTCGGATTACAAATCAGTATCGCTTTGGTGCGTTCGTTTATCAACTCTTCAAATTTCTCCACTTTTGGAAGTGAGAAACCCTCTTCGATAGTCGTAGCAATAGTGCGAATCTTCGCTCCGGCAGAGATGGCGAATGCCATATAGTTAGCATAAGCCGGTTCCGGAACAATAATCTCGTCCCCCGGATTCAGGCAGGAAAGGAAAGAAAACAATACCGCTTCCGAACCACCCGATGTAATGATTATATCATCTGCCGTAAGGTTGATATTGAACTTTGCATAATATCCTACTAATTTCTCGCGATAGCTACGGTAACCTGCACTGGGACTGTATTCCAGCACTTTGCGGTCAATATTGCGTATCGCGTCAATCGCGGCCTGAGGAGTGGGCAGGTCAGGCTGTCCGATGTTCAGGTGAAATACATGGACTCCGCGTTGCTTGGCAGCGTCTGCCAAAGGAGCCAGTTTTCTGATAGGAGATGCAGGCATCTCGTTTCCGCGAATGGATATGGTTGGCATAATTTTAACTACAAATTACTTAATTACTATTTACTTTATCTACTTGGAGCTGCAAATGTACGCAATAATTTGAATACAGAGACATAAAAACTTTAAAAACCTTAGCAAGGTTAAAAACGTTATGGGATTTTGAAAATAAAGCTATACATTTGTCATACGGAAAACTTAAAACAATATCATAATGACCATACACCTTATCTCATTCGCGTCACTACTTCATAAACAAGTCTCACTGCGCAGTTCACACGAAGCGATTTTGAGTGAACTTGAAAAATATTATACCGTAAAACTCGTCGACTATCAGGATATGGACAAGTTGACGAGTGATGATTTCAAAATTATTTTTATCGCTACCGGTGGAGTAGAAAGGCTGGTCATCCAACATTTCGAAAACCTCCCCCGCCCTGCCATTTTACTGGCAGATGGCATGCAAAACTCTCTTGCAGCCGCCCTGGAGATATCTACATGGCTTCGCGGAAGGGGAATGAAGAGCGAAATCCTTCATGGTGAACTGCCATCCATTATACAGCGTGTACATATACTTTATAATAATTTCCGGGCACAACGTTCCTTATTCGGCAAACGTATCGGAGTTATCGGCACTCCTTCATCCTGGCTGGTCGCCAGTAATGTTGACTATCTGCTGGCAAAACGCCGTTGGGGCATCGAATACATAGACATTCCACTGGAACGTATCTATGAACATTTTCAACAAATCACGGATGATCAAGTAGGTGCTTCCTGTGCCGCAGTCGCCTCGCAAGCTCTTGCCTGCCGAGAGGGAACTCCTGAAGATATTATCAAAGCGATGCGGCTCTACCGGGCTATCAAGAAAGTATGCGAAGAAGAGAAGCTGGAAGCACTGACACTAAGTTGTTTCAAACTGATTGAGCAAATTGACACTACCGGCTGTCTGGCATTGTCCTTGCTGAACGATGACGGAATAATGGCAGGCTGCGAAGGTGACCTTCAATCCATATTCACCCTGCTTGCCGTGAAGTCACTGACCGGAAAAGACGGATTCATGGCAAATCCTTCCATGATTAATACACGTACCAACGAACTTATTTTAGCACACTGTACCATCGGGCTGAAACAAACGGAAAGGTATATTATCCGCAACCATTTCGAAACGGAAAAAGGAATTGCCATCCAGGGATTGCTCCCGACAGGAGACGTGACTATCATAAAGTGCGGCGGTGAATGTCTGGACGAGTACTACCTCTCTACCGGAACCCTATCCGAAAATACGAATTATATCAATATGTGCCGGACACAAGCCCGCATACGGATGAATACTCCGGCAGAATATTTCCTGAAGAATCCATTGGGCAATCATCACATTTTGATTCATGGAAATTTTGAAGATACATTGAATGAGTTCTTCCTGGCAAATGCCTGCAAACGAACCGAATAATATGCTGCGACATTTTTGTATTATTCTTAAGTATTATAGGGGGAAATACAAAAATGTCGCAGAGGTAGTAATCAAGCAGTTAAGTCTGAAAACGCCTTGTTTTTAAGATAAGTTCACAAAAAACAATAGGATGTTTTTGCTTTTTTCTGAAGAAAAACTGCACTTTCATCATATTATTCTAATTATCAACGAATTACCACTGATACCACCTATTATCTTCGTATCTAACTGGCAAATATCAAATTGCACTTGTGCAACTGGTCGGACAGACAAGTGTAACAACCAAGTTGCTCTTGTGTATCATTCCGGTTGCACAAGTGCAACCGGATAATTCAATTAGATGAATTGATCAATAGAACGGCAGAAAAGATTAATAGAATAGGAAGAAGTTATTAAATCTTCCTATTGTTTTTTTCAAATCAACCGCTCAGTCATACTGAATGTATTGATTTCATTAGCAACCAATGTTACTCTGGAATCTATACTATAATGATAATATCCTCCACTATCTAATTTTATACGAATCAGATGCCCCACACCTAAAGTTTGAGCAGGAACAACGGCACGAAATACTGTATCCGATACTTTTTTCATAATAATCCATTCTTCAGTATCAGCGTCTTTCAGCGTGGCGGTTTGCTTCAACAAATCCACGGTTACCGTACGTTTTGCCTTCATTTCGGCAGAAACGCCCACTTTATCCGAAGGCAAAATGACTTCTACCAATGCTAACTTATGGGCAAAAGTCAGGGTAATGGATGTATCATCCGCAGTAGATGTGGTATGACTAGCCAAAAGAAGGTCGCTTTGGTCATAGGCATTTCCTACAGACTGGTCTTTTGCCACCTGATGTTCAAATGTAGTAGCTGTGACAGAAGCCGAATAAGGATAATAGCTGTAAAAATTCACCGAACTTCCATCTATTGGGAAAGTGATTGCCTTCTCTGCGTCCCATTGATTGTCATGATAGACATACTTCAAATTTCCCTGCCCCTCTATCACATTCAGCCCACTACGATTGACTGCAAAAAGACCTAATTCATCATTTGCTACAAAAACCGTTTTATTGCCGGTAGTGGCAGTGCGGGTCAACGAAGAGATGCCTATATGAAAAGATACTTCTTTTCCTGCGTTGGATGTGCCAAGAGTATGTTCCATCTCAGCTTGTTCACAAGAGAATAAAAGCCCGGATGCCATTATTATTCCCGTCAGTATATTTTGTTTATTCATATTCGTTCGTATTTAAAAGATTACTATTTCAACTCTGTCATAGAAATTTCCGCTATATAGAAATCCAGGTTAGCCACACTATTATAGCCGAAACCTATATAGAAATCTGCCAATGCTTTATCTGTTGCTTCACGAGATTCATCCGCCGTATGCCCAAATGGATCCTTTACCATTTTGGAAAAATCAAAATCCAATGTCTGTACTTGATAGGTATCTTTGAGATTCACTTGTCGAAATCCATTATAACCTCCAGAAGCTGTCTTATCAGAAGCAACAAATACAGCAGTATTTAAATCCGTACCATTTGCATTCTGGATAAAACACCTGAGATTCTTACCATCCGTTCCTTTTACTTTCAACGTGATTCTATATTTTGTCCTTTTCGCATTCTTCATACGATAGCCCATATAATAAGTAAACCACGATTTCTTGTCGATATAAGTAGTATGAATAACATTATGCCCTATTGTTTCATCTCTTTCTACGACAGATTTCAAAAGACTTTCGTCCGGAGTTGCATTATTTCTTGTATAGAACCACGTACCTTCTTCCATTTTACCTAACGGGTCGTTTAAGCCATACACCATTGTTCCCAACGGTAAATCTTCAATCAAGGTTCCGATTAAGTTCTCACTTCCGGCCACTTCATTATTACTGCCATTCCCCCAATCACCAATCGGTTCTTCATCGGTAACAACCTCTATTTTGTTAAGTCCCACCGTGACACTGCAAGTATATCGCATTCCCGGTTTCAGTTCACTTATCTCTTCAGTCAAGTTCCACTGATATTCCCGATTCATCTTAGGTAATCTGATGCTGGCAACATGGTTATCATCCATAACCGCAGGAAATACTTGGCCGGAAGCTCCATTGGCATCTTCTAAAGCCACAAAACTAATATCTTTTACCTCAGTAACCGCCTCAAACTGTCCCGATACTAAATTAAAATCCGCTTTTGTATTCATTCCGGCAACAGTGATAACCGATTCTTCCAAATATTGATCCGTGACGCCATCTCCCGCAATCAACTTAAATACAACTTCCGACAATACAGGACGGAGTTCAAAAGTCACCCTATTATTATCCTTGCTTACCCCCTTACCATTGCCGGCATATAAAAAGCTAAAATTAGCAGCGGCTGCCTGATTGCCTACATTCAACGGATACCTGTCATCCCTCAAATCCTCTTTCCATGGATAGTAAGCAATAATATCCACTTTACTGCCATCTTGCGGATAATAAAGTACATCCTCTTTGGCAGTCGGAGTAAAATAGCCCAATGGTTCCACAGTTGTCTGGTATTGCACATTCTGATAAGGTGCCACACACTCAGATGTATTCTCTTTCAGCATATACATGCCGACAAACTTACCTGCTTTCCAGATTTCTCCTTCAGCATCCGGATCAAAAGTATAAGCTTTACCGGACAATACAGCCGGAATCTGTTCCAACTGACTGTCTTCCGCATCACTATTTTCACATCCACAGAAAAAGGATGCGATAAACATTCCTGTAATTATATGGAATAACTTATTTTTCATATTGGTATTCATTTAAAAGTTTATCATTCATTGTCTATAAATCCACCGTCACAGATTTGCCGCACAACATACCTTGCGGCATATTTACTGTTATCCGTTTACCGCCATAATTGACTGTGATTTCCTTACAATCCGGATTCATCGTCGCATCTGTAACAGACAATTTATCCTTATCTATCAATATTGCGCATGGAGCCGAAACAGACAATTCTCCGCGAGAAGTCTTCAATCCTGTTCCCTCTTTATAAAAGACCGCTTCCACCACTTCACCGTTATTATTTTCAACAGCCTGTACCAGCGTATCATTACGTAATACCTGAAAAGGCAACTTATCCATCGGCATTCCATCGCCGGCATACACTACATAACCATAAGTGTCATCCACCGGAGTCCGAGAATGGTCTATCCACAAGCGAAGAATATCCACTTGTCCGGGCAAGTCCTTTTTTCCTTTGTTGGAACCATTCCGTCCCACCCAGTCCGTTTTTTTAGTCTCATACACAAAAGAAGCATTCCGGGTATATTCGGGCAATATAGTATAAGAAAATTTACCTTTTTGCGTCACCCACACAGGCTTGCCACCCACAAAAAATGACCATACTCCCTTTCCTACCGGTATTTGCTTACCATCCTGCATCGCCAATACATCACTTTCGTGCAATGTCTGGTCAATTGTCGTGCGAATCGTTCCTTCCATCTGCGGATTCAAGTTAGTGATGCCGGCTCCTAAAGCTATCATATAATCTCCCAACATGAAATAAGATTTGTAAGCCTTTACCCCATAAAGGACTTCATTTTTCCGGATATTATTTCCTTTATCATTCACACCTTCCTTTTCCGAAGCATTCATTTTCTCAAGAAGATACCCAGCAACAGCATTCTCTCCTCCATTCGTAGCCGCAGCGGCAAAATTATGCTTACTGCAATACCCACGCCAGTTAGTAACCGGTACCAGTTTGTCCATTCCTTCTCTTGCCGTAACTCCCGGTGTAGCGGTCACATCCCAGGCACCAATCACCTTTGCATACTCGTTCCCATTTCTCTGAAACAAAGTCATGCCATCCGTAGGATAGAAATTATAAGCATCAGCAAACCCGGAAGCACTTTCAAGACCATCACAGCGGACGGATGACATATTCACGAAAATGTGGTAACGTTCATTTTTCTTTATCAACTTATCATTATTAAAGAACCAGCGCGTCCCGCTATATAATCCGGCAGGATAACCATTCATATTAATATTCCGCTGTTCCGCTTCTTTCTTGAAACTGTTCAGTTCATTCTGCTGCCGGGCATCAAAAGAGTCCGACCAGTCTTTCAACAACTGTCTCGCTATACCCAAAGAACGGATATCCCTTTTATCGGGATTATATTGGGCAGTATTTCTATCTAAATACGGCAACGGATACCCTTTATAATAGAACCAGTTGCTACCCTCTATATAATTAAACAACGTTTCTACATTATCTTTGTCCAGTTTACTTTCCCAAAGAGTATTCTTTAGAGAAGTCAGCATGCCAAGGGCACTTAATGTACCGTCAATAGGATATCCCCAGATCAAGCACTGCATTCCGTGTCCCCAGCCGGCTCCGTCTGCCGTACAACCTTCCGTCCAAAAAGCCTCATCATAGACAGACTGTGCCGTACATCCGATTCCCCGTTTTGCCACTTCAGCCAGTAGCTCAATCATCGGTACCGACTGATACATCACCGCTACCGGAAGCAATGACCGATATGCCAATGCGTTGCCACCTACCCACCATACATGCTGACGGAAACGCTCAATCTGCACTACATTCTTATCCGTTTCATCGTGTCGAAGCGGTTGTGTCCACGCCTGCAACCCCAATACTTTCAGCATATCACAAACATCCGCCAATTCCCGGTCTTTATTTTTTCCGGTTTCTACCTTATCCATTTGTTTCAAAAAACAAAAATAAGTATTAACCGCTGCTGTGGGAATGGCAAAACAGGAAGCATGAAAACGATGTACCCTATTACTGCGGCTCACCTCCAGATTACCATAATGAAGGATTGCTTTCTGACACTTTTTAAACACTTTCTTATCCAAAGAGTATCCCATACGGTCGGTACGGAACTCTTCCGCTACCTTCCAGATACGAAAGAACGCATCAGACAGAAGTTCTCCAATAGCTCCCTGGTCTTTACCCGCCATCACTTGTTGTTCTCTTTCTTCCAGGTCAGCGAAATGACCGTCATCCTGCCAGTTAGCGAGAATGTCCGACAATGGCATAACACGCTTCAACTCATGGCCGCGGTAAGGAGTGACAGCATAAAAATCACGAAAATGCTTTAGTCCTTTCTCCTTTTCCGCATCCAGTGAAGTCCGTTGCGCTTCTTCAAAATAACGGTGATAATTATCAAAAGCCAATTGCCTTTCCGCATTCTGTGCAGACACCGACGAAACGGCAAAAAGAGCGGCCACTACATATAAATACTTCAATCTCACCATAGTCCTCATCTTTCTTTAACTGTTATTTTTACCTCTCTTACTACACTTTCCACATTCCACATATTGGCATTACGCGCTACGAACGTCACGATATATTCACCCGGAGTCATATATTTATACGTGTATGAAGAAGCAGTCATATCTAATGATTTGATGGGCGTTCCTTCGTCAGGAGAAACAGCCGAAGGATCCAGTTGTTTACTGATAGCCCATATTTCAGCCGGAAGTCCTGTATTATCCGCTGAAGGCTGAAACAGAAGCCTTGTCGCACTCGGATTATAATTCCCTGCCGGTTTCCCTTTCGGAAATACATAAGTAAAACCAAATTCTTTTTCAGGATTAGTCATCTTGATTTCCTGTCCTTCCACCGTTTTTGTCAGCGTCAAAGGCTCAATATCAAAACGGGGTTGGTATTCTTCTGAAGCCGGTGTTTCATACCGGAAAGCCAAATAGAACTTTTTATCCATATAACCGGATAAATCCCCATTATCAGTAACAGTTTCAGTAGTTACATTCGGGCATGTAGGGACTCTCCATCCACCTTCTCCGGAAAGTTCTGTCCAGGTAGCTTCCTCAATACCTTCAGCAGTGCAAAGTCCTTTAAAATCTTCCGATACATAAATATGCATATTGGCACGATTCTGATAAGAGGGTTTTGTATATACTTGCTTCATCGTGTACGACAAATTCATAGACTCCACATCCACCTTCAAGCGATCCTTATTGGCATATTTGCAACCATCTTCACCCGAATAGAACACGATATAATCAGGATTTCCATCAAAATCAAATGTCACTTCATCCCCTACATATATCTCTTGTTGTTCATTGCGGAGATTCACATCAAAATCAATTCCATCTACAGTATCAGCATTACAAGAGGCTAATAAACCGCCTGCAAGCAATAACCACACATATATATTTATCTTTTTCATAATGTTACTTTTAAGAATTACCAGTTTTCATTTTGTCCACACGTCGGGTTCGTGTTCAATTCAGCTTGGGGAATAGGAAGATACAAATGTTTCTCTTCCAGATTAATAGCCGGAACAGCTTTTACATTTGTCAAATCATACCCTATTCTGCTTCCATTTTCATCAGTTGCCTGTTCTTTCAGCAACCGTATCCGGCTAAAGAAATAATCTTTCCCATACCGGCGCAGTTCCATATGGCGCGGCACTTCAAAGCATAATTCCCGTGCACGCTCTTCGCGCACAAACTCCCGAAAATCTCCTACTCCGCTAAAGTCACTTAAAGAAACCAAAGTCGCTCCGGCACGTCCACGCACGTCATTCACTGCATCGACTGCTTCCTGGGTAGGCCCGCCATTTACTTCATTGGCACATTCAGCTATCATAAGCAATACGTCGGCATAACGCATTACCGGAAAATTAATAGAAGAGTTATTACGTGCCCACGGGCGTACCGGATCATATTCCGCTCTCCATTTACCCGGATTTCCATCTTCCTTTTTAGCTTTTTCCGCATCAGTAAAAGGAGTCTTTACGGCTTTATTGTCTTTCGTCTGATAAGTATAATCTCCAAAATTCCACCATTTACGTGCATCTTCTTCTTCATACATCTTAAAAAGGATACGTGTCCCATCATACCAGGCATAGGCAAAAGGGGTGTCAGGATCAGTCTGAAGTCCCTGGCTGATGCCGAGATACAATCCCACTTTACCGCTTTCGTTTGTTTTATCCAGCCCATTTCCATAGAATTCCACCTCAAACATACTCTCCCGGTGAGTCAAATCGTACTTATTGGAACACATATTTATAAACATGGCACGATATCCGTTCACACCGTCCGTTTCGGGATAGAGTTCATGAAGCTTGCTCTTTTTTACCTCACGTGCCCATTTCAATGCTTCTCCCCATGTGTCCGCTTCTACCGGATAACCAGCTTCCCACATATATGCACGAGCTAACAATGCTTGTACAGTTGTCTTTGAAATACGTCCCGAAGCATTCAGTTCATCCGCCGGACGACATGCCTGTTCCGCATCCAGTAAATCCTGAATAATTTGTTTATATATTGCAGATTGCGGAGATTTTTTCAGTTGTTGCTGAGAAAGGTCACGCACCACTTCCAAACGTAAAGGTACTTCACCCCAGAACGCTACCAAATTCATATAATAGAGAGCACGCAACGCTTTCGCTTCTCCGATAAACATCGCTTTTTTCTGTTTGCCGCCGCACTCTTCTTCGGTACGGGATTCAATCGCGGGAATGTAGTCATTCGCCCGGTTGATGCCCTCGTATAAATCCTTCCATGTAGTCTCGATGCTGGCATCCGTATTATTGTAATTATAAGTGGAAACCTGGACATTGTCTATTCCATACGAACGATTATAGACGCATATATCAGTACCAGCATCCAAGTCAGCCCACAGGTTCTGTCCGTAAGTTCCCACTGCCCCCAATTTGTCATAAACTCCTGTAAGCCCTGCCATACACGTTGTTTCGTCATGATAGAGGTTGTTCTCATCCAAGCTTCCATACACCTCTGTATCCAGAAAATTGCAAGACGAGAAAGCTAAAGCTGTTATTGCTATATATATTATTTTTTTCATGATATTCTCCTGTTTATAACTAGTTATAATCCTAATTTCACACCAAAAGTATATGAAGTCGTTTTGGGATAAGCCGAATAATCGAATCCGCGTGTCAATGCAGAGTTGCGGGTAGAGACTTCCGGGTCATAACCGGTATATTTCGTCCATGTCCACAAGTTCTGTCCGCTCACGTAGAGTCGTAAAGAAGAGATTCCCAAACGTTTAATCAATTTTACGGGGAAATTATATCCCAGTTGCACATTCTTCAAACGAAGGAATGAAGCATCTTCCACCACTCTGCTTGTATTGATATTACCGATATCCCCTTTCACCCGGCACAGATAGTTCGTATAATTACCCTCCGTATAGGTACCGTCGCCATTATCAATACGTGGTGTCCAATGGTCTTTTGCCGACGCCAACAGGTTTGAATTTCTGGACGTCATGTTTTCCAACTTATAACGGTTGTAGTTAATCACATCATTACCATACGACCACTGGAAGAAAACACTTAAGTCGAAACCCTTATATTCAAAGTTATTAGTAAAACCACCGATATGCACCGGAAGTCCGTGTCCGATCACCGTCTGATCTTCCGGTGTCACCTTTCCGTCTCCGTTCACATCACGCAACTTCATGTCACCCGGCTGAATATTATTACGATCCTTCGTATTGTTAGGAATACCATCTTTCAACACGAACACTCCCGGAGATACCTCATTGAAGTCCGAATATTGATAAACCCCGTCATACACATACCCATACATTTCTGAAATCGGATGGCCGACACGGGCAATATAAAGATTCTGAATGGTAGGATATTGAATGTTGGATACCCAAAAATCCTGATCACCGGAAAGTCCTGTTATCTTACTCTTATTGAAAGAGATGTTGAAACCTGTCGTCCATTTGAAACGTCCCTTTCCGCCAACGAAGTTTACGGTATTGAAAGCAAATTCCAACCCGCGGTTGCGAATACTGCCAATATTCTGCTGCACCTTGTTGAAGCCCAGCGATAAAGGAACTTCCGCATCCAATAAGAGGTCTTTGGTTTCTTTATTATAAATATCTACCTGACCGGTAATTCGATTATTAAGGAATCCGAAGTCCAATCCGATATTCGTTTGATAAGTAGTCTCCCACTTCATGTTCTTATTAGCCATTTGCGAAATATAGATGGCAGGATTGTCTATGTTATTGCCAAAAGCGTAATTCTGATCACCTAGGAACAACAATTGGGACGGATAATTCTTATACGTATTACAGTTACCGGTAGCTCCCCAGCCCGCTCTCAGTTTCAGGTTCGACAACCAGGTACGGGTTCCTTTCATAAACCTCTCTTCCGAAATACGCCATCCGAAAGAACCGGAAGGAAAGTATCCCCATTTGTGATAAGGGAAACGGGAAGTTCCGTCGGCACGCACGGTCGCCGTCAATAAATAACGCGATTTCCAGTCATAATTGAAACGGGCGAAATAAGAAGCAATCCGGTCATCGAAATTTGTAGAAGTCAATTTATCCGGCGTACCGTTAGATATTCCCCAGAAACCAAGCGCGTCCCACGGTACCATAGAAGAACTGGCACCCAGCACTGATACGTTTTTGCTATTCAAAGAACCACCCAACATAGCCGATATATTATGTCCTTTTACTTTTCTACGATAAGTCAATGTATATTCGTTCGACCATCCCGTCCACTCTTTATAAGAAAAGTTTCCATTCGAGTGTTTGGCGGAATATTTAGGATCTCCCCAGTAAGTATCCGCATTATTATAGGCCTCGCTGCGATCCGTACGCCAGTTGTAGGCAAAAGTAGCCCTAAACACCAGATTTTTGGCAATATCCCAATTCAGATAAGCATTCATGCTCAATTGCCGGCTTAATGTCTTCGAATACATATTCTCAATCGTTTTCACCGGATTATAAGGATAGTTCGGGTCTTGTTGCATCAAATCGTCCTGCACTTTATCCGGATCGGTATAATATACCGGTTGATAGGCCAATACCTGATAAAGAAAATATTGTGTGGCTCCACCTCCGCCTTGTGAAGGGGCCGACCCCTTGGAAGTATTATTTGAAAAATTAAAAGTAAGCCCCGCTTTCACTTTCTTTGAAATCTGCTGGTCGAGTGTAGCACGAGCTTTCAGGCTCTCATAAGATGAGTTGACAATAATTCCCTGTTGATTATAATAAGAGATACTCGAACTATACTTGGTACTTTTGGTACCGCCGCTCAAAGCAATGTGATGATTGGTCATCGGTGCGGAACGGAACACTTTATCCTGCCAGTTGATGGAAGGGATATTCGCATAATCTTCCAACACCCGGTTACGCCCCAAAGTTTCATCATACCGATAAAAGGTTCTTGCCATCTCCGAAGCAGTCTGCGCTTCTTCCTGAAAAGCTACATAATCCTGTCCTTCCAGCAACTTCAAGAATTTCGGTTTAGCCTGATAGGTGATATATCCGTCGTATGTGACACGCGGCGCACTTTCCATACCACGTTTGGTAGTGATAATGATCACTCCATTAGCACCACGAGCACCATAAATAGCCGTTGCGGACGCATCCTTCAAGACGTCGATAGATTCAATATCATTCGGATTCATTGCAGCCGGATTGGCATCTTCCGTAGCAAAACCGTCAATCACATACAAAGGACTGCCATCCGACGTTTCGGAAATACTATTACTACCACGAATGACAATATTAGCCTGCGAACCGGGTTGCCCGTCACCTGTGACTACCTGTACTCCGGCAATACGGCCTCCCAAAGCCTGGTCGAAAGAAAGCACCTGGCTCTTGTTCAGATCCCCCATATCTACTTTGGCTACCGAACCGGTCAAATCACTTTTCTTCACTGTTGCATACCCTACGGCAACTACCTCATCCAATTGTACTCCGTCTTCTTTCATCACCACAGTCAGCGTTTTCTTGTTTCCGACAGTCACTTCTTTTGTAGCATATCCGATAAAAGAGAACACCAGCACGGAAGATTGTTTAGGGACAGATACCTTGAAATTTCCGTTCAGGTCTGTTATCGTTCCCGTTTTTCCTCCTTTTACAGTCACATTAGCCCCGATAATGGGTTCGTTCGATTCGTCCATCACCTTTCCACTGACCGAAATCTGTGCAAAAGAGAAGGCAAAGGAACAAAGCGCCAATAATAATAAACTGACACGTTTCATACTTTGTCGATTTTTCATAATACGATTGTTCTAATTAATGCAAATTCGTTTTTTTACTTCAATTGTTATCCCGAAAACCAATCTATCTACCTATATCCTTTTTACGTTTTAATGCTTCCAAAAAATAATAATCCGCATAATTCAACGGAACGTCAATCTCCACTCCATGAGGAATACTTCCTACCGAATGTTTCAGAATAAAATATCCGTTCGTTCCAATCTCTGCCCGATAACCGGATGTACTCAGGCTTTCCATGATTTTATCCGCCGTTCCTTTATACTTCATATCCGGCACATAACCGCTCAGTTCGTACAAAGCGGAAGCTGTAATGGCAGCCGCCGATACATCCCGTGGTTCATTGGGAATATTCAAGGCATCATAATCCCAATAAGGAATCAAATCGGAAGGAAGTTTCTGATTCGTAAAGATAAAATTGTATATATTGCATGCTTGCGTCAGATAAGCAGGATTGCGGGTATAGCGGTAACACATCGTATATCCGTAAAGCGCCCATGCCTGTCCTCTTGCCCAGGAAGATTCATCGGCATATCCCTGTGCCGTCTGTTTTTTGCGCACCTCTCCGGTTTGCGGGTCATAATCTACTACATGATAGCAACTGTTATTGATTCGGAAATGATTTTTCAATGTCTGGTCAGCATGGCTGACAGCCATATTATAATAGGTGGAATCTCCGGAAAGACATGTCGCTTCGAACAGTAATTCCAAATTCATCATGTTATCAATAATCACAGGACATTTCCATCCCCTTTCCGCCTGCCAGCTATTGTTCACATCCCACGACTGAATCACTCCTGCATTCGGACGAAAACGGGTTGATAACGATTTCGCTGTCCGGACAATGACTGAACGATAGTCTTTATTTCCCAAGCGCATCCCATTCAAAAAACTGCATCCCGCCATAAAGCCCACATCATGATGCCAGGTGAGGTATTGCACCGAATCGAGTGCTTCCGTATATTTCACAGCCAGTGTTTCCCATTTTTTATCTTGTGTAAGATGATATAAATACCACATACTTCCGGGAAAAAATCCGCTCGTCCAGTCCCGATACGGAACGTAAACTGTTTTTCCGTCCTTATCCAACGTACGCGGATTCAAGACTTGCCCGCTTTTCTCAATCTGATTGGTCATCAGCGAGTATTGTTCAACGGCATTATTCACATTATCCGAAATAAGATCACCGGTTGCAGGCACTTTCGATTTACATCCAACAAAGAACAAAACCGATATTCCTGCCAAAGTCAAGAAAGAGTTTCTCATATATTATAATGCTAATTTTGTTATTCATACCGCAAAGATAGCGGCTGTCCGGGAAGAGAACCGAAACCTGAATCCATAAAAAATACATCATGAGTCTATATACCCTCTCAAAATAAAATAGAGACTCTAAGCGTAGTTATTTTAGACTCAGAGCACACCTCTTATCTGCCACAAATCCATTACGGAAAGAGCACATTTGAACAAAAAGACTTATATTTGCAGCCAACCAACAATCTATTATAAAATGAATTCCGGCAAATTTCTATTTTATATGTATATCTTCCTGCTGTCCGCCCTGAAGTGTACAGCCCAGGAAATATCTTTCAACCACCTGACTACGAATGACGGCCTTTCCAACAATTCGGTCATGGCTATCTATCAGGATGAAAAAGGATTTATGTGGTTTGGTACCCGAAATGGTATTAATCTTTATAACGGCAACAGATTCATCACCTACAAGTTTAGCAAGAATAATTCCAATAGTCTGATAGACAACAAGGTATTACACATCACCGGTAATGGGAAAGACGAGATTTATATCATAACCGCCCAAGGTATTTCTGCATTTAACACCGCCCAAAATCAATTCAGGACGTTATTGCAGGGTACAACGGGAACTATGCACTACCATAAGCAACTGTATATCTCACAAAAAAACAAAATCTATCGATATGAGAACAATCGCTTTGTGCCTTTTTATGAATTGAAGGACTTCTCTTCCATCAATATCAGTGCCTTATATATAGAGGACGAATATATTTGGATGGGAACAGAGGAACACGGACTGTTCCGGCTCAATAAAAGGCATGAACTCGTTCATCTCCTTCCACAAGGGAATATTAGCAATATCTTCAAGGATTCTACAGGAAAAGTATGGATAGGTACCTGGGAACAGGGAGTTTATCTCATCAACGGCACCTCAATCTCCAATTTCAAGCACAGCGAGAATGACCCTGCAAGTATCAGTTCTAATTTCGCGCGGAACTTCTGCGAAGACAAGGAAGGGAATATATGGATAGGCACCTTTAACGGTTTAAATAAGTTCAATGCTTCCTACAAGACCTTTACCCGCTACCAAAAACAAGAGACGGACAAAAGTCTGACCAATTCGTCCATCTGGAGCCTTCTATGCGACAGGCAAGGGACGATCTGGGCAGGAACCTATTTCGGAGGAGTCAACTATTTTAACCCCAAAAGCCAGATATACCGGCACTTCCAAGCTGCAAAAGCGGAAAAGAACGGCCTTAGTGCTTCCATAGTAGGATGCATAACGGAAGATAGCCTACACAATGTATGGATAGGTACCGAAGGTGGGGGAATCACTAAATATAATTCTCAAACAAATACGTTTCAATGGTACAAGCACAGTAACAATCCCAATAGTCTTTCACATAATAATGTAAAAACCATCTATTACGATCATCCCAACAATATCTTATGGATAGGTACCCACATGGGAGGATTAAACAAGTTGGATCTTCGCAGTAACAAATTCACCCGTTATCATACGAATAGCGACAAGGGTTCTCTCCCTTCAAATATTATCCGGGAAATTGTTCCTTACAAAGACAATCTTCTTCTTGCCACTCACAAAGGAGTCTGCCTGTTTAATCCCCAAACTGAAAAAACGGTTCTTTTATTTCAGGATAGTCCTATTAGCGGTACCGTATCAGTTCATGTAGATTATCAGGGAACAGTCTGGATCAGCGGAAACGGGGAAGGTGTCTATGCTTATCGGGACGATACTCAAAAAATAGAAAACTATAAACATAACCATGCGTTAGAACATAGTATCAGCAGCAATCATATCGGACGTATCTACGAAGACAGCCAAAAAAGATTATGGTTCTGTACTTCCGAAAGCGGTGTCGATTTATATAAGCATGAAACAAACGACTTCGAAAACTTCGATGAACAAAAGAATGGCTTGGGAAGCAACTGTGTATATGATGTATGTGAGCTTTCTCCGAATAAGATTTTATTCACTACCGATATCGGATTCTCTATTCTGGACTACCCCAGCCGTAAATTCACAAACTATTCGAAAGAGAACGGACTTCCCTTATCTGCCATTAATGAACGTTCTGTTTTTAAAGCATCCAATGGAGACATCTATATTGGGGGAACGGACGGCATGATTTCTTTTCGGGAAGAACATATCAACTATGTTCCCCAAAGCTATCAAATCTATCCATTCAGTTTGTCCGTCAACGGGCAAGCCGTTCAAGTCAATGATGACAACGGAATTCTGCAACACTCCCTTGCCGACACCCCTCAAATCACATTAAAGGCCGACCAGTCCATGTTCAGTATCGAATATGCCATATCCAATTATATTCCTTCCAACAGAGACGACCTTGAATACTTTCTGGAAGGTTTCTCCAAAAACTGGACCCGTCTGTACGGACAACAGCACACTATCACCTATACCAACCTGAATCCGGGAAAATACACATTAATGGTACGTGCCGGAAACAATCATCTCATTCCCGAAAGTCATCTCGACATTAAAATATTGCCGCCGTTCTACCGCACTGTATGGGCTTACTTACTTTATACGCTCTGCATCGGCATCATCCTCTATTTCATCGTCCGCACTTATAAGAATCGTATCAAGCTTCAGGAATCTTTGAGATACGAACAAAAACATGCGGAAGATATCGAACAGCTCAACCAGACAAAACTCCGTTTCTTTACAAATATCTCTCATGAGTTCCGCACTCCATTAACACTTATCATCGGTCAGATGGAAATGCTGTTACAGGCACGTACCTTCGCGCCTTCCATTTACAACCGGATTCTGGGTGTATATAAAAACTGCCTGCAAATGCGTGAGCTTATTACCGAGTTGCTCGACTTCCGCAAACAGGAGCAAGGATATATGACAATCAAAGTGAGCGAACACAATCTGGTAGACTTTGTATACGAAAGCTATCTGTTGTTTCAGGAATATGCCGCGCAACGGCAGATCATATTCAGATTCAACAAGGCACAGGACGTGATTCCGGTCTGGTATGACAAAAAGCAACTCCAAAAGGTGATGAACAACTTGATATCCAATGCATTCAAGCATACCAAAGAGGGAGGAAAAATCACTGTTTCCGTACGTAAAGGCAACAAGGAAGTAGTGATTGAAGTTACCGACAACGGTTCTGGTATCGTTCAGAAAGACCTGAACAAGATTTTCGACCGTTTTTATCAGACCGAACAATCAACTTCCTCATCTTATATGGGAACGGGAATCGGATTGGCACTAACCAAAGGTATTATCGAACTGCATCACGGAAGTATAGAAGTATATAGCGAACCGGGCGAGGGAGCGACCTTCAGCGTACATCTCAAAACGGGTAAGGAACATTTTACACCTGAACAAATCTGCGAATCCGGAGAAGACTCCCCCATTGAAGGGAACCTGCTTCCGGACTTCGCCCAAAATCTTCTGAGTGAACAAGCAGCTTTAAACTCCGACTCCTATGCCGAGAAAAAACAGGATATAAAAATTGTCATAGTGGAAGACAACGAATCTCTCCGGGAAATGCTCGCCGGCATATTCGCCCCATTCTACCAGGTGTTCACCGCTTGCGACGGAGAAGAAGGATGGGAGAAAGTGCAATCAGAGCATCCTCATCTTATATTAAGCGATGTGGTAATGCCCAAAATGTCGGGAACCGACTTATGCAAGCTAGTCAAGGAGAATTTAGAAACCTGCCACATTCCGGTGGTACTCCTCACGGCAAGAACGTCTATCGAACATAGTATGGAAGGGCTGCGCCTGGGTGCTGACGACTACATAACCAAGCCGTTCAACGTCAACATTCTATTATCCCGTTGCAACAATCTGATTAACAACCGGATCATGTTACAGGAAAAATTCAGTAAGTACCCGCAGGAAACCCCGCAAATTACAGCTACCAATCCGATGGACAAGGAGTTTATAGACAAAGCCATGAGAATTATAGACCAGCATATAGACAACATGGAATTCAATGTAGATATGCTTGCCCGTGAAATAGGTATCGCACGAAGCAAACTATTCACCAAGCTGAAAGATATCACCGGGAAAACTCCGTATGACTTCATTGTAACCATCCGCTTAAAACGGGCGGCAATCTTGTTGAAAGAGCATCCGGAACTGAACATATCGGAAATATCCGACAAACTGGGTTTTTCGTCTCCACGACAGTTCAGCAAGAGTTTCAAAGAAAAATATCAGGTAGTGCCACAGGCATATCGAAAAGGAGAAAGTGACGAAAAGGCGATTTAAGACAGTTTTTGGATTCAGGAAACACTTATTTGGGACTTTTGTAGCACTTTCTTTAGAAGAAAAGTCGCTTTCTTTGCTTCCGAAAACTAATTAAAAAATTAAAACAATGGCTATGAGAACCTATTATCTTACCCTTTTATCCTTGATTTTTGCATTATATGCGGTGCATACTCATGCTCAAAAAATAGAAAACTTACCGGTCATGAAACAACAATCACAGAATGAATTGTTTCATCGATTGGACAAAGCTCCCCGCACTCCGGCTTTTGAATGTGAAGGATATTGGAGTTGGGGAAGCTCCGTTGTCAAAGGTGAAGACGGAAAATATCATATGTTTGTTTCCCGCTTCCCCAAGTCGCTGCCTTTCCATCCGGGATGGATGGTTGCCTCAGAGATTGTGCATGCCGTATCTGATATGCCCGAAGGTCCTTACCAATTCAGCGACATTGCCCTGCCGGCACGTGGAGCACAATACTGGGACGGACGTTCCACCCACAATCCGCGTATCCTGAAGTACAAGGACAAATATTACCTTATATATATGGGTTCTACCCACCCATTCGGTGAACCGACTTATGATGAACTGACATTAAGCAGCCCATGGTGCATCATCGGACGTGTCAATAAACGCATCGGATTGGCTGTCGCAGATTCTCCTTACGGTCCCTGGAAACGTTTCGACGAACCGATATTAAAAACAAAAGCCAATACTTTCTATAGCTATTTAGCATCCAACCCTTCGCCTGTTATTCAAGAAGACGGCTCGGTGATGATGATTTTCAAAGGAAGGGCTCATACTGAAAACGGCAAATACTCGGACATGGCATTAGGAATCGCTTATGCTCCCAATATTGAAGGTCCTTACACGGTATTGAACAATGATCAGCCTATTTTCCAAGTGGATGGTCAGGGAGAAGCAGAAGATCCGTTTTTATGGAAAGACTCTAAAGGGTATCATGCCATCTTTAAAGATCACGTAGCCAAATATACGGGCGAAAGAGGTGGCGGAGTCATGGCTCACTCGACCGACGGCGTCCATTGGACCGTAGATAAAGATCCAAAGGCTTACTCACGCACCGTAGAATGGGAAGATGGAAAAGTGGAAATGCAGGGACAGTTGGAACGCCCGTTCCTTCTCTTTGAGAATGGAAAAGCCACACATGCTTTCTTTGCCACAATGGATGGCCCCGGCGGATTTGAGAATGCTACAAAATCATGGAATATGGTGATTCCTTTGAAGTAACGGATAAAAATGCCTTTTTAGTACGAATATTGCAAATAAACCCTCAATGAAAAATCAGCTATTATTATTTCTTCTTATCATGTGCTGTACAGCTCATGCACAAAAGCCCTTCAATGATTCGATAGCACTGATCAAAAGAAATTATATAAATGCAACTCTTGGTGAAGATGAAGGGAAGAGAACTCTTCTCAAACAACTTGCAGCGATTCCTCAGGAGCAAGAAGTCTCCGATCAGAATGTAATTGAGTTACAACAGTTATATCCTATATCTTCCAAAGAAATCAAGTATCTCACAAATACTCTTTGTGCGGACGGTTCATGGAAAGACATCAATTACAAAGACAGCAAACGTTCCGGCTGGGAACCCAAAATACATGCAGAACGAATTTTGAAGATTGCCAAATACTATTATCAAAAGCAACAACAACTGAAACCCGTTCAAATATCCCGACTGACCAACACAATCCACCAAGCGATGAATTTCTGGTTCAAGCATGAGTTGATATGTCCCAATTGGTGGTATAACCAAATCGGCATACCCCGTACACTCGGGCCGGCTTTCCTGTTATTCGAACAGGAAATGAGCGAAGAAGAAAAACAGGCAGCCGTCAAAGTCATGATGAACTCTGCTTTCGGCATGACAGGGCAAAATAAGGTCTGGCTGGCAGGTAATGTACTAATCAGGGCTTTATTAGAGAACGACTGGGAATTGACTAAAGATGCACGTGAGGTCATTACTTCCGAAATAACCCTCGGACAAAAGGAAGGAATCAAAGCGGACTGGAGCTTCCACCAACATGGCCCGCAACAACAATTCGGAAATTACGGACTGTCTTTTCTTTGCAATATGAGTTTTTACTCGGAACTATTTGCCGGAACTTCTCTTGCCTTTTCTAAAGAACAGCAGAAAATTCTCACTTCTCTCCTGCTCGAAGGTTATCAATGGATTATTTGGAGAGGATATTGGGACGTAAACGGACTGAACCGACAACTATTCCGAAATGCGGATGTCGACAAAGGATTCAGGCTGCTTTTTGCTGCATATTCTTTAATGAAAAGCAGCGAACCGGAAGTGGCAGGTAAAATACAAGAAATGATTGACCGAAATTCCACTTCTTCACAAGTCCCCAATACATTCACCGGGAGCAAACATTTCTGCGAATCTGATTATACAATCCACCGTACTCCTGCCTGGATGGCTTCCGTACGCATGGCTTCCGAACGAGTGATTGGCACGGAACTGGTGAACGAAGATAACCTGAAAGGATATTACATGGCAGATGGAGCACTATATACTTATGTACGCGGAGATGAATACCATAACATTTTTCCTTTCTGGGAGTGGAGAAGGATTCCGGGAATTACCACTTATGAAAGCAATGCTCCTATTCCTAATCCCAATAAAACTGATTCACGGAATCACAGTTCTTGCGTTGGCGGAGTTACTTATCAGCATACAGGCATCACTGCCATGCAACTGAAACGCAATAAACTAGAGGCGAACAAGACATGGGTATTTACAGATGATTATGTGCTATGCATGGGCAGCAACATTCATGCAGACAGCACAGCTACTATTATGACATCTATCGACCAGCGATTCAGTAAAGACAAAGTATGGTCAGAAGATAATAAACGTTTCTTTCATGACAACACAGGGTATATCATATTACAGGCAGACACTTGCATAGCTGTCACCGAGAATAAAGAAGGACAATGGAAAGACTTCATGGGAATGTACAAACCCGAAATGCTAAAAAACAAACTATTCTCCATTTATTTGAAACACCGCAAAGATATGCCTGCGTCTTATATATATCTGACACTTCCTGCCACCACACAACAGAAAGTCCGCAAATTCGACAGTAGCCCTATCCATATTCTCCGTAATGACAAGGAAGCGCAAGCGGTTGTTATCAAAGATTTATGTTACGTAAGCGTTTACCATCCTACCCAAATATTAATAGAAAGTCAGAATCCGATAATTATATCAGAACCGGGAACGTATATTATTCATGTAAAAGAGGGAAAGTTCGTAGCTGCCAAGCCTTTCGTTATCAAAAAATAGCATCTGATTTATTTTGAGGATTCAAATAATAGAAGTACCTTTGTTCTAGATTATTAATTCATATAAATGCTATGGCTCGACCAATTAAAGAAACTCCGGTTTTAACTGGAAAAGATGCTAAACGCTTTGCAGAGAAAATGGCAAATCTCAAACCTGAAAGTAAGGAAGAGAAAGAAGCTGCAAAGAAAGTTTACGAGAAATTCAAAGCCATTGCTTCATTTACATTGTAACAATGGCTATTGAAAATTATGATTTTATACCGTTAAAGGTAGATACTAAAATAAAACCGTTTAAGTGCAAGGATAGTGACTTAAACGGTTTTTTGTTTGATGACGCACAAAAGTATTTGACAGAGCTAATGGCTGTAACTTATCTACTTGAAGATTTACCACAAAGTAAAACTGTTGCCTATTTTAGTTTACTGAATGATAAGATAACTTTTGATCCGGAACAACGTTCTATTTGGAATAAATTAAGCCGACGTGTGGCCAATCCTAAACGGAGAAAACATTATCCTGCTGTTAAAATAGGTAGATTAGCTATATCAGAAGAATTTGCCAGTCAAGGGCTTGGCAGAGATATTATACGCCTGATAAAATTCATGTTTACGCATGATAATCGTACAGGATGTCGCTTTATAACCGTAGATGCTTACCAGAATGCAGTAGGATTTTATCAAAGATGCGGATTTGACTTCATTTCAGAGAAAGACCAAAATGATGTCACCCGTTCCATGTTTTATGATTTGAAGCGTTTTCAAGATGAATAAAACATGTAAAATATGAACACTAAGAAAAGGGTATCAAAAGCCGGATTCTCTTAGAATCCTGAGCTTTTGATACCCTTATTAATTTCCAAACAATCCGGACAGGTCTTTTTAAAACCAACTTATCGTCCGTCTAACCGTTTAACCAATTCTATTAAAAATCAGATTACACAACTTTTGTCACACTCTTTCCGCAATCTTTCCCGGTCGGCAGAGCAATCGTAGCAGAAGTGTTTCCTATTTCCACTTTCATTTCCTTGAGTTGCGTATTCATCGTCGGGTCTGTCACAGAGATTTTGTAGCCTTTTCCCTCTTTCTCGACAAGCAGTACACAAGGAGCGGACACTTTCACCGGAATCCCCTGCCATTTCAGCGTTTCACCGGCAGAATAGAACACAGCTTCCAACACTTTCTTATCAGTGGACTGGACAGCTTGCACCAATGTGTCATTCCTGAGAACTGCAAACGGATTTTTCTTTGCCGGAAGTCCTTTGCCGGCATATACAGCATAACCATACGTGCCATCCTTTACTTCCCGACCATGATCCACCCACACACGGAATATGTCAGCCGTTTCCGGAAGATTCTTTTTACCCTTGTTCGATAAGTTTCTCTTCAACCATTCGTTGGGACGGGTTTCGCAGCAAAAGAAAGCTTTCGATGTAAACTCCGGCAGAGGCATATAAGCGAATCCGCCTTCCTGCATTACCCACAATGACTTACCTTTATCAATCAACGGATTGACACCGGACGTCGGTTCAAGCTGCTTCTTCCCATCATACAAAGTGACTTTCCCCTGATGCGCAGTCTGCTCCATAGTAGTACGTATCGTACCTTCCTGTTCCGGCTCCAGGTTGGTGACACCGGCTCCAAGAGCAATCATATAATCGCCCAGCATGAAATACGACTTATACGCTTTTACACCGAAAGCCACCGGATTGATGATTTTCACCTCTTTCTTTTCTCTGGTCATAGCGTCTACTTTCTCAAAGATAAAGCCTGCTACTGCATTTTGTCCGCCATAAGTCGCCCCACCGGCAAAGTTGTGCTTACTGGTAAATCCTCTCCAGTTGGTGAACGGTTTCAACCTTTCCTGACCTTCGCGGGCAGTGATTCCGGGCAACGCTGTCAAGTCCATAGCTCCAATCACTTTCCGGTATTCATCACCGTTACGCTGGAAATAAGTAAGCCCGTCGTTCGTATAGATATTATATTCGTCCGCAAAGTTATTGGCACTTTCCAAACCGTCGCAACGGTTGGAAGCCATATTCACCATCATATAATAATCAGCGTTACGCTTAATCAAGTCATCGTTATTATAAAACCAGCGCGTACCATTATAATGTCCTCCCGGATAACCGTCCATACGGATATTGTCTTTTTCCACTTCCGTGATAAGCTGTTTCAATTCGCGGACTTCATCCTCCGTGAAAGATTTCGGCCAACGTTCTACCGAAGCTTTCATCATCTGATGATAAGGAATATGAGCCGGCTTTCCTTCATAATATACCATTGAATAACGATCCAGGCACGGTGGAATGAATCCTTTATAATAGTAGAACGTGCTGCCACGATAGAAATTAAGCAACGCATCCACATTCTCACGGGTCAGAGTTTCCGCCCAAGGCGTTCCGCGAAGCATCCACAATAAGTTTTGCGCGCTCTGCGCTCCATGAATCGGATAGCCCCACACAAGGCACTGCATGCCATGTCCCCAACCGGCTCCATCAGCAGTGAAACCTTCATTCCAGAAAGCTTCTTCATAAGTAGGCTGCGACACACTGCTCAAACTGCCTTTCGCCACTGCCGCCACTACATCTACCATCGGAATGGAATCCAGCATGGCAGCCGTCTCCAGCAACGGGCGATAAGCCAGTGCATTTCCGCCCACCCATGACACATGATGGCGGAATCTCTCCACACTTACAATATTCTTTTCCGTATCATCATTACGTTTGGGTTGTGTCCACGATTGAAAAGCCAGTTTCTTCAGCATTTCACAGGCAGAAGTGCGCAGTTTCATCGTATCCCCCGGTATATCCATCTGCTTGAACAGAGAGAAATAGACACCGCAGGCAGCTTTGGGAATAGCGAAACAAGAAGCGTGAAAGCGGTCGTTCGGTTGACGGCGGGTTTCGATGTCACCATATCTCAATACGGCTCTCCAAAACTTTTCCGGTACATCTTCCACTTTTTTCCTTTTGAAGTTGTTGGCAATCACCCACAAACGTTCTGTCGCATCGGCAAGAAACAGTCCCATGTTCTGTTGATCCTGGAAAGACACCTTATCCAGCCATTTCTTATCATGAATCTCCTTCTCATAAGCTATCAGGTCTTCAAACTGCCCCTCTTCATTCAACTGTTTCAAGTAAGTATCCGCCTTATTTATCTTATTGCGGACAGGATACGTACTGTAATTCTGAGCATAATAATTGCGCAATTTAAGAACAGCCTTTTCCTTGTCCGACTGTGCAAAGGTTACCACAACGCCTATCAGCAATAAAAACGACAGGCAAAAAATTCTTTTATTTTTCATATTTAACCGATTTAAAATTTCATTCAATAAACAGCCAGTTCAATCCGAACAATTCCTTCTTCGGAGTATCGGCAGGACGAACTTTCACAGTATATATCCCGGCTTCCGGGAATTTAACCTTGCCCAAATGGCGGGTGTAGAACTCTCCGAATCCCTTAGGCCCTGCCAGGGTCACAGCCTTGATGGAATCCACTCCTTCCACTTCCACCTGATAAGGCTGCCCGGCAGACGCCGAATCACAGGAATAACAGATTGCCAGTTCCCTCTCCCCTGCTTCAGGGATATACACTTTCCAGGAAGCAACATCATCTGCCGACTTCCATCCGCGGATACTGGTAGGAGATATATACCCCACTCCGGTGACATCCACTCCTTTCGCACGTTCCAGTCCGCCCGCAAGGGATGCTTTCGCCTGTTCCATCGCAATACCACCGAAGTTGATTTCGCCACAGAAACCGTTCTCTGCCTGTAATTCGCCTTCCACTTCCAGTTCGATGACCGAGTCATAAGATACCGGCTCGCTTATCGGCCCTTGTACATGCAAAAGTAAGCCTTTCTGCACAAATTCCACATTTTTATTATTCAAAGAAGGGATGCGTGCTGCCAATACCTTATTCTTCAATCCGTTGACACGGATAATGCCGTCCGAAGGCCATTCAAACACATGCAAGTACACTTTCGTCTTACCATCCCCGGTACGCTGCGTGATAAGCCCCCAGTCCTGTGAGTCTTCAGCAAAAGGAGAAGGATAAGTACCGTGGAAACCAACCTTATTCTGATGTATCATCTTGCCTATTTCAGAGATACGGGTCTTGATTTCGGGCGGGATGGAACCATCGGCACGAGGGCCGATATTCAGCATCACATTGCCGCCTTTATAGATACCTTTCACGATTTCGCGGACAAAGTATGTGGTAGAACGCCAATTCTGGTCATCACGGTTGTACCCCCAAGTATGATTGAAAGTCGCCGCCGTCTCCCATGTATGTCCGAGCGGTTGAGCCGGAAACTCATTGTCACCCATCGTCTGGAAATCAACGCCGTTATCTCCTACTTCATGAATCCCCAAGCGGGTATTTACCAATACGGTAGGGTCAAGTTCGCGCACCATGGCAAGCATGTCGCGCATCTGTTTTTCCGTCATTTGCCCTTCGGCAACAGGGTCTTCGCGCCAACAGTCAAACCAGAACAGTTTCACACCATAGTCCTTTATCAGTTCGGCTACCTGCGGCATTGCCTTTTCACGCCAGTATTTATCATACTCTTCTTCTGTCGGCAATTGGCGAAAAGGAGCCTGTACCTCCCCGCGCCCTGCCGCAACACGGTCAAAACCGGGCTTTTGCTCGTCCGCATAGTCCCAGTCGTTATTACGTCCGTTCGGATGTCCCCAGTCCAACCAGTGGGAATAATAAGCACAAAGAACAATACCATGTTTCTCGCATTTCTCTTTCAAGCATTTCAATACGTCGAAATTGGTTCCCGACAGCTTCCCATAGGTATAGTCACTGACTTTCGAGTTCCAGAAAGCAACCCCGTCATGATGCTTCGTCACAAAAGTGAGATATTTGAATCCCCCCTCTTTCGTGGCAATCACCCAGTCCTCTATCTCCTTCTCGGAAATCGGCATGCGTTTGGCCATTTGATCCCAGTCGGACTTCTGTACCTTATTATGGCAGCGTATCCATTCGGCATATTCCGAGTTACGTACTTTCTCACCATAAAAACGACCGGACGCCGGAGTACACAACGACCAGTGAATCATTATGCCGAGACGTGCTTCCTCAAACCACTTGACTCTTTCTTTCTGCGTCCGCGGAAGAGGCTCTGTTTCTTTTTCGGGATTCCGCTTGCCGCAACTGAAGAATAACAAACCTGCGACAAGCACCAACCAACTTTTACTCATAATCATTTTTTTGATATTAGATTTTTTTTGATATTAGTGTCTTGGTACAAAGATAGGAGATACAAAAAACCTCCAGGGGCACATAGCGTACAATGCAGGTTAACTCCCCGTACAAATCGCCGTCTCAGATAGTACAGCCGCGATTTGTACGCATTGTGTCCGTCGTTTGTACTGACAATGCCGGTAGTAAATTGCCATAGTTCCGACATTTGCCGTATCGTTTAAAAACAGAAATGTCTAATCTTAATTTAAGAACATGAAAAAGAATCGAATCTTATTTTCGAAAAGAAGCCAGTCCTTTCTTTGGATACTGCTTTTCTCTATTTCCACTGTCTTCGCACAGGTTGCCGTAACCGGAGTGGTGACAGACGAACTCAAAGAACCGATGCCCGGCGTAAGCGTCATTGTCAAAGGGACAAAAACGGGAACTGTCACCGATACCAACGGACGCTACCGTATATCAATGCCGAAAGGTTCATCCGTGCTCACCTTTTCTTTTTTAGGATACGCCGTTAAAGAAGTAACGGTAGGCAACAAGAAACAAATCAACGTCGAAATGAAAGAAGATGCCAAGATGCTGGACGAAGTGGTAGCCATCGGTTACGGTTCGGTGAAGAAAAGCGACCTGACCGGTTCCGTCAGCAAAGCCGACATGGGAGACTTAACAAAGGCGGCGGTTGCTTCCATCGACCAGGCTCTCGCGGGACGCATCGCAGGCGTACAGGTAGTTGCCACCGATGGACGACCGGGAGCCACCTCCAATATCGTCATCCGGGGTAGTAACACTATCTCCGACAGTTCCGACGGTTCCCCTCTTTATGTAATCGACGGTTTCCCGACGGAAGACCCTAACCTGGCAGCTTACAACCCGAACGATATCGAGTCTATCGACGTGTTGAAAGACGCATCGGCCACCGCTATCTATGGAGCGCGCGGAGCCAACGGTGTCATCATCATTCAGACGAAAAGAGGAAAGGAAGCTCCCCCTACCGTAACTTACGACGGTTACTTCTCCTGGCAGACGGAACCGCAGTTCCTCAAAATGATGGGAGCTTACGACTTCGTGAAGTTGCAGACAGAGCTGAACCAGTACAGCGAACAATACCTGGACAGAACTTACCTGAGTTATGATGAGAAGTTGGGTCGTCACCAGACACTGGAAGATTACCGTAACAGAAAAGCATACAACTGGCAGGACATCGTACTGGACGGCGCACCGTTCACCAGCCATCATGTGTCCCTCAACGGTGGTACGCAACGCACCAAATACAGCGCAAGTGCCTCTTATTTCCACCAGAAAGGTACATTGACCGGCTCTGAATACAACAGCTTCCGTACACGTCTGACCCTTGACCAGCAGATTACATCCAATGTTACCGTAGGATTTACCGTGAACTATGCCAACAACAAGACACATGGTGCCAACCCGTCCGAAAGTCACGGGGGATGGACATCGAGCCACTACCTTTTCTACTCCGTATTAGGATACCGCCCGCTGGCTTACAAGCTGGACGAAGATATATTGAACCAGCCTTTTGACCCGAATATCAACAGTGCTACCGACTACCGCTACAATCCGGTGAAAACCGTCCAGAATGAAGATTCCGGCAATTTAAGCCGCCAACTGAACATGAACGCATACCTGACCTGGAAAATCACCAAAAAACTGGAGTTCAAGGTGACAGGCGCACTGAGTTCGAATATTGTCAGAAGTACCACATTCAATAATTCACAGACTTATTGGGGTGACGCACGTTACCAACCCGACAAGCAGAACGGTAGCTTCAACTACAGGGAATACAACAACTGGTCAAACGACTACACGTTGACTTACCGCACGAAAGTGAAGAACCATAATATCTTGGGGATGTTGGGAGCGTCAATCTCCAGCAACCAGTATCAATACCTCGGCGGTCAGGCATCACTGGTTCCATGGGAAGAACTCGGACTCTGGGGCATAGACCAGGGAACTCCCAAGAAAATTTATGCCGAGAAGACCGAGCAACACATGATGTCTTTCTTTGCACGTGCCAATTATGACTGGAAATCACGCTACCTGCTCACAGGAACAGTCCGTGCCGATGGTTCTTCACGACTGATATACAACAAATGGGGCTACTTCCCGTCAGCATCCGGAGCCTGGAGAATCTCCGAAGAAAAATTCATGAGACCCGCCCGTAAGTGGATGTCCAACCTGAAACTGAGAGTAGGCTGGGGTATCACGGGAAACAACCGTACGCAGGAGAATTATCCGTCACACCTGCTGTATGCCGGCAATGAGAATTATGCGTTCAATAATACTATGTCGCCCGCCATCTACATACGCCAGATGGCAAATAAAGACTTGAAGTGGGAATCCACTTATCAGACGAATATCGGAGTAGACCTCGGATTCTTCGGAAACCGTATCAATGCAGTCATCGACTATTATAACAAGCATACCAAAGACCTGTTGCTGTATGCCGACACTCCCCCATCCATCGGATTCGAACAAGTGCAGCAGAATATCGGTAGCGTTCGCAACTCCGGTTTTGAGTTTGCCATCAACACAGTCAACCTGAAAGGCGGAAACAATAAGCTGAAATGGACAAGTTCATTCAACATCTCGTTCAACAAGAACGAAATCACCGCATTGTCCGACGGACAGACAAGCCGCGTAGTGGGCATCCGTTACCCGGAAATTCCGGATATGTATATCGCCAAGGTAGGCCATCCGCTTTCCGAAATGTACGGATATGTATTTGACGGAGTATATCAGTACGAAGACTTCAACGAAGTATCACCGAACACATTTGTACTGAAAGAAGGTATCCCCGACAACGGACGCAAGAGAAGCGAAATCCGTCCGGGCGACCCGAAACTGAAAGATATCAACGGCGACGGTAAGATTACGACGGACGACCGCACCATCATCGGTCACGGACTTCCGATACATATCGGCGGTTTCACCAACCGGTTCGAATACAAAGGATTTGATTTAAGCATTTTCCTGCAATGGTCTTACGGTAACGACCTGATTAACTACAACCGCAAACTGCTGGAAGAGCTCAAGAGCGCGCACACCAACCAACTGGCTACTGCGGTGAACCACTGGACACCCCGCACGGTCAACGCGGACGGTTCCATCACTCCGGGAAATTACACCAATTACCTGTGGGCTCCCACCAGAGGTTTCTACGAACCGGGATTCAATACCGACCGTGAAGTGGAAGACGCTTCCGTTCTCCGCCTGAAAACGATACAGTTGGGATACAACTTCCCCGCCAAATGGCTGAGCAAGTGTAAAATCAAATCACTGCGGCTCTATGTCACCGGACAGGATTTGATTACATGGACTAACTATTCCGGCTACGACCCCGAAGTGTCTACCCGCAACTCGTCCATGACGAGAGGATTCGACTACTCGGCATATCCGCGCTCGGCAACTTATACATTCGGTGTGAAAATGAGTTTGTAATAACCTGATTAAACGAAAGAAGAAAATGAAGAAACTATTGATATATATCAGCCTGGCAACTTGCCTGTCAGCTTGTGACTTCCTCGAAACGGACACTTACGATGAACTGTCGGAAAACAATGTCTACAACACCCTCGAAAGTTGCGAAGCAGGACTGGCGGGAATCTACGACCCGATGAGCAGTTCAAAGCTCTACGGCGGACACCTTATTACGACCTGTGATGCCGGCTCGGACATCATGGTGTACAACAAGCAGTATAGTATCGGTATGACAAAGCTCTACCTCAACAACTATACTTCCGTTGACAAAGAGCTGAAAGAAGCATGGACGGAACTGTACAAAGGCATCAACCGTGCCAATACTTACATCGAAGCCATCACCGACAAACCGGCGGACGTATGCAAGGATGAGCGTACCAAACAACGCCTGCTGGCAGAAGCCAAAGGTATGCGTGCCCTTTACTACATGAATCTGGTCAGTTTTTGGGGAGAAGTCCCCTTGCGCCTGACGGCTACCCGCGACCTGAAATCGCAGAAACTGAAGCGCAGCCCGCAAATAGACATCTACAATCAAATCATTTCAGACCTTGAGGAAGCCGAAAAAGGCTGCCTCACCGCAGATGAACTGGCACAAGCCGGACATATATCGGTAACCACGGCACAAGCACTGATGGCAAGAGCCTATATGTGGATGTCCGGTTATCCGGTCTATGCCGACAAATGGAACGAAGCATTGACTTACGCCCGCAAGGTAAGAGACAGCGAACTGCACGAACTGGTACAAGACCGTGGTGACTTGAACGGCTATGAAGCGCTTTTTATCGACCTGTGTTCCGACAAATATAACTGGAAGGAAAATATGTTTGAAGCGGAAATGTACGGCAACGACCTGAACATCACCCGCGAATCCGGTTCTATCGGCCTTTCAATCGGAATCACCCAGGGTTCGGCCCTCGACCCCGACAACGGTTTCTGCTACGGCTTCTATAACGGTACCCGTATCCTGTTCCGTATGTATGAAGAGGGCGACAAACGCAAATGGTGGAACTTCTCCAACTATGGTTTCCAAACGGAAAAGATAAGCGAGAACGTGGAAAAGGTAACACGCAAGTACAAGACGGAATCCGAACTGAAATCCATGCGTGACGGAGATGCAGCCAAATACCGCAGGGAATATGAAGTAGTACGACCGCTGACACAATACAGCACGTCCATTAATATCCCCATCATGCGTTATGCAGACGTATTGCTGATGATTGCCGAAGCTGCCAACGAGGTGAACCAGGCTCCTACCCAGGAAGCGGTGGATGCCATCAATGAGGTAAGAAAGAGAGCGAAAGCCAGTGAAGTCAAACTTGGTGACTACGATTACGAAAGTTTCCGCGAACTGGTTCGCGACGAACGTGCCCGTGAATTGTGTTATGAAGGCAACCGCAAAATGGACTTGCGCCGTTGGGGCAAGGATTATTTCGAAAAACGTATCAAGATGCTGGCAGACCAGAACATCATCGTAGGCGGAGAATATGACGGTGACAAAATAGGTTATGATTTGGTATCTAGTGGCGGAACGAACATCAAGGCACAACCGGCTATCGAGCTGCAACCCAAGCATATCTATTTCCCTATTCCGGAAACAGAACTGAACACCAATCCTATATGCGGACAGAACGAGGGATGGTAATTTTATAAACGATAAAAGAACAACGCTTTATGAAGTACAAAAATACACTATTATATGGAATGCTCCTGCTACTGGCAGGTACATTCGAAGCCTGCGACAATAACGGCATTGACGACCTGGATTTCAGCATAAGTCTGGACAATCCGCAAGAAACTTTTAAAGTAGGCGAACCTGTCACTTTCAATCTGTACGGAGACCCTGATTATCTGCTCTTCTATTCCGGAGAATATGGTAAGAAATATGCTAACCGCAACAGGACAATGGCTGATGTGGAAGCCCTGAGTTTAACATACAACTTAGAATTAAAATATGCCGCCAAAAGATTCAGAAACGGAACACGCGTATTGATTTCGGAAGACTTCAACGGGATTTATGACGAAGAAAACATCAATAAAGCTACTTGGAGTGATATGAACGGACAATTGCAAGTGCCTGTCATAGAGTCGGATAATGAGGGCTACCAACACGGAACCATCAGCAACGTGCAGGTCGATTTGTCGGACTACAAATATAAAAACTTCTATCTGGCCACCGAATATAATCTGCCTGCCCTGAATGAGGAAGAAAAAGGAAAGTATGTTCATCCCGATGTCTACTTCTATCCGAAGCTGAATCAGACCATAGACGGAAAAATGACACAGAAGACATCTCCGAAAGCTGATTTTGGATTTAACTTCGTAAGAATCAAATCGAACGACACTTCAAGTGACAACCCGACCGTTACCGCAGTAGACGACTCGAAAGTTTCCATCAATGGACGTAACGGGAAAAACGGTACACACGTATGGGCAATCAGTTTGCCCATAGATGCAGCAAAGGTCAGTGCGGACGAAGGACTTTCTATCAAGAACTATTCCGCAGCCTTGCCCAAATACTCGCACATTTACAACGAACCGGGCGAATATACGGTCACTTTCGTTGCACGCAACGCCAATGCATGGAATTGCACGGAACAGGTAAAAGAGATAAAAGTAACTGTGGTGGAATAATGTCCGACATACACAGCCTAATAAATAACAATCATTAAAATCACATGGAAAACAAATTACTTTATACGGCTTTATTAATGGCCGCCGCATCGCTAACCTTCTGCGGATGTGACAATAACAACGAAGGAGAAGATGAAATACAGACCACCGACACGCCTTTGGTCTTGACCGGGAAAAACTACAGTTTCGACCCGAAAGCCGCAGGTGCAGAGTGGAAAAACGGAAAGAATATCGGTATCTTCCTGACGACGGAAAATGGAGAGGAGATAATAAACTCTTACGAGAATGTTTTGTATAAGTCCATCGAAGTGCCTGCGGGCTATTTTGCCCCGCCTGTGGTAGACGACCCTGTCTATTTCCCGCAAGACGGCAGCAAGACGAATCTCATCGCCTACTTCCCCTACTCGGAGAGTCTGACGGAGAACCGCATTGCAATGGATGTATCCAACCAGAACAGTGCATCGCCCTTTAATTTTCTTTATTCCAACAATTGCAAAGGAGTAGGTAAAGACAATAATAAGGTAGTTATGGAACTCCGTCCGGTGTTGTCACAAGTCGTGCTCGACCTTGTTCCCGGTGACGGAGTGACGAAGGAATATCTGGAAGAAGCAACCGTCCTACTGAAAGGGATGAATAGTAAAGCACAGTTCAATCTGCTGAGCGCTCAGTTCGAGAACTTAGAAGCAAAGAAGGATATCAAAATGAGAGCCAGTGAAACAGCCAACAGCGACACGGCACAAGTGATTCCGACAGCTTCGATAGAAGGCGCCCAACTTTATGTTTCACTCCCCAAAATGAACCGGGAATATACTTGGGAATTATCGGAAAAGTTATCTGAGCTTAAACAAGGTTATCGTTATATATGTACTGCCACAATTTCTTTGGACAAGATTTCCGTTGAAACAACGGAAGAACCGATTGCAGACTGGACTGACGGTAATCAGGCTACCGGCAATTTGCAGGAGAACTGGATACAGAGGACAATTGACGATTTACCGACAGGAGCAATAAAAGTAGAGACAGTAAATGATAAGCCCTGGCAATATGAGATTGGCAACTGGATTTTTGTAGCGAAGAGTGTTAGCCAAATCGGAGAAGCGGCAGTTATCAATGAATCGTCTTTGGGACACAACGTGATACATTGCAAGATAAACGACAATAATACTTGGTATAAGACCTACATCGCTCACAGAATGCCGACTCCGAAACGGGAAGTATATACTCTCAAATTCAAAATGAAAGGTACTGCCAACAAGTCGGTAAGATGTATCATCTTAAGAGAAGATAAAAAGATTATAGCTATCAATGCCCCCGATAATAAATATCAGGGAGCCTATATGCTCAACCTTACAGAAGAATACAAGGAATATCAGATAGACTTCGATTTCTCCAAACAGGTTTTAAGTATCTATAATACCGTCACAGACTATACAGAAACAACAGATGAAGTCCTGGAGAATCTGTTCCTTCAGTTCTCACCTGCAAACAATGATACTGAATTCTACCTGTACGATGTAGTACTTGAACTCAAAAAGAACTAATTAATAACAACTCTAAAAAAACAAGAAGTATGAAAACAATGAACTTTAAACTGGGATTGGCATCTTTATTGGCTGCCGCCCTTCTGACTTCAGTGAACGCAAAAGCATCTGACAACAACGCCGACAAGCAAAAAGACAAAGTGGAAATTAAAGCCATCGCCAGCTTGCCTGTGGGAAAAATAGACCCTGTACACGATGACAAGACCAATCCCGAAGAAACAGACTTATGGCTCTATCGCGTGATGAACGAACTGGAAACAGGAGACGTAAAGGTGGAACTCGACAAAGCTCTGAATCGTAACGTAATCCGTTGCGACTTCTACCAGCAGAAGAGCTGGTACGGCACTTACCTGTGCTACCGTACCAAGAATCAGGAAATGCAACGCAAAGTATATCGCCTCACTTTCAAGGCAAAAGGCACTTCGGGCAATAACATGAAAGTTATCATCGTCGGCAATAACGGCAAGGAATGTGTCATCACAGCGCGCAAGAGCGAATCCGAAACGCCTGCCGGATACAAACAGATTAATCTGAAGAAAGACTATACCGAATATGCACTCGACTTCGACTTCTCCCAAAAAGTAAAAGCCCCCTACCCGTATCCTGACGGCAACGGTGAACTGGGAGAAACATCGGACGAGACGCTGACTAATTTCTTCATCATGTTCTCTCCGAACAGTGAATTCACCAAGTTTGTTCTGGACGACGTGAAACTCGAACTGAAAAAGTAACACAACTTCCATAACAATTGAAAATCATGAAAACACAATACATACGATTGGGAATAGCGTCTTTATTGACGCTCATTCTCGGTTCGTGCAGCCAGGATGCAATAGACGGTACATTCCCCCAGGAAACGGGTAAAGAGATTGTTTTCAGTACCAGCATCATGCAGACGCGCACGCAGACCACCGACCGGAAGACGGTGTTTGTAGACGAAGACCACATCGGGGTCTTCGTCCTCAACCGGTCTACTTCCGCAACTCTTCACAGCAACCTGAATTATCTGTATAAAGAAAACGCATGGAGCTCTGAAACTCCCGTCACTTTCCCTCTCGACGGAAGCGACGTCAATTTCTATGCTTACTACCCATACGCAGAAGGAAGCACGGCAACCGTTTTCGACTTTATCGTCAGTACAGACCAGACAGCCAACGGATTGAACCCGAGCGACCTGTTGCTGGCTGAGAACGTGACATCGGAAGCGAACGATGAGGCGGTTACCCTTTCATTCACCCATGCCCTGGCGTTGCTTGAAGTAAAAGTCACCCTACCCGCAGGAGTAAAGGCAGACAAAGTGATACTGAAAGCCCACACGACCGCTTCGGTAGACCTCAAAGCACAGACCGCAACTGTGAAGGCAGATGTGCCCGTATCCGAAATAACTTTGATGAGGCTCAGTGACGACACCTTCCGCGGTGTAGTCCCCGCACAGGAATTAAGCGAAAGATGCATCAAAATCATCAGTGACAACGGCGCGTCATATCGGTACACAGCCGACAGTCCGACGACATTGCAAGCGAACAGCATTAATACGATAACCGCCATTTGCCAATGAAACGACTAGGAAACATGCCGGGAAAGAGTATTCTTTACCTGTTTTGTCTACTGGTGATAGCGGCCTGTCATTCCGACGAAAAGCCGGAAGAGGCAGGCCCTTTGCCTGTTGTACCCACCCCTGAACCGGAGCCCGAACCGGAAACGTCCGATTGCAAGGCATGGACAGACTTCGTGGCAGGTAACGAAGCGAACATACTCCTTGATTTCTCCTATGCCGGTTACAAACACGGAGAAACGGCACCACCCGATGTATGGACATTGGGATATACTGTTTATGATGTCACCGACTACGGAGCCATCCCCGACGACGGCAAATCCGACCGGAATGCCATACTGAAGATTCTTGATAAAATAGGTATCAACGGTAACCGCAAAGCCAACGCCCTTATTTATTTTCCCGAAGGTGAATTCATCCTTTATGATGAAAGCGACCGGGGCGGCACGGACAACGACGTGAGAATGCAGATACGTGCCGGAAATATCATCCTGAAAGGGGCAGGACGAGACAAGACCATCCTCACCATGGCAGTCCCCTACCCGCCGCTGCCCAATGTGGAATGGGCAGGCTCCATGTTCGACTTCAAGAACTGGAACGGATTCTCGAACCTGTTGGCAAAAGTAACGGGAAGTTCGCCGAAAGGCAGTTTCTCCGTTGAGGTGGCTTCTACGGGAAGCATCCGTCCGGGCGACCGCGTCTGCCTGAAACTGGAAGACAACTCTCCCGAACTGATTGCCGAAGAACTGCATCCTTATCGGTGGATGACTTCCATGACGCAGTTGCAGACGCAAGGCGTGCAAGTGTACGATTTCCACGAAGTGAAATCCGTCAGCGGCAACCGCATCACCTTCACCGAGCCCATCATGCATGAAGTGAATCCCCGCTGGAACTGGACTGTCTGCCACTACGACTGCTACGAGAACGTGGGAGTGGAAGACCTGTCTTTCAAAGGGCAGGCAGGAGAGGATTTTGTTCATAGCCAATGGTATGAGAACTCCGCCTACAAGCCACTCGCCTTCCAGCAAATTGTCAATGGCTGGGTACGCCGGGTGGATTTCTACAGTGTCAGCGAAGCGGCCACCTTCACCTTGTGCGCCAATATCTCCGCCTACGACATCCACATCGGCGGAAACCGAGGGCATTGTTCCGTACATACTTCCGGCTCGTCACGGGTGCTGATAGCGGACGTAAGGGACGAAGCTAAATCCAAAACGATGACAAATGCAGGACAATGGCATGCAGTAGGTGTCAGCAAGCAATCGTTGGGAACAGTCATCAAGGACTGTATCTGGGGAAATGACACTAATTTCGAATCGCACGCTACACAACCCAGAGCAACTTTGCTGGATGGTTGCACAGGCGGCTTTCTCCAGTCCCATCAAGGTGGGGATACGAATCAACTGCCCAATCATCTGGACGATTTGGTACTTTGGAATTTCTGCGCAACCCGTACCCTTTCCAACGAAGCCGACAAGTGGATATGGTGGAGCGACGAACGCGGCTGGAAATTTCTTCCACCGGTTATTGTCGGTTTTCATGGAGAAAATGTTAATTTTGAAACTTCACACGTGAAACTGATAGAGAGCTATGGCAAGAAGGTTCGCCCGCTTTCCCTCTATGAGGCCCAGTTACAACGTCGGCTGGGATATTTGCCGGATATTGATTATCTTAAATAAAGTATCTTTTATTCTTCCTGATTATCTTCCTTATTCCCCGTCCGGTAATACAACGGGCTGATGCCATACATATCCTTGAAACAACGGCTGAAATAACGTTGGGAACTGAATCCAGTACGGTCTGCAACTTCGGTAACAGACAAGTACTGTTCATGTTTCAGCAACCAGGCGGCTTTCTTCAAACGTATGGTCAATATGAACTCGTTCGGCGTCTGCCCTGTGATAGCCTTTATCTTGGTGAAGAAATTGGTACGTGAGATATACAGTTCCTTTATCAAATCGGACAAAGAATACTCCGAGTTATCCAGATTCTTCTCGATAATGGCAACCGTACGATCCAGCAAGTCCTTATCCATCGGATTCGTAGCCAACATCTGTACCTGTGTCTGCGGCTGTTTGCCGAACTTCTCCTGCAATACCCTGCGGCTGTTCACCAGATTATTACATCTTGAAATCAGCAGGTTCACATTGAAAGGCTTTGTGATATAATCATCTGCGCCAATCCGCAACCCTTCGATAGTATGCTCGATGGCGGTACGTGCCGTCAGCAATACAACAGGGATATGGCATGTCTCAAAATTCGCTTTTATCTGCTTGCAAAGTTCTATACCCGTCATCTTGGGCATCATAATATCACTTATAATGATGTCCGGCATTACTTCCTGAGCCTTTTGCAACCCCTCTTCCCCATCGGAAGCGGTCACCACTTCATAGTAAGGTTCAAACAATCCTGCCAGCATCTCCCGCAAAGAAGTATTGTCTTCCACAATCAGCATTTTAGCCCCTTTGATTCTGTTTTGCACATCTTCGTCCATCACTTGCTGTTCCAGTTGCAACTGCGGTTCGGCAGGCATACTCAGAGGTTCTTCTTTCACAGGTTCGGTGTCAATCTGTTCTTCCAGGAAATGCTCTTTGCCCAGTTTCAGATAAATGGTAAAGGTGGTGCCCTTATCCAAATGGCTGCTGACCTCAATGCGTCCTTTATGCAGTTCGATAATACCCTTGCTCAAAGCCAGACCGATGCCCGTTCCCTGAATATTGCCCGAGTCAGCTCCCACTTGATAGAAACGCTCGAAGATTTTTTCTATCTCTTCCGGACTGATGCCCGTACCGCTGTCGCGGACTTCAATCACCGCTTCTTCTCCTTTCTTATATACATTCAAGGAGATGGTTCCCCCTTTCGGCGTATATTTGAATGCATTGGACAGCAGATTATTTATCACCTTCTGCAACTGTCGCGAGTCATACCACACTTCCAGATGCTCCTCTCCCTTATCAAAATGGAAATGTATGTTACAAGTAGCGGCATACTCCACATAAAGGAGATAATTCTCATACAGGAAATCAATCAGTTCATGCCTGCTCACCTTTATCTTCATATGTCCCTGTTCCTGCTTACGGAAATCAAGCAGTTCGCTAATCAACTCCCGTAGCTGCAAACCGTTCTTGTAGATGTTCAGCAACTTATTGTAAGCCGCAGGCGAAAAAGACTGCCCCTGAAGCAGCATTTCTATCTGCCCGATGATGATGGTCAGCGGAGTACGGAACTCATGGGAGATATTGGTAAAGAAACGGAGTTTCGACTGGTTCAGTTCCTCTACATCACGGATATGCTGCTGCTCGTATTTCAAGGATTCCTGCAACCGGATACGGTCACGATACGCCTTGATGAGATAAAACAGGATAACGGCTATGACAATGACATATAGCAGATAAGCCCACCCCGTCTTATAGAACGGTGGCAGGACGGTTACCGCCAGACGGCATTCCGACTGGTACACATGGTTTTCTCCCACAGTTTTGACAATCAGCGTATAATCTCCCGCGGGAAGATTGGTGTAGGTAATCATCTTCTGTCCGTGCGTTTGCGCCCATTCATTAGAGAAACCTTCCAGTTTGTAGACAAGTTCGTTCTTATTCGCCGCAATGTAATTGGTCATGGCAAATTCAATGCTCAGTACGGAATGGTTACTTTTCAAGGTAATGGAAGAAGCGTCATAGAGTGAAGATTGCAGGATGCCGGTTTCATCATTGATACCGACTTCATCACCATTCACCCACAACCGCACGGGGATAATACTGTAAGGTTTGAGAGGTATGTCCAAGTCTTTCTCATAGAAAGAAATCATGCCTTTCACACCACCCAGAAATATTTCCCCATCCTTACACTGGTAAAGCGACTTCTCGTTGAGTGTAGTAAACGGAAAACCACTCTCGGCACTATGGTTGTTGAATACCTTGGTATAGTAATCGAAGATAGTGAATCCCTGGTTCGTAGTCAGCAACAGCTTTCCATTCTGGGATTCGACGATGGAATAGACGCAATCGCTGCCAAGCTTGTTGTTCCGTGCATTGAAGTTTTCAAATTTCCCTGTTTCCCGGTAGAAGACGTCGATACCGGAGCCGCTTGTGGAGAACCACATATTATGATGCCTGTCCTCAATGATAGTGTTCACCCTGCTGTAACTTATCGAATTTTCCCCTTCGGGCGAATAACGGTAATTTATCAGTTCTTTGGTGTCAAAATGATAGGCATATACGCCACTGCCTTCTACCGCAACCCAAAGAATCCCTTGCGAATCAAGATACAGGCTGTTACTGAACAGATCGAATAACAAGGAAAACTTCTCTGTCCGCGGATTGAAAAGGAATACACCGCCATAAGAAGCCAACAGAATATCCTGACCATAAGGAATAATATCCAGAACCACGTTGGACGAATTTTCACTACGACTGTCAGGCATACGGTATCGGGTAATCCGGTCGGTCTTGATATCCAATTTATTAAAGCCTTCCTGATGCGTACCTATCCAGAGCACATCTTCCTGCGAGTCATAATATAATGATTTTATATTGTTGGACGAAAGAGAATTCTCCCCTTCTTTATGTTTATACCACTTGAATTGTTTTGTCTTCCGGTTGTAATAGTTCAGTCCGCCGCCTTCGGAAGCTATCCATATATTCCCCCGCTTGTCCTCTGCCATGCAGCCGATGACGGGATAGGTCAGTCCTTCGCTTTCATTCTTTCCGGGACGATAGTAGGTGTAGATTTCATATTCGGGGTTGAAGTAGTTCGCTCCGCCAAAGTAGGTTCCCACCCACATGGTTCCCTGATGGTCTTTGATGATACAATAGACAGAGGAGTTGCTCAGGCTGCCCGGCACATCGGAAGGGGTATAACAGGTAAACTTCCGTGTTTTCTTATCAAACTTGTCCAGTCCGTTGAAGGTGGCAATCCACATATTTCCCTGATTATCCTCACAACAGTCCCTTACCGAATTGGACGAAAGTTCTTCCTTTCCCGTTTTCCTGCCGTCCGTATAGTGAGCTATTCCACTATCCGACAGATGGAAAAGCCCGTCTTCCCAAGTACATATCCACATATCACCGGACGTATCCTGATATAGGTTATACACATGGATCTGAGACAACACACACTCCGGCACACTGTGTCCTTTCTTGAGACAATACAATCCTTTACGTGTCCCCATCCACAGGTTTCCGTCGTCATCTTTCAACAGAGACACAATCAGTTGATGGACATCCAACGAACAATAAGGTTTCAGTTCACGTGACTTCGGGTCATAATAATTCACCTGCCAGTTTCCACCCGTAAACAGCGTATCAGCTCCATAGGTGATATTATACACTCCGCCTTTCTGAATGGTATGAAATTTTTCCGAATACATGTCAAACTCACATAATCCTTCTGATGTCTGTACATACAACATTCCTTTATCATTTCCGCAAATATTCCGGATCTGATTACCCACAAGTGAATGTTCGTCTTCCTTGTCATACTTGTAGTATTGTATCCGGTTGCCGTCATACACATTCAGCCCGTCGCGCGTTCCGATCCATATCCGTCCGAGCTCATCTTTATGCAAGGCATAAACGGAGAATTGGGACAGTCCGTTTTCTGTGGATAGATAGTTGAAGGATATGTCTTGGGCTGAGAGTGTGGTGGTTCCTGACACGGCAATCAACCAAAGGCATAACCGCAGGAGTGTATTTAAAGAGTATAAATGTGTGTATCTCATAAATATTCTGTATTGTTAGAAGCGGAACAAAGATACTAAAAAAACAAGTATAATTATACTTAATTATAAAATCTCTTATTCACATTCATCACGGTTTCCTTAAGTTCTCATTCATAGACAGTTCCGGTGAAGAAGAGATAAGAAATACAGTATTCACTAAGGTTCACGCCTTCACGCCCTTCCTTGAATTTGCATTCTTCCGACTCATATCAGCAATCAAGTGGCACGTAGTACATAAAGGAATGACGGCTGATGATGATATGGTTGGGATAAGCAACAGCTTTTTCACTATCAGCCGACTGGAGTTGTCCACTTAGCCAACTATAGCCGTCTGATTAGCCGACTTGAGTTGACTATGTAGCCGACTTAAGTCGGCTGACTTACAGATTCAATGATTGATTAAACAAGAATTAGACTTTGCGTCCATCTCTTCTGATAACAGACAAGATACACACTATATACAATAATTTTAGCACAGTAAGCTTGCATACAACTTCAATAATTACACTCTCCTTAATCGTCATTATTAACGAAAGCTACATTTTTTAGCAAAAACTTCCCCGACAGTTATTTTATCCCAAATGGTGATTAAGTTCGTGATAAATAACAGAAAGGAACACAAATAATGAGACATAAGCTCTATTCAGTTTCTTGCATCCAACCTACAAGTATATAATTCAATTTTTTCCTTCTGCTGTGGGAGTAAACCAAATATTCTTTTTTAATTCTGTTTCAATCTTACGATATACGGATAAAGGTATTGTAGCGCAAGGCCAAAAAGAGGAGAATTGAAACTCGACTTCTGAAACTTGCCCTAAATTAGAATCGATATAAAGTAATATTGTAAATTTAGAACCTTTCAGCCTTTCTTTCTCGAGACTCGAAAATACATCATTAACGATTTCAATACGCTTGGGTGCTGTCCAGTCCTCATCCTCTACCTTTCCCTTATAACTATAATATATTAGGAGTAGATCCCATTTTTTCATCCACATTGCACTGATAAGTATAACCGTCTTCATTGAATGTTCTTGTTGACCCATAATAACCTTTACGAGAATTTTGCAAAAGGATTCTTCTGGCTTCCTCTTCGTCAGCTTGAGTAGTAGTCTCAGGTTTATGCGTCAAAACCAAATCTTATGCCAGACTTATCTTACCAACAACTCTTCCATCGAAACCTGTGCCGGACTGCCATTCAGCACTTTGGCATCCAAGCGAATGAAACGGGCGGACACCTTATTGCCAAACAGTACTGTCTGTGGTATCGGATTATTCATAATATTACTGAACTCGCCATTAGTCGGTACTTCTGTCCATGTCTTCCCATCGTTACTTATCTGGAATTTATAGCGGAAAGCAGTGGTCGGCTTTGCTTCGGCTCCTGCGGGAGCGTATGTAAATCCTGCAATAACAGTCTGCTCTCCCAAGTCAATCGTGACAGGAGATGATGACAACAGACGCCAGGCATCTTTGGACATACTTTCTTGTGCCACCTGCGGTGATTCGTCTTGCAATGGAGCGGCATAATAGGCTGCTATCCGGGATACGTTGGCTATCAGGCGACATTCGTCGATAGTCACCCGGATTTTATTGGCTTTCACGGTGGGGATACGCAGCAATCGTTTATAGCCAATTGTGGTTCCCTGTCCTACGATTTGCCATCCTTCGGGCGTCAGCGCCTCTACTGTGAACTTCTCAACCCGCTGTCCTTTAGCGATGTCTTCCTGCAACATTATTACGTTGACAGAAGTTTCCTGTTCCAACTGATAAATCCGGCTGTCTTGTGGGGCAGCACACCATAGGTTCATTCCGTCTTTTATCTTGTCCGAAGCAAATACCTGCTTTCTGTAATCGGCAAATTCTTTCAGCCGGGTGGCATCCGCTTCGCTGATAAGTCCCCGTTTATCCGGCGGGATATTGAGCAGGAGAACGGAGTTGTATCCTACCGACTGGTAATAGATTTCCATCAGATGCTGCAAAGTCTTCACTTGAGCGTCCTGTTCTTTATGGTAGAACCATCCCGGACGGATAGATACATCCACTTCCGACGGATACCAGAACAGTTCGCGAGCCTTTGCCAGCATCTTGCGGCTGCCCAAATCGGCAGTTGTGCTCGATACATTGAGAAGCTTGTTATTTTCGGTAGAACGGCTATAAATGCTCGGAGTACGTACCGTAGCCCCCCATTCGGTTTCACGGCCGATGCCTTTCTCATTTCCTACCCAACGTACATCATCGCCCATGATGGCCGCTACAGCTTTGGGTTGCAGGCGGCGGATAGTCTTATAATAAGCATCCCAGTCATAGACTTGTTTTTTACCGTTGGGGCCTTCGCCGTTGGCTCCGTCAAACCATACTTCGTGGATTTCCCCGTAATTGGTCAGCAGTTCCGTAAGCTGGCGAACAAAGAAATCGTTGTATTTCGGAGAATCCCCATAACAAGCGGCATTCCTGTCCCACGGAGAGAGATAAATTCCGAACTTCATGCCATACTTGTCACACGCCTGGCGAAGTTCTTTCACAACGTCTCCTTTTCCCTGTTTCCAGGGAGAAGAAGCAACAGAGTGAGGAGTTGTTTTCGTGGGCCACAGGCAAAAACCGTCATGATGTTTGGCGGTGAGGAGTACCATCTTAAAGCCGGCATCTTTCAAGGTACGTACCCATTGTTCGGCATCCAGTTCGGAAGGATTGAAAAGGGCGGGGTCTTCCTTGCCGTCTCCCCATTCATTGCCAGTGAAAGTGTTGATACCGAAGTGCAGGAAAGCAGTCAGTTCCAGTCGTTGCCAATTCAACTGCTCCGGAGTGGGAACCAAACGGGCTGCCATATCCACTTTCTGCTCCAAAGTGGCATTTTCGGGAAAACGGAGATGCTTTACAAAGTAATCCTCTTTCGTTTGATGCGACTGCAAATACGAAAGTTTTTCTTTCTCTTTTCTACTAGTTGCAGACATTTCTACCGACAACACACAAAGTATCGCCACTAACCAGCTATTTAATAAAAGTTTTCTCATCTTTATTCGATATTACATATTATTCTCACCATAAGTCATCTTCACGTTCAGGGAAATATGGTTATTTACGGGTACTTCCAGTTTCAGGTATCCTTTCTTTTCAAAGACCAGAATGTCGCTTGCGGATATACGCACCTTGTATTTCCCTTTTGAATCGGTTCGTCCCAGTTCACGTCCGGAAGTTTTTGAATGGATGGAAACACCGTCTATCAATGTAGCCTGCACATCTCTGACAGTGCCGCTTACGGTTATCTCTTTTCCGGCTGATGCGGATTTGCTTACGGAAGATGCCGGAAGATTGTCCGAGGCGGAAACGGATTGTCCGTCCACTCCGACAAGCTGTCCGTTTGCTCCGATATGAATAGTCTGCTTTAGTAAGATACGGTCGGAAGCGGTTCCCAATTGCAGTTCAAACGTACCGGGTTCTATCAGTCTCCTACCATCTTCCAAGGTAAGGGAAAGTTCGGCAACCGGGAAACTGAGAACGCCTTCCCTACTCTCCCCCGGTTGCAATTCAACTTTCATAAATGCGCGCAGTTGTTTTATGGGGGTAACAACTGAACTTACTTGGTCGCGCACATAAAGCTGGACAACTTCTTTCCCTGTTTTATTTCCTGTATTCCGGATTTGTGCCTTTACGCGGATGGAATCATGTTCCAAAGTGACCGTCATCTTCTCCAAAGAAAAAGTGGTATAACTCAACCCATGTCCGAACGTCCACAAAGATGCGGGAGACGAAAAGACGTAATCCCTGCCGGGGGCTTCATAACTGCCCGGCTTCTTATAAAAGCCTTTGTCGGAAGGCAAATGGTTGTAATAAGCCGGCAGATGCCCTACGCTCTGGGGAAAGGAGAAAGCCAGTTTTCCCGACGGATTCACTTTCCCGAAAAGAATATCGGCTATGGAGTTGCCCGCCTGTTCTCCTGCATACCATTGTGCAAGAATGGCGGGAATATGTTCTTTTTCCCAGGGGATGCAAAAGGGCTTTCCTGCCACAAGTACCAACACTACCGGTTTTCCTGTTTCGTAGACCGCACGGATAAGCTCGCTCTGCGCTCCCGTCAGTTGAAGGTCGTGCAGGTCAAAGCCTTCCCCGCAGTTCACCTGGTTATAATCACGCGCCAGCGATGCACTGGAACTGCCGCAGAAGAGCAGGGCTACATCACTTTGGGAAGCAATCTCCACCGCTTCGGAAATAGCAGAAGTATCTTTGGACATCATACTGCATCCACGGGCATAACGGACGGTAGCCTTGTCACCCACCAGACGCTTTATCCCTTCCAACGGAGTGACGCCATCCTTATTGTTCCGGCTCCATGTGTAATCACCGAACTGCACCTGCGCGGCATTCGGCCCGATGACTGCAAGCGAACGAATCCGGTCGATATTCAACGGCAATAATCCGTTTTCGTTTTTCAGCAATACGGTAGATTCATCCGCTATCTTACGGGACAAGGCGACGCTTTCCGCATCATGCATTTCCTGTTTGCCGAACTTCTCTCCATACGGGTCTTCAAACAAGCCTGCCGCAAACTTGGCAGCAAGCACCCGGCGTACCGCCTCATCAATCACGCTTATATCCATCTGTCCCTTTTCAACCAACTCTTTCAGATAGGGATAACATTCGCTGGAAGCCTCTACGTCCAGTCCCGCACTGATGGACTGCACGGCGCACTCTGCCGGACTGCCGGCAGTATGATGAAAGTTCTGCAACATCTCAATCGCGCCCCAATCGGAATAGACATATCCTTTAAAGCCCCATTGTTTCCGCAGAATATCGGTCAGCAGATAGCGGGATGCGGAGTTGGGGACACGGTTCCAGGAGTTGTAGGTGGACATCACAGCCATGACAGGCAACCGGGTAATTACCATTTCAAACGGTTTCAAATATACATCGTGCAAGTCTCTCACCCCACATTCCACGGACGCGAGGTTCAGCCCGCCCAACGGATTGCCATGAGGGCCGAAATGCTTCAGCATCGGAGAAATGCCATTATCCAGATAACCGCTTGTCTCCGCACAGGCGAATACCCCGCAAAGGAAAGGGTCTTCCCCATAGGATTCTTCCACCCGTCCCCAACGCAAATCGCGGACTACATCAATGCAGGGAGCCAATACCTGACGCATCCCCTGCGCATGAAGGTCACGGGACGTAGAAGCTGCCTTCTGATAAGCCAGCGTCGGATTGAAGGTACTTCCCAACGCTATATTCTGAGGATATATAGTGGAACCTTCGTGGGCGGAGCCATGCAGGGACTCCGCTACGGTAAATACAGGAATTCCCAGCCGGGTGCGCTCTATCATATACTTCTGAACGAGCCGCATATTCTTGCTGCAATTCTCCCCTGTCAACGGGAAACCTTCTACAAATCCCCAACCGATATTCCCGGCAAAGGCGGAGAGCTTCTTTTCGTCCAACGTCTGTCCGTCGAATATATTCCAGGAATGTATATGGCGGATTTGGGCTATTTTCTCTTCGAGCGTCATCCAGCGCAACAGGTCTTCCACTCTTTCGCCAACGGGCAGAGAGGCATTCTTATAAGGATATGCCTGTCCCCTTGCAACCAAAAAAGGGAATAAGAACAATGATAATACTAACAACGGGTATTTGATATAGTGTTTCATCTGTTTTCTATTACAGGTTAGTGTCAGTTTTTCAACGGTTTCAATGAAATATAACGGGGGCGGAATAATTCTACAGCGGTAACGGATTCCGGTTCGATACGTATATCGTACTCTCCGGCAGACAATGTGACCGTACCTACCGTTTCGGTCACATTCGCTCCATTACTGACTTTCTTTGTCAGTTTTTTGCCGCCTAATGTAATCGAATATACTCCGGCTGCTCCCATGCTTGCCTTACGCACTTCTTTTCCGGCGTCACCTTCCACCAGTTCATCTTTATATTTAGGAGCAGGAGCTACATAGGCGATGCCCACTTCATAAGTCATCGGCTTATCCAGACGGACAGACCATACCACTGCATCTCCTTTCTGCGTCATATTCTGCACACACTGCGCCTCGACTTCCTCACCACCATAGCGGGCATTACCTTCCAGACGGGCATCAAATGTACGCAAGTAATCCACCGGTTGGGTGGCGGAAATACGGCGGCGGGGGTCTGCTTTAAGCTCCGACGTACATTCCAAGACGATAACCGTATTGACCGTATCCGGGCAATTCAACGGCACGTCCACCCATAGGTCTTTCCCGGAACGGACACATTTGAGGTTCTTTTGAGGATTGCTTAGGAGACAGGCACGCTTCACATCTGTAAGCAGCCCGCCGACACACAACTTTCCGTCTTCGGGCCAGTCGAATACGTGCAGATAGAGTTTATTGCCTTTCCGAGTAGTCTCTCCCCACGACTGGACTGCAAGCGGGGTGGCTTTCGTTCCTCTGATAGAAGATTCGCCGTTCACTTTCCACCAGTCGGCAATTCCTTTTAATATCGTCTTGTCCGGCGAACTGAACTTTCCGTTTCCCATCGGCCCGATGTTCATCAGAATATTACCGTTACGGGCAGCGGCTTTGACAAGCAGTTTTATGAAGAAGGAAGCGGGTTTGTATTCATTGTCATTCTCATTGTAGGCATATGAGTTGTTGGTAGTAGGAATGCCTTCCCAATAGATGTCTCCATAATTGCTGAACTCGTATGGGCAGTCACTGGTATTGTAATAATCGTATCGGTCGAATCCCGAGATGGCACGACCATTGATGATAATGCCGGGACTGGCTTCGCGGGTGGTTTTCACGATACGGATACATTCTTCCACCGGGAGTTTATGGGGAGTATCGTACCACATAATATCGGGGTCATAATTAGCGATTAGTTCGCGTATCTGAGGAATCGCCTTTTCATCTACATATTTACGGGCGACGGGCAGGAATTCCTTACGGGTTTCCCACCAGTTGCGTCCGCCCAACAGTTTGTCTCCACCCGGATTGTCATAATCCCAGTCGTTGCCTACTCCATCCTTCTCGCCCCAATCGAATGCGTGAGAATAGTAAAAGCCAAATTTGATTCCGGCCTTGCGGCAGGCATCCCGAAGTTCCTTCATCGGGTCACGACCGAACGGAGTGGCTTTCACAATATTGTAATCACTCACCTTCGAGTCATACATGGCAAATCCGTCATGGTGCTTGGAAGTGATGATAAAGTATCCCATGCCTGTCTCCTTGGCTATACGTATCCATTCTTCCGCATCGAATTCTTCGGGATTGAATCTGCCTGCCACTTCTTTCTTATATACTTCGACAGGAATCCGCGCCATACGCTGTATGTGTTCGCCGTATCCGTTATAGCGTTTCCCGTTCCATGAACATCCCAGCGGAGAATAAACTCCCCAGTGAATGAACATGCCGAAGCGGGCATTGTCGAACCATCGCATCCTTTTATCAAGTTCCCCTTTATCGGGAACCATTGCCGACAGTCCGGTCTTCGATTCCGGCTGTTGCTGCGCAAAGCAGGATAGTGTACTTGCAGACAATGCTGCTGCCAGGATAATACTGCAAAAGTGTGTTTTCATGTTTCTCATTCTGATTATATTTTCTTCCCCATAGGAGAGCTTATTGTAAATAGTAACTTTTCACCCGGTTTCATTTGTTTCTCCGTTACCCTTCCCAAGAAAGGATTGAGCAGTTTCATCATTCCGCCTTTTTCCGATTCGACGGTGATGGAGCTTACCTTGCCTTTTTCGTAAGAGGCGGTTACCAGGAATGCTCCCATCGCCCGCAGGTTACAGAAAGATGCATCCTGCCATTTGGTAGGCATGGCGGGGAATACCCTAATTACTCCGGTATGGCTTTGTAGCAACATTTCCTGAATGGCAGCGGCACAGGCGAAATTTCCTTCTAGCGTGAACGGACGATAGGTAAATTGTGAAAAGCCCGCCTTCAACTGGTCGCCGTTCAGATGGAAACTGTTCGGCCCGCAAAAGGCTTTGATAAAGATGTGCAGGTTGCGCAAGGCTTCGTCTCCGTCAAATACACGAGTTTTCAGGTTGGCAAGCCATGCATAAGTATATCCAGTCCAATAGTCCGGTCCCAACTGTTCGATGTTTTTAATGGAGCGGAGAATCAGGTCGATGCTTCCATTACCCTGACTGGCATCAATGATGCCGAAGGGATGGAAAGCCAGCAAATGGGAGAAGTGGCGGTGGGATTCGGTCAAGGGGGTTCCCGGAGCAATCAGCAAGCCGCTTTCATTCTTCGCGAAGTCGGGCCATTCGGTCAACTGCTTCTTCCAGTGTATGGCTTCGTCCTTGAATCCGAGCGTATCCGCCATTTCTTCCGCTACCATATAGGCAAGGCGGATATTGGCAAGGTCGTAGTTGGTGGTTTCCTGAAACCAGGCGTCTATCCGGTTATCATTAATTTCTGGTGACGAGGAAAGCGGCAGCTTCCGCATGCCTTTCTTGTCCCTGACGGAAACGTTTTCAAAATAACGGGCTACCTCTTTCACCCACGGGTAAGCTCTTTGGGAAAGAAAGTCCGTATCCATACTATATTTCCATTGCAAATAGAAATGGTGCACAAGCCAGCCGGCAGCAGTAGGAGAATTGGCATACTGGTTCCATCCGCCGATAGGTTCTCCGGTCAACGTGGCGATGCAGGCTACGTTCATCCCTTCCACACCGTAGAATTTGCGGGTGAACTTCTCCGAATTGTCTTTTATCCGCCATAGCCAGTCAGTGAAAACGGACGACTCTTCCAGGTGGTTGGATGCATATCCCGGCCAGTAGCTTAACTGCGTGTTCAGGTCGTTATGGAAGTCTCCCCGCCACGGTGGGGTTTGCCCGTTATCGGCAGTCCACACCGCTTGCAGGCAGATAGGGGGCGCTCCTTTGCGGGAAGCGGCAGCAAACTTATACATTTCAAGATACCATTGCTTTTCCAACAGAGTGTCCGGTATATGTATGCCCGATTTCTTCCAGTATCCTTTCCACCATTCTTCGTGCCCGGCCAGGCTGTTCTCAAAGTCATCGTTCATGCAACGGCTGATGCAGTCCAGTGCCCCTTCGTTCTCCGAATACCACGTTCCGGTGGAAGTAACACAATATTTTCCTTCCATCTTTTTGCCGGGCATCATCTCCCAGTCCACAGCTATTTCATAAGAGATGTCTCCCCATCCTTGCTGGCGGTACAGCAAGGAAGTAGGGGTTATTTCTTCCACTTTGCCCAACTTATATCCTAAAGAGGTCAGTTTATTCACTCCCGGCTGATAGTCCAGTACCTCTCCGTTTTCTTCATACAGCGGCGTAACCAGGCGGATGGGAAGTGTATCGGACAGGTTCTCAAACTGAAAACGTCCGCCTTTCTCATTGGCAGGAACAAAAATACGGGCTTTGGTACCTCTCTCCCATTCTATGGTACAGACAGCGGATGCCAAATCAAGTTTTACATTCGTGACTTTACCCAAAGAAGCCGTATTCAGTTCGATGGATCCGGCAGGTATCTTCGTCGGTGCGGAATCGTATCTTGTCCGTTCATCAATCAGTTTATAGACAGGAGTGATATCCTTCTTCTCAATCACCTGGTCGCAAACAAACTTATAGGTATAATCGGGAGAGGCAAACTGCTCTACCGGACGCAAATCCCATAAATCCGCACGGTCAATGGCAATGCGCAAACGTCCTTCCTTCTGCCATATCAATGCACCGGTCAGCCCGTTTCCCAGCGGAACAGCCTCATCCCATACTTCAGGAAGTTTGTCGAAAGTGAGACTGTGACAAAAAGGGAACGACTCGGCTTTTTCCACGCTCTGCTTACAGGAACAAAACAATCCTGCAACTACAATCATCTGTAAAAAATATACTGCTTTCATATGTTATTGGGGTTTCATAAAAATTCTTTTATCTCGACATTGCAAAGATGCGACAAGCTATCAATATCAGTATGCACTTTACGTACTTTCAACGTACACATACAATACAAATAGTGCTGTATTCGGGATATGGGCGGGAAATTGTACCTCAAGTACAGCCATCTGTACACAATGTGTATCTCATAAGCACCGGGCATAAAAAGAGGGCAGCCGTCTCAAGTCATTACTCGAAACGGCTGCGCTCTTTTTGTTATATGTTATTTACAGAATTTCCTTGTCTTCCCACTTTCCGCCGTGCCACTCCACTACCGACGTGAAGCCCGCTTTCTTCAAAGCTGACAAGCCTTCGGGACGGGCATTATTTATTCTTTCGGGATAGTGGGCGTCACTGTTCACTTGCACGCGGATACCCAAGTCTTTCAACAAAGTGAAATAACGCTCATTGGGATAGAAAGTACCTAATTCGTGATAAGCCTTGGTGTTAATTTCGACAATATATCCACGACGGGCTATTGCTGCGAAATAATCGCGGACTAAAATGTCGTACCACGGTTCGTCCAGTAATCCGGGACGGTAGCAGGAAGCATTGTAATGCATCTTGTCCGCATGGCCGACAATATCGAATCCGCCCAGTTCGACCATACGAAGCAGGTTCTTATAATAAAGGCGGACAACGGAATCCAAGTCACCGTCAAAATGCTTGTCTATTAACTGACGGAAAGTATCTGCCGGAGTATCAATGTCCACGATTTTTCCTTCCGGGGAATATAACATATGTACGGAGCCTATCCGGTAATCGAGCGGCAATTCACGAAAACGGGGTGAAGCAGGGTTGCTGTCTTCATTCAGGTAATCTATTTCAAGACCGATGGCAAGCTCTATCTTATCTGCGTATTTCCTTTTGAGACGGGCGAATTCGGAAAGGTAATCTTCCATTCTGTCCCATTCCATTGTCCATGCAGTAGGAAACGACAGCGGGGCATGAGAGGAAATGCCATAAGAGGAGAAACCTTCACTGATGGCAAAACGTATAAAGTCTTCCATATTGGCTCGTCCGTCGCAATAGAGACAATGGCTATGATAGTTAGTAAGGTTTGTCATACAAGGTTATGTTATCAGGGTTATTATCATTATCAGGCTGCTCTGGTAGCGTGCAGAGCCAGGCTTGTGACATCGTAGTGGCACAGCTGTGCCAACGCAGTGGCACAACAATGACACCGCGTTGGCACAACCGTGCCAATGCGGTGTCACAAATCAGCCTTCTATTTCACTGAGTTCCAGCCAACGCATTGTTTTCTCGTCAATCAAGTCGTTCACTTCGGGCAGGCGTTTCGATTTCTCGGTCAGTTCGTCAACGGAGAGCGTACCGCTGCAAAGGAGTTCTTCAATCCGGGCTTTTTCCGCTTCCAGGTCGGCTATCTCCTTTTCCAGTTGTTCAAACTCGCGCTTTTCCTTGAAGCTCATTTTCCGCTTGTCGTTCAGGCGGACACGGGCTGTCTTTTCTTCCTGTGGCTTCTCTGCTTCTTTTTCTACCTTGGCTTTCGCGTCTTTCCAGTCACGGTAGTCGCTGTAATTGCCGGGGAAGTCACGAATGTCGCCCTGTCCGTTGAATACCATCAAATGGTCTACTACCTTATCCATAAAGTAACGGTCGTGGGAAACGACGATGACGCATCCTTTGAAGTTCTGAAGATATTCTTCGAGCACATTCAATGTGATAATGTCGAGGTCGTTGGTAGGCTCGTCCAGTACAAGGAAGTTAGGGTTGCGCATCAGGATGGTGCACAGGTAAAGGCGGCGACGTTCTCCCCCACTCAATTTGTAGACATAGCTATGCTGGGTTTCGGGGGTAAACAGGAAATGTTGCAGGAATTGGGAAGCGGTGAGTTTCTTTCCGTTGCCCAGTTCGATGACTTCGGCAATGTCCTGAATGACGTCAATCACTTTCATCTGTTCGTCAAACTGGAGCCCGTCTTGCGAGTAATAGCCGAAACGGACTGTTTCGCCGATGTCCACTGTGCCGCTATCGGGTTGTACTTGTCCCATTAGTATTTTGATGAAAGTAGACTTTCCCGTTCCGTTGTTTCCTACGATTCCCATCTTTTCGTAGCGGGAGAAGATATAAGAGAAGTCTTCCAGGATTTTCAGGTCGCCGAAACTCTTGTACAGATGGTCGGCTTCGAATATCTTGCTGCCGATATAAGATGCCTTTACTTCCAGTTTTACGTTATCGTTATTGAAACGCTGCTTTGCCACCTTTTCCAGTTCATAAAAAGCGTCTTCACGGTACCGGGCTTTGTGTCCGCGTGCTTGCGGCATCCGGCGCATCCAGTCGAGTTCCGTACGGTAGAGGTTGTTGGCACGTTCTATTTCTACGCTTTTAGCTTCAATACGTTCCTGGCGTTTCTCAAGGTAATAGCTGTAATTACCTTTATATTGGTAGACTTGCTGATTGTCTATTTCGATGATTTCCGAGCAGACACGGTCGAGGAAGTAACGGTCGTGGGTCACCATCAGCAGGCTGAGGTTGGTACGGCGCAGGTAGTCTTCGAGCCATTCGGTCATATCAAGGTCGAGGTGGTTGGTGGGCTCGTCGAGAATCAGGAGTTCCGGTTCGGTAATCAGAGCGTTGGCAAGGGCAACACGTTTCAACTGTCCACCGGAGAGTTGGCTCACTTTTTGGTCGAAGTTACGGATTTTGAGTTGCGAAAGGATTTGTTTGGCTTTCTGTTCGTATTCCCAGGCTTTCTCCTGATCCATACGTGCCAAAAGGTCTTCCAGTCCCGGATGCCCTTCGGTTTCCATGCAACGTTCGTACTCTTTTATAAGTTCTACGGTGCTGTTTCCATGATGGAAGCAGGCTTCGAGTACGGTCAGTTCTTCGGGGTATTGCGGGTCTTGTTCCAGATAATCCACACGAAGGTCGCGGCGGAAAACGATGCTTCCGCTATCATAGCCTTCCTTTCCGGCGATGATATTCAATAAGGTGGTTTTTCCGCTGCCGTTCTTTGCTATTAATCCTACGCGTTGGCCTTCGGCAATGCCAAGAGATATATTTTCAAAAAGAACCAAGTCGCCGAAAGACTTGGTCAGGTTATCTATCTGTAAATAAGGTACTGCCACGTATATTAGTGATTAACGGGTTAGTGATTAGTGATTAATAATCACGGATTTATACTCTTCAATGACGTTGCAAGGCTCTCCTGCCTTTACTTTGCTCCATGCCAGTTTCATCGGGTCGATGATTCGGCCTTCATATTGGAGCACAGGGGCTTCACGGTTGCCGTCAACCAATGTCTGCCATTCCATGCCGTCCACTTCGTTGGCAAGAATCGCGCAGACTGTGATGCCGACTGCCAGCCATTCTTCTTTCTTCTTCGCACCTATCTTGCCGCTGTCAATCACTTGCTGAAGTTTCTCCAAGTCTTCTTCTATGCCCTGGAAGTCTTTTTTCAGTTCTTGTTTTACGGTAGATACAACCCATTCGTATCCTTCATTAATCTGATAGATTTCGGAAAGGCGGACAGGTATCAGTTCGGCCGGGTATTTCTCTCCTTCCTTCCGTATTTCCAAAGTAGAGAGTATGTCTTCGGCTTCTTTCACGATTCCGCCTTTGGGAACGGTGAAGGAACATTCGAAAGCAATATTGTCAATGCCTGCAATCCATACATGGGAAGTATAATAAACTCCTTCTTCCTGGAACATCTCTTTGCTATACGCACATTCCAACGTTCCGACCTTCACAAGTGAAGCCGATTCGTTCTCTTTCAGTTCCTGCCGGACGGCGTCTTTGCCATAACCAGCCTTTCCCTTAAATGCGGAAATACGAAAATTGCCCGACCATACATCGGGATTATAGAAAAGAAAAGAGCCTTCGCCATCTTCAAACTCATTCCAGTCCGATGGATAGTTCATAGAAAACCATGCTCCGGGAGAGATAAATTTCTTGCCTTGCATCCTTTTTCATTAAATGATTACTTGGCAAAAATACAATAAAATAGGGAAATTGCATGAAGATAGATAAGAAACTATTTACCTATCGGCTGTATTTTCCTGCGTACCTCTTTGGAAATTTCCAAAAACATATAATTCAGCTTGCCGGAATGGATACCTTCTTCATTCTCCTTGTACTTTTTATTGGCGTATTGTTTGGATTTCTCGAAGGTGAGCAGGGACATTTCATTCTGTGATTTGCCCACCATCGTGGAATCCAGTTGCTCGTCGGGAAAGAAGTCGTCCAAGTCGACGTCGCCAATCATCGTTGTTTCCAGGAAGTTCTTGTCGGTATGCGAATTGTCAGTATAGTATCCCACAAACATATGTCCCGGAGTACGTACTAAAATCGGGTCGATATTTATGGCGCGAAGCAGCGAGGCGAACAGTACGCTACCATCCACACAGTTGATTTGCGAGGATTCCAGTGCGTCGTCAAAGGTGCGGACACGTTGCGAAAATACGACATTGCTTGAAAGGCTGGTATTGGAAACGGAGCTATAACGGAATTTGCGTTTCTGCAAAATGTTCCAAAGGGCATATACTTGCTTGTCCACCGCTCCTTTAGCCTTGCTCTGATAACCGAGGAAACGGTTGACAATGCGGGTGTTCAGCGCCTCACGGAGTAACTGGTCAATCATCGGATTCTCCTCATTGACATAGGCGGCAAAAAAGATGCTTGTGTCATGAAACTTCGTTCCGTTCGCCACATACCCCAACAGACATTCATTGATGCTACGAACGGAGAATGTGCGCACACGCTGACCCAAGTCTTTCCCGTTCATCTCGACAGTTACGGCAACGCTCACCGGCTCTGCCTGCGCGTTATTCTTCAATGCTTCGTAATTCCAGATAATATCAGGATAAATGGTATATTCCGTCCGCGGTTTGTTCAGGACGAACTCGGAAACGGAACGGGAAAAGAAAGGCGTTTCTGCCACTTCGATCCGTACGCGACTATATGCAGTCTTTGATTTCAGCCGGATGGCAATACAGGATTTCGGATTTCCCAAATAGGTGGAATCCGACGGAATGATAACTTGCGCATCAGTAGTGGCTACGGACAGAATAGCCGAGGGGAAAATATTCCCGCCCAAATCGTCTGCTATCTCAAAGCCTGTATTGAAGGAAGTATATTTAAAGACGGACACACCGCCAAGCAGGAGCAACAGTACAATCACTGCACCTATCACTTCGCGTCTCCGCCGTTTCAAGTCAATTTTTATCATTGTCGGTAGTTTCTATTATCAAGCATTTCTATGCTATTATCAAATATTTCTATGCTATCATCAAGCATTTTTATCCTATCTCGCTAACAAAGATAACAAATAACGGGCGTTTTTTCCTCCTGCCATCCATAAAAAGTTTCCTGTTCTGTACCAAATTCCCCAATTCGGAGAATGTAATAGGATTGTAACACCTGTTTCATCTGTCCGTAACAAAGTCTCCCCATCTTTGCAAAGGTTAAAATAAAAACGTAACTTTGTCATATCACATTAATACATATATCTTATGAACGAAACCCGTATTTTAGTTGTCGACGATGAAGAAGACCTCTGTGAGATTCTGAAATTCAATCTTGAAAACGAAGGTTATGAGGTAGATACAGCAAACTCTGCCGAGGAAGCATTGAAGACGGACATCAGTAGTTATCATTTAATTCTCCTCGATGTGATGATGGGAGAAATCTCCGGATTCAAGATGGCGAACATGCTGAAGAAAGACAAGAAAACGGCCAAAGTGCCTATCATCTTTATCACGGCAAAGGATACTGAGAACGATACGGTAACCGGATTCAACCTGGGTGCGGACGATTATATATCGAAACCTTTCTCGCTTCGTGAAGTCATTGCGCGTGTGAAGGCTGTGCTGAGGCGTACGGCTACTGCTGAAACAGAAAGAGCGCCGGAACGGCTTACTTATCAGACGCTTGTCATCGACATCACGAAAAAGAAAGCGAGCATCGACGATGAAGAAGTATCACTGACTAAAAAAGAATTTGAAATATTGCTTCTGCTGGTACAGAATAAGGGACGTGTATTCTCACGTGAAGATATTCTGGCACGTATCTGGAGCGACGAAGTGTATGTACTAGACCGTACTATCGACGTGAACATCACCCGTTTGCGCAAGAAGATAGGGATTTACGGCAAATGCATCGTCACTCGTCTCGGATACGGATACTGTTTTGAAGCTGAATAATTAGCAACTATGAACCTGCCTGTAACTCAAAAACATTTCCTTTCTTTCAGCCAAAAGCTATTCCTTTCGGTTATCTCGTTATTTTTGGTATTCGTCATCTGCTTCATAGCCTATCAGTACCAACGTGAACGGGAATATAAAATAGAACTGCTGAACACGAAGCTGCAAGATTACAACAGCCGGCTTTACGAACGACTGGACTCACAACCGCTTGACAATGCGGCTGTCAACGATTATATCAATAATCATATCCTTGAAGATTTGCGTGTGACGCTTATCGACATGAATGGAAATGTGATTTACGACAGTTATCCGAACCATGACGAACAGATGGAAAACCATCTGAACCGTCCGGAAGTTCAGAAAGCGCTGAAGCATGGCAACGGATTTGATGTGCGCCGTACCTCGGAAACAACCGGTGTCCCTTATTTCTATTCGGCGACACGTTATAAAGACTATATTGTCCGTTCGGCTCTACCTTATAATGTAAGTCTTATCAATAACCTGAAAGCCGACCGACATTACTTATGGTTTACGGTTATCGTGACTTCGCTGTTAATGATTATCTTCTACAAGTTCACGAATAAGTTAGGGACTTCCATCAGCCAACTCCGTGAGTTTGCCATGCGTGCCGACCGGAACGAGCCTATCGAAATGGCCATACAATCGGCTTTCCCGCACAATGAACTGGGAGAAATCTCACAGCATATCATCCAAATCTACAAACGCCTGCACGAAACGAAAGAAGCCCTTTACATCGAACGTGAAAAGCTGATTACCCATCTTCAGATTTCACATGAAGGTCTGGGAGTATTTACGAAGGATAAGAAGGAAATTCTTGTCAATAATCTCTTTACCCAATACAGCAATCTAATTTCGGATTCCAACCTGGAAACGACAGAGGAAGTTTTCGCCATCAGTGAATTGAAAGATATCATACATTTTATCAACAAGAACCGGCAACAACGTTCGAGAAGTAAGGATGAGAAAAGAATGTCCATCACCATCAACAAGAACGGACGCACGTTTATCGTCGAATGTATCATCTTCCAGGATGCGAGCTTCGAGATTTCAATCAATGACGTCACCCAGGAAGAAGAACAGGTGAATCTGAAACGTCAGTTGACGCAGAATATTGCGCATGAGTTGAAAACGCCCGTCAGCAGTATTCAGGGATATTTGGAGACTATTGTCAGCAATGAAAACATTCCACGTGAGAAGATTAATGTGTTCCTTGAACGTTGTTATGCGCAAAGCAATCGTTTGAGCCGGTTATTGCGTGACATTTCTGTGCTTACCCGCATGGATGAAGCCGCCAACATGATTGATATGGAGCGTGTGGACATCAGCGTACTGGTAGGAAACATCATCAACGAAGTAGCACTGGAACTGGACGAGAAGCATATCACAGTGATTAATTCCTTAAAGAAAAGCATACAAGTCAAAGGAAATTATTCTCTGATTTATTCTATTTTCCGTAATCTGATGGACAATGCCATTGCATATGCAGGCACAAACATTCAGATTAATATCAACTGTTTCCGTGAAGATGAAAGTTACTACTATTTCAGCTTTGCCGATACGGGCGTAGGTGTGTCACCCGAACATCTGAACCGTCTCTTCGAACGCTTCTACAGGGTAGACAAAGGTCGCTCACGAAAGTTAGGCGGAACAGGACTCGGACTGGCTATCGTGAAGAATGCGGTTATCATTCATGGCGGCAGCATCTCTGCCAAAAACAGTCAGGGTGGTGGACTGGAATTTGTATTTACATTGGCAAAGGAGAAGTAAAGTTTTTCAAAAAGTAAGGGTTTAATAAAAAAGGTTCTTTGAAAAGAAACAGGAAAGAAAACAAAAAAGAGGTCAGAGAAGAAAAGGAAGAAAAATTCTTTGAATAAGATGAAAAGGCATTATCTTTGTCTTTCATGTAATTCATAGAAGTTCAATATAATAATAGTCAATCATGAAAACGAACATAAATATTCTTCCGATTGTATGTCTTCTTTGTCTCTGTGCCTGCAAAAACGGTAATGCTTCCGGCTTAAACAAAAACGAAGTAGCGCAGGATACTATCAAGACCTTTGCCCTGCCATCCATCCCCGCAATGATGACAGCACCGGATCAACGTGCCGACTTCCTTGTCAAGCATTATTGGGATAATGTGAACTTTGCCGACACCAACTACATTCACCACCCCGAAGTTACCGAACAAGCCTGGGCGGACTATTGTGACATTCTGAATCATGTTCCGTTGGAAACTGCACAGGAAGCGATGCGGAAAACAATCGAACGGACAAATGTAGACAAGAAAGTATTCACTTACATCACCGACCTGGCAGACAAATACCTGTATGACCCTAACTCCCCAATGCGTAACGAAGAATTCTACATTCCCGTATTAGACGCAATGTTGGCCTCTCCCATATTGGAAGAAATAGAAAAGGTGCGCCCCAAAGCCCGTCGCGAATTAGCACAGAAGAACCGTATCGGCACCAAAGCGCTGGATTTCAACTACACACTAGCTTCCGGCACACAAGGCTCTCTTTACCAACAAAAAGCAGACTATACATTATTATTCATCAACAACCCCGGATGCCATGCCTGTACAGAAACAATAGACGCATTAAAAAACTCCCCCATCATCAACCAGCTTTTAGCACAAAAGAAGTTGATAGTCCTTTCCATCTACCCCGACGAAGAACTGGATGAGTGGAAAAAGCATCTAAACGAATTCCCCAAAGAATGGATTAACGGGTACGACAAGAAATTCATCATCAAAGAACAACAACTGTATGACCTGAAAGCCATCCCCACCCTCTACCTATTGAACAAGGATAAAACGGTACTTCTGAAGGATGCTCCTGTCCAAGCCATCGAGGAATACCTACTAATGAAAGGCGAACAATAAACAGTTTCCACGCCGCACATCCATGCCGTAGCACACGCCCACACAACACATGCCCACGCCGCATGGTTTCCCGGCCTCGTTTTTTTCAGCGTCAAGCGCAGGTGTTTTCTCCGGCGTCAAGAAGGGCAGACTGTTTGAGCGTAGCGAGTTTCTGCCCTTTAGCCGGAGTAAACACCGGAGTAGCTGAAAAAACGCAGCCTTGATTCTTTCTTTTTGGTTCTTTTTCTTTCGTATCAAGACGAAAGAAAAAGAACGCTCCCTTTGCAAAAGCCAAATAAACTCCCTATCTTTGCCACGCATTGGTTTGCAGACCTCAAAACACACGAGGAAAGCGATTAAAAGGGAATCAGGTGTAAATCCTGAACAGTCCCGCTGCTGTAAGTTCCATATGTTCGTTGCGAGCAACCTACTTTTAGCCACTGGAAAGAAACTTCCGGGAAGGCGCCCGCAACAGGAACAAGTCAGAAGACCTGCCATGCACCCAATTTCACTGCTTTCGAGGAAAAAGCGTTGAGTCTAATGACCCGGACAATTCGTCTATCATTTCATTCATCACTCTGATTCAGAGAAAGTGTGTTTTAATTAATAAACTCTGCCAAGTTTATTTATGCGTGTCCGGTCGAAGGGATTTCGCCCGGACACTTTTTAAAAGTGAAAAAACAGACTAGTAGGATAAGGATGAAACATATCATGTCATACAAAAGCATCTGCGCGGCATTCTGCTGCCAACTTTTATCCGCAACACTTTTCGCGCAACAGCAAAAAGTGGATACAACGCATACCTACTCCATCCCCGAAATAACCGTTTCCGATATTTATCAAACAAGAGAAGTACGCTCCAGCGCTCCGTTGCAGGTACTATCCAAAGATGCACTGAAGAATCTGCACGCTTTGCAGGTTTCCGACGCAGTAAAGCACTTTGCCGGAGTGACCGTGAAAGATTACGGTGGTATCGGCGGACTGAAAACCGTATCCATACGTAGCCTGGGAGCACAGCATACAGCCGTAGGTTATGACGGAATCACCGTAACCGACTGTCAAACCGGACAGATAGACATCGGTCGTTTCTCTCTTGACAATGTAGACCAGCTATCACTCAGCAACGGCCAGAGCGACAATATCTTCCAACCGGCACGTTTCTTTGCTTCCGCAGGAATACTGAATATACAGACACTCACTCCCCGTTTCAAAAAAGGAAAGCGCACGAATATCAGTGCCGCCTTCAAGACCGGTTCGTGGGGACTGGTTAATCCGTCCGTCCTGATAGAGCAGCAACTCAACCCCAAATGGACAGTCACAGCCAATGGCGAATGGATGTCTTCGGACGGACAATATCCATATACCCTGCACTACGGAAATACAGCAGGCGACCTGACGTCACGAGAGAAACGAAAGAATACCGATGTGCAGACTTTCCGTGCCGAAGCCGGACTTTACGGCAATTTTTCCGACAAAGAACAATGGCGGCTGAAAGCTTATTACTTCCAATCTTCACGGGGACTGCCGAAAGCCACTACACTTTATAACGACTACTCTGCGCAGCATCTTTGGGACAAGAATACATTCGTACAAAGCCAATACAAGAAAGAGTTCAGCCGGCAATGGGTATTCCAAACTTCCGCCAAGTGGAACTGGAGTTATCAACGCTATTTAGACCCCGACACTAAAAACTCTTTAGGGAAAACGGAGAACAGTTATTATCAGCAGGAATATTATCTTTCAGCATCGGTATTATACAGATTGCTGAGTAATCTTTCATTCTCTCTTTCTACAGATGGAAGTATCAATACCATGGATACTAATCTTGCTAATTTTGCGCAACCCACCCGCTACTCATGGCTAACTGCTTTTGCCGGAAAGTACGTGAATGACTGGCTGACAATCTCAGCATCCGCCCTGGCAACCATCATCAATGAAGATGTGAAAGAAGGCGGCAGTGCCGGCAATCACCGCAAATTAACGCCTTATGTCAGCGCTTCATTCAAGCCGTTCCGTAACGAAGAGTTCCGTATCCGTTTCTTCTATAAAGACATTTTCCGCCTGCCTAGTTTCAATGACTTATACTATCAGGAAGTGGGAAACACCAAACTAAAGCCTGAGAATGCCAGGCAATATAATATCGGTCTGACATACAGCAAGAATGTATGCTCATTCCTTCCTTATCTTTCTGCAACCGTTGATGCATACTATAACAAAGTAACGGATAAAATAATCGCCTATCCCACCAAGAACCTTGCAATATGGAGTATGAGAAACTTGGGAAGCGTAGATATTAAAGGTATCGACGTCACAGGAAACTTGTCTCTTCAACCTTGGGAGAAAATACGCATCAACCTGTCCGGTAATTATACATATCAACGGGCGTTGGATGTCACTGACCCTGATTCGAATAAGGATAAATCGACTTATAAACATCAGATAGCCTATACTCCCCGTGTTTCAGCTTCAGGGCAGGCAGGAATCGAAACTCCATGGATAAATATGTCTTACTCATTCCTTTATTCGGGAAAACGCTATACAGTGGGACAGAACATCGCAGCAAACCGACTGGATAGTTACAGTGACCACAGTATCTCGGCAAGCCGCGACTTCCGGATAAGAAAAGTTACAAGTTCGCTCAGTGTAGAAGTACTGAACCTGATGGATAAGAATTATGAGATAGTACGATACTTCCCTATGCCGGGACGTTCGGTAAGAGCAACGCTAAAAATAATATACTAAAAGCAGGATATGAATTTGAAAAAGAAATTAACATATATATTTTGGTTCTGTCTGCCGCTGCTATTATTATTCACAGCTTGTGATGATATGGAAGACAAGCCTTTTACCTCGGATATTGCGGGTGACCCGACCGAAACGGATACGGCCGAACTCTATGTGCTGTGTGAAGGACTATTCAATCAGAACAACAGTTCATTGATGCGTTTCTCTTTTGGCAACCAGAGAATGGTACGCAACTATTTTAATACAATCAATCATCGGGGATTGGGAGATACGGCAAATGATTTAGCTATTTATGGCGGCAAGATATATGTCATTGTCAATGTTTCCAGTACAGTAGAAGTAGTAGATTTCCGTACAGGAAACTCTTTGAAGCAAATTCAAATACAGGCTGAAAACGGAAGTTCACGAGAGCCAAGATACATTGCTTTCCATAAAGAAAAAGCCTATGTATGTTCATACGATGGAACAGTGACACGAATTGATACAACTTCCCTCACTATAGATGGCGTCGCATCAGTAGGACATAATCCCGACGGAATTTGTGTACAAAACGGAAAGTTATATATTTCCAATTCCGGTGGCTTGGATCATGCATCCGGTTCAGGCGTAGACAATACTGTATCTGTCGTCGATATTGCTACATTCAAAGAGATTAATAAAATTACAGTAGGATCGAATCCTGGTAAAATAGTAGCCGGTACGGATGGAACAACCGTTTATGTAGCAACCCGCGGAGAAGATGTAGAAGCAGGAAATTACAACTTTGCCAAAATAGACTGTCAAACAAATGAAGTAACTCACTACAATGAGAAAGTACAAAACTTTGCCATTGACGGAGAAATAGCCTATCTATACAATTATAATTATAGTACGCAAACATCTTCTATCAAGACATTCAATCTGAAAACAGGAAAAACCGTTCGTGAGAATTTCATTACGGATGGAACAAGCATTGATACTCCTTACGGTATCAATGTGAACCCTTACAGTGGTAACGTTTATATCACAGATGCTTATGATTATACCATATATGGAGATTTGCTCTGTTTCAACCAACAAGGACAACTACAATTCCGTCTGAATAATATCGGACTGAATCCTAACACGATTGTATTTAGCGACAAAGCTTCACAAAGTGATATTGATGATAATACCGAAGAAACTGAAAATTCATTGGCTTTCGCCAATAAAGTATGGGAATATAAACCGGCTCCCGGACAGTTTATCAATACGAGTACGTCGGCTTATGAAAATGGATTTACTACCGAACAAGTTTTAGAACGTGCCACAGAAAAGCTAAAGAAAAAATCAGTTATCTCATTAGGCGGATTCGGTGGAACAATAACAGTAGGATTTCCTCAACCAATCCCTAATATCGAAGGGGAATATGATTTCAAGATATGGGGAAATGCCACTTACAACAAGAATACTGGAACGGGAGCACTCGGTGGAAGCGCTGAACCGGGAATAGTATTAGTCTCGAAAGATATAAATAATAATGGGATACCTGACGATGAATGGTATGAGTTGGCAGGTAGTGAGTATGGAAAAGATACAGAAATACGTAATTACGAAATCACCTATTATCGTCCCCAACCGGTCAATGGCGATGTCCGATGGAAAGATAATTTAGGAAAAGAGGGATTCGTCAAACGTAACACATTCCATCAACAAGATTCTTATTATCCGAACTGGATAGAAGAAAACGAAATAACGTTCCATGGGACACGTCTAAAAGACAATGCTATGGAAGAAGGCAATGTTTGGGTAGGCTATTGTTACCCTTGGGGATATGCAGATAATCATCCCAACAAAACCGAATACTGTCAATTTAAAATAGACTGGGCAGTAGACCAAAACGGACAACCTGTGTTATTAGACAAAATAGACTTCGTAAAAATCTATACTGCCGTCAATCAAGACATAGGCTGGACAGGAGAAATATCTACCGAAGTCGTCACTGTAGAGGACTTACATTACGAAAAATAATCAAACAATTAATAATCAAAATTAGAGCAAAAACATGAAAAAGTTATCTTTATTCTTATTAGTATCTGTGTTCGCTTTTTGCGGATGTAGTGATAGTGACGATGAAACAAAAGATGGTGATAAAAAAGAAGTTGTCATTAGTTTCGAAAGCCAGCTTACAGAAACCGAAAGTGAATTTACTACTGACCAGGGAAGCAAAGTCAATCCTTCCGATCCATACTCTATGTACAAGTACTCAATCACAGATCCCAAAGGACTTGTCACATTTGATCACTTCTATGCTGACTGGGGAAGTGGATACAGTTTTGCAGGATTTACTTATATGAATAAAACTAATCATCCCTACAATGCACAGCCACAATGCGGAAAAGCCAAAACTGGAAAAGTTTATTTAAGTACATACAGTGATGCAGAATTTGGCAGTACGTTAGCAATCATGACTATCAATGATCCTAACTATAGTATAAAAGGGGCTTGGATTACTAATAGCGCTAGCGCTTACATCGGTATGACTGAAGGCGACAATACCGCAAGACCTTTTGTTAAAGGAGATAAATATACAGTAACTGCAACTGGTTACAATGAAAATGACGAAGAGATTGGTAATATTCAGATCTTGTTAGCTGACTATAAGAGTAATACGGACAAACCTATAAGTGACTGGATTTGGTTCGATTTATCAGCTTTACATAAAGCTGTTAAAATAAAATTTGTCCCTACTTCTACTGATATGGATCAATACATGAATACAAGTAAATATTTTTGTCTTGATGACATTACTCTAATAGAAAAATAAAACATTTTTCTGCCAAACTATCAATTTTATATTTATCCCCGATATCTTACAACTAATAACAAGAAATCGTTCGAATAATCATATTACATAATTGAATTTATTCTTTATCTAAAAGAAAAGAGCTAAACTTCTTATTTCAAAAGTTTAGCTCTTTTATCATTTCAGATTCTTTCTCTTTGCCTAAAGTTTCTACTCTTTCTTTATACATTTCTCTACGAATACATTTTTCGTCCATTATTTTCTAACAAAAAGCTATCATTCTTTTGGTATTTAAAGCAGTTTTAGCTACATTCGTCGCACAAAACACTTAAATATACTACAATGGAATTACCTTTTGCTGAATCATGGAAAATAAAGATGGTAGAACCCATCCGTAAAAGTACTCGTGAAGAACGCGAGCAATGGATTAAAGAAGCACATTACAACGTCTTCCAACTCAAATCAGAACAAGTTTATATAGACCTCATCACCGACTCAGGAACAGGAGCCATGAGCGACCGCCAATGGGCGGGAATGATGCTCGGTGATGAAAGTTATGCCGGTGCGACATCATTCTTCAAATTGAAAGAGATGATTACGAAACTGACCGGATTTGAATATATCATTCCGACTCACCAGGGACGTGCCGCAGAAAATGTCCTTTTCTCCTATCTTGTGCACGAAGGAGACATCGTACCCGGCAATTCACACTTCGACACCACCAAAGGACATATCGAAGGACGTCATGCCACCGCACTAGACTGTACCATTGATGCCGCCAAAGAGACACAACTTGAAATCCCCTTCAAAGGAAATGTAGACCCTGATAAATTACAGAAAGCTCTGACTCAATACGCCGAACGCATCCCTTTTATCATCGTAACCATTACCAACAACACAGCCGGCGGACAGCCCGTATCTATGCAGAACTTACGCGAAGTACGAGCCATTGCCGATAAATACGGCAAACCGGTACTTTTCGATTCCGCCCGCTTTGCTGAAAATGCTTACTTCATCAAAATGCGCGAAGAAGGTTATCGGGATAAATCTATTAAGGAAATTACACGAGAGATGTTTGCCCTTGCCGACGGCATGACAATGAGCGCCAAAAAAGACGGAATCGTCAATATGGGCGGATTCATAGCCACACGGCGTGAAGACTGGTATGAAGGCGCAAAAGGTTTCTGCGTACAATACGAAGGATATCTCACTTACGGTGGAATGAACGGACGGGACATGAACGCACTCGCCATCGGACTGGATGAAAATACCGAATTCGATAATCTAGAAACACGTATCAAGCAAGTGGAATACCTGGCAAAGAAACTGGATGAATACGGAATCCCCTATCAGCGTCCTGCCGGCGGTCATGCCATTTTCATCGATGCGCCCAAAGTGCTGACACACGTACCCAAGGAAGAATTTCCGGCACAGACACTGACTGTTGAGCTCTATCTGGAAGCCGGTATCCGTGGATGCGAAATCGGCTATATTCTTGCCGACCGTGACCCGGTTACTCATGAAAACCGATTCAACGGACTCGATTTACTACGTCTTGCCATCCCCCGCAGAGTGTACACTGACAATCATATGAACGTAATAGCCGCCCTCAAAAATGTATATGAACGAAGAGAAAGCATTACCCGCGGAGTACGTATCGCTTGGGAAGCTCCGTTGATGCGACATTTCACAGTCCAGCTAGAAAGGTTGTCAGTATAAACAGGAAAAGTCCGTGTAAACAAGGAAAGCCCATATAAACAGGAAAAGTTATCTCCGTCAACAATTGTCCGTATAAACAAAAGTTCTTCCAAAGTGTTTATATTATAATCGCTCAAACTTAATACGTAAAAATTATGGCAGAAGATTATAAATTAATAGACAACGAAGAAAAACATCGGTATGAATTTCAGATTGATGGCAAGATAGCTGAAATAGACTATATTAAATCAAATAACGGAGAAATCTATCTCGTTCACACGGAAGTACCTGCTTCACTGGGCGGAAGAGGAATCGGTTCGCAACTTGCTGAAAAGGTATTGACGGACATAGAGAAACAAGGTTTACGCCTGGTGCCGCTCTGCCCGTTTGTGGCCGGATATATCCATAAGCATCCTGAATGGAAGAGAATTGTAATGCGTGGTATTCACATTAAATAAGTATAGCTATGGGAAAGAAAGTTGAATATACCAATGGCGAACTGACTATTGTATGGCAGCCGGAATTATGCCAGCATGCCGGAATATGCGTAAAGATGTTACCCAACGTCTATCATCCGAAAGAAAGGCCGTGGGTGCAAATTGAGAATGCGACAACGGAAGAATTAATTGCACAAATCAGCAAATGTCCGTCAGGAGCATTAAGCTACCGGCTGAATGAGAAAAAGCCCGGCAAGCAAGAAAAGATAAGTAAGGAAAAATAAGTAACCAAAAGAGAAACGGTGAATAAGAAGGGAAATTTCCCATTCATTATTCACCGTTTCTCTTTTATTTTATATTCAATCCAGAGTCCATGTCAGCACAAAATCCGGATGGATGCGATAACCCGTTGTATAGAGTTTTTGCTGTTCCGTCACGAACTCCTGAACTTGAAACGTACCTTCTTCCTGAGGAACAAACTGTGTCAAACGGAGTTTGCGGAGATCGGCGTCGGCATTTTCCATCCGTTTAAAGATAGCTTCTTTTGCAGACCAGTGCAGCAACAGTCCCCATACTGTATCATCTTTATAAACTCCTACCTGCTCGTCGGGACGGATATAACGGTCGGCCACCCGATGAACCCGTTGACCGTATTGCTCAATATCAATGCCAACAGGAGCCTGAGAACCAAGTATCACAGCCACATACCCTTTCGTATGAGAAATACTGATAAAGAAAGAATGATCGGCCAGATAAGGTTTGCCTTCTGAAGAATAAGCAATTTCCTTATCTTCCCGAAGCATTGAATACAGCAGCACACGAACAGATGTCCATTCCATCTTCCGGCGTTCAGAGACAAAACGGTTCAGTTCCTGCTCACAGGAAATTCTTCGCGCTTCGGGCAGAAGAGCCAGTAATGTATCCAAAGATTCTTCCATCTTCCATACAGCCCACTGTATATCATTGGTTCTACTTTGCAGGAATAACGCCATCTTATGCTTGGTTGAAATTATATTTCCGTAATTATTCTCTTGGGATTGTCCTTCCGTGATTATTCCTTCATGACTTATTCTTTTTCTTCCGATGTTTCCGTATCGTCAGGCAGAATCGTAAACTTGACTTTCAGAATCCGGCGGCTATCCATCTCCAAGACTTCAAACTCATAATTGTGGTAAGTCACTTTCTCGTGCAATGCCGGGAATTCGCCTTTAATTTCGAGCAACATACCCGCCAATGTATCGGCATCCCCTACCACTTTCTCAAATTCATCTTCGCTTACTTTCGCAATCTTATAGAAATCCGTCAACTGCGTTTTTGCCTCGAATATCCAGGTATGGTCATTCAGCACGACATATGTACGTTCTTCATCGTCATACTCGTCATGAATCTCCCCTACAATTTCCTCGATAATATCTTCCATCGTCACCAGTCCGGAAGTTCCGCCAAATTCATCCACAACGATAGCAATATGAATCTTATTCGCCTGGAAATCACGCAGCAAATCATCAATCATCTTCGTCTCCGGCACAAAATACGCAGGCCGGATCAACGACTGCCAACGGAAATTATCCCCCTTGCTCACATGAGGCAGAAGGTCTTTGATATACAACACCCCCTTGATATTATCCCTCGAACCGGCAAAGACAGGAATACGCGAATAAGCATTTTCAATGATACATTGCATCACTTCCTTGAAAGACGTGCGAATATCCAAATCGACCATATCCAGGCGTGATGTCATCACTTCTTTCACGGTTTCTCCGCCAAAACGGATAATTCCTTCCAGGATATTATTCTCTTCGGTAAGTTCCGCTTTATCCGTAAGCTCCAATGCATGTGACAGTTCGTCAACTGAAATATTATGGCTTTTCTTGGCAAAATGCTTGTTCAGAAAAGCAGTAGAGCGTACCAGGACAGTAGCTATCGGATAAAATATCTTTTCCAGGTAATAAATGCCCGGCGCGGAGAAACGGCAGAAAGCCAATGTCTTCTGTGCAGAATAAATCTTCGGCATGATTTCGCCGAACAGGAGCAACAGAAAAGTCAGTATCACAGTCAGTATCAAGAACTCTGCCAACGGAGAATGAAATACAAAAACATTCATAAAGAAGAAGTTGCAGAGCATGATAATGGTTACGTTCACAAAATTATTAGTAATCAGTATCGTCGCCAGGAGACGTTCGGAATTGCCAAGAAGGGCACTTATTTTATCATCGGAAGTATGATTCCGTTCATCAATATCATTCCGGTCTGAAGGAGAAAGCGAGAAAAAAGCGATTTCAGAAGCCGAAGCAAAACCGGAAGCCAGCAGGAGCACACCTGCCAGTACTATGGCAATAATAGCAGAGATAGAAGGAGTGTTTACGGTAATACCGTTGAAAATGTCAGCCAATTGGCTTAAATAACCATCTGAGTCCAAAGAGTATATATTTTAGTTTAACAAAAGACAATGTGCCAATCTGCTCGCGAAAACCTATTGGCACACTATCACATTACTAGAACGGCAAGTCATCTGCCGGATTATCTTGTACAGGCTGGGCTTGCGATTGCTGCGTCTGTTGTGATTGCTGTTGCATTTGCTGCGGCTGGCCGGCGGCAGGCTGTTGTGCAGAAGCAGCAACTCCCGGATTAGCGCCTTTCGGAGACAGCATTTCCATATTATCCACATAAATCTCGGTGATATAGCGCATAGCTCCCGACTGGTCACTGTAAGAACGTGTTCTAATCTTTCCTTCCAGATACAATTTGTCACCTTTGTGCACATATTTATCCACAATCTCAGCCAGACGGTTGGATGCAACGATATTATGCCACTCCGTTCTTTCAGGAATTTGGGTTCCATTTTGCAATGTATAGCCACGGTCTGTCGTAGCTAACGGAAAAGTTGCCACAGCCGAGCCTGTATCGAAATATTTCACCCGCGGATCTTGTCCCACGTTTCCTATCAATATCACTTTATTTACTGACATATATGTATCAAGTTTATAATTCTTAGTTTCAAATGCGCTGCCAAAATTAAACAGAATAACAATAGGATGCAAGAATTGTTGTAACTTTTATTTCGAATCAATATACTTCTCAATAAAAGCGTGCACCAACCTTGAAACAGCATATTGCTCCAATTCTTCCGCCTTTATTTTCTGAAACTTACTGAAAGAAGCCGTTTCTCCGGGCAATGTCACTTCATAGAAATTAGCATAAATCACCCGATGGGACAATACATGCTTCACTTCCCTGCACACCGAACGGACTACCGGCTGCTCCCCCGGCGCAAAAAACGCCCGAAATTCAGGCAAAGCTAAAAAATCTTCTTCCGGCACAGCCACCGGAGTTTCTATCAAAGGTAGTTCAAACAGGTTCTTCCAAATATCATCTGCCGTCCGCTTATTTATAAAGGTATGCGCGCCCGCACGTACATAAATATAATTGAAATAACGGTTCGTCGTTTTCGTCTTATGCCGCTTCACAGGCAGCTTGGCAACCAACCCTTTCGCAAGAGCCGAACAACTATCCACCAACGGGCAAAACAAACAATCAGGTGATTGCGGCGTACACTGAATCGCTCCGAAATCCATAATTCCCTGATTGTAGAGAGCCGGCTGTTTTCTATCCAGCATCTCGTCCGCCAACCCTGCAAAAAGTTTCTTTCCCTCTGTCGAATCAATCGGCGTGTCAATGCCGAAATAACGTGAAAGCACACGATACACATTTCCGTCCACCACCGCATAAGGCATGCCATAAGCAAACGAGCAGATGGCCGCCGCCGTATACTCCCCCACTCCTTTCAAAGCCAACACTTCCGGATACGTTTTCGGGAAAACTCCATTCATGCTTTTTGCGGCAGCGTGAAGATTCCGGGCACGTGAATAATATCCCAATCCCTGCCAATATTTCATCACCTCGTCCTCGTCTGCGTCAGCCAACGTCCGCACATCGGGAAAGCGCTTGATGAAACGCATAAAATAATCATACCCCTGCACCACACGTGTCTGCTGAAGGATAATCTCCGAAATCCATATCAGATACGGATCGGAAGACTCCCGCCAGGGCAGCTCACGCTTATTCTCTTTATACCACTCTATAATTGTTTCATTGAACTTGTTCATAGGCCCGGTCATCATGTATCATCTAACATTTATCTTGTATATGCTGTTCAAAAGCCACACAAAAGTAACTCTTTTGGCTCTAAGAAAACTCAACGCCACCATTTTTTTAGAAAAATGTGCATAATATATTTTTTTAGGAGCTTAAAAAGCTATATATTTGCAGTCCAAAAAATTAGCAATAACATAATAGTAATAATATTTTTTTAAGGAAAAATGACTAAAGCAGATATTGTAAACGAGATTACAAAGAAAACTGGGATTGACAAGCAGACAGTTCTTACAACAGTTGAAGCATTCATGGACGCTGTAAAAGATTCATTGTCAAACGACGAGAATGTATATTTGCGTGGGTTCGGTAGTTTCGTAGTGAAGAAAAGAGCACAGAAAACTGCTCGTAATATTTCTAAGAATACTACGATTATCATCCCCGAGCACAACATTCCGGCTTTCAAACCGGCTAAGACATTTACAATTTCAGTAAAGAAATAATAAACAAGAGTATTAACCCATAAAATGTGAAGCTATGCCAAGCGGAAAAAAGAAAAAAAGACATAAAATGTCTACGCACAAGCGTAAAAAAAGACTAAGAAAGAACAGACATAAAAGCAAAAAATAATTTTTAAGTCTGGATCACACAGAAATAAAGAACAAACTTGCGAAGCCAATGTCTTTCAAGTTTGTTCTTTGTTTAAGTAGCTAACCCAAAATGAACAATTTGTCAAAAAAGTTGTTCATATAAATGAGATTCAACCAATAATAAGGAAACAAAACAGTGACAAGTGAACTAGTAGTTGACGTACAGCCCAAAGAGGTGTCCATCGCCCTTCTCGAAGACAAGAGCCTGGTAGAACTTCAGAGCGAAGGAAGAAACATTTCCTTTTCTGTGGGCAATATGTATTTGGGACGTATCAAGAAATTGATGCCCGGACTGAATGCATGCTTTGTAGACGTCGGTTACGAGAAAGACGCTTTCCTTCATTATCTTGACTTGGGTCCTCAATTTAACTCACTCGAAAAGTTTGTAAAGCAGACTTTAAGCGACAAAAAGAAGCTGGCCTCCATCAGCAAGGCAACCCTGCTTCCCGACCTCGACAAGGATGGAACTGTATCCAACACACTCAAGGTGGGACAAGAAGTAGTGGTGCAAATCGTAAAGGAACCGATCTCCACGAAAGGGCCGCGACTGACTTCCGAAATTTCATTTGCCGGACGTTACCTCGTGCTCATCCCTTTCAACGACAAGGTTTCCGTATCACAAAAAATTAAATCGAGCGAAGAACGCGCCCGCCTGAAACAACTGCTGATGAGCATCAAGCCGAAAAACTTCGGTGTCATCGTCCGCACGGTAGCCGAAGGCAAACGCGTAGCCGAACTCGACGGAGAGCTTAAAGTCCTGGTAAAGCATTGGGAAGATGCGATGGCAAAAGTACAGAAAGCCACCAAGTATCCGACGTTGATTTATGAAGAAACCAGTCGTGCCGTAGGTTTGTTGCGCGACCTCTTCAACCCTTCTTTTGAGAATATTCACGTCAACGACGAGGCTGTGTACAATGAAATCAAAGACTACGTATCACTGATTGCGCCCGACCGGGCTAATATCGTGAAACTGTACAAAGGCCAGCTTCCCATTTACGACAATTTCGGTATCACCAAGCAGATTAAATCATCGTTTGGTAAAACTATCTCTTACAAGAGTGGTGCTTATCTGATTATTGAGCATACTGAGGCGCTTCACGTAGTAGACGTGAACAGCGGTAACCGCACCAAGAATGCCAACGGACAGGAAGGCAACGCACTCGAAGTAAACCTGGGAGCCGCCGACGAACTGGCGCGCCAACTGCGGTTAAGGGATATGGGTGGTATCATCGTCGTGGACTTCATCGACATGAATGAAGCCGAAAACCGTCAGAAGCTTTATGAACGAATGTGTGCCAATATGCAGAAAGACAGGGCACGGCATAATATTCTGCCGCTCAGCAAATTCGGGCTGATGCAGATTACACGCCAGCGTGTGCGTCCGGCAATGGACGTCAACACGACCGAAACCTGCCCTACTTGCTTCGGCAAAGGCACTATCAAGTCGTCCATTCTCTTTACGGACACTTTGGAGAGTAAAATTGATTACCTGGTCAATAAACTGAAGGTTAAGAAATTCTCGTTACACGTCCATCCGTATGTGGCCGCTTACATCAACCAGGGACTCGTTTCCCTGAAACGGAAGTGGCAGATGAAGTACGGATTCGGTATCAAGATTATTCCAAGTCAGAAACTCGCATTCCTGCAATATGTGTTCTATGATACACATGGAGAGGAAATCGACATGAAGGAAGAATTCGAAATCAAATAGACAGAAAAGGCGGCTCGTTGCAACGGGTCGCCTTTTTGTATCGTACAATCACCGGAAATCTCATTTTTTATTCTTATTTTTGTGAGAAAATGAAAGAGTTATGAACCTACCTGCAAAGCGCAAGCGTATTCCGTATGGAATGATGAACTTTATCGATGTCCGCGAAGATGACTGTTATTACGTGGACAAGACACATTATATCCCTCTCATAGAGAATGCGAACAAGTATTTCTTCTATATCCGTCCGCGCAGGTTCGGAAAGAGCTTGACAATCTCTATGCTCCGACATTATTATAATATATTGGAAGCAGATAAGTTTGAGAAATGGTATGGCGGCCTGTATATAGGAAAGCATCCCACTCCCGAACGAAATTCATATCTCATTATTTACCTGAACTTTGCCGTAGTAAACGCCGAACTGAAAAGTTACCGACAGTCATTAGACGCACATTGCAACACTGAGTTCAACTTTTTCTGCGATGTATATGCCCAATATCTTCCCGAGGGAATAAAGGAAGAAATGAATAAGAAGAAAGGCGCTGTAGAGCAACTGGATTATCTATATAAAGAATGCGTCAAAACCAATCAACAGATTTATCTGTTCATTGATGAATACGACCACTTCACAAACAAGATTCTGTCCGAGCCTTCCTGTCTCGAAGATTATAAGAGCGAGACACACGGAACCGGTTATCTGCGCAGCTTCTTCGATACGGTGAAAGCAGGCACGGATTCCACTATCAAACGATGCTTCGTGACAGGTGTCAGTCCCGTCACTATGGACGACCTGACCAGTGGATTCAACATCGGTACCAACTATTCGCTCTCTGCTGAATTTAACGAAATGACCGGATTCACCGAAGAAGAAGTACGGGCGATGTTGGATTATTATGCCACTACTTGCGAGTTCCATCATTCTACCGACAAGTTGATAGAAACAATGAAACCGTGGTATGACAACTACTGCTTTTCGGAGAACAGTTATGGCAGGACAACGATGTACAACTCAAATATGGTACTCTACTTCGTAGATAATTACATTCGTAACGGCGGAGAAATGCCCCGTAATATGGTAGAAGAAAATATCCGTGTAGATTATAACAAACTACGGATGCTTATCCGCAAAGACAAAGAATTTGCCCATGATGCCTCGACCATCCAGACATTGGTACAGCAAGGATATATCACCGGTGAACTAAAAACCGGATTTCCTGCCGAATCGGTTGCAGAACCGGATAACTTTGTCAGCCTGTTGTTCTACTTCGGAATGTTGACTATCAGTGGAACCAAACGTGGTAAAACAGTATTGACTATCCCCAATCAGGTGGTGCGCGAACAGTTGTACAGTTACTTATTGGATACCTACAACGAAGCAAACCTCCGTTTTGATAATTGGGAGAAGGGGGAACTCGCCTCGGCGATGGCTTATGATGGCGACTGGAAAGCCTATTTCGACTATATTGCCGAATGCCTGCACCGATACTCTTCCCAGCGTGACAAGCAGAAGGGTGAAGCATACGTACATGGATTCACATTAGCTATGACCGCCCAAAACCGTTTTTATCGCCCCATCTCCGAACAAGATAACCAGGAAGGATATGCCGATATTTTCATGTCCCCCCTATTGGAAATCTACCAAGACATGCTTCATTCCTACATTATAGAATTAAAGTATGCCAAAGGAAAGGACAGTGATGAAAAGGTGGAACAACTCCGACAGGAAGCTATCGCACAAGCCAACCGCTATGCTGCCAGTGAAACGGTGCAAAAGGCAATCGGAACAACGACTCTACACAAAATCATAGTCGTTTATCAAGGGATGAAAATGGTAGTGTGCGAAGAAACTTAAATTTTATACATATTTTGATATACTATACAGAAAAGGCGGCCCGTTGCGACGAGTCGCCTTTTTTAGTATTATCATCCCCAATTTTCTTCTAACAGGAATTCAGCGATATGCCTATGTTTCACTCCTTCTATATTATCTTGCCACAGTTCATCCATACTCACTACATATTTGGGATAATGATCAGCAATAGCCAGCAAAGGAGCGTATTCCCTGTCAACGGTAGCCTGCGATGCCAACAGATAAGTCACTTGAACATAAATTTTCTCTTCACGACGCAAAGCCACAAAATCCACTTCTTTCTCATCCTGCTTGCCAATATAAACATTATATCCGCGACGTTTCATCTCCGCATAAATCAGATTCTCCAATGCTCCGGCTATCAAACGGTCTTTATAACCCATCACCGCATAGATTATAGACAAGTCGCTTACAAAATATTTCTCATTGGTTTGCAACAACTCCTTGCCTTTGATGTCATAGCGTTGCACACGTTGGATAATGAAAGCACTCTCGAGCGCATTCAAATAGTTATAAATGGTATTAATATCCACTTTTCGCTGCTGATTCTTAAAATAGTCGGCAATATTCTTGGCATTTAACCTGTTACCGATATTGTCAAAAACGAACCGGACAATACGTTCCAACAAATCGACATTGCGGATGCCATGACGTTGTACCGTATCACGCAATATTACAGAGGAATAGATGTCATATACTATCTTGTAAATAGCTTCATAAGGGTAGTGCGCCGTGTGGATAGCAGGAAAACCGCCCATACGCAGATATTTCTTGAATTCTTCCCGCAAATCCGTCCGGCCCATTGCGGAAGCCGACAACCCGTGAAAATCCAAATATTCTTTGAAAGAAAGCGTCATGATATGGACATCTACATACCGTCCCGCCAAATAAGTGGACAATTCGGATGAGAGCATGCGAGAGTTGGAGCCTGTCACATAAATATCTACTTCCCAATCCACCATGAATGAATTGACAGCTTTTTCCCAATGCTCCACTTCTTGTATCTCATCCAATAGGATATAATATTTCCCAATCCCCCCTTTTATCTTTTCGCTCATATAAGCATACAACGATTTGGCATCCGTAATATCTATCCATTCAAAACTTTCAAAGTTCATATAAATGATGTGTTCTTTATCCGCACCTCTCTTCAAGAGCTCATTCTGAATCTGTTGAAGAACCACAGATTTCCCACAGCGACGGATACCTGCAATCACTTTTACGAACGGCTGGTCTATAAAAGGAATAATTTGTCTCATGTATAAGTCTCTCTCAATCATAGCTTCCAATATTGTTAATTTACACTTCTAACCACAAATATACTCCTTTTCTCCAAATCATTTAGGGTTATACCCCGAAAAACATCTGATAGATATAAGTTTTTTAGGGTTATACCCCGAAACATTTATCTGGCTTATCAGCGGGATTTGTAACCTGACTCGTTTCAACGGGTCGCCTTAGAATAAGATACAAAAGAAGTTTTGGAAATCACCATTATAATCAAAAAAGCCCGGACTTTCACAAGCCCGGGCTTTCTGTGTTCTCAAAACATCTTCTTATCTATAGGGAAATAAGGGACTAGCATATTAATTCTAGCGCAATACGGAAGATGCTTCGAGAATATAAAAGAAGATGTCTGTGGGAAATAAGGGAGACATCTTCCTTTCTAAGTATCAGACAAAAAAGATATACTTTCACAAGCATGAACTTTCCATCTGAGTACTCAGGAAAACATCTTCATACTATTACATGAAGATAGATTTATTAATTCAGACTAGTATAAGTCTGTTTTTTAAAAGCTATCTCCCACTCTTGCTAACACCTAACGTCAATAGAGGGGAGATGCTTGTATTATAGAGAAATATTCTCAATTTATGAGTTTATTTCTTAGTACCAATCGGATATGTGATAGTCATGGTAGTAGTTCCATTCTCTATTACCTGTCCCCAAGCAGAAGTAGCCTTAACATCAATTTTTACCGTAATAGGTGCAATAAGACCACCATCCATAATTTTCAAGAAATCACTATTCAATTTAATATCCTTAACTGCATCTTCAGTCAATACACCATTGGTATAGCCATCAGTAGTATCAAAATATTTTTCAAAATCAGTACGGTTACTGCCTTCAACAACTGTATATGTCATGCTCAAGCCATAAATAGCTAACGCATCAGCAGCAATCTTGGTTCCAAAATTCTCTTCCGTAGGCGTAGGCCACATTTCTTTTCCTCTTGAATCATTCCATGTGAAACCATCCAACAGTTTTGTACTTTCAGTCAATGCTTTCTTCTCAATTACTGTCTCTTCAGGAACCTGCAAATCGCCTGTCATATCAGGAGCAGTAAGTTTAACTGTTCCAACAGTAGCAATTTCATCTGCCGGTTTAGTTTCATCTCCACAATACAATACAAATTTCACAGTTACCTCATTAGTGTTAGCAGGATCGTTAGTGAATGTATATATTTCATTTTTATCTCCTGAAGTTGCAATAGTACCAACGTCATTACCTGTTTTATCACCTGCTGTAAGTACAGTCTTAAGCTCAACATTGCCTGCTGCAACTTCTTTTATAAGATTAGTCCATTCTGATTGTACAAACAATACTCCTAGATTCTTAGTTAAAGTAACTTTAAGAGGATTACCACTAAGCGCAGAAGTCATTGACACTACAGACTTACCATCCCAAACTGCTGATTCCGGATTTAAAGCTTTGAATACCGGTTTATCCACTGTCACACTAACTGGTACAGTTATTTTCAAAGTATTTCCAAAATCAAATATGATGTTTGGAGTAGCAGTACCAGAGAATTCACCCTTAACAGTTACTTCTACATTGTCGTTCTTCACTTGAGCATCAACCTTGCCATCAGCAGCAGCCGTATGCTCAATAGAACCACCTGCACTTATTATCGCTAAACTTACTTCAGAAAGTTTAGCATAATTTTGTCCGGTAGCCGTATTGATTTCTTTCAGAATTTCGTCAATTGCAGCCTTTTGAAGATTATATGGTTTATCTCCGGTATTCCATTTCTGTCCATTATTCAGGATAATATTTTTCACTGTAACACCTTCAGATTCCACAGTAACAGTTTCAGCATCGCCTGTATATGATGCTGTCTTATTTCCGGCTTTCATTGTTACAGTTGGAGTTACCGTACATTCATCTTGCAAAACAGCAGCACCCTTCAATTTCAAAAGACCGTTTGTTAAAGTAAAGTTATCCTTATTAGTACCATCTAATGCAAATGTAACATCAAAAAGTTCAGTCGGAATATTCATCTTACTTAAAGGCTGTGCGGTCTGCTCATTAGATCCATCCAAATCACTCAATGTCACGAAATAGTAGTCAGCTCCATCAATGCCTTTGTCTTCATCCGTGGGAGTAAAGAATGACAATCCGTTCTTATTATCCGGATACATCACATTACCACGACCTGTAGCTGAATTAGAATAAGTTACCTTTTTCACATAACTTTTGCCTATGATGGCAGCAAAATAATCAGAAGTGATTTCAGTCAATTTTGTTGTTTCATCATTACCAGTTACATATAAAGCAATAGCATAACTTTCTGAAGCAGAACCAATATTCAAAGTCACTTCAATTACACCTTCTTCATATTCTGTATCCGATTTCTTAACCTTTGATACTCCAATAACTTCAAACGGTTCACCAACACTGCGGCTTTTCACGATATGCTTATCTGTTGTGATAGTGTATTTACTATCCTCTGCCACCAATGCATCCACTGCAGAAGCCGGAGAAACACGGAATCTTACTTTAGTTTCCACTTCATTGGAAATCAGTTTGCTGCCAATTGTTTCCGACGAGCCTGATTCAGGATCAACAGCGGTAGCAGCATCAGCAGTTGTATAGTAAGATATAAATTCAACCTTTCTTACCAAGCCGTTTGCGTCATATTCCTGTGGAAGGAAAACAAGGCTCTTCAGCATATCTTTTACTGCACCGGTAAGTGTAGATACACTGTTCTTAATAGATTCAATTTCAGAATTATAAGAAGCGAAGGTTGTTTTCAGATGTTCATCAATCTGCTTGTTTAAGTCTGCTGATTTCAAATATACAGACAAGTCTGACGTTTTTGCACACTTAGCTAATTCAGCGCTCACATCTGTTATACCATTCAAGGCATTATAACAATCATTTGCTTTCTGAATAGTATTATTATTCGGATCTGATAAATCGCTGACAAGAACTTCAAGAACATCTGTCTTGTAGTCCATCAACGTCTTAATATCTACAAATATGTTCTTATATTCTTGGCTTTGGCTATCAACAAATGTACTTATCTGGTTTTGAAGTTTTTGCATATCTTCATTATATAAATCAAGACTCAGATAAGTTGTTTCTATATCAGCTAAAATAGATGTTTTGAATGATCCGTCTACGTACTCTTTAACAGCATTGACTTTATCAGTCACTTGATCTGACGTCAAATAATCAAGCATTTTAGCATCTACATAGTCCTTTGCAGTTTTCAGGTATTCATTCAACTGATCAATTGTAGCGAAATTGGCACTAGCATCTTCTAGATTCTGAATTTTAGTCTTTATGCCATCCAATTCAGCAATTTGAAGTTCCAGTTTAGCAATTCTTTCTCCGCTTGCCTTATCAAGTTCCAACATTTTCTGCTCAAGATCTGCCAATTTCAAGGCATTCTCTTCCGCTTTTTCGTCAGCTTTATCCAAATCTTTTTTCACTTTGTCGATGTCAGCTTGCAGTTGTTCTTTTGCCACTTTTACTGCATCAGCGATGGATTTGTCCACTTTACCAATGGCTTCTTCCAGTTTTGTGTTCAATGCAGTAACATCTTCACTTGAAGCTTTACCATCTAACGCTGTTTGCAATTTCTGGACTGCAGCTTTCAGTTCTTCCAATGCAGTTTTGTCTGCTTTGCCTGCTATTGCATCCAGTTGAGACTGTAAATCAGCCACTGCGCTACTAATAGCAGTTTTCATAGCTTCCGTTGTTACATCAGCCCCTTTTTTGTTGATGGTGTCAATCTGCTCTTGCAGCCCTTTCACATCATCATCATAGTCCTTACAACCTACGTAGGTGACAGTAGAAAGTGCCAGCGCCCCGAAGAACATCACTTTTACAAATTTTCTTTTCATAACTACTTAAAAATTACATTAATAATATATTATTAAACACTAAGTTTCAATAATAGACTTCCCGTTACTTCCTAGGTAACGGGAAAACCTTTGTACCTGCTCTTCAGGAGTAGTCAATACGGAAAAATAAGACATTATGGGATATTTTCTTTACCCCTGCTTCTGGAAAGCGGCAGAGGGGCGGGAAATCTTGTGTAATATTTAGAAGTTAACAAAGTCCTAATACAGAGAATCCACTTGTTTCGTTTGTCTTATTCCTGTTTTGAGTAATTTATTAGAAAAAATGTATGATTTCGTTTGGTTGTTTTAAGAAATATGCTCATATTTGCACCGATATTCAAAACCCGTTACCTAGGAAGTAACAGACTTAATTCCAAGTATTTATCCCCACCACCGAGCGTTTCACAAAGTCAATAACCTGTTTGTTCGCTTCATCAATTTTCTTATTTTTGAACGGCTTCAGATATGTCTCCGTCACGGTGATGGACGAATGTCCCATTGCTTCGGAAATGATTCCCGGATGTATCTCGCAATAATAAGCCGTTGTAGCCCAGGTGTGGCGGGCGGTATATGAACTCAGCTTATTTTTAAGTCCCAGCAATTGTCCGAGCAGTTCCAGTTGATGATTGAAGTTGCGCAACGCCAATTGATATTCCCGATACGCTTCCTTTGTCCCTTCCCCACTCAAGAGAATCGGAAACAGATAAGGAGACGCTGCATCGGGATTCCTATATTTCTCCAACAGTAGCATAGCTTCCGGTGTCAGCGTCACGGACAGGGGACGACCGGTCTTACGCCGACGATAAGTTATGACATTTCCTTGCAAGTCGTGCTTACGCAAATATGCCAGATCGACAAAAGGCAATCCGCGTAGCAGAAACATCAGAATAAAACACTCCCGCGCGCATCTCATACCGGAAGTAATGTTCTCAGGAGCCAGGTAAGCGAACATTTTCTTCATATCCTCGTCGTCCAACGCACGGTGACGGTCGGCACGCGTACCCGTATATACCGCACTGAACAGGCGCGGCACATATGCCGCTTTCCGCTGGTCTACCGCACGGTTGATGACGGCACGCAACGTACGCATATAAGTAGACACCGTGTTCCAACTGCATCCGCGCGCGCGAAGACTATTTTCAAAACACTTCAACCATTCGGAAGTCACTGCCCGAAACGGCAAATAATCCTTCCCCCGGAAAGCTACAATCACATTCAGTGTACTCTTATACACATGGGCAGTCCCCAGTTTGCCACTGACTTCCAAGCCTTGGGATACTTGTCTCATAAACGAAATTAAATTTTCATTTTTCATAAAATTATTTTCAATAATCAATACTTACAAATAAAAAAATTACTTTTAGTAATTCCAAAAATACACATATTAAATTTTACATACACAAAAAACATAAAATAAAAACTTACGGTTTGAAGTACATCTATCAGAAATATTTGCTTACATTTGCACAGTTTTTAGGACAAAGAGTCCTATTGTTATTTTAATTTAAAACAAATAGAATCATGACAACTCATGAATCAGCCAACAATGGCTACTGTATTAATGGCTTCATGCACTTCTCGGACTTAGCGGTAAACTATTTCCCGGAGTTATCAACTCCCAGTTCCGCCAGCAGAAAACTGCGCAGCTGTATCAAAGACAACGACGAGCTATACGCCCAAATGAGCGCTGCGGGTTACACAAAGACAACTTTAGATGTCAGCCCGAAGATGCAACTCATCCTCTACCAGTGTTTGGGAGCGCCCGTCATCAAACTGCCGACAACTGCCGACCGTGAAGTTGATAATGTAAACGCCGGCAAGGAATAAACGGAAAATCGAACTATATATTTTTAAATATATATTTTATTATTTATTGTTTATAATGTGTTACGCTAAGCGTTACGCGTATTTTTTCTTGACATATGTAACAATCAATGGCACAACCACTTACAAGAAGAAAAAGGTGTTACGCAAAGCGTTACGCACAAATATCCGTTTTTTCGTCCCTAAACGGAGTCTCTGATTCGTCCGAACGAAGGCTCTGTTCACCCCAAACAGACGCTCTGTTTCCCCCAAACGGAACGTCTGTTTTATTTCCTGCCCCAATAAGCTATATCTCAGGATAAAAAAAAATATTTTAAGCTATATTCTCCACCCGACAACACCTGCGAACCGTGCCGAACATGCCCTATTGCATACGCATGAAAACCGACATATCTTTGCCGGAAATAAAAAAAACGCTCAACTTATGAAAAAATTTAATTTCCAGTCCATGACGGCACACGGGTTCCTCATCATCCCCAAATCTTTGCTGCAACAGCAGATTGACATCGGGCATGGTTGCGAAGGGAATACAGAGGCGCTCCTGATTATGCTTATGAAGGTCAACTATTCGGAGACGCAATATACCGGATACCAGAACAAGGAGCTCCTGTGCCCGCGGGGCGAAAGCATGCACAGCTACCGCGACTGGAGCCGGATTTTCAACTGGAGCATCCCCCGGACTTTCCGCCTGATTCATGACCTGGCCACCGCAGGAGTGATAGAAATCATCCCGCATGAGGACAAATCCCTGCATATCCGCATAGTGGAATATGACAAATGGGTGGGGAATCCCGAAGCGATGAAGAAAAAGAAAGCCGTCAACGAGAAGTTCTTCCACTTCTGGGACGAGTATCACGCCATTACGCAACTTCCCAAAGAGAACATAGCCAAAGCGCAGCGCGAATGGAAAAAACTCAGTTGCAAAGAACAGCAACTCGCCATCGACAAAATCGAGGAATATTATTTCCATCAGACGAATTCCAAATATGTCCTGCATGCAGGCAGTTACTTATCCAATAAAGCGTTTCTTAATGAATACTGAGAACCGGGTTTCACCACAAGCGCCCGAAGTGGAAGAGGCTATCATAGGCGCCTGCCTTATCGAGCAGGACGCCTTGCCGCTGATAGCGGGGAAGTTACGCCCGGAGATGTTTTATGTGATGCGTCACCAGTTGATTTTCAGCGCTTTGCTCGCCATGCACCAGGCGGGTATGAAGATAGATATCCTCACCGTGAAAGAGGAGCTTGCCCGCCGGGGAAAGCTTGAGGATGCGGGCGGTGCCTTCGGCATCACGCAGTTGAGCAGCAAAGTGGCAAGCTCCGCACATATCGAGTATCACGCGCAGATAGTGCATGAGAAGTTCCTGAGACGGGAGATGATTCTGGGACTGAACAAGCTGCTCTCCTGCTCGTTGGACGAAACCATAGATATAGGTGACACACTGGTGGACGCGCACAACCTGCTCGACCGTCTCGAAGGGGAATCCGGACGCCACAGTAATATGCGCGACATGAATACGCTGATGGCGGACGCCATGACGGAAGCCGAGGGGCGTATCGCCCGGAGCGTGAACGGCGTGACGGGCGTTCCTACGGGACTGACGGATTTGGATCGCATGACGTCCGGTCTGCAGAACGGTGAACTGGTGGTTATCGCTGCGCGTCCCGGCGTTGGGAAGACGGGATTTGCATTGCATTTGGCACGAAACGCGGCAATGGCGGGGTATGCCGTAGCGGTCTACAGTCTTGAGATGCAGGGAGAAAGGTTGGCAGACCGGTGGCTGACGGGGGCAAGCAATGTCAGTGCCGGTCATTGGCGCGGGGGAACAGTCAGCCCTCAGGAGATGGCGGAAGCACGTGCCGTGGCTGCCGGACTGGCACGGTTGCCGATTCATGTGGATGACAGTACGGTGGTCAGTATGGAGCATGTGCGCTCCAGCGCACGGTTGCTGCAAAGCCGTAACGAGTGCGGCATGATTATCATTGATTATCTGCAACTCTGCGACATGAGCAGCGGACAGAGCAACCGCAACCGCGAACAAGAAGTGGCACAGACGGCACGGAAGGCGAAGTTGCTGGCTAAGGAACTGAACGTACCGGTGGTACTGCTGAGCCAGTTGAACCGTCTGTCGGAAGGACAGATAGACAGGCGTCCCGAACTGAGCCAGCTACGCGAAAGCGGGGCTATCGAACAGGATGCGGATATGGTGATACTGCTTTATCGGCCGGTGTTGGCACGGCTGACCACAGACAGGGAAAGTGGTTACCCGACAAAAGACCTTGGAATAGCCATCATTGCCAAACAACGTAACGGGGAGACGGGAAACGCTTACTTCAGCCACAATCCGGAAATGACGAAGATTACGGATTATGTCCCACCATTGGAGTATCTGCAAAAACATGCCAAATGAAACCGTTTTACGCCCGATTTACAATAAATATTTCACAACAATAAGCGTTTGTTCATTTTGGTTGGAAACGGTTGTTTTTCGCTAGGAAATAATTAGCAGAATACTTGACTTTGCCTTTCTGATTTCGTATCTTTGTAAGGTCGTAAGGACAGAAAAATATTATTACTTAAACCTTAACTTTTTCAAATTATGAACGTATTGGTGGAGCGCTATCAGCGCAGAAAGAATGTGAGCCAGGAAGACTCACAGGTGTTGTATTATGTACGCCAGAAATCGGGTACTGTGAGGGTGATGGACGTCAATAAGCTGGCGGATGCCATCGAAGCGAATTCCTCGCTCACGGCGGGAGATGTGAAGCACGCTATCGAAGCTTTTGTGGAGCAGTTGCGCCTGTCGCTTACGCAAGGTGATAAGGTGAAGATTGACGGGTTGGGGACTTTCCATATCACGCTGAGCAGCGAGGGCACGGAGAAGGAGAAGGATTGCACGGTGCGTTGCATCCGCAAGGTGAATGTCCGGTTTGTGGCTGATAAGGCGCTGCATCTGGTGAATACGAGTCACACCACTACCCGAAGTGAGAATAACGTGGATTTCGTCCTGGCGGGAAAGGGTGATGCTAAAGGTGGTTCTGAAGGGGGAAACGGCGGCGGTTCCGGTGAAGGGGACAACGGGGAAACTCCGGATCCGGCAGCATAAAGGCTGTCCCTTTCCTTGAGTTAAACCTCATTAATGAACAGTTCCACACGGATGCCGGGGAGTAGTTATTTTATCCCCGGCATGTGGTTCATGCTTTCTCTCCCATTTTCTAATTTCATGTTTCAATTTTCAATTTACTAAGATGTTAGATAAAATCATAGAGATTATTATGACGATTCTACCCTTTTTGGGCAGTAACCGCAAGAAGCGCAAGGTTATGGCGCAAGAGGTCAAAGAGTTCAGCGAATTGGTGAAAGGCCAGTATTCTTTTCTGATGCAACAGTTGGAGAAGGTGTTGAAGGATTATTTCGACCTTAGTTCGAGGGTGAAGGAGATGCATACGGAGATTTTCTCGTTGCGAGGACAGTTGGCGCAGGCTGCAGCTTTGCAGTGTGTCAATAAGGAATGTGCACAGCGCAGCAATACAGGCAGCGCAGGCATGAGTTTGAAGGAAGCCTGATGTCGGAAGTTATGCGACCTATAAACCTGATAGTAGTCCACTGTTCCGCTACACGCGAGGACAGGGACTTTACGGAATATGACTTGGATGTCTGCCATCGCAGACGGGGATTCAACGGGGCGGGGTATCATTTCTATATCCGCAAGAATGGGGATATAAAGTCTACCCGGGCGATAGAGAAAATCGGAGCGCATGCGAAAGGTTTCAATTGTGAAAGTATCGGCATTTGTTACGAGGGCGGACTTGACAGTAAAGGACGGCCGAAGGATACGCGTACCGAGTGGCAGAAACATTCTCTGCGGGTGCTGATTCTGACATTATTGAGGGATTATCCGGGTTGCCGGGTATGCGGGCATCGGGATTTGAGCCCGGACTTGGACGGGAATGGGGAGATTGAGCCGGAAGAATGGATTAAGGCTTGCCCTTGCTTTGATGCTGAGACTGACTGGGGAAAAGTGTAATCTCCCCCAAAAAAAGAAGAGGTTGTGTCAAAACGTTGGCACAACCTCTTTTATATTTTACAGTTCTGCTATATTTTCTTTTGGCTATGCTGCTTTTTCCTCATGCATTTAGCAACAAGTTGCTATATTCCAATTATATCGGGTTATAAATAGTCCCATAAACATATATTTGGCAACTGTAATGAGCCCCTTTCCTTCTTTTATCAGTTTAGCACACATTTTTTTGATATTAAAGGCTATAGCAAAGAAAGCAAAGTCCATTGTAACCTTGTCTTCTCCCACATGCCGGAATCTTCTGTATGCCATGTTGTATTTCATTTGTCCAAACACAGCCTCTGGTTCTATACACCTCCTGCCTCTATGCTTGATACCTTCTTCTGAGAGCAACCTTTCCCGTGCCTGCCGTTTGTATTGATTTAATCGGTGGTTGACTTCTATAATACGGTTCCCCCGAGCTTTAAAACAACTGCCACGCAAAGGGCAACCTTCGCATCTTTTTGCTTTATACCGGGCACTTTCGATGATGTATCCGCTCGCTGTCTTGTCACGTTTGGTTCCTATACGGTTCATGTGCTGTCCCATAGGACAAACGTAATAATCCTCTTGGGCATTGTAATGGAGACTTTCGGCATGGAACGGGTTGGGAGTATAACGAGGACGCTGTTCTTTATGGAAGTAATTGTACTTGATGAAGGCTTCTATCCCATTCTCCTGCATGAACCGGTAATTTTCTTCCGAACCGTAACCGGAGTCTGCCACACAGATATTCGGTAAACGGTTATAGCGGTACTGGAAAGAGTGGAAAAAAGGTATGAGGGTCAGTGTATCGGTAGGGTTGGGAAACAGACGGAAGTCTGTGATGAATTGGTTTTCAGTACCTATTTGCAGATTATATCCGGGTTTGGTCTGCCCGTTCTTCATGGCATCTTCTTTCATGCGCATGAATGTGGCACCAGGATCGGTCTTGGAATAGGAGTTACGTTCTCCAAGGGTATCAAGGTGATTGTCGTATTCTATCAGCTTGTCACGATACCCTTCAAGTTCCATGACCTGCTTCTTCTTTTTGCGCAGGGCTTTCTTTTCTTCCTTATCCTTTGTTGCAGGCTGGCGTTCCAGGGCTTCTTTAAGTTCATCCACTATGTCAGAGAGCCTGCAGGGAGTAAACTCCACGGATGTGTCTTTTATAGAGTTCTCCTGTGCAATGGCTTGATCCACCTGCTCCAAGAGAATACGGATTTTATCCATTAGTATCGTACGGTTCCGTTCGACTGTCTTGCGCCAGACAAAAGTATATTTGTTGGCTTTGGATTCAATCTTGGTGCCGTCGATATACTCTACATCAAGGCTGATGAAACCTTTATCGGCAAGGACAAGAACCAACTGGGTAAATACATTATTTATTTCCTCCTTTACACGGTTACGAAAACGGTTGATCGTGATAAAATCCGGATGCTCATTACCGGCAAGCCAAATATAATGAATGTCACGAAGGAGGTGCTTCTCTATTTTACGGCAAGAATAGATATTATTCATGTAGGCGTAGATTATCACCTTAAGCATCATTTTAGGATGATAAGGACAACGGCCCGTTTCCTTATAAAGCTTCTTGAAACTCTCAAGATTGAGATTGTCAATAACAGCATTCACGATGCGGACTGGGTCGGTCGCAGCTATGTTTTCATCAATTCTTTGTGGAAAAAGAACGGTTTGATTGGGAATGTAAGGATGAAAATGTAACTTTGCCATAACGAAAAACTTTATACCTAAAGATACGAAAACTTTGGGTAATAACAAAGCCCGGGCTTGAGAAAGTCTGGGCTTTGCGCATAAAAAAAGGCTGTGTCAGCGTTTTGACACAACCTCTTTTGTATTTATAATCCTTTTACTTAGCATCAAAGGCAGTATCAATCAATGCTTTCAAGTTCTGATAGTGGCTCTTATATATGCCACTTGAAGCACTTGCCGCACTGTTCAGCTCACTTCTAAGACTTGCTAATTGTCCGCGGGCAATGGCAGGAGCTTCCGAAGGAGAATCCGAAGAATACTGTCCCATCGCATTGCTCTTCGGTTTGTCGAGCATGGCAATCAGTGCGTTCACATAGACTTTCTGCAAAGCACGCTGATTGAGGTCGGGCTTCTTGCCACCTCTGAGGTCGCTCCAAATGCCTTTCTTCAGGTCTTGGAACATTTCATTAGAAGTGTAGGCTTTGTTGCCGTTCATCAATTCGTTGGTCGTCATCTTGTCCAGCGTGCGGCTGCTAAGCAAACGTTTCAAGATATTACTCTGTACGCGGAAGATATAATTGAAGGTATTGACTCCGGCCTTTTCTGTCAGTTTGTCGTCCATCAACCAGGTAGGCGTAGTGAATAATTCTTTGTTCAAGAATGTCACAGCTTTCTTCTGTATATCCTTCGGCACAAATTCCACAGCTTTCACATCGGTTTGTTCTACCGAAATCGGGGTACTGTAAATACCGGCGACATTGGTTGCCACATGTCCCATATACAGGGAGAACTGTCCGACTACGTTGCTATATAGGGTGCTCGCCTTTTCGTAATCTTCGTTCGGTTCGTACGTCCAGTTGATGATTTCGGGCATGATACGTTTCAGGTTCTTGATGCCGTATGTGCCTGCCAGTACTGCGTCGTCGCCCAAATCTTCGTTCTGGTTACGAGGGTCGTCGCGGTCGGTTTCCGTGCCGAAAGTGTAGCGTTTGTCCTCCTTTAGTTTGCTGATAATCCATTTGTTCATGTAGGGGATTTCAGCTTCCGCCGTTTCAAATTCGGGCATCCAACGGTAGCCCCATTCGATAGACCAGTCATCGTAGATACCGATACGGGGGAAGATTCCAGCACGTGAGATGTTGTCTTCCGGCTGAGCGATGTAGTTGAAACGTGCGTAGTCCATGATGGACGGGGTGTGCCCGTTGGCTTCCACCCATGCTTTGTCTCTTAGTTTTTCTACTGGAACGGTGGCGGAAGAGCCGAAGTTGTGACGCAAGCCCAGTGTGTGACCTACCTCGTGGGAAGATACAAAACGAATCAGTTCGCCCATCAGTTCATCGTCAAACTGGGGTTTGCGTGCTCCCGGGTCGATGGCTCCGGCTTGTACGATATACCAGTTGTAGAGCAGGAGCATTACGTTGTGATACCAGTTGATATGTGTTTCGAGGATTTCACCGCTGCGGGGATCGTGCACATGAGGGCCGCTTGCGTTCGGAATGTCGGACGGTTTATAGACGATAGCCGAGTGGCGGGCATCTTCCAAGCTCCATGTCGGGTCGTCCGTGGGGGCTTCCTTGCCGATGATGGCGTTCTTGAAGCCGGCTTTCTCAAAGGCTTTCTGCCAGTCGTTGACTCCTTGAATCAGGTAGGGAACCCATTTTTTAGGAGTGGCGGGGTCAATGTAGATAACGATTGGTTTCTTGGGTTCTACGAGTTCGCCGCGCAGATATCTTTCCTTATCCTCGTCTTTCGGTTCGAGACGCCAACGGGTGATGTTCGCTTTGTATTTCATTCCGTGCGGATTGCCGTCAAAGTCTTTGTAGCCGACCGCAAAGTAACCTACACGACCGTCGAACAGTCTCGGTTTCATCGGCTCTTTGGGGAGCAGCAGCATGGAACTGTTCAGTTCGTAGGTCATCGGGCCGGAAGAGCTGTTATATCGAGCCATCATTTTCTCGAAGGCGCTTCCCATAGGCGGCTTACGCTGGAAGGTACGCACGGTGCGAATCTCGATGTTTTGCGGGAAGGCTTTCAATGTGTCGATGTAACTGGCGTCGGGTATCATTGAGGTTGCGCCGATATTGTCTTTCGCATAGCTGGAGAAAGAGAACATATCGCCGTCCTTGCGGATAAAGTCGGTCATTTCGATCACATAGTTTTTCGTCAGGCTGTCTTTACGCATCGTTTTCAGGGGGAAGGTGGCGACGATGGGTTGCACGTTGGAGTTCAGCACTGCCTGATATAGCCCCATTGTATCAGCGGAATGTTCCAGATAGGAGATTTGACGTACGAATATTTTCTTGTCACGTCCCAGTTCGAAACGGATCACTTCATCGCTGATATGGTCGCCCGGATAACCGGCTTTGCGTTTCTGCTTGTCTACCGGAGCTTTCACAATGCGGTTCACAATCAGTATGTCGCGTCCGAACAAGGAATCGGGAATTTCGAAGTAGTATTTTCCTTCTACGCAGTGCACCTTGAAGAAGCCGTTCATCGTCTTGGCTTTTGGAGTGATTACACTTGCGTAAGGCTGAAAAGGAGATTTCTTGGCTTTGGCTATGGAGTCGGCTTTGGCCTTGTCTACAGCTTCGGTCTTGCTTTTCTTTTTCTTCTTCTTTTTAAAAATGTCGGTCGACTGTGCTCCGGCGGTTGGAATCAACATTGCCAGAAGCAACAAAAGGGTAGTTAGTTTTCTCATGCTTTTATTTTTAAGATGTTAGCAACTGCAAAGTTAATTATTCGTACGAGCTATCCAAACCATACTGTCTTATTTTTACAAAACGACATGAATTATTTCTTTTCCCGTTCAATATTGTCACAATACATTGTTCAGTTTTTCTTCTTATTGCCAACCTTCATCAGAGCAAGCCCGATAACAATCCAAATCATCTCGCGTACACGGGTTATCAGCGCAGCATAGACTCCGTAAGCACCGGAAAGGGAAAGACCGCCCACGGCAAGGGCGAAGCCGCCTTCGCGTCCGCCCAGTTGCATCGGCAGAAAGAACAAAAGGTTGGCGAGCAGAGAGGAGAAGGCGGCAATCAGGCAGCAGTCTGCAAAGCTGACGTTGGTAGTGAGCACATTCAGAATCAACCAGATCTCCAGGCAACTGATGACGCGGGCTGTATATTCTAATGAGAGAGCCGCATAAAAGGTACGTTTCTTCTGTTGATGGAGAAGAGCGATTTGCCGGTCTATATTCTCCAGTTTCTCTTTATGGGTTTCGGCAAAGCGGAGTACTTTCTTTTTCAGGAAAGGAATATGGCTGCCCATGCGGACACAGGCTACCGCCATTCCATGCCGGTAACCTTTTATAAAAAGGATGGTAATCAGCAGACAGAACAGGGTGATAGCTGCTAAAATAATGCCCATCACCCACCCTACCGGATACAGGCAGACGTAGAGCAGCACGGAACTTAGCCAAAAGCAGAAGTGGGAAAAGATATGCATCATCACATAGAGAATCACGGAAGATGTAGCTCTTTCTATGCCGACGTAAGGCTTCAACTCCATGATGCGATACGGCTCGCCGCCCATCAGTCCGACGGGGGTCACATAATTAAGTGCGAAGCCTGTAACGGTGAATTTATAGAGACGGGCGAATGAGAAGCCTGTCTTGCCGCTACTGCGGATTATGATATACCACGATGTAGTATTAATAAGGTAGACAAACAGCCACAACAATAGTACTAAAGGTAAATATATCCCTGCACGCTTCAGATTCGCCCAAAGTTCGTGATAATCCATATCGAAAGTGAATATCATGACCAGGACGGCAATGATGCCGAAGGTGAGGAATATATTACGGTATTTGTTCTTCACTATTTCGCTACCTATATATCTACTTTATATATGTATAGTATCTGTCGAAGAATCTGCGGAATGCCGGGATTTTCATCAATACATATTCGAATACCAGCCAGCCCGTCAATGCGCATGAGATGCCGAGCAATACGTCGATAATATAATGATGGCAAGAATAAACGGCTGTTCCCCAGATACCCACCATAATGATGGAGAAGAGGGCAATCACGTACCATTTGCATTTGCCGACGATAGCATATATCAGGGCTACGACCATATAAGCTGCATGCAGTGAAGGCACTGCCGCAAAGACATTCGCGTTGCGCCCGTAGATAGAATCGAAGATTGATACTCCGAAGAAAGCATCGAAGCGTCCCAAGCCCGCTACATTGCCCGGAGTGTTCAGTATCGGTTCGAAACCGTAGTTGATGGCGTACCAGGGGGGAGCAGCCGGGTGAATGTAATAGCCCGCAAAGCCGATCAGGTTGACAAAAAGGAATACGAGGGCAAAGCGAAGGTACGTTTTCCTTTCTTTCTTGAAGTACAGGCAAAGACCGAACAAGATAGGTACGGGAACCCAACAGAGGTAGAAGATTCCGGCAAAGACGTCGGCTATAGGCCAGTTGTGCGCGGCAAAATACTCGCAGGGAGTAACCAGAATGCCGTTGTCCATCACGCCAAAGAGGGATTTCTCCAGATTGTAGAGTCCGGCTACGTCAATCGGGTTCACTTCGTAGTTGGGGCAGATACGCATCCAGTCATACGAGATTCCGAAAAGGGCGAAAGGCAGCAGGGCTACCGCCAGTTTGCGGGTAGGCAGTCCGGCAAAGAATAAGACCAGATAGAGCACTGCTATCATCAGATGTTCGGAACGGAGCCCGATGAAAATAGCTGTCAGCAGAAGAAAAAAAGCCATGATGACTATGACGGTCAGGGCTTCTCTCTTCGATGGCTTTTGAATGTTCTTTATCATTATAAGATTGCGTTTATGTGCCGATCAAGGAATATGCCAATTAGAAAACGACCGGCATATTCCTTGATTGACATATTGAATAATTATTCTTTCATCACTTTGTAGCAATGTCTCACACGTGCGAATGCCGTGATATTGGCAAAAAGGGCGACGAAAGCCAATGGAACGATTAATATCAGGATCGGTTCGAAAGCCGTGATGTCCTTGAATATGCCGCAGAACAAAGCACCGAGACTTGTCAGCACCACGCGTTCGGGACGCTGCATGAATCCGACTTTGCATTCTATCCCCAACCCTTCGGCACGTGCACGGACGTAGCTTACCATCAGCGAGCCGATAAGCGCCGCGAAAGCGATAAGGGCATACAGGAAATAATCTTTCATCGACAGGTAGTAACAGATACCGAAGAAAGTGATCAGTTCGCTGTAACGGTCGAGCACCGAGTCGTAAAGCGCGCCGAACTTGGAACTCATATTTCCCAGACGGGCTACACGTCCGTCCATCATATCGAACAGTCCGGCAAACAGAATCACACCGCCTGCCCATCCGATGATGGCAAGGTCGTTTCCGTCACCGTAGATTCCGGCGTACACGAACATACCCGCAGCTATTACATTCAGGATAAATCCGGTAGTGGTGATAAAGTTGGGAGTGATTCCGATTTTAATCATCCCGTGTATCAAAGGATTGATAATCTTATAAATCAGTTGTTGTAAATAATCTCTGTAATTCATGTGTCTAAATCTGTTTATATCTAAATCTTCTGTTTATTTCAATTTCTTCTATTTATTTCAATTTCTTCAATGCCTTCTTCCGAACAAACTCCTTACATCTATATTCCGGTAAACAAAGAGACGCTGCATATTATAATTCCAGAACAGCGCGACGATTACTGCCACTACCACCTTCGGTATAATGAAAAAATCGCCGAAATACAGGCTGAGCGTATCCCGCACCCAGGGAATCTTCGCCAAAGACTCCGTCAGCGCATATGTTCCCCATGTGTTCAGCCAAACGCTGCAAACCCACACTATGATGAACTTGACAGCTACATTCGTTTTTTTGCCTTTAGATTTAAAAGTCCATTTATAATTAATGATGCAATTGACAATTCCCCCGTAGATAGCACCCGCCAAGGTAGCGTATACATAGTAGACATCAAACAGCCTTACCAGGAGAATCGTTACGAGAAAGTCTGCGATAGTTGCCATCTGAGCCGAAAGCTGCGCCCTCAAGAACATGAAGATGCCACCTTTCTGCGAAATCATCCGCGCAACCTTTTTCAGCCAATCACCCATCTCGCTCCCGCTAACAAAATGAAACCATACACTCCTGCCAGGACATCGTCCATCATTACGCCTACTCCACCTTTCAGGCTCTCCATCTTGCGTATGCCCAGCGGTTTGGCAATATCAAATGCACGAAACAGGACAAAAGCTGCGATAACGTACCAAAACCAATTCTCATCATTCGGTACAGCCAACAACGGTATCCACACTCCTACCATCTCGTCCACTACCACACGCGAAGGGTCTTCACCCCAATAAGCCTCCAGCTTATCGGCAGCCCAAATGCCGGCGAACGTGAATACAATCACCAAAGCGGCGGTAATCCATAAAACGGCAGAAAAGGGAAACAGGAAATAAAGCGCAATCCAAATGATAGAAGCCAACAGCGCCCCAGCCGTGCCGGGAGCAAAAGGAGAAAAACCGGAGCCAAAGCCCGTGCCTATAAAAACAGGAAAAAAGGGTGGTCTTTTCATTTCTTACAATAGAGTGTATAAGAATAACAAAACTTTCCCCTTACTGAAGAAGGGGAAAGTTTATATATTTTTCAGGAACAAATTCCCGAATTAAGCCAAATAATCAGGTTCTTTTTCACCGATCATGTTACGCAATGTCTGTTTTACCATTCTCCATTGAGTGAACAAGTCGTGTTCAGGCTGATGCTCGAAATCATGCATCGGGCTCTTGCAGAAGAATGACAGCCAAGTCTGGATGCCACACATGCCTGCGCGCATTGCCAGGTCACTGAACAATACAAGGTCGAGCGCGATAGGAGCGGCAAGGATAGAGTCGCGGCAAAGGAAGTTTACCTTGATTTCCATCGGGTAACCCATCCATCCGAAGATGTCGATGTTGTCCCACGCTTCTTTGTTGTCCTTGCGGGGCGGATAGTAGTTGATACGTACTTTATGATAAACATCTCCGTAGAGATCTGGATATTTTTCAGGTTCGAAGATAGTGTCGATTACAGACAGTTTGCTGACTTCTTTTGTCTTGAAGTTGTCCGGATCGTCGAGCACTTCACCGTCACGGTTGCCGAGGATATTGGTAGAGAACCAACCGTTCACGCCCAGCATACGGGTTTTGAACATCGGAGCCAATACGGTTTTCATCAGTGTCTGGCCGCTCTTGAAGTCTTTACCTGAGATAGGCACATTCTTCTGCTTGGAGAATTCCCACATGGCAGGAGTATCTACGCACAAGTTGGGAGCACCCATTACGAACGGAGCGTCTTCTGCGATAGCAGCATATGCGTAACACATACTCGGAGAAATAACGTCAGTGTTGTTGTCCTTCATTGCTTTTTCCAAAGCAGCGAGTGACATATGTTCGTCAGACAATGGAATGTAGATTTCAGTACTTGCAGCCCAAAGCACGACAACGCGTTCGCAGTTGTTGGCAGCCTTGAAATCGCGGATGTCCTGGCGAAGTTGTTCCACCATTTCCCAACGGGTAGCAGCTTTCTTGACGTGTGTTCCGTTCAGACGTTTTGCCCAGTTGTGGTCGAAAGCGGCCGGCATCGGCTTGATAGCTTCCAATTCGTCTTTTACTCCGTTCAGGTCTTTTTCTTTCAAGACCTCAGCGTACATGGCAGCTTCATATGCGTTGTCCGGGAAAATATCCCATCCGCCGAAAACAATGTCTTCCAAATTCGTCAAGGGCACAACGTCCTTGATGAGTTTTTCTTCGTTGTTTTCCATGCGCATTGTAGCTAACTGGGTAATAGATCCTATCGGTTTTGCCAGTCCCTTGCGAGAGGCTAGTGTACCTACAATCATTGTAGTGGCAACCGCGCCACCCACTCCGACTACCAACACGCCAAGACGTCCGGTAGCGGGCTTAATTTCTTGTTTCATTTCTATTCTATTAAAATTAAACTAAAATTGATGCAAAAATAAGATTAATTAATTACTAAAACGAGCTTTGTTTGCTATATAAGCATTGCAATTAGCAGGATTTAACTTTTAAAAGGTCATGTGGAGACTTATCCTCAAACCGGATTTGTCTATTCCGGGTGAATCGCGATAAGTAAGCCGCCACACGTAGTCCAAGCGTAACACCTTGAAAATGTTTTCAATACCTACTCCGGCTTCTACGTAAGGCGTTTTTCCCATTGTCCGGGTGTCTGCTATCGGAAAAGCGAACAAATCATCACTGAATGCAGGATTGTTCTTGTCGCTCAAATGTCCGTACAGCCCACGACAGGAAACTATTTCCCTCCATTTCAGTTTTTTCAACAACGGGACGCGATTGAACAGCCATCCGTTGAGAAAGTAGGTAACATCCCATGAGAAGTACTCATCATTCATAAACTCCATTGCGTTCATTAATGAGTAAGATTCGGGCTGGATGGTATAGGAAAGGTTGGCATTGGGCATGATAAGTAACGGAAACGGTACTTTATCCCACACTTTGCCTGCTTTCAATATCACATCCGTATAGCCGAAGGCGGAGAACCAAAATCGTTTTTGAATACCGGCTTCGGTATGATTGTATGTATAGTCACTACCAAGTATTCCTTTCCCGGCGATGGTGTGCGACAGTGTAAACACGGGAGCATCCAGGGATACGGGGAAACGGTTCCATTGGGTCTGGAAGAATTTCTCGTTCGGGGCGTAGCGCAGTTTCAATTCTGCGGCACTGGTAGAAAAATCTTTTACCGGAGTATAGGTATCCCCCTGTTTCAGCAGAAACGGGATGAGATAGGTGGATTCATCCGTTTGTCTGCGTGCCGTCACCTGGAAAGAAAAACCGGAGTAGAACTCATTGGTATAGGTGAGCGCTGCTTGTTGCGTATAGCCGATACGGTCGTCTTTCTCACGTTTGAGGGCGAGGAACACGTTGTCTTTACTTGTGTACAGGTAGTTTTGCCCGTACTGGTTGACATCGGATTCGTAACGCAATTTCAGTGAATGGATGGGGAACTCATTGGCGTATTCTTTCTTTTTCTTGAAAGAGTATTCCAGTTCCGCGAGCCCTTTCACCCTTTCGTCCTTGAAACCGTAGGCGATATAGCCTTTGGCAAACAGGTGCGGATTGAGCCAGGCGGTAGTCATACCTCCGGCACGGATACGGACGCCTTCCAGTGTGTTGCCGCTGACGGTGGCATTCATCGGCCCGATATAGAACAGAGGGGCTTCCTTGGACGTGGGGATATATCCGGTAAAGAGGATGGAAAGTACTTTCTCTGTCCAGTAGTACACCGGATAGCCGCGTAGCTGTGCCATCAGCCGGTCTACGGAATTCTCCTGTCGGGAGATGGCAGATTGCGGACGGTTCTCCGCCCAAAAGGATTCAGGACGTGCCAGGGCTTCCGTCTCTTCGATGATACGTTCGGGTTTGGTGAAGGCTTTGTCCGCTTCGGCGGTAGGCGTGAAAGTATAGTTGCTGTAATCCGCCACGCGACGGGCAAAGATACCGTCTTGTCCTTCGGTCAGTTTAAATTCAACTGTGATGCTTTCGTGGTCGAGCAGGCGCGTACCGTCTTCGGCACGTTTAAATTCCTGTTCGAGCAACATATAATCTACAAAGTTCAGGTTTATCTTTTTCGGGAAGTTGAATACGGCGCGTTTGACAAAGTAGGTAGAGTCGAGCGTGACATAGAGATGCCCGTTAAAGCCGAATGATTCGGAATTAAAGGGAGTGAAGGCAAGGTCTACACAAGGCTCACCGGCAATCTGCAACGTATCCATCAGGTAGTATTTATAGAATCCCGTACCGATACGGGACAGGGGGCTGACAAACTTATTAGTAAACAGGGAGATGTTGTTTTCGTAAATATCCACGTCCTTGAAGACTTCGTTGATGGCAGCCTGCATTCCCTGCTTGGAGAGAAATTCGTCCACACCTGCCTGTTTGCGTCCTTTCACCCATTGTTTTTCCGAACGGGGGGATTTCCGGTAATAGTCCGTCGCGAGCAGTTCGCGGGCTGATACGGTCAGGATTGGTTTGCCGGTGACGGCAGAGGTGTCTACGTATTCGGTGAGGAAGTCAAATTTGCGGTACAGCCATTTCTTCTGTTTCTCTTCGTCGAAGTTGTTCAATGCGAAGGTGGTCTTTTCGTAACGTTCGCGCTGCCAGAAGTCTTTCTCGTAAGGGGAATGGTTGTCGCGGCTTTCAATCATCCGGCGGACAAACTCCACGGCGGGATTGTCTTTCTTCCGGTAGTGTTCGCGCTTGGGCTTTACCACCACTTCGGAGAGGTCATACGAAGTAGGAGAAAGCGCCACTTTGTAGGATGCGTTACGGGCAGGATGGATTTTCCGGCTGTCGTCATTATAGCCGATTACAGAAATCACAAGTACTGCTTCGGAACGGTTGGTCTTGAAATAAAAGCGTCCATCGCTTCCGGTAGTAGTTCCTTCGGTCGTGTCTTTCAGGCGTACAGATGCATAAGGCAGGGGTTCTTTTGTCAGAGAATCAGTTACCACGCCTTGTATCACATATTGCTGTGCACTAAGCGGAATAATACTGATAGTCAATAAAAGAAAGAACGTCGATATACCTTTCATCATTAATCTCATACCTTTATATCCTATTGAATTGAGCGGGGCAAAGGTACGGGGATTTGAGGATAAAAAAAGGTCTATTTGACGGAAGAACTGTTCTTATTTGACACAATTAAGGAAAAATAATCCGAAATTTGGTCAATCCGTCGGCATAAGTCCGCAAGGAGAAGGTGCATCCGTGGCGCATCAGGACTTCGCGGATAAAGATAAGCCCGATGCCCTGCCCGTTCGGTTTGGTTGAGAAGAAGGGGCTGAATAGTTTCGCTTCCGTTTCCTTGCTGATTCCTTTGCCGTTGTCCGTCACTTCGATAGTGGCGGGAGACAGGGTGCGGATAATGATTTCACCATCGGTTTCTATGCTTTCGGCAGCGTTCTTGATGATGTTCACAAGTACCTGTTCAAACAGGGAGGAGTCCAGCATTACGTCTTTCAGGGTTTCGTCTATTTCCATTCGGAGATTGATACGACGGTCGTTGCACATTCCTTCCATAAAGCGTTTGCAGGTGAAGACGAGATCGTTCAGATTGGCACGTGAGACGGTGGGTTCGGGTATCTTCACCACATCGGCGAAGCGGGTGATGAAACGGCTCATGGAGAAACAGCGGTCGGTGCATACGCGCATCACGTCGCAGATGTCGTCCATGCCTTCTTCACTGGAAAGGGCTTGTTCTACGGTGTCCAGTGTAGAAGTGATGCCGGCGGTCGTGTTGTTCACTTCGTGGGCTATCATGCGGATTACTTTCTCATAGGCTTTCTTTTCGGCTTTCATCACTTCGTCCGTCAGGCTTTCTACCAGGAAGAAAGGATGCTGGAATCCACGGTCGATAAAGGAAGAATGGGTGCAGCGGTAGATATTCGAGTCGTTCAGGCGGACGGTTACTGTCTCGCCTTTCGGAATGTTCACCAGTTCTCTTGCCAGTGGTGAGTCGATTTCTTTCATCTTCTTGCCTAGTACGTTTTCCGGACGGACGCCAAGCATTTTCAACGCCATCGGGTTCAGTTCGGAGAGGTCATCGTCGAGGGTGGTGATAATGACTCCCATCGGAGAGGCTTTAATCAGCAAGTCAAGGAAGTGATTCTGTTCACGCAGGCGGAGACGTTCGTTCTTGAGTTGCTCCATCATACGGTTGAAAATATTCACGACACGGTCGGCTTCGTACTGTCCCACCGGGCTGAGACGGCTGCTGAAGTCTTGTTCACGCAGCAGTTCCATACCGCTGCCGATGGTATTCAACGGCTTAACGAGCTTACGATAGAAAAACGTCAGATAAATGAGGATGAAAAGTATCAGCCCCTCTCCTATGTAGAAGAAGAGGGTGTTCAGTTGACTGGAAAGGTAGAGCAACACTCCACCCAATGCCAGCAACAGAAAGACTAGTATGTAAAAGAATCCTTTTATACGCACGTTTATCTGTGGTTAATGGTTTGTTTTATATTATTAGGCACGGATTACACAGCTATATTATATTTCTCAAGACGGCGGTAGAGAGCGGCGCGGCTGATACCGAGCGCCGTGGCTACCTGGCTCAAATTACCTTTATAACGTTCCAAAGCCTGAAGAATGGTCTGACGTTCTATTTCATCCAGGGTCATGCCGGCCAAAGACGTGCCTTCGGCTGCCCTTGCATCATCGTGGCGGATGTATTGGGCATCGAAATCGGAAGCGTCGAGGATGAGTTTGCCGCTTACCAGTATGGTACGCTCTACCAGGTTCTTCAATTCACGGATATTTCCGGGGAAAGGCAGACGGCTCAAGAATTGCATGGCGTCGGCGGAGAAGTCGGTGTGAGGTAATCCGTTGGCTGCGGCCTGGCGGTCGGCAAAGTGACGTGCCAGTAGCGGGATATCCTCACGGCGCTCGCGCAAGGCGGGCAGTTTTACTGTTATCAGGTTGATACGGTAGAACAGGTCTTCGCGGAAAGAACGTTCTCCCACCATTTTACGCAGGTCGGCGTTGGTGGCAGAGACTATGCGAATGTCAGTCTTGCGGGGGCGGCTGTCGCCGAGCACTTCAAAGGTCTGGTCTTGTAAGACTCGCAGCAATTTTACTTGGCAGGACGGGTCGAGGTCGCCGATTTCATCCAGGAAGATAGTTCCTTTGTCCGCCATCTCGAAACGTCCGATACGGTCGGAGGAAGCGTCGGTAAAAGCTCCTTTCTTATGCCCGAACATTTCACTTTCAAACAGGCTTTGGGAGATTCCACCCAAATTCACTTTGACAAACGGGTGCTTTGCACGCTGGCTGTTGATATGGATTGCTTCGGCTATGAGTTCCTTGCCTGTGCCGCTCTCGCCTGTAATCAATACGGAAGCGTTGGTTTTTGCGATGCGGGCAATGGTATTCAATACGTCCGTCAATCCCTGGCTGCGTCCGATGATGTGGCTGCGGTCGAAAGAATCGCTTTGTTCCCGGGTGGCTTCCCCGGGAGTGACCGAGAGTTCCAAAGCTGTTTCGATGCGCTGCAACAGGGCGGCATTGTTCCATGGTTTTGTGATGAAGTCAAAAGCTCCCGCCTGCATTCCCTGTACGGCGAGTTGGATACTTCCCCAGGCGGTCATCAATATTACCGGAGTTTCGGGGCGGAATATCTTCACTTGTTTGAGCAGAGTCAACCCTTCTTCACCTGTTGTGGAAAGGGTGAAGTTCATATCCATCAGGATTAAGTCAGGAGCTACGGAGCGTACCACGTCCATAGCTTCCCGAGGGCCGGGAACTGCCTGTGCCTCATATCCTGCACGCTTCAGCATGAAGCTGAGTGAAGAGCGCACTGCGCTGTCGTCATCAATTATCAGAATCATGGTTCATGTTTCTTTATTTATCAAAGGTATCGTCTTACTGCTTACAACCATGCAAAGCTACAAAAAAATACCAGCCGGCATCGCTCTCATCGCTTTTATTGCCGTATGATTTCATCAAAATCGGCTTCCAGTTCGGTATTGGTACGGAAATCCCAAAGCGTCAGGCTACGGATCTGATAAAAATAATACCAATAATAATAGAGTTCGGAAATGTGTTTTTGCCTGGCTGCATCCTTTGAGTTTTGCGCGTCGTTCAGGTCGAGGGTATTGATTTTGCCTATCAGGAAGGTTTCAATACTGGTCTTATAGCGTTGTTGGGCAATGGCGTCGGCTTCCTTGGCAATGGATAACTGTTGTGCCTGATTATTAAAATGCTCCACGAGCAAGAAGATGTCCTGATTGAAATTTATCTCTTCCTGACGAATCTTCGAAAGCACTACATCCCGGTTGCTCTTGGCTACACGCACCTTGCCGCGTCGTTTCCCCCAATCCAAAATGGGTATTTTAACGCCTACCTGCACTATCTGGTTATCTTGCAGGTTTCTGTAAACGGCGGAGAAATTGCGGTTTTCTCCGGTATATCCTACACTGGCAAAGAGGTCGATGCTACGCAGGTTGCCACGTGCCGTAGCTACTTCATAGTCGGCTTCCAACTGGCGGCGACGGATATTCTGTGCAAATGAGTTGCGTTCCAGTGCTTTATTCAGTACCATATTGTACTCCATCTTTGAGCCGTCTACGGCATCGGGAATGACAGGGCTGAGTATCTCATCTTCTCCGACTCCCAGAAAGGCACGAAGTTGGAACATTTTGGCGTTGAGGTCGCTTTCCGCTTCTGTCAGTGCTGCCTTTGCGTTCAGGGCGGAAAGTTTGAGTTGCAGGAGTTCGTTTTCGGAAATCTGTCCCATTTTACGTTTGGCAAGGGCTACTTCGTAGAGGTGGTCGGCATTCTTCTGATTTTGCTTGGCAGTGCCTAAGTTTTCTCTTGCCAGCAGGAGATTAAAGTAATAGGTAATGGCGCGCATCGTCACTTCTTCGGTGGCTGTGATAAAGGCAGCTTTCGCTTCCGCGTAACGTACCGGCTCGATGCGCCTGTTCCACTTGATGTTGTTCACGCCGAAGATGGGTTGCGTAAGTTTCAGGGCTATGGGGATAGACATGAAATGGCGGTCGTTGTCTCCGCCCAACTGGGTGATATAGTCGAGGGAAGAAGTGAGTGAGAGTTTACCGCCTGTCAGCCAAATGTTTTGGTCGATGGAGATGTCTCCGGTAAGTCCCAATGTGTTGTTGCGGACAAAACCATAGGAGCCGTCTGAATTCTGATAAGAACTGTATGATTTATTGTAATTGGGTAAAGTACCGGTAAGGTTGACTTCCGGCAGAAGGTCGGCGCGAAAGGTGCGGTATTCCCAATAGGCGGTTTTCAGTTCATTCAAGGCAACAGCCGCATCGACGGATTGCGAACGTGCCATTGCGATGGCTTCATTTAAGGTTATCTCCCTTTCTTTCTGTGCCGACAATGTCCATGGAAGACAGGCAGCGGCAAGAGTTACTAATATACTTTTCTTTTTCATTATGCACAGTATTTTCCGCCAAAGGAGAATCAAACGATGTGCCAAAAGAATAAAGTATTTATTTTCAATCGGTTATAATATAAGGCTAGTGTCCGTTTTCGGACACTATGCGCAAAAGCGGACGTTCGCTTCTATTCGCAATAATTGGGAAGGCGTACAGTGAAACGAGTACCCTTGCCCACTTCGGAAGTCACGGAGATGCTTCCTCTCAAGCGTTCGATAATAGTCTGACAGATACTCAATCCCAGTCCTGCCCCTTGCGTAAAGTTATCGACTTTATAGAATCGTTCGAAGATATGGCGGATGCCCTCTTCCGAGATGCCGACTCCGGTATCTTCTACAAAGATACGGGTGTATCCGGGTTCTTCATCTTCTTCGTAGCCGAAGGTAATGAATCCGCTGCTAGTAAACTTAGCGGCATTATTAATCAGGTTGTTTACCACCTGTTGCAGACGGACATTGTCTGTCCTCAGATATTTCTTATCACCTTCGGGCATACGCACCACCAGTTCTACTCCCGAAGGCATATTCAGTTGTTGCGAATCGTGAACGGTCTTCAGCAGTAAAGGTAAGCTATGTTCTGCAAACGCGAATTCCATAGTGCCCGATTCGATACGGGACAGGTCAAGAATGTCGTTAATCAACGCCAGCAGCAAACTGCAATTCTTATTAATAGTCGCGATAAACTGGGAGATTTCTTCTTCCGTGAATCCGCTCGTATCACTCAATAAATCGGAGAATCCTACGATAGCGTTCAACGGAGTACGGATTTCGTGGCTCATATTGGCAAGGAAGGCAGATTTCAGTTTGTCTGCCTGAAGGGCTTTGTCACGTGCTTCTCTCATTTCCTGCTCGACTGTCTTATATCGTTGGATACTTTGACATACGCCTAATATACTGTATAATGAATCCTGTGTCAAACCATCAATAGTGGAAAAGCGGTATTCCCACCACTCATATTCCCCATCCGCTTTCCGCTGGCGGAAATTCATACGGAGAGTCTTGTTCTCTCCCGTCAGTGCTTTATCAAATTGCGGAATTATTTCTTTCAAATCATCCGGATGGATGGTACGGTTCATTTCCTCACGAGAGATAATAGTGACCGATTCGTCATATCCCATCCGTACAAGGAAACCTTGCGGGAAAATAAAGCAGTTGGTTTTCATGTCAAACTGCCACGGATATATGGAACTTTCATCCAGTGCCATATCAAAGAAGCGCTTCTGTATTTCTTCATCTGAAATGTTGCGTGCGGAAAGAGCCATGCCCGTAATTCCCCCTTTCGAATGAATCGGAACGATTTCTCCGGATACAGGGAAGTAATTGTCACTGTGCACTTCTTTCATAAAAGAACCTTGAGGTATCTGTACGCTTTCTCCCGTACGGGCTACCCGTTTCAGCATCTTATGAAGGATGTCCTGCCCCTCATTGTAGATATTGAAAATACTGCCTGCCATCATTCCCTCATAAAAACGACCGCCCGCCTCATACGGCAGATGAAGCATTTTCAACAGAGAACGGTTCGTGAAATGGATATGCAAATCCGTGTCATAGGTTATCACACCATCACGGATGGAGTGGAAGACATTATCAAATTCATTACGCTGCTCTACCAGTTTGTTTTGCACCAACAGGCGGGTTTGAGCCTGCATCCGCCGTTTGGATTCGCGGCGGTTGGCGCGCATCAACCATACGATAGATGCTATCAACAGCGCAAGGATGGACGGATAGAGAAGGATAAAAAGGAATTTATATTTTTCCCAATAAGGCTCATTGACAATGATTCCACCGACAGCACTTGCCTTGTCAGGCTCGATATGGAAAAACTCCAATTGCTTGTAGTCGTATATAAATCCTTGTTTGGCTTCTGTCACTCCCAGTTTCAACGGGGAAGTCCCTTTCAAGACTTTGGAAGCTCTTTGCCCTGCTGCCAATGCTGAAGTATAGGCATCACTATCATAGGCGCAGAATACCCCATTTGTCAGTCCTACATTCTGAGTGGAAAACACAGGGGCTTTGGAGTTTTTACCCACAAATGAAAGGAAAGGCGACCACTTGGGAGCAATGACAAAGCGTCCGTAACTATTACGGGGATAACAGATAGCTGAAATGATATGGCTCGTAGTCTGATTCTGGGTGTTATAGACTTTCATATCATAGTCGGGATTATCTTGCCGGAAGATTTCCCACTCCGCCTTAAAATCATCAAGACCTTTATTACTCAAAAAGCTATTGTCTATCACGCAAATAACCTCTTTGCGTTGAGGAAATATTTTTTGCGCATGACGCATGATAATATCAAAATCGGGATTAGCCGTGAAGCCACAGACATTGGGGTGAGCGGTAAGGAGCTTCTCATCAGGATACTTGATACCGAAAAACACGACCGGAACTTGCAACGGCAACGAATCTCCACAGGCAAAAAGGGTATAGAAAGCCTCATCGCCCGATGTGACAATCAAATCGGTCTTCCGCTCACGGGCGCGTTCGCAGAAACGGTGCATTATCACTTTCTCCGACTTAAATGCCCAAAAATCAGCGTCCAGATATTCTGTCGTAATATTCACCTTCACCCCACTTTCCCTGAAACCTTTCACCAGACCTTGATTAAGGTCATTATGCCAAGGAGTCTGTGAAGTATAAGACTGGATGAAGAGTATATTGAACGTACCTTCCGAAGCTGCCGCCCGAACTAGGACAGCCCAAAAGAAGAGCACAAACAAACAGTAATATCGTCGATTCATAAGCAAAAGACCTGCATTGTTTTCAAGATTATGCGCACAAAGATAAGTTATTATATTGAAAACAATGCAAATAGCCTTAGATTTTTATTCCTCACGCAATGCTTCTGCCGGCTGAATGCGGATTGCCTGGCGGGCAGGGAACCAAATACCTGCCAGAATCATCAAAGCCATAAGGAAATAACTGATGGCAAACGTTATAAGGAAACGGACAATCCCCCACTCCATATACCCGTCCGTCAAATCAAGGTAGCCTATATTATAGCAAATGACAGCAGCAGGCAAAGCAGCCAGCGAGAGCAACACTATTCCTTCATTATTCAGACGACCCCAAAGTTGCGCCCGACTGGAACCGACCGCAACACGGAGTGCCAGTTCGGAACGCCGGTGCTGCGTACGGAACCAAAAGGTACCGACAATACCCAGCAGAATATTCAGCAACAGGAAGCCCATCATCCAGAATCGTATTTGTACCTGATTGTAATTTCCCCGTTGGAAATCGTTCCGTATATTCTCATAGTCATGTACTTTCAGAATAAACAGATTGCCGACACTCAACTGACCGGCAGACAAATTCATCAAATGTTCCGGGAAATCTTTGGAAGTCCCCGGTTTCACCCGCAGGCAGACTTCCAGACTGGAAGGATAAAAGTCATCGTCAAATTCAGTCAAGACCTTTTCTGTGAAAGCATTAGCTATATAAATATCGCTATAATTAGGCCAAAAATCGTTATAGCGGACTTTGACCGACACACCGCCTATCTTGTGCACTTGGGTAGAGTCGTCCACATTCACCACTTCCCTGCCTAATAAGGTGCGGTCGCCTGTATAATCATCCGGCCAGAAATTCTCACTAACTACCACATTCCCATTTTTCAAAGCTTGTACCAATGGTTCATAGCCACGACCATCCGTACTTTGATAACGGAATACCTGAAAGAATTCAGGAGTCATCGTACGCCGCAACGGATTACGGACTATCGTATCAATGCGCAACATCATACCCGAATTACTTCCGATATAAGGACGTGCATTATTGGATACGGAAACGGCTTCCACTTCCGGCAATCGCCGGAGACGGTTTGTCAGTTCGGTAATATCCTGTCCCAGCGTCGTACTCTTTTTATCTTTCGGGATATAGGAGTCGCTTTTGTTGTTTTTCAAGCTCAGTTCGAGGTAGTAGGTATCAGTAATATCAAATCCTACGGGTTCGTAATAGGTACGTGCCGTTACATAAGTCCAGTCGACTACATACCACAGGACAACAAAAACAATTAATAACTCCGCCCACAACCATCCGTTCGACCGGCGTTCATTCCATATTTGTTTTAATAGTTGCATCTTCTTTTGAATTAAATTAGTTGACTGTTCGGGTTATCTTTCATTGATGGCATCTACAATATTGGTACGGGTGATTCTCCATGCCGGAATAGCCGCACTCAGCAAGTTGAGCAGAAAACAGGCAAGGAATGCCAACAGGAATACGGCAGGATCGAACAAGAGGTCGATACACATCGTCCGTAAATCGTTCACTCCATCGGATACGAAGTCTACGGAGAATAACATTCCGCCAAGAAGGAAGGCGGCAATATAACTCAATACCAAACCAAGGATTCCACCCAAAAGCGAGTAAAGCATATTTTCGGAAAGTACCTGCATCATCAGTTCTCTTCTCGGAGCACCAAAGGCTTTCCGTACTCCTATTTCAGAGAGACGCTTGCGCATGCGTGACAAGGTTAGCCCGGACAAGTTGACCGCAGGGACAATCAGAAGGACGAGCAATGTCAATATGTATTGCCGTATTGCTTCTTTCACGGCCGGAGGATTATTGGCTGAATGTCGTTGCGCGGCTACAAAATAGGTATCGGGTTGCCCGCGATAGAGCAAATCAAAATTAGGGTGTCCTGCCATGAATACGGCTCTCAAGCGGTCTGCTTCATTATGGATGGCAGGGAAATCTTCTGTTGACTTGGCTAGAATTAGTACGGCAACCAGTCCCATGATATTTTCATCTCCCCAAGTCGTTGTAAACGCATTCGTCGAACTTAAAGGAATCCAGACTTGCGCATAAGCGTATCGTGCCAATTTAGATACAGGGCGCACTACTCCGCTGATAAGATAGGCGGTATGATTCAGCAAGAATGTTTTTCCTACGACTTCCGACGTTCCAAACAACCGCCGCGCCATATCTTCGGATATGACAGCTTTCGCTGCTCCGGCATCAAAATCGGCATTATCATACGGTTTGCCGGATACAAAATCAAATTCGAATACTTTCCAGAAGGCATCGTCCGTTTGCAGTACGCTACAACTTTCCATTTCGCCTGCCGGCTTGGCTGCCAACATCGTTTCTTGAAAAGCACTGGTGATGCTGACTGCTTCAGGGACAGTCATTTCTTTGAAACAAGCCTTTGCCGTGTTATATCCGACAGGGCCGTTACTCTGCCAGTTCGCATTCGACTTATTCTGGAGTCCGGCATAACGGAAAACAAGCATTCGGTCACGATGGGTTTCCGGCGCAAAAGGAGCAATCGTCGCTCGCAAAGTGATAACAATCACCATTATCATAGCAATGGCCAATGCCGTGCCTATGATGGAGATGGAAGAAAGCAGTTTGTTTTCTTTCAGCAAATGGAATGCTTGTTTGAAGTAGAGTTTTATCATAGCTGATTTATCTATGCTTTATTATTGATACCTATTGAAAACTGACACCTGTTTATTTTACCTGACGACCATCAAAGAAACGGACTGTCCTGGAAGTCTGCTTCGCCTGCTCTTCATTATGGGTAACCATAACAATCGTCCGCCCGTCTTCCTTGTTCAACCGGTGAAGGAGTTCCATCACTTCAGCTCCCATCCGCGAATCCAAATTACCGGTCGGCTCATCGGCAAGGATGATTTCCGGATTGCCTATAATGGCACGGGCGATTGCCACACGCTGACACTGACCGCCGGAAAGCTGTGTCGGGAAATGATTCATACGATGGCTCAATCCCACTTTTTCCAGGACTTCCTGTGCCAAGCGCCTGCGTTCACTGTTACTGACACGGCGGTAGAGTAGCGGTAGTTCCACATTATCCATCACGCTCAGTGAATTAATCAGATGGAAAGACTGGAATACGAAACCAAGCGTTTTGTTACGGAAAGCCGCCAGTTCCCTGTCCTTCATCCCTTCGATACGGGTTCCGTTAATTTCCACCGTCCCCATGGTAGGCGCGTCAAGTAATCCCATAATATTCAGCAGAGTGGATTTCCCACATCCTGAAGGCCCCATGATACTCAGGAATTCCCCACGTTCCACCGTCAGATTCACATTCTCCAATGCTACCGTTTCAATCTCATCCGTACGATAAATCTTGGAAAGAGAGGTCAATGTTATCATAACTTCTAGTATTTAATTTATTTAATCTTCAGTTTATTCTTATTCTTATATGCGCTCATGTCATTGACAACCACTTTATCCCCCGGTTGCAGACCGCTCACTACTTCTACATATTCAAAGTTGGAATCTCCTAATTGTACTTTACGTTTAACCATCTCATTCTCCGACGTACAGACGAAAAGTTCATATTCGCCACGTCCCACATAATAAGAACCGTTAGCCACACGCATCACATCTTCTTTCACAGCGTTCATCACATAGACATCTGTTTTCAGACCTGAACGCAGACGGCGGTGATTGTCCTCTTTCAACTGGACTGTGAAAGAGATTACCCCATTTTTTGAAAGCGGCGTCACACTGCTCACAGTTCCTTCCAGTTTGTCACTGCCTATCTTCACAACTGCCTTTCCGCCTGCCGATACACGGTCACCGTACGTATCGGCAATTTCTCCTTCCACCTTAAAGTGGCTCAAATCGGAGATAACAGCTACCTGCTCTCCTTGCGAAATCTGTGCACCAATCTGATTATTGATATAGGTAAGGATGGCCTTACGGGGAGAACGGATTTGCGCGTCTTCAAAGGTACGCTTCATTTCCGCCAGGCTTTTGCGGAAGATATTGAAATCAAGTTCCTGCACTTTCAGTTCGGCTGCGGCTACTTCCTTCTCGTTTTTGTATTGCTGTTGAAGTTGCTCGTATTCCAGTTGGGCGACATTATAGCTCAATTCCGCCTGACGTACCTTGTCCGTAGTTCCGGCTCCGAGGCTGTCCAGGTAGTGCTCATTTCTTAGTTCCACTTTCATCCGGCTCAGTTTCATGGCGGAAACTTTAATCTGCATTGCCATATCAGAGAGTTTGGTTTGATTGTTGACACGAAGCTGGTCGAGTTTATACTGACGCATTTTCTCTTCGTCCAGAAGTTTCTGATATTGTGTTTCCGTACTTTGAAGGTCAAGTTTCAGAATCGGAGTGCCTACATCCACGCTATCGCCCCCCTTTTTATAGATTTCGAGGATACGGGAGTTGATAGGAGAATTGATAATCTCTTCAAATGCCGGAACTACTTTTCCCGAAGCGCTGACGCTCACTTCGATGATTCCTTTATCGACCGTGGAAAGGACGAGGTCTTTCTTCTCTACCCCTGCCCTCAATACGGATATAAGTACACTAATAACAATAACGCCTGCCACCCCTATGGATGAATAACGAATTATCTTTTTATTGCGTTCTTTCTTACGCACCTCTTTGGGAATTTCTCTGTCCATATCTTATCGTTTTCGATTTTATCATATAGTAATCCGACATTTGATATACCAAATCCGTGCCAAAACCGTAAATCATTGATTAATAGAGAATAGACAAAAAGAAAGGGTGTCCGAAATCGGACACCCTGTACGAATTTACCGTTCAGAAAATGGTCATATCATCATTATTATTTCGTCTCCTGCGGAGAAGTTTGTTTCTCTTGAATCAGGTCTTTGCCCAAATGGGTGGTCGCTTCTACGCTTTCACGGTCACGGATTTCTTTTGCTTTACGGGCATAGACTATCATACGCATGGACTGGTCGTAGGTGAAATAATTCCATATCCAGTTGAGAAGAACGACTACCTTATTGCGCACTCCAAGGATAGAACGCAGATGGACTACCAACCACATCACCCAGGCAAACCAGCCTTGCATCTTTACCTTACTAAATTCCGCAACGGCACGGTTACGTCCCACTGTCGCCATCGAGCCCAAATTACGGTAATGGAAAGGTTTCATCTCCTGCCCTTTCTGAAGTCGTATCAGGTTCTTTGCCAGCAGTTCGCCTTGTTGGATAGCAACCTGCGCCAATTGGGGGTGTCCGTTCGGATAACTTTCGTCGCCCGACAGAATGCATTGGTCACCAATAGCAAACACATTATCCATTCCTTCTACACGATTGAACCGGTCAACCTTGATACGTCCGCCGCGCCCTATCAACGAAGCATCCAGATTTCCGATAGTTACTCCGGTGACACCGCTCACCCAAATAAAGGTACGCGTAGCAATCTCTGTTCCGTCTTCGAGTATGACTTTATGGTCGCGGTAATCTACGACGCGTTTATTCAGGAGTATATTCACGCCCATTTCGCGAAGAAACTTTTCGGCATGTGCCGATGAATCTTCCGACATTCCGGCAAGCAATCTCGACCCTGCTTCAATCAGATAGATGTGCATCAGGTTACCGGGCATATCAGGATAATCATTCGGCAGTACGAACCGTTTCATTTCAGAGAGTATTCCTGCCACTTCTATTCCGGTAGCACCGCCGCCGACAATAACAATATTCAGCAATTCCTGTTGTTCCTGCTTTGTAGAGCAAGTGAGTGCACGTTCCAAATTAGCCAGAAGGGCATTTCGCAGTCCCATTGCTTCAGAAACGTTCTTCATCGGCATGGCTTCTTCTTCGATATGCTTGTTACCAAAGAAATTGGTGGTAGTACCTGCCGCCAAAACCAGATAGTCGTATTCAGCTTTTCCGATGGAAGTCTGTATCATGTTCTTTTCCGGGAAAATGGCACGCACTTCCGCCATACGGAAGTAGAAATCTTTCCGGTGCTGGAAAATCTTGCGGAAGGGGAAGGAGATGGAAGTCGGTTCCATACCTGCCGAAGCCACCTGATATATTAAAGGGGGAAACTGATGATAGTTATTCTTATCTACCAATACGACTTGAAAGCCTGACTTTTTCAACTTGTTAGCCAACTTCAGACCACCGAAACCACCGCCTACTATGACGACACGTTTCTTATCAGTTTTTGCAATGTTAAGACTCATATTCCAACCATGTTTTATCAAGAATAATAACACATAAATGAGTCATTAAGTTTGCTCAATGCGAAACTTTCATGAAGAAAGAAAAGAAGCCGGATTTGTTCCCCGGTGGCGGGACACCCGTTCCCCGAACCTCTACCGCAGGCGCAATCTATCTCCTATTTCAGGGACATATTCTCCGTCTTTACGATTCATCTTATAAAGATTTTTAAGGCGGATACCATATTTCTGGGAAATGCCATGCATGGAATCTCCGTCTTTTACGATATACACGGTATGAGGCTTGGATGCCTTTTTCTTCTTGCTCTTCAAGTAGATGATGTCTCCCGGCATTAATGTGTATTCACGATGCAAGTCGTTATACTTCACAAGCTTCTTCCAACTGATATCCAGTTCCTTGCCCAAGTCCTGGAAAGTATCCCCGCTACGGGCAACTACATAAGCGATGTCATTGGCAATATAAATCTGATGAGGGTTCATCAGCCACGGGTTCTTCCTTAGCTTACGCTCGGAATAAACACCTTTACGGTCATATTTATACAGGTCGTAATCTTCGATAATCGTTATCAGACGGTTGGCATAGGAAGGATCGGTAGCATATCCCGCTTTTTTCAATCCGCGCGCCCATCCTTTATAGTCGGTAATATCGAGCTTGAAAAGAAACGCATAGCGGGCACCTCTTCTCAGAAAATCGGAATGGTCTTCGTAAGAGTCACGCGGATGCTTATAGGCGCGGAAGCATTCGTTGCGCGCGTCATCGTCATGGCGTACTGTACGTCCCCGCCAACTACTACCGCATTTGATACCAAAATGGTTGTTGCTCTTTCGTGCCAACTGACTATATCCGGCACCGCTTTCCAACAGTCCTTGTGCCAACGTGATACTGGCGGGAATCTTATGAAGCTTCATTTGTTCAACAGCCAAATCACTATACTTATTTATATATTCGGTATATCGGGCATTCCGTTTCTGCGCCTGCGCTCCTACGGCAAAAAAGAATACGATAGTTAGAAAGACAAGTCTATACAATTTGTTCGCCATTTTAATTCAGATGTGAGTTATAGGACACAAAAATCCGAAAAATAATTGGGATTATCAATCTCTTTCCTAACTTTGTAACATTAATTGTAGAAACCAATACCTCAACGCGTATGAAAGACCTCATAATTACCGCAGTTATTAAAGTATATCAATATAATGAGTTGAATGAGGCCGACCGGGCACTTATGAAAACTGCCATGGATGCAACAGCACGCAGCTATGCTCCTTATTCCCGCTTCTCGGTAGGTGCAGCCGCATTGTTGGGCAACGGAACCGTCGTGACAGGAACGAACCAGGAAAATGCCGCCTATCCGTCGGGGCTTTGCGCGGAACGTACGACTCTGTTCTACGCCAATTCCCAGTATCCCGACCAACCGGTCGTCACTCTTGCCATTGCGGCAAGAACGGAAAAGGACTTTATAGACAATCCGATTCCTCCTTGCGGCGCTTGCCGCCAAGTAATCCTGGAGACGGAAAAACGATACGGTCAACCTATCCGTATCTTGCTTTACGGTAAAGAGTGTATTTACGAAATTAAAAGTATAGGCGATTTATTGCCACTATCATTTGACGCATCAGCAATGGAGGATTAAACTATGTTACAGCAATATCACACAAAACTAAAAGGAACACTCGCGCTTACGGATTCTTATCTGGCAGAGAAAGCATTACAAAAGGAAAAAGGACTTTACAAGTTTATATGGGTACGCAACGGAAGTATCACAGTAGAGATAGACCATCAGGAAATGGTACTTACCAAAGATGAGGTGATTTCACTGACTCACCTGCAACATCTCGAATTCAAATCCATCGACGGAGATTACCTGACTTTACTGTTCAACAGTAATTTCTACTGTATTTATGGTAACGACCATGAAGTATCATGCAGCGGCTTCCTGTTCAACGGTTCGTCCCATCTTATCCGTTTTACGCTGAATGAGAAGGAGCGCAGGGAACTGGACACCATCACCGCAGCACTGGAAAACGAGTTCACCGTTTCCGACAGTTTGCAGGAAGAGATGTTGCGCATATTGCTGAAACGTTTTATCATCCAGTGCACCCGCATCGCGCGTCATCGAATGAACATTACCCGCGAAAAAGAATCCGGTTTCGAGATTGTACGCCAGTATTATAATTTGGTTGACGAGCATTACCGGACGAAAAAGCAGGTACAGGACTATGCTGATATGTTGCATAAGTCTCCCAAGACTCTGTCGAACATCTTTTCGACCTGCAAGTTGCCTTCCCCACTCCGTGTGATTCACGAACGGGTGGAAGCGGAAGCCAAACGGCTCTTGCTTTACAGTAACAAAAGCGCCAAGGAGATTGCCGATATCCTGGGCTTTGAAGACCAGGCTTCTTTCAGCCGTTTCTTTAAAAACATGACCGGGCAGAGTGCCGTACAGTTCAGAAATACGCAGGAAGGGAAAAATTGATAAGCGATACGGAAGTATTGCCATTTGGGGAGTATTGGGAATGCACGACCTTTGCGGTGTAAGTTAAACCAATTAAAACCCCAACAAAATGAAAGAGAAATTTATCGCTTTACTGACCTTCACTTCAAGCCTGAAAAGTTTTGGTATCAAGTTTATTCGTGTAGCTATCCTGGTGGTATTTGTGTGGATAGGCGGATTGAAGTATTTCCATTATGAAGCCGACGGGATTGTTCCGTTTGTTGCCAACAGCCCTTTCATGAGTTTCTTCTATGCAAAAGGAGCTCCCGAATACAAGGAACACAAAAACGCGGAAGGTGCTTTCGTCCCGGAAAATCGTGCATGGCATGAAGCAAACAATACGTATGTTTTCTCTTATGCACTGGGAGCTCTTATCATGAGCATCGGCATTCTGGTGTTTTTGGGAATCTTCTCCTCGAAAGCGGGATTGATAGGTGATACACTGGCTATCATCATGACGCTAGGCACACTCTCCTTCCTCGTCACGACTCCCGAAGTCTGGGTTCCAAACCTGGGAAGTGGAGAATTCGGCTTTCCGCTATTGTCAGGTGCGGGACGGTTGGTGATTAAGGATATTGTTATTTTAGCCGGTGCCGTAGTACTTCTGTCCGACTCGTCACAACGCGTACTGAAAACACTTAAAAAAGAATAATCAAACTACTGTAGAGGGTGCTGACTTCTTTGCGTTACGGAACAAATCGTATTTTCAGACTGTTATATAGTCTCATACAAATCGTTAAACAAAGAAGTTATGAAACAATATGATGCAATTATAATAGGGTTCGGCAAGGCAGGAAAGACACTGGCTGCCGAACTTTCAAACCGTGGATGGCAAGTTGCCATCGTTGAACGCTCCAATATGATGTATGGAGGTTCTTGTCCGAACATTGCCTGTATCCCGACAAAGACGCTGATACACGAAGCCGGGATTTCTTCCCTACTCTACTACGAGGATTTTCCGAAACAGGCAAATATGTATAAACAGGCTGTTGCCCGTAAAAACCGTCTGACTTCTTTTCTTAGAGGGAACAATTATGAGAGACTGAGCAAGTGTCCGAATGTGACCATTTATACAGGTTCGGCTTCTTTCATATCTCCCGGTGCTGTCAAGGTAACGCTCCCTGACGGGGACATCGAACTGCAAGGAAAAGAAATCTTTATCAATACCGGTTCTACTCCTATTGTTCCGGCAATCGACGGCATTCAGCAAAGCCAGCATGTGTACACCAGTGCCACGCTCCTGGATATGAATGTCCTGCCCAAACATTTGATTATTGTCGGCGGCGGGTATATCGGACTGGAATTTGCTTCGATGTATGCCGGATTCGGCAGTAAAGTGACTATTCTCGAAGGCGGCAACCGGTTTATGCCCCGCAACGATCAGGATATTGCCAAGAGTGTCAAAGAGGTAATGGAGAAGAAAGGTATCGAAATCCATCTGAATGCACGTGCGCAGTCTATCCATGATACGAATGATGGAGTGACACTGGCTTACTCGGATGTATCCGACGGTACTCCGTACTTTGTAGACGGAGATGCTATTCTTATTGCAACCGGACGGAAACCGATGATCGAAGGATTAAATCTGCAAGCGGCCGGGATAGAAGTGGATGCTCACGGAGCTATCGTAGTAAACGACCAGTTACGCACTACCGTTCCCCATGTATGGGCAATGGGGGATGTGAAAGGCGGGTCGCAATTTACTTATCTTTCACTGGACGACTTCCGGATTATCCGTGACCAGCTCTTCGGAGACAAGAAGCGTGATATCGGTGACCGTGACCCTGTTCAGTATGCGGTATTTATTGATCCTCCATTGGCACACATCGGCATTACTGAAGAAGAAGCACTGAAAAGAGGATATTCGTTTAAAGTCTCCCGACTGCCGGCAACTTCCGTTGTCCGTTCACGTACATTGCAACAGACGGATGGTATGCTGAAGGCTATCATTAACAATCATAACGGGAAGATTATGGGATGCACGCTGTTCTGCGCTGATGCTTCGGAGATTATAAATATCGTAGCCATGGCAATGAAGACAGGGCAGGATGCCACTTTCCTGCGCGATTTCATCTTTACGCATCCTAGTATGAGCGAAGGATTAAACCAATTATTTGATATATAAACATTCTCAATCATTCTCACACCTATGAGAAAAAATACTCATCGCTATGAGAAAAAATTCCCATTATAATGAGTATTTTTTCTCATAAGGGTGAGAATAATACCCATCCAGAATAGTCTTTATCAGCGATTTGGAGCAAAGAAAAACAGTTTTTCACTCAAAACAGAAGGAAGTCCGCCGGAAAGTATTATCTTTGCCGCCAAGTTAAACTATATACCTACCGCAATGAGAATTACTGAGTAAGACAACACTTCTAGTAAACATCACTTTTCCTATATGCTTTTTCTATAATGTTAAGCATCACGAATTTCGTGTTGTTTAGCCTGTATTGTGTTTGTCGTTCCCCTATCCCGTGATTATCTTCACTAGTTTTCAACCTCAAACCCAATGGCCAATTATGCCTATAAGTATTCAACAAATCAGCTATATCCATCCGGATAAAGAAGTATTATTCAGTGATCTCAATTTCGCCATCAGCAAAGGACAGAAATTGGGATTAGTCGGTAACAATGGCTGTGGCAAGTCCACTCTGCTACAAATTATCGCCGGACAATTATCGCCTTCTTCAGGTGTCATTGTCCGACCGGACGACCTTTATTACATTCCGCAACATTTCGGACAATATGATTCATTAACTATCGCACAAGTCTTGCATATAGACAGCAAACAGCAAGCTCTGCACGCTATTCTCGCAGGAGATGCCTCAACAGAGAATTTCACGTTACTGGATGACGACTGGAATATCGAAGAACGTTCCGTCGCCGCCCTTGATTTGTGGGGATTGGGTCAGTTTCCCCTATCCCACCCGATGCATCTGCTTAGCGGTGGAGAAAAAACCCGTGTCTTTTTGGCAGGCATGGATATTCATAATCCATCTGTCATTCTTATGGATGAGCCGACGAATCATCTTGATATTTCGGGCAGGCAACGTTTGTATGACTGGGTGGAGAAATATCGTTCTACTCTGTTGGTAGTGAGCCATGACCGTACGTTGCTTAATATTCTGCCTGAGATATGCGAACTGGAAAAACACCAAATCAACTATTATGGTGGAAATTACGAATTTTACAAAGAACAAAAAGCCATTCTGCAACAGGCCTTACAGCAACGCATCGAAGAAAAAGAGAAAGCCTTGCGGATAGCCCGTAAAGTAGCCCGGGAGACTGCCGAACGAAGAGCTAAACAGAATGTACGCGGTGAAAAAGCCAATATGAAAAAAGGTGTTCCACGGATTGTACTAAACGCATTGCAGGGAAAATCGGAAAAAAGTACCAGTAAGCTGAACAGTGTCCATCAGGAAAAAGCCGAGAAGCTGACCGATGAACGTAACCTGCTTCGAGGTTCGCTGTCACCAACCGCCGTATTGAAAACAGACTTCAACAGTTCATCCCTTCATAGCGGGAAGATATTGGTGACGGCAAAGGATGTCAACTTCAGCTATCATTCCGAACAGAATCCACCGAAGAACCCGCTTTGGCAGACTCCTCTCAGCTTTCAATTAAAAAGCGGAGATCGTCTCCGTATCGAGGGAGCTAATGGCAGCGGAAAGACAACACTCCTGAAATTAATTACCGGACAACTCCAACCCGCCGTAGGAACTCTGATTCGGGCAGACTTCACTTCTGTGTATCTCAATCAGGAATATTCGATTATCGACGACCGGAATACGATACTGGAACAGGCTTACGCATTCAATACCCGTAACCTGCCGGAACATGAAATCAAGATTATCCTGAACCGTTATCTTTTCCCGGCTTCCGAATGGGACAAGTCTTGCCGGAAACTTAGCGGCGGAGAGAAAATGCGTCTCGCTTTCTGTTGCCTGATGATTAGTAACAATACCCCGGACATGTTTATCCTGGACGAACCGACCAATAACCTGGATATACAAAGTATTGAAATCATCACCAATACAATCAAAAATTATACAGGTACTGTCATCGCTATTTCTCACGACAATTATTTCATCCGTGAGATTGGTGTCGACCAGCGTATTGCATTAAGTTAATCTATTGTTATTTTATCCGATAAAGTCTCAAATATCAATACGGTTTTTTATAACTTCGCAGCGCGAAGAAAAAGAATAAAAATAAAATGAGTCAAACAACGCAATCATGGTGGTTTATCTTTTATAAAGACCAACTACTTCTTGAAAAGAAAGGGAACGGCACATTTGCCCTTCCTTGCGGAGAAATTCCGCCTATCGTTATCAAAGAAAAAACTACGGTACATACTATCACAACATTGGAGGGAAAGAATTGCAAATCTTTCTCTCTGCCCGCACCTATCGAAGAATCAGAGCGATATGTAATGATCGGACTTCGTGCTTCTTATGAGTATCTTCCGCTGTCTCACTATCAGACAGCAGGGAAAGCGCATGAGATTCTGCACTGGGACAGAAACAGCCGTTTCTGTTCCGCCTGCGGTACACCTATGGAGCAGAAAGAGCCTATCATGAAGCGCTGCCCGAAGTGTGGGCGGGAAGTATATCCCGCCATTTCGACCGCAGTTCTCGTATTAGTACGAAAAGAAGACTCATTGCTTCTTGTCCATGCCCGCAACTTCAAAGGAACATTCAACAGTCTCGTTGCCGGCTTCCTCGAAACGGGTGAGACACTGGAAGAATGTGTTGCCCGCGAAGTAAAAGAGGAAACCGGACTGGATGTGAACAATATTACTTATTTCGGCAACCAACCCTGGCCTTACCCCAGCGGATTAATGGTTGGATTTATAGCTGATTATGCCGGTGGGAAACTAAAACTCCAGGATGAAGAATTAAGTTCGGGCGACTTCTACACAAGAGATAATTTGCCAGAACTTCCCCGGAAGCTAAGTCTTGCACGGAAGATGATTGACTGGTGGATAGAAAGTAACAATGAATAATCCAAACATGGAAAACATTATCAAAGGCATCCGCCAATATTATCCGGTATCTGACAATTCATTGGAAGAACTTTTCAGCCATATGAGAAAACTGGAACTTCCCAAGAAGCATTTACTGATACAGGGTGGAGTGATAGACCGCCATGTTTATTTTATAGAAAAGGGATTTTGCCGTTCTTATTGTCTGCGTGACGGGGAAGAAATCACAATTTGGTTTTCGCGCGAAGGTGATATCACCTTTGCAATGAAAGATTTATATCACAATGAAGCGGGATATGAATATGTAGATTAAATACTTTTTTAATCTATGTGAATTTTTTTATCGGAGAAAAGCCGTACTTTTGCAGGCAAATATAAAAACGACTTATACCGTGATTCACACACTGACTTCTCTACGTATATTTTTTGCCTTGATGGTATTCGGGGCTCATTGCTATGTTCTGGACTCTAGCTTTGATGCCCATTTCTTCAAAGAGGGGTTTGTCGGAGTGAGTTTCTTCTTCGTTCTTAGCGGATTTATCATTGCCTACAACTATCAGGAAAAACTACTGGTAAAAAGTACTACCAAACGTACTTTTTGGATAGCACGCATTGCCCGTATCTACCCACTGCACCTGCTGACTCTCTTAATAGTCGCATGTATAGGAGGATACGTACAATACAGCGACACGGTGGACTGGCTCAAGCACTTTGTAGCTTCCACCTTCCTATTACAGCCCTTTTTCCCGTCCGCCGACTATTTCTTTTCTTTCAACAGTCCTTCATGGAGTTTGGGATGCGAACAGTTATTCTATTTTTGTTTTCCGCTTGTTATCCCCTTTTTGAATAACAAACGAAATTTGCTTATCACCCTTTTTATCTGCCTTCTCCTTATGCTAGCAGGCATGTATATGACACCTGATGAACAAATCAAGGCATACTGGTATGTAAATCCGATAACCCGTCTGCCGGATTTTCTTGTGGGAGTTTTACTCTACCAGTTATACAAGTCGATACGCAATAAAAAGATTTCTTATTCTACCGGGACATTGTTGGAAACAGGAGTGATCGCTTTCTTTCTTCTTTTCTATCTCAGTGCCGCATTTATTCCCAAAGTATATCGTTATTCCTGTTATTACTGGTTGCCCATCTCCTTATTGATACTCATTTTCGCTCTACAAAAAGGAGGTATTTCCCGGCTGTTGTCTAACCGTTTCTTAATTATAGGCGGAGAAATCAGTTACAGTTTCTACCTGATACATCTTTTCATCATACTTACATACTCTAAAATGGCAGCTTTTTATCAATGGCCTACGCAATGGATGATAAGTGTTCCTATTATCCTCTGTACCACTATTGCACTTAGCCTGTTATCCTACTATTATTTTGAAAAGCCCGCCAACAAATGGGTAAAACGAATATTCACTAAAAAACAATTATAAATCAACACCATGAAATTATCAACGAAAACACCACGAATTGAGGTAGTAGACGCTCTTAGAGGTTTTGCCGTTATGGCTATCCTCCTGGTACATAACCTGGAGCATTTTATTTTCCCGGTTTATCCGGAGAATTCTCCCGAGTGGCTAACCATTTTAGACAATGGAGTATTCAATGCAGTATTCTCTCTGTTTGCGGGAAAATCTTATGCCATATTCGCTCTGCTCTTTGGATTTACTTTCTATATTCAATCGCATAATCAGAAGCTGAAAGGAAAAGATTTCGGTTATCGTTTTTTATGGAGAATGGTTTTACTGGTTGGATTCGCAACATTGAATGCTGCCTTTTTCCCGGCGGGAGACGTACTTCTTCTATTTGCAATAGTCGGCCTCGTATTGTTCATCGTACGCAAATGGAGCGACAAAGCCATTTTGATTACTGCTATTATATTCTTGTTGCAACCTATTGAATGGTATCACTACATTGCCAGTCTTTTCAATCCTGGCTATACGTTACCCGACTTGAAAGTCGGAGCCATGTATGCCGAAGTAGCCGAATACACGAAAGGCGGAAACTTTTGGGATTTCTTTATAGGTAATATCACATTAGGACAGAAAGCCAGTTTGCTGTGGGCTGTTGGCGCCGGACGCTTCTTACAAACGGCCGGATTATTCCTGGTCGGTTTGTATATCGGACGCAAAGAATTATTCGTCACTACCGAATCTCATCTGAAATTCTGGATAAAAGCACTTATCATTGCGGCGATCAGTTTCGCTCCGCTCTACTCGCTGAAAGAACAGATTATGCAAAGTGACAGTAGCCTGATTCAGAATACAGTAGGCACCGCTTTTGATATGTGGCAGAAATTCGCGTTTACTATTGTACTGGTAGCTTCTTTCATCCTGCTATACCAGAAAGACAAGTTCAAGAAAGCGGTTTCCAATTTACGTTTTTACGGAAAGATGAGTTTGACAAACTACATCTCCCAGTCTATCTTGGGAGCTATCATCTATTTCCCATTCGGATTCTACCTGGCTCCCTATTGCGGATATAGCATCAGCTTACTAATCGGTATTATTCTTCTTATACTGCAAGTACAGTTCTGCAAATGGTGGTTGTCCAAACATAAACAAGGGCCGCTGGAAACGATATGGCACAAATGGACTTGGATAGGAAGCAAGAAATAACGGAGAGGTACATATACAATCAAGAAAGCAGGCTACGAAATACACTCAAACTACAAACGAACAACTTATGAATATGAAACTGAACGTATCACTCTAAAGCATCAACAAAACATGTGTATCCGCAGCCTGCCTGTTGAAATTGAGATGATGCCAATACAACAAGAGTTCCCCAAGAATGATTAGAAAGTCGGCTTAAAGAATGCAAAGGAATCGAAAGAACTGTGCTAAACCGGGCTAAATGCCCAAAAACAGGAGAAATCAAGACGATACACAGATAAAAAGAAGCGCCCCTATACTCTTCAAAAAGACTATAGAGGCGCTATTTTATTATTGTCCTATTCTGAAACTATCAGAAGAAACTGAATCAGATACCCAGTGACTTCTTCACTGCTTCAATCTTTTCCATTGCAGCAGACTCGGCAGAAGCAAAACAGTTACGGCAACCCATTTCACCTTGAACTTCCATATAGAACTTAATCTTAGGTTCTGTTCCTGAAGGACGAACTGAAACTTTGCTGCCATCTTCTGTGAAATACTGAAGAACATTAGATGGTTCAGGCATATCAATTACAGTTACATTGCCCTTGTCGTCAGTCTGCTTCAGAGTTTGATAGTCTTTGCTCAGGATTACTTTAGAGCCACCCAATTCTTTCGGCGGGTTAGCGCGGAAGTTTTCCATCATCGCTTTGATTTCTTCAGCACCGCTCTTACCCGGCTTCACTACGTTGACTGTAAATTCTTTAGAGAATCCGTATTCTACGTAGATATCAAGCAGTAATTGATACAGTGATTTACCATTATCTTTTGCCCATGCAGCAACTTCAGCAATCAAGCAGCAAGCTGATACGGCATCTTTATCGCGAACGAAGTCTTCGGCAAGAAATCCGTAGCTTTCTTCACCACCACCGATATACTTCTTCTGACCTTCACGCAAACGGATTTCACGTGCAATCCATTTGAATCCGGTATAGCAGTCGAGCATTTCGATGTTATTCTTGTCAGCAATCTTCTTGATAAGTTCAGTAGTAACGATTGTCTTCACACAGAACTCATTGCCTTTAATCTTACCCAGTTGCTTATATTGAGTCAGGATATAGTAAAGGTACATCATACAAGTCTGGTTACCGTTGATAAGTACCCATTCGCCCTTATCATCCTTGCAAGCGATACCCACACGGTCAGCATCCGGGTCGGAAGCCATTACCAGGTCGGCATCAATTTCTTTGGCCAGGTTCACAGCCATAGAAAGTGCTTCTGCATTTTCAGGATTCGGAGATACGACCGTCGGGAAGTTACCATCCTTAATCATCTGTTCGGGCACAGTGAATACGTTTTCAAATCCCCACATCTTCAATGCACGCGGAATCAACATCATACCTGTACCGTGAATCGGAGTATAAACGATCTTCATATCCTTGTGGCGTGCAATAGCTTCCGGATCGATAGAAACAGTTTTCACCATATCCAGATAAATCTTGTCGATGTCTTCACCGATAATCTGAATCAAATCAGGGTTACCTTGGAACTTGATGTCGGCAGCAGAAGCAATTGCGTTCACTTCGTCGATGATACCTTTATCGTGCGGAGCCAATACCTGTGCGCCATCATCCCAATATGCCTTATAACCGTTATATTCTTTCGGATTATGGGAAGCAGTCAGGATAATACCGCTTTGGCAACCGAGGTGACGGATAGCAAAAGACATTTCCGGAGTCGGGCGCATATCATCGAACAGATATACTTTGATGCCGTTGGCAGAGAAGATATTGGCGGAAGTTTCCGCAAACAGACGGCTGTTGTTACGGCAGTCGTGACCCACTACTACAGAAATCTGCGGCAGGTCTTTGAAGTTCTTTTTCAGATAGTTGGAAAGTCCTTGAGTAGCAGCTCCTACCGTATAGATATTCATACGATTGCTACCTACACCCATGATACCACGCAGACCACCCGTACCAAATTCAAGGTCTTTGTAGAAAGCTTCAATTAATTCGGTTTTATCATCGTTTTCCAACATGCGTTTCACTTCAGCCTGAGTTTCGGCATCATAAGCCGGGGTCAGCCATTTTTCGGCTTTTTCAGTGACCTGTTTGATTAGTTCCTGATTTTCCATTTCGATTGTTATTTATATGGTTAATGAATTATTTATTGCTATTGTCTTGAGCACACAAATGTAAAATAATAAGTTTATAATTCCTATTCTTTTAATTGAAATTTGAGAATTAAGAATTAAAAAACAGTATACTCAATACCTGATATCTAATACTTAATATCTATTCTTGCGGTACTTTATATCTGTCTCCGGTCTGTTTTACATATTCCTGCAAAAACTCCTTCGGATAACCGGGACGAAGCACTCCGGCAGGTTGTCCGATAGAATTACGTTCAAACTGTCCGTCTTTCACACGTTTCACTACTCCGTCGTTATATTTCACAATCAGGAAAGTCCCTAATTGCTTCCATGTATCGAAAGTACTTTGGGCAGTCATGTTGGTATAGTTGGTCAAAAAATCAATAGCGGCGTTTTTATCTTTTTCCAACAGTTTGACCGCCATCTCCTCAATACCTTGCTGCGCATTGTTAAAGGTCGTTTCCATCTCCTTCTGCGCTTCACGCACATCACCAATCATCAAGTCATAACGCGGATAAACCATATTAGACACCCAGTTGAAAATCCAGAAAGCTGAATTCCACGAGAATGTAATATAATCGGCTCCGTCCACACGTGTATAACATATCGGCGCTTTAGTGGCACAACAATAAACAGGAGTAAATACCGCCATATTCGCATCGTCCACACCAAACCAAAGTACGCCCCCTATCGGGTCGGGCATATTAGCCCGCATCTGTGCAACAAATACAAAACCGCTTTGTTGAGTGGAAATTGGACGTTCATTGAAATATTCCTGTCCGTCGACCTTGAAGTTCAAAGGAGAAAGACGGTACGGTATCTTATAAGGGCCTGCTCCGAAATCATTGGAGATGTCAAGCGGAGTCCCTTCATAATGGTCGCGCATCATATCTTTTACATCTTGTACAGACAGCTTATGTTTCGGTTTTACGAAAAGAGGCATCGGGGTATCTGTTTTTCCTTCGATATAAGGAAGATACTCTTTTCCATTGTCCGTGAATTTATTGAAATAGCTCCATACACGGGCTTCACAAAAGCGACGTGCACCGAAATCAAGGGGAGCATAAGCAAGCGAAAAACTAAAATCCTTGTTTACTCCGTTGAAGTAACCTCTCTCACGTGCGAAAGAGACAACATCGGGAGAATACATGCAGTTCTCCTTATCGTTCATGTCAAACTGATGGATGCGCGACTGGTTGGCATGAGCCGAGATACAATCGTCCGGCACACGTACAGCTACCCAAACAGCTCCACGGATACCGGGGCCTTTGCCAATCATTTCCATAATCCATATTTCGTTCGGGTCGGCGATGGTGAAAGATTCCCCACTGCTGTAATAACCGTATTGCTGCACCAGGTCAGTCATTATTTTAATGGCCTCACGAGCAGTACGCGAACGTTGCAAACCGATATAAATCAAACTGCCGTAATCAATAATTCCCGTAGAATCCGCCAGTTCGGGACGTCCACCGAAAGTTGTTTCACCAATTGTTACCTGATATTCATTCATATTCCCGGTCACATTGTAAGTCTGACGTGCCTGTTCGATTTCCCCCAAGTACTTACCAGTATCCCATTCATACACTTTTAGCATGGTTCCTTTCGGATAAGTAGCTGCCGGATAATGATACAGTTCTCCAAACAAGCCGTACGAATCGGCAGAATAGGAAACGATGGTCGAGCCATCGGTGGAAGCGTTCTTACCGACTATCAGATTCGTACAGGCGAAAGTGTTCGCCACAGCCGCCACCAGTATGGCAGCACACAGAAAAATTCTTCTCTTCATAAATATATGATTCACTTTTAATAATTACCAGACAAAAGTCTCATGGGCTACCGTTTCATTCCCGCAATGATCGGTTACTGTAAATTCAACGGTATGTTTACCACCTTTCTTTACATGTTTCGGGTCAAGTTTACATTCCCAATAGGATTTCACAATATTAGGACGCCCGAAGAGCGCATATTTTCCGTCAATCGTTCCCCGATAAGAAGCAATACCCGCCCCCTCGTCTTTCAACCGATAGACAATCTTTCCATTCTTTCCCCACAGATTCTTATTGACAGGGATAATTTCGGGCGGTATTGTATCAATAGCGACTGTGAAAGTTCCCAATTCACGGACAGATGCTTTCATGTAGCCGTCTTCGTACTTTCCGCCTACGCTATATTTTCCACCTTTCGGAGTCACGCGGGCTATATAATATTTTGTAGTATCGGCTACCGGCTTTCTGCGCAAACCGATACGAAGCTCGCAACCTGCATGAAGCGGAATGGACTTATCATTTATCTGATAAGTAAATGCCACTGCCCCACTATCGGCTTTCACCTGATAATTAAGAGGAACATCGTCATATAACATTCCTTTCGGAATGACCAGGCTCAATCCCGGCTCTTGCAGATAATTCGTCTTATCCCAGGCAAAGAAATATTTCTCCCGATGATTCAAAGGTTCAATCGGCTGCTTCCGTCCACGCACGGTAAAGTTATATTTGGAAGTATTTCCGAAAGCATCTTTTAAGATATACAGGAACTGATAATCCCGTTCTTCATCAATCGTCACCAGACCACGATTATCATTCGATGCTTTCAACAGACGTAAGTTATTTCCGGGGTCAATGAAAGATTTCATATATTGCCCGTACGTCCATGAGTTTATCATCCGGTTTTCTTCCTGAGAAAAACGGTCTACCGTGCTGCGGAACACTTCATTTCCGTCTACCGTGAGGACAACCGAATATACTCCATAATGATTGCTGACTCCATCCATGTAATCATATGCCTTGATGCCCGTGCCTATCACTCCCCACGCTTCCACCGGACGTTCCGCGTTCGGAAGTATTGTTTTAGTCTGCTGTTTTCCATCCACCACACCTTTGCCCGGCTGCGGGAAAAATAGAATGCCATCGGCTTTCGGGGCACGCGTATCTTTTATCTTCGATTTGAAGAAAGGCATCGGGTCGATATAATCTCCCGATTCTGTTTCGAACACATCCAAATGAAGATGCGGGCCGAATGAATATCCCGTATTCCCGCTCCATGCTATCTGCTGACCGCTTTTCACCGGATATTCATCCGGCTCGGGAATTATTTCCACTTCCCAGTTTTCATTCTCGTATTGAAGTTTCTCCACCCTTTCGGCAATGGGAGAAGTAAAACCGCTCAAATGGCGGTTGATGGTAGAATAGCCATTGTGATAGCAAACATCGAGTACATATCCCGAACCATTGGTGACACGGATACGTGAAATATACCCGTCGGCAAGGGCGCGTACAGGTTTGCCTGTTACTCCGCCGGTTTTAAAATCCAGCCCGCCATGAAAGTGGTTAGAGCGGATTTCTCCGAAGTTTCCGCTCAATGTAAGAGGAAAGTCAAAAGGGGGCACAAAGGACGCTTGCTTCTTTTCTTGTCCACAAACTCCGACACAACAAGCCAGCATCAAAGCAGTGATATATTGTTTTATCATTCCATTCACTTTTTTACTCCCCGCAAATGTACACTATTCCAACTAAATTACGAAATATCCGGGCGGAATGATAGCCGGAGATACTAGTTAATAATTCTTTTTATTATTATATTCATTGCAAACCTGTACCCATTATGTTATTTATATTAGTACTTTTGCATCCGTTTTTAATTATAATTAAATATAAAGAACTCAATGAGAATGTATGTAAAAGTAATGGCAGCGGTCATTGCATGTATACTGCTGGGTAGTGAAGCGTGCCCGGCATTTGCAACTACCCCCGCTACAGAAAATCTGAGTTGGTTTAAAAAGAAAAAGAAGAAACCAGAAGAAAAAGAGGAGAAGAGTAAAAGCGACTACGAAAAATTAGTGGAAGACAGCAAAACAACGAAAGGAATGTTCGCTGTACATCAAAAGAAGAACGATTATTATTTTGAAGTTCCCACATCACTTTTAGGACGTGACTTATTAGTTGTCAATAAGCTGCAAAGAGTTCCTGCCGAACTGAATGATGCAGGTGTAAACCGTGGAGTAAATTATGAAAATCAGATGGTTTGCATGGAATGGGACAAGGCAAGCGGCAAACTGATGTTCCGCCAACAACGTCCATTGCCGTTGGCTCCCCAGAATGATGCTATCTTCCGCTCGGTAAAGGATAACTTTATCTCTCCACTGATTGCCGCATTCAAAATCGAAGCGATCAACGCGGATTCTACCGCATTGGTAATCAAGGTGAATGATATTTATGATGGTACGGAAACCAGTATCAACAACGTATTTACCAATATCAACCTCGGTACTTCGGCTATCAAGAACTTGTCACGTATCTTGTCTATCAAATCTTTCTCAAACAACGTCGTGGCAACTTCCGAACTGACTACCAGAGTGACAGAAGGAACTACAACCGTGTACGTGACGGTGGAAGTCAGTTCTTCTATCCTTCTACTGCCCGAAACACCCATGACGGGACGTTTCGACAATCAGAAAGTCGGATACTTCACCAATCCGCTATTAACTTTCAGCGATGCACAGCAAAGAACGGATAAAACGCAGTATATCACACGTTGGCGCATGGAGCCTAAACCGGAAGATCGGGAAGCTTACCTGAAAGGTCAGATTGTGGAACCTGCCAAACCTATCGTTTTCTACATTGATAATTCGACTCCTTATCAGTGGCGTTCGTACATCAAAAAAGGAATCGAGGACTGGCAAATCGCTTTTGAAAAAGCCGGTTTCAAGAATGCAATTATCGCTAAAGAAATCACTGACAGCATGCATGTAGACATGGATGACGTTAATTACTCCGTGCTAACTTATGCTGCTTCAGAAAAGAAGAATGCTATGGGGCCTTCCTTATTAGACCCTCGTTCGGGCGAAATACTGGAAGCGGATATTATGTGGTGGCACAATGTACTGTCCATGGTGCGCGAATGGATTACAGTGCAGACCGGAACCGTTTGTCCGGAAGCCCGCAGCGTGCAGTTGCCGGATGCTCTGATGGGTGATGCTATTCGTTTCGTAGCCTGCCACGAAGTGGGGCACTCTTTAGGATTGCGTCATAATATGATGGGGTCATGGGCTTTCCCGACAGATTCATTACGTTCTGAAGCCTTTACAAGCAAAATGAATTCTACTGCTTCGTCTATTATGGATTACGCGCGTTTCAATTATATCGCCCAACCGGGAGATGGTGTGAAAGTGCTTTCTCCACATATCGGCCCTTATGATATGTTCGCTATTGAATATGGTTATCGCTGGTATGGAAAGAGTACTCCCGAAGAAGAAAAAGAACTCTTATTCGATTTCTTGAGTAAACATACAGACCGTCTTTATAAATATAGCGAAGCACAGGATGTACGCGACGCCGTAGACCCGCGTGCTCAAAATGAGGATTTAGGTGACGATCCGGTTCGTTCTTCTTTACTCGGTATCGAAAACCTAAAACGTATCGTTCCGCAAATTCTCCAATGGACTACAACCGGAGAAAAGGGACAGACTTACGAAGAAGCATCCCGTCTCTATTACGCTGTTATCAACCAGTGGAATAACTATCTATATCATGTACTTGCCAACATCGGTGGTATCTACATCGAAAATACGACTGTGGGAGATGGCGTCAAGACTTACACATTCGTAGAAAAAGAGAAGCAACAAGCTTCGCTGAAATTCTTGCTGGATGAAGTATTGACTTATCCCAAATGGCTGTTCGACACAGAAGTGGGAGAATACACTTACCTGCTCCGTAACACTCCAATCGGTCAACAGGAGAACGCTCCTACTCAAATACTCAAGAATGCCCAGGCTTACATCCTTTGGGATTTGCTTGGCAACACCCGCCTGATGCGTATGATAGAGAATGAATCTGTCAACGGAAAGAAGGCCTTTACAGTAGTGGAACTGATGGACGGACTCCACAAGAACATCTTCGGTATTACCGAACGTGGTGGCATCCCCAACGTGATGGAACGCTCTTTGCAGAAGAACTTCCTGGATGCTTTACTCACCGCTGCCGCAGAACCGGAAGCCGTGAAAATCAACAAGAAAATTGCAAACGAGCATTTCTTGCTTGACCATGCCACTCCTTTCTGTAGCTGCTATGCAGCCGAACAACGTACGCTTCGTCAGGAAGACCGGATGGGTGCTCCGCGTGTGCTCAACTTCTACGGCAGCCAGCTCAACCGTATTTCAGACGCCATTTCTGTGAAACGCGGTGAGTTATTACGCATCAAGAAGTTATTGCAGAATCGTCTCGGAACTTCCGACACCGCTACACGCTACCATTATGAAGATATGATTTTACGTATTAATACCGCTTTGGGAATCAAGTAAAACAAACCTATTAATTAAACTATCTTACAATTAATGAGAATCAAATTTTTGTGCATTATTATATGCTTATTTGTGAACGCACTGGCTTTCGCCAGTGCTGCTAACCGTACTATTACCGGAGTTGTAATCTCCGGTGAAGATAATGAACCTCTGATCGGTGCTTCCGTTTATGTCCATGCGGACGATTTGAAAAAAGCCGGAGCATCACAAACTTCTTTGGGTACTATCACTGACATTGATGGTAAATTCTCTATTTCCGTTCCGGAAAAAGTAACTCGCATCCATTGTAGCTATATCGGTTTTGAAGAACAGGCTATTGTATTGCAAGGAGATAAAAAGAGTTATCGAATTGTACTTCAACCTTCAGCACATGCACTAGCAGATGTGGTAGTAACGGGTTATCAGACATTGGAACGCAGAAAATTGACTGCTGCCATCTCAAAAGTTGAATTATCGGATGCGATGGTAGGTGCTACCAAAAGTATCGACCAGGCATTGACAGGACAAATTGCGGGTGTGGCAGTAACAAATACGTCCGGTGCTCCGGGAGCTCCGGCTAAAATTCGTATTCGTGGTACTGCTTCCTTGAATGGAACACAAGATCCGTTGTGGGTATTGGACGGCATTCCTTTGGAAGGAACAGATATTCCCAAATTAGACGACACTAAATCTGATAATGATATTGTGAACATCGGACAATCGTCTATTGCGGGATTAAGTCCTAATGACATTGAAAGTATCACGATTTTAAAAGATGCGGCAGCCACCGCTATTTATGGTGCGCGTGCAGCAAATGGAGTCATTGTAGTGACCACTAAAAGAGGGCGAACAGGAAAGCCTGTTGTCAACTTCAACACCAAGCTTACTTACACCCCAAACTTGGATACTTCCCGTCTCAACCTATTGAATGCAGAAGAAAAAGTAAACTTGGAACTCCAGCTAATGAGTGAACCGACATATCTATTATTCGGCTTCATACCCACCTCTGTTTATGAAGAAAAAGGAGGTGTAGCCACTATTTTGAAAAAATATGACCTGCTAAATACATTTAGAGAGAAAGGCTGGGACGGATTGTCCCCTGAAGCACAAAATGCTATCACTCGGTTAAAAAGCATAAATACCGACTGGAATGACATATTATTCAGAGATGCTTTTACACAAGAGTATAATTTAAGTATTTCTGGTGGTAGCGAAAAAGTTACTTACTACAACTCACTTGGATATACTAAAGAAAACGGTAATGTGCCGGGAGTAAGCTTCAGCCGGTTCAATTTGACTTCCAAGACTTCATATCAAATAAACAGACTACTTAAAGTGGGAATATCGGTCTTTGCCAACAGACGTAAAAACCAAACATTTATGACCGACTCTCAAGGTCTTACCAACCCCGTATATTACTCACGCATTGCCAATCCTTACTTCGAGCCGTTCGATCAAAACAATAACTATATATACGATTATGAAGTCGTGGCCGGTTCCGTTTCCGACCTTAATCAAGGCTTCAATATTTATGAAGAACGTGCCAATACCAGTAAGGAGTCCATCAATACTGCCATAAATTCGATTTTCGATGCAGAGCTGCGTTTCAATGACCAATGGAAACTTACCTCACAAATTGGTGTACAATGGGAACAGCTTTCTCAAGAAGAATTTGCAGGAATGAGTAGTTTCAACATACGTAATCAACGTGAAAAAAACACTTATCAGGAGTCAGGGACTACGAAGTATATCATCCCGGAAGGTGGAATGCTTAAAACAACAAATTCTACTACCTCCCAGATAACATGGAAAATTCAAGGAGAATATAAAAACACATTCAAAGATATCCATGATATTCAGATAATGGCTGGATCGGAAATCCGCAAAAACTGGTATGAAAACGCATCCTCTACCGGATATGGATACGATCCGAAAACACTAACGTTCAAAAACTTGAACCTTAGAAAGCAAGATCTTAACGACTGGAAGCTTAAAAGTAAAAGTTATACGGAGAACGCATTCGCCTCTTTCTTCGCCAATGGTTCATATACTTTAAAAAGCCGCTATACACTGGGAGGCAGCGTCCGTATGGATGGTTCCGACCTATTCGGCGTAGACAAAAAATATCGTTTCCTGCCCATCTATTCAGTCAGTGGCATGTGGCGTCTTTCCAATGAACCTTTTATCAGCCAATTAAAATGGATTGACAACCTGGCATTCCGCCTGTCATATGGTTTACAAGGAAATATTGATAAAACGACTTCTCCATTCCTTGTAGGAAGCTATGGATACGTTGATATTATACCAGAGGGGGATGAAGAAAATATCACTATCGACAACGCCCCGAACAGCAAACTACGTTGGGAGAAAACAGCTTCTTATAATGCAGGAATCGATTTTTCAGTATTCAATCAAAGTATCAATCTGAGCGTAGATTATTATTACAGAAAGGGTACTGACCTTATTGGTTCCAAGATGTTGCCATTAGAAAACGGATTCACAAATATGACTGTCAACTGGGCAAGTATGGAAAACAAAGGAATTGAAGTAAACCTACAAACACGCAACATTACAACCAAAGATTTCTCATGGTACACTTCTTTCAACTTTGCCTACAATCAAAATAAGGTATTGAGAGTGATGACAAATAAAACACAAGCAACTCCGAGCCTCGAAGGATATCCTGTAGGAGCTATATTTGCTCTGAAAACAAAAGGTATCAAGCCTGAAACCGGACAAATACTTCTTGAAAATAAAGAAGGGAAAGGAGTCACAATAGAAGAACTCTTACAAATGACCTCAACAGGAGACGGATACTATGATTATGGTATATCAGCAGCCGATCAAGAAAGAGAATTGTATAGCTATATCGGTACATCCGATGCGCCTTACACGGGAGGATTCATGAACACTTTCAATTACCGGAACTGGGAATTAAATCTGAACTTCTCATACAACTTAGGAGCTCACGTTAAAACGACTCCAAGTTACCACATGGATATCGACCCTGCACGCAATTTAAACAGAGATATTTTAGACAGATGGACAGAAGAGAATAAAGATGGAAAATTTCCGGCATTAGCCACTCCCAATCGTAATCCGGCAGACTATCGGGCATTCTCTGATAAAAGATACCTTTATAATTCACTTGATATCTGGGTCAAGAAATTGAGTTATGTACGTCTGCAAAATATACGCCTTGCGTACCACATCCCATCCGAATGGTTGCACAAAGTAAATATCGGAGGGGCTACCGTCGGACTGGAAGCCCGCAACTTGTTTGTATTCGGTAGCAGCTATAAGAACTATATGGATCCCGAATCTATGGGTAATCTTTATTCTACTCCGATTCCCAAATCCGTGACATTCAATCTTAGTCTCAACTTTTAAAGAAGAAAATATGCATATGATGAGAAAAATATACATCGCCACCATATTGACAGGAAGCATCTTATTGAGTTCCTGTGACAGCTATTTGGATATCCAACCCGTAGGCAAAGTAATACCCAATACATTGTCCGAATATCGTGCATTGCTAACTACTGCTTATAACAAAGGTGCCAAAATAATCGACAAAGGCGTTATTGACTTTCGTAGTGATATGGCAATAGTCTCAACAAGTAGTACAGCACAAAATGCCTACTCTGACATTGAAAAATGGAATGATATTACACCTAGTAGCACCACTAGAGAATTTCAATGGGAATCTTTCTATTCTGTCATATACTATGCCAATGCAATCATTGACAAACAGAATCAAATAACAGAAGGAAGTCAAGAAGAAATAAACCAACTTGTAGGAGAAGCCTACCTACTAAGAGGATACACACATTTTATACTTGTAAATTTTTACGGTCAGCCCTATACCAAAGAGGGAGGCCCTGAGTCTAAATCTATTCCATTAAAATGGGATCTTGATCTGGAAGGAACCCCATCACGTAATACCGTCAAAGAAATCTATACGGCAATCCTGGCAGATATCGAGTCAGCCCGTAAACTTATCAATCAAGAATCATGGAAAGAGAAGTATTCATACCGTTTCTCCTCATTATCTGTAGATGCTATGGAATCCCGTGTCAGACTATATATGGGAGAATGGGAAAAAGCCTATGAAGCCGCGGAACTGGCATTAGCAAAAAAATCGGATTTGGAAGATTTTAATAACGTAGACTCCAAACTTCCTAATAACTATGAATCGGTAGAAACAATTACAGCATACGAAGTTATATACTACAGTGTTTTTGCTGACCAAGCTCTACTGTCCGCCTCATTCATGCAAAAATATGCAGCAAATCATGATCTACGTCCAGCCAAATATTATAGCACAGCAAATGCAGATGGAAATTATCCTTCTTTAAAAAGCAAAAAAAACTGCACCTTCCGTACAGCAGAACTGTATCTTAATGCAGCAGAAGCAGCCGCTCACCTGAATAAGATAAAAGAAGCTCGTACCCGCCTACTACAACTTATGAAGAACCGTTATACCCCCGAAGGCTATGAAGAAAAAGCAAATGCGGTGAATAAGATGGAAAAAGATGCGCTAATCACAGAGATTTTGGAAGAACGGGCGCGCGAACTAGCTTTTGAAGGACACCGTTGGTTTGACTTACGTCGCACAACTCGCCCTAGCATCCAAAAAGTCATAGATGGTCAAAACTATGTATTAGAAGAAAATGACTCACGCTACACATTACGGATTCCACAGGCGGCAATTGATGCGAATCCTGGATTATTAAACTAAAAATTCTCATCCTTTTCAATTATAATCTGATAAAACTCCCCTTGCATCCTCATTTGCAAGGGGGGTTTTTATATCCTCTCCACCAATCAGTCTGCATTTTTCTACGTACTTCCCATCCACTCTTAAAATCTTTATCCCCCAAACGCATTGTTATTTACCGGGAAAATAATATCTTTGTAGCGACTTATTACGATTAATAACGTAGAAGCGTTTAGAATATTATCTCTATTCAGAATCTGGTAAATTCATCAACGGTGAGATAATGACAACTAAGCGTTCACGTCTTTGTTATACAAGGGCGTGGACTCTGTTGTTCATTCGCCGTTGGGCTTACCAGAGCCTTGAATAGGATGAACTAACGACGTCCACGCTTCTTCTGTATATACACGGTATCAGGGACGCTTACCGCACAAACAATCAATAAGATGAGCAGCACTATTACAAAGCTCCTGACTTCTTTTTTAGCTTATGGGGTAGCTAATAAGAAAAAGCGTTTCTCGGCAATCGGCCGTTTCTCGAATGGACTGGCTCCGGCTAAAGGTAAAATCCAGTGGGGATACATCAACAAAGGATATGATATTGTCATTCCTCTAAAGTATGAACGGGCTTTTTCTTTCAAAGAAGGATTAGCGATGGTAGTACTCAATTCTCAATATGGATACATTGATTGCACGGGACAAATACGGATCCCCCTAAAATTCTCTGCGGCCCACTCATTCGAAGAAGAATGTGCACGGGTATGTAACGATGGATTATGGGGACTGATTGACAGACAAGGAAACTATATTCTTCCGCCGATTTACAATCAGATAGAACAATTTACGGAAGGACTGGCCCTCGTCTCCCTAAACAATAAGGTAGGATTCATCAACATGAAAGGCGAAGTCGTCATTCCGTTAGAATATGACAACGGATGCCCTTTCTCGGAAGGACTGGCTGCCGTCTGCATTGAAAGTCAATCGTCCAAATGGGGATATATAGACAAAGACAACAAGGAAATACTTCCTTTCAAATATGATATTGCAGAACCCTTTTATTGCAATATAGCACGAGTGGGTCTCTATGGAAAAAGCATGAAAATCAACAAACAGGGCAGTGAATGTCTGTAAACAACCACTCTACGCATCAATTCATCTCAACAAACGACATTCTGTTCTAAAACATGAGGGTGTCCCGAAAAGGATACCCTCAATTTTTTGTGTATAAAGAGAATGCTTGAAAAAGTCACCTCATTATTCGTACATTGGAGCCCGCTTAACCCTTAATTTGTAAATTATGTTCATCGGAATACCCAAATAAATATTTCTTCTCCGCCGCTTGCCGATAAGCCTCAATCAATTCGCTCATCACTTCCGCCACCGACTGCCGACGGGATATAATGGAAGAAACCTGTCCTATTTCCAGTTCACCTTCTTCCAGATCGCCTTCAAACATACCTTTTTTGGCACGTCCCTTTCCCAACAGCATTCTCAATTCTTCGGGAGAAGCGCCATTATCTTCCGCCTTTTCCACTGCATACCGGAAACCATTCTTCACCAGACGTGTCGGAGCCAGTTTCTTCAATAACAACTTAGTATCCCCCTCGCCAAGGCTCAAACAATAATCCTTAAACACCGGACTTGCCGAACTCTCTTCAGTCAAAGCAAAACGGGTTCCCATCTGCACTCCTTCAGCTCCCAAGACCATGGCAGCCAATATGCCTTCTCCCGTTCCGATACCACCGGCAGCTATCAGCGGTAAGGTTGTAGCTTCACGTACGGCAGGAATCAGACAGAAAGTTGTTGTTTCTTCACGACCGTTATGTCCGCCGGCTTCGAACCCTTCAGCCACTACCGCATCTACTCCTGCTTCTTCACACTTCACAGCGAAACGCGAGGAAGAAACCACATGAACAACTGTAATTCCACGTTCTTTCAACCATCCTGTCCATGTTTTCGGATTTCCGGCAGAAGTAAAAACAACCTTCACTCCCTCCTCTACCACGATATTCATAATTTCCTCTATTTGAGGATACATCAAAGGTATGTTCACACCAAAAGGAAGTTCCGTAGCCGCACGGCATTTACGGATATGCTCACGCAAAGTTTCAGGATGCATGGAACCTGCACCGAGCAGCCCCAATCCACCTGCATTACTCACTGCGGAAGCAAGCCGCCAACCGCTACACCATACCATTCCACCTTGAATTATAGGATGCTGAATCCCTAGAAGAGAAGTTATTCTGTTCATAATTAATAATTTATCAATGAGCTAATGATTCCATATCCCTATGAGAAAGCATTAGTACATATATAACGCCCTTACCGGGCAATCTGTTCGATTGGTTTATTTATCAGCACAGTCGTCGAGTCTCCATAAGTCCGCAGAACCTCCAAGGTACGGGCATGATTATCTCTCCCTGTCTTATTCCAAAATTCTTTCGTAAAGACGGCCATCAGATCAAGTCCGCCGATAGTTCCGCCATTGATATATACTCCGCTGCTACCAAACAAAGGAATAGGGCTGTCCATCACTACCGAATTCACAAACATCCCATTGGCACGCTCACTCAACTGGCGGAAACGTACTCCGCTCGCCTGTATCTCATCCAAAGACTTACGCATCCCCTTTGCCATCGGATTACGCGCCCAGTTGGAGTATGATCTTTGATGGCGCAGCTCGTAGAAAGGATCCCCCCGCCAGGTATTCTTATCCACCCTTATCTTTTTCTGATAGACGGGATCCCAATTGAAACGGGTATTTGCCTTATACGGCATCAGGCTCAACACCACTTTCGGTTTAGGTAATGCTTCGGGCAGCGATTCGTCAGGCAGCATCCACTTCTTCTCCTCCGACATCCTGGGACTTCCCACCGCGCCGCCGAAATCAATCGACTTTACAGCATCCATATTTAAGTGCAACTCCTGGTCACTATCCAGCAACTTCTTCAGATGCAATGAGTCTTGCGCCGTCCAGACTTGCGAATACGCAAGTAAAGTTACAAAACACAATGCCATAGTTGCCCAAAAACGTTTCATCAATCTATTCATCCTCTTTATTCTTTCATTACCTAATACCTTTCAAACGCTTCATACATACCTGCCTCAACCCGATTTTCAGCAGTCCATTGAGCGTAGCAAGCCCCTGTCAGCAGTAAAAAGACTACTGATACAAACAAACGTTCCTACATGAATGTTTTCTATTTCTTATTCCGGACGCAACTCCTTATTGAGTGTCACCACCAACGATAGCCCGATCCGCAAAGCGGCTCGTCATAGCATGGATCAATCGTCCAACGGGTCTTCGGATATTGCCGTTCTTCCCACCAGCTACGGTAACAGGCGGCTGCATCGAGCACCTCCTCGTCGGTCAGGAAATAGATTGCTTCATAATTTTCAGCATTCGCCAACACCATTTTGCAACCCATTGACGGCGGTGTGCCCTGACGGATATACTCAATCACCCAAAGCATACATTCACCCAACCGAATCTTACCGTTGTTCGTATTATAAACCGACGGGAAAGAGGGTATAATTGTCAGATCTTCTGCATATTTTAAAAGTTCGGGAATATCCTCTTCCATGAAATGAGGAACTTCCACCACTCCTTTATCATTCTTCATCTTATACGTACCCGACTTCAATTGCTTCACAAAAAGAGCAACATCCGGATTGTTATAATCCATTTCTTCGCTGCTGCATCCACTGAACGATACAATCAGGCAAAGTGCCATCCACAGCATTACAAGTGTCTTTTTCATTTTCATAAGGATTAATACGTCATGCGAAGTCCGCAAAGTAAATTAAAATTAGTCGGCCGTTTCGTGCGTACCGTAGCCAGTTTCGAATCAGTGCTGAAATGATGCGAAATACCGGGTTCGGCAAAGAGCGCAAGCCGGTCATTAATTTTATAATTGATTCCAATGCCGGCAGTCACTGCCAGTTGGACAGGTTCTTCCTTGAAACTGTTGTCCGGAGCACCGGCTATGCATTTATCCGCTATCCCGCCTACGGTAGCGTAAAGGTCAATTTTCTTCGTATCCACCAACGTCACGTTTACCCGGACAGGGATACCTAGATAATGCAAATGTTGTCCTGCCGAACGGAGATTGGAATAAAGCAGTCCTGTTTCTATCCCCAGGTAATCATTCAATTTTCGTTCTACTGTCACCCCTGCGGAAACCGGCATTTTATAAGTACCGTCCTCTGCCGGAAGTGCAGTACCTAACTGCGCTTTTATCGCCCAGCGATGTCTCTTCACAACTTTTTCGGGAGTAACAGCCGGACTTGCGGTTTCTTCCTGCATAGTAGATGATTCCGTATTTCCATTTGCAGCCTGCCAATAACCATTATAACCTTGATTACCGTAACGATTGCCACTTCCCGTAGTAGTCGACGAAAAAGAGAACGACATGGAGAAGGTAATAGAAAGCGAATCCTCCTCTTCCACACATTGCGACAACATACCGAAAGACTTAGGAGCCGGTTTCGGCAAAACAGGTTCCACCGGCAATGGCAGTTGATTGACACGTATTCCGTCTCCATCCATCTGTCCCCCATTCGTCACGGCTATCTTCGTAAATGCTTCTTCCATCTCTTCCTTGGGAGAGAAATACAGGAAAGTAGCCGACGAAGCCGCCAAAACGAGCAATACAGATGCCGCAGCCGCCACACGGAAGAGCAGAATCCGACGGCGATGTTGGCAAGCCACAGGAATATCCTGCGATAGCTCTTCCCAAAAGCCATCCCGGACACTCATCCCTGCATCAGCAAGACGCGTGCGAAACAGATCGGTTATTTCATCATTTTCTTTCTTCATTGTTCCTATACTCTTTAATTCTTTTTGCTAACAAATATTTGGCGCGATGCAACTGCGAAGTAGACGAATGTTCCTTAATGTGAAGCATCCTGGCTATCTCCTTGTGCGACTTTTCTTCAAACACATAAAGGTTGAAAACGGTTCGGCAACCATCCGGCAATTCGGCAATGAATGCCATCAACTGCTCTTCGGAGATTCCAGCCCCTCCTCCCGAGTCCGATATATCGGGGATATCGGGAAGTTGCTCTTCATGCACTACCAACTGGCTGACTCGTTTCTCCCGTCTCAAATAATCGAGTGATTGAGTGACCATCACCCGGGTTATCCATGTGCAGAGCGAAGATTCGCCCCTGAAGGAGAAGTTGGTAAAAATCTTGATGAAACCGTCATGCAGTACATCGTGCGCCGCATCCATATCGCCCGTATAGCGGAAACAAACCGCCAGCATCTGTTTGGAATAGAGAGTGTAAAGTTCCTTTCGGGCTGAATCCTTTCCTGCCCGACAGCCCTTTACCAGTTCTATCTCGTTTTCCAAGTCAATTACCTTTTTTAAAATCGAACGTATGTCTGCGTCGTTTTATCCATTAGACGCAAGAGTTTGAGGAATGCTGCAACAGAAAATGTTAAAGAATACAAATACAAAAGTTTTTTCTGAAGCATATGCAAAAACAGGGAAGATGGGAAACAGTCTTCAGATACAAATAACGCGGATAACGCGGATTCTTTTTATCAAAGTCTTACTATCCGTGTCATCCGCGTTACGCGCGTCTTAAGAAATCTTCATGACAATCTTCTCTTTTTCATTTAGCAGGCCTTGAAGCTCATGTCCAGTCCTTTCACTGAATGAGTCAGAGCACCTACGGAGATGAAATCTACGCCACATTCGGCATAGTCACGAAGAGTGTCAAAAGTGATACCGCCTGAAGATTCGGTTTCGTATTTGCCGGCTACCATCTCTACTGCCTTTTTCGTCATTTCGGGAGTGAAGTTATCAAACATGATACGGTCTACCCCACCGAGATCAAGAACTTGTTGCAGTTCGTCGAAGCTGCGGACTTCTATTTCTATTTTCAGGTCTTTCCCTTTTTCTTTGCAATATTCTTTAGCACGGGTGATAGCCTTGTCAATTCCTCCGGCAAAGTCCACATGATTATCTTTCAAAAGAATCATGTCGAACAGACCGATGCGATGATTCACACCGCCACCGATTTTCACAGCCATCTTTTCGAGAATACGCATCCCCGGAGTCGTCTTGCGGGTATCCAGTACGCGGGTATTTGTGCCTTCCAGTTTCTTTGCATATTTGCGGGTCATTGTGGCGATACCGCTCATACGTTGCATCACGTTCAGCATCAGGCGTTCGGTCTGAAGCAGTGACTGCACTTTTCCTTCCACTACCATCGCTACATCGCCCGGTTTCACTTCCGTTCCGTCATTAATAAAGACTTCGACTTTCATAGTCGGGTCGAAACGGTTGAAGATTTCCTTAGCCACTTCGATGCCTGCCAGTACGCCGGCTTCTTTGATAAGCAATTTTGATTTTCCCATTGCCGCAGCGGGGATACATGAAAGGGTGGTATGGTCACCATCACCTATATCTTCTGCAAAAGCAAGGTCGATCAGTTTGTCGATCAGTTCTTTTTCCTTATTCATTGATTTTGTCAATTCTTATTTGGTGTATTAAACATTTATCCTGTACTTTCTTGAGGAAACAATTCACGCGGAAGTTCCCCTTAGTAGTAGCCAACGTTCCGATAACGAAACTTGATTCGTCCCGTTTTCCCTGATGGTTCACGTTAAATCCGCTGACTTTATTCTCCGTAAAGAATTCCTGCATCGTAGCCATTGCTTTCTGCTTGTCAACGTTTGTCGAGCGACCTTGGAGCACCAGGTTTACCTTGTCCCCCATATACTTACTCAGCTCTTGCGAGCTTCCTCTTTTAAATGCCGTAATCACTCCTGCCGGTATCTCTTGCGCCATTAGCAACGAGAGGGAAAGAAGCAAAGCGGTCATTCCTACGAGCACTCGTTTTTTCATAATTACAAGCTTTTAAGTTGAAGTTTAAAGACTCAAACTTTCAACTAATGATAGGCAAAGGTAAGCATTAATTGCAGAATAACATAAAAAATGCCTATTTTTGTGCATTAATCAGAATTATAAAGGCATGAAGACAACTCTGCTCGTCGTAGGACGAACCGTAGAACAACACTATATTACAGCTATCAACGACTATGTACAGCGTACAAAACGCTATATCACTTTTGATATGGAAGTGATTCCCGAACTGAAAAACACGAAGAGTCTTTCGATGGAAGTACAGAAAGAAAAGGAAGGTGAGTTAATTTTGAAAGCGCTCCAACCGGGAGATGTGGTGGTGCTGCTCGACGAACACGGAAAAGAGATGCGTTCCCTTGAATTTGCCGACTACATGAAACGGAAAATGAATACGGTCAACAAACGGCTGGTTTTCATTATCGGTGGCCCTTACGGCTTCTCCGAGAAAGTCTATCAGGCAGCCCATGAGAAGATTTCAATGTCGAAAATGACTTTCTCGCATCAAATGATACGACTGATATTCGTGGAACAGATTTATCGGGCGATGACGATATTGAACGGGGGGCCGTATCATCACGAGTAAAAACATGCCGGTGACGGTGTTAAAAGGAGTTACCCGCTTGGTTAATCTGAAATAAAATAGTTCCTTTGTAAAAAAGATAAAGTCTCATTAACTATAGACCATGGAACAGAAAGAATACATATCAAAATTGTCTCCCCATTTGTTTTGGGATATAGATATATCGAAGGCTGATATGGATACCTGTCCGGCACAAATTATCCAACGCGTCTTGGAATATGGCACTCTGGCAGATTGGTTGCTAATACGGTCTTATTATGGATTAGATAAAATCGTATCAGTCTGCAAATCTTTGCGTTCATTGGATCGAAAAGCTTTAGCATATATCTGTTGTATCTCAAATACCTCCAAAGAAAAATATAGATGTTATCACGAAAGTTTACGGAATCCTACTATTTGGAACACAGAATAATCATAATAAAAGCCTAGTCTTTTCTTCTAAATACAACCTATCAAACACTTTAATCAATTTATCTTCACTAGTAATCAATTTCCGTAATTCCGCCAACCGTCCGGCATTATCCGACTGAGGTATCCATAACTTCAAATATCCCCCTTCCGCATACTTATCATTAAGATGTTTACGAAAGCGAGCATATTGCTGTTCTTTATCCATTTCCGGATAATGGGACAATCCATACTGAACGGTACGGCGTAACGTTACCTCGGGATCTATTATACGGTCGGCTTCGGCAACTATTTTTCCATAGATACTTCTCGGAATCTGTTTGTTGGATGCACGATGGTCTTCTATCGCTTCTTTCATCTGCAACAGTTGTTCATCCGTAAACCAATGTCGCAAAGTTTCATCCGCCATTAATTTCTTGCCGGATACTATATGATGAAACTCACGTCCCTCACACAGTCCCAAGTCATGATAAGTTGCAATCGTATAGACCATCGGCAGATTGACATCATAATAAGAAGCCAGTTTCAGACTTTCTTCAATTACTTTTTCAACATGGTCTATTTGATGTGCCTTGTCGAAGTTGACATATTGCGGAATTATATTCTGCTGAATATACTCACGGAGTTCTATTGGCAAACTAGTATTCATATGTACTACTCCCGATTCATCAAACGATGTTCTGCCATTTGCTCAAACTTTGTTCCCGAACGGCCGTAATTGGCATACGGATAGATAGAGATACCTCCACGGGGAGTAAAGATTCCTGTTACTTCGATATATTTGGGATTCATCAGCCGGATAAGGTCTTTCATGATGATATTGACGCAGTCTTCGTGGAAAGCACCATGATTACGGAAACTGAAAAGATAGAGTTTCAAACTCTTGCTTTCTACCATTTTTATATCAGGAATGTAGCTTATACGTATCTCGGCAAAGTCCGGTTGCCCAGTGATAGGACACAGACTCGTAAATTCAGGGCAGTTGAAACGTACCCAATAGTCATTTTCAGGATGCTTATTATCAAAGGCTTCTAATACTTCAGGAGCATAATCTTGCTTATACTCGGTTTTTCTTCCTAATAAGGAAAGTTGGTCTTTTAATTCTGTCATTTGTACTCGTTTACTGCAATCCTCTACATAGATAAAAAACGCATTTCCTCTTTCACCTATCACCGACTAGCCCCAAACGCCTTATTCATAAGCATTTGAGTGGTGAATGATTCATTTTACAACCTATCACCGTATCTGTCACCTATCACCGTAATTCTTTAACCCCACGGGGGATTTATCCGCGTTCTATGTGTTACGGCGTGTTTCATACGGCGAAACAAAGTGTTTCAAGGTGATGAACACTTTGTTTCAAGCCTTGAAACTAATAGTTTCAAGCAATAGAAACTTTAGTTTCTCACCGTTGAAACTTTAGTTTCTTACCATTGAAACTTTAGTTTCTCGCTGATGAAACTTTAGTTTCCCCTAATGAAACTCAGGTTTCTTGCCGTGAAACAACAGTTTCAAGCTGTTGAAACTGAATTAAGCCGATACAATTCCCGAACAGAAGCTACTATCTTATTTATCAGAGCTTACCGGTGACAAGAGATGTGACGGCAGAATGTCGAATTTAGTTGCTGTCACCACTTGCTGTCACAGACTATTCATTTTATACTCAAACGATTAGCAACAGCAATGTGACAGATGACAGCAGAAAATGCATTTTTAATCTCTGTGTAGAGATATTATTGATTCTTACTTTTTAAATATTTCTCCAGTCCTTCCCGACGCAACGTACAAGCCGGACAATGTCCGCAACCATCACCTTGTACACCATTATAGCATGTCAAAGTCTCGGTGCGAATCAGTTCCAACACTCCCAGTTCGTCCGCCAAAGCCCATGTTTCGGCTTTATCAATCCACATCAGAGGAGTATGGATTACGAATTGTTCATCCATAGCCAAGTTCAATGTCACATTGAGTGACTTGACAAACGCGTCGCGGCAGTCGGGATAACCACTGAAATCTGTTTGGGAAACTCCCGTTACCAAGTGATTGATGTCACGTTCGCGGGCATATACTGCTGCGATGCTCAGGAAAAACAGGTTACGTCCCGGAACAAATGTATTGGGAGCACCATCTGCCGGTTTTTCCTGATCCATAACCATCGTAGCGTCAGTCAGGGAGTTACGTCCCAGTTTTCCGATGAAGGATACATCCATCACATCGAATTCCACTTCCGCTTTACGGGCTATCTCCCGTGCAAGCTCCACTTCCTTCTGATGTTTCTGGCCATACAGGAAACTCAGGGCATATACTTTCTTGAAGTTGCGCTTTGCCCAAAACAGGCAGGTGGTGGAATCCTGCCCACCACTGAACACAACCAATGCTGCTTCTCTATTCATACAATATTTTAAATATCTTTGATTTTCAGTACGTTGTAGGAGATATCGGTATCGTAGACATCGCTACCGTCTATTTTCTTAATCGCTTTCACCACACGGATAGTGACCGGAAGAATCATCACTTCGTACATGGATTTCAGTACGATTTGGATTCCCATCATAATGAGCAGTTCTTTCCATGCAATAATTCCTCCGAATGCTACCGGGAAGAAAATCAATGAATCGGCAGTCTCACCGACAACAGTAGACCAAATGGCACGGGCGGAAAAATTCTTGCCCTGACTGGCTATCTTCATCTTGCTCATCACATAAGCATTGAGGAACGAACCGACCAAAAAAGCCATCAGACTGGCAGCCACAATACGGGGCGCCATACCGAACACAAAATCAAAATGCTCCTCTCCCTCCCAAAAAGGAGCGGCAGGAATGGCAACTGCTATCAATCCAAGACTTACCACAAAGAAGTTCATGGCAAAACCGCTCCAAATAATCAGACGCGCTTTCTTGAATCCCCAAACTTCGGCGATGCAATCATTGATTATATAAGAAATAGGAAAAACCAATAATCCGGCGGTTACAGTCAAGCTACCGATTTGGATTACTTTCGTTTCAAGAAGATTGGCCGCAATAAGGCATACATTAAAAAGAATGCCAAGCAGCATAAAAGGTACAGATACTTTCTCTTTCATAATTCCTGTTTTTTACGTGGTGTTCTAGAATACACGACCGCTATTCACGGCATCATACTTTCTTTTTCTTTCGGGCTGCAAAGATAGAGGAAAAACTATGAAAAAGCAAAAGATATTTGATGATTGACCGGTTGCAACTCATGAATATCCTCGATAAAGAGGAAGGATGCTACCTATACAAATATTTGGATGAATGAAAAAGAATGAAAATTTCCTAATCGGGGAATCCTTTTCAGACGGCCACGTGTTTAAAATCCATGTTTAACTAAAAGACCAGATCATGGAACATCAATTTAAGAAAGACGTAAAAGAAGCAGCAATGCAGGAAAAGAAAAATGCCCGGCTTGCTGAAGAGAGAGCCGAAGAAGCTAAGGAAAGAGGTGCCGAAGCGAGTTCACATTCGGGCGAAAGCTTGAAAAAGAAAGTACAACATGCCGCACATGTTGCTCAGGAAAAAGCGACAGAAGCGACTAACACAGTGAAAGAAAAAGCCACGGAAGCAGCCCATACCGCGCAGGAGACTGCTCAAAAGGCTAAACACAGAGTCCAGGAAATGATGGATTAACAACAAAATGAGCCTTCCCGCCAGTTGTCGTCTATGGCAGGAAGGCTCATCACTTTGACCTTAAAACACATCACTCAATCAAAAAGAATTGTATCAGGAGAAATCTTTCAATTCTTCTTTCAACCGTTTACGGATGAAGAACAAACGGCTTTTCACCGTCCCCATCGGCAATCCTAGTTTCTCGGCAATTTCTCTATACTTAAATCCGGCGACAAACATCTGGAAAGGTACTTTCATATCGTCGGGAATGGTATGTAACACACGATACAGTTGCTTCATATCATAGGCAAACTCAAACTTGCCACCATCTTCGTCTTCAATCATGTGCTGTTGATTTACAGAATAGGTATCATCCATGATATTCATTTCGCGGACAGTACGGCGATAGTTATTGACAAAGATGTTACGCATGAGAGTGTACATCCATCCTTTCAGATTCTTGCTATACGTAAACTTCTCATGATTGTCCAATGCTTGCAACACACAGTCCTGAACCAAATCATTAGCTGAATCACGGTTTGCAGTGAGCTTATATGCGAAGCGGTGCAAATCCGACTGTATGTCTAATATTCCTTGAGTAAATTCTACTTTTCCCATCGTCGTATTTCTTTTATCTGATTAGTACGGTACAAAGATCCGGTTTTTTAGAATGAATATAAATAGCAATTCTTCCGGTTAGTTTGGCAATTTTTCCTTTGCCCCTCTCAACCATTTCTTTTTTTAGTTGTTCATTGGGCATTCACCTAAAACTTAACTGATAATGAAAACTAGTTTTAAAATGGTAGCTATGCTACTGGGGATGGGAATCTTCCCCCTCTGTGCCCATGCACAAAAGAAGGTAATCATCGAAGATGAAGAACCCAATTCCATCATGTTTGTCTCTCGTGATAAGGCAGGAGATGAAATTATCCGGATCATGAACGACCGTTCGCAGATGCGTTTCCATGACCCGAACGCTCCCCGCTTTCTGCTGACTGACCAGAAGGGTAAGTTTGCATTGGGCATCGGCGGTTATGTCCGTGCAACGGCAGAGTATGACTTTAACGGTATCGTTGACGACGTCGATTTCTATCCGGCATTGATTCCCCAACCGGGAAAGGGAAATTTTGCAAGGAATCAGTTCCAGATGGACATCACCACTTCCACCCTATTCCTTAAACTGGTGGGACGTACGAAACATCTCGGTGACTTCGTGGTTTACACCGCCGGTAACTTCCGCGGAGACGGAAAGACTTTTGAATTGCAAAATGCGTATGCGCAATTCCTCGGTTTTACCATCGGATATAGTTATGGTTCGTTCATGGATCTTTCCGCGCTTCCTCCTACTATCGACTTTGCAGGCCCTAACGGTTCGGCGTTCTATCGTACCACGCAATTAAGCTATATGTGCGACAAGTTGAAAAACTGGAAATTCGGCGTTGCCATGGAAATGCCTTCGGTAGATGGCACTACCAACAGCGATGTTTCCGTCAACACCCAACGGATGCCGGACTTTGCCGCTTCCGCACAATATAACTGGAACAGTAGCAGTCATATCAAACTTGGCGCAATCGTACGCAGCATGACTTATTCAAGCAATGTATATAACAAGGCTTATTCGACTACCGGATTCGGTTTGCAGGCATCCACTACATTCAATATCACAAAGAAGTTGCAGGTTTACGGACAGTTCAACTATGGTAAGGGCATCGGTTCTTATCTGAATGATTTAAGCAATCTCAATGTGGACATTGTTCCCGATCCTGACGATGAAGGAAAAATGCAGGTTCTTCCGATGTTGGGATGGTATGCCGGACTGCAATATAATTTTTGCCCGAGTTTCTTTGTTTCCGGAACATATAGTTTATCCAGACTTTATTCTGAGAACGGATATCCAAGCGAAAATCCGGAATCTTACCGCAAGGGACAGTATCTTGTAGCGAATGCTTTCTGGAATGTAAGCAGTAATCTGCAAGTGGGCGTCGAGTATTTGAGAGGATGGCGGAGTGATTTCAGTTCTTCAACCCGTCATGCCAACCGGTTGAATATGCTGGTACAGTATTCTTTCTAATTAAATCGGTATAAAAGTTTGAAGCCGCCTCAAAACTGTTGTTTGAGACGGCTTCTGCTATAGAAAATTGTAGCGGATTATGCACAATTAAAATCTGTAGTCAAGGCTCACACCGAATACTTTATTAGTGCGGCTATATACATTAGTACCGGGCAATTCCGTACCATTATAATTCTTTGAAGTTTTAGTATAATCTTCATAGGTAGTCCACATATAACCAACATTCAGATTAGCTCTTTCACTCAATACCACTTTCGCTCCAACACCTAATGTATAGGAGTCGCAAGAGAAACTGGTATCGCTCTGAAAATTGTCAGACAATCCGTAATCCGTAATCTGTCCACCACAACTCAAGGTCAATCGTTTGATTACATCCCATTCGATACCCATTAAGTATTCATTTGTTCCCTTTGTCAGATATTTCTGTTTTCCATCAGCCATTCCCGCTTTCTTGTCATCATAGAAATGGTACTCAACAGATGCACGCAACACTGGCAAAATTTCATAAGCAGCCGCAACTGAAAGCATGGAAGGTATATCATTTGGAGTGTTTACACCGTGCTTGAAAGGTGCCAATACACCATCTTCAGCATTATTCTTCTTCGTATTATTTTCAATATTCAAGTTAGTCTTGAATTCATATTTTGCACCGAAGTTAAATTTGCCGAACTTAGCATCCACACCGATGACAGGAGTCAACCCCCAACCAGTCTGATCACAATCCAATGCTAAATTCATCAACTCCCCACCACCATAATCTTTTTTCAGTTTGGCATCCAAATAACCTTCATAACCACCCGTAAAATAATTCATACGTCCACCACCAAATACGGAAAGCCAATCATTAATCTTGTAAGACAAACCTAATTGTACGGAATAAATATATTGTTTACCATCCATTGCACTGTTGATATTCATCATATTAGGAGAAACAGGATTACCGGCACCTGCTGTTGCCTTAAAGATACCCGCCATAGCTAATGACTCAAACATAGGCAAACCGTCATCGAATGATGCTTTTCCACCTCCACCGGTAATCGCAAAAAAACCGGAAATAGTCCAATCACCTTTCTTATATGCGGCAAACACACTGGGAATAACCGGTGCAGCAGCTTTTCCTTTATAATACTTGGCATAAGATTCTGTGGAAGGCGTCGCACCATTCATAGTATATCTCATAAAACTGGCATCAATATTTCTCGTCTGAAAAGCACTCTGAATGCTCAATCCCATATGGAAACCGTCATTCGGCAAAAAAGCCAGACCGGCAGGATTAGACAAGGCACCATCTATTTCGATAGTAGCACCACGAGATAACATACGAAGAAAAGCAGCGTGTTGATTAGTATTTGTCAGAAGACCTCCGGCAAAAGTTGGAATTGAAACGATTAGCATTACAAATCCAATCAAGGAAATTTTTCTCATCTAAATCTTTTTTAAATTATTTCGGGCGCAAAGATACAATATTATTGCACACGAGACATATATTTGTGCATTTATTTTCATTCACCCACCCATTTTAATTGAAAAAACAAACTGTTTCTAATGAAACAATCTACATTTACCATCAATCAGAGAGCAAACAAATCCACCTGTTTTTACGTTTTTATAGTATAATAAATTATAGAATAATATGATGGGCTATACTATTGCATTTTTTGGCACAAAGCCTTATGACGAATCTTCTTTCAATGATAGAAACAAAGAATTCGGATTTGAGATACGCTATTACAAAGGAAATCTGAATAAGAACAATGTACTACTGACGCAAGGCGCAGATGTTGTATGTATCTTCGTAAATGATGTTGCCGATGCAGAAGTAATCCGCATCATGGCAGCTAATGGAGTAAAACTGCTGGCGCTGCGATGTGCCGGATTCAACAATGTGGATCTGGATGCGGCTGCCACTGCCGGAATTACCGTTGTACGCGTACCTGCCTACTCACCCTATGCGACTGCCGAATATACGGTGGCTCTTATGCTATCGTTGAATCGTAAAATTCCACGTGCTTCCTGGCGTACTAAAGACGGCAATTTCTCCCTTCATGGCTTGATGGGTTTTGATATGCACGGAAAGACAGCAGGTATCATCGGCACTGGGAAAATAGCGAAAATCCTGATTCATATCTTAAGAGGGTTTGGCATGAATGTGCTGGCTTACGACCTCTACCCTGATTATAACTTTGCACGGGAAGAGCAGATTGTTTATACTTCACTGGACGAATTATATCATAGTTCGGATATTATCTCGCTACACTGCCCGCTCACTGAAGAAACGAAATATCTTATTAATGACTACTCCATCAGCAAGATGAAAGACGGAGTGATGATTATCAATACCGGTCGCGGACAGTTGATTCATACCAATGCGCTGATTGAAGGGTTAAAGAATAAGAAAATCGGTTCCGCAGGTCTGGACGTATATGAAGAAGAAAGTGAGTACTTCTACGAAGACCAGTCCGACCGCATCATTGACGATGATGTGCTTGCCCGCCTACTCTCGTTCAATAATGTGATTGTCACCTCCCATCAGGCATTCTTCACACGCGAAGCGATGGAGAATATTGCCCTGACAACCTTGCAAAACATAAAAGATTTCATCAATCACAAACCTCTGCTAAATGAAGTGAAGAGATAAAACTTTTAGTCTATTGCTTTGTTTACAGGATATATAATCAACAAGAAAAAGGAGAAAATTATGAAGAAAGTTATACATAAGGCTGATACAAGAGGACATTCCCAATACGATTGGCTGGATAGTTACCATACATTCAGTTTCGATGAATATTTCGACTCCGACCGTATCAATTTCGGTGCCCTCCGTGTCCTGAATGATGACAAGGTCGCCCCCGGAGAAGGATTCCAGACGCATCCGCACAAGAATATGGAAATCGTTTCGATTCCCCTGAAAGGACATCTGCAACATGGAGACAGCAAGAAGAACAGCCGGATTATCACCGTCGGGGAAATCCAGACCATGAGTGCCGGAACAGGAATTTTCCATAGTGAAATGAATGCAAGTCCCGTAGAACCGGTGGAATTTCTGCAAATATGGATTATGCCGAGAGAACGGAATACACGTCCCGTTTACCAGGACTTCAATATCACCGAACTGGAACGCCCGAATGAGTTGGCGGTAATCGTATCACCCGACGGCAGCACCCCCGCTTCCCTTTTGCAAGATACTTGGTTCTCTATCGGCAAGGTTGAAGCCGGAAAGAAATTAGGTTATCATATGCATCAGAGTCATGCAGGTGTATATATATTTCTTATCGAAGGAGAAATTGTAGTAGAAGGCGAAGTGATGAAACGCCGCGACGGAATGGGTATTTATGAAACCAACAGTTTTGAACTGGAAACATTGAAGGACTCGCATATTCTATTGATAGAAGTACCCATGTGATGGATTATTAATTAGAAGTTACAGTTTATAGATGAAAACAAATCTAGCTGATATCCGACAGGAATATACCAAAAGCGGGTTGCGGGAGAATGAACTTCCCGGCGACCCGCTTTCACTTTTCAGCCGTTGGCTGCAAGAAGCGATTGACGCAGAGGTGGACGAGCCGACCGCTGTCATTGTGGGCACTGTGTCTCCCGAAGGAAGGCCATCCACACGCACTGTGTTGCTGAAAGGACTCCATGACGGAAAGTTTGTCTTTTACACGAATTACGAAAGTCGCAAAGGAAGGCAGTTGGCACAAAATCCATATATCTCCCTTTCTTTTGTGTGGCATGCGCTCGAAAGGCAGGTTCATATAGAAGGAACGGCTGCCAAAGTCCCGCCCGAAGAGTCGGATGAATATTTTCGTGTGCGTCCTTATAAAAGCCGGATCGGTGCACGAATCTCTCCGCAAAGCCAGCCTGTCAAAAGCAGGATGCAGTTGATGCGGGCTTTTGTCAAGGAAGCTGCCCGATGGATAGGAAAAAATGTGGAAAGACCCGGCAACTGGGGCGGATATGCCGTTACCCCTACGAGAATGGAGTTTTGGCAGGGACGTCCGAACCGTCTGCACGACCGCTTCTTATATACCCTGCAACCGGATGGAGAATGGGAAATCAGTCGCCTTGCTCCCTGATTTCGTCGATTTTTCTTGGCAACTCCAACTAGAATACGTAATATTGCAACTATAAAACATTCAGCTTATGACACTGGATTATATCTATCACAGCGGTTTTGCCATCGAAGCGGAAGGCGTGACCGTTATCATTGATTACTACAAGGATTCTTCCGAAACCGAACATAACCGGGGAATCGTACATGATTATCTGCTGCAAAGGCCGGGTAAGTTGTACGTATTGGCTACCCATTTCCACCCCGATCACTTCAACCGTGACATATTGACGTGGAAAGAACAGCGTCCGGACATTCAATATATTTTTTCTAAAGATATTCTGAAGTCACGACGCGCCAAAGCCGGAGATGCCGTCTATATAAAAAAAGGAGAGACATACGAGGATGACACCATCCGCATCGACGCGTTTGGTTCGACGGATGTCGGCAGTTCGTTTCTGATTCATCTTCAGGGGTGGAGCATCTTCCATGCCGGAGACTTGAACAACTGGCACTGGAGTGAAGAATCCACCGAAGCGGAGATACGAAAAGCCGACGGTGATTTCCTTGCAGAAGTTAAATATTTAAAAGAAAAAGCGCCAATCATTGATTTAGTACTGTTTCCGGTAGATCGGAGAATGGGAAAAGATTACATGAAAGGGGCAAAACAGTTCATCGAACAAATAAAAACTACTATATTTGTGCCCATGCACTTCAGTGAAGATTATGAAGGCGGCAACGCGCTTCAAAGTTTTGCCGAAGATGCAGGATGCCGTTTTATCAGCATCACCCGTCGGGGCGAAAGTTTTGAAATTACCAAATAAACACATTATAATTATGAATAAATTTACGATTCTGTTTCTTACCCTGTTCCTTATGTTGCCGATGGCAATGAAGGCAGACTCTGCAAAAGACAAAAAAGATGATACGAGGTATCTTGTAGGCGCTGTTCCCGAAGTGGATGGTAAAGTAGTATTCTCCAAGGAATTCCAGATTCCCGGAATGAGTCAGGCACAAATTTTCGACACAATAACCAAGTGGATGAACGAACGTCTGAAAGAAAACAAGAATATTGACAGCCGCGTCGTTTATTCCGACGAAGCAAAAGGAACAATTGCGGGTGTCGGTGAGGAATGGATTGTTTTCAGTTCAAGCGCTCTGTCTTTAGACCGTACATTAATCAATTATCAGATTACAGTTACCTGCAAACCGGGAAGCTGCCTCGTAGAACTGGAAAAGATACGTTTCACCTACCGTGATACGGAGAAATATAAAGCGGAAGAATGGATTACCGACAAATATGCGCTTAACAAAGCAAAGACCAAACTGGTACGCGGACTGGCTAAGTGGCGCAGAAAAACGGTAGATTTCGCAGATGATATGTTCATGGATGTAGCTGTTGCTTTCGGAGCGCCGGATACCCGTCCAAGAGCAGAGAAAAAGAAGAAGGAAGAAGAGCAAAAAGCTCCGTCCATCGTTGCAGCCGCAGGCCCGATCGTGATTGGTGGTGCAGATGCCAAGACAGATGTCAAGGTTACAACTGCCGAACCTGCTCAGAAAGTTATTCCTGCCGCAACTCTCACGCCCGCTACTCCGGCAGGCAAGGCTTCAAAAGATATGCCGGGCTATACAGAGGTTGACCTGAAGCAGATTCCGGGCGAAGTATATGCGTTGATGGGAAGTGGAAAATTAGTTATCAGCATCGGAAAGGATGAGTTCAACATGACAAATATGACTGCCAATGCTGGTGGCGCGCTGGGTTACCAGTCAGGCAAAGCTGTCGCTTACTGCACGCTTTCGCCCGACCAGTCTTATGACGCTATCGAAAAGGCGGACAGCTATGTATTGAAACTCTATGCTCCGAACCAAACTGTTCCTTCGGCTGTTATCGAATGTAAGAAACTTCCTTCACAAACCGCTCCGCAAGCCGGACAACCCCGCACATATGTCGGAGAGATTGTGAAACTCTTAATGAAACAATAAAGAAGATAGCACAATGGAAATAAAAAGTAAATTTGACCATTTTAATATCAATGTCACAAACCTGGAACGAAGCATCGCTTTTTATGAGAAAGCGCTCGGCCTGAAAGAACATCACCGGAAGGAAGCTTCCGACGGTTCGTTCACATTAGTCTACCTGACAGACAGCGAGACAGGCTTTCTCCTTGAACTGACATGGCTGAAAGACCATACCGCTCCTTACGAACTGGGCGAGAATGAAAGCCATCTTTGTTTTCGTGTGGCCGGCGATTATGATGCAGTCAGAGCTTATCACAAAGAAATGAACTGTGTATGTTTTGAAAATACGGCCATGGGGCTTTATTTCATTAACGATCCGGACGACTACTGGATCGAGATACTACCACAGAAATAATTGAAAGGGCGTTAGAATATCCCAATTATAATATTCCCCCTGTTACAACTATATGTGACAGGGGGAATTATTTTGGAAAGTATTTCACTCTCTTACCAGTCATTTAACAAATATATAGCAGACACCCAAAATACCTGCCAGAATATAAATTCCCCCAGGAAGAAACAGCCTACATAATAATCTAGTAAAAGGCATATTAGGAAATGCGAATATTTTATCCAAACTATCCGGATTATACATGACTGTTACTTTATCTCCTATGTGAGGGGACTTTTGAGCATACAGCATATGAGACTTATTATCCGCTTCAACTACTATATCATAGCCGGCAGATTGACGATTCATTTCTTTCTCTTCACCCAGTTTATACTCCACTATGGGATAATTTACCGTAATGACACCATTAACGCCATTCGTCCTGGTCTTAACTTCCAGATCTACTACCCTTCCTGTCACCTTCATACTGTAGCTCTCCATAATTTGGACATATAGCATCCAGATCAGTTTTGTCTTTAGCAGGAAAATAATGCCTCTTAAAAATAGTACAATTGCCGCTATACAAATAAAAATATTGATTATCACGATGTTTATTTTTTGTGTCGATTTGCTCTTTTCTTCCGGATATCTGCTTTCATTTTCGCAGCTCCCGAACCATGTTGTCCTCGGATATAGGTTGCTTTCTTCGCCTTTGTCTTCACTTTTTCCTCTTCTTTGGGCTTATCTTTCTTACCTTTAAAGACGATTCCACCCATGATTGCTTCTTCAATACTCATATAATATACATTATTAATATTCACATTTACATGTGCAAAGATAATCCTTTTCTACGGATTTATTTATCTTTGTCGACTAAAACAATATGTAACCTCCAATGGCAACAACAATTCTCTCCGCAGAAAGGGATCCGATGGGAACCGCTATTTCTGATTATTTCAACCATCGCAGAGCCGACCGCTTGCGGGTATTTTCATCTCAATTCGAAGAAGATGTGATTCCCGTCAAGGAATTATTCCGCAATATCCAGTCCATGCCTGTACTGGAACGAACCGCTCTGCAAATGGCTACAGGACGGATATTGGATGTTGGTGCAGGAAGTGGCTGCCATGCATTGGCACTTCAGGAAATGGGAAAAGAGGTATGTGCCATTGATATTTCTCCGCTATCTGTCGAAGTAATGAAACAGCGGGGAGTCAATGATGTTCGTCTTACCAATCTTTTTGACGGGACATTTACTGAAACGTTTGATTCTGTCCTGATGCTGATGAATGGTTCGGGAATTATCGGAAAACTAAGTAATATGCCCGATTTCTTCCGGCGAATGAAATGTATCCTTCGTCCCGGCGGATGTATATGGATGGATTCCAGCGATCTGCGTTATCTTTTCGAGGAAGAGGATGGCAGTATAGTGATTGATTTGGCCGGAGATTATTACGGGGAAATTGATTTTCAGATGCAATACAAGGATGTGAAAGGAGAACCATTCGACTGGTTATATGTCGATTTCCAGACACTTAGCTTATATGCGTCCGAATATGGTTTTAAAGCCGAACTGGTAAAAGAAGGAAAACATTACGATTATTTGGCAAAGCTAAGTCTTGCCTGAATAGCCCATGAGGAAATAGTGACGGTATGCAGTCAGGATAGTGTCGCTATATAACAGAAATAGTGACGCCATCCCGATGAGATAGCGTCACTATTTCTATATGATATAATCCGCTGAAGAATAGCTGTATATTACTTCAGCATTTCATTAATCATCTGCACAAGGGAAGCAAACTCTTCTTCATTATACAAACGAGTCAACTTTACAATTCTTCCTTCTTTATCTATCAATACATTTCTCGTTATGCCGGATTCACGCAATGCATATTTCGCAAAAATATCAGCTCCCGGATCTAGTCCCAACGGATAGGTGACGCCTGTAGATTTAGCAAAGGCAAGTACTTTGTCAAGTGGTTCGTCACGGTCGATACCAATCAATGCGAAGTCAGTATTGTCCTTATGTTTCAGCCAGATGTCTTTTTCAATAAACGGCATTTCTTTACGACACACACCACACCAGCTTGCCGTAAACTGTAACATTACGACTTTACCCCGAAGTGAGGACAAACTTACTTGTTTGCCATCGGTCAGCGTAATCGTGAAATCGGGAGCCGTCTCTCCTACCCGAACGATATATCCTGTACTATCCGCTTCGACTGTCAATGCTTCCGAAGCTACTTCCACACTGTCTCTTGTAGCCTCAGCACTCACCGCCCCTTTCTTCTGACCGGAACATGCCAATATACTTATGGCGAGAAACGCCATACCACATACATTCATAATTTTCTTTTTCATCTTCTTATCAATCATTAGTGAGACTGCAAATATAAAAAAAGTGCGTGAGGTATTTGCATTTTTAAAAGAATTTCATACCTTTGCACCCGCAAAAGAAAATAACGCCTCTTTAGCTCAGTTGGCCAGAGCACGTGATTTGTAATCTCGGGGTCGTTGGTTCGAATCCGACAAGAGGCTCTTCAAAGTAAATGCTGTTTATCATCAGATAAACAGCATTTTTTATACCGCCCAAAAGTGGAAGAGGATACTGCCGCATAAAGTATGCCTTTTATACGATTCATGGATACATTCAACTAATTTCTGATATATTTCGATACAAAGATAACGAAAGAATCAGACATCCCCAGTCACATACTTTAATACTTTTCAATAATTGTATTTCCGAAGATATCTTTCTTAATAATCTTCCTATTTCCCTTGCTATCTTCTATTATTTGGTTACCAAAAATATCTTTCTTAATAGTTGTCCTATTACCCTTATTATCCTCGATTATGGTATTACCAAAGATATCTTCCTTCACTGTCTTCCGATTACCTTTATTGTCTTCGATAATGGTATTTCCAAAAATATCTTCCCGGACAGTTTTTCTATTACCATTATTGTCCTCGATTATGGTATTCCCAAAAATATCTTCTCTTACAGTCTTGCGGTTACCCTCATTATCTTCAATAATGGTATTTCCAAAAATATATTCCCGAATAGTTTTTCTATTACCCTTATTATCTTCGATTGTAATATTCCCTAAAATATCTTCTCTTACAGTCTTTCGGTTGCCTTTATCATCCTCAATAGTAAGGTTTCCAAAGATGTCTTTCTTGACTGTTTTTCTATTACCTCTATCATCCTCAATGATAATATTTCCCAAGATGTCTTTCTTGACTGTTCTCTTTCCCTGATCGCCCATCGAATATTCGTGATTCTCCTCGACAGCCCTTGCACCATAGCTCTTTGTCATATAAGGAGCTAAAACAAACTGTGCAGCAAATAGAATGAATAAAATCTTTTTCATAATGTTTTCTTTTGGTTTACTACAAAAGTAACACAGGAAAATCATACTTAATTAGTGAATCCTATAATCGTCAATAGGGAAAAACCTAAAAATTATTTAGTATTTTTACAAGAAAATCCGCTTTTTACTAAAAGCGAATGAACAACTTAAAATGAGTTTATGATAAATAAGAGCAGAATTGAATTAAAACCTCTAACGGAAAAAGACATTCCATTATTCGATAAATGGCTGGACAAGGAATATATCAAAAAATGGTTTGGAGAAAAAGAGGACTGGCTAAACGAGATAAACGAAAGAAATGGAAAATATAGTTTCATAAAACATCTTATTGTTTACTGCAATAACAGGAAAATTGGATACTGCCTCTACACTGATTGTTTTTATTTAAAAGATCTGGAGGATGAGAAACACGACTTCAAGGAATTATATGGAGACATTACAGAAAAAAATCACACATACGAAATCGGCTATCTGATTGGTGAAGAAGAATATTTGAATAAGGGTATCGGCAAAAGAATCATTCAACTTCTGGAAGAAAAAATTATTCAAATCGGTGGCAAAGAAATAGCCGCAGATCCTTCTGAAGAAAACATAATCTCAATAAAAGCATTATTAAACAATGGATTTACCAAGAAAAACGATGGAAACTATAGAAAAACAATAAATTAAAAACAAATAGAGAAATTCAGGAAAGCGGTGTCCCCAAAAGAATGGGGGATGCTCGCACAAGAATATTTCGGGTCTTGTGGCAGCAGGCATGCCAAAAGCTATTGCTGATAATCGAAAAATGAATTAACTTCTAAAACTGTTAGCCACATAAGAAAAAAATACTTAATAAAGAAAAAGCTTGAATTATTTCAATGTTTTTCTTCTTCCATTTGCCTAATATTGCAATTTCATTATATAAAACAATCTAAAAGCATATGAACCAAAATATGAAAAGAGACTTTACAATCAGAGTAGCGCAGCAACCAGATGTTATTGCGCTGAGAGATTTATACAAGAATACAGTACTTGAAGTAAACAGGCGTGATTACTCACAGGAAGAAGTGGAAGACTGGGCATCCTGTGGAGATGACCTCGCTAAAATAAAAGGGATGATAGAGACGCACTATTTTATTGTGGCTGTTGACCAACAATCGCAGATCGTCGGCTTTTCATCCATTACACCGCAAGGTTATTTACACTCCATGTTCATTCACAAGGATTTTCAGGGTAAAGGCATTGCCACTATGCTCTTGAAAGAAATAGAGCGGTATGCAATTGCAGAGGGGATTAAGCAAATCACATCAGAAGTGAGTATAACAGCCCGTCCTTTCTTTGAAAAATCCGGCTACATAGTGAAAGTGGAGCAAAAGCGCAGGGCTAATCAATGTTGTCTAACTAACTTCTGGATGGCAAAAGATCTGGATAAATAAAATAAGGGGTTATAACATGAATATCAGGAAATTAAATAATGAAGAATACAACAAAGCGATACAATTATCACTTGCTGTATTTACTAAATGCGGAACAACAGACTTCAATGCCAGCGGATTAAAAACATTTAAAAAGTTCGTTTATAACAAGGAATTAATGAATGAGCTTACTATTTGGGGAGCTTTTGATAACAATGAGCTTGTCGGTATAATTGGTACTAAATCCAACGGCACACATATCTCTCTATTTTTCATAAATCCAGACTATCACCGCAAAGGCATAGGTAGAGAATTATTCAATTGTGCTTATGCCAATCAAATAGTGAATAAAATAACAGTGAATTCTTCATCCTATGCCATAAGTTTCTATGAAAGTTTGGGCTTTTCTAAAACAACCGAAGAACAGGAAACCGATGGGCTTAGATACACTCCCATGATTAAGATACAGAACAAACTACGGCATAGGACTATTTGTGAAGCCGATCTTGCAGAAGTATGTAAGATGCCCCAAAGCGCAGAAGAATTGTTCTTCATGTTCCCTAAGGCTAACTATCCGTTAACTGTTGAAGAACTGGGAGCATCTATAATGAAAAGATGGGACTCCACTGTTGTCTTGCTACAAGATAGAATAGTTGGTTTTGCGAACTTCTATGAATTAGAGATAAACAGGTATTGCTCAATTGGGAATGTCATAGTAGATTTGCAATACAGAAATAAAGGTATTGCCAAATACCTTATTGAATCAATGGAACAGATAGCTAAAAATAAATATAATGTAGTAGAAATCCATCTTTCTTGTTTTAACCAAAATACCAAAGGCATTCTACTATATTACCAATTAGGATATAAACCTTATGACATCGAAAGCTGGATAGGAAAAAACGGCGAAAAACAAGCACTGATCAAATTAAAAAAGAATATATAGATTGATATAGTTCACTTGAATTGTCTGGTAACATTTTCAGCTAAGAGCAAAGAAAAACCCTCTCAGAAGTCATCTGAAAGGGTTCGTGAGGTTCCTGGCGGTCACTAAATGCTGCGATTTTGTGATACGTTATGCAACCTCCTACCCCTTTAACTTGGATTGAAAAAATAAGCTCCTCATCTCACTAAGTAACACGAAAACCCATTGTAGGTTGTAAGCATTCGGTAAACCACGTATTTTTTCCTCAAACTTCCGTCATTAACTTTACGTCCAAAAAGCAAAGTTATGATGACACGAGAAGAAGTAGTAGAGATAATGAACTACTGCAAAGAGCACAAAGTGACTTATAAGTCAAGATTAGAGGAACTCAACATCCCTGTATGGCGGTTTTATGACAGCAAATCCCGTTATGCCGGCGAGCAATCATCGGGTAAAACGGCTCAAGGTGAGTTTATCGAGCTCCCGCACAGTGGATCTTTTGTTCCGGTTCCTTCATTTGCCGGTACAACCGGACGGAAACAGAAAAGTACACCGGCTACGCCAAGCGGATTGAAAGAGATAGAAATACGTACACCGGGTGGTAGTGCCATACGCATTTGCGGTGAGCTAAATGAAAAGGAACTGTTTTCAATCATCCAGTCCTGCAACCATGTTCAGCCTTAATGACAGTATGCGCTATCTGTTGTATAACCGCCCGACTGATATGCGCAAAAGCTTCCATACCCTCAGCGGTATCATCACAGACGCCATGGGTCAGGACCCCTGCAACGGCAACGTGTATATCTTCATAAACCGTACCCGTGACCGTATAAAACTCCTGCATTGGGAGCCAGGCGGCATGGTGCTGTATTCCAAACTTCTGGAAGCCGGCACTTTAGGTAAGCCTGATTCTGCCAGCGATAATGAGGTCTGTGCAAATATAGAATGGCGAGAACTTGTCATGATTGTGGAGGGTATCATGGAAGCCCGCGATTCGCGACGCACGAGACTTGAAAACCTGCAAAAGCTTCGAAAATAGTACCGGCTTTTTACTCCGTTCGCTTTTGTATGCCATGGGATTTTAGTATATTTACATTGTGAAACAATGAGATGCAGATGCTTACAGAAGAACAGGAAAAAGCCTTATTGGAAGAAATTGAGAAGCTCCGTCAGGATAAAGCGGCGCTTATCAGCAGGGTTTCCTCGCTGGAACAATCCCTGTACTGGCTCCGGAAAAAAGTCTTTGGCCGGATGAGCGAGAAGAGTCTTCCGCTTGATCCCAACCAGCTGTTTCTGTTCTCAAAGGAAGCAATGTCCTCCATGGAAATATCCCGGCTTGAGGAGGAAGTCCGCAAGAGTGAAGAAGAAATCACCAGAACTATAAAAGTAAAGGAAAAACCGGTCCGCAAGTCTCTGGACACTTCCTCACTGCCTGTAGAGATTATTGATCTTTACCCCGAAGGGACAACAGACGAGGAAGGCAGGCTTAAGGATGATTTCATTGAAATCGGAAAGGAAGAGAGTTCACGCCTGGAACGTGTTCCGGCAAAAGTATATATTCTGAAGACCGTCCGTCACAAAGTGATAAGTAAATCCGATATGGAGAAATACCCCGAGGAAAGGCAGATTCTGATTCACCCGCTACCTCTTGTTCCGGTCAGCAAATGTATGGCAGACTCCTCGGTTCTGACAGACATTATCATCGGCAAGTTCATGTATCATCTCCCGTTCTACCGTCTGATACAGCAGTATCGCGAATCAGGAATTAGCATAAGCGAATCTACCATGTGCGGATGGTATGAAATGGCGGTGGAGAAACTCAAGCTGCTGTACAACCTGCTCAAACAGAAGATACTCTCCAGTGATTATATACAAGTGGACGAGAGTGTCATTCCTGTGATGGACAATGAGAAACATAAAGCGAAAAAGGGGTATGAGTGGTGCGTGCGCGACGGCATCACGGGAGACGTCATGTTCCATTATGACCGTGGCAGCCGTTCGGGTATGGTAGCCCGTGAACTGCTGGGATGCTACCATGGCATTGTGCAATGCGATGGCTATGCAGCTTACGAACAGTTTGAGCAGATGAAAGGAATCACTCTGGTCGGCTGTTGGGCACATGTCAGAAGGAAGTACGTGGATGCCCTGGAAGAAAACAGGACGCTGGCCACACAGGCGATTCATTACATCGGTAGGCTGTACAAGGTAGAGTCTGATGCCGGTGAAGCCGGACTCACAGCTGAAGAGCGTAAGGAAAAACGTATTCGTGAGGCCTATCCGCTGATACTTGAATTTGAAAAGTGGCTGCAGGATGCTTATCTTAGAGTGCTTCCTAAAAGCCGCATGGGTAAAGCTATCGAATATACGTACGCGCTTCTTCCCAGGCTTTCCAGATACGTAAACGATGGAAGAATAGAAATTGATGACAACCGCATAGAAAATGTCATAAGACCTTTGGCTTTGGGAAGAAAGAACTATCTGTTCTGCGGCAACGACGCATCCGCATACAGGGCTGCCATCGTGTACTCTCTGATAGCCACCTGCAAGTCTGCAGAAGTAGACCCTAGAATCTGGATGGAAGATGTCCTGAGTAAAATCCCATATTATGAAAGGGATAAAAAGGATATGACAGAACTTCTACCACGTAATTGGGCAAAATCCAATCAAACTTGTTCCGAATAGATACTATTAGTTCCGAATTAACTACGAATAGCACCGATTCGGAACTAATTCACAATATTTGCAACGTGGTTTACCGAATGCTTACAAACTATCGTCATTGGGCGATTATATGCGTAATTAAACAGAAAACGGATATGGAAATACTGGATAATAAATCAAACGAAATTTCTTCGTTCTTCATGGTTATGGACGAGCTATTAGACACCATCGGGCAAGCTCTGAAAAACCGTACACCGCACCTGAACGGTGAAAAGTACCTGACGAATAAAGATGTTTGTCAAATGTTGCACATCAGCCCCCGTACATTACAGGATTGGCGGGACACGGGTAAAATACCGTTTATCAGGATTAAAGGGAAGATACTATATCCACAGTCGGAGATTCTGAAACTGTTGGAAAGTAACTGCCATTAATTTAATTGCTAAATGCTGATTCGAATATGTCGAATCAGCGTTTATTTCTATAGTCAATATTTACAAAAATATGATGCATTGTAATATCTTTACCATGATTAGATTGAGCAATTTTTATTGCTGAGTTTTCATACTCAAACAGGCTTGTTGCGTCATTTATAGACTTGAAGTCACAGTCATTGGGGTAAGATGCTTTTGGAACAATTTCCGTAATGTATTCAGCCCAATTATTTTCAAAATTATCATGATTTAGATTATAAATCAAAATTATCAGATTCTTATGTTGATGGTAGTAATTAAATATTTTCTGAACATGGTCTATTGATTGTGGTTTATCTCTATAAACAAAAGCTTCGCATATACAGAACGGTGATTTGTTAATATCCATGATTGGTAAATCACGTTCTCCAGGTTCTTTAGGAGTACCTTTATCCTTAGGGTTAGAAAAACCTCCTCTTGATTGTCCACCAACATTCCAACCCCAAGGATTTATTCTTGAATCAACAACTAATTCGATAATGTCATTATATTTATTTTCCCCTTCTATTTTATCAATAGCCATTATCTTATCAAGCATCTTACTCGCTGCTAAAGCTATCTCTTTGGTCACAAATTCATTTATTATAGTTTTTCCATTGAGATTTTCCGGGAAAATTTTAATAAGCTTATCAGGATTGTTAGAAAATATTTTGTGATAGTGTGACTTCAATTCTTCAATAATATTACCCTCTTTAATTGGGCTCTTTATCTTCTTTACTTCTTCTAAATCACCACTAAAAGTCGCTTTGTGATATGCCTCAGCTTCTTTTTGCAAAATAGAGGCTTCCGCGGATTTCCCTAATGCAACAAAGGCATCAATGTTCATCCTTAGAATTTCAGGCTTCATCTGGGATAACATATCTAAATTAGAATAAATTCTATTTACCATTTCATATTGCTGGGTTTTAAAATAAATCAACATTTTATTAGCGATAAACGTGTCTCCTAATTTGTTTTCATCAACATCTTTGCCATGTACGTTTACATATTCTTCCCATTCTTCTAAAGCTTCGTTATAGTAATCAATATTTCCATCTTTATCAGCCATTTTTATCTTTGCAGCCATTCTATTTAAAGCAATATTCACATATTTAGGATGCATTTTGGAAAGACTGTCAAAAATCTTATATGAATCGGAAGGATTGTCTTTTAACCTTATCAATGCTCGATAAAAAATTTTCGATTCATTATCTGAAATTTCTCCGATAACAGTAGGCCCGTCATCGTCCGGCAAAGAAATGTCATTTAGACTTTGTTCATCTTCCTTGAAATATGCCAGAAGAAGTTTGGCTTGATAAAGAAATTTCTGGTATTCTCTTTTTTTATTCTTTTTCGACGTAACTTCTTTTTCCCAAAAAGATATGGCTTCTTCTATTTGGGATATTAATTCTGGATATTGAATTAATTTTGATAAAGTAGTTTGGATTTCTGGAATCCAATTGGAACTTTTTAAAAATAAACTTACGTCTGATTGCTGAACTCTGTCTATTAACCTTTGTTTAATGGTTTCAGATGTTATATATTCTGCGAAAGTCAGTATCTTAATTATATCATTTGTACTTATAATTATTTTGATTAGACCATCTTTATCATTGAAATAATTAATAGCTTGCGCAATTTGGGGTAACAATGCCTCATTTCCTGATGATTGAAATTTCCATTCCTGCTGATAATCAAATATATCAATCTTTCCTTCTTCTGGGATGTTATTTGAATTATCATCTATATAGCTAATGATTTTATCCTCAATACGCCTCCTTATTTTATTGAGAATTTCTTTTTTCAGGCTATGAGGAATAACCGGTAAAACTAATTTCTTATGGATTTGCAGCAAAATTCCTATATGACTTCTCAGTTTTTCCGCCGTAAAATGATTCTGCTGATTAAAATAATTATCTTGATTTTCAAATATAAACTCTGGTTCAAGAAATTTATTCAACAATCGATTTTTATAAAGGAACCATACAGGATAAAGCCAGTCAACAACACTTGTTCTTTCATTCTTTTCAGCCCAAATGGGAATCGACATCTCCAACTTCTTATCTCCAAAATTGTATCTCTCCACATTGTTTATTTCGATACAATCAATATAAATATCATAAAATTCCTGAGATAATCCCTGAACATTAAATTCCCCCAGCTGCTCTTTGTACCTCCAATATGTAGAACACCTCATCAACCAAGCCAAGCCATCAAGTTTTAATAAGGGTAACTTAACAACTCCATTGTTATATATATTTTTCTCTTCGAAGTTTACAAAAAGTCCTGTTAAGTCTTCAAACAAATGGGGAAAGAGGTAATCATCATTAGTCCGAAATCCGTAAAAACGATTATTTAATGTGCTTTTTTCTATCAAATCTAATAGGGGTCTTTCTCTATTGTTGTCTCGTATTTCGGAGTGGCGGTTATTCGGATTGTCATACTTATGTTTGTTGATTTGTCGGAAAATTTGAAATATCAATATAGATGCAATTTTATCATTAAAGTGGGAACGTATAGTCATTAACCCTAATTCTAAACATTTTCCCCATAGCTTATTTCGAAGAGTATCTTGTTCGTCTTCCAAAAATTGAAATTCATCAATAATTTGAAAGCATAAAGAAACAAATTCAATATCAGTTAGCAAATAAGGTATAATATCTCTTCTCCGATGAGCAATAGTATTAACAATCTGCCCCAGTAATGATGGCTTGTTTTTACTACCCTTCAGCAATTGTGTTATTCTGTTATAGTGATAAATAGTTTTATCACCATCATCTATGTTGTCTGTTTCTACCTCAAAATCAAACATCACAATTATTCGTAATAAATAAAATATCCAATTCCTTGACCCTTGGTCATGAAGGAACGTAATATGCGCGTTATGTTCTAATTCATATACACTTTCATACAATTCAAATAAATCCGAATTTCTAAGGGGGTAATTGTTTTCTATTTTATCTGATACTATTTCATAAATCCCATGAATATGATATGAATCTACCTGCACCTTTTTTAACTCATTTTTTACTCCATCCAAATCTGATTCTTCTTTAACAATTTGGAACGCGGCATCCAGAAAACGTTTTTTTGCATTTTCTGAGCAATAGCATAAGCCTTCTGAAGAATTCTCCCAATAAAGAATTTTTGACAAATAATTTAAAATACGTTCTTTATCATTCGAAAAAGAAATATCATTGGATAGTAGTTCCCAAAAGAATCCACATATCTTATCACTCAAATCAAAATATTTAATTTCCGTATTGTAGAAATTAATAAGATATGAATTCGATTCTGATTCAAAACTAACCACTCTTTGTTCAAGCAGAGAATCAATTGATGGCATATATGGATACAATTGGCTAAACGTAGCATGTATCGAACAAAAATTAGATTGTGAAATCTGTAACCCTTTCGGTTCTTTTCTGTATTGCTCATCTAAGGAAAATAGGAACTGAAAATCTTGCCAATAGGTTAAGAATGGGGCATAATAGTATTCATAGTTACTCAGCTCTATGGTATCATTCTTTATTTCAAACCGTTCACAAATGACATCGGCAGTTATAGTCGTATTATTTATTGTGTTATATTCTGAAAGTTTACTTTCAATGTCGATTTTTGCTATCTTCTTACTGCCTTTGGGTAAACTATAATAAAGGAAATCTAAAAAATCTAATTCTTCCTTTGATTTTGAAATTTCTTCGAATGTGTAGCATAAACGGCGTATTCCGTCCGGGACTTCAATAAATCCCAGAATATTTCGCAACCAAAATCTATCAAATAACGCATCACTATCTATAATAATATTGTTTTGGGCTTCGTACTGTTGTTTGTAATCCAAAAATTCTTTGTGTGTCATTTTCTCCCGCATTGGCACAGATTTATGAATGATATGAGCCCAAAAACGAGATGAATCCCATAATAAATCAGTTTCTGTAACATCTTTATCAATGTGGCGACTATATGCTTGATGTGTATATGAATTTATAAAGTGCTTTATGCTCTCTTTAAGTTGATGGTCTGTCATGATAATATGTTTAATCAATATATAAATAGTTCCAATTTTCTGTCAAAACAGCTGTTAACTTGGAAACTGCAAAGTTAAATATAAAATCAGACTGCCTCCCATTTGTGAGGAAGTTTTAGTTTAAAATCAACTAAATAGAGACATTTTTGTACCTATCATCATAAAAGACGGATTCGTCTTGGAGTTTTTCGACATATCGTCTTTGGTTGATATGAAAATCCAGTAAACCCGTATCAGAAATAGGAGCGAACTTCATTTCAACAAGCGGCAAGATATTTGGTCTTGCCGCTATTTTTATCCTATTCGTTGGCAAATACTACCTTCCGAATCCGTTTCTTTGTCGGAGCATCCGATAAATCATATTTGCCCTCTATAGTCTTTGCCAGATTCGTCATATCCTCGTCTATCTTCGTTTTGGTAACCTCTGCATAAATTTGGGTGGTCTTAATAGATAAATGCCCCATCATTTGGCTAAGCGATTCAATCGGCACGCCTTGTGTCAGGCAAACAGTTGTGGCGAACGTAAAACGGCTCATGTGGAACGTCAGTCGTTTATCAATACCCGCCGCTTTGGCAAGCCGTTTCAATTGCCAGTTCACACAAACATGGTGTTGCAGTTTGAAAACCTTTCCATTCGTTCCTGCAAATTCCGAATCCTTATACCTATCAAGAATCTGCTTCGGAATATCCAATAATGGAATGTACGAAGCCGTTCCCGTCTTCTGTCGGTTCAACACAATCCAAAGGCTGCCGTCTTCCATCGTATGAATATTCGTATGTTTCAGGTTTTCCAAGTCAACGAACGTAATACCCGTGAAGGTCGAAAAAATGAACATATCGCGGGTAAAATTCCACGTGGCATGTTTGGTGATTACTTTCATCAACCGCGTTATTTCGTCATTGGTTAGCCACGGGCGTTTAGGCATGATTCTTTCGGGAACGTAATCGAAAAACGGGTCTTGCCGTATCATTCCCTTATGGAACGCCCGTTTGACAATCGTACGGAAAGGAACCATGTTCGTTTTTACCGTGCGGGGCGTCATCCGCAAATCTATTTTCAGGTAGTAGGCTAAGGCTTCTATCATGGCAACATCGACTTTCCCGAACGGAACATCATCGACACCGTATTTTTCCCGTAGAAAGTCTTTAAAATGGCTCAATGCCGTAGGATAAACGGGATAGGTACTTGCCTCGATTCGGATTCCGATACTTTTCCGTTTTTCTTCTACCAAACTAACATATTCCTGCATGACGGTATTTTGGTTAAGCCCGATGCCCCGTAAGGCGTTTTTCAAGGCTTCAGCAGTTACATAGCCGTTGTCGCTTACAAGGGTTTTGTAATGTTCCTCAGTTTCTGTCCGATACTTCTCTATTTCCTGATTAATACCGTTTACTTCTTTGGATTTACCGACCGCCAATCCCGATTTGGCATCCCATTGTTCGGGTAAAACATCAAGCCCCGTGCTGAATGTCGTACTTTTGCCGTCAACAGTTATCCGTCCGACTATCGGACATTTACCCGATTTTTTCGTTTTACTCGTATTGAGGTAGAACAGTATTCCGAAGGTGCTTCTATTGATTTGCATAGTGATGTTACTTTGATTGTTGGACATAGGAGAATTTGTTGGCAAGCCGTTTGGACAACGCTTTCATATCGTTTCCGATTTTCTCGTTATTGACACGGGCGTATCGTTGGGTAGTTTGAATATTACGATGCCCCATCATACGGCTGACACTTTCTATTGGAACGCCTTGCGACAGGCACAATTGGGAAGCGAAGGTATGCCGGCTTTGATGGAAGGAAATCGCTTTATCAATCCTGCAATGTCGGGCGATAATTTTTAGGGCATAGTTGATTCTGCCTTGCCCCAATACGGGAAAAACAAGATTTTCCTTTGCCAAGCCTCTGTACTTTTCCAAAATCTTTACGGGAATATCCAACAGTTTTACATGGAACGGAATGCCCGTCTTTTGGCGCGACATGGAAATCCAAAGGCTATCGTCTTCTTCGGTAACAATATCTTTCCAAGTAAGTTTTTTCAAATCCACGTAGGAAATGCCCGTGAAAGCGGCGAAGACAAACAAATCACGGATAAAGCACTGGCTTTGCGATTCCAACGGCGTGGATATAAGCCGTTCAAATTCTTCTTTCGTCAGTGAACGGATTTGAAATTCAGGCTTTTTGACTTTGAAACCCAAGAACGGCGGGTAAGTTATCAAATTCCGATGCAGGGCTAAACGTACCGCTTTAAATAGCAGAAAAATAACCGTTGCCACCGATTCATCCGTCATTTTCCGTTCGACCCGCAAATGAAAATCGAAGGCTTCGATAAAAGGCAGGTCTAACTGATTCAGCGGAATATCCTGAACCTTGTACTTCGCAAGAATGAAGCGTTTCATTTGCTTGTAAGCGTTCTTATACTTCGGGTAAGTCGATGCAGACCTGTCGATTCCGATTCTCGCATGAAATTCCTGCATGATTTCTTCGAAAAACACAAGCAACGTTTTTTGTACTGATGCCATGCCCTGAAAGGCGTTCTTCACTTCCGAAGCGGTTACCTTTCCCGTCCGCTTTAGAATGTCCTTGTAATGCGCGTGTATAGAGAGATTAATTTTATTAATCTCTCGGTTAAGTTGGGTAGCCTTGCGGCTTTTCCCTGTTGCCCGCCCCGATTTGACGTCCCAAAGGCTTTCTTCGATTTTCAGTTTTGAACCGAATTGGGCAATGCTTTTCCCGATGATGATTTTTCCGACAATCGGATAAACTTCATTCGGATTGGTTGATGCCAATCCGCTTTTTCCTTCCCGTTTCAGGTAAAAGGAGACTTTTAATTCGTCACTCATAACACTCACATTTTAAGTTGGTAAAATTACGTTCTTTGTGAGTTATTTGAGCAATGTAAACCTTAGACATACAGCGTTATAGCCAGCCAATCAAAGCCGTCAAATTGCCTTGTTTTGCATCGTTCCAAATGGGTAACGTTATAGAAGCGGAAAGGCTGCGCTACTTTGCATTTTTCGACAATTCCGGCATCGGACAGCCGAAGCCATCGAAAGACATAGTTTGCTGATAACTATTCAATTACCTTTCTTTTTCTTTCCTTGCTGCTACTGTGATAGGTTGGTATAGCAGCTAAACAAGAACTCTCTTAGTACCTCCTGTTTCCCTTTGCTGTATTCTTTCTTATCGTACACCGCTTGCAGCTTTTTAAGCTCTTCTTCTGTAAGTACATCGCTATTTTGAGCCTTGATATTCTTTTTGATTTCAAACTTTTCATAAGGGTTCTTTGCCAGCTTTTCCTTATCAACAGCGATACCAATCAGAAATTTCAAGTTAGAGTGCTTCTTATAAACAGTAGAAAGAATATTACCAACTTCCAATTCGTGATTGTGGAACTGCTGGATAAAGTCCAAAGTAATCTCGCCAAAAGAAAGGGTAGGTTTCCACTCCTTCATGGTATTGATTAGCTTGTAATAGTTGGAAATCGTTCCAACTGCACGGGATTGCTTTAGCTGCTCTATCTCATTCTCTATGAAAACATAGAAATCCGTATTGCCGTGATGCTTATCTTTCAGGCGTTCCAAGAATTGAGGGATAGACAATGGGGTAAAGAAGTTCTCCATTACTATCGTATCTGCCTTCTGATATACTTCACTGATGGCTTTGTTATAGTAGTAACAACGAGGTTCAGAACCACGTACTGTATTCGATACCTTGTTCCAATGCTTAGGGTAGACTGCTATGTTCATACTAATAAGAGTAGAACGACGGTAAGCAGTGTAACGCAGACAAACCATTTGTTTGCCTTCTTTGGTTGCGTAGTCTTTGCGCAACTCAATCTTAATCGTAGCTTTCATTACAATTCTTCGCTGTTTTACTGTAAAACAATTGTAAAACAAAAGCTGAAAACTATGAAATTTCGGCTCAGTTGTAAATCTTGGGGGATTAACTAGTGTTAATTCCCTCATGCATATACTTTGGCTAACCTAAATAGGAAAAACTTTCTGTCTACTACCCCTCTAAATGATGCTCTAAATGCCTTTATTTTGGCATTAAATGCTTCTGCCTCCGCATTCGTACTTCTGTTCACAAAGAAGTTCAATATTCTTTCATAATGGTTTTCAATGGAATTAGCCACAGTGGAAAATGTGTCATATCCATATTCTTCTATTTTATTGTACCATAACGCGAGTTTGGCTCTTGCCACATCCTTGTCATAAGTAGCCGAGAATATCTTTCCTAACTGGAGTGAATAGTAGTATACATGCTTGATATCCTCAAACTGTTTAAATAAAATTTCTGCTCTAATCTTCTGACTTTTGGTCCATTTATCAGGTGATTTAAAAAGAAGATATCTACTTCTGGCCAGGAGTTGTTTGATTGTATCCCCATTCTCAAATACTTCCGGTTCATAATCAATTCCTCTCTTTCGTGCTTCTTTCATCCGCTTGTTTTCTTCCTTGATTATCTGGCGATTTTATACATGCTTGCGGCCATGTCCAAAGTGATTTCCTTGACTTGCCGGCGTATATCTTCCGGAATCAACATCAGTACAGCTATAACGTCTTCCGCTTTAGTCCCCTTAATGACTGCCACAATAGAACCTTTTCTTCCATGTTTGTCCTTATTGATAATGATTGTGTAAAGCTCTCCCTTGCTTAGGGCTGTCTCGTCTATACAAAGACGATAGCCGACATTCTTGGGATAAAGAATATAATCTTGGGCATGCTCTTTTTGTTCCCAGTCTTTATAATCACTTAAATGTTCTTTGTATTGACTCTGAAGCTGTTTACCATCCATACAATAATGTTCAGCTACGCTTTGGCAGCTAACGGCATGATTGTCTAAGTAATTCTTTTAAAAATGCTCCGAACTCTGCTGTAATGCGAGTGCCGGAGGCTACCAAAGTCCAGTCACGACTATAGGTCTGTCCTGTTGTAGGCTCTTCCCAACGACGACGTTTGATACGCAAATAAACTGCTTTTCCACGGATAGGGAAATCTTGTACTTCAATCTCGGGAAAGAAGCCTTTGGAATGAAGATGAAGGTCGGAATATTCATCAGGGATAACAGCTTTCTCTTCCAAATAAAGGATAAAACAGGTATCTTGAGAAATACTGTCAACAAGCGTAAAATAATCAAGTAAGCCCGAAGGTAAGAACAAGCTTAGGGCATCAATTAAAGCTATGGATTGAGAAGGAGTTTTCATGATGCAAAAGTAGATATTTTAACCAAATCCCCCAAATTTTCAGACTGAGCCGAAATTTCTTCTTCCAATCCTTCCACCACAGAGGACGTAAGTACTTAAAAAACAGAAGGATTAGAAATTTTCATTCTAATCCTTCTTTGGCTTTAGAGGTTCCTGGCGGATTCGAACCGCCGTACACGGTTTTGCAGACCGCTGACTAAGCCACTCATCCAAGGAACCGTTATTTCTCGTTTGCGGTTGCAAAGGTAGTACAAATTTTGAAATTACCAACTATCCGCAGCAATTTTTCTTTGTACTTTTTTTCTTTACACTGCATTCGTTCCGTTTCTTCTCCATCATATCCTTTAGTTCACAGCCACTTACACAACTGTCGCAAGGATTAGCGCTTTCCCGCGTACGACGAAAAAAAACATAAATTCCGTATATGACTCGGGCAATGCAGAGTACAATCAGTACTCCGACTACCCATTCCTGCCAATTATTCATACAAATAGTCCTCCAATCTGATAAACCGCGAATGAAACAAGCCAGGCTAATCCCGTCGTGTAACCGGCAGCGAAGAGAGCCCATTTCCAACTGCCGGATTCCTGCTTGATAGCTGCCAATGCCGCAATACACGGGAAGTAAATCAGCACAAACAACATATAACAGAAAGCAGCCAATGGAGTTATCGGTATCCGCTCCGCCAAACTAGCTTCGTCAGCTTCCGGATCATCCACATACAGAACTCCCAAAGTACTTACAACCAATTCTTTCGCTCCTACTCCCGAAATCAAGCCGATACCCAACTTCCAGTCAAATCCCATGGGCGCTATCACCGGCTCTATTGCACGGCCAAGCTGACCTATATATGAATTTTCCTGTTGTTCAGCTACCGTCTCATAGGCATCATGATTCGGATAATAACCCAAAAACCAAATGATAATAGAAGCAATCATTATAATTCCTCCCATCTTCTTCAAGTACTGTGCCCCTTTCTCCCATGTATGGCGGAAGATCGACTTTGCTGTCGGCATCCGGTAAGGCGGAAGCTCCATCACAAACGGAGTATCATCCCCTTTCACCAGAAACTTACTGAACAAACGTGCCAATAACACAGCCAGCAATATTCCAATCGCATAAATACTTAACAACACCAGACTGGCATTGTTCGGAAAGAAAGCCCCTACCAGCAATAAATAAATAGGCAGACGCGCACTGCAGGACATCAACGGATTAACCAACATCGTAATAAGGCGGCTCTTCCGGTTCTCAATCGTACGGGAAGCCATGATTGCAGGCACATTGCATCCGAATCCCATAATCAACGGAATAAATGACTTTCCGTGCAACCCCATCTTATGCATAATCTTATCCATAATAAACGCAGCACGTGCCATATATCCTGAATCCTCCATTAACGAAATACAGAAATACAGAATAAGAATATTCGGCAAGAAGACAATGACTCCCCCTACTCCACCGACAATACCGTCAACCAGCATATCCTTCAACGGCCCTTCGGACATATTATTACGTATCAAATCACCAATCTGTTCCACTAGCCATTCAATTCCCATCATCGGATATTCCCCAAGCACAAACGTGCCCTCAAACATCAGATACATGAAAAGGAAAAAGATGGGATACCCCCAGATACGATGAGTAACGATAGCATCCAACACTTTTGTAGTCTGCGCTTGCTCCAAATGATTATCTGTAAATGTCTCTTTCAAAGCACCACTGATAAAACCATATTTTGCATCCGTAATAGCAGATTCACAATCTTCATTCATCGTGCCCTGAACACGTTTAGCCATTTTATCACGAATACTGAGAATATTTTCCGCATTCGGCAAAGTGCGCACAAAGCTCTCTATATCCGGATCGTTCTCCAATAATTTGATAGACAGGAAACGGGTGGAATATTTATGGCGGATAAATTCGTTCTTGGAAACCTCCTCCTTTACCGCTTCAATGGCTTTCTCCAAATCAGGCCCATGATTGATATGAATATGGCGGAACACACGTCCGGTTTTCTTATGTTCACGCACATAGTCTTCCAAGTGTTCCTCTTCATGGTGTTTCCGATCTTCCAAAGAATCATGCCATTCGGTCAAATCCTTGAGCACTTCCGGGTTCATATTCCCTTGTTTATCAAAGAAGTCGACTCCTTCATAGAGATTAATGACAACATGAAACAGAGTATCCAATCCACGATTTTTCTTACTTACCGTAGGCAACATCGGAACTCCGAACAATTTGCTCAACAAATGGTAATCCAATGTGTTTCCACTGGCTTCCAGTTCATCGTAAATGTTCAGAGCCACGACCATACGGACATTCATGTCAATTAGTTGGGTAGTCAGATATAAATTCCGTTCGAGGTTCGAAGAGTCGACCACATTAATAATCACATCCGGGGTTTCGTCGATAATATGACGGCGGACATAAATCTCTTCCGGTGTATATGCAGACAAAGAATAGGTTCCCGGCAAATCGACAATGCGAAAATGATAACCTTCAAAATCGAAATAACCTTCTTTGGCATCTACGGTCACGCCACTATAATTTCCGACATGCTCGTGAGCACCGGAAGCCAGGTTAAACAAAGAAGTCTTGCCACTGTTCGGGTTTCCGACCAAGGCAACATTGATGGTACGGCGTTTACCTAACGCCAATCGTTTCATCTCTTCTTCTTTTACAGATATATCTTCAGGCAGTCCTTCATGATAAATAGCCTCTTCAGCCAGTTTTTTAGCTTCCTCTTCACTGACTACTTCAATCATCTCAGCTTCCTGACGACGAAGGGATATTTCATAACCCAGGACTTTATATTTAATGGGATCCTTTAGTGGAGCGTTCAACAGTACTTCAACCGTCTTACCTTTGATAAAACCCATCTCCACAATACGTTTACGAAAACCACCGTGCCCCAATACCTTAACGATGACACCTTTTTCGCCTGTTTTTAATTCGGACAAACGCATAACTCTCAAAATTTTCGGCAAAGATAATTCATAACTTCGGAGCATGCAAATTATTTAGATTGTTTTTAAATAACAAGCTTTTTCGTATTCCAAGACACTGCCTGCAACTAAAAACAACGGTCATTCACTTGAGATACTTTAATAAACTATTATCTTTGCAGAATATGATACAACAACGGATTAAACAGTATATAGAAAAAGAGGATTTATTTTCTTCCGGCAGTAAAATCCTGATCGCATTGAGCGGCGGCGCCGACTCGGTGGCATTGCTATGCATCCTTCATGCGGCAGGTTATCCTTGTGAAGCGGCGCATTGCAATTTCCATCTGCGCGGCGAAGAATCAAACCGCGACGAGCAGTTCGTCCGCCAACTATGCAAGAAATATGGAATCCATCTGCATACAATTGATTTTGACACTACCCGATACGCTGCCGAAAAACATATCTCCATCGAGATGGCAGCCCGTGAACTACGCTACAACTGGTTTGAAGAAATAAGAAACCAATGCCGTGCCGATGTCGTAGCAGTTGCCCATCATCAGGATGACAGTGTGGAGACGATACTGCTGAACCTGATCCGAGGAACAGGTATCACCGGATTATTGGGAATCCGCCCCCGCAATGGAGTTATCGTACGCCCGTTACTTTGTATCAACAGGGAAGAAATCATGCGATACCTGCAAAGCATCGGACAGGATTATGTGACAGACAGCACTAATCTGGAAGACGAATATACCCGTAACAAAATCCGGCTCAACCTTCTTCCGCTCATGCAGACCATTAATCCATCCGTAAAAAACAGCCTGATAGAAACCAGCAATTACCTGAGTGATGTGGCTACTATATATAATAGGTATATAGAAGAAGCCAAAACGAGAATAGCCACAACAGAAGGTATCCGAATCTGCGAATTAGTAAAAGAACCGGCACCCGAAGCACTTTTATTTGAAATACTACATCCATTGGGATTCAACTCCGCACAAATCAAAGACATCGTCCATTCACTTCACGGACAATCGGGAAAGCAGTTCAGCAGTAAAGAATGGAGAGTGATTAAAGACAGGGAGTTTCTTTTATTAGAAAAAATTCAGTCGGAAGATAAAGAAGAACTCCCTTTTCAAATCATCAAAGAAGAAAAAGAATATACTTCGGACTTTCAGATTCCACGAAAAAAGGGAACTGCCTGTTTCGACGCAGACAAACTGGACGAAACAATCTCTTATCGGAAATGGCGGACTGGCGATACCTTTATCCCTTTCGGAATGAAAGGAAAGAAAAAAGTAAGCGATTATCTGACCGACCGCAAATTTTCTATCAGCCAAAAAGAACGCCAGTGGGTACTCTGTTGCGGAGAACGCATTGCGTGGTTGATAGGCGAACGGACAGACAACCGCTTTCGTATTGATGAAACGACCCGACGTGTCGTTATCTATACAATAGTTTGAGGAAGTTTCTGTTTCTTGAAGCAATCAGACAGTAATGTAGCAAAAGGAGTATCATATACCCTTGCCTTCTTGGTGCAGACTTTCACGCAGGCACAACATTTGATACATTTGGTTTCATCCGTATGCAATTCATTCCCTTTGGTAATGGCTCCTACCGGACAATGCACCACACACAGTCCGCAATGAGTACACATACTTTCATCCTCCACCCAAGGAGTACGGGGAAGTGGCGTGCCGCTTTTGCGGAGCTTTATAACCTTCCTCAAAAAACGGAACAAAGGGAAGAAGGGTTGGGCCGGACGTCTGATGGCACGTACATCTACCGGATAAAGAGTATCCATACTATCGGCAGTCTGTATTTTTTCTATTATTTTTGTTCCAAAATCCGTAGCGAAAGCCAAGTCGGCGTCATTAGGGCGTCCGGCGGCAATCGGATGCTTTTCGGTGCTGTAAGAGTGCTCTCCAATAAAAGTCGCCCCAGCAATCACTTTCAATCCGTGAGGAACGGCAAAAGCGTCCAGTTCCATCAAAGCTTTTTCATAAGCGCGGTTTCCATAAACCACGACTAAGACAGTAGGGGTATCCAGTCCGCGAATATTCTGCAAACGCTCCATTGCCAAAGGAGCAACATGTCCGCCATATACAGGAACTACAATAACAGCCAATGCAGATGTGGGGATTACGATTTCCTCAGCACTCTGTTGAGTGACATTTACGGGAAGAATATTTTTTATGCCCGTTCCGTGAACAATCGCCTCCGCTATTTGTTTTGATGTGTGTGTAGGCGAAAAATAAATTAAATAAGCTTCATTTACTGTCATACTATTTTCTTTTATATAGCAAAGATACACTTTTACGTGGAAAAAAATGGTTGATTGTTCATGAAACCAAAAAAAATTATTATCTTTGCCCCGTTGAAACATTCTACGATTCAACACATACATCCCTAATTCATAATAAAAAACAAAACGTATGCTTGCATATCTGTGGCTATAAGCTGTAGTAATGCTGTCCATAATTCAGCTAAAAGAAATATTAATAACTTACCATACTATATGTATAACATTATCCAATTAAACGACAAAGATCTGTCGGAGCTTCAAATTATTGCCAAAGAGTTAGGCATAAAAAAAGCAGACTCATTCAAAAAAGAAGACCTTGTTTATAAAATACTCGATGAACAGGCCATTGTAGGAGCTACTAAGAAAGTTGCCGCAGACAAACTCAAAGAAGAGCGCAAAGAAGACAAGAAAAAGCGTTCGCCGCGTGTAACTCCTGCCAAAAAAGAAGACAAGGCAGTTTCCGCAACAAAGAGTGGAGAAGTGGCAAAAAACAAAGAGGCTGCTCCTGCTAAAACACAACAACCTTCCAAAGAGGTAAGTGCAAACAAAGAAAAAGAAACTCCTGCCGTTGAAGCCAAAGCAGAAAACACTGCTGCTCCCAAACGTAAAGTAGGCCGTCCACGCAAGGGTGCTGACGCTGCTGAGAAAAAAGAAGTAGAAAACGCCAAACCGGCAGCTACCAAAGAAGCGGAAGCAAAACCGGCTGTTGTAGCAGAAAAGCCTGCTGAAACTGCAAAGAAAGCCGCTCCGGTGCAACAACCTGCCGAAAAGAAAGAAAAAGAGAATAAACCGGTTACTGAAACAAACAGACCTGTTGTGGAAGCAAACAAGCCTGCTGCAGAAGCCAACAAACCTGCTGCTGAAAAGAAAGTAATAGCAAAGCCACAAAAGAAAGCTGCACCTGTTATTGATGAGGAAAGCAATATCCTGTCCAATGCCGATGATGATGATTTCATCCCAATCGAAGACCTGCCTTCTGAAAAAATAGAGCTTCCTACCGAACTGTTCGGTAAGTTCGAGGCTACCAAAGCAGAACCGGTACAAACGGCATCTGAACAGCCCTCTTCTCATCCGCAGCAGCAACAATCCCAGCAACAGCAGCAAGCTCAACAGCAACGTCCGCGTATTGTTCGTCCACGTGACAATAATAATAACAACGCCGGTAACAATAATAACAACAATAATAATTTCCAGCGCAACAATAACCAAAATCAGAATCAGAACCAACAGCGCCTGCCTATGCCGCGTGGCAATCAGCAGAATAATGCTCATGAGAACCTTCCGGCACAGCAACCACAGGAGCGCAAAGTTATCGAGCGCGAAAAGCCTTACGAATTTGACGATATCCTCAACGGAGTAGGCGTTTTGGAAATCATGCAGGATGGATACGGATTCCTCCGTTCTTCTGATTACAATTACCTTTCTTCTCCGGACGATATTTACGTATCACAGTCACAAATCAAACTGTTCGGTCTGAAAACCGGTGATGTAGTAGAAGGTGTTATCCGTCCGCCAAAAGAAGGCGAAAAATATTTCCCGCTGGTCAAGGTATCGAAAATCAACGGACGTGACGCCGCTTTCGTTCGCGACCGCGTTCCTTTCGAACACTTGACTCCCCTCTTTCCGGATGAAAAGTTCAAACTTTGTAAAGGCGGCTATTCAGACTCTATGTCTGCCCGCGTTGTAGACCTTTTCGCTCCGATTGGTAAAGGACAACGTGCATTAATCGTCGCCCAGCCAAAGACCGGTAAGACTATCTTGATGAAAGATATTGCAAACGCCATTGCAGCCAATCACCCGGAAGTGTATATGATTATGTTGCTGATTGACGAACGTCCTGAAGAAGTAACCGACATGGCGCGCAGCGTTAACGCGGAAGTTATCGCTTCTACTTTCGACGAACCGGCAGAACGCCACGTAAAAATCGCAGGTATCGTATTGGAAAAAGCAAAACGTCTGGTTGAATGTGGTCACGACGTGGTTATCTTCCTCGATTCTATCACTCGCCTTGCACGTGCATACAATACAGTTTCTCCGGCATCCGGTAAAGTACTTTCCGGTGGTGTCGACGCTAACGCACTGCACAAGCCCAAACGTTTCTTCGGTGCCGCACGTAACATCGAGAACGGCGGTTCACTGACTATCATCGCCACGGCCCTGATTGATACCGGTTCCAAGATGGACGAAGTTATCTTCGAAGAATTCAAGGGTACGGGTAACATGGAGTTGCAGCTCGACCGCAACCTGTCCAACAAGCGTATCTTCCCGGCAGTCAACATCACTGCATCCAGTACTCGTCGCGACGACCTGCTGCTTGACAAGACAACTCTCGACCGCATGTGGATATTACGCAAATACCTTGCCGACATGAATCCGATTGAAGCAATGGATTTCGTAAAAGACCGTCTGGAAAAAACAAGGGATAACGACGAATTCCTGATGAGCATGAACAGCTAATCAACGGAAAACAATAAATGATGAATGGTGGTCATACTGTGAGAGAATCGCAGTTTGGCCACCATTCTCTTTTTCAATATTTCATTTTTGTACAAATTACTGTCAATTGCGTCCAAAACTACTCCCCTGCCCTTTTTTACATTCCCTTTTTTCCTACTTTTGCTTCAAAATCAACACCACTTAAATTCTAACCAAGAATGAAAACGATTTATCCTTTTATGGGTTTAGCCCTATGCGGCATAGCAGCCCAGGCACAAGAAAAGCCGAATTTCCTGATTATCCAATGCGACCATTTAACGCAACGCGTCGTAGGCGCTTACGGACATACACAAGGTTGCACCCTTCCTATGGACGAAGTCGCTTCAAGGGGAGTTATCTTCTCCAATGCTTATGTAGGCTGCCCCCTCAGCCAACCTTCACGCGCAGCCTTATGGAGCGGCATGATGCCTCATCAAACCAATGTACGTTCCAATTCCAGTGAGCCCATCAACACAAGTATACCGGAAAACGTTCCGACATTAGGAAGCCTTTTCTCCGAGAACGGTTACGAAGCCGTACACTTCGGAAAGACTCATGACATGGGTTCGTTAAGAGGATTCAAACATAAAGAACCGGTAGCCAAACCGTTCACCGACCCTGAATTTCCTGTCAACAACGATAGTTTCCTGGATGTAGGAACCTGTGAAGACGTAGTAGCCTATCTGAGCAATCCGCCGGAGGAGCCTTTCATTTGCATTGCCGATTTTCAAAACCCACATAACATCTGCGGATTTGTAGGAGCGAATGAAGGTGTACATACAGACCGTCCGATTAGCGGTACTCTTCCCGAACTGCCTGCCAACTTTGATGTCGAGGACTGGAGCAGTATCCCTACTCCCGTACAGTATATCTGTTGCAGTCACCGCCGCATGACGCAGGCTTCCCATTGGAGCGAAGAAAACTACCGCCACTACATTGCCGCTTTCCAACACTATACGAAAATGGTATCCAAACAGGTAGATAGCGTATTGAAAGCACTCTACTCCACACCCGCCGGAAAGAATACCATCGTAGTCATCTTAGCCGATCACGGTGACGGAATGGCTTCACACCGTATGGTAACCAAGCATATCAGCTTCTATGATGAAATGACAAATGTTCCGTTCATCTTTGCAGGCCCCGGCATCAAACAACAGAAAAAGCCGGTAGACCACCTGCTCACACAGCCCACGATAGACCTTCTGCCTACTCTTTGCGACCTGGCAGGTATTTCCGTTCCGGCAGAGAAAGCAGGAATCAGCCTTGCCCCTACATTAAAAGGAGAGAAACAAACGAAAACCCATCCGTATGCCGTTTCCGAATGGCATAGCGAATATGAATACATAACTACCCCGGGACGCATGGTACGTGGCCCAAGATACAAATACACCCACTACCTGGAAGGTAACGGAGAAGAACTCTACGACATGAAGAAAGACCCGGGAGAACGTAAGAATCTTGCCAAAGACCCTAAATATACAAAGGTTCTTGCAGAACACCGTGCAATGCTCGATGACTACATCACCCGGACAAATGACGATTATCGCAGCCTGAAAGTAGATGCCGACCCACGGTGCAGGAATCACACCCCGGGCTATCCCAATCACGAAGGTCCCGGAGCACGTGAGATTCTCAAAAGAAAATAAAATAAAAAAAGAGCGGAGATTACAAGAAAATCTTCGCTCTCTTTTTTTCTTCCGTATTATGCGGCTGACACAAGAACTACCCGAAACCATCGTCCGGCATGATGTCAACCGGAAATAGTTTTCATCTACCCCGTTACTCCCGAATCGAAATAAAGCGTTATCTTTGCAAACTGTAAACTTAATCCCTTAATTATGTATACCAACAAACAGATTTGGAGTGTCAGTTACCCGATACTACTCAGCTTGCTGGCGCAAAATGTCATCAACGTCACCGATACGGCATTCCTCGGACACGTGAGTGAAGTAGCCCTTGGAGCTTCGGCCATGGGCGGGTTATTCTATATATGCATATTCACCATTGCATTCGGATTCAGCACCGGTTCGCAGATTGTCATCGCAAGACGCAATGGCGAAGGACGCTATACGGATGTAGGCCCGGTCATGATTCAGGGTGTCATGTTCCTCTTTGCCATGGCACTGATACTGTTCGGATTCACCAAAGCATTCGGTGGCAACATCATGCGGCTGCTCGTCTCTTCAGAATCCATCTACGAAGGAACCATGGAATTCCTGGACTGGCGTATTTACGGATTCTTCTTCTCCTTTATCAACGTCATGTTCCGGGCATTATACATTGGTATCACACGAACCAAAGTACTCACAATCAACGCAGTTGTCATGGCTTTGACAAACGTAGTGCTGGACTATGTATTAATCTTCGGTAAGTTCGGTATGCCCGAAATGGGTATCAAGGGAGCCGCCATCGCATCCGTACTGGCAGAAGCCTCTTCAATACTTTTCTTCCTGGTCTATACATATATCACAGTCGACTTGAAGAAATATGGGCTAAACCGGCTGCGGTCGTTCGACCCCGCATTGCTGATGCGTATTCTCAGCATCTCCTGTTTCACGATGCTGCAATATTTCCTGTCGATGGCCACCTGGTTCGTTTTCTTTGTAGCCGTAGAACGACTGGGGCAACGGGAACTGGCAATCGCCAATATCGTCCGAAGCATCTACGTCGTACTGCTGATTCCGGTCAATGCACTGGCAACCACCACCAACAGCCTTGTAAGCAACGCCATCGGAGCAGGTGGAATCAAGTTCGTGATGCCGCTTATCAATAAAATCGCCCGGTTCTCATTCTTCATCATGCTGGGACTGGTAGCGCTGTCGGCACTGTTTCCACAGTTCCTGTTATCTATTTATACCAGTGAAGCCGCACTTATCACAGAGTCCGTGCCCTCAGTATATGTCATTTGCATCGCCATGCTCATCGCGTCGGTAGCCAATGTCGTCTTCAACGGAATCTCCGGCACGGGAAATACGCAAGCCGCCTTATTGCTCGAAACAATTACAATCATCATCTACGGTTCATACATCATATTCATCGGAATGTGGCTCAAAGCACCGATTGAAATCTGCTTTACGATTGAGATAGTGTACTATACCTTGCTGCTGATAACAAGTTATATTTATCTCAAAAAAGCAAAATGGCAGAATAAAAAGATATAAATACGAGAGATTTTTGTACATTTGCAGGCTCAAATATTAATTAGTAATTAAACAACTATGTTCGATAATTTAAGTGAAAGACTGGAACGGTCATTCAAGATTCTGAAAGGTGAAGGCAAAATCACCGAAATCAACGTGGCGGAGACGCTGAAAGACGTACGCAAGGCACTTCTCGATGCCGACGTAAACTACAAGGTTGCCAAGAATTTCACGGATACGGTGAAAGAGAAGGCACTTGGACAGAACGTACTTACGGCTGTGAAGCCGAGCCAGTTGATGGTGAAGATTGTGCACGACGAACTGACCCAGTTGATGGGTGGAGAGACAGCCGAAATCAATATCGACTCCCGTCCGGCAGTAATCCTGATGTCAGGTTTGCAGGGTTCGGGTAAGACTACCTTCTCCGGCAAGCTGGCACGCATGCTGAAAACCAAGAAGAATCGCAAGCCGTTACTCGTAGCTTGTGACGTTTACCGTCCGGCTGCTATCGAACAGTTGCGTGTACTGGCAGAACAGATTGAAGTTCCGATGTACTGCGAACTGGATAGCAAGAATCCGGTAGAAATCGCACAACACGCTATTCAGGAAGCCAAAGCCAAAGGATATGACCTCGTCATCGTCGATACAGCCGGACGTCTGGCAGTAGACGAACAGATGATGAACGAAATCGCTGCCATCAAGGAAGCCATCAACCCGAACGAAATCCTGTTCGTGGTAGACTCCATGACCGGTCAGGATGCCGTAAACACAGCCAAAGAATTTAACGAACGCCTGGACTTCAATGGTGTAGTACTGACCAAGCTCGACGGTGATACCCGTGGTGGTGCGGCTCTTTCCATCCGTTCGGTAGTCAACAAGCCTATCAAATTCGTAGGTACGGGAGAAAAACTGGAAGCAATCGACCAGTTCCACCCTGCCCGTATGGCCGACCGTATCCTCGGTATGGGTGACATTGTCTCACTGGTAGAACGTGCTCAGGAACAATATGATGAAGAAGAAGCCAAACGCCTGCAGAAGAAGATTGCCAAGAACCAGTTCGACTTCAACGACTTCCTCAGCCAGATCGCCCAAATCAAGAAGATGGGTAACCTGAAAGACCTCGCTTCCATGATTCCGGGAGTAGGCAAGGCTATCAAGGACATTGATATTGACGACAATGCGTTCAAGAGCATCGAAGCCATCATCTACTCCATGACCCCGGCAGAACGTTCTAACCCGGAAATTCTGAACGGCTCACGCCGCACACGTATCGCCAAAGGTAGCGGAACAACGATTCAAGAAGTAAACCGCTTGCTGAAACAATTCGACCAGACCCGCAAAATGATGAAGATGGTAACCAGCAGCAAAATGGGCAAGATGATGCCGAAAATGAAGAGATAAAAGAAAGAATCATTTCTAAATTCCGAATAGAAAGAGGGAGCCACGGCTTCCTCTTTTTTTGTAAGAGGGTATTGCTTTTCTCTTATTATTTTTGTATCTTTATGGATTTTCAAACTATTCCTTAGTAGTTGTCCCATTGTATAGTGACAATTGTCACCTTATATTATGACATTTATCACCTTATAAAGTGACTATTGTCACCTTACAACATGACCACTACCCGACTGCATAAAAAGTTATAATCCGCTGCACTCAAAATCCTTATTCACTACAGTGAAAATCCTTAATCACTGCAATGAATATTTTAATCATTACGATGAATAGTTCACGCATTACGCAAATCCGATAGAAAGAACCAGGCTAAAAAGACCGCATATATTCTATCAAATCCATAATAGTGCTACCATTCAATTGTAACGATTACAATTTTACAAAGATTTTAGATGTTTATTCGTTTTTATTTTATTACTTTGCAAAAGATTACAAACAGAAACACGAGTATGCGTTATATCTATACGACAGGATATATATTATCGGCAGTTGCCATGCAACTATTCACAGGAAACTTCCCGGTTTCCTTCCTTGCCTTTCCGCTCAACATCATCTTTGCGGCAATATGGCTTTTCATACTATACATATTATATAAGGAATACAAAAATTCAGGTTTTACCCGCTTTCTTTGCTCCCCTCAGACCAGCGCGCTATCCATCGGATTATTTATCGGCGGCTGCTTAGTGATAGGACTTCTCCCACAACTATCAGATACAGCGGCAGAGGCGCGTGAAGGTATTCTTGCCCTGCTAGGATGCTATAACTTTATGACTAGCTGGATATTTATAGCCATACTTCTTTTATTACTAAGTAATCTGGGAATGATTACCATTCACGCTTTTCAACACCGCAAACAAGCACGGTGGCGCTTCATCTTAAACCATACAGGTTTATGGCTCGCCTTATTCGCGGGATTCTTCGGCAGCAGTGATACCCAGACACTACGCATACCTATATATAAAGGTGAACCGGCACGTGAAGCATTCGACATGAACGGCGCGCCGCATTATTTGGACTATGAAATAGCGCTCGACTCTTTTGCCGTAGAATATTATCCGAACGGACGTCCTTCCCGCTTTGCGGCAAATGTACGTTTAGGAAATGAAAAAGCACTGCTCGAAGTGAATCACCCGTACGCCTACCGATTGGGAGAAGACGTATATCTCACCGGCTATGACGTAACAAAAGGCAACCACAGTGAATATTGCATCTTGCAAGTAGTAAAGCAACCCTGGAAATATGCGATAGTGGCAGGCATCCTGATGATGCTGGCCGGAGCGATTCTATTATTCATTAACGGAGCGAAAAAGTATGATAAACTGGGATAATTTCTATGTATTTGCAGCCATATCCGTCTGCTTATGGCTGGCAGGAGCCGTATTCTCCCTTCGTTCGTCAACGAAGAGCAAGGCGGCAACAGCCTTTACGTCAGCCGGCATTATCATTTTGGGCATCTTCATTGCCGGATTGTGGGTCTTCCTTCAACGCCCGCCTTTGCGCACCATGGGAGAAACCCGGCTATGGTACTCTTTCTTCATGGGAGTGGCAGGACTGCTTACCTATATAAGATGGAAATACCGTTGGATTCTGTCTTTCTCGACACTGCTCTCCACCGTCTTTATCATCATCAACCTGATGAAACCCGAGATACATGACCAGTCACTGATGCCGGCGCTGCAAAGCATATGGTTCATCCCGCACGTCACGGTATATATGTTTTCCTATTCCGTTCTGGGATGCGCGTTCATCATTGCAGTGACCGGATTATTCCACCACAAGGAAGAATATCTGCACACGGCGGACAACCTCGTCTATGCCGGAGTAGCCTTTCTTTCCATCGGCATGCTACTCGGCTCCCTTTGGGCAAAGGAAGCCTGGGGAAACTACTGGAGCTGGGATCCGAAAGAAACCTGGGCGGTTATCACCTGGATGGGATACCTGCTCTATATACATCTCCGCCTTTTCAAAAAAGCCGGGCGGAAAAGCCTGTACGCAATGCTCATCGTCTCCTTCCTCGCCCTGCAAATGTGCTGGTATGGAGTGAACTACTTGCCGGCCGCCCAACAAAGCGTGCACTTATATAATCGTAATAACAACTAATTTAATTCAAATGTGAAATGAAAAAAAGTACAAAACTAATCGTTGCACTGTTGGTGGTAGTGGCAGCACTGGCAGTCACCTACCGGCTCATGCACCGGGTTCCTTCCAGTGATCTGGAAGCAAACGCCCAAATGCAGCAAATCATTACGGACGCAGGATGTCTGCGATGTCACACATCGACTCCTGACCTACCGTTCTATGCAAGTATGCCCGTTGCCGGAAAAATCGTGATGGAAGATGTGAGTGAAGCTTACCGTGCTTTCGACATGACCCAGATGGAAAAAGATCTGAAAGAAGGCCGTCCCTTTAATCCGGTAGACCTGGCAAAAGTAGAGAAAGTAATCCTCGACGGAAAAATGCCGCAGGCAAAGTATTATCTCGTACACTGGGGGGCTTCTTTTAATGATGCAAAAAAAGAAGTGGCACTCAGTTGGGTAAAGAACCACCGCATGGGGCTATACACGGACGTAGCAGTCGCTCCTGACTTTACCAACGAACCCGTCCGCCCCATCGCTGACTCTATTGCGGTAGATGTACGCAAGGTCGTTCTCGGAGATTTATTGTACCATGACACCCGTCTGTCAGCCGACAACACCGTATCATGTGCCAGTTGTCACGGATTGGATACCGGTGGTGTAGACAACAAACAATATTCCGAAGGTGTAGGCGGCCAGTTTGGTGGCGTGAACGCTCCGACAGTCTACAACGCAGCCTATAACTTCGTTCAATTCTGGGACGGACGTGCCGGAACTCTTGCCGAACAAGCTGCCGGCCCTCCGTTGAATCCGGTGGAAATGGCTTGCGAATCTTTCGACCAGATTATCGGCAAACTGGCGGAAGACAAGAACTTTGCTTTAGCGTTCAATGAAGTATATCCCGACGGACTTAGTGAAAAGAATATCACAAACGCCATCCAGGAATTTGAAAAGACATTATTAACTCCCAACTCACGTTTCGACCGTTACCTGAAAGGTCAGAAAGACGCTATCACCACAGATGAAATCGCCGGATACGAGCTTTTCAAGAAATACGATTGCGCCACCTGCCACGTAGGAGAAATCCTGGGCGGACAGTCCTACGAACTGATTGGCGTAAAGCATGATTATTTTGCCGAACGACAGGCAGAAATGACTGAAGAAGACAACGGACGGTTCAAACAAACGCAGACAGAACGCGACCGTCACCGCTTCAAAGTTCCCGGTTTGAGAAACATCGAACTTACCGCTCCTTACTTCCACGACGGCAGTATGGCAACAATGGACGATGCTGTCCGTGCCATGGCCAAGTATCAGTTGGGCATCGACCTGCCACAACAGGAAGTAGACAAAATCGTCGGTTTCCTCCGTACGCTGACAGGCGAATACAAAGGCAAACTACTGACCAATAAGAACATGATTTAAACAATAAGAGAGCGAATTATCTACTAAGAAAGAAGATGCCGGCAACAGCATCTTCTTTTTTATACTCCAATCTTTTTGGACAGTTCAGTTATTTATTTTACTTTTGCCCATCACCAATAAATACTCTGAAAATATGACTCTGATAGACGGAAAAGCCATTTCCGAACAAGTGAAACAAGAGATTGCAGCCGAAGTAGCCGAAATTGTGGCTCGTGGCGGGAAACGTCCGCACCTGGCAGCTATCCTTGTAGGACACGATGGTGGCAGCGAAACGTATGTAGCTGCCAAAGTAAAAGCCTGCGAAGTTTGCGGATTCAAATCTTCACTTATCCGTTACGAAAGTGACGTGACCGAGGAAGAACTGCTTGCGAAAGTACGCGAACTTAACGAAGACAGCGATGTGGACGGCTTCATCGTGCAACTCCCGTTACCGAAACATATCTCCGAACAGAAAGTAATCGAAACCATTGATTACCGTAAAGATGTAGACGGTTTCCACCCGATTAACGTAGGCCGCATGTCCATCGGACTCCCCTGCTATGTATCTGCCACTCCCAACGGTATCCTCGAATTGCTGAAACGCTACGAAATAGAAACTTCGGGCAAGAAATGTGTCGTACTCGGACGCAGTAATATCGTCGGCAAACCGATGGCTGCACTGATGATGCAGAAGGCTTATCCGGGCGATGCCACCGTGACTGTATGCCACAGCCGAAGCAAAGATCTGGTGAAAGAATGTCAAGAAGCCGACATTATCATCGCCGCTTTGGGACAGCCCAACTTCGTGAAAGCCGAAATGGTGAAAGAAGGCGCAGTAGTTATCGACGTAGGTACTACCCGCGTGCCGGACGCAACGAAGAAATCCGGATTCAAACTGACCGGTGACGTGAAGTTTGATGAAGTGGCTCCGAAGTGTTCATTCATCACTCCCGTGCCGGGTGGCGTCGGGCCGATGACGATTGTATCGTTGATGAAAAATACGCTGCTGGCCGGCAAGAAAGCTATTTATCAATGAAACATTCGTTGTTTCTGATACTCATATTTCTCTCCCTGTCCTGCTCCTCACGGTCGCAGGCAAGGAGAGATTCTATTAATAATACCTCATCTGATACCCTCTCCGCAGTTGACAGTATCATACCTGCCGACACACTACGACTCCTTTTCGTAGGAGATTTGATGCAGCATCAAGGTCAAATCAATGCCGCCCGTACCGCAAAAGGCTATGACTATTCCACCTGTTTCGAATATGTCAAAGAAGAAATAGGCAGAGCGGACTTCGCTATCGCCAATCTGGAAGTTACACTAGGCGGAAAGCCCTATAAAGGGTATCCTGCCTTCAGTGCGCCGGATGAATATCTGACCGCCATTCATGATGCCGGTTTCAATGTCCTCGTAACTGCCAATAATCACAGTCTCGACCGTGGCAGAGCCGGACTGGAACGTACCATCCAGTTAATCGACACACTGAAGATTCCTCATGCCGGAACATATGTCAACGCCGAAACACGTGAGAAACAATATCCTCTCCTATTGGAGAAGAACGGATTCCTCATCGCCCTGCTCAATTACACGTATGGCACAAACGGCATACCCGTCACCCCTCCCAACATTGTGAATTATATCGACACAATGATTATCGCCAAAGACATCGAAGCGAGCAAAGCCTTGCAACCGGACGCAATCATCGCCTGTATGCATTGGGGGATAGAATATCAATCCTTGCCGAACAAAGAACAGAAGTTCCTGACCGACTGGTTACTCCAAAAAGGTGTCAGCCACATAATCGGCTCGCATCCGCACGTGGTACAACCTATCGAAGTACGCACGGACAGTCTGACAAACGACAAGCATCTCGTCGTCTATTCACTGGGAAATTATATCTCCAATATGTCTGCCCGCCGCACGGATGGCGGACTTATGGTAAGGATGGAATTAGTAAAAGATAGTACCACACGTCTCAATAATTGTGAGTACAGTCTGGTATGGACAGCCCGCCCGATGCAATCCGGGAAAAAAAATCATCAATTACTCCCCGTCAACCTACCGGCTGACTCAATTCCTTTACAAGCACGTAACTCGTTGAAAATCTTCACGAATGACGCGCGAACCCTTTTCAGCAAGCACAATCGGGGAATAAAAGAATATACTTTTTATCAAAAAAAGTAGTAGAATCTTTTGGAGATTAAAAGATAATATCTATCTTTGCACCGCGTTAGAGAAACGCAGACATGGTGGATGTAGTTCAGTTGGTTAGAGCGTCAGATTGTGGTTCTGAATGTCGCCGGTTCGAGTCCGGTCTTCCACCCCTAGAGAGAGTCCTTGTAAGTTAGATACTTATGAGGACTTTTTCTTTGTTGGTAGAGTATCATTCAGGTGCTAAATCTGGTATAAAATAACCTGTTAAAGTCCAATTGTTGGCTAATTGTTGGTGGAAAATTACAATACCTAACATGCTGACATTCAAGGTAGAAATCAGAAAGAATGAAATGAAAGTTGGTGGAACTTTCAATGTGAAGATTAGAGTAACCTATAACAGAGAGGTTAAGAGGTTGGCCACTCATATCTTTGTAAGAACAGAAGACCTGACTAAGGACTTCAAGCTAAAGAATCCAAAGTACATCAAGGAAGCTGACAAATTGGTCAGATACTATGAAGAATTATGCATGGGGCTTCCATTAGAGGCTTCCAATTTAACCTTAAGTGATGTACTTGATTATATCCAGAAAGAGAAGGAGAAGAATACTCCTATTGATTTTATCCAGTTCTGTAAAGACTGGTTAGCAGCTACAGAGGTCAAGGGTAAGAGAAATTATCAAACTGCCCTTAATACCTTCATTGCCTTCTTAGGAAAGGACAAACTGAATACCAACCAAGTTAGCAAGTTGTTAATGATGGAGTTCATGGAATACCTTCACAAGAAAAGGGCTAAACAGGTGGTAGAACTTCAGAAGAAAGGAAAGAGAATACCCTCTAATAGAATGGTATCTTTATACATGGGGAGTATCAGGCATCTATTCAATGAAGCCAAGAAGAAGTACAATGACTATGACAGGAATGTCATTAGAATACCTAATTCACCTTTTGAGAATTTGGAGATACCAAAGCAAGAAGCAACTAGGAAGAGAGCATTATCAGCAGAGTTAATCAAGAAGATATGGGAACTGCCTTATATCATCAATACCAATGGTAGGGAAAGGTTATGCCCCTTTAACCTTGCTAAGGATTGCTTTATCCTTTCTTTCTGTCTTATAGGGATGAACTCTGCTGACTTGTATAACTGTAGTGAACTGGAAGATGGTTCAATTACCTATTACAGGACTAAGACAACAGGCAGAAGACTCGACAAGGCTAAGATGAAAGTAGATGTTCTTCCTATCCTGTTACCTTTAATGAAGAAATATGAAGATTACACCCAGAAGAAGGTGTTCTGCTTCTACCACTTATACTCAACCTATAAGAACTTCAACAGAGCCATCAATCTTGGGTTAAAGCAGATTGGCAAGATACTCAAAATTGATGATTTGGAGTACTATGCTGCAAGGCACTCATGGGCTACATTAGCTGTTAACAAAGTAGGTATAGATAAATATACAGTTCATGCTGCATTGAATCATATTGATGAGGCTATGAAAGTCACTGACATCTATATTGAAAGAGACTTCAAGATAGAGAATGAAGCTAACAAGAAAGTGATTGAGTATGTATTTAGCAACCATAATGAGTAGTCTTGTTCAAAAGTGAAGTAAGTTTAACACAAAAGAACCTCTGTAATTGATTGAATTATGGAGGCTCTTTAGTATATTTGTTCACTTACAATCTATATACTAATTACAAACTAAGTGAGACATGAGCATAAAAGACAGACTGGCAAAAGAACAAGCAGAAGTAGTACCTAATACTTATGGTGACTTACATGATGCATCTGTAGAGTACATTGAGATATTATCCTCTAGGAAAGTAGGAGAAACTAAAACCATACCTCAAGACACAATAATAACTAGTTTGGATAACTTACTATTTGGCAGACCACCAGAAGTAATAAGAGAAGAAGTTGGTGACTCCTTCTGGAATCTGGCTAACTTCATAGATAAGATGCCTCATGGGTTAGTAGACAAGAAGATACCCGGCATTGGAGCCACTACCCTTGAGATAAACTCAAAGAGAAACTCAATCATAGTCCTTCCTACTAAGGCTCTGGCTTATGGTAAACACTCAAAGCATCCTAATACATTATATGTAGGTAGTGAGATTAAAGGTGAAAAGGTCACTAATCAGCAGATTGAGGAATACTTGGCTAAAGATGGATACAAGAAACTTCTAGTAGTTGCAGACAGCCTAGGTAGGTTATTAGGTATCATAGGTAAAAACTATAGAGACTACTTCCTTATGATTGATGAGGTTGATGTTCTCCAGACTGACAACAACTTCAGACCCCAATTGGAGAATGTGATTGACTACTACTGTATGTTCCCATCAAAGAACAGATGTATGGTAACAGCTACCATGAAGGAGTTCAGCAATCCACTACTAAAGAAAGAATGTAAGTTCTCCATAACTTGGACATATAATGCCCGAAGAGATGTTAGGTTATTGCACACTAACAATATCACTCAGACTGTTATAGAAGAGATTATCTCCCATTCTATAGAGAAGATATTCATTGCCTATAACTCCATACTCCAGATAAGAAACATTATAGCATCACTAGATGAAGAAACCAGAAAGGAATGTGCTATCCTATGTAGTGAGGCATCCATAAAGGAAGCAGGAGAATATTTTGCACCTAAACTAGGAGACAATAATACCTTACCTGCTAGGATTAATTTTGCCACTTGTTGCTACTTTACTGGTATAGATATAGAGGATAGTTACCATTTAATCACTGTATCAGATGTAAGAAGAAGCCACTCAATGTTGACCTTAGATAGGATGACACAAATACATGGCAGATGTAGAAAAGATAATGGAGTATTAAGTGAAACTATCATATATAATACCTTAGGGTATGTATCAGTAATGGAAAGCATGGAAAAGTACACCATTACCCTATTGAATAAAGCTAAGAAGGTACTCAAAGTAATAGATTCAGCAGATGATATTATGCAAGGTGACTATACCTTGATTGACCTATTTGCAATGGTTAAAGAAGCCATAAGAGAGAAAGCACAAGAAAGGATTGCAGGGAATGAGTTAATTAATCTAATTAGACAGAATGTGGATGGAGAATATGTACCTGCCTACCTCAACATAGATTACATCATTGAAAGAACCGACTTATATGCCTCATATTTTATGCCTGAAACCTTGAAAGAAGTACTAGGTAAACAGGTTAAAATCATTAGCTACAAATCCCTATCTTATGATGTTTCTCCAGAACAAAACAGCATAGAGAAAACCAATAAGGATGCACAGAATAAGTTGACAGATAGTTACATTCAAGAAGCCATAGATAGCATCAAAGTATTATCAACCACAGGGCAGTTGAATGATAATACCTTGTACTCATATACTAGACATTGCAGAAGTAAAACTAAGATATTCTTAGAGAGATTCATCAAGCTATATAGGTATGTTGACCTTGATAGTCTACTACATCAACTATGGGAGATTAGAACAAGTAACAGTATAGTTTATAAGAACCTCAATAATGCAGTCATGTATTGGGCACTAGATGAAGAGCATCCTTTCAAGGTTGCAATAAGAAGAAGTTTCACCTTAAATAAGAGCTATTCAGCAAGTGAGATACAAGAGATATTAGCTCCTATAGTCCAGTATCATCTACACAAGATACTGAAACCTAGAAAATATGTAGCCCTATTGAGAAGCATATATGCCACTGACAGGACATCTAGGAATAAGTACACCATCAGAGAAGAGAATCCTAGAGGATTTAAAGAACATACTGGCAGGATATCTACCAAAGAGAATAATTTGTTAAGGCTATTTATGTTATAGAAGGTTAATATGTGACTAAATAAATGATAAGAATATTGGTATTATAGACTTTATTTGTTATATTTACAACTGATAATCAGATACTTATAGAAGTAATACACCTCTAATATGGCATTGGCTATCAACAGAATTAACCTTAGGGTCAAATATCACCCTATACTAATTACCTTTAATCCTTTATTACTGTAGGTAATTAGTATGGAGTGGATTTTGACCCCTCTAAAATAAGAATTAATGGCAACAGTTAAGCAATTCACTATCATCCCCATTGAAGCTTGCAGGTACTTCAATCCAAAGCAACTCTACCTATTAGCAGGTCTCTATATTAATGCCTATCCCCAAAGGGAAAGCAACTACATGACAACAAATACTACTATCAGTCAGTTGTCAGAGCTTACAGGAGTAAGTACAAGTTATATCAAGGATTCCTTTATCCCCAGACTAAAGGAGCTAGAAGATAAAGGATATAGAGTAGAGACTATACAGCCGCAAAAAGAGATTAGAAGGAACATCTATTATCTACCTAACCCTCCTAAGAATTTCAGAATTATATGGGCAGAGTTATTCAGTGACAGCTCTTTAGGTCCAGAAGAGAAAGGAGTTATGATAGGGTTATATTGCCTTTGTGTTAACAATGAGTTCAGAATAGACCTATCAGACAAAGCCATTTATAGTCACTTGGATATGGCAAAGAACACATATAAAAAGTATAGGGACTTATTGATTGAGAAGAAAGTAATCTGGTCTTCCCATGATGTTCCAATGGCACTAACATGGACTGAGCACATGGAAGCTAAAGTCCTTCTGTACCCTCACTTGGGTCACGATACTTGGATAGACAAAGTTATATCACATGTACCAGATGATGATGAAATCAAGCACTACCTTGATACTGTTAATGATGAATGAATGATACATACCCCAATATCCCCTGTTTTCCCACCAGAAGGCAGGGGATTGCTTTATATGTATATAACTAATATATAGCAATTCCTACTGTCATCTGATATACAGTCTCTCTGATATTTTTAATTTTTATTTTAAATTTCTGCAAACTTGATATCTACAAGTGCACTCTAAGTCACAAAGTCTCCCTCCCCTTACCTTAGGAGTGGGATATCCCCCTCTGCAACAATAATAAAAAAACAATTATGGAAAAGTTAAAGTTCTTAGAGACAGTGACAGTGAATGAGTTTAAGGCTCAAAAGGGAGTAAGTAAGATTGAAGTAAAGCAGAATCCTCATACAGGGAAGTGCTTCTTTGTTTATGGCTGTGAAACTGGTGCAGTAAGTGACAAGTTTCTTAATGGAGAAGTAACCAATCCTGTTATCTCTCAAGTATGTTCACCAGATACAGGTGACATGTTCTATATGCTGCACCAAAGAGGTGAAGGTGGAGCTATGACATTGGCAACTTTATGATGGTTGTTAATGTAGACCTCAAGGAGGCAAGTTTATTAGGACTTGCTTCCTTTTTTCTTTATAGATTATACATCAACTATTAATATTATTCAGATATGTTGAACTTAAGAGTTTCATCCAAGAAGCAGGCTAAAATTAAGCTTGCTTTACAAGGCTGCGCAGGTTCAGGTAAGACCTATTCTGCATTACTTTTAGCTTATGGTTTATGTAATGACTGGACTAAGATAGCCATCATTGATAGTGAACATGGAAGTGCTGACCTTTATGCTCATTTAGGTGCTTATAATGTATTAAGTCTAAGTGATAATTTTACACCTGAAACTTATATACAAGCTATTGAAATATGTGAAGGTGCAGGCATGGAAGTTATCATAATTGATAGCATCTCACAGTGTTGGGATAACTTGCTTGAATACCATGCAGGTCTACAAGGTAACAGCTTCACTAATTGGCAGAAGGTGACACCCAGAATCAATGCTTTCATGCAGAAAATATTGCAGTCTGGAAGCCATATTATATGCACTATGAGATGTAAACAAGACTATGTTTTAAGTGAGAAGAATGGCAAGATGATACCGGAGAAAGTAGGACTTAAAGCAGTCATGAGAGATGGTATTGATTATGAGTTTACCATAGTCTTTGACATCAACATGAAGCACCAGACTATTGCATCTAAAGACAGGACAAACCTGTTTATAGGTAAGCCAGACTTTACCATTACACCTGCTACAGGTCAGATAATACTTGATTGGTGTAATGATGGTGTCAATCTGGAGATGATAAGGAGCAAGATTAACAGCAGCAAGACCATTGAAGAACTGACTGCCATCTATCATCAATTTCCTGAATGGTATCAGCAGTTAACATCAGAATTCATGCAGAAGAAAGCAGCACTTCAGGTACAAAAGAATCAACAAACTATTAACTATACCCCTAATTACGTTAGATATGGAAATAATGCAGTTGCAGCCAGTCAGAGCTAATCTGATATACCCTAATAGAAATAAGGTAGATAATCCTTATATTCAAACAGTTGAGCCAATAGAAATCATCAATACAGGCATTATATCAACAAATCCTGTAGAAGCTGAACCAATAAGCACCAGAGAAGGCAATAAGTTACCTTTTATTGAAGCTAATACAAAGGAAGTAACCATGCAGTACCTCAAGGAAGAATGTATCACACCTGTGTTCTCTAAAGATAATGAGGTTACTATATCACATTCCAGTTTCATTGAAACAGTATGGGAAGCAGCCAATAAGGTGTTCTCCAATGAGAGAATAGAAGAACCTGCCATCAGGGTAAGCCATGTTATCAAAGGCAGAATACCGGAAGCTATTCATAAACCTGTGAATCAATTACTGGAATCTGATAAAACCATTTACTTTGAGAGAATGATGTTCTGTTTTGAGATACCTACCATATATGAGGATATTGCAGGTAACAGACTGAATTTAACCATAGGTGGAGTTAGGGCTTATAACCATGAGAACCTCTACAGTAAGAAAGGTGCAGAGAAGTTCAAGGTATTCATAGGTTTCAAGAACTTAGTCTGCTGTAACATGTGTGTATCAACAGATGGTTACAGGTCAGAATTAAAGGTTATGAGTACAACTGAACTATTCAATGTAGTGATGAGGCTGTTCCAAGAGTACAATATAGCCCAGCACTTGTATTACATGTCAGCTTATAAGGATACTTATATGAGAGAGTCCCAATTTGCCCAGTTCTTAGGCAGATGCAGATTATATCAGTTCTTGCCTGTAGACCAGAAGAAGAAGTTACCACAGATGCTGATGACTGATACCCAGATAGGATTAGTAGCCAAAGCATATTACAATGATGATAACTTTAGCACCCTTCTGGACAGCAGGGAAATCAGCATGTGGAATGTGTACAACTTACTAACTGGAGCTAATAAAAGTAGTTACATTGATAACTTCTTGGACAGGTCACTTAATGCCACCCAATTGGCTGAAGGACTTAATAAGGCTTTATATGGTGAAAATGAATATAGTTGGTTCATTAATTAGTGCATCTTATGGATAATATAATGAATGTATCAGAGGTTCAATTGAGCTATAAAAGCAATGTCAAATCATCAACTAGATACAAGATAAATAGCTCACAGGATGCCTATGAACTATTGATAAAGTGCTTCCCTGATGATACAATAGGTTACAGGGAAAGCTTTAAAGTGGTACTACTTAATCAGTCTAACAGAGTACTGGGTATAGTACCTATTTCAGAAGGTGGAATCTCTGCTACTTATGTAGATGTAAGGCTGATATTACAAGCTGCCTTGCTGGCTAATGCAACACAGATAATATTGGCACATAATCACCCTTCTGGAAGCATGAAACCCAGTACTCTGGATGATGCTTTGACTGAAAAAGTAAGGAAGGTGGCTGAACTCATGGAAATTCATGTAGCAGACCATATAATCCTAAATCCAGAGAAGGAGTACTATTCCTATAATGATGAAGGTAGATTATAAATACTTAACCTTCTAAGGTCTACATTACCCTACCTTCTATTAAATCCATCCCCCTCTGCTATTATTATACCATTATGATGGGAAATTTTGAAAATCTCACTCTCTTACATGTTATATATACAAAGTAAGTGATGCAGAATAGCAAATCAGAGGATGGTTTAATAGAGGTTGACTGCCTCTTTTAATACAAGTTGATGATGTTTGATTATAGGATAGAGAGAAGTGCTGCTATAATTACTTAACCACTTGAGGTTCGGTGAAGTATGTAAACATGAATTATAGCAATAGTTAGTAAGTTAGACTAAATTAAATGTTGATTGAATTATGTGTGAGATTATCTTAATTCTGGTAGGGTTTGTCCTCACTAGTATGATACTTAAGGATTAAGAGGTTATATGCCTCTTACTATGTGATTTTATTGTTGTTGATAGCCCTAGTTCTGTAATGGACTGGGGCTTTAACTAGTGTATATATGACAGCATTAGATATGATATTACAGTGGTTCATATTAATAGCTACTGGTGCTCTATTTATCAATTGGGCATACAGAAAATGAATAATTAAGCCTACCTTTGTGCAATAAGGATATAAGCCTACACCTATGGTACTGATATGGCTTTAAACCTATTAAATTATGACTGTCAAATGATGAAGTATTACTGGAAAGTTCTATCTTTGCAGCAGTATTAATTAAATGACAACTAATGAAATAGAAGTTTAACAAGACATATTAGAAAAGAAGTGTTTGCTTCTTGCTTGATGTTATCAGAGAAATCGCCAATTTCAATCAGATATAACCATCAAAAGCAGGTTAGTGAATGCTCATACCTATATAGGTGTGGGCTTTCCTTGTTTGCATGGTTATAGGTGTTTGGCGATACCTTCTGATAAGCAATCAAGGTTAGGCTCACACCTTCTTTTTGTAGTATGGCTACAAAAGGAAATGATTATGGAATTACTTGAAGTGAAGAATGAATTATTAAACGATGGAACGAAATATACTGGTCCTCTTTTAATAGAGAACAAGTATAAACTACCTCATGGATATGGAAAGAAAGAATATCCTAGTTATTATGTCATAGGAAAGTTTGATAGGGGTACTTTAAATGGTCCTGCTTACATTAATCATCATCATTATATGATGACAAGTCAGATGAAGAACAATAGGGGGAATGGATGGGGAATGATGATAAATGGCGGAGTCTTAACATTTGGAGTATATAAAAGTAGCCAGTTGGTGCTTAATCTCACCAATTTTGTAGAATGGTATTTTGATAAGATATTAGAATCCAATTATCGAGATACTATGTTTCATTATTATCCAAAAACAGGTGAAATATTAATTGGGATTCCAAGTAGAAAATATGACGATACTATTTCTAGCAACTTCATGGGATTCCATTTTATGGATGATGGAAGTGTCTATGTTGGTACTACTGCTAACCTTAAAAAGACAGGTTCTTTAATAAAATTCAACAATAATGGATATATTGAGATTGGCAAATGGGTTGACGGAAATTTAATTGAAAAATTGTCTATTTCTGATATATTGGATTTATACTGGGGAATGGATGAAGATGATGCCTCCTTATTTGCAAGTCTCCTTCCTCCTAATATGAAACGTAGAAAGTATAGTAAAATAAGTATTGATTGCAATATAAACTATTTTCAGGCACAAGAGAATTTAGCTGATTCTGCATATCATTCAATTCTTAATAAGAAGAATACTCATAATGACTACAATGGCAGCTATGTTCAAGATGTTATGGGATATGATGACGCTACCATAAGTGACGCTTTTGAAGGAGACCCAGATGCTTACTGGAACATAGATTGATTACTAACTTTAATATATATAATATGGAATTTCCTTTATACTGGGGACTGCAAAAGACAGGTTTACCCCTTATTGTTGTTACTTGTACTGCTGATACAGGAACAACCAGAGAATTGTGCTTGTTAATTGATACAGGTTCTACCAACAACATATTGTTCAGCTTTGTATATGAGCATTTTCAGAAGAACTTCAAATCATTAGATAAGCAAGGTTCTATTATGGGGTTTGAAGGTCAGCAACATGAGACACCACAGATAGAAGCCACATTTGACTTTGAGGGGAAGAATTATACTTCAATTTTCTCTGTATTAGATGTATCTGATGGTATGAAACATGTACAAGAAGAATCTGGAGTACAGATACATGGGGTTTTAGGAATCCATTTTTTAGTGGATAACGAGTGGATTATTGACTTCAAACAACTTAACATTGCGGATGGTTATGAAAAAGTATAACATTATTTATCTTATAACATTAATCCTAACTCTCAACATAGGATGTACAGGAAAACAAAGAGCGGAGCAATCTAATAGTATTACAGTTGAGAATGGTACTGTTATTGAAAATGTTCTTACTGAAAAATTAGGTACAATAGTCAATACAAAATGGTCTACTTATAAATATAGGTCTCATTTTAAAGATATGGGTGCACAGGATAATAATATAGAAATGTACTCAAAGCTTATCAAAGATGAGTCAGGTAGCTATAATAATTTAGCTATTGATATATATGTTAAGAATGACTCTATTGTATGGCAAGGCTGTAGCATGCCTTTTGATTATGAAGAATTTATTAAATATGATAGTTTACTATTGGACTGTATTCCTAATAATGTAATTGGGGATTTCACTCCAGAAGATAAGTTTTGGAGTAGACAATACTTCTTTGATGAGTTTTATGTGCAAGTAGGTAGGATGAATACTAATTATTATGTGCATTATTATTCAAGGGCATTTAGAAAGTATTGATTCTTAAATTTAACACTAGTCCATTAGCTCAATACGGCACTATACCAAATCCAAAGCCTAACAAATGGTCTGGTATCCTGATGATAGCAGGTACAGCCTTACTAATCATCATCATGGTGGTACTGACAATCATTGCCAGTTCTCATATGTAGAAAGAAAAAGGCAAATGAAGTATTTCAAGTAAGTTACTTTGAATACTTGCAACCCTGACCTTATTAAAGCTCTGATAGGGTATTTACACTCATGCCTACTTATACCAAATGGACATCTATTGAATGACACTTTAAACTAATTAAGTTATGAAACAGAAGGAAGAAACTTAGCACAGTCCAAGTGCTATTGGTAGCATGATATTAGCATAATAGTAATGTAAGAAGAGTTCAACTACAACATAAAGTTAGAGATTGTTTGGAGAACCAAACATATTCACTATATTTGCATTAATAATTAAAATCAAAAGTAATGAAGAAAGCACCTTAGAGTTTAACAGTGATTAGCAGGTAAACCTGTTATACTGACACCATATAAAATGGTGGAGAAGCTAGCCAAATTAGTAGCAATACTATCATGTTGACTAATAGTTGACTAATGAGCTAGCAAGGAGATATTTAACTTGCTGACAGTTGAGACCACTATAAGGCTACTCGTTAAAGATTGTGGTTCTGAATGTCGCCGGTTCGAGTCCGGTCTTCCACCCAACAAAAAAAGAAAAATTATGCAAGCTTCGAGTAGTAATATTCGAGGCTTTTTTCTTATAAAAAGCTTCGAATATCATGACGATATACCACGGTACATATTGCGAAATCATTTTCCCGAAAATAATTGAAGGGAAATATACCAAAGATTTTGGTACAGGATTCTATTGTACTGTCTTAAAAGCACAAGCGGAAAGATGGGCGAAACGCTACGATACTCCTATTGTGTGTACCTATCAATACAAGCCGGATTTATCTCTCCGAATCCTCGAATTTAAAGAAATGACAGAAGAATGGCTGGATTTTATCGTATCTTGCCGCAAAGGAGAAAAGCATAATTATGATATTGTCATAGGCGCTATGGCAGACGATCAAATATATAACTACATCGCTGATTTTATCAATGGGGTTATTACCCGAAAACAATTTTGGGCATTAGCCGAATTTAAACATCCTACCCACCAAATAAACTTTTGCACCGACAAAGCTGTTGAATGTCTAACCTTTATAAAAAGTGAGGAGGTGACCAAATGATAAACGGAAGAGAAAAGACTGAATATAACAATTTATTTTTTGTATGTAGCCTGATAGAATACATAGCACGAAAAACAAAAAATTACCGTCGTGTGATAGTTAATGCAATCGGACAAGACGGATTACAGCACTTATATAATTTGGCTGACATTTATCACAGTGACAATATAGATAAAGTATCGGATGAGCTTATCGAGAAATATCATATTTCAGCTGGGTATTTTGATAATATAGCTCAGGCACAATACGCTATTCCTACTCACTGGGATATTGGAAAAGTATATCAACGACTCATTATTGATGTTTGCCAACATGAGAATAAAACTCCTATTCATGCATTAATAGAAGTATATAATTCATGGATAGCTGATAAAATAGACAATTATAATAGTAGCATGTATTACGAAAATCCGAGTTACCTGTATGCTTCCTATCAGAAGGGAGAAGCATTATAAAATCAAAGATATACGAACCATAAACTAAATCTTTCGGACAAAAGAACACAAGAACAAATATATTCTTTATATTTGTGCAACATTCGTACTCAAAATTATACTATAATATGGGAAACAACAAGAAACTAACCCGTTCTGCTAACCGGATGATTGCAGGAGTATGCGCCGGAATTGCAGAGTATTTCGGCTGGGATCCGACTTTATTGAGAATAGTATATATATTAGCTACATTCTTTACGGCTTTCGCTGGAGTAATCATCTATATCATTCTATGGATTATCATGCCGTCCAAAATGCCGTCAGACGGATATGAAGAACGTATGAATAACAGATTACATTAAAACAAGAGCCCCATTCGATTAGTTATTGTTTGGCATAAACTCGAATGGGGCTCTATTCTATATGGATTCTTTAAAAGACTAATACAATTCAAGTCCGAATTCCTCTTTCAGTTGCATCAAAGCCTGGTTCTTCTGTGCCATCATCTGGAACTTCTCTACACGTCCTACCGGACGTATATTTTCCGCCGCTTCACTAACCCGCACTTTCATCGCTACCTGACTATTCCTTAACCGGCCGCGAAGATACTCCTGCAATTCGGGAATCAGGGCGGTAAAGTCTTTCGCTGCCATCTCATTATCCACTACAACTTCAAAAGTCGTCGAGTTCTTGAACAGTGTCGGACGAAGCATCTGCATACGCTTCATCAGCGCATCCTGCTCTTTAGGCAATTGCGCCGCATATTCCTGCCAGTAATAGTTCAGGTCACGGTCATTGAATATCAAATCCTCTTCCGGCTGCATCTGCACTTTGGGAGCAGTGGCCGTAGCCGTATTCTGTGTTTCCTGCCCACGCTGCGGATTCTTGATGGACACGCCCAGACTGGACATCTTCATCACCGGAACTTTCCGTTGTTCTTCCCTCACTACCTGAGGAGCTCCCGCCCCCTGTGAAGGAGCAGAAGAAGTCGCATTCGGATAAGACGATGCAGGCTGTGCCGCCGCAGATGTCTGCGGTTGACGGACAGCAGTAACATTACCGGCAGCCTGAGTTGGAGTTGAAGACGGAGATGAATGAACAGGATTCTGCTGAGCTGAGGTTGCAGAAGCGACCTGCGGCTGCTGTGCTGCGGCAGGTTGGGCGAACACGGGTTTTATAGTCTTCTTAGGGCTACGCCCACCACTACCGTCATCCCCCTCGGTGGTAAGCTGTGCAACCTGTATCAAGGTCAGTTCTACCAGCAAACGCTTGTTCTTGCTGATGCGGTAATTCAAATCACATTCATTACAGAGCTTCATCGCCCGATACAGGAAAGGCAACGGACATTTCTGCGCCTGCTCCTGATAACGTTGGCGTATGCTCGCTCCTACTTCCAGCAAAGGCAAGGTCACCGCATCTTTGGCCACCAGTAAGTCACGGAAATGAGAGGACAAGCCGGTTATAAAGTGGCTTCCGTCAAAGCCTTTATTTAATATATCATTGAAAAGCAGCAACGCATCGCTTACCTTATTCTCAAGAAAGCAATCCGTCAGACGGAAATAATATTCGTAATCAAGTACATTCAGATTATCAATCACGCTCTTATACGTGATGTTTCCACCCGTAAAACTCACTACCTGGTCGAAGATAGACAGGGCATCACGCATACCACCGTCCGCTTTCAGCGCTATCACATTCAATGCTTCCGGCTCTGCGGTGATGGCTTCTTTCGAAGCGACATATGACAAATGATTCACCGTATCTTCCACACTAATCCGGTTGAAGTCGTAAATCTGGCAACGGGAAAGGATGGTGGGAAGAATCTTATGCTTCTCTGTTGTAGCCAAAATAAAGATAGCATGACGGGGCGGCTCTTCGAGTGTTTTCAAGAATGCGTTGAAAGCAGATGCGGAGAGCATATGCACCTCGTCGATGATATATACTTTATACTTGCCGATCTGGGGCGGAATGCGTACCTGTTCCACCAACTGGCGGATGTCGTCTACCGAGTTATTGGATGCGGCATCAAGTTCGTGGATATTGTACGAACGCTGTTCGTTGAACGCCACGCAAGATTCGCATTGATTGCAAGCCTCGCCATCGGCGGTGGGCGTCATACAGTTAATCGTTTTGGCAAAGATACGCGCGCAAGTAGTCTTTCCTACCCCACGCGGCCCGCAGAACAAATAAGCATGAGCGAGTTTTTGAGTGGCAATCGCATTTTTCAGCGTAGTGGTCAGTGCCCGCTGACCTACCACTGACTCGAACGTGGATGGTCGGTACTTACGGGCTGATACAATATAGTTTTCCATATCCGGGATTCTCTCTGTTTTTTGCTTTTGCTGCAAATGTACACAAAAAAGTGATAAGTAATAAGGGATAGAGAGAGAAGTTTTGAAGCCGAAGCGATAAGTTTTTAAGTTATTAGTTTTATCTTTGCGGATATTAATGCGAATATTAATAAGGAGAAGTTATGGGTAAACTAATCAGTATTTGGAATTTCATATGCAGACGCAAGTATCTTATTACGGTCGTTGCATTTGCTGTCATCATAGGTTTTCTGGACGAGAACAGTTTGGTTCGCCGTTTCGGATATGAGCGTGAAATCAGTCAATTGAAAGAAGAAATAGAAAAGTACCGGGCGGATTATGAAGAGAACACGAAACGTCTCAATGAAATAAGCACCAATCCGGATGCTATCGAGCAGATTGCCCGTGAGAAGTATCTGATGAAGAAACCCAACGAAGATATTTACGTTTTTGAAGAATAAAGAATGAAACAACTTGTACCCGCCCTTTTCGTCGTCGGAGCTGCCATGGCTCTTGCCGGAGCTGCTGTATTTATCACCGGATGGATATATGCTCCCTATATCTACACTATCGGAGCCGGATTCATCGCATTGGCACAGGTGAACACACCCGTCAAAGGGAAAAGCAAAACACTGAAACGCCTGCGCGTCCAGCAGATATTCGGAGCATTGGCCCTCATACTGACCGGGGCTTTCATGTTCACTACACGTGGCAATGAGTGGATTGCCTGTCTTACCATTGCCGCCATACTCGAACTTTATACCGCCTTCCGTATCCCGCAGGAAGAAGAAAAGGAAAGGACATAAAAAAAGCCCGCTCATAGCTTCACAGTCTTGAACAGGCACCAACACAAACAAAATTTTAAAATTCATGTTCCGTCCTTTCTCACAAAGCACGGAACATATCAATTATTATTATTTACAAATTTTATTTCTTTACCGGAGAATATCTTGCATTCAACCCGTCTACAATTTCTTTTGTAATGTTGAATGTGCTGTCAGCATAAAGCAGATTATCGAAACCTGTGTTGCTGAAGATTAAGCTATATCCGTGAGTCTTGTTATACTCCTTCAGGAAAGCATTGATAGAATCGCGGAACTGCAAGCTATTCTTGTTATTTTCTTCCATCAGACCATTCTGAAGTTTGTTGCTCAATTCCTGCAGGTCTTGTTCCAACTTCACCAGACGGTTGTATTCCTGCTGAGCTCTGTCTTGTGACAAGAATGCGTTATTCTCAACTTTCTTCTGGAAGTCTTGTTTTTCCTTATTCAGAGCGTTAGCCTTTTGGTTCAACGTCATGCGTACGTTTTCGCTCTTCTTTACCATTGCCTCATTCAAGTCAATACAGAAGTTGTATTTAGCAAGCAGCGAATCAATTTCAACATAGGCGATTTTCATTCCTGACAATTCGGCGTTAGACTGAGACGGAGCAGTAGTAGTTTGATTATCAGCTTTGCCGGCACATTGTGAAAATAAAACGATAAACGCAAGAGCAGCCAAACCATTCATGAGGTAGTTCATTCTATTCATAATCTATAAGTATTGTTTTTAAATAATTTAATTCATACTATCGTTCAAGGCTTTTTCCAACTCATCAATAGAAAAACGTGGTTTCTTTTGTGCTTCCCTATCCTGGGACTGCACACATCCGATACCTTTCTTACGCAACGTTTTGTTTCCGCTCACGTGACCATTAGGGAACTTCCCACCCTTCGTAAAGAATACTTTCACCCCTAATAATGCCAGGGAAATAGCAACTATTAACAAAGTTATCAGTATAGTCTCAACCATTTCTATTAATTTTGTGAGTGCAAAGATAGGCTTTAATGAGATATGAGTTCAGATAAGTCAATCAAATTAACCATATTTAGCAATAGAAGCGGACAAAACCACCCTTCTATTCCTTATTATAAAAAGAAAATAGCATGGAAAAAAAAGACTTAAAGCCGGCTGGCGTATTCAAGTATTTCGAAGAAATCTGCCAAGTGCCGCGCCCTTCAAAGAAGGAAGAGAAAATGATTGCCTATCTGAAGGCATTCGGAGCTAAACATAATCTTGAAACCAAGGTGGACGAAGCCGGCAACGTACTGATTAAAAAGCCCGCTACTCCGGGGAAAGAGAATCTGCAAACCGTCGTACTGCAATCGCATATCGACATGGTATGCGAAAAGAACAACGATGTTCAACACGACTTCCTCACCGACCCCATCGAAACTGAAATAGACGGAGAATGGCTGAAAGCCAAAGGAACGACTCTCGGAGCGGACAACGGTATCGGCGTGGCTACCGAACTGGCGATTCTTGCTGATGACAGCATCGAGCACGGCCCGTTGGAATGTCTGTTTACCGTGGATGAGGAAACGGGACTGACGGGTGCTTTTGCCTTGAAAGAGGGTTTCATGAGCGGTGATATTCTCCTGAACCTCGATTCTGAGGACGAAGGGGAAATCTTTATCGGATGTGCCGGTGGCATTGATTCCGTGGCACAGTTTACCTATAAGGAGATAGAGGTTCCTGCCGGATATTTCTTCTTCAAGGTGGAAGTGAAAGGATTGAAAGGCGGTCACTCCGGTGGTGATATTCACTTGGGACGGGGGAACGCGAACAAGATTCTGAATCGTTTCCTCACCCGTATAGCTGATAATCATGACTTGTATCTTTGTGAAATCAACGGCGGTAATCTACGTAACGCCATCCCTCGTGAAGCGTATGCTGTCTGCGCAGTGCCCGAAGACGCGAAACACGATATTCGTACCGAACTGAATATCTTTGCCAGTGAAATGGAAGATGAATTGTCCGTCGTAGAACCGGACTTGAAACTGGTTCTTGAATCGGAAACTCCCCGCAAGACTGCTGTCGACCAGAATACAACCGACCGTCTGCTGAAGGCTCTGTATGCCGCTCCTCATGGTGTATATGCTATGAGTCAGGATATTCCGGGACTGGTGGAAACGTCTACAAACCTTGCATCCGTGAAAATGAAACCGGAGAATGTTATCCGCATCGAAACCAGCCAGCGCAGTTCCATTTTGTCTGCCCGCAATGATATGGCGAATACCGTACGTGCCGTATTCCGGTTGGCAGGAGCGGATGTAACCTTTGGTGAAGGTTATCCGGGATGGAAACCGAATCCACATTCGGCTATCCTCGAAGTGGCTGCCGAATCTTACAAGCGTTTATTCGGTGTGGACGCCAAAGTGAAAGCTATCCATGCAGGACTGGAATGCGGCTTGTTCCTTGATAAATATCCGGCATTGGATATGATTTCTTTCGGCCCGACCCTGACTGGTGTACACTCTCCCGATGAACGGATGCTTATTCCTACCGTAGATAAGTTCTGGAAGCACTTACTGGATATTCTGGTACATGTTCCTGCCAAGAAATAACAGACAAACTAGTCAACGAATCAAGAGTTATGGTAATAGCGAAAAAAGAGTAGCTATTACCATACTCTTTTTTGTTATGAGCTTATTGGGCATCAGCTTTCTTACTCCTTCTTATATTATAGCACAAGATCTTCATTACAAGCAAGATTCTCTCTCCCAAGAAAAAGTCCCTTTTCGCATCGTAAGCTGGAATATAGAAAACCTGTTCGACACTCATCACGACAGCCTGAAGAATGACCGCGAATTTCTTCCTGACGCAATGCGCCACTGGAATTACAGTAGATACAAAAAGAAGCTGGCTGATATTGCACGTGTCATCACGGCAGTCGGTGAATGGAATCCGCCCGTCCTCGTAGGTCTTTGTGAAGTAGAAAATGATACGGTACTGCGTGACCTCACCCACCGCTCTCCTTTAAAAGAACTTGGTTACCGTTATGTCATGACGAGCTCTCCCGATTTAAGAGGTATTGACGTAGCTCTGCTTTATCAACGGGATTTATTCAAATTATTATCTTCCCGTTCTATCTCCATTCCTCCTTTCAACCAACATCGTCCGACAAGAGATTTATTGCACGTCAGCGGTTTATTACTGACAGGAGATACGCTGGATGTATTTGTCTGTCATCTCCCAAGTCGTTCGGGCGGAGCGAAAGAGTCCGAACCTTACCGGCTTCATGCTGCTCAAATTCTACGAACGGAAGCGGATAGTATTCTGTACAAACGGCTTCATCCACAAGTTATCATTATGGGAGATTTTAATGACTATCCGACTAATAAATCTATTCAGGAGGTACTGGAAGCGGAAGCACCATCCCCTACCTTATCTCCATTGAAACTCTATCATCTACTCGCTCGAAAAGCCAAATCCAAAGATTTCGGTTCTTATAAATATCGAGGCGAATGGGGATTGCTCGACCACTTGATTGTATCCGGTGCTTTGTTGAATCAATCCGGTAAGTTCTTCACCAGTGAGGAAAAAGCAAATGTCTGCCTGCTCCCCTTTTTACTAATTGAGGATAAGAAATACGGTGGTAGAGAGCCTTTCCGCACTTATAAGGGGATGAAGTATCAAGGCGGCATCAGCGACCATTTGCCTATTTACACTGATTTCGAACTGATTTTATATTAACTGGAACTAAAAATAATTTAAATTAGGACATTTATCTGATATCTCATATACATAAATCACTCCAACATATAAGACAAAAGAAAAGAGCAAGCGTCATCCAACTCTTGCAAATGAGACTTCTGTTCTATAGCAATAGCACATTTCTTACAAAAATCATCAAGTAATCTTTTTGTCTGCTCATCGGTGACGACAATTTTAGCGGGATATACATTGGCAGAACACAGGATATTAGCAAATTCAGTCAACATATTTTCCGGTTTCTGTCCAAATTCCTCCATTCCAGTTACAGGAAGTAGCATTTCACTATTTTCATCAACACACAACAGAATAGTAGGAAAATAAGGAACTTCATTTGTTTCCGATTGAACGGAAACGGGAAGATGGACGAGACGACATTGAAGTATATCCAATTTTCTTAAGCCTTTTACTTTACGCGCCAGAACGTCATTGTCAAAGATCGGCATAGGATAAACGTCTTGGCAGAAAGCCGGCAACTTCGTTAAACTCCATTCGTAAGTCCCATCAGGCTGTGGAACAAGATACGGCACTGTCTTTCCTCCCTCCAGAGTTGGATATTTACCTGACACATCAAAACCCAACTCTCCAAAACTATGGGTCTTCATCATCTTCGACACATCAAGCGAAGCTGATAAAGCCTCGGTTATCGCTTGCGCATCCTGTTCGCTTGTGATACCCCACGGCATTTTGTAAGGGCTATAGCGAACAAAATCAGGCCATCCATTGGAACGACGAATCTTCAACCCATGTGATTCAGCATAAGCCTTGATGATTTCTTTACTATGAGACATGATACCGCTGGCATTCGCAAAGTCACAATTGATGCAATTAAAAGTCACTATTACTTCATGGGCAGCCATAACATCCAAATCTCCCATCTCAATTGTTTTCAGATAAGTAGAAAAGCCGGAATCCCCGATATATAGGGCGAGAGCATTATGCTCGCCCGCATTACCCATAACACAGCAGTAACCTATCTCACCTGTAGAAAGACGAACCGCAAAAACATCAGAATCTGTGAGTTCCTTCCACAAATTCGTTTCTCTGTAGCGAAAGGCTACTGAAAGCATAGAGTCATTTAATATCATATTTTATCATTTTGTATTTTTCTATGAAGTTCATAATTTAACTTTTGTCATGCGATGGAAATTTCCTCCCAGTCTTCTACTGTCCGTGTGACGGATGAGAAGTTCACTCCGATACAAACCACCTTTCGCTTGTCTGCCAGATAAGGCTTGGCGTAGCCGGTCTTCTCTATTTGTTCCTAAGCTTCCTGTGCCGTTCCGTCCATTTTGAATTCAAAGATATAGACGTAATCTTCCATTTCCAGCGTACAGTCCACCCGTCCGTAACTTTGGCGGTCTTCACAATGGATAGCAGTGCAATATACACCTATCAGTCGAAGCAATAGATAAAAAGTGTATTGAAAATGCTTTTCTGTAATATCTATATCTTTCAACGAACCGTGTGAGTCATAGGGAATACTTGCCAAAAAAGAGGTGAGCGAACGGCGGAACGCATTTGTATCCCCCTGTTCAAGATCCATTACGGCATCTGTTATCCAACTCGTCACTTCCTTACTCTTCGGTTTCATATAGTTGGCTGCTAATACAGACAAGAATCCTTTTCGTACCTCATTATTCGGGAAGTCGAGCAGATAAGTTCCCATTCTTTTATTATATTCCTTGATAGTAAGGTATCCACTTTGAAAAATCATAGGTAGGGGTTGTTCTACATCTGCCTTATAATCCACAAACATGGTCGGATCGTAAAATTTTCCTGTTAATTCATTCATCTGTTCACGGCTGTGTTGTAGCAAACGCACCAGATAGGTCGGAGTACCGGTAGCAAACCAATAGTCGCGGATTTCATTCATATCAAAAGTATTGAGTAAGCTGAACGGGTTATAAATGTCTGCCATATTCGTACTGAAATGATAGCCATCATACTGTCGTTTCAACCAATCCCTCATTTCTTCCACCGTACATTCATATTTAGTTGCCAACCGCGATATAGGTTCTTCGAAATATTTCTCCAATTCTTCCTGAGTAATTCCGCATAGTGATTCATAGCGTTCATCCATGCTAATGTCTTTTGGTTGGTTGAAACCGCTGAACACACTTACTTGCGAGAATTTCGTAACTCCCGTCAACAGTACGAATTTCAGATATTCGTCAGCTCCCTTAAAAGTGGAATAAAAAGATTTCAGAATTTCCCTGTGATGGTCTTCGAGCAGTAGTTTCTCTCCTACATGATTGCAGGTGTAAGTTCCGGTATCCAACACATCGAGAATGGGTTTATCATATTCATCAATCAATACAACAGCACGCTGTCCTGTCTGTTCATAGGCACGACGCAGTAATTCCTTGAATCGGTCACTTGTGGTAGTATAGTTCAGATTCTTACCATAGATATCTTCCCAATTGCCCAAATACCCTTCGATGGTTGCTTCGAGCACTCCCGGCTGGGTATATGGCCCACCGTTAAAGTCTATGCGGAAAATAGGATATTGTAACCAGTCTTTTTCAAGGTCGGCGATTGCCAATCCGTCAAAAAGCTCTTTCCGTCCTTGAAAATAACAAGCAAGTGTACTCACCAACAGGCTCTTCCCAAAACGACGGGGACGACTCAAGAAATAAATTGAACCCATTTGTACAAGATTGTAAACCAATGCAGTCTTGTCTATGTACACGAAACCGTCTTTACGAATGCGGTCAAAGCTCTGTATTCCAATAGGGTATTTCATCTTTTTATCGGCTTTTTATAAATCAATAGACGAAGATACGCGAAAGCGGACATAAATGCAAACAAATTCGGATATTATCAAACGAATTTCGAACTACTACTCAACATTTAGTCCGAATACTGATAAACCTTCAAATCAAACTTAGGAACCATTGCCAGCAAATGGTCGAAGATGTCCGACTGGATGCGTTCGTATTCTTTCCACACTTTGTTTCGGGAGAAGAAGTAAACTTGAATAGGGACTCCATACATCGTGGCTTCTTTTTGGCTGATAATCAAGTCCAAATCCTGATTCACCACAGGCAGGCTGCATAGATAGCGTTCAATATACACACGGTAAACTTGGGAATTGGTAGGCACTACGCCTTCTTCGGGTTGATAATCTGCCATTAAAGGAATTTCCTTCCGGTAGCGGTCAAGCATTTCGGGCGTACAGAATTGGAGTGTAGTCAAGTCCAGGGTTATATTCTTCATTACCCTTCGTCCTCCTGATTGCACCATTCCCCGCCAGTTCTGAAAAGGACTGCTGACCAAGGTATAAGGGGGAACAGTAGAAATCGTATTATCGAAATTCTGAATCTTGACTGTATTCAGAGTAATCTCCTGCACTGTGCCATTGGCAGCACCGGAAGGAAGCGTAATCCAGTCGCCCGGACGAACCATATCATTGGCGGAAAGCTGGATACCCGCCACAAATCCTAGTATGGAATCCTTGAATACCAGCATCAGGATGGCAGCCGAAGCACCTAATCCCGCAAACAAACTGGCTGGGGATTTATTCACGATAATGGCAATGATAATGATTCCGCCGATAAAAAACAGAAGAACCTGCAACACTTGAATGAACCCTTTCATCGGACGGTTCTTCATCGACTCCTTCCCATCGTAGATATCCATTATCATCAATAGAATTCCATTAACAGCCAACAACAGAGAAAAAATGATATAAATGGCACAAGCCTTCTGGGAAATAAGCAACAAATCTTTACCACGAACAAAAGCTATCGGCAACAAATAATAGACAAGGAAAGCCGGAATCGTATGAATCAGGTTATGAAACACTTTACGTTTCATCAGCAACGTATTCCACTGATGTGGTTTCCGACGGGTGTACTGCCTCATCCCGCCTATGAGAATCGCCTGGCAGAGATAATTTAGACCGATGGCAATTGCTATCATCAGAATAGCAATAATAGTCTCATCAAAACGGTCGGCAACTGTCGGGTCTATCCCCCAATCTATCAGGATTTTGTTCATCCATTTTCCTAAATCTACTACGAGCATAACTTCTGTTTTTTTATTAATAACAGCAAAAGATTCATTTGGTTTAGAAAAAAAGACCGGCGGCTGATTCACAAGAAATCAAGACCGCCAGTCTTCACTGCTACTCTCTAAGCATATCTTTCAACGATGGCAACTCTATTAAGGAGCAACCGTCACTCCTATTTCATTCATTTCCACTTTTGCGGTTGTTGCCGTAGGTGTAGTAGCTTCCAACTTAATATAACGCGCCTGTACTTTCTGGCCGAAAGCGACGGTCTGCGGCAACGGGTTGTGCATGATATTGCTGAACTCGCCATTGGCAGAAACTTCCTTCCAGTTCTTCCCGTCGATGCTCACAAAGAATTTATAACGGAATGCCATTGTCGGTTTTGCTTCCGCTTTCGAAGGAGCATAAGTAAAGCTGGCTAATGTCACCGATTTGCCCAAGTCAATCGTCAATGGAGAATCAGCGACTTTTTTCCAGCCTGCACGAGGCAGATTATTCCAATCTTCACCCTGAACCACTTCCTGCAAAGGAGCTGCATAATAAGCAGCCACTTGGTTGATATGAGCAGTCAGACGACATTCGTCAATCTTTACCCGTAGCTGACTGGCTTTCACTGTCGGGAAACGTAGCATACGTTTATATCCGATTGTCGTACCCTTGCCTACTTCTTTCCAGCCATTATCAGTCAAAGCTTCTACAACGAAAGACTCCACTCTCTGTCCTTTTGTGATATCTTCCTGAAGCATCACTAAGTTAATTTCCGAGCCCGGTTTCAAAGAATAAACGGCTTCACTACCCGAAGTGGCATTCCAGTAGTTTCTTCCTTTCTTCACCCGATTGTCGGCAAATATCTGTTGACGGTAAGCTGCAAATTCTTTCAGACGGTTCACGTCCGCTTCATGAATCAAGCCTTTGCGGTCGGGCGGTATATTCAATAAAAGCACGGAGTTATATCCTACCGACTGGAAATAAATATCCGATAAATGTTTCAGGGACTTCACTTTCGCGTCTTCTTCCGCATGGTAGAACCATCCCGGACGGATAGACACATCCACTTCCGAAGGATACCAAAACAGTTCCGTAGCTTTCTCCAACATCTTGCGGCTTCCTAAATCTTCCGCTTTGCTGAATACACCCAAACGTTTGTTGTTTTCTGTCGAGCGGGCATAAATTCCCGGAGTCAGCACCGTTGCATTCCATTCCGTTTCGCGCCCCAGTCCTTTTTCGTTTCCTACCCAACGGACATCGTCACCCATAATCGCCATTACCGCTTTCGGTTGCAAACGTTGGATGGTTTTATAGAAAGCGTCCCAGTCATATACTTGTTTCTTTCCATTCGGCCCTTCCCCATTCGCTCCGTCGAACCAGACTTCGTGCACTTCACCATAATTGGTAAGCAGCTCCGTCAACTGGCGGATAAAAAACTCATTGTAACGGGGAGAGTCTCCATAACATTCCGCATTGCGATCCCACGGAGAAAGGTAGACGCCGAATTTCATATCATATTTGTCGCAGGCTTTCCGAAGTTCTTTGACTACGTCACCCTGTCCGTTCTTCCAGGGGGAAGAAGCTACGGAATGCCTAGTAGTGGCTGTCGGCCAAAGGCAGAAGCCGTCGTGATGCTTTGCGGTCAGAAGTACCATTTTAAAGCCGGCATCCTTGAGAGTTCTTACCCATTGTTCGGCATCCAGCTCGGTCGGGTTAAAGATAGCGGGGTTTTCTTTTCCATCTCCCCATTCACGTCCGGTAAAGGTATTGATACCGAAATGAAGGAAAGCTGTTAATTCCATTTGTTGCCAAGCATATTGTTGAGGGGTGGGTACGAGACGTGCAGCCATATCCACTTTCTGTTCAAGAGTAGCATTTTGAGGGAATTCGACATGCTTCACATAATAGTTTTCTTTCTTCTGGGCTTGCATGCCCAATGTTATGGCAGAGGATAATAAGAAGGCGGTCAGTAGTTTGTTCATGATATAATATTTAATTAATGCTGATAGCACAAAGATAACATAAAGATGTGAATTTCACTACTCCAACAGAATATTTCTGACAATATTCAAAGAAACCGTGAAACCCACACCCCAATTATATAATCTAATAACCTATCGTTTCTAAACTCATTTAATCGGATAAAGGGTGAATTCAAAGCTCTGTTTCTTCACTGGAACCAAATATTGCGGCAACACACCGGGACCGCAGGTAGCAGTTCCCACACCTGCCTGCTCTGCGTCGAGATGTACTGTGTACATTCCATCACGCTCCAGGTCATTGATATGCCGTGCTTTTTCCAATAATACATCCGAGAAAGGAATCATACTAAACTGGAAAGTACGGTTTGATTCAACAAAGATACCTTCACCGGAGTGATTCGTGAACTTCGCCCAACGTACATCAGTACGGTTGCCCGTAGACTGGGGAACGACATAATAGTGGAACATACGTTCGGGAGTTGTCCGGTACAGTCCGATTCTGCCGGATTGGTCACGGTCGGCATATGTTTCATTGTCACCACGTCCCAAATAGGAAACTTGGTCGTAAGTATCAGCTACGCGGAAGGTTAATCCCAAACGAGCCATTGATTTCACGATTGCAGTATCCGGTTCAAAAGTTGTGTTCACTTTCAATGCACCGTTCTTGTCCAGTGCGTAGATAAAGTCAGCCGTACCAACTTTCTGTCCTTTCGCATTGAGAACTTCTACACGGGCAGTTGTCGAGTTCTTGCCTTCTTTCAGTGAAACGACTTTTTGGGTTATATTATCCAGCCCCGCTTTGCGCCACAGACGCGCGCCGTTCTTGTCACGGTTATCATTATCTGTAGCCGGACGGAAAAGGCTCAATGTCACTGGGGTAGAAAGCAGCTCTCTGCCATCCAGACTTAAAGAAGCCAAGGCTCCCGTTTGTTTATCAACGGTAAAGGTAGTCTCACCTGCTTTTTGAGGACGATGAGCCGTGGAGTCCTTATATCCGGAAAGTACAAACTGGTCATAAGCCACTTCCCAGTCTTTGGCTATCATCGGAGAATCTTCCTTACGCGTCCAACTCACATTCAGATAAGCTTCCCGATCCTTCTTCGAAAGAAGCACATTGCCCAACTGTATGTCTATTGTGCCGTGTGGCTCACAATCCAATACATTTGTACCTTCCGCCAGTCTTTCTCCACTATCTGTCGTTACATTCCAATGGAATATATATTCATTCAGGTTGGAGAAATCGTACCAGTTCTTGATACGAAGTTTCATGTTCTGCCGGTCAAGCAACGTAGTCTTGATGTTCTGATAAACTTTCTTCACTTCAAGCAGATGCGGATGCGGCTCACGGTCGGCACCGACCAAGCCGTTACAGCAGAAGTTACCGAAACTCGGTATCCCTTCCGGCCCATAGTCACCGCCATAAGTCCAGTACCATTTTCCGTTCTCGTCTATTTCGCGGAATGACTGGTCTACCCAGTCCCACACGCTACCACCTTGCGCCATCGGTTCGTTTTCGAAGACGTCCCAGTATTCTTTCAGTCCGCCGCAACTGTTGCCCATTGCATGCAGGTATTCACAAAGGATGAAAGGACGGTAGATGTCTTTCTTCGCTACATACGCCTTTATTTCATCCACACTGCGGTACATACGACAGTAAATGTCTGTATTGTAATTCAGTTCGGCACGTTCGTACTGTACGGGGCGGGTCTTTTCTACTGATTTCAACCAGTCGTAGGTACGTTCGAAATTGATGCCGTTGCCGGCTTCGTTTCCAAGCGACCAGACAACAATTGCCGGATGATTCTTGGAGCGTTCGTACATACGGTGCGTACGATCCATGTGAGCCGTCAACCAAGTGCTGTCTTTGGCAAGGGAAGCGGGGCCGTAACCCATGCCGTGAGATTCGATGTTTGCTTCGTCAATCATGTACAGCCCATAGCGGTCGCAAAGCTGATACCAGTAAGGATGGGTGGGATAATGCGAGTTTCGGACAAGGTTGATGTTATGCTGTTTCATCAGTTTGATGTCCAGTTCCATAAGTTCCTTGCTTACTGTACGTCCGAGTTGTGAGTGTTCGTGGCGGTTGGTTCCCTTTACCAGTACCGGAACGCCGTTGATGCAGAAACGTCCGTCCTTGATCTCCGAAGTGCGGAAACCGACTTCGCATCCGGTCAGTTCGGTGACGTTACCTTGGGCGTCTTTCAGTTCGAGTAGCAATGTATAAAGATTAGGATGTTCTGCGTTCCAAGCTTTCACGTTCGGAATCTTCTTTTCATCAAATGCGATGAAGTTACTCAATCCACGGGATTTAATCTGAACAGCATCCTGCAAGACAGCTTTACCCGAATCGTCTTTCAATGTGTATGCAATGGAACTGGCGGTAGCGGAAGGGCCTTCCACAGTTACTTCCAATCCGAAGATACCATCCTTGTATTTTTCCTTATCTAAAGAAGCGTTCAGTTTATAGTCGGCAATGTACTGTTTGGGAGTACTATATAAGTAAACATCCCGTTCGATACCGCTCAAGCGCCACATATCCTGACATTCCAGATATGCGCCCGAACTCCAACGGTACACTTCCAAGGCCACTACATTTTCTCCGTCATTCAGGACATCCGTGATATCCCATTCGGCATTTGTTTTCGAGCCTTGGTTGTATCCGAGCAGTTTCCCGTTCACCCATACATAATAGAAAGAGATTACACCTTCGCAGCACAGTACCACCCTACGGCCTTTCCAGTCGGCAGGCACTTTGAACGTGCGACGATAGGAACCGACTTCATTCTCCGCATGAGGAACCAGTGGCGGATTCTTTTTGAAGTTGAACATTTTGTCATCAAATTCATATGTCTCGTTGACATAGATAGCTGTGCCATAACCCTGACGTTCCCAGTTGCCGGGAACGTTGATGTCCGCCCAACCACCGGTATAATAGGAAGGCTGATAGAAGTTTTTCGGACGGTTATCGGGATTCTTCACCCAATGGAATTTCCACTTTCCGTTCAGGCTCATATAAAATGGAGACTGCTCGTATCCGCCCGTCTTTTCAATATCGGAAGCATCGGCGTAAGGCCATACGTAGGTATGAGGGGCAAGTTTGTTCAGCCCTACCGCATACTGGCTTTGCCATTCGGGCAACGGTTGCTTCTGCGCAGAGGCCAGAGTAGCAGCCAGTCCTGCCAATAGAAGTAAAAAAGTTTGTTTCTTAAAGCTAATATTCATAAGCATGTCATCATAATTAGTTTATATAAGATTGTTTTGCAAAAGCACTTAATTGTCGTTCTTAACAACTTGATTACTATTCTATAATCACCTCATCAAAATAAACCCTCGCTTCCTGACCGGGGCGGACGTGACTGTCGGGGCATATCCCCGCTCCTTTCGCCGTCACCCGGACATAACGGGCAGATACTCCGCCCATATCCATCGAGTAGTCATTCCTGAAAGTTCCTTCCTTATATATTTCTTCCAAAGAGAAATTCAGTTCCCCTACGGCACGGTATGTCTTGTTGTCATCTGAAACTTCCACACGAATCATTTTCGGTTTGTGCGCTCCCATTCCATAATTCGTAATGCAGCCAATGGCAAATTTATTCAATTTCTCCTTACCCAGCAAATCTATCGTGAAAGATATGGAATCATTCCGGTTCCAGTTACACCATTCAAAATCAGTATATTTCAGGCTCCCCCTCAATCCATTGACTAATAACATTTCGTTCTTCCTATTGCCAAGCAAGGGTTTTGCCGTAGCTTTGTTCCATGTAAGTTGCAGTTCCAAGGTTTCTCCCATTTGCTTGCCGTTCATAAAGGTAGCGGCTTTCACCATTTGCGTCTTCGTCACACGGATAGGGCCGTCGTAACGATGAGAAGACATAGCCGGATCACTTCCGTTCAGTGTATAGTGAATTTCCACGTCCGGACGGAGACATTCCAGATTCACTTCCAAATGTCCGTCCACCGGTGTCACTGTTTGCTGTATGTTATACATTGAACGGGCATAGACAATTCCTTTTTCCGCAATATGCGCGTTGTATGCGTCCATCCGTTCCAAGAATCCGGACCAGTCTTTCGTACCTGCGGGCGTCCATGCCACTTCCGCCAAAGCTGCCAAACGGGGGAACAAGAGATAATCCACGTCTTCCGGCTTATTGCAGAACTCTGTCCACATACAAGCCTGTATGCCCATCAGCAACGATTCATATTCCGGTTTCCAGTCCTTCTGTACAGGTTCGTAATCAAAGACATCTTTCAGGGTATTGTTGCCGAAATAAGTGACCGGTTCAAACCATTGCGGTCCCTGATAACGGATCAGGTACATGATACGTGCAGGAGTCATGATAAAACGATGTCCTTTTTCGGCAGCTTTCAGAGCAGCCGTTCCCATTCCCTGCCAACCGAGGATAATGGACTCTTCGGGAAGAAAAGAACTGTTTGTCAACTCATCCCAGCCAATCACTTCACGACCTTTCTTACGCAGATAATCACTGATTCGTTTCATGAAGTAACCCTGCAAATCCTCTTCATCGGCCAAACGCTGCTTTTTCATCCGTTTCTGGCAAAGCGGGCACTTCTCCCAGTTCGTCTTCCGGGCTTCATCTCCACCTACGTGAATATAGCGGGAAGGGAAAAGCGTCAGAATTTCGTCAAAAACATCTTGCAGGAAGGTAAATACGCTATCGTTTCCCGCACAATAGATTATCTCGGCATTACGTCCTCCCAGTCCGGGAAGTACACCGATAAAGTCTTTCACAACCGGACAGGCAAATTGGGGATAGGCGGCCAAAGCAGAGTTGCTGTGTGCCGGTACATCTATTTCCGGAATTACTTCAATCTGTCTGTCGGCGGCATAGGCCACAATTTCCCGGATCTCTTCCTGTGTGTAGAAACCGCCTATCGGAGTGGGTTCTCCCCGTTCCGGATTGCGACGTGAGTGGAAAGGTACATCGGTATGATCCACTCTCCACGCCCCTACTTCCGTCAAACGGGGATATTTCTTTATTTCAATCCGCCAGCCGTTATCGTCCGTCAGATGAAAATGAAGTTTGTTTATCTTCAGCATCGCCATGCAGTCGATGATTCGCAGAACGTTCTCTTTGGGGATAAAACAACGTACAGGATCCAACAGTAATCCGCGGAAACCGAAACGGGGTTCATCCTGAATGGTCATTGCAGGAACGTTCCAAGCGACATTCCGCATCGGTTGTTCCGATTCTATGGCGGCAGGAAGAAGTTGGCGGATAGATTGCAGGGCATAGAAAAATCCCTTTGTATCCGAAGCCTTAATGAGTATCTGTTCCGGTGCAATCTCCAACAGATACGCTTCGGTTTTTAAAGAAGAATCGGTCACGAAACGGACTTGCCCTTCTTTGCTACCGACATTCAGTGCGGGGGTTATTCCGGCGGCACGGGTAAACAGGTCGATAAAATTGCGGACAATCACGGCTTGTTCCTGATTTTCCACCGCAAACACCGTTCGGGCAGAAAAGGTAAAGTTGCCACTACCCGGCACAATCTGTGTCGGGCGTGGAACTATCGAAATCAAAGGGGATGTTAAGTTATCTGCCTGTAGTAACGCTGTCAGTGGCGAAAGCAGTATGAGAATGATTAAGATGTATCTTTTCATGGTGTATGTACATTGGTATTATTCCTTGTCTCTCTCCGGTGAGAAGCGGACTGGGTCATTGTATTGCTCCTGAAGTTTCAGCATTTCTTCTTTCAGCTCTTTCACTACCGGTTCGTATTCAGGCTGCCCGTAGAGGTTGTGCATTTCCGACGGGTCTGCCTGCAGGTCGTAGAGTTCCCACCAGTTGATGTCATTATAGAAATGAATCAGTTTATAGCGGTCTGTACGTACACCGTAATGGCGTTTTACCATGTGTTCCGCGGGATATTCGTAGAAATGATAGTAGAGGGCTTTCCGCCACTCTTCCGGCTGTTCGCCTTTCAACAAAGGGACAAGGGATACACCTTGAATATCGGAAGGTATTTCTGCTCCCGCCAGTTCGAGGAAAGTGGGCGCATAGTCGATGTTTTGTACCATTTCGGTGATGTCTCCCCTGCGGTCGAATCCTTTCGGCAGACGCATGATAAGCGGAGTGCGCATGGATTCTTCGTACATGAAGCGTTTGTCGAACCAACCGTGTTCGCCCATGTAGAATCCTTGGTCGGAAGTGTAGACAACGAGCGTGTTATCAAGTAATCCCTTCTCTTTCAGGTAGTCAAGTACACGGCCTACATTGTCGTCCAGTGATTTCACGGTCTTCATATAGTCGCGCATGTAACGCTGGAATTTCCAGTTGGCCAGTTCCTTGCCTTGCAGGTTCTGTTTATAGAAATCGTCTATTATCGGGGTGTAGAATTTGTCCCATGCGGCACGTTGCGCTTCGTCCATGCGACCAATATATTTCTCATACAAGGATTTCAGACGGGACTTTTTATCGGGACGAAGCATTTTGAGGTCATAAATCATGTCCATGTCCTTTACGATACTCATCTCTTGTGCGGCAGCGGCAGGACGTCCTTCGTAATCGTCAAAGAAATTATCCGGAAGCGGGAAGGTTTTATCTTCGTACAAAGCCAGATTGCAAGTATCCGCCAGCCAGTTACGGTGAATCGCCTTGTGATGAATCAGGAGACAGAAAGGTTTCTCCGGGTTACGTTTGTTTTCTATCCAGTCGATAGCATCATCAGTGATAAGGTTTGTGATGTATCCGTGTTTTTGGACAGTGTCATTGTTTTGCGTGATGAAATCCGGATTGTAGTAGTCACCTTGTCCAGGGACAATCTGCCAGTAATCAAAACCGGAAGGCAAGCTCTCGAGATGCCATTTGCCCACCAATGCGGTCTGGTAACCGACTTTCTGCAACAGTTTCGGGAAAGTCTGTTGAGAACTGTCGAATACGCAGGTGGTATTATCATAGAATTTATTGGCACAGCTATGTTTGCCCGTTATCATGCAGGCGCGGCTGGGACCGCTTAAAGAATTCGCTACAAAACTCTGAGTAAAACGTACACCGTCGGCAGCAATGCGGTCGAGGTTCGGTGTTTCCATGTAGCGTGTGTCGTAACAGCTCATCATTTGAGCCGTGTGATCGTCTGTCATAATGTAGACGATATTCAAAGGTTTCTGCTCCGCAGGCTTTTGCTTGTTTGAACAGGAAGCAAGGGAAGCTACGGCAGCTACTCCTGCCAAAGGAAAGAATAAGTTTGATTGCAGTTTTTCCATAAAACAATTTTATATTAGATAAGTAACAACAAAGATAGGGAAAGAAAGGCAAAATCGGCTTCCACAAATTACCAATTAATTTCCAAAAATCTCCATTTCTGCATGAATCAATCACGAAATTTGCTATATTTCTCAAATGCTAAAAAGAATGTCGGAAGCATAATGCATATATTAAAGACATTACTCCCGACATTCAATTATTTTAATTCTAGAGATCAAATAAATATGCTCATTCAATCGCTTTGATAAAATTGGTCAAGCTAGAATCCCAAGTAGATTTATATGTTTCTACTTTATCTGTAGGTACAAAAATAGATTCTAATGCAGTACAGCCCACAAACCAAGTAGCAGAGTTTGTTGCTGGTATAGTACTTGACGTGTTAATTGTCACACTTTTCAAAGCACTACAATTTTTAAATGCTGTTCCAAATATATTTGGATAGTTACCTTCCGGAAGAATAATGGTTTCTATAGATGTATTATAATCCGTTTCAGGAACAGGAGTACTCATGTAAAATGCGTTAGCAGGGAAAGCGGTAGTAAGTAGCACACCTGACAAATCAATATTTACCACGCTTTTTGTTTCTTTCAAAGGTTTACAGATATTATCTCGAAGAGCACCGGTAGCAACAGTGGAAGGCGTTGTTACTTTTATACTAACTGCACCACTAGGTATTTCAATAGCCGTCCCTTTATACTCAATAGCAACCCATATATTTCCCGGATCTGCTGCCGCTTTGAAAGTAACAGTTTTCATCACTGTCTGGGTTTTTCCATCTGAAATCAAGAAAGTAACTACCGTTTCCCCTATACTTGGATAAACCACCTTCAACGTGGAATTATTTACTTCTATAGTCCAATTTTCAGGAACTGCATCCAGCAATTTTATAATATAGCCTTCAGGAAGATTCAATTCATATATTTGTTCTCCAGCTGTCCCCTTGCTATATCCGTCTAACAAAAGAGTATTCAGATTCAGATACTTAGGTAGCTCAATGGTTGTACCTCCATCTAATGTAACAGTTACCACATTACCTGATTCAGCAACTCCCGTTACAGGGTGGGTAATAGGCCCGGGAACCGTCACTGGATTATCGCCAATAGTCAGTTTTGTAGAACCGTCTGCATTTACTTCCACCTTAATATCATCTCCACCATTCACATATACAGTCTTGCCATCAACTTTCAAAGCTTCACCGTCTAAAGTCCAATACCATTTACCGGTACCGTCTTCCTCTGCCACACCAATGACATTTTCACCAGTGCCGCTTACTTCTTTATCATCATTATAGTATAATGTAATAGGGGCTGCATGAAGGAAAGATATTTTATATCCTTCTTTTCCATCTTTTGTTACTTTGTCTACATCTGTTATATAGTCCGTAGCAGTCAGTATCCCCTGCAAAGAGTTCAATTGTTCAACCACAGTTTTCTGCCATTTCTCCAAAGCAGAGATTCTTTCTTCCTGCCCGTTGACTGCATCCCACAATTCTCCATCATCATAATTACAACTACCCATTAAAGTTGCTGCAAATACTGCACATAAAATCGTCTTGATCTTCATATTATTATTTTATTTAAAAAGGTTTATTATTCTGTTTATTAATAAAGAATGACATCATCTCTCCATGGCATACCATGATCCGTATAGGTATCATCAACATAGAAGCGTACCCAGTCTATCTCCATACGAGGAATCAATGCATCAGGATTGTTTTTGAGCATTCTTCTAGCTGTCAAATAACTCATTTCCATAGATGGATAATCTGGTTTAGCTTTATGTAAAAACATCATAGTTAAAATGTAATACAATCCTTCGCTATTCACTTGATCTGTAAAAGGCCAACGCGCCCCCTGACGTTCCGCGTCTGCTTGAGTGAGTTCAATGGTTTGTTTCCCATTCACTCCCATACGAACCGTCTGGTTATCTACCCATTCCACCCAATAAATATGGAATTCGCCAATAGTTCCGGCTATGTCTGTGACAGCAACAGTGGGTGATATTTTGCTCTTTCCAGTATTCGGAGTAATATCTCCTAAATGGAAAGTTTGTTCAACACTTGTTCTGTAACTCATAGTAGGATGTTTCGTATTATTCTCCATTACGTCAATTTCTCCAAAATCCGGCCATCCATTCCACTGTGCATTGCCACCAACTTGTTCATTACCTTGCAACCAGATTCCAGGCAGCATGCCACTATTGAGAGCCCCCCTTATACGAGCACGTGTTTCGATACGCATCCCCGGATAAATACGGACATTAGCCGCAGGCCATGTAGGACTATTAGGATTTCCTCTCTGAAATTTACAAGAATAAAAAGCGGAGGTTCCAAATTCGAAAGTATTGCCTGTATTTGATGATTTTGCTTTATCTTTAAGCGAAATCATACGTAAATAACCTTCATCAGTCACCCAAGAGAATTTAACATTATCTACAGCACCTTGAGTTTCCACTGCTCCCGTGTTTTGGTCGGCAAGTCCAACCGGATGCTCCTCACTGGTATACTCTCCATCATTACTTGCTTTTGACATTACACATCCTGAAATCTTATGAAACTCGTATGCACGGAAGAATTTCCATTTGCCCTTCGGGAGCACATTACCATTATTAGGATGAGGATCTCCTTCTTTCATTACCGTATAATTAGTTTGCCCCCAACTTTTCAAAGCAGCTTCATTCTTTTCTGAAACAAATAATAAATCTGCATCTTCATATAACCAACGTTCATCTCTCACCTCTGTATCCATACTCTTATGAACATCAATCTTCTTTATTATTAATTGTTTCTCATTCAGCGGATAACGAGTTGCTACAGGAATTGTAGAAAGATTCAAAGTGAGTTCTTCATCTTCTTTGGTATTTTCATCTTTCTTCATAATAACAGGAGCACTTTCCACCGAACTTTTTCCAGCTGGAATGACCAACTCTGACGGTAGGTTTACATAACGTTCTTCCTCACCTTCTTTCGGTTCAATAGTTATTGTAAGTTCATCCAACAATTTAGAGTTAACAGAAGCCACCAATATAAATGACTGACCTTCCTTCACAGTCTTGTCCGCATTGTTTTTTATGCTGACTTTTGAATAATGAAAATCACTAACTGTAACGACCTGTAAAGCGCCCGCCATCCTATATCCGCGTGCAAAGGCTGATAACTCAACATTATGCTCTCTATTTATGCCTGTTTGCTTTACTGGAACATGAACAGTTTTAGAAATCTCCCCCTTATTCAATGTCACCGTAGCAGGAAAATCATCAAAGAGTAGCTGATCTACCGCACCTCTATCCGTCTTAGCGCTTAGTCTGATATTCAAATCCTCATTCATCGCTTTCTTTCCTTCTTCCGTACCCGTCACGTCAAAAGTGATTTCCATCACTTCTCCCATCACTAAGTCTTTACTATTCAGTGACATTTTCAATGGAACAGGTTCAGCTAACGGAGCTATAGGTTCATCATCTCTACATCCCGACAGACCCACGACAACTAGCAGCAATGTCCATAAATATGCCATTCTTAAAATCTTTTTCATATGCTATATCTTTTATTATAGAATCATTAATCATTCCCAGCCCGGATTCTGTTTCATCTGCTTGTTCAGCTTCAGTTCACTAGGCGGAATAGGCAATAAATAATCTCTCCCAGGATTGAATTGATAGCCACCGGGTAATAATTCCTGCAAAGGATCCATCCATCCGTCACCATCTACCAATACCGTAGACAATGCTTCGTACTTATCTTCTGTAAACGATTTGTACAGAATACCATCTTCGCCCAAATAAGCTCCTCTACCACGTTTGCCAACTACAACCTTGGCACCTGCCCAACGCATCAGGTCGTCCAGACGGTATCCCTGCAAAGCAAGCTCCACGCGGCGTTCACGACGGATTTCCTGCATGAGCGGTGTCAATTCATAACCATAATCGGTGAAGTTAACATCTTTAGAAGGGGCTACATAATCTACTCCCGCACGCTTACGCAAAGGCTTTATGGTCTTCTCCAATACTTTATCATCGCATTTGCCAAGCTCTGCAGCAGCCTCGGCATAGCACAACAATGCATCAGCATAACGCATCATCACAAGTCCTGTCTCACAATCGCCGGAAACATAAGTAGTATCCACTCCCAAACGGATATGATAGCCGGTCACATTTTTAGCATTACCATCACCTGTCAAGAAAGGAGATGTGATTTTTTCCGTACTCGTTGCAGCATCCTGTACATTCATCGGATGAGAGCCTTTGGCAGTAGACTTGAATTTATATCCGGTACTCATAATCGTTTCAGTAAGACGTAAGTCTCTGCCGGCGAATGTTTCATTGAAGTCTTTAAACTTCTCATCTTTAGGATCGATAAAACTACCGTCTCTATTCAAATAGGTATTCACCAAGTCTCCGGATACACCGGCTGGACCATCCTGGTCTACAACTCCTCCACCTAATAAACCGGTCAAAGCATGGAATACACCATCAACGATAGAGTATTTTCTCCAAAGCAATACCTCAGGAGTATTGGAATAATCATTTTGATTGAACAAATGACCATAAGCATCGCCCGGGTTGACTGCGTTTTTATCCGTCTCGTCGGTATTCAGTTGTATGCCTTCAGCAAAAAGCAAGTCTCCCCATTTCATCACTTCACCAAAGAAGTAATCTGATTGATAGGTAGCTGCCGCAAATTCATCATTCTTGTGATATTTCTCCCATGAGCCTTCATAGAGCGCCACTTGCATGGCAAGTAACATCGCAGCTTCTCTGCAAATGCGCAAGCCACTGTATTTGGTTCTTTTATAAAGAAGCTCCTTAGCAGTATTCAAATCTTCCAAGATAAATTTAGCAACCTCTCCACGGTCCTTCTGCGGAATCTGCAAACCGGCAATAGTAGCCTGATTGTCCCAGTAAGCATCCATAATAGGAATACTGCCAAACTTTTTCAACTGTACGAAATGCCAATAAGCTCTCAAGAAGTATGCTTCTCCTTTCAAAGACTTCACTTCATCTGTTTCCTGCGATGCCGGTACTTGATAATAGTGAAAGAAATAATTCACATTACGCAGATTCTTATAACCTGTCTCCCATGCCTCATTACTGGAAAACAATGTTTCCTCACCATTCAAACGCTTGTCGTAAATCTCGGAAAGAATATTATCACTATTCTTTTCTTCTCCACGCACTCCCATTCCGAACTTTGCCAATGATGGAAGTGCCGTATAAAGACCATTGATATAACTGCGTACTTGCGTTTCGCCTGACAAGAACGTTTCATTATTGGGCACGGTTATCGGTTCACGGTCCAGAAAATCAGAACAGGAAGAAAACAACGTTCCGATACCCGCTATCAATACGATGTATAAATAAGATATTTTCATATTTCTCATACTATTAATTAAAAGGTAAAATCAAGACCAAATACAAAGTTTCTGTTCATCGGGTATACTTTACCGTTACCATTTTCGTTGGAAGCGGAAGTAAGGCCCGGAGCTGTCGCATTACTACCACCTGCCCATGTATTTACCTGATTCAGCGTTTCAGGGTCAAATGATTTTGGCAGTTTACTGATAGTAAACAAGTTGTCGCAAGTGAAATATACCCGCAGATTTTCGAGTTTGATCGCTTTCAACAGTTTCTTATCAAATGTATAAGACACCATCAAGTTCTTCATTCGCATATAAGCCGCGTTGACCAGATAGCGGGATGTATTATAACCGATATTGGTATTATAATCTATAGTTTTGGGGTCTGTAAGACGTGGCAGGTAAGCATTCGGATTTTGCGGACTGAAGTAATCAAGATGCTCTTTGAAGAAGTTCTTTCCGCCAAAGAGATAGGTACTCCCCGACAACACAAAATCACGTTTAGCAACTCCCTGCAACAAAGTAGAGACAGAGAAACCTTTATAACCTACATTCAGATTAATACCGAATGAATATTTCGGAGTAGCATTACCGATTATCTTCAGGTCGCCATGATCGTTCAGCGTACCTTTGCCCGGATCTACCTTACCATCCCGATTCGTATCAAGGAATTTCAGGTCACCCACTTGCCAAAGGTTATCACTCTTAAAGAATGACAGGTCTTTGCTGTTCAGATAAGCATCTATTTCCTGGTTGGTCATAAACAAATCATTTGCTTCAAATCCCCAGATTTCACCAATATCCATACCTTCATAGTAACCTTTGTTACGTTCCAAACCTGTATGGTTATTGTATATAATGCCTTCCGGATTATTGTATTTAGTGACAACTGCTTTATAGTTAAACAGATTGAAACCGACTCCGTAGCTAAAGCCACATTTCAATTTGTCTTGCCAATTGATAGAAAACTCCCAACCACGGTTACGAAGAGTTGCATTATTGATTTTCGCCCGGTCGTCCGGTGAGATACCGCTAATTGCAGGAATAGCTTCAGCCGGGCCAATCATGTCTTTTGTTGTACGCTGATAAATATCAAATGTGACAGACAAACGATTATCCAGCAACATAAGGTCTAATCCCAAGTTGGCATTATCCACTTTTTCCCATGTAATATATGGGCTGACCATTTTAGGAGTCAAAGCTATAGTTCCTTTATTGATTCCATCGCCTGATCCGGGTAGCAACCATGCGTTCACGTTATTGGGATCGAGATTCATCACTCCCAGATAATCATACAATCCGGCTCCATTCTGATTGCCCAAACGTCCGTAAGACACGCGCACCTTCAATTGTGAAACAGGTAAACTTAACTTCGTAAAATAATCTGTACGAGCTATATCATAACCGGCAGAGAAAGAGGGGAAGAACCCCCAACGATGCCCGGGAGCAAAACGAGACGAACCGTCATAACGACCACTGAACTCCAGGAAGTAAACGTTCTTATAATTCCAGTTCATACGGGCATAGAATCCCATGGTAGCCCAATGTGTACGAGCTTCACCGGAATATAGCGTTCCGCTGGCATTATCAAATGAATAGATATCATTGCTCAGCATACCATCCTTGTACATAAATTCACTGGAATTTTCTTGTAATTCCATCTGGTAACCAGCCAATACTTTGAAGAAGTGGTCTCCCCACTGATTGGTGTAAGCGGTAGATACACTGGGAGACAAATAGTAATTGAAAGCACTACCTCTCGTCAATGAACCTAAACGCGTGTTTTGCCATCTCATACCAGGATACTGATAGCCCTGACGGTTTCCTGCCACTTCAATGACCTGTCCGTTGGGCTGCATATAATTGGCTTTTCCTAATTTAAAGCTATTATTTTCAACATCCAAACGAGCCTTCATTTCTCCCATGATATCCCATCCTTGCAGAGGGGTAATAATAGCGGAGAAAGACATTGCATCCGAAACACGATTCTGATTGTAATTGGATTGCTTCAAATACAATTGTTCATTCCAGGTTGGAGTCGCAAGAGTGGGGTCTTCCACCGGAAGCTGAGTGACACGGGTTGGAGCCGTATTGGCTATCGTCCCATAAAAGATGGTCTGGTTGGCCATCGGACGATTAATGATATTCAATGTTACATTATTATTGAAATTAAATTTCAACCAGTCAGTTGCTGTAACAGAGAATTTTGTGTTGACGTTATATTTCTTCAAGTCATCCTGCACCTTATCCATCAAACCCTCTTGATAGGTATAGCCCAATCCCACATAATAGGTAGCTTTTTCCGAACCGCCTTGTATGCTTACATTGTGTGAATGACGAAGAGCACGATCTTTAAAATAGAAATCAAACCAGTCTGTATTAGCGTATTGTACGTTATCGGCAGCTGCCCATCCGTCACCGGCCTGGTTGACACCAATTCCCGGAAATTCAGCTGAATAAGGATTACTCATAAATCCCCGGATTTTTTCAATAGTAGAGTTTGCAATCTGTGGAGAACGGCCCATATTCACATCACGTTGATTACAGTAGTTCGCATATTCCAATGAGTTCATCATTTGCGGCATATTAATAGGAGAGCTAAATCCGACAGTTCCACGATAGGTAACGCGCGTTTTCTCTTTTTTACCACTTTTAGTAGTTACCAATACTACACCATAAGCGGCACGAGCACCATAAACTGCCGAAGCCGAAGCATCTTTCAAGACACTGATACTTTCAATATCAGCAGGATTTACATTCTGCATGCTTTGCTCTACACCATCTACCAATACATAAGGTTCACCACCATTGATAGAGCCCACACCACGAATGTTAAACTTGATTTCCGCACCCGTTTCACCACCGACACCGTCTGCTGCCGCATCCGATGCGAAGTTCAAACCTGCCACGTTACCTTGCAACGCACTAGTCACGTCAGTTACCGGACGATTAACAATTGCATCTGATTTCACAGTAGCCACGGCAGCCGTAATAGTGTTACGTTTCTGTTTGTCCATACCTACTACAACGACCTCATCAAGAACTTTGGTATCTTCTTTCATTACGAAACGATTACCGTCGAGTTTGGTCACTTTTACCGTCAAAGGAGAAAAACCAACATAAGAAATAGTTAAGATATCACCGACTTTTCCTTTGACAGAAAAATTTCCATCAATATCAGTCAGAGTACCTTCCTGTGTTCCTTTAACCATGACTGTGCCACCGATAATGGTTTCCCCCTTATCGTCTACCACTTGTCCCTTAATCATCTGTTGCTGTGCAAATGCTCCTGAAGGAAATAACAAGAGGAGCAGCAGAAGAACAACAAAGCAGCTTTGTTTTTTCATAAGCTTCTTTTCTTTCATAATATTACATTTAATAATAAAGATTTTATTTATTAGCTAACAAAAATAAATCCCAAAACATTCTAAGTCTGAAAAGTATATCAGAGTTCTCGCTGAATAACTCTTTCGGTCACAAAATTAGGAATGGTATTAAAATAGAATGTTCCAGAATCACTAATTTATATCCAAATTTGTCTAAAATCGTCCATTTCATCGGCTAATACAAGGATAACAGACATCTTTGAACATCTTTCGAATCAAAAAAAGAAAACGGGAATATTCGTTTCCGAATATTCCCGCCTTCCATATTTATATTTTTCAAATATAATTGCTATAACAGCAAATTAAATAGTTTCTATTTCTTCTATGGTTAATCCTGTAGATACAGCTATAACCTCAATAGAGATTCCGGCTTTTTTCAAATTACATGCAATTTCGAGCTGTTTCTTTTTCTCACCTTTCTCAAGCCCTTCTTTTATTCCTTCTTTTCTACCTTCTTTTATTCCTTCTCTTCTGCCTTCCTTCATTCCTTCCTTCATCCCTTCTTCAGCAGCTTTTCTACGCATCTCTTCATTTCTACGCCGCTCATCCTCTTCCACAATCAGGTTGACCCTATACCGATCCAACGCCTTATCATAAGCGATGCGGTTTTCTTCCGAAAGATCGGCAACTGCTGCCAATCTCGCCAGATGTTCAAACACTTGTTCTTTCAAAGCATCCGGCATTCTGTTCCAATTGCTCATATTCTTCAGTGCATAAATTAATTTATCATATAATGTATGGCAGTCCGATAGATCCTTAGTAAAATAAGGAAATTGCAAATAAATTTGCCGGAGATGCGGATTAATAATTTTCCCTGTATCACGATCAGAAAGAACCGTATCCGTACGGAACTTCGCCTCTAAATTTTCCTCTTTGAAATTCATTAGAAAGATTCCATATATAGTAGGTAATCTATACTGTTTCCCATACGCAACAAGTGGTTCTCTTGCAGTCATCGGATCTTCCGGAACAGGAACTTCTTTTGAGGAAGGCGATTCAATCTGCCGGCTCACTGCACGACAAACATAATAAAGCGTGCGATCCTTGACATATCTGGACATGATATTCTATTTTTATAGCAAAGATAACATATCCTATGGAATATAGTTCCATTCAAGCTATTCTTTTTCGACATTATAATTCTCATTGCCGGATATATAAGATTTGCCGGATATGAAAAAATGTTCCATTTTTAAGATTATAGGAAAAATAAAATCGCTTGGCACAGAGCTTCCCGAACAAAAACACATCTTCAAATTACATATATATACAGATAACTAAGAGAATATTGCATCTATTCTCTAATAATATACATTCTTTCCGGTGAAATAAATTCGTTTCCACACCGAGAAACACTTTGTTCCTCGGTGTGGAACACTTTGTTGCTCACCGGGGAACCTCTTCCTGCTCACCGACCAGGCTATAACAGCTCTCCGAAAAGAGCATTTGAGCGCTAGTTTATCTCAGATATGAGAAAGTCCCAAAACAACCATATGAATACACATCCCTATAGAATAGAAGCAAATTGATGCAAATATAAAAAATTAGCATACTTTCTAATTCCACAAACAGGATATCACAGGCACTTCGGATTTACATCATCCCAAATTCCGGACGTTTTTCCTTTCACTATGAACAAGCGATTGATATATAAAAATCTACAAGGAGAAAATATACATTTTTTCAGGTCAGCACATTTTTAATCTGATTCACTTCAACAGCCGTATTCTTTCAAAGTCTGCATCAGCTTCGCCCCATTAATCGGTTTCACCAGATAATCATCGCAACCCACTTTCAGAGCCGCCACCCGGTCTGCGTCAAAAGCATGAGCAGTCAAGGCGATAATAGGAATCTGAGTATTGAACTTACGAATCTCGGCAGTCGCAGTACGTCCGTCCATGACCGGCATCTTCATATCCATCAGCACAAGGTCTACCGGTTGAGTCCGGACAATTTCAACAGCTTTCTGCCCATTCGGAGCATGCAATAACTGATACCGGTTTTTCAAGATAGAAGATACGAGGAAAAAGTTACTCTGAATATCTTCCACTACAAGCACCTTCTTCTTAAGTTTCACAGTATCTTCGGAAACAAGAGAAAGCCCTTTCTCCTTCTCCATGCCCTTTCCACGATTCTGTCGGGAAGATTCCGCTCCACCGGCAGCCGATTCAAACCGACAAGGCAAAACCGCCCAGAAGAAAGAACCTTTTTCATATTCAGACTCGAATCCTATTTCTCCCCCACAAGCCTCAACGATAGCTTTACAAATAGACAGTCCCAGTCCGGTTCCCTGTGCAAATTCATCCAGTTTCTCAAAACGGTGGAATACCTTATCTTTTTTATCTTCGGGTATGCCGATACCTGTATCCCGGACATACAAACGAATATTACCGTCTATTTTCTCATACCCCATTTCAATAATCCCCTTGACGGTATATTTGATAGCGTTGGTTACAAAATTCATGAGAATCTGCGCCAAGCGGTTCTTATCCAGACGGACGATACAAGTTTCATAAGGATTCATGGCTACCAGACGGACTTGAGGATTAGTGACACGTTGTTGCATGACAGCAGTCAATTCATTAAAATAGACAGTCAAATCAAACTCTTCGTACTTCAACTCTACCGAGCCGGCTTCTATTTTCGAAAGATCCAGAATATCATTAATCAGTTTCAGAAGCAATTCGTTATTAGCATTAATGATTTGGACGTACTCTTCTTTTTCTTCATCATCGTCTGTCACCATCAACAAGTCAGAGAAACCGACGATAGCGTTTAACGGCGTACGGATTTCGTGACTCATATTCGCCAGAAAAGCGGATTTCAATTTATCGGATTGCTCGGCACGGCTTCTTGCCTTTTCAAGTTCACCTATCATATGCTGCCGTTCGGTAACATCATCCACACGGATTACGACACCGTCAATATCCCCCTGTTCGTTGAATATAGGAGTAGCAAATACTTCGATGACGTGCTTATTATCGAGATTGAATAATATGGATTCTACCTGACCGGATTGACGTGCACGCTGCATTACACAGTTCTCACAAGGAGTATTACGATTATGCGCTGTCATGTAGCAAAGTTCTCCAGTCTTATAAGCTTCATAAGAAAGGCTCTTGCTGCAAAGTGAGATGTTTTCCCATTGTACTATATAATCGTTCGCGATATATGCCAGACCTGAATTAATATTATTCAATACCAACTCATTCTGACGGTTCAACTGGATCATCCTTTGTTCGCTTTCAAGAAGTTCCTTTTTCGAGCGCACGGCCTCTTCGTAAAGGTTATCATATTTATCTTGCCACAAGACACGTTCGGTGACATCCTGCGTTATCACCAGATAATTCGTAATTTCAGCCCTCTCATTGTGTACGAAAGAAACAGTAAACTCAAAGAATTTGATACCGGACAAGGTGGTAGGAAAAAGACGGCGCAAAGTATCAAAATTGTATTTCGCCACAAAACGTACAGTTTCTCCTTTCCTGATCTGTGCCTTGATTTCATCGGAGAAACTTGTATAGTCAAATAAATTATGCCCCAGAATGTCTTTTTTGTCTTTTATCCCCATAGATTTCAACCGTGAGTAATTGACATCTATCATAAGACCATCCTTATCGTATAACTCCAGACCTACAGACAAGTCATTAAAGATATTATGCAATAAATCATCAGTTATCTCATTCACCAAAGCCCGGGAATATTCTTTTTCCATGTAGCAAAATTTGTGTAATATTACAATCTTGTTTGTTTCAGCCGGGTAAAGTTACATAAATCTGTTGTTACATAATAATAAAAGGGGCAAATAGCCCCTTTAGGTGTCTCTATATAGAACTTCGGTACATAAAATCTTCCGCTTCGGACAATGTCTCCGGTTTGCCAATATCTATTAATCGCAAATTCCCAGTCAAGCAACCGGAGTAATTTACCTGCCGGCACGTGGCAAGATAAAAATCCATTATGGAGAATTTGCCTTCCCAACGCGGCGCATCCATCCATTGAAAAATAACGGGAGAAAGTACATGGATACCGCTGAATGCATATTCCTGATAAAGGGACTGATTATACAGGAAGCCTTCCGGTTTCACCTGTCCCGTATCTTTATTAATCCACCCGCAAAGTCTCTTGTCCGTATCAAAAAGGAGATAACGGGAAGTTTTGCGCCGACTGGCAAGCAAAGTGGCTGCCCCTCCATCTTGCAGGTGATAATCATAGAGCTTTTTCAAATCAATGTCCGAAAGAATATCTACATTATGAATCAGGAAAGGTTCATTAGAATTCTCAAAGAAAGTACGGGCTTTCTTTATACCTCCTCCCGTATCAAGCAACAGGTCACGTTCGTCGGAGATATGTATGGCAAGCCCGAAATTATCGTTCATTTTCAGGAAATCAAGTATCTGTCCCCCGAAGTGATGGATGTTAATCACTATTTCCGTAAAGCCGGATGCTTTCAGTTTGAGGATAACATGTTCCAACATCGGCCGTCCGGCTACGGGGACAAGAGCTTTGGGCATGGTGTCGGTCAACGGTTTCAGGCGGCTGCCCAAACCGGCAGCGAATATCATAGCTTTCATACCTCTTCTACACAGTTGTTGCTTCAAACGTACGTTCTATATTCTGTTCACGGTGCACCAGTTCCACTTTCACTCCGAATTTCCGGTTCAGACGTTCCGCCAGATGCTGGGCTGAATAAACGGAACGATGTTGTCCGCCGGTACAACCGAAGCAGACAGACAGGTTACTGAATCCCCGTTCCACGTACCGTTTCACGGAAGCGTCGACCAAAGCATATACATGGTCGAGGAAATGAAGTATCTCCCCGTCTTCTTCGAGAAAAGTGATTACAGGTTCGTCCAATCCGGTAAAAGGCTTATATCGTTCATATTTTCCGGGGTTATTCACGGCACGGCAGTCAAAGACATAACCGCCCCCATTGCCTGTCGGATCGTCGGGAATGCCTTTCTTATAAGCAAAACTCATTACTTTGACGGTCAGTTGACGCTTTTTCAAATCATCTGTGAATTGCTTTAATCCGGTCAGTTCACGCAGAACTTTGCAGAGATACGGATATTCCGGATAATCTTCCTTCAGCAGTCCGCGCAAATTTGCGATGGCATAAGGGACACTTTGGATAAAATGAGGTTTCTTCTCGAAATAACCACGGAATCCGTAAGCGCCGAGCACCTGCAAGGTACGGAAAAGAACGAAATGACGGAGCTGGCTATAGAAATAAGGCTCGTCAATCGGCTGATATTTACGGAGGGCTTCTATGTATTCCTGTAATAGTTCCTTACGAAGGCTGTCGGGATATTTCGCCTTTGCCTGCCACAAGAAAGAGGCAATATCATAATAAAACGGGCCTTTACGTCCGCCCTGAAAGTCAATGAACCAAGGCTGCCCGTCCTTTATCATCACATTGCGGCTCTGAAAATCACGATACATAAATGTAGCGGAAGAACTGCGGAGCAGGACATCACTCATTTTCTGGAAATCATCTTCCAGTTTGTCTTCCTGAAACTCCATTCCGGTAGCTTTAAGAAAACAGTATTTAAAGTAATTCAAATCCCAGAGAATGGAACGCTGGTTGAACTCCGGCTGGGGATGGCAACGGGAAAAATCGAACCCGTCGGCTCCGGCAAACTGGATGGCGGGAAGCAGCCGAATCGTCTTGCGAAGCAACTCTTTTTCTTCTTCTGAGAATACACTGGTGGCACGCCCTTTTTCAATGGCATGGAATAATAAGGTATCGCCCAAATCTTCTTGCAGGTAACAGGCCTTGTCATCCGACACGATATGGACTTCGGGAACAGGCAGACCGCTTTTGCGGAAATGAGCTGCCATATAGAGAAAAGCTTCATTCTCGTCAATGGAAGTTCCATACACTCCGATCAATGTCTGTACGCCTGTCAGCCGGAAATAGCGGCGGTTGGAGCCGGAAGACGGTAGTTCTGTTATATTCTCTGCGGGGACGCCCGTATATGCCTGATAAAGTTTCTGTAGTTCTCCGGTAATCATAGTCTCGTATATTTTCGGGCAAAGATAGGGATAATAACTAAAAAATAAGGGGTCTGATTCAAGTAATATTCATCCGAATACACTATCTTTGTTTCAGTTAAACTGACCTGATTCCATGAAAAAAAGAATTCTGATACTACTATGTACTGCATTTATCATACAGCTTGCCGGCATTCTCCCCCTTCAAGCCGGACACTATTACTATAAGCAAATCTCCCTGAAAGACGGATTGCCTTCCACGGTGAGGTGTATCCTGACGGACGAACAAGGCTTCGTATGGATAGGAACACGCTCCGGTTTGGGACGATACGACGGACATGAACTTAAGAAATACGTTCATCAGGCTGATAACCCTCACTCCATTCCTCATAACCTAATCTATCAGATGATAGAAGACGAACAGAATAACATATGGATTCTGACGGATAAGGGAGTGGCACGCTATCAGCGGCAGAGTGATGATTTCTTCATACCGGTAAATGAAACAGGAAATAACATCATCGTTTATTCCGTTTGCCTGACTAAAGGCGGAGTCTTGTTCGGCTCGAAAAACAAGATATTTTTCTATAACTACCAGGATACCTCTTTCCGTCTCCTGCAATCATTCGACCTGGTGTCCAATTACAATGTCACCCTGCTGAGCCTTTGGGACGAACATACACTACTCTGTTGCAGCCGGTGGCAAGGCCTGCTCCTGCTCGACCTGAAGACCGGAAAATGCAGCCGTCCGCCTTTCGATTGCGGAAAGGAAATCATGAATGTGCTCATAGACTCACAAAAAAGGATATGGGTAGCTCCTTACAACGGGGGATTGAATTGCCTGACCCGTGACGGCAAATTACTGGGCACTTACACTACCCGCAATTCATCCCTGAGCAACAACGTCGTATTAAGCCTTGCCGAACGGGAAGGGCAAATATGGATTGGAACAGACGGGGGCGGCATCAATATCCTCGACCCGGAAACGGGACAATTTTCTCTTTTGGAACATATCCCCGGAAGGGATAATTATTCACTTCCCGCCAATTCTATCTTATGTCTTTACAACGACCGGAACAATAATATATGGGCAGGCAGCATCCGCAACGGGCTAATCAGCATCCGGGAAGTTTCCATGAAAACTTATAAGGACGTATTGCCCGGCAATGACCGCGGACTAAGCAACGCTACTGTCCTGAGTCTTTTCCAGGAATCAGAAAGCCGGATATGGATAGGCACGGACGGAGGCGGTATAAACAGTTTCAATCCGCTTACGGAGAAATTCACTCATTACCCTTCGACTTGGGAAGATAAGGTGGCGTCTATCTGCGCGTTTACTCCCGGCAAATTATTGATTTCCCTTTTCTCGCAGGGAGTATTCATTTTCAATCCGGCAACCGGAGAAAAACAACCTTTCACCATTGTCGATGCTGAAACAAACGCTCGTCTCTGCAACCGGGGAAAAGCCGTGAATTTATTACAAAACACACCGCATAGTATCCTATTTCTAGGGGAGCATATTTATAAGTACAACCTGAAAGAGCAAACTTTCAGCATCGCTACAGAACAGGAAGGACAGGATATCATCGGTGCTCTCCTACCAATCGGCAATTATCAGGAGCATACTTATCTGAGCGATACAAAGCATATTTATGAACTGGATAACCGTACAAACCGGCTGAAAGCCCTGTACTCTTGTCAGAAAGACACGATTATCAATTCTGTTTCACGGGACGAAGAGGGCAATTTCTGGATTGGAAACAATTACGGATTGGTGCATTACAGCCCCAGTACAAAGACAAAGACTCCGATACCGACTTCCCTGTTCGGCGAAATCACCCTGATAGTATGTGACCAGCAGGGAAAAGTATGGATAGGAGCCGACAGTATGTTATTCGCCTGGTTGATTAAGGAAAAGAAGTTTGTCCTGTTCGGAGAATCCGACGGCGTCATCCTAAACGAATACCTTTCCAAGCCCCAGCTATTGAGCATGCAGGGAGAGGTATATATGGGCGGGGTAAAAGGTCTGCTGCATATCAACAGCAACCTTCCTTTAACGACATCCGAACTTCCCCAACTCCAGTTGTCGGATGTCATTATCAACGGAGAGTCCGGCAATAATGAGTTGAGCGGCAATCCGAAAGGAATCACCGCACCCTGGAACAGTAATATTACTATCCGGGTGATGTCAAAAGAGGAAGATATCTTCCGCCAAAAAGTATATAAATACCAGATAGAAGGGCTGAACGACCAGCAAATCGAATCTTACAATCCCGAACTGGCTATACGCTCACTGCCACCGGGGAGTTATAAAATCATGGCTTCCTGTACCGCAAAGGACGGTAGTTGGATTCCCAGTCAGGAAGTACTTGAACTGACGATTCTTCCGCCGTGGTATCGCACGTGGTGGTTCATCCTGAGCTGCGCGATTTTCGTTGCCGCCGTTATCATAGAAACGTTCCGAAGGACATTGAAACGTAAAGAAGAAAAATTAAAGTGGGCAATGAAGGAACATGAGCAACAGGTGTATGAGGAAAAAGTACGTTTCCTCATTAACATCAGCCATGAGCTTCGTACTCCATTGACACTGATACACGCTCCGCTCAGCAGGATATTGAAATCATTATCTTCCGACGACAATCATTATCTTCCGTTGAAAGCTATTTACAGACAGTCGCAACGCATGAAGAATCTCATAAACATGGTGCTTGACGTGCGCAAGATGGAAGTCGGAGAAAGTAAAATGCAAATACAGCCTCATCCACTCAACCAATGGATTGAGCACGTATCACAGGACTTCATCAATGAGGGTGAAGCCAAGAATGTACGAATCCGCTATACACTCGACCCGAGGATTGAAACTGTCAGCTTCGATAAGGACAAGTGTGAAACTATTTTAAGCAACCTGCTTATTAATGCCCTGAAACATAGTCCCGAAAATACGGAAATTACAATTACCTCAGAGTTACTTCCCGAAGCCGGCAGAGTACGTATCTCCATTATCGACCAGGGAAACGGATTGCAGCAGGTAGATATCCGGAAACTCTTTACCCGCTTCTATCAGGGAACGGGAGAGCAAAGCGGAACGGGAATCGGGCTGTCTTATTCAAAGATTCTTGTTGAGCTGCACGGCGGTTCTATCGGCGCCCGTAATAATCAGGAAACCGGTGCTACTTTCTTCTTCGAACTTCCTCTAAAACAAGGAACTGAAGAGATTATCTGCCAACCCAAAGCGTACCTGAACGAACTGATTAATGACGACAAGAATGAACGTATACCGGACGAGAGTAATTTCGACACTGCTCCTTATACGATTTTAGTCGTGGATGACAATCCCGACCTGACAGATTTCCTGAAGAAATCACTGGGAGAATATTTCAAACGCATAGTAATCGCTTCGGACGGTGTGGAAGCGCTGCAACTTATCAAAAATCATGCACCGGATATCATTGTCAGTGACGTGATGATGCCGCGAATGAACGGATACGAACTTTGTAAGAACATGAAGGAAGATATTACCATCAGCCATATTCCTATCATTCTGCTGACGGCAAGAGATGATAAACAAAGCCAGTTGAGCGGTTACAAGAATGGAGCGGACGGCTATCTGACAAAGCCTTTCGAAATAGAGATGCTGATGGAAATTATCCGTAACCGGTTAAAGAACCGGGAGTCTACCAAGAAAAGGTACCTGAACGCAGGATTAATCCCCGCAGCGGAAGAAAGTACGTTCAGTCAGGCAGACGAAACATTCCTGTTGAAACTGAATCAGATTATTCAGGTGAATCTGGACAGCAGTAGTTTAGATGTCACTTTTATCTGTAAAGAGATAGGAATGAGCCGGGCTTCGCTTTATAACAAGTTGAAAGCGCTGACTGATATGGGAGCCAATGATTATATCAATAAATTCCGGATGGAAAAAGCGATTACGTTAATCACGGGCACGGAAATGTCATTCACGGAAATCGCGGAGAAAGTTGGATTCACGACTTCGCGCTATTTCAGTACGGCTTTCAAGCAATATACGGGAGATACGCCGACACAGTACAAGGAAAAACGGAAACAGGAAAAAAAGAGCGAATAATAGCTTTTACTACTAAAAAAGATAAAGAAAAACGGTGAACACTACGCAGTCATAACCTGCCTGATGTCCACCGTTTATCACATATAATCGCATCTCACTTACATTCAGCCATTCACTTTCTTGTAGTCCTCCAGGAATTTCTTCAATCCCGAATCCGTCAACGGATGATTGAGCAATCCCTTGATAGCACTCAACGGACAAGTAGCCACGTCTGCTCCTACTTCCACACATTCGATGATATGTTTCGTGTTACGGATAGAGGCAGCCAATACTTGAGTCTTGTAATCGTACGTACGATACATACGTACAATATCGCCAACAAGTCCTACCCCATCTTCGCAAATATCATCCAAGCGTCCCACAAAAGGTGAAACATAAGTAGCTCCGGCTTTAGCGGCCAGTAATGCCTGCCCTACGGAAAAGACCAATGTACAGTTTGTACGAATTTTCTTCTCCTTAAAATGCTTGATAGCTTTGATGCCATCGGCAATACAAGGCACTTTCACCACGATATGCGGGTCGAGCGCGGCAAGTTCCTCGCCTTCGCGAATCATACCCTCATAATCGGTCGCTATCACTTCGGCACTCACGTCGCCATTGACAATCTTGCATATCTTGACATAATGTTCACGCTGGTTTTGCGTACCCTTGATACCTTCTTTCGCCATCAGCGAAGGATTGGTAGTCACTCCGTCAAGTACTCCGAGGTCATATGCCTCTTGAATCTGCTCCAAATTGGCCGTGTCAATAAAAAACTTCATACTTCTAATTTTTAATGGTTAACTATCTAATAGTCAAAGATAAGAATTAATTTCCATTCTTCCGGGATTAAGCAATTGTTATTTCCGGGTCAAGATATACATCCTGAATGGTATTCAATAATTCCACACCTTCATTCATCGGTTTCTGGAAAGCCTTACGTCCGCTAATCAATCCCATACCTCCGGCACGCTTATTGACTACGGCAGTAATGACAGCATCACGCAAGTCAGATTCTCCATGAGATTCTCCGCCGGAGTTAATCAATCCTACACGCCCCATATAGCCGTTGGCTACCTGATAGCGGCAAAGGTCAATCGGGTGTTCGGAACTTAATTCGGTGTACATACGTTCGTCAATCTTACCGAAGCCGATGGCTTTGAACCCACCATTATTAGTAGGAAGTTTCTGTTTTACAATGTCCGCTTTGATAGTGACACCCAAACGGTCGGCCTGTCCGGTGAGGTCAGCGGCGGAATGATAATCCACAGCACCTTTCTTGAAATCATTGTTACGCAGATAACACCAAAGTATGGTTGCCATACCGAGTTCGTGCGCATATTCAAAAGCCTCGGCAATCTCTACCAACTGTCGGCGGCTCTGTTCCGAACCGAAATAGATGGTTGCCCCTACGGCTACCGCTCCCATATTCCATGCTTCCTTGACTGTACCGAACAATACCTGATCGAAACTGTTCGGATAAGAAAGTAATTCATTGTGGTTCAGTTTCACAATGAAAGGTATCTTATGGGCATATTTACGTGCCACGGAACCAAGGATACCGAATGTGGAAGCTACTCCGTTACAGCCGCCTTCAATAGCCAGTTTCACAATATTCTCCGGGTCGAAATAAATCGGGTTCGGGGCAAACGATGCTCCGGCAGTGTGCTCGATATCCTGATCGACAGGAAGTATGGATACATAACCGGTATTTGCCAGTCGTCCATGTCCCAACAGGGTTTGCAGGCTGTTCAATACGCGTATGTTCCGGTCGGAATCAATCCATACCTTGTCTATCGTATCGGGAGACGGAATATGAATCAATGACTTGTCAATGGTTTCGCAAGTGTGATCCAGATAATAATTGGCTTTATCTCTTAGTAATTCAACTATTTTACTCATAACTTTAATTTTTAATGTGTTATTATTCTATTTTTTCTTTCCCTGATTGGCTACTGCATCCATCAGTTTCTTTATTTCCTCCGGATTTCCGAGGAAATAATCATTAGCCACGTTCAGGTTTTCATCAAACTCGAACACGTAAGGCACGGCAGTAGGCAGGTTCAGTTTTATAATATCTTCATCCGAAATATGCTTCAAGTGCTTGATAATACCTCTCAAACTATTGCCGTGAGCCACGACCAATAAGGTGTGGGCTGTCTTCAGGCTCGGAAATATATCCGATTCCCAATAAGGCATAATACGTTCGATGGTATCTTTTAATGATTCGGTACGGGGGAGTTCAGCATCGGGCACTTCGTGATAGCGGTAATCAAAACGGGGATTTCGCAGGTCTTTTTCTGAAAGCGGATTGGGAGCTATATCGTAGCTACGACGCCAGACGAGCACTTGTTCTTCACCATATTTCTCAGCGGTTTCCGCTTTATTCAATCCTTGCAACTCGCCATAATGCTTTTCATTAAGGCGCCAGTTTTTCTCCACAGGAATCCAGTCCAAGTCCATCTTGTCCAGTACACAGTTCAGCGTCTTTACGGCTCTTTTCAGATAAGAGGTATAGGCTTTATCGAAATTGAATCCATATTCTTTCAGTGTCACGCCGGCTTTCTCAGCTTCGGCAACTCCTTTTTCAGTCAAGTCTACATCTGTCCAACCGGTAAAACGGTTTTCCTTGTTCCAGACACTTTCTCCATGACGAAGCAATACTATCTTTTTCATTCTTATAAATCTCCTTTCTTCTTTTTACATATACAACATTTTGTTTCTCCACAAAGTTCATTGGAGAATGAATAGTTATCAAAATCCCCAAATGATGATTCTTTCAGTAAATCAGTAAAATACAGGAAGCATGTATATAAAAAACAAACTCACCTTTCCCCGAAGGGAAAAGCGAGTTTATTAAAAAAAAGAGAGAGAATTTAATGCATAAAAATCGGTCCTAGTTTTGCGTTTTGTTTTATAAGCCCTCTGTTGAAGCAGATATATCGGCATTTATACCATAATATGCTTCTTTTGTCTTTTTAATATCCCGCAGCAAAGCTGCATAATGACGATAATTCAAATCACCTTCCTTGCAAACGGCAAGCTGTCTTTTCACATATTCCTCCATCTTATCAAAATGTGTTTCCACAAAGAGCAGGATATCAGAACGGCTGAATGTCGCATTCGCATTAGCGATATCTTTGCTTTCGGGATTCATCATGCGTCCGATAAATGTCAGATAAGACCGTTGCAACTGGCGACGGAGATTATTTTCCAACTCATTGGAAGTGTTCAAAGGTTTCCATATCGCAGTGAACACATCATTCAGATATTCATCAAGCGGATACGGTTCCGAACCACACAAAGAACTCGAATAGATATTATACAACATTCCCGGCGCAAGCAATAAAGCGACTAAGGAATTTTGGCGGTCACGAATTTCATCCATAGGTTTGACTCCCGTGCAACTCACCACTTTATCCGGATAGAGCCAGAGCGGAGCCTCGAACAGATTGCGTCCAAACCACTCTATCGCCTCTTTCTGCACACTGCGCGGCAGATAATCATGAGGTTTCATCCCCGGCAGATTATTGGTATAACGGCCACCCAAGTTTCTCTGTACATGCATAGTGTATTTCATATGTTGGGCACGAACTGATTTATAAATCGTATTCAGGTCGTCATACTGGCCGTCAGGCTGCGCTGTCCAAGTCATTATATTTTCCATCACCCTTTTCAGGTTCTTTATGCCATATTCATTCGCCTTCATGTTATTGTCGCCCAAATCCTCACTTTGGCTGCGCGGGTCAGCACCTTTTCCCTCATCACCAATAAACAACATGCGACGATCGCTCCGGAGTTTCTTCGTGACTTCGGCACGCAATGCCGCTTTCTCCTTAAAAGGGCCTTTAAATTCGGGACGATACTGGTAACCCCATTTTATCGCCCATTTATCATAGTCGCCAATACGAGGGAAAAGTCCTTTCCCGGAAATCTTATCCTCAGGCTGCGCCACATAGTTAAACCGCGCATAATCCATTATCGACACCGTGTGACCATTGGCTTCCACCCAAGCCTTGTCACGCAACTTTTCTACCGGCGTAGCCGAACTTGCCGCCATGTTGTGACGCAAACCGAGGGTATGCCCTACCTCATGTGAGGAAACGAACTGAATCAACGTACCCATCAATTCATCATCAAAGTTCATTGTCTGCGCGCGTTTATCCAAAGGCCCGCACTGTACCATATACCACTTTTTAAGCAAGTTCATCACGTTGTGATACCAACAGATATGGCTCTCCATGATTTCTCCGCTACGAGGGTCTACAATACGCGGCCCATAAGCATTCTCATTTTCCGAAGGCAGATAGCGCAACACGCTATAACGTGCGTCATCCAAACTCATAGTAGGATCGTCCGGCCATTCTTTAGCCATGATGGCATTTTTGAATCCGGCTGCTTCGAATGCTACATTCCAGTCTTTCACACCCGCTTTAAGATAAGGTATCCATTTCTTCGGTGTTGCAGGGTCTATGTAATATACAATAGGGCGTTTCGGCTCGGTAAGTTGTCCCCGGCGATAACGTTCCGGGTCTTTCGGCTCCAACCGATAACGTTGAATGATAGCTCCACGCACAGTAACCTGCTGGTCGTCCGAAAATTCAGTTACCGGATTCTGGAAGAATCCCACCCGTTCATCCGCCAGTCGTGGCTGCATGGGTTCTTTAGGCAACATTACCATGCTGGTATTCAATTTCACAGTCACCGAACCCGTCGTTGCCGCCGGCAACTTGCCGGAAGTAATATTGTAAGTACGCAAGGTGGTCACCTCTACATTAATAGGATAAGTCTTGATGGTATCCATAAATGTACGGTCCTGTACTAATGAGCCGATACCCAGAATGGAACGGTCACTTGATGTAAAGCCACACGTCTTGTTATCCCCCAGAAGAAACTTGGATACATTAATGAGCTGTGCCTGGGTTTCCGGATTCCTACCGATAACATCGAATTTGGCAATTACCGGATCTACGGTCGATTGCTTCAAAGCCTCAGCTATCTTATCACCCGGACGGCCAAACTGTGATTGTACATACTCACGCAGAAAGAGAGTCTTGCCATTATGCTGTTCCCAATAAACCACACTCCGGTTCACCTCTTCACCACTAATCATCTTGAAACCCTGCGGCACGGCTTTAAAACGGGTAACGACCAACAATAACCGTCCCATCAAAGAATCCGGTACTTCAAAATACCAGTCATCTTTGATATGCCGTACTGTAAACATCCCCTCACATTCACTACCTCCATCTTTCAGTAGTTTCTCGTAAGCTGTCTCTTTCTTGACAGTGTCTTTCTTAACTGTATCTTCACGGACTACCAGACTCTTCTTCCCAAATTCCGGCAGACTGGTACCGCTAGCCTGTACTTCGGCTCCTTGCAACGCCCAAAGCACCAATACAATTATCATCAAACTCTTTTGCATTGTTTTCCTGATTTATTTTATTCGTTAGTATTCAGTGTCAGATTCGGATTCTTTTCACGGGCAGCCACCGGGAACGGAATGATATACAAACGTGAATCCGGTTTCAACGTATATGTCTTCTGCTCAACATCCGTAGAAACCACCGGAAACTTGCGGGTAATCGTCTTCGCATAGTCTGCTTCCGTATTGAACCGTTTCAAATCCCAGAAACGGCTAAAGCCTGAAATCAGTTCCCTGCGGCGTTCATCAATGATTTCCTGCATCATCTCACGCTCGGTAGCCGGTTCCGGCAATACGGCTTCCGTACCTCTGATTCGTTTTTCACGCAACAGGTTCAAAGTCCCGACTGCCCCCGATATGTCCTTCAACCGTGCTTTGGCTTCAGCCAAAATTAGATAAACTTCAGCTGTACGCATACCTACGGACATCGTCTGGAATTTGGAATAAGTAATTGAAGTATTCCACAAAGCAGCACCAGAACCTTCATCAAAATAATAGATACTATTGCCGGTCGTTTTGAAGAACTGGTTCATACGTTCGTCATTCTGTCCGTAAAGTTGCACTAACTCCGGGCTTGCCATACCATATACATGAGCCAAGTTATCAGAAGTTCCTCCCATATAAGCATAGTTCAAAATCTCCGGATTACCGCCTTTGGCATAAGTCAAAACTTTGGTCGGCCCCCCTGCATCCGCCAATGCTATATAATCAATCAAGCTACTGTTCCGCTTCAACGATTCTTCCGCAGCTTCTTTCGCTTTCTTCCAGTCTCGATGGAACAGATAAACGCGGGCGGCCAATGCATAACCAAACGCTTTGGACGGATGATATACATTCACCGGCTCTTCCTGTAAATAAGGAAGTGCTTCTTCTATATCCTTAATGATGAAATCATAAACTTCGGCAACAGTCGATTTAACCGGAGTAGCTTCCAAGTCATATTTACTGACGATGGCAATCCCGCCGTCATTCGCCGCCGTTTCCGGATCATAGGCTTTCGCATATGTATTCACTACAATAAAATGATCCCAAGCACGCATAATCTTCGCTTCCGCTTTTGCCAGTTCCTTGGTATCTTTATCACCCTGGCTATCATCCACCAATGAGATCACAATATTTGACCGCAAGATATATGTATAACAATTTGCATACAAATTGTTGTCACTCAGTTCTTTCCTGTCGGCTTCCTCATTGAAAGTCATATTAATGCCATCAAAGGAAGTATATTCTTTACCAATAATTTTTGATTCTAATGACCAGACATTGTCACTTAGCAATGCAAAAGACATCGGATTATAAGTCCGGTTCGGCAAAGCCACCAATTCATAATAAGTCTCGGTAGAGTCCACAGTTTTCTTTCCTGTGGGGGTAATATCCACGTAATTCTCGCAAGCCGCAAATCCTAAGATAAGCAGAACCGGCAATATATAAAGTAATTTACGCATATCCTATATTCTTTTTAATAATTAGAAACTTGTTGATAATCCGATAGAATAAGTCTTGGGTGAAGCCATGCCACGTGTGCCGCTGTTCAATCCGTAGCTTTCCGGGTCAATGTCGCTTCCTGCCTTACACCAGGTAAACAGGTTGTTCACTTGCAACTTCAATTTCAATGAATTAAGCCGGATTTGACGGCAGATACCAGACGGCAAACTATACCCCAGACTCAAGCTACGCAATTTCACATAACCTGCATCTTTCACATTAATATCACCATATTGCCACCAGTCCTGGAAAGTGCTTGCGTAAGTTTTAACCTTTGTGGGCATATCAATATACATACGTACATTTGCATCCGGTGCATCCGCACTCCAACGGTTGGTTATGTCTTTCAACGTCTGGCTTCCCACCTGATCACTCATACTTACCACACTGTTACGCAGTTTGTTACCGCCTGCATATACAAAGAAAGCATTCAAGGCAATTCCCTTGTAGCTAAGTCTCAAGGATACTGCTCCATTGAATTTCGGAGTCAGCGAACCAAGATTTACAAGATTCTCAGTACCTTTCAGTGACGATCCGGTAGTAATATTGGCAACCGTACCATCCTCGTTGAACGTCACCAAGTCATTCCCGTCCTTGTCCACCGCTACCGGATATCCGTTTTCAATACGGTCTATACGGTAAGCCCAAAGCGTATTATAACTGGTTCCTTCCATAAAGTAATTCTGCGGGCTCACAATGAAACTTGTCGAAGTGTCCGAATCACTATGATCCACCTTTAACATCTTGTTCTTGTTATGGGCTAAGTTAAAATCAACAGCAAAATTCCAATCCTTCTTCCTGATGAGATTGGCAGTAAGAGAAAATTCTACACCCCGGTTGCGCATCTCACCGTTATTCACTACACGTGATTTAGCCCCCAATGTGGGATCCATGTAGCGGCGTACAAGCAAATCAGATGCGTGGCGGTTATAATACTCCAGGCTACCATTGACCAAATTATTGAAAAGACGGAAATCCAGTCCCACATTGTAAGTGGCTGTTTTCTCCCAACGGAGTTTCGGATTCGGAAGATCATCATCATCATAAGTCAGGTAAGTCGTCTTGATCGGATTGCTCTGGGTCTTCTGCTTTACTACAAAATAGGTAGTCGAACCCTGATCCACATTACCGTTGATACCATAAGTCATACGTGCTTTCAGGAAGTCGAGCCAAACAATATCTTTCATAAATGACTCTTCCGACATAATCCAGGACGCACCGACAGACCACAGGGGATGACGCTGGTTACGGATATCAAGTCCGAACAAGTCCGCCTGATCCCAGCGGATACTTCCGGATACATTATAACGGGACAGATAAGAATAGCCTACATTGGCATAGAAAGACGCATAACGATGGCGTGATTCTTGCAATGTAGCCGGCAGACCACTTAAAGTGATCGTACTACCGGTAAGAGCACTGGTTCCTACACCGTCACGGTATGCTTGCCAATCCATAATGTCAGAAGTCAGTGTCTGAGGATCGTATCCATACATTAATTGCTGAGTAAGTTTCGGAATCTTATTCTCTCTGAATTCGAGTCCGGCAATGGCAGTTACTGCATGATTCTTCCATTTTTTATCAAAGTCTATCTGGTTACGCACGGTATAACGGTTACTGCTCAGCTCATTTTGAGAGAACCGTCCGCCTTTCGGCATTTGCGATTTTCCATTCGTATCAATCATAGAGTTGTACGTCATACGCATCAGATAGGAGTCTTCCGCATCAAACACTTCACTCTTGCTATGATTCCATTCATACTGATACATGAAGTTATATTTAAACATCTTCAGGAATCGTGCCTGCAAGCTGACAAACGGGCGGATGCTGACATTGCGTGATTTGGTACCGCCTTCACCCAATGCGTCAAGCACATTGAAACCAAATGTTTTATAAGGTGAAACACCTTCCGCCTTGCTCACGACACTGCCATTGTAAGCTCCACCCGAATATCCGCTTACATTCACATAAGGAGAATTATAACGGTTACCATCGGCATCCATTATTCTTTCATAACGTTGTTGCATAGTGTAACTGGTAAACAGGGTATTCGGTGTATCGCTACTTCCCAGACGGGCGTCCACCCCGGCATTCACATTCAACCAACTGGTGATGGCATAGTTCGACTTATAATACAAGGAGAATTTATTCCTTTTATCATTTATCGTACGCCCCTTGTCATTTTCATAATTGAACGAAAGGAAGTGATTGTTTTTTCCGACTTTCTGCGATACGGACACATTATAACGCTGAGTTACAGCCGTGCGCCAGGCATTGTCACGATATTCTTTATAATAGTCATTATTACGCCACTGATTCAATGTGGCTTCGACTTCACTATTATTTAGTGTACCATTCTCCCGCTCCAGATAAAGTTGGAACAACGGATTATAGTAACCTGATTTATAAGTGGACAAAAAACCGGATGCACTGCCTGATTCGGCTACATTCGCATCAAACACAGCTGTTTGATAATCAATAATATCACTTGTAGAAGCCAGATTCAAACTATTGAAATTCGGTTTGCTGGTGATGAACCAATCAGCATTGATATTCACATGCGCACCCTCTTCTTTGGCCTGTTTGGTAACTACCACAATAATGCCGTTTGCAGCCAAAGCACCATAAATACTGGCTGCCGCCGCATCCTTCAAGACAGTAATACTCTCTACATTATAGGGATTTATCTCACTCAGGGTCAAGTCGGTCGGCATATCATCCACTACGATTAGCGGATGTGAGCCTACATCATTCGAGAACGTACCTCTACCGCGAAGAATAGGGCTCATATCCCCGTTATTCGGATTGATATCCATACGCAGGCCGGCTATCTGACCTTCCAGAGAAGAAGCCAAGTCACTATGCATCTGCCTTGTCAGTTGTTCGGAATCTATGAAGCCGAAAGAGGCGGTAGAACGTTCACGGCTGATACGCTGATACCCCGTCACTACAACATCTCCCAATTGCTGTTTATCTTCATGCATAATCACATTGACATGAGTACGCCCTTTAATAGATACCTTTTCAGTTTGCATACCGACAAAAGAAACTTCCAGTGTGTGGGTTTCTTCCATCACTTTACAAGTGAAATTTCCTTTGATATCGGAAATAGCTCCAAACGGGCTGTCGATTCCCCGGATATTCGCACCCGGCAGCGGATCTCCTTTTTCATCCACTACCCGCCCTTCGATGTTCCTGACTTTACGAGTAGTCGATACAGGCTTCACTCTACGGACAGTGATAAAATGTTGTTTCACCTCATATTCAAAAGGTTTCCCTTCCAGTATTTTCTGAAGTGCCGGCAAAGGAGCCAACTGGCGTATACTGACACTTACCCGATATGCGCTGACATCTGCACTAGGAAAATTCACCTTATAACCGGACACATTGCTGAACTGCTTCAAAGCCTCTCCCAGTGGCACTTCCTTTAGTTCCAAAGAAATCAATTTGCTGTCCGTATCTTGCGCCCGTCCATGCAGGGCAATTACAAACATCAGCAATAAGAAGGCGGCTTTCATCCATACGACCTTTCTCATTGCCTTTTTGCGAGACAATGTAATTTGTTGCTTTTTCATAAGAGTTGTATTTGTAAAGTTATATATGTTTAATCGTGATAGTACCGTCCTGATAATCTACACGTACTTTTTCCAGTTTGTTCAGCAGTTCCACCGCCTCTTCCGGATGAGCGTTGCGGTTCGCCCAGAAGTTCAGGCGGATATCGTATAGCTCCACCCGTTCAAAGTCGATGTTCACATTGTACCATCTGCCCAGATAACCCATGATTTCTTCTAGCGATGCGTCTTCAAAATAAAACATTCCTTCTGTCCAGGCTGTATAAGTAGCTATATTGACATTCGATATTTTCTCTTCTCCGGTTTCCGTATAAGTCAAGTCCTGTCCGGGTTGAAGCACTACGGAAGTAAGACTGTTCTTGTTGGTCACCTGCACTTTTCCCTGCACCAACGTCACGTGGCGGTCTTCTGTTGTGTATGAACGTACATTGAATTTAGTACCCAGCACATGGGTATCCATGCCGTCGGCACTTACGATAAAGGGACATTTTTCATCCTTTGCCACTTCAAAGCAGGCTTCACCCTTCAGTTCTACCCGACGTTCCTTCCCGTTGAATGCGACAGGATAGCGCAGGCTACTTTCAGCATTTATCCACACTTTAGTCCCGTCGGACAGTACCAGTAAGAAACTTTTTCCACGTGGTGTAGTCAACGTTTGGCAGCAGGTGGTATCCGGCGTCAATGTTTTCCATTCTTTGATGTCCATCACACTGTCTTCCAACAGTTGTTGTTCATTATGACCATCCATTTGCAACACCACGTGTTCCCCACTGGCAGTTGCAGCAAAGAATCGTATCGGTTGCTCTTTTTTCACAGAGAGAGAAGGAAGTAAAGAAGGTATAAGAAAGGCCAGAACCAAAGCGGCAGCCACAGCAGAAGCCGCTACCCAAATACGCATTCTTGTTTTTGCCTTTCGTCTCCTATCCAGACTTTCACGCATCACAGCTTCCTTGCAAGCCATCAAGTCGAGAAATAGTTCCTTGTTTTCAGGGACGCTAATCCACTGGCTGAACTCTTCCGTCTCCCTTAGTCGCGGTTCTTGTATCGCACGCAATGCATAGTCTGAATTTTGGTCTGGATTTTCCATCATAGTAATCAATTGTTTATCTTAATACGTAGAACTAATTGAAACTAATGACACCTAAAAGAGATTTTTTTCTATAAAAAACTACGGGAGAAGTTTAATTAACTAATTATCAATACGTAAAGAGTAGAAAGATAGGTAACAAGTCACAGGTACAAGGTGTGCATATATATAGATATACACGCACCTTGCACCTGCCATTCATGAGGGTGCTGGGAATTGTATGGGTTTATAGCCGCTTAATGACATCGGCAGGAAGATCGGTGCACTCGGCAATGGTGGCGATGTCTATCCCTTTCTGTTTGAAGTTGCGGGCTATCTCAACAGTCTTGTTATGCTCTTTGAGTGCGGAGAACACCAATTCGCAAAGATAGTCGAGCGCAGCGTATAGCCGCTCCCGGTTCTCCATGCGCTGATAGTCCACTCCCCAAAAGGTAGAACGGCGACGGTGCAGTATCAGGTAGTATGTTCCGGCGGTGAGCAGTCCGGCTATGATGTCAGCAGGGATGTCTGTACCCTCGAACAAATGTTTCAGTTCATCTATCGCTGTGCGGTAATGTTTCTCACGACTTCGGGCGATGCGGCGGGTGGTGGGATTGTCAGCTTCGAGCTCCCACACCAACAGGTGCTGCATATCTATGTTGTCATAGAGATAGACTGCCAATGATTTCAAATTTCTTTTCAGTATGTCCTCACCGGCTTTGTCGGTGGGGTGTTCTTCGTCGAACAGGTCGTGCAGCCAGTAATCGGAAATGTAGGCGTACTTATCCAGTACCCGATCTATGCTCTTGTAATTTTTGAGCAGGACGGACATTTGGATGCCTGCCCTTTGCACAATATCCGTAAAGGTGATTTGAGCCAGACCTTTTTCACTTGCCAACTGGCGGACGGCATCAAATACACCCGCTTCGAGTTCGGCACGGGTGCGGCGGTTGCGTTTTTTCTTTGGTTCTTCCATGTTGATTTATACTATTGCACGCAAAAGTAGAAAAAATAAATATAAGCCACATGATTTCTGCTATAAAACAGATTTGAGGGGAAAAGAGGAAAAAAAGATTGCGTTTAGTTGCTCACATAATGATAAAGATATATTTTTATGGCAATATATATATCTTATTTCATATTCAACATACATAATATACTGTCATACAGGTATATATAATTTTATTTATATAAATATAGTAATACAATCACATGATAACACATCAAGAAAGAGAGAAAATAACGCTTGATTTTTCGACACGGGGGCGAAAGAAGGATGTAGAAGTGAAATTCGGCGGTGATGACATAAGATTCTTGGAGAAACTGAAACAGATGCGATACAGCGACCATACGGTACAGGTGTACCCGCACCTGTTTCGACATTCGTTCGCTACCCACCTGATAGAGCAAGGAACGGATTTAAAAATCGTTCAAGAGCTATTGGGACATAACAATATTAAAACCACAGAGGTATATGTTCATATAGCAGACACTTATAAAAGTAAAATTAAAAGTCCGTTGGATGATATTTTGACGGAAGAAACATTATAAAATTTGGAGTTGCTAACAGCGGACTGTTATGTTTCGCTGTTAGTAACTCGTTACCGATTAAACAATAAAAGAATATGAACGAACTATATGCCAAATGTATCCCTTTTGATGCTAATGTAAAGGGAAGAATAGGTGGAAATCCTCCACAAATAGTAGAGAATAGTATCCCAGACGGGTATTTGTTTTATGCAACATTAGAGCATCCAGAAAAAGAAAATATAATGCTCTCTATTTTTATTCATGGTGACTTTCACACATTGCTCTATAATAATATCTATCCGTCAGTAGCAGTGAAAGTAATAGAACACGAGTATTCCGAAATAAGCAGTAATACAAAAAACGCCCTTGTAGATTTAGAAATGCAGTCAATAAGTGCTTATATGGAAACATTTGACAAAGATGATTTCCTTTTTATAAAAGCAGGTGGAGAACCACGCTTTATTCAACACAAAAATTTCTATTATAAGGAGTTGGAAGATGATAATTATTCATTTTATCTGATGATAGATGAAGAAGGATATAATGATGAACTTTTAAAAGGAAGTTATGTATTTAATTTTGGTGCGCTTTATCTGTATAAGCATAATATAACAGGAGAAATAATAGCAGGGTTTTGGCAATATTCTTAAACTTATCGGTAACAAGCGGCTTAACCTCCCCAAAAGGTCGGTTAGCCACCAAACATTATATTTAATTAAGTAGTATGGAAACAATAGAATATATCGAAAACTACATAAACATTAATCTTCCTGAGATATTAGAGAAGCTATCAGAGGAAGATTATTACACCATTTTGGATAAAAGAGATTGCGATACTTTTAGTGAGCAATGGATGCAGGTATATAATATTATCGAACAGTTAAAAGCCCAAATGAATATACCTGCAACATATAATGAAAATATTAGAAAAAAAACTTTTGTTATCGTTTTGGATATAACGAACAATGATGATTTAGCAGCATACATATCTGACGATTTAGGTTTGATTGTAGATGCTATAAAAGTAGGTGCAAATAGTCAGTTAATAAATGCCTTATGGCTGTCCTATAAAAATGGTGTAATTCCTACGCAAATATAAATATAACAAGGTCGAGATAACAGCTAAACGCTGTTCCTCACCAAGCCATTAGCATCGAAAGAATAAACTAATAAATAATTCAATATGGCAATAAAAGAATTACTCAACACAACCATAGCTTCATTGGAAGATGATAGTGAAATAACAGAAGCTATTGATTTTAGTAAAGGTGTACCAACTTTAGAGAAAGGAACATATCGTAATGTGTCACCAATGCTTAAGGTAAGGTATGAAAAACTTGGTGGCTGGATAGATGCAACACATGGCGATTGGCTTGATGTGAAAGAAATGGAACTATTCTGGAACAACGAAGCTAAGGATGATAGATTAGTTGGCATTATTCAAAATGTAAAAGCCTCAATCTGTAACTGGGAAGACCATGCCGCAGGGCTATTTGCCCGAAATCGTGTTTCTATATGCGCTGCAAGTGAAGCGACTAATGAAGCCATCTGCTTAATATGGTTTGATAGTACAGAAGAACCCGAACTTTGGGTATATGATTGTAATGGAGAAAGTCGGTATAAAGATTTAGCGTCCTATTTACAAGCATACGTTAACGATGATGTTTCTGCTTGTGAAAACAAATGGAAGTTGGCAGAAATATAGTTCTGTCTATTCAATGTGATGCTAACAAACAACATACTGCCTAAAGCGGCACGTTGCCAAACATTATCGCTAAATAAATTACAAACTAAAAAATATTGAATATGGAACTTTACATAAAAAAATGGTGGGGCAATTATGTCGGTGGATGCGATGACACCTTTCTATTGCTGGACTATTTCGGAAGTCAGAAACAAAGCAACTTAGAGTTAAGCAAAATATTATCCGATATTCATTTGAATACCTTATTAAAAGAAAACTCGGTGAATGAAGGAGATATTTATTTTAGCATAAATGAGTCTTATGAACCGCATTTCGATATGGCTATTGATGTAATAATAGACTTGTCTGCCATTTTACTGGAAAGTATAAAAAATGGAAAGGTTGATATAAAAGAATTAGACCCTAATAGCAAATATTCTAATTTCTTTTCTATTTCTACATCAAAAGATGATGCAATGCTACTTCTAAGTGGTCTGAACAAATTTATAAATGCCCCACAAGAATATGAATTGGCAGATTTTATGGATGAAAGCGAATTGGAAGAATTAGTTGGCGACTGTAAGGAGATTAGCGGTATATTAACCAATTGCATTAGCCAAATATAGCGATAACAAGCACCTGTGCCGCCTAACGACTGCAAGCTGTAACCCATTAGCCACCACGTAAATAAGAATAAGAAATGAGAAAATATAAATACTGCAAAGAAACATTGGATGCCGCACTGGAAGGTTTACAATCTGAAAATGTGGCACAGAGAAAGAAAAGTACAAGGTTCATAAAGATGGCATCTTGCAGTGAAATATTCGGCAAGATGTGCGACACATTGGACGTGCAGGCTTGGTTTCTATCATCCAAAAACTATGAGAAGCTGATTGCAATCTTGTTAAATGAAAGCGAAGACAAATTAATATGGGAGTATTTATCAATATTAGACATGGTGTGTCGAAGATATGTAGACCATTCCTGTTATGCCAAAGATTTTGCAAAGCAGCAAATCTGCGTAACGTACAAGGAACGGACTTATGAGATTGCCAAACAATTTTCGCATCATTCAAGCGCAATAGTCAGACAAATGTCTGCCTCCATAATGGCTTACATGGGAGATGGTAATGCATGGGATATATTCTGTAATGTCATGTTGAAGAAAAGAGATTTATGTACTATCAGTCATATAACAGGGGCGATAGGACGTTATTGTTATTATACTAATAGGGAGATTAACGACAATTTCATTGGTGGCATTATGACAGACAGCCAACAAATTAATCTATCCAACAGTCTGCAATCAATCTATCAACACACCTCAAATAAAAGTATCAAAGGAATGTGTCTAACTGCTATTCAAGAGCTAAAGAGTATGAAAGAGGTGGCTAACAATCATCTAAACTTCTAAACATAGTTAGTTGAAACACATTAATAGTAAAGAAACAACATATGGAAATAGCAAGATTAGAAAGCGGTGAAACAAATTATCAAGCTCTAATACATCGTCCTCGTGTATCATATAAGATAAGTGAATATGTATGGAAGTACATTTACGAAAATTACCTCTTCAAACTTAAATTGATGTCAGAGGATAAGTTTAATTATCACATCCTTCTTACATTCGCAAAATATAATCCAGATATTCATAAGTTCATGTTTAAGTCTCCATACAATCGAGAGAAATGTTTTTTTAGACCTTCGCCCAATTTTAGAAAGGTTAAGATTACAAAATGTCTTGTAATTGGATTAACGGGTGAATGTGTCGATGAAAATATCAGCTCGTCTTTATATGCAAGCCTTGTTTATGATATGTTCTGCGCACAACTTATCGTTTTATACAAGAAAGTCAAAAAAGAGGACTTAGATAAATTGAAAACGGGGTTAGACTATGAATATATAAATAGCTTTCCATATCCAGCACCATTTGAAGAGCAAAGATATATGATTGATAATCAGCCAACATTAACAACCACATATGATAACGGGAAAGAACGTTTCATAGAGCAGTTGAATATAAAAGAAGAATATTTGAAGTACTGGGGAAAATGACAAATTCTATTAACAAGGTCGAGTAAACAGCTAAACGCAGTCTCTCACCAATCCATTACCAATAGTGCAATTGTGAAATGAAAAACAACAAGAAATAGAAGAAAAATGAATATGAATAAAGAACCGGATTTTTTCAGTAACATCACCCCTGTAAATGGCGGTTTAATAATTATCACCCTGGGAACTTTACTTCTTATCGGCGCCATTCGCAGATGGAAGTGGATATTCGATATGACGGGACAACGCGACAAGGGATTTAATTTTCTCCTTTTACTGTACGACCTGTTTGGCGACAAAGGATTGAGGGTCGGGATGATAATCACATCAATCATCTTTATTCTTGGCGGGATTGGGATGATGGTGTTCATGTAAGTTATAATAGCAAATGAATCGTCCCGATGGTTCACAGCCTTCACCATTCAGATGAACAACTATAAATCAGATATTTATGGTGAAGGGAAGCAGAAAAATTAGCCTTCACACCCTTCACCTCTTTTTTTCATATGCCATGAGCTAAAGTAAATATGCTATAAGCAAAAAAGAATATGCTATAAGCTAAAACAAATTAGCTTATAGCAAATGCCCCATTGGGTATTAACTTTTGAGTTATCAGGTATTAATACCTTGTTTACAGGAGATATATGCCGTGCGTATTGGACATATAGATCCAATATGCTAGACATATAGATCCAACACGTCAGACATATATGCCCAACAAATCCATATAAGTGCGTGAAGGGTATGAGGGGTTATTTACTTTGTTTTTCCTACTTCCATTCACCATAAACACCTGATTTATAACCATTCAGCTAAAGCGTGAAACCAGTGAAGAGCAGGATTCAACATTAAACTGTAATAAGTAAAAAGACACTCAATCGTTTACGGAGTATTTTCAAAGCCCGGGCAATATGAGTTCTGACTGTATTATCACTGATATTTAAAATCTCACTGATTTCCGCACATTTCTTTTCGTTCAGAAAATATTCTTCCACTACTGTGCGCATTTGCGGAGCCATCTGACGGATACTCTCCTGCATCCGGTTGATTTTATCTTCGTAGTCCCGATACTCTTTGGCAGTCCAATCGCTGTAAAGTTCTTCCAGGTATCTTTCCGCATTCCGGTTCACTACATTCTGATGACGTATGTGGTCAATGCAACGGTTTTTCACCATGACATAGAATAAAGGCAGCAAATCAGTCTTCCCCTCAAACTGCTCGCTGTTTTCAAGTACTGAGCAAAACACATCGCTCAATACATCCTTTGCGCTTTCTCCGTCATTCAGCAGATTATATGCATGAATATAGAGCTTTTGCCAATATTTCCTGTACAATACAGCTATGGCATTTTGGCTACTACTCATATCTTTGTGGTTACTTTTTGCATTTAATTAAACACAAAGATAACCAAATAACACAAAAAGCAATCAATTCATTAAAAAATATTAGAAATCATATTCTAATATATTGACGTATCATTTCTTTTCAAGAAGATGCGGTTTGTAATCGTATCTGGAAGTTCATTACAATAAACAATTGTAATACTAAAATATAATTACTATCTTTGCAACATTAGAACTAGAATATTTATTATGACAAAAAAGGCTGCTATATATCTACGTGTCTCTAGTATCGACCAGAATTATGAACGACAAGAAATAGAGTTAAAAGCACTAGCTAAGTGTTTAGGATATGAAATCAAATACATATTTGAAGAAAAGCGCTCTGCTGTCCTTAAAATGGATACTAGAGATGAATTAACTCAAATGCGAAAATTAACAAAAAATGAAATAGATAGAATATTTATCTGGGACATCACTAGACTTAGCAGACGAGCTATAGATTTTATCACCCTAATTAACGAATTTACAGACAAAGGAATTTGCCTGCATTTCAAAGATAAAAATATAATTACATTAGATGAAGACGGCAAACAAGACATGTTCGTCAGCATGTATCTCTACATATTAGGATTATTTGCACAAATGGACGCTGAAAACCTAAAAGCCAAGATGCGTTCAGGAAGAGAAAGAGGACTAGCCATAGGTCATGCCTATACAGGATGTGCGCCGTATGGATACAAATTAATTAACAAACAATTATATATAGACGAAAAAGAAGCAGAGACCGTACGTGCTATTTTCAATAATTATGTGGACGGAAAAAGCATACAACATATAATTGACATTCTAAATTCCAATAAGATTCCAACAAGAACTGGTATATTATGGACAAGAAACAGTATTTATGCAATAATCACTAATCCTGTTTATAAAGGCAAACCAGAGTTAACAAGCATTACAAAAAGGGATGAAAATAAGAAACCGTTAGAAAAAATAACGAGAGTCTTCAAAGCTCCTGTAATAATAGAGTCACCAATTTGGGATGAAGCGCAAGTACAAAGAAAAAAACACAAAAGTTTCATTGATAAAAGTAAAGAGAGAGAAGCACTCTTAAGAGGAATATTGCAATGTGGAAACTGTGGAAAAGCATATTGTACCGCTATCAATGGTAGTGGAGTACCGACATATATTTGCAGTGATAACAGAGCTAATATAAACCAAAAACTAAATTGTAAGAATGGCGGAGTAGCATGCTATTTCCTTGATTCAATATGTTGGCAAACAATTAAAGATATTTATGCATACAAAAACTTTCAAGATACATTCACTAAAGAAAAAGCAAAAAATCAACAATTATTACAAGAGAATCAAACACAAATCAATAATTTTATTGATAAACAGATAGAGTTAGATAAAGAAAATGAAAGAGTAAACAAAGGTTATAGAATTGGTATATACACTGATTCAGAAGCTATACGAGCTAAAGGAGAAATTAATAATAATAAGGCTAGATATGAGAAAATGATTGAAGAATTAAAAGCTCAAAATTCAATCCTTACAGCTAAAATTAAACAAGACTTCAGCCATTATAAAATCCCAACAGTCGAACTATCCTACGAAGAAAAGAAGGCAGTGTGTAAAGAATTAATAGAAACTGCAAAGATTTACTCATATCCACCTAACAATAGAATTGTACAACTACAACTCAAAATGGGATTAATATTCAATATTGTGTTAAACCCTAAAAGAAGACTATACTATATAATAGACAACTCTACAGTTACCTTCAATAATCCGCAATCTGCCCCTATTTTCTTAAGGGAAGAATTAAAAGATAAAGATTTTACAGTTACATGCGATAATAATGACTACTTCAATGAAGAAATTTTTGGTGAATACAGCTTTGCACAAATGTGGAACATCATGGATAAATATGGTTACATACAAGATTATCCTAAAGTAAAAAAATAGTCAAAAGCATCTCATACTCATATTCTAGAAAGTTAGAACAAACTATCTTGATATAAAATATATTCTACAAATACGTCTAGTCATTTTTTTAGTTTGTGGCAGGAACTTTAAGCCAGTTTCCTAGAAACTTGCTACTTTTGTTCATGAGAAATAATCTCGACTGGTGACATGGTTGGAAATATTATATTCAGATAGTTATAAAGTGAAAATTTAATGGGTAGTGGAAAAATTTCGATGTCCCCATATTCAGCCCGATATGGTCAGATTTTTCCACTACCATAGAAATATAAGATAAACATGGAAATAGAACAAATAAAGCTTAATGGTGACGAACGTCTAATTGATGCGCTTAAATCGAAGGGATATACAGATATACCAAGTAACGTTATTTTAGACAAGACGTTGACAGGGATAGGTGCTACTTATGCAGAGTTACATTCATGCCGTAATTCAATCATTATTGAACCCAATGTACCAGTTATTGTAGGTAAAACTGCCAAAAATGGCGATTGGTTGGCTGTTTACAGTAATACGACAGTGGCACAAATAAAAAAGTATCTGAAAAGAACTGATGTCAAGTACAAGAAGATTCTAACTACTCCCGAAGGATTTAAGAAAGTTAGGAAAGCAGCAGATAAGTCTTACAGTCTAATTCAAGAAACCTATTTCTGTTTATTTGATGAGTGTGAGAAGTTGACGCAAGATTGTGACTATCGAGCAAGTATTTTACAGCCAGTCTACGATTTTTTCGACTTTAAAGAGAAAGCGTTTGTATCTGCAACTCCATTGGAAGTGTCACACCCTGCATTTGAAGGGCAAGGGTTTAAGAAGCTGGAAATTGTTCCTCAATATGATTATAGGAAAGATTTACATTTGATTGTAACTTCAAGTTATGAAAGAACAGTTCGAGAAGAATTTCAGCGACTGAAAGACAGTTCCTGTGTCTGTATATTCCTCAACTCCGTAACTGGAATTAATGAATTGGTTAATTCTCTGCATTTAGAGGGAGAAAGCCGTATCTTTTGTTCAGAAGAAGGGGTTGGAAAGTTGAAAGACGCAGGCTTTACTAATGCCGTATCGTCAATAGATTATCCATTGGCAAAATACAATTTCTTCACATCAAGATTTTATTCAGCAGTTGATATTGAATTGAATGTAAAACCCGATATTCTGATACTTACTAATCTGAATAATGCTGTATATACAACCGTTGACCCATACACCGAAACAATACAGATTCAAGGACGATTCAGAAGAATGTTTGAGGATAAACAGACATTTAATAGTTTGACGCATATAACAAATACCCGTGATTTGGGAGCTTTATCACGTGAAGAACTGGATAGACAAATAGAGGAGTATAAAACTACTTATCAGTCTCTCATTGAAAGATATGATAAAACAACAAATTCAGCCCGTAAAACATCTCTAAAACAACAACTTAAACAAATCTGTAAGGATTACTTATTGGATGAACGATTAAATATTGATTATTTTGGTATAGATAATAAGTATAATGAGGAACGGGTTAAAAGCTATTATCAATCAGGAGAGAAGTTGTATGCTGCTTATGAAGCAACTAAGTTCTTTCGAGTTAATTATGAAGAAAGACAAGAAATAATCGGAGAAGATGATATCTTTAGAATAAAGAAAGCTCCAAATGAGAAAGAGCGTATTCGTATATTTGCCACAAAACTAATCCAGTTGAATGAACAATGCAAGGAGAATCCAAGTATTGACAAGCAGTTTTTTCTAAAGCTACTTCATGATTCATGTGATTTTGCAGATTTAATCATTGAAGCATACGAAGTTATACCGTTTGAATTGCAAAAACAAGCGGTATGGAACTGTTGCGATAAAAAGAAATTGGAAATAGCATTGAGAGACCAAAAGAATGAAAATAAACGTTTTTCTCCAGAAGTTCTACGTGATATAGAATCATCTTTTAGACCATACATAGGACATAATATAGCTAAGGAAGAAACTAAAAGAATGTTTGCTGACATTTACAGTAGGCATTATATACTTCATAATGAAATAGGCATTACAGCAAAGGTAAATCAGCAAACTATTTGTGAATATTTTGAAGCAACACCACAAAATAAGAAGAAACCGAATGAGTGGAAAATCAAATGTATGTTGCCCCAATATGCTGCATTGGTAAGTTAGTTTTTATCAGTTAATACAGTAAGTACAAAAATAGCCGCAAGCGAGTACACTTACAAATGTGCTCAACTGCGGCTTTTTTTGTGTTGATATTATTTCTTCTTGTAAGAGGGTGGCAGCTTTATTTTTGCCAGTCGCTCGTATAGTTCCGCATACTTCTTTTTTAAATAATCTCTGTCTATTTTGATTGTTACCTTGCGATTAACAATGTGCTCTGTTGTTTCATCCGTAAGGGTGGTACTTGTGTCAGGTGCTATTGGGATTCTTGTCTCAATCATGGGATTTTAAATAAAATGTTTTTCTAATGTGGTTAATCTGTATTCTCTGTTTTTGATAGCCTTGTGTCTGTATCCATACACCGATATGGACTTTATTATCTCTGATTCCGTGTTTCAAGGCTAATTCACGCAATTCTTGATAGGTATATACTTCTGACATGGTAGGTAATAAGAAAAAAAATCATAGCCACAAGCAGTAGGGCAGACGTCAAATTGCCCTACTTTTTATGGTTACGCTACAAAAATGAAAAAGGTCGTCTAATACTAGTATATAGGCGACTGCAATAAAATCTATCAAACATGGCTTTATCTATGAAAGACTGCGAAGAAATGAATTTACCACATTGGTAGTAATTGGGAAATGGAGATAAAAAGCCCTCAATGCAATACGGTAATCCTTCCTTCATGGGATACACAAATTTACGAATAATTGGGGAAGCTAAAAAATGAATGATACTCATTTTTCAAACATTGGTTGTATGGTTATGCCACATTCTGTAATGGTCTAAAGTAGTTCCATTTGTGGTGAGTAGAAAGATGTGCGTGCAATAAAGTACAGGTACTTATATATAATCCCCCCTACCTATAAAAATAGGAGCTTAAATATATATCAGCTCATTTCTCCTATGATTTACAGAATTGAAAGTTACATGAACACATGAACAGTAGTTCTAACGTCCCCCTAGGGTAGTTGGAGAGAAACGAAATATATTTCAATCCACGTAATCAATTTATAAATCATTTAAAATTTTATTCGTTATGAGAAATCTACAAATTATTGGCAATGTGCCACAGGTAAGAAGAGAAAGTAACTTTGGTGAGTATGCAGAAGAAGCGGTAATAATCGAAGAGCCAGTAAAGCCCAAAAGGGTAAATCACTTTATAGAAGCAAACTCTGTGGAGGTTACTTTAGACCATTTAAAGAATGATAATGTGATACCAGTTTTCAGCAAGGATAATGAACTGACTATTTCGCATCCACAATTTATTGAAACGGTTTGGGAAGCGGCTAATTCATTTTATAGTGGTGAACAAATCGAGCAACCAGATATAAGGTGCAGTCATGTGGTAAAAGGGAGACGTCCAGAATCCATTAACAAGCCAAAGAACCTGTTAACGGAAGCTGACACTACCCAATATTACGAAAGATGCGCTTTTGCCATAGATATTCCATCTATCTATGAAGATGTATCTGGCAACAGGCTTAATCTTTCTAT
>NZ_FQXY01000008.1 GCF_900130125.1 Bacteroides congonensis
CAGAGAAGTTAAGCCTCGTCACGCCGATGGTACTGCGTAACAGTGGGAGAGTAGGTAGCCGCCGTTTTTAAGAAGCCCCTTGATTCAACGAAAGAATCAAGGGGCTTTCTGTTTTTATACATCTCATGGTTCTCGATAAACAAGCAGTGTAAGCAGACCTGCATAAATTATCATGGAAAGATATTATTACCGAAGATGATGCTAGTTTGTGGATTTCAGCATTTTTGTTTCTTGAATAAGTGCAATAATTGTATCCCTATCCCCATTGTGAGCATACGTTCTTTTTTATTTGCCAATAAGTTTTGGGTCCAGTTAAGTAATCCTCCATCACCTATTTCATGTTCTACCCCATTAATAATAATCTTAGCTTTAATTCTAATGCCGTAGTAATAATTATTATGTGAATCTGATTTGGCAATACGAATGTCCAAACCCCTATTTTTAGTATAAAATAAGGTATCTGATACCAATTGGCTTTTTTCGTTATATCCTTTGCAGGGTATAATTTCAAAGAATATATTTTCAAACCCAAAGACTTCTTTGCAGACCTTCTGTGTTATGGCTAAATGTTTATGTAATTCAGTTCTTTCAAATTCAAAACTACCCGTATCCATACCGCACGAGATTAGGCACAAAAGAGGAAAATGAGGTGTAAAATTTGGGTTTGAGAAAACCTGAGTTCTTATAACTCTTGATACATTACCAAAATTATATGTTTTCTCAGACAGTTCATTACTTTTCTTTAATGAAGCATAATGCAAAGCTATTGCATTTGTCGGGTCGGACTGAACTTCCGTGTTTCTTAGTGCCGTAAGAACTTTTTTTTGATTTACTGTTGCCATTACACTACTTGTACCTAGTTGGGCAACAGGAGATAACTCAATTAATTCATAGTTGTTATTTGCAATTATTTTACAGCATTCCAATTCTTCCTCTTTAAATTCCAGAAAATCTAATTGTGCAGGTTTAGCCAATTTGTTTTTACTGTATTTGCTCAATAAGGAAGATGGTGTTTCTTTTGTGGTACGCCTGTCAAACACCTCTAATAGCAAAGAGTTTAACTCTGAACCACTCAATTTGTCGGACAGTATATCAACTATTTCATTTAGATTACACCTGCTGATTATATGTTTTATTGCTTCATCTTTCATATATTCATAAATTTTCTCACAAAGATATGCCTATTTATGAGATAATTAAGTGTAAAAGTGAATCAAAATTCATCGAATTGCATTTCATAGTTCATTCTATATACTTCGTATTTTACTTCATCTTTGAGTATTAAATCTTTTTTAAGACATAAAATTACTTTCTTAAAGAACAAAACCCTCTCAGGCTTGTTCTAATAATAGAGTTAAACTTAATAGCTTAAATGATGTGAACAACGGCAAACCTGTGCATTTAATTGCTACATTTGTCGTCGAATGTCAAAAGGACAATAATAAACAACTGAAATACAATGAAAGCTTCCCCGAAATTCATATTAGCTTTTCTTCTGCTGATGCTATCCTTTAGCATAAGTGGAAATGCCGGGAATCCATCTTCCTGTATTTCAGAATGTGCTTCTTCTTGTCAAATCTCCGAATCATCTTCCGGTACCAATCAACGCTCTTCTGTCAATAGTCATTCTGTGGGTTATGATAACTCTCAGGCTTTGTCTATTTCGGACGTAGAATTGGGCTTTAAGCCGGTAACTGAATCAAATGCCAATAACTACCGTCTACGCAGGATCATCGAAATAAATGATTCTTTAAAAGACACTATACATAAGTTCTTCTTGTTAAGAGAAAACTCACTTGTATTAGATCAAAGTAAATCTTATTACTCGGATAAGGATCCACATTACTCCATTATCTGTAGCGATTACTATGTATTCGCTCTAAGACGTATCCTTATTTAAAATTCCAATCTTTTTTCCCGTATTAATTACTTTTTATACTCTGTATGAACTGTGCGCCTTTTTTATGCTTAAAAAGTCGCGGGGTCTGTAGCGCAGTGTATTATCTAATCATTTGAAATTTTCTAAATAACTAAAATTAATATCTTAACAAAAAACTTATTATGGAAACTACTAAAAAAACTCAAGTTGTAGGTATAAAGAATGCCGGTATCGTGATTATCTGCTGTTTTATTCTGGCAGTGTGTATTTACCATTTCCTGTTGGGAAATCCGTCCAACTTTATGAACAATGATCCTAACAACCATCCGTTGCCCGGCAACTTTTTGGGTACTATTTACAAAGGTGGTATTATTGTGCCTGTCATTCAGACACTGTTGTTAACCGTACTCGCATTGAGTATCGAACGCTATTTTGCTCTCCGATCTGCTTTCGGAAAAGGTTCTTTAGCTAAATTCGTTGCTAATATCAAAGCTGCCCTGGCTGCCGGCGATATTAAGAAAGCACAGGAAATCTGTGACAAGCAACAAGGTTCTGTGGCTAATGTTGTTACTTCTACTCTTCGCAAATACGACGAGATGGAAAAGAACACTGCTTTGTCCAAGGAGCAGAAACTGCTGGCCATCCAAAAAGAACTGGAAGAAGCTACCGCACTGGAAATGCCGATGATGCAACAGAATCTTCCGATTATCGCCACCATCACCACATTGGGTACATTGATGGGATTGCTCGGTACTGTAATCGGTATGATCCGTTCGTTTGCCGCTCTGTCTGCCGGTGGTGGTGCTGACTCCATGGCCTTGTCGCAAGGTATTTCCGAGGCTTTGATTAACACTGCTTTCGGTATCTTGACGGGTGCATTGGCTGTTATCTCTTACAACTACTACACTAACAAAATTGATAAACTGACTTATGGACTCGACGAAGTCGGATTCTCTATCGTGCAAACTTTTGCTGCTACTCATTAATTCTGCGAACCCTTTAAAATCTATTAATCATGGGTAGAGCGCAAATTAAAAAGAAAAGTACGTTCATAGATATGACTGCTATGAGTGACGTTACTGTGTTGCTTCTGACCTTCTTTATGTTGACTTCAACATTTGTGAAGAAAGAACCGGTGCAGGTGAACACTCCGGCTTCCGTATCGGAAATCAAAATCCCGGAGACAAACGTGCTCCAGATTCTGGTAGACCCGAACGGGAAGATATTTATGAGCCTCGACAAGCAGCAGGATATGCAGGCTGTTTTGGAGAGCATGGGAGAAGAGTATGGCGTCAAGTTTACTCCCGAACAGGAGAAGCGGTTTACATTGGCTTCTACTTTCGGAGTGCCTATCAGAAGTATGCAGAAATTCCTGGATCTTCCTGAAGAACAGCGGGACAAGATTCTCAAAAACGAAGGGATTCCTTGCGATAGTACCGACAATCAGTTCAAGTCATGGGTGCGCAACGCACGTATCGCCAATGCTGACTTGCGTATCGCTATCAAGGCAGATGCTTCAACTCCATACTCAGTGATAAAGAACGTTATGAACTCACTTCAGGATTTGCGGGAGAATCGGTATAATCTGATTACTTCTCTCAAAGCGACATCTGAAGAATAAAAAGGAGGAAACAGAATGAGTGCTGAAGTACAAGAGAGCGGCGGAAAAAATGGAAAGGGCAAACAGAAGAAATTTGCCGTAAGGGTGGACTTCACCCCGATGGTGGATATGAATATGTTGCTGATTACTTTCTTCATGCTTTGTACCACCCTGAGCAAACCTCAGACGATGGAGATAAGCATGCCGAGCAACGACAAGAATATTACTGAACAACAGAAGAGTATGGTGAAGGCTTCGCAGGCAATTACATTGCTGCTGGGAGCGGATAACAAGCTCTATTATTACGAAGGGGAACCGAACTATAAGGATTACACTTCGTTGAAAGAGACGAGTTACACCCCGGACGGAATACGTTCCATACTTCTTCAGAAGAACGCGGCTGCCGTGAACAAAGTGAGAGCTTTGAAGCAGCAGAAGCTTGACCTCAAGATATCAGAGGAGGAATACCGGAAACAGGTTTCCGAAATTAAGAGCGGAAAAGATACGCCGACCGTGATTATCAAGGCGACGGACGATGCTTCTTATATGAATCTGATTGACGCGCTGGACGAAATGCAGATATGCAATATAGGTAAGTATGTGATTACGGACATTGCCGAAGCGGACGAATTCTTGATTAAGAATTTTGATGCGAAGGGAGCGTTGTCGCAGAATTTGGCCGATAAATGATGTAACACCTAAAAAAGAAAAGTAAAATGGCAAAAATAGATTTGACTTCTTCGGAATGGTGTCAACTGATTTTTGAAGGCAAGAATCAGGCGTATGGCGCTTATAAGATGCGCGCCGATTCAACGAAACGGCACAATTGGGCTATGTTGGCCGTATTGGTCATCGCATTGATAGGTTTTACAATTCCTACGTTGGTGAAGTTGGCAACCCCGAAACAGAAGGAAGTAATGACGGAGGTCACGACCCTGTCGAAACTGGCAGAACCGGAAATCAAGCAGGAAGAGATGAAACGGGTGGAACCTGTTGCGCCTCCCCCGCCTGCATTGAAGAGTTCTATCAAGTTTACGGCTCCTGTCATCAAGAAGGATGAGGAGGTGCACGAGGATAATGAGATCAAGAGTCAGGAAGAACTGACTTCTACGAAGGTGGCTATCTCCATTGCCGACGTGAAAGGGAATGACGAAGCCAACGGTAAGGATATCGCGGACTTGAAGCAAGTGGTGACTCAGGCTGCGCCGGAGCCGGAAAAGGTGTTCGACATGGTAGAGCAGATGCCTGCTTTCCCGGGTGGACAACAGGAATTGATGTCTTATCTGGGTAAGAATATCAAATATCCGACTATCGCTCAGGAGAATGGAACGCAAGGGCGTGTCATTATTCAGTTTGTGGTAGAGCGCGACGGTTCTATTTCGGATGTACACGTCGCCCGTGGCGTAGACCCTTATCTGGATAAGGAAGCGGTACGCGTGGTAAAGAGTATGCCGAAGTGGATTCCGGGTAAGCAGAATGGTAAAGCGGTGCGTGTGAAGTTCACCGTCCCGGTAATGTTCAGATTACAATAAAAGATGATGAAAAGACAATTTTGGCTGATAGGAATCGTTTTGCTGCTGGCATTAAGTGCTTGCCGCTCTAAATCGAAAGAGGGACAGACGGATACGTATTCGTCCGGCGTGATAGCTATTGCGGCGGATGCGAGTTTCGAGCCTATCATACAGGAAGAGATTGATGTATTCGAGAGCCTGTATCCTCTGGCCGGGATTGTCCCTCGCTACACGACGGAAGTGGAAGCGATTAATTTACTTCTGAAAGACAGTGTCCGGTTGGCTGTCGCTACCCGGACGCTGACTGAAGAAGAGATGAATTCGTTTCACAGCCGTAAGTTCTATCCTCGTGAGATTAAGTTGGCGACCGATGCCCTGGCATTGATTGTGAACCGTGCGAATCCGGATTCTTTGTTGAGTGTACGCGATTTCCGCCGTATCCTGACGGGAGAAGCGAAGACTTGGAAACAGGTGAACTCCAACTCCGGGCTGAAGGATATTCAGGTGGTATTCGACAATAAGAATTCGAGCACCGTACGCTTTGCAATGGATTCTGTATGTGGCGGGAAACCGCTGGCTACGGAGAATGTGAGTGCCTTGAAGACCAATCAGCAGGTGATAGATTTTGTAGCGAAGAATCCCGCGGCGATAGGGGTGATCGGGGTGAACTGGCTGGGCAACCGCAGTGATACCACGAACCTTTCTTTCAAGGAAGAAATCAGAGTGATGGCGGTGAGTGCCGGAGATGTGGCGACTCCCGAAAATAGTTATAAACCTTATCAGGCTTATCTGTACTACGGCAACTATCCGTTGGCACGTCCGATTTATGCAATTCTGAATGATCCCCGCAACGGGCTGCCCTGGGGATTCACTTCTTTTATGACATCCGACAAGGGGCAGCGGATCATATTAAAATCCGGACTTGTTCCGGCTACACAGCCGGTGCGTATTGTCCATGTGAAAGACGAATAATAACTAAAATTAGAGACTATCATGAAACGAGTACAAATGTTTTTAGCTGGAGCGTTTATAGCAGTTGGGTCGCTCTGCGCACAATCATCTGATGCCGAATGGCAGGCAGGTGTCGCGAAATTGAAGGAAACTATTCAGACGAATCCGGCACAGGCTGCCGAAGAAGCTGAACATCTGATAAAAGGAAAGAATAAGAAGAATGTGGAACTTCTGGTGGCTGTCGGAGAAGCCTATCTGGATGCCGGCAAACTCACCGAAGCGCAGGAGTATGCTGCCCTTGCGCGAAAAGCGGACGGTAAATCGCCTATGGCTTCTGTACTGGAGGGTGACATTGCCGTGAAACAGAAAAATGCGGGACTTGCTTCTCAAAAGTATGAGGAAGCGATTTATTTTGATCCGAAATGTGCGGATGCTTATCTGAAGTATGCGGATATTTATAAGTCGGCAAGCGCGAGTCTTGCCATTGAAAAACTGGAACAATTGAAAGCCCTGGAACCGTCCAACACAGCCGTAGACAAAAAACTTGCCGAGATTTATTATTTAAAGAATGATTTTAGTAAAGCGGCGGATGCTTATTCGCGCTTTGCAATGGGCCCGACGGCCACTGAAGAAGATTTAGTGAAGTATGCGTTTGCCTTGTTCCTGAATCATGACTTTGCCAAATCGCTCGAAGTGGCTAACATGGGTTTGCGGAAGAATCCCCGTCACGCTGCGTTCAACCGGTTGGCGATGTATAATTATACGGATCTGAAGCGTTTTGACGAAGCGATAAAGGCTGCGGATATTTTCTTTAATGAATGTGACAAAGCCGATTATTCGTATTTGGACTATATGTATTACGGGCATCTGCTGGAAGACTTGAAGAAGTATGACGATGCAGTAGTGCAGTATGAAAAGGCGGTTGAAATGGAACCGACGAAGACGGAGCTTTACAAGAACATCTCTGCTGCTTACGAGCAGAAGAATGATTATAAGAAAGCGATCGGTGCTTACCATAAATATTATTCCTCTCTTGATAAAGAAAAACAGACTCCGGATTTACAATTCCAGTTTGGCAGACTTTATTATGGAGCGGGTACGCAACCTGATTCGTTAACAATCACTGTCGATGAGCGCAAACAGGCTCTGGCATCTGCCGATTCTGTTTTCCAGGCCATCGCAGTAGCGGCACCGGACAGCTATCTGGGTAATTTCTGGCGGGCACGTGCCAATTCGGCACTCGACCCCGAAACAACCCTGGGACTGGCGAAACCTTTCTATGAGGAAGTGGCTACTTTATTGGAAAGTAAAAACGACCCTCATTACAATGCTGCTTTGATTGAATGTTACAGTTATCTTGGATACTATTATTTGCTAGCCATCGAAAACCCGGCACTGAAAGCCGAAGCGAAGGCGAACAAAGATACATCCAGGGATTACTGGAGCAAAATTCTGGCTATAGACCCCACTAATGCTACTGCTAAAAGGGCATTGGATGGCATCAAATAGTGAATAATTTTAGTTGTTTGTCGTGACAGGAGAAGTGGAGAGTGATCTTAGCTTCTCCTTTTTTTGCATTTTTTTCTGCTTTTCTATTGCTTTATTCAAAAGATTACCTACTTTTGCAGTGTACTATTATACTAATACACTAGAATTGACTAATTCATTAAACAAAAGTACTATGATTGCAGTAGAAAATCTTTCATTTACTTATCGTAAATCGAATCGGGCGGTGCTCCGCGACTTTTCTCTTTCATTCGAATCGGGCAGGGTATATGGACTGCTGGGAAAGAATGGAGCCGGAAAGTCTACTCTTCTTTATCTGATGTCCGGGCTGTTGATGCCTAAAAGTGGCAGGGTGATGTTCCACGATACGGATGTGCGTCGCCGGTTGCCGGTCACTTTGCAGGATATGTTTCTGGTTCCGGAGGAATTTGAATTGCCTTCGGTATCCTTGGTCAGCTATGTGGAGCTGAACAGTCCCTTCTATCCCCGTTTTAGTAAGGAGGATATGATTAAGTACCTTCATTGTTTCGAGATGGATATTGATATTGATCTCGGGGCGTTGTCTATGGGACAGAAGAAGAAGGTGTTCATGAGTTTCGCGCTTGCGACGAATACTTCGCTGCTCTTGATGGACGAGCCGACCAATGGGTTGGATATTCCCGGAAAGAGCCAGTTCCGCAAGTTTATCGCGTCGGGCATGTCGGATGGAAAGACGATTGTGATTTCTACGCATCAGGTTCGTGATATAGATAAGGTGCTCGATCATGTGTTGATTATGGATGAGAGTCGTGTGTTGCTCGATGAATCGACAAGTGAAATCTGTGAGAAACTTTACTTTGTGGAGAGTGACGACCGCGAGTTGGCAAAGACTGCTCTTTTTGCTATTCCTACGATTCAAGGTAACCATCTGATACTTCCCAATGTGGAAAAGGAAGAGTCGGAGATTAACCTGGAACTTCTGTTTAATGCTACGTTGGCCGCTCCCGAAGAGATAGCCCGATTGTTTCACGCTCAAAAATAAAAGACGATGATAAAAGATACTTTTTTCAGTTTGCCCCGTTTTATGAATCTCTGCCGCAAAGAGATGGTGGAGAGTTGGAGATCGAATGTGCTTCGTATCGTGTTGCTTTACGGAGTGATGACGGTGGCGATGGTTTGGAACGGATATTTTGAATACAGGCATGGATATAAAAGTACGGAAGACCCGACGTGGTCATTTCTTCTGGTTGCTTTTATATGGGGCTTGTGGATCTTCGGCTGTCTAAGCGCTTCGTTTACTATGGAGAAGATGAAAACAAAAACCAATCGTATTTCTACGTTAATGACCCCGGCAACTCCTTTCGAGAAATTTTTCTCACGTTGGTTTGTATTTACGGTGGTATTTCTGGTGGTTTTTCTGATTACTTATAAGTTGGCGGATTATACGCGGGTGATGGTTTACTCGTTGGCCTATCCTGAAAAGTGGTTTATTTCTCCTGTTGATTTATCTCATTTGGTCGGCAAAAAAAGCTATTATGCATTGTGTAGAACCGGATGGGAATTTGGGGCGTTGATGGCAGGATATTTCTTCGTTCAATCTTTATTTATTCTGGGTAGTACTATATGGTCTAAAAACTCATTTCTGAAAACATTTGCATCGGTAACGGTTATTGTACTGGGATATTTTGGAGTCGGTGCTTTTATGGGTAAGATGTTGTTGAAGAGTGGTGTGTATTATTCTTTTTGGGATGATATTGCGATGTCCGATGAAGCTATGTGGGGATTATTAATCGCTGTCAGCATATTCTTTACCTTGTTTAACTGGATCCTTGCCTACTTCCGTTTTAAGGAATCAGAAATTATTAACCGAATGTAATCCTTAGCTTATGAATTTTAAAGAAAGTAAAGCCATTTATTTACAAATTGCAGATAGAATCTGTGATGAGATATTGCTGGGGCAGTATCCGGAAGAAGAACGTGTACCTTCGGTCAGAGAATATGCTGCTATTGTAGAGGTGAATGCCAATACGGTGATGCGTTCTTTTGATTATCTCCAGGTACAGAATATTATTTATAATAAACGTGGTATAGGGTATTTTGTAGCTTCGGGAGCAAAGGAGTTGATTCATTCTCTTCGCAAAGAAACTTTTTTGAAAGAAGAGTTGGAGTACTTTTTTCGTCAGCTTTATACGCTTGATATTCCGATGAAAGAGATAGAACCAATGTATCGTGAGTTTATAAAAAAGCAGAAATAAAAACGAAATATTATGAAACGTACTACTTATATATTAATAGGGCTTATTGTCTCCGGATTGATTGTCATTATTGCATCTATTATTTTCATTTCTACATCCGAAAAACCATATCCTGAGAATGGTCTTTTCGTAGGAGGAGAGCTGGTTGAAATGAATATGGATGGTATACATGTGGTGAAGATGTTTGTCAGCCAGTCCGAAGATAGTAAAGAAAGGAGGATTTACATGAATGGAGATGTGAAGATGTCAAGTCCTTCTGCGGCAGGGGAAAGAAAGATTGTCTATCCGAAGAATGAATATCTGAAAGTTAACCGGATGAATGACACGTTATTGATGGAATTTGATTTTAATAACCGTAATATTCCGAAGAAATTCCGTAATAAGGATTATATGTATGCGACCGGAATAGATGTCCAAATGTCTGTAGATTCGTTAAATAGCCTTTTTATCAATACGCAAGGTTTAAGGCTGAATTTGAAGGAGGTGAAAATGGATTCTTTGTTTGTGCATGCCATTTATCAGAAAGTATTGCTTGATTCTTGCCAATTCCGTTCTTTTAGTATAGATGGAGAAGAATTGAGGTTTACGGCAAAGGATAGTAAAATGGAAAATTTCTATCTGAACTTGAATAGTGCATGGGACTGGGGAATTGAAAACTGTGACATAGATACGGAGTATCTTAGAGGTAGCGGAACACATCGTAACGCTTTACAGGTAGGAGAATGCAAGCGTGTTATGTGGACTCCGACGGGGAAAGATGCCCAGTTGCAGTTGTACCTTCAGGAGAAAGCGGAAATTATAGTGAATCCGTAATAGAAACTAGACATAGCTAAAACAGAAAAGGAGCAATTATGAATTTATTTCATTTTGCTCCTTTTTATATGGTAGTTATTATTTTACAGTGCTTTAGTCAGTGTAAAGCAGTCAATATCAGGTGCCCAGTTATAGCTGTTACCCATACGAATGGTATTATATCCGGCTTTCAGTTCAACAGGGATGGAGATTTGATTGTGTTTATTATCCTCTCCCAATGAATCAATTTTGGTAATAATGCCATTGACATCTATTTCCAACTGACGTCCTTTACCGAATGAATAGTAAACAGTCATGTTGTAGCGTCCGCCGTCTCCACTGTACACTTCGCTCCATTCAGCATAGTTTTCCGGTTGTCCGCCGAGAAATCCCACTTTCATTTTGCCGGATGCTTCCTTGTCGTTAGCATAAATAATACCTTTAGGATTCTTACCTAAGTCGTTGAAGAGAGGTAAGTATGCCCATTCTGCTTCATATAGAGTCGGTTCCAGGCGTGTTTCGCCTTCCATGCGGAGGAACATGGCGCTGCGGGCAGGCAGAGTTTGTTCAAAGTTGCCGGAGAAGCTACCGAGATCATCATGCTTTACCAAGTCACGTACTTTCACATTTCCGTCAAATTCCAAAGAAGAGAATGGAACGGAAAAAGTGCATACCGTATCAGAAGGATTGTATAATGCCACTGCACGTACATTGCCACGTTTCTGTTCGATATCTTTCACCAATACATACCCATCGTTTTCATGCTGCGCTACATAAGCCTGCAATCCTAGTGGATCCTGATTGAGTGCGATTAACTCTTTGTTTGTCAGCAATTCGAGAGAAGATTCCGGCAGGCTCTCCAGATTGCAACCGATAAGCAAAGGGGAGCTCATGATACACCACAAACCGAAATGGGCTTCTTCCTCAGTCGGGGTAAGTCCTTTTCCGCCTACTTTGCTGTCATCACGGAATCCGATTACCATCATATCCATATCATTGTAATGTCCGTTGCCGGCATAGGCGGATAGGTAGAGATTTTTTCCGACAACATATTTCAAGGAACCCCAATGTGCATTGATATCTCCGCTGATACGCCAGGAAGTGGCTACGTCTTTCGCCCAGGTACCGGGAAAAGCCCATCGGCAGATATTCACGGAAACATCTTTGTTCACTTTGTCTATGCTGTTGCGGATAGAAGTGTAGCGTTCTTTTTCATTCAGTCCCAGCACGTCTCCGCCGCAATAATCTATTTTGATAAAGTCGAATCCCCAGTCGCCAAAGTATAACTGGGCATCCTGCGGTTCGTGACCATAGATGCCTGCGCCTACTCCTGCCGCGTCATTATCCCAAATGGAACCGCAGGTGTTGTTACCTGCATCCGTATAGATACCGGCTTTCATGCCCAGGCCGTGGATGTGGTCTGCCACCGGTTTCATACCATTCGGAAAACGTGTCTTATGTGTGTGCATGACACCGTTATCATCTCTTTTCCCAAAGAAGCCGTCATCTACATTAATATACTGATACCCTGCATCTTTCAGACCTTTCTTCACCATAAGGTCGGCTTGATGTTTAATAATATCTTCGCTGATGTCAACCCGGAATACATTCCATGAACTCCATCCCATGATGGGGGGATTGAACGTTTGCTCCTTGTCCGAAAGGGTAGTTTGAGTCTTTGTGCAACTGGCGCACAACAGGGTAGCGGCTGCTACTGAGAGAAGGTAGAATTTGTTCTTCATGATATAATAGGTTAGTGTTCTCTTGTATTGTCGTCCCGATTTCGTCCTAACTATTCTGTTAAATCAAGATATTCGGATGCATCTAATATTTTTTCAGAGTTGAGGATATATCTATCAAAACGTATATCATATCCTATATTGTCATTGTTGATTAGTTTAGCAAAACAATCAACAGGTGATAAATTCTCGAAGCCTTTATTGGTTCTTAACTCATCTAAATCGATAAAATATGTTTCGCCTTCTTCAAAAGAATAATCATCCTGATTAAACTCATAATTGGGATATTCATCATCTAGAGAGACTAGTACATTTTGAATTCCTCCATAATTTCCTGTAGCTATTGATACGACTTTTCCATGGAAAGTAATATCATTAATTATAGTTGTAACATACATTACACATAAAACTTTTTTATAGATGAAACTATGAATTACTCCTTTTACAATTCTTTCTTCTCCTTGATTTTTTAGCATCCATAAATTTGTGGGATGATAACATGCTTCAATGTTAAAAGTGAAGTAGTCAGCTTTTTTAAAGCCAATTTGCCTGTTCGTGATTTCTACAAATAATTTCATAGCGTTAATATTTAGTGATTATATATCTAATTTTTCCAAATCTGAGCCATATGTAAAACAACACCGCTAAGTTAATAAAACATCTTACATTAGTATTAGTATAAATTATTTTTTACCAATCTTTAGGGAATACCTGCAAAGTTTCCTTAATTAACAAGAGGTAATAAAGAAGCTTGTAGAGTTGATGTTTTTCAAACGTTATATTTCTGTATCATTAGTTGTTTGGAAAGTCAGGCCTTTTGTTAAGGAACTAAATCGATAACAAAAATATTATCAACTCTTTTGACGTTGATAATATTTTTGTTATCTTTGTATTGTCATTAAGACAAGAGCTCTTATGAATAATGACAATGAGTTAAAGGCTCGGATAGAAGAATTAGAGCAAGACCTCATCTTCTATCTCCGCAAGTATCATGAACTTGCTCCTCGAAGTAAAAACATGAAAGCGGTATTGGATAAGGAAATTAAGTGGCATGAAGAGGAAATCAAGCGACTTAGTAAATTACTCCAGTAGAAAGGAATCCGTTCCCAAAGGCCAAGGGAACGGACTTCCTTTTTGATTGTTTAATTTTAAAGATGGATAATATGGATAAGGTTAAACGTTTTTTTGAGTTGAAAGAGCAATGGAAGAAGGCTTCTGATGTGGAACGTAACGATATTGATCGTGAACTTTCTGAGTTGATGGATTCTATGAATGAGATTGAACAGGAAAATCTGATTGCAGGCGTTAGTGATGATTTTAAACGTATGCGTCAGGAAGTTGCAGATATACGAAGAACTCTTTCTATTCGCCAACAAATGGAGCCTATTTTGCCATATATTTCTGTATCTTCTTTGGCTAAAGATTATTTTGGGAAAAGTGCTTCTTGGTTTTATCAGAGGCTAAATGGAAATATAGTTCATGGCAAGGCTGCTGCTTTTACAGATAGGGAATTGAGCGTCTTGGTGGATGCATTGAAGGATGTAGCATCTAAGTTGGATAAAGTTACCGTTGCATTTTCTTAAAAAATGAATCTAATTTCTAGTGCCCTCTAATTTAGATTTTCCGCAGACTTACAGAGGTTTGCAGAGATGAAAAAAGAAAAAGCGACAAACAATTTTCATTACTTGTCGCTTTGGTCGGAATGAGGCGACTCGAACGCCCGACCCCTACGTCCCGAACGTAGTGCGCTACCAACTGCGCTACATTCCGATTGCTTGAAGAAGTGGTGCCACCAGGAATCGAACATTTAAAGTTCTTTGTTTTTAAAGTCCTGATAGACAGCACTAAATCTTATATCGTTAAAATCAAAACCATTGAATTAGCCATATTTCTAATTTCAACTATTTCAATCTTTATCGCTGTCATTTTTTTGACGGTGCAAAGATATGGAAAAGGTTCGATTCCTCCAAATAGTATTGGCATAAAATTACAGAAAACTTTATAATGTATTCATTTATGCTGGAATGAATGGCATATATATGAAGAGAACGTCTTTAGGAAAATTTCCGAAGACGTTCTCTTCTATACTGCCGGCTTTTAAAAAGCTTCCAGCCTGTTTTCATCCAGCAGTTTTATAATATCCTTCTCTTTATAAAGTATCCTGCCTCCCAGCCGGTAATAGGGGATAAGCCCGGTTGTCCTGTGTTCAACCAGTGTCCGGCGTGTTATCTTCAGTGATTCGGACAGTTCAGCTTCGGTGATGTACCTGTCACCGTTCAGGATAGGTCTGTATCTGTCCGGTTCGCTTCTTAAGAGTTCAGTGATGTGTCCAATGTCCTGAAAGAACCGGATAATTTCCGGACTTTCCCTTGTCAGTAAGTCATGTGCCATATTTCTTTGTTTAATTGTTTCCTTTTTGTAACACTCCTTCCATGTATGTGACGATGTCTTTTTTCCGGTAATAGATTTTCCTGTCTATCCTGCTGTACGGGATTTTTCCCGTGCTGCGCAAAGTAAGCAACTTCCTTGGAGAGATATCCATCATAATGCATGCTTCCTGATTATCCATCCATTCCGTCAGTCTTTCCTCCTGCCGTATTCCTCTTCCTGTCCGGATATCCCGGATGATTGAGCTTAACGCCTGCTTCATTTCTTCAAATGTTGCGGCTTCGATACTGATCACTTCCATAAGCTTTTGATTTTTTGTCCGATGTAAAGGTATACTGCCGGCATGTTTGTCTCCAAGTCTCTGACTACAGGTGTCAGCAGATGTCGTCAGATTTCACGGATAGCTGGTCGAGTTGTAAGTCGTATTTACAAATTGTACCCGGACTTTACAACATCCGGGATTACATTTTACAGTGCTTTTTGTAATTTTTTATTTTATATTTCTTTGTGAATTAGAATGTTATGTAAAAAGATGGATTCGTTTTTTTGAATCCGGCATGTAATTTTCATTATAGTGTAATATACTCTTGTAGTGCGCACAGGAAGAGTATTCAGGTAATCACTTTTTAAAACAATGGAGGATATGCCATGATGTATATAGATAATGAGGTACTTGAGAAAATGATCATGACTATGGTGGAAGGTTTTAATCGCCTTGAAAAGAAACTTGACCGTATGAACCGCCTGAAAGACTGCCTGGACGGCGACACCTTGCTGGATAACTGTGACCTTGCGCAACTTCTGGGCGTGACGCAACGGACCATTGCCCGTTACCGTGAAAAGGGGCTTATCCGCTACTACCAGACGGACGAGAACGGGAAGAATTTTTATCGTAGTTCGGAAATACAGGATTTTTTGCGGCATAGGGGAAAGAAAAAATAGGTTCAATTATTTATATTTGCGGGAACCTGTTATATTTTTGCAGCTTAAGGATTCGGTATGAAAAAAGAAAAAGATTTGTCTGTCGCGGTTTTGATTGACGGCGATAATGCTTCTTCCGAGAAGATGGAAGATGTGATGCGGTTCGTATCCCGCTATGGTGCTGCCGTTGTGAGACGTATATATGGTGACTGGACTAAAAAATCCCTTTCCGGTTGGAAGGATGCGGCAAGGGATTATTCGTTCAGGATGGTGCAGGCTTCCTCTTTTGTGCCGGGAAAGAATACGACGGATATCGCGTTGGTTATGGATGCGATGGACATCCTTCATGAGGGGCGGGTCGGTTGTTTTTGTCTGGTCGCCAGTGACGGGGATTATACCCTGCTGGCACAACGTATCAGGGAGAGTGGTCTGACGGTCCTCGGTTACGGGGAGGGAAAGACTCCGGCGGCACTGGTACGTTCCTGTACTGAGTTTCTATTGGCTGACCGGAAGGAGGAGAAGCCTTTTCAGGAAAATACACCTGAATTTTTTATTCAAAGAGATATGGAATACTTTGACAAGGCTTTTGAACAGGCTGCTGACGGTAAGGCGGAGGTCAGCTTGTCTTTGATTGGAGGGGTGCTGAAGAAGCTGATGCCCAAATTCAAAGTGAAAAGGTATGGCTGCAGGACGCTCGGCAAATTGTATGAAAGGCTTGAGAAATACGAACTGGTTAAAACGGGGAAGGGTGTTGCCGGATTAGTGCGGATTAAATCCTGAATCCGGTTCCGGTTTTATACGGATTGAAAAAAAATACCGATGCTTCCCTTGCCGCAGCAACTGTTGGCGGCAAGGGCGGCTGTCTGTTTCACATGGCTTATACCGGTATCGGATTAACCCGGAGTGTGTCCAGATTGATATATGCTCCCCGGTACAGGGTTCTTCCTTCCTTGAACATCCTCCATAGGATGTCACAGCCGACTTGTGCCAGTATGGAGTTGATGTACAGGTCCTGTCTTTCCAGTGCTTCCGCCAGTGAGCAGCTCGGTTCGGAGTCCTTCTCTTCTATTGTGGAATAGTTCACCTCCTCGGTGATGACGTTCATTCCGGGTACCGGCATGAATTCTTTTGATGCCGGCTGCCGTATCTTGTTGCGGACAGTACCTATGAAGACTTGCCCGGTGGTTTGCGCATTCCCGAAATCCATCCAGTAATAAACCGCCCTTTCATTGTTTACGGAGGTCTCCCTGTATTTTTTCAGGAATCTCCACAGTTCCAGTCGTGAGCGGGTATTGTCGGTGCAGGTGATGATGATATTTGCCGGCTTTGTCCTGTCATCTCCGTTTTCCTGTGTTTTCCGTACGGGATAGCGGCAGTTTTCCGCCGTCCATGTTGTTCCGAAAAAACGGTTGACGCGTGTGACGGCCGCCGTCGCCTTGCCTTGCCCTAGTTCCATCTCACTGAAGAGCTGGCGTCCTATGTTGGCTTCCGTAATAATGTCGGGATCGAATACGGTGACATGTAGGCCCGGGTGTCCCAGTGCCTGCAACGCGACGTTCATGCGTGCCAAATTGGTTATGACCTGTGATCCCGTGCCCCCTGCACCCGCAACATGGATGGTGACGGGATGGTAGGGTTTCAGCAGGTAGTTGTCCGTGTAATGAATCTTTTTCATGCCAGTATGTCTTTAAGTTTCTTCCCGGATTGTTGTAACTCGCTGTAATCAAACGGATTGTTCCGTGCATGTTCCGTTACGGAAACCAGGTTGCTGCGGGTCGGGTTCCTGTTACCTCCCAAATGTGAGAACTCGCTCATCCAGAAACGCTTTTCCCAGTATTCCTGAAATTCCAGAAAATCCATGTCCTGCGGTTTCTTTGGCGATGAGCTGCCCAGGCAGACGTTCGCCCCGGCTACATTGAAGAACGGCGCCAGATACAGTTCTGTCCGCTCTTCGGGGATTGCTCCCTTGAAGGCGTGTATGTCCATGCATTCCCTTTCCACCACGTAGATGACGCCCGGTACGTTGAATGTCCCGTCTGTAATGTGCAGCCCGTCCTGAAAGTACATTTTTCTCTTCTGTGGCGGATTGTACCATATGTACCTTTCGCGCCCTTTTCTAGAGTCGCACAGGAGCATGTTCCCGGGGATGCGTCCGTGCGGGATTCCGCTCATGCTTTCCGTGTGTGATTCCACCAGTGAGTTCATGAACTCATAGGTTACCGGAATGCCGGCCCCCATCCGTCCTTTCTCATTGACGGGCCTGAGTTCGAGATAACTTCGCGGGGTTGAGTAACCTGTCGTTTCGCATTCATAGGCGACAAGTACCGCTCTGGGATGCATGATTTGCTGCATCTGTTTTGTCAGTTCATTCATTTTCCTGTTTTATTAGAAGTTGTTTGTAATGAGTTTTGTGAAGCGTTCGAGCCAATGGGAGAACCGCTCCGGAAAGTCATCCATGGAGAAAGGCTTTTCCGTGTCCGGTGTCAGGTGGAATGTCGTGACGGGTGTGATCACATATGATTCCTGATAGTCCGAGTTGAAATAGCTTTCCATTTCGTCGTTCATGGCGTCCTTTACCGACCAGGTGACCATTATCTGCGTATCCAGTCCCACCGGCCTGAAATCTGCTGCCTTCTCGTATGCCCAGTCGTAGGAGTATTGCATGATGCTCGGGCTGCCGTATGAAATGTATGCCGTACCTTCCGTGAGCAGTTCCAGCAATGCCCGCTCATTGTTCTTCTTCGTATGGTATTTCCGTATTTCCCCCTCCAGATCCGCAAGAAATCCCTTTGGATTGTCCATTCTCTTCAGTATACGGTGCGCCTTCCCTTTTTCATACAGTCTGGCAAGTGCGGCCTTGCGTCTGATCTCTCCTGCCGTCGCCTCTTCGTCGTAGAGCCTGTAGTCTTCCAGGTAATCGTGTGCCATTTCGTGGTAGCTGGTATCCGTGCTTTTGGGTATGCCATGGTGCCGGGCGAGCTGCCGGATAAATTCCAGTGCTATCTTTCCGAGTTTCTCCGGCAGTCTCTCCGTGAATTCCAGCGGTATCCAGAACAGTTTATATTCCGGCCACTCATGGAACCGGTAGAGGCAGAAGTACAGCCTTCCGTTCTCCTCTTCCAGGTTGACATGCTCCGGGAGTATGGTGTCCATTGCCCGGTACAGTTTGACGATGTTCATCCTCGGTGATTTCCCGGTCGGACGGAAAGGAAGCCTGAGGCCGACAAGTGCGCTGTATCTGAGTGCCGATCGGTACAGGAAATCAAAATTCTCCCTTGTCGTAAGATTGATTTTCTCTCCCGCGCGGATCTCCATACAGTAATCGGGGGTAACGGGGAGAATTCTCCCCGTTAGAAAATCATTACGGTTCCTGCCGGCGGCAGCCTTCTTTTCTTTCTGCTGCCGGTTCCCCGGCTGATGTCTGTGCATCCGGCCTCGCTGATAATAAGTCGTGCCAGGTCTTCCGTTTGTAGTTCCGATAACTGTCTGCATGTTGTCTCCTCCTTTTTCTTAGGGTTTGTTTTCTTTGCCATGGCTTATCCTTTCGTTCCTATGGTGGTTTTGAACCGGTATATCGCGCGGTCCTCTTCGAGTTCCGGCCCGTGCAGGGTTGCCGTGGTCAGTTCCGGATAGTTCATGGAATAGAAGTCCGTCACTTCGGAAAGGGACATTCTGCTGTCCGGATCTTCCAGTGTCAGGGTGTCATTTCCTTTTTTCAGGATGAATACTCTTTTGAGTCCTTTGATATCAAGTGTCATATTATTTAAAGTTTTAATGGTTTAACAACATATAAGCTCCGCCTGTGTCTCGTCCTTCATGCGGCATTCCTGCGGGAAGTCTATGTATTCCGCATACGGGTCTTCACGCAACAGTTCCCTGTCACTTTCATCGTCCTTGTCAAAAGTGAGCGCTTCTGCGGCCGGTTGTGGCGGTGACTGGTATTCCCTGCCCGTATTTTCCCGGGTTGTCTGTATGACGGTTGCCTGCGGCTGCAGGGGGACGGGTTGCGGCTGTTGCCATGGTTGTGTCTGTGGGTACTGTCCGCCGGGCTGGAGGAAGTATGTTTGGGGCTGTTCCGCTGTTTGTTGCGGACTGCCGTTTGCGGGATTCCGGCAGTATCCTTCGTACATTGGCTGTGGTTGCGGTGTTCCCGGATAATATTGTGGTACGGGCTGCGGTTGTACTATCTGCGGCCGGGGCACCGGTTGTTGTACCGGTTGCGGGATTGCCTGCTGTACAGGCTGTTGTGGCGGTTGTGACGTGAACATCCGCATTTGTCCGTCAGGTCGGTTACCGTTCGCCGTACCGTTTGCGGGCGGCTGTTGTGGAAGCGGCTGTGTGTCCGTTTCAGGAAACAGGCAGCCCTGTGACGACTCCTTCTGCACTTCCTGTATCCTTGCCTCTATCTGTTTCTGCCTGTCCGTATCTGCGAGTACCTTGGCCTGCCTGAAGCAGGTTGTCGCTTCCGAGTATCTTCCTGCCGTGAACGCCTCCTCCGCACGTTTGAGGAGTTTTTCCATCTTTTCCTGTTTTTCACGTGCCTCTTTTGTCTTCTTGTCGTTGGCGGTTCCGGCCGCCTTGCCTTGTGTTGCGGCGAGCCGTGCCTGTTGCTCGAAGGTTTCAAGGTTGGTGAGGATTCCCTGCGCTTTCTGCAGCGGTGTGGTGATGATCTGCAGGAATTGTCCGTCCAGTTCCATGGGGGTGCCGTTGAGTATGAGCGGCACGATGGCCTGTCCGGCTTCATCCTTGAGTGTTGTACGTTTGGGTATTACCGCTACGGACAGTTTTCCGTCCGTTCTCCTGATGTTGATGTTCAGGTCTGTGCCTGCCGACATCATCTGATAAATTGATTGGAAAAACATAATGGTTGTTTTTTATTGTTATACATAGGTTTCCTTGAGATATGTCTTCAGAATTTCGTCTCTGTCCGGTCGCTTCGTGATGTCAAGCAGTGGCTTGAGATAATACCCGATATTTCTGGGCTCATCAATCGTATTGGGAAATCTTCTCTTTGCAGGCCTGATGCTTCGCGTTGTCGGCCACAGTGCGGGTGCGACCGGAGCTGACGGGGTGAATTTTCTTGTTTCCATTTCATTTGTAGTTTAAGGGTTTATAATAACATTCCGATAAGGATCAGAATGGTGAGAATTGTCGCCAGGAACGGGAGGAGTTTTAGCAAAATACGGATTATGCTTTCCGCTATTGTCAGTAACAGGATGGTATGTACCGGAATTATGCCTTTGCGGCATAGCAGGATTATTACTGCGGCTGCCAGCAGTGTGACCGCCGGCTTGCAGATGCTTGCGATGGATTTCTGTTTCATGTCCTTGTTGTTTTTATGAGTGTATGATTATCTCTTCGGGATCTGTTTTCCCGATTTTACAGGCCTCCTTCCCCCGGATTGCCCTTTTGTGTCAAGGCTTGGCGAAAGAAAATACCGGAGCACAGCGAGGATGATTTTCTTTCAGCCGACCGGCCCGCAGGGCTGCCTTGACACGAATACGGGGTAATCCGGTACCTTTGCCGCCTAAAAGCGGCATAACAGATGTCTGATAAATAAAAAATGCAGACTTTTCAGCCTGCATTTCCCGTTCCTATATATAGCTTCTATCTTTCACATTTCCGGAAGATATCTTCCGTTACCTCTCTCGAGAGTTTGAGTACCCCTTTCATGAATTCTTCCTGTGTAAGCTTTCCCCTTTCCATTCGTGCCAGTTGCGCCTCCCAGCCCGAAGTCAGTGCGGTTTCCGCTATTTTCATGTTCCGTACCGTCTCATATATGTAAAGCCCCTTTCGTGTGGGGATGATGTATTTGCCTGAATAACGTACATATTTGCGGTCAATCAGGGTCTGCAGGATTCCTGTACGCGTGGCCGCCGTTCCCAGTCCGGCAGTGTCCATGTAGGTGATCAGTTCCGCGTCGGTATATGCGGATACGGTCAGGTCCTTCCTGTGTATCAGGCTGCATCCGGTAACAGCGGCCGTCTCCCCGTTTTCCAGTTGCGGGATGGGGGAGAAGCCGTATTCCCTTCCTGCAATGACGCTTTCTCTTTCGAATATGCCGAACCATCCCTTTTCAATGATGCGGCAGGCATGACACCGGAAATTTCGTGCGGCACATACGGCATCCACAGTGGTGTATTCCGCCCTGCATACGGGCATGAAGGCTTCCAGCATCCGTCCGATAATCATCATGTACAGCTGCATCTCTTCCCGGTTTAATCCTTCCGGATATGTATCGGTAATGATGATGGCGTGGTGTTCCGCCGCTTGTCCTTCGTCGACTACCTTGTCCGGCAGGTCGAATATGTTGATCCCCATGCTTCTGACATACGGTCGGAATTCCTTCCTGTTCAGGATTTTCTCCATGATACGGGGCAGTTTGTCGTAAACGTCCCGTGGAAGGAAACGTCCGGCAGTTCGCGGATAGGAAATCAGTTTCTTCTCATAAAGTTTCTGTGCGATTTCAAGCGATTTTCCGGCAGTCATTCCGTAATAGTTGTTGGCGTCTTTCTGGAGTTCGGTCAGGTTGTAGAGGGCTGGAGGCTCTATCTCCCTGACCTGTCTGCTGACAGCGGTGACGCGTGCATGTCCGGCCAGTTTGCAGTCACTGTAAAGCCGTGCAGCCGCCTCCCGGTCTGTGAATTCTTCCGTACAGCGCATTTTGAGCAGGGTGTTATTTTTGCACAGGCTGATAAAAACCGGAAAGGTGTCCGTGGCAATGTGGTTCTCACGTTCACGGTAACGGCTGCTTATGGCTGCCAGTATGGGTGTCTGCACCCGTCCCAGTGAGTTGTTTCCCGTTCCGGTCGCCTGGCAGAGGGCATAGCTGGCGTTGAGTCCCAGTACCCAGTCCGCTTTGTTGCGGCTGTCCGCTGCCAGAAACATGTGGTCATACAGGCTGCCGGGCCTGAGGTTGTCCATTCCTTCCAGCACGGCTTCGTCCGTAAGTGACGAGATCCATAGACGGCGGTAGGATTTCCTGCATTCCAGATACCGGTAAAGGTACCTGAACACCATTTCCCCCTCCCGGGAGGCGTCGGTGGCCGCAATGATACTTTCGCAGGCGTCGAATACTTTTTCGATCACTTTCAGCTGGAGGACCGCGTTGATGTCCGGTATCCATCCCGTATCGGTCTTGATGTGTTTTACCATCAGTCTGAAGGGGGCGGGATTTATCGGGAAGTCCCCGCGTTCCGGGCGGTCCATCCCGTAATCCTTCGGCATGGCCAGTGAAAGCATGTTGCCGAAGGTCCATGTCACCATGTACCCGTTCCCGCTCATGTATCCGTCCTCTCTGGTATGTGCTCCCAGAATTCTTGCTATCTCTTTTCCCACATTGGGCTTGTCTGTCAATATCGCAATCATGATCTTTTTCCATTTGATGTTCCCCGTACCTTCGCAATAAAACCGGTACGGGGAAATTGTGTATACTTTTGATTCTGTCTGTATGGGGCAGGGATTATCCGCCGGCTTCGCTTTCCGCTTCGGGACTGATCCCGTTGATTTCCATTACCGGCTTTCCGTCCGTCCCCACCGTGATCCTGAGGGTGGCGTCCATTGTTAAGCGGAGTGCGGAAGTGCGGATTTTCAATGGGACGGTTTCCGTTTCCTCCCCTTGCAGGAGCAGTTCCATGTCCCCGCTTTTTTCCAGTTCTTCTTTGTGGATACCGATGGTCTCCAGTTCTTTCCAGTCAAGGTCTTCCTTTCTGAATATCCGGTTGTCATTCTGATTCATGCCTTTTTTTCTGATGAATGGTTAATGATTCTTTTTTGTATTCTTTTTATACGGCCTGTCTGCTTCCTTTCTTCTGTTCCTGCTGCCGGTTTTGCGTGTCGTCCGCCTGTGCGGCACGCCGGGCTGTATTGCGGCGTATGTCCGGGTTTTCCTGGAAGTATTGCAGCTGTCCGGAATTTGCGTTCACTTTCAGGTAGGAACTGAATGTCTTGTTGTTGGCGCTTTTCAGGTCCGATACGAGTATGGCTTTTCCGTCCTGCAGGTTGGCCCGTTCCTGTGCCGTGAATACATGCCCGTATACTTCCGCCGGAACGACCGGCACCTGGCGCTCGCTGAAACCGTCCGGTGTACGCGAGTATTGCGGCCTGCCCGTATTCATGTCCAGTTTGACGAAGGAGGAGAACTCTTCCCCTTTGCGGTTGATCATGTTTTCAAGGAAGACGGGTTGTCCCTTGCGCAGCGCCTCCTTGTCCTCGGGAGTCAGTAGCACGTTGCAGATTTCCTTCGGGATGTATATTTCCCCGTTCTCCGGATTATGTCGTGTATATTGCGGTCGGCCGGTCACCTTGTCCAGCGTGACGAAAGAGGAGAACAGCGCTCCGTCGGTGCGTTTCATATCCTCTACAAGGATGGTATGTCCTTCGCTGAGCATTTTGATCTGGTTGGGTGAAAGTTGTACGCCTCCCAGGCTCTGCTGGTTGAACCCCTTGCTTTCCGGATAGATGAATTCCAGCCCCCTGCGTTCCGCGCTGTATTGGAGTGTGGCGTCGAACGGCTTTCCGTTTTTTGAGATCATTCCGTCCACATATACCGGTTGTCCTTCCTTCAGCGCGTTTATTTCATCCGCTGTCAGCCTGATGCCTTTCACTTCACTTGGTATGTATACGTTTTCTTGCCGTACGGCAACCAGCTCGTTGGTATTCTTGTCAATGGAGATGAGACAGGGTGTATAGGAACCCCCGTTCAGGTTCAGTTCCGCCACGCGTCCCATGTTTCCTGTCTCACGGAGGTTCTTCTTGTCCTCTTCCGTGAAGATGTGCCCGAAATAGGGCCTTTCCAGTTCCGGTTCCTTGCGGATACCGTGGATACCCAGACCGATCTGCCCGTCCGGCATGGTGATGAATGAGAGGCGTGCGTCCAGTTTGACCCTGGCACCTGTCAGCGTCAGTGTCAGGGGAACCAGTTTGTTGGTTTTGTATCCTTTCAGCATGGAATCCAGCAGTCCCTGCTGTTCGAGGGAAGTTTTGGAGACTCCCATCTTTTCCAGTGCGTCCCAGTTTACCATGTTCTCGTCATAACGGTAGCGTGGTGCCTGCTGTTCCTGCGGCTGTTCTGTTGAAACTGTCGGTTGTGGTGCCTGTTCCTGTGGGTTTGTTTTTTGTTTCTTTGCCATTGTTTCTGTTTCTTTTTCGTTCTTACTCTGTTCCTTGTTTTCTCTTGGTCGGATTTCGTAGCGTTTGAGGAACTCTTTTACTGCGTCCGTTTCCTTGCCTTGTGACAAATCCCTGATTGCCTGCTTGTTCTGCTTGTAATCATGGACGGTCATTCGTATGAGCCGGAAATGTGTAGGTTCCTTGAACTGGCTCCAGAAGTTCTTGATGAAGTTTTCGAGGATACTGGAGTTTTTCTCGAATTTCAGAAAGGAGTTTTCGTTCTTTTCTTCTGCAGGAACCGTCCTGACCTTTCCTTCCCCGTCAATTTCGCTGACGGCTTGCACACCGGCTTTGGGGTCCTCCTTGTTGTGGACAAACAGTAGTTCGTTGATTTGTTCCACATAGGGCTTTTCTTTGGCGGATTTCTGCGTTTTGCGCGTCCGCTTCGGTTTTTCTTTCACTTCTTTTTCTTGTGCCATGATCCATCATTTTGAGATTAATGTTTTCGTTTGACAGCTCAAAAATAGTGGCTGAAATTGAATAAAATGCTGATTCTCAAAATGGTGACATCACGTGTCGTTAGATGTCAGCAGATGTCAGTCAAAGGGGAAAGATGATGGTAAGCGTCTCTGCGATAGCATATAGCGCATCTCAAAAACGACTTTTACATAGATCAGTAAAAAACGAATTATGATAATAGAAAATTCTGATCCGGTTCCCTTAAAATATCTTACGTTATTGGAAGTTCCTAAAAAGAGCTGACGCAGAATCCTAAAAAGTCTTTGGTATCATTCTGTGAAAAACATTCAATAAATGATCATTTCAACAGATGGTTTTGCCCCCTCAGAATAGACTATGTAATGAAGTATGCCTGGAGGCTGGCCAGTCTCCAAATTCAAATGAATTGTACTTAAACAGCTCCGAATTATTGAAGACTGAACTGAATAATGATATTAATCTATGTCTCGTTGATTTTTGTGAAAGGCACAATATCGATTATAGGGGAATGGTGAATAGGCTAGTAACTAACAATATGTATTTTTTCTATATATGGGGCAAATATGCGCTGTCAAAGGCATAGAGATTCCCAAGGGCAACAGCTAACCTTATATTCCTCCTCCTTTCAACGGGGACAAGGCACAAGCAAGACTCGGGAAGACACTGGATAAATACCGAAAATAACTGGATTCCAATCCATGTTATTCGCTGAAAGTTCATTGCACCAGAATGGGAATAAATTATTGTGATATGTTACGCTGGATGAGATTAATGAAGGTTATTGTCAGACAATTGTAAAAGGCGTAAGATTCAATACGAAAATTCCCCGATAATCTTCCATGTTCATGGTTCAGTTTTGGTTCAATGGAGGCCCCCGCTCAGATATGTTTAGAGGTGTGACTATCAGCTGTCCTGATGGGAAGAGCATTCATGTGGAGGAATGTTCCGTTATTGAATTGTGTACTTCTATACACTTATGATAAAGACCAAAGACGAAAATATATACTCCCAATTATATTTGAACTATCAGAAAACAACCAGTACTTTTTCTTTCCAGAACCTGTCCGCATGAGTTGTGGTATTGATGGTTTTTCCAAATCGGTTTATATCCATCCTATACTTTCATTGGTTTCAGGGGATATATTCATTTTTTATGTTGACAACAAAATTATGTTGGTATTGACCTATAATATCTTTAAATAGAAATACTAAAGTTTTTTTATCACAACATAATAATCTTGCATGTTTCATATCTTTATGTCAAGGAACTGCCACTAGCGGCAGCATCAATCACATGTACGAAAGACTTTATGTTACAGAATCCAAGTTGCGGGTGCATCTTGATTCTCCATTGCTAAAAGAACGCAGAGTATTTTTAGAAGAAAATGCGAACATGGGTAAATCTAAAGACCGGTTACGGATATTAGCGTCCTATATTTTTACGCTACGCATGCTTTGCATTTACACGACGGGGAAAATGATATAGTTCCTATTGAGAATATCACCAAAGTATGCCATGATTATCGGATGCATTATTCAGATCATTTCCATAAAGTCTGCATAGCGAGTGAATTAAATGAATTTACAGATGCTTTTCGCATTATTTATTCATGGCTTTTCTCTTTAAAACTTTTAGAGCCTAAGTTCATGGATAAGGATTCTATCTTTTGTAGGTTATTTACAAGCATCCACTTTAGGCTAAAATATATTGCAGCTCCACATTATGAAGAAAGGAAAAGGCATCTGGAGACTTTGGAAAAGGATGGAGTACCGAAGGCTTACATTAGAGAATATGCAGAGCAACAGCTTAATGTCATCAAGCAGTTTAAACTTGAACAAAAGCCTATAGGACATAGCTTCTCCACTGATGAAATCATTGATGCGGCCCGTTGTTTTGGAGAGTTATCAAATGGGATATCTGTTCGCAGTAGATATCAGCGTTTCAGAGCTGTCTGTATGAGTTGGTTCTCATTCATGGAAGTTATCACAGGAAAAGATAAGAGTTATCCCGGCTCTAACTATGTGGACATGTTCTGTGAATGGCATCTCACCTCCAAAGGAAGCTCTGTCGGCGCTACGGTACATATATGTCAGGAATTAGATAGATTCTTTGCTTATATCAACTCAAAAAGCGTAACGATCAACTTATTGACCGCGGCTTGTATCGACGGATATATTGAAACTTATCAATCCGCATGTTTCGCACGTAAGACTGTGGCCAGTAAGGTGTCAATTTTGAGGACTTTTCTCAGATATCTATATAACAGAAGTATCATTAAAACAGACATGTCATCATACCTCATAAGCCCCCGAATTTATACATGTGAGATTCTATCTGTTTCTCCAAACGAGAATGACCTTAATCGAATCTCTCATTTTTATGATGGTAACACTCCCTCTGCCATTAGAAATAAAGCTATACTTCTTTTACTTATAGAATACGGAATGAGAAGTGGGGGAAGTTACCGGTTTAAAACTTAGCGATATAGACTGGGAACGCGATGTTCTGTATCTTCACAGAGAAAAGGGACGCCGAAACAGCAGGTGCTGACGTTGAAAGCTAATGTTGGAAACGCCATCCTCAGATATATCAAAGAGGTAAGATGTAATGAACGTGGTTATAGGGAAGTTTTTCTTAAGTTGAACAATTCCGTGAGACCAATGCCCCCCAAAGGCATATATCATGTGGTTTCCAATGCCATTAAGGGATTGTGTATACATGTAGAGCATGTAGGTCCTCATTCTCTTAGAAGAGCATTTGCTACGATACGTATCAATAAAGGACATACGTTTAAAGATATTGCTGACATACTCGGACACAGATAACTTGACACGACCAGAATCTACGCAAAGGTGGACCTTAAAAGCCTGCGCCAAGTATCTGACATAAATTGGGAGGGTATATTATGACAGTAACCGAAGCAATATCAAAGTACATCACTTTCCGTAGAAGTGTCGGTGAGAAGTTTGATACAGAGCCTAGAATAATGAATCTGTTCTCAAAAGCTGTTGGCGAAGACAGGGAAATGTCGGACATTAACAGGCAACAGTGCGTGTCTTTTCTATATAGCAGACCTTCATTCAAGAATGGTTTGACCGCCTATTAGTTCAACATATATGGGATGTTGGATGGTTTATTCAACTGGGCTATAGCAAGAAACATCATGAATTACAATCCTCTTCCCACAGATAAGCCCAATCGTCCGCAGGGCTTTATCCCATATATATACAAAAGGGAAGAGTTGAAAAAAATAATTGATAAATCCATGACTTACAGATCCTTTTATACAACCTTTTACCCTGAAACTATCAGAGGAATAATAATGCTGACCTATCTTTGGGGGCTTAGACCGAGTGAAACTCTTGGCATAGAGATGGCGGATGTACATCTTGGTACTGATAACTATATAGTGATTAAACAAATGAAGTTCTATAATACCAGGATAGTAACATTCAATGATAGGTCGCTTCTTTTATAGAAGACTTCCTGTTTTGGCGTAAACATACAGGATTACCATCCGAGGAGTGACTCACCTCTGTTTTTGAAAAGAACATTTGCCGCATACTCAACACATGCTCTACAAATGGCCTTTGCCATGATACGTGAGGATGCAAATGTTCGTAGATATGATGGCGCAAGATACCAGCCAAGACTGCACACCGCGCACCACACATTTGCTACAGAGAGAATTGTGTCATGGTATAGGGAAGGACGAAACGTGCAGGATATGCTTCCTGTCCTATCCACCTACCTTGGTCATACGAGCATAAATACGGCTGTCTATGTGTCTATGACCAATGAATTATTGAAGGAAGCAGGTCGCAAGTTTGAATCATGTGTATTGAAATTATGAACAAGCAAGAAAAATACTCATTTGTAGGTTACTGGTTCATGAGATATCTATCTGAATATATACCGGTAATAAAGAATCAATCTCATAATACGCTCACCAGTTATCGTGACTACTATATGCAGTATCTACCTTTTGTAGCCAAGAGAACCGGCAAACATGCCGATAAACTTTTGATTACGGATCTCACTGTCGAGAGGACCAATGCTTTTTTGAATCATATAGAGACAGACAAGGGCTGTACTATTCAAACCCGTAACCAAAGGCTTACCGCAATCAAGTCTTTCGTCCATTATGTGTACAATAATGCACCTGAATATATGGAATGGAGCCGATTGATGAGCACTATACCGATGAAGAAAGTGAAGGTAAAAGTCATTGAAGGGAGCGTATTGCCAGCCGTGTCTTATCTTGACAAGAGAGAGATGGATGCGTTGCTTAATACTCCTGACCGACAAACAGTACAAGGCAGGAAAGATTATGCAATGTTACTTTTCTTGTATAACACTGGAGTTCGAGCCTCTGAGGCGGCTTCGCTAACAATAGGTAGCATTATTTATGATGATGCTTCGTGTCCGTTGGTAAGAATTTATGGTAAGGGGAATAAAAGCCGCACATGCCCCTTATGGAATAGAACATTAAACGCTATAAAACCATTTATGGCCGGCAGACGTGAAACAGAAAGAGTCTTCTTGAACAGATACGGAAATCCCATGACCAGATTCGGTATTTACGAATTACTGGAAAGGAATGTCATAAAGGCTACGGCCACTGCACCAACTCTTGCAAAGAAAAGAGTGAGTCCTCATACTCTTAGACATACAGCAGCATGTCATTTATATGAATCTGGAAATGATATCGTTACCATCCAGTCCTGGTTAGGCCATGTCTCATTAAATACTACCAATATATATACAGAGGTAAGTTTACAAATGAAAGAAAAGGCTATTATGCTATGGACTATAGATGGTGAAGAAAATGCTACCAAGTAATGGAAGAAGAATAAAGGCATACTCAACTTCTTTAACTCGCTCTAGCCTAAAAAATATGTTGGTATCAAATTATATAATCTGTTTAATGTCAGATATATACATTATAGTACCAGCATAATTTTGTTGCCAACATAAAAAATGTTATGTGGTATACCACGTAATGTGTTCTTTTCCCATGGTCGGAAACGTATAAAATTTCCTCGTAGTTCGTTGGGACGGGGATGGTTTTATCCTATATTATAAACGACTTACAAGAGGCACTTTTGATCTTTCTTGTTGTAGCGCGGAAAAAGGCGTGTACGAACTTGACTAGTACACATTTTATTTCATAATGAGAGGAATAACGGTTCAAGAACTCCGTTTTAAGAAGCACTTTAAAATCGCCTGCAATAATTGGTTACTGTTTAATATTTAGTGAGATAATGTTGAAATGTGTTTAGATGAATCAATTTTATTATTGCATTTATGGTATGAAAGGTTCTGATTTCGCATTGGTTCTACAACAACAGTTGGATGTCGCCAACGAGACCAACCGGGTCTTGTTGGCATGTATTGACGACTAGGGAAAGGCCATAGGGGAACTCTGTCTGAACTTGCTATAGCCAATCTTAAACGCAAGGAGATGATTTTAATCATAACATCCATGTAGGAAGCATTATTGGAAAAAGATGCGGACATAAATAAACAGAAGAGGATAAACAAGAGGGTGGCCAAACTCGTTTTCAATAAATCAGAAAAATAGTACTTGAAACTAAAGTCTTCAACCTTGAACTTTGGGAAAGTAAGCTATTGGATACTATTCAGTAAGTCTACCTTTCTTTCATTTACGAGTTTTAGGATTAGTTCTCCGAATAGCGTATTTTGCCATGCAAACCAGAAACGAGTAAAGTTCTTCGGGTCGTTCTTGTGGAAAGATTCATGCATGAACCCTGTTCCGGCATCCGTATCCATCAGCATTTTGATGCAGGTCTTGATTTCTGCGTCGTTTTGACTGGTGAATGCTTTCATCATAATACTCATGGGCCAAATCATATCATATCCGATGTGCGGACCGCCAATTCCTTCGCCGGCAGTACCTTTGAAGAAGTAAGGATTATCTTCGCTCCATACAAACTTACGGGTATTCTGATAAATAGGATCGTTCACTTTCACATCTCCAAGATAAGGCAGGGCAATGAGACTCGGCACATTGGCGTCATCCATTAACAGTTGGTTGCCGAAACCATCCACTTCGAAAGCATAGATTTTGCCATATTTCGGATGATTGTAAACCGCATACTTTTTCAGGGCTGCTTCCACTTCGTTCGACAGTGTAGTACATTCTTTAGCTAAATCAGGTTTCTTGTTGACTGTATTCAGAATCTCGGCAGCTTTGCGCAATGAAGTTACAGCAAAGAAGTTGGACGGAACGAGGAACTGGAAAGTTGTAGCATCATCCGAAGGACGGAAAGCAGAAGCAATCAGTCCGACCGGCTTTACAGGATTACCCCAGCCGTCGTTGGTCATTGTATCGAGTGCACGTTCCGTTTTGCGTTGGAAACGATAAGGACCTTTCGGATCTTCTTTTCGTTGCTGTTCCTTAAACGTTTTCAGAACCTTGGCGATGGCTGTAAGCCATTCGTCGGAGAATATACTGGCGTCTCCCGTCGTCTTCCAGTAATGATAAGCGAGACGGATAGGATAACAGAGCGAGTCGATTTCCCATTTGCGTTCGTGCAGTTCGGGCTTCATGTCCGTAAGGTCGCTCATCCATTCGCCGCCTTCGGAATTCATGTTGAAAGCATTGGCATACGGGTCGATATTGATACACTTGAACTGACGTTTGATAACGCCGGCGAGCATTTTTTTCAGTTCCGCGTCTTTGTTGGCGAGTTGCACGTAAGGCCATACTTGTGCACCCGAATCGCGCAACCACATGGCGTGGATGTCACCTGTATAAACAAACGTATCGTCTTTACCGTCAAAATGAACAGTAGTGTCCAATGTGTTCGGGAAACAGTTTTCGAACATCCATGCCAAGCGGGCATTCGTCAGCAGTTGCTTGATATGCGCAATCTGTTGTTCCACAGCTTGCGAGGCAAACAGACGTTTCGATGCTTCCGGGCGGTTCGTCTGATAGTTGTTGATTTGGGTATTATCTTGTTGGATGACAAAATCACTGTTCGTTATAGCCTGCATATTGCTAGCGCCCAAGAGTGCTATGGACAAACAAAAGGCTTTAGTTATATTCATGGTAATAGTCTTTTTTTATTGATTAGTATTGATTATGAAAGTGTTGCGGAGAAGAAGTGCTAAATCTCTGCAAAGAATTCAATCAGACAGGCATTGTCGAGCAGCCATTTATACTGCTCCTTGTTATGTCCCGACCAATCCCTGCCTAATAATCCGTTTTCATCCCGGTAGTTTTCCCAGGCGTGAAGCGCATTCTCCACCATCGCATTGACATACGACGGATTCTTGTCAATCTTATACAGAGCTTTCAGTCCTCTGAATAAGATCACGTTAAACCAGGCCATGTCTTTATGCACTTTGACAGTCGGGTCTTTCTTATCGGCTTTTGTGCGGAAAAAGGCATCTGTTCCTGCGGCTGTTTGCTGTGCATCGTGCAAATACTGTTCATCTCCCGTTTCCTTATAGAGTAATACACCCGCCTGAATCATCTGTCCACTGTTGTAGGCGTACTTCTCTTTGGAAACTTTCCCTTTCAGGTTGATATTATCCCAGTAAAGGTGGTCGGTAGGGTCGCATAGATGTTTTTTCGTCCAGGCATACGTCTCTTTTGCTTTTTCGAGGTATTTGGTATCCTTCGTCAGCCGGTACAACTTGACGCCGAGCACAGTAGACGGTGCATTGGAACAAGTATGCTTCGCTTCCTTCTGCTGTTCACACCAAAAGATGCCACCACCCATCTCGTCGCTCCATCCACTGTAGATATATTGATACAATGCAACGGCTTTTTCCAAAGATGCAGGCTTGTGAGTCAGTTGGTAATAATCGCAGTAATCCAGTGCAATCCAGATGTTATCGTCATAATAACGTCCGTGCTGCCCGTACTTGGTGGGGTATGACTGATAACAGGCCGGCAGGCGGCTGTTATCCCAATACTGCTCCATTCCCGGTAGAATTCTTTTCTCGAGAATCTTTTTGTACTTCTTGTTTCCGGTCGCTTTGTATAAAGCCACACAACCTGACATCATCCCTGAGTAAGGCCATAGAAAAGAAGCTTTCAGCGTTCCGCTCTGTTCCATTCCTCCTGCCAGGTAAGTGATTTTCTGGTCGGGGTTGACAGGATATGTCTCTGTCAGTAATCCGTCTTTCGTCTGATAAAGACTCAATACATTGTGTAGAATCGAGTCAGCAATGGAAAGATAACGAGTATTTTCGGGTGTCTTTCCCACTGCGGAAGTAAGGCAAAATAATATACAGACTAGGGTACATACATTTCTCATAGGAATATCAGGTTGTGTAGTGAGACTTTTCAGGTTATTTTATTACTAATAAGATTATTGCTGCTGACGTTCGTCAAACTCTAACTCTACTTTTACCGGGAAGTGATCCGAAGGAGTGCGGGCTTGATAAACTTTGATGTCGATTTCTTCCGGACAGTCGTTTGCCTGCTTCTTTTCGCCGCTTCCTACGATGCTCCGGTAAGTATCTGTCAATACACCATATCTTTTCACATGGAAAGACGGAGATACGAATATATGGTCGATACGGCTTTCAGTAAAGCTGTTGGGATCGAAGCTATTGAAGGTTCCGTTCATTGCATAGCGGAAGTCACACTTTTCGTATGAGTCGCAGAGCACTCCCTTGTTTACAAAAGCATCGTATGACTGATGGGTCTGATCGACATTGAAGTCACCGGTCAGGATAGCCGGAAGATTTTTACCTTTACCGAGTTCTTTCATCTTCTCCTGCACGAGGTATGCACTTTCCACACGGGCTTTCTTGCCGATATGATCCATGTGCAGATTGAAGAAAAGGAATTCAAAACCGGTATCTTTGCATTTGAAGTGTCCCCAACTGCAGATACGCGGCAACACCGCATCCCAGCCTTTGCTCGGTACATCGGGAGTTTCCGACAGCCAGAAATCGCCTTTTTCTACCAAATCGAACTTATCGGTACGATAGAAGATGGCAGAGTGTTCGCCTCGGTCTTTACCGTCATCACGGCCTACGCCAATGTAGTCATAACCGGGAAGCGCTTCTTTCATGTCTTTCAACTGATGAAGGAAACACTCCTGCGTTCCGAAAATATCGAAATCGTGGTATTGTACCATCTTGGCTATCACCGGATAGCGTTGTCCCCAACCGTTTCCATGGAGTGAATCGCTGCCGTTGGCGTTTCTTAGATTGTAAGAGGCAACAGTGAATGTAGTAGGCTGATAGTTACTCTGACAACCGCAGAAGACTATCGTCACAAGGGCAATTAGTAAAAGGTTTTTCAGTTTCATGTTTTTATAGTTTGTTTGGTAGATAATTCATTGATCTCCAAAAGTACAATATTTTATTCAAATGAAAGAGAATAAGGTCTATCTTTTTCTGTGGTTCCCCGTTGTTTATTGGGTACGGGGCTCATTTGGAATTGAATATTAGCACCTTTTATCAATTGGTCATGTGTAAGATAATTGCGGGAATTAGATTTTCCGTTTATCTTCATTTCCTTGATGTAACGGTTGTCGAGTTGATTGTTATCTGCCTTGATGGTGATGGTCTTTCCATTCTCCAGATGTAACTTCGCCGATTTGAAGAGCGGAGTTCCTATAATATATTCATCCGTTCCCGGACAAACAGGATAGAAACCGAGTGCGGAGAACACATACCAGGCGGAAGTCTGTCCGTTGTCCTCGTCGCCGCAATAACCGTCGGGACCGGCGGTATATAGCTTGTTCATAATTTCGCGTATCCAGTATTGAGCTTTCCAAGGCTCGCTCGAATAGTTGTAGAGATACACCATGTGCTGAATCGGCTGGTTACCGTGTGCATATTGCCCCATGTTCATCACTTGCATTTCACGCATCTCGTGAATCATGCCGCGACTCTCCATTCCCAGTTTACCTGGAATGACGAAGACAGAATCCATCATCGTATTGAATTCTTTTTTACCTCCCATCAGGTCGATAAGTCCCTGTGGGTCATGGAACACACAGAAGCTCCAATGCCAACTATTACCTTCGCAGAACTCTCCGCTCCAGTCTACCGCATCAAAATTCGGATTGAACACTCCTTTATTATCTTTACCTACCATCAGTTTGCGCTCCGGGTGATAGACATTCTTGTAGTTCAGTGCACGTTTCTTATAAATGTCGATTTCGCTCTCCGGTTTGCCGAGTTTCTTACCCAATGTATAAATTGCCCAGTCATTATATGCGTATTCCAGCGTGCGTGCAACGTTTTGTCCTATGCCGATATTGTTAGCTACGTATCCCAGTTGGTTGTAAGATTCGTAACCCAGACGGCCTGAAGCAGTCCCGCGAAGATGCGCGTTTGCTCCGTGTTTTAATGCTTCCCAAAGAGTCTCGATGTCATATCCGCGCAAACCTTTGATGTAAGCGTCGGTCACTACGGAAGCCGAATTGTTGCCCACCATACAATCCCGGTGTCCCGGACTGGCCCATTCCGGCAGGAATCCGCTCTCTTTGTAAGCGTTTACCAAACCTTCCTGCATCTTCAGATTCATTGACGGATACATCAGGTTGAGGAAAGGGAACAGACAACGGAACGTGTCCCAGAATCCGGTGTCGGTAAACATGTAGCCGGGACGCACTTCACCGTTGTAAGGGCTGTAATGCATAACTTGTCCTTTAGCGTCTATCTCGTAGAAGCTGCGTGGGAAAAGCATGGAACGGTACAGGCAGGAGTAGAAGGTACGCAGGTTATCGATGTTATCGTCTTCCACCTCTATTTTACTCATTTCACGGTTCCACACCTCTCTTCCGTTCGTTACCAATTGGTCGAAGCTGTTTTTGCCCAGCTCCTTGAGATTTAATTCCGCTTGTTCAGGGCTGATAAAGGAGGAAGCAACCCGTGCGTGTACGATTTCTCCTTTTTTCGTGGCGAATCCGATGACCGCACCTGTGTGGTTTCCTTTTGCTTCTGTCTCATTCGGAAGAATGTTGTTTTCAGAAACTGTGGAAATGAATGTAAACGGTTTGTCGAATTGAATCACAAAGTAGTTTTTGAAGTTTTCCGGTACACCACCGCTATTTTTGGTCGAATAGCCGATAATTTTATTTTCTTCCGGAATTATTTTTACGTAAGAACCTTTGTCGAAAGCATCTACAATAACGTAGGCGTTTTTAGTCTCCGGATACGTGAAACGGAACATGGCGGCACGTTCCGTAGGAGCAAGCTCGGTCGTAACATCGTGGTCGGCAAGATACACCTTATAATAATAAGGCTTGGCGACTTCCGCTTTGTGAGAGAACCAACTGGCACGTCGGTCTTGATCGAATACCAGTCCGCCGGTGATAGGCATGATGGCAAACTGACCATAGTCGTTCATCCAGGGGCTGGGCTGATGTGTTTGTTTGAATCCCCGGATTTTGTCGGCATCATACGTGTACGCCCAACCATCTCCCATCTTACCGGTCTGCGGCGTCCAGAAATTCATTCCCCACGGCAATGCCGTAGCTGGATACGTGTTTCCGGTAGACAGTTCAAACTTGGATTGAGTGCCTACCAGTGTGCTGACGTAGTCTACCGGATTCTTAACGGCAGAGGATTGCAGACTATACAACACGGCACTTCCAAGAAATAGCAAGTGTTTAAATGAAAAATGTGTTTTCATGAACAAATGAATTTATTGATTTGAAAATAATTTCTACAACGAAAATAGGGAGAAAAGGAACGTGCTTTCCAGAATAGGAAGACAAAAATACCTAATGGCGCTAATATTAACTACTATGGCGCGAAAATTTACTTATATTTCTGTCCAAAAAAAGTGCAGAATGTTTTTTTGTTTACCTTTGTCATAAAGTAAATCTAAGAATAATACACTATGAGGAAACAGAACGTTTTTATCTTTCTATTCTTTCTTAATCTGTTGATACATAATGCTTATGCGTATAACTTGAAGCAAGTTGCAGATAAGGAATATATGTCTAACAGTTCTATTACATCTTTGTGCCAGGATGAACGCGGATTGATGTGGATCGGAACCTGCGACGGCCTGAATATTTATGATGGACAGGAGATCGAAGAATTTAAGACCCGTGACAAGGAGGATTACCTATCTGGTAATTTGATTGACAATATTGTGTATACGGGAGATGAAACTTACTGGATTCAAACCTACTATGGATTGAACCGTCTGGACCGGCGGACAAATACAATCACTCACTATAATGAGTTTCAGAAACTCTTCTTTATGAATAAGGATAATCATGGCAACCTGTTCATTATTCAGGATAGCAACTGTATCTACTATTATCATAAGAAAGAGGGTGTCTTCAAGAAAATTAATATCACGGGAATCCCCATTTCCGATATTGTAGACTTTTTTATCGACGGTAGCAACCGGATGTGGGTAGTGATGAAGGGCTACAACCGCTGTTATGATATACAGCGGGAAGACGCATCGGGAGATATCACTCTGTTACCCCAGAAAACAAACCTGATTTATCAGACTTCCTTGATTTATTGTTTCAATGACGAGCAATCTCTTTATTACATAGACAAGGAATTTAATTTCTATGCTTTCCATATTCCGACCCAGAAGAATGAATTTATTGCCAATCTGGGTAAGGAAATACAGGAACGTGGCAAAATTTCGTCCATCGTTCATTATCATAACAGCTATTTTGTGGGCTTTTTGATGGATGGCATTCTCCTGTTGGAGAAACAGAAGGAGACGGATCATTATCAAATTCAGTCGTTACCTATCAACAGTGGTGTATTCTGTCTCAAGAAAGACCGTTTTCAGGATGTTGTCTGGATTGGTACTGACGGGCAGGGCGTTTATCTTTATTCGAACCCGCTTTATTCTATCAAATCAATGGTGCTTAGCAATTACACCGAGAAAATAGAACGCCCTGTGCGTGCCATCTATCTTGATGATGAACGTACTTTCTGGGTGGGAACCAAAGGAAACGGAATTCTAAAAATCTATGATTACGAATTCGATAAAAACATCTCCGACTGCCGGGCAGAGGTGTTGACTACCTCTAATAGTGCTTTGAGTAGTAATGCCGTTTATTGTTTTGCCAAGAGCCACCGGAATTTGCTTTGGATAGGAGACGAAGAAGGATTAACTTATTATTCATATCGGGAAAAACGTATCAAGAGTATACCGATACGGATCGGTAACGAAGATTTTAAATACATCCATGACATTTACGAAACAGCAGATTCCGAACTGTGGCTGGCGAGTGTCGGCATGGGAGTGGTGAAGGCTCGTATTGCCGGAACACCGGACAATCCGGTGATTGTGGATGCGCAACGTTACGTCATCAATGACGGTGAACTGGGATCGAACTATTTCTTTACTATTTATGCAGAGAATGAAGCCAACCTGTTGTTTGGCAATAAAGGATATGGGGTATTCCGCTATAACGAAACGACGAATGGCCTGGAACCGGTGTCTACTCACAAATACGAAAACATGACCCTGAATAATATTCTCGCTATCAGTAAAGACAGCAGCAATAACTATCTTTTCGGAACGAGCTACGGATTGATAAAGTACACATCGGAAACCTCTTATCAGCTCTTCAATGCCAAGAATGGTTTCCTGAATAATACCATTCATGCAATTCTTAGAAACTCGTCCGACAACTTCTGGTTGAGCACCAATCTCGGATTAATCAATTTCGATACGAAACGGAATGTCTTTCGTTCGTATGGCTTTGGAGATGGTTTAAAAGTGGTAGAGTTTAGTGACGGTGCCGGTTTTCGGGATTCCCGGACTGGTACTCTGTTCTTTGGCGGAATTAATGGAGTCGTGGCTATCCGGGCGGATGGCCGTCCGGAGCAGCTTTATATGCCTCCTGTTTATTTTGATAAGCTGTCTATCTTCGGTGAACAATACAATCTGGGCGAATTCCTCACCCGGAAGAAAGAAACTGAAGTCTTGAATTTGCAGTATGACCAGAATTTCTTTTCTGTTTCATTCGCCTCTGTGGATTACCTGAACGGTAATAATCGTACCTATTTCTATAAACTGAAAGGATTGAGTGACCAATGGGTAAACAACGGTTCGGAAAGCGGAGTCTCTTTTACGAATATGGCTCCCGGCGAATACACCCTGCTGGTGAAATATTATAATAGTGTTTTTGATAAAGAAAGTGATGTCTATTCGTTAGTCATTCGTATGGGCGATCCGTGGTATGCTTCCTGGTGGGCCTACCTGATTTATGCCTTGTGCCTGCTTTTACTGGTAGCTTTATTGATACGTTCTTTTATCCTGCGCTCCAAACGTAAAAAGCAGGAATTGCTGAATGAGATAGAGAAACGTCATCAGAAGAATGTCTTCGAATCCAAACTCCGTTTCTTTACCAATATCGCGCATGAGTTCTGTACTCCGCTGACCTTGATTTATGGTCCTTGCGGACGAATCCTCTCGTCGAAAGGACTTAGTAAATTTGTTGTGGACTATGTACAGATGATTCAGACAAATGCTGAACGCCTCAATAACCTGATTCATGAGTTGATCGAGTTCCGCCGGATTGAAACGGGTAACAGGGAAGTGCGGGTGGAATCATTGAATGTATCTTTCATTGTGAAAGGAATAGCTAAAACATTTGTCGAAATGGCTAAATCCAGAAACATCACTTTCTTGAGTAAGATACCCGAACAGGTGATGTGGAACTCGGACAAGGGCTTTCTGAATACAATCATTATTAATCTGATTTCTAATGCTTTTAAATATACTCCCGACGGGCAAAGCATTAAGATTGAAGTGGATACGAACGGAGAAAATGTACTGATTCTTCGTGTTGCAAATGAAGGAAGTACCATCAAAGAAAAGGATTTCCAGTATATTTTCAACCGGTATACTATTTTGGATAATTTCGAGAATCAGGACGAAAAGAACTTTTCACGGAATGGGTTAGGGCTGGCTATTTCTTATAATATGGCAAAGTTGCTGAATGGTACATTGAAAGTAGAAAATACTTCTGACGGATGGGTGATGTTTACATTGACTTTGCCAGTCATGGAACTGACTACCGGAGTATCGGAAACTAAACGGCTGACGGCGGAATATATTCCCAAGATAGATACTCAACCGATATTGAAACTTCCCCAGTATGAGTTTGACAAGATGCGTCCTACGCTTTTGGTGGTCGATGATGAAATTGAAATGTTGTGGTTTATCGGAGAAATCTTTTCCGGCGATTTCAATGTAGTAACCTTGCAAGACCCCGAACGACTGGATCAGGTGATGAATGAGGTTTATCCGAATGTGATTATCTGTGATGTCATGATGCCGGGCATTGGTGGAATTGAATTGACCCGACGGATTAAGTCGGTGAAAGAGACGGCGCATATTCCTATTATTGTGGTTTCCGGGCGGCATGAGATGGAACAACAGATGGAGGCTCTTTCTGCCGGTGTGGAGATGTATATCACCAAACCGTTTAGTGCGGAGTATCTTCGTATATCTGTGTGTCAGGTGATGGAACGAAAAGAAGTATTAAAGAATTATTTCAGTTCGCCGATCAGTTCTTTTGAAAAGTCGGATGGAAAGTTAACGCACAAAGAGTCGAAGAAGTTCCTACAATCGGTTTTGAAGATAGTCAATGATAACATAACAAACAAGGATTTAACGCCGCGTTATATTGCCGACCGGTTGGCAATCAGTCCCCGGAGTCTCTATCGGAAGATGGAAGAGATAGGAGAGGGCAGTCCGACGGATTTGATAAAGGAATGTCGTTTGCATATAGCAAAAGATTTATTGCTGACGACGAAAAAGACGATTGATGAAATTGTATTCGATTCAGGATTCTCGAATAAAGTAACTTTCTTCAAGGTGTTCCGTGAAAAGTATGAATGTACGCCAAAAGAGTTTCGACAAAAATATCTATGGGAAGTGCAGTAATAAATTTGAAATGTTGTAAAATAGAATACTATTCAGAATAGTTGTCACCTTATTCTAGAAGTAGATACATATTATGTAAAAGTTGAATTGTAGTGAAAGATAACTTTTTTTTATATATGCAAATTGTCACAATGGAGTATTTTGTTCTTAGAGTATTTTTATGAAGTGTAAATACGTGCCAGTAGTATGTTAGATAGATATTGGGAGTGCATATGTTTGTTTTTACAAAATGATAAAGTGTATTATAGCGACAATATAGTAAATATTTGTGCCAAGAGAAAGAGATTGATTAAATATTCTGAGGGAATGGAAGTTTGAAAACTTACATTTGTAATATAATTGACTTGTGGTTTTTATTATTAGAATAGTTATTATTTGTTATACTTTTAAATTAAAATGCTTATGAATATTATAGAAAGACATCCGCCATGATTAATTATATGTATTATTGAATTATATAATAGAAACTAATCAAACATAAAGAATATAGAAATGACAATAATAAAATATATAAAGTTTGTAGTTACAATTGTAATTGTTACAATTATTTTTTCCTGTTCTAAGAATGAGGCGGGAAATTCAGAATATGATCCTTCTCTTCCTATTTCTTTAACAGATTTTTTCCCAATACAAGGGGGAATGGCGACTAGAATGGTTATTGAGGGAGCTAATTTTGGAACAGATCTCTCACAAATCAAGGTATTTTTTAACCAAAAAGAGGCGTCAATTCTAAATGTGAAAAATAGTATTATTTATTTGCTTGTTCCTAAACTTCCTGGTAACGATTGTATAGTTACTGTAAAAGTTGGCAATCAAGAGGCTAGGTTTACACGTAATTTTCAATATATAGAGAACTATTCTGTTACTACTATTGCTGGGCAACCTGGAACCAATTTATTTGTGGAAGGGACCTTGGCTGCAGCACAATTTGGTCCCGTGCAACATCTTGCAATTGATGATGAAAATAATCTCTTTATTACGGAACGAAATGGTAGTGATGGTAAAGGAACTTGTTCTGTATTGAATGAAGAGAGTGGTACAGTAACTTTTTTGTTTAAAGCGCCAGATAATTTGAATGTACCAACTGTCAATGCTCAGACGCAGAATGTATATATACCTTTAGACGGAGGATATACTTTCTATGAATTGAATCCTGTAAATCAATGGATTGCTAAGACTCGTTTGGTACTTCATCCTTCCAAAGAACAGCAAGAGGAAGGAATGGATGATTTTGAAATAAATTGGAAACATTCTTTTGCTTTTTCTGGATATGATAATATGATTTATACTCGTTCTTATGGAGGGGATTTAATAAAGGTAGATCCAGAAACAAGAGTAGGGCAAAAGATCGGCAACTTTTTTCCTAATACAGATAGTTTTATTGTTGCTCATCCAACACAACCGGAAATTTTATATATAGCTTATGCAGCTAAACATGTTATTTATACTTACAATATAGAGACTGGAGAACACAAATTGTTTGCTGGGGCTTTTGGACAATCAGGTTGGAACGATGGAATTGCAACTGATGCAGAATTTAATTCTCCTCGTCAAATGTCATTAGACATGGAAGGCAACATTTATATAGCTGATAGTGGTAATCACTGTATTAGAATGATAGATAAAAATGGTATAGTGACGACTCCTATTGGACAACCTGGAGAGGCAGGTTATGCAGATGGTAGCCCAGATATGGCTTTGTTGAACGATCCTAGAGGGGTAGCTGTGAATTCAGAAGGAGATGTGTATATTGCAGATTTAGGGAATCGCTGTATACGTAAACTTACACTTCAATAATTATGGTATAAACAAAAGAATAAGAATATAAAGATGAAAGTGAAATATGCATTGGTGCTATTATCTTTATTGATAAGTAGTATGGAATTGTTCGCACAAGAGGTCATAGATCTAAAAGGTTGCGTATATGATGAACAAAAAACGCCTGTACCGGGTGCTGCAGTTTATCTGAAAGACAGACCAGGAGTTGGTGTCTCAACAGATATTGATGGTGAATTCTCTATAAAAGCAACAATTGGGGATATGCTTGTAGTTTCTTTTATTGGTTATAAGACTCAAGAAAAATTGATTACTAAACAAGAAAAACTAATAATTACTTTATCTCCTGAGACAGAAGAACTAGAAGAGGTTGTAATAACGGGGCTGGGTACTTCGCAAAGGAAAGTGAGTTTAGTAGGAGCAATAACAAATGTAGATATGAACCAAATTAAAGCACCGTCTGCATCTATTAATAATATGTTGGGAGGACGTGTCGCTGGTATCATTTCTCAACAATATAGCGGAGAACCAGGTAAGAATGTTTCGGAGTTTTGGGTGCGAGGAATTGGTACTTTTGGGGCGAATAGCGGTGCTTTGGTTTTAATTGATGGCTTGGAAGGTGATCTTTCAATGGTTGATCCTGCTGATGTTGAGAGTTTTTCTATTTTAAAGGATGCATCCGCAACGGCTGTATATGGTGTAAGAGGTGCTAATGGAGTGGTTTTAATCACAACAAAAAGGGGTACAACAGAGAAACTTCAAGTTACAGCTCGTGCAAATTTTACAATATCGAAATTAACTCGAATGCCTGAATATTTACAAGCATATGAGTATGCTCAGTTAGCAAATGAGGCAAAAATTGTGCGCGGAGATCTTCCATTATATGATGATATTGCTTTATATACGATAAAGCATCAATTGGATCCAGATCTTTATCCTGATGTGAACTGGAGAGACGAGACTTTGAATAAAACGTCTTTTAAACATACTTATTATGCAAGTGCTAGAGGTGGAGGTAGTGTAGCTAAATATTTTTTAAGTCTGGGGATGTCAAAAGAAGATGCTGCCTATAAAATAGATAAAAACAGTAAATATAACAAAGGATTAGGTTATAATAAATTTACTTATCGCTCTAATATAGATATGAATCTTACAAAAACAACAAATTTGTATTTTGGAATGGAGGGATGGTTTACTGTTAATAAAGAACCAGGTAATTCAGAACAAAATGCAACAGATGCAGTGTGGAATGCTCAAGCATTACTAACTCCATTAACTATTCCAACTAAATACTCTACAGGACAGTTACCTTCGTATGGGACTCTTAATGCATATTCACCATATGTGATGATTAATCATACCGGTAAAAAACAAACTGAAAATAGTAATAATCAGATAACACTTGCTTTAAATCAAGATCTTTCTTTTATAACAAAAGGACTGAAAATACGTGCACAGGGTGCTATAACAAGAAATACCAATTATTCAGAACGTCGTTATGTATTGCCAGAAATGTATTATGCAACTGGACGATATGCGAATGGACAACTTCAGTTGGTAAAAAAACAAGATGAAGTAAAAGCTCAATTTTCTAATTATCAGAATCAGTATTCAAAGTACCATTTTGAATCAACACTTAATTACGAACGTTTGTTTGGAACAGATCATCGTTTTTCAGCTTTGGTATATTATTATATGAGTTCGGAAAAAAATTTACAAGATATAGCTAATGCTGATTCAAATTTTAAAACAATGGCTGCGATACCTAAGCGTTATCAGGGAGTTTCGAGCAGAGTGACATATGGGTTTAGAGATACTTATCTAATGGACTTAAACTTTGGATATACAGGTTCTGAAAACTTTCAACCGGGGAAACAATTCGGTTTTTTCCCTTCATTTGCTTTTGGCTGGATTCCGACTCAATATGACATAGTGAAAGAAAAATTTCCTTGGCTGGATCATTTGAAACTCCGAGGTTCATATGGACTTGTAGGAAATGATAGGATAACGGATAAAAGGTTTCCTTATTTGACGATTGTAAATAGTGGAGCACCTCTCGGTTGGGGAGGAAATGTTGGAGGAGGTATTTCAGAATCTGTAATTGGAGCTGATAACTTGGAGTGGGAGAAATCAAAAAAACTAGACATTGGAATCGAAGGAAAATTGTTTAATAATAAAATCGATTTTGTCATGGACTATTTTTGGGATAAACGTGAAGGTATTTTCCAACAAAGGGCGCAAATTCCTAATTTTGTAGGATTGGTTAGTCTTCCATATGGTAATGTTGGTCAAATGAAAAGTTGGGGAGCCGATGGAAATATTTCATATACTCAACAGATCAACAAAGATATGTCTTTTGTTATTAGAGGAAATTTCACTTACTCCAAAAACAAGATTGATAATTGGGAACAAATAGAGCAGAAATATGCATATCAGAATTTTAGTGGTTGGCCTTATGGTATTCAACGAGGATATATTGCTTTAGGATTATTTAGAGATGAAGCAGATATAAATAACAGTCCGATACAAACTTTTGGAAATTATGAGGCAGGGGATATTAAGTATAAAGATGTAAATGGTGATGGAAGAATTGATATAGATGATCAAGTACCTTTGTCTTACGATAATTATCCTCGGTTAATGTATGGATTTGGTGGAGAATTTAGATATAAAAACTTAACGTTCAATATTCTTTTTAAAGGGATTGGGAAAAAAGACTTTTTTTATACTTCAGAAGATTCGGGCTTTGGCTATTACCCGTTTTTATATGGGGAAACAGGAAATGTATTGTCTATTGTGGCAAATTCCAGTAATAGATGGATACCTGCTTCATATTCGGGTGACCCTTCTACAGAGAACCCCAACGCTAGGTTTCCACGGTTAAGTTATGGAAAGAATAGTAATAATACACAGAAATCTACATTTTGGAAAGCAAATGGACAATATTTAAGGTTACAAGAGATAAGTGTTGGTTATAATTTGAAACTGAAAGCTTTTTCTAAAATAGGAGTTAGTTCTATTGATTTACAGTTAGTTGGACAGGATCTTTATGTTTGGGATAAAATAGGTGGATTATGGGACCCTGAACAGACCACTAAGAATGGTCGAGCTTATCCTATTCCTGCAACTTATTCATTACAAATGTATATTAATTTTTAATTGTCAGAATATGAAAAACAAAATAATAATATTCATACAGTTTGGCATGCTTCTTTGTATGAGTTCATGTAATTTTCTTAACGTAGAAGACGAGTTTAAAGATATGCTCTCTTATGATTCGGTATTTGCTAATAAAAGAAACGTGGAGAAATATTTATGGGCAACAGCAGCCAATTTTCCGGATGAGGGAAAATTGTTTCAATATCCTTACACTCCAGGTCCGTTAGCTAGCGATGAGGCCTTTACTACATTTGGTAGTGACCAATTTCTAGGTATGGGGTTTGTCTTAGGTGAAATCACTCCTGATAATTCTGGAGGTTTGGGAAATTGGGGAACTATGTATAAGATTATACGAAAAACAAATTTGATATTTCGTAGAATAGATGAAGCGAAAGATCTAAAAACGACAGAAAAGTTAGAACTTCTTGCTTATACACGTTTTATGAGGGCATATGCTTATTATAATTTATTGATGGATTTTGGACCACTTGTCATACTGGGCGATGAAGTCATGGATAATAATGAAACTATAGATTATTATAATGCTCATCGGTCAACTTATGACGAATCGGTAGAGTATGTGTGTGGAGAACTGGAAGCTGCTGCAGTAAATCTTCCGATCACTGTACCTATTAGTCAGTTTGGACGACCGACAAAAGGAGCAGCGTATGGTTTGATTGCACGATTAAGATTGCAACATGCTAGTCCGTTATATAATGGAGGTAGTGTGGCTAAAACGTATTTTGGTTCATGGAGAAGGAGTGTCGACAATGCATATTATATATCGCAAACGGAGAATGTGGAACGATGGGCATTAGCAGCAGCAGCTTGTGCACGAATTATAGATATGGGATTGTATGAACTTCATACAGTAAAAAGTGATATTAATACTCCTAAATTGCCACAAGGTGTGTCAACTGAACCCTTTCCGGCAGGAGCAGGTGGTATAGATCCATTCAGATCTTATTCTGATATGTTTACGGGGGAAACTGTCCCACAAACAAACCCAGAATATATTTGGGGAAGAATGTCTAGTAGTATTGTGGATATAACAAGACATTCTTTTAATGGAGATATTTTAGGAGGTTTCAATGGAATGTGTGTTCCACAAAAAGTGATAGATAAATATAAGATGGTGGATGGACGAAGTATTCAGAATTCGAGTTCTGAATATCCTTATTCTGAAGATGGAATGACTAATACGGGACGAATGACATTCTCAGGGTATACATTGAATACTGGTATTAGCAATATGTATGCTAATCGTGAAATGCGTTTTTATGCTTCTATAGGTTTTTCAAGACGTTATTGGATGGCTAGTTCTACAAGCGATACAAGAAAGAAAAATATAACTGTCACGTATGATAAAAATGGTAATTCAGGTAGATACAGTAGTGCTAATGTGAAGAATGACTATCCGAGCACAGGTTATGTGATAACGAAATATATTCATGAATCAGATGCATGGAGTGGTGAGGGAGCACAACGAGTTGCCAAAGGATTTCCGATTATTCGTTATGCAGAAATTCTATTATCTTATGCTGAAGCATTAAATAATCTAGGCAATACCTCTTTCACAGTTGTTCTTCCTGACGATTTCGAATATACAGCATATCGAAATCTTGATGAGATAGCAAAATCATTTAATCGGGTTCGTTATAGAGCTGGGCTTCCAGGACTGACGAATGAAGAATTGCAAGACCCAGTTAAAGTGCAAGAACAGATTATAGACGAACGCATGATAGAATTCTTATTTGAGAATCGCAGATACTATGATGTTCGTAGATGGGGAATATATGAAGAGGTGGAAACTGAGCCTATCACGGGGATGGATATAGAATCTGCTGAGCCGGAATATTACAATAGAGTTATAGTGAATCATTCACGTGTGCGAAACAGAGTTATTAATAAAAAGATGATTTTTCTGCCTATTTCTAGGACAGAGATAAGAAAAGTTAAAGATTTGGATCAAAATCCAGGATGGGCAAACTAAAAATATATGATATGAAAAAAAATATAAAAGTAATGATGGCTTTCGTTTTGGGCCTGTTAATGATAGGGTGTGATGAAGATGCCATGTTTAGAGAAGAATTGTATGATAAATATATTTATATTGTTAGCAATGAAGAACAAATACACAATTTATTATTCTCTTTGAATAAGGATAAGGATATGTGTACTGTTTCTGTAGCGTGCAGTGGTACACAGAAGATAGACAACGATGTCCAAGTTACTCTTGAAAAAGATAAGGACATATTAGGCAAATATAATTATAGCAATTTTGATATTAATGAGGAAAAATATGCAAAAGAACTCAAAAACGATAGCTATGAAATGCCACAAATGAACGTGCTCTTGCGTCACGATGATATTGATCCGTATGCTACATTGCCTATTGTTATAAAGCAGGAAGCTTTGTCCTCACTTTCGCCTGATTCGACTTACTTTATTCCACTGAGAATCAAAGATGTGTCTGGATTTCAGATTAAAGAGGAAAAACGAAATGTCCTATGTCGTATTTATACATATAATGAATATGCCAATACGAAAGAGGCAACCCAATATACAATGAAAGGATATCGTATCATAGGAGATAATTCTTCCTCCATTAGTGGCTCTAAAAATGTTCATCCGATAAATGCTAATTCGGTGAGAATGTTCGTTGCGAATACTAAGTTTGAGGCAAATGAAAAAATTATAGCTAAAAATGCTGTGACTGTTGAAGTGCAAAAAGATAATTCGATAAAGATGTATCCTTACATTCGCGATACTAAAACGCTTGAAGTTCATTTGATGACTCCGCCTAATGATAGTGAAGAGGATTTTATTTATCAAAATGTTTATGAAAAGAAGAATGAACGCTTTTTACTATATTATAAATATCGAACAAGAGATAACGAAAATTCTTGGTGGTCGGAATGGATAGTAGTGAAAGAGGCTACTAAGCGATTAAATATGCAAACTAAGTAGTAAAAATGAGTAATTATGAAAAAAGTAATAAAGAAATATTTCTTTTTAGCATTAGCTATTATAATGTATTCGTGTAATGAAGATGAAAAGTATGATATATTAGAAAGATACACTCCTGAAACTATAACATCTGACGAAATAGCTCCTGTGCTTAATTTACAGGCACAATATATGGATAGTAATAGCGAAATAGTACTTGTAACATGGATGAATCCGGAAGATGATTTTTTGTCTAAGGTGGAAATCTCTTGCTGTTCTGCGAATGATAATCTTTTGGGTGAACCTATTTTGTTGGACGCTGTTTCTACCAAAGTAGGTTCTTATCAGACGTCGCTTTCTGTGGAAGAGAGGGGATATGTAAAGATTGTAGCTATTAATGAAAAAGGAGTACGCTCGGAAGCCCGTACAGCAGAGATCCTTTCTTCCCAACAGGATTTTGTATATAGAGCAGATTGTTTGATGTCTTCTGTGATTGAATTATTTTTTGGTGGGAGATATAATGCATGGAATGAGAATTACCCCAATGCAACAGGTCCCTATTGGGATGGCATTGCAGCCGTTTGGGGACAAGGTGCAGCTTATTCCGGATTTGTTACAATGTATAAGGTCGCAAAGGAAACCAATAATGAGAAACTAAGAGCAAAATATGCAGAAAAGGAAGAAACTTTTCTAAACTCAATAGACCTTTTTTTGAATAATGGTAGTGGACGGAAATCTTTTGCTTATGGTACTTATATTGGGCCGAATGATGAGCGTTATTACGATGATAATGTCTGGATTGGCATCGAAATGGCCAACTTATATGAACTTACAGGGAATGAAGTTTATTTGCAGCATGCAAATACTGTTTGGAACTTTATTTTGGAAGGGATAGATGACGTGACTGGCGGTGGAGTATATTGGAAAGAAGGTGCGGTATCAAAGCATACATGTTCCACTGCCCCGGCAGCTGTAATGGCTCTAAAATTATACCAATTGAGCAAAAATGAATCATATTTGGAAATAGCAAAGAGCTTGTATTCATACTGTAAAGATGTATTACAAGATCCGAATGACTATTTATTTTATGACAATGTTCGCTTAAGTGACCCTTCCGATAAGAATTCGGAGCTTAAAGTATCTAAGGATAAATTTACGTATAATTCGGGACAACCAATGTTAGCTGCTGCTATGTTGTATCGGATTACAAAAGAAGAACAATTTCTGAAAGATGCCCAAAATATAGCTCAGTCGATTTATAAAAAATGGTTTAAAAACTATCATTCGTCTATACTTGATAGAGATATAATGATATTAAGCGATCCAAACACTTGGTTTAATGCCGTTATGTTCAGGGGATTCGTAGAGCTATATAAAATAGATAAGAACGATGTTTATGTCAAAGCGGTGAAAAATACCATGGAACATGCTTGGCAAAGCAACTGTAGAAATCGGTTGACTAATCTAATGAGCGACGATTATGCAGGTGATAAGAAAGAAGGTAAGTGGAATATAAAGACACAAGGTGCTTTTGTTGAAATCTTCTCACTTATTGGGGAATTGGAACAACTTGGATGTTTTCAGGAGTAGTTAAATAAATTAGTAGTAAAATTTTTGTAAGGTTGCTTGGTCTCTCAAAGATAGAATTCTATTTGTGGATTAAGCACCTTGCAAGAAAAAAGAATTATGGAGTATAAATTAAAAGCTTTTTGTATTAGTGCATTGCTGATTTTATTGCAAGTGAATGAAATATTTGCAGAAAGTGGCTATGAATTGTGGTTACGTTATCACTTAATTGAAGATGTTGCGTTAAAAAGATATTATCAGATAAAAAACAGTTCGATTGTTTTCACTGCAAGAACGCAAAAACAATTGGTGGCAAAAACAGAACTATATAATGGATTGAAAGGACTACTTGGTTTTACTATACAAGAAACGCATGATGTAAAGGATAATTGTTTGTTGGTAGGGAACGTGGAGTCTTCTCCGTTAATAACTTCCCTTCTTTGTGCAAAAGAACTTGATAGTTTGGGAGATGAAGGATATATAATCCGTTCGTTGCAGATTGAGCAAAAAAAAGTGACAGTTGTGGTTGCGCAAAAGGATCAAGGGTTGTTGTATGCAATTTTTCATTATTTGAAATTAATTCAAACACATCAATCATTAGATGGGGTGTCTGTCAAAGAAGTTCCCCAAATTAAATATAGAGTATTGAATCATTGGGATAACTTAGATGGAACAATTGAAAGAGGATATGCAGGTTATTCTTTATGGGATTGGGAACGTTTGCCTTTCTATCGAAGTCAACGATGTGTAGATTATGCGAGGGCAAACGCTTCAATAGGTATTAATGGTACTGTATTGAATAATGTGAATGCAAATGCAAAAAGTTTGCGTACAGAGTGGTTGATAAAAGCTGCAGGGTTGGCTGATTCTTTCCGTCCTTATGGCATTCGGGTATTTCTTACTGCCCGTTTTAGTGCTCCACAGGAAATTGGTAATTTGGATACATCAGACCCAATGAATCCCAAAGTGAAGCAGTGGTGGAGAAATAAAGTAACAGAAATTTATGAATACATTCCGGATTTTGGTGGTTTTTTGATAAAGGCAAATTCGGAAGGGCAACCTGGACCGCAAGATTATGGACGTACTCACGCTGAAGGTGCCAATATGATAGCCGAAGCATTGCAACCTTATGGTGGTATACTGTTTTGGCGTGCTTTTGTTTATAAAAATGAGCGGTATGTCGACCGGGTTGTTACTGGATATAATGAGTTTAAACCTCTTGATGGACAATTTAAAGAAAATGTGTTTTTGCAGACTAAAAATGGACCAATAGATTTTCAGCCACGAGAACCATTTCATCCATTGTTTGGGAAAATGCCCAATACAGCTTTATCTCTTGAATTTCAAATTACACAAGAAAATCTGGGACATGCAGGGCATTTAGTATATTTAGCACCTTTATTTGAGGAGACATTGCAATCGGATGTTTATGGGGATGGAAAAGGAAATACAGTATCGAAGATTCTTCAGAATTATCATGAAACTTGTGGAATGTCTGCAATAGCTGGAGTGTCAAATGTAGGAACTGATTTAAATTGGACGGGATATTTGTTTGGACAGGCTAATTGGCATGCGTTTGGAAGATTGGCTTGGAATCCGGATTTGACAAGCGAAAAAGTGTCAGAGGAATGGGTGCGTATGACATTCTCTAATCGGGAAGATGTAATAGATTCGATAAAAAGAATGATGTTGATTTCACGGGAGGCAGCTGTGAATTATATGATGCCCTTAGGGCTTAATCATATTATGAATTTTCATACACACAATGGTCCGGAGCCATGGCATGATGACCCTTTATGGACGGCTTATGATTATCACCAAGTAACAAAAGATAGTATAGGGGTTGATCGAACAGATAAAGGCAGTAGGGCTACAGGCCAATATCATAAATTGGTTGGAGCATATTTTGAAAATTTAAAAACTTGTCCAGATAGATATTTACTTTGGTTTCATCGTCTTCCTTGGGAATATAAGATGAAATCGGGACAGACATTATGGAATGAGCTTGTTAATCATTATTATAAGGGTGTAGAAGAGGTCAGAACCATGCAGAGTATTTGGGCCTCATTAAAGGACGTAATAGATGGAGAACGATTTACGAGCACGGAGAATTTACTTCAGAACCAAGAGCGTGAGGCTGTTTGGTGGAGAGATGCTTGCTTGCTTTTTTTCAAGGAGTACTCTCAAATGCCTATTCCTGAGGTGTATGAATCGTCTCGTTATTCTTTAGATTATTATAAGAAGATTCCCTTTCCGTATGATTGGAATAAAACACAAATGTTTAAGTAATGATAAGTATGTATAGAGTTTTAATTATTTCAGTTGTGATAGGATGGGCTATTAATATAAAAGCCCAGATAAAAGTGGCTTGTGTTGGTAATAGTATTACAGAAAATATAGCTTTATCAAATGAACAAAAATATCCCTCCATTTTGCAAGACCTTTTGGGAAATGGATATATTGTTCGCAATTATGGTATTGGAGCACGTACAGTGCTGAAAAAAGGAGATTATCCATATTGGAATGAAGAGCGATATAAAGAAGTGCTTGCGTGGAATCCTGATATTGTAATTGTAAAAATGGGAACAAATGATGCGAAAGCGCAGAATTGGGCTTATAAAGATAATTTTGAAAGTGATTATATTGAATTTATACTTTCTTTTCAGACTTTGCCAAGTCATCCGAAAGTCTTTATTTGTTATCCCATTCCAACGTTTAAAGATAATTTCCTTCCTGTAGATGATCAGCTTCTTGTAAAAGAAATGATGCCAATGATAGATAATATATCCAAGGCAACTTGTGCTGACATTATAGATTTACATACACCTTTGGTTGGAAAGGATGATTGTGTGTATGACAAAGTGCATCCTAATGAGAAAGGTACGAAGATTATGGCGCGTGTTATTGCACGAAAAATATGTCCGCATAGAAAGTTTCCTTTTCCCCCAGAAAAAAAGATAAATGTTGTATTTGTTGGAAATAGTATTACAGAAGCTACATACTTGAAAATTACTCCGCCTGAATGGACAACTATTTATTTAGATAGTTTGGGGTATGATGTACAGTCTGTAAATTGTGGAAAAAGTGGTTATACAACTTTTGATTTCCTTCCTGGTAAAGATGGTTTTAAATATGTGATAAGAAAAGCCGATGAGCTATATAAGAAAGATAAAAGAAATCTTGTGTTTTCTTTTTGTTTGGGAGTAAATGATAGCGCTTGTACCGGAACCAATGGAGCACCTGTTTCGGCTGAACAATATGAAAGCAATATGCAGTTGATTATTGATAGCTTATGTTTTCGATTTCCCGAGGCAAAAGTGGTGTTGCATTATCCTATCTGGTATAGCCCTAACACGTATAATAGTGCTATGTATCTTAAGGAGGGATTAAAACGTTTGCAAACTTATTTTGCTGCGATAGAAAGACTTGGCAGAAAGAATAAGGGTAGGGCTATGATCGGAGACACAAAAGGATTTAAGGTCTTTCGCAAGCATTATAAAAAATACCATACCCCTCAAGAAGGTAAACGAGGAGTTTTTTATTTACATCCGAATGCGGAGGGAGCGAGGGTATTAGGTCGGTTATGGAGTGAAGGTATTAAACAATAATTTTATTTATTAAATTAAAAAAAATATGAGAAAGGTTGTATTGCAAATTATCTGTTGCTTGTTGGCATTAAATGTGCAGGCTCAAAAAAATATTGAGTTGTTTTCACCTGATGGAAACATAAAATTGGCATTAAACATATCAGATGAAATATCTTATACCATTTCCTGTGAAGATGTGATATTATTGGAGAACAACCGGTTACAGTTGGAATTAAATAATGAAGTCTTGGGGGAACATCCCCATTTGCAAGGACAGAAGAAGTGGAATGTAAAAGAAATGTTGAATCCTGTTGTTCCATTGAAATTCTCAACAATAGAGAATGAGTATTCTCAGTTGCTATTGGATTTTAAAGGGGGATATTCTTTGGAATTTAGGGCATTTAATGATGGGATTGCTTATCGGTTTATTATGAAGAAAAGAGGAAATATCGAGATCATGAATGAAGTCATGCAATTGAATTTTCCATCAGAATGTCAACTTCATCTGCAACAAACCGGGGGATTTAAGACCGCTTATGAAGAACCTTATTTACATTTGAAGAGTGGGGATGTGAGGTTGGAGAGTACGATGGCAACTTTACCATTGCTGCTTAGTTACCCCCAAAAATATTCGATATTACTTGGTGAGACAGAGGTGTTTGATTATCCATGTATGTTTGTAAAGGGAGGTGAAAAGAATAGTGTACGAGCTGTTTTTCCGAAAGTTCCTATACAGTTTGAAGAAGACGGGGATAGAAGTATGAAAATATTGGAGGAAGCAGCCTATATTGCAAAAACTACAGGGAAAAGAGAATTTCCATGGCGTTATTTCGTAATAGCTAAAGAGGATAAACAATTGGTGGAAAATACGATGTCATGTAGATTATCATCTGGTTGTAGCTTATTAGAAACCTCATGGATTAAACCTGGACAAGCGAGTTGGGAATGGTGGAATGATGCAGCTCCTTATGGACCTGATGTGAATTTTGTTTCGGGTTATAATTTGGAAACCTACAAATATTATATTGATTTTGCTTCGAAGTATGGCATTCGATATATTATTATGGATGAAGGATGGGCGAAAAGTACGCGCGATCCGTATACTCCGAATGCTAAAGTTGATGTTCATGAATTGATTCGCTATGCTGAAAAGAAGAATGTGGGAATAGTTCTTTGGCTAACATGGTTGACTGTGGAAAATAATATGGATTTATTTAAGACTTTCTCTGAATGGGGAGTAAAAGGTGTAAAAATAGATTTTATGGACAGAAGCGATCAATGGATGATGAATTTTTATGAACGTGTAGCAGCAGAAGCTGCTAAATATAAGTTGTTTGTAGACTTTCATGGTTCTGTGTCTCCTAAAGGATTAGAATATAAATATCCTAATGTACTTTCGTATGAAGGTGTAAGAGGTATGGAACAGATGGGAGGGGCCACTCCGGATAATAGTATTTTTATGCCTTTCATGAGAAATGCAGTGGGGGCGATGGACTATACTCCTGGTGCTATGTTAAGTATGCAGCCCAATGTATATTGTAGTCAAAGACCGAACTCTGCAAGTATAGGAACACGTGCTTATCAATTAGCATTATTCGTTATTTTTGAAAGTGGACTTCAGATGTTAGCCGACAATCCGACATTGTATTATCGTAATGCGGATTGTACTGAATTTATTACACGGGTACCTGTTACATGGGATGAAACGAAAGTGTTGGATGCTCGAATTGGTGAATATTTAATTGTTGCTAAACGGAAAGGAGAAAAGTGGTTTATTGGAGGAATGACTAATAATCGTAACTCAGAGCGTATATTTGAGATTAGTTTGGATTTTCTTAACGAAGACAGGGGCTATAAAATGGTTGCATTTGAAGATGGAATCAATGCTAATCGTCAAGCTATGGATTATAAAAGATATGAACGCTCTGTAAATAAAAAAGATAAAATAGTAATACGACTAGCGCGTAATGGAGGATTTGCTGCACTTATTGAATAATTTGATTGTATTATTTTATGGATGATGAAAATAGTCAACATAATATTCGCATATCTAAAAAATACGTTTTTTATTGGGGATATTCATAATTATGTAAAGAAAATAGTTTTCAAATACAAGCATAAATTGATCCCTATTCAAGTTCCAGCTATGAATTGGGTATATCTATATTGAGGATTTCCAAACAAGTTGTACTATTTCTTTGTATCATCTCGAAGGGAGAGCGAGGGCTTTGATTTATCGGTTTAATTTTTCTATGAGATTTATGGTATAATGGTTTCGATAGAAAAGCAGAAAGCTCGTCAGTTGTTCTAGCTGTTCTGTTATGAGGGAATAGTATTGATGGTATTTTATTATACAAGTTAAATGACTAGAATGAAATTCGTTTGTGTTTTATATAAACCAATACTAGGTAGTTCAAGGGTATTTGTGGTTTATTTTGGTTTGATGTTAAGTTACTATCTTTAATAGGGTCGATTCTGTTGGACTGATTATAATCGTTTCACAGCGATGGTTATTATTATGCTTGGATGAAATAATAGTGTGTTCTAAGATTGGTAATGATTATAATAACTGAATTGATAGGCGGGTAATGGTCTGTGTATGTTCACTGCTATTATCTGCCTGTTATTTTCCTGAGTCGTTAGGACAAGAAAAGGATAAAGAATAACAAAACGAATCATGTGGCTGAGATTTAAAATATTTATAGGATATATTACTCTGATTGCCCTGCTCTCTTTTACTATTTATTTCTTCCGTAAGGAACAGATGAAGCGCAACTGTTTGCAACAGCATGAACAGGAACTGCTTCATTTTTGGCATTTGACCGGAGAAGCCTACGCCGGCCTGTTGGATCTGGGCACTTATGGAGAGACGGTCAGTGTGTGGGACGAGGACGACCGGAGTACTTATCAGAAAAAGAGAAACGAGGTATGCGGCACATTACAGTTCTTGAAGCAATATGTCCATGCATCCGGACAACGGGTACGTATAGATTCGCTGTGCCTGCTTCTGGAGAGAAAGGAACAGTTGCTTGACACGGTAATACATACGTTCAGCCGTTTTCGTGAAGCCGGTGAAATCATAAACCGGAAAATCCCGATGATTGCATCCCGTGTCCACGATGAGAAAGCGCCTATTGAAGTCAAAGAGGAAGTTCCGAAGAAAAGTTTCTGGTCCTTCCTTAAACGCAAGAAGAGAAAATCCGTTTATTCGGAACAGAAGGAAAAACGGGAACGGCTGCAACCTGCGGAAAAAGACCGGAAGGTCTCAACTGCAAGTATACTTCATTCTTTAAACAGGGAACTGACCGGCCGGCAGGAGACTGAGCGTGAACGTCTGCCGGTACAAATGGAGCGTCTGTTCAATAACAATATGGCATTAAACTGCAGATTGTACGGTATCATCAGAGATTTTGAATTTGAGACTGACCGACGCCTTGAGGAACGTTACATGCAGTTCCTCAAGGCACGGGAACGGTCCTTTTATACGGTTTCTACCTTTGCTGTTTTTATTTCATTGCTGACTATTTTACTTTATATCATTATACATCGGGAGTTGAACCGGCGAAACCGATACCGGCGTCAGCTGGAAGCTTCCAACTTGGAAAACACGGAACTCCTCCAATCCAGGAAGCGTATGATGCTGACTATCGCCCATGACCTGCGCTCTCCCCTTGCCATTATCAGAGCAACGGCGGAGCTGCTGCCCGGCGAACAGGAAAGGGCTATGCAGGAGGAATACGCCGGAAATATCCGACATGCGTCAGACTATATGCTTTCGCTGGTGGACACATTGATGAATTTCTATCTGCTTGATACAGGACAGGCACGGGAGAATATTTCCGTCTTTTGTCTGGAAACCCTGTTCAGGGAGATTACCAACAATTACATGCCGCTCGTTCAAAAGAAAGGATTGCAACTGTTGACCCGGTATTCCGGCATGAACGCTGCTGTCAGTTGTGACAAGGGACATTTACAGCAGATTGTGAATAATCTGCTTTCCAACGCTCTGAAATTTACCGGGAAAGGATATGTCCGGCTGGAAGCGACATTCAACGTCGGCGAACTGTGTATCAAAGTGCAGGATACAGGAGCGGGAATGAATGATGAGGAGCAGAAACGGATATTCGATGCGTTCGAAAGGCTTGATAATGCCCGCGGCGTTTCCGGTTTCGGACTTGGCCTTGCCATTGTTTCCCGGCTTGTTTCACAGCTGGGCGGTTCCATCGGGGTGGAGAGTCACCCGGGGAAAGGAAGTTGTTTTAGGGTATCTCTTCCCCTTTTCCCTGCCGACAGTAGTTCCTTGAAGGAGGAGTTACAATCTCCGTCTGACTATCAAATAGAAGGACTGCGTATTCTCCTTCTTGACGATGACCCGAGACAGCTTTCCGTAACACGTGAGATGTTCAGGCGAAACCGGGTTGAATGTGACTGTTATACCGATTTCCGGCAGGTGGTTGCAAAATTGCGGGATGAGGATTATGACGCGTTGCTGACGGATATCCGCATGCCTGACATGGACGGGTTCGGGCTGCTGGAGTTGTTGCGTTCATCCAATATGGAAAGGGCCGGAACAATTCCGGTCATAGCCATGACTGCCGATATTGATCCGGAAGAGGAGTACCTTTCCCGGGGATTTGCCGGATGTATCCGTAAACCCTTCCGGATGAATGAGCTGCTGGAAACCGTTTCCCGAATTGTCAGAGGGAATAGGCGGACGGCATGGCAACCGGATTTTTCCCTGATTCTGACCGGGGAGGACAATAAGGGGGAGATGCTCGGTATCTTCATCCGGGAAAGCCGCAAGGACCTTGACAGGTTGCACGGGGCGTTGGAAAGGGATGATCGTCAGACAGTCCGTGAGATTCTGCACAAGAACCTTCCCCTGTGGACAAGTGTCCGCCTTGATTATCCGATAGAGGAACTGCAGGCTATTGTACTGTCCGATCCGGAACTCTGGACGGAAGAACAGATAAGGTGTATCTATAAAGTAGGAGAAGCAGCGTGGAAACTAATTGTCTGTGCTGAAAATATGAAGAAGAATATAAAATAAGCAAATGAAAAATATACTGATTATAGAGGATGATGTTGTCTTCAGCCGCAGTATCAGTAACTGGCTGAAGAAAAAGGGTATGGCAACCGGTCATGTGTCTACACTCTCGGCAGCCCGTAAGGAACTTCAGGTTAAGAAGTTCGACCTTGTCCTGGCAGACCTGCGTCTGCCGGACGGCAGCAGTATGGAGCTGCTGAAGTGGATGAAAGGAAAATATTATTCCATCCCGTTCCTTATTATGACCAGTTACGGCCAGGTGGAGAATGCGGTGGAAGCCATGCAGCTTGGGGCCTCCAATTACCTTTGCAAGCCGGTACAGCCGGACCGGCTTTGGGAAGTTATAGAAAAAGAGTTCAGCCGTCCGCAGCATGGCAGCACGGAATTCTACCGTGGTGAAAGTGAAAAGGCCCGTGAAATGTACCGGCTGATAGGCCCTGTGGCCCGTTCTGACATGTCCGTCCTGCTTCGTGGAGCATCGGGTACGGGTAAGGAACATATTGCCGCTGAGATTCATGAGTGGAGCCTGCGCAGGCACAAGCCTTTTGTAGCCGTGGACTGCGGTGCCGTTTCCGACGACCTTGTCAGATCCGAATTCTTCGGGTACTGCAAAGGGGCGTTCACCGGTGCGGACAGTGACAAGGCGGGACTTTTCCAGGCTGCTGAAGGTGGTACGTTGTTCCTTGATGAAATCGGTAACCTTGCTCCCGTAAATCAGATGAAACTGCTTCGCGCCCTGCAAGAAAAGCGTTACCTGCCGGTCGGGACAGTCAGGGAACGTCCCTTTGACATCCGCCTTATCGCCGCCACCAATGCAGATTTGGAGAAGGCCATTGCGGAAGGGAGTTTCCGTGAGGACTTGTACCACCGTCTGAACGAGTTCACTATCCGGGTTCCCCTGCTCTCCGAATGCGGGGAGGATATCCTTCCGTTGGCTGAATTCTTTCTGAAGCAGTTTTCCGCAAGATACGGGAAACCGGTTCAGGGCTTCGACCGGGAAGCGGCTGCCGTGTTACGGCAATACGGCTGGCCGGGGAATATCCGTGAACTGAAGAATACTGTCCGGCGTGCCGTCGTGTTTGCCGGGGAGGGGCGGATATCCGCACAGGAACTGAATCTGGATCAGGGCATGAAATTGGGAAACATGATTGTCTGTCCGGAAAAGGAGGAGCAGCAGATACTTCGGATACTTGGGCAGACCGGTAACAACCGCACCCTTACCGCCCGTGTACTCGGCATCAGCCGGACTGCCCTGTATTACAAGTTGAGGAAATACGGTATTGTGTGAATAAGGGAATATAGGACAGCCCCCGGAAAACGGGGGCTATTTCAGTATGCTCGGCATGGTTATTAGCTACCGGGTGCAAGTCCCCAATGAGCCCTAATAGCGGGAATCATACAGCCAATAGCAATGGTGTCCCTCGCGAGTTGGAATCTGAAAGAAGCTGGCGGCAAATATCTGGTCTGACGAACAGAAACTTCATATAAGGCATATGACCGTGGGTAAGGTTGCTGAACAAACCAAAGCCCTATAGCTATTCGGAAACGGTTGGTGTAAATGGAGCAGACATAAGATAGAAAGTTAATACCCTTATCCGAGGAGGTCTCACGGACATACAGAATAGTTGTCTTTACGAAATGTATGGAGTAACGCTTGCCGTGAGAAGTCAGCAGAGGTCATAGTAGTGGGACTGTCGATATTCCCATGAAGGACCGAACCTAATAATTAAACGATAGTAATTGAAAGTTACCAAATGAAAGAAAGAATGCAGAAAACATCAGCCCAAGCTCATGACTTCCCTCAAAGAGCTAGGACGGAATCCGAATGGTATGAGGGAGTGCAGACTTTCATGTGGATGACCGAAGACAACATCGTGGAAGTACCATTTGACAAAGAACACCTATTGGAAATCATCCTTAGTCCATCGAACCTGAACAAAGCCTATAAGGCGGTAGTCAGGAACAATGGAAGTGGCGGTATCGACAAGATGTCATGCGAACAATTATTGTCATGGCTAAAGGCCAATAAGGATGAACTGATAATCTCTTTGCAGTCCGGGACTTATCGCCCCAACCCTGTACGCAGGGTAGAAATACCAAAGGACAATGGCAAAAAGCGCCTCTTAGGAATCCCCACAGTGGTAGACCGATTGGTGCAACAAGCCATAAACCAAGTGTTGACGCTGATATACGAGCGTCAGTTTTCCAAGACAAGTTACGGGTTCCGTCCCCAAAGGGGTTGCCATGATGCTCTCCGTAAGGCGCAAAAGATAGTGAGTGAAGGTTATATATATGTAGTCGACCTCGACCTTGAACGCTTTTTCGATACGGTAAGTCATAGCAAGCTGATAGAAATACTCAGCCGTACCATAAAGGATGGAAGGGTAATAAGTCTGATACACAAATATCTTCGTAGCGGTGTAATAAACCGAGGAATGTTCGAGATGAGTACAGAAGGAACTCCCCAAGGAGGTCCTCTAAGTCCTCTGTTAAGTAATATCATGCTCAATGAACTGGACAAGGAACTGGAAAGACGTGGACACCCCTTTGTCCGTTACGCAGACGATGCGATGATATTTTGCAAATCCAAACGTGCCGCCAAACGTGTAAGGGAATCGATAACTCTGTTCATAGAAGGGAAACTCTTCCTTAAAGTGAACCATGAAAAGACGGTCGTATCTTATGTGAAAGGAGTAAAGTTCTTGGGGTACTCCTTTTATGTGAAGAAAGGGGACTGTATTCTACTTGTACACTCAAAATCCAAAAACAAGATGAAATCAAAACTCAAAGAATTGACAAGTCGGAGTAATGGATGGGGATATGAGAAAAGGAAACAGAAACTCAAAGATTACATAAGAGGATGGATTGCCTACTTCTGCCTTGCACAAATGAAAAGGCTTTGTATTGAAACCGACGAATGGCTAAGACGACGTATTCGCATGTGTATCTGGAAATCATGGAAGAATGCCAAAACCCGAGTAGCAAACTTAAAGAAATGCGGTGTCTCTGAGTGGCAGGCATATCAATGGGGAAACACTCGTCTTGGTTATTGGCGTGTCTCGAACAGCCCAATAGTAACCTTTGTAATGTCCAATGATAAATTGCGTAAGGCAGGCTATATGGAGTTCATGGACTGCTATCTCAAATGGTGCCCAAAATAGGAACCGCCGTATGCCGAACGGCACGTACGGTGGTGTGAGATTGTGCCACGAGAAGCATGTGCTAAATGCTTCGCAACTATGTAGGAGATGAGGGTAGGTCCCTCGCAATCAACTTGCAGGAGTGGGTTGCAAACCCGTATATGCTGCTCTTTCTCCATGGTCAGGGTAGTGAACGATATATGAAAAGGCAATGTATAAATTGTCAGGTAGCTTAATAGGAGATGACCGCAAGGGAACCATTGATGAAGCATCGAAAATAACCGTAGATGATGTCAAAACCAAGAGTTTCTCACTCTTTTGGGATAAGTAACGAGATTACCTGTTTATTGTCGTTATGGCATCCGGTGTACAGATGGCATGACCTGTTAAGAGGCTCTTATGTGGAACGTGGGAACCTGCTATAAGATGTTAACGGAAAATTCCAAGGGGCAGAACCTTCAAGGAAGAAAGTACGGATGCTTATAGTAGGGGCGGACTGACTCGTAGTAGTGTAGAAGTGCCTGTAATGGGTATGGAGCGAAGGGGTCAGCTTATTTAGCGTAAAAGTTAGTACAACTGATAAACAATTAGGAAGATGCAAAACGACAACGCAAAACCAATATCAATATCGAAGCAATTGGTTTATGATGCATTTCTGCGTGTGAAAGCAAACCGTGGAAGTGCAGGGATTGATAAGGTCACTCTTGAAGATTATGAAAAGAATCTGCGAGGTAACCTTTATAAACTATGGAATCGCATGAGTTCCGGCAGTTACTTTCCTCCATCGGTGAAGCTGGTAGAAATACCGAAGAGTACTGGTGGTAAACGTCCATTGGGTATCCCGACGGTATCTGATCGTGTAGCTCAAATGGCTGTAGTAATGCTGATAACCCCTTCTATCGAACCTTGTTTTCATGAGGATTCTTATGCCTACCGTCCCCATCGCTCGGCGCATGATGCTGTTGGCAAAGCTCGTGAGCGTTGTTGGAAGTATGCGTGGGTTCTGGACATCAGTAAATTCTTTGACACCATAGACCATGAACTACTGCTGAAAGCCTTGAAACGGCATACGCAAGAAAAATGGGTATTGATGTATATAGAACGTTGGCTGAAAGTTCCTTATGAGAAATCGGATGGAAGTCAGGTTGACAGGGCTCTCGGTGTACCCCAAGGCAGTGTCATAGGTCCGGTTCTTGCGAATCTGTTTCTTCATTATACCTTTGACAAGTGGATGGAAAAGAACTTTCCCCGTGTTCCATTTGAGAGATATGCTGATGATACAATTTGTCACTGCCATAGTCTTAAACAGGCTGAGTATATGCAAGCGATGATTCAACAACGGTTTGAGTGCTGCAGGTTGCGGCTCAATGAAGAGAAAACGAAAATCGTCTATTGCAAAAGTAGCCGTCAAAAGGAGTGCTATCCCAATGTGACTTTTGACTTTCTTGGATTTACGTTTCAACCCCGGGAATCGGTAGATAAGTATGGCAACCGTTTTACGGGTTTCCTGCCGGCTATCAGCCGAAAATCAATGAAACGAATCAATGAGACGATGCGCAGTTGGCACCTAAACAGGCACTCAAATCTCACATTGGAACACCTTGCGTCTGATATAAATCCTATCGTACGAGGTTGGATGACTTATTATGGTAAGTTTTATCCTACCCGTTTGAAGTGGTTTATGCAGACGTTGAACGGACGTCTAGCCCGTTGGGTAATGTGTAAGTTCGAGCGTTATAGACATCGTTTCTATCCTGCTCAAGAATGGCTTGCCCGTATTGCAGAGAAAGAGGGGCTTATCTTTTATCATTGGAAATGTGGCGCTCTGCCAAGATTTACCAATAAAGAAAAGGTGAGTTCCCAATTGATAATGGTTAAATAAGTAAAGCCGTGTGAAGCGAGAGTTTCACGCACGGTTTATTGAGAAGCTCGGGGTGAAACTCCCCTTGCTTACTCGGCGGTCGGAAAACGAAAAAGTAGGAAGAATACCAATTCGTTTTCCTCCTACTCGATTCTTTCAAAATTATGGAGGGGAAAATGCGCATTTATTCCTGTTTCCCGTTTCTCTTCTTTTTGTCATCTTCATTCTCCAGTCCCAGCCGCCTGCAGAGTTCCGGGTCATTTTTAATGCGTTCCATTTCCATGTTAATGATTGCCTGCGCATCCGCCTTGATCCTGTCATAGTTCCGTCCGATCTGCTGCGTCATGATGTCGTTTCCCTCCCTGTCCCTGAATTCATTGATGACGGGTATTTTTTTGTAATTCTTCTCTTCCCCGCTGACTTTTTCGTGGTCTACGATGATTTCGGCGTGGAATATCTTCTGTTCTATTTTCTCTCCGAAGTTGTCCGATACGGCACCAACGAATGTTCCTTGTGAAAGATTTGCTATCTTGGAGGCAGGAATAAGAGAGTCGAGTTGCGTGTTGATTGAGGTGGACACATCCTGCCGGTTGATGGATACGGACTGCCGCTTCTGGAGTACTTTTCCGAACCGCTCTGAAAGTGTCCTGGCGGTTTCCCCGACCACCTGGCCGCTAAAAATATTACCCACAGTATTTTGCACTACTTTGGATTCTTTTTCACCATAATCGCGGTTTAACTGGCTGAAATCCTGAAGGCCCAGACAGACTGCTACCTTGTTACTTCGTGCCGTGGCAATCAGATTGTCCAGTCCCCTGAAATATATAGTCGGTAATTCGTCAATGATTACCGTACTTTTCAGTTGTCCTTTTTTATTAATCAGCTTTACAATGCGGGAATTGTACAATCCCAGGGCCGCCGAATAAATATTCTGTCGGTCGGGATTATTGCCTACGCACAGCAATTTCGGTTCATTCGGGTTGTTGATGTCTAAGGAAAAATCATTACCCGTCATTACCCAGTAAAGCTGTGGTGAAATCATTCTGGTGAGCGGGATTTTTGCACTGGCAATCTGCCCCTGGAGCTGATCCTGAGCTCCGGATTTCCAGGCGTCCATAAAGGGTGAAAGGTAGTTCTCCAGCTCCGGATAAGAGGTTAATATAGTAAATAGATCTGAATACGGTTTGTTCAGCAGTTCCACCGCATGCGGGAATGTACAATAGATGCCGTTTTTGTAAATCTTTAAATACCAGATAATTGCCGCCAGAAGAATGATGGGTGATTCTACAAAGAAATCCCCCTGTTTCTCAATCCACGTTTTGTTCAAATTTAGCATGATTGTGTAGCTTGCTTCATATGCATCCGAGATGTCCGTCATGAACTCCGGATTGATAGGGTTACATCTGTGTGATCTACGCGGGTCATCGAAATTAATGACATAGAATTTGGGCTTTACCTTGTATTTATCCATATTGTTTAACAATGTGTTATATGCAATTATGGATAAATCGTCAAACTTGTAATCGTAAATGTAACAACTGTATCCCTTTGAAATCATCTGGCGTATGTAGTTATTTACCACTGCGTATGATTTGCCTGAACCGGGTGTACCAAGCACGATAGTTGCGCGGAACGGATTCACCACATTTATCCATCCGTCATTGAGTCTCCCCTGATACTGAAACTTTGTCGGCAGGTTGACTGAGTATTCATTTTCCATCAACCGGGTTTCCTGTTGGAAAGACTCGTTTTCGAGATTGAACACGTCCTCCATCAGGTTGTGCCTGTATAGACGGCTCATCCACAATCCTGCCATCAGCAGGCAAAGATAGCCGGGCACCAATGTGAATACATAAAGTGCGGTGACAGCCGCATGGGGCATGGGCAAATCCAATATCCACCAGTTGGGAAAGAAAAGGATGCATCCTGCGAAGAGTGCTGCATGGATTTTGTGCCGGGTGATCTTCTCGCCCTTGACACCTTTTGTTCCCAGACACGAGACGGCCAACAGCAGGATAGCTGCCAGTTTGCTCCATAGGACGCAATTGAAGATCCCGGTTGTATTGTTGAAGTTCATAATTATTTTGTCTATCACTTCCAGATTTAAATTCCAACTGGCAATGCTCGGATAACAATACACGTATACGTGTACTACCAAAAGAAAAATGCTCACCGCCCTTCCGAATTCCATTATTTTAGCGAGTGCTCTCAAATCGTCTTCCTGTTGCATAATACTTATGTGTAAATGGGGGTAATAATCAGTTTTCCTTAAATACCGCGGGACTTTCGTTTCGCTTTTCTCCTTTTCTTCATACGGCGTGCAAGGGCCTCCTCCCCGTAATCTACCGGATTTGTTTCCATGGAGAATATGCTTGCCGCCTGTTCCAATGGGCTTCCCGATTCCGCCTTGTGCGAATGGTGCTGCCATAGTTCGGTGCCGGTATGTGCGGAACGTTCTGTGGCAGGTATACCGTCCCACCATTTGAAAAGTTCATTGTAAATGTTTGCGGAAAATTCCTTGCCCATGCGCGAACCGTTAAATACTTCCCGCCTGTTATGGTCGATGAACGTGACACCGTAGATACGTCCCTGCTCATTTTCCCGGAATACTGCATCAATGCGGGCTTTCTTTAATAGTCCGGCCAGTTCTTCACGCGAACGTGCGTGCCGCATGGCATAAACCACCTGTGCATGAATAGTCGGCGCCCATTTACCATCCTTGAAATCCCTGGTGTGTGAAAGCATCCTCTTTTCCAGGCGTTCGTTTCCGAAACGTTTGCCGAAGCGTGAACTCTTGAAAGGTGGGCTGACCACTTTTCCGCTGTCATCGGTAGCCGAATAGATAATACCGGTATAAGGCTCGCCTTTGAATTCTCCCCGTACCTGTTTGGCTTCAATGTTTAGCGTGGATAACAGTGCACTGTATTCCCCGAAAGTCTGAAAGCGGTAACTTTCCAATACGGCTTTCAGGGTATTGCCTATCTGGTGCCGTACATCACCCTGGGTAGCATCCACTTTCTTCATTTCCGCTTTTTGATTCCGTTCTTCCATATCCGCACCGTTCCGCAGTCCAAAGTCTATTTCCAATTCCCGGCAGGCGGTCATGGAACGGCGATGCTCAAAAGAATCGTTGATTTTCCGTCCCTCTTCATCCACGCATACACTTACGATATGGATATGGGTATTGTGTGTATCACCATGCTTGTAAGCAATGTAGGGCTGGTCGCCATATCCCATCTTCTGCATATAATTCTGCGCCAGTTCCGCCAGCTGTTCATCGGTCAGCTTGTCCTCCGGTGCCGGGCTGAGTGCAATGTGCAGGACGGGCTTCTCCGTGTTCCTGTTTGCCAGCAGGTAATTCTCAAAGGAGAGCAGGGCGAGGCGCATGTCCTCGCCCGGTAGTCCCGGGCGGTCTGAAATCATCCGGTTGCCGGAGAGTATTTCAGCCGTCCCTTTCTCTACTTTCTCGTGATTGTAATGCAGTGCCCCGTACAGGCTGGCTCCATGACTTATTTTTGCAACCATTTCTTTTGGTATTCTTCGGTTAGTGCTATAACTTTTTTGGTCAGTAGCATCAGTTCAAGTGTCATTTTCTCCAGTTTGTAAAGTAGTGACATCGCACGTTTCTCCCCGAAATTGCTCCTGATGGCACGTACGACCTGGTTGTAGTTGTTACCGATAGTCTGGAATTGTCTGTGAAATTCCGTAAGGCGGATGTAGTAATCCATTGTCGCCTTGTCGATTTTAACCACTTTGATTGTGCCACCGAAGATGGCTTTTTTGATGAAACGTGTTTTGTCTTTTGCCTCTGATTCGGTAACCAACTTTTCAAACCGCATGTTTTCTCCGGCATTCAGGCGGAAGCTGTATTTGTAGTCCGCCGGATCGCTTTTGGGCTTTCTGCCCGTTTTTGCTCTCGATTCTTCCTTCATACTCATTGCATAATTATGGTCCGTCCTTTTTTCTCTTCCGGAATTTCCGACTTTGGAGGAAATTCCCCGACTGTCAGGTCGGGCAAGTGGTTTTCGTCGGACAGGATACTTCCTGTCGGACGAAAACACAACTTGCTATGTTCGTTTGAACATAGAATCCTCCTTCGTCGGATTGCTGCGCGACGTTCACGGCGTGCTGTAGTCCGATGAAGCATGTTTTCCTCCATAGTCTTATTCCGACTTTGCAAAGTTATGACTGATTAAGTGCTTGTGAAATAGAAATTTATGTGACAAGTGATGACATCTGATGACATGTCATGTCGGGTGAAGCGGATTTTAGTTATTGTATCAAAAATCCGTTCTACTTTTGGCGTGACGCAATGCAGCAAGGGACGGAACGGTACGGTATAAAAAATGCTTTATCAATGCGCTGCCTATGGTAGTGGGACAATACTGTGTATCCCGGTTGAATGTGACGTTGGTCATGTATGGATACGGCACCGTTCCGATACAATGATACGTAGGCGTATCGATGCCATGAGACAGCTTTTGTATAGATACAGTCATACATAACGAATATTGGCGTATGGCATCAAAGGTACATTCCGTTTTTAGTGTGACGCAAGGCTGCATGTATCGTATCGGTCCGGCACAAGAGAAGTCGTACTGATGTGGTGCAGACTGTGACGGGACGGTACTGTGTACCCCGGTTGGATGCGATACCGTCCATGTATGGAAACAGTGATACACAGCCGTATTCATGCTGCCGTACAGTATTGTGCGGCGTCATTTGATGTAAGGATACAGGCGAAAAGAAAATAAGTCATTAACCCTTAATTTCATGAAGTTATGAAGAAGGAACCTTTATTTGTAGCCCTCAGCAATCAGAAGGGCGGAGTCGGTAAATCAACGTTAACCGTGTTGCTTGCCAGCTATTTCCATTACCATAAGGCAAAGAACGTGCTTGTGGTAGATTGTGACTATCCCCAGCACAGCATGATGACTATGCGTGAATGGGACATAAAAAATGTGGAAAAGACCCCTCGTCTGCAAAGTTTGCTGGTGGAGCAGTTCGGGGATACGAGCAGAAAGGCCTACAACATCCTGGCTTCCACGCCCGAACAGGCCAAGGAAACTGCCTATGGTTTTATAGACCGTTCCGATACCGAATATGACCTTGTCCTTTTGGACCTTCCCGGAACGGTCAATACCACGGGCGTTTTCCAGTCCATCATCAATATGGACTATGTTTTTACCCCGATCACCCAGGAGAGGATGGTCATGCAGAGCAGCATGTCATTTGTCCTGTCCATCCGGGAATATCTGCTTCATCACAAGGGAGTCCCCTTGCGTGATATCCATATGTTCTGGAATAAAATGGACAAGCGCGTCTCCAGGGACTTGTATGACGCTTATATGGAAATCATCCGTTCTTTGGGACTACCTGTATTGAATACGGTTCTTCCGGGTGCGGAGCGTTATAAAAAGGATGTCGGTTTGAACGGGCAGATATTCCGCAGCACCCTGTTTCCGCCTTCCGCCGCCGCTCTGAAAGGAAGCAACCTCGATTTGCTTGCCGCTGAAATGGAAACCATACTCGGACTTTAACCGGACATGACTATGGCAAACAAGAACAGATCCGTCTATAATGTGGACGAGGACGCGCTCAAGCGTATGGTAGCCGGAGATACAACGGCCTTGGAAAAGATAAGGAAACAGGATGAACGGCCGGAAGAAGATGCCGGTGCCTCCGGAGTGTCGGAAGAAAAAGAAAAGAAACCTGATGTCTCCATTGAGAAGAAACCGTTCGCGGGGAAGAAAACACCGCGGGCATACGGCTTTGATGATTACCGGGAACAATTCCTGCAACAGAAACTGACGGGAGCCAGAAGACAGACTTATATACATGATTCACTGTATAAGGTCCTGGCCAGGGTGCTTCCGGTCATTGCACCGGAAATGTCTGTCCCCACATTTGTGAACAGTGTACTGTCGGACCATCTGAAAAGGTATCAGGATATAATTAACGGAATGTATAATCGGGAAGCGACCCAAAAACCGGTGGAATGGGAACTATAGTTTATTTGTCGATACGCCTTGCCTGTGCCTGTTATATATTATATAAGGTATGTGGGCAGAAAAAGAAGATACGTGAAATTTGCGACCTGCTGTATGCGAAGTTACCTCCCGTAAAAAAGAAAGAGCCGGAAAACGTCTTGTCGGAACCGGGCGGCGAATCCGGCGTCATGGGCAGCACCCGTTTTGTCTATCTGGATGAGGATGCCGGAAAGGGCGTTGCCCCCTATATGAGCCAGCCGTTGGAAACGGCTGCGGATTTTATAGGTGAGGAGGAAGATGTCGCTGAGGAAGAAGTGGAATGTAAATTACCGTTGGAGGAGATGAGAATGCTGAAAGAGGAACAGGAAGAACTGGACGGAACGTACCCGGTAGTGGATGCCGTCTCACAGGCCGTAACGCCTGATGATCTTGACAATGCCGGCAATGTATTGTTTAAACTGAATGATGCTGACAAGGATGAGGAGAAATCCCTTCGTGCGGCTCTTACCTTGCACATCATTCGGGAAACGGACCTGTTTGAGATTTTTTCCTCCCAGGTCGAGAATAAGAATGTCATCGACAGTCTGATGGGAAAATATCTGGACGGGAACGGGAACCCTCTGCCCGTGCGGAAAACAAAATCTGTCGTACCTGTATCGGACGGTTGGAAGCAATATCTGTGACCTGTCGGGTATACCAAAAACGCATCCCGGAACAAATGCCGGGATGCGTTTTTATTTTTTTGTTTTCCTTACGGCTGTTTTCTTCTATTCCTTATTTCCGGACAATTCGTTGTTGATTAACTCTTTGATCTGTTTTTGTGGAATCAGGTAACTGTATTCGGAAACTCCGATCGGAGCCGTTGAGCCTTGCAAGGCCACTTCCACTTCCACATTGTTCCTGTCCGCACACAATATAATACCGATGGACGGGTTCTCGTCCGGCATCTTTACCTGTCTGTCCAACAGGTTCAGGTAAAAGTTCATTTTCCCCACATATTCAGGTTGGAATGAACCTATTTTTAATTCCAGCGCTATCAGGGACCGGGTACAGCGGTTGAAAAAGAGCATATCCACAAAATACTCCTTATCCTCCAGTACCAGGCGGTACTGGTTCCCGATAAAGCTGAACCCCTTTCCCATTTCGAGCAGGAACGTTTTTATCTTGTCCACGAGCCTTCTTTCCAATTCCAGTTCCAGTATGGGTTTTGTGATTCTCAGGAATTCCAGATTATACCTGCTTTTCAACATTTCCTCCGCCTGTTCTTGTAAACATTCCGGCAGGGTTTCTTTGAAATTATGCAATTTGGGTTGTTCCTCCCTTGTTGAGAAAGCGTCCGCTTTGATATAATTCAGCAGCACATCCCTTGTCCAGCCCAGTTCCGTGCTCCTTGTCGCGTAAAAGTATATTTCTTCCGGGTTCTTGCACTTGCTCATTAACAACAGGTTGTGTCCCCAAGGTAAAACTGCAACGCTCTGTTGCAGTTTCCGGCTTTCCCCGCAATATCGTTCATAAAACCGTTTCATTTCCCAGAGGTTCCTCGAAGAAAAGCCCGTAGTTCCGGGAAATTCTTTCTGCAAATCAGAAGCAAGCATTTCCACCACCTGTGCTCCGTATCCTTTGCTCAAATGTTGTACGGACAGTTCCTTGCCGATGTTCCAATATAATTCCATTGTTGCACTGGTTATCTTGCGTGCAACCTTGGATTCTTGAACTTTTGATTTCTGCAACGATGCGCTGCAGAATCTGTTTATAATCATATTGAACTGTTTCCATTGTCCTGTCAGTTTATTTGCCACGAAGATAGCAATAATATTCCGGAAAACATGGAATTGTCCTTTCTTCATTATGTTTCATTGGCATTTCTTCGCTTCTGTTCTTTTGATGGAAAACCAGCTGTTGTAAACGTCTTTTTGTTTTACGTTTAAGAAAGAAACTTCTTATAAGCTTTGATGCTGTTAATGGAGAACTGACAAGCTCCGGAATTAAATTGCTTTTATCAATATGGTTTTCTGGCAGATATTAACAGGCTTGTTTCTCTTTCAACCGGGCTGAAAGACGTCTGTGCTTTGCAAGATATGACATCTGCTGACATTTGCTGCCACCTGATGAAATGTTTGTATCATGGTCTTTTGTCCCCTCCTATATTTGCGTTCGAATTCAAATTTATGTCTCACCTTAAACGATTCTACAATGAGAAAGAGAATCCTTTTTTCAGTGCTTTTCGCATTTTTCGCGGCTGCCTCTTTTGCGCAGGGGCAGGGGCTTGCTGGCATCAACGAAGCCACGAGCATGCTGACCTCGTATTTCGATCCGGCAACCAAACTGTGCTATGCCATCGGCGCGGTGCTGGGGTTGGTCGGGGGTATCAAGACCTACAGCAAGTTTTCAAGCGGCGATCCCGATACCAGCAAGACGGCAGCCAGCTGGTTTTTCGCCTGTATATTTTTGATTGTGGCCGCCACCATCCTGCGTTCCTTCTTCCTCTAGCGGCTATGGAATACGAGATAAATAAAGGCGCGGGTAATCCTTTGGAGTTCAAGGGCCTGAAATCACAGTACCTTTTTATTTTTGCGGGCGGGCTTGTTGCGGTGCTGCTTGTGGTGGTCATCCTTTATATAGCCGGTGTGAACCAGTGGATATGCGTTCCTTTCGGACTCCTGTCCGGTTCGCTGCTGGTCTGGCTGACCTTCCGCCTGAATGCCCGGTATGGTGAACACGGCCTTATGAAGCTGCTGTCGGGGAAACGCCATCCTCGTTATCTGATCCACCGCAGGAGATTATTCCGATTACTGACCAAAAGAAGAAAGAAATGAGAAATGTATTGAAAGCTGAAACGCTTGAACGTAAGTTCCCCCTGCTGTCTGTGGAGAACGGCTGCATTGTCAGCAAGGATGCCGACCTGACCGTGGCCTTTGAGGTGGAACTTCCCGAACTGTTTACTATGACTGCGGCTGAATACGAGGCTGTCCACTCTTCCTGGGTAAAAGCTGTCAAAGTGCTGCCGGATTTTTCGGTTGTCTGCAAGCAGGACTGGTTCACGAAGGAGACCTATCGTCCTGATTTCCGGGACGGTGAACAGAGCTTCCTGTCGAAAAGCTATGAGCGCCATTTCAACGAGCGCCCGTACCTGAACCACAAATGCTACCTGTATCTGACGAAGACCACGCGTGAGCGCAGCCGGCAGAGGAGTGACTTTAACAGCCTCTGCCGCGGTTCCCTTCTGCCCAAGGAGATGGTTGACAAGGACACGGCGGCCCGGTTTCTGGAAGCTGTGGAACAGTTCGAGCGTATCATGAACGATTCCGGCCATGTCAGCCTGCGCAGGCTGGAGGCGGACGAGATTACCGGCACTGAGGGACGTCCCGGACTGGTGGAGAAATATTTCTCCCTGTCGCTGGAGGATGAAACCGCCGTGCTTCAGGACATCTGTCTTAACCCCGGTGGCATGCGTGTGGGTGACAAGCGGCTGTGTGTGCATACCCTTTCTGATACGGAGGACCTTCCCGTCAGGGTGTCCACTGATATGCGTTATGAACGTATGTCCACCGACCGCAGTGACTGCCGCCTCTCGTTCGCCGCTCCCGTCGGCCTGTTGCTTCCCTGTAACCATATCTATTCGCAGTATGTGTTTATAGACGACGCGCAGGAGATTCTTCGTACGATGGAAAAAACTTCGCGCAACATGCTCTCCCTCTCGAAGTACAGCCGGAGTAATGCGGTAAACCGGGAGTGGACGGAGATGTATCTGGATGAAGCCCATACGAAGGGCGTATTGCCCGTCCGCTGCCACTGCAACGTGACGGCGTGGGCTGAGGACAGGGAGGAACTCAGACGTGTGAAGAACGATACCGGCAGCCAGCTTGCCATGATGGAATGCACGCCGAGGCACAATACGGTGGATGCCCCGGTGCTCTACTGGGCTGGCATTCCCGGCAATGCGGGTGATTTTCCGGCAGAGGAGTCGTTCTACACTTTTCTGGAACAGGCCGTCTGTCTCTTTACGGCTGAAACCAATTACCGGAGTTCTCCCAGCCCGTTCGGCATCCGTATGGCTGATCGCCGGAACGGTATCCCCCTGCATGTTGACATCAGCGACCTGCCGATGAAACGCGGTATCATCACGAACCGCAACAAGTTTGTTCTCGGTCCCAGCGGTAGCGGCAAATCCTTTTTTACCAACCACCTGGTCAGACAATATTATGAACAGGGCACGCATATCCTGCTGGTGGATACGGGCAACAGCTACCAGGGACTGTGCCGTATGATCCATGACCGTACGCACGGTGAGGACGGCATCTATATAACGTATGAGGAGGATAATCCGATAGCTTTTAATCCTTTTTATACGGATTCCGGACAGTTTGACGTTGAAAAACGTGAGAGTATCAAGACGCTGATCCTGACTTTGTGGAAACGGGAGGACGAAGCCCCGAAACGTTCGGAGGAGGTGGCCCTGTCGGGTGCGGTGAATGCCTATATCCGCCGGATTACGGATGACAGGGCGTCCAGGCCGGATTTTAACGGCTTCTATGAGTTTGTCCGTGATGACTACCGCCGTATGATCGAGCAAAAGAAGGTGCGTGAAAAGGACTTTGATATTGACGGCTTTCTGAATGTGCTGGAACCGTTTTACAAGGGCGGGGACTATGACTTCCTGCTGAACTCGGACAGGGAGCTGGACCTGACGAACAAACGGTTCATAGTCTTTGAACTGGACAACATCTCCTCCAACAAGGTCCTGCTTCCGGTGGTTACGCTTATTATCATGGAAACCTTTATATCCAAGATGAGAAAGCTCAGGGGAATCCGCAAGATGATATTGATTGAGGAATGTTGGAAAGCCCTGATGTCCGCCAACATGAGTGAATACATCAAGTATCTCTTTAAAACCGTCAGAAAGTATTTCGGTGAGGCCGTGGTAGTGACGCAGGAGGTGGACGACATCATCTCTTCGGATATTGTCAAGGAGGCGATCATCAACAACTCGGACTGCAAGATACTGCTTGACCAGCGTAAATATATGAACAAGTTCGAACATATCCAGAAACTTCTGGGACTGACGGAGAAGGAGAGGGGGCAGATCCTTTCCATCAACCGTGCGAACCGTCCCGGACCTTTCTACCGTGAAGTCTGGATCGGGCTGGGCGGAACACACTCCGCCGTTTATGCGACGGAGGTCAGCGCGGAGGAGTATACGGTGTACACGACCGAAGAATCCGAGAAGCTGGAACTCCATGAACTGACGCGGGAACTGGGCGGCAATCTGGAGCTCGCCGTCCGGCGGCTGGCTGAGAGGAAAAGAGAGGAACAAAAACAAGTATCAACCCCTAAATGAACGAAGTTATGAGAAACAGACAATTGGTGAGGCTGGCGGTATGCCTGGTCGGCATGGCCGCCATGGTATTGCAAAGTTGTATGGAAGCAAACGGAACGGACTGTGACAGACTCTGCGGTTCGTGGAGCAGCGTGGAGGGTAAGTCTGACGTGCTGGTCTACAAGGAAGGCGGAGCCTATAAGGTGACGGTCTTTTCCCGCAGCGGAAAGACACGTGTCCTGAAACCGCGGACCTACCTGCTGGTCGAGGAGAACGGCAACCTTTTCATCAACACCGGATACCGCATTGATGTGTCCTATAATGAAGCGACCGACGTGCTGACTTTTTCCCCTCACGGTGATTATGTACGTAATGAAAACAGACGATGAGAACGGGAGGTATATGGAAAAAGGCAAGCCTTGTTTGTACGGTGTTTCTGCTGGCAACCGTACAGTCAAGCGCTCAGTGGGTGGTTACCGATCCCGGAAACCTGGCCCAGGGTATCATCAACATGTCGGACAATATTGCGCATACCTCCAAGACGGCCACGAACACCGCGCAGAGCTTTTCCGAAACGGTCAAGATCTATGAGCAGTCAAAAAAATACTATGACGCCCTTAAATCCGTGAACAACCTGGTGAGGGACGCCCGCAAGGTGCGTGAAATCATCCTGATGGTGGGTGACGTGTCGGATATCTATGTCACCGGCTTCGGCAGGATGATGAAGGATGAGAATTTTTCGGCAAGGGAACTGGACGCCATCGCTTCCGGTTATACGAAACTTCTGGAGGAGAGCAACGGCGTATTGCAGGATCTGAAGCAGGTAATCGATGTCAGTACCCTCTCCATGACGGACAAGGACCGCATGGACGTGGTGGATGAGTGTTACCGTGACATGCGCCGTTACCGGAACCTTGTCAGTTATTATACGAACAGGAATATCGCCGTGAGCTACCTGCGTGCCAGGAAGAGGAACGACATGGACCGCGTAATGAGGCTCTATGGTGATGAAACCTCCAGATACTGGTAGCTATGGTACTGTTGTCGATAGATTTTGCCAGCCTCCATACGATACTGGAGAGTCTGTACAATGAGATGATGCCTCTTTGCGAGGACATGCTGGGTGTGGCGAAGGGCGTTGCGGGACTGGGTGCCCTGTTTTATGTCGCCCTCCGCGTCTGGCAGTCGATGGCCCGTGCCGAGCCGGTGGACGTCTATCCGCTGCTTCGCCCTTTTGCGCTGGGTATCTGTATCCTGCTGTTTCCGACATTGGTGCTGGGAACGATGAACAGTATTTTAAGTCCCATTGTGCAGGGGACCCACAGGATGCTGGAAGGGCAGACACTGGACATGCAGCAGTACAGGGCGCAGAAAGACCGGCTGGAGAGGGAGGCCATGATGCGCAATCCCGAAACCGCCTATCTGGTCAGCGACGAGGAGTTTGACCGCCAGCTGGACGAGCTCGGCTGGTCTCCGGGAGACGCCGCCACCCGTCTGGGAATGTATATGGAAGTGGGCATGTATAATCTGGAGAAGAGTATCCGTGACGCTTTCCGCAGCCTGCTGGAATTGCTCTTTGCAGCCGCTTCGTTGCTGATAGATACGGTACGGACCTTTTTCCTGGTGGTACTTTCCGTGCTGGGTCCGATAGCCTTCTCCATTTCGGTGTGGGACGGCTTGCAGTCCACGCTCGGGCAGTGGTTCACAAGATATATATCGGTCTACCTGTGGCTTCCTGTCAGCGACCTGTTCAGTTGCATGCTTGCCAAGATACAGGTGCTCATGCTTCAGAACGATATTGCCGAACTGCAGGGAAATCCCGATTATTCACTGGACAATTCGAACTGCGTGTACATCATTTTCATGTTGATCGGGATTGTCGGTTATTTTACCGTTCCGACCGTTTCCGGCTGGATTGTCCAGGCGGGAGGTGGCGGCAACTATTCCCGCAATCTGAACCGTACGGCGACTAAAGCCGGTGGTTTCACTGCCGGTGCCGGCGGTGCGGCATTGGGTAATATCGGAGGGCGTATACGTGGAAAATAAACAATCAAAAACGATTCACAGATGGAATTCAAGTCATTGACCAATATTGAAAGCAGCTTCAGGCGTATCCGCCTGATGCTGGCAGCCTTTGTATGCTGCTGCACGCTCATTACCGGCTATTCGTTGTGGAGCTCTTACAGCTTTGCCGAGAAGCAGCGTGAAAAGATCTATGTGCTGGACGGCGGGAAGTCGCTGATGCTTGCGCTCTCGCAGGATCTTTCCCAGAACCGTCCGGCGGAGGCTAGGGAGCACGTGAGGCGCTTCCATGAACTCTTCTTCAGCCTTTCGCCGCAGAAGGACGCCATCGAGCACAATATCCACCGGGCTCTGCTGCTGGCCGACAAGAGTGCCTACCATTATTATGTGGACCTTGCCGAGAAAGGGTATTACAACCGTCTGATTTCGGGTAACATCAACCAGGTTGTCCAGGTGGACAGCGTGGCCTGCGACTTCAACAGTTATCCCTATAAGGCGAGGACGTATGCCCGGCAGATGATCATCCGTGAGAGCAACGTGACGGAACGCAGCCTGGTGACGGAGTGCCGGCTTCAGAATGCTGTCAGGTCGGATGACAATCCGAACGGGTTCATTATCGAGCATTTTACCATTATGGAAAACAAGGATTTAAGGAGTGCCGACCGATGAGAAGAAGAAAATACCCGTGGAAACAGGCGGACATCCTGATACACCGATACTGCGGCAGACTGACGACAGGGCAGCGGTTGGCTGTCATCGCCGTTGCATTTGCCCTGTTTATGGCAGGCTGCCTGTATATGATCCTCTCTTCCCTTTTGGGTTTCGGAGAACCGGGCGGGGGACTGAAAATTGAGCATATCCGTCCTTTGGATATAAAGCCGGAGAAAGATACAACCATTCACTTTAAAGACTATTATGATTATGGACATTCAGAAAATCAGGACACTGTTAGGCTTGTCTGCTGACAGACCTTTGAGTCCCGAGGAAAAACGCAGGCGTATCAGGTATATTGTCTATCCCGCCATGTGCCTGCTCTTTGCAGGTTCGTTATGGCTGATTTATTCGCCGTCTGAGAAGGAGAGGGCGGCGGAGGAGAAAGAGAAGGGATTCAATACGGATATTCCCTCCCCCGGACAGCAAAGGATGGACGGCAACAAGGTGGACGCTTATGAGCGTGAAGAATTGGAGAAAAAGGATAATTGCCGTAAAAATGCATTTCAGGAGATGGCCTCGCTGTTCGGCAGTTCCGGTAAGGATACGGTGCACCTGCCTGAAGGCATGGCGGAATTACCGGTGGAAGAGGCGGATAACCCCTCTACAGGTTCCCATAATACTGTCCGTTCTTCTGCCGGTGCCTACCGTAACATGAACCGTACGCTGGATAATTTTTATACCCGTGCGGAGAACTCCGAAAGGAATGAACTGCTCCGACGCATCGAAGAGCTGGAGCATGAACGGCAGATGAAAAAGCCGTCGCAGGAGACTACGATGGAAGAGAAAATGGCGCTGATGGAGAAATCCTATGAACTGGCTGCCCGGTACAACGGGAAACAGGCGGCGACGACTTCTCCGGCAATGGATAAAAGGCAGCGGACGGCTGTCAAACCGGTAAAACAGGTCCGGCACCAGGTGGTGTCTTCCCTGTCACAACCCGTGAGCAACGGGGAATCCGGAAACGGATTTGCGGGGGAAAGGAATGTAGGGTTCAATACTCCTGTGGGGAAAGTGCTGACTTCTGACAGGAATACCATTCCTGCCTGCGTACACGGTACACAGACTGTTTCGGACGGTCAGGCGCTGCGTATCCGCCTGCTGGAACCGATGGTGGTCGATGACCGGTTTATTCCCAAGGGGACGATCCTGACCGGCGGAGTCCGTATGGAAGGTGAACGGCTTGATATCCTTGTTCAGGCGGTTGAATATAAAGGTACGGTTATTCCTGTAGAACTGGAGGTTTACGATGCGGACGGCCAGCGGGGAATACCGGTCCCCAACTCGATGGAGTATGATGCGGCACGTGAGATAGCGGCAAATATGGGAACCTCCATGAACGGTAGTATCAATATCTCTACGGATGCCGGGGCGCAGATCGCTTCGGACCTGGGAAAAGGAGTGATACAGGGCGTGTCGGGATATGTCGCTAAAAAGATGCGGACGGTGAAGGTCACTCTGAAAGCAGGACACAGGCTGTTGCTTCATTCTCCCGAACAGTGAGACACAAAAGCAGTAAAAGAAAATCAATCATTAACCAACCAATCAAGATGCAATCGGATATGAAAAAGATTCTGATGATGTTTTTTGCCCTGATGACGGGTGTGACGGCTGCCAGTGCGCAGTTGAGTAGCGGGGATTATTTTGAGGGACTGAGCCGTAAGATCGGCTTTAGCCGGATGATAGCCCCGCACGGGCTGGAAATCACTTATGATAAAACGGTACATGTCATATTTCCTTCCCCGATCAAGTATGTGGACTTGGGGTCCACCAATCTGATAGCCGGAAAGGCGGATGCGGCGGAGAACGTGATCCGTGTGAAAGCTGCTAAAAAGCATTTCCGGGATGAGACGAACATGAGCGTGATCACTGAAGATGGAAATTTTTACACGTTCAATGTCAGGTATGCGGATGAACCGCTCCTGCTGAACGTGGAGATGTGCGATTTCATCCATGACGGTGAAACGGTGAACCGTCCGAACAATGCCATGGAAATCTATTTGCAGGAACTGGGCAATGAGTCCCCGCGTCTGGTACGCCTGATTATGAAGTCCGTGCACAGGCAGGACAAAAGACGGGTCAGACATATCGGCTGTAAACGTTTCGGGGTTCAGTTCCTGCTTAGGGGGCTTTATACCCATAATGACCTGCTGTACTTTCATACACAGCTAAGGAATGAGACGAATGTCCCGTTTGATGTGGATTTCGTGACCTTCAAGATTGTCGACAAAAAGATCGTGAAACGTACCGCCATGCAGGAACAGATGATCTATCCCTTGCGTGCCTGCAACTATGTGACCCGTGTGGATGGAAAGTCCTCGGAACGTACGGTGTTCGCGTTACCCAAATTTACGATACCGGAGGACAAGAAACTGGTGGTGGAGATGTATGAGAAACAGGGAGGACGCCACCAGATGTTTGAGGTGGATAATGAGGACCTTGTGCGTGCTGAACCCGTCAACGAATTGAAGGTACGATGAGAATGACCGGAAAATTTGTGTTGTTGCTTGCAGCTATGCTTGCCCTGTTTCTGGGGCAGGCGCAGGCCCAACGCTGCCTGCCGGGTATGAAAGGTGTGCAGCTAATGGCGGATATGGTTGACGGTTTTTATTGCGGGAAGGAGCGTAATGATACGGGATTCGCTTTCGGACTTGCCGTTTCTACCTATGTCAAGGGAGGAAATAAATGGGTATCGGGTATTGAAATCATGCGGCGGTATTATCCTTACCGTAATACACGTATCCCTTTGAAACAGTATACTGCGGAAGGCGGCTACTACTACAATTTCTTTTCCGACCCGGGGAAAAATGTATTTTTGAATATTGGTGCTTCAGGATTGATGGGGTATGAAACTGTAAACGGTGGAAAGGGACTGCTCTTTGACGGTGCCGTCCTGAAAAAACACGAATCGTTCATTTATGGCGGTGCAGTGACACTGGAAGCGGAAACTTATCTTTCAGACAAGGTCGTCCTGTTACTGCGTCTTCGTGAACGTGTTCTTTGGGGGAGTGCCGCAAAGCACTTCCATACCCAATATGGCTTGGGCATCAAATACATTTTATAATGACTAAATCCATACGAAAAATGAAAAAGATACTTGATCAGATAATGATATTGTGCAGCATGGCAGCCGCCTTGTTTTGTTTTATCTCTTGTAGTGATGACCTGGATATTCAGCAGGAATATCCGTTCACGGTAGAGGCGATGCCCGTAGCGGACAAGATAGTCAGTGGCCAGACGGTGGAAATCCGTCTGGAAATTACCGAGGAAGGTAATTTTTCCGGAACGCTTTATACTCTCCGCTATTTCCAGCCTGACGGGAATGGATTGTTGAAGCTGGAAGACGGTACGGTTCTGAAACCCAATGACCGCTATTTATTGAGTGAGAAGAAGTTCCGGTTGTATTACACTTCAAGGAGTACGAATGAGGCACAAACGATTGATTTGTACTTTGAAAATAACTGGCAGGATGTCCGGCAGCTGAGTTTCAGTTTCAATAACAGGAATGACGGGGCGGAGAAAACGGAAGGAGGAGCCCGTGCCCAGTAAATTGAGCAGGATGTTCTTGAACTGCAGTGACGAGAAATACACTCCGGGATACGGAGTGGCTCCCATCATCAAGTATCTGCCTGAAGGGAAGATCATATGGTGCCCTTTTGACACGTGCCACAGCGAGTTCGTGCTTCATCTGCAGGAAGCCGGATTTCAGGTAAAATACTCGCATATAGATACCGGACAGGATTTTTTTGCTTACGAGCCGGATTGTTGGGATATTATTGTATCTAATCCGCCTTTCAGCAGAAAAATTGAAGTTTTTGAACGCTGCCTGCAACTGGACAAGCCGTTCGCCCTGCTGATGTCCAATTTTTGGCTGAACAGTGTCGGTCCGTGCCGGCTGTTTAAGGACAGGGAGCTTCAATTGCTGATGTTTGACAAACGCATCCAGTTTGACAAAGGGGGAGGTGTCCCATTTGGCAGCAGCTATTATTGTCACCGTCTTTTGCCTAAACAAATCGTGTTTGAGGAACTGGCGGTCTGTCGGAATGATTACAGCCGTATGCATCGGGATGTGGATAACTTGAATCGGAATATTGCGGAAGAAGACGCCGGACTTTCCTTCGGCGTTGTTTGAAAGCACAAACGGAAAAATGGATTATGGGAAAAACTTTTTTATTGTTCTTTCGATTTCCGCCTTTTCCGCCCGTGCCGGAAATCCGCCTTCCATGATTGACAAGGCGGAAGAGGGAGTTTGAACTTTTCTATATACCTTAGATTACATGTTACCGGAGCCGTGAACAGTATGCCATATTGCTTGCGGCTCTTTTATTATAGGGTTCTGCCCAGCAGTACTGACAGACGGTAGATATATTTGTTGTATTTTTTGAGACACTCCATATCCAGTGTTCCGTTATGGTAGGGACTGGATTTGTCCGTGTAGAAGAATACATCCACTTTACTGCTGTTTCTTTGAATATCCACCCCTTCAACCGGTATTTCTTCCGGGTTGTCATATTCTTCCAGCGGTAATTCCTCAATTGAGTTCCATTTGTCCATTCCAAGCAGGTTCAGTTTCCGGTTGAACAGGACGAAACCTTTTCTGGAGTAATCAATTCTTATACCGTATGGACGGTCCAGATAGAAACTTTCAACGGCCTTTTGTGCATACAGGCTCGAATTATTATTTTCCATTTTGAGTATTGATATAAGTTTTCTCTTTCAATAAATGTCTGTAAAAGGGAAGCAAAGATACAAAAAATAGTTTCTGTGTAAATTTATAGACGGATGAATTTGAATTTAATAAAGTAGGGGAACTGGAAGAACGGTTGACTGTTTATGGGGAGATGCAGAGAGAGTATAGGGGAACTAGAATAAGTTGGTGAATACGACAATTCTATCTGCTCTTTTGGTTAAAACATCCGTTTCATCATATCAACTATTTTTATAGTCCGGCAATTTGTCCATTGTGAATGATTCTGTTTTACAATTGCTTGCCGGACAATGGAAGGTCCGGCAAGTTCTGCTGATTTTTCATTCTATGATTGTCGTTTTTCCATTTCAGTTGTTTTTCACCCGGTTCATCAGTTGCCCGGATATCTCATGCAGCTCCCTGCTGCGTTCCGGCTCCTGTTCCCGTGCAAAGGCGGTGATGCCTTGTGCCAGTTTCCAGAGTGTTGCCCCTCCTGTTATGCCGTCGTCGGGGTTGTTGTTCATCAGGAGCTTTTCGACTTCCCGTCCTTCGTTTTTCAGCAACGCGCCACGCTGTACCAGGGATTTAAGTTCCTTGTCAAAGTCCACGTCTATTTCCGACGCTCCCTGAATTTCGATGGCTTTCTGCATGATCGTATCCTTGCTGTAAAGTCCTTTAGTCAAATCTTTGACAGCCGATACGGTAGTTTTCGTATCCAGTTCATAGGTTCTTTGCGAGAGCGCAAGCGTATCCGGCAAGCGTCCTCCCAGATGAATCTGCCGCATGACCGATTCACGTACCATGCCGTTCAGGCAAGCTCCGTTGAGCAGGAACGAGCGCATGTCCACCGAACCGTTTCCGAAATCGGATGTGCTGAATCTTGCTCCCGCGAATATGATTACCGTCCCGTTTTTACGGGTGGGTATTTCAACCGGTGTAGGAAGAATCGTTTCGCACCATACTTTGGTGTCATTCATATAGGCGTCGGACACGACGGCTCCGTTGTTTGCCGCTTCCCTGATGAATGCGGTTAGTATGTCCACGGAGTTGAGTCGCCGGTACGAGTCTGAGAGTACACCCCTGATTTCCGTTCCTACCGCACGGATGAGCACGCGTGTGCGCCCCGTCCATCCCGAATGTTCGTTAAGAATGGTTGCGCACAGCTGTTTCTGCCAGGCGTCTCCTGCGGAAAGCTCCCTGAGATATTTTGCCGGAATGCCCATTTTCTCGGAAATCTGGCTGATGGCATTTCCGTGCAGGTTGAATTTTCCTTCCGGCATGTTCATCTGTACCTGTTCCTCTGCCTGGAATGTAATGACCGGATGGCGGTCCTCATTACGCAGGTTCACTCCTATGGGTGCGATGAAGTCCTGCGCGATTTTTCCCTCTTCAAGCAGGCGGGTGATTGTAGCCATGACACCCTGCTGTTTTCCTTCGATCATTTTTTGAACCTTGTTTATGACTACCTGGTTCAATCCCTGTTGCTTTTGTACCGGTGCAGCGGCCGGCATTACTGTAACTTCCATAATTGCTGTATTTAATGGGTTAATAAATAAATTTAGCATACCGGTGGTATGCTTATAAAATATAGTATATAATCATTTTTCATGCTGATGATCGGGTTTGGTATCATATTTTATGTCGTTATTACATCTTGAAAACGTCTGTAAAGGCGGAGGGGAATCCGCCTTACGCTTCCTGCCACCCGCTGACATCGTTTTTCGTATGATATAAGGGGATGCTGGAAGATTCCTGCCTGCCCGGTATTCCTCCATGTTCATTCTTTTTATCGTGGGTATGCCTGTCCATGCAAGCATGGGATTGACCTTCCAACCGTCCACGAAGTTTCCGGGATTCAGGCTGTCATGGCAGATAACTTCCCCTACGCATCCGTGTATGAGCATATTGCATACGGTCATCAGGCAGCAGGTCCGGTTGATATCCTCCCCTATGAGGTAGTTTCCCGGATTCCGTGCATGATAGGCCAGCAGCAGCCTTCCGCTTCCGCAGGTCGGATCACCTATCCTCTGTCCGGTCTTTTTTTCTTCCGTTTGGGTGCACAGCACCATGAGGTTGCAGATATGTACCGGAGTGAAGAATTGCCCCTGTGACTGCTGGGTACTTTTGGAAACCAGTGCCATATATAAATCCCCGAAAGGGTCATACCAGCTTGTATCATCCTTTATCCGGCTTGCCATGAGCCGTACCCATCCGGTGAGCATTTCCATAAATTTCATGTTCTGCAGCCGTTTGTACTTCCAGTTCTGCAGTGGGGGAGCACCGGGAGAAAACCCGTGGATGATGTAGGTCAGGAAATCGTTGAATACATTGACGGGATCGAGTCCGTTTGTGTAGGAGAAATCCGTTATCAGCTTCTCAAGCGGACGGACCGGGGGAGGGGTTTCGTATTTTGCCATTGTTATTTCTTTTTATAGACGGTTATTGTACGGGTATCATCGCAGGTTATTATTTTCACGGGGGACTCTCCGAGAAAGGATATGTGTATTTCGGCTTTTGTTTCGTTCCATTCTTGTTCCGTGAGTATTTCCCATTTCATGTGGTATCCCCATAGAACGAGTGAGTTGCTGTATATCCCGTCGAAGAGTTTCCCGTGAAGGATTCCGGTCAGCCTGTCCAGTTCCTCGCGTGAGTATAGGGTGAATCCTTCGGTCATGTAGAAGAACTCGCCGTCATGTTCCGGGTCGGGCTGCCTGTTGATGTGGTATTTGCTCCAGTTTCTGGTAGTATATCTGCCATACAGGGGTTCGGGTTCCGTATATTGCCACGCACGGACACAGGCCGTGAAGTATACCTCCCCGTTGGCGCATTTTCCGGCATGTCCCCATGTCCTGAACTGCTTTTCCCTGATACCTGCCGGTCTTAAGGCGGCTCTCTTCAGATAAGTCCATATCCCTTCATGGACGTTATAGCCGACACCGTCCCCGCTTTCATAACAGAACGGGATGATTCCGGAAAGGCAGATCTTGAAATGTCCGTCGCATATCTCTTCGATGTGTGCCGATTGAAACCAGTCACCGTTCCGGCAGGTATACTCGATAATGTCACCTGCTGCCGGTCCGATATTCTTTTCCCGTTCTTGCCGGATTATTGCAATGAGACGGTTTACCTTGTCCGTGTCACTTTGGTTTACCCGATATCTGCGGTAATGGAAACCGTTGAAGCATTGCAGGCTTTCCACTGTATAAAGGTCAGTAAATTCCATAGTGTTTTCGATTTTTACGGTATACTTCAATTTGTCGGGCTACCATGTCACAGAATTTCTGTCCGTTTTCACCCTCCCCTCTGAAATAGATGATCATTTCTCGGAGGTCCCGGTTGAAACAGTTCATCCATTTGTCGTAATAATGACTGCCCTGTGTCTTTCCGAAGGTCTCCTCGAAAAGGTGCAGGTTCAGCCCTTCCTCCCCGTGGTGGTTGTACTGCCATAGGAAGATGAGTAATAGACGGTTATAGCTGAGTTCCATAGAATATGTTTTTTGATATTCCTTCCGGGGTTGCTCTTGCACAAAGGAGCTCCTCCCTTATCCATATTTGGGTGTATTCTTCCAGATATCCCTTGTCTATGAGTTTTTGATAGGCTTCCCGGACATATTTGTAAGCGGGGGAGTCCCGGTCGGGCCCTTCCGGATATTTTTGAGTCGGTATGTTGATTTCTGAAGCCACCGTCATGAGATTTTCGGTAACAGTCCACGGTTTCCTTCTGAAAAGGTCGAATATCCGGTAGTATATGCTTGTTTCGTTTTGCTGCCGGTAAAATTCCAGCTCCTCTTCCTGCGTGAAACTGAATATGAAATCAAGCAGGGTGCACTTAATCAGATGGAATCTCCTGCTTTCCCTGAGTAACCGGATGAGCGTTTCGGGCAGGTGTGTGGCCTCACACTGTCCGGTTATCCATCCGTAATGCGAATAAAGCCTTGTATTCCCTTTGGTTATCCGGCATCCTTTTCCTCTTTTCTCCATTTCTGCCGTATATCCGTCCGTGGTGAATATTTCCGCGATTTCCTCATAAAGTTTCCTCTTCTTTCTGTATTCGTTCTTTTTCCCGTACACATATCCCCAGTCAAGCTCGATCTCTATCCTGTAGATCAGATTTTTTTCATATTCCGGGTTTGTATATCCGAAAGCATGTGTTCTCCCGGTTATCGGTCCCAGTATGAATCCTTCCGGTGTATATAGTTGAAGTACATGCAGCAGTTCCGCCAGAAGGAAGTCCGGTTTCTTGCTCCTCCACCATTTTGCCTGCCGGTCTTCTTCCGCGTATGCCGGAAGAAGGGGTGAAAGTTGTACATATTCGGGGGTGTCCCGTATGATTTCCATTATCCGTAATATTGCCCCTGGTTTGTCTTCCAGTGTGAAAAGTGTCGTTTCTGTATCCGCATACAGTCTGTTCCGGGTTCTTTCATCTGTAATCATAGCCGATCATTTTTTAGTTATACATGAGCCTGTCGTGAGACGGGCATTTTTATTTCTTGTTGGATGCGTTGTCCGTTTGCCGGGGATTGCGGCAAGGCTTGACGGAAAAAAATACCGGAGCGTAGCGAGGATGATTTTTTTCCTGTCAACCAGCCCGCAGGGCTGCCTTGCGCATTCAGTCCGGCAAACGGCTATCTTTGCGGCAAGAAATGGAAATGTGGAATCCGTTTTGCTATTTCCGCATTTCCCGTTGGTGTTTTTCGGCTTTCCTTTGCAGCCTTCTTTCTGCCTCCTGTACATTTTCTTTTTTTATTTTGAGCTTGGCGACAGCCTTTTGGAGCATTTCGTCCGTCTGTTCGTCAAAAAAGAGGTTGTTCTGCTTTTGCCATGCTGTGTATTCCCTTATCCTCCGTTCCATCCTGGTGACCTGTGCCTTGGCTGCCGCCAGCGAGGAGAGACAGGAGCCGAATGAATAGTCTTCACCGCTGTGCCTGTCATACAGGCAGTAGGTATGTGTAACATTCCCTTTGGGATATTGGCAGGTCAGTCTTGCCATTCTCCACCGGACGACCCAGTCATATTTGTCCGCCACTTTTCGTGGCAGGTCATATCGGAAGAGCAGGACTTTACCGCCCTGCTCCGTAGTCCTGTAAAAGGAGATGATCACCCACAGCTCGATCTCCAGCTCTTTTTCCGCTTTTGCCATGTCTTTGGCATACTGCATCCATTCTTCCATGTTCCGGAAACTTTAAGTGTGTATCTGCCATCCTTTGAAGGGAGTCAGCTGTACGGCAAACGATTCATCCGGTGAGCCGTGATAGAGCAGCCCTCCGACAATCCCTCTGCTGCCGTCCGGGTACCTTTGGGTGAACCCGAATGAATAAGGCGCCCAGTCGTGGTAAAGCTCTATTTCACACGGGCGGTCCGGATTCTTTTCCCATGCTTCAAGACGTTCCATGCAGTTCTGCAGTGAAGTGTCCTTGATTGATTCCGCATACTGTACTACCTGGTCGTAGTAGTCCTGTTTGCACATGATTTTCATGATATTCCGTTTTAATTGGTTGATAATGTTTTTTCTTTCTCTCTGTTCCTGCCTGTATTCCTGACGGTTTTGTATTCAGTTTCCCAGCTGGTGGAGTCGCACCAGTCCCTGCACATTCCGCATACTTCGGTTGCATAGGAATAACGTACCTGTGAGTCTACGAACAGTCTGTCCCTGACGAATGGAAACGTAATGTCCAGGGGCAGACTGATGTGGTAGCCGGAACCGTTGAAACTGTTGGCGACGGCTACGATGACATCCCCGTGGAAACGGATGGTTCTGAAATCTTTTCCGTTGTCGTTTGTGACAAGTTCATTGAACCCGGCATTGAAATAAATACGTAGTTCACCGCCGTATGTGGCGTTATCCACCAGTTCTTCAATTAGTGTGTCAAACTGTCCTTTCTTCAGTTTCAGGGCGCGCCTGACCTTGTAACAGGACATAGCTCTGAATTCTTTTCCGATGCGTTCCTCTATTTTCGTACCGGGAGAGTAGTACATGTTGACGGCGGCGGAATTTTTTATGAGTTCTTCCGCCGGGTCGGTATCATTCCTGCTCAAGATGAGGTCCGTAATCTCTTCACGATGTTCCTCGAATTCTTCCTGCCTTTTCTCTTCTGCCATCTTCTCTTTGATTTCCCCAAGTATTTTGAGCAGACTTTCCGCTTCCTGTTCAGCATAACATTCCATGACTGTTTCATATAGCCTCCCCATGTTATTGTTCCGGATGCACTGCTCCTGCAGGTCTTCGCGTTCGTCCAGATTCTCCCGGTAGTCCACATGATACAGGCTGACCGTTTCGGGAACATATTTTTTCCATGACTCCGTATTATTCATAGCATTTGCATTTAGGGAGGACTGCTTTTGTTTCAGCCGGTGTTTTCTCTCTTTTGACGGCTCTGAGCCTGTGCATAATGTGCAGGAACAGTTCCCGGTCATAAATCCTGTAGAAGAAGTTTTCTCCGGTTTCCTTGACGGTTCCGGTGAATGAGACGGAATCACGGCAGGGAGGAAACTGGAAGAGGCATCCGCTTGTTATTATGGTGTATCTCTTTTCCTCCACTTCATCCAGCAATGTTTCCATGTCGTCATGTCTGCCATATCCGGAGAAATACAGAAAATGATGTTTCCTCAGGCTGATCAGTATGTTCGCCATGTCTTTTCTGGCCTTGCAGGTGTCCCCACCATTATTCCCTCCGGTTACCATGTTACAGATGAAACGTTCCCTGTTTTCCTTGTCGGTGAATGAATAGGGAATGGTGATGATCTCCTGCTTGTCCTTGCTTGTAATTCTCTCCGCTTTTCCTTTGGTGACTTTTCCCTTGAATGTGATGTTGTGGTAATGCTCGTTCATTTGCCGCTCCAGTTCGGCCTGCGGTGTCATGACCGGACGCAGTCCCCGGAAAAAACGTTTTCCGATGGTGAAACAGAACATGTACAGGCTGCCGTGGTAGGGCTCGCCGAAAAAGAATGAATGGCGCTTCAGACGGACGGGAGGCAGTTCGTTCATACAGTTATAATAGTTCTCCTTTGTAATTTCACGGAAGGGGCGGCACAATGACTTGTCATGAATGCGTGACCTCTTGTGTATGGCGTTTCTTGTTACTGCAACTAGAAAAGGATTGTTTTCCTGTTTCTTGAGTTCCTCTAGTGTGCTGCCGTAGTAGTCACAGTGTATGCCGTCCGACATGGATGTGACGCAGCTTCCTCGGAAACAACGGGAGTCAATGACAAATTTCAGATGTTCTTTTTTCATGGTCAGATATTTTGGAGGTTTAAGATTCTCTTTGCCGCAGACACCGCATTCGGATTGAGTTGCCGCTGCCATGCCCTGTTCCTGGGCGACCAGTGGAAACCGGATGATTTGAGTTCCCTGCGTTTGCTCTCTTCCGGTATTTTGTTGAAGAGGATTTGCAGACGACTTTCCTGATAGTTCCAAACGAGGATTCCACCTTCAAACGTTACTTCCCTATTTTCCAGCTCTTGGGTTTCCTTTAACTTGTCCCGCATGCGACTGGCTGTTTCAGCCAGCTGGAAGAACCGGTGGCGTGGTGTGATGACAGGCTTCTTTATGCCGGCATTATATTCGGAAATGAAGTCGATTGCCTTCTGTACAATTTCCACGTCGCCATGTCCGGCAAATGTGCTGACCTTGTTGAAGATGCTGCTGACGAAGAGTGTCCGGTTGTATCCTCTGGCTTTTCCCGTATCAATCTCATGGATCGTGTTTGCGCTGCTTGCAATGTCACGTTTCAGCCTGCGCCATGTTTCCTCCCGTTTTTCTTCTTCAGGCCTGTCTTTTTCCGTGAGCAGTTGCATGGTTTTCAGAAATTTCTCACGCCATTTCAGGAATTCGTCGTATCTGTTCTGATAGGCATTTTGTGCCTTTTCATTCCTTTGGAAATTGAATCCTCCCCGTCCTGTCACCATCGGGTTTGCGCAGCGTGAGAGGCTGTGGAATAAAACGGATATTTTACTTTTGTAAGTATTGATATAATCCTGTTTTTTTGCCTCCGGTATTTTCTTCAGGTCTTCATGGAGCTGCTTTTCATATCCCATGATGTCCGTTTCAGCCATTGTTTCCGGATCATGGGAGTTCCATCGGTAGGCATTGACGGCGATTTCTTCCAGTTCTTCCAGATAGCCGGGATACTTGAATTTTGTTACTTCCCAGTTTTTGAAGTCAGAAGCACGCAATTCCTTCTCTTCACCGTTTTCCGTGTAGGTATGAATATACATATACATACCTGTGCTTTTCTTGCGGAAATGGAAGGTAACCGCATCTTTGTCCGTTCCGATCCGCCGGATGGATTCTGCACGGTGCGCATTTGTTCTTGTGAGCGGAGTGATTGTCGGGTTACCACTGCTACTTTCTACAAGGTTCATTACTTGTTCTTCGTGAACCTGCATTTCGGTCATTTCAGCCATACTTTAATCATTTAAAATTAGACATAACCGGCTCCGTGGAGCCAGTATTTCGATTTCTTACTTGCCGGGTTGTTCGTGTCCGGGATTGTGCAAGGCTTGGCAGGAAAAAATACCGGAGCGTAGCGAGGATGATTTTTTGCTCGCCAACCAGCCCGCAGGGCTGCCTTGGGCAATCCGCAGGACACGGACTATTTTTGCAGGTAAGAAGTTGAAATATAAAATCTGGTATGGGGTGACCTGAAAATAGCAACAGTATTACATTGGATATATCTTTATTGAGTAGTTTTATTATGCGATTTTATGAGTAAAATAACATTCGAAGATTATCAGTGAAGCAATGAAGAGTGTTTTATATATTTTTTAGTTCTTCAAATTGTTACATTAAAAATGAGTTTTTACAAATATAAACGAATTAAATGAGGTTGAATGGAGATAATTAGGAGTTGAAGTTATTTATTAGAAAGTTAAGAGGGCGTCTAATTAATGAAAATAACACAATTGTTGTTTGATAAAGTAGACTGATTGTGGGTAAACTATTATCTTTGTCAATATATAAAATATGTGATTATGACATCAGAGGAAGCAAAAAATATTATAGCAAAAGGAGAAGGAATTAATATTGAATTTAAGAGTTGTCAGAATGAGATAGGATCCTCCGTTTATGAAACGGTTTGTTCTTTTTTAAATCGTTCTGGCGGGTATATTTTTATCGGTGTAAATGATGATAAAGAGATAGTTGGAGTCAATAAAAACAACTTGGAGGCAATGAAGAAAAACTTCGTACATGTAGTTAATGATCCGACTGCGTTTTCTCCAAAGGCATACGTTACACCTGAAGATATAGAGATTGATGGTAAAGTAATAATTTTTGTAAGGGTTGAAGAAAGCCAGTACGTGCATCGTTTCAAACATAAGTATTATGATAGAAATAATGAGGCAGATACTAATGTTACTGACAATCCTTCTTTAGTAGCTTCTCTCTTTTCTCGTAAGGATACACTATCTTATGAAAATCGGTTACTTCCCATGTTAGATCTGACGGATCTGGATGATGCAACATTTGATTATTGTCGTAAACTTGTTATTGCACGAAATGACACTCATGCCTGGATAAAACTTTCTAATGAAGAATTGCTGAAAAGCTGTGGCTTAATGGCAAAGGATCCTGTTACTGGAAAGATTGGTGTTAAAGTGGCTGCTCTTCTATTGTTTGGAAAGGATGAAAGTATAGCTTCTTTTATTCCGGCATATCGGTTTGAAGCTATATATAGGAATAAGACTTATGGGCGTTTTGTTTTAAATGAAGTGACAGATAGTACTAGATATGATGATCGAATAACAATACGGACCAATCTAATCAAGGCTTATGGCTTGTTGATGGATTTTGTTTATAAACATTTGCCGGAAAAATTCTATCTTCAGGATGGATCAACACAAAGAGGCGATCTTAGGGCGAATATATTCCGGGAGATTATAGCAAACTTGTGTGTACATAGAGAATATGCAAGTAATGAAGTTGGTTTATTTGAAATATTTGCTGATAAAGTAAGGACGTGTAATGCCACAAAGTTCACGTCTTCTTTGAGAACAGGTTCTATAAGTATAGATGAATTGGAAAACTATACTAAGAATCCATTATTGTTCAAGGTATTTCGTGAACTGGGTTGGGGTGAAGAATTAGGTTCGGGAAGCCGTAATATTAAAAAGTTTGCTCCTCTTTACTATAATAATAGCGTGATTGAAATACTGAATAATGAGCGTTTTGTTTTTAGTATGACTTATCGAGATGTTGTTGGTGATGTACAAGCCAGTGATGTGAATAGGTGTGAAAATGCACCTGCTATGAGTGTGAAAAGTTGTGAAGTAGGTAGTGCTGTAGATCATAATAATGTGAATGTAGATAAACTAACTTCTATTTCTATAGGTACTGCACTTGTTTCCGAATTTGTTTCTGGGGTTAGTGATAAAATAGCTCTTAGAATGGCTGAAGAAATTGCTGCTATTTATGTTGTAGGACAACTTACAAAGAAAGAACTAAAAGAACAATTAGAATTAACCGAAGAGCAAATAAAGATTGATCTAAGAGAATTGTCTAGAGCTAAACTGTTGGAACAGAAAGGTAAAGATAAGAAATATATGCTGTCTGAAATGGCACAGATAAAAATATCATCCTTTTGGACAAAAATGTAATTATAACCAATTCATTCCTCTATCCTGCTTGTGCGGATCAGGACAGTTGTCAGAAAGTGTGCGACATAATGAACCGGGTGCTAATTCACTAAAGATGAATTCGAGAGTTTGAGGTGCAAAATTTGCACCTCAAACAAAAAGTGGTACAAGATATATGCCTTATGCCTTTACGGAGTCTGGAGAAGCAATGCTTTCATCGGTTCTGAACAGTGAGGTTGCAATTAATATCAATATAATGCATGTATTTATATTGGTTCGTCGGATGCTTACGTTTATTGTGTTAATCGTTTCTTGACATTGAGCATGGATTTTTTTAGACTGGCATTCATGACTCGGGCATAATGTTGGGTCATTCGTGTGGAAGCATGTCCAAGCATAACTGATACATCTTGTAGGGGTACATTATTAGCGAGCGTAATGGTAGTCCCGAATGTATGTCGACCAGCGTGAGTGGTGATATTTTTCTTAATTCCGCAGAAATCTGCTATTTCTTTGAGATAGCTGTTCATTTTTTGGTTGCAGGGAACTGGGAGACAACATCCTTTTTTGATGCAAACAGGATTATTTTCATACTTCTTTAGTATGGCAAGCGGAACGGGAAGTAGAGGTATGTTACAGATGGAAGATGCTTTACGCCGATGCATCAGTTTGATTCTTCCTTTTCTGATCCACCAGTCTCCATTATTATCTTGCATCAGATCTTCTTTTTTGAGCGTGGACACATCGGCAAATGCCAGACCAGTGAAGCAGGCGAAAATGAAAATATCCCGTACCAGTGCTAGTCGGGGTATAGTGAATTCCTTATTCATAACGGTCTGTAATTCGTCATATGTGAGGAATACAGGAGCTGTTTCATCCTGTTCCATTTTGTATCCATAAAACGCATCTTTCTTCATCCAACCTTTTGCCAGTGCCATATTTGTGATTTTCTTGAAACATTTCATATATCGTACAATAGTATTGCGGCACAAACCGACTTCTGTTTTTAAATGCATGTCAAAGGCTTTTATGAATTCCGGAGTGAGTTCATGGAAAGTAATATCTTCTTTGTCATAAAATGTAGGAATGGAATTTTCGAGTTTTTTCAGTACATTTTTGTAACGGTTGATGGTTACTGGTGCATAGTCAATATTCACAACTTTCTCCATCTCCTTGATTTCTAGTCGTATTGTTCCAAGCAGGGTACGGATTTCCGTATCCTTGCCGAATACACGTTTTAATATTAAGGAGGGAGTGGATATTGCCTGCTCCAGTATAAGTTCTTTATACTTTTCCAATGCTCGCGTGGCTAATTCAGATAAATAACTGTTGAGTTCATTGGAAGCCCGGTCTTTTCCTTTACTACATCCTTTGGCTGCGTTCCACAGTTTGAGAGGAACGCTTCTTTGGATTCGTGTTTCTTCGTATTGACCGTTAATTGTGATCCTCATTAGAATAGGTGCTTCACCATTTTTTAATAATTTCGTTTTGAGAACGAAAAACAGAATCTTCATTGTTCCTTGTTTCATAACCTTTTTTCTTTAAGTTGGTAAATACAATTAGTTATTCTGTCAACTTGAAAGCTGAGTTGGAAGTCGGTAAAAAAGTTAAAATCGGTGGCTTTTTTGTAGACATGGTCTGAAAAACCACCGTTTTTTTTTAGTTTTAAGATTCTCTTTGTTTTCCTTCATCTTATATTTGTCAGTAAAGGAAGAATCTTTTTTGCTTTTCTTTTTCCGCTATTTCCATTGCATTCAAGCAGGTATGCAAAAGTATGTTTTTGCTCCTAAAAATGATTGGCGCAAATTGTTGTAAATGAGTGAAATATAGTGCAATCGGTGGTTTTTTAAAGGGACTCTGAAAAAGCCACCGAATGGGACATTTCCAGATACTCGAATCGGCTGGAATTTGCGTATTGGAGTATAAAAGAAAACCCATTGAAATGACTGAATTTCAATGGGTTCTGAGAAATTACCGAATCGATAGTGGTGCCACCAGGAATCGAACCGGGGACACAAGGATTTTCAGTCCTTTGCTCTACCAACTGAGCTATGGCACCTTTTCTCGTTTGCGGGTGCAAAGATAAGTATATTTTTTAATACCGCAATAACTTTGAAAGAAATTTTCGATAAATAATAGTAATGATGAAGATTAGTTTCTTTCGGAGATTATAAATAATCCCGCTTTGGCTATTCGAAAAGCCGGAGCGGGATTACTTTTTTCAGATGCAGGATGTACGCTTGGTCTTTACGACTTCGGTACATTCTTATCCGTGTCTCCGATTCCCGGAGACGCATTGCCTGAAGCGGAACTTCCACTCGAAGCGGCAGAATTGCCTGAAGGAGCGGTGCTTGAAACGGTTGCGTTGGAAGTCGTTGTACCAGGACGGGCTGCGCTTGCAGTGGTACTGCCGGCGGCTACATTAGCAGTAGCAACTTGCGGCTGGACTTCCCAGTGGAACGGTTCGAAGTTAGAGTTAGGATCTACCCAGGACGGTTTCTTGGCAGCGTAGATGATGAACGGAGCAATAACGACGATGATGGCACCGATAATCAGTACGGAGAACCAAACGGTATTGCTACCTGTGGAAATCTGGCTAGGCGGGATGAAGCTGAGGATAAAGGCAAGCAATGATCCGCAGAATCCGAGTCCGCCGACGAACCACATCAGACCGTTACCGGACTTACCGATACGGAACGGACGGTTCAGCTTTTTCATCTTATAACGCAGTGCGATAGCTCCGGAGAACATCAACAGGTACATGATAAGGTAAAGAATAACTGTCAACTGTGACAGAATCTGGTAGAAACTCTGTACGGAAGGCATGACTACGAACAACAAACTTAATACGGTAACAGCGATACCCTGTACGAACAAGATATTTTTCTGCACACCCAGTTTGTTTGTTTTCTGGAAGAACGGAGGCATGTAACCGGCTTTACCCACGGCAAAGATACCTTTTGACGGACCGGCAACCCATGTCAATACACCTGCCAATACACCGAACGCAAGGGCGATGGCGATGATCGGTGACAACCAGGAAGCATGGATATACTTGAAGTAGTTGTCAAAACCGACAAGCAAACTTTGAGTAAGGTTGATATCCTTGGCGGGGATGATAACACCGAGTGCGAAAGTACCGAGAACGAAGATAAGAACGGTGATAAGTGCACCGATAAATACGGCTTTCGGATAGTTCTTGGACGGGTTTTCTACATCTTTCACGTGGATACCGCCCATTTCCATACCGGCATAAAACAAGAAGATACTGGCGGCGAGAACGACATTGTCAAAGTTGGTAAAGTCAGGGAAGAAGCTGCTGTTGAAATCCATGTTGGAATGTCCGCCGGTTGCCAGATAGATGATACCGAGGATAATCAGCAGGGCGGCCGGAATGATTGTACCGACCATACCACCGATTTTGGCTACTTTACCAACCCAGCTCATACCTTTCAGGGAAATGAAAGTGGCGAGCCAGTAGATGATAAGTACCACGACAAGCGTGTAATACTTGTTGTTTGCCAGTGACATGTCATGTACGTCGTTCATTCCGATGAAGGCGATAGATACGGCACCGAATGTCAATACTGTCGGGTACCAGATGGTACTTTCAATCCATTGCACCCAGATGGCGAGGAATCCCAGTTTCTTGCCGTAGGCTTCACCTACCCACCGGAACACACCACCTTGCTTGTCCTGAAACATAGCCGCCAGTTCTGCTGCGACGAGCGATGTAGGGATCAGGAAGACGATAGCTGCAAAAAGATAGTAAAAGGCCGAACTCATTCCGTAGACGGCCTCGGCCGGTAGTCCACGCAATGATACTACTGCCGTAACGTTCATGATAGCTAGTGTAAACACACCCAGCTTCACTGCATTTTTAATATTTGCCATAAGTTAAGGTTTTAAGTGAAAAATATTTTAAAGTCAGTCATATAACAACATTTTGCGTGAGATGTTCCCGCAATCTCTTTCAAAGTTCGTTAATTAACATCGCTGAATTGATATATTATTGCCTCTGGACAGCTTGTCCCGAAACAATCGCTTTCTCCGATTGTTTCTTAGCATTATAAATTAATTTAAGAATCATTTTATTATAAACTAAGTAGTTATGAAATCAGCGCTTTCAGATTTTGTTTTTGGAAAAAAGGGAATCTATGGCATTCTCCACATTATTATATTAGTGATGTCACTTTTCCTGGTAATTAGTATTTCGGTAGATACTTTTAAGGGAATTCCTTTTTATACGCAGTCTTCTTACATGAAAACCCAGTTGTGGATTTGTATTTGGTTTCTTTTTGATTTCGTGCTGGAGTTTTTTCTATCGAAGCACAAAGGACGTTATCTGCGGACGCATTTCGTCTTTCTGCTAGTGGCTATTCCCTATCAGAACATTATTGCTTATTACGGGTGGACATTCTCGCCGGAAGTCACTTATCTGCTCCGGTTCATTCCTTTGTTGAGGGGCGGGTATGCGCTTGCCATCGTAGTGGGGTGGCTGACGTACAACCGTGCTTCGAGCCTGTTCGTCTCTTATCTGACTATGTTGCTGGCAACGGTTTATTTTTCCAGTCTCGCATTTTTCGTTCTCGAACATAAGGTGAACCCACTGGTAAATGGCTATGGGGATGCTTTGTGGTGGGCGTTTATGGATGTTACTACCGTCGGGTCGAATATCATAGCGCAAACGGTGACGGGGCGGGTGCTTTCCGTATTGCTGGCAGCCTTGGGAATGATGATGTTCCCTATTTTTACAGTCTATATAACGAACTTGATTCAGCAATCCAACAAGCGGAAAAAACAATATTACGAAGCGGAAGAACAGCAGAAAAAGGCTGTTGCGCAGAAACAAGCCGCAGCGGAGAAACCTGTAGTGCAAAGCACGCAAGGATAATATGACAAGTAATAAAAGTGGCTTCATCATCTTTGCTTATGCGGGATGATGAAGTTATTCTTATATATAAGAGGTTGTAAATCAGTAGTTAATTATTATTTTTAATAATCTTGTGACTATTCTTTATAAATGTCGGGGAATATGCATCGAGTAGAATATATTACATTTTATCTTTGCGCAAAAGATGTACAGACGCAGGATCTGTTTTATATCTGACAAAGATATTTGGTGTGAAGTCTTAACTGGACAAGGGGAATAAAAAAGGTTACTATCGTAAGATAGTAACCTTTACGTTTTTTTCAAAAGAGTCTTTTAGTCGACAATGGTGATATGATCGTGACCGAATACATTCAATCCCAACTTGTTCATGATGTACTGGATAGCCAACTGTGCTTTGACAGAGTTGCCCGATCCATCCAAAGGAGGAGCGAATGCGGCGATACCGAACTGTCCGGGCAATACACCCATCACACCACCGCCTACACCTGTTTTGGCAGGGATACCGGAAGTGTACATCCAGTCGCCGGTATGTTCGTAGAAACCTACTGCGGCAATCATGGCTGTGATTTTAGGAGCCAGGCCGGCATCGAACACTTCTTTCTTGGTCACAGGGTTCACACCGCCGTTGGCGATTGTTCCGGCTGCAATGGAAAGTTGCAATGCAGTGACTCCCAGCGAGCACTGACGGGTATAAAGGTCGAGTGACATATCCGGGTCGTCATAGATGCGGTTGTAGTTCTTCAGCAACCAGGCGATAGAACGGTTGTTGAAGTTCGTATCCGATTCGGATTTGTACAATTCGTCAATCAACTGGGGAGCGCTGCCGCACAAGTCGGTTACGTTTCCTACGATGGCATCCCATTTCTTGGCGGAGTCACCGATAGGTTTCACCATACTGCAGGCAGAGATGGCGCCGGCGTTTACCAACGGAGTGGACGGATGGTCGTTCTCCAAAAGGATGGCGATGATTGAGTTGAAAGGTAAACCTGTTGCGTCGGCTCCGATCTTGTCAAGGATTTCCTTGGCGCCATATTGACGCAAAGCCAGAATAGCCGTATGCACTTTGGATACAGATTCTATACCGAAGCGGTAGTCAGTATCTCCCACATGGATGGTCTGCCCGTCGAGCAGGCAGACACTGATTCCAAAGAGAGCTTTGTTGACATTTGCCAGGTAAGGGATATAGTCCGCGTTCTTGCCGCCTGTATTGGTCTTTACCTGATCGTATGCCTCTTGTACCACTTCTTTTAATTGAGCGAGTGTTACTTTTTTATCCATAGAACATTTTATTTTTTAATTGTTTTGTGACGACGGCCACCGTGGTTGAACATCTTGGCTTCTACCGGAAGGTTCTTTTCCTGTGCCATACGGGTAGGAGTAGGATATTCCAATTTTTCGAGTTCTGTAATCGCATTGTTGATGTCGCCCAGTAACATATCTGCCATATCACGGCTGAATCCCTGACGGACAACGATACGCATCACTACATAATCATCCAGTTTGGCAGGTAATGTATAAGCAGGAACCATCCAACCATGTTGGGACAGTTTGTCTTGCAAATCATACAAAGTCCATTTGGCAGATTTCGCATATTCCGGTTTCAGGTACCAGATGAACAATGGGTTCACAACATCTTCAGAGTAGTTGACGAACGGAACCATCTTGGCGATTTCATCATGGAGATACTTGGCAATTTGCAATGAGTTGTATTGTACTTCCTTGTATCCCTGGAATCCTAAACGGATGAATTGGTAATATTGTCCGAGGATTTGAGCGGCAGGACGAGAGAAGTTCAAACCTACCTGAGTGATGTTGGCACCCAGATAATTTACGCTGAACGACATTTCTTCCGGCAGATATTCCTTGCCTTTCCAACAAACCCAACCAAGCCCCGGATATACCAGGCCGAACTTATGACCGGATACACTGATAGAAAGTACCCATTTCAAACGGAAGTCCCATTTCTTTTCCGGATAAAGGAAAGGAAGGATGAAACCACCACTTGCGGCATCTACGTGGATAGGAATGTCATAGCCTGTCTTGGCGTTGTAAGCATCGAGTGCTTTGTCCAATGCTTCGACATCATCGTTCAGTCCTGTCCATGTAACACCCTGGATAGGTACGATACAGATGGTATTTTCGTCACACATCTTCAAAGCTTCTTCGGGGTCGAGTGTGGTCTTGTCAAGAGTCAAAGGCACTTCACGCATTTCGATCTGCCACAACTGTGCGAACTTTTCCCAAACAACCTGGAAACCTGTAGAAATAACAAAGTTTGGTTTGTCGAACGGTTTGCCCTGAGCTTGTCTTTTTTTACGCCAGCGCAACCAGGCGGCTACACCACCCAACATACATGCTTCGGAAGAACCGATGGCCAGTGCTCCGGTTTTCCAGGTATCTTTTTCAGGAGAGTTCCACAAGTTGGCAACGATGTTGATACATTTACCGTTCATCACTGCGATACGCGGATACTCTGTCTCATCAATGTAGTTGATGTTGATGGCTTCGTTCATCAGTTTGGTAGCGTAGTCATCCATGTAGGTGGTAACGAAAGTGGCGAGGTTCAAACGTGGCTGAGTCTGAGCGAATGTTTCGTCTTTTACCATCTGATAGGCAACTTCAGGAGTTGTCGGCCCATCAGGGATTTTCTCTACCGGAGAGGGTTGTAACATTCTGTCTGAACCAAATACATCAGTTTTGGCATCACCTTTTCTGAAATTTAAATCTTCCATACTTAATTTATTTTTTAAAGGTTTAGGGCGATGGGGTGTTTCCCCGTCGAATTTCCCACAACAACAGCAGATAGTTTTGAAAGTTTCCGGCTTTTACATTATTTGGCGTTTATTAAGGGGGCGGATGCCCTTATTGAAACACACCTTTTTGGATTCTTTTCACCACAGGGGACACAGAGGACGCAGAGGTTATAATTATCTCTGAATTAGAACTCTGCGTCCTCTGTGGTGAAATAGTTCATTTCCGTACCTATTTGAACTTTATACGGAGAGTATTGTTTTCTTCAAACCTAAACTTTTAACGAATAAGCATATGAGAATACAGACTGGACGGGGGACAATTCCTCTTATAACCTTAATTGCCATCTGGTCTATTTCGGCATTGACATCATTGCCGGGACTGGCCGTTTCACCCATATTGGGTGATCTTACAAAGATATTTCCGGAAGCGACGGATTTGGATATACAGATGTTGACTTCACTGCCATCGTTGCTTATTATTCCTTTTATATTATTAGGTGGTAAACTGACGGAGAAGGTCGATTATGTCCGTATCCTGAAAATAGGGCTCTGGCTTTTTGCCGCAAGCGGTATTTTATATCTGATTTCCAATAAAATGTGGCAATTAATCGTGGTAAGCGCTTTGCTCGGTATCGGTTCGGGACTTATTATCCCTTTGTCTACCGGATTGGTTTCCCGCTATTTCGTGGGAACTTACCGTGTGAAGCAATTCGGATTAAGTTCCGCCATAACTAATTTCACTTTGGTGATAGCCACTGCCGTGACAGGTTATCTTGCGGAAGTCAGTTGGCATCTGCCTTTTTTGGTCTATCTTCTTCCACTGGTTTCTATCCTGTTGGTCGGACATTTAAAGACAAACCAGCCGGGGACGGAACCTGTTGCTGCCGGTAGCGGCAATTCAACACCGGAGCAGTCTGCCATTGATACCGGAGGAAGCAAGTACGGCATTCATACCAGGCACCTGTTGCAATTAATGCTTTTTTATGGAGTGACGACTTACATTGTATTGGCTGTCATATTCAATCTGCCTTTTTTGATGGAAAAACATCATTTCTCCAGTGGTGATTCTGGGTTGATGATTTCACTTTTCTTCTTGGCGATTATGGCTCCGGGATTTGGACTGGATAAGATTGTGGGGGTACTGAAAGAACGGACAAAGGCATATAGCCTGCTATCCATGGCTTTAGGATTATTATTGATTTGGATAGCCCCGATAGAATGGCTCATTATTCCGGGATGTATTCTTGTCGGTTTGGGATACGGTGTCATTCAACCTATGCTTTATGACAAGACCACCCATACCGCATTACCGGAAAAGACCACTTTGGCACTGGCATTCGTAATGATGATGAATTACTTGGCTATTTTGCTTTATCCTTTCATTGTCGACTTTTTCCAGTGGATATTCCACACCCGGTCACAGGAATTTCCTTTCATATTTAATCTGCTGATTACTATTGTAACGTTTTTCTGGGCTTACCTGCGGCGTAATACCTTTTTGTTTAATGATCAATTGAAATAAAAAATGAAGAATAAGAAACTGGAGGCTAATCTGAGCATGGCCGTCTCGAAAATTTTTAGCGGTTTAAATATGAATGCTCTGAAGTTCCTTCTGCCTTTGTGGATGAGTCCGCTGACAGGGGCGACACTCCGTTGTACATTTGCGGCTGCTGCTTTTTGGATTATCGGATGGTTTATGCCACCGGAGAAATCATCGGCCAAGGACAAATGGTTGCTCTTCCTGCTAGGGGCTTTCGGACTTTATGGCTTTATGTTTCTTTATTTGGCGGGGTTGAGTAAGACGACTCCTGTCTCCAGTTCCATATTCACCAGTCTTCAGCCTATTTGGGTATTCCTTATTATGATCTTCTTTTATAAGGAAAAGGCGACGGCAAAAAAGATTATCGGTATCTCCATCGGACTGGTCGGAGCATTGGTCTGTATTCTGACGCAGCAAAGCGATGATTTGGCATCCGATGCTTTTATGGGAAATATGCTCTGTCTGGTTAGTTCTGTTGTCTATGCCATCTACCTGATTTTAAGTAATCGTATCCTTACTACTATCGGGGCAATGACCATGTTGCGATATACATTTTCCGGTGCGGCGGTATCTGCTATTATAGTGACAATGATTACCGGTTTCGACGCGGCGGTATTCTCCATGCCGTTCCATTGGACACCTTTCCTTATCCTGATGTTTGTGCTGATTTTCCCAACCACCATAAGTTATATGTTACTCCCTATCGGATTGAAATATCTCAAGACAACAGTGGTAGCTATCTATGGTTATCTGATTCTGATTGTGGCGACTGTCGCTTCTCTTATCTTAGGGCAAGACCGTTTCAGTTGGACGCAGACGTTTGCCATCATTTTTATCTGTATCGGAGTCTATTTGGTGGAAGTTGCCGAAAGCAAGGAACGCTAAAAGCTGCACACAGGGAAACACCTTGTTTCAAAGCATGGAATAAAAAAAGAGCGTTCTTCACAGAACGCTCTTGCTTATTTTATCATCATGTTTTATAGAGAGGAGTTGATTGCTTGTGCTATGGACTTGAATTCTTCATCCGACAATTTCAGCTTCGGATTCGAGAACAACATATCCGATTCCTTCTGAATGGGAATCAAATGAATGTGCGCGTGAGGAACTTCCAGTCCGATAACAGCTTCGCCTACCTTTTGGCAAGGGAAAGCCTTTTCGATGGCGCGGGCTACTTTCTTGGCAAATACATGCATAGCGGCCAGATCTTCATCGCTCAAATCGAAAATATAGTCTACTTCCTGTTTGGGCACCACCAATGTATGCCCCTTTACCAACGGGTTGATATCGAGAAAAGCAAAAAACTTTTCGTTTTCCGCTATCTTGTAGCAGGGGATTTCACCTGCGATGATTCTGCTGAATATTGTTGCCATAACTTTTATTGATAAAATAAGGCAAGCCTTACTTGAAGACCTGCCTTGACGTTAAATTGATATGTTTACTACTTCCAATGCAATTTGACCCTGTGGAACAGTAATTTCTGCTACTTCACCCACCTTCTTGCCAAGCAGACCTTGCGCAATCGGAGTGTTAACGGAAATCTTTCCTTCTTTCAGGTTAGCTTCGCTTTCAGAAACGATGGTGTAGGTCATCTTCATTCCATTCTTCACGTTCTTCAGCTCCACTTTATTTAAAATCTGTACAGAATCTGTTTTCAGTTTAGATTCATCAATGATTTTTGCATCTGCAATGGTAGCTTTCAGTTTGTTGATACGCATTTCCAACATACCTTGTGCCTCTTTGGCTGCGTCGTACTCTGCATTTTCCGACAAGTCTCCTTTATCTCTGGCTTCGGCTATTGCCGCAGAGATCTTCGGGCGTTCCACTGTTTCCAGTTCTTTTAGTTCCGCCATCAGTTTCTTGTAACCTTCTTCTGACATATAAGCCATGATGTTTTCCTCCTTTAATTGTTTTTAATGGTCATATAAACAAAAAAGAATTCCAACATGTGCCATGCTGGAACCCTCTTCTCATTATTTCTTTGCAAAGATAGCCTTTTAAGTGATACGTGTCAAGTGGAAAATGATGCTATGTAACATATTTAAAAGAAATATGCTAAATTATAACAACTTAAAGCAATGACTTGACAGCTGCTTCCAAATCCTTGATATCTTCGCCACGAAGCTTCAATTCGTTGTTACGGTTAATCAAAAAGACAGATGGTACTTGGCGGACATTATATACGGCTACGTTCGTCGAATATACTCCGTTTCCATCGCGTACACACACCCAGGGAAGGTTGTCGGCCGATGTTTTCCAGTAGTGTTCATCCGCGTCGAGAGATACCTGGTAGATTTCCAGTCCACTCTTTGCGTATTCATTATATAGTTCACGAAGCATCAGGTTGTGAGGAGCTCCGGCAGGCGACTGGAATACGGAGAAGTCTAACAGTACGACTTTACCTTTCAGGTCAGTCAGCTTGCGTACATTTCCTTTCACGTCGCGCAAGGCAATGTCGATAATCCCCGTTTCTACGATTTTTTCCTGGGGGATTTCCAACGCTTTCGCTTGCGGCTGGCGTGTATTCTTCATTCCTTTGATTACGATATTATAAAGGTTCTTGGAACGTACGGCATTCGGGAATGCGTTGTTGAGGCTCGTGGCAACAGCGGCAAAACACTTCACGTCATCTTTATTGTTCAACGGGTCGAATATCAGATAATTGTTGAGCTTCTGGAATAAGGCAAAGTAAGCGGCTGCCGTGTTGGGAGCGGCAAAAATATAGTTGACTTTTACATCTTCCTTATAATTGTTGAGCAGGGTCGCCAGGCTGTCCTCAAAGACATCATGCCCGATTTTGTTGCTGCGCAGTGCAGCCAGCAAATCATCCACGTCTTTCTGAAGCCGGATTTGTTTTTGCGTCAGTTCCTTTATCTTGTTACTGTTTTCCGAACCTTCCACAGTATAAGCGGTAGAGAAATCTACATACGGTGCTTTGACCTGGATTGTTTCGATAGAGTCTACAGAAAAGTTGATAACTTTGTCGTCTACCCGCAAGCGATAGAATTCGGGTGATTCGGGGCGGGGTTGCTTGAAGCTGAATGTGCCTTCCCCTTTCAGTTTTACTGAATCGAGCGGAACAATACCTTCCAGGCCGGAAGCCTCGAGATAAAGCATTTTACCGTCGGCTCCTGATACATCCCCGTTCACCTGGAATTTAGGGCCGGAACTACAAGCTGTCATAGTAAGTGCGGCGAGCGCTGCAAAAGTAACCTTTTTCATATAGTGTGTGTTATTTACGAGGTGCAAATATACTTCTTTTCGAGATTAGTCAAAGCATTTTGCTGTGTTCTTCATCCTATTTTTGAAAAAAAATCAGTTAGTAACTAACTTTTTAGCTCATTTCCACCTGATTACAACGATAAATGTATATCTTTGCAGGAATTTTGAAAGAAAAAGTATAGATAAAACAATTTTTATGATTAACCCAATTGTTAAGACGATCGAGTTGGCAGATGGAAGAACCATCACGCTCGAAACGGGAAAGTTGGCAAAACAGGCAGACGGTTCTGTAATGCTACGCATGGGCAACACCATGTTATTAGCTACTGTTTGTGCCGCTAAAGATGCAGTTCCCGGAACAGATTTTATGCCTTTACAGGTAGAGTACAAAGAAAAATTTGCGGCATTCGGCCGTTTTCCCGGTGGTTTCACCAAGAGAGAGGGTAGAGCTTCTGATTATGAAATTCTGACTTGCCGTCTCGTTGACCGTGCTCTCCGTCCTTTGTTCCCTGATAATTATCACGCAGAGGTATATGTGAACATCATCCTCTTCTCGGCTGATGGTGTAGATATGCCGGACGCATTGGCAGGACTTGCAGCTTCTGCAGCACTTGCCGTTTCAGATATCCCATTCAACGGACCTATCTCTGAAGTACGTGTAGCACGTATCGACGGTCAGTTCGTTATCAATCCGACTTTTGACCAACTGGAAAAAGCAGATATGGATCTTATGGTTGCCGCTACTTATGACAACATCATGATGGTAGAGGGTGAAATGAATGAAGTATCCGAAGCTGAATTGCTGGAAGCAATGAAAGTGGCTCACGAAGCTATCAAGGTTCATTGCAAGGTACAGATGGAGTTGACAGAGGCTGTCGGCAAAACTGTGAAACGTGAATATGACCATGAAGTAAACGACGACGATTTGCGTAAGGCAGTTCGTGAAGCATGTTATGATAAAGCATATGCTGTTGCCGCTTCGGGAAATAAGAACAAGCACGAACGTTTTGATGCTTTCGAGGCTATCCGTGAAGAGTTCAAGGCTCAGTTCTCTGAAGAAGAATTGGCAGAAAAGGCTGCGCTGATTGACCGTTACTACCATGATGTAGAAAAAGAAGCAATGCGCCGTTCTATCCTTGACGAAGGTAAGCGTCTCGATGGTCGTAAGACTACCGAAATCCGTCCTATCTGGTGTGAGGTTGATCCTCTGCCTGGTCCTCACGGATCTGCTATCTTCACTCGTGGTGAAACTCAGTCACTGACTTCTGTTACGCTGGGTACCAAACTCGACGAAAAGATTATCGACAATGTTCTGGAACACGGAAAAGAACGTTTCCTGTTACATTATAACTTCCCTCCTTTCTCTACAGGTGAAGCAAAAGCACAACGTGGCGTAGGCCGTCGCGAAGTCGGTCACGGTCACTTGGCATGGCGCGCTTTGAAAGGACAAATACCTGCTGACTACCCCTATGTAATACGTGTGGTTTCAGAAATTCTCGAATCTAACGGTTCTTCTTCCATGGCTACTGTATGTGCCGGAACATTGGCATTGATGGACGCAGGTGTGAAGATTAAAAAACCGGTATCAGGTATCGCTATGGGATTGATCAAGAATCCGGGCGAAGAGAAATATGCCGTATTGTCTGATATCCTCGGTGACGAAGACCACCTGGGTGATATGGACTTCAAGGTAACCGGAACAAGAGACGGTATCACTGCTACTCAGATGGATATCAAGGTAGACGGTTTGTCTTACGAAATCTTGGAAAATGCTTTGAATCAGGCTAAAGAAGGACGTATGCATATCCTCGATAAGATTACCGAAACAATTGCAGAACCGCGTGCCGACTTGAAAGAACATGCTCCCCGCATCGAAACGATGACAATTCCTAAGGAATTCATCGGTGCTGTGATCGGCCCTGGTGGAAAGATCATCCAAGGTATGCAGGAAGAAACAGGTGCTGTGATTACTATCGAAGAAATTGACGGTATGGGCCGCATCGAAGTTTCCGGAACAAACAAGAAATGTATTGATGATGCAATGCGCATGATTAAGGCAATCGTTGCTGTTCCTGAAGTGGGTGAAGTGTACAAAGGTAAAGTTCGTTCTATCATGCCTTACGGTGCGTTTATCGAATTCTTGCCGGGCAAAGACGGTTTGCTGCACATTTCAGAAATTGACTGGAAACGTCTTGAAACTGTAGAAGAAGCCGGAATCAAGGAAGGTGACGAAATTGAAGTGAAACTGATTGACATCGATCCAAAGACAGGCAAATTCAAACTTTCCAGAAAAGTTTTGTTGCCAAGACCGGAGAAAAAGTAAAAAAGTGATAGCTTTTATATGACAAAGGATAGTCCGAAAACTTAGTTTTCGGACTATTTTTTTGTCTTATATTTTGCTTTTGTGAAAAAGTTTCTGTTCTTTTGTAGATTGAAAAATATGAATAACCCTTAAATCTAATGCGTGGTGTACAAAACAGATAATATATCTTCCATTCAACTTTTTTCTGAATTCTTTCATGAGAATCAGGAGAAGTTCCTGTCATTCGCCTATTCATACATCCGGGACAAGCAGGAAGCCGAAGATATATTGATGGAATCTATGATTACTTTGTGGGAAAACAGGGATAAATGGGAAGAAGATTCCAATCTGCACGCATTGTTGTTGACCATTATAAAAAATAAGGCGTTGAATTATCTGGCACACGTACAAGTACGTCTTCGTGCCGAAGAAGAAATAACCACGCATAGGCAGCGTGAGCTTGATCTTCGTATTTCTACACTGGAAGATTGTGAGCCCGATACTATTTTTAACGCGGAAATACAACACATCGTGCAAAAAGCTTTGAAACATATGCCGGAGCAGAGCCGGAAGATTTTCATGTTAAGCCGTTATCAAAATACTCCCAACAAAATAATAGCCCAACAACTGGGAATTTCTATTAAAAGCGTAGAGTTTCATATCACTAAAGCACTGAAAATCCTGCGTGCCGAACTGAAAGATTATCTTATTTCCATTCTTTTATAAAAAAATCGCATTTTTCGTTAGGGTTGTCAGGGGCTGGCCTGTTTTATATATAGAGGGGGAGAAAAAGACCTCTTATTAAGTATTAACAGGAAAAAGACAAATTCACATGACCCAAGAGTTATTACATAAATATTTTAAGGGCAACACTACTGTTGAAGAAGAGAAACGTATTCTTGACTGGGTGGACGAGTCGGAAGAAAACCGCCGTACATTGCAGAAAGAACGTATGCTGTTTGATATTGCCCTTTTCACCGATTCCAAGACAAACAATAAGAGAGAGAAGGCGGCAATGGGCACTCGCATTTTACCAGTGTTAAGGTGGAGTGCCCGTATAGCTGCTGTTGCTGTCGTTGTATTATGTTGCGGGTATTTATTGCAGGAATACCAATATAATAAGGTGGCGCAGACGCAGACTGTGGCAGTTCCTGCCGGACAGCGGGCGCAGATCACCTTGGCAGACGGAACCAGAGTATGGTTGAACGCACAGTCTACATTAAGTTATTCTTCCAACTTCGGACGCAATGACAGAAACGTGGAGCTGGACGGAGAAGCTTACTTCGAGGTGGCGAAAAATAAAGAGATACCTTTTAATGTAAATACGGAGACGAACCAAGTGAGGGTGGTAGGAACGCATTTTAATGTATGCGCTTATAGAGGCAGCAATGAATTTACAACTACTTTGCTTGAAGGTATCGTCGATATCTACGCAAATGGCGGCGAACGTCCGCTCACTCGCCTGGGAGTGAACGAGGTATTTATTTCCCGTGACGGAAAGTTCAGAAAGGAACAGTTTACAGATTTTGATTATCTCCGTTGGAAGGATGGCCTATACTGCTTCGATGATACTCCCTTTAATTTACTGCTCGGTAAACTTGAAAAGTATTATAAGGTGAAGATTATCGTGAATAATCCGAAAGTGCTGAATTATCGTTGCACAGGTAAGTTCAAGGATCAGGACGGTGTGGAACACGTACTTAAAGTGATTCAGAAAGATCATCCGTTCACTTATTCAATGAATACCGAAAAAGACAGCATCTTTATAAAATAGAAACGAGCTCATGTTAGATATATACCTTAAATTAGTGCTAACCCTTAAAAGTATAAGAATTATGAATAACAGTCAATAACCCCACTATCTGAAAAGAGAATCGGAAAGTACCCCCATACTTTCCGATTCGAAACAGTCAAAAATCGACCTTAATCAATTTATTAACTTAACACGTTGCAAAGATATGAGAAAAATTTCTTTGAAAGGGCTTTTTTGCCCAAAAAGTTTAGAATCTAAGCAAATAATACTGACTATGAAGATCACTTTATTCCTTCTTCTGTTCGTAACGTTCCAAGCTTATTGTGAGAATGGATACTCTCAGAGTGCGAAAATCAGCATCCCCCGCTCGACGCTGAAAGTAAGTGAGTTACTCTCTAAGATAGAGTCACAGACCGATTACCTGTTCGTCTACAACAAACAAACGGTAGATGTGAAGCGGGTAGTTAATGTATCAGCCGACAATCAGCCGGTATCCGAAATACTCGACCGGGCTTTCAAAGGTACGGGTATCCGTTATGTAATGGAAGGCAATAATATTGTGCTGACCAAGCAGGTAGAAAATAGTGCATCCACACAGCAACAGAAGATAATTACCGTAAAAGGTGTCGTAACCGATGCAAGGGGCGAAGGAATTATTGGTGCCAGCATTGTAGAAAAAGGTACGACGAACGGAACCATTACCGACTTGGATGGTAACTTTACCTTGAAACTTCCTGCCGACGCTGTTCTCAATGTCTCGTATGTAGGTTATCAGTCACAGAGCATCCCTGTCAACGGGCAGACGACTTTCAATATTAAGATGGAAGAAGAAGCAATGGCTTTGGAGCAGGTAGTAGTTACTGCTATGGGTATCAAGAAGAAAGAAGCTTCTCTGACTTATTCTACCCAGCAAGTGGGCGGTGATGAACTGACCCGTGCCAAAGATCCGAATATGATTAACGCATTGGCTGGTAAAACCGCCGGTGTACAGATTACTAAAAGTGCGGCAGGACTGGGCGGATCTGCCAAGGTTTCTATTCGTGGCGCCCGTTCCGCTTTTGCCAGTGGAAATAACCAACCCCTGTATGTGATTGACGGTGTGCCGATGCTCAATAACAGTACAGAATCGACAGCTACCGTAATGGGTGGTGAAAATGACGGTGTGAATCGCGATGCAGGTGATGGGGTATCTAACTTGAATCCGGAAGATATTGAGAGTATGAGTATTCTGAAAGGTGCTTCTGCCGCAGCACTTTACGGTTCACAGGCAGCCAATGGTGTTATCTTGATTACTACCAAGAAAGGTAAGGCCGGTATGCAGAAAGTAACTTTCTCTTCCAATCTGACAGTAGACCATGCAATCAGTCTGCCGGAGTTTCAGAACTCATATGGGCGGATGGAAGGAGGAACCAGTAGCTGGGGAAAGGAAGGAAACCTCACGGATTACAACAATGTAGATAATTTCTTCAGTAATGGTGTGACTGCAATCAATACGGTTTCTTTCATGGGTGGCAATGATAAATCGCAAACTTACTTTTCTTATGCGAATACTACCGCCAAAGGTATCATTGACTCAAACAAACTTCAGAAACATAACCTCACTTTTCGTGAAACCGCCAGTTTCTTCAATGATCGCCTGAAGTTGGATGGTAATGTGAACCTGATGACGCAGACTATCAAGAATAGTCCTTCTTCCGGAGGATATTACCTCAATCCGTTGGTGAATATCTATGGTTTCCCGCGTGGAATGGATATGGCTCCTTATCGGGATAATTTTGAACTTTATGACGCAGATCGTAACATGAACCTGCAAAACTGGTATGTGACTAACGAAGACGGATCTATCAGTGAATGGGATCAGAACCCTTATTGGATAAAGAACCGTGTGACTAACAGGAACAAACGCTACCGTGCAATGGCTTCTCTGACGGCTAATGTGAAAGTGAATAGCTGGTTTACTCTGCAAGCTCGCGGCAATGTGGATTTTGTCAGTGATAAATTTGAAAATAAGATGTATGCTTCCACCTCTCCGAATATTGCCGGGACGTATGACGGACTGATGAATGGGCGTTATGTATGGTCGGATAGCCAGAATTTTCAGGTGTACGGTGACTTGATGGCTATGTTCAACAAGACATTCAACAAGTTTTCCATTAATGGGGCTGTCGGAACAAGTATCAATGCCACAACGGCCAACTCACTGATGATTGATTCCAAGCTTGCTTCATTATATCATCCCAATGTATTTACAGTTCCCAATGTCGTATCAACTTCCAAAGCGGCTATTTCCCACACTATCGACTCTAAACGTACTATTCAGTCGGTATTTGCGACCGCGCAACTCGGTTGGGACGAAATGCTTTATCTTGACCTGACAGCCCGTAACGACTGGTCGTCTACATTGGCTAATACGAATAGTAAAAATTCAGGTTTCTTCTATCCGTCTGTAGGTTTGACGTGGATTTTGTCCAAGACGCTGAAAATGCCCGACTGGATATCATTCAGCAAGATACGCGGTTCATGGGCACAGGTTGGTAATGACTTGCCGATTGGTATCACCAGCCTTGCCGATATTGTACAGGCAGGGGGTGCTATTCAGGTGAACGATAGAGAGCATCGCGGTGACCTGAAACCGGAAATCAGTACTTCTTTTGAAGTAGGTACGGAATGGAGATTCTTTAACAGCCGTTTGGGAATCGACTTTACCTGGTATCAGACAGATACAAAGAACCAGTTACTGATGATGCCCAATCCGGCAGGTTCTCTGTATGCTTATCGCTATATCAACGCAGGTAAGATTCGTAACAAGGGTTTTGAACTTACCGTTGACGGAACTCCGCTGATGAATGATAATTTCCGTTGGAAGACTGCGGTAAATGTATCTGCCAACCGTAACAAAGTGGTTTCCCTGCATCCCGATTATACGCAGTTCTCTTACGGACAGGAAGGCTTCTCTATGGCTTATCAGATGCGTATCAAGGAGGGTGGTAAATTAGGAGATATTTATGGAAATGCTTTTGTCCGCAATGATGACGGCTTCATTCAAGTGAATGCTGACGGTTCGCCGGTGAACAAGACCGGTAATAAGGATCTTCTTGGCAATGCTAATCCGGATTGTTTGTTGGGATGGAGCAATACCTTCACTTACAAAGGTTTTACTTTGTATTTCCTTGTCGATGCACGTATCGGCGGTGATGTAATGTCATTGACAGAAGCCGACCTGGATTCTCGTGGTGTAACCAAAGCGACTGCTGAAGCTCGTGACCGCGGTTATGTAGAATATAATGGTCAGAGATTTGAAAATGTGAAAGGCTTCTATGGATCAGTAGGCGGACGTAACGGTATCTCGGAATATTATATGTATGACGCAACCAATATCCGCTTGCGTGAATTGTCACTAAGCTATGCTCTTCCGAGGACGTGGCTTGCAAAAACAAAAGTTTTTCAGGGAATTGATGTATCGTTCGTTGCCCGCAATTTATTCTTCTTCTATAAAGATGCTCCATTCGATCCGGATGCAACTTTATCGGTAGGAAACAACAATCAGGGTGTGGATGTATTTGGAATGCCGACTACCCGCAACATTGGATTCAACGTTAAATTTACATTCTAACTTTAAAATAATTGAGCATTATGAAAAGATATAAATATATACTAGCATTACTAATGGGGGGATTGTTCAGTTTCTCGGGATGTACCGATAATTTTGAATCCGATAATGAACTGAAAGGCGCATTTAATGAAGAAGCGCAATCCTATGACCGCCAGAAATACACAATGCCGCTAGAGGTTGTGCAATCAGGAATTTATTTCCAATACAACTGGGGAGACGGCTTGAACTGGCCGTGGCAGTTGACGCAGTCGCTGCAACATGATATGTTTTCCGGATATTTCCATGATCCTACGGCCAAGTTTAATGACAAGAACTCTGTCTATAATATCAACACCGGATGGTCTAATGCAGCCTGGAACTATACTTATCAATATATATTCCCGGCCATATACAAAGCGGAGCTTAATACAAAAGATGTGGAAGAAGCCATCCAGTACTATGGCATAGGTAAAATATTGAAAGTGGAGCTGATGCATCGTATCGCAGATTCATACGGGCCTATCGTGTACAGCAAATTCGGCAATGGTGAAGCCAATGCGGTAGATACGCAACAGGAAGCTTATATGGCTTTTTTCAAAGATTTGGATGCCGGAATCGAGGCGCTTGATAAATATCTGGCGGATGGCGGAAACGATGCGATTTTCAATGCTCATGATATGATGAACGCCAAAGGTATCAAGGGATGGATCAAATTTGCCAATTCACTACGTCTGCGTCTTGCTATCCGTATATCCAATGTTGATAAGACTACGGCGACAGCTCAAACTAAAAAAGCACTTGAGAATCCTTATGGAGTATTGGAAAACTCTCAGGATATTATCCAGGTGTCAGGCCGTGGATATACTAATCCTTTGTATGGCGTAGCAGGATGGGGAGAAGTTTATATGGGGGCAAGCATGGCGTCCTTGCTGAATGGCTATGAGGATCCTCGTCGTGAGAAATGGTTTAATAAGGCAACTCTGGCTGGTCATACGGACAAATGGATTGGTATTCCGCAAGGAGTATTGATGAGAGAAGGTGATCCCAGTTATTACAGCGGTTATTCGGCTTTCAATGCAATCAGTGGTGAGACGACTCCTGCTATTCTGATGACAGCGGCAGAGATTTGGTTCTTGAGGGCGGAAGCGGCTTTGCGCGGGCTTACAACTGAAGATGTGAAGGTTTGTTATGAGACAGGTGTAAAAACTTCGTTTGCTCAATGGAAGGTTGATGGAGTCAACGACTATTTGGCAAGTGACAAAAAACCGGTGGGATATGTAGATTACGTTCCTGCCAGTGGTGGCAAAGATATGGATGCGCTTATTACCATTACTCCGAAGTGGGACGATGGGGCAACTCCTGAAGTACAGTTGGAACAGATAATTACCCAAAAGTGGCTGGCCTGTTTTCCTGAGAGTTATGAAGCCTGGTCGGAACAACGTCGTACCGGTTATCCGAAACTGTTTAAAGTACAGACAAACAATAGTGGCGGAACAATTGATACGGAGATTATGATTCGTCGTTTGCCATTCTCTACGGATGATGCCGACAAGGATCCTGCACAATACGGCTTCTTGAAAGCTGCCCTTGGCGGAGCTGATAATGGCGGAACCCGTCTCTGGTGGGATGCCGGTCAGAATAGATTTTAGAAGCAGATGAGTAGTTTATAATTATAGGTATAACTTTTTTGATTCAAACGTGTTTTCTCCGTGTATTAGGAAATGAGAGGAGAAAGATTGCGTGGGAGTGAAGTCGAGGGGGCTTCGCTCCCTTTTTTGTTTGCAATATTCAGAATAAGTTGCGGATATGGCTGCTTTTTTATCATTTTATATTTTTAATGTGTATTATATTTCAATAGTAATAGTAAAATGATTAGATTTGCACCGATTTATTAATAGTTTTAAGGTAAAAGAGAAAATTGCAAACGAGGCACACAATCAAATTCTTAACCAAATAATAAAACATGAAGAGAAATTTGTCTATTTTAATTGCATGTATTTGTGCGATTTCCTTAAGTGCGCAGAGCGCAGGTATTAACTTTCTACACGGTGCCACATGGGCGGAAGCCGTAACAAAAGCAAAAGCAGAGAATAAACTTATATTCATAGATTTCTACACTCAATGGTGTGGCCCTTGTATGAATATGGCGCAGACTGTCTTTTCTTTGCCGACAGTGGGGTATTATTACAATAATACGTTCGTCAATCTGAAAATAGATGCGGAAGAAGGCGAGGGAGTTACGCTGGCAAAGAAATACGGAGTACGCAGCTATCCTACTTATGCGTTCATTGACCCTACTACTGAAGAAATAGTTCATAGAAGCAGTAGCCGTCAGTCGGCAGAACAGTTCATTCAGACAGGAAAAGATGCCACGATACCTGCACAACGTTCTTTCTATTTGCAGGAACAGTATGCGAACGGTAACAGAGAACGTGCGTTTTTAATCAATTACATCAATTACAACCACTCCGTTTATGCGCGTGATAATGTTCAGAAAGCATTTGAAGAATTGTTGAAAGGTGGTGCCAGGTTGACAGACCCCGATATCTGGGAAGTCTATGTGAATAATATCTCAGGCATGACCCCTTATCTGAAACAAGTGTCGGACAATTATGCGGATTTCTGCCAACGCTTCGGGAAAAAAGCGGTGGATGCAAAGTTAGCTAAAGAAACAACCTACGGTGATCTGACTGCTATTGAAGCTTTATGCGATTACGAAGGAAAGGACTTCAATTGTAAAATGATTCGTATCAACAATAGTGTTAACGCAAAGAATTATGATGCTGCCGCAGCTCAGATTGACGCAATGATTGCAGATCCGAATGTTGACCAACAGGAACTTATCTCCCGGTTGAAATTTATCGCACGTTTAAGCTATAAGGTAGACGAACTGCCTGATGCATGGTTTTACAAGTGTGTAGACTATTTGAGATATATCGCTTATAATCAGAAAGACAGGGATGATGCTTATATTCATCAGGAATATGCGTCAGCTTTGGAGATGGTGGTTCGCAGAATGAATGACAAGCAAGTGGTTCCGGCTTATATCATTGCCCCACCGACACACGGTAAGCCTATCTATAACATGCGTCCGGATGCATTGAAAGCAAAGCCTAAACGAAAATAACATAAACATATTTAATTAATTGCTAGAATATGAAAGTAGCAAACATTACGAAGCGAAGCAGTATATACGGCTTGCTCGCTTTAAGTGCTATGTCGTTTTATCCGGTTTCTTCTGCTTATGCCGAGCAGATGAAACATAACGATACGACAATGGAAGTGAGCCAGAAGAAAGTAAGAATTACTGGCGTGGTAAGAGATGAGAACGGAGATGTGGTTCCCGGAGCCAGTGTTATAGTGAGAGGTACTAATAATGGTACGGTCACTAATATAGACGGACAATTCTCACTGAATGTTGAGGCGGGGAACACGTTGGTGGTGTCTTTTGTGGGATATACCAACGCTGAGTTGAAAATCACTCAGGACAAGTCTAATTATACAGTAGATTTAAAACCTGCAAGCCAATTGTTGGACGAAGTGGTAGTGACCGGTTATCAGACAATCTCAAAAGAACGTGCGACAGGTTCTTACGCTATCATGACACCGAAGGATATAGAAGGAAAACTTCAGACTAATATCTTGGATAGAATGGAAGGAAAAGTTGCGGGGTTGGACTTGAGGGTGTCAGCGGATAAGGACGTCGTTCCGTCTATACGTGGTATATCGACTTTGGTTAAAGGAAAACGAACACCATTGTATGTCGTAGATGGTATTCCTTATGAAGGGGAACTGGATGCTATTAACCCTGCCGATATTGTTAATGTTACGGTTTTGAAAGATGCTACGGCGGCTTCTATCTATGGAGCCCGTTCGGCGAATGGGGTTATTGTAATCACTACCCGTTCCGGTGAAAAAGGTAAAACCCGTGTCAGTTATAATGGTAGCGTCAAGTTTACACCGTTGCCTTCACATAGCTATATGAATCTGACTTCAAGCGGTGAATTGGTCGACTTGATGCAAGAGTTATTCGGATATTATCATAATCCGTATCAGCCTACTGATGCACGTTCTACGAATGAAATTTATTTGTTGATGTATAAGCGCGAAGCGGGTGAAATTGCTACCGATGCGGAGTTGCAGTCACAACTTGATGTATATCGCAATCGTGATAGTTATTCACAGATTAAGGACGAGCTTCTGCGCAAAGCTGAAATTACACACCAGCATAACATATCATTCAGTGGCGGTTCTGATATTTATAAATATGCTTTATCGGCAAACTATCAGGAAAATCTTCCTTACGAGAAAGAGCAATCCAATCAACGTATCGGCTTTAACTTAAAGAACCAGTTTGATTTCTTTAAATGGTTGCAGGTTAATGTGGGTATTATCAACAGTAATTACAAAGCAGATTACGATAATGGCTTTCAAGGATTTAGTAATTTGTATTCAAAACCCTACCGGATGCTTCGCAATGAAGACGGTACTCCTGCTATATGGACAATGAATCGTACCCAGGAATCTATTGATGGATTAGTTGCTAAAGGGTTGCTTGATGAAACTTACCGTCCGTTGGATGAAATAGACAAGGCACACTATAACAATGAAAAAAAATATCAGAATTTGAATGTTAGTGCCAAATTCAAGATTATGCCTGAATTGAATTTGTCGATATACTACCAAAATGAAAATACTTCTATTTATAATAGTCAGTATTATGATGTAAATTCATATACAATGAAGTCCACGATAAATGATGCTACTGTTATTAAGGACGGAACGATAACCAACCATATACCTGTAGGTGGGCGTCTAAGTGAGACTTGGAATAAGAATAAGTCATATACATTTCGTGTACAAGCGGATTTTAATAAGGAATTTGGCAGACACGATGTACAAGTACTGGTTGGTGCTGAGAGAAGGCAGGTAAAGACACAAAGTTCATATTATACCAAATGGGGGTATGATCCGCAAAGTTTAACATGGAAATCGTTTAATGAACTGCAATTGGGAACAGGTATAAGTGGAACAGAGGCTTTATATGGCAGCTATTATTTTAGTGGGCCGTATGACAAGTTTACTGATACCGATGACCGTTATGTCTCATTCTATGGTAACGCATCTTATTCGTTAGACCATCGTTTGTCTGCCACCGGTAGTATTCGTATTGACCAGTCGAACTTGTTCGGTACAGACCCCAAATACCAATATCGTCCGTTGTGGTCAGCCGGATTGCATTATGTAGTTTTGGAAAACTGGCAATGGATTGATCGTCTGGCTATACGTGGAACGTATGGTATCAATGGTAATATAGCCAAAGACAGCGGCCCGTATATGATAGCTACAACTAATTCGCGTCCCAACTCCTACACGAATGAATATTACTCGTACATCTCTACTCCCCCCAATCCGACTTTGCGCTGGGAAAAGACAGGAGTATTTAACCTCGGCGTTGATTTCAATATTTTGAATAACCGTTTGAGCGGAACAATCGAGTTTTATAATAAAAAGACGGTAGATTTGTTGGGGCAACGGCAGACCGACCCGACTTCCGGTTGGGGCTCTTTGCAGTTGAATTACGGTCAGATGTATAATCGCGGTGTGGAAGTCACTTTGCATAGCGAAAATATTCGTACACATAGCTTCAGTTGGTCTTCTGATTTCATCTTCAGTTATAATAAGAACAAACTGACTCAAATAGAGAATTCGGGAACTTCAGCTCAGAGTTATTTCGGATCTTTGCAGAATCGTGAGGGCTATCCTATGAATTCTATATTTGTAGTCCGTTATGCCGGTTTGGATAAAGAAGGTTTACCGCAGGCTTATAAAGCCGACGGAACCATTGTCAATAGCTACGCTTTGTTAGAGCCGGAAGATTTGGTACATGTGGGAACTACCACTCCTCCTTATTCCGCTTCTTTATCAAACCGGATTGCTTACAAGGGATTCGATCTTGATTTCATGTTTATATTTTATGGCGGTCATAAATTAAGAGATGTTGCGGCAAGCAGTATGTTCACGATGTATCCTGTGATGAACTCTACCAGTGCGATAGATCGTGACCGTCTTAACTTCTGGAGACAACCGGGTGATGAGAATGATCCGAACATGGCTCCTGCTTTCCTGTATGGCAACAGCCGTTCGGGTCAGGTGCAATACTTGTGGAGTGCGGCGGATAAGCATATCCAGAAGGGAGATTATATTAAGCTGCGCGACCTTTCTATAGGATATACATTCCCCAAAGTATGGATCAAAAAATTCTTTATGCAGAATCTTCGCGTAAACCTGCAAATTCAGAATTTATGGTATTGGGCTGCCAATGACAAGAATTTAGATCCGGAAGTATGGTCAGGAACAAGCCTTTCGCCGTCCAGAGGACAGCATATTCCTGCAACTTATACAATCGGGCTGTCAGCTAATTTTTAAAAACAAAATTTGAATAGTAAGAATAATATGAAAATAACAAAATATATTGCTATCGCTTGTGCTATCTTATCTTTAGCTTCCTGCGATGACTGGTTGGGCAATAAGCCGAAAGGTTATACTATTCCCGAGACTTATGCTGATTACGAAAAGTTAATATCCAGTCAATATCTAATTAATGTATTAGATCCTTATTTGGTTTATTTCACTGACGATCCGATGATGGTGGAAAAAGGCGAAACGACAGTTGAATGGTTCGAATATATCGGTAAAAAAGACCATGAAAGGAATATCTTCTCGTTCCAGCCAGGACAGGTCTACACACCCGGAAACAGTGATGCTATCTGGGAAGATGCATATGCTAACATTTTCAGTTATAATGCCATTATTAATAATGTATTAAGTGCTACCGGCGGTAATGATGCCGACAAGCGCCGTCTGCAGGCAGAGGCATTGGTAGGTCGTGCGTTCGAGTACTTATGTCTGATTAATGTATATGGAAAGCAATATGATGCTTCTACCGCAGCTACGGACTATGGAGTGCCTTTGGTGTTGAGTGAAGAAGTAGGGGGCGGTAAATATAAGCGTAATACGGTTGCCGAAGTTTATGGACAGATAAAAGAAGATTTGGAAACTGCTTCCGCAAGTTTGGCTGACAAAAAAGCGTTCCCTTTCTATCCCACTAAAAATGCTTGTTATTCAGTGTTGTCCCGTATGTATCTGTACATGGGTAATTATAGCGAGGCTTTGAGATATGCCAATATGATACTTTCTGATCCGCAGAATATTCAGTTAATCGAATATAAGAACTATAAGAAGATCGACGGAACTCAATGGAGAAATATCGTAACGGATGACGATAACGAGACACAGTTCCCCGATGGACAATATGGTTTCCCAAGCCCGGAACAGATTTATACCCGTTATATCAGTAATCATACTTTCAACAGTGTAGCTGAAAGCGACGATTTGCGTCAGGCTTTTGCCAAGAATACGGATACAGAGGCAGGTGAAGTGGATTTGCGTGAATATTTATTTTTCCGTTCCGACTGCATGAACCGGGGAGCGGGTATGGAATACTTCAAAGGATATACCGTTTATACAGCATGGATACAAATCAATGCGGGGACTTCCATTCCTGAAATGCTCCTGACTGCGGCAGAATGTGAAGCGCGCGTGGGAGCTACTTCCAAAGCTATCGGCTACCTGAACACTTTGCGTGCATCCCGTATCAAAAATCATATTGCATATGATGCTGCGGACTATACAGATAGACAAAAAGCATTGCAGTTAGTACTTGACGAACGTCGTTGTGAGTTCGCAATGATAGGATATATGCGATATGTGGATTTGCGGCGTCTGAACAAAGAACCTCAATTTGCAAAAACGATAGTCCATAAAGTGGGAAATGAGACATGGGAACTTCCGGCGAATGACCCGCGTTATATTATGCCTGTTCCCCAAAATGTATTGGAATATAATCCGGACATTCCTCAGTATGAACGTTAATAGATAGAAATTGTATGTACAAAATAACATCAATGATGGTACTCGGCTTAGCGCTGAGTGCCTTCACGACGGCAGAAGCCGCCAAGCTGACTTTCAAGATAACCAATCCCGATGAAACAGCTAAAGTGGTATTAACCTTCGCTCAGAGTAATGAACAAAAGGAAATTGCGATAGATGCAGCCGGAAATGGAAGTATTGAAATCACAGACTTTGCGCCGCAATATGTAACCATGCAATATACTCGTGGACGCCGCACCCTTTATCTGGATCCTGAACAGGATCTTAGCCTCTCGTTCAACAGCGATGATATGTGGAAGAATGTAACCTTCGCAGGAGAAGGAGCAGCTATCAACACTTACTTGGGAAGCGGAAAACTCAAGTCGTTAGGCATGCCCGATATGAAAATGCAGGAAGATGCCATCTTGCACAGGGGCGATAGCCTGTATGCGGCTAATTGTCAGGTTCTGGAGTCTTCACTGTTGCCTGCCGACTTTACCGCATTAGAGAAGGTGCGTTTGCAGTATTACACTTACTATTATCTTCCATTGTACGCTTCTTATCATTCTTATTACGGAAAAGATAAAGACTACACTCCTTCGGAAACATTCTATAAAAAGCTGAAAGCACTAACCCCGATTGACGCCAAACTGTTGGCTCTGAGAGAATACAAAGCATATCTGCCCGGCGCTGTTACGGCTTTGAGCCTCGAAGGAAAAACAAACGATTCAAGAGTGATTGAACAACGTGTCCATTATGTGGATTCTGAAATAAAAGATGCGGAAGTTGCAGAATTTCTGATGAATGAATTCGTTTATAGTTATGTAGAGAATAGCGGTTTGGACGATGCTGACAGCCTGATTGCCATGTTTCGCAAACATGTGAAAGATGCGCAGTCTATAGAAAAGTTTAATACACTTTGTGGCAAATGGGAAAAGCTGAGATCGGGTAATCCGTCCGTTAGTTTCTCTTATATGGATATAGATGGTAAAACCGTTTCCATGGCTGATTTGAAAGGTAAGTATATCTACATTGACGTATGGGCTACATGGTGTGGCCCTTGCCGCGGAGAACTTCCTTCATTGAAAGAACTGGAAGAAAAATATGCGGGCAAGGATATTTACTTCGTCAGTATGTCATGTGATAAAAACAAGAAAGCATGGGAAAACATGGTAAAGAAAGATGAACTGAAAGGAATCCAACTTCACATGGGTACTGACAGGTCGTTTATGGATGCCTATCTTATTAATGGTATTCCCCGGTTTATCCTGTTAGACCGTGAAGGCAAAATTATCTCTGCTAACATGACACGTCCTTCGGACTCCAGAACAGCAAAGAAGTTTGATGAATTATTAGGTCTTTAATACCTGCTTTTTACTTCTAAACATTAGGGTGGATTACAGATTATTCAGAAATAAAGAGGGCTCGCTTCACGATTGGAAGCGGGCCCTCTTTGGGATAAAGAAACCGGTTAGGGTATTTATATATAGGGATGAGGATTTATTTTTTAGTTAGATGTTGAGTGAATATTTCTTCTGATTTATAGTCTTCTGCAATCTGTTTTATCCGTTCATTGGTTTGGTTTAATATCTCATACAATTCTGTTTCATCGAAACAATCTCCCAGTTCTATGGCAGGTGTCAGAAAATCAGGTCTGTTATCTCCTTCTTTTTCATGGATTATAACTACGATTTTCCCTTCTTGATTCGTGGAAAACAAAATGCCGTGTTTTCGGATTAACTCAATAAATTCTTTTACGAACTTATATTCTTTTATTGTTAATATTCTTTCCATGGTTTTCTGTTTGTATGTTGTTTGCTGCAAAGTTCGTGTTTTTTTCTATAATCAGGCTGTTTGGAAGTATTCATTTTATTACTTTTGACCGGTAGTAATATTCCTTTTATCCATATTATCACATCTATTCGTTTTTTTCGTATATTTGCTTCGAGCGAAACTTTTCATTTGTATATTTGTTGGATTTTAAAAAGAAGAAATCAAGAATGGAAACAGAAGAATTGACTATTGGGAGAGTCCATCACGGACGCAATATACGTCGTACCCGTATTGAAAAGAATATGAACCAGGAAGGTTTAAGTGAATTGGTACACCTTTCACAACCTGCTGTCTCTAAATATGAGAAGATGAGAGTGATTGATGATGAAATGTTGCAGCGTTTTGCACGGGCATTGAATGTTCCTTTCGATTATCTTAAGACTTTAGAAGAGGATGCACAGACGGTGGTGTTTGAGAATAATACGGTGAATAATAATGACCAAGGAGGAGCTAACTTTAATTTGGGAACTGTTAAGACATGTGATGTTGATAACGATAATCGAGTTAACAATTTCAACCCTATCGACAAAATCACCGAACTCTATGAACGTCTTTTAAAAGAAAAGGATGAAAAGTATGCAGCTTTAGAACGTCGTTTGCAGCATATTGAGCAAAGTTTGCAGAAATAGAAAAATAGATAATTGAAAGGAATCGCAATATGATGAAACAAATACCATACGGAATAACGGACTTTGGACGAATTCAGAAAGAGAATTATTATTATGTGGATAAGACAATGTTCATTGAAAAAATAGAGATGCAACCGCCTTATCTATTTCTGATCCGTCCCCGTCGATTTGGGAAGAGTCTGACTTTGGCTATGTTGGAAACCTATTACGATATTAGTTATGTCGAACAGTTTAATGAATTGTTCGGACATTTATACATAGGTCAGCATCCTACCAGGCTACATAATAAGTTTCTCATTATGCGGTTTAATTTTTCCGAAGTAAGTTCTAATGTCAATGAGGTAGAGCACTCGTTTAAACTTCATTGTTGTAACAAGATAAAAGACTTCGTATACAAATACGAGCATTTGTTGGGAAAAGAAATTTGGGAGGTTTTGGATGAGGATACCCAAAAAGTCCCCGGTGCTTTTTTATCGGCAGTCAACACCTATGCCAGTCGCAAAGGAAATCTCCGAATTTATTTGCTTATTGATGAATATGATAATTTCACTAATACCATTCTTTCAACTTACGGTACAGACTATTATCGGAAAGCAACGCATGGCGAAGGTTTTATCCGCGGCTTCTTTAACGTGATAAAATCAGCCACTACCGGAACCGGCTCTGCTCTCGAGCGATTGTTTATCACTGGAGTGAGTCCTGTGACGATGGATGATGTCACTAGTGGTTTTAATATCGGAACCAACATCACAAATGATTCCTGGTTCAATGATTTGGTTGGCTTTAGTGAGAAAGAGTTGCGTGAAATGTTGACGTATTATAAAGAGCAGGGAGTTCTTGAAGAATCAGTGGATGAAATTGTTGCCATGATGAAACCTAATTATGACAATTATTGCTTTAGTGAAGATACGTTGGAACAGTGTATGTTCAATTCTGATATGGCACTTTATTTTCTGAAATCTTTTGTTCTTCATCATAAAAAACCAAAAGAGATTGTAGACCCTAATATCCGCACTGACTTCAATAAACTGACATATTTGATAAAGCTTGATCACGGATTGGGAGAGAACTTTTCCGTTATAAAGGAAATAGCCGAACAGGGCGAGATTACTACCGATATCGTCACTCATTTTTCTGCATTGGAGATGACAGATCCCAGCAATTTCAAGTCTTTGTTGTTCTACTTCGGACTTCTTTCCATTAAAGGTGTTGATATGGTGGGAAGACCCATCTTGCATGTCCCGAATTTAGTGGTAAGGGAACAGCTTTTCAATTTCTTGATTCAAGGATATAGTAAACATGATATCTTTAAGATGGATATGAACAAGATGACAGCTCTATTTGAGGATATGGCTTTTCGGGGAGACTGGAAACCTCTTTTCGGTTTTATAGCTGATGCCATTCGTGAGCAGAGCCGCATCCGTGAATATATTGAGGGTGAAGCACACATTAAAGGTTTTTTGCTTGCTTATTTAGGGATGTACCGTTATTATCAACTCTATCCGGAATATGAATTGAATAAAGGTTTTGCAGATTTCTTCTTCAAGCCTAGTCCGTCGGTTCCCGTGATGCCCCCGTTCACCTATCTGCTCGAAGTGAAATATGCGAAAGCCGGTGCTTCGGAAAAAGAGATACGTACCCTTGCCGATGAGGCGCGCGAACAGTTGCTTCGTTATAGTGAAGACGAATTGGTGGCGGGAGCTAAGGCTAAAGGTGGACTGAAACTGATTACAATTGTATGGCGTAGTTGGGAGCTTGTATTATTGGAAGAGATTACTCTTTCTTAATAATATGAACCAGTAGTTGAATTTGAATGAAACTGTACGGAAATAAGTTGAATTATATCTCCCAATAACTCTACTAGGGAATTAAAATGTGAAAATTTGCTGTCACCTGTCACATATTTACATTTAAACATGTGATTGTGAGGGAGTAATGATGTGACAGCAGTATGTGACAGCACGGTGATAGCATTTTTGCTGTCACATCTCTTCTTCTCTCTTTCTTTTAAAAGCAAGTTCCAAGTTTGTTCCTCTTGCCTGAAACTTTAGTTTCAAGCAGTAAAAACTAAAGTTTCAAGGCTTAGAAACAATTGTTTCGAGTAATTGAAACTCTAGTTTCAAGCGGGTGAAACTTTGGTTTCAAGCAGGCGAAACTCTAGTTTCATCCTATGAAACCAATAGTTTAAAGGCATGAAACTAATATTCCCCCCTACGGCTAAAAAATATGAGCTATACAAGTTGTGATTTTTAAGAAAGAGAAAAGAGAGGGAAGATAGAAAAAGGGAGATAAAATGGTGACAGCACTTTTGCTGTCACTGTGCTATCACATGCTGCTGTCACATCATTACTCACTCACAATCACATGTTTAAATGTAAACACGTGACAGATGACAGCAAGTTTCCACTTTTTAATTCTCTAGTGGAAATTCGTGGAGATTACGTTTCGTCTTGTTTTTGCATAGTGACACTTCAACTTTCTTTCCCTTTCTTTGTTCTTTCTGCGGGAATGTGTTACTTTTGTATTGCCCCAATCAATGGGTATGAGGACTAAAGAAAGGAACAATTATGGAAGAAGTAAAAAGAATCCCTTATGGGGTTTCCAATTTTGTGGAAGTGGTGGAGCAGAACCAATATTATGTGGATAAAACGATGTATCTGCCTTTGTTGGAAGAGCAACCCAGCAATTTGTTCTTTATCCGTCCCCGCCGTTTCGGTAAGAGCATCTTTCTGAGTATGCTCCGGACTTATTATGACATCTCTCAAAAAGAAAAGTTCGAAAAACGCTTCGGCAATTTGTGGATAGGTAGTCGTCCTACACAGTTGCAAGGGGCTTTCCAAATACTTTATCTTGATTTTTCCAGAGTGGGGGGGCTTGATAGGACACTTGCCCAGAGCTTTGATGATTACTGCTGCGGCGGACTGGATGATTTTGCTTCTATCTATGAACCCTATTATTATCCCGGCTTCGAAGAGGAAATGAAAGCCCAATGCGGCACTACCAACAAAATTAACTTTCTGGAGCGTAAGGCACGTAATAACGGCTCCAAGCTTTATCTGATAGTGGATGAATACGATAATTTCACTAACGTGGTGCTGAACGAGCAGGGCGACAAAGTTTATCATGCCTTGACCCATGCCAGTGGCTTTTACCGCGAAATATTCAAGAAGTTCAAAGGTATGTTTGATCGTATCTTCATGACTGGTGTCAGCCCTGTGACATTGGATGACTTGACTAGCGGATTCAATATCGGTTGGAATATTAGTACTGATCATCAGTTTAACATGATGCTGGGATTCAGTGAGACTGATGTACGCGAGATGATCCGGTATTATAAGGATGCCGGACGGTTGCCGGGCAATACGGATATAAATGCGATGATAGAGGAAATGCGCCCGTGGTATGACAATTATTGTTTTGCCGAAGAAAGCTTGGAGCGCGATCCGAAAATGTTCAACTGTGACATGGTGTTCTATTATTTGCGGCATTATATGACTTTGGGTAAATCGCCCAAAGAGATGATAGATCCCAATACCCGTACAGATTACAATAAGATGAAGAAACTTATCCGGCTGGATAAGTTGGACGGTAATCGTAAGGGCGTATTGCGTAAAATCACGGAAGAGGGGCAGATTGTCACCACGTTAGTGACTACCTTTCCTGCTACCGATATCACTAAACCGGAGATTTTCCCCAGCCTGCTCTTTTATTATGGTATGCTCACCATTACCGCCACCTACGGAAAACGCTTGGTGCTAAGTATTCCCAATAATAATGTGCGTAAGCAATATTATGAATTCCTGCTGGAAGAGTATCAGGACAGAGAACATATCAATTTGAATGATTTGGCAGACTTGTTTGATGAGATGGCCTACGAGGGTCATTGGCGTGAAACGCTGGAATTTATCGCCCATGCCTACAAAGAAAACTCCTCCGTGCGAAGTGCCATCGAAGGCGAGCGCAATCTGCAAGGCTTCTTTACTGCCTACTTGAGCACGAATGCCTATTACCTGATAGCTCCGGAAGTGGAATTGAACCACGGTTATTGCGACTTGTTCCTAATGCCCGACTTGATGCGCTATGACGTGAAGCATAGCTATATCATCGAAATGAAATACCTTTCCACCAAAGACTCGGAAGCGAAAGCCGAAGCTCAGTGGCAAGAAGCCGTAGAGCAGATAAAAGGGTATGCTGTTGGTCCTAAGGTACGCCAGATGGTGCACGCCACCGAGTTACATTGCATCGTGATGCAGTTTCGCGGATGGGAACTGGAACGGATGGAGGAAGTTTGACCTAATCCATAACATTGGGAAAAGAGCAGGCGGTTCACTCTCATTCTTGCGCAAAAGTTCATGTTACTTGTAGACCTGTATCGCCAATTCTCCTTTCAATGCCCCTATCGCATTAAAAGCCAATGACTCCATTTCGTTTTCTCCGGGATAGATATGGATAGGAGCCAGAAATGAGATGCGTTTTTTGAGTCGGGAAATAACATAATCCGAATAAGCAATTCCCCCGGTCAGAAGGATGGCGTCTATTTTTCCGCATAGGACGGTAGCTGCGCCACCGATGGCTTTTGCTACATTATAAATCATGGCATCCAATATCAGTTCCGCTTTTTTATCCCCTTCTTCTATGGACTTGATAATAGCAGGTACATCGGTAGTCCCCAAATGTGCAGTCAGGCCGGCGCGACCGGAAATTCGTTTTTTCAATTCATCTTTGGTGTGTTGTCCGCTGAAACAAAGATCAATGAGTTGACCTGCCGGAAGCGTTCCGGCACGTTCCGGTGAGAAAGGGCCTTCGCCATCTAATGCATTGTTCGCGTCGATAGCCCGTCCATGATGGTGGACAGCTATCGAAATACCGCCGCCCAGATGACAAATTATTAAATCGAGATCCTCATACTTTGTTCCCTGCTCTTTGGCAAAACGCCGGGCTATCGCCTTTTGATTCAATGCATGCCAGATGGTGATTTTCGGCATCAATGGAGAGCCTGTAATACGGGCTATATCTTCCAGTTCGTCTACAACTCCCGGGTCGGCAATGAAAGCAGGACAATTGGGAAGAGAAGATGCCAGTTCTTTGGCTATCAAGCCGCCTAAGTTGCAGGCATGCGTGCGCATGGCATGCAATGTGTCCCGTACCATAGCCTCGTTCACTTCATATACACCACCGGGAATAGGCTTTACCAATCCGCCCCGTCCGATGACGGCATCAAAAGCAAAAGGAATGCTATTGGACTCTAATTCTTTAAGTACAAGGTTCTTTCGGAACTCAAACTGGTCTATAACCTGCGGATAAACGGATAATTCTTCTACCGTATGCTTGATATTGCTGACAAATAGGGGTGTTTCGTTTTCGTATACAGCTATTTTTGTAGAGGTGGAACCGGGGTTGATGACTAGAATCTTCATAGAGTCTAATGTTTTAAGTATGGATTATGAACTGTGAATTGCGAATTATGAATTATTACCTTGATTAAGCACTTGCTTTCTGCACTCGCAATCTCCTGACACTTGCAGGCATGCCATGGCTATACTGTAATATTTGGATAATCCCGAATCACTGCGGGACGGAAGGACTACGGGGCACACAGGGCCTTGCAGCAATCCTGCCATTTCTGCATTGGCAAACAAGGAAACAGACTTATAAAAAGCATTTCCAGATTCTATATTAGGGAATATAAGCACATCTGCCTGGCCGTTGATAGGAGATACAATACCTTTTATATCCCCGCTTGCCTGCTCGCAAGCCGTACGTACATCCAGCGGTCCGTCGATAATGACGTTTCCGAACTCTCCGGCTTCAGCCAATTCAACAATATTCACATAATCCAATGAATGAGGGAACTTTGCGCTTACTTTTTCCGTACAGTGAATCAACGCCACACGTGGCTGTTCAATGCCGAAGTGCCGGCAGGTACAAATGGCATACCATATCATTTCTATACGTTGTTGCAAGGTAGGACGTGGGATTACCGCAGCATCTGAGAAGAAAAGCAGCTTATGATAAGTCGGAATTTCCATCACTGCCAGGTGCGTGAGGATTTTCCCTTTCGGGAGCAGTCCTTTTTCTTTGTCGAGTATAGCGTGCAGCAGGTTGTCCGTATTGATGATTCCTTTCATTAAAATATCCGCTCCGCCCTCACGAACGATACGTACGGCTTCGCGCGCTGCTTCGTCCGAATCTTCTATATGGATGGTTTTCACATATTCCGGATATTGTTTGAGCGTAGGGTATTTTTCAAGGATAGCCGAGTCTCCAATCATCAGAAACTCCGCAATCCCTTCTTCCAAAGCACGCGTAATCGCATACTCGGTATTAGGATCATTGGCACAAACCACGGCAATCCGTTTTCTGTGGTTTAGTTTCTTGAGGTGTTCTGTGAGTTGGGCAAAATTTAGAATAGGTTCCATAACGTTAGATTTTTAGCAAATATCAGAAAAATGATTGAAAAAATAAGGATTATAACCCGAAAAAATACATCTGTTGTGTAACATTTTGCTATATTTCATTTGTTTTGCCCGCTAGATGCGCATGGAATCGTTTTTTCATGTATTTTTGCATACATAAGTCAACAAAATAGAGTATAGAATATGGATATTCAATTTCCCCCTTTTTTGCAGCCGGGTGATAAAGTAGTCATTGTGTCGCCTTCCAGTAAGATAGACAAAGAGTTTCTGAAAGGTGCCCGGAAACGGATCGAGTCATGGGGACTGAACGTTGCTATCGGAAAGCATGCCGGCGGTTCTTCCGGAAGATATGCCGGAACAATCAAACAACGTCTCAAAGACTTGCAGGACGCGATGGATGATCCGACGGTGAAAGCTATTCTTTGCAGCCGTGGGGGATATGGAGCGGTGCATCTGGTAGATAAGATCGATTTTACCGCTTTTCATGAGCATCCGAAGTGGTTGCTTGGATTCAGTGACATCACGGCATTGCACAATCTGTTTCAGAAAAACGGATATGCATCTCTGCATTCACTGATGGCACGCCATCTCACGGTAGAGCCGGAGGATGATCCGTGTACTGTCTATTTAAAAGGTATCCTGTTCGGCAATCTGCCTGTTTATACTTGTGAAAAACACAAGCTGAATAAACAAGGGAGCGCGCAAGGAATCCTGCATGGCGGAAACATGGCAGTAGCCTACGGTTTGCGTGGAACTCCTTACGATATTCCGGCGGAGGGGACGGTGCTGTTTATAGAAGATGTCAGCGAGCGCCCTCATGCCATTGAACGGATGATGTATAATCTGAAACTGGGTGGTGTGCTCGAAAAACTGTCCGGGCTTATTATCGGGCAATTTACCGAATATGAAGAAGACCGTTCCTTGGGAAAGGAATTGTATGCAGCCTTGGCAGATTTAGTGAAAGAGTATGATTATCCCGTTTGTTTTAATTTTCCGGTGGGGCATGTCACTCATAATTTGCCGCTTGTCAATGGGGCAAAAGTGGAGTTCACGGTTGGAAAGAATAATGTAGAATTAAAGTTTATTTGTTAATAATCTATTCCATCTGAGCAATGCTGTGATGAAAATGACTAATTTTGAGGCTTTAATAGAAAAGAGGACGATGAAAAAGAAACCTATGATAGTATTGACAAGTGCCTTTTTGTTATTATCGGCTTTCTCTTGTGGAGGCGGCAACAAGGCAAATAGTACAAATGAACAAAGCGAGAAGGTAGTCGTGAACGTACCACAGTTTGATGCGGACAGTGCTTATCTGTATGTGAAGAATCAGGTGGATTTCGGCCCTCGCGTGCCTAATACGAAGGAACACGTAGCTTGTGGAAATTACCTGGCAAAGCAGTTGAAAGACTTTGGCGCACAAGTGACCGACCAATATGCCGACCTGATAGCCTATGACGGAACTTTGCTGAAAGCAAGAAATATCATCGGTTCTTATAAGCCCGATAGCAAAAAGAGAATTGCCCTCTTTGCGCATTGGGATACACGTCCTTGGGCTGACAACGATCCCGATGAAAAGAACCATAAGACTCCTATTTTAGGAGCGAATGACGGAGCGAGCGGAGTAGGAGCCTTATTGGAGATAGCCCGTTTGATAAACCAACAGCAGCCGCAACTCGGTATTGATATAATCTTCCTTGACGCGGAAGATTATGGGGCGCACGATCAGAATAATGAAGCATCATGGTGTCTGGGCGCACAGTATTGGGCACGCAACCCTCATGTGCAGGGATACAATGCCCGCTTTGGCATCCTGCTCGATATGGTGGGCGGCAAAAATACCGTTTTCCTGAAAGAATCATATTCAGAACAATTTGCGCCGGATATCAATAAGAAAGTCTGGAAAGCAGCCAAGAAACTGGGATATGGTAAAATGTTTATTGATGAAGACGGCGGCGGAGTGACAGACGACCATCTGTTTATCAACCGCCTGGCACGTATCAAGACGATTGATATCATCGCTTCTGACCCCGAGGGCGGATTTACTCCTACCTGGCATACGCTGACGGACAACATGGAGCATATTGATAAAAATACATTGAAAGCAGTCGGACAGACTGTATTGGAAGTAATTTATAACGAGAAATAATAAATATATCATGTCAATTAATGAATTGCAAGACGAAGTTATTGCAGAGTTCAGTGACTTCGACGATTGGATGGATCGCTACCAACTACTTATTGACTTAGGAAATGAGCAGGAACCGCTGGAAGAAAAATATAAGACGGAACAGAATCTGATTGAAGGATGCCAAAGCCGGGTATGGCTTCAGGCGGATGATGTAGACGGTAAGATTGTTTTTAAGGCGGAAAGTGACGCGTTGATTGTAAAAGGAATCATAGCCTTGCTGATAAAGGTGTTGTCAGGGCACACTCCTGATGAAATACTGAATACGGATCTTTATTTTATTGATAAGATCGGATTGAAAGAGCATCTATCGCCTACACGCAGCAATGGGTTGCTGTCGATGGTAAAACAAATACGAATGTACGCATTAGCATTCAAGGCAAAAGAGGGGAAGTGAAAACTTCCCTTTTTTTATTTTGCTTTTGCGGAAGTCAGATAACGCATAGCCAATATACTTCCAATGAGTAACAAAACCGCTCCGGATAAAACAAGCAGGTAGGGTGTACCGCTTATCAGATCATCCATGTTTTTCGCTTCGGGATATTGGATACTGAGATATACCGCCAGTGAGTTGTTCAGCACATGCATGAGTATACAGGGAATCAGGCTGCCGGTCTTATAATACGTCCATGCAAACAGGATACCGATGAGAAATGCCGGAAGTATCTGTGCCGGATTAATATGAAAGACACCAAACAGAAGCGCTGAAATGAGGATAGCCTTCGTCGGGCTATATTGCTGTAGTAATGCTTTGGTGATAGCTCCGCGGAACAACAATTCTTCCAGTACAGGGCCTATGATGGCTATCGCAAGAATTCCACCCCAACCGGATTGAAGAATGTCGAAAGATTGTTCCATGATATCAGGAATCCAGTCAAGCAGTCCCATAAGTGCGGATACTGTAAATCCGCCGGTGAGGATAGCCAGCCCGCTACATACCAGATAAGGAGCTGATACAGGCGACCATGTTGCCTTTTTTGTACTGATATAACCGGCTTTCCATAGATAAATGCCCATCATAATCTGACCGGCCAATTGTGCCGGAATCATGATTGTCTGCGTCAAGACAGCTCTGTCCAGGTTCCCGGTAGTGACCAATAAATAGATGGTACAGGGAATCATTATCAGAATAGGGGCGACAATCTGTGCGATGAGAAGGTCGATCAGAACTAGTTTGATGGCTGTCTTCATAAGGCTTTATGTTCTTTATTTAGTTGTAAAGAAACTGCATATGAACATAGCTAACATGGAAATAGCTATTACCACGAGGGAGATACTCATAAATGTCTTTTGCATAAGAATCCGCTTTTAAGTTGTTATTATATATGGTTCATTTAGTCTATTTCGTCGGAAACACCTCTTTTCCCTTTGGTGAGCCTGTCTCTTTGGCAAGAAGGATGGCTTCTGTCTCTTCAGCGTCTTTATGAAGTTGTATAATCAGTTCGTCGATACTGGAATATTTCAGTTCGGGACGAGTCCGTTTTACAAAAGTGAGCCGGATAAACTTGTCATATATGTTGGAATGGAAGTGAAGGATATTCACTTCAATCGTGCGGTCAGGCCCATTGCCAATCGTTGGGCGGACGCCTATATTCAACATTCCCATATAAGTTTTCCCGTCGAATGTCACCCATACGGCATAAACACCATCCGCAGGAATGAGTTTGTCGGGATCGTCAACACTTAAGTTTGCGGTCGGGAATCCGATTTTCCTACCCACTTGATAACCGCCTACTACTGTTCCGTCCAGAAAATATTCATATCCAAGGCAACGGGCTGCCAAGTCTACATCTCCTTTGTGGAGCAGTTTGCGGATGAGGGAAGAACTGACAGTTACACTCTGTCCGTCTTTCATTTCTACAGGACTGGTATATGCTTTTGCCTGAATAACCTCTATGCCGATTTCTTTTCCATAGCGTACATAATCTTCAAACCCTTCACTGCGGTTGTGCCCGAAACGATGGTCGTAACCAATCACCAGGCATTCCACCTGAAAGCGCTCTTTTAGTACTTGAGTCATAAACTCACGTGCCGTCAGTCGGGAAATTTCCGGTGTGAAATCAAGCATCAGGCAGTAATCTACTCCGATGCCGGCCAACAGATTTATTTTTTCTTCCGGTGTAGTCAGAAGTTCCGGGCGATAATCGGCGTTCATCACTTTGCGGGGATGAACAGGGAAAGTAACCAATGCAGAACGTAAACCTTTGGCTGTCGCTATCTCTTTCACTTGCCGAATCAGATAGCGGTGTCCTGCATGAACTCCATCAAAGAAACCGATGGTAGCTACACAGGGTTCCGGAGTAAGGGGCGATATATCACGTATAATCTGCATTTCTACGAATTTATTTTTTGAAAAGATGACTCCAGTCTTCGCCGGCTTTTGCCGTATAGGTGGAAATGCCCAGTTCTTGAGCGGCCTTACAGTTGATTTCGGAGTCGTCGATGAAGAGTGTTTCTTGCGGTTCGATACCTGCATCTTCGATGACAGCCTTAAAAATATCCGCTTCCGGTTTTACCATGTGCATCTCATAAGAGAGATAGGCTTTTTCGAAATAATCCTCTACTCTGAAGGTGCGATAGGGAAACAGGTTGTGGCAGGCATATTTCCAATGGATTTCGTTGGTGTTGCTAAGCAGGTAGACAACATATTTAGTGCGCAATTTCAACAGTAAATCAAGTTTGTAGTCAGGTATGTCTACCAGGAAACTATTCCAGGCCGCGTCTATTTGTTTGTCACTGACTACTTTGCCCATCATGTCCCGGAGCCCGTTCCGGAATTCGGCGGAAGTAATCAGCCCTTTTTCCTGTTGCATGAATACTCCATGCAGTTGTTGGATATTCAATCGCTCTTCTACGTCTGTGAACCCTAATTTCTTAAAGTTCTCCATACAACGTTGGCGGTCGAGATTGATAAGCACACCGCCCAAATCAATAAGAAGGTTTTTAATTCCTTTACTTTTCATTTCTACTCTTTTTGTGAATAATACGCTGAACAAGGCGGACAAGTTCTCCAACCCATAACACCGTGGACGAAACGCCTATAATTAGAAGCCAAGTCTGCCAGTCGAGTGGTGTCGTACGGAATACAGCCCCACCGAACTGTACAATCAGGAATTGTCCGACCAGGATGGCCAGTACAATGAGCTCCATACCATACGATTTGGAAAGCCCTTTGAATGCCGAGTCGGTAGTTCCGAATACGCGGGCGTTAAAGAGATTCCAGAATTGTAACATGACAAAGAAGGTGAAGAAAATAGTGAGGTTACGTATATCCATACCTTGCGGGCTATGGTCGAAATAATAAATCATCCCGAGCAGCACGATAAGGAAAATAGACCCTACACCTATTATATTAGACCGCATCGCTTTACTGATAATAAAATCGGTACTGCGACGGGGTTTCTCAAGCATCACGGTTTCGCTGGGCGGGATGGAAGCCAGAGCCAAGGCCGCAAAAGTATCCATAATCAGGTTTACCCATAGCATCTGTGTCACGGTCAGCGGAAGTTCCGTACCGATAACCGAACCCAGCAGAACGATAAGCAGAGCGACGAAATTAATCGTCAACTGGAAAACAATGAAACGCTGGATATTTTTATAAAGTGAACGTCCCCACATGACAGCGGTTCCGATACTGTTGAACGAATCATCGAGCAATGTAATGTCACTGGCTTCTTTGGCAACGGAAGTTCCCGTCCCCATTGACAACCCGACTTGGGCATGGTTCAGGGCAGGCGCGTCATTCGTACCGTCTCCGGTTACGGCTACTACCGCCCCTTTCTGTTGGAGTAATTGTACCAGGCGTTGTTTATCCGTCGGGCGGGCACGCGACATGATTTTAAGATCCATCACCCGGTCTAATGCTTCTTCGTCACTCAATTCGGCGAATGCCACTCCGGTGATACGATTCCGCTCTGTATCCGTCTCCGGATTCCAAAGACCTATCTGACGGGCAATCTCCGTAGCAGTTCCCGGTGTGTCACCGGTCACGATCTTGATACCGATACCCGCCGACTGGCATTTGGCTACGGCAGCAGGCACATCCGGACGAATCGGGTCGGAAATGGCAACGATTCCTAAGAAGTTCAAATCATTGGCTGATACTAATTCGGTACAGTCATCCGGTTCGTTCTCCCCTACAATCTTGAAAGCAAATCCAAGTGTGCGCATTGCCATATTCTGGTAATTCAGCAATTGCGCTTCTACTGTCGAACGGTATTCCACGGCATCCACTCTTCTTCCGTCCAGTACAACTTCCTTACACTTACCAAGAACGATTTCCGGCGCTCCTTTAATATAGAGTATTTTCTTTCCGATTAATGGCGATTTTACAAGAGTAGCCATGAACTTCCGTTCGGTCGAGAACGTGAGTTGGTCAAGGATATGTGCATTTTCGCGAAGTTCGAGATAATTCCTTCCCTGGCTGTTCAACCATAACAGTAAAGCTACCTCAGTAGGATTTCCCACTCCTTTCGGTTTTTCTCCGGTAGCTGATTCTTCCAGAAAAGCGGTTGAATTGGCACTGATACCTTCCGCGATAAGTGCGCTGATATCGTCATCGGACAGGTCACTGCCGTTCTTTATGCCATAAAAGTTAGGTTCATGCACCTGCATCAGATTCTGTGTCAGCGTACCTGTTTTATCCGTACAAATCACAGTGATAGCGCCCATCGTCTCGCAAGCGTGCATCTTTCGTACGAGGTTGTTAGTAGAAAGCATACGGCGCATATTCAACGCCAGGCTGAGGGTGACGCTCATAGGTAATCCTTCGGGCACGGCCACTACAATCAGAGTAACCGCCATCATAAAGTATTTGAGTGTCCGCTCGAAAACCGGAAGCCATTCATGCCATCCGTTCAATGCGCCGAAATCAAAGTAGAGCAATACATCTTTCACGAAGAAAATAAGGAAAGCGAATCCTGCAACGGTAAAGCCGATTTTTCCGATCAGGTTGGCAAGTTTCGTCAACTGTATATTCAGTGGTGTCGGTTCAAGATTATCTTCCGTACTTTGGCGGGCTACTTTTCCGATTTCGGTAGCATCTCCTACATGCAGTACACGCATTGTTCCATGCCCGTCGACTACCGTAGTGCCGCGCATTACCAAGTTTGAAGCATACGTCGCCTCTTCGTCAAAATCCGCTTCCACAGTCGTCTTATTGATAACGGGTTCTCCAGTCAGATTGGATTCGTTCACCTGCAAGGAGATGGCTTCCAGCAGTTCTCCGTCCGCCGGTATTTCTTCTCCCGTTTCCAGGATAACGATATCACCAACCACTATATCTTTACGGGGAACTTCCTGCACACGTCCGTTACGGATTACTTTTACCAATGTCTCTTCGTTGACTGCATTCAGCAAATCGAATTTCTTACTGGCGTCATATTCGAAAAAGAAACCGATACCGGTAGCCAACAGGATGGCGGCTATAATTCCGATTGTCTCGGCATACTCATTCTCAATGATGGAGATTATTAACGAAAATGCGGCTGCCACTAATAGTACGCGTACAACCGGGTCTTCAAATTTTTCGAGATAAAGCTTCCATAGGGAAGGACGCTTGGGGGGTGTTAACAGGTTGATACCATTTTTTTCCCTGCTTTGAAGGACTTCGTTATCGGTAAGTCCTATATGATAAAAGTCATCTTTATTTGTACTCATGCAGATACATGCGTTTAGTTTGGACTGCAAAAGTACAACATAATATTGTGATAAAATGTTTAATTAAAACTTTTTATGAAGTCGGAATTATTACTGCGGCTTGCCACATGTCCGGTAGGGGATGGTGAACCAGAATGTAGAGCCTTCACCCTCTACGGAGTCCGCTCCGATTTGACCGTCCAGTCTGTTTACGATGGTTTGGGAAATAGAAAGCCCCAGTCCTGCTCCTTTCTTGTCTTTGTTCAGCTTCACAAACCGCCCGAATACGTCCGGCAATTTTTCGGCAGGAATCCCTGCTCCGGTGTCCTTTACATAAAAATAAATTTCAGTATCCCGGGCTTCATATCCGATACGGATCGTACCTTCATGCGTGAATTTAATCGCGTTGGTCGTAAAGTTGGAGAGCACTTGGGCGACGCGGTTGCGGTCGGTCGATATGAGACAGGAAAAACGCGATGGTTCTGCTATGATTTTAATCATTCCGCCGGCATCATTCACCCGCATCTGGAAAAGTTGCTGTAAGTCTGAAAGCAACAAGTTGATATCAACCGTTGTATATACAAACTCCAAGGTGCCCGCTTCAATCTTTGACATATCGAGAATATCATTGACCAGTTGCATCAGGAGGTCGGCATTCATCTTTATGATTTCCTGATATTGTTTTTTTTCCTCTTCTGTGTTGGCGCTGCCCATTATTTCCGCAAATCCGGTAATGGCATTGAGGGGTGTACGTATCTCATGGCTCATATTAGCTAGAAACGCAGATTTGGATATATCGGCTTTCTCCGCTTTTTCCTTGGCGCGTGTCAGTTCCTCTTCCGCTTTTTTCAGACGGGTGACATCATGGACGGTAAGTACCATATTCTCTTTCTCATCCAGAAGAAAGTATGAACCGGATATGCTCGCGTTGCATTCGACGGCATCATTATCGGAAGTAACTATGTTCAGCGTCGCTTCGAGGTCGGTGAAATTCCTTCTTTGCTCGAAAGCCTGGCGTATGGCAGTACGTACCGGGCAGGAACCGCAAAAACTATGTGTTCCGCAACCCCCTTCGGCAGCCAATGCGTTGCGGCATTGCAGCAGGTCGCCCACTCTTTTTTCTTCCGCTCCTTTCTTGGTTCCGGTTTTCTGGTAGTAATTGGTTTTCAGAACTTTGAAATCGTTGTCTATTAACAGGATAAAAGCATGCACGTTTTTCAGGACAGAACCGGCGATATGATTGGTGCGTTCCAACTTTCTGGATTCCCGGAATAATCGTTGTTGCATCCGGAGACATTTTCTGCGCTCCCATAAGAAACTAAGCAGCAGGATGGCGCATAAGACTACTAATATTGATAATAATGCTATAAGCATACTTGTATAATTGTTGTTTTAGCTTGATGAATATGACTACAAAGATAGTTTTTTCTTTCCGTATAAAAAAAGTGTTGAACAAATATCGTACTATTTGCGTTATATAATTTAGAAAACCAATTAAAAATACGAACGTTATGAAGAAGTACATTTGCACGGTCTGTGAATATATTTACGACCCCGAACAAGGAGATCCGGAAAGCGGAATTGAACCAGGAACTGCGTTTGAAGATATTCCAGATGATTGGACTTGTCCACTATGTGGAGTCGGTAAAGAAGATTTCGAGCCGTACGAAGGATAAAGCAGAGAGGGAGAGAATTTATTAAGTGAAAATGGTTGGATACATTGGATGTATTCAGCCATTTTGTTTTTTTGTGATAAGAAATGCTTATGATGCCTGAATTTGTAATACCTTTGATTCAAAATTATAGCATTATGTATTACAACAAGACAACCACTACTAATCGAATTTCACAGTTATTCCTTTTTATATCTGTATTATTCATATCCGGCTTTTTAATTACGGGCTGCCATGACGATGATGATGTTCCTGAACAAGAACCGCCTATCCCGGATTATACTATCATAGTCAAGGATATACAGAATATCCCCGAGGGCTTTGTTTTTGACAGGGTAGAGGTGAAGGTTACGGGCGTTGACTGGAGTGTGATTGAAACGCTTACGTTCCCTTATGAGAATGGGCAGATTATTATGGATTTACCCACTGTTTTTTCTTCAGAAGTGCTGCAAAAAGTAGACCGCAGAGGAGGGGATATGAGTGGATACTGGACGGGAACTTCAAATGACAGCGATGCGCTTGTTGCCACACTGGGAGATTTTTTTGTATTTAACGGGGATAAGAAAGTAGGCCGGATTGCAATATCCAACTGGACAGGCAGGGGTTCTTCTGCCGGAAAAGCCACATTAGTGAGTTATCAGTTTGCCGACCGTCCTTTTTCGTTGACAGGCAGTGATAAATCTTATAATTACAGCGATTGCTCTTTCGTCAGAGGATGGAATATGTTTGCCAATATCAATCCGGCATCAGAAAACGGTACGGGAAAAGTTCTTCGAACCACTGTCGTGCCGGAATCTACTCTATTTTGGCGTCTTGCGGAATCGTATGTTTATAATTGATTGCTCTTAAAAGATATATAAAAAAGGAGAATCGACCTGATGCATTCGCACAGTCGATTCTCCTTTTTTATTATTTGTTTCCTTTACTTATTAAGAAGCCTTCTTCTCTTTCACATCACTGCTTGCTTCCACCACATTTACCACATAATCACCCAGTTTCTCACATTCGGCGATAATATCCATGTAATAAACTCCCATCTGATAATCATATTCTTTGTTGTTCACGTCAAGGATATTCTGATTCTTCAGTTGGTTGCGGTAGTTATTGATTTCGTTCTCGATATTGAAAGACTTGTTGATGTCAATACTCTGATGTTCCGGTTTCTCCACTACCACAATCATCTGCGCGAGGGCATCGCTTGTCAGCTTCATCATGAAGTGGATATGTTCGTATTGCTTTTCGGTGAAGTCCTGGTTTGTCTGGCGTTTCCGGTTGATGGTACGCGCCAGGTTATAACAACTGTCCCCGATACTTTCAATCTCCGTCACCTCACGCAGCATGGCACGTATCTGCAACTTACTTTCGGAACTCAAACGTCCTTCTGACACTTGATTCAGATAGTTGGCTATTTCCAACTCCATATTGTCGCTGATATTCTCGTATTTCTCTATCCGGCTGAACAGTTTGTTGAAGTCATCATCCTTCTCCGTATGCAGCAAGTCCTGCACCATACCGAACATACGATGGGTACGTTCAGCGAAAAGATGAATCTCCTTGCGTGCCTGAAGAATGGAAAGCTCCGCCGTAGACAGCATACCGCCGGTGATAAACCGCAGTCTCGGTTCTTCGTCCTCTTCCTTCGGGTGGATTAAAGCACATACGGTACGTTCAATCAGTTTCACGGCCCATATCAGGATACATACGTTACAGATATTGAAGATAGAGTGGAAAGCGGATAGTTTGTATGAGATGGCAACTTCGGGGTTGCTGCTTTGGAAGAAAGTGTCTACTACCCAGTTTACAAACTGCATGAAAGGGTGGAAGATAATCAATACCCAGATAACACCGAACACATTAAAAACAAAATGCGCCAATGCTGCCCGTTTAGCCTGTGTGTTGGCTGTTAATGCGGCAAGATTGGCGGTGATTGTAGTTCCGATATTTTCTCCCAGTACGAGGGCTGCTCCCAGTTCCAGACTAATCCATCCGTTGGCACACATAATCAGTGTAATTGCCATCGTGGCGGCAGAAGCCTGTACAATCATGGTCAGTATCGTACCGATGAACAGGAACAGGAGAATGGAGAAGAATCCCATATCCGTGTAGTTCTGTACGAAGGCGAGCATTTCCGGGTTGGCATTCAAGTCGGGCGCATTTGCTTTCAGGTAAGAAAGCCCCATAAAGAGGAAAGAAAAACCGAAAATGAATTCACCGACGGACTTGCGGTTGCTTTTGCCCGAGAAGATAAGCGGAAGGGCGATGGCCAGAAGAGGAAGGGCAAAGGCGGCCATGTCAACCTTAAATCCGAAAATTGAGATAATCCAGGCAGTGACCGTAGTACCGATGTTGGCACCCATAATGACACTGATAGATTCGGCAAGAGTAAGCAACCCGGCATTAACGAAACTCACGACCATTACCGTCGTTGCTGAAGAAGATTGGATAAGGGCTGTGATTAACACACCTGTTAAAACCCCCGTTACCCTGTTGGTGGTCATTGCCGTCAAGATACTTCGTAGTCTGTCACCCGCGACCTTTTGTAAGCCCTCGCTCATTATCTTCATTCCATACAGGAAGAGGCCTAATGAACCTATGAGCTTTAAAAAATCATAAAAAGAATATTCCATCTATAATATTTTTAATGGTTATTTGTTCTCAGTCTGATTATAAGTATATTAGTCCCAAATTATTCACCTTTTAACGAACTCGATGAAACAGATGTTACAAATATGTTGCAAAAATAACAATATTTCCAAAGAATTCCCTATCGGAAGCTCACTTTTGGATATTTATTACGGTTTTAATCTTAATTTTCCTTATCAGGTGGTTAGCGCCAAGGTCAATAACCGCTCTGAGGGACTTAATTTTAGGGTATATAACAATAAGGATATAGAGTTTTTGGACGTAAGGGATCAGTCTGGTATGCGTACCTATGTCCGTTCGCTCTGTTTTGTCTTGTTCAAGGCTGTCACGGAGTTGTATCCCGACGGAAAGTTATTCGTAGAACATCCCGTCTCCAAAGGATATTTCTGCAATTTGCGTATCGGGCGCCCCATCGAACTGGAAGATGTGAAACGCATCAAGCAGCGTATGCAGGAGATTATTGCCGAAAATATTCCTTATCACCGCATCGAGTGTCATACGGCGGAAGCTGTACGTGTATTCAGTGAACGGGGGATGAATGACAAAGTGCGGCTGCTCGAAACTTCCGGCTCCCTCTATACCTATTATTATACGTTGGGCGATACGGTCGATTATTATTATGGTAATCTGCTGCCCAGTACCGGATATATTAAGTTGTTCGACATCGTGAAATATTACGATGGACTGCTTCTTCGGATTCCGAGCCGCGAGAATCCCGAAGTATTGGAAGATGTTGTGAAGCAGGAGAAGATGTTGGACGTCTTTAAGGAATATCTGAACTGGAGTTACATTATGGGACTCAACAACGCCGGAGACTTTAACCTGGCTTGTGAAGAAGGGCACGCCACAGATTTGATTAATGTAGCCGAAGCCTTGCAGGAGAAGAAGATAGCCCAGATAGCCGATACCATCTTCCACCGTGGAGAAAACGGCAACCGTGTGAAACTAGTCTTGATTGCCGGGCCCTCATCCTCGGGAAAAACTACTTTCAGCAAACGTCTCTCTATCCAGTTGATGACAAACGGCTTGAAACCCTATCCCATTTCTCTGGACAACTATTTCGTAGACCGTGAAGACACCCCTCTGGATGAAAACGGAAACTACGATTATGAATCACTTTACGCTCTCGACCTGGATTTGTTCAACCGGCAATTGCAAGCCTTGCTGCGTGGTGAAGAAGTGGAGCTTCCACGTTTTAACTTCTCCCTTGGCAAGAAAGAGTATAAAGGTGACAAACTGAAAATAGAAGATAACACGATTCTAATTCTGGAAGGTATTCATGCCTTGAATCCGGAACTGACTCCCCATATTCCGGCTGAACGCAAGTTTAAGATTTACGTATCTGCACTGACTACCATTTCCCTGGACGACCATAACTGGATTCCGACCACTGATAACCGTCTGTTGCGCCGTATTATCCGCGACTTCAATTATCGTGGATATTCCGCCCGCGAAACCATTTCACGCTGGCCTAGTGTACGTGCCGGTGAAGACAAGTGGATATTCCCTTACCAAGAGAATGCCGATGTCATGTTCAATTCGGCATTGCTTTTTGAGTTTGCCGTTCTTCGTCTGCATGCCGAACCTATTTTGATGGGAGTTCCGCGCAATTGTCCCGAATATTGTGAAGCCTACCGGTTGCTGAAATTCATTAAATATTTTGTTCCGGTACAGGATAAGGAAATTCCGCCGACTTCCCTGCTTCGCGAGTTTTTGGGTGGAAGTAGCTTTAAATATTAAGTAAAACTATAACTAAATTAAGTAGAACTATAATAAGAATATATTTGTCCTTGTGTTTTCTGCAATGGGAACACAAGGATTTTTTGTACTGTAAAAACACAAAAGAAATACAAAATAGATGATAATTAGATTCTATTTTCGAAAAAGAGCGGCTGAACGTTCTATTAAACTTTAAAACATTGAACTTTTGCTTGTTTTATCCGTTATGAATTTACATGCAACAATAAAGAGAGAGAATATGATTTTTTACAATAATCTTTTAGCAAAATGGTTCTTAGGAAAAGGGAAGAATAAGAGTCATTATTTTATGTTTAGTGGTTTTTTCTTTACCCGATATAAGTATTTGGAAATTTGGGAAGATATGGAACTACGGATTCATGCAAGGCAGTTTTGGGAATGTTTCCTTTTAACACTGTTTCCTGCCTTAGTCTTGTCATTAGTGTATTCATGGTGGTGGATGATACTGCCTTTCATGACTTACCATGTGTTTTACTGGCTGGAAAAGTCATTCCGTCCTCATTCTGTTTTCGATTGGGAAGCGATAGAAAATTGTGGCGACTCACTTTATATAAGGAAAAGAAAATCGTATGCGTGGATGAAGTGGTACGGAAAGAAAACATTGCCTTTGTCCGATTGGGACGATTAAAAAATAAGTAAGACGATTGGAATTAAAGATTGTCGAGACTTCTTAGGATTTTTCTTAGGCACGGATTACACGGATAACACGGTTTTTAATGAATTGGAACCGTGAAATCCGTGTAATCCGTGCCTAAAAATATTATTATGGCTGGCTGATTTTTATTTTTAAGACTTTATTTCAAATGCTTCTTTATCCAAAGCAAATGCCCGTATTCAGTATCACTTGAAGTCCAATGCTCGTTAATCGGAGTAATCAATGCCTCTTTCGGACAGTTCAATGCATTATATACAATATAACTGGTTGTCGGCGGGCATACATCATCGTTGAATCCCCATGTCATGTAAGTGTCCGCTTTGATTAGTTTTGCGAAGTTCACTACATCGTAATAAGCCATTGTCTTTATCTTTTCAGGCGTATCCATGCCTGTTGCTCTTCTGAAAAAGTGCGGATAACCGCCGGCACGTCCGGCCTTGTATCCCGCCATGTCACTTAATGCAGGATGGTTGGCAACGCAAGCGGTGACACGCTGGTCAAGTCCGGCAGTGATTAACGCTAATGCACCGCCCTGGCTGCCACCTTGGACAATCACATTCTTGCCGTCCCATTCAGGCAGGGAAGTCAGCAAGTCAATGCTGCGGACGCAAGCCAGATATACCCGTTTCATATAATAATTGTCAGGGTTGTCCAGGCCGTTGGTTAAATAACCGTTCTCCCTGCCGTTGAACGCGTTGCTGATTTCTTTAAATTCCTGTTCACTCATTTCCGGATTAAGACCATGTATCTCAATTTCAAAGCGGATGCAGCCTTGTTCCGCATAATATTTATGGCGCATCGGGTCTTTAATCGTTTTGATGCCCGCTCCCGGAGGACACAATACCACAGGAAATTTTCCTTCTTTCTTGGGATAGAATAAATAACCATAGACGCATTGACCGCCTTTATTCAGTTGTAATTTCACGAGATAACAATCTATTTTGTCCGTAGAATACTTTTCTACGTGCTCTTTGGTGTAAGTCAGCGGAAACTCTTTTTGCTCTGCTTTGGCCTTTTCCCAAAAATCGTTGAAATCGGCGGGCATGGTCGTATAGGGCTTCAGCTTTTCCGGTGAGAAACCTACTTTTACATGATGCGAATATGTTTTTCCGTCTACTGTTGTTTTCAGGCGGCAATCGCGGAATCCGGGTTCTTTCATTGTGCCGATGGGTATTACGGCCCTGCCGTTTTTAAGCGTAACACTTCCCTTTGTATCGGCCGGCATCAAATCCCCGCCTGTTTCATAGTTGACAACTACGTTATCTCCGGGGATACCATATTTATAGAATTGTACTTCCACGGTCGCTTTTTCTCCTGTCTTATAAATCCAGTCGGCATGGTTGGGAACGGTAACCCAAAGTACATCGCTTCTATAAGGATAGTTTTCGGCTACGGCAGATAGCAAGGTTACCAACAACAGACATACGGATAAGAATAGTTTCTTCATGGTGCTGTTCATCTTAAGGCTTCCACTTCTTCCGGAGTCAAAGGTATTTTCTTACCCAGTCTGCGAGCTCCGGTTTCAGTAATCAGATAATCTTCTTCATTGCGGATGCCGCCGAAATCTTTGTAAGTCTCCACCACATCGTAATTGATGAAATCGGTAAACTTCTTTTCCGCTTTCCACATATCAATCAGTTCGGGAATAAAGTAAATTCCCGGTTCTACGGTATGCACAAATCCCGGTTCCAATGGAATGGCAAGACGCTGTGACTTGCGACCGAACTGCGTACTCTTCGGCTGACCGTTATATCCTACCCATATCTCTCCCAGGTTCTCCATATCATGCACGTCCAGTCCCATCATATGACCTAATCCATGCGGATAGAACAAGGCGTGAGCGCCTTCGCGAACCGCGCTCTCCGCATCTCCTTTCATCAATCCAAGCGCCTTCATTCCCTCTACCATCACACGGGCGGACAATTCATAAACTTCCATATAAGGAATCCCCGGACGGAGAGCTTTCACCGATTCCAGATGCATCGCATTCTGAATTTCATAAACTTCACGCTGCCGGGTAGTAAATTTCTTATCGGCAGGAACCGTAGACGACATATCACCTGCATAACCCGATTCGACTTCCGCACCGGCATCAATCAGGAACAAGTCACCCGGTTTCACTTTATTTCCATGATAATGGTTGTGCAATGTCTGTCCGTTGATTGTTGCAATTGTGGCAAAAGAGAGCTGGCAGTTGTTAGCTTCCGCCACCCGGTTCATTTCCGCTACTATTTCATATTCATACATCCCCGGGCGAAGCACCTTCATGGCAGTGATATGCATATCGGCAGTCACGTCGCAAGCCTTTTCTATCTCTACGATTTCTTCTGCCGATTTATAATTACGTTGAGCAATGACAGCGCGAATAAAAGGAACAGACCCCTCCTGACGCGCAGGCGGAACACCCAGCCAATCCATCAGTTTCAATTTATGTTCGGGACGGTAAGGCGGCAGATAATGAACTGCTTTTCCTTTCTGCACGCACTTGTGAAGATAACTTACAATTTCAGCGGACGGCATTAAATCAGCCACGCCTACACGTTCGCACTTGTCACGCAACGTCGGCTGAGAACCCATCCACACGATAGCGTCAATCGAAAGCTCGTCGCCGAAAATAATTTCCTTGTCTTCGTCAATATCTATGATTGCCGAAAGTCCGGCGCAAGAAAGCCCGAAGTAATAAAGAAATGTTGAATCCTGCCGATAACGGAACGTGTTATCCTCGTAATTCAGTCCGCACTCGTCATTTCCAAGAAATAACAATACTCCAGAGCCTATATTCTTTTTCAGCAGGGCTCTCCGCTGCATATACGTTTCTTTGGCAAACATATGGTTCTATTTTTTAAGTTCGTGCAACAAAGATAACGAATTTTGTGTTATAGGATTAAAAATAATCCCCTTAATCTGTGTAATCTCTGGTTAAAAAGTTACTTTTGTAGCGAGAAACGATAGAAAGCAAAAACGAATATGGCACAAGGTTCCCGTCAAATACAATCTCAGGCGCAACAGCAGATACAGACGCTATCGCCCCAGCAGATTCTCGTCGTGAAATTGTTGGAGCTTCCCGCAGTAGAGCTGGAAGACCGTATTCATGCCGAACTGCTTGAAAATCCGGCTCTTGAAGAAGGCAAAGAAGATAATGCCGCCGATGAATATACCGATGCCGACAGCGCGGAAGACGGCATGGAGAATGATGCCAATGACTATGATTCTTTAGGTGACTATCTCACCGAAGACGATATTCCCGATTATAAACTGCAAGAGAATAACCGCTCGAAAGACGAGCAGGCGGAAGATATACCCTTCTCCGACACCACTTCCTTTTATGAAATATTGAAAGAGCAACTCCGTGAACGGAATTTGACAGAACATCAATGCGACCTGGTAGAATACCTGATTGGATCATTGGATGACGACGGCTTGCTCCGTAAATCTCTGGAAAGCATCTGTGACGAACTGGCCATTTATGCCGGTATAGAATCCACTGAAGAAGAGCTCGAAGAAGCATTGTGCATCTTGCAGGACTTTGACCCGGCAGGTATCGGCGCCCGTAGCCTTCAGGAATGTCTGTTGATACAGATTGACCGGAAGAAAGAGGCGGAAAGAACTCCCGATCCCATACTCGACCTCGAAGAACGCATCGTCCGTGACTGCTACGAAGAGTTCACCCGCAAACATTGGGAGAAAATCATAAAGAAACTGGATGTTGACGAAGAAACATTCAATGAAGCCATCTGCGAAATCACCAGACTGAATCCCCGTCCCGGTGCTTCTTTGGGCGAAACCATCGGCAGAAATCTTCAGCAGATAATTCCCGACTTTATCGTAGAAACCTATGATGACGGAACGATCAATATAAGTCTCAATAACCGCAACGTCCCCGAACTCCGCATGAGCCGTGACTTTACGGAAATGGTGGAAGAACATACCAGGAATAAAGCCAACCAGTCCAAAGAATCCAAGGAAGCGATGATGTTCCTGAAGCAGAAAATGGACGCGGCACAAGGATTCATCGACGCTGTCAAGCAACGTCAGAATACGCTGATGACCACCATGCAGGCAATCATCGACCTGCAACGGCCGTTTTTCATCGACGGAGACGAGTCGCTGTTGAAGCCAATGATTCTGAAAGACGTAGCCGAACGTACCGGACTGGATATATCAACCATCTCCCGTGTCAGCAACAGCAAATATGTGCAGACGAATTACGGCATCTATCCGCTTAAATTCTTTTTCAGCGACGGATATACCACGGAAGACGGAGAAGAAATGTCCGTCCGCGAAATCCGTAAGATTCTGAAAGAATGTATCGACGGCGAGGACAAGAAGAAGCCGCTGACCGATGATGAACTGGCAGAAATCCTGAAAGAAAAAGGATACCCCATTGCCCGCCGGACAGTAGCCAAATACCGCCAACAACTGAATATACCGGTGGCGCGGCTTCGGAAATAGCGGCTTAGGAAATAAGAATGGACAATTGATATTATAAGGAACGAGAGTTATAATTTGCAATTAATAATCAGTAATTAAAAAAGAAGTGGACAGAGAAAGAGAGCATATCATAGCGGATAAGTCAATGTTGCAGGTGGCGAGGGTCACTTCGATATTGTTTACCCCATTTTCTATTCCGTTTTTGTCGTTTCTGGTGTTATTCCTGTTTTCTTATCTGCGCATCATGCCGATGGTGTATAAGTTGATTGTATTGGGAATCGTTTACTGCTTCACCATACTGACACCTACCATCACCATTTTCCTGTTTCGCAAGATAAATGGTTTTGACCGCCAGGAATTGAGCGAACGTAAGAAACGCTATATACCTATCCTGCTGACTATCATCTCCTATGTATTCTGCCTGTTGATGATGCGCAAACTGAATATACCCTGGTATATGACGGGCATTATCCTCGCTTCTCTGGTGGTATCTGTCATTTGCATTGCAGTCAATCTGAAATGGAAACTGAGCGAACATATGGCCGGAATGGGTGGAGTGATAGGAGGACTGGTTTCTTTCAGTGCCCTGTTCGGTTATAATCCGGTAGGCTGGTTATGCCTGTTTATCCTGATAGCCGGCATACTCGGTTCAGCCCGTATCATCTTGGGACATCATACGTTGGGTGAGGTGCTTTCCGGCTTTGCTGTCGGTCTGGTATGCGCCCTTCTGGTGCTTCATCCGATGAGTAATTTCTTATTTCGAATATTTTTGTTTTAAAACAGTATAAATCCTAAAAACTAATTATTATGGACTTTCCACAGAATTTGAAGTACACGAACGAACACGAATGGATTCGCGTTGAAGGAGACATTGCTTATGTTGGTATCACAGACTACGCTCAAGAGCAGCTAGGGGATATTGTATTCGTAGATATACCTACTGTCGGTGAAGCGCTGGAAGCCGGCGAAGTTTTCGGAACCATCGAAGTAGTAAAAACCATTTCCGACCTTTTCCTGCCGGTAGCGGGTGAAGTAATGGAACAAAACGAAACGCTGGAAGAAAATCCGGAGCTGGTGAACAAGGATCCTTATGGCGAAGGCTGGCTGATTAAAATGAAGCCGGCAAACCTGAAAGACGTAGAAGACTTGCTGGATGCCGAAGGGTATAAAGAAGTGATTAACGGATGAGTGATTAGTGATTAGTAGCTGCGCTGTGGCTGCTAATCGCTGAGTAAAATCATGCACGTTATCTAAATATATTAATCGCTAAAAAACTAATCATTAAGAAATGACTCCAATTGTAAGTATCATCATGGGCAGTACGTCCGACCTTCCCGTAATGGAGAAGGCTGCGCAACTGCTGAATGATATGCATGTACCGTTCGAAATGAACGCACTTTCTGCTCACCGCACGCCCGAGGCTGTGGAAGAGTTTGCCAAGAATGCCCGCAACCGTGGCATCAAAGTGATTATCGCTGCTGCCGGAATGGCTGCCGCCCTTCCCGGTGTAATTGCGGCCAACACTACGCTTCCCGTCATCGGAGTACCCGTAAAAGGTTCCGTTCTCGATGGTGTAGACGCCCTTTACTCTATCATTCAGATGCCTCCGGGCATTCCCGTAGCCACCGTTGCCATCAACGGCGCGATGAATGCGGCTATCCTGGCTATCCAGATGCTTGCATTGAGTGACGAGAAGTTGGCCGAAGCTTTTGCTGCTTACAAAGAAGGACTGAAAAAGAAAATCGTAAAAGCAAACGAAGAACTGAAAGAAGTGAAGTTTGAATATAAAACGAACTAATGGATCTATTCAATTATTTTCGAAGAGAAACCACAGAAGTGAATATTGGGGCTGTACCGTTGGGCGGCCCCAATTCTATTCGTGTCCAGTCGATGACCAACACGTCTACGCAGGATACGCAGGCTTGTGTGGAACAGGCAAAGCGAATTGTTGACGCGGGTGGCGAATATGTCCGCCTGACAACGCAGGGCATCAAGGAAGCGGAAAACCTGATGAATATCAACATCGGTTTGCGCAGCCAGGGATATATGGTTCCGTTGGTTGCCGATGTGCATTTCAATCCGAAGGTTGCCGATGTAGCTGCTCAATATGCGGAAAAGGTGCGTATCAATCCGGGAAATTACGTAGATGCTGCGCGTACTTTTAAGAAACTGGAATATACAGATGAAGAGTACGCTCAGGAGATACGCAAGATTCACGACCGGTTTGTCCCTTTCCTGAATATCTGTAAGGAGAACCACACGGCTATCCGTATCGGAGTGAACCATGGCTCTTTGTCCGACCGCATCATGTCACGCTATGGTGACACCCCCGCAGGAATGGTAGAATCCTGCATGGAATTTCTCCGTATCTGCGTCGAAGAGAACTTCACCGACGTAGTGATTTCTATCAAAGCGTCCAATACAGTCGTCATGGTGAAAACCGTCCGCCTGTTGGTAGACGTGATGGAAAAAGAAGGCATGGCCTTCCCGCTGCACCTCGGAGTGACGGAAGCCGGAGACGGGGAAGACGGACGTATCAAGTCTGCTCTCGGCATCGGCGCGCTGTTGAGCGACGGACTTGGTGATACCATCCGTGTATCTTTGAGTGAAGCGCCCGAAGCGGAAATTCCCGTAGCCCGCAAACTGGTGGATTATATCCTGTTGAGGCAGAACCACCCTTATATCCCGGGACTGGAAGCACCGGACTTCAATTATCTGTCTCCCGAACGCCGCAAGACGAAAGCTGTCCGCAATATCGGTGGTGAACACGTCCCTGTGGTGATTGCCGACCGTATGGATGGAAAGACGGAAGTCAATCCCCAATTTACCCCGGATTATATCTATGCCGGACGCGCTTTGCCCGAACAACGGGAAGCGGGCGTGGAATATATCCTCGATGCCGACGTATGGCAAGGGGAATCCGGCACCTGGCCTGCTTTTAATCATGCGCAACTGCCACTGATGGGCGGCTGCAATGCAGAACTCAAATTCCTGTTTATGCCCTATATGGCACAAACGGACGAAGTAATAGCCTGCCTGAAGCAACACCCCGAAGTAGTCATCATTTCCCAAAGCAATCACCCGAACCGTTTGGGCGAACACCGTGCGTTGGTACACCAACTGACAACGGAAGGTTTGCAAAACCCGGTTGTCTTCTTCCAACATTACGCTGAAGATAACGCAGAGGATTTGCAAATAAAATCTGCCGCTGATATGGGCGCCTTGATTTTTGACGGACTTTGCGATGGCATCTTCCTGTTCAACCAAGGCAGCCTGAGCCATGCGGTAGTGGACGCAACCGCTTTCGGAATCCTGCAAGCCGGACGTACCCGTACTTCCAAGACAGAGTATATCTCTTGTCCCGGTTGCGGACGCACGCTCTACGATTTGGAAAAGACAATTGCCCGCATCAAGGCGGCTACTTCACATCTTACGGGACTGAAGATCGGTATCATGGGATGCATCGTGAACGGCCCCGGCGAAATGGCGGATGCTGACTACGGTTATGTAGGTGCCGGACGGGGTAAGATCAGCCTTTATAAAGGCAAAGTCTGTGTCGAGAAGAATATCCCCGAAGAAGAAGCAGTGGAAAGATTGCTGGAGTTTATCCGGCATGACAGGGAAGAAAACTCTTGATACTATTATTTTATGGGGTGCATCTGCTACGGATGTCACCCCATAAATTTTCCTTGAATGCCAATTGCTGAATTTATTTTAGCTCTTTGAGTTCTTCTTTTTTGTTATAAATACTCGAAATCAATGATTTAATGTTGGTAACCGTGGTTACAGTAACCATCGTTACCAGAGTGTGTGTGCTTTTAGTCAATAACGTGCAATTGTATTTCCTAGAAAAATAATAAATGCGATATAAATTGTCTTACTAATCAATTTGCTGTAACTTTGTATTGTCAAATAAGAAAGCAAAATAAAATACGATAATGGAAGAAAATTTTGACTACCAGGCAGTGCCCTGTGGTTTCACCCACTGCTTCAATAACCAATGTCCGAAAGGAGAAAAATGCCTGCATCGCTTGGTGGCAATGCATAGTACCAATCAGTACCCCACCCTGTCTGTGGTAAACCCCAATTGTATTCCGGAAGATGCAAACGCTTGTTCTTTTTATAAGCCGGTTCGGAAGATACGGGTGGCGTGGGGAGTTAAGCATTTGCTGGATAACGTGCCCCATAAGGATGCGGAAGTGCTTAAAAGCCAAATGCTTGGATATTTCGGACGCGGGATGTATTACCGTTTTTACCGGAAAGAGAAATATTTGTCTCCTGAACAGCAGGAATATATCCGTAGAATTTTTCGCCAAAAAGGTATAACTGAAGAACCTGCGTTTGATTCCTACACAGAAGAATATAAAGGTTCTTCTTCAAATTTGGTGGTAAATTCTTTATCTCTTTATTTCCAAGTTAATAATTATCCCTTTTTATTTACTTTCATAAGAAAATATAGGCACTGACTGAATTAGTTAAATGAGCGGAGAAAAACTTACCACCAAATTTGACGAAGAACCGTTTTATAAACTTTATTGTAGGAGATTTGGTATCTATTGATGATATGCATTCCTAGTTTTGTAGCTTTTGCTCCCTCCAAAAAATAAGGGGAACTCTCGGATAAATCCGTTCGTCCCCCTCCGGGTCTTAGCCAATTCTTAATAATATTTTGTCAAAGACAAGTAACAACATATGAATATAATGTTTTTGACTTACAATTTTATAGACATAAAAAAAGCGGAAGGGTATTTACCTATCCGCAAACGAGGGAGTCCAAGCCCTAAACGCACAAACAGGAAACACCCCCCGCCATATTTGCAGGGAGCATCTATCTGTTTCATGTGCGTTGATTTTATTTTGGACTTTTCATTGGCACAGAAATCAGCTAAACGCTTTTTTTTTAATATAAAAATGCAGTCGCGCTACGACTGTGCAAAGATAGCAATAAATTGAATCATGCTCTTATCAATCCTCAGTTTTTTGTGGCAATTGTTTTCTCTTTTAATGATTGTCCGACTTATTTGTTTTTCAACAGGTAATTATATTCATCCAAGATTTGTTGATATTCTGTAAAATCTTACTATTTTGTGGCACATGATTTCTAAACAATAATTAAATTATTTATTCTTATGAAAAAGATTCTGTTATTTTTCGCTTTAGTAGCGATGAGTGTAGTGAGTATCAACGCGCAGGATAATCTGAAATGGGGTGTGATGGCAGGTATGAATGTCAGCAAATACACTATTACCGGCTTTGACAGTAGGATAGGTTTTCATGCAGGTGTAAAAGCCGAATTGGGGTTGTCTCAGGAAGCGAGCGGGGCATATATGGATTTTGCTGCGTTGTTGACACTAAAAGGTGCGAAGATTGATGCAGGCTCACTTGCAAGTTTTAAAATGAATCCGTATTATTTGGAAGTACCGGTACATATCGGTTATAAATATGCTGTGAATGATGATTTTGCATTGTTTGGTAGTGCAGGCCCTTATATTGCTGTCGGCTTGTTTGGAAAGGCTAAAGCAAAGGTTGATGGTGATCTTGTCGATTTAGGAGAGTTTGGTGGCAACTCTGCATCCGAAGATATATTTGGCGATGACGGATTTAAACGGTTCGATTTCGGTCTTGGCTTGAAAGCGGGTGTTGAGTTCAGTAAGAAATATCAGGTTGCTATAAGCTATGACTTCGGTTTGGTAGAAGTGGCAAAAGATTTGGGAATGAAGAACAGAAACCTGATGATTTCATTGGGATATATGTTCTAAAAAATAGGTTGAAGGTAGGAATTTTAAATTCAAGAATATTGGAAAGTAAGGTTTTCATTTATTGTACCACTGATAAGCGGTATTATAATGAATGCCTTACTTTCTTTTATTGTTGGAACAGAACTATAGGAAAAGATTGTTACGATAGGTAAAAAGAAGGTGTTGCTTAATATATTGAGCATAAATTTGCTATATTTGTGCAATATAAAAAGCATGTTTTATGGAAAAACGGATAATAAAGGCAATTATAGCCGAACGTCAGCAAGAAATCGGTAAGATTCAGTTGGTTGAGAGACCTATATATTTTGAGGAGCAGGCGAATTATGTTCTGGTCGGTATTCGTCGGGCAGGTAAATCTTATCAAATGTATCAGGATATACAGAATCTTGTGAAATCGGGCAAAGCTACGCTTGAAGATTGCCTTTACATTAATTTTGAAGATGAACGAATCTCTTCCATTGAAGCTTCAGAACTGGGACTTCTATTGGAGTGTTATACTGAAATGTATGATAACCGCAAACCCTTGATTTATCTTGATGAGATTCAAAATATTGAGGGATGGGAGAAATTCGCTCGTAGACTGGCTGATTCTAAATATAGGGTTTTTATAACCGGAAGCAACGCGAAAATGCTTAGTAAGGATATTGCAACTACTTTAGGCGGACGATATATCATACGGGAAGTGTTTCCCTTTTCATTTGCCGAGTATCTGACTTTTCATCAGATTCATTTGAAGACAAACTGGGAATTTGATCCGGAGCAACGGTTGGAAGTCATTAAATTGTTCAATACCTATTTTCATTTCGGTGGATTTGCCGAAACATTCTCTCTGACAGATAAACGGGAATGGATTAATTCGCTATATCAAAAGATTCTGTTGGGGGATATTATAGCACGTAACGAGATTCGCAATAGTGGTGCTATCCGCCTGCTGGCAAGGAAACTTGCTGAAAGTGTCATGCAGCCAACTACACAGACACGGTTATTGCATATTGTAAAATCTTCAGGTAGTGGCATCAGCCGTAATACATTAGCGGATTATCTGACTTATATGAATGATGTTTATCTGACTTTTAACATCCCCAATTTTACAGATTCAGTAGCTGAACGTATGTCTAGTTGTAAAAGGTATTTTTATGATAACGGATTGCTTAGTAATTTTCTGATAAATGCCGAAACTAAGTTGTTGGAGAATATCGTGGCTGTAAATCTGATAGAACGGTATGGTAAAGAAGAAGATAGGGTTTTCTTTTATAATAAGGGTGTTGAGGTGGATTTTTATATTCCTGATGAAGAAATGGCTATACAAGTATCATATAGCATTGATGATCCGATTACTCGGGAGCGGGAAGTCAGGGCTTTATATAAAATGTCGGAAGTTTTTGGTATCAAAAAAGCCTTTGTCATTACTTGGGATGAGGAAAGGACTATTTCAGAAAATGAGCTGGGCATAGAAGTCGTGCCTGTTTGGAAATGGTTGTTGAGGTAAGGTAATCTGTTGTTGCATGATAATTTGCAACTTTGTTGCACGAATCATTCACTACCTTTGTTGTAACTAAAAGATGAAAGATATGGGACATTGTAGTTGCTGTGCACACGGATGTGCATCTGAAAAGGAAATTGAAGTTAAGAATTCTATATTTCAAGAATACTGGAAAGCAGGGCTTTCATTTATATTGCTGATAAGTGGTATTATAATGAATGCCCTGGATTTCTCTTTTTTTCATAAAGAGTATGTAGCCTTAATCTGGTATATTGTAGCTTATCTTCCCGTTGGACTCCCTGTTATAAAAGAAGCATGGGAGAACATGAAAGAGAAAGACTGCTTCAGTGAGTTTACTCTAATGATTGTTGCCACAATCGGAGCTTTCTATATTGGTGAATATCCAGAGGGGGTAGCTGTGATGCTGTTTTATACCATTGGAGAACTGTTTCAGGACAAGGCAGTCGATAAAGCAAAACGTAATATCGGTGCTTTATTGGATGTAAGGCCGGAGAAGGCTTTGGTATTGAGAGATAACAGTCTGATTACAGAAAGCCCGAAGAATGTAAAGGTCGGTGAGATTATAGAGATAAAATCAGGCGAGAGAGTCCCTTTGGACGGAGTGATGCTCAACGAAGTCGCCGCTTTTAATACGGCGGCATTGACAGGTGAAAGCGTTCCCCGCAATATTCGCGAAGGTGAAGAAGTGCTTGCCGGAATGATTGTGACGGATAAAGTGATTCGAATCAAGGTGACAAGACCATTCGATAAGAGTGCGCTTGCCCGGATATTGGAACTTGTGCAAAATGCTTCGGAGCGAAAAGCCCCGGCGGAATTGTTTATCCGTAAATTTGCACGTATCTATACACCTATTGTTATAGGACTGGCGGCATTGATCGTACTCCTTCCGTTTGTTTATTCATTCATTGATACTCAGTTTGCATTTGTGTTTAATGACTGGCTGTACAGAGCCTTGGTCTTCCTGGTGATTTCGTGCCCGTGTGCTTTGGTAGTAAGTATTCCACTAGGATATTTTGGTGGCATCGGAGCTGCTTCCCGCTTGGGAATCTTATTCAAAGGTGGTAATTATCTGGATGCAATTACTAAAATCAACACGGTTGTGTTCGATAAAACAGGTACTCTGACTAAAGGAACATTTGAAGTGCAGGAGTGTAAATCCGCATCCGGTATTTCAGAAAAGGAATTGATTGGAATGCTAGCTTCGGTAGAGAGTGACAGTACGCATCCGATTGCTAAAGCCATCGTGAACTATGCAAAGCTGCAAAACGTAGAACTGCTACCGGTCACCGGTACAAAAGAATTTGCCGGATTCGGCTTGGAAGCAATGATTAACGGAACTCCGGTATGGGTCGGAAACTGTCGTTTACTATCCAAATTCAATATCGAATATCCGGCAGAGTTATTACAGATTACCGATACGATTGTAGTCTGCGCCATTGGAACAGATTATGCAGGTTATTTGTTACTGGCTGATACACTGAAAGATGATGCAAAGAAAGCTATTGATGATTTAAAAATGTTGCATATCAAAAACATTCAGATATTATCCGGTGATAAACAAAGTATTGTTACTAACTTTGCGGAAAAGCTCGGTATCACAAGTGCTTATGGCGATTTGTTGCCGGAAGGGAAAGTGCGGCATTTGGAAGAACTGCGGCAGGACGGGACGAATCAGATTGCATTTGTCGGCGACGGAATGAATGACGCGCCGGTACTTGCGTTGAGCCATGTCGGTATCGCCATGGGGGGATTGGGTAGCGATGCGGCCATTGAAACAGCTGATGTCGTGATACAGACAGACCAGCCCTCTAAAGTGGCCGAAGCCATAAAGGTAGGAAAGCTGACGCGCAGGATTATCTGGCAGAATGTTTCACTGGCATTCGGAGTGAAACTGCTCGTACTGATATTGGGAGCCGGTGGTATAGCTACCCTTTGGGAAGCGGTCTTTGCAGACGTCGGTGTTGCGCTGCTCGCCATTATGAATGCCGTAAGAATACAGAAAATGATAAAATAAGAGACTATGGAAGAGAATATTTATTTGGATAAGTTGGCACGGAGAGATATCAAGCCGACAGCAATAAGGCTTCTCATACTAAAGAATATGATGGAAGTTGAACGTGCGGTATCATTGCTCGATTTGGAAACTCTGCTGGATACGGTGGATAAATCAACCATCTCCCGGACAATAGCCCTCTTTTTGTCTCATCACCTGATACATAGCATAGATGATGGAAGCGGTTCGTTGAAATATGCTGTTTGTGATAATTCCTGCAATTGTGTGGTGCAGGATTTACATTCACATTTCTATTGTGAGAAATGCCACAAGACATTCTGCCTGGAAGGTACGCATATTCCTGTGATTGATTTGCCGAAAGGGTTTGCTTTGCATAGCATTAACTATGTATTAAAGGGGATTTGCCCGGAATGTTCTTCTCGAAAATAATCTGTATTTGATACTATGTGGGCCGAAGTTTGTAGTTATTGATTAATTTAGACGCAATAATCACTGTTTTTTAAACTTTAGGTGTCAAAAGTATCTGTTTAATCACTTTTTTAATTTTAATTGTTTTTTTAGTCTATAAAAGATTCCTATATTTGCGGTATTAATTATTGTTACTTTGTGGATATTATGATAGAACATAATTATAAATATGCAAACATAACATTTTAAAAGTGTATAGATATGACAAGAAAATTGTATTTTTTGATTCCTTGCCTAATAATGGCAATGATGGCATTCACAGGATGTAGTGATGACAATAATGATGGACCGACAGGTGGTGAAGTTTTATCAGCAGAGCAGAGTAAAGAAAAACTAAGTGAAATCGGACAAAAACTGATTGGTCTAGTGAATGCCGATGACCAGAAACAGTTGGCACAAGTGGGGAATTACTTTTCGGAGATAGTAGGTTCATTGGAAATTCAGGAAAATGTACAGCAAACGGTGCAATCTTTGGTTGCCGCTTCTCATGGCGATATGGCTAAAGTATATACGATGGCAGCTTTCAGTAATGATATCTATCAAGCTAGTGATTATTATGGTATTTATACGTATAATGTTGGCAGAAAGGAATGGGAACTCAGTACCGAGCCTGCTTCGGCACTTGTGCTGAAATTTGCTTACGAAAACCAGGATGCTGAAGTAAGAGTGGCAACTACGGGGAATACTACGGACTTTACTTACGATGATGTAACTGTGAAAGTGCCTGCAAAAGTAACAGCTACTATAAAACTGGGTTCAACTACTTTGACTTCTCTTGATATTGCTACTGCGAATGTAAGTAACTCTCCAAGAAAAGCTGACATAACAGTAAATGTAGATGCTAAAGGTTATAAAATATCTACGTCTGTAAGTGCAACACCTCAGGTTGTGAAAGCTAATTATTCAATAAACATAAAAGGTACAGAAGCCGTAAAGGGGGAAGCTTATTTGAATGGTAGTAATATGACAGCGGATGAAGGTGTGAATGAGGATATAAATGAACGTTTTAATGACGCCCGGGCAGAAGCGGTTATAATGAATGAAGCAACTGTTGATTTGAAATGTAGCAGTTACAAGAATTTAGCTAGCGAACTTGAACAAGTTGAGGATCAGTATTATACTGAGACTGAAATGTGGGGAGAGTCTCAGAAAGCTGCGCAGGCTACTGCAGATGTATATAAGAAATATCTTAATGGCAACTTGGCATTCGGAGGAAGTGAAAATCCATCTGCTATTTTAGCATTCCAACCTTATATATATTATACATCTTCATATGGTGGAAAACGTGAATATTGGGATGTCGAACCTTTGTTACAGTTTGAAGATGAGTCTTTGATTAGCTTTGAAGACTACTTCGATGCAGCTTCCGGCCCATTTAAATCTTTGGCTGATAGTTTTGAAGCATTGGTTAGAAGTTTTGAAGGATTTATAGAATAAGGATGGGGTATATTAGATAAATGTGAATAAATAGAATAAGACCGAAGAAGGGAATGATTCTCTTCTTCGGCTTTCTTTTTTATAGATTAAATCAGTTGGATGTGATAAAATACATACTTGTACTGCTTGCGCCAGTGATAGTTACAAGTGTATATGCCCAAAAGGAGATACATGGTGATGATACTATCCGGACCGATTCGATTTGGAAGATCCGGGAAGTGGAAGTAGTGGCTTCTAGGAAAGTGCCTGTGTTGCAGCTTACTGCAAAAGGTGATTGGAAACTCGATCCGGATGCTGTAAATTTCATGCCCCGTATGCTGGGAGACAGCGACCCGATAAAAACTTTTCAATTGTTGCCGGGTGTGACTACTGCCGGCGAACTGAACGGTGGACTTTATGTGCACGGAAGCGAACCGGGACATAACCTGATATGCATAGACGGTGTGCCTGTGTATAACTCCTCACATTTGCTAGGCTTTTTTTCTATATTCAATAACGATCACTTTTCTTCTTTCTCACTAAATAAATCTTATCAGCCGGCAGACCGTAGTGGAAGACTGGCTGCTGTAGTGGAAATGACTCCACGTGATTCTGTCTTGCAACGGGCAAGCGTGTCCGGCAATGTGGGCATATTGGCATCGAGAATTACAGGAGGAATACCGTTAACCCGAAACAGTGCGCTTTACCTATCTGCGAGAGTCACTTATGTAAATCCTGTCATTTCTTTGATAGAGGGTGGTTTTGAAGATAATACGAGGCTCCGTTATGGATTTCAGGATTATAATCTCACTTACGTGTGGAAGCCGGATTCTAAAAATAAGATAGTGCTGAATAGTTATGTCGGCAATGATTTGCTGAAACTGAAAGAACATCAATACCAAGTGGATTTCAAAATGCAGTGGATCAATGCGATTGCTTCTTTGAAATGGGAACACTGCTATAGCGAAAAAGTGTCTCTGACACAAAGAATCTACATGACACACTACCGCACTAATCTGCGGGCTAATCAGAATTCACTGAATATGACTATGCCTTCACGATTGACAGACATAGGATATATGGGAAATGTAGACTGGCGCTTGAGGACATGGAAAATAAAATCGGGCGGAACTTTTATTCACCATATACTTCGTCCGCAATATCCTGAATCGGTGAATATCTTCGAGGGAATTAATGCCGGAAATCCCGGCAGATGCGAAATGGAAGAATTTGCCTTGTATGCCGAAGCGGAGAAGAAATGGGGAAAACTGATTATGGATATGGGAATGCGTTATAGTGGTGCCATACAAGGTGACTGTTATAATGGTGGGGCGGAACCCCGTCTCCGACTGGAATATGAACTTCCGAAAGGCAGGAGATTGAGTCTTTCTTACCAACTGAATAGACAATATATGAATCAAATCACCGTGTCGAGCGCCGGATTGCCTATTGACTTTTGGATGCCCTCAACGAAAGATATATCAGGACAGAAAGTCCATTCGTTAGATGTTTCTTTTTTGCAACCGCTTCCGGGTGGGGATTATGAACTGTTATTGGAAGGTTACTACCGGAAGCTTTATCATCAGACGATATTCAACGGTGGATTATTGGATATGTTTAATCAGACATACCGGATTGAAGACCATGTGTTGCTCGGGAAAGGGCAGAATTATGGCGTGGAACTGATGTTGCGGAAAAGTAGGGGACGCTGGAACGGTTGGATTGGATATACGCTTGCTTGGGCTGACCGGAAATTTCCGGAATTGAGAGAGGGAAATACGTTTCCGGCCAAATATGACCGGAGGCATAATGTGAATGCAATGGTTCATTATACACTGAATGATCACTGGGATTTTTCCATGACATTTGTGTATGCTTCGGGTAATGCAGTGACGTATCCGAGGGCTATGTATATGATAGGTGAGAATGCAGTTTGTGTATATGACGAGTATAACAGTAGTCGTATGCCGTCTTATCACAGAATGGACTTATCGGTGAATTATTGGTTGGGGCATAAGAAAAACAGCTGTATAAATCTGTCGCTTTACAATGCTTACATGAGACATAATCCGGTTTTTGTGCAAGTGGACGTAAAGCCATCAAAAGATAACGCTGGTTTGCTTATCAAGAAAAAGAATATGTCGCTTTATAGCCTGTTGCCTTCAGTCAGTTATATATTTAAATTTTGAAGATGATGAAAGTACTTTTATATAGTTGGGTGGTTGTTTTGGTTGTGGCTTTAGTATCATGCGACCCGGACTGGGATTTTGATAGCGACTATGAATCGGAGGTAGTAGTGGAAGGTGGTATTGAAGCGGATGGATTCGCCAAGGTTTACCTTTCTCAAAGTAAGATTTTGAATAGTACATGGGATAGTATAGCAGTTTCTAAACTGCCTGTGACTAGCGCTAAAGTCACTGTAAGCGATGGTGACCGGACAGAAATCCTGGTGGGAAGAGTGAATAAGGACAGATTGCCTTATTTTGTCTATACAGGTTCGCGGATACGGGGAGAAGTAGGCAAGGTGTACACATTGACCGTCATATACCGGGGAAAAGAAATAACCGCACGTACCACCATCCCCAAGCCGGTTTTACTGGATAGTATACGTTTACAGCCGACCGAAGGGTGTGATACGCTTTATCAGGCCACTGCGTATTTTAATGATCCAACTGGCGAAGCTAACTATTATAAGATTTTTACCCGGGTAGAAGAGAAAGATAATGATTATTACAATGCTTTTATGGGGACATTTTCTGATGAAATATTAGTGCCGCCGGTTGCGAAGGCTGAGGTTTACAGAGGATTTAGGCATACGGAACTCAACAAGTATACTCCTTTCTTTATTCCCGGTGAGAAAGTGGGAATTTGTTTCTCCCAAATCACAGAAGAAGGCTTTCGTTTTTGGAGCCAATATGAAAATGAAGTAATCAATAGTGGTAACCCGGTATTTCCAAATACGACTAATTTGCCCGGTAATATAAATGGTGGACTTGGCATCTGGATGGGATATGGAACTGCTGTTTATCATGTTGAAGTGAAAAATACCTGTTATCATTACGAATATTGATAATTCAGATTTTCTTTTTCATATCTTTTTGCAGTAGAATAAAAAAGCCGGAACTCTGATAACTGAATTATCGTTGAGTTCCGGCCTCCTGCTAATATTGTATGTTTACTTGATGTTAGGATTCAGCGTATGCCAGTCCTTGATAGCGGGGATAATTCCCATTTCAATCACTTCGTCACGAAGTTTGCACAGATGTTCGTAGCTCTTTTCCAGTTCCTGCTGTTCGGCGGGAGTTCCGGCTACTTCTTTATAGGTAACACCGTCTTTAGTGATTGAAGTTTCCATTGCCATCATGATATGGTCGAATTTGCCGTTGGAAACATAAGTTCCGGCAGGCCAGCGGAAAGGTTGTCCGCCCATAGCGGCAGCAATCATTTCGATAGAAAGATAAGCCGGGCTTTGGAAAGAAGAACGTCCGCGAAGGTCGATGATATGCTTTCCGCCTTGGATGACACGTACTTTCAGTGCTTCCCATTCGGTCAGCGGGAGACGGGTAGTACCGATGAAATCAGTCAGCGGTTCTCCTTTTACTTTGGTTGTAGATGCGAATACAGCCATTTGTTCGCCATGTCCGCCGTAGGTGCGGCAATTCTGGATGTCGGAAGCGGGGATATGGAAGTATTTCACTAGTTCAGTCTGTAGGCGGGTGCTGTCCAATGCAGCTAAGGTAGAAACCTGTGAAGGTTTCAAGCCTGAATATAATAAGGTAATCAGACCGGTGATATCTGCCGGATTGAATATGACAACGATATGTTTCACATTCGGGCAATATTGACGGACGTCTTTACCAAACTGGGCGGCAATCTCTGCGTTTCCTTTCAGCAAATCTTCACGGGTCATACCAGCTTTGCGGGCTGCTCCACCGGAAGATACGATATACGATGCTCCGGTCAATGCTTCCTTGATGTCGGACGTATAAGTAAGGTTGACACCTTCGAAGCCGCAGTGATACAGTTCTTCTGCCACTCCTTCCAAAGCAGGAGCGAACGGGTCATACAGGCAAATATTCGGAGTGAGTTTCATCATCATGGCTGTTTGTGCCATATTAGAGCCGATCATTCCGGCAGCTCCTACAATCGTAAGTTTCTCGTTGGTTAAGAATTCCATAAAGCTTAATATATTTAAAGGTGAATAATTTTATCTTTCTTTTTGCCGCTACAAAGATAACATTTTACAGCCCTGATTGTTCATAGCAAATAGTTTTATCCGATAACGAAAAGTTATAGTAACTTGATAGAAAGTTCTGTTGAAAATAGACTATCTTTGTATTTAATAAGACTAATAAAACAGAGTAGATTAAAAATATGAGCATCGAATTAGGAAAATATAATCAGCTTGAAGTTGTGAAGGAAGTAGATTTCGGCGTATATCTTGACGGCGGAGAAGAGGGTGAGATTTTGTTGCCTACCCGCTATGTGCCCGAGGATTGCATGATAGGGGACATTCTGAATGTCTTTCTTTATCTGGATATGGATGAAAGGCTGATTGCGACGACGTTGACTCCGTATGTGCAGGTCGGTCAGTTTGCTTGTCTCGAAGTATCGTGGGTGAATGAATACGGGGCTTTTTTGAACTGGGGACTGATGAAGGACTTGTTTGTCCCGTTCAGGGAACAGAAGATGAAGATGCAGGTGGGACGCAAATATGTGATTCATGCGCATCTGGACGAAGAGAGTTATCGTATCGTGGCTTCGGCAAAGGTGGAGCGTTATCTGTCGAAAGACAAACCGGAGTATGCTTCGGGTGACGAAGTGAATATCCTTATCTGGCAGAAAACGGACTTGGGCTTTAAGGCTATCATAGATAATAAGTATAGCGGCTTGCTGTATGAGAATGAAATATTCACTTCGTTGGAGACAGGGATGGAGATGAAAGCTTTTGTGAAACAGGTGCGTGAAGATGGTAAGGTAGACTTGATTCTTCAGAAACCGGGTTTCGAGAAGATTGATGATTTCGCGAAAACATTGCTGGATTATATCAGGGAGCAGGGTGGACGAATCAGCCTGAATGATAAGAGTCCGGCGGAAGATATTTATGATACGTTCGGTGTGAGTAAGAAAACCTTCAAGAAAGGAGTGGGCGACTTGTATAAGAAACGTTTGATTTCCCTGCATGAGGATGGCATCACTTTGGCGGAATCCTAAACAGAATAGGGAAATCCCTACATATGAATAGAGAGAATCATTGGGGTGGGGAGTTTCCTCACCCTATTTTTGTGGTATAAGAATAAAGATATTAATAATAAAAACTAGATATGCTATGCGTAAGATAATAATAAGTTTCTGTATCCTGCTCGCTGCTCTTTCCTTAAAAGCGCAATCTATCAGCGGAATCCGTATCGACGGTGGAAACACTCCGATTCTTGTTTACTTTGGCGGAAATCAGATGTGTATGCCGACTACCACTTGTTTCGTGGCCAATTTGAAATCAGGATATTATACCGTTGAAGTGTATTCTACCCGCTTTTCCCGTCCGGGAGAACGAGTATGGAAAGGGGAGAGATTGTATAAAGACAATGTTTATTTCAATGGAATCGGAGTAACGGAAATTGTGGTGGATGGACGCGATGAAATACGACCGGACAACAGACCCGGACGCCCGGGACATGGTGGACATCGCCCGGATTACGACCGCCACGACAGAGTGATGGACAACCAACTCTTTCAGACATTTCTTGGTAATGTGAAGAAAGAACCTTTTAAAGATGACCGCATAGCATTGATAAATGCAGCTTTGACAAGTTCGGATTTCACTTCAGGCCAATGTCTTCAATTGACGAAACTTTATACCTTTGATGATGACCGGATGGAGATTATGAAGATGATGTATCCCCGGATTGTTGACAAAGAGGCTTTCTTTACGGTCATTGCTACGTTGACATTCTCTTCCAATAAGGATGAAATGAATGAGTTTGTGCAGAATTACGGAAGACGTTGATATTGGTTAACTAACTAAAACGATACAGTTATGAAAAAGATACTCCCGAACAAGTGGATGTGATGAAGATGTTGTATCCGTATGTCAGGGATAAGCAGAATTTTAACAAGGTGATTGATATCTTATTCACTAATATATATAAAGATGAGGTGCGTAAGTTTATCAAGGAGTATCATCAGAATAATAAATGATAGGAGATTGAATTATGAAACGAATACTGTTTTTACTCTTTGCTGTCGGTCTGGGTGCCAGTATGACCGTGATGGCTGGAATGAGTACCAGCAAAGTGCGTAAGGAGACACGTTTTCTTACGGATAAGATGGCATATGAATTGAGCCTGAGCACTCAACAATATAATGATGCATATGAGATTAATTACGACTTTATTTATTCTGTCCGTAATATAATGGATTATGTGGCACGTGGCTATGAATGGGCATTGGATGATTACTATGAAGCATTGGATATTCGTAATGATGATCTTCGTTGGGTATTGAGTGATGTACAGTATCGCCGGTTTATGGGAGCTGATTATTTTTATCGGCCGATATACGTAACCGGAGGAAGATGGAATTTCCGTGTTTATATCAATTATCCGAATCGTAGCTTGTTCTATTTCGGAGTACCTTATCATTATCGTACCTATTGTGGAGCACATTATCGCCCGTATATCCATCATACAAGTTATTATCGGGGGCGGTATAATAATTTCCACCATTATTCTACGCCGCATCGGATGAGGGATGAGAGGGTATATCATTCTTATCGCCGTTCGGATTTTGGGTCGGTTCATTTCCGTCCGAATTCTTCCAATCGTCCGCATAATGCACCTACCCGTCCGGGAGTTGCTGTACGTCCCGGCAATTCTTCACGCCCCGGTAGTTCTTCTCGTCCCGGAACGTCAACAAGTTCTCGTCCCGGAACAGAACATAGACCATCAACTTCTACCAGACCGTCGACTCCGTCCGGGAATGAAAAACCGAATAAAGAGGTTAAGCCTGATAGAAACAATAACAGAGGCGAGGGAAATTCCTATCGTCGACCGGAAACGAATTCAAGCTCATCCGGCTCAAGTCGTAGACCAACAGGTGGAAGCTCGACTACTTCAGGTTCCAATCGTGAAAGCGGACGTACAAATAGTAGTTCAGCAGGAAGCTCAAGTAGACGAAGTGAAAGTAGTTCCTCTAGTAGAAACAAGAGTTCCGAAAGAACAAATAGTTCTTCCAGTCGGAGAACCGGTAGCTCCAGTCGTAGTAGCAGTAGCACCAGTTCCAGCCGGAGTAATGTTTCCAGAGGACAAACAGAAAAACGTTCTTCTTCAGGAAGTGCGAGAAGCAGTAACACAAGCTCTTCCCGTTCATCTGAAAGAGGTAACGGTTCAAGAAGATAACCTATTCCTTTATTATTAATATCATTATCATTGCTCCTCAGCGGTAGGAGAACTAGACTCCGGCTTCTCGCCGGTTAGACTATTCCGGGCGTTGCCCGTAACTTGGATTTCGGGACGGATATTATCCGCCCCGATTTCACTTATAAGTCTACAACTGTTCATTTATCTATTTCAGTCTATCTACGTATCGTTTATTTAACGAGCGGCAAATATTCTCCATAACCTTCTTCTTTCATCTTTTCTTTGGGGATAAAGCGAAGTGAAGCACTGTTGATGCAATAGCGAAGTCCGCCTTTGTCCTTCGGGCCGTCCGTGAATACATGTCCCAAATGAGCGTCACCACTTTTACTGCGTACCTCTGTCCGGAGCATTCCATAAGAAGTATCTTTTTTCTCTGCAATCAAGTCTTTTTGAATAGGCTTGGAGAAACTAGGCCATCCGCAACCCGAATCGAACTTGTCAGTGGAAACAAACAACGGCTCGCCAGTAGTAATATCAACATAGATACCCGGGCGATGCTCGTTCCAATATTCATTCCGGAAAGCTGGTTCCGTTGCACTCTTCTGAGTTACGGCATATTGTTCTGCCGATAGCTTTTTCCGCAAAGTAGCGTCATCCGGCTTTTGATAACTCTTCGTTTGAAGGGCATTGGCTTTCCGTGCCATTTCAAATAAAGCCGGATTGATATGGCAATATCCGTTCGGATTCTTATCCAGATAATCCTGATGATAGTTCTCTGCCGGATAAAAGTTTGTCAATGGCTTCACTTCTATGGCAATCGGACTCTTATATTGGGTAGCCAGTACCTGAACAGCCTGATTAATGACAGGCACATCGGCTTTATTGGTATAATAAATCCCTGTTCTGTACTGCGTACCACGGTCATTCCCTTGTCGGTTGAGGCTGGTCGGGTCGATTGTTTTAAAATACAAATCGAGTAATAGAGTCAAATTGACGACTTCGGGATCATAGACCACTTTCACTGTTTCGGCTGCATCGGTCTTTCCCGAACATACCTGTTCGTAACTTGGATTGTCAACAATACTGTTGGCATATCCTGCCTGAGTACTTTCTACTCCTCTGATTTGTTTCAGGAAATGTTCAGTTCCCCAAAAACATCCCCCTGCGAGATAGATTTCTGCTTGATTTTTCATTGGTTTAGCAACTCCTAAAAATACATTACTAATCGTCAGAATCACTAAGATAATAAAATGGTTCATATCCGTTGGTTCTTTCTATAATAACGAATAAACCAACGGATATGTTTAAGGGAATCACTATGTTAAGCTCAAGTGTGATTCTTGTTATTCAATAATCTGTCCTTTGTAGAAATCTAAAATCTTTGTGCAGAACAAATAATCATATTTGGCTTGCAGCCTGTCTGATAACGCTTTTGTCAGATTGAGCTTTGATTCGTTATATTCTACAAAAGTAGCTTTACCATTATTGAATTTCTCATTCATTAGCCGGAAAGATTCTTCATTAGCTTTCACAGCTACTTCACTGGAATTATATTTGCTTTCTGCTGCCAAAGCATTGTACCAGGATTGTTGAATTTCCTTGTAGAGCGTTTTTTTAGCATTGTCAAGTTGCAGTGTAAGATTGTTCTGCAGTAAGCGGGCTGTCCGTACTTTATTACGTGTAGAAAAACGGTTGAAGAGCGGAACACTAAGATTGAATCCTACATATTTATTCAGATTGTTTTTCATCTGATTGCCGAAGCCGCCTTCTGATTTGCCGTTTACTGTATAATAATTACTTCCCAAACCTGCACTGAAAGATAATTGTGGATAGAAATTACCTTGTGCAATACGAATACTGTTGATGCTACCTTGCAATCTGTATTCTGCCGATTTAATGCTTGGTTTGTAGGCAAGTGCTTGCGTATAAATATCATCCGGTGGAGTGAGAGGGGTAAATTCCAATTCCTCTTTCGGATTCTCAAGAACGAATCCTTCCGGTGTAGGGAGTTCCAGGAGTTGGCTAAGATCCAACAGTGATAATTTGTATTTATTGTCGGCTTGTACGGCGGTCATTTCATCCTGTGCTACACGAGCCTGTGCTTCAGCCACTTCAGACGGGGAAGCTTTACCTACTCCGAAAAGTCCTTGAATACGTTTTAGCTGGTCTTTACTTAAATCGACCTGATTGTGGGCAACCTTACTTAATTCCAGATTAAATAATACCTGCAAATAGGCAGAGGTGACATTAATGGCAATATCTTCTTTGGCTTTATTGAGGTCTTCAATGGCCGCTTTCAAATCCAGTTTAGCCAGTGAATATTGATTGGATAGTTGCAAACCGGTGAATATAGGTACATTTGTGCCTAAACTGAAACTTGTATTGGCACTATTGATATCGCTATATGAGTTATCTACCGGAGAGGCTGTACGTCCCCAACTCCAGTTTTGGCTGGCACTACCACTCAAATTCGGGAGACGTGCCCATTTGGTGGTATGCACATCTACTTTACTTATTTCGGCATCGTTGGCAGATTTGCGAATCCCTGTATTATGCTCGATGGCATAGTCGATACATTGCCGCAATGTCCATGTTTGCGACGAGTTGTTGTCTTGCGCCTGAATGGAAATTATTCCGATTCCTGAGAGCAGGAGCACTGATATGGTTTTACGGATTGTTTTCATTGAAGTCTGTTATTTGTCTTTTTTCTCAGCACCGCGTATTTTATCCTGTGCAGTTATTCCTTTCTTTATCTCTATCTTGATGCCGTCACTCATCCCTGTTGTCACCTGTGTGCGTTGGAACTTTTGTTTCGGCACGGAATCCGTCATAAGATACACAAAGGTAGAGTCTCCGCTAAATTCAACTGTACTTTCGGGCACAGCCAACACCTGATTGGCACGTTGCAGCACGATTTCCGCGTTGGCAGAGTAACCGGAACGGATTTGAACGGAATCCGGTACGGAAATCGCAGCCTTGATTTCAAACTGGTTGGCTCCGTTTGTTTCTACTCCTTTCGGAGATATATATTCCAGAATAGCGTTGAAAGTCAAATTCTGTAAAGCACCGATTGTCAGTTTTATCGGCATCTGTTCATGAATACGTCCCACTTCGGTTTCGTCAATGTTACCACGGAAAATCAGGTCATTCATATTGGCTACCGTAGCGATAGTCGTTCCGTCATTAAAAGTATTACTCATAATAACCGAGTTACCGGCTTTTACGGGCACATCCAGAATCAATCCGTCAATCGTGGAACGAATCATGGTGCTGCTGAAGGAAGCATTATTCTTAGTGATTCCTTCTTTGATGATTTCCAGATTGTCTTTGGCAGTCTGTTTTTCTTCACGTGCCTGTTTTAGGGCAATTTCGCTTTTTTCATACTCTTCCCGGCTGATAAGCTGGTCGTCATACAACTTTTTGATACGGTTAAAATCCGTCTCAGCCTGTGTGGTGTTGATTTCTGCCAGCCGTACACGGCTTTCTGCGGCGTTCAGTTGTCCGAGTTCGGGGATAACCTTCACTTTGGCTATAACTTCTCCTTTCTTCACGGTTTGTCCCGCTTCTTTATAGACATCGTCGATAATACCGGAAATCTGCGGCTTGATTAAGATTTCATCTCTCGGCTCCACCTTTCCGGTAGCTACGGTAGTCTTTTGCAAGTCTGTTATTTCCGCCTTCACTGTTTCATAGACAGTAATTTTCGGCTGCGATTTCTGATAAAGGAATACGAACGTTCCAATAAGGATTACGGCAATGATTACCAATAATGCGATTTTCAGATACTTTTTCATCTTGGATATATGTGTTTAATTTTTAATTCTTCGTTCTCAACTCTTAACTCTCCATTCTCAACTTCTACTCATCCCTGATCGCTTCAATCGGCTTGATAGCCATAGCCCGATAGGCGGGTGCCAGTCCTGCTAGCATACCTAACGCGATCAGCAACGCACAAGTACCGATTGCCAGTCCGAAGCTGACTTGGAAATGAGTGTCTCCACCGTCTGAATTTACTCCCATTTCCAACAGTTGCAATATCATGACGGCAAAGGAGATTCCGCACATTCCCGCGATGGTTGTCAGCACCATACTCTCAGAGAGAATTTGCTGCATGATGTCTCTCGGCCGTGCTCCGATAGCCCGGCGGATACCAATCTCAGTAGTACGTTCTTTAACGGTTACCATCATGATATTGGATACGCCGATAGCGCCGGCGAGCAAAGTTCCCAAGCCAACCATCCATACCAATATATTGATACCGGTAAATAAGTTGTCAACCATTGAAAACATAGCTTCCGCATTCAGGTACATAAGCGCCTGTTTGTCATTGGGGGCGATATAATGCGCGGCTTTGATAATCTGCTCCATTTCCGGCTGAACGTCGGATACTTTGACACCATGTTTCACGGTGAAGCAGATAACATCAATTCTTCCGCCCAAGTTGTATGTTTGCTGCATGGTGGTGAAGGGTAGGGTGACGGCTTCTGAAGCCCGTCCCTGTATATTCATGTCTCCTTCGGAAGAAGACATTCCGATAATCCGGTAATAAATACCGTCTACACGGATATACTTGCCGCAAGGGTCTTCACCTGCCTTGAAAAGACTTTCATAAACCCGTTTTCCGATAACGCATACTTTGCGCGCTTCCTTTATGTCCACATCATTGATAAACCTGCCGTAAGCCATTTCTTGTGATTCGATGTGAAGGTAGTCGGGGTACAATCCCTTTACGCTGCAATCATATTTCTTGTCTTCATATACGGCTTTCGATCCCCAGCGGGCAATGGAAGGAGTAATAACTTCTATTTCTTTGACTTGTGAACGGAGACGTTCGATGTCGACAGCTTCCAAGTCCCACCATCTTCCTTTACGAAAGCCCTTGTAGGCTTCGCCCGTCCTTTGCGAAGCGAGGAAGCCGGAATTGGTGGCGAATCCTTCAAAGTTCTTCTTCATCATATCTTCCAGTCCCTGTCCGCCGCCGATAAGGGCAACGAGCATGAAGATTCCCCAGAACACGCCGAAGGCAGTCAACAGGCTTCTCGTCTTGTTTCTTGTGATGGTTATGAGGATTTCCTCACAGGTATCCATGTCTATTCTCATACTCTTAATCTGCTCTAAGTGCTTCAATCGGCCGGATACTGACTGCCTTTCGGGCGGGGAACAATCCGGCTAACGTACCAGCTATTACTAATGTGAGTGTAGCCTGTATGGCAACTCTTATGTCTACGGTCGGATTCAGGAACACCGTTTCTGTCCACACTCCGGTATCCATTGTCTGATTTCCGAAGGCGTTGTTCATCCACTCGGTCACTCCGATGCCGGCTACCATGCCGATGTATCCGAATATAGTGGTGATGATTATGCTTTCTACAATAATCAGCCAAAGAATTGAGCTTGGCTTAGCTCCTAACGCCTTGCGGATACCGAACTCGCGTGTACGTTCTTTAACGGTAATCAGCATGATATTGGATACCCCTACAATGCCGCTTAAAAGGGTGAATATACCGATCACCCAGATTCCGGTGCGTAGAATGGCCATGCCTTTCTGTTGTTGCAGATAATTGGTGAACCGGTTCCATATCCAGATAGCACTATGGTCGGTAGGATCAAAACGGTGGTTGGCACCTAGCGCTTTCCGGTATTCTTTTTCAAAGTTCTCATTCGCTTCGATTGTTTCCAGATTTTTTGTAGCGATGGTCAGGCAACTCAGCTTGTCTCCTTTATTATAGATTATTTGCAGGGTGGAAAAAGGTATGAGAGCGGGATTCTCTCCACTGTCTCCTTTGTCGTTGCAAAGTCCTACTACCTGATAGGCAACATTTCCCATGTTGACAAATTGCCCGATAGGTTCGGTATGTGTCTTATTAAAAAGAATTTCAGCCGTCTTTTTATGCAGGACGATTACTTTCCGTCTTTCTTTTATATCCGTCTCATTAATGAAACGCCCTTTATAGAGCTTTATGGTTTCCATATCCGTATGGTTGGGGAAGACTCCCGCCAGTCCGACACTGGCATACTCCGAACCGAAACTGATGTTGACCGAACCTTGCCAGATGGATGCTCCTGTCGTAATGACATTGTCGGGAAAATGGGTATCGGTAATCAGGAAATCTTTGTTGTCCAGTTGAATCTGCCGCCCCTCTTTTAATCCGTCATAAGACTTGGAAGTCCAGCCCGGATAGATTTTAATACTGTTCAGTGCACGTTCCGAAGCAGACTCTTCGAAAGCGTGGATCAGCCCGTTGCCTGCGCCCAGCAGGACGATGAGCATAAAGATACCCCATGCTACGGCAAATCCGGTGAGAAAAGTCCTCAGCTTGTTGCGCTTGATGGTACTGTATATTTCTTGCCAAATATCAATCATGATAATGTTTGTATAGTAGTGGTGGATTCTGGTTTATTTCATGATGCCGTCCTTGCCGAAAGGAGAAGCGTCGTGGTCGATGTTATCTTCGATTCGTTCGATAATACCATCTTTGATATGTATAATCTTGTCCGTCTGGTTGGCAACGCCACTCTCATGGGTGACGACTATAATTGTCATCCCCATCCGGTGCAAATCTTTCAGAATCTGCATCACTTCCACAGACGTCTTGCTGTCCAATGCTCCGGTCGGTTCGTCCGCCAGGATAATTTGTGGCTGGGTGATGAGTGCACGTGCGATGGCTACACGTTGTTTCTGACCGCCGCTCATTTCGTTGGGCATATGATGTGCCCATTCTTTCAAACCCAGCCGGTCGAGATATTCCAGTGCAAGCGCATTACGTTTCTTACGACTTACCCCCTGATAGAATAAAGGAAGTGCTACATTCTCTACGGCATCTTTAAAGGAAATCAGGTTGAATGACTGGAAGATAAATCCTATCATACGGTTCCGGTATTCGGCAGCTTTGGTCTCGCTGAGATTTTTGATAAGTACATTATTCAGATAATAATCTCCGGTATCGTAATTATCAAGAATACCTAATATATTAAGTAAGGTTGATTTGCCCGAACCTGACGCTCCCATGATGGAAACAAACTCGCCCCGTTCTATTTTGAGGTTGATGCCTTTGAGTACATGGAGCGGTGCTCCGTTGTTGTAAGTCTTGTTGACGTTTGTAAGTTGTATCACAATTTCCTTTATTTAGTTTCTGTTTTCTTATGAATTTCTACTATTAGACGGTCGAAAGATACGAAAAGTTGCAAAGCAGGTGAACTTTTTTTGAAAAACATTTTGTAGACTCAATCTTCTTTACGTAATTTGTGTGCAGTAAACTTAATGATTAACTAACCCTTTTAAATAAAAGTATCATGAATTCAAACATGGAGAAACCCTACGTAGTAGGTATTGACATAGGCGGAACGAACACCGTCTTTGGAATTGTAGACGCACGCGGAACTATTATTGCTAGCAGCTCAATCAAAACTGCCGGTTATCCTACTGCTGAAGAATATGCTGACGAAGTTTGCAAGAACCTGCTTCCGTTGATTATCGCCAATGGTGGTGTTGACAAAATCAGAGGTATCGGTGTCGGTGCTCCGAATGGTAACTATTACACAGGAACGATTGAATTTGCTCCAAACTTGCCTTGGAAAGGCATCCTTCCGCTGGCTGCCATGTTTGAAGAAAGACTGGGTATTCCTACTGCTTTGACAAACGACGCGAATGCTGCCGCTATCGGTGAAATGACTTACGGCGCAGCCCGTGGTATGAAAGACTTTATCATGATTACGCTGGGTACCGGTGTAGGTAGCGGTATCGTTATCAACGGTCAGATGGTGTATGGCCATGACGGTTTTGCTGGTGAATTAGGCCATGTGATTGCCCGTCGTGACGGTCGTATCTGTGGTTGCGGTCGCAAAGGTTGTCTGGAAACTTACTGCTCGGCTACCGGTGTAGCCCGTACGGCTCGTGAATTCCTTGCTGCTCGTACAGACAGCAGTTTGCTTCGTAACATTCCTGCAGAAAACATCACTTCAAAAGATGTATATGATGCAGCCGTACAAGGAGATAAACTTGCACAGGAAATCTTCGAATTTACAGGTAACATTTTAGGTGAAGCATTAGCGGACGCTATCGCATTCTCTAGTCCGGAAGCTATTGTATTGTTCGGTGGTCTGGCTAAATCGGGTGATTATATCATGAAACCGATTCTGAAGTCAATCGACGACAATGTGTTGAATATCTATAAAGGTAAGACTAAATTGCTCGTTTCCGAACTGAAAGACTCTGATGCTGCCGTATTGGGTGCCAGCGCTTTAGCTTGGGAACTGAAAGATATTAAGGAATAATATCAATTTTATAATAAAGGTAATGAAAATCCCTGGGAGCGGTTGCTTTCGGGGATTTTTTTATCTCTGCCGGAAGACAGTGTTCTGAATGAAAGGCCTTGGATGAAGATGAGTTTCGGCACCGGGAAACAACAGTTTCCACACCGGGGAAACGACAGTTTCTCACCGGGGAACAACTCCCTGGTCGGTGAGGAAAAAGAGCCGGAGTTAAATAAACCAATAAAAAAGGGGAACTTCACATTGAATGAAGCTCCCTTTTTTATTTCGAATCGAAAAGTAGTCTTAGTTATTAACTCTTTTTTCTTTGATTCTAGCTTTCTTACCGGTAAGAGCACGCAGGTAGTACAATTTAGCGCGACGAACTTTACCTACCTTGTTCACCTCGATATTGTCGATAGCCGGTGATTCGATTGGGAAAATTCTTTCTACACCGATAGTACCTGACATTTTACGTACGGTAAAACGTTTCTTGTCTCCATGACCGGCGATTTTGATAACAACACCACGGTACAACTGTACACGTTCTTTGTTACCTTCAATAATACGATATGCTACTGTTACAGTGTCTCCTGCTTTGAAGCTCGGGTGCTGTTTACCGGTAGCGAATGCTTCTTCTGCAATTTTAATTAAATCCATTGTTGTTATTATTAAATTGTTTCATCGTTACAACGCAACATACCAAGTATCTCGTCTCTTGACAGCGATTGCGCGAAAGCGGTGCAAAGTAACGAATTATTTGGCAGATAGCCAAATGTTTTTTGTATATTTGTAGCTGTGAACAAGAAAAGGCCCATTGGGTTACCAATAATAAATAAAGATGGAAGTAAGCATACCAAATACACAATACCAAGCTCAATTTGATGAAATCAGATTAATAATTGATACACGTAAAAAGCGGGCTTATAAAGCCTTGAATAATGAGATAATTCTCAGTAATTGGGAAATTGGACGATATGTATCCGATAAAATCAAGTCCGCTAAGTGGGGGAGTAAGGTCATAGATATGCTTGTTGTATATCTCAAAGAGAAAATCCCCGGCATCAAAGGCTATGAAAAACGTTCTATTGAAAGAATGGTCAGATTCTATAATGAATATTCTTCCGTAGAATTTGCGTCAGCCATTCCGACGCAAATCAAAGAACAGGCAATTGCGTCAGACGCTCTGACGCAATTTGGCGACGATGCTGCTGTACTCTTCTTATTGGTACAAGTGGGTTGGTCTGCCCATCTTGAGATAATGTCCGGATGCCCGTCTCCTGAAGAACGCATCTTCTACATATTATTAAGTAATAGAGAAAACCTTACTTATCAGGAACTTCGCAGGCAGATTGATGCCTGTGTTTATGAACGGAGCTTACTGGGGAATAATAATCAATCGCTTGCACTAAGAAATACGTATCCGGATGCCGGACGACTTTTTAAAGATACATATATGGTTGATTTTCTAGGTTTGCCTGAAAACTACAGTGAGAAAAGTCTTCAGGCCGGTTTGGTTAAACAGATGAAGAGTTTCATATTAGAATTGGGAAAAGATTTTTTGTTTGTGGGTGAGGAATACCGTGTGCAGGTAGGAATGAAAGATTTTCGGATTGATTTGCTCTTTTTTCATCGTGGATTGCAATGTTTGGTTGCAATGGAGATAAAAATAAACGAGTTTAAGCCGGAATATCTAGGGCAGTTGGATTTTTATCTTGAAGCGTTGGATCGAGATGTAAAGAAAGAAAATGAAAATCCGAGTATAGGAATATTGTTGTGTAAAAGCGCAGATAGTCAGGTCGTTGAATATGCGTTGAATCGTAGCTTAAGCCCAACAATGATTGCAGAGTATAAGCGACAGTTAATACCGAAAGAAATATTGCAGAAGCATTTGAAGGAGATTCTTGATAAATAATAAAAATAGCGAACATGAAACAGACTTATGTGAAGTATCTGATTGTGGCAGCATTGGCAGGTGGTATCCTGTTTACATCCTGTCGCACGACACGAGAGGCTACTGCTCACTATCAAGTGGCAAAAGTAGAAGGTAGTATGATTAAGATTGATTCTGCCTGGGACGCTAATCCCGACAAAAGAACCACCGAAGTATTGAAACCCTATAAGGACAAAATTGACGGGATGATGTATGAAGTCATCGGCACCAGCGAAATGAAAATGGATAAGGGCGGGCCTGAAAGTCTGCTTTCCAATCTCGTTGCAAGTGTCTTGCAGCAGGCTGCCGCACCGGTATTGGGGAAACCTGCCGATATGGGACTGGTGAATATGGGCGGATTGCGTAATATCCTGCCGAAAGGTGAAATCACTGTAAGTGAAATCTTTGAAATACTTCCTTTTGAGAACTCCCTTTGCATCCTGACAATGAAAGGCTCGGACATGAAACGCCTTTTTAAAGCGATTGCTTCTTTGCGCGGAGAAGGAGTGAGCGGTATCCGTTTGGAAATCACGAAGAAAGGAGAACTGCTGAATGCAACAATCGGCGGTAAGCCCGTAGACGACAACCAACTCTATACGGTAGCCACTATCGACTATCTGGCAGACGGCAACGGGCGGATGGATGCTTTCCTGCAAGCGGAGAAACGGGAATGTCCCGACGGCGCTACCCTGCGCGGATTATTCCTCGACTATGTCCGTAAGCAGACTGCCGAAGGCAAAATGATTACTTCCAAACTGGACGGACGCATTACCATAAAATAAAAAGGAGAATCTAAAAACATTGAATATGAAAAGAATTCAAATATCATTCCTGCTATGCCTTGCATTGAGCTTTGCTTTTTCCCTATTTGCGCAGGATACCAAAGAACTTATACTTTTACAGACCAGCGACGTACATAGCCGCATCGAGCCTATCAACCAAAAAGGCGACCGTAATTACGATGAAGGCGGATTTGTCCGCCGGGCTGCTTTCCTCGACCAGTTCCGCAAGGAGCATAAGAATGTCCTGTTGTTCGATTGCGGAGATATTTCCCAAGGTACACCTTATTATAATATGTTCCAGGGAGAAGTGGAAGTGAAACTAATGAATGAAATGGGCTACGAAGCCATGACTATCGGCAACCATGAATTTGATTTCGGCATGGATAATATGGCACGCCTTTTCAAAATGGCGAAATTCCCGGTCGTTTGTGCCAACTACAACCTGGACGCCACTCCCTTGAAAGACATCGTAAAGCCTTATGTAATCCTCGAAAAATATGGCTTGAAGATTGGCGTATTCGGCTTGGGAGCCAAACCGGAAGGTCTGATTCAGGCAAACAAATGCGAAGGTGTCATTTATGAAAACCCTATCGAAGTATCGAATGAAATAGCCGCCCTGCTGAAGAAGAAAGGATGCGACCTGATAGTGTGCCTGTCTCATCTGGGTATTCAGATGGACGAACGCCTCGTTGCGAAAACACGCAATATCGACGTGATTCTGGGCGGACACTCACATACCTTTATGAAAGGCCCGAAAACTTATTTGAATATGGACGGCAAGGAAGTGCCCGTCATGCATTCCGGAAAAAGCGGTGTGCGTGTAGGCCGTCTCAACTTGACTTTGAAACGTAAATGAAGATAATTCCCTCAATTTTAGCGATTTTATTTCTTTTCTCTGCCGGACAGGTCACAAGTTCGGCGCAGAATACCAATACTGCCACAGTCGAACCATTGCTTGTTTCCAAAGCTCTTCAGGATGAAGACTGCCGTCACTGGGTAGACTCGGTAATGAACAAACTCTCCTTTAAAGAAAAGGTAGGCCAGTTATTTATCTATACCATAGCTCCGATAGATACCAAACGAAACTTGGAACTTCTGCATGAAGCTGTTGAAACCCACAAGGTAGGCGGACTTCTCTTCTCCGGCGGGAAAATGCAAACTCAGGTCGAACTGACAAATCGGGCACAGAAGCAGGCGAAAGTTCCTGTGATGATAACCTTCGACGGCGAATGGGGCTTGGCGATGCGTTTGCGCGGAACACCTGTTTTCCCGAGAAATATGGTATTGGGATGTATCCGTGACAATCAACTGATTTATGAATACGGTAGCGAAGTGGCCCGTCAATGCCGGCAGATTGGCGTACAGGTCAATTTTGCTCCGGTGGCGGATGTGAACATCAATCCCAAGAATCCGGTTATCAACACCCGTTCTTTCGGAGAAGACCCGGTGCAGGTAGCAGATAAAGTAATCGCTTACGCTTATGGACTGGAAGGTGGGGGAGTATTATCCGTATGTAAACATTTCCCCGGTCATGGCGACACCGATGTCGATTCGCATAAAGCGCTTCCGGTGCTTCCTTTCACTCGCGAACGCCTGGACAGCGTGGAACTTTACCCCTTTAAAAAAGCGATTCGTGCCGGACTGGGCGGCATGATGGTAGGACACTTGCAAGTACCGGTGATCGAACCGGTAGGCGGACTTCCCTCTTCCTTGTCCCGCAATGTCGTCTATGATTTGCTGACAGACGAGCTGGCTTTCAAAGGACTGGTATTCACCGACGCACTCGCGATGAAAGGAGTATCGGGTAATGGCCATGTCAGCTTGCAAGCATTGAAAGCCGGCAATGACATGGTACTCGCTCCCCGAAATCTGAAAGAAGAAATACCGGCTGTGTTGGAAGCGGTTGAAAAAGGTGAACTTGCCAGGGAAGATATTGAAAATAAATGCCGGAAAGTACTGACCTATAAATATGTATTAGGACTCAAGAAAAAGACGTTTATTCAACTATCCGGCCTGGAACAGCGAATCAACAGGCCTCAGACACGTGATTTGATCCGTCGGCTGAACCAGGCGGCCATTACCGTGCTGAATAATAAAAATCACATCCTGCCACTTCATGCCGACAAAGCGCAGACACTTGCGTTGCTCGAAATCGGAAAGCCGGGAGAAACAGAAGTATTAGCCAAACAAATGTCACGTTATACATCGCTGGCTCGTTTTAGGCTTCGGCCTAATCAGACAGAAGCGGAGAACCGGCGGTTGCGTGATTCGTTGGCTACTTATAAACGAATAGTTATCGCCGTCAGCGAACAACGCCTGGCTCCTTACCATTCGTTCTTCGCAAAGTTCGCTCCCGAAAATCCGGCCATCTACCTGTTCTTCACTCCCGGTAAAATGATGATGCAGATTCATCATGCGGTGTCTCACGCTCCGGCAGTGATATTGGGGCATAGTCACAATAGCGATGTGCAACGCCAAACGGCTGATATCCTGTTTGCCAAAGCCACGGCGGACGGGCGGTTGTCAGCAAGCATAGGCGGATTATTCCCGACAGGGGCAGGAGTGACGATCACGCCGGAAACTCCTTTGCATTTCATTCCCGAAGAACATGGTCTTTCGTCCGCCCTTCTTAAAAAAATTGATACCATAGCATTGGACGGTATCCAACAGGGAGCCTATCCCGGCTGTCAGGTGGTAGTGTTGAAAAACGGTCATGTCATGGTTGATAAGGCTTTCGGCACTTATGCGGGAAAAGGCAGCCCCGGTGTCGAATCTACGGACATTTACGATTTGGCTTCCCTTTCCAAAACAACGGGAACACTGCTTGCCGTTATGAAACTCTACGATAAAGGGCGTTTCAACCTGACCGATAAGATATCCGATTATCTGCCGTTCCTGCAACGCACGGATAAGAAAGATATAACGATTCGGGAGATACTATACCACCAGTCCGGTTTGCCGCCCTGGCTTCCTTTCTATCAGGAGGTTATTGATAAAGACAGTTACGACGGAAGGCTGTTCAGTGCACGCAAAGACGCGCACCATCCGGTACAGATCGGAACGGCTACATGGGCCAATCCGAAATTCAAGTTTAAAAGCGAATACATATCCCCTGTCAAGACCGGCGATTACACCATTCAGATTTGCGACAGCCTGTGGCTGAACCGCTCTTTCCGGAAAGTGATAGAAGAGAAAATAGTGGAAGCTCCGTTGAAGCAGAAACGCTACGTATATAGTGATATAGGCTTTATCCTGTTGGGAATGTTGGTGGAACAGTTGGCGGGAATGCCAATGGAAGCCTATTTGCAACGTGAATTTTATGAACCGATGGGCTTGGAACATACAGGCTACCTGCCTTTGCGCCGTTTTGCCAAATCGGAAATCGTGCCATCCAACAAAGACCGCTTCTTGCGGAAAGAGACTTTGCAAGGATATGTACATGATGAGGCTTCCGCTTTCTTCGGCGGACTTGCCGGAAATGCCGGACTTTTCTCAACCGCCCGTGAAGTGGCGCGTGTCTATCAGATGTTGTTGAATGGCGGAGAGATAGACGGAAAACGCTATTTGAGCAAAGAAACCTGTAATCTGTTTACAACGGAAACTTCAAAGATAAGCCGTCGGGGGCTGGGCTTTGATAAACCGGATATGGAAGACCCGAAGAAAGGAAACTGTGCTTCCGGCGTACCTGCCGGGGTGTACGGACATACCGGATTCACTGGTACATGTGCCTGGGTAGATCCGGAGAACGACTTGGTCTATGTCTTTTTGAGCAACCGTATTTATCCCAATGTCACCAACCGCAAGCTGAACCAACTGCATATTCGCGAACGGATACAGGAAGCAATCTACGGTGCGATGAAGAAGAAATAAGTAATCCGTGCCTAAAAAAAAGAAAGTAAAAGGCGGCTATATTAAAAAGTCACCTTTTACTTCTTTTATTATTAACGTAATATTCTGATAGTTGCAGTTCTTTTTTAGAACGATACACCCAGGCGGAAGCCGAAGTTGCTCAATCCATCTACACTGTAATGTAGTACATCAGCCTTGTTGGTACCATAGCTGTAGTACAAAGCAAAGTGCAAGCCCGGTCCGTATACCCAGGGGAATACATTGATACCGACTTCAGGAGAAGCATAGAAGCCCCAACTGTTTTCTCTTGCTTCGAGCATATTGAAGTTAGAGCGTACTTTCGCATATTCAGCACCGAGTTTAGCACTGACATAAGGTTGGAAAGAACCGCCACGGTTCCACTGGTAGCGTGCTGCAGCACCGAAAGGCAACTGGAAGATAGTATGTTGCTGGTCGGTAGTCACATCGCCGTTTGCCATTTTGAATGTTTCGCGGCCTACATATTCGTGGTTACTGTGATAGTTCAGGAAAAGTCCCAAACCGATGTTCGGAGTTACAAAATAACCACCTTCAAAGTTCATACCCCAGCCGCTTGCCTTGTCAGCAAAATGATTGCTCAGCGGGGCATTGAACTGCCAGTCGATGTTGGCATATCCATTGTCGGATAACTGTGCCTTGGCCGGCATGGCGAAGGCGATGGCAATAGCCGCCAGTGCTACTACCTTGAAGTATATATTTTTTCTTGTTTTCATAACAGTTGTAGTTGATTATTTGTTAGTAAGATAAGGTGACTGAGTGAATGACTGGTTGACAGCTTGCACTGCCAGAGTGCGGTTGATAGCTTTAGAGCCAGTTTCAAATCCGGTCAGATAGCTTGTCCATACAACAGGCAGTTTTTTGCTTTCACCTTGTTCGGCTTTCAAGTTCACCATTTCTGTCAGGAATGAGTTGGTACTATAACTGTAAGTCACAGCGTACGGGTAGTACCATCCGCCACCCCAGTTTCCGCCCCAGTAACCGGGACCCCAGTAACCGGGATAACCCCACCACCATTCAGGTTGAGCATAACTGGTGAAATAATAAGTACTTGCAATGTAGCTCACTTGAATACCAAGGTCTGCGCTTTCTTTGTCAGCAGCGGCCGTGTAACCTCTGGCTTCCATGTTTTCTGTGTAAGCAGCCAGAATTTGTTCAGCGCCTTCTCCTTCGAGATATTCCGGTTCTTTGCTGTCACTGATTACAAGAATCTGTGGAGCCAGAAAGAATGTAGGAACTTTGAAGTCAGCTTTCTCGTCGTGGTTAGTGTACACCAGATAGTTGTCATCCAGCTTACCCATGTCCGGGTCTTTTTCGCAAGATGCGAGTGAAAAGACCGCCAATAAAATAGGAATTAATTTCTTCATATCTTTATAATGTTTAGGTTATATAAAAATCATGCCCTGGTACCTTGGGGCATTTGCTACAAACAACAAGATAGAAATAAAAAGGTTCGCCTGAAAAATAGTTTTGCCGGAAAATTAACATCTTTCTTTTTCCGGCTTCCATCAAAAAAGATGAGCAATCTGCCGATGGTCAGGCGGATTGCTCATCTTTTTGTTGTTTACTGAAATTTGTTTGAAAATCCGTTTCTTAAAACAGCGGTTTTAATAATTCCGGTATCTCCACTTTGTCAAGTTCCAGTTCAGTCACCCGTTGTTTCCCCGTCGGGGACAGATGAAAATACATTTGACGTCGGTCTTCATTTCCGAGGGTTCTGATGATTAACTCCTTTTCTTCCAGTATCCGAAGCATCTTCGAGGTATGCGACGGGCTCAAGTCCGTTTGTTTTGACAGGTTGGTGGCCGTCATTCTCTCCGAAGAGCACTTGAGAGTACACAATATCATAGCCTCATTCAGCGATATCCGGTAGACTTTTTCAAATGCAGTTTCAAAGCTTGTCATGGCTCTGAACACATCACGCATTGCACATATTGTTTTCATATCTTATTTGAATATATTTTTATTAGTTACTTCCGTTAAATAAACAGATTAACGTTGGCATTATCCGCTCGTTCCATATACGTTGCCACACCGCCGATGGTCACCTCGTCCAGGAGTTCTTCTTGTTTTACTCCCATCACGTCCATTGACATCTGGCAAGCAATAAATTCGACTCCGTTTTCCAAGGCTTGCTGGCGCAGTGATTCAAGTGAGTCGATTCCCTTCTCCTTCATGATATACCGCATCATTTTCCCACCTATTCCGCCCATGCTCATCTTCGAAAGTTTTAGTTTCTTTGAGCTTGACGGCAGCATCATACCAAACATTTTTCCAAAAATATCTTTTTCCACTTTCGGCTTGTGCAACTTCTTGATAACGTTCAATCCCCAAAAGGTAAAGAAGATTGTAACTTTCTGTCCGGTGGCTGCCGCGCCGTTAGCGAGTACAAAGGTAGCTAAAGCTTTGTCCAAATCATCACTGAACATGATAAAAGTTTTTCCTTTGCCCTCACAAGAAGTAACAATATTGCATGATTTTGGTTCTCCTTTTTCAATAATAACGACAGATTTTCCACCGGATGCCTCTTTAGAAACCAGTTGATTACCAGTCGAACTGCACCATGCGGCGGCGTCGCGCGGGAATCCCGGGTCGGTTGACGTAATCTCCACCCGTTCGCCCGAAGCCAATCCGTCCATTGTTTTTTTCATTTTCAGAATCGGGCCGGGACATTGCAATCCGCAGGCATCTACCCGGATGGTTTTGGCGGCTGCGATGGGAGCGGCAGAAGCAGCCCCCTTTTGCTGTATGGGCATTTCCTCTATTTCGCTTCCATTATCTTCATGTATGATAATTGGAGCAGTGGCTGCACGATATGTCTTGAGCCCGCCCGAAAGATTACGGACCTTCTCAAATCCGTGTTGTGTCAAGATGCGGTAAGCAAGGTATCCCCGCAGTCCGACCGCGCAGAAAGTATAAATCATCCGGTCTTTCGGCAGTTCCGTCAACCGGTCGCGCAGCTCATCCAACGGAATATTCACCGCTCCCGGCAAAGTACCTAAAGCAAATTCGTCCGGAGTGCGGACATCCAGCAGGAATTTGTTTTCCATTTCAATATCTCGCAGTTCTCTCCAATAGATAGGGTTCGTTTTACCGATGATAATATCCTCGGCCACATATCCCGCCAGCGCTACCGGGTCTTTGGCGGAAGAGAACGGTGGTGCGTAAGCCTGCTCCACTTTCATCAAGTCGTAAATCGTTCCCTCGTGCTTGATGACAAGCGCCAGTTCGTCAATCCGCTTGTCAACCCCGTCATAACCGACTATTTGCCCGCCATACAGCCGTCCCGTCTGTTTGTCGAAAGTGATCTTGATACTCATCGGCATGGCATCCGGATAATATCCGGCGTGGGAAGACGGATGAATGGTAGACGACATATAATCAATCCCTTCCACCCGCAACCGCTTTCCGGGTAATCCGGTAGAAGCTACCGTCATATCGAAAACCTTGGCGATGGAAGTGCCGATAGAACCTTCATAGGCAATCTTCGCTCCCAGTATATTATCTGCAGCAATACGTCCCTGACGGTTGGCAGGCCCGGCAAGATAGTTAAGCCAGGGCTTTCCGGTAATCGGATGGCGATATTCAATCGCGTCGCCGATAGCATAAATAGATTCATCAGACGTCTGCAAATAATCATTAACGGCAATACCGCCGGCCGGGCCGATAGTCAGTCCGGCAGCCCGTGCCAGGTTCGTTTCCGGACGTACGCCGATAGATAAAATAACAATATCGGCAGCAATGGACTGACCGTTCTTGAAAGTGACCTTCACCCCCTTTCCATCCCGTTCAAAAGAAGCTACTGCCTGTTCCAGATACAGGTTGACTCCCTTGTCCATCAAATGCTGATGTACCAGTGAAGCCATTGAAAAGTCGATGGGAGCCATCACTTGGTTACCCATTTCCACAATCGACACCTTCGCCCCCTGTGCGTGTAAATTCTCCGCCATTTCAAGCCCGATAAATCCGGCTCCTACCACTACCGCTTGCCGCGGAGCATGGCTGTCGATATATGCTTTGATTTTGTCCGTATCCGCAACGTTTCTCAAAGTGAAGATTCCGCTCAGGTCTATTCCCGGCAGGGGCGGGCGTACAGGGGAAGCACCGGTTGATATTAACAGCTTGTCGTAACTCTCTTCATACGTATCTTCGCTGCTTTGCCGCACCGTGACTGTCTTTCTTTTCCGGTCGATAAAAATCACTTCATTCTCCGTGCGGACATCTACGCGGAAGCGTGTAGAAAATGCTTCGGGAGTCTGAACGAACAACTTGTCTCGTTCTTCGATAACTCCACCTATATAATAAGGCAAGCCGCAATTGGCATACGATATATACTTTCCTTTTTCCAAAAGGATGATTTCCGCTGACTCGTCTACTCGTCTGATTCGGGCAGCAGTGGTAGCTCCGCCTGCAACGCCTCCGATAATGATTACTTTCATATATTTATTAATGTAAATAGTTTCCTAAGGAAATAACAAACAGTATAAGTGAAATGTTCATGGATTCATTGAAAAAACTTATATTTGCACACCCTGTTTTTCATTCTTCTATTTAATATAGGCAAAATTGTATGAGTAAAATTCTTATTATTGACGATGAAGTCCAGATTCGCAGCCTTTTGGCTCGTATGTTGGGGCTCGAGGGGTATGAAGTATGTCAGGCAGGTGATTGTAAAACTGCTCTCAAACAACTGGAAGTCCAGTCGCCCGACGTGGCTTTATGCGATGTTTTTCTTCCCGACGGAAACGGCGTTGATCTGGTATTGACTATCAAAAAAACAGCTCCCGACGTTGAAGTGATTCTTCTCACCGCCCACGGTAATATCCCCGACGGCGTGCAGGCAATCAAAAACGGCGCGTTTGATTATATAACGAAAGGAGATGATAACAATAAGATTATCCCCTTGATAAGCCGTGCCGTAGAAAAGGCGAAAATGAATGTCCGCCTGAAGAAACTGGAGAAGAAAGTCGGTCGGATGTATTCGTTTGATTCTATCCTGGGTGAATCGAAAGCCTTGAAAGAAGCAGTCCTGTTGGCACAAAAGGTATCTGTGACGGATGTTCCCGTATTGTTGACCGGCGAAACCGGAACGGGAAAAGAAGTCTTTGCACAGGCCATACATTATAACAGCAGACGAAGCAAACAGAATTTTGTGGCAGTCAACTGTTCCTCTTTCAGTAAGGAATTGTTGGAAAGCGAAATGTTCGGACACAGAGCCGGCTCGTTCACCGGCGCATTGAAAGATAAGAAAGGGCTTTTTGAGGAAGCCGACAACGGTACTATCTTCCTCGACGAAATCGGTGAAATGGCTTTTGAACTGCAAGCCAAATTACTGCGTATCCTTGAAACAGGCGAATATATAAAGATAGGCGACACAAAACCGACACGGGTAAATGTGCGCATTATAGCCGCTACCAACCGCAACTTGCAGGAAGAAATCAAAGCCGGACGCTTCCGCGAAGACTTGTTTTACCGCCTTTCGGTATTTCAGGTACAGCTTCCCGCTCTTCGTGAGCGCTCGGGAGATATCCGGATTCTGGCTGACGCTTTCGTCAAAAGTTTTTCTGAAAAACTCTCATATACAGTCAGTGAAATGACTCCCGCTTTCCTGGAAGCCCTGGAACAACAACCCTGGAAAGGAAATATCCGCGAACTAAGAAATGTCATCGAACGCAGCCTGATTGTTTGCGAGGGTGGACGACTGGATATCTGCGACCTTCCTTTGGAGATTCAGAATACTCATTATGAATGTTCAGACGATACGGCAGGCAGCTTTGAACTGGCTGCGATGGAACGCAGGCATATCGCCCGCGTATTAGAATATACAAACGGGAATAAGACGGAAACTGCCCGCTTGTTGAAAATCGGGCTTACTACACTATATCGGAAGATAGAGGAATACAAAATTTGAATATCTATCATACAAAGAACGGGGCATTCATTAAAAAAATGAATGCCCCGCGCTTCACAGCGCAGAGCATTAGCATACAAACAAACAAAAATAAAACACGGTGTGGCATTAGGGGTGACAGTGCCTGATAGCTAAAGTGGGAATCCCTGAACGCTTTCTTGGGAATTAGCTATTGGTATACCGTCCCACACCATGCAGTTTGTGTGTATCCTTGATTTGCATACAAGAAATCTCTTTGTGGCACATAACAACTCAATCCGCTATGTGCATGTATCGTGAAGCCATATGCCAGCCCTGGAAGGAAGCTCGGCGTAGCGGCTGAATAGGTAACAATGCTCTTCCATAAGTCATCCACATACGTACTTAGCGCGGGATTGGCCGTCAGCAATGCTTCTTTAAAGTCGAAGAACAGATGCCATTCGTTGCGGTTAAAACACTGTAAGGCAGAAATTGTTTCGACATCCGGCTCCCAACGCAAAAAAGCGGCACGGGCAAGCTGTGCCAGTTCTTCCAAATGTCCGGTTCGCACAACGCTGATAGTAGCCGAACGGTAATCTCCCGTTTTGCTATCCCATGTATTGAAATAGGCTTGGGCAAACTTCTCCAGTCCGGGCGTTGGCTGAAAGAGATAGGGCAGGGCGGACGGATACACTTCCGTCATTCCCGGACTCACGATTTCCGTAGGAGAAGCAATGATAGCTTCCGTCTTGTCTTTCAGCTCATAAGCCACCTCAACACTCCCCATATAGCAACCTTCAAAAAGAATAAAATCCCATTTCTTATTACCGGGCAGGGGAAGGGCAGCGGCAAAATCCGTCAGTTCCATCTCACTCTCCCCGTCGGTACAAACACTGCGCGTACTGCGACGGGAAGAGTCGATGTCTTCTTTTTCTAAATTCTCTCCTTTGTATGGTTCTTCCAAACCGCCTGCCGGCAACCATGCAGATCCATGTGAAAACAGAATTAATCCGTAGCTTGAGGCGGAATAGTTTTTCAAAATATCGTTCAACACTTGCTTCATGACCTCTGCCGAAGCGGAGTTCTGTGTCGTATAAGTTTTTAATATCTGCCGAGGGGTTTCAGTGTCGGCACTGATTTCCAACAGTTGGGGTGATACATGTTTGCGGTCATAATAGATAAATAATCGGTTTTGCGAATAATCCGCCGAAAGAAATCCGACAGTAAGCGCTGCTATCTTTTGCTCAATCTCTGACGACAGACTGTTGTCTCCGGCAAGATAGGCTATGATAATACGTTGTATTTCTTTTTCCGGTTGAGGGGTGATGGGATAGAAATAACCCTCATTGCTGCATGAACTGAATAACAGGCAGCAACAACAAAAGAAAAATAACCGGTAACGGATAAATAATACTATGTGAAGAAGATATTTCACCAATAACGGGTTTGTTTGTAGCTTGAATCAGAGATAGGAAAATATAGCCGGGTAAGGCTATACGAGGAGACAATACCCGGCTATGATTGTTGAGATAAAAAAGTGGGAATGATTAATATACAGCTACTGAAATGTTGCTCCAGTTGCTACCTTCGTATCCTGAGTACAGATTTTTGATGTCCTGGCTGTCATATACTAACTTGCAATCAGCTCCTGAATCAGCAAATAAAGGACCGAATACAGTGCCTGCTTTCTTTATAGTCAAAGTTTTACCGTTCTTCATTGTCAGCTTGTAATCTGCAACGCCGTTGCCGTCATTATCTACGTAAGGCAGTGAACCACCGTTAACTGTAGTGTTTACGCTAGAGTTAAAGTCTTTGAATGTACCGCCGCTGATAACAGCTTTTGCAGTATCTTCAGAACCAATAACTGTAACCGTGCTGTTGTATTCTCCGCCATTGAATGTAGCAGTTTTTTCAACAGTGATGGCTACTGAGTTGTATGTAGTTCCTGCGAAAGTGACATTCTTCGCTTTGATAGTTGTCGGCCAACCGTTTGATACAACTTTTTCGATAGTAACGTCAGCAGTGCTAGTCACTTCAAATTTTTGGATGCTAGGCAAATCTAAAGTAATGTTATTGCTCAAACCTTCCAGGATAATGTCCTGTCCGTCTTTGGTCAATGTCAACTTAATGTCGTTAGTTACATTGCCGGTCAGGTCAGAGAAATCGGCAGGGTTAGGAATATCCGTGCCGCTCATGTTGATAACCGGTTTAGTCTCATCAGCAGCAGAAGATAAGTTTTTCATGGCCACGAGATCATCAATAACCTGGTCGAAGTTATCTTTGTTGATACCTGTGATATCGATAGAGATAGCCTTACCGTCATCACCGCGTACCACTACAACATGCGCACCATTTACGTCACCTTCAGGAATGAAGTGGTCGTCCGTACTTTGTTTTTTGTCATCGTCAGTAATTTCTACTGTTTCAGTACCGCCTGTGAACTCATCAACGATAGTGACTGTACAGCTATATGCCTTATACAGATTCATCTTGATGATGGTGTGAGCATTTGTTCTTACAGGAACATTGCTTGCGTTACGAACAGCTACCAGTTTGAGTCCGTCAGCTACTTCATTGATAGTAGTCAGTTCAGCAGCAGCCTTGGTAAACTCAGTCGCCACCAGTTGGTCTACATTGTAACCTTTGAAGCTCAAAGAATAAGTAGCATCTTTACCTGCTTTTTCAGGGATAACGTAGTTCAGGTCGAAGATAGGATAGTATTTATCACCATCTTTGTGCCATTTCACACCATTGACATCATCAGAAGTGCTGGTAGCAGAAGCCACGTCAAACGGACGGTGGAAGTAATTCTTAGTAGTCGGAGTTGCCGAAACCGGAGTCTGCGTCAAAGCATTGTAACCAGTTGACAGGTTAGTAACTTCCATTCCCAAGTATTCGAGGATATTCTCTTCACCAATGTTGTTCAAAGCGTCAGCCCATTCGGTCTTGTTATCATAGTCAGTCAAAATCAAGCTGATCTTAGCGAACTTACGAGTAGCTGTGATAGGAATTGCAGTTGTAATACTATTATTTTCTGTTCCCTCTGCAATATTGTAAGTGCCGTCTGCGTTCACGGTGAACTTGATAAGACCGGTGTAAGCGTCGCGGGCTTCAGGAGTTTCGATGATAGGCATCATACCCTCTGTGAATTCCAGTTCGGAAACATTAGCCAGGTTTTCAGTCTTCCAATAATAGTCGTTGCGGTTTTCAGTGCTCGAAGATGTCACCGATTTCGGAACGAAGTCCACCCATACCACAGCCGTGTAGCTGTTACCTGCCGCCAGGCGGAATTCGGGAAGGTCGATGTCGTTGCCGCCGGGAGCTTCTGTCAATACAGTTCTTACCTGCGTGTATGGAGCTGTCCCTCCATTAGCGAATATCTGCAAAGTTGCACGTACATTCACTGCATCAATCATTTCTGTGTCGGAATCTTTCCAGTTAGACCATCCACCCTTTGAGAAATCCGTACCTGCATAAGTGCTGATCGCATTCCCCATGTTAATTTTGAACGCTACAGGCGTCTCCTCACCTGTCACAACCTGTTGGTTGTCAACAAATGCATCATCACCGCACGCCGTCATCATAGCTGTTGCAGCTATTAACGACCAGAATAAACTTTTTTTCATGCTTTAAAAAAATTGGTTAATAATAAAAATGTGTCACTGTTTGTTATAATAGAAAGAAATTTTACGGACGATATTCTTTGAATGTCAATGGATATATACGCTCGCTTCCTTCCTGTTCCTCTGTCGCTCCTTTGATTAACAGCATATAATTCGGATTGGGCAGATTGATCGAGATAGAAGAATAATCCGGCGCGCCGCTTCCATACCGTTTGAATGTCACCGGAGTACTGCCTGATGCTGTTTCTGCCGAAATGTAGAAAGATAAAGGAATGACATCCGCCATCGGTACAGGTACTATCAGATAGTCATGCAATGCAAATGTCCTGTCAAAGGAAGAAACCTCTTTGGGATAAAGCGATTCGGGATCTGTCCTTCCTCCTGAAGTCTCTCCCGTCCATACATTAAATTGGGTATATAATGCGCTTCCCGTTTCATATACGATTCGGACATTCTTCAGACCTTCTGCCCATGCAGCGCCATTCTCGTCAGTCAACTTCACCCATGGGAGAGATACTTTCACGAACGGACGTCTCAACTTGATTGAAGTCAGTTTCTCCTCGTCGCCTTCCTTTATATCTCCATTCACTTCGATGGTGAACGATTCGGATTGTCCGGCATAGGCATCCTCTATATTCAGGTCGTTGGCAGCCGCTTCTGAATGAACAGTTCCGATTGTCTCGATGAGGCGTATGTCGCTCAACCCCTTCGATGTATTGTAAATCAAGTCAGTTACCGTCCCTGCCGCGATATAATCAGCCCAGCAGATAGCCTTGTACGTATCATTGGGCGCCAATCGTATGTCCGGGAAAGTGATAGCCCCGGTCAGTCCGCTGTCATCGTCGATAAATTGCTGGGACTGTGCTACGCGCAGGTTCGTTGTCGTCGAATACACTTCGATTTTGCAGCGCAGGCGATACCCCGCAGGTACTTGCTTGTCGCCGCCGGCACGAGTGATTACGCCGTAGTCCGTTGCCGCTTCCGGTTCGTTCGCAGCCTTAGTGTCAACTGTTGCCTGTATGGAAACGCTGGTTTCCGGAGATTCAGCCGGCCCTATATTCAAGGGCGACTCGTTGGTGCATGCCGCAGTGAGAAACGACAGACCGAAACATACTATCCGGAAATACTTCTGGTGATTCATAAGCCTATATTTTTTCATCTTATCCTATCCTTAAAAATTATTCATTAATCAGGTATCACTATTTCTATTATTTCGTCGAAATCATCGTCGATACCCGGTGAACTGGGCTTGCGGACGGTCAGGAACGCGCCATATACCAATGTATGCTTGTTGCGTTGCATACGTATCTCCGCGTTTCCGCTTTTGTGTATGCTGCTTCCGTCTGCCGCGTGAGTTTCTACTATAATGTTATAATAGTTGTCTGTTCCGTCGCCCGGCCCTATAAAGATGAGGTCTTCCGCCAGTTTGTATTCTTTCCCTTCCGTATGCACACTTACAGGATGCTCGAATGTCGCGCCTGATTGTGAACCGTTTGCCACCTGGCGGAAAGTGTCGAACATCGGCGGTATCCACATCTGGTAATTCACTTTGGCAGTATGCGGTTCCGGTGCATCGGCGCCTGCTTTTTCAAAATACTCTTCCATATCGTTGGAAATCACCGTATACGTGCCGAAGGGGCGCAACAGTTCCAGTTCTTCCGTAAAGTCGAGGTCGTTTGCGTGAGAGTGCGGCACTCCGTATCCGCTGTAATCCCAAGTGGCGCTTCCGCTGAAAGCATCTTTGGTGGCTCCCGCTCCGAACGGTTCCAGCATCTTGACACTGCTGAGTGAAGTTACGTCGAAGTAAGGATTTGCGGTTTGTCCGCTTGCCAATGGTTCAGCCCATGCCAATACGGCAATCTTTGTGGCGGGAAGGTCTACGTTCACTGTCTGGCTGTTGTTGCCTTCGTTCAGTGTGCCGCCGTTCACAATCTTGCGTTCCAGCTGCGTTTCCAGTCTGCCGTCATCGCCCATCGTCCAGAATTCCAGTACATAGCGTACCGATACATTGCTCGCGGTGCGTGTGTAGTTCGAATAAATAGGTTCGTTATCCCACGCCGTGTTGAATTTGAGCGTCAGTCGGGTGTGGCAGACGTGCGGATGCGCATCCAGGTAACAAAGGTCTTTCTTCTCACACGAACTCAGCAGTAGCATGGAAAGTATCAACAGTGCCGCCGCAGATGCGGAAATCATTGTTGTCAACCTTTTACGTTGTATCGTCTCTTTCCGGTTTCCCCATTCAGACACGTTATATTTGTTATATAAATCCATAGTTTCAGTATCTTTTTCTATTCTCATAATCAGGTCCTCCTATGATTTAAAATCTCCAGACGAGTGAAGCCTTGATTTTGCTTGGTCCCCAATAGTTCTTGCCTTTATGTTGCTTGAATGCGTTGCACGGGTCATACCAGAAATACTTGTCGTATTTGAGACGGTTGTATCCGGCAGAGATGCCGAGGTCGAAATAAAGGCAGTCGAAACGGTTGAACTTGAAGATATATCCATAAGAAACACCCAGTCCGCGGATATTACCCTGACGTCCCGTACTTCCGAATTTCACGTCATATTCGCCATATAGCCCGTATAGTCCCCAGTAAGAACCCTGGAAAGAACGGTCGTCACGTATGTACATGCGCACTTCCGGCGATACGGATGCTACGTTGTAGCTGTTCCCTTTCGCTTTGTTGTCCTTCAGCCAGCGGTATGCGCCTTCTACGGCAATAGAATAGCGGTTGCCGAGATACGCTTCCAGTTCGATGTTCGGAGTGATAAGCGCGGCCCACGAAGCGAGGTTGGTTTTGATAGCCATAAACGGCGGTTCGCACCGGCAAGGTTCCGGTTCTTGTACTACCGGTTTCTGCGGAGTTCTTTTCACAGTATCCACCTCTACCACTTTTATCTCTTCCTTTACCACGGGCGGAGCAACGACAGGCACAATTTTTAGTAACTGTACACTGCTTGCGCTTCTCAGTTTCGGATAGAAAGTATTCAGCATATAGCGGTAAGCACCGCCGGGCAATTTCTTGAGGGCGATTTCCGGATCCGTTCCTTCGGGAGTATTGTTGAGAATATCCAGTATGCGGGCTTTCTCCTTCATGTCACTCTTTTCGACCATGACACGCAGCTCGTTCCAGTTTTCCCCGCCTGCCACTACTTCGAACAGGCCGGGCTCAAGTCCGGTCTTAGCTACCAGATAGTCTTTCAACACATCTGCTCTGGCTGCACTGAGCTTCATGTTCAGTGCCAGCGGACCTTCGGGGGATGCATATCCGATGATGCGGATGTGGTCGATGACGTACTCATTTTTGTCTATAATCTCTTGTACTCTGTCGATACATCGTTGTAGAGTACCTCTGTTGCCGTTGTATTCCAAATCAAGATTACTCTTTCCTGTTTTGAAATGGATGTACCAGGCTTCCGGATCCTTTGTCAGTGAGTCGGTGGGGAGTATTTGTCCCCATGCGGCGCACGTCATCAGAATACTTCCGGCTAATAGGCATAGCTTTCGTCTTAAATATTCCATACTGGTTTTAAATTTTTGTTTCTCTGTGGTGTGCGCCGTTACTTTGTAGGTAACGGCATGTGTCGCCCCAGGCAGTCGGAAGCGTCCTCTGAGCGCGGTTGGCATGGATAAAAATACAAAAGGAGAGTCGCGCCACTGTGAGCACAGTTGCGTACGTTTAGTTTTCGTATCCAACCCCCGGATACGACTGGAATATTTATGCGATAAAGTTGCTTGGTTTAGTTTAGGAAAGTTTTCATTTTAGCAAAATCTTTGCTTTTTTATAAAAACCTGCAAAAAAAATGTTAGTTTTGTTTTCATATTTCAAATTCAATGCATATATTTGCCGAATCTTTTGTGTACCGTTACCTACAAAGTAACAGTCTATGTAAATCGTTGAATTACAGAATTGTAACTGTTGGATATTGATTTTCGCATCCTTTCTCGGCTTCTTTTTTAATGTAAGATATTATCATTCTGTTTGTCCTATCTATTTCCTTTTGCTCGAAGGCTTTTAAATACGTTTCCGTCACTTTCATGGACGAGTGTCCCAAGGCGTTGCAGATAACTCCTGTCGCACATTTCTTTTGATAGGCAGTTGTTGCCCATGTGTGGCGGGCTGTATAAGATGATAGCTTTTCTCCGAGATTCATTCTTCTTGAAAGCTCATTCAGCTTTCTGTTGAATCCTCTTAGTATAGCTTGATATAGTCTGTATTCTTCCCTGCTTCCGAAGCCGTTTGTATTTTGCGTCCTCGGATTATCCGGTAAGATGGATAATAGGTAGGGTGACCTGGGATTCCGGTTGGCCAACTGGTTGATAAGCCGCATTGCTTCGGGAGTCACGTTCACGGTGATTACCCGTCCGGTCTTTTGTCTCTTATAGATAAGGGTGTTCCCGTGCAGGTCGCATTTCCTCAGTCGGGCAAGGTCGATAAACGGCATTCCTCTTAATAAGAAAAGGAGTACGAACCATGACTGTGCTTCCCTTAGCGAGGGGAGTGTCTGGCGGGCAACAAGTATGTTTCCCATATGTCCGGGTGTCAGCGCTCGTTTCGTGTCTGCCCGCACACCTGTATATACGGTGTCGAACAAACCTTGTTTCCATTTGATTCGTCTTTCTTTGGTAGCCCTGTGATAAATAGCCCGTAGCATACGCATATAAGTAGATACGGTATTCATGCTGAGCATGTTCTCTAATAGATACCTCTCGAATCCCTGCAAAAGTGCCGGTGTGAAAACTTTATCCAACTTCATTGTGCCTTTCTGTTTGCTATGCCAATATTGCGATATAGCATTCAGGGTACTTTGATAAACGTGGGCTGTCCCATACCGCCCTTCGCTTTCCAGTCTTAGTATGACTGTCTCCATAAAACTTTTTAAATCATTCATAATTCCATTGTTTTTTCAATTAAAAGCTGAAGGGACAATTGCAGACGCATGCTTCTTGTTTATTCGTTTGTGCAATCTTTGCATTTCAAAGTATTGTTTTAACCGTTATTTTTGTTTCTTGTATGCAAACAGTTATTCTTGTTTGTTCTTTTATCATACGCCCTTTTTCCTTCGTTCCACAAAGATAGGGATGTATTGGAAAAACGGAGTTTTCAATTTGGATTTTTGTATTTCTATCTGTATCATTCTGATTTGTAGGCTTTTTGTTTCTCGGCATACCATTGCTTTTAAATGTACTGAAAATCGTCCGGTCTTATGTTTTGAAATAATTTGTTTCGACTTATGCACATGATGCTTTGCGTTCTTGCGGAAAGTGGAAGTCTTGTTTCAATATCGAATTATTACTTCTTTTGCTCTGTTGTATTTATAAAGTATGGGTTCGATGCCTTATCAAGTTATGTTAGTGCCTTTCTGTAGGTAGGCTTCCCATAAAAAGTTTTGTTGAGTTTTACCCTCATACTCTCATAAATCGTTTGAAACCTTTTATTCATAGTCGTTTCAGCTATGGGAGCAGGACTTTATATCTCCCTGATAGTAACTTTTACTCTCATACGTAATTTTTACCTTTAATATATAATATATTTATAATCAGTATAATATGTATTTTTGTGATAAGTCGACATATTCCATGTCGACTGCTTTTTGTGTTTTATTTGCTTCGTATAGCCTATAATTTTATGTTTGTTTCGGTTTCAAGTAGCTGTTTTTATCTTTTTTCTCCTATATATCATACGCCAACTCCTTATATCTTATATGTCGGTTCCTTATATCTTATATGTCAGCCTTTGTATATTGTATGTCAATCCTTTGGTATTCTTATGTTTTCCCTTAATCATGTGTAAGGGCTCACTAGTGTGAGCTTATTTGTTCACATATGTAGATATATTTATCTACGGCTGTTAGCCTATTTATTCACAATAGTGAGCCCTTGACAATGACTAAGGGAAGATATATAGATACCTAAGGAAAGATGTCCGGATATTAGTGGGATGATTTCTTGATGCCTGCTTTATGTGTTGTAAAGTACCGCTTGATAATATGTGATTAAGCGGTGCATGACTTCATGTTTACCTTGAAATATGTTGTTGTTTAATGGCTTTTTCGTTTCAGAAGTGTTATTTTTCTTATGAGAAATGATTGATAAACGTATGAGAAATGCACTGTTTTTAAGGTAAAATGGTAAAAAAAGTATGAGAAATGCCGTATTTGATTTTATTTCTCATAGTGTTATCTGATTGATTTATATGTAATTACTATATAAACAATGAGAATATGAGAAATGATTTTGCGAAATCGTTTCTAGAAGGTGCTGAGCAGCGAGTCTCTGAGTGTCCTGTAGAGTTTAACTTATAAATGCGTTGCCTTTAAGTTGAAAAGGTTGATTGGGTGTATTTGAAAGTTGTTTGTGTATAACCAAAATAATTTTGTGTCTCATGCTCATTTCTTTGTCAATATTGTTTGTTTGCTAAATATAAATTGCTACTTTTGTCGTAGTTTACTTTCTAGCGAAGAAAGTAAGTTTTAATAATTTTATTGAGAACGGTTATTTGTTATATCCTTAAGATAAAGTCCGCTACTTTTGTTCCAGAGGATGGTAATGAGTGACAGGTCTCACGCACATTTGTATGTATAACTTTGTTATATACTCAATTGGGCGTGGGGCTATCACTTATGCTTCTGGAACGGGTCTTAGCGGACACCTATCTTAGAGTATATAGTAGATAGTTCCTGCGCTCTTTTTTATATATAAACCCTCGCACCTTTGGGAACAGATGCGGCAAACAAGACTAAAACGATGATTAGCGATTTTAAAGAGAACATCATCCGCTTGATGCAACACCCTATCATGCATAAGCCTATAAGTGAACTGACGGATTGGGAACAAAGCCAGGCTTGTGAAATCCTTGATAGTCTGGTTGAGGCTTCCATGGATAACTCCTGTACCCAGATCGACTATATTCAAATTTCCCGTCTGCATTATGCCCTTGGTGAGTTGGCTTATGAACAGTGTGATGATCCTGAACGTATAATTAAATATTTTCTTTCCTCTCTGCATTCCTTGGAGAAAGGGGGAATTGACTTGAGTCTGCACAAATGGGCAGAACTGGTTAATTTGCGCCAATCTTCGGAATAATGAAGTCAATCTTCGGAGCGATGAATGCTTTTAATGAATTCAATGAATTCAATGAATTCAATAAAACCAATGAATTCAATAAATTGAATAACTCTGAGTTGAATTGCGTAAATCGGATAAAATCATCCGTATGCGCCGGATTCATAATTTTGTCGTATGACATGATGATGAATCAGTTTTCGTAATCCTACCAGCGTATATAACGGAGGTCGCGAACCGGCAGATAGCTTGTGAAAGTGGTTTGTTTGGTTTGTCTCCTAGAGAGGATACCCAACTTTTCCCTTACGGGTATCCTCTTGCTTTTTATCCTATCCTTTTCTGTCTGCAATAAATCTTCTTTGTTTATAACAAGCCTTCTTTGTCTACAGTAAGCCTTCTTTGTCTACAGTAAACTATAATAAATCTCCTTTGCCTACAATACCCCTTCTTTGCTTATGGTAAATTTCCCCGGAATCTTTCTTTGAATCTCTGTTTTCCGGTAGTCTTTTTCTTCCTGCCATCTTTTTTCTCCTGCAATTCCCTTTCTTTTTTTCTCCCCGGTCTTTATCTCTTCGCGCGCATTTCGCGCGCATGTGAATATAATAAGGTGTACCTGCTCACCCGTTCCCGCGCACGCCTTTCCATTCATTAAAAAACATGCTTTACAACATACTTATCAATCAACGACTTAGCCTATTTATTCAAAAATAATCAAAAAAAAGAGCTGAATATATTTGGAGTATATTCCAAAACGGAGTACTTTTGCACCCGCTTTCCGAGAGAAGAAAGCCTTGACAAAATGACTTAGTGATAAAGCGTAAGACAGCTTAAACATAAGAACAAAAAAACTTCCGAAAAAGTTTGGAAGATAAATCTAAAAGTTCTTATCTTTGCAGTCCGATTCGCAAAGAAAGCGGTTTTGCTTTTTCTTTTATAATTATTCTTTCCCTTTCGCAAGAGAGCCTGAGAAACGAGTTGAAAAAGAAAATAAAAAAACTTCCGAAAATATTTGGCAGTTAAAAATAAACCTCTTACCTTTGCACCCGCTTTTAAAACGAAAGCAACAAGTTCTTTGAAATATTGATAAACAATACAAGTAGTACAAGTTAAAAAATAGAACCGTCAATACTTGTTTCATAGGTAGCAATACAAATGAAATACAGGTACTTGAAAGAAGTCAATAAATTTTGTACGGCATCCTGAACAGAGCAACAATCAGCAATACCGGATGATTAACAATACTTTTACAATGAAGAGTTTGATCCTGGCTCAGGATGAACGCTAGCTACAGGCTTAACACATGCAAGTCGAGGGGCAGCATTAAAGTTTGCTTGCAAACTTTAGATGGCGACCGGCGCACGGGTGAGTAACACGTATCCAACCTGCCGATAACTCGGGGATAGCCTTTCGAAAGAAAGATTAATACCCGATGGTATATTTTCACCGCATGGTGAAACTATTAAAGAATTTCGGTTATCGATGGGGATGCGTTCCATTAGGCAGTTGGTGAGGTAACGGCTCACCAAACCTTCGATGGATAGGGGTTCTGAGAGGAAGGTCCCCCACATTGGAACTGAGACACGGTCCAAACTCCTACGGGAGGCAGCAGTGAGGAATATTGGTCAATGGGCGCGAGCCTGAACCAGCCAAGTAGCGTGAAGGATGACGGCCCTATGGGTTGTAAACTTCTTTTATATGGGAATAAAGTTTGGTATGTATACCATTTTGTATGTACCATATGAATAAGGATCGGCTAACTCCGTGCCAGCAGCCGCGGTAATACGGAGGATCCGAGCGTTATCCGGATTTATTGGGTTTAAAGGGAGCGTAGGTGGATTGTTAAGTCAGTTGTGAAAGTTTGCGGCTCAACCGTAAAATTGCAGTTGAAACTGGCAGTCTTGAGTACAGTAGAGGTGGGCGGAATTCGTGGTGTAGCGGTGAAATGCTTAGATATCACGAAGAACTCCGATTGCGAAGGCAGCTCACTGGACTGTTGACTGACACTGAGGCTCGAAAGTGTGGGTATCAAACAGGATTAGATACCCTGGTAGTCCACACAGTAAACGATGAATACTCGCTGTTTGCGATATACAGCAAGCGGCCAAGCGAAAGCATTAAGTATTCCACCTGGGGAGTACGCCGGCAACGGTGAAACTCAAAGGAATTGACGGGGGCCCGCACAAGCGGAGGAACATGTGGTTTAATTCGATGATACGCGAGGAACCTTACCCGGGCTTAAATTGCATTTGAATATATTGGAAACAGTATAGCCGTAAGGCAAATGTGAAGGTGCTGCATGGTTGTCGTCAGCTCGTGCCGTGAGGTGTCGGCTTAAGTGCCATAACGAGCGCAACCCTTATCTTCAGTTACTAACAGGTCATGCTGAGGACTCTGGAGAGACTGCCGTCGTAAGATGTGAGGAAGGTGGGGATGACGTCAAATCAGCACGGCCCTTACGTCCGGGGCTACACACGTGTTACAATGGGGGGTACAGAAGGCCGCTACCTGGTGACAGGATGCCAATCCCAAAAACCTCTCTCAGTTCGGATCGAAGTCTGCAACCCGACTTCGTGAAGCTGGATTCGCTAGTAATCGCGCATCAGCCATGGCGCGGTGAATACGTTCCCGGGCCTTGTACACACCGCCCGTCAAGCCATGAAAGCCGGGGGTACCTGAAGTACGTAACCGCAAGGAGCGTCCTAGGGTAAAACTGGTAATTGGGGCTAAGTCGTAACAAGGTAGCCGTACCGGAAGGTGCGGCTGGAACACCTCCTTTCTGGAGCGATGTCGTAACAACTGACTTTCAGGTTAACCTCACGGTTAATCAGGTTCTGTTTTTATTGTACTACTGGTACTTGTTTATTTATAAAATATAGATCAACCATCTATAGAAGTATAGATAGAGATAAACAAGAGAAAAAAGAAGCCGAGTCTAACAGAAGGTAGACAAGGTTGAACTAGTCCTATAGCTCAGTTGGTTAGAGCGCTACACTGATAATGTAGAGGTCGGCAGTTCAACTCTGCCTGGGACTACTCCGAATAACTCTTACGGGGGATTAGCTCAGCTGGCTAGAGCATCTGCCTTGCACGCAGAGGGTCAACGGTTCGAATCCGTTATTCTCCACTCTCTCTNCACACTAGAAAAACGATCTTTGACATGATGAAAACAAAAAGTAAAATTTTAGTAAAGAGCTAAAAGTATATATCGAACCGTACGTTCTTAATGTATACACTATCAATAGTGAAATACAGCGAGAAGTCAGTTTGAAAGAAAGTAAGCAAGGGCGCATGGCGGATGCCTTGGCTCTCGGAGGCGATGAAGGACGTGATAAGCTGCGATAAGCTTCGGGTAGGTGCAAATAACCTTTGATCCGAAGATTTCCGAATGGGACAACCCGGCATTCTGAAGGAATGTCATCCAACCAAGTTGGAAGCTAACGCAGGGAACTGAAACATCTTAGTACCTGCAGGAAAAGAAAATAATAATGATTCCCCTAGTAGTGGCGAGCGAACGGGGATTAGCCCAAACCAATGTTGTTACGGCAATATTGGGGTTGTAGGACCACAATGTCGCATGAAGTTTAGTGAATAGAACCCTTTGGAAAATGGGGCCATAGACGGTGATAGCCCGGTATATGAAGCTGAATAAAGCGTAGTGGTATCCTGAGTAGCGCGGGACACGAGAAATCTTGCGTGAATCTGCCGGGACCATCCGGTAAGGCTAAATACTCCCGAGAGACCGATAGTGAACCAGTACTGTGAAGGAAAGGTGAAAAGAACTTCGAACAGAAGAGTGAAATAGTCCCTGAAACCGTGCGCCTACAAGCGGTCGGAGCTCCGTAAGGAGTGACGGCGTGCCTTTTGCATAATGAACCTACGAGTTACTTTTTCCGGCAAGGTTAAGTGTCTCAAGACATGAAGCCGAAGCGAAAGCGAGTCTTAACAGGGCGATTAGTCGGAAGGAGTAGACGCGAAACCAAGTGATCTACCCTTGGGCAGGTTGAAGGTTAGGTAACACTAACTGGAGGACCGAACCGATAAGCGTTGAAAAGCTTCCGGATGACCTGAGGGTGGGGGTGAAAGGCTAATCAAACTTGGAGATAGCTCGTACTCCCCGAAATGCATTTAGGTGCAGCCTTGTGAGTTACTAATGTGAGGTAGAGCGACTGATAAGATGCGAGGGCTTCACCGCCTATCAAGTCTTGATAAACTCCGAATGCGCATTAGTTCTATCACAGGAGTGAGGGCATGGGTGCTAAGGTCCATGTCCGAAAGGAGAAGAATCCAGACCATCAGCTAAGGTCCCCAAATAATTGCTAAGTTGAACTAACGAAGTCAGATTGCTAAGACAGCTAGGATGTTGGCTTGGAAGCAGCCATTCATTTAAAGAGTGCGTAACAGCTCACTAGTCGAGGAGTTTGGCGTGGATAATAATCGGGCATCAAGCAATTTACCGAAGCTATGGGATCAGTAAGGATCGGTAGGGGAGCATTCCACTCCGCGTCGAAGGTGTACCGTAAGGTATGCTGGAGCGTGTGGAAAAGCAAATGTAGGTATAAGTAACGATAAAGGGGGTGAGAAACCCCCTCGCCGAAAGACTAAGGTTTCCTGATCAACGCTAATCGGATCAGGGTTAGTCGGGTCCTAAGGCTCAGCCGAACGGTGAGGCCGATGGCAGAACAGGTTAATATTCCTGTACTACCTTGATGAGTGACGTGGAGACGGAGCAGTGACAGCGCCGCGGACTGACGGAATAGTCCGTTGAAGGGTGTAGACGTTGATTGTGGCAGGCAAATCCACCGCAAGAGTCGAACCTGATAGTATACCGAATTCTTCGGAATAAGGTAATAGTGCGTGTAATCATACTCCCAAGAAAATCCGCTAAACTTAATCATTAAGGTACCCGTACCGCAAACGGACACACGTAGTCGGGTTGAATATACTAAGGCGCTTGAGTGATTCACGGTTAAGGAACTAGGCAAATTGACCCTGTAACTTCGGGATAAAGGGTCCCAACGAGAGTTGGGCGCAGAGAATAGGTCCAGGCAACTGTTTAACAAAAACACAGGGCTGTGCCAAATTGAAAGATTACGTATACAGCCTGACACCTGCCCGGTGCTGGAAGGTTAAGAGGAGATGTCATCGCAAGAGAAGCATTGAATTGAAGCCCCAGTAAACGGCGGCCGTAACTATAACGGTCCTAAGGTAGCGAAATTCCTTGTCGGGTAAGTTCCGACCTGCACGAATGGTGTAATGATCTGGACACTGTCTCAACCGTGAGCTCAGTGAAATTGTAGTATCGGTGAAGATGCCGATTACCCGCGATGGGACGAAAAGACCCCGTGAACCTTTACTATAGCTTAACATTGAATTTGGGTAATTGATGTGTAGGATAGGCCGGAGACTTCGAAGCAGGTACGCCAGTATTTGTGGAGTCGCTGTTGAAATACGGCCCTTTGATTATTTGAGTTCTAACTCGTGTATGCGAGGACACTGTTTGGTGGGTAGTTTGACTGGGGTGGTCGCCTCCAAAAGTGTAACGGAGGCTTCTAAAGGTGCCCTCAGGACGATTGGTAACCGTCCGTAGAGTGTAATGGCATAAGGGCGCTTGACTGGGAGACATACACGTCGATCAGGTAGGAAACTAGAGCATAGTGATCCGGTGTTTCCGTATGGAAGGGACATCGCTCAAAGGATAAAAGGTACTCCGGGGATAACAGGCTGATCCCTCCCAAGAGCTCATATCGACGGAGGGGTTTGGCACCTCGATGTCGGCTCGTCACATCCTGGGGCTGGAGAAGGTCCCAAGGGTTGGGCTGTTCGCCCATTAAAGTGGCACGCGAGCTGGGTTCAGAACGTCGTGAGACAGTTCGGTCTCTATCTATCGTGGGCGTATGAAATTTGCGTGGCTCTGACACTAGTACGAGAGGACCGTGTTGGACTGACCGCTGGTTTACCAGTTGTGCCGCCAGGTGCATCGCTGGGTATCTAAGTCGGGATTGGATAAGTGCTGAAAGCATCTAAGTACGAAGCCAGCCACAAGATTAGATTTCTTAGGGTCGTCAAAGACGATGACGTTGATAGGATGCAGGTGTAAAGGTGGTAACATCATAGCCGAGCATTACTAATTGCCCGTTCACTTTCTTTTGGAGCTTGTACGGGGCGCGATATATACGTTTAGCTGTTGCTAATTTTACTTTTCATCATGTCATAACCTTCTTCAGGTGGTTATAGCACGAGGGTTCCACCTCTTCCCATTCCGAACAGAGAAGTTAAGCCTCGTCACGCCGATGGTACTGCGTAACAGTGGGAGAGTAGGTAGCCGCCGTTTTTAAGAAGCCCCTTGATTCAACGAAAGAATCAAGGGGCTTTCTGTATTTATACATCTCATAGTTTGCTCTATATACCTCGTATTTTACTCTATATTTCCTTTTTTACTACTGTTCTCCACGTTCATCTCTCCACTGTATAACTTCTATATAACTTTTCAAAATAGTATAACCCTTTCAAAATGGTAGGGTATTTCTTTCCTTCTCATAACTATCCCTTCTTTTTATTATGCTGTAAATCAAATCTTTACATCTGTATTCCTTTTTCTGGCACACCTTTGGCATTATCTCCGGCAAATAATTAGAATTATTAATCCATTTAAAAAGGTAAAAAACATGGGAATTACATTATCATTTATTTTCTGCCTGTTGAGCGGTTTCGTTTGTTTCTGGCTGTTTTGGAAATGCGTAGACTGGTTTGAGAATATTTAAAGAAAAGGAGAATTGATTATGTATACAGCATTATTTGTATTGGGGATTGCAATTTTCGGTTACTTGATGTATGTACTCGTCAAACCCGAAAAGTTTTAATTAACACACAGTTTAAGGTAAAAAGTATATGAATACAGAAATTTTAGGTGTGGTTGCGCAGATTGCCTTGATGGTGATTTTGGCTTATCCACTGGGTAAATACATTGCCAGAGTCTACAAGGGGGAGAAGACTTGGTCGGATTTCATGGCTCCTGTCGAAAGGGTCATTTATAAAGTTTGTGGAATTGATCCCAAGGAAGAGATGAACTGGAAGCAGTTCCTGAAAGCGTTGTTGATTCTGAATGCTTTCTGGTTCTTTTGGGGGATGGTGTTGTTGGTTTCACAAGGCTGGTTGCCGCTGAACCCTGATGGAAACGGGCCGCAGACACCGGATCAGGCTTTCAATACGTGTATTAGTTTTATGGTCAACTGTAACTTGCAGCATTATAGTGGCGAAAGCGGGCTGACTTATTTTACGCAGTTGTTTGTTATCATGCTTTTCCAGTTTATTACCGCGGCGACAGGTATGGCTGCCATGGCAGGTATCATGAAAAGTATTGCCGCAAAGACAACGAAGACAATCGGTAACTTCTGGCAGTTCCTTGTAGTAAGTTGTACGCGTATCTTACTGCCGCTTTCCTTGATTGTGGGCTTTATACTGATTGTCCAGGGAACGCCGATGGGATTTGACGGAAAGATGAAAGTGACTACACTCGAGGGACAGGAACAGATGGTTTCCCAAGGCCCTACGGCCGCAATTGTTCCTATCAAGCAACTGGGTACAAACGGTGGCGGTTATTTCGGTGTCAACTCTTCTCATCCGTTGGAAAACCCGACTTATCTTACCAATATGGCAGAATGCTGGTCTATCCTGATTATTCCGATGGCAATGGTGTTTGCGTTGGGCTTTTATACTCGCAGGAAGAAACTGGGGTACAGCATATTCGGAGTCATGCTCTTTGCTTATCTGGTAGGTGTCTGCATCAATGTGGTTCAGGAAATGGGCGGTAACCCGCGTATCGACGAACTGGGTATCGCACAGGACAATGGAGCCATGGAAGGAAAGGAAGTCCGTCTGGGGTCTGCCGCGACAGCCCTTTGGAGTATCACGACTACGGTGACTTCCAACGGTTCTGTCAATGGTATGCATGATTCCACTATGCCTTTGTCCGGCATGATGGAGATGTTGAACATGCAGATCAACACTTGGTTCGGCGGTGTAGGCGTAGGATGGATGAACTATTATACGTTTATTATTATTACCGTGTTTATCAGTGGCCTGATGGTAGGGCGTACACCGGAATTCCTGGGTAAGAAAGTCGAAGCCCGCGAAATGAAAATCGCCACTATTGTCGCCCTGCTTCACCCGTTTGTAATTCTGGTGTTCACGGCAATCTCCAGTTACATTTATGCGCATTATCCCGAATTTGTGGAAAGTGAAGGCGGATGGTTGAATAATCCCGGATTCCACGGTTTGAGCGAGCAGCTTTATGAATATACTTCTTGTGCTGCCAACAACGGTTCCGGTTTCGAAGGTTTGGGGGATAATACTTATTTCTGGAACTGGACGTGCGGCATCGTTTTGATTCTCAGCCGTTTCATTCCTATTGTCGGACAGGTTGCCATAGCCGGTCTGCTGGCACAGAAGAAGTTTATTCCTGAAAGTGCCGGAACCTTGAAAACGGATACGCTGACTTTCGGAGTAATGACATTTGCTGTTATCTTCATTATTGCCGCCCTGTCATTCTTCCCGGTACATGCGTTGAGTACGATTGCTGAACATTTAAGTTTGTAATACTGAATTAGAGAAGATATGAAAGATAATAAATCAGCTTCTTTGTTTCCAAAGGAGCAAGTTATAGAAAGCTTGAAACAATCATTCGTGAAACTAGATCCGCGAATGATGATTAAGAATCCGATTATGTTTACGGTAGAAATTGCTACGGTGGTGATGCTGCTCGTTACACTCTACTCTATTGTAAATTCCTCACAGGGTTCGTTTGCTTACAACATTGCCGTATTTGTCATTCTGTTCATTACGTTGCTGTTTGCCAATTTTGCCGAAGCTATCGCCGAGGCTCGTGGCAAGGCGCAAGCCGACAGTTTGCGTAAGACACGTGAAGAGACTCCGGCGAAGAAAGTGGAAGGTGATAAAATCGTTACCGTAAGTTCTTCACAGTTGAAGAAAGGGGATGTGTTTGTTTGCGATGCCGGAGACGTGATTCCGTCGGATGGTGAGATTATTGAAGGGTTGGCTTCTATCGACGAAAGTGCCATCACCGGTGAGTCTGCTCCGGTAATCCGTGAGGCGGGCGGTGACAAGAGTTCTGTAACGGGTGGTACGAAAGTACTGTCTGACCATATAAAGGTGATGGTGACTACCCAGCCGGGAGAAAGTTTCCTTGACAAGATGATTGCGCTCGTAGAAGGCGCGTCACGTCAGAAAACCCCGAATGAGATAGCGTTGACTATTCTGTTGGCAGGTTTTACGCTCGTTTTCGTCATTGTGTGTGTCACTTTGAAGCCGTTTGCCGATTATAGTAATACGGTCATCACCATTGCTTCATTTATTTCTTTGTTCGTGTGCCTGATTCCGACAACTATCGGCGGACTTCTTTCTGCCATCGGTATTGCGGGTATGGATCGTGCGCTTCGTGCCAATGTGATTACAAAATCCGGTAAGGCGGTAGAAACTGCCGGTGATATTGATACGTTGCTGCTTGACAAGACCGGTACAATTACAATCGGTAACCGTAAAGCGACGCACTTCCATACGGCTCCGGGCGTTGACTTGCACGACTTTGTGGAGAACTGCCTGCTGGCTTCCCTGTCTGACGAGACTCCGGAAGGAAAGTCTATCGTGGAATTGGGACGTGAATCGGGTATCCGTATGCGCAGCCTGAATACGACAGGAGCGCACATGATTAAGTTTACCGCCGAAACCAAATGCTCCGGTGTCGATCTGGCGGACGGGACACAGATTCGTAAGGGTGCGTTTGATGCCATCCGTAAGATTGTGGAAAGTGCCGGAAACAAGTTCCCGAAAGAGGTGGAAGATGTGATTTCCGCTATCTCAAGCGACGGTGGTACTCCGTTGGTGGTGTGTGTCAACAAAGAAGTTGTGGGTGTCATCGAATTGCAGGATATTATCAAACCGGGTATTCAGGAACGTTTCGAACGTCTGCGCAAGATGGGTGTGAAGACGGTTATGGTGACCGGTGACAATCCGCTGACTGCAAAATATATTGCAGAAAAGGCCGGTGTGGATGACTTTATTGCCGAAGCCAAACCGGAAGACAAGATGGAATATATCAAGAAAGAACAGCAGGCGGGTAAGTTGGTGGCAATGATGGGTGACGGTACAAACGACGCTCCCGCACTGGCACAGGCAAATGTGGGTGTAGCGATGAACAGCGGTACGCAGGCTGCCAAGGAAGCCGGAAATATGGTGGACTTGGACAATGACCCGACGAAACTGATCGAGATTGTAGAAATCGGCAAGCAGTTGCTGATGACCCGTGGTACGCTGACTACGTTCTCTATCGCCAATGACGTGGCGAAGTATTTCGCTATCGTTCCGGCATTGTTTATGGTTGCCATTCCCGAACTGGCGGCGCTGAATATCATGAATCTGCATAGTCCTGAAAGCGCTATCCTTTCGGCGGTCATCTTCAACGCGATTATTATTCCGATTCTGATTCCGCTGGCTTTGCGTGGCGTGCAATACAAGCCGATTGGCGCAAGTGCCTTGCTTCGCCGTAATCTACTGATTTATGGTGTGGGCGGTGTGATTGTTCCTTTTGTCGGAATCAAGTTGATTGATTTATTAGTAGGTTTATTCTTTTAATTAAATAGCAATAGCAATGAAAACTTTATTGAAGTCATTAAAAATAACACTTGCTTTTTGTGTCTTTTTCTCTGTGTTCTATATCCTTGTCCTGTGGCTGTTTGCACAGGTGGCAGGCCCTAATAGGGGAAATGCCGAGGTGGTTACGCTGAACGGAAAGGTAGTGGGAGCGGCGAATGTCGGCCAGATGTTTACAAAGGATATTTATTTCTGGGGGCGTCCTTCCAGTGCCGGCGACGGATATGACGCTACAAGTTCTTCTGGTAGCAACAAAGGCCCTACGAATCAGGAATACTTGGATGAAGTGAAGGCACGTATCGACACCTTCCTGGTTCATCATCCTTACTTGAACCGCGCTGATGTGCCGGCTGAAATGGTAACGGCAAGCGGCTCCGGACTTGATCCGGATATCACTCCCCAGTGTGCTTATGTTCAAGTGAAGCGGGTGGCACAGGCACGCGGGCTGACAGAGCACCAGGTGAAAGAGATTGTTGACAAGAGTGTGGAAAAGCCATTTCTGGGTCTTTTCGGAACAGAGAAAGTGAATGTGCTGAAACTGAATATTGCACTTGAAGAAAATAATAAATAGTTGAGTCGTGATAAAATGGATGATAGAGAACAAAGTGTACAGCATTTCCTGGATTTGATAAAAAGGTCGCACCGGGGGAAATTCAAGATTTACATCGGAATGATAGCTGGTGTGGGTAAGTCGTATCGTATGCTTCAGGAAGCGCATGAATTACTGGAGAATGGGGTGGATGTGCAGATTGGTTACATCGAAACGCACGGGCGTACCGGTACGGAAATGCTGTTGGAAGGCTTGCCTGTCATTCCGCGGCGCAAGATATTCTATAAGGGGAAAGAGTTGGAAGAAATGGACACGGACGCAATTATCCGTATTCATCCGGAGATTGTCATTGTGGACGAACTGGCACATACCAATGTGGAAGGCAGCCTGAATGAAAAGCGTTGGCAGGATGTAATGACTTTGCTGGATGAGGGAATCAATGTGATTTCGGCAATCAATATTCAGCACATCGAAAGCGTGAACGAAGAGGTGCAGGAGATTACGGGTATCGAAGTGAAAGAGCGGGTGCCCGACAGCGTTCTTCAGGAAGCGGATGAGGTGGTGAATATTGACTTGACGGCAGAAGAGCTGATTACCCGCCTGAAAGCGGGGAAGATATATCGCCCGGAAAAGATTCAGACAGCATTGGACAATTTTTTCCGGACTGAGAATATCCTGCAATTGCGCGAACTGGCACTGAAGGAAGTGGCGTTAAGGGTGGAGAAAAAGGTGGAGAATGAAGTGGTGATGGGAGTGGCTGTCGGGCTGCGGCATGAAAAGTTTATGGCTTGCATCAGTAGCCACGAGAAGACACCACGGCGGATTATCAGAAAGGCGGCAAGGTTGGCAACGCGTTATAACACTACGTTTATCGCCTTGTATGTACAGACTCCCAAAGAAAGTATGGAAAGAATTGATCTGGCAAGCCAGCGTTATCTGCTGAATCATTTTAAACTGGTGACAGAACTGGGGGGCGAGGTTGTTCAGGTGCAGTCCAAGGATATTTTGGGGAGTATTGTCGAGGTCTGTAAGGAGAAGCAGATTTCGACCGTATGTATGGGTAGCCCTGACATGAGACTGCCATATGCCATTTGTTCTATACTGGGATACAGAAAGTTTTTGAATAATTTGTCGCAAGCTAATATAGATTTGATTATACTTGCATAATATTAATCGTATGAATGTTATGAATATTAAAACGAAACTGATTCTTGGCATCGGGATGCTGGCGGGAATGATTATTTTATTGGTAACGCTTTCAGTAGTGAATCTTCAAATCCTGACGGCTACTGAACCGGACAGCCCTGCCGCCATGCCCGGACTGGAACGTGCGTTGCTGTGGATTTCCATTACCGGCGGTATCTGTATCCTGACCGGACTGGTATTGCTTTATTGGCTTCCCCGAAGTATCAGCAAACCGATAAAGGAACTGAAAGAGGGAATCCTCGAAATAGCCGGTCATAATTATGAGAAGCGTCTGGATATGAGTGATAATGAGGAATTCCGTGAAGTGGCCGATAGTTTCAACCGGATGGCGGAACGTTTGACTGAATACCGTGCCAGTACTTTGTCGGACATCCTTTCGGCAAAGAAATTCATAGAAGCGATTGTGAACAGTATAGACGACCCCGTTATCGGTTTGAATATGGAGCGCGAAATCCTGTTTATCAACGAGGAAGCACTGAATGTACTGAATATGAAGCGTGAGAATGTAATCCGTAAATCGGCGGAAGAACTTGCCTTGAAGAACGATCTTCTCCGCCGTTTGATTCGTGAACTGGTGACGCCGGGCGAGCAAAAAGAACCTTTGAAGATATACGCTGACAATAAAGAGAGTTATTTCAAGGCATCTTATGTCCCCATCATCAATACAGAAGCCGAAAAGGACGAGCCGCGTAAATTGGGGGATGTGATCTTGCTGAAGAACATTACGGAATTCAAGGAACTGGACTCTGCCAAAACGACCTTTATCTCTACCATCTCCCACGAACTGAAAACCCCGATTGCCGCTATTATGATGAGCCTTCAACTATTGGAAGACAAGCGTGTCGGCGCATTGAATGATGAACAGGAACAACTCTCGAAGAGTATCAAGGAGAACAGCGAACGTTTGCTCAGTATTACCGGAGAGCTGCTGAACATGACTCAGGTGGAAGCGGGAAAATTGCAACTGATGCCTAAGATTACGAAACCGATTGAATTGATAGAGTATGCCATTAAAGCCAACCAGGTGCAAGCGGATAAATTCAATATCCAAATCGAAGTGGAATATCCTGAAGAGAAGATAGGAAAGCTCTTTGTGGATAGCGAAAAGATTGCCTGGGTGTTGACAAACTTATTAAGCAATGCCATCCGCTATTCCAGAGAAAACGGTCATGTAGTCATCGGTGCCAGACAAGAAGATAATATTATTGAATTGTATGTTCAGGACTTCGGCAAAGGTATTGACCCGCGCTACCATAAAAGTATCTTCGACCGTTATTTCCGTGTCCCCGGAACGAAAGTGCAGGGAAGCGGGCTAGGACTGTCTATTTCGAGGGATTTTGTGGAAGCGCATGGCGGTACGTTGACGGTGGAAAGCGAATTAGGGAGAGGAAGCCGGTTTGTGATACGGTTGAAAGCGTAAGGTACGACGTGTCGTTGGTGGCTTTATAGAAATAATAAGATAAAGGCTTTGTCTCCCAATTCTTTTTTAAGAATCTGCTTGGCTCTCCGTTTATAAGCCTTTATCGCATCTTCCGTGGTATCCATTGACAGGGCTATTTTAGCAATGGATTCTCCTTCCATGCTCTTGAGCATTACCTCTTTGTAATGGTCGGGCAGCAAGTCTATGCTTTGGTATAGTTGTGAGATAACCTCTTCATCAAGGATATATTCCTCATCCAATGCGGCAGATTGCTCGACTTTATACTTTTCGAACTGCTGATTAGTACGTATTACGTTCAGGCACTTATTTTGAACACTGGTATATAGATATGATTTCAAAGAAAGGATATTGTCAAAACTCTGTTTATTATTCCAAATGGTGAGAAAAGTGTCTTGCACGATATCCTCTGCAAATTCAACTCCTATCATTTTCTCCGCAATACGTAATAAGGGCTTATAATAAGTGATGAAAAGCGCCCGGAATCCTTCGGGGAAGTCGGTCGCTATTTGGGATATGATTACTTCATCGGGGTTAAGTCTTGCCATTTTTAAGTAAAAACCTTCTGTTATATCATACAGTGTTCATTCTCTTTTTGCAAAGGTATAAGTATTATCCAACTTTGGACAAAATACATAAAAAATATTTTGATTCTATTCAAAAAAAAAGAAGTTACCGTTTTTTTTTGAAATAATGCGCCACTTTTCTTTCTCTTATGTGTCTTTATTTATAGAAAGGAGACTAATTAATGAACAATCGTCATCTTATTTATATCGCTACATTAATCAGGAAAAGTATTTCGGGTGAAATAACTTTGGAAGAAAAGAGGCAGTTGGAAGACTGGCTGGATGAGTCGGCACGCCACCGTGAACTGTTTGATAAATATAATAATCCGGATTTCCTGGCATCGGTAGATATTGAAAAAGATATGGCAGAAGCTCAGGAAGCATATTCAAACTTTATGCAGCGCCTGAAACCTGCGAAACCGGTGCGTCGTATTGTTTGGAATAGATATGTTGCGGCAGCCGCATTGATAGCTTTTGTATGCGCGTCCGCCATATTTGTATATATGTATGACGGCGGAGAGCCGCATTCTCCTTCGGGACTGGCGGTTGTACCCGTTCAACAAATGGATACTGTTCCGGCGGATTCGACAGACATACTCCTTATAACTGCCAGTGGAGAGAAAATTCCGGTGCAGAGTTCTCAAAAGATGTTGTCCGTGTCATCCGGGACTATAAGAATAGACGAACAGCCTATCGAGGAATATGCACAAGTGAAGACCGCTCCTGCCGAAGTAGTATATAATACATTGAAGATATTGCGGGGAAAAAGATTCAAGATGCAGTTGAGTGACGGAACTCTCGTCTGGCTCAATGCAGATTCGGAAATCACCTTCCCAAGCAACTTTGACGGAAAAGAAAGAAAGGTATTGGCGAAAGGCGAACTCTTTTTTGATGTAACCGAAAACAAGTCGCAACCATTCATTGTGGAAACTCCTACCGGAAATATCCGTGTTTTAGGAACTGCTTTCAATATACATTGTTATGAGGATGAGGTGCCTATGACCACGTTGGTTCGCGGAAAGATAGCCTACTCTCTAGGGAAAGAATCAGTTATCCTGGCTCCCGGACAACAATGCAGGGTGGAAGATAATAAATTGTCTGTAAGAGAAGTGGACACCTACGAATATGTATCATGGATAGACGAAGTCCTTGTCTTTAAAGATAAGGAACTTGACGAAATACTGAGTACATTGAGCCGTTTGTATGATGTCGATATTTATTACGAAAATCCGGAACTGAAACGATTGCCGTTCACCGGTTCTTTCAAACAATATGAGCACTTGGATAAAATAATCCGAATGATAGAGGATTGTGGGCTCATACGTATAAAACAGAATGGAAAGACGCTGACAATCAGTAAATAAACAGATAAGCAATCTTTTTACCATGCGATAAAACATCGTGTGGCGGGGACTAATATTCACTAAAAATAATACATTATGAAAATTTACTATCGAAACACCAACAAATGCAGGGACAACACCCAGGTTGAAATCTCTATGAAATTTACCAATTTCTTGTGCGATAAACACTATGAACTCACTATCATAAAACTGTAAATGAATATGAGCAATAAAATATCTTATGGTTTGAAATATCTGATAATAACCTTATTATTGTTCTGCAATGCTCCTTGGACAGCGGCGCAGCAACCTGCCCGGAAGGTAACCTTGAATTTGGAGAACGTATCTTTTGAAAATTGCCTGAAGGCAATAGAGAGACAAACACATTATACTTTCCTGTATAGGAAGGACTTGATAAATTTGTCAAAACCGGTCAGTTTCTCATGTAAGGATGAAGCTTTGACTGCCGTACTGGACAGTTTGCTTCCTTCGCAGAATATTGCTTACCGGATTCAGGATCTTACTATCGTACTGACTCCCAAACAGGTAAGAAGCAAAAAGACCCCGACTCTTATACAGGGAAATATTGTCGATGAGAATAAAGAGCCGGTAATAGGTGCTTCTATCAAGATAAAAGGAACTACGCAGGGGACTATTACTGATATTGACGGAAACTTCAGCTTTGAAGCCTCTCTGGATGATAAGGTGATAATCTCTTATGTCGGATTGGAAACAATCGAGCGGAAGATTGGCACGAAAGTCATGAATATCGTAATGAAGGATGATGCCGTGAGTCTTGGCGACGTGGTAGTCACAGGCTATCAGAAGATAAACCGCAAAATGTTCACCGGTTCTGCTTCAAAAGTCAATGCGGACGAGACTGTCCTGAAGGGAAATCCCGATGTAACCAACTCCCTGCAAGGAAAAGTGGCAGGTGTGCAAATCACTAATGTTTCGAGCACTTTCGGCGCAAGCCCCGTACTTACTATCCGCGGTAACTCTTCTATCAACGGAACCAATAAGCCCCTGTGGGTAGTGGACGGTGTGATTCTGGAAGACTTGATGAGCGTGAGCGCGGAAGAACTGACCTCCGGTAATCTTTCTACGTTATTGAGTTCGGGCGTGGCAGGTCTGAATCCCGAAGATATTGAAAGTTTCGAAATCCTGAAAGACGTATCCGCCACTTCTCTGTATGGTGCGCAAGCTATGAATGGAGTGATTGTCATCACTACCAAACAAGGCAAGAAAGACCGGTTGACTATCAACTATACCGGTAGTATCGCCTTGAAAGAGAAACCCGATTACCGTAATTTCAACATTATGAACTCCGATGATGAAATGTCAATCTATAAGGAGTTGGAACGTAAGGGTTGGATTGATATTACTACGGTGGCCCGCAGCGAAAACTTCGGTGCTATGGGGAAAATGTTTGATGAAATAACAAGGAAGAATATCAATTGGGGGCCGAATGGTTCTTTGAACGAAGATTTTCTGTCGGCTTATGCCAACAGTAATACAGACTGGTTCAATACCTTGTTTCATAATTCGCTGGTCAATCAGCATTCACTGAGCATATCCGGTGGTGGTGACAAGACTACTTTCTATGCTTCCCTGAGTTACTATACCGACAATGGAATGGCAGTCTCCTCTGATAAGGTGAACCGCTATACCGCTTCATTGCGCGGTACTTTCGCTGTATCTCCCAAACTGAATATAGGCTTGAAATTGTCTGCCAATATCCGTGACCAGAGAGTACCGGGAACGAAAGACCGTAATTTTGACACCTCTACGGGAGAATTCACCCGCGACTTTGACATCAACCCTTTCAACTATGCGCTCAACACCAGTCGTAGCATGCGTGCGTATGATTCAAACGGGAATCTTGAGTTCTTTCGCCGGAGCTTTGCCGATTTTAATATCTTGCATGAACTTCGTCACAACTTTGTTGACCTCACAGTGAAAGATATATCCACACAAATGGATTTGGAATACAAACCTCTGAAAGTACTGACCCTGAAAGGCTCTTTCCAATACCGTTCGGCAAATACATTGAGAGAACATAAAATCCATGAGTTCTCCAACCAGGCCGAGGCTTACAGGGCTGACTACTCACAAGCTATCATTGACAACAATCGTTTCCTGTTCCAAAATCCTTCTTTGCCTACCGCCAATCCGTATAGCATCCTGCCCGAAGGCGGATTCTACAATACCAATGAAGCGGATTTACGACATACTTACTTCAGAGCAACGGCGGACTACTCGCCGAAGTTAGGTTTGGATCATGTCGTGAATTTCTTTGCCGGATTTGAAATCAATAAGGTGGACAGAAAAATGAGACTGAACGAAGGTTGGGGATACCTATGGGATAAGGGCGGTGTCGTTGTGACTCATCCCGACCTGACTTATTATCTGAAAGAACAGGGGGAAGTCTATTATGATTATGCTGAAGGACGGGACAGAAGAATCTCTTCATTCATCAATTCCGCTTATTCTTTCAAAGGCAAATATATTGTAAACGCCGGATTCCGCTATGACGGCTCGAACCAGTTGGGTAGTTCGAGAGAAGCCCGTTACCTGCCTTCGTGGAATGTCAGCGCGGCATGGAATATGCACGATGAAGCCTTTATGAAAGGAATTTCGGAAGTGGTGAATACCCTGAAACCTAAAATCTCTTATGGTTATAACGGTATTATGGGGCCTTCTACCAGCGCGGAACTGGCTATTTATGCCAAACAGACGTTGCGTCCTTCCGACAATGAAGTGTACAACGTCATAGAAGGCCTTAAAAACAAAGACCTCACTTGGGAGAAAATGTACGAGCTGAACCTTGGTTTCGAGGCCGGACTTTTCAACAATAGGATTATGATGGACTTTGCACACTATCGTCGTAAATCCATCGACTTGATTGATTATGTCAATACGGCCGGAATCGGCGGACAGTCCATCAAACTCGGAAATATCGGCAATATGAAATCTTACGGTTTTGAATTTGCCATCAATTCAGTTAACGTAAGTACGAAAGACTTTGACTGGAAAACGAGCCTGAACATCAACTTCCATAAGAGTAAGATTACCAAATTAAACAATTTCTCAAGAATGTCCACTGCCATTGCAAATACCGGTACGGCTATGTTGGGTTATCCTCAAAGAGGATTATTCTCCGTTCGTTTTGCGGGGCTCGATGGTGAAGGTATCCCTACTTTCTACGGGGCAAACAATGAAATCGTTTATGATATGAATCTTCAGTCGCGCAACGATGTCGATAAAATACTGAAGTATGAAGGCCCGTTGGAACCTAAAGGTTATGGTGGCCTGACCAACACATTCCGTTATAAAGACTGGACATTATCCTTCGGATTCGTTTATAAGTACGGTAATGTCATCCGTCTGGACGATGAGTTTTATCCGTACTACGATGACTTCTCCTCTTTCCCGAAAGAGCTGAAGAACCGCTGGATTATGCCGGGCGACGAGAACCGGACTTCCGTTCCCGCCATTTTGGATAAACGGACTTACGACCGTATCGAAGGAAAATATACGTATCAAATGTATAACAAGAGCACCGAAAGAGTGGCGAAAGGTGATTTTATCCGTCTCAAAGACCTGAGCATCGGTTACCGATTCCCGAAAGAATGGCTCACAGGCACTTGCATACACAATGTGAACCTGTCGTTCCAGGCAACCAATCTGTGGCTTCTATACTCTGACAGCAAACTGAACGGCATCGACCCCGAATTTTATCTTTCGGGCGGAGTATCTTCACCGGTATCGCGGATGTATACTTTTACAGTAAACTTAACCTTTTAAATAATAAACGCATGAAGTATTTATATATAAAAATAGCGGTCGTACTATCTGCTGTGGTGGCTCTTTCTTCGTGTGACTCCTTTCTGGATGAAACTCCCGATAACCGATTGCGCCTGAACAGCTACGAGACAATAGCGGAACTCGTCACCAATGCTTATCCCGAAGGAAGCGGCGTTTTCATGGAATGGATGAGCGACAATGTAGGGGCCGACCCTAAAAATATACAGCGTTCTGAAATGACACAGGCATACAACTGGCAGGACGTGGAACAGGAAGGGCAGGATACTCCTTCGTTCTACTGGAGCGGCAACTATAAAGCGATAGCGCATGCCAATCAAGCCCTGGAAGCTTTGGAAGAAGTGAAAGAAAACAATCCCGGCTATAAGGACGCCATTCGTGGGGAAGCTTTGGCCTGTCGTGCTTTCGCGCATTTTATGTTGGTCAGTACCTTTGCAAAGAGCTACGACCCTGCAACAGCCGCGTCTGACAAAGGGATTGTCATAATGACGAAACCGGAAGAAAACCTGTTGGCTACCTACGAACGCAGTTCCGTGCAGGAAGTTTACGACTTTGTAGAGAAAGACCTGCTCGAAGCCATCGAACTCGTATCCGACCAATACTATAAGAACTCCGGAAAGTACCACTTTAACCGTGCGGCATTGATGGCTTTCGCTTCGCGTTTTTTCCTTTTCAAGAAAGACTATGAAAAGGTCGAAAAGTATGCGACCGAACTTTTGGGTAACGACTATAATCCGCAGATGATACGTGATTACACGCAAGTCTATACCGGCACAACTTCCGAAATGATGGGACGAAAGTTTACGGCAGCTACTTTGCCGTCCAATTTGTTACTGATTCGTAAAGATGTACTCTATGGCTATAAGGGGTATGCGGGCTACCGCTTCAATCAGGATGTGTATAACAGTCTGGTGTTGTCGCAGAGAGATTTGCGTTTCTCCGTATCTTACAGCTATGGCGGAACTTCTTCATTTCTTCCCAAGTTCCAAAGGGATCTGATACGCAAGACTTCCCTGACGTCCTCTTCGGGTTATCCTTACGTCATCGAAGTTGCTTTCAGAGGTGAAGAAGTCTTTTTCAACCGTCTCGAAGCCTGGGCAATGATGGGAACAACCAAGTTGTCGCAATTTGAAAGCCAGTTCAGCAGATATTTGAAGGCCGTTTATGCCGGAACAGTGGATTATCCTATTCTATATCAGAATTACCAGCGATTCTATCCGGGAGTACCCGCAAACGAACTGCGTCTTAAAATGGTACTCGACGAGAAGCGCCGTGAGTTTGTGGAAGAAGGACTCAGGTGGTTTGATATTTGTCGTCATAAGTTGAGCGTCACGCATACTGACATAGCGGGTGTCACCCGTATTTTGCAACCCGATGATTCGAGGAAGGTTATTCAGATTCCCGAATCGGCGATTATCTATGGCGACTTGCAGCCTAATGAAAGAAAAAATATTTCCGAACCGGAAGCTCATTTAGTAATTCGTAATTAACATGCATATGAAAAGAAGTATATTATATATTTGTTGTTTGTCGCTCTGCTGTTTTATGTCGTGTTCCGATGACGAAAGTACGAACTATGTCCCCGAATCGAAAGAATTATCGACAGATGAAATCGATGTTTATTTTCAGGAGAACTTTCAGGAGAAATATGGCTCTACCGTTCGCTGGCAATGGATTGATAAATATGTCGATATTAATTATATCGTCGCGCCGGCTATGCGCAAAGTGCTTATCCCGACAGGAGAAATGATTCGTCGTTTCTGGATAGAACCGTTTATTCTTGAATCGAAGGCGAGTGGCGAGTTTATCCGCAAGCATTTCCCGCCGGAGATTGTGTGCGTGGGCTCGGAACTGCGAAATGCCGACGGCACACGTACACTGGGTTATGCCGATGCCGGAGTACGCATTACTCTTACGGAACTGAATTATTTCGACCTGACAAACAGGGAATGGGTGATTCAGCAGTTGCATACCATGCATCATGAATTTTCGCACATCATCCATCAGACCTACAAGATGCCTAACGGTTTCAATAAAATCACCGAGGATACTTATACCGGACAGGCATGGAAAGATATAAATACAAATGCGCAGGCCGAACTGATAGAAAAGGGCATCAGTTCTCCTACCACCCATGAGATAGATTCCGTAGCCCAAAATATGGCGATTCAGAGAGGAATGCTCACACCTTACGGAACTTCCTCAGAATTTGAGGATTTTGCGGAGTTCGTGTCGCTTTATTTATTGACGGAACCTGCCGTATTTGAGGAAACGTATATCGCATCAGACCCCAAACGGACTTTTCTGGACGAAGGCAAAGCCAATATCGACAAGAAACTGGCTTTGGTGAAAGAGTATTACGTGAGTAACTTCTCGATAGACCTTACTCACTTGAGAGAAATCATCTTACAAAGGTTGAACGAAATAAACATGAAGTAAAATGAAGAATACAATGAAAAATATAATGGGTATTTTGTTACTTGCCGCAGGCTGTTACTCCTGTTCGGACAACGAGGTGGACAGCGTGTTCGACAAGACTCCCGAAGAAAGAATCGCGGCTGTGAAAGCAGAATACAAAAATATATTGGTTGAAGCGTCTCACGGTTGGAAAACCTATTTTGGAACCAGTGACAAACTGGGGCGCTGGCTGATTCTCATGGATTTTGATGCCGATGGCAAGGTCACGATGAAATGTGATCCGGTCGACTATTATTATATAGGTGGCGTCAGTATTGAAGACCCCGTAACGTATCGGGTCGATTACTCGCAGTTTCCCGAACTCGTATTCGAGTCTTTTTCGCAGTTCTCGGCTTGGAATGAGTTTTATGTAGATAGTGACGGTGACGGGTATTTCGATAAATACGCCAGTCCCGAAACCCAGTTTATATTTGATGCCTATCGGGATGGAAAGCTCTATATGAAAGGAAAGACGAATATGGGAGTAGGAAAGAAACCGGAAGAGATAATGACTTTTGTTTTTGAACCGGCTTCGGAAGCGGACTGGACTCTCAATGGCATAGCCGACGTGAAGAAAGCGATAAACTACAACGAAAGTAAAGGTAAATATCAACGTTTGGAGTACAAAGGGGAGTTGTTGGAAAGCCTGTTCCTTATCGACGCGGAATCGAGAGTAGTACTCTATATGTCAACGGAAATTGCGGGCAGCCAAATGCAGATTCTTCCTTTTTATATCACTCCGACCGGCTTTACACTCGTTTCACCATTGAAGATAAAAGGCGTGGGGAATATACGGCAATTTGACGTGAGTCAGGATGGAACTGCCGTCACAGAGTCTACCCACCAGCAACTCCGCGTGGTATATACAGACAAAGTGCCGGCCGTGCAGCGGACTCCTTTCAGCATATTCGACAAACTTTATCTCGGTATTGAAGTCTACCACTCTACCGGTGACCCGATAGGACGCAACCTCAAAAAGTACTTCGATGACTTGCGACCGCCATATGCACCGATGGAACAGCACCTCAATGTGATTTACTTCGCTAAAAATATTGATAAGGATATGGGTAAGATTCCATTCAAATATGCGGAAGAGTTGACTATCATCTATGCCGACTCCGATCCAAGTTACTCGAGCAAGGACTTGTATGGCGACAATCCTACCTTTGTGCGCATCCCTGTTTCATTTGAAACATCTGCTGACAGAATGTGGATTATTTCGTTGAAAGGCTCTGTTGAACAAGCGTTCCTGGATGCTTACCCCGATGATGCCGGGTATGCCAGAGACAAAGCGAAAGCAGCTCTGCCTATGCTGTACAGATTGCTGAACGAGCGGGGATGGGGATTGTATGCGCAAGGTCTGGATACTAACAATCCAACCGTGAAAGTCGTTGACGAGGAAGATGTAGTGGGAAGTTTCTTCACTCTCTATCCGTATACGCAGACAGATGTAGATAGATAAATGTGGCACATCAGTAAAAAAGATAAAATATGAAGTATATAATATATAATTTGTGGATATTGATGTTCCTGTTTGCCTGTAGCGAATCGGAACAGGTGGAGTATTCAAAGCTCAGTGTCGGTTTTCAGAAGAGCAAGATTGATGTGGGCGAAAATACCGGCATACTTGAGATTCCCGTAGTCTTGTCGGGCGCTAATATGGATATGCCCTTGCAAGTATCGGTTCAGGTGTCGGCAACTGACGGGGATGCCGTAGCGGGTGTTGACTATGAACTGATTGATACTCAATTAGCTTTTGAAGTATGCGGGCAGACTACGTTGAAAGTCAGAATCATGGATAACGAAGAGATAACAGATGTCGTCAAAACCTTTACTGTTAATCTGAAAGCTGAAACCCCGGAAGTAAAATCTGGTATTTCCAGTATAAAAGTTTATATCATTAGTGATGATGTGGAGAAGGTTACCATGGCAGGGCATTACACACTTACAGCACAGGATTTTGTAGAGGGAACTAAATTGTCTTCTACTCCGGGTGGAGTAGAAATAGTGCAGGACTTGGATGATAGCAATAAGTATTACATGAGAAATATGGTTTTGGTCAATGGAGATAAAGTGTTACCTCTTACGATGGGAGGTGATTTGTATTTCACTGTTGACAATAGTGGAAACATGGCGATTCCCAGCCAATTGAAAATCGGCAATTACGGTGATGGAGAAGCGTTCGCTGTCGGCTTGACAACTGAAGGTTATTTCACTGAAGATCCTATAAAGATAGAAAAGAAGGATAACCGGTTACTTATTATGGGCGGAGGACTTGCAGGTATTTTTATAGATGATAAGGATGACCTGAGTATTTATTATGCCTTGAAAAATATAATTCTCGAGAAAGTAAACCACTAACGAATTCAGAAATATGAGATATAAGATTCTAAGATTAGCATCAGCGGCTTTCGCTATTCTATTGGTGGCGTGCCATGAACAAAGTGAATATCTTTTTGGAGCGGACGCCCCTTTGGTAGAGATAAGTGCCGACGCTGAAAATGAGGGAAACTTTACCCCGGAAGCTCAAACCGGTTATGCTCTGCTTCGTTCCAACGCGCGTTGGAAAGCGGAGAGTCTGTCCGAATGGCTGACGTGCAACACGACCGCCGGAGAATATAATGATACGATTTATTTTTCCATGCCTGAGAATAAGGGGGATACACGTATTGGCAAGATTGTAGTTTGTAATACGATTGGCGAGGAGAGATTGGATACATTGACCGTCAGACAACAATGTGCTGTCAGCTTTATCCCCGAAGGGTATAAAATAAAGATTGAGTCGGATGACCTGAAAGCACCTTTGTCCGGTGAATCTTTTGCCGAAGTAAAGTTTGAAGTGAACAGTCCTACCGCTTGGCGTGCATTTACCAAGGTAGCAGACGGATGGAGTACGGTAATGACGAAGAAAGGTGAAACATCGGGAAGCGGTTCGTTGATTGTGACTGAGAATGAAACAGTTGTTCCCCGTTCGATGTATATCTATGTCCAGTCAGTTGAGTTCCCGACACTGAAAGACAGTATTCTGCTTACACAATCCGCTCGTCCGTTGAAGTTGGAGATAATATCGCCTACAAATAAAAAAATCATGCTTGATGGTGCGGAATCACAATTCATATTCTCTGTCAACGGAGACGGAAAGTGGAAGATTGAAGACGCGCCGGGATGGGTTGAGCTGGAAAAAACAGAATATGAGGGTAATGCGAATGTATTTGTAAAAGTATCTGCCACTGGTACGGAACGCACGGCTCTGTTGACTGTAAGGTCACTTGTACAAACCGATAAAACAGATGTACTGACCATAGAGCAGAAGAATATTCCTGATGGACGACTGAAAGACAGCTTGGCATTAGTTGCTATTTATCAGGCTACCAAAGGAGAAAACTGGAAATATACCTGGAAACCGGAACTGCCATTGTCTGATTCGAATTGGCCGGGAGTCTTTTTTGATACGGTTGACGGTGAACTTCGTGTGGTGGATTTGAGTTTGTTGGATTATAATATGGAAGGAAGTCTGCCTAATGAAATCGGTTGGCTGACGGAAATCATCAAAATCAAGTTGCAACGGAATAAACTTTCAGGGCCGCTTCCTGCCAGCATCAACCGTCTGACAAACTTGACGCATCTTTATATCACTTCAAATCAGTTCAGCGGAGAGTTCCCGGATATTCCGAACCTGCAAAAGTTGACTTGGATAGAAATGGAATTTAATCGTTTCACGGGAGAATTTCCACCTGTATTCTCTTTATTACCCAAATTGTCGACTTTGAAGATGAAGTATAACAATTTCGATCCGAACACTTGTGTTCCTGCCCGCTTCGGTGGTTGGAAGCTATCACTGTATATCAATCCGCAACGTGCTGTATATGGTGATGCAAAGACCGATTATAATTTGGTCGATTGTCCTAACTAGGACAAAATATGAATGAGTAATTGACACGCCCGTTTCCCTATAAAGAAACTACAGTTTCCTCGTAGAGATACGGGCGTTCCCTTATTGAGAAACGACAGTATCTATGCCGGGAAACTGTCGTTTCTTTACTTGGAAATGGTAGAGAACTGTAATGTGTTGATTTGTAGATGTTAGTATGCGGAGTAATGATGCCGGGTTCGATGCTGAAGGATAGAAAGAACTTAGTATTAAATTAAAAATGAAACTTTAGGGAAGCCGGACATTGTAGCTTCTTTTAAAATATTTATATTTGCGGACAAGTTGGAACTAAAGTCGAACTATTGACAATAACATAATTAAAAAGAATCAGATGAAACAGGACATGATTGTTATCCTTGACTTGGGTAGTCATGAGAATACGGTATTGGCTCGCGCCATCCGTGCGTTAGGAGTGTATAGTGAGATTTATCCTCACGATATCACAGTGGAAGAACTGAAAGCATTGCCCAATGTAAAGGGTATTATAATCAATGGCGGACCGAATAATGTGATTGACGGTGTTGGCATTGATGTAAATCCGGGTATTTATACAATGGGGATCCCTGTCATGGCAGCCGGTCACGATAAAGCAACGTGTGCAGTGAAACTGGCAGAATTTACAGACGATATTGAAGCTATTAAGAATGCTGTGAAATCTTTCGTCTTCGATACTTGCAAAGCTGAAGCCAACTGGAACATGACGAACTTTGTGAACGACCAGATAGAACTGGTTAAGCGTCAGGTAGGTGATAAGAAAGTGCTGTTGGCTCTGTCCGGTGGAGTGGATAGCTCTGTGGTAGCTGCTTTGCTTTTGAAGGCAATCGGTGACAATTTAGTATGTGTACACGTAAATCATGGCTTGATGCGTAAAGGGGAGTCTGAAGATGTGGTTGAAGTGTTCAAAAATCAGTTGAAGGCAAATCTTATTTATGTAGACGTCACCGACCGTTTCCTGAATAAACTGGCAGGCGTGGAAGATCCCGAACAAAAACGTAAAATCATCGGTGGTGAATTTATCCGTGTATTTGAAGAAGAAGCACGCAAACTGGATGGTATCGACTTCTTGGCTCAGGGTACTATTTATCCGGATATTGTAGAAAGTGGAACAAAGACTGCCAAAATGGTGAAATCCCATCATAATGTAGGCGGTCTGCCCGAAGACCTTAAATTCGAACTTGTAGAACCTTTACGTCAACTGTTCAAGGATGAAGTCCGTGCCTGTGGTTTGGAGTTGGGCTTGCCTTATGAGATGGTTTACCGCCAGCCTTTCCCCGGTCCCGGTTTAGGTGTGCGTTGTCTGGGTGCTATCACACGCGACCGTTTGGAAGCTGTACGTGAATCAGACGCTATCCTGCGTGAAGAATTTCAGATTGCCGGATTGGATAAGAAGGTATGGCAGTACTTCACGGTAGTGCCAGATTTCAAATCTGTCGGTGTACGTGATAATGCCCGCTCTTTTGACTGGCCTGTTATTATTCGTGCTGTCAATACGGTAGATGCCATGACAGCTACCATTGAACCGATTGATTGGCCCATCCTAATGAAAATTACAGACCGTATTCTGAAAGAAGTGAAGAATGTGAATCGTGTTTGTTATGATATGTCGCCGAAACCCAATGCGACTATAGAATGGGAATAAAAGAATAGAATAAGAAAAGCCCTCGAAAGTGTCGGGATAGATAACTTTCGGGGGCTTTTTGTTACATTGAATTTGGCTCAGTTGTAAATCTTGGGGGATTAACTAGTGTTAATTCCCTCATGCATATACTTTGGCTAACCTAAATAGGAAAAACTTTCTGTCTACTACCCCTCTAAATGATGCTCTAAATGCCTTTATTTTGGCATTAAATGCTTCTGCCTCCGCATTCGTACTTCTGTTCACAAAGAAGTTCAATATTCTTTCATAATGGTTTTCAATGGAATTAGCCACAGTGGAAAATGTGTCATATCCATATTCTTCTATTTTATTGTACCATAACGCGAGTTTGGCTCTTGCCACATCCTTGTCATAAGTAGCCGAAAATATCTTTCCTAACTGGAGTGAATAGTAGTATACATGCTTGATATCCTCAAACTGTTTAAATAAAATTTCTGCTCTAATCTTCTGACTTTTGGTCCATTTATCAGGTGATTTAAAAAGAAGATATCTACTTCTGGCCAGGAGTTGTTTGATTGTATCCCCATTCTCAAATACTTCCGGTTCATAATCAATTCCTCTCTTTCGTGCTTCTTTCATCCGCTTGTTTTCTTCCTTGATTTTCTGGCGATTTTATACATGCTTGCGGCCATGTCCAAAGTGATTTCCTTGACTTGCCGGCGTATATCTTCCGGAATCAACATCAGTACAGCTATAACGTCTTCCGCTTTAGTCCCCTTAATGACTGCCACAATAGAACCTTTTCTTCCATGTTTGTCCTTATTGATAATAATTGTGTAAAGCTCTCCCTTGCTTAGGGCTGTCTCGTCTATACAAAGACGATAGCCGACATTCTTGGGATAAAGAATATAATCTTGGGCATGCTCTTTTTGTTCCCAGTCTTTATAATCACTTAAATGTTCTTTGTATTGACTCTGAAGCTGTTTACCATCCATACAATAATGTTCAGCTACGCTTTGGCAGCTAACGGCATGATTGTCTAAGTAATTCTTTTAAAAATGCTCCGAACTCTGCTGTAATGCGAGTGCCGGAGGCTACCAAAGTCCAGTCACGACTATAGGTCTGTCCTGTTGTAGGCTCTTCCCAACGACGACGTTTGATACGCAAATAAACTGCTTTTCCACGGATAGGGAAATCTTGTACTTCAATCTCGGGAAAGAAGCCTTTGGAATGAAGATGAAGGTCGGAATATTCATCAGGGATAACAGCTTTCTCTTCCAAATAAAGGATAAAACAGGTATCTTGAGAGATACTGTCAACAAGCGTAAAATAATCAAGTAAGCCCGAAGGTAAGAACAAACTTAGGGCATCAATTAAAGCTATGGATTGAGAAGGAGTTTTCATGATGCAAAAGTAGATATTTTAACCAAATCCCCCAAATTTTCAGACTGAGCCTTGAATTTGACGCTAGCGCAAACCATAGCGCAAACCGAAGGTATATAAAAAGAAAAACGCCCAGAGGTGGAAGCCCTCCAAACGTCTTATCTGTAAGTCTTTCGACTTGGTAGCGGGACCCGGGATTGAACCGGGGACCTCATGATTATGAATCATGCGCTCTAACCAGCTGAGCTATCCCGCCATCGTTTCTCGATTGCGGGTGCAAAGATAGATGTTTTTTTATAATCTCCAAAACAATTCTGTATTTTTTTTGTTTTTTTCTTTAGGAAAGGTTTTAATTTTCCCTATAAACAGGGAGTTTGAGACCCGATAGTGAAAGAATAATTAAATAAAGTGTCTGATTTATGCGGTGTATTCAGAAAAAAGTATTTATCTTGGCACACGTAAAAACAATTCGAAATTGCTATGAAAAAGGAAAAGATTCATTTGGAATATTTATTGAACGCAACCTCTAAAAATATTCTTTGGGGAGCTATTAGTACACCTACCGGGTTGGAGGACTGGTTTGCTGACAAAGTGATATCCGATGATAAGATAGTAGAATTCCATTGGGGGAAAACTGAACAGAGGGTAGCTGAGATTATAGCCATCCGTGCTTTCTCTTTCATCCGTTTCCGTTGGCAGGATGATGAAAACGAACGCGATTACTTCGAAATCAAAATGACGTATAATGAGTTGACAAGTGACTATGTATTAGAAATTACCGATTTCGCAGAGCCGGATGAAGTGGCTGATATGAAAGAATTATGGGAGTCACAGGTAACTAAATTAAGAAGAACTTGCGGTTTTTAGTTAACTTTCAACTAAAAATTTTCGATGCTCCTTTTTTTGTGCTAATTTTGCGTCTTAAATGCACGAACCTATTAAGATGCTACGCATAAAGAAATTAGATATATTCATTGTAAAGAGCTTTTTCATGCTCTTTATAGGCACATTCTTCATTTGTCTGTTCATCTTTATGATGCAGTTCTTGTGGAGATATGTAGACGAATTGGTCGGAAAAGGATTGGAGATGAGCGTAATGGCTCAATTCTTCTTTTATTCCGCATTGACATTAGTGCCAGTATCGTTGCCGTTGGCAGTGCTACTGGCTTCTTTGATTACTTTCGGTAACTTCGGTGAGCGTTACGAACTGCTTGCGATGAAGGCTGCGGGTATCTCCCTGCTCAAAATCATGCGTCCGCTTGCGTTCTTTGTATGCGGGCTGGTCGGCGTTTCATTCTATTTCCAAAACGTAGTTGGCCCTATTGCCCAGGCTAAACTGGGAACCCTGATTCTTTCGATGAAACAGAAATCCCCGGAACTGGATATTCCCGAAGGCGTATTCTATTCCGAGATAAAGGATTATAATCTGAAAGTTGCCAGGAAAAACCGGAAAACAGGTATGCTCTATGATGTCCTGATTTATAATATGAAGGACGGATTCGAAAATGCGCATATCATCTATGCGGACTCAGGACGTATGGAAATGACGGCTGACAAACAGCATCTTTGGTTGCATCTGTATAGCGGCGACTTGTTTGAGAATCTGAAAGCACAGAGTATGAAATCGCAGAATGTACCCTATCGGCGTGAATCATTCAGGGAGAAACATACATTGATTGAATTTGACTCAGACTTTAATATGGCGGACGAAAGTATCATGAGCAATCAGTCCAGTGCCAAGAATATGACGATGTTGCAGGCTTCCATCGACTCGATGAAAGTGCTGGGAGACAGCATCGGAAGGCAGTATTACCGGGAAGTGGCCGAAGGGAATTTCCGCCCATCTTATGGATTGAGCAAAGAAGATACGGTCAAAATCGAGAATGCGAATATACAGGAGTATAATGTGGACAGCCTTTATGCCGCCGCATCTCTGACCCAGAAACAAAAGGTGTTATCTTCTGCCACCAGTCGTGCCGAGAATGTGTCCAGTGACCTTAGTTTCAAGAAATTCACAATGGAGAATAATGACTATGCCATCCGGAAGCATAAGACGGAATGGCATAAGAAGATTACCATTTCCCTTTCTTGTCTGCTATTCTTCTTTATCGGAGCACCCTTAGGCGGTATTATCCGCAAAGGTGGTCTGGGTATGCCGGTAATCGTATCGGTACTGGTGTTTATCATTTATTATATCATTGATAACACGGGTTATAAGATGGCGCGTGACGGTAAATGGATTGTGTGGATGGGAATGTGGACAAGTAGTGCGGTTCTCGCTCCGTTGGGCATCTTCCTTACTTACAAATCGAACAAGGACTCTGTGGTGCTGAATGCCGATGCGTATATTAACTGGTTTAAGAAGGTTGCCGGAATCCGTAGCGTGCGTCATTTGTTCAAGAAAGAGGTTATCATTCATGACCCGGACTATGGACGCATACCGGGAGAATTGGAACAGCTTACGGCGGAATGTCAGGCATATGTTACCCGCAATCAGTTGACGAAAGCGCCCAATTACTTCAAGTTATGGATGGCAGGTGAGAAGGATGATGAAGTAATGGCTATCAATGACAGGCTGGAAGCATTGGTGGAAGAAATGTCCAATACCAAGTCGGCTACTTTGATAGGAGCATTAAACAATTATCCAGTCATTCCCGTTTCTGCTCATATACGACCGTTCCATATTTATTGGCTGAATCTGGTAGCCGGGGTGATTTTCCCCGTGGGATTGTTTTTCTATTTCCGCATTTGGGCGTTCCGTATTCGTCTGGCGAAAGACATGGAACGGATTATAAAGAATAACGAACAAGTTCAATTCATCATACAGAAAATTAATAAATAATTGATATGGAAGAGATTAAAATGGATAGAATAGAAGACGCGATTGCCGACTTCAAGGAAGGTAAGTTTGTCATAGTAGTAGATGATGAAGACCGCGAAAATGAAGGTGACCTGATCATTGCCGCTGAAAAGATAACTCCCGAGAATGTAAACTTCATGTTGAAACACGCGCGTGGAGTGCTTTGCGCACCTATCACAGTGTCCCGTTGCAAGGAGCTGGATTTGCCGCATCAGGTGAGTGATAATACTTCCGTACTGGGAACTCCTTTTACGGTTACTATCGATAAACTGGAAGGCTGCTCCACCGGAGTATCTGCTTCCGACCGTGCCGCTACAATTCGGGCATTGGCCGATCCTACTTCCACACCGGCTACTTTCGGACGTCCGGGACACGTCAATCCGTTGTATGCACAGGAAAAGGGAGTGCTTCGCCGTGCAGGACATACGGAAGCTGCTGTTGATATGGCACGTTTGGCAGGACTCTACCCGGCTGGCGCTTTGATGGAAATCATGAGCGACGACGGTACGATGGCGCGTCTTCCCGAACTTCGCAAAATGGCAGATGAATATGACTTGAAGTTGATTTCTATTCACGACCTGATCGCTTACCGCTTGGAACAGGAATCAATCGTAGAGAAAGGGGTAGAGGTAAATATGCCTACCGAACATGGGATGTTCCGCTTGATTCCTTTCCGTCAGAAGTCGAACGGACTGGAGCACATGGCTATATTTAAAGGTACGTGGAGTGCGGACGAACCGATTTTGGTGCGTGTTCATTCATCTTGCGCTACCGGAGACATTCTCGGTTCACAGCGTTGTGACTGCGGCGAACAGTTGCATAAAGCCATGGAAATGATTGAAAAAGAAGGAAAAGGCGTAGTCGTTTACCTGAATCAGGAAGGCCGGGGCATCGGTCTGATGGAAAAGATGAAAGCCTATAAACTTCAGGAAGACGGAATGGATACTGTTGACGCTAACATTTGCCTGGGACACCTCGCCGACGAACGTGACTATGGTGTAGGTGCACAGATTCTTCGCGAACTGGGAGTGCACAAGATGAGACTTTTGACAAATAATCCGGTGAAACGTGTCGGTCTTGAAGCCTATGGATTGGAAATAGTAGAAAATGTACCTGTTGAAACCGTTCCTAATCCGTACAATGAACGCTACCTGCTAACAAAGAAAGAAAGAATGGGACATACTTTACATTTTAATAAGTAAATTGCCGATTTGTTTTCATATATCAAATATTATCGCTTATTTTGCAACGATTTTCACTCAACAACAATAAAATAGATACAAAATGAATCAATTATCAGATCGTTTGAACAGCTTGTCGCCGTCGGCGACGCTTGCCATGTCGCAGAAGAGCAACGAGCTTAAGGCACAAGGCGTTGATGTTATTAACTTAAGTGTAGGAGAACCGGATTTCAATACTCCTGACCACATCAAAGAAGCTGCAAAAAAAGCCATAGATGATAACTTCTCCCGTTACTCTCCGGTACCGGGCTATCCGGCTTTGCGCAACGCTATTGTTGAGAAACTGAAAAAAGAAAACGGTCTGGAATATACAGCAGCCCAGATTTCTTGTGCAAACGGTGCAAAACAGTCTGTTTGTAATACAATCCTCGTATTGGTAAATCCGGGTGACGAAGTTATCGTTCCGGCTCCTTACTGGGTAAGCTACCCGGAAATGGTGAAAATGGCGGAAGGTACTCCTGTGATTGTTTCGGCTGGTATCGAACAGGATTTCAAGATTACTCCCGAACAGTTGGAAGCTGCCATCACCCCGAAGACTAAAGCGTTGATTCTTTGCTCTCCGTCCAATCCGACAGGTTCTGTATATACAAAAGAAGAATTGGCCGGCTTGTCTGCCGTACTGGCTAAGTATCCGCAGGTAATCGTGATTGCTGACGAAATCTACGAACATATCAATTATATCGGCGCGCACCAAAGCATTGCACAATTCCCCGAAATGAAGGAACGTACAGTGATTGTAAACGGTGTGTCAAAGGCTTACGCTATGACCGGATGGAGAATCGGTTTCATCGCCGGACCGGAATGGATTGTAAAGGCTTGCAACAAATTGCAGGGACAATACACTTCAGGCCCTTGCTCCGTATCTCAAAAGGCTGCTGAAGCTGCGTATGTAGGTACACAGGAACCGGTAAAGGAAATGCAGAAAGCATTCGAACGTCGTCGTGACCTGATTGTGAAACTGGCAAAGGAAGTTCCGGGATTTGAAGTGAACGTTCCGCAAGGTGCTTTCTATTTGTTCCCGAAATGTGACGCTTTCTTCGGAAAGAGCAACGGTGACCGTAAGATTGCAGACTCGGACGACCTGGCAATGTACCTACTCGAAGAAGCTCATGTAGCTTGTGTAGGCGGTGCTTCTTTCGGTGCTCCTGAATGTATCCGTATGAGTTATGCTACAAGCGATGAGAATATCGTGGAAGCTATCCGTCGTATCAAGGAAGCATTGGCTAAATTGAAATAAGCGGTTCTTATATAGAATAAAAAGGCAGTGGGCGGTTTCCTTAGAAATCGCCCACTGTTTTTTTATTGTTGGGAAGAGATAATAAAAAGGCTGCCTTCCGTGGAAAGCAGCCTATACTTTTTTGTAGATTGTATTATTCAGCCGGGTGAATAGCTTCAGACGGACAAACGTCTGCGCAAGTTCCACAGTCAGTACATACATCCGGGTTGATAGAATAGATATCACCTTCAGAGATAGCTTCTACCGGACACTCGTCGATACAAGTTCCGCAAGCAATACAATCGTCACTAATTACGTAAGCCATTTTTCTAAGATTTAAATTATTAGTACTAATTTCTTCCGCAAAAATAAGGCTTTTATTGATTGGTTGTTATGCTTCTATGATTAAATTGACTTAATTTGTACGTCTTCTAAATAAGCAACGTCCCTATTATGTGCTATATTTTTCGTATTTTTGTGCTCAAATTACTAATATATAGCGATTATGCCTTTAAATTTACCCGATAAACTACCTGCGATAGAGCTATTGAAGGAAGAGAATATTTTCGTCATCGACACTTCCCGCGCTACGCAGCAGGACATTCGTCCGCTACGGATTGTGATTCTGAACCTGATGCCGTTGAAGATTACGACGGAAACGGACTTGGTGCGCTTACTTTCAAATACTCCGCTTCAGGTGGAGATTTCTTTTATGAAGATCAAGAGCCATACGTCCAAGAATACGCCGATAGAACATATGAAAACGTTCTATACGGATTTCGACCAGATGCGTCACGAGAAGTACGATGGTATGATTATCACCGGAGCCCCTGTGGAACAGATGGACTTCGAGGAAGTGACTTATTGGGATGAGATTACGGAAATCTTTGACTGGGCACGTACGCATGTGACTTCTACCTTATATATATGCTGGGCTGCGCAAGCCGGATTGTATCATCATTACGGGATTCCCAAGTATCCGCTGGAAAAGAAGATGTTCGGTATCTTCGAACATCGGGTATTGGAACCTTACCACTCTATTTTCCGTGGTTTTGATGATTGTTTCTATGTACCCCACAGCCGCCATACGGAAGTGCGGCGGGAAGATATACTGAAAGTTCCGGAGTTGACGTTGCTCTCCGAGTCGAAAGAGGCGGGGGTGTACATGGCGATGGCACGTGGCGGACGTGAGTTCTTCGTGACCGGTCATTCGGAATATTCTCCTTTGACATTGGATACGGAATATCGTCGTGACCTCGATAAAGGCTTGCCGATAGAGATTCCCCGTAATTATTACGTGGATGATGACCCTGATAAAGGCCCGTTGGTACGTTGGCGTGCCCATGCCAACCTGTTGTTCTCCAACTGGCTGAACTACTTCGTTTATCAGGAAACTCCTTACAATATTAATGATATTAAATGATAAAGCAGCGTAAAATAGAACTTCTCGCTCCGGCGAAAAATCTGGAATGTGGTATTGAAGCTATCAATCATGGTGCGGATGCCGTATATATCGGTGCTCCGAAGTTCGGTGCACGTGCGGCGGCTGTGAATTCTTTGGAAGATATCGAGGCATTGGTGCAGCATGCCCATTTGTATAATGCACGTATCTATGTCACTGTCAATACGATTCTGAAAGAAGAGGAACTGCAAGAGACGGAAGAGATGATTCATGCCCTGTACCGGATTGGTGTGGATGCGCTGATTGTACAGGACATGGGGATTACCAAACTGAATCTTCCGCCGATACCGCTTCATGCCAGTACGCAGATGGACAACCGTACGCCCGAGAAGGTGAAATTCCTTTGGGAAACAGGCTTTCGCCAGGTTGTGCTGGCGCGGGAATTATCGTTGCGTGAGATAAAGAAGATACATGATACTTGCCCCGAAGTGCCTTTGGAAGTATTTGTACATGGAGCGCTTTGTGTCAGTTATAGCGGGCAGTGCTATGTCAGTCAGGCTTGTTTCGGACGTAGTGCGAACCGGGGAGAATGTGCGCAGTTCTGTCGCTTGCCTTTTAGTCTGGTTGATTCGGACGGAAAAGTAATTGTTAAGGATAAACATTTGCTTTCTCTGAAAGATATGAATCAGAGTGATGAATTGGAGCAGTTACTGGATGCCGGAGCTTCTTCGTTCAAGATAGAGGGGCGGCTGAAAGATGTGTCTTATGTAAAGAATGTGACGGCTGCTTATCGCCGGAAGCTGGATGCTATCTTTGCCCGTCGGCAGGAATATGTAAGAGCGTCTTCGGGAACTTGCCGTTATGAGTTCAAACCGCAGTTGGATAAGAGTTTCAGCCGTGGATTTACTCATTATTTCCTGCATGGGCGTGATAAGGAAATCTCCTCTTTCGATACTCCCAAGTCATTGGGAGAGGAAATGGGAACGATGAAGGAAGCCCGTGGCAATTATCTGACAGTTGCCGGACTGAAATCCTTTAATAATGGAGACGGCGTTTGCTATATCGACGAGCAGGGACGTTTGCAGGGATTTCGTATCAACCGGGTGGATAGCAATAAACTGTATCCACAGGAGATGCCCCGTATCAAACCCCGTACGACACTGTATCGTAATTTCGACCAGGAATTTGAACGTGTACTTTCACGGAAGTCGGCCGAAAGGAAGATTGCAGTCAATATATTGCTCGCAGATAATGAGTTCGGCTTCTCGCTGACGTTGACCGATGAGGATGATAACAGCGTCACGCTGAGCCTTTCCCGCGAAAAGGAATTGGCACGTACACCGCAGACGGAGAACCTGCAAACGCAGCTTGCAAAATTAGGAAATACGCCTTTCGAAGCGAAAGAGATAGAAGTCTCATTTGCGGAAAACTGGTTTCTGCCCGCTTCGGCATTGGCTGATTTTCGCCGGCAGGCAATAGATAAGTTAATAGCTGCCCGCCGGATAAACTATCGTCAGGAATTGGCTGTATGGAAACAGACGAATCATGCTTTCCCGCAAACGGCATTGACCTACTTGGGAAATGTGATGAACAGCCGTGCGGCTTCTTTCTATGAAGAGCATGGGGTGCAGCGTGTTGCTATGGCTTACGAGAAAGAAGCGGTGGAAGATGCGGTATTGATGTTCTGCAAACATTGTTTGCGTTATAGCATGGGATGGTGTCCCATTCATCAGCGGGTGCGCTCACCTTATAAAGAACCTTATTATTTGGTATCGAATGATGGCAAACGTTTCCGTCTGGAATTTGATTGCAAGAATTGTCAAATGAAAGTAAAAGCGGAGCAATGAGAATAATTCACCACAGAGGACGCGGAGGACACAGCGTATCAGGGCATTTTCCCGAAACCGGCTTTTTGAATGGTTGGTGGGAGAATCTGTTTTCCTTTGTCTCTTTCGTACCCTTTGTGGTGGTTCTGCTGTTTTTCTTCTCGTCTTGTCATTATACTCGTCCCAACCTTTCCTCTGAAGAGATGTCGCAGAAAACGAAGGACTCTCTGAATTACCTTTATGAACGGCATTATACCTGGAATACGAATCTGGAATTAACGGCGGATTCCGTCTCGTTGGAGTGCCTGCCTATCAAGGATACGTATATTGACCTCTACCGGGGTGACCGCGTGGTGGTAGCCGAATTTGCCGTGCACCCTGCCGATAGTGTGGATAGTATTTGGGTGAAACTGGCACATACACAGGATGAACAGGGGTGGATACGTGAGGTGGAACTGAAGCGGTCTTTTGTTCCTACGGATAGTATTTCCCAGGCCATCCATTTGTTTAGTGATACGCACGCTTCCTATTTCGTGGTTATATTCGCGTTGTTTGTCGGTGTTTGGCTGCTTCGTGCTTTCCGTCGAAAACAGTTACAGATGGTGTATTTCAATGATATTGACAGTGTTTATCCGTTGTTCCTCTGTCTGTTGATGGCTTTCAGTGCAACGATTTATGAGTCCATGCAGGTTTTTACACCGGAAACATGGGAACATTTCTATTTCAATCCTACCTTGTCGCCTTTTAAAGTTCCTTTCATTCTTTCAGTCTTTTTGCTGAGTATCTGGTTATTTTTAATTGTCGCATTGGCGGTGCTTGATGACTTGTTCCGCCAGTTGACTCCGGCGGCGGCAATCTTTTATTTGTTGGGGTTGATGTCCTGTTGTATTTTCTGCTATTTCTTCTTTATTTTGATGGTTCATGTATATGTAGGTTATTTATTCCTCGCTCTTTTCATTCTTGTTTTTGCGAAGAAAGTGCATCGGAATAGTGGCTATAAATATCGTTGCGGACATTGTGGGGAGAAATTGAAAGAGAAGGGTGTGTGCCCGCATTGCGGGGCAATCAATGAATAATTCTATTGTTTATTTCATTTCCGAATAACTTTTTAGATGATGAATATCAGGTCTACCGAATTAAAAGAGCTTCCTTTAGTAATGGAGATTTATGACTGTGCCCGTAATTTTATGCGGACGACAGGAAACACTACCCAGTGGGTCAACGGTTATCCGTCCGAAGCATTTATCCGTCAGGAGATTGAAGAGGGGCATAGCTTTGTCTGTGCGGATGAACAAGGGGTGATATCAGGTACTTTTTGTTTTATATTGGGTGATGACCCTACTTATCAGCATATTTATGAGGGAGCATGGTTGAATGACGAACCTTATGGGGTAGTGCACCGGTTGGCAACGAACGGCATAAGGAAAGGGGTGGCGGCAGCTTGTCTGGACTGGTGTTTTCAACGGATGCCGAATGTCCGGGTGGATACACATCGGGATAATAAGGTCATGCAGCATATCTTGGAGAAGCATGAGTTTCAGCGTTGCGGTATCATCTATGTAAAGGATGGTACGGAGCGTATTGCTTATCAGAAGATACTTGTTTGATAAACTCGGTCTTATTCTTTTGGCTGAGTTTAGTCCATTTTTGCACGGATATGAGCCAAGTATTTAGCTTCATCAAGATTTAAAATGATATAATTATCTTGCACACCTACACTCTTTGCATCTATTCGATTGATACATAGAAATATAAGTGCGTGCAAGATACCGTTGCAGATGTGTGCAAGATAAAAGTATCTTGCACGCTGTCTGCTGTGATTACTTGGCTATTCATTCCTGTTAACGGTAGTTCCCATTTGTTTCAAGCACTTGAAACAAAGTGTTCATAGGCTTGGAACAAAGTGTTTACTTACTTGAAACAAAGTGTTTCTCTATAGCAAACACTTTGTTTCATTACTTTGAACAAGTCATTTGATGCCTTGATTCTATAAATGACTGCATAGTTTTTGGGAATTATCAGGAACTTTTTGAAACAGACAAAGCGTGCAAGATACTTTTATCTTGCACACATCTGCAACGGTATCTTGCACACACTTATACCTCTATGTATCAATTTGATAGATGCAAAGAGTGCAGGTGTGCAAGATAATTATATCATTTTAAACTCTATACGAAATTTTAGAACCGGCAGCGAAGATCTATCCCGAACTGTACCGGACGCCCTTTCTGCATGAATCCTTTATTCATGGTTTCAAAATAGAAAGCTGCATAGCTTTTATTCAAGAAATTGCGTGCCCAAAAACTAATCATGGCATCTCCGATTTCGAGATTCGTTCTCCAGTTCAATGTCCCGTAGAAAGATTGGCTTACGTCATTCCGTTCCGTCCAGTAGATACGCCCGGCAGCATTATAATTCGCTTGGAATACTACACGGTCGAATATGGAGCGCGGACTACAAGTGATGGCATATTCTCCACCGATATTCAGGGTATGTTTGGGAACGAAGGGGACATATTTGCCGTTATAGTCATCTTTTACAGTGAGGTTTCCCTCTTTATCCTTTTCATATTCAACGTAGTCTGTAAAGGTAGCATAAGTATATCCGTAGCTTACGTTCAGGCTTAGTTCATTAGTCAAACTGGCACGGAGAGAGGCTTCCGCACCGTAGCTACGGCTTTTTCCGGCATTGAGAGTCGTACGTCCTAATCCACTTGCTGCGAACTGGGAAATCTGTTGGTCATGCATATCCATGTAGAAAGCGGAAAGGTCAGCCCAAAGTTTACCTTCCCAAAGAGTCAGATGGCTTCCTACTTCATAGTTCCATGAATATTCAGGTTTATAGCGAGTAGCTTCTTTTACTTCGGGAACTTCATCTTTCTTTGCATATTGGTCAATGATAGCAGCAAATTTGGAGAACTCATCGCTTTCCTTTATGGCATCTATCATTGAGTTTTTTAAATCTCCACTGATTAGGTCAGAGAACATTTGTACGTTGTAGCCACCGGAACGATAACCTTTTGATACGGTTGCATATACATTGTTTCCTTTTCCCCATTCGTATTGTAATGCGAACTTGGGGAGAAGCTGGACATAATCGTCTGATATTTTTCCGTCATAACCGGCATTTGCGAGCAGATTTTTAGCTTCTAATGACATAGATGGCATTGGGGGAGGAGCCATCATTTTCATGCTGAAGTTGAAATCAGTAGGGTCGCTCACAGAAGTATACTTCATGCTCATCTTTTCGTAATCCAAACGTAAGCCGATAGTAAAGGATAATCCTTTTACAAAGAGGTCATTCAATGTCGATTGATGGAAAACTGCCGCATTCCAAATAGGAGTACTGAAGTCTCCACCTACCAATAATGTAGGGTTATTAACAGTCAAATGTAATTTGGGAGCCGAAGGCTTCATGCCATCAAAAATGTTGTTTACATTTCCTTCAATAACATTTTTAACCCCGTCTTCCCAAAATGTCACAGGGCCTTTGGTATTCAATGTTTGGTATAAACCGAAAACTCCTGTTGCCCATTGCCATCTTTTATTCGCTTTTGATTTGAATACAATCTCTTCAGAAACAGTATTAGACTTCTGTTTCTGTTCTAGTGTATAGATTGCCTTTTCTGTAAAATCCTGGTCTAGGAACATACGGTCATTCAGGTTTTGATAACCTGTGACAGCACTAAGAATGAAGTTCCGTGCCTGGTATTCCAAATTGACTCCGGCATTCGTTAATCCGCGGCGATAACTGCTACGTTCGTTATATGAAATCTTTCCGATGTAGTCGGCACGGTCTTCAGTAAGCTCTTTCCCTTTTCTTTTAGCTTCTGCTATACCGTTTTGGGTAATCCCGGTATAATAATAAGGATAACCACCCTGATCGCTATATTCATAACTAAGCGCCATATCTATTTTCAGATTCGATGTCGGCATATAAATACCACGGAAACGCCCGCCGCCGGCATTGCTTTTATCCACCTTTTCATTATTTCGTGCCGAATTTTCAAAGAAACCGCCCGTATGCTCATAAAAACCTCCGGTGGAGAAAGCGAAACGGTCGGATATACGGTGATAATGAGTCAGTGAAACATTGTAGTTGTTGTAGGTCGCTGCTCCCATTCGTATATCGGTTCCTTGATAAGTGAAAGGCGATTTGGTATGCACTTTGATAAGCCCGCCCATCGTGTTACGACCGTACAATGTTCCTTGTGGGCCGCGAAGTACGTCGATACGTTCGATGTCACAATAATTAAAATCGAATGCGGATTTATCAATATAAGGGATATTGTCTACATAAAGTCCGACGGACGGAGTATTGATACGTGAACCGATTCCACGGATATAAATAGAGGTTGTCAGTTTGGAACCATAATCCGGGATAAATAAGTTGGGGACAATACCCGTCAGGTTTTTTACAGAGTTAACCTGGTTGGCACGCATGTTCTCTTGCGATAGAACGGTGGCGGCTACGGGTAAATCACGCAGTTTGCGGTTCTCTTTCGGAGTGGCGATTACTACCACTTCTTCTATGTCCACTACTTTTAGTGAGTCTTTCGGAAAATCTTCAGCCCATGCAGTCCCTGTCGTTAGGAGAGTGAGGGCAAGCATCATATTCTTTGTCTTCATTCGCGGTTAATTTGTCTGGTGCAAAGAAACGGCAAATATAGTTAACTGGCAATCCTCATTTATTAGGATTGTGATTTATTTTTTAAGGAATCAGATTCGGTCTGCTTCAATATACCCGTTCATTACAGCATAAATAGTCAGGCCGGATACCGATTTGATACCTAATTTCTCCGTGATATTCTTCCGGTGGGTGATGACGGTGGTCAGACTGATATTTAGTTTGTCTGCTATTTCTTTGTTGATTAATCCTTTGGTTACCAACACAAGCACTTCAATCTCACGAGCGGATAAAATTTCCTGATGCGGCTCTATCGGAGTCATGGGCGGCATATCTTTCACCGGATAACCGTTGTGGTGGGCATGTTGATGAAGTTTCAATATACTTTTCACCAATTCTTCTTCAGATTCATGAATATTGAGTACAGGGACGCCGGATAGTTGGAATTGCGGGCTGTCGCTTGCCAGTACGATGGTTTTCCGTTTCCGGGGAAGGAAGAAAGCATTGTGCTCTACATAAATTTGTGCGGAAATAAAATAATGGGCGTACATATCCGGGGTGTCATCCATCAGTTCGTTGAAATGATGGAAAGTACGTATGGTTGCCATAGGAATCATTTCTTCTAAAATACCTTTCAGTCCAAGGCAAGTAAGGGTGTTTGATTCAATAATTGCTATTTCGGGTTGGGGCTTCATCGGCTTATGTGTTTGGGTTAATGATTCAAATAGTTGGCTACCGCTTCCGCACATCGTTCTCCGTCTACTCCGGCAGAAACAATTCCACCGGCATAGCCTGCACCCTCTCCGCAAGGGAACAGCCCGCGAACGGTTACATGTTGCAATGTCTCTTTGTCGCGTATGATGCGGACAGGGGAAGAGGTACGTGTCTCTACTCCAATCATCACTGCCTCATTCGTGAGGAAGCCATGACTGCTGCGTCCGAATTGCTGGAAACCGAGAGATAACCTTTTGCTGATAAACTCCGGCATCCAAAAGTGAAGCGGGGAAGAAATCAATCCCGGTGCATATGAAGATTCGGGCAGGTCATAACTTAATTTCTTACGGGTGAAATCCGACATACGTTGTGCCGGAGCCGTCTGCCGTCTGCCACCTTGCAACCAACACTGGCGTTCCAATTCTTCCTGAAAGTGAAGGACGGGGAGAAGTTGGGAGTTGAGAGTTGAGAGTCGGGAGTTGCTCAGAGATGGATTAAGAGCTAATAACTGCTCATTTTGTTGCGCAGCCAACTCTCCGTTCTCCATTCTCCACTCTCCACTTATTAAATCTTCCGGTTGTATTTCTACCACCATTCCCGAGTTGCTCCAACGTGAGCCACGGTTGGAAGGAGACATGCCGTTTACTACGACTTGCTCCGAGCCGCTGGCGGCAGGAACAATGAATCCACCGGGACACATACAGAAACTGTACACCCCTCTGCCTTCTGCTTGGGTTACGAAACTATATTCGGCAGCGGGCAGGTATTTTCCTCTTCCGTTCTTGTTGTGATATTGTATTTGGTCAATCAACATTGCCGGATGCTCCAAACGGACACCGACGGCAATTCCCTTTGCTTCAATCGTGACATCGTTTGCGGCCAGCCAACGGTAAACATCTCTCGCTGAATGTCCCGTAGCCAGTATCACAGGGCCGAGAAATGTTTTTCCCGTATTCGTCTCGATACCTTTTATTTCGTTGTTTTCAATAATCAGCGCATCCATCCGAGTCTCGAAATGGACTTCGCCGCCACATTCGATGATTGTATTCCGCATATTCTCAATGACACGCGGCAGTTTATCTGTTCCGATATGCGGATGCGCGTCTGCCAATATCGCCGTAGACGCTCCATGTTGGCAAAATACATTGAATATCTTGTCTACATTTCCTCTTTTCTTGCTGCGGGTATAGAGCTTTCCGTCCGAATAGGCTCCTGCTCCCCCTTCGCCAAAACTGTAATTTGATTCCGGATTTATCGTATGCTCCCTGCTGATTTGAGCTAAATCCTTTTTACGTTCGCGCACGTCTTTTCCGCGCTCTACGATAACCGGGCGTAAACCAAGTTCGATAAGCCGTAAGGCGGCAAATAGCCCGCCGGGGCCTGCCCCCACTACAATAACTTGTGGCTTTCCTTCCACCTTATTATATATGGTATGTTCGTACTCGTCGTCTTTGGGCATTTCATTGATGTAAACCTGTACCTTCAGATTGACAAATATAGTCCGTTGGCGTGCATCGATACTCCGTTTCAGAATTCGGGTAGCATTGATGTTGCGTGGATTTATCCCTTTTTCCTCAGAAAGATATTCTTTCAGCCGTTGTTCGTTTGCTGCGATTTCGGGAAGGACGCGGAGTTGGTATTCTTGTATCATTTGATTTTTGTTGCTTTTGATTATAAAATGGATAAAACTGATATGTAATAAATAACTATCTTATCCGAATAAGGCTCTGAACGCCTCTTCTACCTTTCTGACAGGCACTAGCTCTATCTTCAATTTCTGTGTATCTATTCCTTGCAGATTATATTTCGGCAACAGGAAACGTTTGAAACCTAACTTTTCAGCTTCTCCGATACGCTGTTCTATCCTGTTCACGGGACGGATTTCTCCTGACAGCCCGATTTCTCCCGCCATGCAGACTTCCGGTTCGATAGCTGCGTCCATATTGGAAGAAAGAATAGCACTGATAACGGGCAAGTCGATTGCCGGGTCATTCACTTTCAGTCCCCCCGCAATATTCAGGAATACGTCTTTTTGTGCAAGCTTGAAGCCGACACGCTTTTCGAGAACGGCGAGAAGCATATTCATTCTTCTCAAATCGAAACCGGTTGCCGAACGTTGCGGATTTCCATAAACAGCAGAACTTACCAAAGCCTGTGTCTCAATCAGGAACGGGCGTATCCCCTCAATGGCAGAAGCGATGGCAACCCCGCTCATTCCCTCGTGGTCTTGACTTAGCAATAATTCAGAAGGGTTGCTCACTTGCCGCAATCCGTCCTGACGCATTTCATAAATGCCCAATTCTGCCGTACTACCGAAACGGTTCTTGATGCTGCGCAGAATGCGGTACATATAGTGTTGGTCACCTTCAAACTGAAGGACAGTATCTACAATATGCTCCAATACTTTAGGGCCTGCAATGCTTCCTTCCTTATTAATATGTCCGATAAGCAATACCGGCGTATGTGTTTCTTTGGCGAAACGGAGAATGGATGCGGAACACTCCCTGACTTGCGCGATACTTCCGGGAGACGATTCTATATTTTCAGTAGAAATAGTCTGTATAGAGTCGATGATAACCAAATCGGGATTCGTATTCTTGATATGTACATAAATTTGTTCGAGCGAAGTCTCGCAGACGATAAGGCAATCACTGGAAACACCGGAAAGGCGGTCGGCGCGGAGTTTCAGTTGACGTGCACTCTCTTCGCCGGATACATAGAGAATCTTCTTCTCCGGCATATGCAGTACAGTCTGCATGACAAGCGTTGATTTGCCGATTCCCGGCTCGCCGCCTATCAGGACGAGAGAGCCCGGCACGAGTCCGCCACCCAACACACGGTTCAATTCATCATCGTGCATATCAATGCGTGGTTCATCATCCGCTTCTATTTCACTGAGGACAACAGGTTTGGGCTTCTGCGTCTCAATGCCCGACACCGGTCGGCGGTTGGCCGGTTCTTTCCGTACGATTTCTTCTACATACGTATTCCATTCTCCACACGACGGACATTTGCCCACCCATTTCGGTGAGTCTTGTCCGCAGTTACTGCATACATATACGGTTTTCTCTTTTGCCATTTGTCTCTTATTCTAGTCAAAATTGTACTATAAACCTGCTTTCGGAGCAAAAGTAAGTATAAATAGCCCAAAGCACAAAACAAATCTCATCGATTTTAATTCAATTATGTAAAGCAAATCACAATAATAACTATCTTTGTTGTGATAATCCACAAAATACCGTTCAATATGAATAGTTTGCATATAAAGAGGATTTGGATTTGGTATTGGAACAGAATATTGAAATCTGATAAAACAGCAAAATGACCTTTGTTTTCTTAATGTATACATTATATATAAGGCATAATTTGTTCAACGCGCAAAACAAATTCATGGAAAATCTGTTCAATGCATAAAACAAATAGGGGGGGCTTACAGAGTAATCTCTCCCGCCATCGACCGGTTCATCCGGTCGCGTACCTCATCCGGCGTATATCCGTGCCCCAACAGGAACATTAATTTTGTGACAGCCGACTCGGTCGTACTGTCGTAACCGGAGACAACACCTGCCTGCAATAACTGGTATCCCGTCTCGTAACGCTCCATCTCCACCATTCCTGCACTGCATTGTGTCACATTGACAATCACGATTCCACGTTCACTGGCCTGGCAAAGCCGGCGGATAAACCATTCTTTGCGGGGTGCGTTCCCCGAACCGTACGTTTCGAGTATAACCCCTTTCAACCCTTTTATATCTAAAATGGTAGCTACCACATTCTCCTGAATCCCCGGAAACAACTTCAATACCACTACATTCGTATCCAATAAATAATGCGGCTTCAATTCCCGCTCCTCTCCGTTCACATGAATCTGTACATTATTATATTTAATGTGAATCCCCGCTTCCGCCAATACCGGATAATTGAACGACCGGAACGCATTGAAATTCTCCGCATTGATTTTCGTTGTCCGGTTGCCCCGCATCAAATGATTCTCAAAGAAGATGCAGACTTCCGGAACAAGCGCCTTTCCCTCTTTATTCTGTGCGATGGCAATCTCGATGCTCGTCATCAGATTTTCTTTCCCGTCCGTGCGAAGTACTCCGATGGGAAGTTGGGAACCGGTCAGGATAACAGGCTTGTTCAGTCCTTCCAACATAAAGCTGAGTGCGGAAGCAGTATAAGCCATCGTATCCGTGCCGTGCAGAATGACAAAACCCTGATAACGGTCATAGTTCTCGTGAATAATGGAAACTAGTTTCCGCCACATATCCGGTTCCATGTCCGAAGAATCCATCGGCGGGTCGAACTGATACGTATCAATCGGGAAGTTGAATTTCTGTAATTCGGGGACATGCTTTTGGAGCTGTTCAAAATTGAAGTTCTCCAATGCGCCTGTCACGGTGTTCTCAATCATTCCAATTGTTCCACCGGTGTATATTAACAATACGGAAGTATTTAGCGGGTTCATAAGCTGATTTGTACGTTCGTTTTCGCAAATATAATAATATAAATGGAATATTAATAGCAAAATGTCATAAATATGAAGAGGAATTACAAGACGGAAAGAAGCCGGAATATTCTTTTTATCAGAAAAAAACCGGAAAAAGTGATAGATTGAACGTTTTTATTATTACTTTTGCGACACTTATCAAAAACAAGAGTAGAAACAGGACTATGATGAAGTACTATCCACATACAGTCACATCGATGTGTACCATGACCCTTAGGGGTTAATGGATAGTTTTGTGTATCTACGTGATTCACGCCTGTATAAACAGGCAAAATTCAAATTCAATTTTATTCGTAAACAACCAATCGTTCTGTAATAAGCTATACACAGGACATTGCATTTAAATAAGTATCTTCATGAAAGTAATGAAATTCGGCGGAACGTCCGTAGGTTCCGTGAACAGCATTTTAAGCGTAAAGAGAATCGTAGAGTCGGCTAAAGAGCCGGTAATTGTAGTTGTTTCCGCATTGGGGGGCATCACTGACAAATTGATAAACACATCGAAGATGGCGGCAGCGGGAGATTCGGCCTATGAAGGTGAGTTCCGCGAAATCGTTTACCGCCACGTGGAAATGATTAAGGAAGTGATTCCTGCCGGAGAAAAACAAACATCGTTGCAACGTCAGATTGGCGAACTGCTGAACGAGTTGAAAGACATTTTTCAGGGAATCTACCTGATTAAAGATCTTTCACCGAAGACATCGGACACAATCGTCAGCTATGGAGAACGCCTTTCGTCCATTATCGTTGCCGAACTGATCGAAGGGGCACAATGGTTTGATTCACGCACTTTTATCAAGACGGAAAAGAAACATAATAAACATACACTGGATGCGGAACTGACCCATAAGTTAGTGAAAGAGGCTTTCAAATCCGTTCCGAAAGTGGCGTTAGTGCCCGGATTCATCTCTTCTGATAAAATCTTAGGTGATGTGACTAACCTCGGTCGTGGTGGTTCGGACTATACGGCATCCATTATTGCTGCGGCGCTCGATGCCAACAGCCTGGAAATATGGACGGACGTGGACGGCTTCATGACGGCTGACCCGCGTGTCATCTCAACGGCTTATACGATTGCCGAACTGACTTACGTAGAAGCAACCGAACTTTGTAACTTCGGTGCGAAAGTAGTCTATCCGCCGACTATTTATCCGGTATGCCACAAGAATATACCTATTATAATAAAGAATACATTCAATCCGGATGGAGTAGGGACTATCATCAAACAGGAAGTTTCCAATCCGCATTGCAAAGCCATTAAAGGTATTTCTTCCATCAACGATACGAGCCTGATTACTGTTCAGGGACTCGGTATGGTAGGTGTAATCGGTGTCAACTACCGTATCTTCAAGGCACTGGCAAAGAACGGAATCAGTGTATTCCTCGTATCCCAGGCTTCATCAGAAAACAGTACTTCCATCGGTGTACGTAATGCCGATGCCGACCTGGCTTGCGAAGTGCTGAACGAAGAATTTGCCAAAGAAATCGAGATGGGAGAGATTTCTCCGATTCTCGCGGAAAGAAACCTGGCTACGGTGGCTATCGTTGGCGAGAATATGAAACATACGCCGGGTATCGCAGGTAAACTCTTCGGTACGTTGGGACGTAACGGTATCAACGTAATCGCTTGTGCACAGGGTGCTTCGGAAACTAACATCTCTTTTGTAGTCGATTCCAAATCCTTACGCAAGTCACTGAACGTCATCCATGACTCTTTCTTCTTGTCCGAATACCAGGTATTGAACCTCTTTATCTGCGGTATCGGTACGGTAGGTGGCAGCTTGGTAGAGCAGATTCGTTGCCAACAGCAAAAACTGATGATGGAGAACGGGCTGAAACTGCATGTGGTAGGTATCATTGATGCAGCTAAGGCGATGTTCAGCCGTGAAGGTTTTGACCTTGCCAACTTCCGCGAAGAACTGAAAGAGAAAGGTAAGGACAGCAACCTGCAGACTATCCGTGATGAAATAGTCGGAATGAACATCTTCAACTCCGTATTTGTAGACTGTACGGCAAGCCCCGACATCGCATCGCTTTACAAAGATTTGCTGGAGCACAACATTTCCGTAGTAGCCGCCAACAAGATTGCCGCTTCTTCGTCTTACGAGAACTACCGCGACTTGAAAACGATTGCCCGTCAACGTGGCGTGAAGTACCTGTTCGAAACAAACGTAGGTGCGGGACTTCCGATTATCAATACAATCAACGACCTGATTCATAGTGGTGACAAGATATTGAAGATTGAAGCTGTACTCTCGGGTACATTGAACTATATCTTTAATAAAATCAGCGCTGATATTCCTTTCAGCCGCACCATCAAGATGGCGCAGGAAGAGCGTTACTCCGAACCCGACCCGCGTATCGACCTTAGTGGTAAAGACGTAATCCGCAAACTGGTTATCCTGGCACGTGAAGCCGGATACCACATCGAACAGGAAGACGTAGAAAAGAACCTCTTTGTTCCGAACGATTTCTTCGAAGGTTCTTTGGATGACTTCTGGAAACGGGTTCCGAGCTTGGACGCTGACTTTGAAGCCCGTCGGCAAGTACTCGAAAAAGAAAATAAACACTGGCGTTTTGTTGCCAAACTGGAGAATGGAAAAGCTTCTGTCGGCTTGCAGGAAGTAGGAGCCAACCATCCGTTCTATGGTCTGGAAGGCAGTAACAACATCATCCTGCTGACTACGGAACGTTATAAGGAATATCCGATGATGATTCAGGGATACGGTGCCGGTGCGGGCGTGACTGCTGCCGGAGTTTTTGCCGATATTATGAGCATCGCAAACGTTTAACGCCTTATGAAACATATTATCATATTGGGAGACGGCATGGCCGACTGGCCGGTGAAGTCATTAGGGGACAAGACGCTCCTGCAATATGCAAAGACGCCTTACATGGATAAATTAGCCCGCATGGGACGTGTCGGACGGTTGAATACCGTAGCCGAAGGCTTCCATCCGGGCAGTGAGGTCGCCAATATGTCCGTTTTGGGATATAATCTTCCGAAGGTCTACGAAGGCCGTGGGCCGTTAGAAGCAGCCAGTATCGGCGTAGACCTGCAACCGGGAGAGATGGCGATGCGTTGCAACCTGATTTGTGTGGAAGGGGAGATTCTAAAAAATCACTCTTCGGGACATATCTCTACGGAAGAAGCGGACGTATTGATTCAATACCTGCAAGAGAAACTGGGAAATGACCGCGTGCGTTTCCATACGGGAGTCCAGTACCGCCACCTGTTGGTTATCAAAGGGGGAAACAAAGAACTGGATTGTACCCCGCCGCACGATGTGCCTTTGAAGCCTTTCCGTCCATTGATGGTGAAACCATTAGTGCCGGAAGCCCAGGAGACGGCAGACCTGATTAATGACCTGATTCTGAAATCACAGGAACTGCTGAAAGACCATCCGCTGAACCTGAAACGTATGGCAGAAGGCAAAGACCCTGCAAACAGCATTTGGCCTTGGAGTCCCGGTTACCGTCCGCAGATGCCTACTTTCTCCGAAACATTCCCGCAAGTGAAGAAAGGAGCGGTAATCTCGGCTGTCGACCTGATAAACGGAATCGGTTATTACGCAGGCTTGCGCCGTATCGCAGTAGAAGGAGCTACCGGACTTTACAATACGAATTATGAAAATAAAGTAGCTGCTGCCCTGGAAGCCCTGAAGACGGACGATTTTGTCTATCTGCATATCGAAGCCAGCGATGAGGCGGGACACGAAGGAGACATCGATCTGAAACTCCTGACAATCGAGAATCTCGACAAGCGTGCCGTAGGCCCTATCTATGAAGCAGTGAAAGACTGGGACGAACCGGTAGCAATAGCTGTATTGCCCGACCATCCCACTCCCTGCGAACTTCGCACGCATACTGCCGACCCTATCCCGTTCCTTATCTGGTATCCGGGCATCGAACCGGACGAAGTACAGACGTATGATGAGGTATCGGCTTGTAGCGGTAGTTACGGTCTGCTGAAAGAAGACGAGTTTATAAAAGAGTTCATGAAATAACGCATCCGAATTATGATTTATTATAGTACCAATAAACAAGCACCTGACGCTTCCCTGCAAGAAGCGGTGGTGAAAGGTCTTGCTTCCGACAAAGGGTTGTTTATGCCTATGTCCATCAAGCCGCTTCCACAAGATTTTTACGATACGATTGACAGCTTATCTTTTCAGGAAATAGCTTATCGTGTGGCCGATGCCTTCTTCGGCGAAGACGTTCCGGCAGATATACTGAAACAGATTGTATATGATACGTTGAGCTTCGATGTACCTTTGGTAAAGGTCTCGGAAAATATCTATTCACTCGAACTTTTCCACGGCCCTACATTGGCTTTCAAAGATGTGGGCGGTCGTTTTATGGCACGCCTGCTCGGTTATTTCATCAAGAAAGAAGGGCAGAAGAATGTCAATGTACTGGTTGCTACTTCCGGTGATACGGGAAGTGCGGTGGCTAACGGATTCTTAGGAGTGGAAGGTATCCATGTATATGTACTGTATCCGAAAGGAAAAGTCAGCGAAATACAGGAAAAGCAATTCACCACACTGGGACAAAATATTACCGCCCTCGAAGTAGACGGAACATTCGATGATTGCCAGGCATTGGTGAAATCGGCTTTCATGGATAAGGAACTGAACGAACATCTTTCTCTGACTTCCGCCAATTCTATCAACGTTGCCCGCTTTCTGCCGCAAGCATTCTATTATTTCTATGCTTACGCCCAGTTGAAGCGTGCCGGAAAAGCTGACAATGCAGTAATCTGCGTGCCTAGCGGAAACTTCGGAAATATCACTGCCGGTCTGTTCGGTAAGAAAATGGGATTACCCGTGAAACGTTTCATTGCAGCCAACAACCGTAACGATATATTCTACCAATATCTGCAAACAGGCGAATACAACCCGCGTCCATCTATCGCAACCATCGCTAACGCCATGGACGTAGGCGACCCGAGCAACTTTGCCCGTGTACTCGATTTGTATAAAGGTTCTCATGCCGCTATCTCCGCTGAGATTTCGGGAACTACCTATACCGACGAGCAAATCCGGGAAACTGTGAAAGAGACTTGGAAAGAACATCATTATCTGCTCGACCCTCATGGTGCATGTGGCTATCGCGCATTAGTAGAAGGCTTACAACCAGGCGAAACGGGTGTATTCCTTGAAACAGCCCATCCTGCCAAGTTCTTGGAAACTGTAGAAAGTATCATTGGTGAAACGGTAGAAATACCTGCCAAATTGCAGGAATTTATGAAAGGCGAGAAGAAGAGCCTTCAAATGTCAAAAGACTTTGCGGACTTCAAGAAGTATCTGCTTTCGCTCTGATTCTACCATTTGATTAAGTCTTCCTGTAAACGCCTTAGGACATACTCCTGAGGCGCTTCAATGAATGGTTTGTGCCACTCCTATGGCACGGTTGTGCCAATGCTGTGTCACTGCCGTGCCATAATGGTGGCACAGTTGTGCCAAGGCGGTTGCACAAGCTTGGCACAACGATATGACTTATAAAGAAGTGAGGAATATCAAATATTCTCCCGTACAATGAATAGTAAACTCATCGGCTGTTGCTTCATTCAGCGTACCCTGCCACCAATTAGTGAAGTCACTAAGCGGATAAACCAAGCCTTCTCCATGTAATCCTTTCGCTCCGAAATTGATAATGGAAATCTGCTGTCCGGGGTGAGATTTGAAAGTCTGCGTACCGTTTGCGGGCATAAATACACCATAATCAGTGACAGTCCGCACTTCCATGCCTTCTCTCATATAATCCATGAGCAGGCTGATATTTCCCAATGTATGGTCTTCCCGTTTGCCGGTAGCTCCTACGATAGCAATCTTTCGGAATCCTTTCTTTTGCAGGAAGTGAACGGCTTTAGTTTGGTCGTTCGTTTCCTGGTCGGATATCTGATGTATAATAGGAGAAAAAAGTTCTTTATATTCGGGTAAAAGGGAGTCTCCGTCGCCGATAATCACATCCGGTGTATGTCCGCGGGAAATATATTCATTGGCTGCGCCGTCACAACAAGCTACGAATTTAGCTTCTTTCAACAGTTGCAGGGGAAAGGGATGAGTAGGATATTCACCATTTGCCAATATTACGGCTTCGGGAGTGTAGTGTTCGCTTATCATTGTTGTATGCTCATTAATTTTTTCCATTTAAAGTAGCCAAAGATAGCTATAATGGAGTAAAGTCCATATAAAGCGGAGGTAAAATAAAGGTCTTTATAGATATACAGTCCGCAACAAACGATGTCTACGAGAATCCAGGCAAACCATTGCTCGATATATTTGCGTGCCAGCATCCACATACCGACGATACTTAATGCTGTGGTGAAGCTATCCAGCCAGGGCACATTGCTATCCGTATATTCAATCAATATCCAGGCAATGCCGAAAAATGTAACGACAAATACCAGTAAAAGCGGAAGATAGCATTTCCACGGTGTATGTACGATAGGGAGTGCTTTCGGTTTATCACTACCCGTTTCATCACCAATAGGCTGATTCCGTTTTCCTTTCCGTTGCCCCCACATCCAAAAGAACCAACCGTAAATAGCTGCTATCAGATAGTAGATATTGATACCGAAATCTGCATATAATCCTGCTTTGTAATAGACGAAGATATAGATAGCAGGCATGATAATACCCGCTATCCAAAGATAGATACTTGCCCGGTATTCCAACCACAGGTAGACTAAACCGACAATTGTACCGAATATTTCAAGGAAATTCATTTCCATCATTCAAATCTGTTTAGAAACGGAACGTGATATGTGCCAGTATATTGGTACCTGCCATCGGATAGAAACGCGGGTCGTGCTTTATCACATATGGCTTTGTCTTGTCTCCGTTTTCGTAAAGGGCAACGCTTTGCGAGTATCCGTTCGTTTCATATTTCGTGTTGAATAGGTTGTAAACGGTAGCTCCTATTGTAATTCCCTTTGTGTAGCGGGTTTGGAAAGAATACGATGCACTAAGATGATTAACAAAATAGGCGTCGAGTGAATTATCCTTTGTTCCGAAGTTGTCGAGATACTGGCGGCTGACATACTGTGACTGGAAAGAAATTTCCAACCCGTTGCTGCTGAGAGTAATCAAACTGTTTCCAATAAAAGAAGGGGAGAAAGCGATAAGACTATTGCCACCTTCAATCGCTGTTTGTGTCCATAAATCATCGGTTACTCCATTCACCAAACTTTGGTCATACACATAACCCACATAGTTCTTGATACGGTTTTTGCTCCATGTTCCGTTGATATCCCAACGCAGCCAGTCATTGAACTTAGCACCCAATGCCAGTTCGATTCCCATGCGGTAGCTGTCTTTTACGTTTTCTGCCATGGCTTCACCTATATCATTGGTCTTTCCGTTCAATACTAATTGGTCGGTATAATCCATATAATACAAGTTGACACCTGCCGTAAACCATTCGTTGCGATAGGTGTATCCTAGTTCATAGTCCAGTAATTTTTCCGCTGTGGGATGTTCTTCAAACATACCATCCGTGTAGTTATTGCGGGTAGGCTCTTTCTGTGCTACCGAAAAGGATGCATAGGCGCTATGGTTAGGATTGATTTGCCAGAAAAGTCCGGCTTTGGGATTGAAGAAGCTGAAATTCTCTCTCACGTCTAATCGCTGTAGGTGCGGGGGAGTAGCAGTGAAATCCCATTTGTCGTTATCTCCGTCAATCTTGTAGTGAATATAGCGATATTGAAGGTCGGCATAAGCACTTAATCCGTCGGTCAACTGATAATTGGCTTTTAAATAGACATTACCGTCCGTTTTTCCACCGTTGTTGCGATAATATTCATGGTCAGGGGCAAGCTGTTCGGAGTAGTTTTTCACCCACAGTACTTTTCCATAATGGTCGTTGCTGTATCGGTTCAAAGCACCGCCGAAAGAAGCGTTTAGTTTCTCGTTCTGATAATTCAATGAGAAGATACCGCCACCGAAATCGCTATCCACTAACTTTTGGCGGACAAGATTTGTTTTCTCCTGCGGCTCGCTATTGCCTGGTAGATAGAAAGGTTTCAATCCGTATTCTTCCAGGCTGCGTCCGTTCTTGTACTCCTGATAATAACCGAAACCATTGGTATAGTGGAAAGCGATATTCAAATTCCATGCCGGAGAGAAAATATGATCGAACAGGAGTTGATAATGAGTTTGACGGTAATTATCCATTTGGTCGTCATAGAAACCGATGGGATTTCCTTTTCCTTTGTTATCGTCGAGAATCACTCCGTTTGGATTGTATGTCCGGTCATTTTCCAACTGTTCTTTACTGATACCATCCCAAGCATGATAAGTCTTTTCCTTTCCGCCGAAGGTGATAAACTTAATCGTCGTGTTTTCACCGAAATATCCGCCTTGTACAAAATATGATTTCAAATCAGATGAGGCACGGTCACGATAACCGTCACTCTGAATATTTGAAAGGCGTGCATCGAACGCCCAGTATTTATTAATCAGTCCTGTTCCTACCTTTACCGTTTCCTTATGCGTATTGAATGAACCATAAGAGCCTGAAACTTCTGCGTAAGGTTTGGAAGAAATACTTTGTGTACGCATATTGATACTGGCACCGAATGCTCCCGAACCATTGGTGGACGTTCCGGCACCACGCTGAATCTGCATATCTTCCAGGGAAGAAGCGAAGTCAGGAGTGTTTACCCAAAAGATGGCGTGGCTTTCGGAATCGTTCATCGGAATACCGTTGGCAGTGACATTGATGCGGGTAGCATCTGTACCACGTACACGAATGGCGGTATATCCTACGCCTGTTCCTGCATCCGAAGTAGTCAGTACGGATGGAGTGGTAGATAAAAGGAACGGAATATCCTGTCCGAAGTTCTGTTTACTAATCTGTTCTTTTTTAACGTTGGTAAATGCCACCGGAGTTTTTGCCGTGGCACGGGTGGATACTACCTGCACCTCTTGCAGGTTTACAACTTTCATACTGTCCTTTGCACTCGTCTGCGCATGGACAGTAACGCCTGCGCCCAATAAGGCGACGGCCATCAATCCAATTTTTTTCATCTTGCTTATTAATTAGTTCTCTACGCCGGCATTACCCGGTTCAGATTCTATGGGTATGTTCTCAGCCCGTCATGTTAAGGCACCCCTACCAGTGAATCGGTTGCAAAAATACGGCTTTTGCAGGAGTAAAACAAAAAAAACTTTTAGATTTGCTAAAAACAATATAACTTTGCGGTTTGTTGAAATAACGAAACAACGATTTATTCATTTTAATACATTTTTAATTATGCTACTATTACTTCAGGCAACACAGGCGGCGGATTCCGTGCAAGTGGCCGCAGATAAAATGATGGAACAAGCCATAGCCAATGCTGAAGGCTTGGACAAGCTCTCGTTAATAACTCAACAATTAGTCGGTTTCGGTATCCGTGCCGGAGAACGTATCTTGATAGCGGTAATCGTCTTTATCGTAGGACGTTTCCTTATTTCAATGCTTAATAAATTTATCAGACGTCTTCTGGACAGGCGGAAAGTCGATATAAGTATTAAGACCTTTGTCAAAAGTCTTGTAAATATAACATTGACTATTCTGTTAATCATTTCAGTAGTCGGTGCGCTGGGTGTCGAAACTACTTCCTTCGCGGCTCTGTTGGCATCTGCCGGTGTGGCTGTCGGTATGGCGCTGTCCGGTAACTTGCAGAATTTTGCCGGTGGACTGATCGTGCTGCTGTTCAAACCTTACAAAGTTGGTGATTGGATTGAAAGCCAGGGCGTTTCGGGAACAGTGAAGGAAATTCAGATCTTCCATACTATCCTGGCTACGGGAGACAATAAAGTGATTTATATTCCGAACGGTGCAATGAGCAGCGGAGTCGTGACCAACTATAACACGCAGACTACCCGTCGTGTAGAATGGATTGTTGGTATAGATTACGGTGAAGATTATAATAAAGTGCAGCAAATTGTCCGTGACATACTGGCTGCCGATTCACGTATCCTGAACGATCCCGCTCCGTTTATCGCCCTTCATGCGTTGGATGCCAGCAGTGTGAATGTCATAGCCCGTGTATGGGTGAACAGTGGCGACTATTGGGGAGTATATTTTGATATTAACAAGGCTATCTACGAAACCTTTAATGAAAAAGGAATCAATTTCCCGTTCCCGCAACTTACCGTACATCAAGGGAACTGATTATTGTAAAATATATAATAAAATAGTCTATAATAAAAAGGAGAGAGCTTCACTGAAAATGGGGCTCTCTCCTTATTTATTATAGAAAACTTGTCTGGTGTGATGAATGAAATTTCTCTTATTTGATGCCGAAGTCTTCGACCAATTCGTATCTATCTTCTTTGATTCCCAGTACGTGGTTAATTTTCCTTCTCTTCTCAAGGTCTTTAAAGTAGTCTTCTACAACCTGATAGAGGTCGAAATTGGTAGTGGAACCTGCGGCTAAATCGAGTGACTCCACCATCTTTTCCACGGCCTGATGGATTTTCTCTGCGTCTATCAGATGCAGTTCGTTGCTGTGTATTAAATATTTTTCCATAACTGCAATGTTTTAATGTTATATTGTTATAACGTTCCACAGTGACGGAAAGTTCATACATAAACCGCTGCATCTTAGATTTTGGCAAGTGCCTGTTCCAGGTCGGCAATCAAATCATCAATATGCTCCGTTCCGATGGACAGGCGGACTGTGCCCGGATAGATTTCCTGTTCGACAAGTTCCTGTGCGTTAAGTTGTGAGTGGGTAGTGCTTGCAGGATGAATTACGAGCGATTTTACATCGGCAACATTGGCAAGCAGTGAGAATATCTCCAGACTGTCGATAAAACGATGTGCCTCTTCCTGTCCGCCTTTCACTTCGAAAGTAAAGATGGAGCTTGCGCCATTCGGGAAATAACGCTGATACAAGGCATGGTCGGGGTGACTGGGCAATGACGGATGATTCACTTTCTTCACCTTCGGATGATTGTTTAAGAAATTCACAACTTTCAATGCGTTTTCCACATGGCGTTCTACACGTAATGAAAGAGTTTCAAGTCCTTGCAACAGGATGAAAGCGTTGAACGGACTGATAGTTGCTCCGGTATCACGCAAGAGAATAGCACGGATACGGATAGCGTAAGCGGCTGCACCGGCAGCGTCGACAAAGCGTACACCATGATAGGAAGGGTCTGGTTCGGTAAGTTGTGGAAACTTGCCGGAAGCTACCCAGTCGAACTTGCCGGAATCAACGATCACTCCACCCAGTGACGACCCGTGCCCACCAATGAATTTAGTTGCTGAATGTACCACGATATCTGCTCCATGCTCGATGGGACGGATTAAATACGGAGTACCGAATGTATTGTCGATAATCAAAGGAATCTTGTGACGGTGGGCAATTTCGGCTACGGCTTCTATATCTATGATATTGGAATTCGGATTACCCAGTGTCTCAATAAATACCGCTTTTGTATTCTCCTGAATCGCTTTCTCGAAGTTGGATAAATCGCTTGGGTCAACGAAAGTAGTTGTGATACCATAACTGGGCAGCGTATGTGCCAGCAGATTATAACTTCCGCCATAGATGGTTTTGGCTGCTACGATATGGTCGCCTGCACGGGTGATATTCTCGAAAGCATAAGTGATGGCGGCAGCACCCGAAGCAACTGCCAGTCCGGCTACTCCACCTTCAAGGGCGGCTACGCGTTGTTCAAAAACTCCCTGTGTAGAGTTAGTCAGACGACCGTAAATATTTCCAGGGTCTTGCAGGCCGAAACGTGCGGCTGCGTGAGCCGAATTGTGGAATACATAAGAAGTAGTCTGATAGATAGGTACTGCACGGGCATCTGTTGCCGGGTCTGCCTGTTCTTGTCCTACATGTACCTGTAAAGTCTCGAAGTGTAAATTCTTTGTTGCCATAATCGTATGTTTTTTGAGGTTTAATATTCTTTCTTTATTTTCTTGCAAAGTTAGAGTGTGTGGAGTTATCGAACAATATATGATGAAAATATAGAAAATAATGCTATTTTTGTGCTTCTATATAGAATGGATGATTTGCTTCATTCTTTAAATTCGCCTTTTAGAAGAATATTATTCTATGAGTACATTAGAGAAACTGGATAAAGTGGATTTGCAAATACTCCGTACTTTGCAAGAGAATGCCCGCCTGACTACCAAAGAGCTGGCTGCGCGGGTGAGTTTGTCATCAACCCCTGTATTCGAACGGCTCAAACGGCTTGAGAGTGGCGGTTATATAAAGAAGTATATCGCCGTACTCGATGCGGAAAAACTGAATCAGGGATTTGTGGTGTTTTGTAGTGTGAAGCTCAGACGGCTGAATCGGGATATTGCTGCTGAATTTACCCGAATCATACAGGATATTCCTGAAGTGACCGAATGCTATAACATATCGGGCAGTTATGATTACTTATTGAAGATTCATGCTCCTAATATGAAATATTATCAGGAGTTTATTCTGAATGTATTAGGCACGATTGATAGTTTGGGGTCGTTGGAAAGTACCTTTGTGATGGCCGAAGTGAAGCATCAATATGGGATACATATTTAGTCTCTTAAATATGTTATGCAGCATACTTAACTTCTTTTTGCACATCTGTAGTTCCATTTAAGAGCAACATCCCTATTTTTAATCAAAAGCTGGAATGATATTTCAAATATGGAAAACATGTTGCCAAATATGGAAAATACAGAGCAAAGTCTGGAAAAAGCAGACGATAATTATAAAGTGCCTAATTTGGAAAAAGGCATTGCAGTGATTGAATATCTTTCTTCACGGTCGGAAGGGGAGACATTGCAGGAAATCAAGCAGGCGCTTGATATATCGCAGACTACCGCCTACCGCATCCTGAATACATTGGTACGTCTGGATTATCTTTCTTTTAGTGAAGATACCAAGCGTTATAAGTTAACCCGGAAATTACTGACATTGGGTTTCCGTGCGCTGAATGAACACAATCTGTTGGAAACAGTCCTGCCGCATCTGCGTGATTTGAGGGACAGGGCGAAAGAGACAGCTTGTTTCGGTGTATTGGGAGATGAAAAAGGCATTTTTATCGAACAGGCACGGGGACATCATGCGTTCTGCTTTGTCCTGTCGCCGGGCAAACCTTTTGAGTTGCACTGCTCCGCACCGGGAAAAGCCATTATGGCTTATTTGCCTGTAACCGTCCGCAACCGTTATCTTTCCTATATGACTTTCCCCCGTTATAATTCCCGTACGATTACTTCACGGGAAGCTTACCTGGAAGAACTGGAAAAAGTTTATCAGCAGGGATATGCTTTGGATAACGAAGAGGAATTGAGCGGAGTGATTTGCGTGGGTGCACCTGTCCTGAATTATACGGGATACCCCTGTGGCTCTATTTGGATTTCAGGTCCCAAAGACCGTCTGACGGAAGAACAGTTGCGAAGTACCGTGCAGACTGTCAAGGAGATAGCCGGGCAGATTTCTGCCGAACTGGGATACAGGAGAGTTTAAAAGATAACGTCCTAAAAACACAAGATACTATGATAAGGAACTTTTTACTAATTTGCTTGCTCGGCTGCGGCATATCCCTCGCAACGGCCGGAAATCCGCCTTACTTTACCACGGGCACTGCCGTCAATGGAAAAGGAGAACTATTGATGACTCAAAAGGGAACGAAACGGCTGGATGTTTTTGCCGCTGACGGGAAAACTCTGCTCCGTTCCTATCCGTTCAAAGAAACTCCTACAGGACTTTTGCTTGATGGGGATATGGCATATGTGACCACTTTCGAGAAAACCGGACGGTTGGAAGTGCTGTCATTGAAGTCGGGACAAGTGGAAGCGGTGATTCCTACCGGTTCGGGAGCTTGCTATCCTGTATTTGATGCGGACAAGAAACATATATATGTATGTAACCAATTTGCCAATACCATAAGTGAGATCGATATTGCGTCACGTAAAGTGGTGCGCAGCGTGAAAGTCTTGCGTGAACCCCTGTCTGCCATATTCAGTAAGGACGGACGATATATGTTTGTTGCAAACTTCTTGCCTGCGCAGCGGGCAGACCTGAATGTAGTGGCAGCCTGTGTCTCGGTTATTGATATGAGGAGCTTTACCAAAGTAAAGGACATCCAACTGGCAAATGGCAGTAACGCTTTGAAGAACATGTGCATTACTCCCGATGGCAAGTATATTTATGTATCTCATAATTTAGGCCGTTTTATGGTGCCTACTTCGCAATTACAGCAGGGATGGATGAATACAAGTGCCTTTAGTATTATCAATGTAGAAAAGCAGGAATTTGAAGGAGCTGTATTGGTGGACGAGCCCGACCGGGGGGCTGCCGGTATATGGGGAATTGCCTGCGATGAGAAATATATCTACGCAACCCATAGCGGAACACACGAAGTCAGTGTCATCGACCATTCCCGGATGCTGAATAAATTTAGGAGTTATGAGGATAAAAGTCGTTTGGACTACGCTCTGACCTTTCTCTATGGACTACGCAAAAGGATTCCTTTGCAGGGCAACGGGCCGCGCAATCTCCTGATTTCAGGTAATAAACTGATTATTCCCACCTACTTTGCCGATATATTGAATATAGTAGATGTGAATACGCTGTCGGTAACTGCCGTTAACATGAATATGGGACGTACCGAGACAAAAGAGCAGAAAGGGGAGAAATACTTTAATGATGCCGGACATTGCTATCAAGGATGGCAAAGCTGTAACGGATGTCACCCCGGAGATGGTCGTACGGACGGTATGAACTGGGACTTGATGAATGACGGGGTAGGTAATCCCAAGAATTGTAAGAGCATGCTTTATAGTCATGTGACACCACCCAATATGATTTCGGGTATTCGTGCCAAAGCCGAAATTGCTGTGCGGGCAGGTTTCCGCTATATCCAGTTCTATGAACCCGAAGAAGAAATGGCCGAATGTGTAGATGCTTATATGAAGTCTTTGCGTCCGGTTCCCAGTCCGTATCTGATAAACGGAGAGTTGTCGGAGAAAGCCAAGGCGGGAAGAAAAGTCTTTGATAAGTTGAAGTGTGGCGAATGTCATAGCGGGCCTTTCTATACAGATATGAAAATGCACCGCATTGGTGAGGATATAGAATTTGAGAAAGGATGGGATACACCTACATTAGTGGAATGTTGGCGTACTGCCCCTTATTTGTTTGACGGGCGCGCTGCTACCATGCAGGAAGTATTTGAAGTCCACAAACATGGAGTTGACAAGAAGGTTTCAAAGAAAGAGATAGAAGAGTTGACCGAATATGTAAATTCCCTGTAAGAAGAAGGCTTATGAATTATTGCGATAAAATACATTACTCCCTGTACGTTGCTTCTGCAAATGATTTTTCGTCCATGATAGACGATTTATTGTTGCAGTTGCCCGAAAAAGAGAGTGTGCTACGCCTGATTTTATTCGGTACGCCTGCTTTGGAAGAAGAATATGTCGCCTGGCGTCAGATTTTCAAGATGAAGGTACGCCGTTTCTTCGGAGATTGTGAACCTGCACTTAGCTATGTCTCACAACCGGTATTGGATGCATCTCTAGTATTGGAAGTGCATAGTTACCGTCCCGATACGGACGAACGGATTTCATACCGCTGCTATGAGGACATTCCTTATGTATTGGTGGAAAATGAATCGGGACGTTTCCTTTTTGCGGGCGGATTTCAAGGGGATGAATCCTGTACGGACAGGGAACAACAGTCGGTAGCGGCTTTCCAGCAGTTGAGAGGTGTATTGGATAAGGAATCGTTTCCTGTCAACAGCATTATTCGCCAATGGAACTATATAGAACAGATAACCGGATATGACGGAGCCGGTCAGCACTACCAGTCATTTAACAATGTGCGTACAGCATTCTATGCGGAAAGCGACTGGTCGAAAGGCTATCCTGCCGCTACGGGAATCGGCATGGATCTGGGCGGTATTTTGATTGATGTGGATGCGGCGGTGTTTCATACGTCTGATGCTTTCGCCACTCCTATTGACAATAAATTACAGGTTGCCGCCCATGCCTATTCCGGACAAGTGCTCGAAGAAGCCCGACAGAAAAAGACTACTCCGAAATTTGAACGTGCCAAGAGCATGACTTTTCATGACCGGCGTTTGGTTTATATTTCAGGAACAGCCGCTATCCGCGGAGAAGAAAGCCTGAAAGGGGTCGGCTTGGAACGTCAGTTACAGATTACGATGGAGAATATCGCCCAATTAATAAATGATGCCTGTTTGGTGATGTTGCGTGTCTACCTGAAGAACAAGTCGGATTATGAGGTTGCAAGGCGGGAACTTGAGAACTATGGACTGAATATTCCCGTTTCCTACCTGCAAGCCGGCGTATGCAGGGAAGAGCTATTAATTGAAATAGAAGGAATAGCGATAGAATAAATACGATACTAATATAAATAATAACAGATAAAAACGATGACTAATTTGAAAAAGTACACTAATGCCGATTTCTATAAGAACGGCGTGTTCCAGCAAGAGACTGCGATTGAAGCAATGAAGGCAATGTTTGTTCACTATAACATTCCCTTTACCGGGTTTATGGCTGAAAATATGTGGGTGACGGACTTTGGCTTAGGAGATTTCGAGAATGTGGGTATGGGCGGTATCTTTTGGATTAACGACCCGACATACGGCTATTTCGCCCATGCCATTTATTTACTTCCGGGACAGATGATTCCTGAACATGCTCATGTGAAAACGGACTTCCCGGCCAAACATGAATCATGGATGGTAGAGAAAGGATGGGTTTACAATTTCTCGGAGATAGGAGAGACTACTCCGGACATTCCGGCAATTCCTTCCACGCATGGCCCTATTAAAAGCAAGAATTGTGTAAAACAGGAAGTAGGGGATATCTTACGCTTGAAAGAAATGGAAACCTTTCACTTTATGATGGCAGGGCCGGAAGGGGCTGTAGTCTGTGAATGGGCCAACTACCATGATAATGCCGGACTGCGTTTCACCCATCCGACTGCTGCGTTATAAACTGAATATTTCGAATCAGCATAGATTCGACTGAAACAAACCACCATGAAAAACAAGTATCACACATTAGTGTTGTTTTTAGTATTTCCTTTACTGACTTCTGTGGCTGCGGCTCAACAGAAGAATACCAGAATAAATATTTCTGCAAAAGAAAAACAAGCGCAACGTATACATAGGTTGCAGAACGAGCTGAAATGGCTGAATATAGAAGCCATTCGATTGGCATATGAAGATATGAAGCGTCTTGAAGGATTCGACGTTGTAAAATATCAGCCTGTTTTGACGGAACTGGAACAGCAAGTGAAGCAAGGATTCGGTGATATCCATAGTGGTGATGAGGCTGTTTTGGCAAATGCGGAAAAGGCGATTGCCAATAAGCGTGCTATCCTACTGGCTAATCCATTACTGGATGGAGACAAAGTCCTTACCGTCCGTTATAAATTAGGAAATAGGGATCGCCGGGCGATGGCTCCCGACCTTGGTACGCAGTCGAATAACTGGAGCAACCAGGAGTCTGCCCGCCGGAAAGGTTTTGACGCGGATATCGTAGAATTAAGTAATTTGCGTAAAGACGTACAGATTCGTACGGTTTATAAACCGGCCAATACTTCCTCTATTGCCGATTTGAAACTGCATTGGGACGGGGAACGTGCGATGTTTACCCAAACTATGCCTGATAATCGCTGGAATATATTTGAAGTGAAACTGGATGGTGGTGATTGTAAGAAACTGATTGATAACCCTGAACCGGATTTGGAGTTTTACGACGGTACTTATCTGCCGGACGGACGTATCATTGCCAATTCGAATATCGGTTATCAGGGAGTTCCTTGTGTCAATGGTAGTGATCCGGTAGGGAATATGGTGCTCTATACACCACAGAATAAAAATCTGCGCCGTCTGACATTCGACCAGGATGCCAACTGGAATCCGGTGATAATGAATAATGGGCGTGTGATGTATACCCGTTGGGAATATACAGACCTCACCCACTACTACACCCGTATCGTAATGAATATGAATCCTGACGGTACGGAACAAAAAGCATTGTATGGCAGTGGCTCGATGTTTCCCAACAGTACTTTTGACGTGCAACCCTTACCCGGTTATGGTTCTGCTTTTGTCGGCATCATTTCAGGACATCACGGAGTGGCACGTTCCGGTCGTCTGATTCTGTTCGACCCGGCTAAAGCGCGTAAAGGAGCAGCCGGCATGTTGCAGGAGATTCCTTACCGTAACCGCCCCATCGTTGAAGAAGTAAAAGACAGGTTGGTAGATGGTGTATGGCCACAGTTTATCAAGCCTTCTCCTCTCAACGATACCTACTTTCTGGTCGCTGCGAAACTGGATAAGAATGATTTGTGGGGAATCTATCTGGTGGATAAGTTCGATAACGTAACTTGCTTGCACAAGATGGATGGTGAAGGATATATCAGTCCGATAGCTGTGCGCAAAACTGTGACTCCGCCTGCCATCCCCGATCGGGTGAAGTTGGACGACAAGCAGGCAACCGTCTTTATACAGGACATTTATGAAGGCGAAGGGTTGAAGGGCATTCCGCGCGGAACAGTGAAGTCACTTCGTTTGCACGCTTATGAATATGCTTATGTACAGACACAATCCGACCATAACTGGCATGGTATCCAGTCGGGATGGGATATCAAGCGTATGCTGGGAACTGTGCCGGTAGAAGAAGACGGTTCGGTTATCTTTAAAATCCCTGCCAATACGCCTGTCTCCATCCAGCCTTTGGATAAGGACGGAGTAGCCGTGCAGTGGATGCGCAGTTGGCTGACCGGGCAACCGGGAGAGATTGTCTCCTGCGTAGGATGCCATGAAAACCAAAATCAGATTGTCATACCGAAACGTGTGATTGCTTCGCAAAAAGCACCGCATGCTTTGACTCCCCCTGAAGGCGGTACCCGCTCGTTTACTTTTGACCTGGAAGTACAGCCGATTTTAGACCGTGCCTGCATCGCCTGTCATAACGGTGAAGGAAAAGCATTCGATCTGCGTGGCGGCAAGAAGGATAAGAAAGGATATGGAACATCTTACCTCAATCTTCATCCGTATGTACACCGTCAGGGTGGTGAAGGGGATATGGTAGTGCTTTATCCTTATGAATATCATCCGAATACCAGTGAACTGGTTCGTCTTTTGAAGAAAGGTCATTATAATGTGAAACTGACGGACGCGGAATGGCGGAAAATTTATAACTGGATTGATTATAATGCTCCCGACAAAGGATATTTCAATGCCAATGTGCTGACGTCGTTCCCTTATCAGGGATACGACCAGATAGAACGTCGTAAACAACTGACCGATAAATATGCCGGTGGAGCCGGTGTGGACTGGAAAAAGGAAATTGCCGATTATGCCGGTCAACTCAAGAATAAGGGTGAAATACAACCGGTAATGCCGGAGAAAACCGCCCCTGTGAAAGAGAAGGTACAGAAGGTGAAAGGATGGCCGTTTACTGCGGATAAAGTAAAGGAACTGTTAGCCGGTGAAAAAGAAACTGTCAAGGTGTTGGAAATAGCACCGGGCATTCAAATGACATTTGTACGTATTCCGGCGGGTGAGTTTGTTATGGGTAGTTACGAAGGTGAACCGGATGCTTATCCTACCACTAAAGTGAAGATAGATAAAGCATTTTGGATGGGGGAACTGGAAGTGACCAACCAACAGTATAACACTGTATTTCCGCAACATGACAGTCGCTATGTAGACCAACAATGGAAAGACCATGTAGTGCCGGGCTATCCTGCCAATAAGCCGGAACAGCCTGTTATCCGGGTAAGTTATAATGACGCAATGGAATATTGCAGGATATTGAGTCAAAAGACAGGATTGAACATCACTCTTCCAACCGAAGCACAATGGGAATGGGCTTGCCGTGGCGGTAGCGACCAGGACTTTTGGTTTGGTAATCTAAACGCAGATTTCGGTAAGAAAGATAATTTGGCCGATGTGACAACCAACAAGTTTGCCGTGATTGGAGTCGACCCGCAACCAATGTCGCCTGAATCATCTTGGTATAAATATTATACCTTCCTTCCAAAGGCTGACAATGTGGATGATGGCAGCTTGGTACAGGTAGGTGGAAAGAAATATGAAGCCAACCCGTTCGGATTATACTGTATGCATGGCAATGTTGCCGAATGGACACGTTCGGATTATGTACCTTATCCGTATAAAGAGAATTCGAAAAAGGTTTCCGAATATAAAGTAGTTCGTGGCGGTTCGTATATTGAACGTCCGAAACATTCTACCGCCTACTCGCGTAAGGGATTCTATCCTTATCAATGCGTATTCAATGTCGGTTTCCGTGTCATTATTGAAGATTAAGTGAGTATATTGAAGATAAAGTGAGTATTTAAATGGGAAAAACAAATCTGAAAAGACTGATTTCATCCTCAACAACTACGATTGTATTGTTGCTTGTTTATGGTATTGGCTTGGCAGCCGCCACTTTTATTGAAAAGTATCAGGGAAGTGAGGTAGCCAGGTCGATGGTGTACTGTTCTCCTTTGTTTTTCCTTCTTCAATTTCTACTGGTGCTCAATTGGTTGGCTGTCGCCATCCGGCAACATTCGCTGAAAATGCGAAAATGGGGAATGTTGGTTACTCATGGCGCTTTCATTATCATTCTGCTCGGAGCATTGGTTTCCCACCTTTACGGTGAGGAAGGTATTCTGCATTTGCGTGAGGGAGAGACGAGCAACCGTTTTGCCGTCCGTCATGCCGGTGGAGTGACTTACCATACGCTTCCTTTTAGTGTAGAACTGATGAATTTTACGCTGACCCGCTATCCCGGTTCGTCCAGTCCGTCCGCCTATGAAAGCGAGTTGCTGGTACATATGGACGAAGAAGTCATTTCCGGGCGGGTTTATATGAATAACGTGTTGGATGTGAAAGGCTATCGCTTTTTTCAAGCTTCTTATGACCAGGATGAACAGGGCACAGTGCTCTCCGTCAACCGTGATGTGGCAGGACGAACTATCACTTATACCGGATACGCTGTTCTGTTGCTCGGACTGGTTTTATGCTTTGTGGACAAGCGTTCGCGGTTTATGCAGCTCGGTCGCAGGCTGAAGGAATTACGTTGTTCAGTTCTCCTGATATTGTCAGTACTTGCTTCTTTGTCGGTTCAGGCTAACGATACTTCAACGCAAGTTGCTAACGATACTTCAACGCAAGCGAAAGAAGTGACGCAAGCGACAGAAACTGTTTTGAAGAGTGTCGTAAATGCCGGACATGCCGCCCGTTTCGGTGCATTGCCCCTTCAATCGGGAAAAGGACGTGTACTTCCCGTCAACACTTTCTCATCCGAAGTCCTGCGGAAATTACATAAATCGGATACATTCGGTTCTTTAAATTCCGACCAGTTTCTGATTAGTGTCTTGGTAATGCCGGAACTTTGGACGCAAGTACCTTTTATTGCCGTTCCCGGAAAAGAATTGAGCGATTTCTATCATCTGCCCTTTCCTCAATGCGCCTATATGGATGTATTTGATGCCGATGGGAATTATAAATTGCAGGAGAAACTCGAAGAAGCCTATGGCAGGATGGCTGCCGCGCGGACTCGTTTCGATAAAGAACTGATAAAGTTTGATGAACAAATCAATATCTTTCATCAGTTACTCAACTGGCAGTTATTAAATCTCTTTCCGAAAGAAGACGACCCGCAACATACATGGTATGCTCCCGGCGATGACTTGTCTGCGTTTTCAGGAAAAGATTCGATGTTTGTCTCCCGTATCCTGACCTGGTATGTCGAGGAAGTGCAAACTTCTTTTCAGAGTGGTGACTGGACAAAACCGGATGAAATAGCAGGTATGATTTCTACTTATCAACAGGCAAAGAATAAGATAGAGGGTGTTACTCCTGAAAAGATGGAAGCAGAAATAAAATATAACCGTTTGGATGTATTCAGCCAGTGTAAGAAAGGATATCTGATTTTTGGGGGCTTATTGCTGGTATCTGCTTTTGCTTCTTTATTTAAGCGCATCCGTTGGATACGTTTGTCAGGTTGGGCGCTTTGTGTCGCTATTCTGGCTGTTTTCTTTTTCCATATGTACGGAATGGGGATGCGGTGGTATATCGCAGGATATGCCCCATGGAGCAATTCATACGAAACAATGGTGTATGTATCCTGGGCTACGGTTTTCGCAGGATTACTGTTTGCCCGCCGTAGTCTGCTGACTTTTGCCTTGGCTACACTGTTCGGTGGCACTATCTTATTTGTTTCGGGACTGAACTGGATGGATCCGCAAATCAATCCGCTCGTTCCTGTTCTGAAATCACCGTGGCTCATGTTTCATGTAGCCGTTATTGTGGGTGCATACGGATTCTTCGGTATCAGTTGCCTGCTTGGATTAGTCAATCTGGTGATGATGAGTCTTAAAAAGTCGGTATTGATACAACGGATAAAAGAATTGAGCATTATAAACGAAATGTCTCTCCTGATTGGGCTTGCCTTGATGACGATAGGAACATTCCTTGGAGCTATTTGGGCAAATGAATCATGGGGACGCTATTGGGGATGGGATCCGAAAGAGACTTGGGCACTGATTACAATGGTCGTTTACGCTATTGTCACTCATCTTCATTTGATGCCGTTCAGAAACAAGTTGTGGCTGTTCAATCTGTCTTCAGTGATTGCGTTCTATAGCGTGCTGATGACTTTCTTCGGAGTGAATTATTTCTTGAGCGGTATGCATTCTTATGGTCAAAACGACTATGTAGGCGGCATATTTATCTATCTTTTAGCATCGGTGTTCCTGGTGGCATTGCTTGGAATTCTATCTTTCATGGGAAAACAAAAACAGAATAATTAATCGGACGTAATGATGTATATGATGAAGAATACTATAAAGAATCTTGTATTGCTATTTGTTCTATTTTGCCTGTCACCGATTGTTCAGAGCAAGTCACCTCAACATTTGTTGTTGGGTGGTTCCGGTTGGAACAAGATTGCCATTATAAATAAAGAAACCAAAGAAATAGTATGGGAGTATCCTTTGGAAAAAGGTTGGGAATGTAACTCGGTGGCAGCTACAAAAACAGGAGAAATCCTCTTTTCCTACTCCAAAGGAGCAAAAATGATAACCCGTGACGGACAGGAACTTTGGAACATTGCCGCTCCTGCGGGTTGTGAAATGCAGACTGCACGTATATTGCCTGACGGTAATGCGTTAATAGCCTGGTGCGGTCATCCGTCTACCATTTTAGAAGTGAATCCAAAAGGGGAAATTCTTTCGAAAACCGAGTTTGAAACAGGTATCGAACGTCCCCATGCGCAGTTCCGTCAAATAAATAAGAATAAAAAGGGAAATTATCTCGTTCCTTTATTTGCTACTTCTGAAGTGCGCGAAATTGCATCTGACGGTAAATTGCTGAATACAGTCAAACTCTCCGGTACTCCTTTCTCCACTGCTTTTCTTAAGAATGGCGACTATTTGGTAGCTTGCGGGGATGCTCATTGTTTCGTTCAACTGGATGCTACCTCGAACAAGATTATCCGTCAGGTAAATGCCAATGATATAGACGGGGTACAACTATTTTTTGTAGCTCAACTCTTCCCCTTGAAAAAAGGCGGACTTTATATTTGTAACTGGCAAGGGCATGACCGTGAAGCCGGTAAGGGTAAACATCCCCAATTGGTAGAGATTGATTCAAACGGTAAAGTGGTATGGCAACTGAATGATAAAGTTAAATTCGGTATGATTTCTTCTGTTTGTCCAATCAGAAGATAGTATCAGGCAATTTATTTTGTACATTTGTCAGGTAATATAAATACTATTCTTCTGACGCAATGAAATGGCAACTCTGTAAATAGCTTCGCCCATATGGATTGTGAACAATGGAAAAGTCTGTTGTTCCAACTATTTGTGACTTCACATAAGTCGCAAGTTATTTCATTATTCTATTTAGGAAACCATATTTAAGAAGCTATTACACAATGAATACGAAAATATATCCCCGTACCAATGATTTTCAGACTATCTATCTGAATACAGTAATAAAGAGCCCTGCTATTATTGTAGGTGATTATACGATATACAACGATTTCGTGAATGACCCGGTTCTTTTTGAGAAGAACAATGTTTTATATCATTATCCAATTAATAGAGACCGGTTGATTATAGGAAAGTTCTGTTCCATTGCTTGCGGAGCTAAATTCCTTTTCAACAGTGCAAACCATACATTGAACTCTTTATCCAACTATACATTTCCTATCTTTTTTGAAGAATGGAATTTAGATAAAAAAGAGGTTGCCTCAGCTTGGGACAATAAAGGCGACATAGTGATTGGCAATGATGTTTGGATAGGATATGAAGCTGTTATCATGGCCGGAGTACATATCGGGAATGGAGCAATTATTGCATCGCGGGCAGTGGTAACGAAAGATGTTCCCCCTTATACGATAGTGGGCGGAATACCCGCCAAAGAGATTCGGAAGCGTTTTGATACAAATACAATTGCTTTATTGCAAGAATTGCAATGGTGGGATTGGAGTTTTGAAAAGATATCCGAATGTTTGCCTTATATAATGGGTGGGAAGATTGAAGAATTAATGCAAAAATAAACAATATATGAATTTGAAAATAGAGCTTGGAACCTCTGCTGATATAGATGAACTGGAAAGGCTATATGACGAGTTGAACGATTACTTGGCAACTACGGTTAACTACCCCGGATGGATAAAAGGAATCTATCCGGTTCGCGAAGATGCAGTTTCCGGTGTGAATGATAACAGCCTTTTTGTAGCAAGATGTGATGGGAAAATTGTGGGGTCGGTCATTCTGAATCATCAACCGGAAAAGGCTTATGAGAACATCAAATGGAAAATAGACGTAGATTATAGTCACATCTTTGTGGTACGCACTTTTGTTGTGCATCCTTCCTTTTTACAAATGGGGGTTGGGCGTGCACTAATGGATTATTCATTGGAATTGGCTCAAAGGTTAGGATTGAGTTCTGTCCGCCTGGATGTCTACGAGAAGAACCTTCCTGCCATTTCTCTGTACGAGAAATGTGGATTTGATTTTATTGATACAGTAGATTTGGGATTAGGTAAATATGGACTTGATTGGTTCAAACTGTATGAGAAAGTAATATCTGTATGATTTGTATCAGTTACCATATTGATTAATCCAACCTTTTAAACCGTCAAACCTCTTTTTCTTGTAACTTTGCAGCCGATTTTAGAAAAAGAAATTTGGAATGATAAATAAATACGAGGAACGGCTGGGAACAGAACGTATGTTGCCGCTTGTTTTTAAGATGGCACTTCCAGCAGTAGCTGCACAGTTCGTCAATTTGCTATATAGTATTGTCGACCGTGTATATATCGGACATATTCCGGGTATCGGAACCGCTGCATTGGCCGGTGTGGGAGTAACTACTTCCCTCATTATCCTGATTTCTTCTTTTTCAGCAATTGTAGGCGGTGGCGGTGCGCCATTAGCTGCCATTGCACTCGGACAAGGGGACCGTTTGCGTGCCGGCAAAATATTGGGAAATGGTTTTGTCCTTTTAATAATATTCACCCTACTTACTTCTTTCATCGCATATACATTTATGGAACCCATTCTCCTTTTCACGGGAGCTTCGGAAAATACATTGGAATATGCAGTGGATTATCTTTCCATTTATCTGTTGGGTACCATATTTGTAGAAATATCAACAGGATTGAACAGCTTTATTAATGCACAGGGGCGTCCTGCCATTGCTATGTTTTCGGTTCTAATCGGTGCTTTACTGAATATAATTCTTGACCCTATCTTCATCTTCTGGTTTGATATGGGGGTGAAAGGAGCGGCTCTGGCTACGGTGCTTTCACAGGCTTGCAGTGCTGCGTGGGTACTGACTTTCCTTTTTTCCAAACGTGCCTCTTTGCCTTTGGAAAAGCGTTATATGAAATTGGACAGGAAAATAATACTTGCTATATTGGCTTTAGGAGTGTCTCCATTCATTATGGCTAGTACGGAGAGCTTAGTTGGTTTTGTCCTTAATAGTAGCTTGAAAGAGTTCGGCGACATCTACATTAGTGCATTGACAATTCTGCAAAGTGCGATGCAGTTTGCCAGTGTGCCATTGACGGGATTCGCGCAAGGATTTGTCCCGATAATAAGCTATAACTATGGACATGGTGACAAACAGCGTGTAAAAGACTGTTTCCGTATTGTATTGATAACCATGTTCTCTTTCAACCTGATATTAATGCTTTTCATGATTCTGTTCCCTTCAACGGTAGCTTCCGCTTTTACAAGTGATGAAAGGTTGATTGAGACTGTTCGTTGGACGATGCCTGTGTTCTTGGGCGGCATGACTATTTTCGGATTGCAGCGTGCCTGCCAGAATATGTTTGTAGCATTGGGACAGGCTCGGATTTCTATTTTTATTGCTTTGTTGCGTAAGGCAATTCTATTGATTCCGTTAGCATTGATATTACCGCATTTCATGGGAGTGACAGGTGTATATGCGGCTGAAGCTATATCCGACGCGACAGCAGCAATATGTTGTACTCTGTTATTCTTTTGGCAGTTCCCCAAGATTCTAGGAAAAATTCGAGGGAATACGAATACTCTACGTATAAATTAATACCGGATAAGATTCGGGAGAACTGTTGCTAACTGAAAAAATGACCTCTCTTAAAAACGGAATATTTAAACTGGCTGGAAATCAATATAACCAATGACTGGTGGAAAAGAATAGAGAAACTCCGGCATTTATTAATATGCTTTTTCTGTTTTAAAGGGATTTGAGAGATATGATGATAAAGTTGTAATGGCATACCTGTTTTACTTGTCATATTGAGTGTTTTATAATGAATAACTAATCATTCGGTTATATTATATCTTCTTCGGCTCTACGATGAAATAGAGAAAAAAGGTCGTTTCGAACACTCGAAATCCTCTTTCTGTATCTTCCTCACCGAGGAAGGATAGGTTCCTCGGTGAGGAACTTGTCGATGCACACCGAGGAACGCTTCGTTGGTTTAAGTGGAATAAAAATTAAGTGGTTGAAGAAATTGCATATTATATGCGGAATTATGTGATATTAGTCTGTATTTATGCATAATATTGCACTTGTTTATGCAGCTTTTACTCTAATTCACCACTTTTAAAACAATCGTTTCTCATCGTAATCTTAAAAATAGCACATCCATGATGAATACTTTTTGCACTCTAATTAGAAGAAGTATCCCCAAAATAGCCTCTGCCATAGAATTATTCGACGAACGCCCTGATAACTCATGACGAAACAAGTAATATAGGAGATAAACTTCGCATACTCAGAGATTTTACTTATATTTGTTCTTATAAATAAAATGTAAGTAAAAAACATGAGAAAACAACTATCAATTACATTAGCTTGTTTCCTTCTTACTTCGGCTACGGCATTCGCTCAAAGCTGGAAACCTTATGAAAATACTGCGAAGGGAAAGACTTATGAAACATCCGATTGCGTGACATTACTGGATAGCACGCTGGTATCTGTCCAACCTACCGGACAAGGTTCGTTTGCTGTGTGCAAAGTGATTAAAGTGCAAACTCCGAAAGGGGCAGTAGCTAACCGGGTAATTAAATACGATTATGACCCTCTGACCGCTTATGCCGAATTCAAACGTGTAACCGTTTACCGTGCCAATGGGCAGGTGGATGAACTTGATGTAAAGAAAACCTGTGATTATGCCGCTCCTGCCCGGGCTATTTATTGGGGAGCGAGACAGATTATGCTCGAAATCGGTGCTTTACACCCCGGTGATATCGTGGATTATGAGATAGCTAAGAAAGGTTTTACTTATGCGCTGCTTGGATCCGGAGATGAAGACGATTCACGTTTTATCCCGCCTATGTGCGGACAATTCTATGATATTGTTCCTTTTTGGAGTAGTGTCCCCACCGTGCGTAAAGTTTATAAAGTGGCTGTCCCCATGGAAAAAGAACTGCAATTCCAGTTCTATCAGGGTGAATGTGCTTCATCCATGCGTTATGAAGACAATAGCAAGGTGTACACTTTTACAATGGATAATGTGATGCCTTTCGTCAGAGAACCGAATATGGTAGACCTTTTTGATGCGGCTCCCAAACTGATGATGTCTTCTACTCCCCAATGGAAAGACAAGTCCTTGTGGTTCAATAAAGTGAATGAAGATTATGGCAGTTTTGCCCCACTGCCCGAAGCACAGAAAAAAGTGGACGAACTGATAAAAGGCAAGAAAACCGAGATGGAAAAGATTGCCGTGCTGACTCATTGGGTGGCAGATAATATCCGTTATTCCGGCATATCCATGGGAAAAGGAGAGGGGTTCACACTTCACAATACTAAAATGAATTATACCGACCGTTGCGGGGTCTGTAAAGACATAGCAGGCACACTGATTTCCTTCTTGCGTATGGCAGGTTTCGAAGCCTATCCGGCTATGACAATGGCGGGCAGCCGTGTGGAGAGTATTCCCGCCGACCATTTTAATCACTGTGTGGCAGTGGTGAAATTGAGTAACGGAACGTATATGCCACTCGACCCTACCTGGGTTCCTTTCTGTCGCGAACTGTGGAGCAGTGCCGAACAGCAGCAGAACTATCTGCCGGGTGTGCCCGAAGGTTCTGATTTGTGCATCACTCCGGTTTCAGCTCCCGAAAATCATTATATGCGTATCAAAGCCGACAACCGCCTGGATGCGGATGGTACTCTGCGTGGTACTTTCACTCTTACCGCCGAAGGGCAGAGCGACAGCAATATCCGCCGCATCTTTACTACCGGATTTCAGAGCGAATGGAAAAATACAATGGAAAGCCAGCTTTTAGCCATATCTCCAAAAGCCAAATTGTTGAGTGTAGACTATGGCAAGAATCCTAAAGACTATCAGGCGGCACCTATTAAAATCACTTTCCGTTATGAAATACCTGACTATGCATTAAAAGGAGAGAAGGAGATGTTCTTCCGTCCGTTAGTGATGAATAACCTTTATAACCAGGTGCGTTCTTACTTGCGTATCGACACTTCGTTGAAAGAACGTAAGTATGGTTTCAAAGATGGATGCTCGCGTCTGGTCGAACTGGATGAAACGATTCAGCTTCCGGCAGGATACAAACTGGCGAATGCCAACAAGAATGAAACAATGCAAGGTACGGGAGCCGATTTTGAAGGCTCATTGGCGCAGCAAGGAAACAAAGTGTTGCTTCACAACAAACTAGCCTTGAAGAAACGTGTCTATGAGGCTTCCGACTGGGATAGTTTCCGTAATTCAGTGAATGCCCACAAGGCATATGGTGAATATTTAGTGATTAAAAAGTAGAGCAGAATGAAAAATATACATTATTATATAACTACACTGGTAGTACTGCTGCTTATAGTAGCTCCGGTGAAAGCGGCATCCGAAGCCGAATTCGGGAAATTGCACAAAACTTACATCTTGCATGCTGATGGTAGCCAGGAGATGCGTGTACAAAAAGAACTGACACTATTTACCCATGCAGCAATGAATCGTCTGTATGGTGAAAGTTTTATTATTTATAATCCGAAGTTTCAGGAATTGAAGATTCACGAATCTTACACCTGTCAGAAAGACGGCAATATTGTAAAGACACCCGAAAATGCGTTTGTGGAAGTACTTCCTTCTGCGGCAGCCGATGCTCCGGCATATAATGGTTTGAAAGAAATGGTCGTAGTCCATACCGGATTGGAGCTAGGAGCTACTATTTATCTGGATTACTCGATTATTTCCCGCCCGGGCTATCTACCCGAACTGGACGTGTGCGAGCAGGTGGAAGAACTTTCTCCAATCAAAGAATATATGCTTGCATTATCAGTGCCCGAAAACAAGCCTTTGCATTATGAATTATTGAATGGTAAAGCTGTTCCGGCAGTGAAAACTGCGGGTGGTGTAAAGACTGTGACTTGGGCATTGAAGAATGTGCAACCACGTCCTTATATGCTCGACGTTTCTTTGCCGGCAGGCAATGTGCAGGCTATTGTAGCTTCTACTTATGCTTCAAAAGCCGATGCCTTGAAAGTGATTAAACAACAACTCGAGAGTAACGGAAGGGAAGTTTCAGAATTGGCAAAGAAACTGACTGCCAACGCACAAAGCCCGGAGCAAAAAACGAAACAACTCACTGCTTACGTACAAGGATTAGGAAACTGCCGTTTGTCATTGTCGCAAACCGGATACCGTTTGCGTCCGGCTGCCGAAGTGATTCGTTCAGCTTATGTGACGGAAGCGGAGAAAGCGGCTTTGTTGGCTGCCTTGCAGCAAGCAAGCGGTATTCAAACTGAAATAAAGGCTGTTTTTCCTGAAACAGTGAATAAGGATGCAGCAGGACTTGCTACTGTCAGCAAACTGTTTGTTACTGATAATGCAGTTGCTGATATACAAGATTTTGTTTCTGTTGTCAATATGGACGCCCAACCAATAGCTTTAAAAACGGTTTCCCATGTGATTTCGCAAACCGACACATTGCGGGTGACTGCAAAAACCGGAAAAGCTTTGGAAGCAGGTTACCGGAGATTCGAACTGCCCCAAGCGCAGAGCGGCTGGGCTGCTTATGAAGGACGTTCAACAACTAAGAATACAACTCGTCCGGTTAATCTGCTATTGCGATATTTGCCTGATGAAACTTATACTTGTATTGTGAAAGTAGCTGACGGGATGAAACCGGTAGTGTTACCGACTGATAAAAAGATTGAAAATCCTGTCGGTGCAATAGAAGTTGCAGTGAGAAAAGCAGCGGATGAAATAGAGATTATCCGTACTTTGAAACTGAAAAAGCAATTAATAACTCCGGCAGAATATCCGGCATACTATCGCTTGATGGCAGAATGGATGGATGCTGATAAAAGCACTCTACTCTTTCAAGCTGCAAACTGAATATCACATAACTTATAAAAGATGTCCTCGTTATTAAACAACGGGGGCATCTTGCTTTATTATATCAATTCCTGTACATGAATATCGTTGCACAGGACAACCCCATATAAGCGTCTGACTTTGCCTGTTTATCAACCGGAAGAACACACCAAAATCTGTATCCCTTTATATAAAGAAAATTGTATCTGTTTTTATTTTCTTTTTTTGCTTTACTTTGCAGTGTTGTTTTAATCTCCCTAAATATTTAATGATTATGAAACTGAATTTCGCAAAAAGAATGTCCTATATCAAGGCATCGGAGATAAGAGAAATACTGAAAGTAACCGAACAGGATGATGTCATTTCCTTTGCAGGCGGTCTACCCGCCCCGGAATTGTTTCCGGTGAATGAGATAAATGAAATAACCCGGATTGTTTTGGAAGAAGCGGGAACGAAGGCGCTCCAATATACTACAACAGAAGGTTATGCTCCTTTAAGAGAGTGGATTGCCGAACGAATGAACAACCGCTTGGGGACATCTTTCGATAAAGATAATATTCTGATTACTCATGGCTCCCAACAAGGATTGGACCTGTCGGGAAAAGTCTTTTTGGACGAAGGAGACATAGTCTTGTGCGAAAGCCCTACATACCTGGCTGCTATCAGCGCATTGAAAGCATACGGATGCAGTTTCATTGAAATCCCGACCGATACGGACGGCATGAATATGAATGTTCTGGAAGATGTGTTGAACAGTACGAAAAACGTAAAACTGATATATGTCATACCCACCTTCCAAAACCCGACAGGAAGAACCTGGAGCTTGGAAAGACGCAGGAAACTGGCTGAACTGTCTGCTAAATACAATATTGCAGTTGTCGAAGACAACCCCTATGGCGAATTAAGATTCGAAGGAGAGCATCTGCCATCCGTCAAGTCTTTTGATGAGGCAGGCAATGTTCTGTGTACAGGTAGCTTTTCCAAAATATTCTGTCCCGGTTTCCGGATTGGCTGGATGGCAGGAGATAAGGAGATTATCCGTAAATACGTTCTGGTGAAACAAGGCACGGATTTACAATGTAATACTATCGCCCAAATGACCATCGCCGAATACTTGAAACGCTATGACATCAACAAACATATTGCAAAAATAATCGAAGTGTACAGAAAACGCAGGGATATTGCCATGAAATGCATGGAGCGTTACTTCCCCGATACTGTTAATTTTACTCATCCCGAAGGCGGATTATTTACGTGGATAGAACTTCCGGAAGGAGTCCCGGCACGTGAAATCCTGGAAAAATGTCTGGAGAAAAAGATTGCTTTCGTCCCGGGCGGTTCTTTCTTTCCCAACGGAAACAGGGAAAACACCCTTCGAATCAACTACTCCAATATGCCGGAAGACAGAATAGAGAAGGGACTTCAGATAATGGGCGAAGTCATAACGGAATATATCCGTAAATCAAAGTGATTCCTTAATCATATTCCCCAATATCATCAAACGTTCTTCGATAAAAGGACTCCACTGCTGACCGTAACTTAAACGCATACAATTTCTATATTGCTCCTGCAACGTAAACATACGTCCGGGAGCAATACTGATTTTATGCTGCATAGCTTTATAATACAGTTGTGTCGTATCTATCTTTTTATCCAGCTCTACCCAAAGCATGAATCCGCCTTGCGGAGTGATGATTTTAGTATCTTCGGGGAAATAGTCGATGATAGAACGTGCAAAATGCAGACTGTTCGCATGCAACTCATGGCGTAGCTTACGCAAATGATTCTCATACCTGCCGTTTTCCATAAAATTGGCTATCGCTTCCTGATTGAGAGATGGTGAAGATATGAGATGAATGTTTTTCTGACGAATCACAGCTTCCTTGAATTTTCCGGGTGCAATCCAACCTACCCGATATCCGGGAGCCAATGTCTTTGACACGGAACCACACCATAATACAAGTCCTTTTTCATCGAAAGCCTTGCATGGCTTTGGACGTGAATTTCCGAAGAAAACATCTCCATATAAATCATCCTCAATTAAAGGAATATCCTGTTCTGCCAACATACTCACAATCTCTTTTTTGTGTTCATCGGGCATACAACTGCCCATCGGATTGCTGAAATTACTGATAAGCAGGCACACATTTATCTGCGGTAACACTTTCCTCAAAGCATCCGGTTCGATACCCGTAACCGGATTTGTAGACAGCTCCAGTACACGAAGTCCCATACTATTGGCTAATTGCAACATTCCGAAATACACCGGACTTTCAACAGCGATGGTGTCTCCTTTTTGTGCAACGACGGACAGAGCTAAAGAGATGGCATTAGTCACCCCTGTTGTAGTAACAATATCATCTTCCGTTAAATTTCCGTTCCAACTATATGTGAAACGGGCTACGTCTTTTCTGAGTCGGACATTTCCTTGCGCATCTTCATATCTCGTCCCGTTCCCCGGCAGCGAATGCATCGCTTTAGTCAGTTCCTTATTGAGTTTGGCAATAGGCAGAAAAACATCTTCCGGTATCCCCAAGGAAAAACGGGTGATGGACGTATCTTCTATCGAACTATATACTTCGGCTATTAAATCCTCGTCCCCCTTCCCCGTAAACTTAATTGCAGGCTGCGTTGTAGCCGGTGCCGACAGGCGCAACGGTTTGTAATTGACAATATAACCGGATTTTGGGAGTGAAATGATGAATCCACTCTTTTCCAATTCATAATATGCCTGAATCGCGGTATTCAGACTTACTCCATATTCATTGCTAATAGTACGCAGGGAAGGCAGTTTTTCCCCCATTTTCCATATACCTGTTTTTATCTGCCGGGCTATTGTTCCGGCTATTTTCTGATATAGAGTCTCTTTTTCCATGCTTATTCCGTATCCCGCAAATGTACATAAAATATGGTGGTATTTGTTTTTATGAGGCAAAAAAATGCTGAAAGAAATACGGGCGGAAGCTGTGAAGAGTTCTCTATACAGGGGATAAAATACGGGTAGAGGAGAACGTTTATAACAATGGCATTTCTACTCTTGTCACTTGTTCCTCTTCGGGTACATCAGGACCGGTATAATAATACTCTATAGATGTCCCCGAAGCCTTGTATCCATTGGACTTTATCCATTCCATCATTTCATTGTACAGGGTAGCCAGTTCGGCATAAGTTCCTCTATGCAGACAGGAAACTATTTTTCTTTCCGGTATTATTATAGATTGTATATCCTCTTTACCTTGTAATTCTTTGGGTGATTTAAGACCGATAATCATTCTGATATTCTGTTCAGTCAAACTTTCAAAGTCAGGATATTCAACGTAGGGAATATCTGTTGTGACTTCTCCCTGTTCTTTAAATAAAGAGTCTATCCTTACGAAATTTCTCCCGATAGCTTTCGACATTCCGTTCATATCTGTCCGTACTTCAACTGCCAAAGCGAATTGTTCCGGTTGTTTCAATAGCATGATTTCTGAAATCTTTCCCATAATAGATTGTTTTAGAGTGTTGATAATTTATTATTTCTTTACGACCGGAATATAAATGTCAGTAATTAACTCCGTTTTAAGAGTGGAATCAGGATGATTCATATACATCTCAAAGCTAAAGGTACTTTGAGGACGATACTTGCTTTTCGGAAACCATTCTTCGTAAATTCTCCGGTAGAATTTGTGCAATAAAGAGTAATCTCCGGTATGCCTGAATATCGCATAGCGACCACCGGGGATTTCCATAATTCCCGGTTGAGAGTCATGTGTCATGTTATTATCTATCGTTACTCCGAGATAGAAGCGGCATTTATCCATAGGAGTAATGGATGGGTCGTCCATACTGACACTGACAAATTTATAATTCGATTTACTTTCATTATATTGTTTGGCATAATTTATCAGCCTGTTCCATATTAATTTATATCGAAGCTCATCCTTGTATTTTTCACCGACTTCAATATAGAATATTTTCATTGGCTGAATCGACCAAATCTCAGGGACAATAACCGTATGCTGTTCGTCATGCATCGGCTTGTATTTTTCCCTATATTGCGAAGTCGTTATTTCAAAATGCTTTTTGAAAGCTTTGGCAAGACTAAACTTTGTCTGATAGTTTGTCTGCTCCAAAATCTGATTGATTGTAAAGTCAGTAGATACTAATAAATGTGCTATATGTTCAAGTCGTAACCGTTGTATATAGCTTCCTATATTTTCTCCGCTAACGGTCTGAAACACCCTTCTGAAGTGATATTTGGAAAGTCCGCTCATGTCACTTAGCATATCTGTATCCAAAGAATCGAATAAGTGATTATTGATATGAACGATAATATCCTGAATCTTCTGGTGGTGAATGTTACTGGTTTCCAACTTCTGTTTCCAGCGTTTCAGTTTAGGTAAACGCGTGTTGAGTATAGTTCTCAACTCTTCCGATGAATATGTGGTATCTGCATATTCATTGTACTTGTCGGTGTATTTTATCCAAATATTAATCATCTCCGACATCGGAATATCAACGATATATTTTCCGTCTTTCAGGCAATAATAGCAGTATTCGTCACTTCGCGACCCGTCGGAGTTTGTACCCAGATATTTCTCTATATCAAAACGTAAGGGCATCCCGCAACTTTGACAATATTTCTTGTTTATTTCAGATTCAATCATTTATCGGTTAGGTTTTCGTTTGATGGATAGAAGTCGCTCCATATCATTGAATAAGCTGGTATCTCTCAGTTCGAACATAATCCACTTTCCATCATGAAAAGTGGTCGCTTCATCATATATCTTCAGTGTTTCGTTAGAGAAAAGAGCTCGCTGTGATTCAAATTTGGCACGTTCGTCTTTGCCTAAAATGACCATGAAACCGAAAGTCTGCTCTCTGGCATATAGGGCGCAAAGCGTTTTCCCACCTCTGCGATATTTATATTCGTACTTCCAGGCTTTTCCGCCATGATTCCACAATTGTTCCATATTGTACTTCTGTTCAATAAGTTGGCAAAGTGAAGACCATACATTATAAAGTTCTTTACCTATCAGGTTTTCCAATGTCTCGGGAGTAGGAATCTGCAAAGTTTCTTTCATGACATTCTATATTTACTTTTAATTATCAATATCACAAAGATAGACTGATTTTTCGATAGATAGTTGTCCAATATAGCTGTCTTTTGTATGTTTTCGTATATAAAATACGTGTTTGAGGGTATTACAAGAGGGTATTATTCTCATAGGCATGAGAATGTTTGAGAAAAAGCATCAATGTATAAACTGCCATCATATTCCTTATATTTTGCATCTTTGTATATGTTTACCAACTTATTGCCATAATCAAGAATCATCTGTTGGGATTCTTGTGATAGGTTTGTTGCCAGAATACCGCTTCCCAAAATGCCGGGATTGCATAAAATGCTGTCTTTTCTTATTGAGTTCATCGTGAGTTCTACGCACGTGTAGCTCTTGATACCTTCTTTTTTCAGATTGGATGTGATGTAGTTTTCCAGGGATTCTTTATCATCTTCAGTTATAAAACCATACCATAATAAACACTTCATCCCTAATTGAGTTGCTTTTATCAGAACATCGAGATAAGTGTAGCCTGATTCTCCTTTCTTATCTATTTCGTAAGGGTCGATATGGATGAATGACGATTCGGGAAGTGAGGGTAATAGCTGCATCGTCCCTTCCAAAGAATTGGTATTACGTACTTCTACAGAGGTATTCAAGCCTATTTGTTTGGCATAAAGAGCCACATTATCCAATGCACTCTTTTCCAAATCAAAGAATACAAATCTTTGTGTTTGCTTCCCTGATACATTCATAGCCAGTGCAGGAGAGCCTAAATAATGCCCTTTTGTCATTTCTGCACTTTCCAGTTTGTAATAAATGGAATCCGTCAAGGACTTATCTTTATCCGCATTTTCTAGAAAATGGTAGATACCATATTGCTGTTCCGGAGTATGTGTCATTGGGTAAATGGCGCATGCCGAATTGGTTTCTACATATACTTGTGGCGCTTCATTCCGAAGGGCTTCACAGAGTATCAGATGTTTCAGAACATCCGGTTGTTTTGCGAAGTGGGTGTAAGTTGACATGTCGGTGTGTATTGATTTATGCAAATATAGATAATTGCATAATATTTGCGAGTAAAAAGGGACTTTTTCTATCCAATTCTTTTTCAATTCTTCTTGAATATTACAATGCATGTATGTGCTCACCGGACGCAGTGATAATTAACCCGCCCTGGTCACTGACTACTATTTCATGCTTGCCTTCAGGAGTCACAATGATTGAACCTGTCTGTAGGAAATGTTTCCCATCTGCTGATACCCGTACTTTGGAACTGGTATCTTTTTCGGAAGATTTTTCTTCTTTCTTCTCTTTCGTTGTCTTGTCTCTGTCACGACAACTATCATAGCTATCCAAATAGCTTTTCATCTCGACTACCCTATTATCCACAAACCGGATTCTTGCAACCTTGGCCGTACCATATTCGGAAGAACGGAACTCCAGTATTTCATCCTTATCATCAAAATTCCGATAACTAGGTTCACCCAATATAGCTATCACCTCTTTGGGGAACATTCCTCGTTCTATACGCTCCAAGTTTTTATAACTGATTTTAGTTGTATAGCAACTACTGAGTAACATTGCCAGTAGCAAAAGCAAAAAGGTCTGATTCTTTTTCATATTAAGTATAGTTTTGTGTTTCTTGATGTCACAAATGTAAAGTAAGAAAACCTTCTATACGAGTGATTCTTCCTAATTGCATATAGGGATTTCCCTAACTTTTCTAGTCAGATTGAATTAAACTTTTGCAACTGAACTGTTTGTTACTCAACTAGATTGAGCGCCATGAGATGTCTTTGGTGAAAGAGGCTATGGAATTTTAACAATAGCCTTAAAAAAATCAACTCTTCTTGAACCATTTATAAACCCATTTACCTACTTTCTCATAATGCTGTGTCTCGGTATCGGTATATAACTTGGAGAAGAAAGAACTGTCCAACGGTTCTCCCGATTGATTGGGATACAGTACAATCAGGCTATTGTTAGAGAAGTATTTTCCTAATTGTCTCGGCAATTTCTCAAACGAACTGTCATAAGAAAGTGTTCCGGGACGTGCACTGATAATGACTAACAGATGGTCGTAACTCACTTGTCCGGTCAAGACCAGTAAATCGTTCCAGTCTTCCAGGGAAGAGAAGTCGGTCAGCACTTGTTTATGTCGTTTCTTTATCCAGGCTTGCAGGCGGGTGGTGGTCTTTTCGTTTGCGAAGAAATGTACGCGGCATCCGAGGGTACTTCCCATCCGGCAGAAATGTTCCATCCATCGTGGAAAACCGGATTCATATTCTGCTTTGGGAGGGACAGCAATGACAATTCGTTTGATTGTATTGACCGGTATCAGGAATTTGGAGATGATTATTTCGCAGTTCAATCCTTTCAACAGGTTTTCGGTGAGCATTCCGAAATATGAATCGGTGATGTTGACCTTGCGGTGCAGACCGGTGATAATACTCGTCACCTCATTCTCTTTCACTGAATGGATAATGCCGGAAGCGATATTCAAGTCATAACGGGTGAGCTGTTTCAACGGTACATTGGCGGCGGTTGTTGTCATGGCTGCTTTTTCCAAGTAACGTTTGCTCCGTATTCTTAGGTTATCGGAAGTATTATCGTCATTGATAACATTCAATGCCAGTAGATTATCTTTTAGTTTCGTATCACGTATCACTAAAGAAAGATTCATCATGTCTTCAATCGTATTCGGATTGGCAAGCGAAATCAGAATCTTTTCCGCTTCCGTTGAAGACTCCTTTTCCGGTTCAGAGTCGTCCATGGCAACTTTTCTGGCTGCCCGTTCGGTTATTAGCGAACTGACTATGCAGGTAACCAGTATCAGCAGGACAGTCCCGTTCAAGACATCATCATTCAGCAGGCGTTCGCCGTTAGGCAGGAATATGTTGTATCCGACCAGTACTGCTGCCAGTGTTGCTGCCGCCTGCGCATTACTCAGACCGTACATCAGGTTTCGTTCAAGAACGGACATCTTGTATATCTTTTGTGTGAGCCAGCAGGCAATCCATTTACCGGTAAGCGCCATTACAATCATAACAGCAGCCACTTTCAGCGCATCTCCGTGTCCGAAGATAACACGCAGGTTAATCAACATTCCCACTCCGATAAGAAAGTAAGGAATGAAAAGTGCATTACCAACGAATTCAAGATGGTTCATCAATGGAGAAACATGAGGAATGAGCCGGTTTAACACCAGTCCTGCGAGAAATGCGCCTAAGATGCCTTCCATGCCCACAAACTCCATAAGCCCCGCACCCAGAAAGACCATGGCAAGAACGAATATGAACTGCATCACGTGGTCATTGTACCGATGGAAGAACCAGCGACCGATACGTGGGAAGAAATAGATGATGAATCCGCCCAGGAAAATGACTTTTACTACCAGCCATAGCCAGAAGAAACCGCCGGTTTCTCCTTTGAACAGACCGCCTATAACCGCCAGTACCAACAAGGTGAGCGTATCTGTCACTGCTGTTCCGCCTACCGCTATGCTTACGCTGCGATGGCGTGATATGCCGAAACGAGTAACGATGGGATAGGCCACCAATGTATGGGAAGCATACATACTGGCTAACAGTACAGAAGTGACAACACTGTATTTCAGATAGGATATATTTGCCACGAATCCAATCCCGATAGGGATGACGAAAGCGAGTAGTCCAAGGACTAATGCCTTATTGCGTGTCTCTTTGAAATCCCCCATATTCATTTCAAGTCCGGCCAGGAACATGATATAATAAAGCCCCACTTTTCCGAAAAGTTCAAAGCTGCTGTCGCGTGCCAAAATATTGAAACCATGCTCACCAACGGCCAATCCTGCCAAAATCATGCCGATAATGTGAGGGATACGCAGCTTATTCAATAATATGGGAGCAAACAGTATGATGAGAAGTACAAGGAGAAATATCCATGTAGGGTCGGTAATAGGGAATGTTAAATCAAGGCCAATCCAATCCATAATTTGATGAGTTCGTGATATTAGTTGTGCAAAATAACTTAAAAAATACTTCTAAGAAAACGATTGCCGATAAAATTTTGTTTTTATTTATTGCCATATAATTATTATCTTTACATTAATTTAAAACAAAACAGGATTTTAAGAAGATGAAAACAGCACTATTAGCAGTAGGAACCTTGTGTTTCATGGCAAGTTGCACGCCGGAAGTGATGAGTTCAAAAGGCATCGTTTGTGATGCAAGTATGAATACGGTTTCAATCGTTACGGATAAGAATGATACGCTTTCATTCAGTACGATGGATGCGAACAAAGAAGAAGTGAACGGCTTGCTTCTGAACGATACACTGGAAGTCTTCTATACCGGAAAATATACTCCGGGGATGCAGGCTACAAAACTCGTTCAGTATCCGCAATCTGCAAAATTGGGTGGCGACCGGGACGAACACGGATGTATCGGCTCTGCCGGCTATGTGTGGTGTGAAGTACAAAAAGATTGTATCCGTCTGTTTGAAAAGGGGATTCGTACGGAAGCTGCCGATGGAAATAATGTCTCCGCTTTCATCGTTTTCAGCCCCGATTCCACTCGTGCCGAACTATTCTTCTCTGACGGGCAGGCCAATGAAATCTTGGAGAGACGTGGTTTACCTTCGGGCGGTTATGCATGGAATGTAGAAGATGATGATACAAAGAATGTACGTCTGGTGGATGGTTTGTGGACAATCAGCCAAAGAGGTAATTTGATTTATACGCAGAAAGCAGAAAAGAAATAAAAAGCAGAAAACAAATAATCTGTAATAAGATAGAGGATTAAAATCCCGGTGCGAGTGTATATATGACTTGTACCGGGATTTTTAGTAGATAATCTTATTTTCCTTCCAAATTCATTGTCAACGGAATGAAGAAGGCGAGTAGTCTTGTCATAACAATGGCAATACCACATATGACAATAATAAATGCTGAAGGAGGAAGCAATCCGGTAATAAAGATAGAAACTCCCACTATGACATAAGACAGATTTATCATCACAACCTTTCGGACACGAAGATTCTCCTTATAACACTTATTCATAAAAAAAGAAAATATGGCTTGAAATAGTTTCTATAAAACTCTAATGGAATTCTAATAACGTTCTAACAATTCTCTAACAGTCTTCTGAAGTGCCTCCGCTTACCTTTGCAACCGAAAAACGGTTCTAACTATATTATTAGGAATTATGATGAAGAAAAGAGAATTACAAATGCTTTTGATTTGTAGTGTATTATTGATTACTGCATGCAAGAGTAAGCAGAGAGAAGAACAGCAAAGTGGTTACCGCATGGAAGGCGACACAGTATATGTTACAGACCCTATTTTATCAGAGAAGATAAAAATAGCGGATGCAAGACTCGAGCCTTATTCCAAAGAAGTGATAACGTCCGGTATGGTGCGTCCTATTCCTACGCGCTATGCTTATATTGCTCCGCCTTTTGCGGGAAGAGTCATAAAATCATATATACAAGTCGGGCAGTTGGTGAAGCGGGGAACCCCTTTGTTTGAAATCAGTTCACCCGATTTTACCACGGCACAAAAGGATTATTTCCAGGCTCTTTCGTCACGGGAACTGGCTAAGAAGGATTTGAAACGTAAGGAAGACCTGATAAAAAACGGGGTTAGCTCGCAGAAAGAACTGGAAGAAGCGCAGAATGCTTTATTGATGGCTGATAAAGAGTTTGAAAATGCTTCTGCCGCATTGGAAGTGTATCAAGTGGATCAGCCGGAACATATGGCACTCGGGCAACCTCTTGTGGTTCGTTCACCTATCTCGGGAGAAGTTATAGAGAATAATATCGTGACCGGGCAATATCTGAAAGATGATGCCGAACCTGTCGCGATAGTTGCCGACTTGTCCGAAGTTTGGATTACGGCACAGGTGAAAGAAAAGGATATTCGTTTTATCGATGCGGGTAGTAGCCTGGATATTGAAGTGTCGGCATTGCCCGGCACGGTGATTAAAGGCAGTGTCTATCATGTTGAGGAAGCGGTTGACGAAGAAACCAGGTCTATAAAAGTACTTTCTGTTTGTGAGAATTCGAAGAGACATTTAAAATTAGGTATGTACACTACTGTACATTTTCTTAGTGCCCCCATTGGGCAGGTACAGATTTCGGAGAAGGCATTGTTGCAGGGAGAGAAAGCCAGTTATGTATATGTGCGGGTCGCTCCTGGAGTCTTTGTGAGAACTGCGGTGGAAGTGGAGGCTACCAAAGGCGGAATAGCTGTAATCAGTAGCGGGTTGCATCCGGGAGATAAGGTAATCAGTGAAGGAGGATATTATTTAAAGTAGAAGATTATGAAGAAGGATTTAATGCTTTCAGTTATACAGAAAAGATGGGTGATGCTTTGCTTGTTCGTGATGATGAGTGTTTTCGGATACTATTCATGGACACAGCTTTCCATAGAAGCCTATCCTGATATTGCAGATGTCACGTCGCAGGTTGTTACCCAAGTGCCGGGACTGGCCGCCGAAGAAGTGGAACAACAGATTACCATTCCTTTGGAACGCGCTATCAACGGCCTGCCGGGTATGCACGTCATGCGTAGTAAAAGCACATTCGGACTATCTATGATTACGATTGTGTTCAAGGACGGAACGGAAGATTACTGGAGCCGCCAGCGGGTACAGGAAAGACTGAACGAAGTAGAATTACCTTATGGGGCGGTTCCGGGACTTGACCCGTTAACCTCACCTGTAGGAGAGGTTTACCGTTATATTATAGAAAGTGACCGTCATTCGCTTCGTGAACTGACAGACCTTCAGAACTGGGTGATTATTCCCCGTATCAAAGAAGTGTCGGGAGTGGCGGACGTAACAAATTTCGGTGGCATCACTACACAGTTCCAGGTGGAAATCAATCCCAATAAACTGGAACAATATAACCTGTCGCTTAGCCAGGTAATCGAAGCTATCGAAAATAACAATGCCAATGTAGGCGGTAGTGTCTTGAGCAGGGGAGACTTGGGGTATGTGGTACGAGGCATCGGATTGATTGAGAATTTGGAGGATTTGGGACATATCGTAGTGAGTACGACGTCCGGTGTCCCTGTTTTTTTGAATGATATAGGTTCTTTGAAGTACGGTAATCTGGAACGGAAAGGAGTATTGGGATATACAGACCGTACCCGCAATTATTCCGAAAGCCTGGAAGGGATTGTGCTTCTTCTGAAACATGAGAATCCGTCCAAAGTGCTGGATGGTATTCATGCGGCAGTGGATGAATTGAATAATGAAACCCTGCCTGAAGGGGTGCGGATACATACTTTCCTCGACCGTACGAGCCTGGTAGATACAACGTTGGATACAGTATCCCATACTCTACTGATGGGAATGGCTTTGGTGATTATTGTGCTTATCCTGTTTTTGGGTAACTGGCGCGGGGCGCTGCTGGTTTCTGTCACGATTCCCGTATCCTTGCTTATTGCCTTTATCCTTATGCATCTCACGGATATTCCTGCCAATCTTTTGTCGCTCGGAGCTATTGACTTCGGAATAATTGTAGATGGGGCTATCGTTATGCTGGAAACTATTCTCAAGAAACGGGAAGATAATCCCGGACAGTACATCGAAGAAAAAAGCATTGCGCAGCGTGCCAAAGAAGTAGGCCGTCCTATTCTTTTTTCAACCATCGTTATCATAACAGCCTATTTGCCCTTATTCGCTTTCGAACGTGTCGAGCGCAAACTTTTCACTCCGATGGCATTTACGATGAGTTATGCGATGATTGGCGCTCTGATGGTTGCTCTTTTGTTGATTCCGGGACTTGCTTATGCCATTTATCGCAAGCCACGCAAGATTTATAAGAATAAATGGTTGGAAAAGTTGAAAGAGAAATATACCGTCGCGATAGCGAAATTGGTAGAAAACCCCATGAAGGCAATTGTACCTTCAAGCCTGGTTCTGATAACAGGCATCGTATTGAGTGGCGTTGTAGGAAAAGATTTCCTGCCGGAACTGGACGAAGGTTCTATTTGGTTGCAGGTGAATCTTCCGCCCGGCATTTCCGTGGAGAAATCGAGAGAGATGTCCGATACCCTTCGTGCCCGCACGATGAAATATCCCGAAGTAACTTACATCATGGTTCAGGCAGGGAGAAATGATGATGGTACCGATCCGTTCACCCCTTCGCATTTTGAAGTTTCTATCGGTATAAAGCCGTATGATGAATGGCCGAAAGGAAAGACCAAGAAGGATTTGATTAATGAACTGGAAGAAGAATACAAGACACTGCCCGGCTTTAGAGTAGGATTCAGCCAACCGATGATAGACGGCGTGATGGACAAGATTGCCGGTGCGCATAGTGAGTTGGTCGTGAAAGTGTATGGAGAAGATTTCCGGGAAACACGCCGCATCGCTGAGGAGATAACCCGGGTAGTGGGAACGGTGAAAGGGGCTGTCGATTTGGATATTGACCAGGAACCGCCATTGCCTCAACTACAAATTATCATGAACCGGGATGCGATTGCCCGGTACGGGCTGAATGTGTCGGATGTCGCTGATTTGATAGAAGTGGCAATCGGGGGGAAGGCTATCGCGCAGCTTTATCAAGGAGATAGGCAGTATGATATTACCTGTAAGTATAAAGAAGAGGCGCGGGATACGCCTGAAAAGATAGCCGGACTGATGCTGACTTCTTCTTCAGGTGCTAAAATCCCTCTTTCGCAGGTTGCCGACGTGAACCTGAGTGTCGGCGAAAGTACGATTACCCGTGAGATGAACAGGCGGCATCTGACAGTGAAACTGAATTTGCGTGGACGAGACTTGGCATCTTTCCTGAAAGAAGCGCAGAACGCTATCCATGAAAGGGTGAACTATGATGAAAGCAAATACACCGTGAAATGGGGAGGAGCATTCGAGAACCAGAACAGGGCTTATACCCGCCTGTCCGTCATTCTTCCCTTGACGTTGATGTGTATGTTTATCTTGCTCTATGCTACATTCGGAAAATTTCGTCAGGCAGGACTGGTACTATCCATCGTGCCATTAGCTCTTTTCGGAGGTATGCTTGCCCTCAATGTACGCGGGATGACATTGAATGTATCTTCTGCTGTTGGATTCATCGCCATGTTCGGGCTTTCCATACAAAACGGGATTATTATGGTATCACAAATAAATAGTTTGCGCAAAACAGGGATGGAGCTGCAAAAGTCTGTTGTCGAAGGGGCACGCCAGCGTTTCCGTCCCATTCTGATGACTTCTGTCACCACAGTGCTCGGACTCTTCCCTGCATCTTTGGCAACCGGAATCGGTAGCGACGTGCAACGTCCTTTAGCGACGGTTATCGTATATGGATTAATGTTCTCAACGCTCATTTCCATGTTTGTGCTTCCGGTTTTCTATTATCTGATTGAGAAGAATGTTTTAAATAAAAAGAAGGATGATGAAAAAGAATATACGCTCTAATATTATATTTCTCCTGTTGATTGTGGAAGCAATGTGTATCTCTGCTTTTGCGCAACTTCCTGTTAATGCTCCCCATCAGGATATCTCTTTCGAAGAATATCTGAACAGGGTAGGGAAGAATAATCTCAACTATCTGGCAGAAAAGTTGAATGTGAGTATAGCCGACGCGGAGATAATTGCTCAGAAAATATTCCCCGACCCGGAACTGGGATTTGAAGCCGGTAATGAAACTTTCTCATTGGGACTTTCTTATTCCTTGGAGTTGGGAAATAAACGGGGAGCACGTATCCAGTTAGCACGAAGTCAGGCCGAGCTTGAAAAATTGACTTTAGAACAGGGATTCCAGAATCTGAGGGCAGAGGCTGCCAATCTTTTCCTGGAAGCGATTCTACAAAGGGAGCTGCTCAAAGTACAGCAAAGCTCCTACGAATATATGTTGAAATTGAGCCAGTCGGACAGCTTGCGTTATGTGGCCGGAGAGATTACGGAGAATGATGCACGCCAGTCGAAACTGGAAGCTGTCACTTTGCTCAATACGGTTTATGGACAGGAAGCGGCGTATCAATCTGCATTAGTTATGTTGAACAGGCATATGGGAGTTGCTGCGGATACTCTCCATATTCCGTTTGGTAATTGGGATGAATTAAGCCGCGAGTTTGATTTGCCGGAATTGGTTAAAGCCGGTTTGAATAACCGCATAGACTTACTTGCTGTTCAAAAAAGTACAGAAGTCACTACCCGGGAATATAGATTGACGAAGGCGGAACGTCGTCCGAATATCGGTCTGTCCGTCTCTTATGAAAGGGACTGGAACGGTTTTCTTCCCCCGGCCCGTTCTGCCACTGCGGGAGTATCTGTTCCTCTCACCTTTTCAAATATGAATAAGGGGGCTATCAAAGCAGCAAAATTCCGTATAACCCAGTCTGAAATAATCGAAAAAGATATGGAATTACAAATACAGGCAGAGATTACCCAGGCATGGTTCGGCTATGAAGCGGAGAAAAAGAAAGTGGCTCAATTTAAATCGGGAATGCTTGAAGATTCTCAAAAGGTACTGGATGGAATGGTATATAAATACAAACGTGGCGAAACTAATATTCTGGATGTATTGGTGGCGCAGCGTACCTATAATGAAGTGCAACAGGAGTATCTTGAAACAATGAAAGGATATGTTACTTCATTGGTAGAGCTTGAAAAGTCTTGTGGAATTTGGGACATACATTTCTGAAAATGCAGATGTCTTATCCGGCTTTGCTATCAATGCTGATTGTGGAGCCGGATAGTTGTATTTAAAATGTCAAATCATTGAGCGGTATTCTTCCTGCTTTTTCTTAGGTAGCTTTTTTATGACTTCCTCTACCGAATGACTAATCAACTCTTTTATAAGCTTATCGGATACATCCCCCTCTAAATAAACAGTAATCCAATGTTTCTTATCAGAAAAAGGTCCCCAAAAGATATCCTCATATTGGTCTACTAATTCTGCCGCCCTGTCAGGAATACATTTCATATCAGCCCAGAATCTTCCATCTTTAGGGCGTAGCGTCGCAAAAGTAAACATCTTGTCCATGACCTTGAAAACCAAGGTATGTTCATCAAACGGCATGCATTCTGTCGCTCCTTTTACTGATAAGCAATATTCTCTATATTCTTCGATATTCATGGTTTCTCCCTTTATCCTTTTTCAAAAGACAAACATACATAAAATTTGAAGATTTTTGTGTATGTTTGCTCCGTATAATAATCTGCTGTTCTATAAAATATAAAAATTAGCTTATGACAGAAAAAGAAAAAATGCTTGCCGGAGAAATATATGATTGCGGCGATTCGGAATTACTCCGGCGTTGGCATTATGCAAAGGAACTTCAGCTCCGGTATAATAATACGGATAGTCGGAATAGTGAAGAATTATCTGCTATTTTGGATGAATTAGTAGGCTCGCGTGGGGATAATGTATGGATTGCGGCACCTTTCTTTGTCGATTATGGAGAGAATATACATATAGGCAGCCATGTTGAGATAAATATGAACTGTGTCTTTTTGGATTGCAATCGCATTACGATTGGAGACAATTGCGGTATAGGTCCCGGCGTACACATCTACGCAGTCACTCATCCCGTGAATCCGACGGAACGATTGTCTCCAGACAGCCAGTTTTGGAAATCACTCACTGCTCCGGTTACAATAGGAAATAACGTATGGATTGGCGGTAGTTCCGTTGTCTTGCCGGGAGTTACCATTGGTGATAATGTGACTATTGGTGCCGGAAGTGTAGTAACTAAAGATATTCCGTCGAATAGTCTGGCAGTAGGAAATCCTTGCCGGGTTATAAGGAAGCTTTAAACAGACAAGGCAACATTCAGAAAAGCGAATGTTGCCTTGTTTGTTTAAGTGTCGGTTCGATATAGGTTTTGCCTGGTAAGAAATAATTAATATAGCCCTATCTCAGCTAAACTTATATTATAAATAGATTCAGAATGTGGTGTAGAAACCACTACCTTTACGTATTGGGCTTGTTTGCCGCCCTCTACAAATGGAATGATATTCACTTCTCCGGTGCTATGTCCGATTTCCAGTTCTTCCAGATAAGTGGCGTTTTCCCAATTTTCAGAATCTTTGGATACGAATATTTTGACTATGCCGGGACACCAGGAACGTTTGTTCTCATTCTCGAAATAGGTTTGTACAAGTTTCAGGCCTTGCAGGTTTCTTTCAGTCTTTAAGTCCAATGTCAGTGAATAAGTCGTCAATTCTTTTGTTCCGGCAGGTTCCCAGTTCGTTCCAATATTATTGTCTGTCAGACATTCCAAAGATGATTTGTAGTTCTCGGCGTCAGCTGGAGAAGAAGTGAACTTCAGGTTTGAAAGGTCAAGGAATGAATAATCGGGAATAGAGGTTGCTCCTTTTTCCTCGAGATATTCAGCCTGAGTCAGATTAGAATAATGTTTGTTATAACGTTCTACTACGAAATCCGGATTCAATTCGTGCAGTGTTTTTAAAACAAAATCACTTAATGCGGCATCATATACCTTGCTTTGAGCAGTTTCGGAATCGTTCACCAACTCATCACGGATATAACGATGTTTCCCTAATACAAGTTTCTTTAGATTTGGCAGATTCAATAAGTCCGAGAAACTGCCGATAGTCCAGTCAAAACTGATTTCTTCGACAGTGGAAGCCCAATTATCCGGAATATCTTCGTCAAAACCGAACTGGCGTTTCATTTCCTGCTTGAAGTCTGCATTGAATAATCTGACGTTATCAAGTTCCGTGGGGGCAAATACAATTTCATCATCACAGCCGGGAATACGGCCGGAGCGGTAAAGTTCTACCGGTTTGGATGTGTCTATTGCATCGGGCAACAAGTAATAAAGTTTATTGACCAGTTGTTCATCCAGTTCGATTCGTCCGGTACTGCCATCTGGCCGGGTATATGTCAGGCAGGCTTCTGTAACATTCTCTTCCCATCCTTGAAAGAGGAGAACCAGGCGATTCTTCAAGAAATAATGATTGGAGACAATTTGAGTAAACGATTGTACCATCTCATGGTTTGCTGTGTACGGGCGACCGTAAATCGGGCTTTTTAAAGATGTATTTCCTTCCTTGTCAATTGAACATACTGTTATTTCGTAATTGCCGTCCTCTAAATCCGGAATATTGAAACTGTTTATTTCCCGGTCCAATAATTGCTCCTTTACTACTCCATCCTTCGACCAGGTGATTTTAATTTTATCAATTACCGGATCGGCACTGTTTGTCCAGCTGACAATCAGCCTGTTCCAACCGGGGCGAACAACCAAGTCTGTACATTTACCGAGATAACGGATAGGGCCGTCACCTGCATAGTCCTTATAGGTATCTTCCAAAGACTCGCAAGATACCATTGCTAAGATAACTACTAATAATCCTATGTATTTTTTCATGTTTATACTCCTCCTTTTAATCTTTATCAGAATATATTTCAAGTTCATGCAATGTCAGGTATTTCGTCAGTTTGTTTGTCGTATCATCACGCTCGTACGCTGACGGATACATGTTATAAGCTCCATTAAATTTTATCTTCAAATAACGGAATCCCTCTTTTTGTAAGTCGATATTGATGCTCATTGATTTATAAATCGTGCTGGCACCTTCCATCAAGCTTAGTGTACCGAAACAGTGAGCTTTTTTGACTCCTCCACAAGTTGCTGCGTGATAAGTCCAGCGTGCATCATCGTCTATATCCGGATCGTCTTCGAATGAACTTAAAATCTCCCATTTCAAATTATTCCAGTCAGAACCGGAAGCATCTTGTCTGCAACCGTATATGGTTATGGAACATGGCAGTTTATTCATCAGGTATCGTTTGAAATATTGCGGTCCTTGATAAGATGCTGAAGTACTACTGCCACCCCAGTCTATAAAAGACTTGGCGCTAAAGGAATATGTGCCGACGTGACGATAAGCATAAAATCGAACTTCTGATATCGGACGCATCTTTTTCAAATCAATATACATAGGCTCAGAATTTTCGCCTACTCCGTTTTCTTTTGAAAGGAATGTATAATAATGATGTGCATTTTGAGTTTGGAACCAGGCAGTTCCCTTATTATCCCCATCTGTCAGATATTGAAGCCCGATTTTCTCTTCCGGCACTTCCAATGAATTATTATAGACAATCTCAAAGTTGGACGGCTCAAGTTTTTCCACATTGAAAGCCTGAATGTTCTCCCAAACCTTTTCTTTCACAATATATCCGCGGTAATCTTCAGCGCGTACAATGATGGTGTTGTATGCACTTTTCTGTTGCGGCGTATAATGTCTGATATCCTGTCCTGCATTCAACGGGAATGATTCGAGTAATATCGTATCTTGTCGGTTATCTAACGGATTGATGCCGAGATAGAATACATGCGCCATTCCTGTAGTGCCTTCCGGGTTGTTGTATTCGAGCGTGCATCCGTTCCAGCCGGATTTCACTTCCGCGCCGTTGATAAAGCAGATCGGTGCAGAGTCTAAGGTGCTGAAAGTTACGTCGATCGGTTGTGATTCTTCATTATTTCGTTTCAGGAATGACACATGTGCCGGAACGTCACTTGCTTCCTCATTGAATCCGGTGATTGCCAGCAAGTCTGTCGAATTGCTGCCTGTCTTTAATATATTATTGCCGTACACATCCTTGTAACGCACATTTATGGCTATCACGTCCGGATCGTCGGGCAGTTTGTAGCGCAGCATTGCGCCGCCCATTGCCGGAGTAAACTGGAAAGCGCCTGCCGGCAAATCTACAGTAAATCCCTCTGATTCGTCATTGCAGGAAACAAAGGTACAAATTGCTATTATTAAATAAATTAATCTTTTCATACTTGTCTTGTCTTTAAATCAATTCAACGATTACCAGTTGGGATTCTGGACACACCCCGAAATCATTACTTCTTCACTGCCGATAGGGAAGAAATAGTCGCGTGGAGCTGTAAATCCCCGTTTTTTCCATACGATGACCGGTTCCTTATTATTGTTGTAGAAACGTTCTTCCGTATCTCCAATAATGTTCCATCCGTAAAGCGGTGCATTCAGTTCCTCGTGTGCGGTCATCCAACGGCGGAGATTATAGAATCTGCGTCCTTCGAAAGCAAATTCGATATTCCATTCCTGCCGGATTATTTCACGCATGCCTGCTTGTGTCTCTACCTTTTGTGGATTACGCGCATAAGTTTTCCATGCATCACGTACTTTGGCAATTCCTGCTCGCGTACGAACCTTGTCCAGCGGGTCATATACACGTTCGTCCGGTTTGTCCAGATATTCGTTCCATGCTTCTGCCGATGCCAGTAGCAAATCCGGAAGGCGGAACAGGATGTCGCCGGATTCGGAAGAACTGTTTGCGTAATAATCTTTTAAGGCTACATCCGCATTGTCGAATTTCTTCACATAATATCCAGTGAGGCATTGAGGGATACTTGAGTCATAACGTTTGGAAGCAGTTCCCATCAATTGTCCTTGCAGGCATTCGCACAGCATGGGTTCGTTGGTGCTGTTTACACTCTTTTTATACCAGAATGTATTATGAGCTATGATATTGGCATAGAAGCGGGGCTCGCGCCGGCGGTGCAGGCTCAGGATGGGCTCGCCCAGCGGAACAATATTTTTATACCGCTCGTCGCTTTCCGTGGACATGGCATACCGGGAAGCTACCCATTGTTTGTCTTCCGAGAGAGGCAGACCATGTTCCGTATAGTACATTTCCACCATCTTCATGGAAGCACCGAAACCACCGACACAATATTGATCATAATAATTCAGCTCTTCTTCCGTAAATCTGGGATGGTAGAACACTGGGGCGGAGAAACGTTGATGACGTACACACAGCAGCACTTCCTTGTTGTTATAGTCGTAGTTGAGGCATGATTGCTGGATGTCACGGATGGTGTTCAGCATGGGAGTCGGCCATTCTGAGCTTCCCTCAACTAATTGTTTGCCACCATCAGCTGCGATTTTCAGAGCCTCATCGGCGGCTTCCGCTGCTTTCTTCCATTTTTCTTTGTCATATGCGGGGAACAGGCGTTCTCCGTTCTTGTTTACCATATCCGCCATCATAGTGTTGCCGTTGAACAACTTGGAAGCGGCGTAAAGCAACGTCATTGCTTTGAGAGCAGCCGCTCCTTCTTTGGAGAAATAGGCGTAGTGGTTTTGTTCTTGCTCCTTATAATAAGGTAATTTGGGAATTGCCGCGTCACAAAGTTCCACGATTGCTTTCACCACTTCGTCAATCGGACGGCGGGGCTGTTGCATTTCTTCAATGGGCGCTGCCGCATTGATATTCTCGGGAACCAGGATGATGGGACCGTAGCGGCGCATCAGTTCAAAATAGTATTGTGCTTTCAGTGCTTGTATTTCGGCACGCCAAAGGTCTTTTTCTTCTTGCAGCATATTGTACACGCCGTCTATATGGCTGAGGAACAGGTTGCAATAGCGGATACCGCCATAAAATTTCGTACTTTTCCATACATCACCATAAGGAGACTGTGCCATTTGTATACCGTCGGCAATCATCAGTCCCGGCATACTGTTGGGGTTGGTCAGGCGGATATAATCATCAGCCACCACTTCGTCCGTTCCCCAAAAGGCCGGACAGGCATTGATGTCGGAAATGTCCATCGTTATCATGGAGTAGCAGGTCTTGAACCATGTGTAGGCATCTTCCCGTTTCTCGAAAGTCGTCTCGATCGTTTCGATATCGTTGTCCGGCACTACATCCAGATAGCCCTTGCAGCCGGTGAAGGAGATGGACGCGACGAACAATAAACTGTATATGATATTCTTTGTTTTCATCATCATGTGTTGTTTTTAGAAACTAATATTTAAGCCCATGGAATAGGTCTTTTGAATAGGATAATTAAAACCGTTCTCACCTAATTCGACATCCCATATCTTGAAGTTCGTGAAACAGAACGGGTTGTTTGCACTGACAAAGAGCTTTACATTCTGCATCTTCCATCTGTTCAGCAACTTTCTGGGCAGGTTGTAGGCCAACTGGAGTGAGGTGCAACGCAGGAAACTGCACTCACGCATGAAATAGGTACTCTTGCGCACTTCAGCCCCGCTGTACCAGTCCTCTTGTGGATTGTGTGTGACAATATTCTGCGGAGAAAGGCGTGGCCAAAATGGTCTTGAACTCATGTTGTCTTCCGACCAGTGATCCTCGTAAATGGCTGTCAGCATGGCATGGTCGCCATAGAAGGGGGAGATGGATTTCGGATTCATGAAGAAAGTGCGTTTGCCCGAACCTTGGAAGGCAAAACTGAACTCGAACTCTTTATAGTTCAGGAAACCGCTGAAACCGTAGATGACCCGCGGAGTCTCCGGATAACCGATGTAGGTGGCATCCGCCACGGTGATTACACCGTCACCGTTCAAGTCGCGGTATTTGATGTCTCCCGGCATGACATCTCCGTCCTGTCGGGGCGAGTTGTCGATTTCAGCCTGGTCGCGGAATACTCCTTCGGCTATATATCCCACTGCCTGACTGATTTCCTTGCCTGCCATACGCTGCCAGGCCGGTTTGTTGGTAGCTTCTTCAATCTCCTTGTAAACAACTTTATTATAAGTGGCGGTAGCGTTTAAAATCATCCAGAAGTCATTGTTGAACTGATGCTGTACTTTGGCCGAAAGGTCGATTCCGCGTGAACGTGTCTTGCCGATATTATCCAGCGGAGCCACTTCAATACCGACATTCGCCGGAATGACATAACGGTTGGAAAGGATATTGTGGCGGATTTCCTGATAGATGTCTGCCTGCACTTCAAGCAGTCCTTTGAAGAATTTGGCTTCGATACCCAGATTGGCTTGTTCCGCTATTTCCCATTGGATATCCTCATCACCGTAGAAGTTTACAATTCTACGGGAGCTTGAACCTGCAGTCTTATAGGCTTCTACGTCTTTTGTGGTGCCGGCTCCGGTTGAACCGATATCCTGCAAATATACATAGCGTGGGGTGGAAATGATGCCGTCGTTACCGACTTTACCCCAGGAGAAGCGGAATTTCAAGTAAGAAAGCCAGTTGGAAGCCGGACGCATCCATTTCTCGCTTGAGGCCACCCATGCGGCTCCCAAAGCCGGGAATACTCCCATACGGTTGCCTTTTGCAAATCGTTCGGAACCATTGTAACCGACACTTACTTCACCGAAATACCGGTCTTTGTACCCATATGAACCACGTCCGGAATAAGTCAGGTTGCGTTGCGGCATCCCGTTCAGAACGGATGAAATAGGAGTAAAGGTACGTTCGTAGGCTTGGAATACTCCGGTCAATGAGGTCTGGTGATCTCCCCAGGCTGCGGTGTGATAGACCCGTCCTTCATAAGTGACGCGTGTATCGGTGGTATTGCTGTTTCCGCCTACTCGCAGCGTTTTTGAAGCGGTTGCGTTTCCTACTCCCGCCAAGGTGTGTCTGCCGGTTTCGAAATCATAATTTTTCAGATAATATTTATAGGGACTGGTTGTAAATGTATTGTCATAGTAACCCGACTGGACATAAGAAGCGCTTAGACGGACTTCCAGACCTTTTACCAGAGAACTGAGATTATGGATATATTCCGCCTTGTTGGTAGTGGAATATCGGGTACGTTCCTTATATCCTTGCTGGTTCATCATATAAGGATTGGTGGCTCCGGCAGCGGTTGTACCGAAACGGATATGTGGCCAGCTGTAGTTTTCGTCGGCAGGATAGATAGGGGCGAAATCTACCGGAGAAGCGTTAAAGGCATATGAATAAGCGGCAGACTGGTCGGTCACCGGACCGTGATATTTATCTATGTTGGTAGCCGAGTTGATAACGAGTCGTATACCCGAAGTCAGGTTGATATTCAAATTGGTGCGGAAGCTTACCTGATTGTTGGTGATGTTACAGTCGAAATCATTCAATTTGTCGGATTTCAGCATGCCTTGGTCACGGTTATAATTGACGGATGCATAATATTGTATTACTTTGGAACCGCCGCGGATAGTGACACCGGCATGATGGTTAATGCTCTGCCCTTTGAACAGGATATCGTACCAGTCATTGGCAGGATACACCCATGACGGATACCTGCCGGAAGCTGTACGGTTGATGTGTTCTACGCTATATTTGGGAGTTCCGGCGTTGGAACGTCCCATGATAGCCTGATTATACATTTTCATGTAGGTGATAGGGTCTACCACATCGATCTCCCGTGTCGGTTTGCCGACAACCATCTCGTAACGTGCGGTGGTATAGACACTTCCTTCTTCTCCTTTCTTGGTAGTGACGAGAATCACTCCGTTGGCTCCGCGTGCACCGTACATGGCAGTTGCGGAAGCGTCTTTCAGGACACTGAAAGATTCGATGTCCTCTACTGCCAGGCGGGACAGTTCCAGTTTGGAGGATTCCACTCCATCAATCAATATCAGCGGGTCGGAGTTGGCGCTGGACTGGAATGAGGTGATACCACGTACATAAAACTTTGTGTTCATCTCGTCTTCAGTCAGGGCTCCCGGAAGTCCGCCGGTCTGCCAGGCAATCATTCCGGGGATTTTTCCGGCAAAGCTGGAGGTCAGATCGCTGCTTGAAGTTTTCAGTTCACCGGGACGTATGGTCGTAATGGCAGACACCACGCTTTCCTTCTTCTGTGAGCCGAAAGCCACGACTGTCACTTCATCCAGATTCTTCGAAGAGGGTTCCAGGCTCAGGTTCACTGTCGTCTTTCCTTTCACGGGGATTTGTTCGGTCTTGTAGCCGATGAACGAGAAGTCCAGTACATCATCCGGTTTCACCTTTACAGTGTACCGTCCGTCGAGGTCGGTCATGGTTCCCTGTTTGGTTCCGTGGATTTTGATGTTGACTCCCGGCACGGGAACTCCGTTCTCGTCCACCACCTTTCCTTGTACCTTGATGGTTTCTTGTCTGGGTTCTGCCGTGCGGTTGGTTTCTTTGGATGTCACCGTGATAAATTGTTTGTCAATGGTGTACTCCAATGGCTTGTTACCAATGATTTGCTTCATGGCATCATGAATGTCCTTAGCACGGATTGTTCCGTTTACACCATACTTGTTCACATCTTCCGTGATGAACATGATTTTGTAGTCTGTCACTTTTTCCAAGCGTTTGAATACTTGGGGAAGCCGCTCGTTTTTCACTTCAAGCACGATTTCCTTGTCTTTCCCTTTCTGGGCGGTCATTGTGACCGGGCAGAATTGGATAAGCAGGAAGGCTAAAATGAAAATAACTGAAAACTTTCTCATAAACTATTAACATTATATAATTAGACCTTTACTGTTAAATCGGAATCCACTAGCAATAAGACACCCCTAAAAATGATTTTTTTTCAAAAAAAGAGTGATTTATTGGAAAAGGTAGCATTAGTTTATGATTGGAGAAGAAGCTCTGCTCATTCTGAAATCGCTTGTGAAAGGGAGGATATGTAAATAATAGCAAAAAGAATAGAATATTAACAGAATGTACGTATGCTTTCTTCCGATACCAGTTTTTTCTGTACAGGTGTCGGAAGAAAGTATTATTCCATGAATGAATTTGGAAGGTATGAATCAGTGCAAGATTTATCGGATATATAGAGTGTTGCCGCTTAATGTGGCGTGAATCTTTTTCATGCGGTTCAGCAGGCTTATCGCCCGTTCCAGTGTCTCGCTACGTACGCAGAAATACCGGATATGCATATCCATCAATGCTTTGTTTTCAAATATGACGTTTATATTATACCAGCGTCCGAGTTCCTGAGTTACGTCCATCAGCGGCATATTATCGAAGTAGAAATATCCGTCTTTCCAGTAGACATAAGCGTCCGTATCTACGTTCTTGACCACGAAAGCTTCGTTCTCACACCATTGGGCATCCTCGCCGGGATTCAGAAAGACTGAATTTTCCTTGTTTTCACTGTCACTGACTTGCACCCGTCCGTTAATCAAGGTGACGTGAGAGTCGCGGGATACGTAATTGCGTACATTCAGTTCCGTACCCAATACCTGTATCTGCATGCGGTCGGTACAGATGACAAAAGGACATTCCGCATTTTTCGCCACTTTGAAATAAGCTTCCCCTTTCAGGCGGACCGACCTGGTCTTGCCGCCAAACTGAGAAGGATACTCCAGACTGCTTTCCGCATTCATCCAGACAACGGTTCCGTCTTCGAGGGTGATTTTGAAATCCTGTCCTCTCGGAGTGGAAAGACGGTGTGTCTCGATATTTTCTTCGGACACATCCGGATTGTTTCTGGCAGTATAGGCAAGTTCCAGTGTGTCTTTATTGTTGAATAAGGTACCTACTGCTTCCAAAGCCTCTTCACGTGTGTCCCGTGCAAGGGCGAACCGGTCGCCTGCGCTTGTCTGCAACGTCACCTGCTGCACACTGTCAATGGCTTGGAAGGCAACGATTCCGCTTTTTGACGACGGCGTTCCTATCAGCCATGAGTACAGGAAAACGATGAGGAAAGATGCGGCTATTCCCGTCAACGTCCCCCATAAGAAACGGTGTGATTTATTTCCGTTGGAGGATTGGAGGGGGGCCGCCGGATTCGCGAGAGAACGGGGCTGCGTAGTGGAGAACGGAATACTGCACTCTTTTTGGCGGAATGCCTGCCATTCCTTTTCCACATCGGGAGCGTCATTGTCGCATTGGCGTATTACGGCATTCTTGCAGTTTTGCAGTTCCCGGCAAGTACGCATAACCTCTTCATCCTGCATGACTGATGCAAGTTCCTCGTCGGACAGCTGTTTACCATCTTCCATCAATTTGACGATTCGTTCCAGTTCTTCTTCCTTTATATCTTCTTTTTTATCCATTGATTGTAACAGTCTGTTTGTTATATATCGTATCCGGTTAGGTTTTGTACACCACTTATTTGTCTTTTTTTGCAATTACCGCTCTGAATGCTTTCAAAGCGTTAACGATATGTTTCCGCACGGCGCTGACGCTGATACCGAGTTCATCGGCTGTCTCACTATATGTTTTCTTTTGGAAGTAGCACATTTCTAGGATGGTACGGGTTTTAGGGGTGAACTTGTCCAACATGCCGTACATTTCCGAGATTTGTTGTTCCATTTCCTCGTATGTGTCGTCCTCGCCACTTTCGTTATACATGTACATATAGAAATCTGCATACCGGGCTTTTGCCGTCTCGTGGCGGAGATGGTCAACGCACTTGTTGCGTACCAGCGAATACATATAACTGGTAAGGTTGAACTGTTCTTTCTGATGGGAAAATGCCCATGCCTGTTCAAAGGCATCGCCTACAATATCCCGACACACTTCCTTGTCACCTATCATTTGAAAGGCAAAATAATAGAAGCGGGAATAGTTTCCCTTAAAAAACAGTTCAAACTCAGTCTCCTTTTCCAATACTCCGAACGTTTTGATTCCTTTATTAATTTAGTTGAGAGTTGCGTGCAAAAATAGTATTTTTGTCTTTATTTCAAAAGATTTTAGTGAAAAACCGAAAGAAGGAACCTGTCGGAAAAAGAAAAATGTCAGTTCCCTTTCTGCATGCGTTCTTTTTTGGTGTATTCGTCTTCCTCACCCAGTAATGCATTTTTTAGCTTGTTGGCAAAGGCTGTGACATAGGCTCCGCCTACAAATTTATTATAAAGGGTGCCGTCCGGATTTATCAGCAGATAAGTGGGGTAGACTTTGACTCCGAATTTGTTTTTGAGCATTTTGCCGTCGCCTGCTTTTTCCATGTTGACCTTGATGGTGACGAACTGGTAATTCATGAAGTTACCGATCCGGGTGTCTTTGAAAGTGGTGTCCAGCATTTTTTTGCAGGGAGCGCACCATGAAGCGTAACAGTCTACAAATATACGCTTATTCTCCGCTTTTGCTTTTTTCAGGGCTTGTTCATAAGAGATATCAAGGAACAGGACACCTTTACCTTCATCATAAACGGTGTCTTTCTTCTGTGAATAATTGTTTTCGACACCTTTTTCTTGTGCTGCTATCCAAAGTGGCAGGATAGCGAATAATAGTTGGATGAATACTTTTTTCATACTCCGATTTCTTTAAGTTATATAAGTTTATTATTTAAATCGGAAAGGTATGCCAATCGGACACCACGGAATATTATTTTTCATGATTTTGCCCTCATACCCTCATAGTTTGCTTGAAACTCTTTATTCATCGTTGTTACAGCTATGAGGGCAGAATGATAAAACACCCTGAGGGTAACTTTTACCCTCAGGGTGCTAATTTCCTATTTATCCCGTAATCGGTTCATTATTACCATAATAACCGCTTCCCGGCACATAAATCGGTTGCATCACTCCACCCTCATTTTTCAGCTTTCCTTCATCACGTAGCCGTCGGATATGCCGCATAGCCGTGCTTCTTGCCATTCCGCAGAGATTCTGGAAGTCATATCTCCGCATGAACTGATGTGTCTGGAAGTATTTCGTCAGTCTCCGGTCTATTTCTTCATTGGTCGGTTGCGAGAAGTCCAGTCCGCCTTTCAGGCTTTTGACTTTCAGTATGCCGAACTCATTCTTCAATGTCTGGTCGGCACGAAACAGGATAGATTTCAGTTTTACTTTGGTCGCCTTTCGTTTCGTGCCTATCGTTACCGGTTCCGTACTGGTCAGGCAGGGGCGGAAGTAGCCGATGCCGTCCAGATGTACCTGCTTCCCGTCCGCCAACTCTTGTCCCATGATGTGGGAAAGGGCGTCGAGCACGGCGGTGACATCCGTTGCCGTCAGCGAGCAACGCTCCTGGATACGTTGGCGCAACAGGTCAGTCCCTATCGAACCATTATATTTTAAACGCGGATGCAGTGTTTTCTCTCCCTGTTCTTTGTCCGAAGGTTTCGGGTCTTCATACCAGTCAAATAATATTGCCATAGCTTCATGTTTTGTTTTAAAGTAACTGTTCTTGTTATGTATTCTCTTATATAGTTGTACGTTAATGCTTACTGTTCGTTTTGTTAAGCCTTAATGCTTTACAAGGGCTCACTGATGTGAACAAAGCCGTTAACGTCTGTGGACGTTTTTGTTTACAACTGGTAGCCTGTATGTTCACATTAGTGAGCCCTTGGTAACTATTAAGCAAAGATACATGAAATATAGGTGTAATGCAAATAAAATGCGGGTATTAATCAGAAGAAATGCTTGTTTCCTGCAAATTAATAGCGTATCTTTACAGGAAATAAACAAGATGTTGTATTTGTAGAAAAAACAGACAAAAACAGGATGAAATTTACTTTAATCAGACAGGATAGCGGGAGTGGAAAAGAGACTCTCAGCATTTGTGAAGCAAGCACATTGTTCGACAAAATGAAGACGGAGACAAAATCGGGACATATCACGGCTTTGCGCGAACTGATACCTTTGATGGAAGGTTCGTACGGGCACTATGAACACATAGACAAGCTGCCCTATATTTATTCCGCCGTGGAATATACCCGTACGAAGGACGGCGAACGGAAGATGAAACAATATAACGGACTCGTGCAACTGGAAGTGAAGCACTTGGCGGGTCTGTCTGAAATCGAGTTTGTGAAGCGGCAGGCGGCGCTTTTACCGCAGACTTTCGCCGCTTTCTGCGGCTCCAGTGGGCGGAGTGTAAAAATATGGGTGCGTTTTGCCTTGTCGGATGCCGGCGGACTTCCCGAAAAGGAAACGGACGCTGAACTGTTCCATGTCCATGCCTATTGGCTGGCAGTGAAATGTTATCAGCCGCTATTCCCTTTTGACATCGACCTGAAAGAACCGGTACTGACGCAAAGATGCCGGATGACATTGGATGAGGCTCCTTATTATAACCCGGACGCGGTGCCGTTCTGCCTGGAACAACCGCTCTCCATGGTGGGTGAAGAGACTTTCAGGCAACGCAAGCAGGGAGAGAAAAATCTTCTGTCGCGCTTGCAGCCGGGATATGAGTCTTCGCGTACTTTCAAGAAGGTTTATGAAGCTGCGCTGAACCGTGCGCTTCAGGAAATGGAGGACTGGAAACGCGGGGATGACCTTCAGCCTTTGCTCGTGCATCTTGCCGAACATTGTTTCAAAGCGGGTATCCCCGAAGAGGAAGCCGTGCGACAGACACTTATCCACTATTATCGTGAGGAAGATGAGCAGGTTATCCGCCTCGAATTGCATAATCTCTATCAGGAATGTAAGGGATTCGGCAAGAAGAGCAGTATCAGCAGGGAGCAGGAGACAGCTTTCCTGTTGGAAGAATTTATGAACCGGCGTTACGAACTTCGTTACAACACCGTGTTGGATGATTTGGAGTACCGTCAGCGTGATTCCATCCATTTTCATTTCAAGCCCGTGGACAAGCGTGTGCGCAACAGTATTTCTATCTGTGCGTTAAAAGAGGGTATCAGTGCATGGGATCGCGATGTAGACCGCTTCCTGAACTCGGAATATGTTCCTTTGTACAATCCCGTAGAGGAATATCTTTATGAAGTGGGGCGTTGGGACGGCAAAGACCGTATCCGTGCGTTGGCAGGTCTGGTTCCCTGTGACAATCCGCATTGGCAGGAGTTGTTCTACCGTTGGTTTCTTAGCATGGTGGCTCATTGGCGTGGGGTAGACCGGCAGCATGGAAACAATACTTCGCCTTTGCTTGTCGGCCCGCAAGGGTTTCGCAAGTCAACGTTCTGCCGCATTATCCTGCCGCCGGAACTGCGTTTCGGCTATACGGACAGCATCGACTTCAAAAGCAAGCAGGAAGCGGAGCGTTATCTGGGGCGTTTTTTCCTGATAAATATTGATGAGTTCGACCAGATTAATGTCAGTCAGCAGGGATTCCTGAAGCATCTGTTGCAGAAACCGGTCGCTAATCTGCGGAAACCTTACGGCAACACTATCCGCGAAATGCGTCGTTATGCTTCCTTTATCGGCACGAGCAATCAGAAGGATTTGCTGACTGATCCCAGCGGGAGCCGCCGTTTCATCTGTATAGAGGTGACAGGTCCTATCAACACGAATGTCACCATCAATTATAAACAGCTTTATGCACAGGCGATGGATGCTATTTATAAAGGTGAACGGTACTGGCTGAACGAGGACGATGAGCAGATTCTGAAAGAAACAAACCGTGAATTTGAACAGGTAAGTCCGTTGGAGCAGTTGTTTCATTGTTATTTTAGTCCGGTGGCGGAAGAAGAGGATGGCGAATGGCTGACGTCCATGCAAATTTTGAGTTATTTACAGACAAAGACACGTGATAAGTTGGCTATCAATAAGGTAGCGCAATTCGGTCGCACGCTCCAAAAATTGAATATACCTTGCCGGAAGTCTTATCGGGGGACGCTTTATCATTTGGTGAGGATGGAGTGATGGGGATGGCACATCTGTGATGTCGTTACAATATAAGTAGGTGTCCTGAGGGTAAAACTTACCCTCAGGGGGTAAATGTGTTTTGCTCTCATAGCTGAAAGGCCGATGAATAAGGGAATGTGGAAGAATTATGAGGGTATGAGGGTAAAGTATGCATGAAAAATATTTGTAGAGTAAATTAGGAATTACTCTATAAGTGTATGTGCAATTGTCTGTTTCTTAAAAATTAATGTCTGTTTCATATAATGTTTGTTTTGTCATATCAAACTAATTTTGCCCCCAAATAATAGTGGTAGCTTTTTGTGATATTGTTGTTATGAATAAAGGAGAGAATATGATAATATGTAATAGTCGGTTGGCAAAGATTTTATTAACCGGACAGGAGTCTTGTTTTATGATTTTCGGATGTGTGCTTACATTTATAAGTTATCATTTGTTTTATTGGTTGGAAAAATGGTTCGGTTTTGTTGTTTATATATAGTTATATGATATAGCTGCTGTGAAGCACCTTGTTTCCCTAAAAAAGTCCATGCCCTTACCATTTTTTATTTGTGGTAATATAAGAAAATGGAGTAATGGAGTTTTGCTGCCTGGGAAGGTGGCTATTGTTTGTTTTGTTTGTATGATGCATCCTTTTTTCAGTGGAAAAAAGGATGCTTTTTTTTAATACAAATCTTGGCTTATATCTTGCTTATAAATAAACTACTGTCAATTTGTTAGAATGAGGAAATAGTCTTTCATGTATAAAAAATAGTCATTTATGTATAATCGAGAAAAAATGAATTGGTTTTTCTTTGTAGAACATTGTGTAGGATCAATTTGATTATGGAAGCTTTTGTGCCCTTATGCTCGATTCGAATATTTGCGATGCTAATTGGTTGGGGGAAAGTAAAAGGAAGACGAAATATTAATTGTTCCAGAATAGTGTTTTGTGTTGATTATATTTACTATTAAGTAGGCTTCTTGTATAATCATCGTTTTTTGTCTGTAATCTAAAAATAGATGTCTTTTTTGTGAAAAACAAATATGTAAAATGGATTGTTTTTTTTTAAAACTACTTGTATTATAACATGAAATTACTTTATTTATCAGAACATCATTCCTGTTTTAATTATCAGCTAAAATTTGACAGTGGGTTTGCTCGATACAAATTGGCGTCACAAGAATCCGGCCAAATTGATAATAGCAGTTGTTTTTGTATTTTGTTTCTTTTAGAAGGAGAGTTATCTGTTAGTATAGGTCGAGAATGTCACATTCCCCTTCTTAAAAATAACATGCTGCTTATACCGCAGAATGAGAGAAACCAGATTGATAGTATTGTATCGGCAGAAGGTCTTTTATTGTTTTGGGATAAACAAATAACAGCTTGTGACAAAATGTTTCTTGAATCAATTTCGCATGACAAAATAGAAAATGAGAATTGTCGTGTTTTGCCAATCAGAAAACCGCTATTGTACGTTTTGAGGCAGTTGCTTTTTTATTTGGGAGAGGGGATGTTGTGCAGGCATATGCATATTCTTAAACAGCAGGAAATAAACCTTATATTAAGAGGCTTTTATACAAAGTCTGAGCTTGCTACTTTTTTTTCTGGAACAACCGAAATAGGACGGAAGTTTGAAAATTTTGTATTGGATAATTATCAGAAAGTGAGAACAGTGAAGGAGTTCGCGAGTTTATGTTGTGTCTCGGAACGTTCTTTTAACCGTAAGTTTCAAGAGTATTTTAACCAAAGCCCTTATCAATGGATGCAGGAGAGAAGGGCTGAACTGATCCGTGAGAAAATTAGCGAACCGGATATTGCTTTTCGGGAAATAGCTATGGATTTCGGGTTCAGTTCTCCTGCTCATCTGACTTGCTATTGCAAAAAGTTGTTTGGCGCAACGCCGACTGAACTACGAAGCAGCTGTGAAAAAGAAAATAAAACTAAACTATAATACGTTTTTTCTGATATGGTGAGTGGTGAATTGAATAATATGGAATTTGGAGACGGTAATGAGGGAGAGAACAAATACCTTTTATGTAGTTCAAGGGAGCATTGCTCCGACCTTTTTAAAGAGCTTGTCGGAAAGATGTCCATGTGTTTGAAAGACAAAATAATGCAGGATATCTTTTACTCCATGTTGGCAGGGGGAGGTATGGTTGAGCTGTCTGGTAAGTATAACCTTTCCCGGAAAGCGTTGATTTTTATGTATGAAAAAGCTATGAGGGAAGTGAGTGATAGTTGGGAGGATATAATTCAAGGAAAACAAAAACTTCAATTAGCCGATCTCCGGTATAGAAATTGTAAAACAGTCTTGTCTCGGAACAATTTTATTTGTGAAGAAACCAAAGTTGCTGTTCCTGTTAAAGAGTGTGATATACCGGTTGAGTATCTGGAAACACTGTCCACTCCTTTGTCTAATTTTGGAATATCTCCGAGGATATTACGAAACCTTAGAAAATATAATATCTATTTATTGGAAGATCTGTTGCGGTTTATTAAAAGGAATGGTTTTGACGGAATTGGCAGATTGCATGGTGTGGGGGCTAGATCTTGTGATCAGTTGTTTGTAATACTGAAAGATAAGAGTGTTTTGGAGGATAAAGATACCTGTTATTTGTTCCGTTATATTTTTGTATAGATAAGGACGTGTGCATTATTGATAAATAGGCGTATATTTATTAATTTATGTCTTTTTTGTATAACATCATTCCCGCGCTTCTGCACTAATTTTGCATCAATAAAAATTGATGTGAAAAGTTTTAATAAAAATGACAAAAATCTTTAGTGTGAAGAGATCGGTTTTTCTCTTATTTTTAATTGTTTGTACCCATTCTTTTGCTCAAAAGGTGGCGCTAAAAAACAATTTGGCATATGATGCCTTGAAGACTCCTAATCTTTCTGTTGAATTGTCAATGGGTAGAAAATGGACTCTGGACACGCAGGTGGGGATGAATTTCTTTTTATTCACGAAAAATGCCACCTCTCCCCGATACAAAAATAAGAAGTTTAGCCATTGGCTGGTGCAGCCGGAGCTTCGTTATTGGACTTGTGATGTGTTTAATGGTTGGTTTTTCGGGTTGCATGCCCATGGAGGACAGATGAATATCGGCGGGGTTGATGTGCCTTTTGTTCTTCAAAGAAAGGATGACAGTATGAAAGATCACCGCTACGAGGGCTACTTTTGGGGAGGCGGTTTGAGCGCTGGGTATCAGTGGGTTGTTTCCAATCGTTTTAATGTGGAGGTTTCTTTGGGAGTTGGTTATGTACATGCTGAGTATGATAAGTATAATTGTACTACATGTGGTAAAAAAATGGGTAAGGGAAATGCTGATTACATCGGCCCCACTAAAGCGGCAATTTCCCTTATCTATATGTTAAAGTAGACTTTTAATAAGTTGGGGTTCGTTTTATTGTTTTTCTATTTTGCTAAAAAAGTATATTAATGAAACTGTTACAATATTATAAGCAACTGTCTTTTATGGTGGGCTGGTGCGGATTACTACCGTTGTGTACTTATGCTCAGGATGCTGTGTTGCCTGCTGGCAACTTACGTTGGGATTATTCAGATAGCCGTGTGGCGAGGAGTGTGGATGGACGTGATTTGAATATCGAGTTTGCGATAAAACCTGTCGTAAAACTGAAAACTCAAGAAGTTGTGTGTATTTCTCCCCGTTACATTTCGGCAGACGGGAAAGAAAGCATAGAGTTGGAACAGGTGTGCATATCCGGAAAAAGAAGATATAAGGTGATTAAGCGCCGTAAGGCTTTACGTAATCAAAAGCCCGGACAAGCTGGTTTTGGTGAAGTGCATTCTGTTAAGGAGTTGAAAGATGCTCCTATGGTATTTAAGAGTACTTTTCCTTTTAAAAGTTGGATGGCAGATGGGCATATTATAGTGGAGGAGGTGTCGTATGGCTGTGCCGAGTGTGGAGTAAGTTTGAATGAGGGTATGGCACTGGAAGCTGGTATTCCATTTTTTGGAGCAAAAGATTATGTCTATGATTTTATCGAACCGGAAAAGGTTTTGGTTAAGTGTTACAAGGATTCTTTTGATTGTAAAGTGACTTTTCCTGTGGCACAGTATGGGCTTCGTGAGACTTTTGCCGATAATAGTCAGGAACTTGCCAGGCTTGGACAATTTGTTTCTGAAAGTTTGAAAATCAAAGGAGCGGAACTCAAGAGTGTATATATAAAAGGCTATGCCTCGCCCGAAGGAGATTTTGATTATAATAGGTCTCTTGCACAAAGACGTACTAAAACCCTTTCGGACTATATCGCCAACCGATATCCTGCCTTGAAGAAAGCAGTGGTCTATAGTGCTGAAGGTATCGGGGAAGACTGGGAAGGTCTTAAGGCGGCAGTCAGTGGCTCCAATCTTGCCAATAAGGACGAAATCCTTTTTATTATCGAACATAACCAAAATGATATGGAACGCGAGTCTGCTATCCGTGAGTTGGATAATGGCAGAATCTATCACATTCTCCTGAAGGAGTTCTATCCAAAGCTACGGCGTACGACATTCAGTCTCAGTTTTGATGTAAGGCCTTATGAACTAGAGGAACTTTCGGGAGTTTTTGAGACGACCCCGGAATGTCTTAGCCAGTATGAAATGTACTTGTTGGCCGAATTATATGCTTCCCGAAGTGAGAATCCCTTTTCAGTGTACAAGAGGGCATATGAGCAGTTTCCGGGAGACATTGTGGCGACTTTGAATTATGCCAATGCCCTGCTGAAATACGGGAATGATCCGGATGGGGCTCTACAGGTGCTGGATGCTGTAAAAGAAGATTCTCGTTCTCTTTTCCCCATGGCAATTGCCTATAGTTTGAAAGGTGAGTGGAAACGGGCTGAGAGTTTGTTGAAGGAGGCTGCTAAATATGGTAACATTCATGCCGCTACGTTTTTCAAAAATAGAAAATAATCAATATATAACTTAGATTTAATTTTAATATTTATTTAAACAATTAACTTATGAAAGTGGTAAAAAGTTTTACTGTTGCGGCCTTGGCATTGCTCGCGGCATGTAGTAATGAAGAAAATCAAGTTACATCAGACAATACAAGTTATCCGGTGGACGTTAGGGTGTCATTGAATACTAATAAAGTGGGGACACGTGCCGCTATGGGAGACTTACAGGAAACAGTAGCTGACCAGGCGGCGGCCACACTGTCTAAAGTACATGTGTATCTGGTAGATGGCAGTGGTAATATCACGGTTGCAGAAGAGTTTATAAAGGACGACGCGAAGTGGGGGCAACTGGTGAATGCCGTTCCCGCCTCTGCCGATAAAACCCCGGGAGGATATAAATTCCTCGATGTGACGGCTGCAACTAAAGAGGCAGTTGTAATCTGTAATCCTCAGGGAGCTATCGTTCAGAAAGGTGGTAAAATGGCCGATATTGTAGATTATGTGCTTAAATCAAAAATTGGAGAGGTTATTTACGCAGATGCCAAAGGCCTGACAACAATCGGTCAAGAATCTTATGGTGTTAATCCACAGGATGATAAGAGAGTGGTTAAAGCCGCTGAATTCACTCTTGCCGGTAATATGAACCGTTTCCAGATATTGGGAACCAAATTTGCGAAGATAGAATGGACTCAGTCAGGAAAGGCAGATGCTAAAAAATGGCAGGAAGACTGGATAAAAGCTAATGCCGGTAAAACACCTGAAGAAGCTCTGGCAGCTTTTGTCGTTCATGTCGGTAAGTATGACGTGAAGACAGGAGCGTCTCCAAATGATGCAGAATGGAAGAAATATTTCCAAGTTGTTGATGTAACAGCGGAGAATACAGGCATTGTGATGAATCGCTTCTATAACAAGTTCCATGTTGCAAACCATAGTTCCAATGAGTTGCTGGAAGCAAAAACTTATCAGGGTGATAGATATGACTTCGCTACAGGTACATTTAAACCGGATGGAAAAAATGATTTGTCTGAAGCTGCTTCTTATTATAATGCTGTTGGTTTTGATTTTGAGACAGATAAAAAAGCTGCTGCTTTCAATTTCTTCAGTGATAAAGTGACTAACTATGGGAAAGGTGGTGATGCTCCTACTCTGCATTTTATTTTTAAGACAGGAAAGGTTAGTGAAAACCGTCGTTTCCTGAATGTTACTGGATATACCGAAACTGAAGGACAGGATGCAGGCTTGGATGCTGCTGCAAACAAGGTCGGAAAACTGTTGAACATTGATCTGTCGAAAGTGAATGGCGGTAATGGTATTCTAGTAGATGCTGACCCGACTATTCCTGAAGGAGTAATACCTGAACCGGGTGGTAAGGAAGATTTCAATAACGAGAGTGCAAACGTGATTGTCAGAGTGCAGGTACAACCTTGGGTGGCAGTAAATGTATTTCCTATTCTTTAATATACAAGTAGGTATAGATTAATTGTCTGTTTGTTCTTTCCCGTTTTTTTCATGTTCGGAAAGAACGGGAAAGCCTGAAAGTTCTCGTAAGGAGGGTATTTCCTGCCCTTCTTTTTTTTGTAAGACAAACTGATGGAAGCATAAGACTTTTCAGGGGTTTGTGAAATAGATATTTGATTATTATTATTTTAAAAATATGAGCATTAGATACGCATTTACATGGCTGCTACTGATGGTCACAGCGTTTGTCGTGACATCCTGCAACCAAGTCTACGATGACTTAGGCGCTTGTCTTGGCAATACCATTGTCTTTTCCTATCTGGCTGATGATAATAAAGAGCATCTACAAGAATATGTAGATGATATTGATGTCTTTATTTTTGATGCTGAAGATGAAAATCTGGTAGAAAAATATCATCTCAAAGGAGAGCAGTTATCCTCTCCATTGGAAGTCAGACTTCCTGAAGGAAAGTATAGGGTGGTAGCTGTAGGTAATGCCTTGAAAGAAACTTCCATTATAAAAAAAGATAGTTATAAAGAAGGACTGGTGTCCCGTCTTGAACTTACAGAAAATGATATCCCGGCTGTGGGTACGTTTGACAGGTTGTATTTAGGAGAAACTATTGTAACATCGAAGGTGCTGAATGAATCGCGTGATGTGGTACGCCTTTATTCTCAACATGTAAAAATACATGCGGAAGTGCTTCCCGATGGAGATGCGGATATACAGCCTTGGTTTGAACAGAATACTAAGAATGGATTCCGTCTGCAGGTGGAATCTTTGTCAGCCCGTTTCTCTTTTACCGGTGCTCGTTCCGGAATTACCTCATTTGATCTTCCATTTACAGCCGGAGAGAAAAAAGACCGTTTTGTACTTGATTTCAATACTTTGCGCTTTGAGGACGAGGATCCGATATTGATTTATCTTGTACAGAATGAGGCAGTTCTTTGTACTGTAGATGTAGCGCAATATATCGCACAGTACCATGATAAAGTTCAGATAACAGGTCGGCAGGAAGCACTGCTTCCATTATATTTCCGTCAAAATCTGTTTTCTTTGAGCGTAAGTGTAAAACCATGGGAAGCAGTGGATGTGGTTCCCATAACTGATTGATGAAGATTATGTTGAAATATATGAAATATATCCATACGGTAAAAGCTATTGGTCTTTTTATGATTACAATGCCACTGCTCCTTTCTTTTGTTCTACTGTCTTGCCAGGGAGAGGAAAATATTATGGAGCAGTTTTCAGATGAGGACAATGTGACTGTCAGATTGAATTTATCGACTAGAAGTGTTGAAGCAGGAGAGAGTGACATGTTGGATGAATATTCTTCCGATCCTGCTAACTGGTATAAAACCGGAACGTTATTTCCTAAACCACCTGCTTTGCCGAGAATCGCGCTTATGATTTTTAACAAGGATCTAAACCGGTATGTATATAACAGCTTGATATCCTTTAATCCCGATGGTACGAGTGGACGGTATCAGATCAAGGTACGTATCCCTAAAGGTGAAACAGAGTTTTATGCTTTTTATGCTCCCAATCAGACGGGACAGGATTTGCCTTATTATACTCCTGAAGGAGATTTTCGCAATAAGATTCCATGGGATTTTCTAAAGATGGATATAGAAGAAATAAACAGAGAAGCTATTGTAGGTGCAGCGTTCCCCGCTATTCTTAAGGAGCAGGAGAATGGTAGTATCGGACTTCCGTCAAATAGCCCCTATGATGGCGTAGACCCTTCGCCGGCAAATGAAAAAATTATAGATTGGACGGAGACTGTTGCAAAGCCTTGGGAGGATGTTCCCGGAATGTCTAACAGATTACATATGGGCATGCTTTCGGGAAAGGCAGAAGCAACTGTGCAACCTTCTACTGGGGAACAGGTACAGGAGGTTACAGTTCCCTTATTCCGTGATTTCTCCCGCATCCGGATATATATCGCAAGTGCGGCCGCTCATGACCGAATAAATTATATTTATAAGAGGATTGCTTTTCTTAATTTTCCGGTGATGATGTCTCCTTCTTTCAGAGAAAATGATTCGGATGAATCCCAACTGGCCGCTTCTAGCCCAAGTACAGAGAATATAATGGAACATACAGGTGTCTATTCTTACGGAATAAAGAACGGGGGAGCAATGAGCATATATGAGGCCCCTTTTACTACTGATGGAAAGATTGATCATACGCAGATGGAAACTCGGAAATATGAACAGTTCTTTTTGCCACAGTATCTGGCTCCTTATATTCCGGAAAGCAATACTTGGCAAAAGGGGTACCCTCATCCAAAGATACAGTTGACTGTGGAGCATTCTGATGGAGGAAATAATTCACAGTTAAAGACAAAGACTTTCTTGTTTGATGTTGGTGAAGAAACCTCTCCTGGTGTATATTCCGGACCGATTTATCCAAATCGAGATTATAAAGTGTTCATTGTTTTACCGGAGTCTTCTGACAAGGAGATCATTTACCGGGTCGAACCGTGGGTAAGGAAAAATGTGGATTTTCCTCCATTCCAATGATATACACAAGAATTTATCATGATAAATTTTATTACTTATGAAACGATATAAACTGAAAACAACTTATTTCATTCTGTTATTGCTTCCATTGCTTGTATGTTGCACGGATGAAGACCTTATTCAAAGGAGTGGCGTGACGGAGGGAATACCTACCACGGTGGACATAAGTGTCGGTACGGCAGCCAATACCGCCAAGACCCGTTCTGCCTTATTAGAGAGTGAAGAGAGAAAAATCTATGATCTTTACTTGTGGGTTTTCAATGCTTCAGGTGGTGTGGAGTTCTCTCGTGAATATCCGAGGGACGAGCTTAATATGGCTGCAAGTGATTTGGAAGCGGCAACGGGCGAGAAAGACAACGATGCGCCTACTAGTATGGGGTTGCTGAAAAATATAGGTCTCACCACGGGAGAAAAGACACTGTTCCTGTTGGCAAACTATAAATCGGACGGTGACGGGCTGTTTCATGTCGAGCCGGATGTGCTGGAGGGGATAGTGAACCTGTCTGACTTGGAAAAAATAAAGGCGGCTATGACTATACATACTTTGTTCCGTCCGAATGGTAATCTGCTAATGTCAGTGACTCATAAGGTGACGATTTCCAATGCTACTAAACGGATAGAGGTTTCTTTGAAGCGTTGTGAGGCTAAGGTTACGGTTAATGTGAAAACCGCTGACGGGCTTGTATTTGAGCCTGGAACATACAAACTTGGTAATGTTCCAAGTTCAACGTTCCTTACGGAACATACCAAAGGTTCTGATCAAACAGCTTCGTGGGACGCGAACGGGATGGACGGAAAATCATACTGGAACTCGGAAAAATTCCAGTTTGAGGGAGATGCCGACAACATAACTACTTCATTCTATATGCCTGAAAGCCGGAAGGCTGCGAAGAAGGCCATTCTTCCCACTTCTCCCGGATATAATGCGGATAGGAAAGGGTATGACCTGAGACAGAAGCAACTGAAGTCTCCCGTTGCAGGTGCAACTGACAAACCGAATCTACAAAACGGTGCAACGGAATATGCGCCGGATCTTGCTCCTTATATTGAATTTACAGGTGAATTGCGTCAAAGCATGATGACTGGAGATATTCCGACCGAACGTTTTGGAAGAGTGACTTACCGTATCTACTTGGGATATACGTCAATCGAGGATCCGGTTAATGATTATGATATAGAACGTAATGTGCATTATACTTATAATGTGACTATTAAGGGGATGAATGACTTGGTTATTGAAGCATTGTCAGACAAGGATAAGGAAGAGGAACCTTCTCCTGGTACGGAAGGTTTGGTATATGACGCACATAGGTCGTTTATCTTTGATTGCCATTATGAGCAGGGGTTAATGCGTTTTAAAAAGGACGAGCTTGCTATTTTTAACCCGGATGGCAGTTTGAAGGATGATGCTATGCTCTCTTTTGCTATTCGTACGCCGTTTTGTGACAAGATTATATCTTATACGAAAGCGGAATTGGAGCAACTGAAGAATAACAACTATATTCCCCTCAAAGAAAAAAAGGCTGATACAGACTGGCTCAAATTCTATATCCATCCAAGCACTTTGGCCGACAATGGAAACGAGGATATGCAATATTTCTCCGATACGGGTGCTAATCTGCTTTCGCTGGAACAGTTCCTTTACAGGCTGATGAATGAACCTGATTATGTATTCAATGCGGCTTCGGGACTTTGTAAAGTAACAGTTTATGCCAATGAATATTTCTACGAACAAAATCCTATGCAGGAAAACGCTCCTAAGGATAAGGATTTGTGGAAAATCTTTGCCAACTCTCCGGATCGGACGTTTGATTTGCTGGTAAATACGTCACATGAAATTTCTCCTGACGGACAGTCACGTTATCATCAAGCTATTGTGACCATTCGGCAGATGTCCATAAAAACAGTGTTTGTCAATAGTCCTGACGGTATGCGCGTTTGGGGAGTGGAGAATGTAAATGAGACGCCAGATTTGGATTACATGGTAAGAGCCGCTACTGAAGCAGATGCTTTTTATAATAAATATTATTCTAATGGTTGGGCAAACACGTGGTCTGTAATGAGCAGACGTACTGGAGGATTAACTGATAATGTAATGCCTGATCCTATGTTTAGAAGTAAAGAGAATACTTTATGGCAGGTTATGACAAAAGTAGCAAATGCAAAATTAACATTAAGTAAGGATCATACGAATTTGGCAATGTCTAATTATCATGCTACGTATGCTTGTTTTACCCCATTCTTAAGAAACAGGGATAACAATCGTGACGGACAGATGCAGGCAAATGAAATGCAATGGTATATTCCTTCCATTTGTGAAACGAATATGTTGTATGTGGCAGAACGAGCGTTACCGTTAAAGAGCAGGCTTGTCGGGCATGCTCCATCAGATAATGCTACGGCATTGTACACTTCAAGAGCTTTTATGGGAAGTACCAATTTGACTTTGGCCAGTTGTAATACCATTATGTTGGTGGAAGAGTCACATAGTATGACTCCTATATATAATTTTGATTATTATAGCAATAGTTCTGCTCCGGGAAAAAGAATGCCTTATTCGGATGTGAGATTGATCAGGGATTTGGGAATTTTGGAAACTTCGGAGGATCATAGTTACCATCTCGATGAAATAGGTAAGGAACTCAATAAAACATTAGTCAATAAATGGACGGAGAATGAGTACTTGATTTTCAGGGCTGATAATTTACCTTCTAATGTTACCCGGGCTACAAGGGCTATTTATGAACTACCGGCACATAATGAAACCTCACAGATAAATACGGTTTATCAGAAAGGGTTTGAAGTTGCCAGATATATAGCCAATACAATAGACAAACCAAAGGATTTGAATAAGCCTAACAGGGAAAGTGAATATTATTATGAAATCTGGAGTACTTTGATAAGTGATATAGAGAAAGGAAAATCTCCGTGTGCTTATTATTATCAGAACCCGGATAAGAGCGATTTGGGGACATGGCGTTTACCCAATGAAGCTGAACTGATGATAATGGCTGGAGGTTTGTTTGATTGGGATGACAGAGAGAAGGATAAAGTCTATGATTTTGGTGGGAATTTACCTTCTTTCAATATGAAAAATGGACAAGTTATTCACTCTCGGACAGGATTTTCCAAACGCGATATGAACGGTGCAAGATCATTTAGTGCAGGTTATCAGATGTATTTCGATGGTTATCTCAGGTTTATCACGACTGTTGACACACGATGGGGAGGAGATAAAGATAGGCTTGTGAATGCCGGAAAAGGATATGTACGTTGTGTAAGAGATCTTGAATAGGGATAACATTTGAAAACAGACATAATTACTTGATTGTTTTATAATTGACAGGTGCTATGGAGTCAATCTGTAGCACCTGTACATATTGAAGTGGGGGATGTATAAATTCGGATGATCAGTCGTTTGTTTCTGAATATTGATTAATAGTATTTATCAATCCCGCCAAATCCTGTTATTATTTTATTTTCTTTTGTCTTGTTGATAAAGTTGTTTAAGCGTTTCTCAAATTCTTCCGGTCGTTTCCTTGCAGCTTCAATATATGCTATCCGGATACGTTTATATGGTTCGGAAAAACGTTGGTAATTCTCCCATATCATTTTATCTTCTTTCAATCTGCCCATTATATCATCGGGAAAAACAAAAGGAGCAGACAAGACATCCTGTATCTTATCTTCAAATTTAGGGTGTATCATTTTATTTTCCAGTAGCCATTTTAGTCTTTCTTTATTGGCTTGCGAATAGGTACTTTTAGGGTTTCTGGGCGTGAAATGCTGGATTTTATGTTCTTTGTCGAGAGCCTTTATTGTACTGTCAATCCACTCGAAACAAAGGGCTTCTTCAACAGCGTCATTGTACGTTATACTTTTTTTGCCCGAAGCCTTACTGGGAAATACAAACCAAATATCATTGGCAGTCTCAAAGTTGTCGGTCAGCCACTTTCGCCAGTCTTTCCTATTTTCAAAATATTTTATTTCTATTGGCATGACAAATTATTCCTCTTATTTTTTTGTATCCTTATCGGACGACCTATATATTGTTTCACGTTCAATTCCGCTTTGAACAAATAATGATTATTGCTTGCGGCAAGAAGAGCCAAAAGCCGGAAACAGGTTCAATAATGCAGCCGATTATGGTGAACAACAGAATAGCGTAACCTAAAAATGCAGGTGCCGGTTTCTGTTCTTTGTTGATGTAATACTGAAGTGTTTCTCCCCAAAGGATGAGTATTATTCCGCAGATTAAGAACCAAAAAGCAAATCCCAGGTTGTAATTTTCCCCGACAGAGTTTACCAATCCCTTTCCGAACATTTCCGAAAACGCATCTTTCCCGATGAATAGTGCATAAATCGTATGAATAACTCCCGTTACTGTTAAAAAACGTCCACTGTATTTCCAAAGTTTCATATACTTGCTTCTTAGTTCTTGATTAATAGATTGTTTATTTCAATTCAATTTCATATATTCGGGAATGTTCGCCCCATGGATGATAACATTCTCCTATATACGTAAAGCCAAAACGTTCATAATATGAAGTATGATGTGTGCTTAGATATAATTTTGAATACCCCATCGCCAGTGTATCTCTCTTTACCTGTTCTATTAAAAGGTTTGCATAATTATTTCCCCTATGTTTTTCTTCTATGAACAAAGCGACCAGCCAGGGATATAAGTCCATGCGGGAATTGAAATCATTAGTGGTAAGTCCTACGCACCCGATGATTTCATCATCTTTCATTAAAAGATACCATTGAGGAATGGGGCTTTCCGTTGTGATGGAATGTCTGAAACAGTCGTCATAAACCATCTTAGAATCATTGTCCGCCCATTTGCTTTGAAAATAAGCAATAGTCCTTTCCAAATAGTGAGGTGACTTTCGTAGTGAAATGATATTCATATAATCTTTATCAGTTTTGTATATTAATAGTTAGTACAGTCATGATTTGTTGCAATATAGCAATATTTAGGGTGGGGGATAGAACTTAGCGTGAAGATTTAAGTGTTATTTAGAAAAACACTTAAATCCGACATTATGATAATGTGCAGATGCCGGGATTGATTCCATGGCATCTGTACATTTTGAAATGTCTACTTAATATCCCGGGTTCTGGTACTCACTGCCATTGGTGATTGTAGCGGTAAAAGTGGTTGAGATAGGACGTAATGCATAATTCGGATGGAAGAATCGGGCTAAATCCGGATGAGTGTTTTCCAGATACCCGGAGTCCTTAAACATTTCTGTCCGTTTTAGGTCGTAAAAGCGGCAATATTCGCCACAAAGCTCACGGCTTCTTTCGTCCAAAATATCCCGCACCGTAATACTTTCTGTAAGCGGATTTGCTTCGGCACGTTCACGAACTTTATGGCTCAGTTGTAAATCTTGGGGGATTAACTAGTGTTAATTCCCTCATGCATATACTTTGGCTAACCTAAATAGGAAAAACTTTCTGTCTACTACCCCTCTAAATGATGCTCTAAATGCCTTTATTTTGGCATTAAATGCTTCTGCCTCCGCATTCGTACTTCTGTTCACAAAGAAGTTCAATATTCTTTCATAATGGTTTTCAATGGAATTAGCCACAGTGGAAAATGTGTCATATCCATATTCTTCTATTTTATTGTACCATAACGCGAGTTTGGCTCTTGCCACATCCTTGTCATAAGTAGCCGAAAATATCTTTCCTAACTGGAGTGAATAGTAGTATACATGCTTGATATCCTCAAACTGTTTAAATAAAATTTCTGCTCTAATCTTCTGACTTTTGGTCCATTTATCAGGTGATTTAAAAAGAAGATATCTACTTCTGGCCAGGAGTTGTTTGATTGTATCCCCATTCTCAAATACTTCCGGTTCATAATCAATTCCTCTCTTTCGTGCTTCTTTCATCCGCTTGTTTTCTTCCTTGATTATCTGGCGATTTTATACATGCTTGCGGCCATGTCCAAAGTGATTTCCTTGACTTGCCGGCGTATATCTTCCGGAATCAACATCAGTACAGCTATAACGTCTTCCGCTTTAGTCCCCTTAATGACTGCCACAATAGAACCTTTTCTTCCATGTTTGTCCTTATTGATAATAATTGTGTAAAGCTCTCCCTTGCTTAGGGCTGTCTCGTCTATACAAAGACGATAGCCGACATTCTTGGGATAAAGAATATAATCTTGGGCATGCTCTTTTTGTTCCCAGTCTTTATAATCACTTAAATGTTCTTTGTATTGACTCTGAAGCTGTTTACCATCCATACAATAATGTTCAGCTACGCTTTGGCAGCTAACGGCATGATTGTCTAAGTAATTCTTTTAAAAATGCTCCGAACTCTGCTGTAATGCGAGTGCCGGAGGCTACCAAAGTCCAGTCACGACTATAGGTCTGTCCTGTTGTAGGCTCTTCCCAACGACGACGTTTGATACGCAAATAAACTGCTTTTCCACGGATAGGGAAATCTTGTACTTCAATCTCGGGAAAGAAGCCTTTGGAATGAAGATGAAGGTCGGAATATTCATCAGGGATAACAGCTTTCTCTTCCAAATAAAGGATAAAACAGGTATCTTGAGAGATACTGTCAACAAGCGTAAAATAATCAAGTAAGCCCGAAGGTAAGAACAAACTTAGGGCATCAATTAAAGCTATGGATTGAGAAGGAGTTTTCATGATGCAAAAGTAGATATTTTAACCAAATCCCCCAAATTTTCAGACTGAGCCAACTTTATTGATATATCCGGCTGCATTCGCGCCACCGTTCAGGTAGATATCAGCTTCCGCCGCAATCAAATAAACTTTGCCCCCCTAATCGTTTTTTGGGGAAGGGGGTACGATTTGGATACTAAAGTGTGTCTTTTCGTGCCCCTTTTTTGAAACGGCTGTTTTCTGCTACCTGCCAGAAAAAAGAAATCCCTGATAATGTCTGATTATCAGGGATTTGCTTGATTTTTCTTTTGTTTTCAGTGATCCGCCTGGGGCTCGAACCCAGGACCCCAACATTAAAAGTGTTGTGCTCTACCTGCTGAGCTAGCGAATCAATCCTTATTTGCGAATCAGTTATTTCCTGATTGCGGGTGCAAAGGTAGTGACTTTTATTTAATCTGCAAGTGTTTCGTAGAAAAAAGTTTCAATTATTTTTCCTCTTTACCGCTTGTTTCTTGATTATCAGTAATTTCGACTTCATCATATTTTATCTTTTCTTTGTTGATAATAAAGCGTTGATAATAGGAAAGCATCAAAGTGGTGAGAGGTAATGCGATGATCATTCCAAGCATCCCCATTAAAGAACCCCAAATAGAAAGAGATAAAAGGATGATGGCAGGATTCAGTCCGGTAATCTTTCCCATGATTTTGGGGACAAGGAGAGTGTCCTGTATGATTTGCACGATGGCAAAGACTGCCAATGCACATGCAATGATAATCCAAAAGTTCTGTCCGGTATCGGCAGCTTTGAGGATGGCCAGTACAATGGTAGGGAGAAAACCGATAATTTGCAGGTAAGGAACCATATTGAGAGCCCCGATGAAAAGCCCTAAGGCAATGGCCATCGGGAAATCAATAATCAGGAAACCTATGCTGAAAAGAATACCTACACAGAATGCAACCAATGCCTGACCACGGAAATATCTGTTCATACCGTCCTGCACATCGTAAACCAGGTTGGAAGCGAACTTACGGTATTTATTCGGGAGCAGGTGAAGCCATCCTTCGGCTATGGCTTCATAATCCAGTAATATAAAGATTACATATAATAATATGATAAAGGAAGCAAGGATACTGAACAGGATATTGAGTGATTCTGCAAGCAAAGCCCACATTTTGGGTACAGTTTCCTTGATTGCGGCAAGGATATTCTCTTCACTCAGCATTTTGTTCAATGCCACCAAATCGAGATTCTCATGGACAAATTCGGAAAGCGTTTTGGGGACGTTGCTGCCGCCGCCATTGGTGAGGTAGGACACCAATAAATCATTCATCCTGCCTATTTCGGAAATCATCGGTGGAATCAACAGATAGAACAACGCTACTCCGACAACACTAATCAGAAATAGAGCACAGAAAATGGAAAGGATACGACTTTTCATCTTCAGCTTGTACTGGAAGAACTTGACCAGCGGATAAACCATATAGGCAATCAGCCAGGCAATAAAGAAAGGCAATAGCACTCCGCTCAACCGTTCTACAAGCATTAATATCCCTACCACCATCACGCATCCGATGGCACCGCGTATAAAACTGTCGAATGTTATCTTCTTCCTTTCCATATATGTTTTCTGTTGGGTTTTATATCTTTTGTCCGTCCTCTTCCAACGCACGGAGATAGCATTGCCTGCAAAGAGGTTCGTATTCTGCCGTTTCGCCCAGAAGGACTTGCTTGTCATTCTTGACTGTACGATGTGAGAAAGATGCCAGATTTCCGCATTTTACGCAGATGGCATGTACCTTGGATACTTCATCGGCTATGGCGCAGAGTTGTGGCATTGGCCCGAAAGGATTCCCTTTGAAATCCATGTCCAATCCTGCAATAATGACACGAACCCCGTTGTTGGCAAGCTGATTGCAAACGTCTATCAGTCCGCTGTCGAAAAATTGCGCTTCGTCGATACCTACTACATCTATCTCGGAAGTAAACAGCAGGATACTTGCCGATGAATCAATAGGAGTGGAAGCAATGGAATGACTGTCATGTGAAACGACATCTTCTTCCGAATAACGGGTGTCGATAGCCGGTTTGAATATCTCCACGCGCTGACGTGCGAACTTTGCCCGCTTCATTCTGCGAATCAGTTCTTCTGTCTTTCCCGAGAACATGGAGCCGCAGATAACTTCAATTCTCCCCCTTCTTTTAGTCTCCTGTATGTGGTCTTCTGAAAATAATACCATGTGATTTCGTGCTTTCTTGATTAAATAAATGACTGCACAAAGGTAAACAATTCAATGTGCAAGAACTGTTAAAATATCCATTATTTTAAGTTATTGCATAAATTATTCCTACATTCGCACCATATTAATAATGGATGAACATGAAACAGAAGCTATTAACAGATATCGAACTGGATGTTCATGAGTTGAAGTATCTCATGGAGTCTTTTTCCAAAGAGCCGACTCAGACTCTGTCTGAACTGTTGAAGCGGAGTATTGCGCGTATGCAGGGACGTCTGGATGAACTGTCGCAGGAGGTAGATGCTGTTGAGGTGGAATCTGTTGTTGTGGAAGAAGATGAAGCAGGCGATTCTCTTATCGCAGAAGAGAAACCGGTTATAACGGAAGAAGTGCCTGTCGTCGAGGAAGAGCCTGTTATTGATAAGAAGGAAGAACTTAAATCCGCAGTGTTGGGAGAAAGCATCAAATTGGCTGCCGGCCTGCGCCATTCTATCAGCCTGAATGATTCTTTCCGTTTCTCACGCGAATTATTTAAAGGGGATACTGATTTGATGAATCGTGTGGTCGAACAGATTTCGGTAATGAGTTCTTATAAGACTGCTGTCGCCTTCCTTTCTTCGAAAATTGAAATAGACGAAGAGAAAGAAGCGGTAGTTGACTTTCTGGATCTACTAAAGAAGTATTTTAACCAATCAGCATAAACAAAAAGGATATGGGAAAGTTGTATGTAGTACCTACGCCGGTAGGAAATCTTGAGGACATGACCTTTCGGGCTATCAAAGTCCTGAAAGAGGTCGACTTGATTCTGGCAGAGGATACGCGTACTTCCGGTATCTTGCTGAAACACTTTGAAATAAAGAATGCAATGCAATCCCACCACAAATTTAATGAACATAAAACGGTGGAAAGTGTTGTTAATAAAATAAGGGGCGGTGCATCGGTTGCGTTGATTTCGGATGCCGGAACGCCCGGGATTTCTGATCCTGGATTCCTGGTGGTTCGTGAATGTGTGCGCAATGGCATTGAGGTGCAGTGCTTGCCGGGAGCAACGGCTTTTGTTCCGGCACTCGTAGCATCGGGATTGCCGAACGAGAAATTTTGCTTCGAGGGTTTTTTGCCCCAAAAGAAAGGACGTCAGACACGACTGAAGGCATTAGCAGAAGAACGCCGTACGATGGTGTTTTATGAATCGCCCCACCGTCTGTTGAAGACGTTGACACAGTTTGCCGAATATTTCGGTGCTGAACGTCAGGCAACCGTGTCGCGCGAAATATCCAAGCTCCATGAGGAGACGGTACGCGGCAGTCTGACAGAGTTGATAGAACACTTTACCGCCACCGAACCACGGGGCGAGATTGTGATAGTATTGGCAGGAATAGACGATTAAAATAACTTCATTTAAAAACGTAAAACGTAAACGTATGAAAAAGTTAGCAGTTTTATTTGTATGCGCAGCCATGTTGGCTTCGTGTGATGGCTTTAAAGGTGGAAGCAAAGACCTGAAGGCTGAAAATGATTCTCTATTGATGGAACTGACCCAGCGCAATGCTGAACTGGATGATATGATGGGAACTTTCAATGAAGTACAGGAAGGTTTCCGTAAGATCAATGCTGCTGAAAGCCGCGTGGACTTACAACGCGGAACTATAACAGAAAATTCAGCCAGTGCCAAACAGCAGATCGCTTCTGACATCGAATTCATCTCTAAGCAGATGGAAGAAAACAAAGCACAGATCGCTAAATTGCAGGCTCAGTTAAAGAATAGCAGTTACAATTCTGCACAAATGAAAAAAGCTGTTGCCGCTTTGACTGCCGAACTGAACGCTAAACAACAGCGTATCGAGGAGCTTCAGACAGAACTGGCTTCCAAGAATATCCGTATTCAGGAACTGGACGCTGCTGTCAGCGACTTGTCCGCAGCTAAAGAAACATTGGTTGCAGAAAACGAAGCTAAAGCAAAAACCGTTGCCGAACAGGAAAAGAGCTTGAACGCTGCCTGGTTCGTATTCGGAACGAAATCTGAATTGAAAGCTCAGAAGATTCTTCAGAGCGGAGATGTTCTGAAGAGCGCTGATTTCAACAAGGATTATTTCACTCAAATCGATATCCGTACGACGAAAGAAATCAAATTGTACTCTAAACGTGCTGAGTTGCTGACTACTCATCCGTCCGGTTCTTATGAATTGGTAAAAGATGACAAAGGTCAACTGACATTGAAGATTACTAATCCTAATGAATTCTGGAGTGTATCCAGATACTTGGTGATCCAGGTAAAATAAGGTAGGATTCCTTTTTTGAATTGCCAATGTGCTGATTCCTGAATTCGAGAAATTAGCACATTGGCTTTTTTATTTCTTATATACACCCATAGCTACTGATGAAATATAAAAATCTGTTTTTTGATCTTGACGACACTATCTGGGCTTTCTCCCGCAATGCCCGCGATACCTTTGAAGAGGTATATCAGAAATATGCATTCGACCGTTACTTTGATTCGTTCGACCATTATTATATGCTTTATCAGAAACGAAACACAGAACTTTGGATTGAATATGGCGAAGGGAAGGTGACGAAAGATGAACTGAACCGTCAGCGTTTCTTTTATCCTTTGCAGGCGGTAGGAGTGAATGATGAGGATTTGGCTGAAAAGTTCTCGAAAGATTTCTTTGCTGTTATTCCTACAAAAAGCGGTCTGATGCCTTATGCCAGAGAGGTGTTGGAGTATCTTGCCCCTAAATATAATCTGTATATCCTTTCCAATGGCTTTCGTGAATTGCAATCGCATAAGATGCGTTCGGCGGGTGTGGATGGTTATTTCAAGAAGGTGATTCTTTCGGAAGATCTCGGAGTGTTGAAGCCCCGACCTGAAATCTTTAATTTTGCCCTGTCTGCCACTCAATCGGAGTTGCGCGAATCGTTGATGATTGGTGACAGTTGGGAAGCTGATATTACCGGAGCGCATGGGATAGGGATGCATCAAGCCTTCTACAACGTGACGGAACGGACTACTTTCCCTTTTCTTCCTACTTATCACATCCATTCTCTGAAAGAATTAATGAATTTATTATAAGTTTTCTGGATTAAGTCGTATTTTTGTTGCGTTTAATAAATGCATAAAAATACGATATAATCATGGATAGTACACTTCTGCCTTTTGCTTTACTTTGCTTCACCTCGTTTTTTACGTTGACCAACCCTTTGGGGACAATGCCCGTCTTTCTGACGATGACTCATGGAATGACGGAGAAAGAGCGTCAGTCGATTGTCCGTCGCGCCACTATTGTGTCGTTTATCACAATAATGGTTTTTGTCTTTGCCGGCCAGTTCCTTTTTAAGTTCTTCGGTATCTCTACCAACGGATTCCGTATTGCCGGGGGAGTGATTATCTTCAAGATAGGCTTCGATATGCTTCAAGCCCGCTATACACCGATGAAGCTGAAAGATGAGGAAATCAAAACGTATGCGGATGATATTTCTATTACTCCGCTCGGTATACCTATGTTGTGTGGCCCCGGAGCGATTGCTAATGCTATTGTATTGATGCAGGATGCACATTCCTATGAAATGAAGGGGATATTGATAGGCACTATTGCCCTGATTTATCTATTGACTTTCTTCATTCTTCGTGCTTCTACGAAGTTGGTGAATGTCCTGGGTGAGACGGGAAATAATGTGATGATGCGTCTTATGGGGTTGATCTTGATGGTGATTGCTGTAGAATGTTTCGTGAGCGGGGCGAAGCCGATATTGGTGGATATTGTGAGAGAGGGGATTGGTGGTATTCTCAAATAAAACAAAATGAAGATATAACTTTGGTAATTTTTAAATTCTATATATAGAGAAAACTTCTGTTTTATTATAGAAAAACCGACAGTTTGATTTTAATAATATCAAACTGTCGGTTACATTATGTTTTTTTATAAATGTTCTATTTTAGAATATGTCAATAGTTCGTTGATATAATCATTTGATAATCACCGAAGCTACCTTCATCAACAGTCAGAGGTCCATTCAATGTTATTGTACCTTTACATGCGTCAATAGTACCAGTGGCTTGATAGGCGACATTATTGTAACCACCAACCCATGCAACACTTCCATGAGCAACTATTTGTTTGCTTACTTTTACAGTGTGAGTGCTTGTGTCAATTGTTAATTTTAGAATACCATCAGGCTCTACGCCTTCAGCAACTCCATGTATCTCCAGTTCTGTATCTGATGTTTTAACGATTTCTGCCCGATAAGACTCTGCATAAAAGTCATTTAATACTACAGGGCCTACAAATTCTTCAAGATCCAATTGACATGCAACCGGATATCTGACGTTGTATGAATAGGCTCTTCCATCAACCTCCCATCCGGTGAAGAGCTTGTTGTTGAAGTCTGAATATTCATTCCAGCCATATACAACGTAACCGTCCTTTAGAACCGCATTGGTTGTGAAATAAACAATTTCTCCTAGTGTAGGAGCTTCTTTCCCGAATTGCTGATACACGTTGGCCATATCTATTGATATATCTTTAGGGAATTCTTTAATGTTATCTATGATGACTTTGGAAGTTGTTTTGCCGTTCACATCAGTGAAAACACATAAGAGTTGCGCATAGTCAAGCATGGAATAATCTCCTTGCTGTTTGGGAATAGATACAGAAACTTTATAATTGCCGTCTGTTATTCCGGCAGAAAGTACCCCATCAGAGTCGGGTGCACGAACAATGTCAATGACTACTCCTTTTTTTACCTGGTCTATAGGATAAGGGAGGTCTCTATCGCAACTGACTGTCAGCAATGCCCAAAGGGCAGTTGCTATGAATAATTGTATATATCTCATATTCGTTTTTATTTTCATCATTAATAGTTTATTTATCCCAGAATAAAATAGGATTGCTCAAATTTCTTCCTTCGTTAGTAACGTTAGGGTTACGTGTCACTTCCGAACTTGGATACCACATTGCTCTCGGAAAAGCATTGATACCTTTTAGTGGAATATTTACCGGCCCTAGTTCCGGATCTTGACTGGTTTTGTAAGGAGATTGAGCATACGTTGCATTCTGAGGCAATAGGGTAGGATATCCGGTACGACGTATATCGGTATATGCTTCAACTGGATTAAAGAAGTTGGCAATCCATTTTTGAGTCATGACAATGCATAATTTTTCTTCATTATTGGCAGCAGTGTCATACTTTCCTAATACTTTTTCCACAAAAGTCTCAATGGATTCATTGCTTATGTCAGGTACATTTGCATCAGAAGCCTTCGCTACTGAATTGACGTGATTTATAGAACGTTTAATACCTTCTTCAAGAGCCTCCTTTGCATCTCCGTTTGCATTTCCTGTTAAATATAATTCAGCTAAAAGGAAAGGGACTGAATAGGCTTGCAACATCTTTTCGGGTGCCACGCCATTACCGACTTTTGCATCACATTTTCCGCCATTACCATTATCGTATTTTCCTCCACATGGATAAATGCCGATAAAAGTAGAAGTTTCCCGCTGGTCATTACTTGCTCCGGAAGCATTGGATGCAAAGAATATGGAAACAAAAGCACCGTCACGGTAATCTGTAGCATTCTGTGCCTTATCCCCCGCTTTTATTTGGTTTACCCAATAGTATGGGATACGTGGGTCTGTGATGCCTACGAATGGGTTGTTTGTTACATTTAAATTCTTTCCACTCATTGTTTCGTAAATCCAGGGACTGATGTAATAAGTGCTTTGACCACCGAGATATTCATCTACATAAGCTTGGTGACGTTCGTCCGGCGTATCTTTGGCGGTATGTTTGAATTCGAAATCCTCTCCGTCATTCATGAATTTGTTCTCGGAAAGCAGATTGGATAACTTTGTATTCCAGTCTGTTATCTCATCTTTAGCTTTTCTTGATTGTACCAATAACTTTAATTTTAAGGTGTTACCCATTCTTACCCATTTCTCAATGTTGCCTTTATATATCAAATCATCGTTTGCTGGTTTCAATAAATTAGCAGCATTGGGATCTTGCAGATTGCCTATGGCTTCATCTATGAGTGCAAATAATGAATTGTAAATATCTTGGCTACGGTCTAATTTGGGAGCATAATTACCTTCTATATCAAATTCAGTGTATGGAATATCTCCCCAAAGATCAACGAGATTGGTAAATGCATAAGCTTTCATTAATTTGCCTATTCCCGCATAAATCATGTTATTTCCTTCTTCTGCTGCTCTGATAACAGCGTTTGTGTTTTTCAGACCATAAGCGTAACCCTGTAACCAGGTGTTTCCCAAGGTGGAAGTGGCATTAGTTATGCCATAGTTGTCAACTTCACGGGAGCTCAGATGAAAAACATAAGAAGGTAATGAAGAACCGATGTAACTACCGGCTGCAAAAGACATGGCTATGTCATATTCAGCCCCGGTTAACACTTTATTCAGTTCTGCACTTGTTGGCTTGTTCGGATTGTCATTAATATCGAGATATTTCGAACAACTCGTGCTGACAAGCAGTGTTGCTGTTAAAGCATATAATAATTTGATAATTTTCATACTTTATTTTTATTAGAATGTGAGTTTGAGATTAAAGCCGTAACGTCTTGTGTTAGGGGCTGAGGTGTAATCAATTCCTTGTACGTTGCCGCCACCATAACTGCTTGCTGTTGGATCGTAATTAGAATATTTAGGAACGTTGGGAGCAAAATACCAAAGGTTGCGGGCTACAAATGATATAGTTGCCGAACCGATAAAAGTTTTTGCCAACCAGGATTTAGGAAGTTGGTACCCAATGCTTAACTCTCTTAAGCGGAAAGTCGTAGCATCATAAACAGATGCTTCATCTACCCCGTTGGTTGCAAATGTAGACACACTGGTACCCGGCGAGAACCATAAGTCAAGTTCCTTCATTTGAACATTGTTGGGGATTTTATTTCCATTTCCGTCTAGCAACGGTTTTTTCGTGGAAGGATCAGCCAAGTATCCGGGCAAGATACGGGAACCATAACGGTCTTCTGTGTCTTTGGTAACACCACGTCCCAATAAGTCAGGAATGTATGAAGTCCAGACGCAACCACCAATTTGTGCATCGAACATGAATGACAATGAGAAACCTTTGTAGGTAAATGTATTGTTCAAGCTAAGTTTGCAATCTGGAGCAGGATCTCCTAAGTCGCCTTCTTCATCTGCTATGAGATAAGCCCCGGAGTTTGGATCCACCAGATAATTGCCCTCTTCATCACGCGCAAAAACTTGTCCTACCAGCATTCCATAAGGTTTGCCTACTTCAAGAACGGCTTTTGGTGTTGCAAAACCTGTATTTAAAGAAACTCGTTCTACTCCTTCTGCCAATTCTTTTACTTCACTTCGGTTTTGGGTATAAGTAAAGTACATATCCCATTTGAAATCTTTATTTAAAATAGGTATAACATTCAATCCTATTTCAATACCATGGTTATTCATTTTACCAAAGTTGGTATAATAGCTCCCGTACCCGGTAGAGTATGGAAGGCTTAATGGAGCGATTTGATTAGTGGAGTTACGATTGTACCAGGTGAAATCAACATTTACGCGGCTTTTTAAGAATTGTAATTCAGCTCCAAATTCAACCTCTGATGTAAATTCCGGTTTTAAATCGGGGTCAAACATGGAAGATGGTAATGATAATATTGGTTGGCCGTTAAAGGGTTGCCCCAAAGTAAATGTACCATTTTTATAGTATGCGCCCGCATCATTACCAACTTTAGCCCAACTTAATCGCACTTTACCGAATTTGATAATATCTTCATTTATATGAAATGCATCTGTAAATACAAACGAACCTGCAATTGACGGATAGAAGAAACTACGATGATTTTTGGGTAGCGTGGATGAAAAGTCATTACGTCCTGTGATATTCAAGAATGCATAATTCTTGTAATCCAATGTAACATCTCCAAATAATGCCCATAAACGGGTTCTTGTATATTCTTCTTCCGATGTTTGTGATTCTGTATTATTTATATTGTAAACTCCCGGAGACATAATGTTCATACCCTTTGTCAGAGTTTCGTTAGCGGTGAATTGATTCACATTATGTCCCAAAGTCGCTTTCAGCCCAAAATCTTTATGAACCGGAATATTGAAACGTAACAGTAAAGTTGATTCTATTTCTTGTGTATCATAAGTAGAAACAAGAATACGTCCTTTCCCACCCAAAGCTCTTGAACCTAAATTTAAAACCTCCTTACGATCCATTTTATAATCATTGATACCAACGCGATAGTCAACTGAAAGCCATTTTGTAATATCATAACCCATATTTACATTTGCTATAGTTCTATCCATTTGAGTGTTGATCGTATTATACTTCCAGGACCAAATCGGATTATCTGCCTGATCGCCCACAAAGAATAAAGATTTATGGTCAGGTGTTTCATAAGGTAGTGACATATCCCAGTTACGTCCAAGGATTAAAGCACGTGCAAATGAAGAGGCGCCAATACCGCTGGATTGATTGTTACCGAACATCGGACCATTTTGCTCGTTTCTTGAAAAAGAGACATTTCCTCCGATACGTACTCCGTTAGCTAAAGTCTGGTTTCCACCGACACTGATAGAATAACGACTAAAGTCAGCATAAGGTATGTAACTATCTTGATCCATTTTGGATAAAGTTGCAGTAAAGTTACCGGTTTCGGTATATCTGTTGAAGTTTAATGAAAGATCATATATTCCTCCCAGCTCGAACAGATCTTTGACATTGTTTTTATATGCTTTATAAGGTATAGTTTGGGGAAGATTCGGATAGGCTTTTCCATAAGCATTAGCAGCATATATACTCAAAGGCACCTCTGTTACATCTGTAAAAGCCGCTCCCCAAGAACCGTTTGCACCCCCTGGAATAAAATCATTACCTGTACCGAAAGAATTTTGATATTCAGGCAAACCTGCTATTTGTTCGATCGTGTAGGATGCATTTAAGGTGATTTCCATACCTTTTCCAGCTTTTTTCTTACTTTTTGAACCTGTTTTTGTTGTGATAAGCACTACACCATTGGCAGCACGTGAACCGTACAGGGCGGCTGCTGCTGCACCTTTTAATACGTTCATTGATTCAATATCGTTCGGGTCAAGTGTGGAAATACCACTACCGTAAGCACCACCGGCATCGGTAGCTTGATTTGAAGAAGCAACTTCCGTGTTACTATAGGGAACACCATCAACTATATATAATGGTTGATTGTTTCCTAAAAACGATGAGTTGCCTCGAATGGTCATACGTGTGGCCGAACCGGCAGCACCAGAGGGTGAATTAATCGAAACACCGGGTATTTTTCCATCTAAAGAACGTATTAAGTCCGGTTCTGCTTTTTGGATAGCTTCATCTGCATCAACCTTGGATACAGAATATCCTAATGAACGTTCTGCTCGTTGAATTCCGACTGCAGTAACTACAATCTCATCAAGTTTTTGAGAATCAGACTTTAAAATAATCTTTAATACTGGCTTTATAGCCACTTCCTGAGTCTGCATACCAATGTACGAAATCTGCAAAGTCTTTGCAGAACTAAATATTATCGTAACCTCTTTATAATGAGCGACAAACAGATAATGTGATATCTGTTTGGCATAAATATGCATCAAATGTAAAATGCAGATTATAAGTATTTTAGCATTTACTAAAAATCTTGAGTTAATGATTTATTCTACTGTATTTCCACCCGAATAAGAATTTTATTCATTTGATTATCAGATGAATAAAATTGATATTCAGAAGGATATTAAACGTTACTTGTTACCGTTTTGTGACAGGTAACCATTTTGTTACTATTAATTGTTATAATTATCTATAATTAGATGAATATAACTAGGTGTGAAAATGAGTCAACTGATAACTATACGATTTGAACTTAAATACTACATAATGAAAAAACATCTATCATACTATCATTCATTTTTATATTGAATTAATTATCAGAAGAATAAGTATGATAGATACTTTTAAAATCCGATATCTATCATACTTTCTTCATGAAAAACGGGTATCTATCATACCAATACTGCTCTATTTTAGTGTAGTATCAGGGAAAAATACCCATATAACGCCACAGGGATGTCTATTTTACAGAATGGTAATCCGCATTTGTCGGCTTAATAATCCATTAGGAACGGTAATCTTTTTATAGTCCACATATGTAGGCTGTACAGCCCGCACCTGTAAACCGTATAGCCCACGTATGTGTGACGAACAGCCTGCACTTGTGGGCTATAAACTTATCGCCATTCAAGTGGAATTATTAAGCCATGATGGTCAGATTTATATGGATTCATTGCTACAAAAACAAGCTATCTTACGCCTGTCCGACCTTTATTCGGCTATTTTATTAATGAGAGATACCCTGTTTTTGATGGTATAAGAATGATAGATACCTTTTTTAAAATACATCTATCATACTTATTCTTTTGATAACTAAGATAATATAAAAATGAATGATAGTATGATAGATATTTTTTTCATTATGTAACAGTTAAGTTCAAAACCACACAAAAGTAAGATTTTAATACGGTTAACCTATGAATTGAGTACCCGTGGCTATAAAACAATAAATTTGGAAATGGAATTTTTCAATCTAATTCTTATATCCGTTCTTCCCCTTCAACAAAGCCGCCTTTTCAAGATCACGCACGACTGTAATGTCCATTATATTTGCATATACCTGAGTGGTTTTCACGCTTTTGTGACCTAATAATTTTTGTACAGTGGTTATATTTGCACCGCTATATAATAATAAGGTAGCATTTGTATGACGTGCAGTATGAAAAGATACCCGTTTGTCAATACCCGCCAAGTTTGCTAATACATTCAACTCTTTATTGATATTAGAATTATCTTTTAGCTTGAAAAAACTATTCAATTCTTCCTTGTAACGTTGCAATATACCAATTCCTTTGCCCTCAAATAATAGGTATAATGGCAGACGTACTTCGATTCCGGTTTTTACAGATTTATATATAAGCCAGGTTTCCTGATGAAATTCGACAATATTCGCAGGGTTCAGATTTATAAAATCGGAATATCGCAGCCCTGCATAGCAACAAAATAAAAAGGCATCTTTTGTCTTTTGTAATTTCATAAATCTCCCAGTCAACTGTAAGTCTTCAAATTTATGCAGCTCTTCTGGTGACAAATGTGTATGATTGCCCTCCACGCTTTTAATCTTATATTTTCTGAAAGCGTATTTCTGTACATCCATATATTCCTTGTTTATAGCAACATTGACATACCGTTTCAAGTGTTTCATATGTTTGGCTATGGTATTAAGGTGGTATCCTCTGGATTGCATGTAATTGTCAAATGAAGAAACAAATTCGAATGTCAAGTCCGTAAACGATATCTCTTTCTTGAACTCCCGAAGTAGCTCAAGCGTAGAAAGATGATTCTGCTTGGTACTTTCTTTCAATGAAGAATTGGAAACTTCTTCTCTATAGAAACTCAAAAATGACCTTCCATTACTTACAGGTCTATCAATAGACTCTTTTAATAAATCCAGTGAAATCGATTTCCCTTGTTGCCACAGTCCAAGTTCGGTTTGCTCAATCGCAGCTATATATTCATATAACATGCGGTTGAGAACATCAGCGTTAGGGTGGCTTTTTACCATTTTCCGCTTAGTGTCCCATTGGTCGACTTTGAGATATATTTTAGTAGAGAAATACATTTTTCTCCTGTTGAGATAAGCTTCCACCTGCACCAATGCCATCCCCTTCTTATTCAATTTCTTTTTTCTGTTAAACACAAGATTGTAACTAATCTTTTCCATACTTTTCCTTTTTAATTAATAATAGAACAAATTAAACGCAGTTCTGTGCTACATCAGAGATGAATTTGCATTAATATCTCTAAAAAAAATATTCTTTTAATCATTGAGTATTCACAAAACTTTAAATTAAATGCCACTTTTTTGTTGCTATTCTTACGTAAAAAGCAAAAAGCAGCTTTATTAAAGGGGAAATGTGACGGAAAATGACTAAAAGAAATCTTAAAAGGTACATTTTGTTCAAACAAAATATCACTATACACTTTTAAAAGTGGCTATTTTAATGCTATAAAAAGGTGTTTATTAGCATAAAAATAGCCATAAAAATAACAATATGTTAGATTTGCAACCTTTTTTTATTAAAATAATTGTTAGTTTCATATTTATTAATATATTTGCAAATTGTTAGAGTGAAGAAACAATTAATGTAAAGTTAAACTTTAAGAGAGAATTTATGAAAAGAAAATTGATGCTGTTATTGGCATGCCTTTTTGTGGGCATAAGCCTGGTAACTGCTCAGACTCAGAAGGTCACAGGCGTTGTGATTTCTGAAGAAGATGGGCAGCCGGTTGTTGGCGCTTCTGTGTTAGTAAAAGGTACCACCCAAGGTACAATCACAGATGTAGATGGTAATTTTAATTTATCGAATGTACCAAGTTCTGCAAAGACTTTGCAGATTTCGTACATTGGTATGCAGACTCAGGAAGTGGCTATAAAACCTACCCTGAAAGTTGTGTTAAAGTCTGATGCACAGCAAATTGATGAAGTGATGGTTGTAGCTTATGGTACTGCAAAAAAAGCGTCATTTACAGGTGCGGCTTCTACCGTTAAAGGAGACAAAGTTTTGAAGGATATTCCGGTGACTTCTTTTGAAGAAGCTCTTTCCGGAACAACTCCGGGACTGACTATTAATTCTACCAGCGGACAGCCGGGTGCAGGATTGCAGATTCGTGTTCGGGGTACCGGTTCTATGAACGCATCTAATGAACCGTTATATGTTATTGATGGTGTACCGGTTGTGTCGGGTGATATAGCAATATCTGCTGTGACGGATGATTCAAAAGCATTTAATGTAATGTCATCCATTAATCCGAGCGATATTGAGAATATTACGGTGTTAAAAGATGCTGCCGCTGCGTCATTGTACGGCTCACGTGCTGCCAATGGTGTTATTTTGATAACGACCAAGCATGGGAAAGCAGGTAAGACCCGGGTTAATTTTAAGGCAAATTGGGGATTTTCTGATTGGGCCATGAAAAACCGTAAAAGCGTGAATGGACAGCAACGTCACGAACTGACGTATGAAGCGTGCTATAATGAAGCTACCATTTATGGTATTCCTGATGATGATGGTAACTATACAGGACCGGCTTCTGAAGCAGAAGCAAAAGCTTATGCACAGGAAATGGCCGATTTCTATGCTGATGGCAAATATGATGTTGATTGGGAAGATGCTTTCTTCCGTAAACATGGTTCCAGTCAGAATTATGAGTTTTCAGCACAAGGTGGAGATGAACGTAACTCATTTTTTGCTTCATTAGCATATAAAAAAGAGGAAGGTAAATCAAGAACATCTTCATTGGATGGATTTATGGGACGTATTAATGCAGTTCACCGTTCTGCAAATAATAAATGGCAAATGGGAGCTAATATTTCTATGTCGAGACAAAGTTCATCTGTTTCGAGTGAGGGTACCGCTTATGCTAATCCTTTCTTCCTGATTAATTATGTGTGTACTCCGAATATGCCGATTTATGATGATGAAGGCAATTATTATACGCATCCGTTCCTGCAGCAGATATTTACTCACACTCATCCGGTAGAAGATATTAATCTGGATAAGAATGAATCGAAGGTATTCAGGAGTTTCAACAACTTGTGGGCTTCATACCAGTTTATTGAGGGGCTGACTTTGAAACAAAGTATCAGCTATGATTATGTGAACAATAACTCTATAACTTATTGGCCGTTAAACTCTAACAATGGAACGCTGACTGGTGGGTTAAGAGCTAATTATCCGATGCAACAGCAAAATAGCTATTCATCTACTACTTTGAATTACGTGAAGACATTCGGACAAAAGCATAATTTGGATGCATTGATCGGTTGGGATGTGGACGACCGTCGTACTGAGTATGTTTTTGCTACCTCTTCGGGATATCCTCACGATAAGCTTCCTGAATCAATAAATGCAGCTACTCCTGAGGAAGGTTCTGCGTATTATACGGAAGATCATTTACTCTCCTTGTTGTCTCGTGTTAATTATGATTATGATAATAAGTATTATGCATCGGTAAACTTCCGTAGAGATGGTAGCTCACGTTTGGGGGCTAATAACCGTTGGGCTAATTTCTGGTCTGTATCGGCAGCCTGGAGGTTGACGCAGGAAGATTTCATGAAAGGTATCACGCAGATTAATGACTTGAAAGTGAGAGCTTCTTATGGTATAAACGGAACACTGCCTAGAGACTTGTATGGACATTTGAGTTTGTATGGATACGGTTATAATTATCAAAGTATTGCAGGTTCTGCACCTAAATCAGTTCCTAATCCTGACTTGTCATGGGAAAAGAATAAGAACTTCAATATTGGTTTTGACGCATCTCTTTTTGACCGTTTGAATATCAGCTTTGATTATTACAGCCGCAGGACTAGTGATTTGTTGCAGAATGTGCCGACTTCAATGGCTGTTGGTTTCAAGACGATGTTGAAAAACGTAGGAGAGATGACCAACAGGGGAGTGGAGCTTGATATTAATGTTGATGTATTTAAACATACACAAGTAAAATGGAATACAGGTCTGGCACTTTCGCACAACTCGAATAAAGTGTCTAAACTGTATGAAGGGAAAGATATTATAAACGGTACTAGCATTATCCGTGAAGGTGAATCATATTATTCATGGTGGAGCCGTGAATGGGCGGGTGTTGACCCTGCAACCGGTGAGGAACAATGGGTCTTGAATACCAAGAATGCAGATGGAAGCCTTAATAAAGAGTTGACAAAAAATCCGGCTCAGGCTCAGAGAGTAGTTATTGGCAAGCCGGATCCGAAGCTGACCGGTGGTTGGAGAAACTCAGTATCATGGAAAGGCCTGGAACTGAATTTGTTATTTAACTTTTCATTGGGTGGAAAGATTTTTGATACAATGAGAACAAGCTTTACTGACACTGACGGTTATGTGGTTTATTACAATTCTTCTGTTGATCAGCTTGACAGATGGCAGAAACCGGGTGATGTAACGAGTGTGCCGAGACGTATCAATAACTATGAATATGGAAATTACGGAAGCTCCCGTTTTATGAAAGATCTGAATTACTTGCGTTTGAAGAGTATGAGTTTGTCATATACTCTTCCGGCACAGTTGACACGCCGTGCACAAATGGAGAATGTACGTTTGTTTATTTCCGGAAGCAATCTTCTGACATGGACCTCTTACAAAAATGTGGACCCGGAACAGCCGATTAATGGCATTCCTACTTTTGCTTTCCCAAATCTGAAAAGTGTGACATTGGGTATTGAAATCGGATTTTAATAAGAAAAACAGAATATGATGAAAACAATCAATATATATAAAAAAATAGGGGGAGTCCTTTTTACCGGTTTGATCATGCTGTCGTCCTGCAGCGATTATCTGACGACTTTGCCTACTAATTCTTTGGTGAGTGATGGTGCTATAAGTACACCTGAAGATACAAAAACTGCGTTGAACGGAGCGTATGCCGGATTGATTAGCGCAAGAGCTGATGATGTCACTTATTATTATTACGGAATGGATTTTCTGGCTCGTGCTGAAGTTGGAGGTGATGACACTCAGACAAATAAAGTAGGTGACCGTACAGAGAATTACTACCGTTTTACATACCGTCAGAATAATGCTCCACAAGATTTGTGGTATCCTCCCTATGCGGTTATTAATCGGGTGAATGTACTTTTGGACGCCATTGATAAAGGTGAAGTGCCAATGAACGATGTTGTAAAGAACTCTAAAGGGGAAGCATTGGCTATCAGGGCGTTAGCACATTTTAATCTGCTTATCACTTATGGCGCCCCATACTTGAAAGATAATGGAGCTTCATTAGGAGTGCCTGTTGTAAAAACGGTATTGACTGCCACTGACCTTCCAAGCCGTTCCACGGTAGCGGAGGGATATCAGGCTGTGCTGGATGATTTGTCGGATGCGTTAGGATTGATTAGCGAGGAGAAAAACTATGGTCATTTTAACAGATGGGGTGTGAAGGCTTTGCTGGCACGTGTAAATCTATATAAAGGTGACTATGATGCTGCTTATTCATATGCTAAGGATGTGGTGGAGAATGGTCCGTATTCGTTGATTGATAATGCTGATTATCTGACGGTATGGGGGCAGGAAGAAAATAATGAATCTATATTTGATTTGGCATTGTCATCAACTTCTTATTCCGGTGACCGTGAGTTATGGGGGGCAGTTGTCAGTCCGAGTGAATATGGAGCGGTTGTTGCTACAAAAGCATTTGTAGATCTTTTGAATGAAGATCCGGATGATGTGCGTCTCGGTTTGTTGGTTACTGATAAAAATGGGACAGAGCGTACTATAAACAAGTATCCGGGACGTGGTTCGGTTACAATTAATAATGTCCGTGTTTTACGCTTGTCGGATATTTATCTGATAGGCGCTGAGGCTGCTTTGAAGAAAGCGTCACCTGACCAGGATTTAGCGGATGAGTATCTGTATCAGATTAGACATCGTGCCAATCCGGATATTACAAAAATTGACGCTACATTGGATTTGATTGCTAAAGAACGTCGTAAGGAATTGGTATTGGAAGGACATCGTTTGTATGATGTATTGCGTCAAGGAGCGGAAATCACCCGTCAAGGAGGTTCACATTTCTTGAATGGCAATGATTTGATAACGGTAAAATGGAGTGATTATCGGACTGTGATGCCTATTCCCCAGGCAGAAATAGATGCTAATCCAAATATATTGCAGAATCCGGAATATAACTAAAACTTTATTGGGTTGAGGAGTGTTTTCTCCTTAGGAATGGAGCTTGTGATTGATGAAAAATGAAGGAACTCAATCACAAGCTCCATATTTTTTGTTATATTTGCGCCCACATTATTATATATAAAAGTAAAGAATGAAAGAATTTGTAATATCCGAAGCCAAAGTAGAGACAGCAGTACTTGTCGGACTCATCACGCAGACGCAGGATGAGCGTAAGACGAACGAGTATCTGGACGAACTGGCGTTCCTTGCCGAGACGGCTGGGGCGGAAGTAGTGAAACGATTTACACAGAAGTTGCCGACAGCCCATTCGGTGACCTATGTAGGAAAAGGAAAACTGGAGGAAATCAGACAATATATCCGTAACGAAGAGGAAGAAGAACGTGAAGTGGGAATGGTCATCTTTGACGATGAGCTTTCCGCGAAACAACTTCGTAATATAGAAGCCGAACTGAAAGTGAAGATACTGGACCGTACTTCGCTGATTCTCGATATATTTGCCATGCGTGCCCAGACTGCCAACGCGAAGACGCAGGTGGAACTGGCACAGTACAAATACATGTTGCCACGTCTGCAAAGACTCTGGACGCACTTGGAACGCCAGGGTGGTGGTTCGGGTGCGGGTGGTGGTAAAGGTTCCGTGGGACTTCGTGGTCCGGGTGAAACACAGCTCGAAATGGACCGCCGTATCATCCTGAACCGTATGTCATTGCTGAAAGAACGCCTGGCGGAAATTGACAAGCAAAAAGCTACCCAGCGTAAGAACCGCGGACGTATGATACGTGTCGCACTGGTTGGTTATACCAATGTCGGTAAATCGACCATGATGAACCTGTTGGCAAAGAGTGAAGTCTTTGCGGAAAACAAACTGTTCGCTACGTTGGACACTACCGTACGTAAGGTGATAATTGATAATCTTCCGTTCCTGTTGTCGGATACGGTAGGATTTATCCGTAAGTTGCCTACCGACCTGGTTGAATCATTTAAATCTACTCTGGATGAAGTTCGCGAAGCGGACTTGTTAGTGCACGTGGTAGATATCTCACACCCCGGATTTGAAGAACAGATTGAGGTGGTGAACAAGACGCTGGCCGAAATTGACGGTGCCGGCAAACCCATGATACTTGTATTTAATAAAATAGACGCCTACACCTACGTGGAGAAAGCGCCGGACGACCTTACCCCCCGAACTAAGGAAAACTTGACACTCGAAGAACTGATGAAGACGTGGATGGCAAAGATGGAAGACAACTGCCTTTTTATTTCCGCCCGCGAACGAATCAATATGGACGAACTGAAAGATGTAGTTTACCGACGAGTGAAAGAATTGCATGTTCAGAAATATCCCTATAACGATTTTCTTTATCAGACCTACGAAGAGGAAGAATAATTAATCAATGTGCTGCTTTGCTGATTGGGGGAAGCGGCACATTACTATATTTATTTATATGAAAGACTATCGTAGATTGACTGAAGATGAGGTGCTTCAGTTAAAGAGCCAGTCGTGTCTGGCCGATGATTGGGGAAATGTTCTGGTAGCCGATGGATTTAATTGTGAGTATGTCCATCACACCCGTTTTTCGGGAGAAGTGAAGCTAGGGGTATTTGAAGCTGAATTCACACTGCGGGGCGGTATTAAGAAACATTCGGGATTGCGTCATGTGACGCTGCACAATGTGACGGTAGGGGATAACTGCTGTATTGAGAATATCCAGAATTACATTGCCAATTATGAGATTGGCAGTGATACCTTTATTGAAAATGTAGACATCATCCTGGTGGATGGGTTGACTACTTTCGGTAATGGGGTGGAAGTGGCGGTTCTTAATGAAACCGGAGGACGTGAGGTCTTGATTAATGACAAACTGTCCGCACATCAGGCGTATATACTTGCGCTGTACCGCCATCGTCCCGAACTGATCAGCCGCATGAAATCCATTGCGGATTATTATTCCAACAAACATGCATCTGCCGTTGGCAGTATTGGCAATCATGTCATGATTCTCAATACAGGCTCCATCAGGAATGTCCGGATTGGCGATTATTGCCATATCTGCGGAACCTGCCGTCTGACTAACGGTAGTGTGAATAGTAACGTGACGGCTCCCGTACATATCGGACACGGAGTGATTTGTGATGATTTTATAATCTCTTCCGGTTCGCAAGTGGATGACGGCACGATGTTAAGCCGTTGCTTCGTCGGGCAGTCTTGTAAATTGGGGCATAACTATTCCGCTTCCGATTCCTTGTTCTTTAGTAACTGCCAGGGAGAGAACGGAGAAGCTTGCGCCATTTTCGCGGGTCCTTTCACCGTGACACATCACAAATCGACTTTGCTGATTGCCGGTATGTTCTCGTTTATGAATGCAGGCTCAGGGTCTAATCAAAGTAACCATATGTATAAGCTGGGTCCGATTCACCAGGGGACGATGGAAAGGGGAGCGAAAACGACTTCCGATTCATACATCCTGTGGCCGGCACGTGTCGGAGCTTTCTCTCTCGTGATGGGACGCCATGTCAATCATGCAGATACATCCAATCTTCCTTTCTCTTACCTGATAGAGCAACGGAATACGACTTATCTGGTTCCGGGCGTTAATCTGCGAAGCGTGGGTACAATCCGTGACGCCCAGAAATGGCCGAAACGTGACAAGCGGCAAGACCCGAACCGGTTGGATTATATCAATTACAACCTTTTGAGTCCCTATACCATTCAGAAGATGTTCAAAGGGCGTTCTATCCTGAAAGAATTGAGACGGGTATCCGGTGTGACATCCGAAATCTATTCTTATCAAAGCGCCAAAATCAAAAACTCTTCTTTGAATAACGGTATCCGCTTTTATGAAATAGCTATTCATAAATTCTTGGGCAACTCAATCATCAAGCGGTTGGAAGGTATCAACTTCCAAAGTAATGAAGAAATCCGCCAACGTCTGAAACCGGATACGGAAATCGGAATCGGTGAATGGGTGGACGTGTCCGGGCTGATTGCTCCCAAAAGCGAGATAGACCGTCTGCTGGATGGCATTGAGAATGGTACTATCAATCGTTTGAAGTCAATCAATGCCTGTTTTGCAGAAATGCACGAGAACTATTACACCTACGAATGGACGTGGGCTTACAATAAGATTCAGGAATTTTATGGCTTGAATCCGGAGACTATTACGGCGCAAGATGTGATCCGTATCGTAAAATCCTGGCAGGAAGCTGTTGTAGGACTGGATAAGATGGTATATGAAGATGCAAAGAAAGAATTCTCCCTGTCTTCCATGACCGGATTTGGTGCCGACGGCTCTCACGACGAGATGAAGCAGGACTTTGAACAAGTGCGTGGTGATTTCGAGAGTAATACATTCGTGACGGCTGTGTTGAAACATATTGAAGAAAAAACAACTCTCGGAAATGAACTGATTAAACGTATCGAAGGCATACAAGAGTAAGCAAACCATAACCTATGAAACGATAGACGGCGGGCGGTGTGCAACTAAAGCACAACTTGTCCGCCATTTTTGTTTCAACGCCGGATTTCTCCGTTATTCATTCTTAATTCTTCATTCTTCATTCACCATTCTTCATTCTTAATTACTACCTTTGCCACACTAACTAACATTACGTAATAAAATAAGAGACTTATGGCAACACCTCCGTTTAAGTATCAGCCCATGTTTGAAAAGGGGAAAGATACAACTGAGTATTATCTGCTTACAAAAGACTACGTGTCGGTAAGCGAGTTTGAAGGAAATCCTATCCTGAAAATTGAGAAAGAAGGTTTGACTGCGATGGCTAACGCAGCTTTTCGTGATGTATCATTCATGCTCCGCCGTTCGCACAACGAACAAGTTGCTAAGATTCTGAGTGATCCCGAAGCCAGCGAAAACGACAAGTATGTGGCATTGACTTTCTTGCGTAATGCGGAAGTTGCTTCAAAGGGGATACTTCCTTTCTGTCAGGATACGGGTACTGCCATCATCCACGGTGAGAAAGGCCAGCAGGTATGGACCGGTTATTCTGACGAAGAAGCTCTTTCACTGGGTGTCTATAAGACATATACTGAAGAGAACCTGCGTTACTCTCAGAATGCACCTCTGAATATGTATGATGAGGTAAATACAAAATGCAACCTTCCCGCACAGATTGATATCGAAGCTACCGAAGGCATGGAATATGAGTTCCTTTGCGTAACGAAAGGCGGTGGTTCTGCCAACAAAACTTATCTGTATCAGGAAACGAAAGCTATCCTGAATCCGGGTACATTGGTTCCGTTCCTCGTTGAGAAAATGAAAACTCTCGGAACAGCCGCTTGTCCTCCCTATCATATCGCTTTCGTTATCGGTGGTACTTCTGCTGAAAAGAATCTGTTGACAGTGAAACTGGCTTCTACTCATTTCTATGATAACCTGCCGACAACAGGAAACGAATACGGTCGTGCATTCCGTGATGTCGAACTGGAAAAAGAAGTATTGGCTGAAGCTCACAAGATTGGTCTTGGCGCGCAATTCGGCGGTAAATATCTGGCTCACGATGTCCGTATCATCCGTCTGCCCCGTCACGGCGCTTCTTGTCCGGTAGGTCTGGGCGTATCCTGCTCTGCCGACCGTAACATCAAATGTAAAATCAACAAGGAAGGTATCTGGATTGAGAAACTGGATTCAAATCCGGGCGAACTTATTCCGGTGGAACTGCGTAAGGCAGGCGAAGGCGATGTTGTAAAGATCGACCTGAACCGTCCGATGGCTGAAATCCTGAAAGAGTTGACTAAATATCCGGTATCGACCCGTCTGTCATTGAATGGAACGATTATCGTAGGTCGTGATATCGCACACGCCAAACTGAAAGAACGTCTGGAACGTGGTGAAGACCTGCCGCAATATGTCAAAGATCATCCTATTTACTATGCAGGTCCGGCAAAAACACCGGAAGGCATGGCTTGCGGCTCAATGGGGCCGACTACAGCAGGACGTATGGATTCCTATGTAGAGTTATTCCAAAGTCATGGCGGCAGCATGGTTATGCTGGCAAAAGGTAACCGCAGTCAGCAGGTAACGGATGCTTGCAAGAAATATGGTGGTTTCTATTTGGGTTCTATCGGTGGTCCGGCTGCTATTCTAGCTCAGAATAACATCAAGAGCATCGAGTGTGTAGAATATCCGGAACTGGGTATGGAAGCTATCTGGAAGATTGAAGTGGAAGACTTCCCGGCATTCATCCTCGTAGATGATAAGGGCAACGACTTCTTCAAACAGTTGAAACCCTGGAATTGCACTAAATAAACAGACAATAAGTTCATTTATATAAAACTATTTATTTAAGGGATACCTGTCAATTTTCCGTATGGGTATCCCTTTTTTACTAACTTTTCCTTTCTGCTTACTACTAATTACTATTATGAAACCATCGACAATTGAACTAACTAATCAGAAGAACCAGCATATTGTATGGCTGGATGTTGTACGCCTTATCGCAATGTTTACAGTTGTTTGCTGCCATTGCACCGATCCTTTTAATTTTTATCCGGGCACTGCTCCCAATATCGGGGAAATCAAATTATGGGGAGCTATCTATGGATCTGTTCTCCGTCCCTGTGTACCCTTGTTTGTGATGATAACGGGCGCATTGCTTTTACCTGTCCGGGGGGATGCTTCCACTTTTTATAAGAAACGTATTACCCGTGTCCTGTATCCGTTCTTAATCTGGTCTGTTATCTACAATCTTTTTCCTTGGATAACGGGCGTATTGGGGTTGGAGCCTAAGGTTATTCTTGATTTCTTTCCTTATGCCGGCGAGGAAGTGATGCAGCAATCCTTTTCGGTGGCTGTGCAGTATATCCTGGCAATTCCTTTCAACTTCTCTGTATTGGCAGTGCATATGTGGTATATTTATCTGCTTATCGGGCTTTATCTTTATTTGCCCATATTCTCGGCATGGGTGGAAAAGGCTTCGCAGCGTGCTAAACTGATGTTTCTGCTGGCTTGGGGCGTGACCTTGCTTCTGCCTTATTATTATCAGTTCGTTTTTCCTTACCTGTGGGGCTCTTGCTCATGGAATTCTTTCGGAATGTTGTATGCATTTGCCGGATTCAACGGATATTTATTATTAGGGCATTATCTGAAAGATCTCGACTGGAGTTTGAGGAAAACATTGTTAATCGGTATTCCGATGTTTGCAGTAGGTTATGTTGTGACGTTCTTAGGCTTCCGCTATATGACGGCTTTGCTGGATTGTACAGATGAAATGTTGGAGCTTTTCTTTACTTACTGCTCTCTAAATGTGGTTATGATGACCATTCCTGTATTTATGTTGGCTAAAAAAGTCAACGTCCGTTCGGAGAGAATACGGAAAGCATTAGCAGATTTGACCGTGTGTGGTTTCGGAGTTTATATGATACATTATTTCTTTACCGGTCCGTCTGTGGTATTAATGAGGGCTCTTAATGTACCTATTCCTTTGCAGATTCCGATTGCCGCAATAGTTGCGTTTGCTGCTTCCTGGTTGATAGTACATTGGGTGAACCGTATTGGCAAACCTGCAAAATACATAATGGGATAACAAAATGCATAATGGGATAAAAGTCCAAAGGATTTTTTGAGGACATAAGAACAAAAGAACATATTTCTTCCGATACTGATATTCTTGAAATATTGAGTGTGGAGTATATGTTCTTTTGTTCTTATGTCTTTTCTATTCTTCCAGATACTTTGTAATCTTTCCGCTAATCTGCAATAACGAAATCTCACAAAGTTTCGTATTATACTCTGCAGAAAGGATACGTTCTTCCGCATCTAATAAACTCTTTTGTGCTTCGCGTACTTCGAAGCCGGAAAGGTCTCCCTGGATATAACGGTCCATGGCAATATCATGGTTGTCTTTGGCAGTTATAAGATTCTGTCGTTCCAGATTCAACAATTGAAGATTGTTGCGATAAGCCTGCCATAAATTGCTGAGGTCGGAGCGAAGTGCCAGTTCAAGGTTCTGTCGTTCCAAGCGCCGGTTCTTAAAGGCAAGAGTCGCGTTCCGCTTTTCGCGGCGGCGGTTTCCATCGAATATATTAAATCCGATAGTTACTCCGGCATTGAAACCTAAATTGCCTCTTCTGCTTGTGGCGTTAACGTCATATTTGTTAAAAGTATATCCGTAGCCGGTATTCAATTTGAGATAGGGATAGTTGCGTGAGTTTATCTTTTTATAATCCAGTTGTGCCAATGTCGTATTCTGGTCAGCTTTTAGTAAAGACGCATTTGTTGTCAACGTAGCATTCCATAAATCTTCGAACTTCAGGTTGCTGTGTACGTCAATAGTGGAATCCTTGATAATGATAATCTGATTGACGTTGTTATTAGCCATCAATTCATTCAACTGGATGCGTGAAGAGTGCAGCAATTCCTGTTGTTTTATGTATTGGGCACTGTCCGCATTGAAGTCCACCTTTGCCTGTTGATAATCCAGTCCTGAAAACTTACCGACGAGGTGGCTCGCTTCCGCGATACGCAGACGCTCTTTAGAGAGTGACATTGCGTAATGAAAGTTTTTCAGACGAATCTTCTGCTGAATGAAGTTGTAGTATTCCGATGTCAGGTCGGCAATAAAGTCCTCGATGGCGATGCGGGTGTTGGTTTCCCCCTGTCGCTCCAACTCTTTCAACTGCTTGTAAGTCGTACTGATCTTGAATCCGTCAAAAATAGTCCAATTAAGGTTGAGCCCGACATTGACTGTCTGGTCATATACTCCATTGGTTTTCGTTATCTCTCCGGTTTCACGGGCTTTACTTTCAATATTATCCAGATTGCCGGTATATCCGGCAGAAAAGTCCAGCGTCGGCAAATAACCTGCGTTTCCCAATGTTGCGTTGTTCTTGCTGATTTGCTCTTCGTTATGGACGATACGCAAAGAGTAATTGTTCTGCAATCCTTCTTCCAGGCACTCTTTTAAGGTGAGTACTTGTTGCGCCTTCGCAGTAGAAACTGATAAGAAGGCACATGCGGTAACTATATATGTGATGCGTTTCATGCAAATTCCTTTCTGTTTCATTCGGTTATCTTTTTGACTCGGTTAGTTGAAATATAACTGTAAATAGCCGGTACAATGTACATGGTGAGCAAAGTAGAAACTACCATGCCACCTACTACTGCCGTACCCATGGCGATACGCTGATTGGCACCTTCTCCGGTGGCAAAAGCCAGTGGGATAAGTCCCAGAACCGTAGAAGCACTTGTCATCAGAATCGGGCGGAGACGTTGCAAAGCTGAATCCTTGATTGCGCTCATCTTGTCTTCTCCGGCTTCCTGTTTCTGATTGGCGAATTCCACAATCAGGATACCATTCTTGGCCACCAGCCCGATAAGCATAATGATACCGATCTGGCTGAAAATATTCATTGTAATATCTCCGAAATACATAAATACTAATGCTCCGGCAATAGCCAGCGGCACTGTCAGCATGATAATCAACGGGTCTTTGAAACTCTCGAACTGGGCAGCCAGAATCAAGTAAATCAGAAGAATAGCCAGGATAAAGGCAAACATCAAACTGGAAGAACTTTCGCGATATTCCTTGGAGTCGCCCGACAAGGCGGTACGGAACGTATCATCCAATGTTTCCTTGGCTATCTTATCCATTTCATCCAGTCCCTGTCCGATTGTTTTTCCATCCGCCAGTCCTGCTGAGATAGTGGCTGATACAAAACGATTATAACGGTATAGTTTAGGCGGAGCAATACCACTTTCCAGTTCAATCAGGTTATCCAATTGAATCATGTCACCATTGCTGCTACGGACATAAATCGCTTTCAAGTCGGCCGGTTTATTTCTTTGCTGACGGTTGATTTCACCGAGGATTTCGTATTGCTTTCCGTTCATATAGAAATATCCCATGCGCTGACCGCTCAATCCGTATTGCAAGGTCTGGGCGATGTTCTTTGTACTTACCCCCATGATACTCGCCTTGTCGCGGTTAATCTGGATACGGGCTTCCGGCTTGCTGAACTTCAAGTCAACGTCCGCCATCTGGAAGACCGGGTTTTCGTACACTTTCGCCATGAATTTAGGCAGTACCTCTTCCAACTTTTCCAAGTTGGTAGCTTGAAGTACATACTGGACAGGCATACTTCCACGACGTCCGCCGAAGGAAGATTGCTGTTGCACGAACGAACGCGCCATCGTCTTCTTCTGTACCGCTTTCGATATTTTTTCGGCAACATCCATCTGTGTGTAGTCGCGGTCTTTCATGTCCTTCAGCGTGATACGCACGTTTCCACTACCACTGGACACACGGGCGGTAACCGCTTCCGCATCCGGCAGGATGGAGTCGACAAGCTGATTGATGTCTTCGGTGTAATCACGTATATATTCATAAGTGACACCCTCTGCGCCTCTCGTATTGATAGTGATTTGCGAACGGTCTTCCAAAGGTGCCATTTCGGAAGGAACCGCATTCCACAGGATACCAATCAGGCAAATCGTGATGAAAGTGAATGGAAGCGCAATCCATCGTTTATTCAGGAAAGCGGCAAGTGAACGGCTGTACAGGCGGTTCATACCTTCAAAGAATGGTTCTGTCTTTGAGTAAAACCAACCTTGTTTTTCCCGTTTGATAAGCAGTTTGGTTGCCAGCATCGGCGTGAAAGTCAATGCGGCAAATGAAGAGATGATGACCGAACCGGAGATTACAATGCTGAACTCCCGGAACAGGCGTCCCGTCATACCGTCCATAAAAACGATGGGGAAGAATACGGCAACCAGGGTGATAGTCGTTGAGATGACGGCGAAGAAGATTTCTTTGGCTCCTTCGATACCCGCCTCTTTCGGACTCATTCCCTTTTCAATACGGATATAGATATTCTCCGTCATAACGATGGCATCATCTACTACCAATCCCACGGATAGCACGATGGCAAGCATGGACAGTACATTGATAGAGAAACCTGCCAGATACATGACGAAGAATGCACCGATGAGGGAGACAGGAATCACGATACATGGTACCAGTGTCACACGCCAGTCGCGCAAGAACAAGAAAATGATGATAATAACGAGTACGAAAGCTTCATACACGGTAGACTTTACTTCGTTGATGGATGCACGGATAAACTTGGTATTATCAAAACCGTAGTTGTAGTGCACATCTTCCGGCAAGTCTTTCTTCATCTGTTCCATACGTTGATATACGGCGTCCGCAATCTCAATATGGTTGGCTCCTGGCTGTGGAATAACTACGACACCTACCATCGGCACACCGTTCATTTTCATGTAACTTTTGATGTCGGCAGGCCCCAGTTCGGCACGTCCGATGTCGCTGAAACGCACGATGCGGTTGTTCTCTTCCTTGATAATCAAGTCGTTGAACTCGTCTGCTGTGTGCATCAATCCTAAGGTACGGATTGTCAACTCGGTAGTATTTCCTTCGATACTACCTGACGGGAGCTCGACATTCTCATTATCCACTGCATTTTTCACGTCGATAGGACTGATACCATAGCCGGCCATTTTTGCCGGGTCAAGCCAGAGACGCATGGAGTAACGCTTTTCTCCCCAAATGGATACGCTACTTACATCAGAGATGGTCTGTAATTGCTCCTTAACCGTCAAATCCGCGATTTCACTTAATTCCAACAGGGTGCGTTTGTCGCTTTGCAGAGCTACCATCAGGATAGGCATAGCGTCTGCGTCTGCTTTCGACACGGTAGGCGGGTCACAGTCACGGGGCAGGTAGCGTTGTGCGCGTGAAACCTTGTCGCGCACGTCATTTGCCGCCGTTTCCAGATCGACGGACAATTCAAACTCTACTGTAATACGGCTCTGTCCTTGTTGGCTGACACTGGACAGAGAACGGATACCGGGAATACCATTGATATTCTGTTCCAACGGTTCCGTAATCTGGTTTTCGATAACGTCGGCATTGGCTCCCGGATAGGAACAACTGACGGAAATAATCGGATTATCCACTGACGGATATTCACGGACACCCAGGTAGTTGTATCCGATAAATCCGAAAAGCAGGATAATGATTGTCAGTACGGTGGCTAATACCGGTCGGCGTATGCTTAATTCAGATATATTCATAGGGCACTGGTATTAGTCAATTTTGTCAAGTGTCACGGCAAGTCCGGTGCGGAGTTGCAATGTGCCTGAGGTGATAATAGTGTCTCCCATGTGCAATCCTCTTGTCACCTGTACTTCGGATGCGGTGCGGATTCCAGTGATGATTTCCACAGGTTCGGCTTTTCCTGATTTGTACAAGTAGACTTTATCTTTACCCATTTCCGGCACAATCGCTTCCGTAGGGATGGCGATTGCATTCTCTATCTCGTCTTTTTTTATCAATACGCTTGCATAGCGGCCGGGGAGCAGGATATGGTTGACATTCGGATAGAGTGCACGGGCGGTAAACTGGTGCAGATTAGGGTCGATAGCTGATTCGACAGCATACACCTGTGCACCGAACGCATCCAGATTGCCTTCAACGTTAAAGTTTAAGTTAGTCCCTTTTCTAATCTGTTTGGCATAACGTTCCGGCACGGAAAATTCAACTTTGAGGGGAGAGATTTTTGTCAGTTTGGCAACAACCGTAGTAGGAGAGGCGTAGGTACCGATACTGACTTGGCGAAGCCCGATAACGCCGTCAAACGGAGCACGAAGTTCGGTCAATTCGATATTAGCCTTAATGATTTCTATGTCGGCATTAAGAGTTGCCAGGTCGGTCTTGACTTGTTCGTAGGCTTCCTTACTGACAGCATCCCGTTTCAATAGTGCGTCTTGGCGGAACACACGGTCTTCGGCCAATTTCAATTGTGAAACAAGACGTTGTAATTGTGCCTGCAACTGCCGGTCGTTTACCTTGGCGAGCAACTGGCCCTTCTTTACCGATGTTCCTTCCTCGAAATTGATTTCGACAATCTTTCCGGAAGTTTCGAAAGACAAATCCACTTCTTCATCGGGCAGAAGTACCCCCGTAGTCGTAAATTCATCTGTCAGGGATTGTGGCTTTATGACTTTGGCGTTCACATTCAGAATCTGTCTTCCCTTTTTCTTATTACCGCTCATTACTTTGTCGGCAGCGGTTAGTTCGTCGTTCTTTTTGGGTAATTGTGAGTAGATTCCACCACCGATGATACCGGCACCAACAAGAATAATGATGCCCCATTTAGTTTTCTTATTCATGGTTTAGTATAGTATATAGCATGTTTACATTACATCTTTAGAAAATTAGATGTTTTTGGATAGGAAAGGTTTAATGGGGCATTTGTTTTTTATCTTTCTTATTATCGTGATTCAAAATATGGACAATAGCCAGTACTAATATTACATTTAGAGCCATTTTGATCGCATCCAGTTCGAGTACATATTCCACTTCCCATTTGACTTGTCAATCCGCTGTTAAAATAGCGGCATTCATACCCATGTCTAAAGGAGTTGTCTCGTGGGGCAGAATTTGTGTTTGAAGATGAGTCAGTGCGTTTTTGGGGATGGCTTTGGCTAGGTTGGGAAGTAGTGAGCTGATATGTTCCTTTTCCTTCCCATATTAATTCACCGCATTTAGGGCAATACTCTTTATATGCGTAATCAAATATGACTTTTCCTTCCCTATATTTGGCGTTGTCGATATTCATATTCTTACTTATATTCTTGTTTCCACAATGAGGGCACTCTTCTATGGCTCTCTTTAGTATAGCATTGCTGTTATATTCTTGAGTATATTGGCATTTTTTGCATACATCTTTATGATGATAATGGACAGTTGTTGCATAATACGTATAGGCACTATGTGTGATTTTTCTGTTCGTATCCAACGTGAAATGAATGTTACAGTTGATTGTCGTTGCTTCTCGTCCGGTTTCTTCTTTGTAGAAATTAATGCTATAAATGGTATGACAACGCTTGCAACGCTTTTCTAGTCTTAAACAACTTTTTAATCCTAATGCCAGTGCATACCCTATCCCAAGATAACAAGGAAAAAGAATCATCCATACGCTATGATAATGTTCTAAAAAGATTATCGAAAAAAAGTATGGGATTAAAAATGTACCTGTACGGAGCGTAAAGTTAATTGCTTTGTTGGGGACGAACCGAATGAACATCATTCCCCAAAGGATTGCCAGTAATACTATTGACAACGGTAGCATATATAGTATATATGTCAAAATTCCTTCTGTGATAGAAGTGCTATTATCATTGTCGGTGCCTGGTTCAATGAGTAATGGTCCTTGTGGCTCATATATGTTTAGGGAAAGAATGTCGGAGTAAAAGAATAGGAATCCGAAAAGATTAGAAGTTTCGTTATGATGGATACTACTTATTACAATTCCTTTTTCGTCTGTATATAGGGTGACAGAGTGTGACCGGCTGATTCCAGATACATAGGTTATATATGGGAATGTATAAGAATTTTCTTGTTTATTGCATAGTGTATAATCTCCCCATTTTGAAACAACCTCTGAAATGGAATGCTTGTAAGGAGCAAAAGTTCCGAACCAGGTACCTCCCATATAATAATGATAGTTGGGGTTGATCATCTTAAGTGGACGTTGAGTTTTCACATAACGGCTTAACACGGTAAAGCGATTGCCATCCTTATCTTCTAGTAAGGTATATTCTTCGTCAGTTTGGCAGATTGCGACTACTTCCGTATCTTTTGAGAGTGTTTGTCCTTTCACACCTAGATAATAGACGACATCTGCTGTAAGTTTTGCATTTTGTTTTTCTTGAGTAACGAAATGCATTTCTTCTTTTAAATGTGATAAACTACTATTCGGTAATGAGTCTTTGCTTGCTGATAGATGCTTTGTCGTATCCTGTCTATTGGATTCTGTGGTTGGTTCTAATATCGCATAGATAATTGTAAGTAATGATATAAGTACATTGACAATGAGAAAAATGATACAACCTTTTTTCATGGTTTTAGAGCTTTTTATATGGTTAATAAGTTTATAGTTGTGTTTTGTTTCTATTTTGAGAGCTTTAGTAAGCAGACCGATACTTGCCTTCTTCTTTATCTTCCAGCATATTTAGATAAGAGGTGTAGCGTGATTCACTGATTAAATGTTCTTCTACCGCCTTGCGTACAGCGCATCCCGGTTCGTGGCGATGAGTGCAGTTATTGTATTTGCAGTCAGCGGAAATCTTGAATATTTCGGGGAAATAATGTCCGATTTCTTCCTCTTCCATATCGAATGTGCCGAAACCTTTGATACCCGGGGTGTCAATGATATATCCATCCCCGTCTACTGGAAACATTTCGGAGAAAGTAGTGGTATGCATTCCTTTGTTGTGATAAGAGGAAATCTCACCGGTTTTAGCTTCTATTCCCGGCAGTATGGCGTTGATGAGCGTGGATTTTCCTACTCCCGAATGGCCGGAAAATAGTGTGATTTTGCCTTCCAGGTCTTTTTTTATTTCGTTTACACCGTCACCGTTCTTGGCGGAAACCTTAAAACAGGGGTAACCGATATGTGTATATAAATTAATAAGTGCGTCCAGATAGCGGAGTTCGTCTTCGTTGTAAGCATCTACTTTGTTGAATACCAGTTTGACAGGAATCCGGTAAGCTTCTGCCGATGCAAGAAAACGGTCGATGAAGATAGTGGATGTTTCGGGATAGTTGACGGTTACCACCAACATACATTGGTCGAGGTTGGCAGCAAGGATGTGGGACTGTTTAGAAAGATTGGAAGAACGACGGATAATGTAGTTCTTCCTATCTTCTATTTCGTTGATGAAAGCAGTGCCTTCCTGATTAAGTATAATCTGAACACGGTCGCCTACCGCTACCGGATTGGTACTGCGAATACCTTTGAGCCGGAAATTACCTTTGATCTTACATTCGATAAATTGCCCGTCATCGGTCTTTACCTGATACCAGCTACCTGTGTTTTTGATTACTAATCCCTTCATAAATTGAGAATTGAGAACTTCGCTCAAAACCTTATTTGATTTTTAATATTAAAGTATAGTCTCAATTTTCAATTTAAACAGTCATGATTTCTTTGTCCTTTTCAGCCAGCATATCATCAATCTGTTTGATATACTTATCATGGATTTTTTGCAGTTTGGCTTCCGCATTCTTCTGCTCGTCTTCTGCCAATCCGTCTTTTACAGCTTTTTTCAATGCGTCATTACCGTCACGGCGGGCGTTGCGTACGCTGACTTTAGCTGTTTCACCTTCGGCCTTGCATTGTTTGGCCAATTGCTTACGACGTTCTTCCGTCAAAGGAGGGATACCGATACGGATTATTTCACCATTGTTTTCGGGCATAATGCCGAGGTCGGAGTCGATGATTGCTTTTTCGATGACACGGAACATGCTTTTATCCCAGGGTTTGATGGTGATACTGCGTGCATCGGGAGTGGTCACGGCTGCTACATTGCTGATAGGAACCATGCTTCCGTAAGAGTCTACACGGATACCGTCCAACAGTCGGGTACTCGCTTTTCCGGCGCGGATATGTGCCAGTGCTTCTTCCAGATACATGATGGCCATATCCATTTTTTCTTGTGCATTGTCAAGGCAAGTCTTTACGTCTACCATATTTTTCGATAATTAAAGTTGCTATTCGATTGATTAATTAGCAAAAGTATATTATTTTTTGTTCATCTGCAACAGCATTCCCATCTTTTTTATAAGCAACTTCCCTATGATAATCAGGGTAACAGCGGTGATTATCATTAAAATGCCTGTCATTAACCGGGGCGTAAGTTTTTCGTGAAACAGAAGAACTCCGAAAAACAAAGCTGTCACAGGTTCCAAAGCTCCTAAGATAGCCGTTGGTGTGGAGCCTATGTAATGGATGGCCAGGGCTGTACAGACCAGTGATACGGCAGTAGGCAGAATAGCTAGTGCCAGTACGTCCGCCCAAAGCCAGGCGGATGGAATAACTTGCAGTTCCGTACAACAGTTCAGGCGGACGATATAAACGGAAAGCCCGAACAGGATAGCGTAAAACGTAAGTTTCGTTGTCGGCAGGTTTTTCAGTGCCGAACGGTTCACACCTACTATATATATGGCGTAGGAGAGTGAAGACAGCAGGACAAAGACGATTCCTATGGTTGATAACGGTTTACTACCGTCTCCCTGGTACAGCAGAGCGATGCCCGAAAGTGCCAGCAGGATGGAGAAGACGGTAATCGCGGAAATCTTCTCCTTGAAAAACGCTCCCATAATAACCGCTACCATCACCGGATAGACGAATAGAATCGTAGATGCAATTCCTGCGTCCATGTAGTTGTAGCTCATAAAAAGGAGTAAGGAAGAAAACGAGAATAACAATCCCATAATAACCAACGGCAGAATATCTGCTTTCTGAAGAGAGAAAGATTGATGTTGCATCTTCATCAGTATCCCTAATACAATGACAGCAAAAAAGTAACGGTAAAATAAGACCGTATCGACACTCATGCCTGCTGCATAGAGCGGGAGCGTAAAAAGAGGATTCATACCGTAACTTGCGGCGGCAATCGCTCCATAGATAAAACCTTTGGTTTTGCTGTTCATCGTTTTAAGTTTTTTAAATGGCGTGCAAAAGTACGCAGTTCGTACATGATAAACAAGCGTTTACCCCGTTGATAGTATAATTTAATCTTTCGTATGCTAAAAAACTAATCTTTCGCTTGCATAGAACTAATTTCGTTCATGCATAATTTAATTTGTTTGCCTGTAGGCGAACTTTCATCTGCCTATAGGCAAACTTGCGTCCGGCTATAGGCAAACGAAAGATACACTATAGGCAGACGAATTAAATTATGCAGTTCGAGGATTAATTGAGTGCAGTCGGATGGGTAACTTTTAGGAGCGTAGGAGATAATTTCATACGAAACAAGGCAAAGAATATCCCCTAAACGAGATTCTCTGCCTTGTTATAGATGTATTGAAGAAGCCGATTAGTTGTGTACGATTGTACCGATTTCTTCGCCGTTGATTACTTTTTTAAGGTTACCTACCGTGTCCATGTCAAATACGACGATAGGCAGGTTGTTTTCTTTGCACATACAGGTAGCAGTCAAGTCCATTACTTTCAATCCGCGTTTCAGTACTTCATCGTATGTGATGTCGTTGAATTTGGTTGCAGTCGGGTCTTTTTCAGGGTCGGCAGTATAAATGCCGTCTACACGGGTGCCTTTCAGCATTACATCTGCTTCGATTTCGATTCCTCTCAATGAAGAACCTGTATCGGTAGTAAAGAAAGGATTTCCCGTTCCTGCGGACATGATGACAACCTCACCGTTCTCCATATGTTCGATAGCTTTCCACTTGCTGTAGAATTCTCCGATAGGCTCCATGCGGACTGCTGTAAGCACACGGGCTTTTACTCCGGCTGCTACTAATGCCGAACTCAATGCCAAGCTGTTGATGACAGTTGCCAGCATCCCCATCTGGTCACCTTTCACACGGTCGAAACCTTTATTGGCTCCACTCAATCCACGGAAGATATTTCCACCACCGATAACGATACCTATCTGTACGCCTTGTCCGTGGATTTCTTTGATTTGCTCTGCATATTCTGCTAATCTTTTCTCGTCAATGCCATATTTTTTTTCGCCCATTAGGCTCTCTCCACTGAGCTTTAGTAAGATTCTTTTATACTTTGCCATATCTTTTGCTTTTTATTGTTTGCCGCAAATATAGAGATAATTTGTCAGATAGCCTTATTGAGATACAATTACTTTTTTCATGATTTGTCTTCCTAAGAAGGTTTGTACAATTCCTCTCAATGAAAGATAAACAAGAAACGCCAACCATAAAGCATGATTTCCCAAAAGGGAATGAAACGCATAATATATCCCGAAAAAGCTGGCGGAAGCAATTAACATAGAGTAAAGCATCTGACGGGTAGCAGTGGCACCGATAAAGACCCCGTCCCAAAGGAAGGCGGAAAAGCCTGCTAATGGAATGGCGAGTGCCCAATAGAAATAGGAGTCCGACGCATTGATTACCGAGTCGTCATTAGTCAGTAGCCCTAAAAACTCTTTTCCGCCTGCTGAATATAAGATAGTGAATACCAGTGAAAGCCCGAATCCCCAATAGAAAAGGTGATATACAGTGTTGCGCAGACCTGTTTGATTTTTAGCTCCGATATAGCGTCCTGCCAATGCTTCACCGGCATAAGCAAAGCCGTCCATGATATAGGAGAAGAGCGTAAATAATTGCATGAGCAATGTGTTCACGGCTAATACGATTTCTCCTTGTGCGGCTCCGGCTGAAGTAAAGAACATGGTGACCATGACAAGGCAGAGCGTACGGAAAAAAATGTCACGGTTTACCTGGAAGAAACGATACATAGCCTTCTTCTGCCAAATATCTTTCCATACAATTCGTTTTCTAAGCGTATGATAGTAGCGTATGTATAACAGAATAGCCATGAAGAAACCTGCATATTGGGCGATGAGGGTTCCCATAGCCACACCTGCCACTTCCATATCCAATAAATAGACAAAACAGAGACTGGCTACAATATTGACAATGTTTTGCGTGATAGCGATATACATCGGGAAACGTGAATTCTGCATTCCGATGAACCAGCCTGCAAATCCATAAAGGCCTAATGTGGCGGGAGCTCCCCAAATGCAGATGTAGAAATAGGTCGTTGCCAGTTGCTCGACTTCCGGTGTCGTTTGTATAAATGTAAATGCCAGTTTCAGGATAGGATATTGGAGTATCAGCAGACAGAAGGCGATTAATAATCCCACGCCGACAGAGCGTAATAGCAGTCGGGTGATTTCATTTAGATCGTGCTGACCGTAAGCCTGCGAAGTCATGCCACTGGTTCCCATGCGCAGGAAACCGAAAATCCAATAGATAATATTGAACAACATACCCCCTACGGCAATGGCTCCGATATAAGCCGGAGAACCGAGGTGACCTACGATAGTGACATCAATAAGTCCCAGTAGCGGAACGGTTATATTGGATATAATCGATGGTATGGCAATCTGTAATATTCGTCTGTTTTCAGAGGTTTGTTTGTTATCTATCATTTTATAGAAACACTTTTATCAAATTGATTGTTCTTTTTGTGCGCAAAGGTACATTTTTTATTTTTTTATTGTATCTTTGTGTGCCACGAACTAAATAGCAAATATTGGATTATGAGAGCCTTAACTATCTTCTTTTTATCTTTGTTTTCGTTGCCGCTGATGCTGAATGCGCAGTCGGTGGACGAGATGTTGCAGAAAGTGTCTGCCGCTATCGAAGCCGGGCAGAACGGGCAGGCTGTGAGCTATTTCCGACAGACGCTCAGTCTGAATATTGACCGCACGGAAATGTACTATTGGACGAATGTGGACAAAAGCAGTGAGATCAGCGTGAATCTGGCGAATGAACTGGCGATTGCCTATAAGAAGAAGCGGAATTATGACAAGGCTTATCTGTTCTATAAAGAGTTACTTCAAAAGGCTCCCAATAATGTAGACTATCTCGAACCCTGTGCCGAAATGCAAGTTTATCGAGGACAAGAAAAGGATGCTCTGCGCATATATGAGAAGATATTGCAATTGGATGCGGACAACTTGGCTGCCAATATCTTTTTAGGGAATTACTATTATTTGATGGCTGAACGGGAAAAGAAGCAGTTGGAGACTGATTATAAGAAAATATCGTCGCCAACGAAAATGCAATATGCCCGTTATCGGGATGGATTGTCGAAAGTGTTTGCTACGGGATACGAAAAGGCACGGAACTCCTTGCGGAAGGTTGTATTGAGGTTTCCGTCGACAGAGGCTCAAAAAACGTTGGATAAGATATTGAGAATAGAAAAAGAGGTGAATCGCTAAGCGATTCACCGTATATATTCGGTATGTGTGAATTTGACCGTCTGGCAGTGACATAGCCTTGTGGATACATTTTTTTACTATCAAATTCTTACATGAAAAACTTTTTGGTCACCTTGTAAGTTCCACTTCCATAGTTCTTTGATTTCATCTCTCCGGGAAGAGTTACGGTAGCGGTGGCACCTTTAGGGATGGTAAATTCCCAAATCCAGGCGTCTCCTTCGTATTTCCAGGCACTCTTGATGAGTCCGGCGGCGGAACGGTATTCGGCAGTCACGTGTCCTAACCGCTTGTCTGGAATAGGCTTCATAATGATATGTTTGAAGCCGGGGGTGGCTGGATCGGCTGCGATGCCGGCAACAGTTTCCCAAATCCATTCACATACGCATCCGTAGGCATAATGATTGAAGCTGTTCATGCCGCTCGGTCCCATTCCCTTGTCTATCATATAGCTGTTCCACCGTTCCCAGATGGTGGTGGCTCCGTTGTCCACAGAGTACAGCCAGCTTGGATTCTTACGTTGGAAGAGGAGTTCATAGGCAATGTCTTCCATGCCATTCTCCGTGAGGGTGGCCATGAGGATGGATGTGCCTAAGAATCCGGTCTGTAAGCAAAGGTCGTGCTGTGCGAAGTTTTCGCGCAGACGGTTTATCATCTTCGCTTTGGCATCGCCTTCCACAAGCTGGTTCTTCAGGGCGAACAAAGCAGGTGTCTGCATGGTGTTGAGGATGGCGGTTTTGAAGGTACCGTCTTCATTGAGGAAGTTTTCTTTGATGTATGCCTTTGCCGAATCAGCCATTTGCTGGTATTTGACGGCATCGCGACCGGTGGCGGCAGCCATGTCCCGCATCATGAAAGCATCTGTCATCCAGTAGGAAGCACTCAAATAGTTCCAGTAGCTGATAGCATCAGGAAGCGGACCTTGGGGAGAGAAAGCCAGTCCGCTCCAGCTTTCCAGAGGTTCGTAGCTCAGCCAGTCGGCCCATTGATAGTTACCGTTCTCGCTACAGAGGGCCTCGTGGTTATACTTGGTGTCGTTGATGTGGTTCATAAACAAGTCCATGGCATTCCAGTTCTCCTCGATGATTTGCGTGTCATCGAATTGTTTCCATACCGTCCAAGGCACGATGATTCCGGCATCAGCCCAACCGAAACGCATTTTCTCGTCACCGTATTGTGCCAAGGGGGCCACTCCGGGGAATCCGCCCAAACTGTTCTGTGTGTCGCGCATGTCACGCATCCACTTGTGGAAGAACTTCATGGTGTTGGCAAAGAACGTTCCTGTTTCTGCAAACACTTGTGTGTCTGCTGTCCAGCCCAGACGCTCGTCGCGTTGCGGGCAGTCGGTGGGTATGGACAGGTAGTTGGATAGCTGCCCCCAATAAGTGTTGGAGATGAGCTTGTTCACAAGCTCGTTGCCTGTGGATATAGTGCCGACCTCCATTTTCTTTGTGATGGAAGTGACTGGGATGGACTTCAGCGACTTGATGGCGACATTCCCGGTGGCAGTTATGGAGACGTAGCGGTAGCCGAAGAAGGTGCAATGAGGGTAGTAGGTCACATAGCTATTTCCGGCAGCAAAAGTGTAGTCCAGACGGACGCCGTAAGGGAAGCGCAGGTTTTCGCGGTGACAGCTTCCTTCCGGACCGTCCATGCCACGAATCTTGGCACCATTACCGTCATTGAGCAACTCTGCGGGAAGGCAGGTCAGCACTGTTCCCTCGGCAGCTTTGAATACGAAAGAGGGGATGCCGGCACAATTTTGTCCGAAGTCTACCACTAACGTCTCTCCCGGACTTACGGTCATCTCTGTATCTAATGCGAACTCACGGGCAATAATTACCTTACCGAACTCATGCTCCTTCGCTCCCTCTACATTCTTCCAAACGTATGCTCTGACAGGAGCAAGGGTGAGGTCGGTACGTAGATAGACTTCCGCTCCGTCCGAAGGCAGAATGTCGCCGGAGAATTCGGTATTCTCTTCGGGTACGGAGAGTTTGTCCGCACATTCGTAGCCCATCGGTTCGCGTGCATCGTACGTTTCTCCATCAAAGATGCCAGCATGTTTCACCGGGCCGGCAATTCCGGCTTTCCAGTTTTTGAGGTCAGTACCGTAGCGCTTCTTGCTTCCGTCAGAAAAAGTCAGTTCCAGTACACCGCGAAAGGCACATTTCTTGCCTATCATGCCGTCATGTCCTCCGGGGGTTATGATTTTGTCACCCCACCATCCCGGCGTCACCTGTGCGGAAAGTCTGTTCTCGGCGTTTGGCTTGGTACGAATGATGTCTGTAATATCATAGGTAAAAGAACGTTTGGTCTTGGCATAGTGTGTGAAGCCCGGTTTCAGGAATTCCCCGCCTACGGGTTTCCCATTCACATACAACTCGTAAATTCCCAGTCCGGTGGTCATCCACTTGGCGGAGATGACTTCCTGTTCGTTTTTTACAGTGGACACGAACCAGGTCGCGCCATCGGCCGCGAGACCGTTGTTGTGTCCTTTCGCCACGGGGGCGTCTGTTGCGGAAATCCATTTGGATTCGTTCCAGGCCGACGCTTCCAATGCGTCAGTACGTTTCCCGACTTCGGTTGCGTTTATCAGTCCGCTATTTGAGAACAACACGAAAATTATTATCGGAATAATATCCGCAAAATAATGAAAATTCATTTTCATACTTATATGTGTTTTTATTTTTCTTATTTAATCAGATAATCAGATGCGTAGATAAAAGCACCGGCTGTCCACCCCATAAATGGAGGCATTTCGTATTCATTATTCACTTCCAAATTTCCTAATTCAGCGTTATATTTCTCCCATAGATTACCTGAAGATTGGTAAATCTTAACAATACTACTAACATATTTCTGAGCTATGCGACGAGCTTCTTTTTTAAATCCATAGCGGTCCAGACCATTTATTGATAAAAGATTAAAACTCGCCCATGCATTAGGAAAATCCCACTGATAGGTTCTCTTGCGTTTTCCTTGTTCGCAAGCGACAATGCCCCAAGGATATTCTAATCTTTGAAGATGAACAACCACATTCTTAGCTTGATGTTTGGTTAAGACCTCTGCCCAAAGTAAATTAAAAACAGCCGCAGAATATATAGGGCTTAGTCGATTATTTATAAAGTCATAATCATAAAAACAGCCGTCTTGAGAGTTGTAACAATATTTATTCAACAGATTTTTCCTTTTTTGGGCTGCATCCAACCATTTGTTTGAACCTTTCTTTTTCAATTCTTTATAGAAAAAAGCAAAATTCTGTTCATATAAATAGAGATTTGCATTTAAATCCACAGGATTAAAATCTTCACATCGAAAATCAAAACGAGGGGAAAAATCCCAACCGGACTCCGCTTCTGCAATTAAATGAGAAGATTGTTTCAATAACTTCAAAGAATCTGTTAAAACAGGCAAGTCAGTGAAACGTGTTCTCATATATTCATAAAATGAAACCAGTTCATCTCTTGTTGCACTGTTCGAATATCGGTTCAGTCCCGTAGGTGTAATTCGTTGAGTCATCCAGAATGTGTACTCTTTTTCTAATATTCTACAGGCAGATTCCAACCATATTTTATCCCTGCTCTTTTCGTAAATATCCCGAACCATCATACTGGCAAATGGTGGTTGTGAACGATTCAAATATGAAACATTAGATCCATTAGGCATAAATCCAAACTTATCTATTAAGTAAAGGATGTTATCTACATTATTCAATGCCTGCTCAAAGTCATCATCCGATATCAACCCTATATTTGTAAAATATGTATCCCAATAATACATATCTTGCTGAAATGCACCACTCAAACTTGGAACACTATAAGGTTTTGGCAAAGCAATATATCCCAATGTATCCTTTTTACACTCTTTTACAGTATGTCCCATATGTTCTTTAATGAATAAACGTACATTTCGTATGTCTTCAAGCGATTGCTGTTGGGCATTTATAAAGAGAGAAAATATGAAAATAAATATTGCGGTTAATAATTGACGCATAGTATATTGTATTTTAATAATGTTTTATTTTAACTCAAATACTATTGTTCCCTTGATATTCCGGGAGGAACTCCCAATCATCGCTTCAAACTTGCCGGGTTCGGCTACCCATTCATGTCTTGCATCATTAAAGAAACTCAACGCTTTTTTATCAATCGTCAGTGTTACCGTTTTCTCTTCTCCCGGAGCCAATTTAACTTTCTGGAAAGCTTTCAGCTCCTTCAACGGACGCGGCAGGGAAGATTTTTTATCGCTGATATAAAGCTGAACAATTTCCTGACCTTCATAGGTTCCTGTATTTTTTATGTTGACGGTAAACGAAATCGTATCATCGGCGGTCATTGTTTTCTTGTCCGCAGCAGGTTTGCTATAAGTAAAAGTGGTGTAGCTTAATCCGTGTCCAAACGGAAACAATGGCTTGATTTTTTCTTTATCTGCCCAACGGTAACCTACAAAGATGCCTTCATGGTAAGTTTCGTTTATTGTGTCCCCTTGATGCTTAGTTACCAATTCTTCTTTATTGCCTGGATATTCGCCTAATTTATGAGCACCTACATCATCCAATTTTACGGGAAAAGTAAAAGGTAATTTACCGGAAGGATTAATATCTCCGATTAATACAGAAGCGAGGGCCGTTCCGGCTTCCGAACCCAAGAACCAACCTTGAACAATGGCGGGAACTTCGTTCACCCAAGGCATAGCTACAGCATTGCCGGAAATATTGACAAAAATCAAATTCTTATTAATCTGAGCCAATTCACGGATTACTCTGTCTTGCGCATATGGCAATCCCAAAGAAATACGGTCTGAACCTTCACAATCTTGTCCTTCACTCTTATTTAGCCCACCGAAGAAAATAACATAATCCGCATTTTCGGCCGCTTGCAGAGCCTCAGCGAGAAGTTCGTCTTCCGAACGGTCGTCTTTCAAGTCCTGACCGGTTTTCACACCGTTATATTCACCTGTCGGGTCGCCTACGTAACCACGGGCATACACTACTTCCGCTTTTGTACCTACACGATTCTTCAATCCATCCAACGGAGAAATCTCGTACTTCACTTTCAAGGAAGAACTACCACCGCCCACTGTCATCATCTTGATTGCATTTTCACCGATAACGGCTATTTTTTTCGCTTTGTTCAAGTCAATAGGCAACACGTTATTGTTGTTCTGTAAAAGAACGATTCCTTCTTCAGCTATCTTACGACCGGCTTGTCCATGTTCAGGAGAACCTAAAGAGCCGAACGGCTTATGCGGATTCATCGAAGTACGGAAAATTAGACGAAGGATGTTGCTGACTTTCTCGTCCAACTCTTTTGTTCCGACTTTACCCTCTTTAATCAGTTTCAGGTAAGGGAAAGCCAGGTAATAATTATCATAAGCATTACGGGTTCCGTCAGACAATCCGTTTGTCCACGAACCGAATTCCAAGTCCAGTCCATTGTAGATGGCTTGTTCGGTATTATGCACACCACCCCAGTCGGACACTACCACGCCGTCGAAGCCCCATTCGTCACGGAGAATGTCTTTGAGCAGGCGTTTGTTATGACAAGCGTGCTGTCCTTGATAAAGATTATAGGAGCCCATAATCGACCAGGTTCCGCCTTCCTGAACGGCAGCCTTGAAAGCAGGCAGGTATATCTCATAAAGGGCACGGTCGTTCAGGTGCATATTCGTAGTGTTTCGATTGGTTTCCTGGTTATTCAACGCATAATGTTTCACGCAAGCGGCTACACCATTTTCCTGTACTCCTTTGATATAAGGGACTACCATCATGGCGGACAGATACGGGTCTTCACCCATATATTCAAAATTACGTCCGTTCAGAGGAGTACGATAGATGTTCACACCGGGTCCTAACAAGATGTCTTTTTTCCGGTAACGCGCCTCTTCACCGATACTTTTTCCGTAGAGATGAGACATTTCCGGATTCCAGGTGGCAGCAAGACAAGTCAATGCGGGGTAAGCGATACAAGAGTCATTTGTCCATTCTGCCTGATCCCATTCATCCCACAGTACTTCCGGACGAATACCGTGAGGACCATCGGTAGCCCATACCTCCGGGATTCCAAGCCGAGGTACGCCTGCCGAACTGAATTTTGATTGTGCATGAAGCATCTTCACCTTTTCTTCAAGGGTCATCCGGCTCAATGCGTCTTTTACACGCTCTTCGATTGGTCTATTCGTATCCAGATACGCTGGCGTCTGCGCAAAGGCAGGCAACGCAGCCTGCAAACAGAAAAATAATAGTTCCGCTAAGATTGTCAGTTGTTTCATACGTATAAAAAGATTAGTCAGTATTAATATAGAATTATATGAGTTACAGCTCATATAAAAAAACAGATAATTATCGTTTGATGTGATAAAGAACTACCTATAAGCAAAGACTAATATTTCGATAATCAGTCCTTACCTATAGGTAGATCATCAAACACCAATTGAAATTTAAGCAAAATGTCTTAACAAGTTTGCTGCTTTTTATTTGAAATCACGGGATGAACAATCTATAATCAGACGATTGTTCTCCGGATTTAATGATACTGTATTTCCACTCTGTTTCACATTACCTTTCAGACAGACAATGCCGTATGAAATACCTTTCAGTTCACCAGTCAACGAATTGTTTCCTTTCACTTTCAGTGGCAGTGTCTTTCCTGTGGCAACTTCGAGTTTCAACTTCCAAGGGTTGGATGTTTTACCTTCTATTTTAATCTCTTTCTCGGACAGGGTGATTGTATAGACAGATTGGTCGGTAGCTACACAACGTAGTTGCATCTTGCTGTCATTCACTGTCTTCACTTCTACATTCTTTATGGTCACTTCCTTTTCTGTTCCGTTCTTTATGGTGTAAAAACGGATAGCAGCATACTCTTTGGGGGTGCTCCATAAGAAACCGTCAACAATCGGACAAGTGGTGAACACACACTGGTTAGAAGTTCCACGTCGTTTTAAATAATCCGATTCTATACGTTCATCAAATAAGTGGATATCCCTAAAACGAATGGAATAATCATTCCATAACAGATTTGTACGGTAGAAACGACTGTTGAACCATACAGTCCGATTACCATTGTCTTGCGCGTCAGTGAGTGCTGTGACCGAGGTAGGAGGAGTGACAGGATATTTCTTTTTAAACCAACGTCCCGCTTCTTCCAGTGTCTCAATCTGTATATCTCCGGCTTGTGCCAATGAATCGAGAAGAGGGAATTGAACTCCCAATCCTTTCTTTATACCTGCCCAAGTAAAAGAATTTTCCTGACCAACTTGTGTATAGTTGAAACCGATACAGGGATCTTCAAAAATAGATTTAAAGAAATAGCGCACCCATTTTTCATTCCTGCCTGCCTCCCAAACAGGTTCCAACGTAATAACTCCCTGTGCAGATTCTCCCAAACTGGTATCATATTGATAAATAGGATCACTACCTAACATGCGGAATACCGGAACGGGAATTTGTCCTTCTTTCGTCTGTGCAGGCATATATCCGTTGAGGCGACTGGGATAGTAGGCCTGATTCCAATAGCCGCCCCACAATGTATAGCCATCTGTTCCATACTGATCCCTACATGTACATGATGACACAATGCCATATTTTTCATACATGTATCTCAATGTATGGGCATCGATAAACCATGAACCGACTGAAGCAGGATATTTTCCAAAAATCTCTTTAAATTTTTCCATGTACACATCTACGAGTTTTTCTCTCTCTTCCGGAGTATATCCTACGGCAAAACCGACATCTGCATGCCAGTCCCATGGATAACGTCCTCTCCATTTCAATCCGACTGCTTCTACATGCGGTTGAGTAATTTCCCACCAACCACCAACTTCTGTTCCTCTTTTCATTTCTTCCTTCAAAAGTGACTGATAACGAGGATTGATCAATGCATCGTATTGCAGTAAGAAAGTTCCTCTCATATTGTACTTCTTCAACAGTTTCACCTGTTCGCATACCGTTTCATACAATACATCTTCTGTGATGTTATTGTCTCTGGGCTCCAATTGACGTATAAAGTTGATGATGTTTACAATGCGAGGAGGATGATTATTTTTGGCAGTACCATTGGTTACCGCCAGAAATAATAGAATCGTGATTGAAAAAAATAATTTCATCATTGCGTTTCAAGATTATTGTTTAAAACATTATTCATAAAATACATTCCTGCCAATGTCATATTAGCCTATTTAATACTGACGATAAGCTTCCGACATCTGATTAAGTGTTTTAGGAATCCACACTCTATAGCGTCCGGTTGGGGCCCAATCATTCCCAGCAGAAGCAAAATCACAGAATTTAATCTGTTTGACAGCTTTATTTTCCATATTTTCCAAATCCGTACCAAGTATCATTGGCACCTCCATTGTAACCCATGCAAAGGAATCTTTTCGAGTTTCTTGTGGCACAGCCGATACCTCTCCCTTTTCATTCTGTTGAATAATGGCACATTCATCTACATATCCATCCATAAACCGACTGTCACGGGCGAACACCAATGGTCCATAGGTTACAGCTTGATGCTGATCATACTCCTCCACTTTCGCTTTTAATTTGAAATTAATGGATACTTTATCTCCTTTCTTCCACTTTCTTTGCAAGTAAAGATACCCGCCTTTGCGTACACTTGTCTGTGATTCTCCATTAATGGCAATCTGATAATTATCATCCACCCATAATGGAATGCGGAATGCTAATGTAAACTCTGTTTCTTTACGTGGATTTATTGACAATTCAACATGTCCATCAACAGGATATTGAGTTTTCATATCAAGTTTTATTTCATTTTTATTCATGAAAAATGCCGCCTCTGAATCCAAATAAAGATTTACGTACACCTTGTCATTCTTCATCATATATGCCGTTTGGGGAATTAAGGCAAACGCACGCGGACCATTAGCATTACAACAATTGATTTGCATGCCACATTGTTTTTCGCCTTCACATCTACGTCCTTCTAACGGACTATATTTAGATATTTGCGTACCATCATTTTTCATGGACGACATCAATGCATTATACATGGTGCGTTCAAATTCGTCAGCGTACAATGAATTGGTCGTTTCCTGCAATAGCCGTGCACACAATTGCATCCAGGTAAATGTCACACAAGTCTCCATGGTATGGTAAGTAGGTATTGTTTGTTTTTTCTTTCCTTCATACCAACATTCAAAAGTTGCTCCCGAACCGACTATATTGATTTCATCAGCGATGATGTTTGCAACAGTCTTCTCGGTTGCCTGCAAATACAACGGATCGTTAGATATTCTGCCTAATTCAACCATTCCCTCATAGCATGACATCATTTCATAAGCTTTCTGTCCATTTTCATAACTCCACCATGATTTAGGAAAAGTAAAACGATGGACGGGGATATTCTTTAGCGCTTTGGTAATTAATTGCGAATGGCCTTCTTTTTCAATACTGTTTATAATTCCTTTTGCGAAGTGCAAATAACGCGGTTCCTTTGTTGCTTCATACAAATAAACAACCGGCTCCAATATGGAACAACTTGGCATTCCGTAATAAAATCCGGTTTCTGCTATATCGAGTTGTTTCTCTTCCAGTTCTTTTATCAGAAGATCTATTAAGCGCTGTACCGCAATCAATGCATTGTTGTCTTTGGTCAATCTGTAGTAAGACAATAATGCCAAAGATGTGTATTTCCGTCCCCAGATATCCCAACAAGTCAGTCGATTTTCCGGTTTATAATTACCGATATAACCGTCGGCGTGTTGTGTTTCCATAAACTGATTGGCTGCATTTACTATCTTCTGATAAAGCTCCTCATCCCGTGTGTATTCGTATGATGCAATAGCTCCTAACATCCATTTTCCTAAGAATTCTGATTGCCAACCGTTTCCTTCCGTCAGATGCCGAAAGGGCTCTACCAGTTCATCCGCATTCTGTGCTTTCACTCTTTGGTCAATACACATCCGGATGCGGTCTCCAATATAGCCGTTAATACTGATTCTTCCCCCTTCGTTATTTGTACCACTGAAGAGTTTTTTAGTCTGCCCGTTAGCAACAATAGCGGTAAGAGCAAAAAATAAAATATAAATAATTTTTTTCATTTTCTTTCATGTTATAAGTTCTCTCCAATCCCCATAAAAGGGGGTGGAGCTAAAGTAATTTTATTGTGCCATATCCCTTGCTTAATGGCAATATGGAAATGGCATGTATTTCCTGATTTAAAAAGTTATGTTTTATCCTTTTACTGAAAACAGATAGTCTCCGGAACCCACTTTGATTTTTATTCTATTTTGTTCGACTCCTAAAAAAACAATATCCTCAACCGAACTCAGGCAAATTCCATAATCCATAACATTTTCAATTTTTGCAGTAGGCAAGACTATTACCGCTTCACTATTTGCCGGAATAGAAACTTTCAACTCAAAATCTTCTTGCTTTTTCTTCCATTCACTACATATTCGGCCGTAGGGCGACTCATAAGAAGCCGATGCTGTAGTTATATCTCCAACGACATGAGGATCAATTAGTATTGTTTTATATGCCAATGATTGTTCTGTCTGACGTATTCCTCCTATGCCACCATATAACCACTCCATCAAATGTCCTAACATAAAATGATTGTTGGACACAAAACCAAATGCTTGCCATGATTCGGTAAGTGCTGTTGCTCCATGTGCCAACTGCCAACCATATCCAGGCACATTGTATTTACAATTCATCTTATAAATCAACTCTGACAAACCGTTTGTTTCTAAAGCTTGCAATACATATCTATATCCGATATCACCCGCAGTTAACGAATAATTCCGTTTTTCTATATCGCAAATCAGATTGTTAATGATTGATTGTTTATATGTTTCATCTGTTAATCCCATAAATAGTACTATCGAATTTGCAGTCTGACTATTACGGTCATAAGTTTTAGTGGAAGAATTGAAAAACCTGCGGTTGAATGATTCTTTAATTTCAACTGCCAATCTTCCATACTTTTCCACGTCATCCGGTTGAGCCAGCAAACGTGCGATTTTTTGCATAATAGTAGCGTTATAGTAATAAGTTGCAGTTGCGGTTAAACCATTTGAAGTCAGCTGGGAATTTCCAGGAACATCCGGACCTATGTCAAACCAATCCCCCAATCCATATGCTATGATATTGTCGTTTGCGCGGGAAGCTAAGTAATCCATGTATCTTTTCATCATAGGATAATAGTTTGTCAGTGCCCTATCATCGCCATACCATAAATATGCGTACCAGGAAGATATTATAAAAGCACTTCCCCATTCCGGCGTATCTTCAAAGCCTTCTTTAAATCTTACATATTCGGGCGCAATGGATGGAATCACTCCTTGCTCGGTCTGTGACAGATACATATCCCTTATAATCTTATTATACATCCTCGACATGTTATAGCGATACTGCAACGAATACTGCATTAAGTAAGTCTGTTCTACCCATCCTAATTTTTCTCTGTGAGGACAATCTGTCAATACACTGGCCATATTGCTACGCATAGCCCAGTCAATGAGGTTGTGTATCTTATTGAACAGGGGATTGGAACAAAAGAAAGTTCCGGATTGAGGAGCAGACAAACTTGTATGTAACCCTGTAAGTTCAATTATCTCAGGAAGATTCTTCGGATTTTTTTCTCCTGTCGGAACAGCCCCCTTTACTTCCACATAGCGAAATCCATAATAGGTAAACTGCGGTTGCCAGGTTTCGATAGTATCGTTTCCTCGAAGCTTATAATGATAACAAAACGGATACCCGGAAGCTGACTGATTGGCAGTGTTGTTCTTGTTTAGCAATTCGGCCGGAACAAGGCAAAGACTCTGATTCCTTTTTCCTGAAACGCGGAGACGAACTATTCCGGAGAAGTTCTGTCCCAAATCATACACCCAGTTGCCTTTACTGTTTTTATAACATCTGACTACAGGTATTTCTTTTTTTATCTTTAACGGCTCTATTTGCTGGGAAACCATTTTAGGATGATAATCCACTTCAAGAGCATCTTTCCAATTTTTGTCATCAAAACCGGCATTCATCCATCCGACTTCTTGTTTGGTAGCATCATAGTCTTCACCGCCATATATGCTGGAGAATGTAATAGGGCTTTCGGTCACTTTCCAAGAGTTATCCGAAACGATTTCCTGCGATGTACCGTTATCATATAGTACTTTCAGTATTAATTTCAGTTTGGGAGCACCGTATGAAACTAATAATTTGAAATAACGTTCTTGTGGTACATTGTAGAAACCATTTCCAAGCATAACTCCAAGAACATTATCTTGTTTATTCAACAGTTCTGTTACATCAAATGAAACATAGAAGACCTCCTTGTCATACAAAGTCCATCCTGCATCTAAAAAATGGTCGCCCACTTTAGAGCCATTTATAAACAAATCAAAATGTCCTACTCCTGAAATATAAACAAAAGCTTTTTGTATACCTTCCTTTATTTGAAACTCCTTTCGGAATTGGGGCATTTTATACATACCTGTTTTAGAAGTTGGCAAAGCATCTTTATCTTGATAATGAATACCCTTTATTTTTGCTCCGTCTGCTTCCATTGCTATCCAACGGGAAGTACCCCAATCGCTTTCATTCAGTAGTCCTGTTGTAAAAGTATGCATTTGACTCCATGCAGACTCTTTCCCTTTATCATTCCAGACTTTTACTCTCCAATAATAGGTTGTAGAAGATAGTAATTTTTTCCCTTTAAACTGATTGAAAATCGAATTGTCTGAGAATACTTTACCACTATCCCATATATTGCAATCATCGTTTTCCAATTTGGCAGGAGAGTCTGCAACACAGATATGATAAGCACTTTGTTTAAAATTTCGTTCTTGTGCATGTATCTTCCAACTGAAGTACGGCTCGTTGGTTTCTACTCCAATAGGATTTTCTGCCTGCTCTGTCATGAGTCCATATACTGAAAATGAGGGAGCTGCCGACATACTTGCAGTAATAAACCAAACGAATATAAAAACTATTTTCTGTATTTTCTTTTTCATTTTATCGCAATCGATATATCGGTAAATCTCTTTTTCGCAGTTACAATATCATTATCGTCTACCCTATCACGATAGATAGGGCAGACAATGGATTTACAGGTATACAAGTTCTTCAATTCATATCTCAAAAAATTGCTTGTTACTCAACTGTGACGTTAGTAACATAGTTGTTTTTGTGTATGAGATTTGATGTTCCGGTTATTTTCGTACCATTGACATAATAATCTTTAATATATATATTGGATACCTTGTGCTCTTCATCATATCCAGACAAGTCGACTCCGGTGCAGCCGGAACCTATGTGACGAATATTTTGAAAACTTACGTTATCTATACTTCCCCGGATATTATCTTGAGACCATTGGGTGCCGGTAATTCCTAAACAAAATGATTTTCCCCACCAGCCTGTATCCACAGGTTCGTCTTTTAACATGGCATTTTCTTTTATCGCTTCTTCAATGGAGATATTTTTAAAATGAACATTTTCAATGTGCCCCCTATCACCATTCTGCATGTCCAATGCAACCATTGTAAAGTGAGGAATATAACAATTCGAAATATTGACATTGCGAATAACATCCACTACAGTTTCGGCTCCAAATTCAATAATTTTTCCCCAGTCATTCCAAAGCACACAATTATCCACTGTTATATTTTCGATAACTTTTTGCTTATCATAACAAGCCTTCTGTCCTTTAATTGCAATACAGTCATCAAACGCTCTGACAAAAGAATTCTTAATTGTTACATCGCTACTGTTGACAATATCTATCCCATCAGCATTATATCGCCAAAAGCCTACCAACTTGACATTGTCGAAAGTGATTCCATTACAATAATAGGGAACCACCGCCCAATGAGCCGGATCTTTCACAACAATACCTTCAATATGAGCATTCGATACTCCCTTCAAGGAAATGGAATGTCCCGAATTCATGTGGCTTGAGTCGAGAATACCTTTCCCCACAATTTTTATATTAGACGTGTTCTCACTTTCAATAGCTCCGTAGACTATTGCTCCTTCGTCAATATATACCATTTCATTACTTCTCATTGTAATAAGGCCGACTTCATGGGTACCGGGACCAAAATAACGCGCATCAGCACTTCTTTCGACTGTCAATTTTTTCGGATTGGCAAACAGATGCAAGGCTTCATGGTAGTCGCCAAATTCGACGACGAACTGGCAAGGACCTGATAATGTAAATTCAATAGTATTTTCTTTCACTACGGGAACAATGCCAAACTCTGTAGGACGTATTGTACATTCTTTCACATTTTTCGGTGAAGTAATTTTCACCACGGCATTCTTTTTATAATCGAAATAGGCAAAATGGGCGATTTCCGTTTGAGAAACAGGTCGTTGAAACCCTTCCCATACCATATTCTGAGGATATTTAGAAACTCGTGCCTGATGAACCGTTACCGGGGTTCCATCCACTTCTATTTTCCATTCTCCTGAAGGCTTATCAATCGCCTCATCATTTGTTTTACTATGACAACTTGTAAAATGAAAACTGCAACTTACAATAAGTATATACTTAAAAAAAAGATTTATTGTTCTCAACATGATTATTAAAAAATTATTGTTTTTAACGTGATTATTAAAGATTTATTGGGATGCCGGAAACTGTATTCCTGAGCTTCCGGTACTCTATTCATTCTTTCAATTATTTATATCCCGGATTTTCCACTAAATTAGGATTGTTACCTGTACGTCCTAACGTGATTGGGAAATAATATTGATGTTCGGAGAATTTAGGTCTATTATCTCCATCTATATTATACAACACTTCCAGTTTATATTGAGGCGGATTCGTACCATAAACCTGTATATAACGCAATCCGGAATTGCTTTTCGACAATACATCTGTAGCTATCCTCCAACGTCTCACATCCCAATAGCGATGCCCTTCGAAAGCCAGCTCTACTTTTCGTTCATGACGTATTTTCTCGCGGTCGATGGTTTCCAATTCTTTGATACCGGCACGTCTTCTCAGTTCATTAATAGCACTCAGTGCGTCTGATTCATTCAGTTCAAAAGCTGCTTCAGCCAGGTTCAACAATATCTCTCCATATCTGAAAACGATATAATCGGTACTTGAAAAACCGGGAGGGCCTTGAAGGGTATTGCTACTTTCATCCAAATATTTCATTACACCAAAACCAGTTCCAAAACTGTTATCTACACTTTGTGTACCCAGTGCTAACACACCCTCGTGTGATCCTGAGGTCAAAATCTGTCCATTCGGCAAAAGCAATCCATTATGGTAATCGACTTTTGCTCCCTTCCAGTCGGTATTTTGTGTATAAATGGTGGCAAAAAAGCGTGGGTCTTTATCTCCCCAAAGTTCTTCCGTAGTCCACGTTTTACTCATGATTTGTTGTTTGTTCAACGTACCGGGGGTTCCGTCTGTGTATTCGAATTCCTCTGCCATTTCAAGGTAAGGGGCGTCTTTGTTCCCTGCATTCCATGCGTGTGGTTTCGGGCATTGGGCAAAATCATACCCCCAACAGTTACCACCACTATACTGGCCGGTATCTATAGATGTCGGCGAGCTATTATGCTTTTTGGCAAAAATCACCTCATTGTTGTCTTTTACAAGAAATATATTCTTGAAATTTACAACCTTATCAGCATCCGAATTGTATAAAGAGAATTTCTTTTTTATCTCTTTTGAAGCTTTGTATGACTGGCGATAATAGCCCTCTGCTTCCGATGCCGGTATTCCCAACAAGCCATCCAATTGCACAGTACCGAATTGCGCAATACTTCCGGCATATAAAGCCGCGCGGCTTATCAGTGCCAATGCCACATATTTAGTGGGACGTCCTGATTTTGAATCTGCCACATCGGGCAAATGACCCTTTTCAACGACGTCTGTCATTTCAGAGAGTATGAAATCATATACCGCCTTCTCTGAAGTACGTTTAGCATACAATTCTTCCTCCGGGTCATCCAACTTCTGAGGGACTGTAATCAATGGAACCGCACCATATCGTTTGACCATTGCAAAATAATTGAATGCTCTCAAAAAACGTGCTTCCGCCATCCGCTGATCTTTTAAATTTTCATCAATCGGGGATGAAGGTAGCCGTTGCAGGAATTCATTCAATTTACGGATAATGACATAAGCATGGTCCCACCATTCTAACAGACCGCCTCCTATACTCAATCCGCCGGCTTTATAAATGGCCGCATCACCTGTGTTATATCCCCAGTTTACCTTGGCTTCATCGGCTATTTCATTAATCCAGTGCATTCCCATTCCGGCTTCGCTTTGCCAAAAGCTATTAAAGTGTTCGGAAAAATAGGTAGGCGTTTCGTTGACGAATACGGAAGTCTGATAATAGCATTCCGAAAGATAACTTTCTATCAATACGGGATCACTCCAGACTGTTTTGTCTGAAATTATATCCAACGGTTCCTTGTCGAGCACATCCAAACAAGATGTCATTGTTGTGAGTGTTGCTGCAAACAACCCTAACAGTAGATTTCTTTTATATTTTTTCATTGCATTCTACTTTTATTGTTCTAAAATGAAACATTTAATCCAAGACTGATGGTACGTTGTTGCGGATAATAGCAACCGACGTTCGGTGCTTCGGGGTCAATTCCATATTTGCCAAGTTTGTTGAATGTCAACAGGTTTGTTCCCGACAAATAGACTCTTACGTTACTTAACTTGCACTTTTCTATAAGATATTTTGGTAAATTATATCCTAAAGATGCTACCTTCAAACGAAGATAACCCGCCTTCTTGTAAAGGAAATCAGAGGCCCAATTATTACTTGCAGCTCCTCCTAAACGGTAGAACAAAGCATTAGGATTGTTTTCAGCCGAAGTCCATCTTTCCTCATAGAGTAAAGTGGAAAACATATCGCTTGTTACATGCTGGTTATAACCGAAAGCTCCTTGGAAAAGTGCACTCAAATCAAATCCTTTATAGGCTAATGCTATATTGATTCCATACATCCAATGCGGAGTCTTCCCTTTTCCTATTTCAGTCTGGTCTTTCCAGTTGATAATGTTATCACCATTCAAGTCTTTATACTTCACATCTCCCGGTCGGAGGGTAGCATTACCGCCCAAATCTTGATAATGTGGTGCTTCCATGATTTCTTCCTGGCTGGTAAATAGTCCTTCGGAGATATATCCATAATCGCAATCTGTCCATTTTCCGCTTTTCAAGTAAATTCTTGCTTGATCGGGGTCGGTTATATTGGCTTCTTCAACATATTTCCATTTCGCACGCGACCAAGAAATGTTTCCGCTTATATCATAAACGAGATCATTCCACCGTCCGGAGGTTCCTAATTTTATCTCAAACCCTCTATCGGTTAGGCTATTCAAATTTTCTGGCGGCAGAGCAGCACCGAAGGTGGACGGTAAAGAGCCGATCCGATCGGCCGGAATACCCGTACGTTCGCGATAGAACACATCCATTTCTCCATATAAGTTCCGGTTAAAGAATGAAAAATCAATACCGACATTGCTTATTTCCACTTTTTCCCATGTCAAGTTAGGATTGGCAAGCCCTGTAGGAGTAATACCTTGCACCGCGTCATTACCAAACAAATAGGAATGCCCGTAATTATAACCCGACAAATATTGGAAATTTCCTACACCGTCATTTCCCGACTGACCATAGCTAAGACGCAACTTCAGATTATCGATAAACTTGATATCAGACATGAATTTTTCCTTGGAAACCACCCAACCTAAAGAGACGCTGGGAAAATATCCCCATCGTTTCTCGGGGGGGAATTTGGCAGAAGCATCAGCGCGAAGAATAGCCTCCAGCAAGTACTTATCCATATAACTGTAATTGATTCTTCCGACAACGCTCATTCTCCCCATTTCCGAAGCATATCCGTTATTGGTCATACCTTCTGCGCTTCCGGCAAACATTTGGTCAATGGCTGTACTCATGAAGTTTTTTCTTCCTGCAAGTAAGGTATTGCTTGAATAATCAATGCATTCCAACAAAGCCATTGCCGACACATGATGGTCTTTGAAATAATTGTCGTAATTAAAAGAATATTGCTGGGTAAACGTGGCATCCCGCAACACCGATTGGTTTAAAGAAGCTTTGCTGCCACCGAATGTTCCTGCCAATGTGTACGTTTCACTGGTAGGATCATATGTGTAAAGAGTCACCGGTTTGGAAAATGTTTTGTTAAATACACCAAGCTTTCTGTAACTTTCAAATAATTTGAACGATAACCCTTTCACAAATTTGAACTTGTATTCCAACGAAGCAGAAGCACGCAAATCCTCATTTCTGGTATCTGAGTATCCGGTCAGATCTCTATTTGAGCTGACATGTAAACCTCCTGTACCTGCTCCATTCGCATAAGATATTTTGCTCGGATCGGGCAGAGTGGCGGGATAATAAGGTAATGTATTCCAATAATCCTGCCAGATGTTGGACGTCCCCGGAGACATGTCGCGTGTTGGGAAATTACGATCTTCCTGACTGTATCCGATGTTTACTTGCAGGGTCAGATTATCCAATATTTTAGCATCGATATTGGATTGGTAATTGAATCGCTCATATTTACCCCCATTTTTCTTAATCATCGTCTGTTGATTCAGATAGCCGACGAACCCGTAATATTTAATCTTGTCACTACCACCACGAATTGATACATTATGCTGTTGTTCGGGTGCCCAATCTCTCATTATCACTTTATACCAGTCAGTATTGGGAAAGAGAGGGTCTGTACCTTCATAATATTTCCGTACGGCTTCTTCCGTAAAAGGAGCGTCAGCTTCAGGCTTTCCGGACTGAAGGTGTTTTTCTCTTTCCATTTCAGCTCTTTGTCCGGCATTGGCAGGCTTCAACATGTTCGTTGCGCCCTGCCAGGTAAACGTACTGTTGACCGTGATTGTCGGCTTCTGATTGATACCCCTCTTTGTGGTAACCAATATTACACCATTACCGGCCCTGGCACCATAAATTGAGGCTGCTCCATCTTTTAGTATAGATACGGACTCTATCTGATTGGTATCAATATTATCAAGAGATGCTTCAACGCCGTCGACAATGACCAACGCATTGCCAAATCCACGAATGTTTAATGCAGCAGAATTAGCACCAGGCTGACCGCTGGATTGGGTAGCAATCAATCCGGGCAATCGTCCTGCCAATGAGTTGGAAACCGTAGCTATAGGAGCTATTGTCAAGTCTTCCGACTTTACGCTGGATATAGAACCAGTCAGAGTACCTTTCTTTTGGGTTCCGTAGCCCACAACCACCACTTCATTCAGCAATGCATTGTCCGATTGCATTTTAACATTCAATACTTGTTGATTACCTGCTTGTAAGAGCTGTTTTTTATATCCGATGTATGAAAACTGTAATTTTGTATCGTTATATACCTCTATTGAAAAACTTCCATCTATTCCTGTAACGATTCCTCTATTTTCTCCTTGGGCCATAATACTGACTCCTACCAAAGGTTCGTTGGTATCTTCGTCTAATACCCATCCTGTCAATGTACGTTTTTTCCGTTTCTTGTTATCCTTCGAAGATTGTTGTGTTTCCTCTTTTTTGAGGGAAATCTGCCTGTCTTTTATCTCATACCGTACATCTGTACCTTCAAATAATTGGTTCAAGATGACAGTGATAGGTTTATCCTTTACAGACAAACTGACATTACGTTTCGTATCAATCGCTTTATTATAGTAGAAAAAAATGAATTCGCTATTCTTTTCTATATAGTCAAGCACTTCTTTAACTGTTTTGTTCTGTATTTCCACTGTTAGTGTTTTCTCCTGAGCATATCTGTCCGCATTTACTGCGTAAGAATGCAAAGAAAGAAAACAAAAACTAAAAAGAAATAATATGCGAGTAACTCTCGTTCCCGCAGAAAATATACTACCAGTATTTTTCATATATTAGCAACGAATTTTATAAAATTAAATAATTGAATGTTGTTTAATTTTGGGGCTGAATGATAATTGCAGTATCATTCAGCCTTTTCTCAAGGACTTTTATTTCTCATAAAATTATATATTGAAGGGATAGCAATACTATTTCTGATAGGATCCCGGGATCAAATGACCTTCAGCAGGAAAGGCTTTAATGCTTTCCAACCAGCCTAAGAACTCTTTGCCTAAACTCTGTTCTATTTTGGCGGGACGAGAATCCGGATCAAACTCATTAATGACACTCTTCACGGCACTCAAAGTTGTTGGAGTAAAGCCAAGGGCGGCAATATTTTCATCCCATTCACTAATCTCTTTCTGTTCGTTATAATTGAATCCCAATTTGTGTCCATTAGTGTCCCATTCCGTACAGCCGTATAGGTCGGTATTTGAAGGAATGAACCCGCTGTTATTCGGAGCAATACCTCCAAACAGGTTATAACCTTTGGAAGTCAGGCGACATTTATCAGGATCGCTTACATTTACAATAGGATAGTCAACGACACCACCAGTAATAATGATATTGTTCATCAAGCATGATTGTTGGGAAGGAGTCGATTCGCAACGCAAGCGAAGTCCATCACACCCCTCTATCATCGTATTGTTGACAAGCAGCATTGCAGCGGCTCCATTTATAGAACCTTCACTACCCCAATTTGCGATTAAGAACGTGTTGTTCATACACAAATTTCCGGCAGACATTTGAATGGCATAACCATATTCTCTACCTGTATTAAAATTGATGCGGCTACCGTTGATGAAAAGAACCACATCATTGTTTTTTGAACGGATAGTTCCCAGCGAACCACCATCACCTGTGGCATTATCTCTCACCAATACATCATTCAACTTGACGATACCATGATCAATGAAAATGGCAGAACCACCCGCACCCTCCGTTTCAGTTCTGTGATTCCGGCACTTTCTGATGCTACAATGGTTCAATTGCAAAGTTGCCTCCGCGTGTGCTACATAAAAACCGCTACCGTAGCTATTGTCTGAATTGTTAGCATGAAAACCTTGAGAAAAGGTAAAGCCATCGAATGTAACGTCTGTATAAGCGCCTAATGTGAACAATGAATAATCGCCGTCATCAGCTTCACCATTTCCATTCACATCTCCTGTAAAGATGGTCGGATTGGCTATGTCGCGCTTGTCCAAATTCGTTCCGGTACTTGCCGGATCGTATCCACCCCAGAATTTGATTACAACTTGCTTCTCAAGTCCTTTGTATGCAATCGTCACACCTTCGGGTTTGTCTCCAATAAGATAGGTACCTTGTGCGACGTGGAAAGTCATATTTTCGACATCTCCGGTTGCTTCCGCACTACTATTCAGCAGGTCGCGCAATTCTGCTGTGCCCATTGCGTTGTCCCAGTCTTCACCGGAACCCGATCCCGCTTTCTCTTGCTTGACAAAGTAGGCTTTCGACGGTACTTCCGGAATGTCGGGAACATCCGGAACATCGGGAACATCCGGAACGTTGGGCTCGTCCGGTGGAAGCACCTCTTTTGTGTCATCGTCTGAACATGCGTTTCCCATCAAAATAGCTAAAGAAAAAAAAGCAATCTTTGAAATCGCTAAAAGTCTGTTTTTAATCATGATATTTTTCATATATCAGTAATAAATTTTATAAAGTTAATAATTGAATGTTGTTTAATCTTTTGGTTGAATGATAATTGCAGTATCATCCAACCTTTTTTTAAGGACTTTTGTTTCTCATAAAATTATACATTAAAGGGTTAACTATAAATGATCCATACCTATTCTTTTCTTACAAATATTCTCCCTTCTATTTCTTCGCAATATATAGGAGCAGAAAAAGAAATAGTATGTAAAACGTCTTCTAATTTTTCTTTCAAATCCAGTTTTCCGGAAACTTGCAGCTCTGCCACGCCGGATTCCAAGATAAATTCTTTGCCGTAATACAAATTTAATTTTCTAAATACCTTATCCAAAGGTTCATCTACATACATCAGCATATTCTTCACCCAGCATACATATGGCTCAACATCTACATTGCGGGGAGAATGCAACCGTCCCGTTTCTATATCAACCAGTTGCCCTGGAGCAAGTATCACTTGTTCTTTCTGCTGATTCTTTACATTCACGCTTCCCTCAACCAACACGACAGATGAAACGCCCTCCGACGGATATGCAGAGACATTAAAAGATGTCCCCAAGACCTGTATCTGAAAATCTTTAGTCCGGACGATGAAAGGAGCATTCTCATTACGAAACACGTCAAGATAGACTTCTCCTTCTACATAAATCTCACGGCGATTTTTTTCAAAATGACCGGGATAAACGACGCGTGTCCCTGAATTTGCCCATAAACGTGTTCCGTCTGCCAAGGTCAATCGGGTTCTTTTTCCTTTCGGTATTATCAATTGATTGAACTCTCTTTCTTTCTCCTGTGTTTCTCGCTGAGTAATTGTATCAGAATTGACTACCACCGTTCCATTTTGCGAATAGATGATATTTGCATCTGTTTCTTTCACTTCTACTTCCTTCTTGCCTGGTATCAGTAATCGAATATCCTTGTTGGTTGCTTCTTCGGCTTGTGCATATTGGGCAAAATCAACAATTGAATCATCATCCGCATAATAAGCAATGAATTGTTTGCCTAACCAGAACATGCAGAAGAAGATAACCGCAGCCGATAAAGCCATGGTGACATACAGGATACGGCGTCGTGAGTTCTTTCTTTTCTCTATGAATACTTGTTCTTCTACACGTTTCCACAAGTCGTCCAGTTCTTCAGGAGTGACATGTCTCTCCTGTTCTCTGGCGTGCTCGATCAATTTTCGTGCAACATGGTGGCGTATTTTAAACTTTCTTTTCTCCATTTTTCATCGTCTTTATCTTTAAAACGATGATAATGCAAATGTCTACTCACTTTTTCCGAAAAAAAATAGAGTATTTATAAAAAAAGAGTAATATAGTCAGGAAAAGAATAAAATAATAAATAGTAAATACTCATCCAAAGTCATTTTTGACCGTAAATTGGTTAATGCACGAGAAACCAAATTCATGGAAGACTGGGGATTTATGTTCAAGACAGCTGCCATTTCTTTATAGGACAATCCTTTGACATAACGAAGATAGATTGCCACCCGCTGGTTCTCAGGCAGACTTTTGTAGGCGTTTACCAATTTTTTGCTTAATTGAAGTTCTTCATCATTACCATTAAAAAGGGATTCTAAAGCAGCATCTTCTATTTTCAGTTCAAAGAAATGCTCATTCAAATCTTCCGTCAGTCTCAATGATGACAATTTATCAGATATAACATTTTTCAAAGAAGTTAAAAGATAAGAACGTACATACTCCGTCGATGATAATCGCTTACTTGTACAAAGTTTCACAAAAACATCCTGAATGCAATCCTTTACGAATTCTGCGTCTGAAGTATATTTCAGACCAAAGTTAAGTAATAATTCGTAATGTTTCTTATACAATAAAGACATAGCTTTCATATCGCCCTTCAATACAAGGTTCCATAAAGCCACATCTTTCATATTTTGATATAAGGTATATTGCATCAGAAAAGCAGAAGATATTGTGTTTATAAATTAGTAATTCGTTGCAAATATAATTAAATCTTCAAGAAAAAAAATAATTTCCTCTCCATCTGTTACTATCAATATGCATTTTGCTATTTATCAAGTTACAAATTGATAGGGACAGGATAGTTTAACCTTCGAAAATAAAGGATACTTACGATGTACCTCTTTTAGCTTATTTCAAATACTAATATCTAAACTGTATTGGTGGTTGTTCGTCATAACTCAAAGAACGGGTATCTGCTGATGTGTATTCCTTTACCCCGGGAATAAGAGGGCTGTAAGATAATACGTGGCGGATACGTTTGCGTTGCTGGAATGTAAATTGGTCTGAATAACAAAAAGCATAGTCCATGATATTGTGAGAAATAAAGGTGTCGCCCTCACAGTTCGTTCTTGTACACAATTCATCGAATGAATACTTGTTCAAATCGTCTATGTCGTTAACCCATTCTGTATATTCAGTAATGTTGTAAGTAGGGGTGTCGGTGCAATAATCGGTATCTTTACACAAATCAGTATTATCTCCATCTTCGGAAAAGGCATGATGTAATCCAAGATAGTGTCCTAGTTCATGTGCAAGAGTATTGTAGACATCAGTCGTATAGTAGGAACTATTGTCACCGTTTACATAAATATAGTTGCTATTGATAGACACACAATGAGGGTATTCTACCTCATGGCTTAAGAAATAATTTCCATTGTTTAAACCATCTAACGGATATGATGATAAACAGTAAGGTAAATGTGCAATTCCTAAAATGTTGTTTTCGCTAAATGGATATACAAAAATATTGATATATACTTTAGGATTCCAGAGCATTTCCGCATATTTCTTAGCTTGGTTTTTATCTTTTCCATCCATAAATTGTTCGCAAGACATCGGAACTTCATCCCATTCTATTCGTTCAACTCCTGCTTCTTCCAAAGTTGTTCCGTCCGGCTTTTCTGTAGCCATGACAAATTCAAGATTCATATCTTGGCTGATGTTATATTTTGAATTTTGATATATCTTGTTCTTATATGTCAAGTTACAAGCGTTAATGATTTGGGCGAGACGGCCTTTGTCTACATATTGCTTTCTATCATTGCGGTTTTTATAAAGTACATGGAATATAACGGGCAATTTATAATGATGTTCATTGGCTGTACTTGTAGAAGGGGATTGAGTTATTTTTATAGTCTTGTTCGTTTTCTTTGCCATGATGGTGACTGTCGCATTCCTTTCCTCTGACGTATTGTTGGCATGTATAGTCAAGACGAGTTCTCCATCATTACTACCATTTTGTAAATTTGGAATACACCAATTTTGGTTACTGCTTGTTCTCCAAGTAGAACTGCATGTGATGGATACTTTTATGGTAGCTCCTTCCGGACTGACATCATCAAATGTAGATTGGGAAATTTCTAAAGTTGCTGAATCAGAGTTTGAATCACTACAGCCTATTAATATCCATAATAACGGAAGCAGGAAAATTAATCTTGTTTTCATAAATGAGAGAGTTTTTTATATAAAACATTGGCTTCAAAGATAATGTTTTAATCAGTCAGTCAATTATTTATTTCAATAAATATTCCACTTCTTTAAACATATAACCTCTTTTTATCTGTCTCTCATCTTCTAAAATCAATCTTCCTTCGGGCTCTACATATACAATCCGTGCAAGAAATTCACCGTTGGCATCTTTGTATCGATGCATCCCTTCCTTTCTGAAAAGTGACTTTTCATAGTGGGTGACAATTGATGAAGTATCATTCTTTTTAAGTTGGTAATAATAAGACTGAACGCGCAGCATAATATTCTTCAATACTTCAAAAATATCATATTGTTTACCTGTAATTTGGTACAATGAAACAGGATTGGGAGCAGGGCTGTGAAACTCTTCCTGATTGATATTGATTCCGATTCCCGCAATACTCCGGCTGATATTCCGCCCCATCAAATCATTCTCTATCAATATGCCACATATTTTCTTCTCTTTCCAGTAAATATCATTCGGCCATTTGATAGAAACATCATCGGTATATGTATCCAATTCTTCTTTGATAGCTAAAGACACAATTTGGGAAATAAGAAACTGGCGGCGTGCTTCCAGAAACTCAGGAAAAAGCACAAAGCTGAAAAGGAGATTTTTGTGCGGTTCCGATTCCCATGAATTTCCACGCTGTCCCCGTCCGGAGGTTTGGTAGTCGGCAGCTACGGTTGTAAACTCTTCTGTTTTTTCTTTGGCACAAAAGGTTTGTAAATAGCTATTGGTAGAATTTGTTTCGCTGATATGAATCAATGGAACCGGAAATAAATCAGGGGAGAGCATCATATTCTGCACGTAATTTTTTAGTAAATTTCTTGATTACTTCATCGTAAGAGTGGTCTATGAGTTCTTTCATAAGCCTGTCATCTACATCACTGTCAAAGTGGACGCTATTCCAATACTTCTTGTTGAAATGGTATGCTCCTTCGATTCCGGAATAACGTTCGCGTAGTTCAATCGCTTTTTCCGGATCACATTTCAATGCAATGTGGTTTGCTTCTTCCAGATCAATAAGGGCAAACATTTTGTTCATTACCTTTATTACAAGTGATACCTCGTCAAAAGGAAAAGATTCAGTGGTTCCTTTCTTGCTCAAGCAATATTCTCTGACTGTTTCTACGTTCATAATAACTCAATTATAAATAAATCTGTGTACTTTGCACTCCTTAGCCTGAACTTTAGAATAAAGGAGGATAAAATGCTTCCTTTATATGCTCAATCTTGAAATCTCCATCATCACCTACTACAGTGATAATATCGAAACGCACAGGGCTGTCAATCTGAAACAGTTTCAAATAGGTATCCGCAGCACGTACTGTACGTCTTATTTTGGGCAGGTCAACGGCATCTTCCGGTTCTGTAAACAGAGTGTTGCTGCGGGTTTTCACTTCTACTACAATCAACTCATTCTCTTTTGCAGCCACAATATCCAGTTCGAAATGCCCTTTTCTCCAATTCCGGTCACGGATGATATAACCATGCTGTTCAAGATAGGTTACAGCGGCATCTTCTCCGGCTTTACCCAATTCATTATGTTTAGCCATCTTTTTTTGCAAATTTACTGCTTTTATTCTTTGAATTTACAGAAGTAAAAGTAATTTTGCAGAAGATATGAGAAAAAGGAGTAAGAAGTGCCTGAAAATGCACGTCGAATGTACTAAAAGGGAACGACGGATGAGCATTTTGTTGAGCGATGAAGAGCAACTGATAGTGGATCGTTATCTTGAGAAATACAAGATATCGAATAAGTCACGTTGGCTTCGCGAAACTATTCTCATGTTTATCCATAAGAATATGGAAGAGGATTATCCGACCCTTTTCGGTGAACACGATATGAGACGATAGGGGATAGTTTATGATTAAAAATTAAGGAGAGTGCTGGACGATACTTACTTCATGAAACAGGCTTTGATAGAGGCGTGTAAAGCTGCCGACCGGGGAGAAGTTCCTGTGGGAGCTATTGTGGTTTGTAAAGAGCGGATTATCGCACGTGCTCACAACCTCACGGAAACATTGAACGATGTGACGGCCCATGCCGAAATGCAGGCTATTACTGCCGCTGCCAATGTACTTGGTGGTAAATATCTCAATGAATGTACACTATATGTTACCGTTGAACCTTGTGTGATGTGTGCCGGAGCCATTGCCTGGGCACAGACAGGAAAACTTGTATTTGGTGCCGAAGATGAGAAACGTGGCTATCAGAAATATGCCGGTTCGGCTCTGCATCCTAAAACTGTTGTCGTTAAAGGACTGATGGCCGATGAATGTGCCACGCTTATGAAAGAGTTCTTTGCTGCGAAACGGAGATAAGTGATAACAGGGTAGTGGATTGACACTATGTAGCGCAGCAATAAATCACTATTCCTTAATTTCCTCGAAATCTACATATTCACCATCATCCTGCGTGAATATTTTCTTATGCCTTCTTCCCGTTACATTCTCCGAGTATATCTCCTCTTCATTATCTGCCGGGGTTTGTGTTCCCTGATTGTAACTCTGTTGTCCCGTAGCACTACGTCCTGATTCAGTTTGGTTCGGACGTGACGACGACGAGGAACGGCGTCCTATCCCGAAAATGGCTCTTAGCAGGAATCCGACAATAGAGAGACCAAATACGACAATGGCAATAATAAAGATAAGTATGAATAAAAGTATATGCATCGGGCTATGATTTTTATATTGTAACTTTGATAAAACTCATAGTACAACAAACGTGCCAAGAGATTGTTTATTTACTTTTTCTTGTAAAAAGTGAAAGTAAAATATACCATACAATAATAGCTGCAAAGCTACTGATTCCCAGGAAAATAAGTAAAGGAATACAAATAATCAAGAAAATAAAACTGACTTTGTTGTCACCCCATGACAGGCTTTTGAATTTCAGGGAAAACATCGGTATTTCGGATACCAGTAGCCATGAGGACAGGCAAACGAGTATAAAAAGATAGACAGGATGGCAGCTTTCGGAAATCAGCAAGTCATGTGCGCCTGCTACTAAAGAGCCCCAAAACAAAGCATTGGCAGGAACAGGAAGGCCGACAAAAGAGCTTGTCTGCCGGGTATCATTATTGAACTTTGCCAAACGCAAAGCAGAGAATACGGAAATCAGAAAAGCGGCATAAGGCAAGTAAGGAGCTATAAATTCCATGCTTGCCGGATAGTACATCTCTTTAAACAAAGAGAATACAATCACTGAAGGTGCAAAGCCGAAGCTGACATCGTCAGCCAATGAGTCCAAGTCTTTTCCAATGATAGAATGAGCATTGAGCACGCGTGCCAACAGTCCGTCGAAGAAATCGAAGATAGAACTTAAAGCGATAAAAAGCAGTGCCAGTTCGTATTTTGCTTCAAAAGCCATGACGCATGCAATACAACCGGAGAAAAGGTTCAGGCAGGTTACAGTATTCGGGATACTGTTTTTAATAACGTTTGTCATTGTGACAGAATTATTTAAGTTTAGCGATAACCGTTTGGTTACCGGTCGTTAATTGACCCATGCTGACACAGACCTCTGTACCAATGGGTAAATATACATCCACACGAGAACCGAATTTGATGAATCCCATGTGTTCGTCGATATAACATTCTTCGCCTACCTCAGCGTAGGTGACGATACGGCGTGCCACAGCACCGGCTATTTGGCGGGTGAGCACTTCCACACCTTCCGGTGTTTCAATCACTACCGTAGAACGTTCGTTCTCTGTGCTGGCTTTCGGCAGCCAGGCTTTCATAAAGTTACCATTGTGATGAGCCACCTTCTTGATAGTGCCGTCCACCGGATACCAGTTGGCATGAACATTCACAATGCTCATGAATATAGAAATCATCAGACGACGTTCATGAAAATACTCGTTTTCATCGACTTCTTCGATCACAACGATTTTCCCGTCGGCAGGCGCAACGACTATTTTCTCAGTGTCCTGCCCGAAGAGACGGATCGGACAACGGAAGAAATTCACCATTAGCAGATAGACTGCGATACTCGCCACTGCTACCACATAAAATGGAATTTTGCAATCGATTCCCCAATAAAGAGCGGCATTAATCAATAGCAATAGCAAGAAGCTAGCCCATAATATATGTGTTCCTTCACGGTGAATACGTATTTTCTTCAATTTCTTTAGTCGGCTCATGAATGCTGTTTAATGATATTGTCTGCAAAAATATACTTAATTTAAAAAATCAGCAAGTAAATAGGCATAGAAATGTGAATGTTGATAACTTTTTGAGGATTATTTTTGTTTATAACCCCAGAGGTAGTAATTTTATGCCTTCAATTTAACTACTTATCATTATGCAGGATTTCGTTCATTTACATGTCCATACCCAATATTCTCTCTTGGATGGTCAGGCAAGCGTCGCTCGTCTGGTCGATAAAGCAATGAAGAATGGAATGAAGGGTATTGCTGTGACCGACCATGGAAATATGTTCGGTATCAAGGAATTTACGAACTACGTCAATAAAAAGAATAGCGGCCCGAAAGGTGAAATCAAAGACCTGAAGAAGCGGATAGCAGGAATCGAAGCCGGTACGATAGAATGTGAAGATAAAGAAGCGGAGATTGCCGCTTGCAAAGCCGGGATAGTAGAAGCGGAAAACAAACTCTTCAAACCCATCATCGGTTGTGAAATGTATGTGGCGCGCCGCACGATGGATCTGAAAGAGGGAAAACCCGACCAGAGCGGTTATCACCTGATCGTATTGGCAAAGAATGAGAAAGGTTATCATAACCTTATTAAATTGGTATCGCACGCATGGACGCGGGGGTACTATATGCGTCCGCGTACAGACCGCAGCGAACTTGAGAAGTATCATGAAGGACTGATGGTCTGTTCGGCCTGTCTTGGTGGTGAAATACCGAAACGGATTACCGCCGGACAATTTGCGGAAGCCGAAGAAGCCATACAGTGGTATAAGAACTTGTTTGGTGACGATTTCTATCTTGAGATGCAACGTCATAAAGCGACTGTTCCCCGTGCCAATCACGAATGTTACCCATTGCAGGTGAATGTGAACAAACACTTGATGGAGTATGCGCAGAAGTTCAACATCAAGCTGATTTGTACGAACGACGTCCATTTCGTGGATGAAGAAAATGCCGAAGCGCACGACCGGCTGATTTGTTTGAGTACCGGCAAGGACTTGGACGACCCAAGTCGTATGCTTTATACCAAGCAGGAGTGGATGAAGACGCGCGAAGAGATGAATGAACTCTTTGCAGACGTGCCCGAAGCGCTGAGTAATACATTGGAAATTCTTGACAAAGTAGAATACTATTCCATTGACCATGCTCCCATTATGCCTACTTTCGCTATTCCTGAAGACTTCGGAACGGAAGAAAGATACAGGGCAAAGCTAACGGAGAAAGACTTGTTTGATGAATTTACGCAGGACGAAAATGGAAATGTCGTTTTGAGTGAGGAGGATGCGAAAGCTAAAATAAAACGTTTGGGCGGCTATGATAAACTCTATCGTATCAAACTCGAGGGAGACTATCTTGCCAAGTTAGCTTTCGACGGAGCGAAGCGGATATATGGTGAACCGCTGTCCGAAGAAGTCAAGGAACGTCTGAACTTCGAGTTGTACATCATGAAAACGATGGGTTTCCCCGGATACTTCTTGATTGTGCAGGACTTTATTAATGCGGCTCGTACAGAGTTAGGAGTGTCAGTAGGACCGGGGCGTGGTTCGGCTGCCGGTTCGGCAGTGGCCTACTGTCTGGGTATTACGAAAATCGACCCTATCCAGTACGACTTGCTGTTCGAGCGTTTCCTGAATCCTGACCGTATCTCATTGCCCGATATTGATGTGGACTTCGATGATGACGGTCGTGGTGAAGTACTCCGTTGGGTAACTAATAAATATGGACAGGAAAAAGTAGCCCATATCATCACTTATGGTACAATGGCTACGAAACTGGCGATTAAGGACGTTGCCCGTGTACAGAAACTTCCTCTTTCCGAATCAGACCGCCTGGCAAAATTAGTGCCGGATAAGATTCCTGACAAGAAGCTGAACTTGCGCAACGCCATCGAATATGTTCCCGAATTGCAGGCGGCGGAAGTATCGCCGGATCCATTGGTGCGGGATACGCTCAAGTATGCCAAGATGCTCGAGGGTAATGTCCGTGGTACGGGTGTGCACGCCTGTGGTACGATTATCTGTCGTGATGATATTACCGACTGGGTGCCTGTCAGCACTGCCGATGACAAGGAGACGGGTGAAAAGATGCTCGTCACCCAATATGAAGGCTCGGTAATCGAGGATACCGGATTGATTAAGATGGACTTCTTAGGACTGAAAACTTTGTCCATTATCAAGGAAGCCGTCGAAAATATCCGTCTGAGCCGTAGCATCGAAGTAGATGTGGATATGATAGATATCAACGACCCTGCTACCTATAAGTTATACAGTGATGGTCGTACGATTGGTACATTCCAGTTTGAATCTGCCGGTATGCAGAAGTACTTGCGCGAATTGCAGCCTTCTACATTCGAGGATTTGATTGCCATGAATGCCCTCTATCGTCCGGGACCGATGGATTATATTCCTGACTTTATTGACCGTAAGCACGGACGCAAGCCGATTGAGTATGATATTCCGGTCATGGAGAAATATTTGAAAGATACGTATGGTATTACGGTCTATCAGGAACAGGTGATGCTTTTATCACGCTTGTTGGCGGATTTTACCCGTGGTGAATCCGATGCCCTTCGTAAAGCAATGGGTAAGAAGTTGCGTGACAAGCTGGATCATATGAAACCTAAATTCGTCGAGGGCGGCCGAAAGAATGGACACGACCCCAAAGTCCTTGAAAAAATTTGGACGGACTGGGAAAAGTTTGCGTCTTATGCGTTCAATAAATCGCACGCTACCTGTTACTCCTGGGTAGCTTATCAGACAGCTTATCTGAAAGCGAACTATCCTGCCGAATATATGGCGGCTGTCATGAGCCGAAGTTTGTCTAACATTACCGATATCACGAAACTGATGGACGAATGTAAGGCGATGGGTATCCAGACACTCGGACCGGATGTAAATGAGAGTAACTTGAAATTTACCGTCAACCATGACGGTAATATCCGTTTCGGGCTCGGGGCGGTGAAAGGTGTAGGTGAAGCCGCCGTGCAAAGTATCATGGAAGAACGTGAGAAGAACGGTCCTTTCACCGGAATTTTCGACTTTGTACAGCGTGTCAACCTGAATGCCTGCAACAAAAAGAATATGGAATGTCTTGCATTGGCCGGTGGTTTCGACAGTTTCCCGGAATTGAAACGCGAACAATACTTTGCAGTCAATTCCAAAGGGGAAGTCTTCCTTGAAACTCTGATGCGCTATGGTAACCGTTATCAGGCAGACAAGGCGGCTGCGGTCAACTCTCTGTTTGGCGGTGACAACGTGATTGACGTGGCAACTCCTGAAATACCGCAAGGAGTGGAACGTTGGAGTGATCTTGACCGTCTGAACCGTGAACGTGATTTGGTAGGTATCTATTTGTCCGCTCACCCGTTGGATGAATTTTCGATTGTACTGGATCATGTATGCAATACGCGTATGGCGGACTTGGAAGATAAGGCTGCGCTTGCCGGTCGTGAGATAACGATGGGCGGAATTGTGACCAGTGTCCGTCGTGGAATCAGCAAGAACGGAAACCCTTACGGCATTGCCAAGATAGAGGATTATTCCGGTTCTACCGAAATCCCATTTTGGGGAAACGACTGGGTGACTTATCAAGGGTATCTCAATGAAGGAACTTTCTTGTATATCAAAGCCCGTTGCCAGGCAAAACAATGGCGGCAGGATGAACTGGAAGTGAAAATTACTTCTATGGAACTTCTTCCGGACGTAAAGGATGAACTCGTGCAGAAAATAACGATCATGATACCTCTGTCGGTATTAAACTCCGCTTTAATCAAGGAGCTTGCGTCGCTGACCAAAGAGCATCCGGGCAATACGGAACTCTATTTCAAGGTGACGGACGATGTCGATGTGAATCGTGTGTCGGTCGATTTGATTTCCCGTCCGATCAAGCTTTCGGTAGGCCGTGAATTAATTACTTATTTAAAAGACCGTCCCGAACTTGGATTCCATATAAATTGATTATATTTGTGGCGTAAATGCCTCGTGAAATAATTTTTAATAATTAATACTTAATACTTAAAGAAAATGGCTTTAGAAATTACAGACAGCAACTATAAGGAAATCCTTGCAGAAGGCAAGCCGGTTGTTGTAGATTTTTGGGCTCCCTGGTGTGGCCCTTGTAAAATGGTGGCTCCTATTATTGAAGAATTGGCTACGGAGTTTGAAGGACAGGTTATTATCGGTAAATGTGATGTGGACGAAAACAGTGATTTGCCTGCAGAATATGGTATCCGTAACATTCCTACCGTACTGTTTTTCAAGAATGGTGAGATTGTAGACAAGCAGGTAGGTGCCGTAGGCAAACCTGTATTTGTAGAAAAAGTGAAGAAACTGCTCTAACGGTAATACTTGAAACTTATCACTTAATACTTAAATAATCATGGGACTGGAAGAAGATTTTTTTATAGCAGATGCTGACGACGAAAAGACTGTCGAGTTTATTAAGAGCTATCTGCCTCAGGAACTGAAAGAGAAATTCGTGGACGACGAGTTGTACTATTTCATCGACTTGATCGACGAATATTATGCTGAAAGTGGTATTCTCGATGCTCAGCCCGATGACGACGGTTATGTTAACATCGACTTGGAAGAGGTTGTGGCTTACATTGTGAAAGAAGCTAAGAGTGACGGACAAGGAGAATACGATCCTGAAGAGATTCTTTTCGTGGTTCAGGGAGAGATGGAATACGGAAACTCTCTGGGGCAGGTGGATTAGACAGGAGCCAGTCTCATTAGTAGATAGAACGGATGAAAGCCCGGAAGATGCAAATTTTCCGGGCTTTCATCCGTTTGTTACACTTCCCAGCATTTATAACCTTTATTCCCGCATATATATACAATATAGGTTCTGACTTTATAATTCGGAAATTTCCTTTTTGTGTCCGCTGCGTATCCTTTTACCTGCTCCACGTGTTGCGGAAGCGGTTCGGTGAGTGCCAGTATCTTTTCGGCATCTTTATTGTGGTAGTACTTGAACTCTACCACTCGGTCGTCCGTGTAATAGTCTGTGCCGGGGATGCCTGTCATTTCAAAGTCTGACCGGCCGGCAGCATTGTTCTGTTCGATAGCGAAGGTATAGCAACTGCTCAGGTAGCGGGAGATAAGTTCATAGAAGGAGCATCGGATAAAGTTCTCGTTTATTTTATCAAATACCTGTGCGGGGAATTGTCCCAGATATTGTTCAAAATAGTTTTCTATCAATGGTTCGAGGCGGCGGTCACTGTCATAGCGTTCATAAACCGGCACATATCGTTGGGCATTTCCCTCAATATGGTTGATTTGATTGTAGTAATCCATATAAACACTGCGCATAGTCATGTTGGGAAGTACCATACGGTAACTGTTTTTCAGTGTTGTCATGCCTAAATAAAACAAACTGATAGGGTAGAATTCTTTATTGAAGAATTTCTTTTTATTGAACTTGCTCGAAAGGTCGGCAACGTTATAAGACAGTTCATCATCAATCACCAGTGCGTCCAGCATGGCCTTTGCGTTATCCAGTGAAAGTGTGAGCCGACGTATCCAGTTAATATCTGTGCGCAGGTTCTCATCGACCAGTTCATCGGGGATGCTACCGGCATTAACAGCAAATTTCTTGAAGAAATAAGTCAGAATGGTAGAATTGAAAAGACGTTCTCCGTTGGGACGGAACCGGTAACCGTCATAGTTGTTCACAATCAGTTGCCAGATTTCATCAAAACGGTCTTGCCCGGATGCATATTTGTCGAGGACGTAGCGCAAATAGGTTTCTGTTTCCTGATAGGTAAAGCCCAGCATATTCAGGAAGGTAGGCTCCAAAGTCAGTATTTCGGCAATGTTGTATCCGCTGGTCAAATCGTCCATGGTGACCGGCAATACACCTGTGCAGAAACAAGTACGAATGCTTCCTTCTCCTATACCTTTCTTTATCATTTTGAAGAAAGTATGCAGGAAACTGTCGTTAGTGGTTACTTCTTCATAAAGCGGATTGTTGTACGCAGTGAGCAGTTGGTTGGTGAAGTTGTCATATTCGTTCTGCTTTTATTCTATACGAACAAAGGTAAAGATAAAAAACGAATTATATTTCTTCCAGCGCATAATATTGATAATCCCTCAATACTGTCTGAAGAAACTTCTCCTGATTGCCCTCTCGCGGAGTGATAGAAAGGAGTGATTGTACTTTTTTTGCGAGTGCCGTAATTCGGCGTGCCCGGTCTTTCTCACCTGATTCCAAAGTCCGGGTAATCACATTTACTTGTTCCAGTGATAAATCCGCAGATTGCGGATAGACCGGATGATAATTTTTAGTCAGGTAATCGAATTCGTCAAGACTGACGTGTATCTTGCGATAGTTCTTTTCTTTAATCACCATAGTGCCCGCGGCAAGATCACCCAGTCGTTGACTGTTTTTGGTGAGCAGGATAACAAAAATTCCTAAACCACTTGTCAATGGCCCGTCAATAATGAAAAGGAGCCAGCGTAGCAGATAAGAACTGACGGTAGGAGTAGAGCCGTCTACCTTGACAACACGAATATTCATTAACTTCTTACCGAAGCTCTGTCCATGATTGAATGTCTCGCAAAGAAAAGAATAGCCAAGTATCGGTAAATAGATGATACACAGGAAAAAGAATGTTTTGAATCCCGATGATAACCGAAGCTCCATTAAAAGGGCAATTGTAGAATATACATAAACCACGATCAGGAAATAATCGATGACTAATGCCAGAAATCGCTCGCCGATACTGGCGGGTGTTTGGCTGATACGGACGAATTGTCCGGTGATTATCGTAGATTCTGCCATTTTGGGTTAAACATTTTTAGGATTCCGTTGCAAATATAATCTAATTCTCTTACTTTTGCTTCTGCTTTCGGACAAAACTTATCCGAAAACGCTTGAAAAGCATGAAAGAAGTTACGTTTATCCGTCGGAACATTGAAAAATGGAAAGAGACTGAGAAGGTAGTGGAACGGGCGGGAAGCCTGTCCCCCGACCAACTTGCCGACGCCTATACGGATCTGACTGCTGACCTGGCATTTGCCCAGACACACTTCCCGGCATCCCGCATTACGATTTATTTGAATAACCTGGCTTCAGCATTGCACAACGAAATCTATCGGAACAAGCGCGAGAAGTGGGGGCGAATTATTACCTTCTGGACACGGGAAGTTCCGCAAACAATGTATGACGCACGCCGTGAACTGATGACTTCCTTTCTTATTTTTATAGCCAGTGTCTTGATTGGCGTTTTATCTGCCGCGAATGATCCTGATTTTGTCCGTTTGATTTTGGGAAACGGCTATGTGGATATGACGTTGGAGAATATTGCCAATGGGGAACCGATGGCGGTATATGGCGGCTCTTCAGAAGTTCCTATGTTTTTGGGAATTACGCTCAATAATGTGATGGTGTCTTTCAACTGTTTTGTAATGGGACTGTTTACCAGTTTCGGTACAGGATATATGCTTCTGTCCAATGGAATTATGGTGGGAGCTTTTCAGACCTTCTTTCATCAACACGATTTGCTTTGGGAATCCAGCCTTGCTATCTGGCTGCACGGAACACTTGAGATTTGGGCGATTATCGTAGCCGGTGCTGCCGGATTGGCCTTAGGTAACGGATGGTTGTTTCCCGGAACTTATTCAAGACTGGAATCTTTTCGGAGAGGAGCGAAGCGGGGACTGAAAATCGTTATCGGTACTGTCCCTGTATTTATCATGGCCGGCTTTATCGAAGGCTTCATCACCCGTCACACCGAACTTCCTGATATGTTGAGGCTGGGTGTGATCCTCACTTCTTTAGCATTTATCATTTTCTACTATATTTATTTACCAAATAGAAAAAAACATGGAATCACAGAAACCTAAGATTGCAATGTACGTAAAACGCCCCTTTGGCGAAAAGTTGAACGCTTCTTTTGACTTTATAAAAGAGAATTGGAAACAGTTGTTCAAGTATTCAACGTATCTGATGCTCCCTATCTGCTTGATTCAAGCTGCCAATTTCAGCGGGTTGATGGGAAGTATGATAGATATGAGCGCCATGCAGTCAGCAGGAAGAGTGGGCGACAATCCTTTCGCTATGCTGGGACCTGCATTTGCATTGAATTATGCGGGAGTAATCTTCTTTTCATGTTTGGGTGCTTTATTGTTGACCTCCTTGATTTATGCAATGGTTCGATTGTATAATGAGCGTGAAGAACGATTGAACGGCATTGCATTCAGTGACATAAAGCCGTTGTTGCTTCACAATGTCAAGAGATTGTTTATCATGGGGGTAGTTATCAGTTTCTTATTCCTGTTTGTCATTGTTGTCATGGTGCTGTTGGCTGTGTTGACTCCTTTTACACTACTGCTCACTTTCCCGTTGTTGTTTGCATTCATGATACCTTTAGCTCTGATGGCCCCTATCTATTTGTTTGAGGATATTTCATTGGGCGAGACATTCAAGAAAACATTCCGGTTGGGATTTGCCACTTGGGGGGGAGTCTTTTTGATTTTGATTGTGATGGGGATCATTGCCAGCGTGCTGCAAGGAATTGTTTCTATTCCATGGTACGTTATCTATATTGTGAAAATGATTTTTGCCATGAGTGACGGTGGTGAAGTTGCTTCATCCGTCGGACTGAACTTTGCGCAATATCTGTTCTCTATTCTGATGTTGTATGGTTCTTATCTATCAGCCATATTCAGCATTGTCGGCTTGGTTTATCAGTATGGCCATGCATCCGAAGTAGTAGACAGCATTACGGTAGAAAGCGATATTGACAATTTCGACAAACTCTGAAACAACTCCCGAATAGATGAATATCACTTCCCCGGCTGATACATTGGTCTGTGATACGGCGCAGATTGCCCTTTGGCAGTCTGATCCGGCATATAACTATAACCGTGAGTTGATTACTCCCGAACTTAACCTGTTCGAGTGGATCAGTAAACAGTTCGGGGAATTCATGCGCAAAATATTCGGCAGCCGTTTTGCTGAAGAATATTCAGGGCTTATCCTGATATGTATTGCTATTATTATCCTGCTCCTGATTATTTGGTTCGTCTATAGAAAACGTCCCGAACTGTTCATGCGTTCACGTAAGAACGCATTGCCTTATACAGTAGGGGAAGATACGATTTATGGCGTAGATTTTCCGGGAGGGATTACCGATGCGCTTTCTCGTCAGGACTACCGCGAAGCGGTGCGTTTACTTTATTTGCAGACATTGAAACAGCTAAGTGATGCGGAACGTATCGACTGGCAACCTTACAAAACGCCTACACAATATCTTACTGAAGTCCGGCTACCGGCTTTCCGTCAGCTTACCAATCATTTCTTAAGGGTACGTTACGGAAATTTTGAGGCAACGGAAGAACTTTTCCGCACCATGCAGACCTTGCAGGAAGAAATAAGGAAAGGAGGCGTCTTATGAAAGCGAGTCGCTGGTTTATCGTCTTTATTGTAGCTTTCCTGCTGATAATGTTTGCGATAGAGTATAATCTGCCGAAGAAGTTTGTGTGGACACCTACTTTCAGCCACTATGACGAGCAACCTCTCGGTTGTGCGTTGTTCGACAGTCTGCTGTCTTCTTCTTTGCCGCATGGCTATTCCCTGTCCAAGGAAACCTTCTATCAGATGGAAGAAGATACGGTAGACAAGATGGGAATACTGATGATTGCCAATACCTTGTCTATGGTGAAAGCGGATGTAAATGCTTTATTGAAAATGGCGGAACGGGGGAATAAGATAATGTTGGTAAGTAATAACTATCCTAAATTACTGGAAGATACGTTGGGATTTTATTGTACATATTCTCATTTTAATGCGGCTGCTTTCAGGAAATACGCTTCTTCCATTTTCAGGAAAGACAGTATTTATTGGGTTGCCGATTCTGTTTATTCCCGCCGGCTATACCGTTGTTATCCGCAATTTTGTAATTCCAGTTTCAGGCGTTATGATTCGAAGGTGATACGGAAGTTGGCAGAAAAAGATATGACGGATGCTATCGGTGATGCGTTGGCTGATTCTGATTCGGTAAAAGTGTACAGTAATTATCATCCGTTGCTGGCTATGGCACGTCCGTGGGGTGAGGGAGAAATTATACTTGTATCTACTCCGTTGTTGTTTACGAACTATGGAGTATTGGACGAAAATAATGCGAATTATATATTCCGCCTGCTATCGCAGATGGGAGAACTTCCTATTGTCCGTAGCGAGGGATATATGAAGGCGACGGCACAGGTGCAACAGTCACCTTTGCGCTATCTGCTTGCGCACCAGCCGCTTCGTTGGGCTTTGTATCTGACGATGATTACCATCCTGCTCTTTATGATATTCACCGCGAAGAGACGGCAGCGGGCTATTCCTGTTGTCCGTGAACCGGCCAACAAATCGCTTGAATTTACAGAATTGATAGGTACTCTTTATTTTCAGAAGAAAGACCATGTTGACTTGGTTCGCAAGAAGTTTGCTTACTTGACAGAAGAGTTGCGGAGGGAAATTCAGGTGGATATAGAGGAAGTGGCGGATGACAAACGTTCTTTCGAACGGATTGCCCGGAAGACGGGGATGGATGCCGGAGAAATTGCGAAATTTATCCATGGAGTCAGGCCGGTGCTTTACGGTGGACGTGCCATTGATTCGGAGCAGATGAAAGTGTTTATTGATAAAATGAATGAAATAATCAATCATATCTAAAGAAGAAATTTATGGAAGAGAATACAGAACAGCGAGTGGATTTAACTCTCTTTTCCGGGAAGATACAGGAGTTGAAAGACCGGATTGCTTCCGTCATTGTCGGGCAGGAGCAGACGGTGGATTTGGTGCTGACGGCAATTCTGGCTAACGGTCATGTACTGATAGAAGGAGTGCCGGGAGTTGCAAAGACACTGTTGGCACGTTTGACTGCCCGCCTGATTGATGCTGACTTCAGCCGTATCCAGTTTACACCGGACTTGATGCCAAGTGATGTATTGGGCACAACGGTATTCAACATGAAAACCAACGGCTTTGATTTCCATCAGGGGCCGATTTTTGCGGATATCGTATTGGTTGACGAAATCAACCGTGCCCCTGCCAAGACGCAGTCGGCTCTGTTTGAAGTAATGGAAGAACGTCAGATCAGTATCGACGGAACTACGCACCAGATGGGCGAACTATATACGATTCTTGCCACACAGAATCCTGTGGAGCAGGAAGGAACGTACAAACTTCCCGAAGCGCAACTCGACCGTTTCCTGATGAAGATTACGATGGATTATCCTTCCCTTGAAGAGGAAGTGAATATCCTTGAGCGTCATCATACCAATGCTGCATTGGTGAAACTGGACAACATCACGCCTTCCATCACAAAAGAAGAACTTCTGTCGCTCCGTGCTTTTATGAATCAGGTATTCGTAGACCGTACGCTGCTTCAATACATCGCCTTGATTGTGCAACAGACGCGTACCAGCAAAGCGGTATACTTGGGAGCTTCTCCACGTGCATCCGTAGCCATGCTGCAATCTTCGAAAGCATACGCTCTCTTGCAGGGACGGGACTTCGTAACGCCGGAAGATATTAAGTTTGTAGCTCCTTACGTGCTTCAGCACCGTCTTATCCTGACTGCGGAAGCGGAAATGGAAGGTTATTCTCCTGTGAAAGTGACGCAGAGATTGATTGATAAGGTAGAGGTTCCCAAGTAGATGTATTTAACCCGTCGTTTCTATATTGCCCTCGTCGTAATTATCCTCTTGTTGGGTAGTGGATACGCCTTTGCTCCGCTTTTTGTCATCGGGCAATGGGTGCTTTTTGCCTTTTTCCTGACTGTGTTGGCGGATGGTTATCTGCTTTATTCTATTCGTGGGATTCAGGCATTCCGCCATTGTGCCGACCGTTTCTCCAATGGAGACGAGAACGAAGTGAGCATTCGGGTGGAGAGCAGTTATCCGCGTCCTGTTTCTTTGGAAATCATTGATGAAATACCTTTTATATTTCAAAAACGAGATATTGACTTTCGTGTAGAACTCCGGGCAAACGAAGGAAAGACAGTCAGTTACCGGCTTCGGCCTACTCGCCGGGGTGTTTATCCTTTCGGGCATATCCGGATTTTTGTAACCGGACGGATAGGTTTGGTTTCCCGTCGGTACACTTGCGGCGAACCGATGGATATAAAAGTATATCCGTCTTATCTGATGCTTCATCAGTATGAATTGCTGGCTATCAGTGATAATCTTACCGAACTGGGAATAAAGCGTATTCGCCGGATAGGTCATCATACCGAATTCGAGCAGATAAAGGAATATGTGAAAGGCGATGATTACCGTACGATAAACTGGAAAGCGAGTGCCCGCCGGCATGAACTTATGGTGAATGTTTATCAGGATGAACGTTCACAGCAGATTTATAATGTGATAGACAAGGGTAGAGTGATGCAGCAGGCTTTTCGTGGAATGACTTTACTGGATTATGCGATAAACGCTTCGTTGGTACTTTCGTATGTGGCAATGCGGAAAGAGGACAAAGCGGGATTGGTGACTTTTGACGGGCATTTCGATACGTTTGTTCCTGCTTCCAGGCAGCCGGGGCATATGCAGACATTACTTGAAAAGCTTTACAGCCAGAAGACAACTTTCGGGGAAACGGATTTCTCGGCTCTTTGTGTTCATCTGAACAAGCATGTCAGCAAAAGGAGTCTTTTGGTGCTATATACGAATTTCTCCGGTATATCCAGTATGAACAGACAGTTGGCTTATTTGAAACAACTGAACCGCCAACATCGTCTGCTCGTTGTCTTTTTCGAAGATGCCGAATTGAAGGAATACATTGCCACTCCTGCCAAAGATACGGAAGGCTATTACCGCCATGTGATTGCAGAAAAGTTCGCTTATGAAAAACGACTGGTTGTTTCTACCTTGAAACAGAATGGTATTTATTCCTTATTGACTACACCGGAGAATCTTTCGATTGATGTGATTAATAAGTATTTGGAGATGAAAGCACGGCAGTTGCTTTAGACATAAGAACAAAAGAGTATATTTTTGTAATCTTTTGCGCTTTTGTTCTTTTGTCTGACAAAAAGTAGCGTCAAAGAGTGATGGCTTTTCGAGTTTCTATAAAAAAGAAAACAGCCATGCCAATGATGATAATTCCCAATATGCCATAAAAGAGTCGTGCACGGTTTCGTCCTACGTTACGGATAATGGTCTGTGCATTGCGTGTTGTGAAGAACCAGTCCCAGTTGAGCAACGACGCCAGCAGGGAGACAGTTCCTGCCAGCGCAAAGATTCCTTGTACGATATATTGTCCGGTCATAGTTTGATGACTCTGCTTCCGTCTTCCAATTCTTCAATCGTCACTTTCACAGCGTCACCCGGCAGCAGTTCTTCTACGAGCTCCGGCCATTCGATGAAGCAAAGAGCGCCGCTGTAGAAATAATCTTCGTATCCCATGTCGTACACTTCGCTTAGTTTCTTGATACGGTAAAAGTCGAAGTGATAAATCAATTCCCCTGTCTCGTCCGAACGATATTCGTTGACGATGGCAAAGGTGGGTGAGCTGATAACGTCTTCCACGCCCAATTCTTCGCAGAGTGCTTTGACAAATGTCGTTTTGCCGGCACCCATCTTTCCGTATAAAGCAAATACAGTGTTGTCGCCCATAGCAGCGATGAATTCGCGGGCTGCTTCATGGATACTTTCCAGTGATTGAATTTTGATTTCCATATACTAATCTATTATAATGACTATTTCCTGCAACAACTCTTTCCTATTTTGCAAACAACATAAATCAGGATTGAGAAAAATATAATGGAAGCTCCCGAAGGGACTTTCCAATGATAAGAAATGAACAATCCGCCCAGGCATCCCAAGAAGCCGATACCGATGGACAGCCAGATTATTTTTTTGAAACTATAAGTGAATAAGTTGGCAGTCATCTGCGGAATGGTGAGAAGGGAGATGGCCAGCACGATACCTACCATACGCAGACAGGCAACAATCGTCAGTGCGATAAACATCATCAGCACATATTCAAATATCTCTACCGGAATCTTCTGTGAACGCGCAAACTCACGGTCGAAAGCGATATATACAATAGGTTGGATAAACAGGTAAAAGAATCCTGTCAGTATCAGCGCCAGTATGCCGAGCATCCATAAGTCAGCCTGATTGATAGTCAGGATATTCCCGAAAAGATAGGCGGAGAGGTCGGGAGCGAATCCCGGCGACAGAAAGCTGAACATGATTCCTAATGCCATCCCCAACGTCCAGAATACGGCAATAGCGGAATCTTCGCGCATATCTTTCCGCCTGCTAAGCCATTCAACGCCAAAAGCGGATAACACGGAAAAGACAGCAGCGGAAAGTATCGGGGAAATTCCCGCAAACAACCCTAATCCTATCCCCCCAAAAGAAGCATGGGTAATTCCGCCACTGATAAATACCAGGCGGCGGGTGACGATGTATGTACCTATAATCCCGCAGGCAATGCTTGCCAGCAGACTCCCTAACAGGGCATGTTGAAAGAATGTATATTGTAGTAGATCCACTGATTTAATTTACTAATTATAAGTTCTGAATTACGAATCTGATAAACAAGGTCTGTGTTTGTCAGTCTTCTTTCTTCTCTACGATTCTTCTTTCTCCGATGATCAGGAACACTTCATCTTTAAGCTCGTCCGGCAATTCGATGCCACGAAGTTGTAGGCTGCGCACCCATCCGGCCACTTCATCATCTCTGGTGGTATACAGTACATCCCGAAACAGTTCTGTCTCTTCTTCCGTGTACGCATTCCCTTCGCGACCCATGAACTGATCCAGTTCTTCATCATCATAATATTCTATCTTCTTGCTGACAGCAGCCAACAGGCTGTCTTTTTCGCACACTTCATGTTGTCCGCAGCATTCGGTATCCACCTCCTTCACTTCCGGCATGCGATCCAGTTCGCCTCTCTCTATTTTCTTTTGCAGTCTCTTGTTGCGGATGATTCCGGCTATCAGTGCGATAACACCCAGCAATACCAGACCTATAATGAGTATCCACATAATCGTACTAAATCAAATTTCTGCAAAGTTACTTATAAATTTGCATTCTATCGGTGTATGATATCTATTTCTTTTCTTACTTTTGTGTGTTGCTAACTTAAATATAAAGCCATGAAATTTAATAAATTGCTCTCCGGTCTGGTAGGAATATGCTTATTTTTCGGATTCACATCTTGTGTGGAAGATAAAAGAATCTTTGGAGATGATATTGAAATTCCTGAATTGACGGACGATAATACGGTTCAGTTTACAGTAGAGGTTGCCAGTGACTGGAAGCAGATAGAAGTGATTGCCGGCGGTGGAAGAATGGCTATTGAATGGGGAGACGGGCGTCTGCAAAAGATAGAAGACCCGGGAACGACCGGACCTATAAATTATAAATATGGAAACAAGAAAATTTATCAGGTGAGGATATGGGCGGAAGAGTTAGACTTCCTTAGTATAAGCGGTCTACTTCTTCCTGCAACAAATCTTCGTATGGGATATTTGCCTGGAATAAGAAGTTTGAATCTAAATAGTTTTTCGGGCACTACGGAGCTTGACCTGAGCGGTTGTTGCCCTAATGTGGAAGATATAAATATCGGCAACTGGTCTGATTTGGAACGTCTTGATATAACCCAGTGTAAACAATTGGAAAGAGCGGACATCTATACAAATCCCCGGTTGACTTCCTTGAATATACTAAACCTGCCAAAACTGAAGGACTTGAATTGTGCCGGAAACGGGTTGACCACTCTTTCTTTGAAAGGAACGCCTGCGTTGCGGACTTTATATTGTAATAACAACCCTCTGACTGCCATTGACTTTGAAGAGGATATGGCTATTTCCGGGTTATTTATACAAAACTGCGCTTTTAGTTCATTAGACTTTTTAGATAGATTACCTGTGCTCTCGGAATTTAGCTGTCGCTCTAATAAACTGACAACGTTAGATTTATCAAATCATCGGTCGATTCGTTTTCTGGATTGTAGTTTCAACAGGAATCTGAACCACTTATCAATCCCTGCAAATAATTTGGTACAAATACTACGTTGTCATTCTTGTAACCTGAAAGCAAATACATTAAATGAAATATTTGATGCACTAGTTTCCCTTCCCAAACCATCCACCCCTGAACACGGAAAGGATTATCGAATATCTTTCTATGATAATTCAGGAGAGAAGGGCTGCGATATGAGCATACTTGAAAATAAAAACTGGTATATAGACACGAATAAAAACTGATTGTTAACATGAACTCAAATCTAATGAAAAGAAGATTTTATTTACTTATTTCTTTTTTATTGGGCGGAACGATATTTGTCTCTGCCCAGTCTCCCGTGGACAAAGGCCTGAATACTATCAACCGCTCTTCTGCCGAATCCACTATCGGCTTTCTAGCGGCAGACGAACTTCAAGGGCGTGAAGCGGGATTTCATGGTTCGTATGTATCCTCGGAATACATTGCTTCTTTATTGCAATGGATGGGCGTACAACCTTTGGCCGACAGTTATTTTCAACCTTTTGATGCCTATCGCAAAGAGCGTCAGAAGAAAGGACGCCTGGAAGTCCATCCCGATTCTATTGCCAAACTAAAGCAGGAAGTGCACCAAAAGCTCTCCATGAGGAATGTATTAGGTATGATTCCCGGTAAAAATAACAAGGAATATGTGATTGTAGGCGCGCATTTCGACCACTTAGGGATAGACCCTGCACTCGATGGTGACCAAATTTATAATGGCGCCGATGATAATGCATCCGGTGTATCGGCTGTGTTGCAAATAGCCCGTGCTTTTGTAGCTAGCGGACAGCAACCGGAAAGAAATGTCATCTTCGCTTTTTGGGATGGAGAAGAAAAAGGACTGTTAGGCTCGAAATACTTTGTGCAGACTTGTCCTTTTCTGTCTCAAATCAAGGGTTATCTGAACTTTGATATGATTGGCCGTAATAACAAACCCGACCCCCCCCGTCATGTAGTCTATTTTTATACGGCTGCTCATCCTGCTTTCGGTGATTGGCTGAAAGAAGATATTAAGAAATACGGTTTGCAGTTAGAACCGGACTATCGTGCGTGGGATAATCCGATAGGCGGCAGTGATAACGGGACATTTGCCAAGGTGGGTATTCCTATCATATGGTATCATACGGACGGACATCCCGATTATCACCAACCATCCGATCACGCCGACCGGTTGAACTGGGATAAGATTGTGGAAATCACCAAGGCATCTTTCCTGAATATGTGGAAAATGGCGAATGAAAAGTCATTTTAAAAATATGTCATCCGGAGCGTAGTGAAGAACTCCTTTTTATTTGTTCAGGAGTGGGGACTCTTCGCTACGCTCTGAATGACAGACAGTTCAGATAAAGGCTGATCATATAATGGTAAGGTCGATTTATTTATGAAATCAATGAGTGTAGCCTTTATCTTTTTTTATTGCTATTCTACTGGTTGTGCACCAGTATCTCCCTCAATTTTCCAACCGGGATTCTGATAAACCACTGAGCTTGTAAAGTCATTTTTGTTCGAAGCAGTCTGGCGGAATACAGCCATGCCTATCGGATTCAGATAATGAGCCGGAGTAAAGAGGAAGCCGTTCTGCCCTGCTATCAGGTTATTCTTCGTGATTTTTTCGTACGGAAGGATATATTTACTTAAATCGGATGAAGACATATTGCCTTCTGCCGGGTCTACTTTACATAAGTCTTGCAGTTGCTCTTCATAGTCACTCCCCCAGTATAACATACCTTCCACACGGTAAGGTTTGGATATTAGCTGGTCGCATGCACGCCAGCGCTTCAGGTCTTCCCAACGCAAAGCTTCTGCACAAAGTTCGTTGCGGCGTTCACGGCGAATATTATATAATGTCGCATCTATCAGTTGCCCGTGAGAATAAGCACCGAAATCACCTTTGGCTTCTTCGCTCATTTGTGTCGCGGTAATTGTCTTGTTATAGTCTTCATCCACTTTGGCACGCCGGCGTAAAGCTTTCCAATATCCGTCGGCTGTCGCGTCAATTCTGCCGTTCTTTTCGTAGGAAGCTTCCATGTAGATCAACATGGCTTCCGCGGCACGGAAAACAATACCGCCTGATGTTCCTGCACTGTGGTCATTGGCCATATGACTGGAATAATGTTTGCCTTTCTTGATGATGAAACCTGTTGTCGCCAGACTTCCCTTGTCTCCATAAATGAAGCGGATAGAACAATAGCTGGGAGTACCGTCATTGCCGTAATAATTCACGTCACCCTCATCTTCCGTATTCGCATCACCCGGCTTTTTGGTAAAGATAACAATACGTGAATCCCGGTTTTGCAAGGTGGAGTTGACTCCTTTCTTTTCCCAATTGCGGTCATAACCCGAACCGTCCGCATAGATCGGAAGCCCGTTGCGCATCAGGAAAGAGTTGACCATGCCGCGAGTCCATCCGGAACCGCCGCCGTTGCGTTCCAGTTCCATTTGCAGGTTACTTGTCACCAACCCCTCCTTGAATTGTTTCCACATCAGAATTTCATCGTATCCTTCCATATTCTCATCACAGAACATAGTGTAATAAGGGTTGATGGAAGCCAGACTGGCATTCATTCCCTCGGGAGTATCGGTGTTCTCTGCCAGTTTTCCGACAATATAGTCACCCACTACTTTGGACGATTTCATGGCTTCGTCAAGAAAATAAGCTATTTCTGTGTCAATGTTGAAACCGCTCACGTCTGCGGGATTGCCCGGCCATCCTTTTCCACCGGGTACGAATGCCGTCCCTTTATGGTACTTTTCCCAGGTTGCTTCGAAGAGGGCGACACGCGCGCGTAGCAAATGTGCTACATTTCTGCTGATACGGTTCTTGCCACCGGGACCTTTGTCGAGCAATAATTCCGTTGCTTTCTGCAAATCGTCGAGAATGAAACGTGCCACCTTATTACGTGGTTGACGTTTGCTGGATTCCACCAAAGTCTCTTCTACGTCGGGCAATGCTGTGGTGATGATGGGCAAATCTCCTAAAGAAACCAGCAATTTATAGTAATTATATGCACGTATCACATACATCTCTCCGATGTAATGTTTTACATTATCCTGATTGCCGGTGATGGTACCCGCTTCGAATTTAGGTAAAGTGTTGTCGAAGAAATAGTTGCAGGCACGTATCTTCTTCCAGTCCCAGTCGCCTTCGCCCGACGGAACTTTCTTCTGACCGGGTATCCAGAATGCCGGGGAGTCACCGCTGGCTTGGTTATCAGTATCGTTATCTTTGCCGAAGAAGTTAATGCCATACGCGTCCGTCACGGTTTCGAACGGATAAGCATTGATAGTGTAAGCAGCCAAATCACTTTCGGATGCGAAATATTTTTCGGGAATAACTTTGTCCAGAGGTTCCCTGTCCAGAAAATCATTGCAACCGGTCAGTCCGCCCAACAGCAATGTTCCTATTGTCAAAAGTTTGATATGTTTTTTCATAATCGTCTGTCATTTAAAAAGTTGCACTTAAACCGAATGATACAGTCTTGGATAATGGATAGGTACATCCGTCCCAGTTGCCGATACCGACAGTTTCGGGATCGAATGTGTCAGCCAGATTGGTAATGGTGAATAAGTTTTCTGCCGAAACAAAGAAGCGAAGGTTGTTCACACAGAACTTTTCTGTCAGTGATTTGGGTAATGTATAGCCTAAAGTCACGTTCTTCAGTCGGCAATAAGCTGCATTCTGCAAGTAGCGGGTCTGCGGATTGCGGTTTCTGTCGTTCTCAAGAGGACGAGGATAATAACCGCCCAGATTGGGGCCTAACGGATTGGTCGTATCTGCTCCACGGAAATAGTCCAGATGTTGCTTGAAGAAGTTAGTCTGCCAGTAACCTACTGCTCCCCAGAACATGGTAGAGCCACTTCCCGGCATATAGTCACGTTTCATAGTTCCCTGGAAGAACAGCTTCAGATCGAAGCCTTTCCATGCGGCATCCAGATTCAAGCCAAAGTTATAGCGTGGTGTACTGTTACCGATCTTTTTCAAATCGCCATGGTCTGCAAGGGTCTTGTTTCCTCTGCTTATCTGACCGTCGCCATTCAAGTCGGCATACATGACATCACCGGCTCCCCAACCTGAACCCAGTACGTCTTGTGCACCATTAGGCATACTGGCAAGATGATCTTTCATTTCCTGATCGGTTTTTGCGATGCCGACTGTCTGGAATCCCCATATGTCCCCTACATGAGCACCTGCGTAATATGTATTATTATTGTCCTTATCGAGAATTGTGTTTGACGGGTTGGGATATCTGTCGATGACTACCTGATTGTCCGACAAGGATAAGGTAACTCCATATTTGAAATCACGGATTTGGTCGCGCCAGTTCACCTGTATTTCCCAACCTTTGGAAGTCATGTCGAGGTTATTTACTTTGGGGACATCAATACCCAGTAGGTTGGGGAGTTCGGGCGCAGGGCCTACCATATCTTTGGATTTCCGTTGGAAGTAGTCGAATGTTACATTCAGGCGGTTGTTGAGCATCGACAGGTCGAAACCTAGATCCAGTGTTTGTGTCTTTTCCCAAGTCAGCAAGGAAGATACCAGGGCGGATTCCTTGGAAATGTTCGGTTTTGCACCGTTTACCAGCCAGCCGCCCAATGCGTAATTGCCCCATTGGTCTTTGTTAATGTCGATGGTGCGATAGAACGGATACCAGTTGTCTGTATTCTGGTTACCTAGTTCACCCCACGAGCCTCGTATTTTGAATGTACTGATTAAGTCGGTAAAATCCTCGAAAAATGCTTCACGGGCAATGTTCCATCCAAGAGAGAAGGACGGGAACAGATTCCAGCGGTTGTCCCGGAGGAAACGTGATGTTCCGTCATAACGCATATTGACTTCTGCTAGATAACGTCCTTTATAATCGTAGTTGAGACGTCCGAAAAATCCGGCAGTTGCCCATTCGCTATATCCACCCCTGTTCTGTGCATTCGTCTGGGTAGTGTTTAATGTGGCAACTCCCGACATGATACCATCTTGTGAAGCAGTAATGTCCCGTTGTTTGAACAACTCGCTTTGGAAACCCAGCATCACTTTAAAGTTGTGTCCGCTTTCCAGCGATTTGTTATATTCGGTAAATATATTCGGATTGAAGAAATTGCTCTTATAAGCATATTCCGTAACACTGGAAGTTTGGTTGGCTATTATATAAGGATCTTTGTTTACATCATATCCATAAACGGTTTGATAATCGGTGTGATTGAAATCATAGTTGGAGCGGTAGTTTAGCTCTACATTGATTTTCCAGTCTTTGATAGGTTCCATGATGAAAGCGAGCTGATGTGCCATTACGTCTTTTTGCGATTTGTAGCGTCCACCTTCTGTTAATTGGTAAATCTTGGATTCAACAGTGTAAAACCCGTTCGGGTCTACTACCGGGATGACAGGCCAATAGCGGCATACGTCGAAATAGAATACATTACTCTTGATATCTCCGCCGGCAAATGAAGGAGCTTCATAGTCTGTGCGGTTGAAACGCATACTATAACTTATCTTTAACCATTTAGTAAGGTCGGCATTGATTTTTGCTGTAAAAGCGTATCGTTGCTTGTTGTCATCACCAAATTTCAACAGACCGCCTTGGTCGAGATAGTTGGCTGAAAGATAATATTGTATCTTATCCGTACCACCGTTCACGCTCAATGAATGTTCGTGAGTGAAACTGTTGCCGAACAATGTTTTCAGCCAGTCGGTGTTGCCGGCAGGCATCACGTCTTTGCGTTGGGGATCATCGAATGAGTTCCATCTTCCTGCATCGGTAGGCCACATATACTGTGTGCCTTTTCCTGCCTGGAAATCCAGAATTTGTTGAAGTTTTGTGGCACTGTACATAGGAGTTTGTCCGCCATTGGTCAACTGGTCGTTAATAGCCAGTGCAAAGTTATAGGAATCAGCCATTTCCGGCATATTCAACGGAGATACGAAACGGAAGTTGTTGTTATAGTTGACTACCGTCTTTCCCGATTTACCTTTCTTTGTCGTAATCAGGATTACTCCACCCGGTGCACGGGAACCATAAATGGAAGAAGCAGCCGCATCTTTCAGTACGGAAATATTCTCAATGTCCTGTGGATTGATCGCGTTCATGTCCCCTTCCATGCCGTCAATGAGTACCAATGGTTCTACCTTCGAGCCGGCACCAATCGTTCCGACGCCACGAATGTTGAATTTTTTATCCGAACCTAAGGAACCGCCACCGTCACCGGTAGAGATGTTCATGCCCGGAACTACACCTTGTAAGGCTTCGATAGTGGAATTGACGGGACGTGCTGCAATTTCTTTCGCTCCCACAGTGGATACGGCTCCTGTCACATTCACTTTCTTTTGTGTACCGAAGGCGACGACAACGACTTCATCCAACTTTTGGGTATCATCTTTCAAGATGATATTCAATGATTGTCCTGTGAATTTGACTTCCTGGGTTTGATACCCTACGAAAGAGATGACGATAATGTCTCCTGCCTTTACATTGCTTAAAGAGAAATCACCGTCAAGTCCGGTGATTGTACCGTTCGTTGTACCTTTGACTACAACGGATGCGCCGATAATGGTTTCACCTACTGCGTCTTTTACTACACCTTTGCAAGTAGTACCCTGCTGTACAGCGGAAACATTCAAAATGCTTCTACCAGTCTCCGAATAAACGGTTCCTGCTGACATTGTCAGTAGAAACAACAACATGCTAACTGACTTTAGTTGTTTTAACATAGCATTGAATTTAAAGTTTTTTCCTAGTGTCCGGAGTAACTTCTTAATAAGTCCTTTCAGAACTTATCCTGATATATAATAACGGTTCTGAAACTTTAAACTCCGGAATCCGCTCCTTTACAACGCTGTATTTTCTACTTGTTATCTACCTTTTTTGATATTTGCCAACCGGCTGTTTTTACTTGATAGAATAATAATATTCAAGGAAATGAGAGATGTGTTTATAGCAGAATTGAATATGAAATACGTATTATTGTGCTTTAAATAAGAAATAATGCACCCGAATTTGATATATTTTCTATAAATGAGCGTGATATATTAAAATATATTATATATTTGTATTGTTAATTCTAATTTATAAATCACCCTAGTTCTGAAAGAACTTATTCTTCCATCATTAATTACTTATTCTTAAAATCCTCTCTTATTGCATTAATCTTGTTTGGTTATGAGTCAGTCGTCATTATTGGGGCAATATGTTTGGGAAGGATTACAGACATGGCTGAAATCCGGTAGATACCGATATCCGTATAAACTATTATCAGTCGCTACATCCGGCAATAAATGGCAGCCGGTAAATGACGGAATAATATAGCTATATATTTCCATCTTTTGGAAATGAAAGCTACCTTTCTTTTTTTGTGAATAGCTCTTTTTATCTGTTTCACGGCTTTGTCTACCGGAGTAATCCAGAACAATCCTTCTCCTTTAGCCATCGCTGTATCTACAAATCCCGGACGGATATCTGTTGTATGGATGGGGTAGGGGGATTTGGTTGCTTTCTGCCTTAACCCTTCCATGTAGTTGATTTGATAGGCTTTCGATGCATTGTAGGCAGGTGCGACACCGCTGCCACGCGTACCGCCTACGGAAGAGATAGTGACTAAATGCCCGCTCTTCTGCTGTTCAAAATAGCGGAATCCCCAATCGGCTATGTTGGTGAATCCTATTACGTTGGTCAATAAAGTCGGTTCTTCCAGTTGGTAAGAAAGCTCGGGATTGAGCTCTCCTGTGCCGGCACAGATTATCAGTATATCCATTCCACCCATTTTTTGTACGAGTGTTTCCAGGCATTGGATAGTGGTATGCGTTTCGGTGATGTTGCATACTTGATAGAATAGTTTATCTTTATTCCGGACACATATCTCTTGTAGCAGGTTTTCTCTGCGACCGGTAATTCCTATGAGGCAATCTTCTTGAACATACGCTTCCGCCAGCCCGCGGCCAATGCCGGAAGTTGCGCCTATAATGATTATTTTCTTCATGTTTTTTATAGTTCTTGTATCTTTATTGAGATCTCCACTGTAACGGGGCGGTGTTAGTCTTCGTTTATAACCTGAAATCCGGCTTGCTTCAAGTCTTCCCAATATCCCGGATATGATTTGGTAACGACTTGCGGGTCGGCGATTTGCATGGTAGGGTGGCAGATAATTGCCGGAGCGAATGCCATTGCCATCCGATGGTCTTCATAGGTGGCAATAATCGGAATTTCTTCCGGTTCACATCGCTCACCGTTCCACATCAATACGCTGTCATTCTCTTCTTCGATAACGTATCCCAGCTTTTTAAGCTCGGTTCGCAGGGCGGCAATACGGTCGGTTTCTTTTATTTTCAAGCTTTGTAGTCCAGTGAAGCGGAAAGGAATGTTCATCATGGCACAAGTGACGACAAACGTCTGTGCCAGATCAGGTATGTCAATAAAGTCTTCTTCCAGTCTTTCCGGTGCTTTGCCTGTCTTTTTTAGTTTGACGCCTTGTGAGGTAAATTCGGTTGTTATTCCCAGTCGTGAGAAAACTTCTGCTCCCCGGCTGTCTCCCTGATAACTGTTACGGAATAATCCCAATAACTCAATTTCCGCTTTTGAAGATAATGCTGCAATCTGATACCAGTAAGAAGCCGCACTCCAGTCACTTTCTACTTTGAAAGGAACGCTCTGATAGGGTTGAGGAGCAACGGAGATACTATTCGGGGAAGTCCATGCCGCTCTGGCTCCGAAATCCTGCATCAGTTGCAGTGTAAGATTAATATAAGGGCGGGAAATGATCTCTCCGTTCAAATGTAAAGTCAATCCGTCTTTGAGTACCGGACCTACCATCAACAGGGCAGATATATATTGGGAACTGACATTTCCTTTCAGCGTAATTTCATTTCCTTTCAGTTCTGCCCCTTTGATACATAAAGGCGGGTATCCTTCATTGGAGACATACTCTATATCAGCTCCCAGTTCACGAAGCGCGTCGACCAGTATCTGTATCGGACGCTGTTGCATACGTGCCGTACCGGTGATGGTCCGTTCTCCCTGAGTTACACTCAGATAGGCGGTCAGAAAGCGCATGGCGGTTCCGGCAGCCATAATATCAATGGTTGCCTTTCCTTCGGTAAGGGCTTTTATCATCACCCGTGTGTCGTCACAATCAGACAGGTTCTCCGGTGGATAACTACTTTTAGCCAACGCGTTAATTATTAACGCACGATTGCTGATACTTTTAGAAGCCGGCAACTGGATAGTTGCTTTTACCACTGGAGGAGGGATGAGTTTATAGAGCATCATTTCTATCTTCTTTGGTTTGCGATGACAAAAATAGGCATAAATTGCTATATATGCAGCTATATGGTCAGAAAAAGAATAGAAAATTTGGAATAGGGAAATTACAATCGTATTTGAAATAAATGCTATATTCGTGACGAATTACAATCATATTTAAAAAGGAAGCTAATGAAAATACCGGATATCCGTTTGCGGAACCAGCAATTATTGAATCCTCTTTTCTGCCAACCGAAGGAACTTGTGTCCTGGATGGGAGCTATGCAGGCACAGAATTATCCCATGGTGAAGTGGGCAGTAGGAATGCGTTTGAAATCGGCAACGTTTCAGACCGTGGAAAAGGCCTTGAAGGAAGGTGAGATTCTGCGGACTCACGTGATGCGGCCGACATGGCATCTGGTGACAGCCGAGGATATCCGTTGGATGCTGAAGCTTTCGGCGGGGCGCATTATAGCAGCCAATGAGTCTTATGCAAAAGGACATGACCTGGAGATTTCCGAGGAACTCTATACGAAGAGCCATAATCTGTTGGAGAAGATCCTTTGTGGGAAGAAAAGTCTGACGCGACAGGAGATTGCCGAACATTTTAACCGTTCGGGGATTGTAGCGGATAATCATCGTATGACCCGCTTTATGACACGTGCGGAACAAGTAGGTATCGTTTGTAGTGGAGAGGATAAGGGAGGAAAATGTACATATGCACTTTTGGAAGAACGCGTGCCGCCAATGCCCGAACTAACGAAAGATGAGGCATTGGCCCGTTTGGCGCGCAGCTATTTCCGTAGTCATGCTCCCGCCGCTTTGCAGGATTTCATTTGGTGGTCGGGATTGCCGGTAACGGAAGCCAGACAGGCGGTCTGGCTGATAGAATCGGAACTGACCGCTGAACAGTGGAATGGTCAGACATGGTACATTCATAGTTCTTCGCGGACTCGTGGGAAAGTGTCCGGTTGTCTGCATCTTCTGCCTTCCTATGATGAATATCTGCTTGGGTATAAAGACCGGACGGATGTTTTGCCTTTGGAACATTATTCGAAAGCGTTCACCAATAATGGGTTATTTTATCCGGTAGTCCTGCACGAAGGGCACGTCATAGGAAATTGGAGTAAATCTATTAAAAAGGGAAGTGTGATAATAGAACATTCCAGTTTCCGGAAGAGTGATTGTGTGGATGAATCTGTATTGGATAAAGAAAAGGACAGATACATACGGTTTTTAGGATAATCTTAAAAAACGCATATTTTATCGTTGCATAATCTTAAATATGCAGGCAATGTTGTGGTGAAACTGAAAAATGGAAGCGAATCCTATTTGGTAAATGTCTCTATTATGCTAAAATGGGTGAATGGTAAATATATTGATAGGTGAATGAGGTGAAAATGGATGAAGTTACTTAATATTGCTGTATATTGTGTTAATTTGTAATATTCGTATTGGCTTGTTTTTAATACCAACCAGAGCTGAAACATCACTGAAATATGGCTTTATGTGTTTCTTTTAAAGAAACAGAGTGTTTCCCGTAATGAAACAAAGTGTTCCCCGGTGTGAAACAACTTGTTTCACACCGGGGAAACTATTTCTTATAACCTGTGAAAAGTGTATATTCTACTTGTTTTTATGTAAAAGTACCTTTGAAAACTGTATATTCTTGCAATGATTTATGCGGAAAACCTTCTGTCAGGTAAAACTAATATCTACTTGTTTGTATGTTGAGCTTAAAAATAGAACATTTATTCGATAAGGCTTTTATTTATTTTGCTGCTTCTTTGCCCAATCCAATCTCCGTTGGTCTGCCAGCGGGGTTACCTTGAATTCCTCGAATATGGCGGTAAATCCCTTACCGTCGGGACAAGCGCCCATCAATCCTACCATAACCGGACAATTATCCTGTAGCCAGCAGACACGTGTCATTATATATTCCTTGTCATCACGCGAGTAGAAAATTTCTACGGCATCCAGTCGGCGGATTGCTTTTATCCAGATAGAACGCGGGGCATCCGGTAACTGTACTACACTCCAGTCGCTGGTCCGGTGTGTCACTACGGTGCTTACATTCTGTTTGCCGTCAACAAATTCCACTCCTGTCTTTATCCAGTTTTCATGGTCAATGCGCAGCATCAGTCCCATTTGGTCGAAAGTGGTCACGTAGTTGCCGGTAATCTTTACTTTCACTTCGAATTCTCCACCATAGGTAGCATAGTAGAAAGGCCCGTCATCTACTGTAAACCCATAATGGGAGATTCGCCAGAAATCGGTTTTGGTAGGTACGTCCATCACTAGAGTGTTACCTTCTTTTATCTCCCATCGTTGAGGCTCGTTCAGCCAGTTCATTTTGTTCAGGCTTTGTCCCATAACAGATGTTGTTATTGCCAATAAGGCTATTGGCATGATTTTGATTTTTAAATGTTTCATGGTTGTTTCTTATTTAATTATCTTTGTGGTGCAAAGGTAGGTCATGCCTTCATATGCAGCAATACTGAATAATAACCATTTTACAGGATGGACGTATTACAAAAGGAAATAGATGAGGTTTATGTTACGCAACTGATAACTAATGAGGTATTAGACAAAGGAATTGTGGAGCAACATCGGCATTTTGTCCGTTCATTGACGGAGATTAATGGCGGATGTGCTGTAATTTCTGACCTTTCGAACCGCAAAAGTTATGTAACGGTTCATCCGTGGGCGCATTTTCTGGGGTTAACTCAGGAAGAGGCCGCCTTAAGTGTTATTGATTCGATGGATGAGGATTGCATCTATCGACGTATTCACCCCGAAGATTTGGTGGAGAAACGTTTGTTGGAATATAAGTTCTTTCAGAAAGCGTTTGCCGTGCCGCCTGAAGAACGGTTGAAGTATAGAGGAAGGTGCAGACTGCGTATGAAGAATGAGAAAGGGGAATATCAGTATATAGATAATCTGGTCCAAATCATCGAAAATACTCCTTCCGGAAGGGTGTGGCTGATATTTTGTCTGTATACTTTGTCGGCCGACCAGCGGACGGAGCAAGGGATATATTCGACCATCACCCACATGGAACGTGGGGAAGTGGAAACATTGTCCCTGTCGGAAGAACATCGAAATATCTTGTCCGAACGTGAAAAAGAAATACTCCGCTGCATACGCAAAGGGCTGTCAAGTAAGGAGATAGCAGCTATTCTTTGTATCAGTGTGAATACAGTCAACCGACACCGGCAGAATATTTTGGAGAAACTTTCTGTCGGAAATTCGATTGAAGCGTGCCGGGCGGCTGAGTTGATGAAATTATTATAACTATCCAAACAGGGGTAGTAATTCATCGAATCTTTTCACTTGTTTCAGATGAGCATGTGTGAATGTATCTACCACTTCATGTTTCCACATTACTTCGAAAGGAATATGCACTCCATATCCACCTAATGATAATACAGGTTGAATATCAGATTTCAGAGAATTGCCGACCATGGCGAGTTCTGAAGGACTGATTTGCAGGATATTCAACATTCGGATATATTCTTTCTCTGTTTTGTCGGACATTACTTCAATGTGGTCGAAATAGTGGGATAGTCCGGAACGTTCCAGTTTGTTCTCCTGGTCAAGCAAATCCCCTTTTGTCGCAACGACTAACTTGTATTGTCCTCTTTCTTTCAGTGTTTTCAGCGTTTCTTGTACTCCGGGTAATAACTCGATAGGCATTTTTAATAATGATTTCCCTAAATCAATAATGTGCTGAATATCTGTGCCCGAAATCTTCTGTCCGCTAATTAGCAAAGCAGTCTCAACCATGGAAATGGTAAAAGCTTTGGCACCGTATCCGAGATGTTTCAGATTGTTCATTTCTGTCTGAAATAAGGCGGCTGAAATATCTTCGGAAGTACCATAAGGCTGTAATAAGTTGGTATATTGCTTTTCAATTTCCTGAAAAAAAGGTTCGTTGCTCCACAAGGTATCATCAGCATCAAAGGCGATGACTTTAATAGGTTGTTCTTTCATCGGTTTCATCGTTAATTCATAATATGGAAGATACTTGGGTATCTTGTGGAGCAAAGGTAGAAGAAAAAATCAATATATCACTTATAAGTTGACTTTGATATCTTTTTTGAAAATAATATCCTCTGCATTTCTCCCAAGCATAATGGTATAATCTCCATTTGCTTTTTCCCAGCCGGACTGACCGTAATATGCTAATCGTTCAAAAGGTATTTTTAGTTGAACCAACCGTTTCTCTCCCTTTTTGAGAAATACATTATCAACAGCTTTGAGCTCTTTTACCGGACGGGTTGACTCTCCCCACCATTTCCGGGTATATATTTGGATTAGCTCGTGTCCATCCATTAAACCGCTATTATGAATGGGTATATTGATAGAAATAGAATCTTTATCAATGATGATATCGGGTTGGCCGTACTCGAAAGTTGTATAGGAAAGACCGTAGCCGAACGGATATTGTGGTTTGTAGTCAATATCAATATAACGACTTGAGTAGTTCCCTTCCTTGTCTACTGCCGGACGACCAGTATTTTTGTAATTATAGTATACAGGGATTTGCCCCATATGTTTGGGAAAGGACATAGGTACTCTTGCTGACGGATTATATTTTCCTGTTATGATATCTGTCATGGCATTGCCGGCTTCTGTCCCAAGAAACCAAGTATAAAGAATGGCAGGTGCCTTCTCTGCTATCTGGTTAAAGATGAGCGGTCTTCCCCCCATTAGTAAGGTAATACTGTTTTGATTGACTTTATAGATTTCGCAGGCAAGTTCTTCTTGTACTCCGGGAATATGCAGATCACCTCTTGAACGTGCTTCTCCACTCATTCCCCAGTTTTCTCCCAAAGCCAATATGACTAAATCGGCTTCTTGGGCTGACTTGATGGCAGCCGGGAAACCTGATTTATCGTTATCGGAGATGGAACACCCCTCTGTAAAACTGATTTCAGCTTGTGGAAACTTATTTTTGAGTGCTTCCAGTAGAGTGACGGCTACATTGGTTTCGGCAGCTACTGTCCAGTTGCCGTCCATAGCCCGTTGAAAGTTGGCTAGCGGTCCGATGACAGCTACTCTTTGGGGAATCTTAATAGGGAGCAGACTGTCGTTTTTGAGTAAGATGATAGACTTGCAAGCCATTTCATATGCTACTTTCCGGTGTGAATCCGTTAGAATTTCATTCGCTTCTTTTTGGCTGTTGCAGTATCGATACGGATTGTCAAAAAGTCCTAATTGATATTTTTGTACCAAGACTTTGCGAACTGCATAATTTAAGGTGGCTTCCGGAACTTTTCCGGTTTCTATTAATTTCTTCAATTGACTGGAATAGATATTACTTTCCATATCAATAGTAACTCCTGCCTGGATGGCTTGCATTGCTGCCATCTCTCTGTCTTTGCTGTAACCGTGCACTACCATTTCCCAAATGGAAGCCCAGTCGGAGACTACGAGACCCTTATATCCCCATTGTTTATAAAGTAGGTCGTATAAGTATGCATTGCCAGAAGAGGGTACGCCATTAATCTCATTAAAAGAACACATAAAACTGGCTACTCCGTTCTCAGCTGCAACTTTGAAGGGGGGAAGGTAGACATTATGCAATGTTTGCATGGAAATATCCACAGTGTTATAATCTCTACCACCGATAGCTGCTCCATAGGCTGCGAAATGTTTGGCGCAAGCCATTAGCCGGAGTCCGTCGTCGAAGGGTTGCTGATAACCGTTAATCATAGCTTTTCCCATTTCGCAGGCCCAGTATGTATCTTCTCCCGGTCCTTCCATCACTCTTCCCCAACGGGGATCACGGGCTACGTCCAACATTGGTGAAAAAGTCCAATGAATACCGGAAACTATTGACTCACGTGCTGCCACACGGCATGATTTTCGTATGGCTTCCGTGTCAAAACTGGAGGCCATAGCCAAAGGAATAGGGAATACGGTCCGATAGCCATGAATGACGTCTAATCCGAAAAGAAGTGGAATACGCAACCGCGATTGCATGGCAAGTTCTTGCATGGAACGAGTTGCTTTCTCACCACATACATTCAGCATAGATCCTATTTTCCCTTCTTTGATCAGTTTCCGTCTATCCCCGGAATTAGTAATGGGACCGGTTGCCATCTGGAAACCGGTTATTTGATTGAGTTGTCCTATTTTCTCATCCAGTGTCATTAAACCGATGATAGAGTCTGCTTTGACTTCATAACTTTGTTGGGCAAAGATTGAAGAGGAGATGATTATTCCTACAAGGAATATGGTGATATGTTTCATATTATTTTTTTATTTTTCTGTGATACCTTTCCAATTATCCGTACGGAATGGAACTGCTGGAAGACCATGGGTATTAAATAGATTGGCAGCGGGATTGTTACTCCACGCATAACGGACAGCGACGGGCTCTGCTATATTATCATTGTATATAATGATTTTTCCATCTGCATCAATAAATGCTTTTGCCCATGCAAATTTTCGGTCTTTTCCGGCAATGCTGAATCCTTCCAGATAGCCATACTTATTGTGGACAGTTAGTGGAGAATCATATGTATTCATCTCAATGACAGCCTTATTCCCTTTAAAACTAACATTTTGGAAAGTAGGACCACTATAAACAAGTGAGTCCTTGCCATAATCTTTGTGTAGGGCAATTAAAGATAACCGTCTGCCTACTTCCTGTTTGTTGGTAGGGTGTATATTATGGGCGTCCCCGATGTCGTATATAGTGGCTTGCCCTGTATGTGGCAGTTCCAGTGCCATAGTTTGAGATTCCCGAAGTTCTGCCCATGAACTCTCGACAGGGTTTGTATCTTCCGGATACAGATTGGCCAATTGTACCCAATAGAAGGGTAGCTCATATCCCCATCGGGTTCGCCAATCTTTTATCTGTGTTTGAAATAGTGTCCGGTAATTGTATCCAGCTCCTACATTATTCTCTCCCTGGTACCAGATGACTCCTTTTATTCGGAAAGGAGTGAGCGGATGAATCATAGTGTTATATAGTGAAGAATGTACCATATTGGGTGTTATATCCAATACATGGTAATCCGCATTGGCAACTGACGTTTGATATTTCCAGTTGCCTGCCAAAGAGTGACGGGTCTTGTCAATTTCCAGATAGATGTCCGCTTCTTGTCCCCACATGCCACCGCTTCCGCCATTGTCAGTTACTCTTACTGTGATATTGTTATTACCTTCTTTTAATATACCGGGAGGTATGGAATAGATTCGTGGAGTATCCCATCCATTGGCATTGCCAACTTTTGTTCCATTCACCCATGTAATATCTGCGTCGTCAATCGTTCCAAGAGAAAGAGTGGCGGGTCTGCCTGCTTCTGCGGCAGTTAAATTCAGATTATATTTGAACCATACATGTCCGTCTATTAATGATAAAGGAGTTGTTCCCCATTCACCGGGCACTCTCATTTCTTTCCATGTCACAGTTTTGAATTCGGGAATAAACCATTGTTTGTTGATTCCCGGATCGTTTTCCATGGCATCCAGAAAAGTCTGTTTCTGTCCCTTGTTCTGGCGAATATATTCTTCCAGATTATTGGCGACTTCCATGTTATATTGCTTTTGGACATCGGCGGGAAGCGTCCTGAAAGCTTCGTTGCTGATCCAAGTCTCAATATCTGTTCCTCCCCAGGAAGCGTTGATAATTCCAATAGGAATTTGCATTTCTTTATACAGAGCTCTGGCATAATAATAGGCTACTCCCGAAAAAGTTCCGACAGTGGTAGGAAGACATATCTCCCATTTGGCACTAAAATTGTCCTGTGGGTTGTTTTTGATGTCTTTAGGAACTCTTAATGACCTGATTTCCGGATAATTGGCATTCTGAATCTCTTGCTTTGAATTGGCTGATTGTTCAACAGTCCATTCCATATTAGACTGTCCGCTACATAGCCAGATGTCTCCACTTAATATATTTTCTATTTTGATACAGTTTTCTTTTCCTTGAACCGTTAGAGAGTAAGGACCACCATGGGGTAAGGAAGATAAAATTATTTCCCAAGTGCCGTCTTTTTTACATTTTGTTTTCACTTTCTGATTATGAATACTGACTGTCACAGTTTCATTTTTGCTCCCCCATCCCCAAATCTTTACGGGGGCGTCACGTTGCAACATCATGTTGTCGGTGAAGTATCCGGGCAACTTGATTTCTGCCCGGACGCTTTGAGAGATGAGTAAACAAAATGTGATTAAAAAGAAAGTATAATATCTTTTAAATCTATCCATTTTTATACGTTTTATCAATTAATTGTCTGTTGCAGGGATAAAGAGTACTGCATCTGCTACAACTACTCCGTCTGCTTCTTCATTCGAAATTCTCACATAGTTATCCATTCCCTTTGAGAGTTTGTATTGTCCGACAGAAATCCATTCACCGGAAGTCTGTCCTTCTACAATAATATCCGAAGATTGGATGATTTTCTTATGTAACTCATTTCCATCATAAATGTCTATGTGCGTTTGTGTTGTGGCATTTTGCACTTTGGGGAAATAAGCATATATTTCATACATGTTGTCTACTGGTATGGTCGGAGTATATCGTATGTCTTTAGGGCTTGTTCCTTTGGAATCGTCAGAAAAGAAATCGGGGCCATAAGCTTTCCATATTTCAGTTTTCCATTCTCCGGTACGTTGAACATGGAGAGTGTCATGGTTGTCTATTAGAATTTCCGGTTGGCTTTTGTCCGCCAACGGGTTGTCCCTGAATTCTTTCAGGACAGCTTGGGCATCTACTTTTTGTACGCAGTTATTATGTCTGTCAATGGCTTGACCGGCGGCAATAGCTGCTGATTGTGCCAATACCATGAATACCGGTTCCATGCGGATTGAGCCGTATGCGATGTGTGACGTTGACAAGCAAACAGGAACCAGCAGATTTTGCACCTCATTTTGTTTGGGAGTGATGGCTCGATATGAAATAGGATAGGGACCGAAGCCGCCGATTTCTACATTTCCTTCATTCTTCACCATCCCATTAACAACATGGCGGTCACAGTTATGTGAATCCATGGTATAAGCTGCCCAGCCTATACCATCGGTTACAGTTTCCCTACCTTGGCAGTGATGTTGTGTCATGACTAGTTCTCCAATCATTCGGCGAGCTTCACGCACATATAGTTGATGTGTCCAGTGTCCGTTGTCTACATATTCATCTTTTGGATAACCCCACTCCAACATTTGATTGCGGATTGATTCGGGAATCCGTTCGTCATGTCCCACGAAATATAGCAGTCCTTTGGTGTAATCTTCATGAAATTTCCAAATTCGTGCCCGTTCTTCGTAGTCAGCATCCGGATAGTTCCAGTTCTCGCCTATTACATCTGTAGAAAAACCTCCGAAATTATTAATATCTGTCTTTCCGTTAGGCATATCACTCCAAATGAAAACATCTGTGTGCTTGTTCCATGGGCGTGACTCCTTGAGCCGTAGCAATAATTCATAGCGTGACGGATCGTAATTGTCCGGTTTGGTGATCGGAATCCGATTTTCCGGGCGGTTTGTTAATGTTATCCTGAAATTGTATGCCTGTACTTTCTTGTCACCGGTTCCATTGGGATTGACCGGAGCGGAATTGATGCCATAAATCAATCCACTGGTTGAATCACCTTTTATCCTATAGGGATCTATGCCATCTGGGAATTGATGACGATCCATTAGCTCCACTCCGTTATATGTTTCTCCATATTGCTTATTCGCTTCCCGTCCCACTATATAAGAAACGCCACTTCTTGCCATCAAGTCTCCTTCGTAAGAACAGTCAATAAATATCTTTGCCCGCACTTTCCGATTGGTGGCATTGTCCGGATGTTTACTATTCTCCAAGGTAATGGAGGTGATAGCGTTATCTTGCTTTTCTACACCGGCCAATCGGTTTTCATACCAGACCTCAACACCTGCGCGGTTTATGTAGTCATTGAAAATGGTTTCGGCCACACTCGGCTCAAATATCCATTGTTCCAATTTGCCATAGTGTGTGCCCAACCGGCGATAGAAATCCAGTGCTAGTCCTTGTACCACATACTTGTTTCCAATGTCAGTAAAACCTAATCCTCCCGAACTCATGCCGCCCAAATGGCGGCCCGGTTCGATGAGTAAGACGCTTTTTCCAGATTGTTGCGCTGTATAGGCTGCGATTACACCTGCCGATGTGCCGCCGTAAATACAAATATCTACTTCTTTGGCCGATTGTGGACGGCAGGCGACTAAGGTTATCAATATAATTGATAGTAATATTATTTTATTCTTCATATTTCACATTTAGTTTTTTACTGGTTGTTTATTTGAAATCAAAGTTCATTACTTTGAAAGACATGGTAGATGAGCTACCGCCGGCAGCTTTAGCATAGATTCCAACTGTACATTCTCCTCCTGTTACGTTGACTTGCATGGAATTCTCTTTCCAGCCACCGCCAGGTAATGTCATTTTTTGTTGTGTTTCGTTTCCATTCTTATCAATCGCAATGAAATAAACTCCGTCAGTGGCTGCTGAATTTCCCGGATAACCGGCTGCCTGACAAGATAATATGTATACTCCATCGGACAGATTTGTAAGTTTTTGGGTAACCCTGCCTTCAAATCCGCTTGTTGCGGAGAGGTTGTTTTTAAGATAATAAGCTCCTACGGGTGATCCTGCTGCAATGTATGTGTCAGTAGCCAGTCCAAATAGGCCGGTTGTACCGCTTGTTGTCCAATGTTCCATGCTGTTATTGAGGAAAGAACCGTTTTGTAATATTGCATCACCACTTTGTTTCACGATGATTGTTACGCTGGGAAAATCTCCACTGGGATGTATCGTTATTGAAGTTCTTCGTTGGGTGACATCATTAGGAGAAGCTGTCAGTTTGAAGCCGTTGGGGGTAATATCACTTATACTACACCAAGTGTCAATTGGCGGATCTACTGTATAATCTATATTTGTGGTAAGAGTCACATATAGTTCGCCGCCGGCTTGTGCAAATGTTTTATTCAGCTCCTCATCCGCTATTGAAAAGTTAGGCTCGCCTTGTTCTTGCGTGACTTTGATAATGTAGAAAGGATACCCTACGGCAGCCACAACAATGTCGGCATTTCTTGTTGTTGCCAATGTATTTGTATGGACTGAAAAGAAGAAACCATCTTCTGCCTTTTCTCCGATGGTACACCATGACTCGGAAGACATAGGTACATAATTGTCAGTGGAAATTACGGGTATGAATATTTCGTCACCACTTTTTTTTACAGTCAGGTTTTGTGCACTATCCACTTGGAATATTTTTCCGGATAGTTCATTGTCTTCATCGCAACTAAATATGATTAGTGCGAATGTGACTATCATTGATATTTTCAAAAACTGTTTCATGATGCAGATATAAATAAGGTTATATATTTTATTTTGCAAATGCTCCCAAATAGCCGATTCCTTGAACCGGATTTCCTTCAAAATCGGTATCGGCCATTCCGTCAAACAATACTCCATCCGTGAATGCTTTGGGCTCGGTTGCCCGGAATTTCAGGGCTTGGTTGAAACCATTGGCTGAAACAGGTGCATTAATTTTCGGATCATAACGGAGTGGGGATGAATCTACCATAAAGGAACTGCCCACATGGAAAAACAGATTGTTTTCGAATGAATACTTCTCCATGTTGTGCAGGTCTATTTTTCCTGTACAGGGAGTCATTGACACAAATATATTATTTCGATATGAAATGTCATGAGACTTTCCACCATTGGCCCAGTCGTCGGTAAAAATGATTACTGGAGTGGTTCCATTATCTAATACGATTGTATTATTATAAATGTCTGTCATTCCCACGTTACTCGAAACTGTCATCAGACTGCCGCGGTAGCTTCCGTCATTTTTGTAGAAAACGTTATTGCGGATAACCGTTCCGCTATGGTCTCCTTCCTTTATATTACACAGAAGAATACCGCCTCCTTTATTATGATGGACGTAATTGTATTGTACTAATGTGTTTTTACAGGCAATATCCACATCAAGTCCTTGACCGTCGGCACTGCCATGGGCCAGCCAAGTATAAGCTGCTTCATTATATTGCATGACGATATTGGTGCAGCTATAAGGCCAGAGTCCGGCACTTGCCTGTCCGTTCCGTCCAAGAAAGTTGGCATGGAAACAACGGTTATGATCAATATAGGACTCGGTTGACCCCATCAGAATCAGACCATCACCGCCACAGTAACTGAAATCATTACCTTGTATTACCACATTTTTTGATGGATACCAGTTTTGTTCGTCACTTATGTATTCATTGTTACCATTACCCGGTTTGTCACGTTGTCCCCATTTTCCTTGAATCAGGATCCCTGTACGGCATACTTGGCGAATTACGTTGTTGGTGATAAAGAGGTTCTCGTACCAGCTGGCACCCTGTTCTTTGGTTGTGGCGTTTTCGATGATGATACCACCGAACTCTTTATTGGAAAAACGGTTGCCTGGTGCTATTTTTTCTACGTCGATCGTTTCCGGATCTACATTTTCAAAGGGGGTGTCCCCAGCCCAGTTCACTTCTTCGATGAGGCAGCCTGTTATTTCTATGTTGAGGAAAGCGCCGGCACCTTTGAATTGGGTTTGTATACGGATACCACGTGTTCCGGTCTTATTTGTTACACGAATATTGCGAAAACGCATATTGTCATCTTGAATTAATACGGCTTGATCTCCAGTTCCGCTGATGGTAGGACGTTCTGTGCCTCCATAAATGTCCATAATAAACGGCTTGTCAGCGCTACCATTCAGATTTTTCAGAACCAGATTCTCTGCAAAAACAGAACCGCTTTTCAGTAAGACTTTCATTTTGGGAGTCTTGGTCATGTATGTAACCTTAGATAATGTTCTGAAAGGAGTTTCTTCACTCATTCCGTTATTTGTATCATTACCTGTATTGGCATCTACATAGTAAATGGTGTAATCGCTTTCGTCAATAGTGGAAATTGAGGGCGGAGTAATTATCTTGTCATAAGTCACCTCTATTGATTGATTGGGTTTGTTATCAATCGGATCATTGTTCCCTTCACAACTGTAGCAAGAACAGATGAACGCATATAGCCATATATATCTTTTCTTCATATTATTAACTTGATTATGGTAAAACATTAATTTGTATATCCCGGATTTTGCTTGACCACCCCTTCTGATTCGAGAATGTATTTGGAAGGTATGGCAAAACGTACTTTATGATTTGCCGACTGGCTATTGGGGAACATGGCCTTGGAATCGGAAACAAATACTCCATGGCGTATTTTATCTTGACGAGACAGACCTTCTGCCATGAATTCGTGTAACCGTTCGTAAAGGATGGCTTTATTGAAAGCTTCCTTGTCCGATGTTTGTGTATCAGTCAGTTTGGGCAGGTTTACACGATTGCGAATCTCATCGACGAGGTCGACAGCTTCCTGTGTCGGACCATTGTTGTTCATATTGATACATTCTGCTAACGACAGCATGACGTCGGCAAAGCGGTAAACAATCAAATCGACTGACGCAAATTCACCTCCGGTATAGGTGTGGTCATCCACTTTAATGATACCTGCAGCGTTGGCAAGGAATCCGTGCGTACGGTCGTTTGCCTCATTTGTGATGCTGGTGTAGGCAGTAACAATGGAGTTCAAACGGTCATCACCACTTTCAAAAGTATCGTAGAAATCCCAGTTCATACCAAAGGTAAACCAGCACTGTCTGTCCTCGCGATAGCGTACCGGCCAAAATTGAATGATACTTCGGTTTTGCATTCCATCCGCAAGTCCGCATGGAATGGCATGTATGATCTCTTTGTTTTTGACATTGTATTTGTTGAAGATGTCTCTGTATTTGCCTTTTTCCATCAAATCATACGTGGTTCCGCGATAGCTGTACAGTTCTCTTGCTATTTTTTCGGCTTCTGTATAATTTTTGTCTATCATGTGGAATTTAAGTTTTAGCATCAATGCCAGTCCCTTGGATACCCGCCCCCAATCGTTGTCTTGTCTGATGGGGAGTTCAGTGATGGCATCATCCAAATATCTGTGCATAATAGCCGTGTATTCAGCATCACTCAAACGGGGAATAAGTATTTTTTCATTCGGATTAGCTAATGCTTCTTCTGTAACCAATGGCACAGGACCGAATAGGTCATAAAGAATGAAGCCAATCCATGCGTAAATACATTTTGCTTCAGCGACGGCTTTCGTTTTAAGCTTGTCGGTGATAGGAGCGTTTTCTATGCGTTTGATAGTCTCCAATACAGAAGTAAGTTTGTTATATTGTGAGTACATCCGTTCGGCGAAATCCTTGGCATATCCTGCGGGTGCATTCTCTTCCCAGCGATGTTCTTGATATTGTGGATAGCCTGTAGCGGTAGTCCAGCGGCTGGCTAATGTACCTGAAGTGAAGTCCGATGCTACTTGATAACTGTATTGGTCGACTCCGTAGAAACTGCCGTATCCCATCCGGAATGGTCCGTAGTACAATCCTGCAAGCGCTTTATTCACATCGTCTTCGTTGCGGAAAAAGTTCTCAGGATAGATTTCATTGTATGATTCCCTTTCGAGCGTACATGCTTCCATTGAAAGGATTATCGAAGCAATTGCTATTATGAATTGTATTTTTGTTTTCATGATGATAAGGATTAAAATTTAATATCCACACCGACAGTGAAGGAACTGGTACTCGGATACGTGTACGCATCGTATTCAGGATCGTAACCTTTGTAAGGGGTTAATGTCAGAATGTTTTTCATAGATGCGTAGAAACGTACAGACTGCAAGACTTTTTTTGTGATACTTTTAGGAAGCGTGTAGCCTAACGTAATATTGTCCAACCGGATAAACCATGCCTTTTCCATAAAGTAGTCGGCATACCCTAAACTCGATGACGTGTTTTGGGTGAAAGCCGGAATGGCAGATGTGGTATTGTTAAAAGTGAATCGATCGTTGAAATAAGGTGATGTATTGGTGCCTTCATAAGGACCATAAGCGATGTTCACCAGATAGTCAGTGTTTTTATAATGATTGAACTTACCATACATATGAATGCTCAAGTCGAAATTCTTGTATGAGAACGTGTTCGTCCAACTGACTGGTATCGGTGTCTTGTTGTGAATAACGACGAGGTCGGCATTGTCGATTTTTCCGTCCGGTTCACCCAAATACATCGGACGACCGTCGGCATCTCTCATTATGCTGCCGTCTGCATCGTATAAATAGCCGTTAATATCTTTGATCTTAATGGCACCGGGAAGGGCGCCAGGCATATGAGGAACAGTTTCACCTGGCATGATTAACCCGTCTGAAAGATAACTCCAGACATCGTTCCAATCAACATTACGGGCGGGAGTGTTAATGTCGAGCACTTCAGAAGGATCCCGTTTTGAGGTAAAGTCGCGATAATAAGTCAGTGTAAACTGACTGCGCCAGTTGAATCCGGATTTGGTGGCTACGGTTCCATAAAGTGAAAGGTCAACTCCTCGTGTGTTGTCTATTCGTTGGGTGTTATAATTTAATGTATTGATTTCATGATATGACATCAGGCTTTTTGTACCGATGCGATCCCTGATTTTCCGCTCATAGATGTCAATAGTACCACCGAACTTATTATTGAAGAATCCGAAATCCAAACCGATATTGATGTCTTGCTGTGATTCCCATGATAAATCAGGGTTTCCGAGTACAGAGAGTGCTACACCACTTGTCAATTTGTTATTGAAATAGTAATCTTTTCCCGGAGTATAATAAGTGCGGGTACCAGTCAGACTTCCGGCATATCCGGTGATACCTGCCCCCAATCGAAGTTTTAAATTTGATAGCCATTCAATCGGTTTCATAAACGATTCTTCATTCATACGCCAGGCAACAGATACGCCACCAAAATTACCCCATTGTTTATTGGCGGCAAAATTGGACGAACCATCCCTACGGAAATTGGCGGTCAGCAAGTAACGGTCTTTATATGTGTAATTCAGACGTGCGATGAAAGATGCGTTTTGGTCTGTGGTCTTTGAAGAGGATGCAATCGGTTTTTCGTATGTACCAAGATCGAGGTTATGCCATTTAACTCCATCATATGGAAATCCGCGGTTTTCACCACTCAGGCTTTCCGATACCACTTTCTGATACTCCCAACCTGCCATCAATGTCAAAGCATGGTCATTGGCAAATGTCTTGTTGTAAGTGGCGGTTGTATTGATGTAGTAGTTTGACAAATTGTTCTCATTGATTTTGGCGATTCCTCCATTGGCATTGATACCTTCTTGAGTAGTCATAGGAAAATATGCCCCGGTACTGGCAAATTTCCGGTCATAACCTACGGTTGTTTTCACTACCAAACCTTTAACTGGCATAATATCCAGAAAAGCGGAAGTCAGAAGATTATCTTTCTTGGTTAGCATGGTAGCATCCAGTATGGATGCGGGATTTTGAGCCAGGCCGTAGATTCTTCCGAGAGCATAATTCCCATTTTCGTCTCGTATCGGAATCGTGGGGTCATATTTGCGGGCTGCCATGAAAAGAGTTGTTGAACCTGACTTTCCCGATATGGGTACATCATTCGATTTTATATGTGAATAAGAGACCGTTATCCCTCCTTTGAAATATTTGCTGAATGTCTGGTCAAGGTTGATACGCCCTGATGTCCGGCTGTAATCGTTGTTCTTAACAATCCCGTCATTGCCCATATATCCTAATGAGATGAGGTAGTTGGATTTCTTGCCACTGCCACTGACTGAAAGATTGTAATCCTGTATTTGCCCGTTTCTTGTCACAGCGTCATACCAATCGGTTCCTCCTGTGAAATTCTGAATCTCATCCCAGCTATAATTCCATGTTTTTCCGGCAGCCTCATATCGGCGGCGCATTTCGTTAATATCTTCTGAAGGCGGAAGATTTCCCCATGGGTAATATCCGTTGGATTGCATCCATCGTTCAAGTTGAGAGTCGTTGGAAGCGACCATATATTCCTTGGGATTCATAACTTCCGGTTTTTCCGCAATCCACTGGCCTGTATAGGACGCTTTGAAGGAAACATTCACTTTCTCGTCCGTCGACCCGCGTTTGGTGGTAATTAGAATGACGCCTCCGGCTGCACGGGAACCATAGATTGAAGTGGCACTGGCATCTTTCAAGACTTGGATATCCAAAATATCGTCAGGGTTAATATTATCGAGTACGCTTTCCTTGTCACCTTTCCCGAAGTTAAGTCCCGGATCAGGTTCCCACATGGTGCTGACTGGTACACCGTCCACAACAATCAACGGTGAAGCGCCGGCTGCTGCACCACGGATTTGCATCCAAACGGCGGCACCTGGCTGACTGCTGGTTTGTGTGAAAGACATACCTGCTACCTGTCCTTTTAGCGCCTGTCCTAAAGTGGTAGAACCGATTTGAGGCATTTCTTCTCCTTTGATGGAAGAGATGGAACCTGTTAGATCTCTTTTTCTTTGAGCTCCGTATCCGATGACTACTACTTCATCGAGTGTTTGAGTATCAGGAACCATGTTGACTTTCAGATTTTGCTGGTCTTTTATTTTCTGTTCTTGAGTGAGATACCCAAGATATGAGAATACTAGTGCAGAACTAGGATTTACGTCGATGGTGAACTTACCGTCAATATCCGTAGTCGTACCTTTAGATACTCCCTTAACCTGTATTGATACCCCGATGAGAGGTTCATTATTCTCGTCTACTACTACTCCCGTCAACTTTTTATCTTTTTCCTGCCTTATGGGGATGATAGCAAAGGTATTTCCACTTCGTTTGAAAGTTAGGGACATCGGGGACAATACCTTATTCAGAAAAGTTTCCACGGGCATTTGACTGGCCGTAATAGTCACTTTTTTTTCTTTTGTCAGGTTTACGTCCCGATACGTAAAGCGGTAGATTGTTTTGTTTTCTATTTGATCTAATACCTCTTGGAGACTTACATTCTTGACCGATAGAGTAATCTCTTTGTTTTGAGCATGCAGATTCGTCGGATGAATGACTAAAATGAGAAGAAAACTAAACAAGATTAGATAATTATTGCTACATTTGTAGCGATAACTTTTCTTAAGATAAAAATTATCCATCATATTAAATATTAAGGTTGATACTAAAAACTATTTGCAAGTTTGTATTGACTATGGAACCGGAGAGTCTGCCAACTTTTCGGTTCCAATTTTGTTAGGGTGCTCTTTCTTTCATATCTGTTGTTTTTAGGGTGATTACTTCATTTTTATCAGGATTTTACCATTTCTCTCAGTGTAGGTAAATTGATAGTGCATCTGTAAGAGTCTTAGTACTCCATGGATATATTCTTCTTTAAAACTACCGGTAAAAAGGTCGGTGTTATATTTGTCACCGGATATCTGAATATCGATTCCGTAGCGTTTCTTCAACTTTTCTATGATATCAGAGAATTTAGCGGAACGGAAAACTAATTCTCCCCGTGTCCAAGCTGTTTCAAAGTGTCCTGTGGTTTGTAGAGTGGATAGTTGGTGATTCTTCTTTGAGTAAATTACTTTTTGGTTAGGTTTCATAATGACAGAATGCTGGCTGTTGTTCTTGGTAGTCAGTTTGACTGAACCCTCTATTAGCGTTGTTTCTACTTCGCTCTGATCCGGATATGAGCTGACATTGAACTTTGTGCCCAAAACTTCAATCTCTACTTCGTCAGTATGTACATGGAAAGGCTTTTCTGCATCTTTGGCTACTTCGAGATAGGCTTCTCCTGTCAGGTATATGTCTCTTTGGTTTAATCCGAAATCACTGGGATAGGAGAGGGAAGTGGCCGCATTCAGATACACCTTTGTACCATCTGGGAGAGTGATTGATGCTTTTTCTCCACTTTCCACTTGAATAGCTAGTTGCTGACCGATAAATTTATTCAGTTCATCGTTGGTTATATATAAGTGAATCTGTATACCTATAAGTAAAGGTATTGTAATGACTGCCGCCACTTTTGCTATAAATAATAAGGTACGTCGTATGGGCGATTGAGACTTGATGGAAAGTTTTCTTGCTATTTGTTCAAAAGTTACAGGTGAAGTAGCTTTTGTTTCATATTGTTCCCATATATCGGACATTGCCTGTTTTAATTCTTGGTCTGATAATTCCGAAACAGACTTTTTTAGCATTGTTCGTTCATCTGGAGTGATACTCTCATTGACGAATTTATTTAATAGACTATTTATATGTTTTTCCATGTAATAACTTTGTTGTTCTATAAGTTAATACGAGAGCAACTAAAAAGTCTACTATGGGAAAATGATTTTTTTTCGGTCTTATTCGAAAAAGATGGAGAAAAGAAGAATAAGAGTGTCTCCCATTTCTTTTTTTAGAATACGGATTGCCGTTGAAAGCTGGTTGTAAATAGTTTGTTCACTGATGTTTAGCTTGTTGGATATTTGTGGAGTTGTCATTCCCATCTCTTTGCTCAATTCGAAAATTTCTTTTTGACGGTTCGTCAGTTTTTCTTTTGCTTTATTTAAACGTTCAATAAATAAATCAAAATCAAGCTTTTGTTCAACGGAAGATGGATTGCTTATCTGTAAATTGTCAGAATAATCCAGGTAGTTTTCAAATATAGGATCATTGAGGCGTTTGCGGAATTCATCAATAATTAGGTGGTGTGAAATTTTAAATAGATAGGATTTAAAAGATTGGTTAGGGTCAATATTCTCACGGTTAGTCCATACTTTGATAAATGTATCTTGCACAATATCTTTGGATAATTCATGAGAACGGGTTAAACCAAATACGAATCCGTATAGATTACCGGCATATCTATTATATATGATTTTAAAATCATTATAAGAGCCATACCGTAATCTTTCTATGTGTTTTTCAGTCTCCATTTTTAGTGTATCCATATTCTTAAAAGCAAAGTTACTGAAATATTTCATAGAAATACTTATCTTTGTTACTCGTTTTTTAGTTTGAACTTTAATTGGAATGTACAACGATGAAAATAGGAGATAAAGTACGCTTTCTCAGTGAGGTAGGCGGTGGAATTGTAACAGGATTCAAAGGAAAGGATTTTGTTTTGGTTGAAGATGCGGATGGATTCGATATTCCTATGCCGATACGTGAGTGTGTAGTGATTGAAACAGATGACTATAATATAAAACATAAGTCGAGCACATCGGCTCCGAAACCGCAAGAACCTGTGAAACCGTCAAAACCGGAAATGCCCGTTATACAACGTCAGCCGGAAGTGCGCGGGGGAGATACCTTGAATGTGTTTCTTGCGTATGTACCCGAAGATGCAAAGGCGATGATGACTACCCCCTTTGAGACTTATCTGGTAAATGATAGTAATTACTATTTGTATTATACTTATCTGAGTGCGGAAGGAAAAGCATGGAAGACCCGTTCGCATGGTCTGGTAGAACCCAATACAAAATTGCTGTTGGAAGAATTCACGAAAGATATATTGAATGAAATGGAGCGGGTAGCCGTTCAACTAATCGCATTCAAAGATGGTAAGACTGCAGCTCTCAAACCGGCTGTCAGCGTGGAGATACGCATTGATACTGTGAAGTTCTATAAACTACATACATTCAGCAATTCCGATTTCTTTGAAGAACCTGCATTGATTTATGACATTGTGAAAGATGATATGCCGGCCAAGCAAGTCTATGTTTCGGCAGAAGAAATTCAAATTGCTTTGTTGCAAAAGAAAACGACAGATAAAGCGAAGTCACAACCTATCGTGAAGCCTAATCATGCTTCCGGTGGAAAGAATGGGATTGTTGAAATAGACCTTCACATTGATTCTTTATTGGATGATACGCAAGGTATGGGTAATACTGAAATACTAAATTATCAATTGGATAAGTTTCGCGAAGTAATGGAAAACTATAAGAATAAACGCGAACAGAAAATTGTATTTATTCATGGCAAGGGCGATGGAGTGCTTCGGAAAGCTATCCTTGATGAGTTGAAACGGAAGTATAGCAGTTGTCGTTATCAAGATGCTTCTTTTCAGGAATATGGATTCGGGGCTACGATGGTGACAATTAAATAATGTTTTGTCGATAAATGGTACTTGCCATGAATAAAAAGAAAGGGTGGAAACCGATTATCAGTTTCCACCCTTTTTCTCTCTCTTGTATATTAATCGTTTTTACTTATTCAATTCAATACCTTTGTTCATCAAGGTAATGTTCATCAAAGCAGCATACTTGGCATATTGTTCAGCACTGAGTGTCTGTCTCATCAGTTTCAAGTTACCATAAACAGCATTGCGTAATTTAGCTTCTTTATCTTTCTTTGCTGTTGTGGCTTTTGACATCTGTGTAGAGAAGTAATCGCAAATGTTTGCTACTTCTTCGCTTTGAGCAGAGTTCAGATTTAAATACTTACCTAGTTTACTTACATTGATGTTACCTTCCCATTTTGCAGTTGTAGGCTGATTTCCAGCTGCGAATGTTGTAGCAGCAAGGCAGAGCGCTGCCACTAATGTTAATCCTAAACGTTTCATAATACCTACTTTTTTAATTGTTATACCTAAAACTATTCCTAAAAACAAATCTAATACCTATTGAAAATTCTGTCTAAGCGCTTAATTTTTTCTTTTTACCTATGCAAATATAGGAATATGTTTTATAACACAAAAATAAAGAAAAGGAAAAGATTCTATTTAGGTTGATTTCTTGATGTAAATCAAGAGTAGATGTGCTTTTTGATACAAAAATGCCTTTTTATGAAACGTTTTTGTAATACGTGTGCGGAAACGATGATTGAACTTTATCTTGTTTTAGGATTTATTGCTATTAAAATGATATTGAACAAAGGAATGTAACCAGGAAAGGAACACTGAAATCGACAACAAAACCATGAAAGATGGAAATGATTACAAACTCCTTTCCAGAGTATCGTGTAATGATAGGAAGAGTTGTATCCATAGTCGTAGCTCCACCAACGGAGATGGGGGCAAGTTTTCCGAAAGACTTCACTAGCAGCGGGGCACATAGTAAAGCTATGATTTCACGCATGATATTGGAAAGCAATGCGATAGTTCCCAGTTCCGGGCCTTTGTATTCAGTGATAAAAATACTGGAGAGCGAATAATAACCGAATCCAGCTCCTACAGCCATACAGTCCAAAGCACCCCGTTGGCTCATAAAAGCTCCGGCTACCGCGCATCCCGCTAATGTACCGAGTATCGTCATGATAGGAAGAAATACAAGTCGGGGATTCAGTGAGCGGAAACTTTTCAACGTGTTCGGGTCGTTACCGATACTGATACCTACACAGAACATCAGTCCGCAGAGGGCATAATAACTGAGTTTGCTGTCGGTGAAATCATATGGGATGAGATGATAAACTCCGCAGAGAGTACCAATAATGAAGAAAGAGACAATAATCAGACTACCTTTCATGCTTCTGTCTCCTTTCCTCTATTCCTTATATATAATAGATACCATAGCCCCCATGCGCATAAGGTACTTCCTATGACAGCGGCCAGAGTGATGATGACAGCTTCCAGTCCGAGCGTGGGCAGTCCTTTGATGATGGTTTCGTTTCCGCCTACATCAATTCCGAGCAGGAATAGCAGCGTCCATATAAGGAAAGTAATGATTTTGTGTATCCATGTCAACCGTTTGTTGCGTAGAAGATAGCCAATAAGCATACCCGTCAGCATGATTCCGATGATAATAAACATAGTTCGTACGTATTTTTGGTTGCAAAGATAATTGAAAATGTACGTTCGCGCCCTTCTTTAGGGTAAAATAAGTATTAAAGAACTGTTTGGTTGGAAATAATCGGATTTATTAATATATTTATTGCGGCAATTAATATCTTGTTTGATGCGGAGATTAAAACTATATCATCTGTTTTTTATCAGTACGTTAAAAATAAACGTTCCGCTATCCTTGTTGGCCTGTCTGCTCATATCAAAAGGTGATTGGACTATATATTTTGACGCCCTTCCGTATATGTTGGGCGGGGTAGGAGTTATAACGAGCCTGCTTTACAAAGAAGTCATGGAAAAAGAAGCTTATTATTTTTATTATAATTCCGGTATTCCGAAAAGGAATTTGATAGTCTTTACATTTATTGTTTATTGGTTCATCCTTTGGATTATAAGATTATGCGTCATCAGCTTGAGATAGATAGTGTTATCAAAAACTTCGGCACCAGGCAGTTGCTGACAGATGTTTACCTGAAGATAAATACGGGTGACATTGTTGGACTGTTCGGCAGGAATGGTACGGGAAAGTCTGTGCTTATGCAAATCATTTTCGGGACAATGAGAGCCGACCGAAAATTTATCCGCTTGGATGAAAGTAAAATACTTCCGGTTCCTTATCAGTCTCCCGGAGTAATTGCTTTTCTGCCACAGGGCGGTTATCTTCCCAGGCATCAGAAGATAAGGCAATTGGTAAGCTACTACCTGAACGAAAAGGAAGCTGATGACTTCTACAAAGACGATGAAGTGGCACAATCGTGTATGGAACGGCGCGTATCACAACTCTCCGGCGGAGAACGTCGCTATTTGGAAGCTAAGTTACTGCTATTTGGTAATGCAAAGTTTGTATTACTGGACGAACCGTTCGATTACCTCTCTTTCCATTTGGCGGATAAGTTGATAGAACAAATCAAAATACATTCCGCAGACAAAGGTATTGTGATTACTGACCATAACTATGAAAAAGTGTTGGAAGTAGTAACCCGGCTCACTCTGATTCGGGATGGTGCACTGATGGAACTTACCGATAAGCGGGGATTGGTGGAGCAGGGTTATCTTTTAAGTTTATGATACTGGATATAAATGGCCATGGCTTGCCGTTTGTTTTATTAATCTACCCAAAGCAAATCACTCATTATACTGTCAGAAATGAAAATACCTTCGCGGGTCAGGCGCAAGGCGCCATCGTGCACTTCCAGTTTTCCATTTTCCAGATAAGGTGCAGCCATCTTCCGGCAGTATTCCCATAGCTCATGGCCGAATGTCTGTTGCAACTTTTCTATGGGAGTGCCCCATGCAGTACGTATCGTAGTGATGATAAATTCATTATAACGGGTAACCAGATCCAAGTGCTCGATTTCAAAAGCACGTTGGTTTTCCTCTATACCTTTTATATATAGGTCGATGGAGGAAACATTCCATTCCCGTGTCATTCCGTTGAAAGAATGTGCCGATGGGCCACAGCCCAGGTAAGAGATACCCTGCCAATATGAAGTGTTGTGGCGAGAGTATTTACCGGGGCGGCAGAAATTAGAAATTTCATAATGCTCGAACCCTGCTTTCTGCAAATGCTCTATCAGTAACGTAAAGAACTCCAGGCTTGAATCTTCGTCCACTTCGGATATCTGATGCTGTTTAAGCATCTTATATATAGGTGTATCTTCTTCGTAAATCAAATGATAGGCAGAGATGTGTTCCACATCCAGCGCGATAGCCTGTCGGAGATCGTTCTCCCAGCGTTCTTTTGTTTCGCCCGGCAGTCCGTATATAAGGTCAATGCTGATATTGCGGAACCCAGCTTGCCGGCATCTGCTGACGGCTTCAATGGCAGTGCGGGCATTGTGGCGGCGTTTCAGCAACTTGAGCGTGTTGTCATCGAAAGTCTGTATCCCCATGCTAAGACGGTTGAAAGGGAGAGAAGAAAGCATTTCCAGATATTCGGATGTCAGGTCGTCGGGATTGGCTTCCAAAGTGATTTCCTGGCAATGGCTCAGTCCATAATGCGTCCGGATGGTTTCAAATATCAGTTCAAAATCGTCCTTTTCCAGTTGCGATGGAGTTCCGCCACCGAAATAAATGGTTTCTATATCTTCTCCTTTCAGATATTCTTTCCGCATTTCCAACTCCCGGCAGAGCGCTTGTACGTAGCGTGATTTCAGTTCACTGCGTGTAGTTGAGTAAAAATCGCAATAGATGCAACGAGTCTTGCAGAAAGGGATGTGGAGATAAATACCTGCCATAGCTATGTCGTTTTGGATTTTGTGGCTGTAAAAGTAAGATTATTATCTGATATATCAAAAGACTGTTTACCAAATAACTTTGCTTCCATACTATTGTGAACTAAACGCTCTGCATTCGAGAAATATTTGTGCTATATAAACAGGTTGTCTGACACCCGGGTGTCAGACAACCTGTTCATGCAGCTTGAAAATAACTGAATAGCGTTAGAATTCAATTTATACTCAAGTAAAAAGGTTCACGATAAAGATGTGTTACATAACATTGTTTAGTAACACTACCGTAAGTGTTGCTTTTCCCCCAATTAATCCCTAATTTGCGCATCACAAAATTAATGGTATGTGAGAAACATACTGAGTAATTACTAAAATCTTATATATTATGAAAGTATATCAGACTAATGAAATCAAGAACATTGCCTTGTTGGGAAGTTCTGGCTCTGGGAAAACCACTCTCGTGGAAGCGATGCTTTTCGAGAGTGGTGTTATAAAACGTCGCGGTTCTGTTGCCGCTAAAAACACTGTTAGTGATTATTTCCCTGTTGAACAAGAGTATGGTTACTCCGTTTTCTCCACCGTTCTCCATGTAGAATGGAACAATAAAAAGCTTAATATCATTGACTGTCCGGGTTCGGACGACTTCGTAGGCAGTACAGTAACTGCATTAAACGTGACCGACACTGCAATTATCCTTCTCAATGGCCAATACGGCGTCGAAGTCGGTACACAAAATCATTTCCGATATACAGAAAAATTGAATAAGCCAGTTATTTTTCTAGTCAACCAGCTTGATAATGAAAAATGCGACTATGATAATATCCTTGAGCAATTAAAAGAAGCTTATGGCTCTAAAGTTGTTCCCATCCAATATCCTATCAGTACCGGGCCGGGCTTCAACGCTCTGATTGACGTGTTGCTGATGAAGAAATATTCATGGAAACCCGAAGGCGGTGCTCCCGTAATCGAGGATATTCCTGCTGAAGAAATGGATAAGGCGATGGAAATGCACAAAGCCTTGATAGAAGCCGCTGCTGAAAATGATGAAGGCCTGATGGAGAAATTCTTCGAACAGGAATCACTTTCGGAAGACGAAATGCGTGAAGGCATCCGCAAAGGTTTGATTGCCAGAGGTATGTTTCCGGTATTCTGCGTTTGTGGCGGTAAGGACATGGGTGTTCGCCGCTTGATGGAATTCCTGGGTAATGTTGTACCTTTTGTATCAGAAATGCCGAAGGTGCAGAATACAGATGGTAAGGAAGTAGCGCCGGACGTGAACGGGCCGGAATCCCTTTATTTCTTCAAGACAAGCGTGGAACCGCATATCGGTGAAGTATCTTATTTTAAAGTAATGAGCGGTAAAGTTCATGAAGGCGACGATTTGCTGAATGCCGACCGTGGTTCGAAAGAACGTATTGCGCAGATTTATGTGGTAGCCGGTGGCAATCGTGTGAAAGTGGAAGAATTGCAGGCCGGTGATATTGGCGCTGCCGTGAAACTGAAAGATGTAAAAACAGGTAATACACTGAATGGCAAGGATTGCGATTATAAATTCAACTTTATCAAATATCCGAATTCCAAATATACGCGTGCCATCAAGCCTGTGAACGAATCAGACGTGGAAAAGATGATGACCATCTTGAACCGTATGCGTGAAGAAGATCCGACATGGGTAATCGAGCAGTCAAAGGAGCTGAAACAGACTTTGGTGCACGGCCAGGGAGAATTCCATCTTCGTACATTGAAATGGCGTCTGGAAAACAATGAAAAACTCCAGATAAAATATGAAGAACCGAAGATTCCGTATCGTGAAACAATCACGAAGGCGTCTCGTGCAGACTATCGTCATAAAAAACAATCCGGCGGTGCTGGTCAGTTCGGTGAGGTTCATCTGATTGTGGAGCCTTATAAAGAAGGTATGCCTGTGCCCGAAACTTACAAGTTCAACGGACAGGAATTTAAGATTACCGTGAGAGGTACGGAAGAAATTCCACTGGAATGGGGTGGCAAACTCGTGTTTGTCAACAGTATCGTGGGTGGTTCTATTGATGCCCGTTTCTTACCTGCTATTATGAAAGGTATCATGGCTCGTATGGAACAGGGCCCGTTGACAGGTTCGTATGCCCGTGATGTACGCGTGATCGTTTACGATGGTAAGATGCACCCGGTAGATTCTAATGAAATCTCCTTCATGCTTGCCGGACGTAACGCTTTCAGTGAAGCGTTCAAGAATGCAGGCCCGAAGATTCTGGAGCCGATTTATGATGTTGAAGTGTTTGTGCCATCCGATAGAATGGGAGATGTGATGGGTGACCTTCAAGGACGTCGTGCCATGATTATGGGTATGAGTAGCGAAAAAGGTTTCGAGAAACTGGTTGCTAAAGTACCTTTGAAAGAAATGTCTTCTTACTCGACGGCACTTAGCTCGCTCACAGGCGGACGTGCTTCGTTTATCATGAAATTCTCTAGCTATGAGCTTGTTCCGGCAGATGTCCAAGATAAGTTAATTAAAGATTTCGAGGCTAAACAAACCGAAGAATAGTTCATAATCCTCTTAATAGTGTTAAAACCGCTTTCTTTTTTAAGTAAAAGAAGGCGGTTTTTGTTTAACTATGATTAATAAAGATGGAAAAACGCAAGGAGAAGATTTAATTTTTTATTAAATTTGCAAACCAAAGGAGGGTTTATATTGTTGTAGTAATCAGAATACGACCTTAATAACTCCTTTCGGTTAATTTCCGGGAAGTTCCGGTTAAATCAAGTTAATGCATTAGGAGTGTTAATTAGGGAGTGTTAATTTTGTTGCTATGAAGAAGTCAACAATTTGGATATTAGGTATTGTAATGGGGCTTTCTTTCCTCAGTCTGCTGTATTTACAGGTCAGTTATATAGAGGAAATGATGAAAACCCGGAAGGAACAGTTTGATTCGGCTGTACGCAATAGCCTGGATCAAGTTTCTAAGGATGTGGAATATGCAGAAACGCAACGTTGGTTAATTGAAGATGTTTCTGATGCTGAACGGAAAGCTTTGATTGAAAACAACGCTTCATTGCAGCAGAATGATTTGGTTCAGCAGACGCAGCGGTTTACGATGAAGTCTAAAGATGGAAAGGTATATACGGATTTTGAACTGAAAGTGATGACTACCAAACCATCCGAACTACCGAAAGCGATGATTTCTCCTTACAGGGGAACCAAAACGATTCCGGAAACCTCGCGTTCGTTGATAGAGGCTATCAAAAACCGATATATGTATCAGCGTGAATTGCTGAATGAAGTGGTTTGGCAGATGATTTATCGGGCAAGTGACAAGTCTATTGGAGACAGGGTACGTTTTGGAGACTTGAACGGTTACCTGAAATCGAACCTATATAATAATGGTATAGACTTACCTTTTCACTTTATGGTGATTGATAAGGACGGACGGGAAGTCTACCGTTGTGCGGATTATGACGGAAAGGGAAGTGATGAGTTCTATCAGCAGGCATTGTTCAAGAACGATCCACCTGCCAAGATGAGTGTACTGAAAGTGCATTTTCCGGGAAGAAGAGACTATCTTTTTGATTCGATCAGCTTCATGATTCCGTCGTTGATATTTACGATGGTACTGTTAGTGACATTCATCTTTACGATTTATATCGTATTCCGTCAGAAGAAGCTGACAGAAATGAAGAATGACTTCATCAACAATATGACACACGAATTTAAAACACCGATATCCACCATTTCGTTGGCGGCACAGATGCTGAAAGACCCCGCGGTGGGAAAATCTCCGCAGATGTTCCAGCATATATCGGGAGTGATAAATGATGAAACCAAGCGCTTGCGCTTTCAGGTAGAGAAAGTACTCCAAATGTCGATGTTCGACCGTCAGAAGTCGACTTTGAAGATGAAGGAGATTGATGCGAATGAACTGATAACGGGAGTTATCAATACATTTACCCTGAAAGTGGAACGGTATAATGGTAAGATAACATCGAACCTTGAGGCCACTGATCCTGTTATATTTGCAGATGAGATGCATATCACCAATGTAATCTTTAATCTGATGGACAACGCGGTGAAATATAAGAAACCGGAAGAGGATCTGGAGCTGAAAGTGAGAACGTGGAATGAATCGGGTAAACTGATGATTTCGATACAAGATAACGGTATCGGCATCAAGAAGGAAAACCTGAAAAAGATATTTGAAAAGTTCTATCGTGTGCATACGGGTAATCTGCACGATGTGAAGGGCTTTGGACTGGGATTGGCTTATGTGAAGAAGATTATCGTCGAGCATAAGGGAACCATCCGGGCGGAAAGCGACCTGAACGTGGGAACTAAATTTATTATTGCATTACCTTTATTAAAAAATAATTGATATGGACGAGAAACTGCGTATTTTATTATGCGAGGATGACGAAAATCTTGGCATGCTTTTAAGAGAATATTTACAGGCAAAAGGTTATTCTGCTGAGTTATTTCCTGATGGCGAAGCCGGTTATAAGGCTTTCTTGAAGAATAAATATGACTTGTGCGTGTTTGACGTAATGATGCCTAAGAAAGATGGCTTCACACTGGCACAGGATGTCCGTGCAGCGAATGCTGAAATTCCTATTATCTTCTTGACGGCTAAGACGCTGAAAGAAGATATTCTGGAAGGATTTAAGATTGGTGCGGATGATTATATCACCAAACCGTTCAGCATGGAAGAGTTGACATTCAGAATTGAAGCAATCCTGAGACGTGTTCGCGGAAAGAAGAACAAAGAAAGTAATATCTATAAGATTGGTAAGTTTACTTTCGATACTCAGAAACAAATTCTGGCTTCGGAAGGCAAGCAGACTAAGCTGACTACAAAAGAATCTGAATTGCTCGGATTGCTTTGTGCTCACGCTAACGAGATCCTGCAACGTGACTTTGCGTTGAAGACTATCTGGATTGACGATAACTATTTCAATGCCCGCAGTATGGACGTGTATATCACGAAACTGCGTAAGCACCTGAAAGAAGATGACTCTATCGAAATTATCAACATCCACGGAAAAGGCTATAAGCTGATTACACCGGAAGTTGAATCTTAATGAGATTACATTCGATAACTACAAATAAAAAATCCCGGAAACGTTCGTTTCCGGGATTTTTTATTGATTTCTACGAAATTAATCAGCGATCTTCTTATTGATAATGATATAAGAGATGAGTCCCAGTACTACCAGTACTACTGAGGTGCCCAGGATGGCGTTGTTGTTTACATTACCTGTAAATGAACAACCCAGCAGGATAACTACTCCGACCAAGATTAAAATCAATCCCAAGTTCTTTAATAAACTTTTCATGTGTGTGTATTTTAATAGATTATTATATTCCAGTCACAAATTAAAGCATAATTCTTTAACGGGCGAAATTATTTAAATAAAAAATCCATTATAAAGATGGTATTTAGTGGATTTTATGATTTAATGGGCTGTTTCTCTGCTTAATCCTTCGTGTTGAAGAAAACCTTTTTCAATACTTCCTGTCCGATGCTTAGTTCTTCAAGCGTAATGCCATGAAGTGCTTCCTTCAAAGTCTGCCCGGCGATGATACGTGCTTTCTCTTCCAGCTCTTTCCCGTCTTTGGTGAGGTGGATGAGGTTGGTGCGGCGGTCTTTTTTATCAGAGATGCGTACAACGAGATGTTGCCGTTCCATATTGTCAATCAAACGGGTCATGCTGGGTTTGTCCTTAAAAGTTGCATTACACAACTCTTGTTGCGTCACGCCGTCTTTTTCCCACAGGAAAATAAGTACAGTCCACTGCTCCGGACTGATTTCCAGACCGTTCTGACGGAAGTTACGGTACAGTTTACGGTTGATTGCCGCAGAAACCTTACCATTCAATATGGCAAAAATAAGCCGGATGTCGAAGTTGAATTGCTCTATCATGAAATTATTGTTTAAACAACTTTGCAAAGGTAAGCCACTTCTCGGATAATTCCTACATTCGGATACAAAAAAAGATTAAATGTTTGTAGTTCAAAATAAATTGTCTAACTTTGCACCCGCATTTAAAAATCAAAGATTTATTTATTTAATTAAACGAAGTATGAATCAATACGAAACCGTTTTCATTTTAACTCCCGTTTTATCTGATGTTCAGATGAAGGAAGCGGTAGAGAAATTCAAAGGTATTCTTCAAGCTGAAGGTGCTGAGATTATCAATGAGGAAAACTGGGGACTGAAGAAATTGGCTTATCCAATTCAGAAGAAGTCTACAGGTTTTTATCAGTTGATTGAGTTCAATGCAGATCCTACTGTAATTGACAAGCTGGAAATAAACTTCCGTCGTGATGAACGCGTAATCCGTTTCTTGACTTTCAAGATGGATAAGTATGCTGCTGAATACGCTGCAAAAAGAAGAAGTGTTAAATCAAACAAAAAGGAGGATTAATCATGGCACAACAAGTTCAATCAGAAATCAGATATTTAACTCCGCCGTCAGTAGACGTTAAGAAGAAAAAATACTGCCGTTTCAAAAAGAGTGGTATTAAGTATATCGACTACAAAGATCCTGAATTCTTGAAGAAATTCTTGAATGAACAAGGAAAGATCCTTCCGCGTCGTATCACAGGTACTTCTTTGAAGTTCCAACGTCGTATCGCGCAGGCTGTGAAGAGAGCTCGTCACTTGGCATTACTGCCTTATGTAACTGACATGATGAAATAAGAAGGAGGAAAAGTATGGAAATTATTTTAAAAGAAGACGTAGTAAACTTAGGATATAAGAACGATATCGTAAACGTGAAATCCGGATACGGTCGTAATTATCTGATCCCGACTGGAAAAGCTGTCATCGCTTCTCCTTCTGCAAAGAAAATGTTGGCTGAAGAACTGAAACAACGCGCTCACAAACTTGAGAAAATCAAGAAAGATGCTGAAGCTGCTGCTGCTAAGTTGGAAGGCGTAACTTTGACTATTGCAACTAAAGTTAGCTCAACTGGTACTATCTTCGGTTCTGTTGGTAACATTCAGATCGCTGAAGCATTGGCTAAGCTGGGTCACGAAATCGACAGAAAGATCATCGTTGTAAAAGACGCTGTGAAAGAAGTTGGTAACTACAAGGCGATAGTTAAACTTCACAAGGAAGTTTCGGTAGAAATTCCTTTCGAGGTAGTTGCTGAATAAGAGCAAATTTACTTCAATATATGAAAAGCGATTTGTTCTGAATGAATAAATCGCTTTTTTGTTTTTTTTGTTAATATTATGAAACTCAAGGGTTGTTTTCTGAAGAAGAGATTTTGGCTTCTGCTGATTACTTTAGGAATTGGCGGTACTCTTTATGCAAACAATGAATTGAAACTACTGACCGACTCTTTGCGTAGGGTGATAGATGAAAAACACATTTTTGTTCAGAAGAAAGAGGACAGAATCAACAGGATAAAGTGTATGTTGAAAAGTTCCGGTTTGACGCTTGAAGGAAAATATAGAATCAACCTCCGTTTATACGACGAATATAAGAAGTTTCATATCGATTCCGCCATTCATTATGTGGAAGATAATATTGAAATCTCCCGTAAACTGAATAAATCTTATTTGACGACTCAGTCGTCTTTGCATTTGAGCCTTCTATATTCAATGTGTGGCAGATTCAGGGAGGCGGAAATAATATTAAAAGGTATAGACTCTTCCACATTACCTAAAGATTTGTTGATTGCTTATTATGAAACTTATTCAAGTTTTTGGGGACATTATTCTATCTCAGTTGCTAACAATATTTACGGACAACAGCAGGCTGCTTATCAGGATTCACTGATTGCTCTCATCGATCATACCTCTTTAAGTTATAAAATGTCCCGAGCGTCTTATTATATATGGCGCGATACTTTGAGATCGAAAGAAATTTTTAAGGAACTGTTGGAGATTGAAGAGGTGGGAACGCCTAACTATGCTATGATTACTCATTCGTACTCCAGGTTGTGCAGACATCAAAAGAAATATGACGAGGAAAAGAAATATTTGATATTATCGGCTATTGCCGATACGCGTAATGCCACGAGAGAGAATGCTTCTTTACAGAACCTCGCATTGATACACTATGAAGAGAAAAAGTTGGCAGATGCTTTTAAATTTACCCAGTCTGCTATTGATGATGTCATTTCTTCGGGGATTCATTTCAGGGCAATTGAAATTTATAAGTTTAATTCTATCATTAATACTGCTTATCAGACAGAGCAGGCTAGATCCAGGTCAAATCTGACCACCTTTCTTATTTCTACGAGTATTATTCTGTTTCTTTTAGTCTTACTGGTGATATGTATCTATATTCAGATGAAGAAGATATTGAGGATAAAGCGGGCATTGGCGCAAAGTAATCAGGAACTTCTAAGGCTGAATGACAAGCTGAACAATATTAATAATCAACTGAATGATACAAATAATCAGTTGTATGAGATTAGTAATGTGAAAGAACATTATATTGCTGAATTTTTCGATGTGTGTTTTAGCTATATCAGTAAGATGGAGAAATATCAGAATGTGCTGTATAAGTACGCGATTAATAAATACTATGATGAATTGATTAAGAAATTGAAGTCTTCTGCACTTATTGATGAGGAACTAACCGCTTTGTATGCTCGTTTTGATAAAGTCTTTTTAGGGTTATATCCAACTTTTGTTGCAGATTTTAATGCTTTATTGAAAGATGGTGAGCAAATTGTTCTGAAACCGGATGCATTGTTGAATAGAGAACTTCGTATTTATGCTTTGTTGCGATTGGGAATTACGGACAGTGGTAAGATTGCTAACTTTCTCCGGTGCTCTACAAGTACGGTTTATAACTATCGCACACGAATGAGAAATAAGGCGGCAGTCGACAGGGATGAATTTGAGAATGAAATTATGAAAATAAATTCAACCCAAGAGAAATAATTGTTGTTATAAAGAAAAAAAAGATTCCAAATCATCTACATTTTTTAGACCTTCTTGAAAGGTTAAATATCTATATAATAGATATTTAACCTTGTTTTTTATCTACATAAAGTTATCTAAGCCGAATAAAATGTTGTTTATTTGGCTAGTTTTGCAGCATCGGTTTTCGGTTTATCTGCCGGATGGCGGGAATTGATAACCTATTGATTTTTTGTACTTAAATTCACTATGTTTTATGGACACGCAATCTTCAGTAGACACAAAAGTTAAGGTCGGTATCATCGGTTTCGGTAGAATGGGACGATTCTATTGGGAAGCGATGCGGAAAAGTGGGCGATGGGATATTGCTTATATTTGCGATACTAATCCGGAATCACGTCAGTTGGCTAAGGAAGTATCTCCGGAATCTCTTATAGTAGAAGACAATCAATGTATTTTTGAGGATGAAAGTGTGCAAGTTGTCGGACTTTTCACTTTGGCGGACTCACGAATGGGACAGATTGAAAAAGCCATTCGCTACGGAAAACATATCATTTCAGAAAAACCTGTTGCAGATACAATGGAGAATGAGTGGAAGGTTGTGGAAATGACGGAAAACTCAAATCTTATTTCTACCGTGAACTTGTATCTGCGCAATTCCTGGTATCATAATCTGATGAAGGAATATATCCAAGAGGGAGAAATAGGGGAGTTGGCAATCATCCGTATCTGCCATATGACTCCCGGACTGGCGCCGGGTGAAGGTCATGAATATGAAGGGCCGGCTTTCCATGATTGTGGAATGCACTATGTAGACATTGCCCGTTGGTATGCCGGATGCGATTACCGGACATGGAATGCGCAGGGAGTGAATATGTGGAATTATAAAGATCCCTGGTGGGTGCAATGCCACGGTACTTTTCAGAATGGCGTAGTCTTTGATATAACCCAAGGCTTTGTTTATGGACAATTGTCTAAAGACCAGACACATAATTCATACGTAGATATAATCGGAACGAAAGGGGTGGTGCGCATGACGCACGACTTCAATACTGCTGTGGTCGATCTGCATGGGGTGAATCAGACACTTCGGGTGGAGAAACCTTTTGGTGGCAAGAATATCGACGTATTATGTGACTTGTTTGCTGATTCGGTAGTGACCGGACAACGTAGTCCCCGCCTACCGCTATTGCGTGATTCGGCCATTGCGTCCGAATATGCATGGACATTCCTGAAAGATACACGTACGCATGATCTGCCGGCTATCGGTAATCTCCGTACGCTGGAACAAATTCGCGAAAGAAGAAGAAATATGAAAAATGGATATGGGTTGCTACACAGTAATCTTCCACAAATAACGAACCCTTAAAATAACTAATTATGTCAGACATTTCGAGGAGAGACTTTCTCAAAACGGGCGCTATGGCTTTGGCAGGCATTACCATTGCTCCGAGTTCTATTTTAGGAATGAGTCACGGACACGTGTCTCCCAGTGATAAATTGAATCTTGCAGCCGTGGGTATTGGCGGCATGGGACATGCCAATATTAATAAGGTGAAGGGCACTGAAAACATTGTGGCTCTTTGCGATGTGGACTGGAGATATGCAAAAGGTGTGTTCGACGAATTTCCGAAAGCAAAGAAATATTGGGACTATCGGAAGATGTACGATGAAATGGGTAAATCTATCGACGGGGTAATTATTGCTACTGCCGACCATACTCATGCTATTATCACTGCTGATGCGATGACAATGGGCAAGCACGTATTCTGTCAGAAACCGTTGACTCACTCTGTTTATGAGTCCCGTTTGTTGACTAAGTTGGCTGCTTCGACCGGTGTTGTCACTCAGATGGGTAATCAGGGGGCATCTGATGAAGGTACGGATTTGGTTTGCGAATGGATATGGAACGGTGAAATCGGCGAAGTGACTAAGGTGGAATGTGCTACTGACCGTCCTATCTGGCCGCAAGGACTGAATGCTCCTGAAAAGGCTGACCGTATCCCAAGTACATTGAACTGGGACTTGTTTACCGGCCCGGCTAAGTTGAATCCGTATAATGAAATTTATCATCCTTGGAACTGGCGTGGATGGTGGGATTATGGAACAGGAGCATTGGGTGATATGGCTTGTCATATCCTGCATCAACCGTTCAGAGCTTTGAAACTGGGTTATCCTACTAAGGTGGAAGGTTCTTCTACTTTGTTGCTGAGTGCTTGTGCTCCGCAGGCGCAGCATGTGAAAATGATTTTCCCTGCCCGTGACAATATGCCGAAAGTGGCGTTGCCGGAAGTTGAAATCCATTGGTATGATGGCGGTATGATGCCCGAACGTCCGAAAGGATTCCCACAAGGTAAACAACTGATGCAGAGTGGGGGTGGTCTGACTATTTTCCACGGAACGAAAGATACTTTGATTTGCGGATGTTATGGACAGAATCCTTGGCTGCTTTCCGGTCGTACGCCTAATGCTCCGAAAGTTTGCCGTCGTGTGCCTAATGCAATGAATGGCGGTCACGAAATGGATTGGGTGCGTGCATGTAAAGAAGACAAGTCAAATCGTGTCATGACTAAATCTGATTTCTCCGAAGCAGGGCCGATGAATGAAATGGTAGTGATGGGAGTATTGGCTATCCGTCTGCAAGCTTTGAACAAGACTTTGGAATGGGACGGTGCTAATATGTGTTTTACCAACATCGGTGATAATGAAACTATCCGGACTTGTATAAAAGATGGCTTCAAGATTCATGACGGTCATCCTACTTTCGACAAGACTTGGACAGAGCCGGTGAATGCGAAGCAATTCGCTGCCGAACTGGTGAAACATAACTATCGTGAAGGCTGGAGACTGCCTGATATGCCGAGATAAAAAGAATATCTTAATCAAATAACAGAATAATATCATGAAAAAAGTATTTTATCCTTTGGCTTGTTGCCTGGTTGCGGGAGTTTTCACTTCTTGTGGCGGTCAGAAAGCCGGAAATGCTCAAGACGGGCAGACATCAGACAAGGTTGCATTGTCTTATTCTAAATCATTGAAAGCAGTGGAAGCAGACAGCTTGAATTTACCTGTCGATAAGGATGGTTACATCACTATCTTCGACGGTGAAACGTTTAACGGATGGCGTGGTTATGGTAAGGATCGTGTTCCTACCAAGTGGACAATTGAAGATGGCTGCATCAAATTCAACGGAACCGGTGGCGGTGAAGCGCAGGACGGTGACGGCGGCGACCTGATTTTTGCTCATAAGTTTAAAAACTTCGAACTGGAGATGGAGTGGAAAGTTTCTAAAGGTGGCAACTCCGGTATCTTCTATTTAGCTCAGGAAGTTACATCGAAAGATAAGGATGGTAATGATGTGCTTGAGCCTATTTATATTTCCGCACCCGAATATCAGGTGTTGGATAATGCTAATCATCCGGATGCCCAATTGGGTAAGGATGGCAACCGTCAGTCGGCTTCTCTGTATGACATGATTCCGGCTGTTCCTCAAAACTCTAAACCGTTCGGTGAATGGAACAAGGCAAAGATTATGGTTTATAAGGGCACGGTTGTTCACGGACAAAACGATGAAAACGTATTGGAATATCACCTGTGGACAAAACAGTGGACAGATATGTTGCAGGCAAGCAAGTTTAGCGAAGACAAATGGCCTTTGGCATTTGAATTGCTGAACAATTGTGGTGGCGAAAACCATGAAGGATTTATCGGATTGCAAGATCACGGTGATGACGTTTGGTTCCGCAATATCCGCGTGAAGATTTTAGACTAACTTCACTAACTAACCACAGCTTTCACAGGTAAATGAGGATTTGTTTACTTGTGGAAGCTGTATATTTTATAACTCCTGATATCTATTATATGAGAACCCGAATTTATTTATATGCCTTGGCTGTTCTTCTTATGATTCCGGTTACGATGACCGCACAGACGAAGAAAAAAGCTAAGAAGGCAAGGAAAGAAGTAGCTATTCAGCTCTATTCTGTTAGAGATATATTGAATAAGGTGGACAATAAGGACGGTAAATGTGATCCGGCTTATACTGCTATTCTCGAGAAATTGGCAAAAATGGGTTATACCGGTGTTGAAGCGGCCAATTATAATAATGGAAAATTTTATGATAGAACCCCTCAACAATTCAAGAAAGATGTCGAGTCGACTGGAATGAAAGTCTTGTCCTCGCATTGTACACGTGGATTGTCGAAGGAAGAACTGGCTTCCGGTGATTATTCAAAGTCACTTGAATGGTGGGAACAGTGTATTGCAGACCATAAGGCAGCAGGTATGAAATATATCGTAGCTCCCTGGATGGATGTTCCTAAAACACTGAAGGATCTGGAAACTTACTGTACTTATTACAATGAAATAGGCAAACGTTGTAAGCAACAGGGCTTGCAGTTCGGCTACCATAATCATGCCCATGAATTTCAAAAAGTGGAAGGTAACGTGATGTATGACTATATGCTGGAACATACGAATCCCGAATACGTTTTCTTCCAGATGGATGTTTACTGGGTGGTTCGCGGACAAAACAGTCCGGTCGATTATTTTAATAAATATCCGGGCAGGTTCAAGATATTCCATATCAAAGACCACAGGGAAATCGGTCAGAGCGGAATGGTAGGCTTCGATGCTATCTTTAATAATGCAAAGATGGCAGGTGTAAACTATCTTGTAGCCGAAATCGAGAAATATAGTATCCCGGTAGAGGAGAGTGTGGAAGTGAGCCTGGATTATTTATTGGACGCTCCTTTTGTGAAAAGCTCCTATTCCAAATAACTTCTAGTCTATATAGTATAAACAGCTTACAATAGAGCATAAAAAAAAGTCTGTGCATGCTTTATGCATGTCAGACTTTCAATTCTCTCCTGGCTGTTACTGAATTATTCAGCTACAGTTTCAGTTACTTCTACTGCAACGCTATCAGTTGTTGTAGTATCTGCTGCTGCTTGTTCTGCTTCAAGAGCTGCTGCTTCTACTGCTGCGATTGAGTCAGCGATACGGATAGAATCTGCAGTTGCTTTTGCTGCGTCAGCTGCTTTGTTACCACATGATGCGAATGATACTGCTACGATAGCTACTGCCATCAAAACTAATTTTTTCATTTTCTTTGCTTTTTAAAAACGTAATACAATCAATTGCTTTATTAAAACGCTGCAAAGGTATGTACTTTTTCAATATGTTGTTCTCGAAAAGCCAACTTTTTTTATATATTTTTTGGTAACTGGCCCCTTTCTTGCTCTTTCCCTATGTTTTAGAACATATTAATCGATAGCTATACTGTTATATAGGTATCTTTTGATGCTTCTTTTCGGTGTTTTTTCAAATTCCGTGGGGTAGAGTTGTATCTTGCTGATTTTTTCGTAAGCAGCTACATTCGCGTTCAGATTCTTGAGATTCTCGTCCATGATTGTTTTCAGGTTATCCGGGTTATTCAGTCCGAGTGAATCCAGTGCTTCGTAATCCGCGTAGACAAGGGCTACCAACTTCTTGTTGCGTTCGATGACGATGCTTTCAAGAACGAACGGCAGGTTGTTGAGCTTCGTTTCCAGTTCTTCCGGGAAGATATTTTGTCCGCTTGAACTCAAAATCATGGTCTTGAGACGTCCGCGAATGAAAATATTGCCGTTGGCATCCATTGTTCCGAGGTCGCCGGTGCGCAGCCAGCCGTCTTCGGTGAATACTTCCCGTGTGGCTTCCGGATTCTTGTAATACCCTACCATTGTGTTCTCACCGCGTACCTGTATTTCTCCCACTTCCGATTCCGGGTTTTCCTTGTAGATACGGGCTTCCATAATATCCAGTATTTTTCCCGAAGAACCCAATACAAATTCATTCCACGGAGCATAACTGATAAGCGGCCCGCATTCTGTCATTCCGTAACCGATGGTGAAAGGGAATTTGATTTTGTAGAAAAACTCTTCCACTTCCTTATCCATGGCGGCACCGCCGATGATAATTTCCTTGAAACGACCGCCCAGTGCGTCGATCAGCCGTTTGCGTATCTGGTTATAAATCTGCGTGTCGAGCAAAGGAATATTAAGCGCCCATTTCATCCCTTTCTTATTGATAAGAGGTTGGATGATATTTTTATATATCTTTTCGATCACGAGCGGTACGGTGATAATCAGGTTTGGTTTCACTTCCTCAAAAGCCTTCATAATGATTTTGGGCGAAGGAGTTTTTCCAAGCAGGGTGACATGCGTGCCGACGGCTGTTGCTGTCAGAAAGTCGAATGCGCAACCGTAGGCATGGGCAAGCGGAAGGAAAGAAAGTACTTTATCTCCCTTTTTGAGCAATTCGGTACGAATGCCGAAAGTGACGTTGCCGGCAAGGTTGTTGCCGGTCAACATGACTCCTTTACTGAAGCCGGTAGTACCGGAAGTATAGTTCAGGAGCATTACTTTATCGTTGGAGAGGGTAGTGTACTGCACATCTTCGCGGGTAAATCCTTTCGGATAACAGGAATGCATCTCTTTATCGGTATTCTTCAGAAACTTCTGTATTGTCTCTCCGTCACGCTGATACAGGCAACGGAAGTCGGTCAGTGAGAAGACTCCCCTTAATCCCTGCAATTTCTCTTCTTCCAGGTTATCCCAAATACTGTCGCTTGTGAACAGGAAGACAGATTCGGAATGATTGACGATATGATGAACATCATTGGGAGTAAAGTCCTGAAGAATAGGTACGACGATTGCGCCATAGGTGATAGTTGCCATATAGGCGATGCACCAATGCGCATTATTTTTGCCGATAACTGATATCTTATCTCCTCTGCGAAGGCTACAATGCTTGAATAACAAGTGTAAACGGGCGATTTCTTCAGCTACTTGTCCGTACGTATATTGGGTATTTTCTCCGTAATCAGTATAACAAGGTAAATCCCAATTCTCACGAAAACTATTTTCGTATAGTTTAATGAAATTCTCTTTAATCATTGCACGTTTTTTAGTGAATTGTGCAAAAATAGGAATAAACTTTCGTATCCAAAAGGGTTTTACTAATAATAATGTGTAACTTTGCAAAGTTAATGTGTTTATAACAGCTTATGATAGATACCACTGTATTTCAAAATAAGACAGCCGTTTATTATACACTAGGCTGCAAATTAAATTTTTCAGAGACTTCGACTATTGGTAAAATACTGCGTGAGGCAGGTGTGCGGACTGTCCGTAAGGGTGAGAAAGCGGATATCTGTGTGGTGAATACCTGCTCGGTGACTGAGATGGCGGATAAGAAATGCCGGCAGGCCATTCATCGGTTGGTGAAGCAGCATCCCGGTGCTTTTGTGGTGGTGACCGGATGTTATGCGCAGTTGAAACCCGGCGATGTGGCAAAGATAGACGGAGTGGACGTAGTATTGGGAGCCGAGCAGAAAGGAGAGTTGCTCCAATATTTGGGCGACTTGCAAAAACATGAGAAAGGCGAAGCCGTTACTACTGCAACCAAAGACATTCGTTCCTTTTCTCCTTCGTGTTCACGGGGTGACCGTACGCGCTTTTTCCTGAAAGTGCAGGATGGGTGTGATTACTTCTGTTCATATTGTACCATTCCTTTTGCCCGCGGGCGAAGCCGTAACGGGACTATTGCTTCTATGGTGGAGCAGGCAAAGAGTGCCGCTGCCGAAGGCGGAAAGGAAATCGTCCTGACCGGAGTGAATATCGGAGATTTCGGCAAGACAACGGGTGAAACTTTCTTTGACCTGGTGAAAGCACTGGATGAAGTGGAAGGAATTGAACGTTACCGTATATCTTCTATTGAACCCAACTTGCTGACGGATGAAATCATCGAATTCGTATCTCGCTCCCAACGCTTTATGCCTCATTTCCATGTTCCTTTGCAATCGGGATGCGACGAAGTATTGAAATTAATGCGCCGTCGCTATGATACCGCTCTCTTTGCTTCGAAAGTGAAGAAGATAAAAGAGGTGATGCCTGACGCCTTTATCGGCGTGGATGTGATTGTGGGAACTCGTGGCGAGACGGCAGAATATTTCGAGCAAGCCTATCAGTTCATTGCCGGATTGGACGTGACACAACTGCACGTGTTCAGCTACTCCGAACGTCCGGGAACACAGGCGCTCAAGATAGACTATGTCGTTTCACCTGAAGATAAGCATCAGCGCAGCCAACGGCTGTTGACGCTTTCGGATGAAAAGACGCAGGCGTTTTATGCCCGTCATATCGGACAGACTATGCCGGTACTGATGGAGAAATCGAAAGCAGGCACTCCGATGCATGGATTTACGGAAAACTATATCCGTGTGGAAGTGGATAGTGACAACTCGCTCGACAATCAGGTGGTCAATGTACGTTTGGGAGAATTTAACGAAGATAAGACAGCCTTAAAAGGTACAATTCTGATATAAGTATGAAATCAAAACTTATCTATTGGCTCGTATCTACGGGGATGTGGCTCTTTTCAGCCCTTCCGTTCAGAATATTGTATATCCTTTCGGATTTCAATTATCTGTTGATGTACCGTGTGGGAAAATATCGCCGGAAAGTCGTTCGGGAGAACTTGAAAAAGTCATTCCCGGAAAAGCCCGATGCAGAAAGATTGCAGATAGAGCGCAAATTTTATCGTTACCTTTCGGATTATATGCTGGAAGATTTGAAGTTACTGCACATGTCTGCCGAAGACCTTTGCAAAAGGATGACTTATAAGAATACGGAACAGTATTTGGAACTGACGGAAAAGTATGGCGGAATTATCGTGATGATTCCCCATTATGCCAATTATGAATGGCTGATAGGGATGGGGGCGGTCATGAAGCCGGGAGATGTCCCCGTACAGGTGTATAAGCCTTTGAAAGATAAATATCTGGACGAACTGTTCAAACGTATCCGTTCCCGTTTTGGCGGATACAATATACCGAAACATTCTACTGCCCGCGAGATTATCAAATTGAAACGTGAAGGCAAAAAGATGGTGGTCGGACTGATTACCGACCAGTGGCCTAGCGGTGATAGATATTGGACTACCTTCCTGGGACAGCAAACCGCTTTCCTGAATGGTGCGGAACGTATTGCCAAAATGATGAACTTCCCTGTTTTCTATTGTGAACTGACGAAGAATCGCAGAGGATATTGCGAAGCCGAATTTAAATTGATGACGGAAACTCCCAAGGAAACAGCCGAGGGAGAGATAACCGAAATGTTTGCGCAGCGTTTGGAGCAAACTCTTCGCAGAGAACCTGCCTACTGGTTGTGGTCGCATAAACGATGGAAATTTACTCCGGAAGAATGTGCGCGGAATGAACAGGAAGAACAGCTCAAGAGAAAAGAAGGAAAATGAAAGTATCGGTTGTCATTCTGAATTGGAACGGATGCGATATGCTTCGCACTTTTCTTCCGTCTGTAATCCGTTATTCGGAAGGAGAGGGGATAGAGGTCTGTGTGGCGGACAATGGTTCTACGGATGATTCGGTGGATATGCTTCGTCGGGAATTTCCTTCTGTCAGGACAATCTTGCTCGAACAGAATCATGGATTCGCGGACGGATATAACTTGGCTTTGCAACAGATAGATGCTGAATATGTGGTACTCCTGAACTCCGACGTGGAAGTGACGGAGCATTGGCTGGAACCGATGATTGCCTATTTGGATGCTCATCCGGAAGTGGCCGCTTGTCAGCCGAAGATACGCAGCCAGCGGCAAAAAGAATATTTTGAATATGCCGGGGCATCGGGGGGATTTATAGATAAGTATGGTTATCCTTTCTGTCGTGGTCGTATCATGGGAGTAGTCGAGAAAGACGAAGGTCAGTACGATACGATACTTCCCGTATTTTGGGCGACGGGGGCGGCTTTGTTTATCCGCCGTGCCGATTATCTGAATGTCGGCGGACTGGATGGACGTTTCTTTGCGCATATGGAAGAGATTGATCTCTGTTGGCGACTCCGTTCCCGTGGGCGTGAGATTGTTTGTATTCCTCAAAGTGTTGTCTATCATGTAGGCGGGGCTACCCTCAAAAAAGAGAATCCCCGTAAGACTTTTCTTAATTTCCGTAATAATCTTGTCATGCTCTATAAGAATCTTCCACGGGAAGAGTTAAATAAAGTGATGCGTATCCGGGCTTGTCTTGATTATGTAGCAGCACTTGCTTTTCTGCTGAAAGGTGATGTAGGTAATGCTCGTGCGGTGGTAAGTGCACGCAAGGAGTATAAGCAGATATGTCCGTCATTTTCTTCATCCCGTGAAGAAAATCAAAGAAAAAAAACTTTGAATCCGATTCCCGAACGGACAAAAAGTAGTATCTTGTGGCAGTTTTATGTGAGAGGATGCAAACGGTTCTCTCAATTGTCGGACTTAAAAGGATAACAAGATGGAAGCATCAAAAGTAAGAAGAGGCATCGGGCTGGTAGCGCACGATGCGATGAAAAAAGACCTCATCGAATGGGTATTGTGGAACTCCGAATTATTGATGGGAAATAAATTCTACTGTACAGGTACTACCGGTACATTGATATTGGAAGCATTGAAAGAGAAACATCCCGGGCAGGAATGGGATTTTACGATTTTGAAATCCGGGCCTTTGGGTGGCGACCAGCAAATGGGGGCGCGTATTGTGGAAGGACAGATTGATTATCTTTTCTTTTTCACTGACCCAATGACTTTGCAACCGCATGATACGGATGTGAAAGCATTAACCCGCCTGGCAGGTGTCGAAAATATCGTTTTCTGTTGTAACCGTTCAACGGCGGATCATATTATTTCCAGTCCGTTGTTTATGGATCCCAATTACGAACGTACTCATCCTGATTATTCCAGTTATACGAAACGTTTCCAGGATAAGCCTGTGGTAACGGAAGCGGTGGAAGCTGTGGATAGAAGAAAGAAGAAAAGAAAATTATAAGTTTTTACTTTCTGCTACAATGCAGTTCTATGCCCGCAGACTCTATATCAGCCCCCATTGGTGGATTCCTTTTAGAAAGTCGTAGTTCGATTTCTTCAATAGTCGGGAATTGTTGAAAAAGTTTTTCAACAATTCGCCCCCCTGCGTGTTCCAGTAACTTTGATGGAACAGCCATTTCTGTCATTATCACACGATGTACTTCGGCGTAGTTAACGGTATCGGCAACTTCGTCCGTTTGTGCGGCTTTACTGATATTTACTTTCATCTTCAAGTCAATGATGTATTCGTTCCCGATAAGATTCTCTTGTGGCGCGACTCCGTGATAGGCGTAGCAGCGAATCTCTTTCAAAAGAATATAGCTATTGTTTATCTTCATATGATGGATTGTTGGTATGATTCTGTTTTACTTTCAATAAGTCTTTCTGCGCAACCATTTGCGGGATTACTTTCAGAAATACGGGAGTGAGCAGGATACAGATACTCAATGTTATGAGCAGGAGTGCAATTGCCTGTGCCCAGTCATTATGAATATATCGTGCTACCAGTGGCCCTAAAAAATGAAGAATAGGCCCGTGAATACTCAGGGTGATAATAGAATATCGTCCCAGATAAGAAACAACCTTCAGCCTTTTCACTTTTTTGCAAAGTAACATAATCATAAATATTCCTGCAAATGCTGCGACATAAACTTGGAAGATATTTCCTGAATAGTTGTTTGTGCGCATCCCTAATGTAGTGGCAGTAAAGTACATCACCACCAATGCCAATAGGACAAAAACAGGAATCAGCTTGTCAAACCGATGGCTTGGAAACAGGAAAAAGTTATATCTGCGAATCCAAAACCCCGCTACATAAAAAGGCAGGGCAGTCATGGAGATATCTATATAGAGAGGTAATTCTATCTGCAACTTTCCGAGATAAAATCCAGTGCAGCCTATCAATAGCGTAAGAGCGAACATGAGGGGTAAATGCTTCTCCCGTAAGAAATGTATCAGATAAAACAGGATATTACAGTTGAACAATGCGAGCAGAAACCAAATGGGCGGATTGAACTTGATAAGGTCGTGCCCGTGGAATACGACCAACAGCTCTTTCCATGATACAGGTAATTGAAAAACTCCCGGTGCTATTTTCCAAATGATATATTTCAGCAGGAAAGCACTTAGATAAAAAAACAGGAAAGGGATAATCAGCTTATTTATTTTTCGGACAATGAATCCTAATAATCCTTCGTATGATTTAAAAAAGACTCCCGATATAAAAAAATAGAGCGGCATGCGGAAACAAGATAGCATAGAATCCTTGTCGAGTTTATCGAAAGCCCCGCCAATATGCGCCATGACTACAAGAATGATGCAGACTCCTTTGGTTAAGTCCACAAAATCAATACGTTTCCCCGGGTTGCCTTCCATTCTCTCTTTTAATATCTTTTATTTCGCAATTCGGGCGCAAAGATACTTGATAAATTGGAATAAAAACGGAGAAGACAAAGAAAATTAAAAGACGGCTGCGTAAAGAGAAACAATAGAAGGAACGCTGGTTCGGTTATTGCAAAAAAAGAATGCTTGAGATATGAATAACGCGGATAATTCAGGGTTCTCATATCTTTAAGCCTGTATTATCCGCGTATTATCTACGTTGTTTAATAGTACCTTGTCTATATTTATTTTTCGGGATTTCTTCCGGTATATTTTATCAACTCACATATTTTGTCATTAAGCTTCTGTGCTTTCATCAATTGCTCCAGTGTGATATGCATCCGATACCGCCAATAATTCCGCGGATTGGACGGGACGTTGATCCGTTCTTCCTGTACATTCGGATTCCGTAGTTTCCCGTCTATGGACAACCAGTCCTGGAATGACAAGATGCAGAGCATCGAGTTGCTGTTAAGATGGTTACGTACAATCTCTTCGCACAGTTCAGGAGTCGCAACAGTAGGCGCAATACCATAATGTCCCAGCATTGTATTGTAATAACGTTGCGTCTGTTGGTAATCTTCTTCCCACCAACCGCGCAGCGTAGACATATCATGCGTGGAAATTGTGCAAACCGACCGGTACGGGTATTCTTTCAGATGTCCGAACTCATGCATCGGATTTTTAGGCATCCGTTGGATTTCCAGACTAAGAATACGTAAATCATTCATAACTGACGGCACACAGGCAGGTATCATACCCAAATCCTCTCCGCATACCAACATACGGGTGGACTGCGTTAATTGAGGTAACTTCTTCATCGCCTGCTGATACCAGAACTCATTGTGACGATGATAATAATACTGGTCGTATAGTTTATTAAAGGCATTCTTATCCTCTTCACTCAATGCGCGGAAGATAAAGTCGCGTTGTACACCGATGCGGGGATGATATTTTCCTTCCTCTTTTCTGTCCGGTACAAACAATACATTACTGATTAAGGAATATAATCCGTCCCGAATCCAAATGCTGTCTTCGTCATTCTTGCCGGCAAAGAACTGTTTCACTTCCTGTTGCGTTTCAAATCCCGGCTTCATGTGATAAATCCCGGACTCGTCTGCCAACTCGAGAAAATCTTGCTTCACAGTATTCGTGTAAGGCCCGAATAGCTGTCCGAGGAAGGACTCATGGATATATGGATTCAGATATTCTTCCCGGAATGTGAAGCCGTAACTCTCTATCTCTTCCCGGCTCATAGGCAAGGAAGGAACAAACTGGCCTAACAATCCGTGTACGGCATTCATCGGTATTTCCCAGATACGGAAGAATCCGAGAATATGGTCAATCCGGTAGGCGTCAAAGTATTCAGCCATCTTTTGGAAACGCTTCATCCACCAGCGGTATCCGTCTTTCTCCATCACATCCCAGTTGTATGTGGGGAATCCCCAATTCTGTCCATTCACAGAGAAATCATCGGGCGGAGCTCCTGCCTGTCCGTTCAGATTGAAATAATGCGGTTCCGTCCAGGCTTCCACGCTGTTGCGGCTGATACCGATGGGAATATCTCCTTTCAGTACGACCCCCTTCTCACGGGCATACTTCGTAGCTGCCAGTAATTGCAGGTGCAGGTGATACTGAATGAAATAATATAAAGCGATATGCGGATAATCTACCGTCTCCGGCTGACACATCTTTTCTATTTCCTCTGCATTATAAACAGAGTACTTCGGCCATTCACGGAAATTAGGTGTCCGGTAAGCATCGCGCAGATAGCTGAATACAGCATAAGGCTGCAACCATTCCTTATTCGCTTCAAAGAACTCCTTAAACCCTTTGGAAGCCAACACCTTTTCTCCTTCCTGTTGGAAAATTAGGCGGAAGAATTCCCATTTCGTCTGATTGACCGCTTCGTAATCAATAGCAGTCAGACTATTCAGTTCCTTTTGTTTTTTGCTGAATCCGGATGCAGCTTCTTTATCTTTCAGGGTTCCCATTTGCTTCATATCCGCATACATCGGATGGAAAGCATAGATAGAAATGCTGTTGTAAGGATAAGAATCCGTCCATGCATGCGTCATGGTCGTATCGTTGATGGGCAAAATCTGAATCACCTTCTGGTGCGTACGTACAGCCCAGTCGATCATGCGTTTCAAATCACCGAAATCACCGACTCCGAAACTCTTTTCCGATTTCAACGAGAATACAGGAATAGCTATACCCGCTCCCTTCCATGCCGGAATATCAAAATTAGCGTATCGGTCGGAAACCACGAGCGTTTCGTTCGTCTTTATTTCCGGGTCTGCCAGGTAGCGGTTGGGATTATTTTCCCAACAGTCCACTTTCTTTTCCAGCTTGTTGTAAAGAACAAATTTATATTCCAGCGGATATTTGAGTTTACTGGCATCCAGTTCCACCTGCCATTCCGGGAAGTTGGCGTCACTCATCAGAACAGCCTTTTCCGGATCCCAGTTGCCTAATGCCTTCTGATTGCCACAAATCCCCAAACAGTAATCCTTGTTAATGCGTGGAGCATAAGCTTTGATTACCAGTCCCTTCTTGTGACCTTGCGGAATACTTTCCCTTTCGGGATGCGACAATAATGCTTCCGTAAAAGCCGAACTGTAAAGGTACAGTTGCTCCGGAATATTTTTCCAGCAATCATTGATTCTGTATTTCTTTCTGGGGACGCCGGACAGGAAAATACATCGTGGAAAATTGTCCCATTCCTTGCGCATAACGCTCCCGTTTTGTTCTATCTGATAGTTATAATTGATAGTCAACCCTTCCTGGGGAACTTCCACTTCCAGTTCTGCTGTCCAGTATATGCCATCTGTTGTGTGCATGGGGACAGACTCTGTGGACAAGCCGGCAAGCCTGACTTCTTCCCCCCAGTTGGTGCGATATTCGATATTAAATGATAAAATCATATATATTAGATTTTGATTGAATATTTAAGACACTGCAAGTATAAGACATTTTTTTGAATAAAAAATAAAAGGAGTCCTCACGAACTCCTTTTAGCCTTTTGTTTATATATTAATTAACATACGTAAGATGTTTATCCACATCTGGAAGCGCCGCAGCTAGTACATATCAGGCAACCTTCCTGGTAAATCAATGTTTCATTGCCGCAGTTCGGACATTTCTTTCCTTTGGCTTCGGTTCCATCCTGAATATACTTCTTCAAAGCACGTTCCACACCATTTTTCCAGGTGTTGATACTTTCACTGTTCAATTGCAGGGAGCCTACCAGCTTGATAACCTGCTCAATCGGCATCCGGTAGCGAAGTACTCCCGAAATCAATTTCGCATAGTTCCAATATTCCTTGTTAAACTTCTCTGACAATCCTTCAATGGTCGTCTTATATCCACGTTTGTTCTCAAATTGGAAGTCGTAACGTTTTGTGCCGTCCTCATCGACGTTCTTGATGATACGTCCGCAAGTTACGCTCTTTGGCAGCAGGATACCTTCGTCATCATCCTGCAAACCGGTGAAGATTTCGTAAGGATGTCCGTCCAGCAAGCCGACGAAAGCCACCCATTTCTCCTTGTTATTCTGGAAACGCACTACGTCAGCTTCCAGAACTCTCGGACGTACCTCTACAACCGTAGGCGGTTTGCAAGGCGGTAAATCTTCTTTCTTTTCCGACTTCGTAGAAATCAATACACCCGACCGTGAACCGTCACGATATACGGTACATCCTTTACAGCCGGATTTCCAAGCCTCTACATACAAGCGGTTTACCAAATCCTCGTCTACATCGTTCGGCAGATTGATAGTCACGCTGATGGAGTGATCCACCCATTTTTGGATTCTTCCCTGCATCTTCACTTTCATCAACCAGTCAACATCGTTGGAAGTAGCCTTGTAATAAGGAGACTTAGCTACCAACTCGTCGATTTCTTCCTGTGAATAGCGTTTTGACGGATCATATCCATTGGCTTCCATCCAAGTAACGAACTTATGGTGGAATACGATGTATTCTTCAAATGCATCCCCTGTCTCGTCAACAAAGTCTACATGGACGTTCGTATCGTTCGGATTCACTTTTCTTCTGCGCTTGTAAACCGGCAGGAACACAGGCTCGATACCCGAAGTCGTCTGTGTCATCAGACTGGTTGTTCCGGTAGGAGCGATAGTCAGACAAGCGATGTTACGGCGTCCGTACTTCTTCATGTCTTCGTACAGTGCCGGATCAGCTTCCGCCAAACGCTGGATGAACGGATTGTTCTGTTCACGTTTGCTGTCATATACCTCGAAAGCGCCACGTTCTTTCGCCATCTCCACTGACGAACGGTATGCGCCGAGAGCTACCGCCTTATGTACTTTTTCAGAGAATTCCGTAGCTTCTTCCGTACCGTAGCGCAGTCCCAAAGCAGCGAGCATATCACCTTCGGCAGTGATACCTACACCGGTACGGCGACCTTGTCCGCTCTTCTTGTATATCTTGTCCCAAAGTACACGTTCCGCACGTTTTACTTCTTCGTTTTCCGGGTCTTCATCAATTTTCTTCATGATACGCTCGATCTTTTCCAGTTCGAGGTCGATGATGTCGTCCATGATGCGTTGTGCCAAAGCTACATGCTTATGGAATAAATCAAAATCAAAATAAGCATCCGGCTTGAAAGGATTAACTACATACGAATATAGATTGATTGCCAACAGGCGGCAAGAGTCATAAGGACACAAAGGGATTTCACCACACGGATTGGTAGATACGGTTTTGTAACCCAGGTCTGCATAGCAATCGGGCACAGACTCGCGGATAATCGTATCCCAGAACAGGACACCCGGTTCTGCTGATTTCCATGCGTTATGAACAATCTTCTTCCATAAGGTAGAAGCGTCGATTTCTTTCGTAAATGACGGATTCGCCGAGTTGATAGGATACTGCTGTACATAAGGCTTTCCGTCTACGGCAGCCTGCATGAAATCATCGTCCAGTTTGACCGAAACGTTTGCGCCTGTCACCTTCCCTTCTGTCATCTTGGCGTCGATGAAAGCTTCGGAATCCGGATGCTTGATAGATACGCTCAACATCAACGCGCCGCGGCGTCCGTCCTGGGCTACCTCACGAGTTGAATTCGAATAACGTTCCATGAACGGAACAAGACCGGTAGAAGTCAGTGCGGAGTTTTTAACCGGAGAACCTTTCGGACGGATGTGCGACAAGTCATGACCCACGCCACCACGTCTTTTCATTAGTTGTACCTGTTCTTCGTCGATTTTGATGATCGCCCCGTATGAGTCGGCGGCGCCATCTACTCCGATAACGAAACAATTGGATAGTGAAGCAACCTGGTAGTCGTTACCGATTCCTGTCATCGGGCTACCTTGGGGAACGATGTATCTGAAGTGATCCAGTAAATCGTACAGCTCTTTAGCTGTCAGCGCGTTCGGATACTTGGATTCGATACGTGCCACTTCATTTGCGATTCTCCAATGCATGTCTTCCGGAGACTTTTCATAGATATTTCCGAAAGAATCCTTTACTGCGTATTTGTTTACCCAAACCCTTGCAGCAAGCTCGTCGCCCTGAAAATATCGTAAAGATTCTTCGTAGGCTTCGTCATAAGAATAAATTTGTTTTTCCACGATTCAATTTGTGTTAAATCTGATTTTTAATAAGTAATGTGTAGAAGTTTACTTATCGTTAACAAATGCAGGCGCAAAGCTAAGAATGTTTTTTCATCTATCAAAATAAAAATGAAACAATTTATTAACAGGTTGCAAGTTTTCCATTTGTGTGCGCTAAGTGTTTGATAAACAGATGAAATTGAATTTTGTTCAAAGGTTAAAGTTTTCCAAAAAGAAAACTATTCTTTTCTGTCTGTGTGGTGGAATAGTTTTTTCTTTTTATATCTTTGCAAAAAAAAGATATGTTTGAAACCGTAAAGAACAGAAGAACAATCAGGAAATACCAGTCGAAGGACATTGCTCCTGATTTGTTAAATGATTTGCTTGAAACCTCTTTTCGTGCTTCTACGATGGGTGGGATGCAACTTTATAGTGTAATTGTCACTCGCGACGCGAAAATGAAAGAGAAACTTTCCCCTGCCCATTTTAACCAGCCGATGGTAAAAAATGCACCTGTGGTACTTACTTTTTGTGCTGATTTCCGTCGCTTCAGCAAGTGGTGTGAACAGCGGAAAGCGGTACCGGGCTATGATAATTTAATGTCTTTTATGAATGCGTCCATGGATACTTTGTTGGTTGCGCAGACTTTCTGCACGCTGGCCGAAGAAGTAGGACTCGGTATTTGCTATTTGGGCACTACTACTTATAATCCCCAAATGATTATTGATACCCTTCAACTACCCGAATTGGTATTCCCTCTCACAACGATAACGGTAGGTTATCCCGATGGTATTCCCGCGCAAGTAGACCGTCTGCCTTTGGAAGCTGCCGTGCATGATGAAAAGTACCACGATTATACGCCGGAAGAGATAGATAAGCTCTACGCATACAAAGAATCATTGCCGGAAAACAAACAGTTTATCGAAGAAAATAAGAAAGAAACTCTTGCCCAGGTATTTACAGATGTACGTTACACAAAGAAAGATAACGAATTTATGTCTGAGAATCTGTTGGAAGTACTTCGTCAGCAGGGATTCTTGAAATAATGACTAACGTTTAGTGATTAGTGGTTAAGACTTAAAGCGTAAATGCGCAGCCTGTTAATCACTAATCACTAAACGTTAACCGCTATTCTTAGTTTCTTTTCTTCAGCAACGACTCAATCTCCTGTACCTCTGCACTAAAGCTCTTGTCCACCTCTAATTGTCCTTTTACGGTTTTGCAGGCGTGAAGTACGGTTGCATGATCCTTGTTACCGATGAACTTTCCTATCTTGGATGTTGAAAAGTCTGTGTGATTTTTGGCGAGATACATGGCGATCTGCCTTGCTTGAACTACTTCTCTCTTTCTGGATTTTGTGTGTATGGCAGCCGGTTCCAGATCGAAATGCTTGCATACCACTTTGAGAATATCATCAATGGTAACAGCCTTTGTCTCATTATGAACCACTCCATGTACGATGTGTTGCGCCAAATCCATATCTATTTCCTTGTTGAAAATAGTAGAGCGTGCCATGATTGCGATAACGATACCTTCCAGGTCGCGTACACTTTCGTTTACGTTCTCGGCAATATAGTCGATAACTTCTTCCGGGAACTGTAATCCGTCGCGGTGTATCTTATTGCGCAGAATGTTTTTACGAAGTTCTACGGTCGGCTTTTCGAGCTCTGCCACCATGCCCCATTTGAAACGGGTGAGCAGTCGTTCTTCAATACCTTGCAACAACACGGGAGCGCGGTCGGAAGTCAATATGAGCTGTCTGCCGTTTTGGTGTAGATGATTGAAGATATGGAAGAAATTGTTCTGCGTCTTGGTGACACCGGCAAATTCCTGGATATCATCGATAATCAATACATCAATCGTCTGATAGAAGTTTATGAAATCGTTCGTCGTATTATTACGTACAGAGTCCGTATATTGTACCTGGAACAAATGTGCCGAAACATACAATACTCTTTTCTCCGGATAAATTTCTTTGATTTTCGTGCCTATTGCGTTTGCAAGGTGCGTTTTTCCCACTCCGGATGCTCCATAGAGGAACAACGGGTTGAAAGCAGTACCCCCGGGTTTTTGTGCTACGGCTTCGGCTACACTTCTCGACAGCTTGTTGCTGTATCCTTCAATGAAGTTTTCGAAGTTATAATTGGGGTTCAAATGCGGGTCTAAGTCCTGAACAGCAGGAGCCTTCAAGAAGTTAGGCGCTTTGTTACCGTCAAATATGCTTTTGGGAGTAATAGCCGTAGAGCGATTGCTTGCTTCGAGATTCACGGTTTGATTCGGAATCGAAGTCTTGTCTACCATGACGTTGTACATCAACTTGGTGCCTTCGCCAATGACCTTATACAATGTCTTGCGGATAAGATCTACGAATCTCTCTTCCAGTATTTCATAGAAAAACTGGCTGGGGATTTGTAAAATCAATGTTTTGTCCTCATATTTCAATGGGACAATAGGGGCAAACCAAGTATTATATGTCGTCTCGGGAACATTGTCTTTTATAATGTCGAGACAGCGGTTCCAAAGTACGACATGATTTGATTCAATCATAGTGACTTTTAATACATTTATTAATTAAGCAAAACTTCTACGTTTGCAAAATTGGGAATCTTATTCCGAAAAAACAAATCAGCTTTTTCTTGTTTTTTTCGTGAGAATAATAATGTGTTTACTTTCAATGACTTATATACATCTGACGGAACACTATATGTTAATCCACTCTTGCAAAATTATAAGTATCTGTATTCTAGTTTGTTATATATAAAATGCTGTTCATTTTTCTTCCATTTGTACGTTTGTACGGGAATATTATTTCGGTTTGTAGATAGACATTTGAGAAGCAATGACACGCTTTTCGAAACGCTTCGTTATTTAGATAAAATCTATATAACGATAAAATGCTACTTATCTTTCTTACCGAATAATGAGAAGTGAACATAGCGTTTCGGATGCTCTTTCAGGTCTTCCAACAAGCTCGCTGCGTTTTCGGTTGTAGCGTTCAAATTATTGTATAAAGTCGGGTCGTTGAAGAGCAGTCCGAGAGTGTTATCTTTGCTGTTCAATTTCTCTGTAAGTATTTTTACGTTAGCCAGTGTTTCGTCTATTTTTTTGAAAGTGGATGCATAGTCCACTTCCTTCAGGTTGCCGCTGATAGCTACGAAGTTATCCCCGATTGTATTCAGCTTGCTGGTGAGCTGCGGGATATCGTTGCTCATAAGTCCTTTCACTTGCGAGCTGACTACTGCCAGGTTGGCTGTGGTTGTTTCTATTGAATGTAAAGTGGCGGGGATGCTCTTGTCTCCTAAGATATTGTTCAATGAGATAAGGATGGAGTCCAGTTTCGGGAGCATTTCCTCTACCTTGGGGATGAGCTTCGCCGCGCTTTCCATCATTCCGTTGTTCATCGTGCCGGGGATGGTATCACCTACGGCATATTTTTCGCGCGGGTTGTTTGCCAGGAGTATGTTCATGCGTACACCGCCCATCAGTTCGGCTACCAGTTCGGCAGTACTTCCTTTCGGGATACGCAGTTCCGTATCCAGTTCCACTTCCACCACTACATTTCCGGGATTCGTGTAATCATAATAGATGTCACGTACAATACCCACGCGTACACCGTCCGCAAACACCGGGCTCGACTTGGTCAGTCCGTTCACGTTCTGAAATTTGGCATAGAAATAGCTTGAAGGTTGAAACATATGTATCCCTTTCAGCCAGTTAATCCCATAAACAAGCACGCATAGTGCAATGATACCTGCAATACCTATTCTGACTTCTTTTGTAATGTACTTCATTTTATCTTTTTATTTATTTCTTCTCTTTTTAAATTCGGCAATCGCTTCGTTGACGTTCATTTTCTCCCCGTTTCGGAAGGCGATGATGAAAGCATCCTTGAATTGTGGCGTAATGGTGCGTTTCGTACGCAGCACTTTGTTATAATCACCGGAAGCGCCATACGTATATTTGTATATGCCCTTTTCCTTATAATAATCCACATTTTTCAGCCCTTTCAACCGTTTGTCGTTTTTGGCAAGAGGTTTGGAAGAGGTGAGTATCTGTATCTTAAACGTAATTTCACTGTCATTGGTTGCGCTTTCCGATGCAATCGGGCGGTTTGTTGTCGTTTTTGTTGCCGAAGCAGGTTTTGTTCTGGCTTCTGCCAGTAATTCCTTCTGTTGAGGGGCTGTCACGCTTTCCGTGTCTTTTTGTGCAATTGCCTGAGCATCGTTTTCTTCCCGTTCGGTGGGGATAATTGTTTTGCTGACTCCCGTTAGACGTATTTCATGCTCTCTTTTATAATTCAGGAAAGCATGATAAATACCTTTTGCCATGGTTGAGGCTCCTGCTTCGGAACTTAGATACCGTTCTTCCTCAGGGGTAGAGATGAATCCCAGTTCTATCAGGATGCTCGGCATCGCACTTGCTTTCAGGACAAGGAATCCCGCTTGATGCACTCCGCGGTCTGCCCGTTTGCAGGTGTGGCGGAATTGTTTTTGCATCAGTGAAGCCAGATGCACACTCTGCTCCATGTACTTGTCCTGCATAAATTCAAATATGATATAAGATTCTGCGGAGTTCGGATTGAAGCCGGCATATCGTGTCTGATAATCGCTTTCGTAGAGGATTACGGAGTTCTCCCGTTTCGCGACTTCCAGATTGGCGTCCGATTTGGCAAGACCCAGTGTCCAGGTAGATGCCCCTTTGGCTGTGCGGTTGTTTGCCAGTGCGTTGGTATGGATGGAGATAAAGAGGTCAGCCTTCGCGTTATTCGCGATTTCGGCACGTTGGTCTAAGGGGATGAAGACATCTTTGCTGCGGGTGTAAATCACTTTGACGTCATCGCAGTTTCTTTTTATCAAATTCCCTACTTTCAGGGCAACGTTCAGATTGATGTTCTTCTCTTTGGCTGTTTTGCCTATGGCACCGGGGTCATGTCCGCCGTGTCCGGCGTCAATAACTACTACAAAGTCCTTCCCCCATAAATGGCTGGTACATGAGGGTAGAAAAAGTAGCCAGAGGCAAATGCATATATATACTATGTATGGTCTATTCAGTTTCATATTTGTAATACGGTGCAAATGTAGTAGAAATTTGTAGAAAACTCATTATTTGCCATTAAGTTTTGTGTTTTTTTCGGTTTAATGATAGCTTTTTTCCTGAAATCTCCGTTACTTTGCGCTTCGAAGTTAAAATGTACGACGATGCTTAAGTTTTTGAAGAATTGGACATTACCTATTGCCATGTTGGTAGGTGCCGTGGGTTATCCGCTGTTCATCGGCCTTTCTTTCCTGACTCCCTATCTTATTTTTACGATGTTGCTGCTGACTTTCTGTAAAGTGTCTCCACGTGACTTGAAGCCGAAACCTCTCCATGCATGGCTGCTGCTGATTCAGATTGGTGGTGCGTTGGCGGCTTACCTGCTGCTTTACCGGTTCGATAAGATTGTAGCGGAAGGTGTGATGGTTTGCATTATTTGCCCGACGGCTACTGCTGCCGCGGTGATTACTTCCAAGTTGGGGGGCAGTGCGGCGAGTCTGACTACTTATACGTTGCTCGCCAATATCGGAGCGGCCATTGCCGTACCCATTCTTTTCCCTTTGGTGGAGGTACATCCCGATGTCGGATTCTGGCAAGCGTTCTTCGTTATTTTGAGTAAAGTATTCCCGTTGCTGATTTGCCCGTTCCTGCTTGCATGGCTGTTGAGTAAATGTCTGCCGAAAGTTCATCAGAAACTATTAGGTTATCACGAACTTGCTTTCTATTTGTGGGCTGTTTCGTTAGCCATCGTTACGGCTCAGACATTATATTCATTGCTCAATGACCCTGCTGACGGTTTTACTGAAATCATGATTGCCGTCGGAGCTTTGGTAGCTTGTTGTTTGCAGTTCTTTCTGGGAAAAACTATCGGCTCCGTCTATAACGACCGCATCAGTGGCGGTCAGGCGTTGGGGCAGAAGAATACGATTCTGGCTATTTGGATGGCTCATACCTATCTCAATCCGTTGTCTGCTGTTGCGCCGGGCTCATATGTGTTGTGGCAGAATATCATTAATTCGTGGCAGTTGTGGAAGAAGAGAAAGAATGAATTGAAAAATCAAGTGTAAAACGTTAAGTAAGGAATCGCAATGGATATAAATCAGAATTATAGAGAAGCGGTAAAGAATATAAAAGAAGCTATTCTACGCAGCCAGTACCGTGCAGTTGCATCGGTGAACAAGGAACAGTTATCTCTTTATTACGGTATCGGACGTTACGTGTCGGAAAATTCCCGTACGGGCTTTTGGGGAAAAGGTGCAATAGAACAGATATCTTCCCTATTGCAAAAAGAGTTGCCGGGATTAAGGGGATTTTCAGCAACAAGCATAAGAAATATGCGTATTTTTTATGAGGAATGGGCTCCGATTTTAAATCATCAGCCATTGGCTGATGATTTGGTGTTAAATGAAAAATTGCTTCTTGTAGAAATTCATCAGCCAGCGGCTGACGAATTTAATTGGGCTGACTTCCTTTCAATCGGCTTTAGTCATCATACTGAAATCATATCTAAAGCTAAGACTTTAGAAGCGCGATTGTTTTATATACATGAGTGCGCTACTCGTTATTGGAGCAAATATGCTTTAAGAGATTACTTAAAAGCAGACCTATACAGCCATCGGGGAACTTTACCTAATAATTTCGCACAAACATTGCCCGATACTAAGCAAGCTCTAAAAGCTGTTTGTTCATTCAAAGATGAATACCTGCTTGATTTCATCAATGTAGAGGAACTGGATGAACAAGAAGAGGATTTAGACGAAAAGATAGTAGAAAAGGCGATTGTTGCCAATGTGAAGAAGTTCATCATGACCTTTGGACAAGATTTCAGCTTTATAGGCAATCAATATCGTGTGGAGGTTGCAGGGGAGGAAATGTTCATTGATCTGCTCTTTTTCAATCGAGAACTTAATTCGTTGGTCGCGGTCGAGTTGAAATCCGGAAAATTCCGTACATCTTATTTGGGGCAACTGAATACTTACCTATCTGCCTTGGATACATATATCAGAAAGCCGCACGAAAATCCCTCTATCGGAATAATCTTTTGCAGGGAAATGAATCAAACCTTTGTAGAGTTTGCAGTGCGTGATTATAACAAACCGATGGGAGTTGCTACCTACCGTGCATCCAAAGATATGCCGGAACGACTTCGTAACGCCCTGCCGGACATTGAGGATTTGAAAAAGCTATTGTAAAGCGAAAGCCTTGTTCCTTTTTGGCAGGAAATTATCTTTTGCTATTTCTGCAGAATGTCTAAAACTGAACATTGGAACTAGAAAGAAAAGCAATGGAGGAAATATTTGAAATAGAAGACCTAAAAGAACTGGAAGAATTTTTGCAGTCCCAATCAGAGATAGAACTGTTGCGCGAACGCTTGTTTGCCGGGTTTCTGAAATATGCGGATTATAAAAATGCGGAAGAGTGGAATAAAGCCGTTCGTCTTTGCGAGAGCCTGGCTATTATCGGCTGGGGAAATCACGAACCTGTCGAAGCATTGAGAGGACAATTCTTTAATGGAAACCCCGCGACCTGTTTTCAAAATAAATTTGGAGAAACTCGTTTTGTCGATGCCATTTGGTCGAAAAGAGTCAACGGTTTTACTATGGAGCAGGGAAGGACAAGTTATTGTTTCAGTCCTGACGACCCGAATCAAAAGCAATCCGTATTTTGGGAATATGAGATAAAGGAAGATATACAGGATATAAGGCTTGAAAGCCAGAGAAACTGGATTCCTAAAAATCCGGTTTGGATAAGGAGGACGATTGGTAACTGTTATGAAAACTCTAAGGCAGTAATCGAGAGTGTTGACAAAGAACTGAAACCGGAGTTGGATAGAAGGATGCGCCCGGAGATGTACGGACGTGCTATTAATCGAATTATAATTAATTGTTCGTATAGCTATTATGACCACGATCACTGTAAAACAAACTATATCATTGCTGATGAAAAGTTGAAATTGAAACAAAAAGATTTCTATCGGACATTGCTCACTATGTTTACCAGGCAAGAAATAGAGAAGAATGGATATTATCTTCGCAATCGTTTTGAATTTGGACCATTCAGGACAGATACCGGGAAAATTAGAATCGGGCTATGCCTTGAGAAAGAATTCAGTGAATTAAGTCATGCCGAACAGAAATCGAAGCTAAGCGAATATATCCTGCTTGCTCTGAACCATGTTACCGACAAGCTAAAAAAGAAAAAACTGGATTATGACTTTGACTTGATGCTTGAAGATTTTAATTCAATACTGGCTGAGTGGAAAGTATGAAAAATATTATAGAGTTATCTCTGAATTCTTCGATATTCATTTGACTTTTTTATGTTAGGTTATCTGTGCAAAAATAGTTAGAATAAAGTAATACTTATTCATAGAGTAGGAAATAACTATCATTGCTCTCATCTTTTTTGCTAATGTGCTTATTAATTGATAAATAAGTATGATAGATACTTTTGAAATCCGGTATCTATCATTCTTTCTTCATGAAAAACGGGTATCTATCATTCTTATTTCTCTGTTTTTACTATTTAATCTTTCATGGTATTAACCCGCACATAAATTTTATGGCTGCCGCTCCCAATGGTATCCAGCACTCCTTCTTCCACCCATCCGTTCAATTCATTCAGTGCTTTGTTCTTTAGCAGTCCCGTCAGTTGAGTATACTCTTTGCGTCGTATCATCGGTCTTTCATCCAGAAACTTCTCCAGCCTGCGGCGGCGTTCCTCCACCGGAACTTCGGCGGAATGTGCAAATCCCGACTTTGCTTTTTCCACAAATCCGCGAACCTTCTTTCGGAAAGAAGAGGAAGGACGAAAATTTACATTGTCGAAATAGATCGACTGTGCATGTATCTCTTTGGCATCCATCACCGGACGTGCTTTCAGCTTGGCTGAAAAATAGCCGAGGTCGCCCAGCTGAACGTGATAACCGCTGACTAGATATTCGGATATTTTATTTTCAATAGCCAATTGGACTCCTTTGATATCTGCCGGTGTGAAACTGGAAGCTTGGGAGATCTCTTTGACAATTTGTTGGAAGTCGATGGTTCCGCTCGATACGATGCGGGGATACAGCGGCTGTTCGTTTTCGTCCTCTTTTGAAGACGGTTTTTTGCGGAAATCATACTTTGCGTACATGCCTTTTCTTTTATGGGTTAATAGTGTTGAAATGCCTTTTATAAGGCACTTTAATTGTTACTAGGTAGTAAGATAACCTGTATTTGAAGCTTGGATAATCTGCTTGGAACGGCATCTTTTCTTGGGCACACAATTGTGGGCTGTAGAGCCCGCGCCTGTAAACTGTACAGCCCGCAAATGTGGGCTATACGGCACACATCTGCGGGCTGAAGTCTTACTGCCTGCAAAGATACATCATCCTGCCTTTATTCGCAAATTTAGTAAGCATTATTTCTATAAAATAAAGGCATGTGACGTAGCAAATAAAGACGGGAAAATTTGTTCGGGCGGCGTACTTGTCGTACCTTTGCCCGACCGTAGTGAAGCTTTCCTTATCGGTAGAAAGAATAATAAAAAAAGATGAAAATAACATTAGTCAGAGACGATGGCAAGGTAAATACCTTACGGACGTTGAAAATAGAGCTCCTTCTGGAGCAGATGAAAACGGAAGTCAAGGCACAGCCCGTCTCCAGGATGAGGGAAGCGTTGAGGTATACCCTTCCGGGAAATTCGATTGAAGAGGTGCGTAAAGTTCCCAAAATGATGCCTGCCGCAGCTTTTGCCCGTAAAGAAGGGGTGATGACCTTGTGCGAATATAACGGCATAGTGATGATGGAAGTCAACAACCTTTCTGGAAGGGCGGAAGCCGACGAGGTGAAAGAGCGGGCAAAAGAACTTCCGCAAACATACCTTGCCTTCACCGGTTCTTCCGGCAAATCAGTAAAGATATGGGTGCGGTTCACTTATCCTGACGACCGCCTGCCGGATTCACGCGAACAGGCGGAGTTTTTTCATGCGCATGCCTATCAGACGGCTGTGAAATATTATCAGCCGCAACTGCCTTTTGATATTGAACTGAAAGAACCGTCGCTCGAACAATATTGTCGGCTGACGTATGATCCCGAACTTTATTTCAATCCGGAAGCGATGCCCGTTTACATGAAGCAGCCTGCCGGTTTTCCGTCCGAAACGACTTTTATCAAACGGACGCGGGAAACCGACTCTCCTTTGCAGCGGATGGCGCCCGGATATGAGAATTATGAAGCGTTGTCGGTACTTTTCTCCGCCGCATTCAATCGGGCACTCGATGAATTGGATGGGTATCGGGGAGAAGAGGATATGCAACCGTTGCTGGTGTGTCTGGCAGGGCATTGTTTTCGGGCGGGTATCCCCGAAGAAGATACCGTGCGGTGGACGAAGGCGCATTACAGGCTTCCTTCGGACGACTTGCTGATTCGCGAGACTGTGAAAAGCGTGTACCGTACCGCCAAAGGGTTCGGCAAGAAGAGCAGCCTGACGGCCGAACAGCTTTTCGCCATGCAGATGGACGAATTTATGAAGCGTCGCTATGAATTCCGATACAATACGTTGACTACGGAAGTGGAATATCGCGAACGGAATAGTTTCAATTTCTATTTTCGTCCGGTAGACAAGCGGGTATTGGCAAGTATCACGATGAACGCCATGTATGAAGGGTTGAAAATGTGGGACAGGGACGTAATCCGCTATTTGGATTCCGATCATGTGCCTGTTTTTCAGCCGGTGGAGGATTTCTTGTATCACTTGCCCCGTTGGGACGGTAAAGACCGGATTTTGGAACTGGCGAATCGTGTCCCCTGTGATAATCCGCATTGGGCACCGTTGTTCAGGCGATGGTTTCTGAGCATGATTGCCCATTGGAGGGGGATGAATAATAAGCATGCGAACAGTACGTCGCCTTTGCTGATTGGTCCGCAGGCATACCGGAAATCTACTTTTTGCAGAATGCTTCTTCCGCCCGCTTTACAGGCGTATTATACGGACAGCATTGATTTCAGCCGGAAGCGGGATGCGGAGTTGTATCTGAATCGCTTTCTGCTTATCAATATGGATGAATTCGACCAGATTAGTCCTACCCAGCAGGCTTTTCTGAAACATATTCTGCAGAAACCGGTAGTGAACACGCGTCGTCCGAACGCTTCGGCAGTGGAAGAACTTCGCCGGTATGCATCATTTATCGCCACGAGCAATCATCGGGATTTGTTGACGGATACTTCCGGTAGCCGTCGTTTCATCGGTATTTATCTGACGGGGGCTATAGATGTGTCGCGTCCTATCGATTATGAACAACTGTATGCACAGGCGCTGGAGTTGCTTTATCATAACGAACGTTATTGGTTTGACTCCGAAGAGGAGGCTATCATGACGGAAAGCAATCGTGAGTTTGAACAATCACCTGCCGTCGAACAACTGTTTATGGTTTATTATCGCGGGGCGGAAGATAAGGAGGAAGGCGAATGGCTGCTGGCTATCGACATCCTGCGACGGATTCAGAAAGCGAGTAAAATGACATTCTCTGCCAGACAGGCTTCTTATTTCGGGCGTATCTTGCAGCGGCTTGGGGTGAAATCCAAACGGAAGACGTATGGGACGTATTATCATGTTGTTCCTTTGGAAGTGGAATAGGATTTGCTATTAATGATTTACTCATATATATAATGCTATGACTAAAAAAGATGCTATAAAAGTATTTGAAGATAAAAAGATTCGTGCTGTTTGGGATGACCAAAAAGAGGAATGGTATTTTTCCATTGTTGATGTGATTGAAGTATTAACGGATAGTGACCGCCCTCGCAAGTATTGGGGGGATTTAAAAAAGAAGTTGAAAACAGAGGGAAGTCAGTTGTCCGAAGAAATCGGACAACTGAAATTACCCTCTTCCGACGGCAAACTGTATAAGACTGATGTAGCTACAACCCAACAACTTTTCCGACTCATTCAGTCTATTCCTTCGCCCAAGGCGGAGCCCTTTAAGATGTGGATGGCTCAAATTGCCAAAGAGCGTTTGGATGAAATACAAGACCCCGAACTGACTATAAACCGGGCGATGATGGAATATAAATCTTTAGGTTACTCGGACAATTGGATTAATCAACGATTGAAATCAATTGAAGTACGGAAGGAGCTTACTGACGAATGGAAAAGGAACGGGATGCAAGAGGGCGTCCAGTTTGCTGCATTAACGGATATAATTTATCAAACGTGGGCTGAAAAGTCGGCAAAAGAATATAAGCAGTTTAAAGGATTGAAGAAAGAAAATCTCCGTGACAATATGACAAACACTGAACTGATCCTTAATATGCTTGCCGAAACGGCTACTACGGATTTGTCCAAGGAGAGAAACCCATCCGGTTTTGCTGAAAATGCCGAAGTGGCAAGAGATGGAGGGAATGTGGCAAAAGTTGCCCGCAAGCAATTGGAAAGTCAGCTGAAACGCCCTGTTATATCTCCGCTTAATGCGAAAAGTACATTGCAAGTTGAGGGTGAATCGAAAAAAAATGAGAGCTCGGGAGAGGAAGTGGAATAATCAACCATGATAGATACCCCATTTTTAATGGTCTAAGTATGATAGATACCGGAAATAAAAATTATCTATCATACTTATTCTTTTGGTTATTAGTGATTTATGAAAATGAATGAGAGCATGATAGTTATTTTTTACTCATAGAGAAGATATTTTGTTCTCATCTCCTTGTAAGCCTGTAATTCCTTTTGCCAGCTATTTCTTATTTTTTCTTCCGAGTCCCCTCTGAGGATAGCTTTGCGTACACTATCCGTGCCCATAAGTAAATCGAACCATCGGGGGCGGGAGAAGAAAGCTGTGCCTTCGCCGGACAATCGGTAGAAATCGAGAAAGTAGCGGAGAGTAAATCCGTTTACGTCGTCCACGTTCCGAAGGTCTTCTCCGTAGCAGGCTACATTCTTGTGCATCGGATTTTTGTCAAAGCCGGGGAGAGAGCGGGGAGTAAAAGTAAAATCTCCATATTTCTTGTTGGGTGCCCCTAGCACTTGGAAGGGAAATGTAGTTCCCCGTCCCACGCTGACGCGGGTTGCTTCGAAAGGGCAAAGTGAAGCGTACAGACGGATGGACTGGTCGTTCGGCAGGTTGGGGGAGGGCTTGATGGGGAGTGAGTAAGGTTCTCCGTGTTTCCATCCGGTCATTGGGATTACCTTTAATGGACAAGGATTTTTCTTGTTGGCAATCCATCCTTCCCCGTTTATCATTTGAGCCAGTTCGCCGATGGTGCATCCGTGAAGTACCGGAATAGGGAGCATACCGACAAAACTTCGATAAGCCGGTTTAAGTACCGGTCCCTCTACATAATCACATGGATTGGGACGGTCCAGTACAATCATCTCTTTATTGTTTTCTGCGCAGGCTTCCATTACATAGTACATGGTGCTGATATAAGTATAAAAGCGTGCTCCCACATCCTGAATATCAAATAAGATAACGTCGATATCTTTTAGTTGGGCGGCAGTCGGCTTTTTATTGTTGCCATACAGGGACACGATGGGGACTCCGGTACGCGAATCTTTTCCATCCTTCACAGTCTCCCCCGCGTCTGCATTTCCCCGGAAACCATGTTCGGGGGCAAATACCTTGACTATGTGGATGTCTTGTTTCAGCAGGGTATCGAGTAGGTGAGTCTGTTCCGTCCCAACGACGGAAGTGTGGTTTACAACCATTCCGACACGTTTTCCTCGGATAAGCGGCAGGTATTGTTCAAAGCGTCCGGCACCTGTGATAACTTTGCCGCTGACGCACTCGGGAAAGAGCATGGCGGACAGAAATAAAAGAATGAGGGAAGTTCTATTTCTCATGTCGGTAATTTTTTGTAATATTGCACAAAAATATTAATTTCTCGTCAAGAGAGCAAAAAAACAAGCACATGAATCCCTACGAAATCATTGATAAGTATTATCCGGAAAATACAGAACAGCGGCAGATTTTAGTAATACACAGCCTTGCAGTGGCGGGAAAAGCTATGAAAATACTGGATGCACATCACGAATTGCGTTTAAACAGGAGCTTTGTGAAAGAAGCCGCTCTCCTGCATGATATTGGTATTTTTCAGACAGATGCTCCTGGCATTCAGTGCTTTGGAGAGAATCCTTATATTGCCCACGGATATTTGGGGGCTGAAATCTTGCGGGCGGAAGGCTTTCCGCAACACGCGCTGGTTTGCGAACGCCATACGGGAGCAGGACTTTCCCTACAGGAGATTATCGACCGGCAACTTCCCATCCCTCACCGTGAGATGTTGCCTGTCACTATGGAAGAACAATTGATTTGTTTTGCCGACAAGTTCTTTTCTAAAACCCGTCTGGACGAAGAGAAGACGGTGGAAAAGGCACGGCAAAGTATTGCCAAATATGGTGAAGAAGGTTTAAGCCGCTTTGACAGATGGTGTTCTTTGTTTTTATAGCACTAAAAAATAATTAAATAACGAAGTTTCCGGCTCATAATTGGTGAAGTTTGTGTACTTTTGCCACTTCAAGCGTAAACTATTAGTTAATGGCGCCATTGAAAGCAAAAATACTTATATCATTAATACTGCTGATTGTCTTGCTGATGCTTCCCGATGAGGCTACGTCTCAGCGTCGAAGAAGAGGAATGATTGCCTCCAATACTGCACAAAAGGACTCCCTGCAAGGGAAAGATTCTTTGAAGGCGGATACGGTTACGGTACGCATTGATTCCGTCGCACCCGTTCAGAAGAAGCAGCCGCTCGATGCACCGGTTGTATACGAATCTAACGACTCCACCGTATTTACTTTGGGCGGGTCTGCTACGCTTTACGGTAGCGGAAAGGTCAATTATCAGAATATCGAACTCGCTGCCGAAGTGATTTCGATGAACCTGGACAGCAGTACTGTTCATGCCTATGGCATCAAGGACTCCACCGGAGTGGAAAAAGGCAAACCGGTATTTAAGGAAGGGGATACTTCTTATGATACGGAAACTATCCGTTATAACTTCAAAACCAAGAAAGCGGGAATCACGGACATCGTCACCCAGCAGGGAGAAGGATACGTGACCGGTAGCAAGGCAAAGAAAGGCGCGAATGATGAAATCTTTATGGAGCACGGACGTTATACGACTTGCGACCACCACGATCATCCGCACTTCTATATGCAATTGACACGTGCGAAAGTACGTCCCAAAAAGAATGTGGTAACGGGACCCGCCTATCTGGTGGTGGAAGATGTTCCTTTGCCGTTGGCCGTTCCGTTCTTCTTCTTCCCGTTCTCCAGTAGTTATTCTTCCGGTTTTATCATGCCGACTTATATGGACGACTCCAGTCGTGGTTTCGGTTTGGCCGAAGGGGGATATTACTTTGCCATCAGTGACATCATGGACTTGAAGATGACGGGGGATATTTTTACGAAAGGTTCGTGGAGACTCTCCGGTCTGACAAACTATAATAAACGCTATAAATATTCCGGTACACTGCAAGCGGACTATCAGGTCACCAAGACGGGTGATAAAGGGATGCCGGACTATACGGTTGCCAAGGACTTCAAGGTGGTTTGGAATCACCGTCAGGATGCCAAGGCCAGTCCGAACAGCACTTTCTCTGCCAGTGTGAACTTCTCAACCAGTAGTTACGAACGTTCTAATATCAACAACCTCTATAATTCCCAGTTGTTGACTCAGAATACCAAAACATCAAGTATCAGTTACTCGCGAAGTTTCCCAGATATCGGTCTGACGCTGTCCGGAACGACCAATATCGCCCAGACAATGCGTGACTCTTCGATTGCGGTGACATTGCCCGACCTTAATATTACATTAAGCCGTCTGTTCCCGTTCAAACGTAAGAAAGCGGCAGGTGCCGAACGTTGGTATGAGAAGATTTCTCTTAGCTATACCGGACGTCTGACGAATAGTATCCGTACGAAAGACGACCGCCTGTTCAAAGCCGGACTGAGCGAATGGGAGAATGCAATGAATCATAATATTCCTATCAGCGCTACTTTCACGCTGTTCAAATATTTACAGGTTTCACCTTCGGTCAATTATACGGAACGCTGGTACACTCGTAAGATTAATCAGCAATACAATGAGGTGGAGCATAAATTGGAAGCATTGCCGGGTGATACGCTGAATGGCTTTTACCGGGTATCCAATTATTCGGCAAGTTTGAGCTTGAGTACGAAGCTGTATGGTATGTACAAACCTCTTTTTGCAAAGAAGAAGGAGATACAGATTCGTCACGTATTCACCCCGCAGGTTAGTTTAAGCGGTGCACCCGGGTTCAGTAAGTACTGGGAAGAATATACTGATTATAACGGCAATACACAATATTATTCTCCTTTCACCGGTCAGCCTTATGGCGTACCTTCGCGTGAGGGGTCGGGAACAGTCAGTTTCTCTATTTCCAATAATTTGGAGATGAAGTATTATGATGCAAAGAAGGATACGCTTAAGAAAGTGAGCCTGATTGATGAATTGGGCGCAAGTATGTCTTACAATATGGCTGCCAAGGAACGGCCGTGGAGTGATTTGAGCATGAACCTGCGTCTGAAACTGACTAAAAACTATACTTTCAACATGAATGCGTCGTTTGCTACGTATGCTTATACGTTCGATAAGAATGGTAATGTGGTGACTGGTAATCGTACGGAATGGTCGTATGGACGTTTCGGACGGTTCCAGGGCTATGGCTCTTCTTTTAATTATACCTTCAATAATGACACATGGAAGAAATGGTTCGGTCCGAAAGAGGATGAACAAGGTAAGGATAAAAAGAAAGGGGATGGTGAGGATGATGATGCGGAAGGAACCGACGGAGAAGATGGAACTGTAACCAAGAAAGTGGAAAAGGCGCAAGCAGACCCGGATGGTTATCAAGTGTTTAAAATGCCTTGGTCATTGAGTCTTAGTTATTCGTTCAATATTCGCGAAGACAGGACAAAACCTATCAATCGTTATTCCATGAGGTATCCTTATACATATACGCATAATATCAATGCGAACGGAAATGTGAAGATTTCCAATAACTGGTCGTTGTCCTTCAACTCGGGTTATGACTTTCAGGCAAAAGAGATTACACAGACTTCCTGTACTATCACCCGTGATTTGCATTGTTTCAACTTGTCTGCCAGTCTTTCGCCTTTTGGACGTTGGAAATATTACAATGTAACTATCCGTGCGAATGCAAGTATCCTGCAAGACTTGAAGTATGAGCAGAGAAGTCAGACGCAAAGTAATATTCAGTGGTACTAAAATCAATGTCGGATATAAAAAAGCGGCTGCATTATCTTTTATGATAATGCAGCCGCTTTTTTATATATATTATTTCAAGATTACCAAACAATTTCCGTTTCTCCGTGTGCTTTCAGATAATCATTTGCCCGGCTGAAATGTTTGTTTCCAAAGAAGCCGTTGTAGGCAGAAAGGGGAGAAGGATGGGCGGAAGTAAGTACCAGATGTTTGTTGCGGTCGATAAATGCTCCTTTCTTTTGAGCGTATGATCCCCACAGGATAAATACCAGGTTTTCTTTTTCTTCTGCCAATGTGCGGATGGCTGCGTCGGTGAATGCCTCCCAACCACGGTTTTGGTGTGAGCCTGCCTGGTGGGCACGTACGGTCAAGGTAGCGTTGAGTAACAATACTCCTTGTTCCGCCCAGCGTGTCAGGTTTCCTGTTGTGGGGGCATCAATGCCTATATCTGCTTTAATCTCTTTGAAGATGTTCACCAATGAAGGGGGGAAGGGGACTCCGTCGTTCACAGAAAAACAGAGACCGTGTGCTTGTCCCGGTCCGTGGTAAGGATCTTGTCCGATGATTACAACTTTCACTTTGTCGAAAGGGCAAAGATTGAAAGCATTGAATATCAGTCTTCCCGGTGGAAATATCTGATATTGGCTATATTCGCTTTTGACGAAATCGGTCAGTGTGCGAAAGTAGTCTTTGTCGAATTCAGGTGCCAGATGTGTCTTCCAGCTTTCTTCAATCTGTACGTTCATAGTAATTATATAAGATGTATTTCAAGTTCCTCACATTCCTTGCGCATATCTTCGGGCCAGATGCTGGCTTGTATTTCTCCGATATGGGCTTTACGAAGGTAGAACATACACAAGCGGGATTGTCCGATACCACCACCGATGGATAAGGGAAGGGTGTCGTTCATCAGTCGCTTGTGGAAATAAAGTTCCAGTCGTTTCTCTTCATTCTCTTCTTTTAACTGGCGTTGCAGGGCTTCTTTGTCTACACGGATACCCATAGATGACAGTTCGATGGAGCGTTGCAGTACATCGTCCCATAGTAAGAGGTCACCGTTCAGTCCGGGCAGGTCGTTCAGACCTTTGGTTGTATAGTCATCGTAGTCCGGTGCACGTCCGTCATGCTTCTTGCCGTCGCTTAGTTTGCAACCTATGCCAATGATAAATACTGCTCCGTATTTCTCACAGATAGCATGTTCGCGGCATTTGGGCTCCAGATCGGGATAAAGTTGGCGTAGCTCTTCCGAATGAATGAAATGTAGCTTTTGTGGCAAGCATGGCTTGATTTGGGGGTACATTTCATATACCATATATTCCGTGCGGATCATGGCCGCATAGATGCGGTTTACGATTTCCTTCAGGAAGTTTACGTTTCTGTCTTCATTGGTGATGACACGTTCCCAGTCCCATTGGTCTACGTAGAGGGAGTGGAGATTACCCAGTTCTTCGTCCGAGCGGATGGCGTTCATATCCGTATAAATGCCATATCCGGGTTCGATACAATAATCAGCTAATGTCAGTCTTTTCCATTTGGCTAATGAATGAACCACTTCTGCTTGTGCGTCGCCCAAGTCTTTGATAGGGAAAGAAACAGGGCGTTCTATTCCATTCAAGTCATCATTGATACCCATTCCTTTCAACACAAACAGGGGGGCAGTCACACGTCGGAGACGCAATTCGGATGATAAGTTTAACTGGAAGAACTCTTTTATTTGTTTGATTCCCAGCTCGGTCTGTTTGAGGTCGAGTAGCGGGTTATAGTTCTTAGGTTTTATCAAGTAACTCATAGGTTTGTTGAATGTTAATTGTCGGCAAAGATAGGAATAAAATTGATATATGTAACGGATATTCTCTAAAAGATTGTCAAATTGATAAAGTAAATGCTCTAAAGCGTTTCAAAATAATAGAGCCTTTGTGAGGGCAGTTACCTTAACAACTATAAAAAAAGAAGAATCATTAGGAAGATGAGAACTTTTTTTATACTTTTGTCATCGCATTCGGAAAGAATGGCTTTGTTATTGAATGAATAGAGCGCTTTTCTGATGTGGGCGGATTGCATAAGCACCTGTAGTTCAATGGATAGAATGGAGGTTTCCGGTACCTCAGATAAGGGTTCGATTCCCTTCGGGTGTACTTTAAAGTCGTACTTTGAGAGAGTACGGCTTTTTTATATCATCCATAAATCTTCCAAATTGAAGAAGAATCTTCCATATTTGCTTTTGACTTACTTGTCGCTATTTATATTTTCTTCTTCTTTCTGATTATTGTCTATCTGCAAAATCCGTTTGGCATTAAGCGAAGATACTACTTTTTGTCCGGTTTCAGCTTCCAGTTTTAGTCTGGCTTCAAGGGCAACGCCACCACCACGTCGTGCGATGTCTTTGTGATCGTCAAACGTTTCGGGTTGGCTTACCTCGGATATTTCTTTAGTAGAGAGTTCGGCAAGCATGTTTAATACAAGCTCTTTATTCGTCATATTATCCCGCAGGTTCTCCTTTTTCAAACCTTTTAATTGCTTATACTCTTTTGTCGTATTTCCTGACCAGGATTTTGTGATAATATCCGTGAGGGTGGCAAATTGAACACCTTCCTCTAAACCACGTGCTTTCCATTCATCGGTGAGCTCTTTCCGAATCTCGATGCTTTTTAATCGCTGATTTATCCAGCTTTCAGAGTAGCCAAGTGCTTTATATTCCATCATTGCGCGGTCGATAGTCAATTCCGGGTCTTGCATTTCGTCCAGGCGTTCTTTGGCAATTTGTGCCATCCAAAGTTTGAAAGGTTCAGCTTTAGGGGAAGGTATGGACTGAATGAGACGGAAGAGTTGTTCGGTAGTTGCTACATCGGTCAGGCGCATTTTACCATCGGTAGCAGGCATTTTCAAAGCGTTACAATTTGTAACGGTTTGGTTTCCCTCGTCTAATAATCTCTTTTTTAGTACACGCCAATATGTTTGAGGGTTGTTACTTTCAGTTAAAACAGCTACAACATCTACGATGGAAAAATACCACTCTTCCTTCGTATCGTCCCATATGGCACGAATCTTTTTGTTCTCGAATATTTTTATAGCATCTTTTTTAGTCATGATATCTTGTGTTTTAAAATCTTTTTATTTTTCTTCTTCTTCTTCTTTTATCCGAGAAGTACAAACTAGTTTCTTATCTGTGTTTTCTGGAGTGTTTTTTTTATCATAATATTCCCAATCCCTTTCAAGTCTTTTGGCTACGTCTATTTTTTCGGTAAAGTAGATGTGTTCTTGTTTTGCTACATCAAAAATGGAATAAAAAAGAATTTCCTGTTCCTTTCCTTTTTCATCCGTATAATAATCTTTGGCTAAAAAGATCTTATACTTGCCATCTTCCCGAACGCAGTATTCTTTGTTCTTTTCAAGAATATAAGTACCAGTGACATCCGTCTCATCATTAGCTACCATTTCTACAAAAATCGGTTTTGGATCTCCAGTTTCCGGCGTTTCTGTTGAATCATCACTGCAAGAGAATAGCAGAGCGACGAGTAATAATCTGAATAGTTTCATATTTGTATTTTATAGGTTTTATATTTTTTCTTTGTCTAATATATTAAGCTCAGCTTTTATTTAACAGACTTGCAAATGTACTACTTTTGCATAATATATCAACAGTAATCAGCTAAATAAATCTGTTTTATATTGTTGATATTTAGTTTGATAATAAAATAGCTGAATGGTGAAGTTTTTCGTATTATGCAACTAAAGTATCAAGATGCAGGTTTTCTGTTTATACTTGCATAATTTAGTCTAAATTGAATAAAAAGTTGTTTTAGATGGCTGCTTTTCCATAGAAAATGATAACTTTGTAGGTGTGGGCAGGTGAATGGATGCTGATTGAAATTCTATGTTTATGACCCTTGCGGAAGTAGACATTTGATGATAATTACATTAACCCTTAACTGGAGTCAGTATCATGGAAGAAGCAGGAAAGAAGAAATGGGCTAGTGTTGTACTAGTTGTTGGCGCTATCGGCTTTATCATTGCTTTGATTTACTTTACAGTAATTTCAAGTATTAACATGTAAAAGAAATCATTATGAGGCTTGAAAATGAAAGCTTGGACATAGACGGTAATCGGATTCTATGCCCAAGCTTGTTTCTTTGAAGTTCTTAGCTTCTTGATACTTGAAGTCCTTTGTCGGAAAGCGTCATGTCAACGAAGCGTGCACGCGGATTAGGGGCTTGTTCTGTCAGTATCCGGCGGATTTGCCCTGCGGCTTGCGGGTCTTTGGCTACCATATACAAGTAACCGCCACCCCCTGCACCGGGGAGTTTGTATCCTAATGTATAATCTTTGATTTTCTCGATAATGGCTGCTACTGCCGGTGGATTCGTTCCGCAGTCCAATGCCTGGTTCTGTATCCAGGTCTTACCTACCAGATTGGCAAAATTGCTGAAGTTACTGCGTAGAATGGCTTCACTCATATCCATGGCGTGTGCTTTCATTTCAGCCAGTAAGCTCAGATGCATGCCCGAATTGAGGAACATGGAGCTGACGATTTCGGCTAATATACCTTTGGCTGTACGGGTGATTCCCGTATAGTACAGCAAGTGGCAGTCTCGATAATCAGGATGGACAAAGAGTTGGTCGGGTAACCAGCGTACTAACGGGTTCTGTTCAAACCCTGCTTCGGATTGAAGCAGCTTGACACCGGAGAATACACCGCCGTATTGATCCTGCCAACCGCCGCCTGTGGTCAGGAGTTGTTCCAGTACTAATGTATAGCTGCAAATATCATTCTTGTCCCAAGCCAGTCCGCAGAAATCATTGATGGCTCCGAGAACGGTGGATGCCAGAATGGAACTGGTTCCCAAACCTGAACCTGCCGGGATGGCAGCCAATAAGGTAATTTCTATTCCCGAACCGAAGGCTTTCAAATGTTCTTCCAATGAAGCGTAGCATTCGGCGGAGAATGCCGGTGCAAAGCCTGCCAGACTAAGCGCTGCTTTAGGAATGGAGAACGGTGAACCGACCTTCTTATAGTCTTGCAGTTCTTCATAGTTCCTGATAATTTCCATTGCGGCCATGTCGATGGAGCGGAGTACGATGTGGTATTCTTTACAGGGTTTCACATAGACCTGTAATGGTGGCTGTCCGTTCAATTCGATGGCGAGGTTGACGACACTTCCGCCTGAATAAAGAGAGTAGGGTGGAGTATCCGTCCATCCCCCCGCGACATCAATCCGCACGGGGCTGCGTCCCCATACGATTTGGTCGGAATAGACGCTGAGTGCAGGACGGTTTTTACGCTCCGGCATAACTCCCAGCAAACCGTCACGAAGTAATTGGAAAGCTGCCTGTTCTTCCTTTTGGCAAGCATTGTCTCCACGTAATTTCATGATCCGTGCACGGAGCATCCGGTTGTGTATCCGAACCATTTGCGCGGCATCCTCTTTCAGAATGTCGGGAGTGTTTAAGTCAAATCGTACAAACTCATGGGCAGCATCCTGCAAATCGAGTTGGTAGAACACACTCTTTTCGTAGTTGGCAGCCAGTCCTTTCCAGTTCTCTTTGCGGAAACTGCTGCGCTGTGCATAGAGACGTTTCAGATTGGCACTTGCCGAAATCTCATCAGCGGAAACTTTCTCAGCTTTCAGCCAAAGTTCTTTTCCTTCTTCCTGTTGAGGTTCTGATGTCATCCAACGTATTAATATCCCTAATTCCTCTACGGAAGTTACTTTCGGGAAAATAGAAGCAGCCTGCAAATCGTCCGTGCGACCTTTTATGTCGTCCCACGTAATTCCTCTTTCTTCCATCCATTGTGGGAACGGGATATTGAGATAAGTAGTCGTCGCCTTTTCCAACGCTCCTTTGAATACATCATCCAAACCATACGGACGGGCTACGAAATTGTGTTCGCCGACAGGAATAATATCCACACAGACACCATCCGGCAGAGAGATGTCCCAATGATTCTCCGGTACTCCGGTAATGATTTGGCGGGAACCCAATTTCCAGCCTTTTCCTATATAACTGTTTTCTATCCAAAGATTGGCATTATCGGCAGAAAGAGCCACCTGCGTGATGGAATTTTGAATAAAGATAGCCGGATTGGGTTTTACTTTCCGGTGCATGATTTTTCTTTGGTCGCGTACCTTGTCCTGTATGGACAGCGTCGAAGAAATCAGTTCATGGCTTGTGCCATAGTGATAAAATTCTCCACCGGGTAAAGGCAATATGGCCACGGACAGTTGGTTGATTTCTTCATCTGCTGTCTTGGGATGCTCTCCCAAAGCCAGTCCGTAGTCTGAATATAAATCATAATAATGAATGTCGTCCGCTCCTTTTTTCAATGAACGCTTCATCAATACTTCCACGGCGCGGTCACTCAGAATCCAAATGCCGATGTCCATCAGGAAAAGATGCGTTTTGGATAAACTCTCCAATTCTTCAAGCGAAGGTTTCTGCAACATGAAGTCGAGAACTTCCGGGCTCTTCCGGTCGGATACAAATACGCCGTGATGTGTTGCCAGCGAAGGGTTCACCCAAAGACCGTAACACACTACATCTACATTGGGAATATCCTGCAACGGTTTTTCCGAACGGATATACACGTCTCCGCTGGCTATCAGGGTATTCAGCCCGGCGGGAGCCTGCTTCATGATTCTTTCGTATAGTGGAAGCTGTAATGACAGCAGATTCTGTCCCAGCTTTTGTCCCCGTTCCCAACTGAAAATAGGAATGGGAGTCAATATCTTACCGGAAGGCCCGTAGCTTGGCAGCCGACGGCTTTGTCCGCCCGCATGAAGCAATATTCTCTTTTCGCGTCCTATCCAGTCACTAAAAGTGTCCTGAGGTGCGGATTCCTGATGGCAGGCTTGCAGCAGCCAGGTAGTTCCGCCGCCGGAACCCAGTTTGCTTCCAATGGGGTCTGACGTACAAAACCAGTCGGCATGATTCACTTCTTCCAGTTCGTGAAAACAATGGATTAAGTTAGGTGGTAAGGATAGTAACTTTTGCATAGTAGAATCGATATTTTAAAGATAAACGTATTAATGAATGAAACAGATGCTTATATATCCAGATTGTCCCAAACTTCGCAAAGCGCTTGCATGGAAGGGAACAGTAAATCAGCTCCCGCATCCAGTAAAACCTGTCCGTCCAGCGGCCCTGTGTTTACGGCAATCGTGAAGATGCCCGCTTTGTGTCCGGCTTCCACTCCTAACGGAGCGTTTTCTATGACAACGGCTTCATCCGCTTTCAATCCGCCTTTTTTTAGCGCCATCAGATAAGGTTCAGGATGCGGCTTTCCGTATTTCACGTCGAAAGCCGTAACCATCAACTCCTTTTTGAACATTCCCGGAAAGTTGTGCTCCAACCGTTCAAGCAGCGAAAGCTGTCCCGAACCGGTCACGACCATAGGAACCAGTCCTTCACTCTTTATTTTTTGCAATAACTCCCATGCGCCGGGCATACGTTCCGCTTCCGCATACGAGTTGAACAGGACACTTTTCTCCTGATAGATACTTTCTATTTCTTCCTGGGTAGCTTCCCTGCCCAGTTCACGTTGGAATACGATGTTGATAGTGGCAGCTCCCGTCCGTCCTTCGTGCATATACGCTTCTTCGCGGCTGAGGGTGAGCCCGTGAGATTTCATTACTTTATGCCAGGCTTCGGAATGGTAGGGCATGGAGTTGAAAAGTACTCCGTCCATGTCGAACAGGACGGCTTTCAGTTTCTTTTTCATACTTGGTACGTCGTAGAATCTTTTTTCGTAATACTTATTTTTTTATTATCATTTTCTCCAGTTCGGGCAGGGTGATGACTATATCATAGTGATTGCCGGATTCCGTACCGATATATCTGTAAGCTATGCTTTTGTCGTTATTGATGCAAGTTTGCAGGAATAACTGGGTTGCCGGGTCGCCTTGTCCTGCCAGGTTGGCAACGATTCCTTTTTTCACCTCTTCCGCATTCGTTTCAATCTGACTGACGGGACATGCGTCTTCGTCTACTTTGCAGATATAAACAACCGATTCGTCGCTGAGTTCAATCTTCTCTATAAGAATCTCTTCACTTGCCTGCATCGGGAATTGCAGGTTCGCCATTTTCAGTTGCGCTTCAAGCTTGGCACGCTCGCTTTGTGACGGGTCGGATTCTGCTTTGAGAACTTCTTTCACTTCCTCGGGAGTGAGTTCGCAGACCGCCTCTTCACCGGAGTCTTTCCCTACAAACTTCATTTGAAGTCCTGCGTTACATTCGGCTACCAGTTTAAGCATCTCTTTGACATCCTTCGCCGGGTTCCGGAACATAATCTTGATAGACTCTTTCATGCTTTCGGGGTTGTCCTTCAAGATGGCTATATCGGTAATACTCTCATTCATGTTGAGCGTGTACACTACATTGCTCCCGTCATAGGTGATGCTGGTAATCGTACCGACTTCTCCCATATCCATTGGGCATTGTTTGTTTGCAATAGCAACTACTGCTTTGAGTTTACTTTCCTGACAACTGCTGATTGATACCATCAATAATAACAAGCTACATAGTAGCACGAACCCGTAGGATTTCTTTAGTAGATTTCGTTCCATTCTATTATTTTTTTTTAAGTTGAGTCGTTTTAAATCATCCCCATATACGAGGCAAAGATAACGATAAAAAATGAGAGATAAAGTAGAATGGCAAGATAGTTGTAAACAAGGCTGTTATGTGATTAACAACACAAATATTTGCTGTTTAGAAGATTATGTGTATTTTTGTAGCGTTATAAACTCGACGATAGCATGAAAAAGAGAGTATTATTGTTGCTACCATTGTTTTTAGGCGCTTGTTCCAATAGTGGGGAAAGTCCTGTGATTAAGATCGAAAAGCTATATGTGAAGGCTGAACCGGACAGTGAAAAAGGAGAGGACTATGCTAATAAGATGGATGAGCTGCCGGCTTTGAAGGTGGGAGATAAGGTCGATGCGTTTTTATTTTTGGACGGAAACGGAGCGGAACTGAAAACTTTCAAGCTTCAGAAAGATAATGATGAGGCATTGGCTACCAAGCTCGTCTATGAGAAAACTGAAGTGTCTACCGAAGGAAACCTGACGGATGAAGAGAATGGGCAGCTTCGTTTTAAAGACGGTGTGACGCAGACCCGGATTATGGTGCGGGCTACCATTGCACATGTGGATAAGAACGGTGATGTAAGACTGGAATTCTATCTTTCCTCTAAAGCTGAATGTGAAGGAGCACAAGAAGAAATCGGCTTAAAAACAAAAGTCGATGATGAAAAAGAAGAATAAAGGTAACGAAAAAGCATAAAAACAACTTTGGTACAGGATATAAAAAAAGAAGCGGTTTACAGAAAACCGCTTCTTTTTCTATATATAGACTTTATTCTATTACAATTTAGCACGAATCGCTTTAGACTCTTCTTCGTAACCCGGTTTGTCAAGCAAAGCAAACATATTCTTCTTGTATGCTTCTACACCCGGTTGGTTGAACGGATTCACGCCCAGCAGATAACCGCTGATACCGCAAGCCTTTTCGAAGAAATACAGCAAACCTCCGATATTGTATTCGCTCAATGAAGGGAGAACGATACGCATATTAGGTACGCCACCGTCTACGTGAGCCAGTTGAGTTCCCAGTTCAGCCATCTTGTTCACTTCGTCCACACGTTTGCCGGCTAAGAAATTCAGACCGTCCAGATTCGCTTCGTCAGAAGGAACTTCCAGTTTATGGTCTACCTTATCCAGTGAGATGACAGTCTCGAAGATAGAACGTTCACCTTCTTGAATCCATTGACCCATAGAGTGAAGGTCGGTAGAGAAGTCTACTGATGCGGGGAAAATACCCTTGTTGTCCTTGCCTTCTGATTCTCCGTAAAGCTGTTTCCACCATTCGCTTACATAATGCAGTTTCGGGCAGAAGTTGACGAGGATTTCGATCTTCTTTCCGTTTCTGTACAGTTCATTACGGGTAGCAGCGTAGATAGCAGCAGGGTTTTCGGCAAACGGAACGTCTGCGCCACATGCTTTTTCCATGTCGGCAGCACCGGCAACCAGTTGCTCAATATCGAATCCGGCAACAGCAATCGGCAGCAAACCAACCGGAGTCAGTACAGAGAAACGTCCGCCTACATTATCAGGGATGATGAATGTTTTGTAACCTTCCTTGTCGGCAGTAACACGTGCAGCACCTTTCTTGGCGTCTGTAACGGCAACGATTACTTGTTTTGCAGTTTCTTTGCCGCGTTGGTCTTCACATTGCTTCTTCAACAGACGGAAAGCAAGCGCAGTTTCAGTTGTAGTTCCCGATTTAGAGATATTGATAACACCGAATTTCTTATCTTTCAGATATTCAGTAAGCTCATACAGATAATCTTCGCTGATATTGTGTCCGGCATAAATCATGACAGGAGCTGTTTTCTTTTCCTGCAACCAAATGAAACTGTTAGACAAAGCTTCGATTACAGCACGTGCACCCAGGTAGCTACCACCGATACCGGCAACGATTACCACTTCGCAATTATCTCTCAATACTTTTGCGGTAGCGTTCAAATCAGCCAGATGTTCTTTGGTGATGGAAGAAGGCAGGTGTAACCATCCTAAGAAGTCATTTCCTTTGCCTGTTCCTTTTTCAAGCATTTCCTGTGCGGCTTTCACCTCTGCTTCGTAGGCAGAAACCTTTTCTTTGGAGATAAATCCAAAAGTCTTTTCAATGTTCAAGCTAATCATATCTTTCTTGTTTAAAGGTTATCTAAAAGAATCAGTTAGTAATTTAATCTCAATCATAGGTGAGATACGTTCATACAGGATGTTGTACACAGCGTCCAGTATCGGCATATTGACGTGATGATGCTTGTTGATTTCCTTGATACATTTCGTACCATAGTAACCTTCGGCAATCATCTCCATTTCAATCTGCGCACTCTTTACGGAATATCCTTTCCCTATCATCGAGCCGAATGTCCGGTTACGGCTGAAGTTGGAGTATCCCGTCACCAGTAAGTCACCGAGATAAACAGATTCATCTACGTTTCTGTTCAGCGGGTGTACCGTATTCAGGAAACGGTTCATCTCCTGGATAGCGTTGGAAATCAGTACAGCCTGGAAGTTATCGCCGTATTTCAGTCCGCTGCAAATACCGGCGGCGATGGCATACACGTTTTTGAGCACCGAACTATATTCGATACCCGATACGTCGTCACTAACAGAGGTCTTGATAAAACTGCTTCCCAACCTGCGCGCGAAGATGCGTGCTTTGTCTTTGTCGGGGCAGGCGATGGTCAGATAAGAGAGGCGTTCCAGGGCTACTTCTTCCGCGTGGCAGGGGCCTGCCAGCACAGCTATGTTCTCGGGTGGTACGCCATATTCCTTTGTGAAGTATTCTGATACAATAATATTATCGTCGGGTACGATTCCTTTGATAGCGGTGATGATGAACTTATCCTTTATCTTCGTTTTCAGCTTTTTCAAGTGAGCCTTCAGATAAGGGGAAGGAGTGACGAAAATCAGCGTATCCGATTCTTTCACAACATCATTGATGTTGGAACTGAAAGAGATACGCTTGGTATCGAATTTCACTCCTGTCAGATAAGCCGGATTGTGTCCCAATCTCTTGAAATCAGCGATGCGGTCGTCGCGTCGCATATACCAATTGATAGAGTCTTCTTGAGCCAGACACATCTTCGCAATAGCCGTGGCCCAACTTCCACCGCCCATAATCGCTATCTTACCGGGTAATTTCATTTGTATGGTTTTGGATGAAGAACTTATTTAATTTTCTGTATCCATTCAGTTACGTCGTTTACCGACGGATTGGTCAGTTCTAATTTGTATTTCTTGTTGATGCCGCAGATATCCTGGTGTAGCTTCTGCGCGTTGACATCTTTCATATCCTCTACCGTATTGTAGCCGGCTTTCTGAATAACCGGAACCCAGTCTTCAGCGATTCCCAGTTCCACGTATTTGGCGGCTGCGTCTTTCTTTACCACCTTTTCCGGGCGCATTTGCGGGAAGAACAATACTTCCTGGATGGTAGTCTGTCCGGTCATTAACATAACCAGACGGTCGATACCGATGCCGATACCCGATGTAGGAGGCATACCATATTGCAAAGAACGCAGGAAGTCCTGGTCGATAATCATTGCTTCGTCGTCACCCTTGTCAGCCAGACGCATCTGTTCTTTGAAGCGTTCTTCCTGGTCGAGCGGGTCATTCAATTCCGAGTAAGCGTTCGCCAGCTCCTTACCGTTCACCATCAACTCAAAACGTTCGGTCAGTCCCGGCTTGGAACGGTGCATCTTGGTTAGCGGAGACATTTCCACCGGATAATCGGTGATGAAAGTCGGCTGTATATAAGTACCTTCGCAGAATTCTCCGAAGATTTCATCAATCAGCTTGCCTTTACCCATCGTGTCGTCGATTTCTTCCATCTTCAGTTCCTTGCACACCTGGCGGATTTCTTCTTCGCTCATGCCGTTCAGGTCGTATCCTGTCTTTTCCTTGATAGCATCGAGGATAGGCAGACGGCGGTAAGGAGCCTTGAAACTGATAGTCTTTCCGTCAACAACGCTTTCCGTACAGCCGTTCACAGCGATACAGATACGTTCCAACAGCTTCTCGGTGAAGTTCATCATCCAGTTGTAATCCTTGTACTGAACATAAAGTTCCATACAGGTAAATTCCGGATTATGGGTTTTGTCCATACCTTCGTTACGGAAGTTCTTACCTATTTCATATACACCTTCAAAGCCACCTACAATCAGTCTCTTCAAATAAAGCTCTGTTGCGATGCGCAGATAAAGGTCAATATCCAGTGAGTTATGGTGCGTGATGAACGGACGTGCGCTTGCGCCGCCGGCAATAGATTGCAGGATAGGAGTTTCCACTTCAGTGTATCCGGCTTCATCGAGAACGCTGCGCATTGTTTTCACTACAGTGGCACGCTTCAGGAATGTTTCTTTTACACCGTCGTTTACCACCAAGTCAACATACCGTTGGCGATAACGGAGTTCGGGGTCTTCAAAAGAGTCGTAAGCTACGCCATCCTTATATTTTACGATAGGCAGCGGTTTGAGAGACTTGGCAAGTACAGTCAGTTTCTTGGCATGAATACTGATTTCGCCCATCTGTGTGCGGAACACGAAGCCTTCGATACCTACAAAATCACCTAAGTCGAGCAGGCGTTTGAATACAGCGTTGTACAGTTCCTTGTCTTCTCCCGGACAGATGTCATCACGGGTGATGTACACCTGAATGCGACCTTTAGAGTCCTGCAATTCGATGAAAGAAGCCTTACCCATTACGCGGCGGCTCATGATACGTCCGGCTACGGAAACCTGGCGCGGTTCGTCCTCATCCTTGAATTCAGCTTTAATATCTGTAGAGAAAGCATTGGTTACATACTCTGCTGCAGGGTATGGGTCGATACCCATTGCACGAAGTTCATTCAGGCTGTTGCGTCGAATGATTTCCTGTTCACTTAGTTCTAGTATATTCATTTCGTTACGTATTAACTCAATTTTGTGGGCAAAAATACGAAACTTTTCTCATATATCCCGTAATCTGTCTCTTTTTTGTATCTTTGCGCCCTCAAACTAATAGGTATGACAGGACAAAAGACACCCACTGCGTTGGGAACAGAAAAGATTGGGAAGCTTTTAATGCAGTATGCCATTCCGGCAATTATCGCCATGACGGCGTCTTCTCTATATAATATGGTAGATAGTATTTTCATCGGTCACGGGGTAGGAGCAATGGCTATCTCCGGATTGGCGCTAACCTTTCCGCTGATGAATCTCGCCGCCGCTTTCGGATCGCTGGTCGGTGTGGGGGCAGCTACACTGGTTTCGGTGAAACTGGGACAGAAAGATTACGACACCGCACAACGGGTACTCGGCAATGTGCTGGTACTGAATATTATCATCGGACTTGCCTTTACGGTTGTCACATTGATATTTCTCGACCCTATTCTTTATTTCTTCGGCGGTAGTGATGCCACGGTAGGGTATGCCCGCGATTATATGGTCGTTATCTTATCAGGTAATGTCGTCACCCACCTTTATTTAGGTCTGAATGCCGTACTTCGTTCGGCAGGACATCCGCAGAAAGCGATGGTTGCCACGATTGCTACGGTGGTGATTAACACGATACTTGACCCTGTTTTTATTTATGGCTTCGGCTGGGGAATACAGGGAGCGGCTATCGCTACCATTACGGCACAGGTCATCGCGTTGGCATGGCAGTTCAAACTATTCTCTAATAAAGAAGAACTGTTGCACTTCCACAAAGGTATCTTCCGGTTGAAGAGGAAAATCGTGGCCGATTCCCTGGCTATCGGCATGGCGCCTTTCCTTATGAACTTGGCAGCCTGTTTCATCGTCATTCTTATCAATCAAGGCTTGCAACATCACGGCGGTGACTTGGCTATCGGAGCGTTCGGCATTGTCAACCGGCTCGTATTCCTCTTTGTCATGATTGTAATGGGACTGAATCAGGGTATGCAGCCGATTGCCGGCTACAACTATGGGGCACAGCAATATCCGCGTGTGACAAAAGTCCTGAAAATAACGATTTATGCCGCCACCATCGTAACCACTGCCGGATTTCTCATGGGAATGTTGATTCCCAAATTGGCGGTTTCTATCTTTACTACGCATCAGGAACTGGTGGATATTTCTGCCAAAGGATTGCGTATTGTAGTGATGTTCTTTCCCATTGTCGGTTTTCAGATGGTGACGTCCAATTTCTTCCAGAGCATCGGCATGGCAAGCAAGGCAATCTTCCTTTCGATATCCCGTCAGGTTCTTATCCTGATTCCCTGCCTGTTGATTCTCCCTCGTTATTATGGGCAATTAGGAGTCTGGATAAGTATGCCGATTTCCGACCTGACAGCCAGTCTGATAGCGGGAACAATGCTTTGGTGGCAGTTCCGCCAATTCCGGAAGAAGCCTGTCTGACGACTGGTTTGCTGCAATACTTTTCGAGAGTACAACAATTTTGTTTATAGAGCAAGTTTTTCTCAACGATACTCATGCCTATGAGAAAAAATACTCATACATATGAGAATATATTCTCATTGAACTGAGAATTTTTTCTCATAGGCATGAGTATTTCCCCCTGCTAGAATGCTCTGAAACGGCATTTTCTTAGCGTTTATGATAAGGGCTTTACCAGTCGAATAAATTTATGTATTTGTCGAATTCAGGTTTGGTTTTGATGCCATGTTTTAGAAAGACGGCGATAATCTGTTCTTGTTCGTCAGGATGCAGCATCCGTTCTTTGTTACGGATGCGGTAAAACATGCTGCGTCCCATTAAGGAATATAATTCTTTGCGGATGGTCACGGCTGTAGTATATGGAATGTTGTCCAATATATGGTCCATTCCGCAAGCAAAGCGTGAAGTGCAGTATGGTTTGAAAAAGTTGCAGTTGTTCTCATTTCCTGCTATGTGGCTTGGGTTGACTGTTCGGAAATCAGTAACGTTTTGCGGTATGCAGAGCGTAGCTTGATGGCGTAGGCATTTATTGCGGCGCGGGCATTTGCTGTGGGTGCAGTATAAATATTTTTTAGGGATGTCGTTAAAGTCAATTTTTGGGTCCATGATTCTCAATGCTTTTATAGTTTGCTGTTGTTTTCATATTCTGTTTACAGGTGGCAAACTTACACAAAAACGCTGGAATAATCGAAAGAAAATGGAAGAAAAGGAATACTGCACTCCATGCTAGGTATATGTAGAGTATAAATCTACTTGTTTTGTATACGAAACAAAATGATGTGTATTTTATTCTGTATACGAAATAAAATTTAATTGTAAAGCATATCAAACAATTGATGAATACTAAAGAGAACAAGTGAGTAGGACAGACTTGATAGATAAATTAACGTCTTATTGTTTTAAAATAAAGAGTTATGCTTACCGTTTTCTATGTCTGTAATAATGCTATTTATAGTGATTAATAGAGGTGGAATTCCTCTTTTTATGGTATTGAATATTGCTTCGGGGTCGATAGCGGCGTATTCATGGGATAATATATTGCGTAAACCTATAATTCGTTTCCAAGGAATCTCTTTATAATTTTCAACTAGTAATGCTTCTTCTGTAAGGTTGTCTATTTGTCTCACTGTTTCTCCTATTGTTTGAAGACACATGCAAGTAGAATTAAATAGTACCATAGCAGAGTCAGAGGTTAAAAAGTCATGGTATGAATTTAGATGTTTCGTTGTTCTTTCTATAAAAGAACTTTGTTCTTCAACGAAATGTAGCATGCCTACTATTTTTTCTTTAGATATAGATCGCATCTTCTTCTAGACTTTTTTTGAAAAAATTGCGCATGATAGCTCCTAGTGAGATGATGTCCACTTTTGTACGGAATATTTTTTCTAAATCTTCCTTTATATCCTGTATTGTAAAATAGTCAGGCTCTTGTAACTTTATGCAAATATCAATATCACTTGTTTCATCATGCTCTCCTCTGGCGGCGGAACCAAACAACCCCAAAGTGATTATTCCGTATTTCTCAGCATAGTGTGCTTTGAAATCGCGTAATATATCAAGTATTTCAGCGGTTGTTTTCATTTTCTATTCTATTTATAGGAACAAAGGTAGCAATTATTTTGATATAAAGAAAAGTTGGAGACTATAACTTGTGCTGATTTGTAGTATGTTAGAAAATAGTGATAAGGGGTAAAGAATCCTTTGTTCTTGATTTTTCCTAAACATTTATAACTCTCTCTTGTTATTTTCCGAAAAGTATTTGTACCTTTGTCATCGGAACGTAGCATGCCGCTTTTATGGTATGCGATTGTGCGTTTCCTCGGCTAGCAGGAAATTGTAACGGATTTTTTTCAGATGCCGGGAAGACGCCTGTACTTCTATGACTTTTCATAGAGTACGGGCTGTCTGCCCGTATCTGAAGGGTAGCCGTTACTACCTCCTGCTGGCGGGATTAGACAGCTCCGTACTCTTTTATAATAAAAGGTACGGAACAAGTTAATTACTAACTTAGTTCCGTTTTTTATGTCAAAGTGGCTCACAACAAAACAAATGTCCGAAAAGCACGGCATTAATGAACCCATTCTCAGGAATTGGGCGAATCTTGGTTATATTACAAGTTCACGAATAGAGGAACAGCTATTTCTGGATGAAGATAGCCTTCTCGCTTATCTGGAAACCCACAAGAGACTTGGTTTGGAAGCAGATTATTTATCAAGAATCGTAGAAGAAAAGAAGTTGGAACGTGACTTTATCATTTCCAGATATGATGATTTGCTTTATGTCTTGAGAACCCAAAAGACATGTAAGCCTTTGTATACAATCATTATTCGCGAACTGGCTCAATTGATAATTCATCCCGAAGGTCGTGATATTTTCTATTCCATTTCCATAGGAGAACCCATAGCGAAAGTTGCCTGCCGACATCGAATCACCTACGACCGTGCATTACAGATTTATAATTCTCATCTTAAAGGCTTGAAACTACGGAAGGACATGTTGGCTACCTATCGGAAACGTTCCATGGATGCCCGTTTCCTGTCTTTGGCCGAGGACAGGAAGAAGGTAAATCTGGAGCAGGATGAAAAGATACTTAATCTGTCACTCCGGAAAGTTGCCGATACCCGGTTGGCAAATGTGTTGCAGAACAATGAGATACGGACGGTAAAGGAGCTGTTTGAAATCATATCATTAGGGGGATGGAAAAGTATATTAGGCATAGAAGGCGTCGGAAAAACTTCGTACTACCGTTTGTTGTCCAAGCTTCAGATGCTGGGAGTAGTCGATGAAAGTTTGGACAAAATCCTTTCCAAGTGTTCACATGAATAATCCCTATTCTTCCGTATGTGTATTGGCTATTTCCGCCCGAATCCTGCTTAGTGATTGTGGCGTTATCCACAAGTAAGACGCGATATGTTTCAGTGGGACATATTGCAGTAATTCCGGTGTATCCTTGATAAGAGTAAGATAACGCTCTTTGGCTCGCGGGCTTCCCGAACTGATAAGCCAATTTTCTTGTAAGAGCATCTGGTGATTCATAAGACTAATTCCCAGGTTAGCAAGTCCGATGGAAGAAGCGAACAAATGATTCAGGGCTGTACGGGAAATGCAATAAGCTACGCTGTCACACATCGCTTCAATATTTATTAATGAGTAACCATTTTCCACATATCCCCAAACGGAGAAAGCGGCTTCTCCCTCGGACGCAAACCAAATCGTTGAATCCACTCCGTCTTTATGGTAGTATGCCCGCCAAATGCCTTCTATGATAAAATAAAGGTTACTATTCTTTGCTCCTTCGCGTACAATCAATGATTTCTTTTTGAAATGTACTTCTTCCATACAGTCCAATAAAGCCTGTATATCCGTTTCTGACACCTTATACTTATTACAAAGTTTTTCAATGAATGCCTTCATGTTGCAAAGATACTCATCGTCGGCGGACGATTAAGCGATCTTTGAAATAAATTCCGATGATATAGAGCATTGTTAACAATTCTGCAAACGGTACGGCTAGCCATATACCCGGCACTCCTAGTATTTTAGGAAGCACAAGAAAACCGATCAGCATAAATACCACCCCTCGAAGGAGAGTGATAATCATAGCTCTCTGCCCCCGTTCGACGCTTTGATAATAACCGATTCCTATCATGTTGAAAGCAAAGAATATAAATCCGATACCAAAATAAGAAATACCATTCATGGCTATATCGAATGCCGCATAGCTCCGGTCGATAAACAGCGACACGATATTCTGCCGGCATAGGACGGTGATAATGAAAAAGCTGATTCCACAAATCAATGCCGTCCGAATGGCGAGGTGCAAGGCTTTCCTGACACGGTCGGGCTGTCCGGCTCCGAAATTATAGCTGATAATCGGTTGTGCGGATTGCGCAATGGCATTGTAAACCATGAAGATAATCGGGAAGAAGTAGCAGGCAATACTGAATGCAGCTACTCCGTCTTCACCGAGATAATGGATGAAAACATAATTTCCCAAAAACATCATACAGGCGATGGATGCTTCGCTGATAAAGGCGGAACTTCCCAACTTTATCATATAACCGACATTGCGAAGAGTCAGCATCATACTTTTGATACTTAACTTAATCCGGCACAGATGAAGGGAACGGGAGAATTTGAGGAGATAAATCAGTGTCATCAATCCGCCTACGACAGTTCCCAAACTGGTAGCGAACGCTGCTCCCATTATTCCCCAGCCAAATTCAAAAATGAATATATAGTCTAGGATAATATTGAGTATGGCCGCAATAGCATTGCACATCATCGCATAAGTGGGCGAACCATCCAGGCGAATACAGAACATGCCTATATTTAATATCTCATAGAATACAAGAAAAGGGAGATACCATGCCATATACTCAACCGCCAAGGGCAATAATCTGTCCGAACTTCCTAATAATTTGGCCAATGGCTCTATATAATAAAAACACAGGGCGGACATAATAAGTATAAGAAGAGTGGAAAACACAAGCGCTTGAGTAATATTAATACTTGCTACTCTGCGTTTTCCCTGTGATAAATGAATGGAAGCGACTACCGAAGAACCGACTCCGAACATCAGGCCGATGCCGGCGGTAATCATAAAAAGCGGAGCCGTGATGTTAACGGCTGCCAATGCATCACTTCCAATCCCTTTTCCGACAAATATACCGTCCGTAATAACGAATATAGCCGAGAAAACCATTCCTAGTACCGTAGGAATTAATAGCTTACGGAACAATGTGGAAATCTCCATGCTGCTGAAATCAATACTATCTTTCATACCTTTAATCTTTAAAATCTTAGAAAACGGTTGCAAAGGTAAAAGTATGAAAGGAGATAAAAATTACCAAATGGTAATTTTTATCCATCACGTTTATTTTGGTTTATCCGGAGAGAAATTTAAACTGTATCCTTTTGTCCAAAAATGTACATTTATTATTTGTTGGACATTAAATACTCCGATTTGGATTGTATACTTAGGTGGAAATATAGATAAAAGGACTTTATTTGTATAATTTAATGTCAGTATCATTGATGGAATAATATGCACCGGATTTGTGCTGACAAGGAATGAAACATTATAAATTTTTAAATAATACTATTATGCACCTTAAGAAATTTAGTTGGTTGTTTGGTCTGTTTTTTTTATTAAATGTTTTCTCTGTGACATTCATGTCATGCAGTGATGATGAGGCAGTGCAAGAAGAGCCACAAAATCCGGATACACCGGATGATGGAAATGAAGAAGAAAGTATTGCCTTCAAGAAATCATGCCGGGTAATTATGGAAAGAATTACAAATGCCAATATGGCTTCCAATGCTACGGAAGTGGACAATGTAGTCACCAATTGTTTAGCTCTGATGAAAGAAAACGGTTCTTTTTCTGATATTAATTATTGGGATAAATCATACAGTTGGGAACCCGGTACCCATTTGGATAGACTGAAGCAAATGGCTCAAGCATATGTATTGAAGAAAAGCTCTTATTACTGTAATACAGGATTGCATAAGAATATAGTGAATGCTTTGACTTATTGGAACACAGTACATCCGGTTTGTAATAACTGGTATAAAAATCAGATTTTCGCACCGCAAAAGATGGGGGAAATATTGATTTTACTTCGTTCCGGCGAAAAGCAAATATCTAAAGAACTGGAAGATAGTATTCTTGCCTATATGAAAAAAACGGGAGGAAATCCTGCCGAACAAACAGGTGCTAACGAGACGGATGTAGCTTTACATTGGCTTTATAGAGGATGTCTGAAAGAGGATAAGGAAGTATTGGATGCTGCTGTTTTACATACATTTGCCCCACTGGCCTATGTTGGTGTAAATGAGCCCGGCATTCAATACGATCTTTCTTATTTTCAGCATGGCCCGCAGCTATATATAGGTGGCTATGGCCTTATAATGCTTAACGGAGTGACACGAGTTGCTGATTATACTGCTGGGACTGGCTATAAACTATCTGATAGTCAAGTAGACATATTACATAAGTTTATAAGCGATACTTACATGAAAAGTATCCGGGGGAATGTACAATTCTATAATGTGGTGGGGCGCAGTGTCAGTCGTCCGAACGCGTTGTTTTGTCGTGGATTTGCCAATACGCTTGAGAAAATGAAACAAATTGCCCCTGCGCATATAAACGAATATGACCGTTATATTGCTATTTTGCGAGAAGAGGGGAATTATAGTGGTATGGACGAAACATTGACTCATTACTATGTCGGTGATTGTAGTATTTTTCAAGGACAAAATTATTCGGTATGTGTGCGTATGGCGTCCGATCGTACCCGTCGGTGTGAACACGGAAACGGGGAAAACTTGAAAGGATTCTTTATGAGTGACGGCTCTATGGATCTGGCGGTCAAAGGAAATGAATATTTAGATATTTTTCCTGTTTGGGATTGGAATAGGATACCTGGGACAACGGCTCCCCAATTGCCTGAAATACCTCAGGCGGAAGAGTGGGGAGAACCGGGCGAATCTGATTTTTGTGGTGGTCTTTCGGACGGTAAGAGAGGACTGGTTGGTTTTAAGATGGCTCATAAAACCCATGGGGTTGATGTTTCGGCATACAAATCATGGTTTTTCATGGGGGATGAGGTGGTATGTCTTGGCAGTGGTATTTCTTCCAATATGCCCTATAAAGTGAATACCACGGTAGAACAGTGCTTGCTTGATGGCGATGTCGTTTATTCAAAGGAGGGGCAGGAACTGTCTATCTCAAACGGGATGGAACAGGCTGACCAGGCGTTGGATTGGGTATGGCATCGAAATGTAGGATGTTTTTTCCCTGAATCCCAGAAAGTGTCTGTTAAAACAGAAGCCAGAAGCGGACGTTGGTATGATATCAATAATACGCAGAATAAAAATGCAGTCAGCAAAGATGTATGCTCGATTTGGTTGAATCATGATGATTTATTATCAGATGATACTTATAGTTATATTCTTGTTCCAGGGATAAAGAGTGCAAATGAAATGAAAAACTATAATGTGAGAAATATAGAAATCCTGTCCAATACTGTAAATGTGCAATCTGTTAAAAATAATAAGACCGGCGTTATTCAAGCAATGTTCTATAAGGGAGGGACTATCGTAGCGAATGATTTGAAGGTTACAGTTGACAACCCGTGTGCTTTGATGCTTCGTAAAGCATCTGACAATGTATTTGATGTATTTTTCTCTGATCCTTCCCATAATTTAAAAAGTTTGTCCATTACCGTAGAATACGGTAAAAATAAGAAGGAGTATTCTTTTGGTTTATTTACTGAGGATAATGTATATCGGGGGAAAACACATCAGACGCAGCTCTTATTTTGATGTATTGGCTGTGTGCTGAACATAAAGATTGATATTCATGGCAGTTCTTATTCAGAGAATAGATAAAAGTGAGCTTGAAAATGGATATTAAAGGCAGAATTATAAAAGGAAATAAAAAAATATTTGGTGATTTTTATTATTGCCCGGCAATTATATATTTATCAATAATTATGTATTCCATTGATAAATAGTGTGTTAATTGCATCGTAAAATATCGTTTCCTCTCGCTTAATTTCATTTTGTTATTCTTAATATATTATTTCAGTTTTAAAAAATATAAATTATCTTTGCGCCATCAAAGTTTTCAAATCACAAAATCGTGAGGAGAAATTGAAAGGGAATGCAGTGTAAATCTGCAACAGTACCCGCTGCTGTAAGTTCCATTCCATGTTTATGGGAATTATTGGTTTTACAACCTCTGCCACTGACTGAAAAAGTTGGGAAGGCGTAAAACAGGAACAAGTCAGAAGACCTGCTTTGATAGAAATCGGATTGACAACCTGCGGGAGTACGGGTGAATAGTCAGAAAATGGATTCAAAGATTCTGTTCCTATCATTCTTGTAGTCTGTTTTTTAGGCTTGATTATACCCATTTCTCTAAAGGCAAGTCATTATATATTAACCTTTGGTAATATGGAATGAGCATGAGAAGGACTTTATCAGTATTTTCTGTTTTTTTATTTTTAGTAGTTACAATTCCGGTTGTTTCTGCGCAAGAGCGGCACAAAAAATATTATAAAAGCCGTTTGGACAGTATACAGCGTCTGGATACGGTGGTAATCACCGGACAACGATTGAATAAGTACCGGGATGTAATTCCGGCACAGGTGATGACATCCAAGGATTTGGAGAAGCTTAACAGCCTGTCTGTGGCAGATGCCATCCGCTTTTTCTCCGGGGTACAGTTGAAAGACTACGGTGGTGTCGGAGGATTGAAGACTGTAAATATAAGAAGTATGGGTACCAATCATATGGGAGTATTCTATGACGGTATTCAGTTGGGAAATGCGCAGAACGGACAGATAGACTTGGGCAAGTTCTCATTGGACAATGTAGAGGAAATATCCCTTTATAACGGTCAGAAAAGTGAAATTTTCCAGTCGGCAAAAGACTTCGGAGCTTCGGGGACAATTTACATAACCACCCGCAAACCCCGTTTTACAGATGGAAAAAGTGCCAATTTTAAAGCTACTTTACGTACAGGTTCGTTCGGCTTGATAAACCCTTCTCTTCTTTACGAACAGAAGTTGACAGATAAAATAAGTACCTCATTCAGCGGCGAGTGGATTAATGCCAGTGGAAAATACAAATTCCGTTATCGCCGCCGTAACACATTGGGGGAAGTCATGTATGACACAACTGCAGTCCGACAGAACGGAGATATAAACTCTACACGTATGGAGGCCGGATTACATGGCAAAATTAATGACGGGCAGTGGACATTGAGAGGATATACTTATAATTCGGAGCGGGGAGTTCCGGGTGCCATTGTCAATAATGTATTTCGGAATGGAGAACGGTTGTGGGATACTAACTCCTTTATCCAGGGTACTTTCACAAAAGAAGTATCATCCAGATATCGTACTTTGGTAAATGCAAAGTATGCTGCTGATTACACACATTATGAGAATCATGACAGTAAGCTGTTTCAGACCAAGAATACATACAGGCAGAAAGAAATTTATGTTTCGACAGCCAATCTTTATTCTTTGACAAGCTTCTGGGATGCATCATTGGCATATGACTTTCAGTGGAACAAGTTGGATGCCGAGTTCAATAGCCCGAATAATGAAAGTACTTTTCCTTTTCCGCAGCGTTTTACGAATATGGTAGCTTTAGCTACGGCGGTTGATTTGAAACAATTCAAATTGCAGGGAAGCTGCCTGGGATATTTTGTCCATGAGAAGGTGAGACGTTTTGCCAAGTCACCGGATAAAGCTGTGTTCACTCCTGCTGTTTTTGCTTCTTACCGGCCGTTTAAGTATGAAGATTTCTCTTTGCGCGCTTTTTATAAGGAAATGTTCCGTATGCCTACATTCAATGACCTGTATTACACCGATATGGGGAATGCTTTTCTGAAACCGGAATATACTACACAATATAATGTAGGTTTTAAGTATAAAAAAGAATTCCAACACTCTTTGTATAAATTGTTCGATTTGCAGGTCGATGCATACTATAATGAAGTAAAGGACAAGATTATAGCTTATCCTAAAGGGCAGCAATTCCGTTGGACAATGCTGAATTTGGGATATGTAGAAATCCGGGGAATAGATGTCTCCCTGCATCAGGCTGTAGGATTCGGCAAGTTTCTGGCAAATGTGAAGATGCAGTATACCTATCAGAAAGCGCAGGATTTTACTGATCCTTCAAAAAACTATTATTCTCACCAGATACCCTATATTCCGTGGCATAGCGGTTCGTTGATAGCGGCTTTGGAATATGGTTCGTGGGCACTCAGCTATTGCTTTATCTATACGGGCGAACGATACAATCAGCAGGAGAACATAGCTTATAACCATACACAACCCTGGTATACGAGTGACATAAACATGGTGAAATATCTGAAGATAAAATCGAACCGGATGAAACTCTCTCTTGAAGTAAATAATTTATTCAGCCAGGATTACGATGTGATTCTGAATTATCCGATGCCCAAACGGAACTTTCGTTTTTTGATAAGCATAGATATTTAGTCCTATGAACAAGAAAATATATATATCAGTTGTAACACTGCTATGTCTGTTGTGTTGTGCGGGTTGCCGTGAGATAGAACTGGTGAATCCTACAGAATACGAGTTGCTGGATTTTGAGGCGGATTCGGACGCTGATCCTATGGGGCTGTATTTGCTGAATGAAGGTAATATGGGAAGTAATAAATCTACCTTGGATTATGTAGATTACCGTACAGGTATTTATGCCCGTAACATATATGCCGAGAAAAATCCGACGGTCGTAAAAGAACTGGGAGATGTTGGGAATGATATTCAAATTTATAAAGGAAAATTGTATGCAGTGATTAACTGTTCGCATAAAGTGGAAGTTATGGATGCTTATACTGCAAAACGCATTACTCAGATTGACATTCCTAATTGTCGCTATATACGTTTTAAGGGTAACTATGCGTATGTGAGTTCTTATGTAGGGCCGGTGGCAATAGACCCGAATGCCCAGAAAGGAGCTGTTTTCAAGATTGACCTCGATACTTACAAGATAGTGGGGCAGGTGACCGTAGGATATCAGCCTGATGAACTGGAGATTGTTGGCAATAGGATTTATGTGGCAAACTCCGGGGGATACCGTGCGCCCAATTACGATACTACGGTGTCGGTGGTAGAAATGGAAACAATGCGGCAGCTTTACAAAATAGAGGTTGCCATTAATCTGCATCGTATCAAGGCGGATAAATATGGTAAGTTATGGGTGTCATCACGCGGTAATTATGATGATGTAGCTTCTAATTTATATGTACTGGAAGAAAATGCAGGACGCTATAAGGTGACGAAAACCATGAATTTGCCTGCTTCGAATATGGTATTGAGTGGAGACTCCCTTTATGTATATAGTGTAGAGTATAGTAATAATACGAATAAGAACACGGTGACTTACGCTATTGTAGATGTAAAGACTGAACGGGTTGTTTCTCGTAAATTTATTACGGATGGCACGGAACTGAATATTGAAATTCCTTATGGCATTGCCATTCATCCGGTGACGAAGGATATTTACGTGACAGATGCCCGGAACTATGTATCGAGCGGCGCGTTGCACTGTTACTCGAAAGACGGTGTGAAACGATGGAGTGCACGTACCGGAGATATACCGGCACATATGGTGTTTTTGGAACGTAAAAAATAGATAGAATGAAGAAAGTAATAAATTGTTTATGTTTATTGTGTACGGGGCTCATTCTTTCTTGTACACAGGAGGTACCGATGTTGAGCTTGGGAGTTGATGATATATATGTGATTCCGCGAATGAAAGTTATTTATTTCAACCCTGCTTTTACCGGGGAATCTTATCAGTGGAGTATAAAAGCATCCGATGGCAGCGACTCCATTGTCAGTACACAAAAGGAATATATTTTCCTTCCCGAATATACAGGCGTGTACGAGATTGATTTTCGCATATTCGATTCACAAAACCCCATAGAACATCACGTCTCGGTTTATGTTCAGGAAGAAGAAGTGGAGTATAGTCCTTTTATATCCAAAGTTTATGAATATTGTCCGGCTCCCGGGCAGTTTGTGAATGACATGCCTAGATATCAGGAGGGTGATACCGAAAAAGAGATGATACAAAAGGCGGAAGAAGCTGTTTATGGTAAAAACTATGGCGGGGTTTCGTTGGGAGCTTATGGTGGATATGTGACTTTTGGATTCGATCATACAGTAATAAATAAAAAGGGGCAACGTGATTTCTTGATCGACGGAAATGCGTTCCATAGTGCGGCTCATCCGGGAGTGAACGGTGGAAGTAGTGAGCCGGGTATCGTGATGGTGTCATTTGACGAAAACCAAAATGGGAAACCGGATGATAAGTGGTATGAACTGGATAAAGACCCGTGGTACACGAATGAGATTGCTAAGATAAATTGTAAGATAACCTATCATCGTCCGGATCCCGACAGAGAGATTGTCAAGGAGGGACCTCTGACTGATATTTATTATATAAAATGGACTGATAATATGGGACAGGAAGGCTATGTCGCCAAGAACCAGTATCACAATCAGGATTATTATCCGAAATGGATTTCGGAAGACCGGATGACATTTGAGGGAACTTTGTTACCTAAAAATGCGGTGGATGTGTCGGGAGACGGTTCGTATTATTTGCAATATATGTTTGAATACGGAGCTTATGTAGACAACTTTCCCAATGGAGCGTTGGATGCGGATGGCAATAATCGTTCGAGTTTTGATATCGGATGGGCGGTTGACCCTATGACACGGACACCTGTAAACCTGCCGGGTGTTGACTTTATACGTGTATATACAGCCGTCAACCAATATTGTGGCTGGCTGGGAGAAACATCTACGGAAATATATTTGGCACGTGACCTGCATGTATATATACGGCCTACGCGTCCCGATGAATGAAAAATAGTCTGGAAATAAAATAATAATAAAAAAATGAAGAAGCGATTTGTATTGATTGCATTAGGATTTTGGGTAGGAGCTTCCTGTTTATGGGTATCTTGTTCTTACGAAAATAATGATAATCCGGTAGAATATCCGGATTTGGAGCCTGACCCAGAACCGGAACCCGAACCTGTTCCTGAACAGAATACAGAATATGTGGCTGCGTTAGGTGAACCGAATTGTTACATGATACAGGCAGGACAGTCGGTTTCTATTCCAGTGATGAAAGCTTATGCAGTCTGGGATTTGTTTGCGAGTGAACTGGAAGAGGCCGACTTGGACAATCAAGTTCCGGAGCCTGTTCTGCTCTGGCAGGATGCGCAGAATCTGATAACCAATGTCGGATTAATTCCCGGAGAGACACATGAGAAAGATAATATAGCAGTGGCAGTGTCGGCAAATATAAAAAGCGGTAATGCATTGGTTGGCGTGAAGATTGCCGGAGAGATTCGTTGGAGTTGGCATATATGGGTGACTCCATATAATCCGGATAAGGATCCGGTTGTGATGGGGCGTATATATCCTTTTGATAATAATGGTGACGGGGTGGATGACTATATATTTATGGATCGCAACCTTGGAGCGGTGAATACGACCGTCAATTTGGGGACAACCACCGCTGATAGTCTTGCTGCTTGCGGATTGCTTTACCAGTGGGGACGTAAAGACCCGTTTCCGGGTGACAGGAAATTTAAATACAGTACAAATAATAATCCCTATTACGACAGTAAGCCGATTTATACTATTGACAATGTCTTGCTGACGGAAGGGAGTCAGGCGGGAGGGACAGGTATCCGTTCGGTAAAGGCAGACGCGGATCAGACACGTAGCAGCCTGACTCAATCTATTGTGAGCCCATTGACAGTATTACTGGGGCCGGGAAGTTATGGTTATAACGATTGGCTGGAAGAACGCTGTGATACTCTTTGGAATAATCAAAAAGGTGGCAAGGCTCCGTTCGATCCTTGTCCTGAAGGTTGGAGAGTGCCGGCCAATAAGAATGGTACTTATCCCTGGAATGGTTTTGAACTGGCGACAACGGAATATTCTCCGTTGGGAATTTTCCCGATGGCAGGTTTCCGTTACAGTGTAGGCGGGGGGATATTAAAGAATTCCGGGCATACGGTTGAGCTGTGGATTGGTGATGTCAGCGCTAACCATTCGGGAAATGCCAGATGTTTGTCTATTTACTATGATTATGCACATCGGCCGCTTGTCAAGGCAGATGTAGGAACACGTAGTAATGCAGCATCTGTCCGTTGTGTACGAGAATAAAAATATGTGTTTATTATTAATATGAATAAATTTGATTGAAAATTATGAAAACATTTTTGAAATGGAATTTATGGGTCTGTCTACTTGTTGTTACAGCCCTTGCTTCGTGTAAAGACGATAATGATGATGGTAATACGGAAGATCCGAATTACGTATTTAAAGTGGCGGATGAAAACAAAACTTTGACGTGTGACGCGAAGGGAAAAACATTTGTAATAGATGTGACCTCTACTAAAAACAACAGCAAAGTAAGTTTTGAGGTTGAATCTAGTCCCGAATGGGCACCGGCGGAGATTGAAATGACTGCTTTAACAGTTACTGTGAAAGAGAATACGGCTAAAGAACCGCGTAATGGTGGGAAGATTGTGTTGGTACAGGATGAAACGGGTGCTAAACTCGAAATTATAGTCAATCAGGAAGAAGTGACCAGTTCATTGAATTTAGAAGCTAGATATACAACTGCTCGTTGTAAGGTTCTGACTATTGAACCGGATATTGCCGGATATAATGAAGCACCGGTTTATGAATGGACTTGTAAGAAAGTGGGGACGGAAGGCGACGCAAAAGTGGTCGGTACAGAGAAGAATTTACCTTTCATTCAATTGGAAGCAGGTACTTATGATGTAGCGTTGAAAGTGACAGATGGAAATATTGGTGAATCAAAGAGCACACAAGTGACGGTGACTCAGGAAGAGACAGCATATTCACCGTTTATTTCAGAAGTGTTTGCATATCGTCCTGCTCCGGGGAGTAAAATAACTTCGAATCCTACAGATACAGAAGTAATCGCTATCAAAAAAGCAGAGGATCTTTTGAAAGGGAAAGATATTAATGATAATAATACGGGGGCAATGGAATTGGTACAATTGGGTAGCTTCGGGGGATATGTTACATTTGGCTTTGATCATACGGTAGTAAATGTGCCGGGAAAAAGGGATTTCCGTATAAATTCGATGATAAGTAGTAGTAATATGTTCTTTCCAAGTGTGATAATGGTTGCTTTTGATAAGAATGGTAATGGAAAACCTGATGATGACGAATGGTATGAAATAAAAGGGAGTGAACATGATAATACTAAAACGATGAAAGGTCTGACCGTAACCTATGAAAATGAGGATGTAAACTACGCTACTTGCAAATGTACCTGGAAAACGAGTATGGAAGAGAATGGTTCAATGATGGCTGATGATTATTCTATGGCTGGATTAGGATGGCCTCAATGGATAAAAAAGGCAATAACTTTCGAAGGAATAACTCGTTTGCCTGATAATGCTGTAATGTCAGGTATGTTTCCAAGTAGCTATATACAATATGAATATGGATATGCATGTAATGCAAGTCTAGGAAAAGAAGGGGGAGCTAAAAAGTGTGCAATTGATATTTCATGGGCTATCGATAAAGACGGTAATAAAGTGAATTTGCCTGGAATTGATTTTGTCAAAGTTTATACTGGAGTTCTCCAGGATTTGGGTATGTTTTATGGTTACTCATGGGCTAATGTTGCCGGAGCTACCGATTGCCATCTGAAAGGTGAAGACTTTGATTCAGATGTAGAATAATATCTGCAATAAACATAGTGACGCTATCCTTATCATATAGTGACGGTATCTGGCGAATATACCGTCACTATATGATAAGGATAGCGTCACTATAATTTTTACTGTTTAACTTTCGTCACATAGTATAGTAATGAGATTAAAATAAGTAATATCTTTGCACCACAAACCCGATATCGAAGCCATACACTAGAAAATACCATGACTAAAGTAAAAGCCGTCTTTAACTGGAGTGGAGGAAAGGACTCTGCCCATGCCCTGCTGCGAGCTATGGAAGCAGGATGTTATGAAATAGTCGCGTTGCTGACAACCGTAAATCGTGATACGCACCGTTCTACGATGCACGGTATTCCGTTGTCATTGCTCGAAGCGCAGGCTGCAAGCATCGGTATTCCTCTTTATATTGTTGATTTGACACCGAAGGGTAATATGGAGGACTATTCATCGGCTATGTCCCAAGCGGTACAGCATTTCAAAGCATTAGGTGTAACGCATTTCATCTTCGGAGATATATTCCTGCATGACGTACGGCAATATCGTGAACAACAACTTATACCTCATGGCATCGAAGTAGTAGAACCTTTGTGGGGAAAAACTTCGGAGCAGGTGATGGAAGATTTTCTGTCATCCGGACTAGAAACCGTCGTAGTCACTACAATGGATGATGGACTGGGTGCTGCCGCTATTGGAAAACTCATAAACTGTGATTTCATGGCATCACTTCCCGCAGAAACCGACCCTAATGGAGAAAACGGTGAATACCATACCTTTTGTTATGACGGACCGATTTTTCATTTTCCCGTTCCGTATAGTTTAGGGAAACCTTTTTCACAAAGCTACGATATTCATCTCGATGATGGCACAATTAAAACCTATACCTACTGGTTTGCCGATTTGAAGGAAGAATGACAGAATAAGCCACTTACCAATAACAGATATTCCGGCATTTTGCCGTGTTCTCCCCATTTAAGCTCTATGTGTAATAATTCGGAAGCAGTTTTTCCGATGTCGAACCCGCAGGCTTCCAGTGACGGACGAACCTTTTCTGGGTGTATACAAGGCTTGCCTTCCGCGCGAGTACACGACGGACAGAGCAGACAAGAGCCGGGAAAGAATGCACGCCCCTTATGAGACTTTTCCATGTCCAATAATAATGCATCTGTCCGTATCCGCTCCGTTTCCATCATTTTCTTGCCGAAAGAAATATCATCCGTAATCTTTTCGGGGTGTAGAGGTGTGAGCTTAGTTCCGATGAGGAAAGCCGTACTGTATTGCGACAGATACTCATCTACATTGAAAGAAAAAGGCGGGCATGCCCAATACGTGTTATACCGTGTACATTGCTTGCAAAAACCGATAAACTTCTCCGCATCCCGGTAATGCTTCATATATTCGGTAACGGGGATGGTAGTCGTAAAGTCTTCGGCAATATAATCTTCTCCTGCTTTCATATCACAAAGATATAGATTATTTTTGTACTATTGTAACTAATCAGCCAGAAGGAAATCAGAATGGAAAAAGGATACATTCATATTTATACAGGAGACGGAAAAGGAAAGACAACTGCGGCATTCGGCCTTGCAGTCCGCGCTCTTTGTGCAGGTAAAAGCGTATTTATCGGACAGTTTGTTAAAAGTATGAAATACAACGAAACCCGCATAACGGAAAAGTTCGATAAAGTCACGATAGAACAGTTCGGCAACGGCTGTATGCTGACTCGTGAAGCTGCGGAAGAAGACAGGCGTGCGGCGCACGAAGGAGTGTTGAGATGCCGGGAGATACTCTCGTCCCAGACATATGACGTTGTGATTCTGGACGAATTGACCATCGCCCTTTATTTAGGATTGCTGGAACTTGACGACATCTTGCAACTTTTGAATAACAAACGTCCGGAAACAGAACTTGTCGTTACCGGACGCTATGCTCCACAAGAGCTTATTGATGTGGCAGACCTCGTGACGGAAATGCGTGAAATAAAGCACTACTATACACAAGGCGTATTATCACGGGATGGAATAGACCGTTGATTCTTCCATCACCTGTATTTTCCTATCCAAGCGACAAAATCAACAACTGCGCCGTCAACACCCGCAGAAACATCGTGAGCGGATACACTGTGGCATAACCCACCGCAGGCGCGTCACAAGACGTCAGGTCATTCGAGTAAGCCAGTGCCGGCGGGTTGGTCGTAGAACCTGCCAAAACACCGATTAGCGTGAAATAATTCAGCTTGCAATAATACCGTCCTATCAATCCCACAATCAGGAGAGGTAGAATTGTGATAATGACTCCGTAGCCTACCCATACATATCCGCCGCCATGAATGACCGTCTCCACGAAACCTTCGCCTGCCCCCAAGCCTACACAGGCGAGGAAGATGGAAATACCGATTTCGCGCAACATCAGATTGGCACTCATCGTCGTGTAAGTAATTAGTTTGTATTTTGGACCGAAGCGGCTGATAAGGATAGAGACGATAAGCGGACCGCCCGCCAGTCCCAACTTCACCGGCTGCGGTATTCCGGGGAATGCAAAAGGAATACTACCCAGGATACAACCCAGGGCGATACCGATAAAGATAGGAATCAGATTCGGATGATTCAGACGCTTCATCGAGTTGCCAAGCACCTTCTCGGCATGCGCAACGGCAAGCTCCGTCCCGACGATTGTGACACGGTCGCCCATTTGCAACTGTAATTGCGGAGTAGCCACCAAGTCCACACCCGAACGGTTGACACGGGTAATGCTTGCGCCGAAGTTATTTCGTATTTTCAGTTGGGGGAGCGTCTTACCGTTCAGTTCCGGTTTCGTAATCAGGATACGGCGTGAGATGAGCTGCTTGTTCAGTTCTGCCCACTCCATCTGAGTCTCCTTGCCGAAGAAGACAGTAATCGCTTCCACGTCAATCGGAGTGGAGATAACCAATATAATATCTCCCACATGTATGATTGTTTCAGAGTTAACCAGTTCAGTCTCGCCACCCTCGCGGTGCTTGATGCGTGAGATAACAAACTTGCGGTTCAGTAATGGCCCCAAATCCTTAATCTTGATGCCGTCCACCGATTCGTTTCTCACCTCGATAGAGACAGGACGTACGGTCAGTTCCTGCAAATGTCCCAGACCGATTTCCGCCTCTTTCTCTTCCTGCGCAGTGTTGATACGCAAAAGATACTTCAGGGCGAGCAATGAAAGAATGATACCCACCACACCCAGCGGATAGCTGACCGCATATCCCAAGGCAATCTCTGGGGCATCTATACCGTTCAGGTCACTGTTGGCCTGTTGCGCGGCACCCAGTCCGGGTGTATTGGTGACGGCGCCCGACAAGATACCCACCATCGTGGTAATCGGAGTTCCGGTGGTATAATGCAGGATAATGGTGATTCCCACGCCCAGTACCACCACCAGTACCGCCAGCATATTCAGCGTGAAACCACCTTTCTTGAATGCCGAGAAGAATCCCGGCCCTACTTGCAGACCGATTGAGTAAACAAACAGAATCAATCCGAATTCTTTAAGAAAGTGGAGCAGATGTTCGTCCAGATTCATGTTGAAATGACCGAACACGATTCCTACAAAGAGTATCCAGGTGACTCCCAACGATACTCCCCGCACTTTGATTTTAGCCAGGATGATTCCGAACGCTATGGTAAGCGACAGAATCAGCACGGAGTGTGCCACTCCGCCACCCCAAAGGTTGGGGTACCCTTCGAACAAATTTCTTAGAACTTCCATTTTGATTATAATATTATGATATTTTGTAGTGTTAAAAGTATCCCCGGAGAAATCACTTCTGCGGGGATACGCACACATTGAGCATGACGGGCTGATGCCGTCTTTTGATATTTTAGCTAGAGAGAATTTATTCTCTTGTCGTATCTTTCACGATATTTACGTGAGAAGGTTTGCTCATCAATATTGAGCCATACATAGTCTCTATCCTTGCTGATTATAACAATATCAGCAATGCGATTTCTAATTTGCATTTCCATATTAGCAATTATTTTTAGTCTGCCGCTTTCCTATCCCACGAGTAAAAACAGCTATTAAGACAATAAAATGGCAGGTCTTCTGACTGACTCCCTTCTTGATGCCTTCCCAACCTTTTTGTAAAAAACGGCCAGTGGCAATAGTAACTATCAAGAAGTTGAATGGAGCTTCACAGCAGCGGGACTGTCCGGGATTTACACCCGATTCCCTTTTAATTCAGACAGTTGATGTGTCCATCTGAAACCAATTCGTGGACAAAGATAGTGAATTTATGAATAAACCAATTATTTGGCATGTATTTATTTTATATGTACCTTTGCGCCCGGAAATTTTGGTGTCACCCTTCCGATGCTACGGAAGGAGTGGTGAAAAGGGAATCAGGTGTAAGTCCTGAACAGACCCGCTGCTGTAAGCTCCGCTAAAGTTTTCCTGACAATACTCAATCCACTGTCTCGATTTGGAGAGATGGGAAGGGCGTCGGGAAAATGGAGTAAGTCAGAAGACCTGCCAAAATGGAGTTTTTGAGATTTTCCGGGAGTAAGATTTCAAAAATGCAACTTAGTAATCTTTAGACATTAGGACAAAAAATAGAGGTGGTTTTGATGCTATCTCTGTGACATTGTATGCTGTGTAAGCATATGGTATCTTGTTTTTTAATAAATCAAATAGAGTATAAAAACGAGCAAAATGAAAAGAAAGAATGTGAAATTTTTGTCAGCTTTTTTATGGGCTGTAGTGGGTGGACTGGCGATGACTGCTTGTTCCGGTAATGACAGAGGAGGTGATATTCCGGATCCTTCGGATACATATTCTCCTTATGTGACTAAAGTAGTGGATTTTTGTCCCGCACCGGGGCAGTTTACCAATTCGATACCTGGATGGGATGAAGGAGATACACAGGAAACGATGAATCAGAAAGCCTTGGATGCTATTGGATATAATAAAAAAGGATTGGTTTCATTAGGAAGCTTTGGAGGATATATTGTAGTTGGCTTTGACCACACGATTGAAAATGTATCGGGACAGCGTGATTTCCGTATATTGGGTAATGCTTTTTATTCGAATGATAATCCCAATCCTAATCCACCTCGGGATGGGGGAAGTTGTGAACCCGGTATTGTTATGGTGGCATATGATAAAAATAAAAATGGAAAGCCGGATGAAGATGAATGGTACGAACTGGCTGGCAGTGAATATTCCAAGGAAACAACTTTAAAAAAATACAAGGTTACTTATTTCCGTCCAGATGAAAACAAGACTCCACCGGAAACAGCGGAAGGAAGTGAAATCATTGACCCGGAATATGTTCGTTGGGAAGATAATCAGGGAAATAGTGGATATATAGCGAAGAACAGTTACCACAAAAATAATAGCTACTTTCCTCAATGGATAGAAGGAGAAACGCTTGTCTTTGAAGGTACTTTATTACCTGATAATGCAGTAGATGAAGGGCTAATTCATGGTAAAGGCAGTTATTGGGTACTTTATGCTTATGATTGGGGATATGCTGATAATCGGTTGAATACGGAAGAAGGAAGTACGTTTGATATAGATTGGGCAGTGGATGAAGAGGGTGAACCGGTTAGTTTGCCCGGAATTGACTTTGTGAAAGTCTATACTGGAGTATTGCAAACATGTGGAGCGATTGGAGATACTTCCACTGAGGTAGGTGGAGTAGAAGATTTGCATTTATTGAAGAAATAAATAATTCTAATTTAAAACTAATAGGTAATAAGAATGAAAAAGTATTTGGTATTAGTAGCAGTTATGCTAAGTGTGGGTTTTATCTCTTGTAATGACGATGACAATATTACAAAACCGGTTGTATCAATTATCAATGAGTCTGTGGATAATTCAGTGGCCCAGCTTGATACATTATATCTGAAAGCGAATATCGAGAGCGGAATGGGAAACGCAAGTTATAGTTGGACTATAAACGGAAAAGAAGTGTCTACTGCTTCTGCATATAAATTTTCTCAACCTAAAACAGGTGATTATACAGTCGGATTGACTGTAACTGATGCAACAGGAGAAAAAGTGCAGTCGGAGATGGTGGCGAAAGTTTATGGAAGATTTGGTGAGGGTACTTTTATTCTGAATGAAGGTAATATGAGTGATGAAACAGGTACGTTGGTATTTGTAGACTCAAAGGGCGCGATGATAGATAGTGCTTATTACCGTGTTAACGGTACTCTATTGGGCAATGTATGCCAGGACTTATTCATTGTTGATAATAAGATTTATATTCTGGCTCAAAATGGTATCGGAAATGGGGGTGAAGGTAAACTGGTGATTGCTGACGCTAAGACTTTAGAGAAAGAAAAAGTCTACAATGATGAACTGGGTATATCCCAACCTACTCATTTGGCAGTTGTTGGAAATGAAATTTATATGCGCAATAGCGGTGGATTGCATGTGTTCAACACTTCTACTAATGAAGTAGTTGATGTGGAAAATAGCAAAGGGGTAGCCAAAAATCATATGGTAGTCATTGATAACAAAGTATTTGCTATAAATGGAAAGAATATTAATGTAGTGCAAAATAAAGCTATCATAGAAACGATTCCCGTATCCGGTTCTTTATCCGGTTTGGCAAAGGCTTATGATGGTAATTTATGGGCTTCGTGTACAAGTCCGAGTCAAATTATGAAGATAAATCCTTCCGATTATTCGATTATGGAAACTCATGACTTAGAAAAGAGTATTAGTAATAATTGGGGGTCGGCACCTGCTTTTTCAGCAAAACAAGATACACTGTACTTTTGTGAAGGAACTTCTAATTTGTATCGCCATATTTTCTTAGAAAATAAAACAGAAACAGTGGCTAATATCCGCGAACTTCTTCCGGATGCCGGAACTTACTACAATAGTTTGGGAGTGAATCCGGTAACTGGAGACGTATATTTGGCTACCATAAAAGGCTTTGGACAAAGCTATAAGATAAACGATATAGCAATCTTTAATTTTTCAAAGACACCGGCTTTGCTACATGATTATAAGAATAAAAATAGTTTTCCGGCAGGAGTGTACTTCACTCATAACTTTGAATAAAGGTAAGTATATAGTATAAGATATTATTGGATATAGGAAAGAAACCTGTTGATTTATGTAAAGTAAGCCGACAGGTTTCTTTTTATTTGATAATCTATTTTATCCGTACCCTCATCTCCTGTGCGTCAAATGTGATTGACTCATTCCTGAATAATCTCTCGATATGTCCGCTAGCTACCATTTGTGGAGTGGGTAAGCCATATAATTGCGGATTATCTATCAGCATGATAAAATCACAGAGAGACAAGGCAATATCCAAATCATGTGTGGAAAAAATGATGCATTTACCTTCCTGCTGTGCCAGTCTTTTAAGGAGCAGGCAGAGTTCGTAACGGTTGGGTAGATCCAGAAAAGCAGTCGGTTCGTCAAGCAGGATGACAGGAGTGTCTTGTGCCAATGCACGGGCTATCATGATACGCTGACATTCACCATCGGACATTTTATCCATTGTTTTGTCTGCGTAGCCGGACATGCCTACCAATCTCATAGCTTCGTCTACCCGTTCTTTATCTTCCGTTTGCAACTGACCTATCCAGTTCGTATATGGCGCCCGTCCCAGTGCGACGACATCTTCACAACGCAGGTTTGCGATACGTACCTTGTCGGTAGTAACGAAACTGATGTTTCGAGCAAGTTTTTCCGGTTTCAGCGAAACTATATTCTTATTCTGGAGTCTGATTTCACCTGACCGGGGCTTTTCAAGTCCCATCATGGCCCGGAGTAATGTACTTTTACCAGTTCCGTTGCGTCCCAATAACGCGACGAGCTGACCATTAGTCACTTGGGCAGAGACTTTATCCAACAATATGCGTTGGCTGTATCCTAGAGTTAGTTCTTTGATTTGAATCATTTTATTATCCGCAAGTTTTTAGCTATTACCCATAAAATAACGGGGACTCCCAGTAGGGCAGTGATACAATTGACCGGCAATGTGAATTTCTTTGCAATGATATCACAAAGTAACATACTGATAAGTCCTGTCAGCATCGTGCCGGGCACTAATATCCGGTGGTCGGCGTTATTAAATAGTAGTCGGGTGATATGCGGCACAGCGAGCCCGATAAATCCTACCGGGCCACAGAAAGCTGTGACGGTTCCTGTCAATAGAGCAGTGGAGATAAAGATAAGGGTACGCGAGCGTTTTATATTCATTCCCATGCTGCGTGCGTAGTTTTCACCAAGCAATAATAGATTCAATGGTTTGATACAAGCTATTGAAATAAACAATCCGATACATACTATGGGTATCATGAGCCATAATTGCCCGGTTGTGATGTGGCTAAGTGACCCCATTGACCATAACGTGAACATTTTCAGTTGTTCGGCAGAACTTAAGTATTGCAGTATCTGAATAATGGCACCTGCCACATAGCCAATCATTACCCCCATAATCAGGACACCCAGAATATTTTTCACTTTTCGGCTGATGATGGCTACTCCCAACAGGATGACAGCAGTGCCTATCCAGCCGGAACCCACAATACCCATCGACTGAAGCATGGGGAAATCAGACCAACCAAGTAAGGGAGCTCCCAAGATGAACAATGCTACTCCCAAACCGGCACCGGAACTAACTCCTAACAAATAAGGGTCAGCCAATGGATTCTGAAAAACGGTTTGCATCTGTAAGCCACTAACGGAAAGTGCTATACCTATCAATGATGCGACTACCACCCGGACAAACCGGATGGAAAAGAGGATATTACGTGTCATCTCATCACATTCGCCGCCGGTGAGCACTGCCCAGACTTTAGCGATTGGGATAAAGGTATCTCCCGTAGCCATGTCTATCAGTAACAATAGTATGGCTGTTACTCCTAGTATGCTGAATAAGAAAATGGTATGTTTGCGGGATTGTTTCATTCCAAATGTCGGTAATAATAGGGTGAATCGGAAACAAGTTCCGGGTGAAAAATATGAATCAAGTCGCGTAGCACGATATCGGGGCGCACGACTGCTGACTCCCAGTAATCATTACCGCCGGTAGCTGTCAGGCGCAAATTATTATTATAGGCAGTCTTTTCACGAACCGCTTTTGCATCGGCAAATTTAGGATTGATTGTTTTTAGTTCATCCAACGTAGAAGCTGAACCGACATTAATCCAGTAGTCGGCTTTTTGTATCAGTGCGTAAGCCGTTTCCAGTCCGATGGGGGCGGAACTGTTGGACGTGTTTTCCTTATATATATAGTCTGCACCGGCGTCATTCACCAGTTGCGCCATGTAGCTTTTGGTGGATGGCATTACCCAACTATCGTTCCACGGAGTGTTGAACATTACGGTAGGACGTTTCTCCGAAGATTCTGTGAGCGCTTTCAAGGCAAGATAGCGTTTGGGTATTTCCCGGAAAATTTCGATTCCTTTTTCCCGGCTGTCTGTTAGTTCGGATAATGCGACTAACCATTCCGCTTTTCCCAATGGAGATTCTTCCAGGTATTCTCCCATATATATATAGGGTATGGATAACTCTTTTAATTTATCCGTTACGGCAGTCTGTGCATCTCCGATACCATACAGCAGGACAACATCCGGTTTCAGCCCCAGTAGGAGTTCGTAATTCATTTCAGGCCCCATGTCCTTGATTATATCCTTATGTTCCTGCACATAAGGATTTGATACATAGTTTATGCCTGATACTCCGACAATCCGGTCTACCTGTCCCAATGCGTCAAGCATGGCAATATAGGAAGAAGACATGCATACTATATTTTTTGCTCCGGCAGGAATGACAGGGCCGTTAAATCCGGCGGGTGCCTGTTCGCCGTCACGCGAAATGAAATAGGACATTTCTACGTTTTCAGCTCCCTGCCACGGGTTGAAGACCTGTATGAGGGTGCTGGCTGTGTTTTCAGCTCCTACTATTTTGAAACCGGAAGCATATTCCGGGGTGTATATATCTTGGTTGAAGGCTTCCAACGAAGTCTTTTTCTTTGATATGCAACTTGTCAGAAAGAAGATACAAAGTAACGTAAATACTGATATTGAAGTTTTTGCTTTCATATTTTAGTTCTTAATTCATGAATACTTTCTATTTGTTTTTATGAGTCTTTTTTTCCCCATCGGGGATTGATGCTGATTGTAAAACCATAATTTCTTCGGGGCATCGGCCGGCTGAGCACAGATACATATTCTTCGTTGAACAAATTATATACGGAGAATTTAATGCCCAATGCAGTGTTCTTCCAGTTGAACCGTTTCTCCAGCGAAACATCATTCATATAGTATGAAGTCAACCTATCCCGTGTCGTGTACATTTCGTTACTCGATGTTGTGAAGCGTTCACTGTAATAATTGTATTTATAAATCAAGAAAAAGTTTTTCCAACTTACTTGTGCCATTACAGCGGATGAATATTCAGGGATATAAACCAATTGTTTTCCGACGGATATATCTTCCGGGCTTACCGGTTCGCCTTTATTGATCGCTTTGGTATGATTCCAGTTGGCATCCAGCCAGATTGTCCAGTCTCTCAGCCTTAGCGAGGCTTTTCCTTTTACTTCAATGCCGTAGCTGTGTACTTCTTTTACATTGCGGGGAGTCCAATAGCCTTTTTGGGTAGGAACCCAAAGAATCCAGTCGTTAATGTGCGAGTCGAAGGCTGTCACTTCTCCTTTCAGGGTGAAACGGTCGGTGGATTTCAGGGTAAACTCGATACCCGTATCGTATGTAAATCCGCTTTCCGACAAAAGTTCAGGGTTTCCTCCCGGCTTGAAATAAAGATCGTTTAAGGTAGGGTAACGGTAATTGCGGGCGATGGATGCTTTAAACATCACTCCGTAGCGTGGCCAGAGGGTTACATCCAGAAAAGCGGCAGGTATGAGCGGAGTGAACTTATCATAATATATTTCACGCAAGTCTACTGCCAGTCCTACGCGCGGACAAGGGCGGTATCGGACGGTAGCAAGTGCGGAGATTTCCGGTCGCCCCTCTCTGTATCCCTCCTTATCTGCATATTCCCAAGTGTCGGCATAGTTGTATGTGCCGCTTATGTTTCCTCCAATCATCCATTTTTCCGACGGGATATATTCGGCATTCCCCGACATGAATCCGGAGTAAATGTAACTGCTTGCATTCTGCATCCGGTTCATTTGCTCTAATACTCGTGCGTCAAATGTATATTGCATATGGGTATAGGTATATCCCAGTTTACCGGATACTTTTAGCTTCTCAGCATTTTTATCCCAACCTCCTACTGTGCGGAGAGTCGTTTCTTTCTGCCGGGTTTGATAATCGTTGTCATCCCGTTGGTCGGTGGTAAGTACCGGTATCCCGCGGTCGGAATCCATGAACCAGGCGGTGAAGGAGAACTTGTTGCCGTCTTTGCGGTCATAATAGATTTCCTGGAGCAAGTGAAAGTCCCGGTACTGGCAGTTTTTGTTACGGGTCTTTTCATATTCCGGGTTATAGCTGCCATCGTCATTAATCTGCGCTTTATCGTAGTTGATGTATTTGAAGTCATTTTTAGAATCCGCGAGATACAGGCGGGTGGAACTCTGCCATTTCTCACCTCCATAGCGAAAATGGAGAAAGTCGTCGAAAGTACGGTAGCTGCTGATGCCTTGTATGAACTTGAGGTCGAACCCTTTTAGATTCTCTGCGCTTGTGCCCAGTGTGATGGCACCACCCAGTCCGCTACCGCTCACGTTGACCGAACTTGCCCCATGCCACAGGCTCATGTCGTCGACAAAGTAGGAGGGAATCAGTGAAAAATCCACTTGTCCCAGCATGGGTGAGTTGATATTCATGCCGTTCCAGAGTACTTGCGTGTGTGAGGGTGAAGTTCCTCTGAAGGAGGCGGTAGACATGGTGCCCCTGCCGTAGCTTTTTATGAAGATAGAGGTGCTTTGAGAAAGGACATCTGCCAGGCTGTTAGTGATGCTTTCACGTAAGATAAGCGTGTCGAGCACGGTTTTGGTCGTTCCGATGTCCCGGAACGGGCGCTTTCCCATGATAGTCACAGTATCCAGCCGTAGTTGCCATGCTACATTGTTGTCCTGTCCCTGTACGGAAAAGGTGCAGCAAAGCAGGACTACCATAGCTATTTTTATTTTAGTCTGTATATTCATTGGCGATTGTATTTGAAACAGAAAGCTCCGGGAATGATGCCGACTTTGAAAGTATCTACCGGCACTGCATCAGGCGTGAAGCGGTAGATAACCCCGGATTGCACATAGTCTATGGCATCCGCCACGTATACTTCCGAAGTATAAGGGTCTACTGTCAGACCGTAGTAAATACTGTTTTTATTCGGTGATTTCAGGAACGGACGTACCGGAACACGGGTAGCTGTGACGTCCATCCGCCAAATATCTTCGTTGATAAAGTAAAGTGTATCCCTGTCACCGTTGAGTACTACTTCCGAAGCTCTTTCTCCTTTTTTGAATGAAAAAGTCTTTTCTATGGTTCGGGTGGCGGCATCTATCCGGTAAAGTGCCGGTGCTTCGTAACCATAAGGACTTCCTTCATATCCTCCATCGGTTACAGTCCATATTTTGCCATATTTGTCGAGTGCTAGTGAGGTTGGCTGTACGCCTACGGTGATTTCATCTACCATTTCATCCGTTTCCGTATCTATCACCAAAATCTTGTTATCATAAGACCAACAGTTGATAAACACATACTTTCCGTATTGTACCATTTGTTCTGTCGACTTATGTCCTTTCGTATCAATAGATCCGGTTTTCTGCAGGGTTTGAGGATTGAAGATGGTGATAAGCGGGGCATACAAGTCAGTGATGTATGCCTTCGTGTCACTCACAAAATGTATATAGCGGGGGGAAGTCAGGTTTTTGATACCTCCCTGAATTTCGAAGGTTTCTAAATCAATGACATACACTACTCCCGAATTATTGACCACTACATAGCCTTTATCATTGTGAATAGTCATGGATTGTGCCACATCGCCCAACTTTCTTCCATTAGAGCGGAAGAATATATCATTTTCTACTTCTTTTTTTTCAGTATCATAATAGGAAAGGCTAGCATTACCATATTGGAAATTGCCTTCATTAGTGATAAACAATCCGTTTCCGGATACTTTAAATGCTTTTTTATCGAATGGATCATAGTCCATGCACGACGCTACGGCAAGGAACAAAAGCAGTATGGGAATTATTATTTGAGTCTTTTTTTTCATGCAGTTGCTTTTATCAACATGATATTTTTATTTGAGTGACAAAAGTAGGAAAAATAAGAAGATTCACCTTCTCCGTGAGGAAGTTTCGCGAAGAAGGTGAATGAGTATATTATATTATCTTTGGTAATACAAAGATATTATTTGATGAACAATACAGTGTTGACATTGGCTGTGCCAGTCTCTATAGGATTCTCTACGCGTATAGGCGTTCCGTCAGACTCGTAAACATATAGATTTTGTCCGCTCTGTCCGAAACAAACATCTCCGTTGAATGGGTTCACAGAAACACTATAACCAAGCATCAGGTCAGGAATATCTGTAGTAAATGGTGTAACTGTTCCACTGAATGACACTTTTTGTAAAGTAGTCGGCATTTCATAGTTCGGGTCATACCAATCTACGTATGTAGTATAAATAGCGTTATCACCTATTTTAAATGCGTCTGCCAAATTTGCTACATGAGAATAGCCTTCTCCTTCCAATTTGTACAATGCAGATTTCTCTGTTGTATAGTTGCCCAAAGAATTGAAATAGAGAGTTCCGTTCGGAGCTTGTGCAATCAATTTCGGGTTAGTAGGAACAGTTATAGGCTCTAATATTTCAAGATCTGTTGTGAGTCTTGAGATTGTGGTTCCTTGTCCGGCATACGAGTCTCCCGTATTACCCGAATTACAAACATACACTGTGTTGTTGGCAACGCAAATTCCTTCGGAATAGGTTGCATTTAATGGAACAGCATTTTTCATTTCAAAATCAATGGTATCAATAACCATTACAGCTCCAGAATAAAGACTGACATATACTTCCCCACCATAAGCGGCAAGACGGCGCGGCATGGCTTTATGACCATTCTTCGGATCGTCATATTGTTTCATAGCGGTCGTACATGGTACTCCTGTGGCGGCATTGAGCACCCAGATTCCTCCATTGTCAGCTGTTAAGTCATGACCGCTGACGGCACAATATAATTTAGAACCATATTGAATGAGATCATTGCCTGTATCTCCGACTTCTAATGTGTCAGTTCCTATCCAGTTATTGTCATACGTAATAAGTCTTCCCGGTAAAGAGGGTGGTTCCTGTTTCCAAGTGCCTTCGCATAATACGTATGCCTTAGACCAATTGGCATCGCCTACTGCACGTGTGTTTTGTGAAGAAGGTTCATTTACTTGTCCGGCATTGTCGAACATTTCATCACTACAACTGCCCAGCACGAATGTCAATGCACAGGCTGCATAAAAAAGAAAATTCTTTTTCATTTTGTGAATTATTTAATGATTATTATTTAGTGAAATCACCAGTCGGTGAATCTTTCATCTCTTGTAAACTAGGCTTGTAGCCGCCAAGACCACAGTTATATACTTGCCAACCAGTTGTTATTCCTTCCTTTATAAAGTCGTGGAATGAACTAAAGTCATATAGACTCTTAAAATTCCAAATGCGTACTTTACCTAAATGTTTAAGATAGGGGAAAATCTCTTTGATATCCAACTTCGCTATTGAAGAACTGGTCTTTGGCTGCATACTAAATTGCCCACCAATCGTTTCAAGATTTTTCATTTGGAGAAATGAAAAATCTTCTTGGCTGTTATGAACATAAAGTGTTAAGTTACCTCCTATTTCTTTGAGTTCAGGAGCTTCGAAAGGATCTGTCGGTACATCTGCATTTAGAGCAGAGATACTGATATTTCCTCCCACATATTCCAAATCCGGTAAATGAATATCATGTAATACACTGTTAGCTATTCCCGCTGAAGGGTATGATACTGTTAGATTTCCATTGATACGTTTTATATCTTTAATGATTAAATTTCTTTCTATATTGGTTCCTAAATTATAATCTTCCACAGTCGTAAATCCTTTCAGTGTGGGTGGATTCATATTCGTCGACGTAAAAGAAATACTGCCGAAGGGCTCATCTCCCGTTATGATAAATTCTTTTGTTGAGTCACCGGCTCCTATCTGTACTTTCCCCACCTTTTTCCCTTGCAGGTTTAAATTGAAAACTCCGGTGCCACTGAGTGCTAATGTGCCTGCGATGCTCTCAATATTGTTGAGGGTGTTTTTGAGACTTTCATCACTAAAAACACTACATCCGCTTAGAGTCAATCCTGTGGTTAGATTCTTCAATACCGGAACATTCAGGTTTTCCAACTTAACGGCATTCTCTATTTTGAGAAAGGCACACGTGGTTAACAGGGGTAAATTGATTGTCAGTAGTTCATTCGTACTCTTATCCCCCTTGATATAAAGGGAACTGTTCACTACTTCCAATGCAGGTAGCTCTAATTGGTTCATGACACCTCCATTAATAGTGAAAGCACCATCTACCTTCTTAAGGGAATTCACATTCAACTGTTCCATGACCGATGCATTGATTGTGAACATTCCGCTTACGGTTTCCAAATAGGGAAAAGCTATCTTTTTGTAATATTTGCTCTCGTTAATTATGAAATTCTTGCGAACAGAAATCAATGAGGGTAAGGTGATGTCTGTCAGCATCGTTTCGCTACCGGTGGCAAGTGAAGTGATAGTCAGGTTTCCTGCTTTTTTCAGATTGGCAAGACCGTTCAGGTTTTTTCCTTGGTAGTATCCGCCGATATTGATATCGTCCAGTACCTCTGTCAGTGCGGACAGACCGTCCAGATTCTTGACGGGGTCTTCTGCATTTTGGGTTGTCGCGATGGAGATACTACCTTCTATTATGGTAATATTACTTTCGGCAAACGCATCCACTTCGGCTTGTGAATTTAAAACGAAACTGGCGGCTTCACTAACGTCAGTATGGCGAACCGTATATTTGTAAGTGCGTGAAGTCCCGTTATAGGAAGTCACCGTCAGTTGCTGTTCTTCGTTCCATGCGCTGATGCCTGCCGGGTCGGGGGCGATACTTGCCTGCTCGCTGATAGTGTAATGTGCGGTTGCACCGTTAAGCTCCGTTCCCTGAGGGGCGGACAGAATAATCTTATCGTCTACTATGGCGGCTTGCCATGTGTTTTCTCCAAGAGACAGCGAGAAAGAAAGAATATTGTTGTCTACACCGGCAAACGGGCTATCATCGTCGTCACCGCACGCTGTCAGGAACCCGACGAAAAATATCGTCAGAAGCATTTTCCAAGTCTTGTTCTTTGTCATAATCAAATTCTTTATTGTTATTAAAATTGTGTACTAAAAATAAGTTTAGAGTTGCCCGGGAGCCTTTTCCATTTGTATATCCCGGAAGCCGTAAACTTCGGTAGATACTTCACCGAGAACTCCCGCTTGCGACTGGACGCCTGTCTGTACTTTTATGAAGTCTATATAACGTAGATTGACAGGAGTTCCGTCAGGATATATGGCATTCTTTATCTTGAAACCGTTTCCTATGGCATTGGCGTCATGATTATCTCCGTCGGAGAGGAAGTCTTCTCCATAGTTGTCGGCATATCCCCATTCGTAAGATTCGTTTCTCCAGATTCCATTATTGAGGAAGGTTCTTTCTTTAATCCGGGTGCCGCGCAGTTCATAAGAGTTTCCATTCAGCCAACCGGGGAAAGCCGGTCTCAGGTCTATAGTTCCTGTATTGCCACGGTTGTCTATCCACTGTACGGGCATATTGTAGGTCGGCGGGCGGTAGTAGGTGACGGAATAATTCTGCCAAGTGGTAGATTTGCCTGTTTCGCTGCCTTTCAGTTCGTACCACGTGTCGTCCGGCAGTCCGTTTCCGTTTTCATCCTGCATCACGTAGACTATCCCCGGCTCGGAACTTCCGTCGAAAGCATTGCCTATGATTGAGAAGTCGTATTGGCTGTTGTCGCTAGCGCTGGCATTATAAACGCTATGGTCGAACCCTACAACGATGTATCCACCCCATGCTCCCAATGAGACATAACTGACTATTTCGTTCATCCGGGTTTCGGCATAACGGCATGCTTCTGCTTCCGTCTTTCCGCTTATCTGCTGTACGAACTGTCCGGGTGCGGGCAGAAGATTATATACCGTTACTTTGCTGCTCGAACTTCCGGCTTGCGGAGCACGGTAACGGGCTGCTTCGTCCGATTGCAGGCATTCTATGGTTTGTGTAGCCTCTGCTGAAACATCGCCGTCTGTTCCCGTTACTTTCACTTTGTATTCTCCCGGTGCCGGTGGTGTAAAAGTAAAGGTTGGTTTTGTTTCGTCCAGATACGGTTTTCCGTTCACTTCCCATGCGTAAGTGGTATTCTCTGTGTTGTCCGTAATAATAGGAGCTACACAGGCAGTACGTCCTGTAGGTACGGTTTGGCGTTCGTTCTCAAAAGTAATGTTGAGTTTTCTTTCGGGGGATACCCGTATGGCAGTTGTTGCTTTTCCGAATCCGTCTTCATTCGTTACTGTAAGAGTTATACTAAACGAGCCTTCTTGTGTCGCCTCGAATGTGTACTCTTCTTTATCACCTATGACAGCGCCTTCTTCATTCGTCCACTTATAGGTGCTGCCTTCCGTGAAGTTTACGGCTGACTTGATAGTGACACTTTCTCCTACATACGTAGAATAATACTGGATTAACGATACTGACGGAATCATCTTGTCCATAACGTCTATCCGGAGTTCTTCCTGGGCACTTCCGTTTTTCGCGTCTACTCTGAAAGTAAAATACTTTTCTCCGTCTGCCGGAGATGAATAAGTGAATGAGGCGTCTGTACTGACAATCTTGCCTTTCTCGTCCTTCCATGTATATACAGGGTCGGTGGCATTATTCACAATAGGGGTGATCGTGATTTCTTTCAGTATTTTTACAGGATAAATCCCTGTACCATTGTCAAAGGTTATCACCGGCGGATTCTTAGAATCTCCTCCCGGAGTGATAACTCCTTCGTCTTCTCCGAGGTCGCGGTCATTTCCGCAAGAAGCAAGAGCGGCGATGCAGCATAGCATTAGTAACTTAGCGGTTGTTCTCCAAAATTCATTCATCATAAGTCTCTTTTTTAATTAGGTTATAATCAAGAGTAATAATGAATTTTACATGGAGCGGCAGATATCTCCGGCAAGTGTAGTTATAAAAGGAGTCTTCTCAACCGCACAAGATATGTGTTATTGAGAATAAAACTTCGAACTGCTTCCCGTATGCCGCAGGAGTAAAATTCAATCGAAAAAGGTAGGTCTTCTGACTTATTCCCTTTATTTGTAGTGCCTTCCCAGTGAAAAATCCCAGTGACAATTTACTACAAACTGTACTGCTTTTCAACAGCAGTACGGGAAAATACAGCAGCGGATACTGTTACCGATTCACACGGTATTCCCTTTTAATCTTCTATATCGTGACATCCACTAAGGAATGTAATACATAGAAGAACCAAATTCGTGACGACAAAGATAGGCATCTTTTTTACATATAATGTCTTTTGTTTGCTGTTTTTTTTTATTTCAATTTAATATATGCCAAAGATATTTAGATAGTAACAATGTAAAAAATGTTCTGTTTTTAAGATATTCTTGCAGATAACTGAAAGAAAAAAAACTGTTTTAGGAAGAAAAGTGTATTTCTTTCTGTATAAATATGCGAAATATTTCCTAGAGAGTGTATATGGAAAGAATAAGCATACATTTTTGAATGCTATAAATGATTGCTTGGTCGGTGAGTATGACGAGTTTCCTTTTAAAGGAAACCAGGGTTTCTTTTAAAGGAACGGGGTGATGCCTTAAAAGGAAGGTTTCGTTGCATGAAAATGAGCTTGTTTTTACTGTCGGATAAGGCTCTTTTATGTTAGTTACTTCTGCTTTGTTACTATTTTAAATTTGATAAAATGTGTGCAAAATGGTTCGTTTGATATGATGTATGTTTGTATTTTCTTTTTTTTTATTATATTTGATGGTTTTAGGTGTATATCTGTTTCTTTCTGATTCTTTGTAGCTCCTATTCTTTCCTATATTTGCATATTATTCTGTTGATGAGTGGAATTTCCGTAAGAAACAGATATCAGACTGTTCTTTTTTTAATATAGGGATGCTACCATTCTTTTTTCAGATTTATCATAACATTTCGGGACTCTTTTATTAACTTTGTCCGGTTTTTGAAATAAATTGAATTTAGGACTTAACTACTATATGATATGAATGTTTGTAAGTTGGTGGGACCACTTTTACTGCTGCTTTCTGTGCATACACTTTCATATGCCCAGCAGGTGAGAACTGTTCGGGGAAAAGTGCAGGCAATGGAAGCAGGTGGTAATAAGAAGCAGCCCTTGCCTTCTGCCAGTATCGTTGTTTTGGAGAAGAACGACTCTTCGTTTGTGAAAGGTGCGACGAGCGACCGAAATGGTCGGTTTACTCTCAATTATCAGTCGCAGAAGAAAAAGCAATATTTGATGAAGGTTTCTTTTATGGGGATGCAGTCGGTGTATCGTGTGCTGGGTGATTCAGCATCGGTGAATGTCGGCACGGTGGTGTTGAAGGATGAGGATATCCGGATTGATGAAGTGACAATCACGGGGAAACTGAAGGAGGTGGTGATGGAAGGGGATACGACTGTTATCAACGCTGCTGCTTATAAGACTCCCGAAGGGGCTTATCTGGAAGATTTGGTGAAGCGTGTGCCGGGACTGGAGTATAATAAGAAAGATAATTCATTGACTTACAATGGTCAGCCTATCAGCGAAATCAATGTAAACGGCGAGTCTTTTTTCTCGGGAGATAAAAAGACGGCGCTCGAAAACTTGCCGGCAAACTTGATTAGCAAGCTGAAGGTGTACGACAAGAAATCAAAAGAGGAAGAGTTTACGGGCATTAGTTCCGGGGAAAAAAAGTATGTGCTCGACCTGCAAACCAAAGAGGAACTGAACAAGACGTGGCTAACGAATGCGACGGTAGGCTATGGCAACAACAAGAAGAAGGATTTGGAAGGGCAGGTGAATTATTTCAGCAAGGACGGGCAGAATTTTTCTTTTATTGCACGTTCTACGAATCGTTATCAGAATAGTACATACAAGGATAATATCAATAATTCCGTCGGAATGAATATGACACACAAATTCGGGAAGAAGTTTACGCTGAACGGAAATGTGAATTATAATCTCAATCGGAACGGGAATATTAATTCCATGTATCAGGAACAGTATCTAAAGACCGGCAATCAGTATTCTGGGTCTGCCAATGAGGGATATTCTAAAGGTCGGTCGATAAATTCCAATTTTATGGGAAGCTGGGAAGTAGATAAGCGTACGCGCATACATTTCAACGGGAATTTCGGATTCTCTCCCAATAAGAATGTGAGTAATAGCGAGAGCGCTTCCTTCGACGCTCCGCCCGATGTGAACCATGAACGCCTGTTTGAAGACTTTGAATCTATCCCTGAAAATATAAAGGTGAACCGTAGTGAGAACCGCTCGCTTTCGGATGGAAAGTCAACTCGGTATGATTGGGGAATGGGCATTATGCGACGTCTGAATGAGAAGGGAACAACTCTGGGTTTGAATATTATGAACTCGGATTCGTGGGGCAATAATGAAAGTTTTGCGCTGTCGCAGACTACATATTTCAAACTGAAAGATAAGAATGGAAATGACTCGGTGCTTTATCGTAATCAATATCTGAAATCTCCTCAGCGGAATAATTCATGGCGGGTAGGGGTGAACTTCACTCAGCCTATCGGTAAAAAGATGCATTTCAGGGCGGCATATAGTTGGAATACCCAGTATGAACGGGATAATCGCTCTACTTACGAGTTGTCTTTATTGGAGCATCCGGGTGTTTTCGGTGAGTTACCTTCCGGTTATGAGGCCGGCTATGTGGATAGTTTGAGTAACCGGAGCCATAGCCGTAGCAATGGACACGACCTGAATGTGGGATTCAATTATTCAGATGACAACTGGATGTTCAATGCGTCGGTGGCGGTTACTCCGCAAAGACGTACCATCGACCGGAAGGTGGGGACGCTTCATGGGGATACGGCCATGAATATCATTGACTATCAGCCTATGCTTTGGGTAGGGTGGCATAAGAAGGAGAAGATGCGTATCAACTTCAGTTATGACGGCAGGACACGGCAGCCTTCCCTGTCGGATTTGATGCCGCTGACAGATAATAGTAATCCGTTGTATATCACGCGTGGAAATCCGGATTTGAAGCAGATGTTTATTCACAATATCCGTTTGAACTTTCAGTATCCTTCGAAGGGTATTTCGGCCAATGCGGGATGGCAGACAGAGCAGAACAGTGTGACGCATGTGATGCTTTATGATGTCCAGACCGGCGGACGGGAGACGTATCCCGTGAATATAAACGGTAACTGGAATACGTATGGAAGTGCGAACTGGTGGAAGCGTTGGGGACATTTCTCTTTAAAGCTGAATTCAGCGGGAAGGTATAGTAATCGTGTCAGTATGGTGAACGAGGACAGGAATGTGCAGCCGGAGAAGAGTACGACACGTGATACCGGATTGAACTGTGAGGTACAGGCGGGTTATCAGCCTACCTGGGGCGGACTTGAGCTTACCACTTCCTGGGACTATCAGTATTCGCTCAATTCTCTGAATGATAATGATAACTATACGCGTTATTATAATTTCCGTTTTGACGGTTATGTGGATTTCCCTTTCGGTTTGCAGTTGCGCACGGATGCGGCATATCTGTTGCGTAGCGGTACGAATATCAAGAAAGGCGAAGATAATGAGATTGTGTGGAATGCGACTGCTACCTGGCGGTTTCTGAAGGAAAAGAAGGCAGAGTTGTCGGCTCATTGGTCGGATATTTTGGGTAAAAGGAAAAGTTATGGGCGTACAGCTACTTCTGACGGTTTTTATGAGTATCGTACGCAGGAAATTAAAGGATATTTCATCGTAACTTTCAAATATAACTTTCGTCTGATGATGTGAGTTTTCGAAAAAAGTCGTATGTTTGCTGCCAAACCATAAAACAAAATGTACTATGAGCGGTAATTATGTAATTAACATCGGTCGACAATTGGGTAGCGGCGGCAGAGAAATCGGAGAGAAGTTGGCAGCTCGTTTAGGAATCGACTTCTACGATAAAGAACTGATTAATCTGGCTTCCGAAGAAAGCGGCCTGTGTAAGGAATTCTTTGAAAAAGCGGACGAGAAAGCTTCACAAGGTATTATTGGTGGATTGTTCGGTATGCGTTTCCCGTTTATCAGTGAAGGGGCGATGCCATGTACGAATTGTTTGAGTAATGATGCTTTGTTTAAGGTGCAGAGTGATGTGATTCGTCGTTTGGCGGCAGAGAAGTCCTGTGTGTTTGTGGGGCGTTGTGCGGATTATATCCTGCGCGAACATCCGCGTTGTGCCAATGTCTTTATCTCGGCTTCCAAAGAAGACCGTATCGGAAGGATATGCCAGATTCATCAAGTGAATGAAGAAGCTGCGGAAGAGATTCTCGAAAAAGCGGACAAGAGACGTTCGGAATATTATAATTATTATAGTTATAAGACGTGGGGAGCAGCGGCTACTTATCATTTGTGTGTGGACTCTTCTTCATTGGGAGTGGAAGAAACCGTACGGTTTGTGGAAGAGTTTGTGGTGAAGAAATTGGAGCTGATACTATAAGACGATAGACAGTACAAAACAATAGTGATATATAAAATGAATAAAGCCGGCTTAATTCTGTAGAAGAATATAGCCGGCTTTACTGCTTATATGCTAAGCTCGATTTACATCATGGTCAATAATATCATCTGTCCCGTCAGAATACGGAGGAACATGGATAATGGATAAACGGTAGAATATCCTACCGCAGGGGCATCGCTTGATGTTATTTGATTGGAATAGGCCAATGCGGGCGGGTCGGTGTTACTACCGGCTATCAATCCCATCAGAGTAAAGTAGTTGACTTTGCAATACAACCTTGCGATAGCGCCAATAATAAGCAACGGAATGACCGTGATAAGGAAACCACAACCTACGTACAATAGTCCGTCACCTTCAACAACCGTTTGCACGAAGTTGGCACCGGCATCTATACCGACACTGGCAAGGAAGAGTACAATACCGATTTCACGAAGCATCAAGTTGGCACTCATTGTCGTGTAAGTCACCAGATGGAGTTTATGACCGAAACGTCCGATAAGAATAGCTACTACCAACGGACCACCGGCCAATCCTAATTTCAAAGGAGTCGGCATACCGGGGAATGCAATAGGAAGACTACCCAAAAGGATACCTAAGAAAATACCAACAAAGATAGTCACAATATTCGGTGTATCCAGACGCTTCAACTGATTACCCAGTACACCTGCCACACGTTCCACCGCATCTTGCTGACCTACCACCATCACGCGGTCACCCACTTGAAGAATCAGATTCGGGTCGGCAAACAAGTCCATACCAGAACGGTTGATACGAGTTACATTTACACCATACATACTGCGGAAGTGCATAGAACCCAACGTCTTTCCGTTGATTTCCGGTTTAGTAACCAGGATACGGCGGGAAACCATCGGAAGGTCTTGTTTTTCCCAGTCTATGTTCACCTCTTTACCTATAAATACAGTAATAGAGGCAGCGTCATCTTCTGAGCAGACGATAAACAACTGGTCGCCTACATTAAAAATGGTTTCATGGTTCGGAATACTTACGTGACCTTCGTGACGGATACGGGAGCAGACAAATTGGCGTCCCAGGAAATTTTTAACTTCCAACAATGTCTTTCCGTTGATAGACTCATTACGCACTTCAAGGCTCAACATGTGAGGCATTAAATGTGCGTCTCCGCTCTGCGTTTTCAGGCTTTCTTCTTCCTTCGTCATATTGACACGGAAGATGTAGCGGATAGCGATGATAGAACCGATGATACCTACCACACCGAGCGGATATGCGCAGGCATAACCCAGCGCAATCTGCGGGCCGTTGTAGCTCAACTGGTTCAGTGCCTCATTGGCGGCACCGAGTCCCGGAGTGTTCGTCACAGCTCCGTAGAGGATACCTACCATCATCGGCAGTTCTACACGACCGTTCCACAGGAAGTAAAGCCCCAGCGCAACGGCAATATTTAACACTACGATGCCTACAGCCAACAGGTTCAATGTCATCCCCCCCTTCTTGAAAGAAGAGAAGAAAGACGGCCCCACCTGAAGACCGATACAGAATACGAACAAAATCAATCCGAACTCACGGATGAAATGTAGGATGTGTGTATCGGCCGTGAAGCCGAAATGTCCCATCAGGATGCCGGCAAACAAAACAAATGTGACGCCCAAAGATACTCCGAATATCTTTATCTTGCCGAGATACACGCCCGCTGCCACTACAAAAGCGTAGAGGAAAACGATATGTGCCACGGAACTGGGGTCCCACAATAAACTTTGTAACCAATCCATAATATAGCAGTTTTTATAATGTCTTTTTCAAAACGGGTGCAAAATTACTTATAACATTGATGTAAATCAAGTATTTCTCCTCTTTTATTTTCTAGATCAGATGTCCGACATTCTGCAAGCGGACTGTGCGAATTTTCTATAAAAAAGAGCTTTGTTTTAACTTATTAGTTATATTTGCAAGTCGAACAACAGACATTTGGAAAGAGACAGATAAAAATAAAGACAATATTAATTCTTGTTTTAATTTTAGATAAACTATGGCAGACAAAAAAGAAAAACTCTTCTCAGACTTTTCTCCTGTCTCCACCGAACAATGGATGGAGAAGGTTACAGCCGACTTGAAAGGTGCTGATTTTGAGAAGAAGCTCGTTTGGAAAACAAACGAAGGGTTCAAAGTGAAACCTTTCTACCGGATGGAAGACTTGGAAGGTTTGAAAACTACTGATGCACTTCCCGGAGAATTCCCTTATCTGAGAGGAACTAAAAAAGACAACAATGAGTGGCTGGTTCGCCAGGAAATCAAGGTGGAATGCCCTAAAGAAGCCAATGCGAAAGCACTGGATATTCTGAACAAGGGTGTTGACTCACTTTCTTTCCATGTGAAGGCGAAAGAACTCAGTGCGGAATATCTTGAGACTCTGTTGAATGATATTCAGGCTGAGTGTGTAGAGCTTAACTTCTCTACTTGCCAGGGACATGTTGTTGAACTGGCTAATCTGCTGGTAGCTTATTTCCAGAAGAAAGATTATGATGTGAAGAAACTGAAAGGTTCCATCAACTATGATTTCTTCAACAAGATGCTGACCCGCGGTAAGGAAAAGGGCGATATGGTGCAAACTGCCAAAGCTCTGATTGAAGCTATCCAACCGCTTCCTTTCTATCGCGTATTGAATGTAAACGCTTTATCCCTGAATAACGCAGGTGCTTATATTTCCCAGGAACTGGGGTATGCATTGGCTTGGGGTAATGAATACATGAACCAACTGACCGAGGCCGGTGTTCCTGCCGCTATCGTAGCCAAGAAAATCAAATTCAACTTCGGTATCAGTTCCAACTACTTCCTTGAAATTGCAAAATTCCGTGCCGCACGCCTGCTTTGGGCGAATATCGTAGCTTCCTACAACCCTGAATGTGTGCGCGATTGCGATAACAAAGGTGCTAACGGTGAATGCCGTTGCGCAGCTAAAATGGCGGTTCATGCCGAAACTTCTACTTTCAATCTGACTTTGTTTGATGCACACGTGAACTTGCTTCGTACACAAACGGAAGCGATGAGTGCCGCATTAGGTGGTGTAGATTCTATGACAGTGACTCCGTTTGACAAGACATACGAGACTCCGGATGAATTCTCCGAACGTCTTGCCCGTAACCAACAACTGCTGTTGAAAGAAGAGTCTCATTTTGATAAAGTGATCGACCCGGCTGCCGGTTCATATTATATTGAAAACTTGACTGTATCTATCGCTAAGCAAGCCTGGGAATTGTTCTTGTCAGTAGAAGAAGCTGGTGGTTTCTATGCTGCATTGAAAGCGGGAACCGTTCAGGCTGCCGTGAACGAAAGTAATAAGGCTCGTCATAAAGCGGTGGCTCAGCGTCGTGAAGTGTTGTTGGGTACCAACCAGTTCCCGAACTTCAACGAGAAAGCAGGAGACAAGCAACCGGCAGAAGCGAAATGCTGCTGTGGCGGTGATTCTCATACTTGCGAAAAAGATGTGGATACATTAGTATTCGACCGTGCTGCCAGCGAATTTGAAGCACTCCGTCTTGAAACGGAAGCATCCGGTAAACGTCCGAAAGCATTCATGTTGACTATCGGTAACCTGGCAATGCGTCAGGCACGTGCACAATATTCTTGCAACTTCTTGGCTTGTGCCGGCTATGAAGTGGTTGATAACCTCGGATTTGAAACAGTGGAAGCCGGAGTGGAAGCTGCTATGGCTGCGAAAGCTGACATTGTCGTTATCTGCTCCAGCGACGATGAATATGCGGAATATGCAATTCCTGCATTCAAGGCATTGAATGGTCGTGCCATGTTTATCGTTGCCGGTGCTCCTGCCTGCATGGACGAACTGAAGGCAGCGGGTATCGAAAACTTCATCCATGTCCGTGTCAACGTACTGGATACCTTGAAAGAGTTTAACGCCAAACTATTGAAGTAAGATGAGAAAAGATTTTAAAAACTTAGATATATATGCCGCATTTCAGCCTGCCAACGGTGCTGAATGGCAAAAGGCTAACGGTATCTCCGCTGACTGGAAAACACCGGAACACATTGAAGTGAAGCCTGTTTATACAAAAGAAGACCTCGAAGGAATGGAACACCTCGGCTATGCTGCCGGACTTCCGCCTTATCTGCGTGGCCCGTATTCAGTAATGTACACGCTCCGTCCCTGGACTATTCGCCAGTATGCCGGATTCTCTACTGCCGAAGAATCAAATGCATTCTATCGCCGTAACCTGGCTTCCGGTCAGAAAGGTCTGTCGGTTGCATTCGACCTGGCTACTCACCGCGGTTATGACCCCGACCACGAACGTGTTGTGGGTGATGTAGGCAAGGCAGGTGTATCTATCTGTTCCTTGGAAAACATGAAAGTACTGTTCGACGGTATTCCTTTGAACAAGATGTCCGTGTCTATGACAATGAACGGTGCGGTGCTTCCGATTATGGCATTCTACATCAATGCCGGACTGGAACAAGGTGCCAAGTTGGAAGAAATGGCAGGTACTATCCAGAACGATATTCTGAAAGAATTCATGGTGCGTAACACCTATATTTATCCGCCTGCATTCTCAATGAAGATTATTTCCGACATCTTTGAATATACTTCACAGAAGATGCCGAAGTTCAACTCTATCTCTATCTCCGGTTACCACATGCAGGAAGCAGGTGCTACGGCAGACATCGAGTTGGCTTACACACTGGCTGACGGTCTCGAATATCTTCGTGCCGGAACTGCCGCAGGCATTGATATCGATGCGTTTGCTCCGCGTCTGTCTTTCTTCTGGGCAATCGGTACAAATCACTTTATGGAAATCGCCAAGATGCGTGCCGCACGTATGTTGTGGGCAAAGATTGTGAAACAATTCAATCCGAAGAACCCGAAATCACTGGCATTGCGTACTCACTCACAGACTTCCGGCTGGTCACTGACCGAACAAGACCCGTTCAACAATGTGGGACGTACTTGTATCGAAGCAATGGCCGCCGCTTTGGGACATACACAATCCCTGCATACCAATGCACTGGATGAGGCTATCGCCCTGCCGACGGACTTCTCCGCACGTATTGCACGTAATACTCAGATTTATATTCAGGAGGAAACTTACATTTGCAAGAACGTTGACCCATGGGGTGGTTCTTATTATGTAGAATCTCTGACTAACGAACTGGCACACAAGGCCTGGGAACTTATCGAGGAAGTAGAAAAACTGGGTGGTATGGCGAAAGCTATCGAAACCGGTATTCCTAAGATGCGTATCGAAGAAGCTGCCGCACGTACACAGGCCCGTATCGACAGCGGTCAGCAGACTATTGTCGGCGTGAACAAGTATCGTTTGGAAAAAGAAGCTCCGATTGACATTCTTGAGATTGATAATACAGCGGTTCGTCTTGAACAGATTGAAAACCTGAACCGTTTGAAAGAAGGACGCAATCAGGCAGAGGTGGACAAGGCATTGGCTGCTATTACCGAATGTGTGAAGACCGGCAAGGGTAACTTGTTGGAACTGGCTGTGGAAGCGGCTCATGTCCGCGCTACATTGGGTGAGATTTCATCTGCTTGCGAACAGATTGTAGGACGTTATAAAGCAATAATTAGAACTATATCAGGCGTGTATTCATCAGAAAGTAAAAACGACAGCGACTTCAAACGTGCTTGTGAACTGGCTGAGAAGTTTGCGAAGAAAGAGGGACGTCAACCTCGTATCATGGTTGCCAAAATGGGACAGGACGGTCACGACCGCGGTGCTAAAGTGGTAGCGACCGGTTATGCGGATTGTGGTTTCGATGTGGATATGGGACCTCTGTTCCAGACTCCTGCGGAAGCAGCTCGCGAAGCGGTAGAAAACGACGTTCATGTAGTAGGTGTTTCTTCACTGGCTGCCGGACACAAGACATTGGTTCCGCAGATTATTGAAGAGTTGAAGAAACTGGGTCGTGAAGACATTGTGGTGATTGCCGGTGGTGTTATCCCTGCACAAGATTATGATTTCTTGTATAAGGCAGGTGTAGCCGCTATCTTCGGCCCGGGCACTCCGGTGGCGAAAGCTGCTTGTCAGATTTTGGAAATTCTTATGGATGAAGAATAAAGCAATCAACAGGTTGTATAAGCCGTAAAATGAGATTTTAAAAAGGGTCAGTTGCTGACCCTTTTTTTGTATTTTATTATTGAAATATCTCCTTTTGGGGATTTTATAAAAAGTACCTCAAATTTGATTTATTGAAAAAATATTCATAATATTGTCATCACTTTGTTAACTATATGGCCGTACCTTTGCGCGTAAAATTCTAAACTATGGTAGATTTCATGGATGATAAACAATTATTGGGGGAACTGAAAAGAGGCAATAATGCGGCTTTTGAGTTTCTGTTCAAGAGTTATTATCCTCGTTTGCGAGGGTATGCTATTCGTTTTATTGAAGATGAAGAAACAATTCGCGATATTATTCAGGAGTGTTTCTTGCGATTTTGGGAACGTCGCGAAATGTTATCTGCTGTTTCACTCACTTCTCTTCTTTTTTCTATGGTCCGTAACGGATGCCTGAATTATTTGAAACATCGCTCGATTGTTGAAAAGTACCGGGTGGAGTATCTGGCAAAGCTGGACGGAGAAGAAAGGCTCTACTACGCAGACTTTATGCAGGATGCGGAACATAAATTATTATACAATGAATTGCAGGAACAGATTGCTCTTGTTCTCAATCAGTTGCCGGACAGGTCGCGTGAGATTTTTTTGTTAAGTCGTTTCAGGGGATTGAAGAACAGGGAAATCGCGGAAAAACTACAAATATCCACTACGGCGGTCGAAAAACATATTGCAAGAGCTTTGCAGTATTTTTCCCGGCATTTCAGCGAACATTATCCGGTAGACCTATATATAGTGATATTGGCATGGCTGATGATGGAGCATAAGTGATTAAGACGCTCTTTAAGCATATAAAGAATAAGAAGCAGGAAAGTTTTTTCTGCTTTTTTTGTTTCGGGGGTTGGGTAAATGAAATATGGGTTGTTACATCTTATAGAAAGTGAATATAATGAAGCAAGAAGAAAATATTCGGGAATTGGCTATTCAGTACTTTGAAGGACGTATATCAAGAGCTGACGAAAGAACCCTGTTTGAAAGTCTCGAACAGGCGGAAGACGGCTATGGCAGATTCCGTCAGTGGGAGAAAGAATGGATGAACAACCGGGTGTCCGATTCGCAGACCAATGCCGAATGGGAAGCATTGAAGCATAAGATATATACGCAGGAAGCTATTGTCCCATTATTGAAGAAACCGAAACTGAATATATGGAAGATAGCCCGTATCGCTGCTGTGGTAGCATTGATTGTCGGTTCTACACTGGGTATCCGGCAGGCTGTTTACCTGTTTGCACCGAAAACCTTCTTTGTCTGCGAGGCTCCGTTGGGGGATAAAAGTAAAGTACAGCTCTCGGATGGTACTATCGTATGGCTGAATTCAGGTTCCGTATTGAGATATTCGAATCATTTCAATACTGCCGACCGGGTTGTGGAACTGGAAGGAGAGGGATATTTTGAAGTAACCAGGCAGAATGGAAAGAAATTTACGGTAAAAACACAGGAATATGATGTGGTGGTGAAAGGTACAAAGTTTAATGTATCCGCCTACCCGGATGATTCTTATATAACGACTACCTTGCAGGAAGGAGTGGTAGAGTTGAATTATAAGGAAGAACAAATACGGATGTCGCCGGGAGAATCCATTTCTTTGGATTTGCAGACAGGGCAGTTGAAGGGAAAGAAAGTCAATGCATGGCAGGCGATGGCATGGGCGGAAGACAGAATCGAATATGATGACATCACATTGGGAGAGATGGTGAAGAAACTTTCCCGTCAGTACGATGTGCGTATTCAGTTGGGGTCGGAGAAGCTGGGTGACATGAAGTTCCGTGTTTCATTACGCAATAAAGAGACAATCGTGGATGTAATGGACGCGCTTAAAGAAATCATACCTATCAAAGTAGAATATAAGGAAAAGGATATATATATAAGATAAGAACTCAATGTTTAATTGTAAAGAAATCAAGTATGAATATTACTCAAATAGGCAGATTGGGGATGCTGTTGATGATGGCATCTGTTGCAATCTCGTGTTCTGACCCTAATCCTTTAGATTCTTATACTCGTGTTCCATTTGAAAAGACGGAAACGGATGACGGAAATAATGATGGTGACGGAGACGGTGCCGGCGGTTTGTTCGAGAAAGGAAACGGAACGGACAGCAAACCTTATGTGATTATGAATGGGACGCAGATTAAGAATATGCGCAGTGTGCTGAAATCGGGAATAAAAGTTTATTTCCAATTGGGTGCTGACATTGATATGGCAGGTATTGATGACTGGCAATCGCTGAATGGCTCAGGGGATTTTCCTTATGAGATAGATTTTGACGGAGACAGCCATGTCATTAAAAACTTTAAATGCTCTGCCGGTGATTATCCGAGTTTCTTCGGAGTATTGTGCGGTGATTGTCGTAATGTAGGCTTTGTTGACGCTTCTGTATCGTCTACTCGGCAAGGCATTGGAATTATCACCGGTTATCTCGGACTTAAAGACAAGGGAAATGGCAGTAAGACGGGAAGAATTGTGAATTGCTTTACGACCGGGGAAGTGACAGGTTCAGGTGCGGCAGGTGGAATAGCCGGCGTATTGGCAAATAGCTATGATGGACAGGAAAGTTATATAAAGAACTGTTATTCAAGTGCAACCGTCAACGACCAAGCGGCAAGCGGCGGAAAAGCAGGTGGTATTGCCGGACGGAAAGTTGGTGTGGGTGGCTTTATTGAGAACTGCTATGCATACGGAGCAGTCAGTGCAACCAAAGGGGGCATAGGCGGTATTTTGGGACAAATCGACAAGAATTGTGATATTGCTATCAAGAACTGTGTAGCGTGGAGTAATCTGACCGGAACAGATGCTTCGTCAACCGTAGGGCGTATTGTCGGTGTCTCTGCTTCTTTGGGCAGCTATGAGAACTGTTATGCTTGTGAAAGCATCATACTGAAAGTGAACGGAGGTACGATTACCGCGTCAGATGAATCATCAGCCACAGGAACGACATTTCACGGAGTTGCAAAGACTGTCGATGAACTGGGAAATATTATCGTAGCTTGGAATCCGAATCTTTGGAAAAAAGGAATGGACGGTTACCCGGCATTCCAGTGGGCTGAGAAATGAGCACCGGTCGATACAAAAAAGCAGATTATTTCTGCTTTTTTGTATTTATAGGGGTTGGGCAGATGGATGATGAGTTGTTTTATCTTATAGAAGCGGTTCTGAGAAACACTACAATCGAATATATATATCCTTAAATATAAATCACTTTAAATTGTAACAACTTAATTGATAAAATTATGAATGACCGAAGAAACTCATTTTTTAGGCTGTTTCTCCTGATTCTGTTATGTATGGGCGTCCAGTCACTTGGGGCGCAGACGGTAACGAAGGTCTTTAAAAATGAGCCGCTAAAGGCGGTATTGAAAGAAGTTGAGCGGCAGACAAAGTACTCCATTATCTATAAAACGGACGAGGTTAACGAAAACAAGAAAATAACGGCTTCCTTTCAACAGGCAACCGTTAACAATGTGCTTGCCGCTGTTTTGGATAAAGATGTAGAGTACAAGCTGCAAAACCGGATGATTATCATCACGAAGAAGACGGTACGAAATATCGCTGCCGCCCCGTCACAGTCTTTACACCGGGTTACGGGGAAAGTAGTCGATGTGAATGGTGAGCCGGTAATCGGTGCCAGTGTACAGGTGGTAGGACAGTCTATGGGAACGATTACGAATTTGGATGGTGAATTTACATTGTCGTCCGTTCCGGTCAATGCGGTAGTAGTAGTGTCCTATATCGGATTTGAGAAGAAGGAAATCAAAGTCTCCGAGTTGCAGAAATCTTCGAGAGTGATGCTCCGTGAGGATACAGCGACGTTGGAAGAAGTGGTAGTCGTTGGTTATGGCACTCAAAAGAAAATCAACCTGACGGGGGCTGTTGCTGTAGTAGATAGTAAAACGATGGAAGACAGGCCTGTACCGAGAGCTTCGCAGATGCTGCAAGGAACAGTACCTAATATGAATGTAACCTTCGGTTCAGGTTATCCGGGGGCTTCGGCAACCATCAATATCCGTGGTGTCAATTCTATTAGCGGCAACGCGTCGCCGCTGGTTCTGATTGACGGTATAGAGGGAGACATCGACCGCTTGAACCCGAATGACATCGCATCCATTTCAGTGCTGAAAGATGCTTCTTCGGCTGCCATTTACGGTGCGCGTGCCTCTTATGGTGTTATCCTTGTGACTACTAAAGAAGGTTCTGCCCGTAAGACTACCGTATCGTATGATGGAAGATATTCATGGAGCAATCAGACGACTTCTACCGATTTTGAAACCAGAGGCTATTATTCGGCAGGTATCAATGACTTGTTTTATACCAACTATAATGGAAAGCCTTATACTAACTACACAGAAGAAGACTACCGCCAGCTCTGGCTGCGCCGGAATGATAAAACGGAGAATCCGGAACGTCCCTGGGTAGTGACCGACCAACGCGATGGAAGAGACACATACGTCTATTACGGTAACTTTGACTGGTATAATTATCTCTATCGTAAAAACAGGCCGATGTGGGAACATAATATCAGTGTCAGCGGGGGAAATGACAAACTGAACTATTACTTGTCAGGAAATACAGTCGACCAGACAGGTATTTTCAGGCAGAACCCGGACAAGTATAAGGTGTATAACTTCAGAAGCAAAATCTCGGCTAAAATAACCCCGAGACTGACTATCAGCAATAATACGAAGTACCATTACAATAGTTACTCTTATCCGGGATTATCGGGTATCAATAACAACTTCAATACCGCAGTGAATCATGCGTTGGCCAGCTTCGTTCCTGTCAATCCTGACGGTAGTGCCGTATATCTGACTTCATTGAGCAATTCTGCTGTTTTGGATGGGATGGGTGCTATCCTTGCTTATGGCAAGCATAAGAATGAAGACCAACGCTATGAGTTCTCCACCACTTTTGAGGCAAGCTTCAACGTGATGAAGAACCTGAATGTCCGTGCCAATTACAGTTACCTGCATTACAACTACCAGACCATGAACAGGACGGTGAATGTGCCCTATTCCAAATATCCGGGTGAAATATCTTATCTGACTACCGGAAACGGCGTGAACCAGTTGAAAGAAACACAAACCAATCATTGGTACCAGGCTTTCAATGTTTATGGTGACTACATGTTGGATATTGCCGACCACCAATTTAAGATTATGGCTGGTTATAACTATGAAACCAAACGTTTGAAAGATATTAAAGTCTCCCGCCAAGGCTTGCTTTCCGATGACCTGAATGACTTGAACCTGGCAGTAGGAGATGCGATGACTATGTCCGGCGGACAGAATGAATACGCACTTTTAGGAGCATTTTATCGTCTTAATTACTCCTACAAGGGTGGTCGTTACTTATTCGAGACGAGCGGGCGTTATGACGGAAGTTCCCGATTCAGAAGCGGACACCGATTCGGTTTCTTCCCCTCGGCTTCCGTAGGATGGAGAATCAGTGAAGAACCGTTTTTCGGAAACTTGAAGAAGAATATTGATAATGTGAAATTGCGTCTGTCGTACGGTTCGTTGGGAAACCAGCAGGTAGGATATTATGATTATATCCAGACCATTAACACCAACGGCACCATGAACTATATCTTTGGCGACCAGAAGAAAGGTTCCTATGCCAGTGTTTCCGACCCGAACTCTGCAGACTTGACTTGGGAAACTGTCTCAACCTGGAATGTGGGACTGGATCTCGGTTTCTTCAATAACCGTTTGAATCTGACTGCCGATGCCTATATCAGAGATACCAAAGGGATGCAAACTTCCGGCAAGAAATTGCCCGGTGCTTATGGGGCTAATGAGCCCAAGCAAAATGCAGCCAATCTGCGTACTAAAGGCTGGGAATTGATGTTGACCTGGAACGATGCCTTCAAACTGGCAAACAAGCCTTTCCGCTATAACCTGTCCGTAGGTCTGGCAGACAACACATCGGAAATAACAAAATTCGATAATCCGTCCAAGATATTGAGTGATTATTATGTCGGTCAGAAACTGGGTGATATTTGGGGATATGTGGTAGACGGACTTTTCAGAACAGATGAAGAAGCGGCAAGCTATAATGTCGACCAGTCGGCTGTGAACTTCGTCATCAACACGGCACAGGTGAATCCGGGACTTCATGCCGGTGACATGAAATTCGTCGATTTGGACGGCGACCATAAAATTTCTTCCGGTTCGAATACGGCGGATGACCCCGGCGACCGGAAAATAATCGGAAACTCATTGCCGCGCTATACATATAGCATTCAAGGTGGTTTCGACTGGTACGGCTTCGACTTCTCCATCTATCTTCAGGGGGTAGGGCATCAGGATTGGTATCCGGGCACGAATTCCGTATTCTTCTGGGGACCGTATGCACGTCCGTATTCATCATTCATTCCCCGTGATTTCTTGAGTAATGTGTGGAGCCCGGAAAATCCGGATGCTTATTTCCCGCGTCCGATAGGTTATCTTGCTTTGGGCAACAACCGTTCCTTGGGAGTGGTGAACGACCGTTATTTGCAGAACCTGGCTTATTGCAGGGTGAAGAATATAACAGTAGGCTATACGATTCCCGCCGTATGGACAAAGAAAGTGAAGATAGAACGCCTGCATATCTATTTCAGTGGCGAGAACCTGTTTACCTTCTCTCCGCTAAAGAGCGATTACATTGACCCGGAACAAGCTTCGGCGGAGAACTCTATTAAATCTGCGAATGGTAACGCTAAACTGTATCCTTGGTCGAAAACCTATTCTTTCGGAGTGAACGTAACTTTTTAAACTAAATAATATTCTGAATTATGAAACCTGTTTATATAGTATCTTGGTTGCTCGCATTGGCGGTATCTTTCGTTTCTTGCGACGATTGGTTGGATAAGACGCCCAAAGACCGTCTCTATCCGGATGTATATTTCAAGACTGAGGATGAGTTGCGGTTGTTTACGAACCAGTTTTATAATAACTTGATTCCGGCTGCCGCCGATATCTATTCCGAATCATCCGATTTAATTGTCAAGTCCGATTTGATGCTCGAAATGTCCGGGCAGCGTATCATCCCCGACGAGGGTAACGGCTGGAATTTTACTGCACTTCGGGATATTAATTTCTATTTACAGTATTCCCACAACTGCACGGATGTGAATGCCCGTAACCGCTATGATGGTGTCGCCCGTTTTTTCAGAGCTTATTTCTATTTTGAGAAAGTGAAGAGGTACGGTGACATTCCCTGGTATGACAAAGCACTTGATTCGGACGACCCGGATTTATATAAAGCCCGGGATTCACGGGAATTCGTCATGCAGAAAATGTTGGCCGACCTGGATTTTGCGATTACCCATCTTCCGAAAACAAAAAATGCATATATACTGACCCGGTGGACAGCCTTGGCACTGAAATCCCGTGTCTGTCTGTTCGAGGGGACTTTCCGTAAATATCATGGATTAGAGGATTATGAGAAATATTTGGACGCTTGTGTCTCGGCGTCCGAAACATTTATGAATGAAAGCGGATATACGCTCTATAAATCGGGCAGCACACCTTATAGGGATTTATTCGCTTCCATGAATTTGCAAGCGGATGAAATCATTTTCGGTCGCGACTATGAAGCCTCTCTTTCCGTGCTTCATAATGTGCAGAATTATGAGAATGCCACCACGATGGGGCGTCCGGGGTTAAATAAGAAGATTGTGAATTCTTATCTGATGGCGGACGGAAGCCGTTTCACGGATAAAGCCGGTTATGAAACAATGACTTTCGACCAGGAATGTCAGAATCGGGACCCGCGACTGGCACAAACTATCCGTACTCCCGGATATACGAGAATAGGAAGTACAAAGAAAGAGGCTCCGAACCTTGCCTACACAATGACGGGGTATCACTTGATAAAATATTCGATGACAGCTAATTATGATGAATATAATAAGTCATGCAATGATATTCCACTGTTCCGTACGGCAGAGGTGTACTTGAATTTTGCAGAAGCAAAAGCCGAATTGGGAACTTTGAAGCAGGCGGATATTAATAAATCCATCAAGTTACTCAGAGACAGGGTAGGGATGGGGAATCTGGATATGGAACTGGCTAATTCAAAACCGGATCCGTACCTGATGAGTGCTGCCACAGGTTATCCGAATGTGAAAGGAGCCAACCAGGGGGTAATTCTTGAAATTCGTCGTGAACGGACTATCGAACTGGCGATGGAAGGTTTCCGCTATTACGACATCATGCGTTGGAAAGAAGGGAAATTATTCGAGAACGACTTGCTGGGAATCTATATCCCCGGTCCGGGCACTTACGATTTGGATCAGGACGGTACGGATGATGTCTGTTTCTATGTTGGAACGAAACCTGCCGGAAATGTACCTTTGTATTTGGAGATTGGCGAACAGATTCGCTTGTCGAACGGCGAGAGTGGTTATATCATTTGTCACAGTCTCATTACTAAAAAATGGAATGAAGACAGAGATTATTTATACCCTGTTCCTATCAGCGAACGTACTTTGTCCAATGGTGTGGTAACACAGAATCCCGGTTGGAATGACGGATTGAACTTTAATTAATTAGATTCAGAAATATAAATTCTTATGAAAAATATGATTTCTTATATATGTCTTCTGGCAGCAGTGTTTGCCAACTTGTCCTGTGCCGATGACATGGACAACTCCAAGTTTGATAATATGATACCCTATGGTAAGCAGGAGATTTCTTATACTTACCCGAAAGGAGAGGATAATCTCAGAGTACTGACTTTTAACATAAGGCATTGCGCCGGTAGCGATGATGTGATTAATTATGACAGAACTGCAGCTATTATCAATGGGATGGAGCCTGATATTGTTTGCTTGCAGGAAGTGGACTATATGACTACCCGCAGTAATAAAGTCGACCAGTTGAAAACCTTGGCGGATAAAACAGGAATGAACCACTATTTCAGCAAGTCAATCACCTATCAGGGAGGTGAATACGGAAACGGTCTTTTATTTAAAGGAACACCGGTCAGTACGCGGACTTATCCGCTTCCCGGTGCCGAACTTCGTTCTGCTGCCATAGCCGAATTTGAGAACTATGTAGTTATCTCCACGCACCTGGCTCTGGAAGAAAATAACAGAATAGAGTCTGCGAAGTTATTGACACAGCTTGCCAAAGAATACAAAAAGGTAGTGTATATGGCAGGCGACTTTAATGAAGACTTGATGAACGGGGCATTTTTTACGGAGTTGAAAAAGGAATGGAATGTAGTTAGTTCTACGGAAAATACTTTCCCTACGGGGCAATCTACCAAGCGCATCGACTTTGTTGTGGCATTGAAGAGTCCTGCAACGAGTGTGGTGAAATCGAATGTCGTGTATAATCTGGACGGTGTTAACGTTTCGATGGCTTCCGACCATTATCCTCTTTATTGTGATTTCCGTAAGGTGACGGCACTCGAAGAATTTCCGAAAGCCGCGGGAGATTTACGCATAGCTAATTACTTCACGAAAAACTGTGCCGGTACGGACGGAATTATTGACTATGATCGCATCGCTGCTGTTATAAATAAAATGAATTCCGATATTATCTGCTTGCAGGGACTGGATAAGGAGACGGAGCGCTCAAGCGGCATAGACCAGTTGAATACATTGGCGCAAAAGAGTAATATGCATGATTATTTTGCTAAAGCGATTGATTACAAGGGCGGGGAGTTTGGCGTAGGTATATTGACGAAAGACGAACCAATCAGTGTGGACAGATATCAGATGCCGGGAAAGAGTGAGATGCGTGCGGCAATGGTAGTGGAATATGAGAAATTTGTGGTAGCCAGTACGAATTTTGATACGGATATGGCTAAACGTATCGAGGCGCTTCAGACATTGCATACGAAGTTGTCCGCTTATAACAAGCCGGCATTCTTGGCTGGCTATTTCAATGAAGGCAATTTGGAAAGCGACTTCTTCAAGAAAGTAAAGGAAGACTGGAATCTTCTTAGTGCGGACAAGTCGACTGAAAACGGTGGAAAACAGCGTCGTCTGGACTTTATTGTATCTTTGAAAGACCATGGCGTTACTGTGACGCAAGCCGACGTGATGGAATATCTGACCGGAGCCGACGTTGCGACCGCTTCTTCACACTATCCTCTCTTCTGTGACTTCACAGGTTTGAAATAAAATGATTAGGTGCGGAATGCTATATGGATACTAATTGACTAAAATGTAATAATCCCGTTTTTTCACTCCAGATAGAATGAAGAAACGGGATGTTATTTTGCTCGTATCCTCATTATGAGTGCTTTACTTTGGTAGGAGTAACATATTCTGCAGAATATTGTTCTTTTAGACAAATATTCGTGTAACTTTGCAAACTGATAGTATAAAAACAAGAGGAGAAAGAATGATAGTTTGCATAGCCGAAAAACCATCTGTAGCACGTGATATAGCCGAAGTACTCGGTGCTCATACAAGAAAAGAAGGATATATAGAAGGAAACGGATACCAGGTGACCTGGACATTCGGGCATCTATGTACTTTGAAAGAGCCCCATGAATACACGCCTAATTGGAAATCGTGGAGTTTGGGCAGCTTACCGATGATTCCCCCGCGTTTCGGTATCAAGCTGATTGGGCATGACCCGGGTATTGAGAAACAGTTTCATATTATCGAGCAGTTGATGCAGAATGCGGATGAGATTATCAATTGCGGTGATGCCGGTCAGGAAGGAGAATTGATTCAGCGTTGGGTGATGCAGAAGGCTGGAGCACGCTGTCCGGTGAAGCGACTGTGGATTTCTTCTTTGACGGAAGAAGCTATTCGTGAAGGTTTTTCCAAGTTGAAAGACCAGTCTGATTTTCAGTCGTTGTATGAGGCGGGACTTTCTCGTGCAATAGGTGACTGGTTGTTGGGAATGAACGCCACCCGTCTTTATACGATTAAGTACGGTCAAAACAAGCAGGTGCTCTCTATCGGTCGTGTGCAAACGCCTACTCTGGCACTGATTGTCAACCGCCAACTGGAGATTGCCAACTTCACGCCCAAGCAATATTGGGAATTGAAGACAAACTATCGTGATACCACTTTCTCCGCCCTTATCCGCAAAAGTGATGAAGAAATCGCTGCCGAAGAAGAGAAGAACGGCGGAAAAAAGAAAATAGACAATCCGGGCATCGACCCCATCGCCAATCGTGAGGAAGGCGAAGCCTTGGTAGAACGTATCAAAGACCTGCCGTTTGTAGTCACCAGTGTCGGCAAGAAAGACGGAAAGGAATACGCTCCGCGTTTGTTCGACTTGACTTCCCTTCAGGTAGAATGTAACAAGAAATTTGCCTACTCTGCCGATGAGACACTGAAACTTATCCAGTCTCTCTACGAAAAGAAAGTCGCTACTTATCCGCGTGTCGATACAACTTTCCTGAGTGACGATATTTATCCGAAATGCCCCGGCATATTGAAAGGACTCCGTGACTACGAAATATTGACTGCCCCTTTGAACGGCTCTACACTGCCTAAATCGAAGAAAGTATTCGATAACTCGAAAGTGACAGACCACCATGCCATCATCCCTACCGGAGTGTACGCTCAAAACCTGACCGATATGGAACGCCGTGTCTACGACCTGATAGCCCGCCGTTTTATAGCCGTGTTCTACCCTGACTGTAAGATTTCTACCACCACCGTGATGGGCGAAGTAGACAAAATAGAATTTAAAGTAACCGGTAAGCAAATCTTGGAACCGGGCTGGCGTGTCGTATTCGCCAAAGACGTGAAGGACTCCACCGAAGAGAAAGAGGACGAGGACGAAAATGTTCTCCCTGCCTTTGTGAAAGGGGAGAGCGGCCCTCACATCCCTGACTTGAACGAGAAATGGACGCAACCGCCAAGACCTTTCACGGAAGCGACTTTGCTCCGTGCAATGGAAACCGCCGGAAAACTGGTGGATAATGACGAACTTCGTGATGCCTTGAAAGAGAACGGTATCGGGCGACCGTCTACCCGTGCCGCTATTATAGAAACCTTGTTCAAACGGAATTATATCCGCAAGGAGAGAAAGAACCTGATTGCCACCCCGACAGGAGTGGAACTGGTACAAATTATCCATGAAGAACTCTTGAAATCTGCCGAACTGACAGGTATTTGGGAAAAGAAGCTCCGCGAAATAGAAAAGAAAACCTATGATGCCCGCCAATTCCTCGAAGAACTGAAGCAAATGGTTTCGGAAGTTGTGATGAGTGTACTGTCTGATAATACGAATCGTCGTATTACTATTCAAGACGCAGTAGCTGCCCAGGCTGAAGAGAAAGCAAAGAAAGAACCGAAGAAACGTGAACGGAAACCAAGTGCTCCAAAAGAAAAGAAACCGAAGTCCGAAACAAAGGTGACAGAAAGTACAAAAGTTGAAACACCGCCGGCTACTGTATCTGCTTCGATAGCCTCTTCGGTTGATAATCCGGATGCATTAGTAGGACAACCTTGCCCGCTTTGCGGCAAAGGAACAATCATAAAAGGCAAGACAGCTTACGGATGTTCGGAATGGAGGAACGGATGTGCTTACCGGAAGAATTTTGAATAAAATTCGGTTGCTCCTTTCTCTGTCAGTTTTATCCATATACTTAGATATCAGTCTCTTATAGTTTCTTGTAGTTTCTATTACAGGAAACTCTCGTTTCTCTACGAGGGAACGCCCGTTTCCCTACGGGGATACAGTCGTTTCTCTACGAGGATACTGGCGTTTCCTTATGGGAAACGGACATTATCATCAAGGCTCTTGAAATTAACTCCTTATCTCGGGCGTATTGGCAAAAAAGAACGAGGTGGAGCAATGGTAGGGCCACCGCTGTAATCACCACCACCGTGTTTGTCAAATATGACATTGCGTAGTACTTCGTACAGAACTCCGCCTACATCCAGACCAAGTTTGAAATTATTCTTGAAGCGATAGGTGGGAATAACAACAGGAACTGTCTCCCAACGTCCTCTCATAGCATCGTAATAACGTTGTACTCCCATCTCCATATTGAAGCGGTCGGACATATCGATGGACATGGTAGCTCCATAACTGTGAGTACTCATTCCGTAAGAATTGCCGATGTCATATGAGCCGAATACCTTGAAAGCAACACGGTCGGAAGCGTGATAGAGCAGAGCGCCCGAAGTGCTGAATGCCTGTCCGGTGAAATGCATCATGTTTATTTTCATTGCATTAGCCTGAAGTTGTAATTCAAACCTGTCATTGAAGATGTGCTGATAACCCAACGAAGCATTGTTGAAAAGTCCGATGCCCGGCACACTCGTTTGCTTGCCCGAGCCGAATACTGCTCCGTGAGGGAATTGCATTAATATGCCGCTTGTATTGTAATCACCTTTGAAGAGTGGAGAAGGATTTATCTGATAAGGCAGATAGATTTCTCCTTTATGTGAAAAATCGGGTGGAAAGTAAAACAGCTGTTTGGACAAATTCGGAGAAGAAGTGTCCTTGAACTTTGAAGGCGGGAACAAATCAGGCGTGGCATATTGAAACAAATCAGGTGTAGCATGTTGAAACAATATACCTTCCGGTTGTTTTAGCAAATCATTACGAATAATGCGGGTACTGTCAATCCCTTCCTGTGCAGAGAGCAACTGCGGAATGGAAGACAGCAGAAGGAGCAAACCCAGGAAAATTGGAAACCGTGAAATGCTAATCTTTTGTTTCATACGCATTTGTCCTCTTCTTATAGTTTAGTAAATTCTTCTACCCACAAAAATAACGAAAGGAGAGTGGAATAACAAATAGTAAACAGCATTTCCTTCCAACGACAAGTTTTTTTAACTTGATGAACCTTGGAATAACCAAAGAAGTCCTCGGATAAATCCTTTATTTTCATTAAATTCGTCTTTCTTTCAGGCAATATTCACCAGGCAGTTGTTATTTATAGATAAGAGTATCAATTATTTAAACCAAAAAGAAAAATGAAGAAAAATCTGGCGGTAGTTGTATTATTGTTGGTTGCTGCCTCTTTAGGGAGCATACAGCAGGTAGAGGCGTGTACACGTGCAGTGTATATCGGCCCGGAGCAAATGGTGGTAACCGGTCGTACGATGGACTGGAAAGAAGACTTACACTCGAATCTCTATGTATTTCCACGTGGCATTCAGCGCACGGGACACAATAAGGAGAAAACGTTGAACTGGACGTCCAAGTATGGAAGTGTCATTGCAACTGGCTATGATATAGGAACTTGTGACGGAATGAATGAGAAAGGACTGGTAGCAAGTCTGCTGTTCCTGCCTGAAACGATTTATTCACTGCCGGGGGATACCCGGCCGGCGATGGGAATAAGTATTTGGACGCAGTATGTGCTTGATAATTTCGCGACAGTGCGTGAAGCTGTAGACGAACTGAAAAAGGAAACCTTCCGTATCGACGCTCCCCGTCTGCCGAATGGCTCGGAATCGACTCTGCACCTCGCTATTACCGATGAAACAGGAAATACTGCCATATTGGAATATTTGGACGGAAAACTAAGCATCCATGAAGGAAAAGAATACCAGGTGATGACAAACTCTCCCCGCTACGAATATCAGTTAGCTATCAACGACTACTGGAAAGAGGTGGGTGGCCTGCAAATGCTTCCGGGTACAAACCGTTCAAGCGACCGCTTTGTACGTGCTTCTTTCTATATTCATGCCATTCCACAAACCTCGGATGCTAAAATCGCCATCCCGAGTGTATTGAGTGTAATGCGCAATGTCTCCGTCCCGTTCGGAATCTCTACTCCCGATAAACCTCATATTTCTTCTACCCGTTGGCGTACCGTCTCCGACCAAAAGAATAAGGTCTATTATTTTGAATCGACCTTAACTCCGAATTTGTTTTGGCTGGATTTGAAGAAGATTGATTTCAGCCCGAAAGCTAGTATAAAGAAGCTGTCTTTGGCAAATGGTGAGATTTATGCAGGTGACGCTGTGAAGGATTTGAAAGACAGCAAATCGTTTACTTTCCTTTTTCAGACTCCGGTGATGTAAATAACGTCTGTTCGATGTAAGGGTTATCTGTAAAATAAAGAAGAACGGTGGACAAGTGCTTGAATGCAAGCCTGTCCATCGTTCTTCTTTTATTCTTTCTATTGGCTGTATATTATATTTTTAGAGTCTTGCATATTCCTTGTGGAACTCAACCACCGCTTCGATACCTTTACGGAAAATATCAAGTGAAAAGTTCTCGTTCGGCGAATGAATAGCATCCGATTCAAGTCCGAATCCCATCAATACGGTTTTGATACCCAAGACTTGTTCAAAAGTGGAGATGATAGGAATACTGCCACCGCGACGCACTGCCAACGGTTTCTTTCCGAAAGCAATTTCGAAACCTTTCTCTGCCGCCTGATAAGCAGGAAGAGAGATAGGACAGACATATCCCTGTCCGCCATGCATCGGGGTAACTTTCACCTGCACCGTATCGGGAGCGATGCTGCGGATATAATCAGCAAACATTTGAGAAATCTTATGGTGATCCTGATGCGGAACCAATCGGCAGGAAACTTTGGCGTAAGCCTTTGACGGAAGTACGGTCTTTGAGCCTTCTCCCGTATATCCGCCCCATATGCCGCACACATCAAAAGACGGACGGCAACTGTTACGTTCCAGTGTGCTATATCCTTTCTCTCCGAACACTTCCTTCACGCCGATTGCCTCTTTATATTTCTTTTCATCGAAAGGAATATGTGCAATCATTTCCCGTTCGGCTTGCGGAACTTCTTTCACATCGTCATAGAAGCCGGGAACGGCAATCCGTCCGTCGGCATCCGTCACTTTGCTGATAATCTGGCAAAGCGTATTGATGGGGTTGGCTACCGCGCCGCCGAAGTGTCCTGAATGTAAGTCACGATTCGGGCCGGTCACTTCTATTTCCCAGTAAGCCAGTCCGCGCAGACCGGTAGTCAGCGAAGGAAGTTCAGCTCCCAGCATACTCGTGTCCGAGACGAGGATTACGTCTGCTTTCAACAGTTCTTTGTGTTCTTCGCAGAAGGATTCCAAACTCGGAGAACCGATTTCCTCTTCCCCCTCAAAGATAAACTTCACATTATTCTTTAATAACTCGTTTTTGAGAAGATATTCGAAAGCCTTCACCTGAATGAAAGATTGTCCTTTATCATCATCCGCGCCACGTGCCCAAATATGTCCGTCACGTATTTCCGGTTCGAATGGCTGGCTTTTCCAGAGTTCCAATGGTTCGGCAGGCATTACGTCGTAGTGGGCGTAGACTAAAACAGTCTTGGCATTCGGGTCTACTATTTTCTGTGCAAAGACAATCGGATTGCCTTTGGAGGGCATTACCAATGCTTCATCCACTCCGGCTTCCAGTAATAGTTGTGCCCAACGCTCTGCGCATGCCAACATATCGTCATGATGTTCGGGCAGTGCGCTGATACTCGGAATACGGATAAGGCTGAACAAGTCTTCCATTATCTTTGGCTCGTTCGCTGTAATATATTTCTGAATTTCGTTCATATTGAATCGTTTGCTGATATTAAAGCTGCGTGGTCTTATCCAGCAGGTAATAGTCAAGTATCGTCATGGCAGCCATCGCTTCCACGATAGGCACGGCACGCGGCAGTACACAGGCATCATGACGTCCGCGGGCTTTCAGCGTCGTGTCCACACCGTCGATGTTGACCGTCTCCTGTTCCATTAATATAGTAGCAATCGGTTTGAAAACTACCCGGAAGTAAATATCCTGTCCGTTGCTCAGCCCGCCCTGGATACCACCGGAGTGGTTGGTATGCGTTTCGATTCGTCCGTTGTTGTTGAAGAAAACATCGTTCTGTTCCGAACCTTTCATCTTCAGTCCCTTGAATCCTTCGCCGTATTCGAATGCTTTGGCAGCGTTGATACTTAGCATGGCATTGCCCAGGGCAGCATGAAGTTTGCCGAAAACAGGTTGTCCCAGTCCGATGGGGCATCCTTTGATGACACAGGTCAGCGTGCCGCCGATGGTGTCGCCTTCCCCTTTCACCTTGTAGATAAGGTCTGCCATTTCCTTCGCCTTTTCCGGGTCCGGGCAACGTACGTCGTTGCTTTCTATCAGGTCAAGGTCATAATCGGAATAGCTGCCTTCCAGTTTGATAGCGCCTACCTGCGAGGTATAAGCGGTGATGCTGACTCCCAACTGGCGGAGTGCCAATTTGGCCAAAGCACCGGCTACAACGCGCGAAATTGTCTCGCGTGCCGAAGAACGTCCGCCACCGCGGTAGTCACGGATTCCATACTTCACGGTGTAAGTATAGTCAGCGTGTGAAGGACGATATACATTTCTCAGATTGTTGTAGTCACTAGAGTGCTGATTCTCGTTCCATACGATAAAACCGATAGGGCATCCGGTGGATTTACCTTCGAAAATACCGGAGAGAAACTCCACTTTATCAGCTTCTTTACGTGGTGTGGTAAGGATAGATTGTCCCGGACGGCGGCGATTCAGTTCTTGCTGTACAAATTCTTCGTCGATGGTGATTCCTGCAGGAAAACCGTCAATCACTCCCCCAACTCCTTTTCCATGAGACTCACCGAAACTTGTGAGCCGAAAGATATTGCCAAATGAATTAAACATAGTCGTGGCTTTTTTAAAATTACTGTATGCAAATATAACAAAGTTTTCGGTAAGATTGTTGTGAACTCAAAATATCTTCAAAAAAGGAAGCATATTGAACCTTTTTTCTTCAATTCGGTTTATAAATGGCGATTTTATATAATAACTTAACTGAAGACGTATGAAAAAGAATCTATTGTATTTATTGGCATTTGTATGTTCCGTCACTCTCTTTTCTGCTTGTAGCAGCGATGACGACGACGATAGCAAGAACAACAACGGTAACGAACCCGGTGAGGAAGCGGTAATAACAGCTCCCGATGTAGTAGGGACTTACTGGGGAAACCTGAATATTTCCATGATAGCGGATGGTTCCGACCAAGAGACTGTCATTGCTGACGGACTGCCTAAGTTTATCACATTCTCGCAGGTCAGCGATACGGAAATAAAAATAGAACTGAAGGACTTTGAATTGTTCCTGAACGGGCAGATATTGAAATTCGGGGATATTGTGATAGATAAATGTACGGTGAAGAAGGAAGAAGGCGTCTCCGGTTTTACGGGACAACAAGACCTTACCTTCCAAGGAGATGCCGCTGCTCTGGGGACTTGCAACGCTACCGTAGCGGGAACGGTGGAAGATATGGATGCGAATATGACTATCAACGTGAAAGTGCCTGCATTGCAACAGACAGTGAAAGTTACTTTCCTGGGTGTGAAACAGGTGGAGAACCCTGATAAAAACTGATCTTGTAGAAATAAAAGCGGGGCTGCCTGAAGAAGAAATATCGTTCAGGCAGCCCCCCCCTTTTTAATTTAAAACATATACATTTCCTTAGAATGCATATCCGAAACCAATATTCAAATAGATAGGATACATGGCGAAAGTAATCGTGTGAAAATCATCTTTGAAAATATTATTCAGTCCCCAAGTGAGGTCTGCATACACATTGAGATGCTTGAACGCTCTCCATCCGGCTCCTACCTGCAATCCCCACTGGAAATGTCGTAAGTCGTCGGAGAAATCATAAGTCGCAATCTTTCCGTCCGTAAATTCCACTTTAGGCCCGGTAGGGTCGTCCTCACGCAAATACCCTTCGTACACATGTCCCGAAAACTCTCTTGAAAGAATATAGGAGAAGTAAGGGCCTGCCTTTATATTCCATCGGTCAGTCAGTTTGTAAGTCGCCATTAAAGGAATAGTCAGCCCCGCGGTATGTACTTTGGTTTTCACTCCGCCCGTCCATACGCCGCTGATTCTTTCACCGCCTTGTCCGAGAATCTCCATATTGTAATTCTTTACGGTAGCTTCGGTCGTCATCGCCTTGTTCTCAAGGCGCAACCCGACGATGATACCCAGTTTGTTTTGAACAGCCACCCATTTGGTAACTTCGCCGCCGATAGTAATGGCAAGCGTCGGATTATAACCGTCGATTGAACGGATTTCCACGGGCAAGGGAAGCGGTGCTGTGCCACCGATGCTGAATCCTGCCTTTATTTCATATTCCAGTCCGCGAAGGGCGGAACGGATAAGCGTTTCATTTCTGTCCACTTGCGAATACCCCGGCAAGGCTATTCCCATGCAAGCGAGAAAACTGAATATATAAGGATAAATTTTCATCTTTCTGTCTATTATAAAATTAATTTTTCCGGGTAATGGATTAATTCTCCGAGTGATAGATTAATTCGACTTCATCAATCAGTAAAGTACTTCCGATAGCTCCGTTGAAGTATGCCCCTTCCAGGCTTGATGTAAATACGATAGCAACATTATATTTTCCATTCTTCAACTTTTCCTTATCAATGAACTTACCGGGCAGGGTAGTGAAGGGAAGTTTGAAATATGTCCATTCATCTGTCTCCTTAGCGTTGTCAATACGAGCTATCGAAACCAGATTCGGACTGGTGAACGCGTTGCTTCCATCAAGTGTAGGGACAGATTCAGTCGTTTCGTACATAATGGCATATATATCGCATATGTCACGTTTTCCATCTACTTCCTTACCTCCTTCCGTGAATTTATCTCCCGCCTTGTATTTATAATACCCGGCCAGATAAGTCGGCACATACCGGAAAGGAAGTCCGAACTTCGTAGCTTGCAACGGATTGCTCATTGCATTGCCCACATCGAAAGAACCGATAAACAGATTCCCGGCAGCAATAGGCATACCCATCAAACTCCCGAAGAATCCCGTACTGCGTGTCACCAAAGAAAGGCATTTTCCTTCTTTACCTTCCGTCACCTGGAAAGTGGGGTAGTCATCAGCCGTCTTGGGTACTCCGGTCATGGCATAGCCGGCATTTCCGCTTGCCCATTCCATTACTACTTTATCACCCTCACGCTCCACGAAGATGTAATACTTCTTTCCGCCCAAAGTATCCTCGAATTGATAATTGGTGGCAAGCTCCGTATCAATGACGGACACCGTATATGTCTTTCTCCAAACGCCATCGGCGGCTGTGACGATATATTTCTGAGGAGAATTAAAATCATGTACCGTCCCGCTTTGCGGGCTGATTGTTGCCCACTGTGTCAGGACAAATTCCGGCGCAAGTGCCGAAACATCCGTTCCCGGCCCGACAAAGAGAGTTACTGAATTATTGTTGATGATAGGACTAGTAGTCATTACCACATCAGGCAGTATGCAACTGAGAATATCTGCCTCTGCATTGGGAGCTTCGTCGCGAATACAAGAAGACGAAATAATAGCTAATAGCAAATAGAAAATCACGTGTTTTGCTTTCATTTTTCTTTATTCTTGCTGTTAAAGTTGGATTATCACAAGAATTTATAACAAAATGTGATTTTATTTGTTCACTAAGTTGTGTAGGATAGAAAAGAATTTTCTATTTTTGTGGAAACATTCATAGAAACAAAACTTATATGTTCATGACTGAGTCAGAAAGAAGGCAAATTATAGAGCTGGTTAAAAGAGAGGTGATTCCTGCCATCGGATGCACGGAGCCTATTGCAGTGGCACTTTGTGTTGCGAAAGCAGCCGAAATGCTGGGTGAGAAACCGGAGAAAATTGAAGTATTGTTAAGTGCCAATATACTCAAGAATGCTATGGGAGTAGGAATCCCCGGCACGGGTATGGTAGGGCTTCCGATAGCTGTTGCCCTGGGCGCGTTAATCGGTAAGTCTGATTATCAACTGGAAGTATTGAGAGACTGTACGCCCGAAGCTGTAGCACAAGGTGAACAGTTCATCGCGGAAAAGAGAATCTGCATCTCCCTGAAAGAGGATATTACCGAAAAGCTCTACATCGAAGTCATTTGCAAAGCCGCAGGCAAAACCGCAAAAACCATTATTGCCGGCGGACACACTACCTTTATATATATAGCCAAAGACGGGCAAGTATTGCTCGACAAGCAACATACAGCCAGTGAAGAGGAAGAAGGCGCTTCTCCCGAACTGAACCTGCGTAAAGTCTACGACTTCGCCCTGACCGCTCCACTGGATGAAATCCGTTTCATCCTCGACACCGCCCGCCTGAACAAAGCTGCCGCCGAACAAGCCTTCAAAGGTAACTACGGACATTGTTTGGGGAAAATGCTCCGTGGCACTTACGAACATAAAGTGATGGGCGATAGCGTATTTTGCCATATCCTCTCGTATACTTCAGCCGCCTGTGATGCCCGAATGGCAGGAGCCATGATTCCGGTCATGAGCAACTCCGGCAGTGGTAATCAGGGAATATCCGCTACGCTTCCGGTAGTAGTCTTTGCCGAAGAAAACAACAAGAGCGAAGAAGAAATGATTCGTGCCCTGATGTTGAGCCATCTTACAGTTATCTATATCAAGCAAAGTTTGGGACGATTGTCCGCCCTGTGCGGTTGTGTGGTAGCCGCCACAGGTTCCAGTTGCGGAATCACCTGGTTGATGGGTGGCAACTATGACCAAGTTGCCTTTGCCGTTCAAAATATGATTGCGAACCTGACGGGAATGATTTGTGACGGTGCCAAACCGAGTTGTGCCCTGAAGGTAACTACCGGAGTGTCAACAGCCGTCCTGTCTGCCATGATGGCGATGGAAGACCGTTGCGTGACTTCCGTAGAAGGTATTATTGATGAAGACGTGGATCAAAGCATCCGTAACCTGACAAGAATCGGCTCACAAGCCATGAATGAGACGGATAAAATGGTGCTCGATATTATGACGCACAAAGGATGCTGAAACAAGAATAGTTGAATTAAGAGAATCTGCATTAAAGAGCAGCCAAGCTAAAGACTAAGCTAAGGAACAACCAAGTTAAAGAATAGTCAAGCTAAGGAATAACCAATAAAAAAATGGATAATGAAACCAAGAAGTTCATTATCCATTTTATTTTTATTGACTGCTGTTATCAACAACAGCAATATCTCTTAATTAGTGGCAGTGTCCGCCTTCGCAACCGCAATCGTCGCCGCATTCACCGTCGCCGCAACTGCCGCATCCGCAACCGCAGCCACCTTCGCCACTCATCATTTTTACCAATTCCTGAATTTCTTCGTTAGTAGCAGGACGGCTTTCGATCACTTCGCCTTCAAAGATAAGGTCAGCGCCTGCCAACGGGTGGTTGAGGTCAACTACTACCACGTCCGGTTTGATTTCCACTACGCTTGCGTTCACGCGCTGGCCGTCACCGGTCATCAAAGGAACGATATTGCCTTCTTTGATACGTTCGCTGTCGAACTTACCATCGATTTCGAAGATATTTTTAGGAAGGTCAATCACGTGTTGTTCGTCATATTGACCGTATGCTTTATCCGCTGCGATGGTAAACTCAAATTTATCACCTTTAGAAAGAGCAGCCACTTGATTCTCGAAATCCTCGAGTGTTGTTCCTAAACCTGAAATGAATTGAAAAGGGTGTTCCGCTTTTGCTTCTTCGAACAACTCTTTTTCACCATCTTCCATTGTATATAGTTTGTATGCAACGGTAATGTACTTGTTTTCTACTGTTTCCATCTGATATTTTATATTTCTAAATTAATAAATCCCGGGATACGGGTTGACAAAGATACGAATTATTTGCTTGTGCACGGACATAGGGAATGTAAATTTCAGATTATTAAGTGCTTTTGTTAGAAAGGTTCGGTGGGGACGATACTTGTATAATAGTTGTAAATTCAACCTTTAAGTGATAAAATAGAGAAATAATACCGCTGTTATCTTACAATTATTAGTTTTTATGTGATTTTTTTCTTCGATTTGTTTGGAGATAATAAAAAAGCCCTTACCTTTGCAGCACGAAAATAAAGAAAAGAAGATATGAATATGTTACATACATCTCTAAACCTGGCAGTCCTGCATATTATTCGCGTCGTGGTGATTCCATCAAGAGCGTGAGGAAGGTTTTTGTGTTGTATGTGTTCGTACCATAAAAGATAAAATTTAGAGCCTTTCTCACTTGTGAGAGAGGCTCTTTAATTAAAAGACAGATTGAAATGAAAAAGCAATTACGCAGTTCGTTTAGTACACAAGGCCGTCGGATGGCGGGAGCCCGTGCATTATGGGCAGCCAACGGCATGAAGAAAGAACAGATGGGCAAGCCCATTATCGCTATCGTCAATTCGTTCACGCAGTTTGTGCCGGGGCATGTACACCTACATGAAATCGGTCAACTGGTGAAGGCGGAGATTGAAAAGCTGGGATGCTTCGCTGCGGAATTCAACACCATAGCCATTGACGACGGTATAGCCATGGGACACGACGGAATGCTCTACTCGCTTCCCTCCCGTGACATCATTGCCGACAGTGTAGAATACATGGTCAACGCCCACAAGGCAGACGCGATGGTATGTATCAGCAACTGCGACAAAATCACCCCGGGAATGTTGATGGCATCCATGCGCCTGAATATCCCTACCGTATTTGTATCGGGCGGACCGATGGAAGCCGGAGAGTGGAACGGGCAGCACCTCGACCTGATCGACGCAATGATTAAGTCTGCCGACCAAAGCGTAAGCGACGAAGAAGTTGCCAATATCGAGCAGAACGCTTGTCCTACCTGCGGATGCTGCTCCGGTATGTTCACAGCCAACTCTATGAACTGCCTGAACGAAGCTATCGGACTGGCTCTTCCCGGAAACGGAACCATCGTAGCTACTCACGAAAACCGTACGCAACTCTTCAAGGACGCTGCCAAACTGATTGTCGGGAATGCCATGAAATATTACAACGAAGGAGACGAAAGCGTATTGCCGCGCAGCATCGCTACCCGCGCAGCCTTCTTGAACGCAATGACACTCGATATTGCAATGGGTGGTTCTACCAATACGGTTCTGCACCTGCTGGCCGTTGCCCACGAAGCGGAAGTAGACTTCAAGATGGACGACATCGACCTGCTTTCCCGCAAAGCTCCCTGTCTCTGCAAAGTTGCCCCGAATACACAGAAATATCATATCCAGGACGTAAACCGTGCCGGTGGCATCATCGCCATCATGGACGAACTGGCAAAAGCCGGATTGATAGACACTTCCGTTCGCCGCGTAGACGGAATGTCACTTGCGGAAGCAATCAACGAATATTCAATCACCAGCCCGAATGTCAGCGAGAAAGCTATCAAGAAATATTCCAGCGCAGCCGCCAACCGTTTCAATCTCGTACTCGGTTCACAAGGCATGTATTATAAAGAATTGGACAAAGACCGTGCCACCGGATGTATCCGTGATTTTGAACACGCATATAGCAAGGACGGCGGACTGGCCGTACTGAAAGGCAACATCGCCCAGGACGGTTGTGTAGTAAAAACGGCAGGTGTAGACGAAAGTATCTGGAAGTTTACCGGTCCTGCCAAAGTGTTTGATTCGCAAGAAGCAGCCTGCGAAGGCATCCTCGGAGGCCGAGTCGTCAGTGGCGACGTCGTCGTCATCACGCACGAAGGTCCGAAGGGTGGCCCCGGTATGCAGGAAATGCTTTATCCTACCTCTTATATTAAATCCCGTCATCTCGGAAAAGAATGTGCTTTGATTACCGACGGACGTTTCAGCGGTGGAACTTCCGGATTGAGTATAGGACATATTTCTCCCGAAGCGGCGGCAGGAGGCAATATCGGGAAAATTGTTGATGGAGATATTATCGAAATCGATATTCCGGCCCGGACGATTAACGTGCGACTAACGGATGAAGAACTGGCTGCCCGCCCGATGACACCCGTCACCCGTGACCGTTACGTGCCGAAGAGTCTGAAGGCATATGCCAGCATGGTAAGTTCCGCCGATAAGGGAGCAGTGAGAATAATCGATTGATACACATCCTCCAATACTAAAAAAGAATGAGTAAAGACTTAATAACAGGTGGAGAGGCGTTGATGCGTGCTCTGGAACATCAGGGAGTAAATACCATCTTCGGATACCCCGGCGGTTCTATCATGCCGGTATTCGATGCCTTATTCGACCATCAAGATACATTGAACCACATCTTGGTTCGCCATGAACAGGGAGCTGCCCATGCAGCGCAAGGGTATGCCCGCGTATCGGGTGAAGTCGGTGTTTGCCTGGTGACAAGCGGCCCCGGTGCAACAAACACGATTACCGGTATCGCCGATGCCATGATAGACAGTACGCCTATCGTTGTGATTGCCGGACAGGTAGGAACGGCGTTCCTCGGAACAGACGCTTTTCAGGAAGTTGACTTGGTGGGCATCACCCAGCCAATCGCCAAATGGAGTTATCAGATTCGTCGTGCCGAAGATGTGGCTTGGGCGGTAGCACGCGCTTTCTATATTGCCCGTAGCGGTCGTCCCGGCCCGGTAGTGCTGGACTTTGCCAAGAATGCTCAAGTCGAGAAAACGAAATACGAACCGACGAAAGTCGATTTCATACGCAGTTATGTTCCCGTACCCGATACGGACGCGGACTCTGTAAAGGCGGCTGCCGAACTGATTAACAATGCCGAACGTCCGCTTGTACTGGTAGGACAGGGCGTTGAGTTGGGGAATGCGCAAAGCGAACTGCGTGCCTTTATCGAAAAGGCGGATATGCCGGCCGGCTGTACATTGCTCGGACTTTCGGCCTTGCCGACGGAGCATCCGTTGAATAAGGGCATGTTGGGTATGCACGGCAACTTGGGCCCGAACATCAACACCAATAAATGCGATGTCCTGATTGCTGTCGGCATGCGTTTCGACGACCGTGTGACAGGCAACCTCGCCACTTACGCCAAGCAAGCGAAAGTAATCCACTTCGACATCGACCCTGCCGAAGTAAACAAGAATGTGAAAGTAGATATCGCCGTCCTGGGCGACTGCAAGCATACACTGGCATCTGTTACGGAACTTCTGAAAAAGAACACGCATACCGAATGGATAGACAGCTTCAAGGAATACGAAAAGGTAGAAGAAGAAAAAGTAATCCGCCCCGAACTTCATCCCGCTACGGACTCATTGAGCATGGGCGAAGTAGCACGTGCGGTAAGCGACGCTACCCGTCACGAAGCCGTTTTGGTGACGGACGTAGGACAGAATCAGATGATTTCCGCCCGCTACTTTAAATATTCAAAAGAACGCAGCATCATCACTTCCGGCGGACTCGGAACGATGGGCTTCGGACTTCCTGCCGCTATCGGCGCCACTTTCGGCGCGCCGGAACGTACCGTATGTGCATTTATGGGCGACGGCGGACTCCAGATGAATATCCAAGAGTTGGGAACCATCATGGAACGGAAAGCTCCGGTGAAAATTATCTGCCTAAACAACAATTACCTCGGCAACGTGCGCCAATGGCAAGCCATGTTCTTCAACCGCCGCTATTCATTCACGCCGATGTTGAATCCGGATTACATGAAGATAGCTTCGGCCTACGACATCCCTTCCAAACGTGTCTTCACCCGTGAAGAACTGAAGGAAGCCATTCGTGAAATGTTGGCGACGGACGGGCCGTTCCTGCTCGAAGCCTGTGTGGTGGAAGAAGGTAATGTCCTGCCGATGACTCCTCCAGGTGGTTCAGTGAATCAAATGTTGTTGGAGTGCTAGGAGAAGTTGAGAGTTGAGAATGGAGAGTTGAGAGTTCACATTTTAAATTAAGAATTATGAGTGATAAGACATTATATACCATCATCGTTCATTCGGAGAATATCGCCGGATTGCTGAATCAGGTAACGGCCGTATTTACCCGCCGGCAGATTAATATCGAAAGCCTGAATGTATCCGCGTCTTCCATCAAAGGCGTACATAAATATACTATTACGGCTTGGACGGATAAGGACACGATAGAAAAGGTAGTGAAGCAGATAGAAAAGAAGATTGACGTTATCCAGGCGCACTACTTCACGGAAGATGAAATCTACTTCCATGAGATTGCATTATATAAGGTATCTACTCCCGAATTTCAGGAGACACCGGAAGCATCCAAGGTGATACGCAGGTACAATGCCCGCGTGGTAGAAGTGAATCCCGTATTCTCTATTGTCGAGAAGAACGGCATGAGTGAGGATATAACTTCGCTCTACGGTGAACTGAAGGCTTTGAATTGTGTTTTGCAATTTGTCCGTTCGGGACGTGTAGCCATTACTACCAGTTGTTTTGAACGGGTGAATGAGTTTCTCGACGGACGGGAAGCCGGCTATAACCAAAGTAAAAAAGAGCAAGAATAATGAGTGAATCAAGCAAAAATAATGAGTGAATCAAATAAAATAGGAACTTACAAGTTTGTGGCAGAACCCTTTCACGTGGACTTCAACGGACGTCTGACAATGGGAGTACTGGGCAACCATCTGCTGAATTGCGCAGGTTTCCACGCCAGTGACCGTGGTTTCGGCATCGCAACGCTCAACGAGGACAACTACACCTGGGTGCTTTCCCGACTGGCTGTCGAACTGGACGAAATGCCCTACCAATACGAGGACTTCTCGGTTCAGACATGGGTGGAAAATGTGTATCGCCTGTTTACTGACCGTAACTTTGCTGTTATCGACAAAGATGGCAAGAAGATAGGTTACGCCCGTTCGGTATGGGCCATGATTAACCTGAACACCCGCAAACCTGCCGACCTCCTGACACTGCATGGCGGAAGCATCGTAGACTATGTATGTGATGAACCTTGCCCGATAGAAAAGCCCTCACGCATCAAGGTGACCAGCAACCAGCCATTGGCTACGCTGACGGCCAAGTATAGCGACATCGACATCAACGGTCATGTGAACAGCATCCGTTACATAGAACACATTCTTGATTTGTTCCCGATAGAACTGTATAAGACCAAGCGTATCCGCCGTTTTGAAATGGCATACGTAGCCGAAAGTTATTTCGGAGACGAACTTTCGTTCTTCTGTGACGAAGTCAATGATAACGAATTCCATGTCGAAGTGAAGAAGAACGGCAGCGAAGTAGTCTGCCGCTCGAAGGTGGTATTTGAATAACTTGAAAGTAGTATTTGAATAACTCGGAAATAGTATTTGAATCATATAGAATATAAAATCAATTAATAACGGATGGCGTAAGCCATCAAAACTAAAAACAAAAAAGAAAATGGCACAGTTGAATTTTGGCGGAACTGTTGAGACAGTAGTAATCCGTGACGAATTTCCATTAGAAAAAGCTCGTGAAGTATTGAAAAATGAAACAATTGCAGTAATCGGTTATGGCGTACAGGGCCCAGGACAGGCACTGAACCTGCGTGATAACGGTTTCAGTGTAATCGTTGGCCAGCGTGAAGGAAAAACATACGATAAGGCAGTAGCAGACGGATGGGTTCCGGGTGAAACGTTGTTCGGAATCGAAGAAGCTTGCGAGAAAGGTACTATCGTTATGTGCCTCTTGTCTGACGCAGCAGTAATGTCCGTATGGCCTACTATCAAGCCTTACCTGACTGCCGGAAAAGCTCTTTATTTCTCTCACGGTTTTGCTATCACTTGGAACGACCGTACAGGTGTAGTTCCTCCTGCTGACATCGACGTCATCATGGTTGCTCCTAAGGGTTCGGGTACTTCATTGCGTACTATGTTCCTCGAAGGACGTGGCTTGAACTCTTCTTACGCTATCTACCAGGATGCTACAGGCAAGGCTTACGAAAAAACAATCGCTTTGGGTATCGGTATCGGTTCAGGTTATCTGTTCGAAACCACTTTCCAGCGTGAAGCTACTTCCGACCTGACAGGTGAACGCGGTTCATTGATGGGTGCTATCCAAGGTCTGTTGCTCGCACAATACGAAGTGTTGCGTGAAAACGGCCACACTCCTTCCGAAGCGTTCAACGAAACAGTAGAAGAACTGACTCAGTCACTGATGCCGTTGTTCGCAAAGAACGGTATGGACTGGATGTACGCAAACTGTTCTACTACTGCTCAACGTGGTGCTCTTGACTGGATGGGCCCCTTCCACGATGCTATCAAACCGGTAGTTGAAAAGTTGTATCACAGCGTTAAGACTGGTAACGAAGCACAGATTTCTATCGACAGCAACTCAAAAGTAGACTATCGCGAGAAACTGGAAGAAGAACTGAAAGCATTGCGCGAAAGCGAAATGTGGCAGACTGCTGTTACAGTACGTAAACTTCGTCCTGAAAACAATTAATCAGATTGAATTATACAAGTTTTATAGGAAGGGAGAGCTGAAAAGCTCTTCCTTTTCTTTTGTCTGCAAATTGGTTGGAAATCAGTTCCGTAAAACTGGTGAATGTTTTTTGAAAAATATATTACTATTATGGACAAATAATGCAACTTTATGTTTATATTTGCAGCATCAAACTGAAGCAAATAATACCGTATGAGAAGTATTTGATGTATATTTAGATTTTTGACTGCATATTCGCAGGATTCTTTTTAACAGTGATTCCCCCTTTTAGTTTGATGTTTTTTAAAGAAATATCCGTAAGATGACGGATCGTTTCGATACAAATTCTGTCTTTAATTTGCTCCGGTGGTAAATTGAGGAAGTATAAAAGATAGTACTTAAAATAATAAATATTGTTTGTTTTGTTTGTGTTAAAAATGAAAGTCTGGTTTCGTGAGAAAGTAGGCTTTATAAAACAAAAAGAGGATTAATGAGTTAATCCTCTTTTTTAATGAATAACATCAACCTTTTATAGAAAGGATGTTTTGTCAGCGTGCTCGCGTCTCCCAATATGACTAGTTTCATCCGTGCCCGGGTAATTGCTACGTTCATTCTTCGCAAATCATTCAGGAATCCTATTTGCCTGTCCTCATTGGCGCGGACAAGACTGATAAAGATTACATCCCGTTCCTGTCCCTGAAAGCCGTCCACCGTATTCACGGTGATGAGGCTGCGGAAAGGGCGGAGAAAGCTGCTCCCCTTGATTTTGCTTCTCAAATATTGTACCTGTGCTTTATATGGAGAAATCAGGCCGAAATCAATCCTTTCATCCAATATCCGGTCTTTGCCGATCCGGTTGATATATGCTTCCAGTTCCTGCAAAAGCAGATTTGCTTCCTGCTTGTTGATTCTCCCGAAACTCTCACCTACAAATTCTTCGCGGAAATCCATTTCAGAAGTGTCTATCCAGTTCATGGGCGTATCGAAATCGAGAATCCCCCGGTAACGTACTTCGGGGGCAGCTTCCAGTTCGCCGTGGTAGAACCAGTCCGAAGGAAACTGCATGATAGCTTCGTGCATCCGGTACTGTACTTTCAGCAACGAAACGGCAGATGGCTTTTGTTGGACTACTTTTTCCATCAACGTGTGGTCTAGTCCGCCACGGGCTGCCTCTATACATTTAATAGTAGGTGGAAGCTGACAATGGTCTCCGGCAAGAATAACCCGGTCGGCTTTGCGGATGGCAATCCAGCATGCCGCTTCGAGTGCCTGGGCAGCTTCGTCAATAAATAAGGTAGGAAACCGCCGTCCGTTGAGCAAGCGGTGATTACTGCTCACTAAAGTAGAGGCAATCACACGGGCACTGTCGAAAAGGTCGGCATTGATGGCTATCTCCAGTTCCGTGGCACGGTCGCGCAAGCGGCTCATGCGGCTGCGTATACCCTCCCGTTCGGCGTAACTTCTCCGGCGCATCCGGCCGTTCATTTCGCGGATAGACTTGCGGATACCCCATAGTTCCGGATAGGCCGGATGACTTTCGAACCGCCGTTCGTAAGTGAAAGACAGCATCTTGTCATTTACCCGTGTAGGATTTCCGATACGCAGCACCGGCACGCCCCGGTCTACAAGCTTCTCACAAATCCAGTCGACAGCCGTATTACTCTGTGCGCAGACCAGCACTTGCGGCTCGCGGTGCAACGTTTCATAAATCGCTTCGACCAGTGTCGTCGTCTTTCCCGTTCCCGGCGGGCCGTGGACGATGGAGACATCGCGCGTGCAGAGCACTTTGTTGACAGCCGTCTCCTGCGTACTGTTCAGCCACGGAAAGCGTACCGGATACAACTCACGAAATCCCGGTTTCAGCGTTCCAAGCAGCGTGTCGCGCAGTTCTGCCAACCGGTTGCCTTTGGCGCGGACTACATCTTCCAGTGCTTCGAACATCGCCCGGTAAGACGTTTCGTCAAAATAAAGCTGCACGCCAAGCAGTATATTGGGAATTTGCAGTTCCATCAAAGCACCCGCTCCGGGCAACACGACCACCATCCGTTCCTCATCCGCATAACTGACGGTAGCAATGAAATTCATATACTTCATCTTCCCCTCGAGCGACTGATGGAAAAAGCAGACGGGACGTCCGAACTCGAAAGAGTGCTCTATCTCTTTATTTTCGGTACGTGTAATATCTATTACAAGCTGATTCAGCGAATTGTAGTAACTTCGGCCGAGAGAGACGGGATACCAGCAGAGACCGCGTTTCACTTTCCGGGCGACGCCCATCGTTTCGGTCTGCCGCTTGAACTCTTCTTTCTCGTATTCGTACTCCATCCGTAAGAGGAGTTGTTGTTGCTGAAGATCGGCTATCGGACTTTTCGAATTATTATTCATAATAGACGCAAAGGTAACAATTCTTCTCTCCGGGTAGAAAAAATATTTCATTTTGTTAAACATTACTCGAACGTCGTTCGTTATTTTTATAGATAGACTAAAAAAACTAAAAGCGATATGGTATACGATGTGACTATGTTAGAAGCCTTCTACGCTGCTTATAAAGGAAAGGTAGAACACGTGCGGGCTGTATTGAAGCGTCCTTTGACGTTGGCCGAGAAAATTTTGTATGCTCATCTGTATGATGTAGCCGATGTAAAGGATTACAAACGAGGAGAGGACTATGTGAATTTCCGCCCCGACCGGGTGGCTATGCAGGACGCGACTGCCCAAATGGCGCTGCTCCAATTTATGAATGCAGGCAAAGACCGGGTAGCAGTGCCTTCGACTGTGCATTGTGACCACTTGATACAAGCCTACAAAGGAGCGAAGGAAGACATCGCTACCGCAAGAATGACCAACGAAGAAGTTTATGATTTCCTTCGCGATGTATCTTCCCGCTACGGTATCGGCTTTTGGAAACCGGGCGCAGGCATCATCCACCAGGTAGTGCTTGAAAACTACGCATTCCCCGGCGGAATGATGGTGGGAACGGACTCGCACACTCCGAACGCAGGTGGTCTTGGCATGGTGGCTATCGGTGTCGGTGGCGCGGATGCCGTGGACGTGATGACCGGCATGGAGTGGGAATTGAAGATGCCGAAGATTATCGGTGTCCGCCTGACCGGAAAACTGAACGGATGGGCCTCTCCGAAAGACGTGATTCTGAAACTGGCGGGCATCCTCACCGTAAAAGGCGGAACGAACGCCATCATCGAATATTTCGGTCCCGGCACCGAATCTCTTTCCGCCACCGGAAAAGCAACCATCTGCAACATGGGAGCCGAAGTAGGGGCTACCACCTCACTTTTCCCGTTTGACGGGCGCATGGCTACTTACCTGAGAGCCACAGGAAGAGACTGTGTTGTCGACTGGGCGGAATCTGTCGGCGCCGACCTTCGGGCGGACGAAGTGGTGACGGATGAACCTGCGAAATATTACGACCGTGTCATTGATATTGACCTGTCGGAACTCGAACCTTACATAAACGGCCCTTTCACGCCGGACGCTGCTACGCCTATCTCCGAATTTGCGGAGAAAGTATTATTGAACGGCTATCCTCGTAAAATGGAAGTCGGACTCATCGGTTCGTGCACCAACTCTTCTTACCAGGACTTGAGCCGTGCCGCTTCTTTAGCGAAGCAGGTAGCCGAAAAGAATTTGAGCGTAGCCGCCCCGCTGATTGTGAATCCGGGTTCGGAACAGATTCGCGCCACTGCCGAGAGAGACGGAATGATCGGTGCTTTCGAGCAAATCGGAGCTACCATTATGGCAAACGCCTGCGGCCCTTGTATCGGCCAGTGGAAACGTGAGACGGACGACCCGACACGGAAGAACTCCATCGTCACCTCTTTCAACCGTAACTTTGCGAAACGTGCCGACGGCAATCCCAACACCTATGCTTTCGTCGCTTCTCCCGAACTGACTATGGCACTGACCATCGCGGGCGACCTCTGCTTCAACCCCTTGAAAGACAGATTAGTGAACCACGATGGCGAAAGAGTAAAATTGGCTGAACCTGTCGGCGACGAACTTCCTTTGAAGGGCTTTACACAGGGCAACGAAGGCTATATCGCCCCGCACGGAGCAAAAACGGAAATCAAAGTGAAACCGGATTCCCAACGCTTGCAACTGCTGACTCCTTTCCCTGCCTGGGACGGTCAGGACTTGCTGAATATGCCCCTGCTCATCAAGGCGCAAGGCAAATGTACCACCGACCATATCTCTATGGCAGGCCCGTGGCTTCGTTTCCGGGGACATTTGGAGAATATTTCCGACAATATGTTGATGGGAGCTGTCAATGCCTTCAACGGTGAAACGAACAGCGTTTGGAACCGTTCGACAAATACCTACGGTACAGTTTCCGGTACAGCGAAGTTGTATAAGACACAGGGGATTTCTTCTATTGTCGTTGCCGAAGAAAACTACGGCGAAGGCTCCAGTCGCGAGCACGCAGCTATGGAACCCCGTTTCCTGAATGTCCGTGTGATTCTCGCCAAGAGCTTCGCCCGTATCCATGAAACGAATCTGAAGAAACAAGGAATGCTTGCCCTGACATTTGTTGATAAAGCCGACTACGACAAGATTCGCGAACATGATGTTCTCTCCGTGCTTGGTTTGGTGCATTTCGCGCCGGGACGTAATCTCACCATCGTTCTCCACCACGAAGACGGAACGAAAGAGAGCTTTGAAGTACAGCACACATACAATGAACAGCAGATAGCCTGGTTTCGTGCCGGCTCTGCCTTAAATGCAAGATAACCATGAATAAAATAACCATGAAAGCAGATGGTACGCTGCTGGTGCCCGATGTGCCTACCGTACCTTATATTACCGGAGACGGAGTGGGAGCTGAAGTGACTCCTTCCATGCAGGCCGTAGTGAATGCGGCCGTTCGGAAAGCCTATGGCGGCAAGCGCCGCATCGAATGGAAAGAAGTGCTGGCAGGTGAACGTGCCTTCAATGAGACAGGTTCCTGGTTGCCGGATGAAACGATGAAGGCCTTTCAGGAATATCTGATAGGAATCAAAGGCCCGTTGACAACTCCCGTTGGTGGCGGCATCCGTTCGTTGAATGTAGCTCTGCGCCAGACGCTCGACTTATACGTTTGTCTCCGTCCCGTCCGTTGGTATCAGGGAGTGCAGTCGCCTGTGAAAGCGCCTGAGAAAGTGGATATGTGCGTATTCCGTGAAAATACGGAAGATATTTATGCCGGTATCGAGTGGGAAGCCGGTACTCCGGAAGCTGAAAAGTTCTATAAATTCCTCAAAGACGAGATGGGCGTGACGAAAGTCCGTTTCCCGGAAACATCTTCTTTCGGCGTGAAACCTGTCTCCCGTGAAGGCACGGAACGTCTTGTACGTGCAGCCTGCCAGTATGCGCTCGACCATCATCTGCCTTCCGTGACGTTGGTGCACAAAGGTAATATCATGAAATTCACCGAAGGCGGTTTCAAGAAGTGGGGCTACGAACTGGCGCAGCGTGAATTTGCCGATGCCTTGGCAGATGGCAGACTGGTGATAAAGGACTGTATCGCCGACGCTTTCCTGCAAAATACCTTACTGATTCCCGAAGAATATTCCGTAATAGCCACCTTGAACCTGAACGGGGACTACGTCTCCGACCAATTGGCAGCGATGGTAGGCGGCATCGGTATTGCTCCGGGAGCGAATATCAACTACAAGACAGGTCACGCCATCTTTGAAGCCACCCACGGAACTGCCCCGAACATTGCGGGAAAAGACGTAGTGAACCCTTGCTCCATTCTGCTTTCGGCAGTGATGATGCTCGAATATTTTGACTGGAAAGAAGCGGCGGCTCTTATAGAGAAAGTCTTGGAACAAAGTTTCCTTGAAGCTCGCGCTACACATGATCTAGCACGTTTTATGCCGAACGGAATCTCCCTCTCAACTTCCGCTTTCACACGCGAAATAGTGGAACGAATTGAAAAGTAAAAGCAACGAATAAAAACAAAGAAAAATGAAGAAAGAGTACTTGATTTACAAGCTTTCCGAAGATATGAAGGAAGCAACCCGGATTGATAATGAATTGTTCCCCAAGTTTGACGTGAAACGCGGACTGCGTAATGAAGACGGCACAGGTGTATTGGTAGGCCTTACTAAAATCGGTAATGTAGTTGGCTACGAACGTATTCCGGGCGGCGGACTGAAACCCATACCGGGCAAATTGTTCTATCGTGGCTATGACGTGGAAGATATTTCACACGCCATCATCAAGGAGAAACGCTTCGGCTTCGAAGAAGTGGCTTACCTGCTGCTCTCCGGCCGTCTGCCGGATAAGGAAGAACTGCTCTCTTTCCGTGAACTGATTAACGACAACATGCCGTTGGAACAGAAAACGAAAATGAATATTATCGAATTGGAAGGAAACAACATTATGAATATCCTTTCGCGCAGCGTACTCGAAATGTATCGTTTTGATGCCAACGCGGATGATACTTCCCGTGATAACCTGATGCGTCAGAGCATCGATCTTATCTCGAAGTTCCCGACCATCATCGCCTATGCTTACAATATGCTTCGCCACGCCACTTTCGGTCGTTCCCTGCATATCCGCCATCCGCAGGAAAAACTGTCTATCGCCGAAAACTTCCTGTATATGCTGAAAAAGGACTACACCGAACTGGATGCCCGCACCCTCGACCTGCTGTTGATTCTTCAGGCAGAACATGGTGGTGGTAACAACTCCACATTCACCGTCCGTGTCACTTCTTCTACCGGAACAGATACGTATTCGGCCATCGCCGCGGGTATCGGTTCGCTGAAAGGCCCGCTTCATGGTGGCGCGAATATCCAGGTTGCCGACATGTTCCAGCACTTGAAAGAAAATATCAAGGACTGGACTAGTGTAGACGAAATAGACACTTATTTCACCCGTATGCTCAACAAAGAAGTGTACAACAAAACGGGATTGATTTATGGTATCGGCCATGCTGTCTACACCATTTCCGACCCTCGTGCGCTCTTGCTGAAAGAACTTGCCCGCGACCTTGCCCGTGAGAAAGGCAGAGAAAGCGAATTTGCTTTCCTCGAACTGTTGGAAGAACGTGCCATCGCCACTTTCGGTCGTATCAAGAACAACGGAAAGACCGTTTCCAGTAACATCGACTTCTATTCGGGTTTCGTCTATGAAATGATCGGATTGCCGCAGGAAATTTTCACTCCTTTGTTTGCCATGGCACGTATCGTAGGTTGGTGTGCACACCGCAATGAGGAACTGACTTTCGAAGGCAAGCGTATCATCCGTCCTGCTTACAAGAATGTGCTCGAAGATTTGGCTTATGTACCTATCAAGAAGCGTTGACAAAGACAAATCCTTTTGTTGAATATATAAAAGTACTCCCCGAACGAAGATTGAATTTCAACTTTGTTCGGGGAGTTGTGATAAATAAGAAACAGTTCAAAACTGTGCAGAAATGAGCCAAGTATTTAGCTTCATCAAGATTTAAAATGATATAATTATCTTGCACACCTACACTCTTTGCATCTATTCAATTGATACATAGAAATATAAGTATGTGCAAGATACCGTTGCAGATGCGTGCAAGATAAAAGTATCTTGCACGCTGTCTGCTGTGATTACTTAGCTATTCATTCCTGTTGACGGTAGTTCCCATTTGTTTCAAGTACTTGAAACAAAGTGTTCATAGGCTTGAAACAAAGTGTTTACTTACTTGAAACAAAGTGTTTCTCTATAGCAAACACTTTGTTTCATTACTTTGAACAAGTCATTTGATGCCTTGATTCTATAAATGACTGCATAGTTTTCGGGAATTATCAGGAACTTTTTGAAAAAGACAAAGCGTGCAAGATACTTTTATCTTGCACACATCTGCAACGGTATCTTGCACACGCTTATATCTCTATGTATCAATCAAGTAGATGCAAAGAGTGTAGGTGTGCAAGATAATTATATCATTTTAAACTCTATGTAATGCAGGAACTATTATGATTTTGTTCAAAACCTGTACTGTTATGAGTTAATCTCAATTGGTCTTTATTTATTTTCTGCGTTCAATGAATTTATCTCTAGTATGCATAACTCATTCGTCTGGCAACTGTTTCTTTTTGGAGTTTGTAATTAAAAAATGTACAGCTTGTGGTGAGTTTTTTATTTAAAGGGAATTTTGTGTTGTAATTCCTTTCATTTTTGTTATTTTTGCGCATTACATAAAGACTTTTAATATGAGTTTGGCAGCCTTTAATCTGTTCCTGGGTGTGATGAGTTTGATTGCCCTGGTGGTTTTTATCGCGCTTTATTTTGTGAAAGCGGGATACGGTATTTTTCGCACGGCGTCATGGGGAGTAGCTATATCCAATAAAATAGCTTGGGTACTGATGGAAGCTCCGGTCTTTTTGGTGATGTGTGGTATGTGGATGTATTCCGAACGTCGTTTTGAACCGGTAATATTGACTTTCTTTTTGTTTTTTCAAATTCATTATTTCCAGCGTGCCTTCATTTTCCCGCTGTTATTGACCGGAAAAAGTAAAATGCCACTGGCAATTATGTCAATGGGGATTCTTTTTAATCTGCTGAATGGCTATATGCAAGGTGAATGGATATTTTACCTTGCTCCCGAAACGATGTATCAGCCCGACTGGTTTACGTCTCCGTGGTTTATAGCGGGTACTCTGCTGTTTTTTGTGGGTATGCTGGTCAACTGGCATTCGGATTATGTCATCCGCCACCTGCGCAAACCGGGAGACACACGCCATTATCTGCCGCAAAAGGGAATGTATCGCTATGTCACGTCCGCCAATTATTTCGGTGAAATAATTGAATGGGCAGGTTGGGCAATACTCACTTGTTCGCTTTCCGGACTTGTCTTTCTTTGGTGGACGATTGCCAATCTTGTTCCGCGTGCCCATGCGTTGTGGTGTCGCTACCGCGAAGAATTCGGTGACGCGGTAGGAGAGAAGAAACGGGTATTTCCTTTCCTTTATTAAGAATGATTGTTATCACAAATTAAATAAGACTTGAATAATTCTCACTACTATGAAATCTAAGCTTTTTACTCCGGTCACTTTCGGGCCTTTGACGTTGCGGAATCGGACGATTCGTTCGGCGGCTTTCGAGAGTATGTGTCCGGAGAATACTCCTTCACAAATGCTATTGGATTATCACCGCTCGGTAGCTGCGGGCGGGGTAGGCATGACGACAGTGGCCTACGCTGCCGTGACACAAAGCGGACTTTCTTTCGACCGCCAGTTGTGGCTGCGTCCATCCATCATTCCCCGTTTGCATGAATTGACCAAAGCTGTGCACGACGAAGGCGCTGCCGTAGGCATACAGATAGGACATTGCGGAAATATGTCCCACAAAAATATTTGCGGTGTCACCCCCGTGTCCGCTTCTTCGGGATTCAATCTCTATTCTCCCACGTTTGTCCGCGGACTGGAAAAAGAAGAGCTTCCGGAACTGGCGCAAGCCTATGGAAACGCTGTCAATCTGGCAAGGGAAGCCGGATTTGATGCTGTGGAAGTCCATGCCGGACATGGTTATCTGATTAGCCAGTTCCTGTCTCCCTACACGAATCACCGGAAAGATGAATTTGGCGGTTCACTGGAAAACCGGATGCGTTTTATGGAACTGGTGATGGAAGAAGTCATGAAAGCGGCAGGCAGTGACATGGCTGTTTTTGTGAAAATGAATATGCGTGACGGCTTCAAGGGCGGAATGGAAATAGACGAATCCATCCAGGTAGCCAAACGTTTGCTGGAACTTGGCGCTCATGGATTGGTGTTGAGCGGCGGTTTCGTAAGCAAAGCGCCGATGTATGTGATGCGGGGCGCGATGCCCATCCGTTCGATGTCTTACTATATGAATTGCTGGTGGCTGAAGTATGGAGTGAGGATGTTTGGAAAATGGATGATTCCGTCAGTCCCTTTCAAAGAGGCTTATTTTCTCGAAGATGCGTTGAAGTTTCGGGAAGCTCTTCCGGGAGCTCCCTTGATTTATGTCGGTGGCCTTGTTGCCCGTCAGAAGATAGATGAAGTGCTGGATGCGGGTTTTGACGCTGTGCAGATGGCGCGCGCTTTGCTCAACGAACCGGGATTTGTCAACCGGATGGCACAGGAAGAGCAGGCTCGTTGTAACTGCGGACACAGTAATTACTGCATCGGACGTATGTACACCATAGAAATGGCTTGTCATCAACATTTAAAAGAACCAATCCCTTCTTGTTTGCAGAAGGAGATTGAAAAACTTGAAAAGCGATGAGTGAAGTAAAATGGGCAATCATCACCGGTGCCGACGGAGGAATGGGACGGGAAATAACACGTTCTGTAGCCCAAGCCGGTTATCGGATAATAATGGCTTGTTATAATCCGTCAAAAGCAGAAATTGTCCGTCAGCGTTTAATCGAAGAAACCGGAAATCCGAACCTGGAAGTGATGGCTATTGATTTGTCTTCCATGCGCTCGGTAGCTTCTTTTGCCGGACAGATTCTGGAGCGTAATATTCCGGTTTCCCTGTTGATGAATAATGCAGGGACGATGGAAACAGGGTTTCATGTTACCGCCGACGGATTTGAACGGACGGTGAGTGTGAATTATGTAGGGCCTTATCTGCTTACGCGGAAATTGGTTCCCGCAATGGTGCGGGGCGCGCGTATTGTGAATATGGTTTCTTGTACTTACGCAATCGGGCATATCGACCTGCCTGACTTTTTCCATCGGGGAAAGGTGGGAAAGTTTTGGAGAATCCCTATCTACAGTAATACGAAACTGGCTTTATTATTGTTTACCCTCGAACTGGCTGAACAGCTCCGTGACAAGGGTATCACTGTCAATGCGGCTGACCCGGGGATTGTTTCTACAAATATTATTACTATGCATCAATGGTTTGACCCATTGACCGATATTTTTTTCCGTCCTTTTATCCGCAAACCGAAGAAAGGGGCTTCTACGGCCATCGGACTGCTGCTGGATGAAAAAGAAGTAGGAGTGACGGGACAGCTATATGCAAGCAATCGCCGGAAAAAACTGTCTGACAAGTATGCTCATCATGTGCAACAGGAACAGCTTTGGGAAAGTACGGAGCGGACGGTAGCGCAATGGTTGGAATAAAAATAAGAAACGAAGGCGTATCCAAAGCCTTTATAAAAATAGAAAACACCCGCGCTACATCTATTTGCAACGCGGGTGATTTTGTTAAAAAGGGAGTTTTGATATTCCCTCATTATTTCTTTTTTCTAATGATTGGATGAAACTTCTTTCGTTTAGATAGAAAGTTCTTTCAATACATTCACAAGATCTCTTTTTATCGGCTTGTCATTCTTGATAGCCTTGCTGAACGGTACATAAACGATTTCGTCATGTTCGATACCAATCATTACGTTGCGTTGGTCTTCCATGATAGCGTCGATAGCGGCAGCACCCAGGCGACTTGCCAGGATACGGTCGTGAGCAGTAGGACTACCACCGCGCTGCAAGTGTCCGAGGATAGTTACACGTACATCGTACTGCGGATACTCGTTTTTCACACGTTCCGCGTAATGCATGGCCCCGCCGGTCAGTTCACTTTCGGCTACCAGTACGATACTGCTATTCTTTGACTTACGGAATCCGTTCTTGATAAATTCTTCCAGTTGGTCGACTTCCGTGCTGAATTCCGGGATAATGGCTGCTTCAGCTCCCGAAGCAATCGCTCCGTTCAGCGCGAGGAAACCGGCATCACGTCCCATTACTTCCACAAAGAACAAACGTTCGTGCGAAGTGGCTGTGTCGCGAATCTTATCCACTGCATCCAGGATGGTATTCAATGCTGTGTCGTAGCCGATAGTTGTGTCAGTTCCGTAGAGGTCGTTGTCAATCGTTCCCGGTAGTCCGACACAGGGCACATCAAATTCCTGCGCGAAAATACGCGCGCCCGTCAGCGAACCGTCACCACCGATGATAACCAAGGCATCGATGCCTTCTTTCTTCATATTATCATAGGCTAGTTGGCGTCCTTCGGGAGTAGTGAACTCCTTACAGCGGGCTGTTTTCAGGATTGTTCCACCCAGTTGGATGATGTTACTTACGTTTTGGCTTTTGAATTCCTTGATTTCGCCTGTCACTAAGCCTTTGTATCCTCTATATATACCTTTAACTTGTAATCCGTTATAGATGGCTGCACGTGTCACTGCACGTATAGCTGCATTCATTCCCGGAGCATCACCCCCGGAAGTCAAAATTCCGATACATTTCACTGTTCCCATATCACAATCTTTTCATTAATTAGTTTGATGTGGCAAATGTACAATAAAAAGTTGAAAGCAATGTTTACGAAGTTTTTTTTCACTTGATGAAAACATTAAAAAAGTGCAAATGTCCGCTTTTTGCTTTCTTTTTATTCTTATCTGTTACTTTGCTGTTACTTTTTTATAAGCGTCTGAATGTGATTGTATATCTTTTCCATCAGCCATTTAGGGGTGGAAGTAGCCCCGCATACACCAATCGACTGTACGTTTTGGAGCAAAGAAGTATCTATCTCCTTTTCGTTGTCTATCAAATGTGAGTTAGGATTCACTTTCAGGCATTCTTCAAACAGCATTTTCCCGTTCGAACTCTTTTTCCCGCTGACGAAAAATATCAAATCATGCGTAGCTGCAAACTCCCTTAACTTAGGCATGCGATTGGCAACCTGACGGCAAATCGTATCGTAATACTCGAAAGTCGCGTCCTGAGATATATTCTTCTTGATATACTCTACAATTTCCTGAAATTCGTCGAGTGACTTGGTTGTCTGCGAAAAAAGACGGATGTCCTTGTTTAAATCCAGCTTCTTCGCTTCTTCGGCTTTTTCGATGACAATCGCTTTTCCGTCTGTCTGCCCCACCAGTCCCAACACTTCTGCGTGACCGGTTTTACCGTAAATGATAATTTGCTTTTCTTTATTTCCGTCTTGCAGGAACTCCTGCTTGATACGCTTCTGAAGGCGCAATACCACCGGACAAGTCGCGTCTATGATTTCAATATTATTCTCGCGGGCAATCATGTAAGTTTCCGGCGGCTCCCCGTGTGCCCGCAGCAGTACCTTTGCGTTTCGCAACTGCTTGAACTCTTCGCGGTTGATGGTGATTAATCCCATTGTTTTCAGCCTGTCCACTTCCCGGCTGTTGTGCACGATATCTCCGAGACAATAAAGCGTTTCTCCCTTTGCCAACTCTTCTTCCGCCTTGTGAATGGCTGTCACTACCCCGAAGCAGAATCCTGACCCTTCATCTATCTCTACCTTAATCATAAAGAAAACTCCTCAATTTAGATAAGAAACTCCTTAAAACTATACGGAAAAACTACTTTCCCACCTTATTAAAATGCTCGAACAGCCATCCTTTCTGTTGCTCGATTGTCAAGTCCGTATTGTCCAGTAACAAAGCATCATCAGCCTTACGCAGCGGACTTACTTCCCGGTTCTGGTCAATATAGTCCCGTCGCTTTACATTCTCCAGGATTTCGTCGAAACTCGTTTCCTGTCCTTTCGCTTTCAGTTCGTCGTAACGGCGTTGGGCACGGACTTCAGGCGTGGCAGTTACAAAAATCTTCAATTCGGCATCCGGGAAAACCGTGGTTCCGATGTCCCTTCCGTCCATTACAATGCCTTTTTCTTTTCCCATCGCCTGCTGTTGGGCCACCATTGCCTCACGCACGAAGTCGAGCGCACTGACAGGACTTACTTTGGACGAGACTTCCATCGTGCGGATTCTGTTTTCCACATTTACCCCGTTGAGGTAAGTGTCCGGACGCCCCGTTTCAGGGTTCAGACGGAAAGAAATATGGATATTTTTGATTTCGTTTCTTAGTTTTTCCGTGTCGATGACATCTCCGTTGAAAATTCCGTTCTCCATACTATATAAGGTGACCGCCCGATACATGGCTCCGCTGTCAATGTAAATGTATCCCACTTCACGGGCAAGATCCTTGGCCATAGTACTTTTTCCACAAGAGGAAAAACCGTCGATTGCTATTACTATCTTTTTCATATTCAGTTCATCTAATTTGTCCGCCAAAGATACGCTTATTTTGAAAATCAGCCATATGTTTGCCGTTAAAAGGAAGCAGGCAAGTACGAAAGAATTAAAAAAGTTAAAAAGCCGGATAAAAAGACCGGAAGAAACAGACGGTTAACTGAAAATGTACTATATTTGCCCGGAGACACATAGGAAGACACTTTTTTTATTAATCTATTATATTAATTATTTTATGGAAGTTAAAAAATCACCCAAAGCAGACCTGGAAGGCAAGAAGTCTACATGGTTGCTCGTTGGTTACGTGGTAGTGTTGGCTTTCATGTTCGTGGCGTTCGAATGGACCCAGCGTGACGTGAAAATTGATACAAGCCAGGCAGTAGCTGACGTTGTGTTTGAAGAGGAAATCATTCCTATTACCGAAACCCCTGAACAACAAGCTCCACCACCACCCGAAGCCCCGAAAGTGGCCGAATTGTTGGAGATTGTCGACGATAAGGCCGAAATTGATGAAACAACAACCATTATCAATGAAGATAATGCTGCTCCGGTAGAAGTAAAATACGTGCCGGTACAAGTTGTTGAAGAAGAGCCGGAAGAACAGACCATTTTCGAAGTTGTAGAAAACATGCCGGACTTCCCGGGCGGACAAGCAGCTTTGATGCAGTATCTGGCTAAGAACATCAAATATCCGACTATCGCTCAGGAAAACGGAACTCAAGGACGTGTTATCGTACAGTTCGTTGTTAACAAAGACGGTAGTATTGTAGACGCGAAAGTTGTACGCAGCGTTGACCCGTATCTGGATAAAGAGGCTCTCCGTGTGATAAACACCATGCCGAAGTGGAAACCAGGTATGCAGCGTGGTAAACCGGTACGTGTTAAATTTACGGTTCCTGTAATGTTCAGACTGCAGTAATTTGTAACACAATAATTTAAGAGGCTGCTTCACGGCAGCCTCTTTTTTCATTCATTTATATTTTTCATCCATCATGTTCACAGCTTCTCAATTACTTGATAAAATAAACACTCATATTTCTGAAATTCAGTTTACCCGGACACCGAAAGGACTCTATGAACCGATTGAATATATCCTTTCTTTAGGGGGGAAGCGGATACGTCCCGTATTAATGTTGATGGCGTATAACTTGTATCGCGAGGATGTCGCGTCTATCTACGACCCTGCCACCGCTATCGAAGTTTACCACAACCATACGTTGCTACATGATGACTTGATGGACCGTTCCGATATGCGCAGAGGAAAGCCGACCGTACACAAGGTCTGGAATGACAACACTGCCGTACTCTCGGGAGACGCTATGCTGATTCTGGCGTTTCAGTACATGACAGCGTGCCCGTCGGAGCATCTCAAGGAAGTGATGGAACTGTTCAGCCTGACTACACTTGAAATTTGTGAAGGACAGCAACTGGATATGGAATTTGAATCCCGTTGCGATGTCACTGAGGATGAATATATTGAAATGATTCGCCTGAAAACAGCCGTATTACTGGCAGGCAGTCTCAAAATCGGTGCTATTCTGGCAGGAGCGACTGCTGAGGATGCCGATAATCTTTATAATTTCGGAATGCAGATAGGAGTCGCGTTCCAGTTGCAGGATGATTTGCTGGATGTCTATGGTGACCCGGAAGTGTTCGGTAAGAAAATAGGCGGTGACATCCTTTGCAACAAAAAAACATATATGCTTATCAAGGCGCTGCACCGTGCGGACGAGAAGCAAAGAGAAGAACTGGATCGTTGGCTCAATGCTGATACTTATCAGCCTGCCGAAAAAATAGCTGCGGTGACAGAACTGTACAATCAACTGAATATTCGCAATATCTGCGAAAACAAGATGCGCGAATATTATACACTCGCCATGGAAAGCCTTTCGGCAGTAGCGGTGGCAGAGGACAGAAAAAAAGAACTGAAGAACCTGGTGAAAGTACTGATGTATCGTGAAATGTAACTAAGTTCTTGATAATATGCCATACAGACGACTACCAAATACAGACCAGGCAAGAGTTCGGGCGTTGAAAACAGCGGTCGAAAAGGGTGAACTGTATAATGTGCGCGACCTGGCAATTACACTAAAGACATTGTTTGAAGCGCGCAATTTCCTGCAAAGGTTTGAAGCGGCACAAATTTATTATACGCAATGTTATGAAAATCAGTCGCGGGCAAGCAGGAAGCATCAGGCAAATGTGAAAACCGCCCGGCTGTATATTTCCCATTTCATCCAGGTGCTCAACTTGGCGGTACTCCGTGATGAAATAAAGGTAGCCCACAAAGAATTATATGGTCTGCCCAATGCAAATACCGTGCCGGATTTGTTAAGCGAAGCCGCATTGGTGGAGTGGGGGAAGAAGATTATTGAAGGTGAGCAGCGGAGAACGTCACAGGGCGGCATACCGATTTATAATCCTACGATTGCACGCGTGAAAGTGCACTATGATATTTTTCTTGACAGCTACGAACGGCAGAAGAATTATCAGGCATTGACCAGTCGGAGCCTTGACGAACTGGCTTCCATGCGTGACCGTGCCGATGAGTTGATACTGGATATATGGAATCAGGTGGAAGCCAAGTTTCAGGACGTCACTCCCAATGAAGCTCGCTTGGACAAATGCCGTGACTACGGCCTGATATATTATTATCGCTCCAATGAAAAAGTAAAAGAAGAAAACGAAATATCATGTTGATAGACACTCATTCCCATCTTTTTTTAGAAGAATTTTCCGAGGATTTGCCACAAGTGATGGAACGCGCACGCGAAGCCGGCGTCTCCTATATTTTTATGCCGAATATCGACAGCACGACAATTGATTCGATGCTGTCCGTATGTGCCGATTACCCGGACTTTTGCTATCCGATGATCGGATTGCATCCTACCTCGGTCAATGAAACATATGAACAGGAACTGGCGGTAGTACGCGAGCAGTTGGCAGGGAACAATCAGTTTGTCGCCATCGGTGAAATCGGACTTGATCTCTACTGGGACAAGACTTTCCTGAAAGAGCAGTTGCTGGTCTTTGAAAAGCAGATTGAGTGGGCGCTCGAATACCGGTTGCCGATAGTCATTCATTCAAGGGATGCGTTCGAGTATATATATAAGGTAATGTCGGCCTATAAAAACACCCCTCTCACCGGCATTTTTCATAGTTTCACCGGAACGCCGGAAGAAGCGGCGAAATTGTTGGAGTTTGAGGGCTTTATGCTAGGCATTAACGGGGTTGTCACTTTTAAGAAATCGACTCTGCCGGAGACATTGCTCACAGTCCCTTTGGAACGTATCGTGCTCGAAACCGACTCGCCATATTTGACTCCGGTGCCGAACCGTGGCAAACGGAATGAAAGTGCCAATGTGAAAGATACCCTTGCGAAAGTGGCGGAAATTTATCGAATGTCCTCTGAATACGTGTCTCAGGTCACTTCAGTAAATGCACTAAAAGTGTTTGGAATCCGCAAATAATGTTCGCAAGGTTTTAAAATATATTAATTTGCAGTATTTATTCAAGATAAAAAAGGGATAATGCTTCACGAAAAGAAAAAAAAGGATACATTTGTAGCTGAAAATGCGGAAAACTCATAAGGAGAGATGCTCGAGTGGTTGAAGAGGCACGCCTGGAAAGCGTGTATACGCCTAAAGCGTATCCGGGGTTCGAATCCCCGTCTCTCCGCAGAATTGAAAACGGAACGAGAAGTAAAAACAATAATAATAATCAATTAATTAATCTTAAAAATTAGACACACAATGAAAAAGTTATTCGCAATTGTTGCTGTGATTGGTGCCTTTACATTTGGCTCTATTCAACTTGCTCAGGCTCAAGATGCTCCTGCAGCAGAACAAACTGAACAACAAGCTGTTGCTCCTGCCGCTGAAACTACAGCTGCTGCTCCTGTTGCAGAAGAAGGTGGTATTCACAAGGAAATCAAAGTTAAATTCATTGAAGGTACTGCATCTTTCATGAGTTTGGTAGCTATCGCTTTGGTGATCGGTTTGGCTTTCTGTATCGAACGTATCATCTATTTGAGCTTGGCTGAAATCAACACAAAGAAATTCATGGCATCTATCGAAGCTGCTTTGGAAAAAGGTGATGTTGAAGCTGCTAAAGACATCGCTCGTAACACGAGAGGTCCTGTTGCTTCTATCTACTACCAAGGTTTGATGAGAATTGACCAGGGTATCGATGTTGTTGAAAAATCAATTGTTTCTTACGGTGGTGTACAAGCCGGTTACCTTGAAAAAGGATGTTCTTGGATTACACTGTTTATCGCAATGGCTCCGTCACTCGGATTCTTGGGTACTGTAATCGGTATGGTGCAGGCATTTGACAAGATCCAACAGGTAGGTGATATCTCTCCGACGGTTGTTGCAGGTGGTATGAAAGTAGCCTTGATTACAACTATCTTCGGTTTGATCGTTGCTTTGATTCTTCAGGTATTCTACAACTACGTACTTGCTAAGATTGAAGCTCTTACAAGCGAAATGGAAGATTCTTCTATCTCTTTGCTTGACATGGTAATCAAATATAACTTGAAATACAAAAAATAATATAAGATGAGTAAGTTAACATATAAAGCATCGTATTACGCACTTTATGCGATGTTTGCCATTATCCTGATCGTTATGGCACTCTTCTTCTTCGGGGGAAACGCTACAGGCGATGCAGTGATAGCGGGAGTAGATCCCGAAATGTGGCAGCCTGCCCAAACAGATTCCTTACTCTATCTGATGTATGCTTTGTTTGGCCTTGCTGTTGCTGCTACTGTTCTTGGTGCTATATTCCAATTCGGTGCAGCTTTGAAAGATAACCCGGCAAATGCAATTAAGTCTTTGCTTGGCTTGGTTCTTTTGGCTGTTGTTTTAATTGTAGCTTGGGCTATGGGTGATGGCACGCCGATGCAAATCCCGGGTTATAGTGGTACAGACAACGTTCCTTTCTGGCTGAAACTGACTGATATGTTCCTTTATTCTATTTACATCCTGTTGTTTGTAACTGTAGTTGCAATCATTGTGAGTGGTATAAAGAAAAAATTATCGTAATCAATTGGGAAAACTCAATTAAATAAGTAATTACAATGGCAAAAGGAAAAAGAAAAGTTCCTGATATTAACTCAAGTTCTACGGCGGATATCGCTTTCTTGTTGCTGATCTTCTTCTTGATTACGACATCAATGGATACGGACCGTGGTTTGGCAAGACTTTTGCCACCGCCACCCGAAGATCAAGACCAACAGAACACGGATAAGATCAAAGAACGTAACGTTTTGCAGGTTTATCTGAATAAGGATGATGCATTGATGTGCGGAAATGATTATATCGGCGTTGATCAGTTGAGAGATAAAGCCAAAGAATTTATTGCTAATGTTAATAACGCAGAAAATATGCCTGAAAAGACACAAGAAAATGTGGAATTCTTCGGTACATATATGGTTAACAACAAGCATGTAATTTCTTTGCAGAATGACCGTGGATCTTCTTATCAGGCATACATCAGTGTGCAGAACGAATTGGTTGCTGCATATAATGAATTGAGAGATGAGTTGGCTCAGGAAAAATTCGGAGTTACATATGCAGAGTTGAGCGACGCGCAGCAGAAAGCTGTTCGTGAAATCTATCCGCAACGAATTTCTGAGGCAGAACCTAAAAAATACGGAGAAAAAAAGAAGTAAGTAATGGGAAAATTTAATAAGACTGGTAAACGTGAAATGCCGGCATTGAATACTTCTTCGTTGCCTGACCTTATCTTTACTTTGTTGTTCTTCTTTATGATTGTAACAACAATGCGTGAGGTAACATTAAAGGTGCAGTTTACACTTCCGCAAGGTACTGAACTCGAAAAACTGGAGAAGAAATCACTGGTGACATTCATTTATGTAGGTGAACCTACTCAGGAATATCGCGCGAAAATGGGTACTGAAAGTCGTATTCAGCTTAACGACAGCTACGCTGAAGTTGGTGAAGTACAAGACTTCATTTTCCAGGAACGTGCTAGTATGAATGAGGGGGATGCAGCTAAAATGACTGTATCTCTGAAAGTAGACCAAAAGACTAAGATGGGTATTATTACTGACGTAAAAAATGCTCTTAGAAAATCTTACGCTTTGAAGATTAACTATTCTGCTACTAAACGTGGTGAGAAATAATTAGTTAATTCAATATATTAAAGAAAGGGCTTCCAAAATGATTTGGAAGCCCTTTCTTTATTTAGGAATATCCCTATTTTAGCTATTTCTACTACTAATAAGGCTTTTACTACTGCTGCTCTGCTAATAATATCCTTTATTTTCTTTTATTCTTTTACTCCGTAAACGATTGTGTGAAGTTTCTTCCTTATCATTTCGTAGTCTTTATCCGGGTTGAGGTTGCCGTGTACCATTAGATACATAGGCAGGAAATCGTCTCCCGGCTTGTAAGGTGGCTGGTAATAGTCTTTTTCCCACAAAACGAACCCCTGGCGTTGATAGAATCCGATACGGCGTTTTGCCATCTCCTCTACCGGGCGTTCCACTTCGAGTACAATCGGTTGCTTCAAGTAGTTGCACAAGTATTCGAGGGTGCGTTTTCCATATCCGCCGTTTCGCAGGGCAGGGTTGGTTGCGAAGTGCTCTACGTAGTAGAAGCTGTCAAAGTCCCAGTAAGTGATAAAGCCGATAGGCAAGTCATCATCAAAGATAATATTATTGTAAAAGTTACCTGTGCGGTCAGTGTACTCACGTAATTGGTCTAACTCACGGTATTCTTCCGGTGGAAATGCATCGATAAGTAACTCTTCCATAAACTTGTAATGCTGGAAATCCGATGTACTAATCGGCTGAAATCTAATCATACGGTTTGGGTTTTAAGTTTGTACTAATAGTGTATTCTTTATATTGATATTATATTTTGTACCCTTTTGTATCCATATAACCTTTAAGGGATATAGAATTCAATCACGCGGCGGATGGCGCGTTGGCAAACCGGACAGAATTCCGGGTAACCGTTTGTTCTCATACGACAGTCGTAGGCAGGACGATAGATGCCTTTGGCTGAGTATCCGCCTCCTTCATAGACTCCTACCGGATATTTTTTCCTTTCGGTGGCAGGGGTGGGGATGGGAGTACCTTTGGTGAGCATATTTTCCCACTTGGAAGCGAAATCTATGCGTGTCGAGATATTCTGTTCCCATGGTTCAATATCCAGTGGATAGGTATCTGTCATTGTGTCGTCCTCATAGAAATACTCGTCGGCTAATCCTGCAAAGCTGTGCCCGAACTCGTGTACCACTACGGGCTTGAACATCGGATGATGGGCAGTAGTCAGCGTATACGAATTATAAATACCGCCACCACCGTATACGTCAGTGTTGGCGAGAATAATAATGTGTTCGTAAGGGATGCCGGCTAAGGCGTTATGGATAGATTTTACCCGGCTGGTAGTCAGGTAACGATCCGAATAGAAAGTATCGAAATGAGAGTGTACGGCCGTTTGTTTCCATTGGTTTTCGCGGGGCACACTGACACCACTGTCCGTAGACGGACTGGCAACGGCAATGATATTGAACTTATCTTTCATGGAGAGGAACGGTTCATGTGAAAACAGGCTTTCACAAGCGTTTTGCGCATCCTGATAGAACAAGTCCATTTCCTTCCCGGTATATCCTTCAGCAAGGATGGCGATGTCGATACATTCTTTCTCGTTGCCACTTTGGAGCATATAGCGATGCGGAGTGACGTGTGACACTCCCCGTTTATGAATCAGGATATCGTCAGGGCGGACTATATGCTTGTAGTTGGCCATCACTTCCCTGCGCGGAGAATACAGGACGATTTCCACTTCTACCGGTTGTTTGGGATAGGGCAGAAGAAAACTGTTCTCGAATCCCTTTGCCGTTTCTTTGGCTTCGTCCGTGGTGAGCCATTCCTGAAACAGGGAAGAGAAGGAAGTCTTGTAGATGCACTGTTTGGTAGCAAGGTCTTTCACGATGATTTGACCGTTGCCTTCCAGTGGGAGTTCGGATAAATGATGCTGGCGACCTGCCCAGGAAGGAAGTTGTGACAGTTCGTCGAGATAGATAGCCTGTTGCCCGGTATCTCCGGTGAAGATGTAGTCCACCCGCAATGTTTTGTCTTGAAAATAATCGTCAAAGTTCTGTGCATAACCTTCCACAAAAGTGAAGAAAAATAGAACAATACAGCAAATTTGTCTCATATAAATGGTATATTTATGTTTTTTGCAAAGATACAAACTATTGTTGATTTAACTGCTTCGTATAAATAAAAGTAATAGTTTATAGCATTTGTTGCCGGAAAATCGCTAACTTTGCACAAAAGATTCACTGATTAAAACAATTTGATTTAAGAAATGGGACATCATCAATTAGATACGCTGGATGAACAAATACTGAAACTGATTGCCGGCAATGCACGTATTCCTTTTTTGGAAGTGGCGAGAGCTTGTAATGTTTCCGGTGCCGCGATTCATCAACGTATTCAAAAACTAACTAACTTAGGGATACTCAAAGGTTCAGAATATGTCATTGACCCCGAAAAAATAGGATATGAAACTTGTGCTTACATCGGTATCTATCTGAAAGATCCCGAATCTTTTGATTCGGTAACAAAGGCTTTGGAAGCTATTCCCGAAGTAGTGGAATGTCATTTCACTACCGGAAAATATGATATGTTCATCAAGATTTACGCAAAGAATAACCACCACTTGTTGAGTGTTATCCATGATAAATTGCAACCACTGGGATTGGCGCGTACAGAAACGTTAATCTCCTTCCACGAAGCCATTAAGAGGCAGATGCCTATCATGGTCGAGGTGGACGAGGAAGATTAATTTATCTCACTTTCTTACGTAATCTACAAAGGCATAGGAGCAGAGATGTTTCTCATCCGCAGGGTGAGTTTCTCTGCTTTTTTCTTGCCAACTCTTCGAAGAAACTTCAGGGAAATATACGTCGGCTTCGGGAGCAGTGCTGTCTATCTCTGTCAGGCAGAGTTCGTCAGCAAAAGGAAGTGCTTGCCGGTAAATGCTTGCACCGCCGATTATATACACATGTTCCTCTTCTTTGCAGCTTTGCAAAGCCGCTTCAAGCGATGGGAACACTTCTGCACCGGGACATTCCGTAGCCGGATTAGAAGACAGTACAACGTTTCTGCGATTGGGCAATGCACCTTTCGGTAGAGATTCGAAAGTCTTGCGGCCCATTATAATGGTGTTTCCGGTAGTCAACGCCTTGAAACGCTTCAAGTCGTTGGGCAGCCAGAAAAGAAGTTTATTCTGAAAGCCTATTGCCATACGCTGGTCTATGGCGGCGATAATGGATACTTTACTCATAGGAATTATACGGCTACTACTCCTGCGATATGCGGATGCGGGTCATAATTTACTAATTCAAAGTCCTCAAATTTGAAATCGAAGATACTTTTCACATCCGGGTTGATTTTCATTTGTGGCAGCGGGCGAGGTTCACGCGACAGTTGCAGTTTCACCTGTTCCAGGTGGTTCAGGTAGATGTGGGCATCACCGAACGTATGAACAAAGTCACCTGCTTTCAATCCCGTCACTTGCGCCATCATTTGCAATAACAATGCATAAGAAGCGATGTTGAAAGGAACGCCGAGGAAGATATCGGCACTGCGTTGGTAAAGTTGCAGGCTCAATCGTCCGTCTGCTACGTAGAACTGGAAGAAAGCATGGCAAGGCGGGAGATTCATCTTGTTCAGATCTGCCACGTTCCAGGCACTCACGATGATACGGCGTGAATCCGGGTTATGCTTGATTGTCTCTACCACTTCGCTGATTTGGTCGATGAATCCACCGTTGTAGTCAGGCCACGAACGCCACTGGTAACCGTAGATATGACCTAAGTCACCGTTCTCGTCCGCCCATTCATTCCAAATACGCACTCCGTGCTCTTGCAGATATTTCACGTTAGTGTCTCCTTGCAGAAACCAAAGCAACTCGTATATGATTGATTTCAGATGCAGCTTCTTCGTTGTCAGACAGGGAAAACCGTCTTCGAGGTTAAAACGCATTTGATGGCCGAAAACGCTGATGGTTCCCGTTCCGGTGCGATCACTTTTTTCCGTGCCTTCCGTCAGTACACGGTTGAGCAAATCCAGGTATTGTTTCATAATGAATAAATTTTCAAATCATTGGTGTATTCACGGAGGAACTACACGCTTGCGCAAAATTACAAAAATGGTGTGAATAAATTAGCAAACCATCCGACGAACTTCTTCCAAGGTGAACGCTTTTTCCAAAATTCAGGTGTCAGTTGGGTGCAGTGTTCGATATCTTCATGGAACATGGTATTCAGTTCGGCTGTCGTTTTCTTGTCAAAGATGAAAGCGTTCGTCTCGTAGTCGTATCGGAGGCTTCGGCTGTTTAGGTTGGCAGTGCCGACTGTGCAGAACAGGTCGTCGACCATCATGATTTTCGAGTGATGAAATCCGCCGTTGTACATATAAACGGTAGCTCCCCTTTTCATCAACTTATGCAGCTTATAAAGCGCGGCATCCGGCGTAAACGGAATATCAGAAGCGGAAGAAACCATAATTGTCACGTCCACTCCCCGGTCAATGGAGCGGTTCAGTGCTTTCTTGATGGAAGAAGTCGGCACGAAATAAGGATTGACGATGTGTACATTCTTTTGCGCCGAATAAATACTCATCGCATATGCGTGGCTCAACATACGACTGTTCTTCTTCGGAGTACGGTCTACGATGGCGACTACAATATTGGTGCTGTCCGTCTGTCCCGCATGTTGCGGAAAATAAGCTTCCCCGCCTATATTCTGTTTCGTCTCTTTGTTCCAAATCGTGAGAAATATTTCCTGCAGGTCGTTGACGGCATCCCCTTCGATACGCGTGTGCATATCCCGCCAGGTTCCGATTTTGGGCAGACCGTTGATGTAATAATCGGCGATATTCATTCCGCCCGTATAAGCCACTTTTCCGTCGATGACGGCAATCTTCCGGTGGTCGCGGTGGGCGGCGTGGTTGATGTAAGGGAAGGTAAACGGGTCGAACTTGACAATTTCGATGCCCCGTTCACGTATTTTCTTGAGATGTTTCTTTTTGAGCGGCTTGTTATTCGACCAGTTGCCGAAGGCATCGAACATAGCCCGCACTTCAACGTCTTCTTTTACCTTTTCGGCCAAGAGGTCGAATAAAGCATTGGCGATGGAGTCATTGCGGAAATTGAAATATTCAAGGTGAACATGGTGTTTGGCTTCCCGTATGGCTTCAAATAAATCGATAAACTTCTCCCGTCCGCTTTTCAGCAGCTTGACTTTATTGTTATCGGAGATGGGAATACCTGATTCTTGCAGGAAATGTAATACTAGAGAATCACTTGTTAGTCCGATAGAGTCCCGTGGATGCGTCATCAAACTGTCGATGACATCCGCCTGGGCGCGTAATAAAGACAAAAACAGAAATAAAATAAATATACGTAGTTTCAAAACTTTTCTCTCTATTTTAGTTTACAGAACAACAAAGATACAACATCTAAGTTTGGGGCGACTTGGAATAAAGGGTAGATTTATCATTGTTTAACAGATGGAGCGGCTCATAAGAATTTCTTTGTCTAAAGAATAAAAAAATCCCGGAGATACACAGAATTCCGGGATTGTAATTATATATCCTTTTGATGGCGCTTATGCCAACGAAGCCACTTTACGTGTCGCCATAAACAGCAGGACGACGGTAGCGATAATTATTGATTTCGGGTCAAGGCTTGTAGCGCCATGATTAATCATACCGATAAACACTTCCCTGATGGTTCCCCAAGCAGCTTCCAAACCGCCCATCCAAACGAAAAGTACAGTTGCAATCGCCATTACGAAAACACTCCAAAGACGTGCCAGCCGATAGCTGCGGTCGGGCAAGTGGTGCATGACACGGCGACTGAATCCGTTGTCCGCTATTTCCTGCTTGTTTTCTGCGAAGAAATCGCGCAAGAGCTTATCATTGTCTACTTCTTTCATAACCGTTTTGTTTTAAATACGTTGCCAATTTCTCTTTACCACGCGACAGATGGCTTTTCACCGTCCCTGCCGGTATTCCTGTTATCCCCGCAATCTTGTCGATGCTTACATCTTCCATGTAGAACAACGTGATGCAGGTTCTTTCCACTTCTTTGAGCGTCTTGAGCGACTGGTAGACATCCATTTTCTGACCGACATTCTCCTGCTCGGTACTGTTGATGGCGTCTATTTCCCTTGTATCCAAGTCAGCCGTTTCCTTCCGGCTGCGAATATAATCATAAAAAACATTGTACGCAATACGATACAGCCACGTGGAGAAGCTTGATAAGTTTCGGAAAGAAGCAATATTCGTATACGCCTTGATGAATGTATCTTGTGCCAAGTCGTCACTCAATTCGTTGTCGCCGCAAGTCAGATTCAGGAAGAACCGCCGGACAGGCGACTGGTACTTCCCCACCAACTGGTCGAAGGCCCTGGTGTTCTTGAACACCACGACCTGCGCGACTAGCGATATATCGTTGAGTTGGCTCATTTTTCTTCTTCGGGCTTTTCTTCATTCAGCCCATTACCTTTGTTTTCGGATTCGGGGGAGAAGATATTGGAACTGTCGGTTTTGATGTTGTCGTTTTGATTTTCGCTTTTATTGATATTGCGCATCCATGCATCGGATGCTTCCGGATTTTGCTTCTGCTTGTAACCTATAATCCATTGCCCGATGCCCATAAATGCAACTAGCAGTCCGATAGTTCCGATTCCGAATTCTCCTGTAATTGCCCAAAGGAAGATGAAAAGTCCGATACCGGTAAATGTGTTTTTGATACCTTGTGAGCATGGGTCGGCAGGTTTGTTTTCCCGGATAAAGTCTGCCGGCAACGGTTGTCCTGTCGCAAGTGCCTGTTCGGCAAGGCGATAGCGTGCCTTCCGGTTCTTGTAGCGGAAGAAGAAGACTATGAACAGGATCAATACTGGCGAGCCGAATACAGAGATTATAGCTATGATCGGTATTAAAAGGCCGCTAACGGCATTTTCGAAATCGTAGAATGGAAAGTCATCGTCATCCGTATTGATTGAGAAACTGGCGCTACCGTGACTCACACTGCTTGAGTCAGCGTCAATGTCGGTGGAATCAGCATCCGTAGCGTCTATGCCAACCACTGTTACAGCAGTGTTATTCGCGTTTGCTTTGTTGCTTTTCTTTACGCTGACTTTTACGTTTCCAACAGAATCTTGTACGACAGTCGTATTATTTTGGGCGATAGCCAATGTGCAAGTGGTCAGTACGACCATCAATGCAAGTAGAAAATTCTTCATATAAATAGTTTTTTTATTTGTTTCTTTGTCTGTTAGACGTAGTTAATATCCAGGAAAGTTGCAAAGAGACGAAATATTTTTGATATTTGCGAAAATTAATAAACGAAAATGAATTTACCCGCTTCTTTCATAGATTACACCCGCTCTTTATTGGGCGACGAAGAATACGACAAACTGGCTGCTGCCTTGCAACAGGAACCGCCTGTCAGCATAAGGTTGAATAAGTTGAGAATGGACTCTCAACTTCTCCCGGTTCCCTGGTCATCTGAGGGATTTTATCTCGATGAGCGTCTTACTTTTACGTTCGATCCTTTGTTTCATGCAGGCTGCTATTATGTTCAGGAAGCCTCTTCCATGTTTGTAGAACAGGTGCTTCGGCAATACGTCACAGAACCGGTGGTGATGCTGGACTTATGCGCTGCTCCCGGTGGAAAATCGACTCATGCCCGCAGTGTGCTTCCTGAAGGAAGTCTGCTGGTTGCCAATGAAGTTATCAGAAACCGTTCGCAGATTTTGGCGGAGAATCTGACTAAGTGGGGACACCCGGATGTCGTTGTAACTAATAATGACCCTGCTGATTTTTCATCTTTGCCCTCTTTCTTTGACGTGATTTTGACTGATGTTCCCTGTTCGGGCGAAGGTATGTTCCGCAAAGACCCGGTGGCGGTTGAAGAATGGAGTCCGGAAAATGTAGCGATATGCTGGCAACGGCAACGGAGAATTATCGCAGATATCTGGCCTAGCTTGAAGCCCGGTGGAATCCTTATATATAGTACATGTACTTATAATACAAAAGAAGACGAAGAAAATGTTCGTTGGATTCAGCAAGAATTTGGGGCAGAACCGTTGGCTCTTGAGGTAGGGAAGGACTGGAATATTACAGGAAATCTTTTGCGGGACGAATCTAACAATTCTGAGAACTCTGTGCAAGAAGCACCGGTCTATCATTTCTTCCCTCATAAAACCAAAGGCGAAGGCTTTTTCTTAGCCGCCCTTCGCAAACCGGAAACGGAAGAAGACGCTACACCCGCCTTTTCTTTTGCTAAAGGCAAAACTGCAAAGAAAAAGGACAGGAAAGGCGGAGCAACGCCGTCACTTGTCACCAAAGAACATCTGAATATGGCTAAGAACTGGTTGAATGAAGAAAAATCCGCCGGTTATCTGTTATCCACAGAAGGAACAACTATTCAAATCTTTCCGCAACAATACACTGACGAACTGGCGGCCATGAAGCAAAGCCTGAAAATCGTGTCGGCAGGTGTCGGAGTGGGAGAGGTGAAAGGAAAAGATTTAATCCCCGGCCATGCTTTGGCAATGAGTTCCGCACTGTTGCGCCGCGAAGCTTTTGCAACCGAAGAAGTAACTTACGAACAAGCGATTGCCTACTTACGGAAAGAGGCCATTACCTTATCGGCAACAGCCCCTCGCGGTTATGTTTTACTTACCTATCGGAATATCCCTCTCGGCTTCGTAAAGAATATCGGCAACCGTGCAAATAATCTTTATCCGCAAGAGTGGCGTATCCGTAGCGGATATTTACCGGATGAGATAAAAACGTTATAGTTTACTCTTGTAAATCCGTGCCATCGCCTTCTGATACTGATTTTCCAGTTGCAGATAGTTCTGGTGGCTTTGGTAGATTACAGATACTTCTACGAAGTACTCAATCATGCTGATTTGTCCGCCGGTCAACGCCTGCTTCAACAATGCCAGGTCTTGTTGTGACTGGAAAGTCTTGCTGTATTCTTCCATCGAAGCGTGCAATGCCTTGGCTTCGCGGTAAAGCTGTGCCAGTTCGGATTCCACTTGCAATGTTGCGTTATCCTTTTGCAAGTCGATATTCAGCGCCTGCGCTTTGGCAATCTTCACCTTATTCCGGTTCTCGAAAAGCGGGAAAGAAAAGCCGACTACCACGCCATTGAACGGTACTCCCGTTTCTGTATTCCGTCGGTACCCCAGCTCCAACTTCGGCAACCATTGGGACTTATTGACAGCAATCTGTTTGCGGGCAACCAAACTTTCGTTGCCGAGAGCCATCAACGTGCGGTCTGCGGACATCATTTCGGATTTCAGAATCTGATAGTCAGACGGGAAAGGTACAGACGGGTATTGGTTTTCCTCGAAAACTACCGGGATATTTCCGTTCAACGTATTCAGCTCCTGCAATTTATTGCGAAGTGCCGTTTCGTTCAGCGACGTTTCCGTCTTGACGTTCAGCAATTCCAGATTAATCTTGTTCGTCTCGAGCGCATTCGCATCCCCTGTTTGCAGACGTTTGGCATACATCTTCGCAAGCTCTTCCGCATTGCGAAGACGTTCTTCCAATATATTTTTCTGCTGACGGAGCATAATAATATCCAGACAAAGTTCTTTCGCCAGTAATAACTTCTCCTGGCGGAAAACATCTGCCTGACTGTCATAAGCTCCCGCTTTCAAGCGGTTCAACTTATTGCGTGTCACGTATAAACTCGGAAAATCGAAGCTCTGTGAAACAACCAGTTCACCGATTGTCTCACTCTTATCCTTCGACCCCCAAAGATGCGCATAGGAAAGTGTAGGATCCGGCAGATTATTATCCGTTTTAGCTTCCAGTTTTTGCGACTGAATCAGTTGCCCGTTCGCCTGCAACTCCTTATTATTTGTTTCTATATTTTTTAAAACTTGGTCTATGCTGCTCTGCGCCTGCATATTGCCTGTCAGGGCAAAGAACACAGTGACAGCGAAAGAGCCTATAATGATAATTCGTTTCATACTTTCTTGTTTTTTTATTATATATCACGTTAAATGATAATTTTTAGGCACGGATTACGCGGATTTCACGGTTTTAGGAAATGCGGTTTATAAAACAATCGTGTAATCCGTGCCTGAAATGCCTTCATGCCGCAAGGAAATCTTGCTCCAGCGTTACGCTGACTACTTTGGTGCCGCAGGGGAACTTTGCTCCAACACTACGCTGGCTCCATCGGTGCCGCAAGGAAACTTTGCTCCGGCGCTACGCCGGTGGTGCATTAGTAGGTAAACAATCGGGACGATGAAACCGTTCAGGAATGTAGACGTTAACAGTCCGCCCAAGATAACTTTGGCCATCGGACTCTGTATTTCGTTGCCCGGCAAATCACCGCCCAAAGCCAACGGAATCAATGCCAGCGCGGAAGACAAAGCCGTCATCAAAATTGGATTCAAACGGTCGAGAGAGCCTTGAATCACACTGTCGTAGACATTCAGCCCCTCTTCCTGTTGCAGATGGTTGTAATGACTAATCAGCAACATACCGTTGCGAGTCGCGATACCAAACAGAGAGATAAAACCGATGATGGCGGGGATACTGACCTCACCTGTCGTAATCACCAGTGCGAAAACACCGCCAATCAACGCGAGCGGCAGATTCAGCAAAATAACTCCCGACTCCTTTACACTGCGGAACTCATGGTAAAGCAATAAGAAAATGACAGCAATACTGATAAACGAAGTCAGCGCCAACGTCCGGCTGGCCGCCTGTTCACTCTCGAACTGTCCACCATACTCGATATGATACCCTTCGGGTAACTGCACCGACGAATCAATCTCTTTCTGAATATCATTCACCACACTGCGCAAGTCACGGTCGGCTACATTGGCAGAAATCACGATTTTCCGTTTCACATTCTCGCGGTTGATGGTATTCGGGCCCATGGCCGATACCACTTCCGCCACATAACTCAAAGGAACTTTGCGGCCATCATTCGTATCCACCATCAGATTGCGAATCTTCTCCATCTCGTCACGAGCATCATCCTTCACCTTCACAATCAGGTCGAAACTCTTCCCCTGCTCGTAAACTTGCGAAATCACCTTTCCCGCCAAAGCCACATTGACATATTCCGAAAACTCCGGCAACGTAATCCCGAACTTGGCCAACATCTCCCGTTTCGGCTGAATTTTCAACTGCGGACGCTCAATCTGCTGTTCCACATTCAAATCCGCCACACCGGGAATATCACTGATAGCCTCTTTTATCTGATTGCCCAACGAGAACATCTTGTTCAAATCATCTCCGAACAACTTAATCGCGATATTCGCCTTCGTCCCGGACAGCATAGCGTCGATACGATGGCTGATAGGCTGACCGATTTCAATATTCGCTCCCGTAATCGTCCCCAACTTCTCGCGCACCTCTGCCACCAATTCACCGCGCGGACGGTCTTTCAACTCAAACGGAGCCTCTATCTCCGACACATTCACGCCCAGCGCATGCTCATCCAACTCGGCACGTCCCGTTTTGCGGGCCACCGTCTGTATCTCCGGAATCGTCATCAGCAACTCTTCCGCACGCTGCCCCATTTTATTACTCTCTTCCAGCGAAATACCCGGCAGAGAACTGATATTAATAGTAAACGAACCCTCATTGAAAGAAGGAAGGAAACTGCGTCCCAGCGTAAAGAACACCCCTAACGCAACGAGAAAGAGCGCAATCGTTCCGCCCAATGTCACCCGCTTGTGTGCCAGCACCCAAGTCAGCGCCTTCCCGTAAATACCTTTCATCCAACGCGCTACAAAAGATTCTTTCAGTTCCTTATTCGTCTTGTTGCTTCCCAACAGATACGAACAAAGCACCGGAGTCAACGTCAGCGCAACCACCGTAGAAGCAAACAGCGCCACGATAAAAGCAATCCCTAATGGCACGAGCATCCTGCCCTCCATGCCACTCAGGAAAAACAACGGCACGAAGCTGACCACAATAATCAGCGTCGAATTAAGAATCGGCATACGTACCTCTTTCGAAGCATTGAAAACCACTTGGATTGTACTCAGCCTTTCCGCTTCCGCCTTCAATCGGTTTTCGCGTAGCCGCTTGTACACATTTTCCACATCGACAATCGCGTCATCCACCAGTGAACCGATAGCTATCGCCATACCGCCAAGGCTCATCGTGTTGATAGTCAGACCCATGTAATGCAGCGTCAATATGGAAACCAACAACGAAAGCGGCAATGTCACCAACGAAATCAGCGTAGTCCGCACATTCGCCAGGAACAGGAACAGGACGATAACGACAAAAATACCTCCTTCCAAAAGCGACTTCTTCACATTGCCGATAGAACTTTCGATAAAACTGCTCTGACGGAAAATGTCCGTTGATACCTTTACATCCGGCGGCAGATTCTTCTGAAGGTCTTTCAAAGAAGTCTCCAATTTATCCGTCAACTCCAACGTACTGGTGGCGGGCTGCTTGGTAACGGTCATTAGCACCGCCGGTTTGCCACGTTCCGAAGCCGTACCCAGTTTCGGGGCTTTCGGGCCGATGGTCACATTCGCGATATCTTCCAGCGTGACAGGGAAACTGTTCACCGTCTTAACCACCGCCTTACCGAGCTGTCCGGTCTGCGTGGTGGACAGTACGCCACGTACAATATATTCATTTCCAAACTCATAGAGCACACCACCGTTCGCGTTCAGGTTCATGTCCTGCGTCACGGTCATGACTTCGCCCATCGAGATGCCATAGTGGCGCATCCGTTCCGGGTCTAGCTGAATCTGATATTCTTTAATATCTCCACCGAGCACAGCCACCTGCGCCACACCACCGGTAGACAGCAGACGGGGACGGATTGTCCAGTCGGCAATCGTCCGGAGATCAAGCATCGAAGTCGAGTCGGCAGTCAGCCCGACGATAAGCATCTCGCCCAGGATAGAAGATTGTGGGCCGAGAGTCGGCTTGCCGACGTTGACAGGCAGCGATTCGCTGACTACCGCCAGTTTTTCGCTCACAATCTGGCGGGCAAGATAAATATCCGTTCCCCAGTCGAACTCTACCCACACAACAGAAAAACCATTGGTAGAAGAAGAACGCACGCGGCGTACACCGGTAGCGCCGTTTACGGCAGTTTCAACAGGGAAAGTGACGAGTTGTTCAACTTCCTCGGCCGCCATGCCGTTCGCTTCGGTCATGATGACCACTGTGGGGGCGTTGAGGTCGGGGAATACGTCTACTTCCGTATGCATGGCGGTATATGTCCCCGCGATGAGCAGGAGAATAGCCGCACAGAGCACGACCAACCGGTTGTGCAGGGAGTAATGTATAATTTTATTAAGCATGATAATTCATTCGTTGAGTTATAAAAAAGGATAGATGCGCCGCAAGAAAATCCGGCTGCGGCACGTTGCCGCTTAATGTTCGTGGCTGTGTGCGGGAATCGCATTGCTTGCGCTTGCCAGTCTCACCTGATAAGCCCCTTCGGTCACCACGCGGTCGCCGGGCTTCACACCTGTAAGAATTTGCACACTCTTGCCATTGTCGGCACCAATCGTAACTTCTTGTTTTTTATAACCCTCCTCGTCCAGTTGCAGATATACGAAATAAATGCCCTGTTCCTCTGTCAGCGCAGTGCGCGGAAGCGAAATCACATTCTCCATCGGCGAAGAAAGTAGGAATACTTCTACAAAAGAACCGGGAATCACCTCACCTTTATTGTCAAACTCGAATGTGACAGGCACATAAAAGGAATTATCTCCGGCAGCCTTTCCGAAAGAAAGCAGTCTGCCGTTCAATGCCTTCAGTTCGTACACCTGATTATTATAAGGTGTCTGAAAGTTTGCCGAACTAATTGTACGAAGATACGTGTAATACTTCTCCGATACCTCCGCGCGAAGGAACAGACGACGGTTCTGCGTCACACTTACCAACGGCTGGCCGATAGTCACGTAATCTCCTTCTTTCACGAGAATACTTTTCACGTATCCGGCAATAGGAGCGGTGATATTTTGTCCGATAGCCGAATGGTTCTTGGAGAGGGCTTCGTAGCTGATGCGTGCGTTTTCGTAACTCTGTTCAGCCTGCGCAAAATCCTTGTCGGATACAATCTTGTTTTGGACAAGCGCCTTCATGCGTTCGTACTCCTTCTTCGACACTTCGTAGGCGATACGTGCACGCTGCACCGGGTCGCCGTCGGCAATGTTGTGCGAAGAAATCGTGATGAGGGGAGTGCCGTTGCCTACGCTCATTCCTTCCGTAACCTTTCCACGGAAAGAAACAACGCCGGCTACCGTAGCTACGGCAACCGATTCGTCTCCCTGGGCAGCCAGCACTTGTCCGCTCGTCTTAATCACCTGTTGGAAAGGAGCAGGCTCAACGGTACTTACCTTCACTCCGGCTGCGTCGGCTTTCGCTTTCGGAAGAATAATTTCATCACTGTGGGCTTCTGCGCCTTCCTTGTGACTGGCGGTTGCTCCGTGGCTGTGGTCGCCGCTACATTCGCTGCCGTGGGCGCTGTGGTCGTGGCCTTCAGCTTCATGGTTGTGACCTTCCGCTTCATGATTATGACCCTCTGTCGCATGATTATGTCCTTCCGCTTCATGTTCATGCTCGTTGTGCGTGTGTGTGACGGTGCTATTACAAGCCCCCAAGACGAACAGTCCCAGGACTCCGATAAAAATAAATTTCTTCATAAATGATATTTTCCTACTAAATTTTACTGTTTTTGATTTACGCTACAAAGATAAAGTAACGCGGATGCAACAGATTTGCATTCACGTTTTTACGCAAAAACAGAGTAGGGAGGGGCGCGAAGGGAAGTGGCACGGGGAGTATCCGTACCATGCAGAGAGTCTCGGTAGACGTAGTAGTTCTTGACCCGTCTCTCTTGCGGTCGCAGTAAATGTTCTATGATTACATCCGTAAACAGGGTAGCGATGAATACGTAATCCGGGCCGCTGTCAGTGTGTATGGATGGGATAGGCGATTGAAACCTTGTCAGGCATTCGCTGTTGCAGCAGGAATCGCTTCCGGGCTGATGGTTTTGGTGGTGATGGTGATTATGCATGGGACACTGCTGTTCGACCGGCAAGTCCTGTTTCATGCAAATCATTCCGTTGGGGTGGTGATGATGGGGAATAACTGCCGCCACCAACATGATAATGTTGATAAAAAACAGCAGAGTTACTATAATTCGTTTCTTCCCTTTCATCCTTTCTTTTAGAGAAATTATTTTTTTAGTGGTTCTTTTTCCTTTTCCTGCAAGCGTTCCAGTAATTCGGTTGCTTTCCAAGTCCTGCTATATTAATGTGCACAAATATACAAATACTTTTCTTTCCTCTTCTAGCCATCACCCTCTTTTTATTATTTATTAGGGTGTTCAAAGTTGATAAGTTCAGACATAAGAACAAAAGAACATAAGAGTTGCGCTTAGAAAATTATTCCTGCTGTTTATTTAACTACTGTTTTAATTTTTGTTCTTATGTTCTTCTGTCTAAAAAATATTATTTCTTTTCCAACTCTTGCAGCGAATCCATTTTCTTCTTTTCGAGGAACTCGTAGATGCCGCAAAGGTGCTCCGTCACCTTCTGATTGCCAAACTCATACACCTTCGTCACCAGTCCGTCAAGGAAGTCACGGTCGTGCGAAACGACAATCAGCGTGCCGTCAAAATCGAGCAGCGCCTGTTTCAGAATATCCTTCGTCTTCATGTCGAGATGATTCGTCGGCTCATCGAGAATCAGCAGATTAACCGGCTCCAACAGCAACTTAATCATCGCCAACCGCGTGCGCTCGCCACCGGACAACACTTTCACCTTCTTCATCGACTCTTCCGGCCCGCCAAACATGAAAGCACCCAGCAAATCCCGAATCTTGTTCCGAATCTCTCCCTTCGCCACATCATCAATCGTCTGAAATACCGTCAGATTCTCATCCATCAGCGAAGCCTGATTCTGCGCGAAATACCCGATCTGCACATTATGTCCCAGTGTCAGCGTACCCTCATGCTCTATTTCCCGCATGATACACTTCACGAGCGTAGACTTACCCTCACCGTTCTTGCCTACAAAAGCCACCTTATCCCCGCGCTCAATCGTCAGATTCGCGTTACGGAACACTGTCTTCTCACCATATGTCTTGCCGACATTCTCCATTATCACCGGATAACTGCCCGACCGTGGCGAAGGCGGGAACTTCAACCGCAATGCCGAAGTATCCTCCTCGTCCACTTCGAGCAATTCCAGTTTCTCCAACATCTTCACGCGGCTCTGCACCTGCAACGTCTTCGAGTACGTACCCTTGAAACGTTCGATGAACTCCGTCGTCTCGGCGATAAACTTCTGCTGCTCGTCATACGCCTTCTGTTGCTGCACCCGGCGTTCCTTGCGCAGTTGCAGATATTGGGAGTAATTTACTTTATAGTCATAGATGCGCCCCATCGTCACTTCGATGGTACGCGTCGTGATATTATCCACAAACTTGCGGTCGTGACTAATCACAATCACCGCCTTACCATTATTGATCAGAAAATCTTCCAACCACTGGATAGATTCGATATCCAAGTGATTCGTCGGCTCATCGAGCAACAACACGTCCGGTTTCTGCAACAGCAACTTCGCCAGCTCGATACGCATCCGCCATCCACCGCTGAAATCACTCGTCTGACGCTGGAAATCAGCCCGCTTGAACCCCAGTCCGAGCAAAGCCTTTTCCACATCCTCCTCATAATTCGTGGCATCAATCGAATAAAACTTCTCACTCAATGTCGACACTTCCTCAATCAGTGCCATATAACTGTCGCTCTCGTAATCCGTCCGCGTCTCCAATTCCTTGTTCAACCTCTCGATTTGCGCCTCCATTTCGTGCAGATGAGCGAACGCCTGTGCCGTTTCTTCAAACACCGTCCGTCCGTCTTCCGTCATCAAGTGCTGCGGTAGATACGCCACCACGCAATCTTTGGGAGCCGAAACCCTGCCGCGGGTAGGCTGCCGCGCACCCGCCAGAATCTTCAGCAGTGTACTTTTACCAGCCCCGTTCTTGCCCATCAGGGCGATGCGGTCTTTCTCATTAATTACGAAGGAAATGTCACTAAATAAAGTAGTGCCGCCAAATTCTACGGCCAATCCGTCAACAGAAATCATACTATTCTTTTAAATTGAAGCGCAAAGATAGCGAAATATATGAATCTTTTTTATAACTTGCGGGCTGAAAAGGAATGCAACCTTTAAAAACAGATAAAATAACAATAGTAAAACAATATGGAAGGCGTACAAACTAATGAATTCCGTCCACTGATTCTGGTGGCTGAGGATGATGACAGCAACTTCAAATTAATAAAGGCTATCATAGGTAAAAAATGTGATATTGAATGGGCTAGAAACGGAGAAGAAATGGTGCAGTTGTTCAAGCAGCACCACGAAAAAGTCAAAGCTATGCTGATGGATATCAAGATGCCCGTGATGAACGGACTGGAAGCAACGAAAATAATCCGTGAGTCCAATACAGAAATTCCCATTATCATGCAGACAGCCTATGCTTTCAGCTCCGATAAGGAGAACGCGATGAACGCGGGGGCGACGGAAGTGCTGGTGAAGCCGATTACTTTGGGAATTCTCCGCACTACACTGAGTAAATACCTGCCCGACTTGCAATGGTAGAATGGATATTTAAAAAAAATAAATAGGGTAAGCAGATAGAAATGGTATCTGTCAGTAGAAAAATGGTATCACAACGTATGCCGGATTTCCACTTTCCCGGTCTGTTTGTCTTCTGAATTTAAGAAATAAATGCCGGCGCATAAATAAGGATGAATTGCGATACGCGGTATATAAAAAGTAAAATAGGCGAACCTCACGGTTGGCCTATTTTTGTTCGCTTCTGTTAATTTGTTAGAGTCAGAAACGACGCAATGTAAAGTCTCTCCTTTGAGAGATGTAAAGTACGGTTATCGGCTTCCGCCAGCCCACCAGACAGGTTCGCTATATACATAGTCACCGTTGCCGTAGGCAGCCTTCACTTCCGGGTTGGCAGTGGTGTCACTGTTGCCGTAAGAGTAGCGCAGCGGGAATTTAGTCGCGTTGAGAGGGTTGGACAGCGTAATGAAATTCTCGTTCATACCCTTCATACGACGGATATCGTTGTACGTTTCCGTAGCTTCGCCCGAAGTTCCCCACAGGGCAAAATACTTCTGAATCATTGTTTCCTGCAACGGATTGGCAGTATATCTCGCTTTCACTACATTGTCGAAATATGCTTCGGCGTTGGTTGCGTCAAACGGTGCAGAGCCATTCGTGTTCAATGCAGTTCCCAACTCCTTGATAGAGATAGAAATACTGTTTTCAGCATTGAGCAATCCGGCAACTACCGCGTCTTTCAGAGCCGCTTCCGCGTCACGTCCCAAACGAGCCAGTGCTTCTGCTTTCAAGAACAACAGTTCGTGATAGCTCAACAGTAGTGTAGGCGCAGTCTTGGCGTACATAAACGCGGAAATTCCGTATTTGGAAGTACTCTGGTCGGGCGAACCGTTGGGTGCAGGCACTAAGGCAGCGTCGTTGGCAGCCACTTGTGTACGTTTCTGGTTGGCAACCGGAGTGAAGAAAGCACGTCCTGCGCGCGGGTCGTTATTGGCAATCAGCTTGTTGCACAAACTCTGACTGGCTCCGAGAGCGGCACGGGCAGTATAAAATCCGTAGAACGGATTGATGTTCGTTGCGTCGTAAAGGCTGAACGCAGCCTGCTCGTCGGCCGAAGTGAAAGACTTGCTGACGTATTCGAGCACCTTTTCCAAATCAGCGGTCTTGTTGCTCGAACGGTGGATAAGTCGCATCGTATAACGCGCTTTCAGACCGTAAGCGAATTTCAGCCACTTCGCTGCATCCCCGTCGTAGAGGAAGTCCTGACCGGATACGTCCGCCAAGTCATCCTTCTGAAGATTCACGATAGCATCGTCCAGATACGCCATGATTTGCGTATAAATCTCCTGCTGGGTATCCATTTTCGGAGTCAGGTAGACCGGCGAACCGTATTCATCTACCAGCGCAGCCTGACTGCAAGGGGCGTCTCCGAAGAAATCCGTCAGCAGAGCGCAGTTGTAGGCAGCCATCACTTCGCCCATGCCTTGGGTGAGGTAATTTCCGTGGTCTCTTCCGCCTTCGCCGCACTGCTTCACGATGATTCGTGCGTTTTTTAGCGTAGAGTAGATACCGTTCCATACATTATTATAGGTGGACGAAGCAGAAGGTTCGCTTTCACGCATTTCGGCGTAAAAAAGCTGGTTGTCAACGCCTACTTCATATTCCACGTAAGCCGAAGCATACGTGTTGAGGTCACCGCTGGAGTTGGAGAAAGCGGTGGAAGTGATTACGTCTGCCAGGATAAATCTTGCGGCAACGCTAGTGGTGTGGTCGTTGTCCTTGTTGATTCTGTCCATGGCGTCCTCTGAACAAGCGGAGAACAGAGACAGCGCGGCAACCGCCAGCACACCTGTTATTTTATTGTATCTTTTCATAATTTCTTTCGTTTAGCTAATTAGAATTTCACATTTACACCAAAACCGTAGCTGGCAGTTCCCGGCAGGGAGAAACGCTCGAAAGCTCCACCCATGTTGTCGTTACCTTGCGATGCTTCGGGGTCGAATCCTTTGAGTTCAGACCATACGATGAGGTTACGTGCAAACACGTTCACGTCTACGTTCAGCCATTTGCTGTTGTACACCGGATAGCTCACCGAGAGTTCACGCAGCTTGATGAATGACGAGTTGTAGATGTAAGACTCGTTGATGGAGCGCAGACGCGTATAGTAAGATTGCGCGTCGGTCACAGCGATGTCGTTGGTTGCATACGTCGGGTTGCCTTTCGCGTCCGTACCCGTTTCCTTCACGGAGTTGGGGACTACGAAACTGCCGCCGTTACGCTTGTCAGCCGTCTCTTTGGTGACACCGTAGAAGTTCATTTCGCCTGCCGTACCGCAGTACATCTGTCCGCCCTGCTTCCAGTCGAAAACGGCAGAGATACGGAATTTGTACAGTTCGATATTCGTATTGAATCCCAGACGGAAATCCGGAGAAACGCGGCCGATAACATCATCCTCGCCCACTTGCGGAAGTCCGTTGGCGTCTACTACGATTTGTCCGGCACTGTTGCGCTTGTACGTGCTGCCATATACGACGGGGAATTTCTCACCGATACCGGCACGCACCTGTGGAGTGACGAAACCACCCAGATAGATGCTTTCCACGCCCGGAGCCAGTTCGTCCACGTAGTTGTCAATCTTCGAGAAGTTGAAAGCGAAGTCGAGCTTGAAGTTGCGGTTGTTCACCGGCGATACGCCCAGCGTGATTTCGTGAGCGTTGGTGTGAATCTTACCACCGTTCATAATCATACTGTCATAACCCGTAGAACCGCCCAAGGGCACTTCAAATATCTGGTCTTTCACGTTCTGGCGAGAATAGGTATAGTTCAGGGTGAACAAGCCGTTGAAGAACGTCAGGTCGGCACCGATTTCGTAAGATTTCGTGTTCTGCGGTTTCAGGTTGGGGTCGTACACCTTATAATAAGGTATATACGCCATCGTACCGTTGAGCGGATACGTAATCGGCGTGCCGTTGAAGAATCCGCCGCCGTAAGTCGGGGTGTAGTAGTAACTTTCCATGTAGTCGCCCGCCATACCTACTTCGGCATACGAAGCACGTAGCTTACCGAAGGTGAGGATGTTGTTTTTCAACGGTTCCAGTTCGGTGAACACAAAGCCCAGTGACACGGACGGATACGTGAACGAACGGTTGCCGCGCGGCATGTTCGAAACAACATCGTTACGGATGGTTCCGTTCAGGTAAACCATGTTCTTCCAGGCGATGGAGAGATTGGCGAAGTTACCTACGGTACGTTTCTTCTTGTACGACTTGTCGCTCAGATAGCTCGATGCGTTGTTCAGATTGTTCCAGCCGGGGAAGTTGAAGTTCGCGCCGTACGAGTAGTTGTGCTGCGTCTTCTTCTCTACAAGCTCATTACCGATTAAGGCGTCCAGTACCCAGTCCTGCGTGATGTCCCAACGGTAAGAAGCAGTGAGCAGTGAGTTCAGTTCGTTGATGGTGTAGGAGTATTCGATGTCCTCGCCGTAGTCAGCCATCGTGCTGCCGTATCCGTAGATTTCGCTGTAATTGCTCGTGTAGGCGTCGTCACCGATTTGGTATTTAACGTCCAACTTATGGTTGTCCGTACCGAATTTGGTGGTGAACTTCACGAACGCGTTTCCGAAAAAACGTTGTGAACGTTCGGTGAATACGTTGTTGTCTACCGCCCAGTAAGCGTCGTCAATCCATGCCTGGCGATAAGTGTTCTGCGTGTAAGGGTCGCCTTCGATGTGCGAGGGGATGCCTTTCATGTTGTAGCTCACGGGAGCGTTGTAGATGGTAGCCGTCACGCCGGAGTTGGCGGTAGACTGCTTCTTGATTTTGGAAGTCACGAAGTTACCGTTGAAACCGGTCGACCAGTTGGGGCTGAGCTGCACTTCGGCAGACAGCTTGGCGTTGTATCTGTCCATACCTGTGGTGGGGATGATGCCTTCCTGATGCGTGTTACCCAAGGAGAAAGAGTAGCTGCCCTTCTCCATATTCTGGGAAACGTTGATGTTGTTGCTCCACGTGACACCTGTTTCGAAGAAGTCTTTCATGTTGTTGTAAGCCTTCGGGGTAGCCCACGGGTCAAGTCCGGCTTCGGCGCGTTGGGGAACGTAGTATTGTCCCTGATGCTTGCCGAGGCTTTGTGTGTAGTCGTTGACCGTGTTGCCGCCGTAAACGGGGTCGTTGGCGAGTTCCGAGATTTTCGGGCCCCAACTGTGTCCTGAGTACGGAGAGTACTCGCCGCCGCTACCTTGCGCAAATTCCTTTTGCAGTTCGGGCAACGTAGATACCACGTCGAAAGAGACATTGCTGCGGAAGTTAATCACCGGCTTGCCTTTGGCAACGCCTTTACCGCTCTTGGTGGTGATAAGAATCACACCGTTCGAAGCACGCATACCGTACAGGGCGGACGCTGCCTGACCTTTCAGGATGTTGATGCTTTCGATGTCGTTGGGGTCGATGTCCACCGAACGGTTCGCGTAGTCGGTACCGTAAGCACCGCCGTTGGCGTAGTCCGTAGTAGACACATCGGCTGCCGAAGCGATAGGCATGCCGTCGATAACGTAGAGCGGTGTATTGTCGCCTGTGAACGAGCGCGAACCGCGGATAGTAATTTTGGACGATGCGCCCGGCATACCGGAAGACGGAGCGATGTCCACACCCGATACTTTACCTTGCAAAGCTCCGGCAAGGTCGGTGTTCGCCGCGCGTGTCAGGGCGTCGGACTTCACGTCTTGAACAGCATACCCCAGCGCTTTCTTTTCGCGTGAGATACCCATTGCCGTGACTACCACCTCATCCAAGGCCTTGGCATCACTTTTTAATACTACTTTGATAACTCCGGGCTTGATAGCCACGTCTTGCGAAACCATTCCTACATAGGAAACGCGCAAAGTCTTAGAAGAACTTGGTAGACGGGCTTTCCGCTTTCACTATCGTTAATAGTCCTTTCGTATATTTATAGGTGAAAAATGACGAAATGTTAGCCGAATGAGTGGATTTATAATGTTTTTGTTTTGAAAATCTCCGTTTTTAACACTTTCTTTCTGCTAGTGATGATGTTTTAAAAGTTGCTAAATCAGAAATGTTTTGTTTTAAACTCTCGTTTTAAGGTATTCTAGTGCTTATAGTATGATAGTTTTTAGTTAAAAGTGTAACGCTTTTTTCGGTTTTCTATAATTTGTGTTATCTTTGCAACCTGTTAGAGACAAAAAATCTGTTTATAGGTTAAATTTAAGAGAGAATTTATGAAAAGAAAATTGATGTTCTTTATGACCTTCCTTTTTATAGGTATAGGTCTGATGACAGCGCAAACGTCTGGAGTTACCGGTTTGGTAACCTCTGAAGAAGATGGGCAACCTGTCGTAGGTGCTTCAGTATTGGTGAATGGCACTTCCCTTGGTACTATCACTGATATTGACGGTAAGTTTACAATCAACAATGTACCAAGTTCTTCTAAGACTTATTAGCCTTTTTTCTCTCTATTCTTCTTTCACATTTTCTCTATCTTATTGTTAATCAGCTTTTCTGTTTCGTATTCCGCAATTTAACATTCCATCTTGTTTTCTATTACTGAAACTGGTACTTCATGCTCTTGTGATATGAGTGGTCTTGTCTCCTTTTTACTTTTTGTGGACGGGTGCTGAGATTCTACCCGGTTGGTTGGAATGGCTAAGGGCAAAATATTGCTTTTCTTGAGGAGGAAAACACCTACTTGACTATGAAACAATATGTAGAAGACTTGATGCTGACAAGTACTACGTTCAGGTAAATGATGTAGGAGACTTAGGTAATTCTGATACATGGTTTCATCTGTTTCTGTACTACAATCCCATAATTATGTTTAAGCGTTTTCAGTGCAGTGAACAAGAATTTTCAGTGCAGTAAACTATAATCTTTTATGTAGTCGGGAAGTTGTCACCTTGCAATGTGACTATTGTCATCTTATAAGGTGATAAATGTCACTTTATAAGGTGCTATTTGTCACTATGCAGAATGACTGGTTGTTTGGAAAAGACAGGAAACACTAAAGATACGAAATAAATTGGCGAAAAACAAGAGGGGGGAGTAAATATTACTTCATGTAGCGTACATTATGTTCTTTTGTTTTTGGGTCATGAGGTTGTGTCAAAACGCTGACACAGCCTTTTTTTATGCGCAAAGCCCAGACTTTCTCAAGCCCGGGCTTTGTTATTACCCAAAGTTTTCGTATCTTTAGGTATAAAGTTTTTCGTTATGGCAAAGTTACATTTTCGTCCTTACATTCCCAACCAAACCGTTCTTTTTCCACAAAGAATTGATGAAAACATAGCTGCGACCGACCCAGTCCGCATCGTGAATGCTGTTATTGACAATCTCAATCTTGAGAGTTTCAAGAAGCTTTATAAGGAAACGGGCCGTTGTCCTTATCATCCTAAAATGATGCTTAAGGTGATAATCTACGCCTACATGAATAATATCTATTCTTGCCGTAAAATAGAGAAGCACCTCCTTCGTGACATTCATTATATTTGGCTTGCCGGTAATGAGCATCCGGATTTTATCACGATCAACCGTTTTCGTAACCGTGTAAAGGAGGAAATAAATAATGTATTTACCCAGTTGGTTCTTGTCCTTGCCGATAAAGGTTTCATCAGCCTTGATGTAGAGTATATCGACGGCACCAAGATTGAATCCAAAGCCAACAAATATACTTTTGTCTGGCGCAAGACAGTCGAACGGAACCGTACGATACTAATGGATAAAATCCGTATTCTCTTGGAGCAGGTGGATCAAGCCATTGCACAGGAGAACTCTATAAAAGACACATCCGTGGAGTTTACTCCCTGCAGGCTCTCTGACATAGTGGATGAACTTAAAGAAGCCCTGGAACGCCAGCCTGCAACAAAGGATAAGGAAGAAAAGAAAGCCCTGCGCAAAAAGAAGAAGCAGGTCATGGAACTTGAAGGGTATCGTGACAAGCTGATAGAATACAACAATCACCTTGATACCCTTGGAGAACGTAACTCCTATTCCAAAACCGATCCTGGTGCCACATTCATGCGCATGAAAGAAGATGCCATGAAGAACGGGCAGACCAAACCCGGATATAATCTGCAAATAGGTACTGAAAACCAATTCATCACAGACTTCCGTCTGTTTCCCAACCCTACCGATACACTGACCCTCATACCTTTTTTCCACTCTTTCCAGTACCGCTATAACCGTTTACCGAATATCTGTGTGGCAGACTCCGGTTACGGTTCGGAAGAAAATTACCGGTTCATGCAGGAGAATGGGATAGAAGCCTTCATCAAGTACAATTACTTCCATAAAGAACAGCGTCCTCGTTATACTCCCAACCCGTTCCATGCCGAAAGTCTCCATTACAATGCCCAAGAGGATTATTACGTTTGTCCTATGGGACAGCACATGAACCGTATAGGAACCAAACGTGACAAGACAGCGAGCGGATACATCATCGAAAGTGCCCGGTATAAAGCAAAAAGATGCGAAGGTTGCCCTTTGCGTGGCAGTTGTTTTAAAGCTCGGGGGAACCGTATTATAGAAGTCAACCACCGATTAAATCAATACAAACGGCAGGCACGGGAAAGGTTGCTCTCAGAAGAAGGTATCAAGCATAGAGGCAGGAGGTGTATAGAACCAGAGGCTGTGTTTGGACAAATGAAATACAACATGGCATACAGAAGATTCCGGCATGTGGGAGAAGACAAGGTTACAATGGACTTTGCTTTCTTTGCTATAGCCTTTAATATCAAAAAAATGTGTGCTAAACTGATAAAAGAAGGAAAGGGGCTCATTACAGTTGCCAAATATATGTTTATGGGACTATTTATAACCCGATATAATTGGAATATAGCAACTTGTTGCCAAATGCATGAGGAAAAAGCAGCATAGCCAAAAGAAAATATAGCAGAACTGTAAAATATAAAAGAGGTTGTGCCAACGTTTTGACACAACCTCATGACTTTTTTTAGTATCTGTCTGTTCAGGATATAGCCGGTGGGCTCTATGGCATTTCATTTTCCATCTGGAACTTGCGGCTTACTTTCATCAGGTTGATGGTGTAAGTCACTACGTTCTGCGCTTCCTGAACCATTGTCAGATAGACCATGCTCACGCGGATGCTTCCCGGTTGGCTCTGGATACGTTGGAGTTCCTTGCGTTTCAATAGGGAGAGTTGACCGTTGAGGTCGTTGGCACGGCGGATTTCTTCTTCCAGATTGTTGTATTCGTTGTTTTCCAACTTCTTGCGGCATTGCTGTATCAGGTAGGTGATGTCTTCGGTGGCATCGCTGAATTCGCCTTTCTGAATAGCGTCCAAGGGGTTGAAGTTGTTGTCGATATGTTCCAGACACGGTTCGCAGAGACGGGAGATGCTGTACACCAGTTCGCTGGCGAAGTCATTGCCTTGGTAGTAATAGAGTCCTTTATCGAGTACGGTGTTGTTGTCAAGACGGCACATGGCTACGGTTCCTGCGCGCTTCATCTGTTTGATAAGTTGCTTCTCGAACTTCGTGGAACCCATGGCACGGCGCAGTCCGCGGAGGTTCTCGTGCAGGAAGGAGGTGACGGTGAGTTCGAAGTTCGTTTCTGCGTATTCCAGTACTTTGGCGAGCTCTTCGCGGGTGTGCTTGCGCATCAGTTGGAGGGCTTCTTCGGAGTTGGAGGTCTGCATAAGTTGTTTCAGGGTTTCGTTGCCTTGGGCTTTCGCTTTGCGTTTCTTGTACATCACTTGGCTGCGTATCAGGATGAATACGGCGAGGGCGATAAGGGCGATAATGGAGATGTTGCCACCGTAGTGGAGCACGAGGGCGACGAAGAAACAGATGGTGAAGGCTGCTCCGGCGGTGATGAACCAGCCACCGATGACACTAAGTACGCCGGTGATGCGGTAGACGGCGGAGTCGCGTCCCCAGGCACGGTCGGCAAGCGAGGTACCCATGGCTACCATGAAGGTGACGTAGGTAGTGGAGAGGGGAAGTTTCAGTGAAGTTCCGAGGGCGATGAGCAGACCTGCCAGTACGAGGTTGACCGATGCGCGGACAAGGTCGAAGGCGGCTCCGTCAGCGATGATGGCTTCGTCTTTGCGGAAGCGGGAGTTGAACCATTCTTTTGTGCCTGAAGACATGATGCGGGAGATACTGTTGGCCATTGTCATGCTGATGCGCACTACGGTGCGGGCTATCGGGGTGCTTCCGAAGGTTTCTTCGCCTTCATCCTGGCGGGAGAGGTCGACGGATGTCTTGATGACGGCGTGGGCTTTCTTGGAGGTGCAGAGGGCGTAGACCATGACGGCACCGGCGCCGATGAGGAAGTACCACGGGGTTTTGGCGGGGCCTAGCAGTGAGGTCATCAGGAAGCCGTTGGCGTTGCCTGCCCCGTTGGCGGTATAGTCCATGAAGGAGGAGAAGCCTGCGAGGGGTACACCGATGAAGTTGACGAGGTCATTGCCGGCGAAGGCGAGGGCAAGGGCGAACGTGCCCATGAGGACGACGACTTTGAAGACGTTGACTTTGAGCCAGTGGAGCACTTGCATCAGTATGGTGAAGAATACGAAGAACGTGGCAATGAGAAGCCAGGTGTTTTCTTGTATCCAGAGTTTGTTGTCGGGAGTCATGAAGGAGCTGTCTTTCAGTCCTTTGATGAGCATGAAGTAGATGATGGATGTAGCAGCGATACCGCCGAAGAGGGCGATGCTGTATTTCATCTTTTTCTTATAGTTAAAGGTGAAGATGACGCGGGCTATCCACTGAACGAGCATTCCGAAGAAGAAGGCGATGGCTACGGACACGAAGATGGCCATGATGACGGAGAGGGCTTTGTCGGTATTGATGAGGTCGCCCAAGCCGAGGGTGTCGCTGTTGTGTACTTTGATGAGGGAGAGGGCGAATGTTCCGCCTAGAAGCTCGAAGACGAGGGAGACGGTGGTAGAGGTGGGCATGCCCATGGAGTTGAATACATCGAGCAGCACTACGTCGGTCAGCATGACGGCGAGCAGGATGCACATGATTTCGGCAAAGTAGAAGTGCTCGGGTTGGTAGATACCGTGACGGGCGATGTCCATCATTCCGTTGGACAAGGCGGCGCCAATGAAAATGCCGATGCCGGCTATGAACAGGATGGTTTTGAACGAGGCTGCTTTGGCGCCCACCGCGGAGTTCAGGAAGTTGACTGCGTCATTGCTCACGCCGACGATGAGGTCGAACACGGCAAGAACGAAGAGGAAGATGATAATGCATAAATAAATTGTCTCCATAAATAATATATGTGTGTATGTTACTTTATTCGGGGACAAAGGACGGAATTTCAGGTTGCAGGGAGGTGTCATATGTGTTACATTTGTGTTACAATGGGGAGTGTTCTTTCTTTTCTCTTGAAAGAAAAGAAAGAACCAAAGAAAAGTTCAAGGCTTACTTTTTTCTCCTACTCGCTTCCTGCACTACGCTAAAGGGCAGAAACTCGCTACGCTCAAACAGTCTGCCCTTCTTAACGCTTCGTTACGGGCACTCGCTTGACGGAGGAAAAAGTAGGCCGGGAGACCATTCGGGTGGGGCTTGTTGCGGAAGGGATTATATGGTGGGATAGGTGGGGAAAGTATTTATTCCGTTCTGTTTGTTTGGATGATGGAAAAGTGTATCTTTGTAAAAAAGAAAAGGAGGATAGCATATGGATGCGATGTTAAATTTGAGTTATAATCAGATATTGAATCTGGTTCAACAACTTCCGCCACGTTCTAAGTTGAAATTAGGACGGACACTTACCCAACAGGCAACAAGGGCGGAATTGAAACATTTTCTGGATACTTTCCGTACGGATGAAATAACTGAGGATGATATATTAGCTGAAGTCAAACAGGTTAGAAAAGAAAGATATGAGCGTCGTAAGAAAGAAACGGGTAATCGTTGATACGAATTGCTGGATTAGTTTTTTGATTGGACGACGGTTGGGAAAACTTGTGACATTGTTGTCTGACGAGAGAATAGAGCTCGTGTTATGTTCGGAATTGTTAGAAGAATTGCTTGAAGTAACCCAACGACCTAAATTTACCCGTTATTTTCCGTTAGAGGAAGTTGAGTCTTTATTGGAGTTCTTACGTTTACGTTGCTCTTTTTTTACTCCGACGGAAAATATAAAACTTTGTCGGGATATAGAAGATGATTATTTATTGAATTTGGCACACGTGGCTAAAGCACACTATTTAGTAACGGGCGACAAGGACTTATTGGTTCTAAAACGCATAGAACGTTGTAAAATAGTTGATGTAAAAGAGTTTGAAGAAGTATTCCGTGAGAAATGATATTTTTTTATGGAGTGATGATGCGGCTCTCGCTTTATTGTTCACTAATACTGGTACACATTCGGATTTGTTTTTAAGGAAATACTAATATATGTATGGAAGAAAATGAGGGTGCTCGAAGCACTCTCATTTTTTATTTAACCAGTCATAGAAACTGTATTGCGCCCGGACGGTGGGGGTGCCGGGTGTTCTCTTTTTGAATACGTTTTGGAGGCGGTCGTCCACCCAGCAGGCTTTTTGGTTATCGGCGAGTTGGATATTGAGCATTTCAATCAGGCTGTCGCGCAGGTCGGGGGCGAGGATGGGCGTGATGGCTTCGATGCGGCGGTAGAGGTTACGACGCATCCAGTCGGGCGAGCCCATGAAGACTTTGGGGTTGCCGTTGTTGCCGAAGTACCAGATGCGGGCGTGCTCGAGGAAACTGTCTACAATACGGGTGACACGGATGTTGCGACTGTATGACTGGCCGGGGATGAGACAGCAGATGCCACGGACGATGAGGTCGATTTGTACGCCGTGTTCGGATGCTTCGTAAAGGCGGTCTATCATGGTGGGGTCTTGGAGAGCGTTCATTTTGAGGATGATACGGCCTTGCTTGCCTTCGTCGGCAAGGGAGATTTCACGGTCGATGAGGCGGTTCAACTCGGGAATGAGGTTGAAGCGGGCGACGAGGAGGGTGGTGAATTTCGGGCTTTCCTTGCCTTGGAGGGTGCGGAAGAGGTTGTAGAGGTCGTTCACTATCTCCTTGCGGCAGGTGAAGAGTCCGCAGTCGGCGTAGAGGGTGGCGGTCTTCTCGTTGAAGTTGCCGGTACTGATGTAGGCGTAGCTAGGGAGCTTTTCGCCGTTCAGGCCGCGGCGGCGGATGAGGGCTACCTTGGCGTGGACTTTCAGGCCGGGGATGCTGTATATTATTTTGATGCCGGCGGCTTGCATCATTTCGGCGGTGGCGAGGTTGTTCTCTTCGTCGAAACGGGCTTTCAGTTCTACGAATACGGTGACTTTCTTGCCGTTTTGGGCGGCGGCTATCAGGGTGTTGATGACGGCGGAATTTTCGGCTACGCGGTATTGCGTCACCATGATTTCACGGGTTTCCGGGTTGTGAACGGCTTCGTAGAGAAAGTGGATGAAGTGCTCGAAAGAGTGGTAAGGGTAATATAAGAGCAAATCCTTTTGGGCGACATAGTTGAAGATGGATTCCTTTTCGTCAAGGATGGTGAGCTTCATCGGTTTCGGTTTCTCAACCGTGTGCAGGGATTTGTTCGGGTTGGGGAGATGGCGCAGGTCTTCCAGGTTCAGGTGCTTGTCGCCGGGGACGAGTTCGTCACGGTGGATGTGGAAGGCATCTACGAGGAAGTCAAGGAAGTCTTGCGGCATGGCACGGTCGTAGACAAAACGGCATACGTCGCCTATCTTGCGTTTCTTAACTTTTTTCTTCAGTTGGGCTACGAGGTCGGCACTGCTGGCGGTGTCGTCAATCAGGATGTCGGCATCGCGGGAGATTTTGATGCAGTAGCTCGAGTCGATGTCGTAGCCGGGGAAGATGAGGTTGAGGTTTGCCTTGATGATGTCTTCGGTGAACATCAGGTAGTGGTTCTTCTCGTGAGACGGGAGTTCGATGAAGCGGGGGACTTTGGCGTACGGTTGCTTCATGACGAAGTAGTAGGGGATGCGTTGGGCGTTTTCTTTTGGGGTGTCTGCCTTGTCGGTATCGTTTTTCAGATAGACACGAATGGCAAGATAAAGCCGGTTGTCTCGGAGGAAGGAGACGATTTTATCTTTGGATACGGGTACCGGTTGCAGGTAGGGGAAGATTTCTTCTTTGAAGAAGTCTTTGATAAATTTCTGATGGAACGGTTCTACGTGTCTGTCCTGATAGAATATGATATGGTTTTTGCGCAGGGCGGGCAGTATCTTTTGCTCGTAGATAAGCACACGGTCGTCCAGTTGCCGATTGACTTCCCGGTTGATTTCTTCTACGAGTTCGCGGGCGGATTGTACGGTTTCTTCGTCGCTTTCCGTGGCTCCCGAAGCGACCGCCTTATGGTCGGCCACACGGATTTTGTAAAATTCTTCGAGGTTGGAAGAGTAGATGGAAATGAAATTAATGCGCTCGTAGAGCGGGAGATGCTCGTCCAAAGCCTCCATCAATACGCGGTAGTTGAATGATAGCCAACTGATATCTCGCTTAAAATAATTATATTTGCTTTCCATGTGCTTTAAGATTTTTCCAAATATAGTATCTTTGTGGGATTAAACAAAGAATTTTATGACAAGAATTGGATTATTATCAGATACTCACGCTTACTGGGACGAGAAATATCTGGAATATTTCGAGCCGTGCGACGAGATTTGGCATGCTGGAGACATTGGTTCAGTGGAAGTTGCGGAGAAGTTGGCGGCGTTCCGGACGTTCAGGGCGGTCTATGGAAATATAGACGGGCAGGAAATCAGGAAACTGTTTCCACAGGTGAACCGTTTTACGGTGGATGGCGCGGAGGTGCTGATAAAGCATATCGGCGGTTATCCGGGGAAGTATGACCCTTCGATAATCGGCAGTCTCATGGCGCGTCCGCCAAAACTTTTTATCAGCGGACATTCGCATATATTAAAGGTGAAGTATGACAAGACGCTCGACATGTTGCATATCAATCCGGGGGCGGCAGGGATGTCCGGCTTTCATAAGGTGCGGACGTTGGTGCGGTTTGTAATCGACCAAGGGGCGTTCAGTGACCTGGAAGTTGTCGAACTGGCGGATAAATAATGTGTTAATTCACCAATGTGATGCTGTCCGATTAAACGACAAGACAGTAAATAGGCAGGTCGGCATATTGAAATATTGGCTCATTATTTTTGTCATTTCAGATTTCTTTCCGACCTTTGCACGCAGTTAATGATTTAACTCAGACGAACATGAAAGGAATTATTCTCGCCGGGGGAAGTGCCACCCGTCTTTATCCGCTTTCTAAAGCGATTTCCAAACAGATTATGCCTGTGTATGACAAACCGATGATTTATTATCCATTGTCTACGTTGATGTTGGCGGGAATACGTGAGGTGTTGATAATCTCGACTCCGCGTGACTTGCCGATGTTTCGCGACTTGCTGGGAACGGGTGAAGAGTTGGGAATGTCCTTCTCTTATAAGATTCAGGAACAGCCCAACGGACTGGCACAGGCTTTCGTCCTGGGGGCCGACTTTCTGGACGGTGAAGCGGGATGCTTGATTCTGGGTGATAATATGTTCTACGGACAGGGATTTTCCGCTATGCTTCGTCGGGCTGCCAGTACGGAGAAAGGGGCTTGTATCTTCGGTTATTACGTGAAAGACCCGCGCGCTTATGGTGTCGTGGAGTTCGACGAACAGGGAAATGTGATTTCTTTGGAAGAAAAGCCGGAAGTGCCTAAAAGCAATTATGCCGTGCCTGGACTCTACTTTTATGATGCCAGTGTGACGGAAAAAGCGGCGGCTCTCCGCCCTTCGGCACGTGGAGAATATGAAATAACGGATTTGAACCGCCTTTATCTGGAAGAAGGTACGTTGAAAGTGGAGCTGTTCGGACGCGGATTCGCTTGGCTGGATACGGGAAATTGCGACAGTCTGCTGGAAGCTTCCAATTTTGTCGCTACCATTCAGAACCGTCAGGGTTTCTACGTGAGTTGTATCGAAGAAATAGCCTGGCGTCAGGGATGGATTCCTACGGAACAGTTGCTTCTGTTGGGACAGCGGCTCGAAAAGACCGAGTATGGAAAATACCTTATCGAATTGGCGAAACAATCCTAAAATCAACATAATAAATAACATATGAAAACTTATCTAGTGACCGGTGCCGCAGGTTTTATCGGCGCGAATTACATTAAGTACATCTTGGGCAAGTATAGCGACGTCAAAGTCGTGATACTGGACGCTCTGACGTATGCGGGTAACTTGGGGACGATTGCCAAAGACATCGACAACGAACGCTGCTTTTTTATCAAGGGAGATATTTGCAGCCGCGATGTGGTGGACGGTCTTTTTGCTGAGTATCGTTTTGACTATGTGGTGAATTTTGCTGCCGAAAGTCATGTAGACCGCAGTATCGAAAATCCGCAACTGTTCCTGATTACGAATATTCTCGGGACACAGAACTTGTTGGATTGCGCACGTCGCGCATGGGTGATGGGTAAAGACGAACATGGTTACCCGACCTGGAGAAAGGGTGTACGCTATCATCAGGTATCTACCGATGAGGTGTACGGTTCGCTCGGAGCTGAAGGGTATTTCACCGAGGCTACCCCGCTTTGTCCTCACAGCCCGTACAGTGCTTCCAAAACGAGCGCGGATATGTTCGTAATGGCTTATCATGACACGTATAAGATGCCGGTTACGATTACCCGCTGTTCAAATAACTATGGCCCGTATCATTTTCCTGAGAAGTTGATTCCGTTGATAATCAAGAATATCCTCGAAGGAAAGCATCTGCCTGTCTACGGTGACGGCAGCAACGTGCGCGACTGGCTTTATGTGGAAGACCACTGCAAAGCGATTGACGTCGTAGTGCGTGAAGGTAAGGAAGGTGAAGTGTACAACGTAGGTGGACACAACGAGAAGACAAATCTCGAAATTGTGAAGTTGACTATCTCTACCATTCACCGTCTGATGACGGAGAACCCCGAATATCGCAAGATTCTCAAGAAGAAAGTGAAAGATGCCAACGGTGAGATTTCTATTGATTGGATTAACGAAGACCTGATTACTTTTGTCAAAGACCGTTTGGGACACGACCAGCGTTACGCTATCGACCCGACGAAGATTACAGATGCTTTAGGCTGGTATCCGGAAACGAAATTCGAAGTTGGAATTGTGAAGACTATCGAATGGTATTTGGAAAATCAAGCCTGGGTGGAAGAAGTTACCAGTGGCGATTATCAGGGATATTACGAAAAGATGTACGGAAAATAAAGAAGAGTTCTTAAATTGAATGAATGAAGAGTTTTCTTCATTCTTCATTTTTAAAGAACCATTCCGATAGATAAAAGAATACCCATAAGCAGCATATTGCGTGAAGTCTCGCCTAATATGCTGTTTAATTTTTTGCCACTGTATATATTTACCATCCGTCTCCAGGTGAGGAAATGCGGAATCAGGTAAAGTTGCGGGAGAAGGGCGGCATAGATATGTCCTTCAAAAAGGAAAAACAGGCAGAGGAGAGAAGCCGCAATTCCTAGTGTCAGATAGAAATAGCGTCCGAACTTCTCACCGAAACGGACAATAACCGTTCGTTTTCCGCTCCGTGCATCCGCTTCGCGATCCCGATAGTTGTTTACTACCAGTAAAGTGTCGATAAGCAGTCCGCAGACAAGGGAAGCGACGGTGACATCCGGCGTCCATGTCAACGCTTGCACATAATAAGTTCCGCCCACGGGTACGAATCCAAAAAAGACAATGACCAGTATATCTCCCCAACCATTGTAGGAGAGGGGATAAGGCCCCGTAGTATAAAGGAAAGCGAATAATACGCAAAGTACTCCGACAATAATAAGCTCCCATCCGGCAAAGAAAAGCAATGTGCAACCGATAAGACAGGCAAGGGCAACGGTCACAATAATTCCTGTTTTCATCGCTTGCGGAGAAATCCATCCTTGCGCGCAGGCGCGTTCAGGGCCCAGGCGGTCTTCACGGTCGGTTCCTTTGAGAAAGTCGAAAAGGTCATTGATGAAATTGGCGGCAATCTGCATCAAACTCGCAAACAGGCAGCAGATAAGTGCGGGCAACCAATGAAAATGTCCGTCCATCGTGGCGAGTGCCGTACCTATCAAGACTGGTGTAATGGCTCCTGTGAGTGTCTTGGGACGTGCTGCTAATATCCATGCTTGTAATGAGTTACGCTTTACTGCTTCCATACTTTTATATATTATAAAGAGTTTTGACGGACAAAGATACATGATTTTTCGTATCTTTACGCCCCAAAAAACTTCAAACTATAGAGAATATATGGAGAAGATTGAGGAAATATGTAAAGAAGATTAAGAAAGTATGCAGAGAAAACTAAGAGCAATAGAAAAATAACTAAGAGAAAAATAGAGAGAATATTAAGAGATAAATAAATAGAAAATGAAGAAAACAATATACCCTTTTATCCTGTTGACGTTGCTTTTGTTGGTTTCTTGCAAATCGAAAAAGAACCTGGTAGCAACCTTGCCACGCCCAGTTTTGAACATCGACTCCGTTTCCACGGATATAACGGATACTACCGGCGCCATTGCCGAAATGTTCAATCCCGACCATTCGCAACTCAAAGACTTGGACGTCTCAAAAAACAAGAAACGTACACCCAAGAAACAAGAAACCCTTGCCGACGACCAACACTCTGACTGGGTGCTTCGTGGCACAAAGATAACCTCTTCGACAGTCAAACTCTCTTCTGCCTATACGGGCATAGACCGTGTCGTGAACTACGACTTTACTCACCGTGACGTTCCCGAAGCATTCGAGGGTTTCCGCATCGCTTTCATTTCCGACTTGCACTATAAGAGCTTATTCAAAGAACAAGGCTTGAACAGCCTTGTCAATCTCTTGATTGCTCAAAAGGCGGATGTTCTCTTGATGGGCGGTGATTACCAGGAAGGCTGCGAATACGTAGAACCTCTATTTGCCGCACTTTCGCGCGTAAAGACACCGATGGGAACTTATGGAGTGATGGGGAATAACGACTATGAACGTTGCCACGACGATATTGTACGTACGATGGAATATTACGGAATGCGTGTGCTGGAACATAAAGTGGATACGCTTCGCAGAGACGGCCAGCAGATTCTCATCGCCGGAGTGCGCAACCCTTTCGACCTTGCCCGCAATGGCGTATCACCGTCTTTGGCACTTTCTCCCAAAGACTTCGTGATCCTGCTCGTGCACACACCGGATTATATAGAAGACGTTTCGATAGCCAACACCGACCTCGCCTTGGCGGGACATACACATGGCGGACAAGTCCGTATATTTGGAGTTGCTCCGATACTGCCCTCGCATTACGGCAATCGTTTCGTGACCGGACTGGCTTATAACTCGGCAAAGATTCCCTTGATTGTCACCAATGGTATCGGTACCTCACAAATGCCAATCCGTATCGGTGCTCCGGCAGAAATAGTAATGATAACGCTCCATCGGCTGACGGAGTAAGTACACTTTCTTGCATCACTTTCTGTAGAATATCACACTTTTCTGCACGACTTTTTGCATGTTTACTACACTTTTCTGTACCACTTTGTGTTAAATCCTGCACTTTTTGGTGCGACTTTTTGTAAGTCTCCTCTTTGCTGTTTATATTTGTATCTCATAAGTAGTTGATAATAAAAGAAAAGAAGAATGAGAAGAGACGCAATGCAGCAGTTGTATGATTGGAAATCAAAGGCTTCGAGGAAGCCTTTGATAATTCGTGGTGCACGCCAGGTGGGGAAAACATGGCTGATGAAGGAATTTGCTGCAACTTCGTATAAACAGTTTGCTTATATCAACTTCGAAGATAACGAAGTGATGAAGGACGTTTTTCAGAAGGATTTTGATATTGAACGTGTTCTGATGGCTATACAGTTGGTCACCGGAGTAGTAGTGGATACTGATACATTAATTATCTTTGATGAACTTCAAGAGGCATCGCGCGGACTGACAGCTTTGAAATATTTTCAGGAGAAGGCGCCACAATATCATGTGGTTGCGGCAGGTTCTTTGCTGGGTATTGCTATGCACAAGAATGACTCTTTTCCGGTGGGAAAGGTTGATTTTATAGATTTGTATCCGCTTTCTTTTTCCGAGTTTTTGGAAGCTGCGGGGCAGGAGTCTTTTGCCCGCTTACTTGTAAAACAAGACTGGAAGTTGATATCTGCTTTTCGCTCGAAGTTCATTGATTTTCTAAAGCAATATTATTTTATAGGTGGAATGCCCGAGGTAGTGAATGCTTTTATAGAGCATAAAGACTATGCGGAAGTACGCCGGTTGCAACAAAATATTTTGGATTCTTATGACCGTGACTTCTCCAAGCACGTGCCAATTGTCGAAGTACCCCGTATTCGTATGGTGTGGCGTTCGGTGCCGGCGCAGTTGGCGAAAGAGAATCGTAAGTTTATCTATAGAATGGTGAAAGAAGGGGCAAGAGCTAAAGATTTTGAACTGGCTATAGAGTGGTTGATGGATGCAGGACTTATTTATAAGGTAAACCGGGTGAAGAAAGGCGGGATTCCTTTGTCCGCCTATGAAGACTTTTCGGCTTTTAAATTGTTTCTGCTGGATACCGGACTGATGGGGGCAATGAGTGGACTGCCGCCACAGGCTTTACTAGAGGGTAATGTCTTATTTACTGATTATAAAGGAGCAATAACCGAGCAATATGTATTGCAGCAATTGAAGTCTATAAAAGGATTGAATGTATATTATTGGTCTTCGGATACTTCCAGGGGAGAATTGGATTTTCTTCTGCAAAAGGATATTCGGATTATTCCGGTCGAAGTAAAAGCTGAGGAGAATTTGCAGTCAAAAAGCCTGCGTTCTTTTATTGAAAAGAATACAGCACTACATGGTGTTCGATTTTCTATGTCCGATTATCGGGAGCAGGATTGGATGACAAATTACCCGTTGTATTCCGTCGGATATGTGCTTTAAGTATTTCTCAAGCCTTTTATAGCTTCCCAAACTTTCGGATGCAGAAAATATCGGATATCTTTTCCTGCGTCCAAAGCCTCACGGATAAATGTAGAACTGATTTCGAACACAGGGGAGTGAACGAGACGTACCGTTTCCGGCAATTCCTCTTTATTCACGGGAAAGCCCGGACGGGGGTAAATGATGATTTGGTTCTCCTTGATGATACGCTCCGACTGATACCAACGGTCGAAGCGTGCCCAATTATCCGAACCGATGATAAAATGAAATTCACGTTCGGGATACGCTTCGCGCAATTTCTCCAATGTATGTACGCTGTAAGAAGGGCGTGGCAGATGACACTCGAAATCCGAGACTTGAAAGCGAGGATAATCACTGATAGATAACCTGACTAATTGAAGACGGAGCTCGTCACTCCATAACTCATCCTGCGTTTTTAAAGGGTTTTGCGGGCTGACCATAAACCAAATTTCGTCCAATCCCTCGTACTCACAAAGATAATTGGCTAAAGCGAGATGCCCGATATGAATCGGATTGAATGACCCGCTAAAGATTCCAATTTTTGGTTTGCTGACTTTTTCCGCCATCCCTCTACTTCGTTATTTTTCCAAGAATTCCCTGATAACCTTCAAAGCTTCCCCCTTAGCTATTTCCAAATTATCATTCACGATGACACAATCAAACTGCGGAGCAAAACCTAATTCATACTCTGCCTTCGCGATGCGGCTTTCAATCACCTCAGGCGCATCTGTTCCGCGACCTTCCAACCGGCAGCGCAGTTCTTCCACCGAAGGCGGCTGTACGAACACCGACAAAGCCCGGTCGCCATAAAACTTCTTGATATTGCACCCGCCTACCACATCGACATCGAATACCACATTCTGTCCGGCTTCCAGTTGCTTCTCCACTTGTGCTTTCAGCGTGCCGTAATAGCGGTCTTTGTATACTTCTTCGTATTCAAGAAATTCATTGTTCTCTATGCGGCAGCGAAACTCTTCGGGAGTAAGAAAGAAATATTCAATCCCGTGCTGCTCTGTTCCACGCGGCGGACGACTGGTGGCAGAGATAGAAAACGCAAGATTCAAGTTCTGCGTCAGCAGATAATTGATGATAGTAGATTTGCCTGACCCTGACGGAGCAGAGAAAATAATTAATTTGCCTGTCATTGGTGAAATGATTTGAATTACACTCAAAATTTAAATTACATTCAATGTTTAAATTACATTCAAGACTTGAATTACATAACGTTCAACACCTGCTCCTTAATCTGTTCCAACTCATCCTTCATCTGAACGACGATTTTCTGCATTTCTGCGTGATTGGACTTGCTGCCCAGCGTATTGATTTCACGCCCCATCTCCTGAGCGATAAATCCGAGTTTCTTGCCCTGTCCGCTACCACTTTCCATCGTACTGATAAAATATTTCAGATGATTGCCCAAGCGTTGCTTCTCTTCGTTCACGTCTAGTTTCTCGATATAATAAATCAACTCCTGTTCCAGGCGGTTCTTATCGTAATCCACGCTCAAAGTCTTTTCGAGAGCATCCGTGATACGTTCTTTCACCTTCTCTACACGTTCCTTCTCGTACGGAGTGATTTTTTCGAGCAAGCTGTTGATATTCGCAATCTTCTCACGGAATTTCTTTTCCAGTGCGGCGCCTTCCTGCTTGCGGAAATCCACCAGATGGCCGACCGCTTCGAGTACAGTGGCATGAACCGTATTCCATTCCTCTTCCGAAAGTTCCTGAATTTCCGTTTTCGACATCACGTCCGGCATGCGGAGCAATACCTGAAGCCAGTCTCCCGGTTCCGGACGAGGAATACCCAGTTCGTTGCAGATTGAATCCAGTTGAAGATAGTAATTTTCAAGAATTGCTTTATTGACAGGGATAGCGTCCGCACCCTCTTTCTTCTCAATCCACAGGCTGAAGTCAACCTTTCCACGTTCCAGCACTTTCGAAATCTCGTTGCGGATTTCAATCTCTTTTTCACGGTAAGCCGGAGCAATACGGGTGGACAAGTCCATCGCTTTGCTGTTGAGCGACTTGATTTCTACATTTATTTTTTTATCGGGGAGTTCGGCCGTAGCTTTGCCGTATCCTGTCATAGACTGTATCATAAACTTAAAGTTTTGTGCAAAAGTACACGAATATTTTAAGAATTGGAAATAATCACGTAAATTTGCGACAATTTAATAAGTTGATTTTTATGTCGTGTATACTGAATATTGAAACCTCTACCTCTGTTTGCTCGGTAGCGGCCAGTCAAGACGGACAGACGATTTTTGTGAAAGAAGACTTGAAAGGCCCTTCACACGCCGTGTCTCTGGGAGTATTTGTAGATGAAGCGTTGTCTTTCATTGACAGTCATGCCATCCCGTTGGATGCGGTCGCGGTGAGTTGCGGCCCGGGTTCTTATACAGGACTTCGGATAGGGGTTTCGATGGCAAAAGGAGTTTGTTACGGACGCAATGTCCCCTTGATAGGAATACAGACGCTTGAAGTATTGAGCGTCCCCGTGCTGTTGTATCACGACCTGCCCGAAGACGCGTTGCTCTGCCCGATGATAGATGCACGCCGCATGGAAGTCTATGCAGCCATCTACGACCGGGGCTTGAACGTGAAGCGTGCCATCGCCGCCGACATCGTCGACGAAACGTCTTATCTGGAATATCTCGACCGCCAGCCTGTCTACTTCTACGGCAACGGAGCCGCCAAATGCCGCGAAAAGATTACGCATCCCAACGCGCATTTTATCGATGACATCCACCCGCTGGCAAAAATGATGTTCCCGCTGGCAGAGAAAGCGGTAGCCACCGAAGATTACAAAGACGTGGCCTACTTCGAACCTTTCTACCTGAAAGAATTCGTAGCTTCCATGCCTAAAAAACTATTATAAGACTTGCTTGTTATGAATTATCCATCATCCATTGTAGAATTATCCATTAAAGATATGCAATATAACACTCAACAGAAAAGAATGCCGCTTCCTGAATACGGACGCAGCATCCAGAACATGGTCGATTATGCATTGACTATCCAGGATCGTGCAGAACGTCAGCGTTGTGCCAACACTATCATCAACATCATGGGAAATATGTTCCCTCATCTGCGTGATGTGCCCGATTTCAAGCATAAATTGTGGGATCACCTCGCCATCATGTCCGGTTTCGAACTGGATATCGACTATCCTTATGAAATTATCCGTGAAGATAACCTGGTGACACGTCCAGACCACATTCCTTATTACACTTCCCGTATGCGTTACCGTCACTACGGACGCACATTGGAAATTCTGATAAAGAAAGCCATCGAATTTCCCGAAGGAAACGAAAAGAGAAACCTCGTAGCCCTCATCTGCAACCACATGAAGAAGGACTACATGGCATGGAACAAGGATACGGTAGACGACAAGAAGATTGCCGAAGACCTCTACGAACTTTCCGACGGCAAACTTCAGATGACGGATGATATCGTCCGCCTGATGGCAGAACGTTTGAACCAGAACTATCGTCCGAAGACGAACTATACCAATAACCGTCAGAACACTAAGAGAAGATATTAGGAAAAAGTATTAGGGATTAAGTAAATACCTGATATTTAATGCCTGCTACTTTGATACATGACGCTAATACTTAATACTTAAAACTAAATATCAATGGCTTCATTTGTAATTGAAGGGGGACATCGGCTCTGCGGGGAAATTCATCCGCAAGGTGCCAAAAACGAAGTTTTGCAGATAATCTGTGCCACGTTGCTGACCAGTGAGGAAGTGACAGTGAACAATATACCTGACATTTTGGATGTCAACAACCTGATACAGCTCCTGCGTGAGATGGGTGTCACAGTTGCAAAAAAAAGCATTGACTCTTATAGCTTTAAGGCTGAAAACGTAGACCTCGCTTATCTCGAAAGCGATGAATTTCTGAAGAAATGTTCCAGTCTGCGTGGTTCTGTGATGCTAATCGGGCCGATGGTTGCACGCTTCGGCAAAGCACTGATATCCAAACCGGGTGGAGACAAAATCGGTCGCCGTCGCCTGGACACTCACTTTGTCGGCATTCAAGCCCTGGGTGCGGATTTCCGCTACGACGAGGAACGTGGAATCTACGAAATCACCGCCGACAAGCTTCGCGGTAACTATATGTTGCTCGACGAAGCATCCGTCACCGGAACCGCCAATATAGTGATGGCCGCCGTACTTGCCAAAGGCACTACCACCATCTACAACGCTGCCTGCGAACCGTACTTGCAACAGCTCTGCCGCCTGCTCAACCACATGGGAGCGAAAATCAGCGGCATCGCATCCAACCTCCTCACCATTGAAGGCGTGGAAGCACTGCATGGCGCGCAGCACACCGTACTGCCCGATATGATTGAAGTCGGCAGTTTCATCGGCATGGCAGCCATGACAAAAAGCGAAATTACCATAAAGAATGTCTCTTACGAGAATCTGGGCATCATCCCCGAGAACTTCCGCCGTTTGGGCATCAAGCTCGAACAAAGGGGAGACGACATTTACGTTCCCGCGCAAGAGACATACGAGATAGAATCCTTTATCGACGGCTCCATCATGACCATAGCCGACGCCACCTGGCCGGGACTGACACCTGACTTACTGAGCGTGATGCTCGTAGTAGCCACCCAAGCCAAAGGAAGCGTACTCATCCATCAGAAAATGTTCGAAAGCCGCCTGTTCTTCGTAGACAAACTCATAGACATGGGTGCACAAATCATTCTCTGTGACCCTCACCGTGCGGTAGTCATCGGACACAACCACGGCTTCAAACTGCGCGGTGCCCGCATGACGTCTCCGGACATACGTGCAGGTATCGCCCTTCTGATTGCTGCCATGAGCGCCGAGGGAACCAGTACCATTAGTAATATTGAACAAATAGACCGCGGTTATCAGAACATCGAAGGACGTCTGAACGCCATCGGAGCCCGAATCACCCGAATATGATAAAGAAAGAAGAAGTATATAAAATAGGATTATTCAACAAACCTCACGGCATTCACGGCGAGTTGCAGTTCACTTTCACGGACGATATTTTCGACCGGGCGGACTGCGATTATCTGGTCTGCCTGCTCGACGGCATCTTCGTGCCCTTCTTCATCGAAGAATACCGCTTCCGTTCAGACTCCACCGCCCTGGTGAAACTGGAAGGAATAGATACCGCCGAACGTGCCCGGATGTTCACCAATATAGAAGTCTACTTCCCCGTGAAGCACGCTGAAGAAGCCGAAGACGGTGAATTGTCCTGGAACTTCTTTATCGGTTTCCAGATGGAAGACATCCACCACGGGTCTTTGGGCGAAGTGGTCGATGTAGATACAACCACCGTCAATACCCTCTTCGTAGTCGAAAAAGACGATGAAGAACTGTTAGTTCCCGCCCAGGAAGAATTTATCCTAGGCATAGACCAGAAACAAAAACTCATTACCGTAGAGCTTCCCGAAGGGTTGCTGAACCTGGATGAACTGGAGGCGGATGACACGGCTTCCGGATAAAATCAGGCACGGATGACACGGTTCCCTTGCGAACCTTGATTGACAAAAACCGTGAAATCCGTGTAATCCGTGCCTGAAAAATAGTACAAGTCCCGAATTTTTATTTTAATTTTTTAATTACCAAAGATGCCGAAGAAAAGACGAAGTAAAGCTTTCTGGAAAAATTTCAAGTTCAAGTATAAATTGACGATTGTCAATGAGAATACGCTTGAAGAGATTGTGGGACTTCGTGTATCCAAACTCAATGGCCTTTCGGTGTTACTCTGTGTACTGGCAGTACTTTTCCTGATTGCCGCCTGCATCATTGCCTTTACTCCTTTGCGCAACTACCTTCCGGGCTACATGAACAGTGAAGTCCGTTCCCAAATCGTAGACAACGCCCTGCGTGTGGACTCCCTACAAGAGGTTCTCAACCGGCAGAACCTTTACATTATGAACATTCAGGATATTTTCAGCGGCAAAGTCCCCATCGACAGCGTGCAGACGCTCGACTCACTGACCGCCGTCCGTGAAGACACATTGATGGAACGCACCAAGCGCGAAGAAGAATTCCGCCGCCAGTACGAGGAAAACGAGAAATACAACCTGACATCCATCACTTCCCAACCGGACGTAACGGGGTTAATCCTGTATCGCCCCACCCGTGGAATGGTTTCCGACCACTTCAACGCAGAAAAGAAACATTTCGGCACGGACATTGCCGCCAACCCCAACGAGAGTGTGTTGGCTACGATGGACGGAACCGTTATCCTCAGCACATACACCGCCGAAACAGGTTATCTGATTGGCGTACAGCATAATCAGGATTTAATCTCGATTTATAAACACTGCGGTTCCCTGCTCAAAAAAGAAGGAGACCGTGTGAAAGGTGGTGAAGCCATTGCCTTAGTAGGAAACAGCGGAACTCTTAGCACAGGCCCGCATCTGCATTTCGAGCTTTGGTACAAAGGTCATCCGGTGAATCCGGAAAAATATATCGTATTTTAAAAATGAATATAGAAAAGAATAAAAAGAAGAAACAAATAGCCATCTTAGGTTCCACAGGCTCTATCGGTACACAGGCATTGCAGGTTATCGAGGAACATCTCGACCTGTACGAAGCCTATGCACTGACAGCCAACAACCGCGTGGAACTACTGATTGCCCAGGCACGGAAGTTCCAGCCGGAAGTAGTCGTGATAGCCAACGAGGAAAAGTATTCTGAATTGAAAGAAGCATTGAGCGACCTGCCCATCAAGGTATATGCAGGAACCGATGCCATCTGTCAGATTGTGGAAGCCGGTCCCATCGACATGGTATTGACAGCCATGGTTGGTTACGCCGGACTGAAACCTACTATTAACGCCATCCGTGCCAGGAAAGCCATCGCGCTGGCAAACAAAGAAACGCTCGTCGTAGCCGGCGAACTGATTAATCAATTAGCGCAACAATACCGCACACCGATTCTGCCCGTAGATTCCGAGCACTCGGCGGTGTTCCAGTGTTTGGCAGGAGAAGTCGGCAACCCGATAGAAAAAGTAATACTAACCGCTTCAGGCGGCCCTTTCCGCACCTGCACCCTGGAACAACTAAAATCTGTTACCAAAGCGCAAGCCCTGAAGCATCCCAACTGGGAGATGGGAGCCAAGATAACCATCGACTCCGCCTCCATGATGAACAAAGGTTTCGAGGTAATCGAAGCCAAATGGCTGTTTGGCGTCCAGCCCAGCCAAATCGAAGTAGTGGTACATCCCCAATCCGTCATCCACTCGATGGTGCAGTTTGAGGACGGTGCAGTGAAAGCCCAACTAGGCATGCCCGATATGCGCCTGCCCATCCAGTACGCTTTCTCTTACCCCGACCGTATCAGCTCTTCTTTCGAGCGTCTCGACTTTGCCAAGTGCACAAACCTGACATTCGAGCAACCGGATACAAAACGATTCCGCAACCTCGCCCTGGCCTATGAAGCCATGTACCGGGGTGGCAATATGCCTTGTATCGTCAATGCCGCCAACGAAGTAGTGGTAGCCTCCTTCCTGAAAGACGGCATCAGCTTCCTCGCCATGAGCGACGTAATAGAAAAGACCATGGAACGCGCTATGTTTATAGCGAATCCTACATATGACGACTATGTAGCCACCGACGCAGAAGCACGAAGAATAGCTTCCGAACTCGTGTGCCGGCAAAGTCTCTGAGCAAAAAACGGTAATTCGTAAATAGTATTTTGTAAATAGTAATTAGTAAATTGTAAATAGTAAATAATAAACATGGAAACATTTTTGATTCGTGCCCTGCAATTGATTATGAGCTTGTCTTTGCTCGTCGTCATTCATGAAGGCGGGCATTTTCTCTTTGCCCGTTTGTTTAAGGTACGCGTAGAAAAATTCTGCTTATTCTTTGACCCTTGGTTCACCCTGTTTAAGTTCAAACCGAAGAAAAGTGAAACAGAATATACCGTAGGCTGGCTGCCACTGGGCGGCTACGTAAAGATAGCCGGTATGATTGATGAATCAATGGATACCGAACAGATGAAACAACCCGAACAACCGTGGGAATTCCGTTCCAAACCGGCGTGGCAACGCCTGTTAATCATGGTCGGCGGCGTACTGTTCAACTTCTTGCTGGCGCTCTTCATCTACTCGATGATACTCTTTGCTTGGGGCGACCAATATATAAAGGTACAGGAAGCCCCCCTCGGTATGGACTTCAACGAAACCGCCAAATCAGTCGGCTTCCGGGACGGTGACATACTTCTCTCTGCCGACGGCGTTCCTTTCGAACGTTATGACGGCGATATGTTAAGCCAAATAGCCGATGCCCGTGAAGTAAGCGTTCTCCGTAACGGCGCGAAAGCATCTGTTTACATTCCCGAAGACCTGATGCAACGCCTGTTGGCAGACAGCGTCCGCTTTGCATCCTATCGTTTCCCATACGTTATCGACAGTGTAATGGTGAACTCTCCCGCTGCGCAGGCAGGCATCCTGCCGGGCGACAGCATCATCGCCCTGAACGGAAAACCAATCTCCTTCTCCGACTTCAAAGAAACAATGGCAGAGCGCAAGAAAAACGAAGCCACTCTGCTCAAAGACAGCATCGACCCACGTCTCATCACACTGACCTACGTACGTGGTGGCGTGACAGACACATTAAGCATGCGTGTAGACTCCGCCTACCTTATGGGAGTATCCGCCTGCCTGGTGACAGACCGTCTGCTGCCAATGGTGAAGAAACAATACGCTTTCCTCGAATCTTCCCCCGCCGGTGTATCCCTCGGTGTAAAAACCCTGAAAGGTTACGTTGGCAACATGAAATACCTTTTCTCCAAAGAAGGAGCGAAGCAACTGGGTGGTTTCGGAACCATAGGCAGTATCTTCCCCGCAACATGGGACTGGCATCAATTCTGGTACATGACAGCCTTCCTTTCCATTATCCTGGCTTTCATGAACATCCTGCCCATCCCCGCACTTGACGGTGGTCACGTCCTGTTCCTGTTCTATGAAATGATAGCCCGTCGCAAACCAAGCGACAAGTTCATGGAGTATGCCCAGATGACCGGTATGGTTTTGCTTTTCGGCCTGCTGATTTGGGCGAATTTTAATGATATATTGAGGTTCTTCTTCTAACTTCTAAAAAATAGGTTTAGGCACGGATTACACGGATTTCACGGTTTTGGTTAATCACATCATAAATGATTAACTACCGTGAAATCCGCGTAATCCGTGCCTTTTCATTTTCAATTTAACTTGTTTGGATTGTACGTTTCTATTTAACGTAACCATGTGGACTGCTCTTATATCGAACTGACGTTATTTGCTTTTTAGCGTAGAAGGCTGTGACAACCTCAAACTGCTGACGATAGCCGCCACAACAGCAAATCCGCTTCCTACCATCAAGCAGACAGCCGTGCTCCGGTCATGTGTGACAAAGCTGAAAAGCAAAGCCACCAACGTCGTTCCCGTTGTCTGTCCCATCAAGCGAGCCATCCCCAACATTCCACTGGCTCCGCCCGAACGCTGTGTCGGAGCTGAAGAGATAATCGTACTGTTATTAGGCGTCTGAAACAGCCCGAATCCCGCACCGCATAACATCAACCTCAAAATAATACTGATATCAGACGACTCGGCAGTCAGGCTTGAAAGCGAGAACAGCCCGACGGCAAACAGAACCATCCCGATGCTCCCCAATATCCCCGGATGAATCCGTTCGACGAGATATCCCGCCAACGGTGCCGTGACAAGCGTTGCCAACGGCCACGGAGTGAGCAGCAACCCGGTCATCACCTCGCTATGCCCCAACGTATTCTGAAGGAAAAACGGCAAAGACACCATTGCCGACATCTGCGCAATAAACGAACAAATGGAAGTCAGGATAGACAACCGGAAAATCGGTATCCGCAGCAAATCGAGCGGTAGGAGTGGAGTCGCCTGTGTCAACTGCCGACGTACATAATACGTCCCGACCACTGCTAACACCACCAACTGAACAACAAGGAAATCCATTTTCTCATGATGCGCAAACCCATCCAGCGTATAAATCAGCAACCCGAAAGTAACCGCATTCGCTATGGCGCTGATATAATCGAACTTCCGTTTCGAAAGCTCTTCCTGCTTCGGCAAATGCTTGATACCCAGTACCAGCGCCGTAATTCCCAACGGCACATTGATAGCAAACAACCAATGCCAACTGGCAATGGAAAGAATTCCACTCGCCACGGAAGGCCCGGCTGCCGCTGATATAGCCACCACCATCGCATTAATTCCCATCCCTCGGCCAATCTGACTTTTCGGGTAAATATACCGTAACTGCGCCGTATTCACACTTGTAATAGCTGAAGCGCTGAACCCTTGAAAAATACGTGCCACCGTCAGCGTCCAAAACGAATCGGACAGCGCACAAATCAGCGAAGTGATACAAAACAATCCGATGCCCGAAAGAAACACCTTCCGGTAACCTATTATTTCGCCTAAAGCGGAAAAGGACAACAGTGAAATAACGATTGCCAACTGATACCCGTTGATAATCCATGTCGTCACGGCAGGCGTTGTCCCGAAGTCGTGCGAAAGCGTAGGCAATACGATATTGACTATATTGATGTCCAGTACAGACATGCAAAGAGCGAATCCGACGGATACTACCGCCCAAATACGTTTAGGCATCGGCAATCCGTCGGATTCGTCAGATATATTATGAGTTGTATTTATTGTTTGTACCATAAAAAACTTATTCTTGTAGAAATCTCTTTTGTCCGTAAAAGTAAACAAAACAACCATACAGGTGTTTTTGTTTTCTTTGAAAAATAAGTTTTTTTAGTGGTGGAGAAGTCCTGATCTCAACTTCAGATTTACTTCAATTTCAGTGTAAGTTCTATTGCAGGTTTACCTCAATTTCAGAATCCGCTGATTACTACTCCCCCGAAACTCCAGATAAGGAGAAAAGAGCGACTGCTCGAAACGTCCGTCCACCAAAACATCAATGTATGGAAGAACGGCTTTCAACCGTGGTTCCGCCTGAATCTCCTCATACGTGTACCCGGTGTAGCACCACACATTCATCCCCGTCTCTTCTTTCACCCGCCTGGCAAGCGACAGAAATTCTTCGGGATGAAAGAAAGGATCCCCACCGGAGAAAGTCACCCCGTCCAACAACGGATTCGCTTTAATCTCCCTGATGATAGACGAAACCTTCTCTTCCGTCAACAGTTCCCCCGCTTTCGGATTCCAACTTTCCGGGTTGTGGCAACCGTGGCAGTGGTGAGCGCATCCGGCAAGATAAATAGAATACCGGATGCCTGCACCGTCCACTATTGTTTCAGGATAAGTTCCTAATAAATTCATTGGTTTACAGATGTTTCACACGGTCTTTTTCTTCCGCCCGTTTGGCAGAGTTCCATGAACTCAAGTCGCCCGTCAGATAACCCGTGATGCGGCGCATACGGAGAATACTTTCACTTTGGCAAACCGGACATTTGTCGAAAATCACTCCTTTGTAACCGCAGTTGTGACAAGTGTCCACCGGGTGATTGATAGAACCGTAGCCGATTCCTTCGTCATGCATCACCTTCACAATTTTAGCGATGGCACGTACATTCTTCTGCGCTTCACCGTCCAGTTCCACATATGTGATGTGTCCGCCACGTGTGATGGCATGGAAAGGAGCTTCGCTCTTAATCTTCTCCACAATGCTGATCGGCTCTTTCACATCCACATGGAATGAGTTTACATAATAATCACGATCCGTCACTCCCGGAATCTTACCGTATTTCCGGCGATCCATCTTCGTGAAACGTCCTGAAAGCCCTTCCGCCGGAGTAGCCAGTACAGAGTAATTCAGATTATATTTCTCCTTGTATTCGTCCACTACCTTATTCATCTCCATCACCGCTTCATACAGTGTGTCCCATGCCTTCCGGCTGTGTCCGTGTCCGTTTCCGTAAAGAGCCACCATCGCATTGTGTCCGCCGATAAATCCGATTCCCAGCGTACCGCTGCGCAATACATCGCCTACCTGCTCGTTCGGATTCAACTCTGCGCCACCTTTCCATACGTTATTTCCCATCATGAACGGGAACTGACGAGCCAGTGCCGTGCGCTGATATTGATAACGCTCGTAAAGCTGGTCGGCCACCAAAGCAGACATCGTGTGTACAGACTCGATGAAAATCTCCTTCGCTTTCTGCTCGATAGCATCCGCATTGCGTTCGTCCTCTATCAGGTTTTCAGCCTTGATGCGGGCTTCGATAGCCAGTCTCGGCATATTCAGCGTAGTGAAAGAAAGATTACCACGTCCCAAAGAAGACTTTTCTCCCGCCACATTCTCAAATACACGTGTGCGGCAACCCATCGTAGCCAATTCGTAGATATAACGTTTCGGGTCGTCCGCTTTCCATTTCTCATTCGTGTTGAAAGGCGTGTCGAGGAACATGAAGTTCGGGAACAGCGCTTTCGCGGTAGTCTGACAAGCCTTCAGCAACAGGTCAAAGTTCGGAGCTTCGTAACTGTCCTTCATCGCATCCTCTATGTTCTCCGCTTTCATCGCTTTCTCAAAATCCTTTTCCGAGTAAGATACCCCGTCCTTCACCTTGAAAATCTGAATCGGGAATACAGGCACCTCGCCCCGTGTGCCCAAGCCCTCAATCGTAGCTTTCAGCAATTCCTCAATCACCATACGGCCTTCCGCAGAAGTGTCCGTTCCGTAATTGATAGAGCTGAATACCACCTGATTACCGCCGCGTGAGTGCATCGTGTTCAGGTTGTGGATAAATCCTTCCATTGCCTGATGCGTATCCTTGCGGGTTTGCTGGTATGCCTTCTCCGTGATGCGTGCCAGGTGTTCCTTATCTATAATGATTTGCAGCGCTATCAATGCGATGCGTAATGTCTCGCGTTCTGCCTCAGTCGACTTGATAGACGGAAGATATTCCTTGATTAACGTGCGGATTGCCTTCTCGTCTGCCTGACTGCCATTCTCCATCGCTACATAGAAATTGATGAAAGAAGCCAGATGTTTGCGGAAAGACTTAGCCACCCCTTTCGCCATGAAGAAGTCGAAAGCGGGAATTGCCTGTCCTCCGTGCTGCTCGTTCTGATTCGTTTGGAAAATGATAGTAGCCAGTGTCGCATAGCTCTGAATACTTTGCGGGGTACGGATACTACCGTTCTTTGTGCGGAATCCACGTTCGAAAAGATCGTCCATGTCATACTGGATGCAAGTCGTTGTCTTGGTCGGATAATAATCCAGGTCGTGGATGTGAATGTCACCCAACTGGTGCGCTTCGGCAAAACGCTTCGGCAACAGATATTTATAAGTATAATCCTTAGTCACTTCAGATGCGAAAGTCATCATCTGTCCGGCAGGGGTGTGGCTGCTCATGTTGGCGTTGCTCAGGTTGACGTCATTCTTGTCGATGGCAACGATACCGTCCATCACGTGCTTCATCTGGGTTTTCTTGTCCCGTTCCGTATTCCGCCATTCGCGATAGATGATATACTTCTTCGCCACTTCCGGCCGCACCTTCATCAATGCCTTTTCCACTAAATCCTGAATCTCCTCTACGGTAATCGTAGGAGTGGCAAACTGACTGATTACATTCATCGTGATGTCAGCCACCAACTGCTGCTCATCCTGAATCCCCGTTGCACTGAATGCCTTGCTGATTGCATTCTTAATCTTACTGATAGAGAAATCTTCTCTTTTACCATCACGTTTGATGATACAAATTTCCGCGTAGTTCATAACTTTAACTCCCGAAAGTGATTAATAATATGGTTTATTTCGATTCCGGCAGGTCTTCTGACTTATCCCTCCCTCGCAGCGCCTTCCCACACCTACCGGTGCAGTGACATAGTGTGCGGATTCACAGAGAATTACAGCAGCGGGTACTGTCGCCGATTTGCACAGCGTTCCCTCATTGACTAAACCTCTTTTAGCTCCGAAAACGGATACAAAGATAGAAGATAATCCAATACCCCGGTTAGCTTTTAACATTAAATTTTGGGAAACTTTTCTTTCTCGCTGATACAGAAAGTTTTCCAAAACGGAAAACTTTTTTTTGAATTTAACTTGTGAAGTATTTGCTTTTCGTCTGTCTCTTTTCTCGAAATCAGACATGGTTTTGTGTACTTTCCTTTATTCCGGCTGCAAAGGTGCGAAAATATTTTCTTATGTTCCGTACAAAAGCAAAGAAAAGAATCAATCATTAATGCTCTTTTTTCATGCATTGTTACCAATGTTACAGGAGAGGGCGAATCATACATGTCTTTCCGACTCGACTTTAGAACCTTTATACAGAGAAATAGATACTGTGTAATTTAATTTTGATATGTCTGTTATGGAAAAAGACTACGTAGTTTGTCCGTTGATTGGACGTTCCCTTAGTAAAGGGGGGCGCTTGCGCCGTTTATCAAATGTAGAAGAAATGCTGGCAAGTACTTATGGACATTTCTTCCGTCAGGTGGAACAACCTTATTCGTGTGTGGAACAGGAGATTCTCACGCGGATTATAAAATCATTGTCTTCTTTGCTTCAAGGTGATTTGCCCCGCCCTTGCTCTTCTTGCAAGTTTGCAAAGGATGACCTTGTATTTTGGGGACGGGTGGAATTCTTCAGACTGGAACTTCCGGCAAAAAATCCTTTTAGCGTTTCTTCCCGTTTGTGTTGTTTGCGTGAGTTGGAAAACAAGTTGAATTGTTATTTCGTGAATGAAGGAAGAAATAAACCTTATTCGTTTAGAGAAATGCAAGTGATTCGGCGCATGAAGAAGATGTTTGTCCATGAACTAAGAAACACGTCAAAGTATAGCTTATTCAAGGGGACTCATGTTCGTCGTGTTTCTGAAGAGGAACAACTGGAATTGCAACGTCAAAAGACAGATGAAATCCGTTTGAATCATGTGTCTATTTGTCATTACAATCCGCTTTCGGAGAAATTCAAGAAGAAGAAAGAGGAATATCTGAAGGAGATTGAAGCGAAGTTTGGGAAATCATGAATTTCTGCTGTGTATGTACTTGGAGATATTGCTTCCAGATAGGTTGATTTGTTAGACATGAAACAACTGCCCTGACATATAAGTGTTACGCTTTATGTTAGAGCAGTTGTTGTATTTACATCAGATAATATCAATCCTCAACTATCAGGTTAGTAGCAGGTGTAAACTCCCATCCTGTTAAACCGGCAGTTTCGATTGCGTTTTTTAATCGTTCACTTACATAAGTATTGGCATCAAGTATGCTAATGACAAAGAAATCTAATTTATGGTCGAAGGCTTTATTCATGACAATGTTGTTACCCCATATGCCCCAGGAAACACCTTTTTCAACTTCTATGGCATTTCTTTTCTCCCAGAAATCTTTTTTTGAATGAACAAAAAAAGAATCGGACTTGTAATTGCTAATTATGTCATATTCCTGAAATGAGGTTTTTTCATAATCTACAAAATCGGAATAATCAGAAACAAATTTAAAAAGAAAATAATCATGTTTTATCTTCCTCTTATATAATCCGAGCGGATAGAATTGATGAGGGCATAAGTTATATTGCTCAAGGATAGCTTTGGCTCTGGGGCTTATAATACGCAGGCGATTACTGAATCCGTTACTTATAAAATCTGTAAGTTTGGCATAGCCAGCTAGCATAACTCCGTCAAGATTTGGTACATAATCGGGAAAAGCATTTCTGTATTTATATAAACTGAATAAAGCATTTGGCGCATCTTCGTCATATCCTTTTATGAATTTATATACTTGAGGAAAATCACTACCTATGATCTTTTCATTTAAAGATTCTTCCATTATAAAATATTTCATAATACTATAATTTAAATTAAGCATCCCAAGGGTTAATTACCTTAACTGGTTTAATTGGTTCCACCGGTTTAATAACTTTTATTCCATCTGTTGGCAAAGTTAAACTTTTTAATTCCAAATCGTTTATTTTTGTATTAGGATTGTTCTCTATTGCGTTTTTAGCATTAGAAACTTGTCCTCTCACAAAATTAGCACTTTGCTCAGGTGAGGCGTTAGGGTTCTTCTCCATAAAATCATCAAATTTCTTTTCTAACTGTTCTGTATATTTAGGATGTTTTCCATGCTGTCCCTTGCCGGTTGCTTTGCTAAATTTGTCAACAGTCATTTTATTTTCTTTTCCTTCAAGTTTGAATCCGCCTTCTCTTGCCGCTTTTACAACATCATTTTTACCTAGTGATCTTGGAATAATATGGTGTTCCTCTTTAGGCAATGCTTTAACAACCTTATCTGCTGTACCCAACATTGTCATGCGGCTACCTGCTGTTATCAGTGGATTGGCAGTCCCCCAAAAGAAAGGTGGTATTTGTGCCGCTCTTCCATCAGGGTCGATTAGTTTTACCGGATTATTGTTGCAGTAATTATAAGGAGTTAATGAGTGTTCTTCTTCAGATTTAGGATCCACCACATGCCATCTTCCCAATGTTGCATCATAATGTCTCGCCCCATAATCGTACCAGTCCAGTCCCCCCTTCCTGTCCAGCTCTTTTCCGTTATATTTATACGGCTGAGCAGAGACGGAAGATGAAGCCATCAGACCACCGAAAGGATAATAGTCATTTCTTTCTTCCACCTTTCCGGTTTCATCAACCACCACACGGTTATTTCCCTGATGGTCTTTCAGATAATAATGGTACTTGCCGTCAGTAAGAGATACGTAGCCAGTCTCCGCGGATAGCGTCTTTGCTATTCCATTTTCATAGATCACGTTGTCGCAATAGTCTGTTACAGTGGTGTCATTTCCTATTATATGCGTTGTACGGAGTTTGGTGCCGTCAGCAGCGTAAAGATAAGAAGTGATGTTACCATCTTCAAATTCTATGCGACACGGTAAATTTAAACAATTATATTGGATATCAGTGATTTTCTTGTTTAAATCTTTAGTTAAATTTCCATTGGCATCGTAAGAATACTCTACTGTCTGCTTTGCATTGTCCTTGAATTCAAAGCCGTTGCCGTAGGCTTGGATTGTGGAAGCGTCATTTACTGACTTCAACCGATTGCCGTCTAAAGCAAAAGATAGGTTGTCAACCAGACCATATCCTGCTGAAGATGTCTTCCCATAGCGAAGTAACCCTAGGATATTTCCCATTTTGTCATAATCGGTAATCTGCTCAGTGTAGTGGTCGGAATTTTCCGACAGTTTGCTTCCTTCGCCATAATGAGCGTTTGTCAGACGGTCTAAAAGGTCATATTCGAATTTATAGCCACGTTCCGGTTGACCTGTTCCGTTCTGCCAGGTCATGCTACTGATATTTCCACTATAGTAGGAAGTGCCTATACCATCAGTATAGTGTAGTGTCTGCCGGAATAAAGGATTGGATAGTTCCTTTAGCCACGAGCGGATGTTATAACTGTATTCAGTCTGTAGGGATGGATTCCCGTTGCGGTTATCCTTTTGCAGGTGTCCCAGCACATCATACTTATTGTCTGTCAAAAGAAATGGGGCGGAGTCATCCAGTTGATAGGAAGTGGTTAATAAGCGTCCCATCAGGTCATATGTATGGGTGAGTTGTTCCGTCAACGTCTTTTCATTATTACCAGTGTGATGGATATGCTTCTCAGCGAGAAGTTCATCAGCCAGATTGTAAGAAAGATATGAATAGTCGTAGCCACCCAAATGATTAAGGGATTTTGTTTGTACAATGCGTTCAAGAGCGTCGTAATAGTTTACAGTGCAATTACAGGATACAGTTGTATCGTTATGTAAGTGCATATATACAGTACCCGTCAGCAGGTCATGAGGAATGGCAGAAGAAAGCGAACTGAATCCCGCAACATGCTTATCACCGGAAAGAGACGTTTTGTGGGATGAGAGAAGAGGAACGTCCAGAAATGAATAATCATCATAATAGTCTGTCTCCAGTAATACCGGAGAAGATAGAGAGATGCCTGTAACGTCGTATCCAGAGCCCTGTTGTCCGTCTGTGGCTTTCACGGCGGTAACAACGGAAGTTTTCAGAGGATTATTCCAAACCCGTAAATCATTCCGGCATATTCCTTTCATGCAAACTCTTCCTTCCATATCCGGGATGGTAAACATCCATTCACCTCGATTGCGTTGCACGCCGTCTTGTGTAAATATCAACCGGTCGGCACTATCGTACACATAATATATCCATTCACAGCCCGGTAGTTTCTTTGCTATGCAACGGTTGCGTGCATCGAATTGGTAGAGATAAGCATATTTCGACAGAATATTGTTTACTGTTTCCTGTTCATTGACAGTAGCATCCAATGAATCGGAAGCCACAGGCGGAAGTACTACACGCAGATTCCCATAGTCGTCATAAACGTAATAGGTATCGTAAAATATGTCTCTGGCTACTTGCCGGGTTAAGATATTTTGCCCGCGTCCGTTGGTGAAATTGAGTGTCCTTTCATTATCTTCCCCTTTTTGAATAGTTATATTAAACATATTTCTGCAATCCACAGACTTACAAGATAGATGCATAATCGTATCATTCGGAAAATTCTCTACTTTGTAATATTTGCACGAATATAAATTATTAGCAGATTGGCTGGCAAGATATTCATTGCTGATGCCTTTCATTCGGTACTGCCATTCGCTTCCGGGGCCATATTGCATGGAGAAGCGATTCAATGGAGATGGTTCATATTCATTAAGAGAATATGGCCTTTCATCTCCATATATGGTAGGCGTACTATTCTTTATTGTACTGGTAGGTACATAATTGATGTCATTAGGCATGGCTAAATACGGAAGCCATTTTTTTGTTTCACGCCCCAACCCGTCATATTCGTCAAGAAAAACCATATGTTTGTTTTCCGGTGATGCATTTAGTTGTAATAATTCGGAAGGTCGCCCCAAGCCGTCATAATACTGTATATTCGTTTGGGAGCAGATACTATCTTTAAACGTTCGGCTTGTAATGTAATTCTGCTCCTTCGATTGTGCGTTTAGCAGGTGTGTTGCTAGCAGGATTCCTGCTAAAAACAGAGTGAATCGTAAACGGTTATTTGTTTTCATAATGTTTTAATATTTATATGTTTCAATTTTCGCGATAATGATAATCAAATATCTTAAGTGTCTGTTCTTGCTCATTTGCATTATCTTTTTCTTTAACATAGGTTCGGAACAGACGCCCTAGTTCATCATATTCATAATAGGTTGTATGTCCTGCCGGAGAAGTTTTTTCTGTCATGCCTAATCCTGGTTCATACTTGTAGGTCGTGATATGTGCTTTGGGAAGTTGTTCACGTAATGAATCAAGTTCTGCAAAATTTGGGTTGGTAGTGCTGGAAAGTGATTCTGGTAGCTTTCCGTTCAGTGCTCTTTGTACATCCTCGTAAGAGGCGTTCGAAATTTCAGCTATGGGATATTGTCCTCTATATCCCCATAGATATATATAGTTGACCGTCCCGTTTAATACTACATGGATTGGATTACCATACTGATCATGTTTGCAATTCTCTACATTGTCTGAAGGGTAAATATCTTTATTAATTTCTCCTTCGAAGAAAGTAGACGTATCCTTGGGTAAATTACTACTTATTTCTGAAAAATGTATCTTGGATGGCAATAAGAGACTGGTTTTACTATCTTTTTTGTATTCCTGCAATTTGCATGCTATCAAAGAACCGTCCTTGAAGAACTTCTCTTCAACGATAGGAGAAAGAATGTGTTTCTCTGTCATCTCGTGATATACAGTTTTGTTGACATCGTTGGGATATGTATAGGTGGTAACTAATGCATACATGTCCGGGAATATCTGTTGTTTTTCTACCAGTTGTAGCGTTTGAGGATTATAAGTGTAGTCCTCTTGGATAGTTACTCCGTCCTGCATCACAGTTTTTTGTTTTAAAGTCACGTTGTAGGCATTCAGTGGATGTAGGATTAATGCAAGCCGATCATATAAATACGGTCCCTCTACACTTCGATGATTAAATTTCCTTTCCGAATACACCGTTTCGTAATTGCATCGTCGTGTGAAAAAGGATTCGCTTGTTTCACTCATCTCTAACATAGTCCATAATGTCCCATTGAATATATTCGGAAACAGGTTTAAACGGTCATGGAAAGTAAAACCGTAATAATAATGATAGATTTCAGCCATATAATTATATGTTTCGCTTTTTATCATCCTTTCCGGTTGTTGGTAATATTCTACTTTTCTCATTTTCCCATTAAGTGGATCATGTAAGGAAATAGAGTGTTCTGCCGTCTTGGGCTCTTCATTATGAAAATAATAAAGAGTATACCCTGTGTTTTCTCCATCCGCTTGCCTAGTCTCTTTGACACAAGTATATCCTACATCTGCAAATGATTGGTAAGGAGTAGATATGTAATTATCGCTTCCAATTTCAAACTTATCAGAAGAGTAAGTTACTTTATCTATTCGTAAAAAGTCACAAGGGGTAGGATGTGAAATTCCTATTACATCGATTGTTTGTGGATAGAAATTTACAAAACGAAGTTTCTTTTGCAAAATACCACTACTTTTCTTTGTAGCTGGATTGATATATTCATAACTAGTTCGTTTTAATACTTGCTTTCTATCTGGAGAGTCATAGACAACAAGTTCTCTAATCCGCACTCCAGCGCCTTCGTTTTCCATTTTGTCTTCTATCGCCACCTTAAAAGATATGTCCATTGTAATATCTCCGCCTTTGCCGTATTCAGTTTGGTTACCTAGTCCGTCAGGAAATTCTACTACAAAATAAACTGTTCCTTTTTTGACAAGCACTTCTTTCACCTTCGATACTGAATATCCTTTGTTTATATGATATTTATCCCAATCTGCTTGCATTGCCTGACATTCGGCGCGCATGTTCATGTCTGCACTAACCGAGCCGCTTATATATGCTTGATGACCGCTTACACTTCCCCAACTATTATCCCCGCGATAAACGCGTACACTTAAGGTCACATATGTATCCCTATCAAAAGTGTGAGACCATACTTTGACATTAGGAGGTGTCTCCGATGAATTGTTGTCTCTAATCTGCCTTTTAAAATTAATAGTATTATCTTGCGTCTGTGCGGCAGTGGGAATGATATAATCCACAAAAGTATTTGGCTCATAAACAAAATTTGTATAGCCGCCTGTTGGGTATTGGATACCAGTCAACATGCCTGCTGTGCAATATTCGAAATCGTAGCCACGTTGTGCGAAGGGGAGTGATACACCGCTTTGGGAAGGCATATTTTTTATCTTGTCATAATCCATAGTCTTATTCCACATAAGGTTGTATGCTTCGGGAATATAAGAATGGTTGCCGGTCCGTCCATTATAATATCCCCAGTAATCCACTGCATAAGAGTCTTTGCGAGGGAGATTTTTAGTTTCGTAAAAAAAAGAATGTTTGTCTACTTGTTTTTCTTGTTTCGTCAAAGTATATACAGATAGTAACTTCAACCTTTTTATAAATTGTTCAGGAGTACTTTTTTGTGAAAGAAGATCGCTTCGAAAACTTAGAGTCCAACCATTATTATCGACGTTACTAAGAAAGTAATTATATTCAAAACGGATATCTCTAATCACTTTCTTACCGTCTGATATGATAATCTGATCCAGTTTTTTCACATCGGGCAAATCTTCCCGGCTACTATGGGTAAATGATACATTGTAATTGTCAGTAGATATACCTGTTAGCACAAATTCGCGCCCGATTCCATCTACCAGTGAACGGCTACCCCAAGATTGTTGCAAGTCTACAGGTAATCCAATACTGCTGTCTGTACTGCTCAGGCTTCTTGCTGTCCGGTTGTCGCCGGATTGTATTTGTTCACTGTAAGTAAAGTTGTAATGTGCATAGCTGTCATATGCATATCGTATTGTTTGTCCATTTGGATATACCGTCTGAACGAGTACATATGTCTCGGAAAGAGGTTTGGCATCTGCATCGGAAGAAGTCAGAACCTTGCTGAAATAATCGTAATAATGTACGACTCCATCGGGTAATGTAATTCTGAAATGCATGATACCTTTGGCATCTGGCGTTATACTTATTGCCGGACAATGCTGTTCCATCACAGGTTCTATCTTGATATCGCTTTCCCTGTCTATGATATACAGGCTATTATCTCTTTGATCTATGATAAACTTACCTGCTCCTCCGGGATAAGAAAAGTAGAATACGTCTGGGCTTAATCTGCCTTCATCCAGTACTAGACGCATAGAAGGTTCGCGCAAGTACCAGTCAAATGCTTCGCGCATCGTTTGTGACCAAGGTGTAGTGATAAAGTCCGTCGGGTTACGATTATGATCGGGATCATAAATATCCATTATTGCTTTCAAATTTTTGTCAGCATTGAAGGTTTCACGCCCACGAATGGGTTGACGATCAATGCCGCCAACTGCTTGGCGTGTGATTACTCCCCCAACATTCAGGTTCCAACCTAGTCCAACCCAACTGGCTTCCTCATTTACTTTTATACCGGAAGTGTTGTAACGCAGGGTGATAGGTATTTCGATGGCTCCGTCTTTTAGTGTATAAAGAGGAATATTGACTTCCGGTGTGCCATTGTACAGACCAATAGGATTGTCAATGTATTTATTGAATGAAGCTGCATTGGGTGCTTCCACCTTTAGCATTTCTGGTGTCCGGTTAAATAGATATTGGTTTGCTTCCTCTGCATAGAGGATGCTGCACACGGACAAGTTTAAAAGAAAAAAAAGTATCTTTCTCATGTTTCTATTTTTTTTATTGGTTTTAATGATATCGCTAGATAAAATGGAAAGAAGTTTTGCACAGGGTACCTATGTGCAAAACTCTTTCTTTAAAATTTTCTGATTTTACAGATTCATCGCATTAGCACCTAATACTCCTGCTACTGCCGAAGCCACCGCGATGACTACTTTCAAAATCATATCCCAAAGGGATTTCTTCATTGCCATAACTTTACACACCTCCTTTCTGCTACTTTAAATGATTTGTTATTTCCTGAAAACTTACTTGTTTACTTTCCTGAAAACTCGTTTACCTCATACCGATAACTTTACTATTGAAAAATGCTACTTTGTGTCGTGAAAAAGAACTATACAGCGGGACTGTCGAACTCGTCTTTCACCTCAAAGCACGGGCACGCCTTAATCCACTCTTCCGGTTCAATCTCTCCGTTTCCGTTGCGGTCGGGCGATAGGTCGCGGTGTCCGCACACCCGGCAGCCGGGAAACTTCTCCTGCAACCGGTTTACCAATTGCCATAGTGAAGACCATTGTGCCGGTGTCCGTGTGTCTGCCGGGCGTCCCCGGCAGTCTAGTCCGCCTTCATAACAGATACCTATTGAGTGAGCATTCCATCCCCGGGCGTGTGCTCCGATGCGGTCAATCGGTCGGGTGAGATACACTGTGCCGTCCTTGCGGATGTAATAGTGGTAACCCGTTCCGTTGAATCCACGCCGGCGATGCATCAGTTCCAAGGCATCCGGAGTGAGCGAACGGTCGGCGCGTGTGGCGGAACAATGAATCACGATTAAGTCAATCTTTCTCATAATGAAGCTTGTTGAGTGTCCGTTACTTTATTACCTGCCGGCCGGTTATGCTGCCGGATCCGGAGTCTCGCCGTCATCCCCACCCGGATTCGGGTCGGGATTTCCGCCCGGTTTTTCCGGGTCGCTTTTGTCTCCGTCGTTGTTTTCAGGTTTATATTTGCTGTATTCCAGCGTTTTCAGCGCATTCTTGATTTCCTTACCGGGACGGAAACGGACGCGGGCGCCTTTAATCAGTCCCTCTTTCACGTCTTTCGGGATGAGTGCGCCCGAACTGCGCAGCGTGACATAGAACGAACCGAGGCCACCCAGACGGACGATTTCCGCTTTTTTGAAACTCTCTATCATTTCCGTCTGGAGCGCACGCAGCACGCAGAGCACGTCCGCCCAGTTCACGGTACTCGAACGCTGGATGCGTTCCGCCATCTCGTCGATATCTATCTCGCCGCTCGACTTGGTCAGGGCGTAATACATATCCGGCTTTTCCTTGTCCAGCATGTTTTTACGAAGCACGCTGGTGAATGAAAATACTTTTGCCATAAAATTCTTTGATTTTTAATCGTTAATTATTAATTGTCTAATAGTCTCATAAGTGGTTCCTTGCTTATGACACTACGAAGGTACGGCAACGGGGATGGGGGATGTCGGTATTTGTCCGCAGGTGTCCGGTATTGTCTGTTATTGTCGGATAATGTCTTTTAATGTCTATATCTATAAGAAAATAAAGGTTGTATTATTTGACAATTAGGCGGATTCTTACTATCTTTATACCATTATATAATACCAATAAATAACAATAATGAACACAACGAAAGAAGAGAAAAATTTTGAATTGAGAGCGTATGACAAAGTCGAACTGGCGTTGCTCTACTGTCCCGGCCGTTCGGAAGAAACGGCGATGAAAACACTGACACGGTGGATTAACGGATGCGGACAGTTGGTGCAGGCATTGCGCGATATCGGATACAATTCGCGCCGGCATCGCTTTCTGCGTCAAGAGGTGGAACAGATAGTCCGCTATCTGGGAGAGCCTTGAGGAAAAATGCGATAAAAAAATGAAGTACTTCTCCCTTCTTCTTCCGGTACATCTTTTGGCTTGAGTCTGTACTTGGTTTGTCCGGTTGTTGTACTTCACTTCGTTGGTTCTACTACTTGTCCGCTATGGGTCAAGTACTTGGTTTCTGTTCGGCAGATACGTCTTTATACTGCACAAACGTACATATTAAATACTGTTTTCATCTACCCGTTTTACTGCCACTACTGACAACTGCCAACTATGGGCTTATTTGTCAGTGATTTTTTTGATACGTATATACGTATTCTCTTGTTTATCAATATATTGATTCTCTATCGCATGTTTCAGATATCTACATGCGCTTCTTTCGCTGATGCCAATTTTCTGTGCCTTGTCGATGAATTCTTTGTATGTAAATTTCTTGTTAATCTGATTGATTACAGGCCCTATGCGGAAGTAAGATTTCAATGGTTTGGATTTCACATCATCTCCCGGCAGTGAAGAAGAGAGCAGCAGACTGTGGCTGGTGGTGGTCTTCACAATGCCCATTGCCGCATGGAAATCCTCATCCGAGCAGATATACTCTTTCATCTGCAAAGTTCCTTCACACTTGCGCAGGGCGGTGAGGATACTGGCTATACGCACCACGATTAATGCGGCACGAAGCACGATAGACCCGGGAGCATCGGCCTTTTCACTGGCTACTTCGTCCAGAAGTCGGGAGAAGTAGGCGGTATGCTCTTCCCACTGGCTGTCGCTCAGGGTGACTTCCGTAGGCGACTGTTGCAGGAATAAGAACATATCGAGCACTTCACCGCTGAGTTTTTTGAAGAAAGTGTCGTAGTCTTCCTTGCCTCTGATGGGCGCGGCGGAACGGTACTTCCAGCGTGATTCGGCGGTGAGTATGACGAAGCGGCTGTACAGCCCGTTGCCCAAAGAAGGGATGAAGAAAGCAAGCTGGTTGGGGGTGCCGGTGAACGAGAGAGCCAGATGCGGGTCTTCGGCACAGATAATCTGGTCGTCTACCTTGTAGTCCGTTGATACGGGTTCGTGGTGGAAGGCGGCGCGGAACACATCGTCATGATGTCCGCACTTTTGTCTCATGGCACCGGATATCATATCAAGTTCAGAGGCGTTGATGATGAGCCCGAGTTTGCCGTTGATTTTCAGACGCCTGATTAACTGGTTCTTGGATGTGTTGGGGGCGCCGCAGAGATACAGGTATTCGGGTTTTTCGGGCATGGAAGGGAGAGCGGTAGCAGCAGGCGATGCTCCTTTCTTGTTGGGCAGGTTGGCTTTCTCCCAAGTCTCCAATTCACGTTCGTAGGCTTCTTTTTTCTTTTTGTTCTCTCCTTTCAGATAGTTGTTGATGGATTCGGGAAGCCTGCTTGCTAGTGTGAGAAGTCCTTTTCCGGAAGCCGATGAAGCAATGACGAGAAGAAAAATATGAGGGCTGTAGTAACGTTGGTCGAAACTTACGGTTACGTTGGGCATGCATCCGCTCAGGTTCGCCAGTATGCCCAGCAGGAGAATGTCACGTTCGCGGTCGGTGCGGGCGGCTGTGAGGGCTCTTTGAAGGAATGAGGGGAGATGCCGGTAAACCTCTGCCGGAATACAGGGTGATGAAGAGCGGAGTTCTTCGTCTTTTATTGACAGTTCCTCTTCATCGGCGGTGGTATTTTCCGGATAATTCTGCCCATAGTTGGCAGTTGGCAGTGTTGGCAGTAGATTAGGGGTGTTTTCGGGCTTGTATGATAAGTCAACGTATTGATATCCAGAAGACAAGTCTTTCTGTAATTCTTGGCGGGTATATCCGTTCCCTAAAATTTCTGCTGCCATAACAGATGTTAATTTTTCAAGTTCCTCTTTTGAAAATCCCTTACGTCGTGCGCTTCTTCCCAAGGCGAGCATGGATTCGTGTCGGTTTCCTTTCTGCCAGGGGTGGTACTGGAAGAAGGTGTGGACGAAGGCTTCGATATATCCGCAGGCTTCGGTGAGGGGCGGGATGGGAGAGAACTTGCCGTTGATGCCTGTGGGGTAGGGGGTACTGTTGCCGTTGGTATATGTATATCGGGGGGAGTGGACGAGTTGTGCCAGGGAAGGGTCGGTAGCCAGTTCCTCACGCCAAGGGTAAGGTTCGGGAGCAGGGTTGTAGTAAGCGTCGGGATCCCATACGCAGGAACAGGGTTGGGTGATGCGGGCGCACTGCTCGTCGCAGGGATGTCCGGCGATGCGTTGCAGTGTTTGCTGGCAGATGGCGTAGGCGAGGGGATACTCTTCGGGGGTGTTGACATCGAGGTAGACGATGATTTTCAGGCCTTCGTCGGAGATGCTGTTGTGGGCGTAGGTCACGTAGGGGAGACGGCAGATGAGGGCTTTGATTTCCAAAGTCCGCTGTCCGCAGTGGTCAAGGTCGTACATGGCGAGGCTGCTCATCTTTTCCAGGTTGGCGGCTGCGTGGCTGCAATGAGGGCGGCAGATGCCTTCGACGATGACGACGGGCATCGAGTCCTTGGTCATCTTGGCTTCGTTTTCGCGGTCGGGACGGCCTTTCAGTTTCCGGTACGATTCGGTTTTGGGCTTCCATAGGGGGCTCGTTTCTTGCAGGTAGAGGTCGTGCAGGGTGATGATGGTGGATTCTTTGCTCCACAGGTTGTTGAAAAAAGAAAAGGAGAATTGTCTGGTTGCGGGTTGCGACGATGGGGCGGTTGTTTCCATAATGAGTTGTTTTTTATTTATTATAATGTGTTTTGTGAGATAAAGAAGGGAGAATAGTAGTGGCGACAGATGCGCATAGAATGGTCGGTTCCTTAAGTCGGGGGACAAAAGTAGGAACAATGTAAGGAAGGTGGAAATGTTAAAAATAAGCGTAAATGTCGTGTCAACGGATTTTTATTCTGCCACGATGACCTCGATGTCATAACCTATGAACAGTCCGCTTTCTATGACGCCGGTGATTTTCTTCAGCCGTTCTTCGAGGGAATCGTCAATGGAGCTGAAGCGGGTGTCGAGGATGAAGTTGCCGTTTTCCGTAAAGATTGGCCTGTCTTTTCCGTGGGCGGGGCGCAGGATGATTTCCGAAGCGCCCAGTCGTTGCAGTTCGCTTTCTACGTAAGTCAGTGAATCGGGAAATATTTCCACGGGGACGGGGAATTTGCTTCCCAGCCGGTCGACCCGTTTGCCGGAGTCGATGATGATGAATGTCTTGCGGCTGCTCCGGATGAGCAGCTTCTCTTTAAACATGGCTCCGCCGCGACCTTTTATAAGGTTCTGCTGCGGGTCTACTTCGTCCGCTCCGTCGAAAGTCCAGTCGGGGCGTTTGTTCCAGAGGGTCGTTTGGGGGATACCTAGCTGTATGCAGGTCATGGCGATTTCTTTGGACGCGGGGATAACTTCGATGCGTAGCTGTTCTTCGCGAATCCGCCGTGCCAGTTCGAACAGCGTCAGGTAGACGGTGGAGCCGGAGCCGGCTCCGACGGTTTCACCGTCTTTGGCTATTGCGGCAATCTCACGAGCTACGTGTTCTTTCGCTTCACGGTTGATAATGGTGTCCGACCATTGAAGATGCTTTATCAGATGATTTTCCCAGTCCATAGGTTTGCGGTTTATATTTCTCTATTATATATAACGGGTGAACGGATAGGTTTGTTTATTTATATGTATCTTTGTTGAGTTAATGATAAATTTAAACATGATTATAGCACGTTTAATTTGTTGATAATTCATCTGTTAATTTTTAACTTAATAGATTTAAATGTTAACGAACCTCTGTATTCTATTAAACCGTGTTATAAATCACCCCGATCGGCTCCGTAAATTTGGAGATATGCAGAAAGTCCGTATCTTTGTACTGTGTTTTTCATAGTATTAGATTTAAGGTTAACAAAGATTGGCTGTCTGGGATAGATAGCCTTTTTTTTGTCCCTACCCTTCGTTACAGAATCAGCCATATGGCAATGATGTGCCCTATGCTTCCGCCCAGGCAAAACAAGTGGAAAGTGGCATGCATATAAGGTTTGCGCAATGAATAGAAAATAGCTCCTGCGATATAAGAAATGCCACCGCCTATCAGCCACCAAAAAGCAGGGGTGGCACCTGTCATTTCCAACTGATCCAATAAAGGTTTCAGAGCGACCAATATCGAAGCACCCATACCTACGTAACAGACAGTTTCGAGGTTGCTGTGCTCTTTCAGCTTTTTAAAGCTGAGGACGAAGCCGACAGCGGCCGACAGCCATACGAAAGAGAATATTCCCCAACCCCAACCGCCTGCATGGCGCAGGGTGAGCAGCGTAAAAGGCGTGTACGTCCCTGCAATATGCAGATAGATAGCTCCGTGGTCGAATTTGCGAAGCAATTCCTTCAACTTCCCCGGGCGACTGCCGTGATACCACGTCGAACTGACGTAAGACGACAGCATACCCATCAGATAGACAATGACACAAGGCACTGCCCATTGCGGCTCGGCGTTTCCAGAAGCTTTCGCCAACAGGAAATATCCTGCCACAACCCCGAGCAGGATACCTGCCCCATGACTAAGCGTATTCGCCCATTCTTCTCCGTTACTGTATCGTTTGTTCTTCAATGTTTTCTTTTTTTGATTTGCTGAGTCGCAAAGATACTTTTATTTTCCGTAACGTATGGTTTCCCTTATTCCTTTTTTAAGATGATTTTGCCACCGTATTGTCCCGCAACCAACTTGCGGAAAGCGATGAATGCCAGGTATTCATCGGGAGCGTAAATACCTTTCGGCATGAATAAATGATGAACGATGCAAATCTCCTTCTCCTTCACCTCGACGGTGGAATGGAAACTCCCGAATTTGCCCGTTACGTCAATCGGTTTGGGAAGTCCCTCGATGGCATATCCGTCCGGCAGATGGATGCGGATGCTGTCCGTGTCCGAGTAGCCGTAGTTGATGTGGATGGGATACGTGCGCTTCGTGACGGAAGGGACGCTGAACCCTTTTCTGAAAATGTTGGCAGGGATAAACAGGCGGTTTCCCGTCTTATTCCCGTACTGGTTGCTGCTGACGGAATAGTTGAACGTGATGGATGGAGCCGTCTCTTTGCATTCTTTGATTTGCAGGTTCAGAATGTCAGCCTGCGACAGGTTGATGTCCCTACGGATGCGGTCTTTCTGTTTGTTGGGTGGCAGGTAGACGATGCCTGCTTCGCTTTCGTACTGGAATAGCCGGGATATTTCGTTGACCGATATTTTAGCTTCAGCCGTGGGCGAGAGCGTGATGTCGGCAACGATGCGTTGCGTGTTCAGCGAATCGGGATAGGTAGGCAGACGGTGTATCCTGCCGCCTGCCGGTTCTATCAGCAGTGCGTCGTGTCCGGCAATGCCCTGATGGACGTAGCCGAAAGGAAGTTGCGGATTGGTGCATTCCAGCCAGAGCGTGTCCTGCGGGAGCGGAACTTGCAGGATGACGTGGTTCATCTGGTTGGCGCTCGAAAAATCGGGGAGAAGCCGTTCGTTCGTGGTACTGATGACGGTGTAGGTAGAGGGGATGCCCAATTCTTTCAGCATGGCACGGGTGTAATTGGACAAGCCTTTGCAGTCACCGAACCCTGTGCGGCAGACATCGGTGGCGGCGATAGGCTGCAAACCGCCGATACCTAACTGGATGCTGACGTAACGGGTGGTCTTGGCGAGATAATCGTAGACGGCTTTCACTTTCTCACGGTCGGTGGAGCAGTTGGCGGTCAGTTCGTGCAGCTTGGCGCGGAAAGGCTCGGTGAGCAGGTCGCGTCCGTCGAGAAGTTTGTATTGCCATTCTCCGTATTTTTGCCAGGTGCTCAAGTCTCCTTCGGATTTGTCGTACTTGAAAGCGGAAGGAGCAAAGTAAACGCGGGGAAACAACTCCGCAAAGCTCGGGCCGAAAGGCTCTTTGAGGATGGGAGGTAATTTCAGGGCGGTCACTTCGATGATTTGTTGCCCTTCGGCACCGGTGGATTCCTTCACTTTGATGCCTTGGCCTTCTGCACCTTTGCTTTCGGTGATTTGACCTTCAATGCCTTTGTTTGTTGTTTCCGGTTCCTGCGTGTTCAATTCACGATAGCGGCAACCTTGTCCGGCAGGAAGTTCGATGCGGTAGGTCGCTTTTTCTACGGCTTGGCTGAAGCTCGTTTGCGGGATGAAGGTGGAGTAACCGATCAGCCCGTTGTTGCATTTCATTTCCCATTCATATTTCACGGTGAAGGGGAAGGAAGGGTAGTTGCACTCGTAATAATAGAAATAATCGTCTGTGGTGAGCGAGGAACTGTATTCGCTCTTTTGAAGGTCGGATTTCTTTATCTTACGTACAGTCTGTCCTGAAGCGTTGATGATTTCTCCGGAGAATTTCTGCAGGGAACGAAACATGTCGCATCCGCAATAGAAGGCGGCATCTTCCAGTCCTTTACGGTTGAGTATGGTGATAGTCCGGCTTTCCTTTTCTACGGATTGGGTCATTGACTTGCAGAGAATTTCTGTCCGGGCGTCCGTGACGACGGAGTTGGCATCCTTCATCGTGTCTTGTGCGCGGACGGGCGTTGCCAAAGAACATAGGCAAAAAACGACATAAGACAGGGCGGGTACTTTCTTTAGGAAGTGCTTTATCAAGTTGGTTTGATTGGGATGTTTCATAATATATAAAGATTAAGCATTGTAGGTGCTATGTCACATGAATGATAATTTTAAATTAGGCACGGATTACACGGATTTCACGGTTTTAAGAAATATGATTATATAAAGCAACAGCGTAATCTGTGTAATCCGTGCCTAAAATACTAATACACCGAATGGAAACCTTGCTCCGGCGCTACGCCGGCTATATTTTTTTGAGTACTAATATCTCGTTGTTTTTCTCGGCAATCAGTTCCCAGAACGATTTCACCAACTTGTATTCGCTGGTGGGATAAATCAGTTTGTTGGAACTGAACGAGTAGGTGATGATAAGCTGGTTGCCGTTCTGATGTACGAGGTAGCGGCAGAATCCCTGTTTGTCTTCCGTAAACGCATTCAAGGGAGCCGGCAGTTCGTCGACGGTATATCCTTCGGGGATAGTGAGGTTGGTCACCTGAATGATTTGTTCGGCATAAGGCATTTCCAGCGGCAGTTGGCGTTCGGCCTGGGTGAACGGACATTTGCTGACATGCAAGAAAATCATCGGGTTGATGTAAATCAGATTGTCGTTCACGTTCGCTTGTTTTTCAAATTCGAGACTCTCCTTTACGATGGAAGAGAAAGCGTTCACGCCTGTGGTTGAGAATGTTTTCACTTTGATGTTTTCTTCCGTTTCCAGTTTGGTGATAAACTCCGCGCTGTCTTTGGCGGCGTGATAGTTTCTGCGGAAGTTGGCGGCGTGCTGTCCGGTGTATCCGGTCTGGCGGGTTCCCGTTATTCGTCCGTCGGCATGAATCTGCGCATTGATGGACGAGCGGATTTGGTTCTTGCCGAGTTGGCTGAGGTCTATCCAGTTACCCCCGTCCGCTTTGCTGAGGAGACGGGCGCGGTCTACCATCAGTACGGGTGGCAGCGTGTTCATATATCCGTTGGTGACGGAGCCATCGAGGAATACGAAAGTGCTGTCCGTGTCCGCTATGCCGACTACGAACGTGTTCAACTTTTGGATGGAAGGGTGCGAGAGTGGAAGAATCCCCAACGTCTTGCGGCTCATCACGGCCGGATAGCAGGGAATCTGCGCGTCACGCAGCATGCTCATGAGTACGAAGTTGATGTCTGCGTTGCTGCCGGTTCCGTTCTTTATCGCTTTTCTCACTTCGCTGCCGTAAAGTCCGTATTGTCCGTTCCATGACATTTTCTTTTTGAGGAAGGTGTAGATGGCGGCAATCTTGTCCTGTCTGTCGGTCAGTTTGTCGAGCGCCAGTGCAGTCATCTCGTCGCGGTAGGGATTACGCATTTTGAGCAGGGAACCGAAGTCCTCGTCTTCGAGCAGCATCTTGTCGATAGTCTCCCAGGTATTGGTGAACGATTTGTAGAGTGAGCCGGGGAAGTTGATTCCACGCAGTTCGAAGCCGACACCGCTCATGTAATCGTCCGCGCACCATACGTATTTGTCGAGACGGAGAGCGGGCAGTTGCTTGCCGGTAAAGCTTAGGTGGCGTCCGGTACAGAGAAGCTGTTCCACTTGGCCGTTTTGGTAGTGGAGCGTGTAGGAAAGGCTTTCCGACTGGTCTTTCATGTTCAGTGAATGTGAGCCTCTCATGTCGAGGTTGAACAGGAAATATTCGGGGATGGTGATGTCATATTGCGTGTGGATGACGGGGATGCTTCTCTGCGCTTCCCAGTGGTTGATGCTGTAATAGAAGTCGGAATTGAGCTGGTATTTGTACTCGAATACGGTTCCCTCACGGACGGCGGGGATGGAGAATTTTATCTGCATATAACTCTTGTTGAGTCTTTCTTCGAAGACGAGGTCTCGCTTCATCTTGGTGCGGACTATCTTACCGTCTTCGAGGTTGTAGGCGGAAGCGTCGAGCTGGGTGATGTTTTCTTTCATGGTGCCGCCCCCTCTTTCTTTCGAATAATAAGGTATGATGATGTCCGCATAAGACGCACCTTCGGATTTCAGTACCTTTATTTTTATCTCATAAGTGTACACGAGCCGGAAGTCATTGTTCAGCAGGTCGTAGCGGGCGTTGTTTCTGGAGTACAGTACGACGGCGGTTGCGGCGGTGTCCGGTGCGTAGGTGGTCATCTTCAGCTCTTCCATGGTGGGCTTGCCGTATTTCATACTGGGGGTGATGACGTCTGTGACTGTTTGCTGCGAGTAAACGGGCGACAGGAGTTGGAATAGTAATGCGCAGAGAATGAATAGTTTTCCCATTGTTAGTGTGTTTTTTAGTACTATTCTCGCAAAGATAAAAAAAATAGAGAAAGGCAGTGCACCTTTCTCTATTTTTTTATTTACCGGATGGATAAAATATTATACTAAGTGTCCGATCCACTCTTCACGGTCGCCCGGAAGGAGGTCGATTACCGGCACTTCCACCATAGTGTAGCATCCCGGTTGTTGTCTCATGGAAGCGCGTGCCACGCATACCAGTACCTGTGCGGTCAGTGCGGGGTTGTTGATGCGCATATTAAATTCGAACAACTGGTTCTGGGTTTTTCCCGATACACCTTTGCGAGTCAGATTTACACCGTGTCCCATGTCGAGCAGCGCGTCTACGCTCGGAACGAGTTTCACGTGTGTCTCGTCGTTCACGAAGTACGGGTCTGCCTTGATGGCGGCGGCTACTTCTTCAAATTTGTATCCGTCTTTCAGTTCGATATACACCATGCGGCGGTGGATACCTGTGCCCGTAGGGATCGTCATGGAAAGAGCGGCTTTCACTCCGTCGATGGCTTTCACGGCTACGGTGTGTCCCATGCTCATGCCCGGACCGAAGTTGGTGTAGGTGATGCCTTTCGGGGCAATTGCTTCGAGCATCGTACGCACGATGGAGTCACTTCCCGGGTCCCAGCCTGCGGAGATGATGGATACGGCTTTGTGTTCCTTGGCTGCTGCGTCCAGTGTGCGGCGCAAGTCAACGATGCCGGTGTGAATATCGAAGCTGTCTACGGTATTGATGCCCATAGCCAGGTATTCTTTTGCATATTTTTCAACGCTGCGGGTCGGCGTGCAAAGAATTGCCACGTCTACGCCTTCCAGCTCTTTAATGTCCTTTACTACTGCATAGTTTGCCAACTCTTCCGGCTTGTTCTCTGCTCCTGCACGACGAACGACTCCGGCTATTTCGAAATCAGGCGCTGCCTGTAGCGCTTCAAGTACATAGTGTCCAATGTTGCCATAGCCAACGATGGCGGCTCTTACTTTTTTCATTCTTTTCTTGGTTTTATATGAACATTTTTCTTTATTTCTGCCACAAAAGTAAACAAAATATAAGGAAGGATTGTTTACGGGCGGCATTATTTTTATTTTTTTTAGATTCGCTACAGTTTGCATGAAATGCGCCGGTTGATGCCCTCAGATTTTAACTGTCGGGCTACGGAAAAGAATAATCTGTAAAAAACAGGAGAATCTGTGGCGGGAAAGTTTTATCTTTGTGGGCATTATGATAGAGTATGTTAGAGGCGAGCTTGCCGAACTTAGTCCGGCAACCGCAGTGATTGACTGTAACGGGGTGGGGTATGCCGCCAATATATCCTTGAATACTTATTCGGCTATTCAGGGAAAGAAAACCTGTAAGTTGTATATTTATGAGGCGATTCGTGAGGATGCGTATGTGCTTTATGGCTTTGCCGAGAAGCAGGAGCGGGAGATTTTCCTGCTGCTGATTTCTGTTTCGGGCATTGGCGGGAATACGGCGCGTATGATTCTCTCCGCTCTTTCGCCTGCCGAACTGGTGAATGTAATCAGTACCGAGAACGCGAATATGCTGAAGACGGTGAAGGGTATCGGGCTGAAGACTGCGCAGCGTGTGATTGTCGACTTGAAGGATAAAATCAAGACGATGGGAATGTCTGCTGCCGGCGGTGTTGCCGGTGCGGGTGGCATGTTGCTGCAAGCTGCCAACGCGGAAGTGATGGAAGAGGCTGTGGCCGCATTGACGATGCTCGGTTTTGCCGCTGCGCCTTCGCAGAAGGTGGTGATGGCTATATTGAAGGAAGAGCCGGATGCTCCGGTAGAAAAGGTGATTAAACTGGCTTTGAAACGATTGTAACGACTGAAACATTGTAACGACTGTAACGATGAAGGAACAGAAGATTTATATGCGGGCATGGACTGAGATACATGGTCGTGCGAAGGTGATGGCCACGGATGAGTGGTATCTTAATCTGGCTAACGAACTGTTGCCGTTGGTGGCGAACTCTTATATGTATCAAGGCAGGGAAATGGTGGAAGACCAACGGCGGGTGGCTTTGTCGTGTGCCCTGTATCTGGAAGATTGCGTGGCGGACGCGGGACACTGGCGGGAGTTTATTCACTGGCATAAGGAGAATTACGGCCGTTACCTGCCGTTCTATCCGCTGTCTGAGGACTACTTGCCGGATGAAATCAACCGTGAGGACATCGCTTTCCTGCTGTGGGCTATCAATTCGCCGGTCGGTGATGATTTCGACTGGGTGGAGAATCCGATGGACAAGGATTTGCTGGAGTTTGCGGATGTACTTTACGAGCGTTTGGATGCTGTTTTCGAGTCGGCTCCTATCAGTGAGTATCTCGCCCCGGGGTGGATGATGGAGACGGAACTGATGCAGAAGAAGCGCGAACCTCTGCCGGTGGCTTTGCCGGGAGAGAAGATGCCGACGAATGTGGAACGTTTCTTCGAGGCAAGTAATGGAGAGTCGCTCATGTTCTTTGGTTCATACAATGCTCTGAAATTCTTCTTTGTAAATTCTTTGAAGTGGGAAGATGAGGAAGATGCTCTGTTGCCGGATTTGGCGGAGTTCGATAATTTCGTTGTTTATGGCAATCCGAAAGGGTTGTTGATAGGCCCTGATGTGGCTCAGTTTTTTGCTGATAAGAATAATCCGTTTTATAGTGTCGAAGAGGCTGAGGAAGGGGCGTATGAAATGTTCTGCGAAGAAGGGTTGTGTCCGTTCGACTTGCTGAAGTATGGAATGGAGCATAATCTGCTGCCGGACGCACAGTTCCCGTTCGAGAACGGAAAGGCGCTGTTGCAGGAGAATTGGGATTTTGTGGCTCGCTGGTTCTTGGGCGAGTTTTATGAAGGAGAATAAGGAGTAAGCTATGCCAATAAAAAAAAGTAATAATCCTTTTGCCGGAAAGGCAAAGTCCGGAGCAGGGAAAAAGAAGAGTTCCGGAAAACGGGTGGGGAAGTCGAAGCAGGAAAAGGCTAATAATCAGTTGAATAGAAGGGTGAAGTGAGGCGGTGGCAGGTAACGCTGTTTCTCTGAAGCAGGGGAATGGAGAACGTGATAAGATAGTTGACGGGAATAGTTGTTGATATGAAAAATCACGACTATTCCCGTCTGTACTTTGTTTTTTGCCGGAGAGGTACCTTCTTTATTGTCGGTTACCTCTATTTATTAGTAGCCTTTATTTATCGGCAACCTCTTCCTGCGCTTTCCGTTCTTTTTTCTTATTGATAAACTCGATTTTCAGATTGGCTTCTTCTTGTTCTTTCTTAATCTGCTGCATGGCGGAAAGAATCTGTGCCAACTCGTAGACAGATGCCGCAGCCTGGCGGTCGGTCGGGCTCATGGTTGTCTTGTAGGCACGGTCGCCGAGGTATTCTACGCGTAGATTCTTGTCTTTGTTGAGGTTGATGAATCCGATAACGTTTCCGTCCGCTCCCAGTTTGTAGTCCGCTTTCTCTATCTTTTCATTCATGTCGGTTGTTTCATAGCTGTCCTTGGAAGCCGGAGTTTCGGCAAAGCTGCCGTCGGGGGCAACTACTTTGACACCTACATGATGGATATTGCCTGCGCCGCAATAGATGGAAGTCATGCTCATGTTGCCCAGTTCGTCCACCTGGAAGCGGAGAAAGGAGCGGTGCATGTTCTTTTCAACAGTCTGTGCAGGATGAAGGTAATTGCCTACCTGCTGATATTCGGCGTCTTTCTCAAGGATAAACTTATCTTTGATAGCGTTGAATTCCCCGGTCTTTGCCTGGAAGGCGCTGTCGAGGTAAGCGAGTGTCTTCTGCTGTGCCTTAGTCTCTACATCGAGCATCAGTGCCTGTCCCGCTTTGCGTGCTTCGAAGGCTTTGGGGTAGAGGATTTTGATACTGTCGATTTGCGACTTGGCTTCTTCGTAGTCGCCACGTTCGTAGGCAGCTTTGGCAACTGCCAGTTTCTCATTGGCTTTTTTCTCAAGCCCGTTGCCGCAGGCAGCCAGTGCCAGCGTGCCGCAAAAGAGGATAATCAGTTTTTTCATCACAAGTCTTATTTACTATTTTATTGTTTACAGTTTACGATTCAGGACAGACGGCCTGTTTATGGTGCATTGTTCACTTATTAATGGCAAAAGTACAAATATATCCCTTATTTTTGTAATTTTGCACCCTCAAAACGTATAACTAAAAGGAATGATAGAGTTGACTCAAGAGGAATTGAAGCAGCAATTCAGCGAACCCATCTTCGGACAGATAGCCGAAACGGCGGATGCGCTCGGTTTGGAGTGCTATGTGGTAGGCGGTTATGTTCGCGATATTTTTCTGCAACGTCCCTCTAAAGATATAGATGTAGTAGTTGTAGGCAGTGGAATTGCAATGGCGGAAGCACTCGGCCGGCATTTGGGACGGGGGGCGCACGTTTCTGTTTTCAAGAATTTCGGAACGGCACAGGTAAAATATAAAGGTACGGAAGTCGAATTTGTAGGTGCGCGCAAGGAGTCGTACCAGCGGGATTCGCGCAAACCGATTGTAGAGGACGGTACGCTGGAAGATGACCAGAACCGTCGGGATTTCACTATCAACGCCCTTGCAGTTTGTCTCAATAAGGCACGTTTCGGTGAATTGGTAGACCCGTTCGGCGGGTTGGAAGATATGAAGGAGAAGACGATTCGTACTCCGCTCGACCCCGATATTACTTTTAGTGACGACCCGTTGCGCATGATGCGCTGTATCCGTTTTGCCACGCAGTTGGGCTTTTATATTGATGATGATACTTTCGATTCTCTTTGCCGCAATAAGGAGCGGATTGAAATTATATCCCGTGAGCGCATTGCGGACGAACTGAATAAGATTATTCTTTCACCGATTCCGTCCAAAGGGTTCATCGACCTCGACCGTAGTGGGTTGCTGCCTTTGATTTTTCCGGAATTTGCAGCTTTGCAAGGGGTGGAGACACGGAACGGGCGTTCGCACAAGGATAATTTTTATCATACGTTGGAAGTGTTGGATAATATCAGCAAGAAGACTGATAATCTTTGGTTGCGTTGGGCGGCATTGCTGCACGATATTGCCAAGCCTGCTACGAAGCGTTGGGAGCCGAAGGCGGGATGGACGTTCCACAATCATAATTTCATAGGTGAGAAGATGATTCCGTCTATCTTTCGGAAGATGAAGCTGCCAATGAATGAGAAGATGAAGTATGTGCAGAAGTTGGTTAGTCTGCATATGCGTCCTATTGTGATAGCGGATGATGTGGTGACGGATTCGGCGGTGCGTCGTTTGCTCTTCGAGGCGGGGGATGATATTGATGACTTGATGATGCTCTGCGAAGCGGATATTACTTCTAAGAATATGGAACGCAAGCAGCGCTTCCTGAATAACTTCCAGTTGGTACGTCAGAAACTGAAGGACTTGGAAGAAAAAGACCGGGTACGTAATTTTCAGCCGCCTGTGAGCGGGGAGAAGATTATGGAAATCTTCGGTTTGCAGCCGTGCCGGGAAGTGGGTGTGCTGAAAAGCGCGATAAAGGATGCCATTCTGGACGGTGTGATTCCCAATGAATATGAAGCTGCCTATGCTTTTCTGATGGAGCGGGCGAAGAAGATGGGGATGACGCCTGTGGGTTGATATATTGGAAGTTTAAGACATAAGAACAAAAGAACATATTATTTTTGAGAATTATAATTTATCATTGCTTGATAAAAAGTACTCATTAATAATATGTTCTTTTGTTCTTATGTCTTAACTATAAATCATCTATTTGGGCAACGTCACAGAGAAATGTTGATTCGGAGTATGTTGCTCAAAGATGATGGCTTTCATCTTTTCCACGATCTCAGGATGTTGGAGTGCTATATCGTTGTCCTCGTGAATATCCGTTTTCAGATTGTAGAGGGAAGGCTTTCCCTTCTTGACGATTAGTTTCCAGTCGCCCATGCGTACCGCTATCTGGTTCGTTTCATTGAATTCCCAATACAGGAAGTCATGCTGTTTCTGTTTCTTCTTGCCCAGCAATGTCGGGGCGAAAGAGATTCCGTCGAAATAATCCACCTCTTTCTCTTTGTTGCGGTATTTCTTTTCGTAGTTCTTGATGCCGGCTACATCGCAGAAAGTAGGCATTAAGTCATAGAAAGCACAGATATGGTCGTTCACTTCACCTGCGGGTACACGTCCCGGCCAACGGGCGATAAACGGAATACGTATGCCGCCTTCGTGACACTGGCGTTTCAGTCCGCGCAGTTTTCCGTCTCTGCCGAAGAAAGTAGGGTCGGCTCCGCCTTCCTCGTGAGGGCCGTTGTCACTGGAGAAGATAACTAATGTATTCTCGTCCAGTCCTTTCTCTTTCAGCTTTTTCAGGACTTCGCCTACGTAATAGTCAAGGCGGGTAATCATGGCTGCAAATTGGGCGTGTGTATGCGTGATGGCGTTGTAGCGTGAGCCTTCACTGCCTTTGAATACTTTGTCAGGGTCGAACTTTGCCTTATATTCGTTCAGAAGAGAATCTTCCGGCTGAACCAGTTCCGCATGAGGCAAAGTGTAAGTAAATACCCCGAAGAACGGTTGCTTGCCGTCCTGATTGTCCAACCACTCCATTGCTTTCTCGTGAATCATGTCGGCGGAATACTGCGGACGTTTCTGGTAGTCGGGACCGTACATCGGATATTTGATGTTTTCGTCCATGATGACACGTACTACGCCTGTGTCGCCCAGCGCTTTGCTGTATCGGTTCAGGAAGTTGGGGTAGTAGAGGTGAGCCTGGAACTGGCAGATATAGCCGTAATATTCGTCTATGCCCCGTTTGTCGGGAGTGGAGCAGGAGCCTTCGTAGCCGCCCGCCCATTTGCCGAACATACCTGTGGTATAGCCGTTGTCTTTCATGATTTCCGGCAGGATGATGTGGTCGGGGTCGTAAGGATGTTGTCCCACTACGGAATATTCTTTGTTGTTTCCGTACATGATGATGGGGGAATTTCCCCAATATTCCTTGTTGCCGCGTACTTCGCAGTGGCCGCTGTGTTGTCCTGTCATGAACGAAGCCCTCGAAGGAGCGCTGACGGGACTGCCCGCATACGCTTGCGTGAAACGTATGCCTTCGCTTGCCATAGCGTCTATATGGGGAGTGCGTATGAACGGCTGGCCGTAGCAGCCCAAATCTCCGTATCCCATGTCATCGCAGAGGATAAATATAATATTAGGTCGGGCATTCTTTTTCTGTGCATTGGCGGATAGGGCGGATAAGAGCAGTGTGCCGCCAATTATTGAGATTGATTTATAATCCATTAGGTTGTTTTATTTTTAAAGGTTGAATGTCTGTTTTTTAAGGTTGAATGTATGAGTATCCGGAATTATTTGCCTATAATATCCTTTCCGTCGCGTACACTTTGGAGAATATTTTGCAGTTCGGTCACTTTTTCAGGCATTTGGGAAGCATAGTTGGTCACCTCTTTCACTTCCTGCATTTTGTAGAGCTGAGGTTCTTTGGAGTTTCCGGTTTCAATCTTCGGTCCCCACTGAATCATTTTCGGCCCGTTACTGGGTTCGATGTATTTCCAGTCTTTGGTGCGGACGGACAGTGTGTGGTTGGAAGCCTGCTCGATAACCCACGGACGGTCTTTCTTGTCTTTGCCCAACCAGCTTCCGAGGAAATTGTAGCTGTCCGGAGCGGTGTTTTTGGGCATAATGGCTCCCGTCAGTGAAGCGAGCGAAGCCAACCAGTCGATTTGTGAAACCAACAGGTCTGAAGTCATGCCTTTTTTCACTCCGGCAGGCCAGCTAAGGATGGCAGGGATACGGGTTCCGCCTTCGAAAGCACTGTATTTATTACCTCTTAGTGGTCCGGCAGGGCTGTGTCCGTTGAGGAGTTCTTCTGCTTTATCATCATATCCGTCATCAACTACCGGGCCGTTATCGCTTGAAAGGATGATGAGGGTGTTTTCCCTCAATCCCAGTTTCTCCAGTGTGTTCAGTATTTCGCCGACGCAATAGTCGAACTGTACGATGGCGTCACCTCTCAACCCCATCGGATTCTTTCCTCTGAAACGGTCGTGAGGGAAGCGGGGAACGTGTACGTCATTTGTTGCGAAGTAAAGGAAAAAAGGCTTGTCCTTGTTTTCTTCAATGAATTGGATGGCGTGGGTGGTTAGTGAGTCCGCTATATTCTCGTCTTTCCAGAGTGCCTTTCCGCCGCCTTTCATGTAGCCGATACGGGAAATTCCGTTGACGATGGACATGTCGTGACCGTGGCTGGGTTTCAGGTTATACAGCATTTCAGGGTTGCTTTTTCCGGTAGGTTCGCCTTCGAAGTTCTTCTGGTAGCTTACTTCGATAGGTGCGCTGGGGTCGTAGTTGGCTACTTTCCCGTTTTCGATGTACACGCAGGGAACGCGGTCGGCTGTGGCAGCCATGATGTAATGGTAGTCGAAGCCCAAATCGCCCAGTGCGCAGGGCAGGGGAGCGTTCCAGTCTTGTGTGCCCGCCTTATCGCCGAGTCCAAGATGCCATTTGCCGACGGCAGCGGTAGTGTATCCCGTACTTTTGAACATATCTGCCATCGTGTATTGTTTGGGACGGATAATCATTCCGGCATTTCCGGCAGCTACGTCCGTTCCTTTTTTACGCCATGCGTATTCTCCTGTCAGCATGGAGTAGCGGGAAGGAGTACTGGTGGCGGCTGTGGCGTGGGCATTGGTAAAAAGAATACCCGATTTTGCCAGTCGGTTGACATTGGGAGTTTCTACGTTTTTGGCTCCGTAGCATTGCAAGTCTCCGTAGCCGAGGTCGTCAGCGTAGATGAATACGACGTTAGGGGTTTTTGACTTTGTCGGTGTTGTGTTTTCCGGCATTTTGTTCGTTGCGGTTGCGGTGCAAGCAACAGAAGATACAAGGGTTAGAATCAAAGGTTGTTTCATCATCTTGTTGGGGGTATTATTAAATTGATTAAAAAATTGATATAATGGGCATGTTTGTCAGTGTATGTATAAAATTGATTGGAATAACAGAGAGCCTCTTTTTGTGTTTGAGGCCCTCGTTATAGTATGTTTTTGGTGTCTTTTATAATACTCTTGTAATGAAAGAATTATTTCAATTCGATAATTTCTTCATTGCAATTAGTTAGCTTTTCGATTCCTTCATTAGTGACTACCCAGGAGTTTTCTATGCCGACAGGGCCTACACCCGGAAGAACGATTTTCGGTTCGAGGGCAAACACCATTCCCGGTTCCAACTCCTGCTTGATGCGAGGGGCGAGGACAGGGGCTTCATTGATTTCAAGACCGATACCGTGACCGATAAACTTGGCTTGCTGACCTGTACCCATGAATTTGTCTGCGAATCCGGCTGCGGTGACTATTTCGATGGCAGCATCATATAGTTTTTCACAAGCAACGCCCGGTCTTGCCATGGCAGCAATCTTTTCCTGAATATCGAGACAGACTTGGTGAGCCGCATAGGCTTCTTCCGATAGTTTCCCGATGGAGAATACGCGGCTCATATCGCCCATATATCCGTTGAAGTTACCGCCTATATCTACCATGACGCTTTGTCCTTCTTTCAGCGGAGTCTTGTTAGCTCCCCCCGGAAGGGCAGGGTCAAGTCCCTGACCACCTAAAGCAAAGTCATAAGGAGAAGGATAGCCGGCGTTGTCTCCCGTCAGTACGCTACCCATGAATATTTCCATACTGCGTCCGAATACGCGGAAAATGCCCAAGCAACCTTGCAGACGCATCAGGCGTTCTATTTCGATAGAAAACTCGACATCGGTCATGCCGGGGCGATATACGCTCGGTATCAGGTCATATGCCTTTGCGTGGGCAATGCCCGAACGGCGGAGCATTTCTATTTCAACAGGGGTTTTTACACTGCGTGCCTGGCGGATTAACGGGGTTCCGTTCACAACTTCCGCTTCAGGAAACAGGCTTGCCAAACGGCAATATTCCGTGTAGGGAAGTTCGTCGCCTTCCAGCATCAGTTTTGCAGGCAACGGCAGTCCTTGTTCTTTCAGCAAATCGACAATCTGTTCGGGTTTGCGGATAGGGAACGCATGTTCGCCTGTGATATTATTGGGACGTTTGAAAAACAGCAATGCAGGTGAGTGGAGAGGGAGATAAATATAACCGCTGACTACGCAGCCATAAGTATAAATTAAATTTGCATTACAAGTGATTAGCGCGGCGTCAATGCCCTGTAACGCCATCAGACTGCGAATCTTATCGCGGCGGAATTTTAATTCGGGTTGTAGCATCTTTATTTATTTGTTACATGATTATTTCTTACAAAATTATGCGTGATAAATTATTAGTTGTGAGTTAATTATCCCGAATAACAATTTCACAATCTATTATTTACCCTACAATGCCACAAAGATAATTAATTCCATTGAAAATATTGTTAATTTCAAAAAAATAGCGCTACCCGCGTTCTGTCACAGGAGGCGAGTAGCGCAAACCACAAATACAAATACAACTAAACAAAGTCTTTCTAAATGACGCCTTGTCCCATCATTGCGTGGGCTACTTTCATGAATCCGGCAATGTTGGCACCCTTCACATAATTAATGTATCCGTCGGGTTCTGTGCCGTACCTCACGCATTGCGCATGGATACCGTGCATGATTGCGTGGAGTTTTTCGTCCACTTCGGCGGCACTCCAGCTCAGGTGCATGGCGTTTTGAGACATTTCCAGTCCGGAAGTGGCAACACCACCTGCGTTGACTGCCTTGCCCGGGGCATACATCTTCTTATGTTCGATGAAGAGGTCGATGGCTTCCGGCGTACAGCCCATGTTGGAAATTTCTCCGACGCAAAGTACGTCATTTTTTATGAGATTTTGAGCATCTTCTCCATTTAATTCGTTCTGAGTCGCGCAAGGAAGCGCAATATCAGCTTTCACTTCCCAGGGACGTTTGCCTTCTACGAAAGTTGCGTTCGGATATTTTTCTGCGTAAGGCGCAACGATGTCATTGCCCGAAGAACGAAGTTCAAGCATATAGTCTATCTTTTCGCCGCTGATGCCATCCGGGTCGTAGATATATCCGTCCGGGCCGGAGATGGTGATTACTTTCGCACCCAGTTCGGTAGCTTTGGTTGCTGCACCCCAGGCAACGTTTCCAAATCCGGAGATGGCTACTGTCTTCCCTTTTATATCTATATTTTTTGCCTGCAACATTTGATGAACGAAGTACAGACCACCGAAACCGGTAGCTTCGGGACGAATCAGTGAACCGCCGAATTCCAATCCTTTTCCGGTGAAGGTTCCTGTAAATTCACGGGTCAGCTTCTTGTACATACCGAACATATAGCCTACTTCGCGTCCGCCTACGCCGATGTCGCCAGCAGGCACATCCATATCCGGGCCGAGATGGCGCCATAATTCCAGCATGAATGCCTGGCAGAAACGCATGATTTCAGCATCGCTCTTTCCACGTGGCGAGAAGTCGGAACCGCCTTTACCGCCACCCATAGGCAGGGTAGTCAGTGCGTTCTTGAATGTCTGTTCGAAACCGAGGAATTTCAAGATGGAAAGGTTCACGGAAGCATGGAAACGGATACCGCCTTTGTACGGGCCGATAGCGTTGTTGAATTGTACGCGATAGCCGAGGTTGGTTTGCACTTCACCTTTATCGTCTACCCACGTCACACGGAAAGTAAAGATACGGTCGGGCTCTACCAATCTTTCTATGATTTTGGCTTTTTCAAATTCAGGATGTTGATTGTATATATCTTCAATGGAGAGAAGGACTTCTTTGACTGCTTGAAGATATTCAGATTCACCGGGATGCTTTGCCTCCAAAGAGGACATGATTTTTTGGATGTTCATGATACTATATTTTAAAAGGTTAATTCTGATAAAATGTCAACTAACTCACTGCAAATATAGGAAAATTTTTCAGATTCGATTATTTTCAAGCCGATATTTTGATTAAATAATGATAAAATGTCAAATTTTTCTGCTGAAAAACATAAAGCCCCGTGACCTGTAATGTAAAAAACAGGCTACGGGGTTTCTATGTGCTTACAAATAGAAAGTTGTGCTTTAGAATTTCGGCTTCATTCCCAGGTTATACATAATAAATCCGTAAATGTCTGCTTGTTCTTCCAGTACTTTCGCCATCGGTTTGCCGGCGCCGTGTCCGGCCTTGCTGTCGATACGGATAAGTGTGGGGTTCGTGCCGTCATTGTCTGCTTGCAGGGTAGCGGCAAACTTGAATGAGTGGGCGGGAACTACACGGTCGTCGTGATCGGCAGTGGTGACAAGAGTTGCAGGGTATTTGGTACCCGGTTTCAGGTTGTGTAGCGGAGAGTAACCTTTGAGGTATTCGAACATCTCTTTGCTGTCTTCACTTGTTCCGTAATCGCTTGCCCAGTTCCAGCCGATGGTGAATTTGTGGTAGCGGAGCATGTCCATCACACCTACTTGCGGGATGGCAACGCGAAACAGGTCAGGGCGTTGCGTCATGCAGGCGCCTACCAACAGTCCGCCGTTGGATCCGCCTACGATTGCTATCTTGTCCTTATTGGTATATTTCTGGTCGATAAGGTATTCGGCTGCCGAGATGAAGTCGTCGAATACGTTCTGTTTCTGCATCTTGGTTCCGGCTACATGCCAGTCTTCACCGTATTCGCTACCGCCACGAAGGTTGACCTGGGCGTAGATTCCGCCGTTTTCGAGGAACGGGATGCGGGTGGCGCTGAAGCCCGGATTGAGACTGATGCCGAAGCCGCCGTAACCGTAGAGGAATACGGGGTTCTTGCCGTCTTTCTTCAGGTCTTTCTTATAGGTAAGGAACATCGGGATTTTCACGCCGTCCTTGCTGGGATAGAACACTTGTTCGGTCACGAAGTCGTCCGGGGTGAATTGCACTTTCGGAGCACGGTATAGTTCGTAGGTGTTGTTGTCCATGTCATATTTATAGGTAGCGCCGGGGATGGTGAATGAAGTGAATCCGAAGAAGCATTCTTTGTCGTCCTTGTTGCCGCTGAAACCTACGGAGCCGAGCGACGGTAATTCGATTTCCTGCAATTGCTTGCCGTCGAGGTTGTAAACATAGGCGTGGTTAGAAGCGTCCTTATCGTAGGTAAGGAACAGTTTGCCGCCAATCACTTCTGCGTTTGAAAGAACTGCTTCCGATTCGGGGACGAGTTCTTTCCAGTCTTCCAGTTTCGGGCGGTTGATGTCGGCTACCATGATTCTGTTTTTCGGTGCACCGTAGTTGGTGGAGATATAAATCTGGTCACCAATCACTTCAATAGGATAATATTGGTAGTCAAGGTCGGTAGTCAGTTGGATGAAAGGAGAGTCTGGCTTTTTCAGGTCACGGATAAACAGGTTGTTTCCTCGTCCGGCACCGGATTCTGTGAGGAAGAGGATACGTTCGTCTTCACTGGTGCTGGAAGTATAGAAGCGTTTCGGATAAGCCGGATTCTGATAAACCAGTTTGTCTTTCGATTGCGGTTCGCCTATTTTATGGTAATAGATTTTATGGTTTTCGTTCACGTTGGAGAATTCCTTTCCTTTGCTCGGAGCATCGTAGGCGCTGTAATAGAAGCCGTCTTCCTGCCATGCGGCACCGGTGAATTTGGCCCATTCGATATGGTCTTCAAGCAGTTTTCCGCTTTCGGTGTCCATTACGTAGATTTCAGACCAGTCCGAACCGCTGCGTGAAATGCTGTAAGCTGCGTACTTGCCGTCGTTGGAGAAGTAAAGACCCGTGAGGGCTACCGTGCCGTCTTCCGACAGCTTGTTCGGATCGAGGAATACGCGGGGCTCGCCATCCAAGGAGTCTTGTACGTAGAACACACTCTGATTCTGCAAACCATTATTCTTGCTGAAATAATATTTCCCATGCTTTTTGACCGGAGCACTGATTTTTTCATAATCAGCCAGTTCCGTCAATCGTTTCAGGAGGTTTTCCCGGAAAGGAATTTGACTCAGGTACTCGTTTGTTACTCTGTTCTGTGCTTCTACCCAGGCGGTAGTAGCTGCGCTAGTGTCATTTTCCAACCATCTGTAAGGATCGGGGACTTGTGTGCCGAAGTACACGTCTACTGTGTCTACCTTTGCCGTCTCGGGGTAGACCACCTTTTTCTGTTGGGGGGCGCATGACATCACCATGATTCCACTCATTAACAAAGTTACTTTTTTCATGTGAATAGAAAGTCTTTTTGAATAAACTTAAAGTTACAAATCTACAAAATAATAGGAGATAAACAAGTAAACTTTATAAAGAAGTATGGTGGAAAATGAGATTTAAAGAATTAACTTTGCAAAATATGATTTTGAAGAATGACAACTTGAACAAATGAAGAGTGACGACTTGAATAAGAAAGGAGAATTATTTTATGCTCAGTAAATATAAGTTAAACCAGCTTTACTTCAAAGATACGCAATTCGCCAATTTGATGACCCGGCGGATTTTTAACGTGTTGTTAATAGCCAATCCTTACGATGCTTTCATGCTCGAAGATGACGGACGCATTGACGAGAAGATTTTTAATGAATATACTTCATTGTCTCTGCGTTATCCGCCCCGCTTCTCGCAGGTGTCTACGGAAGAGGAAGCGTTGTCGCAGTTGGAAAGTATGTCATTCGACCTGGTGATTTGTATGCCGGGCACGGGGGATAACGACAGTTTCGATATCGGACGGCATATCAAGGAGAAATACGAACATATTCCTATTGTCATCCTGACTCCTTTTAGTCATGGTATCACAAAGCGAATCATCAATGAGGATTTGAGTGCATTCGAATATGTGTTCTGTTGGCTGGGTAATACCGACTTGCTGGTATCTATCATTAAATTGATGGAGGATAAGATGAATCTGGAGCATGATGTGCAGGAAGTAGGGGTACAGTTGATTCTTTTGGTGGAAGACGGTATCCGTTTCTATTCTTCCATTCTTCCGAACCTGTATAAGTTCGTTTTGAAGCAAAGTCAGGAATTCTCTACGGAAGCCCTGAATGCGCATCAGCGTACGCTCCGTATGCGTGGACGTCCTAAAATTGTATTGGCACGTACGTATCAGGAAGCGATGGAGATTTATCGCAAATATCAGAATAATATATTAGGTGTAATTACCGACGTTCGTTTCCCGAAAGTGGAACGGGGTGAAAAAGACGGTTTGGCAGGTATCAAGCTATGTGCCGAGATACGCAAGAATGACCCGTTTGTACCTTTGATTATCCAGTCTTCCGAGTCGGAAAACTCTTCTTACGCAGCGAAATACGGCGCGAGCTTTATTGATAAGAACTCGAAGAAGATGGACGTCGATTTACGCCGTATCGTTTCTGATAATTTCGGTTTCGGTGATTTTGTTTTCCGTAATCCCGAGACGGGGGAGGAGATAGCTCACGTACGTAACTTGAAAGAATTGCAGAATATCATATTTGCCGTACCTGCCGAATCTTTTTTATATCATATCAGTCGTAATCACGTATCCCGCTGGTTTTATTCGCGAGCTATGTTCCCTGTGGCAGAGTTCTTGAAGCCAATCACCTGGAGCAGCCTTCAAGATGTGGACGCACACCGCCGCATCATCTTCGAAGCTATCGTGAAATATCGCAAGATGAAAAATCAGGGTATCGTTGCGGTCTTTAAGCGTGACCGTTTCGACCGCTATTCCAATTTTGCCCGTATTGGTGATGGTTCGTTAGGCGGAAAGGGACGTGGACTGGCTTTTATTGACAATATGGTGAAACGTTATCCTGAATTTGACGAGTTTGAAAATGCACGGGTGGCTATTCCCAAGACGGTAGTGCTTTGTACCGATGTATTCGACGAATTTATGGATACTAATAATTTGTATCAGATAGCTCTTTCTGATGCGGACGATGATACGATTCTGAGATATTTCCTGAAAGCAAAATTGCCGGACAGGCTGGTCGAGGATTTCTTCACTTTCTTCGATGTAGTGAAGTCTCCGATTGCCATCCGTTCTTCTTCCTTATTAGAGGACTCTCACTATCAGCCTTTTGCCGGAATCTATAACACCTATATGATACCTTATCTGGACGACCGCTATGAAATGTTGCGTATGCTTTCCGACGCTATCAAAGGTGTTTATGCTTCGGTATATTTCCGGGACAGTAAAGCTTATATGCAGGCTACTTCCAATGTAATCGACCAGGAAAAAATGGCTGTCATCCTGCAAGAAGTAGTCGGCAATCAGTATGGTGACCGTTATTATCCTTCCATGTCCGGTGTAGCCCGGTCATTGAATTATTATCCGCTAGGTGATGAAAAAGCGGAAGAAGGAACGGTGAACCTGGCTTTAGGATTAGGTAAATATATTGTAGACGGTGGCATGACTCTCCGTTTCTCTCCTTATCACCCGAACCAGGTATTACAAACCAGTGAAATGGAAATTGCCCTGAAAGAAACCCAAACCCGTTTCTATGCTTTGGACTTGAAGAACGCAGGACACGATTTCTCTATCGACGACGGCTTCAACCTGTTGAAACTTCACGTGAAAGAAGCGGAAAATGATGGTGCTTTGCGATATATAGCTTCCACATACGATCCGTATGACCAGATTATCCGTGACGGACTCTATCCGGGTGGCCGTAAAGTGATAACTTTCGCCAATATCCTGCAACATGATGTTTTCCCGTTGGCGCGTATTCTTCAATTGGTATTGAAATATAGCGAACAGGAAATGCGCCGTCCTGTCGAAATAGAGTTTGCAGCTACGTTGAGCCGTGAGCAGGATAAAACCGGTACTTTCTATCTCCTGCAAATCCGCCCTATCGTGGATAGTAAAGAAATGCTGGACGAAGACTTGAACGAGATACCGGATGAAGACGTTCTTCTTCGTTCGTATAACTCGTTAGGTCATGGGATTATGAACGATATCTGTGATGTCATCTATGTCAAGACCGACGGTTACAGTGCTTCAAATAACCAGACCATTGCCTGGGAGATAGAGAAGATAAACCAACAATTCCTGAATGAAGGTAAGAATTATGTTCTCGTAGGCCCGGGACGTTGGGGAAGCAGTGACACATGGCTCGGTATCCCGGTAAAATGGCCGCATATCTCCGCCGCCCGTGTAATCGTAGAAGCCGGATTGACCAACTACCGTGTAGACCCCAGTCAGGGTACGCATTTCTTCCAGAACCTGACATCTTTTGGAGTGGGGTATTTCACAATCAACGCCTTTATGAATGATGGAATTTATAATCAGGAATTCCTCAACGCACAGCCGGCAGTGGAGGAAACCAAATTCCTTCGCCATGTTCGTTTCGAAAAACCGATGATTGTCAAGATGGACGGAAAGAAAAAACTCGGAGTAGTCCTGATGCCGGGCATTGATAAATAAAGTTCTGTTAACATTGTTCGCTCAAATAAGAAAAGTTCTGTTTTTCATCTGAAAGGCAGAACTTTTCTGTTTTACCTCTTTTAAATGGTCTATTTTTTAGATATAACATGCTAATTGTGTTCCTATTTTCATATTTAGGAATAAAACTTTCTTTGGATACTTTATTATAAAGAAGGAAAACTGTATTTTTGCGCTCGGTTTTATACATTTAAGAGATTCTAGAGAGATGAGTAATAGACAACTAGTGAAACTAGCTTTTTGTATATGTCTTTTGCCTCTGTTTTTTTCTTGTTCTTCAGAACGTGACGAAGGTAGTGAAGGAAGTGGGACATTACATGTACAGGTTAATGCAAATCCCGAGGTGGTAGTGGGAACCAATACCCGGGTGGATGATGGAACAGAATTGGGAGTTCCTGATGTAAATGATTTCTCTTTTTCTATATTTAAGGGAGAAACTCTTCGAGGTCAATGGGCTACTTTGGCAGATTTTCTGTCTGATGATGAGCTTACACTTCGCTCTGGCAACAATTACCTGGCAAAAGCCGCATACGGTGATGTGAATAGTGAGGGGTTTGAATTACCCTATTATGAAGGAAACCAGCCTTTTACTATCACTAAAGGTAAAACTACGGACGTGGAAGTTACCTGCTACTTGGCCAATGCTAAATTAGCAATTGTTTATACTGATGCTTTTAAGGATTATTTTGCTACTTATACCTCAGAAGTTTCCACTTCATTGGGTAATACTGTAGAATATGCATCTTCCGAAGAGCGGTATGCTTATTTCAAGCCGGGGAATTTGGTTGTCCGTGTAAAGGCCCGAAAGAAAGAGGGATATTCGCAAGAGGTGACATTAAAAGCAAAAGATTTCACTGCTGAAGCACGCCACGCTTATATTCTCACATTGGACGTAGATGCCGGCACTCCATCTTTAAATATTTCATTTAGTGACGATATTCCTAATCAGAAGCCTGTAACCATTGAAATCTCAGATGAAGCATTAAGTGCTCCTGCTCCTTATTTTCAGGCGAACGGTTTTAATGAGAATCAGGTTATGACTGTTGTAGAAGGCAAGTCTGCCGAAGCTTCTGAAGTCTACGCTTATTTGCATGCTGCCGGTGGAATAGCCAATTGCTCTTTAATTACTCATTCAACTTCGTTGGTAGAACAAGGGTGGCCTGAAACGGTAGACTTGGTTAATATTCCTGCGGAAACATTGAGTGTTATGCAGAAACTGGGTTTGCAGATTGTAGGATTAGGAGAAAAAAAAGATAAAATAGCGAAGATTGACTTTACAAACGTTATACCTTTTCTGGAATATAACAGTGAAGAAGCCGAACATGTTTTTGAGTTAAGAGCCACTGATAAATTGGCAAAAGAAAATCAGGAGCCATTGACATTTAGAGTTCACAGTAGTGATAATAAGTTTGCAGTGAGTGCTGGTGAGCCTGTACTATATGGAACAACGAAGATGAAAGCCAAATTGACTCTTGATGGTGATCCGACTAAAGTTACTTATTGGTTGAAGAAAGATGGAACTGAGCAACAAGTGATGCCAAGCGATGTTAAGTCTGAGGGAATTTCTCATGAATTGCTATTTAAGTTTGATGAATCTCAATATTCGGATATTCAGGTTGAAGCTCGTTATTTACGTCGTACAGATATTTTGGCTTCAGAGATGGGAGAACCTGAGGTGACTTTGAGTTTGCGGTATCCGGGGGATGTATGGACAAAGCAGGCTACTTTGCAGTTAGCAGGCAGTGTTGACGACTGGGATTTTCAATGTTCTAAAAAAGATAAGAATGGAAATGAAGGCGTATGGAATAAAGAGGAGTGTAATTTGTCAGGTTCGACAATTTCCCTTTCTAAACTTACTCCTGGTATCGGATATACATATCGGTTTGTAAAAAAGGATAGAGAAGGAGATGTGATTGGGGCTTCTAAGCCGTTGGATATTGAAACAGAAGAAGAAATACAAATTCCTAATTCAGGATTTGAAGAATGGTTTGCGGAGAAGAGATGGTCTGAAGGAAGTTCTTTAGGTGGGCAAGATATATATGCTTATTTCCCTTATAATAGTGCTGAGCAATGGTGGAATACTCAAAACTTGACTACAACGCAGAAATTAAGCGGAACCTATTATTCTTGGTATTATGCTACTTATCCAGGGACTGTACCAACGAATGCTGAAGAATTGCATACTGCTACTTGGCATTTGAATAAATATGATAAAAAGAATTTTGTGATAGAGTCACATGGAGGAAATACGGCAATGGAAATAGCTACGATAGGATGGGGATTTAATAATTGGGGACCAGGAGGAGGATCGAGTCCGCAACAAATAACTGCTGGAGGATTATATCTAGGAGAATATGATGAAGATGCTCATAAAGAAATTCTAGGAAAGAATTTTTGTTCACGTCCAACATCCGTGTGCTTTTTTTATAAATATTATTCGTATAATGATGAATATACTGTTCCTTCTGTTATTGTATTTGCATCTGATGGCAGTAGAATAGGTAGTGGGGAATTAATGATTAATAGTACAGTTGACAGTTTTACAAAAGGAAGCATATCCATAAAGTATGATGAACCAACAAAGAAAGCTAGTTCTATAGTGATTCAATTTTTATCTACGACAGTAGATACCCCTGCTGTGAAAGCTGTTAAAGGTAACAAGGGGCTTTTTGGAGGATATGGTGATTCACGTCATATAGGTAGTATTTTGACAATAGATGACGTTAGTTTAGAATATGAAAAATAATAATGTTATACAATGATTATGAAACAAATAACTTATATATTAGTAACATTAATCGTAAGCCTTTTTATCTTTTCCGCTTGCGACCGTGAAAAAATGGATTTTGGAAATGACTCTAATGGCTACGGACAATTAAATCTTGCATCACTGAATTTGGATGTAGATGTAAAGGCCGTTCCACTGAGTCGTGCTGCTACATCAGTAGATATTAATAAATATATCGTTGGTATTTATAGGGCAGAAGAAGGAACGTTAGTATCAGAATGGATATACAGTGAAATCCCTGAAATATTCCAATTGGAAGTTGGTAAGTATAAAGTTATAGCCCATGCTCCGAATAGTAATAAGCCGGTGTTTGACGAACCTTATTGTGAGGGTTCCAAGACATTTGAAATTTTAAAAGACCAAGTGACTAATATTGCGACAATAGAATGTAAACTCCATTGTATTATGGTGAATATTAGCTACACGGATGATTTAAAGGCTATATTGGGAGAAGATACGGAAGTGACAGTCATTGTGAACAAGGACAAAGATAATTCTCTGACTTTTAAGAAAAACGACGAGACTCGTTCTGCTTATTTCCCTGCAGAAGAAACTGGCAATATGGTGGATTTTAAATTCTTGAGTACACTTGAAGATGATGATGAACAGACTGAAAATACACGTTCTGTTTCAAATGTTGCAATCGGTTATCTCGTAACAGTCGCTTATTCTTTGGATGATGCCGACGGTGACCCGAATACAGGTGGAAGTGCCGATGCTTCTATAAAAGTAGATAGTAGTTGTGAAGTGGAAGATATAAATGGCAACGTTCGTCCCGAAGAGCCGGGGATTGATGATTTCCCGAATGGTGGTGAGGAACCGGAAGCAGGCAAACCTGCAATTATTTGCAAACAATTCGATTATATTTTAGGTGACGATGTAACCGAGGATAATCCGTTGGAAGTTATAGTGAAGCTTGAGGCTCCCGAAACTATTGCACATGTAAATATAAAAATAGAAGCAGGTAGTCCAACTTTTGCAGAAGCCATTGCAGCAATGTTTGGTGAAGCAGGTGCTTTTGATTTAGCCGAGCCGGGAGAATTTGAGGAAACATTGAAGAATGTTTTAAAATTCCCTGTAAAGGACGAGGTGATTGGAAAGAAAACATTGGATTTTGTAATTACTCAGTTTACACCAATGCTGAAACTCTTCCCGGGAAAACAACCTCATAAATTCCATATAACTCTGATTGATAAGAAAGGGCAAAGTGAATCGGCTACATTAACATTCAATGTTCCGGAATAAAAGAGGATGAAAATGAGAAAGTATAATTTATATATATGGTTACTTCTCTTTGTTCTGACAGCTTGTCAGCGGGATGAGTATGCTGCTGAAGTCGGGGAAGGAACACTTCGGCTGACTGTGGGGATGAAGAATGACTTGAAGGTTGTGGCGACCCGTTCTTTGACTACGGAAGAGGAAGATAATCTGAAGAAGGATTGCAAGGTACGTATTTATGATGGTAATAAGTTGGTTCGTAAATATCAGGGGATTGATAACATTCCGGCTGATATTGTGTTAGCGTCCAGTGAAGATTATCGTGTCAGAGTAACATCCGGTGATTCTGTAGCTGCTTCGTTTGATAAGAAATTCTATGAAGGGATTACCCCTTTTATTATAACCAAAGGAAGTGAAGTGAAAGTAGATGTTGTCTGTAATATTGGCAATACAGTTACATCAGTAGCATTTGGAGAATCGATAAATACTTATTTTGAAGATTGTTCTGTGAAAGTGGCTGTAAAAGCAGAAGATGGTGCATTAGATTTTCCGGCAAACAATGATGGAAAATTAGGATATTTCTCTCTTCCTGCAGAATGTGATACATTGTTCTGTACATTCACCGCCATTAATAAAATAACAGGTGAACAGTGTGAGCATATAGACACGATTCCTGATGTCAACTCAGCTACCCTTTATAATTTGACATATGAATTTAAAGACTTGGATATAGAATTGCCGGATACCGGAGGAGGTATATTGGAATTGAAAGTAGATGTTACTCCTCTTGACGAGATAAAGGTAGAAGAAGTGATACACCGTCGTCCGGCTATTAAGGCGGAAATGAGTGGACAGCCGTTAGTGCTGACTCAGCCTACTTATATGGAAAAAGGGGCAGGAGATGCCGTTACTGTGATGATAACCGGCTCTACAGTGTTGACGCAAGTTGAAATTTCTTCAGAGCAGTTCCCTGAATATTTGGGTTTATCCCAACAAAGTTTTGATTTGAAGAATCTAACTTCTGAGCAAGAATCAGATTTGGCTGATGGCGGAATAACAATTGATAAAAAAGAGTCTTCTTTAGGACATGCAATGAATATTGAATTTTCAGCTTCGCTCATTCAGAAATATACGGCAAATGATGGAACACGCAGTATTCGTTTCTCTGTAACTGACCAAAATGGTTACAATCGGATAGTAGAGTGGCAAATTGTAGCCTCAGATATATCAGTGCAGACAGAGGATATACCGAATGACAAAAGGTATTTGATATGGGCAACGAAAGCTACATTGTTCGGTTCCGTGCTTCCGGGACGTACTCCGCAGGCAGAATTGTCTTTCCGTTATCGGGTAGTAGGAACTCAGGATTGGAACACTGTTCCTGCAGTTCTGGATGGTTCAACTATAACTGCTGAAGTGACTGGATTGGAAATTGATAAAGAGAAACTATGTTCGGAATACGAATACCAGTTAATGGAAGGAGAGGTTGCTTCTAATGTAACATGTCGTTTTGTTACAGAGAAAGCTATTCAGTTGCCCAATAGTGGGTTTGAAGAATGGACAGGAGCTAAACCTATGTATGTAGCTGCTTCTACATCGGAAGATAAAATCTTCTGGGATTCAGGTAATCATGGTTCATCGTCAGTCTCTTTATTTGCTACAGACCTGACAACGAAAGATACTTCATTAAAAGTAGAAGGAACATGTTCAGCTCAATTGCAGTCAAAGAGTATTGTTATAAAGTTTGCAGCCGGCAACTTGTTTACAGGGCGTTATTTGGCTACAACAGGTATGGATGGAGTACTGGGATGGGGGCGTCCTTTTACTTCGCGGCCAATAGCTTTAACTGGCTATATCCGATACAACTCGGGCATAGTAGATAATCCTAAGGATGGTTATATTGCTGAAGGAGAACAGGATAAAGGTTATATGTTTATAGCTTTGGGTGATTGGAAAGAAGGAGAAACTTATGAAGATAAGGGTACATGGCCTGTTATTATCAAAACGGCAAGTGCTAGTCAACAGTTGTTTGACAAGAATGATCCTCATATTTATGCATATGGTGAGAAGACATGGGATAATTCTACTGATGGAGAGGGAATGCATCATTTTGTCATTCGACTGGACTATAGGGAATTTGCAGCGACAGAAATTCCAGCTTCCATTATAGTGGTAGCTTCGGCAAGTAAATTTGGTGATTATTTTGCGGGAAGTACAAAGAGTACCATGTGGCTTGATGATTTGAAACTGGTGTACGACGAAGACGAAATAAAGGAATAAGTAAACAATATGAATTTAGTGAAGAAGATTATATTTTTCTTGCTGCTGATAATTGCCGGAGCAGGAATAACTATTGCGCAAACGCAGGAGTTCAAGCGTAACATAGAGGCTCGTACTTTTGTTCCTAAGGGGCAATGGATTGTAGGAAGTTCAGTATCTTATTCCGAACATAATGAGCAGAATTATCAATTCTTGATTGTTGATGGTTTTAATTCGGATGGATACATGTTTAAGATCAGTCCGATGTTCTGTTATGCGCTGAAAGATAACTTAGCTGCCGGAGGACGTTTTTCCTATGGGCGTTCATTGACCAAACTTGATGGGGTAACATTGAATCTGGATGATGATACCCATTTTGACGTTAATGATTTATATCAGTTAAAACATTCTTACAGTGTAATTGGTATTTTGCGGAACTACATAAATATGGGTACCAGTAAGCGGTTTGCTCTTTTTGCTGAGACACGTTTGGAAGTGGGAGGAAGCCAGTCGAAAATGGTAACCAAGAATGGAGGAACATTGACCGGAACCTATTCCACAACTGCGGATTTCGGTCTAGGAGTAGCTCCGGGAATTGTCGCCTTTATTAATAATTACACAGCAGTGGAAGTTAGTATAGGGGTGCTTGGACTTGATTTTAGTAAAGTAAAACAGACAACCGACCAGGTGTATATTGGAGAACGTTCATCCAGTTCTGCAAATTTCAAAATAAACCTGTTCTCTATCGGTTTAGGTATTGCATTCTATTTATAAAAAGACGGGGAGATGAGTAGATTAATCTATATATGTATTGTTATTTTGTTGGTAAGCGTACAAGAGTTACAAGCACAACAGCGAGATACAATTGTGATACATGATACTGTGTATGTAGACAAGGCTGAGTTGGAATCAATGCAGGCAAAGAAGGATATTGCCGCCAATAATACAGGGCTGATTCGTATCAAGCCGATTGGACGTTATGACCGTGGTATTATCAGTTATCGTTTTATTCCCAAAAAGAAATGGATTGGCGGATTGACTTTTTCTTATGTCAATTTTGATAGCGATGATAGCAAATTGTTGTTTTCTATATTAAAAGATTTTGATTGTAACTTTAAAACGTTTTCAGTAAATCCATTTGTCGGATATGCACTGGCGGATAATATGATTGTCGGTATGAAATTGGGATATAGCCATACGATAGCTGATTTAGGCAATATATCACTGAATATTGACGATGATCTTGATTTTTCTTTGGATAATATCCGCTATACGGAAGATTTACGTTCCGTCGGTGTATTCCATCGCTCTTATGTCGGACTTGACCATGGTAAACTTTTCGGCTTATTCAATGAAACGACATTGACTTATAAGAGAGGAACCTCTAGCTTTTCTCGTGGTGAGGGAGAAGAATTTAAACGTACGGATACGACGATCAATGAGATACATTTGGGCATTAACCCCGGATTGGCAGTGTTCATCACACAGAATGTTTGCGCGGAATTGTCTTTTGGAGTTGTCGGCTTTAAATATCGTATAGAGAAGCAGAAGAATAATTTGGGAGAAGAGGGTAAACGGAGAGATAGTGGTGCCAATTTTAAAATAAATCTCTTTAATATTAATATCGGCTTAACCTTTTGTATGTAATGAAAATGCGAATCATATATAATTTGTTGCTTGTAGCTGCTATGGCCGGCTTATTGCAAGGATGTATCAAGAATGATATCGGCTATCCGCAGATAGCTTTATCTATAACGGGCCTGCAAGTGGATGGTCAAAAGGAGAATGCAGTAATTTCTGATAGAGATCAGACTGTGACCTTGAGGTTGGAAGAGAATATTGATTTACGAAAAGTCCGTGTGACTAAATTGTCCGTGACAGAAGGTGCGAAAAGTACACTTGCCGTACAGGATGTAATAGATTTGACTAAACCTTATGAGGTGGTTTTGTCTCTTTATCAGGAGTATCATTGGAAAGTGATGGCTCAACGGGATATAGCACGTTCGTTTAAAATGGTGAATCAAGTAGGTTTATCTGATATAAATGCTGACACTAAAATAGCTTTAGCCAGTGTTCGTAAAAATACAAAATGGAAAGATTTGGAGTTGTTGGAGCTAAAACTTGGACCGGCAGGAGCAACCTATAATGGTAAAACGGGACTACCGGCATTACAATGGACTGTTTATTCCAATTATGCTTCTGCGCAGGTAAAAGTGAAGTATCAGGACTTCTTTGAAGAAGATTGGGAACTCCGTGTGTATCGTAAAGATAAAGATGTGGAAACCAAACGGGCAGATGGATGGGTGAATGTGGCATGGCTTTATGCAGAGGGCATTGAGGGAGCCGACAATGGATTTGAGATTCGCGAATCTACAGCAGAAGAGTGGACCAAAGTAGATGATTCATACATAACGACAGATGGGGCCGCTTTCTCTGCACGCGTACCGCATTTAAAAGCACAAACGACCTATGTCTGTCGTGCATATTCGGGCGGGGATTATGGTGATGAATTGACTTTTACTACGGGAACAGCTATGCAATTGCCGAATGCTAAATTTGATGATTGGCATTTGAAGGGTAAGGTCTACAATTTTTGGTCGGAAGGCAGTGAGGAATTTTGGGGAAGTGGAAATAAAGGAGCTTCTATTCTTCGAAGTATAACGACACCGGATGAAACAAATACTTGGGATGGTAAAGCGGGAACTTCTGTTAAAATGGAATCGATTTATGCTTTGGTTAAATTTGCGGCAGGAAACTTGTTTGCCGGTTATTGGTATGGTTTTGCAGAAGGTTCTATGACAGATGGGCATTTGAAGTTTGGTCGTCCGTTTACCGAACGTCCTACGAAACTGACCGGATATTATAAGTACACTACCGGAGCTATCAATCAAATGGATAAGGGGTCGGATAAGTATGACGAATTATATCCTCTTTTGAAAGATAAAGATGATACTTGTATCATTTGGGTTGCTTTGGGTGATTGGGACGCTCCTATAGATATTATAACCGCCAAAACTTCGAGTAAGCGAAAGATGTTTGATCCCAATGATTCGCATGTTATTGCCTATGGCGAATTTACTCAAGGAAAAACAATCCATAACTTTGAACGGTTTAGTGTTGAATTGGAATATCGGGACACTTATCGGGTTCCGAAATACTTGATAGTAGTATGCTCGTCCAGTAAATATGGTGATTACTTTTTCGGTAGTGACCAGAGTGTGATGTGGGTTGACGATTTTACTTTAGAGTATGATTATGATGATTAATTCTTATTATAATAAAAGACTGAAGTACGAGTTTTCAAGCAAGTGATAGATTTGACGATAGCCTAGGAAGAAAAGAGTGAAACGGTGCCGAAATGAACTAATTCGATTTCAGAACTAAACACGCACTCCAAACAAAAGTTTTCACGATTTACCCTCATACCCTCATAAATTTCTTCAAATCCTTTATTCATCGTAGCTTCAGCTATGAGAGCAGGTCATGATAGCACCCTGAGAGTAACTTTTGCTCTCAGGGTATTATCATCCCATCCCCCTATAAAACATAGGATATACTAACGGGATATTAACGTTATCTCTTCGGTATCCTTTCGTCAGATTACCGATATCACTAATTCGTCACGGCCGTGACAAATTCCTACCACGGCTGTGAAGAGAATCTACCATGGCCGTGACGAATAGTTACCACGGCCGTGGTGAGATAACAATACCGGTAATCTAATGAAAGAATACCGGCAGCCTAACGCAAGGATAAAGGCAAGATAACTAACACTTCCTTACTTCATAACTTATGTTTCCCTAAACAACATAGCCAGGGAACCCACATTAAAGCACAACGTACTGAAATAAGTTAAACAGAATAGAAAAGATTCAAAACCGTACTGAAATGAATAAAAAACAGAATGCAGTTTTTTTTTATTAGAATATAAAATAAGGTGATATGTTTTGTCTTTCCATACACGTCACATACGCCTGTTTCCAATAATTATCGGATGTTTCCAATTATCCGTTATTCCGATATGCCAGTGGACTCATCCCCACATATCGTTTAAAATACTTGCCGAAGAACGACATATTGGCAAAGTTGAGCGAGTCGGAAATTTCCTGAATGGAGAAATTGGTGGATTTCAATTGTGACTTGGCATCCATAATCACCATGCGCGAGATGATTTCTACACATGTGTTTCCCGTTACTTGTTTTACTATGGTGCAGAGGTGAGTCTGTGCTATTTTTAGCTTATCAGCATACCATGCCACATTCCGTGTCTGATTATAATTCTGAACCACGAGTTGAGTGAAATTCTTGTATATAAGCTCCTTTTTCGATAGAAATTCTTTGGTGTTTTGCTGCCGGTTTTTGTACATGGCAGATATTCCTACATGAATATTATTATATAGATGTAAGGTGATTCCTTTGCGGGTCGGCTGGTCGAAAAAGGTATAAAGTTTTATTAGAAACAGAAAATACTCTTCTAGTAGTTTGGCTCCTTCTGTTTTTAATGAAATGACCGGTCTGCCTATTGTTACAAATAAGGTATCAACAGGAGATGGGTTTAAGCTGGTTTGTTCCAGATATTTTGATGAGAAACCACCAAAATACAATTTGGGCTCTCCACGTACATTGTGTATTTGAAGAATACTGCCCGGCATGATGGTGGCAAATTCATTGGCATGTATTGTGATACGGTTCAGGTTGACCGAAGCTTCTATTTCACCTTCCATACACAATACAAAAATCTCCGCTTTTAACCGGCAGGGAAAGTTGGTGTACAAACTAAGCAATTCCTTGCTGATCCCTGTGCCTATCACCCATTCTTCCGGTAAATCTATTTTAGGTAATTCTTTATTCATTGTATTTTTTCTAATCAGGCAAAGGTAACTGAACAATGGAAAATTCGACTACCTATTTCTTCCACAAAATGCGTCTATAGTTCGCATAGTTTCTTTATGGGATGAGATTGTTGAAGAAGAGGACAAAAACAGAAAAAATAGACCTTGTGCCACTCCGTAAATAGTCGTTACTTTGCGCTATCTTTTGAGAAAAAGGCGAAGAGAATAAAAGTGGTATTCTCTTTTGTAGATAAAACCATTCACTAAAAGAGAAAGTTATGAAAAGAATTTCATTTTTTATGTTTGCAATGCTGATTGGCTCGATGAGTCTGTTTACAGCTTGTGGTGACGATGACGACGATGATACTACTCCTTCGGGAATAGTGGCTGGTACATACAGTGGTACTTTGGTTGCTAGCATAGAGGGAGAAGTAGTTGCCAACGAGGCTAAATCTCTGTCTTTGGAAAAGAATGGCGATAATGCTGTGGATGTGGTTATTAAGGATTTTACTCTAAATGTGGTTCTTGGTAATAGTGATCCCATACCTGTGAACTTAGGTGATTTGAAAGTGGAAAAATGTACTTTGACACAGAAGGATGGAAAAACGACCTTTAGTGGTACTAAAGAGTTGAAAGGGATACAAGTCCCGTTGAGCCCTGAATTAAACATTCCTGCTGATTGTAAAGTTGATATTGTAAATGCGACAGTAAATGGTAAGAATTTGAGTTTGCCGATAGATGTAGCTGTAAGTGCAATGGATGTGGAGAACCTATTAAGTGTCAAAGTTCAATATACTGGAACGAAAAAATAAAATACAGAACATGGTTTCACGCAGTTTCTCATAACATTTAAACTATATTTATGAGGAACTGTGAGAACTGTTTCTCTTACTAAACTGTTTTTATTCTCTTTACTACCTCATGTTGGCAACTTGCCTAAGGCAAGTATAATCTAAAAAATAGACTATTTAATTCATGAAATAGACCTTATGTATATATAAGGTCTAAGAGATTTCTTTATGCCATTTTTTAGCAAGGAAGAGTAATTATCTCTTCTTGAAAATGGACTTTTCTATTTGTAATTAACTTATTATTATTAACTTAAACAGAGTATCAATGAAAAAGAATTTGTTGTGTTTATTTGTATTAATCTGCTCGGTAAGTCTATTCACGGCTTGTAGTGATGACGATCCGAAAAACACGGGCCCTGACTTTACTATGCTTCAAGATGCGACAGTCGGCACTTACGACGGGGGCTTGAAGGTTTCCATGAACGGTGTAAACTTGACTCCGGAAGCTATATCTCAGAGAATTTTTGTAAAAGCTGAAGGAGCGGATAAAGTGGAATTGTCATTGAGAGACTTTTCATTTTTAACTTTCTCTGTAGGTGATATTGTAGTGAGCGGCATACCTTTGAGTGGTGATGAAGGACAGGTGGTTCTACAGGAAACTGCAACAACAATGAACCATGCTGTTTTGGGAAATCTGACTATCAAAGTATCAGGAACAGTAAGTAATGAAAAAGCTAATTTAAATATCAACGTTATCCAGAAAGGTGGGAGCGTAGAGGGCGGTCCTGCTGAAGATATGGACATTGTGGTTTCATTTGACGGTACTCGTATTTCTAAAGAAATAGATGATACGGATTATTCGGAAACACTCGTAGGTTTCTATCCGCGTTCCGCGACAGGATTTACCTGTGATTATGAAGCAGAGGGTTTTTCACTGGCTTATCCGTCTGCAACAGGTGGCATTTATTTGACTGCTGCGGGATATAATAAGATCTCAATTACAAAATTTAGTATCTCATTTCCTTATAATCCTGAGTTGGGTACACCAACGGCTTCCAAAGCTACTCAGCCTCTTGTGGTAAATGGTGCACGGTTAATAAAGAATGTAGATGGAACTTTTTCTATTGAGGAATTTAAAGGTACGCTTGCTGAAAATAATAAAGAAGAAGTTGAATACACAGTATCCGGTACGTGGGCTAATCAAATCCTCTCATTGAAGATAATGGTGAAATCGGCGACTTATACGGTGAATTATACCTATACATCCGAACCGGTACAGAGAACAGGTAATAAATTACTGAAGATGACTATCGATAGTAATATAATAACTGTTCAACCTGAGATTACCGAGCAAAATGTGGTGTTCTATGTCACTCCGGGTACGACGACAGAACAATTGAAAGAATTGGTACCTACTTTTGAGGTTTCAGAGGGAGCAACACTGCTTTATAACAATGTAGAGTATGTGAAGGGGACTCCTATTGATTTCTCCGGAGAAAAGACGCAGGTAAAAGTAAAACCGGAAAAAGGAACAACACTGACTTATACTATTACCTATGATGTGATTAATGACTTTTCATTTAAGGTTGATTTTGATGCCCCGTGGGAACTGAAGAATGCCACTGACGTTGAAACCAATAAATATCAGGAATATTATGAACCGGGAAATGGATGGGTGACATCAAATGAAGGACTGAAATATATCAAAGCGATGTATGGTACGGGAAGTACTGCTTTGTATCCACAAGCAGGCCCTTATCTGGTGACTGAAACTGACGATACTGCTACTGGCAGTGGAAAAGCGGCACGTCTTGTAACGGCTGATACAAAAGGAAGGTATGTATTGGTAACTGCTATTCCTAAAGTAACGTCAGGTACAGTATATAATGGAATATTCAGCGTGAATATTATGAATACCTTGCAAAGTACTCATTTCGGCAATGTATGTACCAAAGAACCAAAATCTTTTAAAGGATTTTACAAATATGCTGCCGGACCGGATTATTATCAGGCCAATACTCCTGGTGATCCCAAAAAGGCTCATGAAGTGACGCTGGATAACACTAAGACAGATGCTCCTGCAATGAATGCGGTATTATATGAGATCAAATCTTATTCTGCAGATCATTTGGATGGAACTAATCTGTTGACATCTGACAAGATCGTGGCTATCGCTTCGGTAAAAGACGCAGGCGAACGCTCTGAGTATACTGCGTTCAACGTTAACTTCGAGTATAAAAATGGTAAATCCTGGGATTCTTCCAAGATATATAAGTTGGCTATTGTTTGTTCGTCCAGTAAGGATGGAGATAACTTCTCGGGTGCACCGGGTAGCGTACTCTATATTGACAATCTTGAAGTTGTATTCTAATCATTAGAGTATAAAGATAAAGAAAGAGGTCGTCTCAATAAAACATGAGACGGCCTTTTTTATGAAAAGGTAATCTTCTGATATAAATATAAAGAAACCGGCGAAGAATCATATAACAAGATTCTTCGCCGGTTCTTTATATATCCTTGTATAGAGGTCTACTTATTAGAATGAGTAACCAAATCCTATATTTAAGTAAATAGGATACATGGCAAATGAAATCGTAGTGAAATCTTTTTTGAAGATATCATTTAGTCCCCATGTCAGGTCAGCATGTATATTTAAGTGCTTATACGCTTTCCATTCTCCACCTACTTGCAATCCCCATTGGAATTTGCGCAGATCTTCGGAGAAATCATAAGTTGCAATATTATCCCCGGTGAAATTCACCCGGTCGCCGGTAGCGTCCGGCGAGCGCAGGTGTCCTTCATAAACATGGCCTGAAAAGTCTTTCTCAATCATATATGAGAAATAAGGGCCTGCAACGAGTTTCCACCGGTCACTGATTCTGTAGTTAGCAAGGACAGGTACAGTCAAAAGGGACATTTTTACTTTGGTCTTGACCCCACCTGTCCAAAGTCCTTCTACCTTTCCGCCTGTTTCATTAAAGATCTCCATGCCATAGTTCTTTACCGTAGCTTCGGTAGTCATATTTTTGTTGTCGAGACGGAGTCCTAAGCTGACTCCCCACTTTTTTTGCACGTCTATCCATTTGGTAATATTCGCTTCCAGGGTGATGGCAAGCCCGGGAGAGTAGCTGTCGATGCTTCTGATCTCTTTAGGAAGAGGGAGAGGGGCAGTCCCACCTATGTTCACACCCGCTTTGAATTGATAATCTAACCCATGAAGCGAAGACCATAAAAGCCCTTTGTGTTCATTAGATGATTGTGCATTGATTTGGCCGATGCCGAAAAAAAACATAGCTAAACTAGCCAATATATATTTTTTCATATATAAATTACTTTTTAAATTATTAATCGTTGTCTTCCTCGCAATGGATTGTCACTTCGTCTATCCATAATGTACTTCCTACTGAACCCTTGAAAGCTGCTCCTTCCACACTGGAAGAGAATACGATGGCAAGTTTATATTTGCCGGCAGCAAGCATGTTGTCATTGATTGTTTTGTTATTTTGAAGTACAAACGGTAAATCGAAAGAAGTCCATTCGTTTGTTTCTTTCACGTCCTCTGATTTGATTCTTGCAAGAGATACTATTTTAGGAGAATTCAAAGAGTTGTAACCGTCCAGGAAATCCTCAACATTGTCTGCTTCATATAAAACAGCATATATATCACCCTTATCTTTACCATTCATGCTGGCATCTATGAAAAAGTTTTTCTTTCCATCCGATCCCAAAGTATAGGAAGTATAATCAGTTCCCGGTTTGAACTTATAATATCCTGAAAGCCGTGTAGGATGCTTGTAGAAAGGGAAACCGAATTTGGTAGCCTTCATTGCGTCTTTCAATGCGTTGCCGACTTCAAATGAACCGATGAAGAGATTTCCTGCAGCAATAGGCATACTCACCCCTGCACCGAAACTTCCGGTACTTTTAGTTTCCAGTTTTGCACCCTTACCTATATATCCTTGTGACTGTATAGTTATATAATCCAGTGGAGATCTCGCCATACCGGTGAGGTTGAAACCGGGATTACCACTTGCCCATTGGAGCATTTCCGCCTTTTGCAGATTGAATTCATAGAATATATGGTACTTGTTATTACCGTCTTCTATATTTTCAAAATGATACTCCGTAGGAAGTTCCGACTTGATAACAGTAATCATATAAACGGCTTCCGTAGTGCGGCTCTCGGATGTCACTCTGAACTTACGCTGGTATTGCTCCAATGTCTGTTCCGAAGTAACGGGAACTTTTGAATTTGAAAAGTCATATTTAGGAGCATGATCGTTTGCCGCTGCGTCGACAGGTTCTATGTCGGCTCCCTCAGGCAGTTCGAACTGGATTTCCAATGTTGATAAATCTGTGGCTTTTGATACGTAAATCGATACTGTCTTACTGTAAGTATTGATAGTAGATAATTGGATATTACTACCGTTGCATCCATCTATGGCAGCTTCAACGTTTAAACCTTCGTCTTGAATGCAGGAAGTTATTGCCAGACACATTATCATTCCGGCGAATACATTTTTTAGTTTCATCTATTGTTATGAGTTAAGGGATTATATAAGTTACAAAGATAGCTATAAGCGTTGACGCCAATTTTTGTAGAATGTTAAAAGAGGGAGCATAACTGTCGGGAATGTAATACAAAAAAAGACTCCCGCTCTTCCTTCCGGAAGGTGGGAGTCTTAAACTATAGCTTACTATATCTTATAAGCTGATTATACGATACCTTGTGCCATCATAGCTTTGGCAACCTTCATGAATCCTGCTACGTTAGCACCTTTCACATAGTTTACATATCCGTCTGCTTCAGTACCATACTGAACACAAGCTTCGTGGATATTCTTCATGATGCTCTTCAGCTTTTCATCTACTTCTTCAGCGCTCCAGCTCAGTTTGATAGAGTTTTGAGTCATTTCAAGACCTGATACTGATACACCACCGGCATTGGCTGCTTTACCCGGAGCGTAAAGAATCTTAGCATCCTGGAATACTTTGATAGCTTCCGGAGTAGAAGGCATGTTTGCACCTTCAGATACGGCAATCACTCCGTTAGCAACCAATTTCTTAGCGTCGTCGCCGTTCAATTCGTTCTGAGTGGCAGAAGGCAGGGCAATATCTGCTTTTTCGCCCCAAGGACGAGCTCCTTCTACATATTTGCAACCATATTTATCTGCGTATTCACGGATACGGCCACGGTACAGGTTCTTCAGTTCCATGATGTAATCCAGTTTTTCGCGGTCAATACCGTCCGGGTCGAAGATGTAACCGTCAGAATCCGACATTGTCAGAACTTTACCACCGAGTTCGAGAACTTTTTCCGCAGTATATTGGGCAACATTACCCGAACCGGAGATCAAACAGGATTTACCTTTCAAGTCAGTTCCTTTAGTTTTCAGCATTTCCATCAAGAAATAGATGTTACCATAACCGGTAGCTTCCGGACGAATCAGTGAACCACCGAATTCGCGGCCTTTACCAGTGAATGTTCCGGTGAATTCGTGAGCCAGTTTCTTGTACATACCGAACATGAAACCTACTTCACGACCGCCAACACCGATGTCACCTGCCGGAACGTCAGTTTCAGGGCCGATGTGGCGCCACAGTTCCAACATGAAAGATTGAACGAAACGCATTACTTCCATATTTGACTTTCCACGGGGAGAGAAGTCGGAACCACCTTTACCACCACCCATCGGCAGAGTAGTCAGTGAGTTTTTGAATGTTTGTTCAAAGGCAAGGAACTTCAAGATAGAAAGGTTCACAGATGCATGGAAACGGATACCGCCTTTGTATGGGCCAATCGCGTTGTTATGCTGAACACGGTAACCCATGTTCGTCTGAATGTTACCTTTGTCATCCATCCAAGTCACGCGGAACTGATATACTCTATCAGGAATACACAAACGTTCGATTAAGTTCACTTTGTCGAACTCCGGGTGTTTGTTGTATTCTTCTTCAATAGTAGAAAGAACTTCTTCTACTGCTTGATGATACTCCGGTTCATTGGGAAATCTTCTTTTCAGATCGTCTAATACCTTTGCTGCATTCATAATCTTTTTTTCTTTTATAGGTTGTTTAAAATTCGATTATCTATTTCTCTTATGCGGTTGCAAAAGTAAAGATAAAAATTGAACTGGCAAACATTTTATAAAGAAAAATGCGATAAAACATCAAATTTGATATTTTATCGCATTAAAAATGGGAAAAAAGATATTTATTTGTTCTTTTTGATCGACTTATAGACAGGAATGAATACCAACGCTGCCGAAATGACAAGCGTTACTATCGTCATGCCGTCAATTCGTTCGGCTTTTGTGATAACTAAATAGCAAAGCGCCAACCAAAGCAGGCTGATACAAACTATTTGTGATTTAGACAGCGGCCTTTTCATTTACCTTCTTTTTTCTTCTTGACAACGATGGCGTCAATCACGGCTACGGCTGTGATATTGACGATGTCGCGGACAGAGCTTTCAAAATCGGTGAAATGGATAGGCTTGTTCAATCCCATTTGGATAGGGCCGATAAATTCCGTATCCGGATCCATTGCCTGTAGCAATTTGTAACCTGCATTGGCCGAACTCAGGTTCGGGAAAATCAGTGTATTCACATCTTTGCCTTTCAGACGGGTAAACGGATATTTAGTATCACGCAATTCGCGGTTCATGGCAAAGTTTACCTGCATTTCACCGTCGATAGCCAGTTCTGGATACTCTTTCTGCATATAGTCTACGGCTTCGTGTACTTTTACCGGGCTTCCGGTAGTATCGGCGCCGAAGTTTGAGTAAGACAGCATAGCCATTGCCGGAGTATGATTGAAGAAGCGGACTGTCTTGTCGGACAGTTTGGCGATGTCAATCAACGTTTCAGTGTCCGGGTGACGGTTAATCAGCGTATCTGCCAGGAAGTAAGTACCTTTCTTGGAATTCAGGATATGCATGGTTCCGAAGTGCTTGAAGCCCGGCTGGATACCGATCACTTCTTTGGCAACCTTGATTGTATTGCTGTATCTTGTATAAAGTCCGGTGATGAATGCGTCTGCATCTCCGGTTTCCACCATCATCATGCCGAAATAGTTGCGCTCGAACATCTTGTCGTTGGCTTCCTCGTAAGTAAAGCCTTCACGTGCACGTTTTTCCGACAGGATACGTGAATAGCGTTCGCGGCGGTCGGCTTCGTCGGGGTGACGGAGATTGACGATTTCGATACCTTCCAGACTGAGGTCTAGCTCTTCCGCCAACTTGCCGATAGCTTCATCGTTTCCTAATAAGATAGGATGGCAGATACCTTCGGCTTTCGCTTCAACGGCTGCTTTCAGCATATTCGGGTGGATACCTTCGGCAAACACCACACGTTGCGGATTGCGGCGGGCAGTGTCATACAGTTGGCGGGTCAGTTTGGACTCATATCCCATTAATTCGCGCAGATGTACGCAGTAAGCATCCCAGTCCTTGATTTCCGTGCGGGCTACTCCGCTTTCCATGGCGGCTTTTGCTACGGCACAGGAAACTTCTGTGATAAGGCGGGGATCCACCGGTTTCGGAATGAAATATTCAGGCCCGAAAGAAAGATTGTTTACGTGATAAGCTGCGTTTACAACATCGGGTACAGGCTGTTTTGCCAGATTGGCGATAGCGTGTACGGCTGCCAGCTTCATTTCTTCATTGATTGCTTTGGCATGAGTGTCCAAAGCGCCACGGAAGATATACGGGAATCCGATAACGTTGTTGATTTGGTTCGGATAGTCGGAACGTCCGGTTGCCATCAATACATCGGGACGGGCTGCCATGGCATCTTCGTAAGAAATTTCCGGTGTAGGATTGGCCAACGCGAATACGATAGGCATGGGAGCCATGCTGCGTACCATATCCTGGCTCAATACATTTCCTTTGGACAGACCGAGGAATACATCCGCGCCTTTGATAGCTTCTTCCAGTGTATGGACATCTGTACGGTCGGTTGCAAAATATCTCTTCTGTTCGTTCAGGTCGGTACGTGTCTTGCTGATTACGCCTTTACTGTCGACCATGACGATATTTTCAAGGCGTGCGCCCAGTGAAACATACAATTTAGTACAGGAAACAGCAGAAGCACCTGCACCGTTAACGACGATTTTTACATCTTCGATTTTCTTTCCGGCCACTTCGAGCGCGTTTACCAGTCCGGCACTGGAGATAATAGCTGTTCCGTGTTGGTCGTCATGCATCACCGGGATATCCAGTTCTTCTTTCAGGCGACGTTCGATTTCGAAACATTCCGGCGCCTTGATATCTTCAAGGTTGATACCACCGAAAGTAGGAGCAATCGCTTTTACTGCCGTGATAAACTTTTCAGGGTCTTTCTCGTCGACTTCAATATCGAATACGTCGATGCCTGCATAGATTTTGAAAAGCAAGCCTTTACCTTCCATTACCGGTTTGCCGCTCAATGCGCCTATGTCGCCCAGTCCGAGTACGGCCGTACCATTGGAAATAACCGCAACAAGATTACCTTTTGCGGTATATTTGTATGCATCTTGCGGATTCTTCTCAATTTCGAGACATGGTTCTGCCACGCCGGGAGAGTATGCGAGTGCTAAATCTGACTGTGTACTATACGGTTTGGTAGGAACTACCTCAATCTTACCAGGTTTGCCCTGTGAGTGATAGAGCAAAGCGGCTTCTTTGGTTATTTTAGCCATAGTATCTGTATTATTTATTAATAAGTTATCATTTGGCTGCAAATGTAGGAATAAAAGTTAGAAATTGTAGTCCTTGGTGGATAAATTCTATTAATTTTATAGCAAAATGACTGATTTTATAATACGACTTGTAAGGTTTGCACATTTATATTTGGTTCGGAAAACATCGTTTGTTTTTATTGATATGAAAAACCATGTAGGAGATATAGGGAAGTCATATAGAAGAAATACCCGGAACAAGTACAAGAAATATGTGAAACATGTACACGAAACACAGGAAACCTGTACGACAGTTGTTGTAATTACGTATTTGAATAGAGAAAGTCCTGTACTTGGATTCAGCGATAGTCAAAGTTATGGATATTTATAATTATAGTAGGAAGAATTTATACCTTGTTCTCAAAAAGTCTTTTTTTGTTCATGTTTAGGCTATAAGGATACGCTGAAATACTGCTACTTTCATTCCTGATATTTATTCGTTTGTCACTTTGCGCGCTGTGGGCTATCAGGCGGGCGACACTGAAAGTAGCAGCATACAGAATCTGACGGCTGTTTAAATAGAATATTTACTCTGATACTCCTTCGGTGATATCCCCTCATGTCGCTTGAAATATCTTCCCAGGTATGACTGGTCAGGGAAACTTAACCGGTCGGCTATTTCCTGTATCGTCAGTTCGGTGGACTGAAGCAGTACCTTTATCTCCAGAATGGCGAAATCGTCAATAATCTTTTTGGCGGAATCTCCCGTTACGCTTTTGCAGATACCGGTCAGGTACTTCGTAGAAATACAAAGCTTGCCGGCATAAAAAGTCACTTCCCGTTGGGAAGTGCAATTGGCGTGTACTAGCGCGATAAAGTTCTTGAAGATTTCGTCCTGCCGGCTTCCACCCTCTATTTCCTGTGCGTCGAAATGGCGATAACATTTATCATAGATATCGAGCATGAAAGACTGAAGGTGATTCTTGGCTATCTGGTTTCGGAAGCGATTCTCACGGTCTTTGTAGATGGCAGTCGTGGCGCGTATCAGTCCGTTGATGGCTCCGGTATTCTCTTCCGGGAGAACATAGCAGGGATGCTCCTTTATAAACCGGAAAAAGATTGGTTCGAACCGCATACAGGCTTCTATGAACATTTCCTTGGGAAATCCGAAAAAGGAAGCGGTAAAATCGCTGCTGCTGCCATTGATGCGGATAATAGTTCCCGGAAGGAGCACTATCTGAGTGTTTTCTACAACTTCATAATCTTTCAGGTCAATCGTGACGTGTGCCCACCCTCTGCGGCAGAAGTAAATGGCGCCCCCTTCCAGTTTCCACAGGTGGTGCATGATTGGCGATAACTTTTCATCAATTCCGGCGATGAAGGGTTCTCGAAGTACGGCTAGGTTAGAGTTTCTTTCTTCCATATATTATAGCTTTATTGCCGGGCAAAAGTAGGACTTTTTTGCTAAATATTAGTTTTTGTGTTCCGGAAATGAACAAAACTGGAGATACTATGCCTAGTTTTCTGTGGTAAAAAGAGTCTACCTTTGCCGCGTTCAAAAAATATTAAATAGGTAACACAATGAGTAAAAAGATTAGTAAAGTGAAGCAGGGGCTATTGTTGCTCTGCTGTCTGATTGCTGCGACTGGCTGTAAGCAAGCTCCACCGGTACAAATGGAAGCTGAATACGAAGTAATGACTGTATCTCCGGCCGACCGGATGATTTCAAGCGCGTATTCGGCGACCATCCGTGGACGTCAGGATATAGACATCTATCCCCAGGTAGGCGGTACGCTGACCAAAGTCTGTGTGACGGAAGGCCAACGGGTTAAGAACGGGCAGACACTGTTCGTCATCGATCAGGTGCCGTATGAAGCAGCCTGGCAAACCGCAGTGGCAAACGTTGAGGCTGCACAGGCTTCACTGGCTACCGCACAACTGACTTATGACAGTAAAGAGGAACTGTATAAGGAGAATGTAGTTTCCTCTTTCGACTTGAGCACGGCGAAGAACTCCCTGCTGGCTGCCAAAGCACAGTTGGCACAGGCGAAAGCCCAGGAAGTGAGTGCCCGCAACAACCTTTCCTACACAGTAGTGAAGAGCCCGGCTGACGGCGTAGTAGGTACATTGCCCTACCGTGTGGGAGCATTGGTTAGTTCCGGTCTTCCCGAACCGTTGACAACCGTTTCTGATAATTCGGATATGTACGTTTACTTTTCTATGACGGAAAACCAGTTGCTCGGACTGATTCGCCAGTACGGTTCTAAAGAAGAGGCATTGAAAAGTATGCCGGCCATCGACCTTCAGTTGAATGACAAATCGTCTTATTCCGAACAAGGACAGATTGAGTCTATCAGTGGAGTAATCGACCGTTCAACGGGTACTGTCAGCCTGCGTGCCGTATTCCCCAACAAGGAAGGATTGCTGCATAGCGGCGGTGCGGGAAATGTGATTGTTCCTGTTCAGAAAGCGGGTTCTCTGGTTATTCCGCAGGGTGCTACGTTCGAAATCCAGGACAAGAGATATGTGTATAAAGTAGTGGACGGTAAAGCACAGGCTAACCTGATTCACGTGACACGTGTAAACGGCGGACGTGAATTTATTGTTGACGAAGGACTGGCGCCGGGAGATGTAATTGTAGCGGAAGGCGTAGGATTGCTCCGTGAAGGTACACCGATTAAAGCCAAGACAGCACAGGCTGCCGCTCCAACAACTACTGAAAATTAAACAAAGGAGGAATCATCCATGAATTTAAGAACCTTTATTGAACGCCCCGTATTATCGGCAGTGATTTCTATCACGATTGTCGTAGTGGGTATCATCGGGTTGTTCAGTCTACCCGTTGAGCAATATCCCGATATTGCTCCGCCTACCATTATGGTGAGCACCAACTATTATGGTGCCAGTGCGGAAACTTTGCAGAAGAGTGTAATCGCACCGTTGGAAGAAGCTATCAATGGTGTGGAAGACATGACATATATGACCTCAACGGCTACCAATGCCGGTACGGTAAGTATCACTGTTTACTTCAAACAGGGGACAGACCCGGACATGGCTGCCGTCAATGTGCAGAACCGTGTGTCACGTGCTACGGGACAGCTCCCGGCAGAAGTAACGCAGGTCGGTGTGACCACTTCCAAGCGTCAGACCAGTATCCTTCAGATGTTCACGCTTTCCAGTCCGGACGATAGTTATGATGAAAACTTCCTGTCCAACTATCTGAGCATCAATATGAAACCGGAAATTCTCCGTATCAGCGGCGTGGGTGACCTGATGATTCTGGGCGGTGAATATAGTATGCGTGTATGGATGAAGCCCGATGTGATGGCGCAATACAAGCTGATTCCGTCGGACATTACTATGGTGCTTGCCGAACAGAATATAGAATCGGCAACAGGTTCGTTTGGCGAGAACTCCAACGAAACCTATCAATATACGATGAAGTATAAAGGGCGTCTGATTACTCCGGAAGAATTCGGGGACATTGTCATTCGTTCTACGGATAACGGCGAAGTGCTGAAACTGAAAGATATTGCCGATATACAACTGGGACAGGATAGTTATGCTTATCATGGTGGTACGGACGGGCATGCGGGTATTGCCTGTATGGTATTCCAGACGGCGGGTTCCAATGCGACCGAAGTCAATCAGAACATCGACAAATTCCTCGAAGAAGCCCGCAAGGATCTTCCGAAAGGAGTGGAATTGACGCAGTTGATGAGTTCGAACGACTTCTTGTTCGCTTCCATCCATGAGGTAGTGAAGACCTTGATTGAAGCCGTCATCCTGGTTATTCTTGTAGTATATGTTTTCTTGCAGGATTTCCGTTCCACACTGATTCCTTTGGTGGGTATTGTGGTTTCGCTGATTGGTACGTTTGCCTTTATGGCGGTGGCGGGGTTCAGTATAAACTTGCTGACCCTGTTTGCACTGGTGCTCGTTATCGGTACGGTGGTGGATGATGCCATTATTGTCGTCGAGGCGGTGCAGTCGCGGTTCGACGTAGGGTACAGGTCATCCTATATGGCAAGTATCGACGCGATGAAAGGTATCAGTAATGCTGTCATCACCTCTTCATTGGTGTTTATGGCTGTATTTATTCCGGTGTCCTTCATGGGCGGTACTTCCGGTACGTTCTACACGCAGTTCGGTCTGACCATGGCGGTTGCTGTAGGTATTTCCGCTGTTAACGCGTTGACGCTAAGTCCGGCTCTGTGTGCATTGCTGCTGAAACCTTATATCAATGAAGACGGAACGCAGAAGAATAACTTTGCGGCACGTTTCCGTAAGGCATTCAATTCGGCTTTTGACGTAATGATAGAAAAGTACAAGAATGCTGTATTGTTCTTTATCAAACGCCGATGGCTGACCTGGTCACTATTGGCTTGCTCCGTAGTATTGCTTGTGTTCCTGATGAATACGACCAAGACCAGTCTGGTGCCTGACGAAGACCAGGGTACGGTATTTGTCAATGTAAGTACGGCGGCTGGTAGCTCGCTGGCTACGACCAATGAAGTGATGGATCGTGTTGAAAGCCGTTTGATGGGTATTCCCCAGGTGGCACACGTACAGAAGGTGGCAGGTTACGGATTGCTTGCCGGACAGGGAAGTTCGTTCGGTATGTTGGTTCTGAAACTGAAAGATTGGTCTGAACGGCCGAAAGACGAGGACAATGTACAGGCGGTCATCGGTCAGATATACGGTCGTACGGCTGATATCAAGGATGCGAGTATCTTTGCCATTTCTCCGGGTATGATTCCGGGCTACGGTATGGGTAATGCGTTGGAACTTCATATGCAGGATAAGATGGGCGGTGAAGTAACCGATTTCTTTGCGACTACGCAGCAGTATTTGGGAGCATTGAATCAGCGTCCTGAGATTGCGATGGCTTATTCTTCGTTCGATGTCCGCTATCCGCAGTGGACGGTGGAAGTAGACCCGGCTAAATGTAAGCGTGCAGGTATCACGCCCGATGCTGTGTTGAGTACACTTTCCGGTTATTACGGTGGTCAGTATGTGTCCAACTTCAACCGTTTCTCTAAGGTATATAGAGTAATGATTCAGGCAGACCCGCAGTTCCGTCTGGACGAGACTTCACTGGATAATGCTTTCGTACGCATGTCGAACGGGGAGATGGCTCCGTTGAGCCAGTTCGTTACGCTGACACGTACCTACGGTGCGGAAACTTTGAGCCGTTTCAATATGTACAACTCTATTGCAGTGAACGCCATGCCGGCTGAAGGATACAGTACCGGTGACGCTATCAAGGCAGTACAGGAAACAGCGGAACAGTCTCTCCCGAAAGGCTATGGCTATGACTACGGTGGTATCACCCGTGAAGAAAACCAGCAAAGCGGTACGACGATTATTATCTTCGGTATCTGCTTCCTGATGATTTACCTGATTCTGAGTGCATTGTACGAGAGCTTTATTATTCCGTTCGCTGTTCTTTTGAGTGTGCCTTGCGGATTGATGGGAAGTTTCTTGTTCGCCAAAATGTTCGGACTGGAGAATAACATCTATTTGCAGACAGGTTTGATTATGTTGATCGGTTTGTTGGCCAAGACAGCTATCTTGCTCACAGAATATGCGGCAGAACGCCGCAAGGCAGGTATGGGGCTGATTGCTTCTGCAGTCAGTGCGGCAAAAGCCCGTCTGCGTCCGATTTTGATGACGGCATTGACCATGATTTTCGGTCTGTTCCCGTTGATGATGTCCAGTGGAGTAGGAGCGAACGGTAACCGTTCATTGGGTACGGGTGTAGTCGGTGGTATGACTATCGGTACATTGGCATTGCTTTTCATCGTGCCTACCTTGTTTATCGCTTTCCAATGGTTGCAGGAACGCCTTCGCCCCGCGCAGAGTGCACCTACACACGACTGGAAAATAGAAGAAGACATGAAGGTGAGTGAGGAAGAAAAGTCCAAGGCAGGAAAAGAATAATTGATTAAAATAATAACTAATGAGAAAGATAATAATCTTATCCGCAGCGACACTTGTGCTGAGTAGTTGCGGTATCTACAATAAATACAAGCCGGTATCGGAAGTCCCCGAGGGACTTTACGGCAGCGAGTCAGTCGTTGCCACCGATACGGCAAACTTCGGTAACCTCTCGTGGAGAGAGGTCTTTACCGACCCGTACTTGCAGACTCTGATTGATTCGGCTTTGGTACGAAATACGGATATGCAGACAGCCCATCTGCGTGTGAAGGAAGCGGAAGCTTCGCTTCTGACGTCCAAACTGTCTTACCTGCCTTCTTTGTTCCTCGCACCGGAAGGGGTTGCCAGCAGCTTCGACCGCAGTAAGGCTACACAGACTTATTCATTACCCGTGACTGCTTCGTGGGAACTGGATATTTTCGGAAAGATAACGACGGCGAAACGTCGCGCGAAAGCCGCTTATGAGCAGAGCAAGGAATATGAACAAGCCGTTAAGACGCAACTTGTCGCTGCTATGGCGAATACATATTATACATTGCTGATGCTCGATTCTCAGTATGAAATAGCTGTTGCTACCGAATCAGCCTGGAAGGAAAGCGTGAAAACGACCCGTGCCATGAAAAACGCCGGTATGGTGAATGAAGCCGGACTGGCGCAGACGGAAGCTACCTATTATAATATATGTACGACCGTGCTTGATTTGAAAGAACAAATCAACCAGGCAGAAAATTCACTGGCATTATTATTGGCCGAGACACCCCACGAAATCCAACGTGGCAGACTGGGAAACCAGCAGTTGCCGGAAAACTTCTCCGTAGGTATTCCTTTGCAGATGCTCGCCAACCGTCCCGATGTACGTAGTGCAGAGTTTTCACTGGCACAGGCTTTCTATACGACGAATGCCGCCCGTGCTGCTTTCTACCCGTCTATCACATTAAGTGGTAGTGCCGGATGGACTAACAGTGCCGGAAGTATGATTATCAATCCGGGTAAGTTCCTGGCTTCCGCCGTAGCTTCTCTGACACAGCCTTTATTTAATAAAGGAATGAACGTTGCACAGTTGAAAATAGCGAAAGCCCAGCAGGAAGAAGCCCGTCTCGGCTTTGAACAGACTTTACTGAACGCAGGTGTGGAAGTCAACGAAGCATTGGTGCAGTATCAGACTGCCCGCGAGAAAGCGGCTTTCTACGAAAAGCAGGTTACTTCTTTGCAGACGGCTGCCCGGAGTACGAGTCTTTTAATGAAGCATGGCAATACCACATACTTGGAAGTATTGACCGCGCAACAGACATTGCTCAATGCGCAGCTTTCTCAAGTAGCCAATCGCTTTACCGAAATCCAGGGCATGATTACTTTGTATCAGGCTTTGGGCGGCGGTCGGATGTAAGGAGGTGCATATGAATACTGAAACACTGCGCGGCCGGATACTCGACTATACAAAGCGGGAAATGTCCCTGCATGGTGTCAGTGGACTTACTATGGATGATATAGCCAGGGGAATGAAGATGTCGAAGCGGACGCTTTACAAGCTCTTCCCCAGTAAGGCTTATCTGTTCCGCATCTGTCTTTCTGATTCTGCCAAGACAGTCAGAAACCATATACAGCAGAAGCAGCTACGAATGGATAGTTCATGTATGGCTCTGCTTTTCACGACAGTGAACGGATATCTCACCCTGTTGTACTCGTTAGGGAAAACTCTGTTGCTGGACATCAACGCGGACAAGGAATATCGCTCTTCCTTCGAACGTGAAGAGGCTTTTTGGCTGCAACAGTTTATAGATGTACTGACGCATTGCAAAATCTGTGGTTATCTGCTTCCAGAAGTCGAACCTGACAGTTTCGCAACGGATTTGCAGGAGGTAATCTATCAAGGTTGCCTGCAAGGCACTCCGTGTATGGTGCAGCGTATGATGAACTATACACTGTTGCGGGGACTTTTCAGGGTAGATGGCATCCGGTATATTGATGAACACCTGGAACCTGATAAATTTAATGTTTGTGTATAAGAAGAGAGAGGTGCGTCCGACGAAAGAAGGGCGCACCTTTTTTAATTACTGAAATTTGTTTATTATCGCAGTTATACTTCTACTTATGTGCACAGGTTATAATATTATTGCTTATATTCCTTCGTTTTTCATTTAATAAAACGGTATATTTAGAGTCGATAAAATAATAGCCGATGAAATATCAATAAGAAATAAGCACTCTGTTAATTCCCGTCAATGCACATTTACTGTTTGAAAAATGTCAGGCTGATTCCTGTAGATTTTACAAAATATGATGATATGGGAAGCTATATTGAAGATACTATAAAAATAGCCCTTCAGAGTTTGTTTGAAGTTGGTTTTACTCTGAAAGGCTGCAAAGTGAGAAAAAAATAAGATTGTTATTTCCAACGCTTTATTTTTCTACAAATGTATTCAGTGAATGGGGTGGTAGGGTAACTCTTAGATAGCGGCTGTCTAATTTCACTGTTACTTCTTTAGCTTCTTCGTTGAAGTTTCCGGCTATCACTACTTGTTTCTTTTGTGGAGCCATGACTACCATTACCGGTGTTTTATCTTCTTTAGCCGCTCTATATGCCAGTACCTTTGAACCGGGCGTAACATAGTGGCTGTAATGTTTTACCGCATAATATTCAGGAGTAAAAGTTGCTGTTCCCGCCTTTGAATCTACATGGATTAAGGAATTTTGTTTCCATCCCCATCCGCTGAAACCACCAGCATATAAGATAGCATTCCAAAAAGTATATTCTTCGCAACCGTTACCCAAGTAGTGGTTTATCAGACTGAAGGTATGTTCGGCAGCTTTCCAGTCGAAAGAGCCCCAACCACATTCACTTTCTGTCTGTACATATTTATATTGCGGGTATTTGGCACGGAGTTTAGGCAGAATCTGTCCGCCTTCCCATTGGAATCCGACTCCTTGTATCGTTTCCGGCATACGAGGGTCAGAGAGAATCTCGTCGATGACATCATAGCGGTTGGTATTGATTGTACCTAAGTATAACTTAATTTCCGGGTGTTGTTTCTTCAATGTCGGAGCCAGGTATTCTGTGTTGAAACGGATGATGCCTTCCGCTGTCCAGGCACAACCCGGATAGTTGGTATAACTCCATGACTCATTTTGGAACATGACCATTGAAACGGGAATACCTTGTTCCTTGTAAGCGTCGATGAATTTGCAAAAGTAGTTGGCATAGGTTTGCAGGTAGCGCTGGTCTTGGATGAAGTAGTCGTTCACTGCCAGTTGTTGAGGGAATACTTTGGTATCCTTCTCTTTGCCGTCTTCAAAAAGGGCTACGTCCGACAGGGGCGACATCTCGTTTTGATTACGGTCACTGCGGACGGAATAATAATGGTTTATCTTCATCCATGAAGGCGGCGACCATGGAGACATCCAGAAAGTCATATGGGGATTATACTGCTGCGCGGCTTTGATAAAAGGAATCAGGGTCGTTTTATCACGGTTGATATTGAAATGTTTCAATTGGAAATCACCGGGGACTTCATCACAACTGTACCAGTCGCGGGCATAGTCATTGGCATTCATGGAAAAACGTCCCATTGTAAACTTTAAATCTCCTTCGGGAGAAAAGAGTTTTTGGAGAATGATTTCCTGTTGCTTGCGTGGAAGCATATTGAGGGCGTCCCATCCTAATTCATTGAAGCAAGTTCCCCAGGCTTTGAAAACAGTACCTTCTTCTGTACCATTGACTTCTAGTAAAGGAGTTTGTCCGGTATTCGTCTGTAACTTGACTTTGTTTTGCTTCCAAATGTTCCCTTCCGTACTGCTAATCCATTCGAAAGACTGGGCATATGCGCCATTCACAGACAATGCCATTACCAAACCACTTAACAAGGTCGTTCTTTTTAGAATGTTTTTCATGTTCTTATTGATATGTTTTTATTCATTATTTGATTCGTCACAAAGATAGATAAGAAGGAGAATATGGAAGCACAGAAATGTAACAGATACTGTAACAAATGTATCAATAATAAAAAGGAATATATTTCCTCAATAAAGAATTCATTTTTACATGATACTTTAATATCTTTGCAAAACAATATAAAAAAGACAAACTTATAACTGAAAATATGAAAACAAAAACTTTACTGGCTTTCTTTCTTTTGTCCGTTATGACATTCTGCATGTCTGCTTGTCAGGATGACGCGGAGATTATTTTATTTAGTGGTTCCGAGTTAATCAATGAGACGGGAACTTGCACAAATACCATTTCTTCTACGGTTTTATACCTGAACGGACGGGAAACCGGAGACATTGGAATAGCTAATGGAAAAGGTGGTTATTCGGCACAAAGCTCTGACGAAACGATTGTGACGGCAACGGTCAGCAATGACAGGTTATTGTTGGAGTCACATGGTAAAAAAGGAAAAGTCATGGTTACTGTCAGTGATAAGAAAGGGAACAGCGTTGTTCTGCCTGTGACGGTTTCGTATGGGATTATGACTTTCTACTGTGGAATGAACCGGTCAGGGTTTGCTATAAGTGTGGACAATGAGATTTTGACCTCAGGAACGGATGAAAATAAAGAACTCTTGAAATCGTTGAATGAGGTAATGTTGGAATCATATTCATTTTTAGCGGAACAGGATATTTGTGTTCTGCAACCGGATAATGTCAGCCGCTTTTTGGAAGATGGCAAGGGGGAGTTTAAATTGAAAAGTGCCGATGGTGGAATACGTGCCGAGGGTACTTATAAAGTAAACCGTGATGAGGAGTTGGGAACCGGCAAGCCGGAGTTGGCTTTTTCTTTCTATCAGCATCAGAATGGTGCTGACAAACTATTACATAAGTTTTATTTTGAGCCTTCATTCGTTCGTCAACCCTCTACCAGAGAGGTAGGCCCCATAATATATTATTGGATGGAACATGTTGCGGATTCTCATTATTGGGATGGAGTCTCCTTACCGGAAGCTGGGAACGTAAAAGTGCTTTATGTAGTGTTAGCGAGTTCTTCCGGTATCAGACCTGAATTATAAAATCATTGTAAAGCGCGGATACGTATTTCCGTCGCTTTGTCATCCTACAAAAAAGAGACTGGATTCAAATATGCACTTGAGTCCAGTCTCTTTTTTGTAGGATGTAATACTCTAATAATCAGTCTTTATGCATTCAGCGCCTGTTCGATGTCCGCGATAATATCATCCGCATTTTCGATACCTACTGACAAACGGATTAAGTCAGGACGTACGCCTGCTTCCATAAGTTGTTCATCCGACAACTGGCGGTGAGTATGGCTTGCCGGATGAAGAACACAGCTACGTGCATCGGCTACGTGAGTAACAATGGCGATGAATTCCAGTGAATCCATAAACTTGATAGATACGTCACGTCCGCCTTTCAGTCCGAAGGAGATGACTCCGCAAGAACCGTTCGGCATATATTTCTGTGCTAAAGCGTAGTATTTATTATCCGGCAGTCCGCAATAGTTAACCCAAGCCACTTTCTCGTTTTTAGAAAGATATTCGGCTACTTTCTGTGCATTACCGCAATGTTGGGGCATACGTAAGTGAAGCGTTTCAAGTCCCAGGTTCAGTAAGAAAGAGTTTTGTGGGCTTTGGATGCTGCCGAGGTCACGCATTAATTGTGCCGTAGCTTTGGTTATATAAGCGCCTTTGCCGAAAGCTTTTGTATAAGTCAGTCCGTGATAAGACTCGTCCGGTGTACAAAGTCCCGGGAATTTCTCAGCGTGGGCATCCCAGTCGAAGTTACCGCTGTCTACGATACAGCCGCCTACGCTTGTAGCGTGTCCGTCCATGTATTTGGTAGTAGAGTGGACTACGATGTCCGCTCCCCATTCAAACGGGCGGCAGTTGATTGGAGTCGGGAAAGTATTGTCAACAATCAACGGAACTCCGTGGCCATGCGCGATACGTGCGAACTTCTCAATATCCAGCACTTCGAGGGAAGGATTGGAGATTGTTTCGCCGAACAATGCTTTTGTATTTGGTTGGAAAGCTGCGGAGATTTCTTCTTCGCCGGCATCCGGGTTGACAAAAGTAACGTCGATGCCAAGTTTCTTCATTGTAACACCGAACAGGTTGAAAGTACCACCGTAGATAGCGGAAGAACAAACGAAGTGGTCTCCAGCCTGGCAGATATTGAAAATGGCGTAGAAGTTGGCAGCCTGACCACTGGAAGTCAGCATGGCAGCTACACCACCTTCGAGAGCGGCAATCTTGGCGGCAACGGCGTCATTCGTAGGATTTTGCAGGCGGGTATAGAAGTAACCGCTGTCTTCCAAATCGAAAAGACGTGCCATCTGCTCGCTGGTATCGTATTTGAAAGTTGTACTTTGATAGATGGGCAATACGCGTGGTTCGCCCTTTTTAGGCGTCCACCCTGCCTGTACGCACAGGGTTTCGGGCTTGAATTGTTTTGCCATAATGTTATCGGGTTTTAATGATTTATTTCAAAAAATGTTTTAATGGCGCAAAAGTAGGGAAAATAATTGTATTTTTGCCCTGTTTATGAGTGAAATGATACTCATGTGAAGGAGATAATTGTGTAGATATGAAAAATAAACTCTATGTTCTTTTATTCTTAGCTTTTCTTTTTTCGGGCACAACGCTTTGGGCACAGCAAAAGGCGACTCCGAAGGCAGGCGAAGGTATCTCTACTTTTCTGTTGAGGCACAACCGTTCTCCGAAGAAATACTATGATGATTTTATAGAACTGAATAAACAGAAACTGGGAAAGAATAATGTGCTGAAGATGGGCGTGATTTATGTGATTCCGCCGGTAAAGAGTACAACCGCTAAAAATACAGGAACCAAACAACAACCCTCGAAATCCAAAGCGTCAAAAATAGGAACTACCATCAATGAACCCCTGTTTGGCAAGGAACTGGCAAATGTCAAAGTTACTTCCAACCGACTTGCGGGTGCCTGTTTCTATGTAGTCAGCGGGCATGGCGGCCCTGACCCCGGAGCTATCGGACGGGTAGGGAAACACGAGCTTCACGAAGATGAATATGCCTATGACATTGCCCTTCGTCTGGCGCGTAACCTGATGCAGGAAGGCGCGGAAGTGCATATCATCATTCAGGATGCCAAAGACGGTATCCGTGACGATACCTACCTGTCGAACAGTAAACGTGAGACGTGTATGGGAGACCCGATTCCGTTGAATCAGGTACAACGTCTTCAGCAACGCTGCAATAAGATAAACGCCCTCTATCAGAAAGACCGCAGGAATTACTCTTACTGCCGGGCAATCTTCATCCATATAGATAGCCGCAGCAAAGGGAAGCAGACCGATGTCTTTTTCTATCATTCGAGCAAGAAAGCGGAAAGCAAGCGTTTGGCGAATAATATGAAAGATACATTTGAATCGAAATACGGAAAGCATCAGCCGAACCGGGGATTTTCCGGGACAGTGAACGGACGCAACCTGTATGTGCTTTCCCATACTACTCCCGCTTCCGTTTTTGTGGAACTGGGTAATATCCAAAATACTTTCGACCAGCGCCGTCTGGTGATAAATTCCAATCGTCAGGCATTGGCTAAGTGGCTGATGGAAGGCTTTCTGAAAGATTACAAAGATAAAAAATAGACATTAAGACATCTTTTTCGTGAACAAAACCGAAATCGGAATGTTTTATATATGCAAATCACCTGATGACTGCTTGTAGGTATGCGAATATATACGAGTCAGTGAATATGCCTCCCCGGCATAACAGGAAGATTGCATAGTAGTTTTGTCGTGTTTTATTTTGTGTTTGTGTTGTGACGGTGCTGCGATGTGAATCGGGGTGCCGTTTTTTATGTATGTAACAGAAAGATATTTTTAAAATAAGAAATAACTGTGTTAAATAGAAAAGAGTAAGCATGAAGCCATTATTTGTTCCGGCTTCGTGCTTACTCTTTACTTATATACTGCAATCAGGCAGTGTTATTTCCATTCGCTGTGCTGTTCCAACATCGGGTTTGTGTCAATTTCACTTTGCGGGATAGGCCATACCAAATCCTGTGCTCCACGCAGATTACCGCGTTCGACTGCTCCGAAGCCATAGAATGACTTGTCTTCCTGCATACGTTTCTGGGCGTTTTCAAATTCTCCCCAGCGATAAAGGTCGGCAAAACGCAAGTCTTCAAAAGCCAGTTCCACACGGCGCTCATGGCGTACAATGGAGCGTAGCTCTTCTTGTTTCAGATTGGTTCCTTCTACCTCTTCCACAGCAGGCATGCCAACGCGATCGCGGACTTCATTGATATACTTGGTCACTTCCGCCTGGGAGTAACCACCTTTTTCAATCATAGCTTCAGAGAGTGACAATAGCACCTCTGCATAACGAATGACGTAGAAATCGAGGCTACCGTCATACTCGTTTGCCGTATTTTCCGGTGTGTACCATTTGCGGATACAGCAAGTGGAGGTGGCGGGTAAGTTATTAGTGTACAACTTTCCGTTCCATTTCATTCCCGGAAGCATCAATGTTGCCTTCATGCGAGGGTCGCGGTTTTCATAACGTCCCATATCCGGATTTTCTTTTGTATGAGCTCCTTTGTCAAGACTACCATTAAATAAAGGAGACTTGTCAATAGGCAATCCATCCGTGCAATAAAAATCATCGCATAAATTCATTGAACCTTCGATGGCGTTCATTGGAGCAGACCAGCAAACTCCAAAGCAATTACCTTCGCCCAGTCCCGGACCTTTGTAGTGAACACTCAGCAACACTTCACTAGCTATTTCATTAGCTTCCTTGAATAAATCTGCAAAGTTAGCTGCCGGGTCGCTGCCATCACCCGATTTGAAAAGTTGTACTTTGCCGAGCACATTCTTGTAGGCATTTATAGCCTCGTCCCAATGCTGATTGAAGAGGGCTATTCGTCCCATAATGGCGTAAGCCGCTTCTTGAGTCAGACGTCCTGTCTGTGCTTTTCCTATCACGGGGATTTTAGGAATCCATAATTTCAGGTCTTCCAGTAAAGAAGAGATAATCTGGCTACGTTCCGTTTTGGGCGCTTGGGCTTCTGCCAGGGTGAGAGGTTTGGTCAGATAGGGTACATCGCGGAAAACGGAAGTCAGATTGCAATACATCAGGGCGCGCAATGCTATTGCTTCCGCTTTGTATGCTTCTATCTTTTCTTGTTCCATCGGTATACGTTCTACGTTTTCCACTAACATGTTGCATCGCTTGATAACTTCATAATTAGCGTTCCAGTACATTGAGAAACATTCATCGGTGGTAGCCGAAGCACATTGTGAAATGGAACTGCCCAGCATCCAGTTACCCCATGTGTGGTCACCATTGTCTGTACTGGTTTCGCGTCCCAGGAATCCGAATTTCCAGCCGTCAATGTTGTCGTCATACAAGTTTTGGCTTTGCATGGCGTCATAGCAAGCGGTCAGTGCCATCAATGCATCCGATTCAGTTTGCCAATAGGTCGTTTGGGAAGGCTGGTTCGGAGAATCTGTCTGTAGGAAACTGTCCGAACATGCGCCGGCAGACAGTAACATTCCGGATAATAATAAAACTCTGCATATATTTTTTGTATTCTTAATCATAATATGTATCCTCCTTGTAATTAGAATTGAATGTTTAATCCAAATGAATAAGTACGCATATTGGGATGTACGTCATTTCTTGTATCACCCGATGACTTTTCCGGATCCCAGTTCTTCAACGGTGTGAACGTCAATAGATTGCTTCCGGCAAAGTAAACACGGATGCTGGAAATACCAACTTTGGCAAGTTCGGTTTGACGGAAAGTATAGCCGAATTCCAGATTCTTCAGACGCAGGTAATCCGATTTTTCAAGCCAGAATGAAGAATAAGAATCGTTCATGGTGTTGCCTAGTGCGGGCATAGGAGCATTTATGTTGTCGGCCGAATAACGGTTCACCCAACGGTTGGTAAGGTTACCGCGAATGTCGGTAGAAGTCTCCCAACTGTAACGGTAGATACCACCCACTCCCTGCCAGAAAGTAGACAAGTCGAAGTTTTTCCATGATGCACCCAGATTGAAACTATAAGAGTATTTCGGGAACGGATTGCCTATAATATCGCGATCTTCGGGAGTAATGTTACCATCATCATCCAGGTCGGCGTACATGATATCGCCCAATTTGGGAGCCACACCGTTTTGTTTGATAACTTCACCTTTTGAGTTGGTACGTTGCAAGTCGGCTTCCGTACGATAGATACCTATTGCTTTATATCCGAAATAAGCACCGATAGGGTTGCCGATACGGTTGATTGTATTACCATCAATTTTTTCCTCCAGCTCACCCATTTCAAGGATTTTATTCTTCACGTGCGACAGGTTGAAACCGACATTCCAAGCCCAGTCTCCTTTGCTGTCGGAGTAATTTACGGTCCATTCCCAACCACGGTTACGGACTGCACCCACATTCTGATAAGGAGCGGAGAGAGAACCCAGGAAAATGCCCGGCATAGCCAATTGCATTAAGATGTCGGAAGTTTTCTTGTCAAACCATTCGAAGGAGGTCTGTATTCTGTTGTTGAAGAATCCAAGGTCGATAGCGACGTTTACAGAACGGGTCGTTTCCCATTTAATGTTTTCATTGGGGACGGATGTCTGTACCATACCCGCCTGCTTGTTTGCACCTTGGTCGAAGAAATAATTTCCGCTTGCACCCAAAGTAGCCGCATAAGCGTAGTTGCCGATTTCCTGATTACCCAATTTACCCCATGACAGACGTAACTTTCCGAGAGAGAAGTTTCTATAGTCTTTCATAAAACCTTCGTTTGAGAATACCCATCCGGCAGACAATGAAGGGAATGTGGCATAACGATTGGCTTTAGGCATACGTGAGGAACCGTCATGACGAATATTGAATTCGAATAAATACCGGTCGTCATAACTATAGTTTACACGACCGAAGAATGATTGAAGCTTATATTCTTCTGATTCTCCTGTTGCTCCCGGATTGATTGTACCTCCTTTGAGCTCATAAATATTCTCGGTTGGGAACCCTTGTATGGAGGCTGTTGTTTTGTAAAAACGTGAACCGATGACCGAATGTCCCAACAGCACATTGATGCTGTGCTTGTCGAATTGCTTGTTATAAGTCAGCAAGTTTTCGTTTGTCCATGTTGCGTTGCGATACCAATAATCCTCTTCCTTATTAGTCTCTCCTGCTGCTTTTACGATGTTTCCGTCCGCATCATAGCGAGCAGGAGATTTTGGGGTGTAAGACTTAGTCGCATTCAGGTCGAAAGCATAAGCAAGGCTTGTCTGGAACTTCAATCCGTCCCACAGTTCAATACCGGCAAACGCCTTGCCGTTGAAACGCCAATATTCGTTGCTGCGATGACCTAAGGACATTAACTCTACGGGGTTTTTCACCATTTCAGCGCTCATTGACGAACCGTCTACATAGCCATAATGTCCGTTGGAGTACATCACCGGTACGGTTGGACGGGTGAACCAGGATACGAAACGCATGATACCGCCTTCGCCCGAAGGAGCAACAGCAGGAGCTGTCACGTTGTTTTTGTTACCGGACAAGTTCAGTCCGAATGTGAAACGTTTGTAGCGTGTGTCAAGGTTCGAACGGAAAGAGAAGCGTTCTACTCCTGTTTTCATCATGATACCCTCTTGGTTGGAGTACGCCACTGAAGTCATGAAGTGCGTGTTTTCACTACCACCCGACACTGATAAATGGTGTTGGTGCATGCTGGCATTGCGTAACACTGCGTCCAGCCAATTGGTGTTTGCATAATGGTCGGGATCCGAACCGTCTTTCAGCTTTTGTAGAGCTTCTGGTGAGAAAGTGTCAGGGTTCACTTCGTTTCTCATCAAAGCCCAGTTATAACTGTCTACATAGTCGGGAACGATGCCCGGAGTCTGTAGTGTATAGCTTCCCGAGTAGGATACTTTTACTCTGCTGGAAGCTTGTCCGCGCTTGGTGGTAATCAATATCACACCATTGGCGGCACGTACACCGTAGATAGCCGCTGATGCTGCATCTTTCAATACGGAGATATTGTCGATATCCGCAGAGGGGATTTCGGATATTTGTGAAAGGCTGCCCTCTACGCCGTCAATTAATACCATCGGATTGTTGTTTCCAAAAGTACCGATACCACGAATTCTTATTTCCGGATTGTCATTGCCGGCTTGTGCGCCGTTCTGAGTCAGCACCAACCCCGGCAGACGGCCTTGCAGCAAAGTAGCTGTGTTGGCCACCGGAATATCTTGAATATCTTTGGCGGATACAGAAGCTACAGAACCGGTTAGATTCACTTTCTTTTGGGTTGCATATCCCACCACGACTACTTCGTCAAGTTTTTTGGAGTCTTCTTCCAAAGTTATTTTAAAATCGTTTTTGTTTCCTACGGGAAGAATTACGTCTTTATATCCCAAAAAACTAACGACCAACGTTTGTGAAGGTTGTACTTTCAACTGAAAAGCACCGTCTATATCGGTTATAGTTCCTTGTGTTGTACCTTGAATCACTACACTGGCTCCTATGATAGGTTCGCCGGCTGCATCGTACACTTTACCTGTCACTGTGCGTTCCTGTGCATATGCTGTAAGAGATAACAGCATGAGGACGCCTGCTAAAAACATACGTAAAAAATTTCGCTTTTGTCCATTCATAATTTTAAATTTAACTAAGTTAATAGGTTCTTTGTTATATAATACTGATGTTTTCATAACTAAAAGATATCAGTGTGTTTTTATTTCCATTGATAATGGCGCACCCAGTCCACTTCCATCTCTACGGGTAATTCGGCAGAATCTACCGTACCTACCCAAGTACCGCCTAGCTGCATGTCTATGAGCAGATATTGAGGAATATTGAAAGGAAATTGTCCTTCCTGTTCGGTTTCAATTCGGGGGTAAACAAAGTTGCGCTTTCCGTTGACATGGAACACCAGGCTGTCCGGCCAGAAATCCACTCCATATACATTGAATTCCTCGGGATTAATGGATATAGTATTTCCATGTTTGGGATTGTTTTCTATACCTAATGTGTAGGTATAGTGAGAGTGTACCGTCTGGTAAACAACAGAATCATGGTTCAGGCGTTCCATGATATCCACTTCACCTCCTATAGGCCATGAATATTTATCGGTTTCATAAGGCAGTGTCCATATGGCAGGCCATGCCCCTTTTGCCCCGTGCAGTTTGGCGCGTACTTCGATACGTCCTCCATGGAAAGCATGCTTGCCTTTTGTCCACAATCCTCCGGTCAGATACTTGGCAGTGTCTGCCTTTGTGTCGTCATTGACTATTCCTTTTAGGATTAAAAGACCGTCACGCATTTCGTAACAACGGTCGTCAAACGACTGGGTGTTTTGCCAGTCTGGCTTGCCGCGGGGGATACGGCTCCAAATGGCGGTGTCGGGTTCTGTTCCGTTAAAATTGTCTTCCCACACCAGTTCCCATTTAGGGGTATGAGTACAAGAAAGTATACCACATACTGAGAATAATAAAAGTATAACCTTTTTCATACGTTTTAATTTTGGGTTACATAAATTGCTTTAAAAAATCAATGCTGCAAACGTATTTTATTTATTTTATTTAGAAGTCAGATATCGTATAATTCAAGTCAATTCTTGTCTAAATAGGGCTGATTCTTGTGTTTTTTTTAAGAAGTACTCTTGTTTCTATGATGTTTTTTTAAGAAAAATGCGATATGGATTTTTGTTGAAAAGAAAAAAATGTATTTTTGCAGAAAATGAAAATACAATGTATCGCGCCTTAATCATACTATTATTTCTATTGGCAGAGATTAGTCTGTTTGCTGATGAACACACTGTTAATTATTCATTCACCAAACTCTCCATAGAGCAAGGACTTTCTCAAACCACTGCCCAATCTATTTTGTTCGACCATAAAGGGGTTTTGTGGATAGGAACCAAAAGCGGATTGAACAGCTATACTCAGGAAGGGATAAAAACTTACTTGCATCACTCGGGTGATTCTTATTCTTTGCCAAGTAACCATATCAACCATCTGGCAGAAGATTCTTTAGGGAATTTCTGGATAGCGACTTCCAAAGGACTGGCTCTTTACGATGTCGAACAAGACCGCTTTACAACTGTCAATTCTTGTATTATCTATTCTTCTGTGGAAGTCGAAGGCGGAATTTGGTTTGGTAGCGAAAATGCCATTTACTGTTATGATTATAAAAGCAAACAACTAAAAACAATTCACATCGAAAAAGAAGAAAGCAAAGATTCTAATCTGGTGGATTACAGGATTCAGAAAATGCTTTATTTGGAAGAAGGCAAGATTCTGATAGGTACGCGCAAGAAAGGAATCTATTTATATGACTGCCGCATCCGGCAATTCACCCTTTTGATACCACACGGTCGGAACCTGTTGACATCGTTATATGTAACAACAGACCGGCGCATTTACACAGCTTTTTATGGAGATGGATTTTATTGTTATGACCGGACAGGGAAAATGCTGGAGCATTATACAAAAGAAAATTCCGGATTGAAAAACAATTATGTGTTGGACATGGCAGAATATAATGGTAACATATGGTTGGCAACAGACGGCAGCGGTATCAATTTGTTTACTCCCCGAACCTTTCAGTTTTCGCAATTACAACACGTTGTGGGTGACTACTCTTCTTTGCCGGTCAATTCCATTATATTGCTGTACAAAGATATGAAAGGAAATCTATGGGCGGGAAGTGTGCGCGGAGGAGTATTCAGTATAAAAGAGACATATATAAAGACTTATAAAGATGCAATCTTAAACGATACACATGGGCTTAGCGAAAAATCTGTTATCAGCCTTTATGAAGAAAAGGACGGCAAAGTATGGATTGGAACGGATGGGGGAGGAATTAATCTCTATGACCCGTCTACCGATAAGTTTACCCATTTTCCCTCTACTTACGGAGATAAGGTTGTTTCTATCGCCGAGGTGTCCGAGAGTGAACTGATGGTGTCTTTATATACAAAAGGAATTTTTCTGTTCAATAAAAAAACACATAAGTACCGCCCCTTCACTATTATCGATGAAGAGACCAATATTAAAGAATGTTTTTATGGATTTCTACCTTTGGCCAATCAGGTGGCGGACGACAAAATATATATTATCAGTTGCGGTGCTTATGTATACCACACGCATGACCGTACATTCTCGAAGATAGAAACCGACCGTGATTATGATTTCTCCAATGATGCACTTTGCCTTTCATACTCTAATGATAGATTTTCCCTGTTAAAGTGTGCTCACCAAGCTTTTTGGGTCGATCAGAAGAGTGACAGTATCCGGTTGTTGTTTGAGTTGGAGAAAGATGAATTTATCACTTCCATGTCCTACGACAATAATCGTAAGATATGGACCAGTACTAACAAAGGACTCGGATTCTTTGATTTGGAGAGTCAGAAGTTTCATCGTATCCGTACCAAACTTTTTGGTGGTATTTCTTTTCTTATTGCTGACGGAAAGGGACGTTTATGGATTTGTGCCCAGAATCATCTGTATTCTTATATCATTAAAGAGAATAGATTCACCCTTTGGAACAGTTCGGACGGTTTCCCGCCTAATGAAATCTTGTTTGCATATCAAAAGCAATCTAACAAGGATTATATTTATTTGGGAGGTTCCGAAGGATTGGTTAAAATTGATACGGATATTCCAACTACCGAAACTCAACTACCGGAAATATATCTGTCTGAAATCCTCTTTAATGGTAGCCCTTTTTTAAAGAGAGTAAAAGAAAATACGATAGAGATACCCTGGAATTATAATTCGCTTTCTGTCCACTTCCGGATAAAGAACAGGGATGTGTTTCAGAAGTATCTGCTGCAATATACTATTGAGGGTAGGAGCAAACAGTTGATTGAAACCTATGAACCGATGTTGAATTTATCTTCTTTGTCGGCAGGTGAATATTCAATATGGGTTTCGTGTAATACAAAAAATGGAAACCAAACCCCGGCCAAGCAATTGATACGTATTATCGTTACTCCTCCTTGGTATAAAACAGTCTGGTTTATTAGTACGGTTGCCGTTTTGTTTATTGCTATGACGGCAGGTATCGGTTACATTAATTACCGTCGGAAAGAACGCAATATGAAAGGTAATGTGAACCACTTCTTGCAAGCTATATTAAATGATATGCTTAGTAGCAAAGAAGAGAAACAGAGGAGTGAAGAGGATAATCTTTTGGAGCCTTCGTTGTCTGATGTCACATTAAAAGAAGTGGATGATAATCGGATGGAGGAAATAGAGCAGCAAACTCCAAAGAAAAACAGCAAGGAAGATGAAGACTTCATTAATAAACTTAACACACTTATCAATGAGAATATGGCGGGTGGAGAACTTTCTATCAAATTTCTAACGGATAACATGGCTATGAGCAGAGCTTCTTTATATAATAAGGTGAAGTTGCTGACCGGTTTGGGAGTTAATGATTATATTAATCGGTTGCGTATTGAGAGATCTGTTTTTCTGCTTACAAATACTAATATGAACATTAATGAAATATCCTATGAAGTAGGTTTCTCTTATCCCCGATATTTTAGCACTTCCTTTAAACAAGTTAAAGGAATGACGCCTACCCGATTTAAGGAAGAGAATAGGAAGGGGGAATAATTGTTTTGTGTTATGCTTGCTTGTATGAATAAAAAAGAGATATGCTTGCTGTTTTTTTTGTTAAAATCCTGTTCCTTCCTCATTTTTCTTAAACTTCCGTGAACAAAATACGGATGAGTCTGTTTTTAATTATGCAAATCGCCTGATAAAGCTTCTTATGGGTATGAGAATATAGATAATCAAGCAAGACATGCCTCCCCGGCATAACAGGAAGATTGCATAGTAGTTTTGTCGTGTTTTATTTTGTGTTTGTGTTGTGACGGTGCTGCGATGTGAATCGAGGTGCCGTTTTTTATTCCAGATAGGTATAACCGGAGATTATCCGGTATAATAAAATACTGTGAACCGGTTTGATGAAAAATGGTTTTCTTTGCAGAGTAATAAATTCAGTATCACTAAAATCTAGTAATTTATGTTCAACGAAAAAAGAAGCAGCATGTTGCACGGTGTCTTGTTGATAGCACTGTTTTCTTGTGCGGCGTTTTACATTGGTGAGATGTCTTTCGTGAGAAGTCTCTCTTTCAGTCCGATGATTGTAGGTATCATTTTGGGTATGCTTTATGCTAACAGTTTGCGGAATAATCTTCCCGAAACTTGGGTGCCGGGCATACAGTTCTGCTCGAAAAAGATTCTGCGTATCGGTATTATCCTGTATGGTTTCAGACTGACTTTTCAGGATGTGCTGGCTATTGGATTGCCTGCTCTGTTGATTGATATTATTATTGTGGTAGTGACGATTTGTGGTGGTATTTATCTCGGCAAGTTATTGAAAATGGACAGGGGGATTGCACTACTGACTTCTATCGGAAGCGGAATTTGCGGTGCTGCCGCTATTCTTGGTGCGGAATCTACTATTAAGGCAAAACCATATAAGACGGCCGTTTCCGTTTCTACCGTGGTAATCTTCGGTACTATCTCCATGTTCCTATATCCTTTCCTTTACCGGAATGGTATCTGTGCACTTACTCCCGACCAAATGGGAATCTATACAGGTTCTACTCTTCACGAAGTGGCTCATGTGGTGGGAGCCGGTGACGCAATGGGAAGCGGCATATCGGATTCGGCAATTATCGTGAAGATGATTCGGGTGATGATGCTGGTTCCAGTACTTTTGATTACTACTTACATGGTGGCAAGGGCGAGAAAGAGACAGGTACAGAAAGGGCAGAAATTTCAGAAGATTGCCATTCCCTGGTTTGCAATCGGCTTTATGGGGGTGATCGCTTTTAATTCTTTTGATTTGTTGCCTGTGCAGTTGGTGGCAGGAATCAACACACTGGATACTTTTCTGTTGACAATGGCTATGACTGCACTTGGGACGGAAACAAGCATTGACAAATTCAGAAAAGCGGGGGCGAAGCCGTTTGTCTTGGCGCTTCTTCTCTATATTTGGCTGGTAGTAGGTGGTTATTTCCTGGTGAAGTATCTCACTCCTTATTTAATGTAATAAAAAAGCGGACTTACGTAGATTCTCAGAATGACATTCTTCAGAATTTGTGTAAGTCCGTTTTTGGTGGTGGTACTTTGACAAGTACCTATCTAGTTGTTATAAGGGCATATTTCCATGCTTCTTGGGCGGATTGGTCTGCATCTTGTTTTCTGTCATTTCCAATGCCTGAATCAGACGTTTGCGAGTCTGTCTCGGATAAATGATTTCGTCAATGTATCCCAGTTCGGCAGCCTGATATGGAGTGGCAAACTTCTCTTTGTAGGCTTCCAGTTCTTTGGCTTTCGTTTCTGCATCGGCTTTGCGGAACAGGATATTTACGGCTCCATCCGCACCCATCACTGCGATTTCCGCACTTGGATAGGCGAAGTTCACATCGGCGCCTGTCTGCTTGGAGTTCATGACGATATAGGCACCGCCATAAGCCTTGCGGGTGATAACTGTCAGTTTGGGAACAGTAGCTTCCGCGAATGCATAAACGATTTTCGCGCCGTGACGGATGATACCGTTGTTTTCCTGAGTATATCCCGGAAGGAAGCCCGGAACATCTTCGAAAGTAATCAATGGAATATTGAAACAGTCACAGAAACGGATGAAACGGCTTGCTTTGTCGCTGGCGTCAATATCGAGCACTCCGGCAAGGTAAGCAGGCTGGTTGGCGACAATACCTACCGAACGGCCTGCCAGGCGGGCAAAACCGATGATGATATTCTTGGCAAAATTCGTCATTACTTCGAAGAAATAGCCGTTATCCACCACTCGTTCTATAATATCTTTCATGTCATACGGAACGTTCGGGTCTGTTGGGATGATAGTATCCAAAGTAACATCTTCACGATTGGTTTCATCCGTGCAGTTCTGCTTTCTAGTCTCATCCATATTGTTCTGCGGCAGGAAAGAAAGCAGTTCACGGATGCTCATCAACAATTCTTCTTCGGTATTGCACATAAAGTGAGTGACACCGCTCTTGCTGCTGTGCGCCATTGCGCCACCCAATTTCTCTTTGCTGACCTCTTCGTGGATGACAGTCTTTACTACATCCGGGCCTGTCACGAACATATGGCTCTTCTCTTTCACCATAAAGATAAAGTCGGTGAGGGCGGGAGAGTAGCAGGCTCCGCCGGCACAAGGGCCGAGAATAGCGGAAATCTGTGGAATCACGCCGCTTGCCATTGTATTCTGGTAGAAAATATCCGCATAACCGGAAAGGCTTTCGATACCTTCCTGAATACGGGCGCCACCCGAATCGTTCAAAGCGATAATCGGTGCACCATTCTTCAAGGCAAGCTGCTGCACTTTCACAATCTTCCTGGCATTGGAAGCCGACAAGGAGCCGCCATAAACGGTGAAGTCATAGGCATAAACGAAAACTTGGCGACCGTCGATTTTTCCATAGCCGGATACGACGCCGTCTCCCGGAATCTTATTCTTGTCCATGCCGTAGTTGGTGCAACGGTGAACCATCAGTTTGTCCAGTTCGACAAATGTACCTTTATCGAGCAGCATGTCGATACGTTCGCGGGCAGTCATCTTTCCGCTTTCATGTTGAATGTCTATTTTTGCGATACCGCCCCCGAGGGAAGCGATGCGGTCACGTTCTTCGAACGTGGCATATGCTTTATTCTTTTCTTCCATTTTTATTCGATTGTTTCAAGGGTTATTAATGTCTGGTCGCCGGTGATGCTGTCACCTTCCTGAACCAGGATTTCTTTGATGCGGCAGTCGGAAGTCACTTTGTAGTTACTTTGCATCTTCATGGCTTCGATGACGATGACTGTATCTCCGGTTTTCATTTCCTGTCCCGCTGTTACGGGTATTTTCACTACTTTGCCCGGCATCGGAGAGGTGATACGGTCGTTCTGCTCTTCTTCACCTTTCTTGCGCATACGCAGGTATTTCGCCTGACTGTCTACGATTTCGACATTGAAACTGCTATAGTGGGTATTTACCTTGTAACTCTTTCCGTTCTCCTTGCGAATCAACTGTGCGTTTGTACTGCGACCGTCCATAAGAATGTTGCAGGTTCCATTTTCTGCCATCACGACATCGGCTTCAAAAGGCTTTCCGTCGATGGTAAGCACCACTTTGTTATCTTCTTTGCTGACCAGTTCTATTTCGGCCACGCGATTTCCTATATGAATTTCCATAATTGAATTCTCTATGTTAAAATTAGATTCTCAACACGCCTTTATGCAGTCCGAACTCTTTCCATTTGCTGATAGGACGGTTGTCGGTCGTATTACCTTTGTTCTCTTCAAGATTCATCAGGTAGTCCATATAGGCGGCAATCATGGCTATGTTTTCAGAACGCTCGCTGGTGCGCATGATGCACTGTTGCAGATACTCGCCGTTCTTGGCGATGAATCCGGTGTCGTAATGTCCTTCCACGAAATCGGGGGTATCCATGATGGCGCGCAGGTAACTGATATTATTCTTGACTCCCGTCAGCTTGTATTCGTGAAGCACGCGACGCATCCGTTCGATGGCATATTCGCGGTTGGTAGCCCACACAATCAGTTTGCCTATCATCGGGTCGTAGTAGATAGGTATTTCATAACCTTCGTACACGTAGCTGTCGATACGCACACCGATACCGTTCGGTTCTGTAATCTGCTTGATGATTCCCGGACTTGGCATGAAGTTCATTTCGGTATCTTCGGCGCAAATACGACATTCGATGGCGTGTCCGCGTTGCTGTATATCTTCTTGTTTCAGTTGAAGCATCTGTCCGTCGGCAACCTTGATTTGCTCTTTCACGAGGTCTACACCTACTACTTCTTCCGTAATCGGGTGCTCTACTTGCAGGCGGGTATTCATTTCAAGGAAGTAATAATTGCGGTGTTTGTCAACAAGAAATTCGATGGTTCCCGCTCCGATATAGTTCACTGCTTTGGCGGCTGCCACGGCTTTTTCTCCCATATCTTTCTGCAATTCGGGAGTGACGAATACCGATGGCGTTTCTTCTACAATCTTTTGATTACGACGCTGAACGGAACATTCGCGTTCGCACAGATGAATCACATTTCCGTGCTTGTCTCCCAGGATTTGAAACTCGATGTGATGAGGTTCTTCTACGAACTTCTCCAGATAAACCGTATCATCACCGAAAGAAGAAAGAGATTCGCTTTTGGCAGTCGTATAGGCTTCTTCCACCTCTGCTGCACTGTGGATAAGGCGCATCCCTTTTCCACCGCCACCCATAGAGGCTTTCAGCATCACCGGGTAACCGATTTTGTTGCAAAGCTCCACGGCTTCTTCCACACTTTTCAGGTTTTCTTGCGTGCCGGGTACAACGGGCACTCCGGCTTCAATCATCTTGATGCGGGCGGCAATTTTATCTCCCATTGCTTCCATTGTCTCCGGGTCAGGCCCGATAAAAATAATACCTTCTTCCTGACAGCGTCTGGCGAAGGTAGCGTTCTCGGACAGGAAACCATAGCCCGGATGAATAGCATCTGCGTGGCATGCTTTCGCCACTTCGATGATTTTTTCTATATTCAGATAACTCTCTTTAGATGCGGCGGGACCTACACAATATGCTTCGTCTGCGTAGAGCACATGTTTTGCAGTCCGGTCTGCCTCGGAAAATATCGCGATACTCGTTATTTCCATCTCCCGGCAGGAGCGCATCACCCTCACGGCTATCTCACCGCGATTGGCTACTAAGATTCTTTTTATCATACTTTTCTAAATTAAGTACATACTTATTTTATGTCTTCCCACCTTGCGGACATACTCCACCTGATGAAAACACAGTATTTTCTTGATTTGGGGCTTAACAAATGATGTCCTTTCTCCTTATCCACGAGGCGGAAGAACGTTTTACGTGAAGTGGCAGGTCTTCTGACTGACTCTTGTCTTATTTGCCTTCCCGATAGAACATCAGTGGCGTCAAATTAGTTCATTTATAAGACATTGAATTGAGCTTCACAGCAGCGGGACTGTCCGGGATTTGCACCCGATTCCCTATTAATCGTCGTCCGTTGGCTACGGATTCCGAACCATTTCGGCGGCAAAGATAAATAAATTTTGAATAGAGTGTTCTCTTTTTGCACGAAAGTTGCTTTTATGTGCAATAGTCGGCTGTCCGGATATTAGAAACGAAAGACGGTAACTGCAAGTGGATTTAATAGTTAAATCTGTGTGTATTATTGTTTCCCCTTTAAACTTTCTTTCTTTTCGTATTGTTGAAGTAGCAATTATTAATCAAAACAGTAATCAATTATGAAAGAGAAAAAAGTAGCCCGTGAGGAACGGAATCAAGAGAAGCTGGCTAATGCCGATTGGGTAATGGCGGAATTTTACGCAACGTGGTGTCCTCATTGCCAGCGTATGAAACCTGTCGTTGAGGAATTTAAGAAACTGATGGAAGGAACGCTCGAAGTGGTGGAAGTGGATATAGACCAGGAAACTGCCCTTACTGATTTCTACACTATCGAAGTAACGCCTACTTTTATTCTTTTCAGAAAAGGACAACAGCTTTGGCGGCAATCCGGTGAACTTACTTTGGAAAGGTTGGAAAGAGCCGTAAAGGGATTCAAATCTTGAAAAAGTATTAATAAAAGGGGGACTATTCCTCAGAAAGTTTTAAATCATGTTATGAAACATGCTTTTTTATTTGGATAATTTGCAGATAATCGGAAAGTGCGTATCTTTGCACTGTGTTTTTCATAGTATTAGATTTAAGGTTAACAAAGGTTGGAGCAAGGCGTTGCTCCTTTTTTTATGCCCGTACCTCACTTTCTACTAAATAATATTGATTTTTACGGGATTGGATAATGACTGCTACACTTGAATGTTTATCTTTGTGGATAATATATATCCGATATTTTTTCATTAAAAAACTACTAATAAAAAACTGATATTATGAACATCGACTTTATCACGCTTACCAAAGACAACATAGAGAAAGAACATATCTGCTGCGCTTTCTCGGATAAGAAATGCCAGGAAAGTTATAACCTGAAAAAGGAGTGGCTGAAGAAGCAATTTGAAAACGGGTATGTTTTTCGTCGTTTAAATGAGCGTGCGAAAGTATTTATCGAATATGGCCCTGCCGAAAACGGGTGGGTTCCTGTGAAGGCCGACAATTACCTGTTGATAAACTGCTTTTGGGTAGCCGGGCAGTATAAAGGGAAAGGGTATGCGAAAGCTCTGCTCCAAACTGCGATAGATGACGCCTTGCAGCAAGGCAAGGACGGTTTGGTGACAGTCGTAGGAACAAAGAAGTTTCATTTTATGAGTGATACCAAATGGCTGTTGAGACAAGGATTTGTTGCTTGTGAACAACTTCCGACAGGATTTAGTCTGTTAGTGAAGAAATTGAATATTGATGCTCCGAATCCGACTTTTAATGAATCTGTACGAACAGGAGAATGCCCTGATAAAAAGGGTATCACTGTTTATTTCTCCAACCGTTGTCCGTTTGCGGAATTTCATGTGACGAGTTCTTTGAAGGAAACCGCCACCAAAAGAAATCTGCCTTTGACGATTATAAAGCTGGAGACAATGGAGCAGGCACAGGCTGCACCTACTCCGGCTACGATATTCAGCTTGTTTTATGAAGGCAAGTTTGTCACAACGGATATCAGTGCTTGTATGGATAGCCGTTTTGATAAAGCGATAGGGAAATAAGCTAATTCAGTCTCAATTCATGCAAACATGCCTGTACTTCTTCCGGACTACCGGTATGTTTGCCTTCGTCATCAGATAATTTGATACATTCCCGCCATTCTTGATTGACATTCATCTTGCATTGTGTCAGCTTCATGACAATGTTCGAAGGCTCGAATCCGGTGTCATTAGTGAGATTTGTCCCGATGCCGAAGGAACAACGGATTTTGTTCTTGCAATATTCCTGAATCTCCAGTGCTTTTGTGAAATCGAGGGCATTGCTGAAAACGATAGTCTTGGTGGTCGCGTCAATTCCCAGTTCTTTGTAACGGGATACCAAACTATCAATAAAATCGAACTCATTACCGGAATCGCAGCGGACACCGTCAAACAATTTCGCCTGTTTACGGCTGAGATTGCTGAGGAAGATACCGGAAGTATAAGTATCGGATAAGGCAATTCCCAAATCGCCGTCATAGACATTCACCCAGTTTTCGAGCGCCATATAATTGGCATGTTTATATCCGAATTGCGCTCCATGAAACATGAACCACTCATGCGGATGAGTACCCATCATTTTCATGTCGTACTTCATTGCAAAATAACAGTTGGAAGTGCCTGTGCAATACTGCGCCGTTTCTTTTAATTTTCCGATAACCGTTTCCTGCACATGGACAGAGAATCTCCGCCGCGTACCGAACTCCGAGAAACGTAACTGATGTTGATTGGACAGTTCCACTTTCTCCGATAATTTGCATAAGATTTCGTCCGTATCGGCTACATTGCCGAAGAACTGGTTCTTTATTTCGGATACAATGGCAAGCAAAGGTACTTCATACAGGGTAGCTTTATAGAGAAAATCACTGACTTCGATGTGAAGATGATGCGCCTCATCCAAATACATTTTGATTTTATCAGGATGAAAGCGGAAAGATGACAGCCATTCCCAATAAACTCTCGGAAGGAACCGGCAATTCCGTGTCATATATTCCAGTTCTTCTTCTGTAAGTCTCAATCGGCTTAGCTTATCAATTTCATGTTTAAGTGTCTTCAGAAATTCTTCAGTATATTCAGTCTCATTTCTATCATGGAAGCTGAACTTCCCCATTGCATAGGGAAATAGTTTGATATAAGCGTACGATGTGGTAAACTTATAGAGGTCTGTATCCAGTAGCGTTCTAACAATCATGCCGTTCGTTCTTTATTATTGATAACGTTGTAAAGTTAGTATTTGTTGAACAAAACTACCGCTTGATTGCTGATATTTCTTTCTTTTAATGTTTTCTAATAAGTTAGTCCGACTTTGAAAGTGATAGTATGATGAGATAATTTTTCCTTGAACTTGGTATGGAAATATTCATCCGTATGTTCCTTCAGCCGTTCCAACTTCTGTATTTCATATCCTAATGCAAAATTCATTTTCAGTTTTTGCGTAAGCTTTAGTTGTGTTCCTATGGAAGGCGAGAGATAAAATCCGCCGTTTGCTTCTTTGGCGGCAGCGAATGAGCCACCGATATTACATTCCAGATAAGGAGTCAGCTTCCTGGGCTGGGTGATGAAGAACTGTACGTTGGCATATAGCGGGACAAGCACTTTCTCATAGACGGACAAGCCGCTGCCTGCACCGATAGTAAACCGTTGGTTGATGTGATAATGGGCAATAACTTGTCCGATGAAAGGCGTGCAGGAAGGTTGGCTCATGGAGACTCCTGTTCCGATAGATGCAGTATAGGAAAAATGCTTGTGAACTGTCTGCCCGTCAGCGTATATTGCGATGAAGGATAATAGGATAAAGATGAATGTAGACTTTTTCATAATGGTATAATGATAGATTAATATAATGCTGTCCGGATACCGCTAAACGCCATGCTTGTGCCAATCCATTGTCACAACAGTGCCAACGTGCTGTCACAACAGTGACATAGGCATGGCACAACTGTGCCAACGGGATAGCACAAGTGTGGCACGGCAAAGTTTAATTTTGATGATATATGTAATCCTGTTATCGGATATATATCGTTATGCTTTTGACAATATGTAATGCAGTTGTGAGCGAAGAAGTATCTTCTGTTATATCTCCGTTGCTTCCGTCCGGACTGCTATGTCCGATTAACTTGGCGGCAAAAACTTTCTCATTGGAAGTTAAATCTACCTCTGCTGCATAGACAAGGGCCGGTTGCCCGCTTCCTTCTTTTCCACCTGAATAATGGACGTCTCCTTCTTTGGCGGATTTCGGATATGCGTCATTGAAATCCGTAGAATGATTGATTTCTGCTTTGACTATGAACCTCTTTGCTTTACCAACAGGCGTTATCCGTACATCAAAACTGCCTTTTGGGGTTGCTCCGCTGATTCCGTCGGTGAATGGCGATTTCTTTGTCGGAAGATACAGTCCGTCCTCATATTGAACACCTCTTTGATAACACCAGTGCGGCAGAGCTTCTTTTCTGCGGTTTCCGCCGGATGCTTGCCAGGATTGGGTAGCTATTTTATGCGTCACATAAATAGTGGACAAATAATGTCCTTCCGTATCTTCCGTCCAAATGGCAATTTGTGGCGGATTCTTCTTATTGATACCTAAGAAGAGCGGAAAGTCATGCATCCATTCCTCACCCTTTTCGATAGATATTTTGAGGTCATCGGTGTTGTACTCTATTAATTCCCGGTTGCATCCGCTATTAATCAATAGGGAGAGGAACCATAATCCCATAATCGTCATTTTATTCATTTCGTTAAAGTTGTTTTTTGTAGCCAAAGGTCTACTAATAAGTTAATCCCTTCTTCCAGTTGTTCCCAACCGGTTTCTTGTTGTATCTTGAGTCCGTTATATACTTGGCAGTTTTCTTCGAGTAGTGCCAGATAGCTGATAGCCGCTGTGATAATGGAAGCTACGGCGGCAGTTTCCTTTTGCGGATGCTTTGAAAGCTTGCTGACGGCTTCTATCAGCCAAAGTCCTTTTTCTTCCCGCTTGTCGCGTAATTCTTTCACGAATTTGTTATCTGTTGAGAGCTCCCAGCGATATAACCGTTTCAAAGTATAACTTTCTCGTAGCCGGACGATTTGTCTTTTGAATGCTTGCTTGATAAAATCGGCTAAGTGTTCCTTATCTGGGAGTTCTTCGTTGAAGTTAATCCAATAATCATTTTGTTGGATATAGGCTGCTATCAATCCATCCAATGAATTGAAATAGCGGTAGATAAGCATTTTGGATACTTTCGCTTTGGCGGCTATTGCATTGATGCCCAATCCCTCGAAACCGCTTTCTTCGATGATGTCATTGACGGCTTTAATCAGGGTAAGTTCCGTTGCCTGCCTGTTTTTGGTAATCTCTTTTTCCATACTTTTATACTCTTGTTACTGATTGGTCACAAAAATATGTTTCCTATCGGTAACATCAAGAGAAAAAGAGAATTTTTTATGTGGTTAGTTTAAACTTGGAAGAGAGTGATGGGATAGGGGGGGGAAGGGAATCATGCGTTGAGTTATGCGATGTAATCATTAAGTTGTGACAATGCATCATTTAAGAAACTGCGTTGCATAAATGAATTATTCAACCTGCTATTCAGTTTTCGTTTGACAGGAAGTTGAACGAACGCTTGACTTATGTTAAACTATCGCTTGACAACTGTCAAATGAAAACTGAATAGGCAACGGAGAAAATAATCTATATGAATGAACATCTTATTTGTAGTTAATAAGACGCTTCTTTCTTATGATAACTCCACTGTCGGGTTATGGACGGTCAAACCACCGTCTACGACAATTGTTTGGCCGGTGATATAACGTGCGTCATTCGATGCCAGGAACGCGATTGTTGCAGCAACATCTTCGGGTTCTCCTAGATACGGCGTAGCACATTGGCCGAGGAATATATTACGGACATCTTCGTTCAGGTTGTTTAAGGCGGCGGGGGTAAGAACCAGTCCCGGAGCTACGGCATTGCAACGGATATTTTTCTTTCCCATTTGGGTGGCGATATATTTCGTCAGGTTGATAACCCCCGCTTTACTGGCTCCGTATAACGTGCCGTTGGCATCGGCGGTCAGTCCGCTTATCGAAGCTACGTTGACAATGTTTCCACCGCCGTTGGTTGTCATAATGGGAATGACCTGTTGTGACAGATACATCGTACAGCAAAGATTCAAGTGGAAAGCCTCATCGAAATAGTTGATATCCAGCTTTTCAATATTCAGGTCACGTTTGGGGTCGGTTCCGCCTACGTTATTAATCAGTACATCTATTCTTCCATATTCATTCATGGAAAAATCAATCAACTCTTTGCAACTTTGAAGTTCAGTAGCGGAGAAATAGACGTGGCGTACGTCTGCTCCTGCATGAGTGAGTTCGGCGGCGAGCTGTTCGGCTCTTTTTTCAGAATAATCGGCGATGACTACTTTGCCGCCTTCGGAGACAATGCGGCGCGTGGTTGCTTCGCCAATACCACCGGCGGCACCGGTGATGACTACTACTTTATTATCGAATCTGTTCATATATAGGGAAATTTGATGGTTACCTTCAGTTATAAACAGATGGCGGAAGAATTTGTTAGACTGCGTAAACTCTCTTTAATACGAGAGGACACCCGATTCGAAAACTTTTGCATCTCGTTCAGTTTTTCGCCCTGATTATTTAAGAAAACTGTTAAATGTTAATGCCAGGTCGCTTATTTGTTAATGCGATCCCGATTCTATTAAACCATGTTATAAGATAGGCTGCTTTGCCCTGAAAATTTGGAGATATGCAGAAAGTCCGTATCTTTGCAATGTGTTTTTCATAGTATTAGATTTAAGGTTAACAAAAGATTGGCTGTCTGGGATAGATAGCCTTTTTTTATGCCTGTACGTTTGGAAATAGATACAGAATCTTAAAACAATGAATATTGATTATTCCGCAGACTTTTCATCTCCCGTTCTTTCACTACATCATCTTCCGACAAATGCCCGATAAGTAAAGGGGAATTTTTATCATGCTTCTCCATATTATATGCCGCAGTATTATAATTGCCTTTGATGGCATAACAATAGATGCATCCGTTGAGACGGGTTGAAAAAAAACAAATGATACTGGATGGGAGGAACATGTTGTTTCTTTGAATTATGATTGTGAACGAATATGTTAAATGTTAACGTGAAAAGTCTGAATTGTTAACGTGAATCGGAGAGTATTAAACCGTGTTATAATATGCCCTTATTTTACTCTGAAATTTGCTATTTACCCGAAAGATAGTACCTTTGTAATGTGTTTTTTTCATAAGTATTAGATTTAAGGTTAACAAAAGATTGGTTGCTCGTGATGAGTAGCCATTTTTTGTTTTTATACGTCGATGATTGTTTATTCCTTAATTATCGTCAACAACATCTTAAACTTTTCTGCTGTATATAGTTTTAAAGCACTTATCCGATATGCATTGTTTGTCTATAACAAAAAACGATTTTTATTGTTATAGTACGAAAGACTTAATAAACTGAACATTATGAAGAAAAGAATCTTGTTTTTGGGAGCACTCGTAGGTGCTTTCTTATTGGTTTCCTGCTCGGGTGGAAGCAAAAAACAGGCTACGTCCACGGTCACTCCCGAAGAGTTGGATGATGCCAGTAAGGTGATAAACTATTATCATACGTCTCTCATTGTGTTGAGACACGTAGCCAATGCGAAAGATGTGAATGCTGTGTTGGGATATATGGAACAAAACGGAAAAGTACCCGAAGTTGCTCCAATCGCACCGCCGGAAGTTTCTGCAAGGGATACTGCGGAACTGATGAATCCGGGCGCTTATTTTAATGAGGAAGTTCGTCAGAACCTGAAGCTGAATTACAAAGGCTTGTTTACCACACGGGCACAGTTCTATGCCAATTTTGATAAATTCCTTTCCTACCGTCAATCAAAAGAGACTGTGAAAGCTGCCAAACTTTTGGAAGAGAACTATCAGCTTAGTGTAGCAATGTCCGAATATAAACAAGTGATTTTTGATATTCTAAGCCCTCTGACGGAACAGGCGGAAAAGGAACTTCTGGCTGACGAGCCGCTGAAAGACCAAATCATGGCTATGCGTAAGATGTCGGGCACTGTGCAAAGTATAATGAATCTCTATTCCCGTAAACATGCGATGGATGGTATGCGGATTGATGTGAAGATGGCTGAATTGAAGAAGGAACTGGAAGCGGCGAAGAAACTTCCTGCCGTCACCGGATATGATGAAGAACTGAAGAATTATCACAGTTTCCTTTCTTCCGTAGAATCGTTTATGAAAGATATGCAGAAAGCAAGGGACAAAGGTGCTTACTCGGATGCGGATTACAACTCAATGTCCGATGCCTACGAATACGGTCTTTCTGTTATCTAAAGAAACAGCTTCCTGCTATCCTGCCACTATTGGCATGATAGCGGGAGTTATTGTTAATAATATTTATATCCTATATAAGAGAATGTCCCGTTTTTACAATACATTATCCGGCAAACTTTCTACTTTTGCGGTTGCAACTTGAAAAAACGGTTGCAACATAAAAAACGGTTGTAACTTAAAAAATAGAAAGTCTGTCGTATGCAATCATTCCAAATTGTAACCCCTGTTTCCGTATTGGCTCCTTATATCCGGCATTACTGGATATTGCAGGATGATGCGACGGCCCCCGTTTCCGAACGGACGCTGCCTGTTGGTTGCATCCAGCTTGTGTTTCACAAAGGCAAGCGGCTTCTTTTGCAGAACGAATCACGGTTGCAACCGCAATCGTTTGTTTGCGGGCAGTCGGTCGGCTTTTCCGATGTGGTATCTACGGGCAGGATAGAGATGATAACGGTTGTCTTTCAGCCTTATGCGGCAAAGGTACTGCTTCACATTCCCATCAACTTGTTTCACGGGCGGAATGTGCCTATGGATGAGGTGGAAGACACCGGACTCTCGGATTTGTCGAAGCAAGTTGCTGATACTCCCGACAATACGGCTTGTATCCGTCTGATAGAACAATTCTTTCTCCGTCGCTTATATTCTTTTTCCGAGTATAATTTAAAGAGAATGTCCACTGTCTTTGAGGAAATCAACAGTCAGCCACAGATTCAAATTTCTCAGTTGTCCGAAGCGGCTTGTCTGAGCAGCAAGCAGTTCGGTCGGATTTTTGCCGATTATGTGGGGACAACTCCCAAGGAGTTTATCCGTATCGTACGTATGCAGCGCGCGTTATTCCTGTTGCAACGGAATCCGTCTGTCCCTTTCGCCCGGCTTGCCTATGAGTGCGGGTTCTCCGACCAGTCTCATATGATAAAGGAGTTCAAGCTTTTTTCAGGCTATACGCCTGTCGAATATCTTTCTGTTTGTGCTCCTTATTCCGATTATTTCTCCGAAATTTAGAAGATGTCCCTTTTTTCCTATCAGGGCTTGGCGGGTTGCCCTACTTTTGCAGTGTCTTTGCAAAGGCTTAGTAGTAACCATAAAAAGAAACAAAATGAAAAAGTTTATTGCATTTTTTGAAATTCCTTCTGTTGATTTTCTCCGGGCTGTTGATTTCTACGAAACGGTGTTGGATGTGCAACTTCCGGTTTCTGAATGTGAAACAGAGAAAATGGCGTGTTTCACCGAAGAGGGGGAAACGGTCGGAGCTATTTTCTATGCACCGGACTATCTTCCTTCAGAGAAAGGAGTGATTATCTCTTTTCATTGTGAAGATATTACCCTGACATTGGATAAGGTTCTTCAGAAAGGTGGAAAAGTCGTGATTCCCAAAACGAAAATAGAAGTGGAAGGCAGAGGATGGTTTGCCCTGTTTACCGATAGCGAGGGGAATCGAGTGGGGCTCTATGCCGACAAATAACAGATAAAAGAGAGGAAGATTATTTGTACGGAGTAATTGCCATTCGTCAGGAATGGAAATGAGCTGAGTTAGTGCAGGTGTACTGTGACAAAACGGTACACCTGCATTTTATACTTCTTATTTCGTTTTATTCCACCGGAATATAAATCTCCGTCAGCAACTCTTCGGGAGCTGTATCACGGGGATTGTTCAGATAGCGTTCGGCACTGGCCTCGTCACGCAATGTACATTCCATTTCAGGAAGGTATTTCGCATAAATCGTATCATATACGGCTTGCAGATTGTCGTACGAACCTTTGTAAAGGAAGATGGCATAACGTCCGGCAGGGATTACTTTGAATCCGATGTCACTTTTGGGAGTCACTTTTGCCGGTACGACCATACATACATCTGTACGAAGTTTGTCGGCAGGTGTCACTTTCGGATCGTCGTGATAGATACAGAGCGGGCTGAAGTCCCCCATCGGTAGTTTGTGCTCCTGGATAAACTGGAATAAACGCATCCATGTTCCGCAGTAGTCGTTCAGTTTGTAGTCTCCTGACAGGCGGATATAAATCACATTCCGTTCGGATACATTCTTAATCTCACTTGTCAGTTCCAGGTCTGGCCTGATAATCGCTGGTTTCATAATTACAAAGTTTTTATTGTTTCGATATTCTAAAGGTGAAATGCCATAAAACTGCCTGAACACTTTCGACAGTGAAGAGGGAGATGAATATCCGATGCGATAGGCGATATCGGCAATCGGAATATCCGAGTAACGGAGTAAACGTGCGGCAGCTTCCGTCCGCGTCCGGACAATAAACGTGCCAACCGGCTCACCGAGAAATGCTTTCATTATCCGGTGAAAGTAAAAAGGAGAAAAGTTTGAGATTCTGGCCAGAGATTTTAAATCAATCTCTTCTCCCAAATGCCGGTTGATATAATCTATCACGACATTCACACATTTCTGATACTCCTCTTTCGTTGTCTTTTTCTGTTGCATAACTTGTTTTTGATATTTCACTTCGCAAAGGTATTGGTAAAAAAGGGAACTAACTTGTCCGATATTGCTAAAATGCAGATTTTCTATTTCTTATTCCTTTTCCCCTTTGTTCTGTTTTGAGAATTTATCTTGATACTTTTTGTGCTTTCCTGTGGTGTTATAGTGTGAAAATTGACCGGATATTTAACCGTTGGGAGTGAAAAATGTTTTGATGTTTTAAATAATGTCAAAACCTAAAATAAAAAGCCCTTTTATGTTATAATCTATTATTAAAATCACTATATTAGAACCGAATTATTAATAAAAATAGCCATGGATAAAACAATTGTAGGGAAGAATGCCGGAAAGATTTGGTGTGCCCTGAAAGAAATTGGTGAAATTTCGATACCTGAATTGGCAAGAAGATTAAACCTGAGCGTTGAAAGTACAGCATTAGCCGCCGGTTGGCTGGCACGGGAGAACAAAATTTGTATCCAGCGAAAAAATGGATTGATAGCCTTATCCGATGAAAGCGCTTTTCCATTTAATTTTGGATAACTGCTGATTTTGTGAGTAAATGTCTTCGGGTTTTCATAAACTTATAAGTAAGGAAATATCGGTACAAAGTATTATAAGTTGAATTTGAATCTGAAGAGTTTTTATATTTAAAAGAGTCGCTCTGTTATTGAGTGACTCTTTTATTGTATAATAGCTATGGAACAATGTTGCTGTTTTTCTTGATATGGATAAAATATGTATACTTTTTTACCTTTCCGTATGGATGATGTCAGGGGTACAAAAGTTGTGGCGTTGCTTTTGAATCAGGCTGCGCACTGGTTTCCGAAGAATTGTCTGGATAGTGAGTTGATAAGCCTGTTCTTATCTGTGGTGTGCACGGATAATGTGAAACAGTGATCGCTTCCCCCGTACGAAATGAGGGATACGGGAATGTCCTTGATGGTGTTCATTATATGACTTTCCACTTGGGTGCGTTCCCAATGAAGCGAACCGATGATGTGTATCACAGACATATTTTCGTCTATAACCATTTCGGCATACTTATGCAGTTCCCTTTGGAGCATTCGCAGGGTATCACTGCTGGCTGTCAGCATCATGGAGATAGATACGTTGGACGAGGCCATTGAAACAACGTTTATTTGATATTTGTTGATGACTTCCAGTAATTTGCCCATTAGCAGATATCCGGGCAATACATTCAATGATGTAAAGCGCACAAAGGTGGCCGAGTCCTGCGAAAGTATTGCTTTAACACTGTCTCCTGTGTCGTGGGAGGAAATATAGAGCCGTTCGGTTGTCAGGTCGTGGATATCTGTCAGGCGGATAGCTATATTGGAACGTGCCGCAAGAGTGATGCAGTCCGCATAGAGAAGGTGTACTCCGCTGTTAATCAGTTGTCCGGCTTCCGTATAAGTCAGTGAGTGCTGCTCTCTCCGGGAGTCCGGTTTGCGTAGACATGGTTGATTTGGGTTGACAGAACGATTTCATCCGCTTTGAATATGCTGGCGAGCACTGTTGCGTAGTAGTCGTTGTGGCTTTCACTTATGAAGTCTGTTTCACCATATACATTTTTGCAAATAGAGAGCGGAGCGACAAAAATATCTACATCCCGATTTTCATCAATATATCGGCGGATAGATTCCTGAATATAGGGGATATCCGGTTTTCTTTCCAGATCGATTTGCATAAATTTACCGGTGTCCAGAGTCTGGGCACGAACCCCCTGTTGGCGTAAGCAGTAAGTGAGCAAATCTGTGGATAACCTGTATATTTCAGCCTTTATTATTTTATCAATCAGTAAATCGGCCTTGTCTTCTACCAAGGTATGTATCTTTTTTATGCATTCTTGGATATGGGTTTTCATATCCTGATTCAGTTTCGGTTCTGTGACGAGATGATCGGTCAGGGTACGGCAATATTCTTCAATGGCATTAACAGTGGCGTGGGAAGCTTCATCTTCCTCGTGAAACCAACTGACGGAGATGTCCTGCATCCATTCTTGTAACCGGGTCAATACAGGAAGTACGGCTACATAAGGATATTCTTTCTGAATACAGTTGATAACTTGCCTTATTTCATCCTCATCTTTTATTTTTTCAAATTTGCAAACTTTCATTGTTGTCTGATTATTTATGGGTTGCTACTCTTTTTCAAAATGATATGCCTTTTTTCAAAAGGGAATGATTGGAAAGCATCATTCTTTTGCTTTGAAATCAAGTATATCACTATAAATCAATTTGTTAATCTTATAATCAATACCTGTGAGGCATTTTCTTACTATAAATAATCTGCCAATACCATACCACATTGGGAAATGAAAATAAGATTTGCTATCTTTGTTGCGTAATTGATTGATAAACCAACAATATTCATCTATTTATGAAACTCTGTATATAGCTGCGCTCAACGAATAGCATACTTCTTTAATAAAACTATTCAGCTATTAGACAGGCAGATACTCGCCTGTCAAAGAGTTTTATATCCATTTTTGTAAACTTACGAAACTGTGTACTGCTATGGGAATGTGGTATGCCGTATCGTGTTATTTTTAAGTTGAGCGATGAATTATACATATAAGCAAATATGGCTTATCAACTTTCCTGTGATGATGAGCATACTCATGGAACAATTAATCAATATCACCGATGCTATCTTTCTGGGGCATGTGGGAGAAGTCGAACTCGGAGCGTCCGCACTTGCCGGAATCTATTATTTGGCCGTTTATATGCTGGGCTTCGGATTCAGTATCGGGATGCAGGTGATGATTGCCCGTAGAAACGGAGAACAGCAGTATAAAGAGGCAGGGCGTACCTTTTTTCAAGGATTATATTTTCTGTCAGGGTTGGCAATCATCCTTTGCCTGCTGCTCCACTTTGCCTCTCCCTTAATCCTGCGACAGTTGATAACTTCCGATGAAATCTATCGGGCAGTGATTCAGTATCTGGACTGGCGTAGCTTCGGACTGTTGTTCTCATTTCCTTTTTTAGCTTTACGCTCCTTTCTGGTAGGGATAACAAATACCAGAGCATTATCCGTAGCAGCTATTACAGCTATCTGCATCAACATTCCTTTTAACTATTTACTAATTTTCAAATTGGATTTGGGTATATCAGGAGCAGCTATGGCTTCTTCTTTAGCAGAGCTTGGAGCCTTTGTCATGCTTCTATTATATATGTGGACGAAGATAGACAAAGTGAAATATGGATTAAAAATAGTCTACGACAGGAAGTTATTAATGAAATTATTAAGACTTTCTGTTTGGAGCATGCTCCATGCCTTTATCAGCGTTGCTCCCTGGTTCCTGTTCTTCGTAGCTATCGAACATTTGGGAAAGACAGAGCTTGCTATCTCTAATATTACCCGTAGCGTTTCTACCGTTTTCTTTGTGATAGTCAACTCTTTTGCATCCACTACCGGTTCATTAGTCAGCAATCTGATTGGGGCGGGGCAGGGGAAAGAACTTTTCCCCGTTTGCCGTAAAGTTCTTAAATTGGGCTATGCCGTGGGACTTCCACTGATAGTTCTGGCTCTTTGGGGCAATCAATGGATTATCGGATTCTATACGAATAATGATTATTTGGTAAAACTGGCCTTCTGTCCTTTTATAGTCATGTTGTTGAATTATATATTTGCATTGCCCGGATATGTTTATATCAATGCTGTTACGGGGACAGGAAAGACACGGCTTGCATTTGTATTCCAGTTAGCCACTATTTTGGCGTATTTGATTTACCTGTATCTGCTGAGTGAATATTTCCATGCTTCCCTGACTGTGTATATGACAGCAGAATACCTGTTTGTCATTCTCTTGGGAATACAATCTGTTATCTACTTAAGGAAGAAATCCGGCTAGAATATGTACTTTTGTACTTTCAATATTAGATACATTCTCAAAATGACTGAAGATATAAAGAATAAACTATTAATGTGTGCGGAGATTTACCATTGCGCAGACTTTATAACAAGCGACCCGGTACAATTTCCTCATCGCTATACGCTGAAACAGGATATTGAAATCAGTGGCTTGCTGACCGCAATTATGAGTTTCGGCAATCGCAAACAGATATTGAAGAAAGCGGACGAGTTGCACAGGCTAATGGGGGATTCGCCTTATCAGTATGTGCTGTCCCGTCAGTGGGAGGTCGATTTTCCTTCGGGAGGCGCCAATAGCTTTTATCGTATGCTGTCGTATGCCGACTTTTATGGATATTTCCAGCGGTTGTATGCAGCCTATACACAGTTTGAAAGTTTGGAAGAAGCCTTGAATGCGTACTCAGGAATACCTATGGAAAAGTTGTGCTCATTCCTTGAAGTATCCGCTAAAAGTCCTCAAAAGAAACTCAATATGTTTTTGCGTTGGATGATTCGTCAGGATTCGGCCGTTGATTTTGGAATTTGGAAAAGCTTTGACCGCAAAGAACTGATTGTACCTTTGGATACACATGTCTGTCGGGTAGCCCATTATTTCAAGTTGACGGATACAGAAACCTTCTCTCTGAAAAATGCCCGTCAGATAACGGCAGCATTGGCTGAGGTCTTTCCGGATGACCCTTGCCTGGGCGATTTCGCTCTGTTCGGCTTGGGGGTGAATGGGGAGATTTAATGTATAATCTGATAAAATCAGAGAATTGTTGACTTTGTTAGGATAGTTCGTTAATATTTATTTTGTCTAATTCGGGGTTTTGAAAAGCAGGATTTAAATAAAAGTATTCACTTCGTTTATAGCGTTTAAATCCCATTTTCTTATAAAAATTGTATAACTGTTTTTTTGCGATATTACTATCCTGTTCCATTTGTTTAAAATTCATTTTAGTATTCCATTCACTATCCTGTTTAGAAGAGTTAGGATGACTAACTTCTAATTGTAATGGAAAAGCTTTTAGGATTGCAATTCCATATGAACTATTTAACCTAAGCAGAATATCTTTCGTGATGAGTCTACCATACCCTTTTCCGCGATATTCAGGTAAAATTTCAATTCGGTCTAAATATAGAATATTTGAGTTGGATGATTCGTCGATTTCTTCTTGCCATTCTTTCTTAAAACTATTAGTATCGTAATCAAATAATAGTCCTCCTAATTCTTTATGATCGAGTTGGGAAAATAAATCATCAACCCAATAATTGTCTTCTATACATAGTTCCCATAAGAAAAGTTTAACGTTTACTTTTCCTATTAGTGAAGCACTTTCTTTGTCGTTTTCGTCTATTTGAATTTCATATACGTCGATGTTGTATTTATTGATATAGCGCTCTTCTTCAATATTTCCAGTGCGTGATGATAAACTATAGTTTAATCTTAAGAATGTAATAATGTCAGTGTCCATAAATAAAGTATTATTGATTTGCGAATATAGTGATTGTTTGTAAGCATTCGGTAAACCACGTTGCAAATATTGTGAATTAGTTCCGAATCGGTGCTATTCGTAGTTAATTCGGAACTAATAGTATCTATTCGGAACAAGTTTGATTGGATTTTGCCCAATTACGTGGTAGAAGTTCTGTCATATCCTTTTTATCCCTTTCATAATATGGGATTTTACTCAGGACATCTTCCATCCAGATTCTAGGGTCTACTTCTGCAGACTTGCAGGTGGCTATCAGAGAGTACACGATGGCAGCCCTGTATGCGGATGCGTCGTTGCCGCAGAACAGATAGTTCTTTCTTCCCAAAGCCAAAGGTCTTATGACATTTTCTATGCGGTTGTCATCAATTTCTATTCTTCCATCGTTTACGTATCTGGAAAGCCTGGGAAGAAGCGCGTACGTATATTCGATAGCTTTACCCATGCGGCTTTTAGGAAGCACTCTAAGATAAGCATCCTGCAGCCACTTTTCAAATTCAAGTATCAGCGGATAGGCCTCACGAATACGTTTTTCCTTACGCTCTTCAGCTGTGAGTCCGGCTTCACCGGCATCAGACTCTACCTTGTACAGCCTACCGATGTAATGAATCGCCTGTGTGGCCAGCGTCCTGTTTTCTTCCAGGGCATCCACGTACTTCCTTCTGACATGTGCCCAACAGCCGACCAGAGTGATTCCTTTCATCTGCTCAAACTGTTCGTAAGCTGCATAGCCATCGCATTGCACAATGCCATGGTAGCATCCCAGCAGTTCACGGGCTACCATACCCGAACGGCTGCCACGGTCATAATGGAACATGACGTCTCCCGTGATGCCGTCGCGCACGCACCACTCATACCCCTTTTTCGCTTTATGTTTCTCATTGTCCATCACAGGAATGACACTCTCGTCCACTTGTATATAATCACTGGAGAGTATCTTCTGTTTGAGCAGGTTGTACAGCAGCTTGAGTTTCTCCACCGCCATTTCATACCATCCGCACATGGTAGATTCGCTTATGCTAATTCCTGATTCGCGATACTGCTGTATCAAACGGTAGAACGGGAGATGATACATGAACTTGCCGATGATAATGTCTGTCAGAACCGAGGAGTCTGCCATACATTTGCTGACCGGAACAAGAGGTAGCGGGTGAATCAGAATCTGCCTTTCCTCGGGGTATTTCTCCATATCGGATTTACTTATCACTTTGTGACGGACGGTCTTCAGAATATATACTTTTGCCGGAACACGTTCCAGGCGTGAACTCTCTTCCTTTCCGATTTCAATGAAATCATCCTTAAGCCTGCCTTCCTCGTCTGTTGTCCCTTCGGGGTAAAGATCAATAATCTCTACAGGCAGTGAGGAAGTGTCCAGAGACTTGCGGACCGGTTTTTCCTTTACTTTTATAGTTCTGGTGATTTCTTCTTCACTCTTGCGGACTTCCTCCTCAAGCCGGGATATTTCCATGGAGGACATTGCTTCCTTTGAGAACAGAAACAGCTGGTTGGGATCAAGCGGAAGACTCTTCTCGCTCATCCGGCCAAAGACTTTTTTCCGGAGCCAGTACAGGGATTGTTCCAGCGAGGAAACCCTGCTGATAAGCGCCGCTTTATCCTGACGGAGCTTCTCAATTTCTTCCAATAAGGCTTTTTCCTGTTCTTCTGTAAGCATCTGCATCTCATTGTTTCACAATGTAAATATACTAAAATCCCATGGCATACAAAAGCGAACGGAGTAAAAAGCCGGTACTATTTTCGAAGCTTTTGCAGGTTTTCAAGTCTCGTGCGTCGCGAATCGCGGGCTTCCATGATACCCTCCACAATCATGACAAGTTCTCGCCATTCTATATTTGCACAGACCTCATTATCGCTGGCAGAATCAGGCTTACCTAAAGTGCCGGCTTCCAGAAGTTTGGAATACAGCACCATGCCGCCTGGCTCCCAATGCAGGAGTTTTATACGGTCACGGGTACGGTTTATGAAGATATACACGTTGCCGTTGCAGGGGTCCTGACCCATGGCGTCTGTGATGATACCGCTGAGGGTATGGAAGCTTTTGCGCATATCAGTCGGGCGGTTATACAACAGATAGCGCATACTGTCATTAAGGCTGAACATGGTTGCAGGACTGGATGATTGAAAACAGTTCCTTTTCATTTAGCTCACCGCAAATGCGTATGGCACTACCACCCGGTGTACGTATTTCTATCTCTTTCAATCCGCTTGGCGTAGCCGGTGTACTTTTCTGTTTCCGTCCGGTTGTACCGGCAAATGAAGGAACCGGAACAAAAGATCCACTGTGCGGGAGCTCGATAAACTCACCTTGAGCCGTTTTACCCGATGATTGCTCGCCGGCATAACGGGATTTGCTGTCATAAAACCGCCATACAGGGATGTTGAGTTCCTCTAATCTTGACTTATAAGTCACTTTGTGCTCTTTGCAGTAGTTCATTATCTCTACTACTTCTTCTCGTGTCATCATAACTTTGCTTTTTGGACGTAAAGTTAATGACGGAAGTTTGAGGAAAAAATACGTGGTTTACCGAATGCTTACGATTGTTTTTGAGAATGGAATTTTTTTTCCTGTTCTTTTAAGAAAATGTATATCAGATAGCGACCACATTGGCTTGAAATTTTTCCAAATGATTCTTGTCTAGGTAATTTGGCCTTATTTGATTATAACTGAGAAAGTCGATTTAATTTGTTTGTTTCGGGTGTAAAAATGATGATTAGGGCTTTTAATATACCCCTTAGGGTATAGTGCGATGATAGTTGTTATTATAACACCCTGTAAAATAATAATTATGATATACCCGTTTGTTGTTTGATTTTTCTAAATAATTTGTACTTTTACGGTGATTTAGTTAGGAAGTTAAAAGTACAAATAACTTTATTATGAAAGAATTACCTAGAAACATAAAACGCGATGATATTCTTCAGGGTATCCGTAAAATAGAAGAAGAGGGTATTCCACCTCAAGCTCATTCGTCCACTTATGATCTGTTATACAATGGAAAAAGGTTTCCACCTAAATTGGTTTTGGCTTATGCTAATATTTTTGCAAATGGAGAAGAATTAGATCGTAATGAATTTGAAGGCGGAAAAGGTACTACTTGTTTTAAGATATTGAAAGATAATGGTTTTAAAATAGTTTTGAAGAGCGAATCCAATTCTATATCGGAAACATTAGTAAAGTTTTTGGAACAAGCTAAAGGTAATAGTTTGAAAACTAAGGATTATATAAGGTATTTTGATGATTTGCAAGTGAAAGTAAGCTTTGGAATGGCTAGTTTAGCACGTGTACCATGGATTTCTTTTTTAGCACAGGGACAAAAAACTAGTAATGGAATATATCCTGTATATCTCTTTTACAAAAAGTATAATATTTTGGTATTGGCTTATGGCGTCAGCGAAGGGACTGTGCCAGTTGTTACCTGGAATTTAGATACTAATGTAGAAACGATTAATTCCTATTTTAAAAAAAGAAATATAATACCGGATAGATATGGAGATTCTTATGTTTATGCGGTGTACGATACAACCAAACTTTTGAATTATACTTTAATTGAAGAAGACTTGAAAAGAATAATAGCCCAGTATAAGAACATAATAACTTCAGATAAAAACTCGTTGATTACTTTATCTGGTCAAAGTAAAAAGTACGACGAGAAAGATTTTGAGCCTGAATCATTTATGAACGATTTAAATTCTACAGGGCTTGTTTTCTCATCAGAGTTTGTTTCTCGTTTTATCTTGTCATTGTTGACAAAGCCTTTTGTTATTTTAAGTGGTTTAGCTGGTTCTGGTAAGACACAATTAGCTATGATGTTTGCAAAGTGGATTTGTGAAGATATAGATAAACAGGTTTGTATGATTCCTGTTGGAGCAGATTGGACAAATCGAGAATTCTTGATTGGATATCCCAATGCACTGGAAAAAGGGGCTTATGTAAAACCAGATAATGGAGCATTGGATCTTATAATAGAAGCAAACAAGAATCCAAGAAAGCCATACTTCTTAATTCTTGATGAAATGAATCTAAGTTATGTTGAACGTTACTTTTCTGATTTTTTGAGTGTAATGGAGTCAGAAGAAGGGATTCCTTTAATGAAGAATTGTATAGATAAAGAAATTACTCCTGTTATAAAATTGCCTCGTAACTTATTTATAATAGGAACGATTAATGTAGATGAAACGACTTATATGTTTAGCCCTAAGGTTTTAGACCGTGCTAATGTCTTAGAATTTCGTATTATGGAGAAGGACATGAAAGATTTCTTGCAGAAGCTTCAGCCTATTCATAAAGATATTATCAATAATAAAGGCGTTGAGCAAGCAACTTCCTTCGTAAAAATGGCAGTTGATTCTTGGGGCTTGCAAATCTCTGAAGAGCATAAAGCGTCTATTATTACTTCTTTAGAATGTTTCTTTTATGAGTTGAAAAAAATACATGCAGAATTTGGGTATCGCACAGCCTGTGAGATTTTTCGATTTATGGCTTTAGCAGAGAAAGTTAACACAAAGTTGGAAGGTGATGCTATTGTTGATGCCGCAATTATACAAAAATTGTTGCCAAAACTACATGGTTCTCGTAAGAAAGTGGAACCTGTACTAAAAGCATTATGGAATCTTTGCCTTGTTAAGGGTTCCGAGTTAACCCTGGAAAATACAATAGAGTTTGTTCATAATGACCAATTTAAATATCCGCTGTCTGCAGAAAAAATATGGCGTATGTATTGTGTAGCGTTGGATAATGGTTTTACTAGTTTTGCTGAAGCATGACGTATGGATGAGTTATCAATACATATTGCTTTAAATAATGGTGATTGTACAACCTTATATGTTTTTGCTAGGCGAAAGAATATTTTGTTTAAAAGTGAGGACGCCAAAGAATATGGAGAATCTCCTTTTCAATTACAAGAAGGTTGTATGTATGATTTTGAGCTTGATAAGAATAGCTACTATTTACAAGAAGATAGAGATATTTTAACTAATAGCAAAAGTCGCCAAGCAATTAGTCGTGGATGTATATCTACAGGAATTTATGTGGGTACATATAGTATTGATGTTTTACAAAAAGAGGATAATAAAAAGGTAGGTGAGGTTGCTTTTGAGATTCGTTCCGCCAAAGTCGGTTATCGTGATGACTACCGTAGAATGTTAGAGGATATCACAGAGTTTTGTACAGAGCTACTTATGCAGCAAAGTTCTCCTGTGATACAACGTTATGAGGTAGATATAACTAAAGATCCTAGATCTGATTATCAGCGTTTTGCTTTTGTTCGTTCGATTGTTGATAGTGACTCTTTTGCAGATGCGATGTATCAGATTCAATTGTCTCCAGTTAAGAGATGGATTGATTCAGAAGAAGAAAGGCAACTTTGTAATGTAAAACGTTGGGGGCAACATACGCTAAGGCAACTTGCTCGTGCAACTAATAGAGTTTCTTTGTCTAATCAACATCCTTTGAAAGATCGTTTCGATACATTGCCACGCTGCGTGCCTGTTGCTTTTAGAAAAGAAACTGCTGATATTCCAGAAAATCGTTTTATAAAGTATGTGTTGCGTTCATTTTTAACATTTTGTTCTTCTATACAACATCATTCTAAGGCTGGACAACGATTAAAACAGGAAGCTTCTTTAGTTTGTGAGAAGTTATTACAGTATCTGTCATATCCTTTGTTCCGTAATATTTCAGAAATAAATGTATTGCCTTTAAATAGTCCAATTTTACAAAGAAAAGAAGGGTATCGGGAAATCTTTCAGAAATGGTTAATGTTTGATATGGCTGCTCGACTTACTTGGCAAGGTGGTGAAGATGTGTATGGAGCTGGAAAAAAGGATGTTGCCAGATTGTACGAGTATTGGCTTTTCTTCAAATTATTAGATGTTTTGAGCCAGAAGTTTCACATTCCCTCAAAAAGTAAAGAAGAGCTCATTGATTGTAGTAATGAGTTAAACCTAACCTTAAAGCAAGGTAAAGTGATTATGTTGAGTGGCATATATGAGACAGATAGTCGTAAATTAAATATATGTTTTTCTTATAATCGAACTTTTAATTATACAGATAACTATCAATTATCAGGAAGCTGGACTCGGAATTTTCGTCCCGACTATACATTGACAATATGGCCAGGAGACATAACTAGTGAAGAAGCTGAACGAGAAGAGTTGATTACGCATATACATTTTGATGCGAAATATAGAATAGAACAATTATTTCTTCGTGACAATACAAATAAGAATAATGATGAAGTATCCGATGACTTATCGGAGATGAAGCGAGAGGAAGAGCGAGGAACTTATAAGCGCGCTGATTTATTAAAAATGCATGCCTATAAAGATGCTATTCGAAGAACAGGAGGAGCTTATATCCTTTACCCAGGAACAGAAAATCAAGTTATTCATGGCTTTCATGAAATCATTCCTGGGCTAGGAGCCTTTGCTATTTCGCCTAAGGATTATGATAAGAGTATACAGGCTTTTCTAACTTTTCTTGATGATGTAGTTGATAATTTCTTAAATCGCACCTCTTTACGTGAGAAGCTAGCTTATCATACATATTCTGTCTTGAGTAAAAATAATAATCGTAGTTTACGTGAGCCTCTGCCAGAACCTTATGGGGCCAATCGCGATCTATTACCTGATGAGACATACGTCTTAATTGGGTATTATAAAAATGAACAACAATTAGATTGGATTCTAAAAAGAAAATTATATAATACTCGTACTGGTAGTGCTAACGGTTCTCTACATTTGAGTAAAGAGGTTATATCTGTGCGTTATTTATTGTTACATGGAGAAGGAGAATTATTGACTGGAAGATTATATAAATTGCTTCCTAAAGGGCCTCGGATCTTTTCGAAAGAAAAGTTGGAAAAAATAGGGTATAAAGAACCTTCGGGAGATTACTATTTAGTTTATAATATAGAAGGAATACCTGAACCTGAATTTGAAGGCATGAAATGGGATATAAGGCTTTTGGAGGGGTATAAGAAAGGTAATTTGTCAGCAAGTGTTTTTGCTGTTTCGTTGGCTGATTTGATGAAAGCTAAAGTTTTTAATGAATCAAAATAGTCCCTTGTTTATTTTCATTAATTTAATGAATTGTACAATAAACAAGGGGCATTAATTGAGGCTATCTTATAACTAGAAAAAGTGTTTTTTATTTTTCTAAAGCTCGCTTGATTTTAAATTCCAGACTGCGATAATGAGCTCGGGTAAATGCATCTCCGCTTCCTGTTTTACTTTTTATTAGATTGTAAGTGTCTATAAGCTTCTGGTGAATTACCGGATTTTTTAACATCTCAATCGTTCCCAAAGTATTCAATTCAAAACCGGCCTTTTGCCATTCTATATTGTCCGTTAACAGTTGTTCTTCCACTTCATTTAGATTCTTGAATGAGAACATGGAGGCCTTTTTATTGGATAATCCTCCGGTATCTAACAGCTTTTCTACATAGGCAACTTGCAGGTTACAGTCATACATATTTAATTTAGCTCCATTCTTGGTCTTTTTCCAAACAAAGTTATAGAAATCATCCATAAAATCGCTATAACGGTAAGCTTGTTGTGGATGTAATTCTTCAAATAAGGCAAGACTGGAGGAGATTGAGTTGAAAAATAGACGGCTGACAATAATTGATTGCAAGGTACTGGGAGAATAGGTGGGACCTATACAATCAATGATCTTCTTGTCAAATATCCATTCCGGCAGCTCCATCATTGTTTCTAAGACGAAGTTTAAGGCTTCCTTTTGTTCTTTCTTCGGAACAAATCTTATTATTTCTTTAGTATTGTCGCGTCTTGGCTCATCCAAATAGATACCTCCTATTGATACCATAGCATGTAGCAAATAACGTTGCATTTGCATAATTACTTCTTTATAGGCTTCTGACATTCGGGTATATTGGAAGTCATCATCTTTTGTCCATTCCGGTAAGTTTTTCATGATGACTTTCAGATTCTTTAGGCCATATTTGCCCGCCTTTACTGCGTCGTCACCAAGATCTTCGGCCTTACATGAAGGGTCTAATTCATTGATGAAAGGCTGTGGACCGTATTTATACATCGGATCATTCTCTTTCTCCTTGATCCATGTATACAGAACTTCCTTTTCTTCTTCTGGAGAAGTTGCTTCATATATAGGTTTATATCCCCATTTTATTGCATATTTGTCATATACTCCCAAGTGAGGAGGCATTAAGGAAACCCCTTTATCCCCGGGTTGGGCAACATAATTGAAACGGGTATAATCCATAATGGAAGGAGTAGTGCCGTATTTTTGGGTGAAAGTGGCGGAACGTAACGAATCTACAGGATATGAATGTGAGGCTCCAAAGTTGTGCATTAGTCCCAAAGTGTGTCCGATTTCATGTGCTGCCACATAACGTAGGGAGCTTCCCATTGTTTCGTCATCAAATACAGCTTTTCGAACGTTGGGATCAACCGCTGCTGTTTGTACAAAACGCCAGTTATGCAGCAACTTTACAACATTCGAATAGAAGAGTACGTCTCCTTGTATGATTTCTCCGGAACGAGGGTCTACGCATGAGGGACCCATTGAGTTTTCTTCGGGTGTGGTAATCATACGGTAACAACTGTAACGGATATCGTCCGGGTCGAAGTTGGGATCATCTTTAGGGTAATCTTTCGCTATAATGGCGTTCTTGAATCCTATTTCTTCAAAAGCTATCTGCCAGTCTTCTATTCCTTTTTTTATATATTCTCTCCATTTATCGGGAATAGCTGTGTCTACGTAATAAATGATTGGTTTTTGCGGTTCAACCAGCTGACCTTGTTTATGGCGTTCTACATCTTCCGGTTTCGGCTGTAAGTCCCAACGATTGATATATGACAATTCTTGTAAACCGTCCTGCTTTTCGGTAAATAGATATTTGTTCTCGTCGAAATATCCGATACGTGAATCACTATATCTTGGACGCATTGTCTTTTCCGGCAGAAGAATGATGTTTCGTGTCATTGTCACTGTGAACGGACCGCCATTGACGGTATAACTCATTAATGATTTGATATTAATGTTCAGAGGAAAACATTTTATCCCTAATATAGCGGATTTGGCAGAGGACAGGCTACCGGACAAAGGTTTTCTTTTCATTAGTACATCCATTATATTTCCGGAACGGAACGGACTGAATTCAGGAACATCCGTGATGAAAAGAGGCGTCATGTCAATGACATAGGCTGATGAGTCCGGCGAAATGCTCTCAATTTTATATGCTTCCCATATAGGATCGGAATAGTTACGTTGAAAGGCTTTATACATGTTGGAAGTTGTATCACATAAATTGCGTAACATTTTTCTATGCATGTATACTTTCTTATTATCTGCAGAGAACGTTACTACTACCGGATTGCGGGGCATTTGTCCGGCAGCTACGTCTTTGTTGTTGCTTGTACTCGAGACTCTGGATGAAATCATAAAATCTCGTGCCATCAGCTTTTTAGGAATTTCAAAATAGTATTTGTCTTTTACTTGATGTATTTTGAACATTCCCTCAGTAGTTTTGGCTCCTTTCAATAACTTCTTGTAATTTGCTGCACTGTCTTTTTTGACAGAGTCGGTTTGCTCGGTCGAAATGTTGTTTTTCTTTTTCTTCTTTTTAAAGATTTGGGACTCTGCGTTAGCCGTCATAATCCCTAAGGCTAACATACCCGTAAATAATACATTAAAAATTTTATTCATATAATATTGTTTTAAAATTATAGTTCTAACTGTGATAAATCAAAGCCATTGGCCAACATGGCTTCTTTGATGATGTCGTATTTCTTCTTCATAATGGGGTAATCGTCGAATATTTCCTGAAGTTCTTCCTGGGTTTTCTCAAAAACGAAGTTCATCCATTGCAATAAGTCCATTTCTTTGGTTGGTGCATAGAGTGAATAGAAGGGAAAATCGGGATCTTCTTCATCGACATAAGAAGAATCGGTATTATAACTGATCAGCCCATAATGATAAAAATCTGTTTCAGCAGGTGACTGATAGCCTAGATAGAAATAACCGCTATAGATATCTGGTTCAATAGCTTCGCTTTCTTCATAAAATATATCAGGAATAGTAAATACACCTCTTACTTCTGACATGTATTTAGCCCAGAAGCTGGCATTAATGTCTGCTCTGATTTTAATAAAGTCTTTTTGCGACATTGTCTTTAAAGCGGAAGTTATATTGCTTACAGCAATAAAGTTGCCGCTTGCATAACTATTTAATATAGTGGTTTCTCCCCATGCATCCATTTGAACCTGTTCTGCCAGGATAATTGAGAAAGGTAAGTTCTTTTTCAAGAAATTATCCGGATACAAATTCAATAATGATTTTTTTAGAAAGTCGATTCCTGCGTTTATGACTTCCTCGCTTTGTTCGGGAGAGGTGATTTTTATACCATTGTCCGAAGTGAAATTGAATTTATAATCAGCTTCTGTCGGATTGGTTATTATTACGGTTTCATATTGTTGGTAAAATTGATATATGAAGTGACGGGTAGGGTCTGTGGAAGCATCTTCCAAAACTCCATATTTATCAGCTTGATCGGGTACATTTAATACATCTTCGTGATAGCAGGAACTGATTCCTGCTACCAAGCTCATTAATAATATAATTTTTTTCATAATAATTCTATTTAATAGGATCATTGGTCGGACGATTAAAAATTTCAATCATTGTATTTCTGTCTCTTTCGCTTTTAGGAATAGGTAGTATGTATAACTCTTTGTCCTCTAACTTGAACTTGTCACCTGCTCCTTCTGTTTCCGTGGATGAATATGTATGTTCTAAAGGCGGGCATCCGTATCTGCGTAAGTCAAACCAGCGGAATCCTTCGAATGCTAGTTCACGGCGTCGCTCTTTACGGACAGTGGCTACGATTCCGTCATTGTCAACCGTTAGATGGGGAGTTCCTGTTTTCATCCGATGGTCACGAAGGGTGTTGATATCTGCCAATGCTTTTTCCGTATTTCCTAGCTCCGCGTAAGCTTCTGCCCGATTCAAATAAGCTTCTGCCAATCGGAAAGCATTTGAATATACGGTGGAAGAGGTTCTGCTCCATTTGGCCGGAATATAGAATTCAATATCCTTTTTAACTGGTCTCCTTTGACTTCCTTTGGTGTGATGGAAGTAATGTGAGAGACGTAGATCTGCCTCATCATATTGTGCTATCAAGTCGGTGGCTACTACCAGATTTCCTTTATAAGTGAAATCTTTTTGCATGTATGATTCAAGGGTTGTAGTCCCATAGGAGAACAATATTTCTTTATTGGAGTAGGATAGGAAAACACTATTATTGCTCTTTTCTTCCGGAAGTTTGTTGAGCCCTTGGGGAGCATTTTTGATCACAGAATCACTATACAATATGGTTTGGGGATAGTCCTTACGGAAGAGGGAAATGCGGGAGGCTAACAAATAAGCACCGGCTAGATTAGGTCGGAAAATGCCTTTCTTGCTATCCGTACTCTTGAAACATTGAATGGCGCGGATTATATCGCTTTCTATTTTCGAGTACACTGCCGCATTCGTGGCCCGTTTCATCATTTTATCCGACAGACTGATTTCATCATTAATAGGTACACATAAATCTTTGTCGGTAGTGGCAGGGTCATAAGGGCGACCGTAAAGGTTGGCCAGCATGAAATATGAAAATGCACGCATGAAGTAAGCTTCTCCGGCTAAATCAATGCGTTCTTCTTCAGTTCCGGTCATATCGTAAATTCCGTCCAGAATGATATTGGTCATCAATATCTTGTGAAAATAAGAAGTCCAGGCTGCATCTGCGGTGAATTCGTTGGATATTCCGACTTCAGGATTTTGTTGCCAGGTGTAGTAAGACCATACGGATTCTCGCCAATCGTTGGATATTAACATGGGGGAACTGCCGTAATAACATTGATCTGCTACATCGTCTGTCATATATTCCAGATAGGGGTGAAGTATTTCGCCGTTTTTCATAACTTCACCAAAAAATAACTCTTTATAATCCTTTACAGATTTAGGAATCATCAGATCTTGTGAGCTTTCTTCCAAAAAATTACTGCATGAAGACAAAGCTGCACACATAAGAAAAAATGAAATGTATATTACTTTCTTCATTATATTACTTTATTTAGAGAATTATATTAAACCGAAGAGAATAAGAACGCTGGGGAGGAATACTACGTGACCCCAATCCTATCTGTTCGGGATCACGTCCTTTCAATGCTTTGTCTTTTAATACGAATACATTACCTGCATCAAAGCTGATGCTTGCCCCTTTCAGATAGATTGGTTTTAACCATTCGGGTTTCAGGTCATAGCGTATAGACATCGAACGACATCTCAGGAAGTTACCGGAAACAACTCTTAGATCGCTTTTGTTATACATATCCCAACCGTTGTCTGCTATCCGATAGGTTATATCTTTGTCTCTGATACTCAGACTCTGGTCTGATAAAACGGGAATGTTGGTAATATTCTCATCGCCCGGATTTCTCCAGCGATTTACAAATTCACTGGACATATTCTGATCCGGATAGGGAAGATTCTGTCCTGAAGCAGAATAGAGATCGTTCAAACGGATTTTGCTACCGAAACTAAAAGAGAATAATGCATTGAATGTTATATTCTTATATTTAAGGTAGGTCGAGAATCCACCATTTAAATCGGGTTCGCGTTTGCCTGAAAGAGTGAACGCACGATCGTACATTTCTTGTTGTGAATGAACAGTAGCATTACCGTCTTCGTCTTTTTCATTTATATCCTTAAATGTGGGATAACCATTAGCATCAAGCTTGTCAAACTTATAGGAATAGAAACTATTGATAGCATGACCGTTGCTGACTAGTGTCCCGGCAACATAATCTTCCCATGTAATAGCTGAGTTTCCGGCATTCAGGACTTTATTGTAATTCTTTCCGGTATTGAAAGACAGGCTCCATGTCCAGTCTTTGGTTTGGACGGGAACAATGGATACTGCCAGATCCCAACCTTTATTTTCTACATCTCCGTCGTTTATGGAAACATTAGTTGCACCGGTCGAAGGTGCTACATTTTTTGTAATAACTTGATCGACTCCTTTCTTATAGTATACGTCCAGTGAACCATAAATCCTGTTATTCCAAAATGCCCAGTCGAGTGCGATGTTATAGGAGCGGGTCTTTTCCCAAGTCAGTTTATTATTGGGCAGTTTATGGAGTGTGGATACATATTCCTGAGATAACGTTTCCAGTGTACCCAGACTGGCTATCAAATTAGGAGTTTGGTCGGGATGAACGTTACCTTGTATACCATAAGATGCACGTATGGCCAGGTCATTCAGGAAATCGGCGTTTCTCATGAATTTTTCGTTGATGATGTTCCAACGGCCTGATACTGACCATATCGGCAGGAAACGTACGCTTTTGTCTTGGCCGAATTTGTTTGAACCGTCTGTCCGTATATTAAAATTAAAGATATAACGACTGTCATAGACATAAGCTGCTGTAGCATAGAAGGAAAGAACATTGCTTTTTGTGTCGGTGACAACATCCGGATGATTTTTTAGTAATGTGCCGTATCTTTTCCATAAAGTAGGATCAATATCTACAAATCGTTTCCCTCTTTCGGGCAAATATCCGTATTGGGTGGATTGTAAGCCGTCGTATTTGGAGGAACGGACTTCTTGTCCGAGACTTCCGGATACCTCATGTTTTCCGAAACTATGGATTAATGATAAATTATTTCTCCATGTGTATGAGGTATGGCGGGTGTTGGTAGTCATAAGTTCACCGCCATACGGTAGTAAACAGTATCGTTCTGCAAAGTTACTGTTCTCTGTGGGATTCGGGAGTGCTACGCCGTATGGAGATTGTCTCATGGAAGATATATAGTAGGATTGTTCATCTGCCCATGTCTCTTGTGATACGTTGCTTCTGTTTAATCCCAATATAGAAGAAAATCGCATCCATGAAGCTACTTTCCAGTCTAGATTTGCCGTTACGTCTATTGACGAATTGTCAATACTGTTTCCACTATGATTCAGTTCGTTTTTGATATTATACATTAAGGTTCCGTTATAACCGGCTTCATGTGCATAGAAGTGGAGGTCGCCGGAAGGTGTCTGCATCGGAATGGCCCGGGAAGTGTTATAAGCATATTCATACGGGTCAATAGATGAATGCGGGTGTTTCGCTTTAGAGAGCGCACCGCTTACTTTTAATCCTAATTGGAGATTACGATTGATTTTAGTGTTTATTCTTGCCAATACATTATAACGTTCTAAACCTTCGTGAATGGTTACGCTTTGATTGTCGGCATATCCTACAGACATATAATAGTCACTGCGTTCGTTTCCTCCGGTGATTGAAACCGAATGCTGATGAGTAAACGCTGTGCGAAATAATAAATCGTACCAGTTGGTGTTTAGCTGTTTTAGGGTTTTAACTTGGCTTAAAAATTCATTATAGTTGATATCCTTATTCCATAAATGTTGCAAAGCACCTTCGTATCCTATATCTGAAGGTTTATAGCTTCCGAACGAGAGACCTCGTTCTTGCATTTCAATGGACATATCAATTCTGTCGGCAGAATTCATCCTGAACATTTTATCGTATGTAGGAGGGGCTGTTATTCCCAATGTAGCTGTATACGAGATAGAAGGTTTCTGGTTTTTACCTCGTTTGGTGGTCACAACGATAACTCCATTGGCGGCTTTTACTCCGTAAATAGCTGTGGCACTTGCGTCTTTTAGAATATCTACACGTTCGATGTCTTCCGGATTTAATGAACCGATAGCATTACCTATCAGATTGATTTTGTCAGGACTGTTTAATTCTTCAGTTGAAATATTGACAGGTTCTTCCAGAATAATGCCGTCTACTACCCATACGGGTTCTCTGTTGCCTGTAATAGATGAAGAACCTCGGATTCGTATTTTGGGAGCTGCACCTGGTGTGGAAGACATATTCATAACGGCAACGCCGGGTAAACGCCCTTGTAGCATTTTGTCGACAGACATGTGTTCACCACCGATTAGTTCGGAACCTTTAATGGAAAGGATAGAACTGGCTAGTTTACGTCGGTCTATTTCTTGGTATCCTGTTATGACTACTTCACCAATGTTTTGAGAATCATCTTCTAACAAAATATTCAGGCTATTGCCTTTCCATGTAACTTCCTGTTGCCTCATTCCTATAAATGAAACGATAAGTTTCAGGTTGTTTTTTCCATTGGAAGCTAATTGGAAATTTCCTTCCGTATCGGTTGTTGTTCCGTTTTTTGTCCCTCTCTCATAGACAGAAACTCCCGCTAAGGGATCTCCGTTGGAGTCAACAACTTTTCCTGTAATATCTTTTTCTACTTTTTTACGTTTGATGATGATGTGTTGGTCACTTTCTATTTCAAAAGTTAGATTACTTCCGGCTAGACTGTGGGATAAAATTTTGCTGATCGGAGCATTTACAAAATTATAGTCTTTGCGAGGTAGAGCGCTAATAGCACTGTTACTGTACATAAAACCGACATCTGTCTGTCTTTTGATCTCCGCAAATACTTCTCGAATAGAAGCATTTTTTAATTGGATAGTGGCTGATTTGTGGGTTTGTGCTATTAATGGCAAATAGCAGAGCCACAATAATGCAAGCAGGCATAACCACTTGACATCTGTTGTTCTTCTTTTTTTCTTCATAAGTCTCTCATTCTTGATTTAGATTCCTTTCGGATATTAATACTACTTTGTTTTTCTTGATTTGTATTTTTAACTCATTCATTTTTTCTATAGCTTGAGCCAGTTTATTAAAGCTTTCATATTTATTGATGTCCATCGTGATGTGAAAGTTGCGGATGTTGTCACTACTGTAGGCAACCTCAATATTGTACCAGCGTTCCAGTTTTTTCATAATGTTCTCTAATGTTTGATTGTCAAAACTAAGACGGTTATAATGCCAGGCGGTACATTCGTAAATGTTGGCTTTGGACAGAACGATATGCTTGTCTTCTCCGATTGATGCTGTATAGCCTACAGGTAGCATTTGGATTTCTTTGGCTGAATGAAGTTCTGCCTTACCTTCTTCTAATGTTACTTTGACATGTTTCTCGTCATCATAGGCTTCTATGTTCAACTTGGTACCTAATACATGTATATCTACTTTTCCCGTCTGGATAGTAAAAGGATGCAAGGAATCTTTATAAACTGTCGCATAAGCTTCTCCTGATAAATTGACAGTTCTGTTTGTTCGTGAGAAATTAGCGGGGATAGTAAGAGATGATTCCGGACCTAAATGTATTAAGGTGCTATCCTCTAATAAAAGTAGATATTCTCCACCACGAGGTACTGTAATGGTGTGGTATAGATCTGGAAATAAGGCGATTGATCTTTGTCGGTTTATCTTATTTATAAATTGACTATAGTTTAAAACTTGATTTTCTGTTTGGGGTAATGTGTATTCTTCTTTGGAAGAGGGAGTATAGAGGACCGCTTTAGAAGTGCCGGCGGTAATGGTGATTTCTCTTGTGTGGAAATTCCGGAACAAATAGCTTCCTGCAAATATTAAGCCGATTAATATAGCTGCTGCTAGCCATTTGTGTTGTGGGCCTCGGGTTAAAAAGTGCTGTGTGTATTTTATATTATGACGTAATTTTTGCCATGAATTGCGATAAGACAACTCGTTTTCATCTAGAATAGCATGTGACAGGAAGTGTCTGGAATGAATTTTTTGGGCTAAAGCTTTATTTAGTGGAGACGTATTTATCCATTGGTTCAGTAACTGTTCTTCTGTCTCACTTAAATTATTGGAGAGCTTTTTTTAAAAGCAGTCTTTTGGCTTCATTTAAATCTATGTTGGTATTCATATTCGGTTATCTTTTTTATACTAGACAATCGAATATGAGTTTGGTGTAATAAGAAAATGTATTTTTCTATCGAAAAGATAGGAAAAATAATAAAAAGTCTTTCAAACGTTTTTTCATGTAGTGGTTAGCATTGTTGATGTGTTTTTTAACAGTATTAATAGAAATATAGAATTCTTCAGCAATCTCTTTTTGTGATTTTCCATTTAAACTAGCGGCATATACACGACGGCATGAAGCCGGAAGTTCTTCGAAAACCTGATTTACCGCTTGATAAATTTCTGATTCAATAATCTTATATGTTATTTCCTGTTCTATTACTTCCCCATTATTGAGGGTGGTTTCTGAGTATTCTTTAACTATTTTGTCATGCTTTATATAGTTAAGTATAGAGCGATAAAGTGATTGAAATAGATAGTGTTTGAAGGCAGCTTCACTTATGTGATTCTCTCTTCTTTCCCATATTTTGAGCCAGATGTCTTGAATCAGATCCGAGACTACTTCTTCGTTGGGAAGATATTGCATACCGAAATATTTTAATGAACGAAAATTCTGTTTATACTGCTGTTGAAACACATTTATATCGGATAGATTAATCCATTGATCTTTTTGTTTTACAGATGACTTAATTTCCATTATTTAGATATCGGTTTTTGATTTTTTGGCTCAAATATATGATATCTGTCTTAAAATACAAAAAGAATTCTTTTTTTTGTTAATTTCTTAGGCATATCAGAAATCGACAACCGGGTGAAGAAACGGAATAAGTCAAAGTTAGCTTGTGCATAGCCCTTGTGGCTGCCACATAAAGCATACTTTTATCAATATTGGAATGATAGTTCTTATCATCTGTTTGCGGAATGATTACTTCGTCAAATTCCAGTCCTTTCGCCATATGGGCGGAAGTGATGATAATCCCTTTCACATAAGCAGAACTTTGATTTGACAAAAGTGAGATGTCGTTTGCATATATCTGGAGCTTTTGAACAAGTTCTTTTGCTTGGGATTCTGTTTTGCAGATAATCCCTAATGAGGTATAATGGGAGTTCCTGAAGGAGTTTACTAAATCCGCAATACCTTGGATCTCTTCTTCTGTATTTTGGAATGGAAGAATCTTGGGGTGTTCCCCATGTCTCATAATCGGTTCTAATTCATTGTTCGGTTGAATTTTTTGTGCAAAACTGGTGATCTCAAAAGTAGAACGATAGCTTTTGCAAAGTTTCATTATTTCTCCTGTTACAAATGCTTTATGAATCATATCGGCAGTGGAAGAACCATAAGGATTGACGGATTGGGAAGCGTCTCCAAGAATTGTTTTTCGACACGGATAAAGTTTTTGAATCACTTTGTATTGTATGGGAGAATAGTCTTGCATTTCGTCTATCAGAAGGTGTTTGACATAAGATTGAGCGTTTCCATTTAATGCGATATGCAGATAAGCCAAAGGAGCTAAGTCCGCATACTCCAGTATGCGGTTTTTGCGTGTCTTGAACATCTCCGGTTTTCCGATCCACTCAAAAAAGTCTTTATAGATTTGGAGATCGTTATTTCCCGCGAACATCTTTTTTATCTCTTTCTTTAGTTGGTTTTTCTCCGGAGTGCTAACTGTGAGATTATATTGTAGTTGCATCATTTCCAGAATGTAATCTGTCATAGTCTCAAATCGTTGACGTATGGGATAGCGGTGGAATCGTTTGAACTGTTCGTTAATAAATTCAGCAGGAATAGTGATGTATTTGGTGAGTTTTACATCTGTTGCTTTGAAATAGTTGTTTTCCATATAAAGGATGAATTTGTCAAGTAGTGATATAAACTCGAAGGAGGCTTTGTATTGTATCCGTTCGATAAAGTCGGGTGTCGGGTTTTCTAATAGTTCCGTCACCTGTTCGAAGAAATTCTGGTGTTTATATTTGTTGTCAATTACATCCGACAGAATTTGCTCCATGCTGGTTTCGGGAACGGTCTCTTCGCCAAGTTCCGGAAGTACATTAGAAATGTAATCGGCAAATACTTTATTGGGGGAGATGATTAATATGTCTTTGGAAGAAATCTGTCCTTTCTGTGCATAAAGCAGGTAGGCAATACGATGGAGGGCGATAGAGGTTTTTCCTGAACCGGCAACACCTTGTATAATAAGTACAGAAGCGTTTTCATTACGGATGATCTGATTCTGTTCCCTCTGAATTGTCGTGACGATATTTTTCATTTTATTGTCGGCATTGGAACATAGTTCTTTTTGCAGAATATCGTCATGAACAGTTACGGAACTTTCAATCATGTACTCCATTTTTCCTTTGCGAATACGATATTGGCGTTTGAGTGAGATCGTCCCGTTAATTTTGCCTGCCGGGGAGGAGTAGAACGCCTCGCCTAATTCATGATCGTAGAACATGCTTGAAATAGGAGCTCGCCAATCGTAAATCAGATTCTTTTTTTGATTGAGGTCATAGAAAGTATGTATTCCTATATAGATCGGACTAACTTGGCTTTTGTCTTTCTTTTCCTGAAAGTCGATTCGTCCGAAATAGGGGATATCCAGTATTTTGCTTAGTCGCCTGCGTTTGTCAATTACATTTTCACCTAATGCAAAATGATTTAATATGCTTTCGCGCATGGAACGGATTTCGTGGGGATCGATATCTTTGTTCGACCATAGATAATCCTTGTACTCCTGCAGGGTGTCTATATGCTCTTTGACGGAAGTACTGGTAGTGTTAATCGTATCATGGATAGTGGTTATGACTTGCTGTAAATACTCTTTTTCCTGTTTCTCTGTTTGATTGAATATCATAATCTCTTTTTAGTTGTATGATGAAGAATTGAAATTGCAGGCAAAGTTAGCTCAACCCATTTAGGGATTAAATAGTTATTTATAGCTATATATGTATCCTTTTTCCTATTTTTGCATACTTACTTAATAAGGAAAAAGATGAATATTCTTGAATTGGCAAAACGTAACCAGCAGAAAGCTTGGGAGATTATAGAGGATACCCGTATTGTTCGGATATGGGAGGGGATGGGTGCCAAAGTGAATCTGGTAGGTTCGTTGCGTACAGGATTATTGATGAAACATCGGGATATTGATTTTCACATTTACACTTCTCCTTTGGATTTGTCTGCCAGCTTTCGGGCGATGGCTGAATTGGCGGAAAATACGTCCGTAAAGAAGATTGAATATACGAATTTATTACATACAGCAGAAGCGTGTATAGAGTGGCATGCATGGTATCAGGATATGGAAGGAGAATTCTGGCAAATGGATATGATTCATATCCAAGAAGGCTCTCGTTATGATGGCTATTTTGAAAGGGTGGCCGAACGCATTTCTGCGGTATTGACAGATGAAATGAGACTGGCTATCCTGAAATTAAAATACGAAACGCCTGATACGGAAAAGATTATGGGAGTGGAGTATTATCAAGCTGTGATTCAGGATGGTGTACGTAGTTATCCGGAATTTGAGGAATGGAGAAGATTGCACCCGGTGGTGGGTGTGGTGGAATGGATGCCTTAGTCAGACTGGTAGCTTCGGGAAAAGGGCGTATGGGTTAATTAATTTAGTAGTCCGGTTTCCTGTCCCAAGCGAATGGCTTCGATGGAATTTTGCACACCTAATTTGCGTAACAGGTTCTGCCGGTGAATATTGACAGTGTGAATACTGATACATAGCTTGTCTGCAATCTCTTTACTTAACAACCCTTTTTGAATAAGCCGTAATATCTCTATTTCCCGATTAGTGAGGTTGAGCGAAGAAGGCATTAGCAAAGAGGAAGGAGAGAAGAATTCCCCGTTCTTCAGATTTAGGACAGTGCAGTCTACTGTTTCGGAATGTTTTTGGTCGGGTGAAATATCCATATTGCCTATTACGAGCCATGCTTTGCCGTTACGGTCTTGTTCCAAAACTTGATGTCGGCTAGTGACGCGTATATATTGCTGCTTGGCATTGAGTATACGGAAACTGTAAATGTTGGAATAGTCGTTTCGCTGTTCGAGAGGCAGACTGTAAATGAACTGGCTTAACGTGACCTGTAATGCTGCCAGTTGCGCACGGTCGTCCGGATGAATACGTGATTCTAAATAATCTCCCTGCTTTTCCAAAGTTTCTATCTTGTGACTGTCATACCCCAGTAAATCAACGAAATTCGAGGATGCATACGTGTAATTGCATTTGTAAACATCGACAACAAATGTGCAGTTGTGACAGATTTTTGAAAGTTGGTGAAGTATGGATTTATCCCGTTCCCACACGGCGTAATCAATATCGGTAGCAGACAAGCATTGCTTGGCCCACATTTCTTCTCGGGTGATATCGTTTGATTTATTCATGGCGAATGTTTCTGGGTACTGATAGTTTGTTTTGAGAAATCATTTATTTACCAGTCAATTTCTTCTATTCCCTTACTATGCAAGAAAGCATTGGCTTTACTGAAGTGTTTACAACCGAAGAAACCATATTCGGCAGAGCGGGGAGAGGGATGAACAGTGGTTAGTACCAGATGTTTGTTGGTATCTATCAAAGATCGTTTCTCTTTCGCATAACTTCCCCAAAGCATAAATATCAAACTCTCCCGTTTTTCACTTAGTTTCCTGATAACTGCGTCTGTGAAGATTTCCCAGCCCATATTTCGGTGAGAACCGGTTTCGTGTGCACGTACAGTAAGAATTGAGTTTAGCGGGAATACACCTTGAGCTACCCAACGATCCAAATTACCGGAAGTTGGAATTGGCTTTCCCAAATCTTGGTGTATTTCTTTGAAGATGTTGCTTAGTGAACCGGGGATAGCTACTCCATCAGGTACAGAAAAACAGACTCCATAATATTGTCCGGGATTGGGATAAGGGTCCTGTCCAAGGATAACTACTTTTACTTTTTCGAAGGGACAGGAATTGAATATATGAAAAATCTGATGTCCAAGAGGGAGGACGTGTGCCCGTTTATATTCATCTTTGACGAATGTAACCAACTTTTCGAAGTATGGTTTGTCAAATTCTTCTTGTAATTGTTGTTTCCAACTTGGTTCTATTCTGACATTCATAAGGGGGGACTTGATAAATTATGCAATGGCAAAAGTAGATATATTACAAGAGAATATCAAGAATGAGAGGCGAAATTGTGTATCTCGCCGATTTAGGATGAATTGTGTGCTAATAAATGATAATTATCGTCTTTCTTCCGAAAAAGAATGAATATAAACGTATTTTTCTGATTTATTACGTTACCTTTGTTCCCAGAGTTTGAGTTACGAATCATTATCGTATAGTTCTTCTTTTAATAATAATATTAGTAAGTAGGCCTTTTCTGTAATTATCCTCCTCACTCCAATTTAGTATTTATTTTAATAAAAGTTTAAATGAACATTTACATCGCAGGTTTAAGTTATCGTACAAACGATGCGGACTTAACAAATTTATTTGCAGAGTTTGGAGAAGTTTCTTCAGCTAAAGTTATTATGGATAGAGAAACTGGTAAATCCAGAGGATTCGCTTTTGTAGAAATGGCGAACGAAGAAGAAGGACAAAAGGCAATAGACGAATTGAACGGCGTTGAATATGACCAGAAGGTTATTTCAGTAAGCGTTGCACGTCCTCGCGCAGAGAAACCGGCATACGGTGGAAACCGTGGAGGTGGTTACGGCAATTCCAGAAGATATTAATATCCGGACTTAGGGAAAGCGGAGGAAATATTTCTTCTGCTTTTCTATAAAGTCTTTATATATCCGCCTTTATGATTTGTCTGCGGAGGTTGTCTTAATCTGGCAGCCGGAAATGAAAATCATCTAACAATTAAGTTCTGCTAATTCTCACTCCTCTGTGTAGTGCAACTAGGATACCCCAGATCCTGATCTTTTCATGTCTAAAGAAGAATTATTAGGCTTTATTGCAATTAGATACTCCCGGGAATCGAGAGTATAAGTTTAATAATTATATCACAAAGTCTATATTGATAATTGTGTCGGTATTATTGTGAACATTTGCATGAAATGTTTTCAGATGTGCCGGCGTAATAACAAGGTATAGCAAATTACATTTATGACATTTAAAGATTTAAAAATAACCGAACCGATTTTAAAGGCAATTGAAGAAAAAGGATATACTGTGCCGACTCCTATTCAGGAAAAAGCAATTCCTGCCGCATTAGTGAAAAGAGATATACTGGGTTGTGCGCAAACGGGAACAGGGAAAACTGCTTCGTTTGCAATTCCTATCATCCAGCATTTACAGGAAAATAAAGAGACTGGCAAACGTCAGGGTATCAGAGCGTTGATATTAACGCCTACCCGTGAACTTGCTTTGCAAATCAGTGAATGCATTGAGGATTATTCAAAATATACCCGTGTCCGTCACGGCGTTATCTTCGGCGGTGTGAATCAGCGTCCGCAGGTTGATATGTTGCACAAAGGAACTGATATTCTGGTGGCGACTCCGGGACGTTTGCTTGATTTGATGAATCAGGGATATATCCATCTGGATAAGATACAATATTTTGTGCTTGATGAAGCAGACCGTATGCTCGATATGGGATTTATCCATGATATTAAGCGGATATTGCCAAAACTTCCGAAAGAAAAGCAGACTTTGTTTTTCTCAGCGACAATGCCGGATAGTATTATTGCATTAACTAAATCTCTGTTGAAGAATCCGGTTAAGATTTATATAACACCGAAATCATCTACCGTGGATTCAATCAAACAAGTGATATATTTTGTGGAGAAAAAAGAGAAGAGTCAACTGTTGATTTCGATTCTGCAAAAAGCGGATAATCAGTCCGTGTTAATCTTTTCGCGTACGAAGCACAATGCTGATAAGATTGTCAGGATATTGGGTAAAGCGGGGATTGGAAGTCAGGCTATCCATGGAAACAAGAGTCAGGCAGCAAGACAGTCTGCATTGGGGAATTTCAAATCGGGAAAAACAAGGGTGATGGTAGCTACCGATATTGCTTCTAGGGGAATCGATATTAATGAGTTGCCGTTAGTTATCAACTATGATCTTCCTGACGTTCCCGAAACTTATGTACACCGTATCGGGCGTACCGGAAGGGCGGGAAATGAAGGAACAGCGCTTACGTTCTGCTCGCAGGAAGAACGAAAACTCGTCAATGATATTCAGAAATTGACTGGTAAGAAACTAAATAAGGCTGATTTTACTATTTAAAATCAGCAATTTACAATCTCTTTAAACTATAATATTAAACTAAATATAAATTCTATGGCAAAATCCATGACAGTTGGTAAACGTGAAAATGAGAAGAAAAGACTTGCTAAGCGAGAAGAAAAACTAAAGAAGAAAGAAAGCAGGAAATTATCAGGGGCTAGTAGCTTCGATGATATGATTGCTTATGTCGATGAGAACGGGATGATTACCTCAACTCCGCCCGCTGATGATGTTAAAAAGGAAGAGATTAATCCTGATGAAATAATCATAGCGACTCCGAAGAAAGAGGAAGAAGAACCGGTCATCTTGAGAGGTCGTGTTGAATTCTTTAATGAGGCAAGAGGATTTGGCTTTATTAAAGACCTTTCCGGAGTTGAAAAGTATTTTTTTCATGTGAACAATGTTGTTGGTAATATTGCGGAAAATAATATCGTTACATTTGACCTTGAGCGCGGAGTAAAAGGGATGAATGCAGTCAATATATGTTTGGAAAACAAATCTAAATCGGAAAATTTGGCTTTGGCTAAACCTGAATAAGGAGATTTGTATTCTGCTTGTGTATAAAACTAAAAAAAGAGATATGAAAAAAGGTAATATTATGCGTGATGTTGTTTCATCCAGCCAGTTTACTGAAAATGTAATTAAGGAGTATAAAAAGGGTGTGGGGGATGTAGTGCTTGTAGCAATTACTCCCCGGACTACTATTGAACTTCCTGCACATTTGACTCAAGCAGAAATAGATGCTCGTGTAGAGATTTATAAAAAACTACATAGTTCTAAAGTTTAGTGTGCTTTGTAGATGCAAAAAGATTCAGTAAAAAAATCCCTTGAACTTTTAAAAGTTCAAGGGATTTTTTTACTGAATCTTGAAGTGGTGCCACCAGGAATCGTGATTTATTCCCAAGTGGTTGAATGTCATTCTTTTCTAAAAGCTACTCAATTGTAATCTCCTCCGATTGCTCCACCAATGACTTGCTGCGTTCTGCGCAAGGTTGCGTGAAGGTTTCCAAAGGCAAAGATATACAATTAGTTTGAACTTTTACCATTGTTATCTTTCAATTTCTTGATTTCCTTATCAAAATCGCTTTCAAGCAGTTCCATTTCACGCTTGCGGTAGATGGCGAACTCTTTTTCAGCCTTCTCAATCGCTTGTTTATGCGAAATGTTTCCCTTACCAATCAAAACCTTTCGCTTGTGTGCTATAATTTGATTGTCCAGTGCCTCTATCCAATCTTTCATTCTCATAGGATTCATTTCCAATGCTTGGAACTCGGCAAAGTCCAAGAAACCGGAAACAAGCAGATTCAGGCGTTGGAGTTCAATCTCAGACAAATAGTTCTTGGCAATCTTTACATCATCCTTAGTTACATAGCTGCCTTTGAAATTAGTCATACCTACAAACAGTTTCTCATTGTCCACACGATTGTATATCACTTCTGCCACAGTATTTTCATGAACGGCATAATGCAACTTGTTTTGTACGGTGGCGAAGAACATCTTTGCCATACTGTCGCGTGGATCATAGTCTGTGGCTGTAGCATATATATCTGTTACCTGCTGATAAAAATTGCGTTCACTGCTACGAATATCCCTGATGCGTTGTAACAACTCACGGAAATAGCGGTTGCCGCCCTGTTTCAACCGTTCATCATCCATGGTAAATCCTTTTTGAATATACTCATGAAGCCGCTGGGTTGCCCATCATCGGAAGCGGGTTGCAACCTGAGACTGCACATGATAACCCAAAGCGATAACCATATCAAGGTTGTAGTGCTCCACTTCTCGTTCAACTTTACGAGAACCTTCTGTTTGAACTGTTCGGAATTTCCGAACAGTTGCCTCCTTTACTAACTCGCCATCCTCAAATATATGCTTAATATGTTCACTTACATTTGATTTACCCGTTTGATATATATACACCAACGATTTTGTGTCAGCCACAAATCTTCATCGGCAAAACGCACCGACACACGAGTAATTTCGTTGTCGTCTTGATAAAGTATTATTTGGTTTTCTTTGCTCATTAGTTGCATTTTTTAGTGTTTTATTGTCAAAATCACATACTTTGTAATAATTTTTTTCTCTCCGCTTATTCTTTCAAGTTCATATTGAAAACGTTCCCATTCATTCAAATCCTTATGCCAACTTGCAAATTCATCTAGATCATCCATGTACTTTACTCTATTGTTTTCCAATAACCTTGTTTCCTACCTCCTATACGCTCTAATAATCCAAGTTCCTGAAGGCGTGAAAGGTTATACTTAACACCATCTTCAGTGATGTTGGGAAGGCTTTCACTTATCTCTTTTCGGGTCGCTTCGGGATGCTCTTTTAAAAAAGACAGCATAGCCTGCTGTTGCTCTGTCAGTTTTTGGGTAGTCTTTTGGGTAGTCTTTTGGGTAGTCTTTTGGGTAGTCTTTTGGGTAGTCGCTCTTTCTGGATACTCAAACTTGAATATCGTCCAAATGCCCGAAGCATCGTAACGGAATTCTGGTGTGGAAAATCCGTCATTCTTACAGGCTATAATGATACGTTCAATGCCACGTCCCCATGCTTCAATTTCTCCAGAACGAAAGAATGTATTGGCAATGTCAGGGTTATAGGGAAAACTACGATGAGAAGATAGCAGTGTTTCCACTGTCCAACCGTCTGGCAATACACCACCATTTACAATTTCCAGTTTATTTTCATACACGCGAATTTGTATGGGAGAAGGTTCTGCATAATCCTTGTTAATGCAGGCATTTAACAACGCCTCGCGAAGAGCTTCCCTTGGTATAGGCAATGTTTCTATTCGATGAATACCCTCGTAAGTTACGACGGCTTTCATATATTTGGTGCATAGTAAATCCATTAGTTTTACAATTTGCTGAAACAGGTTGCCATGTACTTCATCTTGATACACCAAATCCATTCCCTCACGGAAGAAGCCCACCTTTACAAAACTTCCGGTCACGTATCGTTCCGGGTCTGGATGGAACAATAAAGCAGCTGCACGTTTTAGGTAATCACCTTCATAAAGTCGAAGTTTTTCTAACAGGCCATGGTTGTCATCCATTAAATCAGCATCTTCCATGCGTTCGCTTCGTTTAGCATATTTGCGAAATAAATCAAAAGTCGCATTGTCCAAATCCTCTGTTTTCAGATAAGGCACTGGTACACCGTCCCAAGTTTTTCCCTGTTTGCGAAGCATAAAACGGTCGAGTGCCGCACCTTTCAACTCTTGGTTGGTGGCTCCGCTCCGCTGGTAATACTTGCCGCGAAAACTGATTGGATAAGGATATGCTTCAGTTACTATTTCCAGATATTGCTTTTTATTATCCTCTTTTTGATTAACATCTACCAGTATACCGAGCATATCACGTACCTTATTGGGAATATCTTCCATCAACTTCTTGGCTTCTTGCACACCGCAGATTTCGCCATTGTCCTTAATGCCGACAAACAGTGTTCCACCTTGTGCATTAGCAAAACCACATATCCATTTCAGATATTCGTCGCGCCAAGATTCTTTGAATTCTATGTTTTGTGATTCGGTTAGCATATGGTTGATTATAAATTAAAAGTTTTTATATATTTATTGAATCAATCTTTGATATTAGAAAAGTATATATTATATATGTTTGAAATAGACACACATTGAGTTTGAGATTAAACAGCTTTAATTTCTTGAAGGAATTTTTCTCGTAATCTACTCCAACTTCTAATAGATGTATTTTGCAGAGAATAGTGTTGTTGTAATTGTTCGTGCAATTCGTCTAGAGCAATGGAGTTATCTATTCTTTCTGCTATTCTTGTATTACATAACCATCCAATACTATCAAAATCCATTTTCGGCAATAGATATAGCTTAACATTATTATCATATGCCCAAACTGCTCCCATTTCATTCAAACAGATTTCACTTGTTTTGTAGTTATTTGATATGAGCAAGAAAGAATAATCTGCATTCTTTATGTTTTGATGAATGTGTTTCCTAATATCTTCTCCATTTTTAATACCCATATCTTCAATAGAAGTACAAAAGATTTGCTCAGGCTTTATACCAACTCCTAATTGTAAAATATCATCAACAAAAAGTTTAATGATTGCTTCATCTTTTGAGGAATGGCTGATGAATATTTTCTTGTGTTTATTATTTGCCAAATCACATCTTGATTGAATTATATTTATTATCGCTATAATACCTCCGAAATCATAAGGATTAATCTGAGATACTCCGACTAATGCAGGTAAATATGCTTGTATATATCGCTCTTCGATAGGTAAATCAGATTTAATGTTTATCGATAGTTTATTAAGTGCATTGTACAAACTCGTCAACTCCTTACATTTAGGACAAAAATTGCATTCCTTATTATTTATAGAATTGCGAATATGCTCTATAATACTTTGACATTCTTCAATAGATTGTTTTATTTGGTTATTCATATTTATTTTCCTCCTTTAATCCTATTACAATTTCTACAAAGCATTTGACAATTCTCTGCCACAGTCGTACCACCATCTTTCCAAGGGGTGATGTGGTCTGCTTCCATTTCTTCCAACTCGAAATGTTTGCCACAATGTACGCAGATTCCTTTCTGCCGTTCGTATGCTTCACGTTTTTGCTTTTTGTCGAATGTTCTGAAACTGAGATCACGTAGATCTTCACTTAATACATAGCGATAGATACCTGATTTCTTCATAATCTCATCGTCCTCCATCAAGTCGTGGATTTGCTTTTCAAGTACATCTGTATCGTAAACGCCCTCACCAAACTCGTCAAACATCGCACCCCAATCCAAACCTTTCATTTCACGACGATATTTAGGGAATGTGGAACGTATCCATGTGATGATTGACACAAAGTAAGCCCATAATTTGTTGGCATTTGGGTCAAACTGATGTTGTGCCATATAATCATCAACCTTTGCGATGCCATCATGACGGGCTGCCCATTTGAGGATAGTTGAAAGATACGCTTGTTCAATGGCACTACCGTTTAGAAAGTCTGCACCGAGTTTATAAGCTGGGCAACCATTCTTTGAAAAGTGACGACGGGCATCTGTCACAAACGGGCCTGTATAGACAGCATTGAGAAGCTCTTGGTCGAGCAGTTTTTCTCCTGCGATATTGATTACTCTGAACCAATCTAATTTATCTTTATCCGTCCCTTCACAGAAATATATTGTCAATTCGTAATTTAGGAACTTATTTTTTTCCTCGTTTGTCAATGTTGAGAAATAGAGTGTGCCACGGTCTTTGTCCTCAATGTTAAAGCCGTGGGTATAGAACTCACAGATAGATAACGTGCGTTGTTGGCCGTCAATCATCTCGTATGCCGTCTTCTGCTTGAAAAAAAAAAACATGATATTGAGCGGATATCCGCTTAAGATGGTATTAATAACAGCCTGCTGTTGCTTAATATCGTATCGGAACTCACGTTGATAGGGTGGACGGATGTCTAACTTACCGCCATAACCTTTAACGCCTGTCTCGGCGTCATTGCTATAACCTTCAATAAGGTCGGCTATCTTTATGAATTTAGGGGCTATATTCATCATGGTTATTACTTTTTAATTTTGCGAATGATAATACGAGCATAAGGTAAGATTACAATTCCATCTTTTAATATGTATGGTGAATTCATGTTAGCTGTAACATGAGCTTTATTTCCTTGTTGCCTCAATTTGTCAATTGTATCTTGTCCCATTATTTTAAATCCCACAGATCTTATCCAGTCTGTATCGCATGTATTACCGATTATCTCGAATTGATCGGGGTTGTATTTATCCATGAAAGTAATAGGTACTCCCATCTTTCCATCATAATCACATGGAATTTCTGCAGTTTTGGAAATATCTATAGCATCATAATTCTCATATTTAGGGTATTCCTCGGGAGAATACTTTTTATAAAGAATGATATTCTCATGTCTTTTAGGCGTTTCTAAATTTGTGAACCATGTTACTCCAGAAACACGTATCATGCCTTCACGGTGGTCGCCAGCGGTAGCTCTATCCTCATAATGAGAAATGAAATGACCAGCTCCCCCTTTAAAGCCATAGCCAAGCCAAAGTTTATTTTGCTGGATGAGAGGGAATATCTCTTTATACTTGATGGCATTCTGGTGTCCAATAATCAAAAACTTTTTATCATATTCAATGAGTTGTGCTACATATTCTCTGAATAAAGAGAAAGGAGGATTAGTAACAACAATATCCGCTTCTTTTAGAAGTTCAATACACTCTTTGCTTCTAAAATCGCCATCCCCCTTTAATGGCATCACACCTATTTCATCTGCATTGGGAATATGGTCTCCGTTCTTGTCTCCTTCATAAACCAAATATACAGCCTGTTCACTTTTATTTTGACTGAACAAGTCCATGTCTTGATTCTTGTAACAAGTGGTAATCAACTTTTTCAATCCAAGGAACTCAAAGTTGTAGGCAAAGTAGGTGAAGAAATTGCTGACACGTGGGTCATCGCAATTGCACAATACAGTTTTGCCACGAAAATGCTCACGATAATGTTTCAGCTCATTATTTATATCTTCAAGCTGCGTATAGAACTCGTCTTTCTTAGCTTCTTTAGCCTTATTCAGATTCTTATTCGCCATATCGTTCTTCGTTGTTATTTGGATTAATCAGTTTTCGTACATCTACATCCAGTATTTTCGCAATCTTGACAAGCATTTCTAATGATGGTTGTGAAGTATTGGAACACCAACGAGAAATAGTAGCTTCATTCTTTTGGAGTTGTTCTGCTAACCATTTCCCTGTTCTATTTTGTTCAACCAATACTACTTTTATTCTATTTATTCTTTCTGTTTCCACACTTATTTTATTTTAAAGAATAGCAATAAATTGACTATATCTGCAAATGTAGTGATAATTTCGGAAAAACAAATATGAATTTGAGATAAATATTAATTATGCTTGTTGGGTAAACTAAAGTAACGGCGCAAGGAGTGGAAACTCCTACATGGTCTTCGGATGGAGGTTTCGTTACTATCACGTTCAAGCGACCTGATTTCAAATCCAATATCATAGAGAATGATAAAGAGGATAAAAAGATAACAGAGGAGGGCAAATACCCCCTAAGTACCCCCCAAGTAGAATTGCTCATTCAAAAAATGGAAGATTCTTACATGACAATGAGGAATATGGCGAATGTATGTGATATTAAAGACTTAAAGTATTTTCGTGAGAGGTATATTACCCCCGCATTGGAAGAAGGATTGATTGAACGGCTTTATCCGAATCAGCCGAAGCACCCCAAACAACAATACCGACTGACAGAAATGGCTAAGGAATGGCTAACAAGTAATGCCAAATAGAATCATTGTTTATGTGTAATATGTAATACAATACTAGCGAAAGAAAAAACAAGCTCTCTTTTGGTTTCTTTCGCCAGTATCAATCTTATTATAGTTGAAATACGAACTTAGTTAAATCGCTGAGGATTTTAACTAGAATATGCTATCTCCACTTTGGTGATTAAACGCAGGATGGAGATCAAACCTAACAACTCCAACTAAAGCCCTTCCTTCGACTGCTTTGCTAACACGTGCTACGCCATTGAGACCAAAACCGGCACAAAGTTCAATAGCAGTGATGCCTTCCTTTACCAACTCTTTAGCTACATATTCAGCTTCTTCGTAGTCTTTTACACCCACTACCGTCAGATTAACGACAGGAGAATCAATAAATGCTTTGTGCGTTTTGTAATCATTCTCAGGCGCAATGTAAATAAATGCCGCTTTTGTTGTCATAATATTTGCTTTAAAAGATATTTATCATCTGAATGTTGTTGTTATGGGATGCAAAGATAGCTTTTTCCCTCAACTTATATTCTCAGATTATCAATTTCTTTTTGAATCCCATCCAAAAAGCGGGAAGCGTGCGCCCCGTCCATTTGCGTGTGGTGGAACTGAAAAGAAACGGTAAGCGTTGTTTTCAGCAGGTGGTGTTTGTATTTGCCCCAAATAAGGAACGGATTATTAAAGATGCCACTATACATACCGACAGCACCGTCTATTTCATATTGTGCCAATGCGGAAGTTCCGATAACCATGCTTTCCGTCAAATCGTGATTGACACAACTTTCAGCCACTTGTTTGGTAAGTCGCAGATAGTGTTGATTAAACACAGATAAATCATCACAGAAAGGAATATCACACGAATTTACCTCGCCCTCTCTGTTAGCGACAATGGTGTTTACTGCGATGGTATCGTGCTGCATCAGTTTACCGCCAACGGGCAGCATATAAAATTCTTTCACGCTCCTTGCGGCTTTGCCGATGCACCAGCACATCAACATATTAAACTTCATGCCCGATTTCCGGCTGATTTTCACAAGGCGTGACACGTTGAGTGTCTTAAAGAACGTCACCATTGGCATGGGTGCGTTCATCCACATTTCAAAGGCGTATGCCCGGCTGGTTTCTTGGGGATTTACTTCTTTCATACTTAATGCTATTTTCATTCAATGAATCAGGCGGCAAAAGTAGGAGAAGCGTTTGACCCCGGATAGAACAAACGGGACATTTATACGGGATTGGTGAACAAATCGGAATATGGATTTGATATTTTCAGCAAAGACATGGGCGTATATCCGCAGAACTTCTTGAACTCCCGGATAAAGTGCGACTGGTCAGCATAACCACTTGTGTATGCTATTTGTGCTTGATTGATTTTTTTACCCGCTTGATGCTGCATCTGCGCCAAAGCCTTTTGGAAGCAAACGATACGGGTATATTCTTTGGGATTGATACCTACAAATGAATGAAACAACCGCTCAAACTGTTTTTTACTTAGGCAGGCAATGGAAGATAATTCGTTTACAGAGATTTGCGGAGTGATATATATTCGCTGTATGGCGGCATCTATTCTTTTAATTGGGGATGTGGTATTAACTAAATTATCGGCAATTTGTGACACCAGCCATTTTTCTATATAGCTTATGCAAATAGAATTATTCTCACAGTCGAATATTCGTGTAGCCAGTTCATTCAAACTTTTGTTTTCAAGGCTGTAACCGGACACTTCTTGATTGTAAAAGAGCGATGTCGGTATGTTCAGAAACATACTCATAGCGTGAGGGTGGAATACAACCACTATCATTTCTGTATTGCCGTCAGCATATAGGTGTGACGAGAAATTAACTTGTCCACTGATGGTAAGTTTGTCTTGTGTTGCATTCAATTCGGGAATATACAGTGGTGCTTCCTTATGAAAAATGATTTGAGGACAGCCAATAGGGAAAGTTAGGGTATTCAAAAATTGGTTACTTTTGAATACCCAATAATATCTCACGTAAGGTTGCAATAGCTTACATGGTCTGTAAAAATCGAATTCCTCTTGAATCATTTTACAAAAGTAGCAATTTCGTGTTGATTACTAAGTAAAAAGAGGTAAATGAAACATAGAAACGACTGCGCATAATGACAAAGTCGTTTCTATGATAAGAATTATATTTTCAATCCTTTCGGTCGATTTCCATCTTTCGCATATAGTTCCGGACGTCTGATGATGATATGCCGGCTCCTATGAAATTCTCGGCGTTTCGCATTATTTCACAGGGCTGTGTATCTACCGTATTTTTTAGGGTACAATGGAATTTATCCTTTCTGTTATTCCCACTTGGCATACATCTCCCTTGAAAGCTCCACGATCTCCCGGCTCAGTTTCACAAGGTCGATGGTATACTTCTCCAGTTTGTAGAGTAATGCCATTGCCTTCTTCTCCGAAAAGTGGCAGCGCAACTCTTTAACGACCTGATTGTAGTTCGTACCGATACCACGGAACTGTGCGTGGAAGTCCGATAGCTTGGTCGTGTAGTCCAGCATCGTCTTGTCCACTTTCAGCACCTTGAACTTCTGCCTAAAGAAATGCGCCTTGAGAAAGACGGCTTTTGCGTACACCTGTGATTCCTCGTACATCGTGAGAAACCTGTTCCATTCCTCATCATCGAAACGCACCATCACACAATGCGTCTTCGGGTCCAACTTGGGATTTCTCCCGTACTTGCTCTTCTTTTTCATTCTTCTTATTCCTTTAATTTAATGGTTCATTCTTTGTCTAATCCCCGATTAAAGAACCCCGAAATTATCCGACTGCGGAGGATTATTCTGTCCACGGCGGTGCAAGGATTTTCAGTTACTTAGAATTATTCGGGTAACTGAAAATATATCTTGCTGTGTCTTTGAGGACACAAAAATCCTCTGCCTGTCGGATTGATTTTCGAGTGTAATAACTCACCTTGTGTATCGGTCGAACCGATGGAGTGCATCCAACGGCTCAACCGGTTCCACCGTAATCCCGTCAGAGTTTGCGCCACTGCTCGATGTCATTCCGGTAGGCATCGAGGTGCAGGCGGACAAGGTTCTCGATAAGTCCGGATGCGCTCATGCCCTTTCCTCCGAGGTAGCGGACAATCCTGTCCAGTTCGTCACGTACCGTCTCACTGACGAACACGGGTTTGCGGTTGATAATCTTGGGGACTTGGAGATAGGTGGTGCGGTACTCCTCCAACGACAGCCTGCGCTGCTTGCTGCTGATGCGCTTCTGCGGTACTGCCGCTTCTTCTGCCGTTTCATCAGCCATAACCATCTCCGCTTCTTCCGTGACGGTTTTGCCGGGCTGTTCCAGTTCTTCCGGGTCCAGACCGATACGCCTGTAGAAGTCTTCCTCTGACTTTGGGGTGTCGGATTTCCTGTACCCCATTTTTTCAACGATTTCACGAGCCTGCTGCTCTGTAATGCTTGGTTCTCTTTTCATTGTAAAAAACAAATTGATTAAGTTATTGAATGTGGTCTTGGTCAGCACCTCGACCGATTATCGGGAGCAAAGTAAGGTGCTTTAGTGCAGTCATTCAAGCGTTTAGAGTCTCTTAGACAATTTTGTGCGGTTCTGCAATATGGTGATGGGACCAGCGGTGAGGACTTCTCCGATTTGCCGGATATGAATAGCGGAACGGATAAAGGTGAGATATAGGGTAAGTTTGAATTAAGCCCTTATTTTCAATCTTGCAGCATTCCTAATTTTCGGAATCAAAGGGATTAGCACCACTTACAACGTGTGCCAACCTCTACCACCCTGTGCCACATGCTACCAGTAATGGTAATATACATTGTCAGGTATCGGATTCTGTCTTTCTTTGTGGCAAAAGGAATAACAGCAGTCCTAAAAGATGGAGCGGAAATCATGGTACATAGGCTTGCTAACAGGGAATTTACAGGCGGTAACCCGGACAAACGCTACCGTATCGGCGCAACATGCTGCCACTTACGGAAAAGCTATTGCCGGACAGCGGATTCTATATTCCTTTGCAGCAAAAGAAACAATAACAACAAAAAGAAAGACAATATGGAAATCGTATCAATCGAAAGAAAGACCTTTGAAGCGATGGTCGCCAAGTTCGACCGCTTCGTCCACCGGATGGATGCCATCTGCCATCGGCACGGGGAAAAGACAATGAGTGAGTGGATGGACAATCAGGACGTGTGCCGGATGCTCAACATCAGTCCCCGCACGTTGCAGACCTTGCGTGACAACGGCACGTTGGCGTACAGCCAAATCAATCACAAGACCTACTACCGTCCCGAAGATATGAAGCGTATCGTCTCCATCGTGGAGGACAGGAGAAAAGAAGCAAGATTCAAAGGCGGGACTATATGAACTGAATATAATGACAATACCCACTAAATCCGAATAGTATGAATGAGTTGATTAACAAAGACAGCGAATGGATAATCCACTTCATGGGCAGCCTTGACCGACTGCTTGACAATGTAGAGTATCTGACCGCCAACTACCGCCCGACATTGGGCGGTGAGCGGTTCTTCACCGACAAGGAGGTGTCGGCTTGGCTGAAGGTGAGCCGCCGGACACTTCAGGACTACCGCAACGAGGGGCGTATCGCCTATATCCAGTTGGGTGGCAAAATCCTCTACCGTGAATCCGACATCGAAAGGATGCTGAATGACGGCTATCGCTCCGCCTACTGACAGGCTGCAATCTGATTTTCTTGAAGGAGCGCAGTTTGCCGTCTGCCCTATGATTGCGGAGCAATGGACTTCCGGCAAAAAGAAAAAGGAACGGCTTCGGATGAAGCACCAGTATTCCGCTTCGTCTGTAAGCTGTTCCTCTCTTTTTCTTCTAATTTCCCGTCAGTCGCTTGTTTCCGTTGCCGGATGCCTTTCAAGCGTATGGCGGGCAGTGGCAAGGTTTTCGGGCTGAATACGCTCAAACTTGTTTGAGGAAGATTCTGCCCGAAACGGCATCGCCGCCTGACCTTGCCTCTGCCGTCAAAGCCATACGCTACCTTTGCATCCGACATCGGTAACGAGTGGCTGGCGGAATGTACTTCAACTATACCATAGGTTGTTACCTCTGCTATAAGAAATAAACAATGTTATCGGTGTTACTCTTTTAGTGGCGCAGATTTCAGTTATTGCAAACCGTCTGAACAATGTACTTTCTCTACTGCATATCCTGAATGCAACAGCTATAATCATTTCAAGATTGTAAACATCATAACTGATACCATCAGCCTGTCTGACATACTTCTGTGTTTCAACCTCGTCCAGTTCCTTATTCTTGTATATGGAATGAATCGCCTTACGTATATCGCACGAGAATATCCCGAACAAGTCGGCAATCTCAAATTGCGTCATCCATACAGATGCAATAGGCATAGTGACTGCACCCGTTTCACTGATTGAAATTATTCCTCTATCCATATCTATCGCATTACTTTAGACATTACGCTCTTTACATTATTCATATCTCTCAGAATAGAGGAATCAAGTACACGTGCATAGTGCTGTGTCATTTTTATATTGGAGTGACCGAGCATTTTTGCCACATTCTCTATGCTCACACCGTTGGCAAGGCAGACTGATGTCGCATACGAGTGGCGGGCCACGTGTGTGGTCAAAGTCTTGTTTATCAGACATAAGTCTGCGATTTCTTTCAGATAGCTGTTCATTTTCTGATTGCAGGGAACTGGCAGCAATCTGTTTTTCTTTTGGCAAGCCGGATGTTCCGCATATTTACGGAGAATCTCCAATGGAATATCAAGCAAAGGAATGTTGCACATATTCTTCGTCTTTTGGCGAGGCTTGCGAATCCATAGGTTGCCGTTGGAGTCTTCTACGATATGTTCCGGTGCCAGTTGTTGCACGTCTATGAAGGCTAGCCCAGTGAAAGCCGCAAAGGTGAAAACATCACGGACAACTGTGATACGCTCTAACGAAAACTCCTTGTGATAAATGGTGAGCAGTTCGTCCATTGTCAAGAACTCGCGGATAACTTCTTTCTCATGAAACTTGATGCCGATGAACGGGTCTTTGGTTATCCATTCGTTAGCAAGCGCAAGGTTGGTTATTTTCTTCAGACACTTCATGTAACGGATAACCGTATTCTGTTGGCATTCCTTCTCTGTTTTGAGGTAGAACTCAAAGGCACGTACCAGTTCGCCATTGACTTCCGACAATGGCAAATCCTCCTTACCGTATTTCAGTTTGATAAGTTCTGTAAGGTAACGCTTGCAACTCTCATAGCGGCGAACGGTAATCAAGGCATAGTCCTTACCGACAAGTTCACGGCATTGGTCGTTATGTTCTTGGATGGTCTGGATAAGAGTGCGGACAGCTTTGGGTGCTTGGTCTTGTCCGAAGAACTTTTCCTGCAACAGGCGAGCGGTGATGAACTGTCCTTGTTCCTCCAGTTCATTGAAAGTCTGGTGGAGTTTGATTCTTGCATCCTCAATATACGCATTCAAGTCGCAGGATTTGCGGCTTTTCCCTTTGGCGCACTCCTTCGCCTGATTCCACAAGGCAGGCTCAATGCTCTTGCGGATGTTGTTTTCCACTCGCGCACCGTTCACGGTAATGCGCATACACACGGAGGCTTCCCCGTTTTTCAGCAGCTTGGCTTTCTTAATGAAGAAAAGCACATTGAATGAGTCTCTTTTCATGTTCCTACAGTTTTTCGTTGTACAAAAGTAGGAAACCATGCACGCTTTCTTGATACGCAAAATATTGCAAATCAGAGAGAAGTAAGCTTATTCGGTGGAGATATGTACTCCACCTATTTTGCTCCACCTTTTGGAACACCAGCAACTGTAATATTCTGCCGCTTTTTGCGTTCCGCCGGAAAACAAAAAATCCCGATTTCGTTTGGAAATCAGGATTTTACTGTCTTTTGCTTTTCTTCAAAGTGGTGCCACCAGGAATCGAACCGGGGACACAAGGATTTTCAGTCCTTTGCTCTACCAACTGAGCTATGGCACCTTGTGATTATTGGTTTAGTAATTTCTCATTTGCGGGTGCAAAGGTAGTGAAACTTTTGGATTCTGCAAGCCTTTCAGAAATAAAAAACACTGATAAAAAGTTAGTCGGCTTATTATCAGTGTTATATAGAGTGAAAATATTTTGCTGTATGCTGAATATTTTATTTATCTTCTTTTAATGGATTCCATCCCTGTGCTTTTAATTCAAACTCTTGTCCGTCGCGGGTGACCAAAGCACAGCCTAACTCCGGTTTAGTGATGTGACCGATGAGGCGGATACCTTCCATTTGCGATACTTTCTCATGCTCGGCAATAGGTACGGTGAAGAGAAGCTCATAATCTTCGCCGCCATTCATAGCGCAAGTCGTAAGATTCATATTGAATTCTTCTGCCATAACAGCAGTCTGATAGTCGATAGGGATATGTTCCTCGTAAACACGACAGCCGGCATTGCTCTGTTTACAGATGTGCATGAGCTCTGATGATAAACCATCGGAAACATCCATCATGGAAGTCGGGATGATGTTGGCAGCAGCAAGTTTCTCGATAATGTCCTTACGGGCTTCAGGTTTCAGTTGACGTTCCAATAAGTATTCTTTGCCGGTGAAGTCCGGTTGCACATCTTTTTCACCTTTTAATACGCTCTTTTCACGTTCCAGGAGTTGAAGTCCCATGTAGGCTCCACCCAGGTCACCGCTGACACAGATCAGGTCTGTCTCTTTAGCTCCGTTGCGATAGACTACTTTATCCTTATCCGCGTCACCTATGCAAGTAATACTGATGGTAAGTCCGGTAAGGGAAGAAGTCGTATCCCCACCTACAATATCGACATTGTATTGTTGGCAAGCCAGGCGGATACCTGCATAAAGCTCGTCCATATCTTCTACGCTGAAACGTTTGGATACTCCGAGAGACACTGTTATTTGCCTGGGAGTGCCGTTCATGGCGTAAATGTCGGAGAAGTTGACTACGGCAGACTTATAGCCCAAGTGCTTCAAAGGAACATATGTCAGGTCGAAATGTACGCCTTCCATAAGTAAATCAGTGGTTACCAGTATTTGTTTCTCGGATGGGTAGGAGAGGACTGCGGCGTCGTCACCCACTCCATATTTACTGGATTCATTTTCCAGTTTGATTCCCTCGGTGAGACGGTCGATTAGACCGAACTCACCGAGAGTAGCTATTTCAGTTCTCATAAATCGGGTTTAATGTTTAGGCACGGTTGATTAGTTCACGCATGATAGTCGTCATTTTCGGTTGGGCGGCGTCAGCAGCTTTCTGGACTTCTTCGTGCGTTACTTCTACGATTTTCCCTTCTACTCCCAAGTCGGTAATAACGGAAATACCGAAAACCTTGATTCCGCAATGGTTCGCGACTATCACTTCAGGAACGGTAGACATACCTACGGCATCAGCACCTAAGATATGGAATAATTTATATTCAGCGGGAGTTTCGAAGGTAGGGCCTTGAGTGCCAATATATATACCATGTTGTACCTTGATACCTTTCTCTTTCGCAATTTCGTCAGCTTTACGGATTAGTTCTTTGCTGTACGCTTCGCTCATATCCGGGAAACGGGGACCATACGGAATGTTTTTTCCACGAAGCGGATGTTCGGGGAAGTAGTTGATATGATCGGTGATAATCATCAGGTCACCGATTTCAAAGTCTGCATTCGTACCGCCACTGGCATTGGATACAAATAATGTCTTGATACCCAATTCGCGCATCACACGTACAGGGAAAGTAACTTCCTTCATCGAATAACCTTCGTAGTAGTGGAAACGGCCTTGCATAGCCATAATATCTTTATTGCCTAATTTACCGAAAATCAGCTTGCCGCTGTGGCCTTCGACGGTAGATACTGGGAAGTTCGGAATATCCGAATACTTTATTTCGTACTTCTCGGTGATTTCGTTCGCTAAACTGCCAAGTCCGGTGCCTAGGATAATGGCTGTCTCGGGACTCGTGTGCATCTTCTCTTTAAGATAAGCTGCGGTTTCTTGTATTTTCTCTAACATAGTCAATAATATGTTGGTTAAATTTATCTTGTTGATTTTGTAATATTTCTATTTCAATGGGCAGAGCATAAATAAACGGTTTCAAATCTTCGTCCAATCCCGGATGATTAACCAAACGTGTCGCATCCTTCTCGGTTGTGATTATCAATCGTTTTTCGCCTGTTAATCCTTTGAACCGTTCCTTTATCTGCTGCATATCTCTGTGAGTAAAATCATGGTGGTCGCCAAAAGATAGTGTCTCTATCTGTTTTGCGCAACCGTCCAACCTTTCCATAATGGGAGCAGGTGATGCAATACCTGTCACTAATAATACCTCCGTAGCCGTTAATGAAGACAAAGAGATTTCTTTGCTTGCCGTAGCCATATTCGCATCAGCTTCTCTAACTTCCTGCCGGAATATAGGTTGCAGGTTTCCATAACGGAACGATGAGAAGAACAACTGCTGATACGGGTAAAGGTTCAGCCGTTTAGTGATAATATTGTAATCAATAGGTTTGATGTCCTGCGGACATTTGGTAACGATTATGATTTGTGCCCGGTTCTTTCCACTGACAGGCTCTCGTAAACGTCCTGCCGGAAGCAGTGCATCATCACAGAAAAGGCGGTGATAATCAGTCAATAGAATACTTAATCCCGGTTTGACATAGCGATGCTGAAAAGCGTCATCCAGTAAGACGACATCTACAGCAGGCTTTTTCAAGGCAAGTAATTTCTCTATTCCATGGCAACGGTTTTCGTCAACAGCCAACGTGACGGACGGAAACTTAGTGTACATCTGATAAGGCTCGTCACCAATCGTCCTGGCAGTACTTTGGGGAGTAGCGAGCACATAACCTTGTGTACGCCGTTTGTATCCGCGACTTAGTACAGCCACCTGATATTTGTCATGAAGCAACTTTATCAAATATTCGGTATGAGGAGTTTTCCCTGTTCCGCCTACAGACAGATTACCAACACAGATGACAGGAACGTCGAAACTCTTCGACCGGAACAATCCCCAGTCAAAGAGCTTATTTCTTATGATTACCACTGCTCCGTATATCCACGAGACAGGATATAGCCATTTATGTATTTTGAAAAAGTGCTCGTCCATGCAGTACGGTTTATTTTATATTCAGTTCGAACGGAATGCGTGCCTGAATCATGGATTGTTCTTTTAAATTCTTCAGTAAGCCGAATTGTTGGTAATACTCGCCCAATTTACTTTTCAGAAGTTGGGATTCAACATAATTAGTCGGCTTCGTATCGAGTAGAGAAGACAGAAAATCCTGTTTGGCCGGATAAGATACTACGGTGTATCCCTCAATACCCGCTTTTGCTACGGCAATATTCAACGCCTTGTCAATACCTCCGAGCTCATCTACCAAGCCTAACTCTTTGGCTGTTTCACCTGTCCACACACGTCCTTCGGCAATCTTTTCGATTGCTTCCTTTGTCATATGGCGTCCTTCGGCACATCTGCCTACGAATGTGTCATATCCCTGAGTAATCATCATTTGCAACAATGACTTCTCACTCTCATTGAAAGGACGCATAATATTTCCGAAATCTGAATATTTATTGGTTTTTACCACATCATAAGTCAGGCCTATTTTTTCTGTCAGGCCTTTTACATTCGGAATCATTCCGAAGATGCCGATAGAACCGGTCAGCGTAGTGGGTTCGGCAACAATCGTATCGGCTACACAAGAGATATAATATCCTCCTGATGCCGCATAGTCACCCATGGAAACAATAACTGGCTTTTTCGCTTTCAACTCTTTTACTGCATGCCAGATTTGTTCCGAAGCAAAAGCACTTCCACCCGGAGAATTAACCCGGAGTACAACGGCCTTCACATCGTCATCTTCTTTCAACTTACGCAAATCACGGCTTACTTTAGGGCCTACGATGCCTTCTTCGGAAGCCGAAGAACTGGGATAGTCTGTGATTTCACCGGATGCATAATAAACGGCAACGATATTGCCACTTTTATCTTTAGGAACATTCTTTCTTACATTAATCATATCTGCCAGTCCCAATACAGGAAGGCGGTCATCCTTGTCTATTTCCACCATCTCCTTGAGATAGTTGCGTACGTCATTGCGATAAATTAATGTATCAGCCAATCCGCATTTCACGCTTTCTTCTGCCGGATAGAACATTAACATACGGTCTGCATAAGCATTGAGGGAATCGACCGGAAGACTACGGCTGGCAGCTACTCCTTCAGTCACTTGTCCCCAAATGGAATTGATGAAAACTGTTACTTGTTCGCGGTTGGCCGGGCTCATCTCAGTGGCGATGAACGGCTCAACAGCGGATTTATAGGTTCCTACTTTGAATACCTGCATCTCCACACCGATTTTCTGAAGAAGATCTTTATAGAAAAGAGGAGCGGAAGCGATACCCCGCCATTCGATCATGCCTTTGGGATTAAGCAGTACCTTGTCGGCTACACTGGAAAGATAATAAAGTCCTTGAGTATAAGAGTCACCATAAGCAATGATGAATTTCCCGCTTTCCTTAAATTCAAGCAATGCGTTACGAATCTCCTGTAAAGAAGCGTAGGATGCGCCCAATGAACTTGCCTGCAAATAAATCCCTTTGATGTTTTCATTCTCTTTGGCCTTTTTGATAGACGAAAGAATGTCGTCCAGTCCATATGTATTAGACCCGTCACCGAATAACTGGGATAAAATGCCCAACGGGTCTTCTTGCGTACGTTCCACTAACGTACCGTTCAAGTCGAGCATCATTACAGAATTCTTTTTTACTATCGTTTCTGTATCCGAAGCAGACATGATACCGAACAGCGTCACCATGCTGATAATAAATAATACAATACTTGACAAAATGATACCTGTCACCGTGGCAAGTGTGAATTTCAAGAAATCTTTCATTGTACTTATTGTTTTTTTGCGCCAGCTTATTATTAAGCTAACAAAGATAAATAATTGAGTTGATATTTATCCAATAAGTCGTACGATTTTTTGTTTTATCACAATGAATCTATATAAATCAGATCTTCTTTCGTTTAAGATTTAAGTATATTTGTCAATATGCAGTCGTCTTAAATGGGAAGAAATCTTTAATTTTGTGGCATGGTATGTGATGCGACATTAACTTAACACTATATTTGCATGAAAAGAAAAATCCCTTTGGTAACCACTGCTTTGGCAGGCTTATTCTTTTATTCTTCCTGCACCCCGACAGAAAAAACGGAAACGCAGGATTATACTCAATACGTTAATACCTTTATTGGTGCCGCTGATAATGGTCATACGTTTCCCGGTGCTTGTTATCCTTTCGGAATGGTGCAGACCAGTCCTGTGACAGGTGCGGTCGGTTGGAGATACTGTTCCGAATATGTTTATCAGGATACGTTGATTTGGGGATTCACCCAGACCCATCTGAACGGAACGGGATGCATGGATTTGGGAGATATTCTGGTAATGCCCGCCACTGGTACACGTGCCCGTGCATGGGATGCTTATCGTAGCCATTTCTCCAAAGATAAGGAAGCTGCCACTCCGGGTTATTATACGGTTGAACTTTCCGATCCTCAGGTGAAAGCGGAACTGACTGCTTCTATCCACGCGGCTCTGCATCGTTACACTTATCTTAAAGCCGATTCGGCTTCTGTCTTGATCGACTTGCAGCATGGGCCTGCATGGAGAGAAGAACAATACCATTCCCAAGTGAACAGTTGTGAAGTAAACTGGGAAGACGCACAGACACTGACCGGACACGTCAATAACACTGTGTGGGTAGATCAGGACTATTTCTTTGTGATGAAGTTCAACCGCCCTGTTATAGATTCTCTTTATCTTCCGATGGGCGAAACAGAAAAAGGCAAACGTATCGTTGCCACTTTTGACATGCAGCCGGGAGAGGAACTGATGATGAAAGTAGCCCTTTCTACAACCAGTGTAGACGGAGCAAAAAAGAACCTGGAAGCCGAAATTCCTGCATGGGACTTTGACGGAGTGAAAACTGCCGCCCATAATGAATGGAATAACTATCTGAGCCGTATTGAAATAGAAGGTACTGACGATGAAAAGACCAATTTCTATACCTGTTTCTATCATGCACTGATTCAGCCGAACCAGATTTCAGATGTAGACGGTATGTATCGCAATGCTGCCGACTCCATTGTGAAAGCCGGAACAGGAACTTTCTACTCTACATTCTCTTTATGGGATACCTATCGTGCCGCTCATCCGTTCTATACATTAGTGATTCCCGAACGTGTGGATGGTTTTGTAAATTCGTTGATAGAGCAAGGTGAAGTACAAGGCTTCCTGCCTATCTGGGCGTTGTGGGGTAAAGAAAATTTCTGTATGATTGGCAATCATGGTGTATCAGTTATTGCTGAAGCCTATCGTAAGGGATTCCGTGGTTTTGATGCCGAACGTGCTTTCAATATGATAAAGAAAACTCAGACAGTCTCTCATCCATTGAAGTCGAACTGGGAAGTTTATACAAAATACGGATATTTCCCGACCGACCTGATAAAAGCGGAGTCGGTATCTTCTACACTGGAGTCAGTGTATGATGATTATGCCGCTGCCGACATGGCACGCCGTATGGGAAAAGAGGAAGATGCCGCTTATTTCGCAAAACGTGCGGATTATTATAAGAACCTCTTCGATTCGGAAACTCAATTTATGCGTCCGCGTAAGGCTGACGGAACTTGGAAAGCTCCGTTTAATCCAAGTGCGTTGGGACATTCCGAAAGTATTGGCGGTGACTATACTGAGGGGAATGCATGGCAATATACCTGGCATGTACAGCACGATGTGCCGGGATTAATCAGTTTGTTTGGCGGTGAAAAACCTTTCCTGAACAAATTGGATTCTTTGTTCACAGTTAAGCTCGAAGGTGAAAGCCTGTCGGATGTGACAGGTTTGATCGGGCAGTATGCTCACGGCAACGAACCGAGCCACCATGTCACTTATTTATATGCATTGGCCGGTCGTCCGGAACGTACGCAAGAGTTGGTTCGTGAAATCTTCGATACCCAATACAAGAATAAACCCGACGGACTTTGTGGCAACGATGACTGTGGTCAGATGTCAGCCTGGTATATGCTTAGCGCAATGGGATTCTATCCGGTAGATCCGGTGAGCGGGGAATATGTATTCGGTGCTCCGCAATTGCCGAAGATGGTACTGCATTTAGCTGACGGAAAGACTTTCACTGTTATTGCAGAGAACTTGTCAAAAGAACATCTGTATGTGGATAGCATTACACTGAATGGAGAACCTTACACGAAAAATTCAATATCACATGAAGATATTGTGAAGGGTGGGACGTTGGTGTATAAGATGAAGTAATTCTCAAGCATTCTCACTGCGATGAGAAAAAATACTCATTGCAGTGAGAACTTTTTCTCATACCTATGAGTATTTATTCTCACTGTAGTGAGAATAATCCCTTGCTAGAACATACTGTAACGGCGCTTTTGGGATGTCTTAGGAACGTTTTCTAGTTTATTATTGCATAATTCTACTCACTTCTATACGTTGTTTCTCAAGTTTCCCGTCATTATTGGTTCTATTACTGATTTCTTTGCAACGAATAGGGGCGCTCATTTCAAGTAAACGTAATATTTCATTCAGAGACTCACCTTCAAAAGTTGCTTTATAGGAGTACTTGCCTAATTCAGGATCTTTCAGAATAAATTCCACATTATAAGTCTGTCCCAGGCGTTTGAATACATATTCCAGTGGATCATCCCTAAAAATGAGTATTCCATCTTTCCATGAACACCATTTATATGTATTGGTTTTGTTGACCTTATACAATGAAGTTGCCAGATTGTAATCAATTTTCTCTCCCGGTGAAAGGGAAATTGTCTTTTGTCTATCGAGAGTTACCGCTACTTTTCCTTTTACCAACGTTACTGCCGCTATATTATCAGGAGCATATGCATTAACATTGAATGCAGTGCCGGTAGCTTCTACTGCCAATCCTTTTGTTTTTACGATGAAAGGATGCTCTTTATCGGATTCTACTTCAAAATAAGCTTCGCCTTGCATGGAAACCACCCTTTCTTTACCTCTAAATTGGGCAGGATATTTCAGGGAACTTCCGGCATTCAGCCATACCTTCGAACCATCGGGGAGATTCACTACCGACCAAGTGCCGTAAGGAGTAAATAATTCCTGGTAAGTTTCTGCGATTAGAGGATCAGGCTTAAAATAAAGATGAGCGGATAATATCAGCAACGGGAGAAGCAAGATAGCTGCAATTTGCTGCCAATAATATAGGAAAGACAACTTGGGACGAGCGGATACCGGTTGGCTTTTATGACGAATCTGTTCCATCACTTTTCTTTGTGCATTGTCCACGTCTATCTCTTCCGGGTTAAAAGCCGGATGGGTAACTTCCCATATGTTTTTTTGTACAAGAAAGCTTTTGTAGTTTTCGGGAGTAGCTGATACCCAGATCTCCAATTCCTTGATATCTTCTTGTGTCGCCTCTTTCGAGAGGTATTTGGAAATTATAATCTCTATGTCCGAATCTTTATGTATCATATGCATTTTTACCTTATATATAATAGACGTTTCAGAAAGAAGAATCCACATCCATTAGTGGAAAAGAAAGAAAAAAAATAGTAGATAAAAATCTTTCAATAAAATACGAAGCTGTTTCAAGGCCTTACTGATACGTACTTCCACTGTTCTGACAGAGATATTCAGACGATCTGCGATTTCTTGATATTTAATGTTTTCCAACCGGCTCATCTCAAAAACTTCCCTTTCCTGAGGCGGCAATTGTTCCAATGCATTTTTTAATTGTTGGCATAAATCGGAGTATAGTATGTAGTTCTCTGTCGTATCTATATTAATAGAGGGGGATTTAAGCTCATAGGCAATATGTTCGTTTATAATTCTTCGATGCCGCAATTCGTCCAGGCAATAATTCCGAACCGCTTTCAGCAAATATGCTTTTAGTGAGAGTTCTATTTCCAGTGTCTTCCGGTCATTCCATAATTTGAGAAATATATTTTGTACAATATCCTCACAGACTGATTTTTCCGGGATATATGTACCGCCAAACAACACCAGGTCTTTATAATAAGCACGGAATATTCGGGTAAAAGCCTGTCGGTCATCCTGTTTCAATGCTATAACCAGGAAACGATCATTGGCGGTATGTTGTTGGGTATCTGACATAGTATTGCAGTAGAAATTCTGTTGTTGGGGTAAAAATAGAAAGATTATTTGGGATAAACGATAGTTTGAAGAAAAAATAGTTCGGATAAAAAATAATGCGGTAAGAGATGTGGCTTTTATTTTTAGAAACGTCTTATTGGTAGAAACGAGAGAAACACACACTTTTATTAACCTTTAAATAATACAAGTCATGGGAAAAACATAATCAGTAAATTTAGCTTCTGACAACTGATAAAAAAAGGAAGGTCTGACTCACCTTCCTTTCCAAAGATTCAGTTATTCGTTAATCAACTTATTTGTAGAACCAATAACCAAACATGTAAAGGTATGAAACTTATTTCAATTAGGAAAATGAAAAAGAGAATTAATGTACCTGCGAATGTAAAAATGGGGAATTTTTGTGCAGTATGGCTGTTTTGTCTTGTCTTGCAAGCAATTAGTATGCCTGTTTGCGCACAGTCTGCCAAGATTACATTGCGATTGAAAAATGTGACCGTAGAGGAGGTTTTGACCAATATTGAAAAACAGACAAACTATCGTTTTCTGTACAATAAGGATATTGTCGATGTAAACCGTATAGTGGATATCTCCGTGAGAAATGAAAGGATGACTCAGGTATTGGATAAACTGTTTAAAGGTGAGGGAGTATCTTACGTCATTGAAAAACGCCAAATTGTACTGAACAGAAATTCGTCTTGGCAACAGGGGAACAAACGAACGGTCAAGGTGACAGGAAAAGTAGTGGACGAATCGGGTGAGACGCTTCCGGGAGTAACCGTTATGATAGAAGGGGCTACACAAGGAACTATTACCGGTCTTGACGGCAGCTACCTGTTGCAAGTTCCGGAAGGTTCGACACTGAAATTTACTTCAATAGGCTATATCACATATATACAGAAAATCACAGGGCCGATAACATTGAATGTGACGATGAAAGAAGATTCGAAACAATTGGATGAAGTTGTTGTGGTGGGGTATGGAACCCAAAAGAAGATAAACTTGACGGGAGCCGTTTCAACCATCAATGTTGAAAAAGAACTGGATTCCCGTCCTTTGACTAATCTTTCAATGGCATTGTCCGGGATGAGTGCAGGAGTGCAGACATTGCAATCGTCCGGTAAACCCAACAGTGATATGGCGACCATACGTATCCGTGGTATTGGAACATTGAACAATTCCAACCCTTTAGTATTGGTTGACGGGATGGAATTATCATTCAATGATATAAATCCCAATGACGTTGCTTCAATTTCCATCTTGAAAGATGCCGCTTCATGTGCTATCTATGGTAATCGTGGGGCGAATGGTGTTATAATGATTACCACAAAGGAAGGGAAAAAAGGCAAGACATCAGTGAATTATTCAGGAAAGTTTTCCTTGAACCAACCGTCAAATCTGATTCAGCTTGTGAGCAATAGTGCCGATTATTTCGAATTAATGAACGAATCAGCCCGGAATATCGGGCAAAGTGATATTTTCAGCCAGAACACGATAACAGAATGGAGAGAAGCGGCGAAAAATCCTAATGGTCTTGCAGAGTCCGGTTATCCTAACTATGTCGCTTATCCGAATACCGATTGGTATAAAGAACTGTTTCAGAATAAAATAATGAGCGAACATACGATTTCGGTTGTTGGCGCTTCCGACAATGTGAATTATAATTTTTCCGGTTCTTTCCTGGATAACCCGGGACTAATACAAGATACGGGGCTTCGGAAATATTACATACGCTCCAATATAACTGTGAAAGTGAAGGACTGGTTGCAGATAGGCAACCGTTCGCACGGTTATCATACAGACCAGGATCGGAATGAAGTGGATGCTTTTACAGGTGGAATACATGGGCAGAAGCTTCCACCGGATATTTATCCTGAATATGATGGAAAATTAGGACTTCCCGAAGCGGTAGAAGAAGATCCGACATCTTCCAACCCTCTTCATTTGTTAGCTTCTTCGGGCGGTTCTTTCAAATATGAACAGTTAAATACTTCTATGTTTGCAGATGCTACAATCCTCAAAGATTTTGTGTATCATGTTGAGTTTGACTATATGCGCTATCGCCATGATGCCGACTGGCTTTCCAGGCAAGTCGGGAGATATAGTTTTAGAAGAGACAAACAGGTGGAGCAACCTACAACTTTAGAGAATATGTCGAAAGCGGTTTATTCGGAAGAATCCAAAAGATGGCGCTTCGTACAGACATTGGATTGGACTAGAAGTTTTGGAAAACATGATTTGGGAGCACTTGCAGGCTATGAAGCCATACGTAACTGGGGATTTAATACGGATATGGCAAAACAAGGAGCTGCCGACGCAAGCTTGACAGACTTGTCTACATATACGGAATTGAGCAATATAACGGGAGCTACCTGGGAAAATACTTCCCGCTCTTTTTTCGGTCGTCTGACCTATGCTTATAAAAGCAGATACCTGTTTGAAGTAAATGCCCGTTACGACGGTTCCTCTCGTTTTGCGCCGGAAAGCCGTTGGGGATTTTTCCCGTCTTTCTCCGGTGGATGGCGTGTCTCGGAAGAATCATTCATGCAAGGTTCGCCTTTTGACAATCTGAAAGTACGTTTGTCGTGGGGAAAGTTAGGAAATAATAGTATTGGAGACTATGAATGGCAGGCTACTTATTCCGGAAGTAATTATATTTTTGGAGATAAACTGACCTCGGGATTGGCGCAGACCGTAATTGCTAATCAAAAATTGCGTTGGGAGAGTGTGACACAGGCTAATCTCGGATTGGATTTCGCTATATTGAATAATAGGCTGGTTGGAGAATTTGATATTTACAATAAGGTTACCGATGGCATCCTTTACCGTCCGGGTGTTTATGCTACGATGGGAAACAAGACACCTGCCCGTCAAAATTATGCCGAGGTTACCAATAAGGGCGTTGAATTGACATTGAACTGGAACGACCGTGTCAATGAATGGTCCTATTCTCTCTCCGGGAATTTCTCTTATAATAAGAATTATGTCAGCAAATTTAAAGGAACTTTAAAGAATAGCTGGGAATATGACGGGAACGGCAATTATGTCTATAAGTCGAATCTGGGAGATGTGTCTGACGGCGGGGATAACAGGATAATTGAAGGACATATTATCAATGAATATTATCTGAAAGAGCCTTATAAGGGGGATGCCACTTATTTCTTCAATAACGGGTTGGTTAATCCTGCCGGAGGGCCTAAAGACGGAATGATTCGTACGGAACAGGATATGCAGTGGTTGAAAGCGATGCAAGATCAAGGTTACGTATTCTATCCTAACCAAAAAATAGGAAAGGCTAATTTATGGTATGGCGATTATATTTATGCTGATATAAACGGGGACGGACTTTATGGAAATGACTATGATAAGAAATTTCAGAAAGTATCGTCAGTTCCGAAATATTATTATGGATTGCAGGGCGCGGTGTCATGGAAAGGATTTGATGTTTCCATGAATTGGCAGGGAGCGGCAGGCTTTTCCATTTATTGGTATTCGGTAGGACAAAATTCCACATCCACGATTTTGGGCTATGGATTATCGAAAGAACTTCAAAAAGACCATTATTTTTATGATCCGGAGAATCCCGACGACCCTCGTACCAATTTACATTCGAAGAACTCACGCCTGACGCTTAATCAAACCAATCAGGCAACAGAAGCGAGTACATTGCATCTCGAAAAAGGTAATTTCCTGAAACTGCGTAACCTGACTATTGGTTATACGCTTCCGCAAACATGGACACGGAAGTTTTATGCCAATAAAGTACGTGTCTATTTTTCAGGTGAAAACTTGTTGACTATAACCAAATTCTCAGGTATGGATCCGGAAATGCAGACTGGTATGGGATATGTTACAATGCGCCAGCTTGCGTTAGGTATTAATATTAATTTTTAATCTGTACGACAATGAAAAAGACTATCTCGATTATTACACTTGGCGGCATATTAATGTTGTTTGTCTATGCTTGTTCTGCAGACTTTTTGGATACGAAACCGGCTAATGTCATATCTACAGCCGGAGTTTGGGATAACGCAGAGCTGGCAGTTCAAGTTGTGAATGGAGTATATAACGCTTTGCGGGCCGATTACGCGACCAATAGTGGCTATGACGGCGAGTTGCATTTTTATGATTATCGCTCCAGCATAATGGATATGGACCGTAACTGGATTTGGCATACACCGACGCTTTTCGGAGTAGCCACTCCTTCATCAACAGAATTTCTCTCAGCCTGGAAGCGTTATTATGAATTGATTCACAGAGCTAATGATGTAATAGCTAATATAGGAAAGACACCCGATATGAGTGACGGGAAGAAAGCGCAATATATTGCAGAGTGTAAGTTTCTTCGGGCGTATAATTATTATCGGATGAATATTTTATGGAAAGGAGTCCCGCTTTATTTGGAACCGGTGACAGCCGAGGAATGTATAAAAGGGCGTTCTACAGAACAGGAAATCTGGAATGCAGTGCTGGCTGATCTGACAGCTTGTGTCGAAGAACCGAACCTGCCTGCCAAGTATGCTGCCGGTAGCTCGGACTACGGACGGATCACAAAAGCTGCCGCCTATTCATTGCGGGGGAAAACTTATTTGTGGCTGAAACAATATGATAAGGCGGAAGATGATTTCAGGGCAATCACTAAGATGGGGTATTCATTATTCGGAGATTACAAAGCTCTTTTTAAGGAAGCTAACGAACGTTGTGATGAAATGATATTTACCATTCCTTGTATAGAAAACCCTTCCGGTTACGGGTCTGTTTTTAATTGGGCTTTTGGTAACCGGACAACGAGTGGTTCAGGGTGGAACAATTATCTGCCGAATCCTGCCTTTATAGACAGTTATGAGTGTGCGGACGGCAAACCGTTTGACTGGGATGATTATCTTCCCGGTTATTCTACGATGACTCCGAGAGAACGTTCCGTATTTTTCTTGCGGGATAACCTGACTGACGGGGAGATTAAAATAATGGGAAGTTATGGTGCTGATATGGAGCAATATCTTCCCAGTGGAAATGAAGCGCGTATTAAGGCCGCTTATGCAGGCAGGGATCCGCGCCTGGCTATGAATGTGATAACCCCTTATTCCACATATCTGGGTGGTGTGACAGGCTCGGCAGTCTCATATACATTGCGCTGGCCATATCGGGGCTCTGACGATGCCGAACCTTATGATATCCGGACGGACACTAATGATAAGTTTTATTACTTGATCCGGAAGTTTGTGTATGAAGGTACGGAACATACGATAATGGAGCGTTCGCCGATTGATATTCCATTGATCCGTTATGCAGATGTGCTTCTGAATCTGGCTGAAGCACTGACAGAACAGGGAAAATGGGAAGAAGCCATACCCTATGTCAATGATGTCCGCGGCAGAGTAGGAGCACAGGCGTTGAATACCAACGATTATACCACAGTAAAAGGCTTGGACGATATGCGCCAACGTGTCCGTAAGGAGCGATATTGGGAATTGGCTTTTGAAGAATATATGTTCTTCGATGAACTCCGATGGGGAACATGGAAAGAGAAAAAGTTTTATGAAGGCAACGGGTTGATGGAAGTCTGGGGAAATACTACCTATTCTTATTTGTGGGGTGGTGATTATCTTTGGAAATGGGCGATACCTGCTTCGGAAATGGAAAAGAACTCAAATTTAGTACAAAATGATGGATGGAATAATTAATATGAAAACACATATGCTTATTATAATAAATTTATTAGCTACACTGATGTTTGTTGCATCATGTAAGCAAGATGCGGAGGGGGCTTTTTTCTTTAAGATAGAAGATGGATTACAAGAATGGCATGTGGAAGCAGAAGGAGGTGAGCAGGAATATACAGTAGAGGCTAATGCTCCATGGCAGATTGTGCATAAAGGGATAGGTACATGGGCTAAAGTTTCTCCTCGCAGAAGTGAGGGAGCGGGAAGTTTTCTGATAACAGTCAAGGAAAATGAAAGTGAGGAAGAACGTTCCGTGTCACTTGCCGTGCAGCTGGCAGGAAAGGATTATCCTGTCACTATTTCTATTACTCAGGAAGGCAAGCCTTCGGAGCCTGTTCCACCGGTAGAGGAAGATTATCCGATAGTGTATAATTCATTCCGTGTGCGTGATCCGTTTATTTTTGCGGATCCCGTATCTGAAAAATATTATTTGCATGTTCATGCAGACGACGCGCTATATCCGACGGCAGCCAATCAGATTGCCGTGGCTGTTAGCCGTAATTTGCGTGATTGGCGGAAGGCCGGAATCAGCTTTGAAGCACCGGCAAGTTTTTGGGGAAAGACTGATTTCTGGGCTCCCGACCTTTATTATTATGAAGGCAAGTATTATATGTTTGCTACTTTCAGCGGGGCGGATGAAGTACGGGGAGCATCCGTATTGGTATCTGATAAACCGGAAGGGCCGTTTATTCCATTAGTCAACAGGCCGATTACTCCTAATGGATGGCAAGCATTGGATGCTGCACTTTTTGTTGATGAAAACAAGGATCCGTGGATTGTATTCAGCCATGAATGGACGCAAATCTCCGATGGGACTATTGTCGCGCAGAAATTGACAAAAGACTTGAAAGAAGCGGCTGACGAACCGGTGACCTTGTTTGCGGCAAGTGCGGCGCCTTGGGTTATTAGAAATTCGTATTATGTATCAGACGCTCCATTCCTGTACAGGGCAAACAATGGTGAACTTCTGATGCTATGGTCCAGTTTCTTGTTGGGAAAGGACGGGAACGGGCAATATACTATCGGCGTAGCCCGCTCTCAATCGGGAAATATTCTCGGACCTTGGATACAGGATCCTCAACCGTTAAATCCGGATGATAATGGGGGGCATGCCATGATTTTTAAAGATTTTGATGGAGTTTTACGCATCTCGTACCATTCTCCTAATACTCCGGGAGGCAGTGAACGGCTTACGATACATCGGATTGTTGATAATGACGGACAATTGTCTATTGATTTTTCCTCGGCATTAAGTAATTAAAACTGATACAGTATGAAGTACATAATTCTATATGGAATGTGTGTAATAGCTCAGATGCTATTATTCACAGGATGCGAAGATAAGGAACAGGCTTCTCCTTACTTGGCACTTGATAAGGATGAGCTAAGCCAGTCGTTTGCGGCTGCTGCAAGCACTAAGGAGATAACCCTGTTTTCTAATCTGGAAGTAACCACTGGCATATCTCCTGCGGAAGCGACAGCCTGGTGCCGGTTTAGTTTGAAGAACGTAACGGAAGACGAATCGGTTCTGACTATCAGTGTGGATGAAAATACAGTAAAGCAAGGAAGAAAAGCGACTATAACTCTCACTGCTCCTGATTATCGAAATGTAAAGGTCGATGTTATTCAGTCAGGCATCATCTTGCCTATAAGACTGACGGAATTTGAGCCGCAGAATGGTGGAAAGGGAGATATAGTAACGCTCAAAGGTGAAAACTTCGGAGATATAGCGGCCAATCTGCGTGTTTCTTTCGGAACTGCTGTTGCCGAAATCCTTTCAGCAAGTGATACGGAATTACAGGTGAAAGTGCCTAAAATAACGAATAGCGAGACTTGTAAGATAAGTGTGAAATTGGACAAAATGGAGGAAGCCTATACCGATGACTTTATGTACGAGAAACGTTGGTGGATAGAAAATCTGAAAGTGGATGTATTGCCTTCGGCAATTGCTGTTGACGACGCCGGAAAGAATATTCTCTTTTTACGCCGTTTTCCGGATGACCGGATTCCGGCTGAACTGGGACTTTATCGTTTGTCGGAAACAGGTGAAGTATCTTTCCTTGCCGGTTATGACCGTGTGGCGGGAGGATATGGCTTTACAAGTGTTGTTTATGATAATGTTTCCAAGAAGTTTTATACAATAGCTGAATGTGGTGGTACGGCAATCCAACTTATTGTAGTTGATCCGGCTAATAACTGGTCGACCGAGGTGAAAGCTGTCGAAGCAGGTATTGACGGCTATTGGGGTGTTGGATTGACTGCTAGTAAGGGTAAATTATATACCCGGCAGGGATGGACAAATACTGTTATAGAAATAGACCCTTCGGCATGGACTGCAAAAACAATAGGATTGGTCGAACGGCATGGCAGCCAGGAGTTTTCGACGGCTCTTGCTGTTGCTACCGGTACGAATAATTTGTATGTGCAAATCAGGTCGACGTCCGAACTGGCATATATTGATGTCACGACAGGCAAAGTTACTTGGCTGAACACTTCTACCGAGACTGGTTATTGGGACGGTGCGTTTGGCGAAGCCCGTTTCTTGAGGGGGGAACAGATGTGTTCGGACGATGAAGGTAATATTTATATTGTTGATCAGGACAATCATGCTATTCGTATGGTGAATGACACAGGAGTTTCGACTGTCATTGGCGGCAATGGTTCCGGTGCTGTAAATGGCGTTGGCAAAGATGCAAAATTATGTGCTCCTTCGGGATTATGCATGGATGCTAACGGGGTTATGTATATTGGAGACACATGGAATGCCAGTATCAGAAAAGCGGTTTTTGAGTAGTACTTTTATATTGTAGAATATTGAAATATAAAATCTTATGAGAAATATATTAGTAGCATTTTTTATTGGCGTTATATTGTTGGGTTCTTGTAATCAGACAACAACTCCTGTCCGTGAAGTCTGGACAAAAGAACAAGCTAATGAATGGTATAAACAATGGGGATGGCTTCGCGGCTGTGATTTCATTCCGAGTACGGCTATCAACCAACTGGAAATGTGGCAGGCGGATACTTTCGATCCGGTGACAATAGAACGCGAACTTGGTTGGGCGGCAGGAATCGGAATGAATTGTATGCGTGTATATTTACACCACTTGCTTTGGGAAACGGATAAGGAAGGATTTAAGAAACGTATCAATGAATATCTCGCTATTGCCGATAAACATCATATTTCTACCATCTTTGTCTTTTTGGACGATTGCTGGAATCCTGTTTGCCAGGCAGGCAGACAACCGGAGCCACAACCGGGAGTGCATAATTCGGGCTGGGTTCGTGATCCGGGTGATCTGTATTATAAAGGCGATACGGCAGCTATACTTCCGGTATTGGAAAGTTATGTGAAAGATATTCTGGTTACCTTTAAGGATGACAAGAGAATCGTGTTATGGGATTTATATAACGAACCCGGTGGTTCGGGCAATTACAGGTATGGTGAAAGGAGTTTGTCTTTATTGCAGAAAATATTTACGTGGGGACGGACGGTTAATCCGTCACAACCTCTGTCTGCCGGAGTATGGGATATGAATTTGACCAATCTCAATAAATACCAGTTGGAAAACTCGGACGTGATTACTTATCATACGTATGAATCTTTGGATATGCACAAGCAACTGATAGATTCATTGAAACAATACGGGCGTCCGATGATTTGTACGGAATACATGGCACGAACTCAGAATAGTACTTTTCAGGATATTATGCCTATGTTGAAGGAGGAAAATATAGGTGCAATAAACTGGGGGCTGGTGGCAGGAAAAACAAATACGATCTTTGCATGGGAAACTCCATTACCTGATGTTGTTGAACCGCCATTATGGTTTCATGATATTTTCCGTAGTGATGGGACACCTTATTCGGAGGATGAAGTGGGTTGTATTCGTTCATTGACTAGATAATTTCCTAATGATGGCTGTAAGGAATATATAAATAATGATATCAGGGATATGCCTGTTTGTTTGTGGGAGAGTATTCTCGCACAAACAAACAGCTATCCTTAACATGGAAACTACCATGTTTCCGGAATCTATCCTAAGCAACTCATATTTCATTTAAAACCGTACTGAAATCGAACCATTTTGGGTATGAAGATTATTCTTTCACCTCCCAAGTATCAGTCCTAAAGGATGCCACCGGAATGCCATAGCGGCTATAAAGTGTCCCTTGCTCATAATTCCGGAAACAATAGCGGACAGCCACAGGAACAGGAACTTTCCCACAACTTACTTCAAGACGTCCTGTATATTTCTCAATCTGTGCAGTAGCAGGATAAAACACATGATCGCTCCCGGCCACCTCCACGCCGGAAATAGTAGCTCCCAATGGTGCAAGCCCTTCACTGCCACAATCAAAAGTCAAGTACGCTTTACCCTTGACCACCTCCATAGATTGATAGACAGGTGTGTCTGGAACAAAACCTTTCAACCCATAGCTCCCCGAAAGAGCTAGCAACGCCAACCTTTCGCCGACTTTACGTTTATGGGCCGGATGAATGCAATTACGATTACCGATATCCATTGTTACAACCATATTACTGTTTGGAATCTCTTTCAAGTTCAGCAATTGTGCCTCACGCAATAAAGCACTTCCTACCAGTTCCGCCCCCTCATATGCAAAAGGAGCAATCTGGACATAATAGAATGGCAATTCACCTTGCCCCCACGCTTCGCGCAACATTTTGACAAAAGTCGGCTGTAGCCTGCGATATAAATCCGGATCCTTACGATTGGATTCGCCCTGATACCAAAGAAAGCCCTTGATGGTATATTGCTCGACAGGAGCAATCATTGCATTGTAAAGCATACAAGGTTTGTACTTCGGTCGTTCAATGGACGTGGTGTCGTCAAGAAAACGAAGGTCGAACGCCTTAAACGGAGCTAATACTTCACGGCTCATCCAAGCCTGAATGGCGGTTCCGCCCCATGAAGAGACAATAATGCCAACCGGCATATCAAGTACTTTTTGGAGATAGTCTGCAAAAAAATAAGCAGTTGCACTCGCTTCAGATACCACTTCCGGAGTATTCTTCAACCATTGTGCCTGGCAATCTTTTTGTGGTTTCCGCGCTCCCGCCTGCCCGATTGTACAAATCCGTATCGGTCGTGAAGGTTTGGCGCGGACAATCATATCCACTGCATCAGCAATAGGCTGGTTGGCTTTTCCCATCAAAGGCATTTCCATATTCGACTGTCCGGCACATAGCCACACCTCACCAATCAGGACATCACGAAGCAGCAACTCTTCACCGTCACTTAAACTGATCGAGTAAGGTCCTCCCGCAGCGGGTGTCTTCAAACTCGTACGCCACATTCCCGCTTCATCCGCCCGAATCGTATAAAGCTTCTGATCCCAGGAAGGACGGATAGAAACCGTTTTCTTAGGAGACGCCATCCCCCATATTTGTACATCGGTTTGTTGTTGCAAAACCATGTTGTCTGTGAAGAGCGAAGAAAGTACCACCTTGGCAGGTGCACTTACTACGCTACATATAGCCAAAAGAAAAACAAGAAATCTCATATTCCGTCAGTTTATTTAATGATATAACTCTTTTTCTCTGCCCCTATTCCTTTCAGGGTCAGAGATTTCCATGTATCAGGAATTGCTCCTTTTCCGGCTACAATACCTTTATCCGTAATATCCAATCCACCGAATCCCATCAGTACCGACTGCAATACACCACCTGCCCCTGTCAGGAAATAAGGATTCGTACCACCGTCAAACTCGGCTATTACCCGGAATGGCGGATTCAGATTAGGAAGATAGGAATCTCTAAAGTAATGCCATGCGCGTTCACGGTCTCCCAAGCGGGTAAACAAAATAGAGTAAATGGACTTCGACATGGCAGGTGTCTTTTTTCTCGGAACAGTCTGTAGATAGTATTCCAAGTCCTTCCGTATCTGCTCTTTATCCGTAATAAGCTTTAACGGGAAAGCTAACAGGCAGACATCCGCCTGTTTGGTTATAGCTCCGTCATATGTATCATGTTCTGCCGTTACTCCATTGGCAAGTTTCCGGAAACGAAGTTTCTCCGCCACAGTCGTCCACATAGGGTCTGACTTTACATTCAACAGTTTGGCTGCTTTACAGGCAGCTTCCAAAGTGGATTTCGCGACACCGTTTGTATAAGCATTATTATTCACATTCTTTCCTCCTTGACGGTTTTGGTTCCATTCATCCGCTCCAATGACGTTCCTAATTTCATACTCTCCCGCTTCATTCGGTTCCGAACGGCTTACCCAGTATTCGGCAGCGGCACTAAGAATGGGAAATCCCTTTTGACGAAGCCATTCCACATCCTGCGTCACCGCATAATATTGCCAGGCTGCCATAGCTACATCTCCCGTAATATGATTCTCAAAAGGGCCGTAAATGTTGGTTACCGTATTATCCTCATTTCCTTTATCACTGCTTTCCCACGGGTACATGGCTCCTTTATAACCATGCATGAAAGCGTTATGCCTGGCTGCATCCAAACGCTGATAACGGTATTCTATCATTGATTCCGCCAATTCAGGATGCAACAATAATAAAGCCGGAAAAATCCACGTGTCAGCATCCCAGAATACATGGCCGTTGTAACCGAAACCCGAAAGCCCCATCGGAGAACAGGACAATCCCGAACCTTCCCGCACAAAAGCATACGTGTGATAAAGCATACTGTGAATGTCTTGTTGTGACTGAAGATCGCCCTCAATCACAATATCGCTTTCCCAAAGCTGATCCCATGCAGCGATATGCTTACTCCATAATCGTTCCACACCTTCTACTGCTGCAAATGCAGTCAACCGTTCCACTTCATTCTTGACGTCGGCATGAGTAGCAGAGGAAAGTGTCGTTCCGATAATCGAAAAAGTGTAAGGCTGGCCAGCTTGCAAACGAACCGTAAACTCTTGTGTATGTACCCCGACTCCGCGTGCGCTCCGATGGCAGACTTCCGGACGGGGGAAAGAACCGTCGAAAACAAACGATGAACAAGCCCCGATTTCAAGTTCCCGGGTCGGAGATTTTGCGATCGACGTGCAGAAATCAATCGCTGTCTTTCCGTTGAAAATCCGGTTGAAAGACTCCTGCGGATTACGCAACGACTCATGCACCGTCAGTATATTCGCCACAGCTACTTCTATGTCTTCTTTCGGAATAATCCGCACACGCAGCAAACACGAATAAGGCAAATGACGTAATGACGTATATTGATACTCAACACGGGCAAGTGATTGATAATCAAATTCTCCACAAAACACTCCCTGACGCATATCCAAAGTCTGTTTATAACCGGATATCCGGGAAGCTGTCACCGTAGAGCCGTTTATCTGCAATTCCGTATCGAGCATATTGATGCCATGCAAGAAATTATTCACTCTTCCCTTTCCATAGATGTCATAAAGTCCTCCCAACACGACACGGGAAATCTTCAAAGGATCGGGGGAAGAGACTAATCCTAGCATACCATTAGCTACTGTTATTCCATAATATGACGAGGGTTCAATCTGTTCGGCAGTTATTTTCCAGGCATCTTGCGCAGACACATCGGTGACAGGCAATAACCCGCTCAACAGCAGTAATATTAAAAAGTTCCTTTTTCTCATTTTGTATACATTTTATACATCTTTTGTAAATGCACAGTCAGTCTTTTCTCATCGGAGCAAGGCGATACCTGCTCCGATGAAAAAAGAAACATGCTAACTAAAAGTTTGTATGAATAAAAAAACTAATACATATATCCGCTCTTACCCGGATTGCCGCCCATCTGCGACCAGGCATTGGCAGCATAACCTGTCGCTGCTCCTTCAACAGCAAACAGAGTCGGTTTTCCTTCCAGCATACCAGTCACATAGATCGTGCCGTCAGCAGATATGGTGGGCGACGATTTCAGTTCGGTTCCGAGCTGGAGTGAAGCGATAGCTTTTCCTGTAGCCGGTTCGAGTTTCACCAAGGAACCTTTTTCTGCATCATTATAGTAGATATACCCTTCATTATCTATAGCAGGAACGCCATAAGCAGTACCCGCTACTTCCGTTGCCCACAAAACGGAACCTGTAGAAGATATGGCAGTAATATATTTGTCGGTAGCTACATACACAACCCCATTTCCATCAACCACCAAGCCATAACCGGTTTGTTTATTTTCCCCTTTCACAGCAGTATACCATTCTGGAGTCGAAACTTGCCCCTTAGTAGTCTTCTTGGTATCATAGCAATAGACTAATGCTTTTGTCTCATTGGTAGATATGCGGGCTCCTAAATTAAGGCAAAGGATATATGCTTTTCCATCTGCACCAGTAGCGATCTGGCTGCCATTAGGCTGGTCATTCGGAGCATAATTCTGCTCATTGGTCGATTTGCTCCAACTATTGCCTTCCGGGAAGAATATGTGTGTACCATACGATCGTCCACTACTCTGACCCGTGTTGACAAGTATCCTGCCATCTTTCAATCCTACACAACCACCATAACTTCCGGAAGACGTTTTTTCCGAATATTTAAGTACCCCGGATACTTTATCATAAATACGGAAATGTTTTCCATCTGTACTTGGTGCCGAATTCGTAAGGAGCATCACATATTGGTCCGTGACAACCGGAGCACCGAAAGGACGCATACTCGATTTTGCACCAATCGCTGTAAACCACATCTGCGTACCACCGTCTGCACCGCCTTTTATTGCATAGAGACTGGCAGACTTGGATGCATCCGCTCCCGCCTTAGTAGTATTGTCTCCGACAGCCACATACACCGTTCCGTCGGAATCCACCGTAGGAGTCGGGTGTTGATAGTCAGAACCTCGATTCGGTTCATTGTTCTGCCCACAGTCGAACCCCCAAGTCCGTTCACCGAGTTTCGTGAAGCAAACCAGGTTATAATTGCTGGAAGAAACATATACATACTGACCATCTGCGCTTGTTGCCGGAGAAGTGCCGTACACCACTCCCTGTTCATCATAAGAATGAGACCATAACACGCCAAGACTACCGGCCCCTTTGGCAATATCCATTGTGACAGTCTTCGTATCTTTCCTTTTTTTATTATCTGTCACAGTCAGCGATACGTTTATTTTTCCATGCGAACCGAAAGTAATTTTCGGATTCTCCTCTGTAGAAAGGATAGCGCCGAACGTCCATTCTCTTTTGACAATCTCACACCCTTCCGCCGCTTTCGATTGATCCGTAAAAGTAACTTCTTCTCCCGCCACAATTCGTTCGGGCAACCAGTTGAAGTCTGCCGTAGGGCGGACACCGTCATCTATTATTTTAATTGTCTTTTCAAAGATTGATTTCATTGCGCCGTGGTCTGAAGTGACAGTCAGACGAAAAAGGTAGTCTCCGCCTTCCTCCACGCTGAATGGTTCGGGAGCAGTCAGTTCGTAAGAGACTTTACCCATAAATTCCCATTTGCAGACTGCAATCTGGGCATTCTCCGCCGTCGACGTGTTTGTCAGGGTAATCAAGTCACCAATCTCATAGGATTCTTTATCTGTAGTGAATCCCGCCTGTACCCACGTCTCTTCATCAGGTGTACACCCAATCAACAGACCGATAGCAGCTACCAATAAATATATGATTCTTTTCATTGCGTTTCTGTAATTTTAGATGATCGTTTCATTACTTCACGTATTCCAATTTACCGATGATAGGATAATGATCAGAGATATAAGTTATATTCTGATAAACTTTATCTATTGTCTCGAACTTCAAAGCCTTAAAGCCTGTACAAAAGATATGATCTACAATATAAGGATTGGCGGTGCCGAAGCCTGTATAAGAGTATTTCGAGTCGGTGATGGGAGCCGATAAACGGACATTTGTCATGAATGTTTTAACCCCGTTAAAGATATCACTGTCAATCTGCTTGTTAAAGTCGGCAGTCAGCAACATCGGCAATCCTTCCGGATTGAGCTCGGACATTTTATTCACAATCACTTCCATCGACTTGCCCGGAGCAATGGTAGAGCCTACATCGATGTGAGTATTGACGAAGAAGAATTTCTTACCGGAAGCAATGTGCTTGAAAATAGCCCATGTCGCTATACGGGGAACGGTACTGTCCCAACCTTGAGAACCCGGTACATCCGGAGTTTCAGAAAGCCAGAAACAATCCCACTTGATTAGTTCAACAGCCTTTTTCCGATAAAAGATAGGAACAAACTCATCATTGTTGGCGTTGTTGGCACGGCGTCCCTTACCGACATATCCATAATCTTTCCAGTTCTCTTCCAGCCACTTCAGTTGTGGTGGCCGCGCTTCTTGCATACCGATCACTGTCGGTTTATGTTCTCCGATCATCGGTATAAAAGCTGCCGTACGGGCTTCCCATGACTTTTCTCCCGTATCTTTGGTATTATAATACCGGATATTGAACGACATGACTTTAATTTGGTTATCATTCAGTGACGGGTCTTCCTCTTTTACTGTTTCAGGGTCCTTATAAAATTCTGAATAATCAGGAGTAGTATTACTGCATCCGCCTAACGCTACAACATAGATAGCAATAACAGGCAATATCTGGTTAAATTTCATCATACTAAATCTTTAATATTTTAATTCCAATTGGGGTTCTGTGATAGTTTATATCCGGCACTCTCATAGTCGCGGATCACTTGTGCAGGAACAGGATAAAGATATTGGCGGTCGTCATCGTACCAGATGCGGTTTCCCGTACCGGGGTTATATCTCAAATCGTATCCGCCTGCGGCATTTGCTGTGGCATAAAGTCCTGTTTCATTCTTTACGTTCACCGTTTTGCAGTCTTTATTGGATGATTGCGTACCGTTATCGGTAAAGTAGCAATCAGGAGTTCCGTCACCATTCAGGTCAATATCCACATTCAATGCGCTGATGTGCATGCCAGTCCACGGTAGTTCCTCTATCAGTTCACCACATTTCCAACGACGCAAATCATTGAATCTCGTTCCTTCAGCCACCAACTCAATGGCACGTTCCCGACGGATTTCCAGTAAAACCGGATTAGTGATATTCGGATAAAAGACCTGCTGCAAATACGAATCAACAGTTGTAGGGAGTTTTTCCGTTCCGCCCGTGATTCCGGCACGTCGGCGCAAAGCGCCGATGGTAGTGTTCCAGTCAGCATCAGTAAGCCCACCCAGTTCGGCTTGTGCTTCGGCATAGTTGAGCAGCACTTCAGCGTAACGCAACAGGGGGATACTGTTGTTGTTCTTTTCATTGTTATCGTATTTCGTGTCATCAAGAGAATACTTAATCACATGATAACCGGTCAGGCAAACTGTCATATCGGCTACTACGGCTTTTCCGTCACGTTTGAAATCCAGTCCGCGGATGGTCTGTGCCAAACGCAGGTCACGGCTTTTCATCTCTTCCACAAAGTTTTTGGTTTCATAGCCTGTTTCGGTAGTGAACGGGGTACCGTCCAATTTCAGGTAAGTATTGACAAAAGGACGAACCAGACTCCAGCCTTTACCGTACGACAGCGAGTTGTACCAGTAATTTTGAGTCCCGTAGATACCTGATGCGCTATTGGCACATACCGCCAGAATTACTTCGGAGGTAATGGGAGCTTCCAGGTAGAACAAATCACGGTAGGCCCCTTTGGTACCTGTTGCCGTATTCAGCGAAAGTCCGCTGTTGTCCATCACCAGTTTGGCTGCACTGGCAGCATGGCGGTAAAGTTCTTCCGGAGTGATTTCCAGGCCTGTCAGTTTGTGATAACGACGATAGGCGGCTTCGAACAGGCACACACGTGATTTGAGTGCGGCTGCAGCCCATTTGGTGAGTGTGGAACTATTGACAGAAGAAGTTGCCTGAATATGTTCGTAAGCAAAATCGAGATCTTCGATCATATTCTTGATGATGACGTCCCGGCTGTCACGCTCTTTATACATGACATCGTATTGGTAAGACTGGATTTCACTGTCAAACCAGGGAACTTCACCATATTGAGTCAACTTGTCATAATAAAACCAGGCGCGGAACCAACGGGCGATCCCCAAGTAATTATCGCGAGTAGCTGCATCCACCGTACACTCCTTTGAGTGACAGCCATCAATAAAATAGTTGATGTTCCGCAAGGTTCCCCATGACCAGCTGGTAGCTGTTTCCGAATTGTACGCATTTTGCTGAATAAACACATTCGTCTGCCGGACAGCGGCAATATCGCACATCTCATCCTGCTGATAGCCTGTAGAAAGTGTAGGCAATGCCCGATAGAAGGAATAGGCATAAAGGCGCAATCCGGACTCGCTGCCGAAAACCATAGATTTGTCAGCCTCTACCTGCATCGTCTCCGTCAAATCGCAACTACCTAACAGCACCGTTGCACACAGAAGCAGGATATTACGTATAGTACTTAATCTTTTCATATCTTCTTTGTTTCTATTTAGTAAGTAATAGAGATTCCTAAACTTAGATTCCGCATCGTCGGATAGTTGAAACCGTCTCCTTTGTTACCGGAAGTCAGGTCATTATCCGAACCTTTCGTTATCACTGTCACATCGTAATCTTTCGTGTGACGATAGAGTGGAGACCACGACCATAAGTTCTCGCCCGAGAAATAGACGGATACTTTAGAGAAACCGGCTTTTGCTATCCATTTCTTTGGCAGATTGTAACCAAACTGCAAGTTCTTGAGCCGGAAGTAAGATACATCCTGCAAGTAGCGTGTATTGGCCGTACCTTTATATAAGGGATTGTAATAACCTGAATAACGCGGCAGATAGGCATCGGGGCGGTCTTTGGTCCAGTAGTTGTTCAAGTGCCACACCGGGACTTGGTTGTAAGGACGGTTATACTGTCCCCAGAAAGAACTCTCACCACTAGGATACCAGTCTTGTTTTCCCACACCGTCGAACATGGCTGACAGAAAGAAGTTATTCCAGTCGGCACTAAATGAGAAGGTATAGATGTAGCGCGGTTCGGAGTTTCCTATGATTTTCCGGTCGCCCGGTGAGTCTACCGTGTTGGCTCCGTTATCAATAGTACCTGTATTGTTCAAGTCCTCGAAACGCATATCACCGGGATAAGTGATGTAATTGACAGACGTCTGCATCAGGTTGTTTTTGTAACCCTTCCCGTCAAAAGCCGCATCGATTTCGTCCTGCGACTGGAACAGTCCGTTGCAAACAAATCCCCAAATTTCACCGATACGCTGACCTACATAATAATCATCCAAGTCACGTTTCGGATTATTATATTTGTCTATCACCGAATGATAATCAGCAAGGGTTGCTTTGAGGCCGAAGCTGAACGGTTTGCCTGCCAAACGGAACGAGTCGTTATATCCTAGAGAAATTTCGTAACCATAGGTACTCATGTCGGCATAGTTCCCTTTGGGCGATGATGCACCGAATGTATCGGGAAGCGTCGGTCCCACCGTATACATATTAACAGTTTTACGTACGTAATAATCTGCAGACAACGTAATCTTGTTGTTTCAGAATCCTAAATCGATACCGCCGTCAATGGTTCGTGAGGTTTCCCAACCGATATTGTCAGGAATTTGAGCGGGATTGAGCGTGTAGCGTAATTGTGCCTTACCGTCGAGATAACGGCCTTCGCTCGATGAGCCGGTAGTAGAATAAGTTTTCAATGTGAACTTCTCCAGATAAGAATATGGTTTCACATTACTATTACCCAGCGCACCATAAGAGACACGCAACTTTCCATTGGAGATAATAGCCGGATTTACCTTCCAGAACTTCTCTTCCGAGAAACGCCATGCTGCCGAAGCTGAAGGGAAAAATCCCCATTGCGAATTGTTGGGGAACTTCGAAGAACCGTCATAACGCCCGTTCACCTCAAATAGATAACGGTTATCATAGGAGTAATTCAACCGGAAGAATGCCCCGGCATACCGCCAACGGTTACCGTCACTCTTAATGGACATATTATCTCCCATAGCAAAGTTGATATTTTCCACATCAGGCATCAACAAGCCATTCCGCTCTGAAGAGATTGCCTTGTAGTCTTGCTGTTCGTAGTTATATCCCGCCAAAGCTTTCAGATAATGTTTTCCGGCAAATGTATTTTCATATTCGGCATATACATTGGTAGATATATAGGTGGTCTGTTGCACTTTCTCCAACATCTTATCATCCGTTTCCGGTACTCCGAGATATTTAATCACCCCTTCATAATCGCTATATGGAACGGCGGTCGTTTTCTTGTCTTCTATAAAATCTTTCGTACGGAAAGAGAAGTCTCCGGTGAAACGTAATTTGTTGTCCAGCATGGTTATATTTAGGGTAGTCGTATTTTTCAGCGTCTTCGTTGTACGTTTTATCCAGTTGTTACCTGTTACCAGTCCACCGACAGAACGTGCACCGGAGTGTGTCAAGGTGCCGTCCGGATTGAAGATTGGTTCGGACGGATGCCCTTCCATATTGATTGATTTCCATACCAAGCCTTCACTTTGGCCTATATAAGCTAATGGTTGCGTATATTTATCATGAGTATAGTCTATGTTATTAGAAATTTTCAGCCAATTAAACACCTGTGCACTGATTTTGGTACGCATGTTCATAGTGCGGTAAGTGTCCGAATTATAATTGAACAAACCGTCGTAATCATATAAACGCGCAGAAGTGTAGTAGCTAATTTTTCCGTTCGAGCCGTTAATAGATACATTATGTGACTGTGCAAATGTATGATCTTTGTAAAGTGCATCATAGTAATCCTCATTCCCGTAGTAAGTGTACTTTCCATCAGCTCCAACAGCTGCCTGCAATGTGTTTCCTGCCAACTTTCGCTGCCGGAAAGTCTCCAGCCATTCTTTTGAGAAAGGTTGAGATTTGTTGATACTGGTAGGCTCTACTCCCCGGTAATTGAATTCCGCTTCACGAAACAGATAAGCCCAGACATAACCGTCATCAACAACATCTGGTATCGCAAACGGAGTCTCATAAGAGAAGTTTCCCGTATAATTGATCGTGAACTTATCTTTTTGCTTTGACGGATCTTTTGTTGTTATTAGAACAACCCCATACGGAGCACGTGAACCGTAGATGGCTGCCGAAGCCGCGTCTTTCAATACGGACACGCTTTCTATATCGTTCGGATTCAGCATGGCGGGATCGCCTTCCACACCGTCTATCAATACCAGCGCGCTACCGCCTGCTCCGATAGACGTTACACCACGGATATTATACGAAGCCGATTGATTGGGCTTACCATCAACTAACGAAATATTCAGATTAGGGACAGCCCCTTGCAACATCTGCGTGACATTGGCTACCGGACGATTTTCAAATACGTCTGATGATACATTTTCTACCGCACCTGTCAAGTTTATCTTTTTTTGAGTACTGAACCCGACCACTACCACTTCGTCCAACGTCTGTGTATCATCTTTCAACATAACAGTGAGATAGTTTTTATTCTTCACGCTCACTTCTTGTGTCAGAAACCCCAGGTAGGATATTTGCACTATACTCCCTTCACTGACAGTCAACTGAAACTTACCGTCCATACCGGAGATTGTACCCGCCGTGCCATTTTTCTCTTTTATATTGGCTCCGATGACCGGTTCGCCCGACATGTCCTTCACTATTCCGCTAATAGTGTATTTCTTGGAGGATTGTTGTACAGACTGACTGTCTTTCTTCTTGATGATAATATCTTTTCCTTGGATAGTGTAGCTAACATCTTGTCCTGCCAAGACCTGTTCTACCACCTTTTCAATAGGTAAATCTTTGGCTAGCACTGTCACAATCTTTTTGGTATTCAGATCGCTTGCCGCAAATGCAAATGAATATCCGTTTTGCTTCTGTATTGTTTCAATAGCCTGCTTTACTGTTACGTTCTTCAACTGTAAGTTGATAAGCTGCGCAAATGAGCTTAGATAAGAGCATAGCAAGAGCAGGACCATGAAAAAGACTTTCTTCTTATTTTTCATAAGTCAATGGATAAATAATTGATAAATAGGATGAGAAGTTTAGGATTTTATTTATATTTGCCTAAGCTTTCATCAATTAAAGTCACTGTGGCTTTTTAAGATAGAAAGGCAAGAGGTCAGGGGATGGAAAAGGAACCTGACCTTTTTATGTTTCTATCAAGAGAGGTAAATCATGTTTTTTCTAAATGGCTTTTCATATTTCTTTAAGTTTTAAAGGTTTAACATCAGTTCATTAGGGAAGTGTGATCACAATATTTTTTCCATTCATGGTATAAGTCATTTTGTCTGTAGATGACAATACATCCATAATCTCTTGAATGCTTTGTTCTCTTTTACGGAAGTTTCCATAGAAACGAATCGTATTTAACGTGTCGTCTGCAACAGTTATTTTCACATCATAGCTTCTTTCCAGTTCTTTAATGATATCTGAAAGCAGCACTTCATCAAAGTAAAGACGGTCGTTCGTCCATTCGGCACTGTAGGCGGCTTTGGTGCCGGAGACAGATAACTTACCTGTTTTTTTATCCAGCAGTGCCTGTTGGTCCGGATGAAGTATGGTCTCTTTTTCCCGGGTATTCAGCGCGACCTTTCCTTCCAGCAGACAGACTTTAGCTTCCAAATCGTCTTTATAATTCCGGAAATTGAATTTAGTACCTAGTACTTTTACATCTAATTCTTCCGTATGTACCTTAAAAGGCATTTCTTCATTTTTGATTACTTCAAAATAGGCTTCTCCCGATAAGTCCAGTGTCCGTTCGTTGATGCCGAAGTCCTGGGCATAACTCATCTTCGAACCCGCATTCAGCCAGACCAGCGTTCCGTCCGGAAGATATAATTTGGTTTTTGAACCATACGGGGCTTCAATAGAGATCTGGGTCAACTGATTGCGGATAACACTCTTTCCACTCTGAAAAGCAATCGTTCCGCAAATAAAGACAACGATAATCATCGCGGCAGCATACATCCACGGGCGAAGTTGGAAAGCCTTACGTTGATTGATACCTTGTTGGGGAGTAGCCCCGGTTTGTTTTAAGAATAGTTGATAGGCTTTGTCTTTGTTGAAGCTACTATCCTCCGTTTCGTCCGAAGCGGCTATCCATACTTCCTGCATATCGGAAAAATATTTTCTATTTTCTTCCGAAGCATTCAGCCATTCCTGCAATGATTGCGTTTCTTCCGGTGTCAGGCTGTTTGTCAGATAACCGGTAATCCAATCGTTGGCTGTATCCGTATGTAGTGATTGTTCATTCATAAATAATGATTGCCTTTATATATACTACAGTTTTTTAGAATAAGAGGGTAGGATAAAAAGCGAGAAAAATGCATAAAAAAGTTCCAAGTTCTCTTTTTAGTACTACTAATGCGCTCTTTATGTGATATTTAACTGTATTTACGGAAATGCCGAGTTCCTGAGAAATTTCTTCGTAACTCATCTCCCGGAAGCGGCTCATTGTAAATACCTGCTTGCAGACAGGGGGAAGTTTTTGAATTGCTTCTTGAATTTTATCTTCCAATTCCTTCTTTAATAATGTACCCAGAGGTTGTTGATTGTCCGGAATGATATTTTGCAGTTGGATTCCTGCCCGTTCCATAGCAGAAAAGCGGATTTCCACTTCTTGTTGTTTGAGAGCCAGATAATTCAGGCATTTGTTGCGTACAGCTATAATTAAGTAATTACGTAGGGGAGGCACAAGTTCCAGATTCTCCCTAATCTCCCATAAGTGAAAAATAACATCACTGACTATACTTTCTGCTTGCGCCTTGTCCTTCAGCATATAATAACTAAGTTTGCAGAGGGCAACATAATGATAGTCATACAAGTACTTGTATGCATCATTGTCTCCTGCTTTCAGCTTTTTTATTATGATTTTTTCATCAACTGGATTCATGGTGTGCTTTTTCATCCCTGCAATATTCGGATAATATATTGAAAGATGCAAATTAATTGGCGGAAAAATACTCTCTCTCCATTTTCACTTTTGATATATTATTTCACAAACTAAAAACAGGATGCATGGGAATAAATATCGTTTTACGATTGAAATATAAATACATTAACCACTTGCTGTTTAAATAATTTTTTCATATTTTTGCAGGGAATTATTGAATATTTGTGAAAGACATGAGTAGTTTTGTAATAGTGAGAAGATGTTTGTTGTTTATATTTCTTCTCATGAGTAGTACTGTAAGCAAAGGACAAATTTATAAGTACATAGGACTGGAAGACGGTCTGAATAATCAGAAAATATACCATATTCAAAAAGACCGGCAAGGGTATATGTGGTTTCTGACCCAGGAGGGAATAGACCGTTATGACGGCAAACATATCAAGCATTACAACTTTTCGGACGATAACATGACGTTGGATTCACGGATTGCCTTGAACTGGCTCTATATGGACAACAAGAATGTGTTATGGGTAATCGGTCAGAAAGGTCGTATTTTCAGATATGATTCGCAGCATGATAACTTCGAACTGGTTTATGTACATCCGGAGCTGATCAGAAATAAGTCGCAGGCATTTCTGAATTACGGTTATTTGGACAAGAATGACCGTATTTGGCTATGCTGTAAAGATAGCGTAACCTGGTATAATATCCGTACCGGAACAACATCACATATGCCGGTTCCGGTTGAAGGGGAAATTGCTGCCATCGAACAGGCGGATGATAACCATTTCTTTATCGGTACGGGTAGTGGACTGTTTCGCATCGGGATAGAGGAAGGGGAATTAAAACAGATTCCTGATGAAACGGCGGAAAGTGTCGATACACCAGTACATGAACTCTATTACCATGCCGTTTCAAACCAACTCTTTGTGGGAACTTATAAGGAGGGAATACTTATATATGATATGGGCGGTACAGGAGAAATCATCCCCTGTCAGTCACCCAATAATGTGGAAGTCAATCAGATTGTAGCTTTGAACGCTCACGAACTTCTGGTAGCTACAGGCGGAAAAGGTGTATATAAGCTGGATGTGAATACCTACATGAGTGAACCCTATATAACCGCTGATTATAGTAGTTATAACGGGATGAACGGAAACAATATCAATGATATCTATGTGGATGAAGAAGACCGTATCTGGCTTGCCAATTATCCTACCGGCATTACTATCCGTAACAACCGTTATGGGAGTTACGACTTGATAAAGCATTCCATTGGGAACAACCGTTCACTGGTGAACGATCAGGTTCATGACGTAATGGAGGATAGTGACGGTGACCTTTGGTTTGCAACTAGCAACGGCATCAGTCTTTATCAGACCGCTACAAAAGAATGGCGTTCTTTCTTCAGTTCCTTTGACTCGGTGCCGGATGATGAAAATCACATCTTTTTATCACTGTGTGAAGTCTCTCCGGGAGTGATATGGGCCGGTGGTTTTACGTCGGGCATTTACAAGATAGAGAAGAGGAAAGAGTTTAAGGTAAGTTATATTTCTCCGGCTGCTATGGCAGGAGTACGGCCCGATCAATATATATTTGACATTAAAAAAGATTCGAAGGGCGATATATGGTCAGGTGGGTATTATCATTTGAAACGTATCAATCTTGAGACTAAAAGTGTACGTCTATATCCGGGGGTAAGTTCTATTACTACCATCCAAGAGATGGATTCCCGGCAGATGTGGATTGGCACACGGATGGGACTCTATCTGCTTGACAAACAGACCGGAGCTTACCGGTACATTGACCTGCCCGTTGAATCTCTCTATATATGCGCGTTATATCAAAGAGAAGACGGTCTTTTGTATATTGGTACCCGTGGCGCCGGACTTATTGTTTATGACGTCCATAAGAAGAAATTTATTCATCAGTACCGGAGTGACAACTGCGCGTTACTCTCCGACAATATTTATACCATTCTTCCGCGTCAGGACAAGAGTTTTCTCATGGGTACAGAGAACGGCATTACCATTTATTCACCTGCGGAACACTCTTTCCGCAACTGGACACGTGAACAAGGATTGATGAGTGTCAATTTCAATGCCGGTTCCGCTACGACTTGTAGCAAAAGTACACTCGTTTTCGGTGGCAATGACGGTGCTGTCAGGTTTCCGACAGATATACAGATACCGGAACCGCATTACTCGCGTCTGTTACTGCGCGATTTTATGATAGCCTATCATCCCGTTTATCCGGGGGATAAAGGTTCACCTCTGGAGAAGGATATTGACGAAACCGACCGGCTTGAACTGGCCTACGGGCAAAACACGTTTTCTCTTGATGTAGCTTCCATCAATTATGATTATCCTTCCAACATTCTCTTTTCATGGAAGATAGACGGTTATCATAAAGAGTGGAGCCGTCCGAGCCAGGACAACCGGATTCTTGTCAGAAACCTGCCCCCCGGCAACTATACGTTGCAAATTCGTGCCATATCCAATGAAGAGAAGTATAAGACCTATGAGACAAGAAACATTCAGATTGTCATAACATCCCCGGCGTGGGCCAGTGTGTGGGCGATGGTGGGATATGCTCTTCTGTTGGTACTGGTTATGGTTGCCATATTCCGTCTCATCATGCTGCATAAACAGAAGAAAGTGTCGGACGAGAAAACTCGGTTCTTCATTAATACGGCCCATGACATACGGACGCCGCTTACATTGATAAAGGCCCCGTTGGAGGAAGTCGTAGAAAATCGCATGGTGGCTGAGCAGGCGTTGCCGCATATGAATATGGCTCTCAAGAATGTGAACACATTACTTCAACTGACAACCAATCTGATAAATTTCGAGCGGATAGATGTCTATTCTTCCACACTCTATGTTGCCGAATATGAACTGAATACCTATATGAATGATGTTTGCTCCACTTTCCGCAAATATGCCGAAATGAAACATGTCAGGTTTGTTTACGAAAGCAATTTTGACTATCTGAATGTATGGTTTGATAGTGACAAGATGGGGTCTATCCTGAAGAATATCCTGTCAAATGCACTGAAATATACACCTGAGGACGGTAGCGTATGTATTTCTGCCTGCGAGGAAGGAAATACATGGAGTATTGAGGTGAAAGATACAGGAATCGGTATTCCTTCATGTGAACAGAAAAAATTGTTCAGGAATTATTTTCGGGGTAGTAATGTCGTCAATCTGAAAGTGACAGGTAGCGGAATCGGACTGATGCTGGTATACAAACTGGTCAAGTTGCATAAAGGCAAGATCCAGATTCAGAGTACCGAACACCAAGGCACATGTGTACGGGTTACTTTCCCGAAAGGAAATACTCATCTCCATAAAGCAAAATTTATCTCTCCCAAGCCGTTGGAACAACGTCCGGAGACTATCATACCGGGCAGTACTTCCGAATTGCCGGCCATGGATACATCCCGCATCAACAGTTCCTTGCATCGCATCCTGATAGTGGAGGATAATGATGACTTGCGCAATTATCTGGTGGATATGCTTCATACAAGTTATAATATCCAGTCCTGCCCGAATGGAAAGGATGCCCTTGTCATTATACGGGAATTTGATCCGGATCTTGTCATATCCGATATAATGATGCCTGAGATGGGTGGAGATGAACTCTGCACAACTATAAAGGGGGATATTGAGATGTCTCATATCCCGGTCGTCTTGCTGACTGCACTGGGAGACGAGAAGCATATGCTCGAAGGACTGGAAATCGGAGCGGATGCCTACATTACCAAACCTTTCAGTGTAGGGATACTCAAGGCTACGATTAAGAACATACTAACGAATCGTACTTTGCTCCGTCAGGTGTATAATAGCATTCAAGATGAAGAACAGGATTTCCCGGTCAATTGCACTAATACTCTGGACTGGAAATTTATAGCTTCTGTCAAGGAATGTATAGAGAAGAATATGGGAGATCCGAACTTCAATGTGGAGATGCTCAGTAGCCGGCATCATATGAGTCGTACGAGCTTTTTCAACAAACTCAAGGCGTTGACCGGTTATGCTCCGGCCGATTATATCCGGATGATACGTTTGCAACATGCTGCACAGTTGTTGAAGCAAGATGAATATACAATAGCGGAGATTTCGGATATGGTCGGATTCTCGGATGCAAAATACTTCCGTGAGGTATTTAAAAAGTATTATGGCGTAAGTCCGAGCAAGTATGCGGAATCGGATAAGACACATCCGCAGCCTTCGGAACAAGACTGATAAACAACAAGCCCTGTAAGAATGACTGGTTCTCACAGGGCTTGTTTTTATGTCTTAATTTGGTAGAAAGGAGATTCTTTATAATAAATTGTTAGAGCCGAGTATAATCAACATGGTATATCCCAGTATCAGTCCGATGATTCCCATAATGATACCGACTTTCTCCATATCCTTTTGCTGAATCATGCCCGTGGCATGTGCCAGCGCGTTGGGAGGAGTACTGATAGGTAATATCATTGCCAGTGATGAACCGATTGCCACTCCAATCAATAAAGTCTCTACCCCACCGAGTGAAGATAGGTTTTCACGCATACTGGTTCCCGCGATGGCAAGAATAGGAACAAGCAGGGCGGCAGTAGCCGTATGTGAGATGAAATTTGCCATAGCATAGCAAATCAGTCCGGAGCCGACAATCATCAGTACAGGAGGCCATGTGTTGAACGGAATAGCTTCAATCATATGTTTGGCAAGTCCTGTTTCCTGTAAGGCGACACCCAAAGCAAAGCCGCCTGCTACCATCCATAGCACACTCCAACTGATTTCTTCCAGATCGCGTTTGGTGATGACTCCCGTTACACAGAACACTGCTACAGGAATCATTGCCACTACATTGGAATTTACTCCCGTCACCTTGTCGAACATCCATAGTACGACCGTAATGGCAAAAGTGATATACACTACTATAGAACGCCAGTCTTTCTTTGCTTCGCCTTCGATTTTCAGTTCGATGGTTTTCTGCTTGAAAGGGAACAGACGTAAGAGGATAAACCACGCGATAAACAATACGATAATGGTGTAAGGCATCATGAAACTCATCCATTCTCCGAAGCCGATGTTCAGGTTCAAACCTTCCGGATCATTCAGGTATTTTAGAGCAATGGCGTTGGGAGGTGTACCGATGGGAGTTCCCATACCGCCTACGTTGGCGGCTACGGGAATAGCCATGGCAAGACCGATTTTTCCTTTACCGTCTGCCGGCAGAGCTTTCAGGACAGGGGTGAGGAAGGTGAGCATCATAGCCGCCGTGGCTGTGTTACTGAGGAACATTGAAAATGCGGCCGTAACAAGAATGAACCCTAATAATACATAACGTGATTGTGTTCCGAACGGGCGTAACATGACGCGTGCCAACAATACGTCCAGTCCGCTTTTAGTTGCTGCGATGGCAAGTATAAAACCACCTATGAACAACATTATGATAGGGTCGGCAAAACAGTGCATGATGGATTTGTATTTGACTGTCTGCCCCAGGTCTGCTGCCGGAATCCCTTGTGTGAAAAGCCACAGGCTGCTGTCCGATACGGTAAGCAGTAGTAAGACAACAATCAGCACGGAAGTAGTCCATGCGGGGATGGCTTCGAATACCCACATCAGAGTGGCGAAAATAAAAATGGAAATCAGTCTCTGTTCGATAACGGTCAGTCCGTCTATTCCGAATGTTTCAATAGGGAGAAGCCATAAAATAAGAGAAGTTACAATAGCTACGGTTAACTTTATGCATCGGGCTGCTGTCTGACTTTTTGCCAACCGTTTGGCTTTCTTTAAATCCTGATAAGCTTCCACCAGATGAAAGCCGTGAAAAATTTTGTACATGATATTAGTTTAAGATAAAATTAAAAAAAACGGTGCAAAAATAGCTTTTTATTCTATATGTCATAATTGGGTGAAGAAATTTTTTTCGTAGGTCTGGCTTTTTAAAGCGTTTTTGGAGAGGTTTTATAGCAAGTTGCTAATTTATTATTTCTATTTTTGTACCGGATTGATAACAATTATGATTAAAACCATGAAAAAACTGACAGTCTTGCTAATGTGTGTGTTGTGTGCATTTATTGCACAAGCCCAAAAAACATTTACGCTGAGTTCTCCGGACGGGAAACTGCAAACTACTATTACAACGGGTGATAAACTGACTTATGACATCACCTGCAACGGACGGCAAATACTTGCCGCTTCTCCTATTTCAATGACATTGGATAATGGCGAAGTTTGGGGTGAAAAGGCGAAATTATCCGGCACTTCCCGGAAGAGTGTCGACCGGATGATACCTTCTCCTTTCTATCGTGCCAATGAATTGAGAGATTATTATAATGAACTGACATTGCGGTTCAAGAAAGACTGGAACGTAGAATTCCGTGCCTACGATGACGGCATTGTTTATCGTTTCATCAACCGCTCAAAGAAACCTTTCAAAGTGGTTGATGAAGAGGTGGACTATCGTTTCCCGAATGACATGACGGCTACCGTTCCTTACGTCAGGACTGGAAAAGACGGTGACTTTAACTCCCAATTCTATAATTCTTTTGAGAATACTTATACCACAGATAAATTGTCTAAACTGAATAAACGACGCCTGATGTTTCTGCCATTGGTGGTAGATGCCGGAGAAGGTGTGAAACTGTGTATCACAGAATCCGATTTGGAAAATTATCCGGGACTTTACCTGTCTGTTGCCGAAGGAGAGAACAGCCTGAAAGGGATATTCGCCCCTTACCCGAAACGGGCAGAACAGGGTGGACATAATAAACTCCAGATGCTCGTGAAAGAACGCGAAGCTTATATTGCCAAAGTCGATACTCCCCGGAGCTTTCCTTGGCGTATGGCCATCGTCACCACTGCGGACAAAGACCTTGCGGCAAGCAATCTCAGTTATCTTCTGGCAGCTCCTTCACGCCTGTCGGACATTTCGTGGATTAAACCCGGTAAGGTAGCTTGGGACTGGTGGAATGACTGGAACTTGGATGGCGTTGATTTCGTCACAGGCGTAAATAACGCGACTTATAAAGCCTATATTGATTTTGCAGCGTCAAAAGGAATTGAATATGTGATACTTGACGAGGGCTGGGCGGTAAATCTGAAAGCAGATTTGATGCAGGTTGTGAAAGAGATTGACTTGAAAGAACTCGTAGACTATGCCGCTTCCAAGAATGTAGGTATCATTCTTTGGGCAGGTTACTATGCTTTCGAACGTGATATGGAGAACGTCTGCCGTCATTATGCCGCCATGGGAGTGAAAGGTTTCAAAGTCGATTTCATGGATCGTGACGATCAGGAAATGACTGCCTTCAATTATCGGGCTGCTGAGATGTGCGCAAAATATAAGTTGATTCTCGATCTGCACGGAACACACAAACCGGCAGGTCTGAACCGTACTTACCCCAATGTGTTGAATTTTGAGGGAGTGAACGGTCTGGAACAGATGAAATGGAGTCCGGCTTCGCTCGACCAGGTGAAATATGATGTGATGATTCCTTTCATCCGCCAGGTTTCCGGCCCGATGGATTATACTCAAGGAGCTATGCGCAATGCATCAAAAGGTAATTATTATCCTTGCAACTCAGAACCGATGAGCCAGGGCACGCGCTGTCGTCAATTAGCTTTGTACGTAGTCTTTGAATCACCTTTCAATATGTTGTGTGATAATCCGGGCAACTATATGCGCGAACCGGAATCGACGGATTTCATCGCCGGGATTCCTACCGTATGGGATGAGAGCATTGTTCTTGACGGTAAAATGGGAGAGTACATCATGACTGCACGCCGGCAAGGAAATATATGGTATGTAGGTGGAATAACCGACTGGACTGCACGTGATATAGAAGTTGACTGCTCTTTCTTGGGGGATGATAAAACACACAACGCTACATTGTTCAAGGATGGTGTAAATGCTCATCGTGTAGGACGTGATTATAAACGTGAATCTCTTTCGATAAAGAAAAACAGTAAATTAAAAATTCATCTGGCGCCCGGCGGTGGTTTTGCTCTTCAGATAAAATGATGAAATAAATTCGATGCTGTATCAGTTTAGCGACTTTGATACAGCATCGTTTTTTTATCAAGATAGTGCGGCAATGCCTGTTCCTATCAGATTCGCATTATTCATACTTTTTATATCGACTTCGATGTCTTCCAGGCCGGATAACCTGAAAAGTTCCCGCAGTTTCTCTGCAACGATAACGTTATAATCCCGACCTTTTCTGTGCTCACTCCAAAAAAGACTGCCTTCGGCAACCAGGCAAATCTTCCGTATATCTTTATTATACGATTTCAACAGCATGATAAGTCCGGTAAGTGAAGCTGCCACCAACTGTGCCGACCTGCCATAAATCCATTGCGCCACCTGTACATATACATCCTTATAAATATCCGGGTAATTCATAATGGCGGTAAGTTTCTGTGCGTCAAATTTCCCTTCAAACTCTTCTAATGGGAAAGTTGCCTTTAGGATATCCCCCAGATACATACCGGATACTGCTTTTTCAAAACGTTGTTTTCCCGGAGTGCCGGAGATAACATCAACAGTGTTGTCTACTGCCGTAAGGAATGGCGGATGGAAATTTCCGGATTCCAGGTTGACCGGAACCAATCCTTGAATATTGTCTGCCGGATTTAGTTTTTTTATTCTGTCGGCAGGAATAAAAGTCGCCATATTAGTGCCTGTCCCTACAATCAGACCTATATAGGCATCGTAACCATTATCGGTAAGTCCCGCAAATAAACTCGCTACGGTGTCATTGAGTACTTTTATATCCGTAAATTTGATTTTATTTCTTTTATTCAGATAGTCGAGTAGGGGCTTTCCTATGAATTCTCCAATCATCTCTTTAATGTCAACTCCCTTTGTCCAACGCAGCAGTTTGGCATCTCCATTCAGAGTGGATTCAGCCGGATAAGAAAAGCAATAACCGATAGGCATTTCTTCCTCTCGTTTTATTCCGATTATCATATCCGCCAACTCTTTGAATAACTCTTCACGAGTATAACCGGGTGATTTCATAATCGACATATCTTTCTTCCAACCATTGTTTGGATGGATAGCGGGTGTAGATTTTCTGAAATCAACGAGCGCCACCCGATAGTTTGTCCCACCTAAATCAAGCACTAACGACTTGCCGCTAATACCATTTGCTTTGGGAGTGATAAACGTAGGAATACATTGAATTTCAGCATTTTCAATGCTCAGTCCTTCTTCTACTTTTTCTTTGAATGAACGTGCTATCTCTTTGAGTTGCTCATTATCTAACTTAAAAATATTCTTCTCCATGATATTGACTTTTAGTGTATATGTTATCTTTATGCATGAATAACAACTGAAGATTGATTTTGCTCAATAGCGCCTACTAAAAACGAATGGTTCTTCGTCAAATTCCGTGCTTTTTTATTTTTAAATATGCCTTGTTTATATTTTATTATTTAGTTATAAATCAATATACTTTATAGTAATAAAAATAGCGAATATGCTTGTATTTTAGTAACTTT
>NZ_FQXY01000010.1 GCF_900130125.1 Bacteroides congonensis
GCATCGGTTTCTTCATGAGCCATCCGCTCCAGGTCATAATGATGTTTTTTAAGTAATTTCACCAGATAGGTAGGCGTGCCCGTTTCAAACCAATAACTGCCGAACTCCTTGCGTTTGAAAGCATTAAGCAGGCTGAACGGATTGTACATACCTATAGAATTGTGTGTAAAATGGTAGCCGTCATAAGACTTTCTCAGTTCCTCACAGAGTTCATCATACGTTATTCCTCGCGCTGCTGCAAATTCATGGAGTTCTGCTTCCAGATTTTCGTGGATTTCACGTTCACTGACACCACAAATTTCGACATACTCATTCCACATTGAAATATCATCCAGATTGTTCAAGTCACTGAACACACTAATTTTGCCAAATTTTGTTACACCGGTAAGCAGGGCAAACTTAATGCAACCGTCCTTCGTTTTGAGTGCTCCATAAAATGGCTTCAAGGTATTTCGGAATTGTTTTTGGAGCTCTTCATTACCAATGGCTTGCAGCATAGGTTTGTCATACTCATCTACCAGAATAACTACACGTTGCCCCGTCTTTTCGCAAGCACGCTGAATGATACCGGCAAAGCGCAGAGAAAAGGATGTCTCGGACGGACGGGTACCATATTGGCTTTCCCAATATTCAAGGTTATCATTCAATATTTTATCCAGACTTTCCGGCGTATCATACTTCTCAATATTAAGATCCAGATGCAATATAGGATATTTTATCCAATCCTTTTCCAATTTCTCTACTGCCAGTCCTTCAAACAGTTCCTTTTTTCCTTGGAAGTAAGCCTCTAAGGTAGAGATGAGTAAACTCTTTCCGAAACGCCGCGGACGACTCAGGAAGTAATAGCTTCCGGTTTTTACCATTTGATACATCAATGCCGTTTTATCAATATAGAAATAACCGTCATTACGAATCTTTTCAAAATTCTGAATACCAATTGGATAAATTTTATTGCTCATATTCTATTCTTTTTATAACAAAGACACCTGTTATGCAAAGATAGATATTTTTAAGAGAACTATTTCCCATAACAAGGTTAAAAGATTCTTTTCCGCAAAACGACACCAATTGCATGCCCACGCGTTTCTAGAATAAAAAAACAAAATCATTTCTCATATTCTCATAGGAAAGAATATTCATCTGATTACCAACCTCATATATTATGAGAATAAAATTATTTACATGTATTTCTCATGATTTTATCAAGAAAATACGCTTAAAATAATGCATTTCTCATCCTATTACCGGCATTTCTCATGCATCAAAAATAGTATTCTCATAGTCTGATCATCAAGGCTTAATGAACTGTAGTAAAGCTACCGTTCATTTTCATTATAACTAGCTGACAGTCAAAGATTATGCTACTGTAATCAATAGATTTTCAATAAGACATCTCTATCGTTGTACTCTAGTAAACAGGCTCGTGCACTAGAGTGCACAGGTCTATCTACTCGAGTGCACCGGCCTGTTCACTGGAGTGGAATAATACGAATGAAGGCAGGAAAACACAATAATGTCTGTTATGAAAGACACGCCATCTGCCTACTCAACATACAAACTACGGCTATATTGACCCATACATATTAGTATCCTGAAACAAGGTCAAGCATAATATACAGCATGAGAAATGCGAAATAAAGTATGAGAAATACCTTCTTTGAAGGCACTTTACAGCTATAAACTATGAGAAATGCATGTAAACATTTTAATTCTCATAGCCTATACATCTAATTATCAACCGAATACTATTCTCCATGAGAATATGAGAAATGATTTTGCTTTTTTCGCATAGAGGGCGCGCGCTGAATTCGCTCAATAAATTCGATATCTTCTATATTTCTTATTTATAATTGCTAATATTCTTTCTTCTCTTTGTTTCTATTGCTATATTTGCTCCGTATTATCTGACCACATTTTTAAAGCTCTAAAAAGAGCTTTCTTCTTGAGGAAGATTTCCCACATTTAATTAAGCATTCCCTACTAAGAGTACAGGATGGTTAAGATGATGAAACGAACATCCTGTCGGCACATACACATAAGTGCAAATACAATGTTTGATGGACTATCGTAAATACATAAATAAAAATATAAATGGAATATAGACTGAACAGATACATCAGTGGATCAGGTTATTGCTCGCGAAGAGAGGCTGACCAGTTTATCAAAGACGGGCATGTAACCATCAATGGTAAACGTGCAACTATCGGAATGCGCATATTGCCGGGTCAAAAAGTTGAAGTACGCGGAGAGCTTATAAAAAATGAGATTGAGCCCGTGTATATCGCATTTAACAAACCGGCAGGAGTCGTCAGCACAACAGATGTTTCTGACAGAAGCAATATTATCGAGTACATAAGTCACGAACAACGCATATTTCCTATCGGACGTCTGGATAAAGACTCTCAGGGCTTAATCCTTCTTACGAACGATGGAGATATTGTCAACAAGATATTGCGCGTGGGCAACAATCATAAAAAGGAATATCTGGTAAGAGTAGACAGACCCATCACCAAAGAGTTTCTCACCAAGATGGCAGAGGGTGTTCCCATTCTGGACAGGGTAACCCGCCGTTGCGAAATCAAAGAAATCAATCCTTACACCTTTCAGATTTCTTTGGTTCAAGGACTTAACCGTCAAATCCGCCGAATGTGCGAGTATTTTGACTATGAAGTGGTCAAGCTGGAACGCATCCAGATTATGAACATCAAATTAGGTAATCTGGGGCAAGGGAACTATAGGGATTTGGCTCCCGGAGAACTGGAAGAACTTTTTGACTTATTGAACAAGTCAAAAGATATAGTTCAAGCCAGGAAACCCGCCAATAGCAACAAGGCGATAAACAGAGCCTTGCAAGGGTATGACATAAAAACGAATTACCGCAAAGCCAATATTGTCTCCAAACAAGCCCAAAAAGCAAAAGCTGACAAACCCTTGAGCACATCCACTGAGGGTATAGACAGAGAGCAAGTGAAGCTAGAGACGACGATAAAGAAGAAGAAAAAAGGAGGAAGCGGGCTTCGGGTTGGAAAGTCAAGAGTAGTAGAAAAGAAAACGCAGCCGCCCAAACAGAACTCACCGATCAGAAAAGGAAGAAAGGTTTGATGCCGCATTGACATACATCCCCTCTTTGCCAGCACGGACGAATGGCAGATGAGGGGATTTTTTTTGTTAAAACTATCGCAATCACGAAACAAAAGCAACCGCAGTCTGTTACATAGGCAACTTAAACATAGTAACCTAAACATAAAAATTATGGCTAGAGAAAGTGTAAAAATTCTACAAGGAAAACTAGATGTAGAAAGTTTGATCGCACAGTTGAACGCAGCATTAGCTGAAGAATGGTTGGCATACTATCAATATTGGGTAGGTGCATTAGTAGTGGAAGGTGCCATGCGTGCCGATGTACAGGGTGAATTTGAGGAACATGCCGAAGAAGAGCGCAGACATGCGCAACTGCTCGCTGACCGTATCATCGAACTGGAAGGAGTTCCGGTGCTTGACCCAAAACAATGGTTCGAGTTGGCAAGATGCAAATATGACGCTCCGCAAGGCTTCGATTCTGTCAGTTTGCTGAAAGATAACGTCGCTTCAGAACGCTGCGCAATCCTTCGTTATCAGGAAATTGCCGACTTTACCAACGGGAAAGATTTCACGACTTGTGACATCGCCAAACATATTCTTGCCGAAGAGGAAGAACATGAACAGGATTTACAAGATTACCTGACAGACATTGCCCGGATGAAGAAATCGTTCCTTGAAAAGTAAATTCTAATATAATAATGATTAGGTAAGAGAGGGTGTATCCTATAAGAGGATATTCCCTCTTTTATCTATATAGTGCTATAAAAACAAAACTATTTTAGAGTAAATCAAGAAGAAATCTTTCTTTTTTCGTATTTTTGTCCCAATATGCACGTTTAGTCCGACATAGATAACGAACATTAGCAAAAAAGAATGAAAGTAATTGATTTAATACATAGCAACAAGAAAACTGCTTTTTCTTTCGAGATCCTTCCACCTCTGAAAGGAACGGGAATAGAAAAGTTATATCAGACAATTGATACGCTTCGGGAATTCGACCCGAAATATATCAATATCACCACCCACCGCAGCGAATACGTTTATAAAGACCTCGGAGGCGGATTGTTTCAGAGAAACCGATTAAGAAGGCGTCCGGGAACGGTTGCCGTAGCCGCTGCCATTCAGAATAAATACAATATCACGGTCGTTCCACATATTTTATGCAGCGGTTTCACACGCGAGGAAACGGAGTATGTGTTGCTCGACCTGCAATTTCTGAATATCACGGAATTGCTGGTGTTGCGTGGCGACAAGGCGAAGCACGAATCAGTATTCACACCGGAAGGCGACGGATACCATCACGCTATCGAATTGCAGGAACAAATCAATAATTTCAATAAAGGCATCTTTGTAGACGGTTCGGAAATGAAAGTCAGCAGTACTCCGTTCTCTTACGGGGTGGCCTGCTATCCGGAGAAGCACGAAGAAGCTCCGAATATCGAGACCGACCTTTACTGGTTGAAGAAAAAAGTGGAGAACGGGGCGGAATATGCCGTAACACAGTTGTTCTACGATAACAGGAAATATTTTGAATTTGTAGAGCAGGCGAAGGCGGCAGGTATCAATATACCGATCATTCCGGGAATCAAGCCGTTCAAAAAATTGTCCCAACTGAGCATGATTCCAAAGACATTCAAGGTGGACTTGCCGGAAGACTTGGTGAAGGAAGCGTTGAAATGCAAGAACGACGCGGAAGCCGAGCAAGTAGGCATTGAATGGTGTGTAGCCCAGTGCAAGGAACTGATGGTTCACGGAGTGCCGAGTATTCATTTCTACTCTATCGGAGCAGTAGACAGTATCAAAGAAGTAGCCAAAATCATTTATTGATATGTTTTTCAGAGACGTAATCGGACAGGAAGAAATCAAGCAACGGCTTATTCAGGAAGTGAATGAGGGGCGTATTCCACATGCCCAGCTTATCTGCGGCCCGGAAGGGGTCGGGAAAATGCCGCTGGCTATTGCTTATGCACGTTATATCAGTTGCACCAACCGGGGCGGGACTGATGCCTGCGGTGTGTGTCCGTCCTGCGTGAAATTCAATAAGCTGGTGCATCCGGACGTACATTTCGTATTCCCTATCGTGAAAAGCGCGAAGGGAAAGAAGGAAGTATGCGATGATTATATTGCCGACTGGCGGCCGTTTGTCATCAATCATCCTTACTTTAACCTTAATCACTGGTTGGGTGAGATGGATGCCGAGAACTCACAGGCATTGATCTATGCCAAGGAGAGTGATGAGATTCTGAAAAAACTGAGTCTGAAATCCAGTGAAGGGGGATTTAAGATTACGATTGTGTGGCTACCGGAAAAAATGCATCCGGTATGCGCCAATAAACTACTGAAATTGCTTGAAGAGCCACCGGAAAAGACGGTTTTCCTGTTGGTATCGGAAGCGCCGGATATGATTCTGCCTACTATCCTGAGCCGTACCCAACGCATGAATGTACGGAAAATCGACGAAACAAGCATCAACCGCGTATTGCAGACGAAATATAATATTTTGCCCGCCGACAGTGTTTCCATCGCCCACCTGGCAAACGGAAATTTCATCAAGGCGCTCGAGTCTATTCATCTGAATGAAGAGAACCAGTTGTTCTTTGAATTATTTGTCAGCCTGATGCGGTTGTCTTATCAACGGAAGATCAGGGAGATGAAAATGTGGAGCGAACAAGTGGCGGGCATGGGGCGTGAACGCCAGAAGAATCTTCTGGAATATTGCCAGCGTATGATTCGGGAGAATTTCATCTTCAACCTGCATCAGCGCGACCTTACGTATATGACTATCAACGAACAGAATTTTGCAACCCGCTTTGCACCTTTTGTCAACGAACGGAATGTGATGGGCATCATGGACGAACTGAGCGAAGCGCAACTACATATAGAACAGAATGTAAATGCCAAAATGGTATTCTTCGACTTCTCGCTGAAGATGATTGTACTGTTGAAGCAATAATAAATATATAAACTATGGAATATAAACTTCATAATGGGAGCGGCGGCCTTTGCTGCAAAGGGTGCTCCCGACAAGATAAGAAACTGAACACCTACGATTGGCTGGCAGACATACCGGGCAACGCGGAAGAGAGTGACATGGTGGAGGTGCAGTTTAAGAATACCCGGAAGGGATATTACCGCAACAGCAATAAAATCAAACTGGAAAAGGGGGATATAGTTGCCGTTGAAGCTGCTCCGGGCCATGATATCGGTGTAGTAACGCTGACAGGCAGACTGGTTCCGCTGCAAATGAAGAAAGCGAACTTCAAGGCGGATACGGAAGTCAAGCGTGTCTACCGGAAAGCCAAACCGGTGGATATGGAGAAATTCAACGAAGCCAAAGGTAAAGAACATGCTACGATGATTCGTGCGCGTCAGATTGCTTTGAATCTGAGCCTGAACATGAAAATCGGAGATGTGGAGTATCAGGGAGACGGCAACAAGGCTATCTTCTATTATATCGCGGACGAACGTGTGGATTTCCGCCAACTGATTAAGGTATTGGCAGAGGCATTCCGTGTACGTATCGAGATGAAGCAGATTGGCGCACGCCAGGAAGCGGGACGTATCGGCGGTATCGGCCCTTGCGGACGCGAGCTTTGCTGTGCCACATGGATGACGAGTTTCGTATCGGTATCTACCAGCGCAGCCCGTTATCAGGACATTTCACTGAATCCGCAGAAACTTGCCGGACAATGCGCGAAGCTGAAATGCTGCCTGAACTATGAAGTGGACTGCTATGTGGAAGCTCAAAAACGCCTTCCTTCCAAGGAGATAGAATTGGAAACGAAGGATGGTACTTTCTATTTCTTCAAGGCGGATATTCTGAGCAATCAGATTTCTTATTCTACAGATAAGAGCTTCCCTGCTAATTTGGTTACGATTAGCGGTAAACGTGCTTTTGAGATTATCTCCATGAATAGAAAAGGGATGAAGCCGGACAGTCTGGTCGAAGAAGAGAAGAAGCCGGAACCGAAGAAGCCGGTAGACTTATTGGAACAGGAAAGCCTTACCCGCTTCGACCGCAACCGGAATAATAAGGATGGCGGAAACCGGAATAACAAGAAGAAGAAAAAAGGAAATAGCAACAATAACAACCGCCCGCAGCAACAGGCAGAGGGTGGAAACCGTCCGCAACAACCTCAACGGGAGAATGACAACCGTCCACAACCGTCAGAAAACGGAAACAGAGGGGAAAGGGAAAACCGACCGAGAAACAATAATAATAACCGGAACAGGGGACAGAATCAAGGGCAGAACCAGGGACGGAATAACGACAACAGACGACCGGAACGCCCACAAGGACAAGAACGTCCGCAAAATCAGGAACGTCCGGAACGTCCGCAAGGTCAGGAGCGTCGTCCCAAACCGGAAAGACCGGAAAGATCCGAAAGACCGGAAAGAGAAAGACCTGAACGACCGGAAAGAAACCCAAATCAGGAGAAACCGCAGAATCATAATGAAAAGCCTTCTCAGGAATAGTTTATTTGGTCTGCTCACTGCCTGCATGGCAGTAGCCTGTAACGACGAGAATACGATGTATCACTCTTACCAATCCCTTCCCGATGAAGGGTGGGGAAAGAGTGATACACTCTCTTTTCAGATTCCTGTCACGGATAGTATTCCCACGACTTTCCGGCTGTTTGCGGAAGTTCGCAACAGGACGGATTATCCGTATCATGACTTGCATTTATTTATCAGTCAGAATATGCCGGATTCTACAGTGTGGCATACGGATACTATCGCCATCACCCTGGCAGATTCTAGCGGCAGATGGACGGGAAAAGGATGGGGAAGCATTTATCAGTCGGAGACATTCGTTAAATCCGTGCGAACTTTGCATCCGGGTAATTATACCATTAAGGTAATGCACGGGATGAAAGACAAGAGTCTGCAAGGAATGAATGACGTAGGAATACGGGTTGAAAAACAACACATAGATAATTAGAAGCTCTTTTTAAAGCCTTCTGCCCCGCCCTGCATCCAAACGCAGGAAAATAAACAGCAATATCGTAAAGCCCCACAAGGAAGACCCACCGTAACTGAAGAACGGCAATGGAATACCGATAACCGGTGTCAATCCCAACACCATACCGACATTAATAAACAGATGGAAGAGGAAAATGCTGACGACAGAGTATCCATATACCCGCCCGAAAGTAGAGGGTTGTCGTTCGGACAAGAATATCAACCGTAAAATCAGAATCAGGAAGGCTATCAGGACAGCAGCCGAGCCGATAAATCCCTGCTCCTCTCCTACTGTACAGAAGATGAAGTCGGTATCTTGTTCGGGTACATACTTCAATTTGGTTTGCGTGCCGTTCAGGAAACCTTTTCCCGTCAGTCCGCCGGAACCAATGGCAATCTTGGACTGGTTCACGTTATATCCTGCTCCCGTCAAGTCTTCTTCCAAGCCCAGCACCACCTTGATACGGATTTGCTGATGCGGTTCAAGTACATTATCAAAGACATAGTTACTGGAATAAAGGAATCCGATGGAGCCGATAGTGAACAAGGCGATTAAGAAGTAGGTGCGCTGACGCTCGCTCAATGCCAAATATATCAGATAGCCTACTACGACAGCACAAAGCCCCCATTGCACCCAAACCAGGCTGAAATGTACCCAGTATTCCGATACTAAGTAGGCGATTAATAATACACCCAGACTTCCGCCAATGATGTTGCGGGTAGGTACGGCTTTCTTACGATATACCCATACCATACCGCCGGCGAATAACAAAATCAAGAGTAATACGATAAATTCCCCCAATGGTGTGGGTGTGTCGGCAATGAACACTTCGTCGAAACGGATGCCGACTACGAAGTAGATTACCGCACAGACTCCGGCAAAAAGCACCACTCCCGGCATTCCTTCCCGGTAGAGAACCAAGAAAAAGGCGAGATATACCAAGGCAGAGCCTGTCTCCCGCTGACCGATAATCAATAACATCGGGAGAAGGATTATCACTCCCAAGACCAAGGCACACTTTTCCTTCTTGATGCTGAATGAGTAGGCGTTCATATATTTGGCCAGCGCCAGGGCCGTGGCAAACTTGGCAAATTCGGCGGGTTGCAGGCTGACCGGGCCCATCACGAGCCAGGAACGGGAACCTTTCGTGTCCGGCGCAATAAAGATAGTGACGATAAGCAAGAGAATCATCCCTATATATATAATGTACGCGAACATATCATACATACGGTCTTCCAACATCAACAGCACAAATCCAAGTCCGAAGGAACAGATAATCCATACGAACTGTTTGCCGGCACGGGTAGAGAAATCGAGGAAGTCGCGTTCGCCATAATCATAGCTCGCCCCGCAGACGCTAAACCATCCACCGACAATCAGGAGCAGGTAAATGCAAATCGTTACCCAGTCCAGTGTTTTCCACAAACTATCGTTCCTCGTTACCATACAATATCACTCTGTTACTAAATTCTTCCGCTCTCAACTCGTTCTCCGGCGAGAGCTTGCCTTTCAAATACTGCTCCATCATCAGTGCCCCGAAAGGAACTCCGTATGTAGCACCCCATCCACCGTTCTCCACATAGACGGCGATAGCTATTTTCGGTTTGTTCATCGGCGCGAAGCCCATAAATACCGAGTGGTCGTGACCGCGATTCTGTGCCGTACCCGTTTTTCCACAGGCTTCCAAATCCGGAACCATCATGGAAAGCATTCGGCAAGTACCACCCGTAGCGGCGGCACGCATACCTTCCACCACCGACTCGTAATGTCTTTTTTCGATAGTGGTATAGCGGGGAGTACGGTAGAGACTGTCTATCTGATTGTCCTGGATTTCCTTCACGATATGCGGTGTGACGAAATATCCCCTATTGGCTATCGTTGCTCCCAGGTTTGCTATCTGAAGCGGGGTGGACAGGATTTCTCCCTGACCGATGGAGATACTGATTACGGTCAGTCCGTTCCAGTGCCCGCGATAGGCTTTGTCATAGAATTGCGCGTTCGGGATTAACCCGCGTTTCTCACCCGGCAAATCGACTCCCAGTTTGTAGCCGAATCCTTGCGAAACCATATGGTCTTTCCAAACGGTGATGGCATTCTGCGGCGAACCGTACTTGCGGTCACCGAACATACGGAACAGCCCCCAACAGAAGTAGGAGTTGCACGATGTAGCGATGGCAGGTATCAACGGAATCGGTGCTCCGTGAGCATGGCAACCTACCGTCAGTCTGCCGTAATGAAAACCACGTGAACAAGGGAATGTAGGGCTTTGCTCGGTGATGATTCCTTCCTGCAGGAAAGTCAAGCCTTGCGCTGTCTTGAAGGTAGAACCCGGCGGATAGACACCCATCAAAGCACGGTTCAGCAAGGGTTTCATCTTGTCGCGTTGCAACATCAGGTGGTTCTTACCCCGTTGACGGCCGATCATCAAATGCGGGTCATAGTTCGGCGAGGATACCAGGCAGAGGATTTCTCCGGTTTCGGGTTCGATGGCTACGATACTTCCGATTTTATTCTTCAGCAAACGTTCACCCAACATCTGCAAATCAATGTCCAGGCTTAGTGTCAGGTTCTTGCCGGGGACGGATGGACGGTCGTATTCACCATCCATATAATGCCCCTGAATACGGCCATGCGCATCACGGAGCAGGATTTCAATTCCTTTCTCTCCGCGCAGGTACTTTTCATATGATTTCTCCACACCCAACTTTCCGACATAGTCACCACGGATATAGTATCCTTCTTCATCCGCTTCCATTTCTTTGGCGGAAACTTCTCCGATGTCACCCAAAGCATGTGCGGCGGCATTGTAAGAATATTGGCGGATGGTACGCCGCTGAATATAGAAGCCACGGAACTTGAACAGTTTTTCCTGAAAGACGCCACATTCTTCTGCCGAAAGCTGCGACATAAACAGTTGGTTGGTATAACGGGAATATCCCGGATTGCGGCGACGGTCTTTCATGTCGCTCATTATCTTCAGGAATTGGGCACGGGTGATGTTCAATGACTGGCACAGGTCGAGCGTGTCCAGATTCTCCACTTCTTTCGGAACAATCGAAATGTCATAGGCAGGCTGATTGAATACCAGCAGTTTGCCTGTACGGTCGTAGATAGCTCCGCGCGAGGGATATTGAATCTTATTCAGGAAAGCGTTGCTGTCGGCATTCTTTTTATAGTCGTCCGTCGTTATCTGCAACACGAAAAGCCGTATCAGATAAATGAGAACAATGGACAGGGCAATGCCGCCGATAACAAATTTGCGCTTCTCTAATCTATAATCTTTTGCCATCTTTACTTCCTTATACCTTCAACAGCCACAATACAAGTTACAGTCAGAATGGTGCAAAGTAACACCCGCAGCAGCAACAGCCAAATGCCGGAAAACGAGAAGAACTCAATGGAGAGTAATGCCAAACTATGCACAAAAACACTTGCAGTAGTATATTTAAGGAAAGGAGTGATTCCCATCGTCTTGAAAGAAGGAATGAAACTATCCAGGTTGTCACGGGGAGTAAACAGACGCAGCAGGGAAGGACGAAGGAAAGCGAGGAGCACGGTAGCAGCCGCATTCATCCCCGGAGTATCGGCAAACACGTCGATGGTGAGTCCGAAAAAGAAGGCCCACAGCATCAGTTCATTCCGCGAAGTGCCGGAGTTGAACTTCAGTATAAAGTAAATATAGAGAAAGGGAGTAGCGTATCCCGCTATATGTACGTTATTCAGGATAAGCACCTGAAGAAGTACCAGTCCGATAAACCATCCGATTCTATGTATATAGGTGATAATCATTCTTTTGTCGCCTTGTTTTCAAGTTTCTTCTGTTCCTCCTGACCGTTGCGCGCTACTACACGGACATCACCGAGCTTGCCGAAATCGGTAGCCAGTTTTATCTTCAACAGGTAAGACAGCCCGTCGTTGGAGTCGGACATATCATCTACCGTACCCACCATAATACCTTCCGGGAATACGGTTGAGAAGCCACTGGTCACTACGGTATCTCCCAAATTAAATTCCGCGTGACGGGGCAGGTCTTTCAGATAGGCATAGCGCGAATCTCCATGCTCCCACTTCAGATAACCGAAGTAATCACTGCCTATAATCTTACAACTTATATTGGACTTGCTGTTCAATACGGAAATCACGACCGAATAAGAAGGAGACGTCTCGTACACAATACCTACAATTCCGTTGCCGTCTACCACTCCCATCTCGGGGCGGATGCCGGAAGAAGAACCTTTGTCAAGGGTTATGTAGTTATCAGGCAGTGTCAAGCTGTTCTTTATCACATGCGCCTTGAACAGTTGATAATCATTCTGCGGCATCTGACGGATACTGTTGACAGTCACCGAATCGACCTGACGCTCTTTCAAGGCTTTCTCCAGATTCGTGATTTGCTGCTCAAGCAACATATTACGATCCAACAAGTCTTCATTGACCGATTTCAGATGAAAATAAGAGGTAATTCCTCCCGAAACTTCATAAACCGCCCCCACAACCGTATTGGCAGAAGTAAAATAAGTACTCTGCTGATAGCGGTTGAACCGAAATAACAAAACAAAACTGGCTACCTCTAATATGATAAAGAGGAACCAGTAATTGTATTTCAGAAGGAAGTTTATTAAATTCCTCATCCCTGATTTATCTCATTAAGAAGGAGAAACGGTCTACATTCTTTAACGCAACTCCTGTACCTTTGGCAACAGCGTGCAAAGGATCTTCCGCAATGTGGAAAGGAATATTAATCTTGTCAGTCAGTCTCTTGTCCAGTCCACGGAGCAGTGCGCCACCACCGGAAAGGTAGATACCATTGTGCACGATGTCAGCGTAAAGTTCGGGCGGAGTACATTCCAACGCGCTCAAGATAGCCGTTTCAATCTTCGAGATTGATTTCTCCAGACAGTGGGCTACTTCCTGATAGCATACGGGTACTTCCATCGGAAGGGCTGTGATACGGTTCGGGCCGTGAACAATATAATCTTCGGGAGCACCTTCGCCCAGTTCGGTCAAGGCAGCGCCTACGTTTATCTTGATACGTTCCGCCATACGCTCGCTGACTTTCACATTATGCTGACGGCTCATGTATTCGCGGATATCTTCAGTCAGGTCGTCACCGGCAACACGGATAGAGTTGTTGGAAACGATACCTCCGAGGGAGATAACGGCAATTTCCGTAGACCCGCCACCTATATCGACGATCATGTTTCCTTCCGGTGCTTCTACGTCGATACCGATACCGATTGCCGCAGCCATCGGTTCGAAAATCAAGTAGACGTCACGTCCGCCGGCATGCTCGGCCGAGTCACGAACGGCACGGAGTTCGACTTCCGTACTTCCCGAAGGAACGCCGATCACCATGCGAAGAGAAGGTGAAAATAAGTGGTTACGGGTATTTACCCGTTTAATCAATCCGCGCATCATCTGCTCGCAAGCATAGAAGTCGGCAATCACACCGTCTCTCAACGGACGGATAGTGCGTATGTTTTCGTGGGTCTTTTCATGCATCAACTTCGCCTTTTCCCCAACGGCAATCATCTTATCCGTACGACGATCCAAGGCTACAACCGAAGGCTCATCCACCACGATTTTTCCGTTCGTGATGATGATGGTATTGGCTGTGCCCAAGTCCATCGCAATTTCTTGTGTAAAAGAAAACAATCCCATTCTTTATTCTTATTATTAGTGTTTAAAATGACGGATACCGGTAGTAACCATCGCCATACCGTGCTCATTGCAATAAGCGAATGACAGGTCGTCTTTTACCGAACCTCCCGGTTGGATAACAGCCGTAACACCTTCCTTATCCGCAATTTCCACACAGTCGGGGAACGGGAAGAAGGCATCCGAAGCCATCACTGCACCATTCAGGTCGAAACCGAATGATTTAGCTTTTTCAATTGCTTGTTTCAATGCGTCTACACGTGAAGTCTGTCCTACACCGCTTGCGAGAAGTTGCTTGCCTTTCGCCAACACGATGGCATTGGACTTGCTGTTCTTCACGATTTTGTTGGCAAACAACATATCTTCTACTTCTTCCGGAGTAGGAGCTTTGTCTGTCACGGTTTTCAGGTCGGCTACCGTTTCAATATTAGTATCTTTATCCTGCACCAATACGCCGTTCAGCAAGGCGCGGAATTGCTTCTTCGGCAATTTGGCTTCCTTACGGACGAGGATGATGCGGTTCTTTTTCTGCCCCAGGATTTCGAGTGCATCCACGTCATAATCCGGTGCGATAATCACTTCGAAGAAAATCTTGTTGATTTCTTCGGCTGCTTCCTTGTCGATAACACCGTTGGTAATCAGCACGCCGCCGAAAGCAGAAACAGGGTCACCTGCCAATGCGTCTTTCCATGCATCCAATACGGTAGGGCGTGAAGCCAGACCGCAAGCATTGTTGTGCTTCAGGATAGCGAAAGTGAGGTCGTCGAATTCGTCGATCAGATCAACGGCCGCGTTGATGTCGAGAAGGTTGTTGTAAGAGATTTCCTTTCCGTGAATCTGGTCGAACATAGCTTCCAGATTTCCATAGAAATACCCCTTCTGATGCGGGTTTTCACCGTAGCGGAGTTGCTTTTGGTTGTTCACCGAGCAACGGAAGGCAGAGCCTTCGCCTGCATCGAAATAGTTGAAGATAGCTGAATCATAGTGGGAAGAAACGGCAAACGCTTCTTTTGCCATCCAACGGCGTTCTTCAAGTGAAGAAGTGGCGCCATGTTCCATCAACATATCCAGCAATGGTTTGTATTGAGCCTGTGAAGCTACGATGATAACATCATTATAGTTCTTGGCTGCGGCACGAATCAATGAGATTCCGCCTATATCTATTTTTTCAATAATGTCTGCTTCGGATGCGCCGGAAGCTACGGTAGCTTCAAACGGATACAAGTCTACAATTACCAAATCTATTTCAGGGATTTCATACTTCTCAATCTGTTGCATATCCTGCTCCAGTCCACGGCGACAAAGGATACCTCCGAAGATTTTCGGATGTAATGTCTTTACCCGACCACCGAGGATAGAAGGATAAGTGGTCAAATCTTCCACCGCCTTACAAGGATATCCCAATGATTCAATAAACTGACGAGTTCCGCCTGTTGACAGAAACTCTACTCCTTCTTCATGAAGTTTGGTAATAATTTCTTCCAAACCTTCTTTGTGGTATACAGATACCAGTGCAGTTTTTATTCTTTTAGATTCTGACATTGAATTGCCTATTAAGTATTTGATGCGCAAAGTTACGAAATATTGTTCATCGTACGTAATAAATAAGGTGTGAATTAATAAAAAAAAGCGTTGACTCTTCTATATGAAAAATCAACGCTTCTTCGCAAAGCTGGTTTCTATTCAAAAACTATTACCAAATAGACACTCGTTTGTCTTTAGGAACGAACATCGGGTCTTGCTCGGTAATGTTGAATGCTTCGTACCATGTTCCGATTTGAGGAAGCGCGCCGTCTACACGCCATTTGCCCAATGAGTGGGGGTCGAGTTTGGTCAATCGGAGAATTTCTTCCGGACGGATATTTCCCGCCCATACATTAGCGTAAGCAAGGAAGAAACGTTGTTCGGGGGTAAATCCGTCAACAGTTTCGAGCGGTGCGTTCGCTGTTGCGTTCTTGAAAGCCTGGTAGGAAACTTGCAGACCGCCATGGTCGGCTATGTTCTCACCGAGAGTCAGTTCACCGTTGGCATGTACGCCCGGAGCAACTTCAATACTGTCAAAGAAGTTCACCATCACTTGGGCACGTTCTTCGAACTTCTTGGCATCTTCTTCCGTCCACCAGTCTTTCAGGTTTCCGTCTTTGTCATATTGACGTCCCTGGTCGTCGAATCCGTGGGTCATTTCATGTCCGATAACGACTCCGATAGCACCGTAGTTCATGGCGTCGTCGGCATTCATATCAAAGAATGGCGGTTGCAGGATGGCTGCGGGGAAGCAGATTTCGTTCGTAGTCGGGTTATAGTATGCGTTGACAGTCTGCGGTGTCATCAGCCATTCGTCCTTGTCGACGGGCTTACCGGCTTTGGCAATCATTTCATTGTAATCCCATTGGTTGGCACGTTCAATGTTTGCCCAGTAAGAATCGTTTTTAATCTCCAGTGCGGAATAATCTTTCCATTTGTCCGGATAACCGATTTTTACATGGAAGGTAGCCAGTTTTTCCAAAGCTTTCTCTTTGGTCGGTTCGCTCATCCATTCCAGTCCTTTGATGCGTTCGCCCAAAGAAGTTTGCAGGTTCTTCACCAGTGTGACCATACGTTCTTTGGCAGCAGCGGGGAAGTATTTTTCTACGTACATCTGTCCTACTACTTCGCCGAGCACACCGTCTACCGTGCTTACAGAACGTTTCCAACGAGGTTGCATTTCTTTTTTGCCGGACATGGTACGGCTGTAGAAGTCGAAGTTCTGAGCTTCGAAGTCATCGCTCAGATAAGAAGCGGCGGCATCTATCAATCCCCATTGCAGATATAGTTTCTGTTCTTCCAATGGTACGGTATTGATAACATCGGCAACTTCTTTCATGGCAGCAGGCTGACCAATGTTCACTTCTTTGAGGTCTTTCAAACCGGAGATAGTGAAATATGTATCCCAATCGAAAGTCGGGAAGTTCTTTTTCAGCGTTTCCATGTCCATCTTGTTGTAGTTGGCATGAGGGTCACGCAGTTCTACCTGTGAACGGGCTGCTTTGGCAAGGCGGGTTTCGATGTTCATCACGGCTTTTACCGCTTTTTGTGCGGTAGCTTCATCATAGCCTGCCAACTGGAACATCTTGGCGATGTGTTCCTGATATTTGTTGCGGATATTTTTAGTCTGTTCGTCATCTTCAAGGTAATAGTCGCGTTGTCCCATTCCGATACCGCCCTGGTAGGTCTGCACCATATTCATGGAGCTGTTCATATCATCGGCGCTTACGAACATGGTGAAGTAAGGGCGGATGCCTTTCTTCTGGCTTTCGGCGATGTATGCGTAGATATCTTTCTTATCTTTGAGCGCGTCGATAGCTTCCAGTTCGACTTTAATCGGAGCTACACCTTCCTGGTTCAGTTTCACGCTGTCCATTGCGATGTTGTAAAGGTCACCCACTTTTTGAGCGGCGCTGCCCGGAGCGTTGTCTGTCTTTGAAGCCAGTTCGGCAATCAAGGCTTTCAGTTGTTCACGGCTGTTTTCACGCAACATGTCGAATGTTCCGAAACGGGAGTACTCGTCCGTCAACGGATGGTCTTTCACCCAACCGCCACAAGCGTATTGATAAAAACTTGTACCCGGCATAGCCGTGGTATCCAGATTAGCAAGGTCGATACCGGACGTCAGCACGGCCTCTTTCTTACTGTTACATCCTGTTGTCATAAGGCATACGGCAAGAATTGGTAAATACTTGGTTACTTTCATATTCAATATAATAATTATAGAATTATCATGCTATTTGGTGTCAAAGTTACAGGTTCATTATATATAACGTTTAACACCCGTTGTTTTGTTCTAGCCTTTCACCTCTTCCAGCTCCATCGAAACACGCTCCCACTCTTCGACGATGGTATCTAACTGCTGTTTCAGTTGCTGATGCTGTTCATACAGTTTCATGTCTGAAGCTCCTTCAGGAGTTGCCATTTTCTCTTCAACTATGGCAATCGCTGACTCGGTTTCTTCTATCGAGGTTTCACAATCCGCTACCTGCCGTTCGAGTTTCTTCACTTTCTTATTCAGTTCCTTCTGCGCTTCATAAGAGAGTTTGTTCTCTGAAGGCTGCGCCGAATCCTGTTCAGCCCCTTTGGCAGAAGCCGTAGGAGAAGACGATAATGACGCTCCTTTCTGAAGTTCGTTCAGGCTGTCTATCTTTTTCTTTTGCAAGAATTCATAGATGCCACTAAGGTGTTCTTTCACTACTCCACCACCGAACTCATATACTTTAGTCGCAAGCCCGTCCAAAAAATCACGGTCGTGGCTGACAAGAATGACTGTTCCGTCAAATTCGCGGATGGCTTCCTTCAATACATCTTTTGAACGCATATCCAAATGGTTGGTCGGTTCGTCGAGAATCAGGAAGTTGACAGGTTCGAGAAGCAGCTTAATCATTGCCAGTCGGGTACGTTCACCGCCGGAGAGGACTTTCACCTTTTTGTCCGAGGCTTCGCCGCCGAACATGAAAGCGCCCAGTATATCCCGTATCTTCAGACGGATATCTCCTGTAGCTACACGGTCGATGGTATCGAATACCGTCAGGTTTTCGTCCAACATCTGGGCTTGGTTCTGCGCGAAATAGCCGATTTGGACATTGTGACCGATGGTGAGCTTACCGTCAAAATCAATCTCTCCCATGATGCATTTTACCAAAGTAGACTTACCTTCACCATTCTTACCGACAAATGCGACTTTTTCGCCCCGGTTGATGGTGAGGTTCACGTCATGGAAAACGACGTGGTCACCATAGGCTTTGCGCACGTCTTCACAGATAACGGGATAGTTTCCGCTACGACTGGCAGGCGGGAATTTCAAACGCAATGCGGAGTTGTCTTCTTCGTCCACTTCGATGCGGTCTATCTTTTCCAGTTGCTTGATACGGCTTTGCACTTGCACGGCTTTGGTAGCCTTATAGCGGAAGCGTTCGATAAAATCTTCCGTGTCCTGTATCTGTTTCTGTTGGTTTTCGTAGGCACGAAGTTGCTGTTCGCGACGTTCCTTGCGCAAAACGACAAACTCGTCATATTTCACCTTATAGTCATAAATCTGCCCACAAGTAATCTCAATCGTACGGGTAGTCACATTATTAAGGAAAGCACGGTCATGGCTGACTAACACAACTGCATTGGCACGGGTTGCCAGGAAATTCTCCAACCATTGGATACTTTCAATATCAAGGTGGTTGGTCGGCTCGTCGAGCAGGAGTACATCCGGACGACGAAGCAGCAGTTTTGCCAATTCGATACGCATACGCCATCCACCGGAGAATTCCGAAGTGGGGCGTTCTAAATCTTCCCTGCTGAAGCCGAGTCCGAGAAGTGTCCGTTCAATTTCCGCCTGATAGTTTGTGCCGCCCATCATTAGGTAACGGTCGTTCTCGTGGGTGAAACGGTCTATCAACTGGTGATATTCTTCCGAATCATAGTCTGTCCGCTCGGCAAGTTCCTGATTCATCCGTTCCAGCTTCGCCTGAAGTTCAAATATATGTTCGAATGCCAGTTCCGCCTCTCCCATCACCGTCCGGTTGTCGGAGAGAATCATGACCTGTGGCAAATATCCGATGGTAACATCTTTCGGAGTAGCTACGACTCCATGTGTCGGCGACTGTAAGCCCGCCAATATCTTGAGCATGGTGGATTTACCCGCACCATTCTTGCCGACCAGCGCAATACGGTCTTTCTTATTAATGACATAACTGACATCCGAAAAAAGCGGCGTCGCATTAAATTCTACTGATAATCCTTCTACTGAAATCACTTCTGTCTCTGATTTATAAGATTTTGGACTGCAAAGATAACGCATCCAAACGGAATTAGCTGCTTCCGAGACGATGGAATTTAATAGTAAGGACACAAAAAAGGCGTAGATATGCATTAAACTGCATAGCCTACGCCTTATTTCAATATTTTCTTAATCAGAACAACTTGGCAGGATATTCACCGGCATCTACCAATGCCTGAATCTTGTCTACTACGCTCTGACGGTCTTCCGGATAAGTAACACCGAACCATTTGCTGGTAGTATCAAGAACTTCTACTGTCGCAGTTCCGTCATTAATCAATTTATCCACCATCAACGGGATGAAGAATTCGCTCTTCAGGTTTTCCATGTTCTTCGGGTCACTCAGGAAAGTTTTGAAAAACTCTTCGCTGTATGCAAAGTAATCAGGAGTGAAGCCCCAGAAGTTCATACTTACCGGAGTAGTGTCGGGAGTAGCAGTCCATTCACCGTTGTCGTCAATGTATTTCACTTCGCCGTCAAGACGTTGAATTTTTGTACGTTCTACGACAGAAGTCAACAGACCTTTAGCATCTGTACTACAAATACCACGGGATACTGTACCGCTCTCACTTAATGTATTTCCTACACGGAAACCTACCATTGAGTAAACGTTCTTTGAATTTTCAGGAAGAGCGGAAAGGAATTTACCCATTACCTGGAAAGAGTCACGACCGTAGAAGTCATCGCAGTTGATTACCGCAAACGGTTCTTTAATCACATCGGCACCCATCATCACCGCATGGTTAGTACCCCAAGGTTTGGTGCGGTCTGCCGGGCAAGTGAAGCCTTCGGGAAGATCGTCGATAGACTGGAATACCAGTTCGCAAGGAATGTGGCCTTCGTATTTGGAAATAATTTTATCACGGAAATCTTGTTCAAAATCTTTGCGGATTACAAATACAAGCTTGCCAAATCCGGCATTGATAGCATCATAGATAGAGTAATCCATAATAGTTTCGCCATTAGGGCCCAGACCATCCAATTGTTTCAAGCCTCCATAACGGCTGCCCATACCGGCTGCCAATAAGAATAAAGTTGGTTTCATAAATTGTGTAATATTAAAAGGTTAGTGATGTCAACGGCATCAGATTTCGGTGCAAATTTACAAAAATAGTTGATACCGACAGGACAAATATCAATCATTATTCACTAAAAGCGTACAAAAATCATTCACTAGAAGGGGTAACCGATAGCAAAATGTATTCCCAGATTCTTGAAGAAAGCTCCGGTGACATTGTAATAACCGCTCCGTTCCGTGTCATACGGCAGATGTAAAGGAATACCGAAGTCGAGACGGAAGACGAGGATATCCATGTCGTAGCGGACACCGAGCCCCGTGCCCAAAGCGATCTGTTTCGGGAAAGTTTTCAGGCGGAGCTGCGAATTGGGGCGAGCCTCATCCTTACGCATCAGCCAGACGTTTCCTGCATCAAGGAAGGTGGCTCCCCAGATGCTCTTGAAGATGCGGAAACGATATTCCACATTCGCTTCGAAGCGGAAAGTTCCTGTCTGGTCAAGATAGGAATACCGGCTTTCTTCAGGATGGTATCCACCCGGTCCGATGCTACGTACCGTGAAGGCACGGATACTGTTGGCACCACCTACGTAGAATTGTTCGCTATATGGGGCTATGGTGGAATTACCATAAGAGAAGAGAGCACCCAGTGCTACGCGGGAAGCAATCTTATTATTCTTATCCATATTCCATAAATGGCGGAATTCGGTGTTGAATTTCATAAATTGGGAGAACGGCGCACCCAGGAGCTTTTTCCCTTCTTCATCGTACGGACGGCCAAAAGCACGGTAGATGGTAGATGTCAAGTTTCCGGCAGAAGTAACAGTGGATTGCCACCAAATAGGATTCTTTACCCGGCGTGCCGAAGCGTTGTCATAGGTGTATGTGTATTCCATGGCCGGGATAAATTGGTTGTCCAAGCTGATATATAGCGCAGGATTGGCAGCGGCTATTTCCTGGAATTCTTTCGTACGATGCTGTAAGACATTAAACGTCAGTTTGAAAGGCGTAATGCTATGACGGCTTGTGCGGGTCGGTTGGAAATCATAGGTTGCGTTTCCACCGAATGACAATAGTTTGTAATACTTGGCACGGTTCAACTGATCGACGTATAGGCGGAATGTAGTGGTAGCCGGGAAGTCAAATTCCATTTTACCCAGGCGGGGGAATACGACTCTCGGGAAGGTGAGAGATGTGGAAAGCCCCATTTCCCAACTGTTCATTAACGAACTTTTGTTTCCGCCACCGGTTTGCCATTCATAAGAACCTTTCAGTTTTACGTTCCAGCTTTCTCCACCACCGAATACGTTGTTACGGGTGACTCCGAATGAAGCACCGGGACCGGTCTGGTCGTTACTTTTGGTTACTACATTAAGTTCCAGTTCGGCATCCAGCGGTTTGGCGAAAGTGGCCTGCATCGTAATATCCAATGTATCGCAGAGGGCTGTCGTATCTTTGGGAGCGTATTGTATGTCCATATAGCTGAATATTCCCAGTTGGCTAAGTTTCTCCTGTACCTGCTCCTGACGATACTGGCTGTAAAGGCGGGTGCGGTTGGAAGCGCGCATCTGGGCATTACGCACAAATTGCTGATAATTCAGCCAACGGTAGAGCATATTGGGACGAACCTGTAATTTATTGTAATAGTGGATACTAAGGTTCTTGTATAGCATACTGTCGTTCGGAGCTTCGCCGTTCTTTCCAAACAGATAGACAGACGCATCGCCTACATAATAGGGACGTTGTGCAGCAGCGGGTAATCCCGGAACGGGAATCAAGCGCAGGCTGATATGTCCGCCGGGAATCAAGGTTGTATCTGCCTGGTATGTCATATAGTCGGGACGGAAATAAAAATATCCGCGGTTACGCAGCAGCGTGCTGATGCGGGTACGTTCTTCGTCCAAGTCTACCACGCTGAACTGTTCGCCGGGACTTATATAGGACATCCGGCGTCCGCGCTCCATAATCCGTAGGGTTTGAGGGGTGAAACGCTGATAATAAACCGTATCAATGAAGTAGGGATTCTTCATATCTACCGTATAGACGATACTTGCTTTCAGACTGTCTTTCTTGTCGACCAGTGTTTGGTAAGTCACTTTTCCGTTGAAATAGCCATAATCACGCAACAGGTTGGTTGTTACTTTGATTCGGACATCCGGATTGACGGTAGAGATAAAGACAGGCGGGTTGGCGGCAAAGCGGTTGAACATCCACTTGCCGAAGCCTTTTTTGTATTTCACGAAATCGTTGTACATCCACATTTTGAAAGGGATGGGCAGAAATCCGCCGAACATTTTCGTACTGGGAGTTTTGTCGAGAGCGGCATTAATTTCAGTCAGAGCTGTCACACCTACCGGTGTAGTCGATTTATTCTCTACAACAGTTTTACTACCGGTATAAAGCACTTCCCCTTCGGGCAGATGCTTTGTCACTGAACAGCCGGAAAACAGGATGATACCAATCAGACTTATTACTACTATGTTACTATATATACTTTTCATGCTTACTTCTTTTTCTTAAAGATGAACAGTTCACTGAGCTTATCCAGTTTCTTGCGAAGTACCAGACCGACTCCGGTTTCCGTAATCTCGCCTTCGAGCACACTCTCGTAGTTCTTGTCATAGAACAGACGGACGTAGCGTGTCCCTGTCCTATCCAAACGGTATTCCAGAGAGATATTATCGATAAAGGATTCGGCATCGTTCGCCGCATTCTCGCCTGTTGATACCTTCCCGCCAATCACAATCTGGAAACGGTTGTTGAAGAGACGTTGCGAATAACGGAAACTATAATCCGTGCGCTTGCCACCCGTATCCGAGTTATCATGGTCTTCGACACCGACAGAGAGACTTGCATTCTTCAGGTTACCCATCAATGAGTTAATCTGGCTGCTCAATACGGAAGTCAGGGCGGAACCCATGTTCAGTTTACCGAGTCCACCGCCGCCACCGCCAATCGGCCCGGTGCCGAGGTAAGTTTTCATTACCATGATATATAGTGCTTGTTTACCGCGTTCTTCGGCACCCATAGCAGTCAGTTCATTTTGTACGGTCGCATCTTCGGGAGCTGACACATCGAATGCAAACGAAAGATTATCCAAACGGTTCTTGACTACGACGGAGACGTCGAAGTTGACCATGCGGCTTCCGCCGTTCTCCCCTTCGGATACGGACGCACGGATGCGGTCGGTCGCCTTGAAGTTCAACATCGGATCCATCGGATTTCCCGTCCATTCCACATAGCTGCCGTTGTCAATGGCAAATTCTTTCGCGGCAATCACCGGTAAGGCGTATTTCATCAAGCCGCCACTCAAGGTGTAACGTCCGGTCAGGGTCAGGTCGCCTTGCGGAGTGTATTTCATGGAGAGGTCACCGCCGCCTTCCAATTCGATGCGGTTGTCATTGCTTGCGTCCAAATCGACTTTTACCCGGACGGACGGGTCGATATGCACCATCATCGCCATATCCAGTCCGCCTAACGAGACGGTCGGCACTTCCTGGCGGACAACGGTCGTGGTGTCACTGAATGAGGTGAAGGTCACAAGGCTTCCCAAGCGGTCTTGTACGGTTAATGGTGAGTCGGTCAAGACATACGAGACGTCGGTATTGCCCAACAGGCTTACGTTTCCACGCATATTAAGCCCCTCCAAAGGCCCTTTCACCGTTGCACGGAAATCGGCGAATACTTTACCGTAAACCAGGCTTTCACGGGTGCGTTTGGCATCCAGCAACGTATAGTTCTGTGCCAGCATATTCAGGTTTGCCATCGGACGGCTCATATCACGGAAGTCTACATAGCCGTCAATGGTAAACGGATTCTTCGATGTAGTGTAGATAGCGAATTTATCAAATAACAGCCGGTTATTTTTTATCTGCACAGGACGATTGTCAAACATGAAACGGGCACCATACTGGCGGGAAAGGACGGCAACGCTATCCAGTATCAGTTCGCCGTTTATCAAAGGCTGCTCCGTGCTGCCCGTGATGTTCAGATTACCATCCATATCACCGGACAAGGTGACCATCTGGTCGGGAATAAATACATTGGCTACCCGGAGCGGGAAATGTTCCAGTGTCGTATTCACTTCCAGGCTGTCTTTACCCGTCCGGGTGGGAAGTAGTTTTCCATCCGCTACCAGTACTTCCACCTGGTCATGATTCAGGTAAGCATTCAGATATTGTTTTCCCTGTTCGCCGGGCAACCAGGTAGCGCCCAATGCAACGTCACCGATACGTTGGCGTTCATAGGTCAATTCATTAATAGACGCCTCAGCTGAGAGTTGCAAATCCTTTTCTGTCTGTATATAATGAGCTTCCAATGAGAACAATCCGGTTATTTCGGGAAAATAAGGCAATACGCTCGTAATCTCTTGCAGGCGGATTCTGCGTATTTCGACGTCTATATTCTGCAAAGATACCGTATCTCCTTGCACAGAGTGGACTCGAAATCCCATTCCTTCCTCATCCCACATATCCACGTTGGCATATACACGCATATTCTTATGCAGGTATATCCAGTTGTGATTCTCGTTGAAATGGAACTTTTGGAAGGCGACAATCGGATTTTCCGGAATCAGCGTAAAAGCTATTCCATTCCCCCTGCCCTGTCCTTCGAAAAGAGGACGGGCGTTGACACCCAATAATACGCCTGTTTCTCCTTTGCCGTTTTTGTAATCTACCAGTAATTCTGCGTCACGGTCACGGATTTCTCCTGTCAGAGTGGTGGAGAAAGAGAATTGCGGGTTCTTCGGCCCGTTTATCACTCCGGCACGCAGCTTCATAAGCGTGGTATCTTGTTTGACGGTGAAGAAGATGGTATCCAGTTGTAACGTGTCCATTTTCAATGCATGAATGGCAGCCTTACCGTTGATTCCCCAATCGGGGGCTGTGCCGAATTTCATGGAAGCATCATGATAAGATATGTTCCTGGTAGCCAGGAAATAGGCCAGCGGATTCTCTTTTCCTGCGGAGAAAGAGAGAATGGCTGTCGGCAATGCCTCGCGCAGTTCGGCATGGTTCAAGGCCTTTTCTTCTATCTGCTTCATCAATACATCTACGAAATGGGTAGACTGACGAATCAAAGGATTAACACCGGAACGGGCACTCAGGTTGAGTTTCATATCGCCTGATATCAGGTGCGCAAAGACACGGTTCTGACGGGCTTCGGCAGAAAGATTGAAAGCGAGCGGACGCTTCATCGGTTCGGGCATCAGTCCCAGTTCGTGTAAATCGAGTTGGGTAACATCAACCGTTACTTTTCCGTCGGGATAGCTGTGTGCCAGGTTGTATTCGGCATCTGTCGTCATTTTCAACAGAGCATTATCACTTGTCAGATTAGCTGTCACTAATGCACCTTTCAAAGCTCCCGTCAGATTAACATTGGAGAGATGGTATTGGGCATAGTGAAGCTGGTCTAACGTCAAATCCAGTTTGGCGTAAGAGTGATAAGACATAATATCCAAGCCGCGTCCATCGGCAGTTGCCGAGAGAGAGAGTTCGTAAATAGAGTCTTTCGGCAGGAAGTTATGGAGTTGAAGGTTGTCAATTTTCAGGTCGGCTTTGTAGACTTCGGTAGCTGTGTTTAGCGCAGCGTTCACATCCATTGCTCCTTGTCCTTCTTTCAGGTGCAGTTTTGCTTTGTATTCAGGGCCTTTGATGTCAACCTGGGCAACCATGTTCATGCTGTCGGGGATGACAATCGTTCCATTAGGAGCTTCACCGGACAAAGCAGTCAGGAAGTTCAGGTTTTGAGTAATCATCTTCAGCCCGATGGTTCCCGAACGGGTGATGCTGTCAGCCAGGTTTTCGAGGATACCGCCGCCTTCTAAAGAGAATGCGCCCGGAAGGTCAACCGTAAAACGGGAAATCTGCATTTCTTTCAGGTTGCCGTCCGTACCGGCGCGGATAACAAGGGGACGGAAAGGATAGGCTTCTTTGAAGCTATCCGGCAGTTCTCCGGTGAATAGCATAACATCTTCTTTGCCAATATAGGCATTGAGATTGGCAGAAAGGCGTCCTGTAGTCGGGATATTGACAAGTTCCCAATAAGTATTAGCGGATAAATCTATTTCGGAATGAGGAGTTTGCAGTTTCAAGCCGGGAATGCTAATGATTGAATCGTTGGAGTATGCCCTGCCTGTCAGTGAGGTGATGCTTAGTCCGGAACGTTCGTTCATGGTAAATTCACGAATGATGGCGTTCATATCCCTACCCTTATATAATAAGGAGTCAAGACCGATGCGGACATCACGAACGGCAATATGGGAAGCGTCGAAACCATCGACGGGCTTGGCGGCTCCGGTGTCGTAGCTGGCGGAAGTGCCCGATAGCAGGAACTTCTTCAAACCATAGAACTGATTTTTCAAGTCGGCCCGGGCATCGTCAATAGCTGCTTCGCCGATATGTGCCGCCATCCGCATGGAGTCAGCAGGAAGTTGCATACTGAACGATACGTTTTTCAGTTTCAGTTGATGAAGGTCTACTTTCCAGTTTATGGGGGCGGAAGCTGTAGTATCTTTCGGAGTAGTCATGGTGTCGTTCATCAGCAGTTGCACGTGGGTGTCGGAGAGTTCCGCCTGGTTGATGACTGCTATTTCATTGGATAGGTCAACGCCGTGACTTTGCAAGAAAAAGTGTCCTAAAACTCCTTGTATCTGCATTCCTTCTATCATACTGGCAGAATTGACGGCAACCCGGTTCAAGGTCACTTCGTCTACTTCGACTTTTCCTTTGATGAGCGGCCATGCCTGCACGCGTACATTCAGACTTTCCAAAGACAAGAGTGTGTCCGGCTGCTGAATGACTTCCACGCCACGTACCAACAGATTGAGCGGAAAACGAAGGTCAATCCGTTCCACCTGAATCTGCATTCCGGTTACTTTTGATGCATAAGCAGTTACCTCCCGACGCAAAAGATTCTGTACGGGCGGAATGTAAAGCAATACCATTAGTATTACAAAGAGTATTATAGGAGTAAGCAGTATCCAGCTTACCCATCGTATCCATTTTCGTTTCATGTAAAAATGTGCCAGTGTAAATAAGGTGACACAAAGTAAACAATTTATTTTGAGAAAAGGTTTGGATAACGGCAAGAAAGATATAATGACTGGCTAAGGAGTAGAATATTTCTGCCTAATCGTCGTTTTTCATCGACATCAAATAGCTTTCCGCCTCGCTGATTATCATACAAACTGTTGACAATGTAGTCGACGTTGCATCGCCTATCTCACTCGTGAAAGATTCTCCACGACAGGATTCCAGGTATTTCAAAGGGGTTATGGCTTCGGATGCACCTATCAGTGTGAGAAGGGGGAGCAGCTTATGCGCCATGGCGGCTATTCCGTCCGTTTCTTTATCGGCCAGGGCTTGCTGCATCCGTTCAATATTCTTTTTGGTTTCTTCTATGAAGGTCTGAATGATAGAGTAGGCCGCTTCGGAATCATCTTCGGAATAGACGGTAAGTGCGGAGAAGTTTATTCCGGTGTTTCCCATGTCTTCTGTGATATGGGCTTCGTCGGCCGAAAGCTGTCCTTCGTTGACGGTCAGCAGTAGTTCTTTCACGGTAAATGGTTTATGCAGGCATCCGGCAAAGCCATGTTCGTGCAGGACAGCTTTATCCATTTCGCTACGGGCGGTCACGGCAATCACAGGAATGGTCTTTGCTTGCGGTATGTTAGACGCACGCAGCAGTTTCACTAAATCGAAGCCGTTAATGGCCGGCATTTGTATGTCTGTCAGTAGTACGTCGAACACTGAGGTTCGGAGTTGTTCTATCAGCTCTTCGAGTTGCTCGCAGCATACCGCATCAATGCCGTGTTGTTTCAACATGGCGGCTGTCAGACTAAGCTGGATTTTATCATCGTCAATCAAGAGGACTCGGATTACTTTCATCGAGGGAACGACAGTCGCCCCTTCGTCCATATCCATAGCTTCGCTTTCGGATGATGGTTTACTTTCCATGATGGATTCTCCAATCGGATAAAGCGGCAAAACGACGGTGAAACAACTCCCCTCACCCAGTGTGCTTTCTACGCTGATTTTTCCTTCGAGCAAAGTAACCAGTTTTTTCACGATGGACAAGCCGAGCCCGAAACCTTCTTCTCCTTGCGCACCGGAAAGACGTGTAAATTCCTGGAAGATGCGTTCACGGTCTTCTGTTGCCATCCCTTTTCCGGTGTCTGCAATGGCTATTGTCAATTTAGAGGAGTCATAAGTGGCCGTGAGGGTGATTTCGCCTTTCTGTGTGAATTTTACGGCGTTGGATACAAGGTTATTCACGATTTGCCGGAGTCGCAGAGGGTCGCTGATATATTTTCCGTTTAATTCCGAAGCTACGTGACATTGCAAAGTCAGTCCTTTGGCAGCGGTCAATGGTTCGAAACTGACATAGATTTCATCAAAGAGTTGGGAAGGGTTAAAAGTGACACGGTTCACTTCCGCTTTATTGAGGTCGAGCCGATGGAAGTCGAGCAAGTCACTTACCAGTTTCAACAAATGTTCCGAAGAACTTTTCATATTGTCGAGATAGAAACGCTGGCGTTCGTCTTCAGTCAGTCGGGACAGAAGTTCGGTATATCCCATGATAGAGCCCAGCGGCGCTTTAAAGTCATGAGTGATGGCAAGCATCAGTTTCTCACGGGCGACGAGCAGGTCTTCCGCCCGCCTGTTGGCTATTTCAAGTTCACGGCGATAGCGGTTGCTACGGGAGATATCCCGCATAATCAATATCAGGAAAAAGGCGGACAGCAATACGGCACCAATGGCAATGCCGGCAATGATACGCGCCGAACGCATTCGCACTTCCTGTTGGAGTTCGGCATCCTGACGGGCACGTAAGGTCATCTCTTCCTCGTATTGTTTTATCAGGGTATCCATCCGGGCTGTCAACTGAGTATTCATCCGCTGGTACTTCGTACTGGTGCGGCGGATTGTTTTTCTGCGTTGCAGCCGTTTCTCTTCCGTAGCCATGCGGATTTTCTGTTGCAGGGAGTCTTTTGAAGAAGTCGGTTCGAGAATGGTATCTGTGGCTATTTCCAGTGATGTGTTGACTAATACGGCACTGTCCTGTTTGGAAGGGACAAATACTTCCGACAGCCGCTTGAAAAAACCTTTCTTTTTAGGGGTGGTTATCAAAGAATCACGTTTGGTTATGACGCGATGTTGCACCCGTTGCTGAACAATGATAGAGTCTTGTTCGGATATGATTTCTTCGATTTCCGAAGCGGAAAGAAGGCTGTCGTTTGCTTCGCTCAACACCCGTAACATCTGAATTGTATTCTGATCCTTCTCATGGAGAAGAGCCAGAAGGCTGTCCGTCCGCAGGTTCTGCTGGTCATCCGCAGCCGACAAGGTTTCCATCTCCCGATGTACAAACACCAAAGAAAAAAGAAGTATTGCCAGTAACAACGTGTAACCGGCGGTGATTTTTAACTTTGTGAAACGGAAGGAAGCCATCGGGTATTAAATATTAAGTTTTTAAGTATTAGGTTCGGAGCTTGGAGTCGGGAAGTTTCGTCATATGGTGAAACCGCCACCAAAGCATTAATCCTGCACTTGTCAGTCCGAAAGGGAACGCCATCCAAACACCTACCACGCCCCATTCCATTATAAAGCCGCAGAAGTAACCTACGGGAAGGGAGATGATAAAATAGGCGATAAAGGCGATGACCATCATCAGCTTTACATCCGAGATTCCACGCAAAGCGTTGGCAAAAGTAATCTGCAATCCGTCACCAAACTGATAGACGAGGAAGGGAAATATAAGGGAAGTAACCATAGCGGCTACTTCCGGACTGTCGGTAAACCAACTTCCCAAGTGATTCCTGCAAAGAAAGACGATGAAAGAAAGTACGACACCCAATGTCATCATCAGGTGAAAACCGGCATAGGCGGAACGGCGTACATTGATTATATCATTCTGACCTTTGAAGTTACTGACACGAACGGCTACGGCAGCACCCATCCCGTAATACATCATAAAGGTGAATTGGGAAATTGCCAGCATAACTTGATGGGAAGCCAGAGCAATCGTCCCCAGCCAGCCGATCATTATGGCGCTCAGGCTGAAAGAGGCTGTCTCCATTCCCATCTGGAAAGCAACCGGCCATCCGAGTCCGTTCAATCGCCCGAAGATGGCACGTGACCATCCCAAGCGGAGAAAACCTATCTTATAGCGAACGAAACGAGAGCTGCGTACAAAGATGATGATAAACACGATGACCATCACGATACGTGAAAACAGGGTGCTGATACCCGCTCCCAACAAGCCCATTTCGGGAAATCCGAGCTTCCCATAAATCAGGATATAGTTGCCGATGATGTTCAGGACGTTTCCGCCCAGCAGTATCCACATAGCGGTTTTGGTATCTGTGATTCCGTCCGTAAATTGTTTGAACCCGTTAAAAAGCATGACAAACACCAGAGAAGTAAGCAGAACCAGATAATAAGGTTTAATCAGAGGAATCAACTCGTCCGGTTGTCCGAGACGTTCTATGTTCAGGAAAAGGACAGTCATGCAGACAGTCAGCAGAAGTGCGACCATCAGATTTGCCAGCAGACTGTTGCGTAAGGCTTGTCCGGCAGGGGCGTATTGGCGGGTACCGTACAGACCGCCCACAATGGGCGTCAGTCCGTACGAAAATCCGGTGCTGAAAATGATAGCCAGATTGAACACATTATTCACGAAAGATGCCGCACCCAGTTCTATTGTGCTATGATGCCCAATCATCAGTGTATCGGCAAATCCGAGTATAATAACGCCTATCTGTCCGATGACAATAGGTAATCCGAGATAAATCAGTGCTTTGTAATGGTCTCTGTATATATCAAATAGTCTCTTCATTATTTTTGTTTTATAAATTAGGATTTATCAGGCACGGATTACGTTGTTGTCTTATGCAACCATATTTCTAAGAACCGTGAAATCCGCGTAATCCGTGCCTGATAAAAAATCCTCATTTACTTTTATAATAGAGTACAACCCCGTTCTCTTTCCGGAAAGCCGATTGAGCTACAGTCTGCAACTGCGCAGCAGTGACGGAGCGATAACGGTCTACTTCTTTTTCCATGTCTTCGGCCTGTCCCAATAACTCGAACCAAGCAAGGTTGGTAGCTACATTCAGATAATTGATGTTACCGAATATTTGGGTAGACTCAAATTTATTTTTTACTTTTTCCAGTTCCTGTTCGCTGACAAGTTCCTGTTGCAGGCAATCCAATTCTTCACGGACAGCGGCTTCGGCCTGTTCCAGAGTCACGCCTGCAGATGGTTTTCCGGCAATATGAAACAATCCCGCGTCTACGCTGCCTGAGATATAAGCGTCGATACTCGAAAATAGTTGTTTCTCTTGGATGAGACGCTGGTTCAGACGGCTGGAACGTCCGTTGCTCAATATATCCGACAGTATATCAAAAGCATAATAATCCGGATGGCGATGGTCGCACATATGGTAACTCATGAATAAGGCGTCGAGGGGAACATTCCGTTCTACCGTCAACCGGCGTTCTTCTGTCTGTTCCGCTTCCTGCGGAAGATTCCGTCGGGGAACTTCCCGACGGGGAATAGGGCCGAACCATTTTTCTGTCAGCGCTACCGCTTCTTCGAAAGTGATATTACCTGTCACGGACAGAATCGCATTGTTCGGGGCATAAAAGCGGAAGAAGAATGCTTTTACCTCTTCCAGTGTCGCGTTGGCAATGTGCGACAGGTCTTTGCCGATGGTAGGCCATTGATAGGGATGCGCCTGATAAGCCAGAGGACGGAGAAGATGTCCCACGTCTCCATAAGGCTGATTCAGACAGCGCTGCTTGAATTCTTCCATGACTACACCTCGCTGCACTTCCAGACTCCGTTCGCTGAAATCAAGGCTCAACATACGGTCGGATTCCAGCCAAAAGCCGGTTTCCACGTTCTGACGAGGTACAGTGAGGTAGTAATTGGTGATATCATTGTTCGTCCAGGCATTATTCTCGCCACTCGCCAGTTGAAGCGGCATATCATAATCGGGAATATTCACCGAGCCGCCGAACATCAGATGTTCGAACAGATGGGCAAAGCCGGTATGTTCGGGGTGTTCGTCACGAGCTCCCACATTATATAATATATTAAGGGCCACCATCTGCGTACTTTCGTCCTGCGAATGTACCAGACGCAACCCATTGTCAAGAATGTGCCTGTTGATTTTCATATCATTTAGTCAAGTATTGTCGCTTTTATTATCTTCACATCTTCTTCGGGACGGTCGCTACGGTCTGTCTTGACCTTCTGGATTTTATCCACGATGTCCATACCTTCCACCACTTCGCCGAATACAGTATATTCGTCGTCCAGATGCGGAGTACCGCCTACGGTAGTATATGCTTCAATCTGTTCGGGAGTGAAGTGGAATTCCGGTTCTTTAGCAGCCATTTCCTGAGCTTCGGCAAACAGTTTTTCCTGTAAGTCATAAAGTCCGTTTTCATCGTTCTCCTTACGCATCTTATAGATTTCTTTCATATGCTTCTGTGCCAATGAGTTGAAAATAACGTTGATTTTATTTTCATTCATCTGGCTTTCCATACCGAGCAATGTAGAATCATTGTAGACCTTACCTGTCACGATATAGAACTGACAACCGGAAGATTCTTTTTTTGGGTTTACATTGTCTCCCTGACGGGCTGCCGACAAAGCGCCTTTCTTATGGAAATATTTCGGATATACGAATTCTGCCGGAATGGTATAACCCACATCTCCTGAACCCAGCATTTTTCCTTTCGGCGCATTCTTTGAATCCGGGTCGCCTGCCTGAATCATAAAATCCTTGATGACACGATGGAACAATGTCCCTTCATATACTCCGTCCTTCACCAGTTTGATAAAATTATCACGATGCTTTGGTGTCTCATTGTACAACTTCACTTTGATGTCTCCGGCAGTTGTTTCAATCTTTACCAATGTCTCTTTATCCATGTCTCCTCCTTTTTTTGTTCCGGTTTTGCAGGAAGTTAACCCGCAAAACGATATGGTTAATAATATCAATACAATCTTTTTCATAACGCTTTTATTTAATTTAAGTTTGCAAATATACCACTTTCGCCTAAATCATCTTACCTTTGTGACTTAAAAGAATCAAAACCTGACATCATGAAAGCCATATTAATAGTTGAAGATGATATAACTTTTGGGATGATGCTCAAAACCTGGTTAGGCAAAAAAGGGTTTGAGGTGTCGTCAGTGAGTAATATTGCGCGTGCCCGGAAGCATATCGAAAGTCAGACTGTTGACCTGGTATTATCAGATTTACGGCTACCCGATTACGAGGGTATCGATTTGTTGAAATGGATGAATGAACGGGGAATGGATATTCCTCTGATTATCATGACAGGGTATGCGGATATTCAGTCTGCCGTACTGGCGATGAAGCTCGGAGCACGGGATTATATTGCCAAGCCTGTGAATCCTGAAGAGTTACTGAAGAAAATATCCGAGGCTTTGCAGGCGGAAAGTAGTCCGGCGGCAACTCATTCTACAGTCCGGAGCTCTTCCAACCCTAAAAAAGGCACTTCCCATTCATCACAAGGTACTTCCGAAACTCTCCACTCTTATCTGGAAGGAGAAAGTGATGCCGCCAAGCAACTATACAATTATGTAGGATTGGTGGCCCCGACCAATATGTCCGTACTAATAAACGGTTCCAGCGGAACGGGAAAAGAATATGTGGCGCATCGTATCCATCAGCTCAGCAAACGAAGTGACAAGCCGTTTATTGCCGTAGATTGCGGCTCTATCCCCAAGGAACTGGCAGCTTCCGAGTTTTTCGGTCATGTGAAAGGCTCTTTCACGGGTGCACTGACGGACAAAACCGGAGCTTTCGTCGCAGCCAACGGCGGCACTATCTTTTTGGATGAAATCGGGAATCTTAGTTATGAGGTGCAGATTCAATTACTTCGTGCCCTGCAAGAAAGGAAGATACGTCCGGTCGGTTCTACACAGGAAATATCCGTAGATATCCGACTGGTATCCGCTACCAACGAGAATCTGGAACAAGCTATCGAAAAGGGAACGTTCCGCGAGGATCTTTACCACCGTATTAATGAATTCACTTTGCGGATGCCTGACTTGAAAGAACGGAAAGAGGACATTCTGCTCTTCGCTAATTTCTTCCTCGACCAGGCCAACAAGGAACTGGACAAGCATCTGATCGGCTTTGACACAAAAGCGTCACAGGCTTTGCTGAGTTATCACTGGCCGGGAAATATACGGCAGATGAAGAACATCGTCAAAAGAGCGACTTTATTGGCACAAGGAAGTTTTATTACTTTATTGGAACTGGGAACTGAATTGCTGGAAGTTCCAGTACCCACCAGTAGTAGTAGTATGGCACTCCGCAATGAAGAGACTGAAAAAGAACATATTCTGGAAGCATTGCGCCAAACCGGAAACAACAAGAGCAAAGCTGCGCAATTATTGGATATTGACCGGAAAACTTTATATAATAAGTTGAAGTTATATAATATTGATTTGTAGGTGACAGTTCAAAGATACTGGCCTTATAATAAGGTAGACTAAGCATCTAATAGCCCTTTATTCTTATTGATTTCTATAGGCATTCTTTTATAACTGATTCACTATTCAGACTTATTTCATTCGTTACTTTTATTTCGTTCCACTATAGTGTACTTTGCGTTCCACTATAGTGCTCCGCAAAAAGAATAAGTAATGAAGCTAATCCAATTAGGCAAAATAAGAAATAAAAATACCGCTATCTCATCTTCCAACCACCAAAAAGTGTTTTCTTAAAGCAAGCCTTGTTCTGTTTCGCCTCGTCCGAATCATATTCTATAGCACGATCGAAATACTCTATCGCTTGCGGTATATCCTGCTCTGTCCCTCGTCCGAATCCATAAGCAACACCGAGAGCGTTCAGCACCATGGCATCAAGAGGCTCCCACACCTCACCAAGCATATCATTCTCTTCTATCTCGGAAAGGAATTCGAATGCGGCATCATCATCTTGAAAAGTACCAAGACCATTTTGATAACAGATGGCAAGCTCGGCTGCCGGTTGCCAAGAGTCCTCATCATCCATATTTTGATACGCTTTATTCAACCATACAACTGCCTTGGCATAATCCTGTGCAATATTGCCACGCCCTTCAAAATAAAAGTTTCCTATCTGGAACTGTGCTTTTGCGTTGCCTGCTTCCGCTGCTATCATATAATTCTCAAAGGCCTTATCCAAATCTTCATCAACCCCATAACCGGTTCCGTAACACACAGCCACATTATAGGCGGACTGGACATCTCCGCGCTCCACTGCCATCGAATAATAATGGAAGGCTCCTTCCGCATCATCATACTCATCTTCCAGCAACTTGCCATAGTCATTGCAAGTAAGCGGATCACCTGTATCAGCAAGCTGTTTCAGATAGTTTTCGTATACCTCTTCATCAATATCCGCCAGTCCGGACTCATAAATCGTACGATAATTGCCGAATGCAGCAGGCAGACCATTATCGAACGAGTTTTCATAGTATTGTGCCGCTATGGGATAAGCAAAAGCATAATATTCATCTCCAGAATTGTACTTGCGGCTTTCTTCGTCGCCACGAATAACGAGATAATCGCCATAGAACAGGACGTTTCCCACCATATACTGACTAAAGGCATCTCCCTCCTGCGCCTGCTGCTGCACCGCCGTAAAAGCTTCCTCAAGCGAAGCGAAAGGCATCGTTTTCCGAACTGCGGGAGACAAGTTGCCGGTACGCAAGGCACACAATACCCCATCGGCACTACCCAGACGCACACTCTCCTTTATCAACCGGGACGCCAGTTCCTCATCTACGGGAAATTCCGCCCCGCACCAGACAAATTCCTCCCCCAAATGGCACCGTCCAAGATAGCAGCAAGCATCTGCATCTCCCTTTTCCGCTGCCTGACGCAGAAGTTCATACCCTTCCCACATTTGTTCTTTGTCGTAGCTTTTCCATATTTTGTCAATGGCAACAGCTACCGTTTCACTGTGTTTCATTGTTACAAATTATTGTATATCCGTTTTCTTTCGATAAGTCATTTATCCTTTATTCATCGTTGGCGACTTCCTCCGTTATGTCCACCCATTCATCCGTCATCCGAGGAAATTCACGTTTATGGTAATAATTGTAAAGCCAGTATCTGACACGCCCGATATAAGGGGCATGAGTCATGAACACCACCCAATCCCCTTCTTCATTATTCCCTCCTGTCTCAACGATATAATCGTCTTTCGTCCCTCTCACTTCCAGATAACCGTTCTGGCAACCGGGAGTCCTCAACAACAGCGAAGCACATTTACCGGCTTCGAGATTCTCGAGAGCTGCTAAAACATCTTCATAAGTGATATATTTGTATTCTTCGTTGTCCACATACAGATAATACGGCTCATCGTCAGGAGGCACCGGAGTGTAATGCCCTTTCTCCCAATCACTGATTTCCGGAATTTCAAGCCGTTCGAAGTAGTTATAGAACATCCGGACAATATCATCCGATCTATATCCACCACAGACATACCTCATCAACCCGTCAGTCATGGCAAAATATACGGCAACCTGCGGATTGCCATCCGGCACAGCCATACACGATATCCCCGAACAGTTGCCGTAAGGAGTGATTACAGTACGACAGTTACTAAGCCATACGTCCCCGTATTTATCCAGATTCTCGATCGCCCGCCGAATTTCTTCTTTGGAGACTCGTGACGTCTGTTCACGACCTTCCGAATAGTTCAATACAAATTGCATGGATGGTCCCGACGGTTCAATCTTTTCTGTCTTTTGCTTTCTCCCCGAAAAAATTTGTTTAAAGAATGAAAAGCCCATTTTATGCACTCTTAATAGTTTTGCTAATGCAAAAATAAAGAGATATTTTCAAAATAAGAGCAATTCTTTTCCACAAACCGTTCTTTTATTCACCAATATTTTTCAATCCTTTCATAGCCGAAGATTTTGCTGCGCTCATCCTCCATGCCCTGTATTTGCCTACATATAATCTGTGCACCAATCATACTGAAAGTTATGCCGTTTCCGCCATACCCCAAATCAAAGAACATCCGCTCCTTGCCCGGCCACGTACCGATAAAAGGTAAACCATCTTTTGTGGTACTGAACGTGCCGCACCATGCCATCTCAGTTTTGAAAGGAATATCCGGAAACAATTTCTTGAATTTCTTTTCCAATATGCGGGTTTTCTTTCTAAGCAAGGCATCACGGCGTTCCGGATCGCAGAACTTCTCATCTTCACCGCCAATGATGATACGATTGCCACCGGTAGTCCGGATATATAAATACGGATCGGCAGTTTCCCAAATCAGACAGTGCTCAGGCCAAAGCTCAGCGGGATTCACCGGATGTGACACCAATGCATAAGTTGACGTCAAATCCATAATCTCTTGCGGCAGGAACTTTCCAGCTTCAAATCCGGCTGCCACAATCACATATTTACAATTAATCTTATGTCCTCCGTCTGTTTCTATGACATATCCCCCCTGCTTCTCAACACATTCCTTTACACCCGTATGCGTAAAAACTTTTAGCCCGTCTTCCTTCATATGGTAAAGCAACAGACCGGTAGCTGCTCTATAAGCGTCAATTTGTGCCGACACCTCGTTCAACAATCCACAGCCCGGTGCCTCCAACTTATAACGTTTCTTTATCTCTTCCTTCCCGAGCAGATGGACAGGCAGATTATGTTTTTTCCTCATCTCATATTCTTCCTTCACAAGTTGCTCATCTTTCGAAGTGCTGGCATAGAACAGACTTGGTACCCTCTCAAAACAGCCATCCACCCCCGTCGATTCCAACACCTTTTCAATGTCGGAAATAGACTGTAGACACGCACGGTATGCGGATACAGCATTATCCTCCCCAATCATTTCCGACATACAGCAAAGAGGAACATCTATTTCATATTGTAATAAAGCAGTACTCGCCGCAGAGCTTCCTGTCGCAATGCTACGCTTGTCAACGACACAACATTTCAAACCGGCACTACACAATTCGTGCACCATCAAAGCACCGGTTATCCCGGAGCCAACCACTACGATATCCGTAGAGTAATCATCTTTCAATGGATGAAAATAATCCAATAACGAGTTTTTAATGACCCAATAGGGCAATCCTGAATGTAAGTCCATAATACAACTGAATATACTGGTTCAACACTAGTTACGTTCTCATTTGAAACAACAGTACATGAAAAAATATGGTTCGAAGGATATTTATTTTTTTTAACACAACACATAAATGTCATCACAAAAATTACCAAACAAAAAATCTTTCCGGGCTGTTTTCTTTCTGAAGTATGAATACAATATTAACTCAAAAACCTTACGATTATGAGAAAATTAAGTTTGGCTGACCTTAAGGACAGGATATCCTGGGGCAGCGTTTTCGGTGGTGTAATGACCGTACTGGCAATATCCGTATTGCTATCTATTCTAAATTCAAGTATCGGACTATTCATGCTCGATCCTCTGTCCGAACATCCGGCTTCAGGCATCGGCACTGCTGTCGGCATCGGTTCTGCCGTCATACTGATTGTCAGTATGGCAGCAGGCGGATTTGTTGCAGGAAAACTAGCGGGCATGGATGGAATGATACATGGTTTTCTTGTTTGGGCAACAACCCTTATTGTTGCTGCCATATTGGGAATCTTCCTGGCTGTCGGAGCCGCAAAAATGACCGCCAATGCTTTGGGAGCCGTCTCATCTGTTACCGGTAACGTCTTATCCGGAGCAGGAAGCATTGTCGGAAACGGTGTTTCCGCATTATCTGAGAAAGCAGAAGATTTGTTCGGGAAGATTGATTTCAACGGTACTTTAAAAGAAGAAAACATTCCACAAAACATTCGTACCGCACTAATCAAAAGCAACGTGAAGGAATTGCAGCCGGACTATTTGAACAAACAACTGGAAGAGGTAAAAGATGACTTAAGTAAATCCGTCAAGGAAATCGTCGCCTCTCCTCAGGAAGCGGATGAAGCCATCAACAGTTTTCTGGATCGCTTGAAACAGCGTGCGGAGAATCTAAGTCAAAAGATTGACCGGAACGATTTGTCCAAAGCGATAGCCAACAACACCAATATGTCCAAAGTAGAAGCGGACAAGACAGTGAATCAGTATATGAATCTGATAGATAACGCACGTGCAGAAGCCGGAGAACAGATAGACAAGCTGGAAGCCAATCTGCAAAAGGCGGCACAAGAATGGAAAGAGATCAAACATAAGGCACTTGTGGCTGCCGACAAGGCAACAGATGCTGCTGCACGGTCTGCTTTGGTTTCATTCTTTGCTCTTTTGATCGGAGCCGCATTATGTTGTGCTGCCGGTGCATATGGTGGCAGGAAAACACAGGAAAGGGTGGATATCTGATATTCATTAAACTGAAATAAAGAGGCTTGTCGTCAACTACAAACTCCCCCTTGGTAAACGAAAAATCCCCGTCAGACAATAGATACTCACTGTTGCCTGGCGAGGATTTCAACGTCTTTTCTATCGAATACCGATATCTTATCTTACCACCACTTTTGCCTGCAATCTAATATCATTCGAAGCCGTCCCGACTATTATCTGAAAAGTCCCCGGTTCCACTACCGTTTTCAAATTCCGGTCTATTATCGTAAAATCACTTTCAGACAAAACGAACTTCACTTCCTTAACCTCTCCACACTTTAAATAAAAGCGTTCGAAGTATTTCAACTGTTTCAGCGGCTGCACTACCGAAGCGTATTCATCTCTCAAATAAAGTTGGGAGACTTCTTCGCCATCATATTTCCCTGTATTCCTGACCTTGAATGAAACTTCAAAAGAATGAGGGGATATGGATGATACACGTAAGAAGCTGTTTTGATTTACTTCATGTACTTTAATGCCCATGGGAAGTCCTAAGGTATCCACCACAATATGCTCTTTCCGTCCTTTGATTTTCTTATTGCCGTCCATTCCCCTGTCTGTATCAACATGGTGAGAGGTTTTTAAACTTCTGGAATCGATTATGCCCATACTGGGGCTTTCCTGTTTACCGATTGATTTCCTGACCAGTTCATGAAGAACGACTAACAATTACGCACGAATAACTCTTCTCTATTTCTTTTTATCTAAAAGAAATAAGTATTCGCCCCCCAATTACACCACACAGAAAACGGCATTGGAATAAGAGGGAAAGAGAACCCCTGCGAACATGCCTCTCAGCGCACTTCGCAGGGTTTCCAGAAAAAATGTAGTTTTACTCCTTTCTATTATTCAACAACTACCGGAGTAGCCAATGTATGGATACGGATTCCGTTGGTCGTACCATTGATGCGCCCCGTAGCATCCATAATAGTTCCACCCTGCTGAACGTCCGTACCGTTAAACTTGTAGTACAACGCCAAACCTTCCGAATTGGGGTCTACACCTAACATATTCTGCTTTAATTGGTTTTCCGTACGGGCCACACTCCAGACACGAGTCTCACTCAAGTAACCACGCAACGGACGTGTTCCCCACTGGAAGCCCGGAAGCATACCAATATTGAAACCTACATCAGAGTTGGGGTCGAAACCGGGAATAGCCCAAGCGGATTCTGCCCACTTGGCACCGTTGACATACAAACCGGTTTTTCCCGAAGGCTGGTCGTAGGTCAACGCAACGTGATACCAACGTCCCGTTTTCAGACCTTCCGAAACATTGTAGTGCTGTCTTCCTGCAACCTCCAGATAATCCTTCGGGGTTCCCGGAGCATCACCAATGCGGAGAATCATGACACCTTCTGTTCCCATCACCGTATTGTTATTGGAGATTGAATTGAGATATATCAGCGTCTCATACGTGAACGACGTGAAATAAGTGCCTGCCGGGAATCTTACTGACACATAATTGCCGTTGAATGTACCGACATTCAGAATTTTTATCGGCTTGGAAAGAATGAAGAATGCAATACTCGTGTCGGGAAGCGCCGATACGGAAGTAGAGCGAACCCGCACCGGAAGGATGAACGACTTTCCTTCTTCTACCGCATCCAACCCCGTGAGTTCCATCGTTACTTTATCTGCATACAACTTTCCGCCGGGAATGACCGAAGTTGCACTGCTCAGTTTCACTTGAGATGGGTCGAACATTTCGTAAGACGTCCCGTTCTTCGTATTATACTCGTCCACCACACTCGGCTCGGCTATGGAATATGACACATCAACCTGCGAAGCGGTCATCGCAGAAAGCCTTGAAGCCAAATCGAAAGTCATTGTCTCGTGATCATCTTCTATAGCAAACGTATTTTCTTTGTTTTCAAAATATACCTTAGGTTCCAACAAGTCATTTTCACTGTCGTTGCAAGCAACCGGCAGCAATGCAGTGATGCCTATTACACAAAATTTGAATATATGTCTGTTCATAATTCTTTGCTTTTACTGATTTACAAATGTGACTATTCTTGCGGTTCTTCTTCTTTCTTATTCTGAGCTTCTTTCCACTCATTGAAGACACGCTGGTTTATCTGAATGGCCTGACGCATCCATTTATAGTCGGGCGTATTATCATAGTCGTTATCGAAACGATAAGCGCCAACTCCGCCTTTGTAACTTTGTGACGGCATATGAGCAGCCTGCTGCAACAATTGCCCGCCGCTGGCAGCATACGATTCAAAGTTCTCTGTGGTAATGATTGTCTTGGGGTCGACACCGTAACCTTCAATATTGGGTCTGGCACTTCCATAGCTCTGCGTAATCCAATAATCCACGTATCCGTCCAATTCTCTAGTTAAACTATAAATGCCACCATCTATACAAATCAATTTGTGTCCTTTACCTTCCGGATCGCTCTTCGGTCCAATGTATTTATTCATCTCCTTAACCAAATAAATCAGATGTTTGTTTGAACTCAACGTTCCATCCATATCGAACACACCACTTCCAATTTCCCAATCGACATCATAGCCGTCCCATCCGCCTGTCTCCAGCGAATCGCAAAGAGCCTTGGCAAAACGCGCAAGACATTCGTAATGGTTTTCACTTTCAAACTCTCCTTCAAATCCCCAAAACTTCCAGCGGGCTTCCTTCTTGGCTGCATTCAACTGCGTCTCGGTCCAACCCTCTTCATCTGCCTTTTTCTCGGCTTCGGCATATACCCAAGCAGGCGTTTTTCCTTTACCTATATAAGATAGCAGACTTACTTCAAGCAACTTTGTACCTTTCACTTTCTGTACGAACTCCTTGTCGGCTTTCTGCTCGGGAGTAATCTCATTGGGTCCGGGAGCACCGCTCCACATAGACACAATATCCATACTGTCGGGCATGGAACTCAAATAACCTCTTCGGTAGGTACCAGCAGGAGACCAATTGGAGAACCATCCGAAAGCTACAGGGCGACCATAGTTCCAAGCAGTTGCCTTATAAGCACGAAGATTGGCATAATATTCTTCACTTTCCGCATTGTTCATAGTGGCGTAACCACCGATATGCTCAATTTCTATATTTTCCACATCCGTGCAAGAGAAGGTGGCAACCATGCACGACATCGGAACGATATATAATAATTTTCTTAATGATTTCATGTGTTTCATCTATATAAAAAATAACAATTCATAGTTTATCACTTGCAATCCCACCACAAACGGGTAGAAGACATATCTATATTCTCAGGATTGCCAGCGCGATCTTTTAACAATTCCAAAGCTGCTCTATAGATATCCTCTCCTTCTTTCGTTTGATAAAAGCTTGTAGGATATATCATACGACGGACACCTCCTTCAATAGTTGCACCTTGCGACTGCCCGCGCAACGTCTTGATAGGATTCAACTTCGGATAGCCGGTTCTCCTCCACTCCGTCCAAGCTTCCTGCCCATTTGGAAATAGAGCAATCCATTTCTGAATCATGATTTTTTCCAACTTTTCTTCATTGGAACCTTCGAATTTGACGGTCGTATTGCACGGCGCTGCAGCTGAATAATTGTAATTCCATCCACCGACCTGATGGGCAGTCGGAATCAAACCTGTATTCATATAATCATCTGCTGAAGCAGAGACGCCATTCTCCTGGAACGACATTTCTATCCCCTGCTTATACAGTGCATCGGCAGTGCCAAATTCGCCACCCCATACCAAAGCTGCTTCAGAACGTAGAAAGTATACTTCCGATGCACGCAACCAATAAGTAGGAGTACCACTCTGAATGTTCGGTTTGGAGAACGATTCGTAATCCGAGTTCTGTCCATGCGTATGTCCGGGAGGAACGGCTTGGTATTTGTTTCCATCGTAAGCTTCCACTCCATAATTACACTTGTCGCTCACCGGCAAGAAATAGGCGCTCAGACGAGGATCCTTATATCCCATAAGATAAGAGAACATGGACGAACCCATGCGAGCTTCGTTATAATTTCCGGCAAGCCACTCAATATTATTGCGGAAGGTCATACCTGCTCCCTGGCTCATCTGAGCCGCATCATCTTTAGCAGTCATCACACCGACAGAGTGTTTCACTGCCTGCACAGCGTACTTCTTAGCCAATTGCTCATCGGCAAAACGGACACGCATAGCCAAACGAAGCATCAGAGAATTGGCATATTTCACCCACTTGGTAGCGTTACCTGCATACACTGCATCGTAAGTTCCCATCACATTTACACCATTCTCCGACTTTTCGGTCATAATGGCAATTGCTTCGGTCAAATCATTGAACATGGCTTCATATATATCCTTCTCCGCATCAAACGGTATATTCATGCTGGCATCCGCAGCATGAGAATAAGGCATCGGTCCGAAACTTTCAAGTGTTTTGTGCCAAGCGGATATTTTCAGAATTTGAGCCAATGCGAAAACTTCGGGCGTATTGTTCTTCTCTGCCGCCATCTTCAGTTTCTTCCACGGGTCGAGTACGTTGGTATACGATTGCGTATAGGTCTCTTTCACCCAATTGTCTATTAGGAAATAGGTGGTATTGTTGTTGCCCGAATTCCATCCGCTACTATTGTTTTCGCCAAAAAAGCCGCTCCAGCAGTCACCAGACAGATGATAAGCAATCTGATAGGCATTAATCACGTCAGTATCGTCCGCTTGCGTACCGACAGGAATCACCGTTCGCTGCATGGCTGTCACCAAACCACCTACTTCAAAACCGTCCATCGCGCCCTCTCCTTCGGACATCTCGAAGGGATTGGTATTGATTTCTTCAAAATTGCATGAGGCGAACAGCGACATGACGCATATTCCTGCCAAAAGTTTATATTGATGTATCTTTTTCATGATAAAGGAGGTCATTATAATTTAAATTTAATACCAAAACCGAAGCTACGAACACTCGGTTGCATAAAGTAGTCATTTCCTTGACCGTAGGTGCTGGTGGACGGCGTCAGTTCGGGGTCAAACGGCGCTTTGCAGTAGAGCATCCAAGGGTTGTTGGCGATAAACGACATGGTGACATCCCGCAAAACATTACCAAACCATTTATTGGGCATCGTGTAGCTCAAGGTCAGTTCTTGCAAACGGATGTTGGTAGCACTGTAAACATAGTAACCAGAAGTTTCATAACCGCCAGTACCAATCATCTGATAATAAGCCTTGGCATCCACCAAGCCTTGTCCTTTCAACAAAGCGCCACCAGCTTCGCGGGCTTCCGCCGAGCGCTTAGACACCCCGAAACGGTCGAGCAATGCTTCCGTAGAAGAAGTCACCACGCCGCCGAAGCGTCCGTTTATCTGGAAACCGAGTCCGAAACCTTTGTAGGTCAACAGATTGCTCCATCCCATATTGAAATCAGGAGAAGTCCTGCCCAAGTAGACTGGTTCGCCTCTTTCCATACCGAACGTTCCGTCACTCTTCACTTCGACGTAGCCAAGGTGGTCTTTCTTGAAGAAGGTATTGGCATAGATGTCGTGAATGCTTCCGCCTTCTTTCAAGATGACGCGACCGTTATCTTTCAACACTTCGGGAATATTAATCGGTGCTTCCATTAAATTGGTATGGTAGTTTTCCACCATCTCTTTGATTTCGTTGATGTTGCGCGAGAAAGTCAGCGTAGAAGATATGCCCAATCCGCATTTGAACTGGTCGGAATAACCCAGCGATGCTTCCCATCCACGGTTTTCAACATCGCCTGCCTGCAAGTAGATTTTCTTGTATCCGGTATATCCGGGCAAATTTCCCAAGAACGTTTGGTTGTATGTATTTGAGTGATAATAGGTCACTTCGGCACTCAGTTTGTTCCAAAGTTTCAAGCTTAATCCAAATTCGTATGACTTCGTACGTTCGGCTTTGAAATCAGTGAACGGATAGATACCAGTAGGATTCAATGCACCACCGACAATAGGAGTAGTCACCGTTCCCGGAGTCAATCCCGAACGGGAAACAGGAGCGCCGACTTCTGTATATGAACCACGAACTTTCAGATAAGAAATAAACTCAGGAAGTTTCGCCATCTCGGAAATAATACCCGACAGACCGATAGAAGGATAGAAGAACGATTCTTCATCGGTATTTACCAAACGGGAGTTCCAGTCGTTGCGCCCAGTCAATGTCAAGTAAAGCATGCTTCGCCAACCCAATTCAATATTAGCAAAAATAGCATGGTTGCGCACACGGCTATCACCACCGTCTTCCGAGATACGCCCGTTAACGGGGTCGATATTAGACGCCGCAAATTTGTTGGGCACACCAAGAAGGGTTCCTTTATAGCCTCTTTCAAGCGCCCAATAGTTGGAATAGTTCCAACCTGCATTGGCAGCGATGCTGAAATCATTAATATGCTTGTTGAAATTCAACATGAAATCAGCATATTCTTGGCGGTCTTCATAGTTGCTGTATCCGTAGTGCCCTTTCGTTCCTTCTGCAAACTTTTGGTCGGAAGATGCATAAATCTTGCGTTCGAAACGCACGTGTGTGTCGTCCATTCTGAAACGTGCCGCTGCATTCAGCCAGTCGGTAATCTTATAAGTCAACCCTACGTTGAACATATAACGACTTTTCTCGTTAGTAGCCACATTACGGTAAGCAGTCCAATATGGATTCTGTGAAGCATATACCGGATCTGCCACAGGCCAGTATTGTACCGGAAGTTTACGGCTTTCGTCCATACGTTCGAAGGTTTTGATTTCTTCAAAATTTTCTCCTCGAGGGAACAAGTAAGCAGCCATCACAGGATTCCAATATTGTCCTTGCGACACCATGTTCTTATCTTTTTGCTTCACATACGATGCTCCCAAGTCGAGTTGCAATTTGTCGTTAAAAAAAGTCGCCGTATTGCGGAAAGTTAAGTTCAGACGTTCATATTTATTGTTCGGCACGATACCCTTCGAATTGGTTGAAGAGATGGAAGCAAAAGTCTGATTCGCTTTCGTACCAGTGGTCAATGTGACCGAGTTGATAAAATTGGTTCCGGTGTTAAAGAAATCCTTCTTGGGGTCGTAACTTGTGGGAATAAGCAACTTTTCACCCCAACTTTCGTACATTTCCTTCTTGTTACCATACGTATTCTGAAATTCCGGCGTCATGTATGCTTTGCTAAATTCGGATGAAGAGGAGAACGAGAGTTGCATTTTCCCTTCTTTGCCTTTCTTGGTAGTAATCAGAATCACACCATTGGCAGCATTACTACCGTACAAAGCAGCCGCAGACGGTCCGCTCAATACGGAAAGACTTTCGATATCTTCGGGGTTGAAATCGGCAATACCTTCCGTTCCGGCCTTCCCTTCACCCATTATTCCGCTGTCCGTGTTTCCCATATTTGTATTAAACAAAGGAATACCATCTACTACATATAAGGCATTATTGTTACCTTCAATGGATTTAGCACCACGCATTACCACGCGCGCAGCCCCACCCACACCAGTAGAACTCTTGTTGATAGTCACACCGGCAATCTTACCATTCAGCGAATTAACAAAGTTGGCATCTTTCACCGTAGTAAGGGCATCTCCTTTCACTTGTTGCACATTATAGGACAAAGCTTTTTCTGCACGTTTGATACCCAATGCAGTAACAACCACCTCATCTAGCACCTCCGTATCCTGCTTCATGGTAATCGGATAAAAATCTTTTTTGGAAACAGTTACCATTTGAGTAGCATATCCTATATAAGATACTTTCAAAGTAGAGTTGTCTGAAGCTTTTATTGCAAAGTTTCCATCAAAATCGGTGATTGTACCGGTCGAATTGCCATCCACTGAGATATTAACTCCAATCAGTGGTTCACCGCTCTCATCAACAACTTTTCCTTTGATATCCTTCATAGTTTGTGTTGCAACTGCAGGTTTCTTTTCAGTGATTATAATATAATTACCTTGAATTTGATAGGCGAAACCAGTTCCTTTCAAGATTATATCAAGTGCCGCCGGCACAGCAACATTTTGCAAATTAAGATTTGCTATTTCTTTTCCTTTCAATTCGGAGTCACTGTAGTTAATAGACATTTTCGACTGTTTTTCCACAGTTTTCAAAGCATCAATCACAGTGATGTTCTTCTGCTGAATAGTAATTTTATTACCACTTTGAGCAAAAGCAAGGGTAGATGTTAGTAACAAAAGACTTAAAAAAGTGAGAAAGCCTCGCTTTTGAGCTATTTGTTCTGCTATTTTTTCGTAAATTTGTAGCATCTTTAGTATTAGTTAATTGGTTATTATTCTAGGATCATTCAGAATAGCGTCAATACACGCTAATATTAAGGAGAACTTGATTTCACATCCGGAAGGAACGGGCATTCCTTCCGGATACTTTTTTACATAGTATTTCTAATTTAAATAGGTTTTACAACAGGTTTATTTTTTATTGGTTACATAGCATTTATTTCCTTTGATAACATAGTTTACATCCCCTACCACCTGTGATATAATCCCCATAATTTCTCCCAGACTTGCTTGATTCTGGAAACGGAAACTATAGGTATTCTTCTTCATACTATGAAGACTATAAACAAAGGCGTAAGGGAATTTACGCTCCAAACTTGTGAAAATATCTTCCAGATGCATATTGCTAAAGACCAATTCTCCACGTTGCCATGCTGTCACATCATCTATTTCCGGCAATCGCAGGTTATGTTCTTTTGTATGCTTGTTATATATCAATTGTTCATTAGGCTTTAGAATAACATTAGATATCAGGTTGTTGAATTCTACTTTCACACTACCTTCCAGCAAAGTGGCGACCAATTCATTACTTTCCGGATAAGCATTTACATTAAATTCTGTCCCTAAGGCTGTGACTTGATAATCGTTCGCTTTTACAATAAAAGGATGTTTCTTATCCGGTTTCACTTTAAAATTAGCTTCACCTATCAAATATACACTCCTCGTCTTTCCGCTGAACTGTTCCGGATATAATAAGGTACTTTTTGAATTCAGCATGACATGCGTGCCGTCAGGCAAGGTAAGTTCATGAATCTCTGCCGTTGGAATATAACACTCCACCAAATCTTTTACAGGTCGTTCTTTTTCCAACATCAGATAAACAGAAACAGATGATACAGCCAGTAAAAGAATAGCCGCCGCTCTCCATACAAATAGCTGATAATTCTTATGAGAAACAGGCTTTACTCCTATATTCTGTTGCATTTGGCGTATTGATTGTTGCATTCCATTGGGAACTCCCCGTTCCCCTGCCTGTTTCCAAAGCATACGGAGTGCTCCATTTTTTTCGTCAACATGCTCTTCGTCAGCCAGCCATCGTTGAACTTTCGTTCGCGTACCGGCCGAATAATCATTGTTTCCGAATAATTCTACGAGTTGTTGAATATAGTTTTTCATAAACCTTTTTCTTTCTTTTTTGGGCTTTATATACTAAATACAACTACTCCGCACAGACTACTTAAAAATATTTGAGAAAAAAATAAATAAGACAAGTATCTTCTTTAATTCTATTAATGCCAGATAAACCTGATGCTCTATTGTACGGATCGAGACATCGAGTTTATCAGCAATTTCCTTATGGCTTAGCCCCTTGAAACGGCTAAGTTTAAATATCAACCTTCGTCGCTTCGGCATTTTCTCCAGAGTTAGCTGAACAATCATCAGCATTTCCTTATAATATACGTTATTCAAAATCTCCTCTTTCTCAGTCAACTCATAAAGAAAAGTCCTTTCGACAACTTCATCCTGATATTCCTGCTCTATTTGTTGATGTTTGAAGATATTCAAAACAATATTCCTGGTCAGTATAAAAAGATAGTTATCCAAGTCCTTGTCAGTATCCAACCATATTTCAGGCTGCAACCAAAGTTTACAGAAAACATCTTGAGCCACATCTTCCGCCTCTGCTTCTGATTTAAGAAGCATCTGAGCAAAGTTTTTCACTTTAGGAAAGTTAGCTGTAAAAAACTTCTGAAATTTTAATTCGATCTGCCTATCGTCATTTTCCATCTCTCTAGTATTTCCAGTGTTAACAATAAAATCAATTATCCCAATATAAAGGGGCAAAGAGTATTAGTATAATATCAGGTCATAATCTAAAAGCAAAATAAAAGATTAATAACACAATAAAAAAATAATAGAACTTTATTTTGATATGTTTTCCCAAGCACACCTAATATTGCACCTTATTATGAAAACAAATCAAACGTACATAGTACACCCATTAAAAAAAAAAGGCTCTATGAATCAATGATTCATAAAGCCTCTAAAGAATACTCGTACTCGAAGCGGGACTTGAACCCGCACAGCCGCAATGGCCAAAGGATTTTAAGTCCTTCGTGTCTACCATTCCACCATTCGAGCATCCTTTCAAAGAAAGAGCGGAAAACGAGACTCGAACTCGCGACCCTAACCTTGGCAAGGTTATGCTCTACCAACTGAGCTATTTCCGCATTTTTTCAACGGGTGCAAAGATAAGTAGTTTACTTGTTTCTGCCAAATCTTTTCGAAGGAAAGTTTTAAAAACTATCCTTCGAAAGTTTATTTTATCTTCCAAGCAACGTTTTTTCCGCCTTCTCCATTCCACAGAAGTTAAATCCATCAACGACTTGTTGCATCAGAGCGGAAATCTCCGCATTGCAAAGGTTGCCGATGCTTCCTTCATGGGTGTGATGAACTTCTTTATCATGCGAGAACTTACCTGCTTCAATATCCAGACCTACCTTTTTATATGCATCACGGAAAGGCATGCCTTCACGCGCCAGACGATTCACCTCTTCCACACTAAAAATAAGCAGATATTTATCATCATCGAGAATATGCTCATTTACTTTGATCTCATTCATGATGTAGGTTGTCATCTGCAAGCAGTCTTTCAGTTCTTGAAAAGCCGGCAGGAAAACTTCTTTGATAATCTGCAAATCACGGAAATAACCGGAAGGCAGATTATTGGCAATCATCATAATTTGTTGAGGAAGTGATTGCAGTTTGTTGCACTTGGCACGTGTGAGTTCAAATACATCCGGATTCTTCTTATGAGGCATAATACTGGATCCCGTAGTACAATCGTCCGGTAACTTCACAAAACCAAAGTTCTGACTATTGAACATACAGGCATCGAAAGCAAGTTTGGAAATTGTGCCGGCAATCGTAGCCAATGCAAAGGCAACATTGCGTTCCAGTTTTCCGCGTCCCATTTGCGCATACACTACATTGTAGTTCATAGAATCGAAGCCGAGTAACTCTGTCGTCATCGTACGGTTCAACGGGAATGATGAACCATAGCCGGCAGCAGATCCCAACGGGTTGCGGTTGCACATTTTGAATGCAGCCTGCAAAAACAGCATATCATCTACCAAACTTTCGGCGTAGGCACCAAACCATAATCCGAAAGAAGAGGGCATGGCAATCTGCAAATGGGTATACCCCGGCATCAATACATTTTTATATCGCTCACTCTGACGAGCCAACACATGGAAGAGCTGTTCAACTGCTTCGGCTATTTCTTTAATTTGTGTACGAGTAAAAAGTTTCAAGTCCAGTAACACCTGATCATTCCGCGAACGGCCGCTATGTATTTTCTTTCCTATATCTCCCAAACGACGGGTTAACATCAATTCCACTTGAGAATGTACATCTTCCACTCCGTCTTCTATCACAAATTCACCCTTTTCAGCCGAAGCATAAATATTCTTCAATTCAGCCAGCAACTGTTCCAGTTCTTCCTTTGTCAACAAGCCAATGCTTTCGAGCATCGTAATGTGAGCCATAGAACCAAGCACATCGTGCTTAGCCAGATAAAGATCCATCTCGCGGTCACGACCAACCGTGAAACGTTCGATATCTTTATTCACCTGTACGGATTTCTCCCAAAGTTTCTGTGCCATAAGCTTCCTTAATAATGCAAGGTTTAATAATTAATAACCGCCAACATTTCAACCATCTTTTCCAGACCTTCCTGAAGCGGCTTCTGCACCATCGCTTTCATGAACGGATTAATATCCATTCCAATAGTTACCTTCACTTTACATTCTTCTTCTCCCGTTGCGACCAACTGAATCCACATATTAAAAGGAATCGGAGAGTTAGTTGTTGCCAACTTTATACATTTAGATGGTTCACGTTCAACAATTTGCAGTGTCAGTTGCCCAATAGGTGAAACACTAAAGCTCAATGTATCCGAATCAAAACTCAAATCCTGCACCTTATCCTGCGGCAGACGATCTTTGATTGCTTCCAGATTACTCAAATCTGAAAGTTTACTATATACGCGTTCCTGGCTATAAGGTATTACCTTAACACTGCTTTCAAAATTACTCATAATTTTCTTTTAGTATAAAACAAAAAAAGAACAACCCGGCCAATTCATGTCCGAATAGTTCTTTTTACAAATATGTCTGATTAAAACAAAGTCCTTATTTTCCAGCATCCCAATGAGCGGGGTCTTTACGCCATTCGTTCAATGTCTGTATGTCTTCTTCTTCGATATAACCAGTGCGAAGAGCCACGTCAAGCACAGCTTCATAATTAGTCAATGTCACCAAAGTTACTTTGGCACTCTTGAATGCCTCTTCAGCAACCGGGAATCCGTAAGTATAAGCCGCAACCATACCAATCACTTCGCAACCATCACGACGAATTGCCTCCACAGCCTTCAAACTACTACCACCGGTAGAAATCAAATCTTCTACAACAACAACTTTCATACCCGGACGAAGCTCACCTTCAATCAGGTTTTCCAATCCATGGTCTTTCGGGGTAGAACGAACATACACGAACGGTAAATTCAATGCATCAGCTACCAAAGCTCCCTGCGGGATAGCACCAGTCGCCACACCTGCAATCGCATCCACCTGTCCGAATCGTTCCAATATCAGACGTGTAATTTCAATCTTCACAAAATTACGAAGAGAAGGATAGGACAGAGTTTTACGGTTATCACAGTAAAAGGGGGATTTCCATCCAGAAGCCCATGTGAAAGGGTTAGCGGGTTGAAGCTTAATAGCCTTAATCTTCAACAGTTTCTCCGCAAATAGTCTCTCTAAGTTTTTCATAACTAAACTAACTATTAATTATTTGCCGCAAAAGTACAGAATTTGAACGAGAATAAAAAGAAGAATCCGTTTATTTTTTCAGTCAATCTGTTCCTCTTCATCGGGAATGTCAATACAACGCTTGATATCTTTCAGTTCAAATCCACGGCTCATGGCAAACCGCATCAGTTTTCCGTTCAATTCATACTCATCCTGTGCATGAATACTTTTCCGCTTGGAAGCCAGGAGATCACGCAGAATGGAAAGATATTCGTCATCATCAATCTCATTCAGATAACGCCATGCTATATCAGAAGGAATCCGCTTCATATAAAGTCCCTGGGCTATTTTCATCTTCCCCCACTTGGAAAAACGGAACTTATCTTTCACGAAAGCCCTGCAGAAACGTTCATCATCAATAAACTTCTCCGCTTCCAGTCGGTCAAGAATACGCGCAATGGTATCATAGGCAATTCCCCAACGTTGTAACTTCTCATTTATTTCTGCCCGGCAATGCTCGGCAGTGGAGCAATAAGAGGCTACTCGATTCAAAGCCTCTTCATCTGTTAATTGTGCACTCATCGGTTAGCTGTAACTATTCTTTCTTTTCCAAATATGTCTCTTATAACACGAACATCATGATATTGGTTCATTTCAAGTATGTGTGCTGTTTCCCGGCCATAAGCCTGGTTTATTTCAAAATAAAGTTTGCCATCCGGCAAAAGTAATTCACGTCCTAAATCAGCGATTCTGCGATAAAACCGCAACGGGTCATCATCAGGAACAAACAAAGCGAGCTCCGGTTCCCAATCAAGCACGTTGGCATCCATATCCTTCTTTTCCGCTTCGGTCACATAAGGCGGGTTACTGACTATTACATCAAAAGAAGGCGCTTTCTTCCAATCATCTGATAAAACATCTCTTTGCAGAAACGTGACATCTGCCGCTAATTCCTTATTATTCTCACGGGCAATTGCCAACGCATCTTCCGAAATGTCCCAAGCTTCCACTTCCGCTTCCGGCAGTTTCTTATCCAAAGAAATTGCAATGCATCCGCTTCCCGTACCTATATCTAATAAACGGCGGGCACTCGCATTCTCCCGAGCCACTAGTTCTACCAGTTCCACCGTCTCGGGACGTGGAATCAACACACCGGGAGCCACTTTGAATCTTCTTCCATCAAACTCCGCAAAGCCACGAATGTACTGTATCGGCTCATTTTTCTGTAAACGGAATATAATGTTTTCTAATTCACGCTCTTTGCATTCGGATAAAATCATATCTTTGCCGAGGTAAATATCAAGCGCATCCAAACATAACATGTCGCAACAGATCAACATTGTAAGAGCTTTGACCTCTTCCGGCGGATAAATATCCTGCAAGGACTGGCGGATGTAATTAGTGATACGATTCATATATTTACAATTTCGGAGTGCAAAAGTAAGAATAATATAGCGAAGAGCACCAAAATGGAAGAAGAAAAATACATGAGACGCTGCATTGAGCTCGCCGCGAACGGGTTATGCAATGTTGCTCCCAATCCGATGGTAGGGGCTGTTATCGTATGCGACGGGCGTATTATCGGCGAAGGCTACCACATTCGTTGCGGAGAGGCACATGCCGAAGTCAATGCCATCCGTTCCGTCAAAGATGAATCTTTATTGCAACGCTCCACGATCTATGTAAGTCTGGAGCCTTGCTCACATTATGGAAAAACTCCACCTTGCGCCGATTTGATTATTGAGAAACAGATTCCGCGGATTGTCATTGGCTGCCAAGACCCTTTTTCAAAGGTAGCCGGACGAGGTATCCAGAAGCTACGGGATGCCGGACGAGAAGTGATAGTTGGCGTATTGGAAAAAGAATGCCGGCATTTGATTCGTCGCTTTATTACTTTCAACACACTTCATCGTCCTTTCATTACATTGAAATGGGCAGAATCGGCTGACCACTTCATTGATATAGAACGTACTAACGGAAAGCCGATGATACTTTCCTCTCCTCTCTCGTCTATGTTAGTACATAAGAAAAGGGCAGAAGCCGATGCCATCATGGTAGGCCGACGGACAGCCTTACTGGATAACCCGTCGCTAACAGTACGCAATTGGTATGGACATAATCCGATACGTATCGTTTTAGACCGTAGCTTATCCCTTCCAAACGATTTACAAATATTCGACGGAGATATTCCGACATTAATCTTTACAGAGAAGGAACGTTCTGAAGAAAGAAACATCACCTACATCACGATTGATTTCAGCCATAACCCACTGATACAGATTATGGAAGAGCTATATCAGCGTAAGATACAATCATTGTTGGTCGAAGGCGGAAGTCAGTTGCTGCAATCTTTCATTGATAACGGCTTATGGGATGAAGCATTTATCGAGAAGTGCCCCTGCAGGCTATATTCCGGTGTTAAAGCACCTGAAATAAGCGATAAATTTAGTTACTCGACAGAAGAACACTTCGAAAGACAGATTTGGCATTACATTCATCAAACGTAGCTAAAATAGTCCTGCTCAGGGAGTTTTACGTCGATAAAATCAGTATTATTATCTATAATTTTATATAAAACTTGCCGGTATTGTTCTTTATCGGAAAAAATGTTTCTATTTTTGCAACTTGTAAATAAACACAATCTTTCAAATGAGAATAAAGTTTTTATCATTCATTGCGAGTTTTTTCATGGTGTCATTTGTTATAACGTCATGTCTTGATGACGATAATAACATCGAATATAGCCCGGATGCGACTATACATGCATTTGCACTTGACACAATTGGATATGGAATAACTTATAAATTCACTATTGACCAACAAAAAGGTGAAATCTATAACGAGGATTCTCTTCCCGTTCATGCTGATACTATTATTGATAAGATTCTAATCAAGACATTGACTACAGCTTCCGGAGTCATCACAATGAAGAATAAAGCCAATGAAGATTCAATTATCAACATTAGCGACTCCATAGACCTTAGGAATCCGATTAAAATTAAAGTATGGTCTACAGAAGGTCTTGCTGAAATGAACGATAGCAAAACCAAAGAATACACTATTACTGTACGAGTACATAAACATGATCCGGACTCGTTGAGATGGAAATATTGGGGAAACATTAATGATGCAGAACTTGATAATCAAGTAAAAGAACTGAAATCTGTTATTTTAGCTGATGAAATCCTGACTTATTCTATTGTGGGTGGTAAACTTAAGGTATATCGTGCACAAAAAGACAATCCTAAATCTTGGTCTTCAAGTGAAGTGGACGGTGATGTATTTAATAATACGCTTCCAACTTCAATATTATCATATGATAAAAAGCTATACGCAACATCAACGATAGAGAATGGAAAAGTTTATGAGTCTACTGATGGAACAACATGGACAGAATCTAATTTATTCAATAATGAATACGTAAATCTGCTACTTGCTCCCTTAAGTCATAAAATAACATATATCAAGACTGTTGATAGCAAAAAAGTCTTTGATTCAACAGAAAAGATCGAGTCACGGGCAGAAAAAGAACTTCAAGCAGTACCCGACGATTTTCCGATTGGCAATATTTCTTATACGACTTATGCAACATCGACCAAAGTTGATGCAATAATGCTTATTGGCGAATACAAAGAACAACCGACTGTTGGAGAGACTAAAACTATTGTTCCTTGGGGTTATATGGGAGATATATGGACTCCCCTGCCACCAAACAATGTAGACACAAGTTGTCCTGCATTGACAAGTCCCTCTATCATGTATTATAATGACCAATTCTATATCTTCGGAGAAGACTTCGAATCATTTTATGTTTCCAAGGCAGGTATCGCATGGAAAAAAGCAAATAAGAAATTCGATTTCCCCTATCAGGATTGGAGTGAATCCGATTTTAAGCCAAGTACCGAAAAGCCTGAATTTAGAGGAAGAAAAACTTATTCCTCTGTAATTGATACTGAAAATAATAATATCTTTATCCTTTTCAGTAAGGGCGAGGCTAGCTTTGAAGAAGAAGTTGAAGACGAAGAAGACACTACGAGAGCTACCAAGACACACAGTTACCCTTATGGCTCTGAAGTGTGGAGTGGTCGTCTGAATCAGCTATGGTTTGACTTGGATCCAGAACATGCCGGTCAATAATAAAACGTATACGTTTAAAATAAGAAGATGTCCTATATAGAACAAATAGACAAAACTCGGATACCCCAACACGTAGCCATCATCATGGACGGCAACGGACGATGGGCAAAGCAACGAGGGGAAGAACGTACTTACGGTCACCGTGCAGGCGCAGAAACGGTACAGAAAATTATCGAAGACGCAGCCCGCTTGGGAGTGAAGTATCTGACTTTATACACCTTCTCTACCGAGAACTGGAATCGACCGCAAGAAGAAGTAGCGGCTCTGATGAATCTATTGCTAGATTCTATTGAAGAAGAGACACTGATGAAAAACGATATTCGCTTCAAGATTATTGGTGATTTCAAGAAATTACCGGATGAAGTTCAGAAAAGTTTGGCATCATGCATAGAACATACGGCAGGGAATACAGGTATGTGCCTGGTATTGGCTCTTAGTTACTCTTCCCGTTGGGAAATAACTGAAGCAGTCCGCCAAATAGCGACACAGGTTAAAAAGGGAGAACTATCTCCCGAACAAATAACAGATGAATGCATCGCATCTCATCTGGAAACAAAATTTATGCCCGACCCTGATTTATTAATCCGTACGGGAGGAGAAATCCGACTAAGCAACTACCTGCTATGGCAATGTGCTTATTCGGAGCTCTATTTTTGTGATACCTTTTGGCCGGACTTCGACAAAGAAGAATTCTACAAAGCCATTTACGAATATCAGCAACGGGAGCGCCGCTTCGGCAAAACCAGTGAACAAATCAGCTAACATAACTCGAAACATCAAATTATAACATAAATGCATTATCGTATTTCCTATCTATTCATAACGTTTATCTGCCTGTGTTGCTTTGCGACAACAGGTATTGCGCAAAATGCCAATACTGATGAAGACTCGAAACCTGTCATCTTATACTCCGGAACACCCAAAAAGTATGAGATAGCGGACATAAAGGTCGAAGGCGTGAAGAATTACGAAGACTATGTATTGATTGGACTATCAGGACTATCGGTAGGACAAACAATCACTGTGCCGGGTGACGAAATCACCGGAGCAATCAAACGTTATTGGCGTCATGGCTTGTTCTCAAACGTACAAATCACAGCCGAGAAAGTGGAAGGCAACAAAATCTGGTTAAAGATCAGTCTGACACAGCGTCCACGTATCTCTGACGTACGTTATCATGGTGTCAAGAAGTCCGAACGTACTGATTTGGAAGGCAAATTAGGTATGGTAAAAGGTATGCAGATTACCCCGAATACCGTAGACCGCGCCAAGACATTGATCAAACGTTACTTCGACGATAAAGGATTTAAGAATGCAGAAGTCATCATTTCACAGAAAGACGATCCTTCCAGTGAGAATCAGGTCATTGTCGACATCGACATTGATAAAAAGGAAAAAATCAAAGTTCACGCTATCGAAATCGTTGGTAACTCCGCCATCAAAGCTTCCAAGCTGAAACGGGTAATGAAGAAAACCAATGAGAAAGGCAAACTTCGCAACTTGTTCCGCACAAAGAAATTCGTGCCTGAGAACTACGAAGCAGACAAGCAACTTATCATCGACAAGTATAATGAGTTGGGATACCGTGATGCCATGATCGCAAAAGACAGCATCGCACAATACGATGAAAAGACAGTTAATGTATATCTGAACATAGACGAAGGACAGAAATATTATCTCCGCAATGTAACCTGGGTAGGTAACACCCTTTACCCTTCCGAACAGTTGAACTATTTACTTCGCATGAAGAAGGGAGATGTATATAACCAAAAGTTACTAGGTGAACGTACTTCAACGGATGATGATGCTATCGGTAACTTATATTATAACAACGGTTACCTGTTCTACAACCTCGACCCTGTGGAAGTTAATATTGTCGGTGACTCTATCGACCTCGAAATGAGAATCTATGAAGGTCGTCAGGCTACTATCAACAAGATCAACATCAGCGGTAACGACCGTTTGTATGAGAACGTTGTTCGTCGTGAGCTTCGTATTCGTCCGGGACAACTGTTCAGCAAGGAAGACCTGATGCGTTCTTTACGTGAAATCCAGCAGATGGGACACTTTGACCCTGAAAAACTGCAACCGGACATTCAACCGGATCCAATGAACGGAACTGTTGACATAGGCTTGCCGTTGACATCCAAAGCAAACGACCAGGTGGAATTCTCTGCCGGTTGGGGGCAAACCGGTATTATCGGTAAATTGAGTCTGAAGTTCACCAACTTCTCTGTTGCCAACTTGCTGCATCCGGGTGAAAACTATCGTGGTATCCTGCCGCAAGGTGACGGACAAACATTGACCATCAGCGGACAGACGAATGCCAAATACTACCAATCATATAGTATTTCATTCTTCGACCCCTGGTTTGGAGGAAAACGCCCGAATTCATTCTCTTTATCGGCATTCTTCTCTGTACAGACTGATATTAGCAGCCGTTACTATAACTCCAGTTACTTCAACAACTATTACAATAGTATGTATAGCGGTTACGGTGGCTATGGTATGTATAACTATGGCAACTACAACAACTACGAAAACTATTATGACCCTGACAAATCAATCAAGATGTGGGGACTTTCAGCAGGTTGGGGTAAACGTCTGAAATGGCCGGATGACTATTTCACACTCTCTGCAGAGTTGGCTTATCAACGCTATAACTTGAGCGACTGGCAATATTTCCCGGTAACCAACGGTAAATGTAATGACCTCAGTATCTCATTGACTTTGGCACGTAACTCTATTGACAATCCGATCTTCCCGCGTACGGGTTCCGATTTCTCATTGTCAGTTCAGTTCACTCCACCGTATTCGTTGATGGATGGCAAGGACTATAAAGGATATTACAGATCAGACGGTAGCATTACCCAGGACAACATGAATAAACTTCACAGATGGGTAGAGTACCACAAATGGAAATTCAAAGGAAAAACATATACTCCGTTGATGGATCCGGTTGCTCATCCCAAGTGTCTTGTATTGATGACACGCACAGAGTTCGGTTTGCTGGGCCACTATAACGAATACAAGAAATCACCGTTCGGTACATTCGATGTAGGTGGCGACGGTATGACCGGTTATTCAACCTATGCTACAGAAAGTATTGCTCTGCGTGGTTACGAAAACAGCTCATTGACCCCATACGGTTCCGAAGGTTATGCTTATGCACGTCTCGGTATCGAATTAAGATATCCGTTGATGCTGGAAACAAGTACTAACATTTATGTGTTAGGTTTCCTAGAAGCAGGTAACGCATGGCATGATATCAAGAAATTCAATCCGTTCGAGTTGAAACGTTCTGCCGGTGTCGGTGTTCGTATCTTCTTGCCGATGATTGGTATGATGGGTATCGACTGGGGTTACGGTTTCGATAAAGTATTTGGTTCTAAACAATATGGCGGAAGTCAATTCCACTTTATCTTAGGACAAGAATTCTAATGTATCACAAAAAACTAAACGTCATGAGAAAGTCTGTTCTATTAATCATGTTGTTGTTTGCCGTCGGAATGGCAGCAAACGCACAAAAATTTGCACTGATCGATACGGAATATATTATGAAGAATATTCCGGCTGCTCAAAGCGCCAATGAGCAAATGCAAGAAGCTACGAAGAAATATCAGGGTGAAGTAGAAACTCTGGCAAAGGAAGCACAAAAGATGTTCCAGGATTACCAGACAAAATTATCCACTCTATCTGCTGCCCAAAAGACAAAGAAAGAGGATGAAATCGTAGCCAAAGAAAAAGAAGCGGCCGAACTGAAACGCAAATATTTCGGCCCTGAAGGCGAATTAGCCAAGATGAGAGAGAAGCTGATTTCGCCGATTCAGGATGACATCTATGAAGCAGTGAAAGCTGTATCGCAACAGCATGGATATGACATGGTAGTCGACAGAGCCTCTGCTGCAGGTATAATTTTTGCAAATCCACGTATAGATATTAGTGATGAAATCCTAAGAAGATTAGGATATTCAAATTAATTTCATACATTTGCAACTGGAAATAACTAAAAAAACATTCAAATAAATTATAGAACTATGCTAAAAAAAATCGCACTTGTAATGTTGCTTGCACTCCCAATGGGTGTATTTGCACAGAACCTGAAATTCGGTCATATTAATGCACAGGAGATTATCACTGTGATGCCTGAATTTACTAAGGCACAAAACGACATCCAAACATTGGAAAAACAACTCACTGCCGAACTTCAAAGAACTCAGGAAGAATTCAATAAGAAATATCAGGAATTCCAGCAAGCTATCGCTAAGGATTCTCTTCCGGCCAATATCGCGGAAAGAAGACAGAAAGAGTTGCAGGATATGATGCAGAGACAAGAACAATTCCAACAGGATGCACAGCAGCAAATGGCGAAAGCCCAGAATGACGCAATGGCTCCTATCTATCAGAAGTTGGACAATGCTATCAAAGCTGTAGGTGCCGCTGAAGGTGTAGTTTACATCTTCGACCTTGCAAGAACTCCGATTCCTTACGTTAACGAGTCACTAAGCATTAACTTGACCAATAAGGTTAAAGCAAATCTGGGTATCAAATAAGATTTCTCGCCAAGAGAAAGAAATACTAAAAGCGAAAGCGAAAGAAGTTTAAACTTCTTTCGCTTTCGCTTTTTTTGGTGTACATTTGCGTATATAAATCCTGTTTGTCATGAATCAACATCTATCGCATATACCTGGCCCTATCGGAGTGTTCGACTCCGGCTACGGTGGCCTGACTATCCTGGACAAGATAAGAGAAGCATTGCCTGAATATGACTATATCTACTTGGGCGACAATGCACGTGCTCCTTACGGGACACGCTCTTTTGAAGTCGTGTACGAGTTCACCCGGCAAGCTGTCAACAAACTATTCGACATGGGCTGTCATTTGGTCATATTGGCCTGCAACACAGCTTCCGCCAAGGCACTACGCAGCATTCAGATGAATGATTTACCCAAAATTGACCCGGCACGCCGTGTGCTCGGCGTGATTCGTCCCACCGTAGAATGTATCGGAGATATTAGTAAGAACCGGCATATCGGTGTACTGGCAACAGCAGGTACCATCAAATCCGAATCTTACCCTTTGGAAATACATAAGCTGTTCCCGGATATTCAGGTAAGCGGAGTGGCATGCCCGATGTGGGTGTCATTAGTTGAAAACAATGAATCACAAAACGATGGAGCCGATTACTTCATCCGCAAATATATAGACCAGCTACTCTCAAAAGATCCACAAATAGACACCGTCATTCTCGGATGCACCCACTTCCCTCTCCTTCTTCCTAAAATCCGACAATACATTGCCAATGACATCAGCGTAATCTCACAAGGAGAATATGTAGCGGAAAGCCTGAAGGATTATTTGAGAAGACATCCGGAAATGGACGCAAAGTGCACAAAGAACGGAAATTGCCAGTTTTACACCACAGAGGCGGAAGAGAAATTCTCCGAATCAGCGTCTACATTCCTAAACCGACAAATTAGTGTGAAACACATCACACTTGAATAAATTTTAAGAGAAGAATAACCTTTTGTCTTTCTTTTTTGTTATATTTGTAGAAAACAACCCTAATACCATACAATCATGAAAGAAGAAGATTATAGCAAGTCAATAGAAGTATTCTCCGGTTCTCCATGGGAAGCCGAAATCATCAAAGGGTTATTAGAGAGTAATAATATCCGTTGCGTCATCAAAGACGGAATTATGGGAACACTAGCTCCCTACATCGCTCCTGCCGTTTCTATCCTTGTCACCGAAGAAGAATACGAGGCAGCCACCGAACTTATCAGAAGCCGGGACGAGAAAGATAGCGACTAATTCGTTCCAGGCCTTCTTTGATATTCTTTTCAGCCTGTTTTGGTTACATATCGACAAAAAGTCCTATATTTGTGCTTTCAAATCGTTAGCAAAGATGAAACAGGAATTTACACGAATCGCAGTAAAAGTAGGAAGCAATGTATTGGCACGCCGCGATGGAACGCTGGATGTAACCCGCATGTCGGCACTTGTTGACCAAATAGCGGAATTACATAAATCCGGTGTGGAAATTATTATGGTTTCTTCGGGAGCCGTCGCTTCCGGACGCAGCGAAATACACCCGCAAAAGAAACTTGACAGTGTAGACCAGCGTCAGCTATTTTCTGCCGTCGGACAGGCAAAACTAATCAATCGCTACTACGAACTATTTCGTGAACACGGCATCGCTGTCGGTCAGGTGCTGACAACGAAAGAGAATTTCGGCACCCGCCGCCATTATCTGAATCAAAAGAACTGCATGACGGTGATGCTCGAAAATAACGTCATTCCTATTGTCAATGAAAACGATACCATTTCTGTCAGTGAGCTGATGTTCACGGACAATGACGAGCTGTCCGGACTCATCGCTTCCATGATGGATGCGCAAGCACTTATCATTTTAAGCAATATCGACGGCATTTATAATGGTTCTCCTGCCGATCCCAATTCTTCCGTCATTCAGGAAATCGGTCATGGCAAAGATTTATCCAACTATATCCAGGCATCCAAGTCCAGTTTCGGTCGGGGTGGCATGTTGACAAAAACAAATATCGCCCGTAAAGTAGCCGATGAAGGAATTACAGTCATCATCGCCAACGGGAAACGTGACAATATTCTGGTAGACTTGCTGCAACGTCCCCAAAATACACTTTGTACACGTTTCATCCCTTCTAAAGAACCGGTATCCAGTGTCAAAAAATGGATTGCACATAGTGAGGGATTTGCAAAAGGAGAAATTCATATCAATGAATGCGCCACGGAAGTACTAAACTCAGAGAAAGCTGTCAGCATACTTCCGATTGGAATCACCCATATCGAAGGAGAATTTGAAAAAGACGATATCGTACGCATCATGGACTTTCAGGGAAACCAGATAGGCGTAGGAAAAGTAAACTGTGATTCAAAGCAGGCACAAGAGGCCATTGGCAAACACGGAAAGAAGCCGGTGGTGCACTATGATTATTTGTATATCGAATAAAAAGAGTATCAACCGAACGATATAAAACAAACTGCCCATAGAAATACGAAACACTTTATTTGCAATAAATTATTAATAGCAGTATATTTGTTCCCTGAAACAAACAATATAACCTCATGCTATTAAAACATTGGCATTTTGCACTTACTATATTCATCTTCTTAACCACCTCCTGCGAGGGTGATAGGAATGAAACCACAGTAGACTCAACTCTGCTATTTCCTGTCGGCAAAGAGTTTAATGTAAGTCTGGACATCGCCCCTTTTCTTGAAGTGGACGAGCAGCCATTAGGACGTTCGGTTGCTTCCAGCCTACCCGGTGGATTATATGCAGTCAACGTATTTTGGAAAGGAAAAAGCCTGACTTCTTTTCAGCCTTATGCATCCGGCCTTTTCGACGATCCTTACAGAGTGGAAATAGGATTAATCGAAGGATATACCTACCGGTTTGATTGCAGTTTCTTAGATTATAAAGACGCCCCATACTGCAAAGTGGAAAATGACATTCCTCTTTATGGTCTTCCTTTCTCATGCTCCCCCTCAAAAGGAATGGACGGACGTATCACCAATGACTTATTGATTTCAATTAACCCTCTAAATATCAATCAGTCATTCTACCAACATATATACAAAGGTGAAATGCAAATGAAACAGGATAGTACAAGTACTCATCCCACCGTTAAGCGCTTTTTCGGCAGCCAGCAGATGGATTTCTTATCCCCGGGTACCAACACTTCCGTTTCCATCTCATTAAAACGTGCCTATTACTCGGTACAATTCACCACAAATGAGTTAAATCCCGGTGATTCTATCAAAATCACAGCAACTGATATTTCACCGCTATATCTATTATACTCTCCCGACAGAACATCAAAATCGGAAGAACGAATCATTTCAATGTACGACATATCAGATTATTATACAGCAAGGCTAAAGGATGATGAGACAATCGGGTTCACCATCACCTACCGGCCGGCTGACGAAGAAGAATGGTATACCATATACGCTGACCAAGGTCTTAAGATGAAAAGAAACAAAAAGAACATAGTCAAAATAACCAAGATAGACAAATACATAAATGATGCCACCATCTCTTTCGGTGAGAACGCCGAAATGGAAGAAGCAGAACAGGAAATCGGGAAATAATCAATCACATCAAAGTTGAACAACTACTAAAAAACATTCATATGAAAATCAAACATCTTATGATTACAGGCTGCCTATTCACAGCTTTCACCTTACAGTCATGTATTGAAGAGAAAAATCTGTATCAAGAGCCGCCCACTACTTATTCGGAACTTAACTTAAAACTAGACGGAGACTACCTTATTACCGAATTGCCGATGTCACGTTCCACAAAGTCGTCTGTAATTGATGAAAGTAAAACAATAGTAGGAATCGCCATATCCATGACACCTAAAGAGGGAGCAAATCCGACTTCAAAGCCATATGCCTATGGAATATTTCAATTAGACAAAGCCAAGAACTCTGAAAATTTAAAAATAAGGGTCATCGACGGATATACGTATCGCATATCCTGCTCCATGATAGCCAACGCAAAGGATTCCATACGAATGGAAGATGGCGGTTTTGCAGCTCCATTCGATTTAGAGCGCAACGGAAAAATCAAAGGAGAATGCTTGAATAAGTTCCTTACTGCCGAACAAGTAGACGGAGTTAAATTCTTATACAATATCGAAAACCCTAAAATACAAACAAAGAGCGAAGGGCAAGACAAGTGTGGCCGCCCATTCATCGAACGTTATCATGGACTAATAGACAAGTTGAACGTTACAGACGGAATGGAAAATCCGATTATGCTCTATCGCCGTTTTTTCGGAGTCAAGTTCAAACAAACAGGTTTGGAAAGCGGACAGCTCAGAATACAATTGGACGATGCACCAAGTATTTATTTGGATGCGAGTGGAGATATTCACAAAACAGTTGAATCAGAGTTGAAAATGGTCAGCATGAAAAATCTGACAGCAAACATACCTACCGGCGTTAACCAGCACTTGACCGAAAACATTAAAGTAACAGTCTATTGGAAAAAGAATCCGGAAGAGGATGAAAAACAAATAATCAACAGTACCATTACTTTTAAAAGGAACTATATACACAGCATTGCATTAACCAATATTGACCATATAGGAACACCAGGCAATATAGGAATCGAAATAGAAGAAGGAGAAATGGGAGAAGATCCCGGACAAGACCTTCCATGGCAAGGGGATAATTTCTAATAATAACCTTTCATACAAATAGTTTCAGCGAATCAAGCCAGTGCGGAAATGAGTTGAAATATAATTTCAGCTACTCTACTAGAGAATTTAAAAGTGGAATTTTGCTGTCACCTGTCACATCTTTACATTTAAACCTTTGATTGTGAATAAGTAATGATGTGACAGCAACATGTGACAACACGGTGACAGCATTTCTGTTGTCACCTCTTCTTCCTCTTTTAAAAGCAAGTTTCAAGTTAGTTTCCTTGCCTGAAACTTTAGTTTCGCACCGAAGAAACTAGAGTTTCAAGCGAAGGAAACAATTGTTTCAAGTAATTGAAACTAGAGTTTCAAGCGTATGAAACTTTGGTTTCAAGCATGTGAAACTCTAGTTTCATCCCATGAAACCAACAGTTTAAAGGCATGAAACGAATATCCCCTACGGTTAAAAAACATAAAGCTATGCAGATTGCGACTTTCAAGAAAGAGAAAAGGAAGAGAAGAAAGAAAAAAGAAGAGAAATGGTGACACCACTTCTGCTGTCACCGTGCTGTCACATGCTGCTGTCACGTCCTTACTCACTCGCAATCAAAGGTTTAAACGCAAAGTTGTGACAGGTGACAGCAAATATTCACTTTGTAATCACATTGTAAGAGAAAGAAGGAAACATAAATATTCTCCAATTCTATTTTAAACTCTGATTTAAAAGAGAGCATTATAAATAGCTGCCCAACATTTATTTTGTTTTTCAACTAGTTTTATTCACATCATTCACTATATTTGCATAGTTTATCTTTCCATTTAATGCAAAAAAGGAGCAAATGACTACAGATTTAAACGAAACCTTTGCTGCCGTGCAGGCAGCAAGTCGGGAATTAGCCTTGCTGAATGATGATACCATCAATCAGATTTTAAATGCAGTGGCTGACGCAGCGGTTGCAGAAACGTCTTTCATTCTTACAGAGAATGAAAAAGATCTCGCACGAATGGACAAAAATGATCCGAAGTACGACCGGTTGAAATTGACGGAAGAGCGTTTGAAAGGTATTGCGGCGGATACACGTAATGTAGCTACACTCCCCTCTCCTTTGGGTAGGGTGCTGAAAGAGACTGTCCGCCCGAATGGGATGAAGTTGACAAAGATCAGCGTACCTTTCGGAGTAATAGGGATTATTTACGAAGCTCGCCCTAATGTCAGTTTCGACGTGTTCTCTCTTTGCCTGAAGAGCGGGAATGCTTGCGTGCTGAAAGGGGGAAGTGACGCTGACTGTTCCAATCGGGCTATTATCAGTGTGATTCATGAAGTATTGAAAAGATTCAATGTCAATCCCCATATTGTAGAACTGCTTCCGGCAGACAGAGAAGCTACGGCAGCGCTACTAAATGCAGTAGGCTATGTTGATTTGATTATTCCCAGGGGAAGTAGCGGGCTTATCAATTTTGTACGCGAAAATGCAAGGATTCCCGTTATTGAAACGGGGGCTGGTATTTGCCATACTTACTTTGATGAGTTTGGAGACGTAAGCAAGGGGGCAGATATTATCCATAATGCCAAGACACGCAGGGTGAGTGTATGTAATGCGTTGGACTGTACTATCGTGCATGAGAAAAGGCTGGCTGAACTTCCCGGGCTTTGCGAGAAATTGAAAGACAGCCATGTGATTATTTATGCGGATCAGCAGGCTTATCAGGCATTAGAAGGGCACTATCCTGCCGAACTCTTGCAGCATGCGAAGGCAGAAAGTTTCGGAACGGAGTTTCTGGATTACAAAATGGCCGTCAAGACTGTGAAGAGCTTTGAAGATGCCTTGGGGCATATTCAGGAAAATAGTTCGAAGCATAGCGAATGTATCGTCACGGAAAACAAGGAACGTGCGGCGTTGTTTACAAAGATAGTAGATGCCGCTTGTGTATATACTAATGTATCCACCGCTTTCACCGACGGAGCACAATTCGGCTTAGGAGCCGAAATAGGTATCAGCACGCAGAAACTGCATGCACGGGGCCCGATGGGACTGGAAGAAATCACTTCTTACAAGTGGATCATCGAAGGAGATGGACAGACAAGATGGTAGAATGAATTCATAAGACAATAACGAATTAATGATAGATAAAATGAAGAAATTTACTTGTGTACAGGACATCGGCGATTTAAAATCGGCCCTTGCAGAAGCATTTGAAATCAAGAACGATCGCTTCAAATATGTAGAACTGGGTAGGAATAAGACATTAATGATGATCTTCTTCAATTCCAGCCTGCGCACCCGTCTCAGCACACAGAAAGCTGCGCTTAATCTGGGGATGAACGTTATGGTGCTGGATATCAACCAAGGCGCCTGGAAATTGGAGACCGAACGGGGCGTTATCATGGATGGCGACAAGCCGGAACATTTATTAGAGGCTATCCCTGTAATGGGATGCTACTGTGATATAATCGGAGTACGTTCGTTCGCCCGTTTCGAGAATCGTGATTTTGACTATCAGGAAACGATTCTGAATCAATTCATCCAACACTCGGGACGTCCGGTATTCTCCATGGAGGCTGCAACCCGCCATCCGCTACAGAGTTTCGCTGACTTGATTACAATTGAAGAGTATAAGAAAACTCCACGTCCGAAAGTGGTCATGACCTGGGCACCGCATCCCCGTCCATTGCCGCAGGCCGTTCCAAATTCTTTTGCGGAATGGATGAACGCTACCGATTATGATTTTGTCATTACCCACCCTGAAGGATACGAACTGGCTCCCGAATTTGTAGGAAATGCCAAGGTAGAGTATGACCAGATGAAGGCTTTTGAAGGAGCCGACTTTGTATATGCCAAAAACTGGGCTGCCTATGCAGGTGACAATTACGGACAGATATTGAGCAAAGATCGCGCATGGACAGTAAGCGACCGCCAGATGGCTATTACCAACAATGCCTATTTCATGCACTGCCTGCCGGTTCGCAGAAATATGATTGTCACGGATGATGTCATTGAAAGTCCGCAATCAATCGTAATTCCGGAAGCTGCAAACCGTGAAATCTCGGCAACAGTCGTTCTGAAGAAATTGCTTGAAAGCATCTAGCATTACAAAAAACATATGCACATGAGAAAAAACAAACTAACAGCCATTTTGCTATGCCTGTCTCTTGCAGGCATAGCAAATGCCCAGGAGAAAAGCCCTCAGGTAATAAAATCAGAGCCGCAATTAGAAGACATCTACAATGTACTGGAAGCTATGGATACTCATATTTTCCGTTTCGACTTGAAAGAGTTCCTGAACAAAACATATTCAGTCAACGTCTATGTAGACGAATACGAAAAAGGAAAATCACCCAAGCAAGCACATAGCATCAGGCTTGGAAACAATATCCAGTCGTTGAATGTAGTACCGGAAGAACACCGGCAAGCTTTCCGGGAAATAAAACATATTCCGGAAGGAAAAAACGAATGGGAAGAAATAAAAGAACTGGCAGTGTATCTTAGAAAGTCCAATGATTCAACTTCAGTCTGTACCATTAACGTACCTGGAGCCATGCGGGGCGGTGTGCCCTTAAAATTGCGGCCGGTAGAGAAATATCATTCTTACGTTTATTATCCGCGCCCATTCAAATTTCAGACTATAAAAGAGGGAGAAGAAGAACATTTCAAAATTCCCCTGATTTTATACGGTTCAGCCTGGTTGGACAAGAAATATAACATCATCCGATTCTGCGGAGAGAAAGAAATTGACCCGGAAATGAAAGCGGAAATACTAAAAGATATACCACATTATTATACAATAGGGATAGAATTCAAATCTGACAAGAAAGAATGATTCAATCTTTTATTTATCAGGCACGGGTCAGGCAACTATTTTTTACATTTCCGGATTATAATCTATAAGTTGGCTAATCCGTGTCCGATATCCTATAATTACTACTGTTCAAATTAACGTTCCGTCTCTTTACCTGCTTCCTGCCAGGAATTGAATCCCTTATCAAGGTCAAAGACCTTATAGCCTTTCGCGCCCAGAATAGCAGCAGCCTTCTTGCTTCGTTTGCCACTACGGCAATATACAGCCACCGGTCTGTCTTTCTGCAATAACGAGTCTGCCATTGCAGCAAAAGAATCATCCATCACATTGATATTAATCGTTTTTGCGATATGCCCTTCCGAATATTCGGCCAATGTGCGGACATCCAGGCGCTGTATATCCTCATTCTGAATAAGAGTATCGAAATCCTCTACATTCATTGACTGAAAGTCCCCTTTCTGCTGACAGGAGAAGAGGGAAGAAAGAAATAAAAATAGTCCCACGATTAGTTGATTCATTTTAAACATATATACTCAATTCTTCAATTCAGTTCCGGGATATAGTCAAATCCGGGATTACAATATTTGTCTGACTCTTCGCCAGTCCCGTCCTCACCGTACTTGTAATATTTAAACTTAATCTTTATCACCCGGTCAGGATTTTCCGCATCTACGTATTTCTCCAAAGGAACAGAGATATAAGCACGCCGGTTGTAATACTCCGCATCACTGTTCGCATCATGATATAATAACATATTTACAATGCCTTTTGTTTCCAGTTCGGATATATCTTCCACTATGCCGAAAACATGTCCCTTGCCGGTGCTGACTTTCAGATTCAGAATCATATTCAGATAATTCCGTCCAAGCCAAATGCTGACCATCTCTACAGGATCAGTCTTTACGCCGTCTTTATAAACCGGATCATCTTCCGGCTTGGGCTCCGGCGTCACAAGTGACTGCAAAGAATAAATACGGACACCGCCCGTCAGCAGTTCATAATTACTCATTACACGTCTGGAAGTATTCGGAGAAATAGCAGACTTTGTACGGTCTTCCAATACAGGCAACGACTCCCCTTTATCGGGGATAAGCGTCTGTATGCTACCATCCTCACCGGACACTACTGTAACAAATTCCAGTTGCACCGAAGGATAATAATAGTCGTCATCTCCACAAGCAGTCATCAGGAATAGCAATCCCCACAACCAGACTATATGTAATTTACTTCTTCTCATTGGCAGGCAGCTAAATGATTTACTAACGGATTGGAATACATCAATAACAACTTCTCACGCAAAAACTCCTCATCCTTATTCGGAATATTTATCTTACCCAATTGTTGCTCAATATAGTTTATAAACTGTCGTTTCTCTTCTTCGGTATAGTTAGACGCAAACTTCGTCGTACCGTTCAGCAAATCGTAAGCCACATAATTACCCGGATAAATACGGTAGTTACGATGGATTCTACGGTCGAGACAAGAAGAAATACGGGCAAACAGTTCCGGTTTAGGCAATGAACGATCCAGACGTTGCAACTCATCATTCAGACAGGGGGCAACCTGGAAATGGACTCTGCCCTTATATCCGAACAGACCAGTCTGCATATTAATCAAATCGTCCTGCGTGGTCTTCTTATATCCTTCTACGTCCCTTTTCAATTGAAATTCCTGTGCTTTCAGAAAATCACAAGGGTCATATTCATATGAAATGGCAAGCGGAGCAATGTTCATTTCCATCAGACGCTCTACCAAATCACCTTCACCACCCATTGCCAGCATCTTCAGGACACTATCCTGTGTACGGTCATTGGAGTCTTTCGCACGCCCTTCACGCTGCGCAACCCAGATAGACTGTTTTTTCTGCGAAATGGTGTAATGCATATAACGTGACATCCGTGCCGAGGATTCAAGCATCTGCCGCATGGTCAATCCCCGCTGCACAATAAAGGATTTGTTGACACGAACCAGTTTCTTAATCCAGGGATAAATCAGCAGATTATCCCCAATCGCAATTTCCACGGTATCCATTCCCTGGTCGATCAGCAAAATGGAAAGGAAACCCGAATCAAGGATAATATCCCTATGATTTGATATATAAGTATAGGCTTTGCTCTTGTCCGGTATAGCAGTGTGGTCAAGGGTCAATCCGGCCGTATGGTCGGCAGCGATCTTCCACAAAATGCCATAGCAGAATGCTTCCTGGAAATCCAGTTTTGTCTTACAAGCACGCATTTTCTGCGCCAGAAGTTCGAATGGGACGTTCGGTATAGCTCCTGTGGCGGCTTTCTGAAAAGCCGGATCAGCAATCAGTTCCTCAAAGATTTGAGGAAGCTCCTCATCATTATAAGGGCGAATATCATTAAACTCTGTCAAATCCATAACGCGATTAAAATTTGTTTTCAATAATATCGGTCATCACATCCTTTATCTCCAGTCCGGCAGCACGCACTTGCTGGGGTATAAAGCTGGTAGCAGTCATTCCCGGAGTTGTATTCACTTCGAGAAGGTTAAGCTTTTCACCGGCAGTCACTATATAATCCACACGGATAATGCCGGAGCAACCCAATATGTCATAGATAGCCGAAGTCAGCATCTGCACACGTCCGGTCAGTTCGTCCGAAATACGCGCAGGTGTGATTTCATCTACCTGACCATTGTATTTTGCATCGTAATCAAAAAACTCATTGTGCGTCACCACTTCCGTAGGCGGGAATACCACCGATTTCTCTTTGGTCTTATAGCAACCGCAAGTCAGCTCCGTTCCTTCCATAAATGCTTCTACAAGCACTTCTTCCGCTTCTCCGAAAGCCTTAACAATGGCAGGTTGGATTTGTTCTTTCGTTTTTACTTTCGTAACGCCGAAGCTCGAACCGCCCAGACTGGGCTTGATGAAGCAGGGCAAACCTATTTTTTCGATCACGTCTTCATCGGAAACCGATTGTCCACGGCGCAGCAGCAGTGATTCGGCAATGCGCACCCCAAAAGCTTTCAGATACTGGTTGCAGGCAAATTTATCGTAAGTAATGGCAGCAGCCAGTACCCCACAGCAGGAATACGGAATACGCATCATGTCGAAATAGCCTTGCAGGCGGCCATCCTCACCCGGTGTGCCATGAATGGTGATATAGGCAAAATCGAACACCACCTTTTCCGTTCCGTTCGTAAAACTAAAATCATTTCTGTCCACCGGAATTCGTTTTCCGTCCGGCAATTGTACTTCCCAGCGACGGCCTTCCATCTCCACAATGTACAAATTATACTTTTCCTTATCTATAAAGGAATAAATGCCCTGTGCGCTACGCAGGGAAACTACGATTTCAGAGGTATCTCCCCCTGCTACGATAGCAATGTTGCGTTTCATTCTAATTCTCTATTACTGATATAGCCTCTCCACTTCTCGATAAGCCGGGTCATGTCATCCGGAAGTTCGGAAGTAAAGTGCATCTCTTCACCTGTGACGGGATGCACAAATCCCAACGTCATAGCATGCAAAGCCTGCCGGGGACAAGTGTCAAAGCAATTATTTACAAACTGTTTATATTTACTGAAATGAGTTCCTTTCAGTATCTCATGGCCGCCATAGCGTTCATCATTGAACAGCACATGGCCGATATGTTTCATATGAACACGAATCTGATGTGTACGCCCTGTTTCCAGAATACATTCCACGAGAGTGACGTATCCCAACCGTTCCAATACGCGATAATGGGTTACGGCGTGCTTGCCCACCGTCGGGTCGGACATCACCGCCATTTGCATCCTGTCTCTCGGATTGCGGGCGATATTACCGATGATAGTCCCTTCATTCTGTTCTACAATTCCCCATACCAGAGCGCGATATTTGCGTTTGGTCGTTTTATTAAAGAATTGAAGTCCCAAATTTGTTTTAGCGTCCGGTGTTTTGGCAATCACCAATAATCCCGAAGTGTCTTTGTCAATCCGGTGAACAAGTCCGACATGCGGGTCGTTCGCGTCATAATCGGGATTATCCTTCATGTGCCAGGCAAGGGCATTGACCAGTGTACCGTGGTAATTCCCGTGTCCCGGATGCACTACCAGTCCTGCAGGTTTGTTCACAACCATCAGGTACGGGTCTTCATAAACGATAGTAAGGGGGATATCCTCAGGAATAATTTCATTTTCATAGCGCGGACGATCCATCATCACCGTGATGACGTCCAACGGCTTCACTTTATAGCTACTCTTCACCGGTTTGCCGTTAGCCATAACGAATCCGTCTTCGGCAGCTTTTTGGATACGGTTGCGCGAAGCATTGACAATACGTTCGAACAGATATTTGTCGACTCTGACCATCGCCTGACCTTTGTCTACAACCACACGGAAGTGTTCGTAAAGTTGGGCTTCGTCACCGACAGGTTCTATATCATCCAAGTCATTTTCCAGTCCGTCCGGAAGTTCTTCCTCTATCATGTGAGTCTGTTTCTGTTATTTATCAATTAAAACCAACTATCGTCTTGAGCAGGTGATGTTTCCGATGCCACAGGCTTTTCCGTATCCGCATCGGTATCTATGGAGTCTTCTTCGGCCATATCGCCTGCTCCGTCTCCTACCATTAACGTCAGGGAAGCACCCATAGGTATTTTTTCTCCTGCTGTCAACTGGCGTCCCTGATACTTCACACCATACACCCAGTCTTTCTCGCCATGTATCAACTGAATTTCAGTCAGCTTGAAACCGGCACTCTGCAACTTGGCTTCCGCCTGCCGAAGGGAACTATTATCAGCGACATCAGGAATGACGCGCAAAGGAATATCCAATGTATTGACCGTCAGGTAGACAGTACGGCCTTCTTTTACTTTTTCTCCAACTCCCGGCTTCAGTTCAAGAATTATACCTGCCGCCTCATCCTTGACATACTTGGTGTCGGAAATCACACATACCAGCCCGTAATTGCGGAACATTTTTGTGGCTTCTTCCACCGTCATACCTTTCACATCAGGCACCATGACAGTTTCCCCATGATGCGTATGTATGTCAAGCCATTTCAACACACCGAATACCATAACTATCACCACCACAATCATGGCGATAATATTCAACCAGAAAAATTTATTTGTTTTAAAAGAAAAGAATTCTTTAATAGTCATACGCATTGCTGTTAATATGCGCCAAAGATACGACAAAATAGTTGAATTTATGAAAAGTAGGCGATGAAAAATGTCCTCATTTACGATGCAAGGACACTAATCATCGCCAGAATTGCTGCAACTATAATCCCCACTCCTATAGATTTCAACAACCTTATTATGATTATACGGGTTTTCAAGTCCCGGATATATTCTTTCATCGTATATGTTTGCTTATGTTTTTCTATATTCGGCTACAAAGAAAAGCAAAAAACAATAAACGAGTGCCAACAACGGAGTCTTTTAACATTCTATTTTTCAAAAAATCATGGAAACAAAAAAGGCGGAGAATTTGGTCTCCGCCTTTTTTGTTTCCATGATGGCAACTGATTACCACTTCTGTCCGTTGTACTCATCAGAAACAGTCAGTTTCTTTCTGCCTTTTGCACGGCGGGCTGCTAACACTCTACGACCGTTAGCGGATGCCATTCTCTCACGGAAACCGTGTTTGTTCTTTCTCTTTCTGTTAGAGGGTTGAAATGTTCTTTTCATTACTGTATCTTGTTTTTATGTTATTATTCTACGTAATCGGGCTGCAAAAATAGGCACTTTTTTTAAATTAACCAAGAGATAACTCATTTTTGCTCAAAAGTTTTTGTGTTTTTTACCGATTTAGATTACTTTTGCACTCGATTTCCCGTGAAAACAATTAAATTACAATAATATAAAAAGAAAAACAGCAGTATGATTAATGCTCAAGACATCAAAAACGGAACTTGTATCCGTATGGACGGAAAGCTCTATTTCTGTATTGAATTCCTGCATGTAAAACCAGGTAAAGGTAACACTTTCATGCGTACTAAACTGAAAGATGTAGTTAGCGGATACGTTCTGGAACGTCGTTTCAACATCGGTGAAAAACTGGAAGATGTACGTGTTGAACGTCGTCCCTACCAATTCTTATATAAAGAGGGAGAAGATTATATCTTCATGAATCAGGAAACTTTTGACCAGCACCCTATCGCTCACGATTTGATTAACGGTGTTGACTTCCTGCTCGAAGGTATGGTATTGGATGTAGTTTCCGATGCTTCTACAGAAACTGTACTTTACGCTGATATGCCAATTAAAGTTCAGATGAAAGTAACTTACACAGAGCCAGGATTGAAAGGTGATACAGCTACTAACACATTGAAACCTGCCACTGTAGAATCAGGCGCAACTGTTCGTGTTCCGTTGTTCATCAGCGAAGGCGAAACAATCGAAATTGATACTCGCGACGGTTCTTACGTAGGACGCGTGAAAGCATAATTTACAAGAACATATAAAAATAGCCGGGAGTCATTGGACTTCCGGCTATTTTTATATACATACGGTTCTATTCTTATTTGTATCCTGCCGCTTTGGCAATTCTCTTCGGAATTTCAGTATTGTCTATCTTTTCACCAAACAAGTGAGAACCGGCTCCGATAGCGAATACCGGAACAAAACCTGCAGAGTGTCCGCCGCTTACCCAGCCGACCATAGATATTTCATCCATCACCTCTTTGGCACGTGCAGCCATCGGTTCGCTTTTTGAGTACATGCTTTCTGCAAATACTACCTTATTTTTCACGAATGACTTTTCAAATTCATCACGCAATTTCTTTTCCTGCTCCCAAGAGATAGGAAATTGTTTCCAGAAGCCCATTTCCTCACCAAGGAATGTTTTCATGTCTTCCCAAGTCACTTTATTGCCTTTTGATTTTCTCAATTCGCTGATACGTTGTGAAAGTCCATCAGCAGAATGTTTCTGATATTGCAATGCTTTCAGGTTCAACGCATACTTTCCTGTACCAAGTACGATACCACCTGTTTCATGGTCGGCAGTGACAACAATTAAAGTTTCTTTCGGGTGCTTCTTATAGAATTCGTAAGCTACCTTAACAGCATCGTCCATATCTTTCACTTCATTGAACACAGTAGCGGCGTCATTAGCATGGCAAGCCCAGTCGATCTTTCCACCCTCTACCATCAGGAAGAAGCCTTTGTTCTTGCCTTTCGTCAGGAAGTCGATAGCGCTTTCGGTAATCTGTGCCAATGTCAAATCACCCTCTTTGCGGTCAATGGCATAAGGCAGGCAGGACGGATTTGCTCCTTCTTCCTGGATAAGAATCATTTTGTCAGCTTTGCCGGCTTTCGCTTTATAGTCATTGTAACCACGCGCCACTGTATATCCTGCTTCTTCAAAAATAGGGAAAATACTCGGAGCCTCTTTCTTGTCAAAAGAGGTATTCGGTTTCAGGAAACCACCGCCTGCATAGAAGTCAAAATTAGCCTTTGGTAAGTCAAGGGCAATTTCATAATTCATACCACGGTCCGGTTGGTGTGCGTAAAATGCGGCCGGAGTGGCATGGTCTACACTAACAGAAGTAGTGACACCTACTTTCTTGCCGGCTTTCTTCGCTTTTTCGGCTACTGTCTGAATCGCATTCTTATCTTCTCCTACAGAAATAGCATGATTATACGTTTTCTGCCCCGTAGCCAATGCAGTGCCTGCGGCAGCAGAGTCGGTTACTGAATTTGTCGCAGAGAAAGTAGTTGCCATGGTAGCAACCGGGAATTGAGTGAATAACAAAGGTTCGACACCAATACGTCCGTTTTGAAGTTCGGCCTGGTACATCTCCGTACCATTCACTTGGTTCACTCCCATCCCATCCCCGATGAAATAGAATACGTACTTTGCCTGACCGTTTGCAACAACGGAGATAAGGACAAAGAACAGTGTGTAGATTAACTTTTTCATTTTTTAGTAAGTTTATTATTAGATTAGTCGTCTACAAAGATAGGAAAAAAAAGAAGAAATTAACCGGATGCCATATTACAAATTCATCACATCTTGCTCAAACCTGTCCTTATCACCGGCAGCCTTGTTACGCATCCGGCTACGATAATTATAAATGGTAGCCAGAGAATATCCCAAGAAATGGGCAATCTTGTTACTATCTACCACTCCCAGACGAATAAGGGCAAAAATACGGAGTTCCGTTGTCAGCAGTTCGTCGGATTTCGGATATATGCGCCCCTCTTCTACCAGCAAATCATTAAAAGCGGTAATGAAATTAGGGAACAGTTTCAGGAAGGACTTGTCGAACTCATTATAAAATTCATTCCGTTCGTCACGGATGAACTGCTCGGACTTTATGGCTTTGAACAGGTCTTCGATACGGGATGCCATAGCCAATTTTGCCAATGAACGGCGATAAGTTTCCAGTTTATCCAGATAGTTGACACATCTATCGAGATAACGGGCGATATATACTTCTTTAATTTTCCCCGTTTGTTCTAGTTCTTTGTTTACTGCCTGCATTTGTTTGTTCGCCAAACTTAAATCACGCCGCATGGCAGACAGTTTCTTCATCCAGCGATACAAATAGAAAACGGCAATGAGAAGAAAGAAAGATAGCATACTGACGCTGACAAGCATTGCCTGTGAAACCGCACGTTCTTTTTCTTCCTTCAGTTTATAAGCCTTGTCGATAATAGGAAAAAATTCGGTCACCTCAATAAAACGCAGGCGGGCATTGCAAGCTACGGCGTCTTCCATCGAACAGCTCAGATATTTGTAAGCGCGGTCTACATCACCCAATTCATACATCAGGTGCGCCAGCTTCTGCAACGAAGCATACTCCCTGACAGAAGATTCCAAATCAGCAATAGCTGTCAATATCAGATAATAGACTTCTTGTTCCGTATCTTTTTTCATCCCATACGCTTCGGACATCGTATAATATATATATACTTTCTGACGCTCGTCGGCCGCATCTTTCAGCGCGTCACCAAGCATCACCAAAGCCGTATCAGCTTTGCCTGTGACGATGCATTGTTCTGCCAATACAATCGTGCGGTTTATTTCCGGCGGCATAATACTTATGATGGAGTCGCGGTATAGATCAGTCTTCTTCAGATATTTCTTCTTTTCTTCCCGATTGGTGGTATAGTCTGCAAGCCAGCCATAGCAGGCACGATACGTCTGATAATAGGACAACAATGTTTGTTCGTCCAACTTCGCCGGATTTATTTTCTCCAGTTCTTCCATGGCTTCAATGTACATTCCCATCACTCCCAATGCCGTGGCGCGGTCAATGATTATCTCGTTTGCTAATTCCGGACGTTCCAGTTGAGGAAGAATCTGCTGTCTCCTATTTATATAATGAAGCGCAGAATCTGCCTGATAATGAAGATAGGCATCGAATAACGAACCATATAACCTATATTTATCAGCAGGAGTAACCGAATGGGCAAGTTGCACTTTCAAAGCATCAATATCCTTCTCTTTCTGAATCTGAAAGGTTTCTTTCTTATTTATAATATCATCCAGCCTTTTAAGAACTGCCGCATTATCTGTCTGTTTTGCAAATAGCAAAATCGGGCAAACTAAAAGAAAAGCGAAGATATAGGTTATATTTCTCATAGGTCACTTTTTAAAGATGTCACAAATATAATGAATATAGTAATGATTATGAAATATACGGTCAAAATAATTTTAATTCCTACTTGTATTTTCTTATAGTCAGTCAGCCGTCAATATCCTCATTGTCAACACAATAATCATCAGAGGTATTTATATTTATATTCTAGTCCCAAAATACTGCATCCTATCCCCCTACATTTGCAACATCGGTTCTCCGAGCAAACATTTAAAATCTATGTTACCATGAAAAAGAATTTTCTATTTGTAATCTTACTTGTACTACTATTCGGTTGCAGTCCTGTATATGCCGCAATTAGTATAAAAAAAGTAGCCCCTACTTTTTGGTGGGCAGGAATGAAAAACCCGGAACTGCAAGTTTTGCTATACGGTGAAGATATAGCGTCTGCAGAAGTCAGCATCTCTTCCCGTGACATCACTCTGCAAGAGGTAGTTAAACAAGAAAATCCGAACTATCTCATTATCTATCTGAATACGTCGGAAGCAACTCCGCAGACATTCAATATTATCCTGAAACAAGGTAAAAAACAAACTGCCATTCCTTACGAACTCAAACAAAGAAAGCCGGATGCTTCCGAAGTGGAAGGATTCGACTCCGGCGATGTGCTTTATCTTATTATGCCGGATCGTTTCGCAAACGGTGATCCTTCCAATGACATAATTCCCGGAATGTTGGAAGCGAGAGTAGACCGCAACGATGCCTTTGCCCGCCATGGCGGTGATTTCAAAGGAATAGAAAAGCATATGGATTACATGGCAGATTTAGGAGTGACTAGCATATGGCTGAATCCGATTCAGGAGAATGATATGAAGGAAGGTTCTTATCACGGCTACGCCATCACTGATTATTACCAGGTAGACCGCCGCTTCGGGAGTAACGAGGAATTCCGGAATCTTGTAGACCAGGCACATGCCAAAGGAATGAAAGTGGTAATGGATATGATTTTCAACCACTGTGGAGATGAAAACTATCTATATAAGGATATGCCTTCCAAAGATTGGTTCAACTTCAAAGGAAACTATGTACAGACAAGCTTCAAGACTGCTACCCAACTAGACCCGTACGCGTCTGATTATGAAAAGAAAATCGCTGTTGACGGTTGGTTCAGCCAGGCTATGCCGGATTTCAACCAACGAAACCGTCATGTAGCTACTTATCTGATTCAGAACAGTATCTGGTGGATAGAGTATGCCGGTATTAACGGAATCCGCCAGGATACACACCCTTATGCAGACTTTGACATGATGGCTCATTGGTGCAAGGCTGTGAACGAAGAATATCCCAAATTCAATATTGTAGGCGAAACCTGGTTAGGCAGCAATGTACTTATCTCCTACTGGCAGAAAGACAGCAGACTGACCTATCCTAAAAATACCTACCTGCCCACTGTCATGGACTTCCCATTGATGGAACATATGAACAAAGCCTTTGACGAAGAAACAACCGACTGGAACGGCGGACTATGCCGGCTTTATGAATACCTGTCACAAGACATCGTCTTTGCCGACCCGATGAACCTGCTGACTTTCCTTGATAATCACGACACTTCCCGTTTCTACCGTTCGGAAGCAGATACCCAAAACCTGAACCGGTACAAACAAGCCTTGGCATTCCTTCTGACAACACGCGGCATTCCGCAGATATATTACGGAACTGAAATCTTAATGGCTGCCGATAAAGCAAACGGTGACGGATTACTTCGATGTGACTTCCCGGGCGGCTGGCAGAACGATACTCATAATTACTTTGAGGCAGCAAACCGCACTCCGCAACAGAATGAAGCTTTCTCTTACTTGAAGAAGCTGCTCCAATGGAGAAAAGGAAACGAAGTCATAGCCAAAGGAAAACTGAAACACTTCGCACCGAATAAAGGCGTATATGCATACGAAAGAAAACTAGGCGACAAATCAGTTGTTGTTTTCCTCAACGGAACAGACCGGGAACAGACTATCGACTTGAATTCTTATCAGGAAATACTGCCCGGCTCTTCCGCATACAATGTATTAGAGGATAAAAAGATGGAGTTAGGAAAGGATTTAACACTTCCGGGCCGCGGAATATACCTTTTATCCTTCTAAAAATGTTCACTACGACTTATATTTATCCGTATTCACAGAATGCTTATTCAACTATAAATCAAAACAATAAACTTCATACTAACTTGTATTTTTATTCTAATTGACAGACTCAGTCCAGACGGTCGCTACATTTGCAATATCCGAAACAAAAAGAATAAAATTATCAGTTAGCTCACAATTTAATACCATAAAAATAAAATGAAAAAGAATCTTTTGCTTATCGCAATTCTCTGTATCCCGTTTATAGCGAACGCACAACAGAAACTGACTTCACCGGATGGAAATCTGGTATTGACCTTCCAAGTTAACAAGGAAGGTGCTCCTACGTACGACTTGATTTATAAAGGAAAAACGGTTATCAAACCCAGTACCTTGGGACTGGAATTAAAGAAAGAAGACAATACCCGCACAGACTTCGACTGGGTAGACCGCAGGGATCTGACCAAGCTTGATTCAAAGACGAATCTTTATAACGGATTCGAAGTGAAAGACGTTAAGACTTCCACATTCGACGAAACCTGGCAACCGGTATGGGGAGAAGAAAAAGAAATCCGCAATCATTATAATGAGCTGGCAGTAAACTTGTATCAGCCAATGAATGACCGTTCCATCCTCATTCGTTTCCGTTTGTTCAATGACGGTTTAGGCTTCCGCTACGAATTCCCGCAGCAGAAATCCCTGAACTATTTCATCATCAAAGAAGAACACTCCCAATTTGCGATGGCAGGCGACCATATCGCTTACTGGATACCGGGTGATTATGATACTCAGGAATATGATTATACCATCTCCCGCCTGTCGGAAATCAGAGGTTTGATGAAAGAAGCCATTACCCCGAACTCTTCACAGACTCCTTTCTCACAAACAGGCGTACAGACTGCACTGATGATGAAAACAGATGATGGTTTATATATCAACCTTCACGAAGCAGCCCTTATTGATTACTCTTGTATGCACCTGAACCTCGACGACAAGAATATGGTATTCGAATCCTGGCTGACTCCTGACGCAAAAGGAGACAAAGGATATATGCAGACTCCTAGCCATACTCCATGGCGTACCGTGATTGTCAGCGATGATGCCCGCAATATCCTTGCATCCCGCATCACTCTGAACCTGAACGAGCCTTGCAAAATTGCGGATGCCGCTTCATGGGTGAAACCTGTGAAATACATCGGCGTTTGGTGGGACATGATTACCGGAAAAGGTTCTTGGGCTTATACCGACGAATTGACCAGCGTAAAATTAGGTGAAACCGATTACTCTAAAGCAAAACCGAACGGCAAGCATTCTGCCAACACTGCCAATGTAAAACGTTATATTGACTTCGCGGCAGCCAACGGATTCGACGCCGTATTGGTAGAAGGTTGGAACGAAGGTTGGGAAGACTGGTTCGGCAACAGCAAAGATTATGTATTCGACTTCGTCACTCCGTATCCGGATTTCGATGTGAAAGAGATTCATCGTTATGCGGCAAGCAAAGGCATCAAGATGATGATGCACCACGAAACTTCCGCATCTGTCCGCAACTACGAACGTCATATGGACAAGGCTTACCAGTTTATGGTGGACAATGGTTATAATTCTGTAAAGAGCGGTTATGTAGGCAATATCATTCCCCGCGGCGAACACCACTACGGACAATGGATGAACAACCACTATCTGTATGCAGTAACGAAAGCGGCCGACTACAAAATCATGGTAAATGCGCACGAAGCAACCCGCCCGACTGGTATCTGCCGCACGTACCCTAACCTGATCGGCAACGAATCCGCACGTGGAACTGAATATGAGTCATTCGGCGGGAACAAAGTATATCATACTACCATCCTTCCTTTTACCCGTCTGGTCGGTGGCCCGATGGATTACACTCCGGGAATCTTCGAAACTCACTGTAACAAGATGAATCCTGCAAACAATTCACAGGTACGCTCTACCATCGCCCGTCAGTTGGCATTGTACGTGACCATGTACAGCCCCCTGCAAATGGCAGCCGATATTCCGGAGAATTACGAACGCTTTATGGACGCTTTCCAGTTTATCAAAGACGTAGCGCTCGACTGGGATGAAACCAAGTATCTGGAAGCAGAACCGGGTGAATATATCACCATCGCCCGCAAGGCAAAAGGCACTGACGACTGGTATGTAGGCTGCACAGCAGGTGAAAACGGTCATACTTCCAAATTAACGTTCGACTTCCTGACTCCGGACAAGCAATATGTCGCCACTGTTTACGCGGACGCTAAAGATGCCGACTGGGAAAAGAATCCGCAAGCCTATACCATCAAAAAAGGTATCCTCACAAACAAGAGCAAACTGAACCTGCGTGCTGTCAATGGTGGCGGATATGCTATCAGTATCAAGGAAGTAAAGGATAAATCTGAAGTAAAAGGACTGAAGAAATATTAAGGGAATAAGATTGGGAGAATATAGTTTTCAATAGGTATTTTTTAGAGAGAAATATTTGATTTTGATAAAATAACTTTAAATTAGAGACATGAAAAAGAGCTTAAGACTAAAAGCCCTGCTTGTATTGTTGGTAGGACTCTTCCTTTCCATTGGAGCATTTGCACAGCAAATAGCTGTCAAGGGGCATGTGAAAGACACAACGGGTGAGCCTGTCATCGGTGCAAACGTACTGGTGAAAGGTACAACCAACGGAACCATAACAGATTTCGACGGTAACTTTATGCTGAATGTACCGAAAGATGCCATTCTTTCCGTTTCATTCGTCGGCTATAAAACTGCGGAAGTGAAAGCCGCACCTACCGTAATGGTAACATTAGAAGATGATTCTCAAGTACTGGATGCGGTAGTCGTTATCGGTTACGGTTCGGTGAAGAAGAATGACATGACAGGTTCGGTTACTGCCATCAAACCTGATAAACTGAACAAAGGTCTGATTACCAATGCGCAGGACATGATGACCGGTAAGATTGCCGGTGTGAGTGTCGTCAGCAAAGGCGGCGCTCCGGGTGCGGGCGCAACGATCCGTATCCGAGGCGGTTCTTCGCTGACTGCGGAAAACGACCCGCTGATTGTAATTGACGGTCTGGCAATGGACAATAAAGGGGTGAAAGGTTTGTCCAACCCGCTTTCTATGGTCAATCCGAATGATATTGAAAGCTTTACCGTATTGAAAGATGCTTCGGCTACCGCTATTTACGGTTCACGTGCTTCCAACGGTGTCATCATCATTACGACAAAGAAAGGTCAGGCAGGTGCACGTCCCACCATTTCTTATGACGGTAATCTGTCTGTCAGTAATGTAAAATCGACCGTTGACGTGATGGATGGCAACCAATTCCGTTCTTTCATCAAGGACATCTGGGGAGAGGACAGCGAAGCTTACAGCAAACTAGGAAACGCCAATACCGACTGGCAGAAAGAAATCTTCCGCGCAGCCGTAAGTACAGACCATAATCTCACCATTTCCGGTGGATTGAAAAATATGCCTTACCGCGTCTCTTTCGGTTATACCAATCAGAACGGAATCCTGAAAACATCCAAGTTTGAACGTTATACGGCATCTGTCAGCCTGGCTCCTTCTTTCTTTCAGGATCATCTGAAAGTGAATGCCAACCTGAAAGGTATGATTGCCAAGAACCGTTATGCTGACGGCAATGCGGTAGGTTCTGCTGTCAGTTTTGACCCTACACAGTCTGTCCGTTCCGACGATCCTTACCATCAATACTATTTCGATGGATTTTTCCAATGGAATACGGATGCTTCTTCTTTGAATGATGACACATGGAAACGTACTTTCAACGGTAATGCCCCCGGTAACCCTGTCGCCTTATTGGAAGAAAAGAACGACCGCGCCATCTCCAAATCTTTGATCGGTAATCTGGAACTGGACTATAAGTTTCATTTCTTGCCGGACTTGCACGCTCATGTGAACGGCGGTATGGATCTCTCTACGGGTAAGCAATATACGGATGTCTCTCCCTATTCCTCCACCAACAACTATTATGGCAGCTACGGCTGGGAAGAAAAAGACAAGTATAACCTCTCTTTGAATGCCTACCTGCAATACAGCAAGGATTTCACCGACAAACATCGTTTCGACGTAATGGCAGGTTATGAATGGCAACACTTCCATGATACGTCCGATCAGGAATATTGGGGACTCTATCCGCTGTCAAACAATGTGGTGGAGAACAGAGGTCAGCGCTACAATAATACCGCAAGTGGTTCGGCTACGGAAAGTTATCTGGTATCTTTCTTCGGTCGTGTCAACTACACACTGCTGGATCGTTACCTGTTTACGGCAACCGTACGCCAGGATGGTTCTTCCCGTTTTCACAAAGACAACCGCTGGGGATTGTTCCCGTCTTTTGCCTTGGGATGGAAATTGAAAGAAGAAGCTTTCCTGAAAGACGTTGACGTACTTTCCGACTTAAAGCTTCGTCTGGGTTATGGTATCACCGGTCAGCAGAATATCAATTCGGGAGACTATCCGTATCTGGCTGTTTATGAAACAAACAAGGACGGTGCTTACTATCCTATCCTGGGAGAGGGAATCACTTACCGTCCGAATGCATACAACCCGGATCTGAAATGGGAAAAGACCACCACCTACAATGTAGGTGTAGACTTCGGATTCCTGAACAACCGCATCAACGGTTCAGTGGATTATTACTATCGCAAGACCACCGATTTGCTGAACAGCGTATTCGTTTCCGCAGGAACGAATTTCAAAAACAAGGTATTGTCCAATGTCGGCTCACTGGAAAACTCCGGTGTGGAATTCTCTATCAATTCCAAGCCGGTTGTAACTACCGACTGGACATGGGATCTTGGTTTCAATATCACTTACAACAAGAACGAAATCACTAAATTAACCACCGGAGATAGCGAAAATTATTATGTTGCTGCCGGAGACAACATCGGCGGCGGACGTGACATGAAAGCAATGGCGCACGCCGTAGGACATCCGGCTTCTTCATTCTATGTTTACCAACAGGTGTATGACGAAAACGGAAGACCCATTGAAAACGAATTTGTAGACCGCAACGGAGACGGAACAATCAACGGTGACGACCGCTATTTCTACAAGAAGCCGACAGCCGACGTACTTATGGGACTTACTTCCCGCCTTTCTTACAAGTCATGGGATTTCAGTTTCTCACTGCGCGCCAGTTTGAACAATTATGTGTATAACTCTGTCGAAGCAGGTGGCTCCGACTGCAACCCGACTTCCATCTATTCATTCGGCGCACTTAACAACCGCCCGTTGATGGGAGTGGCAAACAATATCCAAAGCAAGAACGACAACACCTTGCTGTCCGATTACTTCGTGCAGAATGCTTCTTTCATGAAATGTGACAACATCACTTTGGGATACTCGTTTAAAAAATTGTTCGGCGCTCCGATTGGCGGACGCGTATATGCAGCCGTACAAAACGTATTCACTATCAGCAAATACAAAGGACTTGATCCAGAAGTAGAAAACGGGTTGGACAACAATATTTATCCACGTCCTCTGACTACGTTAATCGGTTTGAGCCTTAATTTCTAAACCTACTAAAAATACCAATTATGAAATTCAGATATATAAAATCAATCCTATCGGCTGCCTCACTATTGCTGGCAGTCAGCGTGACTTCATGTATCGGTGATCTGGATGCCACTCCTATCGACCCGAACATAGTGATGACATTCGATCAGGCGAGCGTTTTTAACAAGATATATGGAACCCTCGGACTGACAGGACAGAAAGGCCCTGACGGAAGCGGTGATCTGGACGACATCGACGAAGGAACTTCCTCTTTCTACCGTATGACGTGGTGCGCCAACCAATTGATGACAGATGAAGCGATTGTCAATTCATGGAACGATGCCGGTGTCGCTACTATCGCCGATTGCAGTTGGAGTTCTTCCAATGAAATCGTAACAGGGCTCTATTACCGTCTGACATTCGACATCACTTTGTGCAACTACTTCCTTGAACAAACGGAAGGACTGACTGATGATGAAACCATGCGCCAACGCGCAGAAGTACGTTTTATCCGTGCCCTGAACAACTACTACCTGATGGATATGTTCGGCAATCCGCCGTATTGCGATAAAGTATCGACAGAGAAGCCTCAACAAATCCAACGTGCGGCTCTCTTCGCAAAGATTGAAGAAGAGTTGAAGGAAATCGGCGACGACGCTACCGCTACATTAGCGCAGCCTCTTCAGACGACTTATGGTCGTGTAGACCGTGTTGCCGCCTGGTTATTATTAGCGCGTATGTATCTCAACGCAGAAGTCTATACCGGTACGCCCCAGTGGGGAAAAGCCAAGGAATATGCCCAAAAAGTAATTGGCTCCGGCTACAAACTGGCTCCTGTCTATAAGCACCTGTTCATGGCCGACAATGATGGCAGCAATGTCAACAAAGCAAGACAGGAAGTGATACTCCCGATTCTGCAGGACGGCGTGCGAACCAAGAGTTGGGGTGGTTCGTTGTTCCTGATTGCAGGTACACACAAGAGTGATACAGGCATGAATCCTTGGGGAAGCAAACAAGGATGGGGCGGCCCGCATTGTCGTCAGGCAATGGTAGCCAAATTCTTTCCGAATGTAAATGATGCCCCTTCCGTATTGGAAGACCAGATGGTAGTGGCTGCAAAAGACGACCGTGCCTTGATGTGTGGAGTACAAAGAACTACGTCGACAGGAGACAACATGAGCTTTACAGACGGATTTGCGTGTGCCAAATTCTCTAATATCCGTGCAGATGGTGGTTTGACCAGCGATACTGACAATCCGGACATGGATATTCCTTTACTTCGTATGGCGGAAGCCTATCTGATTGTGGCAGAAGCCAGTCTTCGTGAGAATAATGGCGTTTCGACTCAGGAGACAGTAGCTGCCATGCATGAAATCCGCAAGCGTGCAAACGCCGCTGAAGCCGCTTCATATACATTGACGGATATCCGTGACGAATGGGCGCGTGAGTTCTGGTTTGAAGGCCGCCGCCGTATCGACTTGGTTCGTTTTGGCAATTTCGGTGGTAACTCCGACTACAACTGGGATTGGAAAGGTGGAGAAAAGCAAGGTACCGGAATCAAGGAATTCCGTAACATTTATCCTATTCCTGCCAATGATATCAATGCCAATACGAATCTGGAGCAGAATCCCGAGTATTAAAATCAGACCGAAGTTATACTTTTAAATAAACAGAGTAATATGAAAAAAATAAATATACTGACGTCCATATTAGTAGCGGCAGCCTTGCTGACTGCCTGCGAAGATGACAGGGACTCGAATCCTACCATACAGGAACCTACGACTTTTGTATTGAACACTCCTGCCAACGCAATGTCCAACGTCTATGACCTGAACCAGTCCAAAAATATTGAACTGACTTGCACGCAACCGGATTACGGTTATCCTGCCGTAGTGACTTATACCGTGCAAGCGGATTTAACTGATAAATGGACTGATGAAACGGAAACGGCAGATGCCTCTTATCTGACATTACCCTCTACATCTACATCAGCGAAAGTGGATGCCAGTGCTCAGGAATTGAATAAGGCTATCGTAAAACTTGCCGGATGGGCATCGGAGAATGAGTATGACGGTGAGCCGATGAGTGTATTTGTACGTTTGTACGCCCATATCGGAGATGGAGATTATCCTATACATTCCAATTCGATAGAACTGAAAGTACTCCCCTATTATATGGATATATCTGACGCTGTTCCCGCTACTTATTATTTGCTGGGTGATTTCATCGGAGAAGTTCCCTGGGGAAATCCGACGATGACAGCAGGTAGCGCCTATATCCCGATGTCACTGGTGAAAGGATATGCGTATGACGCAAATACGGGTAAAGGAGAATTTACTTACACAGGATATATTCCTGCAGATAAAGGATTTAAGGTAGTAGCTGTTCCCGGCGCATGGGACGACCAATGGGGAAATGCAGACAGCGAAGGTTTCACCAATTTGGTAAATGACAAGAATTCTCAAAATATTAAAGTGAATGCAGCCGGCTGGTACACACTTCATCTGAATACGATTGAGAATAAATTGACAATGAAAGCAACTACTTTCGAGACTCAGCCGACAGAGTATGATGCCATCACATTGACTTATGGTTCGGAAACTATTGAATTGAACAAGGTAATCATGGAACACTCACATGTATGGTATGCCGACATAACAATCGCATCAAGTTGCAAAGCCAAGTTCACTTCCGGCGACAAGACTTGGGGCGGAGAGGTATTCCCGTTCGGCTCATTTGTCGACGGCGCAACAATCAGTTGCAAACCGGGCGATTATACCGTACTGTTCAACGAACTGGACGAGTGCTATTACTTCAAAGCAAAATAGATTAATCTTAAATGCAGATAGATATGAAAAAATTATCAATATATATAACCGTGCTACTGGCTGCCTCACTGACAGCCTGCAACGAAGATTTTAATGAAGGGGTAGCTTCTCCACAGTCTTACGGACAGGAAGAAGCCGCCGGCAAGATTACTTTTACGGCTACAGGCGTAGACCCGATCAATCTGGGAGATGTTGAGGAAGAATCCGTAGCAGTTGCCGTATTTACGGCTCCTGCCGTTGAAGAAGAAGCCTCTTTATCCTATAAAATGAAGTTGGATAATAAAGTGACTTTGTCAGTCAATAGTGACGGACATGTAATCACGAAAGATTTGCAAGATGCCGTAGCTCAAATATATGGTATTCGTCCGGTAGAACGTACCATGAAAGCTGTGCTTACTGCTTATGTGGCTTCCGGCAAGACAGTATATGCAGCACCGGCTGAAGAATTTGAACTAAAAGTAACGCCCGAAGCCCCGGTTATTGAAAGTGCTTATTATATCAATGGCTCTCTGACTTGGGAACAGGATGTGGCATTTGGCAATACAAGCGGTGATCCTTATGCCAACCCGGTCTTTATAACAACCGTCCCTGCCGTGATTACGGACAAAGCAGGAGCACAAGACGCCTATTTCCTGATTAAATCCAACTCCGGCAAGTCGCTAGGTACTGCGGACGCTGATAACGATGCCTTGGAAGGCAATCTTGTCTTATCAGAAACAGCGAAGCCAATAAAAATATCCGGTGGGGATTATAAATCAGTCAAAATCTCCATAAATATGCTGGAAGGTACCTACAAGATTGAAAAGATAACGGATGCACCTTATTTATGGATACCGGGAAACCATCAGGGATGGGCGCCTTCACAAGCACCGACTTTGTTCAATCCGGAAGGAAACAAAGCTCATTGGGGAATGTCGGAACTGAACGGCGGCTTCAAGTTTACCGCACAACCCTATTGGCCGGATGCCTCAGATGATGGTGGGACTGATTATGGCTATGATTATTTCACGACAAAAGAGGGTATGACAAATGATGGTGGAAACTTATCACTGCCCCAAGGCATTTACTACATGGTAGTCAATTTGGATGATAAGTATGTCTCTGCAACCGAGATATCATCTATGGACATAATAGGCACAGCTGCAGGCGGATGGGAAAGCGGCAAAGAACTGACTTATGATGCAACGGAAAAATGCTGGACTGTAAATACGGAAATGACAGCGGGTGAATTTAAGCTTCGTGTCAACTCCACTTGGGATTCCGGTATTAGTTTCGGGGGAACATTAGATGCACCCACTCCTTTCTCAAGCGATAATATTGTGATGGACGCATCGGGTAACTACACTATAAAATTCTATCTAAACAGTAGATTAGTCCTCATCAAAGAATAATAAAATAACAAATGGAGAGAACTGTTGAACGTAAAAGCAGCAATAGTTCTCTCTACCTTCAAATTGAATAAGTATGAAAAAAGATATAAGACATATATTCTGGATGCTGCTCTGTCTGTTCACGATAGCAGCATGTTCCGACGAAAACCACGAGATGTTAATCACCGGGCCGGAACTTCCCGAACTGGATCATGAACCGTCTATTGAAGAATTGGTAGAAGGAATCAATAATTACCCAACTAAATTCAACGGTGACAAGCAAGGCAAAATCTGGTATAAAGCAGCCGCCGGCGACGACTTGTACGGCTATGAAGGCGATGTATATGTTCACATCGGCATCAATGACTGGATGTATGTTCCTACGGAATGGGGCGTAAATGAAGATAAATACAAGGCGGAGAAAGTGGCGGAAAACATTTGGTACTTTACGCTTGCCCCGACAGTACGCGAATGGTTTGGCGCGGAAAATGCAGCAAACATTCAAAATGTCTGCATCCTCTTCCGCAATGACGAGGCACTGACTGACGAGAAGAAAACCAGCGACTTCTTTATCACAGTAACAGGAGACAAGACTTTCACGCCGGCTCCGGTAGAGATAGCCGCCTGTCCGGTAAATGAAGCCGGTATTCATCCATCCGCCGACGGAACATCCGTGACTTTCGCACTATACGACTTGGATACGGATAACAATTATAAGGATTATGCTTGCCTGATTGGCGACTTCAATGATTGGGAGCTTAGCACGGAATATCAGATGAAGCGTGATAATGACAAACACTTCTGGTGGTACACCGTTACGGGCATCGATCCTACCAAAGAGTATGGCTTCCAATATTATATGGGCAGCGAAAAAGACGGAAACGTCCGCATTGGCGACCCCTATTGTGAAAAGGTTTTGGATGGCTCGAACGACAAATATCTTGTAGAACAGGGAGTTTATCCGGCCAGTGCCATACAGTATCCGAATGGAAAGACAACAGGTATTGTCTCCGTATTCCAAACAAAACCGGCATCCTACAACTGGCAGGTGTCCGATTTCAAGATTAAGAATACGGATAATATGGTAATATACGAACTGTTGTTCCGCGACTTCACGCAAACAGGTTCCGAACTTGCCACCGGTACCATTAAAGAAGCTACGAAGCATCTGGATTACATCAAGAGCTTGGGAGTGAATGCAATTGAACTTATGCCGGTACAAGAGTTCGATGGAAATAATAGTTGGGGCTATAATCCTTGTTATTATTTTGCAATGGACAAGGCATATGGAACGAAAGAGGAATATAAACAATTCATTGATGAATGTCATAAACAAGGCATTGCAGTATTGTTGGATGTTGTCTACAACCACGCTACAGGAAGTCATCCATTTGCGAAACTTTATTGGAATTCGAAGGAAAGCAAGACTGCCAAGAATAATCCTTGGTTCAATGTCGATGCTCCGCATCCATTCAGCGTATTCCATGACTTCAATCACGAATCACCGCTTGTACGTGAATTCGTAAAACGCAACTTGAAGTTCTTGTTGGAAGAGTATAAGTTTGACGGTTTCCGTTTTGACCTGACCAAAGGATTTACTCAAAACAAGAGCAATGAATCAACGGCAAGCAATAAGGATGATTCCCGTATTGCTATCTTGAAGGATTATTATGAAACAGTCAACACGACTAATCCTAACGCAGTAATGATACTCGAACACTTCTGCAATACAGATGAAGAGTCAGAATTGGCCAAAGCGGGGATGAAACTATGGCATAATATGAATGAAAGCTATTGCCAGTCCGGAATGGGAGAATCAAGCAAATCAGATTTCTCATACATGAGAAATAGCGGAATGCCTGCCGGGGGATGGGTTAATTTCATGGAAAGCCATGATGAAGAAAGAGTCGCATACAAGCAAACTGCTTTCGGTAATCTTAAAGATGCACCTCTTGCTATCCGTATAAAACAACTAGAGACAAATGCAGCCTTCTTCTTGACTGTTCCAGGGCCGAAAATGATTTGGCAGTTTGGCGAACTTGGATATGATTATTCCATAATGTATAAGTACGATGGAACAATGGGAACTGAGAAGAATACGGATGCCAAGCCTGTGAAATGGGATTATCTTACTGACCAATATCGGAAAGGATTATATGACACTTATAGCACTTTGCTGAAATTACGCAACGATAATCCTGACTTATTCAGCGACAACGCATTCAAAGACTGGAAAGTCGGTGTTTCCGATTGGGACAAAGGTCGTTATCTAAGATTGGAATCCACTACAAAGAAACTGGTTGTAGTAGGCAATTTCAAGAATGAACAGATTAATACAAGTGTGTACTTTGGTAACACGGGAGATTGGTATGAATTGAATGGTGAAACATTGAATGTGACTAACAGTTCTGAACAGCCTGTTGCTATACCTGCAAATAGCTTCAAGTTATACACCAACTTTCCGGTAAACAATTGATTGAACGGTTGTAATCAGAATTATCATAGAAAACAACCTATAATAATGTAATAAATCCCTGTTCCACAATGTTGGAGCAGGGATTTATTGCTTTAATTATTTCTTATCGGTAGATATTTTTCTCTTCAAGCATGAGTTCTTTTTCAGTCCTTTTAAGCAAGTTAGTTGTTTCATGCCTTGAAACTATCCGCCTCAAACCTGCGTCTCTCCTTCTATATATTCTTCAAGAAAAAGATTCTCGCCGTCGAATACAGCATAAGAAAAGAAATTAATCCAGTCTCCAAGTATCAGCACACGTGAAGTGACACTTAGCATCAAATCAAGTTCAATGTGGCGATGTCCGTAAATAAAGAAGTTTATATTAGGATGACTTTTCAAATACTCTTTTGTATATAGTACCAGATGCTCCTGATTTTCTCCCATATAGTCCGGTTCCTTTCCGTCAGCCCGTTTCTGCCTGCTGCGTTTCGCCCATGACAAACCAAGTTCCACGCTCCAACGGGGATGAATAGCGGAAAACAACGTTTGTAATGTTTTGCTGTGAAACATGGAACGAAGCAGTTTGAACTTCTTGTCCGGGTCGCCCAGTCCGTCACCATGAGCAAGATAGAACTCTTTTCCGTATATTTCGGTAGTCAGCGGTTCACGGTGCATAATGACACCACATTCTTTGGTGAGATAATCCCCACACCATATATCATGGTTGCCAATAAAGAAATGCACTTCCACTCCCATATCCGTCAGTTCGGAGATTTTTCCCAAGAAACGGGTATATCCTTTGGGGACGACCAACCGGAATTCATACCAGAAATCAAACATATCTCCCAACAGATAAACAGCAGAAGCCTTGTGTTTTATACTATCAAGGAAGTTCACCAAGCGTCTTTCTTGAGTACGTCCGTGTTCAATGGCACGGGAGCCAAGATGCGCGTCGGAAAGGAAATAAACGTTCTTCATGAGTTTTCTAGTTGTTAGTTATAAGTAGTGGGTTATGAGTTGTCAGCGTGTATTCTGTTCATTCATAATTAAAGGAAACCCAGTTCGAGTTTCGCTTCCTCACTCATCATATCCTTATCCCATTCCGGTTCAAACACCAGGTTAATGGTAGCCGAGTTCACTCCTTCCACTGATTCCACTTTCTGACGAATATCTTCCATGATAAAATCAGCAGCCGGACAATTCGGTGCTGTCAGAGTCATGTCAAGCACCACTTCCCCATTATCAGAGACATCAATCTTATAAATCAATCCGAGGTCATATACGTTTACCGGAATCTCCGGGTCGTACACCGTCTTTAGCATGGCTACAATCTTCTCTTCTATTTCAAACTTTTCCATACGTTCTTATTTGTTATGTATCGCAAAGATAGAGATAAAATACGAAAGACAAAAAAATAGGCACGGAATGCGTATCCCGTGCCTAAAGAATGTTACATTACTCTCTATCTCCGGTTAATTAAAAAACGTACCGGAACGGCAAATTGTTTCAAAAGGAATATCAATTCCTCTTTTCGCCAAAGTCTGTCTGTTGGCGTTCCACCTCTTTCAGTTTCAGTTCATTCTGTTCACGACGCAAACGTTCCAACTCCAATTCCGCGTCATTCTTTTTGTCTACTGAAGAAGACTCCATCTGTTTGGTTAAACACTCTTCCATAACATCAAATATCAATGGATACATCGGAGCGGAAGAGGTAAATTCCAGTTCTCCGCTTACAGGCATTTGGGAACCTTCGAACAATACACTGGCCATGACCTTAATCTTGCCCGGCTTTGTGGTAGACTGAATCAGTACCGGAGCACTCCCCCATTTCACAGGAGCAGGATTCGCCATCACACCGGCATCCCCAAGAATACGCCCTTCACCTTCCACAAAGAACTTGATATAATAGTTGTTCAGATGTTTCACATTACCGTTCTTATCAGTAACTTCGGCTATAACAGTTACAAAGTCGGAACCGTCAGCGCGTAAGTTCACACCTTCGTGATCTACTCTCAAGCGAATTTGTTCGGCACGGCGAGCCGGCAGTACTTTGTGAGTAACCACGACTTTACCGTCCATAAGCCCTTCCGCCAACATATAAACATCTTCCTCATGCTTCTCACGGGTCAACTTCTTGTCCGTCATAAAATCGAATACACCCGGGAAAGTGATAATCGGTGAAGGCATTCCTTTCCGTGCCTTATCTTTCTTATATGTATATACCTTTCCACCTTTATTAACCGTCAGACGCACTTCGTCACAATTTGAATAGACTGTTACGTCCCTACTAGAGAACGGTGTCATCTCATGAGCAATATATACCATCGGGCCACTTTCCGCCAAGCCATCGGAAGCCTCAACAGGACGTTGCGCCTTAAACATATAATAAGAATATTTCGGTTGTCGGAACACGTCCATCACTCCCCCATAGAAAGGGTCGGGATGATAACCGCGCTGATGGTCGAACGAATGCCACAGGCAACCGCCTACGTGCCACGGAGATTCCTTGTACAAGGTATCATAACAGGTATATTCGTAATAAGGGGAAGCATAATGCGCAGCCTGTATCAACATGGGTTGCTCCCCCCAGTTGCGGGCTGTACGGCTGGGAGAGTTGTGGGAACTCCAGTTATCCACATTATCGCCCCATTCACGTGTGAAGTAAGTGATTTTAGGGTCACGCTTCGACACTTCCATCGGATGGCAGAACTGAACGGGGAAATATTGCGCTCCCCTAGCTTGTGTATCACATCCTGAATAGCAGGACGGATAGGGATATTCCTCGTCAACGATTCCTTTCGCACGACCTGCGAAATCTGCCGGATACCATGTCTCGTTCAGAATCGGTTCCCACAGCCATACACAAGGATGGTTGCGGTCACGGCGAACCAAATTACGGATATCCTTATAAACCCGTTCTGCAAAAATCGGTTCATCGTTCCAGAACTGCCATCCCGGAGTATTCACGATAACAAACAGGCCCAGTTCATCACAAGCATCCATAAACGCAGGGTCTTGCGGACAATGCGCGTTACGAATCACTTCCAATCCTGAATCTTTCAGTTTCTTCGCATCACGCCAGTGAATACTGTTAGCTACGGCATTTCCTACTACTGCAAAATCCTGATGGCGGTTGGCTCCTATCAATGGCTTGCCATAAGGCTTGCCGTTCAGCCAAAATCCGTCTTTTCCCTTAAATTCAATGCTGCGGATACCGACACGACGACGATAACCGTCTACGATATTTCCACTCTTATCATAAATACGGATATACAAATTATACAGATACGGCGACGAAGGAGTCCACAAATGAGGTTGTTCCACTTTTATCTTGCTGCTACGGCTTATCGCGGCACCTTTGCGAATACTTAGTTTCACGTCAGACGACGCAACTTCCTTCCCGTCACGGTCTACTAACGAATATGCGATATTTCCGGTAAAGCCTTGTATATTATCATTGCGTATATGTGCTTTCAGCAAAACATCCGCCGACTGTTCCGAAACATTATCTGTAGAAACAAACAGTCCGCCTCCGGCGATTTCATTTTCATAATTCGGGTCGGTGATAAACACACGGTTATGCGCAATCAGCCAACAATCCCGATAAATCCCGCCGAAGTAGGTATAATCCAGTACATCCTGCGGCTTTCCCGGAGCATAAGCAGGATCGTCGCTATTGTCAGCCCATACGGCTATCACGTTGTCCTCTTCCCACTTCAAGGCATCCGTCACATCTACTGATATGGAAAGATAACCGCCGAAATGTTCTGCCAACAGTTTGCCGTTCACATAAATCTTACTTTTCCCCATGACAGCTTCAAAGTGAAGAAACAGTTTCTTTCCTTTCAAGATATCTGACGGGGTAAAATGCTTCCGGTACCAAACTTCTCCCTGATAGTTGATACAACCACTGGCTTCGGTCGGAAGATACTCGATGCCATCCGGCAAAGAGACGACCTGCCAACTTTTGTCATCAAACTCTTTCGCTTCGGCATCTGCGGCACTTCCTTTATGGAAACGCCATGCGGGATTCATTGAATACACTTCACGTCCCGTGTCCGGCAGTCGGAAAAAGCCGGCAGTCGAGAATTCCGGTTCATAAGCGTACGCTGTAAGAACCAAACACCAAAATAACAAGTTAACAAAGATTCGTTTCATATGCACCAATAATATTTATTCTATAATGTATAAAATGTATTTTCACAGCAACCCCTCGTCCGCAAAACTGAAGAATCCGTCTTCACAAACAATGACATGGTCTATCAGATGAATATTCATCGTATCGGCAGCCTTGCGGATATGTTCCGTCAATGTTTTGTCCGGTTGGCTGGGACGAATATTCCCCGAGGGATGATTGTGGACTACAGCTATCTGTGTAGCCCGCTGCAAGAGTGCTTCCCGAAGGATTGTACGTACATCTGTATATGTCCCGTCTATTCCACCGGTACTTATGCGGACTTTGTCTATCAGTTTCGTAGCCTGATTGAGCAATAGAACCCAAAATTCTTCCTGTTCAAGGTCGCACATAAGAGGTTGGAAAATGTCGTAGATATCTTTTGAGCAAGTGATCCGGAGCCTCTCTTTAGTATTTTGCAGCTTTCTCCGCTTTCCCAGTTCCAAAGCGGCCATCACCGTAATGCTCTTTGCAGGTCCCATGCCTTTAAAACGGGAATAGTCGCAGACTTCCCATTTCGCCAAAGAATTGAGATTGTTGTCACAAGACAGGAGCAAGCGTCTCGTCAATTCGACAGCACTCTCTTCCGTATTTCCGGAGCCTATTAATATAGCGAGTAGTTCGGCATCACTCAATGCTGCTGCTCCCTTCTCCATCATTTTCTCCCGTGGGCGGTCTTCCAGTGCCCATTGGTTGATGGATAACTTGTGTTTGTTTTCCATTTTCTATGTTTTGAGGGTGTAAAGGTAGGGTTATTTTATTTAATGACAGAAGGTATGGAAAAGAATATGAAATGGCAGGTTCGTTTCCCTATAAGGAAACGACAGTATCCTCGTAGAGAAACGCCCGTATCCCCGTAGGGAAACGGGCGTTCCCTCGTAGAGATACGGGAGTTTCCTTATAATGATACTACAGGAAACTCTAAATATTTAATTTATAACCATATAGGTGTTTTAGTTTATAACAATGAAGCCACAATTCAGAACCATACGAGTTTACTTATAGAAGTTCTTTTGAAATGCTTCAAACTCATCTTTTCCTCTGACACAACGTTGCCACCATGCACGCCAAAAGCCTGTACCGTAGCCGATAAGCTGAATAAATGCGGCAGCAATGGAATAGATGCCGATACTCAAACTCTTATTTTGAATCGTCGAGTCCATGCAGACCAGTAATGCATAAAGAAGAATGGGAGTGAAACTAAACATGCAAAACGGTGTTCCCAATAATAAAACAGCTACTCCTAACGTAAAGACTGCCGGAAGCAGATGTACCAGTTTCAGCGAATCAGGGTATTTCTTGTAAAGATTGATACGGGCAATACCGGAGTTGTGCACCTGCTTGAAGAATTTCTTCAAATCAGTCCGCCGTTTGTGATACACCCATGCGTCAGGGAAAAGACGACAGGTATAACCGCCTTTAAAAATACGGATACTGAAATCAATGTCTTCACCGAAACGCATCCTGGAGAATCCCCCCAAGGCTTCATACACCGTCCGGCGCACTCCCATATTGAAGCTACGGGGATAGAACTTATCCATCTTCTTCTTTCCGCCACGGATACCACCTGTAGTGAAGAAGGAAGTCATGGAGTAGTTTATCGCTTTCTGAATATCGGTAAAGGAATCGTGCGCACGGTCGGGGCCGCCGAAAGCATCCGCAGGGGATGCGAGTAGCTCTTTCTCTACCGCATCGAAATAGCCTTCGGGAAGAATCACATCGGAGTCTAATATAATAAGGTACTCTCCTTCGCTACGCTCCGCCCCGTAATTACGGCTCTGTCCCGGCCCGGAATTAGGTTTAAAGAAGTATTTTATATCCAACCGATTAGTATATCGATCTACCACTTCCTTACAGGGAACAGATGAACCATCTTCTACAACAATGACTTCAAAATCTTTAAAGTGTTGCGTGGTGAGGCTTTGCAATAATTCGTCCACTTCATCGGGACGGTTGTAAACGGGAATTATGACGGAGTAACGCATACAGGGTTATTGATTTACGTATGCAAATTAAAAGAAAAAAAAGGAGGAAAAGAAAAAAAAGGAGGAAAAGAAAAAGAGGGCGGCATACAAAAATAAGGGAAAGCCGCCCTCTACCGGAGTTATGTCTGATATCGGTCTTTCACAAGTGCGACATCCTTCACCACCTCCAAAAGAAATCCTATTCTAAAAATAGTGGGAAATAAGGGTATTTTTAGACGAATTTCTATATTATGAATAAGTTTATTATTGATAAAAAGAAAGGGCATTCTTCAATTTATAATGAAAACGCCCTTTCAGTTTGAGATAAGGGAGACGGTTACATTATAACAATTACTTGCAATTTCTCTAGTCTCCTTAGCTTATAGATTCGAGGTCTATCCCCTTCATAGAAGAGAGACTTACGAATTCCTGTTTATCTTTTCGGGATAGTCAATCTAATCTTATTATTTCCGGCATATCCGTTAATAGTACCCCATTGTGATTTTGCAGTTACTTCAACTTCAACCGTTACATCTTCTACGAAATTGTAAGATTTACCGTAGTCTGTAAATGTCACATCACCAGTTGCAGGATCGATATCCAGATAAGGATTAGCTGTAACGAAGCTGAATTCCGGAGCTTTCAATCCATACAAACCAAGAGGCTTAACGCCGGAGCCATAGTTTTCAGTATCGCCACTTACCTCAGCACCGTCTTTCCACATTGCAACACCTCTCAAGTCATTCCAAACAAAACCTTTGGCAATAGGATAAGTCTTAGCCTTATTATCTAAGGTGATTTCAGTTACATCAGGAGCAACCCAAGAACCACTGATATCATCAATAGTTACAGTAGCTGAATATGCCTGAACTACACGAGTTCCAAGTTTTACAGTAGCGGTAAACTTGATTACAGCATCTTTCTTACCATCTTTAGTTTTTCCTGTATAAGCTTTCTTATCGAATGTCAGTGTAGTAGTTGAGTTATCATAAGTAATACCAGCTATTTTATCAGCATCAGCAACTTCAATTACCAAACTTGCTCCGGCAATTGTTGTAGCAGAAGGAGTACCATCGCCATAAATTGCTTCATAAACTTCGTTGTAGTTAGTGAACAGTTTGGACAGATCATAACTTACGGTAATATCTTCCGGAGTGTCATAGTTAGGAAGCAATGTCGGAGTAAATCCTACTTTTCCGTCTTTATTGCCACCTGCCCACATCTTGCTATCTGTAATCAGATTTGCAATAGCCGGATCATTCACAGTTACGTCTACCATCACTTTAATATTCAGCGTTTCAGACTTCAGAACTACAGATATATCTTTATAAGTTCCTGTAGCAGCTTCCAGTACTTTAATTGATAATGCGTTATCAGCACCCACTTCAAAGTATACCGATTTAGTCTTATCAATAGAATTATTATCTACTGTCAGATTCTTATATGCATCTGCTGTGATGTTAACATCCTTATGAGTATAAATAGTAGCAGCCGGGAATTCTGCATTTACGATTTCAGTACCGCCTGATTTCCAAGTTGCAGTTTTTGTACCGAACGATACTGTTGCTTCGTGAACATCTCTTACAGCTTCAACAGATCCTAAATTAGCAGGATTCGTTCCGGATGTGCTGGCAAAGCTAGCCTTATCAGATTTTACTTCTACTGTAACAGTTGCTTTTTTACCGATAGCATCTGCCAAACCAACTTTATCACTCTTCAAGCTAACTATACCTTCTGTATTTACAGCAAAATAATCAGCAGGCACTGCTTTATACACCGTAGAGAAAATATTCTCAAGATTCAAATCTGCAAAATTCTTCTCAGTAGCAGCACCGTCTTCAGTAGAAGAGACTTTTACTTTCAGTACAGCTTGATCGGCAAATTTTGCATTTGAAGCAGCATTATCAAAAATAATAGGCTGAACCTGAGCCGCGTCCTTAGCTACATAATAAGCTTCTTTCAGATAATATTTAGACTGCAATACAGCAAAGTAGTTTGAGTTGATGTCTGTCGGAGTTAGTTTATTATCAGCACTCTTAATATTCAAAGAAACTGCATAGCTGTCAGCATCTGTTGTTTTCAAAGAAACTTTCAAAATACCAGCATTGTATGAAGTCGCTTTTACCACAAAAGGAGCACTTCCCGCAGCACGTGTCCAGTTAGGACGTTCTTCAGCATTTACATCAATCACAAACAGTTTGTTAAAGTCTTCCAAGTCTTTTACTGCACTTGCCGGAGAAATACGGAATTCCAATTCCTGCTCACTGGTGCTCATTGCAACTACGGTATATTTTGCAGACGTTGTTTTTTCTTTAGCATACAATGAAGAGAATTCGATGCTGCCATCCACCGTTTGCGGTATATAGACCACGCTTTGAATCATGCCACGAATTGCGATACCTAAATCTTCAAGTTTCTGCTGCAATTGCCCAAGTTTACTTGTAGCGTCCAGTAATTGAGCTTCAACTTCAGTCTTTACAGCATTCTTAAAGCTTTCACTAGCATAAATACCGCTAAAGCTAGCTTTCAGATCAGCAACTTCAGCAATAACTGCTTCCATATTGTCAAAGCCTTCAGCTTTAGCTTTATCTTCAAGTGCCTTTTGATATTCTTCCAGTTCGACCAATCTAGCTAAAACGCCTGTCTTATCGTTATTAATAGCGTCATATAAGCCAGTAATCACTTTCGCAACTGTACCGTTTTCGCCAGCCAAAGCAGCAACATCATCCAAACTACCAAATTTCACCAATACCTGAGTTCTGATAGCGTCATTGATAGCAGAAGCAATCTTGCCATTGTCAGCAAGAGCATCTCTTAGTTCGTCACTGATGATTCCCTTTACAGCCTCGCTGTTTACATAATCATTTAAATCTTCCTTAGTAACGAAAGAATCCTTCAGATCATTCAGAGCATTAACCAACTCACTAAGGTCATCGATTTGTCCCTGAAGTTTTTCAACGTCCGAAGCCTGAAGTTTTTGTAATACATCCAGATCATTCTTAGCTTCAGTCAGGTCTTTTGTCAACTGATTTACAGTCTCTTTATCAGCTGTATTTTTCAGTTTTTCTTCAAGATCAGCAACCTTCTGATTCAATTCGGAAATCAGTGCATCCTTATTTTCCAAATTGCTTTTCAGCGTTGCCAGTTGGGATTCCAAATCACTTTTCGCTGAACTGATAGCTGCTTTCATGTCTTCTGCACTTACCGGGCTCGTTGACGTAATCTTATCAATCTGCTCCTGCAAATTTGCAACATCATCATCATAGTCTTTACAAGACGTGACTGTTGAAGTTGCTGCAAGCGCTAACGCTCCGAAAAGCATCACTTTCACAAACTTTTTCTTCATAACTACTTAAAAATTACATTAATAATATATTATTAAACACTAAGTTTCAATAATGGCATGCCCGTTACTTTGTAGGTAACGGGAAAACCTTTGTACCTGCTCTTTTGGAGTAGTCAATATTGGAAAACGATATAATATGCAATGAAACTTTTTAACCCCTACTTCAAGAAAAAGGTAGAGGGGAGGGAAATCTTATGCAAAATTTAGAGGTTAACAAGCCCTAATACAAAGAATCCACGCGTTTTATTTGTTCAGGTTCTCCTTTTGAGTGCTTTATTGGAAAAAATGTGCGATTTCGTTTGGTTGTTTTAAGAAATATGCTCATATTTGCAACGGAATTTATTCCCGTTACCTACAAAGTAACAGACTTATTTTCAGCAAATTGCATTCACCACCGCATGCCTGATAAAATCAATCACCTGTTTATTTGCTTCATCTATTTTCTTATTCTGGAAAGGTTTAAGATAGGTTTCCGTCACTGTAATGGATGAATGCCCCATCGCTTCTGAGATAATGCCCGGATGAATCTCACAATAATAAGCTGTTGTGGCCCATGTATGGCGGGCAGTATACGAGCTTAATTTATCCCCCAATCCCAACAGTTCTCCCAGCAACATCAATTGACGATTGAATGTGCGCAATGCCAACTGATACTCACGATATGCTTCCTTCGTTCCCTCACGACTTTTCAACAATGAGAAAAGATAGGGAGAAGAAACATCACGATTCATGTATTTCTTCACCAATACCATCGCTTCAGGCGTCAATGTTACTGATAAATAACGCCCGGTTTTACGCCTACGATAAGTAATCACATTGTCGTTCAAATCACTTTTACGCAAATAAGCAAGATCAACAAAAGGCAGGCCACGAAGCAAGAACATCAAAGTAAATAATTCTTGTGCATACCGTAAAGCCGGAGTTGAAATGGATGATTGCAATTTTGCAAATACCTTTTTCATATCCTCCTCACATAATGCCCGCTTACGGTCAGCACGTGTACCGGTATAAACCGAATGAAATAAATTAGGCACATAAGGAGCCTTCCGAAGATCGACCGCCCGGTTATAAACCGCACGAAATGTTCGCAAATAAGTTGAAACGGTGTTCCAACTACAACCACGGCTGCGAAGGTATATCTCGAATCCTTTCAGCCACCCCGGAGTTACTTTATCAAAAGTAAAATCTCCTTCCCCACAATAAGCAATAATGGCATTGAGACTACTGCGATAAACATGAGCCGTCCCAAAGTTTCCCTCCATTTGTAGCCCTTTAGCTACCTGCTTCATAAATGCTACTACTTTTAACATGTTACTATTACTTAATTTAATTACACAATAAACATACAGGTATTTTTAAGAACAAACAAACCCGTAAGTAACAAATAACAATAATAGTAATAACGATGTTCCATGAAAACGAATGAAGAGACATCCGATTAGATAACAGTTGAAATAAAAAAAGGGATGCACCTTTCAGTACATCCCTGCTTATATAAATAAACTGTTATCAGCTATTACTTCTTCAAAATGTCCATTGTATCCGAAGCAATCAACAACTCTTCGTCTGTCGGAATCACTACTACTTTCACTTTGGAAGCGGGAGTAGAAATGACAGCTTCTTCACCACGAACCTTCGCATTCACATCATTGTCAAGTTCGATGCCCATGTATTCCATATCCTTACAAACTTCACGACGACATTCCATTTGGTTTTCACCCACACCACCTGTAAACAGGATGATATCCACACCACCTAATGCAGCAGCATAAGCACCGATGTATTTCTTGATACGGTAGTAGTACATCTTCTCAGCCAGGATAGCTTTTTCATTGCCGGCAGCACAAGCAGCCAACAGTTCACGCATATCGCTTGATACACCGGAGATACCGAGTACACCGCTCTTCTTGTTCAACAGGTTGGAAACGCCGGTTGTGTTCAAACCTTCTTTTTCCATGATGAATGTTACTGCACCAGCGTCAATGTCACCACTACGAGTACCCATCATCAAACCTTCCAGCGGAGTCAAGCCCATAGTAGTGTCGATACATTTACCATCTTTGATAGCAGCGATAGAACCGCCATTACCGATGTGGCAAGTGATGATTTTCTTTCCTTCAGGATTAACACCCAGGAATTCACATACACGCTTCGAAACATAACGATGAGAAGTTCCGTGGAAGCCGTAACGACGTACACCATATTTCTCATACAATTCGTAAGGAATAGCATACATATATGCATAATCCGGCATTGTCTGGTGGAAAGCCGTATCAAATACGCCCACCTGCGGAATATTAGGAAGAATAGCAGAAACAGCATTCACACCTTTCAGGTTGGCAGGATTGTGAAGCGGAGCCAAGTCATTGCAAGCTGCAAAAGCTTCCAATACTTCCTTGTTCAGCAATACGGATTCGCTGAAACGTTCACCGCCATGTACCATACGGTGACCTACCGCATTGATTTCATCCAAAGACTTGATAGCGCCATATTCAGGGCTAATCAATGTATTCAGGATAAATTCCACACCTACTGTATGTTCTGGAATATCTTTTTCCAGGATTTTCTTTTCGCCGTTCGGCAAAGTCAGTTTCAGGAATGAACCTTTCAGGCCGATTTTTTCGATACCACCTTGAGCAATCACCTCTTTAGTGGTCATATCGAACAATTTATATTTGATAGATGAACTTCCGCAGTTCAATACAAGAATTTTCATATCGTTTTCGATTTAATACTTGAAACTTTTATAGCTGATACTTATTTGTTTGCTTTTGCAGCAATAGCCTGATTGGCTGTGATAGCAATCATGCGATATACATCTTCGATAGAGCAACCGCGAGACAAATCGTTTACCGGACAAGCAATACCTTGAAGAATCGGACCAATAGCGTCAGCGTGTCCCAAGCGTTGAACTAATTTATAAGAAATGTTACCAACCTCCAGACTCGGAACAATCAATACATTTGCCTGTCCGGCTACAGGAGAACCCGGAGCTTTACTTGCACCCACTTCAGGAACAAGGGCGGCATCTGCCTGCATTTCACCATCCAAATCGAGAGTCGGAGCCATTTCCTTGGCAATCTTAGTTGCTTCTACCACTTTGTCTACTACTTCGTGCTTGGCAGAACCTTTCGTTGAGAAACTCAACATAGCTACTTTCGGATTCTCGATTCCGGCCACAGCCTTTGCAGTCTGAGCAGTACAAACAGCAATCTGCGCCAACTGGTTAGCGTCAGGAACCGGAGTTACGGCTACGTCACCCATTACCAGAATTCCATTCTTTCCGTATTCGGGGGCATGAGTCAACAGCAACATAGCACCCGAAACACAAGTGATACCCGGAGCTGTCTTGATAATCTGCAAGGCAGGACGCAATACATTGCCGGTAGTGTTACGGGCACCCGCCAACTGACCGTCTGCGTCACCACTCTTCATCATTAAACAACCAAAGAATAAAGGATCATTAGTAAGTTTGCGGGCTTCTTCGATAGTCATTCCTTTCTTCTTGCGAAGTTCACATAGCAACTGTGCATACTCTTCGTGCTTCGGAGAAGTTTCAGGGTCAATGATAGTAGCTTTACCGATGTTTCCCAATCCCCATTTTGTAGCAAGTTCATTAATTTCGGCCGGATTTCCTAACAAAATAAGGTCGGCAACTTCGTCTGTCAAAATCTGATTGGCAGCTTTTAATGTGCGTTCTTCAGTACCTTCGGGAAGAACAATACGTTGGCGGTTTGCTTTCGCGCGTTCAACGATTTGGTTGATTAAATTGAGCATAAGATATATTGAATAATATTATAAAACCTACTTACGATTTGTAATTTGCGGTGCAAAAGTACTCAATTTTGCAATATCCACATTACAATTTCGTCCATATTTTAGTTCCAAGTCTAAAATATTATAATATTTAACACTGTACTCCTATTTTTCATACCTTTGCAGCGTTTTCAAACAAAATCAATAGGTAATTAGTATATGATACGTCAGTGCGCCATTTTATTTGGCTGTTTGGCTTTGGGTGAATTGATAGTTTATCTTACAGGCATCAAGCTCCCCTCCAGCATCATCGGTATGCTGCTGCTCACCCTCTTTCTGAAATTAGGTTGGATTAAACTGCATTGGGTGCAGGGACTATCCGACTTTCTGGTAGCTAACTTAGGTTTCTTTTTCGTTCCGCCCGGAGTGGCACTTATGCTATACTTCGATGTTATTGCAGCAGAATTCTGGCCGATAGTAATAGCGACGATTGTTAGTACTGCCCTTGTGCTGGTTGTCACGGGATGGGTTCACCAAATTGTCCGCAAGTTCAGACTGGCGCGTCAAATCAAGCTGGCACGCAAACTGCACCTGACAGATTTCCATCTGCCGGAAAGACTTCACCGTAAAGAAAAAAACAACTTAACTGATAAAGACAAATGAGTTTCCTAGAAAATAACTTCTTCCTGCTGGCCGTCACCTTCGGGGTTTTCTTCTTTGCCAAGTTGCTTCAGAAGAAAACAGGGTTAGTGTTGCTAAATCCGATATTACTGACTATCGCCGTTCTTATTATCTTCCTTAAAATGACCGGTATCTCTTATGAGACTTATAATAAAGGGGGACATCTTATCGAATTCTGGCTACGTCCGGCTGTGGTTGCCTTAGGCGTACCTTTATATCTTCAGTTGGAAATGATTAAGAAACAGTTATTACCGATTCTCTTGTCGCAACTGGCAGGATGCATCGTCGGAGTCATTTCGGTGGTGCTGATTGCGAAATTTATGGGGGCTTCCCAAGAAGTTATCCTGTCTCTCGCCCCGAAATCGGTGACTACCCCGATTGCGATGGAAGTGACGAAAGCCATCGGCGGTATTCCGTCACTGACTGCGGCGGTTGTAGTGGCAGTCGGATTATTGGGAGCTATCTGCGGTTTTAAGACGATGCAGATTATGCGCGTAGGCAGTCCTATCGCCCAAGGGCTTTCTATGGGAACTGCCGCCCATGCTGTCGGAACCTCGACGGCAATGGATGTCAGCAGCAAATATGGAGCATATGCCAGCCTGGGATTAACGCTGAACGGAATATTCACTGCATTATTGACGCCTACCATTCTTCGTTTATTGGGTGTTTTATAAAACAAAATCCCATGATTTTCCGTTATATAAGAGTTAAACGCAAAACGCAATTTTATGATTCCATTTAAAGATATCACATTAGCAGATAAAGACACGATTACCTCATTTACAATGAAAAGTGAGCGACGTAACTGTGACCTGTCATTCTCCAATCTTTGTAGTTGGAGATTCCTGTATGATACCAAGTTCGCTGTTATCGACAACTTTTTAGTATTTAAATTCTGGGCAGGAGAACAACTGGCATATATGATGCCTGTAGGTACCGGTGACTTAAAAGCCGTATTGAAAGAGTTGATAGAGGATGCCGGACAAGAAAACCAGCCCTTTTGCATGCTGGGAGTATGCAGCTGTATGCGTGCCGAACTCGAAGCTATCCTTCCCGAACAATTTACTTTCACGGAAGACCGTGATTATGCAGATTACATTTATCTAAGAAGTGACCTTTCAACTTTAAAAGGAAAGAAATTCCAGGCAAAAAGAAATCATATCAACCGATTCCGCAATACATATCCGAATTATGAATATACCCCGATTACTCCCGACCGTATCCGGGAATGTATGGATTTGGAAGCGGAATGGTGCAAAGTGAATAATTGTGACCAACAAGAAGGAACGGGTAATGAACGCCGTGCCTTGATTTATGCCCTTCATAACTTTGAAGCCCTCGGATTAACTGGTGGCATTCTCCATGTGAACGGAAAAATCGTCGCATTCACTTTTGGCATGCCTATCAATCACGAGACATTCGGCGTACATGTAGAAAAGGCAGACACTTCCATCGAGGGTGCTTATGCCATGATTAACTATGAGTTTGCAAACCGGATTCCCGAACAGTATATTTATATCAATCGGGAAGAGGATTTAGGAATCGAGGGGTTACGAAAAGCCAAACTGTCCTATCAACCGGTGACTATTCTTGAAAAATATATGGCTTGTCTCAAAATTCATCCGTTAGATATGGTTAAATGGTAAATTCCCGACGAGCGAATATGATAATAAAGGAACAAGTAAAAGCCTTATGGAAATTGTGCTTCGAAGATAGCGAAGAGTTTGTTGAAATGTACTTCAAGCTACGCTATAAGAACGAAGTGAACGTTGCCATCCAAAGTGGTGACGAGGTAATCTCTGCGCTTCAGATGCTTCCTTATCCGATGACTTTCTGTGGGGAAATGGTACAGACTTCGTATATTTCAGGAGCCTGCACACATCCTGATTTTCGAAGTAAGGGAGTGATGCGCGAACTCTTATCCCAGTCTTTTGCCCGGATGCTACGGAATGGGATACAGTTCAGTACACTGATACCGGCAGAGCCTTGGCTATTCGATTATTACAAACGTATGGGATATGCCACTGTCTTTCAATATTCGGTCAAGGAGATGACTTTACCAGAGTTTATCCCTTCTAAAGAGATTGCTGTCAATGTCGTTTCCAAACCTCAAGATGAAGTCTATTCATATTTGAATAAAAAGTTGTCCGAACGTCCTTGTTGCATTCAACATTCCGCAGAGGATTTCCAGGTTATTATGGCAGACTTACCTATAAGTGGGGGAAATTTATTCGTTGCAAAACAAGCTAATGAAATATGGGGAATAGCCATTATATATAAAAGAGAAAACTGTATCATTATTAATGAACTTCTGGCAGAAGATAAGGATACGGAGTACAGTTTATTATTTGCCATTAAACAATATACCGGATGTAACCATATAATCCTATTACTGCCACCCGATAAAGAATTGCCTCAACATTCACTAGGGATGGCACGTATTATCAATGCTAAAGAAGTATTGCAGATTTATGCGTCCGCCTTTCCTGAAGATGACATGCAACTGGAAGTATCAGACAAGCAGTTATCGGTGAATAATGGTTATTACTATCTGTCTGACGGGAAATGCAGATATAGCGCCGAGCGGCTACCCGGTGCACATATCCAAACGAACATAAGTGAATTAACAGAGAAAATACTCAAGAAGCTAAATCCTTATATGAGTTTGATGCTGAATTAAGGCACGGATTATTTATCCAGATAACGTACCCGTTCGCAAGCTGCCAACAGGAAGGCCCCGACTCCAAAGTTTGACGTAGAATTTGCGTCTACTACCTGCCCCGGTATCGCTTTCTCACCAATCGGTTGCACATAGCCAACCTTTCCATCGGGTTGCAAAGCAACCGTTGAGAGATATTTCCATGCTTTTTCAACTATCGGCTGATATTCATCTGAATCAAGGAAGCCGTTATTTATGCCCCATTGCAGGCCATACGTAAAGAAAGCCGTTCCACTGGTTTCCGGCCCCGGCGCATGTTCCGGGTCAAGCATACTGCGTGTCCAGTAGCCTTCCGGTTGCTGACAGGCAGCAACAGACTTAGCCAGAGTACAGAAACGGTCTATATATTCCTGACGGTATTTATCTGTTTCAGGAAGATCCTTCAGCACTTTTGCCAGTCCTGCCAATACCCAACCGTCTCCACGTGCCCAAAAATCTTTTTTACCGTTCACACTTTTGTGCTTGGGGTATACGTATTTACCGTCCCGATAGTAAAGTCCGGCTTCTTCATCATACATGATACTGTCGGCGTAAGCAAGATATTCGTGCAGTTTCTCCAGGTAAAGCGGATTCTTCGTGATATTATACATCTTTGTCATTACAGGCATTACCATATACAAACCATCCGCCCACCACCAATAATCATGGTTAGGAGTACTCATCTGATATTCCATCACTTCACGGGCACGGGCTATCTTCTGTGTATCCGGTTCCAGATTGTATAAATCAGCATAGGTCTGGAAACAAATCTGATAATCCCCGAAAAGTACATAGTCGTCACTTTCGCCATAACTATACTTCCAACAAGTTTTATCATCCGATTTAGCACCTTTCCATTCGTTATGTTCTGCCCAACCTTTCGAATACTCTAAATATTCCGGCTTCTTTGTCAGGAAATAGGCTTCCATATTTCCGGTATGATAGGCGGCGTTGTCCCAAAAAGAACGACCGTGTTCCGGATGATTCGTCTGCCAATACCCATTCACCTTATGAATTATCTCTATCACTTCTTCCGAAGAATCGGCTTTCTTGTCCACACAACTTGCGCAGACCATACCGCCCAGAAGAAAAGCCGAAAAAAGAGTTACGTATAAATTCTTCATATCTTTATTTATTTGTATTCATATCCATTTCCAACACATACACCATTTGAGGTTCAATCTCTGCCGTACGTTCGCCGTCCCCTTGGCGGGTATGCTGCACAAAGAGATGCAGTTTTCGTTGTTTCTTCCAAAGTTCCGTGTCGTGTGACGGTTCCCAGGCATCTACTGAAAAGTCGATTAAATCCGTTATCGTCCACTTGCCGATACCGACATCGACGGCGTGAGCCATTGAGACACGGCTTCCCCGTTCTTCATCACGGAAGATATAGAAAACTTCTCCACCCTCTACGACAATACGCGGACGGGCAATAGGAATCATCTTCGTGCCGCCGCCTTTCAAGCTAAAAGGTGTTTTACGGTCGGTTACCTGACGGTGATGCCATACTTTTCCATCATGCCATACGATGCGATATTGCGGTACGTCACTGTCGGGCTCTCTCCAATACGTAGCTATATAAGGATTCCCGCCCGCATCGGCACTCATACTCGTTTGATTTATCAATTCGCAGTTCTGCGGCAGACGGCAAGCGTATTCCGCATTCGAAAGTTTAATCGGAAGTTCATATTGCTCTCCACTGGATTTGTACCAGGTCACTCCATTATCAAACGAACGGGCATAACAAATATCGTGATTTGTCTCTACATGCCAGGTTTCACGCCATACCCATGAAAGATGGATAGTCCCTTGTTCATCAACGTATAACTGCCAATAGGCGTTTCGTTTGTTTTCTCCGTCAATCAGTACATCCTGCACACGAGTCCACTTCTGTTCTTTCAATGAGTAACGGTTCATTACCAGGTTACCACGACCGGAAGAACCGGAACGGTAGGCAAACAATAAATCTCCGCCCGCCAGAGGATAAAATTCGGGATAAGTAACATTTCCTTCATCCACTCCGGTCATCGGCATTTTATCTCCTAACTCCAAAGAACCGGGAGCAATGCCCCGACAATAATTCAGTTTATGACCGTGATGGTCAAAAGAAACGTGCACATACCCTTCTCCGTCCACCATCATGCTGATGATATTATGGCCGTCTTTCACATTTCCCTGGTATTGGGTACGATGCAGCGTCCATTGTCCGGAGTCCAGTTTACGTTTTCCCAGTGTCAGATAACCGTCAGCATCATAATAGCTGATGTACTGCTCATCTCCATGGGTAACCAGGGAATTATTACGGAATACCGCAGTGTTGACCGAAGTACAGCTATACCCCTTCCCCACTTCAACCAAATGTTGGGAGTAGCATAACACAGGAACCAGCATAATCCCGCAAAGTAGTAGCAATATCCGTTTCATGCTTGTATTCTTTATTATTTATCGAAAAAGGAAAGATTCCATTTCTCCTGCCAGGGGATAGTAATTTTTCCGTCTTTTATCAATATAGGCAACCATACATAGCGGGAGTCTTCCAAATCTTTCTTTTTCCAACGGTCGAACAAGGCAATATATGCGTCCTTCTTTCCGACAACCGGTTGCACATACGTACTCTGTGCATAAAATGTCTTATCCGCATCCGGGCCGGTACATGGGTCTCCGATAGTTTTCCACGTCCCCATAATAGAATCAGCCACTGCCATCTCAGCCACATTCGGATCCCAACCTGTACAACCGGAACTTAACATATAATATTTACCATTATATTTGAATACAGCCGGCGCTTCACGGGATTCTTTCACGAAATTACGTGTAAAACGTCCGCTTGGTTTCAGATAGTCATCAGTCAGCAGGCTGATATACATGGTTTCATTGTTCTCGGAAGAATAGAATTGATAAGCACGACCGTCATCGTCCACAAAAACAGTCTGGTCACGGCTCATCGCATTGTTAGGACGGAAACTTCCCTGATAGATGAACGGCCCGACAGGAGAATCGGCAACGGCAACTCCGGCACAAGCCTTACTGTAATCGGCACTTTCCACATGCGCCCACATTACGAACTTGCCCGTTTTCTTATTATAAACCACTTTCGGACGTTCCAATACTTTGGACGGATGCAAGTCGTGATTCGGGTCATCTTTTACTGCCGGAAGTACAATGCCTTCAAATTTCCAGTTTAGCAAGTCTTTGGAAGAGTAGCAACCTACTCCGGTCACATCCGTACGGTAACATTCCCAGGTAGCCCATTCGGGCAAGATGGTTTTTCCTTTTTTGTATTCACCATACCAATAGTAGGTGTCATCATGATAAAGAAGTCCGCCACCATGAGCGTTAATCGGATTTCCATCGGTATCTTTCCACACTTCTCCGGGGATAAAGTCCATATTCTTCTGAGCCTGTACGGATATTGGAAGCAAGCCTATGCAAGCTACAAACAGTAATAATAGTTTAGTCATATATCAATATTTGTTGGTTAATTCATTATTAATGAAAAGCATGGTCTTTCGGGAAGTCATTCCCTTCCCAGGCTTTTTTACTTGTCCAGTCTTGGGCAGGAGATGTCCAGAAGGGATGGTCAGCCGGAAGTCCGAGTGGCAGGAAGGCAAGTGATGCCATATATAAGCTACCATTATTTGTATACCAGTCGGATATCTTTGGTTGCTTGCCATTGAAACCTAAAGTGAGGAATCCTTTCTCATTGAAATTACGGTCATCGCCAAACATCCGCTTAATAACAGTTGTCATGGCTGCACGCACTTGTCCGTTCGGCAATTCCTTGGGTAACCATTCTCTCCATGCCAGCAATGCCAAAGGCTGCAAAGTTCCTGTACGATAGGTAATAGAACGACCGAAAACAGGAAGCGTCCCTTCGGGAGAGATGAACCGTTCCAAAATCATTCCGAAACGTTGCATCCGTTTTACCGCACGGTTGTAATCACAGTCCGGCATATTCCAGACTTTATTCTTTCCGCCGTTAGTCATTATTTCCAATGGTTCTATATACATGGGATGCAATACAAAGCTATTGTAATAGTCGAAAGCAAAGTCCTTTCCATCCGAATACCAGCCATCACCGACGTACCATTCTTCCACTTTGCGCAGCGCCGAAGCTATGCGGTAAGTATCACTTGGCGCACCCGCTTTCCGTAGAAAGGCTTCTACGGTAGCAGAGAACAATAACCAATTCGTATAAGGCGGGTCTACCCGACGAAGCTGTGTAAACTCGGTAATATAACGTTGTTTCGTCACGCTGTCCAACGGAACCCATAAAGCGTCATATCCTCTTATGAAACTTTCCGCGATATAAGCGGCATCCACCAAGGTTTGCCCTTCCTTTCTCCACAACAAATAATCGGGACTTTCCGGGTCGACAGCCTGCGCATAACTCTTGAGCGCCCATTCACGCAGTTGTTTTCGCCGGATACCTTCGGTCGTATCATCATCCGGCAATGAAATCCAGGGAGCCAGTCCTGCCATCAAACGTCCGAAACATTCCATATAAGTAACCTTTTTATTTCTTCCGTCCCATGTCGGACTTAACTCTACCAACATATTCTGTTGCAGCTTACCTTCACTCATATTACTAAGTACCGGTTCAGCCATACGATACAACACTTCCGCCCATAACTCACGGTCGGTCGGTTCTTTCACTTGTTTTTTCTTTTTTGCCAATAGATCTTGTGACGGTATCATCAAGATTGCCATAAGCAATAGTAGTACGTAATGTCTATTCAAGTTCATGATATTATTATAGGTTTTTCGTTTACAAAGATACTTTATACTCACAAGAATAACGTCCAATTTTATGTCAAAAAAGGGATACAAAAAGACCAAATTTCATACAGGGACAGTTATATATACGAAATTAATAAGGTTTCCACCTATCAATCCATTCAATAAAAGGTATTCCTTCCCTTGCAAAAGAAAGATATATATGCCCTGTCACCCGAAGATCTTATCCGCTTTCTCTCCGATGCATGGATTCGAAAGTTGTTTCCATTCTCCAAGAATCGAACTAGCCGTCAGCAACCGGGCTTTATTAGGCTCCCATCCTGCACAACCGGAAGTCATCCATCCAGTACGTTAAATAGCGAGGGCTTCATTATGTCTGCCGGGAAAAATGCGTATATACCTGCCTGTATAAACGAGATAATCATCAGACAATTCAGCAATCTTCTTTACCAAAGATATAGGGTTATTGAACTCTAAGCAGGTACGGAAATGAGCTAATTCGATTTCAGAAATAAACACGCACTCCAAACAAAAGTTTTCACGATTTACCCTCATGCCCTCATAAATTTCTTCAAAGCCTTTATTCATCGTAGCTTCAGCTATGAGAGCAGATCATGATAGCACCCTGAGAGTAACTTTTGCTCTCAGGGTGCTATCATCCCATCCCCCTATAAAACATAGGATATACTAACGGGATATTAACGTTATCTCTTCGGTATCCTTTCGTTATATTAGTAAGCATTCGGCCTTGTGCGTGTTTCTTTCCCTTGTTTTCCTTCCTACCTTTGTGACTTCATAATCATCTTAATCTATTATGTGTTCAGTATTAGTATTTTCTAGTGAAAGTGAGAAGCTGCGTAGTCTCTTGTCTGAGTCTAATCATTTTGATTCTGTTCTTTTCATATTTGACGGTGGTCGTCGTTATAAAGTATCGGCTTCTAGTCTTGGTATCCATTCCCCTCAGGACCTACTTCTCCCTTTAGGTCTTGGTCTTTTCCGTAGCAGTCCTTTCTGGTCTTATTACCTTTATCCGCAAGGTTGTAATTTCCATAAAGGAATTGACGGTCTTTGTGGTGAGGTCATCCGGCACACGGGTTCTTACGTGTCAGAGCAGAGTTGCCATATTTTTCTTGACCGTTCCCGTAGCAGGTTGCATATCCTTTATCGGTGCGACGATGAATACCGTCTGGAATGCCGTCGTCTGAACCACGGTTCTTTCCTCTTGAAAAAGGACGAACGGAAGAGGGGTTTTCTTCAAATTTCCTGGAATCGCCTGAATGAGCTGCTTACTGTTAAAAAGTATCGGAAAACAGTTGAAAAGTAATCTCCCGTCCTATAAGCCGTACAGCTTTATTTTGATAACTTTGCCACATAATAAAAAAGTGGATATACAGTGAAAGAACCAGTCATTACCCTTACTTTGGAAGAGTACGAAGAGTTGCGCAAGGAACGTGAACGTCTTGAAAAGGAGCATGCGGAACTTCAGAGAAAATACGAAGCCTCTTTGCAGGAGTATTCCCGCCAGGCCGGGGAAATCTCAGCCTGTACAGCCGTCATAGCTGACTTGAGATGGAAATTGGCTGACTTGACACGCCGTTTATGGGGTAAATCCAGTGAAAAACGTCATCTTCCCGAAGATGCCAGCCAATTGAGCATCTGTTTCGAATCCCCGTCCGATGTCAATGACCCGGTAGCGGAAGAACAGAAAATAGCTGAGAAATCTGTCAAATCGGAGAATGGTTACAACCGTTTCCGTAAGAGCTTCACCAAAAAGATTACTCCCCACGCCCGTAAGCCCATCGACCCGTCCCTTCCCCGTGAGGAAATCATCATTCCCATGCCGGAAGGTCTTTCCCTGGAGGGAGCGACAAAGCTGGGGGAGGAAGTGAGCGAACAATATGCCGTCAGCCCTGCGCGATTCTATGTGAGACGCATCATCCGCCCTAAATACCGGCTTGCCGACGGTCGTATCATGACTGCTCCCATGCCCGTAACGGCACACCCTCACAGCAATGCGTCGGAAAGTATATTGTCCCACATTGCTACCGCCAAATATTACGATCACCTGCCTCTGCACAGACAGCTGGACATTTTTGAGCGTGAAGGCATCCATCTGAGTCCTTCCACCGTAAGTAACTGGATGATGGCCGCCGCACAGCGTCTGGAGCCGGTCTATAATGAGCTTCGTGAACTGGTCAAGGACAGTTATTACGTCATGGCCGATGAGACGCCCCACCCCGTACTTGAAAGCGACCGTCCCGGTGCCCTTCACCGCGGGTATATGTGGAACTTCTATCTGCCCCGGTTCCATACCCCCTTCTTTGAATATCACAAGGGACGTGGCAGCAGTGGAATAGACACACTGCTGGCAGGACAGGTCCGGGTGGTACAGAGTGACGGCTTTGCAGTATATGACGAGTTCGACACGCTACCCGGAAAGTTACACCTGTGCTGCTGGGCACACGTCAGGCGCAAGTTTGTGGAAGCGGAAGGGAATGACCCTCCCAGAGCAGGGTATGCACTTGAACAAATAGGCAGACTGTATGCTGTGGAGGAGAAAATCAGGATAGAACATCTGGAAGGCGGGGCTGTAGTAAAGCTTCGCCAGGAAGAATCGTACCCTATTATCAAAGGACTGGAAAAATGGTGCAAGGAGGAATATGAACATACGGTTGAGAAATCGCCTATTGCCAAGGCCATATTCTATATGTACACACGATTTGAACAACTGTCCGGATATGTCAACGATGCACAATTCTGCATTGACAATAATCCGGTGGAGCGTTCTATAAGACCATTGACTTTGAACAGAAAAAACACTCTTTTCTCCGGATCACATGAGGCGGCACATGCAGCGGCAATATTCTTTTCACTGATGGGATGTTGCAGGGAAAATAAGGTGAACCCGAAACTATGGATGCAGGACGTGTTGATTAGGGTACAGGAGAAAGAAAGAGAAGAGAAAAACGACTACTCCGATTTACTGCCATTTAATTGGAAAGGATAAACAAGAAAGATTGATAAAGCCAAAAGCCAGACGAAGTACGTCTGGCTTTTGGCTTTATTATAGCTTGGAAAGAAACACGCACGAGGCCGAATGCTTACTTAGATTACCGATATCACTAATTCGTCACGGCCGTGACAAATTCCTACCACGGCTGTGAAGAGAACCTACCATGGCTGTGACGAATAGTTACCACGGCCGTGGCGAAATAACAATACCGGTAATCTAATGAAAGGATACCGGCAGCCTAACGCAAGGATAAAGGCAAGATAACCAACACTTTCTTACTTCATAACTTATGTTTCCCTAAACAACATAGCTAGGAAACCCACATTAAAACACAACGTACTGAAATGAGTTAAACAGAATAGAAAAGATTCAAAACGGGACGTGAAATGAGTTAAATGATAATTTAGGGGCATAGCGCCCGGCAAGGTTTCCTTGCAGATAGTCGGTAGTAATTCCAAATTTATTTGCAGACAGAATAATAATTTTCTTTTTAGACAGAAGAACATAAGAACAAAAGATGAAACAGTAGTAGTTTAATGACCGACAGAAATAATTTTCCAAGCGCAGCCTTTATGTTCTTTTGTTCTTATGTCTAAATTAAATTCCCATTTAGCTCATAACGATTCAAAATAATTATCAGTCAGCCATCATCTTCATGTCAGGCGACGGAATACGGAACCAATATTCCACCCATCGTCTTTCTTTATCGGGAATTGAGAACGATAACTTAATCAAATTGTCGTGGAGACGTTCAACACTAATTTTATTTTCTGTTCCTTCGATGAAAACAGAATCAGACGATTTACCCAATATCTCAACATAAACGCTGTCTGAAGGCAAACGGTACTCTCCTTGCGAAAAAATAATAGCATTCGATTTGGCATCTCTACCGCGAGTCATGATGTTCATAAATGTCTTATCGGCTGAGATAATTTTCAATATAGGCAGCAGAGCTATTTTATAATCATTCGCTCCGGGTTGCACCAAACAGCTTTGCCATACCCCTTCTAATGTCCTATCAGTAATTTCTTGTCCGACAGGCACGGTAAGTTCGGGAATATTCATCCTCGCTGCATCATTGCCTTGCCCTTTCGACAGGTTGAACATAATAGGAATTGTGAAACGTACTTTTACGGCTTTACCATCTGCCATACCTGCCGACCATCGCGGCATTGCTTTTACTACGCGCAAAGCTTCTTCGTCCAACAGAGGATCCACACCACGCACAACTTTCTCCTGTCCCAGTGTCCCATCTTCCATTACGACGAACTGAACGATTACACGTCCTGAAACGCCGCGCTTCTGAGCATCAGCAGGATATTTGACGTTGGTTGACAAGTATTTCATCATAGCCTGCATTCCGCCCGGGAACTCCGGCATCTTATCAGGAACTAAAAAAATGCCGTTACTATCGACCCGGGGAGCGGATTCTTTCTGATGTTGGGCTGACAAGGGTAAATACAGAAACAGTGCAATAAGAAGACTTAATAATTTTGTGTTCATGGCTATTATCTTTTTATGGTTAAACAATATAACGAAGATAACAATTTCAAGCCAAAAGACAAACAAAAGTATTGTTTATTTTCTTCTTATTGCAACAATTATTTACTTGTTTATCAATACAGCACCACCTTGGGGAAAAATTTCCAACTGCACCTTACCGTTCTCTTTCACCTTCAAAGGAACAAGCTGCGGTTCTCCCTTCTTGTCATCCTTATACAGGGATACCGTTTTTCCGGCAAACATGTCCAAATCCAGTCTCAAGTTCAAAGGCTCTTTCCCTGCATTTACAGCAGCCAGATACCAGGTGTCACCGTGACGACGAGCCAGGACTACATATTTGCCGGGATAGCCGTCGATGAAACGTGTTTCATCCCATGTGGTGGGAACTGCTTTCATAAAATCCATGCAGACAGAAGAAACGTCATTCAGGTTATTCGGAGCAAGGGCGAAGTTCTGAACAGGATTTTGGAACAATACGGTGGTAGCCAACTGGAATATATCAGTAGTGCGGCGGGTCGTACCGCCGTCGTTATTACGGTTCAGACGTTTGTTCAGGAAGCAACCGCCAAATTCCATACTGCCTATCGCATTGCGGATAAACGGATGCAGGCAGGTATTGAAGGCCTCTTCGTCACAGAAGTGCTGGTTGAAAACCATATTCTCGGATGCCAGCACCGCTTCGCTTCCTACGTAGTTCGGATACATACGCTCCCAACCGCGAGGGATGGTACAGCCGTGGAAGATAACCATCAGTCCGTGGTCGTCTGCATCACTGAGGATGTCTTCATACAGACGCATCGTTTCCTGTTTGTCGCCACCGAAGAAATCGACCTTGATTCCTTTCACTCCAAGGCTTTGCAGCCATTTCATTTCACGCTTGCGGATGATGGCGTTATCCATATGGTTGACAGGCCCTTGTTCTATATCATTCCAATAGCCGGAAGAACTATACCATAAAAACAGTTCTACGCCTTTGCCGCGGGCATATTCTATCAAAGATTTCATCCGGTCACGCCCGATGCGTGTGTCCCACCAGTTATCAATTAGTGCATATTCATATCCCATAGAGGCGGCAAAATCCATATAGCGAACCTGGTCTTCATAATTGATACTGTCATCCTGCCAAAGAATCCAACTCCATGTGCCGCGTCCGAAACGATAATCATGCTTCGTTTCGTAGAGGGGAGTTACTACATCCCAGGCAACTGTAGTCTCGACTATCGGTTTCAAGTTCTCGCCAACGGTAATAGTACGCCAGGGAGTAGCGCCGGGAAGTGCGAATGCCGGGAAAGTTGTTCCGTTCCCATTGTTTTCTTCCGCCATCGGGAAGGCGACAGTGTACAGGTTTCCTTCACTTACGTCGCTCAAACGCGAACCGCAATAGCGACTGTCCACACCTGTCTCACTGACTAATACCCAACCATCATCACCTACACGAAACAGGCAAGGGAAAGTGTATCCGTGTCCGTATTGGGAACGTTCGCCCATAGGTGCGTCGGCTTTGTATTCTTCTTCATAACTGGGTTTTGTACGTTTCCATCCTATCATGGCGTCGCTTTGCGGACACATGAAGGTGGTAGTTTGCTGCGGGAAGCGGAATCCGGTTTCTTCGGCATTGACAGTCACGCTTCCTTTTCCATCCTGACGGGGCAGGGTATAGCGGAAAGCTACATCGTTGTTGCTGACACGAAAGACTACGTTCATCTTCTGTCCTTTCGGGTTCTCAAAATTGCAAATCAGTTCGTTCGCCTGATAATGGATTTGAGAAGTTTTGATACGGTTCTGATGATAGATGGTATCAATCGGGCTGACAGCGTGTCCTGTCAGTTTCATTCCTTTGGAAAAGTCACCGATAGTGGTGTTCATGCCTAAAGGAGATTTTTCGAGCATTGTCTTTCCGTTGTAGGTGACGGAATAAGTTGGCTTTTCTGTGGGAGAAGTAAACACTACTAATTGCAGTTTCTCATCCGGGCCTTTCACAACTACGTCCTGTGCCATCAGGGGAGTCAGACAAAAACTTGCCAATAAGGTGCCTATAATTTTCTTCATATGAACCATTGTTTCCGATTATTTATGTTGTGACGATTTCTCTTTATCTTGTGACGATTTCTCATTTGCCTTTTTTATCCGAATCACTGTAAAAGAATAAGCGGGCAACTGGCAGTCGAATTTTTCAGCTACTTCCATTGTATCTTCCACAGGCAACGGAGTATCTGCCGGCTTGCCTGTCAATACGGTTCTTTTGGCCGAAGATTGTACGATGCCTGTTCCGGTGAGGTCTACATTTGTATTAATCTCTGCGGGAAGCAGGTTGACTAACTTCACAATCACATCTCCGCTTGCCGAGTCACGAACGATAGAGGAAGCAAAGCGTTTCTGTACTTTATCCTCTTTATTGTCAAGCACAATCCTGGACGGCAGATATTCATTTCCGGCATTCTGCCCGTAGAGTTTCTGCACGTAGTATCCGGTGGTAGGTTTCACTTCCCGGTTATTGAAATAGATTAAATCGGGACTCCATTGGGTATGTTTCTCTTTTGCCAATAGCGGGGCGTAGGAAGTCATGTGTACCACGTCGCCGTTACGTTCCAAAGCAGTCAGATAGAGTGCTTCTGTCAATGCGGTTTCGATGTTTGCCTTTCGTCCGGGGATATGAGTGGCATATTCACCCAGGTAAACTTTCGTCTTTTTGTTGCGGTCGTACTTGTCATAGAAGTCCTGATTATGCAGGAACCATCCCGGAGACTGGTAGTAATGTTCGTCTACCATCGGGACACCTAATTTATCCGCCAATTTCCAACCTTCCACATAATCTGTGCCTTCATTGAATGGGCCTACTGTACCTACGACTGTTATTTCGGGGTGTTTCTCCTTGATGGCATTGAATATCATCGTAAAGCGTTCCTCGAAAATATCGGTGATAAGGTCTTCATTACCGATTCCGAGATATTTCAGATTGAAGGGTTTCGGATGTCCGGCTTCGGCACGTACTTTTCCCCATTTTGTCTTTTTGGCGTCACCGTTCGCCCATTCTATCAGGTCAAGAATATCCTGAATATAAGCACCCATCTCGTCCATCGGGATACCGCCTTGCTGACCGCCTCTCAAATCACCGTGGCAGGCAGAGTTCTGACAAGGTACACCGGCTGCAAGTACCGGAAGCGGTTCAGCACCAATATCTTCGCAGAACTGGAAATATTCGTAATACCCCAGTCCCATGCTTTGATGATAGCCCCAAAGGTTACGTTGCGCCTTGCGTGCTTCGAGAGGGCCGACGGTGTTTTTCCATTGATAAATGTTTTTCAGTCCGTCGCCATGAGCCACACAGCCACCGGGAAAACGGATGAAGCGGGGATGAATATCCGCCAATACTTGCGCCAGGTCTTTGCGAAGCCCGTTCTTACGTCCTTTGAACGTGTTTTGCGGGAATAAGGAAATCATATCCAGGTGCAATTCGCCTGCCGATTGAGGGATAATTTCAAGATGGGTATCGGCAGTGGTTTTGGCAGTTATCACGGCTTTATAGGTTTTCCATTGGCGGGAAGATATATTCAAGGATGTTTCTCCGCAGATGTTTCCTTCGTCGTCTACCAGGCGAATCTGTAGTTTATTGGATGTACCTTGCGGCACACGGGCAAAGACAGAGAAGTCGTATTTCTCTCCGCCGTTTAATGCGATTTCATCAAAGCCGGTGTTTGCCAATGCCGCACCGGGGCGTTCTATTGCCAACACGGCATAATGCGGGTTATTCCGGTGTATAGGAACGACCGTATCAATCGTGAAAGTTGCTTTATCCCCTTTCAATGTCCAGGAGTGCATACTGTTCCAGCTTTTATCCCCTTCCCGGTCGGAAGGAGTGTATTCGAAGTCACGGTTCTGAATCAGTTCGGCATAGAGTCCGCCATCCGCCGAATAATTAATATCTTCAAAGAAAGCCCCCAATAGCAGGTCGCTAATAGCTTTTGCACGCTCCGGCTGTACGGTAACTGTGGCTTTTACGGGTTTTAATCCGGCGAAACGTTCGCCATCCTGAACGGGACGTTCCGCATGAAGGGTATTCCGGTATTGATTCCATTCATAGTTCTTATTCAATCCGTCCACCAGTGTCCATGCCACTCGGTTGACAGTTCCTTTTTGTTCTTCGCCGGCAATGGTCGCTTTCACTCGCGTTCCGTCGAAGTCGGGGGTGGTGCGGGGATATTGTTGGCTAGTCCAGTAAATCAGGTCTTTTGATGTGGCTTGTCCGTATCCGTCGTGATTGTTCAGCTTCCAGGTACAAAGCCATTCGCCGTCGGGCGATTGCTTCAAATTAGGGTCGAGCATCTTTTTCTGTGAACCCCAACGGCTATAATCGCAACGGAGATAGCCGTAATTGCGACCGACTTCAAACCAATTTTCCTTATCCATGCTCCAAGCGAAACGAAGTCCGCTACGTCCGTCGTCACCGGAAGTAGCATACGAAAAAAGGTAAACAGAATCAGGGATACTCGTCGTTTCTCTGATGGCAGCTAAAGTGACCTGTGGAAACGACAAAAACAAGACAACTGACAGTAGGAATAATTTTCTCATGGTATATGTGTCATTAAGATTATCAATCGCAAAGATAAGATTTTCATTATTCTAACAAACCATTCTTTAAGTGTAAAATTACCAATTATTATTCAAAAGCGTATGAGAAACAAACGAACAATATTAATTTGTACACCTTTACAGTATTATGTATGATTTTCCAGTATCAGAACTGCGGTGTGCCGTAGGCTTTGTACAGGCGTTTCAGTTCTTTTCCGGTGATGGGTATCACTGTGCCGTGACGTGGGTGGAAGTCCATACTGATGGCATGGTCTATTACTTTGAAGTTTTCGAGGTCGGTACTTTCCGTAAACTGGTACTTGCCTTTCATATATACATCGTACATCAGGATGTACTTGTCCGAGCCTGTCAACGGGAAGATGCCCGAGCCTTCCACGGCTTCTTTCGTCTGTTGCTTATAGTCATCGGATTCCTGCCATTGCCCTGAAGTCAGAGAGGAAGTAGTCGCTTTTTTGATTCCGTTTCCATTCCCTTCCGTTTTATAGAACAGGTGATAAAGCCCGTCTTTGTAGATAATGTCGCCGTCGATACATGATTTTCCGTTCTTCGGCAGAAACAAGGGTTTCGGTTCGCCTTCGAGGTCGGTAAAGTCCTTATTGGCATATGCATAATAAATAATATCTGCGCCATTGCCATGTTTCATTGACCAATATACCATATATTTTCCGGCTTCCTTATCATAGACGGTTTGTGGAGCCCAAACACGCTTCAAGTTTTCCTGAGCTGGATATTTCTTTTGAATATTTATAATATTGGAAGTCCAGTGCACCAGGTCTTTCGATTTCAACAGTACCATGGCACGATTGGAATCCCATCCGTTCCCGGATACCATGTCGGTAACAACCATATAGAATGTCTTGCCATCCTCACAACGCAGGATATGGGGGTCGCGCACTCCGCCCGTAGAGCTTATCACACGGGAATCTAGTATCGGCCGGTTGCCATTCAGCGCTTTATAATTATATCCGTCAAGGCTGACGCCCATCCGAATGGCTTCTTCACTCATCTTATTTCCGGTGAAGTAAACAAACAGGTAGGCGGATTGCTGGCAATAGCCAGTCAGCACTCCTACAAGAAGGAGTGCCAAAAGGGTGGTATATTTCTTCATACTCATGTAATATTCAATGCTTAGTCTATGATGATTAGTATTTGAAGTCCGCAGGTTTCACATACACACGATATTCCTTAATCATGCCCGGATAATTCTTTTCGGCACGGGGGAGATAACGGAAGCCTGTCACCGTTTCCACTTTGCTCAAGTCAATCACCAGTTGGTGGGGATAAGCCACATTGTCCACCGTCATCCAGAAAGTAGACTCCTGCAAGTCGAATACCTTATCGGCTGTGCGGTTGCCGCTACGTGTCTCTTCGCTGTCAGCGTAACGAATCTTCCAATGTTCACGGGATACAGGCTTGCCGTCCGCGCCCAGAACATCCAGTTCAGCAATGGCGGCAATGTTATCATTCGCTTGTGGAGACAATGCTTCGAGGCAGAAGAAACGTCCTTTCACCGGAGCGGTGAAGCGTACTTCCTGCCATCCGTTGCCCGGAGTAAATGCTCCCTCGTGCGCAACTTTCTCGCCAGACAAGTTCAGTTTCTCACCCTCTTTGCGGTGTGTTTCCGGTGCCTTTTCGCGAAGTACGTCGAGGATAGGCTTCTTCAAGCCTTTGATAGAGGCTTTTGCAGGACCTTTCAGGTCTAAGACCAATATCTCGTTTTCCCCTTCTTTCAGCCAACAGCCCGGCATGAAGAGTGTTTGCTGTGGACCGATTTCCCAAAAGCGCCCCATTGCATGACCGTTCACCCAAACCATGCCTTTGCCCCATGTGCTCATATCGAGGAAGGTATCTCCGACTTTATCCAGTTTAGAGGTAACCTTATAATAAGCAGGCATAGTAGGCAGTGCCTTAGTATCCTGATAGTTCTTGTCTTTAATAAAAGAGTAATCTACCGGGAAGTTATATACTGTCCAGTTTTTCAGTTCTTTAGTCCGGCCGCCCGAAATCAGTTCCACCTTTTCTGTAATGCCTTTACGGTCATGGATGGATTTGTCAAAGTTGACACGTCCCATCGCTTCAACAAGAATATCCAGTTGCGTACCTTTCTTCAGTACGGGAAGCGGGGTTGTAAACTCTCCTTTGCGACGGTCTAAACGAGCCAGGAGCTTGCCGTCGGCATATATCTGTGCCCAGTCGTGCACTTCTGTAATCTTCAAGGTTGTGCCTGCGGCAGTAGTTTCAGGCAGAGTTGTGCGATACAAGATTGTTCCCCAGCCTTGGTCGAACTGCTCCATCGGTTGAATATCCACCGAGTGTTTCGCTTTCGGCAGGTTAGAGAAAAGTGGAGCCACTTTCGTAAAGTGAAATTCGGGAATCTCTATTACAGGCAATGCAGCGGGAGCTTCCGGCAATGTTTCACCAGCCGGGAGATAGTTTTTCAGCAAGTCACGCAATAGGAAGTATTTCTCTGTCGTCCAACCGGGTTCGCTGATTGGCGCATCATAATCATAAGAACTGCACATGGCAGAATAAGCCGGATTGTTGGCACCGCCCCAATGACCGAAGGTTGTTCCACCGTGAGTCATATAGAGACTGAAAGAGATATTGCGGTCGAGCATATCCTTGATACCTTGTACCATATCTTTGGCAGGACGCGTTTCATGTTTGCGTCCCCAGTGGTCGAACCAGCCGCTCCAAAATTCACTGCACATCAGGGGAGTTTCGGGGCGAAGCTCCTTGAGTTTCTTGAATTGCTGGTCGATATTGGCTCCTGTCCCGAAGTTCACTGTCCAAATCAGGTCGTCAAGCGCATTGTTGGTAAAGTTACTGCTCCAGTCGCATTGGAACAAGGGCACATCGGTGAAACCCGATTCGCGGACTAAATCACGCACGGCAGATACGTAGGGCTTGTCTGTTCCATAAGAACCATATTCATTTTCCACCTGTACCATGATGATATTACCGCCTTTATTTACTTGCAGCGGAGCCAGTTGCTTGCCGACTTCTTTCATAAAGATGCCTACACGTTCCATATAATAAGGGTCGAGCGTGCGCAATGCCACGTCTTTTTTCTTCAGCAGCCACCAGGGAAGTCCGCCCATCTCCCACTCCGCACATACATACGGGCCGGGACGGACAATGACATACATGCCATGTTTCTGTGCGGTACGACAGAAAGCGGCAATATCATTCTGACCGGAGAAGTCGAATTTGCCTTCTTCCTGTTCGTGGATATTCCAAAAGATATAGATACAAATCGTATTCATCCCCAACGCTTTGCACATTTCGATACGATGATCCCAATATGCTTGCGGGATACGGGTGTAATGCAGCTCGGCCGCTTTCACCACAAATGGTTTGCCGTCCAGCAAGAATGTGTTCTTACCGGCCTCGAACTTGCGGGCAGTAGTCTGTGCCTGTGCACCACTAAAGATAATGACTGTAAAAAGTACCAGTAAAGCAATCAATCTGTTTTTCATGGTTTATTCAAAATAGAATTTTAATAGTATACGGCAAAGGTAGGCGATTCACCTAAATGAGAGGGCATAATTATCGTTCAAAAAGGGTTGGAAATAAAGCAAAATAGCTTTTTATAGACAGAAAACGGCAATGGTCAAAAGATGATGGTCATTTTATGACCATCATCTTTTGACCATTGCGTTGTTTTCGTAGCTAAAATCAGTTTTCCTTTGTCAGCAGGCTTTCCAGTTCTTCCGCATTCAAGCGGAGATAGAATTGTCCGCGATAAGCCACGGAGATTCCGCCCGTTTCTTCAGAAACAATGATGGCATGGGCATCCGACTGCTGCGAGATTCCCATAGCTGCACGGTGACGCAATCCTAATTCTTTGGGGATATTCAAGTCATGGGATACAGGAAGGATACATCCTGCCGCTTTGATACGTTTCTTACTGATAACCATCGCGCCGTCATGCAGAGGACTGTTCTTGAAGAATATGTTTTCAATCAGGCGTTGGTTGATTGCCGCGTCGATTACTTCACCTGTACGGATGATTTCGTCTAAGGGGACATTATGTTCAATGACAATCAATGCACCGACCTTTTGCTTGCCCATACTCAGACATGCCATTACTACCGGCATGATGTCGTCGTGCTTCAGAGCTTCTTTCTTCGAGCCGTTGAAAAGACGTGCCAATGCGCTGACATGGCGGTGAGAGCCCAAGGTCAGTAAGAAACGGCGTATCTCATCCTGAAAAAGGACAATCAAGGCTATCACACCCACATTCATCAATGTGTCGAAGATAGAGCCGAGCAGTTTCATTTCCAGTACCTGAGTCACGACGAGCCAAATCAGGATAAAGACAAGGATGCCGGTGAAAACCTTGATGGAACCGGACGCTTTCATCAGTTTGTAGGTATAGTACAACAGCAAAGCTACCAGCAGAATATCAATAAAATCTTTTATGCCAAATTCAAAAAACATGCTATCTTCTTTTATTTGCTATATGAACTTTCTTTTTTTATCTTTTCCGTGATTCGGACGGCTTCTACTGCTTCGCGTACATCATGCACCCGGAGAATATGCGCTCCTTTCATTAACGCAACAGTATCCAGGATAGTTGTCCCGTTCAACGAATCTTGCGGGGTTCCGCCCAGTAATTTATAAATCATGGATTTCCGGGATACTCCGACCAGAAGCGGGAGCTCGAAAATACTGAATTCTTCGAGGTGCGCCATCAGTTCATAATTATGCTCCAATGTCTTGCCGAAACCGAAGCCAGGGTCAAGGATAATGTCTTTTGCTCCTAAGTCACGGAGTTGCTGCACTTTGCGGGCGAAATACAGAAAGACTTCTTTTATCAGATTGTCGTAATGAGGTTCTTTCTGCATACTTTGCGGTGTTCCCTGCATATGCATCATGATATAGGGCACGCCCAGTCCGGCTACTGTATGGAACATCCGGTCGTCCATCTCACCGGCAGCTATGTCATTGATGATGGCTACTCCGTATTCCTTCACACATTGTTCCGCCACATCGGCGCGGAAAGTGTCTACGGAAACGATAGCGTCCGGGTGGTTACGGTTCAGAATTTCCAGTCCGGTGCGAAGCCTGCGCATTTCTTCTTCGGCAGAGATATGTTCGGCGTTGGGACGGGAAGAATAAGCCCCTATATCAATAATGGAAGCACCTTCGTCAATGATTTGCCGGGCACGGGCTGCAATGTCCTCTTCGGTCTGCATCCGGCTGCCGGAATAAAAAGAATCGGGAGTTACATTCAAAATACCCATCACCTGCGGAGTAGCGAGGTCGAGCAACCGCCCTTTTACATTTATATAAATAGGAGATACAGGTTTCATCATTGATACTATTCCTTTTAGATTGCCTACAAATGTAGATAAAAAAAGCAAGTATTGCACTAAAAATAATAAATAAACGTATATTTGCAATCAATAGAAGAAACCGAAAAATTCATACCATGTACCGATCACCCCTCATTCGCGCAGGATTTATTTTTTCCCTTTTGTTCTTGACAGCTTCCGCCAAAGCTCAAAAAGAGGCCGAAACATTTAACGTTGATTCTACTCTGTATGAATATTATCAGCGTTGCCAGGAATACTTGTTGGAACCTGTTGTGCTCGGCATGTCTGACACCTTGTTCAATATGGCTGCCGAACAGCATGACATACGCATGCAGGCAGTAGCCATTGCTACCCGATTGGACTATTATTATTTTCAGGGGACGCAGGAAGACAGTGTTATCTTCTACACCGACAAGGTGAAGGAGTTCGCCCGGGCTACCCGCCAACCCAAATATTATTATTTCGCATGGGCCAACAGGCTCATCACCTATTATCTGAAAACAGGCAGACCCAACCTGGCACTTTACGAAGCACAAAAAATGCTGAAAGAAGCGCAGGACGAGGACGACAAGACAGGGTTGTCCCGTTGCTATAATATCATGTCGCAAATCTACACCGTCAAAAGGCTGGATGGCATGGCCTGCGAATGGCGTCTGAAAGAAATCGAACTGACCGGGAAATATAAGCTCGAGAACTATAATATTTCTCAGACTTATACTCAAATAGCCAATTACTATATCAATCAGGATAAGCCCGAAGAGGCATTGGAAGCGCTGGAAAAATCCATCGAAACCGCCAACTCTCCTATTCAAAAGACTACCGCGAAACTGGAGTTTATCAACTATTATAGCAGATTCGAGAATTTCCCGGCTGCCGGGAATATATTACAGGAATGTAAACAGGAGTTTGAGCAGGACAAGAGACTGGAATCTATCAAGAAAAGGCTCTACAACATGGAATGCCTTTACTACAAGCAGACCAAACAGTATCAGAAAGCCCTGGAAGCCGCCGACAGGCAGGAAATGGAAGAACAACGCCTTAGCGAAAGCGCGCTTAACAGCAGCCACTACCGCACGAAAGGGGAAATATACAGTGACATGGGCAACATGAACCAGGCTGTCAAATACCTGCAAATGTATATCAAGGCCGAAGACTCATTAAAAATAACCAATGAGCAAATGGCCAGCAGCGAGTTCGCCACTTTGCTCAATGTGGAAAAGCTCAATTCCGAAAAGAAGGAGCTTATGCTCCAGGCACAGGAAAAAGAGATACATAATAAAACAACGCTGATTATTTCATTGGTTATCGTACTGGGGATTGTATTCATGTTCCTGTACAGGGAGAACTTCCTGAACCGCAAACTGAAAGTTTCGGAAGCGGAACTGAAGACCAGTAACGAAGAACTAACGGTGTCACGGGAAGAATTACGCAAAGCCCGGGATATAGCTGAAGCGAACAGCCGGATGAAAACGACATTCATCCAAAGTATGTCACACGAAATCCGCACGCCGCTCAATTCTATCATAGGCTTCTCACAAGTGTTGAACGACCATTACAGCAACAGCCCGGAAACCCAGGAGTTTGTCAATATCATCAAGAGTAACAGTAATGACTTGCTTCGCCTGGTCACTGACGTACTTACCTTATCCGAATTGGATCAGTATGACGAGCTTCCCGCAAACACTGAAACGGATATAAATACGATCTGCCAACTTGCATATGAAGTAGCCAAAGATAACAGGCAGCAAGGGGTGGAAGTCTTTCTTGAATTGGAAAGGGAGTATCTGTTTATTCTCAGTAATCCCGAACGCGTCTCGCAAGCGCTGAATAATCTGGCGCATAATGCTGCCAAATTCACGACTAACGGCAGTATCCGCATTGCTTATTCTGTATTAGAAGCAGAAAAGAAGTTGGAAATCGCTGTGACCGATACCGGAATCGGTATCCCGGAAGAACAGCAGGATGTAGTATTCTCCCGTTTCTACAAAGCGGACTCTTTCACACAGGGAACCGGACTAGGACTTCCCATCAGCCGGGGGATTGTTGAGAAATTGGGCGGCAGTCTGCGGATAGACTCTTCGTACACTGGTGGATGCCGGATAGTACTGACTTTACCTCTGGTTTATGTCTAAGTAAAAAACAGTCCGAACTCCTGCCAAATCCGAAAGAATAGCCTATCTTTGCAGTGTTTTAAATTAAAGTTCAGGTTATGAAACTTACTGCTCTTTACCAAATTTTCCAGGAGTGCCAATCAGTCACTACTGATAGCCGGAACTGCCCGGACGGTTCTTTGTTTATCGCCTTGAAAGGCGAGTCATTCAACGGTAATGTATTTGCCAAGTTAGCGTTGGATTCAGGGTGTGCATACGCCATTGTCGATGAAGCTGAATATGCCGTAGAAGGCGACCGGCGATATATACTTGTAGACGACTGCCTGCAAACCATGCAACAACTTGCCAACTACCATCGCCGCCAACTCGGTACACGTGTGATTGGTATCACCGGAACAAACGGGAAAACGACTACCAAGGAATTAATTTCCTCGGTTCTTTGTAAAGCACACAATGTTCTTTATACATCAGGTAACCTCAACAATCACATCGGCGTGCCCACGACTTTGCTCCGGTTGAAACCGGAACATGACCTCGCCGTTATTGAAATGGGAGCCAATCATCAGGGAGAAATCAAGTTCCTTTGCGGAATAGCCGAACCGGATTATGGTATTATCACCAATGTGGGGAAAGCTCACTTGGAAGGATTCGGATCTTTCGAGGGAGTTATCAAGACGAAAGGAGAACTCTATGACTTCCTTCGTCCCAAAAGTGATTCCACCGTTTTCATCCATCACGACAATTCGTATTTAATGAATATAGCCGGTGGATTGAACCTCATTTCTTACGGTACGCAGGATGATTTGTATGTCAACGGACACATCACGGATAATTCCCCTTATCTTACTTTCGAATGGAAAGCGGGCAAAGACGGAGAGATTCACCAAGTCCGCACGCAGTTAATCGGAGAATATAATTTCCCGAACGCTTTGGCTGCCATTACTATCGGACGTTTCTTCGGAGTAGAAGCAAAGCTGATTGATGAAGCCTTAGCGGAATATACCCCGCAGAACAACCGCTCCCAACTCAAAAAGACAGAAGACAACACGTTGATTATTGACGCATACAATGCAAATCCGACCAGCATGATGGCTGCCCTGCAAAACTTCCGTAACATGACTGTTCCCCATAAGATGCTCCTATTGGGAGATATGAGAGAACTCGGTGCCGAAAGTGCAGCCGAACACCAAAAGATTGTGGATTACATCAAGGAGAACGGTTTTGAGAAAGTCTGGCTTGTAGGCGAACAGTTCGCAGCCGCACAACATTCCTTCAAGACTTATGCCAATGTGCAGGAAGTCATCAAAGAACTGGAAACTAATAAACCGAAAGGATACACCATTCTCATCAAAGGTTCCAACGGCATCAAACTCAGTTCGACAGTAGAACACTTATAAACAGTGGAATAATTAGAAGCAAAATACTATAAAATGAAAAGAGAATGCGTCAAAAAGAAGTAAATACTATCTTCTTGGCGCATTCTCTTTTTTATTCATTCTCGGTCGTACCACATAATAGGCAAGTAAACTCGCCAAAATCGCTCCCGTAGAATTGGCTGCAAAGTCCATCCAATCCCCACCACGATAACTGGTACAGTATTCTTGCAACAACTCCACACAACCACTGAAAAGCACAGGGCAAACGAAGGCACCTACCCAAGCATGCCACATAGGAGTATTATCCCTGCGGTGCGCCCGCAAAAATTCTAACCATAACATTCCCGACATACCGAAATACATACAAATATGAACTAACTTGTCCAAGTTGGGAATCTCATTCAAATCCGTCTTGGGCGGCTTGAAGAACGACAGGTAAATCACAGTCAATATGATAAAAAGCGAAACGGGATATTTCTTAATATAAGATAGCATAACTAAATAAAATTACAGATTCGATGCAAATATAAGTATCATTTTCTATATTTGCACTTTCATACGTACATTTATAACGATTTGTAAGATAAAACAAGATTTATGACGAAAAATGATAGAGCGAACTTCGGCAGTAAATTAGGCGTAATACTTGCTTCCGCCGGCTCGGCAGTAGGATTGGGCAATATATGGAGATTCCCTTATGAGACAGGAAATCATGGGGGTGCGGCTTTTATTTTGATTTATTTAGGCTGTGTGCTTCTTCTCGGACTTCCCATTTTGATTGCCGAGTTTCTTATAGGACGCCGTTCGAGAGCAAACACCGCAGGCGCCTATCAAAAACTCGCTCCCGGAACACATTGGCGTTGGGTAGGGCGCATGGGCGTATTAGCAGGCTTCCTGATACTCAGTTATTATTCAGTAGTGGCAGGATGGACACTTGAATATGTTTTTGAAGCCGTCACGAATGGCTTTGCCGGTAAAACGCCCAATGAGTTCATTACTTCTTTCCAAGATTTCTCCAGTAACCCCTGGCGCCCCGTGGTATGGTTGGTGGCTTTCTTGCTGGTTACTCATTTTATCATCGTAAAAGGAGTAGAAAAAGGCATCGAGAAATCTTCCAAGATTATGATGCCTACCTTATTTATTATTATACTCATACTGGTAGTCTGTTCAGTCTCTCTGCCGGGAGCCGGTGCAGGTATCGAGTTTCTGCTGAAACCGGATTTCAGCAAAGTGGACGGGAATGTATTCCTTAGCGCGATGGGACAAGCCTTCTTCTCCCTTAGCTTGGGAATGGGTTGCCTTTGTACTTATGCTTCCTATTTCAGTAAAGAAACCAATCTGACTAAAACCGCATTCAGCGTAGGCATCATTGACACTCTTGTAGCCATATTGGCGGGCTTTATCATCTTTCCGGCAGCTTTCTCCGTAGGCATCCAACCCGGTTCTGGGCCGAGTCTTATCTTCATTACGCTGCCTAATGTATTCCAACAGGCGTTTAGCGGAGTACCCGTATTAGCATACATATTCTCTGTGATGTTCTATACCCTGCTGGCAATGGCTGCCTTGACTTCCACCATTTCACTGCACGAAGTGGTGACGGCTTATTTGCACGAAGAGTTCAAATTCTCCCGGGGAAAAGCGGCAAGGCTGGTCACCGGTGGATGTATATTCCTGGGAATATTCTGTTCCTTGTCACTGGGAGTCACAAAAGGATTCACGGTCTTTGGACTGGGAACGTTCGACCTCTTCGACTTTGTTACAGCTAAAATCATGTTACCGCTCGGCGGATTGTGTATCTCCCTCTTCACGGGATGGTATCTCGACAAGAAAGTAGTATGGTCGGAGATTACAAATGACGGTTCATTGAAAGTTCCCGTGTATAAACTAATCATTTTCATATTGAAATATATCGCCCCGGTTGCCATCACACTGATATTTATCAACGAATTAGGATTCATCAAACTATAATGTGGAAAGACTTTTTTTATTTCACTAAAACCGAACGACAAGGCATTATCGTCCTTGTCGTTCTTATTTTAGGAACATTCGCAATTCCTAAGCTCTTCACGCTTTTCGTCCATCCCAAAGAGATGGATGCCGCTGAACAAGAGAAGTTCGAAAAAGAATTAAATGAATTTATCACTTCCCTCGAAGAGACAAAACCACACAGAAAACCTACCGACAGCTCCTTCCGGTCATCTCCCAAAAGAGAAATAAGGCTTACCGTCTTTGACCCGAATACGGCCGACTCCATGACTTTTCTGTCTCTTGGACTACCGTCATGGATGGCTAAGAACATCCTGCGTTATCGTAGCAAACAGGGACGATTCCACCACCCGGAAGACTTCCGGAAAATATACGGACTAACAGAAGAACAATATCAGACACTGCTTCCTTATATTCAGATTGCGAAAAGTGCCGAGCCTAGAGAACCAAGAGATACAGTACAACTATTAACAGCAAAAAGCGCACAGCGAGATACTGTATTCAAGTACCAGCCCGGAACTATTATCAGCCTCAACTCTGCCGATACCACCGAACTCAAGAAGATTCCCGGAATCGGTAGCAGCATTGCCCGGAAGATTGTGAATTACCGCAAGCGGCTAGGAGCTTTTTGCCGGATAGAGCAATTACAGGAGATTCAGCTAAAAGTAGAGAAGCTCCGTCCCTGGTTCTCTATTGATGCCGGTCGGATACATCGTATCAACTTAAATAAAGCCAGTTTGGAACGGATGATGTATCACCCGTATATTAACTTCTATCAAGCGAAAGTAATCGTAGAGTACCGGAAAAAGAAGGGAAGCATAAACAGCCTGAAACAGTTATCGCTCTATGAGGAATTTACTCCGGTGGATTTTGAAAGGCTCGAACCATACGTTTGTTGTGATTTATAAAAAAAGATGCATTCCTATCACACCAGACAAGAATGCATCACACACAAACAAAACAAACACTCTACTATCATCTTCACAGACTTCCGTAGAGAAGCGACTACAAATATATAGCAAAAAGGTAGAAACCATGCAAGCCTCTACCTTTTTGGTATCCATTTTTAGAAATTAGGTTTCTTAATTAATCTTTTTTAATCATACCATCAACCATATGCACTGTCCGGTCGGTGATTTTGGCAAGTCCCTCGTCATGGGTGACGATGACAAATGTCTGCCCCAGCCTGTCCCTTAGGTCAAAGAATAGTTGATGTAAATCTTCTTTATTGTGAGTATCCAAACTGCCTGACGGTTCATCGGCCAAGATTACAGCCGGGTCATTGATTAAAGCACGTGCTACTGCTACCCGCTGCTTCTCTCCGCCCGACAGTTCATTGGGCTTATGAGAGGCACGGTCGGCAAGCCCCATAAACTCCAGTATCTTCACTGCACGCTCGTTTGCCTCTTTTGAAGATACGCCGGCTATAAACGCAGGAATCATCACATTCTCCAATGCCGTAAACTCCGGCAAAAGCTGATGGAACTGGAATACGAAACCAATATTCTTATTACGGAAAGCAGACAGTTCCTTCTCTTTCATCTTGCTGACTACCGTCCCGTCAATCTCCACCGTTCCCGCATCCGGCTCATCCAAAGTCCCCATTATCTGCAACAGGGTAGTTTTACCTGCCCCGCTCGGCCCTACGATACTGACAATCTCACTCTTATTGATTTCCAGATCAATCCCTTTCAGTACCTGCAATGAACCGAAACTCTTCGTTATTCCTTCTAGTTTTATCATAATAGCCTTTTATAATCGTTTAATGACATATTCTGCGAGGTAGCATCCGAACACAGCCGGCATATAGCTGACTGTTCCACAAGTAGATTTCTTATTCTGTTCATCATCGGTCAGCAACACAGCTTTCGGGTCGGCCTGTTCGGTACTGAATACTACCGGGAGCTTCCGTTTCATTCCCATTTTCTGCAAACGCTTCCGAACGGCTTTGCTTAGTCCGCAATGGTAAGTATCCCAAAGGTCGGCAAAGCGAACCTGTGTGATATCGCTTTTCGCCCCTGCCCCCATACTGGAAACAATCTTGATACGACGCTTCATCGCTTCACTAATCAGATAGCATTTCGGGCTGATTGTGTCAATAGCATCCACTATAAAATCATACTTACCGGCATCCAGCAGTTCCGGTATATTTTCATCTTTCAGATAGACAGGAAGAACTTTCAGTTCAATATCCGGATTTATATCTTTATACCGGGCAGCCAACACTTCTGCTTTTGTCTTTCCCAATGTGGAATGCATGGCAGGCAACTGGCGGTTTATATTGGTAGGTTGCACCGTGTCGGCATCTACAATCGTCATCCGGCCGACTCCCGCACGACAAATCATCTCGGCCGCATAAGCCCCTACTCCCCCCAAACCTACGACCAACACATGGGAATTACGGATACGATTCATCTTTTCCTCTCCCAAAAGGAGCTCTGTCCTTTGCTGCCAGTTATTTTCTTCCATCAATTTTTCTTTAGCCATTTATAGAACCATTTACCAACCTTTTCATAATGCTGCGACTCATTATGTCCGCGAGGGTCAGAGAAAGAAACAATCTCCTGCGGCTCGCCGAACTGGTCGGGATACAAAATAATCAAACTATTATTAGAGAAATATTTTCCGAGTTGTGCAGGCAGACGTTCAAAAGAAGGATCGTAAGAAATAGACCCCCGACGGGCGGAAATAACTACCAGCAGATGGTCGAAATTGACTTGTCCTGTCAATAGAAGAAGGTCTTCCCACTCGTCCAACGTGGAAAACTCAGTCGGTGTTCCTGCATATTTCTTCTTTACAAGATGCTGAAGCCGCATCAAAGTCCGTTCGTTTGCAAAGAAATGCACGCGACATCCCAGGATGCTTCCCATCCGGCAGAAGTGTTCCACCCATTTTGCAAAACCGGTTTCATATTCGGCTTTCGGCGGAACGGCTATATTGATTCGCCGCAAGGTATTCACCGGCATCAGGAATTTGGCAATCATCACTTCACGATGCGTACCTTTCAGCAAGCTTTCGGCCAGATGCCCGAAAAAAGAATCCACGATATTGGCTTTCCGGTGCAAACCGATGACAACATCCGTAGCTTCATATTCTTTTATCGTATGAATAATCCCCGAAGCAATATTCAAATCATAACGGCTCACCATCGTGACAGGTACATCTGCAGCAGCGGCAATCATCGCCGCTTTTTCCAGATTACGCTTTCCCTGTGATTCTTTCTTTTCCGAACTATTATTATCATTGATAACGTTCAATGCGATTAATGCATTCTTCTGTTTGGCATCTTTTATCACCAGTGCCAGGTTGATAAGGTCTTCAATCGTGTCCGGATTGGCAACCGGAATCAATATATGCTCCTTATTTTTCTTCGTTCCCTCTTCTTCCGACTGCACTGTTTCATCCAAGGCAAAACGGCGGGCAGCACGTTCCGTCACCAAAGAACTGATGACACAAGTAAAAAGAATCATCACGACCGTACCGTTCAGTACATCATCGTTCAATAACCGTTCGCCATTCTCCATGATAATCTCGTGTCCGATTAATACCGCTGCCAACGTAGCTGCCGCCTGCGCATTACTCAAACCGAAAATCATGTTCCGTTCGTTCGGTTGCATCCCATAAATCTTTTGCGTAATCCATGCAGCCAGCCATTTGCTAATGGTAGCAACCACAGTCATCACAACCGCCACTTTCAATGCTTCCCCACCGGTAAACAGGCTTCTTACATCAATAATCATTCCGACACCAATCAGGAAATAAGGTATGAATAACGCATTTCCTACAAATTCCAACCGGTTCATCAAAGGAGATACATGGGGAATCAAGCGGTTCAGAACCAACCCGGCAAGGAAAGCTCCCAAGATTCCTTCCATTCCCACAAACTCCATCAATCCGCCACCAAGAAAGACCATTGCCAGTACGAATACGAACTGTATCACACTGTCGTCATACTTCCGGAAAAACCAACGTCCGATACGGGGGAAAAAGAAAACAATCAGAAATCCGAGGAAAGCGACTTTTGCTACAAGAAATCCCCAAAACCAGCCGTCGACAGTCCCTTTGAACATACCACCTATGACTGCAAGAATAATCAAGGCAAGGGTAACGGTCACTGCCGTACCGCCGATAGTTATATTGACACTGCGCAGACGGGACAATCCGTACCTGCTGATAATAGGATAAGCAATCAACGTATGGGAAGCATACATACTCGCCAACAGCACAGCGGTGAGAAAACCATATCCCAACATACTCATACTACTCCATATACCCAATCCCATCGGAATCAAAAAGGTGAGCCAGCCGAACACAAAACTTTTCGTCCGGTTCTTCTTGAAATCTTCCATATCCATTTCGAGTCCGGCAAGAAACATGATATAGTACAGTCCCACTTTACCGAAAAGTTCGAAGCTGCTGTCACGGTCGAGCACATGAAAGCCATGTTCGCCAATCACTACACCTGCCAGAATCATACCTATAATATGAGGTATATGCAGTCGCCCCAAAATCATGGGAGCAAAGAGAATGATAATCAATACCAGGAAGAATACCCAGGTAGGGTCGGTTATCGGTAAGGTAAAATTAAAATCAAACAGGTTCATAGGCTATGGCTTTAGGAATTCAATGCAAAGGAACAAAAAAGTTCGCAGAATCACAATGAATGTTCAGACTGTGTATTATTTATTTCACCGCTTACCTGACAGGATATATTTCGTCAGGCACTTTCATTTCGTACGGCAACCACGCCTGACTATACGCAAGGTTAAAGTAATCCACCGAAAAACTGAAATATTTCTCTCAAAAGCGATGTTTATATGCTAAATTGTTATAATTTTGCAGCCAAATCTCTTCTATTCGACAGTGTAAGGAGAGAAATTCAATATTCACAATTTAACAAAAGAAAAAGATGAAAGTAGCTATTGTTGGCGTAAGCGGAGCCGTGGGACAGGAATTCCTGCGCGTGCTCGATGAAAGAAACTTCCCGTTGGACGAGTTAGTTTTGTTCGGTTCTAAACGTAGTGCCGGAACAACATATACTTTCCGCGGTAAACAGATCGAGGTGAAACTCTTACAACACAACGATGACTTTAAAGGGGTAGACATTGCTTTCACTTCTGCCGGTGCAGGCACATCCAAGGAGTTCGAGAAAACCATCACTAAATATGGTGCTGTGATGATTGATAACTCCAGCGCATTCCGTATGGATGCCGATGTACCTTTGGTAGTGCCCGAAGTAAATCCCGAAGACGCTTTGGAGCGTCCTCGTGGTGTCATCGCCAACCCTAACTGTACAACTATCCAAATGGTAGTTGCACTGAAAGCCATCGAACAGCTTTCTCATATAAAAACCGTGCACGTGTCTACCTATCAGGCAGCGAGCGGCGCGGGTGCCGCTGCCATGGACGAATTGTACGAACAATATCGCCAGGTATTGGCTAACGAACCTGTGACTGTGGAGAAGTTTGCATATCAGTTGGCTTTCAACCTGATTCCGCAAGTGGACGTATTTACAGAAAACGGTTACACGAAGGAAGAGATGAAGATGTTCAATGAGACACGTAAAATCATGCACTCCGACATCAAGGTTAGTGCTACTTGTGTACGTGTTCCTGCATTGCGCGCTCACTCTGAAAGTATTTGGCTGGAAACAGAACGCCCTATCTCGATTGAAGAAGCCCGTGAAGCATTCGCCAAGGGTGAAGGATTGGTTCTTCAGGACAATCCTGCCGAAAAAGAATATCCGATGCCGTTGTTCCTGGCCGGAAAAGACCCTGTATATGTGGGTCGTATCCGCAAAGACCTGACCAACGAAAACGGACTGACTTTCTGGGTTGTAGGCGACCAAATCAAGAAAGGCGCCGCACTGAACGCTGTTCAGATTGCCGAGTATCTGATTAAAGTAAAAAATGTCTAAAGTATGAGTCCGGAGATTGAGTCCGGACATCGACAAAGATAAGCCAAATCTATGAACCGGCTTGCAAGGCGATACAATTCGCCATGCAAGTCGGTTTCTTCTTTTACACACCAAATATCGCATCCATAGAACCGGAAAGGATGTATTTACGAAATCCCTCACTCATTATAGGTATTTCATTTCCTTAAAATAACAATTTATAGCGATTGCCCCACGCCCGTTTTTTAACGAATTTTGCGCAAAACTTATCTATGAAGTATTGTCTTTTTAATATAGCATTGTGGGGGCTATTATTTTGTAATCTATTTGAAGCTGCTGCCGATTCAAACATTCATACAATCTCCGGCCGCGTGACCGAAGCAAAAACGAATACCCCTTTACCTGGTGCATCTATCGTCATCAAAGGCACCTACTTATGGGCTGTATCCAATCAGAAAGGAGAATTTACGATACCGGGAATACAAAACGGACGTTATAATCTAGAGGTATCTTTCCTGGGATACGTACCGGCAAGTGTTCCCGTAAACGTACGCAATGACATTAAGAATCTGACCATACAACTTCAAGAGAATACCCTCTCACTGGAAGACGTGGTTGTCACCGCACAAGCTCCGAAAAATGAGTTGAATACTACGCTGACTATCGGTAGCAATGCATTGGAGCATCTTCAAGTATCCAATATCAGTGATATTTCTGCTCTTCTGCCGGGGGGAAAGACGAAAGTGCCCGACCTTACCGCCAACAATATTTTCTCATTACGTAACGGTGGCTCGACAATTGGCAACGCGGCTTTCGGAACAGCCGTAGAAGTGGACGGCGTACGTATCGGCAACAATGGTTCGTTCGGTGAGATGAACGGCACAGATACGCGGAGCATTCCTGTGGCGGATATCGAGTCGGTGGAAGTAATCACGGGTGTACCGTCCGCAGAATATGGCGACCTGAACAGTGGCATGATTAAAATCCAGACAAGGAAAGGGAAAACTCCCTGGAACATACTACTATCCATCAATCCCCGCACGGAACAGGTTTCATTTTCCAAAGGACTCGATTTGGGGAACGATAAAGGTGTTATCAACATAAACGGAGAATGGACAAAAGCCACCCAAAAGCTGATTTCTCCTTATACCTCTTATACTAGAAGAAGTTTCTCCGCCGGATACAGCAATACGTTCAACAAAGTATTCCGGTTCGATATCGGCGTCACGGGTAATATCGGCGGAATGAACACGAAAGACGACCCCGACGCATATTCAGGAGAATATACCAAAGTGAGGGACAACGTATTCCGTGCAAACACTTCATTGTCATGGCTGCTCAACAAATCATGGATAACCAACCTGAAACTCGACGCATCCGTATATTACAATGACAACAACTCGCACGCGCATACCTTTTACTCTTATGCGTCCGAACAACCGGCAGTCCACGCCACGCAGGAAGGATATTTCCTCGCAAGCAAACTGCCATACACCTACTTTGCCGACCAAATTATAGATTCCAAGGAGCTGGACTATGCCGCATCCCTAAAATATGAATGGAACCACCGGTTCGGGACTGTCAACAGTAACCTGAAAGCGGGCGTCCAATGGAAGGCAACAGGCAATGCCGGCGAAGGGGAATATTACAAAGACCCTGCGTTAGCCCCGACCGGCTACCGTCCGCGACCTTACAGTTCGTATCCGTATATGCATAACGTGTCATTTTATGCGGAAGAAAACCTGTCCCTGCCTGTCGGCCATACAATGCTCAGGCTGATGGCAGGCGTACGTTGGGAAAACCTGTTTATCAAAGGAACAGAATACAACAGCCTGAACAGCCTTTCACCGCGTTTCAACGCCCGGTGGCAGTTGAACGAACATATCGCTATCCGTGGCGGATGGGGAATTTCGGAGAAGTTACCCTCGTTTTATATGCTGTATCCCAAGCAGGAGTACCGGGACATACAGACTTTCGGTTTCTCATCCAATAACAATGAATCATCTTATGTATATTACAGCCAACCCTACACCTTGTTGCACAACAAGAATCTCCGTTGGCAGAAGAACCAAAATTCGGAGATAGGTATCGACCTTGATGTAGCCCGAACCCGGATTTCATTAGTCGGATATTTCAACCGTACGAAACTGCCGTATAAATACACACATACCTATACCCCTTTTTCATATGACGTGCTTCAATTGCCCGATGGATTCACCATGCCCGCCAACCCGCAAATCAATGTGGACAGCCAGACAGGGATGGTTTATATACGTGAGAACGAATCAGGCTATTGGACTCCGATGGATGTGAAGGTGACCGACCGGACATTTGTCAGGTCAACCTCTCCCGACAATGGAGCGGACGTGATTCGCCGGGGAGCGGAAATGATTGTCGATTTCCCGGAGATAACTCCTATCCGTACACAATTCCGGGTGGATGCCGCCTATACATATACCAAATACATAGATAATTCGTTATCCTATTATTATCAGAACGGATGGTCGCACACCGACCCCAGTCTTCCCAACCGTTCCTACCAATATGTAGGTATCTATGCCAATGGCGACAATTCATCCATAACCGCCAACGGCAAGCGCACCCACTCACTGGATGCCAATATCACCGCCATCACCCGCATCCCGAAAGCGCGGCTGATTATATCATGCCGGTTGGAAGCCTCACTCGTGAAACGTTCGCAGAACATTTCCGAATACAAAGGCAAGGAATACGCTTTCAACGTCAGTGAAAGCAGCAACACTCAAACGGGGGGAAGCATTTATGACGGAGACTCCTACACAGCCATCCGCCCGGTAGCTTATCTCGACCTGAACAATGAGATGCATCCTTTCACCGACGCCGAAGCCGGAAATCCGGAGTTCTCCTATCTGATACGCAAATCGGGCAATGCCTATACGTTCGCGGCCGACGGGTATAACCCGTATTTCTCTGCCAACATCAACATTACCAAAGAGATTGGTAATCATATATCCCTGTCTCTCAACGCTATCAACTTCACGAATTCCCGGCCTTATGTGAAATCCCGCGCCACCGGTGTAAGCGCACTCTTCACCCCTGATTTTTATTATGGACTCACTTGCCGCATCAAACTTTAAACTTATGAAACAATTTATCTATATAATATTACTGACAGTCACCGGCATCACAGTAGGATGCACGGACATAGACAAAGAGAATCCGTACGCCGACCGGTTGCACACATTGCAGGTCACTGCCGTCTACCCGGAAGGTTACACGGAACATCTCCGTGAAGGAGTAACCGTGAAAATTGAAGACGTAGACCAGGGCAACTCCTACAAGGCAAAAACCGACAGGAACGGAACGGTACAATTTTCACTGGCACAAGGAATATACCGTGTGCAAATCAGTGACAAGAGCGAACAGGACATCTTCAACGGACTCGCCGACAATGTAAAACTGACCGACGGGGATATGGCTTTCAACCTTCCGTTGCTCCATTCCAGGGCAGGAGCTATCATTATCAAGGAAATCTACTGCGGCGGTTGTACCAAACTGCCGTTGGAAGGAAATTACCAGTCCGACAAATACATCATCCTTCACAATAACGACTCGGAAGTGCAATACCTCGACAGCCTTTGTTTCGGGACACTCGACCCTTACAATGCACAGGCGACCAACGTATGGGTGAAGCAGGACGCGGAAACCGGAGCAACCATCTTCCCCGACTTCGCCCCTATCGCCCAGTGCGTCTGGCAGTTCGGCGGCACAGGCAGGACATTCCCCCTGCAACCGGGAGAAGATGCGGTGATTGCCCTCAATGGAGCTATCGACCATGCAGCACAATACCCGCAATCCGTCAACCTGAACAAAGCCGGATATTTTGTCTGTTACAATAACGTCTATTTCCCGAATACCCAATACCATCCGGCTCCGGGCGACCAAATCACACCGGAACATTACTTGAACGTAGTCGTGAAGACCGGGCAGGCAAATGCCTATACATACTCGTTATCCTCTCCCGCCACTGTCATCTTCAAGGCTGAGGGAACTACAATACAGGACTTCGTATCCAGGGAAGGCAACATCATGCAAAAGCCCGGAAGTACAGTCGACCGTGTGATAGCCGTCCCGTTAGAGTGGGTTATCGACGGCACGGAAATATATTACGGCGGTTCCTCGAACAACAAAAAACGCATCTCTCCTTCCATTGACGCCGGATACGTCACACAAAACGCCACTTACAACGGACGCAGCCTGCACCGCCATATAGACGAAGAAGCCACGCAGGAAGCCGGTTATGAGATACTGGTAGATACCAACAACTCCTCTACCGATTTTTACGAACGGGAAAAACCATCTTTGCATGAGTGATATGAGAAAAATATATATAGCCTGTCTTTTGCTGCTATGCATGGCGACTGCTACTTCGGCACAGACCTATGATATTATAGAACGGCGTAACTCATGGAACGCCGGAACTAATGTCACCGGTATCATGATGGACAGCGTCACCACTTCTTACGCCGAATTGTACGGGAACAACCGCCACGGCGACTTCCGCAACTCATACGAAGCGGAAAAGTCTTGGAGTGCCGGGGCGGTAGCAAAGTCCATCACGCACCTGAAAAGTTATTCCCTGACCGGCTCGTTCTCCTTCGACCACACTTCCGGCAAGAATATGAGCGGTTCGATGTTTATCCATCCGGGATTTTATCCGGTAGACCTTCTCGAGTTCACCCCCGGACGCAAAAACCTGCAAACCTACGCGTTCATGGGCGGCATAGCAACCGACATCGCCCCCAACTGGCGGCTGGGTGGAAAGGTGGATTTTGCCGCATCCAACTACTCCAAGCGGAAAGACTTGCGGCATACCAACTACAGGCTCGACCTGACGGTAGCCCCCAGTGTCATGTATCATTCCGGTGAACTGGCAATCGGTTTCTCTTATATCTTCAACAAGAACAGCGAGTCTGTCAAAGCGGAAGTTATCGGCACGGCGGAAACATCTTACAATGCCTTTCTGGATAAAGGACTTATGTACGGGGCCTACGAAGCATGGAACGGTAGCGGAATCCACCTGAGCGAATCGGGAATCAACGGTTTCCCCATCAAAGAACTTTCTCACGGAGCAGCCTTGCAACTGCAATGGAAAGGTTTCTACGGAGAGTTCGGATATACGCATTCTTCCGGTTCTGTCGGCGAACGGGAAGCCATCTGGTTCAAATTCCCGACACATCGGATTGCTTCCCGTTTAAGTTACCGCTTCAAACAAGGGAACAAAGAGCATTTCCTACGGCTGAACCTGCAATGGTCGCATCTGGCAAATAATGAAAACGTAATAAGCAAGGAGACAGTCAACGGAATAACGACCACTCATGTACACGGTTCCAACCGCATCTTCGAGAAAGACGCTTTCTTCGCCAATCCCGAATATGAACTTTTAAGCCCCCGCGGAGAGTTTCGTGCAGGAAGCGAGTTGTCGGTATTCAAGTCTCTCGCCACCCAAATGTACCCTTATATTGCTTCGGAAAAGATGCTATGCAGCCGGACGTATATCTCCGGCGTACTTCATACCGGAAAATTCGACCTGAAAGCCGCCGTTTCCTTTTCTACGGGAAACTTCACCGAAAAAAGCAGGACTGCCGGAACAACGACAGAGCCGGGCGACCCGCCCTACCGCCTGACGGATGAGTATAATCTGCGGAATGAGTACGCAACCGCCACGCACGCCACCTTCCGGCTCGGATTACGCTATCATTTCAACAAAGGAATTTACGCTGAAGTGCAGGGAAGTTATACGCACGGTTTCAACCTTAACTATATAGAAGGTTCAAGCCGTTGGAACGAAACGGTAAAGTTAGGATATACCTTTTAAATTAGAAACAATCCATATTTATACATACTAAATTATCAAGCAATGAAGAAGATTTTGACATTTATGTTCGCAGCCGCACTGTTGGCATCCTGCCAGCAGGAAGAGAATGAAACTACGACTATTGACACCAATGGCCGCATTACTATCGCACCTATTATCACACGTGCTACGGAAGTTGACTTCGAAGATACAGACCAAATCGGCGTAACAATCACCCAAAGCAATGACTTTGTGTACGCATCAAACAAGCTGATGACATACAGTAACGGAGTATTTACCGGTGACTTGCTTTGGTACCCCGAAGGAAACGACAAATCGCAGATAGTAGCCTATTATCCTTATGACGCAGCCGGTACTCCGACTTCATTTACAGTAAAGGCCGACCAGACTACAGGCTACGGCGCGTCCGACCTTATCGCCGCAAGCAAGTCCGACGTACTTCCTTCTACCAATGCTGTCGTCATGAACTTTAAGCATATACTTACCAAACTCGTTATTAACATAGAGAACGATACACAATCGGATATTTCATCGGTCGTACTGAAAGGTTCTGTCCCGACCGCTACTCTCGACCTGCCCGCCCTTTCGGTTACAGCAGACGAAAGCGCTACGGCAACAGACATTACCGCACAAGTTGTTACAGCAAACAAGGCTTACCGTGCCATCGTCATCCCGCAGACAGTAGCTTTCACCCTTGAAGTGACAACTGCCGATGGCAAGACTTTATCACAGAGACTTACTTCTACTACATTGGCGCAAGGCGGACAATATAGTGTGAATGCCCGTGTGCTGCCCGATGATATAATAGTTACGCTTAGCGGAAAAATCGAGAGTTGGACAGATGAGGGGGAAATCGGCGCAGACAATGAAGTATCTTTTGAAGAACATCTTGATGAGAATTATTTCTTGTATGACGGAGTGAAATACAACACTGTAACTCTTGCGAACGGCACAACATGGATGGCAGAACCGCTCGCTTACTTACCGAAAGGATATACTCCGTCCACTGACCCGACAACAGATTCTCATATTTGGTATCCTTATGAAATAGTAGACGGCGCAACCGTAGCTACAACAGAAGCAAGTGCTATAAAAGAATTAGGTTATCTATATGACCTGCAAGTAGCATTAGGTGGTAAGGAAATCACGGAAAGTAACCTGAATAGTTTTGAGGGAGTACAAGGTATCTGCCCGAAAGGATGGCATATACCGACACGTTTGGAATACTTTAACCTCGTAGGGAAATCGACCAATGACGCCGACGGAAAAGTACCGGCTGATGGTGATAAAGCCCTTTTCTATGACACAAGCTATGACGGCGGAAAGATATCATCACTAAATAATGCAGGATTTAACTACCAATTCTCCGGTGTTCGCATGGCGACAAGCCTCACTGGTGCCGGCAGTTATCAAAAAACCACAATAGCTAGCGAAGATAATATTCAAGCTGCATGGCACGGGAAACCGGCAATGAATTATTACATGACTTCGACTGCCTACAAACCCATCTACAATAGTAGCAGCGGACTACTTACCAATATACAGTTTTTTGGATTAATGAGTACAATCAATACAAGCAAGTATCCTGAAGGCAGATTATCATTAGCCTATGTCAGTATCAAATCCGGCATGCAACTCCGTTGCGTAAGGGACTAATCCGCCACCCCAAGGGCCAGTATTTGTTTCATGCCTTGAAACACTTTGTTTCTCGGTGTGAAACGAATGGTTTCCCGTAGTGAAACAAAGTGTTTCACACCGAGAAACAAAAAGTTTCAAGTAGGGTTGAAACTCGTTACCTGTAGAGAGAACCATTATACGCTATAAGCAAAACAAGAAACTATTTACAAACTATATAAAAACAAAAGCAGTAACAATGAAAACAAGAAAGCTAACAATCGCAATTGCCCTCATGGCAATAACCATTATCGGAACTTCATGTGGCAACAAACAACAGAAAAGCGCGTCAGAAGCAACTACGGAACAAACGGCCTCTTCCGCTTTAGAAATCGACTCCCTTCTGGCAAATGCCGAAAGCCTTGCCGGAAAAGAGGTAACCATCGAAGGCGTCTGTACTCATACCTGCAAACATGGCGCAAAGAAAATCTTCCTGATGGGCAGCGACGACACGCAAGTAATCCGCGTAGAAGCCGGAACACTGGGAGCATTCGACCCTAAATGCGTGAACTCCATCGTCCGCGTCACCGGTACACTGAAAGAGCAACGCATCGACGAAGCCTATCTCCAGAATTGGGAAGCCCAACTCAAAGCACAAGCTGCCGAGAAACATGGAACAGGCGAAGCCGGATGCGACACTGAGAAGAAAGCGCGCGGTGAAACAGCCAATACGCCCGAAGCACGCATCGCAGACTTCCGCGCCAAGATAGCCGACCGCAAGGCAAATACAGGAAAAGAGTATTTATCATTCTATTTTATGGAAGCCAATTCATATGAAGTGGAGTAGCAGCATCCGTAAATGGAGCCGGATTATACACCGTGATTTATCATTTTTCTTTGCCGGAATGGTCTTGATATATGCCATTTCCGGCATTGTGATGAATCATCGCGATACGATTAATCCGAACTTCTCCATCACGCGGAAAGAATATAAGATAACAGAAAACCTGCCGGACAAAACCGGAATGAATAAGGAGAAAGTACTTACTTTACTGGAACCACTGGGAGAGACAGGCAACTACACCAAACATTACTTCCCTCAAACGGACGTGATGAAGGTCTTTCTGAAAGGCGGTTCCAACCTGCTGGTGAATGTAAAGACAGGGGAAGCAGTCTACGAGTCTGTCACCCGCCGGCCGCTTATCGGGGCGATGTCCCGCCTGCATTACAATCCGGGGCAGTGGTGGACGCACTTCGCGGATATTTTTGCCGTCGGACTTATTATCATCACTCTCTCCGGCATCATCATGCTGAAAGGGAATAAAGGTATTATCGGCAGAGGGGGAATAGAGCTCATTGTCGGAATCTTGATTCCTATTCTCTTCCTTTTCTTCTTTTGAATAGAATAACAGATAAAATCGAATGGAACATATTATCGAATGTAACAACCTGACGCATTATTACGGCAAACGGTTGATTTACGAAAACCTCAGTTTCACAGTACCCAAAGGACGTATCCTGGGACTGTTAGGGAAAAACGGTACGGGTAAGACCACCACTATAAATATCCTGAGCGGTTACCTCAAGCCGCGCTCGGGAGAGTGCCGCATCTTCGGACAAGAGATACAAAGCATGGCACCCGCCCTGCGCCGCAACATCGGACTGCTGATTGAAGGTCATGTACAATATCAGTTTATGACCATCACCGAAATAGAGAAATTCTACGCTGCTTTCTATCCCGGCCAGTGGAAAAGGGAAGCGTATTATGAACTGATGAACAAGTTGAAAGTAGCTCCGGGACAGCGTATCTCACGTATGTCTTGCGGACAACGCTCGCAAGTAGCTCTCGGACTGATTCTCGCGCAGAATCCCGAGCTTTTGGTATTGGATGACTTCTCCCTCGGACTCGACCCCGGTTACCGCCGTCTGTTCGTAGACTATCTCCGTGACTATGCCCGCTCCGAAGGAAAAACGGTCTTCCTGACTTCGCATATCATCCAGGATATGGAACGTCTGGTGGACGATTGCATCATCATGGACTACGGAAAGATACTGATTCAGAAACCGATTTCCGAGTTACTGGAAAAAGGACGCCGCTATACATTTACAGTTCCCGAAGGCTATGAGTTTCCCGAATCCGGAGATTTCTATCATCCTTCCGTCATGCGGAATACGTTGGAGACTTTCTCCTTCCTGCCGCCTGCGGAAACAGAGGAGAAGCTGAAATCAATGTCAGTGCCTTATACGGACTTGCATAGCGAACAAGTGAATCTGGAAGACGCCTTTATCGGTCTGACAGGGAAATACTGATTCAGTTGAGAGTTGAAAATTAAGAATTGAAAAATAAGAGCCGATAGATTATTGACTGATAGATAATCGGCTGATAGATTAGAACAGATAACTTATCTTAAAACAATGTACGCTATATTTTATAAAGAATGGATAAAGACACGGTGGTATTTCCTGCTTGCCGTACTCGCCACACTCGGTTTTACAGGCTACTGTATGCTCCGCATCAACCGGGTGGTAGAAATGAAAGGAGCCGCGCATGTATGGGAAGTCATGCTGCAACGGGATGTCATATTCATTGATATGTTACAATATATCCCCCTGATTGCCGGAATCCTGATGGCAATCGTGCAGTTTGTGCCCGAGATGCAGCGCAAGTGCCTGAAACTGACGCTTCACCTGCCCTATCCGGAGTTGAAGATGACAGGAAATATGCTACTCTCCGGTCTGGTGCTGCTCCTTGTCTGCTTCGCTTCCAACTTCCTGCTAATGGAAGTTTATCTGAGCGGAGTGCTTGCCCATGAACTGAAGAACCATATCCTGCTCACCGCCCTGACGTGGTATCTTGCCGGAATCTCCGGTTACCTGCTTGTCGCATGGATTTGTCTCGAACCGGCATGGAAACGCCGTATCCTGAACCTTGTCATCGCCGTGCTTTTACTGCGAATCTTCTTTCTGTCGCCCACACCGGAAGCCTACAACAAGTTTCTCCCCTACCTGCTGGTCTATACATTGCTGACAGCCTCTTTCTCATGGCTCTCCATCGTACGGTTCAAGGCGGGAAAACAAGACTAAAAGAAATGAAGAACTAAACATTAAGAATCAAATAAAGATGAGACGTTTCAGTACCTTATTATTATATGTCACCATTGCTTTCCTGCTCCTATGGCAGTTGCCGTGGTGTTACAATTTCTTTGTCGTAAAGCCGGAGAAGACTCCATTTACGCTATATAGCTTCGTTATCGGTGATTTCGCCCTGATGGGACAAGAGGGCGGAAAAGGAACGGTGCGCCGTGACCTTGCCGGGAATATCTATTCCGAAGCTGCTTTCGACAGCATTCTTCCGATGTTCTACTTCCGTCAGTTGATGTCCGACGAACGTTTTCCGGACACGATAAAAGGAATAGCAGTCACTCCCAAACTGGTGCAAACGGAGAACTTCAACTTCCGCAGTGTCCCTTCGGACATTAATGCTCCCTCTATCGGACTTTATCCTTTACTCGAATCCATGTCCGGACGTGTAGACCTCAAGATGCCGGACGATGTATTCCGCATCACTTCCCAAGGAATTGACTTTATCGACATGGCTACCAACAGCGTAAAGGCAGAAAAAAGCCTTCAGTTCACGGAAGCCATGAGCAAAAAAGGTTTCCGCTTCCCCGCTACGGAGATAGCAGGAAACCCGACCGTGAAGAAAGAGTACGACGAAGGATATCTCCTGTTGGATGCCGACCGCCGTCTGTTCCATCTGAAACAAGTGAAAGGCCGTCCTTACGTCCGTGCCATACCACTGCCCGAAGGACTGGCACTGAACCACCTGTACCTAACAGAATTCAGGAGTAAAAAGACGCTTGCTTTTATGACAGACGTCAACAATGCCCTTTACGTCTTGAACAACCGTACCTATGAAATAGTGAAAACAGGCATCCCGATGTTTAATCCTGAAACGGATGCGCTGACGATTATAGGCAATATGTTCGACTGGACTGTACGAGTAACTACTCCGGCTTCCGACAACTATTATGCATTGAATGCCGACGATTATTCACTGATTAAGGCATTGGAGAATAAATCGAATGTTCATTCCATGCCGGGCATCACTTTCACTTCCTACAAGGATAAATATGTAATGCCGCGCTTTGAATAAGGCTGAAAAAATACTGGAATTGGTAGGATAAGAGAAAAAAATATTGTTCCTTTGCATAAAAGGAACTTCTATGCAAAAAGAAAGAGTGATATATTCCATTCGGGAAACAGCCGGCAAAGTGCTTCCTTTCGGAGCAAAAGTCGTATTGTTCGGGTCACAAGCTCGTGGAGATGCGAGAGAAGACTCCGACTGGGATATTCTCATTCTTTTGGATAAGGATAGAATTAATAATATGGATTTTGATGATGTAGCCTATCCGCTAGTCGAACTAGGATGGAAAATAGGAGTAATGATAAATCCTATATTATATACGTACAGAGACTGGCAAAAAAGAAATTTCACCCTTTTCTATAAAAATGTAGAACAAGAAGGAATTGTGTTATGTCATTAAGTATTGAAGAAAAAAAGGCTATCATAGCTTATCGTATTCAAAAGGCAAAAGCTACGATGATTGAGGCACAAGACAATGCCCAATTAGGACATTGGAATCTTGTTGCCAATCGTTTATATTATGCAGCATTTCACATCATTTCCGCCTTACTCACCGACAAAGGCTTATTTTCAAAAACTCATAATGGCGTTATCTGTTTATTCGGACAAGTATTTGTTGAAAAAGAATTGGTAAGCAAAGAAGATGCCCGTTTGGTTTCGCGGCTACAAAATATGAGAAAATCCGGAGACTATGATGATTTATTCGATTGGACAGAAGAAGATGTCATTCCCTTATTGGATAAAACGGAGCAACTCATACAAAAAATCGAAAAACTTACTTCACTAAAAGACATGTAACAAGAATCACGCTGACAAAAACGGATAAACAGAGTGTCTTTTCCATAAAAAATACTACTTTTGTATCTAATAAAACATTTAAGCCGCAATTGCCTCTGCGTTATACACAAACAAATACGGTTAATGAAAACTACCTTATATATAACCGTATGAGAATCTACAAAACACTTATATTCATATCCCTAAGCCTTTTTGTCCTTTTATTCCAAAGTTGTTCACTCCCTGCCGATGACGAAGCGGCAGAAAATCCCGAAGGAGAAGATACTATCACATCCGAACTTCCATGGGAAGGGGAAACGGACAAATTCACCATCAATGCCAAAGAAGGAATCCGCTTGAATGACCCGCAGGAAGATGCAGGAACCGCCTACGCCACCTTCCCTTCTTCTTCCGTAAAAAACACCCGTTGGGAGTTCGGAGTACGCCTTACTTTTAATCCGTCCGCCAACAATTATGCCCGTTTTTATCTGACCTCTTCTTCCAGTGTACTTTCCGGCAGTTTGAACGGTTATTATATCCAGATAGGTGGTGCCAAAGACAACGTAGCACTTTATCGCCAGAATGGAAAACAATCCAAACTTCTGGCTTCGGGAAGGGAACTGATGAAAGGAAACAACTCACCGAAGTTATATATAAAAGTAGAGTGTGACAACAACGGCTACTGGACTTTCTGGACACGCCTGGATTCCGAAGATGAATATACCAAAGAAAAACAAATAAAAGACAATAGTATCCAAAACTCTTCCTGCTGCGGAATATACTGTATTTATACCCAAACCCGCAGCAAAGGCATCACTTTCCATCATGTACAGTTATCGAACGATGTGGAGACAACGACAAAGCCCGACGGGACACCGGATGAACCGGATACCCCCGCAGACCCTATCCCCGTTCCGCCTGATTATCCGGCAGAAGTAAAAGGGATTTTATTGTTCAACGAAGTAATGTATGATAATGCAACAGACGGGGCAGAATACATAGAACTCTATAACCCATCCGGTTCTACCGTCTCTGTCCCGTCATTAAAACTTATGAGATATATAGATGCGGGGGCGAACACCACAACCACCAAGTCTACCGTTATCCTGCAACAAACGGACGGCAATCAGGAAATAAGCGTTCCCCCTTACGGTTATATATGCCTTACGAAATCAGCCGCTACCCTTATCAAAAAGCACAAGACCAATGGAGAGACAATTATCGGAATAACCAACTTTCCCAAACTGACCAACGAAGACAGTTATCTCGCTATAATGACTAACGAGGAAAAGTCACGGCTTATCGACAAATGCAGTTACTTTGAGTCCATGCACTGTTCCGGTGATAAAAGACATCAAGGTATATCTCTTGAAAAGGTTTCACCGGAACTATCTTCCTCAACCCGGAAGAACTGGCATTCATCCAAGGCACTGACAGGGGGAACGCCGGGGATACCAAACTCACAAGAATAAGTTCACTCTCAAGACCTTTCTATTGGCACAGTTGTGCCACCGCATTGGCACGCTCATGCCAACGGACTGGCACAGTTGTGCCAATGCGGTGGCACAAGGCATGGCATATAGCATGCTTATTTCTCTCCTATATATTTAGAAGGCGACACCCCGAAGTGTTCCGTAAAATGCTTACGAAGCGTACGGGTATCCGAATAACCGACCATCTCCGTAATCTCCTGAATCGAGTACCGGTTTTCCAGAATCAACGAAGCGGCCTTACTGATGCGAATACTCCGAATCATGTCTATCACAGACAAGTCACTACGCTGCTTTACTTTACGGTATAGCGTAGGCTGGCTCATATTCAGTTGTTCGGCCAACATCTTGACATTGAAGTTCTCATTAGGAATATTCGCCTCTATGACATGGATTAATTGTAACAGAAAAGCGTCTTCCTGTTCCCCTTCTTCCGATTTCTGTTTCAGCATCAAGGCTTTGGTATAAATCCTCTTCAACTGTTCACGCTGCAAAATCAGGTTATCAACTTTCGCTTTCAGGATTTCAGGGTTGAAAGGCTTCATCATATAATCATCCGCCCCGCTACGCGAACCTTGCAGGATGTCCGCATCCTCTGCTTTTGCTGTCAGCATCAAGATAGGAATATGTGCTGTCTCTTGTTGTGAACGAATTTCCTCACAACAAGTAAAACCGTCTTTTACAGGCATCATCACGTCGGAAATAATCAAATCGGGAAGCTTTTCTTTCGCCATGTGTACACCTTCTTCACCATTGCCAGCTTCATATACCGTATATTTGGAAACAAACAAGCTCCGAATGTATTCGCGGACATCTTCATTATCTTCAATGATTAACAGGCTTTTTTTAGCCGCTACATTCTGCATTTCATTTTCCGAAGCTTGCAGAAACAACTCAGTTTTCAAGCCACTCGATTGTTCCACTTCTTCCCGCTGACAATCTACCCACTCACAAGTATCCTTTAAGAAATGCTCTTTCCCCTCAGGGATATACAATACAAATGTGCTTCCTTCCCCCGGCACACTTTCCAACGTGACCAGACCATGGTGCAAATCCATCGTGTTTTTCACAATATGTAATCCGATTCCTATTTTTGTCGAAACTTCCGGCATATTCTCTCCTGTTATGAATGACTCAAAAACATGTTTTTGCAGTTCTTTCGAAATTCCCACCCCCGTGTCCGAAACAGCTATCTGACAATAGCCGTTTCCATCTTTTACCACATAAGAAACAGAAAGTAAGACACTACCTCCCAAAGACGGCGTATATTTAAAAGCATTCGAAAGAAGATTCTGCACAGCAGAAAATATTTTACTCTCATCCACCCAAAACAGAAGTTGTCTGTCTGGCAAGTTTACCTCAAAATGCAAACCTCTGATTTCTGCCATTTGCCGGAATGACTCCGATACATTCTTTATCAATTGTACCAGATCTACTTCCGATACCCGAAGTCTTACCATCCCAGCATCTATTTTTTGCACATACAACAAATGATCAACCAAAGTATGTAACGAAGTGGCATTCTCGTACATGATCCGCAACTTCTTATAGAAAGGATCCAACACAGTACCTTGTTTTATCAATTCCTGCAATGGAGCAAGGATCAAAGTTAGCGGAGTGCGCAGTTCATGAGCAACTCCCGTAAAAAAGTTTTCACGTTCCATACGTATCTGGTGTTCTTTCTCACGTTCCATATTGACGGTCAGTAGTTCATGCTTCATCTGCATTTCACGTTCCAGACGCTTTTGGCGCATTTTCATCAACCGTATGCAATACATTATTCCAACTGACACCAACAAGAATATGAAAACACGAAAAATTAAAGTGTTACTCCAATGAGGAAGAATTACTATTTTCAAAGAAGTCACAGGACCTGCCTGCCCGTCCGGATAAATGCTCCTGACTTCAAATACATAATCTCCGGCCGCCAAATTGGTATATACCGCCTTTTCTCCATCATCAGATATCAACCAACTTTCCTGATAAGGTAAAAGCCGATAGTTATATTTCTGCTGTTCGTTGGAATAGGACAAATTATTAAATATTAAAGCAATGTCCCGGTTAGCATTATTCAATATCACCTGTTCTGTATAAGAAATCATTTTGTCAAGCACAATCTGATTATTTATCTCTTTTCCTATTTCAACGGAGCGATTATCAACTTCCAAACCTGTAATCAAGACCCGCTCATTATTCGGCCAAGTATCTATTTCATTTGGATCAAAATAAGTCAGACTTTGGTTATTTCCAAAAAACAAAGTACCACAACTGAACAGCGCAGAACGATTACTCCCTGCTATATAATAGTTGTAAAAAAGATGTTGATGGCGGCTATAACGTGATATTCCCGAATTACTACCTAACCAGATATGCTCCTTACCATCTTCCACGATACATCCGACAAAATTACTACACAATCCGTCAGCAGTTGTATAAAATTCACAGATTGTATCTTGAGAAGGCGAAAGAATGGCAAAACCATCAGTATAGCCAATATATAAGTTTCCATCTGAAGACGCTAATAATGAACGCACCGAATAGTAATCAAGCTTAAGACTTTCCTCATAGCCTTTACGAACTGCCATATCACCGGAAGCTGATTCTAAAATCCTGCACACTCCCTGTTCACTTGTCCCTAACCATATTGCTCCATCTTCTGTTTGGGCAAGAGCACGTACCCAAATGGCCCCTTTCTCATTCAGCCAACGCTCTATGGGCAATCTCACACAAGTCCCTGTCTGCAGTTCATATAAAAGGAGTCCGTGCTCCGTACCTATCCAAAGCCGTTCTTTCTTATCCATATACAAAGCCCATACAGGAGACTGGTTGACAGCCCCGTCTATTACCAAAGACTGGTTTATAAACTTACCGGATTGGGTGTTATAAACAGTCAGCATACCATTCTTATTTCCAAACCAAAGGTTTCCAGCGGAATCTTTCGACGCACATAATATCGTCTCTTCAGACTTCTCCTTTTTAACATTCATTGCCGAAAAACAAAGTTTTCCATTTTGAATATACGGTGTATCACTCCGCATTATCCCTTTATGAAAGGTAGCCAACCATATATGCCGCTCATCATCCATAAGCACACTACATATTTCATTATGCCTGTCCTGATAATAGCGGTTATAAAACTGGGATCTCAAGTCCGAATACATCACTCCACCGCCATTGGTACCAATCCACAAAACACCATTCGGATCATAAAAGGCAGAAATCATCCTAGTCTCAAGATTCCGATGAATTTGCGTATAAGTGTAGTTATATACTTCTGAAGTCAATTCCTCCTTTTTTTCTCCATCTGGCATCAGTAAAGTATAACCACTCCATGTAGCTGCCAAATAACGGTTATTTCCGATATATATAGTTTCATAAACATCTGTATGGGAAAGGAGATTTTCTTTTCCCGTTCCACCATAAGAAATACGGTCAATATGCCCCGTACATGTATGATAACGAATAATTCCTCTTGCCAAAGTTGAAACCCATACAATCCCTTGCCTGCTCAAAACAGAAGTGATTTGCAATGCTTTTCCATTATCCAGTGAGACTTTTTCACATATTTCCGAAGTATCCGTACAGAATAAAAACAAATCCCCTTTATTAGTTGTCAACCAAATTCTGTTCTTATTTTCCCCATCATAACAAATAGCACTAAAAAAAACATTTTGTTCTGGCAACAAATCGTACTCTTTTTGCAACTCAATACGGACAGTAACCGTATTACTTTCCGGTTCTGCCTGATCCTTCCATCGACATAACAACAATCTATTTCCGGTTACTCCCCAAAAAGAAGATTCATCAATAGGTAATACATGATTGAAGGTATTTTTTTCCATCCTAGAAGCAGAAGATACAGGAATAAAAGCTTCCCGCTTCCGGTTGTAAGCATGAAAAGTACCATTGGAAACGACCCCCAGATAATCATGAGACAAGCGCACAATAACAGAATTCGGGATGTAGCTTTCTTGCAGTTTGAAATTTCTGACAGTCCTGCCATCATAACGGCTTATCCCGTCATTGGTCCCGAACCACATAAATCCATCATCATCTTTATATATGGAAGTTATTGTATTATCAGCCAGACCATCCTGCATCGTCAGTAAACGAATGTCTTTGTCAAAAAAAGCATGCACAAGATTTATCGGGCAACTACTTACAATCAAAATAAAAAGAATTAGATTTAAGTATTTCATCATTTTTTGTTTTGATGCAAATAAACCAATTTATAACCGAATACACAAAAAAAAGTTATAAAGAAATAATGTTTGAATTAAACATGTATACTCAATGAAAAGAATATGCATATCCTGAAAATTCTTATTCACGTACTTTTGCATTTGTAATATAACAACCTTATGTTCAACTTTAATCAAAATGCAATGAGAAGACTTAAATCATTACTCATCATGTTGTTGCTCAGCATTAATATCATGTATGCACAGCAAATCAACATTACAGGTATGGTCACTGACAAAAAGCTCAATGAGCCCATTATTGGTGCCAGCGTGATAGTAAAAGGAAGTACCAATGGAACGATTACCGATTTCGATGGTAAGTTTACTCTTACTAATGTTCAGATAGGAAATATGCTAGTCATATCCTATATAGGTTATCAAACTAAAGAGATTAAAATCACTTCTGAAAAACAATATTCTATTTCCTTGGATGAAGACACCCAGACATTGGACGAAGTGGTTGTAGTAGGATTTGGTACCCAGAGAAAAGCCAACCTGACCGATGCCGTAGCAACCGTAGATACTAAAATGCTGGATTCACGTCCGGTAACCAACTTAGGACAATCTCTGCAAGGTACAGTTCCCGGTCTAAATCTGTCTGTCGGAAATCGGGGTGGTGAATTAGGACAAACACTAGATATCAACATTCGTGGCACTGGTACCATATCACAAGGTTCCAATGCAGCAACTTTAGTGTTAATCGACGGAATTGAGGGAAATATGAACAATCTTAACCCAGACGATGTAGAATCTATTTCTGTTTTGAAAGATGCCGCATCAAGTTCCATTTATGGTTCCCGTGCCGCCTTTGGCGTAATCCTAATTACAACCAAAAAAGGAAAAGCAGGAAAAATCAACGTCACTTATTCGGGAAATGCCCGCTACTATGGTCCCAACCACCTGCCCGACTTAATGAATTCATGGCAGTTTGCCAATTATTTCAATGAAGGTAATGCAAACTCCGGCTCCCCCAATCCCATTTTTGACGCAGACACCATGGATCGTATCCAAAAATATATGAACGGAGAAATCAGCACCAGCACTGTTGCCAATTCTAACGGCAACTGGCAATTCCATGAAAAAGCCAATGACAATGTAAACTGGTACAAAAAACAATATAAATGGTCATGGGCACATGAACACAATCTGAATATAAGTGGCGGTACTGACAAAAGCCAATATTATGTTTCTGCCAATTATTTAAATCAAGACGGAAATTTACGTTTTGGTGAAGATACATATGACCGCATTTCTACAAACGCCAAATTCAATGCACAACCGTACAAATGGCTGGATATTGAGGTTAACACCAAATATGTACATACCGACCTCGATAATCCATTCTATACCGATTTGGACGGTTTGCTTTATCATGATATTGTACGCATGTGGCCTACCATGCCATTTGAAGACCCGAACGGACACTATATGCGTAACGGCAAATTAGCACAATTGACAAATGGCAGCCGTTCGAAAACTAGCAATGATAATGTATATCTGCAAGGCCAATTAGTATTTCACCCGATGAAAGGTTGGAATATTTATGCAAATGCAGGTTTACGCCTTATCAGCCAACTAAAGAGACAAAATTTGAACAAAGTTTATGAATATAATGTAGAGAATGAACCGCTGTTACTTTCATATGGTTCAAATTACACTGCGGGACAAACCGGCGCCATGCAGCATTGGACAAAAGCCAATCATCTGACTACCAGTTTATATTCTGATTATTCTTTCTCCATTGACCAACATATGTTTAAACTCATGGTCGGTGTCAATACTGAAAAATACAACAATCGCTATTTATCAGTCAAACGTATGGACTTGATATCGGAAAATGTTCCGGAAATCGGTTCTGCTACCGGAGAGGATGTTATCAATGAAGCAAGTGCGTATTCATGGGCGACAGCAGGTTTCTTTGGTCGTATCAATTACGATTACTCTAACAAATATTTCTTTGCGGCAAACTTACGCTATGACGGTTCTTCACGCTTCCTGCGCAAAGACCGCTGGGGAGTGTTCGGTTCTTTCTCTTTAGGCTGGAATATAGCCGCTGAAGAGTTCTTTTCTGTAAACAAAGATATCATTAACCAATTAAAGCCACGTTTCTCTTGGGGTACATTAGGAAATCAAAACACTAAATCATATTATCCGATGTACTTACTACAGACCGTCAAAGCTAACGGTGGAAGCTGGTTAATGGGAGATTCCAAACCATCTGTCGCCAATGTTCCTGGAACAATCAGCAGTTCTCTGACTTGGGAGACCGTTAAATCACTGAACGTCGGTTTCGACTTGGGTATGCTGCGCAACCGTCTTACAGTCAACTTCGATTACTTTGTCCGTAAAACACTTGACATGGTAGGTCCCGCATCTGAAATAGCAGGTATCTATGGAACAGGTATGCCACAAACCAACAATACCAATCTCCGCACAAAAGGTTGGGAACTGGCTGTAGCATGGCGCGACCAAATAGGGCAAGTCAACTACAACGTAGGATTCAATATTGCCGACTCACGTTCTTTCGTAGACAAATATCCCAATGCGGACAAATCAATCAAAACCTATTATGAAGGGCAGGAACTGGGAGAAATCTGGGGATATGTAACTCATGGCATTGCCAAAAGCCAAGCAGAAATGGATGAATGGACAGCCAAGAACAATCCTTCCTGGGGTTCAGGCTGGGGTGAAGGTGACATTATGTATACCGACTTGAATAATGATAACGTAATCAATGAAGGAGCCAATACCGTAGATGATCCGGGAGACCGCAAAATTATCGGCAACTCCACTCCACGCTTCCGTTTCGGAATCAATTTGGGGCTAGAATGGAAAGGTTTAGATTTCAGTATGTTCTGGCAGGGAGTGGCCAAACGGGACCTAGCTTTGACAGGAGCTATGTTTTGGGGACTTTCCGGTGGTGAATGGCAATCAACAGGTTTCAAAGAACATTTGGATTATTATCGTCCGGAAAATACAAATTCTGTATTTGGCCCCAATACAGATGCCTATTTCCCCAGAATTTACATGGGCAAAGATATGAACCAAAAAGTACAGACCCGCTACTTGCAAAATGGTGCCTATGCACGCCTTAAAAATATTCAAATAGGATATACATTGCCTAAGCAGATTATCAACAAACTATGTATGCAGAACCTACGTGTATTTGTCAGTGCAGAAAATGTATTGACCATCAGCAGTTTGCCAGGAGGATTTGATCCGGAAACAACTTATTCTGTCTATGGAGATGAATTTTCCGGTAAGACATACCCGCTCCAAAGCACAATTTCATTTGGTATTAATGCAACTTTCTAAACAATCAGAACGCATATGAAAAAGATATTATTATATACATTCATGGTCGCATCAGGCATATTTGCCTCATGTAACGACTATCTGGACTGTGAACCAATTACAAGTGTAAGTACAACAGTCTATCTTTATTCTGAATCAGACCTAGCCGCTTATGCCGCGAAATTCTATAATGACAGCGAAAATGAAAATAATGACGAATATGGAAATATTCTCCCGTCACATGGTTCAGGCAGTTATAACATGGGACTCTTTGATGATGACAATGGGACTGACAACCAAACAGCCGATACCCCCAACAAATTGCTTGTAAAAGGACAATCCTATGTTGGTGACGAAAATCTTTGGTATAAATACTTCCGAAAAATTCGTGCAACCAATTATTTCCTGCAGAGTGTCCCCCAACGTTTTGAGAATGGAGAAATCACGGGTAATGATGCAAATATCAAACATTATATCGGTGAAGTCTACTTTTTCCGCGCCTATATTTATTTTATGGCACTGCGAAATCTAGGAGATTTCCCTATTATAAAAGAAGTGGTGTCCGACGATTATGATGTTATACGCGAAGCATCCAAACGCCGTCCACGTAACGAGGTAGCCCGTTTCATTCTTTCTGATCTGGATAATGCCTACAACTATATGTTACCCACCGCTCCTGTAACCAACCGTCTGAATCGGGATTGTGCAGCCTTGGTAAAAAGCCGCGTAGCCTTATTTGAAGGCACCTGGGAAAAATATCATAAAGGTACTGCATTTGTTCCCGGTGGTCCCGGCTGGCCCGGCGCTACTATGGATTATCTGAAAGACTTCAATGTCAACATTGATTCCGAAATCAGATACTTTCTGGAGCAAGCTGTCGAAGCTGCCGACATCGTGGCCAAAGCTCATCCTATATTAAACAACGATTATTCTGCAATGTTCAACTCAGTAGATTTGAGTGGTATGAATGAAGTTTTGTTATGGCGCAAATATAGTTTGAATTCTGAAGCAACTTCCTATCATTTTGTAGTAAGTTACCTACAGCGTAACGGTGGCGGAAATGTTGCTTTCACACGCTCAATGGTGGATTCCTACCTGATGAAAAACGGTTTGCCGATTTATGCCGACAACTCCGACTATCAAGGTGACGGTTCTTATGAGGATCTATTCACCAACAGAGATCCCCGCATGGAGCAAACCATCCTTAAAACCGGAGATCTCTTATCTGACGGTCCCAACTTGATAGAGTACATAAAAAATGACGGTAAAGGTTATTTCTATCGGGCTCCGATTTTCGAAGGACAGGTTGAAAACAGCAATGCTACTGGTTACTGTCTTCGCAAAGGATTAAATACTTCCGGTAGCATGCAGACCACTAAAGAGTCTTACACCGGATGTCCTATATTCCGCGCAGCAGAAGCTTATCTGAATTATCTGGAGGCATACTACGAATTACATGGCAATTTACAGGGTAACTGTGACACTTATTGGAAAGCTCTCCGTACTCGTGCCGGTGTAGATACAGACTATCAGAATACAATTGATAATACAATCATGGAAAAAGAAAAGAATGATTGGGGAAGTTATTCTACCGGAACCCAAGTGAATACTACATTATACAATATCCGTCGTGAACGTCGGATAGAATTGGCGGCCGAAGGACATCGTATGAATGACTTAAAACGTTGGAGAGCTCTTGACCAAGTAAAGAATATACATATTCAGGGATGTAATTTCTGGGAAAGCATTTACCTGCTGTACACAAATCCTCAACCCGAAGATGCTGCTTCCACACTTGCGAAAATGACATTGACAGAATATGGAACTACGGAAGAAACAGCCAACGTTTCATCACGCAATGACCCATACGCAGAAGGAAAATATTTATTACCCTACCGTAAAAATAAAGCAAATATAGGATTTGACGGGCTTAATTGGAATACCGCCAAATACTTATACCCAATAAGTAACCGGGAATTCCGCTTAACGACCGCAACAGCCGGTTCTGGTGACTTTGACAGTTCCAGTATCTATCAAAATCCGGGATGGAGCAAGAATGACGGTACATTGCCTGTAGGCGATTAGAAACCAAGTCGGTTCTCAGCCAATAGCAAAGAGTACCGAGTTTTGCATCAGTATCAGGGAGGAAAAGTTGTCTTTCACAAAAATAACTTTACCTCCCTATTACAATACATGAAATAATATATGTATCTTTACCCATTATAAACGTCACCATGCAAAAGATAATTTACTTTCTGGAATTTGTCAGCGGAACTATATTTTCGTCGCTGTCTGTTATTGCCCAGCCATCTCCTAATCTTCTTTTCATCATGGCTGACCAATATCGGGGTGACGCTCTCGGCTGTATTGGTAAAGAGCCGGTGAAAACTCCTTGTCTGGATAATCTAGCTTCCAAAGGTATTCTATTTACTAATGCAATCAGCAGTTATCCGGTTTCATCTCCTGCACGAGCCATGTTAATGTCAGGCCTGTATCCACCACACAACAAAGTTACAAGTAACTGTAATTCACAAACTGCACCTTATGGAGTGGAACTTCCACAAGACGTCTATTGCTGGAGCGATGTATTGAAAAACATGAATTATCGTACCGGATATATCGGCAAATGGCATTTGGATTCCCCTTACAAACCTTATGTCAATACCTATAACAATCAAGGGAAAGTAGCGTGGAACGAATGGTGTTCTCCCGAACGCCGCCATGGCTTTGAACATTGGATAGCTTACGGAACATACGACAACCACCTGAAACCGATGTACTGGAATACGACTACTCCAAGAGACAGTTTTTACTATGTCAACCAGTGGGGGCCTGCTTATGAAGCAGATAGAGCCATCGAATATATTCAAAAACAAAAAGAGAGCAAACAGCCTTTTGCTTTAGTCGTTTCAATGAACCCTCCGCATACAGGTTACGAATTAGTGCCCGACAAATACAAGGATATGTATAAAGACCTTGATGTAGAAACACTTTGTGCAAACCGCCCGGATATACCGCCCAAAGGCACTGAAATGGGCGACTATTTCAGAAATAACATACGCAATTACTACGCCTGTATCACAGGAGTGGACGAACATGTGGGACGTATCATAGAAGCTCTCAAGAACAACGGATTCTTCAACAATACAATTGTGGTATTCACTTCCGATCATGGTATCTGCATGGGTGCCCATAACAATGCGGGAAAGGATATCTTTTTTGAAGAATCCATGCGAATTCCGATGATCATATCCTGGCCTAAGAAGATAGAACCACGCAGAGATGATCATTTAATGATTGCTTTTGCCGACCTATACCCTTCTCTTTTATCTATGATGGGATTCCAAAAAAAGATTCCCGAAACAGTACAAACGTTCGATTTATCTCGTGAGATTCTCTGCAAAAGTAAGAGAGAGATTGTACAACCATATTATTATATACAATATAATAATCATTCCACCGGCTATCGCGGGTTACGCACGGCAACTCATACATTTGTAGTTCATGCTAGTAATGGTGTCATAGACGAAACTATTCTTTATGATCGCACAAAAGACCTTTATCAAATGAATAATATCGCCGGACAATCCCCCCAATTAGTCCGGCAACTCAATAAAAAGCTGAAGGCTTGGCTTATCCAGACCAATGATTCATTCGCTAATTACATAGACCTCTAAATAATCTTATTATCTTACCCCCATAACAAATTAAACCATGCAGAAACAATATCTTATTTACCTCTTACTCTTTTGTACAATTGACTGTTTTGCCCAAAAACAGGAGAAAATAATCCCCACTCCCAAACCTCACCAGCTAAAATGGCACGAAGCCGAATTGGGAGCCGTATTTCATTATGATTTGCATGTCTTTGATGGTATCCGCTATGGCCAAGGCAACAACCGTATCAATCCTATTGAGGACTATAACATATTCAATCCGAAAGAATTAGATACCGATCAATGGGTACAAGCCGCCAAAGCAGCCGGATGCAAGTTTGCCGTACTGACAGCCACCCATGAAACCGGATTCGGGCTTTGGCAAAGCGATGTCAATCCGTACTGCCTGAAAGCTGTCAAGTGGAGAGACGGAAAAGGGGATATAGTCCGTGATTTCGTCAATTCCTGTCGTAGATATGGCATTCAACCAGGCATTTACGTAGGTATCCGCTGGAATTCCCTATTGGGAATACACAACTTCAAGGCTGAAGGTGAGGGGGAATTTGCCCGGAACCGTCAGACATGGTACAAACGCCTTTGTGAGAAAATGGTAACAGAGCTTTGCACACGTTATGGCGACCTCTATATGATATGGTTTGACGGTGGAGCCGATGACCCGCGTGGCGACGGTCCCGATGTAGAACCAATCGTGAATAAATATCAGCCGGAATGTCTTTTCTATCATAATATCGACCGTGCCGATTTCCGTTGGGGAGGCTCGGAAACGGGTATGGTAGAATACCCCTGCTGGTCTACTTTTCCAGTTCCCTGTTCACACCATAAACGCATAGAAAGCAACATCGACCAATTAGAACTGTTGAAACACGGTGACAAAGATGGAAAGTACTGGGTGCCCGCTATGGCGGACACGCCATTAAGGGGAGCGAATGGACGTCATGAATGGTTTTGGGAACCGGATGACGAGAATAATATTTATCCGTTGGACGTCCTGATGGATAAATATGAAAAATCCGTAGGACGAAATGCTACCCTTATCCTCGGATTAACCCCCGACCCCACCGGGCTTATCCCTGCCGGAGACGTACAACGACTGAAAGAGATGGGAGAAGAAATAGACCGCCGTTTTTCCTCGCCCATTGCGCAAACGTCAGGACAAAAAAAGATCCTGACTCTAAATCTCGGAAAGAAACAAACCGTAAGTTACTGTATCATCCAAGAAAATATAAAAAATGGAGAACGTATCCGCCAGTATAAGATAGAAGCAAGAATAAATGGAAAATGGAAACCTGTCGGCTCAGGAGAATCCGTTGGACACAAACGTATCGAGAAGTTTGAACCGATAGAAACAACCGAACTAAGACTTACCATTCTCAAGTCTATCGCATTACCGGACATCATCAATTTTAGTATTTATTCCGCTAAATAAACAAATTCCGAGAACTGAACAGTCAAGAATACATAAAGATAAAATTTAATAATTCCCCCATGAATAAAAAGAAACTATTCCCCCTCGCACTTGTGCCCCTCGCAGCAACCAGCCTGCAAGCACAAAGCAATGTACAAACAGAACGTACGGACAAACGCCCGAACATCATCCTCTTTATGGTGGATGATATGGGATGGCAGGACACTTCACTTCCTTTTTGGACACAAAAAACGCATTACAACGAGCTGTACGAGACTCCGAACATGGAACGGCTGGCACGCCAAGGAATGATGTTCACCCAAGCGTATGCCAGCAGTATCAGTTCTCCTACCCGATGCAGCCTCATCACCGGAACAAATGCCGCACGCCACCGTGTTACCAACTGGACACTGCAAAAGAATACGATGACAGACCGCAAGGACAGTCTGCTGGCTGTGCCCGACTGGAATTATAACGGTGTCAGCCAAGTGCCCGGCACTAATAATACTTTTGTAGGGACTTCTTTCGTAGAACTGCTGAAGAACAGCGGTTATCATACCATCCATTGTGGAAAAGCCCATTTCGGTTCCATTGATACTCCGGGAGAAGACCCGCACCACTGGGGATTCGAGGTAAACATAGCCGGACACGCAGCCGGCGGACTTGCCAGCTATCTGGGAGAAGAGAATTACGGGCATACCAAGGATGGGAAACCTGTGTCATTGATGGCTGTTCCCGGATTAGAGAAATATTGGGGAACAGAGACATTTGTAACGGAAGCGTTGACCCTGGAAGCTATCAAAGCATTGGATAAAGCAAAAAAGTATAATCAGCCTTTCTATCTGTATATGTCACAATATGCTATCCATATTCCTTTGAATAAAGATATGCGTTTCTATGAGAAGTACAAGAAAAAAGGCATGACCGACCATGAAGCCGCCTATGCCACTCTTATCGAAGGAATGGACAAGAGCCTGGGCGATTTGATGGACTGGTTGGAAAAGAACGGAGAAGCCGACAACACCATTATCATCTTTATGAGTGATAACGGGGGGCTTGCTTCCGAATCCTATTGGCGCGACGGAAAGTTGCACACACAAAATCACCCGTTAAACAGCGGGAAAGGTTCTACTTACGAAGGTGGTATCCGCGAACCGATGATAGTCAGTTGGCCGGGAGTAGTAGCTCCGGGCAGTAAATGCGACAACTACTTACTGATTGAAGACTTCTACCCCACTATTCTCGAAATGGCAGGAGTCAGGAAATATAAAACGGTTCAGCCGATAGACGGAGTCAGCTTTATCCCTCTATTGAAGCAAACGGGTAATCCATCCAAAGGACGCAGTCTTTTTTGGAATATGCCCAACAATTGGGGAAATGACGGGCCGGGCATTAACTTCAACTGTGCAGTCCGCAACGGAGACTGGAAATTGATTTACTATTATGGCAGCGGGAAAAAAGAATTATTCAATATCCCGAATGATATAGGTGAAAGCAATGACCTCAGTACACAACATCCGGACATTGTAAGAAAACTATCTAAAGAACTAGGTAACTACCTGAGGAAAGTAGACGCACAGCGTCCAACCGTCAAAACAACCGGAAAGCCCTGCCCGTGGCCGGATGAAATCAATTAGCTCACTCTATAGAAGAATGCTCTAAACATAAAGTGTGGCGGGAAGTGTGGGTTTTTTTCACACCTTCCCCCCCACTTTCCACACCTTCCCCCTTTCTTTTCCCATACACTCCCCTCTCTTTTTCACCACCATATTTGGTTAAAAGACAAACATCACTCCCCCCCCCCTTGTACCCATCCCCCAACAACCACACAGGTCATAAAAAAAACTCCCTAAGAAAAGAACCCCCACAGCGCCCAACCAAAAAAAAACCCGAAAAGCCCTCCCCGGGGCGGAAAAAAATAAATTAGCCCATTTAAAAAAAAATTGCTCAAAAAAAAAGGTGGGGGGGGAAGTTTGTTTTTTTCCCCCCCTCCCCGCCACACTTTCCACACATTCCCCATTGCTTTCCACATACACTCATTATCCAACATCGCCGCTATATCCCTATTTATCAACCATTTACAATCTTCTCACATTCTTTGGCACGTACTTTGACCTTTAATTAGACGTTACCGTAATAGCAACAACCAATTCCTTAACATAAAAAGTAGAGAATTGAAAACATATGTCTAATTATCATTAAAGCAAACGATTATGAAAAAATTAGTATTAGTAGTAGCAATGTTTATGTTTGTTTGTGGTGGTTCATTCCTTGTCAAGGCTCAGAACCCCTCAGAAGCTGTGACAGCCCAGACAGGAGTTAATGCCGCACTTATCGTTAACGATACAGTAGTGAAAGATACTGTAACCAAAGACGAACCTGTGAAAACGGAACTGAGTGCACCAACCACTTTTGTCAATGATACAGTTGTCAATGACACTGCATCCAAAGACAAACCGGCTGAGCCTGTCAAGGAATGACCTTGCCAACAACAAGCAGGACATAGTCTGCCGAATAATAGTAAGCACACTACAACAAAAAAGCCATCCCTACTTCGTCTATTCCGGGGATGGCTTTTTTTGTAGTGTACTTATCCGTTCTTATTCCACAGTCAGTATCGGGTCTGCTTTCCAAGTAGAAACCACATTTGCAGCTTCCGCTTCAAAGCTCTTCTCAGCCAAAGAAACAAATGTTTTAGTATTACCGTTTCCGTTGTTAAACAGCCAGTTGGCAATCAGTCCGTCCTTATCCTCATTCAGAATCTTACCACTTTGCACAGTAATCTGTTCATCTGATAAAGCAGTAGTCCATATACGGGCGTAACTGATTGCGCCATTCAAACGGCGCTTACCATCAGACTGGCCGATAAAGAAGTTGGAAGTCAAATCCACCTCTTTCAATTTATCAGGTTCACCATTCGAGAGTTGCAGAGTTTCTTTCTTACCGTTCACATACAATGCAATCCGGTCACTTCCACTCTTGCTGTCATCCAATACCACAGCGACATCATACCATCGGTTTGTTTCTATTCTTGTCAAGCCTTCATAACGGATACCTCCCTTATCATCTGCTGACAGTTGCAAGAAGCGTTCCTCGTTATTATTACCATTCTTATGAACATCTACACGCAATAGAAATTTCTTCTCTATCCCCATCACTGTATTAATCTGCGCATCCCCACTTCCATTCAAGGATTCGATATTGAAACGAGCCTCAAATGTAATCGTATTCAGACTCTTCAATGACTCGTCCGCCACACCATTATAAGTAAACGGTACTTTGAAATAGTTGCTGGTGCCCAAATTAACTACCTTATCCGCCAATACAACAGTTACGGTCAAAGGCAATTCTTGTTCCGCCTGGTCTCTCACATATACCGTAGTCACTCCGGCCTTCTTACCAATCAAGTTGAAACGGGTATCGTCTACCTGCTGTATATCCACAATCGAATTATCTTCGGCTGTCAGGGTATAACCGCCATTCCCCTTTTCTACGGTAACCATCATTTTATTATTCACACCGACTCTCGGAGTCAGATTGGAAACATCAATGGAAATAGGATTCACTGTTACTTGAACCGTGGCTTGCTTTCCCTTATGGTCAGTGAAAGTCACTGTCGTATGCCCATTCTTCAATCCTGTTAACGTATAGAAAGGACGGAACACATCTGTATTAATCATCCTGACCACAGTTTCGTCTTCAACAAAAAAAGAAAGTTCATCATTACTGGAGAAGTTTCCCATGCTGACAATCAACTGCTTTTCATCCCCCACTTCCAATGTAACCTGCGGTTCATTCACTTCCAGTTCAAAAACTCCCACATTCACAGAAATATCGGCCACCACTCCCTCACCATCTATTACTTCCACGGTAGTGGCTCCATTCTGAGAGCCACTCTTTATAGTAATCTGTTCACCGGAAACGGAAGCCGTCGCAATAGCAGTATTAAAACTTTTCACTGAATAGTTTCCGTTTCCTACCACGATATTCACCTTAACCTCTTCGTTCTGCCCGATACGTACCACCGGTTTGTTCACTATCACTTCAATCAGGTCTTTTGCGCCCTCATTATCATCATCGTCGTCACAACTAATTAGAGTGAATGACAATACCGACAAGAGCAACAGCCCCATATATGTATAGATTCGTTTCATCTGATTTTCTTTTTAAAGTTATACATTCTATCGACTTACCATCCGGGATTTTGTTCAATAGACGGTGTCTTCTGCAATTCACTCCGGCGAATCGGGAACAGATAATGCTGAATGGAGAACGTACGTTCTTCCACACAGAAACGTTCCATTCTGTATTTCACGCCATCCACCGTTATAGCACCGTTCTCATCCTGTACCGGACGCATACCGTTAACCATTCTCTGGCAACGGGGTAATGCTCCATTATTAGCCGCCCAGTACTTCTGCGTACGCTTTGAGTTATCACTTCCGCTGGATTTCCAAAGACTCTCTTTTGCCAGTTCTTCCTTACTCGTCGGTTCCAGATACAAGCGGCAAGTCCAAGGACGTTTCCCCTCATAGAAGAGTTCCACACGACGTTCGCGTTGAATATATTCGCGCATCAACTGCTGATTGGTCTTAACTTCCGGCGGCATCGGTTTCATGAACGAACGTTCGCGGACGGTATTTACCAGTTTATAAGCCCCATCCAAATCCTCTCCCAATTCATTGCAAGCCTCTGCATAAATATAGATAAACTCAGGCAGACGCCAGATAGCAGGCGCATTGATGCTGAAGTTACCGGATTTGTTCCAGGACTCCTGTTGGAATTTACGCAAGTAATATCCGGTAGTAGTAGCATTAGTTGCTCCGATCTTATCAGAACCACTGGCAGTATTCAGTGTTTTCGATTCATTCTTATTGTTACGGTAAGGAGCACCGTGATAGATAATATCCCGATAGAAACGCGGGTCACGAGTTCCTTTCACATACGGATTTGCATCATCATAACCGCCTTTGCGCGCTTCCGCCGAATATACAGGATAACCGTAATCACCTACGATATATTCATACTCGTCCACCTGTTCCTGCACAGGCTGCTGACGGGAACTTCCTTCGCGGCTTGGCGGATAAATATCGCCCTGCCAAGCCTGATCCTTGCTCTTCGTCATAAAGAACACATACTCATTGGCAAACGCATCCATATCATAGAACATATCCCACAGGCGGGCATACACACGGCTATCATTCAAGTTGCCGTCCGCCGGATCCTTGAAATCGTTTGCGTCATGTTTCATATAAAGAGAATAACGCTTTGTGCCTCCAACTTCAAAATCCAGTACAGCCTTAGCCGCTTCCTTTGCCCTTCTCCACCGGTTGATGTCATACGTATATTCATTCTCGAACACACGGCGCAAATTGTAACCATATTGGGAAGCCCCATTCCACAACGGAGTTGCCGCTATCCAGCGGACAAAGGAAATCAATCCCAGGCAAGCCCCCTTATCCACACGCCCGAAGTTTTCAGAAGTCTTCACATATTTATTAGGCACCATACCATACGCAGTCTGCGCGTCCGCAACAATCTTTTCCACCATTGCATGAGCCGATTCTTTCTTGAAATCCATATTATCTCCAGCACGAACTACATAGTCAATATACGGAGCTTCCCCGTACATACGCAACAGCAGCATATGGAAGTAACCGCGCATAAAATACATTTCTCCGATACGATTGCGCAAGTCACCGTCCTGTTGGGGATTATCGGGCGTATTATATTTCTGTACATTTTCTATAATCAGATTCGTCTTACGGATTCCTTCATACAGGCTTTCCCAATACTGACCACAGCTACCCGGAAGGGAGTTCGGATTCCAGGCACCGTTATTGAAGTTATTCGTAATATTCCCTTCTACATTTGTACCTTCACACTCGTCTGTGATAGCACTGTTGCTGAAGTGTTCGAAAAACACCAGCGGACGGTCGGCCTTCTTTGCATTGGCATACACATCCGATACCAATCCGTTCACTTTCTCGTAACGGGCAAATACATCCGCTTCCGTAATGTTGTCGTCATCATCCCGGTCGAGATAATCGCTGCACGAGGTGAAAGACAACGCCAGGAGTGATAAAGCGATTACTGAAAATCTATATAACTGTTTCATGTTTCTATACTGTTTTTAGAATGTAATATCAATACCGAAGTTGAATACCTTTTGAATCGGATACCAGGAAGCACCGTCACCGGACTTCGTTTCCGGATCGATGTCCACATCACCTAATTTATCAAAAGTCAACAGATTCAAGCCCTGCACATAAATACGTGCCTGCTGCACATGGAACTTACGCAACCATTTAGGCGATACATTATAACCGATTTCCACATTCTTCAGACGAAGATAGGAAGCATCATACAGGAACAGACTGCTGTTTCCATTCTTATTGTTATCATGTGTTCCGTAGTGCAAAGCCGGATATTTTGCCGTAGCAGCCGTTTCCGGTGTCCAACGGTCGAGATGCATCTTCTTCACACGACCGATCTTATCTTGTTCGAACTGCGGGAAGTCAAATACAGCAGCTCCATTTAACAGGATAGATGTTTTGGTGGCTCCCTGCAACAATACACTAAAGTCGAAATTCTTATACTGGAATCCGAAAGGAATACCGAACATAAGCTCCGGACTACGCGGATTTCCCATAGCAGTACGGTCTTCATCGTCAATCACACCATTGCGATCCAAATCCTTGTAAACCACATCTCCCGGAATTAACTGCCCCCATGGCTGATAACCGATTTTATTCAAGCGGTCGGCTTCTTCCTGATTGGTCACAAAGTGATCGAATACATAAACAAAGTTCTCATACAGGCGCTTGCCGGTTTCTTTACGCCAGGAGTTCTTGCGAGCTACTTCCGCCTTATATTCCAGACGGTTGCGGGAGAAAGTCAGATTCGGACGAATATAATAACGGAAATTCTTTCCTATCTTGTCGTTCCAACTCAATTCGATGTCCACACCACGGTTGCTGACCTCACCCAAATTCTGTAAAGCCGCATCCTTACCTACAATGTCCGGATATCCCATGATACCGTCACTATTCATATCCGTAATTATATCGAACCGATATTCATAGAAAGCATCGACAGTCAATGCCAAACGCTGGTTCAAGGTAGTAAAGTCAATACCTACATTCAACTTGCGGGCTTTTTCCCAAGTCAGACTTTCGTTTGCCAGTTTTCCTTCGGAAGTCCCTCCCACGTTCGTTCCGAAATTATTGCCGAAATCATAGCCGCTACCGCTACCGTAGAAAGCTAAATAAGGGAAACGGCTGCTCACATTGTCACTACCTACCAGACCATAAGAGGCTCTCACTTTCAAGAAGTCGATCCAGGAAGCCTTCTTCATAAAAGCCTCTTCCGAAATCACCCAACCGATAGAACCTGCGGGGAAGAATCCGTAACGTTTGCCCGGAGCGAAGTTTTCGGAACCATTGTAACCGAAGTTGAACTCCATCAAGTACTTCTGATTATAATAATAGGCAAAACGTCCGGTAATACCTTGGCTATGATAAGCCAGTTCATTATTAACAGTACGGTTGCCACGGTTTGCCAATAACATGGCTGTAAGTTCGTGACGGTCGTTAAACATACGGTTATAGTCCACACGTGCCTGTATATACGTCCGTCCGTCGGAAGCATTATGGCTGAATCCGTTGCCGATAGTCTGATCAATGTCGTATTTATTACCAGTCTTGTAAGCACCGGTATAATGTCCGCCCGCCATATAGGCATCCGAACCTTCAATCGGCATAAACGTTGCATATTTCGGATATTCACGGTATCCGTCCTTGTAAGTATCCAGCTTGCGGTTAATCCAGCGTCCTTCTGAAGCATCATAGGAGAACATCACTTCCGCTTTCAGCCCTTTTGTCAGGAATCCCATATCCAGGTTCATGGCAAAGCTACCGTTCAGATAAGTATTCTTTTCATTCAGATAACCGGTGCGGCTCAATTCACCTAATATATTATAGCGATAGATGTTGTCCCCATAAAGCATGCCCCGGGAATTCTGCTGAATATATTCTTCATTCTGCGGATGCGAGTTCTCCTCTACCAAGATAGGCAGATACGGCGGTTGTGTAGCACAGATAGTCATCAGTCGTCCGGCGGTAGTACCCGGTGCATTGCGGTCGGTAATACGGGCACCCAGGTCGAGACGTGTACTCAGATAACGGTTAATATTAATGTCGATATTCGAACGGAAGTTATAACGGGTAAACTTAGTCTGCGAATTATATTCACCTGCATTCGAATATTTGTAGTTACCGCCTTGTGAAAAATAATTAGCCAGCACATAGTAACGTACTTTGTCCGTACCGCCACGGATAGAAAGGCTGACATCTTCCTGCATACCCGGCTTGAAGGCAAAATCATAATAATCCCAGTCATACCCCAGCCCGTCGGAGTTGTCTCCTTTGGCACGGCGGAAGTTGTCTATAGCCTGTTGAGAGAAAAGATTCAGACTGCTAATGTCTGCACCTGTCATCTTGGCGTCATTCAGTCTCGCTTCATTGTATAAGGTAGCATAATCGGCAGAGCCCAGATATTCGGGGAATCCGATGGGTTGGTTGATACCGACAGAGGCTTTCAGGTTCACGGTTGCTTTCTCGGCAGCCTTACCACGTTTGGTTGTGATAACGATTACACCGTTCGCACCACGGATACCGTAAGCGGCAGTCGCAGAAGCATCCTTCAGAATAGTGAATGTTTCAATCTCGTCCGGTGCCAGATAACTCATGTCACGTTCGATTCCGTCGACAATGACAATAGCACTCTGATTACCGTAAGTAGCTTTACCACGGATGAACAATTCACTTTGGTCAACACCCGGCTCACCACCGGCATATTGGTTCACAACCAAGCCCGGCAGACGTCCGGCAAGTGCGTTGTTGATATTGGCAGTCGGACTTTGCGTCAGGTCTTTCGTTGTGATGGTAGCTACCGAACCGACCATTGTTTCCTTGCGTTGCTTGGTGTAACCTACCACCACAACTTCCTGCAAGGCTTTCGTATCTTCTTGTAATAAGACAGTCAAGTCCTTCTTGGTACCGGGAACAATCTCCTGCGGCTGATAACCCAAGTAAGAAAACACCAGCGGAGCTTCCGCGTACGGTAACCTCAACGTAAACTTACCATCCATATCCGTAATCGTTCCTGCATTGGCTACTCCTTTTACCACAACAGACACACCAATCAGCGGGTCATTTGTCGTCTTATCCAATACCGTACCCGATATCGTTATCTTATTGTTTTGCGAAGCCTGTGTCCTTGCGGTTCTGCCTGTCTGCGCCATACTTTGTACAGGGATACCTGCCAGCAGAGCGCAAGAAACAGCCATCAGACAAATATTTCTTTTTATATGTATCATTTTTATTTCCGATTTTCTATGTGTAATGAATCAATCTTATTCCCCTGCTTTCTTCCCGAATTCCGGGCCTACCCAGTTGGCCTCTTCAGAAGCTTTTCCCTGTACCCAGTCCTCATAACGGGCACGTATTTCAATCATTGTCGCTCCGGGAACCTCCGCATTCAAAGAAATCGTCAAGCGGTCTTCGCTGTTATCACGGTTACCGAATGTCGGGGCTTTCGCCCAATCGTATTCCCATACATAATATCCTTCCGGATGTGCCAGCGTCCAAAGCACATCGGAGCAACTGCGTAATGCGGCAATAAACTTATTTCTGGTCTTTTCCGGATAAACACTGCTGACGGGTTGTTTCACCATATCCAGGAAATAACGGACAAAGATTCCCCGGAACAAAAGATTATCACCGGAATTACCCTCCCCGCTGAATACCGGATAATTGGAATCCATTTTCTTATTCACCTGATAAGAGCCGAAAGCGACAGCATTACGGAGATATTCCTCTTCACCCGTGGCATTGTAAAGTTCCAGGGCAGATGCCATGAAAGTTCCCTGATTGTAAGACAGAGCCACTTTATCCGGGTCACCCGGAGTACCGTCATCTCTGATTCCCAAGTTATCATATACCTGTCCGGTTGATGTGTCACACAGATAAGCAGTCATCCAGTTGTACACCTCTTTGGCAAAGTTGAGATAATAAGCCGCCTTATCCTCCCATCCTTCTTTGGCTTCTTTGACAGTCAGTTTGTACAGTTTCATAGCCAGAAGACAACCGGGACCGTTTGAACAAGCCATACGTGAAGCCGGCGCATCCGTTTTCCATGCCATGCCGCCTACTCCTTTATAGTCATTCTTGGCTCCCTTGATATGATCCCACATTTTCATCAGGGCGCTGTAATAGTCTTCGTCGCCCGTCAACTCGTACACCCGCAGGCAAGCCAATGCCATCCACTCCATATCATCATAGAAGTTGTTCCAGAAGTCCTTGCCACCATAACCGCAATGCTCATTCCAGTCGTCGAAGGCCGGAAGGAACGGTTTCATTATATTTTCATACAAATCGGCCTGGTAGGCAGGATCATCCGCATGACGGATATAAGCGTCGATGACTATATCAAGCGCATGTCCCTGCGACCATCCGCCGCTGCCCCCCGTACTTGTCGGTTCTCCAGTTTCCGGTGTATTCGGTTTTTCCCAATAAATGCTTCCGCAGAAAGTATTCCGTCCGCCGGCATTCTCAAAGAAATATTTGATGTAAGTTCCTGTACTTGTATTGGCAGCATCCGTCCAGTTTACATCCGACACATATTCGCCGGATGAACTCCCTTTGTAGATGTCACTCAATTCGCCATCGTCACAGGCAATGCACATAGCCAATGTGGCAACACCGCCCAACAAGAAAGCCTTTTTCGATAATGATACTATATAGTTCTTCATATTATTATTCAGTTTTAATCTTCATTTGTTTCTGAAGCTACCCACCGATGAGTATAAACTCCAAATTCAGCATTGAAATAAAGGGTGACATCCGTTTTCACCGTTGCGTAAAAGACTTCGTTCTGCTCGCTACCCCATTGAAGCAGTTCGTCACAGAAACGGAAACTGTAATCCCAAGGATCCGTACCTAGTGCCAGTTGATATAAATTATAATAGCTGTTATCAGTATCCAAATGCGGTTGCCCTTTATCTCTGTCCTTGTGTCCCCAACGATAAGTGGTTCCGTTTATCTCCATCTTAAAGCTATGGCGCGTTTCACCGCTTCCTGCCCAGCCTTCTTTCTTTTTCCGGGCTATATAATCTCTCACGCCCCATTTACCATATCCCTGATAATCGAAGTTCTTTCTATATCCTCCCGAATGGTTGTAGAGATAGACTTCCCCGATTTCATCATAACTGATTGTCTGTTCGCCCATATTGATTGTAATGCGATAAATAGCTGATGCAGGAACTGTCACCGCATATTCCTCACCGTCATTACGTTCACGCAACATTCCGTTTCCATCCACATAATAATAACATTTACGTCCTTCGACAGTAGACATGAATACAAATGGCTGGTCGGCTTTCAACTGAGTGAAAGATTGATAGATTCCTTCATTCTGGCGAAGCATCTGCTGTGCAACTGATTCGTCTCCATCATCTTCCGTACCTATACCAGTAATGTAAACCGGCTCATTTTCCGAAGGCATATCATCAATACCGTCCATCATAAATATCACGAAATAACCTTCCAACGTACTGAGTGCCTGGTCAAGCCCACAATAAGCACGTACTTTCCAACGCAACGTCCCGTTCGTATTGCAACGGAACTTGGCAAGTTTGCCAATCGTATTTACCTGATAATGCGTCAAGGTTAGCTGAGGCTCCAAGCCGTTATTGTCGGAAAAGATGGTTTCTACCGGCTTTGTAAAATCACCACCGACAGTATCTATCAATACTTCGTAACGATATACTGTATTACCATGTTTCTCGGTAGGCGTCCATTTCAGAATGATGTCCGTCAGCGAAGCTCCCGAAAGCACCACACGTTCACCGCTTGCCATAGCATCCATCGTACGGACAGGTTCTGGCGGAACAATCGCTTCATAATCGTCCGGATCGAATCCCGGATTCAGTTCATTGTCACAAGCCGTCACTCCGATAAGAAAAAACAGCAGGGCAAATTTGATTAGTTTCTTTGTTATCATATTGTTTCTCATATTATTATATTCCTTGTTTTAGTATGAATGAGGACATTCAATCGGGTCAAAACGGCTCTTGTCTCCACCATAAGTTGCCGGTAAAGTTGATTTTTCAAAACCTTTTTCTTCATTTCCAAAAGCCTGCCTGTAAACATAGCCATCCAAGTCTGAGCCACCACTACCCCAGTTCTCAAATTTTTCTGTTTCTCCGGTTCCTTTGGAAAGCACCCAATAGCCAATCAAATCCTGATTTTCTCTTGCTTCCTCTTTGGTGAAAAGCTTGCACAAGTCTCGTTTGATCTCCGCTTCCGTACGAATCGTTTTCCACATTCTGGCCTGATACACCTTACAGTTAGCATATCTCCAGTTGTCTCCTGATCTTCCTATTAACAAAGCCTTATCTCCTCCACCCATATCTGCGAGATTCAATGTATGATTAGGTTCTGCATCAGCGTAATTGCCGGCAGGCTCCAATTCCTCTTTGACTCCATTAATATACATAGTATAAGCATCTTTTGCCTTAGACTGACTACCGTCATATACCACAGCTATGTGATACCACTTCCCGTTATTCTGCCGGTCCGAGCCCATAATCTGTTTACTTCTGAAACGGGGGTCACCATCTGCCTTAATCTTCTTGGTGGCCAATTCAAAACGCAAACTAGTATCTTTTCCACCTTCACAACGAAGTAGGAATACACTCTCCAAACCGATAAACGACTGCAAAGAGCGAGACGAGGTCGGATAGAAAACAATCTCAAAAGTCAGCTTATCCGTACTTTTCACCCATGCCCCTTCAGCTGTTTCTGCATATTTTTTGATATCAATATGTAAATATCGGTCCTGTTCCAATCTGGAAGCCACAGCATTGACAGTTACCGGTAATTCCAGTTTTTGCCCCGCATCGTCTGTTATCGTCAAAACAGTTGTTCCCATCCATCTTGCTTTTACCGTAAGCTTCCCTGTTTCATCTATAGTTGCAGATTCCAAACACTTCAAATTGTCTTCTGATAAATCAACCAATTTATATCCACCATTTCCACGGGATACAGTCACCTCTTTAGATACTTCAAATCCATTTAGAAATAACGAAGTTGCATTATCTTCCAACTTAATTTCGTATGGATTGACTTTCACCGCAATTTCTTTTGACGAACCTTTCTGGTCGGTCACAATCACCTTTACATCCCCTCTTGCTTTCGGCTTCAGCGTAATCAGATTCTCTTTTTCAGTAGCTTCTACAATGGTAGCTTCCGTAGTCGGTTCGCCGTCTCCCACCTGATAAGTAAAGCTATATCCGCCATTCCCTTTCTCAATCGCTATATACTGAGACTCAGCATCCGGCTCCGCAAAAACTGCTTCATTGGTTTTCAACGTCAAGTCAACGATATTCACCACCACAGGAATAACTACCGTCTTGCCTTTCTTATCAGTAACCGTAATATTTACGGGTTCTGTTCCTGTTTCAAATTTGGCGGTTACGGGGAATACCTGACCGGAAAGCTCGCCCACTTCGATATACTTGTCAGTGCCTTCGGGAATAGAAATCTCATAATCACCGTTACCCGTCAGGATTTTCACCATTCGTTTTTCACCGATAAACAAGTCGAAGCCTTCTTCCGGTACATCTGCCGTCAAGTCCCAGAGTTTGGCAACCTGAACTTGGATTCTAGCTACTTTCTTGCGTCCGTCTACTACCAATACAGTTGTTTCGATGCGGTTATTTTCTTCAAGATGGCTATTCTCCGTTGCTTTAATTGTTACTTTATTACCATTGATGACAGCCGTCGCGACACTTTCATCAAATGGTTTCACATAATAATCTCCATTACCGGAAGTAATACCTACCGTAATTTCGTCTCCTTGCAGTAGTGTCACCGAGTTATTATCGACCACCAAATCTGTCGCCGGCTTCACTTCCTGTTCTTCTTTATCATCACTACACGAAACCATAAAAAATGGAAGGGTCAATGCTGATAGGAATAAAAAACTAAGTTTCCTTTTCATTAGATTAAAGATTAATAAATTAATACTTTTCAAGTTCATCTACTTAAAAATTTCGATGAAGCAAAGATAAAATCACTAAACTCTACCAAAAGAAATCCAACTGCACTTTTTTACCTTTTGGCACGGATACTTACCATATTAACACGGAAATTTACTTCCTCTTTTTCTATCTTAAACATACGTCAGAACATGTTACAGAGCCGTTTCTCATCCTCAAAAGGCAGAAGAAAGCGAAAGCCGGAGCAAGCACCCTGCCACAGGTTACTGCCGGACTTCTTCCAAATGTTTCATCCGAAACTCTTTTGGCGTGCACCCGTACTTTTCACGGAATACTTTGAAGAAAGTTACCTTATTGGAGAACCCGGAATCGAACACGATTTCATCAATCGTCTTTTTAGTCGTCAACAGTAAATCCTTCGCGATATGCAAACGACATTCCTTTATCAAATCCGTCGGACTGTCTTCGCCTATTTCTTCCATTTTCCGGTACAGGCTGCGCGGACTGATTGCCAGCCGGTCGGCAATATAACGGGGAGTCAGTTCTTTGTTCGTTATGTTATCATTGATAATCTTCAGAACAGACTGAAGGAATTTCTTCGACTCCTTATGCGTCAGCTTGCCGTCCGACTTTTCAAAAGAACTGATAGGAGAACTGAAGTAGTTCTTCAGCACTTCTTTCCGTTCCATCACCTGCCCCACCGATATACGGAGATATTCTGCATTAAACGGTTTCGTGATATACATCTCCGCACCTGCCGAAAGCGCCGCCATCTGTTCTTCCATCTCATGCCGCCCGGATACGATTATAATAGGGATATGAGCCGTTTCCTTCACCGCTTTAATCCGTTTCGTGAGCTCAATGCCACTGATTCCCGGCATCATGACATCACAGATTATCACGTTCGGATACACTTCGTTCATCACCTGTTCCACCCGTTCGGGGTCTTGCAGGGTGACTACATTAAAATCACCGGAGAAGATTTCTCCGATAAACCACAGCATCTCTATCTCATCATCGACCACCAGTAAAGTAGGGCGCATCTTATCAAATTCATAATGAGGAAGTTTCAGGATAGATTGCGTATCTATCTTCGGGATATATTCCGCAGTAATCCGTTTTGTTGCCGGCACTCCGACGGTCGGTTCCATGACGGGCAGGGTCAATGTGAACATCACCCATCCGTCAGAGGTATTTTCCACTTTCAGCGTACCGTTCAGCAACTTCGCCATATTGTATGAGATGGCAAGTCCGAGTCCGTTGCGGGAGAAGTTCTTCTCGTCCTGATTCTCGAAGTTATCCAAAATAGAATAACGGTTGAAAATATGCTGAAAGTCTTTCTCCTTGATGGTGCTTCCTTCATTGGCTACGCGGAGCACTAATAGTCCTTCTCCGGTTGTATCCACTTCAATCTTAATGCTCAGCCCATCGGGAGTATATTTGAATGCATTCGAAATCAGGTTGATAATAATCGTATTCAGAAAACCTTTGTCCGAGTTCCAGGACACGTGTTCGGGTATCTTGCTCAGGAAAGTAATGTTCCTGGATTTCGCCATTTCAACAAAGGTTTTAGCTATACCCTTCACGATGGACGATACATTTAACGTTTCGATGCGCACTTCCCTGTTACCTGTCTCGATACGGCGGAATTCAATCAGTTCATGAATCAGATTATTCAGACGTTCGGCGTTGGTTTGAATCATCTGCACGTAGTCTACTACAAATTTACTTAGTCCGTTGGATGAAAGGATTCGTCCGCAGGGGCCGTAAATCAAGGTCAGTGGAGTGCAGAATTCATGGGCGATATTGGTAAAGAAGCGGAGTTTGGATTCAAAGACATTCTTTTGGTGGCGTTTCTCTATTTCGTTCAGCAATTCCTGCTTTTTGCGTTTGGAACGCAGAATAAACGAACGCATCAACAAAGCAACTATCAAAAGCAGGCACAAGGCGTAAATCAGATACGCCCACCAGGACGCATACCACGGGTCGCCGATACGGATAACCAAGGAATAGACATCGCTTTCCTTATCAAAGACACTATTATAATATTTCACCAGCAACGTATATTCGCCGGGAGCCATATTCGTAAAAGAGACTCCGCTCTCCGAACCGTTGTTCACCCATTGGTCACTTAGCCCTTTCAGTTTATAGAAATAGGTACAGTTGTTGCCATTCAGATAGTCCACAGAGGCAAAGGAGACTGAGAAGAAGTTTTGGTCGTACTGCAAGTTGAGGACTTCCGTGCCCTTTTTCCGGGTGAGAAATTCACCCAGGTTATATTGCTCACCGAAGATAGACAGTTTGTCGAAATAGACGGGCGGCATATAAAGCTGCTCGGGACGGCCGTCTGCACGGATGGCTACGAATCCATTGATTCCGCCAAAGAACAGTGTACCCGTTTGAGGGTCACGATAGGCTGCTCCGTCGCTGAACTCTACCACTTTCAAGCCATCACCGAAGCCATACGAACGGAAAATATTCCGCCGGGTATCGAAATTGATTAATCCCAGGTTGGTGCTTAACCAAAAGTTATCGGGCGAGTTTTTGAGAATGGCATGAATGGTGTTGTTCAGGAAGCCATTCTTAGCGTTAAAGAGTTGATAAGAAGTCTCTGAGGTATATTTTATCAGTCCGTAACTCGTGCCAAAAAGATAATTGTTGCTGCTGTCTTTGCTGATAGCCAATATATTATTCAGTGTCATGTTCTCATATTTGTGAGTAGACATAGGCTCCAGTCCGTTCGTTGTCTCATTAAAGCGGAACACCCCGTATCCTCTATTGCCAAAGAGCAGGCGGGAGTCATTCTCCGCATGGATAGTAAAGAAATAGTTCGATCCCAGTTCGCCATCGTTGATAACATAACGTTGTGCGTCTACAATGACCGGATTGTCCGGTGTCCCGGTAATACGGGCTTTCACCACTCCCATTCCGACACTTGCCAACCATAGTTCGGAACCGGCTGTTTCGTAAATATCGTGTATGTACTTGAAGTCTTCGCCCGCTACTTGAACCGGGATATTTTTGATACGCTTTTCCTTGTACGAGTAGTAGTTCAAACCTTCCTCATCGCCTATCCAAAGCAGGTTCCGGTGGCTTTTGGCAAAACAATAGACAGCGTTGCTTCCTAACGGGCTGTTGGAAGTGGTCAGTATCTCCGCCCGGCAGTCGGAAATATTCTTATCGACTTCATAATCGTAGATTTTAAGAATGCCGTTTCCCTTTGTGCCTATCCAAAACGTACGGTCGTCATCCAGGTATAGCGCACGTACGGGACGTTCTATCTTCTCACTGTAATTGCTCAGCACCGTTGATTTGATGGAATAGAGAGGGTTGGAATAAAGATAAACGCCCTGTCCGTCCGTACCTATCCACACAATATCCTGAAAGCGGTCTTTCTTGAGACAGAACACGCCGCTATTAATGGGCAATGGCTGAATCTGCCAGGTATTCGCTTCCTTTTGTTTCTCTAACAGCAGAATACCATCCATCAGGAAGCCGACAAAGAAGCTGTCGTGGTAATGTACGATGGAAGATATTTTGCCGCGCGCCTGTATCTCTTTGCCCAGATTGGCTATGAACTCATTCTTCCTGGTCGGGATGTGGAAGGCGTAGAAGTTATAATCCTTGTCTATATAATAAAGGGATTGTTCATCGTTAAAGCAGTAAAGCAATGAAGTATGATACTGCAAGCTGGTTTTCTGCGGCAGTAAGGTAATATCCCCTGAGACGGCTTCCTGCTGAATGTCATAACAACGGTTGTATCCTTTCATCACTACCCACATACGGTTGTTGCCGTCGATGAAGAAGTCAACAATGTCCGAAATAGGAATTCCTGTGATATTGATTTTCTTGAAAACGCCTTCGTTCTTATGATAATAGTAGATGCAGTTGCTATCCTGGATAATGAACAGATTGCCGTTGTTATCCTTGTTCATAAAGAAAAGTTTCTGAAACTCGTTGTAGTGTGTGAGCGTATTGGTTCGCCGGTCAAGGCGGTTCAGTCCATAGTACGTCTGAATCCAGTAAATCTCGTCACCGGTATATACGATATTGTCAATCAGGTTACCGGATAAGTAATCTTCCTTGTCTCGTGTCTTAAATTCTTCGATTTCCTGTCCATCATAAATATTCAGTCCGTCACAGGTGCCTATCCACATCAGTCCGCGTTCGTCCTGGCACAGAGATGTAATCGAACTGTTGGACATATATTCCTTATCCGCAATCTGCTTCAAGTTATAGGCAGAAACCGTATGTATCAACAGGTTAAGGATGAAAATAAGTATAAAAACAAATGGTCTGTTCATAGCGTGTCATTCTTAGATTTGATATATGACAAAGGTAAACAAAAAAACATTTCGCACTTTTTTTTGGCAGGGATATAGGTAAGGATTAGCGCCATAGTGGTTAACATTAGCGCCAACAGGTGATTTCTCCTTTCCATTCCTGAGAGCACATTCCTTTTCTCCCTATTTTCGTCGTAGAAATTATTTTCAAATCTATAAATTCATTTGTTCATGAAAACACATTTTTCATTTAAACACTTGTTATTTCTTGGAAGTGCCGTGCTGTACACCCTGCAATCTTCTGCCGTAAAGAATCCGGTGGACTATGTCAGCACGCTGGTAGGCACGCAATCCAAGTACGAACTGTCCACCGGAAATACGTATCCGGCTACGGCCTTGCCGTGGGGAATGAACTTCTGGACACCACAAACCGGTAAGATGGGCGACGGTTGGGCATACACGTACGATGCCGACAAAATCCGAGGGTTCAAACAGACACATCAACCCAGCCCATGGAACAACGATTATGGCCAGTTCGCCATCATGCCAATCACCGGCGGACTGGTATTCGACCAAGACCGGCGCGCCAGTTGGTTCTCTCACAAAGCGGAAGTAGCCAAGCCTTATTATTATAAGGTATATCTGGCCGACCATGACGTGACTACCGAACTTGTCCCCACCGAACGGGCAGCCATGTTCCGCTTTACGTATCCCGAAACGAAGAATGCCTATGTCATCCTGGATGCTTTCGACAAGGGTTCTTACGTCAAAGTGATTCCCGAAGAAAACAAGATTATCGGCTATTCGACAAAGAACAGCGGCGGTGTGCCCAAGAACTTCAAAAACTACTTCGTCATGCAGTTCGACAAGCCGTTTACTTTCATTTCCGCCGTTTCGGAGAACAATATCCTTCCGAATGAAACGGAAGCGAAGGGGAACCACACCGGAGCGGTCATCGGATTCGCAACGAAGAAAGGAGAAATCGTCCACGCCCGTGTCGCTTCTTCTTTTATCAGCCCCGAACAGGCGGAACTGAATCTGAAGGAACTCGATAACAAGAGTTTCGACCAACTGGTTGCCAATGGCAGAGATACCTGGAACCGTGAAATGGGCAAGATAGAGATAGAGGACGATAACATCGACAACCTGCGTACATTCTACTCATGCCTGTATCGTTCCATGCTTTTCCCACGCAGTTTCTACGAGATAGACGCCAAGGGAGAAGTAATGCATTACAGCCCTTACAACGGTAAAGTGCTTCCGGGTTATATGTTTACCGATACCGGATTCTGGGATACGTTCCGCTGCCTGTTCCCTTTCCTCAACCTGATGTATCCGTCGATGAATCAGAAGATGCAGGAAGGACTTGTCAATGCTTATAAAGAAAGCGGGTTCCTGCCCGAATGGGCAAGTCCCGGACATCGTGACTCCATGGTGGGCAACAACTCGGCTTCCGTAGTAGCGGATGCTTATATCAAAGGACTGCGCGGATATGATATCGAAACGCTTTGGGAAGCACTGAAACACGGAACAAGCGCGCATCTGCGCGGCACGGCTTCCGGCCGTCTCGGTCACGAATCCTACAACCAACTGGGATATGTGCCCAATAATATAGGAATCGGACAAAACGTAGCCCGCACACTGGAATATGCTTATAATGACTGGACTATCTATGCATTAGGCAAGAAGTTGGGCAAGCCGGCAAGCGAAATCGACATATTTAAGAAACGTGCGCTGAATTATAAAAATGTCTATCATCCGGAACGCAAACTGATGGTAGGCAAAGACGACAAAGGGGTATTCAACCCGAACTTCGACGCAGTGGACTGGAGCGGCGAGTTCTGCGAAGGGAACAGTTGGCACTGGAGTTTCTGTGTATTCCACGACCCGCAGGGGCTTATCGACCTAATGGGCGGTAAAAAAGAATTCAATACCATGATGGATTCCGTATTCGTGATTCCCGGCAAACTGGGAATGGAAAGCCGCGGCATGATTCACGAAATGCGTGAAATGCAGGTGATGAACATGGGGCAGTATGCGCACGGCAACCAGCCGATTCAGCATATGGTTTATCTTTATAACTATTCCGGCGAGCCTTGGAAAACCCAATACTGGGTACGTGAAATCATGAATAAGTTGTACACCGCTGCGCCGGACGGTTATTGCGGTGACGAGGATAACGGCCAGACTTCCGCCTGGTATGTATTCTCCGCCTTAGGGTTCTACACCGTTTGTCCGGGAACGGACGAGTATATCGTGGGAACTCCCCTCTTCAAATCCGCCAAGCTGCATCTGGAGAACGGAAAAACAATCACCATCAAGTCGGATAACAACCAGCCCGGTCACTGCTACATAAAGGATATGAAAGTGAACGGAAAGTCGTATTCACGCAATTATCTGACACACGACCAATTGATGCGAGGTGCGAATATTCAATTCCAGATGAGCCCTGTACCCAACAAGCAACGGGGAACCACAGAAAAAGATGTTCCCTACTCTCTTTCATTTGAATAAAATATCGTACTTTTGAAGTCAGAGAATTATCTATCAAACAAACTATAAAAACATGAAACTTAAAAGCCTTTTATTTATTGCTATTGTTACGGTAGTCTTTTGCGGTTGTCAAAGTAACTATCAGCCTACTTCCATCACTGTTGCTTCCTACAATCTGAGAAATGCCAACGGTGGCGATTCCGTCCGTGGCAACGGTTGGGGACAACGTTACCCGGTCATTGCCCAAATGGTGCAATACCATGATTTCGATATTTTCGGCACGCAGGAGTGCTTCATCCATCAACTGAAGGACATGAAAGAGGCATTGCCAGGCTATGACTATATCGGCGTAGGCCGCGATGACGGCAAAGAGAAAGGTGAACATTCTGCTATTTTCTATCGCACGGACAAGTTTGACGTGATAGAGAAAGGTGATTTTTGGTTGTCAGAAACGCCCGACGTGCCTAGCAAAGGTTGGGATGCCGTATTGCCGCGTATTTGCAGTTGGGGACATTTCAAGTGCAAGGACACCGGTTTCGAATTCCTTTTCTTCAACCTGCATATGGATCATATCGGCAAGAAGGCACGCGTGGAAAGTGCGTTCCTCGTACAGGACAAGATGAAAGAGCTTGGCAAAGGTAAAGACCTTCCGGCTATCTTGACGGGAGACTTCAACGTCGACCAGACTCACCAGTCTTATGACGCTTTTGTGAGCAAAGGAGTACTGTGCGACTCTTACGAGAAAGCCGGCTTCCGCTATGCCATCAACGGCACGTTCAACGACTTCGACCCGAACAGCTTTACGGAAAGCCGCATCGACCACGTATTCGTGTCTCCGTCTTTCCATGTGAAAAGATATGGTGTGCTGACGGATACTTACCGCAGCATCGCAGGAAGCGGTGAGAAGAAGCAGGCGAATGACTGCCCGGAAGAAATCGACATCAAGGCTTATCAGGCACGCACGCCTTCCGACCATTTCCCTGTCAAGGTGGAACTGGAGTTTGACGAGCGGCAGCAGAAGTAATTTTTGTCAGCCGCGTGGCGTCTATCCGCCATTCGGCTGATGCTTTTCACCAATAACCTGAAAGTTTCAACTCCCAACTCCGATACTCCTATGAGAAATATATGTTTTGCAGCCTGTATGCTATTTTGCCTTACTTCCGCAGTAGGAAAGACTTCGGGAAATACCCGTTATCTTTCTATTGCCGACTCGATTCTGTACAATGTGCTGAATCTGTATCAGACGAATGACGGACTACTGACAGAAACATATCCTGTCAATCCCGACCAGAAAATCACTTATCTGGCAGGTGGTACGCAACAGAACGGAACGCTGAAAGCGTCTTTTCTATGGCCGTATTCGGGGATGATGTCGGGTTGTGTGGCGTTATACAAGGCTACCGGAAACAAGAAGTACAAGAAGATACTCGACAAGAAGATTCTTCCGGGAATGGAGCAGTATTGGGACGAAAGCCGACTGCCCGCCTGTTACCAGTCGTATCCGGTGAAGTACGGGCAGCACGGACGTTATTACGACGATAACATCTGGATTGCGCTGGATTATTGCGACTATTACCAACTGACGCGCAAGCCCGCATCTTTGGAAAAGGCGATTGCACTGTATCAATATATTTACAGTGGATGGAGCGACGAAATGGGCGGCGGTATCTTTTGGTGCGAACAGCAGAAGGAAGCGAAGCATACTTGTTCCAATGCGCCATCGACTGTACTCGGTGTCAAGTTGTACCGTCTGACAAAAGACGCCAAGTATCTGGAAAAAGCAAAAGAGACTTATGCCTGGACGAAAAAGCACCTGTGCGACCCTACCGACCATCTTTACTGGGATAATGTCAACCTGAAAGGGAAAGTTTCCAAAGAGAAATACGCCTACAACAGTGGACAAATGATTCAGGCAGGTGTGTTGCTCTACGAGGAGACGGGAGACGAACAGTACTTGCGCGACGCGCAGCAGACAGCCGCAGGAACGGATGCTTTTTTCCGTACAAAAGCCGATATGAAAGACCCGACTGCCAAAGTGCATAAAGACATGGCGTGGTTTAACGTGATTTTATTCAGGGGACTGAAAGCCCTGTATAAGGTTGACAAAAATCCGGTATATGTCGATGCTATGGTAGGAAATGCGCTTCACGCCTGGGAGAACTATCGGGACGAGAACGGACTATTAGGCAGGGATTGGTCGGGACACAACAAGGAGCAGTATAAATGGCTGCTCGACAATGCTTGTCTTATCGAATTCTTTGCAGAAATTAATTAACTAAAAAACTATTACCATGAATATAACTAAAGCTTTTTGCTTATCCATGGCACTCTTTGGTGCTGCCAACATACAAGCTATGGGAAACAATGATTTTGGTATCATCCGACAAGATAATATCAAAATCAACAATTATCAGACGAACCGTCCGGAAGCATCGAAACGCCTGTTTGTCTCGCAAGCTGTGGAACAACAGATTGCGCACATCAAGCAACTGCTGACGAATGCCCGCCTGGCATGGATGTTCGAAAACTGTTTTCCGAATACGTTGGATACCACTGTTCATTTTGACGGAAAAGATGATACGTTTGTTTATACAGGCGACATCCACGCCATGTGGCTGCGCGATTCAGGCGCACAAGTATGGCCTTACGTCCAACTCGCCAACAAAGACGCGGAACTGAAAAAGATGCTGGCCGGTGTTATCAAACGTCAGTTCAAGTGTATCAATATCGACCCGTATGCCAATGCTTTCAACATGAATTCCGAAGGGGGCGAATGGATGAGCGACCTTACGGACATGAAGCCCGAACTGCATGAGCGGAAATGGGAAATCGACTCGCTCTGTTATCCGATCCGTCTAGCTTATCATTACTGGAAAACGGCGGGAGATACCAGTGTATTCTCCGATGAATGGCTCGCAGCCATCGCCAACGTCCTGAAAACGTTTAAGGAACAGCAACGAAAAGAAGACCCGAAAGGCTCTTACCGTTTCCAACGCAAGACGGAACGTGCGCTCGACACGATGACTAACGACGGTTGGGGTAATCCTGTAAAGCCTGTCGGACTGATTGCTTCCGCTTTCCGTCCTTCCGACGATGCAACTACTTTCCAGTTCCTCGTTCCGTCCAACTTCTTCGCTGTCACTTCCCTTCGCAAAGCGGCCGAAATCCTGAATACGGTCAACAAGAAACCGGACTTGGCCAAGCAATGCACCGGACTTGCGGACGAAGTGGAAAAAGCCTTGAAAAAGTATGCTGTTTACAATCACCCGAAGTATGGTAAAATCTATGCTTTCGAAGTGGATGGTTTCGGCAACCAACTGTTAATGGATGATGCCAATGTACCGAGCCTTATCGCTCTGCCTTATCTGGGAGATGTGAAAGTGAACGACCCGATTTATCAGAATACCCGCAAATTTGTATGGAGTGAGGATAATCCTTACTTCTTCAAAGGTACTGCCGGAGAGGGTATCGGCGGCCCGCATATCGGATATGACATGATTTGGCCCATGAGCATTATGATGAAAGCATTCACCAGTCAAAACGACGCGGAAATCAAGACTTGCATCAAAATGCTGATGGATACGGATGCCGGAACAGGCTTCATGCACGAATCTTTCCATAAGAACGACCCGAAAAACTTCACCCGTTCCTGGTTTGCCTGGCAAAATACGCTGTTCGGAGAGTTAATCCTGAAACTTGTCAATGAAGGAAAGGTGGACTTGCTGAACAGTATCCAGTAGTTCTTACCCCGCTCTTGCCTATAAGATAATTGCTTCATATGGCGATACCAATGGTTTCATGCCTTGAAACTTTTGGTTTCACCGTATGGAACAGATAGTTTCACGCCTTCGAAACAAGAGTTTCAAGCGTATGAAACTAAAGTTTCAAGCTGATGAAACTATAGTTTCTCACCGATGAAACCAAAGTTTCTCACCGTTGAAACTAAAGTTTCGCTTTGCCGGCACCATCGGTTTCAAGCTACGGCCACTATCTTGGCATGGTATGAAGAAAAATTTCTCTCATAGCGGGGAAACAAGCAACTCTCTATTTCCGGAATATGTGACAGCAAAAGCCGTTATCACACTGCCGTCACCCTGTTGTCACACCATGCTGTCACACTATAATTAGCAATCGTTCAATCATTTATATCCAATTATGTGACAGATGACAGCATATTTCTTTTTTTCAATTTATATGTAGAAGGGGAATATTACTCCTGAAGCAATCAACTATTAATGTAATACAGACTATATGAAATCAACTTTATTGTTTCTATTTGCTACGTCAATAATGACTTGTGCAGCCTATGGGCAATCTTCCAATCAATCTTCCAATCCCAGAGAGAACAAATTACCCGATTGGGCTTTCGGCGGTTTCGAACGTCCGAAGAATGTAAATCCGGTAATATCTCCTATAGAAAACACCAAGTTTTATTGTCCCTTAGCCAAAGATTCTATTACATGGGAATCGAATGACACCTTTAATCCGGCTGCTACACTCTACAAAGGGGATATTGTCGTATTATATCGTGCGGAAGATAAATCGGGCGTTGGCATCGGTCACCGTACTTCCCGTCTAGGCTACGCAACTTCTACCGATGGAATGCATTTCCAACGGGAAAAAACTCCTGTGTTCTATCCTGCTAATGATTCACAAAAAGAGTTGGAATGGCCGGGTGGCTGCGAAGATCCGCGCGTTACCGTAACAGAAGACGGATTGTATGTAATGATGTACACCCAGTGGAACCGTCACGTCCCTCGTCTGGCCGTAGCCACTTCCCGCAACCTGAAAGACTGGACAAAGCATGGCCCTGCCTTTGCCAAAGCATTTGACGGGAAGTTCTTCAACCTGGGTTGCAAATCCGGCTCTATCCTGACGGAAGTTGTCAAAGGGAAGCAGATTATCAAGAAAATCAACGGGAAATACTTTATGTATTGGGGTGAAGAACATGTATTCGCCGCCACTTCCGACGATTTAATCAACTGGACACCTGTTGTCAACATCGACGGCTCTCTGAAGAAATTATTCTCACCCCGCGACGGATATTTCGACAGCCATCTTACCGAATGCGGGCCGCCCGCTATCTACACCCCGAAAGGTATCGTCCTTCTCTACAATGGCAAGAACCATTCGGGAAGAGGAGACAAACGCTACACCGCCAATGTCTACGCCGCCGGACAAGCTCTCTTTGATGCCAACGAACCTACGCGTTTCATCACCCGTCTTGACGAACCGTTCTTCCGTCCGATGGACAGCTTTGAGAAAAGCGGGCAATATGTAGACGGCACGGTCTTTATCGAAGGAATGGTTTACTTCAAAAACAAATGGTATTTATATTATGGTTGTGCGGATTCCAAAGTAGGCGTAGCCGTTTATGACCCAAAACGTCCTGCGGCGGCCGACCCGTTGCCATAAGCCAGGAACCAGTCAATCACAATTCAGCCCTCTTCTATAAAATCTGATTGGTTTTACGGAAGAGGGCTGAAATTTACGTTCAAACAACTATCTGAATCTTACTACCTATTGAAAACAATCTTCTTCTTATTCGTTTATCTTGTTCAGAACAACCGGTCTGTTTGCCGGAGCTTTACCAAAATTCTTATTGGGTTTCTTTCCCATCACAAACTTTAAAGTGCTGCCATTGATTATATCGTCGTATGTGATATAGCTCTTATTATAGGGCTTACCGTTCAAGTAAACCTTTTGGATATAAATATTTTCTTTGTTATTGTCGGGGGCTTCTACTGTAAATGTCTTGCCGCCACGTACTTTCATTTCGACTTTCTTAAAGCACGGACTGCCGAAAACAAATATACCGTCTGACGGATTCACCTGGTAAAGTCCCATGGATGAAAGAAGATACCAGGCAGACATTTGACCGCAATCTTCATTGCCGATGATTCCGTCCGGTTTATCCGTATAGAATTCATCCATGATGAAACGGACTTTCTCTGCCGTTTTCCATTGTTCGCCGGCATACGCATACAGGTAGGCAACATGATGGCTCGGTTCGTTTCCATGTGCGTATTGACCGATAAGCCCGGTAATGTCACTGGATGCACCTTCACCCATGCTGTCATTGTTGGTGAAGAAGTTATCGAGTTTTGCAGTAAACGGTTTGTCGCCGCCGAATAACCCGATTAGTCCATACGGGTCTTGCGGAGCGAAGAATGTGTATTGCCAGCCATTACCCTCGCAGAAGTCTCCGACGGTGTGGATGGAACGTGCCGGATCATAAGGAGTGCGCCAGGAGCCGTCTTCCAACTTCGGGCGGATGAAATGGATGGATGAGTCGAAGTAGTTCTTATAGTAATGTGCACGTCTTGCGTAAGTTGCCGCATCTTCGTACTTTCCCATTTTATGCGCCATGGCGGCAATGCCCCAGTCATCTACTGCATATTCCATGGCTATCGAAGTAGCTTCATGAACTTTGTCGGCAGGGATATATTCTTTTTCCAATACATGGGGGATGCCTTTCTGTTTCTCATAGGTGGCAGTCGCTTTCATTGCCTGCAATGCTTCTTCCGCATCGAATCCGGTAAAGCCTTTCAGATAGGCATCGGCAATCACCGGAACGGAGCTATAACCCGGCATGCAATTTGTTTCGCCACTCATCAAAGGCCATATAGGAAGTTTGTCCTGTTGGTGATAAATGGAAAGCATGGAGTTGACCACCTTGTCTACCATTTCGGGCTGAACGATAGTCATCAGAGGATGTAAGGCACGGTAGGTATCCCACAAAGAAAGGGTGGTATAGTTGGCTTTCTTCGGGTCAGTGTAAATCATATCATTCATCCCTCTGTATTCTCCGTTTACGTCACAATAGAGCGTAGGAGCAATCATGGTATGATAATGTGCGGTATAGAAAATACGTTTGGCTGGTTCGTTGTCCGTTTCGACGCTCATTCTTGCGAGTTGCTTATTCCATCGGTCGGCACTCATTTTTACTGTTTTGTCAAAGTCCCAGTGGGAAAGTTCCGCTTGTAGGTTCATGAGAGCGTTGGCACAGCTAACGGAAGAAATAGCTACTTTAACCTTTACTTCTTTTTCATAGCCGAAAGTGAGGACGCTTTTTACGGACGCTACTTTCAGTTGGTTCCAAGGTTTCGGAGTGTTATCATCGTAGGCAATAAACTGCTCTATCTTCTTGTCACTCTTCAGTACAAAATAAACTTTTCGGGAAGGGCTCCAACCTCTTACATAGCGGTAGCCTTCTACTGTATAATCGTCTATCTTGCGGATATAACTATCGTAAGCGTTCGAGCCGTTCCCTTCACGCAAGTCAATCAATATAGAAGCAGGTTTGCCGTCGGGGTATGTGTAGCGATGGAAGCCTACACGGTCTGTTGCTGTCAGTTCCGCTTTGATGTCATAACGGTCGAGAAGCAAGGAGTAATATTCGGGACGGGCTATCTCGTTGTCATGCGAATAACGGGAAGCATAGCCGTCACGTATATCATCCTGATTGCCTCTGGGAGTGCGGATTTCATTCAACGGCATAATGAGAATATCGCCCAAATCGGTACATCCCGTACCGCTCAGATGAGTATGGGAGAAACCTATCAGGATGCTGTCGGAGTAATGATAACCAGAGCACCAGTCCCAGCCTTTATGGATATTGTTAGGGCCGAGCTGCACCATTCCGTAAGGAACACTCGTCCCTACAAATACATGACCATGATAGCCAGAGCCGATGAAAGGGTCGACATACCGGAGCAGTCCTTCACTCTTTGAATAATCCCGTTGTGCAACTCCGTTTCCCGCTGCAAGTAAAAAGCAGGAAGTAAGCGCGAGTAGTTTAAATGCCTTCATTCGTATTTTTCTTTGGTAGATTTGAATATAGTAATTAGCGAATGATGCAAATATAACAGGTATTGGGGAATTTACCGGCTGTCACAGGAATTAACTGGAGAGATGGCAGACAGATTTACTCTTTTGGCAAAAAGAAAAAGGATTTGCACTGATTAAAACAGTTCAAATCCTTTCCATAAATTTCCTTCGGGAAGAGGAGCTTCAAGCTCTATCAGTTCCTTGGATACCGGATGCGTGAACCGCACCCTTCGGGCGTGCAGGCAAATGCTGCCATCAGGATTGGAACGCGGAGAACCATATTTCAAGTCTCCTTTAATGGGGCATCCCATCTTTGCCAACTGGCAACGAATCTGATGATGGCGTCCGGTTTTCAAATCGACTTCGAGCAAGTAATAAATCTCCGAACGGCCGATTAAGCGGTAATCCAAAACCGCCTTCTTGCTTTTCGGCACTTCTTTATCGTACGCATAACTCTTGTTCTGCTTCTCATTGCGTACCAAGAAATGTACCAGTTCGCCTTCCGTTTCTTTCGGAGCGTTCTTAACGACTGCCCAATAGGTCTTCTTCACCTCACTGGTACGGAACATCTCATTGAGACGGGTCAGTGCCTTACTCGTTTTTGCAAATATGACAAGGCCGCTTACGGGGCGGTCCAGCCGGTGTGTCACACCGATGAAAACATTACCGGGTTTCTGATACTTCTCTTTCAGATACTGCTTTACAGTTTCCGAAAGCGGTGTATCGCCCGTCTTGTCTGCCTGGACAATCTCGGAAGCGGTCTTGTTGACTACAATGATATGGTTGTCTTCGTATACAACAGTCATTCTGTCCGATTACATATTCATACCACCATCTACCTGAATCACCTGTCCGGATACGTAAGAAGACATATCGGAAGCAAGGAAGGTAGCGATGTTTGCCACATCTTCAGGAGTACCACCACGACGCAAAGGAATTTTCTTTGCCCATTCAGCTCTAACTTCGTCAGAAAGAGCGGCAGTCATGTCTGTCAGGATGAATCCCGGAGCGATAGCGTTGGCACGGATGCCGCGAGAACCGAGTTCCTGTGCGATAGACTTCGCCAATGCAATCATACCGGCTTTGGAAGCTGCATAGTTAGCTTGTCCCGCATTACCGTGAACACCTACTACGGATGCCATATTGATAATGCTACCTGCTTTCTGACGCATCATGACAGGTGTACAAGCGTGGATGAAGTTGAACGCTGACTTCAGGTTCACGTTGATGACCATATCCCACTGCTGTTCACTCATACGCATCATCAAGCCGTCACGGGTGATACCGGCATTGTTTACCAGAATATCAATGCGTCCGAAGTCCTTATGGATTTCTTCTACGACTTTGGCTGTATCTTCAAAGTTAGCCGCATTGGAAGCATAACCTTTGGCTTTCACGCCCATTGCTTCAAGTTCTTTGGCTGTATTTTCTGCATTTTCGTCAATGACAAGGTCAGTAAATGCGATGTTTGCGCCTTCGGCAGCAAACTTCAGAGCGATAGCCTTACCAATACCGCGGGCAGCACCGGTTACAATGGCTGTTTTTCCGTCTAATAATCCCATACTAAAAGTTATTTAATTAAATTTCTGTTCTATGCAGTGCGCCAAACACAATGTTGGACACATATCTGTTTCTTGTTTCTTCATCCAGATGCGCGCCTATATGACCGCGGATATAAGGCACTTCAATTCCCTTCACGCAATAATGTATCAAATCGGCTGTCATCTCCACATCGTCAATGTGGAACACTCCCTTTGCCTGCCCTTCCAAAAGAACCGCCTTAAAGAGTTGTACTTCCTTCGCATCGAATTTCTTACGTACTTTCTCTACGCGCCAAATATCACGGAAGAAGTAAGCACGCAACGTCCCGTTCCGGTAAACGACTTCTTTCACCGCATCCAGCCGGGTATATATCAATTCCAGCAGCTTTTCATCCGGAGAGATATTCTTTTCCGACACCCGCTTCATCATATCCGACAGGATATCCAGTTCTGATTCTACAACAGCCAGATAGATTTCATCCTTGCTCTTAAAATAGGTATATAGAGTCCTTCTACCTTTTTTAGAAGCAAGAGCGATATCGTTCATAGTCGTGTTCTCCACTCCCATCTTCGCAAAAAGCTGACGGGCAACATCTACTAATTTGGCTTTTGTCTTGGATACGGTCATAGGTTACAAATTGCACATTGCTGAATATTTTGAGCAAAAGTAATTCTTTTCTTTAGACCATACAAGAAAACACACAGAATATTAACATTTGTATATTAATAGGTACTAAAAAAAAGTTCCACTATTACCCTACTCATTTTCAGCCACATAAGAGAAAACCGATTATTTATTAGAAAAATATCCTGCAAATAATTTGTTTATTCCAAATAATGCCGTACCTTTGCACCCGTTAAACATCGCGGAGTGGAGCAGTTGGTAGCTCGTTGGGCTCATAACCCAAAGGTCATTCGTTCGAGTCGGATCTCCGCAACTAAGATAAAGAAGAACCGCAGAAATGCGGTTCTTCTTTTTTATGACAACTCTTCTTTACTAGCGTTATTCACAAACTACTTCAATTATCAACAAGGATACCAACAAAGTTATTAACAGGTTAATTTATTAGCAATAAGCATATTAAGTATATTCGATCATTTTCTATCAACAAGGTATGGTTTAGTTATTCACAGCTCCGGTTCTCGTTGAAAACAAATCCGAAGAGAGCATTCTAGTATTATACCTAATCAATGCTTCCAAGAAATAATAATCAGCATATATTAATGGCACATCCACTTCGTTATCCCCAGGAAGATTACCAACACTATGTTTTAAAATAAAATTGTGGTTCTCATTTTCTTTCGCTCTATAATAATCTGTACTTAGATTATTTAATATTTTTATGGCTGCATTGTAATAAGTTTGTTTCTTATCTACATCAGAAACATAACCACACAACTCAAATAAAGCAGAAGCTACAATACATGCTGCCGAAACATCACGGGGAATCATACTATAATCAGAGGGCTTGTATTCAAAATCAGGATTAAATCCTTCCTCGCCGACATTAAAATCCCAATACGGGATACCATCATCGGGAAGACTTTTATGATTCAGAAAAAAGTCAGCCATATTTATAGCAGTCCGTAGAAAACGTTCATCTCTAGTATATCTATAAACCATAGTAAACGAATAAACTCCCCATGCCTGTCCACGAGCCCAAGTAGAATTATCTGCAAACCCTTGAGCCGTCTGTCGGTGTAATACATCCCCAGTGTCGGGATCATAGTTTACTACATGATAACAACTAAAGTCCGCCCGAATCTGATTCTTCATCGTTTTCTCGGCATGACTTACTGCTATATTCCAATATACAGAATCGTTAGTAGCCTGAGTGGCCCAAAATAATAATTCCAGATTCATCATATTATCAATTATCACAGGATATTTCCAAGCATTCTTTCCCCCAACCGACATTCTTGCATTCCACGATTGGATGCACCCTACATTATATGAGTACCGCTTACATAACGACTTGGCAGATTGAACAAGTATAGGAATATATTCAGGATTAGCAGTCAGACGAAAACCATTGCCATAGCTGCAATACATCATAAATCCGACATCATGATGCCCTACAAAATACTGAATATCCTTCAGACTATCAGTCCATTTCATTGCTTCATCTTTCCAACTATTATTCTTTGTATACTCATACAAATACCATAATGCACCCGGCCAAAAACCAGATGTCCAGTCTTCAGCCGGCACGCACCACAATCTATCTTGTTTCACCGTACGAGGAAAACAATTTATATCCATAGCTTTATTTAGCATATTCCAGTATTGACTTTCTGCCAGTTCAAAATTCTTTTTTACCATAACCTGGCATTTACCTTCCCATATAATGGCAAAAAAAGCCAAAAATATAATCGTCAGTTTTATTTTCATACATTCTATTTTTTTACTTTCGTTCATTAAACAATGGAAACATCAAAGGTTGCACAGTTTTTTCTTCTTTCGTCTCCGAGATCCTGACCCATTCCCCAGGTTTTATTACAAATTCTTTGGGGAATGGTTTACGAATTATAATCCCAAATTCTTCTTTTCCTGCATTCAATACAATAATAGAATCACCAGTTTGTTGCAACACGACATCTGCCGGGTTAGAAAAATGAAAAGCAAATATCTTATCATGATAGTCTGAAGCTCCCCATATTCCTATATTTACAGAATTAACATACACCTGACTCTGCCTTATGACTATCCCTTTAGCATTTACACTAACATCACCCACCAGAGCTGATTGATAACCGAACACTGACTGATTATTCTTTTTATCCAATACTACCTCTGCAATCTCTTCATCTGTAAAAATTCTCCGTCCCCAAATTAGACGTTCTGAACTAATATCTATATTTTCCGTATCAAACCTTGGTTTTTTATTCTTATACGGATATAAGAATGTAGAAAAAGCTGCCGGAGCCTCCTGCTTTTTACGAAAACGCACCGTTGGAACAGGCCGGTGTTCTATGGGATACCAACCTAATAAAGGATTCTTCTGCCCTTGTATTATTTCCGTTTGCAAGTTTTCTTTGTCTATTGCATATATACCGATTTGTATGCTATCGTTGCGTTCACTATGCACAGAATGACCGTCCGGATTCAATATGGCCGCCGGAGCATCAAGATGAAAATGCGCATCGAATACATGTTCTCCGTTCCCCTCCAGTTGATCAATAATCAAAGCGTAATAAGGTTTAAGATACAATACGTTCCGGATATGAGTCACTGTTGTATCCCGATCATCCAACCATGTTTGGGGCTGGTAACTTTTCTTCGGATTATATACGTTAGTCACATATCCGTCAGTATAGCTAGAGGAAACATAATCAAATAAAGGTGTTGTGCAAAAAAAATTGTCTACCGGAGAATAGATTTCAGGAATTACCTTCTTTCGATATTGCCATTTCCCATCTACTATAATAGTATTGTGTGAAGGAGTATTAATTGAAAAGCGTCTCCAATCAGACTGATCATAAGGATATTTCCCCGGATCAAACAATAAGTTTTTTCCCCATGCCTTTAGCACAATCTGTAACTTCTCCTGTTCAGCGTGACCAATCCCCTGCGGTCCTCCTCTAAAGAATAAAAACATACCATTATCCTTCCAGCCACTCCGCATCATATAAAATCCTGCATAATTCAGATATGTTGTAGCAGGTAGCTCTTCACCTTCCTCCCCATCTGAGACGATCCATGCCAATACCGGATCATATCCAATCTTCAAACCTTCTTTTGATATTTCTTTAATATTTTTCAGACTGGAGTCATTGGTCCTCACATGATCTCCCCATTGATCCATAAGTAAAACCGGTGCCCGATACATATCCAGTAATCTGGATGTAAATGCCTCAGGCAGTCTGATGTCGTTTATTTTAGCAATATCATATAATTGCTTATAGGTAGCAACCACCCCATAATGATAACTAGGCGATAGTTCAGCCTGCAAACCATCAGGGGGCACTACTCTTTTAATTTCATTCATATAGCGGCCAATCGCGATTACACGCCATTCTTCTGATTTTTCAAATTCCTGAAATACACAGCCAATAGTATATAATGCAGCACACTCTGTCGTCACATGGTTTCCCGTACGAGCAGCATCTTTTAATAGTGTATTTTTAAGATGCTCTGCATGTTCATAAATCAACTTCAAATAAAGTACATTGTCTTCTGCTGTAAACAGTACAGAATTTCGAAATGTCAAATATGCATTAAGCCATGTTCGTATTCTTATTGCTGTATCCAGACTTCTCCAGACAGGCTTCACGGACAAAGGATTATCCTTGGCAAAGTCATACATAAACCAAATCCACTTTTTCAAATACTTTTCGTTACCCGTCTTTTGATATGCTACTACAAGTTTATTCAAAAAGTTGATACGAGACACGCAAGCATGAGTCCATTCAATTGCATAATTGGGATCACTACTCTTTCTCGGATTAAACAACCAGTCGAAATGTTCTCCCATATATACCTGCCCTTGTACATAAGGCCGTTTGACGTTTATATCATCACAAATATAATGCATACAAACACTGTCAGCCGATATATCTGTTTCGTTTGACACCCGCCCTGCAACAAACGGCTCTTTGAACCATTTACCTGTATCAGCCAACCTTTTATATTGCAGCAAAAAAACTTTAGCGGAAGAATAATCCTTTTCTTCCACACCGGCTCTCACATTCTCCAGCCCCGGTATATCAAGTCTGAGTAAACTAAAGAACAGAGAATCGGAGCACAGCCAATCATGACCAAATATTTTGCAAGGGAGAAAACCTCCCATGCAAAATATCAGAACCAACATTTTTTTTCTCATTTTCACAAGTTAGGATATTTAGACATCTTACGATCGGTCACTCTCATTAACGTTGCAAAACTCCATCCATGATGAGACACCCTGTTCCCTTTATATCCTCCAAGTACAGGTTGAAAACTACCGACAAATGATTTATATTCATCGTTAAAATAATCATTCATAGCCTCATACAAATCTGTAGGAGCATCTTTACTTCTTACCTTATCTGTTGCAAAAGTCCAATGCGGCCACTCTGTACGATGCAACTCATAATAAAGCAAATAATCCAATGCCTTTTTTAACGATTTCTCTCCAGACTGCCATGCAAACAAGTTCACTCCAATCGTGTTATATGCCAATTGAGCTGATAATGTAATAGGCGTCAGTGCATAATAAGTATACCATAATCCATTCGCTTCTCTTCTTGTTTCATTGGGCATCGCTCCGTCTGCCGATATACATTTCGGAAGACGTGCCGGTATTCTATCAAGTTCCTCCTTTACTTTATCGTTCACTTCTAATATATGATAGGCCATAGCAGTGGCAAAAAGCCCCCAGTCTCCCCAATTATTAGATTTGGTTCTGATTAGTCGGAATGATTGCGGCAAAGCCACCGTTTGTATCCATGTCTTGAACGCGGTCTTTTCTGCAACAGTCCAAATCTCTTGTCCCAGCAACAAATCGGCGGCAATCATCATCTGTGAAATCAGATTTGCAGCAGTGAGTGCTGTTCCGGTAGCATTTCCGTCTTTATCATTTTCTGTTATCGTCGTATTTATCGTAGCCCATGCATTCAGGAAATAGATAGCCTTATTTCCATATTTCTCCTTGCCGGTCAATGCGTATGCCAAAGCATTGGCATACGCTGCATGACTATCAAGCGCCAGTCCCTGTTTGGCATCAATATTCTCATCCTGACCATCATAAAAAGCAGGAGTATGAAAATCTGCCACAGCTTCATGTTCTCTGTCCTGATAAGAATCGGCCAACTCGATAAGCTTATTATAAGCACTTTTCCAAGGTTCCTCTTTTTTATTGATTTGTCCGGCAACAAATTCGATCTGAGCCTGTGTATGGAATCTGGGAAATTGCGAACTTTGGGAGACTGGTACCACCAAATCACCCTCTTCCGGCTCTCCGGGCTGCTCTGGTTCATCCGGTTCGGGTTCTTTAGCATTTGCATACTCTTCTATCACAGGAATCTGAAATTCAGTACAAGATTCGAAACTAAACGATAACGCTACAACGAGTAGTATATTAATATAAAAATAGATTACTTTCATATATCGTATTATTTATAAGTTAAAAATGTAGTTGCTTTACAGCTTTTATTCACAGAAAAACGTATCCAGCGTGCCTGGAAACTATCCGGAAAATTGAAGTTCAACGATTCGCCCGCCTTCACATTTATCTTTTTATAGGTAATCCATTCTCCGTGTCCGATAGGATTTACTTCTAAAGTGAACGTCACATCAGAACTCTGGTCATGTGAAAGAATCAATTCTTTTTTATCATAAAATCCGATTAAATAAGGATCAGAAAACTCCCCTGTACTCACTTGTGTGTTTTTCCATGGCCCACCATGTCCAACCGGTTTTCCCAGTGCCCAAAGATCATCTATCGTTCCGACCCACAACATCGCCTTACCATCGGACGAACGTATGATATGAGAATTATGTTGAACTTCATCCGGATTCAATCCGCTCATAACTAATAATCCTCTATAGGATGCATAGTCATGAATACGGAAATTATGAGAAGAAACCGGACGTATCTTAGCAAATCCATCCGCATTCTCTGCCGGCAATTCAAAGAACGTTCCCATACAGTTAAACAGATCACGTTCTGTTGCCACCTCACGACAAATACGCAAAGTTCCGGCATCAATCAAGGATTTATAAGTTTCATTACCTAAAGGAAGACGCCAACGACGATTATTATCATCCACAATGAGTACAGACGATTCTTCGATAGAAATCACATTTTGAGGTATAGCAAAACGGGTACGGATTAATTCTTCGGTTTTCATGTCCTTTTTCTTTTCCAAACTCATTTTACCGTTCAACTCATAATATCCCGATTCCACAAATTCATCTCCATGAAACGTTCCGGTCAATACACCTAATGCCCGACGTTCGTCTCCTAAACCATACAAGAGAGCTCCGGCAGACGTCTTATCATTTATTTTTGAAATCCCCTTGAAAATTTCAACGTTCTCTATATTTCGTTCATTGTCTGTATATGCAAATTCCAAACTCAATGTTACTGATTTGTCAGGAGTGGCACGTATCCACTCTCCCTTTTCCGAATCTGCAAATTCAATAAAAACGGACTGCCCGGCAGGTACATTAACAGTTTTCAACGTCTGCCATTGATTATTTCCGTTTTCATCTACCTCCAATAATATATTTACAGAAGCTTTTCCCGAATTTCGAAGCCATGCACAACGTTTTTCCCAACCTGCAAACAGAAAAGGTTCTGAAACTTCACCACTCTCCACAAAATCATCAATCCAGACCGCACCTATTGCTGTTGTGCTACCGAGATTGTCAGGTTTATCAACATCGGTAAACCATAGATTAGAATTTGACTGTCCGGGACCTTCAATATCTCCTTTCACCTTACGCTTATTTAGAAATTCCTTATGCGCTGAATCATCACAACCAAATACAAGCCGATCGTTCCAACGCGTAAAATCTCCAATAACTTTCAAATAAGCCGAGCGAGGACGTATACCTGCTGTTTGATCTGCAGAGAATGTTTTTGGAAAACGCCAGAACATGCCATGCATAGTCATTAAATAATCGGGATTATCATCCGTTCCTACATTTCTTATTCTTGGCCATTCAGTGTTCCAACCATGTGCCCCATCATAACTGTTACTTGCTTTTGGCAAACGATAAAATGACCATGTACCTTTATCTCTCACTCCAACCAATACGGAACGAGCATCCCAGCCTGTCACCCAAATTGGATCAGTCTCCGGATTGGTATTACCCCAAATACCTCCAGGGCCACTTACTTCTGTAAACTGATTACGGCGAACCAGCTTCCAGTTCTCCCCATCCCATTCAGACAATGCACCGGAAGTTAGATTGAAATCACTCAATGCTCTTTCATCCGCTTCTCCATTATTTGAATAAACCACTACTCCTTGTCCTGAATAGAATCCTTTTCCATGTGCTCCCGGTAATAAAGGATTAGGCTTATTGGCTTTTGTATCATCTTCATGCGCATTCATCACATTTCCATCCACGTATAAGGTTTTCACTGCTAAAGAATTTACATCGACTTCATAAAACCCCTCCTCCATGGTAGCAATATACAGTTTATTCGCCGGGTCCGACAAATGACGGGCAACTCCCGTATAGCGTCCCGGATATTCAGTCAGAGGAATAACTTTTACATTTCGTTCTTTATCTATAACATACGGACCTATAAATAACTGGTTACTCTCTTTATGAATAAATCTGTTAGCAGGTGTACCTCCAATACTTTCCTTCCTTGTAATTTGCTGCAAATCAGATGTAATTTCATACAGTTTATCTGAAGATCCATAGGGCAAATGAGGGCCATAAGTTATTACCCACAGACGGTCTGCCCAATTTACAACAGCTCCTGTTCCACATTCTCCCTCACTATTATAATATGCCAAGTGAGGATAAATACCACTGTAACTGGGGAACATTGGTTCATGCTGTTTACCACTTTGACATCCGGTCAAAAGGTAAACTATAAAAAGTAAATAGATTATTCGTTTCATATCATTCACATAACTTTAATTGAAGCAAACATCTTCACCGGATTGGTTAATTTGGGCAAAGTCTCTTTCTCCAATAGTTACTTTATCTAATTAATAATTAGGATTTTGACTTAAATTAGAATTTATAAGAAGTTCACTACTAGGGATCGGCCATAAATACTGCCGTTCTTTATTGAAACTTCTAGCCCCTAATATTTTGCAATCATTAAGCATTGAAGTATAATCGGGAATACCATTTTCATCAATAGAAGGAATCCCCGGGAAAGGCCATTTCTTTCTATCCTGATTAACCGCATCAGGAATACCTAACACAGGTTTGGTCAATGCATCCTCTGCAATCTTCCAACGGATCAAATCCATATATCTCAAACCCTCTTTTACGAACTCAACTCTCCGTTCTCTTTTTATTATCGTACGAAGTTGATCCGCATTGGTGGTTACCACCTTTGGATAATCAGTAGCTTCTACAGTTGTCTTATAAGCTCTGGCCCGGACTTTATTTATAGCTTCCAGAACTGATGAATCTATTTCCCCCAGCTCTATTTTAGCCTCAGCATACGTCAACAGCATCTCGGCATAACGTACAATTATCAAATCAACATCATCCACCTTTCTATCAGCCATCGTCTGATCATATCCTTTTTTCCAGACAAACCCCGTATAGCTTGCATAAGAATCTTTTCCTCTCGAGTCTTTATTATCAACCAGTTTATTATCTTTATAACTCCTCACTTTGAGGGTGTCCGGGTGGGGTTGATATCGGAATTGCAACCAATCGGAACCATGTTTCACAACAGTCTCTGTCAATCTCGGATCTCTGTTATCAAATGGTTTTTGTGGATTGTAAAGAGGCGATTTATCTATAGGCAATCCATCAGTACATTCATATGAGTCTACAAGTTCCCGAGTAGGCATTACCGAGCATGTAAATCCGGCCGTACGTGTGAGGTAACGTCCCAATACAGTAGCTCCCGCATTCACAACCCCATATGTTTCCGACCGAGGATTACTCATTATTATTTCTTTATTATTTTGTCCTTCCGATAGAAATAATGTTCTGTAATCAGGGTACAATTGATAAATTCCTTTTTTCTCCAATTCCATAACTGCGCTCGCTGCATTCTTGGCTATTTCCCATTTGCCTGCATACAATGCCGTCCGTGCTTTTATTGCTAATGCAGCTCCTTTGGTAAACCGCTGCTGTTGATTAGCACCATATGATTCCGGAAGATTATCTGCCGCCCAGCCCAACTCATCATATACAAAATCCAAGATTTCATCTTTATTGGTTCTTCCCATTTTATATGAATCTTCCAGACTGGTATATTTGTCAAGAAAAGGTAAATCGCCAAAATGATTAACCAACATAGCATATTGATATGCTCTGATAAAGCGAGCCTCAGCTTCAAGCCGGAGCATGATATCAGGATCAGTCTTGTCCTTAGCCTGATCTTTATAAAGCATAAAACTATTTACTCTCGCTATGGCTTTATAACTATTAGTCCACAAATCGGCAGAACCAGTCCAATCACTGTTTATAGTCCCTGTCACCACAGCATTACTAATGGTTCGGGTAGTCATATTATCGGTCATCAATTCATCATCTACCGAATAAAAAGGAGAGCGGTATAAATCATTGATTGCCATCTCCAGTTCTTGTTGATTAGAATAGAAGTTGCCGGTAGAAGACTCGGACAATGGATTCAAATCCAAATTATTACATGACGCCAGAATCAATGCAATCATCCATACTGAAAATATTCTTATCTTTTCCATATTCATGTGTGTTTTAAAAATTAAGATTGAAGCCTCCCATAAAAGTAGTGACAATAGGATAACCAGTCGCGGACGATTCAGGATCCCAACCCTTCGGATACTTATCTATGGACAATAAATCATTTACACTCACATAAACTCTTATATTCTTAATATACCGTTCTAACGTTTTCCCAACCGGTATTCTATATCCCACAGTTATGTTTTTTAATCGAAAATAGGAGCCATCTATCAGCCAGAAATCCGACATCGTATAATTATTAGAGGCACTGGATGTTGACAAGCGAGGATATCGGGCTGCGATATTTTGTTCTGCGCTATTATTACGACTCCAGAACTTTCCATCAATAATTTTAGGAACATTTCCAATTCCCGACTCCATAAATGGCTGAACCTGAACATTGGATAACCGAGACTTCATCTTTCCTACACCTTGAAATGCCAACGATATATCTAAATCCTTATACCCTAAAGATAGATTACCTCCATAAGTATATCGAGGAAGAGAACCTCCCAACAACACTTTATCATAGTCTGATATTATCCCATCAGGAATCCCGTCAGGCCCACTAATATCTTCATAGCATATATCCCCTATCTGAACCGACGAATTCATCTTCGGAAGATTATCCACTTGTTGCTGATTCTGATAAATTCCTTTTGCTCGGTATCCATACCACTCGTCAAACTCTCCTCCCTCTATCTTTGCCAGATTTCCTTTTTGTTGAGTACCTTTCAGATCATCAATTATAGTCTTGGCATCTGATATATTAAAAGAAACCGAATAGTTAAAATCCCCAACCTGCTCTCTCCATGATGCTTCCAATTCCCAACCTTTGGTACTTATTTCCCCGGCATTCTGATTAGGATTGGCATATCCCAAATAACTCGGAATATCCAATTGAAGAAGAATGTTTTTAGTTCGCTTATTATAGTAGTCTGCCGTTATTTTTAATTTCTCATTAAAAAACATCATATCTACTCCGATATCATAAGATTCAGTCGTTTCCCATGTGATATCCTGAATAGCATACACCGTCTGAGCCCCTGTTTTGCTTGATACAATTTCACCATTTTGCCAAAAAAGAGCATCATTATGTGTTATTGCTGCCTGATATGGATAATCTCCTATTCTCTCATTCCCGACTTGTCCCCACGATCCTCTTAATTTGAGATAAGACAACAAAGGAATATTCTTCATAAACTTTTCTTCAGAGATAATCCACCCTGCAGAAAAAGAAGGGAAAAAAGCCCATCTTGAATTTTTATGAAAACGGGAAGAACCATCGTACCGGGCGTTTGCCTGAAGATAATATTTATTTTTATAATTATAATTGACACGTCCAAAATAAGATCGTAATGCCGACTCCGAAGCAGAACCACTATTATCTCTTAAATCTTCCGCTCCCAAATCAAGATATGGGAATTCTGTAATTAAAAAGCCTTCACGTGACGCTTTCAATGATTCAGACTTTATTGTATTTTCTTCGTATCCCAACAAGAAATCAAAATTGTGCACTTTGGCAAATGTTTTTTTATAATTGGCCAAGAACTGCCCATTAAAAACAGTACCATCCGCTCTAGTTTCATTTAGAACTGTTTTGGGACGACTAGTATACAGCACTCTGGAAGGATCACTCTTATCTGTGTATTCAACAACTTTAGCAAACGCCTTAATTTTATTAAAGTTCAATGTAGGAGCAAGAACAGCTTTCAGTGACAATCCTTCCAATGGTTTGAAATCCAAGACAAAACGACCTACCAGCTGATTGTATATTTTTTCATTTACTCCTCCTTCATTCACCTCTGCCAATATATTCGATCCATCTTTTCCGGGGGCATAACGACCATCATCATACTTGTCATCGTATATCCCCGGCATTACGCGAGCCATATAAGCCACACTTCTTGAAGAGATATAGCTATCTGCCGGAGATTTGTTGTTTGATCTTTTAAATGATACATCCAGATTTGCGGAAAGCATCTTATGCAAACGAATATCATTATTCACCCGGAACATATATCGTTTATAACCGCTATTAGCATACAATCCATCAATATCAACATATCCCAACGAAGCTTTCGTTTTCACTTTATCTGTTCCCATAGTCATCGTGAACTCATGCCGATGTCTGGGAGCCTGCTTTTTATAAATAACATCCTGCCAATCTGTTGCAGGATAAGTATCCGAATCCAGCAAATGGTTATTCCAATAACTGTTGATAAAGTCAGTTCCATAAATTGCAGATCCCCCATCATTCATTTGCCTTTCATCCACTAGCTGCATATAACGTACAACATCTACATATTCAGGCATCTCCGTAGGTTTTTCAATTCCAAATTCGTAGTTATAGTTAAAGGTGGCCTGCCCGGATTTTGCCCGTTTTGTTGTGACCAATATAACCCCTGCAGCAGCACGGGAACCATATATAGAACTAGCAGCTGCATCTTTAAGAACTGAAATATTCTCTATATCATTAGGATTTATATTATTAATATCATCGGTTGGTATACCATCAACTATAATCAGAGCATCATTATTGCCGATAGTCGTATTTCCACGTACCCGAATCGTACCACCACTACCCGGAGCCCCTGAACTACGAGTCACACTCAGTCCGGCAACCGCTCCTTGTAATGCATTTGAAATCTGTACGGACTGCCGGTTCTCTATTAGTTCACCACTAACAATTCCAACAGCACCGGTAAGGTCTTTCTTTGTACTTGTTCCATAACCAACGACCACCACCTCATTAAGAGTCATCGTATCATCAATCAGCTTTATATTCAAATGACTCTTGTTCACAGTAATTATTTGTGATTTAAACCCGATGAAAGATACTTGAATGGAACTTCCTTGAGGAGCGTTAATAGCAAATCGCCCGTTTATATCTGTTATTGTACCTATTGATTGACCAATTACACTAACATTAGCGCCAATAACAGGTTCTCCTTTTTCATCGTTTACCATGCCTGTTATTTTTTGAGCTTGCTGCTGCAACTTGTTTTTATCAGCCTTATCGACAGACAGCATTATATAATCATTCTTAAATTGATAGTTTATGTCCGTCTTTGCAAAAGCCGTATCCAGAAAAGTAGAAACCTTTCCCGATATCTTTTGCATCACCACTGTACGATTTACATCTATTTCATGATTACTATATACCACCAGATAGTCCGTTTGTCTTTCTATTTCTGTTATCAACTGTCCAATAGACAAAGATTTAGAAGGAACTTTAATTATAGCATTTTGAGCTTCTGCGTTTACCGCCATTAATTGGAAGGTATACACAAACAGGAAAAATAGTGAGATTTTCATAATTCTAAAATAATCTTTAATGCATTGATTTTGGACAATAAAGAGTAATAACAAAGGATTTATTTTCATATCTTTGTATAATGTAAAGTGAATACTAAATTGACTCTTGTGTTTACTTTTCATCCGGCGGCAAATGGTGGTACATTTGTCGCTTTCATTTTTCTATAAGGTTAATATATTTATGTTTCCATGGCATGTATGATTTTAAAGATTAGACAATCGTTATTAGTTTAATGTAAAAGTATTCTTCTCTTTATCTTTGTTTATCTTAAAATGGTGAATCTGCTGTATAACTTTCAGTATCTCATCAATACCATCTCTTTGCCTGAATTTACAAGTATATCTGATATCTCTCAACTGTTGATTAGAAACAACTATCTTTACATCATAATACAATTCGAGTTTCTTGGTTATATCAATCAGACGTTCATTATTAAAACTATATATCCCCTCCTTCCAAAGTAGAGCATCTGGAAATTCTATCAGCTCAACAGTCATTTGTCCATTTTTTACTGTTACCTGTTCATTAGGTTTCAAAATAACTTTTTCTCTACCATCGTCACAGCTTACCTGTACCGCTCCTTCAATCAAACTCGTTCGGGTTAATCCTGTTTCAGGATAGCTATATACATTAAATTTAGTACCCAGCACTCGCATCTCTACATTCTGAGCAACTACATAGAATGGTTTCTTTTCATTCTTAGCTATCTCAAAAAAGGCTTCTCCTATAATCCGAACCTTGCGCTCCGATCCCCAGAAATGTGAAGGGTAAATTAAAGTAGACTGTGCGTTAAGCCAAACAACACTTCCGTCTTGAAGAGTGATACAGGCACGTTGTCCTGCCGGTACATACAGTGTATTTGTTTCTGCTATAAGATTATCATTACTCAATCTTGAAGAGGTCCATAATGTCAGCCAACATGTAGAAACAATCAATAATACAACTGCTGCTGCATATTTCATTAACTTAAACAGGTATTGATGACGTTTTCTGTTTAAAACCCATTGTGTAAAATGACTGTATTTAACCTTCCCTTCTTCAACATTTTCCATGTACGAAGACAAATTCATCAAAGCACGTATGTTTTGATACTCACTAAATTGTTTTTTTAAAATATCATCTTTCTCTATTTCTCGCAGAAGTTTTAATCTTTCAGCGATATCCAATTTGTTTTGAAAATATTTTAATATCCGTTCGTCCATCTTTTATTTCTTCTAAGTTCATTATGTAAACGAGCCAAAAGAAAAAATCCGCCAAAAGAAAATCATTTTTTTTATTTCAATCACAAATAAAGTAGAAAAAGGAAGAGAGGAAAATAATCTTTCAGTTCAGTTTTAAGTTTCTTGTAAGCTATACCCATTTGGGTTTCAACTGTATTAACAGATATGTTTAATTCCATAGCAATTTCTTTTTGCTTTTTACCTTCAATTTTATTTTTTATAAAAATCTCCCTGCATTTTTCGGGTAGTGCATCAATAGCCTTAGATAAAATTTGTTCTATACTTTTTTCCTCCAGAATATCCAAATCAAAATGTTCCAGCGAGTAGTACTTCACTTGTAAAGTAAGACGGTATTCTTCTTGTAGTTTATCTTCAATATCTCTTATTAATATTTTCCGGCGTAAGAAATCAATGCACCGGTTCTTTATAGCAGTGAAAAGGTAAGCAATAATATTAATCGGCAGTTCCAGCATTTCTTTTCGCTCCCAAAGTTCCAGGAAAACATCTTGCACTATGTTTTCAGCGTCTTCATCCGAAAGAACATACTCTTGGGCAAAGTATTTCATTCTGGAAAAATAAGCAATATAAATCTGCTCAAAGTCAACATGTTGTTTTTCTGGTATCATTTCCATTTAATCTGTTACACGCCGCCAAATATAATGGAATAAAAGATTCGAAGCAACCAAAATAAATATATTTTTTAATATTGGTCTATAACCCTTTAATGCTATTAATGCTATCCAAATCCTCTGTTTTATATTTTATCCCCTACTAAGGCGACCCGACCCTTAAACGCTATTTTATTCCTCCCGCCCGAACGAACGATATTCCAACGGAGTAAGCCCTGTACGCTTCTTAAAGAAAGAGAAGAAATATTCGGTAGACTGAAAACCGAGAAAGAAAGAAATCTCTTTCACTGATTGGGAAGTACCCACCAGCATTTGCTTCGCTTTGCGAAGTTTCAACTCCTGAAAATATTTGGCGGGAGCATAACCTGTATACTCCTTAAAGACACGACGGAACCATGAATAGCTGATATTGAGCCGCATCGCCAGTTCTTCCGGGTCTACATTACCGGATACATTTTCGTTCATTATAATCTTTGCCTGCTCTATCTTCTGGTCAACATCGCTCATCTCGAAAATCTTATTCTTGGAAACGGAGAGAATCATACCTATCATATGGAGCACAATACCGGAAAGATATTGTTGCGCGGAAATCTTGTCCGCTTCGGCCACTGCAAGAGCACGGGAAAACAAGGATACCAATTCTTCATTGATTCCCACCTCTAATATCTGTTGCTCCTGAGAGAGAAAAGAATTATCCACGATAGCATCTATCGCAGGCCCTTCAAATCCGATGTAATATTCCGTCCAACCGGTTTGCCGCAAAGGACGATAGGTATGCCACTGTCCGGGAAACAATACCATCAGCCGACCTTTACAAACTTGTTTTTCGGAAGTTGAATCTGATGAAAACAAACCACGTCCTTTGGTGATATAGACCAACTGGTACTCACGAAGCACCCTGCCTTTTTCAGCATTGAAAAAGTAACCGGAAGGATGTTCTTTCAACGGGTAAGGAGAGTCGGGCGGGATAGATTGATAACCGACCGTATTGACCCATAAACCAAACTTACGGTCCATGTCATTTACAATCAGATACTTAAATTCAAGTCCTAAACTATTTTCCTCGGTCATATCAACGTGTTTTCATGTAATTGAACCGGACAAAAATAGGAATTATTTTCAGAAAACACACGCTAAGAAACAAAAAACATCCGGAGTATACTGTGAAGCATCTCCGGATGTCTATTTAAAACAAACCTACACTGTCAGATTTAGAAAGCCTTATGATATAAAGCTTCAATGTCTTCTACCGAAGTAGGACGGGGATTACCACCCGTACAAACATCATTGAAAGCCGCCACTGCCAATGCCGGAATATCTTCTTCCTTCACATTGATTTCATGCAGTTTCTGAGGAATGCCAATGCTGAGAGAAAGAGCTTTTACAGCTTCAATAGCCGCCTTTACACCTTCTGCTTCACTCATTCCGGTAGTGTCTACGCCCATCGCTTTCGCAATATTGATATACTTCGGAGCAGCGGGAGACTCAGCGTTATATTCCATCACGTAAGGCAACAGCAAAGCATTTGCCACACCGTGAGGAGTATCATAGAAAGCACCCAGCGGGTGAGCCATCGAATGGACGATTCCCAAACCAACGTTAGAGAATCCCATACCGGCGATATATTGCGCTTGCGACATTGCTTCGCGGGCAACTACATCTTTGCCGTTATCCACAGCCGCTTTCAGGTTCTGCGCAATCATTTCGATAGCTTTCAGTTCGAACATATCGCTCATAGCCCAGGCACCCGGAGTAATATAACTTTCGATAGCATGCGTCAAAGCATCCATACCCGTAGCGGCAGTCAGACCTTTCGGCATGGAATACATCAGTTCAGGGTCTACGATAGCCACCGCAGGAATATCGTTCGGGTCTACACAAACCATTTTTTTACGTGCGTCTTCGTCGATAATCACATAATTGATGGTTACTTCGGCAGCCGTTCCGGCAGTAGTAGGCAATGCGAAAGTAGGTACTGCCTTGTGTTTCGTATTAGCCACACCTTCCAAAGATTTCACATCTGCAAAATCCGGGTTGTTCACAACAATACCGATACCCTTGGCTGTATCAATAGAAGAGCCACCACCCAAAGCTACAATAAAGTCGGCTCCGGAAGCTTTGTAAGCTGCCACACCGTTTTGCACATTTGCAATAGTAGGATTAGCTTTTACATCACTATAAAGTTCGTAAGGAATCTGATTCTCATCAAACACCTTGATGATTTCGGCAGCTACCCCAAACTTAATCAGGTCTTTATCCGTTACAAAAAAGGCTTTCTTAAAGCCACGTCTGGCTGCTTCCACAGCAATCACACTCCGGCATCCGGCACCAAAGTAAGAAGTTTCGTTTAAAATAATGCGATTCATGGTTGTCTATTTGTTTAAAGGATTAACCGCAACACCTTCCAGGGTAGAAAATGCTGCGGTTGCTAAAGTTTATAAATTCAATGACTAGTAAAAATATTATTTAGGCAAATTGAAAGCAACTGTCATTTCTTTCATCTGTTCCTGACTCATACCATCCGGCTCAAAACCCATATTTTTTGCTGCGATATAAATTAGAGCTGATTTATTAAGTACATCGATCTGGTCGAACGCCTGCATCGCATCGCAATCAACTGCAAATACACCATGTTTCTCCCACATCACAACATCATAATCCTGCAATTCCTTGATGGTAGCTTCCGCCAGTTCTACAGAACTGGGCAATTTATAAGGAATGATACCCAAACCACGCGGGCAGAATGCCTTTGTTTCGGGAATCATACTCCATAACAGATTGGTAGCCACATCTTTTTCCATGAATTTCGGACAATGTGTCATGGCAATCAGTTCTATCGGGTGTGTATGTACAGACGCTTTATAAGGAGAGTTTTTGCTCAACAGGTCATTATGTACGCTCAAGTGAGAAGGCAATTCCGATGTCGGAGCCACAGCCTCGTCTGCGATAATTACATAGCTGGCACAGTCATCCAAAATCCGGATCACCGAACCATTCGCCATCGGCCAACGAGCTAAATCACGCATGCGTTTATTAGTTCCCTTGCAGTAGAAATAACATCCTTTCAGATAAGGAAGAGTCACACCGATAGATTTAACTTCACTGATCGGTTTCATCTGACGGATTTCATCGTCTACAAACTCTGTGATATTAACAGTGATATTACCACCGTTACGTTCAGCCCATCCTTTCTGCCACAAGTAGCCGGCAACTTCCGCTACCTTATTTACTTCTTTGGCAAGTGCCGGACGATTCTCTAAGATTGATTTCATTCTATAATATAATTTTAATTAGGCATAGATTATACTGATTTTGCCGCAAGTTATAAAAAAACTGCGTAATCTGTATAACCCACACCTAAATTTTTTAAAACAAATTTGGGAACACTAATGAGAAGATAAGTACAGTCAGACCAGCTATCAGCACAGTTATGGTCTTGTTTGACACGCCTTTCCATTCTTTCAGAATAATTCCCCAAACATTACTAAATGTGACATTCAACGCCATCAGGATACACCAGGAGAAAGCCAGTAAAACAGGACTTTCCGTGAGGAAACTCTTTCCCATTTCCAGTCCGAAGAACTGCATATACCACAGTACACCAGCCAAGGCACAGAACACCAGATTGTTGCCCCATACCTTTCCTTTCGCATAGTCACCAATGGATTTATTCGCCACATTCTGTTGCAGGCAATACACTGCATTCGTCAGGAATCCACCGAACGTAACCAGGAAGATTACAGGAAGTCCGGCATAAAGTCCTTCAACACCACCTGCCAAAGCAGCTTCCTTGATAGGCGTTCCGGCATCCAGTCCCAAAGCGAAACAAGCACTCATCACACCTGCCAGCAATGCCACGAGCAACCCTTTTGTCAATGCGAAGTCTTTCACGGCAGCACGTTTTTCCTCTTCACTCATATTCTGTGCACGCAAGCTGCCGGCATATCCGATAACGGCGATACCTGCCAACGTAATACAAACACCCAGCAGAAGAATCAGTCCGTTACCTTCGAACAAATTTGTCCCTGCGAAAAGAGCCGGAAGAAGTGTTCCAAAGCCGGCACAAGTACCCAATGAGATACTTTGTCCCAATGCAACACCCAGGTAGCGCATGGAAAGTCCGAACGTCAGACCGCCTACTCCCCACAATACACCATAAAAGATGCTCATTCCAGCACCTCCCGCTCCCCACAAGTCGAACAAACTGCTCCCTTGGGGCACGCCCAGCAGTGAACCCAGGAACGGGAACACTAACCAGGCAAATACACCTTGTATCAACCAGAAGCTTTCCCAGCTCCATTCCTTCACCTTTTTGATAGGCACATAGGAACTGGACTGGCAAAAGCTACCGATGGCTATAATCAACAAGCCGATTAAAATATCCATAACTTATCGTTTAGAAGTTACTTCGGCTTCGTACTTTTCGATTTCCGCAATGAAATCTTCACCTACCGGAACATTGTTCTTCAAGCAGAACATATCCCATACAGCATTCCAAGGAAGAGCTTTTTCTTCTTCAAGCAGAGCCAGACGTTGGAATCCCTGTCCGTTAGCTTCGTATTCACGCAACTTGGCAATCGGTTCGAGCAGGGCGCGGGTCATACATTTCTGTGCGGCACGGCTACCGATTACGTAAGCACCGATACGGTTGATAGAAGCGTCAAAATAGTCAAGACCATAGTGTACGCGGTCTAATGCGCCACAACGGACGATTTCCTGGAACAGTTCCATAGTCGGGTCGTCCATGATAGTAACGTGGTCTGAATCCCAACGAACCGGACGGCTTACGTGCAACATCAGTTCAGGAACATAGAGCAACAGTGAAGATACTTTGTCAGCCACACTTTCTGTCGGGTGGAAGTGACCGGTATCCAGTGTAATCATCTTGTTGCGGGAAGCACCATATCCGATATAGAAGTCATTGGAACCTACTGTATAGCTTTCCAGACCGATACCGAACACTTTGGATTCGATACAGTCCTTCATATTCTTATATTCGGTAGCGTAAATCTGATCCAGAGAGTCTTTCAGCAATGCACGATACTTCATGCGGTTTACGGTGATGTCTTTACTTCCGTCGTGTACCCAAAGATTCATGATACACGGGTCGCCCTGTGCCTTACCCATTTCTTCGGCAACTGCACGGCAGCGTTTTGTATGCTCAATCCAGAACTGGCGGATGCCTTCGTCAGGATTAGAAAGTGACAAGTCACCTGATTTCGGATGAGAGAAAGAAGTAGAGTTGAAGTCAAGTTTCATGTTATGTTCTTTACCCCATTCTATCCAGCTCTTGAAATGCTCCGGTTCCACCTGGTCACGGTCTACTACCTTGCCTTGGAAGTCTCCGTAGATTTCATGCAGATTCAGGCGGTGAGTACCCGGGATATAAGAAGCGGCTTTCAAGATATCGGCACGCAGTTCGTCAATGTTGCGGGCTTTGCCCGGATAGTTACCAGTAGCTTGGATACCGCCTGTCAATGAGCCGGCCTGTACTTCGAATCCTGCTACGTCGTCAGCCTGCCAACAATGAAGCGACAGATGGAAATCCTGCATAGTTTTCAATACTTGTTCGGTGTCTACACCTACTGCTGCATAACGTTCCACAGCAATCTCATACGCTTTCTGAATCAGTTCTTCTTTTTTCATGATATTCTATTGTTTAAAATGATTATTCTGTCGGTTGTTTATTAATTATCGGATACAGTTTTTAAAGTGGATATAAGCCGTATCCCACGCTTCCGTATCCTGCGGATGGTAAGTTTTCAACGGAATGGAACGGTTTATCAACCGGCGCATGCCCGCCACGTCCGTAGCTTCTCCTGCTGCCATCGCCTGAATCATCACATTACCGATAGCAGTAGCTTCGGAAGGGCCTGCAACCACCGGGATACCAATGGCATTGGCTGTAAACTGATTCAGCAAGTCGTTACGGCTACCACCGCCAATCACGTGCAATGTCTCGATCGGGCGGGGAGAAAGCGAACGCAAGTTCTCCAATACCTGGCGATAACGCAAAGCCAGACTCTCAAAGATACAGCGTACCACTTGTCCGCGGTGTTCGGGAACAGGCTGTCCGGTAGCATGGCAATATTCTGCTATGGCTTTCTCCATATCCGCAGGATTTGCGAAACAATCATCATCGGGATTAATCAGGCTACGGAACGGTTCACAGGAATCCGCTTCGCTGATGAGTTCGGGATAACTCGTATCCCCCCAATTCAAGCGGCAGCGTTCCAACAACCACATTCCACAGATATTCTTCAGCAGGCGGATAGTTCCTTCCACACCGCCTTCATTCGTAAAGTTCAACGCTTCCGTTTCGGCATTGATTACCGGAGCATCCGTTTCAACACCCATCAGCGACCATGTTCCGCTACTTAGATAAGCAAAGTTACGGTCTAATGCCGGAACGGCAGCAACGGCAGAACCCGTATCATGTCCGGCTACGGCAATCACAGGGATAGCTCCCAGTCCGGTTATCTTCTGTACTTCTTCTGTCAATACTCCCACCTTTTCACCCGGGAATACAAAACGGCCGAAGTTCTTTTCACTCAATCCGACTGCTTTCAACAGTTCCGGTTCGAGACGACGGGTCTGTGCATTCACCAGTTGGGCTGTCGAAGCAATCGTATATTCCGTCACCATTTCTCCGGTCAACATATAGCTCAATGCATCCGGCATAAACAGAATCTTGTCCGCCGCCGCCAATGCACTGTCATTATTACGACGTAAAGTGTCCAACTGGAAAAGTGAATTAAAATTCATTATTTGAATACCCGTCTTGCCATAGACTTCGCTACGGGAAATACGGGAGAAAAGAGCTTCCGGCGCTCCTACCGTATGCGGATCACGATACGCATAAGGCTGACGAAGCAGGTTTCCGTCCTTTCCGATGCACACAAAATCCACTCCCCATGTATCAATACCGATAGAAGCGATAGATTCTCCACGGTGAGCCACCAGCTTCAAGCCGTCAATGATATAACGATATAATGCATAAATATCCCAATAGAAATGACCACCGACTTCAATCAGATGGTTGGGGAAACGGTTAATCTCCTCGAGGCTTAATGCGCCTTCAATGAAAGTTCCCAAGATTGTACGGCCGCTCGTTGCGCCCAGATCGACTGCAAAAAAGTTTTGTTTCATGGTATTCTGTCTATATATTTAAGGTATACATTTACCTACATTGCAAAGATAGGCGATTCCCGCCTCGTGTTCCTTACGTATTTTGATTGAAAGGATATACATTTTGACACAAAACAGAAAACCAAACTTCCACAGTTTAGCATATTTTTCACTTTTATGCAAAAAAAGCATGGTTTTATGCATATTTTCTCCCGAATAATGCATACTTTTGCAGTGTTATTAGAATAATTATACAATGAAGAAGAAAGCAAATCGGTTAGATGCCATCAAAATGATTATCTCGAGCAAAGAGGTAGGCTCGCAGGAAGAGCTGCTGCAAGAGCTAAACCGCGAAGGCTTCGAACTGACGCAGGCCACCCTCTCACGAGACTTGAAACAACTGAAAGTAGCCAAAGCTGCCAGTATGAACGGTAAGTATGTATATGTACTGCCGAACAACATTATGTATAAACGTTCTACCGACCAGAGTGCCGGCGAAATGTTACGCAACAACGGATTCATCTCCTTGCAGTTCTCCGGTAACATAGCCGTTATCCGTACCCGCCCCGGTTATGCAAGCAGCATGGCTTATGACATCGACAACAATGAGTTCACCGAAATTCTCGGAACCATTGCCGGAGACGATACGATTATGCTGGTGTTGCGTGAAGGGGTTGCCACAAGCAAGATACGTCAGCTCTTGTCACTCATCATTCCGAATATCGAATAATTATACCTATATTATATATATAAAGAAATGGACACTCAACAAATAGATGTTATGGTAGCCGACGCCTCACATGAGGTTTACGTTGACACTATTTTGGAAACTATCAGAAATGCTGCCGCCGTAAGAGGAACCGGAATCGCGGAACGCACACACGAATACGTAGCGACAAAAATGAGAGAAGGAAAAGCCATTATTGCACTCCGCGGAGAAGAATTCGCAGGATTCACCTACATCGAATCATGGGGCAACAAGCAATATGTAGCTACTTCCGGTCTGATTGTTCATCCCGATTTCCGTGGTTTAGGGCTGGCAAAACGTATCAAACAGGCTTCTTTCCAACTGGCACGTCTCCGATGGCCGAAAGCGAAAATATTCAGTCTGACTTCTGGCGCAGCCGTGATGAAGATGAATACGGAACTGGGCTACGTCCCCGTCACCTTCAATGAACTGACAGACGACGAGGCTTTCTGGAAAGGATGCGAAGGATGCACCAACCACGATATCCTGGTTGCCAAGAACCGCAAATTCTGTATCTGCACAGCCATGCTGTACGACCCGACAGACCCGCGGAACATTAAAAAAGAACAAGAAAGAAATAACATTTAAAAAATATACAGCACTATGGAAGAAAAGAAGAAAAAAGTAGTGGTGGCATTCAGCGGCGGACTGGACACATCGTTCACCGTCATGTACCTCGCCAAAGAAAAAGGTTACGAAGTATATGCAGCTTGTGCCAATACGGGCGGTTTCAGTGAAGAACAACTGAAAACGAATGAAGAGAACGCCTATAAACTGGGAGCTGCGAAATATGTAACGATAGACGTCACTCAGGAATACTACGAGAAGAGCTTGAAATATATGGTTTACGGAAATGTGCTGCGTAATGGTACTTATCCGATTTCGGTCAGTTCCGAACGTATCTTTCAGGCATTGGCTATCGCACGTTATGCCAACGAAATCGGCGCGGACGCTATCGCCCACGGTTCTACCGGAGCAGGTAACGACCAGATTCGTTTCGACATGACTTTCCTCGTACTGGCTCCAAATGTGGAAATCATCACGCTGACCCGTGACATGACATTGAGTCGTCAGGAAGAAATCGACTATCTGAACAAGCATGGTTTCAGCGCGGACTTCACCAAACTGAAATACTCGTATAACGTAGGTCTGTGGGGTACTTCCATCTGTGGTGGCGAAATCCTCGATTCCGCACAGGGATTGCCGGAAACTGCTTATCTGAAACACGTAGAAAAGGAAGGTAGCGAACAACTCCGCCTCACTTTCGAGAAAGGCGAACTGAAAGCTGTCAACGACGAGAAGTTTGATGACCCTATCAAAGCTATTCAGAAAGTGGAAGAAATCGGTGCCGCTTATGGTATCGGTCGTGATATGCATGTAGGAGATACGATTATCGGTATCAAAGGCCGTGTAGGTTTCGAAGCCGCCGCTCCGATGCTGATTATCGGCGCTCACCGCTTCCTTGAGAAATATACACTGAGCAAATGGCAGCAATACTGGAAAGATCAGGTAGCCAACTGGTACGGTATGTTCCTACACGAAAGCCAGTATCTGGAACCTGTGATGCGTGACATCGAAGCCATGTTGCAGGAAAGCCAGCGCAACGTGAACGGTACGGCTATCCTCGAACTTCGTCCGCTTTCTTTCTCTACCGTAGGCGTGGAATCGGAAGACGACCTCGTGAAAACCAAATTCGGAGAATACGGTGAAATGCAGAAAGGCTGGACAGCCGAAGACGCGAAAGGCTTTATCAAAGTGACCTCTACTCCGCTGCGTGTTTACTATAACAACCATAAAGACGAAGAGATATGATTAAAGCAGGAATCATTGGTGGCGCAGGATATACGGCAGGCGAATTAATCCGCCTGCTGCTCAACCATCCGGAGACTGAAATCGTATTTATCAACAGCAGCAGTAATGCCGGAAACAGAATCACCGACGTACACGAAGGCTTATATGGGGAAACAGACTTGAGATTCACCGACCAGTTACCTCTGGACGAAATCGATGTTCTTTTCTTCTGCACAGCCCACGGCGACACAAAGAAATTCATGGAAAGCCATAACATACCGGAAGACCTGAAGATTATCGACCTCTCCATGGACTACCGTATCAAGAGTGACGACCACGACTTCATCTACGGTCTGCCGGAACTGAACCGCCGCGCTACCTGTACGGCGAAGCATGTAGCGAATCCCGGTTGTTTTGCCACTTGCATCCAACTCGGTCTGCTCCCGCTAGCCAAGAACCTGATGTTGACAGACGATATTTCTGTAAATGCCATTACAGGAAGTACCGGAGCCGGAGTGAAACCGGGAGCTACCAGTCATTTCAGTTGGAGAAACAATAACATGAGTGTGTACAAAGCATTCGACCACCAGCACGTGCCGGAAATCAAACAATCGCTGCAACAGTTGCAGAACAGTTTTGATTCCGACATAGACTTTATTCCGTATCGTGGAGATTTCCCGCGCGGCATCTTCGCTACGTTAGTAGTGAAAACTAAAGTATCACTGGAAGAAATCGTCCGCATGTATGAAGAGTATTATGCAAAGGACTCATTTGTGCATATCGTAGACAAGAATATAGACCTCAAACAAGTAGTCAACACCAACAAATGTCTGATACATCTTGAGAAGCATGGCGACAAGCTATTGATTATCTCCTGTATCGACAACCTGCTGAAAGGTGCCAGCGGACAGGCGGTTCACAACATGAACCTGATGTTCAACCTGGAAGAGACGGTAGGACTGCGTTTGAAGCCTTCAGCTTTTTAAAAACAGAAGAATTATGAATTTATTCGACGTATATCCTTTATATAATATCAATATAGTCAAGGGAAAAGGTTGCAAAGTCTGGGACGAGAACGGGACTGAATACTTAGATCTTTACGGCGGACACGCCGTTATCTCCATCGGACACGCACACCCTCACTATGTAGAGATGATTAGCAACCAGGTAGCCAATCTTGGTTTCTACTCGAACTCGGTAATCAACAAGCTACAACAACAGGTAGCCGAACGGCTGGGAAAAATTTCCGGCTATGAGGATTACAGCCTGTTCCTTATCAACAGCGGTGCCGAAGCGAATGAGAACGCGCTGAAACTGGCTTCTTTCTACAACGGACGTACCAAAGTGGTTTCTTTCACCAAAGCCTTCCACGGACGTACTTCACTGGCAGTAGAAGCGACCAACAATCCGTCCATCATCGCTCCTATCAACAACAACGGTCACGTTGTCTATCTTCCTCTGAATGACACCGAAGCCATGAAGCAGGAATTGTCTAAAGGAGACGTATGCGCCGTTATCATTGAAGGAATACAAGGTGTAGGCGGCATCAAGATACCGACTACCGAATTTATGCAGGAACTCCGCAAGGCATGTACCGAGACAGGCACTATCCTGATTCTCGACGAGATTCAGAGCGGATACGGACGTAGCGGTAAATTCTTCGCCCACCAGTACAATGACATCAAACCGGACATTATCACCGTAGCCAAAGGTATCGGAAACGGATTCCCGATGGCGGGTGTTCTTATCAGTCCGATGTTCAAGCCTGTGTACGGACAGCTAGGAACCACTTTCGGCGGAAACCATCTGGCATGCTCGGCAGCCCTTGCCGTAATGGACGTTATCGAACAGGAAAACCTGGTAGAAAACGCGGCTAAAGTAGGTAACTACTTGCTGGAAGAGTTGAAGAAATTCCCGCAAATCAAAGAAGTACGCGGACGCGGGCTTATGATTGGACTCGAATTTGAAAACCCCATCAAGGAATTGCGCAGCCGTCTCATCTATGACGAGCACGTGTTCACGGGAGCAAGCGGTACGAACGTACTGCGTCTTCTGCCGCCTCTCTGTCTCAGCATGGAAGAAGCGGACGAGTTCCTTGCGCGCTTCAAGAAGGTACTCTAAACGCTCATTTGATTAATAAACAGCCAACGATAAAAGCAGTCTCTATCAGAAATTTATTTCTTATTCAGGCTGCTTTTTGTTTTTTCGCAATTTACCGTTACCTTTGTCTATGACAACTCATTAAAAACAAGCGTAATATGAAAATAGCTATCATCGGTGCAGGCAATATGGGCGGTTCCATCGCTCGCGGCCTGGCAAAAGGAAGTCTGATAGAAGACTCGGATATCATCATATCCAACCCCAGTGCAGGCAAACTGGAACAATTGAAAAAAGAATTTCCGGGTATCTCTACAACTCACAACAATGCCGAAGCGGCGCTGGGAGCAGACATCGTTATCCTTGCCGTAAAGCCTTGGTTCATGCAACCCGTAATGCGCGAGTTGAAACTAAAAAGCAAACAGATACTTATCTCGGTAGCCGCCGGCATCAGTTTCGAGGAACTGGCGCATTATGTGGTATCACCGGAAATGCCGATGTTCCGCCTTATCCCCAACACCGCTATCAGCGAACTGGAAAGCATGACACTCGTTGCCGCACGAAATACCAACGACGAACAGGATAAATTCGTTCTCCAACTCTTCAAGGAAATGGGCACCGTGATGCTCATCCCCGAAGACAAGATAGCGGCAGCCACCGCACTGGCTTCCTGTGGCATCGCCTACGTTCTGAAATACGTGCAAGCAGCCATGCAAGCCGGCATCGAAATGGGTATCCGCCCGAAAGACGCCATGACCATGGTAGCCCAATCACTGAAAGGGGCAGCCGCACTGATTCTGAATAATGACACCCACCCCAGCGTAGAAATCGACAAAGTGACTACCCCGGGCGGAATCACTATCAAAGGAATCAATGAACTGGAGCATAACGGCTTCACTTCCGCTATCATCCAAGCGATGAAAGCATCCAAATAAAACCACAAAATTATTAATCATAAAATACCGACTACTTGTATGAATGACCAAATTAAACAGATAGCAGAACGCCTTCGCGGATTGCGTGATGTACTGGAACTGACTTCTGAGGACATTGCCCGCGACAGCGACATCTCTGCTGAAGAATACCGACTTGCAGAAACAGGAGAATACGACATTTCTGTCAGCATGCTGCAGAAGATTGCACGTACGTATAATGTTGCCCTCGACGCCCTGATGTTCGGCGAAGAACCTAAGATGAGTAGTTATTTCGTAACCCGCGCAGGCAAAGGCGTCAGCATTGAACGTACGAAAGCCTATAAATACCAGTCACTGGCATCGGGCTTCATGAACCGCACTGCCGACCCGTTCATCGTTACCGTTGAACCGAAAGGGGACGACGAACCTATCCATTATAACAAACACAACGGACAAGAATTCAACCTTGTGATTGAAGGACGTATGCTCATCAATATCGAAGGCAAAGAAATCATCCTCAATCAAGGAGACAGTATCTATTTCAATTCCAAACTCCCACATGGCATGAAAGCGCTCGATGGCAAAACGGTACGTTTTCTGGCAGTAATTATGTAATAATATCATGGTAGAAAGATTTTTATCACAGACCTCTTTCAGTTCACAAGAGGATTTTATCAAAAACTTGAAAATAAACGTCCCGGAGAACTTCAACTTCGGTTATGACGTAGTAGATGCCTGGGCTGCCGAACAACCCGACAAGAACGCATTGCTCTGGACAAACGACAAAGGCGAGAGCCGCCAGTTCTCATTCGCCGACATGAAGCGATATACGGACATGACCGCCTCGTACTTCCAAAGTCTGGGCATCGGTCGCGGCGACATGGTAATGTTGATTCTGAAACGCCGTTACGAGTTCTGGTACAGCACTATCGCCCTTCACAAGCTGGGAGCAACCGTTATCCCCGCCACTCACCTGTTGACCAAAAAGGATATTATCTACCGTTGCAACGCTGCCGACATCAAAATGATTGTAGCCGCCGGTGAAGGAATCATCCTGCAACATATCAAAGATGCCCTGCCCGACTGCCCGACTGTCGAGAAACTGGTCAGCGTCGGCCCGGAAATCCCCGAAGGTTTCGAAGATTTCCATCAGGGAATAGAGAATGCCGCCCCGTTCGTACGTCCGAGACATGCAAATACCAACGATGATATTTCGCTAATGTATTTCACTTCCGGCACTACCGGCGAACCTAAAATGGTGGCGCATGACTTTACTTATCCGTTAGGTCATATCGTAACAGGTAGCTTCTGGCATAATCTGGACGAGAACAGCCTTCACCTTACCATCGCTGATACGGGCTGGGGAAAAGCCGTATGGGGAAAACTTTACGGACAATGGATTGCCGGAGCAAACATCTTCGTGTATGACCACGAGAAATTCACTCCCGCCGCCATTTTGGAAATGATACAGAATTATCATGTCACTTCCCTCTGCGCGCCGCCTACTATCTTCCGCTTCCTGATTCACGAAGACCTGACGAAGTTCGACTTGTCTTCACTCAAATACTGTACGATTGCCGGTGAAGCTCTGAATCCTGCCGTATTCGAGACATTCAAGAAACTGACAGGTATCAAACTGATGGAAGGTTTCGGACAGACGGAAACTACCCTGACTATCGCCACCATGCCTTGGATGGAACCGAAACCGGGAAGCATGGGACTGCCGAATCCGCAATACGATGTTGACCTGATCGACCACGAAGGCCGTTCTGTTGAAGCCGGAGAGCAGGGACAAATCGTAATCCGCACCAGCAAAGGCAAGCCTCTCGGACTTTTCAAAGAGTACTACCGCGATGCGGAACGTACACACGAAGCCTGGCATGATGGTATCTATTATACTGGAGACGTTGCTTGGAAAGACGAAGACGGCTACCTTTGGTTTGTCGGCCGTGCAGACGACGTTATCAAGAGCTCCGGTTACCGCATCGGCCCGTTCGAAGTGGAAAGTGCGTTGATGACTCATCCGGCTGTTGTGGAATGTGCTATTACCGGAGTACCCGACGAGATTCGCGGACAGGTAGTAAAAGCTACGATTGTTCTATCCAAAGACTATAAAGCACGTGCCGGAGAGGAACTCATTAAGGAATTACAGAATCATGTGAAGAAAGTGACTGCTCCTTATAAATATCCGCGTGTGATTGAATTTGTGGAAGAACTCCCGAAGACTATCAGCGGCAAGATTCGCCGGGTGGAAATTCGTCAGAATGATGAAAAATAAATAAGAAACGTTCTATCCTACATGGGATGCCGGCTGTAACTTCCATTACAACCGGCATTTTTTATCATCCACAGTCCCAGTTTGTTTCTTTACATTCACTCAAAACAGGAAGTCTTGTTTTTTCATTCAATAGTTTTCCATATCTTTGTCCCGCAATGACTTGATACAACCATTTAAAATAAAACCAGCATGAAACTTATTTGCCGCATTATCGGAATATTACTTTTAATCTTATGTACGTCTGCACCTGTCATAGCTGATAGCAATAAGAATACAGTCAACAAGCAAGTTATCTCCAATCATGATGAATTTGAAACTCTAATGGAGAAAATAAGAAAAGATTTTGCACAAAATCCACTTATTGACGAGGCTTTAAACAAATACAACTCCGACAAAGGCTGTTTTACCGATGTAGACTACAGCCGCCGCGACCGCACCAATTGGGAGCCTCTCATCCACATAAACCGACTGTATGATTTTGCTTTTGCCTATACCAATCCGCAGAACACTTACTATCAGAGCGAGGACATTTACAATAAGATAGTGAAAGGACTGGAATATTGGTATGAACGTAATCCGCACTGTAACAACTGGTGGTACAACCAAATTGCCGAACCACAGAAAATCGGCATATTGCTTATACAGATGCGTACCGGTCAAAAACAGATACCGGCAGCACTGGAAACCAAAACCTTGCAACGCATACGTAAAGATGGCGGAGATCCTGCCAAATGGACGGGTGCCAACCGGACAGACATTGCGCTTCACTGGATTTACCGTGCCTGTCTGGAAAAGAACGAAACCGACTTGAAAACGGCTCTCGAAAATGCTTACAGCCCGATAGAATACACAGTCAAAGAAGGTTTCCAACATGACAACTCTTACTTTCAACATGGGGTACAGCTTTATATCGGCGGATACGGTGATGAAATTCTGAAAGGAACCACACAGGTAGCCATGTACACGCAAGGAACCCGATATGCGTTGGATGCCGAAAAGATACGGATTCTGAGCAAATTCATGCGCGGGACTTATTACCAGACCATTCGGGGACAACACATGCTCTTCGACGTACTCGGCAGAGGTATAAGCCGGAAAGATATAACCGACAAAAGTGCCACTGCGCTGTTTGCCGAACGGATGATTGTTCTCGATCCGGAACATGCCGACGAATATAAGACCATCATCGCACGCCTGAAAGGCAAGCAGCCTGCCGATTATAAATTACAACCACTGCACACACATTATTTCCGGGGAGATTATACCCTGCACGTACGTCCCGGATATACTTTCGACGTCCGCATAGTATCCACCCGTACCATGCGTTGCGAATACGGTAACGGAGAAAACTTAAAGACTTATTTCCTGTCGGACGGATGCACCAATATAGCAACACAAGGCAACGAATACGTTAATATCCTTCCTGTATGGAACTGGTGCAGAATCCCCGGAACAACCGCTCCGCAACTGGATACGATTCCGATGGCTGCAAGCGACTGGCAGACCAGGGGAACATCGACTTTTGCCGGTGGTGTATCCGACAGTATCTACGGAGTATCCGCCTACTCCTACACAGATAACTATGCAGGAGTCAATACCGGTGCCAAAAAAGCATGGTTCTTCTTCGATAATGAAGTGGTATGTTTAGGAGCAGGAATCAATTCTACTTCTCACGCGCCTATATACACTACAATCAACCAATGCCTGCTGAACGACAAGAATATACTAGTATCACAGAACAAGAAACAAACAGCTATAAAGAAAGGAGAATTTTCCTACGATTCTCCCGACTGGACTTTACATAACGAAATCGGATATATTTTTCCGCAAGGCGGGCGGATATACCTGAACAATGAGCAACAAGCAGGCTCATGGTATGACATTAACCATACCGAATCGAAAGAGATGCAACACCGGGAAGTCTTCACTCTTGGATTTGACCACGGAACTACTCCTCACAACGCCACCTATGCATATATCATAATACCGGGGATAACTTCCGCCCGGCAGATGGACACATACAATAAAAAGAATCCTGTTGAAATCCTAGTCAATACGGATTCGATGCAGATTGTAAGACACAAAAAGCTGAATATCTGGCAAATGGTATTTTATAGGAAAGGAACTTTCACTCATAAGGAGATTACCGTAAAGGTGGACAAAGCATGTACACTAATGCTCAAAAACATCTATCAGGACAATGCGGAATTGCATATTGCCGACCCTGCACAAAGCCAGTCGTGTGTCAAAGTAGATGTATGTATTCCCAAGGTTTCCAAAGATACCCGAAGCATCCTATGTGATTTTGAAAATACTGGCATCTATGCCGGTGCATCCAAGAAATACCTTCTTTATAAGAAACAATAATCCATTTGAGTTCCACATAATCCCCTTGTCAGCATGCTCTGGCGAGGGGTTATTCTCACTCTTACGAGAAAAAATACTCATAGATATGAGTATTTTTTCTCATAGGGGTGAGAATGGTTGAGAAAAAACACTGGCTGATAATTTGTATAGAGGAAGAATGCTCTTTATTACATCTGTTTATTGGATTATATCATCGAAAACAGCTATATTTGCTACATAATTCAAGATATTTTATCTCCAAACGAATTTAAACAGCAGATAATGAGCCCAGCCGTCATATCTATTACTATTGTGGCATACTTTATAATCCTGTTCACTATTTCTTATATAGCAGGACGCAAAGCCGACAATGAAGGATTCTTTGTTGGGAATCGTAAATCAGCTTGGTATATAGTAGCCTTTGCCATGATCGGTTCCACGATTTCCGGAGTTACTTTCGTTTCCGTTCCGGGTATGGTGCAGGCAAGCAGCTTTTCTTATCTGCAAATGGTACTCGGATTTATAGTCGGACAGATTATCATAGCGTTTGTGCTCGTTCCTCTCTTTTACCGCATGAATTTAGTTTCCATTTACGAATATCTGGAAAACAGGTTCGGAAGTTCATCCTATAAGACGGGCGCATGGTTCTTCTTTATTTCAAAGATGTTGGGGGCAGCCGTCCGGCTCTTTCTCGTATGCCTGACATTGCAACTGCTTATCTTCGAACCTTTTCATCTCCCGTTCTTGCTGAATGTTATCCTAACCGTATTTATCGTATGGCTCTATACATTCCGCGGCGGGGTGAAGTCATTGATATGGACAGATGTCCTGAAAACATTCTGTCTGGTAGTTTCTGTCGTCCTTTGTATCTATTATATCGCTTCCAGTCTGCATCTGAATTTCAACGGTCTGGTCACTACGATTTCGGACAGTGACTTCTCCAAGACATTCTTTTTTGATGATGTCAATGACAAGCGGTATTTCTTCAAGCAATTCCTCGCGGGGATATTCACCGTCATTGCCATGAACGGGCTCGACCAGGATATGATGCAGCGCAACCTAAGCTGCAAAAATTTCCGGGATTCACAGAAGAATATGATTACAAGCGGAATTTCCCAGTTCTTTGTCATTCTGCTTTTTCTGATGTTGGGAGTATTGCTTTATACTTTTACAGCGCAGCAAGGTATTGAGAATCCAGGAAAAAGCGACGAGCTATTTCCGATGGTCGCTACCGGAAACTATTTTCCCGGCATAGTCGGAATATTGTTCATAATCGGGCTGATAGCTTCCGCCTATTCTGCGGCAGGATCTGCCTTGACAGCACTGACCACTTCCTTTACCGTAGACATCCTACATGCACAGAAAAAAGAGGAAGCCGCACTCAGTAAGATACGAAAGCATGTACACATTGGCATGGCAGTCGTCATGGGAGCGGTTATTTTCGTTTTCAATCTGCTAAACAATACCAGTGTAATTGACGCGATTTACACATTGGCAAGTTATACATACGGCCCTATTTTAGGACTGTTTGCTTTTGGCATCTTCACCAAGAAACAAGTTTATGATAAATATATCCCGTTAGCAGCTATCGCGTCCCCTGCACTTTGCTATATCCTGCAAAGAAATTCGGAAGCCTGGTTCAACGGTTACCAAATCAGTTACGAGTTGTTGATTATCAATGCCCTGTTCACATTCCTCGGGCTTTGTTTGCTCATCAAAAGACAAGACAAAGAAACATCTTTCACAACTCATACTACAAAACAAGAAATAAAATAATGAAAACAACAATCAACTGTTTTCTTCCTTTCAGCAGGTTGGAAGAAACGATGCAGACGGTTAAGGAGTTACGAGCATCGACACTGGTAGACAAGATTTATTTATTGGCATCACCGATTACCAATGTCTGCATCCCCGGATGCGAACTCATCTCCGTAGAGAAAATGCAATCGACACAAGCGATGCGGGCTATTGCAGAACATTCTGATAAAGCATATACTTTAGTTTACACCAAACGTACTGCGCTGCGACTAGGCATGTTCGCTCTTGAAAGAATGGTTCAAGTCATGGAAATGACCCAAGCAGGCATGGTCTATGCAGATCATTACCAACAAGTGGACGGTGTGCTAAAACCTGCTCCGGTCATTGACTATCAACCCGGTAGCCTACGAGATGATTTCGATTTCGGTTCGGTATTACTGTTCAATGCCAACACATTCAAGGAAGCGATAAAAGATACGGAAGAGGAATATCAATATGCAGGCTTGTATGATTTGAGACTCAAAATATCCCAAAAGAACAAACTGGTACATATCAACGAATATCTATATACCGAAGTAGAAAGCGACAAGCGGAAAAGCGGTGAGAAGCAGTTCGATTATGTAGATCCTAAAAACCGTCAGGTACAGATTGAAATGGAACAGGCATGCACCAGGCATTTGAAGGAGATCGGCGGATATCTTTATCCCAACTTCTGTCCCGTAGACTTCTCTTCCCATACTTTTGAATATGAAGCTTCTGTTATTATACCCGTACGCAACCGTATTCGCACAATCAAAGATGCCGTATGCTCGGCACTGAACCAGCAAACGACCTTTCCGTTCAATGTCATTGTCATCGACAACCATTCGACAGACGGAACCAGTGAAGCTCTGCGTGAACTTAGTTCGGACAAGCGACTGATTCACGTCATTCCCGAAAGAGATGACCTCGGTATAGGCGGATGTTGGAATGTAGGTATCCATCACGAGAAATGCGGAAAGTTTGCCGTCCAACTGGATAGCGACGACGTGTATAAAGACGAACATGCGCTGCAAATTATGGTTAATGCTTTCTATGAACAGAATTGCGCGATGGTTATCGGCACTTATAAGATGACTAATTTTGATATGCAGGAAATTGCCCCCGGCATCATCGACCATAAGGAATGGACGCCCGACAACGGACGAAACAATGCATTACGTATCAACGGTCTGGGAGCTCCCCGTGCATTCTACACGCCCATTCTTCGGGAAATCAAAGTCCCGAACACAAGTTATGGAGAAGACTATGCCCTTGGATTGAAAATCTCACACGATTATCAGATAGGCAGAATATACGACGTGATTTACCTTTGCCGCCGTTGGGAAGGCAACTCGGATGCCGCACTGTCTGTTGAAAAAGTCAACCAGAATAATCTATATAAAGACCGACTTCGTACGTGGGAATTGGAACAGCGCATCCTGCAACAAAAAACGAGATTAGAGAATTTTCAGCAGGAAATCGAACAGTTATTCCAAAAGCAGATCCTTTCATGGAAACTTGCCAAAGAGAATTACCAGGCACTGGAACAGTATCAGTCACGAACGAAAAAAATAATTAAAAGGATGGATGGCAAATATTTCAGCGCGCAGCTATTCCTTAATCCTAAACGTATACTTTCGGCTACCGCACAGACAGATACTGTCTCTATTCACTCACGGCCTTGCTTCCTCTGCCAAACAAACCGACCGCAGGAACAAGAGTTCCTCAGTTTTGGGAATTATCAGATACTGGTTAATCCCTATCCCATATTTAAGCACCACTTTACAATTGTAGACAAGGAACACAAGCCGCAATCCATAGCCGGGCGTTTTAATGATATGATAGAATTCACAGACAGAATGAAAGAATACTTCATTTTGTATAATGGACCGGAATGTGGAGCTTCCGCTCCCGATCATGCCCATTTTCAGGCTTGCGGTAAAGAGGAAAGTATGCAGGGGACATATTACGACAGCAATAAAATAATAGATAACGACAATGTGGAAATCTATTATGAAAATTTCCCGTTCAGTTTTATCTCTATTCGGGCAAAGAACAAGAATATAATGTCGCTAGCCTTTCACTTGATTTACGACATCTTAGCCGCCGATAGCAACGGCAAGGAACCCATGATGAATATTCTTGCCTGGTATGGCTTGGAATGCACCAAAGATTTTTTTGGAGAGCACTACGACGATGAATTTGAGTCAGTGGCCGAACGCCCTTACAATTGTGTTATCTTCCTACGCAGCAAGCACCGTCCTGACTGTTATTACGCCAAAGGAGACGAACAAATTCTCATCAGTCCCGCTATTGCTGAAATGAACGGCATATTCCCTATAGTACGCGAAGAGGATATGGAGAAACTGACTCCTGAAAAGGTATATGATATCTATCAGGAAGTATCGATATCTAAAGAAAAACTACAAGAAATAGCAGAACGCATTAAAGCCGCCTTATGACAGAGCCTCAAATAGCAGTTGGTATTCTTTCCGGGAAAGAGATTCAATTCTCTTTCCCGGATGAATTCATTTCTTCTGATGGAATAGCAATCTCCGGAATACAGCAAGCCGTTTATCGGAAAGGGAAAATCTATTGGCAGGAAAAAGAATATGATGAATTGTCCTTCACTCCCCAACAAACGACGTCTTCTTTTTTTGAATTGCAGGACGTAACCATCGGTATCAATTTCCATTGGGAACGTAAAGAAGTTCAGAGATTCAAAGGTGAATTGAAGATTATCGTTGAAGACGACAAGCTGACCGCCATCAATATAATTTCCATCGAAGATTATCTCACCAGCGTGATTTCATCAGAAATGAGCGTAACGGCTTCTTTGGAACTCCTGAAAGCACATGCGGTTATCTCCCGAAGCTGGCTACTTAATAAATTAAAAATTGAGAATGAAAAATTAAAAAATAAGATGCAACCGGACAGCGCAGCCATTTCTCAATTCTCAATTCTCAATTCTCAATTTATCAAATGGTACGACCATGAAGCCCACAAAAACTTTGATGTATGTGCCGACGACCATTGCCAGCGTTATCAAGGAATCACACGTGCCTCAACGTCACGGGCTATTGAGGCTGTTTCCGCTACACGGGGTGAAGCACTTATGTACAAAGGAAAGATTTGTGACGCCCGCTTCTCCAAATGTTGCGGCGGCGCTTTTGAAGAATTCCAGAACTGCTGGGAGAATGTAAGGCATCCTTATCTTATCGGACAACGGGACAGCCAAACTACAAACAAACTTCCTGACCTGACCATAGAAGCCGAAGCCGACAAATGGATACGCACTTCGCCCGTCGCATTCTGCAACACACAGGACAAGAAGATTCTCAGTCAGGTTTTAAATAACTACGACCAGGAGACTGCGGACTTCTATCGTTGGAAGGTAAGCTATTCCCAAGAAGAACTGTCCGAACTGATTCACAAACGCTCGGGCATTGATTTCGGGAAGATTATAGATTTAATTCCCGTAGAAAGAGGAACGTCCGGTCGTCTCGTCCGACTGAAGATAGTAGGCACGCTACGCACACTCACCATCGGAAAAGAACTGGAAATACGCCGTACGTTATCGAACTCCCATTTATATAGCTCCGCTTTCGTTGTGGATAAGGAATACAAAGAAGAAGATAGAGAATACAAAGAAGAAGAGCAAAAAATCCCTTCCCACTTTATCCTCACCGGTGCCGGATGGGGACATGGAGTAGGGCTTTGCCAGATTGGTGCTGCCGTAATGGGAGAAAAAGGTTATAAATACGAAGAGATACTATCTCACTACTACCCCGGTAGTATGATTGAGAGACAATATAAATAAAATCAGACTGATGCCATGACAACGCCAACCATAAACAAAAATCCCTGGAGTTGGATTCCAACCCTCTACTTTGCAGAAGGGCTACCCTATGTAGCGGTAATGACTATTGCCGTCATCATGTACAAGCGCCTGGGATTATCCAATACGGAAATAGCCTTATATACTTCCTGGCTTTATCTCCCCTGGACTATCAAGCCTTTGTGGAGTCCTTTCGTCGATTTGGTTAAAACGAAGCGTGCCTGGGTTATCGCCATGCAAGGACTCATTGCTGCCGGATTTGCAGGAATAGCCTTTTTTATTCCTACGCCCCACTATGTGCAATTCACCCTTGCCTTTTTCTGGCTGTTGGCGTTCAGCTCGGCTACGCATGACATAGCAGCGGACGGTTTCTATATGCTCGGGCTCAACAACAAAGAGCAATCTTTCTTTGTAGGTATCCGAAATACATTCTACCGGCTCGCCAATATTTTCGGTCAAGGTATTCTTGTGATGCTGGCAGGATGGTTGGAGACATCGCTAAACAACATTCCTTTGGCATGGAGCATCACGTTTTACTTTCTGGCGGGATTATTTCTTGCGCTTACCCTATACCATCGCTTTATTCTGCCCCGCCCCAGTTCTGATGTCAAACGCTCCGGCCTGACACCGGGAAAGTTATTGGAAGATTTTCTCCTGACTTTCGTCACTTTCTTCAAGAAGAAGCATTTAGGGCTTATGTTCTTCTTCCTGCTCACCTACCGTTTGGGAGAATCGCAATTAACCAAAATAGCCTCTCCTTTCCTGCTCGATACTACGGATAAAGGCGGGCTGGGATTATCTACGGCAACAGTCGGCATGATTTACGGCACGATAGGTGTCATAGCCCTGCTAGTCGGTGGAATTATCAGCGGCTTCCTTGTTTCACGAGACGGATTCAGGAAATGGATACTCCCCATGGCACTAGCCATCAACCTGCCGGATATTTTATACGTATGGATGGCTGCCACCACTCCGGATAATCCCCTGTTTATAGCCATCTGTGTAGCTATCGAGCAACTGGGCTACGGCTTCGGCTTCACAGCTTATATGCTTTATCTGATTTATATTGCGGAAGGCGAGCACAAAACTGCCCATTACGCAATCGGAACCGGATTTATGGCACTGGGCATGATGATTCCGGGAATGCCCGCAGGCTGGATACAGGAACACACCAGTTACACCAGCTTCTTTATCTGGGTATGTATTTGTACCATACCCGGCATTATCGCTTCATTAATGATTCGCAACCGGTTGGATGATTCTTTTGGAAAGAAACAATAAACAATTTACTTAATAACTTAACACATTAACAAGTAACAGTCATGAATGTAACAAGTAACAAACGCCTGCTGGCACTCGATGTAATGCGGGGCATTACCATCGCAGGAATGATTCTGGTAAATAATCCGGGGTCTTGGGGATACGTATATTCTCCTCTTAAACATGCTCAATGGAACGGGCTTACCCCCACAGACCTGGTTTTCCCTTTCTTCATGTTTATCATGGGAATCTCTACCTACATCTCACTCAGAAAGTATAACTTCACGTTCAGTACCCCCGCTGCCCTGAAGATTATCAAAAGAACCATCGTCATCTTCCTTATCGGCATTGCCATCAACTGGTTTGCCTTGCTTTGCTACCATCACGACCCACTCCCCTTTGCCCAAATCCGGTTTTTGGGAGTGATGCAGCGACTTGCCCTTTGCTACGGAGCGTCCGCATTAATCGCTTTGCTTATCAAACACAAGTATATACCTTATCTGATTTTTGTATTATTAGCAGGCTACTTTATCATCCTCATCACCGGCAACGGATTCGCCTACAATGAAACAAACATTCTTTCCATTGTAGACCGTAGCATCCTTGGAGACGCACACATGTATCAGGACAACCACATCGACCCGGAAGGGCTTCTCAGCACTATTCCTTCCATCGCCCACGTACTGATAGGTTTCTGCGTCGGCAAACTATTGATGGAAGTAAAAGATATCCGCGAGAAACTAGAACGGCTCTTCCTTATCGGAACTATCCTCACTTTCGCAGGTTTCCTGCTCAGCTACGGCTGCCCGTTCAACAAAAAGATATGGTCACCGACTTTTGTCCTGGTCACTTGCGGACTAGGTTCCAGTCTGCTGGCTTTGCTTGTTTGGATAATCGACATAGAAGGATACAAGAAATGGAGCCGTTTTTTCGAGTCTTTCGGAGTGAATCCGCTTTTTATCTATGTACTGGCAGATGTTCTCTCCATCCTGCTAGGCGTCATAACCGTCACTTGCCAGGGAGAAAGCACTTCCTTGCAGCAGGCCTTTTATACCAATGTCCTACAACCCGTTTTCGGGAATGAAGGGGGCTCCCTTGCTTATGCCATACTATTCGTCCTGCTCAACTGGGCAATAGGATATATATTATATAAAAAGAAAATATACATCAAGATATGATACTGATTGCAGATAGCGGTTCTACCAAGACCGACTGGTGTGTCGTACTCAACGACACACCTATCAAACGAATCGGAACGAAAGGGCTCAACCCTTTCTTCCAATCGGAAGAAGAAGTTCAACAGGAGCTGACCCATTCACTCCTGCCGCAACTACCGGAAGGAACGATTAACTCCGTCTATTTCTACGGTGCAGGCTGTACACCCGAAAAAGCCCCCGTCATCCGGCGGGCGATTGCCGACAGTTTACCCATTGTCGGCAACATCAAAGCCTATTCGGATATGTTGGCTGCTGCCCGCGGGCTATGCGGACACGAGGCAGGTATTGTCTGTATCCTCGGAACAGGTTCCAACTCCTGCTTTTACAATGGAAAAGAAATTGTCAACAACGTCTCACCACTGGGATTTATCTTAGGCGACGAAGGAAGCGGCGCAGTGCTGGGAAAATTGTTAGTAGGTGATATCCTGAAAAACCAACTCTCCCCTGCCGTAAAGGAAGCATTCCTCAAACAATTCGACCTGACAGCTCCCGAAATCATCGACCGGGTCTACCGTCAACCTTTCCCGAACCGTTTTTTGGCAAGCCTTTCTCCTTTCATCGCGCAGCATTTGGAAGAGCCTGGTATCCGCCGGTTAGTCCTCAACAGTTTCATCGCTTTCCTACGAAGAAATGTGATGCAATATGACTATGCACAGTATCTGGCACATTTCATCGGTTCGGTAGCTTATTGTTACAGGGAGATATTGCAGGAAGCCGCACAGGAAACGGGAGTCAGCATCGGTAAGATTCTCCAAAGCCCGATGGAAGGGTTAATCCGGTATCACACTGTTCCGTGCGACCAATTATAGTTTATTCTTAGTAACTTATAATCAGATATTTGTAATCATCCCAATGCAGATAACCGAACAATCATCCCTCTACGACGATTTAGAAAAGAAGCCTGTACGAGAAATATTAGAAGACATCAACCGTGAAGATCAGAAAGTGGCACTGGCCGTACAGAAGGCCATTCCACAAATCGAGCAACTTGTCAACCTGATTGTCCCCCGTATGAAACAGGGCGGACGTATCTTCTATATGGGTGCAGGCACAAGCGGTCGCCTGGGCGTACTGGATGCTTCGGAGATACCGCCGACATTCGGCATGCCGCCTACGTGGATTATCGGACTGATAGCAGGTGGAAATACTGCCCTGCGCAATCCGGTGGAAGGCGCCGAAGACGATATGAACCGGGGATGGGAAGAACTTACCGGGTATCATATCAACGATAAGGATACCGTTATCGGCATCGCGGCTTCCGGCACTACGCCTTATGTAATCGGTGCTCTACGGGAAGCCCGCAAGCATGGCATCCTGACCGGTTGTATCACCAGTAATCCCGATTCTCCGATGGCGGCAGAAGCCGATGTAGCCATCGAAATGATTGTCGGGCCGGAATATGTGACGGGAAGTTCGCGCATGAAATCCGGCACCGGACAGAAAATGATTCTGAATATGATCAGTACTTCGGTGATGATTCAACTCGGACGGGTGAAAGGAAATAAGATGGTGAATATGCAGTTGAGCAATCAGAAATTAGTGGAAAGAGGAACACGGATGATTATGGAAGAACTGGGTCTGGACTACGAACATGCGCAAAAGCTGTTGTTACTGCATGGTTCGGTAAAGAAGGTGATTGATGCATACAATCTTTCACATCGTTAAATATATAGCGATAAAGACAATATCCCCAATTATTAGCTCTATTATAAAAGCCCCCAATAGTTAGAATACTATTGGGGACAAATCAAACCTGAATGTTCATTCAACCTTAAAGAATCATTTCAACTAAGCTGCCGGATCCGGTGTTTCCCCAGAGCCACCACCTCCCACATTATCATCCTTATCTTCTTCATCGCCACCTTCGTTCAATCCACCTATCAGCATGTTTTTAAACTGTTCGACTGACGCAAACTTCACACCCTGTATCAAGGCACGTGTACGTATACTACCTGCCGGCTGCGTATATTCCGGGGTAAACTGGCAACGTAAGTAAGTGATCTGATTAGGACTTACTTCTTTTGCTGTTTTTGCTCCCTTACCTCTAGTTTGTGCAATCATCGTAAAAGAGCCTAATCCTTCCAACTTCACTGTATAGCTATTTAGCAAATACATGCGCATGGTAGACATTAAATTCCTAATCACATTATGTACATCACCTGCACTCAACGAAGATTTTTCCGCTATTTGCTCAGCCAAAGTCTGCGTCACAATTACATCTTTCATTTTTACCAAACTCAAATGCCACAATTTCTCACCTTCTTTATTTGCGATTCCCGATTGTATCGCCCTGTAAATTAAAGCCATAATCTTTTTATTTTTTTAGTTATTACTTGAGACTATTTGTAATCGATTACTTTGCAAAGGTAAATCATCTCCATTTCACAAATGGACGTACATTACCTCAGATTGTCTTGGATTATGCCAGATTGATTCAGATTAACTCAGATTCATTCGGAATGAGTGATTGCGGGACTAAATAATACTTCAAATACCCTTTTTATACCATCAAAAGTAAACCTTAAGATTTATCATTGTAAATCCTAAGATTAACATATGTAAATCTTAAGGTTTGCTACTAAGGTATTGTATATCTGCCAATAATTAAACAGGGCGGATATATACAAAAATTGACAGTGGCAAGACAGCGGAAATAGCTATGAAGGAATACCCCATTGCCCGATACGCCAATTCTTAATTGAATAAATAGTAATACATAATTACCACCGTTCCAAAAGTTACAGGCACTTCATGGACTCTCCCTAACAAGTATATAAATTACGGAATATCAACATATTACCATGCTTGTTTTTTCTTTTAAAGGAAAGCCCCGTTTCTTTAAAACCAACGGGGTCTTGGTTTAAAAGAAACGACCCGCTCCTTTTAAAGGAGCAAGGTCGTTCTTTCCTTATTGATTTAATCAATAGATTTCACGTGTCAACTTATAAGAATAATTAAAATCCGAATGTATTATTACCGCACATTCATCACTACTGTTTTTAGTTTATCCTTGTCTGATGTCCCGCCATATAGCAGTTCGTAAGTACCTTCCAGCGGACACATGGTATTCGTTTCCGAGTCGAACCATTCAAAACTTTCACGTGTAAGAGGAATCACGACCTGTTCAGTTTTTCCGGCCGGAATATGAACGCGTTTGAAAGCACGCAAGGTATAGCGAGGCCCTTCCTTATCGCCCGGACGTTTCAAATAAACCTGAACCACTTCTTCTCCATCACGTTGTCCGGCATTGCTTACCGGAATGGTCAATACTACATTTTCACCTTTGGCGATTGTGTTCTTGCTCAATTCAGCTTCTCCATAAGTAAAGTCTGTATAACTCAAGCCATGGCCGAACGGGAAAAGCGGTTCTTGCTGCATATAACGATAGGTACGTCCTTTCATTGAGTAATCTTCAAAATCGGGTACTTGAGCAATACTCTTATAGAAAGTTACCGGCAAACGTCCTGCAGGGTTATAGTCTCCCAACAGTACATCTACGATAGCCGTTCCACCGGCTTGTCCCGGATACCATGCTTGCAAAATAGCGTCACAGATACCTGCTTCCGGCACTAATCCCATAGCCGAACCGGAATAATTGATGAAGATAATCTTCTTTCCTGCTTTCTGCAAGGCTTTCAATAAGTCGCGCTGAACAGCAGGAAGTTCGATGTCCGTACGGTCGCCACCCTTAAATCCGGGGATAGTAACCGGCATTTCCTCTCCTTCCAGACTTGGGGAGATTCCACCGGCAAAGAGAATGATATCAGCATCTTTCACTTTTTCTACGGCTGTGTTCAGGTTGACATTTACTTCTTTGCCTAAGTCAAAATCGAGCGTTGCTCTTTCGTTCCGTTGTTTAAACCGGATTTCGATACGATATTCTTTTCCGGCTTTTGCCTGTAATGTATAGAGATTCGTCGGGTTCTTCACATATGCTTTTTGGGCGACTTGTTCACCGTCGATAGTAAGTACCACTTCGCCATCCAACTGGAAACGGAAATCGACATTACCCGACTTTGATGGACGGAATACTGATTCATAACGAGCAGAAAAATCGGTCAGTTCCACGCCGGGAGCAAACGTGGTAGCTCCTGTTGTTGCAAAATGGAATGGAGTAGAGATTTGGTCGGTAGCAACAACGTCACCTTCCTGATTACGATTGTTCCAATATTCTGCTGCAAAACCGGGTTTTCCATTGATGCTGCATTCATCAAACAGACTTTGAAGTGCTGTCCTGTTGGTACGGTCACAACCCGGTTCGTAAATTATTTGCCCTGCCGGCAGTTTGGCACGTACAGCTTCCAGTAAAGTGACCGTATGTGCAGGTATGCCATTGTAGTTTCCCCATTGCATCACGGAGTCATTGGCATTAGGCCCCATGACAGCCACTTTCAGATTGGTATTCAATGGCAGGACATTGTTTTTATTCTGTAGGAGTACCAATGATTCACGGGCCATACGCAGAGCCAGTGCCTGGTGTTCCTTGCTATTCAATACAGATGAAGGGATTTCAGACCAAGCAGGTGTTTCGTCCATTTCTCCCAGTTCGAAACGTGCAGTCAACAAACGTTTCAGTGAAACATCTATTTGTTTTTCATCAATCAGTCCGGCTTTCACAGCTTCTGTCAGGGAAGCATATGCGCCGCCACATTCCAGGTCCGTGCCTGAAATCACAGCACCTGCCGAAGCATGTTCCTTGTCAGGGTGAGTTTCGTGTGTCCCCGGGCGGTAGAAGTCGGAGATTGCTCCGCAGTCGGAGACAACAATGCCTTTATATCCCCATTCGTCACGCAGAATCTGCATCAACAGACGATTGCTGCCACAGCATGGCTCTCCTTCAAAGCGATTGTAGGCACACATTACTTCTTTGACATCCGCTTTCTGCACCAAATCCTTAAAAGCGGGTAAATAGGTTTCCCACAAATCACGAGGATCGATATTCTCCGCATCAAAGCTGTGACGGTTCCATTCCGGCCCGGAATGAACGGCATAATGTTTGGCACAGGCATGGAGTTTGTCATACTTGCCGTCTTCTGTCCCTTGCAGACCACGGACAACGGCAACTCCCATTTGTCCTGTCAGATACGGGTCTTCACCATACGTCTCCTGACCGCGTCCCCAACGAGGGTCACGGAAGATATTGACATTCGGTGTCCAGAAGGTTAATCCCTGATAACGTTTCAGCAGACCTTCTTCACTGAAGATGCGTGATTTCACGCGGGCTTCGTCGGATGTAGCATTGAAAACCTCATATAATAGCGAATCATTGAAAGAAGCACCCATACCGATAGCCTGGGGAAAAACAGTAGCCAGTCCGGCACGTCCTACGCCGTGCAGTGCTTCGTTCCACCAGTCATACTCTTTGATTCCCAGTCGCGGAATGGCAGGCGATGAATTCTGCATTAATGACACTTTCTCTTCCAATGTCAACCGGGGCAACAAATCTTCAGCCCGTTGTTCTGCTGATAAAGAGGTGTCTTGATAAGGTAGTTTTTGAGTACAGGAAAAAAGCAGGCAAAAGCTGCAAAGTCCAAGTGTAAATTTTAGTTTTGTATTCATTCTATTATACTTATAGGTTATCATGTTCTGCGCAAAGTTAACCGATTTCATTTAACAAAACATACTTCCTCGTATCAAAGACTATCATTCACGTTACATTTACGCATAAAAAAAGATGAAAGGTATAAAACCTTTCACCTTTATTATCATCCTTATAGACAGAATCTTAGAATTCCACTAAAATACGGAATACTTTTCCCGGATTGGCCATCCATTCCTGCATAGCTTCCAAAGCTCCTTCCGGTTTAGCAATCTTCGAAATCAGCTCTTCTACCGGACAATTCCCTTCTTTCATATAATTGATTACCGCACGGAAGTCTGCCGGTAATGCATTTCTGGAACCACGGATATCCAATTCTTTCTGTACGAAAAGTTTCGTCTGAAAAGCGACTTCGCTCTTGGCATAACCGATACAAACCACCCGTCCTGTGAATCCGACTTCGTCTACTGCCATCACATAAGTGACCGGACTACCGACTGCTTCAATCACGACATCAGCACCCAATCCTTCCGTTATTTCCTGTATCCGTTCGTGTACATTTTCTGTTTTAGAATTAACCACGTAGGATGCACCTACTTTTTTCGCCAGTTCCAGTTTTTCGTCATCCAAATCGACAGCAATTACCGTTGCTCCGCGCAGGGCAGCACGTACTATCGCTCCTATGCCAATCATACCGCAGCCAATCACCATCACATACTCGTTGTCAATAACCTGGGCACGCGATACGGCATGAAATCCGACACTCATCGGTTCAATCAGCGCACAATCACGGGAAGAGATATTGCCTGCAGGAATTATCTTTGTCCAGGGCAATACGGCATATTCGCACATCACTCCGTTGCGTTGCACGCCTAATGTTTCATTATGTTCACAGGCATTGACCCGACCATTACGACAGGAAGCACATTTACCGCAATTGGTATACGGATTCAGCGTCACATTCATTCCTTTCTCGAAACCTGCCGGAACATTCAGGCCGATTTCCTCAATCACCGCCCCTACTTCATGTCCCGGTATCACGGGTAATTTCACCATCGGATTTTTGCCCAGGAACGTGTTCAAGTCTGACCCGCAAAAGCCTACATACTTGATTTTTACTAATACTTCACCGGATCCAACAGTCGGTCTTTCCAGTTCAACCACCTTCATTTCAAAGGGATTGACAATTTGAACTGCTTTCATTTGATATGTTTGATAATAAGTTTATTAATCGATTACTTTATAGCCTTTCCAACCGTAATAGGCACAGAAGACAAAGCAAATCATCGGCACGCAATATGCCATATAATAGATATGCTCATTCGCGTGCATGAAATAGGCTGTCAACTGCGGGAGACAGGCATTGCCCACAATCGCCATGACAAGAAAAGCCGAACCGCTCTTTGTTTGATTTCCCAATCCTTTCAATGCCAGGGAGAACTGCGTAGGATACATGATAGACATAAAGAAAGAAATAGCCAGCATTGCATACAATCCAACCATTCCGCCCCATATCATGACCACTCCGCACAGGAGAATATTCATTAGTGCATAGATTAACAACATATCCTGCGGACGGAATTTCACCATCAATCCCGTACCAATCCAACGGCCTAAAAGGAAAGCGAGCATATACAATCCGAAGAAAGTAGTCGCCGTATCTTCGGGCAGTCCGGCATACGTACAACAATATACGAGGAAAAGACTGTTGATAGCCGTCTGTCCGCCATTATAGAAGAACTGTGCGATGACTCCCCAACGCAGATGCGAATGCTTCAGTACTCCAAAATCAATCAGCTTTTCTTTCTTATTGTCAGCCGTCGCTTTATCAGAAGAAACTTCTGCGCCTTCATCTCCAATCTTCGGCAGTTTGGAGAATACAAAGACAACAGCTATGGCGACAAGCAGCAAAGCCAATATCAGGTAGGGAAGTTTCATGGCATCCGTTTCCAGTTGGATATAGGCTTGCCAACCACCCGGATAATCAACCGGAAGAGTTTCGGGTGTATAATGAGTTCCGCTAAGAATGAGCTTACTTAGGAACATGGCGGCGATGAAAGCACCAAGTCCATTGAAAGATTGGGCGAGGTTCAGTCGGCGGGGAGCTGTTTCGGGAGCTCCTAAAACGGTGACATACGGATTGGCGGCTGTTTCCAGGAAGCACATTCCGGTGGCAATAATGAAGAAGATGCAAAGGTAAGCCCAATACTCTTTCAAGATAGCTGCCGGGAAGAAAAGCAGACCGCCGATAGCAGCCAATATCAATCCGAAGATAATCCCTGCCTTATAGCTGTAACGTTTCATAAACATGGCTATCGGGATGGGAAAGATGAAATAGGCAAGCCAATAGGCCGTTTCCGTAAAAGAAGCCTCAAAGGTATTCAGTTCGCAGGTCTTCATTAACTGCCGTATCATCGTAGGAAGCAGATTACTGCTTATCGCCCACAAGAAGAAAAGGCAGAAGACCAAAGCCAGAGGTATTGTATATGTATTTTTTTTCATGGTATAATATTGTTTCACAATGTGGTTATTTTCTCAATCATTCAGACATGTTCTTGATGTAAGGAAGCACGGGAAGGTCTGTAAAGCCATAGAAGTTCCGAGCATTTTCTCCTAGGAAAAGCGCTTTTTCCTTCTCTGACAATTCAGGTGATTTCAGCACAAAGTCATAGGACATCTTGTAGGTGATAGCTGTAATAGTACGCGGATAATCCGAACCCCACATCAGCTTCTCCATGCCGACTAAATCCGCAGCTTCACGAATAGCCCTAACCGCGCCTTTGAACGGATAGAACTCATCATTGAAAAGCCACGTGATTCCTCCGGATTCAATCATTACATTCAGGTGGCGTGCCAACTTTATCTGTTCGAGCCAATCCGGCAACGTGACCATCCCGAAATGTCCGATAGCTATCTTCAGCCGGGGACATTCTTGAATTATCTCTTCCATTTCAGGAACTTGTGTCGCCCCATCCGCCAAATCAATGGAAAGCATCACATTCCGCTCTTCCATATAGTGGAACATCTGCATCATCTCTTGGCTATTCAGCATCACCCTGCCCTCTTTCAGCAACAGACGATGTGCGGGAATCTTGATAGCTTTAAAGCCTTTGGCTATAAGTGTTTTTGCCAGTTCCAGAAATCCCGGTTTACGAAACTCACACATTCCGCATACAAAGAAACGATTGGGATAACGGGCAATAACCTCGGCTAAATATTCATTCTGTATGCCATCAATAAATTCCTGTGTAATGACAGCGGCAGACACTTGCGCATAGTCCATATTCGACAGAAAGACTTCCGCACTATTCACTCCGTCTATCATAAAAGGTGGAACCATCTGCCGGATTTCTCCCATAAATAACGAACGGCCGTTTTCAAGCGTTCGGATAGGGAGTCCATCTACGACCGTATCCTGCCGTAACCACAGATGAGCATGTGCATCAATAATTGTGTAGTCCATACGAACGGTTCTGTTTTATGAGTTTGCCCAGCTTACGCGTTTCTGCTCTCCGATAATATCCTGTACTTCCCGAACGAGTTCCCAATCAACCGGTTCCTCGATGAAAGCGATATTCTTTTTCACGTTTTCAGGATTAGTCGTACTGAACAAAGTGGTAGCAATACGAGGATTGCTGACAGAGAATTGCATGGCAAGTTTCTCTATCGGATAGTTTTTCGCTTTGCAATGTTCCATTGCTTTGCGACAAGCCTCTACTAAAGGCTTTGGAGCCGGATGCCAAGCGGGAACACCCCGTTCGCTCAATAGTCCCATTGAAAGCGGAGAAGCATTGATTACACCTATTTCTTTAGATTCAAAGTAATCCAGGAAGTCTGCCAGTTTATCATCGCACAGGCAATAATGGCAGAAACTAAGGACAGATTCAACCGTACCGCTTGGAGAGTGGTCGATGACCCATTTCAGATTCTCCAGTTGCAAGTCGGTGATTCCGACATGACCTACGACACCTTTCTCACGCAATTCCACCAAAGCTGGTAGTGTCTCATTTACAACTTGGTTTAAATCGGCAAATTCAACATCGTGCACATTTATCAAGTCGATAAAGTCTATGTTCAAGCGTTCCATACTCTCATACACACTTTCGGTAGCACGTTTGGCAGAATAATCCCATAAATTCACACCGTCTTTGCCATAACGTCCCACCTTTGTAGACAGATAATAGCGGTTTCGGGGAAGTTCTTTCAGTGCTTTCCCCAGTACGGTTTCTGCTTTATAGTGTCCGTAATAAGGAGAGACATCTATAAAATTCATCCCAGCTTCAACAGCAGTAGCTACTGCCTGGATACCTTCTTTTTCTTTCAAATCATGGAAAACTCCCCCTAAGGAAGAAGCTCCGAAACTAAGAGAGGAAACTTTCATCCCCGTCTTTCCGATTTCATGGTATTGCATACTTTTAGGTTTTAAATAGTTTTGTATGCGACAAAAATAGGTCAGGAAAGATTGCCGTCGGTCAGAGGAGAGCGTAAAAAGCAACGTAACGGTTTACGTAAAAAATATTGCTTCAAATGCTCTTATTTATCCGGGAATGTGCTTTCTTTGTAAAAGATTCAAAGCAGAAGACCTTTTAATGGAAAACCGGAAACATACTTCACTCAAAGATCTTGCCCAAGCATTGGGTGTATCGATTCCTACTGTATCCAGGGCGTTGAAAGACAGTCCCGAAATCAGTCGTGAACTTTGTGCCAAAGCTAAGAAACTGGCCAAAGAGATGAATTATCGTCCCAACCCTTTCGCCATGAGCTTACGGAAAAATGCTCCGCGCATTATCGGTGTGGTCGTTCCGGATATCGTTACCCATTTCTTCGCTTCTATCTTAAACGGAATAGAGAACATGGCTATCGCCAACGGATACTTTGTGATTATCACTACCTCACACGAGTCTTATGAGCATGAAAAGCGGAATATCGAGAATCTGGTCAATATGCGTGTGGAAGGTATTATCGCCTGTCTCTCCCAAGAAACGACAGATTATTCTCATTTCTCCGCCTTGAAAGACATCAATATGCCGCTTATCCTGTTTGACCGTGTTTGTTTGACGGATCAGTTTTCTTCGGTCGTAGCAGATGGGGCACAATCAGCGCAAATGGCAACACAACATCTGTTGGATAATGGAAGTAAACGGGTAGCCTTTATCGGTGGAGCCAATCATTTGGATATTGTAAAGAGAAGAAAACATGGTTATCTGGAAGCCTTGCGTGAAAATCGTATTCCAATCGAAAAAGAGCTGGTAGTCTGCCGGAAGATTGATTATGAGGAAGGCAAGATTGCCACAGAAACTTTACTGTCACTTCCACAGCCTCCGGATGCTATTCTTGCCATGAATGACACATTGGCTTTCGCAGCAATGGAAGTTATCAAAAATCACGGCCTCCGGATTCCGGATGATGTGGCAATTATCGGATATACGGATGAACAGCATGCTAATTATGTAGAGCCTAAATTATCAGCCGTGTCTCATCAGACCTATAAAATGGGGGAAGCAGCATGCCAATTATTGATTGAACAGATTAAAGGAGATAAAACTGTCAGACAGGTGATGATTCCGACTCATTTGCAGATTAGGGAGAGTAGTATAAAAAAATAATAGGCGTTATATCCATTACGATACAACACCTATTTACCTTTATTATCTTATATAAGACTATCGTTTTACAATCTTATCTAACTTTACATTATAGACTAATGCAGAATATGCCTGTAAAGATCCATCGCTACCAGTACCAGAACCATAACCACTTTGATATGGAATATATAATGTCCAGAAATCACCTGCTTTCATATGAACCAATGTATAAGACCAGCCGGAAATTACACCATCCAAAGAAAACTCTGCAGGGGAATCAAACTCTGTCGGCTCTGTTCCGGTGAAAGTCTGCTGAACTACATCTCCATTCAAATAAGACATACGATAATAGGCACTGATAGTAGAAGTATATACAGGAGACTCTGTTCCATCCCCGTCTTGTATCTTCTTTACATATATCTTTTGATTATTGGTCAAATCTGTAAAGGCATAGAGTCTCTCCTTTTCATCTGTAACTGCTATGCTGCCATTTTGTTGCCCAACATATACATTCGCTATAGAGTCGATAAATGCCTCACTACGAGCCTGCCAATTATCATAACGACTTACTTCTTCCGTTTCACTACAAGCAGTAAACGTAAGAGCCAGTAATACTAAGGAGAATAAATAGATCTTTTTACTCATTCGTCAAAGGTTTATTGTAAAGTTTTCAATAGAGAAGTGATGCTTACTCTGTCTGCGATGATATTATTCAGTTCAGAGATAGCGACACGCTCTTGTTGCATGGTATCGCGGTTACGCAATGTCACACAATTATCTTCTAATGTCTGATGGTCGACTGTCACACAGTACGGAGTACCAATAGCATCCTGGCGGCGATAGCGCTTACCGATACTATCTTTTTCATCATATTGGCAATGGAAGTGGAACTTCAAGTTGTCGATGATTTCACGAGCTTTTTCAGGCAGACCATCTTTCTTTATCAACGGCATAACAGCCAGTTTCACCGGTGCCAAAGCAGCAGGTAATTTCAAAACAACACGACTTTCACCATTTTCCAGTTGCTCTTCGCAATAAGATGCGCTCATGATGCTAAGGAACATACGGTCAACACCGATAGAAGTTTCAATTACATACGGAGTATATGATTCATTCAGTTCTGGATCGAAGTATTTAATACTCTTTCCGGAGAATTTCTCATGTTGAGACAAGTCGAAGTTAGTACGGGAGTGGATACCTTCCACTTCCTTAAATCCGAACGGCATCAAGAATTCAATATCAGTAGCCGCATTTGCGTAGTGAGCCAATTTATCATGGTCATGATAACGATAGCTGCCATCACCAAAGCCCAGTGCCTTATGCCATTTCAGACGGATTTCTTTCCATTTTTTGAACCAGTCGAGTTCAGTTCCCGGCTTTACAAAGAACTGCATTTCCATCTGTTCAAACTCACGCATACGGAAGATGAACTGACGGGCAACAATCTCGTTACGGAAAGCCTTACCAATCTGTGCAATACCGAAAGGAACTTTCATACGACCTGTTTTCTGTACATTCAGGTAGTTTACAAAAATACCCTGAGCTGTTTCCGGACGGAGATAAATCTTCATTGCACCGTCTGAAGTAGAACCCATTTCAGTAGAGAACATCAGGTTAAACTGACGAACTTCCGTCCAGTTCTTCGTACCGGAAATCGGACATACGATTTCTTCATCAATGATAATCTGACGCAATTCTTCCAAATTATTGTCGTTCAGAGCTTGCGCAAAACGTGTATGAAGTGCATCACGCTTTGCCTGATGTTCCAATACACGGCCGTTAGTAGAACGGAATTGAGCCTCATCAAACGTTTCACCGAATCTCTTGGCAGCTTTTGCTACTTCCTTATTGATTTTATCGTCATACTTAGCCAACTGGTCTTCAATCAGCACATCAGCACGATAACGTTTTTTAGAATCCTTATTGTCAATCAAAGGGTCATTGAATGCGTCTACGTGTCCGGAAGCCTTCCAAATAGTAGGGTGCATAAAGATGGCAGAGTCGATACCGACAATGTTTTCGTGCAACAGCACCATGCTGTCCCACCAATATTTCTTAATGTTGTTTTTCAATTCAACGCCCATCTGACCGTAGTCATATACAGCGCCCAGTCCGTCGTAGATATCGCTTGAAGGAAATACGAAACCATACTCTTTGCAGTGCGATACAAGTTTCTTAAAAACGTCTTCTTGTGCCATTTTCTTTTCTATATCTATTAATTTGATTTTCCTTTTTTCGTAAAAAGTGCCACAAAGATAGGGATTTATCTCATAAATAAGACAGCGAGGGTATTAATTTATCTTATTCCTGAACTTCTTCATCGATTTTCGGTGCCACCATACGGTCATATTCTTCACGCTCCTGCTCCCTGTCCGCCTTCTTCATTTCTTTGGTCAGCATACTTTCCGGCATATACAGATTAAAAGGAATACGTGTGCATTTCATCTTTTTCACTTGCCGGCTGAATTCAGGACAAGCTACGAAGTAGACACGTGAAACGGATACCTTACCCGGAGTTACCTGTTCGGGGCGTTCAAATCCCGGACTGGTCAATGCCGTATGAAACGTTCCGAGCCCTTCGATAGTAACCGGTTGTCCGATAGCCAACAGGCTACGGATAGCATCGACCATTTCCGTCAAGATGCCGTCAATCTGTCCCCGATGGAATCCGCTTCTTTTTTCCATATACTCGGCAAATTCCCTATTCCGAATCGGTTCAATCACTCTTTTAGGTACACCATACCATAACTCTTTTCTTTCTCCCGATGTTAAATCGGCTTTTTTTCTCACTACATAAGGCACTGCCATCGTCTATACTCCTTCTTTTTTTTGTTTATACTTTCGTTCTACCTGACACCCGGGTGTCAACACCATTGAGACCCGGGTCTCAGACATACCAACACCCGGGTGTCAGTGCTCATGAGACCCGGGTGTCATACAAATGCTGGCTGCAACAAAATTAATTCTTTATTGTAGGAAAACAAAGGAATTCTTCTATATTTGTGCATCCTTTCATGATACTAAAGAAAAACATTAGACTATGATTAAGATTCTTCTACTGATAGACTATTCCAGCGAGTTCGACAGGAAGCTGCTACGGGGACTTGTCCAATACTCGAAAGAAAACGGCCCCTGGCTTTTCTACCGGCTTCCTTCCTATTATAGTGCCATGTACGGGGAACAAGGAATTTTGAAATGGGCGAAAGAATGGCAAGCCGATGCCATCATCGGGCAATGGAATAACGATACCATTGACTTACAGAAAGAACTGAATATACCGGTCGTACTACAAAACTATCATCACCGGAGCGTCACTTACTCTAACTTGACAGGCGATTATAAAGGAACGGGAAGGATGGCAGCGCAATTCTTTGCCAAAAGAATGTTTCGCAACTTCGCCTATTTCGGTGTAAAAGGAGTAGTCTGGTCAGATGAACGCTGCCAAGGCTATCGCCAGGAAGTAAAACGCATTGGCGGTGAGTTTTTCAGTTTCGAATCTGATAAACAGGAAGACGAAATAAGAATGGAAGTGAGCCAATGGTTACAGCAACTCCCCAAGCCTGCCGCCCTATTCTGCTGCGACGACGCACATGCCCTGTTCATTTCAGAAACTTGCAAAATGGCCAATATCCGTATTCCCGAAGAAGTCGCTTTACTGGGTGTGGACAATGATGAACTGATGTGTAATATCTCCGACCCTCCTATTTCGTCCATAGAACTCGAAGTAGAAAGAGGCGGATATTCTATCGGCAGACTTATTCATCAACAAATAAAAAAGGAACACGAAGGCACTTTCAATATTGTCATCAACCCTATCCGCATCGAATTGCGGCAATCTACGGAGAAACACAATATCAAAGATCCTTATATCCTGGCAGCCGTGAAATACATCGACACCCATTATAATTCCGACCTGACAATAGAATCTTTGCTTGCAAACATTCCGTTGTCCCGCAGGAACTTCGAAATGAAATTCAAGAATGCGCTGAATACTTCTATCTATCAGTACATCCTGACTTGCCGGTGCAACCATCTTGCCGACTTGCTGCTCACGACAGATCGCCCGCTGAGCGATTTAGCCATAGAAGCAGGTTTCAAAGATTATAATAACACCTCGCGTATATTCAAGAAATACAAAGGTTGTTCGCCTATCGAATATCGCCAAAAACGAAATTTGATAATACACAATGTGGGAAGTTCAGCGACAGAATAGAAAAGAATAAGAAGCGAACTCCCGCTTTCATTAGATTGCACCTTCCGAAGAAGCCGTTACACTGTTTCTTGAGATTCACCTGAACCGTCATCCCGTACTTTATTTATTGTTTTAACACTATCAACTCATAATCTTGCGCAAAATGAAGATTCAATTGCGCAAATTGTGCGTAAATAGATTAAAAATACCCATACTTTTGCAGATATAGAAGACGTCTGAAAAACTATATTTTCATTTTCACCAATTAAAATAATATTATGAATCACTAAATTAAATGTGCAGATTATGAATAAAGGTATAATTTATGTATGCATGCTGTTTCTATGCCTTGCGTGCAATGACTCTGACGCGGGAAATACGCTACCTCTATCTTTCCAGACCATACAGATGGAAAACAATTCCAACTTTGTCACCCTGACAGCCATCACGGACGGGGACGCAAAAGACGCCTCATTCGAATGGTCTATTCCCAGCAAGAACTTACGATTGACAGGTCGAAGCGTGGTATGCTATTTCGAACAGAAAGGAACATATGAAGTCACCCTGACAAGTGAATGGAACTCACAGAAAGGTTCGATTACCAAAAGTATTACGGTAGAGAACGATTCTTACTACTATCAGCAAGGCGAACATCTCTGGTGGAATGACGAGTTCACATCCCACACTCTCGACAAAATGGCCTGGAACTATGATATAGGTACTGAAGGATGGGGTAACAGCGAAAAGCAGAACTATACAAGCAGTTCGGAAAACTCCTTTATCAGAGACGGGAAATTAGTGATAAGAGCCTTGAAGTTGGACGGGAAAACCGGAGAGGAGAAAGGCGATTTCACCTCTGCACGTATCATTACGAAAGGAAAGATAGAAATCAACCGGGGACGTGTGGAAGTACGCGCCAAAGTGCCCGGAGTGAAAGGGACTGTTCCCGCTATCTGGTTCTATGGCAAAAACGCATATCCCTACTATTCCGAACTAGATATGATGGAATATGTAGCCTATGAAAAGAACAAGATTCACGGCACTGCCCACACTACTGCCACACTTGCCGACCCGAAAGAAGAAACAAACGTTTCGTCCGGCACTATCATGGTGAACGATGTGGAAACCAGTTTCCATATCTATGGCATGAACTGGACAGACGAGAAAGTGGAATTTTATGTAGACGACCCGTCAAATGTGTACCTGAGTTTCACTCCGTCGCAAAAAGACAATCCCCGCTTCTGGCCTTTCAACAGTGAGTTGTATCTGATTATGAATGTCTCCGTCGGCGGAACCTGGGGAAGCCGGTATGGCATAGACCTGGATAAATTTCCTCTGGAAATGGAAATCGACTATGTACGTATTTTCAAAAAGAACTAATTACTAACCCTAAAAGATACAAAAGTGAAAAACTCGATTCATTCATTCCATTCGTCCGAAAGAAGAATTTTCCTAAGGAGTTTTTTTCTAATGGTATATATATGCTGCTTCAGCCTGACCATATTTGCCCAAAGCCATTTCGTGGTGTCCGGCAAAGTGATCGGAGCAGACAAAGAACCCATTATCGGCGCCACCATTCAGGACAAGACCAACAATATCGGAGTTATCTCGGATATAAACGGTAATTTCAGCATTAAGGCTTCCTCACGCAACGCCACGCTCCACGTCAGCTATATAGGTATGAAATCCGCGGAAATCAAAGTAGAGGGAAAGTCCACACTGACGATAGTATTGGAAGAGAATACCGTAAAAATAGACGAAGTGGTGGTGACGGCACTCGGCATCAAACGGGAAGCGAAAGCTTTGGGATATGCCGTATCTTCGGTTAACAACGAAACGCTGACTGCCGGTAACGAACAGAATGTAATGTCCGCCATCTCCGGAAAAGTGGCAGGTGTTGATATTTCTTCCACCACGGCAGGCCCTTCGGGTTCCACACGCGTCATCATACGCGGTAATTCCCAATTGAGCGGATCCAACCAACCGTTGTATGTCATCGACGGCATGCCGGTAGACAACACCGAACTGGAAGGAGCCGGAAAATGGGGCGGATACGACTATGGCGACGTGCTTTCCTCGCTCAACCCGGATGACATTGAGAACATCTCTATCCTGAAAGGCCCTTCGGCATCCGCACTCTATGGCTCAAGAGCTTCCAATGGTGTCGTGCTCATCACGACCAAGTCCGCCGGCAAGAAGAAAGGAATCGGAGTGGAATTTTCATCCAATCTCAGTATCGTAAAACTGTTAAGCAACTTCGACGATTACCAGCGTGTCTACGGACAAGGACGCGACGGCCGCCCGCCGATGTCCACAGAGACAGCCTCGAACACGTCGCAAGTATCCTGGGGTGGCAAACTGGATCCGAGTCTGGAAGCCAACATCTACAACGGGGAACTGCGCAACTACGGGAATGTGAACAATAACATATTGAGTTTTTTCCGTACCGGCATCACGACGACCAATGCCGTAGCTTTCAACAAGACCAACGACAATACTTCTTTCCGTGTCTCCATATCGGATATGCGCAACTGGGACATCGTTCCCGAATCGGACTTGAACCGTACAAGCATTTCTTTCAAAGGAAGTGCCAAGATGACGAAACGCCTGACCGTAGAGGCACAGGGTACTTACAGTTACGAAACAGTAAAGAACCGTCCGGCACTGTCCGACAGTCCGAGCAATATAGGTAACGCCCTGATCGGTATCGCCCCGAACTTCGACCAGAAATGGCTGGCAGCCAACTACAAGGACGAAGCCGGACGCTATAACGACTGGAACGGGGACAAATACCGCATCAACCCTTACTGGGTTATCAATGAAATGAGCAACAAGTCGAAGCGCGACCGCCTGATGGGACAAGGACGTGTCTATTATTCCTTTATGGACTGTCTGCAAGCCAGTTTCAAGGCAGGACTGGATTCTTATACATTCCGGTTTACGGACTTCACCCCCATGTACACTCCCGGTTTCGTGGACGGTTTGATGAAAGAGATGACCAACAACGTGATGCAGTACAACTTTGAGATGATGCTTCGTTTCCAGAAACGTTTCAATGATTTTGACGTTTCAGCTTTTGCCGGTGGCAACGTGATGCGTTACGAATATGAGTCGATGATACAGACGGGGCAGTCGCAAGTGATACCCGACCTGCAGGATATTACGAACTATGGCAGCATAGAGACGGAACACGCATTGGTACGCAAGGCAGTACGTTCTTTATTCGGGCAGGTCAGTCTGGGATACAAGGAACTGATCTATATAGACGCTACCTTCCGCAATGACGTGTCTTCCACGCTAAGTGCCAGCAATCGTTCTTATTTCTATCCTTCCGTATCAGGAAGCTTGATATTCTCCAACCTCTTCGAGCACAAGGACTGGCTGACATTCGGAAAGCTGCGCGGCTCATGGGCGAAAGTAGGTGGTGATACCAGTCCCTATCAGTTGCAATTGGAATATGGCCTGAAAGCATATACCAACAAAGGTACTTCTTTGGGCTATATCGCATCCGGTTCCGTACCCAATGCCAACCTGAAGCCGACCTCCACCTATTCATTCGAAGTCGGACTGGACGTGCGTTTCTTTGACAGCCGCCTGGGACTGGACTTGACTTACTATCAACAGACAACCAAAGACCAGATTCTGTCTCTTCCGCTGTCACAAGCCACCGGATACAAACGTGCCGTCATCAATGCCGGTGAGATAGCGAACAAAGGTATCGAAGCTTCCCTCTCGTTCGTCCCCGTAAGAACCAAGAATTTCACATGGGACGCCAGCGTCAACTTCGCGAAAAACTATAATGAAGTGGTAAAACTGCATGATGAGGTAAAAGACTTCGAACTGGCTTCCGCCCGTTGGGCAAATGCTTCCATCTATGCCAGCGAAGGGCAGCCTTATGGTGTCATAGTAGGTAAAAAGCTGAAACGTACGGAGAAAGGAGACGTTATCTTTGAAAACGGCCTGCCCACTTTCGACGACAAGGTTTCTGTCTTGGGAAACGGCAACTATGACTTCACGCTGGGTTTCCGCAATGCATTCACTTACAAGAATCTCTCGATGAGCGTATTGTTCGATATGAAATTCGGTGCGGATATCTATTCGATGAGTGCCATGCAGTCTCACATCAATGGTACGTCGAAAGAGACATTGGAAGGGCGTCAGGAATGGTATCGTTCCGAGCAGCAACGGCAATCGGCAGGTGTTCCGGCAGGAAACTGGATAGCTACCGGCGGTTATGTAGGCAAAGGAGTGATGGCTGTGAAGAATGACGACGGCGAGATGGTCTATGTGCCCAATAATGTATGTGTAGATCCCGCGAAATACTGGCAGGCACTGCAAACGACTTCGCCCGAACCGTTCATCTACGATAATTCATTCGTCAAACTGCGCGAAATATCGCTTTCTTACACCTGTCCCAAGAAATGGTTCGTACACACTCCTATCGAGTCAATAACCCTCTCCGCTTACGGGCGTAACCTGTTGTTAATCTATTCCAATGTCGACAATATAGATCCGGAATCTTCCTATAACAATGGTAATGGTCAGGGATTCGAGTATGGTTCGTTACCGTCACGCCGCACCTTCGGATTCGGCATTAATGTTAAATTCTAATATAACGCACACCGATATGAAAAGAATAAAATGGAATTTCCTACTTGTCAGCTTCTTCTGCCTGTGCAGTTGTGCCGACCTCACAGAGTTGAATGAAAATCCGACCAAGGCAACCAGCATCTCCCCCCATTTGCTGATACCTACCATACAATTGACCCATTCACAATATCTGCAGAGCACCCTTCGCTATATGATTTTTCCGGGAGCGTTTGTCAACCACTGGATTGGCGGTTGGAGTATGCAGGAATATGGTGGCAAGTGCAAGAAACGTGTCGACTATATGGAACGTCTTTGGACAATCTACTATCCGGAAATTATCAAAACTGCTGTCGCCCTGATAGACCAGACCGCCGACAACCCGGAAGAAGCAAACCTGAATGCTATCGGCCGTATCCTGAAAGTGGAAGCTTTCCTGAAGTTGACCGATTATTACGGTGATATCCCTTACTTTGAAGCAGGCAAAGTTTATCAGGAAAATATCGTTAAACCGAAGTATGACAAACAGGAAGATATTTATATGGATTTCCTGAAAGAACTGCGCGAAGCTTCCGCAGAACTGAACGCTGCGGCCATGGCACCTCAAAATGACCTTTATTTCAATGGTGACATAGAGAAGTGGAGACGTTTTGCCAATTCCCTGTGGTTGCGTATCTCCATGCGGCTTCTGAAAGTAAACCCGACGCTTGCACAACAGGAAGCCAGAGCTGCCTACGAAGCAGGAGTAATGAATTCCAGTCAGGATATCTGCTATGTAGAACATGAAGCCAGCAGACTGGAAGAAGGGCCCGGCAACGGATTTGCCAACCAATTGCTGGAAGACCCGCAACACAGCAACTACCGCATGACTACCGAACTTCTGGATGCCCTGACTTCCGTCAACGACCCGCGCACTACATATATCGGTGGTGCATATACTGACGGCGACCGCGTAGACATTACCTCGCAGGTATATGAAAAATTAGGGGCTTACCAGGGAGTTCCCGCACAGGACTTCATTTACAATGCATGGTCGGCGGCATTAACCCTCACTGTTGATGGAAAAGAAGTAAGCGTCACTCATAATTATCAGAAGATGCAGCCTTCCAAGCTGCTGACTAATCCGGGTTCTCCATACATTCACCTGAGCTATGCGGAAACTGAGTTTTATCTTGCCGAAGCGGCTGTCCGCCAATGGAATGTATCTTCAGAAAGTGCCAAGGAGCATTATAAAAAGGGATTGAAAGCAGCCATCAAACAATGGGAACTGTTCGGAGCCACCCTGCCAACAGACGCGCAAATCAATACTTTTGTGGAGAAACAGTCTGCATTGCTCGACGCCGGCACTACCGCAGCGTTAGAGGAAATAAACAAGCAGTTATGGATACTCTACATCCTCGACCCGATTGAGGCATGGTCGAACATCCGCCGTACAGAAATGCCAAGCAAATATGTCATGTTCAAAAACCTCGCTCCCACAGAGAACGAGTCTAACGGAAAACGTCCTGCCCGCATGATGTATCCGATAGAAGAACAGACCAAGAACAAGGCTAATCTGGAAGCAGCCCTCGAACGCATGGGCGGTACGGACGACTGGACAAAACGTATGTGGTGGGACAAATAATAAAAAAATGAGACTGAAGACTTACAAGAATATCAAACCAGGAATAAATAAAATAAGATACTATATGAAAACAAATTACCTTTTTTTACTATTATGCCTCATCGGTATAATGTTGGGAAGTTGCAAGGATGATTCTGCCAACAATCCGGTATTCGGTGACGACGAAATACCTTATATCTATACGGATATGCTGGAAACAACATCCGCCATAGCAGGCGAAGTGACGGAATTCAAAGTACTGGTATCTCCGGCAGATGACAAGACCACCGTAAAGTGGTTTCTGGACGGTGAAGAGATAGGGACAAGCGCCTCACTGGTTTATACTTTCCCCGAAGCAGGTTCTTTCAGGCTGCGTATCGAAGTCAGACGAAACGGATTATTAAATTACAGGAACTTCGCCCTGACGGTAAAAGAACCGGTGACACCACCCGAAGAACCCGAACCATCCGAATTAAAGAAGAAGATATTCTGCTATTTGTCGAACGGCGCTATCGCCAGCCGCGAAATCGCATGGGAACAGATGTCTCATTTGTGTGTTGTAGGTGGTGTTACGACTGACGGAACTATCCAGGCGGCAACTACCCTTCAGGCAAATCCCGATTTCATCAGTCAAGGACAAGCTAAAGGAGTGAAAATCTTACTATCCATGGATCTCGCCAGCGTAATGAAAACCATGACGGATGAGTTCCGCCAGTCACTCGGTGAAAGAGCTTTGCAAGTAGTGGAAGATTGTGGCCTGGACGGAATCAATGTTTTCTTTGAAGGATGGACAGGCAGCGGTGCAGGCGGTTCAGACAAGGCAGAGAATGCGACCTACGCAAGCCACCTCAAAGCACTTTACCAACAACTGAAAGCCGGCCTGGGCGACAAGTTATTAACAGCCGGTGTAAAAGGGGACAGTGAAGGCATGTGGGGAAGCCAAAATGCCTACAATGGTGATTTCTCAATGTTCGAGTATGTGGATTATATCAATGTGGCGATATATAACTTTACCGGAGCCTGGGCTTCATCCGCAGTGGCACAGCACGCAAGCTTCGAGCATTTCACAGCTGCAGCAACTCAATGGAGTACCATCAACGGAATTGACAAGGGTAAGATTATTTTAGGCTTACCGGCCTATGGAATCCAGTTCCAGAGTACTACCGTCCCGACCGGTGCCGTACGCAAAACATACAAGGTTATTTTAACGGAATATGCTGCGGACAGTCCTACCGAAAAAGATGAAATCGAAAAAGACGGCAAAATTGTCTTCTACAACGGTCACCCGCTCGTGCAACAGAAATCCGACTATGTGGTGGACAACGGCTTCGGCGGAATTCTGCTGAATGACCTTTCGGACGATTCGGAAGACGATGCGACAAGTTTGCTGAATGTCATTTATAAGACCTTTATAAAATAACCATCCAAATATTCAGGATATATGTCGACTCAATCAAATAGATTACTTGCACTTGACGTAATCAGAGGAATTACCATTGCCGGAATGATTTTGGTTAACAATCCCGGTTCCTGGCAGTCTGTTTATGCCCCGCTAAAGCACGCACAGTGGAACGGGCTAACCCCCACAGACTTGGTTTTCCCTTTCTTTATGTTCATCATGGGCGTAGCTATCCACTTCTCATTACGTAAGTTTGAGAAGTTGGACGCTGCCGTCAGCATGAAAATCATCCGTCGCACCGTGGCACTCTTTGTCGTGGGAATCGCTTTGGACTGTTTTTCCAAACTCTGCTACGGAACGTTTTCACTGGAAACCCTGCGTATTCTCGGAGTGATGCAACGGCTTGCCCTTGCCTATGCGGGAGGTGCGTTTCTTGCCATCATCGTTCCGAAAAAATACTATCTGGGTGTGGCTGGCGGTATCTTGCTGATATATGTCGGCTTATTACAAGGTTTCAATGGGTATATACATTCTGCCGACAACTTGATTGCCATGATTGACGTCAAGTTATTAGGAGCCGGTCACTTGATTAAGGAAGCTGCCGATGGCGGCAGCTTCGCTTTCGAACCGGAAGGATTGCTTAGTACCATACCTTGTTGGGCACATGTACTGTTGGGCGCGTATGTCGGCAGTCTGATTACCAATACAGGTGAAAACAGGGAACGTGTCCGCAAGATTGCGTTGTTCGGCACAATTCTGCTCTTTGCGGGTTTCCTGTTGCAATACCTCGACCCTATCAACAAAAAGTTGTGGACAAGTTCTTATACACTGGTGACTTGCGGAGCGGCCTCTCTACTTCTCGCCCTGCTGATAGATGTCATAGATGTCCGCCAACGAAAAGGATGGAGCCGTTTCTTCGAAGCCTTCGGCGTGAATCCCCTGTTCATGTACTGTGTCGGCTGGATTGCCAGTGTACTGTTCAGCCTGTCGTTCATACCTTGGGACGACCGGGTTATCAGCATACGTGGTTTGCTCTATAATCAGGCACTGCAACCTTTACTGGGCGATTATCTGGGTTCATTCATTTACGCCTTGATTTTCATCATTATCATTTGGGGATGCGGATATGTCCTCTATCGTAAACGCATTTATATAAAACTGTAAAAAGAGATGTCTATGGATAACGTTCAATCAAGACAACCGTCCAACCTGATCCCGATGATTATGCTGGGGATGCTGTTTTTCATCTTCGGATTGGTGTCATGGGTCAATTCCATCCTGATACCTTATTTCAAGGTATCCTGCGAATTGACACATACACAATCCTACCTGGTAGCCCTGGCATTCTACATCGCCTATCTGGTCATGTCCATCCCTGCCGCCCGCCTGATTGGGCGGGTAGGCTCAAGACGGGGTATTATGATCGGATTATGGCTGATGTCAGCAGGAACGCTCATGTTTGTTCCTGCCGCCTATACAAGAGCCTATTCTATATTCCTGACCGGGCTGTTCACCATAGGAACCGGGCTGTCCATACTGCAAACGGTAGCCAATCCTTATGTAACCATACTCGGCCCGATAGAATCCGCGGCACGGCGTATCAGTATTATGGGACTTTGTAATAAGATTGCCGGTATTCTCGCACCTTTATTATTCGCGGCTGTCATCCTGAAATCGACAGACAATGAATTATTTGAAGTACTTAAAAACAACAGTGTTACGGGCGTAGAGAAAGATATTCTACTGGATGGTTTAATCCGCAGAGTCATTGTTCCTTATTCCGTACTTGCATTGTTCCTGTTTTTATTTGGTTGCGCCATCTACTTCATCCGATTGCCGGAACTGGGGAATAATCAACAGGAAGATATCGCCCATGCCAGCAAAGACCGCAAATCTATCGGCTCATATCCTTATCTTATCATGGGGGTATTTGCCATCTTCTTTCACGTGGCGGCACAAGTGATCTCCATTGATACTATCATCAGTTATGCGGAGAGTATGGGGTTCAATCTTCAGGAAGCCAAGATCTTCCCCAGTATTACATTATCGTGCGCTCTTGTCGGTTATTTTCTGGGTATCCTGTTGATTCCGCGTTTTGCCAGTCAGCAACTCATGCTTCGGATTTCTACCATAGGCGGATTGATTCTGTCAGTTTGCGTACTATTCATCCCCGGCACGATACAGATGTCCGGCCATACGACTTCACTTTCTATCTGGTGTCTGAGCCTGATGGGAGTCTGTAACGCATTGATTTATGCCGGGATATGGCCGCTTGCCATACATGACCTGGGACGCTGGACAAACCTAGGTTCTTCATTTATGGTGATGGCTTTGTGCGGAAATGCGTTTATGCCTGTCATCTATGGATTGATAGCAGACCATCACGGACTGCGTAGCGGATATATTGTACTGATACCTTGCTTTCTTTACTTGATTTTTTACGCTTTCTATGGATATAAAATTAATCACTGGTCAGAACTATGGAAATTAAAAAAGGACAAATAACCAGAATATTCAACGGAGAAATCATCACTCCGGAAAAGAATCTCGGAATAGGTACCGTACTTATTTCCGAAGGAAAAATCATAGGCGTGGAATCCGGAAATTATAAAGTGGCAGACAGTGTGGATTATGATGCCAAAGGCGGTTTTATCGCTCCCGGTTTTATAGATCTGCATACTCACGGCGCAGGCGGCTCCGATTTCATGGATTGCACGGAAGAGGACTGCCTTACCATTGCCCGTGAGCATCTCAAGCACGGAACAACCCTGCTCTACCCCACGACTCTGGCTTCGGACAACCAGGAACTGCTTCGTTTCCTTGATGTATATGACCGCGTAAAAGGACAAAATGCCGGTGCTGCATTCGGTGGTTTGCATCTGGAAGGCCCCTACTTTGCCTATGCATTCCGGGGAGCGCAAGACCCTCGTTATTTGCGCAATCCTGCCCCCGAAGAATATATGGAGATATTGGACAGAAGTCAGGATATTGTTCGGTGGAGTATTGCTCCCGAACTTCCCGGTGCTTTAGAATTCGGCGATCTGCTGCGAGGAAAGGGAATTCTTCCTTCCATTGCCCATACCGATGCCGTATATGAAGACGTGGTAGAAGCTGTTCGTCATGGCTTTACGCATATCACCCATTTCTATTCCTGCATGAACGGAATTACCCGGCGGAATGCGTATCGCTACGCAGGATGTATCGAAGCCGGTTATCTACTGGACGAAGTGACCATTGAACTGATTGCAGACGGAATACATGTTCCGGCGCCTCTTATGAAACTGGCTGTTAAAAATAAGGGAGCGGAGAAGATAGCCTTAGTAACCGATTCTATGCGTGGCGCAGGTATGCCCGAAGGAAAAAGTATACTGGGAAGCCGGGAGAAAGGACAAGAGGTCATCATCGAAGGCGGAGTAGCCAAAATGCCCGACAGGCAGTCTTTTGCGGGAAGCGTGGCAACAGCCGACCGCTTGGTACGAAATATGCATCAATTGGGAGAACGCTCCATCGAGGAAGCTGTATGCATGATGTCCCTGACTCCCGCCACCATTATGGGAATCCAGGAACAAAAGGGTAAAATAGCCAAGGGATATGATGCTGACATTGTGGTGTTCAATGCAGACATTCAAATTCAACAAGTATTTATTAATGGACAACAATATTAGAGTAACTATGGAGATTATTGAAACAACAGAAATAAAAGAATTAAAAAAAGACAATTTACGCATCCGCATATGCGACAGCCGTTACACTCTGGGCATGGATGCCGCCCAAACTGCAACGCAAGTCATTAACCAATTATTAACCCATAAGAAAGAAATTAATATCCTATTTGCAGCAGCTCCCTCACAAAACGAGTTTCTTGCTGTCCTGCAAAAGCAAGACCTTCCATGGCATCGTATCCATGCTTTACACATGGATGAATATGTCGGGCTAAAACCTGACGCCCCACAACGTTTCGGAAATTTTCTCAAAGAGCATATCTTCGATTCCGTTCCTTTTCAATCGGTAAACTACTTGTTCAGGGAAGGAGCAACCCCCGAAGAAATCTGTAATACTTATGAGCGAATCCTTCAGGAACACCCTCTCGACATTATCTTTATGGGAATCGGGGAAAATGGGCATATCGCCTTCAATGATCCGCATGTAGCCCGTTTCGATGATCCGCAGTCAGTTAAAATCGTATCATTGGATGAAGTTTGCCGTATGCAACAAGTACATGACGGTTGTTTCTCCCATATTGATGAAGTTCCCCGACAGGCTGTCACCGTCACTATTCCCGTCATGCTAAAAGCTAGCTATATTTTCTGCATGGTTCCGGGAAAACCGAAAGCAAAGGCTGTGAAGAATACATTGTATGGCCCTATCAGTACAGAGTGTCCGGCATCCATACTCCGTACGCATCCGCATGCCACACTTTATTGCGATTTGGACAGCGCATCACTTTTACCCATTTAAAATAGTAACCATGAATAACAATCTACATTGTTTTATATACAAAAGCCTGTTTCTGCTAGGTATTTTCTTGTGTTCGTGCGCTCCTGCAAAAAGTGCGCAGCACTCTTCTGACTTTAAAGTCAGAGCTTTCTATCTGGATTGCCGTACGCAAGTAATGACGGTTCAGGCTATTAAAGATTTCGCTTCCGATTTATCCACGAAAGGAATTAATACCCTACTGATAGAATATGAGGCAACTTTTCCTTTTCAGAAACATGCTACTTTATGCAATCATTTGGCTTTCAGCCGCGATGAAGTCAAAGATATTATCAAGCATTGCGCTTCGTTGGGAATAGATGTAATACCCTTGCAGAATTGTTTCGGGCATAGTGAATACATCTTGCGACATGACCGGTATGCCCATTTACGGGAAGACAGAAAAGAAGTATCACAGGTATGTCCGCTGAAAAAAGAAGAGGCGAAAAAAGTATTCCGGGAAATATTCCGGGAAGTGGCGGAGTTGCACCCTTCTCCTTACTTTCATATAGGAGCTGATGAAACTTACCTGCTAGGAAGTTGCGCGCAATGTTCCAAAACCGATAAATCACGTCTCTTTGTTGATTATATAAAGGCGATGTATGAGGTGGTCAAAGAGATGGGGAAACAACCTATCATTTGGGCGGATATTATTCTGATGCATCCTGAAGCCGTACAGGAATTGCCCAAAGACCTTATCTTCGTAGACTGGAACTATGGTTGGGAACCGGATCGTTTCGGTAAGCTCGAAAATCTATTGAAACTGGGTGTAAAGATGTGGGGAGCAACGGCTTTACGTTCCGCACCGGACAATGTGTATTTAACTCAATGGATGAAACACTTTGATAACCTGACTACGTTTCTACCTTTTGCCCGCTCGCATGGGTATGAAGGTATCATAGAAACATCCTGGTCTACTAGCGGTACGTATGGCTTTCATTACGATAATGGTTGGGAAGTTATCAGTATGCAGCCTGTCCGCCAGGTTTACCCGATGTCCGGATTCCAGATATTAATAGACGCTTATTGCCAAGCAGCTAACTCCCAAGAAGCATTAAACTCCCGGGACTTTATCTTAGCATACGCGCAACAACGGTATGGGCTTTCCAACGAAGAATCACAAATCTTCTTTGACTATTTCTCCCTTCCCCAAGAGTTGGTTCGCAATGGAAAGGATACCAAAGGTACGGCTATCGGGCAGGTTATCTCAAGTAACAAAGAATTCAGAAACAAATTCAACAAGCTCTCGCCACGGCAACATTCCAATGAATTTGAGCATTATCGGTTAATGTTGGATCTGCGTATTAATTATCTTAGCTATAAAGAGATTGAGTTCATTTATAATTCAGACAGTTATGATATTGCTCAAGCGGCAGGGCTTGCTCAAAGACTGAATAAAATAATATCCGAAGCTGACAAACTGGATAAACGTTTTGTACATATCAACAAAGGGTATTTAAAACCCGGACAGTCAGAAGAGATTAATTCCCTGAGAACGGAAAAGATGAAAGAATTATATCATGCTTTACATAGGCAGACTAAAATCTAAACGGTATGAAAAAACTATTTTTACTTATACTGGCAGGTATATTTTCAATATACAACTCTAATGGACAGACTGTGTCTTATTCTGTTATACCTGCCCCGCAAATGGTTAATTCTGCCGGGCAAGATTCTTTTCACCTGAAAGAGAATACAACTATTGTTTACCCAAAAGGTGATGAACTATTGAAACGTAATGCTGAATTCTTGTCCGAATATATCGGGCAAGCGACAGGCAAAGCACTCGCCATCCGTACCTATACGAAAGAAAGAAAAGCCAATAATACAATAATATTGGCATTAGACCCTACAATAAAAAATAAGGAAGGATATATCCTGACTACTACCTCAAAAGGTATCCGTATCAGCGGACAAACTGCCAACGGAGTATTCTATGGTATCCAAACCTTACGGAAAGCCATTCCTGCTACTGTACAAAAGGCTGAAATATCATTGCCTGCCGAAGAAATTAAAGATGAACCACGTTTCAGTTACCGGGGGATGCATCTGGATGTATGCCGCCATTTTTATCCTGTGGAATTCGTAAAAAGATACATTGATTTGTTAGCCCTACATAATATGAATACTTTCCATTGGCATTTGACGGAAGATCAGGGATGGAGAATCGAAATCAAAAAGTATCCGGAGTTAACCGAAATCGGTTCTATACGCAGCAAAACCGTGATAGGGAAAGCTGGGAGCGGAAAGTACGATAATACGCCTTACGGCGGTTTCTATACACAAGAGCAAGCCAAAGAAATTGTAAAATACGCCCAAGAACGTTTTATCACTGTTATTCCTGAAATTGATTTGCCGGGGCATATGCTGGCTGCACTGGCTGCGTATCCTGAATTAGGATGTACAGGCGGGCCGTATGAAGTATGCCCCGACTGGGGAATTTTTGATGATGTGCTATGCATTGGTAATGATAAAACTTTGCCATTCTTAGAGGATGTATTAGCGGAAATCATAGAAATCTTCCCGTCGAAATATATTCATATCGGTGGTGATGAGGCACCGCGTACCCGATGGAAAGAATGTACCAAATGTCAGGCACGTATCAAAAACGAAGGTTTGAAAGCAGATAAAGACCATACTGCCGAAGATCGTTTGCAGACATTCTGCATGACACATATCGAAAAGTTTCTAAATGGTAAAGGACGACAAATCATCGGATGGGAAGAGATTCTAAAAGGTGATGTTGCCCCTAATGCCACCGTCATGTCTTGGCGAGGTATTCAGAGTGGTATCAAGGCTGCCCAAATGGGACACGATGTGATCATGGTTCCTAAAGTTCACTGTTACTTCGATTATTATCAAGCTAAAGATACAAAGCAAGAACCTCTTGCTATCGGTGGATTTGTGCCGATAGAAAATGTATATAACTTGAATCCTGTGCCCGCCGAACTAACACCCGAACAGCAAAAACATATTCTCGGAGCACAGGCTAACTTATGGTCGGAATATATACCGACTACCCAACAGGTAGAGTATATGGTATTACCACGCATGGCGGCTCTTAGCGAAGCATTATGGACACAGCCACAATCAAAAGATTATGAAAGTTTCCTGCAACGGCTTCCATGGTTAGTAAAGTTATATCAAAGAGATGGGTTCAATTATGCCAAACATGTGCTTCCGTAATCTTTCCGACAGAAACCACTAATTCATGTAAAATAAGCACGTAAAGACCTATAATTTTTTAGAAGAATGTCTTCCAATACAGAAGTTACCGAAAAAGACTTCAGTATTGGGAGACATTCTTCTTTTGTTATCCATTCAAAAAAGGGATAAAATCATATTTGAACAAAATTGCAAGCCTTTTGAATCATATTTAAAAGCGATATTCAACTTTTTGACTTCATTTGCAAAAACAAAAATGATATGAAAACACCCAATTCTAAATTTGATTATATCGGTATCTTATATTTTATACTGATTTCCATTATGATTATCATACTACTAATTTATATAATATAAGACACAGAAATTAATTTTAAATACAATACCTATATGAAAAAAGAACATTCACTTTTATTCTTGCTATTCATTAAGAGAATAGTCGGATTAAAATCCCACCGATTGGAAAATCTACTTAGATTTTCATTCATTCTCTTATGCGCCATGAATACATCGCTCTCTTTTTCTCAAGATAAAGAGCTAAAAGTAATTGGAGTAGTAACCGACACCCAAAACAATCCCCTACCTGGAGTCAGTGTCCTCATAAAAGGTAGCTCAACAGGTGTTGTCAGCAACCTGGATGGTAAATACGCAATTGCTGTTCCAAATCAGAACTGTACTCTCATATACTCGTACACAGGTTTTGCAAAACAGGAAATTGCGGTGAAAGGCAAAAGGGTTCTGAATGTAGTCCTGAAAGAATCTGTGAAAGAATTAAATGAAATTGTAGTTGTCGGATATGGAGCCATGAAAAAGAGGGATATCACCGGTTCCATCGCTTCCATCACTTCGAAATCTATCGAGGAAAGAAATGCCATTTCAATCACTGATGTACTACAGGGACAAATGGCAGGTATTGAAATCACTTCCGGTTCCGGAGCACCGGGCGAGGGCTCTGATATTCGGATTCGTGGAACTTCCACTTTCGAAGGTGGAGTAAAACCTTTGTTTGTTGTTGATGGAGTTCCTTTTGAGAGCATTGACGATATTAACCCTGCGGATATCGAGTCTATCGAGGTTCTTAAAGATGCTGCTTCAGCAGCCATTTATGGTTCACGCTCCGCCAATGGCGTTATTTTAATATCAACCAAACAAGGTGAAAAAAGTCGTCCCAGATTGGACATACGTTATCTGAAAAGTTTTAGTACCCTGACTCGTAAGATGCCAAAAGCTAATGGAGCAGAACGCAGATACTATGACAAAGTTCGTCAGAAACTTACTAATGGAGTAAATGGATATAATATCAAAGACTCATTGGCTTTCTTCAATAACCAAGATATTGACTTACAGGATTTAATTTTCCGTACTGCATCCAGGGATCAACTCGATTTAAGCGCAAGCGGAGCCTCTGATAAATTCAAATATTATGTAAGTGCCGGTTTACTTTCTGACAAAGGTATCATCCAGAATAGTAGTTATACACGTATTACTACTCGCATTAATGGTGAATATAAACCCAACAAGTACATTACTTTGGGCAGCAAGCTACACCTTAGCATAGTCAACAAAAAAGGTATTTCCGAAGATGGCGTGCTGAATCAGTTACTTGAGCGCCCTTCCTATTGGGCTATATTCAACCCGGATGGCAGTTATGTACCCAATATCAGCAGCAGGCGCAATCCTTATGCAGTAATGATGGATGATGTTCAAAAGAATCAGAACTATAAGGCATCCATATTTGAATATCTGGAAGTTAACTTTAATAGTAAATTCAAGTTCAATACGAATGTACAGGGAAACTTTATTCTTGACCGGAATCAGTCATATCGCCCCTCTCCGCAATTGGCGGTAACCGAACGTACTACCGGCAGAGATCTATCCGAACTAAATTACGACTGGGCAAACGAAAACTATTTCAGCTATGTCGACAATTTCAAGTTCCATAATATCAATGTAATGGTAGGTAACAGTATACAGGGATGGGCCAGAGAAAACATGAATATAGTGGGATTGGACTATACCACTGATATGATTTACACATTGAATGCCGCTTCGTTATTTGATACACAAAAGACATATACACGTATGTACCGCCACTCTATGACATCATTCTTCGGACGCGCCGCATACAATTATAAAAGCCGTTACCTGCTTAATGCCAATATCCGTGCCGACGGTTCTTCACGTTTCGGTTCATCCAAACGCTGGGGTGTATTTCCTTCCGCTTCTATCGGATGGCGTTTCTCCGACGAACGTTTCATGAGATGGAGCAAGCGATTCTTAAGTGACGGAAAACTGAGAGCCAGTTGGGGTATCACTGGAAATCAGGAAATCGGCGATTACGATTCATGGCAGCTATATAGCCCGAACTACATTTATGAAGGTGTCTCCGGAATTGCAGCAAGCAACTTGGCATATAATGGTTTAAGTTGGGAAGAAACTACTCAATACAACATAGGTTTAGATCTACAGTTATTCAACAGTAAAGTTCGAATTGTAGCAGATTACTATAAAAAGAACACAGACAAATTACTGTGTCAGGTAGAAGTTCCCAAAGAAACCGGATTCACTACCATCCGTAAGAATGTAGGTTCAATGTCGAATGAAGGTTTTGAATTTTCACTTGACTATGACGTACTTCGCCTGAAAGACTTCAGTTGGTCATTGAACTTCAATATTGCTCACAATACCAGCAGAATCAAACAGATTGCAGACGGAGTCCCTTTCTATAAGGGAATGGATGATGCCATTTATGTACAACCCAACTCCAAGCTGGGAGAGTTCTATGGATACAAATATTTAGGAATCTATCCTTATAATGAATCCAATGCTTATACCAAAGACTGGAACCAACTGACACCGGAATTTACCAACGGAACCTTTACCGGAAAATATCTCATCAACGGCACAGAGTATACAGGAGAAATTCTACAAAAGAAAAGTTCGGATGGTAACCCGTTAAAAGGTGGTGACGTGGATTATGTAGACATAAACGGAGACGGAATTATTGATGTATCCGACAAGACAATAATCGGTTGCGCACAACCCGACGTATATGGCGGATTCAGCACTAATTTCTCATACAAAGGTATCTCTTTATACATATCATTTTACTACTCCTTAGGTGGTGATATTTACAACTATGCGGAAGCTAAACGTAACAAGTTCTCCTATGACGGTGCAACACCTTCGCCGGATGCCATTGCCAATATGTGGACAGGACCGGGTGACATAGCCAAATATCCGGCTCCGATCAACAAAGAACACAACAGACTTCCGCCATCCAGTTTCTACATTGAAGACGCCTCTTACATCAAGCTACGCAATGTAAAGCTAAGCTATTCACTACCTAAGAAATGGATAAATACGGTATGGATGAAAGCAGCTACCGTTTATGTATATGGCAACAATCTCTTGACCTTTACCAATTATAAAGGTTATGACCCTGAATTCTCATTGGGAACAAGCGATCCTTTGACTTTAGGTATCGATCAGAATCGTTATCCGAGAAAGAGAGAATATGGACTAGGCGTAAATGTGACATTCTAAACAACAAGTAATCATGAAATCTAAATATTATACTATCATCCTGACATTATCGCTACTATGTGCTTCGTGCAGCGATTTTCTAACAGAAGAACCAATTAGTGACCTGACAGCCGGAAGCTTTTGGAAAACGGACAAAGACGCGGAAGTGGGAATTGTCGCGATATACAGCGCTTTTTCAAAAGCAATCTCACCGGGAATGTGGGACTGGGGAGAACTCCGTGCCGACAACTATATTCCTCACGACAAAGATGCATTCGATCAAAAGGAAATGATTTACAACAATATACAGGTTGACAATCAGGCTGCACTATGGACGGATTTGTACAGTGTCATCAGCAGAGCCAATGCGGCTATCAAATACATTCCCCGCATTACCATGACACCTAACAAGAAGAATAATCTCCAAGCCGAAGCATATGCTTTACGCGCATGGGCTTATTTCTACTGTGTACGTGTATGGGGCGACGTGCCTTTATACACAGAACCAATAGAAGAAATCTCGCAAGGTATCTACCGGGAACGTACAGATAAAAATACCATTTTTCAGGAAGTCATCTTACCGGACCTTGAAAAGGCTTATTATCTGATCGACAAGACTTCAACTGTCCGTACCCGAATTAATGTCGCCACTATATGCGCACTCACAATGGACGTAAACGCATGGTTACATGATTATGAGAAAGTGGTAAGTACGATGAAAGAAAAGGTACAAATATTGAATAAGCGGAATTGGGGACTCTCCGCTTTGACTCCGGAAACGTTCGCAAAAGACTGGAGAGCAATCTTTATAGAAGACAATCAAGCCGAAACCCCGATAGAAGTGATATTCAAATTAGCCTATGACCAATTGGGAAACGGTGAGAACCAATCAATCAACTACTTTGCAAGCTCCCAACCCAGAGTATTTCTATCCGATAAAATAAAAGGTATGTATGGCATACTGGATAAACGATTTGGCAGTACGCAATGGGAAGACATAGGTGAAGGCAAAACGCAATTGAAAAAGAAGTTTTGGCCGGATGGCACCATTTTCGTGGGTACAGGCCGTGTATATTCAGACAATGATTTAGTACTATACCGCTACGCTGATATTGTATTATTATATGCCGAAGCGTTAAATGCATTGGACAGAACTCCGGAAGCTATCACCGAGCTAAACAGAACAAGAACCCGTAGTGGAGAAAACCCATTTTATGCAAGCGACTTTGTAAGTAGTGACGAGATTCTCGACGCAATACTGGAAGAGCGGCAAAAAGAGTTTGTCGGTGAGGGTAAACGATGGTTCGACCTGGTTCGCTGCAACCGTTGGCAAGAAGTGATGGAACCAATTAATGGAATGAATGATGAAAGAAAAGTATTATTCCCCATTCATCGCGATCATATCAATCAGAATCTCAATTTAAAACAGAACCCCGGTTATTAACAAACTAAGATCAGCAAACTTATGAAAACTTTAAAACTTTATATCATATTATGTATTTCCAGTCTGTGTTTATTCAGTTGTCTGGACATACAAGACAGTTATGATTATGAACCAGCTAATATAGACAACAATGTTTATATGAATACATGGGAATTTATCCAGTCACGCCCGGATGCGTTCTCATCTCTTCAGACCGCCATCGAATGTTCAGGGATAGATCTGTCGATATATACTCAGACTGAAAAAAAATACACCTACTTGTTACTTCATAATGATGCATTCAAAGGGGCAAATGGTATCTTGTCCAACTATGGAGTAGCATCTATTGAAGACATGGACAAAGAGACATTAACAAACATCTTATTGTATCATGTGATAGACGGATATTACCACGGACTCGGCACTCTCAATTTTGATCCGATCAATGTGATTACTTTATGGAAATCACCGAATGCCTTTATGACATTAAAGCTGAATAATTCTGCTTCTATCGAGTCTTATTCACGTCTGGTCATCAACGACATGTTGGGCAACAGTACTCCGGTCACAGCAATGACCAGCAATATCCTGACAACCAATGGGGCTGTACATGTAGTAGGTCAAGAAATCGTTTACAAACCATAATCTTAAATTATCATAGTATGAAATCGAAACTATATATTATTATTTCATTTATATGTGTCAGCCTGTGCTGGCTATCATGTAATGATGACGATAAACATACAGGACCCGCACCTGAAATATTGTTTATGACAGAGTCGATGTCTATCGACTTGAATAAAACGAATAATCCATCTATTGTTTGTGTTATCAACTCAGAAGTCGGACTTAAATCCGTTCAGAGCTGTATAGTGAAAGAAGGAGATATCGAAATGGAAATAGACAATCCTGTTACCAACTTCTTCAATAAGAACAGTTATTCTTTGTCACAAACTCCTGTCTATACGGAAGATATGATTGGATTCAAAGTCTCTGCAACTGACATAAACGGACAAACATCCGTTTTGACATTACCTTTCAAAGTCATTCCATTACGTGATGCCCCGGTTGTTTCATTTAATGAAGGTATTAATGAAATTGATTACAGAGAAGGGGATCCGATGCCTTCTATTTCTGTGAGAGTAAGCAGTGAAGAAAACCTGCGATATATCGCTTTTTCTGAAGTTGTGAACAGACAAGAGAAAATCATACCCATCAATGGAAAAGACACACTGAAATTCACCAATAACGAAAAAGAGTATGTGTTGAATCTCCAAGATGACGGTTTCCAATTTAAAGTAGGAACCACTGCCATCAAAATTGCGGCAGGAGCAGGCTCTTCCGATATGGTTAAAATAAAAATCGGAACATTGAAAGTCAATTTTGAGGAAATTCCCGCACCGGAAATCCTGTTTGATTCAGAAGGAGATCTTCAGGTAAATGAATTTGCCGACCTGACTGTCACGGGGAAAATAAACTCTCAATCCAAAGTTACTTCTGTTAGTTATTACAGAAAAACTGCTGAAGGCAAAGAACAAATAGGGGAAACTGTTCATCCGGACGAAAGTGCATACAACTTCTCTGTAACCCTGGAACGAGTTACGTTTGATGTACAGGCAGTAGTTATAGAAGCCACGGATCAGTTAGGTAAAACAACCACTATAGAAAAACCGATAAAGGTGAAAGAACTGGCACCCGCCCCGTCTATCATCCTCGATCAGACAGCCGAACAATTCAATGGGGTAAGTATTGATGCTCTTATAGCATTAACCGGAAAAATAACTTCTGAAGCCGGAATAACATCCGTTGTAATTACCCAAACGACTCGTAAAGGAGAGGAAAGTACGAACGAAATCCATATTACGAACGACAGAGAGGTGATTATTGACCAAAATTATACGGCAGATATAGAGTTAGCAGGTCTTAAATTAACGGCAACCGATATTAACGGCAAACAAAGCGTCATTTCGTATGATATACATGTAGGATACTACTATTATACAGTACTTATGTCATTGGATGGTGCGCCTAACCATGGAGATTCTACTCCAGGTTGCTTCTTCTCTGCCTCAGCAGCGAGAGCATTCGATTACTGCGATGGAAAAGACAATTGGCAAGAGGTTGATATTGCCTTCTCTTCTTACAGTAGCAATACAGTCATAAGAGTGGCTTCTTTAAAACAAAGCATAACCAAATTCAAACATGCAACATGCGGCTTGGATAAATGGGACAATGTGAAAGGCGTTTACTTCAGAACAGCCTCCAATATAAAGAGAAGCGGTTTTGATAAAGCTACCATAAACGATATGAAAGCGGAACGGCTTGCAACAGGCTTCGCGGAAGTGGCATCACTTACCGAAGGTAACTTCGAAACGGCAACAGAAGCAGTCGGAGTATACGAAACGCCGATTAACGGGGTTGCCAAACGAGTAATCGTCACTTACGACCACTTTGTAGAACGCACTACTCAAAATCTGGCAGCTTCCAAATTTATGATCAAAGTAAAAATTGAAAAATAATCAGACTGGAATCCATTTGGTAGCAACTCTATCCATAGTTGTTGCTACCAAATAAAAACAAATTATCATAAATACACATGAGCCATACTATAAAAAAAGAGTCGTCTATCTACCCTATATTCATTATGGGATTCCTATTCTTCATCTTTGGATTTGTTTCCTGGGTGAATTCCATACTGATTCCATATTTCCGAATAGGATGCGAGCTGAACCATTTTCAATCTTATTTGGTAACATTTGCTTTTTATATAGCTTATTTTATCATGTCGGTACCGGCTTCCTTCCTGCTAAATAAATTAGGAATCAAAAAAGGGTTGGCTACCGGATTATGGACAATGGCATTGGGAGCACTTTTATTCGTGCCCGCTGCATACACCAGAACATATGGTATCTTTTTGGCGGGTTTATTCATTTTAGGAACCGGACTAGCTATTCTTCAAACTGCCGCTAATCCCTATATTACCAATATAGGGCCGATAGAAAGTGCTGCCAAACGAATCAGTATCATGGGATTATGTAACAAGTTTGCAGGAATAATCTCTCCCCTCATCTTTGCTGCATTGGTCCTGAAAGCATCCGATAATGAGCTATTCAGACAGCTCAACCAAAGTATCTTAGTTGGAGAAGAACGCACGGCAGTTCTCGACGAACTTATCGGCAGAGTTATGATTCCCTATGCAATCCTTGCATTGATATTGTTTATATTCGGATTATTCATTCGCTACTCATCACTCCCCGAAATGAATCTCCAAAAACAGGAGAAAGAGAAAACCGCAACTTCACAGAAGAAGGACGGCATTTGGGATTATCCTTATCTGATACTAGGTGTTTTGGCTCTCTTTTTCCACGTAGGAACTCAGGTTATTGCCATTGATACTATTATCGGATATGCAGAAAGTATGAATGTAAGTCTTATTGATGCCAAACATTTTCCATCATACACTTTGATCTGTACATTGACAGGATATACGATAGGCGTATGCCTGATTCCTAAAATCATTTCTCAAACCCGGGCTTTACAAATTTGTACAGTATTGGGGCTATTGTTATCAACAGGAGTGGTGATGTTATCAAAACAAGTTGATTTCATGGGAATGCAAGTAGATATATCCATATGTTTCCTTGTGCTGCTCGGGCTGCCGAACGCATTAATATATGCCGGTATATGGCCTCTTGCCATCCATGACTTAGGACGTCATACCAACCTAGGCTCCTCGCTTTTGGTCATGGCATTATGTGGCAACGCCTTCCTGCCGATGGTTTATGGGGCCATCGCTGATGTTTATGATGTACGTACGGGATACTGGGTATTAATTCCCTGCTTCATATACCTTGTTTTTTATGCGATTTACGGTTATAAAATAAAAACATGGAGAATATAAAACTCATTAAGATATATAACTGCCGGGCGATAACAGCTTCCCGTATTCTATCGGATGCTACTGTCATTGTAAAAGACGGCGTGATAGAAGAACTGACAACTGGTAAAATAGAAGTCAATGACGCAAAAGAAATCGATGGAAACGGCCTGTATGTTTCCCCTGGTTTTATAGACTTGCATACACATGGAGCCGGTAATCATGACTTCATGGACGGCAGTGTGGAAGCCTATTTGGAAGCAGCCCGTGTTCATGCCTGTCATGGCACTACATTGTTATATCCAACCACCCTGACAAGTACCAATGACGCTCTTTTCAATAGCTTTGAGAAGTATGAGAAAGCATGTTCCTGCAATCACAACGGGGCAGCCTTTGGTGGGATACATTTAGAAGGCCCTTACTTCGCCCACAGTCAGCGTGGAGCACAGGATTCGAGATTTCTCAAAACTCCTGTTCCATCGGATTATCAGGAAATACTATCCCACACCAACCACATAGCCCGGTGGAGCATAGCCCCCGAACTTCCGGGAGCACTTGAGTTGGGAAATTATTTGGATAACAGAGGGATATTACCTTCAATCGCCCACACAGATGCGACTTATGAAGAAGTTCTGAAAGCATTTGATTGTGGATACCGGCATATCACCCACTTCTATTCCGCCATGTCAGGAATTACCCGAAAAAATGCTTTCCGGTATGCCGGTGTCATTGAGAGCGGTTATCTGATAAATGGAATGACTCTTGAGATTATTGCAGATGGAATACATGTACCTAAAAGCCTGATGCAATTAGTCTATAAAATTAAGGGAGCAGAAAATATTGCTTTGGTTACGGATTCAATGAGAGCCGCGGGTATGCCGGACGGAAAAAGTATCCTTGGCAGTATCGAAGAAGGACAAGAGGTGCTCATTGAAGACGGAGTTGCCAAACTACCGGATCGCTCGGCTTTCGCTGGTAGTGTAGCGACTGCTGACAGATTGGTGCGTACAGCCACTAAAATAGCGGAAATACCTTTATGTGACGCAGTCAGAATGGTATCGGCAACTCCTGCCGGAATAATGGATATCCAACAACATAAAGGTAGTTTGCAGAAAGGAAAAGATGCCGATTTGATTTTATTCAATGAGAACATCGATATTAAAATGACCATGGTCAAAGGAAATATTATATATGAAAACTTATAAAACAAAAAACGAAAGATATGAAGATAGATAATTTATCAGTAAAAATCAGCGAAAACCGCATCTCAATGGGAATCCAGGCAGCTTCAGAAGCTGCCATATGCCTGAAACAATTATTAAAAGAAAAGGATATCGCTAATATTATATTTGCGGCAGCTCCATCCCAAAATGAATTTTTGGATGCTCTGAGTCAAATGGAAGACATAGACTGGAAAAGGGTAAATGCATTTCATATGGATGAATACATAGGGCTGGAAAAAGATGCACCTCAAGGGTTTGGTAACTTCTTGCAGAGACATATCTTTTCCAAAGTACCTTTTCGGAATGTTTTCTTTCTGAACGGTCAGGCGGAAAACATACAAGAAGCGTGTCGGGAATATACGTCACTCTTACAAAACAACCCCACTGATATTGTATTCATGGGAATCGGAGAAAATGGACACATTGCTTTTAATGACCCTCATGTGGCGGACTTTCAAGATCCACATTTGGTGAAAGTTGTCGATCTTGATGAAAAGTGCCGACAACAACAAGTTAACGATGGATGTTTCGCCAATATTGACAAAGTTCCAACTCATGCGCTCACTCTTACGGTACCCGCCCTGTACAGAGCTGATTATCTATTCTGCATAGTGCCTGGAAAGACAAAGGCATGGGCTGTAAACGAAACATTAAGAGGACCGGTGTCTCCCCAATGTCCTGCTTCTATTTTAAGAAATCATCCCCATGCCACATTATACATTGACAATGACAGTTCCAGTATATTTATGTCTAAATAGATTTATATGAAATACTTTATATCTTTATTATCTATTATCCTATTAGGAATCGGTCAGGTTCATGCTTACGGCAAGTACCCCATTATCCCCTACCCCAAAGCCCTTCAGGCAATGGAAGGATACTTTATTTTTCAAAGTAATATGCAATTGTCAATACCTTCCAAGGATAAAGAGGTTCATCAGATTGCTACCGATTTCATAAATAGCTTATCTAAAGTATCAGGTTTGCAATTGACTATTGCTCAAGATAATATATATGCAGATATCGTCTTCACCCAAGACAAGTCTTTGGGTAAAGAAGCTTATCTATTAAACATATCACCTGAGAAAATCATTGTAAAAGCCGCATCACCTGTCGGTTTCTTCTATGCAGTGCAAAGCATCCTGCAGCTGTTACCAGCTGAAATCTGCTCACCTGATTTCATAGGAAATCAGGTGGTATGGCAGATTCCTTGTGCTCATATCGCAGATGAGCCCAGTTTCGGTTACCGGGGAATGATGTTGGATGTTGCCAGATATTTTATGCCCAAACAATATGTATTAGAATTTATAGACCGGTTAGCCGCCCAAAAAATCAATTATTTCCACTTTCACCTGACAGAAGATCAGGGATGGCGAATTGAAATAAAGAAATATCCGCGTCTTACTTCAGTCGGGGCATACAGACCATATACTCAAACAGGGTACAAACATTTTCATGCACCGGTTATTCCCGACGGAGTAGAACACCAAGGATTCTATACGCAAGAAGATATTAAGGAAATTGTGGCATATGCAGAGCAACGTTATATCACGATCATTCCCGAAATAGAACTGCCAGGACATAGTTCTGCCGCAGTAGCTGCTTATCCAGAATTGTCCTGCGGAATAAAAAAAGAATATGAAGTAGTGAAAAACTTCGGCATTTTTGATAATGTTTTCTGTCCGAAAGAGACGACATTTCAGTTCCTGAATGATGTCTTCACTGAGGTTGCGGAACTTTTCCCCGGAAAGTATATCCATATTGGCGGGGATGAATGTCCCAAAGCGGCCTGGAAACAATGTAAACATTGCCAACAGTTAATAAAGAATTTAAAACTAAAGGACGAGAGTGGTTTGCAAAGCTATTTCATTCATCGTGTAGAAAAGATTCTGAACGCAAAGGGAAAACAACTGATTGGTTGGGATGAAATATTGGAAGGTGGCTTGGCTCCTAATTCAACAGTAATGTCATGGAGAGGTGAACAAGGTGGTATTAAGGCTGCCCAAGCCGGTCATCCTGTTATTATGATTCCTAATGCAGATACTTATTTAAATTATTATCAGGAAGACCCGGAATTTGCTCCGGTGGGATCCGGCAGTTTTCTCCCTATGGAACAAATCTATCGCTTCAACCCTTTATCCACGCTACTAAAGGGAAATTTAAGTCAGTACGTCCTAGGCACAGAAGCTGCATTATGGACACCATATATGAAAACCCCTCAAGTAGTGGATTACTATATGTATCCTCGTTTTTATGCTTTTGCGGAAGTTGCTTGGGGAACGAATAAGCCTGAACGTTATCAAGAATTCCTGACGAATCTCAATCCGCACTACAAACGTTTGGATTATCAGTCTGTCCATGCATGCCGCAATTATTTCGATGCCTATATTGACGGAACATTCAACCGCCGTACACAATCTTTCGAAATACGATTAAAAGGGATGATGCCCGGTTCTGAAATCCATTATACACTGAATGGGAATGAACCGACCATAAAAGATGCTACATATACCCAACCTATTAAAATCACCAGGGACACCCATATCAAAGCGGCCATTTTCAATAATGGTAAACAAGTTGGTAAAGTTACTCAGAAATCTTTCTTTGTAAACAAGGCGACCGGCAAAAAGACTTCTTCGAACGTAGCTTATAGGTTCAAGCCTGATAATCCGGGAGCCAAAGATTACAGTGAATTTAATTTCTGCGGTCTGACAAATGGCATACGCGGTTACTTGAACCATGTGCATCCTTGGGTTGCCTTCAAGCCAGCCCGATACACCGAGATTGTTGTCGATCTTGATACCCTGACTTCTTTCAAAGAAATACGTTACGGAGTGATGAATGGATATGGGCAGGAAGCCGTTGCCCCCAAGTCGGTCGATATTGAAATTTCAAATGACTCTATTTCTTTCAAACGGATTGTTTCTAAGAAATTCACCTATACCATAGAAAATAAATGGCAAATGTTCGAGCAAAAGTTTAATTTTGAATCTCAAAAGGCACGTTATGTAAAACTGAGATTCAAAAACGGAAAGTTACCCCACAACTTAGGTGATTTTCCTGTTCCTAAAGAACGGGAAGGAGAACCGGGATTACTATTTATTGACGAAATTGAAATAAAGTAAAGATTAATATGGATAGAATAATGAGAACCAAACAGTCACTTCTTTTAATTCTTGCCTGTTTGCTGTATAATTTGTCTTTTGCAGCAGAAGACCCGGCTCTTAAAGCAAAACTTAGCGAGAAACAGTTGCAACGGGCTGCCGAGTTTAAAAAGGTATTGAAGACCGGACAAGGATACAGAAGCGGAGTGTACATCTATACCAAGCGTAGTATTGATGACTATTTGAAAACACCGGAAGTATTAGCTGCACGTTTAGCCGTATTAGGTTTTACGGATGTATATTTAGGTTCAGAGAAGGCTCTGTCCGGCAAGTCTGACGACTACTTGAAATGGCAAAAAGCATTCATAGAAGAAGCTCACTTATATGGAATGAAAGTACATGCATTGAGATTAAGCAGTGCCCGTTTATATGTTGAGGATATGCGTGTGTTGGATGATTGTAAGTTAGTGATCGATTATAATTATTCAGTAAAGAAGAAACAACGGTTTGACGGTGTATCAGCAGACTTAGAGCCCCATATTCTCAAAAAAGGTTTTATTGACTATCCGAAAGGATTGACTTTATACTGGGATTCCAAAAATAATTTCGGTAAGGGAAAAGACAATGACCTACTATTGAAACGTACAGTGGAAGTAATGAGAATGGCACAAAAGGAATTGAAACCACTTCCTTTGAGCCAGGCATTAGGATTCTTTTTTCAGCCCAGGGTAGATAACGGACTGCTGGAGCATGGAGGTGCAAAAGAGTTTTTACAATATTGCAACCAACTAATCGTCATGGCTTATAACTACAAGGCAGAACGGGTATTTGAAATGGCAAAACCCATATTAGTAGCAGCTGGTGACAAAGAAAAAACGGTTAGTGTATGTGTTAAGACAAGTTTGGGCACAGTTGGAGATGAAGGTCCTATCACTTCTTTCCAAACGCACGGTTGGGATTACATGATCAACGCCCTTCAATTTTTAATGGACAAATCTTCTCAGTTCGTATCCTTCAGAGGTATCGATATTTTCGAGTTTCAAGGTTTTGAAATGATGTGGAAAGACTATGAAAAGAATAATAACAATCATTGATTCATGAAACATACAGGAACATACCTCTCTTTATTCTTTTTATTATTTTTTGCCTCTTGCCAGACAAGCGAAGAACAAGAGGAGACCCCCAATAATGGAGGTACAGCTCCAAACAACCAAATTTTAGCTGAACAAGCTGATTTTACCACATCCGTAATGGACAGAGTAAAGCAGTTTCACGTCACTACTCACTCAACTAACTCCAACCAAAACGGTATATATGTATATTCTCAAACTATCAACAAATATTTGAATGCCCCCGAGAAATTAGCATCCCGAATCATTTTATTGGGATTCAATGAAGTTTATGTATCTACTCCGAAATCGACCTTATCCACTATAAACAGTAGTAACTTCCAATGGATGAGAACATTTATTTCATTCTTACATTCACATAATATCAAAGTATTTGCTTTACTGTTGAGTAACCCCCAACTATATATCGACCAGGATCTTCTTTATGAAGATCTTGGTAATTTGGAACTTTATAATCAAACAGTCTATAGCACTGAAAAGCTGGATGGTATCATGGCCGATCTTGAACCTCATACCCTGAAGTCGGGAGCTGAACAGGTTCCGGAAGGATTGGATATCTATTGGGACAGTAATCATCATTATGGTATCGGGAAAGAAAATGATCTGCTTCTTAAACGCACACTTACTATTCTTCAACGAGCTTCTTTTAATTTATCCCCTCTCAATCTTAAAGAATCAGTATCTTTCCTGTATCAGCCTAAATATAATGAGGGACAGTTATCTTATGGCAGTACGACACAGTTTCTGCAACATTGTGAGTCTGTTCATGTCATGGCTTATTATAACCGTGCAGAAGTAATATGGAACCGTAGCCTTCCTTTACTCGGAAACGCAGATAAGCTCTATAAGAATGCAGTAAGTATATGCGTCAAAGTGAGTGTGAACACTTACGGTGACGAAGGTAACGAGAATACATCTTTGCAACCCAACGGATGGAAATATCTGATTGAAACGTTGTCTGATATCTATAATCAGGGAAAACAACATCCAAGTTTTCGCGGCATGGACTTCTTTGAATACAACGGATTGGAAATTATGCTCGAAAACATGCTCAACTGAATTTAAACGGAGCAGTATTGTTGCTGGTTATAGAATAATTGTTTTTATTTGTATCGGTAATTGCAAATTGTTTATGCGTCATTATTCATCTGCTTATCATATTTTACTCGTTATTTTATTCTTCGTATATACAAAAGCCGTATATGCCGAGAACGTTTCTTTCGAATCTCTGACCACTCGTCAGGGCCTGCCTCAAATGAGTGTACTTGATATCATTCAGGATGATCAGGGATATATATGGTTTGCCACCAGAGATGGCATGGCACGATATGATGGATATTCAATAGATGTCTTTCAGAACCGGACTAATGATTCTCTTTCCTTATCCAATAATTATGTGATCTCATTAGGTAAAGACAAAGAAGGAGCATTATGGATCGGCACATTATACGGATTAAACCGATATTCTCCGACAACAGAAGAGTTCGAACAGTTCTATGCTAAAGAAGGTGACGAACACTCGCTCAGTTCAAGTATCATCCGCAGAGTTTATGTAGACTCCAAAGGTAAAGTATGGATATGTACAGACAACGGACTTAATTTATTTGATTCCGACTATCAGAACTTCATTCATTATTCTCCGGACACCACTAAAAATTTCCGGATCAATACTATTATTGATTTGGATACTGATAATAATTATTTGGTCGGCACTGACAATGAATTGCTGCTTTTCAACTCCTCACAAAATGAATTCTTCCCCCTTCCCGACAAACAGATTATTTCTGGAATTAAAATACTATATAAAGGAACAGATGGTTCCATTTATATCGGAACATCTGAGAATGGTTTATTTGTATTAGACCGTCAGTTAGCAATCAAAGCGCATTACATTAATCAAGCTCACAATCTTAATAGCATTAGTAACAACTCAGTCAGATGCATTACAGAAGACCATGTTGGTAATATTCTAGTCGGCACATTCAACGGAATCAACATTTTTAATCCTCAAAAGAAAATCTTCACTGCCTATCAACAGAAATCTGATAATCAAAACGGATTATCCCACTTTTCCATTCATTCCGCTTATTGTGATAAAGACAACACCATTTGGTTGGGTACATGGGCCGGTGGAGTCAATTACTTCAATCTGCAAAACAATAACTTTTTCCAGTTTTACACCCCTACATTTGAAGGAAAAAGATTACTGGGTATTGTAGGTCCACTGGTAAATGATGTCAACGGAATATGGATAGGACTTGAAGGAGGAGGCCTACTTCACTATGACATTCTGAAAAGAGAATATGTACGTTATAATATTAACAATAAGGAAGGAGATTTCGACTTCCGTTCGAATATCGTAACTTGTTTGTACAACAATGGTTCCATATTATATATAGGAACTAATAGCGGCAAACTCTCTCTTTTTGATATTCACCAGAAAAAAATACTTCGCACTATCACGTTACCAGGAGGATCTTCGATTATCACAGTCCATCCTGACTCCAAAGGCAATATTTTGTTAGGAATCTCCGGTACAAGAGGATTGGTTTACATTTCCGCAGAAGGAAATATACAAACCAGTTTCTATTTACCTTCTGGTAAAGAAATTACATTCAGCAATATTTGCTCTATCTTAGAGGATGGAGACGGTTATTTCTTATTAGGAAGCAATTCGCATGGAATCTACCGCTACAACTTTCAAACTCAAGACTGCTCTTCCTTTCTTCATGTAGACAAAAATGGGTTAAATATTTGTGTCAATCAGTTATATCGTGACATTAACAACCAAATTTGGGTAGCCACTGCCAGGCAAGGTATCATTGGCCTGACAAGCGACAAGGAAGTCGCACATCAATATACGATTGATGATGGTCTGAAATCAAATACAATCTGCGCCATTACAGGAGACACAAATGGGAATATTTGGGCTTCCACCTTCTCGTCAGTTGCCAAAATTACTCCAAAAGAGAAAAATATAAGCAACTTCACCGGATTTCAAGTCAATGAGTTCGCGTTACGTTCTTGCTTGCGCACAGATTCCACCTGTTATTTCGGAGGTGACATCGGCATTGTATCTTTTAATCCTTCCCACCGAAGTACAAATACCAATATCCCGCCTGTTGTTATAAAAAACATCTCAATTAATAATAAAAGGATACCATTAAAACAGTTAAACATACACGAAGATGTAATTGTAGTGGATTACAATGAATCAAATATCACATTCGACTATCGTGCACTGAATTTCATACGTTCCGACCAGAACCAGTACGCATATTATATGGAAGGGTTTGATAAAAACTGGATTCATGTCAGCAACCGGACTATGGCGCATTATACCAACCTACCTGCGGGCAAATATATATTCCATGTAAAAGCTTGCAACAACGATAACGTATGGAATGAAGAAGGAATCAGTGTCCGGTTGGAAGTATTGCCACCACCCTGGAAAACCTGGTGGGCAATAGGAATCTACATTCTCATTTTATTGGGCATCACCATTTCATACCTGCATTATTTAAAGGTAAGAATAAAGTTGACGAATGATGTACATATAAAGCAAATGGAGCAGGAGAACTCGGAGAAATTACATAATGACCGCATCAACTTATTCACTAATTTTTCCCATGAGTTACGTACTCCTTTAACTTTAATCATCGCACCTCTAGAGGAATTATTAAACCGACCGGATTTACCCTCTACTATCAAAAAGCCTTTGGAACTGATGTACAGCAATTCCAAACGCCTCTTGTTCCTAATTAACCAACTAATGGATTTCAGGAAAAAAGAAGCCGGTAAAATGAATTTAAGAGCTGCGGAAGGTAATTTTTCAAAATTTATCGAAGAAATTGTACTTGCATTCAAGGAACTCACACATTCGAAAGGAATTACTCTCTCTTACGACATGACAGACAATCCTGTTAATCTATGGTATGACCGTGGATTAATGGAAAAAGTTCTGTTCAATTTATTGTCTAATGCCATAAAAAACACACCTAATGGCGGGAAGATAGAAATAGGGATAACTTATAATGAAGAAAGGAGCCACTCTATCCTATTAACAATAAAAGATACAGGTATCGGTATTCCAGAGGATAAATTAAGCGCCATCTTCGATCCTTTCTATCAGGTTAACGAATCGGATTCGTCTACTCCCGGTACTGGTATCGGATTATACCTGACAAAAGCTATTGTAGAAATGCACAAGGGACGTATCTATGTGGAAAGCGTACTGGAACAGGGAAGTACTTTCTTTGTAGAATTGCCATTAGGGAATGCTCATTTGTCGACTGATGAAATTATTGAGAATTACAAGGATAGTGAAAATATTACACGCTACACTAATTTATCACTAACTGAATTTGATTCCGACGAACAACCTGATGAAACAGAGGAGCACACAAAAAACAAAAAACATACAATATTAATCGTAGAGGACAATAAAGAATTGCGGCACTACATGAAACGAAATTTGGTAACACTATATAATATCATAGAAGCTGCAGATGGAGAAGAAGCTAAAATAAAATCATTCAGCTATATGCCGGATTTGATAGTAAGTGATATTATGATGCCCCGGACAGACGGCATCCAACTATGCCGTATCATAAAAAACGATTTACGCACCGGACATATTCCCGTTATCCTGCTCACTGCACGAACAACTGTCCTACAAGTAGAAGAAGGATTGAAAATAGGGGCAGATGATTATATTACCAAGCCATTTAATATGATGCATCTGAAAGCTCGCATTGTGAATCTTCTCACTTCCAGAGAGAAATTGAAAGACTTATATAGCAAGAATTTTAATACCCATGATATAGGAGCCAATATCACTTCAGCTGATGACCGTTTCTTACAGAAACTTTATTCTGTCATGGAAGAAAACATCTCTAATCCAGAGTTGAATATTGAGAAGTTCTGCAATGAAATCGGAATGAGTAAAACGAATCTCTATTATAAGATCAAACAACTGACCAACTTCTCCCCTACCGAATTTATGCGTAGGTCACGTTTACAGATGGCTGCACGCCTATTAATTGAAAAGAAGATTACGGTCTCAGAGGTTTCAACTTTAGTCGGTTTTAACAGTCACTCCTATTTTTGTAGCTGTTTCAAAGCTGTTTATGGATGCTCTCCAACAGAGTATGTTGAAAGGAATGGGAGTAATTAAAATAGAACACCCATCAGCAACGTAAAGAATCCCCCCAACTGTTCCTTAAACGTACGAAGAGCCAGTTCGATATGCTTTTCCACCGTACGGATGGAAAAACGTGAGTTCTTTTCGTCCTCATATGAATTTATTTCGTATTTTTGCGTGGACATCCCCTTTTTTGATGTTCAGGAAGAAAATTTGTTGTAAAAGCAAAGCGAAGATTGATATATGAGTGACGAAATTAACGAGATACCGGAAGAACATTCAGACTACAAACCGGCGGACGCGCGGGACGAAAACGTAAAACATCAACTGACAGGCATGTACCAGAACTGGTTTCTGGACTATGCTTCGTATGTGATTCTTGAGCGTGCCGTCCCCCATATTAACGACGGTTTAAAGCCTGTTCAGCGACGTATCCTGCATTCCATGAAGCGTCTGGACGACGGACGATATAACAAAGTTGCCAACATTGTGGGACACACCATGCAGTTCCATCCGCATGGTGACGCTTCCATCGGAGATGCCCTGGTGCAGCTCGGACAGAAAGATTTGTTAATCGACTGCCAGGGTAACTGGGGTAACATCCTTACCGGAGACGGTGCTGCCGCTCCCCGTTATATCGAAGCGCGCCTTTCCAAGTTTGCTTTGGATGTCGTTTTCAATCCCAAGACTACCGAATGGAAGCTGTCTTATGACGGACGAAACAAGGAACCGGTCACTCTTCCCGTGAAATTCCCGCTATTATTGGCACAGGGAGTGGAAGGTATCGCCGTAGGACTTTCTTCCAAGATTCTGCCGCACAATTTCAACGAACTTTGCGACGCTTCTATCAGCTACCTGCGCGGCGAAGAGTTCCAACTCTATCCCGACTTCCAAACGGGCGGTTCCATCGACGTAGCCAAATACAATGACGGCGAACGCGGCGGAGCAGTGAAAGTACGCGCTAAAATCAACAAGCTCGACAACAAGACACTTGCCATCACGGAGATTCCTTACGGCAAGACCACTTCATCCGTCATCGACTCCATCCTGAAAGCTGTCGACAAAGGAAAAATCAAGATTCGTAAGGTAGACGACAACACGGCTGCCAACGTAGAAATATTGGTGCATCTGGCACCCGGCACGTCATCGGACAAAACGATAGACGCCCTCTATGCTTTCACCGATTGCGAAGTGAGCATCTCGCCCAACTGCTGTGTTATCGACGATAGCAAACCGCACTTCCTCACTGTCAGTAAAGTCCTGAAAAAGTCGGCAGACAACACGATGGACTTGCTGAAACAGGAACTGGAAATCAAGAAAGGTGAAATACTGGAAGCACTGCACTTCTCTTCTCTCGAGAAGATATTTATCGAAGAACGTATCTATAAGGACAAAGAATTCGAGCAATCCAAAGATATGGACGCAGCCTGCGCACATATCGACGAACGCCTGACACCCTATTATCCGACATTCATCCGTGAAGTGACCAAAGAGGATATTCTCAAACTGATGGAAATCAAAATGGGACGTATCTTGAAATTCAACTCGGACAAAGCGGACGAACTCATCGCCCGGATGAAAGAGGACATCGCCGAAATCGACGACCATCTGGCGCATATCGTAGACTATACCGTCAACTGGTATCTGATGTTGAAGAACAAATACGGCAAAAACTTCCCGCGCCGCACGGAACTGCGCAACTTCGACACCATCGAAGCCGCCAAAGTAGTGGAAGCGAACGAAAAGCTCTATATCAACCGTGAGGAAGGATTTATCGGAACAGCCTTGAAGAAGGACGAATTTGTGGCTTCTTGTTCGGATATTGATGATGTCATTATCTTCTTCCGCGACGGCAAGTACCTCGTTACGCCTGTTGCCGACAAGAAGTTTGTCGGCAAGAATGTTCTTTACGTCAACGTATTCAAGAAGAACGACAAACGGACGATTTACAACGTAGCATACCGCGATGGGAAAGAGGGAACGACCTATGTCAAACGCTTTGCCGTGACTTCCGTAGTCCGCGACCGTGAATATGACGTCACCCAAGGTACCCCCGATTCACGTATCACCTATTTCAGTGCCAATCCGAACGGAGAAGCCGAAATCATCAAGGTTACGTTGAAACCCAACCCACGCGTACGCCGTATCATCTTCGAACAAGACTTCAGCGAAGTGGGTATTAAAGGCCGGCAGGCACGCGGTATCATCCTCACCCGTCTGCCGATACACAAAATCACCCTGAAACAAAAAGGCGGTTCGACCCTCGGCGGGCGTAAAGTATGGTTCGACCGTGACATTCTCCGCCTCAACTACGACGGCCGGGGTGAATATCTGGGCGAATTCCAGAGTGAAGACACCATACTGGTAGTTCTGAACAACGGTGATTTCTACAACAGTAACTTCGACCTGAGCAACCACTACGAAGATAATGTAAGCATCGTTGAGAAGTTCGACCCCAACAAGATATGGACTGCCGCTCTTTATGATGCCGACCAACAAAATTATCCGTACCTGAAACGTTTCTGTTTTGAAGGTTCCAACCGCAAGCAGAACTACCTGGGCGAGAACAAGAACAACCGTCTCATCTTACTGACCGATGAATACTACCCACGCCTGGAAGTTGTATTCGGTGGACATGACAGTTTCCGCGACCCGCTGGAAATTGATGCGGATGAATTTATCGCTGTCAAAGGGTTCAAGGCAAAAGGCAAACGTATCACCACCTACACGGTTGAGACGATTAACGAACTTGAGCCGACCCGTTTCCCCGAACCCGAACAGCAAACGCAGGAAGAACCGGAAGAAGAACCGGAGAATCTGGATCCGGACAACGGCAAGAGCGAAGGAGATATTATTGACGAAATCACCGGGCAGATGAAGTTATTCTGATGAAGAAAAAACTAATATACTGGGGGCTGACAGGATGCATCCTGTTCGCCCTCTGCACAAAATTACAAGCGCAGACCGACAGTCTGCAAACCCATCGCTATGTAACGCGTGCCACTATGTACGGTATCGGATTTACCAATGTGTTCGACACCTATCTTTCACCTCAGGAATACAAAGGAATCGACTTCCGTGTTTCCCGCGAAACGATTCGGATGACCAAACTGTTCGACGGGAATATTTCCGTGCAGAATTTCTTCCAGGCAGACATCGGCTATACGCACAACCGTGCCGACAACAATAATACATTCTCAGGTCTGGTCAATTGGAATTACGGTCTTCACTACCAGTTCCGGCTGACGGAGAACTTCAAGTTGCTGGCAGGTGGATTGATAGACGCTAACGGTGGCTTTGTTTACAATCTCCGAAACACCAACAATCCTGCTTCCGCAAGAGCTTATGTAAACCTGGATGCTTCGGGAATGGCAATCTGGCATCTGAAAATAAAACGTTATCCGATGGTGTTGCGCTATCAGGTCAATTTGCCTGTAATGGGAATGCTTTTCTCACCGCACTACGGACAATCCTATTATGAGATATTCTCCTTGGGCAACTCTAGCGGAGTGATAAAATTCACTTCCCTGCACAATCAGCCTTCGCTCCGGCAGATGCTGACTGTCGACCTCCCGATAGGATGCACTAAAATGCGATTCAGCTATCTGGCCGATTTACAGCAATACAAAGTAAATAATATCAAGACACATACCTATTCCCATGTATTCATGGTAGGATTTGTGAAAGACCTATACCGTATCCGAAATAAAAAAGAATCAGTCTTGCCCTCTGCGGTAAGAGCTTATTAAGAGAACAAAAAATTTAATGTTGAAACTTCAAAGTGTGAGAGATAACAAGAATGAGAAATAAGATTATACAAATACTTTTGCTGTTCTGCTGCCTGCCGATATTGACCGGCTGTATCAGAGAGGATGAGTATGCCAATGATCCCATAGGCAACTTCGAACAACTATGGAAGATTATTGACGAACAGTACTGTTTTCTGGAAGCAAAAGGAATTGACTGGGATGCCGTTCACGAAGAATACAGAAAGCTGATTATACCAACCATGTCCAACGATGACCTGTTCGATATTCTAAGCCAGATGCTGTATATCCTGAAAGACGGACATGTCAATCTTTCCTCCGCCAAACGTACTTCTTTTTATGACGACTGGTATCAGGGCTATGACTGGAACTACCGGGAAGATATTCTCTATCAGACTTACCTGGGTAGTGCCAGCAGTGGTTATTACACTGCTTCCGGCTTGAAATATAAGATATTCGATAATAATATAGGATATATCCGTTACGAAAGTTTCAGCGCAGGAGTCGGGAATGGTAATCTGGATGAGGTTCTTCTCTATTTGGCTCCTTGTAATGGACTAATCATTGACGTACGCGATAATGGGGGAGGAAACCTTACTAATTCTACCCGTATCGCCGCCCGCTTTACTGACAAGTTAACCCTAACCGGATATATTAAGCATAAAACCGGCCCGGGACATAAAGATTTCTCTGACTTCGAACCGATTTATCTGGAGCCATCCAACAGCATCCGATGGCAGAAAAAAGTTGTAATACTAACCAATCGTCGGTGTTACAGTGCAACAAATGACTTCGTCAATATAATGCGCAGTCTGAATAAAAATGATAAAGAGAAAAAAATCATCCAGGTGGGTGACTGGACTGGTGGTGGTTCAGGACTTCCTTTTTCATCGGAATTACCAAATGGATGGAGTATCCGCTTCTCTGCTAGTCCTCACTTTGATAAAAATAAGAAATCATTGGAAGAAGGTATTGCACCGGACGTTGCCATCAACATGTCTGAATCAGACCAACTTAAGCACAAAGATACCCTGATTGAAAAGGCATTCGAGATATTAAGTGAATAACTTTATTACCGAATTATTTGTCAAATCAGAAAATCTTCCTATCTTTGCACCGCTAAACAAAAAGCTACACATGCGGATGTGGCGTAATTGGTAGCCGCGCCAGACTTAGGATCTGGTGCCGTGAGGCGTGTAGGTTCGAGTCCTATCATCCGCACAAAAATAAAACTAAAAGCCTTCAAGATACTGTCTTGAAGGCTTTTTTTAATTGATTGGATATGAATAAACATCAACTTTGCTGTATCGGTCACATCACACTGGACAAAGTGGTTACCCCGCAAAACACAGTCTATATGCCAGGCGGAACTGCCTTTTATTGTTCGCACGCCATCCGTCATTTTAATGATATTGATTACGCATTGGTGACAGCAGTCGGTGCTACCGAAATGAATGTGGTAGAACAACTACGCGAACTTGACATTGATGTAACCGCACTACCCAGCAAATATTCAGTATATTTCGAAAATATCTACGGTGCCAACCCTGACGACCGTACCCAACGTGTACTAGCCAAAGCTGACCCGTTCACCGCTACCGAACTGGAAGGAGTGAATGCGGAGATTTATCATCTCGGTTCTTTGCTGGCTGATGATTTCTCATTGGAAGTAATCAAAGCACTTTCCCGAAAAGGACTAATTGCGGTGGACTCACAAGGTTACCTTCGCGAAGTACGTGACACACACGTGTATCCTGTAGACTGGACAGATAAACGGGAAGCACTTCAATACATCCACTTTCTGAAAGTCAACGAACACGAGATGGAAGTGCTGACAGGTCTTGACGACCCGCACAAAGCCGCCCGTCGGTTATACGAATGGGGAGTAAAAGAAGTATTAGTCACCCTCGGAAGCATGGGTTCGCTTATTTTCAACGGAACCGACTTTTACCGCATCCCGGCATATAAGCCTAAAGAAGTAGTGGATGCAACAGGATGTGGGGACACTTATACTATCGGCTACCTGTACCAACGGGTATCAGGTGCAAGTATCGAAGAAGCAGGGCGCTTTGCGGCAGCTATGTCTACATTGAAAATTGAGAAATCCGGCCCTTTCAGCGGAACAAAGGAAGATGTCATTCAGTGTATGAAAACTGCGGAAGAAATGTTTTAAAACAGGAAAAGTTAAAATCAATAGAGTGTACAAGGCAGAACGGTTGTTCCGCCTTTATTTTTTGTGTTAAAATCGGGCATTCTTTATTTTTCCAAAATCTTTTTTGAATCTAGTTTGTTTCCTTTGTTACTTTCGCCGGCAGACGGCAGAAAAAAAGACTTCAACCTAAATAGTAACAAATGGAAAAATTTAATGCAATGAGGACTAGACTTTTACAACATCTTCAGACAAAAGCCGCCAGGCTAAAGGGCGTCATTGCGCTCACTTGCCTGCTACTGGTTTCCGCATCTGCCTTTGCACAGACCAAGACAGTGACAGGAACAGTGACGGATGCTGCCAATGAGCCGTTAATCGGTGCATCGGTGCTCGTACAAGGAACTTCCACCGGAACCATTACAGATATGGACGGTAAGTATTCAATCTCTGTCACCCCGGAGGACGTACTTGTATTTTCATACGTAGGTATGACTTCACAAAGCATCAAAGTGGGTGCGCAGACCGTTATCAACGTCACCCTGAAAGAAGATTCGCAAGTACTTGCCGAAACAGTAGTTATCGGATACGGTAGTGCGAAGAAAAGAGACTTGACGGGTTCCATCACCAACATCAAAGGGGAAGAACTGGCCAACAAGCCGGCGATGAACCCGCTTTCCTCCCTGCAAGGCAAGGTGGCAGGCGTGCAAATCGTAAATTCCGGACGTGCCGGTGCCGATCCGGAAATCCGTATCCGCGGGACAAACTCCATCAACGGATACAAACCCCTCTACATCGTTGACGGACTGTTCAACGACAACATCAACTTCCTCAACCCCGAAGACATCGAATCCATGGAGATTCTGAAAGACCCGTCATCCCTCGCCATCTTCGGTGTACGCGGTGCGAACGGCGTTATCATCATCACCACCAAAAAAGCGAAAGAAGGACAGACTTTAGTGAACATAAACACGTCCTTCGGATTCAAGAAAGTAGTGGATAAGGTGAAAATGGTGAATGGCGAGCAATTCAAGGAACTGTATAGCGAACAACTCGCCAACCAGGGAGATGCTCCGTTCGATTACACCGGATGGGATGCAAACACCAACTGGCAGGACGAGATTTTCCAGAACGCTTTTATCACCAACAACAATATCAGCATCACGGGAGCTTCGCCCAAACATAGTTTCTACCTGGGCGTAGGCTACTCTTACGAGCAAGGCAACATCGAGCATGAGAAATTCAGCAAGGTGACCATCAATGCCAGCAATGACTATAAAATCACAGACTTCCTGAAAGTCGGTTTCCAATTCAACGGTGCACGTATGCTCCCTGCCGATTCCAAACAGGTATTGAACGCACTTCGTGCCACTCCTATCGCTCCCGTATACAATAATGAATATGGACTATACACCGCCTTGCCCGAATTCCAAAAGGCACAAATCAACAACCCGATGGTGGACGTAGATTTGAAGGCGAACACTACCAAAGCCGAGAACTACCGCGCATCGGGCAATATCTACGGTGAAGTGGATTTCCTGAAACATTTCAAATTCAGAGCCACCTTCTCCATGGACTATGCATCCAACAACGGACGTACCTACACCCCTATTGTCAAAGTATACGACTCTACTGTCAATGGTGACATCGCCACTTTGGGAACAGGAAAGACGGAAGTCAGCCAATTCAAGGAAAATGAAACGAAAGTACAGAGCGACTACGTACTGACATATACCAACAGCTTCGACAACGGCAATCATAACCTGACTGCTACCGCAGGCTTCACTACCTATTATAACTCACTGAGCCGGCTGGACGGAGCACGCAAGCAGGGAGTGGGGCTGATGATACCGAACGACCCCGACAAGTGGTTTGTCAGCATTGGAGATGCCGCCACTGCCACTAACGGAAGTACGCAGTGGGAACGCAGCACATTGTCCATGCTCGCACGTGTCATTTACAATTATAAAGGCAAATACCTCTTCAACGGTTCATTCCGCCGCGACGGTTCTTCAGCATTCTCCTATACGGGCAACGAATGGCAGAACTTCTTCTCATTAGGCGGCGGCTGGCTGATAAGCGAAGAAGAATTCATGAAAGACATCAAGTGGCTGGACATGTTGAAGATTAAGGCATCTTACGGTACACTGGGAAACCAGAACCTGGACAGGGCCTATCCTGCCGAACCGTTGTTGAGCAACGCTTACTCTGCCGTATTCGGCAAGCCTTCCATCATCTATCCGGGATACCAGCTGGCATATTTGCCCAACCCGAATCTCCGTTGGGAAAAGGTAGAAGCCTGGGAAGCCGGATTTGAGACTAACCTGCTCCGCAACCGCCTGCATTTCGAAGGTGTTTATTACAAGAAAAACACAAAAGACCTGTTGGCAGAGGTTCCCGGTATCTCCGGAACAGTTCCGGGCATCGGCAACTTGGGACAGATTCAGAACAAAGGTGTGGAAATGGCAGTAACCTGGCGCGACCAGATAGGCGAATGGGGATATAGCGTCAGCGCCAACCTGACCACTATCAAGAACGAAGTGAAAAGCCTTGTCCAGGAAGGATATTCCATCATTGCCGGAGACAAGCAGCAGAGCTATACGATGGCAGGTTATCCTATCGGCTATTTCTACGGATATAAGGTAGCGGGTGTCTACCAGTCGCAAGCCGACATCAACTCATCTCCGGAGAATACGCTTGCCACTGTCACCCCCGGTGATTTAAAATTCGCAGATGTCAACGGTGACGGCAAGATTACCCCGGAAGACCGAACCATGATAGGTAACCCGACCCCGAAAGTAACTTACGGTTTCTCTCTCGGAGTGAACTACCGCAACTGGTCGTTGGACATCGACATGATGGGACAAGGCGGAAACCAGATTTTCCGCACGTGGGACAACTACAACTTTGCCCAGTTCAACTACATGGAGCAACGTTTGGGACGCTGGCACGGCGAAGGGACTTCCGACAGCCAGCCATTGCTGAACTCCAAACATTCCATCAACACGCTGAATTCGGATTATTACATCGAAAGCGGCCGCTTCTTCCGCATCCGCAATGTGCAGCTTGCCTATGCATTCGACAAAAGCCTGCTCGCGAAAATCCGCCTGCAAGCCCTCAAAGTATATGTCAACATACAGAACCTGAAGACGTGGAAGCATAACACCGGCTATACCCCCGAACTGGGCGGCACCGCCACCGCATTCGGAGTAGACAACGGCAGTTACCCCGTACCGGCAGTTTATACATTCGGAATCAACTTAACATTCTAAAACCATACTCATATGAAACTGGATAAATATATATTTTCAGCTCTTATTGCCGCCGCCACGCTGTTTCTGGGCAGTTGCAGCGACTTTCTCGACCGCAGTCCGCAAGGACAGTTCACCGAAGACGACAACCCCAATGCGCTCGTCAACGGTAAGATTTACAATGTCTACACGATGATGCGTAATTACAACATCACCGCCGGTCCTCCCGCATTTGCCATCCACTGCTTCCGTTCCGAAGATTCGGAAAAGGGAAGTATAGCCAGCGACGGTTCCGACGTAGCGGAAATGTACGACGACTTCCTATATACCGCCAACAACGGTCTGCTGGGCGCCTACTGGGGACAGAATTATGCCATCATCTACCAGTGCAATGACATTCTCGAATCCATCGCAGATAAAGAGACAGCCGGACAAACGGAAGCCGAAGATATCATCAACAAAGGCGAAGCCTCATTCTTCCGTGCCTACTGCTACTTCAATCTGGTAAGAGCTTTCGGCGAAGTCCCCCTCGTGACCTACAAAATCAATGACGCTTCGGAAGCCAATATTCCGAAAACAACCGTCGAGAAAATCTACGAGCAGATTGACACCGACCTGAAAACTGCCGAGGAGTCACTGCCGGAAACATGGAGCACCGAATACCTCGGACGCCTCACTTGGGGAGCCGCACGTTCGCTTCACGCGCGTACCTATATGATGCGCAACGACTGGAACAATATGTACACAGCCTCTCCCGACGTCATTAAGAAAGGGCTTTATAACCTGAAAACCCCGTACAACGAGATATTTACGGACGAAGGCAAAAACAACGGCGTTTCTGTATTCGAACTGCAATGTCCCGCCACCGCCGCTCTTCCCCAAAGCGATGTTATCGGCAGCCAGTTCTGCGAAGTGCAAGGTGTGCGCGGAGCAGGTCAATGGGACTTGGGATGGGGATGGCACATGGCGACAGAATATATGGCACAAGCCTACGAACAGGGCGACCCGCGTAAAAATGCCACCCTGCTCTACTTCCGTCATTCGGACGACGAGCCGATTACCCCCGAGAATACCAACGAGCCTTACGGCGAATCTCCGGTTTCTCCGGTTATGGGAGCCTATTTCAATAAAAAAGCCTACACCGACCCTGCCCTGCGTAAGGAATACACCAACAAAGGCTATTGGGTAAATATCCGCCTCATCCGCTATGCGGACGTATTGCTGATGGGAGCCGAATCCGCCAATGAAAAAGGTATCCCCGGCGAAGCGGTAGACTACCTCGAACAGGTACGTGCACGTGCCAGAGGTACGAATAGCAACATATTGCCCAAAGTAACTACTACCGACCAAGGCGAACTGCGTGAAGCCATCCGCCATGAACGCCGCGTGGAACTGGGACTTGAGTTCGACCGTTTCTACGACCTGGTCCGCTGGGGCATCGCCAAACAAGTATTGCAGGCAGCCGGCAAGAATTATCAGGACAAGAATGCCTTGCTTCCATTGCCTCAGACCGAGATAGACAAGTCCAAAGGAGTACTGGTACAAAATCCGGATTATCAATAAAACAAGTATAATAATATGATAAATAAGAAACTAAGTTCCGTCATTCTGTTACTTCTGGCAGGATTCCTGAACGTGGCGGCGCAAAAGTCGCCACAGGACATGAACCGCTTCATCGATGCCCTGATGAGAAGAATGACATTGGAAGAAAAGATAGGGCAGTTAAACCTTCCCGTCACCGGAGAGATTACCACCGGACAAGCCAAGAGCAGCGATATTGCCGCCAAAATCAAGAAAGGCGAAGTAGGCGGACTGTTCAACCTGAAAGGAGTGGAGAAGATACGCGAAGTACAGAAACAGGCGGTCGAACAATCCCGCCTGGGTATTCCGTTACTGTTTGGCATGGACGTCATCCACGGATATGAGACGATGTTTCCCATCCCGCTCGGCCTGTCGTGCACCTGGGATATGGCAGCCATCGAAGAGTCTGCCCGCATCGCAGCCATAGAAGCCAGTGCCGACGGAATCTCATGGACATTCAGCCCGATGGTGGACATCTCGCGCGACCCCCGCTGGGGACGTGTATCCGAGGGAAGCGGTGAAGACCCGTTCCTCGGCGCCATGATTGCCGAAGCAATGGTACGCGGCTATCAAGGAAAGAACATGCAACGCAACGACGAAATCATGGCGTGCGTGAAGCACTTTGCCCTATACGGGGCAGGCGAAGCGGGACGTGACTACAACACCGTGGATATGAGCCGCCAACGGATGTTCAACGATTATATGCTGCCTTATGAAGCAGCCGTCGAAGCCGGTGTAGGCAGCGTGATGGCATCGTTCAACGAAGTGGACGGAATACCTGCCACCGCCAACAAATGGCTGATGACGGACATCCTGCGCGGACAATGGGGATTCAACGGTTTCGTCGTAACCGACTATACGGGAATCTCCGAAATGACAGACCACGGCATCGGCGACCTTCAGACAGTATCCGCCCGTGCCATCAATGCCGGAGTGGATATGGATATGGTCAGCGAAGGCTTTGTAGGCACGCTGAAGAAATCCGTCCAGGAAGGCAAGGTTTCTATGGAAACGCTGAATACTGCCTGCCGCCGCATCCTGGAAGCGAAATACAAACTCGGTTTGTTTGACAATCCTTATAAATATTGCGACCCGAAACGTCCGGCACGCGACATCTTTACGAAAGCGCACCGTGACGCAGCCCGCAGAATAGCCGCCGAAAGTTTCGTTCTCTTGAAAAACGACAGCCCCGACGGGAACCCGAACGGAAATCCGTTACTGCCTTTCAATCCCAAAGGAAATATCGCCGTTATCGGCCCGCTGGCAAACAGCCGCAGCAATATGCCGGGTACTTGGAGCGTAGCTGCTGTGCTCGACCGCTGTCCTTCATTAGTAGAGGGACTGAAAGAGATGACTGCCGGAAAAGCGAATATCATGTACGCCAAAGGCAGCAACCTGATTAGTGACGCCGCCTACGAAGAACGTGCCACGATGTTCGGCCGTTCACTGAACCGCGACAATCGCACCGACCAGCAATTGCTGGACGAAGCGCTCAACGTAGCCCGCCGGTCGGACATTATCATCGCAGCCCTTGGAGAATCCTCTGAGATGAGCGGTGAAAGCAGCAGCCGTACGGACTTGAATATCCCCGACGTGCAGCAAAACCTGCTGAAAGAATTAGTAAAGACAGGGAAACCGGTAGTGCTTGTACTATTCACCGGCCGCCCGCTTACACTGAACTGGGAGCAGGAACATGTGCCTGCCATCCTGAATGTATGGTTCGGCGGCAGTGAAGCAGCTTATGCCATCGGCGACGCCCTCTTCGGCTACGTCAATCCGGGCGGCAAACTGACAATGACTTTCCCGAAGAACGTCGGTCAGATACCTCTTTACTATGCGCATAAGAATACCGGACGCCCGTTGAAAGAAGGCAAATGGTTCGAGAAGTTCCGCAGCAACTACCTGGATGTGGACAATGACCCGCTTTATCCGTTCGGCTACGGGCTTTCTTATACCACTTTCTCTTACAGCGACATTGACCTCAGCCACTCCAGCATGGACATGAACGGTTCACTGACCGCAGCCGTAGAGGTTACCAATACCGGTACATGGCCCGGAACGGAAGTCGTGCAGCTCTATATCCGCGATATAGTCGGCAGCAGCACCCGTCCCGTAAAGGAACTGAAAGGTTTTGAAAAGATATTCCTGCAACCGGGAGAAATGAAGATTGTCCGTTTCAAGATTGCTCCTGAAATGTTGAGATACTACAACTATGACCTTCAACTGGTAGCCGAGCCGGGCGACTTTGAAGTGATGATTGGGACGAACAGCCGGGATGTGAAAACGGCGAAATTTACGTTGAACTAAACTCTTAGGCACGGATTACCATGCCTAATCTAACGTGAGTTCGATATAAGTTTGCCCGCATGGTTTCCCCTCCTTCGGGAAGGAGGGGTGTCCGAAGGACGGGGTGGTAGGTAAATATAGTAGTCTGTTATTCAGTAATATATAGACCTACAAATTCACCTACCACCTCCCCCTACGGGGACTCCTCCTTCCTGAAGGAGGAGAATCGAAAAGTACAGGCTTATATCGAACTGACGTTAATCTAATAAATTATCACCTTGATTATGAACAATAAATATAAAAGACTCGCAGAAATGAGCGCACTCCCTCTCATGCTGCTGTTCCTGTCCGCCGTAGCCCTGACCTTCCAGAACTGTAAGGGGAAAAGCAAAAGCGACAACCTTTCCGCCGTCACCGACTCACTCTCGGACGACGCCCTGATGGATACCATCCAGCGACGGACGTTCCTCTACTTCTGGGAAGGTGCGGAACCGAACAGCGGTCTTGCCCCCGAACGCTATCATGTAGACGGCGTATATCCGCAGGACGACGCCAACGTAGTCACTTCCGGCGGCAGCGGCTTCGGCATCATGGCTATCCTTGCCGGAATAGACCGCGGCTATGTCACCCGTGAAGAGGGACTGGCACGCATGGAGCGTATCGTCTCCTTCCTTGAGAAAGCCGACCGCTTTCACGGAGCTTATCCGCACTGGTGGTATGGCGACACCGGAAAGGTGAAACCTTTCGGACAGAAAGACAACGGCGGCGACCTTGTGGAAACCGCCTTCCTCATCCAGGGACTTCTTGCCGTACACCAATATTACGTAAACGGAAACGAAAAAGAAAAGGCGCTCGCCCGACGCATCGACCAAATCTGGCGTGACGTCGACTGGAACTGGTACCGGAAAGGTGGACAGAACGTACTCTACTGGCATTGGAGTCCTACGTATGGTTGGGAAATGGATTTCCCCGTTCATGGCTACAACGAATGCATGAGTATGTATATTCTTGCTGCCGCTTCGCCGACGCACGGAGTACCTGCCGCCGTCTACCACGACGGATGGGCACAGAACGGCGCCATCGTCTCCCCACACAAAGTGGAAGGAATCGAACTGCATCTCCGCTATCAGGGGACGGAAGCCGGACCGCTTTTCTGGGCACAATATTCTTTCCTCGGACTCGACCCTGTCGGGCTGAAAGACGAATACTGCCCCAGTTATTTCCACGAAATGCGTAACCTGACGTTAGTAAACCGTGCCTATTGCATCCGCAACCCCAAACATTACAAAGGTTTCGGCCCCGATTGCTGGGGACTGACCGCCAGTTACTCCGTAGACGGATATGCCGCCCACTCACCGAACGAGCAGGACGACAAGGGTGTCATCTCTCCTACCGCCGCACTTTCATCCATCGTCTACACGCCGGAGTATTCCATGCAAGTGATGCGCCACCTCTATAATATGGGCGACAAAGTTTTCGGCCCCTTCGGATTCTACGACGCTTTCAGCGAGACGGACAACTGGTATCCGCAACGCTACCTCGCCATCGACCAGGGCCCTATCGCCGTCATGATTGAAAACTATCGCACAGGCTTGTTATGGAACCTCTTCATGAGCCACCCCGACGTACAGGCGGGACTGACGAAGCTGGGTTTTAATACCAACAAACAGGATGTGAGAAAATAACCCCCAGAAAGAAACTCCGACCGGTGGATGTGGCAGCCTTACTGACCACCTCCGCCACCGGTGTTTCCACCGCCTTCACCACCTTTCACATCATCATTACTGATACTCCGGGCAGTTTTCTTCACGCTTGCTTTCAGTTCACCAATCCGATAGCTGATACTGAAGCCGACATAACGGCTGGGATACCTGCTGTTGCTTTTCGACATAAAGTTAGTATCTTCCGTATGGCTGCTGTACGTTCTGTACTTCTCAAAAACATTGCTGCAATAGAGATTTAAAGAAAGACGGTCTTCTTTCAGGAACGAACGGTTCACCCCGATACTGTAATACTGATAGCCGGAACCTTTCCCCTGCAAACTGATGTACGGAGTACTCCCGCCACCGTTCAAGCTCAAACGGATTTTCAGAGGAAGTGTATGCTGGATACCGCCATGGCACGAAGCGTTCCATCCATAATTATGCAGCCCTTGCGCTTCGCTCTTCAAGTCCCTGTAACTTCCCCGCCCGTTCACATAAATACGTGTATTGGGAGAAGCATTCCAGTTCAGATAGAGAGCCAACCCCGAATCCCGGTTCTTGCCGATATTATCATAAGTACTATACAGAGCTCCTTCCGGTGCAAGATGTCCGGGGTCGCCATCAAAGATTTCCCCGTTCTCATCGGTTATCAGGCGGCTCACCCTCTCTATCCCGTTGTTATTGAACGAATGGCGCAACGAAACATTGATATTGAATTTGGCACTGAAATTGCTATATGCAATATCAAAAGCATGACTTTTCTCACTCTTCAAATCCGGATTTCCCTGACTGATAAACATAGGGTTCTGATTGTCAAAATAAGGATTCAGGTTCCAGATTCCCGGACGCCAGATACGCATATTATAACCTGCGCGCAGATTTTGCGTCTTACCGATTTTCATCCCCAAAGAGACAGACGGAACCAAGTCGCTGTAGTTCGTATGAAAATCCTCGCCCGGACCTACAATATATTTCACCCGTTGTATGGTCTGCTCGTAACGGACACCCGGCTTGAAAGAAAAGTCCTTATACTTCAAGGTATATCCCGCATAGGCCGACAGGATATGGTTCAGATGGCGGTACTCACTGCTGCGGCTTTCGTTGTACACATAATCATCGCTTCCGCCTGCCGCTTCATAGAACCCGTTGTCGCTACTGTTGCGTCGGAAAATATACTTCGCTCCCGTCTCAATCGTATGCAATTTACCAACCGGAGTGGTATAGTCCACCTGAAAGGTCTGCTCCATCGTATTCGTCTTGCCATCCGAATGGTAGTTTCTCAACCGCAACCGTTCAACCAAGTCATCTTTCTGCCCATCGGAGAATATATCCAGATAAGTGTTGTAGGAATTATTAGTCTGAGGTTGCGTATTTACCTTATAGGACAAGGTAATCATCCGTTCCTTGTTTTTTCTGGAAGTACGCTGATAGTCTATATTTCCATTCATGGAATACCATGAACCTTTCCCATGGTTATCTGTCCGGTAACGATAAGCGATATCCTCGTGATTTGACTTGTACATTACTGTATATCCGTCGCTATTATTCTTGTCATTGCTGCCATACATCCCGAAAGCCATAGTCAGAAGCCTCAACGTATCAATCTCATAACTAGCCTCCACGTTACCATATTGAAAGCTCCCTTTCGACTTGGAACTGCTTTGAGACTCGAGAAACTTCTCATCCCTTGCACCCGGCTCGTAGCTTTCGCGATAACTGTCCGAATAGCTACGCGGGCTATTATTATAATCGTAGTTATAATTGACAGAAACAGTCATCTTCCCCTGTTTCACCATCGCGTAAGTGCCGGCCCCGGCTCCGTTGTTAGTGACATTTCCTCTGAAAGTAGCCGTATATCCTTCGAATCCGCTACCCACAGTAACGATATTCAAAATGCCACCTACACCTTCCGCATCATACTTCGCCCCCGGCGAAGTAATCACCTCGATATATTTAATGGTATTTGCCGGCATACTTTTCAGTACTTCTTTCGGATTATTGCTCATCATGTTATTCGGCTTCCCGTTCACATGTATCTTGAAGCTACTGCTTCCATTCACCTGCACATTATCTTCCCCGTCCACCGTCACCAAAGGAACTTTCCGCAGCATCTCCAGGATACTGTTCGACTTGGAGTCGGGGTCGTCTTCAATGTTATATTCAATCTTGTCCACATCTACCTTCACCAAAGGTTTCTGGGCGACAACTTCCACTCCCTTCAATTCATTATTGGCTTCCGAAGAATACAACGTCCCGAGGTCGACAATTTTCGTAGAAGATTTCAAAGTGAAGTCTTTCACAACAGGAGCTTTACCTATCGAAGAAATACTGATTACATAATCGCCTGCCGGTACATTCAATTTCTCCTGGAATTTACCGTTTGCCCCGGTCACCGCCATTTTTACAGCTTTATCGGGAGCATTTTTCTTTGTAATTCTGATAGTTGCATACGGTTCTCCTTCCTGTGTCAGAGAATCCAGAAGCACGCCTTTGATTGTAAAAGAAGGAGTTACAGCTTTTTGCGCCCACCCCGCTACTAACGTTGAAAACATGAATAGCAATAGTAGTAATAGTCTGTGTTTCATAACTAGAATGATTTAGTTTTTTATTTATTAGACGCAGCATTTTCCGAAATGCTGCAATCATGGCGATAAAAGTAGATGGTTTTCCGCCTATTACGAAATATTCGGAGTTAAGAAAGTAAAACGAATAGATAAAATATATTACTATAATCTTGTTCCCAACTATTCTAAATCATTCCGAATCCCTCTAAAATCAATCCAAATCATCCTAATGCTTCCAAGACTCCTAGGATTTCTAAGACTTCCTGTCCGCCAACAACCGCCTCAGACTTCTGCGCAGTTTCTCCAACCAACTGTCCCGAAAAGTTCCGCCATATTCTGCAAACACTTTCTTGCAATCCCCTATCCGGTCGTTCTGCATTTTCATTGCCGCCTGTATCTGGTCTATCTTGGCTATTTTCTCTCTTTGCCGCAGAAGTTCTTTATCTTGAGCGCCAATGATTTCGGCATACAAATCGCAAATCCTCGTTTTCTGAATACATAGTTCTTCTAATGTATCGATATATTCGGACGTAATCCCCTTCTTCATCTGGGCTATAAATTCCTGAAAACTTCTTTCGTCAATGACAGGGGAAGGCTCACCATACCCCACAGGAAATCTTTTCATTTCCGCCCAAAGTATGATAACTTCTTTATTGAATCCATACTTGACCGCCGCTTTTTCTACGCTAATCCATGTTGACATAATGCATTTGTTTTTTATGTGTTTCAAAAAAAGAATATTGTTTGTTTATGTGGGACAACGAGCATTCACGATTTCTGTATTTCGGACGGGTGGGGATTGGTTAGGTTAAGTTTTTGGGGCAAACAAACCGGCCGGATACAAGAAAGACGTGAATGCTGTTGCACCATTATCCAGAATCAAGGCTAGCGACACCCTCCGACAAGATAATGATGACAACAGACATCCACGCCAGTTGTTTATATATAACACATCCGTTACGGATATGTTGATATAAGCCGTTCGCGTGGAATATCTGCCGCATCACCTCTCTGTCGTTAAAATCGCTAAATTTAGATTCTGAGAGATGAAACTTTACATATTCCCTAAAAAATAAAAACCGCTTTCCGCAAGTTTCACCACGCTGATGAGCAGAAAGCGTATTGCAAAGATATATGTTTTTTTTGAAAAGTCACACTCTTCAGCCGATAATTCTTTCTGTTCTTTCACACACAAAACAGATGAATCATATCACATATTTTTTTAGAAAATGCCTTATTGTCGAATATACGACTTTCTCAAAGAAACACAAACAATTTTCTCTTTTTCTAATAATCTTTTTCTTGTAATTGCGCTTGCTATTTGAGCTAGTCCTCAAAAGGAACAGTCATATTTTGAACAGAAAAACATATATTATAAGTTTTAGTGTTCAAAAAATAGCTATATTTGCACTATGAACAACCCATTACAACGATTAGGTAATATACCGATAACAGCTTCTGTTTTGGAATCCTTTTTCCCTCATATTAAAAGAGGAAATCAAAAAGTCAGGTTGCTTGAGCGGGACAAGCAGATTATCCGCCTCAAGAAAGGGCTTTATGTATGCAACCCGGAGATAACAGGCAAGACTTTATCAGCGGAATTAATTGCCAATCACCTTTATGCACCTTCGTATGTCTCCATGTCATCGGCTCTCCGTTATTACGGTTTGATACCGGAAACGGTATATACCATGCAGTCTATGACCTTGAAACATTCCAAAGATTTTGATACGCCGTTGGGACGGTTCGAGTATACCAATATGACGAAAAAGGCATTTTCGGTCGGTTTGACCAGTATACGGAAAGAAGATTATGCTTTTGTAATGGCAACTCCCGAAAAGGCGTTGTGTGATTTGATAGCAAGCTCACCCAAAGTAAACCTTCGTTATCTGAAGGATGCCGGAACTTATTTGGAAGAAGATATCCGGATGGAACTGGAAGATTTCAGACAGATGAATGCTGAAATATTTGAGGAGTATATCAAGGTTGGCAAAAAAGCCGATTCAATACGAACATTACTAAAATTGTTGAAGAAATGAAGAATGATATTTACGATAATATGCTTTCTGCATACGATTTATACACAGAGCAACAGAAACGGAATGCTATTTTTGAAGTAAACCAGCAAGTGATACTTGCCGGACTTTATAATGGTGGTTTCTTTGATGTGGCGGCTTTTTACGGTGGTACTTGCCTTCGAATATTTCATGGTCTCCAGCGTTTTAGCGAAGACATGGATTTTTCTCTTCTTACTTCCAATGACGAATTTGATTTTACAAAGTTCTTTCAACCCATAATAGACGAGTTTGCCATTGTGGGAAGGGAAGTGGAGATTAAGAAGAAAGACAAAAAGAATTTTGGCAAAGTGGAATCTGCTTTTTTGAAAGACAACACGGATGTTTATGATATTTCCTTTCAGACGGATAAATCTATAAAAATAAAAATTGAGGTTGATACCCGGCCTCCTTTGAATTTCAGGACAGAGCAGAAGCTGCTTTTACAGCCTCATTCTTTTATGACTCGCTGCTTCACTCTTCCGGATCTGTTTGCCGGAAAAATGCACGCATTGGTTTACCGGACATGGAAGAATCGGGTAAAAGGCCGTGATTGGTACGATTTCGAGTGGTATGTCCGTCATAACATACCGCTTGGTTTTACGCACCTTGCTGAACGTGCCCTCCAGTTCAACAATGAAGTGATTGAACGTGACGCATTCATAACTCAATTGAAGGACAGGTTGGCTTCGGCAAATATGAATCAAGTGAAGAGTGACGTGCTACCTTTCGTCAAGAACACCAAAGAACTGGATATCTGGTCAAATGACTATTTTGTCCAGTTGGCAGATATGATGAAATTTGAATAGAAACTTTACGCTTAATCAAAAATTCAGCAAGTTTCGCTTATCCCCCATTCTCCTCTCCATATACAAAAGTGAAAATCCTCTTTCAACCTATCACCACCATCCTGAAACTCCCTATTCATCGCACTTACAGAACGGTGATAGGTTGTCGACAACCTATCACCTCATCTATCACCTATCACCACCCCAGCAAAGACAATGCCGGCATACAAACCAAAGCCCACGAGCAAACAGAAGTATCAACAGGGGACAATTTCAGTTTCAAGGCAGGAAACCATAGTTTCATGCAGGTGAAACTTTAGTTTCTGCGGCTTGAAACTCTAGTTTCAAAGGCTTGGAACTGTAGTTTCAAAGCGTTGAAACCAAGTGTTTCAAGCGTTGAAACAAAGTGTTCCGCATAGAGATACAAAGTGTTTCGCTATAGAAAACAAATCAAGAGCAAACACTAAAGATTTCCCAATTCATTTCATGAAGACTGTAGAGATAAAACAAACGATAATAAGTACGAAATAACTTGGCAAACCAGATAATAAACCCTACCTTTATCAGCCTTTAATAAAAAAGACAAAACAATAAATACACTTGACATGAAACTTACTTTGATGCGGGACAACGGCGGGACATCAACCATGCGGACGCTGGATATAAACCTACAAATAGAAGCGATGAAGCATGAGACGAAAGCCCGCCCGATTAGCAATCTTCGGACAAACATTCGTTACGCATCACCGGACACCAAACTGGAAGAAGCCCAACGACTGACCAAAGTCATCCCGGCAGCCAACTTCCGCAAAACAGCCAACGGCACACAAATGACTGGATACAACGGCATTGTGCAAATAGAAGTCAACCATCTGGCAAACCGGACAGAAGTAAACCGCGTGAAACAGGAAGCGGCGGAACTGACGCAAACCCTCGCCGCCTTTATGGGCTCCGGCGGATATTCCGTAAAAATATGGCTGCGTTTCACCCGCCCGGACGGTTCACTACCCGAAACCCGGGAAGAAGCGGAAATATTCCAGGCTCACGCCTACAGAAAAGCAGTCAGCCTGTACCAACCGGCTCTCTCCTACTCCATCGAACTTAAAAATCCGACATTGGAGCAATTCTGCCGACAGACCTATGACCCGGAACTTTATTACAATCCCGATGCCACCGTCATTTATATGCGCCAGCCACTGGAAATGCCGTCGGACACCACTTACAAGGAATCCGTACAGGCGGAGACATCCCCATTCAAACGGCTGATTCCGGGTTACGACAGTTTCGACACCCTGTCCGCCCTCTTCGAAGCCGCCCTGAACAAGGCTTACCAGTCATTAAGCGAACTCCAGCCCCACCTGCATCTCCATTCGGACGAAGACCTCAAGCCGCTGTTAGTCCGCCTTGCGGAAAATTGCTTCCAGGCGGGTATACCGGAAGAAGAAACCGCCCGTTGGGCCATCGCTCATTTCTACTCCAAGAAGAAAGAGTTCCTTGTCCGCCAGACCGTAAAAAATACATATACCGCCGCCAAAGGATTCGGACAAAAATCCCCCTTATCAACCGAACAGGAACTGGAACTCCGAACGGAAGAATTCATGCAACGTCGGTACGAATTCCGTTACAACACGATGACCACCGTAACGGAATATCGCGAACGGAACACATTTTGTTTCTGCTTCCGTCCCATCACCAACCGGGTACGAAACAGCATTGCCATGAACGCCCGTCTGGAAGGGCTCAGCCTTTGGGACAGGGACGTCGCCCGCTATCTGGATTCCGACCGTATCCCGATATTCAACCCTATCGAGGATTTCCTCTTCGGAGTGGACGTCCGTTGGGACGGCCGCGACCGGATTCGTGAACTGGCTGCCCGTGTCCCTTGCAACAACGCCCACTGGCCCGACCTGTTCTACCGCTGGTTTCTGAACATGGTAGCGCACTGGCGTCATACCGACCGCAAATATTCAAACTGCACCGTCCCGTTGCTTGTCGGCCCGCAAGCCTACCGGAAATCCACTTTCTGCCGGAACCTGTTACCGCCTGAATTGCAGACATACTACACCGACCACATTGATTTCAGCAATAAAAGAGATGCCGAACTGTCACTGAACCGTTTCGCGCTCATCAACATGGATGAGTTTGACCAGAACGGGGTGCATCAGCAGGCTTTCCTGAAGCATATCCTCCAGAAGCCGGTGGTCAACGTCCGCCGACCTCATGGCACAGCCACGCAGGAGATGCGCCGCTACGCTTCATTCATCGGAACGAGCAACCACAAGGACTTGCTGACGGACACTTCCGGCAGTCGACGCTACATCGTCATCAACGTAACCGCCCCCATCGACTGCTCCCCGATTGACTATGAACAACTTTATGCACAAGCAATGCATGATATTTACAGGGGAGAACGTTACTGGTTCGACCACGAAGATGAAAAGCTGATGACTGAAAGCAATCAGGAATTTCAGGTCATCCCCATCGCCGAGCAATTATTCCATCAATATTTCCGAGCTGCGCGGGAAGATGAAGAAGAATACGAGCAACTTCTCGCCATCGAGATACTGGAACAGGTGCAGCATGACAGCAGGATTCATGTTTCAAATTGCAATATTATTCAGTTCGGCAGAATATTACAGAGGAATCAAGTGCCTTCCGTGCATGCCAAACGGGGAAATGTCTACAAAGTGGTTCAGATCAAGCCGAAAAGGGAATAAATATACAGTTCTCAGGACGGTGATAGGTGATAGATGAGGTGATAGGTTAGCAACAACCTATCACCGTTCTGTAAGTGCGATGGATAAGGAGTTTCAGAGGGGTGGTGATAGGTTGAAAGAGGAATTGGTGAAATCAATAAGGAATGAAATCTAGAATATGTATGGAATCCTCTCAATATGTACCCACTGAAACTCAAAAACAACACTAGAATCTGCCTCCTTTTCTTGCGGATTACAAAAGCTTCCTTCTTAGACGGAAACTTTTCCTCAAATCTTTCCTTTTCAAACGGAAACTTTTTATTATCTTTATCCATTGAAAGCGAAAACTTAAAATATTTGCCATATGAGCCTAAGACAAATTATCCAATCACTTATTGCCCTCAAGCAGAAAGAGCTCCCTTTCGAAGTTATCCCACGTGAGTTGGAATTGCCCTTAAACAGTAAGAAGATTATTACAATTCCCGGGGTCAGACGTTGCGGCAAATCATCTTTAATGATGCTGGCAATTAACGCACTAGTAGAAAGCGGTGTTCGTAGAGAACAAATTCTATGGATAGGCTTTGATGATGAACGTCTATATAATATGCAAACTAAAGATTTAGACGAAATCATCCAGGCTTATATGGAAATGTATCCGGATATCCCTATCAATTCTGTCTATATGTTTTTTGACGAGATACAGATGGTTAAAGACTGGGAGCTTTTCGTCCTGCGCCTGTTCAAGAGTTACTGCAAGAATATCTATGTATCCGGTAGTAATGCACAAATGTTGTCGGAAGAATTAGCTACCGCTCTTCGGGGGTGGCCACTCGAATATGAGGAATTTCCTCTTTCATTCAAAGAATTCTGCCTGTTTAAAAAGATTAATATAGACTCTTACACGGAAAGTGGAAGAGCTAAGTTGAAGGTTACTTTTAAGGAATATAATAGCGGAAGTGCTTTTCCCGAAGTTGTGCTTCAAAAAGAACAGTCTATAAAAGACCGAGAATTGCAAAGTTATTTTAACACAATGTTATTCAGAGATTTGGTAGAGCATTATGACCTGAGCAATCCGGGCATGATCCGGTACTTTTTAAAAAGAGTCATGTCTAACCTGACAAAACCGACTTCGACCAATAGTGTTTTCAATGATTTGAAATCGCAAGGGATAAAGGTGGCTAAGGATACTTTGTATGAACTACTGGAACATGCCTGTTCCATCTTTATGTTTTTTAAAGTCCCCAAATATACTTCGTCCATGATACAAGAGAATAACTCTCTTTCCAAATATTATATTATAGATAATGGGTTGCGCTCATCCGTATTGTTACCTCAAAGTGGAGATGAAGGAAAGCTATTAGAAAATTCTGTATACCTTCATTTACGCAGAAGAAAGGCACCGAATGAGAAAATATACTATTACAAAGGAGAGAAAGAATGTGATTTTGTAATTCAAACTGATGAGCATGTTTCCTCACTTATACAAGTTACCTGGCTACTAAACTCACATAATACCGCACGGGAAATCGGCGGAATATTAGAAGCTTACAAGACTACCGGTTGCAAAAATTGCATAATTGTCACTTTCGAACAGGAAGATAAGATAGAAACAGAAGGGATAACGATTTCCGTTATTCCCGCCTGGAAGTGGATGTTACAATACTAAGGAATCATTATTCCTCAACAATTATCCAATCTCCGATAGTTCTTGTCGTACTGTCGAAGTTTACTCCTATCTTTATAACTTTCCGATGATCGGGTTGATAAGGTATAGCATATCCTCTACTATTTATCTGCGCCAACGCTTCTTCCGGGGTGCCATCCATCTTGAATTCAAAGACATAGATGGCATCATGCAGTTTTACGACTACATCTGCACGCCCAATCGCACTTTTTACTGCCACATCTACATACTGTCCCATCAGCCGGAACAATAGATAGAAGATTGTCTGATAATGCTTCTCTTGTTTATTCTCCAAATCATTGGGGATAGAAGCAAAGAAAGACCTTATCCGTTCCAAACACTCAGTCAGTTTTCCGGCTCGCAAATCCTTAATAAAAGAAACTACATAGAATGTGTTTTCCCGAGCAGGCAAATGCACGTAAGCAGGCATAAGAGATTCGATGAATCCTTTCCGCACCTCTTTGTTGGGATAAGCAAGTGTATAAAGCTGAAATTCAGGGTCATATCCTTTGATAGTGAGATAACCGCTTTGATAAAGTACGGGAAGAGGGTCAGTAATAGCACTCGTAGGGGCATCAAACTGCTCGGCAGTAGCCGTAGCACCGTCCAATTCACGAATATCGAAATTACTTTGCTGCAATATGTTTATCAAGAAAGTAGGCGTTCCGGTAGAAAACCAGAAATTTTCATAACTCTTTTGAGCAAATGCATTAAACAAACTGAACGGATTATAAACATCTTCACATTTCTTACTGAAATGATAACCGTCATACTGTTGTTTCAGATGCATGCAAGCCTCCTCATAGGTTTCGTCATTGGCCTGTGCCATCATCTCAATATCAATTTTCAGTTGCGTACGCAATTCCTGCTCGGTAATACCACAGATAGCGCTATAATCATCCCGCATACTGATATTCTGCAAGTTATTCAATTCACTGAAAATACTCATCTGACTGAATTTGCTGATACCTGTCAGGAAAAGAAAGCGTAGATATTCCCCTTGTGCTTTCAAAGGACTGAAGAATTTCCGCATTTCTTCACGAAGATCATTTTGCAGTTCCGGCAAATGATTACTGTCTAATAGAGGAGCGTCATATTCGTCAACGAGCACTACTACCGGTTTGCCCGTCTTTTCATAAGCACGACGAATCACTCCCCGGAAACGTTCGGCCGGCGTTTCTTCCACTTCTTCCTTTCCATAAAGTTTTTCCCAATCATACAGGTTCAGATTTAGCTGCCCCACAAGGTCGGAAAGTGCAGTGTACTTTGTCATGCTGAAATCTATGTGCAACACCGGATAGACATTCCACTCTTTCTCCAAACGTTCCATCGCCAATCCTTGGAACAAATCTTTCTTCCCTCGAAAATAAGCATCAAGAGTAGATATCAGCAAACTTTTCCCAAAACGGCGGGGGCGGCTCAAAAAATATACCTTATTGGTATTTGCCAGACGATATATCAACTCCGTCTTATCTACATACACGTTGTTGTTATTACGCAAATCTTCAAAATTCTGTATCCCTATCGGGTATATTCTGAAAGTGCTATCCATAACACTTATCTTTATTAAAATGAAATGTAGACAAATATAGGGATTAAAAAAGATACCACAAAACAAATGCATAGATTCAAACAACATCAAGTTATTCAAATCTATGCATTTACAATATAATAAGAATACTATTAACGTATTTCTTTCACAAAATAAATCAAGGCCGGGAAGTGGTCACTATATCCATTTATAAAAGTATTACTGGAGAAACTCTTTATTATCTACGGTAATATTTATTCTAACCCAGGCCAAGCTTTTGTTGAGTAAGTGGCTTCAAGTGCATTTTCCAAGTTATCATTAAGATTGGGAAAGAAATCAATTCCTGTCTTTTCTTCCAGTTCATCTATAGATAATACATAGTCGGCTAACTTTATTGTTTTTGATGGTTTGCTGTCGGTGTGTTCCATCCAAAAGGCTATCGCTTTAAAAGAATCTCCCTTCTTAAACAACAAAGCCATATAATAGTATTTTGGAACGGGCTTACTACGGTCACCGCCTATATACTCTTTAACCTGTTCTTCTTTATCAATCGTTCCACCTTTTACCACATACAAAGTATCCGAAGCTGTGCAACTACGCCCCCATGCCTGTACTTGCCCTTCCAACGCTAACCAAACACCTGTATTGAATGCATTCCGTTGCGGACTCATGTTGGTGTAATAGAATGTTTGTTCATTTACTTCACGAGAATAAAGTCGGTCGGCGGATGCGCAAAGATGTCCCCGGTCATAACCTTTTCTTCCAAAGTCTGCTTGTACACGCTGATACTCTGAAGCAACAGAAGGGTCTGCGTCAAACGGTTCATTACTACGATCTACATTTTGCTGTTTTGTTTGGTTATCAAATCGAAAGGCAATCCAACGGGAGTGTTTCTTACTTTTATCATATTCCATACTAAAAGAGGTTATTTTCTGCCCGTTGAAAGTAGTAGAGTGAGTTATGAATACATCGTTTACGCCATTACGAAGAGCCGGAAGCTCTACGATGCCGGTGGCAAAATTATTGAAATCGTAATTGTCATCTTTATCACAAGCGATAATTCCAACACACAAAACTCCCAATAAAACATATTTTAATTGACATTTCATTGTATTTCTTTTTGAATTAAATATAGACTACAATATCAAATTATCAGTTGTCTAAAGAAATAGAAAGCTGCCCTCAACAATAAGGACAGCCTTCATTATCAAATTATAATCAGAGAAGTATTATATCTCTGTAATGGTTACAGGCCCCTTAAGTCCCGGAACCGAGAAATATTTCTCCAGATTAGCTTGTATCAATACTAATTTTCCTTTATTTGTTGGATTTGTTTTTAATCCCCATGTAGTACGCCAAGTCGCTGGACTCTTTGGTAATTCGACAGGAATTAACTTTTCCGGTGCTGTCTCAGTTGGAGAGTCAGCCAATAATAGATTAGTATCACCTGCAAAATTCTCAAACTGAAGATTTTTTTCTGTCATAGACCCATTATTGGCAAAACCTACAATATAACCTTTCACATAATAAGCACCAGTTTTTTCATTATTCAAAGTTATAACATCTGTAATAGAATATGGATGTGCTTCAGTACCATCTGCTTCGCCGGGTTCTGGTTCAGGTTCTGGTTCTTCCCCACCGGCTACCAATTCATGATCAGTAATTGTCTTCATCCCCGGAGCATTAAATGCGTATTTAAGAGTACCTTGAAGAAGTACTTCTTTTCCTAAATTTCCAGGATTCTCTACTAAATTCAATGCCGCTTTTGCAACTTGACTATCATTACTAAATCCTATAACTAAACATTTTGTATAATCAGTTTCATCTTTAGAACCTGCAATTACAATTGCACTTGGACGTATATCATCTAAACCAAAAACAACATCTTCTGGTGAATCTACCGTATTAGCATCATTACCATTTTTTACACTTCCAACAATATAACCTTTAACCCAAGCAGTAGTTGTACCACTTGCAGATGTCAAATTCAACGCTGAAGCAACATCATATGGATTTTCTTTAGTACCATCACCTACTGGATCTGGACCAGGTCCAGGACCTTCACCCGGTTCTACACCCACATACAAATTATCAATCTGATAAGTTCCGCTAGCTACTTCACCACCAACATATTTAAAGCCAATGAAACCTACTTTATCACCAATGCTTGTAAGATCAGCCGTCAAAGTCTTAGCTTCAGAATACCCCTCAGCATTCTGAGGCAAAGTACCAACATCTAATAGAGTCTGTTTCAGATTATTACCATCTTTTTCAAGGAAATAAACTTCCAACTTATTACCATCTTTATAATAAGCTGATATACAATCAAAAGTTACTTTCTTCACCTCCATTTGAGCTGTATTCACAGCAGGAGTAACAAACCATGAAATAACCGAAGCCACTTTACTTCCATAGGCAGTTGCCTGAATCAAACCATTACCATTAAAAGGTTTACCTCGCCAAGTTCTAGCACCAGCTTCTGCAAAATTCACATATCCTTCTTTCACATACTCTTTGTCATTTTCCGCATCATCAAACGTATTGACCACTTGACTTACTGGATTAGACGGATCAAGTAACTCAGCTAAGCTACCACTTGGTTGTTCAGAACCTCCTTCACCTATTTCGGTTCCATCCAACACAGCCGCAGTAGCCGACTTCAGTCCTGCTACACCAAAATATTTTTCCAATGAGCCATAAATCATTACGATCTTACCCAAATTTCCTGCATTGTCTTTCAAGTTCAATGCTGTACGAACATCAGAGCCACCTACCAATTGTACAGGAATACAATTTTTATAATTAGTTTCATTCGGTGTATCTGCAATCAATATATTTGAAGCTATTGTGAAAGGAGCCTCAAACTTGCTTTCCGTAGCAATAGCTTTTCCTTCTCCATCTACACAACCTACAATATATCCTTGTACCCAAGCTATAGAACCATCTTGTTTCTTCTGTGCGGTTTCAATATTATATGGATCTTCCTTAGTGCCACCACCTGTAAGCCCCGGAACATCACCTTCTCCCAATATATCATAAGGAGCAGGAACATCACTACATGAACTAAATGTAAACACCGCAAGCAGTGTTAAGAATAAAGCATTTAGAATCTTTTTCATAATTATATGTGTTAATTGAATTAATTATTTCGTTTGATATCGCTTAAAGTACGAACAACAACCTCCCACTGGTTATTGTAACGTAACAAAATACCTGTAATATTCACACTACCTTGTGGCATTACCTCCATTGAGAAGTTTGCGTAAGCACTAGTATAAAGGAACAAGTTACTTCCACTCTCTGTACCATCAGCATAAGTGAAATAACGCTTTACGGAACCTTCATCGCCAGGAGCGTAGGTTGCCGTTCCGTCTGCTTCGGAAAGCTTTACGTTTTTAAAAGTAACCAATACCGGCGCTGCCTTCAAATCAATAGCAGCAAGCTCAGCAGGCGTACTAACCTCAATCGGTTTCAATTCCTCATAATACAACTTCGGTTCATTAATCAGACGAACATGCTGCTTCCATACATACTCGGGCATACGTCCAACTGAGTTATTATAAACAGTACCAATTTGCGCCTGCTTACGGTAACTACCTATCTGTAAACCCTTGCAATCGATTACCACTTTCTGACCTACCGGACAAAATGCATACAAGCCGGTTGCATTAACGCCAATAACAATAGCACCTGTTTCGTCTGCCACGACCAACTTCTTGTACAGATTACCACTCTCGTCATCACAGGTAATTACACCTTCAATACGGGTTTCACCTTCAATAGTAGTATAAGTATCTTTACTCGTATCAATAAAGTCATTATATTTTTCTTTCAACGCAGCGATTGAAATCGTGCGCCCTTCCGGAATAGAATTATTGCCATAGGCATTACCTGTTACCGGGTCATCATAGTTCTCGCAAGAAGTAAGAACTGTACCACATAACAGCAATCCGGTACATAATATAGATAGTAATTTCTTCATAATCGTTTCTTCCTTTCTTTTTGTTTTGGATTGATAACTACACATTCTTAAAATCTATAACCAATATTCAAGAAAGCATTGAACGGGAATGCATAGAAATACTTGGAGTTCTTAGAGAACTTGTAAATACGCGCGTCACCGTCTTTGTAATTATCATCACGGTTTTGTTCAAAGCCACCTGTACGGAGATCTGTATTATTCAAGATATTAGTCAGACTCAGGTTAAGGCTAATACTCTTGCCATTACGCAAACGAATAAATTTCCCGATAGAAGCATCAAGCATAAATCCTCCGTCCAGTTTTTCCTGTCCCGGAACATTAAGAACCGGATTACCGTTAGCATCTACACCTGCACCGTTCTTATCCAACACACTTCCAAGGCGTCGATAGCTTGAGAAGTCAATGTATACACGATCATAGTAATTACCTGTCAGGTTGAAGAACCAACCATTTATGTTATAATCCAGGGCAAGGCTATAAGCAGACAACGGTGTTCCATTAGCATGCAGACCTTTTGCATAAACACGATCAAGATTTGACTCATTTTCACTCTCGTATGTCAACACAGCATCAGGATTGTTTGTATATTTAGCATCACTCCAAGTACCAATAGCAGTTAATGAAAGTTCACTTGTCAGCTTAAATGTAGCTGCCGCTTCTATCCCCCAATGCTCCTTTTCAATACCGTTCATAGAAAGATAAGTGAAACGTGCTTCACTGTCATTATAGAATGCATCCATTTCCACCTGATTCTGGAAGCGTGTATAATAACCGGTTAAACGTCCCATTACCCATGAAGTATTGAAATTGTAAGTCAGATCACCACCGAAAATACGTTCTGTTTTCAAATCTTTCACAAAATCATTCTTAATACGCGGAGCAATGAAAGAGTTATAGGCAAGCGGTGCACGATCTTCATATCCTGCATTCAATGTAAACGAATGGTTGCCATTGATAGCCCAGCTTAATCCGGCTTTCACTCCCCCTTCCAAGAACTTGGCAGTACCGCTGCTACCCAATGATTTCAATGGAGCACGTCCGTTTCTCATTTGTCCGTCACGGAACATTTGTGTAGACCCAATCTTACCGGATACAAAATAATTGAGCGAACCGGCATTATTTCCTTGATAGCGTATCCAAGCACTCTGTTTATTTACATAAATATTATAATTGTAACCAAACTTATCGCCTTCACCGATACGACGGTTCGGATTATCGAGGTCATTCTGTACCATAGTAGAACTTGCACCATGATCGCGCACTGCAAACTTATCAACATCTGTATAGAGTTGTGCACCTAACAAATCTTTCATTTTTTTATAGTGCATACCTTTCGTTGTATTCACCGCGATTCCTGCAACATAACTGTTACGTTCGTTCCATTGATGGTTGAATACTGAGTTGAAGTTGAATGCTAACTGGTCGTCATGACGTTCTTCTACATAATAGAGCGCTTCCTTACCCAATGAATTGGCTTGTTTATTGGCAAAATAAAGAGCATCCCAATCCAATTGACGATAAGCCTTATTATTCTTCCAGTTATCAGTTACTTCATTAAATTGCTGCAACTCGTCAGGAGTAGGAACTGATTCCCATACATCAAAAATAGAACTAGGCAACTTTTTATAATAATCCGGACGTGGGTCTGCTGCATTACCATTCCACCCCAAAGCACTCTTGCCATAATTAGAATACTTGAATCCGGCACTTGTCACCAATTTCTTATTATCATCAATATTGAAGTTCCAAGAAGCAATAGCCGATGGTTCAAACTGACGCACAATACGTGCATTTCGTTTCTCACCATTTTGATACCCCCAGTTCGGATTGTAATAATGGCTATTGGCTAAATAATAAGCTTCTTCAGTAGCTGCCATTTGTTGACCTCTCTCTGTAGGTGTTCCCCATGTAGCTAAAGAAAGACTGTGGCGTTCATTAAATACTTTCTCTGCACCAAGAAAATAAGAGAAAGAGTTATACTTAATACCTTCAATATTACCTTCATTTCCCCAACGATATCCCAATGAACCGGTAAACGCCCAGCCATTGTTCATCAAACCTGTGGAATAAGTGTACATTCCACGCAAAATGTAATTACGGTTACTACCTGATAATGTGAGTTTTGAACCGGCAGCATACTGACTCGCACGTAAATTAATATTAGTAGCTCCCCCTATCGCTCCAAAAGTAAAATTATTGACTTCAAAAGGACCGATACCTTCTTTATTACGGGTCGCGTCATTTAATCCCCCGATTAATCCGTAGCTGAAACGTCCTGTTTCTACATCATTGAATTGTACCCCATTGATGTACATATCGCTATACTGGGAATCATATCCCCTTACGCGAAATCTCATCGGGCTAAACAGATAACCTACATTTGACAGATAAACATCATTGTTGGAAGTGACTAACGCAGAGGTACTCTGAGCTGCATCATCATCTTCGTTCAATTGTGATTCTGTAAACATGAAAGAAGCATTGTCTTCACGGGCATTTTGCTTCGCCTTTTGCTGAGCCAAAAGTGCTGGTGTTAAGCAAAATAGCACGATCGCTAACCCTAGTCGTTGTTTCATAATTTAATTTATATTAATGTTAATTGGTCTTTCATTTTGCAATACAAATGAAATAAGCTGTTACGCAAAATAACAAAGAATTTTATGAATAACAATGTTTTTTTCGAAAAAAGTCACTGCAATAGGCGGTTTTTCCGTTTTCTTTTTAGATATTTGTCATACGAATGTCAAATTACCCACTTTTAAAATCAATTTTAAAGATGAAAAAAAACTTAATGACTCTCGGCCTACTTGTCTTTTTTGTCCTAATGGCTTATGGACAAGAAAAGAAATATGCCCTCTACAGTGTAGCTTTCTACAACATGGAGAATTTATTCGACACAATCCATGATGAAGGTAAGAACGACTATGAGTATTTGCCCAATGGAACGAACCAATGGAATTCGATGAAATATAAGGCAAAGCTGAAGAATATGTCGGAAATTTTAAGTAAACTTTCAACGGACAAGCTACCAATGGGACCTGCCATTATCGGTGTATCTGAAATCGAGAACTACAGAGTTTTGGAAGATATTCTGAAACAGCCTGCTTTAGCTGATAGAGATTATAAGTATATTCATTATGAGGGCGAAGACAAGCGTGGCGTAGATTGCGCATTCTTCTACAACCCGAAATTATTTGAACTCTCAAACAGCAAACTCGTTCCATATGTATATATAAATGATACAGTACATAAAACACGCGGCTTCCTTATTGCCAGCGGTTATATAGCTGGAGAAAAAATGCATTTTATTGTCAACCATTGGCCTTCACGCGCTGCTGCGTCTGCTGCTCGCGAACGTGCGGGTGAGCAAGTCAGAGCAATAAAAGATTCCTTACTAAGAGAGGACTCTGCTGCAAAAGTGGTTATCATGGGAGACATGAATGATGACCCGATGGACAAAAGTATGGCTGTGGCACTTGGAGCCAAGAGGAAACCGGCAGATGTTGGTCCGGGGGATTTATACAATCCATGGTGGGATACATTGAAAAAAGGCTACGGAACATTAATGTATAGAGGTAAATGGAACTTATTTGACCAAATTGTATTTACTGGAAATCTGTTAGGTAACGACCGTAGTTCATTAAAATACTATAAACATGAAATTTTCCGTCGGGATTTCATGTTCCAAAAAGAAGGGAAATATAAAGGATATCCAAAACGAACGCAAGCAGGTGGTGTATGGCTAAACGGATATAGCGATCACTTACCTACCATAATTTATTTAATTAAAGAAGTAAAATGACAAAAGGATTATTTAAACTATTTATTCTGTTCATAGTTTGTAGCACAGTTGTATCTTGTAGCGAACAGAATATTCCGGACCTACCAGAAAATCCGGGTAATACCAATCAAGGTATCGCCTCCATTGACCAAACACAAATCAATGCCAACGGTGGTGGATTTATCATTCGAGTAAAAGCAAGCGGAACGTGGGACGCTTCAAGTAGTGAGACATGGTGTACATTAAGTAGGACATCCGGTAGTGGAAACGGGGCGATCAGTGGCTACATAAAAGCAAATACCAGTGCAGAACGTAATGTAACTATTACAATAACTTCAGGAAAAGAGAAGGCAACATTCACCATCAAGCAGTTGGCTGGCAACGGTTCTAATCCTGATCCAGCTCCAAACCCAGATCCAGACCCCGATCCGGATCCGGAAAGACCTTCGGGATATGCAGGAAGAATTGAGATTCCTGTATTAAAGGGAGGAAGTATGAATATATTTCATACATGGACTACCAAAGAAAATAACAAAGAGATAATTACTTATAGTTATGAATATGACTGCACAAAAAAGCATGTACGCTGGGTAGCGTTTACTTTCGACAATTATACATGTCAGTCAAATGTAAAACGCTCTAATGCATGGAAAGAGGACACCAATATCCCTGCGCAATACAGAACATCCAAAAGCGACTATAACCCAGAGTATACAAGAGGACATATGGTTGGTTCCGGTGACAGAGTATATAGCAGAGCTGCAAATGAACAAACATTTTATTATTCTAATATGAGTCCGCAACAACAAGCCGGTTTCAATACTGGTGGCGGCGTTTGGAATAATGTAGAAGACCAAGTACAAGCATGGGGACAAATCAACAATCCTGCAGACACTCTATATGTTGTCAAAGGTGGCACTATTGATAAAGAAGAAGACATACGCACTCGGACTAGCACAGGAGTAGCTGTTCCTAAATATTATTTTATAGCAGTCCTGTCGTATAAGAACAAACAATATAAAGGTATTGCATTCTATGTAGAACATACAAATAATAAGACTAATCTTATAAAACGCTACTCAATGTCTATTAGAGAATTAGAGCAGAAAACCGGAATTAATTTCTTCCACAACCTTGAAGATGCAATTGAAAACAACGTAGAAATTAACTATAGTCCCAGTGATTGGAGTTGGCGAGAAGGTTAACCCCAACATATTGAAATATAATAAAAGCCAGCGGAATGCTGGCTTTTATTATATTTCAATTGTCATTTCAATCTATCAGAACCGATAAGAAGTCCCCACCGAAAATGCAGCATGTACAGGAGTCAAATCTCCACCTGCAAAAATATCTTTAGTATACATACGCAGGCGAGGTTCCGCAAAGACTCCGAATCCTTTAATTAATTTATAATAACAATGCAAGCCGCCTTCCAAACCAAAGGTTGTCTTATTAGGTTCTGAACCAAAAGCCAGTACCGGACCTGCCAAAATCTCTACTCCAAATTTGCGTTCAGGATTATAACCACCCATAAAATGGGTGATGTCAAAGAGGTAATCGGCCGAAACACTAATCAATTTACGCGCATCTGCACCGTTTCTACCCGGCAAAGCTGTATAATCCAAACCAACCCGTGCTCCGGAACATGGAAAGAACTGACGTCCGCCCGATACACCTATCAATACTCCAAGTCCCGTACCCGAATCATACTTCACACGATGAACGGGCATATTGGCGCCTACATTCCACGAAGCAAAGTAGTAAGGCTCAAATTCTTTTCTAAGCGCTGCCAACTCCTTCAACGTCCTGCCACCGGCGCGACGGAATTCCAGTCCTATCTGAACACTCATTACATTGTCCGCTGCCGGAGTACGCGGACCTACATAATTATTTTCTACGTTTATGTCTCTATAAGAATAAGGTACACGAGAGAAGCGAGGTTCTATAAACAATGCCATAGCGTCAGATACGTAATATTTGCATTGTAAGCCGGCTGTTATACCTGCATATGCGGCTCCCGCAGCACTAACTTTAATCTTCTCGCTCTGTCTCCGGACTTTTCCCAGTTCCAAACCAAGCATCGGGACAATCCCCCATCGCCGCTCTTTATCATACTTCCAGAAAGAAAGGATATCAAACATACTCTCCACCCGTATTCCACCTTGCATCGTCCGCTTGTCGGAAAGGATTCCATATTCACTCAAAGCCTGCCCCCAACTGCTGATTCCGGCAAAACCAGAGAAACGCAGTCCCCAAAAGGGCAACAGCCACTTACCGACTGATATACTCATTGTCGGACCTGCCGAAGCTAAAGCATCCATAGAACGATTTGAGCCAACCAACGACTGGAAGCCGACTCCGCCACTAATAAATGTATTTCCCCAGATTGTACCGTCACCGAATCCACTCTCCGTCAAATTCTTACGTAGAAGCGGATTAAACCGATAAGATGTTCCTAGAGCAAAAGATAGTTGCAAAGGAGTCCCTTTCGCCCCTCCCCGGGAATTCATATAGCGTTTCGTATAAAGGCGTAGCTTAGACTCTGCAAAAATATCAAACTGTTCGCCCAGTCTCCAATAAGGACGTACACCACCTTCTCCTCCTACATATGTTTTACCGGGTTCAAAGCAACGGGTGATGACCGGCCCGCCAAAGACTTCCGTACCGAACTTGCGTTCCGGGTCGTAGCCTATCACCCAATTAGATATATCAAACATATAATCCAAAGAAAGGCTCGTAAAAGTATAACGGTCAGTCTTGTCATCTGCCGTACGGGTAGCCGCATTGTTAAAATCAAGCCCTAAACGCACTCCGGAAAGTGAACTGAACTGACGTCCGACTGCAGCTCCGATTATAAATCCCGGACGTCGTGAAGTAGGACGGTTCAATTGCTGCGGCATTGTCATGCCGACAGCATAGGAAGTATAATAATAAGGTGTAAAATCACCTCTCAGTTTTGCCAACTGTTGCCATTGCGAACGAGTAGGGCGACGTAATTCAACACCTACACTTACATTCATCAATTTATCCATGAAAGAATATTCATTCACTTTTCCGGAAATTGTTTTCTCCGTAAATGTATAAGGTACGAATGACATACGGGGCTCTACAAAGAAAGCGAGATTCTCCGTCGGGTAGTACTTGAATTGAAGTCCACCAGTCATTCCGGTGTACGATTTGGATACAAGTTCGCGTTCATCCTGCTTTTTCATCATTCCAAGTTCAACACCAAACATCGGGACAATTCCCCATTTCATCGAGCGCACATCTTTCTTGAAAAAGGCGAAAGGATTCAGCATTACTTCAGCCCGTCCACCTGCATACAAGGTCATTCTGTCAATTCCGGTCTTCTGATTTGCCTTCCACACATCATAAGAGCCGAATGCAGATAGGCGGAAACCAAATAAATCAAGAAACCACTTACCTGCCGCCACACTAAAGATAGGGCCTGTAGAGCCTAACAGTCCTTGCTCTCTGGCCAATGAGGAATTCTGTGCCTGCAAACCCATCCCCGCACTGATAAATGTATTATCCAGAAAGTTCTCATCCCCGGCTTCCGTACTTCCACGCGGAGTAAAAGTTCCTAAGCGATAATTCATACCCACCCGGGCGTTGAAACCGATATCATAGCCATGCGAGTTATTGTTTCCGGAAATATCAATTCCATCTGTATAAAAAGAGATTCCCGGCTCCATAAACACATCCAGACGGGTCCCGGTAGATATTTTCATTTGCAATCCCAGATGAAAATCGGCTGCTTTCTGTTTCTCTCCAGCCAAAGAAGCGAGATGGACTCCAAGTCCCTCTACCGTAGAGAGTTCTAGCATACGATAAGGATTATAGCCGGCAAGGGCAGTACTCAGACTGAATATATGATCTACGCCGAAAGTATAGTTAGTCCATTTCTCATTATCACTCTGCCGGTTAGCAGACTGCCAGTTCCCATACAACCGTACCCCGTTCTTGGGAGAAAAGAATTTTGATACGGACAATCCGATTTCCGGTCCGCCGGAAAGATTCATCCCACCTTGGGGAATAATACGGTTGTATCCGCCCCAGAAACTTACAAAGAAGTTGTCAAGGAACTTTTTATTGACAAACTCCCTGCCTTGAGGTTGATAACGTTTCTGCATCGAATATTTCAGAGCGTTGTACTTCACACGATAGGCTGTATCCGCCTGACTTCTTCGTTGCATTGCGGAATCCTGGGCAGCAGCGGCATCTCGCATTTTTGCAATGGAATCCTGTTGCTGAGCCATTACACTTCCGGCAAGCATTCCACAACAAACATACGTCAATATATATCTTTTCATCACCATTATTTATCTATTTAAGCTACTCATTTCCTCCTGTAGCCATTTCGTCTTCATAACCCATCTTGGCATATTTGAAACAGTCTTCACTAATATCCCCATCCCATTCGGCTATCGAGATATAGCTGCTGTCTTTTTTGAAACAATTCGTCAGAGCCTCTTCTGCCTGCATGGCAAAAAAGTCACCTTTCCGGCAATAAAGGACTGCTTTCAGATAGAGTGTTTTCGGATCGTCCGCAGGTAAATCTTCCAATGCTTTCTCCGCCTTTTCATTCCATGCATGTGTTTTCATCGCCAGACACATCACTACATTATTGATAGGTGAACTGTTTCTGACCAGTTCGAATGTTTCGAGACGCCGGGCTATTTCCGCATCATTCAATCCGCTGGTTACCTTATAATATCCACCCAAACAGAAAGCAAATGCTTTTATCTTTTTGTTCTTTTCACTATCAGGCAATAACTGAGCCAAACGGCTGGCTTCGGAGAAGTCTCCCTTTTTAAGATACATAGCCAACTGATTGGCTACTACTTCTTCCACATTATCTACACCAATCACTCGTCCGTCAAAGGTACGTTCCACGTTGCAGCCTCTCACGGAAAAGTCAACCAATGGCCTTAGGACTTCCGTATCGACCGTATCACGTTTCAAATAAGATACTGCCAGATTATTCGCAGCCAACACCCACGGCTTTCCGTTAGTCAATTCTTTAGAATAGTTGTATGCACGACGGTAAAGTTCCTCCAACTCTTTGGGGTCTTTCACCATGTTAAACAAGTGCCAATATTCATATAAGGCGAAATTCTTCTTTCCCGAACGATAATCAGGATCATTCTGATAACGATTCAATATTTCTTCTTTTGTCAGCGCACGATAAATCTCGGCTGTATATTCACATTTCATTGAACGCAACTTAGGAAGATGTGCCTTAATGATCGTATTATAATAAGGCAGGGCAGCCACTTGCCGATACTGCAAGTCCTGGTTCTTCGGATATTTTTCGACAATCTCGCGGATGGCGGCAGCTTCATCAGGCAGTGTGTCCTGTTCCAATAAATCTGCAACTTCCAACCAGGTAGCTACTCGTGAGTCATTCGGTGTATAAGTGTATAGCCGCTGCATAGTACGAGCAGGAATAACTGAATAAACCAACGAACGGGCATATGCCAGACGACGCTGGGATAAAGCCATATTAGACGCATAAGAACCTTCAGGGGATGATACACTATATAAATGGAGTTCCTTCAAAGTAGAACTTTCTCCATTCACTACTTCCAACAGTTTCGCTTTCAGTTTGTCCAGTTGTATTTCATTGTTAGGATCTTCAGGATCCAATTCTGCTTTTCCTAACAAGAAACTTAGAGAAATATCTTCCACACCGGTCCGACGTTCCACTTTCGGTTTCTCTTCGTATTTTTTAGGATCCAGTTCATATTGGTCAAGCGAATATTCCAGAAAGCGCAACGGACGTCTCGGGCTACGTGTGGAAAGCTCCAACAGGCGTTCATAATAAGGACGTGTATAGTCCTCCATCTGCATGAGGGCTAATACCTGGAAATTATCCTGTGCATTGGAAAGTTTGATTGTGTCATTCCACATATAGGAAGCCTTCTCCGCCGAAAGCGGCTCATTCTCAACTATAAAATTAAACAGTGAATCATGTTGTATGTCATATCCCATCCTTCTTTCTTGCGTCAGTGCATACTGAACGCCATCATACACGCGTGGCAACCGATACATTTCCACTTTCTTTCCTTTACTGTTATTTATTACATATGGTTGAACGATCATCCGGGCATTATCTTTGCCAATCATCTGAGGAACTGCGACTTTTGCACCGTTCAGGATAATCATATCACCATACTGGTCAGGTGTTTCGGGCATAGACGTGACCTCTGTGCGTTGTCCTACTACCGTCACCTGACTAATCATGTGTCCCATGTCTACATATGTAGTAATCTCACGCCGTCCATTGATCGCTTCAAACACGGCAGGCGCCGTACTTACTTTGATAACCAACGATCCGGTTTCCGGCAAAGTAATCTGATAAGCTCCCGTAGCGTCGGGCACTTCATACATGGCAGAAAGGGTAAGGCTGATATTGTCCTGATTCAAAGCGGCTTCCATATCTTTCCCTTCCTGAACGGTATTGAAGTAGTAAATCTTTATATCACCAATAGAAGAGATATCAAACGGGACTGGTTTTCTTTTCTTCTCTGATGCTTCTTTATCCAACACACGTCCCATTACCAACTTGGGTGCCTGCGCATTCATCTGAATGCAAGCAGCCAAATAACAGGTCAAAAGAAAAGCTATTCTCATAGCTCTGTTTATTCTTATCAAACTTACTTTCATATCCACAATCTTACTTTCTACCTAATAATATAAGAAATAGAAACTGCTAGTTTGGCCGGAAACAGCTTATATCCATGCGCGTTCGTCTTCCCCGGATTATTGATTGCATAATCCTCAAAGTTATCATTCTCAAAGTATTGTTGGTGCCAGAAATGGACAGCTCCGAAACCTGCCGAGAACTCGAGGTTAAAACGTTTTCCCAATGCCATCGAATATCCCATCGTTATACCGATTCCTACTGCATCTCCTTCGTAAATATGTTTTCCCCAATGAATGTCATAACTTGCGCCTAAAGCAGATATACCTATATATTCACGTACCATAGGACGACCATTGAACCAATAGCGATATTCGGGCTGCACTCCAATGATTTTGATGTCTGTTCCATAAGGTTTATATCCCCCGTAAACACTTAAATCAATACTGGAACGTTCACCTACTACCAGTTCGCATCCTAAATTGGGCACTCCTGCCAATAGTGACAAGCCGTTGGTTTTTACTGCCACTTGCTGGGCACACAAGCTCTGCGCTCCTGCAAGAAGCAGAAAAACAAAGGAGAATAGATATTTTACGATTCGTGTCATGTCGTTATTGTAACTTTACATTTTCGTCTACGGTATTACCTCCTGTCCAAGAATCCACATTAGCCGGTCCGGAAAGCGTGGCATCTTTGGGCAAGAAATTAATGCGCATTAATGTAGTCTTACCTTTCTTTATTGAGATATCATAACCATAATACTTGTAATCATAGATAGTGTACTCACGCAAATTGTTACCACCATCTTTTACCTGACAGGTGATTTTCTGTATCAAGGTTTGTTCAGGCGGGAACATAAACTTTGCGACAGACTCTCCCGGAGTATTGTATGTAATTCCGGCATTATTTGTCGAATGAAGGCAAATCAAATCCTTAGGAGAAAAAGAAAGTGTACCATCTGTCAAAGCCATCCAACCGGATTCACCTGTATTGCAATACACTGTTACTGACTGGATTCGATATCCAGCATCACATACTTGCTTACTGGTAGAATAGAAACTGAAATCCAAACGTCCGAATGCATGCTGGAAATTCAACATTATCGGATTTGTACCCACTTCTGAATACCATGTCGGTGTTTGACCGGTGAACATATAGTCTTTCGTTTCGGACATATCACTCGGAGTAAGTTTCCAAGGTATAGCCCATTGTGCTACTCTGTTCACTTCACGCCATTCCGCTTCTTCCGTATAAGGGTAATAGCCATACATCATCAAGCCCGCATTACTCGTATTAGGGAAAGTTGCCAATTTCTCCGTCTGTAACGTTTCATAACCTGGCACATACGTGTAACAAGCATTAAATAAATTTGCCTGGAAATCACTCTCATTTTTTTTATTGAACAAGTCACAGTCGCTATTATGATTACCCTGTATGGCAGGAATACCAAAAACGCCCAACTGTGCATTCGGTTCAAAAGCAGTTATCGGTGCACGAGTACCCGGCCCTGTTACCTCAACCACAACAGAAGCGAAAATGTTGGAGCTGAAAGAAACTACAGCTCCACCATTTACATTAGTATTATTTCCTGATTGAGGCGTATTATCGTCATCCTTACTACATGATGCCAATAAAAACGACAACGCTACGCCTGCTATCATCCATTTATTCATAAGAATTAGTTTACTTCCTGATCAATAGTCTGGTCTGCATCCTTCCATTCTTCCAATGTAGCATTGATATCAACTACACGCAAACCGTAAATTGTCAACTTAACCTTATAAGCTTTACCTGCTTCAAACGGAGAAATCTGACCTTCCGCATTTTTGTAAGTGATGGTAACTTCATTGGTCTGTGTTCTTTCCTGACCATTTACCATTGCAGACAAAGTAACATTAAGCACATAAGACCCGGATGCTGTAGGCAATAACATTACATTTCCTGCATCTTTTTCAGTTTTCGTTTCCAAAGCTACATTTGTTGTATACTTATTATCACCAAAATATGCAGGAATTTCCTCATTAGCGCCTGTACCAGTCAGAATTCCTTTATTGACACCGGCAACAGCCAAAGAAGCTGTTTTCTGAGAAGTCACAGTTATATTCTTAATGCTCACAGGCCATACTTTACCATTTTCAAGCAAACCTTCATCTCCACCTATTCCAAAAAGCTGTAATTGGGTCAGCAAGTGCTTGAACTTTAATTCAGGTGTTACCCCGCCTTTACGGAAATAACGGGCATTATAGCCGGAGTAAGTTTTTCCGTCAGCAGAATCCACATCTTCAGCTATTGCTTCGCCCCAAAGAATATCTTTGTTACCAGTAACTTCATAAGTAACGGTAGCATTATTGGAAGATAAGGATGGGTTAGTCGGAATCGGACTACAAGCATAGAATGAGAAATTCACATCGCTATTCAAAGGATAAAAATAGACATCATTGTCACCTCCCAGTTTGACCTTTCCGTCCGTTGCAACTTTTCCATCCACATAATTAGCCGGTGAAAACAAGTTACCGGAAGCTGTATTCCAGCCGGAGCCTGCATTGTCTAATCCCCACACACGAATCGGAGTATCCTGCCATTTACTAACAACGGCTCTTGTTTGAGTAATAGAAATGTTAGAACCGGCATTCAATGAAACTGCTCCGTCAAAAGGAATATTAACCTCTTCTTTTTGATCTACCACGTCATTATTTGAGCAACTTGCCAATATTGCAGCCGCTCCCAGTATAAATAGATATTTTTTATTCATATTCAGATATTTAGTTTATTATTATTCTGTAAATGTATCATCAGGATTGATATTGATATCACCACCATCTATCCATTCACCAAGTTCTGCTTTAAGCTCAATCTTCTTGATGCCATAAACAGCAATTGTGACATTATAAGAAGTAGATGCAGCGAAAGTAGTAATACCGGCAGCAGCACCATCTTTAGTTACATCACTAGCTTTCAAAGTCAACTTGTATGTTTCTGTCTGCTGTTCAACAGGCACCGTATTACCTGATTCATCAATTTCCTGTTTAACAACAACTTCAATATCATAGGTTTCAACACCCGGTTCAACTAACAATGCTTCACCTACAGCAGTCGGAGTTGCCGCATCAGCTGCCGAAGCATAGTACGTTTTATCTGTTAACGGCTGCATTACATTACCATTTCTTTCCTGAAGAGACAATAAAGAGCCTTCATCATTTCCATCCCATTTGATACCCTTATTTGCATCTGCAGCATATACAAATACCAACTTTCCGGTAGTTTTTGATTTTACTTTAATAGATTGTACATACACATTCTCAGGTTTAGAACTTCCCATACCTTTGATGTTGAATACAAGACGAGTCAACAAGTGTTCAAACTTCATTGAGGGCTGAACTTCTCTACGAGCTGTATAAGAACTGTATGCCTTATTTATATCTTCAGCATCAAGTTTGGCCTTATCTGCTTCAGAAAGTTCAGCTTTTGCAATCATCAAATCCTGAGAACCATTAATCACAAAAGATTTATACAGTACGTTTGTACCATTCATAGCCTCAGATCTTGCTTCTCCAGTTACAGCATCATCTCCATAATAACCAAAGAAATCATAAGCGCCACTACGTGGGAAATAACGAGATTCGTCATTTTTCCATTTAACACCTGAAATCTTATCACCCGTTCCAACTGTTCCCTCTTCATCACGCAAAGCATAAGTATTCAGGTCTGCAATTCTATCGCTCATTGTTATGCCTGTCTTAGAATCCTTCTGGCAAGCATAGATATACAATTTTTGCCCACTCCATGTATTAGAAATAGTAGCACCATCACCTCCGATAGTACCGGCACTTCTGGTAGCATTAACAGTTACAGAAGGAGCGGCGGCAGAAAGTAAGATAGCATCTGCGCTAGGTGTCAAATCTACAGGTTCATTTCCTGGTACACCCTCATTTTCGCTCTGCGAACAAGATGCCAACACTCCGGCTGCCACCATTGCATAAAGAAAAAATCGTTTCATAAATCACACAAATTTAAATTAATAATAATATGTAAGTTTCACTTTTTATTCATCCTCATATTTATCGTCCGGACTAATGTTTATATCTCCCCCATTCGTCCAAACTCCACTTTCGACAGTAGATTTAATATCTGACAAGCTATTAATTGTCAAGTAGATAGTATACGCTTTCCCTGCACTAAAAATTCCATTATCATTTTTATTTTCCAGTTCTACATCAACTTCCGTATATAACGCCCCTTCTTGTCCCTGTTCCGCACTCAAAGTAATTTTTGCCCGATAAGAATCAGCAGGTGCCACCAATAAACTTGTACCACTATCACGGTCGTTATCTTTGTCTTTATCAAGAACATAGCGATAATGTTTTTTATCATCATCCGTCACATTCTCATAGATAGGACAATCAGCTACCAAACACCATCCGGCACTTCCAACGAGTTCCCCGTTTTTCTTTCTTAGTTCAAAAGAAGTATAATCCTCGTTATCAAAAGATATCCCCCTCTTGGGCTTTGTCATATCATCCGCATCAGGGTCACTTACCGCTACTGTAAACCGTCCTTTATATTTTGAATTCAACTCGATCTTTTTAACTGTCAAAGTCTGATCCAACGAAGGTATGTCACTACCATTCTGGTTTGAACCGCCATCTGGCCTACAAACCACAAACCGGAGAAGAACCAAATGATGTTCAAACTGAAATACCGGATTTAGTCCATGATTGGCAGAATATGCACTAAATGCCCGCCCCAGAATTTTATCCCCATATGGATTATCTTTGTATTTATCTTTCTGGGTCTCTGGATCTGCCATAGAAGACATGAAGTCTCTGCGTCCATCCAGTTCGACATCATAATAAATATGATCTTTCTCACGATGGCACTCACCCATCCAATCATCCAAATAATAAGCAAAGAAGTTATAAGGCTGATTCGTATTCTTCATATTATAATAGATCTCCTGAGAATTCTCATCCGGATAGAAAAGCATTAAATTGGAATCTTCTTTCTTTACGCCTACTTCTTTCCCGTGCTCAGAAACCTGTACATTTGCTCCTCCGGTTCTATGCCCATCCAACAAGCAGAAATCCTGGTTTGTCTCACTCCAAGGTTTGGACAAATCCGTTTGCGGATCCTTATTAAAAGCATATACATAGAATTTTACATTGTCCCAGAAACTCGCATCATTGCCATTATTGACCTCACCGCTTCCGCGTGTCAATATCTCAAAATCAGACATACCTAAACTCAATACAATAGGAATCGGCTCCACTAAGGGAGCATCGTCATCTGTCGTCAGTTCTCCTACATATGTATCTCCGGAACAATTAAACAACAGTATCGAACAAAATCCGATCAATAAACAGTGCTTAATCTTCATATATATTATCTGCTCTTTTTTCATCATTCCATTATATGTCTACATGAATATCACCTACAACTTCCCATCCACATACACCGTCACTACCCATTTCCGGGTTTAATCCTACAATACGGAAAGGCGTCTCAATCTTCAACGCAGCCCGGTCTTTCACTTTCTTGCGCTCATTCACCTGTCCTGTTTCCACCGTAATCTCCTGTTCTTTGATTTGTTTTGACAGATTGGACTTCGCATGAATAGCCCGAACATCTGTAGGAGTTTTCACATACAAAACGATACAGCAAACGCCCGGCCCTGTTATTGTGTAACTATCCACACCGCCTATCAATCCGAATACTTCTAAAGACGCTTTGCATGAAAGAGTTACAACAGGCTTTTCTCCTTCAGCAGATTGGGAAACTTCTTTTTCAATCACTTTTACAATCACCCTTTTCAACTCTGCAATATTCAAAATACCTGTAGATAAAGAGACTTCCGGCGCAATACCAGCCATTTCTACATAAATATCTTGAATATCATCCTCTGCTAACTGATTATTCTTCTCATCTGCTGCTAATTGAACTGTGAACTGGATATCAACATGTTGGGTAAGAGATGTAAAATCAAAAGGCTGTATATAATTCTTCCCGGCATCCAATTCTAAATAGTCACGACGAGCTACCAGCAACCTACGGCCAGCATCCTTTACATAGCCGATTCCAGGATTTAAATCCGCCCATTTCCGATTGTCTACCAGTTCTTTACTTACATCTTTCTGTACTACTTCCTTATGGCGCATCTTAACTTGCCTGACCGGAATAGCTTCATCGGCTTTAAACTCATCTAAACCAACCAGCGATACTCTCTTGTCTTCCTCTTCTACCTGTATAACCTTACCATCATTATCTTTCAAATCATTTCCTTCACCGTCTTTTTTCGTTACTTTTACCTTCGGATATTTCGGATCAGTAAAAGCCATCATAAAGTATTCTCCACCAGGAAGTTTGATATCCGGTTGATATTCATCTGTCGGTTCTGTACCGCCGTCAGGAGTCTCAGTTCCGCTATCGTCACGAGTCACAGAATCATCTCCGGGAGTTTCAGAACTGTCACCGCCAGGCGTAGTTCCCGGTTCTTCATCTTTACTCTTTTCGACCAAAAATCTCCCGTCTTTATCCGTTTGATAAACCATATGTCGTGTATTCAAAATACGGGTTGCCACGAAATACAAACGTTCAGGTGTTTCGGCGGCTGACAAGTTTAAATCACTCCAATTATATGTGACAGAAAAGCCATCCACCACATGAGGATGCGTTCCCTCATCACATAAATCCACCTTCGTACAACCGACCAGCAATAACGACGCAAATATGACCTGATATATAATAGTAGTTGCTTTCATCATTCTTCACCTCCCTCATTAGTAATTTCCGGATTATCCTCCCGAATTCCTGAAGATTGTGGAGTCACAGCCTGCGGGTCGGACGACTCCGACTCCGTAGACTGCTTCTCCTGAACAGGTTGCTGTTCATCTGGGGATTGTTCTTTTATCTCTGGTGTTTCCACACCTTCTTCCTGTTTTTTATCTTTTTTCTTTTCTTTCGAACGTTTCTTTTCCTCTTTGGCAACATTTTCCAAAGAATCTTTCATTAGCTTAGCTTGCTCCTTCTCCAATCTCTGAATTTGTTCCAAAGAGTCTTTCATTAATTTAGCCTGTTCTTTATCAAGTTTGCGAACTTGCTCCAAGGAGTCCTTCATCAATTTCTCCTGCTTCTTCAGTGAATCCTTTATTTGTGATAAAGAGTCCTTAGCCAGATTCAAAGAATCTTTCTGTAACTTTTTCAACTCCCTGATCTTTGTCCTGGCTTCACTTATCGAGTCGCGTCTCAGTTGTTTCTGCCGCTTGGCTTCCGTACGGGCATTGATTTTATCATAATCAATCAGCTTGTATTTATTCTTAACAGAAGTCGAGAAACGATAGACAAACGCTACACGCAAGTCACTAACGACCGGGAATGGAACCAGATGTCCTCCCTTACTCTTTTCAGGTAAACGGGGATAACAATTACTTTCCTCGTCATGTCGGTAAGCATCATATTTAGTATAGACTAACCCTACGCTGGCTCCCAATTCCAGATCCACAAAATTGTCACGATAGCCATATAGAGGAATGCTGAAACCACCCGATACACCAAGCCCTAGAGCAGAACCCTGCATACCACGTTTGCCGAACTTAAAATTATAGTTAGCATAATCGGCATATACACCCCAATAATAGGCACGCCAATAACGGGGGTGGAAACGCTTAATCGTAAACACCTCTTCTTTTAAACGTTGAAAGAAACTGGCTGAATCCAAATGGTGGAAGTTGCGCTGAGTTGTACGGAAGTAATTCCGAAATTCCAGGCGGGTATCAAACAGATTATATACTATACTAGGCTTGTAATTCTGTGAAGTACTCCAATTACCTTTTATACCAAGGCTTAATGTGTAATGTTTATAAGGAGAACCGAACAGATCAAATTCGGCAGTAATATTAGGTAATAGCACAAGCCAGTCGACCGCATTCGTCTTGAATGCCAGTCGAGACTTGAAAGGCATTATTGAATCCTTGTTCTCTACTGCCTTTTTACGCATAGTCGGAGATTGAGCATAACACTCCACTCCTAAGAAGAAAAATAAAGAAAATAGAATACAAGACAGTATTCTTATCCTACAATTTTTCCCCTTCTTTACGTACTTGTCTACAAATAACACTTGCTTCCCTTGTACAAGGAAAGCATTATGTTCGCCCTCATTTCCCATAATTCGCGTCTGCGCCCTTATTTTTGTTTATTTGTCCGCATTGTTCCCTAATACAATGCTACTTTGACCGCAAATGTATGGCAAATGCCGTAATATAACAAATAAAATCGAAGATTTAATATAAAGAATTTTAAAACACAAGTCCAAACTTCCTTATTTTAGTACTATTTACCCCAAAAAAGTTATAATATCAAGAATGAAAATGAGTTGGCAGAAAAAATAGAATAGCAATATTTTTCTTAAAGATAAAAGAATAGTAATAAAACAAGGTTACAACCAATCACGACACCGAATCCTCCCAAAATCCAAGGACGAAGTTTGCTTCCCTTTCCGGCAAAAAACAGTGCGTAGAGCATATTAACCAATATATTACTGATTATGGCCTGCATACTACAAGCCGTAATAATCAGTACGGCGACAGTGTCCGTATTTTGCAACAGGTTTAATATGAAAGGAGTGATATCGCTAAAACCGGATACAAAAGAAAGAAGGTTCAATCCGCCTGTACCGGCATAGACCAATGTATAATGAGTAAGAATAGTAAAGACAACAAAGAGTACGGCAAAAATTAATGCCACTTTAAACTCTAGCGGGTTGCTGCTGTCATCATCTTCTTCATCGACAGGCTGACCTTTCGGACGTTTTTGCCGGGAATGAATAAACCATCCTACAACAGCAGCCACTACCGACATAATCAGCAGATACGGATAAATGGCAAGAAAGATTTCTCTGCTAAAGATTAGTATCAATATCATAAAACGTAGGAACATCATACTAATAGCGAGTAACATGGCAGCAACGTATTCCGTAGCTTCCTCTGCCGAAGCTTTCCGGCTCTTACGGGCGAGTACGGAAATGGTAGCCGTACTACTGTACAATCCACCAATAATACCTGAAACCAGAGTACCGGATTCATGGAATACATACCGCTTCAACAGATACGAAAGATAAGAAATACCGGAAACTACTACTGTTGCCAGCCAGATAGAATAAGGAGTCAGATTTATATCGGGAATCAGATTCTTATTTGGAAGCATAGGCAATATAATACCACTGATGGCCAAGAACTTTGCCAACGTAATCATTTCGTCATTTTTCATCCGTTGGGCGAATTCCGTAAAAGTATGTTTGAGCTCAGTTAATAGGAGTACTGTCACTATTACCATAACGTAGAACCAGGAAGGCTGTGTAGCTACGATAGGAGCCATACAATAAGTAATCAAGGCAATAATAATAGTGGTAACGCCAAAGACATGGAATTGGGATTGCTTCACGTAATAGTTTAAGCCCAACAGCAAACCCAACACTGCACCACCTCCCATAAACAAACGCATATCGGTGGGATCCAATATATAGAGCAGATAACCCAGAATACCTATAAAAGTAAATGTACGGTCGGTTCCGAAAAGAGTGGTTTCGCCCTCACGTTTCAAGCTGATCCGGCGCTGCGAGAGGCCGATTAGCAAAGAAAACAAAGTCACCAGAATAAAAGTAACCAATTCACGCGGCACATAATTGTACAACTGTTCCATATCCATACATCGTTCTTTTTAGATAAGAACAAATATACGGTTTATTTGTTAACATTCACCACGTTTTATACGGCTTTTTCATTAGTTGGGAATTGTAGTAGCGTATATCTCCTGTCACTTCTTCACTTATAAAGTCCGGTTTTACAAAAGCCTCATCTTCAGATTCCAGTTCTATTTCAGCAATGACAAGACCGTCGTTTTCACCATAAAACTCGTCAACTTCGAATACATGTTTGCCACTGCGCACCAAATAACGAGTTTTATCAATAATACCCGGTTCGCAAAGTTTCATCAATTCTTCCGCTTCAGATAAAGAAAGTTCCTTCTCCCACTCATAGCGACTGGTGCCGGAAGCATTGGAAGCGCCCTTAATAGTCAGATAGCCTTTATCGTCCCGAATGCGTACCCGGACAGTTCTCCCGCGAGCACTGCTGATATACCCTTGTACAATACGGCTTTGCGCAAATGCAAAGGATTTAAATTCTCCGGAAACTAAAAATTTACGTTCTATTTCTTGTGCCATGGCACAAAAGTAACCATAAAAATTAAAATCTCGTCATAAACTCAATTACGATTTTATCCTGTTCCGATTCTTTAGGTATGCCGGACTTCTTATAGAAATACTTCTCAAAGTTCAGCCGCAGGTCGGCAATAAAAGCTTTAGAAAGACTTAGTGTGATTCCGCCTGTCACACGATGGCGGGCATAATCATTGATTATTAAGGTCTTGGTTGTTTCATCCATCTTGCCGTCACTATGGTCTGTCATCATGTCATAACGGGCAAGGAAAGAAATCTTATTGAATACCTTTTTCAACGGTAAATCGTAATTAATGAAACTATTCACTGCATGTACATCCTTAAAAGCTTCGTGTCCATACATCTTATATAAATATTCCGCTTCAATATGAAAACGATTGTTCTGATAATAGATGCCGGCATCATACATATTAATCCGTACATTTTCCGGTTTTATCATTTGGGTGCTGAGCGTTACATTCCAGTTCTTATCAGGCAATAGCTGTGCTTTCACCGAATAATTGAGCGTCTTATGCCATTCCTTCTGATTAGTCAGACCGGAACCATTGAATAATCCGCCTTCAAGAATAAATGGAAGACCATCTTTATTTGTATAGGCAGTAGTAAAACCGACATCACGCACATTTCCCACTTGCTTGGCTATGAACGAACGGTTGGCGAAATATTGCTGATGAGGAGAACGATGGGCGTCTATCGTGAAAGGAACACGCATCTGTCCAAGCGTAAAATTCAGGTCTTTCATCGGAAAGACACGCGCATAGGCATCGAGCATCTTAATAGAACCTTCGTCAGAAAGGTCTATCTCGGCTTTATAAGCTACCAAAGGATGCACATTCCCCGAAACGCTGAAACGCGCGTTACGCACTTCGAAACGACTTTCCTGCGTTTCTGTCTGGAATTCGTATTTTCCCCGGATTGTTCCATGAATTTCGGGTAGATAATCCTTAAATTCCATTGTTTCCATCTCCAGTTTCTTGCCATCCCCGGCATCTTCTTTGGCCTGCCCGAAGGCTGCTGTCGCTAGCAGAAGTGTAACGACTGTTGTTGTAATTCTACTCATTTCAGTTGTTTGCTACTTAATTCGTGGCAAAAGTACAACTGCGAGGATACACAAAAATGACAATTTGAATACGGATAGGTTACGGAAAAGTTACATTCCCGTTACATGAGTTACGGAAGCATTACAAAACAAAATTCACCACAGATTATATGATTTACCGGAGTTTTCAATAAATGAAACGCAACTGTTTCATTCTCTCCGCACCATCTCTATAATCTGTAGTGAATCAATCAGCCGAAAAAGGAATATGCTATCAGCATAATCAGCGCCAAAATAATTAATGAGACGAATACTATTTTGACAACTTTCTGGGCTTTCTCTTCTTCCTTCTTACTTATTGCTGCTTTTTTCTTACTCTTACCCATAATAGTTAGCTTTAAAGTTCAACGCTAACAAAGTAAGAACAATTCTTTTAACTTTCCAAAAATAACACTTGCTAATTTTGCATTTTATGATTCCTGTGAAGAGAATTCCATCAGATAAGCTTTGATGAAGTCTTCTATCTTACCGTCCATCACTCCGTTTACATCCGAAGTCTGATAGTTGGTACGATGGTCTTTCACACGGCGGTCATCAAACACATAGCTTCGTATCTGCGAGCCCCATTCGATTTTCTTCTTGCCGGCCTCCACCTTTGCCTGTTCAGCCATGCGGTGCTGCAACTCCTTATCATATAAGATAGAGCGTAATTGGCGCATTGCATTCTCACGGTTCTTCGGTTGGTCGCGGGTTTCGGTATTTTCAATCAGGATTTCTTCTTCCTCGCCTGTATAAGGGTCTTTGTACTGATAACGCAGACGGACACCGGATTCTACCTTGTTCACATTCTGCCCACCGGCACCACCGCTTCGGAAGGTATCCCATGAGATATTGGCAGGCAGGATATTCACCTCAATACTGTCGTCCACCAACGGAGTGACGAATACAGAGGCAAAAGAAGTCATACGCTTGCCCTGTGCATTATATGGAGAAACACGCACCAGACGATGCACACCGTTTTCCCCTTTCAAGTAACCGTAAGCAAAATCCCCTTCGATATTGATTGTACAGGTTTTAATTCCGGCTTCGTCACCTTCCTGAAGGTTGGCAATGGTAGCCTTATACCCGTTTGTCTCGGCATAGCGCAGATACATACGCATCAGCATGGAAGCCCAGTCCTGACTTTCCGTACCACCGGCACCGGAGTTGATTTTCAACACACAAGCCATCTGGTCAGCCTCATCACGAAGCATATTTTTGAGTTCGAGTGCTTCCACAGCTTCGTAAGCTTTCGCATAAGCCGTGTCCACGTCTTCCTCAGTCACCAATTCTTCCTTATAGAAATCAAATGACAGTTCGAGCTCGTCTGCCAGCGTCTTGACTTCGTTATAGCCGTCAATCCACTTTTGCAGGTCTTTCACCAGTTTCATTTGAGCTTCAGCCCTCTTCTGGTCGTCCCAGAACCCCGGAGCTTGTGTCCTTAATTGTTCTTCTTCGACTTGAATTTTCTTCCCGTCGACGTCAAAGATACCTCCTCAGCGCATCAGTGCGCTCTTTCACGTCTTTAAGTTGTTCAATAGTAATCATTTGATTTAGAATTTTATTATTTACAAATTTCTGATATTGGGCACAAAGATAAGCAAAAATCCGCTACTAAAAAGGAACAGCGGACTATGCGTTTTCTTCGTACATTTTTTCTATCAAATCTTTATAGTTTTCCGAAACGACCGACCGCTTCAACTTCAACGTATTAGTCAGTTCCCCACGTTCCATGCTGAACGGTTCGGGAAGCAAAGTAAAACGTTTGATCTGCTCATAATGCGCAAACTGCTGTTGTAAGGTCTCTATCCGTGCACGGAACAGGCCGACAATCTTGGGATGCCGCAACAATTCAGCCATATCTTTATATTCGATGCCTTTCTCCTTTGCGTACTCTTTCACATATCCGTATACAGGTACAATCAGAGCAGAGACAAATTTACGCTGATCGGCAATAATGGCAATCTGATCTATATAACGGTCGATAACCAACTTCGTTTCCAAAGCCTGTGGCGCAATATACTTACCGTTCGACGTTTTGAACAAGTCCTTGATACGTTCCGTCAGGAAAAGCTGCCCATTCTTGAAATATCCCGCGTCACCCGTGTGGAACCATCCATCGGGTTCAATGGCGGCAGCCGTAGCTTCCGCTTTCTTATAATACCCTTTCGTGATAGTTTTACCACGGAGCAGAATCTCATTGTCTTCGCCAATCTTCACTTCAACTCCCGGCAACACAACACCTACCGAACCAATATCATAACCAACCGGCAACGTACATGATACAGTAGCCGTAGACTCTGTCAGTCCATAGCCAACCACCATATTAATGCCTACCGAATGAACAAATTCATTGATTTCATCGGGCACGGCAGCACCGGCAGTCGGAAAAAAGTTACCGTTCTCAATACCGATAGTCTTCTTCAGTAAAGAATAGATAGTCTTTTCGTAGAACTTATATTTCAGTTGGTTCATCACCGGCGGAGTCTTACCCTGACGCAGATAATCCAAGTTATGAATTCTGCCTACCCGGATAGCATCGAGCATCAACGCTTTCTTCACACCTGTCGTTTCATTTATTTTCTCCTGTACACCGGCATATACCTTTTCCCAAAAACGGGGAACACTGCACATCAGTGTCGGACGAATCTCCTTAATGGTGGTCTGAATATCCGCCGGGCGAAGATTAATGCAAATCTGCACTCCCTTATGGATACAGAGATAACACCATGCTTTCTCGAACACATGAGTCAAAGGAAGGAAGTTCATGGATACATCCTTATCGGACATCGTAGTCAGACGGTCATCATGCGTATGAAACTGCTCCAAATAACAGGAATGGTGAAGCATCACCCCTTTCGGCTCACCCGTTGTTCCGGATGTATAGAGGATATTCGCCAAGTCATCATAAGAAGCACGGTCCGTGCGTTCTTCCACCACATCATTCTGCAAAAGCCCTTCTCCCATCGCCATAAACTCATCAAAATAGATAGACGATACGTCACGAGGATCCTTCACCACCGAACGGTCAAAGATAATCAGTTGTTGCAGGGAAGTACAGAAACCGAAGATACTGAAAGCAGCATCATACTGGAATTGCTCACCTACAAAAAGATAACGTATTTGTGCATCATTGATAATATATTGTGCCTGCGCCGGAGAACTGGTTGCATAGAACGGAATAGTAACAGCCCGATTAGCAAATGCTCCAAAGTCTACATAAAACCATTCAGGTTTATTCTGCGAAAAGATTCCGATATTTTCTTGTTCCTCTACTCCCAGTGCCACAAGTGCGTTGGCTGCCTGTCTCACTGTTCCGGAGAATTGATTCCATGTAATCGGAATCCATTGTGCTGTCTCATAGTCGCGATATTTCAGAGCTACCTTGTTGCCATATTTTTCAGCCTGACGATGGACTAAGACAGATAAATGATGATAAGTCATACTCTTTGTATTAGTAAATATGGCGCAAAGGTATTGGTTTTATTTGAAACTATTGCGCAAAATTAGTCAGAAGTTTTAATTTCATGGTCTGAATAAAAGGAAAATAGAAACGGAAAAATTGCGTTTAAAGATATGATGAAAAGCTTCCTTTTCATCATTATTCGGGATTAACTATGGATAATACGCTTGCACTGTTTTCATTCAAAATACATACCTCAAACGGCCTTAGATAGATTCCATTTCTGTACAAGTCACTATAGGACACTCCTTGCTTTTGAAGTCTACACGAAGTCTGCGCACATAGTCCGGTCGAGCCTCTTCGCCGACAGACTCCAACGCCTCAATGAAAGGGGTAATTTCGAGCTTTCGATATGCCTTGCAGTGATATACTGCTGTTGTGTCCGAGGGATGTATCTCCACATCAAACTTCTCTTTAGCCACCAACACGACTTCCAACTGTTCTCTTCGGCGCCAAGCATTTATAATAGGATGAAATCCGGATATATGCCGTTCAATTAAGTATTGTTTTCCTTTTTCTGTGAGCCATACGGTGGCCCTGACTGAGGCACTGTCTCTACGGATAACATTATATGTTATCAGACCAGCGTCCCGATAGCGAATCATGCACGAGTCACATCCGTGACATTCGTATGTCTCGCCCATATAATTACCATTTACAATCCACACATTACTGATGGGAGTTTCCATACCTCCCGGAAGAGGATGGGTGACATGCGGATATTTGCCCCCGAGAGGCAAGGTAACTTTACCTGTCTGCAAAGCAAGAGCATATAACTCCCTATAGGGCTCGAGATGATTGCGGACTACGCGTTCCACATCAGTACAGTTGGTGTTACAAGCCGTGCAAAAACATATCACAGCTATAACAAACATTCCAACAATGACAATTCTTCGTGAAATAATATCAGATAGCATGTTAGGCATATAATCAGATATTAAACTGGTAATCAATAATAAAAAAGGAAGAACACAAATTACACAAGTTATATTGGAAGATAAAGACATCAGCCTCTGAATGTCTAACTTGTGTAATTTGCGTTCTTTCTATCAATTCACACTATTTAATGAAAGTAATCTCATAGATGTCCGGTCCTGTGCCACCGCTGGTTGTCAACATTCCATCAAACTTGATAGCACGTATGTTAACAGGGTTCTTAAATTTCATATATATGACACCATTGTTATCTCTGACAAATCTACCATACGAAATGAATCCGTTGCCTTCATCCACATACACATTCAAACTTCCAAGCTTGTAGCTATTGGTAACAACGTCGAGTCTGACACCCAGAATTTTGATGGGTTCCGGGAAAGTCATTGTCAGGTAATCATTTCTGCCGGGATACCACGTATTACCGGAGCGGTCTCCATCATACAAGCATTCCAGCCTACTGGTTTTGCTTGACTCAAAAACAACATTGTCGTTAAAATACTCTCCTTCAATCACATCATTGGAAGAATCAATATTGTCTTTTTCCAACTTGATGCTCAGCTCAATCAACACGTTATAGTACTGTCCCGATATTCTCACTCCACTGACGACATCTACAAATTCCAAACAAAGTGGCAGAACATATCCCGGCAGTTTGTTCAATAAATCCGGATTAGTGATATCAAGAGTAATCGTCCCCTCTCTGCTTCCGGCAGTTATGATGGCATCATTCAGTTCGTATGCTTCGTCCGGAAACTCTGTCAAAGTATATTCTTCCAACAAGTCGAGGTCCTTTTTGAGACAGACCTTGACATCTTGGTCCAAAGTTTTTTTCATTTTGACATTAAAAGTAAACTCTGTACCTTCGGTTATCGTAGTCTGTTTTCCATCATTTCTGGCATTCAGTTTCAACACAGTCTTACCATCCAAATACAAAATGTTGGAAGGATCAAACGGAAACTCTTCCGGAATATCCACAAATACATAGTTTGCATCGAGCTGATAAGCCAAATCCTGACTTACCACTTCTCCTTGATTGTCATCGCTACAAGACGAAAAGGCAGCTACGACAAACAGTATATACAACAATTGAATTATTTTTTTCATCTGTTTTGATTTTAATTTGTTACACAAACATGAAAACTATTCTTCTACAATGATCAAGTCTTCAGCTGGGAATTGAACATTCTCTACATACGACATCTGAGGAGGATCCTCGTCCCAGATATCCAATGTGCGAAAATCCGAGATTTCCCAATTGCCTGTCAGTTCTCTCATTTCATTGTTCTCCACTGTGTTGAAAGGCATGTACATAATCAGACTGGGATCTGTTGGATCTTGAGGTAAATATTCTTTATCTATTATTTCACCTTCGGTCAATGCTCTGTTCCACATACGCGCTTCGCGAATATAAACACCGGAGTATTCTGTATTTCCTATATATAAACAGCACTTTTTTATGTTTGAGAAATAGATAGGCGAAGTCTCGAACGTCTTCTGCAATTCTCCATTCACATAAACTGAAATACTGGAAGCATCCTTGTGAACAAAGCTGATGTTCAGCCATTTCCCCCTAGATAAAGGTTTGTCGGTCCAAGTATCATCTCCATCACGACCATTCTTGATTTGAATACCTCTCTCTTCGTTAATACGAGTATAAAAATCACCCGTACCGGAGCTTATTGACATAACGGTTTGATTACTGCTAGTCATTCTCGGATAAAGCATACTTACCTGCATAGTCCAATTATTCATAGGCTTTCTCAACTCATCATTAGGTACCAGTGCGATACTTCCTGCACGCGAGAATCGTCCGACAGAAGTAACCAGTTCGCGGCTCAAACGGATGATGGTAGATTTCGGTGAGCTCAACAGTTTATACATAGAAGAATGAGTGACAGATACCGGAATGGCAAAACGCTTGCTATAAGGATATTTATTCTCATCCACTCTGGGAATCTTTACTTCAACACTGGCATTGTACTGTCCGGGGCCAATGGTCACCACGGCTTTTCCATGTGTTTCTTTCTTATCTTTAGTAACAAACACAAAGTCCTCTACCGACATGGGTTCCAGTGCCAGACCAGTTTTGGCGTTATACTCCTCCAGTAGTTGTTTATCTACTTCTACTGTTATTTCCACCGGTTGGTCGGTAATATTGGCCAATCGAGGAGTGATTACAGCACTACCACCTTTTTCGTTATTTACCACCATAGAGATTATACCACTGCTATTGGCGTTGCCCATGTAGACCGCATTGTCGGTCCCTTCTCCTTCACCACTGACCATGTCGCATGCAGCGAAAAGACCTAAAGACAAGAATAATAATATAATATGTTTCTTCATTTTATTCTTTGTTTATAAAGTGACTATATTACTTGATAGGAGGATTCATGATAGAAATTGCCTCCCGTACATTACGATATTCGTTTTTGTTGAATGAATCCGCATTAATGTGATAAGCACCGATACCACCGGCCTCGCGGTTTAGTTCGTTAACCACAAAGTTGGCATACCTTTCAAAACTTTTCTGGTTGCTTACATTGTTTTCGAATGTCTCGGTATAAATAATCTGGTCTTTCACATTGTTTCCCAAGCGGTCGGTTATTCTGGATGTCCACCCACTATAGCCACCGTTATAGGATTGTGCCACAAAGTAAGAGAAAAGAGGTGCCATTTCTGGAGACAGATAGTGGATTGAACCATTGATATTCAAAATCTTCTTCTTACCTTCTTTGGCTTCCAGTTTGTCCAAGCCATCGCGCAACGTTTGAAAGAAGAGATTTTCATTCTCTTTATTACCGTTCTGGCTACAAGAGATGATAGGCCTGTTGTCTGCCCAGTTAGCAGTCCAATCACCGCAGTGATTGCCAGGTTTGAAGGGAGAGGAATAGGAAGGCTCATAGTCGATGTCGAAGCCATCATACCCATACTTGGCGATAGAGTCCAAAATCGCTTGTGCATATTGCTTGATTCCCGTTTCCGGATTATCAGACCACCCTCCTTCAGGAGTATTACTAAGTCCGTTACCCACATTTTCCACAATCCAGCCCACAATGACTTTGGTGCCTTTGTTCTGCACCTCTCTCATCTGTTTCAGGCGTTTCTCATTGATATTAAAACAGTTACCCCAAATTGAAACGATATCCATACTGTCGGGAAGCAACGTCAGATTAGAGTATTCGCCCGGAGTTTCGGCACTCCATGCGTTGAACCATCCGAACATCACCGGATGCTTGGTCTCTTTGTACTCCCTTAAGTCTGCAAGATAGAGTTCATAGAGACGTTTGTTCTCCTCGGCTATGCGTACAGAGTCCTCATAGTTCTGTTGTTTCTGGGCATCTTCTTCCGCCCATTTATCTTTATCACGTTTCTCGTACAGATCTTTTACGGCTTCTTTTTCCAAGTCGATGGTTTCAATGTCAGTACATGAAAACATGAAACTTGCCATGAGTGATAAAACGAAGCATTTTTTTATGTTATTCATCATTTCTGTATTGTTTAAGAGTTACTTTTTTCTTTTTTATCCCACCATACATTTACGGAAGCCTTATCCATGCCGCCCAAATATTGTTGGATGGCTTTTTGCAGGTTTTCACCGTTGTGTTCATATTCATCGCGCGGATATGGGATACGGCGCACGCCATCCTTGTGACCGTCGCTTTTCTTCACATCAGAGTTAGTGAAATTGTTCACCGGAGGAATCTGTCGCGGATATCCTGTGCGTCTCCATTCGCTCCATGCTTCTTGACCATCAGGGAAAAGGGCCAGATACTTCTGTGTAATAATGCGTTCCAACTTTTTCTCCACATCATCCGCTTCGTTCCACTTCACGGTGATGGTACTGGGTGCTGCATAGTTGTAAGCCGCATTAACCGGGTCTACAAAGGCCTGCGGAGGAGTATTACTATTCAGGTAAGAACCAACGCTTACACCACATTCAGCAAAAGATTTCCGAATACCCGATTCATAATACTGTTGAGGAGTTCCACCGCCCATATCAAAGCCTGCCAAAGCTCCTTCTGCACGCAGAAAGTCTATCTCCGAAGCCCTCATCCAATACACAGGATCGTCTTCCGAAATGTTAGGCAGTGATGCTCCGTCATACACTTTTTGAGTAACCGGCAGACCTGCACGTATAGCTTTCTTTCCTTGGTCTTGAAAATATTTGGAGATACGCGAGTCTGAATATCCTTTCAAGTAACATTGGATAGTGGCCCCCATGCGGCTATCGTTATACTGCCCTGGGTCAGCAATCTGGTACATCGGATGTTTTGTCTGCAAATTAGCACCTCTATCCATCTTCGCCATATCGTCTATGTTTTCCATCACACCCATTGGATTCTTAATAGCCTTTTCAGCATATGTACGTGCCAATTCCTCATCAGCATAGCGCACACGGATTGCAAGTCGTAACATCAATGAGTTGGCCAGACGTATCCACTTGGCTACATTACCCTCATACACTACGTCCGAAGCCATAGGTACGGTACTGTTCGCTTTCATATAAAAGTCGTACAGGATAGTGACAGCTTCGTCCAGTTCTTCGAAGAATGAGCGATACACCGACTCCTGAGAATCATATTCCACGGTGAATGAGCCGTTTCCCACCTGCTTGTAAGGGATAGGGCCAAACTTGTCGGTAGAACGATGCAGCCCCATAATCTTAGATATCTGTGCAATAGCGTACATTTCTTTATTGGGATTTTCACCGCTCATGTTGATATTCTTCAGTTGAATCCAAGGCGCAAAGATGTTGGTGATAGCATACTCATACATCAGGTTCACCCAGCCTTCCGAAAAGAAGAATGTAGTAGTATTGGAGGCCTCGTTCCATTTGTTATCACGTGGTGAGAAATATCCTACCCACGAGTCACCACACAAGTTGATGGAAATCTGATAAGCATTAGTCAGGTCTGTATTATCTGTTTTGAGCGGTACAGGAATGATATGTTTTTCCAAATTCGGCATATAGGCACCGTTAAGCACACCGTCCTTCTGCTCCATGTCCTTGTCTGGTAGATACGGGTTTTTATTTATCTCTTCAAAATCCACGCATGAGGTGCTTGTCATGAGCCCTGCACATGCCAATAGTATCCCCACTATCTTTTTTATCTGTATTTTCATAAATTGAATATATTAGTTGTTACAAGCTAAACTTAATACTAAATCCTAAGTTCCTTAAGCTGGGAGCCATGAAAAAGTCACTACGATTATACGTACCTGTAGAACCGTTCATGTCGGGGTCGAACGGAGCCTTACGATAGAACATGAAGAGATTGCGTCCCACGAAGGAGACGGCGGCATTATTGAAAACATTGCCCAGCCACTTCTTCGGCAGCGAATAGGTCAACGAAAGTTCCTGCAGACGAATGTTGGTAGCATCGTAAGTATAGTAACTCATCAGTCCCTGTCCACCCACAGTATTGTAATAGCGTTCGGCATCATATCGGTGTCCGTCCAACATTACACCACCGTTATCGCGAGCTTCAGCCGATACCTTAGACACACCGAATGCATCCATAAATGCCTGTGTCTGTGATGTGACGATACCTCCAAAACGTCCGGTAATCATTAAACCCAACGAGAGATTCTTATAGCTGATATCGTGACGCCATCCCATAGTAAAGTCCGGATCGGCCGAACCTAAACGGATACGTTGGGTGCGGTCAACCTGATAACCGGTTCCTTCTTCAACGAGCCTGCCGTCTCTGCCACGCTGCAAAATACCTGTGGTAAAGACATCGGACATGGAATAGCCTTCGCGTAGATACACATCGCCAGCTTCCTTCAAAGTCAACTCTGTAATATTTACCAGTGAGTTGTCGATAGGATTGCGATAGTCGTGTACCATTTCTACAATCTTATTTTTGTTGGCCGTATAAGTCAAGTGTGTAGAATAGTTCACCTTACCGAACGTATCAGTGTAGCCCAATGTCATTTCCACACCTCGGTTGCGCACGTTACCAGCCTGAACATAGAAACCCGAATAACCGGTGGCAGGAGACATGACCGAAAGGAAAGTCTGGTTATATGTATTGGATTGGTAGAAAGTTCCGTCGAAAGAAATCCGTCCGTTCAGGAAACGGGCGTTGATACCCACTTCATAGGATTTGGTCCGTTCCGGTTTGAAATCGGGATACGGATAAGTGGAAATCGGGTTAATAACACCACCCGACATCGGATCAGTCACCGTACCGGGAGTGATACCTATCTGTGTAATAGGCGAGCCTACCTCGGTATAAGATGTACGCAGCTTTAAATAAGAAATAAATTCAGGCAATTTCACCATTTCGCTAATGATACCTGACAAACCGATGGAGGGATAAAAGATACAGGGAGTATCTCCATTGCTGACCAACTGAGAGGCCCAGTCGCAACGTCCCGTAGCTGACAGATAGAGCATGTTTTTCCACCCCAGTTCCGCACTGGCAAAGAAAGCAACGTTGCGTGTACGAAGATATTCTTGGTCTCTTTTACCTGAAGCGGGTTCTACATTGGCCAGCGAGAAAAGATTGGGTACGGTCATCAGTTTGCCACCTACATTAATGCTACGTGTGTAATGATCTTCAAAGCTACCGCCCACGTTAGCCGTCAGCGAAAAGTCTGCACCGAATCGTTTGTTAATATTAGCCATCACGTCAGCATAAGTTTGAGTATAGAACTCCTCTTTAGTCGTGTAGCTACCTTTCGAAGAACCTGTATACAGTTCAAGTGTAGAAGCATGAAGTTTACGTTCTTCGGTAGAATGAGTCTTATCCAAACGCACACGTCCGGCAATATTCAACCAGTCGAAAATATCATATTGTACTCTACCGTGAAGCATATAACGGTTTTTCTTGGTAGGGAACATCTCACGGTTGATAATCCAATAGGGATTTTCAAAGGAGAGTCCCTGATCACCATATTCCCAGTTCTGGGTAGGGAAACGACGTTCTTCGTTGTAACGCTCGAATATTTTCACATTCTCGAAATCCTCGCCACGGGGAAACAGATAAAGCGGGAACAACGGGTTGAAGTAACGTCCGCCTGAAATCATGTTCTGCTCGGCTTGAATGACATAACTGGCTCCCAAGTCAACATGCAACTTGTCATCCAGCATGAGCGCAGTATTTCTGAAAGAGAAGTTGTAACGGTAATATTCATTGTTTTTAATGACACCCTTAGAATTGGTAGAGGCCAAAGAGATAAACGTTTGATTAGTTCTGGTACCCGAAGAAATGTTCAGCGAATTGATGGTGTTCATACCAGTCTTGAAAAAATCCATGGGATCAAATGAGGAAGGTGTAGCCAGTTTCTCGCCCCAGCTTCGATAAGAGTTTTCTCGGTTACCATACCTGTTTTGAAATTCCGGTGATATCATCGGTTTCGAGAATTCTGTATTGGATGAGAAGTTAATCTTCATCTTGCCCTCACTACCTTTCTTGGTGTTAATCAGAATCACACCGTTGGCCGCAGCCGCACCATAAAGAGCCGCTGCCGAAGGACCTGTCAGCACAGAAATGCTTTCAATATCATCGGGGTTAAAGTCCGAGATGCTTTCACTACCGGCCACTGCACCATATTCTGTTTGAATGACACCACGTGAAGGGTTTCCAATGGGCATACCATCAACCACATACAAAGCATTGTTGTTGCCGACAATAGATTTGGAACCACGCATGATGACGCGTGTAGCACCGCCCACACCAGAGGAACTCTTCTGGATATTGACACCAGCCACCTTACCGTTCAAGCTGTTCATAAAGTTAGCGTCTTTGGCTGCGGTAAGTTCTGAATTACTTACAGTCTGTACATTGTAGGAAAGCGCTTTTTCAGCACGTTTGATACCTAAAGCCGTAACAACTACTTCATCCAGTGCCTGTGAACCATCTTCCAACACCACATTGATTACATTTTCTTTTACAGCTACTTCCTTCGGCTGATAGCCGATATAGGAAAACACCAATATGGGAGTGGCACCTTGTGTGGTAATGTGATAGTTGCCATCTATATTAGTTACAGTTCCGTTAGTAGTCCCTTTTTCAAGCACAGTAACTCCAATTAGCGGGTCACCTTTTCCATCCACTACATTACCCGCCACATTTCTGCTTTTAGATTTTTTAGCAGCCTGTTCCGGAATAATCATTATATAAGTATCTTTTACAGTATATGTGAACCCCGTTCCGGCAAGAATAGTATTCAGCGCCTGCTCCAAAGACTGGTTGTTTATATCTAAAGATATTCTTGTATTAGGGAGTTGAGAACTGTTGTAAGATACAGACATTTTGGTCTGTTCCCTAACGTCAGCCAAAGCTGTTTGCAATGAAATATTCTTCTTTTTTATTGTTATTTTACTATTACTTTGGGCATAAAGCATTGACCCTATTAATAGTAGAAAAGTCATTAATATACTTTTTCTAGTGTTTTCCAGATATAAATTCATATCTTTACGACGTTTTTAGTTTTAAATCATGTATTTTTTCTCGTTTCTTAAATAAGCAAGAAGTTGCTTATTTGTTTTTAAGGCTAAAAATCATTTCATATCCGGAGAGGGTGGAGCCTCTTCCGGATATTTTTTTACATAAGCATATTAGATTTAAGTTTAACAAAAAATATTTATTGTTTTTCTCTACCAGATAATATAGCAGATACTGTCTTCCAATCGATAATTGAATTGACCAATGACCACCTTCATCACTTCCAATGTCTCTTCCAAAGTCGCGTCTTTTCTGAATACAAAATTATAACGGTCTTGATTAGATTTCTTTGTTGAGATATGAAATGTGATTCCATAATGACGTTCCAGTGTCCGCACAATTTCGGCGAGAGTAACCTTGTCGAACACAAGTTCTCCCCTCATCCATGCGGTCACATCTTTCATGTTGGCAGTCAGCAATTGGCAGTCAGCCGTACATTTATTATACACAACCTGATATCCGGGAGTTAAGACATAGCTGGTCGTATCATTGCAATCCACTCGTACTTTTCCTTCGATCAAAGAAGCTGTTATTACATCTTCTTCCGGATAAGCTTTCACATTAAACTCTGTTCCCAAGGCAGTTATTGCCATATTTGAAGATCGCACAATGAAAGGTTTCTCCGGATCTTTTGCCACTTTAAATTCTGCTTCTCCCATCAGATAAACCGTTCGGGTCTTGCCCTCCAGATTTTCAGGATAAAATACATATGAACCGGAATTCAGATGTACGGTAGTTCCGTCCGGAAGACTGATTGTCTCTTTAGATCCATTATTCACATAATGTTCCACCATCACGGTGTTGTCCCTGTCAAAATGATTGTAACTTACCCACAAAGTAGCCGTCACAGACAGAAAGATGATAACAGCAGCTGCCGCAACAGATTTCCACAAATTCCAGCGGTTTGTATTTGTAACCATTGGAGTGTATTCAATGCCGATTTTATCCAATACCTGCTGAAACGAATGCTCCATACCACGCCCAGACTTTCCTTTTGTCTCAAACCATAGATTATGAAGCGCTGTTTCTTTCTCTTCTGCAGAATCAGAACTGATCATCCAACGGTGAAATCTGTCGATTGTCCGCTTTGAATAATCAAAGTCAATAAAAGAGCGTAGCTGTTTTTCCAATTTACTTTTCATCTATACCAAATCAAGTGTTACATATAAGAGACAACTTGCCAGGCATACATACTTAGTCTAAATAGAAAAAAAATAAAAATAAAACGATTTTTTTTAGATCTTGAAGGGCTTTATAAATATGTTGCTCAACTGTACGAACCGAAACATTCAGTTTCTCAGCAATTTCCGGTGAAGTCATTCCTTCCTCTCTGCTCATTAAAAAAACACGCCTACGCTGTTCCGGCATACGTTCAAGGGCCATCTGAACAAAAAGCTCAAGTTCATGAGCACAAAATTCATCATCCGGCGTAGGCAATCCCTGCTCCGCCATTCGCATTTTTTCTGCTGCGACATCCAAATAGTCATATTCTACAGCCTTGTGCTTCAAAAAATTATAGATATGGTTTCGTACAACTGTATATAAATAACTATCCAATTTTTCACGTTCTAACCATAAATCCGGTTTCTCCCATAGCTTAACAAAAATATCTTGAGCTATATCTTCTGCATCTTCTTCTGATTTTAACAATTGCCATGCGAAAGTCTTTACTTTGGGAAAATTCAGATCAAAAAACTTTTTAAAACGAAGAACTTTATCTTCCATTCGTGTGATAATCATCATGTTTATCCATTAAGATTAACAAGTAAAATATAAAACCCTCCAACAAAATTAATTATTAAATAATTTATCAACAACCTTTTCATAAGAAAACATTCAAAAAAAAAAGTTCTCAAGACCTTCTTTGGCATAAACAACTAATAATCAACACATAAGCATTTCTTTATTAATTTTATTTGAAACAATTGTGCAAAATGACTATCTTTGTGTAAAAATAATTAGTAACAATATAACATCTGAATTACAACGCTAAAGCAGTATATCCAACTATGAAATATGATATTCCGTATATGGCAACCGAGGCTGTAAGCCTACTTAAATCATTGATTAGTATCCCCTCAATCAGCCGGGAAGAGACTCAGGCTGCCGATTTTCTGCAGAACTATATCGAAATGGCGGGTATGCAGACCGGACGCAAGGGAAATAATGTATGGTGTCTCAGCCCGATGTTCGACCTGAAGAAGCCGACTATCCTGCTTAACTCCCACATAGACACAGTAAAGCCGGTGAACGGCTGGCGGAAAGACCCGTTCACTCCGCGGGAAGAAAACGGCAAACTGTACGGTTTGGGAAGCAATGATGCCGGTGCCAGTGTTGTCTCTCTCTTACAGGTGTTCCTGCAACTATGTCGTACTTCGCAGAAGTATAATCTGATTTATCTCGCTTCCTGCGAAGAGGAAGTTTCGGGCAAAGATGGAATTGAAAGTGTATTGCCGGGACTTCCGCCCGTTTCATTCGCCATCGTAGGCGAACCTACGGAGATGCAACCTGCCATTGCCGAAAAAGGATTAATGGTTTTGGACGTGACCGCGACAGGAAAAGCCGGACATGCGGCACGCAATGAAGGAGATAATGCCATATATAAGGTATTGGATGATATCGCCTGGTTCCGTGATTATCATTTTGAGAAAGAATCTCCGCTACTGGGAGCTGTGAAAATGAGTGTTACCGTAATCAACGCAGGTACGCAACATAATGTTGTTCCGGACAAATGTACTTTCGTCGTCGATATACGCAGTAATGAACTTTACTCCAACGAAGAATTATTTGCTGAAATCAAGAAACATATTTCTTGTGATGTCAAGGCACGTTCGTACCGTCTCAATTCTTCACGGATTGACGAGAAGCATCCGTTCGTACAGAAGGCTATAAAAATAGGATGCGTTCCTTTCGGCTCTCCTACCCTGTCCGATCAGGCATTAATGTCCTTTCCATCGGTAAAAATAGGGCCGGGACGCTCTTCACGCTCGCACACGGCAGAGGAATATATCATGTTGAAGGAGATAGAAGAAGCTGTCGGAATCTATCTGGAGTTATTGGACGGGCTTCTGATTTAACAGAAGCCAATTACAGTCTTCATCGCTTTCACTTTTTTTCCTAAACTACCATCCAGAACAGGAAAGCGGGTGGAAGCGACACTACAAACACCCTTTTATTACGCTTTCAAACGTTTCACCATTCTACAAGACGGCATCACGGAGACGATTACACACGGCAAGAATCGTTCACCGCTTACCGCCGCACCACATCGCGCGACACCCCATAATACCCTGCCGCAGCCACATAAATCGGCTGCATACATTTACCTATATTACGCAGCTTCCCTTCTTCCTGCAATCGCCGGAGATGACGGTTCGCCGTAGTCCGTGTCATGCAGCACACTTCCTGAAAATCGTAGCGGAGCATTACGTCATGGTCTGCAAAATATTCTTTCAACCGCATATCTATCTCTACTGCCGACAAAACTTCCGAATGGCGCGCATACTTGCTCCGGCTGACTTTAATACCAGCAAGTTCCCCCTTCAAACGGGCATCGGGACGAAACCCGATTGTTTTCAACTCCATTTTCGACGATTTGTTCTTGGTGCTGCGAGTCACTTTCTGCGTGCTCCGCAGAATGGGGGCAAAATAACCGAGTCCTTCGATATGTATCTCACGACCTTCGCGAAGTTCCTCGCCACAGATTTGGGCAAGCATTTCAAACGCATTTTTCACATCACCCACAGAAAGGGAACTGCGTCCGTGAATCATCCGGCATAGCTTATCCGTCCCCAGCTTTCCATTCAAAAAAATACGGGGATGCAAACCCTTTTCTTCAGAATCATCGGATTCACCGGGATTCTCATACCAATCGTAAAGTATAGCCATAGTAGTTAACGTCTTTATAATGAATACTTTTCATGCAAAACCTTTAAAGTTATCAATGACCCACTACTGTGGTTCACTCAAACTACAATTGCCATTCAATCAGATGACCTTTGTTATTTAATTAAACCACGATAGTGAATCATTGATAACTCTACGGCAAAGATACGATAAATAATAGTGAAAAGGGTGATAAGAAGCCGACTTCTTCCGTTAAGGAAAAAATATCTTTTTTCTAGAGAAATTGCAACGTCACAATACCGCCTTTTACCATCCATGTCCGACGGAAGAAGTCTTTCATGCCTGTTACCGGATAGCCGGAGACAATGAAGAAGGTGAAGACACCTATAAACACCAAAGAAAAAGGTACCGTTTTCACCGATTGCATTACTTATCTACTGAGAACTTGAAGATACATTGGCTCATGTACTTTTCACCCGGACGAAGCACAGCCGAAGGCCATTCGGGTTTGTTCGGGGTATCCGGATATTTCTGTGTTTCGAGACATACGGAAGCACGCTGGTTGTAGGTAATCCCTTTCTTTCCAGTCAAAGAACCGTCAAGGAAGTTTCCGGCATATACTTGAACTCCCGGTTCGTTGGTATATACATCCAACACAATGCCCGTTTTCGGTGATTTCAATGAAGCAGCTTTCCGGTTGATATCGCCTTTGGTATTCAAGATCCAGTTGTGGTCATAGCCATTACCATTTTTCAATTGGACAAAAGCGTAATCATTGATGCGTGCGCCCACCGGAGTCGGTGTACGGAAATCCATTGGAGTACCTTCTACAGAAGCTATTTCGCCCGTTGTCATGAATGTGCTGTCCACTGGTGTGTAATAATCAGCATCAACAGTCAGCAGATGGTCTGCATTGCTGCCGGCATCTCCGTCAAGATTGAAATAAGAGTGGTTTGTCATATTCACGATAGTAGGCTTGTCCGTTTCCGCCTCATAACGGATATCAATGGCATTGTCATCTGTCAGCTTCATCAAGACTTTGCAAGTGATATTTCCAGGGAAACCTTCTTCACCGTCTTTTGCGACATAAGTAAGTTCCACTTCCTGGGGATTCGGCTGCACTGCATCAAACACGCGATACTGGAAACCTTGCGGGCCACCGTGCAGGCAATGCCCATAGTTATTGCGAGGCAATTGATATTCAACGCCGTCCAACGTAAATTTACCTTGATTGATACGGTTTGCATAACGACCGATACTAGCTCCAAAATCGGAAGGCTTACTGATGTAATCCTGAATAGAATCAAAACCCAGCACTACGTCACGCATCTGTCCGTCCTTATCGGGAACCATTACGGAAACGATACGCCCACCGAAGTTTGTAATGCAAACTTCCATATTGTCCTTATTACGCAAAGTAAACAAATCGGTTTTCTTTCCGTCCACTTCCGTCTGGAATTTACTCTGCAACAACCCGGATTCTGTAGCCTTTTCAGCTTTTGGCGTACAAGCCGCCATCAAAAGGGCGGCAACTCCCCATACACATAATTTTCTCATGTTCTTTCGTTTTATTCAGTTAGTTTATTCTCAATTATCTGGATAAAGTCTATGCCACAAAGGTGGGAAATCTTCTATAAAGAAAAGATTAATTATTAACCAATAAATAACAGAAACTAACCAAAACCACTACGAATCTAAACATTTCGCGTTTTTTACGCGATATATATTATAAGACAGGAACGCTATGAGAACGCCACTTATAAGGTTAGAAACAGTCATCTATTTTATCGGTTGAGCCAAGGCTCCGGATTCAGTTTCTCTTTTTCCCGTCGCAACTGGAAATGCAATACTGTCCGTCCATTATCCGTTCCGTCAGAGAAGACTTGTCCTATGGATTGCTTCGTTTTCACAGTATCACCGGTTTTCACAGAGGCCGATGAAAGGTTACAATAAACGGAAATGTAGTTGCCGTGACGGATAAGTACATTGAATAATCCGTTCAACTGGAATACGGCTGCTACTTTACCATCGAAGATGGCACGTGCCTGCGCACCCGGTTTTCCCTGTATATCAATTCCTTTATTATCCAGTTTCACGTTGCGAAGTCCCTCCACCGCATATTGTCCGTAATGACTGGTGATGATATAAGCACCGGATATAGGCATGGGAAGTTTTCCCCGGTTGGCGGCAAAGTTGCCGGACAGTTCCCGGTCTGCCTTGCTCATGGTGTAGGCTTCCAGAGGTTTTGAGTTTGTTTTTGCTGCTGTCCCCGCTCCGGAAGACCGGCTCTCCTTACCCTCCGCCTTCCTGCGTGCAGCCGCTTCGCGGCGGGCTTCCTCTTGTGCACGCTTGCGGGCACGTTCTATTTCTTCAGCGATTAGCTTGTCAATACGGGCATTCAATTGGTTTGCCTCTCTTCGTTTCTTATTAATCTCATTTTGAAGGCCTTTCTGTTTCTTTTGCAGATTGGCTACCAAGGTTCGTTTTTCTTTTTCCTGAGCTTCCAGTTTCACCTTTTCGCCTTCACGTTCTTTCAGCAGATTCTCCTTGGCTGCTTTCACCTGTTGGCGTTCGGCTTTTTTCTTGCGTATCTGTTCTTGCTTCTTCAGGATTTCTTCTCCTTGCAAACGTTGGTAAGTGGCATATTCACGTACATAGCGCATACGTCGGTACGTCTGTCCCAGATTCTTGGCTGAGAAGATGAACATTAATTTTTCCTCTATTGATTTATTCTTATACAGGTATTGGACAGAAGCTTCATATTTCTTCTTCTTTTCTTTCAAATCCTTCTCCAGTGCCCGCAACTGGCGTTCCAAGGAGTTTAACTCACGTTCAATGGCGTCCACATCATTGTTTATAGCCAGAATATAACGTTTCCGTTCCTCAATCTGTCCGGTCAATGCAGCCAGACTATTCAGTTGGCTGCCTACATCCTTCTTTGTATCCTTCAATATAGATTCCGACTCGGCAATCTGCTTTTGCAGCGCGCCGCGCTTACTTTCCAACTCGCGAATCAACTTATTCGACTGAGCGGAAAGCGGAACTGCCAACCACAGGCAACTGACAAGAATAACAAAGAAGCGTTTCATCATAACAAGGCCGTCAGCATTTTTACTAATTCTTCCAAAGGAACTTGCCGGTATTTAGCAGTAAGTTCCGTAGGAGTCATGGAGAATTCTTTCGTGGAAAACTCATAAAGTTGCACTTTCGCCTTTTCCAGTGAAGGGATTCCTACATCTTTTCCCGTCAGTTCTGTTTTCCCGCCGGGCAGGGACGCATCCATCAATATCTTTTCCAAACGGGAGAACTCCGCGTTCTTCGGTAACATACCTTTCAATTCTTCTTTAGTCGCACGGACAAATCTCCTGTTCATCCGGTCTACCAACAATACTTCATCGGGAGTGATTTCGATACGGGCTACTTCCGTACGCAGAATAGGCATCAACAAGGAGACTTGTACCCGTTCATGGGTTTTCATCTTCATTGTTCCTCCTACGGACATGCTTCCTCCTTTTTTATTGGGAATAGTCAGTTGAAGTCTGGAAGTCAGATAACTGGATACGGGAGCCTTTGTTTCCGAAGTCGCCAAACGCTTGGAACTCTTACAACCTGCCAATACGACTACAACCAACAATAGATAAACGAACCTTTTCATTCTGCAATATATTTCTTCTTTTCTATTTTCTGTTTCAATGTTTTCGACTCACTACCCATTTCCAACGCCTGTTTCCAGTATTTCAGCGCCCCTTCGACATCGCCGGTCATAAAGTAAATATCTCCGCAATGCTCCACAATCACATCACTTTTCTCCCCGTCACTCTTCATCGCATTATCAATGTAGATACGTGCCTCGGCATAATTTCCTTTTTCAAAAAGAATCCAGGCATAAGTATCGAGATAAGTCGAATTATTGGGTTCGGCCTTTACAGTTTTGTAGCTCATTTCTTCCGCCTTATCCAAATCACGTCGTTCTACCGACAGGTAATAAGCATAATTATTCAATGCGCCGATATTGGAAGGATTGTACACCAAAGCCGAATCATAGGCGGCATAGGCTTCCGACATCTGTTTCTTCGTATGATAAATATCACCCATTATCGAGTAAAAATCCGAAATAACTTCTTTTCGTGTATCAGGTGTGACATGTTCCAGCGCCCTGTTACAAACACTTAATACACTGTCCGTCTGTTCAGCCTGATGATAGGCAATTGCCAGATAATAATACAATTCCAAAGCATCAGGAGTAGCCTCGATACCCGGCTCACAAACTTTTATAATCTGTTTATAATCTTCTTTTTTCACAGCGGCACTGACTAGCATCAAGCGGGCAGCCTTGTTAGTCGGGTCTAAATCAACCACCTGTTCTAGGACAGGGACAGACTCCTGCTCCATATTCTTCGACAGCAGATACTGCGCATAAAGCATCGGGACTTGCGGGTCATCCTGTTCCTGCTTCATCATCCGGTCAAACAAAGCAATCACTTGGGTACTGTCTTTAGCCGATGACTGTTCATTTTCCACAATTATCTGACGCATGACATTGATTTTCGTATCAGGAGTCACCTTCTTGTTCAGCAGCAGTGTATCCAGTTGTTGCTGATACAGTTCTTTTTGCCCGGTCTGTTCATAATAAGAAGCCATCGAGAAAAGAGCCATCGGATTGTCCGGCTCTGCCGCCAGCACTTTCTGATACGCTGCATAGGCTTCCTCTTTCTTTCCATTTTGAAGATACACATCACCCAGAATTACCTGATAACGCATATCCATCGGATATTCCTGCACCAGGCTCTCAATTTCCTGAAACGCTTTCTTGTCATCTTTCATCTGAAGATAAATACGGAATTTCTCCATAGACAACTGTTCATTCTTGCCCAACCGTTTCTCCAGACGGTTCAATGTGGAAATCACCTCATCATACTTCTCCTGACGGCTGTAAATATCAAGCAGACTGAACAAAGGGTCTTGTTTTGCCGGGAAACGGGTAACCATACTTTCGAGCAAAGTCACTGCCTTATCCAGCTCATTCTGTTGCTGATACAAGCTAACCAATCCCTGGCTATACCAGAAATTGTCGGGAGCGTAAGCTACCGCTTTCTCCAAAGCAGCCTGACCTTGCGGTACCTGGCGGAGAAACATATAATACTGGGAAACCTCGTAAAGCGCAGAGGAAGCATTTGGATTAATATCCAGACAATGCTGCAACAAGCCAAAAGCTGCATCATATTCTTTCTTTTCCTTCATCCGCATGGCTTCCAGAAAGAAGTAGTCATACTTCCGCTGTTGTTCGGCAGTCACCTGTACTTGTGGAAGGAAAGAAACTCCCTCACCTGTCGCGGACTTCGCCGTACGTCCTGTACGTGTCGTTCCGCATGAGGCCAGTACCCAAACTGCGACCAGCAGCCATCCTATTTTTATCTTCATTTTATTTTCTTGATTTAAGCATTCATCATACTCCGGTATGACCGAAGCCACCTGCTCCCCGTTCCGTCTCATCCAGCACTTCCACTTCCTGCCATGTCGGCTGCTCATGCTTTGCTATCACCATTTGGGCGATACGTTCACCATCTTCAATCACAAAAGTTTCAGATGAAAGATTGACTAAGATAATACAGATTTCTCCCCGATAATCCGCGTCGATTGTTCCCGGTGAATTAAGTACGGAAATACCCTTCTTGATAGCCAGGCCGCTACGGGGACGGATTTGTGCTTCAAATCCCTTCGGGAGAGCAATATATAATCCTGTCGGCACCAGGCAACGTTGTAGCGGTTCCAATGTGATAGGTTCGGAAAGATTAGCGCGGATATCCATTCCTGCAGACAATTCAGTGGCGTAAGCCGGAAGCGGATGCTTCGATTTATTGATAACTTGAATATTCATAAATGCATGTTTACTATTTAACGGGCGAAAATACACATTTTGAACTGAAAAATAGTTAAGTTTGCAGTTAAATAATGTACCGGCAACCAATTTGCGGACGCTAAACACTGAAATTACAAATAAAATGATGAATTGGAATCAATTAATATCGGCTAAACGTTTCGGAATGGAAGAGTTCCACGAAGAACGCCAGGAAAATCGCTCGGAATTTCAACGGGATTATGACCGCCTTATCTTTTCCGCGCCTTTTCGCAGGTTACAGAACAAAACACAGGTATTTCCCCTACCGGGTAGCGTCTTTGTACACAACCGGCTCACACATAGTCTCGAAGTGGCTAGTGTAGGTCGTTCTTTAGGCGACGATGTCGCCAAAGCTATCCTGGAACGTCAACCTGAACTTGAGGACTCTTTCCTGCCGGAGATTGGTTCAATCGTATCCGCCGCTTGCCTGGCGCACGATTTGGGGAACCCGCCCTTCGGACATTCCGGCGAACGGGCTATATCCACCTTCTTCTCCGAAGGAAAAGGGCTGCGCCTGAAAGAAAAACAGTCCAATGGAGAGCAAATTTCTGCGATGGAATGGGAAGATTTGACACATTTCGAAGGAAATGCAAATGCATTCCGGCTTTTGACTCATCGGTTCGAGGGACGTCGGAACGGTGGATTTGTCCTGACATATACCACATTGGCTTCTATCGTAAAATACCCCTTTTCATCGAGCCTTGCCGGAACAAAGTCCAAATTCGGCTTCTTCGTCAGTGAAGAAGAAAGCTTCCGGAAAATAGCGACAGAGTTGGGATTGATCTTACTGAACGAACATCCCTTAAAATATGCCCGTCACCCCTTAGTCTATTTAGTCGAGGCCGCAGATGATATTTGTTATCAGATGATGGACATCGAAGATGCGCACAAGCTAAAGCTACTCACTACTGAAGAGACAAAAGAGCTATTAATGGCATATTTCGATGAAAAGCGACAGGAACATATCCGGAAAACTTTTCTGATTGTCAATGATACAAACGAGCAAATCGCCTATCTGCGCTCTTCCGTAATCGGATTACTGATTCGTGAATGTACCCGCGTATTCCTGGAACATGAGCAGGAAATATTATCAGGCACTTTCGAAGGGGCACTTATCAAACACATCGCCGAACGTCCGGCAGAAGCATACCGACACTGTGCCCAGGTATCTTTGAAGAAGATTTACCGTTCACGGGACGTACTGGACATCGAGCTGGCCGGCTTCCGTGTCATCAGCACGCTGCTCGAATTAATGGTGGATGCCGTAACCTCACCCGAAAAGGCTTACTCCAAGCTTCTGATTGACCGTGTATCCAGCCAGTATAATATACAAGCGCCTGCACTCTATGAAAGAATACAGGCGGTACTTGATTATATTTCGGGAATGACCGATGTCTTTGCCCTTGATTTATATCGTAAGATTAACGGCAACAGTCTGCCTGCGGTGTAACCACTTTAGGAGTAAACGCTTCATCATCCTCACAAGGCATTTTCAGCGCATCCGGATGGCTTTCTATAAACGTCTGGATGTGCCGGATTCGTTTGTCTTCGAGGATTTCATCCACAGCAATCAGGATTCCGGTTTCTTCCACATCACCGAATTCATAATTGATAGCCGTTCCGAACATCCGCATGGTAGGGCTCAGGCTCATATACGCATTCACCAACGGCGGAATGTTATAACCCAATTTACGAATCTCACAATTCAGGATTTTATAATCTTCCTTAAAGGTATCTTTGCAGAATAAAGCACGAAGCTCCTCTTCTGAAGTCTCCAGTATCAACGGTTCCAGCGGGGTGACAAGCTTATCCTTATCATAGAAATGTTTTTTGAGGAAATAAAGAATCATATCACGGCCGCGGCGATGGTAGCTGGGATACATGGTCACTTTTCCAAAGAAATATTTCACGTTCGGCATTACGACCGTCAATGCGCCCAATCCGTCCCACAAATTATCCAGGGCAAACAGGCCTTTGCTTCCGGCACGGGTAGACTGATACTCAAGCGTAACGAACGAACGTCCCAATTCAATCGTTTGGGGCAAATATTCTTTAATAAAAGTTTCTGAGAAATTAAACATATGAGAAGTAGCCAGAATCGGAGCTCCTTTTTCATCAAAACGAACATCCGTTCCAAGCAAGTACCGATAACCGCCCAGGATTTCTTCCGCTTCCGGATTCCATACAATCAGTTGTTTATATGGATGTTCCATTATGTCGTATTCGTCTATATCCATCGACATGCCCGTTCCACCACCGGCAGCACGGAAAGCTATTTCACGCAAACGACCAATCTCTTTCATCACATTGGGAGCATTCTGGTGAGTAATAATATAAATCTGATTATTACTCTTATTCGTCATTCGTAAGCGCCTGTCTTCCGTCAACTCAGCTTTCAGCAGTTCCTTGCTTATCGGTTTGATAATCTCTTCCATATTTCTTGTTATAGTTGTTCTATCAGTTACAGTTTATATACAATATCCTTCACGTATTCGGCCCATTGCGCCGGAGTTTTCGATTTATCGAAAGTCTGCCAGGGTATCGGCTTGCCAAAGGTGACAGTAAAAGTTTTGTGGCGGTTCTTGAACATTTCATCCGCAAGATACAACATAGCGATGTTAAACTTAATACCTAGTGCCTTGCAGACATTTGCCAGATTGTAGAAGAAATCTGAATTTCTACCCCCAAAATGCACAGGTATCACATCACGTTCTGCTTGTATGCTTTTCACAATAAATGTCTTTTTCCATTCCAAATCACGGATTATCCCGTTCTGACGGCGCGAACATAATCCGGCAGGAAACATGATAAGCTGGTCGTCAGACTTGAATCCGGCTTCCACCATTCTAGGGAAATCTTTCGCCTGTTTGCCGGTTTTATTGATAGGGATACAAAGCGGAGCCAATCCGCGCAGGTTCATCAGCAAGTCATTCACCAGGTATTTCACCTTTCCGTCATAATGACGTCCCAGCACATAACCGAGCGCTACACCATCCTGACCACCCAACGGATGATTGGAAACAAAGGTATACAAACCGTCTTTGGGAAGATTCTCAAGACCTTTCACATCTACTTTTGCATCCAGAAAATCCATGCATGCCTCCAGGAAATCCACACCTACCTTATCTTTCGACTCATCCAAAAACACATTAATCTCATCCTGATGAACAATTTTCTTCAGATAAGAAACCACAAACTTAGGGATGTACTTATATTGCTTCGGAGCTTTCTTCCGAAGTATCTTATCGACATCGATTAAAAATAAAGAGTCATCAGTCATTCTTTTCAAATAAAAATGATGCCACAAAATTAACGGTTCTTTTTTATTAATTGCAATAAATCAGTAGAAAATGCAGGATTTAAGTTCAGAAGATGAAAAAATACCACCTAAAAACTATCAAATACCACCTAAAAACTATCCGCGGATAGTTTTCGGGTGTTTTTTAGCCGGATTCTCCCCCGTCAGGTTTTCAAAAATCCCGTAAACTTGCACCATCGAAATTAACGAACGAATATTCACAATTTAAAAGCAACGCATATGAAAAGTTTAAGCTTCAGAAAAGATTTAGTAGGAGTACAGGACGAACTGCTCCGTTTCGCCTATAAACTGACAACCGACCGCGAAGAAGCAAATGATTTGTTGCAGGAAACATCATTGAAAGCATTGGATAATGAAGACAAATACATGCCCGATACAAATTTTAAAGGATGGATGTACACCATCATGCGCAATATATTCATCAACAACTACCGTAAAGTGGTTCGCGACCAGACTTTTATTGACCAAACCGACAACTTATATCATCTGAATCTGCCGCAAGACGCCAGTTCGGAAAGTACAGAAAGAGCGTACGACCTGAAAGAGATGCACCGGGTGGTAAACAAACTCCCTAAAGAATACAGGGTTCCGTTTGCCATGCACGTTTCAGGATTCAAATATCGTGAGATTGCGGAAAAGCTGAATCTCCCGCTGGGTACAGTGAAAAGCCGCATCTTCTTCACACGCCAGAAATTGCAGGAAGAATTGAAAGACTTCCGCTAAGCCGACCTTAACTATATAATTTTTGATTCCAGATTAAATATTTAAATGTAATTTTTTAGTTGTGTCAATGATTAAAAGGCAGAAGAGTTCAAGACCTTCTGCCTTTTTTTGCGTATCCGACACAGCAAAAAAACGGTTATAGACAAATAAAAGTTATTTTGACTGTCATCCTCCCTGATTCCCCACGAATAAGGGCTTTGAAAAGCCTATTCATTTTCAAGCAAATAACCATTTAACAATCGGTTGAAAACTTCTCTAAAAGTTTTCCATGGAAAATTGTGGGGAATTGTGGGGAATTTCATACTTTTACGCTCTCTTATTATAATAAGGTAATGATACGGTTTTTAGGTAATATTGAAGCCAAGGCGGACACCAAAGGAAGGGTGTTCATCCCCGCCATCTTCAGGAAGCAATTACAAGCTGCTTCTGAGGAGAGGCTCATTATGCGTAAAGACGTGTTTCAGGACTGTCTGACCCTGTACCCCGAGAGCGTGTGGAACGAGGAGTTGAACGAGCTTCGAAGCAGGCTCAACAAATGGAATAGCAAGCATCAACTCATTTTCAGGCAGTTTGTGAGCGACGTAGAGGTGGTGACACCTGACAATAACGGTCGCATATTAATCCCGAAACGATATTTGCAGATTTGCAGCATTCACGGGGATATACGCTTTATCGGCATCGACAACAAAATAGAGATTTGGTCGAAGGAGCGGGCAGAACAGCCGTTTATGTCACCCGAAGAGTTCGGAGCGGCATTAGAAGAAATTATGAACGATGAAAATAGACAAGATGGAGAAAGATGAACTGACATATCATGTACCTGTACTGCTAAAGGAAAGCGTTGACGGGATGAATATCCGACCGGATGGAACGTATGTAGACGTTACTTTCGGAGGGGCGGGACATTCGCGCGAGATTCTTTCACGGCTCGGCGAGGGCGGACGACTCCTGGGATTCGACCAGGACGAGGATGCCGAACGGAACATTGTCAATGACCCCCATTTTATCTTTGTACGCAGCAATTTCCGCTACCTGTACAATTTCCTGCGCTATCACGACATCGAACAGGTGGATGCAATCCTTGCCGACCTCGGCGTATCTTCCCATCACTTCGATGACAGCGAGCGCGGTTTCTCTTTCCGTTTCGACGGGGATTTGGATATGCGTATGAACAAACGTGCGGGACTTACGGCGGCAGACATCGTGAACACTTACGAAGAAGAGCGTCTCGCAAACGTCCTCTATCTGTATGGAGAACTAAAAAACAGCCGCAAGCTGGCTTCTGTCATCGTCAAAGCCAGAAGCGGACAGACGATCCGTACTATCGGAGAGTTCCTGGAAATCATCAAACCGCTTTTCGGTCGCGAACGGGAAAAGAAAGAGCTTGCGAAGGTATTCCAAGCACTAAGAATTGAAGTGAACCAAGAGATGGAAGCACTGAAAGAGATGCTATTGGCGGCCACCGAAGCGTTGAAGCCAGGTGGCAGACTGGTGGTTATCACCTACCACTCACTGGAAGACCGCATGGTGAAGAATATCATGAAAACAGGTAACGTGGAAGGTAAAGCCGAAACGGATTTCTTCGGAAACCTGCAGACGCCTTTCCGCCTCGTCAATAACAAGGTGATTGTACCCGACCAGGCAGAAATAGAAAGGAATCCACGGTCGAGAAGCGCTAAATTACGTATTGCAGAAAAGAAATAAGAAAAAATGGAAGAAGAAGTAGTAAACAAGAAAGCAGAAGAAAGTAAGAAGAAGAAACGTACCTCACTGAAAAGTATTCTGGGTGGAGACATTCTGGCTACCGACTTTTTCCGTCGTCAGACGAAGTTGCTGGTACTGATTATGGTATTCATCATCTTCTATATCCACAACCGCTATGCCAGTCAGCAGCAGCAGATTGAGATAGACAAGTTGAAGCAAGAACTGATAGATATTAAATATGATGCGCTGACACGCAGTTCGGAACTGATGGAAAGGAGCCGTCAGTCACGCATTGAAGATTATATCTCGAGTAAGGAAAGTGATTTGCAGACATCCACAAATCCCCCTTACCTTATTAAATAAGTGGAGAGTTGAAAATTGAGAGTGGAGAGTTTTTAAAAGACAAGCACTGTGGCAGTTAATAAAAAGAATATAATGACCCGTTACTTCTTCGTCCTCCTTTTGATGGCGTTGATAGGCGTGGCAATTGTCGTAAAGGCAGGCATCACCATGTTTGCCGAACGTCAATACTGGCAGGACGTAGCCGACCGTTTCGTAAAAGAAAACGTGACAGTGAAACCCAACCGCGGAAACATTATCTCTTCCGACGGCAAACTAATGGCCAGTTCTCTACCCGAATATAGGATATATATGGACTTTATGTCCGGTGAAAAGGACGAAAAACGCAGAAAGAAGGATCAGGCACGACGGGATTCCATCCTTACCGCCAACATGGATTCAATCTGCATCGGACTGAATAAAATATTTCCGGACAAGAGCGTGGCTCAATTCAAGGCGCATCTGAAAAAAGGACGCCAGGCAAAGAGCCGTAATTATTCGATTTATCCGAAACGTATCTCTTACATACAATATAAAGAGGTGAAGAGATTACCTGTTTTTTGCCTGAACAAATATAAAGGTGGATTTATAGGATTACCCTACAACCAGCGTAAAAAGCCTTTCGGCTCATTGGCAGCCCGTACGCTGGGCGATGTATATGCCGACACCGCGAAAGGAGCCAAGAACGGTATCGAGCTTGCTTTTGACACGATTCTGAAGGGACGGGACGGATTGACGCACCGCCAGAAGGTGATGAACAAATATCTGAATATCGTAGATGTGCCGCCGGTTGACGGCTGCGACCTCATTTCGACTATCGACGTAGGTATGCAGGATATTTGCGAGAAAGCATTGGTAGACAAACTGAAAGAGCTGAATGCCAGTGTAGGGGTGGTCGTACTGATGGAGGTGGCTACCGGAGAGGTGAAAGCCATCGTCAATATGATGCAGGGCAAAGACGGCGGATATTACGAGATGCGTAATAATGCCATCAGTGACATGCTCGAGCCGGGGTCAACTTTCAAGACAGCGTCTATCATGGTAGCCCTTGAAGACGGGAAAATCACTCCCGATTATGTAGTGGATACCGGCAACGGACAAATGCCGATGCACGGCCGTGTGATGAAAGACCACAACTGGCATCGCGGGGGATACGGAAAATTAACGGTTACCGAGATTCTGGGAGTTTCTTCCAATGTCGGTACATCTTATATTATTGACCATTTCTATGGCAGCAATCCGCAGAAGTTCATTGACGGATTGAGACGAATGAGTATCGACCAGCCGCTTCACCTGCAAATTGCGGGAGAAGGCAAGCCGAATATCCGTGGCCCGAAAGAAAGAAGTTATTTCTCCAAGACGGCTCTTCCGTGGATGAGTATCGGTTATGAAACGCAAGTTCCGCCGATAAATATTCTCACGTTCTATAATGGAATAGCAAACAATGGCGTTACAGTACGTCCGAAGTTCGTAAAGGCTGCGGTGAAAGACGGGGAAATAGTGAAGGAATATCCGACAGAGGTTATCAATCCGAAGATTTGTTCGGACAAGACATTGGCACAAATCCGTGAGATACTGCGGAAAGTAGTAGGCGAAGGGTTGGCCAAACCTGCGGGAAGCAAGCAGTTCCATGTTTCAGGCAAGACGGGAACGGCACAGATTTCACAGGGAGCAGCCGGATATAAAACGGGAAGGACGAACTATCTTGTAAGTTTCTGCGGGTATTTCCCATCGGAAGCGCCTAAATATAGTATGATTGTTTCCATTCAGAAACCGGGTTTGCCGGCGTCGGGTGGTTTGATGGCAGGTAGCGTATTCAGCAAGATTGCCGAAAGGGTGTATGCCAAAGACCTGCGTTTGCCGCTCGCGAATGCGGTTGATACGAATTCCGTAGTTATTCCGAACGTCAAGGCCGGAGAAATGAGGGAAGCGCAACGGGTATTGGAAGAGTTGAATATTCAGGTACAGGGCAAGATAGCCGACGCAGGAAAGGAAGTGTGGGGAAATACCCATTCGGCACCTCAGGCGGTGGTTCTTGAAAGCCGGAGCAATATGCAGAATTTCGTGCCGAGTGTCATAGGCATGGGGGCGAAAGATGCTGTGTACCTACTGGAAAGTAAGGGATTAAAAGTACACCTGGTTGGAGTAGGCAAGGTGAAAAGCCAGTCGATAGCCAACGGAACGAAAGTAAAAAAAGGGCAGACGATTACCCTTTCGATGCATTAAAAGTAAAAATGAAGTATTAAAAAAGAGACTATGTTACTAAGCAAGTTACTGAAAGCAATTCAACCGGAACAGATAGCCGGAAATTCAGACATAGAAATCACCGGAATCAACATTGATTCCCGTTTGGTAGAAGCCGGGCAACTGTTCATGGCTATGCGCGGCACACAAACCGACGGTCATGCCTATATACCTGCCGCCATTAATAAAGGAGCTATCGCTATCCTCTGCGAGGATATGCCGGAAGAGCCTGTGGCGGGAATCACTTATATACAAGTAAAGGACAGCGAAGATGCGACAGGCAAGATTGCCACTACATTCTATGGCGACCCGACTTCCAAACTGGAACTGGTCGGTGTCACCGGAACGAATGGCAAGACGACCATCGCTACCTTATTATATGATACTTTCCGTTATTTCGGATATAAGGTGGGGCTTATCTCTACCGTTTGCAATTATATCGACAATGAACCTGTTCCGACAGAACATACTACGCCCGACCCTATCACGCTGAACCGCTTGTTGGGACGAATGGCGGACGAAGGATGCAAATATGCGTTTATGGAAGTCAGTTCTCATTCCATTGCACAGAAACGTATCAGCGGATTGAAGTTTGCAGGCGGCATCTTCACCAATCTTACACGCGACCATCTTGACTATCATAAAACAGTGGAGAACTATCTGAAAGCTAAGAAAAAGTTCTTTGACGACATGCCGAAGAATGCATTCAGCCTTACTAATCTCGATGATAAGAATGGATTGGTAATGACGCAGAATACTCGTTCTAAGGTTTATACGTATTCCTTGAGAAGCCTCAGCGACTTCAAAGGACGGGTACTGGAATCTCATTTCGAAGGAATGTTGCTTGATTTCAACAATCACGAACTGGCTGTTCAGTTTATTGGCAAGTTCAACGCTTCCAATCTATTGGCTGTGTTCGGAGCGGCGGTTCTGCTGGGTAAGAAGGAAGAAGAGGTGCTTGTCGCCCTTAGCACACTTCATCCGGTAGCAGGGCGTTTCGATGCTGTCCGCTCACCGAAGGGTGTTACGGCGATTGTGGATTATGCACATACACCGGACGCGCTTATCAATGTGCTGAATGCCATACACGGAGTACTCGAAGGAAAAGGAAAGGTTATCACTGTGGTAGGTGCAGGCGGCAACCGTGATAAGGGCAAACGTCCCATCATGGCGAAAGAAGCTGCCAAAGCCAGTGACCGTGTCATCATCACTTCGGATAATCCCCGTTTTGAAGAGCCGCAGGATATTATCAATGATATGCTGGCAGGACTCGACGCCGAGGATATGAAGAAAACACTAAGCATTGCCGACCGTAAGGAAGCAATCCGCACGGCTTGCATGCTGGCAGAAAAAGGAGACGTAATACTCGTTGCCGGAAAAGGACACGAGAATTACCAGGAGATAAAAGGAGTGAAACATCACTTCGACGACAAGGAAGTACTCAAAGAGGTATTCCAATAACGTCGCCTGCATAGTAAATTGTAAATAGTAAATTGTAAAATAGTAAATTTCATCATGCTATATTATCTGTTCGAATGGCTGCATAAGCTCAATTTTCCAGGAGCGGGAATGTTTGGTTACACCTCATTCCGTGCTTTGATGGCTGTTATCCTCGCGCTACTTATTTCAAGTATCTGGGGAGATAAATTTATCAACCTGCTAAAGAAAAAGCAAATCACGGAAACACAGCGTGATGCCAAAATCGACCCGTTCGGAGTCAACAAGGTAGGTGTGCCAAGCATGGGCGGTGTCATTATTATTGTAGCCATTCTCATCCCCTGCCTTTTACTGGGTAAGTTGGGCAACATATATATGATATTGATGCTGATAACCACCGTATGGCTGGGCTCACTCGGATTCGCTGACGATTATATCAAAATCTTCAAGAAAGATAAGGAAGGATTGCACGGCAAATTCAAGATTATCGGACAGGTCGGTTTAGGCTTAATCGTCGGACTTACTTTGTATTTAAGCCCGGACGTGGTAATCCGCGAGAACATCGAAGTGCATACTCCGGGACAGGAGATGGAAGTGATACATGGAACGAATGACTTGAAATCGACTCAAACCACCATTCCTTTCTTCAAGAGCAACAACCTCGACTATGCCGACCTGGTTTCTTTCATGGGCGAACACGCACAGGCAGCCGGTTGGGTATTGTTTGTCATTATCACAATCATCGTAGTTGCCGCCGTATCAAACGGCGCTAACCTGAATGACGGTATGGACGGAATGGCCGCGGGAAACTCTGCCATTATCGGTGCCACACTAGGTATATTGGCCTATGTGTCGTCGCACATCGAATTTGCAAGTTATCTAAACATCATGTATATCCCGGGCTCGGAAGAGCTGGTAATCTATATCTGTGCCTTTATCGGTGCCATGATTGGTTTCCTTTGGTACAACGCTTACCCGGCGCAAGTATTCATGGGCGACACCGGTAGCCTGACAATCGGCGGTATCATCGCCGTATTTGCCATTATCATCCACAAAGAGTTGCTGATACCGATTCTTTGCGGTGTATTTCTCGTAGAAAACCTGTCGGTTATCCTGCAACGGGCTTACTATAAGGCAGGAAAACGGAAAGGAGTGAAACAACGGCTATTCAAACGAACACCGATTCACGACCATTTCCGTACTTCCATGAGCCTGATAGAACCGGGCTGCACTGTGAAGTTCACGAAGCCCGACCAGTTATTCCACGAATCAAAAATTACCATCCGCTTCTGGATTGTAACTATTGTGTTGGCAGCTATAACAATTATAACATTAAAGATAAGATAGGATTAAGGCACGGATTACACGGATTAACGCGGTTTTAGCTGCGCAATCTCTTAAAACCGTGAAATCCGCGTAATCCGTGCCTAATTAAAATATAGAGAGTATTAACCCGATTATTAACTTTTAAAGGATGTGCACAACTAATAAGCAATTCAGCATATTGAAAAGAAGAGCACATTATTGTAGATGAAAAGAATAGTAATTTTAGGAGCTGGCGAAAGCGGCGCAGGTGCAGCCGTACTCGCCAAAGTCAAAGGATTTGAGACATTTGTTTCGGATATGTCCGCCATCAAGGACAAGTATAAGGAACTTCTCGACAGCCATAATATTGCCTGGGAAGAAGGACACCATACCGAAGAACTCATTCTGAATGCCGACGAGGTTATCAAAAGCCCCGGTATCCCGAATGACGCCCCACTCATCCTTAAACTGAAAGCTCAAGGTACTCCGGTTATATCAGAGATTGAGTTTGCCGGACGCTATACGGATGCCAAAATGATTTGTATCACCGGTTCCAACGGGAAGACGACTACGACATCCCTGATTTACCATATCTTCAAGAGTGCAGACCTGAATGTAGGTTTGGCAGGCAATATCGGTAAGAGCCTCGCTTTGCAGGTAGCCGAAGAACATCATGACTATTATATTATTGAACTGAGTTCATTCCAGTTGGATAATATGTATAACTTCCGTGCGAACATCGCCGTATTGATGAACATCACTCCCGACCACCTCGACCGTTACGACCACTGTATGCAGAATTATATCGACGCCAAATTCCGCATCACTCAGAATCAGACACCGGACGATGCCTTTATCTTCTGGAATGATGACCCGATTATCAAAAACGAACTCGCAAAGCATGGTCTGAAAGCACACCTGTATCCTTTCGCCGCAGTGAAAGAGGACGGAGCTATCGCCTACGTTGAAGACCACGAAGTGAAAATCAACGAACCGATTGCCTTCAACATGGAACAGGAAGAACTGGCCTTGACAGGACAACATAACTTATACAACTCTCTGGCAGCCGGTATTTCAGCCAACCTGGCCGGTATCACCAAAGAGAACATCCGCAAAGCCCTCTCCGACTTCAAAGGAGTGGAGCACCGCCTGGAAAAAGTGGCGCGTGTCCGCGGAATTGATTTCATCAACGACTCGAAAGCCACGAACGTCAACTCCTGCTGGTATGCCCTGCAAAGCATGACTACCAAAACGGTTTTGATTCTTGGCGGAAAAGATAAAGGAAACGATTATACGGAAATCGAAGACCTGGTACGTGAGAAATGTTCGGCTCTCGTATATATGGGACTGCACAACGAGAAACTCCACGAGTTCTTCGACCGCCTCGGCCTGCCCGTAGCAGACGTGCAAACCGGGATGAAGGATGCCGTAGAAGCAGCCTACAAACTGGCGAAGAAAGGTGAAACCGTATTATTAAGCCCTTGCTGCGCTTCCTTCGACCTCTTCAAGAGTTACGAGGATCGTGGCGACCAGTTCAAGCAATGCGTGAGAGAACTTTAGATAACGTTTAACGGATTAGTAATTAGAGAGTAACGAAGTGGATTTATTAAAGAACATATTCAAAGGCGACAAGGTAATCTGGATTATCTTCCTCTGTCTCTGCCTCATCTCGATTGTCGAGGTGTTCTCGGCAGCATCGACGCTGACTTACAAAAGCGGCGACCATTGGGGGCCGATTACGCAACACTCTATCATCCTCATGGTAGGTGCCGTAGTAGTGGTATTTCTGCACAATGTACCCTACAAATGGTTCCAGGTATTTCCAGTCTTCCTATACCCGATTTCCCTGGTGCTGCTGGCGTTCGTCACATTGATGGGTATCATCACAGGCGACCGTGTCAACGGAGCCGCCCGTTGGATGACTTTCATGGGATTGCAGTTCCAGCCTTCGGAACTGGCAAAGATGGCTGTTATCATTGCCGTCTCCTTCATCCTGTCCAAGCGGCAGGACGAATATGGAGCCAACCCGAACGCCTTTAAATATATCATGATTCTCACCGGACTCGTCTTTCTGCTCATCGCACCGGAGAACCTTTCGACAGCCATGTTGCTATTCGGTGTGGTATGCATGATGATGTTCATCGGACGGGTATCTTCCAAAAAGCTGTTCGGAATGTTGGGAATAATGGCACTCCTGGGTGGAGTAGCCGTAGGCATATTAATGGCTATCCCCGCAAAGACATTACACAGCACTCCCGGTCTTCACCGCTTCGAGACCTGGCAGAACCGCGTTTCCGGTTTCTTCGAGAAAGAAGAAGTGCCTGCCGCCAAATTCGATATTGATAAGGACGCACAGATTGCTCATGCCCGTATTGCCGTTGCCACCAGCAATGTAGTCGGCAAAGGCCCGGGTAACTCCGTACAACGCGACTTCCTGAGCCAGGCATTCTCCGATTTTATCTTCGCCATTGTAATTGAAGAAATGGGACTGATAGGAGGTATATTCGTCGTATTCCTCTATTTATGCCTGCTATATCGAGCGGGAAAAATCGCCCAGAAGTGCGAACGCACTTTCCCCGCTTTCCTGGTCATGGGCATTGCGTTACTATTAGTATCACAGGCGATATTGAATATGATGGTGGCGGTCGGATTATTCCCCGTCACAGGACAACCGCTGCCATTAGTCAGCAAGGGAGGAACAAGTACATTAATCAACTGCGCTTATATCGGCATGATATTAAGTGTAAGCCGATATACCGCTCACCTGCAAGAACTGAAAGAGCATGACGCACAGGTTCAGTTGCAGATAGCAACAGATGCAGCAGTCAATTCCGAAGCACAAACTGCCGCCGAACCGACCGCACCGATTCTGAACAGCGATGCCAAGTTCGAAGACGAGAACGATATTAACAAGAACAGTTAACGGACGGAGGTGCATCGGTAAGGATGAACAACGGATAGAAAGAAAGGATTATGATGGAAAAAGAACTTAGAATTATTATTAGCGGTGGGGGCACAGGAGGACATATCTTTCCTGCTGTCTCCATTGCGAACGCTATAATGGAACTGCGTCCCGACGCAAAAATACTCTTTGTAGGCGCAGAAGGACGTATGGAGATGCAACGGGTTCCCGATGCAGGCTATCAGATTATCGGTCTGCCGATAGCCGGCTTCGACCGCAAGCATTTATGGAAAAACGTATCGGTGGTAATCAAGCTGATACGCAGCCAGTGGAAAGCTCGCAAAGTTATCAAGAACTTCCGTCCGCAAGTAACGGTAGGGGTAGGCGGTTACGCCAGTGGGCCGACCTTAAAGACTGCCGGAATGATGGGTGTCCCTACTCTGATACAAGAGCAAAATTCATATGCCGGAGTAACCAATAAGCTACTGGCACAGAAAGCAAAAGCTATTTGCGTGGCTTATGACGGGATGGAAAAGTTCTTCCCTGCGGATAAAATCATTATGACAGGCAATCCGGTGCGGCAGAATCTGACAAAAGAGATGCCGTCCAAAGAAGACGCGTTGCGTTCTTTCAATCTGCAACCGGATAAGAAAACAATCCTCATCGTAGGCGGCAGCTTGGGAGCACGCACCATTAACAATACGCTGACAGCCGGATTAACGGCTATCAAAGAGAACAGTGACGTGCAGTTCATCTGGCAAACAGGAAAATACTATTATCCGCAAGTGACCGAAGCCGTGAAAGCGGCAGGAGAACTTCCGAACCTGTACGTGACGGATTTCATCAAAGACATGGCAGCCGCTTATGCCGCCGCCGACCTCGTTATCTCCCGTGCGGGAGCAGGGTCAATCTCCGAGTTCTGCCTTTTGCATAAACCTGTTGTCTTAGTTCCTTCGCCCAATGTGGCGGAAGACCATCAGACTAAAAATGCATTAGCACTGGTAAACAAGCAGGCAGCCATCTACGTCAAAGACAGCGAAGCGGAAAGCATCTTGATGGATATAGCCCTGTCCACCGTCAACAACGAGCAGAAACTAAAAGAACTAAGTGAAAATATCGCCAAGTTAGCCTTACCCGATTCAGCGAGAATCATCGCCCAAGAGGTAATAAAGCTGGCAGAAGCAAAGAGCTAATTAAATATATATCCAGGCATAGTTTCCACGTAATCCGTGCCTGAAATTGATACAAATACTAAAGATAAAAGAAATGAATATCGAAACAATAAAATCAGTCTACTTCGTTGGTGCCGGCGGCATCGGTATGAGTGCGCTTGTGCGCTACTTCCTCTTCAAAGGAAAAGTAGTAGCAGGATACGACCGCACCCCTACTCCATTGACTGAAACACTAATCGCCGAAGGCGCACAAATACATTACGAAGAAAACGTCGACCTGATTCCGGAAGCCTGTAAAGACAAGGAAAGTACCCTCGTCATATTCACTCCCGCCGTTCCGCAGGAACACGAAGAATTAGTCTATTTCCGCAACAACGGATTCGAAATACAGAAACGCGCCCAAGTATTGGGAACGATTACCCATTCGAGTAAAGGCTTATGTGTGGCAGGTACTCATGGCAAGACTACCACTTCTACCATGACAGCCCACCTGTTTCACCAGTCACACGTGGAATGTACCGCCTTCCTCGGAGGAATCTCGAAGAATTACGGAACCAACCTGCTGCTTTCCCAGGAAAGCCCTTATACGGTAATCGAAGCAGACGAGTTCGACCGCTCTTTTCACTGGTTGTCCCCATTTATGTCCGTCATTACCTCGACAGACCCGGATCACCTCGACATCTACGGAACAGCGGAAGCCTACCTGGAAAGTTTCGAGCACTACACCACCCTTATCCAACCGGGTGGCGCACTGATTATCCGCAAAGGCATCTCCCTGCAACCGAAAGTACAGCCCGGCGTACGTGTCTATACCTATTCACGTGACGAAGGAGACTTCCACGCAGAGAACATCCGCATCGGTAACGGAGAAATATTCATTGACTTTGTAACACCGGACACCCGTATTAATGACATCCAACTGGGAGTTCCGGTAAGCATCAACATAGAGAATGGCGTAGCTGCCATGGCACTGGCGTACCTGAACGGAGTGACTGCCGAGGAGATTAAAAGAGGAATGGCCAGTTTCCGAGGAGTAGACCGCCGGTTCGATTTCAAAATCAAGAACGACCGTATCGTCTTCCTAAGCGACTACGCACACCACCCCTCTGAAATCAAACAGAGCGTGCTTTCTATGCGTGAGCTTTACAAAGACAAGAAAATCACAGCCGTCTTCCAGCCGCATCTTTACACCCGCACGCGTGACTTCTATCAGGACTTTGCCGACAGCCTCTCACTGCTCGATGAAGTAATCCTTGTAGACATCTACCCGGCACGCGAAGCACCTATTCCCGGCGTCACCAGTCAGTTAATCTATGACAATCTACGCCCCGGCATCGAAAAAAGTATGTGCAAAAAGGAAGATATACTGAACATTCTGAAAGATAAAAACATTGAAGTATTAATAACATTGGGAGCCGGAGACATCGACAACTATGTCCCCGAAATTTGTAAAATCCTCGAAAACCGATAAAGCTTATGGTAAAGAGAATCCTTCTGTCCATCGTCATGCTGGTGCTTATAGCCTACCTCGTCGTAGCTGTCAGCGCCTTCAACCGCAAGCCTGCCGACCAGACCTGCCGTGACCTGGAATTAGTCATCAAGGATACCGCTTACGCCGGCTTCATCACCAAGGACGAACTGAAAGGTATCCTTGAGAAGAAAGGCATCTACCCTATCGGGAAAAAGATGGAGCGCATCTCCACCAAGTCGTTGGAACGGGAGCTAAGCAAGCATCCGTTGATTGATGAAGCAGAATGTTACAAGACCCCAAGCGGCAAAGTCTGCGTGGAGGTGACACAGCGTATCCCTATCCTGCGGGTGATGAGTGCCAACGGCGAGAATTACTATCTCGACAACAAAGGAACGGTCATGCCGCCGGAGGCAAAATGCGTCGCACACCGGGTAATTGTCACCGGAAACGTAGAAAAGTCGTTTGCAATGAAGGATTTATATAAGTTTGGTGTATTTTTGCATAACAATAAGTTTTGGGATGCCCAGATAGAACAAATTCACGTGCTGTCCGACCGCAGTATCGAATTAGTGCCGCGTGTAGGCGACCACCTTATCTATCTAGGCAAACTGGAAAACTTTGAAAACAAACTGGCACGCCTGAAAGAATTCTATAAGAAAGGACTCAACCAGGTAGGCTGGAACAAGTATTCACGCATCAACCTCGAGTTCAGTAACCAGATTATCTGTACGAAAAGAGAATGATGGGGAACAGGTTGTGAGTAATGAGTGATGAGTTATGAATGACAAGTCTCTCTAAATAGTAAACTGTAAATAATTAAATTGTAAATAAAGAGATGGCAACAACAGAATTTATCGCCGCTATTGAACTTGGTTCATCGAAGATAACCGGTGTGGCCGGAAGAAAGAACAGTGACGGAAGTATGCAGGTATTGGCATATGCCCAGGAAGACTCTTCTACGTTCATCCGTAAAGGAGTAATCTTTAACCTGGACAAGACGGCACAAAGCCTTACTTCTATCATCAACAGACTGGAAGGTGAGTTGAAAAACTCAATTGCCAAAGTATATGTAGGCATCGGCGGACAGTCACTCCGCACAGTCCGCAACGTAGTAAGTCGCGACCTGGAAGATGAAGCCATCATATCAGAAGAGCTCGTAAGTGCTATCGGTGACGAGAATATCGCCATTCCGGTAGTCGATATGGATATACTGGACGTAGCGCCACAGGAATATAAGGTAGGCAATAACCTGCAAGCCAATCCGGTCGGACTGGTAGGCAGCCATATCGAAGGCCGTTTCCTCAATATCGTTGCCCGCGCTTCCGTACGGAAGAACCTGGAACACTGTTTCCAGCAGGCTAAAATCGACATTGCCGACCAACTGATCGCTCCACTCGTTACAGCCAACGCCGTACTGACGGAAAGCGAACGCCGTTCGGGTTGCGCACTCATCGACCTCGGCGCAGACACGACCACCATCTCTGTTTACAAGAACAACATTCTCCGCTTCCTGACCGTACTGCCGCTAGGTGGCAACAGCATCACGCGCGACATCACCACCCTGCAAATGGAGGAAGAAGAAGCCGAACGCCTGAAGAAAGCCTATGGTGACGCCCTCTACGAGGAAGACCCTGAACAAGAAGAAGCTACCTGCAAACTGGACGACGACAGCCGTACCATCAAGGTAGCCGACCTCAACAATATCATCGAAGCCCGTGCCGAAGAAATCATCGCCAACGTATGGAACCAGGTACAGCTATCCGGCTTTGATGACAAACTGCTGGCAGGAATCATCCTGACGGGAGGAGCCGCCAACCTGAAAAATATCGAAGAAATGCTGCGCAAACGTAGTAAAGTAGAGAAAATACGGATGGCGAAACTTCCCCGCAACACAGTTCATGCCCCAAGCAATATCCTGAAAAAAGACGGTTCGCAAAACACCCTGTTCGGACTTCTGTTTGAAGGAAACCAAAACTGCTGCCTGACAGAAACCGCTCCGCAGCCTACTCCCACTCCGATGAGTTCCAGACCTGAACCGGCGGAAGTCCACAAAACGGCAGATATGTTTGAGGACGACCAGGAACTGAAAGAGCAAGCCCGCATCGCCCGACTCAAAAAAGAGGAGGAAGAACGGGAAGCGAAGATAGCAGCCAAAGAAGCGGAAAAGCTTCGCAAGCAGAAGGAGAAAGAAGAGAAAGAAAGACGGAAACGGGAAGCTGGCCCGAGCTGGATTCAGCGCAAGATTGACTCGCTGACGAAAGAAATCTTCTCCGACGACGATATGAAGTAAGTGATTAGTGTTTTAGTGATTAGTGATAAATAAAAATAGATTAGGATATGGACGAGATAGTACAATTCGATTTCCCGACAGATTCACCGAAAATCATCAAAGTGATTGGTGTAGGTGGTGGTGGTGGTAACGCTGTAAACCACATGTACCGGGAAGGTATCCATGATGTAACGTTCGTTCTTTGCAACACGGACAACCAGGCACTGGCCGAATCACCCGTCCCGGTGAAACTGCAACTGGGCCGTAGCATCACCCAAGGGCTTGGAGCCGGCAACCGTCCCGAACGGGCACGCGACGCCGCCGAAGAAAGCATAGAAGATATCAAAAGCCAACTGAACGACGGCACCAAGATGGTATTCATCACCGCCGGAATGGGAGGAGGAACCGGAACCGGAGCCGCCCCTGTCATTGCCCGCATCGCGAAGGAAATGGATATCCTGACTGTCGGTATCGTCACCATCCCCTTTATCTTCGAAGGAGAGAAGAAAATCATCCAGGCACTGGACGGCGTGGAACGCATCGCCCAGCATGTTGACGCCCTGTTGGTTATCAACAACGAACGCCTGCGCGAAATATATGCCGACCTTACCTTTATGAACGCCTTCGGCAAAGCCGATGATACCCTCTCGATTGCCGCCAAGAGCATTGCCGAAATTATCACCATGCGTGGTACGGTCAACCTGGACTTTGCCGATGTCAAGACCATCCTGAAAGATGGTGGCGTAGCCATCATGAGTACCGGATTCGGCGAAGGAGAAAACCGTGTCACCAAGGCCATAGACGATGCCCTGCACTCTCCGTTGCTCAATAATAATGATATCTTCAACGCCAAGAAGGTAATGCTGAACGTATCTTTCTGCCCGTCATCGGAACTGATGATGGAAGAAATGAACGAGATACATGAGTTCATGAGCAAATTCCGCGAAGGTGTAGAAGTTATTTGGGGTGTTGCTATCGACAACTCGCTGGATACAAAGGTGAAAATTACCGTATTGGCAACCGGATTCGGTGTGGAAGACGTTCCCGGAATGGACACGCTGCACGCTGCACGCAGTCAGGAAGAGGAAGAACGCCAGTTGCAACTGGAAGAGGAAAAAGAAAAGAACAAAGAGCGTATCCGCAAGGCATATGGCGAAAGTGCCAGCAACATCGGAAGCAAGAGTCTCCGCAAACGCCGCCACATCTATCTCTTCAACACGGAAGATTTGGACAACGACGACATCATCGCTATGGTAGAGGACTCTCCTACGTATATGCGTGACAAGACGACTCTGACTAAGATTCGCACGAAAGCGGCTCTTGAAGAGGAAGTAGCGACAGAAGAAGCAACAGATGACAACGGAGTCATCACTTTCTGATAACTTATAACATATAAACATCATAACATATAAAGATATGGATTTATTCGACCAAGTCAGCGAAGACATTAAAACCGCAATGAAGGCAAAAGACAAAGTAGCCTTGGAAACTTTGAGAAATATAAAGAAGTTTTTCCTGGAAGCCAAGACCGCTCCGGGAGCTAACGATACACTGACAAATGACGCAGCCCTCAAGATTATCCAGAAATTAGTGAAACAAGGAAAAGATTCTGCCGAAATCTATATCGGACAGGGACGCCAGGATTTGGCTGACATAGAATTGGGTCAGGTAGCCGTTATGGAAAAATTCTTGCCGAAACAAATGTCTGCCGAAGAACTGGAAGCTGCATTGAAGGAAATCATCGCCGAGGTAGGTGCTACCAGCGGTAAGGATATGGGTAAAGTGATGGGAGTTGCTTCTAAAAAATTGGCAGGACTTGCAGAAGGACGTGCTATTTCCGCAAAAGTGAAAGAACTTTTGGGATAATCCCCATTCTCTACACATAGTTTTTTATCTGCCATCTGCGACATTTTCGTTTTTATATATTTATAATCAGCCAGTTATAGCGTTGCAGATACCCGTTGCAGCTATGTTACAGATTCTTTTATCTGCAACATAGCTGCAACAGTCTTTTTATAGTCTGAAACAGTTGATTCTCCCTATACTTCCAAATCGAAAAGCCAATACATAAAACATCATTTCGCAGTAGAAAAACCATCGTTTCCATTATTTCATACTAAATGTATTGAAGGAGTGTGCTTTTAAAGTTACATCTAAAAACTTATCACCCAACTTCACTGTTAAATTCTTCGGCTCGTCATTGAAATTGGCAGCTACAACCAAATATCTTTTCTCCGGTGTAAGGAATATAACAACAGGCAGTTTATCTTCACCTTTTGCTTTATATTGTAATACTTTAGTTCCCGAAACCACCTTGTTGCTGAAATGTTTTACTGCATAATACTCTGGAGTATAAGTAACAGAAGCAGTCTTTGAATCTACACGAATCAATGCATTCTGTTTCCAGCCCCAGCCACTTGTCCCTGCATCACACAAGATAGCATTCCAGAAAGTATATTCCTCACAGCCATTTCCTAAATAATGACTGATTAGGTTGAAAGTATGTTCGGCAGCTTTCCAATCGAATGTACCGGAACCACATTCACTTTCAGTCTGCATATATTTATAATTAGGATACTTTTTACGGATTTCAGGGAGAATTTGTCCACCCCACCATTGGAAACCGACACCTTCGACAGCATCTTTCATGCGGGGATCAGAAAGAACTTTTTCTACCAGTTCAATACGGTTTGTATTGAGCGTACCCAAATAAACTTGAACATCAGGATGCAGTTTCTTTATTGTCGGCGCAAAATATTCCACGTTGAAACGAATAATACCTTCTGGAGTCCATGCACAAGCCGGATAGATGGAATAAGCCCACGGCTCATTCTGAAACATTACACGGGAAATAGTAACTCCTTCTTCCTGATAAGCAGATACGAATTTACAGAAGTAATTGGCATAGGCCTGCAAATAACGAGTATCTTGAATAAAATAGTCATTGACAGCTACCTGCTTGGGATAAAATGTCTTATCTACATTATCAGCTCCTTCATAAAGAGCTATTTCATGCTTAACCGGCAATTGGTTCACTTCGGCCTTGCTCCTCACAGAATAGTAATGATTGACTTTCATCCAAGAAGGAGGTGACCAAGGAGAAGCCCAAAAAGTCATATCAGAGTTAATACGTTGAACTCTCTTTATATAGGGTATCAATGTTGTTTTATCACGGTTAATATTGAAATATTTCAATCGGAAATCACCCGGCACCTCATCACAACTGTACCAGTTACGAGCATAGTCATTAGCATTCATAGGAATACGTCCCATGGAAAAGCGCAAATCTCCATCAGGAGAAAACAAGTTGTTTAAAACAGCATCTTGTTCTTTAAGAGGCAACATATTGAGAGCATCCCAACCTAATTCATTAAAACAAGTTCCCCACTTCTTGAATATCTGGATATTTTCAGTACCATCTACTGACAATAAAGGGATATTTTGACTATCTGCCTGTAATCTGATTTTAGCTTCTTTCCAAACATTATTATCTGTACTGCTAATCCAGATAAAAGATTGAGCATATATGCTGGAAAAAAACGCTAAAAGAGTTCCCAGTGTACATAATTTCTTTAAATTCATTTTCATTAGTATTTTGTTAAGTAATAATTCAAAGCAGGTTAATGACAATTTATCGATTTAATAAGTTATCCTATTAGGAAATTTTTGTTCCTTACCCCAACTGTCCTCCGACACCTTCAACCAGTTGCCAAGTTCCTTTTTCAATAGCTTAGCTTGTTTTGCCGGAATCTTTTCCATCTTCAGAGAATGCATTTGGTAGGGATCTTTCAAATTATCAAAAAGCTGATAATTTCCATCTTTTGTCACCAAATACGAATAACGGCCGGTACGAACACCCTTTTCTTTCTGCTGATAAAAGAATTGAGAGACAGGCTTTTTTACATTCTTATATTTACCAGTAAGAATGCCTTGCGAATAATCTTTTCCCTTCACTGTTTCGGGTAGTTTGTCTCCAAGATTCATCATACCCAACAAAGTCGGCATAATGTCTATAGCCCCTAACATCAGATCGTCCACTCCCGGTTTCAGCTTACCAGGATAACGTATAAAGAACGGAATAGAGAACGATTCATTATAAATCACACTCTTCGCCATACGTCCGTGACTGCCCATCATTTCTCCATGATCAGCGGTAAATATCAGAATTGTGTTCTCTGTCAAACCTTCTTCATCCAAAACCTTCAATACACGACCTATTTCGTCGTCCACACTCTTCACTAAAGAGAAATAAATTTTAGCTTGAAATGTCAGTTGTTCCAGGTTTCTCACCTGTGTCCCCTCTCCAAACTTCACATTGGGACGAAGCAAGACTTCTTTCGGTTTCAAATTCTTGTAATATTGGTTAAACACCTCTTCCTTGCAATCTGTAAGCCTATGATAAGGTGTGTGAGGCGGATTCATACTCCAAAACAAACTAAAAGGTTTAGATGGGTCCCGTTCCTCTTGTCTATTTCGCAGATAGCTTATTACTACATCTGCTTCTACTTCCGGAGTAAACCGACGATAACGAAATGGTTCACCATCCTTCTGTCCACCCACCAGTTCCGGACGATTGGAATAGGCTGTAGCGTTAAAATGACTATCTTTCAACTGCTGGAACCAATATTTATTACTCTTGCGCCCTCTTCCTTCAGGAATATAGGTATCGTATGGGTATACACAATGCCCACCGGGCGCTTTGTTTGTACCCACGTAGTTATTTTCCTTATCAAACAAAGCTTCTGTACGATGCCAATGCGTTTTTCCTACATAAGCCGTTTCATAACCGGCTGTCGCAAGCACATCTGTGAAACAAACCAAACTATCGGGAATACCATTCTGATTATTCACATGACAGTTACCCGGCACCCCATTCTTCTCCGGAAATGCACCCGTCATCAGCATGGCACGATGAGGACTACTCAACGGGCAAGTACTGCACGCCCGATTAAAAACAACACTCTGTTTGGCCAACCTGTCCAAGTTAGGAGTATGAACCGGATCACCTACCGTACTCAGAACATTGCGATATGCCGGATCGCTCCATAAACTCAATGCGTTCAACCGATATTGATCCGAGAAAATATAGACTAGGTTCGGTCGTTGCTCCTGTCCAAGAAGCTGTGTACACGTTCCTGCAAAAAGAGTTACAGGAAGTCCCCAAATAAGTTTGTGCAAAATTCGTTTCATTTCTATTTTAATTTAAACAAAGACTATTTATACATTACTTCTTCTGACTTAAACGAACTCGACGAGCTATAAACTAATAACACAGCACCTATGCCCTATAAAAGTAACATAAGGCTGTGTTATATACAAAAACCATTACCAACCCGGATTCTGTCCCAAATTAGGATTTTTGTATTTCTCCGTATTGGAAATCGGATAGAAATACAAGTTGTCCGTCATGTTTCTGGTTTCCATCAGGAACTTGGAATATTCAAACTTACCAGCTTCGCCCTTAATAACTTTCACACCATAAATATCAGCAGTCTTATCCAAATCTTTCCAACGACGCACATCCCAAAAACGATGTCCTTCAAAAGCTAATTCCACCCGTCGTTCGTTCTTCAGACGTTCTATGAAATCAGCTTTTCCCATACCTGCAGGATAAGGAGGCATTTCTACCTTACCACGCGCACGCACTTTATTCACTGCTTCGCGGGCAGTCATAGGATAATCTGCATCCGCATAATCAGGATTTCCAAAAGCATTTATCATTGCTTCCGCATAATTCAGCAATATTTCAGCATAACGGAACAATACCCAGTTATGTTGCGCTTTAGTAGTCGTGGAACCTGACACAAAACTGATATTGGGATTAAGATACTTGTACAGATAATACCCTGTAGTAGTAGCGTTAGTCAAAGGAAGACCATTAGCACCGCCTTCCCATATCTGAAGAGGTGCACCACACCAATTCATATTATTGTAAGCCACAGTTCTTGCCAGACGTGGGTCACGGTTACTGTAAGGATTGGCTGCCATAGTAGGATCGTTCCAGTCAAATTTGGAACCGTCTTTCATCTCAAAAGCATCCACCAAGTTCTGTGTGGGACAAGTAGAAGTTTTTCCACCCTCTACTCCCATGGGGAAGTTGGCTTTCTCAAAATCTCCCGTTTCACCTATACCACGGGCTAAAATCACTTCGGCACATGTGTTGTTCACTTTACGAAACTGAGCTGTAAGATCATCCACTAGCTCATAACCCAACTCAGAAACATTACCGATGATCTCATAAGCAGCGGATGCAGCTTTTTTCCATTTTCCGGCATTATCTTCCGAATAGAGAGGACTTGCCATATAAAGCGTAACTCTAGACTTCAATGCCAAGGCTGCCCCCCGAGTGATACGACCAATATCTTTACTAGCAAAACCTTCCGTATAAGTAATAGGCAATTTGCCTTCCGCTGTAATTTCTGTAAGCTCTTTTATAATGAAGTCCGCTACTAAATCACAACTTTCACGTTCCAAGCTGTTCACCTCGTCCTGAGTGAGCACTGTAGTAACCAACGGCACATCATGATAACGCTTAATTAATTCAAAATAATAAAACGCACGAAGAAAGCGTACTTCATAAGGAAAGTTATTAAATTCCTTCATCATATCCTTATACTTCTCTGCATTTTCCCAGTCCTCAAAAGTCTGTCCTTCAGCCTCCTTCAGATAAAGGTTGGCAGCACGAATGGCTGTATAGTATTCACTCCAGACATCATCTACCAATCGATTTGCTGACCAAGTGCCGTTTACAAAATAATGGATAGCTGAAGACTTGTATACATGTACGGCATCGTCTGTTGCCGCATCCTGCATAGCGCCTTCTGTATTACAAAAATCTTGAGGCAAATAACTGTAAATATTAGTCACCATCTTCTTGGAGCGTTCAAAGCTCGTAAAGATGTTTTCCTTTTGATAGTCGTTTGACTCATCGCAGTCCATGAAGTCACATCCGCTCAATATGCAGACCGACATAAGTAATGCTATATGTTTCAATTTCATAAGTTTCATTCCGCTTAAATTATTAGAAACGTAAATTAACGCCAAATGTATATTGAGTCATCAACGGATGACCGGTACCTGTCATTTCAGGATCTATCACACCATCCATTTTATCAATGCTGAACAAATCGTGTCCACGGGCAAACAGTCTCATATGGTTCACACCGGGTAACTTATTTACCCACTTTTGCGGTAAATCATAATACACTTCCAATGTACGTAACTTCAGGTATGAGGCGTCAGCTACCCACAAAGAATTGGTATTATAGTTGTTCTTGGAACCATTATAAGTGAGACGCGGATACTTGCCATCGGGATTACTTTCCGTCCAACGATTATCATAATAATATTGAGAAACAGTATTATTGTTTACCAGAGGACGATAGATACTGCGTGTATCAAGCATCTGACTATAATTGGCAACCCCTTGGAATAAGGCTGTAAATCCTAATCCTTTGTATTCGGCTCCAAGACTGAAACCGTAATAAATCTCAGGACAAACTTTATTATATCCTAATGCTACCTGATCATATTCATCAATTACTTTATCACCGTTCTGATCCTTGAATTTCAAGTCACCGGGACGTACTTCATCCAGTATCTGTTTCACTTCACGATTTTCAATATCATCCCAACTCTGATAAATCCCCTCCACTTCATAACCAAAATATTGGTTTACAGAATGTCCGGTACGTTTCAAATAATCATACGGACGATACACCTCATTCATCTCCTTAATCTTATTACGATTGAAACTGAATTGCCCGCTTAACTGATAAGTAACATTTCCTATTTTATCATTCCAATTAGCTGCAACTTCCACGCCGTAGCTATTCACAATACCACTGTTTATATCAGGAGCTGCAATACCTAATACAGAGGAAAGAGCGCCATCTCCATCTACTAAAATATCTGTACGATGATCATAATAACCATCTATTGATAAAGAAAGACGATTCCATGCCATAAAATCAATACCTGCATTCAACTTATGTGATTTTTCATAAGTTAACCCATCTACAGCAAGACGAGCCTCTTTCATACCGCTGATGGAAGCCGGTGTTTCACCAAAATAATAACTTCCACCACCACTATATGAACCACGGAAAAGTTGTACACCATAGTCAGCGCGCCCTGCAATACCATACGAAGCACGAAGTTTCAACATATTCAGCCAGTCAGCTTTAAAAACATTTTCTTCTGAAAGAATCCAACCTGCACCTACCGAAGGAAAAATTCCCCATCGATCATCCGGTTCGAGAATACTGGACGCAGAACCTGCCAAAGAGAAATCAAGCAAGTAACGGTTCTTATAAGTATAATGAATTTGCCCCACAATATCCATAAAGGCTCTGCCTGCATTCTGCCCACGCTTCATCAGCTTGTCCATACTATAAAACACAGTAGCGTTCAACTTATGATCAGCCTTCCAAGTACGATCATAATTCAACTGTGCATTGATAGTCAGACGGCGAACCACATCCTTGATACTGCTACTAAAGTCTAAAGCAGTTTCTTCAGTCAAATTCTTATAAGAATTTTTTTCACCGTCCCAACCCATAATAGCTTGTTCGGTTGCATATTTATGCTGGTTGCGTTCCCAATATCGTGCCTCGTTGTCAAAACCTAGACGTGCAGTAGCAAACAAACCTTTAGTAATGAAACTCAAGTCCTGTACAAAGTTTATGTCGGCATAGAGATTACGAGTTTGCCCACGTTCATAACCAGTATCAGAAATCATAGCTATCGGGTTACTACCATAAATTGAAGTTGCACCCCATCGGCCACCAGAAGTCTTGATAGGCATAGCCCCCGATGGAACTTTGTACAACATATCAAATATGTCAGCGGTAGTAGTATAAGGACGATTGTCCTCCGCAAAGTTACCACGCATATTAAGCTGCAATTTAGTGGTATTTCCCAACTTGATGTCGAGATTGGTCATGAAGTTCAGTTTAGAATACTTAAACTGCGTAGAATATCCTTCATTTTCCTCTGTGGGTTGTAAGATACCTTTATCATTCAAGTAATTCAACTGGGTAAAATACTGTACGACATCACCACCTCCACGAAGAGAAAAATTCACATTATTACCGAAACTATGGTTTCGAAGCGCTTCGTCCACCCAATCCACATTAGGATAAAACTCCGGATAAGTCTGGTCGCGGAAAGCATCCAACTCACGCTGATTGTAACGAGATGTCGTGACGCCGTCATTTCTCAAGCCTTCATTCATAGACTGAGCATAAGTATAACCATCCACAAATTCCGGTAAACGACGTGGTGTACCCATCTTAAACTCGTAATCGAACGTAATGACAGGTTTCCCTGCACAACCACGCTTGGTAGTGATAAGAATCACACCGTTAGCGCCACGTACACCATAAAGCGCCAGTGAAGTGGCATCTTTCAGTACACTGACGGACTCGATATCTTGCACAGCAAGATTATCAATACTACGTTCATAACCATCAATCAATATCAACGGACTCTTACCATTGGTAGTCCCTACACCACGTACATAGAGTGTAGCACCGTTTTCCCATTCATTCCCTCCATTCTGCAAAACCTGAAGGCCGGGAATTAATCCAAACAAAGCGTTGGAAGCTACCGTACTGGTACGGTGACTCAGTTCATCAGCCGTAGCCATGCCACCAGAAGTAGTCGCTTCTTTCTTGCTGAACGAGATACCCCGTCCATAATGCTGTATGCTGTCTGCTACCTGAGCTGCCGCAATGGAAGAACACAGCAGCCCTGTAATGATTAGCTTTATACTTTTTTCCATAAGGATAGTATGATTACTTTATTCAATAATAAATTATGTTATTCCCAACCAGGATTTTGAACCAATCCGTAACCTTTGTTCACCTCTTTGGGAGGGAATGCGCTCAAATACCACTTGGGAGAGAAGCCACCGGCTTTCTGCCAAGCCCTTTCTTTCAATTGCGGGAACTCAAACAGATATTCTCCTGTTTTCTTATGCTTATAGAAATAAAGACCATGCAAATGTTTAGTAAAATCCGTCTCACGTTTCCAACGAATAAGGTCATAGAAACGAACTTCCTCAAAGCCAAATTCACAGGCACGTTCACGAAGTACCGCTTCACGGAATTCTTTTTTGCCCAATCCTGTCTTCAGATCACCCAAACCCACACGATTCCTCACCGCATTGATGTAAGAATAAGCCTCCCCGGTACGGTTACATTCATTCAATGCTTCAGCATACGACAAATAGACCTCAGCTAAACGTAGTAACGGCCACTGAATGACACGCCCACTCCACTCCCCTTGACGGTCGAGTAAAAACTTACGTGCTGTCAGACCGTTAGTGGTTAATCCTTTATCATCCAAACTGACACTTTTATTATTATAATGTTCGCCTTTCGGATAATTTGTCTTATCTTTTGAATATTGCCGATATATAGCAGCCACACCGCTACCGAACTTGTCACCATCCAACAGAATGGTTTCGCACAAACGAGGATCACGATTTATAAACGGATTTTTAGCATGCTCTTGGTTATTCCAGTCAAAATCGCTTCCATCTGCCATAGGGAACATATCGAAGTACTCCTTAGTAACTCCCCAAGCACCCCAACGTGCACTTTGCATGATACCACCGATTTTGTTGGTCTTATAATGGCGACGTACCGAAATCAATGATTCGGTCGTACCTCGTGTATAATAAGCGTCACGGAATGCCATACGCAGCTCTCCGGCTTTTACCAAATCGTAGAAACCTTCCTTATTCAATGCCCTAAAAAAGTCTTCGCCTGCTTTTGCGGCATCTTCCCAACGCTTTTGTTCATATCCACCAAACCAAGTCATCAGTTTTTCGGAAGCTTCACCTTCATAATAAGGCATCTCGTTATTAAATAACGGACTTGCAGCAAACAAAAGAACACGTACTTTCAATCCCATAGCGGAAGCACGGGTCAGGCGACCACTCCAGTTGTCAGATTCTTCTTCAGTAACATTCCAAGGAAGTTCTTTACAATCAATAGCTTCATCCAACAATCTCACAATAAAATTCACAGTCTCCTGCAAAGTGGCACGGGCAGGAAATCCCAAACCATCTTCTGCAGAAATAGCTCGATCCACAATAGGCAGACCACCAAAATGACGAAGCATTTCGGCATATTGAGTAGCAATCACAATTTTAGCTTCCGCTTTCAAACGTAACTTCTCAGCATCTTCCATATCAGGCACACGGTCCACATTCTCTATAAACACCCAAGCCATGCGGATACTTTTCCAACTATTACGCCGGGTAAAACCGTATTTGGTACCTCCGTCTCCATCCGACGCCTCTTCCGAACCAGCATTGTAAGCACCACTATAATAAGCTTTATTAGGGCCATCCCAAGTCAAAGCTGAATTACACAAATCCGTCAAGTCTTCCTGAATGCCGAACCACATATTGGTGGAGTAACCATAACTGTTACTTGCCCAAAATGCATATGGCAAATTACCGTAACTATTCCACAGCACCCGACGCGCATATACCGCTGTAGAAAAGATGGTATCAATGGTAACATCCGAACTAGGCGGTTTCTGGAGAAATTTCTCACCCAGCGCAAAGTCCTCACATGATATTGTGGTAATCAATAAAGCCCCCAACATCAATCCTTGAAAATATCTTGTAAGTGATTTCATATTATTCTATTTTTTATTAAAAACCTACTTTCACACCAAAGTTGATAACCATCACCAATGGATAATTAGCTCTTGCAGCAGATTTCGACTCCGGGTCTATCACATCCAATTTATCGAATGTAAGCAAGTTATAACCGGTAGCATATACACGCAAACTACCTAAATGCATCCTGTTCAAAACTTTCTTTGGGAAACTGTAACCCACTTCCACGTTTTTCAGGCGTAAGTAAGAAGCATCACGCAACCATAAATCAGAGTCATAGTAGTTATTACTTCTGTTTACGAAGGAAATTGCGGGATATTTAGCTGCATCCCCCTTTTGTGTCCAAGTATCGGTAACAAAATATCTCATCAGTGAACGTTGGTTAGTCTGCCCGAAAGGATAACGGAAAACGTCGTCCAACATACGCGAAGTCTTGGCAGCACCCGCCCAAGTCATACTAACGTCAAATCCCTTGTAAGAGATACCATAGTTTATACCATATGACAACTGCGGATAATTAGTATTACCGATAGCCGTAATATCATTCTGGTCTATCTTCTTGTCACCATTCAAGTCCATATACATAACATCACCAGGTTTGGGAGTAATGCCATGGTCAGGAATACCTCCATGTCCCTCGGTAGCATATCGTTCCACATCCTCCTCAGAAAAGTATCCTGCAAACTTACGACCAAAATGCTGACCGACAGATTTACCGGTACGTTGCATATAAGCATATGGATAAGTCACCTCGTCCATATAAATAATCTTGTTTTTGGTACGCGAGATATTAAAGCCGATATGATATCCCAGTTTGTTAATCTTATCTCTCCAGTTCACATTGATTTCATATCCTTTATTATCTACCTTACCAATATTAGCGGTAGGAAGTGTCACAGCCAAATAACCGGGATCAGTTCCACGAGAAGTCAGGATATCACGGCGGTGTTCGATGAAGTAGTCAAAATTCACCTTTAATTTGCTATTAAAGAAATAAGCGTCAACACCATAATTCTGTTTAGCAGCCGTTTCCCAGGTCACATTAGGATTTCCTTTCTTTGCCTCGTTGGCGCCCGTAGTAATAGAACTGCCACTACCGAAATAGAAACCACCATTGGAAGCGTTATATACGTCCGGCAGGTAGAGGAAACGAGAGTTATCGCTCACACGGTCATTACCTACAATACCATAAGATGCACGCACTTTCAGGTAGTCCATAAACGATTTTAGCGGCTTCATAAAATTCTCTTCTGATATTACCCATCCCGCAGAGAAAGCAGGGAACAAACCGAAGCGTTTGCCCGAGGCAAAGTTCTCCGAACCGTTATATCCCATATTTACATCAAACATATAACGGGTATTATAGTCATAAGTAGCACGTCCCACCAAACCTATATAACTTCTCGGAATTGACAAAAATGCCGAAGGTCCGTTAGGATAATAAGTAATGGATTGATTATACATTACAAGTCCCGAAACATGGTGTTTACCGAAGTCACGTTTATAGTTCAAGGCAGCTTCCACATACCAGTCCTTACCACGACCAATAGATTCTTCATACCCCAATATGTTTTCTTCATCCACGCGGCGAAGCAGTACCGATCCGTCAGATTGTATCAACGGCTCGTAATGAGGAGTTTTACCACGCCTTTGTTTAGTGAGAGATACGGAACTATTATAAGCCCCTTTCACATGAGCTTTCAAACCTTTGGTAATAAAGTCCAACTTCTGTTCTAACAAGAAATCGAAATTCAGCGTATTACCATAGGTCACATCATAACCTCGTCCGTAATAAGTGTACATGGCATCGCGCATATCACCAAAAGAACTAGAAATATTACGTGCATCGGCCCACACCCATTTTCCATCTACGATACCCGAACCGGAAAACGGAACAGCCCAATAAATACCACGAAAAATAGTTTCAATACTAGACAGCCCCGATTCTCCATCCACTCCCGGAGTGTGTTTGTCATTGACACGTCCACCTACATTCACACGGAGCTGTGTAGTCTTTGTCAAATCCACATCCAAATTCAGACGATAATTGTAGCGATTGTAGCTGTAATTGTCATCATAATCTTTTTGATAACAATTAAAGAGTCCGTCTTGAGTAAACACACCGAGTGACGCAAAATAGCGCACTCTCTGCGAACCGCCCGAAATGGTCAAGTTATGTTGCGTTTGCAAGGCTGTATTACGTACCAAATAATCCATCCAGTCCATATCCGGATAAGCTAACGGATTACTCTGAGTACGAAACCCTTCAATAGCTTCCGGTTTGAACGCCAGCTGGGCTTCGGTATATCCGTCGTGAAGCTGGGCGTTATTATATGCCGTGGCATATTCATAGCTATTAGCAAAATCAGGTAAGCGAGTAGGTGCCTGTAAGGCAAATGAAGTAGAGAAGCTAACTTTCGCTTTCCCTTCCTGCCCACGTTTGGTCGTCACCAAAATTACACCATTAGCACCACGTACTCCAAACACAGCCGTTGCAGAAGCATCTTTCAATACCGTAATATCTTCCACTTCATTAGGATCGAGTTGGAAGAAACTGCGTTCTACTCCATCCACCAAAAACAACGGCTGAGACATGGATTCGTTCAATGACCCCACACCACGTACATATACTGTGGGATCGTCACTACCCGGCTGACCGGAAGTCTGGATGGCAGACAAACCCGGCATTTTACCAGCCAATGCATTACCAATACTTGATACCGGACTTTTCAATACATCTTTTGTCGTAATAGACGACATTGCTCCTGTCACTGTCACTTTCTTGGTAGCACCATAAGCCACTACCTGTACTTCCTGTAACTCTTGAACATTTTCATTCAGTTCGATTTTTAAGGCGGATTCTCCGGTATACTTTATTTCTTTATCCTTATATCCCATATAAGATATAACGATAGTAGCGCCTATCGGAACTTCCAGTTTAAAATTACCATCCACATCAGTAATAACCCCGCTGGTAGTTCCCTTTACAATTACACTGGCACCAATTACCGGACCATGACTATCAGTCACTGTTCCAGTAACCATTCTGCAATTCTGCTGCACAATAGGACTTGCAACAGAAGCCTCTCCCAACACACTATTTCCTATAGGGAAAGCCATTTGTCCGAATGACAAAAACGTCGCCAATAGCCATACCTGCTTCTGAGGTATTTTCATTGGAAAGAAGAAGTTTTCCATCTTTTTTAAATTTAAGTATTATAAAATATATTATCAAAAAGGTTCTATCTATAATTCACAAAATTAAATAGTTTTTAGATATTAAAATCCATTTATTATTCAGAAGAAGGTAGCATATTATACACAACTAAAAATAAGGTATTTATGTACAAAAATGCCCCATAAACGAACAATAGCGCCCCATATTACAGCAGGTGTTCTCCCCAATCAAGCATGCAGGGCTATAGCTATTTTGTAGCAAATCCACAACGTGCCTCCCAGTTCTCGGTGTTTTGCACAAAGAAAACGCATCTCTAGTATTACGAAGAAAGGTTAAAATGTGTTTTCATAATTAGATATATTCACTATTTTCCCCAATCCCTTTTACGTCTTAAAGCCTCCAGATAATAATAGTCAGCATAACTCAAAGGAACGTCTATTTCAGCGCAATCTGGGAAACTACCTACGGAATGCATCAATAGAAAATAATGGTTTTCACCAATTTCTGCACGATAAGTGGGAGAAGACAGAGTTTTCATTATCTTATCTGCTGTTTCCTTATATTCCTTATTATTTGAGAAGACACTTAGCTCATACAGCGCCGAAGCTGTAATAGCGGCCGCTGACACATCCCTCAGTTCTTTGGGAATATTCAACGCATCAAAGTCCCAGTAAGGTATCAAATCTTCAGGAAGATTTGAATTGGTAAATATAAACTCATATATTTTCTTAGCCTGATTTAAATATGCCGGACGATGTGTATACCGATAACACATAGTATAGCCATAAATAGCCCAAGCCTGCCCTCGTGCCCATGCCGAATCATCTGAATATCCTTGCGCCGTACAACGTTTAAGCACTTCTCCTGTTTCCGGATTGTAATCTACCACATGATACGAACTTCCATCTTCCCGAAAATGGTTCTTCAAGGTTTTATCAGCATGTGAAACGGCAATATTATAATAGGTAGAGTCACCGGACAACCGGGTAGCTTCAAACAAAAGTTCCAGATTCATCAAATTATCAATAATCACTGGACATTTCCATCCCATCTTTAACGGGCGTCCTTTGTCAGCATTCCAAGACTGAATGATATCCGCATTCGGACGAAAACGTGTAGACAAAGATTTGGCAGCCTGTACCACGACCGACGTATATTCCTCCTTACCACCTAAGCGCAAACCATTGAGGAAACTACAACCTATAATAAAGCCAATATCATGATGCGAAGTATTATATTGTTCTTTATATAGGTATTCGGTGCATTTCTCTGCTTTCTGCTTCCAATATTCATTACCAGTGAGATTATACAAATACCAAAGACTTCCCGGGAAGAAGCCAAGAGTCCAATCCCAGCCACGACGTGCATACACCATATCGCCCTTAGCGTTCACGGTACGAGGAATTAAGATTTTATCGTTCTTTTCAAGAGCATCCATCTGCAAACTATATTGAATAGCGGCATGCTCAATGTTCGTTGAAATAAAATCTTTCTGTCCTTTAACTCCCACACAAGCAAACATTGAAAAGAGAAAAAGACCAATACACGTACGAACTAAAATATTACTTTTCATAATCAATCAACATTTCATTAACTTGCTAACTATGCCAAACAAAAGTAAAGAATAAAACAATATTAGAAGGGCGGTATATATACACGAAAGGAATTCTAAACATACAAAATAAGTCCAATCTGAAAAAATGAACAAAAATAACATATAAATTGGATAATAAAACACCCAACAACACAACATCACACTTTCCCCCTCACGACAAAAAAGCTATATTTGCAAATCTTAATATAATGATTACTATACCTAAAGATTATGAGAAACAAAATCTTTTTAATCTGCTACTTCCTATGTGTACACATACTTACATGTAGTACACAAAGCATATCTTTCCGACATTTGACTACCGATAATGGTTTATCACACAACTCCATTATTTCTATATATCAGGATGAACGAGGATTTATGTGGTTCGGTACACGAAATGGAGTCAGTTTATATAATGGAAAATATTTCAAGATTTATCAAAAGGAGAAAAACAACTCAAATAGTATTTTATACAATGATATTTATCACATCACAGGAGATCAAAACGGACACGTCTATATCATGACTAACAGAGGGATTTCCGCTTATGACATAGAAAAAGGGCAATTTACTCCTATCATAAAGAAAAGCACACGGGCAGAATTCTTTTCTAAACATCTATACGTTGCCACTTCAAACCAAATATTCAAGTACGATGGAATAAAATTCGATTTGTTCTATAAGATGACTCAAAATACTAGCGTTATTCAAAGATTATACGTATATAACGACTCTGTCTTCATAGGAACCAATAAAGGACTTTATATACTCGACCCACAAAAGGCACTAACCCAACCTATCAAAGAAGGAAATATCTCCGATATCATCAGAGATTCTTCCGGTTACTATTGGATAACGACCAAATCAGGACACGGAGTGTACTGCATACAAGGCAAACAGATAAACAATTTCTTGTATGAAGCGGATGATCCTTCCACCATCAGTTCCAACTATACACACAGGTGTTGCGAAGACAAACAAGGGAATATATGGATAGGAACTTTCAACGGACTTAACAAGTATGACAAACAAACCAAAAAGTTCACCCGTTACGAGAAAAAAGAAAATAGCAAAAGCTTGAGCAACTCTTCTATTTGGGGGTTACATTGCGACTTACAAGGAACCATTTGGGTAGGAACATACTCCGGTGGAATCAACTATTTCAATCCACAGAAGCAAATTTATCGTGAGTATCAGGCTTCTTCCAAGGAAAAAGAAGGTTTAAGTTCCCCTATCGTTAAACGTATGACTGAGGATGATGAGGGGAATTTATGGATAGGTACAGAGAGAGGGGGAATTAATAAATACATCCCGACTACCCAAACCTATCAATGGTATACAAATAAAAACACTCCCAACAATTATACAGGAAATATAAGAGCAATCTACTACGACTCCATACAAAAAGTAGTGTGGACCGGTATTCATTTGGAAGGACTTAACAAATTGGATTTAAAAACCGGCCGTTCTACCAATTATAAATATAAGAAAGGTGATAGAACATCTATTCCATCCAATCTTATTGAAGATATTTTACCCTATCAAGAACAATTAATTTTAGCAACTAACAACGGAATCGGTCTATTCAATCCTGCAACCGGAACATGTAAACCATTGTTCCACGATGAAGTGGCACTCAACAATACTATATCCACCTTTGGATTAACCCTCGACCACAAAGGTATTTTATGGATAACCAATAATAACAATGGAGCCTGCGCTTATAACTTCAATACTCAAAAGCTGTCAATATACAAACATAAAAGCGCCAATGAACACAGCATCAGCAGTAACAGCGTCAATTCCATCTACGAAGACAGTCAAAACAGGTTATGGTTTTGCACTAATGAAAATGGACTGGATTTATACCGTAGAGAAACGGACGACTTCGAAAACTTTGATATGAGCAAAAACGGCCTGGCAAGCAATATTATTTACAACATTTGTGAATTATCCCCAAATAGGCTACTTGTAACCACCGACAAGGGGTTCTCCATATTAGACTATCAACAAAAAAAATTCAAAAATTATGAAGAACTCCCATTAAGCTGTATTAACGAGAATGCACTTTACAAAAACAAAAAAGGAGAAATTTTCATTGGAGGAACCACTGGAATTATTTCGTTCTTTGAGAAAGAACTTGAAGAGTCTCCTCGTTCTTACCGTATATATCCATTCCGACTTATCGTGAACGGAAAAGACATCAATGTAGGAGATAAAGACAGCATATTGACTAGAGACATAACTTATTCTCCAAAAATCACTCTTAAATCTAATCAAAATATATTTAGTATTGAGTATACCACAACAGACTATATACCTTTCAATAAAGATAAAATCATATACCGTTTGGAAGGTTTCTCTAATACATGGAACAGTCTGGAACAAAATGTTATTACATACACCAACTTAAACCCTGGTAAATATACATTAGTTGTCAAAGCCAAAGATATCAATGAAAGCCTGGTTCCACCAAGCAGATTGCAGATAGAGATCTTACCTCCTTTCTATCGTACGATATGGGCATACCTAGTATATCTCATATGTATTGTAGGTATTGCATATTACCTTATACGCGCCTATCATCACCGGATCCAGCTACAAGAATCGCTGAAGTATGAAAAAAAGCATGCTGAAGATATCGAAAAACTCAACCAAGCCAAATTACGCTTCTTCACCAACATTTCACATGAGTTCCGCACCCCTCTTACACTCATCATCGGACAAATGGAAATGTTATTACAGATACGTTCCTTCGCTCCCAATGTCTATAACAAAATACTGGGAGTGTACAAGAGTTGTTTACAGCTGAGGGAGCTTATCACCGAATTACTTGACTTTCGCAAGCAGGAACAAGGTTACATGACTATCAAGGTTAGCGAACACAATATTGTGGACTTCGTATATGAACATTATCTACTCTTTCAGGAATATGCAGTACAACGCCAGATTACTTTCAACTTCGAAAAGAGTAGTGATACCATCAATTTATGGTACGATGCCAAGCAGATGCAAAAAGTGATAAACAATCTTATCTCCAACGCCTTTAAACACACAAAAGCGGGAGGAATAATTTCCATATCTGTCCGGAAAAGAAATCAGGAAGTCCTCATTGACGTAACAGACAATGGTTCGGGAATAGCAGCCAAAGACATCAACAATATCTTTACTCGTTTCTATCAAACGGAACAGTTGGATTCTCTGTTCTATGTAGGTACCGGTATCGGTCTTTCGCTTTCCAAAGGTATAGTCGAACTGCATCATGGAAGTATTGAAGTTTCCAGCGAATTGGGAGAAGGGACCACTTTCTGCATACATCTGAAAACAGGAAATGAGCACTTCACATCCGAACAGTTCTGTGAAACAAAAGATACATTTGCATTTAATGAAATTAACGAGTTAAATGCAGAGTTCCAGCAGTCTTTATTATTTGAACAAACGACTTCAAACAACGATAGCCGACTAAAGGAAAGAGAATATAAAATTCTTATTGTAGAAGATAATGATTCATTAAAAGAAATGATATCTAAAATATTCGAAGAGTTCTATATTGTCATTACCGCCTCCAATGGCAAGGAAGGACTGGAGAAAGTACGATCCGAAAATCCCAATATCGTGCTCAGCGACATCATTATGCCGGAGATGTCCGGTACGGAACTTTGCCAAGCCATTAAAGCCGATTTTGATACCTGCCATATACCCGTAGTTCTACTCACAGCCAAAACTGCCATCGAACATAATCTGGAAGGATTAAGAATGGGAGCGGATGATTATATTACCAAACCATTTAACATCAACATCTTGTTGTCCCGCTGTAACAATCTGGTCAATAACCGAATCATGCTACAAGAAAAGTTCAGCAAACTGCCGCAAGAAAACATACAAATCCTGACCAACAATGTGATGGACAAGAAATTCATGGATAAAGTGATGGAAATTATCGAGCAGGAGATGGAGAATGGAGATTTCAATGTAGATATGCTGGCAACGCAAATGAGTATTTCGCGTACAAAGCTTTTCTCCAAGTTAAAAGCCATCACAGGACAGACACCTGCTGATTTCATTATGACCCTCCGCCTGAAACGTGCAGCATTCTTACTGAAGAACAACATGGAACTGAATATTGCGGAAATATCAGACCAGGTCGGTTTCAATGTACCCAAATATTTTAGTAAATGCTTCAAGGAAAGATATCACATCACCCCACAAACTTACCGGAAAGGCGATATCCCCCTCTCCGAAAATGAGGAAACAACCAATAATGTTGATTCCAAAATGCAAAATTAAAATTATCTAATACAATTCTGGCAATGTTTAATCAAACAATTCCTTCAGTACTTCCAGTGATTTTAAAGCCGGGAAGTCCGGCAAATGCAAGCTATAATAATCATTTATAGTCGTCAGGCAGCGGGTGCGTTCCGCACGGCTCATGCCGAAAAGATGCATCGTCTCATAATTCATACGCATCAATTGGCGAAGACGCCCGGCCTCATCGGGCTTGATATAAGATGAATGTAACTGAGGCCGAATCGAAGTGAAACAGGCATTCAGCAAGTCAAAATAGTCACCGGTATGATAGTCCTCGAGATTGGGATAAAGCCCCAAAAAGCGGGAAAGCCTCATCAGAAAGACCAGATGGAAATTGGCAAAACCTTCGCTGCACTCGTCCAGCCAGATAATAGAATGTTGCAGATAGGCAAACAATGGACGGTTCTCCGCCTCTTCACGGACAGCCCGATAAAGAAATTCAGCCAAGAAAAGTGCCATCGCAGACTTGTACGGGTCATAAGGAATGGACGAAAAAGGATAAAAAGATTTCGCTTCCTTCACACGATAGAGAGTCGTGTTCGGTCTGTAATCCGCTTCAAATTCAATAAAAGACAACGGCTGGAATAGGACGGACTTCACTGCCGCCTTTCGCGAACGGGGTACTGCGACAAGAAAAGAAGCCCTTCCGGACAATTCCGTGTACATATCTACAATGATAGACGTATCATTATATTTTAACGTATGTAGAACTATTCCTTTCGTTTTTTGCAACATAGCAAACTATCTCATTATCAATCCGGAACAAAATTACAAAAAAAATGCAAGGTAATCGATGACTTTTCATAAGCATTAACAACCTAAAAAACAACTACTTTTGTTATTCACCTTGAATAATAAAGTAAAAATAAACAAGCTTATGAAACAAAAAAGTAACAGAAATGGATTTACCGTATGTGCCCAGGCGTACTTACGGAAGCTACAAGAAGAAGGGCGCTATTCAACGGCGCATGTGTATAAGAACGCCGTCCTCTCATTCACGAAGTTCTGCAATACGCCGGGTATATCATTTGCACAAATCACCCGTGACAGTCTGAGACGATACGGCCAACACCTTCAAGAATATGGGCTACGGCCGAATACAGTCTCTACTTATATGCGTATGTTGCGCAGCATTTACAACCGTGGCGTGGAAGCAGGTATCGCCCGCTTTATTCCCCATTTATTTCGTGACGTGTACACAGGGGTGGATGTACGACAGAAGAAAGCATTGCCGCCTGAAGAGCTGCATACGCTCCTTTACAAGACTCCCCAGTCCGAACATCTGGGCCGCACACAAGCCATCGCACGATTGATGTTCCAGTTTTGCGGCATGCCGTTCTCGGACTTCGCTCATATCGAAAAATCAGCGTTGGAACAAAACGTCCTCAGATACAACCGTGTAAAGACAGGAACGCCCATGAGTCTTGAAATACTGGATATGTCGAAAAAGGAAATGAACAGGTTGCGCAACAACCAGTCGTCAAGAGAAAATTGCCCTGATTATCTTTTCAATATCCTGAAAGGTGACAAGCAACGAAAAGATGAAGGTGTTTATAAAGAATACCAATCAGCACTCCGTCGGTTCAATAATCAACTGAAAAGCCTGTCGAGAGAATTGCGCCTAAAATCACCCGTCACCTCATATACTATACGACACTCCTGGGCAACAAACGCAAAGTATCAGGGAATTTCCATCGAGATGATTAGTGAATCACTGGGACACAAATCAATCAAGACTACACAGACCTATTTGAAAGGCTTCGGATTAAAGGAAAGGACAGAAGCCAACAAATTGAATTGTTATTACATAGAATCTTATAAGAGAAGCAACCATTAATTCACAATAACCTAAAAACAAGCACTTTATCCCATCTGTTACTTCTTAGGTAACGGATATAAATATGGCACAAAGATATATAAAAAGAATCTCACATTCCAAATAAATCATATCTTATTTTATTCTTTTTCTTTGAATAAATAAAATAACAGGCAAGAACACGAAGCAGATTTCTTTCATGTTCCAACTATTTATTGCCGTCTATCAGACTAATTTTCGTCCGAAAGCATTCAAGTACATTTTATTTATAAAAGACCGCTGTCTTTTTCCTGTTTTTTCCCCGTATACATCTGTCATGATAATAAAATTCCGTTACCTAAGAAGTAACAGACACACATAAACAAAAAGTTATGACACACAAACCCGATAATATCAAATATCCATGTCTGTCCGCCAACAGCAGACGGAGACATACGACAAGCATGAGACATAGACTGACCACGCTCGTCTTTGTAGTGTGCATTATGCCTGTATCGAATCTCTGCGGACAAAACATAGCCGTCAAAAGCAATCTGCTTTATGACCTCACCACCTCACTCAATTTAGGCGGAGAAATACGTTGTGATGACACACATACTTTCAGCCTTTCCATCAATTACAATCCGTGGAACTTCAGCGACAACAAGAAGATGAAGCATTTCCTCGTGCAACCGGAATACCGTAAATGGTTCAACGAAGCATTCACAGGAAGTTTTATCGGCTTACAGCTTCATTATGCCTTGTTCAATTTCGGCGGAATGCTTCCCTGGGGATTCGGAGACGGAAAGATGCTGGGTGTAGAGAACAGACAAATCGCCAATAACCGATATCAAGGCAATCTGGCGGGATTCGGCATTTCCTACGGTTACCAGTGGATGATTAGCCCGCAATGGAACCTGGAAGCGGGAATCGCTCTGGGATATGCCCACCTCAATTACAAACGCTACGGACGCTCCGCAGGCGCACCCCTGATAGAAAAATCAAATTGCAACTACTGGGGTCCTACGCAAATAGGAATATCAGTCGTGTACTTCATCCAATAAATAATCCAATTTAATAAACGCATCAAATGAAAACGAAAACATTCATCTTGCTCGGCCTATTGATATGTAATCTGCTTCCGGCACAGAACGTCAAGCTGGATATCAAGCCCCATTTCCTGGGAGTACGGGCAGACTCATTACTCCTTTCGATGGACATATCGGTAGAAATCGAGGATATGAACCCGAAGAATGCCGTCATACTGACACCTGTCCTGACCGGACAAGACCACAGAATACTATTACCGGCCATCCAACTGAACGGCAAGCAGAAGCAGAAATTATATTTGCGCAACCAGATACTGCGCAAGAAGAAGGGCAGTAAAGCAGACGACACTGACTATCTTGTAGCCGGTATCGACGACAGCCATTCACGCACCATCAATTACCGCACCGCATTGCCGGCAGAAAACTGGATGAACGACGCCACGCTCTATTTGAGGAGAACGATTGTCAGACCCGAAGGCGAACAGACGCTGAAAGATACGCTAATCATCGCACCGCAATATGCAGTGCTTCCGCCGGAAATGGGCAATACAGCTATTCAGGAAGTCTCCTCTGCGGCAACAGCAGACAACAGCACAACTCCTTCTGCTGCCCCGACAGGCAAAAAACCAAGGTATAAAGGTTCGTATGTCTCACCGTCATCGGATGATGTGGATATCCGCAATCAGAAAGAGTTGAACTTCAATCTCGAGGAAGCCAAGATTATGGCTGACATCAATCCGCAGATGTTATCGCTCCGCGAACTGTATACGGTAGCCTTATCATATGCGGATAATAAGGCGAAGTTTTATCAGATTATCAATATCAGCGTGAAACTGTATCCTGTACACCCCGTTGCCAACCTCAATGCGGCGGCTGCTGCCATTGAGCAGGGAGATACGAAATCCGCAAGCAAGTTTCTTTCCATGGCATTGCACGAGGGACTTGCCTACAAGAGTTGCCGGGGGGTATATGAGCTGATGACCGGAAACACATACGAAGGCATCCGCATACTGAAAGCCGCCAAGGCGGAAGGTTCTGAGGAAGCTGCATACAATCTGAATGTTTTTTTTGAAAATAATAAACGGCATTAACTGGTAGATACAATGAGATATATTTTACTCCTGTTCCTATTATTGGGTTGTCTTGACGGTTACGCACAGAAAGTAGCCGTCAGACTCAACACGCTTCCCGCCATTGACGGAGCTTTCGGAGCCGGAGTCTCTTATGCCATAGGGAATAAAAGCACCGTCGAACTGGCAGGAAGCCTGCGACCATGGAAACGGAGCGAGATGTACGTGAACCGTTATTGGGTGATTCAACCCGAATACAAATATTGGACTTGCCAGAAGTTTAACGGCCTGTTCTGGGGAGTTTATCTCAATGGAGCGCAATTCAATGTCGGTGGGAAAAAGCTGCCTTTCGGTATATTCTCTGACCTGAAGAAGTACCGGTATGAAGGGTGGCTTATAGGGGGCGGCATTAGTTGCGGCTACCATTGGATGCTGAACGATCATTGGAATGTGGAAACGAGCTTGGGAGTGGGATACGATTATATTCATTATAAACAATACAACTGCGTCAGGAAATGTGCCGGAGTACGTAACAAAGGACATCATCATTACATAGGGCCTACCAAAGCCTCAATAAGTTTAGTTTATCTATTTTAAGAAGAAAAAGGTATGAAAAGTTTATGGAAAGTTTGGTTTTCGAAAAGAAGGAACATATACGTCCAGATAGCACGCAAGCACCACTCCACTCCCTGGAGAGTATATCACTTGGGGCACGGTGGCGTGAGTAAGAGTAATAAGGATATAAAGATATTGGAAGAATTACAACAAAACGGAGTAATCTCCCAAATCTATCCCTGGTGATATTCTCACACAGAAATGAAGAAATGCAGATTATTACGACAATGAAGACAGGAGGAATTTTTATTATCGCAGTCATTTTATCCCTTTCGATACAAGCCCAAAGGGCCGTAACGGAAGAGAGGGGGACTGTTCGCACAACTACTTCCAGTCTGTACAAGGCAGGGAAAGAGTTGGTGGTTTCTATTTCGATGGATATCACCCGCGACCTCTCTCCCAATGAATCAGTGGTGCTGGTTCCCGTTGTCAGTGACAGTCTGGAACACCGGTTGGAACTGCCACCCATATATATCAACAGCCGGAAACAGCACATCGTATTCCTGCGGGAGACAGGCAGGAAAGATAAGGCAGCCCGGGCATTGCAAAGGAAAAACGGGGATAAGCAAACGATGCATTATCTGCAATCCGTCCCATTCGAGCAATGGATGAACCAAGCTACGCTCACACTGGTAGAGAAGAGTTGCGGTTGCGGCATTCCCGGTACGGAAGATTTCACCTGTATTGCCCGCCTGCATCCGCAATCAACGCCCGTTCCGCAACTTGCTTTCCTGACTCCGCAAGTTGAAACGTCTAAAATCAGGACGGAAAAAGGGTCGGCATTCATTGACTTTCCGGTGAATGTGACCGCTATTCATAAAGAATTCAGCAATAATGCGGCAGAGTTGGATAAAATCATCGAAACGATCAACACCATCAAAGGAGACAGCAACGTAAGCATCACACACATCAACATTCATGGGTATGCGTCGCCCGACGGCCCTTTCCGGATAAATGAGCGGCTGGCCCGCGAACGTACCCGTGCATTGAAGGAATATGTAGCCCGACTATATACTTTCGACAACACATACATACACACCAATTATACGCCCGAAGACTGGGAAGGCTTTGAAGCCCTTCTGGGCGACACAGTTTTTCAGGACAAGGAAGCTATCATGAAAATCGTAACAAGCAACATTCATCCCGACCGTAAAGAAGGTTTGATAAAGTCGAAGTTTCCGGCATTCTACCGTTTTGTGTTGAAACACTGGTTTGTCATACTAAGACATTCCGATTATACCATCGAATATTATGTCCGCCCCTTTACGGTGGAAGAATCTCAAAAGATATTCGATACGAATCCCAAGAACTTGAGCCTGGAAGAGATGTTCCGCCTTGCGCTCACGCATACACCGGGAAGTGAAACATACAACAGGATATTTATGACTGCCGTACAACTGTTTCCCGATAATCCGACGGCCAACCTGAATGCCGCCTGCATAGCGTTGACGCAAAAAGACACCAAGGCTGCGGCAGGGTTTCTCGAAAAAGCCCTGCCAGTGCCGGAGACGACGCTGGCCAAAGGAGTCCTATACTTCCTTCAGACCGACTATGAAGAAGCGGAAAAGCTATTCAGGCAAGCTAAGGACGCCGGATTGTCACAAGCGGAGGATAATTTAAAACAAGTTTTAGAACTCAAATAAATATTCAATTAAAACTCAAAGTAAAAATGAAAAGATTCACAAAGTTAGTGCCCCTGCTCTTATTTGCAGCAGTCACACAGTACAGTTGCATCAATGATGCGGATGTAGCCTTTTCCGATGAAACTCATGCGGATTCCAATGGCAACCTTGCCCTGTTCTTTGAAATCCCCAATGCAAACGGCACCCGTAGCGCCGAATCATCGGGCATAACCGAAACAGGTTCAAAAGAGGAGTATGCAGTAAAAAGCCTGACAATCTATCTGTTCGACTCAACCACCAAAACTCTTAAAGACCAGCAGGAACTGAAGAATATCCAACAGATTAAAGCGGACTTAGAAGAGATAAAGTACACTGCCGACAAGATTACCGTGAATCCGGGCACCTACAATATCTTCGCCATTGCCAACGGAAAGGCCGTCACCGGAGATATCAGCACGCAGGATGCTTTCCTGAATGCTGTCGACGGCATTACATACAGCGAAGGAAAGATTCCAAGCGTACCTGCAAGTGGATTCGTAATGACAAACCGCGGTGCGGCCAATCTGAACGTGGAAGTAAAGAAGCCGACTGATTCCGACAAGGTGACCAGTGTATCTATCGGCCTGGAACGTGCTGTTGCCAAAATTGAACTGACACAAAAACAGGAAACTTTCCCATTGAAAGACCCTGCCGGAAAGGTTTATTGCACCATCAAGCTCAACAACTTCAGAATGTTGAATCTGGCAACACAGTTCTATACCTTCCGTCACACCGCCGTTCTGAATGATTTCCAGGAACCCGGCTCATACACAAATGAGAACTTCGGTGACATCAACGACAACAACGGTTATGCAATCGACCCCTATTTCTTCAAGAAAACAGTGGAAGGCGCCAAAGATTTCACCAATGCCGACGGATTCTTTGCACAGGCATTAGTAGATCTGGATATCAACGACAGCAATTGGGCAGGCATGGCACAAGCGGGTAGCTGGTCACATGTCTACTGTCTGGAGAACTGTATGTTCGTCAATGCACAATTAAATGCATACAGCACAGGAGTGATGTTTAAAGCGAACATGGACATTGCCACCGACCGCGTTTTCGATGAAAACGGTGACAACATAAGCAATCCTTCCAACTGGCCGTCCAAGATGTTCTACTTCAATTACAATTTCTACACCAGTGTAGACGCTATCCGCAAACAGGTTCTGAATAATCTTCCGGAAGACATCACTGACGATTCGGCTACGGAAATCCTTGCCGAATACAGCATCAAACGTTTCCAGAAGACGGAAAATTACTCATGCTACTACAACTACTGGATCAAGCACGAAGATAACAACTCTACAGAAATGGGTGTAATGGAATTCGGCATCGTCCGCAATAATATCTATCGTCTGTCTATCAGCAAAGTAGCGGGACTCGGCAGCGGAGAACCTTACATCGAACCGGAACAACCGGACGAATACAAAGCCGAACTGGATATCAATATCAATGTTTTTCCATGGGCCGTACGTAATCAAGATGTAGAACTTGAATAAGCAGTCCGGCCGTCTGAACTAAAATCAATCTAAATGCGTTCATTTCTACTACATATTATTTGCGTTGTCGCGCTGTTCTCGTCCTGTGACTGGGTGAACGATGACTTGTCAGACTGTCCGACAGGAACCTGGCTGAAAATCTCGTACACCTACAACATCCTGAACGTGGACGCCGCGCCTACGCAAGTAGGCGACATCACCATTCTTGCCTTCGACAAGAACGACAAGTATGTGGACCGACTGGACGTAGACAGTATAACATTACATCAAAGCTACTGCATGGTAAGAGTGCCGTTTCCCGCCGGGACTTATCACCTGCTCATATGGGGAGGAGCATCCGACTATCCGTACCAGCTCCCAAATCTCAAAGCTGAACGGACGGAACGGAAATCCCTGAACATATCGCTGGCATGTGACGAGAAGAACCAGTCCGACAGGAAACTAAACGCGCTCTTTCACAGTAGCCTTGAAAATATTACTATCAGTGAGGAATATCAGGTCGTCACCGCCGAACTGGTTAAAAACACGAATTATTTCTCGTGTATCCTTCAGGATGAAGACAATCTCCCCCTGCAACAGGAGGACTTCGCCTTCACTTTGGAATCCGCCAACGGCGTAATAGACTATACAAATACTCCTGTCGACGCGACTCCGGTCTGTTATCTGCCGTATCGGCAGGAAGTGTCTGTAATGTCCGGACAGATTCCCGTCATCCATGCCAGATTAAATACACTGCGCATCATGAAGGGAGACGATACGACATTGTCAATAAAGCATATACCCAGCGGACAGGTGATCCTGCGCCTGCCACTCACCCAATATTTATTGTTATCAAAAATCTATCCCGATAATATAGGTGATATAGGCGACCAGGAATATCTTGACCGGCAGGATTCTTACACTCTCCTGTTCTTCATCAAGTCGTCAACTACGGGAATCCCGCGGATATGTCCGAAAATGAAAGTAAACGGGTGGAGTATACGGCTGAATGATTCCGAACTGGAGTCGTAAAGAGACTGATAAATAAGTTTATATACAATATACTGGTGAGATGTATAAAGAAAGGCTGCTGTGAAGTACCCGAGCGGGCTTTCGCCCTCTCGCATATAATGTTTCCCACTATATGCAAAATGCCCGATAAAACGGCATAACCCTTGAGAAGCCGTTTTATTGTTTGTTTGTTTTGTTTGTGTTAAGTGCATTCTTTCCGAGCGAGGAAAGGGTGCACTACTCGTTTATGGATAATCGGGATGCTTGTTCATCTTTTACCATAGTTTATTCATCTTTTACCGTAGCTTGTTCACCTTTTATCATGAAATCTATATCCTATCCCTAACATCAGATTATTAGGGTCTTTGAACTTGCTCAACTGGTACCCTACATGCAGAAACAAATGGCGCGTGACGTAAGTCTTGAGAGCCAGAATCTGATAGAAACCGTTCGTATCATCCCCACGGCATATCAGGTTTCGTCCAATTCCGGCATTGATTGAGAAAATCGGCATCACCAGTTCCGCCCGAAGGGACAACCCCACCGCAAATTGCTCGCGGAAAGGAGGACGATGGAACTTTATATCGTTCATATAGCTTCCTTCCAGTTTATAGTCCTTGATATTGGCACTCTCGTCATACTGCGCATCTACAGAAAGTCCCGCCCGGAAATAGTTATTGAAATTATACATCGGAGCAAAATTGAGCCCCACGATACCAAACGAACCGGGTACCAGACTCGGCACATTGTCTTTAACGAATCCCCTTTTGCGGGTAGCACCATATATCACCAAATCATAACTGACGTGCGGCTTTATGAATAACCGTTCAGGAGCTATCGCTCCGGACGCATCATCCGTATCGCCAAAGGTGCGTACAATGCCTACTCTCCCACCGATAATATTGATTCCCCCATTGGGATAATGAGTATTTCCATTGGAGAAATGCGTTAAGTCCACCCCTGCCGCCAACTTCCATTGCGGATGAAACTGCCAGTTCAAAAGAAGCCCCAAATTGATATATGCATTAATTTTAGAACCGATAACCTCATTCTGCGGATTGTATTGTTCATCATATTTCTTCCAACCGAAAGAAGCTCCGAAGTTCCATTCATAATCGAACGACAGACGGGACGAAAGCCGTACTATGGGCGCCCCTTGAAAGGCATATACCGTCACCGGATTTCCTAACTCGGCAGGACAGTAAAAAGTATTATACGAAACACCGATCCCCTGATAGGCATGAGGATACATTCTGCCCAATCGGGAATCTTTACCAAACTGGAAAGCATACTTCAGATGCAGGGAGAGCGATTGTTCGATGATTTTCTGCTGCAAATTATCTCCTTCGAGAAAACTGTTTGTCGGAACAACATAGCCCGGACGGACGTCCAAGCCAATCCCATGCTTCCCGACTATCTGCGCTCCTGATTTCCCGCCAACTGCCAGAAACGCCAGCAGGCAAACAATAGACAATAACCGTCCTATATTCATATTTCCAGTCATTTGAGATCCTTCTGTTCTATTTCATATTTTCCGGGCATTTTACTTTGTAACATGCCGGTGATACTCCGTTGCCTTCCTGTCTTCGGATGAACGGCATAGAGAGTATATCTCGTTTCAAACCATTCATAATCCATCCATAGAGTAATACGCTGAGTAGTATAGGCCGGGATAGGAACTTCTATCGGATCCGTATTGGGGAGAGACAGTGTTTGCTGTATGGAAGAATATTGTGCTTGCGTACCATTCAGTCCCAAATATCCGCCTTTCATATCGGGTATTTCTACTGTCAAATTGCCTTCTCCCAAAAGTTGAAAAGCCCCGGGCATCTCGCTTTTGAATATTACTTCATAGCGAGCATTCTCGTATGGGGATAAGAGATAGGGATAAGGAATATCCCAACCATTAGATTGCACAAAGCTCCTTTGTTTCTCTGTTTTCTTTGCGTAAGAATACGCATCCAAAGAGTAAGTGATATGATCGAACACATACCTGTCCGACGGCGAAATATCAACATATATTTCCTGAAACTCATATTCGTTGCTCGCTATGATTTCGAATCGAAAGTGAGTGGAGCGGGCATTCTCATCCACTGTTATCTTCAGCTCTTTGGGATTACTGCGATCGACAGTGAAACCAATCAATTCTTCATTACAAACAATCTTTCCCAATCCTTTCAGATAAGGAAATTGCTCTATTGTTATCAACTGACCATCCACATCATAGATTTCATATGAATAAGAAAAGTTTTCTTCATAAGTATATATCTGCAAATAATCCCAATTGGAAGACGCAAACCGGATTACCGCGACATCACCGTTTCCATCCAAAATCAGTTCGGAATCAGAAGACCGGAAATCGTCAACAAATACATCCCCGTTGCAACTATAAAATACCAATAGAATAAGAAGATATGCCGTTAAGTCTATGCACTTTTTCATGCCATTGTCCTTTTGTCGTTTTCGTTGGGGACAAAAGTAGTATATAAATTTTAAAACTCAGCACCTTGTATTCAATTAATATTCAAATCTAATAAAAGAATTTCTTCTAAATAAAATTTGATTAAGCAACACCATATAGAAAAAAAGACTACTTTTACAACGAACTAATAAACACAAACTAATGAAAAAGCTTATCTATATACTGTTCATATCTACATTTCTGCTATCAGGATGATTGTGATACCATATTCAAGACTGATTATGGAAACATAGCATATTACACCCAAGAAATGACCATGTTATATAATATAACGAAAAAATAATAGAAATATGAGATTTGCTAATTTTTTACTTATCACATCATTATTTATAGTCTCGTATGGTTGTTCCAAGGAAGAACCATACGAACCGGAAAAGAAATCGATTTCCATATGGGAAGGAGAAACGTCACATATTAGTATCAAAACTGACTTAACCCACTGCAACTGTACACTACAGTCTGAAGATCAAGAAATTGCAACTGCAACTATTGATAAAACAGGTATCTGCATCACTACACACAAAAGTGGAAGTACCATGATACGGCTTCTGGATAATGATAAAATATTATGTGAGATATTCGTATATGTAAAATATTTCAGCAGCCCGGAAATCATAGATTGGGGGATTCCATTAAAAGAAGGTAGCCCTGGATATCCGGGAATAACTATAAAAGCAATAGACCTAAGAATCCCCCCGGAAATAGAAAAAGAATTGCGAGAAGAAAGTGAACCTTTTATTGGCGCAACTTATACATTTAATCAGGATACGAGAAAGTTCACAATAAAAACGATTTCAGACATATCTTATGAAGGATTATACGAATGGAACCTTACTTCTTTAACCTTAATGCATGACGGAAAAAAAGAAAAATATGGTTTCAAATTTGTAACTGGAATGTCACACGGATATATCATAGAAGCTGATAAAACAGAAAAATATCAACGACGATATCCTGATGCCGGTATCACAGAAGTAAAGGTTAATCATGTTTGGAAGAATAATGGAATAATTCCACCAGGAGGAATTATTTTTGATTGATTGCAATAAAATGAAACTGTTACTATTAACATCTTGTATACTTGTAACCAAGTATTAAAACTAAGACAAGGTAAATAGTAAACATAAAATTAAGTAAATAAAAAAGTATTATGAGAAAAATCAGTTACAGCCAGTCCTGAAACAAGAGCGAACGGAGTAACTTTGGGTATAAAAAGCCAATATCGACTTAATGCTTCGGGACAAACAAGAACATTATCTGATGAAAACTCTCCCTTAATTTATGAAATAGAAATGAATGATGGTTTGGAAAATGGTAAAATCATTGTTTCTGGTGATAAAAGATTTCCGGAAGTATTAGCATATATGCCTTCATTCAATAAATGCAAGTTCTGTTTTAGCGAAACGGAGCTTGCATTTCATTTAAACAGAGCCTCTGTTTCGCCAGAATAGAGGCTCTGTCCTGTTCAGCCCACCTGCCGATGACTTTAAGCCCACAGATAAACAACCCTAAGCCCATGTGCCACCCACTTTTGCCCACGTGATGAATCTATATCCCCCGCTTGGTGAGCATCGACAGGATTAGATTCGGATAATTGGATATTTGAGTCATCAGTGTATCAGATGGATTGGCTTAAATCAGTACAGGTTTTGAATCTTTTCTATTCTGTTTAACTTATTTCAGTACGTTGTGCTTTAATGTGGGTTCCCTGTCTATGTTGTTTAGGGAAACATAAGTTATGAAGTAAGGAAGTGTTAGTTATCTTGCCTTTATCCTTGCGTTAGGCTGCCGGTATTCTTCCATTAGATTACCGGTATTGTTATCTCACCACGGCCGTGGTAACTATTCGTCACGGCCATGGTAGGTTCTCTTCACAGCCGTGGTAGGAATTTGTCACAGCCGTGACGAATTAGTGATATCGGTAATCTAACGAAAGGATACCGAAGAGATAACGTTAATATCCCGTTAGTATATCCTATGTTTTATAGGGGGATGGGATGATAATACCCTGAGAGCAAAAGTTACTCTCAGGGTGCTATCATGACCTGCTCTCATAGCTGAAGCTACGATGAATAAAGGATTTGAAGAAATTTATGAGGGTATGAGGGTAAATCGTGAAAACTTTTGTTTGGAGTGCGTGTTTAGTTCTGAAATCGAATTAGCTCATATCAACACGGTAAAGCAACAGAATAAAGAACAAGAATAAACATCTCATTAATTGCCGAATCGAAGAAAATAAGCTATTTTTGTTCTCAACTATAAAAATAGAGCGGTTATGGATGCAGCAATAAAGAAAATACCTTATGGGATGACGAACTTCGAGTCTATTATCAGTGATAACTATTACTATGTAGACAAGACACATTATATTGCCTTAGTAGAAGACACAAGTCGTTTTTTCTTCTTCGTCCGTCCCCGCCGTTTCGGGAAAAGCCTTTTTCTGAACATGCTCGGCATTTACTATGATATCAACAAGCAAGATAAGTTCGAAGAAATCTTTGGCGGGCTATATATAGGCAAGCACCCTACACCCAACCGGAATAAATATTTAGTGCTAAAACTCAATTTTAGCAGCGTAGCCACTACCTTGGAACAGCTGGAACAGAAATTTAATGCCTATTGCAAGATGGTCATGCGTGCCTTTGCTAAAGATAACAGTCACTTATTAGGCGAAGATATAGTGGAAGAACTTGAAAAATATGACACTGCAGATGAAGTATTAGGATTCTTATGCCTATCCGCTCAAAACAAAAGGCTGAAAATGTATCTCATCCTCGACGAATACGATAACTTTGCTAACAACATTCTGGTGGATTACGGCAACGAACGTTACCACAGCATCACTCATGGCAACGGCTTTTTCCGAGGATTTCTGAAAGTAGTGAAAGACTATTCAAACTCTGTAATCGAACGTATTTTCCTCACCGGTGTCAGCCCTGTAACAATGGATGACCTCACCAGTGGATTCAACATAGCGGATAATTACAGTAGCAACTCTGTGTTCAATAACATAATAGGTTTCAATGAATACGAAGTACGCACTCTAATAGATTACTACAAAAGCAGAACAGAATTACCGCATACCACGGATGAATTAATAGGAATCATGAAACCATGGTACGACAATTACTGCTTCTCTACAAAGTCACTGGATGAACCGTCTATGTACAACTCGGATATGGTGCTCTATTTCATGAACCGCTATTTGCTGAACAAGCATATTCCCGACAATATGCTTGATGCAAATATCCGTACGGACTACAATAAGTTACGCCATCTTATCCACGTTGACAAGACTTTTGGAGAAAACGCAAGTGTCGTTCAAGAGATAGTAGAAAATGGCTCTACCACTGGAATTATTGCTGATAGTTTCCCTGCTGAAGACATTGTCAAGCCTAGGAACTTCAAGAGCCTGCTTTATTATTATGGCATGCTCACCATCAGTGGAATGGAAATGGGCGAGCCTGTGTTAAGCGTTCCCAACTGGGCAGTACGTGAGCAACTTTACGGTTATATGGCGGACATCTATAAAGATACTGCTAACCTTTATCTTGAAATAGATAAATTGATAGATCTCATGAAACGAATGGCATATAAAGGAGAATGGGAAAATTATTTCAGATACATTGCCGACCGCCTGAACGGCCAGAGCAGTATCCGAGACTTTATAGAGGGGGAAGCTTATGTAAAGACCTTCATTTTATCATATCTGGGACTGACACACTATTATATCGCCCGCCCCGAATACGAAAGCAACAAAGGATACGCGGATATTTTTCTACAGCCCCGCTTGCTGCAACTTCCCGACATGGCGTACAGTTACTGTATCGAAGTAAAATATGCCAAACGTGATGCCGCCGATATGGAAATAGAGAAATTGACAGTCGATGCCAAAACACAACTGAAACAGTATGCAGCAAGTGAATGGATTCTGCAAGATAAGGGAACCACAGAATTGAAGAGTATCGTTTTAGTGTTTAAAGGCTGGAAACTGGTAAAAGTAGAAGAAGCATGAACAATATCATGAAGTTTTTTCATTCCTTATATATAATAAGGTATATGTGAAAACATGTCCGTCAGCTTTCTTGCAGAAGAGAGAAAATTTTTCATTCATGAAGAAGGCATTTATTTTATTGAATATCAGCATATAATAAGGTATCAATAGAAGAAAAGTGAAATTTTCTTCTATTTTTTTTCGCTAATTGTTTGTCAGTTTAAAAAAAGTTCCTACCTTTGCATCCGCAATCGAGAAACAAACACTGCTTCAAGAAAGCAAAAGCAGAAATGCAACAATAGGATGGCCCGTTCGTCTATCGGTTAGGACGCAAGATTTTCATTCTTGAAAGGGGGGTTCGATTCCCCCACGGGCTACAAGTTAAAAGAATAAAAGAACTAAAAAAACAGATTAGTCGAGATGGCAAATCATAAATCATCACTGAAAAGAATCAGACAAGAAGAGACAAGAAGACTTCACAACAGATATTATGGCAAGACCATGAGAAACGCTGTTAGAAAGCTTCGCGCAACTACTGACAAAGCAGAAGCAGTTGCAATGTATCCGGGCGTTACAAAGATGTTGGATAAGTTAGCTAAAACAAATGTGATTCATAAGAATAAAGCTAGCAATCTGAAATCTAAGTTGGCTCTTTACATCAACAAGCTCGCTTAATAACAAGAATTTAACAATTCTACCATAGCATCAGGCTGAACTTCAAAAGTTCGGCCTTTCTTGTTTGTAAACACTTGATTATCAGTTCTGTCAAGAAAGCAGAGAATCCACTTTCATTCGTCATTTTTCACCATTTATTCTTCGCCAAGTCGACAATTTTCACTATATTTGCTCTGTTATTAAAGTTAGAAAGGCAATTATGAGCGAAGAACAAATCACTCCCAATAACGGGTCTTATTCTGCGGATAGTATCCAAGTATTGGAAGGTCTTGAAGCAGTAAGAAAACGCCCTGCGATGTACATCGGTGACATCAGTGTAAAGGGACTTCACCACTTGGTATACGAAATCGTTGACAACTCTATCGACGAAGCATTGGCCGGCTATTGCGACCATATCGAAGTGACAATCAACGAAGACAATTCAATCACAGTACAGGACAACGGACGCGGTATTCCGGTTGACTACCACGAAAAAGAAAAGAAGTCGGCCCTGGAAGTTGCCATGACCGTACTGCATGCCGGAGGTAAGTTCGACAAAGGGTCTTACAAAGTATCCGGAGGTTTGCACGGTGTAGGTATGTCCTGCGTGAACGCACTGTCTACGCACATGACAACACAAGTATTCCGTAACGGTAAAATCTACCAGCAGGAGTACGAGATAGGTAAACCGCTTTATTCTGTAAAGGAAGTCGGTACATCCGACATCACAGGAACCCGCCAACAGTTCTGGCCGGACGGTAGTATCTTTACAGAAACAGTATATGATTACAAAATCTTAGCTTCACGCTTGCGTGAGCTGGCTTATCTGAACGCTGGTCTGCGCATTTCTCTGACCGACCGCCGGGTAGTGAATGAGGACGGCAGCTTCAAAAGCGAACAGTTCTACTCGGAAGAAGGTTTGAGAGAATTCGTACGTTTCATTGAGTCTTCACGTGAACACTTGATTAACGACGTTATTTATCTGAATTCTGAGAAGCAGGGAATTCCTATCGAAGTGGCTATCATGTATAATACAGGGTTCTCCGAAAACGTTCACTCGTACGTAAATAATATCAACACTATAGAAGGAGGTACTCATCTGGCCGGCTTCCGTCGTGCACTGACCCGTACACTGAAGAAATATGCAGAAGACAGCAAAATGCTTGAAAAGGTGAAAGTCGATATCTCGGGAGATGACTTCCGTGAAGGCTTGACTGCCGTTATTTCTGTAAAAGTAGCCGAACCGCAATTTGAAGGACAGACCAAGACAAAGTTGGGTAACAACGAAGTAATGGGTGCTGTGGATCAGGCAGTAGGCGAAGTTCTGGCATATTATCTGGAAGAACATCCGAAAGAAGCGAAAACAATCGTTGATAAAGTGATTCTGGCTGCTACCGCACGTCACGCCGCAAGAAAGGCCCGCGAGATGGTACAACGCAAGTCTCCGATGTCAGGCGGTGGTCTGCCGGGTAAGCTGGCGGACTGTTCGGATAAGGACGCGACTAAATGCGAGTTGTTCCTCGTCGAGGGTGACTCGGCAGGTGGTACTGCCAAGCAGGGACGTAACCGTATGTTCCAGGCTATCCTTCCGTTGCGTGGTAAGATTCTGAACGTAGAAAAGGCAATGTATCACAAGGCTTTGGAGAGTGATGAAATCCGTAATATCTATACAGCTCTCGGGGTTACTATCGGAACCGAAGATGACAGCAAAGCTGCCAATATCGACAAATTGCGTTATCACAAGATTATCATCATGACCGATGCCGACGTCGATGGTTCTCACATCGACACATTGATTATGACGTTCTTCTTCCGTTATATGCCGCAGATTATTCAGAACGGTTATCTGTACATTGCTACTCCGCCGCTCTATCTCTGCAAGAAGGGTAAAGTTGAAGAGTACTGCTGGACGGACGCACAACGCCAGAAGTTCATCGACACGTATGGTGGCGGTTCGGAAAACGCTGTTCATACTCAACGCTACAAAGGTTTGGGTGAAATGAACGCCCAGCAATTGTGGGAAACGACTATGGACCCCGAAAACCGTATGCTGAAACAGGTAAATATCGACAACGCAGCAGAAGCCGATTATGTATTCTCCATGTTGATGGGTGAAGACGTAGGGCCGCGCCGCGAATTTATTGAAGAGAATGCAACGTATGCAAATATCGATGCATAATTTTAATAGTACGTTTTTATAAACCAACCTCACATCTTACAACGAGGAAACGCCGACGGCGAAGGAGCATCCTTCAGTCGGCGTTTTTCTTTTGCCTATGAGATGAAACGATACTAAAGGGAGTGATCCGCCACAATGAATCATCCTCAAAAGTGTTGCAGGAAATCTGTCAGGTTGACATCGCGGCTCAACTCCATTTTCTTTCGCAGGCGATAACGCGCCATCTCCACACTACGGACTGACATATTCAGTAACGGAGCAATATCTTTCGAGCATAAATCCATTTTCAGATAAGCACAAAGCCGCTTGTCCCCTACTGTCAGTTGCGGGAAACGTTCGCCAAGCCGCTTCAGGTAGTCTTCATAAACCATGTCAAAATTATGTTCAAACTTCTGCCAGTCATCATCATGCTCTATATTTTCCCGGATATCTTTCTGGACTTTACCTAATAACTTCACCATCTTTGCTTCGTCTTCCCGACCCGATACATAGGTATAGAGCTTGTCCAAGTCTTCTTTTATCTTAAGCAGGATCTCATTCTTACGGATGAGGTTCATCGTAGAAGTGGCCAAGTCCTGGGATTTGTGCCGCAGATTATATTCCAATGTTTGATTTTTCAACATGACGATTTCCTGTTCACGCTTGCGGGCGTCTTCTTCAAACCGCAGTTGCTGCTCCCGCATTTCTTCTTCTTTGCGAAACTCCACTTCTGCTTCCTTCAATCGGGAACGCATCCTGTCAAAACGTATCAAGAGCCATATGAGTGTGACGAACAAGATAAAATAGACGTAATAGGCAGTCGAGCTCAGATACCACGGGGGGAGTATTTCAATGTGGTAGGCGGTTTCCGAAACTCCCGGTCTGAACCGGTTCTTGGCACGTACATGAAAGGTGTAATCACCTTGCGGAAGTTTGGTGTATTCTTTCATATTAATCATTGAATAGGAAGACCATTCCTTATCATAATTTTCGAGGAAATAGCTGTACTCCACAGCATCTTCTTTCTCAAATTCGGGCACGACAAATTCGAAACGTAATGAATTATATTTAAATGGCAGTTTTCTTACGGACTGTTGTTCAATAGTACCTCTGGAACCATATATCAGAGAGTCTTTATTGTTATTGGTCAGATAGACACTCTTTATAAATACATCGTTACCCAGTTTCTTTTCATTGGCACGGACTTTGGCGAGATTAATCCAGGAGAAGCCATTTTCAGTACTGCACAGAACATGATTCCTGTCAATACAGTTTACATTTTCGAAACCGAATATACGCTTGTCCTGCAGGAAATTCAAGGAGATGGAATCCAGGGTATAAGTTTGGTCGGGATTCCGGAAAGCAACCGCTTGCATAGTACCGGACATGAAAAACAAGTCACCATAAGGGGATTCGTATAGATGGGCAGCGGCGGGAAGGGTTGCGAAATACTTATTCAGTTCATCAAACAAGACAGCCTTATTACGGGTAAGGTCGAACTTATAGAATCCGGCATCGGAAGAAAATATGATACGGTTTCTAAACTCGTTCACCAAATTGTTACGGCTGGTCGGGAATCCTCTATTTTCGGCAAAATACTCTACATTCAATACCGAGTCCGCCTGTGCATCCAAGGTTAAACGGAAAAGTCCCTTCATCCAATGGGTCATCCATATCGTACCGTCATTATCCTCGGCAAACATACCGCTCGACTCTTTAAAGCCTTTCAGGTAATGAGAAAATGTCCAATGCCCGTTACGTTTATGCAAAAAGAAAAGACCATCATAAGAACATCCGAGGATATAATCCGGACGGTTCTTCATACGTTCCAATTTCCAGGTTCCATTTACGTGCGGGATACGTTCCGCACGATCACCCGTAATAATAAAAACGCCCCGGTCGTGTCCGCAAAACAATGTATTATCAATCTCTGTCAGATACCAGACCTGCCCTTTCATGTCTTGTACGGACTTGACCGTTTGTTGCTGATTCGTAAGGGGATAGTCCATATAATAGAGTCCCTGATTTGTACCCAGATACAGTTTTTCTTTATAGACCAGCGAGGCATAACCGGAACCGTATAAGTTTTCCGAACCAAATAAAGAAAACTCAGGGGTATTAATGACAACGTAGTCAATGCCTTTATCCAGGCCCAGCCATAGATTGCCCGAACGGTCGAATCCCACACTTAGTACCGTATTATTCTGCATACCGGAAAATGTGTTCACATGCAGCGTGGAATTATCAGACAAGTTCTTTACGAAAAGCCCGTTTGCCACCGTCCCGAAAGCTATCGACTTGCCATCCGTAGCCGCGCAGAACACTTGATTCTGTTTTATAAAAGGATCAATATCCAATGACCAAGGTTCTAAATGTTTTCCGTCATACAGATATACTCCGTGAAAATCAGTAACAAACAGCATTTTGTTCTTTTCATAAGGTAAAATGGCACAAACTTTTTTACCGATAAGCTCATCGGTATAAGGCAGGGACATAAATGAATTTCCGGTCAGAATCATCGGCCCTTCCTCGCGATTCGACACTAAAAGGGAATTATGCACCACTGCGGAGCAATCTATTTTGTGATTGAAATGATAAGTCTGGACGGTATCCGCATTGTACTTATATACATCCCGGTTGCTCTGCAAATAGAATGAGTGCTCAATCTTATAAATTTTCCATATTTCGGAAATGTCTTTTATTGAATCAAACGCCTGCATAAGAGATTGATAAACAACTCCCCCGGCATTATCCAACTGATAATAACCGAACTCGTTGAATGCTCCGGCATACAAACGTCTGGATTCGGCATCATAAAACACTGAACGTACATTGGTATAGTTGGCTATGGGATAGGTTGCCCAATCCTTACCATCAAATTCCAACACGCCATTGTTATTGGCAAAGTAAATACAACCACCCGGATTCTGCACAATATCCCAATTCTGCGTACCGGATTTATAATGCGTCTTACTAAAATTGCGCACAATCGGATAGATGGAATAGGCGGAATTATGGACAAATAAAAGTGATAGAATTAATAAGAACGTTCTCATAGTATTACTCTTTAATGGCTGATTCGTTTTAAACCCTCGGTTGATTACAAAGATAAGGAAATTGTTGGGTTGTAGGGTTAATCTAACAGAACATTTTTAATTCATATAGTTAGTACATTTTATCATAATTACTGATTTTCAACAACTTATATATTTTATGTTGAGTTTTTATAGAATTAATAATTGGACAATGTTGAGTTCTTGTGAAACAAATTACGAAGTATTCAGGAGCGAATGCCCATATCTTTGCAACGTCGGAACAAGATAGGGAATTGATTCCGGACATAAAATTGAGTTACACTTAAAATTAATACCATGAAAAGAGTTATTCTTATTTTTTGCAGCGTGCTGCTAGGACAAATCTCTTTCGCCCAAGCCCTTCGGGTCACTGGTCAGGTCACTTCCGCAGAAGACGGATTCTCACTGCCGGGCGTTACAGTTTCAGTAAAAGGTACTACTAATGAAGGAACCATTACGGACATGGATGGTAATTACTCCATCAATGTGAGTAAAGGAAAGACTTTAGTATTCACGTATGTAGGATGCAAAAAGCATGAAGCCACAGTACAAAAAGCCGGCGCAATGAATATAGTATTGCAACCGGATGCGCAGATGCTGGATGAAGTAGTAGCTATCGGCTACGGTACGATGAAGAAAAGCGACCTCACAGGTTCGGTTGCTTCCGTAAAAGCCGACCAACTACAAAAGACTCCCGCCGCCGGACTGGATCAGGCTTTGCAGGGACGTGCCGCCGGTGTCACGGTCAACGCCAACTCCGGCCAACCGGGTGCTGCCGCCGAAGTACGTATCCGTGGTATCGGTACGGTAAACAACAGCGCACCTATCTATGTGGTAGACGGAGTGATTGTAGATAATATCACCTATCTGAGTCCGAGTGATATTGAATCCACTGAAATATTGAAAGATGCCTCAGCCACAGCTATCTACGGTTCGCGTGGTGCAAACGGTGTGATCCTAGTTACAACCAAGAAAGGCGGAAAAGACGGAAAAGCTGTCGTTTCACTGAATGTATATGCAGGTGTACAGAACCGTTGGAACAAACTGGACTTGATGGGAAGCCAGGAATTTGCCGAGACATTAATCAATATGAATAATGTAAAATCAGAAATGAACTTTTACGAAAAGAATGGCTTCAATAAATGGTTACGCGCCTATCGTCTGGGAGATTCAGAATACTATCCTACCAAACTCGACTATTCCACAATCGAAACAGACTGGCAGGACGAAGTATTCCAAAAGAACGCACTTGTGCAGAACTATCATGTATCCGTAGACGGTGGAAATGAGAAAAGCAGTTACTCCATCAGTGGAAGTTACTTCACACAAGAAGGTACTATTATGGGGTCGGATTATGCCAGAGTTACTTTGCGCGCCAATTCCTCTCATCAGGTAAAAAGCTGGTTAAAAATTGGCGAGAACCTCTCGTTCATGAGTTCACATGGGCGCAATGCAATGAATAATAATAGTAGTCCCGGTGCATCAGTGCTTTCGGCAGCTATTGCCATGGCTCCTTGGGATCCGACTCATTATCCAGATGGAAGTGTCAACAAAAACGGAAAAGATCTGAGTGGTCAGATCAGTGCTGCTTCTAACTTCAAGAATGTGGTTAATCCATATTCAATGGTCTATACATCTGAACCGTCAGACAAGACAGAGCGTTGGGTAGGCGACCTTTATCTGGAACTGACTCCAATCAAGGGGCTCACTTTCCGTTCTGATGTCAGCCTTGATTTAACAAACACACGTTCGAAACTGTATAAGAGCAAATATGAGTACTCCAGTTACGACAAGGCTGAAAAGAACTTCATATCAAGCAGTATGGCACGATATTCGAATATAGGTGTCGAAAACACACTGACTTATACCAAAGATATCAAGAAACACAGTTTCTCTGCCATGGTGGGTCAGACAATGGAAGAATACAACTACTATAGCATTGGTGGTGCCGGCTCTTCAATCCTGAATCCGAAAGAAACAAACTGGTATTTGTCTCAGGCAACCGAAGACCAGACAAAAGCTTCCGACTCTGCCAGCCGTTCTCGAAGATTCTCAATGTTGGGTCGCTTGCATTACTCTTACAACAGCCGTTACTTGATCACAGTAAACTTTCGTGCAGATGCTTCCAGTAAATTCCCGGAAAACTTATGGGGATACTTTCCATCAACGGCCTTGGCATGGAGAATCAGTGAGGAAAATTGGATGAAAGATATTACCTGGCTTGATAATCTGAAGGTACGTGTCGGCTGGGGACGCATCGGCAATGATAAAATCGGTGATGACAGTTTTATTCTTAAAATGATGAATACGGGACCTACTTTCGTTGATTATGTACTAGGGAGAGAGCAGGCTCTTGCCAACGGCGCAACTATCTTAACCTACGTAAACAGCGGTGGAAAATGGGAAACTACGGAACAATGGAATGCCGGCGTAGACTTCGGATTATTCAACAATAAACTCTCCGGTACAGTCGATTTATTCCTTCGTGATACAAAAGAAATGCTGTTAGGAGTAAAAGCTCCGGCACATGTAGGTAACCGCTATGATGCCACTGCAAACGTAGGCACTGTAAGAAACAAAGGTATTGAAATATCACTTAATCACCAGAATCGAATTGGACAGGTAAACTACTCTGTAGCCGGTAACGTCTCATTTATCAACAATAAACTGACCGCCCTAAACGGTGGAGAGAAAGTGTATGGTGACCGTACAATCAGCGATGAAGGACTGCCACTATATACATTCTGGGGATATCAATATGAAGGAATCTACCGAACCGACCAGGAAGCTCTGGATCACTTATATTCATATAAAGATGAGCCCAACTCTATCAGTTACCATGCTGGAGATGCCCGCTACAAAGACTTGAACGGAGACGGTAAAATTGACAATGATGATAAAACCGACTTAGGCAACCCGTTCCCCTGGCTGACTTACGGATTGAACCTCGGAGCAGACTGGAAAGGTATTGATTTGCAACTCTTCTTCCAGGGAGTATATGGCAACAAAATATTCAATGCTGTAAGACTCCGGACAGAAGGAACCGGAAATGAAGCGACACTGAGCACAACGATGCGCAATGTATGGTCTAAATCAAACCCGGAAGGTGACATTCCGAATCCTTACGGAAGCTCGACCAACAAAGAAAATAGCAGCCGCCTCATCGAGAACGGAGCTTACTTACGACTGAAAAATCTGCAAATCGGTTATACACTACCCACGGCAATAGTCAGAAAGGTAGGACTCAGCAGATGTCGTATTTACCTATCTGCTAACAATCTATTCACAGTTACCCCGTACACCGGATACGACCCGGAAGTTGGTGGTGGTGTAGATTATGGTAACTACCCGCAGTCCAGAACCTTTATGTTAGGCGCAAATATTAACTTCTAATATCGACGAAAAATGAGAAAATATATCTACATCAGCATATTATGCCTTTCAGCAGGGCTGACTTCCTGCAATGACTGGCTGACAGAAGAAGGTCCAATGGTTACCAAATCTGAAGACTTCTTTACCAACGAAGAAACAGCGGTACAATCAGTCAATGCTGCTTACGTACCTCTCATGTGGGAATACAATAACACCTATTACCCCGAATGGTTCATTGGCGACGTAGTATCGGATGATGCCCTGAAAGGCGGACAAAACCTGTCGGATATGGCTGACGTCTATGACCTTGAGAACTTCAAGACCATTTCCAACAACGGATTACTCTTAGATTATTACCGCGCCCAATATCAAGGAGTAGCACGATGCAATTTAGCAATCGAAGAAATCCCCAGAATGGAAGTGGATGAAAAATTCACAGAAAAACTACGTGACAGATTGGTTGGGGAGGCAAAGTTCCTGCGTGCCATGTACTATTTTCGCCTTGTACGAATGTTCGGCGGAGTCCCTAAAGTAGATTACGTAATCTATAGCAGCGAAAAGTGGAAACAGCCACGCGCCACCAAAGAGGAAATTTACGACCTGATCACTAAAGACCTTCTTGCCGCAGAACCTGTACTCTGGAAAAAGAGTGAATATGAAGATGCTGATTTAGGCCGCGCAACCAAAGGAGCCGCACAAGCTATGCTGTTGAAAGTCTATCTATACATGCATAATTATACTGAGGCTAAGAAATGGGGAGAGTTCATCAAACTCCAGGCAGAAGCCGGTGAATATAGATTATGCGAACAATACGCAGACAATTTCACACTGGAAGGAGAAAACGGTCCGGAATCCGTATTTGAAATTCAATATATGGATGAACCGACTTCCGACTTTGGTGAAGGAAACGGATTTACCCGCGGAACATTCACTACGATTCTGACACGTTCACGTTCTACTGCATTCGGTACTTCCGGATGGGGATTCAACAAGCCGACACAGAATCTTTATAATGAATTTGAAAATGGTGACCCGCGCCGTGATATTTCCATCTTAAATCCGACAGATGCACAAATTACGACTCCAACAGAAGAAATTTATCTAGGCAGCAGATACGTAAGCCGGAAATATACATTGATGGACGAAAACAACCGATATGCTTCATTATCACATACGACTCGCTCTCCCATCAACAATAAAGTGATCAGATATGCCGACGTATTATTGATGTATGCCGAAGCATGTTGTGAAACCAACGATTTACCTTCCGCCAAGAGTGCACTCAATGCAGTCCGCCAGAGGGCTCGCGGAAATACCCCAAACATACTCCCGGACTTTCCTTATGGCAGTTACAATGACAACAATAAGGAGGACTTAATAAAAGCCATTCGCCATGAACGCCGGGTAGAACTGGCCATGGAAGGTCACCGCTGGTTCGATCTCTGCCGCTGGGGAATTGCCAAATCCACAATGGATGCTTATAAAGCGGGTGAGAGTGCAGAAGCCAAGGCCGAAATGGGTGACTTCATTGAAGGAAAACATGAATTATTCCCTATTCCGCAAGAAGAAGTCAATTTAGGAGGATTAACGCAAAACTCCGGATACTAAAAAACAATATTATAAAAACTTTATTGTCTAATTTAATACTTTAATTATCATGAAAAAGAAGAATTTAATGCTGTTATTTATCAGCGCATTATTAATGGGATTTACATTTGCAGGTTGTGGTGGTAGCGATGATGACGGAGAACCCAAGAAACCGGATACTGAAACACCGGGAGGAGATGACGGAAATGGTGGAGATGATGATGAAGATCTGAGTGGTATCGTCGACCCAAGTGGCTCTTTGGAAGGAAGCAACTATTATGTTATCCAACTGGACGAAACATGTGCAAAGAAGATAAAAGGTAAAGTGATAGCCGAATTCTATGCAAACGGCGTTGACGGAGAAACAGAAGAAGAGGCAGCTAAAACAAGACATCTCTATGTGTGGGATAACACATATGAAGCAGGAACACCTCAAGGTCCGAACTGCTACGGCCTGGTTCAAGGTTGGACGAGTCTCGTAGTGACCAGTGTAGGTTGGTCAGGCGCAGGATATAGTGTGCCGGCATACTGCAAGGACGATTTACTCAAAATGATGGAAATAGGTAAAGAACCCGAAAAATATTTCCTACACATTTCTGTAAAAACGAAACAAGCCGGTAAGTCTCACCTTCTTTTGCTTAATTTCGGAAGCAATAATACAGGAAAAGTTGCTATAGGGAATGCACCGTTCGTAGATGGCGACACATTCCAGCCCTATGCTCCTATCACTACTGATGGCGAATGGAACGAACTTAATATCCCTATCACAGAGTTTATGAAACCAGCAGCAGGCGGACTTGATTATTTAAACAAAAGCGACATAGAAACCAAAGGTACAAATGTTCTTAGCTTCTTGAGCGGAGGAGTAGCCGGTACTACCTTTGACTTTGACGCAGTCTTCATTTATAAGAAAAAATAATCGAAAGAATAGCAAGCTCAACAGGTATTAGTCCCATTAGTCTCCACCTCTTTTTGCTCTCTCTGAGAACCCATGGTGGAGACTAATTACTCCTCAAAATTAAATTTATAGCATGAAAGCAAAAAACAACTGTATGTTTACACTCGCCATAGCGCTCGCATTTGCATTCGTAAGCTGTTCGGAAACAGATGACCCCGGAACAGAAGAACCTAAAACTCCTACGGAAGAAGCAGATGAGACAGGTTCGGGAGAAGTAGATGGTTATGCATTAGTATGGCAGGACTTATTCAACCAATCCCCGCTTAATCAGGATAACTGGAAGATTGAAATAAACGGAAACGGTAACGGCAATGCCGAACTACAATATTATCGTGCCGAAAATATAAGCATAGGCAAAGAACCGGACAGCCAAAAGAGTTGTCTGATTATAACTGCCAAAAAAGAAAGTTATGAAGGTCGCTCTTTCACCTCAGGTCGTTTGAATACAGATGGCAAGCATAAGTTTACTTATGGTAAGATAGAAGCCAGCATCAAACTACCTAAAACAGCGAATGGTCTTTGGCCTGCTTTCTGGATGTTAGGCGCAGACTATGCGACAAACGGATGGCCTCGCTGCGGAGAGATAGACATCTTAGAAATGGGGCATACTGACGGAATAAAGGGTAATAAAACCGAAAAATACTTCAATGGCGCCTGCCACTGGGGATATTATGAAGGAGCAGGATACCCCAATTATGCAAAAGCCTGTACAGCTCCTTACAGTTTGCAAGATGGCAAATTCCACTTATATACATTAATTTGGGACGAGAATGCTATAAAAATGTATCTTGATCTAGATAAAAATCCAGATGTAACACCTTATTATGAAATGGCTATTACGGATAGGTCTACAGACAAATCACCGGGAAACTACTTCCATAAAGACTGTTTCATACTCTTCAATCTCGCCGTAGGAGGATATTTCACCGGTATATTGAATCCTGCCCAAATAACGGCATTGCCTGATGAGGAAGCCAAAATGTATGTAGACTTTGTCAAGGTCTATCAGAAAAATAAATAAATCGACTCAACCATTCAAGCCATGAAAAAGATATTCTATTCACTCATATTATCCACACTGATGTTCGGAGCCTGTTCCGCTTCGGATGACGGAGTTCCTCAAACACCTGAAGACCCCGACGGGACACAGGATCCGCAGGAAGAGCCAGTCACCTACACCGGTATACAGAAACGTAGTGTAAAACGTGGAGTCAGCTATAGTTTCCAGCTCCCCAAAGAAGACACGCAAATGTTGGGAAGCGCCATATCCTGGGCTTACAACTGGGGGACAGAGATTTCTTCCGATTTAAGCACCGAGTTCGGCAAGCAACAAATCGACTATTGCCCAATGTCATGGAATGCCAATCCAGACATCGCTCCCAAGATTCGCAGGTACGTCAACGCACACCCGGAATGTAAATATCTGCTTGCATACAATGAGCCTAATCTGACAGACCAGGCAAGAATGACACCCCAGGAAGCTGCCGCACAATGGCCTGCACTGCGTGCATTAGCTTCTGAACTAAACCTGAAGCTCATATCTCCGGCTATGAACTACGGAACATTGCCGGATTATAGTGACCCGATCAAATGGTTGGACGAGTTTTTCAGCAACGTTCCCCTCAGTGATGTAGACGGTATAGCTATCCATTGTTACATGGAAAGCCCTTCTTCTCTTATCAACTATGTAAGCATGTTCAAAAAATATGGAAAACCTATTTGGTTAACAGAATTCTGTGCATGGCCCAGTAGTAATAAGATTAGCATATCAAGCCAGATGAACTATATGAGCGAGACTCTTCATTATCTTGAATCTGATCCTGACGTATTCCGCTATGCCTGGTTCATCCCAAGAGGTATTGGACCGACCGACCCAGGTACCGGTACAACCAGCAACAGCTTATTACCAAGTAAGCCCAATGCATTGACTGAGCTTGGAACAGTGTTTGTGAACATGTCCTCTCTGGATAAAACAGCTTATTACAGTAAGAATCAAGTTATTCCCGCCGAACACTACAGTTCAATAAACACAGTTGAGAATTTAACATCAGCCAGCGCACACCTGCGTCCTACAACCGATATCTCGGGCATATTGGATGTTTATGATTTGAAACAGGAACAATGGCTGGAATATCAACTGGATGCTCCTAAAGCCGGAACTTACCAGTTGGATATCCGTTATACCAGTTTCAGAGATAACAAGGTTGAGATAACTATAGACAAAGGTACGGCAGCAACACTAGACCTGCCTAATGTAGACAGCAAATGGACTACTGTCACTACCAACATCCAACTAAAAGCAGGTAAGCAAACGTTACGTATAAAAGTCACTACAGGCAATATTGCATTAAATTGGTTGCATTTCAAAGACTAAGTCCAATAACAATAGGTATAAATATAAAAGAAAATGAATACATTAAAGAAAGCCACCGTCTACGGTCTGACCGTATTTAGCCTTCTTGCCTGCAAACCGGGGCAAGACAGTACGGAACAGAAGATAGATGCTCTACTCTCTAAGATGACTCTGAAAGAGAAAATCGGTCAGATGAACCAGTTAACAGGACTCGGGCTGGCCGAAGATATGCAAGACGCCATTCGGAACGGCGAAATCGGTTCTATCCTTAATGAATTGGATTTAGCGACCACCAATAAACTTCAGCATATTGCCGTGGAAGAAAGCCGTCTGGGTATTCCGCTTATTTTTGCCCGAGATGTCATTCATGGTTTCAAGACTATCTTCCCCATTCCATTGGGGCAAGCAGCAAGCTGGAATCCGCAAGTAGCTGAGAACGGCGCGCGTGTCGCAGCCTTGGAAGCCAGTTCAGTAGGTATCCGCTGGACATTCGCTCCCATGATTGACATCAGCCGGGATCCGCGCTGGGGACGTATTGCCGAATCATGCGGGGAAGACCCTTATCTGACTACTGTAATGGGAAATGCAATGATTAAAGGATTTCAGGGAGACACTCTCTCCTCACCTACCAGCATAGCTGCGTGTGCCAAACATTTTGCAGCCTATGGGGCCAGCGAATCCGGTAAAGACTACAACACCACCTGGATACCGGAGCTACAACTCCGCGAACTTTATCTTCCCCCTTTCAAAGCAGCCGTAGATGCCGGGGCAGCTACTTTCATGTGTTCTTTCAATGACATCAACGGAGTGCCTTCTTCCGGCAGCACCTTCCTGAATCGCCAGATTCTACGCGACGAGTGGAAATACGACGGTTTGTTAGTCAGCGACTGGGGTTCCATCCAACAAATGATTCCTCACGGTTTCTGTGCCGACCTGAAAGAAGCAGGCGAGAAAGCCGCCATTGCCGGAGTTGATATGGACATGATGAGTTATGCTTATATCAATCATCTGGAAGAACTTATAAAAGAAAAAAAGGTGGATGAGAAACTTATCGACGAATCAGTACGCAATATTCTTCGATTGAAATTCCGACTGGGGTTATTTGATAATCCATATATCAAGGAAGGTGCCCCCTCAGCCTTTTATCTGGATTCTTCTTTACAGCAGGCTAAAGAAGCAGCCATTGAAAGCGCTGTCTTATTGAAGAATAACCTGCAGACCTTACCACTGAATTCTTCGATCAAATCGGTAGCAGTAGTAGGACCACTGGCAGACGCGCCTGCCGACCAGATAGGAACCTGGTGTTTCGACGCAGAGCCCGAACATTGTGTCACACCACTGACAGCGATACAACAGGAATGTGAAAATAAGATCCGCGTAATTGCCGAACCGGGATTAACATACAGCCGGGATAAGAGTGAAGCCGGAATAGCCAAAGCCGTAGCCGCGGCCTGCCAAGCAGATGTCATCCTGTTCTTTGCAGGAGAAGAAGCCGTATTATCGGGCGAAGCCCGTTGCCGTGCGGATATCAGTTTACCCGGAAAACAAACGGAAATGCTCAGGGCATTGAAGGCTACTGGAAAACCGGTTGTATTGGTAATTATGGCAGGAAGACCATTAACTATCCCCGAGGAAGTAGACATGGCAGATGCCGTATTATATACTTTCCACGGTGGAACGATGGCAGGACCGGCTATCTCTGATTTACTGTTCGGCAAAGCTGTTCCTTCCGGTAAACTGCCGGTAACTCTCCCGCGTATGGTCGGACAGGTGCCTATCTATTATGCACATAAGAATACAGGCAGACCGGCATCAAATATCACATTGATAGATGATATTGAAGTAGGTGCCAAACAGACATCTATCGGTTTTACCAGTTACCATCTGGATGCCGGGGACGGTCCTTTGTTCCCATTCGGATACGGACTTTCCTATACTACCTTTACATATGGAGACTGTCAGCTTTCTGCCGGCAATATAAAACAGGGCGATGTATTAACCGTTGCCTGCGATGTTACTAATAATGGTTCATACGACGCACAGGAAGTAGTGCAGTTATATATCCGTGATAAAGTCGGTTCATTGGTTCGCCCCGTGAAAGAACTGAAAGGATTCAAGAAAGTGATGATTAAAGCCGGAGAGACACAAAAGGTTGAGTTCACCCTTACTACTGATGATCTGGCCTATTGGAATGATGATATGCAACGACGTACAGAAATCGGTGACTTCACCGTATGGATAGCTACCGACAGTCAGTCCGGCGTGGGTGCAGACTTCAAACTGATCAACTAGTCATTTGATTAAAACTTACATTTTATTCATCTAAAAGAATGCCGGTCTGAAAGATTCACCTTCCAGTACCGGCATTTTTGTATCTATGTCCATCTCTTAATAAAACCTAACAACAGAATCAATTTCCGGGCAAAATGACTATCTTGCATAAAAACCAAATACAACAGCAACTATGAAATTGAAGACTACGATTCCTAACCCGCTACTTGCAAAAATGAGATTGTTTCTTATTGTCCTGACTTCCTGCGTTATCGTCACCTGCATTTTCCTGATTATCATTCATCCGGAAGCGTGGATCGCTCCATCCTGCGGAATAGTAATAGCCCTGTGTATATTGCTGTATCAGGTATATTGTATCCGTAAGAGACGAAAATCCTAGATGAGATGTTGTTTCTTCAGTTCTTCGGCAACAACTTCCAGTTCTTTGTACCATTCTTCACCGAATTTACGGATTAAAGGCTCTTTCAGGAATTGATATACAGGAAGATTCTCTTTTCTCCCCAGTAAAACTGCTGCCTTACATACGTCCCAACGATGATAATTCACCGCTTTATAAGGCCCGTAATCTCCGATTCGGATGGGATAAAGATGGCAGGACACCGGTTTATAAAAATCTGTTTTACCTTCCCGATATGCTTTTTCAATAGCACAATAGCAGCATCCTTTTTCATCATAACAGGTAAAGACGCAGTCCTTATTATTTACAATTGAGGTTACTAAATCACCCTCCTCGTCTGTATATACCACTCCTTGCTTCTCTATGATCGCACGAGCTTCGGGTGCCAGTTCATCCCAAATAACAGGCAACACTTCTTCCAGTTTCTCCACTTCATCCAGTTCAACAGGCGCACCCGCATCACCCTCAATGCAACACTCTCCTTTACAAGCATCAAGGTTACAAAGAAACTTTTCCTGAAAGACATCAAGAGACACTACTACATCACCAATCTGTATCATACTAAAAACTTATGTGAGACAAAAAGGGCGGAGTAGTACTCCGCCCTCCCGATTATAGAAATCCAAATTACTTAATCAAAACGTTTCCGTCCATTTCAGCCGGAACTTCCAGACCCATAATCTTCAAGATAGTCGGAGCAACGTCAGCCAAACGACCGTTTTCTACTTTCGCAGCCTTGTTCTCTGTTACGTAAATACAAGGAACAGGGTTCATAGAGTGAGCGGTGTTCGGAGTACCGTCTTCGTTCAAAGCACGGTCGGCATTACCATGGTCAGCAATGATGATTGCTTCGTAATCCTGTGCTTTGGCAGCTTCGATTACATCCTTCACGCAAGCGTCTACAGCGATAACTGCTTTCTCGATAGCTTCGTAAATGCCGGTATGGCCTACCATGTCACCGTTGGCGAAGTTCACTACAATGAAATCGTATTTGTTTTCGTTGATGGCAGCTACCAGTTTATCTTTCACTTCGTAAGCGCTCATTTCCGGTTTCAAGTCATAAGTAGCCACTTTCGGAGATGGAACGAGGATACGGTCTTCCTTGTCAAACGGAGTTTCACGTCCACCGTTGAGGAAGAATGTCACATGGGCATACTTCTCCGTTTCAGCGATATGAAGCTGGCTCTTGCCATTGGCAGCAAGATATTCGCCTAATGTGTTGGATACATTTTCTTTATCAAACAGGATATGAACACCCTTGAAAGAAGCGTCATACGGAGTCATACAGTAATATTGCAGACCTGGGATTGTATGCATGCCTGCTTCCGGCATATCCTGCTGAGTCAGTACGACAGTCAACTCTTTTGCACGGTCGTTACGGTAATTGAAGAAGATTACCACATCGCCTTCCTTGATTGTTCCGTCAACGTTTGCATTTACAATCGGCTTGATAAATTCGTCTGTCACGCCTTCATCATAAGATTCCTGCATTGCCTGAACCATGTCGGTAGCTTTCTTACCTTCACCGTTCACCAACAGGTCATATGCTTCTTTCACGCGTTCCCAACGTTTGTCACGATCCATAGCATAATAACGGCCGATGATGGAAGCAACCTTTCCGCCCGATTTCTCGCAGTGTGCAGTAAGTTCTTCAATAAAACCCTTACCGCTCTTCGGGTCAGTGTCGCGACCGTCCATGAAGCAGTGGATGAATGTATTGTCGATATTGTATTCTTTAGCGATGTCGCAAAGTTTGAAAAGATGAACGAGTGAGCTGTGCACGCCACCATTGGAAGTCAAGCCCATGAAATGAATGTTCTTTCCGTTTTCTTTTGCATAAGAGAAAGCTGAAACAACTTCAGGATTCTTCATTATGCTGTTGTCAGCACATGCACGGTTGATTTTTACCAAATCCTGATAAACCACGCGTCCGGCACCGATATTCAAGTGACCAACTTCAGAGTTACCCATCTGTCCGTCGGGCAAACCTACGTTTTCACCACTTGCCTGAAGCTGGGAGTGAGGATAAGTAGTTGTCAGATAATCCCAGTAAGGAGTGGGAGTGTTGAAGATTACGTCGTCTTTCTTTTGGTCACCTAGTCCCCAACCATCGAGGATCATTAAAAGGGCTTTCTTGCTCATAATATTTCAATATTTAAATTATCACTCTGATTTTCGGGCGCAAAGGTACGAAAAAGATGGTAATCTGAACGTTTAATCTATGTTAAGTTACAGTGGATGAGTAAAGGAAGTCTCAAGGATTTTCCTTTCTTTGTAAGACAACCTCCAAACATGAAGAGTATGAAAACAATCCTACTTAGTCTTGCATTGCTATTATCCGGTATTTCAACCGCACAAAACATTAACGACTCCCCTGTTAAAACAGCAGGCAATTCCCATCTCACGAATGAGACTTCCCTTCTCCAATCTATCAGAGGAAACTGGTTCAGAGCGGACATTCCCAACCAATGGGAATATGGCATCTATGATTCCGTATGCATCATACAGAACCGGATGTTTACCCATAAAAGCATACGCAAACTAGGCGACTACATCGAATTGACCGTGCAAGACAAAAGAAATGCCGCTATAGAAACGTTACGGTTCGCTCCTCAACCCGACGGAGATTGCCTGATTAAATTCAAAGGTTCCAATGAACTGCGATATACCAAAGAGACAAACAGCAAACCTCTGGTGACAACCGAAACTGACTTCAAAGAATTTATACGCAAAGATACCGCTTATCTGCAAGGCTATATAGACAGATATACCCACACAGCCGGTACCACCCTGTTAATAAGCAATGAACTGACACGAGAAGACCGTCCCACAGTAGTCAACATAAATCCTGACGGCAGCTTTGAATGCAAACTTGTACTTAATTATCCAATAGAAAATCTCCTGTCGCTAGGCAACCATTATATTTCATTCTATATAGAACCCGGACAGACATTATCCATATATGTTGATGATGAAGGCAGTTATGATAGCATTAAAATGATGGGGCCTTCCGCCGCTCTTTCTCAAATGTATGACAAGCTGAGTGATTTAATAAGATACGATAATGATGTATACACAAAGGCAAAAAATGGATTTCCGCCTGACTTGTTTAAGCAAGAAATACAAACGGCATCTATCAGGCTCAACCAGATTGGCGACTCATTAGCACAAATCTATGCGGCATCACCCAAAGCGATTCATCTGATAAAAAACAAGTTAGCATTGGAAAAAGGAAAAATTCTTTTAAATTTCATGGCATATAGGAATGTTTTTGCAGAGCGGGATACTGCCAATCAGGCATTGAAGATGAAAGCGGGAAATAATTATTATGATTTTCTGAAAGATATTTCTTTGAACGACGAGTCTTTGCTCGCAGACAAAGGATATAGAGAGTTTGTCAACCGGTTTGAATTTATGCCACCTCTAAGCGAAGTCCAGAGCGATGCCTATGAAAAGAAGTTCCTCTCCCGTCCTGCCAATAAGGAAACACCGAATATTTCAAATCGAAAACAGGATGAGCAGACGCTCCATAAAGCCGAAGAGTATCTGACGAAAGGAGACTCGGTAATCAGCCTGTTAAGCGGGCAGGATAATAGTTTTCTTTGGCAGACTACACTCGTACGCCGCTTACAATACGACCTAAAGACATATAATACCCCTTCCGCCGCAAAGAAATATATAAATAGCCTGAATAAATATCTTACATACCCTATCCTGACTGCTGAAACGAATCGTATATTCGACACCATCTTTTCAAAGAAAGCTGATAAAACCTACCGGTTACCGGAAGGAAAAGCTACTGAAATCTTTCGGAATATCATCAAAGCGCATTCCGGTAAAATATTGTTTATTGACTTTTGGGCTACAAGTTGTGGCGGATGCAGAATGGGTATAGAGGCCACTGCGCAATTACGCAAAGACTATAAGAACCATCCCGAAATCCAGTTCATCTATATCACAGACGAACGTTCATCCCCGAGAAAAACATACGATGAATATGTAGCAAAAAATCTGGAAGGAGAAGTTTCATACCGGATTGGTGAAAATGAATTCGAATATCTCCGTGAATTATTCAAATTCAACGGTATTCCACATTACGAATTAATACAAAAGGACGGCAGTGTGACCATCAATCCTCCAACAGCTTGGGAGCTTGAAGAGTATGTTCAGAAACATTTCAAGAAATCTGAGGAATTATAAGATATGACAGAAAAAGTCTGTCTTGTACGGAAAGAAAGCATAAAAAATGACGTAAAGGTAAGTTATCCGTCAGATTTTGCTTACCTTTGCACCGCTTTTAAATTAAAATCATAGAAATATGGACGATTCAAACCCGCGAACGTGCACAACTAGTATTAATTAAAGCGAACAGAGTCATTGCAAACTGGTGTCTCTGCTCGTGCTAAACAACGAAAGGAGACAATAAGATGAGAACATATCTTTATTGTGAAGCCGGCTTTGTGGAAAAGACACAATGGCTTCCCAACAGTTGGGTAAACGTAGTATGCCCGAATGATGATGACTTTGAATTTCTGACCAAGACGCTCAATGTTCCCGAATCATTTCTTGACGATATAGCCGATACGGACGAACGTCCGCGTACGGACACGGAAGGTAACTGGCTGCTTACTATCCTACGTATCCCGTTGCAAAACAAGCAGAACGGCAGTCTGCCCTTCGACACTGTACCTATTGGTATTATCACGAACAATGAGATCATTGTATCCGTCTGTTATCATGACACCGACTTATTGCCGGACTTTATCGAACATACCCGCAGAAAAGGAATTGTTGTCCGCAATAAGCTCGACTTGATTTTCCGGCTTATCTACTCTTCTGCCGTATGGTTCCTGAAGTATCTGAAACAAATCAATTTGGATATCAGTGCCGCGGAAAAAGAGTTGGAGCGTAGTATTCGTAACGAAGACTTGCTCCGCCTGATGAAACTACAGAAAACACTGGTTTACTTCAACACTTCCATCCGTGGAAACGAAGTGATGATCGGTAAACTGAAAACGATTTTCCAAGATACCGATTTTCTGGATAAGGAACTGGTAGAGGATGTGATTATCGAATTGAAACAGGCACTTAATACCGTAAATATTTACAGTGACATTCTCACAGGAACAATGGATGCCTTTGCTTCCATTATCTCCAACAATGTGAATACAATCATGAAGCGCATGACCAGCTTGTCAATAGTCCTGATGCTTCCGACATTGATTGCCAGTTTCTATGGCATGAATGTGGACATTCATTTGGAAGAGGTTCCTTTCGCTTTTTCCCTGATTGTATTATTCTCTATCGGATTGTCAACTCTGGCGTTCGTGATATTCAGAAAGATTAAATGGTTCTAAATACCAAAAATACAGCCTACTATCTAGTCGCAGACAGTAGGCTGAAATTATACGTTTTTACTTCGATAGAGAATTAATTAAAAGAGAATGTTTAGAGAGAGAAATTAAATTCTATTTCATTCTATATTTATCCTTGTTTGCTTACTTTTCTTCCACCCAACGGAATAGATACTCCAACAAATCCGTTAACAGAGTTAGAGTTCTTTCCTAAGAACATATAGTCAGTTCCGAGGAATACCGGGCCTAATTTCAGACCCAGACCGAATGATTTACCTGCTGACTGAATAACGGAGTAACTAAGTGCTACGTTAAACCAGCTTTTCGGACGATAGTTTGCAGAGAATGTTAATTCAGTAAGTGCATCAGGCTGTACAAAACGAGTTGTAGATAATACGCCAAGTCCCAATTTATTTTCGAATAAACCATACTCAGCACCCAATACTAATGTGGAAGCCAAACGAGATTTACGAGACTTACTTGCCTCTTCCGTTCTAAGTTGCAACATTTCATAATCGAGTACGTCACCACCGCTAACACGTTCCATATATCCATTGGCATCTGTCTGCAAATTTTTAATATTATTTTCAATAGCAACAATACTTCCAGGGATATCATTAGGGTCAATACCTGATGTATAGTCACTTCCCTTCATATCAATACCAGCTGCATTAGCATTAGCTATTTGAGTACTACCTTTTGACCATGTGATGAATCCCAAATCCAAAATAGAAGCAGATACAGTCAGATTATCCATAATCTTGTAAGATGCTCCCAAGTCAATACCAAAACCATAACCTGCGATTCCCATATCCTTACTCTCAAAGTCGAAATCACTAATATAGTCCTGTCCATCTTCTTTTTTCAAATTCAATCCCTTGAAAGAACTTTCCAAATGAGCATCTACTGCCAAATTAGCGTGATAGTTATTAATTTCATTTCTTAACTTCGTAATATCCGCAGCATTCAAGCCAGACAAATATGCAGGGTCTTGCAACTGACTAATACGAGCATCGCTAGGCAAACTCGCGTTCATTGCCACATTATTAAGTTTCAACTTCATATTACCGATACCCAACAAAGCTTTCACTCTAGCGCCTACTGTCAAACGACTGTTTATCTGACGTGAAAGCCCCAAGCCAACTTCAGCGTAAGCATTGATATCCAATTGCTGGTTGCTAATATCATAATTACTGTTTCTCCAGTTATCTTCTATTGCATCCATCTCATTCAAGAAAGTAAACATATTCTTAGTCAGGTTCGCACCAATATCCGCACGAAGACCAACATTGAATGACCAAAAGTTCTTTCCTTTGTACCATCCGGCAGAAAGAATCTCTGTACTGAAGTTCACATTCAGTTTATTATTATCTTTCAGACGATTCATGAAATCCGGTTTGGTATAGAAATCATCGCCATCATCAATGATATCAATGATATCCTGATATCCTAACGAAGTAGAACCAACCGTTGCATTTACGGCACCAATTACCGGAAGATTGAAGTAACCTTTCGTCGGTGTCAAAGCCGGATTTAACTGTTGACGATAGTGCGTCCCTTCCATGAAATAGGAAGTACGCAGGAACTGTGCATTTGCAGAAAGAGCGCAAACCAACATAATAGAAAAAACCCCAATGAGCTTAGAAGACCATAATAGCTTGTTCGTTGCCATGATTTTATACTTTTTAATTCTTATTATCGTTTGCAAATATATAGTATTTCGATAACAAATAAAAGCACGGGGCAACACTTTTTCAGCCTAAACAGAACAATTTTAATACTAAACGTAACAAAATCGTGCTTATTCTGCAAAAAAATGTAGAAAATATAATTTTATAAGAGATAAAACAGACTTATAAATGCAAAGAGAGTTGCCCGTCTCCTAATAAATTAAACGTTAAACGATGATAAGGAGTAGTCCCATGTTCGGCAATGGCGGTACGATGTTTTTTAGTCGGGTAACCTTTATTATGATTCCAGTCGTAAGATGGAAACTCTTCGTGAAGACGGTTCATATAGTCATCCCTGTATGTTTTGGCTAAAATGGATGCAGCGGCTATTGAAAGATACTTCCCATCTCCCTTTATTACAGTAGTATGGGGAATATCGGGATATTTATTGAAACGGTTTCCGTCAATCAGCAGATGTTGCGGACGGGTAGTTAATTGGTCGACAGCACGGTGCATGGCCAAAAAGGAAGCACGCAGGATGTTTATCTCATCTATTTCTTCGGGTGAGACAACGCCAACCGCCCAGGCTATGGCTTCCTTTTCTATTACCTCACGCAATGCGTAGCGCTGTTTCTCCGTCAGTTGCTTGGAGTCATTCAACAACTCATTCTTAAAATCTTTCGGAAGAATAACCGCAGCGGCATATACCGCACCTGCCAGACAGCCACGGCCTGCTTCGTCGCATCCTGCTTCAATCAGATTCTCATTTAAATAAGGTAATAACATCTTTATCGTTTTTATTCAGGTGCAAAGGTAAAGGAAATAAAAAAAGGAGACTTGCTTTTTGTCTCCTTTTTCTTGGTTATTTCTTATTTCTTTCTCACTTCTTAGAATAAACTCCAGGCGACAGTAAGTCCTGCCATCACGATGGCTACCATACTCATCAGCTTTATCAGGATATTCAAGCTGGGGCCGGACGTATCCTTAAACGGGTCGCCTACCGTGTCACCTACTACGGTTGCCTTATGAACTTCACCGCCTTTGCCACCGAAGTTGCCTTCTTCTACATACTTCTTTGCGTTATCCCATGCACCACCGGCATTGGCCATAAAAATAGCCAGAACGAAACCGCTGCTCAAACCACCGATTAACAAGCCAAGCACACCGGGAACACCAAAGATAAGCCCTGTAAGGATAGGGGCAATAATAGCAATGAGGGAAGGAACGACCATTTCTTTTTGCGCCCCTTTTGTCGAGATTTCAACACAACGTTCGTAATCCGGTTCCGTCTCGCCTGTCAAGATACCTTTTATTTCACGGAATTGGCGGCGCACTTCGTCTACCATATGTCCTGCCGCACGTCCAACCGCATTCATTGTCAAACCGCAGAACAGGAAAGCCATCATCGAACCGAGAAACATGCCCGCAAGCACTTTCGGATTCATCAGGTTCACTTCATAAAAATTCATGAAGTCCGTAAATGTCGCATTCGCCACGTTAAAGGGACTTCCGTCGGGCAAAGTCAGATTCATACTTCCGAGACGGGTCAGGCCGATTCGGATTTCCTCAATATAGGATGCCAGCAAAGCCAGTCCGGTCAATGCGGCAGAACCGATGGCAAAACCTTTTCCGGTGGCGGCGGTCGTATTACCCAATGAATCGAGCGCATCGGTACGCTTGCGGACTTCAGCACCCAAGCCGGACATTTCAGCATTACCACCCGCATTATCGGCAATCGGGCCGTAAGCATCCGTAGCCAGTGTGATTCCCAGTGTAGAAAGCATGCCGACAGCGGCAATACCGATTCCGTACAATCCCATACCGACATTGGCAAAATCACCGCCGGAAGCTAATAAATAGGAAGCAATGATACCCACCACTACGGCAATCACAGGGATAGCTGTAGAAAGCATTCCTAAACCGATACCGGAGATAATGACCGTAGCAGGGCCGGTCTTACCGCTTTCACTCAATTTCTGCGTGGGACGATAGGATTGGGAAGTATAATATTCAGTAGAGCGTCCGATTACGATGCCTATCAACAAGCCGACTACTACGGCACAAGAAATCAAAAGCCAGTTATCAAGTTGCAAGAACCATAATATAAGGAAGGTAGCAGCTACGATAAGTGCCGAACTGAGATTCGTGCCAAAAGCCAACGAACCGAGCAAATCTTTCATCGTCGCATTCTCTTTGGTACGGACAGCGAATATACCTATAATAGAAAGGATAATGCCGACAGCCGCAATCAACATCGGAGCAATTACGGCTTTGAACTGCATCACCGTATCCGCCGAATGGATAAAGGCGGCAGCGCCCAATGCGGCCGTCGCCAGGATGGAACCGCAATAAGATTCGTATAGGTCGGCTCCCATACCGGCCACGTCACCGACGTTATCACCGACATTATCGGCAATCGTAGCAGGATTGCGCGGGTCGTCTTCCGGGATTCCGGCTTCCACCTTGCCTACCAGGTCGGCTCCGACGTCAGCGGCTTTTGTATAGATACCGCCACCCACACGGGCAAAGAGCGCTTGTGTGGAAGCTCCCATACCGAAAGTCAGCATCGTAGTAGTAATCACGCAGAGTTTATGAGTAGGCGTCAGCGCGTCGGCAGGAATTACCGCGTTCAGCAACAGATACCAAAAGGAAATATCAAGCAAACCAAGGCCGACAACCACCAGTCCCATCACCGCGCCGCTTCGGAAAGCGATTCTCAGTCCGGCATTCAGTGAGTTACGGGCTGCATTGGCGGTACGTGCCGAAGCATACGTGGCCGTTTTCATTCCAAGGAAACCGGAAAGACCGGAGAAGAAACCACCCGTCAGGAAAGCAATGGGTACCCATGCGTTCTGTACGTGAAAGCCATAAGCCATTATCGAAAACAAAATAACCAGTCCCAGGAATACACAACCTACTATTTTGTACTGTTGTTTCAGATAAGACATAGCCCCTTTGCGCACAGCGGCGGCTATTTTTATCATTTGGGGTGTACCTTCACTCTCTTTCATCATTTGCTTATGAAAGTAATAAGCAAAACAGAGGGCTAACACGGAAGCGACTGGAACCAACCAGAAAAGAATGTTATCCATAGATTCAAAATTATTAAAGGGTTTACAGTCGCTAAAAGTATGGAAATCAATCGAAAAAAGCAAGCAAAGGAGAAAGAATTTTCTACTCTGAAAGGAACAATCTTTCGCACATAGTTCCGAATGAACAAGTCGTTTGTAGTTACTTGCCTTGTTAGCTGGTTTCCATACAATTACCCTTCATAATAAGATGGTATACCATCAAATTCGGTTCCCCGTAAGGAAACGCCAGTATCCTCGTAGAGAAACGACCGTATCCCCGTAAGGAAACGATTGTTTCCCCGTAGAGATACGTGAGTTTCCATGTTAGGAAATTACAGGAAACTATAAGTGATTAATTTATAGACGTATAGGCAATTTTATTTATTCCTTATTAATTATCTGTAGCCTTCTACCGCCTATCTTTATCCCTACCAACCGGATTATCGCTTATACATGACAAATTATCATTATCTTTGTGGCGCACTAATACCCGCAAACTAACTAATACCGAATAATTATTATTAAAAACCATGAAGAAACTATTTGCATTGCTACTGGCATTGTTCACGCTTACGCTAGTGGACGCACAAGAACAGAATGTAATCCGCATCGCAACGGACAACACGGATTTAATCCTTCAAGTGGCTCCGAACGGACGCCTTTATCAGGCTTATCTCGGCGATAAGTTGCTGAACGAACGTGACATTGACCATTTCTCCCCTTATGTGAAAGGCGGTAGCGACGGAAGCGTATCTACCCGCGGCTGGGAAGTATATCCGGGCTCCGGTGCAGAGGATTACTTTGAACCTGCCGTAGCCATTACGCACAGTGATGGCAATCCGAGCACCATCCTCCGTTATGTATCTTCCGAACAGAAAGCAGTCACAGGCGGAACGGAAACAATCATCCGTCTGAAAGACGACCAATATCCGGTAGAAGTGACTTTGCATTATATCGCTTATCCGAAAGAGAACGTTATCAAAACATGGAGTGAAATAAAGCATAATGAAAAGAAGCCGGTCACTTTGTGGCGTTATGCTTCCACTATGCTCTATTTCTCCGCAAATGAATATTATCTGACTGAGTTCAGCAGTGACTGGGCGAAAGAGGCACAGATGAGTACACAGCCGCTGCGATTCGGCAAGAAAGTAATCGACACCAAGCTCGGAAGCCGTGCCGCCATGCACACGCATCCGTTCTTCGAACTCGGTATCGAGCAACCGGCACAGGAAACACAGGGACGTGTGATGCTGGGTACTATCGGATGGACAGGGAATTTCCAGTTTACTTTTGAAGTGGACAATGTAGGCAACCTTCGCGTAATCCCGGCTATCAATCCTTATGCTTCTGATTATGAGTTGAAAGCGAACGAAGTATTTACGACTCCCGAATTTATGTTCACTTTCAGTAATAACGGTACAGGCGAAGCCAGCCGCAATCTCCATGCCTGGGCACGCAACCATCAATTAAAGGACGGACAAGGCGACCGTCTCACTCTGCTGAACAACTGGGAAAACACCTACTTCAAATTCAACGAAGAATTACTCTCCGAACTAATGAAGGAAGCCAGACATCTCGGTGTGGATATGTTCCTGCTCGACGACGGTTGGTTCGGCAACAAGCACCCGCGCAACAGTGACAATGCCGGACTGGGTGACTGGGAAGTAATGAAGTCCAAACTCCCCGGCGGTATTCCCGCACTTGTGAAATCCGCCAAGGAAGCCGGAGTGAAATTCGGAATCTGGATTGAACCGGAAATGGTGAATCCGAAAAGTGAACTGTTCGAGAAACACCCCGACTGGGCTATCACGCTGCCCAACCGCGAAACTTATTACTATCGCAACCAGTTGGTGCTCGACCTCAGTAATCCGAAAGTACAGGATTTTGTTTTCGACGTAGTAGACAATATCCTGACCGAGAATCCCGAAGTAGCTTTCTTCAAATGGGATTGCAACTCTCCGATCACGAATATTTATTCTCCGTATCTGAAGGACAAGCAGGGACAGCTTTATATCGACCATGTACGCGGCATTTACAATGTGCTGAAACGTGTAAAGGAGAAATATCCCAATACGCCGATGATGCTTTGCTCCGGTGGTGGCGCACGCTGTGACTATGAAGCGTTGAAATATTACACTGAATTTTGGTGCAGCGATAATACCGACCCGATAGAACGCCTGTTTATCCAATGGGGATTTTCACAAATCTTCCCGGCAAAAGCGATGTGCGCACACGTGACCAGCTGGAACAAAAAGACTAGTGTAAAGTTCCGCACGGACGTAGCCAGTATGTGCAAATTAGGCTTCGACCTCGGACTGAAAGAACTGAATGCAGACGAACTGACTTATTGCCAGAACGCGGTAGCCAACTGGACACGCTTGAAAAAAGTAATTTTAGACGGCGACCAATACAGACTGGTTTCCCCTTATGACGGCAACCACATGTCTGTGATGTATGCCGCACCGGACAAGAATAAGGCTGTTCTCTATACGTACGACATTCATCCGCGTTATGCAGAAAAGCTGCTTCCCGTGAAATTACAGGGATTGGATGCGAAGAAGATGTATAAGGTGAAAGAAATCAATCTGATGCCGAACAAAAAATCTAATCTGGACGCCAACGAAAAGACATATTCAGGAGATTATCTGATGAAAGTGGGAATCCATGCGTTCACCACAAACCAGGCTTTCAGCCGTGTGATTGAATTGACTGCGGAATAAACACCCCTAAAAAGTTGCAGCTATACCGTAACTTTTTACGATATAGCTGCCATTAATGTTAAAGAGAGAGAATTTATAATATAAGCATAGTCTCACGACCCTCCAAATATTCATTTTATATATTAGACGCTTGAAACTTCAAATCACTGCACTTGAAGGCATCTTTTTTTAGTTAAAGAATAAAAAAATCGCCATCCCTCACAGGAACAGCGATTTATATTTTAAAACATACGGCTGACGCGTTCGATTCCGGCCACCAGCGCATCAATCTCCGCTTTCGTATTATACATGGCGAATGATGCCCTGACAGTTCCTTCAATACCCAGTCGCTGCATCAAGGGTTGCGCGCAATGGTGTCCGGTACGGACGGCAATCCCCAAACGATCGAGCAAAGTGCCTAAGTCGAAATGGTGGATATTACCTACCAGGAAGGAGATTACCGCCCCCCGTTCGGCAGCTTCACCGAATATACGCATATCAGGTATTTCTTTCAGGCGTTGCAGGGCGTAGGTTGTCAGTTCATGCTCATGCTTCGCAATCTTTTCCATGCCGATGCCGTTCACGTAGTCGAGGGCTTTTGCCAAACCTGTGGTTCCGATGTAATCGGGCGTACCGGCTTCAAACTTGAAAGGAAGTTCGTTGAACGTTGTTTTCTCGAAGGAGACGTGTTGAATCATCTCTCCCCCGCCCTGGTAAGGCGGCATACGGTCCAGCCATTCTTCTTTTCCATAAAGTACGCCGACTCCCGTCGGACCGTATACCTTGTGAGCGGAGAATACCAAGAAATCGGCATCCAAATCCTGTACGTCCACCTTCATGTGAGGGATGGACTGGGCTGCATCAATCAGGCAAGGTACACCGTGAGCATGAGCGGTAGCAATCATTTCCTTCACCGGATTTACTGTACCCAAGACATTGGAAACCTGAACTACGCTGACAATCTTCGTACGTTCGGAGAAAAGCTTTTCGTATTCATCCAGTAGCAGTTCACCTTTGTCGTTCATGGGGATTACTTTGATGGCAATGCCTTTGCGGGCTGCCAACAATTGCCAGGGAACGATATTGCTGTGATGTTCCATCACTGAGAGAATAACTTCGTCGCCCGCTTGCATAAACTCATCACCAAAACTGGAGACAAGAAGATTGATGCTTTCCGTTGTTCCACGGGTAAAGACTACTTCGCCCGTGCTACGGGCATTGATAAACTGACGCACCGTTTCACGGGAGGCTTCATGCAGTTCCGTGGCTTGTTGCGAGAGGTAATGCACGCCGCGGTGCACGTTCGCATTCACGGAATAATACTCGTCCACCAACGAATCAACTACCAAACGGGGTTTTTGAGTCGTTGCACCGTTGTCGAAGTAAACCAAAGGTTTACCGTAGACCGTACGGCTTAGTATCGGGAAATCCTCACGTATCTTTTGAATATCCATTTTCTTAGTGATTAATCATCATTTACAGATTGCACAACCCTGGCATCTATTCAATTCGCCACGGAAGCGTTTTTCTACCAATAGATGCAGACGGTCTTTCAGCACATCCAGACGAATGGTATCAATGACTTCATTGACAAACGCGAACATCAGCAACAAACGGGCTTCTTTCTCGTCAATTCCACGTGAACGCATGTAGAATAATGCATTCTCGTCCAGTTGTCCGACGGTTGCTCCATGCGAACATTTCACATCATCGGCATAAATTTCCAACTGCGGCTGTGTGTACATGCGGGCATCACGTGTAGCGCAAAGGTTCCGGTTGGTCTGTTGCGAGTTGGTATGCTGTGCGTCTGGACGTACCAATACCAGTCCGGTAAATGCGCCTACCGACTGGTCGTCGAGAACGTATTTGAACAACTCTTTACTGGTACAGTTCGGCACTGCATGGTCGATGCTTGTATTATTATCTACGTGCTGGTTCTTGTCGGCAATTGCCATACCGCAAAGGTTTATTTCAGCACCTTCGCCTGCCAGCAGCACTTCGGTTGTATTGCGGGTAGTACCGTTATGCAAGGTCATGCCATTCAGCAGGACATTACTGTTCGCTTCCTGTTTTACGTACAGGTTGCTGATACGGACTGTACTGGTATGTGTTTCTTCCAGTTCGTACATATCGAACACGGCATTCTCTCCGGCAAAGACTTCAATGACCTGCGTTGCAAGGAAATTCACGTTATCCATGGCATGGTCACAAATCAACAAGCGGGCTTGTGCGCCATCTTCCAGGATAATCAGCACACGCCGGTTTACCATAAAGTTGACGTCTGCACGCAGGATGTTTACCAACTGGATGGGCTTTTCCACAATTACATTTTTCGGTACATAGAAGATGACGCCGTCTTGTGCAAAAGTGGTATTGAAAGCCGTCACGCCATCTTTGGAAGTATCCGCCAGTTTGCCGTAATACTTCTTCACCAGTTCAGGATGTTGTCCGGCTACGTCTTTCAGACTACCGAAGATAACGCCTTCCGGCAAATGGCTTTTGGGAAGTGCCTTGTTATAAAATGCATCGTTGACTACGAAATACAGGGCAGTACTCATATTCGGCACGTCGCACTTAAACACTTCATACGGATTGACCGGAATAGCAAGACGATTCAGGTTCAGTCCGAAGTCCGGTTCAAAATATTTGCTTACATCCGTATATTTGTACTTCTCCATCTTACGGGTCGGGAATCCGATTCGCTCAAAATCGGCAAAGGCAGCGGCACGGGGTGCATTCAGCACTTCGGCACTATGCTTGCAGATCATGGCTTCCGTCTGTGAGAAGAGGTCTATGTATTGTTGTTCAGCATTCATCATTATTCTCCTACTTCTTTCTTAATCCAGTCATATCCTTTTTCTTCCAGTTCCAAGGCAAGTTCCGGTCCGGCAGTTTTTACGATACGGCCTTTATAAAGTACATGTACCACATCCGGTTTGATATAATCGAGCAGACGTTGATAGTGAGTGATGACAATCGTGCTTGTATCGGGAGTTTTCAGTTTGTTCACTCCTTCGGCTACAATACGGAGCGCGTCGATGTCCAGGCCGGAGTCTGTTTCGTCGAGAATACTCAAACGCGGTTCAAGCATCGCCATCTGGAAGATTTCGTTGCGTTTCTTTTCGCCACCGGAGAAGCCTTCGTTCACCGAACGGTTAGCCAGTTTATTGTCTAGTTCAACGACTGCACGTTTCTCACGCATCTGTTTCAGGAACTCACTGGCTGTCAGTGCGGGCAGACCTTTATATTTGCGTTGCTCGTTCACGGCAGCACGCATAAAGTTCACCATACTTACACCGGGAATTTCCACCGGATACTGGAAACTAAGGAAGATACCTTCGTGGCTACGGTCTTCGGGACTCAACTCCAACAGATTCTTTCCATAAAAAGTGACCGAGCCTTTCGTTACCTCAAAAGCAGGATTACCTACCAGGACGGAAGAAAGTGTACTCTTACCGGAACCGTTCGGCCCCATGATTGCATGTATTTCGCCCGGCTTCACCGTCAGGTTGATGCCTTTCAATATCTCTTTGCCATTAATGCTGGCATGCAGGTCTTTTATTTCTAACATAATCACTTTTATTTTTTATCCTACACTTCCTTCCAACGAAATAGTAAGCAACTTCTGCGCTTCTACCGCAAATTCCATCGGAAGCTTATTCAAAACTTCTTTCGCATATCCGTTCACAATCAGTCCGATAGCATCTTCTGTCGGGATACCGCGCTGATTGCAATAGAATATCTGGTCTTCATTAATCTTGCTTGTCGTAGCTTCATGCTCCACCACTCCTGTCTCATTGCGAATATCCATATACGGGAAAGTATGCGCACCGCACTTATCTCCCAGCAACAGAGAGTCACACTGGCTGTAATTACGGGCATTGTCCGCTTTCTCCGCTACACGTACCAGTCCGCGATAGGAATTCTCGCTATGTCCGGCAGAGATACCTTTACTCACAATCGTGCTACGGGTATTCTTGCCCAGATGAATCATCTTGGTACCGGTATCCGCCTGCTGATAATTGTTTGTCACAGCCACGGAATAGAACTCGGCTGTCGAATTATCACCTGTCAGAATGCAGGAAGGATATTTCCAGGTAATTGCCGAACCGGTTTCCACCTGTGTCCAGGAGAGTTTGCTATCCACTCCTTTGCAGTTACCGCGTTTTGTCACAAAGTTATATACACCACCCTTACCTTCGGCATCTCCCGGATACCAGTTCTGAACGGTGCTGTATTTTACTTCGGCACGGTCGTGCACGATGATTTCCACGATAGCGGCATGCAACTGATTCTCATCACGCATCGGAGCCGTACATCCTTCGAGATAAGAAACATAGGAGTCATCATCCGCTATAATCAATGTACGTTCAAACTGTCCCGTGTTACGGGCATTGATACGGAAATAAGTGGAAAGTTCCATCGGGCAGCGTACCCCTTTCGGAATATAAACGAATGAACCGTCCGAGAACACAGCCGAGTTCAACGCAGCAAAGAAATTATCACGGTAGCCTACTACCGAGCCCATATATTTCTTGACCAAGTCCGGGTGCTCCCGTACCGCTTCACTGAACGAGCAGAAAATAATTCCTTTCTCCATCAGTGTCTCCTTGAAGGTAGTCTTTACGGAAACGGAGTCCATAACGGCATCCACCGCCATTCCGCTAAGCGCCATCTGCTCTTCCAGAGGGATTCCCAGTTTATTGAATGTCTTTATCAGTTCAGGGTCTACTTCTTCCATACTCTTCGGCCCTTCTTTCTTCTTGGTCGGGTCGGCATAATAGGAAATAGCCTGATAGTCAATTTCAGGAATACGGAGATGTGCCCAGGTAGGCATCTCCAACGTCAGCCAATGACGGTACGCTTTCAGCCGGAAATCCAGCATCCACTCCGGCTCGTCCTTCTTCGATGAAATCAAACGAATCACGTCCTCATTGAGTCCACGCTCAATGATATCCGTATGTACCTCTGTAGTGAAGCCATACTTATATTTCTCTTCCGCAAACTTCCTGACAAACTCATTATCGGTCTTCTTCCCTTCGAGTTCATCTTTCTGATCGGGTTTCTTTTTATTGGGTTCTTCTTGTTGCATCTTTATTCTCTAATATATATTGTTGCGTCATATTCTTTGCAGCAGGAAAAAATATCCCCGCAAACGTTTCCATCGGATAATATAACAAAGATTCCTCCTTTTTTGTTGCACTAATTAACTTATTATCGCCATCTATGAACTGTATCGCACCAATCACCACACTTGTTAACAACAGGAACTTCAATGCTCCCAGCCCGCTTCCCAACCAACGGTTCAGCCAATTCAAGGAAACGGCTTTCATAGCTTTTGTCAACAACGAAGCAATCAGTACAAAAATCAGCGGGACGGCTATCCAAATCATGATAAAAGCCAATACCTGCGCAACGGTCATCGAATCGGTCACTGTCGGACAGAGCTTTTCTGCCAAAGAAGCGTATAAAGCCTTCGCCGCCATCAGGCCGACTATCAATCCCAAGATAGAAGCCAACTGACGGATGAAGCCTTTTATAAAACCTACAATCGCCCCTGCGCCCACTATAATAAGGATTATGATATCAATCGTTGTCATATATCTCTGTTCTATTATATAATTCAGGCACGGATTTCACGAATCTCACGGATTTATTAAGAACCGTGAAATCCGCGTAATCCGTGCCTGATATAGATTCAGCACTGCTTTATTACAGTGTCTGTTTCACTTCAATTTCTTCGAACGCCTCGATCATATCGCCCACCTTCATGTCGTTGCAGTTCACTAAACTGATACCGCACTCGAAGTTTGTACCTACTTCCTTCACATCGTCCTTGAAACGTTTCAAAGCATTAATGTTTCCGGTAAAGATAACGATACCATCGCGAATCAAACGAGCCTTGTCGCTGCGTTTCACCTTGCCGCTCTTCACCATTGCACCTGCTACAAGACCCACCTTCGTGATGTTGAACACTTCGCGGATTTCGATAGTCGCAGTAATCTGTTCCTTCAGTTCCGGAGCCAACATACCTTCCATAGCAGCTTTCACCTCTTCGATTGCGTCGTAGATGACAGAGTACTTACGGATGTCGACACCTTCCTGGTCGGCCATCTTACCGGCAGCGCCCGAAGGACGTACCTGGAATCCGACGATAATCGCATCCGAAGCGGCAGCCAGAGAAACGTCTGACTCGGAGATTGCTCCCACACCCTTATGGATGACATTTACCTGAATCTGTTCCGTAGACAGCTTGATCAACGAGTCGCTCAATGCTTCAACAGAACCGTCCACGTCACCCTTAACGATGATGTTCAATTCCTGGAAGTTACCCAAAGCAATACGACGGCCCAATTCATCCAATGTAAGGATTTTCTGCGTACGCAAGCCCTGTTCACGGGCCAACTGTTCACGCTTGTTGGTGATTTCACGAGCTTCCTGATCGCTTTCGACTACATGGAAAGTGTCACCTGCGGCAGGAGCGCCATTCAATCCAAGAATCAATGCCGGTTCGGAAGGCCCTGCTTCCTTGATGCGCTGGTTACGTTCGTTAAACATAGCCTTCACACGTCCGTAGCTTGTTCCCGCCAAAACGATGTCTCCTACCTTCAAGGTTCCGTTAGATACCAACACAGTCGCTACATATCCACGTCCCTTATCCAATGAAGACTCAATAATGGAACCCGAAGCGTTACGATTCGGATTTGCCTTCAAGTCAAGCATTTCAGCTTCCAGCAATACTTTCTCCAACAGATCTTCTACCCCCATACCTTTCTTGGCTGAGATATCTTGTGACTGATACTTACCACCCCATTCTTCAACAAGGTAGTTCATAGCGGCCAGTTCTTCTTTAATCTTATCCGGATTTGCAGTCGGCTTATCCACCTTATTGATAGCGAATACAATAGGTACTCCTGCTGCCATCGCATGGTTGATTGCTTCCTTCGTCTGCGGCATCACGTTATCATCGGCAGCCACAATAATGATGGCAATATCCGTTACTTTCGCACCACGGGCACGCATAGCGGTAAACGCCTCATGACCCGGAGTATCCAGGAATGTGATACGGCGTCCGTCTTCCAACTTCACGTTGTATGCACCGATATGCTGTGTGATACCACCGGCTTCACCGGCAATTACATTCGCCTTACGAATATAGTCAAGCAAGGAAGTCTTACCATGGTCAACGTGTCCCATCACCGTAACAATCGGAGCGCGCGGCAGCAAATCTTCCGGCGCGTCTTCTTCTTCAACGATGGCCTGTGCCACTTCCGCACTTACATATTCAGTCTTGAATCCGAACTCTTCGGCAACCAGATTGATAGTTTCCGCATCCAGACGCTGGTTGATAGAAACCATGATACCGATGCTCATACAAGTAGCGATAACCTGATTGACAGAAACGTCCATCATCGTTGCCAGTTCATTGGCTGTCACGAATTCGGTGAGCTTCAATACCTTGCTGTCTGCCATTTCCTGGTCTTCCAGTTCCTGCATACGGTTGGAAGCCATTTCACGTTTCTCCTTACGGTATTTTGAAGTCTTGTTCTTGCCTTTGGTTGTCAGACGTGCAAGCGTTTCTTTTACCTGTTTTGCTACATCTTCCTCGCTCACTTCCTGTTTGATAACAGGCTTTTTGAAGCGGTCTCTATTGTTATTGTTATTTCTCCGGTTGTTATTGTTGCCTTGGTTGTTGCCACCACCAGCGTTACCACCGTTGTTGCCACCATGTCCACCGGCACCGCCTTTACCTTGTACATTCGGTCTCGGAGCAGCAAAGTTGGAAGTTGCCACGTTGTTCACATCCACCTTCTCCTTGTTGATACGGTTCCGTTTCTTCTTGTTAACGTCAGCGTTATCTTTCGCTCCCACTTTCGGTTGCTTGAGATCATCCTTACGAATCTCTTTGATGATAGCTTCCTTCATCAACTTCTTCTGATCCTGACGGATTTTATCTTTCTCTTCGCGTTCACGGCGTTTCTCTTCCTTCGATTTTTTCTTGGGACGAGTAGACTGGTTCAATGCTGCCAAGTCAATCTGGCCGATCACATTTATCTTCGCACCCAATTCCGGTTGACGGATTTTAAATACTTCATCGTCTTTAGAAGGTTCTTTCTCTGCCGGTGCTGCCGGTGCGACTTCTGCCGATGCTGCTTTTACAGGTCGTTCCACTCTGTTATCTTCTTCCGCCTTCACAGGTGCAGCTTTTACCTTCGGCTCTTCTTTAATCACTTCTTCCACTACTTTTTCAACTTCTGCCGGTTTCTTTTCTACTGTAGGTTCCGGTTGTTTCACAGGTTCCGGTCTTACAGGCTCCGGTTGTTTCACTGCCTCAGGCTGTTTCACAGGTTCAGCTTGTCTTACCGGTTCGGCTTGTTTTACTGTTTCAGTTTGTTTCACCACTGGTTCAGGCTGAACAGGTGCTGCCACCTCTTCCACCTTCGCTTCGGGTTCTTTCTTCACTTCAGGTTTAACAACAGGTCGTTCCACAACAGTTTCTTTTTTCTGTTCCGGTTCTTTTTCCACCTTTTCTGTTTTACGACCGTTCAATTTATCCAAGTCTATTTTCCCGACAGGTTTAAACTTCGGACGTGCATCCTCAGGTACGACTGTCTTGATCACATCTTCCGACTTCGGTTTCTCTGACTGTTTTTCGAAGCCTTCAATCGAAACCGACGCCTTATTACGATCCTTATTCTGACGTTCCTGAATGAAACGCTCCGATTCAAGTCTAAGGTTCTTGTCTGTACTAAACTCCTTCACGAGTATAGCGTACTGCTCCTCGCTAATTTTTGTATTAGGATTAGCCTCAACGGTATGCCCTTTCTTTTGCAGGAACTCAACAACCGTTGCGATTCCTACATTCAAATCTCTTGTAACTTTGTTTAACCTTATCGTCATATTTAAAATTTAATGAATAAATGGAGCGAAGAAAATCCCAATCGTAATTACCTGATTACTCTTGTTCCTTTTCCGGTTCTTGTCCTTGTTCCGGCTCTTCTTCTTCAAACTCCGATTTCAAAATGTGTATTACCTCGTCCACTGTCTCTTCTTCCAGGTCCGTCTTTTCAATCAACAACTCGCGTGGAGCATTCAACACAGCCTTCGCCGTATCAATGCCGATAGCCTTGATTGCATCAATCACCCATCCGTCGATTTCATCCCTGAACTCATCGAGATAGATATCCTCATCAGCTACATTCTCATCCAACTCACGGAACACGTCGATAGTGTACTCAGTTAACATACTGGCCAGTTTGATATTCAAACCGCCTTTACCGATAGCCAGCGATACTTCTTCCGGTTTGAGGAACACCTCTGCTTTTTTCTCTTCCTCATTCAGACGGATAGAAGAAATTTTTGCCGGGCTCAAAGCGCGCTGTATAAACAATGAAATATTCGATGTATAATTGATTACGTCGATATTCTCATTGCGAAGCTCACGAACGATGCCATGAATACGACTACCCTTTACACCTACGCAGGCTCCTACGGGGTCGATTCTGTCATCATAAGATTCTACCGCAATCTTGGCGCGTTCGCCGGGAATGCGGGCAATCCTCTTGATGGTAATCAAGCCATCATTGATTTCGGGTACTTCCATCTCAAACAGACGTTGCAGGAAAACGGGAGAAGTACGTGACAGGATAATCTTGGGATTATTGTTCTTGTTGTCCACGCGGGCAACTACTGCACGGGCCGTTTCACCTTTACGATAGAAATCGCTCGGGATTTGCTCGGTCTTGGGCAACAGCAGTTCGTTTCCTTCATCGTCAAGAAGCAACATTTCCTTTTTCCAGATCTGATATACTTCCGCATTGATGATTGTACCTACCTTATCTATATATTTATTATAAATACTGTCTTTTTCGAGTTCCAGAATCTTGGAAGCCAGTGTCTGGCGGAGATTCAGGATAGCACGACGGCCGAATTTCGCGAAGATAACCTCGTCAGTCACCTCTTCGCCTTCTTCGTAGGAAGCATCGATCTTCTGTGCTTCGCTCAACGAAATCTGCATATTCGGGTTAGTCAAATCTTCATCGGCCACAACTTCACGGTTACGCCATATCTCGAAGTCACCCTTGTCCGGGTTCACGATTACGTCGTAATTCTCATCGGTGCCAAACATTTTCGCGATTACGCTACGGAACGACTCTTCAAGTACGCTGACCATCGTCGTTCTATCGATATTCTTCAGTTCCTTAAATTCCGAAAATGTATCAATCAAGCTGATTGTTTCTTCTTTTTTGGCCATAACTATTTAAAGCTAATTAAGTATTTAGTATATTTTATTTGCTCATAAGTGAAGGTTTCGTCCTCTTCTACCAGCTTCGGGCGCTTGGAACCTTCCATTTTAACTTTCTTCTGTACGGATACCGTAAACTTCTCTTCATCAGCATCCTTCAGGACACCTGCCAGTTTCTGTCCGCCTTTTGTCATCACTTCCACCTCTTGTCCGATGTGAATGTAATACTGTTGCAGCACTTTAAAGGGCTGTCCGATGCCGGCCGAACCCACTTCCAGTTCATAATCTTCCTCTTCACGGTTCAGTTTCGACTCTATGAAGCGGCTAAGCTCCACACAATCCTCAATCCAAACACCTTCTGCATGGTCAATTTCGACCACAATCTTGTCATCCGGGCTCACGGTCACCTCTACTAAAAAGTAGTCTTTTCCTTCCAGCCACTCTTCTACAATCTGACAAACAGTTTTCTTTTCTATCATTTATTCACTATATAAGAACAAAAAAAGGAGCTTAATTGCCCCTCCACCTTTCATCCGTTTCCGGTTGCAAAGATATAAATAATCTGTTCGACTACAAAACATTAAAGAAAAAAAGTATGAATTAACAGTCTTATCTTCGTATCTTTACAGCGCAATTAAAAAAACAGGCACTATGGCACACCGTCTCAACACCAATAAACAGTTTATGCTAGGTAATGGAATCCTGGCTTTTGCAGTCATATTCGTTGTGGTTATTTTTGTATACATGAGTATGCGCCTGCAACGGGAGAAACAGGAAGAACGACATTTTATCGAAACTTATACGATCAGTCTGGTGAAAGGATTTGCCGGAGATTCCATTTCTTTGTTTGTTAATGACAGCCTTATTACCAACAGGATCATGCCGGAAGAACCCTATACCGTGGAAGTTGGACGTTTCGCTGAACAGAGCGCCTTGCTGATTGTAGATAATAATACAGAATTAGTATCGACCTTCGACCTTAGCGAAAGAGGTGGAACTTATCAATTCGAAAAAGAAGCGGACGGGATTAAGCAATTGGCCAAATAGTAACAGCATTAACTAAGTTTGTGCCACTACATTGGCACAACCGTGCCATAGCATTGGCATGACTGTGCCACCGCATTGGCACAAGTATGACAATGCAATGCCACTACCTTGGCAAATAAAGTACTCTAAATTTCCGTTCGATATTTCTTTAATTCTTCCCGTAAAGCGAGCGCTTTGCCTTCCGTTAATTGATTCAAGAGCGCCCAAAAACGTTCACTATGATTCATTTCACGAGTGTGACATAGTTCATGCAAAAGCACATAGTCTATCAAATGTGAAGGTAACAGGACTAAATAATAGGATAAATTTATATCTTTTCGTCCCGAACAACTTCCCCATCTTCCCTGACTGGAGTTTATTTTCACACTAGTATAAGATAATCCGCATTGCTTTGACAAACGCTCTAAACGAGGTGGAAGAATGCTCTTTGCATTCCGCCTCAACGATTCTTCAATGACTTTACGCAACCAGTCCTGCAAATTCTCATCAGTAAAGTCCGCGGTAGGCGGGCAGATGATTTGCATAAATCCCAATCGTGAATTTGCCAGGAACTGTTCTTTATCCCCAGATACTAAAGACAATTTGAAAAATTCGGTATCAATCTTATAATTCAAATCAATCAGCGGGCGATTCAGTCGCCGACGGGAAGCCAACAACTTACCACGCAAATTCTCAATAGCCTGCTTTATCTCTTTCATCGTTGTTCCGGACGGAACTGAAACATATATTGCATCGCTCTTGGTACGAAAGACAAGACTTTTAGCACGTTGGTTCACACGCACCACCAATCGCCCTAATTCTTCATCCTCTATAACTGCTTCCTTCATCATAAACCTCCTAACAATCACCACAAAAGTAATAAAAAAGAAGATTCTACCTAAAAAATCTTATTCAAGATGCAACTTTATAAGAATATGAACCGTCTAACTTGTATAACACCATAGAAATTCAAAATTATGAAAACAAGTTTATTAGCCTTATTTGCAACGGGATTGATTCTAATACTGACCGCAGGTTCCTGTTTACAGGGAAAACACGTAACCGGCAGTAAAAACTATCTCACAAAAAAAGTAGAAGTCGGACACTTCAACGAGATTAAATTATTGGGTAGTGCAAATGTCACGTACCACCAAGGTTCCCCAAATTACATAGAGATTTATGGCTCCGACAATATCATCCCACTTTTGGAGACTTATGTCGACGGTAATACACTTATTGTAAAGTATAAAAAGAACGTTACTATCTGGAAAGGCAAACTGGAAGTTAAAGTCTTTTCACCGGAACTGAATAAATTAACCATTAATGGTTCAGGAGATATACACTTTGCTAATGGCATACAGACCAAAGAAGATATATCACTCAGCATCAACGGTTCGGGAGATATTAAAGGAAAAGACTTCAAATGCCGGAAAATGTCTGTTTCCATCAGCGGTTCGGGAGATGTGAAGCTTCAGCAAATAGAAAGCGAGGAATGCAATGCGAGTATCGCCGGCTCCGGTGATATCGGTCTGAGCGGTAAAACGCTCAATGCCAAGTATAAAATTGCAGGTTCGGGAGACATTGCAGCCGGTAATCTGGAATCGGAAAATGTTTCGGCAAGTACAACCGGCTCCGGTAGCATTAGCTGCTATGCCAGTGGAAAATTAACAGCACGTGTGACAGGAAGCGGTGATATAGCCTATCGGGGAAATCCTCAGGAGATAGATGCTCCACGAAAAAATATACGGCAGATTAAATAATCAAATAAACCTCAAAAACATAAAAGGGCTACTGCATCACGCGGTAGCCCATTTATTTAGTTAGTTTCATTATAAAAATTTGAGAGAATTGAAAACTTCACAGTTTCGCTTTCATTGTTGTTTTAATTAAGCACACTAACTATATTATATGTTTAAAGCAAATGAAAATGTCTATTCGTTTATAACCTGCACCTTGTGGTTAATCCTCGCCAAACTGTCAGCGAGAACCTGATCGGCTTTCGTATCATTCGAGATAGCGACCGATGGTGCTGTTACTTGTTTACCAATGGTATCCGTTACCAATACACTTCCGTCATCACCGGAGAAAGAATGTTGAGCCACATTCCCCAACGAAAGGATGATAGCGATTACGGCAGCGGCTTTGAACAGAGGAACGAAACGGCCGGTCAGTGTCAAGCGTTTTGCTTTTACGACCACAGGCTCCACCTCTGCCAGAATACGAGCGTCAAAGTCTTCGCCCAGTCCTACTCCCTGCTGAACCTGCTGATAAACAAACAAGTTCTTATAGCGAAGCAAATGAGCCGGTACATCTTCTTTTGAGAAGAAGTCGCGCAATGTAGCTTCTTCCTCGATGGAAGTTTCGCATTGCCAGTATCGCTCCAGGAGCTGTTCTATATCCTTATAATCCATATTCGTCAATTTCTAAATACCTTTGTTTTACCTTTTGCCTGGCTCTGAAGAGGTTCACTTTAACCTGTTCCTCTGTCAGATTCAGCAGGGCTGCAATTTTTTTATAGCTTTCACCTTCAATGTCCCTCAGTTGCATGATAAGCCGCTGTTTTTCGGGAAGTTCGTTGACCAGCCTATTGATGATGTTCATTCTTTCATCATGAACCATCTGGTCGTACGGACTGTTTGCATCAGGTTCTTCCTCCATTTCGGGGGTGAGTTCCACGTTCTGAGCTTCTTTCTTCTGACTCCGGTCTATCGCCAGGTTCTTTGCCACTATCAGGCAATAGGCTTCGACCGATTCAAATTGCGACCACTCATCACGCTTGTTCCACACTCTTATCATGGTGTCCTGAACGACATCCTCGGCTTCAGCCCTATCCAGGGTAATTCGGAGTGCCAATCGAAAGAGTTTATCCTTCAGTGGCAAAATATCGTTTCGGAAGCTGATTTCTTGCATCTCTATAATAATGACGGGCTAGGATATGAAAAGTTACAGTTGCCCACTACTTTTTTTGAATTATTTTTTTATTCTTGTTCCACCGTTGTCGTTAATCGCTGACGCTAAGGTAATTATCACTTCAGACACTCCCGCATTTATTGCTTCAAAAGAGTTCTCCAACTTTGGAATCATACCACCTTGAATAACGCCGTCGGCTACGTATTGTTCGAATTCGGCACGGGTAATCTGCGGAATCACACTATCGTCATCGTTCTCGTCACGCAGCACGCCCTTCTTCTCGAAGCAATATACCAAAGTCACATCAAACAAGGCCGATAAAGCCTTTGCCGTCTCTCCGGCAATGGTATCTGCATTGGTGTTCAGCATGTTTCCCTGCCCGTCATGTGTCAACGGTGCCATCACCGGAACTACACCTTTATGTATCAAGTCAGACAGCAAAGTAGCATCCACCTTTTCCACATCACCGACAAAGCCGTAGTCCACCTCTTTCACAGGACGTTTCACCGAACGGATTACATTCATATCCGCTCCGGTCAGTCCCAACGCATTGACTCCGCGAGCCTGTAGCCCGGCCACAATACTCTTATTCACCAAGCCGCCATACACCATTGTCACCACTTTCAAAGTCTCCGCATCAGTGATACGACGCCCGTTTACCATTTTACTTTCAATACCCAGTTGTGCGGCAATCTTTGTAGCCGAACGACCACCACCGTGAACCAGCACTTTATGCCCGTCGATAGCGGCAAAGTCATTTAACAACTGACGAAGGGTGGCGTCCTCTTCTACGATTTTGCCACCCACCTTAATTACTGTTAGTTTTTCTCTCATTTCTTATATCTTTAATTCAGGCACGGATTACACGGATTTCACGGTTTTAGTTGTGTGAGAACGCAAAGCAACCATTCAATTATGCGAAGCTACCGTGAAATCCGTGTAATCCGTGCCTACTTATTTATTCCAAATAAGTATATCCGTAAAGTCCCGAGCGGTAGTTGGAAAGGAACTCCTTTCCTTCTTCCAGGGAAATCTTACCCTCTTTCACCGATTTCGTCACCCAAGTTTCGAGCGTACGCACCAGTTTCTTCGGATTATACTGTACATAATCCAGTACTTCCGCTACCGTTTCCCCATCAATAATCTGTTCTATATTATATCCTTTCTCATTCACGGAAACATGCACGGCATTCGTATCACCGAACAAATTATGCATATCACCCAAAATTTCCTGATAAGCCCCTACCAGGAAAACAGCCAGATAATAAGGTTCTGTTTTCTTCAAGCTATGCACAGGCAGATAATGAGCCACGTTGCGTGTAGAGATAAAGTTGGCAATCTTACCGTCCGAGTCACAGGTAATATCCTGCAAGGTAGCCGAGCGCTCCGGTTTTTCATCCAATCGCTGAATAGGCATAATCGGGAAAATCTGGTCAATCGCCCAAGAGTCAGGAAGCGACTGGAACAACGAGAAGTTGCAGAAATACTTATCCGCCAACAACTTGGACAATCCACGGAATTCATCCGGCGCATGCTTCAAACCACTGGCAATCTGGTTAATCTCACGTGTGATAGACCAATACAGGCGCTCAATCTGAGCGCGTGTTTTCAAGTCCACGATTCCATGACTGAACAAATCCAATGCTTCTTCCCTAATCTGTTGGGCATCATGCCATGCTTCCAACATCTTGTTCTGATTCAGCGAATCCCAGATACCATATAATTCCTGCACCAGTTCATGCGCATCCGGAGCAATTTCCTCTTCGTCGTCCCATTCCGGCAAAGTAGCCGTTTCGAGCACTTCAAAGATAAGCACCGAGTGATGCGCAGTCAATGCACGCCCACTTTCAGTGATGATATTCGGATGCGGGATACCATTTTTATCACTCACGTCCACTAACGTAGAAATAGAGTCGTTCACATATTCCTGAATGGAATAATTCACGCTTCCTTCACTGTTCGAAGAACGGGTTCCGTCATAATCAACGCCCAGACCGCCGCCAATATCGACAAACTCCACTTTAAATCCCATCGAATGAAGCTGCACATAGAACTGTGACGCTTCACGCAAAGCAGTCTTGATACGACGAATCTTCGTCACCTGGCTACCGATATGGAAATGAATCAGCTTCAGGCAATCCTTCATCCCTTTGCTATCGAGAAAATCGAGCGCTTCGAGAAGCTCACTGGATGTCAGGCCGAATTTGCTGGCATCGCCACCCGATTCTTCCCACTTGCCACTACCGGAAGAAGCCAGTTTGATGCGGATACCGATATTCGGCTGTACATTCAACTGCTTCGCCATCTTGGCAATCAGCTTCAATTCATTCATTTTCTCTACGACAAGGAAGATACGTTTACCCATCTTCTGCGCAAGCAAAGCCAGTTCAATATAACTTTCGTCCTTATAACCGTTGCAGACAATCAATGAGTCAGAGTCTGTATTGACAGCAATCACCGCATGGAGTTCCGGTTTGGAACCGGCTTCCAGTCCGAGATTGAACTTCTTTCCGTGGCTGATAATCTCTTCCACCACGGGGCGCATCTGGTTGACCTTAATCGGATAAATAATAAAATTCTCGGCCTTATAACCATATTCTTCCGCCGCCTGTTTGAAACAAGACGACATCTTTTCGATACGGTTGTCCAGAATATCCGGAAAACGCAACAGCATGGGAGATGCCACATCCCGCAGTTGTAACTCATCGACCAACTCTTTCAAATCGACAGTCACTCCGTCTCTACGCGGTGTAACAACAACATGACCTTTGTCATTAATACTAAAGTACGAGGTACCCCAACCAGTGATGTTGTAGAGTTCCTCCGAATCTTCAATACGCCATTTTCTCATTTTTCAGTGATTCAGTGTTTTTTAGTAAATAATTGGACGGCAAAAATACAGATTAATCTACATGTTGCCAATTAATTGGACACAATTTCTTTCAATCGGTCTGTATATCCGCTATTTCCGTTACGGACATCATACCGCTGTGCCAGTTCCGCAGCCTGCTGATAGAAATAATCACGCAGTTCAGAGACAGCGTAAACCCCATCCGCACGATAAAGAGGAAATTCTTCCGGCAAAGATAACCGGACTTCCTGACGGTCTGCATGTTTCATTGTCTCTACCATATCACAGGAGAAACGATATTTCTTCAGCGAGTTGCTGCGCAGGCTCCAGTCTATGCAACGCTCGACATACTCCCAACCCCTTTCCGGCTTCGTCATCATATTATAGGCAACAAACAGTCCCATATATGACAATAAATATTCATCCTTTTCTCTTCCTGCCAGTCCTTCTTCGGCACGGGCACACATATCGGCGGCTATTTCCGGCTTACCGGCTTTCAGTGCATAATAAGATAGTTTCAGAAAAGCACGCAGATTCGCTTCGTAGCAAGTCACCTGTCTGGTAATCAACGGTTGTGCCCGGCTGTAAGCCTCATCAAACTGACCTGTTTCCAAATAATAATCCAGCATGAAGTTCAATTCGCAAGCCTCGCATGACTGGTCGTCAATCTTCTCCGCCAGCATCTTGTCGATATACTCTTTCGCCTTGTCATACTGCCGCATCCAGACACATTCCACCGACCAACGGTGGTAATAGCTCCGCAGGGAATATCCATTTCTCAGGATACGCATCTTGTAATCCTCTCCAACCGCCTTCACCTGTTCCATCGGAATGTCCGGCAAGTCGAATGTACAAGCCCATATCCACTTGTATTTCCACAACAAATCATCTTCCTTAATAACATCCTTGTGATTCTCATAATCATCCAGGATTTTGGAAAACACTGCAATCTCTTCAGCATCCGCCGAAAGAAGATTCAGTTCATAAATAAGGTCAAGGCGCATCTCCGTAGCCCATTCCACATCCTCATTATCATCCGCAATGCGTATCGCTTCTTTCAGCAAGTTTGCTTTCTCACGGGGGCGCAAGCTCTCATTTTGAGTCTGCAACAGCAGTTTTTGTATCTCAAGTGTGTATCTCATATTCTTTTTCTTTCAATTAATTCAGGAAGTTAATAAAATCATTCATTTTCGCAGTCATCAATTCGCTAAGCGAATGGTTAAAGAGTTCCATTTCCTCGCTGTTCACCGGATATTTTCCCTGAAGGAGCGACTGCACATACAGTATATGCACCACGTGCCTGAACATCTTATTGTCGCCTTGTATCTGCAACAGCGTCCGCACCATCTCATTATCCGCATTGAACGTCAATGTAGGGGGAATCTGCCTGGCAGTATTCACCGAGCCCAGCACAGCCGCCAGCGGATTATTGGCACTTTTCACCGTATTTTCCTTCTCCTCCGCCACGAATATCACCGGAATATCCGCCGGTGTGAAATGCTTCAGACGACAAACACATCCGAAACGTTTCAGCAACTCATTCGCTTTCGTCTCAAAATCCTGAAACTCCTTATTGGTTTCCACCTCGGCAAACTGCTCCAACAGCCGTGAAGGAGATATCTCATCCAGCGTCAGTTCCGAATTCAGGCGGACATACTTTTTCAGCAACGTTTCATCAAAGGTATAAGCAGCATTCACCACCAGCCATCCCTGTGCCCCGGCGATACGCCGCACCTGCCGGAAGTCTTCCAGATTACGGGTATAGCATATCACATTGCCCGCCGAACGGATACTCCCGAAAGTACGGAATCCTTTATTCGTCTCGAAAGGAAGATAATCCATAAACAAACGGAGCAATTCATTATCTTCCGAAGCAATCGCCTTAATATGGAAGTGATGAACATCCAGAATCTTATTAAACACTTCACGATTATTCTGCACCAATCCCCGCAAATAATCCTTGATAGCCACCCCAATCTCTTTCCGGGCATCCTTCAGCAAATCATTGCTCACCAAAGACTCCCGCGAAGCGGTAGACAACAACCCGTCCGCATTCACCAGGCAACGGATAAAGAAAGCCCACGGCGGCAACAAATTGCAATCGTCCTCACTCAACAACATACGTTTCAGATATACCTTATGCGAATTGCGCACGGAAAACTGCGTACGGAAAGGCAGAATATAAAGCACGCCTTCCACCCGGCCGCTTTCGGTACGTATCCTGAAAGCATCGAGGGCGGACGACTGAAAAGTCTTTGCCCCATAGTCGAGCAATTCCTTGCGGGTCGCTTTCGGGTCGAGCCAGACAGGCGACGGCGTATTCACCAACTCCTCTTCACCCTGATAATGCAGATAAATAGGATAAGGCAGTACCTCGCCATAATTAACCAGTATCTTTTTGAACATCTCATATTCAAAAAGATGCATCCAATCGCTCTTGGGATGCAGCACCACTTGTGAACCGATAGGCTGTTCCTCATCAGACAAAGTCAGTTCGTATGTGCCGTCCACCTTTCCACACCAGCGGACAGCCTGCCCGCCCATTGCCGAACGACTCTCCACCAGAATCTCATTGGTCACCACGAAACAAGACAGCAGTCCGATACCGAACCTGCCTATAAAATCATCCGAATCGGGCGTATCCCGTTTCGAACTTTCTCCGATAATAGTAAGAAAACGATGTACTTCTTCCTCTTTCAGCCCGACTCCATTGTCGCGGAATATCACCGTTTTGTCATCATTCAGAAAGACATCAATACGGCCTGCATAATTCTCGTCAATATTGCGTAGCGCCGTGATAGCATCCACACAATTCTGCAACAACTCCCGGACAAAAGTATTCGGATTACTATAAATATGTTCCGACAACAGGGCAATCATCCCTTTCAGGTTGACCTGGAACAAATTATTCCCTTCTTTCTCCATTTTTCTCTTCTATTTTCTCCTTCTTCCGGTGATTTTCAGCGCTTTTTCATTACCATTTTCAGCCGCTTTCTCAAACCACTCCATGGCTGTTTCATCATTTTCATCCACGCCATTTCCCATCAGATAGGCGTTTCCAAGCTCAAATTGTGCTTTATCGTTATTTTTTTCCGCCGCTTTCATCAGCCATTGCACAGCCGTTTCCGGGTCGGGCGTACAGCCTTCGCCATACATCAGCATCTTGCCGAGATAATAAGTAGCACCGATGTTTTCGTTACCGGCCGCATCCGTAAACCAACGATAAGCTTCGGCGTAATTCTCCTTCACACCCACTCCGTTGTAATAGCAAAGTCCGACCCGATACATACTTGTCACATTTCCGCTATCCGCAGCCAGTGTATAATATTTAAAGGCTTCCGTCTCGTTATCTTCCACTCCGATACCCATCTCGTAGCAGATACCCAGCCCTTCGCTGTACCATTCATATTCATCAGCCGCCTTTTTGAAATAAGAGAAAGCCTTTTCCGATTCATTCAGCCTGTCGTAGTCATACAGATAATACTCACCCATACGTACCATAGCCATCGGAATCTCGTTGGCAACTGCCTTCTCATACCATTCTACCGCCTTCTTATTATCTTCCATGCACGAACCGTAACCAAAGAAATAATAGTCACCCATTTTGAACTGGGCATATCCATAGTCCTGTTCCGCGGCTTGGGTCATATATTCCACGGCCTTCTGCGGATTTTCTTCCACTCCGGTAGCATTTTCATAAGCCAGTCCCAACTCTGTCAGACAACGGGATTCATTCTTTTCCGCTCCTTTGGAGAAGCACTCAAGCGCCTTATCGAAGTCTTCTTCCGTACCGATACCATGCTTATAGCAACGTCCCAACGCGAAAAGCGCATCCGTATCCTCCGCTTCAGCAGCTTTTGCATACCAACCCAAAGCTTCTTCCGGCCGTGCCTCGCCAAGAACACCTTTTTCCAAATAAAGCCCTACACGGAACATCGCATAAGGATAACCCTCACCGGCAGCCTTCGTACAAAGTTCGTAAGCCTTTTCATAACTCTTCTCCACTCCGTCACCGTTCTCGTACAAGAACGACAATTCTATCATGGCGAAGCAGGAGCCCATTTCAGCCGCCTTTTCATAATATTCTCTTGATTTCACGGCATCCTTCACACCGCTATACCCATTAGCCAGATAAAGCGCCGCCCGGCAATATCCGTCGACATTATCCATCGAAGCCGCTTTCTCATAATATTCCATCGCTTTGGCATAATCCGGTTCTTCGGACAATAAACCACGCTCATACATCCATCCCAAGCGATAGGCCGCATTTCCCGAACCCAGTTCAATCGCCTTCTCCAGCAACTCCTTCGCACGGTTCATATCCTCTTCCACCAAGTCACCGTTGAAGTAAACGTTTGCCAGTCCCTCAATACCTGCTATATAATCACCTTCCACGCAACGTTCAAGACACATCAGCCCGCGTTCCACATTCTTATAGTCATCATTGTATAAGTAAATCAACGCCAACTCATACGCACTGTACAACTCGCAATAGAGCATTCCTTTCTCCAGCCATTCAATCGCTTTAGGCATGTCCAGCCACTCTTCTTCCTGATAATTGTATCCCAGAAAGTTAGCAGCAGACCATACACCGGCATGCCAGGCCTTTTCCCAAAGTTCAAAGCCCAGTTCTTTCGGTTTATTCAGTTCCGGATAACGGAAATAAAGTGTACCCAGATTCTTAAGAGTATATAGATTCGGCACTATCTCTAAGGATTTCTCATAATAAGCGGCTTCTTCCGCCACACCACCTTCTTCCCGGTCGAGCGCATCTCCCAGTGCGGCATATGTATGTGCACGCAAGCGATGTCCTTCGGGCAGCTCTTCCAACAATTCCTTACGCATCTGCAAGGCTTTCTCCTTATTGCCTGTGAATTCTTCGGCAAACGCGCGATAATGCTTTCCCCATAGCAGAGCTTCGGGAGAAGACAGAGCCGCAAAACGACGTTCGCCTTCCTCCTTATCCTGTTCGCAATAAAATCCCATAAATTTCCAATAGGCAACGGTTGCTTCCGCTTCCGCCCACCCCATATCGGCAGCTTTTTCGTAGTAAGGGAACAAATAACTCATATCCCTCTTACCGTAACGGGCTTCGGAATACTGGGCACCTTTCTGCGCCCATCCCGCACCGCTGAACACAGCCACGCGGTCGCATACCTGCATCACCTTCTCCCACCAGAACTCATATTCCTCTTCGTTGAGACCGACCTCGACATTACAGTCGAACGCACTGAATATCAATTCAAAAAAATCTTCCGTCAGTGTCTCGTCTTCCCGGGTATCCAAAGCATATTCGCACACAGCCAATGCTTTCCACCAGTTTTCAGCATTTAGTAATGAAGTCGTCGTGTATTGCGGGAACCATGCAGCGGCAGGCTTCCCTGAAGTCTTAATCTCAGCAGATAATCTCTCAAAATTCTCTTTTAATGTTTTCATGATATTGCCTTACCTTAGTTTTTATAATAATAGTAAACAAAAAATCTCGTAACGAGCGGCAAGGTACAAATATTGGCCGAATGAACAAACAAGAGAGTCAAAAAAGATAAAGTCCGGAATACAAATTAGGCACGGATTACACGGATTTCACTGTTGCCTTATGCAACCATATCTCAAAAAGCCGTGAAATCCGTGTAATCCGTGCCTATTTCTTACTAATAAGTTCTACTATTACAAATCTAAAAGCTGTTGCAAACGTTGAACAGAAGCATCAATCTGCCAACGGTCTTCCAACTCATCCGCATTGAAGATATATTGCGCCTGATGATAGAAAGACGCCCGTTTTTCCAATGCCTGAACAATGAACGCTTTCAGTTCGTCATCCTCTTTCCCCTGAAGAATGGGGCGTTGTTGTTTGGCCACACGCAAGCGCCTGAACAACACATCGGGATGCACATCGAGGAAAACCGTCTTCCCTACCCGGTTCATAAACTCCATATTATCAAAAAAACAAGGCGCTCCACCTCCCGTAGAAATTACCACATTCTCAAACTCGGCTACTTCGTGGAGCATACTCCTCTCCAGTTCCCTGAATCCTGTCTCGCCTCGTTCGGTGAATAATTCTCCTACAGTTTTGTGAAAACGCTCTTCAATATACCAGTCCAAATCAATGAACGATATATTCATCTGACGGGCAAAAGCCTTGCCCAATGTCGTTTTTCCGGCACCCATATAGCCGGTAAGGAAGATACGAACCATAAATGACTAATTTTGCTCACAAAATTAGTCATTTAATTCATTATTTGAAAACTTTCACCCGTTCTTCCAACGGTTGGAATTCTTTTTCTCCCGGTTTGCCGATAGGAAGCCCGAACGGCATTTCCGCAATCAGATGCCAATGTTCCGGCAAATTCCATTCACGGCGCACAGCCTCGTCAATCAACGGATTATAATGTTGCAGCGACGCTCCGAAGCCTACATCCTCAAGCATTACCCAAATAGCAAGCTGATGCATCGCCGAAGTCTGCAATGACCATCCCGGAAAATTCGCCTGATAAGACGGGAAAGCTTCCTGAAGTCCTTTGACCACATTCTGGTCTTCAAAGAACAATACGGTTCCATACCCGCAGGCAAATGAATTATCTATTTTCTCTTCTGTCTTCGCGAAAGCCTCGGCCGGCACGATTTTCTTCAATGCATCCTTCACAATCTGCCACAATTTCTTGTGAGATTCTCCCAACAACAGTACTACGCGTGTAGACTGCGAATTGAATGCAGACGGCACGTGGCGCACTGTCATATTGATGATGCACTCTATCTCCTGATCCGGTATAGGCGACTGATTAGTAATTGAATAGTAAGTCCGACGTTGTTTCAAAGCCTCGCTAAAAGATTTCTCCATAATAGTTCCTTTCTTTATTTTATATTCTTAAACTCTCTTTTTTTTATAACAAGTAGCTCCCCTAACTTGTTCAGTTAGAGAATATATTTGTACCTTCGCACCGTCAATTCATTGACCTTATTTAATTCACCGTCAAAAAAAATGGCTAAACAGAAGTTCTACGTAGTATGGGAAGGCGTCACGCCCGGGATTTACACTTCCTGGACGGATTGCCAGCTTCAAATCAAAGGATACGAAGCCGCCAAATACAAATCATTCGATACCCGTGAGGAAGCCGAACGGGCACTCAGCACATCTCCCTACGCCTATATAGGCAAAAACGCAAAAGCCAAATCAAACACTCCCAAAACCGCTTCGGACACATTGCCGGCCTGCGTGATTGACAACAGCCTCGCGGTCGACGCCGCTTGCAGCGGCAATCCCGGCCCGATGGAATATCGCGGCGTGCACGTTGCCAGCCGACAACAAATTTTCCACTTCGGCCCGATGAAAGGGACAAACAATATCGGCGAATTCCTGGCCATCGTGCACGGACTGGCCCTGCTGAAACAAAAAGGATTCGATATGCCTATCTACAGTGACAGCGTCAACGCCATCAGTTGGGTACGCCAAAAGAAGTGCAAGACCAAACTTCCCCGCACCGCAGAGACAGAAGAACTCTTCCTCGTGATAGAACGGGCGGAAAAATGGCTGAGAGAAAACACCTACACCACCCGTATCCTGAAATGGGAAACGAAAGAGTGGGGAGAGATTCCGGCTGATTTCGGCAGAAAATAAGAATATCAGACCAAATTCACTCAAATATATTCCTATCTTTGAGCACTGAAAGTTTCTATATCTAACACATATTATAAACATATGAAAAATAAGCAATTTATCCTTCTGGCCATTGTTTGTGTCATCACCCTTCTCCCCTTTTTAGGGCTGACCGATTTCCACACAAAAGGAGAGCCTCGTGAAGCCATCGTTTCATACTCAATGATCGAAACCGGCAACTGGATTCTGCCCGTCAACAACGGTGGAGATATCGCCTACAAGCCGCCATTCTTTCATTGGTGTATTGCCGCCATTTCTTCTATTACAGGCAAAGTGACCGAATATACTTCCCGTATGCCCTCCGCCCTGGCCCTGATAGCCATGGTCTTGGGTGGATTCTTATTCTATGCCAAACGCAGGGGAGCCGGTATCGCCCTGCTCATGGGACTCATTACTCTCAGCAACTTCGAGGTACATCGTGCCGGAATGAACTGCCGTGTAGACATGGTACTGACTGCTTTCATAGTCCTTGCATTATACCAGCTTTACCGATGGTGCGAAAAAGACCGAAGAGGTTTTCCATGGGTGGCTACGCTATTGATGGGCTGCGCCACACTTACCAAAGGCCCGGTTGGAATCCTTCTTCCCTGTCTGGTGACCGGAGTCTACTTGCTTCTGCGAGGTACCCGTTTCTTCAAAGCCTTCTTCTCTATGGCATTGGTTGCCATCACCTCATGCATCCTGCCCGCCATCTGGTATATTGCCGCCTATCAGCAGGGTGGAGACAATTTCATCTCACTGGTCATGGAAGAGAACTTCGGGCGTTTCATGGGAAAAATGAGTTATGAATCTCACGAGAACCCGGCTTACTATAACATCATCACCGTTGTATCGGGCTATGCACCCTATACGTTATTAGTTCTGCTTTCTCTCTTTACACTGACTTATACCAAAGTGACTGCCAAACCTCGTGAATGGTGGAACAAATTCACGACCTATATTCGTGAAATGGACAACACACGCCTTTTCTCCTTATTAAGCATCGTGCTTATCTTCGTATTCTACTGCATCCCGAAGAGCAAACGCAGCGTCTATCTATTGCCCATCTATCCGTTTATAGCCTATTTTTTGGCAGAATATATCATGTATTTGGCTGGAAGGCATTCAAAAGCCATCAAAGTATATGGCGGATTCCTGTCTGTCGCCGGCATTCTTCTCCTGGCCACATTCATTACCATCCAACTGGGATTAATACCCGATACAATCTTCCACGGCAGACATGCCGCTGAAAACATCGCTTTCTTAAATGCTCTGAAGAATATATCCCTCAATGCCGCCCATATCCTAGTGATATGTCTTCCTTTGCTCGGCGCCATCTACTTTTTCCGTGCAATCAGGAAGAAAGCACCGGACATGAAACTGGTATATGCCACGCTTTTCGTAACATTCTCGATCTTCATGTCTTTAGACGGTGCTTACCAACCTGCCATACTGAACACCAAGTCAGACAAAGGAATGGCAACAGAAATTCAGAAAATAGCTTCCGGCAGTAAGATATACTCTTATGTAGCCGTAGATATGCTGCGTTTCTACACTGTCAACTTCTATCACAACGACCGGATAGGCTTGTTTGAAAAGGAGATGCCGTCAGAGGGATACCTGTTGGTAGGCCGGCATGATTTCGAGAGCTTCAAGCCCAAATATGAGTCACGATACTCTTTCGAAGAAGTATACCAAAGTCCGAAAAGAGGATGTGATATCCGCGACATAATCTACCTGTACCGCTTCAAAGAGAAAGAATAAAAGCAGACCGGAAAAATAAGAATATCAGAACCGTGATACTATCGGAAAGAAGTAAACCCTTACAGGTTTACTTCTTTTTCTATCAGATAACGCGGACGGCGTTTTACTTCCTTATATATTTTGCCGATATACTCACCGATAATACCAACAGCCGTCAGGATGGCTCCGCCGATAAACCACACGGAAATCAACAACGAAGTCCACCCCCTGATAACATCCCCGCCGATAAACTCTACCAAAGCGTAGATGATAGCAAAGAAAGAAACCAGCATAAAGATAAGCCCCGAAGTTGTAATCAGCCGCAACGGTTTGACAGAGAAAGAAGTGATACCGTCTAGCGCAAAGTTCAGCATCTTCGTGAATGGATATTTAGACTCACCGGCAAAACGCTCTTTACGATCATAGTAAACAGACGCAGTGGTATACCCCAACAGGCACACCATCCCCCGAAGGAAAAGGTTGCGTTCCGGAAAAGAAACCAATGCTTTCAAGGAACGTTTGCTCATCAGGCGGAAATCCGCATGGTTATAAACGATTTCCCCGCCCATCGTGCTCATCAGCTTATAAAAAAGTTGCGCAGTATGTTTCTTGAAGAAAGTATCTGTCTTGCGTTCCCGTCTCACACCGAATACAACATCGACACCCTGCAAAAAATAATCCACCATCTCTGTAATGGCATTCACATCGTCCTGCAAATCGGCATCAATAGATACGGCAGCGTCATAATCACTGCCCGCCACCAGCTCCAGTCCCGCCCAGAGAGCCTGTTGATGACCAACGTTGTGTGCCAGCTTCAGACCGGCCACGTATCTGTTCGATTCGGACAATTGCTCTATCAGTGACCAGGTAAGGTCCCTACTCCCGTCGTCTACATACAATATCTTTCCTTCAGCTATCTTCTCTTCCTTCTCCATTCGGGCAAGGACATCAGACAGTTGACGAGTCGTCTCTTTCAATACCTCTTCCTCGTTATAACAAGGAACTACAATCACAAGTCTCACGCCATTCATAGCTTTTTATGTTTAAATACAAACCGCACCAACAGGAAATTCACGGGAATCACTATCGCAAATACCGGAACAGGAGCCCATGTCTTGGAAAAGCCCATATATAAGAAAATATTCAGTAAGGTCATATGCAACAGAAAATTTATCAGATGCGCACCACCCATACCCAACAATTTCTTCCATGAGGGAGCCGTTCCGAAAGTAAAGTACGAGGTCAGATAAAAATTCACGATAAAGCTGATTATATATCCGGCCGCATAGGCTATATTCACATTGGCAACCGACTTCAGGAAATAATAAATCCCGTAATGCAGCGCCGTGGCTATCACGCCAACCACGCCAAAACGTATAAACTCTCTGACCACCAGTTTTGTTCCCATATAGTAACGCCTATTCTACCGCCTTATCAGCAGGCCTGTCAATGGTCTTGTGTTCTTTCACCATAAATTCCGTACACTGCAACATGGAAAAGCAATAGTCTTTCAGCAACCCGAAATCTTCGTCACCGGCAGCAGCGTGCAATTTGCCATTATCCAGTTTATACTTGAATTCCTGCTGATTGTCCGGAGAATAAATGAACAAGCGGACCGAATCCCTGGCTCCTACAAGATTGTCCGCCGTGAAGAACATACATGGGCGCTCTTCTTCGAGAAGATTTACACCAAAATTGTTCTGCAAATAACTCATATTAAGCATTCCCAACAAGGTGGGTGCCACATCTATTTGTCCCCCGAACCCATCGTACACAGCCGGGCGAATATCTTTTCCATAAATCATCAACGGGATATGGTTATAGGATTGAGGCATCTCACATTCCGGTGTACCTACCATTTTTCCGTGGTCACCAAGAAATACGAAAATCGTGTTGTCAAACCACGGCTGTTTCTCCGCCGCATCCATAAACTGCCGGATAGACCAGTCGGCATATTCTACAATCTGCTCTTCCGGTTTTTCACTATGGGGATGGAAGAATGGCGGAATGACATAAGGCGGATGGTTGCTGATAGACAACAATACAGTGAAAAACGGTTCACCCGCCTTTGCCTTCTCATTCAATATCGGAAGCGCATACTGATACATAAAATCATCCTGCACGCCAAAGCTGTTTACGACTTTCTCTGCCGGATAATTCTCCTGTGCATAGATTTCATCAAACCCGTTGGTACGGAGAAATGCGTTCATATTATCATATTGGGACTCATGTGTCATGAAGAACAGATTGCAATATCCATTCTCCTTCAACACGGTAGGCAATCCGGAGTAGACAGGAATCACCGAACCTTTCATCGCATTCCGCTTCATGATTGCGGGAAAGGAGAAAAGAGTGGAATAAATGCCATGGTTCGTATGGATACCGGACGAATAAAAATGATTGAAACTCAATGACTGCTGATACAAGCTATCCAGATAAGGAGTCAGTCTCTTGTCGGAACCGAAACTGCCCATCAGGTTGGCAGACATAGATTCCATAAATACCAAAACCACATTCTTCCGGTCGGGGAGTCCTTCACGCTCCACTTTCCGGGCAATCGGAGAAATACTCTCCACTCCCTTTCTCTGCAGATAATCCTGTACTTGTTTCAAGGCTTCCTGCTCAGGCATCAGATGCAGCGTCCGGTTCTCTTTCCGGTTATCGTCCAATGTACTCGTAAGCAAGTTGAACACCGGATTCACGCCAAGCTGGTTCAGAAACGGGTCCTCACAATAATACGCCTGACTTACTTTAATCGGGTTATACCCCGTACGCCCACGAATACCAAACAGGCAAAGCCCCACACAGACTGCCCCCAACGGTACTATTGCCAACCGGCTTTTCCATGAAATCCGGGGTGCAGTAGCCATGCTCCGGCGGTAGAAATAGGCGGACAGGTAAAGCGCTCCCCAACCAAATAAAATGATAGACAACAGCCCGAGAAAGATAGGAAAATAATAGGAAGACTCACCAAACACCATGCCGGCAGTCGTTCCGCCGTACCCAAACCAGTTATAAATGGAAGAATTGATAGTCTTAAAGAAATATTCAAAGTATGGAATATTAGCCGCAGCTATAATAAAAGAAACAGAATAAAACAAAATGAAATAGACAGCCACCGACCGGAACAACCACTTTGTCGTATAATTGAACAAAGCCGCTATCCACATCACTACCAGAGGAAGCAACAGAATGTAGCAGGCTATCACATTATCAAACCATAATCCACGCACAAAGGCGACCGCTTTTAAAGCAAAGTCGCCCTCTATATCTGCCGGAAACTGATAATCAATCGAGCAGAACAGCGTAAACCGGAATGCAAAGAAGAAAAACAAAGCTACTACATGTATTGACAATACATACAAAAGGTAATAGCCAAATCGTTTTATAGAGAATCTTTTCATCAGGTTTTATATTCCGCATTACAACTGCTGCATATCATGCAAGCGTTTGTAGTAGCCGTTCAGTTCGATCAGTTCTTCATGCTTGCCGCGCTCTACAATTTCTCCTTCATACAACACGCAGATTTCATCCGCATTCTTGATGGTAGAAAGACGGTGGGCGATAGCAATCGTCGTACGCGTCTTCATCAAACGTTCCAACGCTTCCTGCACCAGACGTTCTGACTCGGTATCCAAAGCAGAAGTGGCCTCATCGAGAATCAGAATCGGCGGATTCTTCAGGATAGCACGGGCGATACTGATACGCTGGCGCTGACCACCGGACAACTTGCCGCCACGGTCACCGATGTTCATATTGTATCCTTCCGGCTTCTCCATAATGAAATCATGCGCATTGGCAATCTTCGCAGCTTCTATCACTTGCTCCATCGTGGCATTTTCCACGCCGAAAGCAATGTTATTGAAGAAAGTATCATTAAACAGAATAGCTTCCTGATTTACGTTACCAATCAGAGTACGCAAATCGGCAATACGCACATCGCGGATACTTGTCCCGTCGATAGTAATGTCGCCTTCCTGTACATCATGGTAGCGCGGCAACAAATCCACCAAGGTCGACTTACCGGAACCCGACTGTCCCACCAACGCAATCGTCTGTCCTTTGGGAACCGTCAGATTTACATGTTTCAGCACTTCACGCTTACCATCGTAACTAAAAGAAATATCCTTAAATTCAATTTTGTCATTCAGCCCCTTCAACGGTTTCGGATTTGGAATTTCCTTAATATTATTCTCCGCTTTGATAAGCTTGTCCACACGTTCCATAGAAGCCAGTCCCTTCGGGATATTATATCCTGCTTTCGCAAAATCCTTCAACGGATTGATTACGCTATAAAGTATCACCATATAGAAGATGAATGTCGGAGCATCTATCGTTGCATTCTGTCCTAAAATCAGCGTACCGCCAAACCATAACACGGCCACAATCAGGATTGTCCCTAAAAATTCACTCATAGGATGCGCCATCGCCTGACGTATGGCAACCCTGTTTGTCGCATCCCGAAGCTCGTTGCTACATTTGGTAAAACGGTTAATCATCTTATCTTCCGCAATAAAAGCTTTGATAATGCGCAAGCCGCCCAGTGTCTCTTCGAGTTGCGACATCGTATCGCTCCATTTGCTTTGAGCTTCCAAAGACTGGCGTTTCAGTTTTCGCCCTACTACACCCATCAGCCAGCCCATTCCCGGCAGTACAACAATAGTAAAGAGCGTCAACTGCCAACTGGTCACAACCAACGTCGCGAAATACAGGATAATCATAATCGGGCTCTTCATCAGCATATCCAATGAACTGGTAATGGAATTTTCCACCTCACCCACGTCACCACTCATACGAGCTATAATATCTCCCTTTCTCTCTTCCGAAAAGAAAGACATCGGCAGACGCATCACCTTGGCATACACCATGATACGGATATCACGTACAACTCCCGTACGCAACGGAATCATCACAGCCGAAGAAGCGAAATAACAACCGGTTTTGAACAATGTCATTACCATCAGGAACAATCCCAGAAAAATAAGAGCCATAGTAGGCCCATTATCCACTATCATCTGAGATATGTAATAGTAAAAATTATTTTTGGCAACATCCGCAAAATCGCCACTACCCCATTCCATGAAATGGTATACTTTATCAACCCCTTCCGTCTTAAACAGAATACTCAGAATAGGAATCAGAAAAGTAAATGAAAATACATTGAATACGGCAGATAAAATATTCAGCAAAACAGCCCAGCCGATATACTTCTTATAAGGCGACACAAAACGTCGCATCAGTTGTAGAAATTCCTTCATTATTGATGATAAAATGAGTTAAGACCGCAAAGATACAATAAAACTGATTAACTGACAGCAGTTTCACCTAATTATTAACGCGATTTATCGGAAAGTACCTCTGCCTTTGCCTGAGATACAGCCACCACATGATAATACATCCCGTGCGTCTTCCTGTGTGACTTCACGCCCAACCTTTGCAGGATACGCCCAAAGTAATTAACCTGCCCCGGAGAGAATTTCATCTTACTCGCCTTTTGTATCCGCTGCAACAGATCCGCAGCAAGCATCCATTCTCCTTCCTCTTCATCTTCCGCAACCCGGTAATACACAAGGAACAACTGCTCTATGGCGGGCGACTGCTCAAACTCCTGATTGGCTTCCGTCAGGATGGCTTCTTCCTTTTCATCAAACCAATACCGTTCATTGTGGTACAGCGCCGCCATCGCCTGCGCATAAAGCTGTTCGTAGTCAATGGGGCGGACCACATCAATCACTCCCGTAACCTCAACGCCAATGTACCGGCGGCTGCCGGAAGTATCCGTCAGCAAATCTTTATGGTTACTTGTCCCGATGAAAGAGGCGTAGCGGCGAAGTTCCTCTACTGCCGAAGCATTCGGACGACGTGTGTTAACGACCGGCTTTTGCAGGATATGTTTAACAAAAGACTGCTGATTGATGCCGATCTGGTCAAACTCATCCATATTAATTAAACTAATAACTTTTATGATTAAATTTAAAGTGCTATATTTGTGCTGAAATTCAAGCACTAAGAAGATGAAACGAGCAGCATTATTGCTAAGATGTAGCACCAATATACAGGATTATAACCGTCAGAAGTTGGAACTTGAGAAAGTCGCCAACAGGTTTAAATTGAAAGTCGCCAAAGTCTTCGGTGAACACGTGACGGGTAAAGATGATATTCGTAAGGGCAACCGTAAATCTGTGGATGAATTGATTAATGCCTGTGAGAATGATGAAATAGATGTCGTTCTTATATCGGAGGTCTCCCGACTAACGAGGAACTTCCTATATGGAGTAACTTTAGTTGATAAGTTTAATCGGGATTACAGCATTCCAATCTACTTTAGAGATAAAAGGAAATGGACTATTGATGTAGAGACAGGAGAAGTCAATTTAGAATTTGAGAAGGAGCTACGCAAAGCATTTGAACAGGCGGAGGAAGAACTTGCGTCAATCCGTTTCAGAATGGCATCAGGTAAACGAGATTCAGCAGGTTTAGGTCAATGGTTTGCAGGTTTTCCACCATTCGGATATACAAGACAGAAGAACGGCTATTTAGTCAAGAATGAATATGCTCCAATCGTGAAAGAGATGTTCGACAAGTACCTTGAAGAAGGACAGGCGTTGATTACCACAACGAGATATATCTACGGCAAGTACCCTGATATAAAGAAGCTAAAGAGCATTGGCAACACTAAGTTCATACTAAACAACAGAGCTTACACAGGCAGAGCGGAAGCCAATATCTATGACGAGATAGACAAAGTTACCGATACATTCTACTTTGACATTCCTGCCATTATAGACGAGGAAACCTATAACAAGGTGCAGAAGAAGCTGGCTAACAACAGAACCACCACCCCTTATCCGAGAGCTACCAAGTACCTATTACAGAAACTTATCAAGTGTTCCATATGCGGAGCATTCTACACAAGGTTGCACTCCAATAAGAGAGATACCGTACACTTCAAATGCACAAGCGACAAGAACAGTCTGACAGGCTGTAAGAGCCAAGTCTATCTGAATGAAAGGATTGTAAACCCTATCATATGGAACTTCGTAAAGGAACAGTTGTTCTATGTCGGTAAGATGAATGCCGAGCAACGTCTTGAAGCCATTGCAGGAGAGAATGATAACAAGAGTAAAGCCATTGAGGAACAGGAAGCACTTAAAATATCTTATAAGGAGCAGGAGAACAAACTTACAAGGTTGGAGGACTTATATTTGGATAATGACATAGACAAGAACCGTTACAAGGAACGGAAGTCCAAGATTGAGAAAGAGCTTTCATCCATAAAGGCTCAAATGGATAGACTGACAGACAGAATAAGACTGTCAGATTTCAACATCAAGCGGTTCAACAGTACGGACTTTACGGAGCAATATTTTAAAGAGGTGGAAGCCGACCTTGAAAAGCAGATGAAAGTCCTTCGTGAATACGTGAAAGGCATTTACCCATTATACATAGACAAGGTTTACTGTTTCCTGAAGGTTGATACCATTGAAGGAATGTTCAACATATTCTACGAGCCACGAAAGGCTCAACAGAAGTGCGCCTACTTCATTAAAGACACATTGGCACAGTACCACCCTGACATACGGAACTTCTATACTCCCAATAACACATTACTGACAGACAGTGATGAAGTGGATGCTTACTATACATTAGAAGAAATGAAAGAGATTTGCAGCAGGAATGGCTTTGAAGTCCGATACAGGGAATGATTGCAGCAGCCGTTAAGGGAACTTGAACAATATGCCTGCCTTTAGACCAAATTTTACTAAAATGGGACAGAATCATTCAGACCATAATAAGGATAATTATTATTACTTTTGTCCCATAATTCAAACGATTAAACTTTAAATTCAGATTATGATAGAGAATACCAACTTGGAGTTAAAACCCGTTGAAATTCGGGAGAATCAATATATGTCAGACCTTTACCCTGACGGTCTGCCGAGTAATGCCATTATTGATAAGACTTTAACAGCCAAAGGAGCTACAACTTGTGAATTGGATGAAAGATATGCCAAACGTAACTCCATAATCATTGAACCCAATGTTCCCGTAATTGACAGCAAGCAAGTCAAATATCCTAACTTATTGGGAGTGCGTGAAGGAGTTACGGATTACGATGTTAAGAAATATCTGCTTGACAAGTCCATACGTTACAAGAAGATTATAGTAACCCCTGAAAGCTATTCCAAAGTCAAACAGGCTGCTGAATATGCAGGTGTAAACCTCTTTAAAGACTTCTTCCTGCTCATAGATGAGTGCGAGAAAGTTGTACAAGAAGCAAACTTTCGACCTGCCATAGTTCAGCCATTCTTCGACTTCTTTAGCTTTGACAACAAGGCATTGATTTCAGCTACTCCATTATCACCCAAATTAAAAGGGTTTACCAAACATTCGTTCAGTCATATCAAGATTGTACCTACTTACGACTACAAGAAGAATCTATCCTTAATAGGCACGAATAACGTACAGTTGGAGTTCTTAAAGCAAATATCCCTGAACGATAACAAGAAAGCCATATTCCTAAACTCACCTGAATATGCAAAGACCTTGATAGAGAAAGCAGACATCAGGAATCATAGTAAAATCTATTGCTCCAATCAAGAGAACGCCATTAACAAACTCCATGAGGACGGTTACAAGGCTTCTGACAGCTTCGTGTCAGGTGAAATATTGGAACAGTACAGCTTCTTTACGAGCAGGTTCTATTCAGCAGTAGATTTAGATACTCCTGATAAGCCCGATATAATAATGGTTACAGACTGTTTGAACAAGCAACAGACCATGATTGACCCTTTCACCCATTCCGTCCAAATAACAGGCAGGTTTCGTTCAGGAATTGGCAACATTACACATATAACGAATTGGAAGGAGGGTTTAAAGCCTAAATCTCGTGAAGAAATCATTGAGGATATGGAAGCGCAGAGGAAGGTCTATAATATGCTTGCAGACTTAAAGGAAACTCTTACAGGCAGGGAAAGGCAGCTTCTGACCGAGATACAGGAGCGCATCCCAATTTATAAGGTCTTGTTTAGAAATAATGATTACAAGGGCAAGGTAAATCCGTTCTTGGTAGAATGCGACATTCAGAAGTCCAAAGTTGAATCGCTCTACCAAGACTTACAATTCTTAAACAATGCTTACAATGAGACAGGACATTTTAATGTGTCGTACCATTATGAGCATTATAAAGAGAAACCTAAAACGGTAAAAGCTAAGCCATTGTCAAGAGAGAGAAAGTTACAGATATTGGAACGGTTACAGGATTTAAAACCCGAAGGACTGGTCTTGAAATTTCTTACGGAAGAACAACAGGAAGAATTGAGGTCTTTAAGACATGAAGCTCCCGAACTGTGCAAGTACTATGAGAAGTTCGGCATGGATAAGATTATAGAAATCGACTATGATTTAGCCACCATGAAACGGCAGCTTAAATCCGCACATAAGGAGGAGATTTACTTCATGCCGATAGATGAAATCCATAACACATTTATAATAGGCAGACCATATTCGGAGGGTGAGATAGTAACCACCTTACAGACCATATATGACAAATATGAGCTTGTAGATGATAACGGTAAACCTTTACAAGCTAAGGCTACCTACTTGGGTAAATATTTCAAACTTTCTGACAGAATAACCATACCCAACACTCGTCTTAAAGGGTACATTCCACTTGAAAAGAGATATTCACTTGAATAGTCCGATATTGGGACAGAGCTATTAAAATCAACCTTTATTATGGTCTGAATAGTTTTGTCCCAATTCATAAGAATTTGAGATAGAGAGCATTCTCAGTTATAAATTTGTGAGACCGAGCGAAGCGAAGGTTGAACCCGATAGCTGAACTGAACCCGATAGCTGAACTGAACCCGATAGCTGAACTGAACCCGATAGCTGAACTGAACCCGATAGCTGAACTGAACCCGATAGCTGAACTGAACCCGATAGCTGAACTGAACCCGATAGCTGAACTGAACCCGATAGCTGAACTGAACCCGATAGCTGAACTGAACCCGATAGCTGAACTGAACCCGATAGCTGAACTGAACCCGATAGCTGAACTGAACCCGATAGCTGAACTGAACCCGATAGCTGAACTGAACCCGATAGCTGAATTAAAACCTATGAACGTTACTACACCCCTTTAAATTCCCCCCTCATGGCTCTAAAATAAAAAGAATGCTTTAGAAATGCAGTCTGATAGTTGGCAGGAATAAGCATTCTTATTAATCCAAGAGCAGGCACGATGCACTATTGCCATAGCTAACCAATAATTTACTAATGCTCCTCATTTCCTTTGAAAGAATCTTTAGGGAAAGACATAGGACAGCCTAAGATGCAAGCGAAGAAATTCACTTGTGTTTTAGGTTTGTTCCTATTAAATCCATTCAATCAATAATCATTTAATTCAATTTAATTATGAGAGATTTAGTAATTATGCCAGCTATGACACAGCGTAGAGAATCATTAAACATGGGTGAGTTTGCAGAAGAAGCAATCATTGTAGAAGAAGTTGCAGCCCCCAAGAGAGTAAACCATTTCATTGAAGCCAATACGCAGGAAGTAACCTTGCAGCACTTACAACAAGACTGCATCATTCCAAGTTTTGCATCAATGGAAGAAACCATTAGTCACCAATCCTTTATAGGTGCAGTAGTGGATGCAGCTAAGGATTACTTTCATGGAGAACAGTTTGATATGCCAGAGATTAGAATCTCACACCCTATCAATGGCAGAATACCAAGTGCATTAGGCAAGAAAGCATCTGAACTGACTGATGAAGAGAAGACTCTGTTCTATCAGAGAATGTGCTTCTGCTTTGAAATTCCATCTATTGTACACGATGAATACGGTAATCGTTTAGCTTTATCTATTGGTGGAGTGAGAGCATATAACGAGATTAACCTTTACAGTAAGAAATCTGTTGAGAGATTTAAAATCTTCATAGGCTTTAGAAATAGAGTTTGCAGTAATCTTATGCTTACTACTGACGGCTTGCAGGATAAGATAGAAGTCCTAAGCGTACAAGAACTATATGCAGCAGCATTGAATCTGTTCCACGCTTACAACCCATCCAAAGACCTGCATTTGTTAAGAACACTTGGACAGATGTCAATCTCAACAAGCGAATTTTGTCAGATAATAGGCAGAATGAGATTATATCAAGCTCTTACACCCAACCAACAGAAACGCTTACCTCGTCTATTGTTGGGAGACAGTCAAATTAATGCAACTTGCAGAGCATTCGTTTCTGATGTGAACTTTAAGAGTACAGGGGACAGCATTACAGGCTGGCAGCTCTTAAACCTACTCAATGGTTCTGTAAAGTCAAGTTACATTGATAACTTCTTGGAAAGGAATCTTAATTGCACAGAGTTTGTACAAGGCATTCAACGTGCCAAATTAGGAGATAGTGAATACGCTTGGTTCTTGGGCTGAGTGGATTGTTGATTGAGAGAGGAAAGGGCATCATTAACTTGGTGTCCTTTCTTTATTTCTACCAACTTATTAAATATCGTACATTATGGATATAGATTATACTGTGGGTGAAGTGGAACTGTCCTACAAACCCAAATTCAAGAAGCTGCATCAAGTAACTTGTTCAGAAGATGCTTATAAATACTTGCTTCCTACCTATAAGGAAGGAACTATCTGTTACAAGGAATATTTCAAAGTCTTGTTCCTAAACCAATCCAACCAAGTTTTAGGCTACACTCTTATATCAGAGGGAGGAATAACAGACACAACCGTTGATGTAAGAGTAATTCTACAAGCTGCATTGCTTACCAATTCAGTAGTCATCATTCTTGCACATAACCACCCAAGCGGAAATCTGAAACCAAGTAGGCAGGATATGGAAATTACTAAGCAAGTTAGGGAAGCAGCCCAACTTATGAGGATTACAGTTTTAGACCACCTCATATTAACAGATGCAGGATATTACAGCTTTGCTGATGAGGGAGAATTATAATAAGGTAGAGGGCACTCAATTTTTAAGTTGGGTGTCCTTATCATATTCACTTTTACTATTAGTGAATGTTCCTTTAATAATCAATGAGTTAGTAAATCCAACTCAGAATTAATATTCACTTCTATTCGTTTCATTATAAAACAGAACATTATGTCACTCAAATATTCAAGCACAACAGCAGACTATCTTATTTGGTCTGATGCAATGAACCTCATAAGGAAGTTAGCCAAAGACGAGAATTATAAAATCTCACTCCTTATAGCTTTAGGATGCTTCACAGGATTAAGAATATCTGATATTCTATCTCTAAGATGGAAGCAGATATTAGATGCTGACGAGTTTACAGTAATTGAGAAGAAGACAGGCAAGATAAGAACTATCAGACTGAACCCACAATTACAACAGCACATTAAAGAGTGCTACGAGCATATAAATCCTGTTGGAATCAATGCGCCAATTCTTATAAGTCAGAAAGGTACTATCTTCACAGTTCAGAGAATCAATATCATTCTTAAAGAGATGAAGAAGAAATACAGATTAAAGATTAAGAACTTTAGCTGCCATTCACTTAGAAAGACTTTTGGCAGACAGGTCTATAACATGAACAGTGATAACGCAGAGTTGGCATTAGTAAAGTTGATGGAACTGTTCAACCATAGTTCTGTTGCCATTACTAAAAGATACTTGGGATTAAGGCAGGAAGAAATCTTGCAGACTTATGACTGTTTGAGCTTCTGATGATTGGGACAGGATTATTAAGATTCATCTTTATAGTGGTCTGAATGGTTTTGTCCCAAATCCATAGAATATTGAGCTTAGATACATTTAAAGTCCAATCTTGGTAGTTTGGCATTTCAGCCTTATAGAAGTAAGTCAATTCCATAAGTTTACAGACTTTAGAACTATCTCAACTCTTATTAGTTAAGCCACAGGTAGCACTTCTTGAATATCCAACAATATGCTGACTTAAAGACAGTAATTCAAGGTAGGTAAGAATATTCAGAATTTAGTCCTTATATGGGGAGAAGTGAATTTGATACCCACATGGATTTGGAGAGTTCAGATGCAATTCTGCTTAAATACTCCATTAATACCCTGTTTAGTAACACAATAATTACTATTAATCCACACTTCATGCTTATTAATTTAGAACCTTTCATTATCTTTGCACCAATTCCAATGAACTAATGCGTTAGGGAGTTGGAAGGACATATTTAACGAAAGGTGTTATTGAAATTATCTTCTGTTTCTTAGATTCTCGCAAAATTTAAAAACGGTACGAAGATGATAGCAATAGCACCCACACATTCGATATATACTCATCTTATAGGTGAACTATATACCTTTTGGTGTGGGTGGCTGTTGCTTTATCCGTACCAAAAGGCAATGCGAGAAGCCCAAGAAACAGGATAAGGCAGATACAGTTCCCACACCTTTTTTATTGTAACAGCTTATCCATAGGGAACAGGTGGGCATAATATCATTATCATTATGAAATACTTGTTTATCTTTTTACTTATCATTGCATTTACCAGTTGTGGTAATTCTAACAAAACCGTCAATAGCGAGGACACTGAAACCGTCAATGGTTACAGATATGAGAAAGGCAGCGATGAAGCCTTTACAGGTACAGTTAAATTTAAGAACGGTACAACAAGGGAATATAAGGACGGCAAAGTCACATCAAGAACAATCTACCATGAGAATGGACAGCCTGCTTCTACCAAATATAAGGATGAGAATGGACGCTATTACAAGAAAGTAGAATATGACAAGTCGGGCAACAAGATTGATGAAAAAGTTTATGAATAAACCTTATCAGCATATCTAAATGACAACGGACATAGTAGTTTATAATCGTAAATAATAATCAATTTAACAACAATGAAAACTTTAAGATTAATTGGAACGACCTTATTAATGGTCATGTTTGCTGTAAACTTTACAGCATGTAGCGATGATGAAGATGAACAAACAATCATTGAACAAGCCAACCTTATAGGTAAATGGCAGTCCACTTGGGAGAAGATTCACAAAGTGGAGAATGGCAAGGAAGTGGTTACCTCTGATGAAGCCTACACCAATGGCTTAAGGGAGTTCAAAGCTGACGGTACTTGCACAGAAGGCTATGCGGACGGTGGATATACAGAAACAAGTCGCTGGTCTTTGAAAGGCAATAAGCTGACTATCTCTTACGATGACGGTTATTCGGATGTCCTTACTATCAATGAGCTTACAGCTACTAAGCTGGTACTTGCCTTTGAGGATTGGGACACAATGGATGATGGTAGCGAAGAATTGGACGACATCACTACAACCACTTATAGGAAGATTGACTAATTAACAAACTAATTTAAGGCAGAGCAGCATTTGAGGAAACTCTTATGCTGCTTTTATTTCATTATAAGCCAATCTTTACTACCTTTGCAGTACAAATAATGTGTTCTTTGGTTTAGTGTACATTAATTACTGCAAGACCATTAGCAGCAAACGCTTGATTGTGCATAAGAGCATCTTTAAACGTTACAAGTCCATATAACAGCACTTATACGAGTTATGAGAATTGTTAAGAGGTGGAATCGTGGTCTGTTGATAGGCGCATATCATAATTCTTTTTATTAAAAACTTTTAATATGAATAAATTATGATGAATAACAACCAATCTAAGAAGATGTTCGATAGAACTAATTCTTTCCTAATATCTTCAAATCAGGTGTCCCAAATCTCTAATGAAGAGATTGTTAAACGTTTAGTAAAGGGACTCTTATTTTGTAGAGTTACCTATACAAAGGCGTTTAATGCTATATACGATAATATTGAAAACTTAACTAAGGTTGAGTTTGTAAAAGTTACCGTAAATAGAATGGAGGACACTATGTTTAAGCTGGACTTTGAGAAAGTTACCTCGCTAAATGAATTGGCTAAATCATATTTCATCATTCATGATGTCAATACTGCTATAGCTGCATTCATTTATAAGGAGACTTACTCTAACCTATCAATTAACGCATTCTTTTACAGGTGTAGTTATATTGGCTTTATGTCGGGCATAAGTGGAAAGGTAACACTCCCATTAACTCCGAAGATTATAACAATACCTGACGAAGATACTTTAGAAACCTTACGGGATGAATATGAACGTAAGCAAGAGGAAGCTATGAATATAGAGCTTCCCGCAAACTACGTAGTTGAAACGACAGAGGATGCAGGATATAATCTCTTGCCTGATAATGTCGAAGAAGCTATCATCGTAGAATGATTAAAGTCAGAAGAATTTAGAGATAACTCTAAATCAAAGTAACGCAAGTTACATAATGTACACGTCCGAGACACATTATTTGTTCTTACCCAATCGGGAGAAGTACCGAGTAAAACCTAAGTAGTCTATAATGCTCCCAACCCTGCAAATCATATTTAACAATCAATAATAGCCTTATATCTATTTGATTTACAGCTGATTATTTTAATCAAGAATGTTTTTAGTTTAATTAATCAGCAGGAAACGGTTCAGATACAGCTCCGCATCCCGCTTCCGGCTGAAGTCGATGCTATCCGTATAATATGCCTGCAAGCATGGCGGAAGAATCAGGCGGCAGAACGTCGATTTCCTGTAAGCCTGCGGACCGACCAATATAGGGGAAGTGCTGTTCGCATGATTTTTTCCCAGCCCGCGCCAATGCGCCACCATACCAAGGAACCAACGGCGGAATAACTGCTCCCAATGGGGATTGTCGCAGGGAACCCGCCTGGCCAGGTCACCGATATAATCCTTACCGTTCCAACGGGGAAGCTCATAAAGAAACTCCTCAACAGGCTGATAAACCGGTACACGGTCAGAATTCAGATAACGCACCACATCCTTGTCCCACAGTTTAATCCCCTCATACTGCGCGTTCATGGTAATGCTTGACATCAACCGCTTGTCTACCGGACGAAAATAGAAATCGAAACTGTTCCGCTGCCGGCATTCCACCTGCGAAGTCAACTGGTTGAAACGGAACTCATAACGCCGTCTCATAAACTCATCCATCTGCATCACGAACAACTGCTCCGGCAACAAGCTGCTCTTACCCGCAAATCCCTTGCAGGTGCGATACACATTCTGCACCGTCCCGCGAATCTGGAAATCATCTTCCGGCAAGCGATAATGGGCACGCGTCCACCGCACCGTGTCCTCTTCGGGAATACCGGCACGAAAACAATGCCCGGCCAGGCAAACCAGCAAAGAATGTATATCATTTCCCGGAAAATACTCATCCTGTTCATCCAACGCACGCGCAAAAGCAGCCTCAAAAAGCACGGAAAGCGCATGATGGCTCTCATATCCCGGCGCAAGCCGTTGCAAGGGTGAAGCCTCCGTCTGCACCTGTTCGCGATAAGTCATTTCTGTCGGCATAGCCATCGGCTGTTTCATATAAATAGGCATTGCTTCAGGATTGAAATACAAATCCGGATCATAGGTCAAACGGCAATATTGTTCCAGTGAAGGTTCTTTCAGTTCGATGTCGAAAGGAAGCTGAGGTTGGTAAAACTTCACGGCAAGCCGGTAAGCATGCGCATGGAAAAGCTCCGCTTGTTCGCGGTCAACCGGCAACTGGTCGTTGGAATAGGTGAAGCGCACCCATATCTTTACCGTTTTATCGGAAGAGCCATTAAAAGCAAGATAAGTCTGCGGCAGCTCCTTCACGCGTTCTTTCACTTCATCCGCTTCCATACGTCCGGACAGATTATTCACCTGAAGCATCACGATCCCGTTGTACTCATCCATTGTCATTATCCCGTTCTTGCGGACAAAGGCGGCTGCAGGAAGCAGCTTCGGCACTTTCTGTACATAGTCATTCTTGTCACCCGGAAGTATATAAGGCAGGACTTCCCTCATTGCGGAGACGAGTTGCGCTTTAGTTTCCACTTTCATCTGCTCTACGAGCTGTTCGATTTTTAACGTCCGCAGAGTGTTTACTTTGCCGTCGTCTCTAATTTGTGTTATTCTCATTACTTATTTTAGTTTGTCCTGCATGTTTTTGTGTAGGGCGATTATTACGACACAAATATACTGTAATTATTCCATACAAACAAATTCCAAAAGCACTTATTCCATCTTCGCTACTAGAAAAGTTTTTTTGTTTTCATTTCTCATATTCTCATTGATTTCGGATAAAGCATAGTCAATCAAACAGATAGACTATGAGAAATACTTTTCCGGAATGGCATTTCTCATACTTTTTTCTGCTTCACTCCCCAATATCCGCCTATTTCTCATTGTATTTCAATGCATTTCTCATAGTCGACCATCTTCCTTTTCTCATTCGCCGGCCAACCTTATTTTATATAAAGCCGAGCTATCATTTACATGAAAACAATTAAGCATTTACTTGTTTTCCACCTGATATTGTCGTATCTTTGAAGGAACATCCCAACCGTTCCACTGTAGTGCACAGGACTGTTCACTACAGTAAAAAGTTATGTCTACTAGAGTGCAAGGTTCTATCCACTGGAGTGGAACGATAGAGATGCCGGTAAGAAAATAAAATAATGTAGGCAAGATAAAACGCCAACATCAGTAACATAACATATAAACCACCATTAAATTAGAACAGCAATGGCAATACAATTCGAATTTTACAAGAATCCCCAACCGGAAAAAGAAGGGGAAGAACCAAGTTACCACCCCAGAGTGGTTAATTTCCAGCATGTCACCACCCAAAGACTAGCAAGAGAAATCCACATGGCAACTACTTTCGGAAAAGCGGAAGTAGAAGCCATGCTAATGGAACTGAGCAGATGCATGAGCAACCATCTGCGCGAAGGAGAAAGGGTACATCTGGATGGAATCGGCTATTTTCAAATCACGCTGCAAGCTACCGAACCCATACACTCGCTTACCACCCGCGCGGACAAAGTAAAACTAAAATCCATCAGTTTCCAGGCTGACAGGGATTTAAAAAGTTCATGCATGGCCACACACCTGCGACGTTCGAAATACAAACCGCATTCCGCCTCTCTCACAGAAGAAGAAATCGACCGGAAACTCACGGAATATTTTGCAACGCATCCCGTACTGACCCGCAGCAACATGCAGTCACTTTGTTGCTTCACCCAAAGCATGGCCAGCCGACAAATACGTAGATTGAAAGCAGAAGGCAAGTTGCAAAATATCGGGAAACCTACACAGCCTATTTATGTAGCGGGACCGGGACACTATGAGAAATAAGCAAAATCAGCGTCATTTTGCGGAAAAACAATGAGAAATACCTATTTACAAAAGTATTTCTCATTGTCTATTACATTAGTTATCTGTTACTTATAACGGATCGATGAGAATATGAGAAATGAAAATCGAAATACGCGCTAGAGAGGACTTCCCTGCTATCCCAATTCCAGGGGGAACGCTCAATAAGTATTACATCTTCATTAGTCTTGTATCTTTCCCTAAAAACACAGTCCCTTTCTTTTATTTTTAATATCTTCTTTCCCTTTTCCCTGTGTGAATATAATTCATTACATTTGCATATTTACTATACTTAATCCCTACCGTAATATGACCATTCAAGCCTTTTCAGCTATTATTCCTGATGTACGAGATGCCAAAAATAAAATATATCAGTCTAACGAAATAGTGTTCATAGCCCTAGTCTCTGTTATCTGCGGAGCTGATACGTGGAACGAAATAGAAACATTCGGCAAGACGCATGAATCCTATTTCAAGACCCGTCTTCCGGGTTTGGTTTCTATTCCTTCTCATGATACCTTGTGCCGTTTCTTTTCCATATTGGATATCGACTGGTTTGAAGAATGTTTCAGGTTGTGGGTTGATGACATCTGCCAGAAAATTCCCGAAGTGATAGCCATTGACGGGAAAGCCATTTGTGATAATCCCGATAAAATGCGTAACTCAAAAAATGGGGTGAGAAGCAAACTCTATATGGTCAGTGCCTGGTCTGTATCCAACGGTATTTGTCTCGGTCAAAAAAAAGTAGAAGAAAAATCGAATGAAATAAAAGCTATTCCCGAGCTAATAAAGACACTGGTTCTCGAGAATTGTATCATAACCATTGATGCTATAGGCTGTCAGAAATCAATCACTAAGCTAATCATAGAAAACAAGGCTGACTATATTTTATGTGCCAAAGATAATCACGAAACACTCAGAGAGCTAATAGAATTTAATCTTAGTGAGGAATCGAGATACTATTTATGTCACGCCAAAAGGTACTTTGAGGAAAACAAAGGGCATGGAAGAAGTGAATACAGGGAGTGTGTATGCATAAGCGCTAAATATCTTCAATATTTTCTCAAAGGGTGGACAGGAATCAAGACATTGGCAATGATAAATTCTATTAGAAAAATGGGAAATAAAGAAGCGGTCATGGAAACAAGGTATTATATATCATCATTGGACCCAGGTCCGGTAATCATACTCAAATCCGTCAGATCGCACTGGGAGGTTGAAAATAACCTGCATTGGGTACTTGATATAGGATTCAGGGAAGACGATGACAGGAAAACAGGAAATGCTGCCATCAACTTTTCTGCCATATCAAAGTTAGCACTCATGCTATTGAAACAGAGTGATATCAAACTGGGAATGGCAGGAAAGAGGAAGGCATGTGGATGGGATGAGAAAATAAGAGATAAAGTCATTGGTATTGAAAGAATATAGAAAATGATAATAAGATGTAATACTTATTGAGCGTTCGCCCTGATCCCAATTGATCTTATACATCAATATCCTTATTATCCCAATCGATGTCAGCGACAACAAACGATCTTGTTTAGCAAACAAAAATCCATAATTTGTTACATTTTAGTATTAGAAGATACAAATGCAACCATTTGCTGTTTGCAAACAGCAAAAAAATGAGAGAAAATGCTGTCCGTAAACAGCAGATAACAAAATCCCCCCCTACTTAGATTTATCAACAAGATCCTCATAGGCTCCCTCACCCATGGTAAAAAAATGTTTGGGCCGTGCTTGATATTGTTCATTTATAACGCTTTTAGTCTCCTTATAAAATAGAGATTTAATCGTAAGAATCGGTCAACTGCGTCTATAAATTATCGTTCAACGTTCCAATCTTTGCGTTCAAAACGAATATTAAGAAATATTGGACGTACGTTTGGCTTACCTTATTATGGTCTAGTTTGAAACTTACAACCGCCTCAACAAGTTATCCCGTTATCATTTGGATAGTAGATATAATACTGATAATAATGGGATTGAAAATGCGGCAAGCCCCGTTGCAGTGGAAAAAATATTTATTCTGTCAAAATAATAATACGGCAGAAAACACGGCTATTATTTATAGTATACTGCAAAGCTGCCGGTGTAGACTTCAGAACATGGATGATTTACTTCTTGGGCTATGTTCATGATTATGATGAAAACTACACCAAGGATATAGCAAATTTGCTTCCTGATAAATTGAAAGCAGCAGGACCACTTTGAAATCCATCAAATCCACGAATACTACGAAATCATCAAAATCCACCAGATAAAGGGAGAATCTCCACATAAAACTAGAGACTCTCAGGGTTTTATTATTGCTAACAATACAGAGTTGACCAATCGCTTACAGTTAATTTTCGACCAACCACTTCTCTATATTTCTCGTATCAGCGCTAAAGTTCACGCCAATCTTGAAAAGTTCGCGAAAGTACATTTTATTTGGAAAATGAAATATATTATATACCTTTGCATTCATTTCATAATACAAAAATTAATATGGGACAAATAATAATAAAAAATCAGCCTTTTCATTTTGATGAAATTGATCTCACATATGAAAATTCTAGCATAATAGACAGTTCTATTGCAAAACAGAATCTATTAGATTTCAAAGGGGTCTTAGACAAGAAAAATATCAAATTTTTACTCATGCATGGAACCTTATTAGGAGCTATTCGTGAACAAGATTTCATCAAACATGATATTGACATCGACACTTGTACATTTGAAGAAGAAAAGTTAGTAGAAGCTATTCCAGAATTATCTAAAATAGGACTAAAACTATGTCGATATGAAAAGAATGTAATTTATTCATTTATTAGAGACAATGTATACATCGACGTGTATATTGTAAACAAGCTAAGAGGCTTGATAAGTCCTTTTTACGTAAGATATCTTTACCACATCATACCTCGAAAATATTTTCGTTGTACTAAAAAGATGTATTTTTTAGGTGAAACTTTTAAAATTCCCAACCACAGCATAAAGCTACTTGAATTTTGGTATGGTAAAGATTGGAAAACTCCAATTAGTAACTCACCATCAAATGACGAAGACAAAAGAGGAACTTATTTGGAACAACACAAGAGATTCTTATTTAGACCTATATACAAAATCATAAAATAGAAATCATTGCGTAATATAAACACACAACATAATCTACAATAATAAACAACTCACTGAAAGAATAAAGTTAGAATTTACAAAAGTTTATTTTATTCTTTTTTTAAAATAATCCATCCGGAGAAGAATATCTGAAATCTTCCAACACTCTTTTCTATATTCTTTCACTGAGTCCGAAACAGCCCCATCACCTGCAACTATACCGGTACGATAAGTAGCAAAATCACTGATCGTATCCCCAAAAACACTTTCTCCCAAACCTTTCCAAAAATAGCCAGAACAACCCATTAAATCCAATAAAGAAGGATAAACATCCATCTGTCCTATTACCTTATCTGAAAATTTAGAACTAAAAGAAGTATTCAAGACAATAAAAGGTATAAAATAATCTTCACATTTGACCTGTTTACGTCCCTCATACATATTCAAAGAGATTTGTTCATGATCACCAGTGATAACTATAATGCTATCATCATACAAGCCTTCCTTCTTCAAATTATTTACAAAATTATTAATACAACAATCAACATATTGCAAGGCAATCAAATAATATTTAACCTCCTCACTTCTAAATTTGTGACACAGTAATGGAGTATTAGGAAGAAGAGGTTTATTATATGGACTATGACTTGCAATTGTTACAATCTGAGCATAGAAAGGCTTCTTTAATGACTTCAATAACGGAATACTTCGCTCAAATAAAACCGCATCTGCTGCTTTCCACGCAGCATTGAGTTTCATACGGTCATAAAGATGATCAAATCCATAAGCAGAAGACATTATTCCCTGATTCCAATAATTTGCTCCATCACAAACAAAAGAAACAGTACAATAACCTTTCTCTTTTAAGGCTTTCGGGAGAGAAGGAAATGTATTTGTAGAACATAGACTAGAGGCAGCTCCAACTCTTAACGGCAAAAGCCCTGTATTAATAATAAGTTGGGCATCACTAGAACGCCCATCTTTAACTTGTGGCACCATATTGGAGAAATAAAGGCAATCGTCTCTATCCACCAGACTATTTATATATGGGGTGACTTCAATCCCATTAACTTTCAAACCAATAGGCCAACTTTGAAAAGATTCGACTAATATAAGAATCAAATTCTTATATTTATGAGCTGTTGAATCACAAACACTTACCTTTCCTTCACAAATATTTCTTTTTATAAATTTATCCGCATATATTTTTTCTTCATCGGAAACACCATGAAACAATGAAAACTGATAAATCCAATAATTAATCAATCCAAATTCCTTAAATCCCTCTGCTGCATCAAGCGGATATATATACATAGGCTGTTTCTCCACAGAACGCCCATTAGGACAGTAAGGTATAACCACCAATACACCCACCAATCCAATAAGAGAAACCACGACAATTCCTTTTATTCTTTCCTGACCTATATTCTGATATTTCCTATCTACCAAGCAATAAAAAACAAACACTAACCAAAATGATATAACAACGCGAAAATCTTCCCATCTCATCAGGGCAACGATACTTCCCCCGAGCCCTTTCAAGTTTACAAATAGCAAATAAGAACTTAATGGCATGATCGTTGAATAAGTACGAAAATACCATACTATAGACAAAAGAAAGAAACTCATAAATAATAAATAAAATAACATTATTGTTCTTTTTCGGCACAACAAAGGAAGTGATAATAACATCGCATCACCTAACCGACATACTTGAGCTATCCAATCATTAGAACCATAAATATCTAGTATATGACAAAGTTGCCCTAAAGAAATAAAAAAGCACAAAGTAAATAATAAATAAAAACACAATCGCTTCTCTAACATAGTACATTTTTTGTTTGCATAATCTAAACCATAAGAGGTTAAAATCTCATATAAAACAATCCTAAAATACGTTCAATTTAAATATTCGTCTCAACCAAAACAAAAATTTTATATACTGTCGTGCCTTTCTCTGAATCCAAACAGAATCCAGCAATTGTTGAATCTTATGTTTTGACATTATATCCAACGCCTGTTCTTGAATTCCGGCCTTTTCTCGAAGCAAAGTATATTCTTGATAAAACTCACTAATATGATGGGGAAACTCATTTCCAAAAAAATCAGACTGTTCTCGCGAAATTAAATCCTTATTCTTAGGATCAGAACTTATCCCATAAACATTAAAATATGAGACTGCAACATTTAAGTGTTTTGTCGAGCGGCTATATAGTAGAATCTGCTTCACAAAAAACGTCCAATCAGATATTATTTTATATTTCTCATCATATAACATATCTTTAAACAGTTCCCGTTTTATGAAAGTGGATGGATGTCCTAAAGAATGAGTAAATATAAACGGAAGAGTTAATTTATCAGGATAGGAACCAAGCTCTACATCATTAGCTTTACGATAATAATATAAATCAGCATAAACAATATCTTCAGAAAAATCGTCTTTAAATACACGCGCCAAAACATCATCTTCCAGCCAATCACCAGAGTTCAAGAACAGCAAATAATCACCTCTAGATTTAACGATGCCTTTATTCATAGCATTATAGACGCCTCCATCTGGTTCTGATATCCAATAGGCCAAATTCCGTTCGTACTTTCTTATAACATCAATACTATTATCAGTCGAAGCTCCATCAATAACAATGTGTTCCAAATCATCAAATGTTTGCTTCTCCCAGATACTTCTCAAGGTTCTCTTCAAACCTTCAGCATCATTCTTATTAATCGTTATTATAGTCAGCCGTGGCATATTCTCTTAATCTATATTCAACTATTTATCCTTAATATATAACAATTCATACACAATAAAACCGTATTTACAATTCCATCATTTTTCAATTATCGCATTATTTCCATCATTAAAACCCTAAATCTTCCTCAAATAATATTTGACATATTTATAAAAGAAACGACGATACCATTTATTCTTATATCTATCGTTTTTTCTTTTCAACTTAACCATCTCACGATGCACATCAAACAACCCACCGAAATGTGATTCATATTTATCACGATGTTTCATATAGATATAATCCTCTAAAGCTAAACGAACATCTTTTACACGAGTAGCTGTAACCATAGAAACTTCTTTGGTTCTATAATAGAAAAGAGGAATAGGTATTTGATAAACCAAGCTATCATCATCTAGAAGACGAATAAAAAATTCCCAATCTTCAAAACCTTTTTTCATCAACTCATCATATCCACCTATTTGTTGCCAGTCTTTTTTTCGATAAATAGCAGAGCAAAAGATAGAATTCTGCAACAACAAAGAAGTATAGTCTTTATAAACAAGATCCCACAATTCTGTAACAACACCAAAACAATAGCCCAAACAATAAACTAATTTTAATCGCGGTTCTCTTTCAAAAGCTTCAATAGCCTTGGAAAGATATTCAGGTTTTATAATATCATCAGAATCTAATGGCAGAATAAATTCCCCCGAAGCGTGTTCTATTCCACAATTTCGGGCAGATGAAAGTCCACCATTTTCTTTCTTTATATATTTTAAACGACGATCTTTCTTTAAATATGTCAGAGCCACTTCTTCTGTATTGTCTAAAGAACCGTCATTTACAATAATACCTTCCCAATCTCTATAATCCTGAGCAATTAAAGAGTCTAAAGTCTCCGGCAAAAATTCCGCTTGATTATAACAAGGAATTACAACAGATATTATTTTATTATTTTCCATGCTTCAGATTATTAGAATCATAGTTTGTAATATTGGTGCCCTTTCATTTTTATTCTTAGCAAAAAACAAAAAATATATTTATCTATAGAAGCTATCAATCTTTCTGTAAACGTAAAAGTCGATTTTCCTAATTTCTGCAAATAAATAAAATAATTTATTCTAAATGGATGCTTACAAGAAGGTTCCCAAGGCTTAGGTTTCCACGTGTAATGCAAAACATTAGGATGACGTAAAACAAACGATAATTCTGAATTAAACTTTAATCTTTTTATTACCGAATAATGATAGAAAGCTTCTTCAACATTCCATTTATAAGGAATATGTAAACACTTATCATGCAACAAAGCATTCAAAACATCCTGATCATGTGATTTCAATTTTATGGAATTCCCGACGACATATTCAAAAAAATGTTTCGTTAAAGAAAACTCCCTCCAATACGCAAGATTTACAAGCAACACTCCCGCATTAAAATAGCCATATTTTTCATCATACCCAAGCCGTTCATACACATCTGGCAGTGAACATCCCAGCTCTTCAACCGCTGCTAAAGCATACCCATCCAATGAAGTATCCCACAATTCTTGAACAGAATCATTAATAACAATATCACAATCCAAATATATAACCTTATCTAAATACACAGGAAGAATATCGGCCATCAACAAACGATAATATGTTGCAATAGTTAAGTGGTCTTCCACCCGAATCGGGAATAAAGTGAGTGCCTTATTGTCAACAAGATAGTAGAAAAAGCTTCCATTATATGATTCTACCAAATTCTGAATGCATTTTTTATTCTCTTCAGCAAGTCCTTCTGTCAACAAATAAACACTATGATTACTCCCCTTATTATTTTCAAAAAAAGAGAGCAACATAACGCAACAATGTTGTACATAATTATTATCTATAGAACAAACTATATTCATCATACTTTATATTTGTCCATAAACAAACCCAAAAAACGAAAACGCCAAGCTCGCATTCGATCAGCCCATCTCTTTTTCTTCTTCCATTCACCAGCAAAATGATGAATTGAATATGTATTAGACGTTACTTTTAAATCTTGATTCCACCAAGTCTTAGGGCTAAAATAGTCTTCCGGAAGAAGAGAGATTATAGACTCATCATAATCAAAATCATCAACAGACTTAACCCTCTTCCACATATAGTTCTTTTGAATATGTATTAACATTATGTATGGAAGAGTACGAACATCGAATTTCCTTCCTTTAAGATGAAATTTCCGCCTGTCATAGTAGCTTAATATATCTTTCAACAATGGATGCCCTTTCTCAAAACCCAAAGTAGCCGCCTCTATTGCAACCTCCCCTTCCTCGTCTGTTCTTTCACGGCCTATAAAATAAGGAAGATGTAACAAATCGTTATATGACTTTAGAACTTCTACATCACTGTCCAAATAAATACCCCCATAGTTATACAAAGCATAGATTCGGATATAATCAGCAGCAAATGCATATTTACGAAACATATAAGCCTCTTTAACCCACCGAGAGGACTCAATATCAAAACATGAGAGATCCCATAACTTAAACTCATAATCAGGGAGATGTATCTTCCAAGTATCTATACAAGCTTGAACGTCCTTCGGAAAAGGGTCGCCACTCAACCAACAGTAATGAATAATTTTAGGTATCATATCTATTCTATATTAATTTATCTATATATTATACTACTATTTTCACATTACCCCCTACCTCTACGCTTAAACATTTTTCTATATAGTTTATAGCACCAACAATATGGTGTAAAAAAATGATAAATCAGATAGCGTCTAAAACTAACACCAACTCCTAATTCTCTAACCCCATAAGTATCATACTTATGTAATATAAGCAAGGTATTCTTCAAGACTTCATCTGCATCACATGAATAATCTAAAGCAATAATATGATTAATCAAATGTACACCTGTTTTAACAATAGTAGAGTATCCTTTAGCAAACAAATTCTCTCTTATCCCGAAACAAGCCTGTTCATACATTCCTAAAAAGAAATGGTATCCTTTCATCGGATTTTCCTTGGCAACAATACTATTTTCATGAATTCGATAATAATATTTAGGAATACCTACTAAAATAAGTTTATTAATCTTGTCAAAAAGCTTATATGTGACCGCTATGTCTTCATAAAATCGACCTACAGGAAACCTTATATCATTAAAGAGCTCTCGCTTATAGAATTTATCGCAAACATAGTTCCTTATTATTTTATCACGAAACAGCTCTTTCAATGCATTTTCTCTTGTATAAATAACTTTTCTTCCTGAATTATCAATAGGCAAACAACGATCTCCACGTACCCAATAATACGAACAAACTACAATTTCGGCATCTTCTTCTCCTTCCAAGACTGTTAATAATGTGGAAAACATATCTTTCTCAATCCAATCATCACTATCCACAAAACTAACATAATCGCCCGTCATCATATCCAAGCCTACATTACGAGCGCTACTTAAGCCTGCATTATGCTGGTGTATAACCACTATCCTATTATCTTTAGCCGCAAAATCATCGCAAATTCTTGGAGAATTATCCGTAGAGCCATCATCTATCAAAATTATCTCCAGATTCTTATAGGTTTGTCCAATAATAGATTCCAAACATTGGTGCAAATACTGTTCAACATTATAAACTGGAACAATTACACTTATTAGAGGTACTTTCATTAATAATTAAAATTAGGAATTTCTTTTTAGTATCCCATTCTCACACCAAATAGCCTTTTCGTCTATAACCTTTTGCAACACTTTCTCATGATATTCCAAGTTTTCCCTAGAAGCAAAATTATGATAAAGATGAAATTGCACCCCCCCCATCTTCAATTGCTTTTTCTGAACACCTGCATGAATCAATCGATAAGAGATTTCCACATCTTCCTGTCCCCACATCTCTAGTGCCTCATTATATCCATTTACTCGCAGCAAATCTCCTTTCCAAAAAGCCATATTACATCCCCTTATGCTCAGCATACTATGCCTGGCATATCGTTCTGCCAAGTAATGACGAAGGATACGGGAGCGAAAACCATTTAACATAAACCTTAAATCTTGTTTGAACGTGGCAGGATACCTTTCCACTCCCCTCAAAAGACGAGTGGTATACATTTTTCCTAAAAGCACACGGCTACCACAAACAAAATAGCCCTTTTCCGCCAATTCCAAGTGGTCAGAAATGAAATTCCTATCCAAAATTATGTCTCCATCAATCTGAATAATGTAATCCCCCTTGGCCTTTTCTATAGAACGGTTGCGAATAGCAGAGAGACGGAAACCTTTATCTTCATGCCATATATGCACAATCGGAATATCGGTCTTTTTTCTCATCTTCTCTATAAGTTGCCTTGTATCATCACGGGAACCGTCATCTGCAACCAGAATCTCATAAGGTTTCACCGTTTGAGCAAAAGCACTATAAAGACAAAGAGACAATGCCTCTTTCCAATTATATGTGGATATCAATAATGAGACTAACATTTCATTAAGATTTAAATTAAACTTTCATTATTTTTTTTCATCTTCCGGCCAGTTATAATCTAGCTCAGCCTCACGCTGCAATGCAGCAGCAATAATCTCATTTGTACTCTCTATAATTCTCTTCTTAATATTTGTCGTACTAACACCCTGAGTATATGGAAAATACACCACTTTCTTTCCTGGTTGCTGTTTCATCCATTCCAATCCTTCCAAATATTTATTTTCCCAATCATCACCTATCGTTACAATATCTATATCTTCTTCTTTTAACTGCGCAACTTCCGTCAACTTTACCTGCTTAACTACTTTGGTAACGCATTTAAGAGAGGATACAATCCGTATCCGTTGTTCAAAAGGAATAATCGGCGGCATTCCTTTATAATGTTGTATGAGCTCATCTGTACTTACACCCACTATAAGTTCATCGCCCAATGCAGCCGACCGCTCCAAAATATTGAGATGCCCGATATGAAACAAATCAAAACTGCCTGATGTAAATACTCTTACCTTCTTTTTTTCCATATTATATAGATTTAACGGTTCTCAATATCTTTAATGCGATTAGCCAAATCATCCAAATCCTCTGTGGTTTGAACACCAAGATGGGACACACGAAAATAACCGGGAGTGCCTCCGGGCATAATATAGATATCTTGTTTTAATAACTCTCTAAAAAGAATATCTCCGTTTCTTCTTACAAAAAATCCTGTTATACAATTGGAAGGTACTTCTACTGGCATTTCCCAACAATTCTGTTTGCACAACTCACGAAAATAAAGAGCTCTTGCACGTACGGAAGCTATTATTTGCCGGACACCAAGGGATATATCCATCTTCAAACGAGCATGCAACTGAAGAAATATAGTTGTGGCTGGGCTATAAGGCGTCTGACCACGTTCAAGATTCTTTAGGTTTTCCGCGAAATCGAAATAATAGGATTTGTGCGCAAAAGTAGTCGCGAGTATTTTGGGGGATAAAAACAGGAAAGACAATCCTGGAGCTATATTTAACCCTTTCTGACTACTAGTAATACAAACATCAATCCCAAATGCTTCCATATCCAATTCGTCAGAAAGGAAAGAGCTGATGGCATCTACAACCAAAGAAACACTATACCTTTTACAAATCTCTGAGATTCTCTCTATATTATAGAGCTGCCCCGTAGATGTTTCATGATGCTGACACAAAAAAACATCAGGACGTGAGGCCGCAACAGCCTCTTCCAATTGCACATAATCAATATCCTGAGCGAAAGGTACCGCAAATACTTCATTCGGACAATGGTAATACTCACAAAGATTTTTCCAACGATAACCAAAAGAGCCACCAGCTATAATGAAAGCTTTCTTGAATTGAGAAACATAATTCGCTACTACAGCATCCATAGCACCTGTTCCTGAAGCCGTATAAAAAATAACACGACCACCCGGACAGTGCATCAAATCCAAAAGCATTTTCTCTGAATCTTTCACAAGTTCAGAAAATTGCTCTGTACGCATATAAGGAAAAGGCTTACCTCCAATTTGGAGGATTGAGTCTTCTATATTTCCCGGAAAAACATATGACTTCATAGTTTACTTAATTAAATTATTCAACATCTTTCTATCCTTCACCTCTTTTTTATTCTACCAAATCTTTTAATACTAGTGTATCTTCTCCACAAATTCAACTTACGCTTCTCTGGTACACCGTGTCGATGAATGTAATCTGCGGCAGCAACCAGCATTCGTTTACAAACCATACCATCCAAATAAGGGTCATAGTTATCCACGATCCAACGCCGCCTTGCTATATTTTCTTCATCATACAAAGTATGGTCAAATGCCTCCAACAACTGGCCAACCTCCGTAATATTTGTCCAATAAATCTCTTTCGCAATTGTGCGATAAGTTATAACCGGACGCCCTAGCAGCAGAAATTCATACACAGTAGAAGAAGTATCACTAATCATCACATCAGCCATCAACTGATATTTAGTGACATTAAAACCATCTTCCCACACAATATGTTCTTCTTGCTCTGCCAATTTCTTATATTCATCAACCCATTCTCCACGAGTCAATGGATGAAATTTTAATAGCAAGACAATATCCCTCATCTTTACTAAATGCAGTAAAGCTTCTTTTAATGCAGGGATAGATGTTAAAGATGGTGAAAACGTAGGTGCATATAACACAATTTGCTTTTTCCCATGCTTTTTCAACAGTTCTTCACGTTCTCGATCAAAATCATGCCAATGGGATTTAATCCAGTCTTGCTTTGGCCATCCGGTCTCTACAACCTCAAAATCACCATATTTTACAGATAATTCTTTGAATTTTTTAGTAAAAAACGGCCCTTGCGTGAAATATGTATCAAAATATCGACGGATAACCCAATGATCTTTCTTCTCAGCAGCATAGCCATGAAAAACCTGTATCTTCACTCCAGGCAAATAATAAGGCACAATATTACCAGGAACAAATATCGCCTCAGGAGAGAAATCATATACTGTCTGCATATCACTTGTATAATTTACTTCCTCTCGTAATGAAAATATGGGAATCTTCAGCAAATGAACATACCATAATAATTGGTTCTCTGCCGACTTTATTGCTTCTTGATAAATCGGATATAATATATCAATAGCATATTTATTTTCACAAAACAGTACTATACGCATAAGTCCTACAGTTCCAAATTATACTTCACTACGTGCTTCTTGGCAAAATAAGTCCAAAATTTTCTACGACATTCTAAAACACGCTCCACACAATACGATTCATCTGCACAACGTGCCTGCGCATATTCTTTGGCAAGTAGAACAAAAAAAGCTTTTTGTCCCCATAAACGGGCAAAATTGGCACAACCCATTTCAACACTAATTTTACCGAAAGTCATTCGATTTATATCTACTAACATAAAATGATACTCTCCGTCAATATAATCAAATAAAATATTCCCGGGGGAGTAATCACGATGCAAAATACCTGCTTGATGTAAATTTGCCGTATAACGTGCAAAAGAAACAATCACATCCCTACAATGGCTCACATCCACATTGCCAAATTCATAAAAATTCCGTCGATAGGGAGATTGCATACTAATAAAATAGGAATGAGTGATCAACCCGAATCTCCTTTCTTCAACATATGCGATGGGGACCGGCGTCTCAAATCCCTTTTCAAGCAACATTTGAGGGTATTCAAAGGCACGTCTTCCCTTTGGATCACGAAAAAAAGAATAAACCACACGATTAACAAATGCCGGAACCCCATAACGCTTCACATTAATCTCTACACCATCTACCTCTATCACTTTAATCAGATTTCGACCAGAATAAATAATCCGCCCTTTCTTTTCAAAGGTATTTGGAATGTTTTCTATAAATTCACGTAAATGCTCGTATGTAGGGTTTACTACTATTTTCATAACTCATCTTTTATCTGTCCCGTTACTCTAAAATACTTATCCAAAACCAAAAGGGATATTAATGCTTCTCGCGCGCTATTTTTAAACTGAGCGACATACTCATGAGCATGGTCAATTATTTTTTGTGCCTCATCAATATGATTTATATAATAATTTACCCTTTCTTCCAGGTTTGAGAAATCAGGTTTTATTTCAATATAATGGTAATCGGGAATCAATGTTCCCTCCATAAACCAAGTTTCACACGTCGGTCGTGGCATCACAGCGATAGAATTTGAAGACATAACCCATTTTAAGTTGCTGGCCACGTCATTCCCTTCAAGAGCCATAATAAACTTATAATCCAGATGTTCACGAATTGTTTTCTTTTCCGTCTGCCACTCAACCGGATCCGTAGTGTTTTTACTCACATCGCCTAAATCACACATAGGATGATGAAAATACATTTCCATAAATTTTCTACGGGACTGTTTTCCTTTCACTTTACCACGAAAAATAACCCCATTTTTCTTTTCTGCAAAAGTTTTTTTATCATTTACAAATATAAAATGACGAACCTTATCTAATTTCAGAAGAACAGAATTTTCATTATTATCTACCAACGGACGGCTCTTCACAATTGAAGGGTATTCCGGAACATATGTCACATCGCCCGGGCAAAATCCCCATCGAAAGGTATCTGAAAACCAACGTGTATATTGATAAGTATCAAAGAAATAGACTTTTTGTTTACCCATTTTATGTTCTGCAAGTTTAGGAAAAGAGGAAGGTAAAGCTACATTTCCACACAATTTATTGTAATATTGTACACGTTGCTGGATATATGACCAATCTTTTCGGGAAGTTGACAATGCCAATTTATGATGCAATCTAATCTGAAAAAAAAATTTAGGTACCAAAAGCCTAAACATATTCACTCCATAATAAATAAATTTAGGATTTTTCCCGCTACACAGCTTATATAAGAATTTATTTTTCATTTTAGTTACGCACAGCCATTTGTAATATTTTATTTACAGCAAACAATTACATAAAACAATGTGGCAAAATTATATATATTATTCCATATAGACAATCATTTCATTAACTTTCTAACGATAAATTCATCCAAAATCAACATTTAAATCCTGACACGCCTCTTGAACGGATTTTAAGAAGTAAAAACCATCAGAAAGTTTTTCCCCAACTTCTAACACATTTCTTTTCATCTGCATATATTCATTTATATCCATCCCAGCAAGAATCTCCTCAACTTCTGCTAAAGAAGAAATACATACCCCTATATTATTTTTCTCTACAAAAGGTGCCAAAGCCGCTTTATTCCATATTATGACCGGAAGCCCACAACGAATATAAAGTGACAATTTATGAGGAGCATTATATTGTAAATATTCTCCTAAAGGTCCCCCTCCACCCTCCAAAGTCGGTCCGTACCACACCAGGCCAAAATCTCCTTCCGCTGACGCAATTAACTTGTCGGATGATACAAATCCTTTATAATCCACGTTTGTATTTAATCTCTCGACCTCAAAGCCACCACCATAAAATACTAATTCATAAGTACGAGACGTAATATCTGCCATTTTATATAAAAAATCATTGTGACAAGAAGATAAGACGCCAGCAAACAGAACACGAAATGGCTGTGTAGGTATTACATCTTTACCCATAGGCTGACTTTCTGACAAATAATCAAAAACCTCCAATATCTGTAATTTTGCTTTTATGCCATTTTCGATTAACCAGAGTTTCATAGCCTCACTATGTACAATAATACAATCCGAATGATTCAGTCTCGATATTTCCTGTGAAATCGTCAACCTCTTACTACGAAAGCTACCAAGATCATGAATTAATGTAATCACCTTTCCTCCACGCCAATGAACAATATTACAAACAAAAGTATAGTACTTCTTCAAAGGATATTGCAATATTACGACATCTCCCTTCGATAAACAAAAAACGCTTTTCAGAACACTAAACAAGGTTACACAAAAGGCTAGTATCACATTTGTATATCGTGTTTGCTCCAATCCGACATTTCGAAAGCCATGAGCTTCCATTATTTGTTCGACATCAGTTTTTGCTTTATTGCCAGCACTATCGACACCTTTATAATTTCTAGATAAATAACAAATCATATTTTTACAATTTAAGTTCTTCCTTTGCTAAAGCCAACGCAGCAGCAACTGTATCATCCATATCAAAATAAGAATATTGAGCTAAACGTCCGCCAAACAACACTCCAGAAGTATGAAGAGCCAACTTTTTATACTCTTCATACAATCGCGTATTCTTCTCATCATTTACAGGATAATAGGGGTCATTTGCTGAAGTAAACGTCACGGGGTACTCATAAGTAATCACTGTATGCGGTTGCTTACCAAATTCAAAATGTTTATGTTCAATAATGCGAGTATATGGTATTTCTTTTTCACAGTAATTAATTACTGCATTACCCTGATAATTATCTATTTTTAAACGTTCATGCTTAAAACAAAGACTTCGGTATTCTAATCGTCCGAAACGAAAATCATAAAATTCATCAATACATCCGGTAAATAGAACTTTATCAGCTAAAGCTTCCAAGACTTTACGAACAGAAAAATAATTTGTATTTAAGCGCACATCAGCCCCGTCGAGTAGCTTCTCAATCAATGTATTATAGCCTCCTTTAGGAATTCCTTGGTATTCGTCATTAAAATAATTATTGTCATAAACAAAACGGAAAGGAAGCCTTTTTATTATAAATGCCGGTAGCTCCGTTACTGGACGTCCCCATTGTTTTTCTGTATAGCCTTTTATCAGTTTCCGGTATATATCTTCTCCACAAAGCTTCAAAGCTTGCTCCTCGAGATTAGCCGGAGTTTGAATATGTGCATACTTATTACGCTGTTCTTCAATTTTCTCCCTAGCTTCCTGCGGAGTGTTTACACCCCAAAGCTTATTAAAGGTATTCATATTAAAAGGAAGGTTATATAGTTTGCCTTCATAGTTTGCCAACGGAGAATTGGTATAGCGATTAAAAGAAACGAACTGATTCAAATAATCCCAAACATCTTTATTATCCGTATGAAAAATATGAGCGCCATATAAATGCACATGAATTCCATCAATTTCTTCACAATAAATATTTCCACCCGTGTGCCTACGTTTATCGATAACAAGACAACGTTTACCTGCATTCATAGCCTGACGAGCAAATACTGATGCAAATAACCCAGCACCTACTATTAAATAATCATATTCTTTCATACATTACATTTGAATCTGCAAAAATAATAAAACTGCGCTAGTAACCAACGCTAGACTTATTTATTTTGCCATTCCCTGTAAAAAATCATCAAATCTTAAAATAATCCCCCAATAACAAAAACGAATACCATATATAAAAGGTAAATCAGAAAGAGAATCTCATTTTTGATACAATCGGAATAAATTTAAAAAAAATTATGTAAGTTTGCAGTGTTATTTTACTTAAGTCACTAAAAATGATATAATATATGAAGACTCCTACTACATCTACAATAAACATTCAGGATGTTCAAGCAATACAATTGAGACTAAAAAATATCCTTTTTATTATAGACGACATATGCCGTAAACATAATTTGCGTTATTATTTAATTGCCGGTACCCTTTTAGGAGCTCAACGCCACAAAGGATTTATTCCTTGGGATGACGACGCAGATATAGGAATGCCAAGAACTGACTATGAAACTTTCATCCAAAACGCCCATTTTTGGTTACCTGCAGGCTATGAGTTAATACATGGTAGTAACTGTTCTGATTACCCCTACCCTTTTGCCAGGCTGCAAGATACACAAACCACTTACCTCATGCGTCGGAATTTTCCATTTATAGGAGGCATTCCTTTAGATATTTTTCCATTAGACGGAATGACAACGCATCCGGTAAAGCGTTGGATTCATTATAAAAAGTATCGTTTTTACCTGAAAGTTGCTTATTACAGTTTTGTCAATCCCTCAAAACATGGAAAAGGATTTTATCGTTGGTTTACTACCACATGCAGAATGCTATTTCCCCCAACAAAAATACATAAGATATTAAACAATATACAAAAAGAATATGATTATGAATCATCAAATTTGATTGCAGACCACGACAATCTTCCTAACCGTGGTATTTTACCCAAAGAAGTGTATGGCACTCCCACCCCTATCCTATTTGAAGGGAAAGAATTAATGGGAGTGGAAAAAACCGATACATATCTCCGGTATTGCTACGGCGAATACATGGAGATTCCGCCTCTAAACAAACGTCCTAAACCCAATTACCGATATGTGAATACTAATTTGCCCTATAAGCAATTTATAGATTCATTAAATCAGGTTATTCGATAATTCCTTCAATCTTTGCTACCACCTGTTGAGGGCTGATTTTCCACAAGCAGGCATAATCATCCCGCCAGCAAGGCTTCTGTCCATATACTGAACAGGGACGACATGACAAATCAAGTTGCACGGTATTGACAGACAATTGTTTCCACCCCATAAAGCCTGCATAAGGATGGGTCGCACCCCATATGGAGACGACCGGGATATTTACCAATGATGCCAGATGCATATTGGCGGAATCCATTGAAAGCATCACATCCAAATGGCTCATCAGGTTCAATTCCGTACGCATATTCAACTTGCCAATCATGGAAACGACAGAAGGGTATTTGGCAATCCATGCATCAAAGATTTCCTGTTCACTTTTACCGCCTCCGAACAGAAAGACTTTCACCGCAGGATTAGCCGCAAAATGGGCGATCACTTTCTCCTGCAGTTCCAATGGATAAATCTTTCCCGTATGTTTGGCAAAGGGAGCAATACCGATCCATTTCTGATTCTCTTTAGGGCCGGTAACCGGTTCTATTTCTGCAAAGTTTCCTTTGCCTTCTCCATAAATGGAAGAGAAGTTCAACAAGACCGGAAGTCCGAGCTTTTCCAGCACATCAGCATAACGACGGAAAGAACTCTTCTGATTTTCCATTACTTTATGATGTCGGCGAACCAGTTTCTTCTTGCCTGCCCGCCCCTTACAAATATGGGCAACCGGTATATTGGCAAGCCTGAAACGCAGGCATAAATATCTGGCACGGAGCACATGGTGAAAATCTGCGATATAGTCAAAGTGCATCGCTTTCAGCTCCGAATAAAGACAGTTCAGTCCCCACAAACCTTTATGTTTACCTGTCAAATCAGCTCCTATGAAATTCACATTGCCGGGCAATTCCTGAAAAAGGGGTTGCCATACAGCACGGCTTAACACTGTTATCTCGTGCTGAGGATATTGCACAGCAAGGGAATGTATGACCGGTATTGTCATTGCGACATCACCTAAAGCTGAAAAACGGATAATGAGAATACGCGCCATTCGTTATTTCTTTGCATAAAGCACCGGATTTAACGCCGGGTCGTTATACATCTTCATCTGTTTATAAACTTTCATGTATTTATTTCCTGCTTCAATATCTGCCAACAACTGATCGATAGCCGAAGAAAGATCGTTTCGCTGTTCAAGCAGGATATTCAGCTTAGTCTGACATTGCGCACGGTGCTCTTCGGTAGTATCCGTACGTTCCACTTCTTGCTGCATGTGGTAGATTTTCAATGCAAGGATAGACAAACGGTCGATTGCCCATGCAGGACTTTCTGTATTGATCGTCGCATCTGCAAGAGGCTTTACGTCTTTATACTTATCCAGAAAATAGCTGTCAATCAATTCAACCAAGTCCGTTCGATCCTGATTGGACTTATCGATTCTTCTTTTCAATGCCAGTGCTGCTACCGGATCAATTTGGGGATCGCGGATTATATCTTCGAAATGCCACTGAACAGCATCAATCCAATTCTTCAGGTATAAATAATACTCTATCGACTTCAACTCGTAAGGATTGTTCATCGGCGCATCCACACTATCCGTTACATGGTAATCATTGGTAGATTTCCAAAAAATCTCGTTGCAAAGGTTACTAAATGTCATAATCTTAACTAGCTTATAGGTATATAATAGGGCAAATCTATGTAATATTTTTCAGACAAGCAACCGTTTCTTACTTTTTTATTTGTTACCTTTGTGGGTATTAAAGATGAATTGTATATGAAAATTATTATAGATAATAAAATACCTTATATAAAAGAGGCGGTTCTGGGAATAGCCGATGAGGTAATCTATGCTCCGGGAAAGGATTTCACTCCGGAATTGGTACGGGATGCGGATGCGCTTATCGTCCGTACCCGCACGCATTGCAACCGTGAATTATTGGAAGGCAGCCGGGTGAAGTTCATTGCTACGGCAACCATTGGTTTCGACCATGTCGATACGGAGTATTGCAAGCAGGCAGGCATCGAATGGACGAACGCCCCGGGATGCAATTCCGCTTCTGTCGCCCAATATATACAATCATCGCTTCTTGTATGGAAGTCTGTCAGGAATAAAAGACTGGATGAACTGACTATCGGGATTATAGGCGTAGGTAATGTAGGAAGCAAGGTGGCTAAAGTGGCCCAAAGCTTTGGCATGCGCGTCCTATTGAATGACTTACCGCGGGAAGAGAAAGAAGGAAAAGGAAATTTCTCTTCTTTGGATAAAATAGCGGAAGAATGTGACATCATCACTTTTCACGTACCTTTATATAAGGAAGGGAAATATAAGACCTTCCATTTGGCTGACGAAAACTTCTTTCGTTCATTAAAACGGAAGCCGGTTATCATCAATACTTCACGGGGTGAAGTCATTGAAACGGATGCCCTTTTGAATGCTTTAAGCAGTCAGGCTATTTCGGATGCCATTATTGATGTATGGGAGCACGAACCCGAAATCAATCGAGAACTGCTGGAGAAAGTTATCATTGGTACTCCTCATATTGCAGGCTATTCTGCTGACGGGAAAGCCAACGCAACACGTATGTCACTGGATGCAATTTGCAAGTTCTTTCAGATAGATGGAGATTATGAAATTAATGCACCGGCACCTGCTTCTCCTGTTATTCAAGCAAAAAGTCACGAAGATGCACTCCTTCAAATGTATAACCCGTCCGAAGACAGCGACCGATTGAAAAGTCAACCGGAGCTATTCGAGACCTTACGTGGAGATTATCCTTTAAGAAGAGAGGAGAAAGCTTATATAATAAAGTATTAGGTAATAAGTAATACTTGCTCTATCATCTGTGGGAAGTGCTCGTATTCCAAAGCATGCACTTTCTTGGCGACATCATCAGGAGAATCTGTCGGAAGTACGGGACAAGTCGCCTGGAAGATTGTGTTCCCTTCATCATAATGCTCATTAATATAATGTATAGTGATGCCGCTTTCTTTTTCACCGGCAGCGACTACCGCTTCGTGAACACGGGTGCCATACATCCCCTTTCCTCCGTATTTAGGCAGAAGAGCCGGATGTATATTTATTATTTTATCGGGATAAGCATGCAAAAGCAGATCGGGCACACGAACCAGAAAGCCTGCCAGCACGATAAAATCAATGCGAGCCTCCTGCAAAACAGCCAGAATTTCGTCTCCGGCTATCCAGTCTTCCTTTGGAAACACGTTACAGGGCACTCCCAGACGATGCGCACGTTCTAAAACATAGGCATCACTCTTATTAGAAAGCACCAACGAAACCTGAGCGGAATCGTTTTTTTGGAAATACCGGATAATATTCTCGGCATTAGAGCCGGAACCGGAAGCGAAAATTGCGATGTTTTTCTTCATAACTCTCATATTCGATGCACAAAACAGTGAAAAATGTGCAAAAGTTTGCATTTATTTAGTCAAATATTTGCGCAAAACGATAAATATTCATTCCTTTGCACCGCAAATTTAAAGAAATAAAACTAATTATTAATTAAAAACTTAAAGTTATGTCTGAAATTGCATCAAGAGTAAAAGCGATTATCGTTGATAAATTAGGCGTTGAAGAATCAGAAGTTACAACCGAAGCAAGCTTCACTAACGACCTGGGAGCAGATTCTCTTGACACTGTAGAACTTATCATGGAATTCGAAAAAGAATTCGGTATCTCTATTCCTGATGACCAAGCAGAAAAGATTGGTACTGTAGGTGATGCTGTATCTTATATCGAAGAACACGCTAAGTAATTCGATTTCATCAATATGGAATTAAAAAGAGTGGTAGTAACAGGTCTTGGCGCCATTACTCCCGTTGGCAACAGCGTTCCCGAGTTTTGGGAAAACCTTGTGAACGGGGTTAGTGGAGCAGGACCTATTACTCATTTTGATGCGTCGCAATTCAAGACCCAATTCGCATGCGAAGTGAAAAACTTCGAGGCAACAAAATACATCGACCGCAAGGAAGCAAGAAAGATGGACCTATACACTCAGTATGCCATCGCCGTTGCCAAAGAAGCGGTAGAAGATTCAGGGCTTGACACAGAAAAAGAAGACTTGAACAAAATCGGTGTTATTTTTGGCGCCGGTATTGGTGGTATACATACATTTGAAGAGGAAGTGGGCAACTACTATACTCGTCAGGAAATGGGACCGAAGTTTAATCCGTTCTTCATTCCAAAGATGATTTCGGATATTGCTGCCGGACAGATTTCTATTATGTATGGTTTCCACGGTCCTAATTATGCGACTTGTTCAGCATGTGCTACTTCTACCAATGCCATTGCAGATGCCTTTAACCTGATTCGTCTGGGTAAAGCAAATGTAATTGTGTCCGGTGGCTCGGAAGCAGCTATCTTCCCTGCAGGTGTGGGTGGCTTTAACGCTATGCACGCTCTGTCAACCCGTAACGACGAGGCTTCCAAGGCTTCACGTCCGTTCAGCGCAAGCCGTGACGGTTTCGTAATGGGTGAAGGTGGCGGTTGTCTGATCCTGGAAGAGTTGGAACATGCTAAAGCACGCGGTGCAAAAATCTATGCAGAAGTTGCCGGTGTAGGCATGTCTGCAGATGCACATCACTTGACAGCTTCCCATCCGGAAGGTCTTGGAGCTAAACTGGTGATGAAGAATGCACTGGAAGATGCGGAAATGGATCCGAAAGAAGTAGATTATATCAATGTACACGGTACATCTACTCCGGTGGGTGATATTTCAGAAGCAAAAGCGATTAAGGAAGTATTCGGCGATCATGCGTTCGAGTTGAACATCAGTTCAACCAAATCAATGACAGGTCATTTGTTGGGTGCTGCCGGTGCGGTAGAATCCATTGCAAGTATCCTTGCCATCAAGAACGGTATCGTTCCTCCGACTATCAACCATGAAGAAGGTGACAACGACGAGAACATCGATTATAACCTTAATTTCACGTTCAACAAAGCACAGAAACGCGAAGTTAATGTTGCCTTGTCCAATACATTCGGATTCGGCGGTCACAATGCGTGCGTTATCTTCAAGAAATACGCTGAGTAATATCGTGTTACGTAACCAAATAGATAAGATAAGGCTCTTGTTCCGCAAGGACAGAGAGTCTTATCTTTGTTTTTATCAGATACTCGGATTCTATCCGCGTAATATCCGGCTTTACGAGCAGGCTCTTCTGCACAAGTCTACTTCGCTCCGTTCGGAAAAAGGACGTCCTTTAAATAACGAACGCCTGGAGTTCCTGGGTGACGCCATCCTTGACGCCATCGTAGGAGATATTGTCTACAAGCGTTTTGAAGGGAAACGGGAAGGTTTCCTGACCAACACGCGTTCCAAGATCGTACAACGGGAGACTTTGAACAAGTTGGCCGTCGAAATTGGGTTGGACAAGCTCATAAAGTATTCTACCCGCTCTTCTTCTCACAACAGTTATATGTACGGAAATGCTTTTGAAGCATTTATCGGAGCTATTTATCTGGATCAGGGATATGAACGTTGCAAGCAGTTTATGGAGCAACGTATCATCAACCGGTATATTGACTTGGATAAAATATCCCGCAAAGAGGTTAACTTCAAATCCAAGCTAATCGAATGGAGTCAGAAAAGCAAGATGGAGGTTTCTTTTGAACTGATAGAGCAATTCCTCGATCAGGACAGCAACCCTGTATTTCAGACAGAAGTACGCATAGAAGGTCTTCCTGCCGGAACAGGTACGGGGTATTCCAAGAAAGAGTCTCAACAGAATGCTGCCCAGATGGCTATCAAGAAAGTGAAAGATCCGACATTCATTACGACCATTAACGAGACTAAGGAACAGCAAACAGCAATAGCTGATGAGTCTGAAACCGAACCGGATGCAGACCCTGAAATGGAAATTGAAAATATGTCAGAAGAGAACCAATCTGTCGACGGCGAAGTTGCTATGGCGGAAGTGTCCCCGGAATCTACCCAAAGCAAATTCCCATACGACGACCCTGAATCACCAGATCGTGTTCTTCCGTAACCAGTTTCAGTTTTCCGGCAACTTCTTCAAGGGGGATAGATGAAATGTCGTCTCCTCTTAGAGCTACCATTCGCCCGAATTCTCCATTTGCAATTAATTCCGTTGCGTGACCGCCCATACGGGTGGAAAGGTTACGGTCGAAAGGAGTAGGCGAACCGCCACGCTGAATATATCCCAATACAGTTTCACGAGTCTCTATTCCGGTTTCATATTCAATTTCCTGTGCAATATATTCCGCAGCACGTTTACGGCCATCTGTCTGAATTCCTTCAGCCACTACTACAATGGAGTAAGGTTTGCCTTTTTTCAGCCTATCCAGAATTGTGTTGCCAATATTCTTTATGTTATAAGGGATTTCAGGGACAAGGATAACATCTCCCCCACCTGCCATACCGGAATACAAAGCAATCCAACCGGCTTTATGTCCCATCACTTCAATCACCATCACTCTTTTATGAGAACTGGCAGTGGAATGCAAGCGGTCAATGGCATCCGTGGCAATGCTTACTGCCGAATCAAATCCGAAAGAGATATCTGTTCCCCAGATGTCATTGTCAATGGTTTTCGGGACTGATACGATATTCACCCCCATTGCGGCAAATTTGGCGGCGGTCTTTTGTGTTCCATTTCCCCCGATGCAGACTACACAATCCAAGCCCATTTCCTGAATATTCTGAAGGATAAGTGCCGGCTTGTCAACATCCGAGATGACACCTCCTTTCTTAAAGGGCTTTTCGCGGGAAGTTCCCAGCATCGTTCCTCCAAGATTCAGCAGGCCGGACAGAGATTTATCTGTAAAGGACTCGACATCCTTCGTCAGCAAACCTTGAAAGCCGCTGTGAATACCTATCACTTCCATCCCATAATAATTGATGGCTGTCTTGCACACGCCACGAATGGTGGCATTAATACCGGGGCAGTCCCCGCCTGAGGTTAAGATTCCAATTCTCATTGTCGCATTTTTTAGTCAAAAACTCGGGGATTCTGGTAAACTCGTCAATTTTAACGATTATTTCCGTCGTAAAGATAGAAAAAAAAGATAAATAAGTTACTTTTGCACGACTAAACATTATTATGTTAAAGCAGAAATGAATATTACAAAAATTATTAGTAAGACTTTTGATTCCCGTTTAAAACAAATAGATCTATATGCTAATCAGGCTAGTGAGATTCAACATCGTGTATTGAATCGCTTGGTGCAGCAGGCTGCCCGGACTGAATGGGGTAAAAAGTACGACTATGCCTCTATCCGCAGCTATGAAGATTTCAGAAAACGCCTGCCCATCCAAACATACGAAGAGATAAAGCCTTACGTAGAGCGTTTACGGGCAGGAGAACAGAACCTGCTTTGGCCGTCGGAAATACGTTGGTTTGCCAAATCATCCGGTACGACTAATGATAAGAGCAAGTTTCTTCCTGTCAGCAAGGAAGCATTGGAGGATATTCATTACAGAGGTGGGAAAGATGCTGCGGCCCTTTATTTCCGTATCAATCCGGATAGTCATTTCTTTTCCGGAAAGGGATTGATTATGGGTGGTAGCCACAGTCCGAATCTTAATTCCAATCACAGTCTGGTCGGGGACTTGTCGGCTATTTTAATTCAAAATGTAAATCCGCTTATTAATTTCATTCGTGTGCCAAGCAAGAAGATTGCATTGATGAACGAATGGGAAGCTAAAATAGAAGCAATCGCTAACAGTACTATTCCGGTGAATGTAACGAGCTTGTCCGGTGTGCCATCCTGGACGCTGGTGCTTATCAAACGCATTCTTGAGAAAACCGGGAAACATACATTGGAGGAAGTATGGCCTAATCTGGAAGTGTTCTTCCATGGTGGCGTGGCTTTCACTCCTTACCGCGAACAGTATAAGCAGGTGATTCAGTCGCCTAAAATGCATTATGTGGAGACTTATAATGCTTCTGAAGGGTATTTCGGTACGCAGAATGATCTTTCTGATCCTGCTATGTTGTTGATGATTGACTACGGAATCTTCTACGAATTTATTCCACTGGAAGAAGTGGACAAGGAAAATCCGCGGGCATATTGCCTTGAAGAGGTGGAACTGAACAAGAATTATGCAATGGTGATTTCTACTTCCTGCGGTTTGTGGAGGTACATGATTGGTGATACGGTGAAGTTTACGAGCAAGAATCCCTATAAGTTTGTTATCACGGGAAGAACAAAGCATTTCATCAATGCCTTCGGTGAGGAATTGATTGTTGATAATGCTGAAAAGGGACTGGCCAAGGCTTGCGCAGAAACGGGAGCACAGGTTTGTGAGTATTCTGCGGCACCGGTCTTTATGGATGAGAATGCAAAATGCCGTCACCAATGGCTGATAGAGTTTGCCAAGATGCCGGATTCTGTTGAGAAGTTTGCGGCGATACTGGATGCTACTCTGAAAGAGGTCAATTCTGACTATGAGGCAAAACGGTGGAAGGATATTGCATTGCAGCCATTGGAGGTAATTGTTGCCCGCCAAGGGTTGTTCCATGATTGGATGGCGCAAAAAGGGAAATTGGGTGGGCAGCATAAAGTTCCCAGATTGAGTAATACGAGGGAGTATATTGAGACGATGTTGCCGTTGAATCAATAGCATTCTTTTTCTTTCGTCTTGATACGAAAGAAAAAGAACCAAAAAGAAAGAATCAAGGCTGCGTTTTTTCAGCTACTCCGGTGATTTCTCCAGCTAAAGGGCAGAAACTCGCTACGCTCAAACAGTCTGCCCTTCTTAACGCTGAAGAAAACACCTGCGCTTGACGCTGAAAAAACGAGGCCGGGAAACCATGCGGAGTGTTCGCTGCGGACACTGAGATGATTATCGGGATTCAATTATAATTCCGCCACCTAGCAGTAGACCGTCTTTATAGAATGCAGCGGCCTGCCCAGGCGCAATGGCGGTTAAGGGTTCATGAAGTTGCACGTGGAGTTGGTTGTCAGGAGTAATGGTGACTGTACAGTGGTTTTCCTGTTTACGATATCGTATCTTCACGATGATATCAGAATGCCCCAAGATGCGTTCGCGGTTCACGATGTTCCAGTCTTTCAACCACATTTCTGTCTTTTCCAAGGCGGAAAGTGAGGACAATATCACTTCATTCTTTTCTACGTTTATCTCTTTTACGAAAACAGGACGGTTCAGATGAATACCTAGTCCACGTCTTTGGCCAATGGTATAAAAAGGGTATCCTTCGTGCCAAGCTATGAAATTCCCCTTTTCATCGACAAATCTTCCTCGTCTGACCATTTCTGACCACGGCTGACCATTCCTGACCAACCAGTTTTTCAGGAAGCTTCGGTAGTCCATCGGGCAGAAACAAACTCCTATACTATCCTTTTTAGTGGCGACTTTTTGGAAGCCACGTTCAACAGCCCAGGCACGGGCTTCAACTTTCGTAATTCCTCCCATTGGCAGAAGAATTCTGCTGAGTATATCTTGCTTCAAGCCCCACAGAAAAAAGGACTGGTCTTTGTCCGGGTCAACGGCGTGTGTAATATAGTAAGTATCTGCCAGCTTTATTTTTTGGACATAATGACCGGTAGCGATGTAAAAGATGCCCATTTCATCAGCTATTTTGGCAAGCAAAGGCCACTTTAGATAGTTATTGCACAATGTACAAGGTACTGGAGTATGACCTGCCATATACTCATGCACAAAATATTCGATGATTTGCTCATTGAATATCTCACGGGCATCATATGTTATATGCGGGATACCGAGACGTTCTGCCAGATTACGGGCATCTTCCAGATATTCGGTCGAGTCGTTCAGTTCATAAAAACGAAAAGTGACTCCGGTTACTTCATAACCGGCTTCCAGCAGTCTCATAGCGGCCACAGAGCTATCTGTTCCACCACTCATACCTAACAATACTCGTTTGTTTTCTTCTATCATGCTGCAAAATTAAGGATTTTCCCGTATCTTTGTCAGTTAAAGCCTAAAGAGAATGAAAGAGAAAATAACTAATGGACAAGTCATCATCGTTTTTACGGAACATCCGGTATTCGGCATATTACTGATTCCTTACATAGCGGAAAGACCGGGCGATGGCACGTTGCAGTTAGTAGAACAGGCTTTTCACGCTTCTCCCGAAGCTATGGAACGGATGAGTGAGGCGGAAAGACAGGCCATTGATATCGCCTCTCATTATACGGAGAAGTATCTGATGAGCAATTACTCCCGTGAAAAGACCGTTTCGCGTTTTCTACATAAATTATCTGAAGATCCTGAACGGATCAAAAACAGCATCCGTCCGTTTATTGAGAAGAAGTTGCAGGAGATGCTGACGTTGATACGCGAAAGCGGACTGCCTTTTTATCAAAAACAGGCTGGTAGTAAAATTCTATATGCTCACCACGCCTATCGGGTGCATGCTGATGATGTTGAGACTCGTGTAATCTTTCATGCCGACAGCAAAACATTCCGCTATCAGTTACAATGTTACGATGGCGGACAACCATTCTCCCTGACCGAACTGAAGCCCGTCACCGTACTGACTTCCTCGCCGGCAATTCTGCTATTGGGTATGGAGTTATATTTCTTTCCGCATATTGAGAGTACAAGAGTCTTGCCTTTTACAAAGAAAAAATCGATTAGTGTGAATGCTTCCCAGATTGAGAAGTATATAGATAACATTATGATTCCAATTGCACGCTATCATGAGATTGAAACTCACGGGCTGAATCTTATTGAAGAGGAATGTAGCTGCGAGGCATTATTATCTCTTGATACAATTCACGGCGAGCAGGTGCTACAACTTAGTTTTCGTTATGGCGACCAGGTATTTACACCAGATAGTGCCGCTGAAATGAAGAAAATCGTTTATCGGAAAGAATCCGGCGATGTTTTTTTCTTCCGGCGTAACATTATCGAAGAAGAGAAAGCAATTCAACTTTTAACGCAAGCCGGATTACAACTACTTGATACTTCTTTCAAATTATCGCCTAAAGCTAAGGAAAAAACGATTGGAGAATGGATTAACAATCACCGGGAAATGTTACAACTCTCCTTCCAACTTGTCAGCAGTATGGGGAATATGCCTTATTGTCTGGATGAGATCCGTATCGAACAAAGCTGTGAAGATGAAGTCGATTGGTTTGAATTGCATATCACGGTGGTTATCGGCACATTACGTATTCCCTTTTCCCGCTTTCGCAAACATATCCTGGAAGAAAAAAGAGAATATCAGTTGCCCGACGGCCGCATGATTCTCCTGCCTGAAGAATGGTTCAGCAAATATGTGAATCTATTGGAAATGGGAATGCAGACGGAAAAAGGAATCCGTGTGAGACGCACGCTCTTAGGTGCTGTACAGACAGCTTTAGGAGAAAATGCACTCAAACAGTTCCCGTCCCAAAAGCACATACACAACATTGCCGTGCCTAAAGCGCTCAAGGCAACATTGCGTCCTTACCAACAGAAAGGATTCTCATGGATGGTACATCTGCACAAACTAGGGTTTGGCGCATGCCTGGCAGATGACATGGGACTTGGAAAAACACTGCAAACCCTAACCTTACTGCAATACATATACAAGCCGTATGGGCATAAGCAGGCTGCCACCCTGATTGTCGTTCCTACATCGCTGCTTCACAACTGGCGACGGGAAACCAAACGTTTCACCGTTCTTTCAATGACAGAATACAATAATACCGTATCCATCCCCCAAGAGCACCCGAAGAAATTCTTTAATCAGTTTCATTTGGTTATTACTACGTATGGGATGATGCGGAACAATATCGATATACTCTCTTCTTACAATTTTGAATACATCGTACTCGACGAGAGCCAGAATATCAAGAATAGTGATTCACTCACTTTCCGTTCGGCCACCCGGTTGAGAAGCAATCACCGGCTTGTACTGACAGGTACTCCGATTGAGAACTCCCTCAAAGACCTATGGGCACAATTCCACTTCATACAACCGGACTTGCTGGGTACGGAGAGTGACTTCCAAAGACAATTCATAATTCCGCTCCGCCAGGGAAACACCCGTGTAGAGACACAGTTGCAACAACTGACCGCCCCCTTTATCCTTCGCAGAAGCAAAAAAGAAGTAGCTCCGGAACTTCCCGCGCTTACCGAGGAAACGATTTTCTGCGACATGACTGAAGAACAAGACACCTTGTATGAACAAGAGAAGAACAGCCTGCGCAACACCTTGCTTCAACATCCACAAAGTACGGACAAATTCCATTCATTCAATGTCTTGAACGGGATTCTGCGTTTACGTCAACTAGCTTGTCATCCACAGCTTATCTTACCTGACTTCACCGGACTGTCCGGAAAAACAACACAGATAATCGAAACATTCGATACGTTGCGAAGCGAAGGTCACAAAGTTCTGATTTTCTCGTCCTTCGTCAAGCATCTGGAAGTGTTGGCTGAAGCCTTCCAGGAACGTGGTTGGAAATATGCCCTGTTGACAGGAGCGACAAACAACCGTCCTTCCGAAATCGCCCATTTCACCGAACAAAAGGACGTACAGGCCTTTCTTATTTCCCTGAAAGCCGGTGGCGTGGGACTCAATCTCACTCAGGCTGACTATGTATTTATCATCGACCCCTGGTGGAATCCTGCCGTAGAATCCCAAGCCATCGCCCGCGCCCATCGTATCGGGCAGGAGAAACGGGTGATTGCTTATCGTTTCATTACTCAGAACAGTATAGAAGAAAAGATTCTCTACCTGCAAGATGAAAAGCGGAAACTCGCGGAAACATTTGTCACTGAAAGCGAAGTATTGCCTGCATTGAGCAATGAACAATGGGTAGACCTGCTTGAATAAGAAAAAGAGGCTTCATAATCCATCTTTTAGTATCCCATTCCAAACTGCCACAAAGGCAGCACATTCATGTACCCTCTCTCAATATCATCTTTTACTACATATCCTTTTTGCACATCCTGAATCTGTCTTTGTCCCTTTTTCTTCCCACCCACTTCAAAAGTCATATCATCAATCAAGAAATCAGAAACAGGCGAAGCCACCACATCCGAAAAGACACGAGCCTGATTCAGGAAGAAAGTCTCTCTGATATTTCCAATATTAGAATTTTCATGAGCCAGATTATATATCAGATTCGTATTATCCAAATAAACCTTATCCACCTTTCCTAATCCGTGTATACCGCCGGTAGCATCCCGCAATTGCGTTATCAGTCCTGCCTCTTCAATATAGAGACAATAATCGGAAATGTTATTACGGCTTACTTCAAGTATTTTAGCTATACTGCTAAAATTCGGTTTAAAGGGTACACTTTTAGCAATAATAGCAAGAAGTTGCTTCAGTTTCCGCCCGGTAGAGACATTCATATCCGCAAATTGAGGAATATCCGATTCCAAGGTTAAATTTAGAATCTGCCGTAAACGTATATCGTAATCATTCTCCAATGCAAAAGGATAGTAACCTTTTTGCAGATATTCATGAAAAAGCGGAAGTGGATGTTCCAAGCCGGGAATCTCCACCTTATGTGCTATAATATCCTGCAAACTATATATTTGCGAAGGAATATGATGGAATAATTGCAGAAATTCACGAAAAGAAAGCCCTTGCATCTGATACATTACAGCCCGACGGCTCAGGTCTGAGGCTCCCTTATTTATGTCTAATATTGACGAACCGGTAAAGACTACATGTAACTCTGAATGATAATCATAAATTAATTTAAGCTCTTTCGACCAATCCTTATATTTATGAATCTCATCAACAAACAAATACTTTCCGCCCATCTTCACAAAGTTGTCTGCCAAATCAAGCAAACGATGGCTGGCAAAGTAAAAGTCTTCTGCCGTCACATATAGAGACTCATTCAAGTCCAGGTTCTCCTTAATATGTTGCAACACAAGAGTCGTTTTCCCTACCCCTCTTGGCCCTGTAAGCCCTATCATACGACTTTCCCAATTTATCCTGGAATAAATATACCGGTGAAACTCAATATTAGTTTCCCGTATCATCTTGCTGAAATATTCAAATAATTTATCCATATCTCTTCGGTTTATAGACAAAGATACGATTATTTGCACTATTATAGTGCAATTTAAATCATTATTTGCACTATTATAGTGCAATTTAAATCAAAGTAGCATCTTTCTATACACAATCTTGCTAAAACACTTTTTTACCCTATCTTTGCACACAAAATAGCACTACATGAAATATAAACTTATCGTGCTTGATCTTGACGGCACACTCACTAATTCCCAAAAAGAGATTACTCCCCGCAATAAGGAGACATTGATACGTGTACAAGAACAGGGCGTCCGGTTAGTACTGGCATCGGGGCGACCGACTTATGGTATTGTACCGCTGGCAAACGAACTACGTATGAATGAATTCGGCGGATTCATCCTGTCTTATAACGGAGGAGAAATCATCAATTGGGAAACACAGGAAATGATATACGAAAATGTTCTCCCCAATGATATTGTTCCGGTGCTTTATGAAAGTGCGCGCGCTCACCATCTGAGCATATTGACTTATGACGGAGCAGAAATCGTGACCGAGAACTCCCAAGACCCGTATGTACAGAAAGAAGCTTTCCTGAATAAAATGGAAGTGCACGAAACGAACGATTTCCTGACAGACATCACACTGCCGGTAGCTAAATGCCTGATTGTAGGAGATGCCGACAAACTCATTCCACTGGAAGCCGAACTTTGTCTCCGGTTGCAAGGACGCATTAACGTCTTCCGTTCAGAACCCTATTTTCTCGAATTAGTCCCGCAGGGAATCGACAAAGCCTTGTCTCTCGGTGTCCTATTAAAAGAAATAGGAATAGGACGCGAAGAAATCATAGCCATAGGTGATGGTTACAACGATTTGTCGATGATAAAGTTTGCAGGATTAGGCATTGCCATGGGCAATGCACAGGAGCCGGTGAAAAAAGCGGCGGATTATATCACTTCAAGCAATGAAGAAGACGGCGTAGCCGAAGCAATCAATAAGTTTTTGCCCTGAAAGTTAACCCGTATCCCTAACGAAGATTTTTCCAGTAACAGCGAGGGCACCTTGCCTATTGGTGAATGTTGGATGCCGGAAGCGTAATATTGGATCAGTAGAATTTTAGTGGGGATATGCATATTTTTTTGCGATCTTAAAAAGGAGGAATTTTCTATCGGTTACTACTGATTCGAGCGTTTCAGTACTGAAATGAAACAAACTTATAGTGCGGTCGCCCTGGTTATTTTCAGGAATGTGGTTGCCCTTTATCAAATCCCCTGATATTCAAGCTACGCCAAGTTATCCCCATTCTTCATTCATATAATAAAACAAGGCACGGGCAAACCGGGGAAACCGCAGGAATACCCAGTAGAAAAACCAGAAGAGATAGCCGGTAAAGAGCACCGCCATCACGTAGGCCGTCCAGCCGTAGGGCAGGAAGTGCGCTAGCAATGCCAGCAGAGTGATGACGAGCAAACCTATGTAGCGGCGGCCTATCCACGGCATGGATTCGGGCAGGCAGTCGTAGTCGGAGGCTACGTCGTCGGACGTTTCGTTCACGGCATCCCAGCAGCAACAGTTCAGATTGTCGTATTCTTTGTAGAATAGCGGCGTGTACCAGCCGATGAGTGCCACCAGATGAACAGACTGAAGTACGGCAACCGCTTCGCCCCACGCCGGGAATACTGCATAGAAGACACACAGCACGGGCAAGGGCAGCAAATGGAGCAGATAGTTTTTACGACCGGTGGCAGTAGAGTCGCACAACCCCAACAGCAACCCGGTATGTGCCATGAAGAACAAGGTGAGACAAGCCGGGACGAGAGGCGATGCCCAGCCCCCCGCAGCACTCCCGTTGGAAGGGGATGCCGGACATAGCCCGAATCCGGCGGCAATGCCGAGGAAGATGTAAACCACCGCCAACACACGGCGTCCCCGGAGGTACGACTTGCTTCCGGTGTGCCTCATGCGGGGGATGGTGTCGTAGTCATTGTAGGGATAGAGAAACAATGCCATATAGCCGTACACGAAAAACTGTGCGGCGAAGCAGATTTCTATCATCCGGTCTATGTCGATGGTTGCTTCCATATAGGTATTGTTTTAATTGATTGATATTTCTCTTTCAGACCGCCGGAGTGTTTCAACTCGCTCCGCTGTTGGTTAGCTTGAGGTTCACCACCTGTTCCTTGCCGCCTTCCAGCCCGGTCAGCCCGGCAGGGACGGCGTAGGTGACGGTTCGGCCGCCGACGGTGATTTCTATCCACGGGGTTCCGGGAGTAATCGGCTGCGGCAGGAGGATGACGCGGAAGGTGTTGCCGGAAGCGGATTCCAAGGGGGGCTGTTTCATATCGCTTAATTTTAAGTTCTTAAATTTTAAGCGTTCAATATGAAAGAGGGTATTGGAGGATGGGATTATTTCAGGTATTGGTTCTCCTTTCTTATAGGCTGCTGTTTCGCTTGCAAAAGTACCGATTCGCTGCCGGATGGCCAAGTATCCCACTCGTTTTTTCCTTTCCATCTCCAATACAATCTTTCAAAGAACTCTTGTGCCCTTGCGGGGGCGGTAGCGGGGAGGGTTGCCGGGTTCCCGAAATTGAACTTTGGCGGTGCCAATGTTGAACTTCGACCGCCTCGAAGTTCAACTTCGGGAGTTATATTCTTACAGGGATACAGGGACTATCCCTTTTTTGCCCAGCCAACGATGTTTATGTAAAAATCGTTGTAATCCTCATCAGTCGAGTCTTCAATGCAAAAGCTATAAACTTGTCCTACCTTTCCGGCATGTGAATCGGTCACATTGTTGGCAGCGATGCTTTGATTTATCTCTGCGCTTTCAGGAATATCCACATACAGGTACAATACATCACCGATAAAATCATGATATCCTTGCCCCAATACCTGATAGGATGTGCTGCGGTTCGTTTTAGGATATTGGAAATACACTTTTCCTGCATTGTCCGTCAATGTAATTGTCCCGGTAAAAAGGCATTGGGAACATACTGCCCAGGCTATGTTATAGCCTTTCTTTATCTCTGTAAGCTTGAATTCTTTCTTTGCCATAACAATTCGGATTTTAAGAGTGTCGCTGCTGTAAATACTTTCAACTCGTGCTGTAGAGCAATGCGGAAAATCTCCTTGGCTTTCGCTTCGTCTATCTGCCTGCGATAACTTTCGAGCATGTTCGCCATCTGATAAGCTCCATCAGGCGTACCGCCGTTTCCTTCTATCCAGAAATAGTAAAGTCCGTCTTTCGGGGCTGTTTTGTCCAGTTCGTTGGCTATCCAGTTCCACAAATATTCGCAAGGCAGCATTACGCTGAACAGGTAGGGCGAATCAAGGTTTCCCGCCACAAATGCTTCATAGGCGGCGTATTCCTTGATTTCATCTCCGGGAATTACGCCTGAGGCTTCACGCACGTGCCACGTTTCGTGATAATAGGCATTGTATTCCTCATAACTGGTGTACTTGCCTTGCAGGAAGTCACCGCAAGCATCGTCCAAAGCGTGGGTCGCCGCTACCGCATAAGCATCCTGGGCCTTGAAGCAATAGTAAGCGTCCTGCACCATCAACGTTCCATAAGCATTCGGGTCGAGGTCGTTGTTCAGAATGCCTTTGAAGTATGCCGTTTCCAGCACTTGCCGTGCGATAGGCTCGCACTCCTGCCACATTTCCCAAAACAGGGCGTCCGGTGGCGGAGCATCAGAAGACAAGAGCTGTCCTCTCCTGCCCAATCTTTCTGCCACAACGGAAAAATCACGTCTGATATACCATTTGTTCATATCCATATATTTTATAATTATAGTTTTCAATATGCTTTCTTTCACTTCGCTCTGCCGGCCGGGCTGCTCCTTCTTATGGGAAGGTGATGCTCTTCCATTTCATGTTGTAGCCGTCGAGCACAGTCCATTCGTTACCGTTGGAGACTTTGGGGACGGCCATGCCGTCCTGCTTCTTATCGGCGTTCAGCACGAGGTCGCACATGGCGGGATTGAATGCGTTATCTCCGGTATGACCGGCGGTGGTTCTGTTCTGAAAAACGGCGTTACGCTCTATACTGCTGCCACTATCTATATCAACGAAATCTCCGGCTGCGGTGGCTTTTATCCAGGTGAGGCTGCTGCATCCCGTTACGATATAACTGCTGAACCGGGTACACATCGGTATTTCGAGCGTTTCGAGGCCCGTACATCCGAAGAAAGCATCATGGTCTATCGCTGTCACATGATCCAAAGTGAGTGCGGCTAATGAAGTGCATTCCCGAAATGCGCTCTCATCAATCCGGGTAACCTGCGAAAGATTCACCGTAGTCAGCGCAGCGCAACGGATAAAGGCATACTCTCCGATTACCTGCACGCCATCGGGCAGCGTCACCTCCTGCAAGGCGGTGCAATCCATAAAGGCGTTGCCGGGCAGTGTTGCCTCTGTTCCCCAGCCTGTCACTCCGCTGAGGTCGCATTTCATGATTTTTGTATTACCGGCAAATGTACCTCTGTTACCGCCCATTCCAATCTTGGAAAGTTCGCCCGTCAGCTTGATTTCGGTGTAGCCTGCGTCGATGGCGGCAAGGATGGTTAGCTGTGCTCCGTCGGCGGTCATGGAGGTCATGTCGATGTCGCCGGAGGTGGGGGGTGTGAAATTTTTCGGGCGCAGCTTGATTTGATGATCCGCCGGGTCGAGGTAAAGCTCGAAGTTGCCGTCGTATTTCTTCATCTGCTCTCCATAGAGGCTGACTATTGACTCCGGATTCACTTTCAAATGGTCGCAGTCCGCTTGCGTCAGTTGGTTACCGTCGGTTCCTTGGGCGATGGAGGTTATGCCGATCAGCTGGAGCTTGAGGTGCACATCACCCGTGAGGGCTTTCGGAACGGAGATAAGGGGGGAGGAAACGGGCGTAGTGCGCTGTAGATCTATGTAAGCCCCGTCGGCGGTCTTTCCCCCGTTCAGCACGAGGGTGGAGCCCTCCCCGACTCTTGCACAGCTCGAACTGCCTGCCGCGTAAGACAATTCGCAGCCGTCACCCAGTTCCAATGCTGCTTTCTCGCCGAAAGCCAGAATCATAGATTGAACCCCGTCCAATGTCACGTTCCCGCCCAGCGTAATCCTGCCGTTGAAAACACCTACCATGGCAGAATATGAGTTCGGATCTTGAACCAGCTTGATATTGGTGAATTCGATATAAACGGCATCGGCGTCGACTTTGTTATTTCCGAGGAAGTAATAGCTGCCGTTTTCCCAGGTGAGGGTGTGTCCGCCGCCGTCTATCTTGAAGTAGTCGCTGCCGTTTATGAATGTGCCGCTGCTACTATCTCCTCCTGCGGGTACCGTGATGTCGGCGCCCAGCGTGACAAGTGTCGGGGCCTCGGCCGAGGTGCCGCCCGTCTGCAGGGCGTCGAGCAGGGCGTCGTAGGTGGTGACGGTGATACCTTCCGGCACGGCATCCGCTACCGTCACTTCGCAGGTGGCCTGTTTGCCGCCTGCCGTGGCGGTGATGGTGGCGTTTCCGGCTGCCACAGCCGTAACGAGGCCACTGTCGTCCACCGTTGCGGCAGCGGTGTTGCCGCTCTTCCACACGACGTTCTTATCAGCGGCATCTTCGGGAGTAACCATTACGGTGAGTCGTCCGGTTTCGCCTACGGTCAGTTCCAAAGTAGGTTTATCCAGTGTTATGCCCGATACGGCTACCGGATTGTCGTCTTCGCTGCACGCTGCCAACAGCGCCGCCGCCGACAGGAATAATGTCAAGAATTTCGTTTTCATAAGTTCCTTACTGTATTAGGTTGATCATATTAGTTGGTATAATAGTGTTTTTATATAGGATGCCTTGCGGCTGTTTTTCGTGCAGAAAAAGGAAGAGACCGGTTACTGAAGAACCTTTCATATCGCACGAAAATATAACATGTAATCAATTATTGCAAATAAAATCAATTGTCTTTCGTTCAAACTAATGAAAGACAATTTTTTACATGCTGAAAAGCAGGAAAACCAACGAAAGACAATTTTCAATTAACGAAAGACAATTTTATCCAAGCAGGAGAAACAGTGTGGCAATCGAGGAAATTCAGAAAAAAAACAGACACATCATTCACCGGTAATCTGATGCTTCGATTTTCGCCGCATCAGTGTCCTTTAAGCAGATTTGTCTGCAATAAGTTTTGGGGGTCATTTCCATCATTTTTTTGAAATCCCTGTTGAAATTACCGCTATTGTTATACCCTACCATTTCACATACCTCTTCTATCGTATATCCGGGATTTTCAGTAAACAGACGGGCTGCCTCGCGCAAACGAAGTTCCTTGCGCCACGGGCGGAAGTCCATTCCGTAATGGTCTTTCATATATTGCCGGAAGAATGATTGGGGTACCCCGAAAGAATCGACCACGATGCAGGAAGGGATATCCTTCTCACAGTATTCTTTCTCATCCACGTATTTCTGTAATCTTTCTTTTAATAGCTGTTCCTTTGTAAGAAAAATAGTTTCCGGCGTCTCCTTGTCCTCTTTTACAGACTTGCCTGTTTCGACCATGTCTGTTTCTATCGGGGTTGCATAAACCTTTGCTTCGGGTGGAGCAGCCGCAATGACCGGAATCGCAAATTTCATCCTGCGATAGTAGTTGACGAACCACATCACCATGAAACTGTAATAAAGCACATACAGTGGAACAAAGAACTTGTACCAGTCGGTAAAAAACAAGACGGATATGGCCATGACCCCAACAGCCAATGCACTATAAAATCCGGTCTTTACCCATGTCAGACGGTTCTCCCCGTCCTCGTCATAGTAGTCCTCCACCTCTTGTACCGTCTTGCGGTAAGCCTGCGTGAATTTTCGGGTATAGATAATCAACTGGATAATATAAGCGGCGATGCCCGTATAAAAGAACCACAAATAATAATCTGTAAAACAAAACAAGGTGATAAACAGGGTTGCACCTGCCACCGCAATAGCTCCGGCCTGTCGGAACACCATGCTCCATCTGACTTCACCCGGACGTATGAAAACCAACATGGACATGGTAAAAAGAAGAGCCTGAAACGATGCCACAAAAAGCGTACTGGCAGGTTCAATACGACGGTCATAACCCGTAAAGCAGCATACCAGACTGAGAAGGGCGAGTACAAAATAAGAGGGCACAAGGATATTACGGGCCTTCCGTAACTTCTCCAATCCGTCTTCCGGCAGTATCGTTGTAGTTGCCAGCATACCTCCCAGCATCGCTATCATGAAAGCCGAAGCTCCCATCAGGATTTTATATGTTGTTTCATTCATGTGTTCAGATCATTAGGATTACAAAATTAGTCTTTTTTGCATTTCGTGCCAAATAATTGGTTGTGAAACCAATCGTTTTTCGGTGTGAAACACTTTGTTCCAATAAGGGAAAATAAATCAAGACTATAAATGAACCTGTCAAAGATGGGGCGCATATTCAGATTTTATACTAACTTTGCGCTTCCAATAGAACAAATATAAAAGGTTATGGAACATCAACTTACCATTTACAACACGTTAGATAGAAAGAAAGAGTTGTTCGTGCCGCTTCATGCGCCCCATGTAGGAATGTATGTATGTGGGCCAACCGTATACGGTGACGCTCATTTGGGACATGCACGCCCGTCCATCACATTCGACGTACTCTTCCGTTATCTCACTCATCTAGGATATAAAGTGCGTTATGTACGTAATATTACCGACGTAGGTCATTTGGAGCATGACGCCGACGAAGGAGAAGACAAGATTGCCAAAAAAGCACGTCTGGAAGAACTGGAGCCGATGGAAGTAGTCCAGTATTACCTGAACCGCTATCATAAGGCAATGGAAGCGCTCAACGTACTTTCGCCAAGTATCGAGCCGCATGCTTCGGGACATATCATCGAACAAATCCAACTGGTACAGAAGATTCTGGATGCCGGATACGCTTACGAAAGCGAAGGTTCCGTTTACTTCGACGTAGCCAAATACAATAAAGACCATCACTACGGAAAATTGTCCGGACGCAATCTGGACGACGTATTGAATACCACCCGCGACCTTGACGGACAAAGCGAGAAGCGCAATCCCGCCGATTTCGCCCTCTGGAAAAAGGCACAACCGGAACATATCATGCGCTGGCCGTCTCCCTGGAGCGACGGTTTTCCCGGATGGCATGCCGAATGTACCGCTATGGGACGTAAGTATCTTGGCGAGCATTTCGATATTCACGGCGGTGGAATGGACTTGATTTTCCCTCACCACGAATGTGAAATCGCACAGTCGGTAGCTTCGCAAGGTGACGACATGGTTCACTACTGGATGCACAACAACATGATTACCATCAACGGAACAAAGATGGGCAAATCACTCGGTAACTTCATCACACTGGACGAATTCTTCAACGGCACTCATAAGTTACTGGCACAAGCCTACACTCCGATGACTATCCGTTTCTTCATCCTGCAAGCTCATTACCGTAGTACGGTCGATTTCAGTAATGAAGCACTGCAAGCATCGGAAAAGGGTCTGCAACGCCTGATGGAAGCCATTGACGCATTGGAAAAGATAACTCCCGCAGCAGCGACTTCAGCAGGTATTAACGTAAAAGAACTGCGTGCCAAGTGCTATGAAGCAATGAATGATGACCTAAATACTCCTATCGTCATTGCACAACTTTTTGAAGGCGCCCGTATCATCAACAATATCATCGCCGGAAATGCTACTATTTCCGCCGAAGATTTGAAAGACTTGAAAGAGACTTTCCACCTGTTCAGCTTCGACATCATGGGACTGAAAGAAGAAAAAGGCTCATCCGATGGTCGTGAGGCAGCATACGGCAAGGTAGTAGATATGTTGCTGGAACAGCGTATGAAAGCGAAAGCCAATAAGGATTGGGCTACTTCCGATGAAATCCGTAATACATTGACTGCACTCGGATTCGAGGTCAAAGATACGAAAGACGGTTTCGAGTGGAGACTGAATAAATAAGGCAAGAAGCAGTGCACTTCATTGTGCAGACTAAAAATAAAGAAGACCGGCTCACCACGAACCGGTCTTCTCTTTTTTCATAGAAACATATAATAACTAATACCCCTTTAAAGTTGTTTCTCTTACTTATTCACTAATCACTTATTATCCATTAGTATCTCAACAGGTTGTCCATGCTGGCAAGTCACTGACAATACAGTATTTTCCCCTTGTTGTTCCAACTGAACATTCTCCATTGGGTTCGTTAATGTCCAATGTCCTTTAAGACGTATTTCCTTACGAATAGGGCGACTAGGCTCTTTTGTCGTATAAGCCTTTTCTTTGATGTTCAAGTTCGGGTCGCAGATACTCAATCGAATACCTTTGGCTGATTCTTTGGCATACATCACCATCGTTTCCGCAGGAATAGAAGCTATCAACTTGTCACTTTCAGGCTGATAAGTCCCAAAAGCAGCATAGGCTGTAATACCTGTTTTCTTATCATACACAACATGAGCAGTCTGATCGCGCTGTAAAACTTCATAGGCAGGAGCTTTACGAAGTTCATCCAAATCAGAATCAGAGGGTTGTATCAGAACCATATACTCGTATGTTCCATCCTTCGGAGCCTTACCATGCTCTATCCACGCAGAAGAGAATGTTCCTTTTGTCACCGCACGAGTCTTTTCATGACGTGATTCCTGCTCCGCAACTTGTGTACGAACATTTCCGTCAACCACGTGATAATAATTATCATAGCCATCATGCAGCCAATAATTATCATCTCCTACTTTAGAATCTTTTCCATTGTACTTTGTCTGGAAAAGGGTCGTTTCCGTAGGATAATCCGCGTTGCTATTGGTTATGCCTGTCCCCATGCAAATCATCCGGTTGTCAAAACAAAATACTGATTTACGGGCAACAAAGTCAGGCGTAAAGTTCTCATAACCTCTTTCCATCAGTTTCATGGCAAACATACCGTTTTTACCATCCAGCGAACTGCTACCCGAAAAGTTCTCTTTGGAATGAGCCATTGTGGTTCCTTTCAGCGGACTATCCAACAGTTCGAAAGGTAAGTGAATGGTAGTCGTACCCGGCAAACGGTTCCAGTCCCAGCCTTCCTGTACAAAACCGCTTCCGGCACGGGATACGGGGTTTCCTTTTCCCATAATCTGTACCGAGCCATAACTTTGGTAACGTCCATAACGATTATCTTTCACATAGATTTCAGAACCCCATACATCAGTCGTATATCCTTTCAGTGTCACCATCCAATCCGCACGGCGGAAAATACCTGCCGAACCGTAGTTATAAACAAAGAATCCTTGTGGAGCTTGGGCGGTTTTGATGCCTTCTTTCTTAAAGAAACGTGCATTCGGAGTATCTCCATTGCGTACAAGACGTAGATAATCAGCAGCCAGACCACGGTCGAACGTATTCCCCTGACCTGACAAATCGCCCGACAAAGCAATATTGGCAAATGCTTCAATATCATCGCTCCCCATTTTTCCACCAAAAGGATGACGACCACTGATACCTATCCCCCACTCATAAAGATTACAATAATTACGCATGGCGATAAAAGCGGACTTCATATGCCGGCGGGCATCTTCCGTAAGCTCAAAACCTGTGCCATTGGTGAAGGCTATAAATTGTCCCACCGTAGCCAGTACTCCGGTTGTATATCCCGGATAAAAGCCACCGTGATGGAAAGTAGTGCCGTCTACCTTTATACCACCAATCGTTCCCGACGTATATCGCAAGGAAGAAGACAGCCAGCGTGACAAACCGCCCAACGCTTGCTCCTGTTCCCTTGCATCGGGAAACATCATGGCGGAAATAAACTTCGCCATCAGCAATGTATGCCAGGAATCCAACAACTCATCACGCGTTGGTGAACATGGTTGGCGAGTCTCCTGCAAAGCAGCCCAGAAACGCAGTGTAGACAGATAAGCATCACGGTGAGCATGTTTATAAATCACATCACGCATCAACCAGGCAGTGGTATATATCTTACGGATCTGATAACCATAATGATGATTCGTTCCCATACCGCTGCCGAATGCAAACCCTTGATCTATGGCATAGTCGAATACTGTAAAGTAATTCTTCCTTGATATTTCATTCTGATTATAATAGGCATCAAGCGCAAAACCGGAAAGCATGGTCTCAATATCATTCCATGACATCTCTCCTTTTTTCTTATCCAGCTCATCGGGAGCAACAATAGGAGCCCCCACAAAACCTGTCCCGGCAGCAGACGGATGAATGGCTGCTTTCTCAAACGTTTTGTAGGCTGCATTAATCTGCCCTTGCGGTACTTTTTTCACTTCCAGAAAGTCCGTCAAACGTTGTTCGATAGTTTTCAGGTCTTTCTTCTGTTGACTGGTCAATTTAGAGGATAATGGAGTATCATAAGATTGCTGTTCCCATTTCCATACGAGACACCAGTGCCAGAGGTCACGATTAGACAAGCCGTTATTGGACGGCAACTGCTGGTCGGGAGTAGTGCGAAGATTCATCTTCTTCTCAGGAAAAGTCAGACGGTCAAGGAAAATACGTCCTTTCCGTTGAGGAGCAACCAACCGGTAAGCAACGATATTCTTGTCGTTCTTCTCTCCTTTCATATACTCGAAAGAAATCCAGCACGCACGCCAACCGGCTGCCTGCAAATGATAAGAGAACCAATAAGAGACTTCGCCCGCCTTATTCAGAAACTCGAAACGAATAGAATCCTGCTGCGGTTTCTCATTATAAATCCACAAAGTAATGCCGAACTGCTTCTCTTTCTTCGCATTGAGTGATAAAGGAGAGATTTGAACATTTAAAGCAGAACCGGGTTGAAAATCCCATTCTAGGCTGCTCTCCCCTTCTTTATAAAAGAGAGAGGATGCTTTCAGTTCTCCTTTTCCCGAAACGTTGAACACTTCGGGGACTCCGTCTTCAAAGCCGATGAATTGGGCAAAAGCGGAAGAGATACTTCCAAGCAATAATAGTATAATGAAACAAGTATTTTTCATTCAATCGCATATTAATTTTTAGACAGAAGAACATAAGAACAAAAGATAGAACAATAATTCTATAAACAGCAAAAATAACTATCTAAACACAGCCTTTATATTCTTTTGTTTTTCTGTCTAAATTAAATTTTCATTCAACTACATAGGTTTCTGTTAATAAGGAATTCTGTCCGACAGAATCTTTTCCGTGTACCAAGGGTCGTTAATTTCCTTCAGCATAGTACCCATTTCGCGATAGAGTTGCTCCACTACTTCCTTATTTTCTTCCAAAGGCAGGTTGTGCAACTGATAAGGATCATTCAAGTCATCAAACAGAAGGCTCTTCTTTAGCTGCTTCGTATTGCGGTCGATATATAAGGCTAAGGTATATTGTGCGGTCTTGATACCTCTCGAAGAAGGGAAATAAGTCTGTACCAATCCGTTTTCATCCTTTTCACCGTCCAGATTCTGGATATACAGCGCACCCGTCGGGCGGACAATTTCCGCCTTTTCATCGAAGAAAAGAGGAGCGAAGTTACGCCCTTGCACTTCTGCCGGAATAGAATCACCCAATCCGCACAAGCCAAGCACAGTAGGCATAATATCCGGTGATGAAAGCAGCAAGTCATCTACTCCCGGTTGAATCTTGCCCGGGAAACGCACGATAAACGGAATATTCATTGATTCGGAGTAAGGCGAGTTCTTCGGGTCTTCGGTACGCTGGCTGCACATCGTCTCGCCATGGTCGGAAGCGAAGATAACAACCGTATTCTTATCCAGTCCCAAGTCTTTCAGCGTTTCCAGAATCTGACCGAAGGCACGGTCAACTCCCGTTACGGAAGCAAAATAGTAACGGGCAGATTCTGCCTTTTTCATCTTCAGGTCTACGTTCGGACGAACCAGCAAGCTATCCAAAGGTTTATCCTTGTAAAGGTTGAAATCCTGCTCTTCACAGTCGTCCAAAGAACGATACGGACTATGAGGCGGGTTCATGCCTACCATAATAAAGAAAGGCTTCTTTGTATCGCGCACGTTACCCTCATTTTTCAAATATGAAACCACCTTGCCCGATTCATGCAAAGGCGACCATTCTTTCGGGTCGTGTCTCTTGCCGTCCGTATCCCAATAGTGAGGATTCTTATGTTCATCAAACGTACCGTAAGAATACCAGTAGTTAAATCCGTGACGACGTTCTTTCGGAGTATAGGCATCCCATGCCGGACGTTTGGATTCTACATATTGTCCCGGATGTTCGGGGTCGTTCGGGGTCGGAAAATCGGCATGAAGTTTTCCGAAATAAGCACAGTCATAACCGGCTTTACTGAACACATCACCGATACATTCAGCGTCTTCACGCAAAGAACTGATGGGACGCGTAGAATTACAGTTCAAAGGCACGCCGCTCCGGTTGGGATACATGCCGGTCAATAACATTCCACGATGAGGACTACTCAGCGGGCAGTTGCTCTGTGCAGAAGACAACACCATGGATTCGCGGGCAAATGCATCCAGATTGGGGGTATGAACAGGATCGCCCTGAAAATTCACTTTATTCCGGAATCCGTCCTGACTCCAGAATCCCATTGCCTGGTTACGGTATTGGTCGGGAAATACATAGATAATATTGGGATGCTCAGCTTGTTCCACAACTTGCTTCGGGGCCTTGCAACCCTGTGCCGCAAACAAAGTCAGACCACCTACCAAAAGGTTTATAGGTTTATTCATGATAATGATAGTTAACGATAAACGGTTTATAATAAAGATAATAAACAAATGAACGGTGAACGATGGACAAGCTATATACAGAAGCCTATGTTCATCATTTACCGTTCACTGTACATATCAATGAGATTTATTTCTTTTCGAGATCTCTTTTGCGCATCAGCGCTTCCAGGAAGTAATAGTCGGCATAGTTCAGAGGAACATCAATTTCCTGACCGTGAGGAATACTGCCCACCGAATGCATCAGGATAAAGTTGCCGTTGGTACCCACCTCTGCACGATAAGCGGGCGAACCCAGGCTTACCATAATCTTATCAGCAGTTTCCTTGTACTGGTTGCCCGGCAGATAACCGTCCAATTCGTAAAGGGCAGAAGCTGTACAAGCCGCAGCGGAAGCGTCACGTGGTTCATTCGGAATATTCGGTGCATCATAGTCCCAATAAGGAACGAGGTCTTCCGGCAGATTCTTGTTGTTAAAGATAAAATTATATACCTTTTGAGCCTGGTCGAGATATTTCTTGTCTTTCGTATAGCGATAGCAAGTAGTATATCCGTAAAGAGCCCAAGCCTGTCCGCGAGCCCAAGCCGATTCATCAGCATATCCCTGTGCAGTTTGTCTCTTGCGCACTTCTCCGGTTTCGGGATCGTAGTCTACGACATGATAGCAACTGTTGTCCGGACGGAAATGGTGTGCCATAGTCGTATCGGCATGTTTTACTGCAATATTGTAGAAAGTAGAATCACCGGAGAAAGCTGTTGCTTCGAACAACAGTTCGAGATTCATCATATTATCAATAATCACCGGACATTTCCATCCACGTGTTCCCTGCCAGCCTTTATCTGCATCCCATGACTGGATAACACCTGCATTCGGACGGAAACGGGTAGAGAGTGACTTGGCTGCTTCGACAATCACATCCTTATATTCTTTCTTGTCAGCCAGACGGTATCCGTTCAGATAGCTGCAACCAATCATAAATCCTACGTCATGATGCCATTTCAGATACTTCACAGAATCAAGAGCTTCCGTATATTTTTCAGCCAGCGGCAACCATTTCTTATCTCCGGTCAGGTTATAAGTCAACCACATGCTACCAGGATAGAAACCAGAACACCAATCTTCAATAGGTATATAAGATATACTGCCGTCTTCGTTGATAGTTCTCGGATTCAGAACCTTGCCGGATTTCTCGATAATATCCGTTTGAATCGTGTTCTGTGCCACTGCGTTGTCGATGTTGTCCTGAATAAAGTCTACTTCAAGCTTTTTTTGTCCACCGCAACTCGTAAAGATCAAAAGGGAAAATCCTAATGCGCTAAGAATTGTTTTCATAATACAGGGATTATTTGTTAAGTGATTAATTTTCTTGATTGCAAAAATAGTGCATTTCAAGAGAATAGACCGACCTAAATAATCCAAATGAGGGACAATTTTGGTACATTTGCAAAAGAAATATCGAAATACAATAAATATATTATGAGCCCACAAGAATTCTTCAAAAACGACCTTTTCGCTGAAAATGCAGGTGTAGTCCTGCTGGAAGTACGCAAAGGATACAGCAAAGCCAAGTTGGAAATAATGCCCGAACATCTGAATGCAGGTGCCCGTACACAAGGCGGAGCCATCTTTACGTTGGCAGACCTCGCTCTCGCAGCAGCCGCCAACTCGCATGGCACACTCGCCTTCTCCCTTTCATCCACTATCACTTTCTTACGTGCAAGCGGCCCGGGTAACACTCTTTATGCCGAAGCACGCGAACGCTACATCGGCCGGAGCACAGGTTGCTATCAGGTAGATATTACCAATCAGAATGGAGATTTGATTGCCACTTTTGAATCCAGTGTATTCAGGAAAGACCAGAAAGTACCTTTTGAGGTAGAAGAATAAAAAGAAATCAAAGTAAACCGTTAATATATATATATCAGGCACGGATTTCGCGGATTACACGGTTACAATTAAATAAAAACCGTGTAATCCGTGAAATCCGTGCCTGATTCTTTACGTTATTTTACAATGGAAGTCAACGGGTGTCGATTCCCCCGAACATCATTCAAGAACGCCTTTGCCGATCCGAAGTTCAGGAACAAATCCAGACGAACCGGAAGATGGTTCTGGTCATCCGTCACAAAGAAAGTAATGACTTCCTTTTCCTTCCCTTTCTTATCATATTCAACCAATGAGAATATCAGACAACGGTAAGTAACTCCGTTCTCGGCTTTTACGTTTTCCTTTCCGCGATAGATAAGCGTCTGCTCTTCCACCTTACGTCCCGTAGCCATCGGAAACTTGATCTTCTCTCCTACTTTATAATCAGTAGGATCATAAGAGCGTGCCTGAGCCAAAATACTCAGCATATCATATATACAACGGCTGTCACTCGCTTCCGATTCATCAAACGTTCCATCCCTGTACGTACGTTTCTGGTTGACAAAGCAAAGTCCATCCTTATACGAGAACCAAGCCTCATCCACTGTATAACGTTTTCCTTCCTCGGCACCCTTACGGAAATAGCGCGGCTCCAGTTTCTCGCCAATCACGCAAGTCAACGTATCACGCATCTTGAAAAAGAAATCCGCCCGTTTGCTGCCCAAAGCAAGCAGGTTCATCCGGTAAGCCGGTTCCGAATGGTAAGTAGTCGCATTGGTCGTCAGACTGGCAAGTCCGGCTTTCACCCAGACAAACTTCCAGTTGAAGTACAAATCATACATCACGTGTTCGCCGGATTGAAATGCGTCATTCTTCGCCTCACATTGGGCACTGGCGGGAAGGGCGAAAATTCCCATCAGTAATGCCACAGTTCCGATAATCAGACTACGGCGAAAGTTAGCGACGCCTGTTCTGGTTATTTCTATCTTTTTTCTTTTTGTCTTCATCTGGTTTTTGTTTTTTAAGCTCATCCGGTTTCTGTTTATCCACAGGGGTCGCATGAATATCCCACGGTTGTGTCACGTCCCACAACGCTTTATACTCTAATATGGTCGGATAATAGAAGACCGCTTCCGGTTGCAAACCTTTTGCAAAGTCCCCCGTGTCCCATTCTCCGTTTCCATTTGTGTCGTTTATCAGTCTGGCCGCATATTTCCCCGGATTCAGGAAGTAAAAATCAACCATTCCATCCTTCTCCACTATCCGCTTACGAACCACCTTGTCTTGCGCATCAAGCAGTTCGACGAATGCCAGAGAATCAGCTCCGGTCACGTTGAAATGAAGCGTGAAATATTCATCTTCACTACGTACCTTGAACCCTTGTTTTATCTTATCGGTAAACAAGCCGTATATACCGTGGAAAGCCGTAGAGTCTACTTCAAACTCATATTCAAAAGTCGGCTCCCAATCATAATACAGATTAAACTTCTTCTGGTTCAGAGAATCCCGTCCAAACTCGAACGGTATGTCCTGCCAAAGCGTATCTACCTTTTGACGCAGATGAATGGCCGCACTGTCAAAGCTGGCTATCGGTTCCTCGAAGTTCAGGGAGATATAACCGTATACATCCATTGACGAAGGCGCACTGACATTTACTGGCAAGAATTTCGTCGGTTCCGGCTCTTCCTCTTCATCTTTCTTTTTCTTCTTTTTCTTCTTCTCCTTTTCCGGCTCGTCTTTCTTATATTTCTGTTTTGAAACCAGGTTCAAGGTATCCGTACGGGGTACTAACTGATTCAAGGTATCGGTATAAAGATAAGTCAAACTCATGGCAAGCGTATCCTGTTTGAATAGCAAAGAATCCTTTACCCAATAATGAATCGTATCGTTCCGCTGATTCTTCTCGATGATAAAGGCGTCCTTTTCATCGAAGTTTAATCCTTTCAGCACAGGCAGAGTGTCTGCCTTGCCTGCAAAATAGAAAGTAAACTTATGCGGCACAAGCCTTTCGGACTTGATAAGATATTGCGAATAGTTCAGTTCCTTGAAAGCCCGGAGAATCACGTCATCCGGCAGATAATGCATATATTTCTTCTCTACAATCGTATCGTAAGTCAATGAGTCCACCCAAGCCGTATCCATACGGATGCGTTCTTCCATGCGGGGGATAATCAGCGAATCATGGAAAGCAATCACCTCACTCTTCTGATTGAACGTGAAGTTCTGGTCGGCATCCATCAAGCCGTAGATACGGTACTTGCCGGGAGCTATGCCACGAATAGAGAAGCGCCCGCGACTGTCCGTACGCGCCACACGGTCGAAAGGCAATTTGTTAAAAGCCGAATCGTTCAGGTTGGAATGCAGTCCGACCAGGATACCTTTGATAGGTTCCAGATTGGATGCATCCAATATCGTTCCGGACACTTCCATCGTATCAATCTGTGCACCGGTAGAGAAGGTAAACGCGAAGTTACCCAACGGATTACCCTCATTATTATCGACAATGGCGTCCGAGAAATCAATGGTATAAGTAGTGTTCGGCTTCAAAGAGTCAAGCAGGTTCACCTGTATCCGCTTTCCGGAAGCCTTTATTTCGGGTTGCTGTATCTGAGGTGGAGAAACAACCACTTTCTCCGTCGCTTTCTCCAACTTTATAAATTCGTCAAATAACAAAGAAACTTTCGTCCTTTCATTATTTAATGCACCGGCAGCAGGAGTACTGCCTATGAAACGGGGTGGAGTCTCATCATAAGGCCCCCCGTCCGGTCGCCCGATACTGGCGCAGGAATATAGCATGGCAACCAGCGTCACTACCGGAAGCGCCTTGCTTACTATTTGTTTTATCTTTTGATTCTCAAACTGTAACATGGTGCAAAAATAAGTGTTCTTATCCAATAAACACCACACTTTCTAGCTAATTTATTAAAAAACGAAAGGGAAGCTTAGTACAATAAACTATCGCCATGAATTTTTTATTTCCTTTTCCCACTAATATAATTAGTTTTCTTGCCTAAAACGAATACAAACATGAATAAAGGATTGTCGGTGCAGTCAGGTGTTCTTGGTTGCTTACGTCCGAGAATGAACTGCAAAAGTCTGGATGCAGCAGAAGATGTGGATGCTGACACCATCCAACGAGTAAATAGTAAATAAAATATAGGCTACTGATTCAGGCAAACCATATCAGATATAATGAGCTTGAATGAATAGTATATACTATATATGTGCGATTGAAGTACTACAGATGAACAACTCCGGTACAAGAGAATGATGATTGAAGTACTGGAGTTGATTGCTTCAAGTACAAAAATCAGTCAACTGAAGTGCTAAATATAAAGAAATTGACTTCAATTATTCAGCTATGCGGGTCTAATCTTGTCCAAACCCTCTTATTGAATTTTTACGCTATTATCCGGTTTCAGTCGTTTCAGTTTTGTCTGCAAACGTCTTGCTATAAGGAGATAGCGGCTGAAAGCGAAAAAAGACATCCCCTGCTGTAGTATGTTGTAATCAGGGGGGAGTGCATTCAGCGCTTTCAGGCTTGCCGGTAAATCTATATATTCAGCACGTGGCCTAAAGTGGATGGCACGTGGGCTTAGGATTACTTATCTGTGAGCTGAAACTCATCGGCACGTGGGCTGAACAGAACAGAGGCTCTATCTTGGTGAAACAGAGGCTCTGATTGAATGAAAAGCAAGCTCCGTTTTGCTAAAACAGAACCTTTGTTACAAGTAGATATAGAATCAAAACAGAAGCCCCAATTATGTACTTTTGCATTCAGGTGCGCTTTCAGCCGAAACTTTCGATGAAAAGGGGCTTTTTTGAAGGACTGAAAGCTGAAAGCTGTTTTTCACTTTTATTATTTAGTAGTAGAATTGACCGGAACAAGTATTACACTCAAGGGTCGCATTGTCTATCCGCCCATGAGAAATAAGATAATTGGAGAGTTCCTCTAATTTCGCCCTATTAATATCGGTCAACATATCGACTAGCATATCGGTCAACTGAACGTTTTTATCGGCCACAACATTCTCACTTTCCACCTTATTCATTTTATTACACCGAATAATAGTAATAGATTGATTACCCGCTTCATCGTTGATAATAAGCATAGATTAATACCGACAACATACTTAATTTATTAAAAACTAGCCTTAATTGAATGATTTTTTGCCCTTCCCTCATTAAAATAATCCTTATCTTTGGCTCCCGAAATTCAAACCTAATACAAAAAACCCATGAAGAAACAACTACTCTCCTGCTGCTTGGCTGCATTGGGACTGACAGCGATTCAAGCGCAAAGCTTCAATGAGTGGAAAGACCCGGAAGTGAATTCCGTAAACCGCTCCGCTATGCACACTAATTACTTTGCTTACGCATCGGCTGATGAAGCTAAGGCCGGTATCAAGGAAAATTCCGCAAATTTCATGACCCTGAACGGTCTTTGGAAATTCAACTGGGTGAGACATGCCGAAGCACGTCCGACCAACTTTTACCAGACTAATTTCAATGACAAAGGATGGGACGACCTTCAAGTTCCCGGCGTATGGGAATTGAACGGTTACGGCGACCCTATCTACGTAAATGTAGGATATGCCTGGAGAAGCCAGTTCAAGAACAACCCGCCGTACGTTCCGACAGAAAACAACCACGTAGGCTCTTACCGGAAAGAAATCATCCTGCCTGCCGACTGGAAAGGGAAAGAGATTTTCGCCCACTTCGGTTCAGTCACTTCCAATATGTACCTGTGGGTGAACGGACGCTACGTAGGATATAGCGAAGACAGCAAACTGGAAGCCGAATTCAACCTGACCAACTACCTGAAACCGGGCAAAAATGTGATCGCTTTCCAGGTATTCCGCTGGTGCGACGGCAGTTATCTAGAAGATCAGGACTTCTTCCGCTACTCCGGTGTAGGACGCGACTGCTATCTTTACGCACGCGACAAAAAATATATCCAGGACATCCGTGTAACGCCTGATCTGGACAGCCAGTATAAAGACGCTACGTTGGATATTGCCGTTGACCTGAAAGGAAGTGGAACTGTTGCTTTAGACCTGACAGATGCCCAAGGTAACAATATAGCTACCGCCGACCTGAAAGGTTCGGGCAAACTGAACACTACACTGAATATCTCCAATCCTGCCAAATGGACGGCCGAAACACCCAATCTTTATACACTGACCGCTACCCTGAAAAACGGGAACAGCACAGTAGAGGTAATTCCCGTCAAGGTTGGTTTCCGCAAGATTGAGCTGAAAGGCGGACAGATACTTGTAAACGGTCAGCCGGTACTCTTCAAGGGAGCCGACCGTCACGAAATGGATCCGGACGGCGGCTATGTGGTTTCCCTCGAACGTATGTTGCAGGACATCAAGGTAATGAAGGAACTTAATATCAACGCCGTACGTCCCTGCCACTATCCGGACGACAACCGCTGGTATGACCTTTGCGACCAATACGGTATCTACGTAGTGGCCGAAGCCAACGTGGAATCTCACGGAATGGGATATGGTGACCAGACACTGGCAAAGAACCCGATCTACGCCAAAGCTCATATGGAACGCAACCAGCGTAACGTACAGCGCGGCTATAATCACCCGTCCATCATTTTCTGGTCACTGGGTAACGAAGCCGGCATGGGGCCGAACTTTGAAAAATGCTACACTTGGATCAAGAATGAGGACAAGACACGTGCCGTACAATACGAACAGGCACGCACCAGTGAATTTACAGACATCTTCTGTCCGATGTATTATGGCTATGAAGCCTGCATCAAATATTGTGAAGGCGACATTCAGAAACCGTTGATCCAATGTGAATACGCACACGCGATGGGTAACTCCCAAGGCGGATTCAAGGAATACTGGGACATCATCCGCAAGTATCCGAAATACCAGGGCGGTTTTATCTGGGACTTCGTAGACCAGTCCTGCCACTGGAAGAATAAAGACGGAGTAGATATCTATGGCTACGGCGGCGACTTCAACAAATATGACGGTTCGGACAATAACTTCAACGACAACGGCTTAATCAGCCCCGACCGCGTGCCTAATCCGCATGCTTACGAAGTGGCTTATTTCTACCAGGACATATGGACTACTCCCGCCGACCTCGCCAAAGGTGAAATCAACATCTTCAACGAATACTTCTTCCGTGACCTGTCCGCATACTATATGGAATGGCAGTTACTGGCAAACGGGGAAGTGGTGCAGACAGGCATCGTATCCGACCTGAAAGTAGCGCCCCAACAAACTGTAAAAGTACAACTCCCGATTGATACGAAGAATATCTGTCCTTGCAAGGAGTTGCTGCTCAATGTCAGCTATAAACTGAAAGCCGCCGAATCGCTGTTGCCGGCAGGAACTGCCATCGCTTACGAGCAGTTGAGCATCCGCGACTACAAAGCACCGGAACTCAAACTGGAAAACGTACAGGCTTCCAATCTTCCGGTTATTGTGCCCTCTATTCTGGACAACGACCGGAACTACCTGATTGTTAAGGGTGAAAACTTCTCTATGGACTTCAACAAGCACAACGGTTATCTCTGCCGTTACGACGTGAACGGGATGCAGATGATGGAAGACGGCAGCGAACTGACTCCCAACTTCTGGCGTGCGCCGACCGATAATGACTTCGGAGCAGGATTGCAACGCAAATACGCAGTATGGAAGAATCCCGAACTGAAACTTACTTCCCTGAAACACGCCGTTGAAAACGACCAGGCTGTGGTTCGTGCAGAATATGACATGAAGTCGGTAGGCGGAAAATTATTCCTCACTTATACCATTAATAATAAGGGAGCAGTGAAAGTCACCCAGAGAATGGAAGCTGACAAGAGCAAGAAAGTTTCTGAAATGTTCCGCTTTGGTATGCAGATGCGTATGCCTGTCAACTTCAACGAGGTAGAATATTACGGACGCGGCCCGGTAGAGAACTATTCCGACCGTAACCACGGCGCCAAACTTGGCAAATACCGCCAGACGGTAGAAGAACAGTTCTATCCGTATATCCGTCCGCAGGAAACAGGAACAAAGACCGACATCCGTTGGTGGAGACTACTGAACATCGGCGGCAACGGCTTGCAGTTCGTTTCTGAAGCTCCGTTCTCCGCTTCTGCGCTGAACTATACCATCGAATCACTGGATGACGGCGACGCTAAAGACCAGCGCCACTCACCGGAAGTTGAAAAAGCAAACTTTACAAACTTCTGCATTGACAAGGTACAGGCAGGACTGGCATGCGTCAACAGTTGGGGAGCTATACCACTTGAAAAGTATCGCCTTCCCTATCAGGATTATGAATTCAGTTTCATAATGACACCCGTATCTCATAAACTGAAGTAATGAAGTAAAAAACATAGTTAAAAAACACGGTATCAGAGTACAAGAATACCGAATTTAAAGTACTTTTGCAGCCGGAAACTGATTTAATGGAATTAGTTTCCGGCTTTTATTCCTTAAATCCCCCCTCTATACAAGAGAATGACACACGTGCAACAAAACGCATAATTTTAAAAAACAGATAAATAAGAAGTATGAAAAGTAGAATTGTTTTATTTGCATTTTGCTTAGCCCTTCTCTCTAGTTGCGGCAATAAGGGCAATGACACGGGAAAAGCCCCGGAATATGCAGTACAAGAGTTACAAAAGTCAACTGCAAATCTAACGACAGCTTATCCGGCTACCATTAAAGGTAAACAAGACGTAGAAATCCGTCCGCAGGTTTCCGGTTTCATCACCAAACTGTGTGTAGACGAAGGGGCAAGCGTGCGCAAAGGACAAGTTTTGTTCATTGTCGACCCCACCCAATACGAAGCGGCGGTACGCACAGCCAAAGCAGCAGTCGCAACGGCAGAAGCAGCCGTACGTACCCAACAGATCACTGTAGACAACAAACGTGAACTGAACAAAAAGAACATCATCAGTGACTATGACCTGTCAATGGCTGAAAACACATTGGCACAGTCTCAGGCACAACTGGCACAAGCTCAGGCACAGTTGACCACCGCTCAGCAAAACCTCTCTTTCACACAAGTGAAAAGTCCTTCTGACGGTGTAATCAATGATATTCCTTATCGCCTGGGAGCATTGGTCAGCCCTTCCATCGCTACTCCGATGACTACCGTTTCTGAAATCGAAGAGGTATACGTATATTTCTCTATGACAGAAAAAGAGTTGTTAGCCATGACAAAGTCAGGAAGCACTATCAAAGAAGAAATCAGCAAAATACCGGCCATTAAGTTACAGTTGATTGACGGTACCGAATACAGCATTGAAGGTAAAGTAGACGCCATCACGGGAGTTATCGACCAGAGCACCGGTTCTGTAAGCATGCGCGCTATCTTCCCGAACAAGGAACATATCCTGCGTAGTGGTGGTACGGCAAACGTGCTGATTCCTTACACGATGGATAATGTTATCAGCATCCCGCAGTCTGCAACTCAAGAAATCCAAGACAAGAAGTTCGTTTACGTCCTGCAACCGGACAATACGGTGAAATATACGGAAATCGGTATCTTCAACCTGGATAACGGAAAAGATTATCTCGTTACTTCCGGTTTGAACGCAGGAGACAAAATCGTTATCGAAGGCGTACAGACTTTGAAGGACGGCCAGACTATACAACCTATCACACCCGCCCAGAAAGAAGCGAACTATCAACAGCACTTGAAAGACCAACGCGAAGGAAATTTAGCTACTGCTTTCAATTAATAACTTAGATAACCGTATGAAATTAGATAATTTTATTAACCGTCCGGTACTATCAACCGTTATTTCCATCTTGATAGTCATTCTGGGTGCTATCGGACTGGCAACACTGCCTATCACCCAGTATCCGGACATCGCGCCCCCTACTGTATCGGTAAGGGCGACTTATACGGGTGCCAGCGCGTCAACCGTATTGAACTCCGTGATCGCTCCGCTTGAGGAACAAATCAACGGTGTGGAAAATATGATGTATATGACCTCTAACGCATCCAATACGGGTGCCGGTGACATATCCATCTATTTTAAACAGGGAACAGACCCGGACATGGCTGCCGTAAACGTACAGAACCGTGTATCCATGGCACAGGGACTGCTTCCTGCCGAAGTAACCAGAGTCGGCGTGACAACACAGAAACGCCAGACTTCCATGCTCGTGGTATTCTCCCTTTACGACGAAACCGATACATACACGGAAGCATTTATCGAGAACTACGCAAAAATCAACCTGATTCCGCAAGTTCAGCGTGTGCCGGGTGTAGGTGACGCCTCTGTGATGGGGCAGGACTACTCCATGCGAATCTGGTTGCGTCCGGACGTAATGGCACAATACAAGCTCGTTCCGGGTGATGTATCCGCAGCCTTGGCAGAACAGAACGTGGAAGCTGCTCCGGGACAATTCGGTGAACGCAGTAACCAGACTTTCCAATACACCATCCGTTACAAAGGACGTCTGCAACAGCCGGAAGAGTTCGAGAATATCGTCATCAAGTCTTTGCCCGACGGTGAAGTGCTCCGCCTGAACGATATCGCCGAAATCCAGTTAGACCGTCTGGGATACAACTTTACCAACCGTGTAAACGGTCATAAGGCCGTAACCTGTATCGTTTATCAGATGGCGGGAACGAACGCTACACAGACTATCAGTGACATTCAGGTATTACTGGATGAAGCGTCCAAGACATTGCCTGCCGGCTTGAAGATAAACGTTTCCATGAATGCCAACGACTTCTTGTTCGCTTCTATCCATGAGGTATTGAAAACATTGATTGAGGCATTTATACTGGTATTTATCGTAGTATACATCTTCTTGCAGGACTTACGTTCCACATTGATTCCGACTATTGCCATTCCGGTAGCCCTTATCGGTACATTCTTCGTATTGTCTTTAGTAGGATTCAGTTTGAACTTGCTGACGTTATGCGCGCTTGTGCTCGCCATTGCGATTGTGGTCGACGATGCCATTGTGGTCGTCGAGGGTGTACATGCCAAGCTTGACCAGGGCTACACTTCCGCCCGTCTGGCTTCCATTGACGCGATGAACGAGTTGGGTGGCGCTATCGTATCTATTACACTGGTCATGATGGCTGTGTTCGTTCCGGTAAGTTTCATGGGTGGAACGGCAGGAACATTCTACCGCCAGTTCGGTATGACAATGGCCATCGCTATCGGTCTGTCCGCCTTGAACGCCTTGACATTAAGTCCCGCCTTGTGTGCCGTTCTTCTGAAACCGCACAAGAAGGAAGGGGAAGATTCCGAAGAGGTTCCGCCTTTGAAGGAGCGTATGAAAACTGCTTATAAGGCAGCTCATACAACGATGATAAAAAGATATACCGAGGCTATCGGAAAGATGTTGCATCCGGGAATTACACTTACATTCACGCTTGTTGCCATTCTCGGTATGATTTTCGGTCTTTTCAATATCAATCCGGTAATTACTGCCATCTTCATACTTCTCAGTATCTTGGCACTCATCGGAATGAGCACGGATAAATTCAAGAACAGGTTCAACGATACGTATGAATCTATCTTGAAACGGTATAAGAAGCGTGTACTGTTCTTCATCCAGAAGAAGTGGTTGTCCATGGGACTGGTCGTTGCTTCCATCGTATTGCTTATGTTCTTCATGAACACCACTCCGACAGGTATGGTGCCGAACGAAGATACCGGTACGCTGATGGGAGCCGTAACTTTGCCGCCGGGCACATCACAAGACCACTCGGAAGAGATTCTCGCACGTGTAGACAGCCTGATTGCCGCTGACCCTGCCGTGGCTTCACGCACATTGATTTCCGGTTTCAGTTTCATCGGTGGACAGGGACCGTCCTACGGTTCTTTCATCATCAAGCTGAAAGACTGGGATGAACGTTCGATGATACAGAACTCCGACGTTGTAGTAGGTTCTTTATATATGCGTGCACAAAAAATCATCAAGGAAGCACAGGTATTGTTCTTTGCTCCGCCGATGATTCCGGGTTATTCGGCATCTACGGATATCGAGGTGAACATGCAGGATAAGACGGGTGGCGACCTGAACAAGTTCTTCGACGTAGTCAACGACTATACGGCCGCACTGGAAGCCCGTCCTGAAATCAACTCGGCAAAGACAACGTTCAACCCGAACTTCCCGCAATATATGATTGACATTGACGCGGCGGCTTGTAAGAAAGCAGGCATCAGCCCGAGTGACATCCTTACTACCATGCAGGGATATTACGGCGGTCTGTATGCATCCAACTTCAACCGTTTCGGTAAGATGTACCGTGTAATGATTCAGGCAGACCCGTTATCGCGTAAGAATATGGAATCGCTGAAGAATATCAAGGTGCGCAACAATGCCGGCGAAATGGCTCCTATCGCCCAATTCATTACTATTGATAAAGTATATGGGCCGGATATCATCAGCCGTTTCAACCTTTACACTTCCATGAAAGTGATGGTAGCTCCTGCCAGTGGTTATACATCCGGACAGGCACTGACTGCATTGGCGGAAGTAGCTGCCCAGAATCTTCCGGCAGGTTATACCTACGAACTGGGTGGTATGGCACGTGAAGAGGCACAGAGCAGTGGAAGCGCTACCGGATTGATTTTCATCCTCTGCTTCGTATTCGTTTATCTGTTGCTGAGTGCACAGTATGAAAGCTACATACTTCCGTTGGCGGTATTGCTGTCAGTTCCGTTCGGTCTGCTGGGCAGCTTCCTGTTCGTGAACGGAGTAAGTGCCATCGGTAATATCTCGATGTTGAAGATGATTCTCGGCACGATGTCCAACAATATCTACATGCAGATTGCGTTAATCATGTTGATGGGTCTGTTGGCGAAGAATGCCATCCTGATTGTAGAGTTCGCCCTCGACCGTCGTAAGATGGGGATGAGCATTACATGGGCAGCCGTACTGGGTGCCGGTGCCCGTCTCCGTCCTATCCTGATGACATCTTTGGCGATGGTAGTCGGACTGCTTCCGTTGATGTTTGCCTTTGGTGTAGGTGCTCATGGTAACCGCACACTGGGTACTGCTTCTATCGGCGGTATGTTAATCGGTATGATTTGTCAGATTTTCATCGTTCCTGCGCTGTTCGTAATCTTCCAGTACTTGCAAGAGAAGGTGAAACCGATGGAATGGGAAGATATTGACAATACGGATGCCGTAACTGAGATTGAACAATACGCTAAATAATGAAATTCGATATGAAGAAACAGATTCTATATATGTTGTGCGCAACTGCTCTCCTGAGCAGTTGCCACATCTATAAGTCGTATGACAGACCCGAAGACGTTACAACTTCCGGCCTGTATCGTGATCCGGTAGCGGAGAATGATACACTGGTGTCGGATACCGCCAACTTCGGTAACCTGCCGTGGAGAGAAGTCTTCACCGACCCACAACTCCAGTCTCTCATCGAAACGGGACTGAAACAAAACACTGACCTCTTGTCAGCCGCCCAGAATGTGAAAGCGGCGGAAGCGTCCCTGATGTCGGCACGCCTGGCTTATGCCCCGTCATTGGGATTGTCTCCGCAAGGAACAATCAGCAGCTTTGACAAGAATGCGGCCACAAAAACGTACTCATTGCCTGTGACAGCCAGTTGGCAGGTCGATTTGTTCGGCCAATTGCTGAACTCCAAACGAAATGCGCAGGTTACCTTGAAGCAGGTGAAGGCTTACCGTCAGGCAGTACAGACACAGGTTATCTCCAATGTCGCCAATATGTATTATACATTAATGATGTTGGATCGCCAGTTGGAAATAACCAAGGCTACGGCTGAAATCCTGAAAAAGAACGCGGAAACGATGGAAGCGATGAAAGAAGCTGCCATGTACAATATCAACTCGGCAGGAGTTGAACAAAGTAAGGCTGCTTATGCACAGGTACTTGCCAGTATTCCGGGTATCGAACAGAGCATCCGCGAAACGGAAAATGCCCTGTCTACCTTCCTGGGAGAAGCTCCCCACGCCATCAAGCGGGGTGTATTGGAAGCACAAGTACTTCCCACGGAACTTTCCGCAGGCATACCTATCCAGTTGTTATCCAACCGTCCGGACGTAAAAGCTGCCGAAATGTCTTTGGCAAGCTGTTACTATAATACAAATTCGGCACGTGCCGCTTTCTATCCGCAGATTACGCTCAGCGGTTCGGCAGGATGGACAAACAGTGCCGGAAGCGCGATAATCAATCCGGGCAAGCTGTTGGCTTCTGCCATCGGTTCACTGACTCAGCCGCTCTTCTACCGCGGCCAGAATATCGCCCGCCTGAAAACTGCCAAAGCTCAGGAAGAACAGGCGAAGCTCTCCTTCCAGCAAGCACTGTTGAATGCCGGAAGTGAAGTCAGCAATGCGCTAAGTTTATACCAAAAGACCAGTGAAAAGGTGGAATCCCGCCGGATGCAGGTAGAATCTGCCAAAAAAGCTTCGGAAGATACCAAAGAATTGTTTAACTTAGGGACTTCAACCTATCTGGAAGTACTGTCTGCACAACAGTCATACCTGAGCGCGCAAATCTCTCAGGTTTCCGATTGCTTTGACCAAATGCAGGCTGTAGTAAGCCTTTATCAGGCATTGGGTGGTGGAAGATAAGAATAACTTTAAACTTATACTATTATGATTAGTCCGTTAGCTTACGTAGACCCCGAAGCAAAATTAGGCAAGAACGTAACTGTCCTGCCGTTTGCCTACATCGAAAAGAATGTGGAAATCGGAGATGACTGTGTCATCATGTCTTATGCCAGTATCCTGCAAGGTACTAAAATGGGAAAAGGGAACAAAGTACATCAAAATGCTGTCCTGGGAGCGGAACCGCAAGATTTCCACTATACGGGAGAAGAAAGCAGCCTGATTATCGGGGATAACAATGATATTCGTGAAAATGTAGTTATCAGCCGTGCCACTTTTGCCGGAAACGCTACTAAAATAGGGAACGGCAACTACCTGATGGATAAAGTGCATCTATGCCATGACGTGCAGATTAACAACAACTGCGTGGTAGGTATCGGTACCACTATCGCAGGAGAATGTACACTGGACGATTGCGTTATCCTGAGCGGTAACGTCACTCTGCATCAATACTGCCACATCGGCAGCTGGACGCTGGTACAAAGCGGATGCCGTATATCCAAAGATGTACCGCCATATGTCATCATGTCCGGAAATCCGGTGGCATACCACGGAGTGAACGCCGTAGTTCTGTCACAACATCGCAACACGTCGGAAAGAATCCTGCGTCACATTGCCAATGCTTACCGCCTGATTTATCAAGGCAATTTCAGCGTTCAGGATGCGGTACAGAAGATTATCGACCAAGTGCCGATGAGCGAGGAAATCGAAACAATCGTAAACTTCGTGAAGAACTCGGAAAGAGGTATTGTGAAATAAACAAAGTTACTATCTATAAAGGAAAGGGTGATGCAAAAGAAAAGCGTCACCCTTCTTTTTTACAGATGGATGACGCATTATCGTTAAGATGACTATTCAAATTCCAGTGTACCGAAGAAATCGGGACGATGGAAGTCCGGCTGTTCAATCTCTATCGGATTCCATGAAAGGAAATGAGGAGTTTTTAATTCGTCACCACATTTGTAGAAATTAGCTTTTATCTCCTTTCCATCGAGTGAATCAATCTGATGCTTGAAGAATACAGCATAAGGGATAATCAGGGCGACTTCCCAATTAGTCTCTTCAACGCGTTCTTCAAAAGGCGCATTGCCCAAACTAGACCAGCGTTGTACAAGTGCTGTCACGTCCTTCGGAGCATGCTCGCGACCGTTACGGGCAGGTCCGACACCAATCAGGATCGTTCCGATACAGTTACACTCTATATTATAATAGATTCCGTCACCCGCCGGTATGGAGAAAAATTCCACACAAGAATCTGTCCATACAGAACCGTTATCCTCGCTATACTTGGCACGTACACTCTCTTCTTTTACCTTGAAATGCAATAAAATAGAGTCCTGCGTGTGAGCTATGCGGAAATTTACTTTGGGTTTGTAAGGATATTCAGCCCAGTTGACGCACTGAATGGCTTGAAAATCAATTTTTTCTTCATCGAATAATTTAGGAAGCGAGCAAGCCTCCACGTTAGCCGCACTAATTTTCTTTACTTTCATATATCTTTCGTTTGAATGATACAAATATAGTTACTTTCTTCTAATAAGGTTCACAGAAATGAAATAAAAACGATATATTTGCCAATAGTAATACCTTAAAAGAACGAATTAGTGAGAAAAATAACTCTTTTATTTCTGCTATTTTTAAGCGTAGCCGCCGTCCACACACAAGGTCAGAATATTACTTTCAGTCATTTGACCACGGATGACGGCCTTTCACAATTCTCTGTCAACAGTTTATATATCGACGAGCGGGGAATAATATGGATCGGCACACGCGAGGGGCTCAACCGCTATAACGGTAATGATATTAAAAGTTTTAAACTTAAAAAGAACGACCCGAACAGCCTGTTCAGTAATACGGTGCTGCGCATCACGGGAAACAAAAACGGGAAAGTATATCTTCTCTGCACCGACGGTGTGGCGGAGTTTGATTTGACTACCCAACGGTTCAAGACATTGCTTCAGGGTAATGTGGACGCCATTTACTATAACGAGAAATTGTATATCGGCAAGAGAGAGGAAGTATTTGTGTACAACGAAAGCACAGGGAACTTCGACCTTTTCTATCACCTTGCCGGAAAAGACATCACTTTATCCTGCCTTCACCTGGACGAGAAGAAGAATCTTTGGATGGGAACTGCCGGAAAGGGTGTTTATCGCCTTTCGGAAGATAAAACGATTTCACGACCAGTTACGGAAGGAAATATCACAAGTATCTACGAAGATTCTTCAAAAGAATTATGGATTGGTAGTTGGGAAGAAGGACTTTACCGTGTCAAACCGGATGGTTCCATCGAGAATTTCCGCCATGACCCGAAAAACGCAAACAGTCTCTGCTCCGACTTCGTCAGAAGCTTTTGTGAAGACAACTCGGGTAATTTATGGATAGGTACTTTCCACGGCCTGAACCGTTATGAGAAAAGTACAGGTAATTTCCAACTCTATACTGCCAACGCCAGTAAACCGGACGGACTCACCCACTCTTCTATCTGGTGTATTGTCAAAGACGGACAGGGAACGCTTTGGTTGGGGACTTATTTCGGCGGAGTCAATTACTTCAATCCTGAATATGAAATCTATACCCGCTACAAGGTGGGTGACACCGAAAAAGAAGGTCTGAGCAGCCCCATCGTCGGAAGAATGACGGAAGATAAGGACGGCAACCTGTGGATTTGTACCGAAGGGGGTGGCGTGAATGTCTACAACCGTAAAGACAACACGTACCGCTGGTATCGCCACGAGGAAGGGAAAAACAGCATTTCGCACAATAACGTGAAGGCGATTTATTATGACCAGGCTCACGATATCATGTGGATTGGCACGCACTTGGGCGGATTGAACAAACTCGACCTGCGGACGAACCGTTTCACTGTCTACCGGATGAAAGCGGGAGATCCTACTTCATTGCCATCGGATATTGTACGTGACATTGTGCCATATGAGGATAAACTGGTGATTGCCACTCAAAACGGTGTCAGCCTGTTCAATCCGGCAACTGGTACTTGCCAACAGCTTTTCAAGGAGACCAAGGCGGGAAGAAATATCGGCATGGTGGCTAGTCTTTGTTTCGACAAAGAGGGCACTTTATGGATTGCAGCTACCGGAGAAGGGGTTTACTCGTATCGCTTCGATACCGGCACGCTCACCAATTATGCGCACAATCCGGCCATTCCGAATAGTCTTAGCAACAACAATGTCAACAGTATCATGCAGGATAGCAACGGGAACTTATGGTTCTCCACTTCCGGCAGCGGACTGGATCGTTATCGCAAAGAGAGCAATGATTTCGAGAATTTCGATGTACAGAAAGACGGATTGTCCAGTGATTGTATTTACGAGGTATTCGAGTCTTCCATTCAGAAAGGAGATTTGCTTCTGATTACCAATCAGGGATTCTCACAATTCGACTATCCGCATAAGAAGTTCTATAATTACGGTACGGAAAACGGATTCCCGCTGACTGCTGTCAATGAGAATGCGCTGTTCGTGACACATGATGGAGAAGTATTCCTCGGCGGTATTCAGGGAATGATTTCTTTTTGGGAAAAGAAACTGCATTTTACCCCGAAATCTTATAATATCATCCTTTCCCGCCTGATAGTCAACGGCAGGGAAGTAGTCCCCGGCGATGAAACCGGAATTCTGAGCCAGTCCATCTGCCACACGCCGGAGATTAGTCTGAAAGCGAATCAGTCGATGTTCAGCATCGAATATGCCACTTCCAACTTTATCCCTGCCAACAGGGATGAGATTCTCTATCGCCTGGAAGGGTTTTCCAATGAATGGAATCATACGTACCGCAAGCAGACGCTCATCACTTATACAAATCTGAATCCGGGCAAGTACACGCTTGTCATCAAATCACAACGGGACGGAATCAAAGAAGCCAGACTTCTCGTTATTGTACTTCCACCGTGGTATGAGACATGGTGGGCTTACCTGATTTATACCATTGTCACCATCAGCCTGCTATGGTTCCTTATTCAGAACTACAATTCGCGAATCAAACTCCGCGAATCCCTGAAATATGAAAAGAAACATATCGAAGACCTCGAAGCGCTGAACCAGTCGAAACTGCGTTTCTTTACAAACATCTCGCATGAATTCCGCACGCCGTTGACGCTTATCGTGGGACAAGTGGAAACTCTGCTGCAAGTGCAGACATTCACTCCCAATATATATAATAAGGTATTGGGAATCTACAAGAACAGTATCCAACTGCGTGAACTGATTACGGAACTGCTCGATTTCCGCAAACAGGAACAGGGGCATATGAAGATAAAGGTAAGCAAGCACAACCTCGTGGATTTCCTGTATGAGAATTATCTGCTTTTCCTCGAATACGCCAGCAGCAAGCAGATTAGTTTCAAGTTCAACAAGCAGAAAGATGATATTGAAGTCTGGTATGACCAGAAGCAGATGCAGAAGGTCATCAACAATCTATTGTCCAATGCATTGAAACATACGAAAGAGGAAGATACCATTTCCATCAACGTTTCGCAGGAGCAAGACCAGGCCGTCATCGAAATAAAGGATACCGGTACGGGTATCGCCGCTGCGGAAATTGACAAAATCTTCGACCGGTTCTATCAGACCGAACTTCTGAACTCGCTGAATACCGGAGCCGGAACAGGCATCGGACTGGCTCTGACAAAAGGTATCATCGAACTTCATCACGGTACCATCCGTGTGGAAAGCGAACCGGGCAAGGGAAGCAGCTTCATTATCACTCTGAAACTGGGCAAACAGCATTTTGCCGAAGAACAGATAGCACAAGGTGATACCGACACTACCATCCAGGAGCCGGAAACGTTCGTTCCTTCAGCAGAAATCCTGTCGGAATCGGAATGGAAAGAGGAAGATAACAAGCGGATTGAAGATGCAAAGATGCTGATTGTGGAAGATAACGAATCCATCAAGCAGATGTTAGTCGGTATCTTCGAGACATTTTATCAGGTCAGTACGGCTTCCGACGGAGAAGAAGCGTTGGAAATGGTGCAGAAGGATATGCCGAGCATTATTTTAAGTGATGTCGTGATGCCGCGTATGTCCGGTACGGAACTGTGCAAGCGGATAAAGACGGATTTCAATACTTGCCATATTCCGGTTGTGCTGCTGACAGCACGTACTGCGATAGAACACAATATCGAAGGGCTGAAAATCGGCGCGGATGATTATATCACGAAACCGTTTAATACCAATCTTCTGATTTCCCGTTGTAACAACCTGGTGAACTCCCGTCGATTGTTACAGGAAAAGTTCAGCAAACAACCGCAGGCTTTCGCACAGATGTTGGCTACCAACCCGATGGATAAAGAGATGCTGGATCGTGCAATGGCTATTATCGAACAGCATCTGGATAATACGGATTTCAACGTCAATATCTTTGCCCGCGAAATGGGGATGGCACGTACGAACCTGTTCACCAAGCTAAAAGCGGTTACAGGGCAGACACCGAATGATTTTATCCTGAGCATACGTCTCAAGAAAGGGGCGGTTATGCTACGTAATAATCCGGAACTGAATATCACAGAGATTTCAGACCGGATAGGATTCTCGTCTTCACGTTATTTCAGCAAGTGTTTCAAGGAGATTTATCATGTCAGTCCGCTGGCTTACCGCAAGGGAGAAGAAAAGGAAGAAGGAGAAGAAGAAACAGACTAATAGCAGCCATTATCGGGAAAGCCTATAGTAAATAATCGGACACTGCCGTGCCGGGAGAATATCACCTCGTTGGCACAGTAGTGACATCATAGTGGCACGCTTGTGCCAACGGGGTGGCACAACTGTGACAACGGGGTGGCACTAAACCGTTCTGCACTCTTCCGAATCCGGAAAGCGGAACTTCCCCCGATGTACTATTTTGTACTTCACTTGTACGTTACTACTCATTTTTTTTTCTCCAATCGTTTATCTTTGTGCATCTAACATCATTCCCTAAAAATACAGCATTATGAGAAACGTTTCACGTCTACTTCCGTTATTGCCCGGCATTGCAATGTTAACCGGATGCAACCACGCACCTCAAAAGAGCAATGGACAAAACGGTCAAAAGCCCAACATTATTTATATATTCGCAGACGACCTCGGTATCGGCGACCTGAGTTGTTACGGAGCAACTAAAGTGAGTACTCCTAATATCGACCGTCTCGCCGGACAGGGAGTACAATTCACCAATGCTTACGCCACCTCGGCCACCAGTACCCCTTCCCGTTTCGGACTCCTCACAGGTATGTATCCCTGGCGGCAGGAGAACACCGGCATTGCTCCCGGAAACTCGGAACTTATCATCGACACAACCTGCGTCACCATGGCTGATATGTTGAAGGATGCCGGATACGCCACCGGAGCAGTGGGCAAATGGCACTTGGGACTCGGCCCGAAAGGCGGCACTGACTTCAACAGCCAAATCAGTCCGAATGCACAAAGCATCGGCTTCGACTATGAATTTATCATCCCCGCAACTGTAGACCGTGTGCCCTGTGTTTTTGTAGAAAACGGCTGTGTAGTAGGTCTTGATCCTAACGACCCTATCACTGTCAGTTACGACCATAAGGTAGGCGACTGGCCTACGGGAGAAGAAAATCCGGAGCTTGTGAAGCTGAAACCCAGCCAGGGACATAACAATACCATTATCAACGGCATCCCCCGCATCGGCTGGATGACTGGTGGAAAGTCCGCCCTTTGGAACGACGAGGATATTGCCGATATCATCACCAACAAAGCCAAGAATTTCATCGCTTCCCACCAGGAAGGACCTTTCTTCCTGTATATGGGTACGCAAGACGTACATGTACCCCGTATCCCCCACCCGCGTTTTGCCGGAAAGAGCGGACTCGGAACTCGTGGCGATGTCATCCTGCAACTGGACTGGACAATCGGAGAAATCATGCACACACTGGACAGCCTCAACATAGCCGACAACACAATTCTCATCTTCACCAGCGACAACGGCCCTGTGATTGATGACGGCTATCAGGATCATGCTTACGAAATGCTCAACGGACATACCCCTATGGGAATCTATCGTGGCGGAAAATACAGCGCTTATGAAGCAGGAACGCGTATTCCGTTCATCGTACGCTGGCCTGCCAAGATACAGCCATCCAAGCAACAGGCTCTTTTCTCACAAATCGACGTATATGCATCGCTCGCTTCACTCCTGAACCAACCTTTACGGAAAGGAGCAGCCCCCGACAGCCAGGAACACCTGAATGTGCTTTTAGGCAAAAATAATACAGACCGTGAATACGTCGTTCAGCAGAACCTGAACAACACGCTCGCCATCGTAAAAGGCCAGTGGAAATACATCGAGCCAAGCGACAGTCCCGCCATAGAGTTCTGGACAAAGATGGAATTAGGAAACGACAAACAACCGCAACTCTATGATTTATCGTCCGATCCATCAGAGAAAACGAACGTAGCAAAGCAGCATCCTGATATCGTAAAAGAACTGTCTGCCTTGCTGGAAACCGTAAAAGAATAACAAGAATATAAGAACAGAAAAATTGTATGATTTTGCACTAATCCTGAATAATTCTATCCATATGAGAATATTTAATCAACCTATATTTGCAACCGTAGATTCAATAAAATCACTTAATTTTTAATATATGAAAAGACATTTATCCACTCAAACTAGAAAAAGGATTTTCTCCTCACTTGGACTGATCTTGTTTTCTGTTTCTTTTGTACTTGCACAGGTACTTGTAAAAGGTACGGTGAAGGATAATTTAGGAGAAGGAGTGCCGGGCGCCAGTGTTCAGGTAAAAGGTACTTCACAAGGAACTATCACCGACCTTGACGGCAAGTTTGCATTCAGTGTACCCAACAAAAATGCAACAATAGTCATTTCTTTCATCGGTTATGTTACTGTAGAACAGAAAGTAGATACACAAAAGCCAATGGTTATTACTTTAAGGGAAGATACCAAAACATTGGATGAAGTAGTAGTTGTAGGTTATCAGGAGGTGCGCAAACGTGACTTGACTGGTTCTGTGGCCAAGGCCAACATGAATGATGTCCTCACTGCCCCCGTCGCTTCATTCGACCAAGCTTTGGGAGGACGTATCGCCGGTGTAAATGTCACATCCGGTGAAGGTATGCCTGGTGGCACAATGAATATAGTTATCCGGGGTAACAACTCCTTAACACAGGAAAACTCACCTTTATTTGTAATTGATGGCTTCCCTGTGGAAGATACTTCCGCTTCCAGCACCTTAAACCCTTCGGACATCGAGTCTATCGATTTTTTGAAAGACGCTTCAGCCACTGCCATTTATGGAGCACGTGGTGCTAATGGAGTTGTAATTGTAACTACTAAAAAAGGAAAAGTAGGACGGGCACAACTGACATACGACGGAAGTTTTGGAGTACAACATATCACTCGCACCATTCCAATGATGGACGCTTATGAGTTCGTCAAATTACAAAATGAAATGTATCCGACAGTGGTTGCCGGCTCTTACCTTATGAACTATGAAGGCAAACAATGGACATTAGAAGATTACCGGAATATTGACCAATATAACTGGCAAGATGAAATTTTCCAAACCGCTTGGCAACAAAGCCACACTGTGCGACTGACAGGTGGTACGGAAGGAGTACGCTATAATGCTTCCCTATCTTACTACGACCAAGACGGTACATTATTGGAAACCGGATATAAACGTATGCAGGGACGTATGAACACAGTAGTACGCCGTGGTAAATTGAACATGAGCCTGACGACCAATTATTCACGTTCCATCCAGACAGGAAGCACCCCTTCCGCAACATCTTACAGTGGTATGAACAACTTGTTCTACAGTGTTTGGGGATATCGTCCCGTAACCTCTCCCGACACTCCATTAAGTTTTTTGATGGATAGCGCAACAGATAATGCAGTAGACTCAAGTAACGACTATCGTTTCAATCCTATTCTTTCACTCAAAAACGAATACCGGAAGAATTATATCAATAATCTTCAAATGAACGGTTTTGCCGAATATGAAGTCATCAAGGGGCTGAAAGTCAAAGTCTCTGCCGGATACACTTATGATGCCCGTAAAAATGACCAGTTCAACAATTCAAAGACCCGCTATGGCGGTCCGACCTCTACCGACAAAGTGAATGCACAAGTGACCCGTTCAGAACGCTTAACTTGGTTGAACGAAAACACAGTGACTTACCAGACCAACATCAAGAAGAAACATTTCATCAATGCTTTGGCTGGTATCACCTTCCAGAATTCAGACTATGAAGCATACGCTTTCCGCACCACCCATATTCCCAACGAATCACTCGGAATGGCGGGAATGAGTGAAGGACAAGCCAGTACAAGCAGTTCTGCCAAATCATCATGGTCAATGCTTTCTTATTTGGGACGTATCAACTACAATTATAAATCCAAATACTATGCAACCGCCTCATTCCGTGTAGACGGATCTTCCAAGTTCAACAAGGATAACAGGTTTGGATACTTTCCCTCTGCATCATTAGCGTGGACATTCACCGAAGAGAAGTTCATGAAACCAATCAAAAGTATCCTTTCCAATGGAAAGCTGCGTTTTAGCTGGGGACTCACCGGAAATAACCGCATCGGTGAATACGATTATTACCAACTATTATCCGTCTTGAAATCCAGAATAGGTTCTTATACCGCTACCAATTCGATACCAAGCGGCGTATATCCATTCGAGAACGATGCCACCAACGCCGGAACTGTACCCATCTCGTTGCAGAACAAAAATCTGAAATGGGAAACGACCGAACAATGGAACTTGGGAGTCGACCTCTCATTCTTCGATGAACGAATCGGCCTCACAATGGATATATACCGGAAAAATACACGCGACTTGTTGCTTGCCGCCCAATTACCCTATTCTTCCGGTTTCTACAATGCCACAAAGAATATTGGTAAAGTACGTAATGATGGTCTGGAAATCAGCTTGAATACACTGAATATTAAGACACGCGATTTTCAATGGTCATCCAATTTTAATATTTCTTTCAACAAGAATAAAGTATTAGCGTTATCCGAAAACCAAACCGCATTATTGACAGCTGTCCAGTTTGACCAGAACTACAACGGACAATCCAGTTATATTGCCAAAATCGGTTTGCCGATGGGACTGATGTATGGCTACGTTTACGAAGGCACGTATAAATACGATGATTTCAACAAATCAGGAAATTCATACAGTTTGAAATCTAGTGTACCTCATTTCTCAACCGAAAACAACACACAACCAGGTATGCCGAAATATGCCGACCTGAACGGTGACGGAGTAGTAGATTCCAATGACCGTACTATCATCGGACGAGGACTTCCAGTACATACAGGAGGATTGACCAATGACTTTACTTATAAAGGAATTGATTTAAGCATCTTCTTCCAATGGTCGTATGGAAATGACATTATGAACGCCAACCGCCTGTTCTTTGAAAGTTCCAATAACCGCTCACGTGAATTGAACCAATATGCCAGCTACACCAACCGCTGGACAGCAGACAACCCGACTAGTGACATTCCAGCCGCTACGAATTCTTCTTCCAATCGTGTCATTTCTTCACGCATCATAGAAGACGGTTCCTTCTTGCGTCTGAAAAATGTAACGATAGGATACACCTTCCCCAGCCAAATGACGAAAAAATGGAAAATAGATAAAGCACGTATCTACGTTGCCGCACAGAATCTCTGGACATGGACAGGTTATTCCGGCTATGACCCCGAAGTATCTGTTCGTAACAGCGCCTTAACGCCGGGATTGGATTATTCGTCTTATCCAAGAGCTTACTCCGTCAGTTTCGGTGTCAGTTTAGGATTCTAAGCTTAATATGTTATCATTCAACATTTAAAATTCATCACATGAAAATACTAAGAATATCAATCATAGCTTTACTCGCAAGTCTCTTTACTGCATCTTGCGACTTTTTGGATAAAGAACCGACTGAATTAGCTTTAGATGAGTATTTCAAAACTCCCGAAGAAGCCTCCTCCTTCTTGACAGGCACTTATGCTATTCTTTCCCAGCCAACCTTTTATGGCGGTGACTATATGTACCTCGTTGCAGGAGATGATTTGTCGCATTATGGTGGTAGCGGACGCGGACCTGCCTCCACCGGTCTGATTTGTAATAACGCCACTACTAGTGATAACGCAGTCACCAACTTCTGGTATTTACTTTATGTTGGTGTCAATCGTGCAAATATCTTTTTAGAGAATATCGACAAGGTAGAAGGCTTTTCTACCGGCGTGAAAGAACAGTACATTGCCGAAGCCCGTTTTCTGCGCGCTTTTTATTATTTCAATCTTGTAGAGTGCTGGGGCGATGTACCATTTAAGACAACTTCAACCCAAGATGTGAAGAACCTTGACGCACCACGGACAGACAAGCAGGAAATCTATGACTTCATTGTTAATGAAATGGCGGATGCTGCTGAAACTGGATTGAAATCAGCTGCCGAACTATCCTATTTACCCGGACGCATCTCAAAATCTACTGCATGGGGAATATTGGCACGCGTCTACCTGTTCCGTGCCGGAGAACATTTCCGTGAAAACCGTGCTGCCAATCAGGCAGAAGCCAAAGATTATTTTGAAAAAGCCAGTTTCTATGCTCAGAAAGTGACAGCGGAAGGACACGAACTAGCAGATAACTACTGGGATTTCTTCATTGATTTATGTTCCAACCAGTATAATACGACCGCCAATGAAAGTATCTGGGAAATTGAATTTGCCGGAAACAATACATCTGACACTCAAGCGGAAGGCCGTATCGGTAATATCATCGGACTAGCCGGTCCCGACCTTTCATCTAAAAGCAGTATAAAAGGAAAGGCTGATCCAGGATATTCGTATGCTTTTATTTACAGTACCCCCAAATTGTATAATCTGTATGTAAAGAACGGAGACATCAACCGTTTCAACTGGAGCATCACTCCTTTTGAATATAAGGAATCAGGCGGTAAAAATACCGGAGTGACGCATCGTGAATTTGAAATGGGAAAACTAGCGCAAGTAATGACGCAATATGGTCCGAAATCTTACCAATACAATGGTGATATTGAAAAAACCAAGGCGACTACCAATTATAGCCGTATGTGTGGAAAATATCGCCGCGAATACGAAGCTGATAAAAAAGACAAGAACTTTACGTCCATCAACTTCCCTGTATTACGTTATGCAGATGTATTATTGATGATTGCAGAAGCGGAGAATGAAGCAAATAATGGGCCGACAGACCTTGCATATACTTGTATCAATGATGTCAGAGATCGTGCTGGACTGGATGACCTACCGAAGAACATGTCGCAGACGGAATTCCGTCAAGCGGTAAAGGATGAACGAGGTATGGAACTATGCTTTGAATATACCCGGCGTTTTGACCTTATCCGTTGGGGAGAGTTTGTAAAGAACATGCAAGAATTGGTACCGGCTGCACAATCTGGAGAAAACTGGAACTTAGGACCAACTAACGTATATACCTATTTCCAAGTATCCTCTACATACAACTATTTCCCTATTCCAGATGCTGAAATGAGTACCAACAAGTACATTACACAAAACAATCCGAATTGGTAAACAAAGTATTCATCAGTAAAAAACAACAAATTATGAAAGCATATAAACTCATAGCCATCTGTGTAATAAGCCTCTTTTTCGGGGCATGTAATGACGGACTGGACGAAGATGTTGCATTGGACGTGACTGTAAATACCAATGAGAATGTGAGCTTCGACGGACATATCATCACTGTAAAGAAAGGAACTCCTGTCAACTTCAACATTGCCGGCGATCCGGACTTCCTTACATTCTTCAGCGGTGAAGAAGGGTATAAATATCAGTATAGAGAACGTCAAACCATTGATCCTTCACAAATCAAATCATCATCGCTAACCATCACGTTATACTATGAATATGGAACAACCGATATGGTAGACAGTAGAATCTATATATCCGATGAGTTCACCGGATTATATAAAGACAATTTCGTAGCAGATTCCTTGTTAGTGGAACAATATGAGAATGATGGTATCTGGCAGTCAATGATCCCCAACGAGGAACTAGGTTATGCCTTTCCGACGAAAACCGGTACATCGCAATCGCAAACTTATACATTCGATATGACGCAATACCTCAATAAAAGAGTTACAATTGCCATACGTTATAAAGGAGTGAAAAACACAGCGGTTCAATCACGTCTGTATTTCACCCAGATGCATCTCACCAATGAACTGAACAATGGTTCCAGCCTGAAGTTCGGTGCAAGTTCTTTCGGACTGACACCAGTAAACATGAAAAACAGATGTAACCTGCCTGATCAGGCATCAATGACTACCGACCGTGAATATGGTACAGTAAGCGGAGGAACTTCCGGAATCTGGAATTTGCAGAATATCGGAACCGAAACATTCTACTTGCACTCATCGACTGCAGGAACTCCTCTGAAATATAGCTGGCTGGTATCCGACCCGCTTACTATCAACTCATGCGAACCGGATCAGGGAACTAAAGTGAAAGACATCACCCAAAGCCTTGACTCTTATACGTATACCTATGACAAGGTTGGTATCTATAATGCAACTTTCCTTGCACGGAATGCCAATATTGACCATTCATCAACGACTACCTATAATTTCGTAGTCAACGTAGTGGAATAATTTAATAACAACAATAAGAAAACAATTAATACATATATCTATGAATTACTTTAAATCATTCTTGTTAACCGCATTTGCACTGTTCACATTGGCAGCTTGCAATACAGACGATTTGAGAGACGATGTTGATAATCTGAAAGGTCGCGTGGAGTCTTTGGAAGCACAAATTAATTTGTTGAATGATAATATGACCGCAATCAAACGACTACTTGAAGGCGGACAGACCATTACAGAAATTACCCAGACAAATGGTACCTATACATTAAAATTGAGCGGTGGAGAAACTGTAACATTAACACAAGGTTCCGCAGGAGAAATAAAATATCCGGAAATCAGCGTCAATGATGAAGGCCAATGGGTAGTAAACGGCGAAGTACTGACCCAAAACGGTGTACCCGTACAAGCCGTCGGAACTCCCGGCAATGATGGTATAACTCCCAAATTCCGACTGACGGATGATGGCAGCTACTGGCAAGTAAGTTATGACAACGGAACTAGTTGGCAGGATGTTCTTGACGAAAGTGGCAACAAAGTGTCTGCTGTAAACAATGGCTCTTCCGGTGGAGGTAGCAGTGATACATTCTTCGAGTCGGCAGGAATTGATGAAAGCGGAGATTTCTTCGTTATCCAGTTAAAAGGACAAAATGAAAGTATTTCCATACCTATCGTTAAAGATTTATTGTGCGAAATTATAGAGCCTGCCGAAGGAATGAATAAAGGATATTGGGAAATTGGTGCTGGTGAAATAGTCTCTACAACTGTAAAAGTAAAGGGAGATAATGTAATAGTAACTGCTCCGGCAGGGTGGTTGGCAACTATTAGCGAAGCGAATGAAAACAACGAAGCGACACTGACTATTACTGCCCCGACAAAGGCGACTGCCCTGAATACACGTGCCACAGCAGACAATAGCAGTGATGTCACCGTACAAGTAAATAAAGGGGCCAACTGGGCAGTAGATAAGATTCAAGTGAAATTGAGTATTATAAGAGACTATTACACATTATTCGAAGAAGGAGAGGATATCAATATTGGTGGAATCACCATAAATAAGAATACCTACCAAGATGCCAATATAGCAGTTTTAGATGGAACAGAGCCTGCTTTAGACAGCTATTTCAGCACTACCATGTCTAAACCTGTAATCTTGTTTTTAAGTGGTAACCAAGAATTTACTGTTACTGGAACAAAAGCTATCAGTAATGATCTCATAATAATGGCAAGATATGAAAACGAAAAACCGACTTTCAAAAATACAGCGGTAAATGGTACATTAAGACCAAGAAAAGGAAGTGTATATTTACTCAACCTGCACATAGCCATGGAAGGAAACACGGCTTCTGCCGGTTTCATTACCAACAACGACTTGACCATAGAAAATAATTGCACCAACCTAGTCATAGATAATTGTTATTTTAGTGGTGTACAGAAACCATTATATTGTGATAATAAAACCGCTGATATATATGGTATTAATAATATAAGCCTTCAAAATAATAAAATCCAATTAACGGCTGCTACAGTATTGCTCCAGTTAGGAACTGCCACCAACTTAGCTAGCTACAAGAATTTTGATTTTATAAATAATCTTATGTATTCTGCAAATGCAGTCAATGGGCAAATGATGAATTGTACTACTGCAACAGATGCAAAAGGAGAAATAGTTGGTAATATCAGCAATAATACAATTATTAATATAATAGGTGCCAATGTTTACTTTAGATATCAAACAGGAACATCTTTAAATATGAATAAGAACATTTTCTACATAGCAGATGCAGGAAAAACATCTTATCTATATAGCTTCTTGTATGAAAATCCCCAAGTTCCATCTATTGATGTGACAGATAATATTGTCTATAGCCCTGGAAACAGTAAATGGTCATATTATCACTCCAATTCTAAAGTAAAAATAATTCCTGATGGTGAGAAAAACCAAATGACATTACACGAAAATTCGCCTATTACCTCCTTTGATTATGCCAATGGTGTATTCACTCTTACTGATGAAATGATGACAGGAGGATATGGAGCATCCATTAATTAATACCTACTGATATATGAAAAAAGTAATACTATCAATATGTACAATTCTTTTCGTCGCACTTTACTCGTGCGACGAACGGGATGACTTGCGCTCCGACATTGACAATCTGAAAGAACGGGTTGCCAATCTGGAAGCAAGTATAGAACAGATGAATACGGACATCAACAACTACCAACAGATGGTAGCAGGAGTAATTCTGGTTATGGGATATAATCAGGATGAATTAGGAAATTACACCGTAGAACTCAGTAACGGAGAAACTGTAAATATTTATAGTGGAAAGGCTGATATGAACGACATGCCCCTATTCAGCATTAATGCATCAGGAAACTGGGCGTATACCATCAATGGTGTAACTACAGAATTACTTTTCAACAATCAACCGGTCAACGCTATTCCCGAAACCGGTGCTGCTGGAATTACTCCGAAAATGAAGGTGGATGCAAATGGTTTTTGGCTAATTTCACTGGACAATGGCTCAACTTGGAGCAAATTAGGAAACAATCAAATAGCTGATGGAACACAAGCTACCTCAAGTGCCAGCTCTGTTTTCAGTAACGTAGCAATCAACGAAGCTACCGGCGAGATCACATTTACTATACGCGCAGACAACAGTGAAGTTACAATACCCATCTACGGACAAGATTTCTATCTGAACATTCAATTTGAAGGGACAGCCACTTTCGGTCTGAAACAGATACAGGAATTTGTTGTGAAACAAGCCAACGTAGAAACTGCCGTCATTGAGAACCAAACATGGGGAATCAAGTTGGAAGAAACAAAATTGACTGTTACCGCTCCTTCCACCAATCCTCGTGGAGAAACATATGAAGACGTGATTCACATTAAAATATTCTCCAAAGAAGGCTATTGCCGCATAGTTAAATTGCCGGTTAAATTACTAAATAGCCAAATTGATGCCAATGCAACCACCGCTTGGACGGAGTTCCTCAGCGGTGATGATAAGAATGTATTGCTGGATTTCTCCTACGCAGGATATATGCGGGGAGAAACAGCTCCCCCCGATGTGGAAATGTTGATAGCTCAAGGATATAAGGTCTATGATGTCACGAAGTATGGAGCCGTCCCCAATGACGGAAAATCCGACCGTGAAGCTTTTATGAAAGTGCTGGCAGAAATTGCCGGCACTAATAATATCAAACAAGAAGACGTTGGTATGACAGACCGCTATATCAAAGAGAATGCCAAAGCCGTCATCTATTTCCCGGAAGGGAACTATATATTGCAGGACAAAGCTTCCCAAAACCGGAGAATCCGTATGTCTATGGGAAATATAGTACTCAAAGGAGCAGGTAAAGATAAGACAACACTCGAAATGACTGTTGCCAACACTTCCCCCAACCCAACAACCGAAATGTGGAACGCACCTGTGATGATGGAATTTAAACACAACTCCGGATTAACAGAATTGGGAACAATTACTGCTGACGCCCCCATCGGCAGTAAAAGTGTGACAGCTAGCGTGACCGGAGTAAGCAGCGGAAGCTGGGTATGCCTTGTGCTGAAAAACAACAACGAAGATGTTATTAACACAGAACTGTCTCCATACAGATGGCAAGATATCAATGTACAGTCCGGCGGAACACTTAACATCAAATCAGAAGGTATCCAGATTTACGAATATCACCAGATTGAAAAAATCAGCGGTAACACTATTACCTTCAAAGAACCTATTATGCACGCCATCAATAAAGACTGGAATTGGAAAATCTCCAAATTCGCCAATTATGAGAATGTCGGCATAGAAGACCTTACTTTCAAAGGACACTCAAAAGAGAAGTTTATTCATCATGGTTCTGACATCGATGACGGTGGATTCAAGTTGATAGATTTTGTCCGATTAACCAACTCCTGGATACGCCGTGTCAATTTCGAAAGTGTCAGTGAAGCAATGTCTATCACAAATTCAGCAAACTGCTCTGCTTATGACATACAAATTGGCGGTAACCGGGGACATGCATCTATTCGTTCACAAGCTTCTTCCCGCATATTTATTGGAAAAGTGATAGAGAACAGCAATGGATATACTCTCAGCAAAGGCGAAGGCGAAGGAACCTTAGGTACTTACCAGTCGAACGTAGGACAATATCACGCTTGTGGAGTCTCCAAACAAAGCATGGGTGCCGTAATCTGGAACGTAAAGTGGGGAGATGATTCCTGTTTTGAATCGCATGCAACACAACCACGTGCCACACTGATTGATTGCTGCTCAGGCGGATTCATGCACTGGAGACAAGGCGGTGATTCTGCACAAATGCCAAATCATATGGAAAATCTGACTATCTGGAACTTCAATGCAACAAATATTCAGACAGATACAGACATTGATGCCGAAGAGAAATTCATTTGGTGGGACGCAAAAGGATACTGGTGGAAATTCTTGCCACCAATTGTGGTAGGCTTCCATGGACAATCTCTTCAATTCAATGAATCACAAATGAAACGATGCGAAAACAATAACGGTGCAGTAGAACCTCTTTCCCTTTACGAAGCACAGTTACGTAATCGTTTGGGATATGTACCCGGATGGCTGAACGCATTAAAATAAACACACAATTTTTCTAACCATTATAAAACGTATTTGAAAATCAGACTTTAATCAATTTAACACCTGAAAGAGAGGGGCCGCGAGGTTCTTCTCTTTTACTTTTTCCGTATCTTTGCAACAAAATTAAATGTCATGCAAGAAACTCTGCCTATCCATTTCGCCCCGTTACAAGGTTACACCGAAGTTTTTTACCGCAATGCCCACGCCGCTTGTTTCGGTGGCGTAGACACTTATTACACCCCATTTGTCCGAATTGAGAAAGGCGAGTTCCGCCGCAGGGATGTCCGAGGCATCGAACCGGAAAACAATCATGTGCCCCACCTCGTCCCTCAGTTAATAGCTCCGACAGTTGAAAAAGCGGAAGCGATTCTCTCCCTTTTTATCGAAAAAGGATATAAAGAAGCGGATATAAATCTGGGCTGCCCCTTTCCAATTTTAGCAAAGCGTCACAATGGTTCCGGCATCCTGCCTTATCCCGAAGAAGTGGAAGCACTACTCAGCTTGGTTCGGAAGTATCCGCAAATCAGTTTCTCCATAAAAATGAGATTGGGATGGGAGAATGCGGCTGAATGCCTCAAACTAGCTCCTATTATTAATGAACTGCCACTGCGGCAAGTCACGATGCATCCCCGTTTAGGCAAACAACAATATAAAGGTGAAGTAGACCTTAAAGGGTTCGCTGATTTTCAAGATGCCTGCAAACATCCTGTTATTTATAACGGAGACATAAACAGTCTGGAAGATATTCAACAAATTCAGGACAAATTTCCTTCATTAGCCGGAATTATGATAGGACGCGGGCTACTCGCCAATCCGGCGTTAGCATTAGAGCATAGACACGGACACGCTCTTAGTTTCGATGAAATGGTACAAAAATTGCAATTGATGCACAAAAGCGTATACACGGCATATGCAGAGCAGCTTGAAGGCGGAGACGGACAGCTCCTAAACAAGATGAAGACTTTTTGGGAATATTTATTACCAAATACAGAAAAAAAACTAATGAAAGCTATTCATAAAAGTACAAGCCTGAACAAATATAATCAGGCTGTCAATGCCTTTTTTAATCAACGATAGGCTGATTACCCGTAATTTTGTGTAATTTTGCACCCGTTTATAAACAAGCACATTATGAAAAAATACATTCTATTATTTCTTTGCCTGATAACAGTTTCGGGCAGTTTTGCACAGATGAAGGACTTCAAGTTTAAATTCTACGGACAAATACGTACTGATTTTTATTATAACAGTCGTGCCAATGAAGAAACTGTGGACGGACTGTTTTATATGTATCCCAAAGACAAGGTACGCGACGCGGACGGGAATGACTTGAATTCAACTTCAAATAGTAATTTCTATACGTTATATTCGCGCTTGGGAGTAGATGTTGCCGGTCCCAAATTGGGAACAGCCAAAACTTCCGCTAAAGTAGAGATTGACTTCCGCGGCACAGGCACTTCTTATTCAGTAGTACGCCTTCGTCATGCATATCTCAATCTGGATTGGGGCAAATCAGCTTTATTGCTCGGCCAAACCTGGCATCCATTGTTCGGAGATGTTTCACCGCAGATTCTGAATCTTTCTGTAGGAGCACCTTTCCAACCTTTTAGCCGTGCGCCACAAATTCGTTATCGTTATACAAACCGCAACTTCCAGCTTACAGGAGCTGCCGTATGGCAATCCCAGTATTTGTCTCAAGGACCTGCCGGAAAGAGCCAGGAGTATATAAAGAAAAGCTGTGTCCCTGAAATTTATATTGGGGCAGATTATAAGAATGGTGGCCTATTAGCAGGTGTAGGCGTTGAGTTGTTATCATTAAAGCCACGCACAGAATCCATTATGCAAGAATATGGGATTGTAAATGGAAAAGAACAGGTGCTTGCCACACATAAATATAAAGTAGACGAACGCATCACAACTCTTTCATATGAAGCTCATGTAAAATACACGAATAAGAACTGGTTTATCGGCGCAAAAAGTGTATTAGGCTCCAATCTTACACAAGCTTCCGGTCTTGGCGGATTCGGCATTAAATCTATTAATGAACACACAGGAGAACAGAAATACACTCCGATACGTTTTTCCAGTTCCTGGCTGAACGTTGTTTACGGACAGAAATGGAAGCCGGGCGTGTTTGTCGGTTATGCTAAAAACTTGGGAACAAGCGATGAATTATATGCCCCGGATGGAAAAGCACAAGTATATGGTACGGGAACAAACCTCGACCAACTCGTCACTGCGGGAGCAGAACTAACTTACAATGTACCTCATTGGAAATTCGGTTTAGAATATACGTTGAGCTCCGCATGGTATGGCTCTCTGAATACATCCAGCGGAAAAATCAAAGATACTCATGCTGTATGCAACAACCGCATTGTCGCAGTTGCCATGTTTATGTTCTAACTCTTCTCAGCAATTTATTTTAATCATAATGCTGTCATCTGTCACCGATTGCAGCTTAACGTTGTGATTATAAGCGAATAGCGTTGTGACAGCAACAGGTGACAGCATTGTGACGGCAACATTGCTGTCACCTGTTGCTTCAACCCTACCTTCCATAAACTAACGATGTTCATCACGGCGGCCCAATCAACTATAGTTATATCTCAGCATGAAACGATTTGTTTCAAGCAATGAAACATTTAGTTTCAAGCCTTTGAAACTAGAGTTTCACACCGGAGAAACAAGAGTTTCGCACTGATGAAACTAAAGTTTCGCACCGGAGAAACTACAGTTTCATGCCTTGAAATGTACTGTACTGGATTTAGTTGACAACTTCGCTTGTTATACCTAAGTTAGTTTACTCAATATATTTTAAAACCTAAATAAGTTTACTTGTTCCTTTGTAATTCCTATATAAGTTGTCATTTTAAAGATGTTGCAAAAGTATGTATCTTCTCTTATAAATGCAAGACTCCGGTCTGTAAACTTCATTAAACAACAAAAACTCTTCGCTCGGGGATCGCCCTAGCGGCAAGGGGCGGGAGCACCCGTCCCGACGAGCGGGACTTCAATCACCTTTCCGCTGCACTTACGAATATATTCCATCGGGGTTCTCATTTGTATACCTTGATGCGGTCGAACATAATTATATGCATATATGGCATCGCCTATACGTTTGTCCAACTGTTCAAAGCTGTCATCTCCACAGTCAAAAAGCCACCCATTCTTGATCGTGTTATTCATCCGTTCAGCCAGTGCATTATGTAGCGGATCTCCGCACTGAGTCATACTGATATTAATATGATGTTTCTTGAGCATCCCCACATACAGGTTTGAGCAGTATTGCACTCCCCGGTCAGAATGGTGTATCAGCTTACTCAAATCAACATTGTGTCTGTTGTAAAACTCCATAGCCATCCTCAGCGCCTTTAAGGGACCTTCCGTTTCAAGTGTTTTGCACAGGGCATATCCGACTATGGCCCGACTGCCCGCATCAGTAAGAAGAGACAGGTAAGCCCATCCCTGGCACGTGGCAACATAGGTTATGTCCGCTACAACCATTGAACCGAATGTGTCCGCTACAAATTTAGGAGTGACATTCAGCAAGTCTGGATAAATGTAATAATTATGATTGGAATTTGTTGTCTTTGGCTTCACACGCCTGACACGTTGGCACAGGCCATTGGCACGAAAAATATTATAGCATTGATCACGCCCAATGACCATTCTGGCACCAAACTTGCGGAGACAGCATGCATAGAGTTCACGCATACCAGCCTTGGGCATAAGCTTACGTAACTCAGTACAATACAGTACAATGCTTGATGTGAGGATATCTATTTCCATTTTTCTGTTGACATGCTTATAATAACCTTGTCTGGTTATGCCGAAGTAATCACAGAGGAACTGCAGGCTACCGCGCATATGACGAGCTGAGTTCCCCTGTGACAAGGTGTCGATTACTTGGCATCGGAGTTTTTTCGAACCTTGATGTGATAGGTTGACTCCGCAAGATTAATCAATTCCTCACAAGCTTCATGACGAAGACTTTCCTCCTGAAGAGCACGTTGAAGCTTGCGGTTTTCGGCACGCAATGCAGCGAGTTCTTTCTCCAGTTCATTGAGAGACTCACCAGAGTCTTTTCTTAAAGAGGGTTGCTCTGTACTCATAACTTTGTCATTTATATGATACTTATCAAGCCAAAGAATCAGTAAACGTCGGCAAATACCCGTACGCTTGGCAAACTGAGACTTCGTTTCGGAAGTCGATAAATACTCACGAATATACGACATTCGTTCAGATTCTGTGTAAGGAGTGTACTTCTTTTTTAATGCTTCCATATGAATTTCTAATTTTAGAAGTGTCAACTTATTCAGTACACTACAAAACCAGAGTTATCCCCTGTTGAAACTTCTGTTTACACGTAGGCTTCCGTTTATATGCAGGCTTTGGCTTTACCGGACGGTGATAGGTGACAGATAAGGTGATAGGTTGAAAGAGGAATTGCATTTATTACTTGGGAGAGAGGAAGCCGGAACTGACAGGGCAACAAGGCAGAAAACAGCAGTTCTCGGCCAATCAAAACTCCGGATTATTTTTTCTTCAATTCTACTTCAAAGCTAGCTCCGTCCTTACAAGTAAAACGAAGTAGTGTCTGTTTCTTATCTGCTGAAATCACTTTGCAGAATGGAGTTTCCTTCACATTCCAATAACCTTTCAAGGTTACTGTCACCGGAATCTCACCACTTTCGTCATTAATCCATGGACGGGAATAAATGCTGCGTTCCACTCGTTTCCCATCTTTGTCGAAAGCTTCGTCACTCGGTCCGCGATACAACGCCAAGTCCGGTTGCGCTACGGTCAACAGCATTTTATCAGATGATTCTTTGTGAATCATTACCAGACAGGAGGTATCTGCACGCTGTAATAATTCTCCGGGAAGTAATGCGCGAGGGGTTTCAAAGAGTACATAAGAATAGGTGTTATCTGTCAGCGACTGTACGATATGAGCATTACGATCTTGCTTCAAAACCTTATATGCCGGTTTCTTGGCAAAGTTTTTCATACCCGTTTCATTCGCCTGTGGCAGTATGGCATATTCATAACTTTTATTCTCAGGCGCCTTACCATGATCGACAACTAATGAAACCCAATCTCCTTTTGTCTCCTTACCGGTATCCTGCATACGGGAATACTGAGGGAAGTTCTTTTCAAACTTAGCAGTAACGGGTACATAATATCCGGTTCCCAAATGATCAATCCATGTTTTACCATTACCATGATAGTTTTTCCAGTAATCATGCCCTGCCTTATCAGTTACCGCCAACTGGAATATTGTAGTTTCAGTGGGATATTCCGTATTGGTATTTTCAATATCCGAGCCCAAGCAAACAATCATTCCGTCGATGAAATGGTAGGATTTGCGTGCCCGGTGGGAACCGTTGTACTTATCATGCTCATGCAATTTCATACCGAAATTGCCATTTTCTTTCTGTTGTGACAGTCCACCGGCAAAAGCTTCGTCGGAATAGAGCATTTCTTCCATGCCGGAGAAGGTATCTACATTCAAAACTTTAGCTTTCAACTGTTCCAGTGGAAGATGGATGGAAGTCACTCCCGGGATACGGTTCCAGTCGAAACCTTCCTGCTGCCATCCACTTGTAGCAGGAGTAACGTTCTGTCCCGGTGCTGCTGTCAGAATTTGCAGGCTGCCATGTGCCAGATAACGGCCATAGAGATTATGACCCAAATAATGTTCTGCCGCCCAAAGATAGCGGGAATGTCCGCGAGCCACTGCAGACCAGTTACTACGGCGCTGCACAGATACGCAGCCATAACCAAGTGCCAAGTTTCCTTGCGGATCGGGTTCAGGGCGGAAACCATTATCGACAAGCAGCTTCGCAATCTTCCGTTCCTGTGCGCTGGATACTTTTGGCATATATTCCGGTTCCTGCTCTTTGGAAGAAGCATCTGAAACAAGACGCAGATAAGCAGATGCCATCTCTTTATCGAACTCAGACTTTCCGTCGGAAGTTCCTGCCATAGCCATCATTGCATAGTGCATCGGCACTAATTTCCCCTTTCCATCGGGATGACGACCGGACATTGACAATGGGAAATTCAGCTTATTGCAATAGAAACGCATTGCAAACAATACATTTCTCACCGTTTCATGCGCCAGTTCCGAGATAGCAAATTCTGTCCGGCTGAAAAGATAAATCATATTAGTAGCTCCGTCCAAACCACCGACAGCATAAGCCGGGTAATTATTACGATGATGGAAAGCACCGCCGTCTGTCTTGAATGAGCCATCCAATCCCGGAGCAGGGCGACAACCGTAATCAATCCAACGAGAAAAAGACCTTAGATATTGTAACTTTTCAGGTGTATCTTCCATCATCAGGATACTCGCGATACGACCAGTGGTCTGTGTGTTAAATGAGTCCATATCAATACCGTTGCCTTCAGGTTTAGGATATACTTCATTCGTAATGGCATACCAGAGCAATGTACGCTCAGCTTCTTGCAACTTACCGGCTTCACGAAGTACGTCTTTCATCAGGAAATATGCCAGATACAATCCGCGAACGCTATATCCGTAATGATGGATATTCCCCCAACAACTGCCATAAGTCACCCCCTGGTCAGTTATATGGTCATACATAGCCAAGAATTTTTGCTTCATTTCTTTCTGAAGTTCCGGTTTCGCAGCACTATTATTATACGCAACAGCAATCCGTTTCATCAAATCAAAATAGGCACGCATTTCTATACCAAGTTTGGTCAGCATATCCTTGTCCCAGTCCGGTATAATCCGTTCATAAGCTTCAGAAGCGCGCACCATATAAATAGGTACACCCGATACCTGACCGTTTTTATAAGTAATCTGATAGAAATCATATTTCTTACGGATAGTCTCCACTTCTTTATCCGAGAGCTTACCTTTTGTATAATTCATGTCCCGGAAACGTTTCTCCAGCAGTTGCATTTCTTTCTTTTGCTTGTCACTGACAGGGGTCAACTCGATATCCGGTTTCAAAAGGGAGTGTTTGTAAACAACCAACCAATGATTATTAGTTCCGGCATTTACAAAAGGCACTTGCAAATCGGCTGTTTGCTGACGTGCATCCACTTTGGTAGCGGTAATCAAATGGTCGATGAAAAGGCTTCCTTTTGAATTTGGAGCAACAATGCGAAGTTCGTTCATACCTTCTTCCGGTGTACCTTGCATATCCCGTTCATAACAAACCCATGCGGCACGCCAACCTTTAAAGTTGATTCCGAAAGGAAAGGAAGTACATTTCTTCCCGTCTTTCAAGAATTCAAATTCAATAGTTGCATTTTGGGGTTCTTCATTATACACCCACACTATAAAAGCTGAAAGATACAGGTCTTTACCGGTCGGATCTTTCTTTTCAAACTTCAAGTCTTTTTTGAGTTCTAATATACCACCAGGTTCAAAGTCCCATTTCATCGAATGTTTTCCGTCTTTATAATGTATATCGGAGACGGAAAGTTGGGAATGGATACTCGTAATGCAGCCCGGAACCTGGAGATCTTCAAAAGAGAACAGCCGCTCGTCTGTTACTACTTGCGCATGAAGAAATGCGGAACATAAACAGGAAAATAGAGTCAATACTCCGAGTCTGGTAAAAGATTGTTTCATCATAGATATATTATCTGATTAGTTTTCTATATGCAAGTTTAGAATGTAGTCACTTTAAAGCCGGTAAACAACACGTGATTCTGCAAAAGACGTAAACCAAAATGTCCGTCTCCCGTACCGTCTGTTATCGAATAACGGAAAAGTTCTTCTCCATTTACCGAGTAAGTGGTAACCCCTTCTTTTACCCGAATCCGGATTTGATACCATTGATTGGGAGCAAGCAGATGCGGCGCATCCGTATATTCACTCAACAGTGGTTTTACTTTATCATCTGCCACTCCATAATATTCACCCCGGTAACGGCGAAAACGAGTAGTAGAATTATCATTTCCCCCGTATCCAACGTAGAAAAGGTTTAATGTGTTGTAGTTTTTAAAGACACCATTTCGCCACCCACTACGGGCAAAAAGGTTGTCTGGGTGTTTAGGGTCATTGGCAGCCCAAAAGCAATTCAGGTCGCTCAGACGGTCGTACTTTCCGCCTTTCATTACCATACAGATACGGTAGTTTATTTCATAATCACCAGTCAGGCGTTGCTGATACCACAGTGTCAAGCCACCAGGAACAATCAGTTCCAATGTATCTGCACGCTCTATTATCCGCAAGGCATGAGATTCATCTTCTATTTTCCATTGCTTCGCAAAGGAGCTTCCGTGTTGCGCTATAGAATATTCGTGTTGCGCAAAGAGCACTACACCATGCAAAAAGAAAAAAGAAATCAGACTGTAGCTAATAAAAAATCGCTTCATCATTACGGTATTAGTTTAAAGATCGTTCTTCCGGATACAAAGAAACCCCTCTTTTCGAAAAAAGAGGGGTTCAAATTGTACAAAATATCTCAAATAACGTATTGAATGAGAAATTGCATTACCAAGCTTCTACTACTTTTCCACCTACCGGGTGCAAATACCAATCCTTATTATCAACACCGTTGCTAGTCACCCAACCACGGAATTCAGGATAAGCATCATCAAACAGCACTCGCTCATAAGCATGTTTTGTACCAACAGGAACTTTAATTCCCCAAACAAAACCATTCTTATTGCAATATGGAACACCGTCCATCATTTCACCTTTTGAATCAGCGTCATAATTGGTATAAAGATAAGTCGGCTTATAACCCTTCATGTGAATTTCCTTTTTGCTATTTGTTACAATAAAGAAGTTCTGATTGTTTGTATTAGTAATAAGTTCACGATAAGCCTTCAATTGATCCAAATCCTCTGTAAGACTGGTACGTTCTTTACCACTCAGAGTAATCTCTGCACGCAACATGCCTTGTCCCGGATTTATATATCCTTCTGTAGTTTGGAAGAAATTGGTATTATCACCTAAATCAGCCAATCCATCCATTATGATAACAGGATTACCATTTTTCGTATCTACGGTAACCTTGCAATATTGCGATTTACCAAACAATGTTCCGCGCATTTCCGCTTCCATTTTCCCTACAGCTAATTCGTCCTCTGTTCCCTGTCCCTTTTTCAATACAATACGGGTTACAGCAGTAGCCTCATTAATATATTTCTTGTCCAAGCCACCAAGTACTACACCAATCGCTGTAGGATATCTGCCACCTTTCGCACGAATATCCAAAGTCAGCTTCAAGTTTTCTTTATATGCCTGATTTACTAACAATTCCTCATTCTGACATTCAGTAACCTTCAAATCATATTCAAAAACTACATCGTTCAAATCATTGTCCTGCCCCGGTTCTATCGGCCAGTTGTCTTCAAACATAGCTACACCCGTATTATGATAGAAAAGCCATCCGGCATCCTTCTCATTAGTAGGTTGCACTGCATCCTCGGGAACTGTAATCGCTACAACTTCACTGCCACGAGTAACATTGGCAATCGGGAAGGCAACATCTTTAGCTGTTGCCGTCGCCGTTGCATATCTTAAATAAAGATTAGTACAATGAATCGGCACATTCAGCTCTAAACTTTTTTCTCCCTTAACAAGTAAATCGCCAACCAACAAACTTTCTTCTTTGCAATCTTTATCCGAATACAAAGATACGACTACAGGGTTAGCAGAAGCCACTTCAACTGCAACAGCACGGCTAGTTGCAAAATTAAATCCAGCAGGAATTACATATTCAGGAGAATTATCACCTCCCCCTTCTCCATTATTCACAACTCCCTCATTGTCACTATCCGTACAAGCAACAATGGCAAATGTCCCCATAAGGACATACATCAAATTTTTAATCTTCATCATTATTCCAAAGTTTAAATTATTGTTTGTTTCATTATTCCATGGAATCATACCGTTTGACTTGCATCGACATGCCCCATTAGTTAACTAATCAAAAATATCTTTAACGTCCAATCACCTTTTCAGTCCCTTTATTTGTGTTTTCAATCCTTTTCATCGAATATAATCACAAAGCCTGAAATATCTCTTAAAAGCCCTGTTCATAGACAATGGATAATATATACAACTTATTTAGTATATTTGCATTGAGCAGAACATTCAATACAACAAATGTAAGGCATTTGTTTGAATTATACAAGTTTTTAGATAAATATATCAAGGGAAATGGACCAGGTTTTATATGGCATAGATTTCATAGAATACTATTTCTATTGGATATACTATAAGTTTATAGGGTATCCTCTGATCATAAGAATATGTTCAATTGCCGTATTGTTCTGCATCATTGCGTACTTATTCCTGTTATTCCATATCATATATGGTATATTCAAACGGCGGAAAGAGAAAAAGAGATACAATAAGGCGTTCGATAAGTATTATGAAGAAATGAAATCTATTTCACTAGATTCCAACACATTAAGCGAGGAAGAAATAGCAGACAGATTAGCATATGATACAAAGAAACGTCCCAAACCTACCGAACTACGCATTGTCACGCAACTCTTGACAGAAATCAAGAGTGCACATGAGAATGAAATCAACGAAGTCAACTACCAATCTATACAAACCGTATTCCAGATAACGCGTTTTCTCGAACGCGAACTCCAGTTTGGCTCCAAGAGAGCCAAGATACAAGCCCTGAAACTTATCCAGTCCATCAACGGATATGCTTCCGAAGCCGTGCTGGTGCGTTTTCTCTACCACCGCGAAATGGAATTGAGAAACTCGGCGCGCTATACTTATATGTGGTTAAGCCAGGGAGATCCGTTCCGCTTCTTTGATGAAGATATCGGGATGAAGTTAAGGCAATGGGACATGATGGAACTGCATGCCATCCTGGAACACCGCAAGAAAGTGGGTTATAACACTCCAAGCTTCATTAAATGGGTAAACACCTCGGCTGAGGAGAATGTGAAGATATTCTTTATCAATGAGATCAGGTTATATAATGAAACGGAAAGTGCCCCGATTCTGGCAAAACAAATCAACGCACGTTCTACAGAAATAAAGGGTGAAGCAATAAGAACTTTAGGAAAACTAAAATATAAGGAAATCGAACCCAAGTTGATTGAAATGTATCATGTGCAACCGGAAGAAGTCAAGCGACAAATCATCACGGCCATTGCAGATCTGAAGACAGACAAGGCTTTGGGATTTCTTTACAATGCTTACGATGAAGCGGACAACTGGGGAACGAAGCGCGTAATCCTGAAAGCCCTATATGAATATAGCGCGATGGGAAGAAAAACCTTCGATCAATTGGAGCGAAAAGCTGATTCTCACTCTGCAATATTGTTCGCCCATACGAAGCATCCATTAATCAACCAGTCAAATTAGAGAATATGAGAGATATTATATTTACATTCTTCAATTATTTCGTATTCTTTTATACGAGTATGCTGGCGATAAGCTTTGTCACATTCGCTTTCCTTTCTTTCGTTTCCCTGAAACGGAGAAAAGACTATTATGTGGAAAGCTATATGCGGAAAACAATCAAAGAGTCTCCTTATACACCCGGTATCTCGGTGATTGCTCCCGCCTATAATGAGGAAAAAACGATCATCGACAATATCAACTCCATGCTTGCACTGGAATATCCGCTCTTCGAAGTAATCATTGTAAATGACGGCAGTACGGACAGTTCCCTGGAAAAGATGATCGAGTATTATGAACTGGTAGAAGTGCCGTATGCATATATCGAACGAATCAAGACCAAACCGTTCAGAAGACTTTTGAAGTCGACAAATCCCAAATACAGCCAGCTTATCATCGTCGACAAGGAAAACGGCGGAACCAAGGCGGATGCATCCAATGCAGGTATTAATGTCTCTTCATACCCTTACTTTATCTGTACGGATGTGGATTGTATCCTCGAGAAATACGCTCTTTACCGTTGCATTTCACCGATTATCTCTTCAGACAAGCAAGTGATTGCAGTCAGCGGAACGATGCTGATGGCCAACGGATGTGTAGTGAAAGACGGGCAGATTGTTGATGTCCGAACTCCGCGTACCCCGATTCCGCTTTTCCAGAATCTGGAGTATATGCGTTCCTACCTGATTGGCAAAATGGGCTGGTCTGCCATCAATGGCATGCCGAATGTTTCCGGTGGATTCGGCCTTTTTGACCGTTCCGTAGCTATTGCGGCCGGTGGGTACGATGCTCCTTCCTTTGCGGAAGACATGGATTTGATTACCCGTATGGTAGGATATATGTGTGACTTCTCGCGCCCTTACAAGATTGTCCAAATTCCGGATACCTGCTGCTGGACGGAAGGGCCGCCTAACCTCGCGATGCTTTACCGCCAACGTACCCGCTGGGCACGCGGATTGTTCCAAACACTGAGTATCCATCATAAAATGATATTCAATAAGACCTATAAACAGATGGGACTGCTCACGTTGCCCTATATGTTCATCTTTGAGCTTCTGGCACCCATCATCGAATTGACAGGTCTGATAGTATTCCTCTACCTGGCTTTCACGGGAGCGGTCAACTGGAATACGGCATGGATGATTTATCTGACCATCTACACGTTCTGCCAGTTCCTTTCCATTGTGGTTATCACTTATGATTATTACGTCGGGATGCTCTATAAGAGAGGGTATGAATACCTGTGGATTATCATTGCTTCGATATTGGAGCCGATTTTCTATCACCCCATCATCACTTTCTGCTCTTTGAGAGGATACCTCAGTTATCTGACAAACAGGGACTTCAAGTGGAAAAAGATGGAACGGGCAGGATTCAAACAGAAAAAAGGAAGCGAAACCGGAGCCGGCGGTGACGCAACTGTAAAGCCTGAACCGGCAACGATTTAAATAGTTAGAAAGATATAAATAACGAGATAGGATGAACAGAGAATTTCTCCATAAGATTACCATATTAGGTTGTCTGCTTTTGCTAATCACCTCTTCCGTAGGGACTGACAAGGGCTTCCAGACACCGGAGCAATATGCCCAGATTGTACAGGAGCACTTTGCAAACGAGGAGTGGGAAGCGGGGAAAGAGATATTGGACGAGGGGCTTCAGAAATATCCGAATGTTTCCGACCTTGAATGGCTTATGGGAAAATACTGGTTTCATGAAAAGGACTACGACCAGTCACGTTACCATCTTGTGAAAGCTGTCGATGATAATTATAACAATGTCAATGCCAAGCATTTGCTGGTAGACGTTGAAGATATAACAGAGAACTATTCCAGTGCGATTTGTTATGTGAACGAGCTTCTGGAAGTGAATCCGTATTGGAGAGGTCTATGGCGGAGAAAGATTGAATTGTACCGCAAGCAGAACAACGATGTTGAAGCCGACCGCCTTTTGAAGCGGATCAATCAGATTTACCCGAATGACACCATTCTGAGGAAAGATTATATCTACAGCATGGAGATCGGTTATCAGCAGATGAAAAAAGGCGGTAACCGGAAAGAAGCGATCGAAAAGCTGACGGAACTAATCAAAGTATCTCCCGATAACGAAGAATATTATCTGGACATTATCAATCTGCATTTGCAGGAAGGTAACAGGGAAGCTGCCTTGGGATGGACGTCGAACGGTTTGGCTGTCCTTCCCGGAAGCGGTGCCCTCATCGTAAAAAGAGCTTCCATCCTCGGTGAATTGGCGCGTTATCCCGAAGCGCTGGCATTCATGCGCGAGCAAATGAGAAGAAACAACAGTCCTGCCATACGCCGTATGTACAACGACCTGCTGATGGAAGCCGCCCGTGCAGAGAAGCAGCGGGATCCGTATGTGCTGTATGGGATGGCTTACGAAGGCGGCAATAAGAACAAAGAAGCGCTAGACTATCTACTGAATACCTCGGTGACAAGGGGATATACCGATGACGCACTGTTTTATATCAGAGAAGCCAAGAAGCAATATGGCAACTCGGACAAAGGTATTTTATATAAAGAGTATATGCTTTATCGCCAGATGAACGAGGACGACCTCGCTTATTCCGCCTTGAAGAAGCTGTATGATATGTATCCCGATGACTATGACATCACTTTAGCCATGTCCGCACAGCACATGAAGAAGGCGGAAAAGTTAATGGAACTCGGACTGTATGCGGAAGCGTTGCCTCATGTGCTATTTGTTTCCCAAAGGCATTTTGATAACGAGGTCAATGGTGCGGCATGGGAAAAAGCATTGAGTTGCTACATTAACATGAAACGTTACAACGAAGCACTGGCCACCCTGGACACCATCACCCTTCACTTCCCGGAATATGAAAACGGTACGTTGAAAAGGGCATTTATTCTCGATAAAATGGACAAGACCGAAGAAGCCCTGCAACTTTACCTGTCCGCCATCGAGCAAAGTGACGAGGATATGCGCATCTTCTACGTCATCGGATACGAAGAATTAGCCGTTCCTTACATCAAGAAATGCATGGAAGCGGGAGCTACCAAGAAAGCATATAGTGAAGCGGTCAAACTCGTCAGCCTGAATCCATCAAGTGATTTGGGATTACGGTATGCGATCAACTCCGCCGGTTTACTAGGAAAATACGATGAATTCGAGAAATATACGGAACAGGGAATCAATTACTATCCCGAAGAGCCGTTCTTCCAGGCCAAAAGGTCGACCATTCTTGAACGCGACAAGAAGTATGAAGCTTCTTTGGAATTCCTGAAGCCGATACTCAACAAGTATCCGAGCAACAAAGAGATTATCGGTGCCTTCTCGCAAAGCAGTGAATACCGTGCCTTGCAGTTGACAAAAGCGAAAGACCCTGAACAGGCTCTCGCCGTACTCGATACAGCCTTGCTTTATGACAGTCAGAACCGTTCGCTGAAGTACACCAAGGGAGTAGTATACGAAGCGAACAGACAGGCCGATTCAGCTTATTATTATCAGAAGTTTTATGAGCCGTCCATCATGGAATATCGCTCTTTCCAACGGCACTTATCGGGTCTAAGAAGCATGATGCTCAAGAATGAGATAGCATTGACTTATCTACGTGCACGCTACGGGGAAGAAGACATCATCACTTCCGTCGCAAGTGCCGAGTACACCCGCAAGAACCAAAAGAACACCTATACGGGACGTCTCAACTATGCCGGAAGAAGCGGTTCGGCAAGCGACAGTATGGAAGCTGAAGAGCAGACACCAGGAGGGGTCGGCATCCAGGTACAAGGTGAATGGACACATCACTTCTCGCCCAAATGGAGTGCTACGGTCAACGCAGCCCTCGCTACCAAATACTTCCCGGACATTACTGCCGATATTGCATTGAGACATTATCTCAAGAATGACTGGGAAATAGGCGCGCACGTGGGATATAGACGCGTAGCCGCCTACAACAAGCATTACGAATGGAACGACGATTTCTTTGCCGGCAGCAACGGAGAGAACGGGTTCTTATTTACCGGTTGGGACGAGTCGAAGACAAACCTGCTCACCATCGGTGGAGAGGTAGCCAAGACCATCGAGGTAGTCCGGTTGAATACGAAACTGGATTTGCACTTCTTCAATTCCAGCTTCTATTACAATGCACAGATTGGCGCCAAATATTTCCCTGCCAATGACGGAAAGACGAATATCAACGCCATGGCAAGCATCGGTTCGGCACCGGAAACAGCCGTACTGGATTATGCCCTGCCCGGCTCCTTCTCGCACACCAACACCATGGTGGGCTTAGGGGGACAATATATGGTTAGTCCCAACATTACCATAGGCTTGATGGGCACCTGGAATACCTATTATAACCAAACGAATGCAGTGCGGGGGACGAGTCCGCTCAATCGAATAGAGTCCATATCGACACGTTATAAAAACTTATACAACATCTATGCACAAATCTATATCTCATTCTGACAAGCTTTGCCCCCTATTGGCGGGAATGATATGCATTTGCTGTCTGCTATCCGGTTGCCGCATGCAGGCACGCACGGAGATGTTTCCATCGAAAGAAGGATACCTCATAACGATTGGCCAAGACCCGACCGACAGAGATACCCGATGGGCCAAATACCTGTACGAGCATCTCAAGAAACGTGCAAACGACGATGAAATGGTGGCTTTTGGCGTCTCCGAGAAAGAGATGTGGCATGTCATCATACAGATAGACCCTACGGCACAGGAAGGATTCAGAATCTCCCGCAAAGGAGCGGATATAAAATTGACGGCTTCCGACGACCGGCATATGTTATGGCTGCAATATCAGCTCATAAAAAAGATAAGTAAGGAAGACCCGCGCATAGACGGTTCCGACCTGCCGCCGGCACTGCTCAACCTGACAGACACCTGCGGTACTTTTGCTTTCGATTATCAAAGCATCTACTCACCGGCCGGCCTGAATTCCGACTATACGGGAGTGATGGGACTCAACAACTTTGACGACAGTTGGGGGATATGGGGACACAACCTGCGAAAGGTACTGGGAGACAACACAGACAAAGTGTACGCCACCATTCATGGAAAGACAGACGACTCACAACTTTGTTTCTCTTCCCCCGAAATGTACACTCAGATTGAAGACTATATTGTAAATAACTTCGGTGAAAAGGGGAATTCCCGTTTTGTTATCGCACCGGATGACAATCCATACGCCTGCACATGTGCCAGTTGTACAGCCCTGGGAAATTCCGAGAAGAACGCGACACCTGCCGTCACTGAACTGGTACTCCGCTTGGCGCAACGTTTTCCCAGACATTTCTTCTTTACCACTTCTTATCTAAGCACACAACAAGCCACAGATAAGCAACTCCCCGCCAACGCAGGAGTAATGGTCAGTGCCATAGATTTCCCGCTCTGCTGGATAGACAGCAAGGACGCACAGGAAAAGAAATTTGCCCAGCAACTGGAGAACTGGAAGAAAGTAACGAAGAACATCTATATATGGGATTATATCAATAATTTCGATGATTACCTTACGCCTTTCCCCATATTAAAGATAGCCCAACAAAGACTCCAATTCTTCAAGAAAAACGGAGCCAGCGGAATCTTCTTCAACGGAAGCGGATATAGCTACTCTTCTTTCGATGAAATGAGGACTTTTGTATTATCAGCACTCCTTATTAATCCCGAACAGGCGGTAGACGATTTAATCAGAAACTATTTCAATCAGGAGTACCCCGTATCAAAGAAATGGCTGAGCGATTACTATATTGATTTGGAAAACAGCACCCAATCCGGGAAGAAGCTAGGTCTTTACGCAGGAATCCGGGAATCAGAAGGTGCCTATCTCAATCCGGAGAAATTCATCAAATTCTATGATGAAATGGGCCATTTTGTATCCGACGCCAAAGGGAAAGAACGCAAGAAGCTGCATGAGCTTCAGACAGCCCTGTCTTTTACACGGTTGGAAATGGGACGCGACCATAGTTACGATACTTACGGATACGCCAAACGGAATGGAAAAGAAATCCAGACCGTTCCTCAGGCGCGGAAATGGGTTACCCAACTCAAAGAACATAAAGCATTCTCCGGAATGGAGTATTATAATGAGTCTGCCAATGAAATAGACTATTATATAAAGGAATGGGAGCAATATATACTTGCTTCCGACATAAAAAAGGACTTATTCCTAGGGATTACACCGTCTTCCACTCCCAAAACGAACAAGAACAGTCTGAAAAGACTTACAGACGGCACACACGGTCTACCTGACAACTATCATTGCGGTTGGATTATCTTCCCGCAGGAAGAATGTACCATCGACTTGCCTGTGAAAGAAATCAATGAATCGGGAACAGTTTACATCAGCTTCCTGAATCTCCCCAGGCATCGCATATACGCACCGCAACAAATCGAGGTATCGAGAGACGGAGCAAGCTATAAGAAAATAAACCTAAGCCCGGATGATTCCGTTGAAAAGGGAGAAATGGAAAAAGCCGTTGTTCCCGTTGACTTGAACGGAACGGAGCTGTTAAGCATAAAAATCACCGGTACAAAAAAACCGGGAGCTCAAATTGGCATGGATGAAATTGCGTTCATTCCATAAAGAGCCCCCAAAAGAAATGACATTATAAAAAAGATTGGCAACTATGAGTAAATCGATATTCTATATTCTCCTATTGACTGTACTTCCCTTCTGCTTCTCAGGATGCAAAAAGGAAGTGCAGCCTACGAGCATGACTATAAAGGATTCCATCAGGCACTATTACCCTATTAAACAAGGGCAACAGCTTGACATCATGTTCACTGTAACCAATACAGGAGACGCTCCTTTGATTATCTCGGAGATGCAGCCTTCCTGCGGTTGTATCATTCTGGACAAAAGTTCGCATATCATCATACCTGAGGATGGTATCAGGCAATTCAAGGCAACCTACAACAGCATTAAGAATGTAGGAGAGGTTATTCACCGCATCCGGATTTACGGCAATATGCTTCCTCATGGAAGAGCCGAACTGAAATTCGACGTCAATGTAGTACCGGACGCTGATTATACGCGTGACTATGAAGAACTCTACCAGGAGTTCAACACTAAAAACGGTATTGTCAGAGAAATGGTGGACGGAAAAGAATCCGAACTGGGATACTACGTAGGAGAACCGTAAAATAAGTAATAGGTAACAACCTATCACTTATTACCTATTGTGTTTTCTAAGGATGAATCTCCTTGAATGTCGCATTCTCTTCTTTTACATGCTCAATGGTCTGTTTCAACTCTCCGACAGGTAAGTCATAGCCATACCACCCTGTATAGCAATCCACTACATACCATTTCCCGTCAGACGAAAGCTCGAATTCGACACGTAAGTCAATCTCCGATTCTTCATATCCCGCCTCGAATACCTTATGTTTGGGCTCGTTCACCGTGAACTTGGAGACGTAGATGCCGCCCTCTTCCTGAGAGATGCGTTCTTCCTTCATGGTCTCACTATCCAGCAACGGCCATTTTTCTTTGGTGAAAGGGAATGTTTTCTCAGTTTCGCCGTCATCTGCCAGTAAGGTAATCGGAGTTTTCAACGGAAACTTGATACGGGTATATTGGAATGCCGCACTGGAAGTAAATTTATCCAGAAACTTCTTGAAATCTTCCTGTTCCTGCACTGTCTCATTCCCGGCTCCGGACATCGAATCACTACCGTAGGAGTTTAAAGACACGCTCGCAAGCAACATACTGGCTAACAGACTAAACAAATACCTTTTTACTTCCATAATCATAAAATATCAGTGGTTCATTTCCGCTATATCAAGCATCACTTTCAGGGCACAAAGATAATCACAAGTTAAACATTCCCAAACAATGAAGTCCCGAAATAGGAAACACACAGTTAAACAAGCCTAAATAACAAACCCCGGATGTGGGGTAAACTTATCTTTGAGGGTATTTATGTTAATCAAGAACATTAAATCAACATGCAAATGAAACATTTACGTCTTTTTCTTCTCTCAGGAGCCCTGCTCTTTTGCTGTATGCAGAACATCATTTATGCCCAGTCCGCCACTTTCCGGACAATCCCCGAATCTTTGCGGGGCTACTGGCAATTTAAAACAAATAACGTATCCGACTGGAACGGGCCGCTGATCGGAGAGAACTTTGTGGAAGCTCTCTATACCGTTTTCCAAGTCGAACAGATGGAACAGGAAGCCGACGGGAGTTATCTCTTCCACCTACAGAGTCCAAAGGGGGATAAAATGGATTTCCGATTCACCCCCCTCAGTGATAATAGCGCCATCCTTTTCTATGAAGGATGGAAAGAACCCAAACACTGTGTACGCAAGCAAATTCCCGACCACACAGAAATGCTCTCTCCTACTATGCTGCCCGACATCATATATCAAAAATGGGTAAAAGGACTATCGGGAAACGTTCTCTATGAATTTACACGCGACGGTAAACTACTCAATGGCGGAAAGACATGGAACATCGTATCCGCCGGGCATTTTCTCAATAAAGAGTATCGTCTGCTTGCCAAAAACGGTGAACGGTATAAACTGTTTTACCTCAGTTTCCCTTTCCCCGGCTCAATGAAAGTAGCCGCCGAATTACAGAGTGAAACAGTATTTCCCATCGCAACTTCCCGCCCCGAAGTATATGCCATCACCGGATGCCTGGTCGATCCGGCAACCGGAGACTGGGTCATCGGCTTTTTCGAGAATTTCGCCGTTTACCAATGCCGGTTCTGGGACTATAAATCGATACGGACTAAAAAGAACCGGACAACTATCTTGCTGAAAAACGGCACGGAGCAATTGGAGATTCAAATGAAACGGGATAGCGAAACATCCTGTACATTAAAATTCGGAAAAGAAAAGCCACAGGCATACAACTTCTGCGACAGTCAACGCCTGCCTGATTATCCGCAAGCCGACAACACACCATTTGTTGACAACGGCTACCGGACAGACAGTGTGACGATTGCGGGATATCTGCGCAACCTGCCTTCCGACAGGCCTTTCGAAATAACCGTGCCCGATATGATTACCGGCAGAGAAGTGAAATATTACACAGACATAGATTCTTTGGGACGATTTTCGATCCGCTTTCCGGTATTGAACAGCCACAACGCATTTATTGATTGGGGGCGCACTACTATCTGGACGTGTGTCGAACCGGGCGAAACCTACTTTCTGTTTGTGGATTTCGCAGAAAGAAAGAAGCTTTTCATGGGAGACAAATCACGGTTCCTCAATGAATTACTAACTTATGAAAGTCCCGGTGAACTCCTGAGCTACGACGAAGAGCAGAAAAGAAGCAATTCAGAGTACCTGCATAAAACACAAGAAAGAACCCGACGAAAAGTAGAATACCGGGAGAAATTTCTTAGGGAGCACCCCTTGCTATCAGACAAATTCCGTTACTACACCGGGAACGCAATCCGTTACGACGCGGCATCCGGCCTCATGCAACGCCGCTTCAACGTCAATCGCAACAAGCAGGAACATCTGGACAAGGAGTTTATGGACTACGTAGACTCAGTCTGTTATCCACATCCCGTACAGCCCTATACTCTTCTCAGAGACTACGGTTCTTTCATGAGAGATTATGTCGGATATCTGGGAGACATTGCTCCGGCTCATCAGAATATAAACATAACTCCGGCCGGATTGAAGGAGATTTACTATGAATTTGATGCCAAAGGAACGATTAAACTGTCTGCCGAAGAGAAAACAGCACTTCATGATTTCTGCGAGATGCAGAAGAAGATTGACGGTTTGCAGGCTTCGAAAGCAGACTCTCTGGAAATAATAGCTTATGCCGAAAAGCTGAAACCGAATATTGATATCGTGCAGCACCTCGTAAACAGAGATAATCTTCTCAACGAACACATACAAACGGAGATGTACCTGAACGCAATCAACCAGTCTCTAGCAATCATCGACTCCCTGCAAATGGATGCCGGCTTAAGAGAAATATTGAAGACCCACTGCTATTACGGAATACTTCAAGGCACTCACAAAGAGTTGCCGGACATACTTATGGACAGACTCAAGAAAGACGTATCCAATCCTTCCCTACTGGCTTACGTAATGAATCAACAACAGAAATACGAGAAGATATCGAATAAAACCATCGAATACCCCGAAAGCCTGATGCCAAACGAACCATTGGCAGGTATGACGGACGGCGGGCAGTTGTTCCGTAAAATTATCGAGCCATACAAAGGCAAGGTTGTTTATCTGGATGTATGGGGCACGTGGTGCGGCCCGTGCAAGGACATGATGCAGTATGCAGGAAATATCAAGAAGCTATTTGCAGGGAAAGATGTAGTGTTCCTCTATCTTTGCAACCACTCTTCGGACAAATCATGGAAAAACATCATCAAAGAATATGGTCTGACCGGCAAAAGTGCCGTTCATTATAACCTGCCCGACGAGCAACAAAGCGCTATCGAGAGATTTCTTGGCGTACATTCCTTTCCCACCTATATGCTAATAGACAAGCAGGGGAACATTGTAAACCGCAAAGCTCCCAGACCTGCAATGGAAGACCAACTTCTAAATGCAGTTTACAAGGAACTGGAGAGGTAAGCGGCACTCACTTCTTCCGCAAATATTCATATCCGAAGCGGCAATACAGGCACTTTTTCTTGTCGCAGTATTCCTTTTGAAGTTGTATCAACGCCTGGCTATCCGCAGCAGAAGCTACCGATAGTCCGGTGTTGCTCCACGAACGGATGATGTGGTTATCCTCTGCCTTCAACTCTTCCAGAAAACGGCCGGCACGTTCACACATCCGCTCGTCCGCTTTATGCAAACCGTAGGTATACAGAAAAGGTATCACGGTATTTATGATAATCAAGTCCTTAGACCTCTCTCCTAGTGTTTTTTCTTTTTGTGGAGAAGTCCGTCCGAATAGATAATGGCTTTCCCAATAAGCGGAAGTGCGGGTAGCCAACAGTTCTCTTACTTCCGGCAATGTTTCGGCTTCCAACAGCCGAGAAAACAATTTATCCCCTTTCTGATAGAGATAAGCCAACTGTGCCAAGCGAATATGAGGAAAGTTTTCCGGGCGAAGGCGGAGAAAACGCCATAATGTAGCGTCCATCACTCGGGTAATTTCAAACTTTCGCTGCAAATAACGGAACTCTTTGCAAAGGCGAACACTGTATTCGTCTTCCTGTTCTTTTTCCTGCTCTTTATTCTGCACTTTTTCCTGTTCCTTATTCTTTTCCTGACTCCTTTCCTTTTTCAGAAATGTATCTTCAAGCAATCCTGCCAAACCATAGAAAAAGGCTTCTATCTGAAACAAATCGTTGCGGTGCTTATCCATGGCACGAAACGGAAGCAAGCCCGCCCACGTTTCAAAAGCATCCCCATTCAGTCCGAAACCGAAATTGCGGGCGATGGTGATGAAGAAAGCATCCTCCCAGTTGTTGTTACAATGTTGAAGACGTTGTGATATTAGTTGAGCCTTTTGTTCTAATCGCTCTGTCTGCAAGGCTGTCAGCCAGGAATGGATGGTGAGTTTGGGCAGGGAAGCAAGGACAGGGTGGCAGGCGGGATACTGGTCGGCAGTGCAGAGCTCGTGATAATGGGCTTTCACCGTTTCGGGACAAGTCAATAGGAGTTGTGGAATCTGTTCGCCGTTAGTGCGGGCTATTTCTTCATCCGCCTCTCCCACTACATGGAGAATCACCGAGTCGTAAGCCTTGTCGCAATGATGTCCGTGGCGAAGCCAGTCCGAAGCATGGGCGTGTATTTCTATGTTTCCCACCCATAGGGTACCGTTTATTTTTAGTTTTGCATTGAAAAAGTCGGGGCCGGCGTTCGGGTTTTGAAGACCGGAATCAATAACTTCTACCGGTAAGCCCTTCGTGGTTTGCAGTACTTTCAGAGGAAATAATTTATGTTTCCACACGTAGTGGAGAAGGTGTTCCATGTTAACAAGACGTTAATGTGCGCTGCAAATGTAATAAAAATCTTATCTTTGCGACTATTATTTTGAATATAAGTCAGAAAACAATGAAAATAGCACTAATCGGTTACGGAAAAATGGGCAAGGAGATAGAAAAGGTTGCCCGTAGTCGCGGACATGAAATCGTCTGCATCATTGATGTCAATAATCAGGATGACTTCGAGTCGGAAGCGTTCAAATCTGCCGATGTAGCCATAGAATTTACCAATCCGATGGTAGCTTACAGTAATTATATAAAGGCTTTCAAGGCCGGAGTGAAACTGGTATCAGGCAGCACCGGATGGATGGAAGAGCATGGCGAAGAAATCAAGAAACTTTGTACGGAAGGCGGAAAGACACTTTTCTGGTCGTCCAATTTCAGCCTGGGAGTAACCATTTTCTCTGCACTGAACAAGTATCTGGCAAAGATAATGAACCAGTTCCCCGCTTATGATGTCACGATGAGCGAAACACATCATATCCACAAGTTGGATGCTCCCAGCGGAACAGCTATCACACTAGCTGAAGGTATCCTGCAGAATCTTGACCGCAAGGACAAATGGGTGAAAGGAACATTCGCAGCACCGGACGGCACCGTCAGCGGAACCAACGATTGCGCAGCCGACGAACTTCCTATCGCCTCTATCCGTGAAGGAGAAGTTTTTGGTCTTCATTCCGTTCGCTATGAGTCCGATGTAGACAGCATAACTATCACGCATGATGCCAAGAGCCGTGGCGGATTTGTATTGGGAGCCGTATTGGCTGCCGAATATACAGCCCAACACGAAGGCTACCTGGGTATGAGTGATTTATTCCCGTTCCTGAACGACTAAATTTAAGAACCTAGTTCTAAATAAATATATCATTATGAGACAAGCCACACGCGCACAATGGATTAAATGCGCCATTGCTATCCTACTTTATCTCGTTTTCCTGCTTTGGGTACGAAGCTGGTGGGGATTGATTGTTGTTCCTTTTATTTTCGATATTTATATTACCAAGAAAATACCCTGGTCTTTTTGGAAGAAGTCGAAGAATACGACCGTCCGCAGCGTTATGAGCTGGGTAGATGCCATCGTCTTTGCGTTGGTCGCCGTTTACTTCGTCAATATCTATATCTTCCAGAATTATCAGATTCCTTCTTCTTCTTTGGAAAAGTCATTGCTGGTAGGCGACTTCCTGTATGTGAGCAAGATGAGTTACGGGCCACGTGTACCAAACACTCCGCTTTCCATGCCACTGGCACAACATACACTGCCGCTCGTCAATACCAAATCATATATTGAATGGCCGCAATGGAAATACAAACGGGTTCCGGGATTCGGCAAGGTGAAGCTGAATGACATTGTCGTATTCAACTTCCCGGCAGGCGATACGGTAGCTGTCAATTATCAGCAGACTACGGACTTCTATACACTGGCTTACGGCGAAGGACAACGTATCTACCCCAAACAGATTGAAATGGACAGCCTGACCCGCGCACAGCAACGTGCCATTTATGATTTGTACTATGCTGCCGGACGGAAGCAGATTATGAGTAATCCACGCAGCTACGGAGAAGTTTTATGGCGTCCGGTAGACCGCCGCGAGAATTACGTAAAACGTTGTGTAGGTCTGCCCGGTGACACGCTTCAGATTGTAGAGGGTCAGGTGATGATTGACGGCAAAGCCATCGAGAATCCCGAAAACCTGCAATTCAACTATTTCGTACAGACTACCGGCCCGTACATTCCGGAAGATATGCTCCGCGAACTGGGCATCAGCAAGGACGACACCATGCTGATTGAAGATTCGGGTTGGGAAAACGGATTGCTTGAAATGGGACTGGACAGCCGGAACGCACAAGGCAGACTAAACCCCGTATATCATCTCCCTCTGACCAAGAAGATGTATGAAACCCTGACAGGCAATAAGAAACTTATCAGCAAAATCGTAATGGAACCGGAAGATTATGCAGGACAAATGTATCCGCTGAATCTTTATACCAAGTGGAACCGCAACAACTACGGCCCTATCTGGATTCCTGCCAAGGGAGCCACCATTACGCTTACAGAAGACAACCTTCCTATCTACGAACGTTGTATCGTAGCTTACGAAGGCAACAAACTGGAAATCAAGCCTGACGGCATCTACATCAACGGCGAAAAGACCGACCAATACACCTTTAAGATGGATTATTACTGGATGATGGGTGACAACCGTCACAACTCTGCCGACTCCCGTTACTGGGGCTTCGTTCCCGAAGACCACGTAGTAGGTAAACCTATTGTTGTATGGCTATCACTTGACAAAGACCGCGGATGGTTTGACGGCAAGATTCGTTGGAACCGCCTGTTCAAGTGGGTAGACTAAGCAGATTCCAGGTTTTAGACGCGTCTGAAATCCCCGATAAAGAGTCCGGCTTTCCCGTGGATAAACGTATATACGAGATTAGAGTAATATGATAAACTTTCGTAAATACAAATGGATACTAGCATTTGCCGGAGCAGTAGTCGTCGTGCTTCTGCTCCGTGGATTTGCTTTTACGTCCTGCCTTATCCCTTCCACCGGCATGGAGAACTCCATTTTCCAGGGCGAGCGTATCTTAGTCAATAAATGGAGCTACGGACCGCGTGTTCCTTTTATGACACTTTTTTCTTATCATCGCTGGGGTGAACGTCCCGTGCAACAGCAAGACATCGTTGTATTCAATAACCCTGCCGGTATCCGCCAACCGGTCATCGACCGCCGTGAAGTCTATATCAGCCGTTGTATCGGCGTTCCGGGTGACACCTTACTGGTAGATTCCCTTTTCTCCGCCACTTCTCCCGAATCGAAACTCAACCCCGACAAGAAAAGGCTCTATGCCTACCCTGTCGCCAAAGAAAATTTGATTACTTCACTCATGCACACACTGTCCATCACCGACGACGGACTGATGGGAAGCAATGACAGCACTCATGTACGCAGTTTCAGCCGATATGAATATTACCTGTTGGAACAGGCGATGAACGGGCAAAACTGGATACAACCCTTATCGCGGAAAAAAGACACTGAGCTGAAACCGCTGATTATCCCCGGCAAAGGGAAATATATCCGGGTATATCCCTGGAATATCACCTTACTGCGGAATACGCTCGTAATGCATGAGGGCAAACAGGCGGAAATAAAGAACGATACGCTATACGTAGACGGAAAGCCTGCACAACATTGTTATTTCACTAAAGATTACTATTGGATGGGATCAAACAATACCATCAACTTATCCGATTCGCGCCTGTTCGGATTCGTCCCGCAAGACCATATCATCGGGAAAGCCTCTGTCATTTGGTTTTCCAAGGAGAAAGGGACAGGCTTGTTTGACGGATACCGATGGAACCGCTTCTTCAGAGCGGTAAAATAAAAGATGCCCGAACGCATAAAATGAAAGAAATGAAAACAGCTTATTTATCTTCAGCATATCTCGCTCCTGTTGAGTATTATACAAAATTACTAGCTTACGACAAAGTATTCGTAGAGCAGCACGACCACTATATCAAGCAGACCTACCGCAACCGTTGCACGATTGCCGGCCCCGGCGGAGAGTTAGCCCTTTCCATTCCGACCGTAAAGCCTGATACACTGAAATGTCCGATGAAAGACATTCGCATCTCCGACCATGGAAACTGGAGACACTTGCATTGGAACGCGATTGAATCCGCTTACAACAGCACTCCTTTCTTTGAATACTACAAAGATGATTTCCGCCCTTTCTACGAAAAGAAATATGAGTTTTTAGTCGATTTCAACGAGGAGCTTTGCCGATTGGTCTGCGAGCTGATAGATATTCATCCCGATATGGAACGTACTTCCGAATATAAAATGGAGTTCACTGCCGAAGAAACCGATTTCCGGGAGATTATCCATCCTAAGAAAGATTTCCGGACAGCGGACACTGAGTTTGTTCCACAGCCTTATTATCAAGTATTCGAGTCCAAACTGGGCTTTCTTCCCAATCTGAGTATTATAGACTTGTTGTTTAATATGGGGCCGGAAAGCGTTCTGATATTAAAATAAGAGAAGAACATTATCTATTATAACGATATTCGCTGTATGGTACTGTAATGCAACAATTACAAAAACAGTACCATACAGCGAATTATCATTTAATAAAACTCAAAAGTATGAAGTGTCCTATTGGAGTTCCAACTGCAATATTTCTTCCAAACTTGGGTTCTGGCTAATAATAACCCCTTGCGGATCAATAACGAATAAAGTCGGCACACTCGTAACCTTATAAGCGGCAGCAATCTCATTGGTGCGGAACGGCTTCAGGTCACAGGTATTTGCCCAAACAATCCCGTCCTCACGAGTAGCCTTTTCCCATTGCTCCCGCTTCTCGTCCAGGCTAATACTACATACGATAATCCCTTTCTTTTGTAGTTTAGGATATACTTCTTTCAACTCCTTCATCTTCGCACGGCAAGGACGACACCAGGAAGCCCAGAAATCAAGCAATAGATATTTTCCTTTAAAATCACTAAGCTTCACCGTGTTACCGGCCATATCCTTCGTGACAAAATCGGGAGCTTTCTTATTTTGAATCCACTTATCCGCCGCTTCCTGATATTTCTTCTTAAAAGATCGCCAAGGATATGAATAAGCATATCTGACCGTATCCACCAATTCGTAGACTTCTTTTAAAGTTGTATAATCATTTGTCAACAGTTCGCCTGCCGTAAGCATTGCCACAAAACTCTTCGGGTATTTTTTTATAAATGAAAGTTTTGCTTCCTGGCTCTTTCCCCAATGAATGCTCATTTGTTTTTGCAGTTGTTCCGCCTCTGCATCCTTTTCTTGTTCTTTCAGTTTAGTATAGCGGTTTGCAAGAGCTTCCGTCTGTTTCTCTATCGGATTTGTCACGGCTAGAAGCTCATTCATCAACAACTGTTCCTTACCGTCTGGTGTCGTAACAACAAAATTACGGCCTTCATTAATATCCACCAGATAATGACCACCAGGTTCTACACAGACATAAGCATCAAAACCAAACGGGCGCGCCATCAACCGATATTGGTCTGCATGAGAAATGTTCCCCTTGAAAGAAAACGAAGTTCCGTCCACTTGCAAAGAATCCAATTTGGTAAATCGGTCTTTCACACAGGTAAGAAAAACTTTGCCTTTATACGGCTTAGAAAGCCTCACTGAGATTTCGAATGGCTTGCTATCCATATATTCACTTACTTTCCGACACAATTCTTCACCACGTAATTGTCTCGCAAGAATTTTCCCGTCAGGTCCGATCAGAATAATAAAAGGAATTCCATTATAATTATAAAGTTTACCTGTCGTCATAGACGGATCCCACAACTGCAAATATCCCAGTTGCTCTTCCTCGATAGCTTTCCGCCATTTGCTCTCATCCTTGTCGATAGACACACCCAGCACCTGCAACCCCTTATCTTTATACTCAGAACAGATCTTCTTCACATTCGGAATCTCCTTCCGGCAAGGTCCGCACCAGGATGCCCAGAAATCAATCAGCACATATCGACCTCTCAATGAAGACAGTTTCACAAGATTCCCCTGAGCGTCTTTCAGTTCAAAATCCGGTGCGACAGAGCCGACTTCACTTCCTTTCATCAAACGCAATCTTTCCTGCAGCTCCTTTGCATAATAATTGCGTTGTATAAAATCCACATCAAATTTCTGCAACACATTCTCGATGGCAGCTTCCGTCTCCATCGGAACAGAAGAATACACTATCAAAAACAGCGCATCGCTCTTTTTATTGGACGGTATCATATCCAGGAACGACTGAGACAGCTTTCCATACAACATCTGCAAAGAATCTGAAAGGTTTTTCAATTTAGCCAGATTCTCTTCGGTTTTCGATACCGTATTATATGTATTGAAAGCTTCATTGTAAAGTGCGCCGACCTCCAATACCTTATCTTGATAAGGATTACTCCGGTACAAAGCATCATATTCATCCATAGCCGCCGAATTCTTCACCGAAACCCTCTTCAGATTCTTATCTTTAATCTCCGCTTTTACTTCCAAAGCATCATTATCGATGAAGAAATAAAAATAAGGTATATTCATGGCAGGTCCCAGTTTCCCCAACGAAGGAACATAGAGATAATACACACGCCCGTCCCCCTTCACGACATCTGCCCGCATGGAGAACTTATTGCCTTTTCCCTTTACACGCATTACCTCGTTCCTGTCAGCATTCAACAGAGCTACTTCCGCTCCGTTCAAACCTTCAATCTCTCCGGAGAGCTTCACCGGAGACGTCTGGGCATACAAAGCCCAGACAAATAAATACATAAATGCAATAACTATGGATCTTTTCATTGTTTACGGTCATTAGGAATAATATTCGGATTTAATGAGAGCACCTGCGGCGGGATAGGGAATACATAAAGCTTTGAATCAGGCTCCAATTTATAATCCACTTCATTGAGTGTACGAACCAAAGTTTTAGTATAACGTCCTTCTTTAGCCAAACGCTTCATATCCAACCAGCGCAGACCGCTCAAAGCCAGTTCCCGACGGCGTTCGGCCAAAACGATAGAAAGTAAGTCCGGTCCGTCAGCTTTTGTAAGCGGTGTATAGTCCTCTGTCTTGAAACGCATGACACGCAGATTATTTAAAATATCCAATGCTTTCGCATCATTCTTACGGGCTAACGCTTCCGCTTCAATCAACATCATCTCAGGAACAGTAAAACTATAATCCAAATCTTGAAGAAAACGGTAACGTCCGTCTTCCCAGATATTCCCCCTACGGTCACGGTTCGTAAACCAGAACTTAAAACGTAAATCCGCCGCTCCATACATGGCCTGCAGATCATCGCTTATACAATAACTGGTAAGCATACTATTGAAGCCAGTTTCCTGAAACCATATTTTTTCCGGTGATTCGCGATAATTAAGAGGTTTATTGATTATTCCGACAAAAGGCATCTCTTCACTCATGAAGCTCCAGGTACGCATATCGTTCAACGCACTGTTTTTGCCCAAAGCAAGTTTCGCTTGTTCTGCGGCCTTATCATACTCACACATATAAAAGTAAATACGAGCTTTCAAAGCATACACCGCCGCTTTATTCGGACGGTATCCGTTAGCAGCATCTTCGGGCAGTAATGTTTCGGCATTTTTCAGGTCATCCCATATCGCATTTGTTACCTGTTCAACCGTAGCTCGACTATATTTTGCCTCCAAATCCGGAACCTGGGCTAAAGGTACACTCAAATCCGTTGATGCAGTACCAGCCTGATATGCAGGAGCATACAAGCTCTGTAAATACCAATTATAATAAGCACGCCAGCATTTCGCCTCTGCCAATATAGCCGCCTTTTCTTCCGGCGTTCCTTCCGTGGAGTCCATCACATATTGAACGACCACGTTCATCTTATACATCTGCTCATAAGGTGTATTCCATGACGGATCCTTTTCATTTTCCTTATAGAAATCTTCCATCCAGTAATAAGCTTTTCCGGCAGACGAATTCCCATTCAAGTCTTTGTTAAAGACATCATCCGAACAGACATTTGCCATTGGATAGGCAACACTGGAAGCTGTCACATCAATAATCATGCTTTTGAAATCATCCATTGTCGTAGGAATTACCTTACCTTTAGGAACAGTATCGATAAAATCATCACATGCAGCTAATAATACCATAGCCACAACAACTATCATCAATTCTATTTTCTTCATATTTCTATTGATATATTTTGTTAGAAATCAACTTTAATACCTGCCGTAAACGAGAATGGTTGACTGAACGACATCGCTCCTGTTTTGGGATTTACCGCTTCCGGATCATACCCTTCCTTATTCTTGGTCCACAACCAGATATTATTAAATTGTGCCGTCAATGATAAACGGCGAAGCGGCGTACGTTTCAGCCAATTCTGCGGAACTTCGTAATTCAACAATATCTCACGCAAACGAATCATGTTTCCATTACGAATACTATTGGAAGAATACATCACTGCATAAGAACGATATTGTGTATTTGCCCAATTGGCTTCCATGGTTGGAAGGCAAGCTATGTCAGTCTTGTTCTCATCTCCCGGTTCTCTCCAGCGCTCTGCAATTTTATCGGTAAGAGAAGGAGAAGTAGCATAAGCATCCATGCTTGGATATTCGGCACGGAAAACATGACCGAAATTATAGGTAAACAAGAAGCTGGCCTGCAGGCTCTTGTACTGGAATGAAGTAGAGAAACTTCCGTTATATTTAGGTTGATAAGTACCACTGTATTCCAGGTCATCCGCATCTAATGTAGCAATATCATATGTCTTATTTCCATCTTTGTCATACACCATCGGTTCTCCGTTACTATCCAGCCCGGCCCAGCGATAACTCCAAAGAGCTTCACGCGCGTATCCCTCTACAAATTCCGTCAAACCGGTGACACGATTCAGGTGAGGACTGCTTTCATTAATGTTATTATTGGTAATCTTGTTGGAGTTATGAGCAAAAATCCAGTTGACATTCCAATTGAAATTACGCAGTTTGAGAACATCAACTCCCAACTGAAGTTCAAATCCTTTGTTTGTCATATCAGCAGCATTAATTCTTGCGCTGGCATAACCCGTGGTCGGGTCAAGCAATGTACTTCCTAACAAATCATAACAAGAATTATTATAGTAAGTAAATGTTGCATTGATCCGGTCGAACAAGCCCAAATCCAACGATACATTTGTAGAACGATTTCGCTCCCAACGAAGCTTGGGATTGGGTGGTGTGCTCAAACGTACTACATAATCTCCGACAGCCGGAATGTACGTTCTTCTACCTACCATCACCGGAGTTGTACCACCTGAACGGTCAAAATTACCGGTCAACCCCCAAGAAGCACGCAACATCAAAGCAGAAATAAAATCGACATCAAAGAACTTCTCATTTTTCACATTCCAGTTGGCTCCCAATGCCCATATAGGGTTACGGCGATATTTATCACTCACACCAAACAAATTCGACTTATCAATACGCATACTGCCACTCAACGTATAGCGGTTATCATATGTATAGACTGCGGACAGGAAGTAGGAGATTTCTTTATTCAGCACATCACTGAAACCATCGTAACTGGTAGAGTAATATCTATTTTTATCCCCGTTCCACCATGTCACACCATCCTGCAATGAAACAGCGTCAATAGGCTGCCATGACAGAATCTGGTCATCATACCCAAGTTTACGGTATTTCTCCATATAATAATGCCTGCTACGCATTTCAAAACCTGCAACAGCATTTACATAGTGCTGTTTATCCGCTCCGAAACTACGGTTCAAAGTTGCTCCGAATTTCAGGATCCAAGCATCTGTTGTTGCTTGCTGGTGATCAAGTATATCACTGTTAGGAATGTTGTAAGTCAGTGTGTTTGTACTATTCGGAACTGCCATCGAGTTAATCAATGTACGGCCATCATAACTTTTCTTTGAGATAATATTCTTGTGTGTACTCAACGATTTCTCATATTGATAATCGGCTGAAACGCTTAATCCGCTAATGATCTTGAAATCAGCTCCGACACGTACTTTATAATTCACGCCGTTTGTCTTGTCATTCGCCATATCAACCTCATCCAACAAATTCTTTCCCTGATCGTAATAACCATACTGGGAAACCATCGTTTTAGAATATTCGTGGTTAAAGCTACTGTAATCAGCAATACGGTTATTATTTTCATCCAGCAACATCTGGAAAGGATACAAATTATAAATATCACTTGACAAAGAAGAATACCCGTTATCATTCTTCACAAAATTAGCGATTATATCCGAGCGCAGAGTCAAAAAAGGCAATATCTTATAAGATGTCCTTGAGTTGATATTAATAGACTGATTACTATCACCGATATAAGATGAATGCCCACCAATAAAGCTACCGGACAGGAAATAATTGACCTTATCAGTACCACCGGAGATAGAAAGCATATGATGATGTTGCAAAGCACTACGCAAGAGATTATCTTCAATCTGTTTACGATTATAATTGGTTGCCAATTTGCCCAGACGGCTGTCCATCGCAGCAAGTTGTGCCTCTGTCAGCATACTCATATCATCCAACGTATAGTCGTTAATGATCTCCTGAGATAAAGAATATCCATTTGTATTATAACCAAAATAACCGGGAAAATAATAACCACCTAAAAATGCAGTCCGGTCGTAATCTATTAATTGTTCAGAGTTTACCCGATGCAAATCATCAAAATCAGGTTGTGCGCTTACCTTTACATTGCCCGAATATGAAATGCGGAAATCATTAGCTTTCCCCTTTTTAGTTGTAATCACTACTACTCCGTTGGCTGCACGAGACCCCCAAATGGCTGCTGCCGCCGCATCTTTCAGTACTGTGATACTTTCTACCATATCCATATTTTCGGGAAGCTCTTCCACTTCAAAATCATCTACGATAAAAAGCGGTTTATTGCCCGAATTAAGAGATGCACCGCCACGTATCCGATACTCATTATTATATACTGTCAAGCCCGGAACAGCACCTTCCAATATTCCCTGCAAAGAATTACTACTTCGTAACTCGATATCCTTACTATTGATAGTGTTTACAGCTCCTGTCACATTATATTTTTTCATCACCTGATAGCCTGTCACCACCACATCATCCAACGAAATGCTGTTATTGGAAAGACTGATGTTCATTTTTGAACTGGAACCGGGCATCTTCTGTTTTGTCCCATATCCGATATATGAGAAAATAAGTACATCATTCTCTCCAATCTTTATCGAATAGTTTCCATCAATATCCGTAATAGTAGCAATGTTCTTGTCTTTCACGCGTACATTACATCCTATTAAAGGTTGTCCGTCATTCGCATCCGTCACCTTACCCGTGACCAGATGATATTTGTCATCTTTTTGAGCTCCGGTAGCCTGACGGCGAATCTGTATCATCTTACCGTTAATTTCATACGTCAGCGGTTGCCCTTTCAATATCACATTCAAAAGTTCGGTAACCGTCCGGTTCTGAAACTTGACAACGACTCTTTTGGTCAAGTCCACATCCTGCACATTGAACCAGATTGAATATCCCATACGAACTTTGACCTGTTCCAAGGCTTCTTTGACACTCAAAGTTTGCGTTTCAGCAGTCCCAGAGTTTGATTGTGCAGAAACAGTAGTTACTTCCGCCGGAAAAAGCATGAAAAACAATAGCAGTAACCCATAAATATATCTACACGGGAAATAAATGTTATTTAGACAAAAATAGCTGTTTCTTAATACGTTATTTACTTTATATTCCATATTTTTGTAGTCTTCTTAATGTATTAATATCCGTTTTACATTCTGAATCCGAACCGGCAGTGTTGGCGCATTGCCGGTTCATCCGTTTTATTATTACTTCTTTCTTATTTATCCATAGGCAGTCATTTATTCTTGTTGATGATTATTTTATTGTCTCTTACTTCGTAATAAATTTCTCCCGAAGATGTTATCACATCCAGAATCTCGTACAGATTTTCCTCATTACGAAAATCTCCGTAATAAATGCCTGTCGCAATTTCCTTGCAACCCAGCTGGATAGTTACATTATACGCCCTGCTCAAATCTTTCACAATCTGAGACAGCGGCTCTTCATCAAAAAACAGCGTATTTCGGAAAGTCTGGTTAGGAGTATGCATCTGAGGCAGCAGTTTATCCACTTTGGGCTCGATAATTGTCAATGTTTCCTTTTGCTGTTCTGTCCACGAGACATAATTTTCAGCCTCCACCTGGCGAACCTGAATATCAGGACTTCCTTTCATGATAACAGCTTGCTCATTAGGTACAAGAATCGTTTCTTTGCTGTGTGTATTATTAGTTATAACACTTAAGCTACCGTTCAATAAAGTGACCCGCTTTCTCTCATCAGCAGAATAAGCTTTCATATTAAACTGTGTACCCAACACCCGTATGCGAGTCTCTCCTGCATATACTTCAAAGGCTATCTTCTTATTCTTGGTTACATCAAAAAAGCCTTCTCCGTCGAGATAAACTGTACGGTTGTTTTTTCCAAAATCTTCGGTATAACTCAATTTAGAACCAGAGTTCAACCATACGGCCGTCCCGTCGGGCAACACGATTTGAGATTTAGAACCTGCCGGCACTGTGACCTGCATACCGCCACCTGTGACGGTATCCGCAGTATAAAAAAACATATGGAGTCCTACCCCAATCAACAGAGCAACGACAGCCACCGAAGCATATCTCAGGACAGGCAGCCAAAAGCCGCTTATCTTTCTCTGTTGTATCCGCCTTTTCAGGCGCTTCCAAGAGCGCATATTATCTTTCTCAAACAATCGTCTGTCCGACGCAACCGACTGTACCTTAAGTAATACGCAATAATCGCGGTATAACTTCCTGTTATCTTCAGAAGTATTATACCAGTTTAGGAGTTCTTTCGCTTCCTGTTCTGTCAGATTGTTACTTAATTGACGAACAATCATTTCTTCAAGATTATCAATAGGCATAAATAGTATCTTTTTATCTAATGACGATAAAAGACTCATTACAGGGTAGTCAAAAAAGGAACTTTTTTTAATTTATTTTGAGAAAAGTGAAAAATAGACGCTTAAAATAAGCAGAAGATAAGGTCCCAACTCTTTACGAAGAGTTGATAAAGCGTTCTTTATGTGATACTTAACCGTATTTATAGAGATATTCAGTTCTTCAGCTATTTCAGCATAACTTTTATTCTCATAACGGCTGAGATAGAATACTTTCTGGCATTCTTCAGGAAGCAAGGCAATCTTTTCACTTATCATCGCCTCTAGTTCCTCCATAACATATCGTTCGAAAATATCTTCCTCACGCACAAAACAACGGGAGGTGACTGATTCCAGATCCAGGAATTGCTCATTTTTTTGAGTACGAAGATAATCTATACTATGATTCCGGACAGCCTTCAACAGATAAGCCTTCAGTGAAGACACAGGCAAAGCTTCATGACGCTTTTCCCATAGTGTAAAGAATACATCCTCCGCTACTGCTTCACTAATCTGTACATCTTGCACATATTGATAAGAAACAGCGCACAAAAGGCTATAATATTCATTAAAAATGATACTAAAAGCTTTTTCGTTTCCCTTTTTCAGTTCTTCCTGCCATTTTTGCATCATAGTGCAAAGAAAGTGATTTTTTTCATTTGCTGTGACATCAAATACAAAAAATCACTTTATCTTTTTACAAAGAGGTAAAAAGCTGCACTATTAGGTGGAAAGCCGCGTGGTACTTCCTTGCTTCTGTAAAGAGAGAAGATGCTTTACTTTCCGTTACATTCGGCTTTTATCATAATATCACTCTCCCTTTTATCATCTTTTTCTTCACTAGTTTCTGCATCCAATCGGCTCAACAGGTATAATACATTCTCAAGATGTATATAGTTAGACCGACTCATTTTTCTAAATTGCCAACTATTTTTGGTTATATCTATTACGCAATTAATCAAACTGCCTACCGCATCGGCACCTTGCTGACGATTGGCATTAGAAATATGAATACTCATCATATACATTCCAAATCCTTTAATCACCTCTTTCACACTTATAGACTTATAGCTATGAATAGCATTAAAAGCCACCACATTGCTACGAAGTACATTAGCCAAATCTTCCAATCTTTTCCGGTCGGTGCATTGCACCAAATAACTGTCAGGATTAACAAAACGACTAAATGTCAGATAAAAAGTCATCATTTCATCATCTGATGAAAAAATGGCATGCATGAATTGTGTCGCGTCCCCCGGGCGAACTTGCTGATTGTTTAAAACCTCTTCCATAAGAATTTAAAATTAAATGGTGAATAAATTAAGTTCAATGGGGCGATACAGAAAGGTAGTTTTAGAAAATAAAAGAAGCGGTTCCGCCTGTCCCATTGCATTCCACTATCCACGACAGCAGTAGGTGCATTAACATCCTACATGGGGGTACGAAACCGCCATATAGGACTGATGGGACGGGCATAAAAAAGCCCGCCACATTGGTACGGCAGGTTTCCCTGTCGTGGTCTAAAATGGAATGCACTACAAAGATAGAATATAAAATCAGAAAAGGAGATAGAAAATCCGTATAATTTAGAATTCATAGTAATAAACTCAGTACAAAAACCTCTAAGATTAACCTATAACTATAATATGCATTCAAAGGGTTCACCAGTTTCACCTTCATATGAACGACTATGAATCAGCGACTTATGGTGACGTAAAGGGGAAAACATAGAAGTAATCGTCCTTCACATCCTTCACAGCACATAAATCTGTCTTACAACGTTTATTGGACATATAGTTCCAATGTGTTGGACATATAGCTCCAACGTCTTGGATATATAGATCCAGCGTCTTGGGTATATATACCCAACAGTTCAAGTATTAACATCCTAGGTACAGGGTATTAATACCTAATAGTTCAAATGTTAATACCTGACGGGACATTTGATTATAGCATATTTATTTTTGCTATAAGCATATTTGTTTTTGATTATAGCATATTTGAAAAAAACGGTGAAGGGTGTGAAGGCTAATGTATGCTGATTTTTATGCTTTCTTTCACCATAAGTCGCTGATATGTAGTTGTTCAGATTAAGGTGAAACTGGTGAACCTCCGTTTGTAAACTATTAGAGAGTTACATATCCTTTAATGAAAATCCACGATATTCAATCTGATAATCGGCATATTGTCGGGCTATCGCTACCGCCTTATTTTCTAAGATGTGTAAATTGATACGTGCTTCATTCCTTTTCACTTCGCCTATCAGCATACGCTTTTCAAAATCATTCACCGCCACAATATCAATCTCATTTTCGCCTTTTCTATCCCAATAGCCTTGCACATCAGAATATTCCTTAGATTCAGCCAAGCAAACACGAAAATATTTCTCCAATACGTTTCCACTGAAGGTTTCATAGTCCCGCTCGACAATTTCACGTACATAATCCAAATTGCCTATCTCAACAGCGCTCCGGTATTTATAAACAAACCTGAACCAGAACCGGAGAAAGTTATCCTCTATCTTATATTTATTATTCCGGCTTCCTTCCTTGGCCATAAAAGGACGAGTACGCCTAATCAGATTATACTCGTTTTCCAACTTATCCAAATAACCACCTACAGGCATATTTAACGTACTCTCAATATCCCCTCTGGAAGTTTTGGACGAAGCTATCAATGACAAAACAGAAAAATAATTTGTATAATCCCGACCAAATTCCTCAATTAATACATCTCGTCCTTCTTCCAGAAAATAGGAGCCCTCCGAGAGAACCGTCTTCAATATTTTATCCTTAGTAAAAGCTTTGCGTACAACCAATTGCTCGATATATTTTGCGACTCCACCCGTTATCATATAAAATGCCAACAAATCTTCCGATGTATATTGGGGATGATAATCATGTAATATTTCTTTTAGGGTAGACATATCAAAAGGTTTCAAATGTATCCGGGATGTCACCCGACCATAAAGAGGCTCTTTTGCATTCTCAAATATTTGTTTCATCATCGAATAAATAGAACCACAAAGCACCAGATTAATCTTGCTTTCTTCCTTTATTGAGTCCCAAATATTCTGCATGTCGCTGAACACAGATGGATTGAGATTTCTGAATTCTTGAAATTCATCTATAATCAATGTAAAGTTCAAACGTTTGGAAAGTTGCATGATTACTTTAAATAATTGGGAAAAGCTTGTAAACTGCCCCAAGGTCTCATGCAGTTTTATCTCGACTTCATTGACAAACTCTTCACAGAGCAAAACTTCATTCTTTCGGCCGACAAAAAAATAAAGCACGGGAGTCTTCACAAACGCATTCTTCAAAAGAGTAGTCTTTCCGATACGACGACGTCCTACCATCATTGTCATTTGTGCATACTCGGATGAGAGTTCCTCAATCTCCTGCAATATCTCTATTTCCCTTTTTCTATCGTAGAATTTCATAAGCTATCTATCAATTAATGCAACAGTGGTTACTGTAACAGCGGTTGCGTTAGCGCAAATATCACAATTATTCTACTGAATTCCAAAGAGAAACCATCTTTTCTAATAGTGATTTAGAAAAGTTTTAAAGAAAGAAGGAGAATGTTACTCCTATCTTGACAAGATAGTAACATTCTCCCAAGAATCCATTTTTACCAAACTTCTACCTATTTCAATTCAAAGGGTACACTCCCCTTCATATCCCTTGATGAACTTCCGATAACTGCTTCAAACTTACCCGGTTCGGCTATCCACTCGTGTTTTGCATCATCGAAGAAGCTCAATGCTTTTTTGTCTATCGTCAACGTTACCGCTTTCTCTTCTCCCGGAGCCAGTTTTACTTTTTGGAAAGCTTTCAGTTCTTTTACCGGACGGGGTAGAGAAGATTTCTTGTCGCTGATATAAAGTTGAACAACTTCCTGACCTTCACGAGTTCCTGTATTTTTCACATTGACAGTGAAGGAAATCGTATCGTCGGCTGTCATTGTTTTCTTGTCAGCCGAAGGCTTGCCGTAAGCAAATGTGGTGTAGCTCAATCCGTGACCGAAGGGGAACAACGGTTTGATTTTCTCCTTATCTGCCCAACGATAACCTACAAAGATGTCTTCGTGATAAGTTTCATTAATAGTATCCCCCCTATGCTTTGATTTTGCGAGCTCTTCCTTATTACCCGGATATTCACCCAGTTTATGAGCACCTACATCGTCCAGTTTTACAGGGAAAGTGAAAGGTAGTTTTCCGGAAGGGTTCGCATCTCCTACTAAAACCGAAGCAAGAGCCGTTCCGGCTTCCGAACCCAAGAACCAGCCTTGTACAATGGCGGGGACTTCGTTCACCCAAGGCATAGCCACTGCATTACCGGAGATATTGACAAATATAAGGTTTTTATTAACCTTTGCCAGTTCACTTATGACTCTGTCCTGTGCGTATGGCAAGCCTAAAGAAGCACGGTCAGAATCTTCACAATCCTGGTGATTGCTCTTGTTCAGCCCACCGAAGAAGATAACATAATCCGCGTCCTTAGCCACTTGCAGAGCCTCAGCGAGAAGTTCATCTTCCGAGCGGTCATCTTTTAGGTTCTGCCCGGTTTTCACACCGTTATATTCGCCTGTCGGGTCGCCTACATATCCACGGGCATATACAATCTCTGCCTGTGAGCCGGCACGTGCTTTTAAACCGTCCAACGGAGAAATCTCATACTTCACTTTCAAGGAAGAACTGCCACCGCCTACTGTCATCATCTTGATTGCATTCTCACCGACAACGGCTATTTTCTTCGCTTTGTTCAAGTCAATAGGCAACACGTTATTGTTGTTCTGTAAAAGAACGATTCCTTCTTCAGCTATCTTACGACCGGCTTGTCCATGTTCAGGAGAACCTAAAGAGCCGAACGGCTTATGCGGATCCATCGAAGTACGGAAAATCAGACGAAGGATATTGCTGACTTTCTCGTCCAACTCTTTTGTTCCGACTTTACCCTCCTTAATCAGTTTCAGGTAAGGGAAAGCCAGGTAATAATTATCATAAGCATTACGGGTTCCGGCAGACAATCCGTTTGTCCACGAACCGAATTCCAAGTCCAGTCCGTTGTAGATGGCTTGTTCGGTATTATGTACACCACCCCAGTCGGACACTACTACGCCGTCAAAGCCCCATTCATCACGAAGAATGTCTTTGAGCAGACGTTTGTTGTGGCAGCCGTGTTGTCCCTGATAAAGATTATAAGAGCCCATAATCGACCATGTTCCGCCTTCCTGAACGGCAGCTTTAAAAGCAGGCAGGTATATTTCATAAAGGGCACGGTCGCTCAGATGCACGTTAGTGGTATGCCGGTTGAATTCCTGGTTGTTCAGTGCGTAATGCTTCACGCAGGCGGCTACACCGTTCTCCTGCACTCCTTTGATATAAGGAACTACCATCGTGGCGGACAGATACGGGTCTTCGCCCATATATTCAAAATTACGTCCGTTCAAAGGAGTACGATAGATGTTCACACCGGGGCCTAGCAAGATATCTTTTTTCCGGTAACGCGCCTCTTCACCGATACTTTTTCCGTAAAGATGAGACATCTCGGGATTCCATGTGGCGGAAAGGCAAGTCAATGCGGGGTAAGCGATGCAGGAATCGTTTGTCCATCCTGCCTGGTCCCATTCATCCCACAATACTTCCGGGCGGATGCCGTGAGGGCCGTCGGTAGCCCATACCTCCGGGATTCCGAGACGGGGTACGCCTGCCGAACTGAATTTTGACTGTGCATGAAGCATCTTCACCTTTTCTTCAAGGGTCATCCGGCTCAATGCGTCTTTTACTCGCTCTTCGATTGGCTTATTCGTATCCAGATACACCGGTTTCTGCGCTGAGGCAGGCAGTGCAGCCATAATAGACAAGCCAAGTAACATTGCTTTAAGTTTCATGTTTATTTATGATATAAGAAGTAAGTTATAAATCCATATATTTATAATTAAAGACTCGCAAACAAGGGGTAGTTACTAGTTGCATCCGGCTTTATTAATGTTTTTTATAATTGTAACCCGATGCAACCAGTATCATACATCCTTATTCAGTCTTTAATGTAACACTATTCATACTTTGGGCAAGGTTCTCAATCGTTGACTTCGAGCCATCCAAGGGAGCATATATTTCCAAGCTGGATTTCAGCATCCTTCCATCACAGAGCTTATCTATCTCTTCCTGAACCATAGCCGAACGATAGAAGAACAGCTCGCTATATTCCCTGCCTACTGTGGAAGTATTATCACCAACAATGAATTTTCCGACGGTCAGCTTTTCATCCAACTCTCCAGCTAATGCCTTGTCTGTATATAACAGCGTACGCCCCTGAGCATAATAGTGTGTCAAAGATACTACATGCCACTGATTATCCGTCACATTTACCGTACCTTTTATTTCTCCAGTCAACGGGGAGTCATATACTACCACTCCATCCTGAATCTTCAGAGTTCCGGTCGCATTACCGCCATTGGCAAAAGAAGCGATGATTCCGTCTGCCGTTCCTTTCACTTTGAAAGAGATTGTAAACGGATGTACGGTTTCTTCGGGAGTGAATTCCAGTACTCTTTTATCTGCCAGAGAGTAGGAAGTGCCGATGACACGTACCGGTTGTTTTTTGCCCGCATCTATCGCATCAAACAGGGAAGGAACCATGGCATAGGTAAATTCACGATGTCCGTCGGTAGTAGGATGATAAATATCATCACCATTCTGATAGCCGTTCGCCCATACACCGCTGCCGTTATCTATCGCTCCCAACAGATTGACAGAAGGAAGGTCCCACTCATGAATCAACAGATTCATTTGCTTCACGTATTCATAGTCGCTTGCATCAAAATCGCCACGGGTATAGTTGTTCATCATCACAGGATACTTCCCGTCTTCACGGGCTTTCTTAATCAGAGTTTGCATATTATCCCTGAATTGGTTGTAGACCGCCTGTTGGTCGGCTGCATTGTGAATACCTTCATTTCCCAGTGAAAGACCGAAAATCACATAAGTGCCGCAGTCGTGAATCAAGTCGTTGTAACGTGCCAGCAGGTTAAGCGTATTATTGCCATTAACGGCTATACCGGAAGTGTACCACGGAAATTTGCTTTCCTGGTTACGGAAACGCTCGTCAAGCAGTTCACCATACATATAAGCATAACCATGATTATTCGTTGCTCCCTGCCCGTTGGCAACGGAAGAACCCATTACGGAGATTTTGAAAGGGTCGATACCTTCTTCACCACAGTCGATATAGTAAACATATCTGCGCAAGTCCAGTGTAATGTGATAAGTACCGTGGTTCAGGTTGATATCCTCGGTATTATATCCCTGCGTACCCATGCCGACTTCATTTGTCGTACCTTTCACACGTTTCATCACGTAATCCCAGCTCCTGTTCATCACAAAGTTAAAGCGTTCGCGGTCACTCACACCGGATATTCCGGTCAACTTCACTCTTCCGCCCCAGACACCTTTTCCCTGATAAGCCAAAGGAACCCCTTTGTCTACCGTCCATCCGTTCGGAGTGACGCTTCCCACAAGTGTCCAGCTTTCTATCGGGGTGATTTCGTACGTTTTACTGCTCAGGTCAATGGTAAGACGAATCTGTCCGGTCACAGGGGCGGCAATGCTATAATTATTTGTAGCCACCACTCCTTCTTTATACCCTTTTCCGATGTTTACAGTCTTGCCGTCTTTTGTGGTTCCCTTGAACGAGAAGTCACCGGAACCGAAAGAGGTGTACGCTTCAAAAACATTTGTCGGACTCCCGTCGGCAGATACCATATGCATCGATACTTGACCTTCCTCCACAGCACTGCCGCTCATAGTGAGTGACGTAAATTGTTCGGGGCGTTCTATATCGGTATATTCTTCTACTTTCAGCACATTTAACGCAATATAGTCACCGTTCTTTCTCGAAACGGTAAATTTTATATTGCCAGCATCATCCGGATAAATGAGCTCTGACTCACAGATATTCTGTATATTCTGGTTGATACCTTCGCCACCACAGTTGGTTCCGGAAGTCTGCAATTCGCCTTGATAGAGGTTCAATCCCGTCATTGTATAATAAGCAGTACGTGTCTGCGTAGTGCTCCGGCTGCCGAATGCATAGAATTTATATGCTTTCTTCGGGTCGAGGTTACTGAATGTAAAACTGCTGTTATTCTCACCGGACTCAATAAAGAAGTAGTCTTCTGTGGCAGAAGCCATGGCAAAATCCTTCAACAACTCTTCCTGAGGTTCGAGCAGACCGCCGCCACCGCTCTGTCCGTTGGTGGAAAAGCGGCTGTTCAGGGTCAGTTCATAAGTCACTGAAGTATTCTCCGAGTTAACCAAAGAAGAGTAGACTGTATTAATCGCGGCATAGTTTCCGTCATTATTGGTTATATTATTCCAATAATGATTGTTTGCGTCAGGCCCTTCGGTCAAGCTCCCCCGCCCATCCGTTTGGGAGCCAAAATCAAAGTATAATGTCTGTACCAATACCGGTGTTGCCGATTCCGGAATTTCAATTTCTTCACCCGGTGAAGGGGGGACTACCGGTTCATCATCATTACAAGAACCTATCGCCAGCATTCCAAATAAAGCGAATACCAATAACATATATTTCTTCATATTCTATTAATCTTATTAAGTTCTGATTTCTTTATCATTTAACATTGGTATATTCCTCCATCTTCAGAGCATTGAGCGCAGCATAGCTACCTTGCTTTTTTGCCAAAGTAAACTTTATCTCGCCATTTTCATTCGGATAAATCATTTCTGACTCACAGATATCTTTAATGTTCTGATGAATACCTTCACCTCCGCAATTATCACCTGAAGTTTGTAATTCACCCGTATATTCATTAGAACCCGACATAATATAATTTACGATACGGATATCAGTAGCGTTCGTTTTCCGGCTACCGAATATGTAAAACTTATATCCTTTCTCTTTATCCAATCCTGAAAAAGTAAAACTTCTGTCCTCATTTTCATTCTGTTCGGTAAAGAAATAATCTTCGGTAGCGGATGCCACAGCCAAATCATTCAACAAATCAGCCTGCGGTTCTAATAAACCACCACCCCCACTCTTTCCATTAGTAGAGAAACGGACATCCAAAGTCAAAGCATAATCAGTTTGAGCATTTTCAGAATTAACCAGAGGAGAATAAACCGTACCTGCTGCCGCATATTTATTACCTGATTCATTATTAGTTATATTATTCCAATAATGGTTATTCACATCGGGTCCCTCAGTCACAGTGCCTTGAGCTGCCGTAATAGAGCCGAAGTCGAAATAAAAAGTCTGCACTACCGCCGGTTCCGGCTTCACCTCTCCATCTGAAATCTTCTTTAAAGAAACCACACCTTTAGTAATACCTGCTGTCAAATCAACCGTAAGAACGTAAGTTGCGCCCTCTTCCAGACTTGCACCGTCCGCAAACTCAATATTTCCGCTGTCAAGCACCTTTATGAGAGATTCCGAACCCGCTGCTACCGTTAATTGGTTGCTATTGGAGAACTCGCCTCCCCAAGCGTTCTGGAAGTAGAATTTACAACCCAAATAGTCTGCCCTGATACGCTGTCCGACAGACGAACCATGTTCGGGCCCTGCCGTTGCCATGAATTGATACTTCTTAGACGAAATCTCGGGTACGCAGTATGCCTGCCCCTCATTCCAACCAAACTGATAATCCAATGAAGGAGAACCGACTCCCCATCCTAACAGCCAGATAGCACCATGCCCGTCTTCAGAAAGGGTAGCCTCTTTATCACCGTCCATACGGGTAACCCCGAAATACTTCTGTTTCATATTGGCAACCACCCGGTACTTACCGTCCATCGGCAAGAAAGTCAACGTACCATCAGATTCTTTCGTGAAATAATCAGGGTTTATCCACCAACCGTTCATATCAATACCCGACACCACGATTGACTGTCCTTGAGTAAAGGATTTCTGTATAAGATACGTATTCGCATCTTGCGCTATCATTTTCTCTCCATCAAACAGGACATTCACCAATGGGGTAACTTCGTATGTAAGGGCATTGAATGTCACTTCATAAGGCTCTTTTGCCGTACCGGAGAAGGTGATAGGATTCACGTTCTTTCCTTCTGCAAGCAGATTGTCATTATCCCAACCGAAAGTCAGTTCGTTGCCGTTCTCCCCTACTTTCGGTGTTTTGATATAGGCCTTCAAGTCTTGAGGAAATCTGCCGGTCACACTATAATTATACAACGACTGCCTTTTCATCAAGTACTCCTCTCCCATCTCATCCACCAAAGTCACGTAAGGAAAGTCCGGACGAGACAACACTACTTCCTGTTCCATTTCAGTCGTAGTGAAATGAATGTTCTGAAGTACAAATTTCAAGGTCGCCCTGCCGTCAATTATATTGGGATAGTAAGGAACAAAGACCTTTCCGGAATAGTCACTGCCGCTTGTCTTTGTGCGGATGACCGTTTCGGATACCTGCTCTTCGCCATAGAAGAGCTTTGCTTTCAATGTAGAAAGAGGAACGTCGATATCCGAAGCCTTAATCGTAAACGGAAGGCTGTCGCCATAAAGAGCGCTAACTTTTCCTGTGATGAATTCCATATCCGGATTGCCCGACAGGAACTCGTCATCACTACAGGAATTCATTGCCAGTATTCCTGCCAACGCCAGTATTATATAGATACTTCTTTTCATTGTCTTTATCGTTTTAAGGTTCTTATTCCGACTTCGCCCAACGGTAAGAGGTCACTGATTTGCCCGGAACATCATAGGCAAAATGACGCTTACCGTCACTGAAGGTTATTTTCTTTGTCTTTTCGTTGTTGTTCATCAGTACAAAGGCATACGTCCCGTCCGGGTTCTCGAAAGCAGAATACATGATATTGCTGTCAGAATAACCTGTTGCACCGATACGCACGGCTCCCGGCTTCACAACGCTTGAAAGGTGGGCGATGATATAGTAGTGGGAGTTACGGATAATCGTCTTATAATCGCTGTTGCTAATATCTACCGCTCCATAACAAGTCTGGCAGCCGCCTTCACGGTTGGGGGCGCGGTCATTGTCAAGCATCAGGTTCCAGACGATAACGCCCTTACACCAGTTGTTAATCGTGCCCAATGCCACTTCTTTCATGTCTTCGAGCAGTCGTTTCGATAAATCACGCCCGCTGTTCCAAGTTCCGATAGAAGTTTCCGTAAACAGGAGTTCTTTGTCCGGATACGCCTTGTGTATATTCAGGAGTTCTTCACGGTCGCCGCCGTAATTGTGATAGGCTGCGCCTGCCAGGTATTGGGAAGCTTCTCCGTCTTCATACATTTTGCCGGGATAGTTCTTTTCCGATTCAATGTTGCTGTAATCATAATTATGGTCGTATGCATAAATCTTTGTAGACAGTCCGGCAGCAGCGAATTGGGGGCCGAGAGCAGTTTTCACAAAGTCCCTCTGTTCTTCCCAACTCATGTAGAGTGAAGCCGAGTTACCACGATTCAACGGTTCGTTCTGTGGAGTGACGGCATAAATATCAATTCCTTCGGCTTTGAATGCCTGTACCCATTTCACAAAATAAGTAGCATAATCCTGATAGTAAGCGGGATTTAACTGCCCGTTTGTCCAGGACGTAAGCGGGGTAAGGTCTGTCAGGCTCTTCACTTTCATCCATAGCGGGCACGTCCAGGGTGCAGCCATAATCTTAATGGAAGGGTTGATAGACAGAATCTCTTTCAGAACAGGCAGGATATAATTCTTTTCTTCGCTCTGCAAAGCAAAATTTTCAATGCCTTTGGTATCACAGCAAGTATATTCGCTCAATGAGAAGTCCGAACAACCGATGGAAATACGGATATAGCTAAAGCCGAAACCACTGTTATCAGAGAAGGTTTCCGTAAGAAAAGCATGACGGTCTGCCGGTTTCATTTGCAGTAGGTTAAAGCAGGTAGCGCCTGTGATAGCGGCTCCGAATCCGTCCATAGTCTGATACTGCTCCGCAGGGTTCAGAGTGATTGAAGTAGGTGCCAAGTTGTCTTTCGAACTGAAATTAACGGCATCACGAGCCAGGTCGCGGGTCAGACTGTTGGTTGTCGTATAAATGGTCACGTCTCCGGTCGGAACGGGCGCAACCGGTTTTTCCGCGTCGTCACTGTTGCTGCAAGCAGCCAATATGGTGAAGCATCCTAATAAGGTCAATGCTATATTTTTCATGTTAATCATATTTTTGAGTTTATATGTTTTTGAATTGAATTAATACCCCGGATTTTGCTGAATCTTATCGTTCGCATCAATGACCGATTGCGGGATAGGCAAGCGATAGGAAGTCTTGTCGAAAACGTAAACCTGTGCTTTTCGCCCGGAATCTTTGGCATACACCGCATTCATCACTTCTTCCACTTTATCCAGACGGACAAGGTCGAACCAGCGCTGTCCCTCGAAGACAAGTTCCAAACGGCGTTCTTTAAGCAGTGCGTTCAGCATAGCATCCTTATTAGAACGGGTGGAAACCGAAAGTGCTCCCAGTCCGGCACGCCCGCGAATCTCATCAATAATATCGGCAGCCGCATCCAAATCCGGCGTGTCCTGCATTATCAGTGCTTCCGCTTTCAGTAATAATACGTCGGCATAGCGGTATTTAATAATGCTGCTGTTTGCCGAACGGCATTTGTACATGAACGGGTAATTGTCCGACGGGTAGTAATTGCTCCATTGGCAGTCATAATAGACAACAGACTCTTTGAAACGGACTTCATCCCCTTCTTTCTTGAAGGCGTTAATCAGGTCGCGGGATGGCGTTACCCATTTTGCCCAAGTGAAGTTCGTATTCCAGTTCACCAAGTCACGACCAAACATCCACGAACACCAGTTTCCGGCTCCGGGAGTGAATTGGGCTTCCAGGATAGATTCTTTTGTATTGCGCATCTTCGCATCCGTTCCGGCATCATTCATTCCAAACAAATCACTGAAATCGTCCACAAGGTCGAATCCGTCGGCTTTTACTTCATCGCAGTACTGAATCACTTTTGCATAGTCGCGCAACGGCTTTTCCGCATAAATCTTTGCCAATAATGTACGGGCTACCGATTTGGTAAACAATGTCTTATTACCCGGCGTATTGTCCGGAGCATAAAGCACTGCGTCCAGCAAGTCCTTCTCAATCTGCTGATAGGCTTCAAGTTCCGTGTTCTGCTCCGGGAAATATTGTGGATATACATCATCAATATTTTCAGAGGTGATATCGTCCGCCACGGTGGTAATGACGGGGAAGTCTCCCCAAAGACGAACCATATCGAACATAACCATGGCACGGAATATCTTTGCTTCGGCTTTGTATTGTGCCCGTTCGGTGGTAGTCAACGAATTGTCGGTCACCAGATCGATGTTACAAATCAACTTGTTGGCACGGGCCACATCTTCCAGATAGCGGTTCCAGTCACGTTCCAATACAGAGTTGGAACCTTCAATGGAGTTATTCTCAAACGGGACTACTTCTGCTCCCGTAGTGCCGGCATAGGCATTATCCGCGTGAGAGTCTGATATCAGCAGCAAGTCCACATACCAGTGTTCCTGGCGGTCGCGCATCTGATTATAAAGCGTTGTAAGGTGGCTTTCAACCGCCGCTTTATCCTTGAACACAATCTTTGTACCATTGTCCGTTACTCCTTCCGTCACATCCGAATAAGTATCTAATGGCTCATAATTCAGTGAGCAGGAAGAAAGTCCCAACAGTAAACCGGATGTTAATCCGCAAAATAGATATTTTAGTTTCATAATCTTTCCTTTCATTAGAATTCAACATTTATACCAAACACGTATGACCTGCAATGCGGATACGTACCCCAGTCAATACCTTGTACCGTACCGCTATTTCCCCATTGGTTTACTTCCGGATCCATACCGGAGTAGCTGGTCCATGTCAGCAGGTTGCTGGCGGTGAAATAGGGTTGCAGGCGGGTGATGCCCCATTTCTTCAGAAGTTTGCCTTTGAAGTTGTAGGATAAGGAAACATCTTTCAGCCGCAGGTAACTACCGTCTTCCACGAAATAAGTGGAGTTGAGCAGCTTGAAATTGGCTTTAGGTACATCTGTTATCTGTCCGGGGATTTTCCAACGGTTCAGGACGCGGGTCGACTGGTTCTTGCCGTCGTACATACCTTCCGTTTCAATGCGCGAAGCGTTATAGATGTCGTTTCCGTAAGAGCCCTGGATAAAGATACTCAGGTTGAAGCCTTTCCAGGAAAATGTATTCGTCATACCGTAGGTGAAATCTGGGTTCGGGTCACCTATATAGGTACGGTCGGACGACGAAATCTTTCCGTCATTATTCAAGTCGCGATACATCAGTTCACCGGTTTCGGGGTCTACGCCGTCACTGATATAACCGTAGAAACCACCCAAAGCGCGTCCCGGCTCATTACGTACCACATAGTCATTGATTACGTCCGATGTTTTTGCGTCGTAATATACTTTTTGCAGTTCCAGTTTCGTTAGTTTATTACGGTTGAAAGAGATGTTGAAATCCGTATCCCAGGTAAAGGATCCGCCTCGGAAGTTCTTCGAGCTGATAGAAAGCTCGAAGCCTTTGTTCACCATCTCCCCCTCATTGCGGGCAATGGAAGTGGATGCGGCAGCACCGGCAGGCAGTGAGACGTTCATCAACATATTCTTGGTTTTCTTATAGTAATAGTCGGCATTGAAAGTCAGCCGTCCGTTCAGGATTGTCAAGTCCAGACCGATATTTGTCTGTGTAGTAGTCTCCCAGGTTAAATCGGATGTACGCAAGTTTGCCTGGCTGATAGTGGGGACGGCATTTGCATAGTCGGTCTTGTCCCCTTCCTCGCCTTTCTTGAACCATTCGATACGTCCGATATTGTAGCGTTGCAGGTAGGCATAATCCCCAATACCCGACTGGTTACCAGTCTGTCCCCAGCCACCACGCAGTTTCAAGTCATCAATCCATGTAAGGTTCTGCATGAACTTCTCTGAAGAGATACGCCATGCGGCAGAGAACGACGGGAATACTCCCCAACGATGGTCGGGATGCAGTTTGGAAGAGCCGTCGGCACGGAGATTGGCTGTCAGCAGATATTTACTGTCGAAATTATAGGCAACACGTCCGAAGAAAGACATGATTCCCCATTGTGAAGCGCCTGTTCCGGTGTTGTCCCATGATATTTTATTGGCAGCATTCAACGTCGGAATCTGGTCGCTGCGATAATGCGAACCGTTAATCCAACTGTTAGAATAATCAGAGTCCGTCCAAGATGAACCTGCCATCACTTCCAGCCCGTGCTTCTTGAAGTTCTTATTGTAAGTCAGTACATTGTCAAATGTCAGAACGGTGTTCATATTCCGGTTGTCCGAAGCCTCACCGTATTGGTTACGTCCCCAAGTGGTAGAGACAGGGTCGAGAAAAGTAGTGTTGACAGCATTACGGCGGTCAAAGGGAAGGGTGGACTTGAATTTCAAGTCGGGGGAAGGAGTCAGCAATACATTACCCGAAGCCAACAAGCGGGTCTCCTTATCCTTGTTGTTCTTTGCGCGTGCCATATTTTCCAACGGGTTGGTGATATTGCCCACACCATAAAAGTTATTATAGTATTGGTTGGGATTCAAGGCATCCCAAATAGGTGCGTAGGTCGGTGTATTGATAACCGCCAGGATGACGCCGCCGCGATTAGAACCGGTTCCCATGGCGCCACCGCCGTTGCTGGTATAATCCGAATAAGAGATGTTGGCACTCACGGTCAGCCATTTGCGAACCTGATTTTCGAGATTCACACGGAAGTTATAGCGTTTGTAGTAAGAGATGTCGAGTACTCCCTGTTCTTTCAGGTATCCGGCGGAAAGGTAATATTTCATTTTCTCGTTACCGTTGGATACGGCTACCTGGTAATTCTGTGTCTTTCCGGTCGTATAGGTTTCATCAAACCAATCTGTGCGGTCGGGCAATCCGTCCGGCAAGGAAACAAGCCCGATTTCGTCCTGCAACTCTTTGTACTGCGCAGAGTTCAGGGATTCTACCTTATCCGCTACTTTGTTCAATCCGAACTGAGCCGTCAGAGATACTTTCGCATTTCCTGTCGCACCGGCTTTGGTGGTAATCAGGATTACACCATTGGCAGCTCGGGAACCGTAGATAGAAGCCGAAGAAGCATCTTTCAGAATCTGCATACTCTCAATATCGTTCGGAGAAAGGAATTTGATGTTGTCTACGGGCACTCCGTCCACTACATACAGCGGGTCGTTACTACCATTCATCGAAGTCGTACCACGCACACGGATAGACATTTCACCACCCGGCGTACCATTAGGCTGAATCACCGACACACCGGCTGCCTTTCCCTGGATAGCCTGACCTGCCGATACGATAGGGCGCATATCCAGGTCTTTGGTGGATACGGAAGAGATAGCGGTAGTGACATCTTTCCGTTTCACTGAGCCATAACCAATCACCACCACTTCGTCAAGCACCTCATTGTCTTCCTGAAGCGTGACTTTCATCTGGCGGACTGCCTTCATCTCCTGCGACTTGTAACCCACATACGAGAATATCAGAATGGCATTTTGTTTCACATTTAACGTGAAGTTACCATCCAAATCGGTGATTGCTCCATTAGATGTACCTTTCTCCTGTACACTGACACCAATAAGCGGCTCTTTTTGGGCATCCATGACCTGACCGGACGCGGTAATTTGCTGTGCATTTGCACTCAAAGATAAAAACATTGCAAGGATAGCAAAGAAAATCTTGCGACTCCCCGAAAGGATTTTTCGCCTGTTCTTTTTCATGCGTACTAATTTAAAAGTTAATAATAAACGTTCGTCTGCAACGGAGCTTGTCCCATTGCTTTCGAAGCACAGGTCAAAAGTATAAAGAAATCGAGGTGAGCTCACGAAGAGGGGTCAATAAGTGGATTATCAAAAGATTCAACCCATTTATTACCAACGCATTACCTCTAGTTTACATCTCTAAAAAAGTGGATAGTTTACAGTTCCAATCAGCGGATTTTTCGTACTAAATCTTCAAAATCCTCTCGCGAACCACGAGCTTTATTCTTCACTTTCGCCCGGTAGTTATAAATTGTGTTCACCGAATAACGGAGAAATTCCGCAATCTGCGAACTGTCTTCAATGCCCAGGCGTATCAGGGCAAAGATTCGTAATTCGGTATTCAGCAACTCGTCTTTCTTCAGCACAATCCGTTCATTGTCCTGCAACAGATCATTGAACTTCTTCACAAAATCGGGGAAGAGATGCAAGAAAGCCGTATCAAAGTTAGCATAAAGTTCTTCCAGCTCTTCATCAAGCGCATCTTGTGAGCGCGTTATCTTTAACAGTTCCGCTATCTGTCCGGCGGATACTTTCTTGTTCACCATGCGGCGATAGGCATCCAAACGGTTGATATAGGTAGAGCATAGCTTGATGAAGCGGGCGATATATTCTTCCTTAATCTGGTTGGATTCCGAAAGTTCGATATTGGTAGCGGACAGGCAACTGTTCATCTGTCTCAACTCTTCATTCAATCCATTTAATTGCCCGTTAGCCACCTGGAGATGATTACGGGCGTCTGCCAGCTTCTTCATCTGGCGGTAAATATAGCCTAAAGCTACCATCAACAAGACCAGCAATGCGGTAATCAGCAGCAGATTCTGTTGCAAACGGTCGTTCTGTTTCTCAATCATGGCCTGATAGGTCTTGTCAATCAACGAAAGTACATCGGCGCTTTGCCAGCTACGCAGGCGGGCATTATAGAATTTGGTCGCATTCCAGGAAAAGCGCATACACTGATATGCACGTTCCATATCGCCATCCTCGTAAAGCAACTGCGCAAGCATCCATAACGATGCATGGTCTTTAATGGCAGAACGAATATCGGAAATGGCGGAAAGGCACAGGTTCTCTTTCTCGCCTTGCCTGTCATTGCTATATTTATAAATGAGAGAACGGTGATAAGTAACCAATGCATATTGCGGGGTATTGGGTTCGGCTTCTGCCAGACGGATGTCGTTTATCTTCAAGGCTTCCTCATACTGGTGACGGTCACGAAGCAGCGCTTCGTGCATCAGCAGGTATTCTTCGGATTCATGGGGTAATATAGCATACAAGGAGTCCTTATATGCCTGCGATATACTCCAGTAATGTCCCGAAAGTGTCTTATCCTGTGTATATACGCTCAGTTCACCATATACATGGTCAAAGCAGGTGTAATAATCGGGAATCAGACGGGGAGCTACTTCTCTCCGGTCTACGGATTCTAAAACATCAATAGATTCCGTGTACATTCCTGTCGAGGACAATAGTAATGAAAGTTGCAATTTACTTTCTATTCTGCGGTCGGTATCATGCAAGCGTTCTGCAATCCGGATATTTTCATTCAAATAATGGATTGCAGAATCGCAGATAAAGGCTTTGTATTCTTTGTATATCTGACTGTTCAGATTGTAATGTTCCGCAGAACTGGCTTCTATTCCGTGTACTAAATCTTTAAGATGCACGATGCGGGATTCACGTTGTACAACGTACTTTTCATGTTCCTGAATGGTCAAATCAAGCACACTGAGCAGCGAATCCAGGGTCTTGCCGGCCCAGGTATATAGTGGAAAAGAAAGAATCAAAAAGAATAACAGGTACTTTTTTTTCATCGGAGTATTACACTTTAATAGAAGATTACAAGACTAATAAAGACAAATGTAGAGAAAATCTTCGTATTCTAAAGTATAAAACAGACAGAAATTAAAAGTACACCTATATACCTATCCGCTAACTACCGCATATAAAGGCTGGTTACACTTTGCTTATCCTTAAAGAATAATTTAGCTTTCACCATAGCTGCCCCGCAAGCTACGGGAGCTTCCCAAAGTACTGATTCAACCGTTGGTTCCGTGCCATCCGTCGTATAACGTATCTGTCCGCCTGCGATAGGGGTATTGACGTACAGAAGTCCGTCTTTGACAGAGAGCCCGGGATGAGGCAAACGGAAGTTTACCCCTATCCGGCTCCAGTAAGACATTTCCTTCACACTGATTTTTTCATAGAACAGTGCCAAATCCCGGTCAAAGGCTTGTTGTTCCGCCACGCCGGAAAGGGCTTCCCAATCCGGGTGCGCATTCCAACCGCGTTCTACCAGTCCCATTACTTTCGGGAACATATAATATTCTACCCATTGAAATCCTCGAATCGTTTCGGCAAACAGTTGTGCCTGCACGCCTTTTATATTTTCCCTGCCTGATGCGGTCAGTGTTGTTTTTCCTTTTCCTGCGGCGCTTACATCGACCGGGTTGCCTGCCATGTCCGTACGGGAAGAACGGTAAACGTCATACGGAAGCATGGAGAATGCTTTGGACTCATCCACATATCCGCCCCAAAAATGTCCCGGTTCATCGGGATGGGCGTCATAAGCCAAATCCAGATAGAAGTTGTTCACGTTGCAGAGAATCACCGGATAGCCATTGTTGGCTATCTGATAAGGAATCTCGTCTTCTTTCCATTCAGGAACCGTTTTCCATGAGTTGATGCCGGCTGCATGCCGGGACAAATAGGCATGAGTCTCCGGTTTATGCTCCAAAGCTACTTCCTGCCAACCGTTAAAAGACAAGTTATACTGTTGCAGGCAGTCAACCACCCGGGTGATGAAATACTCGGCCAAGTCATGCGCCTTTGCCATTCCATGTTCTTCCATCAATGCCTGGCACAAAGGAGAACCCATCCACGCACCCCGCGCTACTTCGTCACCACCCAGGTGGATAGTAGTCAAAGGAACTTCGGCTTCCTTATACATCGCCACTATTTCCTGAATCACCTTTTCCATAAACCGATAGGTTGACGGCAAGGCTACATTCATTACATTATCCGTATAGGCTTGTGCGGAAATATAGCGGGAAGTGTCTTGCAAGTCACTCAAGAGATATTCCTTCGCTTTCTCCGGGTCAGTATCAATGTACTTATTATATCTTGCTTTCATCGAAACAATGGCTGCACGGGCATGGCCGGGAGATTCTATTTCAGGGATGACCTGTATATGCCTTTCCGCTGCATATTGCAGGAAATCAATAAATTCGGCACGGGTATAATAGCCGTTTCCCGTTGTAGCGGAAAAAGGGTCGTATCCACCGTTGTAGGCAGGGTATTGGCATTCCTGTTCATCGGTGGTATGTCCCCGTCGCGCACCGACTGTTGTCAGTTCTTCCAAGCCCGAAATTTCCAGGCGCCAGCCTTCATCGTCCGAGAAATGGAAATGGAGCACATTCAGTTTATAGGAAGAAAGAATATCTATGAGTTTCTTCAGATTATCAACTGTTGTGTAATTGCGGGCAATATCAATCATCTGTCCCCGGTATACTAAATCCGGATAGTCTTGGATAGACATTGCTTCCAGGCGTAACGGGCTGTCCTGCCCTTTCAGCAGTCCTAACAGAGTTTGAGTTCCATTAAAAACTCCGTGCGGAGTAGCAGCGTTGATTCTGATTTGCTGTCCGGCAATATGAAGTTCATAATATTCTTCATTTACTGCCTTTTTATCGTCCGTGAGATAATCAAGAACGATAGTCACCGGAGCTTCCGGTGCTATTTCCAGTCCGAACCATCCGGTCAGTTTCTCTTTCAGGAGCTTTGCTTCGTTTGCAAAATCGTCATGGAATGTCAAGGCAAGTTGCTTCTCCAATAAGATTTCCCCTTCGGCGGGAAGTACTTTCTTTACGGAAGGTATGATATCTGCCGAACGGAATTCCGAGGTACGTGCGTTCGCCAAACGAAGATTGGTGTCGTAAGTCTTTTGTGCGGCAGACTTTTGCCATTCTGTAACGGGTAATGGAATGGCATCCAACACCACAGGAAGCGGCTTTCCTTTGGATGCACCCGACCAGCTTACCCAATAAGCGCCTTCGGGTGCGTGCGAGTTCTTCGGCACTTCGCCGTCACACTTGAAAATCACTGTCAGGGAATCTCCCGGAGCTAATGAGGCAAAGCCCTCACCCGGATACATTTTAAAATAGGTAGCGTTTACCTGCTCTACTTTTACCAATGATGAAGCATTCGGCAGGATTTTACGGGGAAACTGCGAGTAGAAAATCTCCCAGTCCTTTCCTAAAGGAGCAGCGGAAATGTTCTTCAATACAAATGAGTTCTCATAATATTTGCCGTTTTCATCGTAATTTCCCATTTCCCAGGTCAGAGATACCGGAGCTTTGGAATCATCCGCTGATTTACAACCGCCCGCCATGAGTAAGACACACAGCCATCCCGCCAATAAAGAAAATCGTATATCGTTCATAAGTTTCGTTTCTTGGTGATTAGTCATGCCATCCTTTGCTTCTCAGATAATCGAGCATGTAAGCCGGAGCGTCTGTTTGCAGGATTCTTGCTCCTAATGTATTAATGAGATATCCATAGCTTGCGTCCGGGTCTTTTTTCGCGAATTCATCGTCATGTCCTCCCGCTAAAGAAGCCCATAAGGTATTATACCAAATCAGGCTCTTTCCCGCCAGTCGGCGTTCCATCCTGACAGGTACTGTGCTCGAAGGATTCCGGTAGCACAATTCAAAAGCAACGGGATGCAACTGCTCCATATAGTCCTCGATAACTTTTACCGATTTCTCATCGTCAATCGTTACGACGGGCATATAGATTACTTTATCCAGGTAAGAGCCGAATTCACGTTTCACCGTCTCTACCGGATGACCACCTTTCATAATAACTAAATCGGCAGTGCCGGTTTTCTCCAATATAGCATATACATCATCAAAGATGTTGTAAGCCTTGTCCAGATTCACCATGATTTGACCTTTGGCGGCCAATAATGCTTCTTCTAAAGTGGGAACGGTATATTCCGTCAGCCGGCCGTCTTTATCCTTCAACCGGAGTTGCTTGATTTCAGCCAATGTCTTATCCTTCACTTTGCCTGTACCATTGGTGGTGCGGTCTATCGTATCGTCATGCATCAGTACTAATTGTCCGTCTTTCGTCTTACGGATATCTATCTCCACAATGTCGACTTTCATCTGGATAGCACTGTCGATGGCTGCCACGGAGTTTTCGGGGGCAATACTCCAATTTCCACGATGCGCCACCACCAATACTTTGTCCAGGCGCGGATTCAACACATCTTTACGAATAGCTTCCGCCCGTTGTGCAGCCAGGAAACCCGGCTGCAAACAGAACAGTAACAAAAGCACAATGAACTTGCTTTTCTTCATATCTTTCATCAGTTATTTAATTTTCTTACTTAATTATATTCAACGTTCTACCTTTTTATTGCAGAACTACTTTTATGCTGCAATTACAATCCGGCATCATAAGCTCCGGGCTGCATCTTGTTTGCATTACGAATTGCTCCACGCTGGTCTACGCCAAAGCCTTCTTCACCCACCCAATCTACAAATTGCTGTCCCACAGTCACATCGAAAGACTTCACCGCGTCAATAACAGCCTGTCGGGTTGCAAATTCGTCAATAATACTAGCCACAGTCCATTGGTAAACACCGTCAGTCAACGAAGCAGCCGGAAGAGTTTGAGATGAATAGTCCGTATCGGTACCGATAGCCCCCCAATTGGGATCTGCCGCCTGATATACGTTGTATCCTTTGGAAGTTATATTACCGGCATAAATTGTCTTGGTTCCTGCTCCTTTGACGAAAAGGGAGTTGACTATAAGAGAAGCCCCCTTTCCTGCACGGAATACTCCGTTAGGATTGCCCGAATTACCAACAATCGTGGTATTGGAAAGCATAAAGCGAGCATCTCCGTTGACAGTAATACTATTCTTACTTGTACCCGTAGTGCCAAGTACAGTTGTATTATTCATACAAATATACCCATTTCCAGCATGTATAGCAGTACCCCAGGCTTCCGATGCATAATTTTCACGCAAAAGGCAATTGTTCATAAATAATAGAGGAGTATTATTATTACCTACCAGAATAGCTCCACCTCGATTATTTGCCCAATTGTCTACAAGTTCTACACATTCCAAGAAAACATCTCCATTGGCTATCTTGATAGCCGAACCTGCATCAGAAGCACCTTTGCGGTTGAAGTTCTTCACAACACAATTTTTCAATTGCAGGCTGGCGTTGCCTTGACCTGCCGCCGCATAAAAACCATTCACATTTCCTTTATCACCTTGCTTATATTGTCCGTCAAAAGTACAACCGTCGAAAGTTATATCTATTTGGTTTCCAAGACAAAACATTGCGTCAGTTGTAGCAGATGCATTACTGCCCGTATTCCTGACAAAAGCAGTCGTATATTTGCCGGTGTCACGTTTCGTCAGGTCAGTTCCCGTACTCGCAGGGTCATATCCGCCTTCAACCGTTATTTCCACTTGTTTGCTGTAACCACTATATTCTATCTTCACGCCAGAGTTTTCTTTCGCTATCTCATAAGAGCCTGCGGCTACATAAATCTTCTTGCCATCCAGTTTGACAGCATTAGCATTGGAAACAGCACTGTTGCCATTCGTTTGCAACAAATTACGTAGCGCATCCACTCCCATGGCATTGTCCCAATCCATACCGGTTGCATTTCCGGCCGGCTGTTCTTTCACATAGTAGGCTGCAAACTGTAATTCTTCCGCGTCTCCACCCTGGATAGTACCGCTATCCCACGGGGAAACAATCGGTTCACTGATTGATATTACCGAGCCTTCCACCTTCAGGGTGAACTCATAACACTTTCCGGGTTGCAGTTCCGGGATGCCGGGCATCACCAAGTCCTCACCGAGATAATTCAAAGAGACGAATGTAGCGGTTGTCTCCGCTTTGCCGGGAGCTACAATAGCCGTATAGCTGCAACCGTTCTGTCCCGCCTTGCCGCCTTCGGGAATGGTGATGAACGGTGATATCAAAGAAGTACCCGATACCACTTCCCCATTCATATAGCCTTGATAAGAGCCTATTTTCACTCCTTGCACCTTACCTTGTCCGCTTACATCCGCCAGTGTCATAATGACTTTCGCCATTTTCCGGTTCATACCTAGGCGAAGGATACGGGAACCGTCGTCGGTGGCATTCGCCACAGTACAAGTCATATAATCGGCGTTTGCCAGGTTCTCCAGGCGTTGCTGATTGGCGGGAAGTGTAAAATTGAGCGTGCTTGCCCCGTTCACTACCGGATAAAAGGCAGAGTAAGTAACAGGTTCCGCTCCCCATCTCAAATAGTAGTTATCGGTCGGTGTCCATTTACCGCCGGAGAGCGCATAAGTCAGATACCCGTCTTCACAAGTCAACTGGATTTGGTCACCTTCATTAAATTGCTTCTGCTGTTCTCCCGCCGCACCGGGATTGCTACGGGTGAAAGCCGTATTAATGGCAGCTTCAATCTGAATAGCACCGGAATCTTCACCGTACACTGCAATATCCTTATCTGTATCACAAGCTGCCATACCCGTCAGGATGCATGCAGCCATTATCAGTTTTGTAATCTTCATAGTTTATCTCCTCCTTCTTTAATTCCGGTCGACAAGCTGACCGGTTGCCCAATCTCTGGCTACCATGGCAGCCAATCGCGCAGTTGTATTTACATTGAGAGTCAAGGTATGTTCCACTCCTTTTTCCAGTTCGACGGCTGCCTTGGCAGTCCATATATACAGTTTCCCGTCGTAGCTGAAGTTGATGGAGAAACCTTCCGCTATCGTTTGCGGGGGTAGGATACATTCGCAATACTCCGTTCCTTTATAGGGAGCCACAGTGGCTACTGCCGCATCCGCCGCAGGAACAACTACCGGAGCTGCTGCCGACAAATCACAAGTGCCGTTAACGACAGCCCCGTTGACAGCCATGTCTCCCAACTTACCCATATCGGCATCCGCCGTTCCATTGACAGTGAGTTTAATAATCAGCTTGCTCATGGCATGATTTAAGGAGATTTTCAGCTTTCCATCGGCAGTCAAATCCTTCTCCGGGTCGATTGTCTCTTTCATCAACAGAAAATCGGATGCCATCACATTCGCTTCTGCCGACTGATTGGTCAGTGCGTTCACCGCTAACGGAGCGTCCGGAGTGGCTTCACCCGTGTAAGGCGCATAGGCTATCATCATTACAGGCGTTCTTTCCGTATCCCAAAGCATTTGTTGCCCGTCAGACGTATTCCAGGTGTTTCCTGAGCCAACCATTTGTTTATGGTAGTTATAAGCGGCGTTTTCACTGTTCCGAATCATTAATCCGAAGCGTTCCAGATTCGTTGCGTCATATCCTGCACGCGACAGAGGTTCATTCACTTCTGTTATAACGCTGATTACCCGTTCTCCGGGGAAAGTACCCGTCGGCAGCGATTCATCCTCGTTATTGGAGCATCCGGCCAGTCCGATGCCCAAAGCTAGTATATAAAATATCTTTTTCATGTTACAGTCGTTTTACAGTTTAATTCGCCAGAACGGCATCATAAGCGCCAGCCTGCATCTTGTCGGCATTACGGGTCACTCCACGCTGGTCTACTCCGAAAGCATCCTCACCAACCCACTCTACAAACGCTTCTCCCAGATTAACAATGGGCGAAGCTACCGGATTGAAACTTTTTGCCACCTCTATCACCGCCTGCTTCGTGGCATATCCTTTTACCGTACCAAGCTGGTTGATGTCCCATACATAAACGCCTTCCTCATTCAGCGTGCCGTTCACAGGATTGGGATAAGCCGTATCAAGCGTACTCATCGTAATGCCTATGACGCGTTGATAGACGTTATAGCCTTTTGATGAAGCTTCTTTATTGCTTCCGTTCAGATTGAAACTTGGAGCAGAAGGATTTTCGGTAATCAAAAGGTTATTGATAAACTTCGTATCCCCACCAATTCCTGTCTCGCAACGGACAGCCCCATGGCTATCACTTCCATTTCCCACAATCGTACTATTGACAAGCAAGAAACTTCCCCCACCATTCAAGGCAGCACCCGTACCTTCATTCTCTATAATCGTAGTATTGTTCATGCAGATATGCCCTTCCGACATCTGAATTCCATTGCCCCATGAACCCGAATGGGAATTACCTTTCAGCAAACTATTATTCATTAATGCCACAGCAGTCTTACTATTACAACGCACAGCTCCTCCACGACCTACCGACGTATTATCCAGAAGCTTTACATTATTCAGCCGGACTTGTCCCGACAGGATGAAGACAGCCGCTCCCCCTTGTTTAAGAGAAGTCGTCACTGTCGATTTACAATCCCTGATTACACAGTCAGTCAGTTCAACGGAAGTATCGCCCGCGCTGCCGCTTACATAAATACCACTTCCGCATTCGGTGGTACTCGCGTCCGCTTCGGATACATATCCATACTGGAAAGTGACTCCCTCAATGCCGATAATCCCTTTCTTGACCAACAGCAATCCACAGTCTCCCGCATCCGCCTGCTTATTTCCGTTCACATCGCCACTGATAATCGTTGCATACGTGTCTATATCCCGTTCCGAAACGTCCGTTCCTTCGCTAAACTGGCTATATCCGCCTTTAACCGCTTTCACATTCTTGCGGATAATCACGCCAAGCCCGCTCTCTTCGGACATCACATATTTGCCCTGGCTCATATAAATAGTGCTCTTGGAAAGGTCGACAGAGCCGCTCAACAGTTTGCGGAAACCTGCCGCGTCCATCGCCTGCTCCCAGGAACTACCGTCCATATCACCCTCACCGAACTGGGTTACAAAGTAACTTTCCAACCCTTTCTGCATAATCACTTCTTCGTCCAAATCATCGTCATAATCAGTCATCATAGGCGGGTCTATCATCTCATAATCTTCCTGGCATCCTTGTGCCAACAGAATAATGAAAGCCAACATACACAGCTTTGATATTATAAATAAACTATTTTTCATTTTCTTTCTTTTTTAACTTGTACATTAGATAAGAATAATCGCAAATCTGCCGATTTCATCGGGCAATATCAGGATAACCCGGATTCTGTTTCAGATATTCGTTCTGCTCCAGTTGGGTCTGCGACAAGGGGAACAACTCATAATGCTTGTCCGCGTCCCGTGGCTTGTCCCACCATGCCTCCTGATATCTGCCGAAACGAATCAGGTCTGTACGCCGGCGGCTCTCCGCCAGGAATTCACGTCCCCATTCATCAAGCATTTCTTTCAGGTCGAGCACGACATTGCCTTCCGGCTGATAAGCGATATTGGCGTTAAAGTTCTCATAGTTGCGCTTACGCACGCTGTTCAGCAGCTTGCCCGCTTCGCCTGCCTGTCCTTGCCGGAGCAGAGCCTCAGCCTGCGAATAGATAATCTCCGCCAGACGTATCTCCGTATAGTCGGACTCGATATAATAGCCTCCGGTGAACGGATAGAACGGGTACTTCACACAATAGAGCCCGGAGTTAAAATCTCCATTACCCAATATCGACTCCTTATAAGCCGGATTGGAAATATAGCCGGACTCTGCGTTTCCCTCGAAACGTCCTACCTGGTCACGCAGGTAAATCACATATTGATTATCCGGATTCTTGGCATATCCCCCACTAACTGCGGAATTTGGAATCTTACCTTCAAGGAAGAACATGCCTTCGCGTGTATTGTTACCGGTATTTGTATATTGCTTATACCGTATATCTCCCTGATATTTGGCAAACTTCCGGGTAACCATTCCCAATCCATAGTCAAACAGTTCACGCGGTTGCTGGTTGTCATAGCTCGGTGAAAGCGCGTATTTCGGATTCCGTTCGCCATTTCCTTCTATCTTCAGGTAATAGGCGCTGCCGTAAGGCAAGCCGCGCCCGTAGACCGTTCTCCTGTCATTTTGCAGATGCCAACTAGTAAGTCCGTAAGAACCGGGGAAACCGAAAATCACTTCATTACACGTTTCGTTGTTCCAGTCAAAAGGTTCGTACCAATTATCCGCAATCGCATAATGCCCGAATTCTCCGCCGGTGATACGCTTGCACATGTCGATACATTCCTGCCATTTGGCCTGCCCAATCCACACTTCTGCATTCAAATAGAGACGGACTAGCAAAGAGGCGGCGGCAGCTTTCGTAAATTGCCCTTGTTGCGCGCCATTGCCGGACTGCCCGCTCTTGGAAGGCAGAGCTGCAAGACAGTAGTCTTTCAGTTCACTTTCGATGAAATCGAATAGTACCTGCGGTTCTACCTGTTTCCGGTTTTCCGGCAGTTCATTTACTGCCTGGTCGGATGTAGTAGTGAGGATGCAGTTACGATGTGTATTCAGCAGACGGAGATATCCCCAGGCACGCATACAGCGCAATTGTGCCTTGAAACTTTCAAATTCATTGTCACTCAAGCCAAAAGAGGACGGGTTCAACTGGTTCAAGTCATCCAGTACCATATTACATTGGGCAATGCCTACGTAAAAGTTTTCCCATTCACTCAACCAGTCGCCCTGATTGATGTCATCGTATTGATGGCGGTGATACATTTCCCACAGACCGCCGTCGTACCACCAAGTGCCACGGGTAGGTGTAATCAACTGGTCGGCGGGCAATTCCTCATTCTCATGGCGTATCCAGATACAGCAGTACATATGTTCGAAGGGGCGGAAGACGGCATTGATAACATCCTGTTTCGTATTGTAATAGTTCTTGGACATCACTTGGTCGTACACCGTTTCCGACAGGTCGGTACAGGACGGCAAACCCAGCACAGCGCCCGCCATCATACCCAATCCTATGATATATTTTGTCATTTTCATAATCGTTCCTTTTTTTAAAAACTTACTTGCAAACCTAAAATAAACTGGAAGGCAGACGGATAGTAGTTGTATCCTCCTCCGAAAGTACCCGGCGTCAATCCGTTCACTTCGTATGTAGAGGGGTCTACACCGGTGAACTTCGTGAATGTATAAAGATTGTTGGCTGTGCCGAACAGGCGTATCTTTTGGATATACTTTTTATTCAGGTTCATCGTATATCCCAAAGTGATATTGTCTATCTTCAGGTAATCACCCGGCTCGATGAAATAGTCGGTAATCACGTTCTTGCCGGTCGTGATATGCGCATTCTTCGAATAAGCGGTCGTCAACTGATTGGTGCTCATGCTCTGCAATCCGAAATAGAAATCGTGCACGTTGAATATATCGAATCCGGCAGCGCCACGAAGGGCAACGGTCAGGTCAAAGTTCTTGTAAGTGAAGTTGTGCGTCATAGAACCAGTGAATTTCGGCAAGCCGTTTCCGGTCACTGCCTTGTCTTCTTCCGTTCCTTGAGCCACCGGAATGACATTTCCTTTCTTGTCATAAATCAGCCAGTCACCCTTTTTGTCTACCCCGGCATAGCGGTAGGTGTAGTAGTTACCGATGCGTTCTCCCTCTTCAATCCGTTGCAAGTATCCCGGATTGTTGGGATTCGCCATGTTGCAGGTCGAGTAATATTTCTGCCCTTTGTACACGTCGTTTGAGAAGCTGACAAACTTGTTATTATTGGTAGCTCCCACCAATGTGAAGCTATAACTGAAGTCTTTTGTACGGACTGCATTCACCGTTATGTCAAGCTCGAAACCTGTGTTGCGGAGTGTGCCCACATTGGCATAAATAGTGGTAAACAAGTTGGGCGGAACGGATACGGAGTAGCTACCCAGCAAATCGCTCTGTTTACGGTGGAAATAGTTCAAAGAACCGGTCACTTTGTGCTTGAAGAGTGAGAAGTCCAGACCGATATTCTGATTATGCCCCTTTTCCCAACGGAGTTCCGAGTTTACGTTCTTGCTCGGCCCCCATACGTGGAAGTTGTTGCCGTTATACTGATACCAGCCATATGCCTTATAAGTAGCCAAAGACTGATAGTTTCCTATTTCCTGATTACCGGTGACACCGTAGTCATAACGTACTTTCAGGTCATCAAGCCAGGATAGTCCTTTCATAAATTTCTCGTCAGAGATACGCCATCCTACGGATACTGCGGGGAAATTACCCCATTTATGATTCTCGCCGAAACGGGAAGAACCTTCATGACGCAGGGAGAAAGTGAACAGGTAGCGTTCTTTCCAGTCGTAGTTGACACGTCCGAAGAAGCTGATTAGCTTATGGTCGTTCTTGTAAGAGCTCATCATTGTTTTTCCTTCTTTCGCCGCTTCCAGGCCGGAACCGAGATTGTTGTACATCAAGCCATCGGAAGAGAAGTCCCAGTTTTCCGCGCCCATGCCCGAACTTACACCGTAGTTATAGCTATATCCTACCATTGCACGGATTTGGTGGTCTTTGATGCGGGTAGAGAAGTTGGTCACCCACTCCAGGTTGTTGCTGGTGCTCTTGTCAAAGTCACGGCTTGCTTTTCCGGCAACGCTTGAGTTGACATTAGGGCCATAGGTGGACGGGGTGAACCATCCGTTGAACTTATCGACCTGGTATTGTGAAAGGGTCACCTGTGATTTCAGCACCATATTCGGGTTCTTCGGATTGAATAGGGGAAGCAGATTGACGGCAGCCGTAGCATTCCACTCCAACAGTTTGATTTCCGTTCCGTTCTCTTCCTCGTTCAGTTGCTCGACGATATTGGAACTGTCTCCTCCGGAAGGGAAACGATAGTAGCCATTGGCGGATTCGGAATCGTAAATAGGCATGGTCGGGTTATTCTTGATAACACTGCCATAGACGCTTGCCGATTTGTTCCGGTCGATTACGCGCGGAGTCATGTTGGCGGAGAATGTGAACAGACCGTCTTTCGTTGTGTGGCTGATAGTGGCACGTGCACCGTATTCCCGGCGGTCTGAACGCAGGTCGATACCTTGTGCCTTGCGGTAGTCGGCAGTCACACGATAGTTGGTTCTCGCGTTTCCACCGGAGAAAGTCAATGTATGCATATGCGTCACACCCAGGCGGGTAACGGCATCGAACCAGTCTGTGGTAGCTCCCATATCGGAAAGCGGATTGGATACGGTGCGGTAGGCACGATATTCTTCGGCGTTCATTATATCCAGTTCTTTCTTCGCCTTGTTGAAAGTAACGGCGGTGCTATATGTAGTATGCACTTCCCCGTCTCTTGTTCCTTTCTTCAGGTTTACCAGGATGACACCGTTACTCCCCCGTGTACCGTAGATAGCAGAAGCCGCACCGTCTTTCAATACGTCGATAGATTCGATATCGGCCGGATTGATATTCGTCATATCACCGCCCGGCACTCCGTCAACAACAATCAACGGGCCCAGGCCGGCATTACGTGAAGATATACCACGAATCTGAATGCTTCCCGTACTGTTCGGATCGGCCAAAGCCGTATTTGAAACGGATACACTGGATACCTTGCCTTGCAGGAGCATGGAAGCATCAAGACTGGAAATCTGATTAAGGTCTTTAGCACCTACGTGCGAAATAGCCGAAGTCATTTCTTTCCTTTTCATCGTGCCGTAACCTATTACCACTACTTCATTCAAAGCGGTCGATTCTTCCTTCAACACGATTCTCAATGACTGGCGGTCTTTGATGGCTACTTCCTGTGTTTCGTATCCGATATAAGACACTTTCAAGCGACCGTTCTGCGGGGCATTCACACTGAATTTTCCTTCTATATTGGTTATCGCTCCTTGTTTCGTCTCTACAACCACCACCGAAGCACCGATGACAGGCTCGCCCTTCTCGTCGATGACCGTACCGGATATTTTACGTTCCTGCTGCGCTTCCCACGAAGCTCCCCTTGCCTGGATACCGGAAAACAGCATCAGCAATATACCTAACAGACAGGTACACATTTTGCAATGAATATTTCTCATAAATAGATGATTTTAATAGTAAATGATAAAGTTAACGCAGTCCTCTTGTCTGCAAGGCCGGAATTAACAAGTCCGGTACATCCGTCTGTATCATACATACCATCGGATAGATTTGCAGGAGTTCATCCAGATAGTCCTCGTTCAGTGTCCATTCGGATACACTGCTGCCGCTTGCAGGAAGCATATTCACGGTAGCCAGCATTCCATCGTTGATGGAACTTCCCAACGGAGTACTTTTCCCGTTTGTCAGGTAGCTGTATTGCACGAAGTAGTTACCCGGCAGTCCCATCATCGGTTTGTGGTTGCCCGTCCACGTATAGACGTGCGCTTTGGCTGTAATTCCCAGCACTTCTTCCGCTTTCTGCGCGCTGTTACAGTAGAAGAATACGGACTCCATCATGTCAAGTTTCATCACGATGTCCACTACCTGTTGGGAAGAAGCCGTACGCGGGGAATAATCGAGGTTGTAGTAGATTCTGCCACGTCCCGCTTTCAGGAACTCTTCAAGGGTGGGCATCTTTTCATCGGTTACCCGACCGTTCCGGTCTTTCAGGTTGTACTTTTGTAATTCCGCGTAGGTCATTTTTGTGATGTCGCCCGTACCGTTCGTGGTGGCATTGATTGTCTGGTCATGGCATACCACTACCACTCCGTCACTTGTCACGTGGGTATCGCACTCTATCACTTCCGCTCCCGACTCAATGGCATCTTCTACGGAAGATACCGAGTTTTCGGGGATAGTACGGTCGGTGGTATGCGCACGGTGTGTCATCACCCATACCTTCTTGTTCGACGGTTCCCTGAATTGCTTCATCGCTTCCGTCAGTGCCAACAGATTATAAATACGGATTCTTTTCTGTACCTCATACTGACCTGCCGTGACGTGCATGGTATAGTCGCCACTTTGGGTATAGGCATGAGTAATGAGGGTAGCTGCTTTCCCCTCTTTCACCGTCCCGTCACCAAAATCGACAGTAATATCGGTATTTCCATCAATGTTGTTAAACTTGACCTCCACCACCTCTTTCAACATGGCGCGAGTACTTGTTTGCAGGTAAGGGTTCTTTTTCACAGAATCATCGTCAGAGCAGGCGATACAGACTATTCCGCATACGCATAGAATAGCCCAACACCATAACCAGCTCGCAAGCTGACGTTTCATTCTTCTTCCTTTTTCCGGTATGGAAAAATGCAACAAATCATTTTTCATGTGTGTTTTTATAAAGGTTAATAAAAAAAGAAGTTCCCGGGGCGGAATATGTTAGTTCCGCTCGGTTATGACAAAAATAGATGGAAATGCTACGATAAAAAATAGCAAAGGGAATATAAGTGGATATTCACAATATCCCCCAAAAGGCAATTATTTGATAAACAATACATTAAATTACATTATGCCCGTATCAAAAGGTAGATTTGATACAGACTTGTTTACCGTATTTTAGCTACTAATTCTTCGAAATCTTCGCGTGAAACACGTGCTTTGGCCTTCACTCTCGAGCGGTAATTATAAATCGTATTCACTGAGTAATGCAGAAGCTCCGCAATCTGTGAACTGTCTTTAATACCCAGACGTATCAGAGCAAAAATCCGCAGTTCCGTATTAAGTAATTCGTCCGGTTTCAAGACGATTTGTTCTTCGGGTAATAATAGTGCATTGAGGGACTCCACGAAGTTCGGGAAAAGATGCAGGAAGGCGGAATCGAAGTTCGCATATAATTCCTGCACTTCGACTGTTACAATATCGTTACTAAGATGAGTCATTTTCAACAGTTCGGCCACTTGTCCTCGTTGCAATTTCTTGTTTACCAGCTTTCTGTATGCCTGCAAACGGTCTACATAGACAGAGCAGAGCTTGAAGAAGCGGGCGATATAGGCTTCTTTAATAAGGTTGGATTCGGAAAGGTCTAAATTTGTGGAACGAAGATGCCGGTTCACCTCTTCCAGTTCTTCATTCAGTGAGAAGAGTCGTTCGTTCACTTCCTGCAATCCTTTCTTGGCAACGGAAAGGGCTTTCATCTGCCGGTAGATGTAGATTAACGCTATCACCAGTAATAACGCAAGCAGGGCTACACATACGATATAAATCAGCAGTTCCTTGTTTTGTTTCCTGATGATATCCTGGTAATTCCCGTTTATCATGGAAAGCGGGGTTATATTCATCCAACTGCGCAACCGCGTTTTATAGAATTGTGATATTTCCCAGGAGAAGTTGATATATGCATACGCACGTTTCAAATCTCCTTTGCCATGCAGTTCCTGTGCCAGTACCATCAACGAGGATTGTTCTTTGATGGCGGAACGTACATCGGAAATAGCGGAAAGAACCAAATAATATAAATGCTCGTCTTTCTTCCCCATACTTTCAAAAAGACGGAAGCGCTGATAGGCCACCAATGCATATTGGGGAGTGCCGAATGGAGATTCCGAAAGCCGCCGGTCACTGAATTCAAGAGCTTCATTATACTTCCCTGCTTCTTTCAGTTGAGTTTCACGCAACCACAGGTAGGTATCCGAAGCGGGTTCCAGAACTACCAGCATGGAATCCCGATAAGCACGGCTCAACTTGAAATAATGCGATGAAAACATCCGGTATCGCGGCTGCGCCGCTCCTGCTTCGGCATATACGTGTTCATAGCATGTATAGTAATATCCCAGAAGAGACTGTGGAAGTGTCCGGCGGTCTATGGAATTAAGTATGTCCGCCGCTTCCATATACATTCCGATGGATGATAACAGATAGGACAGCTCCAACTGAATTTTAAGTTCACGTTCCCTGTCGTTCAACTGCCGTGCCAGTAATTTGTTTTCATTCAGATAATGGAGTGCGGAATCGGAGCTATACGCCTTGTATTCAGAATAAATCCTATCATTCAGATTATATCGTTCGATGGAAACAGGTGGTGTCTTTCCGGCTTCTCTCTTTAGCTCACGAAGCCTGTTCTCCTTAATCTGCACATAAGTATCGGCTTCCTTAATGGTTTTATCAAGTACATTCAGCAGCGAGTCCAAACGCTCATCGGCAAGGACTGAAGAACAAGAAAATAGAAGTAAAAGGTATAACAGGCAGTTCTTTTTCATCGGGCGAACAGACTTTAGTATGTATAAGATTCAAGAGATTGATTAGACAAATGTAGAGAATTTCTTCGTAATCTTACTATAAATAACTCACAAATTACAAAGGTTAATGGTCTATCGCAAAGAAAAAACGGCATAAAATAAGAACTATGTTACAATTCTTTTAAGAAATGAGTTCAAATTATATCCAATCAGGTTTTCATTTTACAAAGAATAAAATGTAACTTTGTAGCCTTTAGATTCTTATCTATTTCTAATATTCAAAATTTGATTAACATGATGAAAAAAGGTCGATTATTAGCGCTAAGCGCTTTGCTGATATTTACATGTACAACTATGAATGCTCAAAAGGTCATAAAACTGTGGGAGACAACTCCACCGACAAGTAATGAAATAACAGAAGCCGAGAAATCTGAGAGGAACGGCAACTGGGTAACTAATGTATCTTCACCTGAATTGACTATTTATCAGGCCAACAAAACAAAAAGCACAGGAATGGCAGTTGTGATATGCCCGGGTGGCGGATATGCCGGACTGGCTATTCAGCACGAAGGCTCGCAGTTTGCAAAATGGCTGAACGGACAAGGGATAACAGCCTTCGTGCTTAAATACCGGATGCCGAACAAACATAAGGAAGTACCATTGGATGATGCACAGCAGGCAATACGTTATGTACGCGAACATGCCAACGAGTTTGGTGTAGATACCAATAAAATAGGCATCGCCGGTTTCTCGGCAGGCGGACATTTGGCAGCTACCGCTTCTACCCACTATACTACAGAAGGAGTAAGCACAAGACCTGATTTCTCCATCCTTTTCTACCCTGTCATAACTATGGAAACAGCCACTCATGGCGGTTCCCGTTCTAACTTACTGGGTGATAAACCTCAGTCTGAAGACATTCAGTTCTTTTCTAACGAGAAGCATGTCAATACAAATACCCCGCCTGCCATCTTGTTATTGAGTGATGATGACAAATCCGTACCTACTACCAATAGCGTACTCTATTATGAATCATTGAAGAAAAACAGTATCCCCGCAACCATGTATATATTTCCCAAAGGTGGTCATGGCTGGGGGATGAATATAGATTTTGAATATCATTCGCAGATGCTTGAGTTGCTTGGTATGTGGCTGAAGTTCACTCGTATAAAATAATACCCAAAGGGCTCCGAACTATTCACCGCAAAAATATCGCTCTCTCCCTTTCTATCCCAATAGCTCTGCATATCTGAACAACCCTCGGATTCATGTAGCGAAAATATTTCTCCAATACATTTTCGCTACATGAATCATAGTCCCATTCAACGATTTCACTCACAATCCAAGTTACAAAATACCTTTTACTCTCTTTCTATTCGTCCAAATATGATTCACACAGAAAATAAACCTCTCCCGACACAAGATATTTGATTTTATTTATATATTTTTGTAGCGTTCTCTCACGCCGATACTCCAGTCGTGGAGTAAGGGAGGGATGGGGGAATGTTTATTTATATTATAAAGAAAGACGTTTACTTGACGTTTTGTCTTTGGCTTATCGAAACTTCGCAACTTTTGAACACTGCCCAAAGCAAAGCAACAGTAGGTGTCTGCGGGATATGTTTATATCTTCTGCTTACCTTTTCATAAGAAAAGGTTTGTGGAATTACTATACATATCGGCGTGGGCTTCTGCGTTGCTCGTTCTGGCAGTGATGGGCAATGCGAAGGCCTCGATAAGCGGGATGAGTGACAGGTACAGATTCCCGCGCTTTTTCTTTATATATATTCATCAATTATTTTAATAAGAACCGTCCGGTTCGGGAATCTGCGGACATTTATAAAACAAAACAATTATGAAGAAGTTGTTTTTAGTATTAGTCACCTTATTCATGGTGGCAGGGGTGAATGTCGCTAACGCACAGACAAAAGATGAAATGAAAGCTTCCCAGGAGCGTATGGAAAAATTGGCAAAACTATGCCAGAAAGAGCCGAAGTCTACCGGAGTAGGTGACGTGGACACCTATGTCAAGAACGTCTATGATGCAGCTATCTTGTCAATGAGCACAACAGAACAATTACAGAATCTGTACTATCGCTCAATAGGTGAGACAAAAGACGGTGTGACAGATGTAAACATCAAAAAACCGACAGTAGAAGAACTGACCGCACTCAGTGTGACCATTGCTGCACAAGCTTTGACAATCAAGGATGCCGCCGGTGCCGCAGATAAAGCTTTATCTGCCTCCAAAGCACAGAAGAATCCGATGAAAGCAGCTAAAATTGCCACAGCTCTAGGGTTTACAAAGGATGCGTATCCTATCTTGGTAGAAGAATCCGCTGCTCAAACAAAGGCCATTGCTGCAATGATAGAAACCGCAAAAACAGCTAAGAACCTATAAACATGCGTTTGAGTTTATTATTCCTAATGTTTGTGTATAGCCTTTATGGCTATACACAAAATCAGGCGGACACACGTCCCGTAGTGGGAGTTGCCAAATTTACGTGCGAAACAGACAGCCGGTTTTCCGGACTAGTCACAGAAAAGGTAGTGGAGATGCTGACCAACACGAAACGTTTTCAGGTAGTAGATCGTACCAGTAACGATAAAGTAAAAGCGGAACTGGAACTACAAAAAAGTGAAGCTTTCATGGACAGCAAGAATCTGGTAGAACAAGATATCGCCATAGCAGCAGAGAAACTGATTACCGGTCATATCAATAAGATCCCTATTTATGCCATGAAGAATGCAGACGGTTCTGTCAAGGGGTATAAAGGAAGCGTTTCTTTCCAAATGAAAGTAGTCGATGTGGCCACAGGATTGAGCACAGAGGCTGTAAGCTTCGACGGTAAAGCGAGTGATCTGATGCTTTCACCGGAAAGTGCCGTCACGCAAGCCATGCAATCATTGCAGGGACAACTGGAAGAATATTTTCGGAAGAATTTCCCTGTTTCCGGCAAGATACTCAAAATTCTGCAAGAAGATAAGACCGGTGCCAAAGTCGTTCTGCTAAATATCGGTAAGAAACAAGGCGTGAAAGAAAGGGATAAATTCATTGTATCTATTGTGGAAATGCTTGAAGGGCAACCTTATCCGAAAGAACTCGGAGAGATAGAAGTACAGAAACTTTCAGGAGAATCTTTCGCCGAATGTAAAGTCCCCAAGAAAATGGGTGGAGAAATAAAAGCCCGTTTCACGGGTAATGAGAAAATTATTTGTAACCTAATTATTGAATAGAATATGTTACGACACTGTTTATTAATTATATGCCTCCTGATTGCATATAATCTTTTCGGACAAAATAAAGTCAATTTTCTGTCCGACGGGCCAAACACATTATCACTCCGTGTAACTGCATACGGAAAAAAAGCAAAGGAAGCGATAGAGAACGCTGAACAGGCAGCAGTCAGAGCAATCCTGTTCAGAGGCATACCGGGCTCCAACCAGGTAGAGAATCCTTTAATTGGCGTAAATGAAGAAAAAATACAGAAAGAACACAAATCTTACTTCAAGGAACTTTTCGAAGAAAAGCGTTGCAGCAGTTTTATCTTATCTACTATACCCGTCTCCAAGTTCTCCAAAGACGCTACAAAAAAGAAATGTATTGTCACAGATATAAAAGTCAATCTTCAGGCTCTGCGCAGTGATTTGGAACAACATAAAGTGATTCGGAAATTCGGGTTTTAATTAAAAATACATGAATATGAGCAAATATATCCTGATGCTTTTACTGCTACTGTCTAACGTAGCAGGAGCTATCGCACAAAATGTAAATACTGTTCAGCCTAAAATTATGGTAATACCTTATACAAAGGAAGGTGAAGATTTACGTACCGTATTGGAGGATGACGTCAACAAAAGAATTACATTGGCAAAAATCAGAGAGGCATTTGATGACCGGGGGTTTACAACCATTGATTTTACCGCACGGTTAAAAGCAATCTCTCAAAATGAAGTCTTTACCGCCGACAATCAAACCGATCTGAAAAGCCAGTTGATAGAAATGTCCGGAGCAGATATTTACGTGGAAGCAGAAATGAATGTCCTTCTATCTTCATCAGGAAACTCTGTGAAGGTGATTGTTACGGCTTATGATGTATCAACGGGAGCATCTTTGGCGAACAAAGTAGGCGATAGCGGAAAATTCTATACGGACGATATTGGAAAACTGGCAAGCAAGTCTATAGGGTCATGTGCTGAGGAATTTCTGAATACTATTCAGACTAAATTCTCCGACATTGTAGAGAACGGACGTTCAGTAATCATTAATTTCGGATTCGACCAGAATTCTTCTTATTCCATGTCTTCAGAAATAGGCGGACAAGGTTTACAATTATCCGACGAGCTGGAAATGTGGATGGAAGAACATGCTTATAAGAATAATTATCACATACAGGGAACGACTGATAAACAAATGATATTCGATGACGTGCGTATTCCCTTGAAAGACCCTAAAAACGGCAATAACTACAACACCAATAAATTTGCTTTAGAAATCTTCAAATTCATGAGAAAACTAGGGCTACAGGTACAGCGTGATATAAAAGGAACAACAATCTATATAACAATTAAATAAGATGGAAAAACTTATCTTATCCTTTTTAATCGGCTTACTAGGCATTTCCTCCACTTATGCCCAGCACGATAATGACATCACAATCGGGATCGTCGTTCCTGAGCAACAAAAGGAAATGGACGCGAACGCTTTCCGTCTACTGGCTACCCGACTAAATGCCGTAATGGGAGCGAACGGTGTATCGTCTGAGACAAACGGGACTTTCGTTATATATCCTGTAGTAAACATACTCGACCAGAAGTTGGTGGAAGGCGGACTACGTAATATAACAATGGTTGAAGTGGAACTTTCACTTTTTGTCAAACAAGTAGTTACTCATACACTTTTCGGTAGCTGTTCCAAAATTTTAAAAGGAAACGGTCGAAACTTATCAGATGCCATACGAAATGCTTTTTCCGGAATGAACACGAGAGATAATGTATATAGCCAGTTCCTGACACAAACGAAGGAAAAAATAGCTAACTATTATCTTGAGAATAAAGCTAATCTATTAAGCCAGGCACATCAATTGGCAGCAAACCAGCAATACGAGCAAGCATTGGCTTTACTGACGACCTTTCCTCAAAATCTGAAAGGAGCAAAAGAGGTGCAGGCAGCAGCCATTGAGATTTATAAAAAATACCAGAATCAAGTCTGCGCCCAAATGATATTAAAGGCTGAAGCTGCTATATCTTTGCAGAATTACGAGGAAGCTGCTTTTATTTTAGCATCTATTGATACAGAATCGGTCTGTCATTCTGATGCCGCGAAATTAATAAAGAAAGTGGAAGATACCATCAAAGCAGACCAAAAAGCCGAACAAGAACTAGAAGAAAAACTATTAAACAAGAAAATAAGTCTGGAGAAAAGACGTATTGATGCCATCAAGGAAATAGCAACTGCTTATTTGAGCAACCAGCCCCAAATCACTTATACACAGATTATCAAATAATTCAATAGCCTTGACTGAATTTTCAATGTTCAGCCAAGGCTATTAATTTCTCTTTATTCATGCAGTCCATGACTGCCCTATCTTTACTCTTCTTCTTTCTTCGACATAATGAAATGAGTCTGATTGCCCCACCCTTCTCTCTTGATGACTCCTTCGGATACAAAAGACTTGAGGTCGGCAAGTGCGGTATTCTTCAGCCGTCCCGTCAGTTGTGTATAAGTAGAACGTGTAATAAAGCCATGTTGCCTGATATATTGCAGGACAATCTTCTTCAAGGTTTCCTTATCCCATTCCCGTGAAGCTCTGAAATCAATGCATTTCTTACGCTCCAAATCCCCGCGAATACCTTCCCGGAAGCTCTTGGAAGCACGGAAGTTCACACCATTGAAAGCAACCGAGCTGGAACGAATATCATTCTTGTCTGCCACCAGACGGGAAGCTTTCACCTTGGCGGAAAAGAAGCCGAACTCACCCAGTTCGACACGGTACCCTTCGCCCAAGTACTGCAAGACGTCATCTTTCAATTCCGTGAGGATGCCGTCTATCACTCCTTCCTTAAATCCGGTTCTCTTGGCGACCATGTGAATCAATCGTTCTGCCGTAATCGTTCCATTATAAACAACGTCAGCATACATCGTTTCTGTTTCCCCTTCTTTTGTAGTCAAGGCAGGTTTCTTCTTTAAGTTGTAATAAGCCATAATCTTATAGTTCTATTTAAGAGTTTTCAGTGCAGCGAATAAGAATTTTGAGTGCAGTAAACTATAATAGTTTATGCATTCGGGTGGTTGTCCCGTTGCAAGGTGACAATAGTCACCCTATAAGCAGACAAATGTCACCTTACAGGATGACATTTGTCACTGCATAAGGTGACCACCTGTGTCTGAAGAGACAAAAACTTGTAAAGGTACAAAATTAATCAGCGAAAAGCAAGAGCAGGTATAATAAAGCTAGATATATAAATGTAATATCATTGTCAAACAACATTTCTTTATACCCCCCCCGAACGGTGGTTTCGCTTTATTTATCAGCATATACTTGGTGAAATAAAAATTAATTCAGTACATTTGTCTACGCCTACATCTATATAGGAAACATGGAAATAAACGAAATACAGTGCATAAAAGAACTACGCAACGGGTCTTACCAGGCTTTCACCCGAATTTATGAAGCCTATGCCGACCGACTTTACAGCTTCGTTCTAAAACAACTTAAAAATCGTTCCCTGGCACAAGATATTGTTCAGGACACTTTTCTACGCCTATGGGACAACCGCGAACAACTGAACTGTTTCGGCAATCTTCAAGCTTTCATCTTCACTATTGCCAAACACCAGGTTATTGACCATTTCCGCCGGCAAGTCAACGAGCTGCAATTCGAGGACTTCATGGATTATTGTGAAAATCAAGCTACCGACGTATCACCGGAAGACATCCTATTATACGACGAATTCCTGCAACAACTGAAGAATTCAAAGAGAGCCCTTTCGCAACGGGAATGTGACATCTATGAATTGAGCAGAGAAAAGCACATGCCTATCAAGCAAATTGCCGAACAACTGGAGCTTTCCGAGCAAACAGTGAAAAACTACCTGACTTCCGCCTTAAAAGTACTTCGCAGCGAAATGCTGAAATACAATATTATCTTCCTGTTCTTTTTATAATATCACTGCCCACAACGCATCATAAGGATGACAAAGCAACATCCTGTCCCACAAAATAATCCGCCCTACTTGATTTTTATGTTATAAAACACAAAGAAATCATAGTACCCTCTTATTTCATTTACGTATAACCAATAGAAATACCCGATAATATGACTGTACGTTTTAAAAATTTATACCGCGAATATATGGGGAAGGGAGTCCCTTCTTCTGATTTTGGAGAGTTCAAGAAAGAACTCGGCAATATGCCTGACGAAGAACTATGGAATACCATGATGGATATGGAAAAAGAATCCGTAACGGAAATCGGGATGCCGCCCATGATGAAAAAGCAGATACGGAAAGAGCTGCATCAGATTATATGGAGACGCCGTTGGATACAGTTTGCCAAGTATGCTGCTGTCATCGCTTTGCTTGTCACTTCTTCTTTCGGCATCTATTCCTTATTCGAGACTCCCGACACGCAGCAGATGATTACCGCCAATGTGAAGCCGGGCAGTAAATCGGAAATCACATTGCCGGACGGGACAAAAGTGCAGTTGAACGGCGCCACTACAATCACATATGATGTGAATAACTCCAGGCAACGACTGGTACATCTTTCGGGGGAAGCCTTTTTCGACGTAGCAAAGAATCCCGACTGTCCTTTCAGAGTGATAGCCAACGGCCTGCAAATAGAAGTACTGGGGACTTCTTTCAATGTAAACACCTATAAGAAGGATATCATCGAAACATCCCTGCTCACCGGACGGATTAAAATATCCGGCGGCTCGCTACCGCAGGAGTATATCCTCACTCCCGGCGAAAAGGCGACCTATTCAGGCACGGACAAGGCACTTAGAATAACGAAAGCCGATGTCCATGTAGAAACCGGATGGTGTGACGATTATCTGATATTCGATTCCGAACCTCTGATTGATGTTATCGAAGAGATAGAGAGATGGTACGGAGTGGAGATAGAGCTAAGATACCCGCAAATCGGACAGGATTTACTGTCCGGCTCTTTCCGCCATGAAAGCATACAGAATGTAATCCGGTCACTGAGCCTGCAATACAAGTTCAGATATGAGATACACAAAGATAAAATCACTATTTATTAACCCATTGAAAGAAAGGAGCCTATGGAGAACAGCCGGTAATTATATAAAAAAACAACCAAAGAATCGCCCAATCCTTTGGTTGTATGTAAGTCGATAAAATTAATCCATTAAACATGAAAAATAGTATCAACTATGAATTACACAAAGTTAATTTATTCCTTTAGAAAGAGGAGACAGAATCTCCTTATTTTTAGAAACTTTACCATTTTATTTCTTGCGCTGGTTTTATTGCCCGCAGGGGTATTGGCGCAAAAAGGAAATGTGTCGGTGAATATCAACAATGGCACGGTGAAAACGTTTATAAAGGAACTTGAGAAGCAAACCCGGTATACGTTTGTCTACCGCAACAATGTGCTCAACGACCAGGCGAAAGTAACTGTCAATTGTCAGAATAAGCCTATCGACCAGATATTGTCACAGGTATTCACGCCGATGAATATATCCTGGTCGCTCAATAACAATACCATCGTACTGGTAAAGAAAGAAGCGCCACAAAAGAAAAGTGAGAAGAAGACCCTCAAAGGTACGGTGACCGACAGCAGAGGTGAGCCAATCATCGGCGCCAACGTGATACAGGAAGGTGGCGTCGGAACCATTACGGATGTGGACGGAAACTTCACTGTTACCGCAGACCCGGCAAAGCCGTTGAATATATCCTATATCGGGTATAAGAAAAAGGCAATCCGCATCGGGGCTTCCCCGACCATCCACATTGCACTGGAAGAAGACGCGCACGTGATGGATGAAGTAATTGTCATCGGATATGGCTCGAAAACCAAACGGGATGTCACTTCTTCCATCGGTACGTACAAACCGGGAGAAATCAATGTACGCCAGGCATTGGGAGTGGACGAGCTGTTGCAGGGACGTGTCTCCGGTGTCAACATCACCTCGGCATCCGGTGTGCCGGGAAGCAAGAACCGGGTAAGCATCCGGGGAATCGGGTCTATCACCGCAGGCAATGAGCCTTTGTATGTGATTGACGGAGTGCCTATCAACAATACTTCGGGAGATACCGGAGCATGGGGAGCGCAGTCAATGAACGGTCTTAATGATTTCAACCCTGCCGACGTGGAGTCCATACAGATTCTGAAAGACGCCGCTTCCGCCGCTATCTACGGTTCACGTGCTACGAACGGTGTAATTCTGATTACGACCAAGAAAGGAAGCAAAGGTCAGGCAAAGGTGAGCATCGACACGAATGTCAGCTTCTCCAACCTGACAAGAACCGACAAACTCGACATGGCGGATACCGACCTTTTCCTGGAAGTATTGAATGAAGCCATTGACAATTATAATCTCCAGACGAACAGTACGCAAAGCCGCATCGACAATCCGGCTCCGGGAAAGGCACAGACCAATTGGCTTGATTTGGTACTTCGTACAGCAGTCACTTACACTACTACGGCTTCCGTATCCGGCGGGACGGATAAAACCAACTATTACCTGTCAGCCAATTACAAGCATAATGAGGGGGTGATTATCAATAATCAGCTCAAACGGTATAACTTGAAAGTCAACTTGGACACGGAAATCAAGAAATGGTTGAAAGTGGGTACTTCGCTGAACTTGAGCTATTCACGCAATAACCGTGTGCCTACCGGTTATAATATCGGTACGAGCGTAATAACCCGCGCCATCGAACAGCGTCCCTGGGATTCTCCTTACCGTCCCGACGGAGAGTATGCCGTAGGCGGAACGGAACTTGCCAATCACAACCCGATACAAGCGCTCAACGAAGAAGATGTATATATCGACAACTACCGCGCCCTTGGTTCGCTCTATATGCTGTTCAACATCACGAAAGACTTGAACTTCAAGACAACTCTCGGAGAGGACTTCAACTACAAAGAGGAGCATATTTACTATACAGACAAGCATCCGTATGGCAACAAGGTAGGCAAGCTGATTGACGGACGAAACTCCTACGCAAGTACTTTGTGGGAAAACGTGCTGACTTACAAGCATTCATTCGAGGAAGATTTCTCACTGGATGTCATGCTGGGACATTCCATACAGAAAGACGTATCGTCCTCGTCCGCACAGACGGGCATCGGATTTCCTTCTCCCTCTTTCGATGTGAATTCCGTTGCCGCCGAATTCGCAGATGTAAGCACAGGACTTTCATCGTTCCTGCTTCAGTCATTCTTCGGCCGTGTGAGCTTGAACTATAAAAACCGCTATCTGCTGACCGGAACGATGCGTGCGGACGGTTCTTCCAAATTTATATCCAACAACCGTTACGGATATTTCCCATCGGTCAGCGCCGGATGGAACTTGGGAGAAGAATCCTGGTGGAAATTTCCGCAGACAGATGTCAAGTTACGTGCCAGTTGGGGTTGCACGGGTAATCAAGGCGGTATCGGTTCTTATGCCTATCAGGCACTGGCCGGCGGCGGTTACAACTACAACGGAGAGAATGGTCTGGGACTGACTACCGCAGGCAATCGCGACCTTAAATGGGAGAAAGCACAGCAAGGGGATATCGGTGTAGACCTTTCATTCTTCAAAGGAGCTGTCACGTTCACAGCGGACGCATTTATAAAGGATACGAAGGATTTGCTTTATCAGAAGCCCACTCCTGCCACATCGGGTTATACGAGCCAGGTATGCAATATCGGTTCCATGCGTAACAAAGGACTTGAATTTACCTTGGGAGCCAATTTAGGCAAAGGGGCTTTCTCGTGGCATTCAGACTTTAATATCTCTTTCATCAGGAACAAGCTGACCGCCCTTCTCGACAACAACGAGATATTGACGACTAGTTCCATGCACGCCCTGAAAGTAGGCGAACCGATAGGTTCTTTCTATATGATTAAATGGAAAGGAATTTACCAGTCGGACGACGAAATCCCTGCCAAGATTTACGAACAGGGCGTAAGAGCCGGAGACTGTATCTACGAAGATGTGGACGGCAATGACGTCATCGACGAGAAGGACAAGCAGTTTGTAGGTTCTGCCAATCCCAAATTCACCGGTGGCTTCAACAATACATTCAAATATAAAGGGCTTGACCTGAGCGTATTCTTTACCTTCTCATCAGGGAATAAGCTGTATGAGCTTTGGACGGGTGGTCTGCGAATGGGCAACGGCACATGGCCGATACTGAAATCTTCCGCAGAATCCCGCTGGACAGAGCCGGGAAGTACGAACAAGAATCCGCGTGCCATCTACGGCTATACATGGAACTCGACAAAATTTGTCAATACCCGGATGCTGCACGACGCGTCCTATATCCGATGCCGCACCGCTTCTATCGGTTATAGCCTGCCAAAAAGCTGGATTAACCGGATACATATTGATAATCTCCGTGTCTATTTCCAGGCCGACAACCTTTTCGTAATCACAAAATGGCCGTACCTGGACCCGGAAGTTAATGTAAGCCTTAGCGCCACCAATATGGGATACGATTATCTCTATCCCTCACAGCCGCGTACGTTTACAATAGGTGTAAATCTTAAATTCTAACAGCTATGAAGAATTTTATCATATCGCTAACAGCACTACTATTAGTATTTGCCACAAGTTGCAACGAAATGGATCAATATCCCCACAACGCAGTATCCAGTGACAACCTGACTGAAGAGGATGCACGGTTACTGCTTACAGGGCTCTACTTTTATATGCAGAACAAGCCGACAGCAAACGGTTATCTCACGCAGGATGTCGTGGGTGGTGAACTGGTGCGCGGCGGAGCTACCGGACTGAAAGACCCGATATTACTGGTCAAAGACCTTGTCACTCCCGAAAGCGGCTTTGTCAGCGGGCCATGGGACGGTTTTTACACGGCTCTCTATCAAGTCAATTCACTGATTGTCTCCCTGAATAAGTTACCTGACACATCTTCCAGGAATGAGATACTGGGAGTAGCCAGTTTCTTCCGGGGATTGCTTTATTACAATTTGGTCAGCCGCTATGGTGAAGTTCCTATCCTCGAAGCTCCCGTTTCAGGGGATATTGCCGCATCGTCAGAAGCGGAAGGATGGAGTTTTGTGGAAAAGAATTTCCAGACGGCCATCGACTACGCGCCTGTGTTTACAGATAAGAATTATGTCTCCAAGCAGGCGGCAAAGGCTTTGATGGCACGCACCAAGCTCGCCCAGGGGAAAATGACAGAAGCTGCGAAATTAGCAGAAGAAGTCATTGGGGACGCCAACTTCTCACTGGCGGATTTCGACCAGATTTTCCGGGGAAAAGCAAATAGGGAAGAAATCTTCACGTTTGCCAACCTGCTCAATGAATCCAGTGTCAATCTAAGCGCGTCTCTTTATTCGCGTTCGTCGGCAAATGGCGGCAGTTATACGTATGCACCGACTACCAAAGTGATGAATATGTTCGAGCCGGATGACAAACGTACCGCCATATCTGTCGACATGCAGGAAACGAACGAGGTCATTAACAAATATCCCGGTGGAGAAGTCACTACCGACCCGATTATCATCACCCGGTTGGGAGAAATGTACCTGATTAGCGCCGAAGCACAAGGACTTGCCAAAGGGCTCGGCCGGCTGAATGAACTACGCAAATTCCGCGGACTTGCTGCCGTGCATCCCGCAACTGAGGGTGAATTTATTGATGCGATTCTTCAGGAACGTCGGGTAGAATTACTGGCCGAAGGATTCCGCTGGTTCGACCTGGTGCGCCTCAACCGACTGGAAAGTGACCTTGGATTCGAACGCAAATACAACCGTTTGCCTATTCCGGCAAAAGAGAGGTCTCTCAACAAACTTCTAAATCAAAATTCATATTGGGCTAACTAAAAAAATAACAAAGATGATGAACTTATTAAACTACATACAGATTCTGTCTTTCCTGTTACCGTTTGCATTTTTAAGCTGTTCAAACGATACAATCAAGGACATTCCCTACACTCCGCAGACCGAGATAGGCAAGAAATTATTGGCTAACAGCGAGACTGTCGCACGTGTATATACTGATACGAGCTTTGTCGTGGCATTGGGAGTAACGGAGACGGATATTCACTTTCAGAAAGCGGACAGCCGCTCCACCCATCTATTTATAATCGACATTGACTTGAATGTGCCGGGAGTATCGCTCGAAGTCGGTATGCCGTATGATGCCGATGTACGCAATAATTTCCAGCGTCAGACGCTTACGGAAATGGCTGATTACGCCGACCGTCCGTGGCATCGGGTGGCTGCGATGGTTAATGCCGACTTCTGGGATGTCAGTACAATGGACATCAGAGGGCCGATTCACCGCAACGGCGTAATTCTGAAAAACTCGTTTATCTATAAAGAGTCACTTCCCCAACAGGCTTTGAGCTTCATTGCATTGACGAAAGACAATAAGATGGTGATTGCGGACTCGGTGGAATATCGGGGTATGCAGTACAATCTCAAAGAAGTAACGGGAAGCGGAGTCATCGTATTGCGCGACGGGGAAATATCCGGTGGAACTTACAAAGGTATCGACCCACGTACGTGTGTCGGATATTCAAATGATGGTCATGTCTACTTTATGGTGGTAGACGGACGTGTGGAGTTCTACTCATACGGATTTACTTATCCCGAAATGGGTTCGATCATGAAAGCGTTGGGCTGTTCCTGGGCTGCAAACCTGGACGGCGGCGGATCTACCCAAATGCTTATCCGTCACCCGATAGCGGATACATTCCAGATACGGAACCGTCCTTCCGACGGCCAAGAACGTCCTGTCGTAAATGCCTGGATGGTAACAGTCAATGAACCTTAAAAAACAAAAGAGTATGAAGAATTCAATATTGATTTTATCCATTTTATTCTGTTGCAACCTGTTATGCGGGTGTTCAGATTCTGACGAGACAGATTCCCGGCAATTTCCCCCGAAACTCATATCCATCATTCCGAAAGCCGGTTCGACAGGGGGTACTGCCATCATTTCAGGAGTTTATTTCTCTGAGACAGTTACAGATAATAAAGTCTTTATCAATGGTGTTCAAGCGGAAATATCCGATGCGACTATCAATCGCTTAGTCATCACTCTTCCCGATAATCCCAACGGAGAATACACGGTCAAAGTGAGTGTCAAAGAACAAACCGTGGAAGGACTAAAAATCACCTATGCCACGGCACCCGCTCCGCCTGAGTTGGCAGTACTGCAAGTAATGCCGTCATCAGCTTATGCAGGTGACGAAGTACTCCTTATCGGACAATGTTTCAGCAGTTCTGTTGATGAAAACGAAGTTACCATCAACGGAATGAAAGCAGAAGTAAAAGAGGTTATTTCTTCCAGTCAACTCCGTATCATCATTCCAGACACCCAGGAAGGGACCTACCCTATCCGGGTAAAAGTCGGGAATAAAGAGGCAAACAGCCCGTTGTTTACCTACCTGCACATCATTACACTGACAACGACTTCCCTGACACCTATCACCGGAAATCCCGGAGACGAAGTGGTGCTGACAGGTGAAGGATTCGGCAGTAAGCCAAGTGACGTGAAAGTTACGGTGAATGGAAAAGAGGCAGAGGTAAAAGAAGTAACTCCAGGCACACTAACTATTGTGATGCCGGAAAACGAACCAGGAAGATATCCAGTCGTGGTGACCACAGAAGAAAAAACAGTAGACAATCTGAGTTTCACCTACTTAGACAAGACTACGTATACGGTAGCTACCGTAGCAGGAAGTGGAACTGCCGGTAGTGCCAACGGGACAGGAGCCGCCGCTTCTTTCAAATTCCCGGAAACTCTTTCTCTCGCTCCGGATGGCAGTATCTGGATTGTAGAGCGCAACAATGCTGTTCGCCGTATGGACAAAGACTTTAATGTAACCACCGTAGCTTCGGGCGCATCATTCAAATCGTCCTATTCCGGTGCCTTCGACAAAAATGGAAATCTCTACGTAGCCAATAAGGATTTAAAGAATATTGTCAAGGTTACGGCGAATGGTACCACCACTGTCTTCACATGTCAAACGACATTCTCAGCTCCCATGGGTATTGCTTTTGATAATGACAACTGTCTTTATGTAGCCGACCGAGACGCGAAAAAGATATTCAAACTGACTATCGACGGAGAACTTCGTATGACTTATGACATGTCAGACGAGAAGCAGGGGCCGTGCGCCATTGCCGTAGACAAGAAAGGACGCGTACTTGCAGCCAACGGTGCCTCTTTCAAGTTGTTTATGTTTGAAACAGACGGAACGAAACGAACCATCTTTGGAAACGGAATAAAGCCTGTAGCTGAGACTTACTCAGATGGAGAGCCGGGTGATTTATCCAAAGCCACCATGGGAATTGTATTCGGCAGTCTGTCATTCGATGATTCGGGAACACTCTATTTCGGTGACTGGAATTGCCACACCATCCGCTCTCTGACACCTGACGCTAACGGCGACTATTCGAAAGGAACATTAAAAACAATTGCAGGCCTACCACTCAAGCCAGGCAAAACGGACGGGGCAGGTCAGAATGCCACCTTTAAAAATCCGGCCGGTTTATTGGTCAACGGCAATATTATTTATGTTGCGGATGAACAAAACAATTTGATTCGTTCCATAACTATTAATAAATAGAAGATTATGAGAAAGATATACATACTACTGCTTTCCTGCCTGCTTTTATCCACCTTTGCAGCATGCAGTGACAACGACTACAAAGCATCGGTAACAGAGCTCAGATTAGTTCTCGTAAAGCCGACCAATGTCTACTCCGGCGAAATAGCTACGATATTAGGACGTAACTTCAGCCCTATGCCGGAAGAGAACGCTGTCTTCATCAATGACAGGCAAGCGACGGTAATAGAAGCCGCCAAAGACGAACTGAAAATCATATTGCCCGAAATGGCTCCGGGAAAGTATTCTATCCGCGTCAAATCCCCTTCAGGCGAACTGACAGGACTTGAACTTAATTATCTCAAGACTCCCGACCAAGAATATATCGTCCAGACCATCGTAGGCCAAAAAGGCATCTTCGAGATGAAGGATGGCGTAGGAACCGAAGCAACGACCAAACTACCCACCGGAATCGCCTTTGCTCCCGACGGCAGCCTTTGGTTTACAGAACGCGGGTATAACTGGATACGCCGGATTTCACCAGATTTCCTGGTCACTTCGCTTCTTGATGTGGCTGTAGACAGTAAAAGTGCCATCTGGCAAGGCGGATTTGACTCAAAAGGGGATTATTATTTTATTGATAAAGGAAAAGGAATGTTGCGGAAAGTTGAAGCCGGCAGCATGACCGTTTCAACTGTTGCAACCGATATGAAGAGTCCGATGAACGTAGCATTTGATGATGAAGACAACATATATGTATCGGCGCGTGACAACAAAGCGATTTATAAATTTACCCCTTCGGGTACGAAAACGACTTTCGCAACTCTCAATGCTTCTCCCAACTACATTGTATTCGACAAAAACAAGAATATGATTGTCGGCACTTCCAGTAGCTATGTCCTGATTCAGATTAGTCCGGATGGCACACAGAAAACAATTGCGGGAGACGGTGTGAAAGGTCAGGAGTATTATGACGGGGAACCCGGGAATCCGCTTAGTGCCAAAGTAGGTGCGACATTCGGTATCGCTGCCGGCTCGGACGGATGCTTGTATATCTCTGATAACACGTATCATTGTATACGCAAGTTAACTCCCGACGCAAACGGTGACTACTCGAAAGGAACATTAGAAACAATCGCAGGCTCCGGGAAAGCCGGTTTCGCTGATGGAAAAGGATTAAAAGCCACTTTCAACCAACCGTATGAAATCATCATTACGGAAGACTGCAAGACAATGTATGTGGCAGGTGCCGTTAACTATCTGATTCGACGCATTACTGTCAAATAATCAAATGTTCCTTGATAGGACAAAAGGTCAACTCGCCCTCATGAGTTGACCTTTCTTTTATTCTCTATCCTTTTTATTCACTCCTGCTATTCATCCTTGAACTTAATCTTCAGAATCTTGCCAATAGCCGGTTTATACTTCTTCAGCATCCGGTCGAACCCCAAATCATTGGGATGAGTTCCGTCGATGGTTCCCTCGTGATCTGTTCCCAAGAAACGGTCTTCTTTAATGAAATACAGGTTCTTTACACCTTTTTTACACAGTACTTCTACTTGCTCGGCAATAGCCTCATTCTGTTGCTTCACGTTCTCACGAGCTTTCTGATTAAAGTTTCCCGTTTCGCGTATCAATGTCTGTATGATAATAATAGGTGTATCCGGATGTTTTTCCCGCAAGGTCATTACAAAGTCTACAGCCCGTTCGGTAATCTCTTTCGGTGAAGGATTGGGAATACAATCCAAAATAAAAGCATCTGCGTCAATATTCGCCAACATTTCAGCAACTTCTTTCTCCATCTTTCCGTTACCGCTCAATCCTAAATTGATGAAATTATACCCGCTACTACGGGACAATCGTGCCGGATAAGCCATACCGGGACGACTGGCAGACGCTCCCTGCAAAATGCTCGACCCGTACACTACAATTTTTTCTTTGAAAGGGTTCTGCCCTTTACGTATATACGAATCAGCGGGCACTCCTATTTCAAGACTCTTCAGTTCATCGTACAAAGGCAGGTACAACAAGCATTCTTTCTCCCCAGTACCCATATTATCGACAAGCACTCTTTCTGTAGTCACGCCACCCGGCATTCCTACTCCGGCAAACTGCCATTTTCCGTCCCGCTTGATGTACAAGTCCAGGCCTTTCTGAGCAATACGTGTCAGATTGGGTAACTGTGGGTTATCCGGAACTGTCCATTTGGCTTTTATCACCGGGCTGTTCGTAGTAAAAGAGATTGCCAGTCCGGCGGAATTTGTGAAAAGCTTCTTCACTTTGGGCGGCATTGAGTGATACTTCGCGGTGTCTACCCGATGGAAATATTCACCTTCTGACGTTGCCTTACCTACCAGCAGAAGTTCTTGAGCCGACGTATAGGTAAAATTGTTTTTCTGTTGTCCGGTCATGGCAAGGGGAAGCATCAACAAACCCAAGCAAATCCGGACTTTTCGTGTTAAGTTTTTCATAGCTAACAATAATTATCTGTTTTCTTTCGTCACCAACCAACGTTCTACATTTCTTTTCTCCGCACTAAACTCTACACCTATCTTTATCACCTTTCTTCCTTCTACTGCATAAGGAAGAGCATACCCTTTTTCTTCCATCTGCCGCATAGCCTGTTCAACGGTTCCATTGAGTTTGAATTCAAAAATATAGATAAACTTAGGAGTCCGAACCACAGCATCCGCCCGTCCTCGAGAGCTGTGCACTTCCGCTTGCGTGAATTGTCCCATCAGTTTGAATATCAAATAAATGACTACTTGATAATGACGTTCGGTCCGGTCATTCAATTCATAAGGGAAATCAGCAAAAAAAGCCTCAAAACGACGCATGAAAGCATCGGCATCACCCTCTTCGAGTTCACTGATGAAGTTGCCGATATAAAAGTTTCGTTCATCATCAGTCACGGATGTATAAAATGGGACTAAGAAATTGAGAAATCCATAACGTACTTCATCGTTAGGAAAACCAAGACAATACATTTTAAATCTTTTGTCATAATCCTTAATTGTCAAATAACCGCTCTGATATATCAAAGGAATCGGGTTTTTCTTATCTGCGCGATATTCGGTGAAAGCAGAAGCAGCAGCCTCTACCCCGTCCATTAATAAACGCAGGTCATAATCGCTCTCCTTCAGCAACTCGACAAGGAAAGTGGGAGTACCGGTTTGGAACCAATAGTTGCCAAACTCTTTATTGAAAAATGCGTTGAGAACGCTAAAGGGATTGAATACTCCTTCACCATTGTGGTGAAAATGATAACCGTCATATTGCTGAGCCATCATATCCACGATTTCTTCCGTCCCCATACCATTCGCCCGTGCTAATGCTGCAATTTCCGGTTCGAAGTTAGCGAGAAGTTCCTCACGGGTAATGCCGCAAAGAGTAGAAAAATCATAATTCATACTTATATCATTCAGCTGGTTCAAGTCGCTGAACACGCTGACCTGAGAAAACTTGGTGACGCCCGTCAGAAATACAAAGCGAAGATAGCGGTCTGCACTTTTCAACACGCCATAGAATGCTTTCAAGGTGGCACGATAAGAGTCGAGAAGCGGCTCATTCTGAATAGCCTGCAACAAGGGTTTATCATATTCGTCCACCAGCACTACCGCCCCTTTCCCGGCTTGCTCGGAAGCACGACGAATAACACCCATAAAACGGGAAGACAAAGTTGTTTCATCATCTCCCACCCCATAGACAGCCTCCCATTGCGTCAGTTGGTTGCTCAAAACTGCATCCAGCCTTTCCGGCGAATCATATTTCTCCGCATTCAAATCGAGATGTAACACTGGATATTCTTCCCATTTCTGCTCTAATTGTTCCACGGCAAGACCCGTAAAGAGTTCACGCTGTCCTTTAAAGTATGCCTCAAACGTGGAGATTAACAAACTCTTGCCAAATCGGCGGGGCCGGCTTAAAAAGAATGGTTTGCCGATATTCGCTATCGTCCACATCAATGCCGTTTTATCCACATATAAGTATCCGTCAGTACGAATATCTTCAAAAGTCTGAATCCCGATAGGGAGTTTTCTGCCCATCATCCACATATTATTTCTGCTATTAGATTGTTATCAAATACATATATGATACAAAAATACGAATTCCGGCAATGATAGCAAATCGGACGGTCAATTATTTGTATATCAACGTAGACAAATACTCTTCTGCAAACATTTCATTGGCAACTTCCAGCAATTGTTCTGCTGTCAGTGCCTCTATGCGCTTGAAAACAAGTTCGGATGATTCGTACTTGTGATAGTGCAGATAGGATTTTGCCATTCCCAATGCATTATTTTCAAAATTATCGGATGCCACCCCTATTTGTCCGATAAGCTGCTTCTTGGCTGCCGCCAATTGTGAAGAGGTCATCTTCGTGTCGCGCATTCGCTTCAACTCTTTATAGGTCAGCCTCAGGCAAGTGTCCATATCTTCAACATCGGTTCCGAAGTAAATGCAAAAAGCTCCTGTATCGGTATAAGAAGTCAGGTTGGATTCAACATTATAAACCAGTCCCCTACGCTCACGGAGAGATACATTCAGTTTGCTGTTCATGCCGGGGCCGCCGAGCACGTTATTCAGCAGATAGAGGGCAGTACGTTTATCATCATAGGCGTTGTAGCCACGGCTGCCGATCATTACGTGTGCCTGATGCGTATCTTTGGCAATCGTCAAATGCTCGGGGACGTAAAGTGGAGGGGGTACACGGTGATTGTTCACTTCCACGGCGGGAATATCCGACAGGTATTTCTCCGCCAGACGGATTATTTTCTTGAAGTCGTATTGTCCCTGAACGAAGAAGACCATATTCCCCGGCTGATAGTAACGGCGGGTAAATGAAAGAACATCTTCGGTGCGGAAGCTCCGTAGCAGTTCCGGTTTGCCCAGGATATTTCTTCCCAACGGATGATTGCGGAAAATCATGTCTTCAAAATCATCGAATATCAATTCCGAAGGAGTATCCTCGTATGATTGGATTTCGTCAATAATGACTTCCGTTTCTTTTTCTATCTCGTGTTGAGGAAAGGTAGAATGGAATACAATATCCCCCAACAGTTCGAGTGCACGCTCCAAATGTTCAGTCAGGAAGGCGGAATAGACTACTGTTTCTTCTTTATTGGTGTAGGCATTCAGGTCACCGCCCACATTCTCCATCCGGTTGAGGATATGCCAGGCCTTTCGCTTCTCCGTTCCTTTAAAGATGAGATGTTCCACAAAATGAGCCATTCCCTGTTCGTTCTCAGCCTCATCGCGCGTTCCAGCATCAATGGCGAAACCACAATAAGCTACTTTTGAGAGAGTCGGTTCATGGATAATACGCAGGCCGTTGGGGAGTGTATATACGTTAGATTGCATTGTTTTCTAGTTCCTTATTGAATTATGGTACAAAAATACAATAAAACTTATTGCGGTTTATAGAAAATTGCAGATATTTGTGGACTATAACAGTTACAACGTATATGGAAAAGATAGGAATATTCTGTTCTGCCTCAGAAAACATTGACAAAATGTACTTCGAAAGCGCCCGCCGAATCGGCGAATGGATGGGGAAAACAGGTAAAACGTTGATTTACGGAGGAGCCAACCTCGGACTTATGGAATGCGTAGCCCGTGCCGTGAAAGAGAACGGCGGGAAAGTCATCGGGGTAGTCCCTTCCAAACTGGAAGAGAAAGGCAGTGTAAGCAACTGCCTGGACGAAGTGATTCGCACCCATAATCTAAGTGACCGGAAAGATGTGATAACCGAGAAATCGGATATACTGGTGGCATTGCCGGGTGGCGTGGGCACATTGGATGAAATATTTCATGTGATAGCCGCCGCTTCCATCGGATACCATCATAAAAAGGTGGTCTTTTACAATGAATACGGTTTCTACGATGAACTGTTGAAAGCATTCAAAACATTAGAAGACAAAGGGTTTGCCCGGCAGCCTTTCTCCACCTATTACGAAGTAACAAACACTCTGGAAGAATTGAAAGAAAAAATAAACTGATTATATGATAGACTCCATCAAACAACTTTTGCAACAGGAAGCACAAGCCGTGCTCAACATCCCTGTAACAGACGCTTATGAGAAAGCCGTACAACTGATTGTAGAACAAGTACATCTGAAAAAGGGGAAATTAGTAACTTCCGGCATGGGAAAAGCCGGACAAATTGCAATGAACATTGCTACTACTTTCTGTTCTACCGGTATCCCATCCGTTTTTCTGCATCCCAGTGAGGCACAACACGGTGACTTGGGTATCTTACAGAAGAACGATTTACTCTTGCTCATCTCCAACTCCGGCAAAACGCGCGAAATCGTAGAATTAACACGCCTTGCCCATAATCTGGACCCGGACTTGAAGTTTATCGTTATTACCGGAAACCCCGACAGCCCGCTGGCACACGAATCGGATGTCTGCCTGAGTACCGGCAAGCCGGCTGAGGTCTGCGTTTTAGGAATGACGCCTACTACCTCAACCACCGCCATGACCGTTATCGGTGATATATTAGTAGTGCAGACAATGAAGGAAACCCAATTCACCATAGAGGAATATTCAAAACGTCATCACGGCGGTTATCTGGGAGAAAAATCAAGATCGCTATGCGAAAAGTAATCGGCATCGGAGAGACAATCCTCGATATCATCTTTCGAGGTGACCAGCCTTCCGCAGCCGTACCGGGAGGCTCTGTGTTCAACGGCATCGTATCCTTAGGACGGATGGGAGTAAACGTCGGTTTCATCAGCGAAACCGGCAATGACCGTGTAGGGAACATTATCCTGCAATTCATGCGTGAGAATAATATCCCGACGGATCATGTGAATGTATTCCCCGACGGTAAATCACCGGTATCTCTTGCTTTTCTCAACGAACAAAGTGATGCCGAATATATTTTCTACAAAGATTACCCCAAGCAACGCCTGGATGTCCTGTTTCCAAAATTGGAAGAGGATGATATTGTTATGGTAGGTTCATACTATGCCCTGAATCCGGTATTACGGGAAAAGATTCTCGAATTACTCGACCAGGCAAGGGAGAAAAAGGCCATTATCTATTATGATCCGAACTTCCGCTCTTCGCACAAGAATGAAGCAATGAAACTGGCACCGACTATCATCGAAAACCTGGAGTATGCGGACATTGTGCGCGGTTCTTTAGAAGATTTCCTTTATATGTATGGTATGCAGGATGCCGACAAGATATACAAGGATAAAATCAAATTTTACTGTCCACGGTTTATCTGTACCGCAGGCGGAGAGAAAGTTTCGCTACGCACCAACCTGGTCAACAAAGATTATCCGATAGAGCCGCTGGAAGCTGTCAGCACCATCGGAGCAGGTGACAATTTTAACGCAGGACTGATTTACGGACTATTAAAATATGATGTCCGCTACCGCGACCTGGATAATCTGAGCGAAGAAGTATGGGATAAAATTATCCGGTGCGGAAAAGACTTCGCAGCCGAGGTTTGCCGTAGTTTCAGCAATTCAGTTTCGGTGGAGTTTGCAGAAAGGTACATGCCGATATAACAACTATCAGCACTGTGGAGAAATCGAAGCAATTGCAATAAAGTGATAACTTAGTTACCTTCGATTTTTCCATTGACATATACCGCACTTTTCATCAACTGACCGTCAGGATTATACATCTTGAGTTGACCATTAAGTTCTCCATCGACATAGGTTGCCGTTGCAGCGACGGTCAATTCATCCCCTGTGGTGTAATAAGAGCAGAAATCCCCATCAAACCGGCCATTGTTTACGAATACGGTATACAGATTGGGGAAAAGATATTTATAAACAATTCCGGTCTTATCGAGTTGCCCCGTAAACGGTTTGCCTGTGGCAATCACACAAACCACCCCTGTCGAATCAAAGCAAAGAGTATAGTTTTTAGAACTAACCAGTTTACCTTCGGCGTAGGTACGTTCATCGTCCACACTGCCGTCTTTACGATAGTATATCCAGTCTCCGTCCTGGATTCCGATGAGTTCTCCATTATCCCACTCACCACCTTTATATCCACCTTTTACCATCAGTTTGCCGTCAAGGTAGTATGATTCGCAAGGACCTGACGGCACACCTCTTTCGTAAGTGTTGACAGACTTTACCGTTCCATCCGGATAGTATTCGGTAATTTTGCCGTGCTTATTCTCAGAACTCCTTTGTCCTATATAATATCCTTTTTCGCGAATTATGCCGTTTTCATAGCACCTTTTATAGGGACAGAGTAAATTGTCTGCTTGATTCTTCTTATGAGCTTCTATTGCCGGAATGGCAACACCACCCACTATCAATGCGAAAACACCTATCCACCATGCCCGCACACACCAATGAGCGAGTATGGTTGAAAGCACGAACCAGATAATGAATGAAAACAGGCACCCGTAATAGAATGAAAAACCAGCCGCCATACCCCCACCGGCAGGATCCGTTGATTCGCTAAAATCCTTGAATGAGTTACTCCACGGAACGATAACATAAAACAACGCTGGATAAACAGCCGAAGTAATAATGAAAAACACTATTCTTTGAATCATTTGTATGCGATTATCTTTTTAGCCAATATTTTGCAAATATATACACAATAACCGATTTATCCTAATCTCATAAGACCTATATGGCATGTCACAAACAAGGCTCCGCACGTAAATTACTATTAACTTTGGCTAATTATCGCAAAGGAATTACCATATCTTCCGGTAATTCCTATCTTTGCGTATATGATTCACTCAGACAAAGAAACTATGTACAAGAACCTGTTAAGCTGGCTTACCATCCTGTTAGTGCTTCCATCCTGCTCCGGCACTCCACCAACCATAGTAGTGGTATGTGAAGAAAACAACGTGGGAAACTGCGTGATTAAATGGGAAACGGCACCAGTACTGAAAGGACAGGTACGAGTATATGCATCTACTTCCCCCGAGTTGATTCCCGAAGACTCTCCCGTAGCGATGAGCAAAATATCCAGCGGCAAGATGACCATCGTCACCGACGACCCGTCCCGACGCTATTATTATTTGATGGTGTTCGATAATAAATACAGGGTCAAGGTGGCTACCCGCAACATTAATATTCCCGGTATCCAGAATTTCCGTGATTTAGGCGGATATAAATCCGTCGATACAGGGAAATCAGTCAGTTGGGGAATGCTCTACCGCTCTGCACAGATAGATAGCATTCCGCCCTGTTCGCGTCGGGAACTGAAGAATATGGGCATACGGACTATCATAGACTTACGTGCCGAAGAAGAGCGGCATAACTATCCGCAGCTACATGATGATGAGTTTAAGATTGTGCATATTCCCATCCCGACAGGAAATATGGATAAAATCCTGCAAGGGATTCAGGAAGAGAAAATAAAAAGCGATACCATATATCGCCTGGTGGAGCGGATGAATCGTGAATTAGTGATGAACTATCAGAAGGAATTCAAAGAATTATTCTCTGTTTTGCTCAATCGTGACTGCTATCCGGCTGTGATTCACTGTACATCGGGGAAAGGGCGCACGGGAATCGTTTCTGCCTTGTTGCTTGCCGCCCTGGGTGTCAATGAAGACGTGATAATGTCGGACTACCGGCTGAGTAATGATTATTTCAATATTCCCAAGGCTTCAAAATATGCTTATCAACTACCGGCAAATTCGCAAGAAGCGATCACGACGATCTATTCGGCTAAGGAAGATTTTCTGAATGCTGCAAAGGAACAGATTGAGTCAGAGTATGGAAGCGTACAAGACTACCTGAAGAAAGGGATAGGACTTTCTGCCGAAGAAATAGAAGAGTTACGCAGTATCCTGCTGGAATAAATGGCAAATCGTAATTAATAATTCGTAATTATTCTCTATCTTTGTGCCCGAAATAAAAGATATACAGAGATTTAATGAAGACATTTGAAGAGCTTGGCGTTTCTCCGGAGATACGTAGAGCAATTGAAGAAATGGGATACGAGAATCCCATGCCGGTACAAGAGGAAGTGATTCCGTACCTTTTAGGAGAAAATAATGATGTAGTAGCTCTTGCACAGACAGGAACAGGTAAAACAGCCGCATTCGGACTGCCCCTGCTCCAACAGATTGACGTAAAAAATCGAATTCCGCAATCGCTTATCCTCTGCCCTACCCGTGAGCTTTGTCTCCAGATAGCGGGAGATTTGAACGATTATTCCAAATACATTGACGGACTGAAGGTGCTGCCTGTATATGGTGGTTCTTCTATTGACAGCCAGATACGCAGCCTGAAACGGGGTGTACATATCATCGTTGCCACTCCCGGACGTTTGCTGGACTTGATGGAACGCAAAACCGTATCCTTATCTACCATCCGCAACGTAGTGATGGACGAAGCAGACGAAATGCTGAACATGGGATTTACGGACAGCATCAACGCTATCCTGGCTGATGTGCCGCAGGAACGTAATACATTGCTTTTCTCGGCTACTATGAGCCCGGAGATTGCGCGTATTTCAAAGAATTACCTGCGCAATGCCAAAGAAATCACTATCGGCCGTAAGAACGAAAGTACCAACAACGTAAAACACGTTGTCTACACCGTACAGGCTAAAGATAAATACGAGGCGCTAAAACGTATCGTAGATTACTACCCGCAAATATACGGTATCATTTTCTGCCGTACCCGTAAGGAAACTCAAGAAATCGCCGACAAATTAATGCAGGAAGGCTACAATGCTGACTCGCTGCATGGCGAACTTTCACAAGCGCAGCGGGACGCTGTTATGCAAAAGTTCCGTATCCGTAATCTGCAACTGCTCGTTGCTACGGACGTAGCTGCCCGCGGTCTGGACGTGGACGATTTGACTCACGTTATCAATTACGGCTTGCCTGATGATACGGAAAGCTACACTCACCGTAGCGGACGTACGGGACGTGCCGGAAAGACCGGTACTTCTATTGCTATCATCAATCTCCGCGAAAGAGGTAAGTTAAGAGAAATAGAACGAATCATCGGCAAGAAATTCATTGCCGGAGAGATGCCGACTGCGGCAGGCATTTGCCAGAAGCAGTTGATTAAGGTTATTGATGACCTTGAAAAAGTAAAAGTAAACGAAGAAGAAATCGCGGACTTCATGCCGGAAATCTATCGTAAACTGGAATGGTTGAGTAAGGAAGACCTGATAAAACGAATGGTTTCGCACGAATTCAACCGTTTCGCAGAGTATTACCGTCACCGCCCGGAAATAGAACAACCGACAAGTGAAAGCCGCGGTGAACGTGCCGGAAGAGGTGACCGCAAAGAGGGTGGCTTCGAAAAGAGAAGCCGGAAAGCTGCTCCGGGCTTCAACCGTTTATTTATCAATTTAGGTAAAACGGACAGTTTCTTCCCAAGTGACCTTATCGGTTTGCTGAATAATAACACACGCGGACGCATCGAGTTGGGACGCATTGACTTAATGCAGAACTTCTCTTTCTTCGAAGTGCCTGAAAAAGAAGCAATCAATGTAGTGAAAGCCCTAAGCCGTGCGAAATGGAACGGACGCAAAGTTGTTGTGGAAATATCCAGCGAGGAAGGCGGAAAAGGACGCGAAAACGGTTCAGGAGAACGCAAAGACGGTAAGCGATTCGGTAAAGGAGAAGAACGTGCGCCACGCTATGAGAATAAAGACAGAAAATCTAAGGATGCGTCTGCCAAAGGTTCAAAACCCGGAAAGAAAGAAAAACCGAGCCGTGCGGAACGAGGATATTCGGATGCCCGCGGACCGAAAAAGAAAGATGACTGGCAGGAGTTCTTCAAAGATAAGGAACCTGACTTCAGCGAAGAAGGATGGGCACGCAGAAAACCGAAGAAGTAAGATTCTAACTAATATATCTCCCGGAATGATTTCCATTCAGCCCGGGGATTACCAAAGTTTAGCCCAGGGCTCACATGAGATGAACCCTGGGCTTATTTTTATTAGCCCGGGGCATACGGTCGTTCTCCCCTGGGCATAATTCCAGTAAATGCATATGTAAGACTACATGAGCTATCTTATCGGGCTATTTTCAATTCTTGTACAAGATTTCCCGCCTTTCCGTATTTCTCCATAATGAAAAGCATATACCGGACATCCACTCCGATACAACGTTGCAAATCGGGTTCAAAAACAATATCACTGCTCATGGCTTCCCAGTTTCCATCGAAAGCCAGGCCAAGCAATTCTCCTTTGCTGTTAAACATGGCACTGCCGGAGTTTCCGCCTGTAATATCATTATTAGAGATGAAGCAAACGCTCATATCGCCTTGTTCATTGGCATATCTGCCGAAGTCACCGGAAGAAAGCAGGTTCAGCAACTCCGGTTGGACGGCAAAGTCAATATCACCGGCATGCTCTTTCACCTTTTCGAATATGCCTTTTACAGTCGTATAATAGTCATAGGTAGCTCCGTCAAAAGGTGAGTAGCCATCCACTGTTCCAAAACTCAAACGCATGGTAGAATTGGCGTCGGGATAGAAATTACGGTCGGCATACATGCGACGCATGGCGGCATTGAACAGCCGCTCGCCTTGTTCTATCTGCTCGGAAGCTTCGGAGATACTTTGGTTCATCTCGTAGTATTTCACAATCAGGTCGAGACTCAAGGAAACGGCAGGGTCTTCAATCAGATTATAAGTCGTATCCCGTTCCAGGAAACGTTTCAAGCCTTTTGGAGAAGTTATTTGAGACGTTGCGTATAAAGAATCGACATAAGTTTGAATATTCCCGTTGTAAAGCGTATCTATCCTCTGATACATGGCGGGGAGATATTTCTTGTCGACTTTCTCCTGATACTCCTTGAGCATGGCAGCAAAGACCTCTTTATCAATGGAAAGGTCAAGATTATCATACTTTGCCAATAGTTTCTTCATGCGGCTTACTACCTGTTTTTCTTCTGCCTCAAAGTCGAAGTTCAGGATTTCAAGGGCAAGCTGAACCAATTCAGGGCCATTAATAAACGCCTCGCCGAAATAAGCCAAAGCGTGGTTTGTCTCGCGGCGATTGCTATAATCCAATTCCAAAGAAGAGAATAAACGAAGGAGTTTTTCCCGTTCTGACGGGTGCGATTGAATCCATTCACGGAGTGCAGCCTCAGCAATACGTTTCTTTTCCAAGACTTTCAGATGTCTGATGGCTTTATTCGTTCCGATGCTATTCTTCCAGTAATTGGAGCTTTCATCATATTTTGAGGCATATTTGATACGGATATCCGGACGGCGATCCATTTCTCGCTTCCAAACAGCCTGTTTCACTCCACGCACGTCAATCATGGCCTGATTGATGCCATTCATCATTTCCTCAATGCCATACGAGGAAAGATAACGCTCCGTGCTTCCCGGATAACCAAGCGTCATGCAGAACGAGCCTTCCTTATATCCATCCAAAGAGATGGGAGCTACATATTCAGGGTGATATGGGACATTCTCAGGAGAATAATCCGCCGGACCGTTCTTGCTATTAGCATAGATACGAAATACGCTAAAATCACCGGTATGACGCGGCCACATCCAGTTATCCGTATCCCATCCGAATTTTCCGACCGAAGAAGGGGGAGCAAATACCAGACGGACATCATTATAATCCCTGTAAACAGAAAGCCAGAATTCATTTCCTGCGTAATAAGCATCTACTATCCCGGTCAATGTGGAGTCCTTTTCCGAAATCTCCATGCCGATTACATTCATGACAGAATCGACAGCTACCCGGCGTTCTGATTCCGTTTTAGCATGTTTGGCAGCGGACAATACCCGTTTGGTCACATTCTCCGTACGAAGCAGGAAACGAACATACAACTCCGGATTCGGCAGTTCTTCTTCAAGACTACGTGCCACAAAACCATCTTTCAGATAGTCGTGCTCCACTGAAGAATGTTGCTGGATACTGCTGAATCCGCAATGATGGTTGGTAAACACTAAGCCGTCTTCGGAAACAACGACTCCCGAACAAAAGCCGCCAAAGCTGACAACGGCATCTGCAAGACATGGTTTCTTCGGGTCATATAGTTTCTTTACAGGCATCTGCAAGCCAAGTTGTTTCATCACTTGTTCTGTCTGCTTGTTCTTATTGAGATTTCCCAACAACCACATTCCCTCGTCGGCAAAAGCTTTCGAGAGACAGATAGAGAGAAGTACGATGGCGGTTAGTCTGAATTTCATGTTCTTATTTTTAGATTCATTATTCTGTAATCAGTCGCAACTGCTTGGCTCCTACACGGGCTTTCAGCCATTCGCTGATTTTTTGTTTTTCTGTTGTGGACGGATGTTTGGTAAATTTCAGAACAGCCAGTGTCACTGTATCTGCTTTCATCGAATCTACCCGCACTTCGAGCGAATGAGCGATAGAAAGTGTAGTGACAGTAGGATAAAGCACCTTCAATTCGGGCACTAACGTACGGCTCATCGCATCGTACGTCCTGTATTGTTCGAGCGTTGTCTCCAGTTGGGATATCTTTACTTTCTGCTCTTGGAGACGCTGTTCGCTGTTCTTGTAGAAATCTTCCATCACCATAGCACGGATAGAAGAGACATCCACCGCTTCGTTATTCATACCCTGCAATACAATAAGCTTGGTATCTTCGAGCTTATACTCTTTCAACTTGCTACGAGCTATGGAAATGGAAGCATCCGGCACTTCAGACCCAATCAGAACAACACGAAGTTCCTTATGTTCATAACTGATCTTCTTGTCAAGTACCTGTGTATTCTCAAATCCTAATTGTTCAGAAATAAACCGATTGGCAGCAGCTTCGTAGAAGGTACTTTTAATGATACCGAACGTCAGATAGACAGCCGGGCACATCGTCAGAATCACAATCAGGATGATATATTTACGTACTGTCTTCTCACGGGTCTTATCTACAAACTCTTTCCGTTGGAAGTGCATCACGCGAACTCCGAGGAAGGTAGCCAGACTGATGAATACAGAGTTGATAAAATACAGATAGAAAGCTCCGAGAAAATAGATCAGATTACCTGACGCTAATCCGTATCCCGCCGTACAAAGCGGCGGCATCAATGCGGTAGCGATGGCAACGCCCGGAATCACGTTCCCTTTTTCTTTAGTAGAAAGGGCTACTACACCCGCCAAACCACCGAATAATGCGATGAATACGTCATAAATAGTAGGCGATGTGCGTGCCAGCAATTCTGATTGTGAACCGGCAATAGGGGCAAGAAGAAAGAAAATGGTTGCTGTCGTCACACTGAAAGCTGTCGTAATAAGAAAACTCTTCAAAGAGCGTTTCATCAGTTCGAAGTCATTCAGCCCGACAGATAACCCCACACCCATGATAGGCCCCATCAATGGAGAGATCAACATGGCACCAATAATGACAGCGGTAGAGTTCACGTTCAATCCAAGTGATGCCATAAAGATGGCGAAGATAAGAATCCATAAGTTGGCACCTTTGAATTCTACTCCTTTACGGATGGAATCGACTGTTGCCAATTCGTTATCCTTATCCTTTTTCAAGTCCAGATATTCGTTCAAAAAGGACTTGATGGCAAATTTATTACGCTCATCTGTCTTCATGTTTATTTCTTTTTTATAAATCGGTTAATAACAGGAATCCGGCTCAAAGGCAAGTCCCGCTTGATAATATAACTTACAAACAACAACAAAAGCACTGTGCGGAAAGCAAGGCGAAGCACAAGATTGGAGATTGGCACTTGTTCTCCAATCACATAGAGTACCGCCGCAAGCAGCACATAAAGTCCAAGGCTTTTCAAATCATATTGAATCGGATACTTCTTCTGTCCCATCCAATAAGACAGCAGCATAATTACTCCATATCCGGCAACGGAAGCCCAGGCAGAAGCAATATAGCCGTAAGTAGGAACGAACATAATATTCATCACTACGATTATAGCACAACCTATCAGGGAGAAATAAGCTCCCCAACGTGTCTCGTCCGTCAGCTTATACCAAAAGGAGAGATTGAAATAGATGCCTTTGCAGATTTCCGCAAGCATCACAATAGCCACGACTCCCAAACCTTCCCAATATCCTTTCGCTACCAGATAACGCAGCAAATCAAGATAGAACATTACGGCAAGGAAAGCCAGTAACGAGAAGATAAGGAAATACTTCATCGCAGCCGCATACATTTTCCGGTTGTCCCCTTCACGATCCTTGCCAAATACAAACGGTTCGTAAGCATAGCGGAAAGCTTGCGTAAACATTGCCATTACCATTGCTATTTTACTGGTAGCCGCATAAATACCCAGTTGCACCAGCCCTTCTTGCCGGTTTTCGAAAAGGAACGGATAAATCATCTTATCCACCGTCTGATTCAGAATACCGACCAAGCCAAGAATCAGTACCGGGAAGGAATAAACAACCATACGTTTCAGCAATGCCCTATCCAGTTTGTAGGCAAACCCTCTCAGTTCAGGGATAAAGAAGAACATCTGGGCAACGGAGACTATCAGGTTACTGATAAAGATATAGCCTATCAGATAATCGGGATCATAGAACCATGAGATTATTTCCGGGCAATGCACATTCAGCCAGGGACACAGCAATAAGAAAAACAGGTTCAGGCCGATTCCGCCAATGATAGAAAGCAGTTTGATAGCCGCAAACTTTATCGGTCGTTTTTTATAGCGTAGATAAGCGAAAGGAATACACTGAAAAGAGTCTAAAGCCACTACAATAGCCATCATCGCTATAAATTCCGGATGGTTACCGTAATCCAGCAGATTGGAAATCGGCTGTAGGAACAACAGGCAGAGAAGAACGAAAATCAACGATACCCCGCCTACCGAAAGCAGAGAGTTGGCGTATACCTTCATCGGATCTTCTCCCGATTTGTTGGCAAAACGGAAGAATCCGGTTTCCATACCGAATGTAAGCAGTACCAGCATCAAAGCCGTAAAAGCATATACATTGGATACGACTCCATATCCCCCCGTAGAAGCCGGTAAAACAGCCGTGTACAACGGCACCAGCATATAGTTAAGGAATCGTCCGACAATGCTACTCAACCCATAAATTGCAGTATCTTTTGCTAATGATTTTAGTCCAGCCATGCAGATAATGATTAGTGATTAACGGACGAATGATTAGCGATTAATATCGAACAGCCGGTAGTATCTCCACTCTCCTCCTTCTGGAAGGAGGAGTCCCCGCAGGGGGAGGTGGTAGGATTCCCTCTCCTCTTCCTCACAGCCTCTCGAATCTCCTCCACTATTTGCGAAGGATTCTCAAATACCACCCTATTCTCAAACCGAATGACCCATATACCCTTCTCATTAAACAGGAAACGTGCACGAGTATCCGCATAATCCATTGCCGCCGAAGTAGAATGTACTTCTCCGTCCAATTCTATACCCAATCGGAATTGCGGACAATAGAAATCTAAAATATAAGGACCGACACTCTGCTGCCGACGAAATTTAAGTCCATCAATTTGCTTTCCTTTGATTAGTTTCCAAAGAGTGGCTTCGGCAGAGGTGCCCCCATTTCTTAAATCTTTTCGAACTGATTTCAGTTCAGACTTATTCATTGTATCGTGCATAGATCATTTGTTTTATGTATTCACCTACCACCTCCCCCTACGGGTACTCCTCCTTCCAGAAGGAGGAGAATGGGAATACTACCGACTATTAACTCTCGGAGATTCCCCTAATGAGATATGACTTACTACTAATTTACACTAACTTTATATTAACATTCTGCTAACTTTACATTAACCTTATATTAATCATTAAATAACGTTTTCTGATTACTGTTATACAGGCTACGCCCGAGATGCTTGTAAGCAAGTTCCGTCACTTCACGACCACGGGGAGTACGCTTCATAAATCCTTCTTTTATGAGGAAAGGTTCATATACTTCTTCAATGGTTCCCGCGTCTTCGCCCAAAGCGGTTGCAATGGTCGTCAATCCCACAGGGCCGCCTTTAAACTTGTCTATGATGGTACAAAGTATCTTGTTATCTATCTCGTCCAGACCATATTTGTCGATATTCAATGCTTCCAACGCAAACTGGGAGATTTCCGTATCAATAGATCCGGAACCTTTCACCTGCGCAAAGTCGCGTACACGACGAAGCAAAGCATTGGCAATACGCGGTGTTCCACGACTGCGGGAAGCAATCTCCGATGCTGCACGCACCGAGCAGGGTACATCCAGGATGGATGCGGAACGACGGATAATGTTACTCAAGATATCATCATCGTAATATTCCAAATGCAGGTTAATACCAAAACGTGCACGAAGCGGAGCCGTTAGCAGGCCGCTGCGTGTAGTGGCACCCACTAACGTAAAAGGATTCAAATCAATCTGAATACTACGTGCCGAAGGCCCCTTATCAATCATAATATCAATGCGATAATCTTCCATGGCAGAGTAAAGATACTCTTCCACTACCGGTGACAGACGATGGATTTCATCAATAAAAAGCACGTCATTCGGTTCGAGACTGGTCAGTACACCTGCCAGGTCGCCCGGTTTGTCGAGTACCGGACCGGAAGTCACTTTAAAGCCGACATTCAGTTCATTGGCGATAATATTCGAAAGAGTTGTTTTTCCCAAGCCGGGAGGGCCATGAAGCAGGACATGGTCTAGTGCCTCGCCACGCAAGCGTGCCGCCTTCACAAAAATGCGAAGGTTCTCCACCACCTTATCCTGTCCGCTAAAGTCCTCAAAGCTCAACGGGCGGAGTGCATTCTCAAAATCCCGTTCCTTTGAAGTTAGCTGATGTTCGCGTATGTTAAAATCTTCTTGTTCCATTTATTTCTCGAAAGTAGGAGACAAAGATAGAGAAATACATTCATTTTCAATATAAGAAAGATGAATAAAAAAAGCCCGGTAGCATGAAAAGCAACTATAAAATATTACTTTTGCACGATATATATCGTATATATGATATATATAAATCTATAATACACGCAATCGACTATGGTTCTAAATTATATCTGGATAGCTTTCTTCCTTATAGCCTTCGTCATCGCCCTCGCAAAAGTGATTTTCCTGGGAGATACGGAGATATTCACCGCTATCATGAACTCGACATTCGACTCTTCAAAGACAGCTTTTGAGATTTCTCTCGGGCTTACCGGAGTATTAGCCCTTTGGCTGGGTATTATGAAAATCGGCGAGAACAGTGGATTAATCAGTGCATTGGCACGTTTCTTGAGTCCGGTACTCTGCCGTTTGTTCCCGGATATTCCTAAAGGGCATCCTGTACTGGGGTCTATCTTTATGAATATGTCCGCCAATATGCTCGGACTAGATAATGCCGCCACTCCGATGGGACTGAAAGCAATGAAAGAATTGCAGGAGCTGAATCCGAAGAAAGACACGGCTTCCAATCCGATGATTATGTTCTTAGTCATCAATACTTCGGGACTGATTCTTATCCCTATCAGTATCATGGTATATCGTGCACAAATGGGGGCTGCGCAACCGACAGACGTGTTTATCCCTATTTTGCTAAGTACTTTCATTTCTACTTTGGTGGGAGTTATAGCTGTCAGCATTGCCCAGAAGATAAACTTAATCAATAAGCCGATTCTGATATTGATGGGTGTAGTCTGCCTCTTCTTTTCCGGATTGATTTATCTGTTTATCAGTGTCTCCCGTGAGGAAATGGGAACTTACTCCACACTGATAGCCAACATCATTCTGTTCGGTGTTATCATCCTGTTTATTCTAACAGGGATCAGAAAGAAAATCAATGTCTATGATTCTTTTGTGGAAGGGGCTAAAGAAGGTTTTACCACGGCTGTGCGTATCATTCCCTATTTGGTGGCTTTCCTTGTAGGTATCGCTGTATTCCGCACTTCGGGAGCGATGGACTACTTAGTGGGTGGAATCGGTTATTTAGTAGGATTATGCGGAGTGGATACCAGCTTTGTAGGAGCATTGCCTACGGCATTGATGAAATCACTTAGTGGAAGTGGTGCAAACGGTTTGATGATTGATACAATGAAAGAGCTAGGCCCGGATTCATTCGTAGGACGTATGAGTTGCGTGGTACGTGGAGCTTCGGATACTACTTTCTATATTCTGGCTGTGTATTTCGGTAGCGTAGGTATCAGTAAAACCCGCAATGCGGTAACTTGTGGTTTAATCGCCGATTTCTCCGGTATCATAGCCGCTATCTTAATCAGTTATTTATTTTTCTTTTAAATCATAACATTCAATTATGGCTGTAACTTATCAAACAGAAGGCGTCAAGATGCCTGATATTAAAAAACGTGAGACAACGGAATGGATAAAAGCCGTAGCCGCTTCCTATGGAAAAAGACTCGGTGAAATCGCCTATATTTTCTGCTCGGATGAGAAAATCCTGGAAGTAAACCGGCAATATCTGCAACACGACTATTATACGGATATCATCACCTTCGACTATTGCGAAGGCGACCGTCTGTCCGGGGATTTATTCATTAGCCTGGATACAATACGTACTAATGCCGAACAATTCGGTGCGGCCTATGATGATGAACTACATCGTGTTATCATTCACGGAATACTTCATCTATGCGGAATCAACGATAAAGGTCCCGGAGAGCGGGAAATTATGGAAGCGGCAGAAAATAAGGCATTATCTATGCGGTAAATAAAAAAACTTACACATGGTTCTTATTTAAAGCCAGTTAAAATTCGACTCTTCCGTGAAGCACTTTTCTCTATAAGAGAAAATGTCTTACTTCTTTCTTTTCGCTAGATAAGACGAAGGGGTTTCATTATAGTAGCTTTTAAACAATTTATTAAAATAAGAACTACTACTGATGCCAACAGCATCCATCACTTCCTGTACGCGGTCACATCCATCGTCAAACAGTTTACGGGCATGTTTCATCCGGATCAGGTTTACATAAGAAGTAGAAGTTTCTCCTGTGATACCTTTGATTTTCCGGTGCAAATGCATACGGCTGATACCCAATTCCTTGCTTAAGAAGTCGATTGTCATTTCACTGTTATCCAGATTGTCCTCGATCAATGTGTTCAACCTGTCCATTAACTTACGGTCATAAGAAGTAAAGTTTGTCTCTATCTCCATCACAACTTTTCCGGTGAGAATATGATTTCTATACGCGGTTTGTTGCTCGATAAAGTTTTCTATTTTCTTGAGAAGTATCTTGGTATTGAAAGGTTTGCAAATATAGTCGAAAGCTCCTGCTTCAAAACCCTCTGTCTGATTATCAATATCTGTTTTCGCAGTCAGCAGAATAATAGGGATATGCGACAGAGATTCTTCCTCCCTTATTTTCCGCAACATCTCCAGACCATCCATTTCAGGCATCATCACATCGCTGACAATCAGATCAGGTACAATCTCCAATGCTTTCCGGAGTCCCTCTACCCCATTGCGGGCTTCGGAAATAATATAACGTGATTCAAGGCATTTTCGCAGATATAACCGAAGATCCATATCATCCTCCACAATCAGGAGTTTATCTCTCGAATCGGTTGCGGAAGCACCGGCCATTTCTTCTTTTGAAATCATTTCTTCAGAAAGCCACATCTGTTTTTCTTCCTGATAAGGTTGGAACTCCTTCTCACTATAAGCATCGGCCAGTCCGGGAAAGCTGATGATAAACTCCACACCGTTGTAAACGCTATCGGCAATGTTAATTTCGCCATGATGTTCTTTCATCAATGTGTCACTCAGATGTAGTCCAATGCCTGAGGAATAACGGCTGGTACCGTGATAGAAACGCTCGAACACATGCGGCTTCATATCGTCGGCTATACCGGGCCCGTTGTCCGCCACAGCTATCTCGGCAACTAACTGGCCGTTTTTCCATACGCTACGGACTATCAATTCTACAATTCCTCCGGTTTTAGTATAGCGGAAAGCATTGGACAGTATATTGTACAATACCTTTTCGATAATATCGGGATCGAACCAGCAAATCAATTCTTCGGGAGTATTCACATTAAAGTTCACCTGTTCATTACCGGCTTCCCACGCAAAAGCTTTTGCCACTTGACGGACAAACGCAGCAAGATCCATTTCTGCCACTCTAAGTGAATAACGTCCTTTCGTTATCTTTCTGAAATCCAGTAACTGATTCACCAAAAACATCATACGGCGAACATTTCGGGAAATAACTTTGAAGCGGAAATTCTGTTCCTCATCTGCCGGCCCCTTCTCCACCAAGTCATTGACCGGCCCTACAATCAGTGAAAGAGGTGTTTTAAACTCGTGAGCTATGTCAGTGAAGAACATCAGCTTCATCTCATTCATCTTCTCTTCCTGTTCCAACAGTGATTTATCTTGTTCTAACTGATATTTCAATTTCCGGTGACGATCATAAACGCGCCACACGATGAACACAACGGAAAGGAAAGCTACGGAATATAAAAGATATGCCCACCATGTATCCCACGGAGCAGGTTTTATGCAAATATCTATAGCGCGTGACACTACTTTGCCCACTACATTGGCATCGTAACCCTCTACGATAAATGTATAATTCCCCGGAGGCAAATTCTTGTACCATACTATCATATCGGTATGTGAAGCATTCACCCAGTCTTTATCCATTCCTTGCAGCATATATCTAGTTCTGTATTTCTGTATGCTGTAAAAGGGAACAGTAGTGTACTCCAGTGTAAAATCATTCTGAAAATAGGCCAACGTCAAAGACGTTTTCATATTAATAGTGGTGTCGAGCAGTACTTTATTATGCCCTTCCACAAGTGGGGTAACATACTCATTATTCACCATAAATCCGGTAAACAGGATATGAGCAGGGGGATTATTCGGAATAATCTCGGTAGGACTGAACCAATTTATTCCATTCAGTCCACCGAAAAATAGAATACCTTCCTCCGATTTGGAAGAGGCTTCGGTAAAGGTATTGGACTGTAGCCCATCGTCATAGGTGAAACGCTGAGCCAGATTGGTGGAAGGAGAATATTTGATAAGCCCTTGTGTATTCCCCATCCAAAGATTTCCAGCAGCATCTTCCTGGATAGACATGATTTTCTTATCAAGGATTTCTTCGTTCTGTATATGCTCAAAACTTTCATTGTCACTGCTTTTACGTAGCAATCCTGCATCCGTCCCCAACCACAAAGTGCCGCTGGCAGAACAAAAGATAGTCCATATCTGATTGCAGGGGATGTAAAAACTACCATTAGCCGTCACGCTGAAATTTTGTAACCCTAGTATATCACCGGAAGCATCAAGATTAATTCTAAACAGCCCGCTCGAAACAGTACCTACCCATACGCTTTTTGAACGGGCATCATAATAAAGGTCGTATATCCCTTCATTGCGCAATACTTCCGCTTTGGTATTCCAATAATCAACCCAATCTGTCCGCCCGTCCATCTTTTCAATAATCAACCCGCGCCAGGTCCCTATATACTTATTACCAAAATCATCAACAACCAAAGATGTATAGAGATTCGAACGTCCTTTTTCATTACGTGTACTGAGTGTATAAGGGACATAGGCATGGCTATCGGCGGAAGTTTGAATATAAATGCCGGAACCTGTTGCGATATAATTTCTTCCGCCAATCCCAACTACCTTCTTCATATCAAGCGGTAGACAAGCGGGAACAGACTGATATCCCTCCGGAGTAGAAAGATAGCAGATACTCTCCTTTATTCCCCGACTGACATATACATAATTCTTTCCCGCATAAATAAAGCCGATTTGCCCGGTTCCTCCATCCTGGGGAAAAGTATGGAAAGGCAAGCCATCAAGGTTGGTAAAATAAAAACCGGAGTTGGTTCCCACCCACATAATACGCTGCGCATCTACCAGTAATGCAGTGACACAATTCGATTTCAATCCGCGAGGATCGTCTGCCCGAGCCACCACCGAATCTAAGAGCGACATATTCCGGGCATCATAGGTAAGAATACCATCCGTTTCAGTTCCAACAAGAAGTTGTCCCGAATGGTCATAATGAAGCGAACGAATAACGTTGTTCACTCTTATATCGAATGTTTTGCTCTCGCCGGAAGTTGTCGGAAGCGTCTGTTTGATTACATTCACCCGAGTCGCAAACCATATATTTTCTTTCCCGTCAGATTCTACGAAAACATAATTATCCTGAGGTATGGAGCTTAGCAGTTCGCACTTTTTGCCGTCAAAAGTCCAAATACCTTGTTCTGTGGAGATATACAAGTCATTTTTTAACGTTGCAATATTGGAAACCATCAAGCCGGCAATAGGAAGTTGCAGCAATTCTGCCGTATCTCCATTTTCGTCTATACGAACAAGTCCATTGTTAGTTCCTGCATATATATTCCCATTCTTATCTTCGGCAAAAGAATAGATAACTTTGCAGTCTGATGGAGTTTTTACCCGCACAATGCGTTCTTCTGCCAAAGAGTAATAGTTAATACCATATCCGTCGGTTCCTATCCACAGGCGACGCCTCGAATCTTCCATAATACACATGATACGATTCCCCGACAAGGAATTCTCATCGCCTGTACTATGCCTGAAAATACGTATCCGCTTGCCATCATAACGGTTCAGACCATCATAAGTAGCAATCCAGATAAAGCCGAATGAATCTTCCACGATATCGGTAATATCATGCTGTGAAAGTCCGTCATTCACGCTGAGGGAATGGAATTTCAGTTGTCCCTGACTATCGGCAGAAACATAAAAGCTAGTGATAATTGCTGTCATCAGCAGGATAATACGATAAAGAGGTTTCATTGAAAGTCTACTTATAAAATGAGCTATGTTTTCCTGGCGGTAAATATAATAAATTCCCCCCTGTTCCGGTTATTCCCATATGTTAATATGGTCGGAATCGCTGATTTTGAAAGGAGATTCATAGGTTCTTGCCGGAGGATAGTCCGCCGTTCTCTCTATTTTATTGTTTCTCCACAACAATCCGTCCACTCCATAGGCATGCAGTAACAATCCTTTATCAAATGTACGGAAAGTATTATTCGTTATGCGTATGTTCTTATTATAGCGACTTTTCTCACATTCTTCATGAATACCAGCGGCAACATCTATCACAGCCTCTCCCCAAACTCCATAAAGACAGTTATCAAAGATATTGTTACGAATCACACAATCACTTACCCCTCCCTGCTCGAACCAGAAACTAGCATCCCCTTCGAACAATATCGCTGCACCGGGATTATGGAAGTAGTTGTTCTCCACCACTGTCTTACCACGACAGTTGAGCAGCATACCGCGTGCGCGGTTCCGGCGAATAGTATTCCCATAAATATGTATTTCCGGATAGGCACGTATCTCGGCGATTGCATCACCCACTCCTGCACCGACAGACAAAGGTTCAGTGAGCTTTATACGGGTAAGGCTTTTATTTATACGTTCCGCTTCGAGCACTTTATTTCTTGATTTAGTGATAAGACTCTTCCCGCCTACTATTTCTATTTCCTTCCCTTCTTTCAGGAAGTCAAAACCGAATTGCTGGCTGTGTTTGAGTTCAGCAACGACTATATCCGGCGCTTCAACGGCAACAATCTGCACATAAATACCGTGTATATTGGTAGCATCATCTTTCTGATTTTCAAAAAGATTATTCCCCAGTTCAATCTTACCTGTACAATTGGAGAAGTGAGTCGCGTCGGCTGTGCAACTTACCAACCGCCCTTCGGACGGAGTGACCCGACAACGAAGAACAGACACATTGTCTGTTCGTTGTCCCACTATTCCCATTCCACCCGAATGGTATATTGTCACTTCTTCGAACTTTATATTTCTGCTGTCGGTCAGGATAAAACCCGGATAATTGCGATGAGACGGAGCAAAAGTCATCACATTGCCGGGTATTCCTGTAAGACCGTCAAGATATACCCGAACTCTGCGGCCTCCCAATGAGTCGGCAGGCAACGGATTGCCATCAAGATAATAATCATGCACCATATAAGCAGTTTCTTTCTTCACCGGATCATATTCCAGTAGAGAGCCATAGGGGTAAACGCTCACCTTACTTACAGTGGTTTTCCGTTGTTCCTCACCCTGTCCGTCTGTAAACAGAAGTACCCCATTACTAATCCGGTAAGGATAGTTCTCCGGTATCTCTATATCAATACCACGGGCGTGATTGGCAAGAATGATAGATTCCGAATGGAAAGAACGACTGCAATCTATCGAGAAATTACGAAAGAGAATGTTCGAAGAGTGTTCCACAATAAAGGGATTCACAAATCCATGAAACACGAACTGTGAACCTTCTCCTTCAATAGTCAACTCCCTGAAATCCTCCAACAGGAATATTACACGCTTCAAGCCTTCGTCGTTATTGCTGACAAAAACATACTTATCTTTCCCATAGGCCGGATAAAAATGATAGTCCCCTTTCGGAAAAAACAAAGTAGCCCCCGGATAATGCCGGCACTCTTCAAGCGCTTTCTGCAAAGCCTGTACACAATCACTGCCACCAGATGAAGCCCCATAATCGAGTATATTGACCGTTTTACTTCCCAAACAGGAAACACTCCACACAAAAAGGAGTGCCCCTATCAACATTATCTTTGTTCTCATTATCATCTTGCCTTTATTTGTTTATCTTAATCAAATTATCCTTGTAAACCAAATTCTTGTTATTTATCAGCCATACTGTACCAGCTTGGGTATTTTTCAATATCCGCCCATGTGTTCTACGAATGCTATCACTCACCACTACTGTATTGTGTTCCACTGTTCCTCCAACTATAGAGGTAAATATCATAGCAGGCTCCGGACTGTTAATGATAGTATTGTGCCGCACACAAATCTGCCGGAAACCTCCTGCCGGAACCACTTCATTACGGGCATTGATAGCTACCACACATAATGGAGCTGCCTGTTCGATACCATAAGATGAATTGGCAAACATACAATCGATAATCCGGTTGTTCTGTACAAGCACGTTGTGGGAAAATCCCGCCTCCAGCCAAACCAGTTCCGGTGCCAAAACGATTCCTCCTAACTCGCAGCCTACTACTTCATTATTCTCAATCACTCCGTTAGAAGCTTTAATGAGAATACCCCGGGCACGTGTATGCCCCAATATATTATTGCGAAGTATAAAACCATTTCCTCCTCTTGTGAGAGAACTGACTACTCCACCATTATCGACATCAACTTTACTACTCAACGTCAAACGAGTGACATCGGAATGTTTACGTTTATCTACCGTAAAATGATACTTACTGTTGACTGCATCGAGGTCTTGCTGCGAAAAGTCGGTGGCTGTTTCCATCTTCAGCAATACACTTTCACCTGCAATACTTCCGTCGTATCTCACAAAACGAAGTGTATCACCCGGCCTCATCTTAAGTTGACCGACAGATGAAACAACGTCGACAATAGTTCCTTTAGCGGTCATCACTTTATAGAAACTTGTATTAATGGCAATACAATCATCCGCATGGTAACGGAAGATACAATTGGTTACAGTAGGTCCTACCACTGCTGCCTTACTATGAAAAGCGTCTGCGTTGATAGCTCTCAGGCGCGGGAAAGAGACACGAGGGTCATTCATCTTGCGGTCTATAACACATCCGTGATAAGAGTTTGCTTCACATTGGTCTTCAAAAAAGCCAAAACAGTTGCCCGACCATATAGTGACATTTTCCAAATGTACCTTTTTCGATTTGTACTGTACAATAGAATGAGGGCGCGTACCCGCCCCACTTTCCAATGTCATCGTCAGATAGTCTCCTACCTGCTCATTAGAGTCGGCATTGAAATTTTTCTTTGTAAAGCGAAAACGACGGTCACCGACACGTATTACAGAGGCAAAGTTTCCCCGCCAATAAGTGTAGAGATTCCTACGAAGTGTAAGGGTGGCAGGGTCAAATACCTGTATGCGGTCGGGTACAGTGGTAAGCAAACTTTCCATCGGATACCCTGCCATAATCTCTACTTCCCACCACATACGGCGTTCTCTGTCCATGTTGACAATCGTGCCTTGTGTAAAGGGAAGGGGTTGGCAATCTATACTGAGATTCTTCAGCACTACATTTTCACATTCTGTAATTTGTATAGCTTGCGAAGCCTTTCTGGTAATTATTTCCGAACCATTACAATCGATGACTACTCCGGAAAGTCCTTTTAAATGAAGCGGTTCTCCTCCTTCCAATGCCATATAATAGATTCCTGCCGGAATACTGATTTCTTTTTCTCCTGTACGCAGAGACTCATAAACTATATCAGCAAAGTCTTTTTCCTGCACTTTCAGTTCCTGTGCATTAAGTACAGACAAAAAACAGCAAGCATAGCACGCTACCACCAAATATTTATAAAAATTCATCGCTTTTATTTTATAGTGATTTTTTCAGTAGAAGGAGTAAATGGCCGGAGACTTCCATCTTCCCCGAAAGGGATAGGATCAATACAGAGTTTTCCCTGTGATTTACCACCCGATTCGCCACGGTAAGAGAACCATTCTTTTCCATCAGGTCCGGTAAATACGGCAATATGCCCGCCCAAGAAAATTTGTGGCTGCTTCACATAAGGTCCCCAAATATTATCAGCCATCGATACTCCCACCCAATAACCGGTAGTAAGTCCACTATTGTTATTCTCCGGTTCTTGTTCCTTCTTATAAGGTGAACCGGTGAAAAGAACATATTTGTTTCCTCGCTTAATCATCCACGGGGCTTCCATATAGTCGGGACTGAAAGACAGACCGATATCGGCATTATCCCTGTTCACCACCTTCCGTCGCTCGCCCACCAGCTTAATGTCCCCCTTCTTTATACCCGACAGATCGGCTTCTTGAACAAATGTATCGCTAAAGGGCATTACCGAATAGAACTTGCCATCCGTATCAGCAAAGAGATGTGTATCACACCCCGAACCGGGAAGCCAGGTAATATATTCATAAGGACCGGTAGGTTTATCTGCTACACCGACAAATCCGACATATCCCATTTCACCACGCACATTATATTCATCTTTTATCCAATTATCAGCATAAAATATAATGTAATATTTACCATTCATCTTGCGTAATTCAGGAGCCCAGAAACGATGTTTATAAGGACAGTCTTCCGGTAGCTCACTCGACTTGACAATCCAATTTTCAAACTTCCAGTTCTTGAGGTCCTTCGATGAGTAAAGCCTGATACCCGGAGATGAATTCATGTCCGGCAACGCGGGATTGCGGCTAGTATGATGAGTAAACGGAAAATGAGTATATACAAGATAATATGTATCTCCGTCACGCATAATACACGGGTCACGCAATTCGGTTTTTATCTGCTCCTCTTGCCCGTTGAAATAGGGATACGAGAATGGAAGAGGATTCTGGTACGTGAAAGGCAGCTGTGTCTGTGATTGTCCTTCTTCATTTTTCTCGCCTTTAGCATTGTTGCAACTGGTAAAGAGAATAATGCCAAACAGGCATGAAACCAGTAATGTAGAAGCCTTTAATACTTTCATAATCAGATTTTGTTTAGTTTATTATTCTTTCTCAATGTCTACATGAACAGACCGTTCCATAATGAAAGGTTCTACCTGTCGTGAGGAGAACGGGTAATCGTCCGAACGGATAATTTTATTATTTCTGAACACAAATCCATCCACCGAAACGGCACTCACTATCCGGGAATCGACCAACCGGAATTCATTATTCTCCACCAACACATTCCGGTTGAAACGAGGTACATCTGCGGGTTCCGGTTCTTTTCCCGCATCCATCGAGATAATTGCCCTCCCCCAGTTACCGAACATACAGTTATCGAATATATTGTTGCGTATGGTCATATTGCTTACTCCACCCTGTTCAAACCAGTATTGTGAATCACCTCCCGTCATTATTGCCGCTCCACCGATATGAAATGTACATCCCTCTACCAATATATTGGTGCGCGACCCCAACAAGACTCCCCTTGCACGGTTTCGTCGACAAACGGTATTGCGCAGAACAATAGCGGGGGTTACCGTAGCACCGACAACATCATTTATCTTTATATTCTCCGGCAACCTGTCGGAAAAGGTAATTTCTGTGAAGTCTTTATTAAGCCGTTTCACCAAGTCTATTTGAGCATGTGCATAAGTAACCATAGTTTTTGCATCTACCATCTCGACAGAATCCTTCGGGTTAAATATATCCATTCCTAACTGTTCATGATGAACCAGTTGCACAAGTAATTTATATGGGTTTATTTTCTTCTTAATCCGCATATAAATTCCGTGTATATTGGTGGCATCATCCATTTGGTTCTCGAACAGACAGCCTTCGATCCGTATCTTTCCCGTGCAATTGGAAAAATGGGTAGCATCAGCAGTACAACTCACGACCTTACCTGAAGGCGGGGTCACTACCATTTTACGAACAGTCAAATTCTTGCTCATTTGAGCAATGAATCCCATGCCACCACTATTATACATTGTTATGTTATCTACCTCAATGTCTTCACACCGATGTGCTACAATATTGGGAACTAAGCGATGATTAGGAGCAAAAACCATTTTGTTTCCCGGTGTGCCCTGAATATCGGGAATGTGCAAACGGACACTACATGGTCCGGTCTGTTCGGCTTTGAGATTATTACCGATATAATAATCCCGTGCCATGTAAGCAGTTTCTTTACGTATAGGATCGAACTCTAACAGATTACCGAACGGATATTCAATTTTCCCTGTTTCATCATAAAACTTCAGACGTTCATTCTCCACTTTGAACGGGTATTCTTCGGAAAAAGAGACTTCCAGTTTACCATTTCCCACACTCAGAATCTCTCCTTCACTTTGAAAGGTTCTAGCAAAATTAATAGAGAAACCGGTTAACTTTACATTCCGGCAATTCTCTAGCACAAAAGGCAAGGTATATCCATGAAACACGAATTGTGCTCCGGAAGCCGAAATTTCGAAATCCGTCATTCCTTTGAGCAGGAAAGCAACACTTTTCAAACCGTCATGATTGTTACTAATAAACAGATATGTCTCAAAGGTCTGTTTTGGATAGAAATCATATCTTCCCGGTTCAATGATAAGCTTTGCCACGCGATGTCCGGCACAATACTCCAATGCTTTGCGTATGAAGCCGGAAGCATCTTCACCAGTATCAGGTTTCAGCCCGAAAACAGAAGCATCAACCGTTTCGCCTTGTTTATGAACAGATGTACAAGCCATACAGAAAAGCACAGCAAGTGACACGGTAAGAATTCTTGTTATCACATTCTTTTTCATCTTATTTGATTCCTTTATACGAGAAATTTCTGAAAATAGCACTCCCTGTTCCCAAAGCATAAATACCGGGCCGTATGGTCATTCCACCAAAACTAGTCAGATTATTGACAAAATCGACACGCTTCCATGTATCTCCCCCATCTTTACTATACCAATAAAGTAAATCACCATGATCTTGGGAAAGCCTGAATCGAATTACGTCCCCGCAATTTACATCGGCAATCTTTTCACGATGATAATCTCCTCCGGCAAGACGATATAGTGTATTACCATCCACCTCAAGTCCCAAATAATCATTGATTCCGGCATACAGAATGAGTCCGCTACGTACTTTTTCCGAGGATTGCACAGTTACTTCTACCTGATAGTAATCATTCACCGGATCTATAACCAAAGGCCGACTGTCTGATGGTGAATTACCTTCCGCTTTCAGTTGAAGAAAGCCACTACCGACAGTCACTCTCTTACGACTGTCTCCTTTAATAAGTTTCCACTGGAGTCCCAGTTTATCTTCTCCAAAATTATCCGATAACCTCATCATTGTACCGACTTTGCTACCGTTTACCGGCTTTCTTATTCGTCCGGCGGGATCAACCCCTTCGGGTATTTTGTACCAACCGTCTGCTGTCCACTCCACAGGAAGCATCAGCACTTGCCGCCCCATGCTGCGCAGTTTATTTTCGTATGCATGAAAGATGATATACCATTCCCCTTCCGGAGTATCAATCAGTGTACCATGTCCCATCGAAGCCCATTTCGCTGAACGATCGGATGTTTTAACTATAGGATTGTAAGGGCTATGTTCCCAAGGCCCGTAAGGAGTATGCGAACGGGAGGTGGTAATCATGTGTCCTGTGGGAGGTCCCGCAGTCCCTCCCTGCGCCACTGTCATATAATACCAACCATTCCGGTAAGTCAATTTGGGCGATTCAAGGCAGAAACATTCTACAATCCAGTCCTTCGGGTATTGCCATCCTTCATAAACCTTTTTCTTAGGGGTAACAGCTTTCAAGCCATCGGAGGATAACTCTACCATATATCCTGCATCTACATGGAGATACCGCTTGCCATCCGGTGTGGCGATGTGTCCGGGATCGATGCCGGATACTCCCACATCTACCGGTTTGCTCCATGGTCCGGCAGGATCTTTGGCCGTAATTACGTACACAGTCCCACGATCCGGAACCGGTAGATAGATATAATAAAGTTCACCGTGCTTAATGAAATCAGCTGCCCATACGGGAGTTCCAAAATCTTCGGTCAAAGCGTACGTCAACGGTTCCCAATTCACCAAATCACGCGAATGCCATATCAGCATACTGGGGGTACTATGAGTAGCCGTATGATTAGTCATATAATAATCTTTACCGACACGCAGCACTGTCGGGTCCCCCCAATCGCCCTTGAGAATGGGATTCATATAATAACCGTCACCCTGATCTGCCTGCCAGGAATTCTCAGTGACCGTTATCATTCTGTCCGACTGCTGTGGCTGTGCATTAATATGTGTTGCTACAACAAGCGTCAGAAAGACTGCTGATAGAAACTTCATTTTACTTTTCATCATCCTGATTTTTACATTCAGCAAGTGCACTCCAACTCCTTTCAGAGAAAGCACTTGCTGAACTTGAATTAATTACCTAATCTAGACCTGTATATCTGAAACTTTTTACCTTGACCATTCCTTTACCCGAACCAAATACCCCAGGACGTAATATTCCCCAATCCGACAATGCGTTATGGTGGAAACCGGACAAATCTCGAACAAAATCGGCTCTCGTCCACTCCTTCCCGTCGATACTCCAATAACAAAGCAAGTCGTGATGGTCATTGACAATCTTCAGCCACACATGTTCACCCAAACCTCCGGCAAACTTCGACTTACCACCATGCGGAAAAAGCATACATACATTTCCATCTTCCAATGACATACCCACATAGTAGCGTTGGTTGTAATAAAATACCAGTCCACCTTCAGTACCTTTCGGAGCTATTATCTCAGCCTCTATTCCATAAAAATTATTCTGTGGCATCAACACTAAAGGATAAGTTTCGGAAGGAAATTTACTATCGCATCTTATATTCAAAGCATTATCTGCAACAGTAAATTTTGTTTTGTCAGCATTTTCTATGACCGACCACTGGCGCCCCAATACCGTTCCTCGGAAATCATCTGAAAGCTGCATACCATGTTGCACCGCAGTACCCTGAGGCTTTTTAATCGGAAGATCTACATCCACCCCGTTCGGTACGCGAAACCAACCGTCTTCTGTCCATTCTATCGGTAATAGTAGAGTCTGGCGACCGATAGTACGGTTTTCCCGTTCATAACCATGGAACATAATCCACCACTTACCATCCGGAGAATCAACCAATGTGCCATGCCCGGTAGAAACCCATTTAGAATCGCGGCGGGTATTCCTGATAATAGGATTGAAAGGACTGTTTTCCCATGGTCCGAAGGGAGTTCGAGAACGTGCGGAAATAGTCATGTGGCTAGTGGGCGGTCCTGCCGTTCCACCCTGAGCGGAAGTGAGGTAATACCAGCCATTCTTATACGTCAGTTTAGGAGATTCGAGGCAGAAACATTCTACAATCCAGTCGGAAGGAAACTTCCAGCCATCGTAAATATGTATCATCTCACCCGTTACACTCAACCCATCATCAGACAACGGGACGATATTGCCGCCCGACATATGCAAGTAGCGTTTTCCATCAGGTGCAACAACGTGTCCGGGATCTATCTCACCTATATTCAAGTCAACCGGATCGCTCCAAGGGCCACGCGGATCTTTTGCCGTTACCACATAATTCTTACCATTTGCCGGGAAATAAATATAATAGATATCTTTATGCTTAATCATATCAGGAGCCCAAACGCTACCTACAAATTTATTAAGAGCATGTGCAACGGGTTCCCAATTCACTAAATCACGGGAATGCCAAATAGTAAGCCCCGGCATATCAGTAAACGAAGAATGAGTCATATAATAGTCTTCACCGTCGCGTATCACACTAGGATCGGCATAATTACCACACATCACCGGATTAAGAAAAGTCCCCCTTCCCGTGTCCGCCTTATAACGCCTCTCCATATGAGAAGTGCCGTCTTTCTGTGCACTGGTTATCGAAAACTGAGTGAACAAGGTTAACACCCCCAATAAACATATTACTCTTTTGAACATCTTTCTTTATGTTTTAATAATTATTATCTCCACCTGCATTAGTCAGCAGGCGGAGACCTTTTGCTTCCATCTAGTCAAAAGCCAACTGGTTGAACTGATTGATATTGAAGATACGAAAGAAAGATGCTCTTCCGAAGCTGGCAACAAAGCCGATAGATACTTCCATTTCCTCCTCCACCGTAAACTTAAAATCCCATTCCCAACTTTTCTCCTGAATATACCAGTTCTTATATCCGGTTTCTTCAGCTGTTTTACGGAACTTGAGTCCACCCAATACATTGGGATTATTGTCGATGTCCGTAATATCGGGCATTGTATTTCCTTTCACAGCGATGAAATTCAAATTCAAAAAACAAGGGCTTCCCTCTGACACTCCATTGGGTTCTATACCGCTTGCACCAACATTGAAATTAACATAGTATTCTCCACGCGGCAGCTTCTTGGTACACCAGATATGAGCATTGCTTGCTTTCACACCATCAGGCCATGGAGAAGGCTCCATATGGATGATACCATCATCACCCGGTCCCCAGCCTCCTACTGAAATAGACCCCTCAGTGATATAACGTACGTTTGAATTCATATTCCAATCCTTCAGCGTACTGAAAGGACCCACGAAAACACCATCATTCTGGAAAGGACGTACTCCGTTGGGGAAGAACCAGGTGACACCTTTTTTATCCCATATTTCCACCTTACCTTCTTTCATATCACCTGTTCCTAGTATTCCCGTCGATTTCAAAGTTACCATCTTACGTCCCTTCGTTGCATAGACGTGTGTAGGATTCATCTCTGTCGAAGTAGCTCCATCTCCAAAATCCCACAAAACAGATACTGCCCCATTGGATGTATTGGTAAATATAATCCGATTTGGATTGGCGTCATCCTGCTTGTAAGTGAATGAGGAAACCACCTCCATAAATTTGGTATCTATCACTACAACTGTCGTATTCAAGCCTTTCGAAACTTCCCTGTCCTGGCTGTCGATATGAATGGCAATAGCAAATAGTTCATTAATATTGCTTTCGAGGAAATCAAAATCAACATCCAATGTGAACTTACCTGTATCTTCTCCGGATGGGATCGATACTCCGGACGGCAAAGTGTATTTTCCCTCAGGCAGCACTTTGACTTCTCGTACATTGCCGCTTTCATCCACATACTTAAGCGTCTCCGCCTCCACCATTTTGGCTATCGTATCATTCTGTACAAAGATATTCACGCATACTTCACCTCCTTTGTCCATCCCCCCGCGTGAAACACTTAGAGGTATGATGAACTTGCCGTTCTCGAAGTCGAGTTTAAAGCGATAAGCCTCATTTTCAGAAGCAGGCGGAGTGTTCACATCATAAACTCCGTAAGAAGCCGTCGTTAGATATATTTTCTGCTGAGGGTAGTCAGCGTCTGCTATCTCCTTGTATTCGCACGAATACAAAAACAGGATGATGCCCAAAGGGAGAAAAATACCATATATCTGTTTACCTATCTTTTTCATCTTCATTTGATTTTATCTGGGTTCACTATTACCAAAGCGGGTTTTGAGGCCAGCCGGTCACATTTATTTCATTCAGAGGAATGGGATAGAAATACATCCTCGGCTCAAAGACTCGGGTTTCTACTTCATTGGGTTGGTAGACGAAACCTGTTGGAGATTTAGTAACTCTTACTCCTCTCAGTTTCAGGTTCTCCACCTTATCTGCAATCATCCAGCGACGGGCATCCCATGCACGATGATCTTCGAATGCCAATTCCACCCGGCGTTCGTTACGAATAAATTCACGGACATCTTCCTGCCCCGTGACTGTCATTCCGGGCATTTTTACATTCTGCCGGTCGCGTACCATATCAACATATTTCTTGATATCAGCATTTCCCGGATCACATTCATTCAAAGCTTCCGCATAGTTAAGATAAATCTCTGCCAACCGGAAATAAGGCCACACATGAACAGACGTACCATTCTCGAGCAAATTGATATTTTCATCCAAAAACTTCTTCAAGTAGTATCCGGTACGGGTACTTCTTTCAATCGGCTGCCCATCTTTACCACCTTCCCATATTTCTACCGGACGCCCCTTATAGGTATCGTTATTAGTGATGATACTCATTTTGAGGCGCGGATCGCGATCGGCATAGGGATCAGCATCATTTGCCAACTTAGTCCAGTCAAACATTTCTCCGTTTGACTTCTGATAAGCATCTACAAGATTACCGGACGGCATATTCCCTGTACCTCCTCCCAAATAACCAATCGGATAGTTAATTCTTTCCAAGTCGTTAGACTGGCTTTCTATCCTGAACAGTATCAATTCGGAAATATTAGCATCCTTCCCTATTTTGCTATAATCATTACAAAGCGAGTAAGGTGATTCGGGCATCAGAATCAAATCTTTGGCTGCCTGTGCAGCTTCCGCCCACTTAGTACGCCTGTCTCCAGTAAGTGAAATCAATTCCGGATGTTCATAACCTTTTGTCCATGCAGAATTGTTATAAAGATCACTCGCCGCATAAAGCAATACACGACTTCTCAATGCAAGAGCGGCTCCTTTGGTTATTCTGCCGTAATCAAGATTCTCTTCATAACTTACCGGAAGCCCTTCATCACCTGCCAGTTCTTTACATTCACCGACTATAAAATCGATTACATCCTGCAAAGGGCGACGGGTCAACACTGTATAATCGTCTTTCAAAGAGTAAGTACGATCCATCACCGGAATGCCACCATAGCGCTTCATCAGTTCGAAATGATAGAATGCACGTAGGAAACGCGCTTCTTTTTTCCGGTTCTCCAATTTGGCCAGGTTCTTACGGTATATGATTTGCTGATTCTCGTCGGGATCCATCTTCCATTGGTCGAAGTCTACATTATCACAATTCTCGAGAAACAGGTTACATCTGCGTATAGCATCGAAATAATGCCCCCACTTATTGTCCGGATTCAACCGTTCGCTCCACGAACCTTGATTGAAGTTCTGTACATTAGCCCACTGTACAACAAATTCAGCCTCATCTGTGGCAGATGCCATCATTGCATCGTCTATATACTTAAATCCACGCAGTAACGGTCCGTACAGTCCATTTGCCCGCATCATGGTATAATCGAAGTTCCGATAAGCATACTGAGGACTGATGTCCGTTTGTATCTCCCTATCGAGGTCACAGCTGCCTAACAAGCATAAAGAGGTAAGTGCTATAATATATACTGACTTTTTCATCATTCAGAATTTATAAAAATTAAAACGTTAATTGAGCACCAAGACTGACAGTACGGAGAGTAGGATAACCTCCAAAAATTTCCGGGTCAGTCATTCCGTCCATATAGTCAAGGGAAAACAAGTTTGTCCCGTTGGCAAATATTCTAAGATTACTTCCTTTACGAATAAGATTTTTCAGCGTATAGCCAAGCTCTACATTTCGCAGTTTCAAGAAACTACCATTGCGTTTCCAGAAAGTAGAAGTACGGAAGTTTATATTATCCACTTCAGTCGTAAGCCTCGGATAGGTAGCTGTCTGAGCCGTCTCCGGAGTCCATCGCCCTCTAGCCATTTCCGGGATTCTGCTATCACCGGCAAATGCTGAAATGGAATAATAAACATCTCTTCGTGCTGCTCCCTGAAATAGAAAACTAAAATCAAAGTCTTTCCAGCTAATGCCCGATTCAAGATTCATCGTTATCTCCGGAATATTGTTATATCCATCCGGGTAAAAGTCATTGTCATTGATCACGTTGTCACCGTTCATGTCTCTATATCTGATATCCCCCGGACGAATGGTTCCCCATTCGTAAGTCAGTCCACTAGCATTAATCTCCTCCTGAGAGTTGAAAAAACCTTCAGCAATAAGTGCATAAGATTTGCCATAAGATTGCCCTGTACGCCGCTGGTAATCGTAAAGCTTTACCTCTTCCGCCATAAAATCTATCTTGTTATGGGCAAACCATGCATTGGCTTCTACATAAAATCGAAAAGGGTTCTTTGCTGAGTTGGTATATCTCAACATAGCCTCAAATCCACTGTTAGTCATCCGCCCCTGATTCAGATAAGGAGGAATCATCCCTAAAAAAGAAGGTAACGTTGCATCCGGTACAACCAAGATGTTATTACGCTTATGCTGAAAGTAATCGAAAGACATATCTATGCAATCGAAGAATCGCCCTTCAACACCAATATTGAACTTTTTATCTTTCTCCCATGTCACATCCTGATTGGCAACACGCCACTCACGAAGACTACCGGGATCGGTCGGTGCAACGCCAAACAAATAACCTTCGGCACCATTAAACGTTTGGTCATACATATAACGTTCACCACCAATTGCATCATTTCCTACCACACCATAAGAACCTCTGACCTTCAGAAAATCAACAAATGTGACATTCTTCATAAAACTCTCACGTGACAGTATCCAACCCAGCGAAGCTGCAGGAAAGAAACCAAACCGGGCATGTCCGGGAAACTTATCCGAACCTTCATAACTAAACGACACTTCCGCCACATACTTCTTATCGTATGCATAGGTCGCTCTACCTGCAAAACCTGCATGCTTCACAGGCAGATTGTCCGAAAGAATATTATATCTATTCCAGTTATAGAAATTTGATGCATCCTGATAACCTTCGGGCATATTTCTACGTGAAATTGCAAGTTCATCATAGTTGAACAACATAAATGCATTCACATCATGACGTCCAAAAGTGCGTCCATAGTTCAGAAATGCCCTGAGAGTTACATTATTCCATTCTTCGGCACGGTTTTCATCATTTCCTAAATCTGTATTTACCGAATGCTGATGGTAAAGCGGATTGCCATCAGCACCCTTTGTTATCGAATATCTGGAGTAACTACGTCCACGGATAGTATATCCTTTGAAATAATTATTGTAAGAAAGAGCTACCGAAGCGCTCAATCCCGGAGTAATAAAGTCCAGTTTACCGGTTAGTTTGATAGCAGAATTCAGCAAACGGGAGTTCCTCGAATAAAACCCCATATCGGTAATCTCTGCCAACGGATTTCCGCTTAATGCAGTTCCTCCGTACGAATTATCGGGATTATAAACCGGAAATGAGATAGGAGGAATGCCGTTAATCATGCTAAAAAGATTACTGTCACTCTCCCAACCGGGAGTAGTGTGATCTTGCACCATACCGCCCAACAGTACTTCTGCGGTAAGGTAGCGTGTAATATCAATGTCCACATTCGACCTGAAACTATATTTGGTAAAGTCGGCATTCTTCGTATTATCCGAACGGTCTGCCATCGGCTTGACTAAATTCTTACTATTCAAGACATTGAGCATCACAAAATAGCGTACACGCTCACCTCCTCCACGGAAACTAAGATCGTAGTTCATTATAGGGTTTACCTTTCTCAATGTTTGAGAAGCCCAATCCACATTCGGATGAAAATAGGGGTCACTCCCCGTGCGATAAGCTTCGAGATCTTCCGGCGAGTAATAGTAATCTCCTTTTCCATCATTCTTATAAGCCTCATTGTAAAAGCGTGCATGATCGTAACCTCCCATAAATTCCTCCATCCGCTTTGCCTGTTGGAAACCCACCTGAGCACGCAAGCTAACTTGCAGAGCAGAAGCACTTCCTTTCTTTGTAGTCACCAATAGTACTCCATTGGCTCCCCTGGCGCCATATATGGCAGTGGCAGAAGCATCTTTGAGTAAAGTAACCGATTCTATTTCAAAAGACGAAAGTTGAGTGAAATCGCACTCATACCCATCAACAAGCAAAAGCATCTTCTGCGCATCATCGCGGAAAGTCCCGATGCCTCGTGCAAACATACTGTTGGAACCAATACTGAATCCCGGCTCATTGCTACCTTCCATCAGTGTAAGACCGGGCAATCTCCCATATAACGTAGATGCAACATTCGTTGTGAATGTCCTCTGCAACTTCTCTCCTTCTACCGTAGAAATGGCAGAAGTCACCTTCCAAAACGGCTGTTTCTCATAGCCTATCTGTACGGAATCGTCATACTGCGTAACATCCTTGAAGGACGATTGGGCAGAAGCGAATCCCGAACCGAGAAGCAGAAACGTACTCAGAAATATTGTAGTGTATTTTAAAGCCATAGTAATTACTGTTTTATTATACAATAAATAGGTAATGATTCTAATAACCGGGATTTTGTACGATATACCCTTTGTTCACTTCGCTCTGCGGGAAAGGATTAAGATACATATACTTCGGGAAGAACCGCTTCTCAAAGACATAAGGTACATACTTGAAATCTGCCGGGTTGTTCTCCAACGGATATATCTTTATACCGTACATATCCCCTTTCATCACTCCGTCCTGTTCGCAGTCCAACCAGCGTCTCAAATCCCACAAACGATGGTTCTCATAAGCCAATTCAATGGCACGTTCGCGTTTTATAGCTTTGCGGAAATCGTTCTTTGACATTCCGGCCGGAAATTCCGGCATACCGGCACGATCTCTGATAACGTTTGCTTTCAGTCTGGCAGGTTCTGGAACAACTGTACCGGGGTCTGCCTCATTCAGCGCTTCAGCATAGTTGAGATAAAATTCGGCAAGCCGGAACAGCGTAACATTCGGAATGATTGGATGGTCGGACGAAAGGTCATATGGTACTGGTTTATGTGCCATTACTCCCCCCCAACAAGGTTGTTCAAGAGGGTTATTAACACTTCCCGAAGTCATATCCAATTTCTCAATCTGATTATTCCAACGGCTTGTGTGATAAGCATGCGTTTGTGCAAAACGCGGATCGAGTTCTGAATATTTGGCTAGTAAGTCATCTCCTCCGTTCTTCAAATCCCAATTTTGATCGGTTCCATCCTTCTTCTGATAAAGCATTACAAAATTCAATGGAACAGAAATACCTCCTTGTCCCTGTGTTTTGGGAGTCATCGGTTCGAAAGGCCAATGCCAGGGTCCCACTGCTCCCGAAGCCTTCTGAGCAAGAATTATCTCCGAATTATCATAAACATTCCAAGAGGTTAGATAATCTTTATCAGGTTGGTCCGTATCGATGAGTTTGCACCACTTTCCTTCTGTCTCGGCCCAAGTGAGAACTGCCAAAGCAGCATCGGCAGCAGCCTTCCAGCGACTGACATCAGTATTACCATAGCAGATGAGGTTATTGTCACTTCCCAAACTCATGTAAGGACTACCCGTATTAAACTGAGGACTTGCCGCATAGAGAAGTGTTCGTGCTTTCAAAGCCAGTGCTGCACCTTTATGAATGCGTCCACGCTCATTGGAAGCATACGAACTGGGCAACAGTCCGGCAGCATCCTCACAATCTTTTACGATGAATTTCACTATCTCCTCTACCGAAGAACGGGGAATCTTCATATCGTCACCCATATTCAAACGTTTGTCAATTTTGGGAATCCCACCGAACTTACGAAACAATTCAAAATGATTGTAGGCACGTATCCAAAGAGCTTCTCCCATTACACGGTTCTTGTAGTCATACTCACGGTTGGTAGGTTCGAAAGTAATACTGCCTATCCGTTCTATCAAGATATTAGCCCGGCGTAATGCTTTCCAACGGTCATCCCAACGTGTATCATGCGTAGTTGGTCCGGTTGAAGCATTGAGCGCTCCTCTGTTCCACACATGCTGGAAATACCACGCCATCGAAATCTCTCCCTCGTCGCAACATGGCGCGTAACCACCGCCACCTTCTCTACCCTGCCATCCAAGATCGGAAGTAACACCCAACCAATATGTACCGTTGATAAACTCCTCGAGATTTTGTTCGTTATCGAAAATCATATCTTCCGTCAGATCAACTCCAGGAGGCTTTTCGAGATAATCTTCACAAGATGTAGCTAAAAAGGCTGCCAACACAAAAGATATCACATATATTACTGTCCTTTTCATATCGTATGCATATTAAAAATTCACATTTAGTCCAAAGTTAAACACCATTGTTGTAGGATATGGCTCATAATTGCCATCACCCACAAAGGGGATTTCAGGGTCTTCGCCTTTCAATAGATTGTGCCATGTAAACAAGTTACTGCCATTAGCATAGATTCTGGTAGAACTCAGCCCCAGCTTCTTCAGAATACTGCCATTGAACGTATAGCCCAGTTCCACATTTTTCAGACGGAGATATTTCGAGTTGCGCACCCAAAGTGTAGAACGCTGATAGTTGTGGTCGCTCGAAATGGACAGACGAGGGAACTTAATCGCTTCGCCATTATCATACTTTTCCTGAGTCCAGCAATAATCATTCAAATAAGCGGGTGCACCGCCATCAGTGATGAAGCCACGGCTCATAGTAATGGATGCCGGGCGGGATTGGTTGGCTGCTCCTTGGAATAATACGGAGAAGTCGAAACCTTTCCAATTACCACCAAAAGAAATTCCATACATGATTTCAGGGAAACCGGAATAACCGATAGGTACACGGTCGTCTTCATTAATAACGCCATCACCATTCACATCCTTATATTTCACATCACCGGGCTGTATCTTGTTATTGTCCCAAATAGAACGTGGACGATTAGGGTCATTGACTTCCTCCCAAGTATTATAGAAGCCTTCTGCAATAAGTCCGAAATACTGACCGCTACGTTGTCCTGTGGCTCTCAGATAAGGGTATCTCGGTGCTACTTCATCCATTTCTATAACTTTATTACGTGCAAAGGTAAAGATTCCTTTTGCCCAATAAGATAACTGACCAACACGATCACGGAAAGTCAACTCCCCATCAAACCCTTGGTTTTGCATAATACCAAGATTGTATGCAGGAAGCTGTGCACCGGTGATGACAGGTGCTGTTCCCATACGGGTAAGGATATTGCTACGCTTCTCATAAAAATAATCTCCGGTCAGGCTGATTCTATCATCCCACAGCCTGATTTCAAGACCTATATTTGCTTTACGAGCACGCTCCCAAGTAAGATCAGGATTACCCAAAATCCCTTCGGAAGCAGAGCCATGCTTGTTTGCATTGACACCAACCTCTCCAAACCAATAGCCGATGTCAAAATCACCGCCACCATCTTTGGTGTAAGAAGTCGGTAGAAAGAGGAAGCGATCATCCCCCACCCAGTCATTACCAACTTCACCGTAAGAACCGCGTATCTTGAGGAAAGAAACTGCTTCTGTTTTTGGGAAAAACTTTTCCTCGGACACTACCCAGCCTAGCGAAAAAGCCGGGAAGAAACCGAATCGATGTCCCTTTGCGAAATTTTCCGTACCATTATAGCCCATATTGAATTCTATGAGATATTTCTGCCTGTAATCGTAAGTAGCACGACCTACAAACCCGAGATGAGCATTCGGAATTCCATATTTAAGGCGCGGGTCATACAACTTCCGCTGATTATAAAGCAACAAGGCACTCACGTTATGTTCCTTATCACCGCCGAAAGAACGGGCATAATCCAGTCCGAATTCAATATCTACCTTACGGGTTTTCCGGGAATCCGTATTGAGTGAAGGCGGCCGTTCCTGGCTTGCTTTCACATGTTTTGGCCCCCCTTCCTGATCATAAACCAAATAGTAATAAGGTAGTTCGGGATGATAGCTACGCTGATACCAGTAGTAATTCTGATAAGACACCGTTCCGTGTACAGAGAGTCCTTTGGTAAGAAAATCCAGTTTGTAGTCTGCCCTCACCTGAGCATTCAGATTATTTCCCTGATCTTTATCATAAGGGCTTCTCAGCAGATTGCCCAACGGGTTGTTGACAATACTATTGTCTCTGTTTTTAAGTACAGTCAGTTTGCCGTCAACAATGCCCGGTGCAAGATTAGGAGCCGCCTTATAGGCAGTGGAAAGTACATATTCCACACTGTTTCGCGGCCCGGAACGAGTATCCAACTGGTCGGACAAGCTCAACTTGATACCCAAATCATCTGTTACCTTAAAATCAAAATTCGCCCTGATATTGTATCGGTCATATTTAAGTTTGTAGTCTACGTCGGACATGATATCCGTATTCTTGTACAGACCTTCCTGATTGAAATATCCCAATGAAACGAAATACTTCACCCGCTTGGTTCCACCGCTGATATTCACGTTATGCTGCGTCTGAAATGCCCATTTCTTCAGAATCACATCTGTCCAGTCAGTACTCGGATAGAAAAGCGGGTCAGAATTGAGCCGGTAACGCTCTATTTCCGAATCCGTAAATTTAGGAATATAAACTCCTTTAAAATAGGCGTCGTTCTTCAAAGCCGAATTAAAGGTCTTCGCCCACTCATAACTCCCCATATTCTCACGAGTTTCGGTGAACGTAGCCAGTCCAAAATTACTGGAAAGGCTTACTTTCGGAGCACTTTCAGTTCCCCGTTTGGTAGTAATAATAATAACACCATTCGCACCACGTACTCCATACACCGCCGTAGCCGATGCATCTTTCAGAATAGAGATGGACTCTATCTCATTCGGATCGATGTTATTGAATGTTGCCGCCTCAATACCGTCTACCATAATCAATGGGGCGGACGGGTCAAACAATTCCGTAGATTGGGCAAATGTTCCCACGCCACGTATTCTTAATGTAGAAGCATCCTGCCCAGGTGCACCACTATTCTGTACGGAAAGAAGTCCCGGCATTCGTCCTACAAGCGCATTGCTAATATTTGCCTGTGGAGACTGAAGGAGGTCTTTCGTGTCGACAACTGAAATAGCTCCGGTAACAGTGGCTTTTTTCTGAACGCCATAGCCTACCACCACGACCTCTCCTATCGCAATGGCATCTTCCTGCATAAGTACATTGAAGTAAGTTTTAGTACCAATCAGTATTTTTTGTTCCTTGAAACCTATCATACTGAAAATTAGCGTCTTGGAAGTGGAAGGTACTTTAAACGAGAATGCACCGTCCACGTTTGTAATAGTCCCGACTGACGTACCTTCTGCCTGGATAGTTACTCCAATGAGCGCTTCTCCATCGTTTGAGGTCACTTTCCCTGAGATGGTTTTCTGCGACCCTTGAGAGAAGGCATTCATGGCAAAGCATAGCATAAAGGATACCAAACATAGCAAGTAACATCTTGTAAACGTTGATATTCGCCATTTCAAGATATAATGATTCATATCTTTTTCCATGAGTTTTTTAATTTAGCAAGTCCCGTGAGAACGGCAAATGCAATGATTAGAAATAATTTTAACGAGTATAGTAAGACATATATCCGAAGAAGATTGCCTACTGAGAAAAGAGATGATTAGCCCGATTCAATGTGTTTCTTCATAAGCCTTGGTGTTTTTAATTAGTATTTTCGTCAACTTAACTGATTGCAAATGTAAAGGTGTTTTGCTCAAACGACTTTCCCTATTGTCACATGATACTTCGATATTGTAACAAACATAAAAATTTGCTTTAAAATCACCCTATCCACAAACCTTTTTAACCTACAATTCCCTTCAAAAAGCCTTATACAAACATAAAAAGGAAATTATCTTTCAAAAACGGGCTGGTTACCATAGAGAATAATCTTGTTACAAGAAAGGAAAATCCTGATATAACAATAGCTTATCTTTGCACATATCCATTACTAATTAAAATCATTACCATGAAAAAGAAACATCTCACAGGTTTAATAATTCTAGCAAGCCTGTCCATTCCCGGTTGTGCTGATAATAACGCCAAAGACAACCATGCAAACACAGGAGAAAACATAGAAAATAATATAAAATGGTATCCTGTCCCGCAACCGGCAGACAAGCCTATCGACGCTACCGTAATACTTCCCGCAGCACGGGATTATAACTCTTATAGCGGGGTTCCGCTAAGAGTTCTTTTTAATAACTGGGTACGTGACCCTTTTATACTGAATGCACCGGATGAATATTATTATATGGTGGGAACACCAGAACTCACGACCTTGCCTGCTCCTTTGAAAAGCAGTCCCGAATCAAACGGCTGGTGGTATAACGACGGCATCCCACTTTGGCGTTCAAAGAATCTGAAAGACTGGGAAACAATGGGATATGTATGGACTTTCGAAAAAGATGCTACCTGGTCGAAAGAATTCAAACTCTCTCCTAATACCCAAACACCCAACAACGATCCGGTACGTTGTATTTGGGCTCCTGAGATTCATTATCTGAAAGGTACTTACTGGATCGGTTATTCAATGAATTACGGCGGAATAGGAATACTAAAAAGCACAAGTGGCAAACCGGAAGGTCCTTATGTCGATATAAAGACCGATGGGCCTCTACCAGGACACATTGACGTAGCACTATTCGAAGATACGGACGGCACAGTTTACTATTTGTGCGACGGATATAGCATAGCCCGTATGAAAGACGATATGAGTGGATTAGCAGAACCCTTGAGGGATCTGAAGTTTAACCCCACTCCACCTTGGGGAGAAGGTATCAATATGCTTAAAGTGGGAGAAAAATACGTATGGTATAACTCTTCGAATACCTTCACTACAATCAACGGAAAAGAAGCACGCACGTATGACTGTTTTTCTGCCACATCATCGGGGTCAATCTATGGACCTTACAATAATCGTCATCGTGCCATCACTTATGCCGGACATAATAATATCTTTAAAGACAAGAAAGGTTATTGGTGGTCTACGCAGTTTCACCCACAACCACATATGGAGAAAGCAATCGAACCTGCCCTTATTCCAATTGAAGTTTCTCCCGAAGGCGCTTTGTCTATCAAACGCTCATATCCACGCCCTATATGGTATATTACAACCACAGAGCCGAAAGGTAACTGGCTGTCTATGTATTTTAAAGATACGGAATGGGATAAAAAAGAAGGCGCATTCGGAAATCCGGAAGTCATGAACCACGGCACATTCAGTGACGTTGGTTCAGAATATTCTTCTGATAAACTTTGGATGAGAAAAAACTTCTCTATTGATACACTTCCTGAGCAACCCGCTCTATTTCTTCGCCATACAGGCTCCGTCAATATTTGGATCAATGAAAAATTAATTTATTCAAATGAAAACAATCTGATAGAATATACAAAAGAAACCATTAATAAAGAATGCCTCCAAACAGGTAACAACATTATAGCCGTAGTCTTTGAGAATAAAGCTCCTTATTCATACATTGATATAGGACTTGTAGATTGTGTGAAGCCTTAAGAAGTACATTTGGTATAAATTGTTTTTATAACAAAAAAACGCCCCATCGTAACCACTACGACGGGGCGCCTTCATTAGCAACGTAATGCTAATATTAACACTAAATTATTTAAGAGAGAGATTTATTTCTTCTTGTCGGGAGCTACTTCCGGAGTCACCAGTTTCTTGATTGATTTCGTATTCAGATACAGGAAAGCCAACCTCGGTGGTCCGTCCTGTGTAACCAGTTCCAATGAATCAGTTGTCAGCTTTCCGATGCGTTCACGTGTCTTATACACTTCCGTCTTTCCATTGTCTTCCTTGCTGAATCCTTCGATAATCAAATAGCCGTCTTTATCAATTTTCCAAGTCTTTAAATCCAAAGAAGGGATATTGACTGCAGAGCATTTTCCCCCTTTTTTGAATTCAAATCCTTTGAATTCACCTGTAGACTTGTAGGTATAAGGATTGCACCATTTACCAATAATTTGTTTCTCTACTTTGCCCTGTCCGTAACTGCTGAATGCGAAGCAAGACAAAGCCATAGCTGTAATTAATAGTTTCTTCATTTTATTTATTTTTCTAGTAAATCGTATTTCTGTTCAATTCCACGTTCACGCAAATGGATACCTTCCTTCATCCAACGCGGTTCTTTTGTTCCTTTCAGGTAATAGTCGAAGAACTGCATCATCCGGATAGTCCAGTCTTTCTGAGCACCTCTGCCCATTACAAAATGCCCTTCACCTTTGTAATTCAATAACCATGCCGGACGTTGCAGGCGGCGCATAGCTAAATAAAGAGCACGACCTTGTTCATACGCAACAGCCTCATCCTGGTCATTATGCAATATCAATAAAGGTGTATGTATCTTGTCTGCTTCCAGAATTGCAGAACTAGCCAAATACTTATCTTTCGCTTCCCATAAAGTCTTTCCCATCCGGCTCTGTGTCTCTTCGTACATAAAATAGCGCGGCAGCCCACTTCCATTACGAATTCCCAAATAGCCGGTAACCATATCGGTGATAGGAGCCGCAATATTGGCACAGGTGAAAATATCTGTCTTTGTCACCAAATAGGATGTTTGATAACCGGACCAGCTATGTCCCTGCAAACCAATTTTCCCGGGATGCGCTATCCCCAGCTCTATCAAGTACTTTGTTCCGCTAACCACAGCATCATAACAACTCTGGCCGGGAGTCCCAACCGTGAAATGCACGTCCGGCATAAACACAATATAACCATTGCTGGCAAAATATACAGGATCTCCTAACGCACTGCTCAGCAAAGGTGCATGATAGATATTCAGCTCACCGGAATGGGTTTCATAAAACTGTACCAGCACCGGATATTCTTTTTGGGGATCATAATCTTCAGGCAAGTAAAGCAATCCCTTATTTTCCTTATTCTCGTAATTGGTCCACTTCACCAGTTTGACTGTACCCCATTTATAATCCGCCTGTTGAGGGTTGGCATCCGTTACTCTGACCGGATTTGAAAAGTCTGCTTTGCTCCACCACAAATCCCGAAATTCCGATACATTCTGACGATTCCAAACACAATACTTATGATTGTCAGAGAAACGGTGTATGGTATATACATAATTCCCTTCCATCAGCTTCTTCAGACGTCCTTTCATATCAAGCTGATAGACACCCTCATCCATCGTGTCTTTATCCCAAAGGCTGACAATGACAGTCTCGTCTTTCTGAAAAACATCCTTATCTATATTGCTCGTCATTTTACGAATAGATTTGCCATGTTTACGGCCATACCCTTTAGTCAGGCACTCCGGCTGACGTTCTCCCGTCAAATCAACCTTCCACCAGTCATATGCATCGTACAGAAAGACATTATTCCCGTCAGCCGTCCACCCTGCTATTCCATAAGCGGGGGCAGGAGCCGGTTTATCATAACTTTCCACGAACATCGGATAACCGATAGCATCAGATACATTAACGACCTTACCGGTAGCACCATCAAACTTATTCCAGACTTGGGCAATCGGATCATACATTACCGCCCACTTGCCATTCATCGACCATTTCGGAGCAGTACGATAGTTACGTCCGATCAGTAGTTTCGCACCTGTATGCACATTCACCGAATACACATCGAACGGTAAGCGATCCAGCCACTCACGCTGCATCTTATAAGGAGATTCGTCCGTATAAAGCACATAATCCAATTTCTCTGTTCCCGATGGTAAGAGTAAATCTACGGTAGACGGGGCAATTTCAGTAAGCTTCTTAGAAGAAATATCATAAATATACGTCACCGACTTATCCTGCCTATAACGTCCGCCCCTTTGTAAAGTCGGAACTTCCATTTCGTTCCATGTCCACAACTCCAATTCAAAGCTCTTGTCCGGTTTCTTTTCCGGTTCTTCCCTTCTACGTGAAATCTGCTGTGAGTCCCGAAGTTCAAGTATCAGAAAATTATGGCTTTTAGACAAGTCAATGCGTCCGACAGCCATTCCCTCAGGTAAAACAATCTCTTTCCGGTCAAAAAGTAAGTTACAACCCGGTTTCTTTAATGAGAAAGCATACCACAAAGAATCATTTACGCTAAACTCCCCGGTCATCTCTTTTTCATTAAAACTGTAAGAAGAGGGTTCACTCTTTACAGAACTCTGATAAAGAGTCTTATATGGACCGGCTAAAGGACCATAACATAGCTCGTTCCCGCCTGACTTTCTACGAATGAAAAGAATAGAACGTCCTCCGTCATACAATGTATGATAGCCGATACTGTCAATATGAAAAGCAACTTCTGTCTTCAAATGACGTACCACCAGCCTGTTAAAAGCCGGGACATGATTCACCGTATCTTTCGGCACGTTAGTTACAGAGATTGAGTAAGGAGTCCCTTCTACAGGGCGAAAAGCCTCTTTATGTTTCCATTCGGCCTTTACTCCCGAAGGCAATGACAACAAGAACGTCTTCATTACTCCTGCTGAGTCCGCCTGCCGATAAAAAGCTCCCCGATCGTTATTATAAAACTCCAGGCGCTCTATATCACCATTCAGCAATATTTCTTTCCGTGTACGAGAATCGAATAAATGCAGAGGTTTTTCTTCCTTGCTATCCGGATTATATTCCATCAACGATATACGGTAAGTCACCCACCTGCCTGTCGGTGAAATATCCGGCGCATCAATACGTTTCCAAGACGTACACGCTTCTATATCCAACGGCCTCTTCTGAGCCTCAACAGACAAGCTTCCACCCAGCAACAAACCCGCAATAATCCCTATATGTATAAATATCCGATTCATCTTATCTTCTCCTGTCATCTTTAATCATATCCTTGTTCAAATCGACATCAGAATCAGCCGAGTTGTCATGCAACAGCAAGCGGGCAAAATGACGCCACATCTTATGCTCGAAGAAGTCCTCGGACTCACCGAAGAATCCATGTGTACATTTCGGCAATACAAACATCTCGAAATCCTTATCTGCCTTAATCAACGCATCCACTAGACGCAATGTGTTAGCCGGATTCACAGTCTTATCCATCGCACCGGTAAACAGCAGCAAGCCGTGCTTATAATTCTTTGCCAACTCCTGATTCGGACGTACACGGACACTATAATCATACGTCGTGCTTTCTACTCCCAAACTGTCTTTAGTCGTTTTCACCTTCTCATCCACACCGAAATGAATCTCTACAAAACCTTTATTATAAATACGGTTGTCGTGATTACCAGCCGATGAAACGGCAGCCGAATAGAAATCGGGATAAGTGCAAATGGCGGCAGCCGACATAAATCCCCCACCAGAATGTCCGTAAATACCAACTTTGGTAGCATCAATAAACGGATAACGGGCAGCCAGTTGCTCGATAGCATATTTATCATCCGCCAACGGATAATCACGCATATTGTTGTATCCGTAGGTATGATAAGCCTTTCCACGCATCGGAGTGCCGCCTCTGTGCCCTACGGTTATTACAATGAATCCCAGTTGAGCCAGGCGGGTGTTATAAACATCGCTAATCGTAAAACGTGTCGGCACATATTCAAAGAACGGTCCCGGATAAACATTAGAAATGATAGGATAGACCTTTGTCGAGTCAAAATCGGCAGGTTTCCACATCACGCCATACAAGTCGGTCACTCCATCGGCAGCTTTTACCTTAAAACGTTCCGGCGCTTTCCATCCCATCTCATAGACAGGCTGCAAATCGGGCTTTTCCAATGTCATGATCACCTTTCCATTCCGGTTACGAACCACATTCACCGGTTCCTGCGAAACGGTAGAATAAGAATCTACCATATATCGGTAAGACGGAGAGATACTGACATCATGTGACGCATTCTCCGGAGTCAACAAACGAACAGCATTCGGACGATCCAATTGAGCTTCATAAAGAATGTAGTAATAAGGATCAATACCTTTTTCACGACCATAACCATAGAAATACATCTTACGCCCGATAGTATCAATCTTGGTAACCGGACCGGCTACCCACGTCCCATCAGTCAGTTGGTTCTTCAGATTTCCCGTTGCCGTGTCATACAGGTAATAGTGTCCCCAACCGTTACGTTCGGAACGGAACAGAATTTCCTTTCCGTCATTCAAGAAAGAGACATTACGCATCTGATAATCGAGATACGGTTTGTTTTCTTCATGAATCACCACGCGCACTTTTCCGGTTTCTACGTCTACTTCGCAGATATCCGACTGGTTCCATGGGCGGTTATAGCGTTGGAAGTACAAACGTTTCCCGTCTTTCGAAATATATAATACGTCAATATACTGATCAGGCCAACGATTAATATCAATTTTCTTCACTTCACGGGTATCAACATCTCCAATCAATAATTCATATTGGGTGACATGTTTATCGCCCGCTAGTTCGGCTTTATAAGTTTTCAGTGTCGGATATGGAGTAGACAACGAATTGATTAACCATAAATCACGCACTTTCCTGTTATCCTCACGAACTGCATAAAAACGATGGCTACCCGGAATCCAATGAGCGGATTCAGCCCCGAAGCGCCCTTCCATCATGCCCTCGTCTTCACGGTTAAATGTATAATTCGGTTCACCGTCCGTTGTCAGTTGTACAGGAATAGTATCTTGTCCTTTCTTCTGATTCCCGACAAAATACAAATTATCCTTGCTGGCATAAAGAAAGTAAAGACTATCCGGCGAATATTTCATCCAATACGGATCACTATTTCCATAAGATGGTTTCTCATTAAGCTGTTTCAACACTTTCGTATGAATGTTGTATGTATAAAGCCCACGGTCGAAATCAATACGAATTGTTTCGTTATCCTTCATGAAAGTGAAAGACAGATATGGGTCTGCCGAAGAATAGGCTTTCTTGGTATATGCCGCAATTTTACTCAATAATTCAGCCGTATCAAACAGGAGACGTTTTTCCTTTTTCTTCGGATTTACATAATAATACTTCTTTCCTTCACGTGTAGTAAACGAATAATAAAAACAATCCGTATCGTTAATAAACGTCGGCCTGACTTCTGTAGAATATTTTGTTATAGGATTCTGCTCCAACAGACGGAACTTCTCCGCTAACTTATAATTCGCTTTCTGCTGTGCACCGGCAAAGCTGCATATCAACAATGCAACCAACGGACACACATATCTAAAGAGAGAGTTTTTCATAAAATCTTATCTATTGTCTTATTTGTTGCGATTAATGTCTCCCCAATAATCCGCACGAGTATCACCCAGCAAATGTTTAGCGAAGAAACGGTACATTTTCTTTTCAAAATACTTATCAGCAGAACCATATCCATGACCGGCACCCGGAATCACCAGCATATCAAAATCCTTTCCGGCTTCAATCAAAGCCTGAGCCATACGATATGTATGTGCTGGATTCACATTCTTATCCATATCTCCGGTGACAAGCATCAAGTGGCCTTTCAGATTCTTAGCAATCTCTGCATTCGACTTTACACTAAACTTATATTCATACTCTTTTGTCTCGTTGCCCAAACTGTCTTTTACAACTTTCTCCACTTCCTTCACCCCATTGTAGCATTCTCCCCATCCACGATTATAGATGTTGTTATCATGATTTCCGGAACAGGAGACAGCAGCTTTATAAAAGTCCGGATAGGTACAGATGGCTGCAGCAGCCATAAATCCACCACCGGAATGACCGTAGATACCTACCTTGTCAATGTCAATATAAGAATGTTTGCGAGCTAACTGCTCGATAACATATTTATCATCCGCTAATGGATAATCACGCATATTGCCGTAACCAAACCGATGATATGCCTTTCCACGCATAGGGGTATCTCCTCTGTGAGACACAGCAATTACGATAAAACCTAACTGGGCCAAACGGGTACAACATCTATCTTCTAAGGTAAACGAAGTAGGAACCTGCCCAAAGTAAGGTCCCGGATATACCACAGAAATAATCGGATACACCTTAGTCGAATCAAAGTCTGCCGGTTTCCACATTACTCCATGCAAATCAGTTATATTATCAGCAGCCTTCACAACAAAACGTTCCGGTTTTTTCCATCCGGCTTTGCCGGCTAATTCAATATCCGGCTTTGCCAATTCAAGAATCGTTTGTCCCTTATTGTCTTTCAACATGATTCTAGGTTCCATATCCACTCTAGAATAAGTATCAATATAATATCTGTTAGACTTCAGGAAGTTAACCTGATGCTGACCGTCTTCCGTACTTAATGGAGTCACTCCTTCCCTATCAATATGTACTTTGTAGAGCATGTAATAAGATGGGTTAATATCTTTTTCCCTACCATATCCATACAAATATACTGTTCGTTCCAAAGTATCAATAGAAGCTATCTGACCTGCCACCCAGTCACCGGAAGTCATCACATTCTTCAGCTTTCCATTGCCATCATAATGATAGTAATGCCCCCATCCCGTACGTTCCGAACGGAAAAGAATATCTTTACCGTCATTCAAAATAGCAACGCTACGAGCATGAGGATCACGATACGGCTTGTCAACTTCGTGAATGATTTCTTTCACTTCCATAGTAGAGAGATTAACAGAACATAAATCCACTTCATCCCACGTACGCTTCGTCCGTTCGAAGAAGAGATACTTACTATCAGAAGTCACATCTACCACTGACACATACTGATCTTGCCATTTATCGATCTTTGCTTTCTTTACCGTCTTTCCGATTGCATCTATTATAAACAATTCATACTGAGCCACATTTTTATCTCCCGGAAATTCATAATGATAGGTCATCAAGCTAGGGTTCTCACTTAGTGAATTTATAACCCATTGGTTTCTGAGCAAACGACTATCTTTGCGCACTAAATAAAAATGACGTGAATCAGGACACCAACGTATATCAGATTCGACCTCTCTTTCTTCATTTGTCCCCCCATTACGTGCATAAGAATAATGCAATATGCCATCTGTTGACAACTGTACCTCAGTAGTATCCATACCCAATTCTTTATTACCTTTGACATAAAGATTATGTTTTTTTACATAAGCAATATATTTCTTATCCGGTGATAGATTCATCCACGAATACTGACAGGAGAAGGATTTATTCTTTTCTTTTTCCTTTTTTAATACTCGATGTGTCCGACGGTTATATTCATACCCTTTTCCTCTAATAGAAAATGTAAAAGAAGCAAGGTCTTCAGAAAACTTAATATTGCTCAAATCCAACTTATTTCGGTCTACCACTTCTTTAGTAATTTGAGCAATACCAGACGCCAGTTTTCCTTTATCGAATAAAGGTTCTTTCAAACGCCGTGCCGGGTCTACGAAATAATAATCCTTGCCAGCAATAGTACGAAACTCAAACCAGAATTTGTCTGTCCCGTTTATTTCGTTTGGCCAGATGCTTTGACTATTACCTGATAAGCTTCCTCCCAATCCGAAAGCATAAAACTTTTCTACTAGTTCATAGTTTGCCTGTTGTTGTGAAAAGCTTTGTAAACAACTTAACCAGCAAAATAGTATGATGAACAATATATTTCTTTTCATATTTGAATTAACCAAGAGAAACCACATTGATACGAATTGCAGATCAATGTGATTCCTCTTAATTTTAATATTTACAATTAAAGATCATATCGTGTGATTTGTTTTGCATTACCTATTTTATATAATGTATCTACAATCTTTCCGAAATTATTATCTCCTTCTTTGTTAGTCTCTTCATTTGGATATACTTGTTTGACAGTCGGTTTCACAACTTTGCCCGAAGCATCTTTTTTCCCTTCTATTACTTCATAAATCCAGAAGGTACCATCATCCAAAGCTACACCCAACTGTCCATTATAAACCCCATATCCAGCATAAATATAGATATCATTGGATGAAACAGAAACTATATCATTACTGAATTCTTTTAATAAAATAGGAGAAGTCGAAGGCAAAAGAGTAAAACTATTCCAAGTAGCATCTGCATATTGCCAATACCACAATTTGTTTCCTGTAGCGATTATTGCAAATTTCTTATGATTGAATACCGCCATATCTGTATAACTCTGACCACCAAAATTTCCTGCTTTATTTTCATAATAATCCTCGACTGTCGTATTATCACCGTCTATTCTAAAATATCGCAACTCGTATAAGTTAGAATCAGGGGCTTTCATTAATGCGACCCATGCCTGTTTCCAATCGCTCTTGTTAATAGTTGCAGGCAACAACGATACAATACTCTTATCACCCATATTCTGAAATTTCGACGCATTGTCTCCCATTAGCTCAAGAACATTGCCAGTATCACTAATAGAGTTGAGTGTTAAGGCCGGACTTGTTTCATTATAATCAACGGCACCTCCATCTCGAATAATTACTAATGAATTATCTTTCTTTCTACATGCAAGTACCGCATCTTGATAAGTACTTCTAAACTTTTGGGCAGGATACAAAGCACTAAATTCTGTTTTGTTCCATAAAGGAATCGACATATATACTCCTGCATGAAAATCATTGGCGTACGGTTTCATGTGCATATAAATATAGCCATTTTCATCACGAACGAACTTGGCAGAGAACGACATCGAAGCATCCACAGGCTTAAATCCTCCTTCAGGTAAATCGCCACCGAATTCTTCATCCGTATAGACTTCATGCTCTAAAGTATTACCGTTCAATTCTACCCAACGATCCTGCATAACAACAAGTTCATCATATACAGTTTCTAACTGACCAAAAGTACTAGGAAAACCAAGATGTTCCATAATCCCTTTTGGATTTGTTCCCAAATTCTTAACCACATATTTTTCTACTCCACGGAAGACTACAGAATCACGCACTACAGGGTCACCAAAAACATCAACAGTTTCTGTTACACCATATAAAGTTTTCATCTTGATAAATGAAAGAGCAGACTCTCCATTTACCTCTGACAAAATAACCCATCCTCTCTGATAGGGAGAACGAACTGAAATATTAGCAGAAGCAGAGTATTTAACACCAGTCTTGTTATCTTTCACCGAAAAAGTAAGTTCAAACAAACCACCCTTACTCGAATTAAAAATATACTCAGGTGTCTTTACATCCAATAGTTTGCCATCTAGTAACCACTCATAACTAAGATCCATCTCCGCTTTGTCAACAGTAAACTCAAATTTAGGCTTTATCTCTAAATCTTCATTCACACCAACACTATAAACACTCGGCATCATTTGACTCGCATCGCCCTTCAGACCATTTATCTGGCTATAATTATAATCATTTTTATCATCCAGGCAGCTATATATGCTACTTAATAAAAGCAAGGATAAAAAGTATAATGTTATCTTCTTCATAATTTTTCTTTTTTTACTATCCGGCAACCTTCACAACCATTGGAATCTTTTTGTCATCATCTTCATATACAGTCTCACCACGTTCTTCATAATCTTTGAGTGTATTTTTCAAACGTAATGAGTATTTACGTAATACAGTTATATCTTTGCCATCAAAGACAACTCCATCCTTTTTCAGTTCATCTAAAAACATCAAATATTTCTTTTCCGAATAAATTCCAAGATACCACTCTTCAACATTATTATAGGGTTTATCCACATCACCATCATTCCTCGTCCACCATTCAGGTGCAAACAACAAATTCGATACAGAAATAATAGCGCGTGTATAAGCGGAAATACCTTGGCTTACCTCACCATTCTCATCAACCTTCAAAGTTAATAACTGAGCCTCTTCATCCAGCTTATTATAATACTTTAAAGTGACTGGTATCTCACCTGTAAGTACTCCGGCTTTAACAACACATCTTTGCGGCAGTTCATATTGAGAAGCTGGCAAAGTAGTTCGAGAAGGGTCAACACTTATCGTAAACTCCAAATCTTTATCCTGTACTTTTCCTGAAACAGTTACTCCCAAATAGATTGTAGCATCTTCACCCTCATTGTAAAACTTAAAACTTACACCCGTAGTATCTGTCATCATATTCTTTTCAAATGAAATATATGATACATTATTCGCATTTACCAATAATCCTTTTTCTTCACAGGAAGCTAAAAAGGATGAAACTAATAAAATTCCAATTATATATAAAGTTAGTCCTTTCATATTCTCTACCTTAATTAAATATTACTTTCTGAATCTGGCAACGGTAATACAAGATGTTCCTCATCAGGCTTATATATTACATAATCATCATAAAATACACCTTTCAGTTCTTTTTTCAGACGTTTATACATGAAGAAAGTTTGTCCTTCACCAAAAAACTCACGACGAGCATCATTCACAATAGCATCAATCATCGTAGGCTGATCAACAACAGCATCAAGATTTGGATAATATATACCTCTACCTTTTTTTACTGAAGTCAGATATGACTTAGCTAAGCCAAGATCTTTCCCGCATATTGCTTCTGCTGCAATATAATACATTTCAGACATACGGATCATTGGAATCATTACGCTATTCACTTTACCATATTTAGTGCCTTCATCCTGCCTGCGATACTTCAAAGAACGATAGTAATAATATGAACTTTTTGGCCCCAATTGATATTTGAGACGCCAATCACTACTCTGCTCACTACCAAAGAACTCATCTACAATCTTAGTTCCTATCGCTAAATAACTCTCACTAGAAGGACTAGAAGCATTATCAGTAGAGTGATTTATTTCTTGATCCCAATCGGTAAGATCTGTAGAATACAACGCAAAAATAATATCATCATACATTTTCACATTACCACTTTCTATATAAGAGTAACTCGTTAATGCCTTAAAATAGCCCTTATTTGCTACTATATCAATCAAAACTTTCGCCGCATTATAAGCATCGTCCAATCGACCGGCATATAAATAAACCCGAGCCAGTGTCGCTGTTACTGCATAATAATTTAACCGAAAACCTCTGTAGTACAAGAAACGATATTCACCGGAAGGACTCTTATCAAATCGTTCTTCCGTTTCGAAGTTATAGTTTTTGTCTACCTCCCACAACATCTTTTGAGCTTTTTCCAAATCGGCAATTATTTGCTGCAAACAATAATCTACTGTTTGTCTATCCGACAGATAAGAAGGATACTTATCCACGTAAGGAATAAAAGTACGCTCACCCGGATTCATTGCCGGAGAGGGTGCATACATACGTAACAAATCAAAATGCATATACCCACGTAAAGCGATTGCTTCACCTAGAATCATATTCTTCTCCTGCGTCCTGTTAAAGAACAGCATCGTATCTTCCTCCGCCACTTGCTGAACTAAGTTATTGCAATTAGCAATGATATTCCATGCGGCTGCCCACATAGCATCTGTAGTTGGAACTAACTCTGAATTTTTATATGCAAAATCAGCAATCTTTTTCATAGCTTTTCCACCACCGTTATCTGTGGATTTCTTCAAGTCATATACCTGTCCCCAAGCATCAACTAACCCCCAACTTAAATTACTTCCGTATAGATCAAATGTTGCCATTTTACGGTAAATGCCATTTAGAGCAGTGCGATACCCATTTCCTGTCTCAAAAAGATATTCTTCTTTTATTTCATCTGCAGGTCTCACATCAAGCCAGTCATTACAAGAAACGAGAGACATGCCTGCCATACATAGTGTGAATAATATAATATATATTTTTTTCATATTTCCTTCTTTTTAGAACTGTGCTTTTAATGAGAATTCCACTTTCCATGATTTTGGATAGCTTAAACCGCGTTCTTGCTTGATTGAAGACCAATTTATCAGATCACTGGTAGAGGCTTCCAAACGAAGCATATTCATACGAAAATGTTTTTTTATCCATTCACGATTGAAATCATAACTAAGATTTAATGCGTTCATTCGAATCAACGCTTTGTCTTGCACAAAACGTGAAGTAGGCAAAGTTGTCAATGTACGGCTCTTAATATCTTTAAATTGAGCTACATCTCCCGGTTTCTTCCACCTATCTGTCAACACACGTAAATCAACATTCTTATTAACCACATCTGCATTTTCTACGTTATTAACCAAAGTCTGGTTATATTCCTGACCACCCCATTCATATAAAAAAGAAGCAAACAAACTCCAATTTTTATAAGCTAAATTTAAGCCGAACGCTCCACTACAAGTTGGCTCCGTATTACCGACTACAACTTCCTGAGTCGCATCCCATTTATCAGAGATAGAGCCATCCCGATTAAGAAATATTTCTTTTCCCGTAGTCGGATCGATACCTAATGAACGCACTGCCCAGATTGAAGTCAAAGAAGCTCCTTCTTCATATTGAGGGAGAGGTACAGAGTAGCTCGCATCTCCCAAAGATTTGTTATTCACCTCCTGATAAAGAGCCTCTTTCTTATAAAATGCTATTATTCGCTCATTATAAGCCTTTTGTGAATCAGAAATCTTCAAAATTTCATTGGCATTGTGCGACATATTTCCCCATAGCGAAACAATCCAGTTTCTATCACGATAAATATCACCACGCAACTTCAATTCTATCCCCTTATTGACCACCTCTCCCATATTATCTTTAAAAGTTGAGAAACCGGAAGTCTGAGAAAGAGTGGCATCATTCACCAAATCAATTGTTTTGTTAAAGTAATATTCAAAATCAATTGTCAAACGGTTATTGAATGTTTTGGTCTCCAGACCGATATTAAATTTATCCGTTTTCTCCCAAGTCAAGTCTTTATTTCCTAATGCTTTTAATACTGCTCCGTAACCTGTTATATACCATTCGTCAAATAAAGACTCATACATTGTTGTAGCAGCATATGCAGGGAAGTTGACTTTACCTGTTCGCCCATAGGAAGCACGGATTTTCAGCTTATTAATAAACGCATTCTCCTTAAGAAAGTCATATTGATGGACATTAATACCTAAACCACCAGAAAAGAAAGGCGCCCATTTCTGATTTGCCCCAAATTCTGAAGAACCATCAAAACGAACAGAAGCATCCACCAAATAGATATCATCCCAAGTATAATTGGCAGAAGCAAGCACACTGACCATACGAGTGGTATTCTCGGAACGAGTTGGTTTCTTATAGATTTCCGCCGCATAGTTTAACGAATGGAACTCTCCTGATGGGAAACCACGATAATGAGCATTAGTACTTTCAGTCATTCCGGAAGAAGCCTCCCAACCTCCTGAAACATTCAAATTATGTTTCTTATTAAAGCTACGAGTATAATAAAGAAATGCATTTACATTCCAATTCAGACTCTCACCTTGTGTCGTATAAAGGTCACCAGACAAATTTTTATCATTCGTACCATATACACTGGACTTTATTGAAAGTGGATCGATAAACCTTTCAGATTTAGAATACTTTTTAGTAAGACTTAATTGGCCTTTTACAGTCCAATAATCATCCAAATACCAATTAAAGTTCAAATTATCAATTATTTCATCGTAAGAATTCCAATTATAGTTACTCAAAGTAGCCTCATATAACGGGTTGTTTGCAATTTTCCCGCCTACATTAGAAAAACTAAGCTGCTGCTTCAACTCTCCATTATCTTCATAAGGGGTATCATAAGGTTGCAAACTAGTATAGTCACTAAACGAGCCATAAGGAGATTCGGTTGCCTTAGTATGTCCAAAAGACACATAATTCTTAACTTGCAGTTTTTTAATACGATAATCTAATGAAAAGCCCGCAGTATAACGATCACGTTTCGTTCCTTTCATTACACCATTTCCTGGACTAAATGATCCATCTACACCATAGCGTAAATTAGGTGTACCTCCTTCTAAATAAATGCTATGCTTCTGATTAAAAGAATTCTGAAGCGGAAGACTCATCCAATCTGTATCAACACCTTTTTGAATTAAAGCATATCTCTTATAATAATTATTCAATCCCTGTGCGGTTGTTGAATTATTATTTTGTCCTTTATCATATAGCCCGGCCAAACGTTCTATCTCCAATTTTTCTGATGCATTTGCCAAATTATAGTCTCTCAAGTCAGGCATTTCCAACGTTCCGGTAAAATTATACGAAACACGAATCTCCCCTGCTTTCGGAGCAACCGTATTAATAACTACCACACCATTAGCAGCACGTGAACCATACATAGCAGTAGCAGCAGCATCTTTCAAAACCGTCAAGCTCTCAATACGGGTAGGATCCAAGTCATATACCTTCTCAATACTTACCTCAAAACCATCCATGATGAAGGTTGGTAAGTTAGGATTATTCTCCAAATTTGATTTTGAAAGTTGATCTTTATCAAGTTCTTTAACACCAAAACCAGAACGTCCACGGATATACATTTCAGGTAAAGCATTCGGGTCAGAACCAAATTGCACATTATCCACCAGACGGAAAGAGGGATCGAATGACTGAATTGCTCCGATCACATTTGTTTGCGACACCTTACGCAGATCATCACCCGAAATCTGAGTCGAACTACCTGTAAAGCTAGATTTACGTACATTGCTATATCCGGTCACAACCACATCTTCCAATGTTTTGACATCGTCTACCAATGTAATTTCAACCGTTTTCCGGCGGGTAGCATCTACTTGAACAGTCTGCTTCTTCATACCAATAAAAGAAACTTCCAACGCCACTTTATCACTTTTCACGTCCAAAGTGAATTCACCTTCAATATTGGTAGAAGTACCTGTACGTGTACCTTTAACAATAATACTGGCTCCGGGAATCGGCTCTCCATGTGAATCTGTCACCATACCACGAACACGGTTTTCACGCTTTTGTTTGCGGATGACAACGATACCGTCTTTCATCACATAGTCAAAGCCTTGAGGATTCAATACCAACTTAAGAGCCGCGTCCCATCTCTCATTTTTCACATTAATCGACACCGGGGGAACGCCCTTGAACATTTGTGAATTATACAACATATTCACGCCTGTCTGTTTCTTCACTGCATCCAGGACAGTCTCGATAGAGACATTGTGCAGTTTCAAAGTCACCGTCTTGTCTTGTGACGGTAATGCCCATGCACTAAACGTGCAGCACATTGCCACTAGAAAACATAGCAGCCATCGTTTTTCTCTCATAAATTAATAATTAAACTTTTGTGTACCTAATATTCTAATTATTCTAATATTCTATCCTTTTATTCCTGTTCATCCGCTTTGTCATATATCAATATACTCCGCCCACTGATTTTGTAAGTCAGGTCGCCCGTCAGTTCCAGTGCATCCAGGAAGGAGTTTATTGTTCCGTGACGCTTCAGGCTGCCACTATAGGTAATGTCGCGCAGGTTCGGGGTTTCGTAATAAACCTGTATGTCATACCAGCGTTCGAATGTCTTCATAATATCGCCCAGGGGACGGTCATTAAAGATGTACATACCATCTACCCAACCAACATATTCTTCCAAATCCACCTCGCGTTTCGTTGAACTATTGGCAAATACAATAGCCTGTTCACCCGGGGAAAGAGTAATCGTTTCCGCATTTAATGTGGAGAATTTCACTTTCCCATGTACCAGAGTCGTATAGCAGACAGGGGCATCGGCATAAGCATTCACATTAAATTCAGTACCAAGTACGGTTATTTCTCCAAGATGAGTTTGTACCACAAACGGATGTTCCTCATCCGCCACAACATCAAAATAGGCTTCGCCTTCCAAACGTACAATTCTGCGTTTACCGCCAAAACGTACCGGATAAGTCAGTTTGGAGCCGGCATTCAAATGCACTGTCGTTCCATCGGCAAGGATTACGGTGTTTTCACCCCCACGCGGTATAACCAGTTCATTTGATTTGGCAGGTTGTTCTTCGACGCTTTTCTCCTCATGTTGTGTTGTGACGGTAGGCTGATAAGACAGCACTCCTTTCTTATATTTTACTTGAACACCGTCCACGATTACGCTTACTTCTTTTTTATGCACATCAATCACGCTGCCATCGGGCAAAGTCAGTTGTGCCTGCTGGGTTCCCGGCTGAATCAGGGCCTTCCCCTCTTTTTCCGGTGAGATATAGTTCGACATATAGAAAGAAAGGGCAACGACTAAAGTAACGACAGCCGCAGCAGCGTACCACCAAACACGGAGAGAACGGCGCTTCTGCGCTTCGGGTTCCATTCGTCCGATATTCTGAAGAAAAGACTGATAAGCCTTCTTTGACGAATATTTTTGATATTCTCCAAAGGCGACTTTCAAAGTCTCCCCGTTCTGTAATTGTTCATATACATTTTGTAAGTCCGGACATTCCGCCAGCCGTTTTTCAAGGTCTTGTTGCTCCACTTCATCAGCTTCTCCCAAAAGAACCTTTCTCATTAAAGCGGCATCTTGATATACATTTTCGAACTTCTTCATCTTATTGCGATTTTTTTAATTAAACAATTGTTTAATTCATCTTTATTATAGATATACACAACTCATAGAAAGGGGTGACAAAAAGATGATATTTTTTTGAGATAGGAGAATAAGGAATCAGAATTTAGGGGCAGAAATATATCATAATGTCACAATATAAAAGAAAATCTTTTGATTTTAACAAAGAAAACAAATCTTAATCAATCAATAAAAAGATAAAGAAGTATCAGAATGACTTTTTTATCTTTTTAGAGAAATAAACAAAGAATTATGGAATGCATGGAATCCCCCAGCCTTTCACGGAGAAACTTATAGCTGCGGGTCTTTTGGGTTTTGACGGTATTGATACTTATCTCCAGACGTTCCGCTATCTCTTCCCACGTATGCCCCTCGATTCTCATTAAGATAATCCGGCGTTGTTCGGCAGGAAGTTCTTCAATATGACAATACAGTTGGCGGATAATTTCTTCTTTTACCGTCAATGCATAAATCATATCTTCATCTTCTACACCTTCTTCTTCGGCTAAAGAACTCAATATGGTATCATGAATTTGATTATTGCGTATATATAATAAGGTGTTATTATAGCAGGCGCGATAGAGATAATTGGTAAGTTCTTTCATATCGGAAAAGGTTCGCTTGCCCTCCCATACAGAAATAAAGACTTCCTGCACCAAATCTTCCACCGCATCGGGAACCGGCAATATCTTGGAAACATAAACACATAAAGCAGCATAAAAACGATCGTAGAAATCGCCCCACATCTTTTCATCCTTCCGGTTTACTCCCGCTACTATGGTGTCAATTTTATCGTTCATACTGTCACATTACCTGCGAAAAAAGAAAACAGAATTCATAAAAATCACCGTAACTACTTACTTTTGCGATATTTACGAATGCAAATATATTGTTTTTTTCAGAAACGCAGACCTTGCCGGCTTACAAAATAGAAAATAAAAAAAGCTCTCTCACATACATAGAGTTTTTTCACTTTTCTCTTTCACCTATCACCGGACATCTTGAAACAGTTTATTCATGGTACTTTCAGATATGGTGATAGGTTGTCGGCAACCTATCACCTCATCTATCACCTATCACCGCTATTTTATCGCTCTGATTTCTTATTATTTCTCCTCAATCTTACCGGAAACCTCATTCCGACACGACTACGAGCTGTTATTTTCTTGATTGTCATACACAGCTTCTTCAACCAACATTTATAACAACAGGTTTGCTCCAATGCAAATTCTACTGCCAAATCCCGCATTTGGTCATTCTGCTCCAGCCACATCCTACGTAATGCGTCCCGCTGCGTTTTTGCTTCTCTATACATTTCTATTTCCTTGTCGCGTGCACTTAAGAGATAGGCATACGTTACACAAGCCTCGGATTTGCTGATACCAAATCGTTCCAGCATCCCAACATATGCCAGAGTATTCCCTTGCTCCTTGACTTTCAGGAATGCACGAAGGCATTCATCGTTTACTACAACCGTATTATATTCCTTGAGATAGGCAGTTATCACTTTCATGTCCGCCCAAAGTTGGATATACTCTTCATCAAGGTTGTGTCTTTTAGCCGCTTCTTTTATGCTAATCCATTCCGACATAGTGTTCGTTTTTTATGTGTTATACAATTAAAAAGAGTGAAAGCTCTTTTCTTAATATATTAGCACAACGGGCATCTGCACTTTCTATAATCCGGTGGGTGGGGATTAATCAGGGATATACAAGGGCGCGAAACAAACCGTCCGGACACAAGAAAGGCGCAGATGCTGTTGCACCATTATCCATTCTAGAGGCTAGCAATACCCTTGTGCCAGATAATGATAACAACAGACACCCACGCCAATCGTTTATATATAACACATCTTTCACGGATATGTTGATATACGGCAATTCACGCGGAGTATCTGTTGTATCATCTCTTGACACATAAAAGTTTGCTAATTTCTAGAACAAGAGACAATACGTTATTTACTCCATAAAGGAAATAAAAAACACTTTCCGCCAGTTTCATCACGCCGATGGGCCGAAAGTGCGTGACAAAGATAGATGTTTTTTTTGAACTATGTCGGAAATACGGAAATAAATATAAGAAGTTTTGTATCAACAATGAGTCAGACAAGGCGGATGCAAATAAAGATATTGTTAAGGTATAACATGAATATAAGGCTTACAAGCATTAAACAAAGTAAATACTTCCTTTCTTCTGAAACGAAAAACATACATTCTTATGCTGATATGTCGTTACTTTGTCGTATCTTTAGTGCTTATTTGAGGAAAGCCGACTAGAGTTGTCCAGTTAGCTGACTATAGTTGACTGAACAGCCGATTCCAGTTGTCCAAGTAGCCGATTACAGTCGTCTCATGATGAAGTTAAACATTTTTATTAATAAGAAGTAATGGCTATTGTATTTGATTGGTATGAAAATCCTAATGCATCTTCGGAAGAAGAAGAGACAGCGTTGCATCCGCGTATCTTTATGAATGGTAAGGTGGATACGGATATGCTTTGTTATAAGATTCATGATTACAGTTCGTTGACTGTGGGTGATGTAAAGAATGTGCTTGACAACCTGTCGAAGATTCTCGGCGAGTCGTTGCGTGAGGGGAAAGAAGTGCATATCGAGGGAATCGGTTATTTTTTCCCCACTTTGGCGGCTACGGGGAAAGTGACCCGCAGTACTCCGCACAAAACCAACAAGGTGACTTTTAAAACAGTCCGTTTCCGTCCTGACACTAATCTGAAAGGACATTTTGTTGGCGTTCGTGCCAGTCAGTCCAAGTACGTCCGCCATTCGGAGAAGATTTCGGAAGTGGAGATTGACATCTTGTTGAAAGAATATTTTGCCGGACATCAGATGATGACCCGTCGTGACTTTCAAGAGATATGCGGCTTGGCTCGTACTACCGCCAAAACACATTTGGTTCGTTTGCGTGGAGAAGGAAAGCTGGTGAATATCGGCTTGCGCACTCAACCGATGTATGTGCCTGCTCCCGGTTATTATGGGGTGTCGAGAGATGCGGAGCATCCCACACGATGAAGGGTGTGAAGGACGTGAAAGAGATGTTTTCACTCAACGAATCACGTAAAATGACTGATAGATTGAGAATTATCTCAATGTGAAGGGAATGAACAACCAATCGAATAAAAACTAAGAGAACCGATTGATTTACGAAGAATTAGTGCTATTTTTGCAAATAACAATCAATTGACGGATATGAATTTTGAGACGTTAAGTTTTACAACCTTTTGTGTAGGCAGCCTTGCAGAAGCATTGAAAATGAGTGCAGGGAAAACATATGAATTACTGCGTACTTCCGGAATACTGACAGATTATCTGATTCCGGGATATGACGTTCTTCATACATTCAATAAAGAATACATCGTTGAGGATCTTATCCAATACATGAAAGAGAAAGGAGTATTAGCATGAAACTATATCATGCATCTTCATTTTATCAGTGTCAAGGAAATAACAACAAGAGGAACTGACCATGCAAGCCGATAAAATCATACTGCAAATGAAATATGCCCGAATAGTCCGGTTGTTTGCCGACTTTCTCCACTTGCCATATGAAGACGCACTCGGATTCTTCTATGATTCGGATACTTATCGTCTGGTAAGTGAAGGAATAGGTGACATGCACTGCTTAAGCGATGAATATCTAGCAGACGAACTATTGATGGAATGGAAAGCAAAAGAGGGTAATGACTCAAATCATTAACACGCATCATTATTAAGGTATGTTGATGAGTATGAAATTATCTGTTCACCGAGTTATCGATATCTACTATTAATAATTATCAAAATGTTCCTAGAAAGCTTTTTTTTCGTTTCTTTGCAAAACCAAAAGCAGTAAGTAATGCACAGATTTCAAGAGAAACAAAAATATTACGACGAAAAAGACAAGCTCATATTGGAACTGTTTCGCACCAATCCTCAAAGTGCGTTCAAATTGATGTTTGATACGTATTATATGCCTCTTTGTCTTTATGCCGTGCAATTGACAGACTCTTTCAGCATGGCTGAAGACATCGTGCAGGACTTCTTTATCTCTTTTTGGGAGAAAAAAACATATCAGAATATTGCTGTCAAGCTACGCAGTTACCTGTTTTATGCCATACGGAACAACTCTTACTTATCATTAAGGAAGAACAACCTCGTCTCGATGGAAGAACTTTTTGATACGGAAATAGATATCACCGAATCTATCACCGACGAAGAAGAACTGAGAGAAAAAGAGAGGAAAATCATGGAAGAACTGGAAAAGCTGCCCAAACAGGAACTCTCTGCCGTGCAAGCGGTGATTCTCGAAAACAAAAAGTACAAAGAAGCGGCAGAAGAACTGAATATATCCGTGAATACCCTGAAAACCCATCTGTCACGTGCATTGAAGCGCTTGCGCAAAGATAACAACCTAATACTTTTATGGCTATAAAATAATTAATTTTATATTTTTCGTTTCTTATGTCACCCATTTTGCAACTTTTATACTCCTTATTATAAAGGATTGATAAAATGAGCAAAGAAATGAAAACCCCTCGCACGCAGTTCAATAACTTGAATGAACACAAGAAGGCGGCAAAGACATGGTTTGAACATCATAGAATCAGACGCTGCCTTGACTTCATCGAACAGTATGACGCTGCACAAGCATGGAAACGCCTTCAGAAAAAGAAAAGCCGGAGACAAATACGTCGCGTGACATATACATCTGTTGCTGTCGCGGCATCTTTCCTGCTCATTTTCACACTGGCTTACACTTCCTTATCTCATAATTTCCCTCATAAGGAAACAGAACTTTCCGCCGCAACGGATTCTTTTCCGGAAATGGGCAGTAAAAAAGCCACTTTAACCCTGGATGACGGGAAAGAAATAGATTTAGGTACAAAAGAAGGAAATATAGAGAGTACGGAAGGTACAATTGCCGTCAGCAAGCCCAATGAGGCGCTTGTTTATCAAGACACGAAAAAGGAGACGCCCAAGACTCTCAAATACAATACGCTGACCGTTCCCCGTGGTGGCGAGTACCTGCTTGTTCTGGCAGACGGGACAAAAGTGTGGCTAAATTCTGAAAGCAGCCTGCACTATCCGGTCAGTTTCGTGGACAAACGTGAAGTTGCTTTGACAGGTGAAGCCTATTTTGAAGTTGCCAAAGATAACAAGCGTCCTTTCATAGTCAGCATGGCCGGCAACAAAGTAGAAGTACTGGGCACCAAGTTCAATGTCTCAGCATATCCGGAAAATAGAATATACACGACACTGGCGGAAGGAAAAGTAAAGATATATAACCATGAACGCTCGGTCACCTTGCTCCCGAACCAACAAGCGGCAATGCACGGAACAGGAGATATCAAAGTAGAAAATGTGGATGCAAGACTCTTTACATCGTGGTCGCAGGGAATGTATGAGTTCCGCAAAACAGAACTCGGCGACATCGCCGCACAACTTTCACGTTGGTACAACGTAGACATATGCTTCAATGATGAAAAGCTAAAGCACAAGCGTTTTGCCGGAGTCATATTCCGCAATAACGAACTCAGTTTTGCCATCGAAGTAATCGAGAAAGTGTCAAACGTGAAATTCATCAGGGAAAACAATAAGATATATATAACAAATAGCGGAAAGGGTGGAGCCTTCCCGCTATAACACAACAATCAAAATCCTGTGAAACAGGAAATTTCAATCATTTAATCAAAACAAAGTTATGGGAAAAAAAGTTTTAAACGAAATTTTTCTTCGTAAGAATTTAATGATTAGATGTTTTATAACTTTTATGCTCTTCTCTTTAACAGTTGGCACACAAGCGTTTGCCCAGGCTGACAAGAAGATAAGCATAAATGTTCAAAACACTCTGGTCAGGGTAGTGTTAGACCAATTGCAAAGGGAGACAAATTTGCATTTTGTGTACGAAGAAACGACCATTCATCCGGGACAGACAGTGACGTTGAGTTATCAAAACGCTTCGTTATCCGAAGTCCTTCAGGATTTCTGCAAACAGACTTCGCTGCGTTACGAGATTAAAAGGAACCTTATTCTCCTTTATCCTGAAAAGGAAACGGCACTCAGCGACAAGAAACACGCTCCTATAAACATTTCGGGCACTGTTACAGATGAAAACGGAGACGGACTGGTAGGTGTAAGCGTCTTTGTCCCCAGAAGCAATAACGGCACAATCACGGACGCAAACGGACACTTTTCAATCAAAGCCACACCGGGCGAGGTACTGACATTCACCTTTGTAGGCATGGCTGACCAGATGATCAAGGTCACTCCTGCCACCAAAGCCGTAAACGTAAAATTATTACCTGCCACTTCCGCGTTGAGCGAAGTGGTTGTGACCGGTTACCAGACTCTTTCCAAAGAGAGGGTGACAGGAGCATTCGGGCTTATTTCTTCCAGCAAACTGGAAACCAAGTTACAGCCCGACTTGAAATCTTTACTGGAAGGACAGGCTGCCGGCATCGTGATAGACAAGAAAGGAAACATTGAAATCCGGGGTGTCTCCACTTTCAACGCCGAGAAAACCCCGTTGCTCGTAGTCGACGGCTATCCTATCGAAGGAAAACTGGAAGATCTGAACCCTGACAATATTGAAAACATCACAGTACTCAAGGATGGTGTGGCGGCTTCCATCTACGGCTCGCGGGCAGCCAACGGGGTTATCGTCATCACGACGAAGCGCGGCCGGAAAGGAAAAGCGGTAGTCTCCTACAAAGGTTCGTTCAACGTTACGCTGAAACCTGATTTAAGCAAACTGAACAGGGCATCTTCTTCGGATTATATTGATGCCGAGATTGACTTGTTCAACCAGTCTCCGGATAGTTACGACCCGTTGGATGAAGGAAACATGAGCAGAGTCAGCTATCTGCTGATGCAGGCACATAACAATAAGATAACACAGGACGAAGCCATGGCGGAAATAAACCAGCTCCGCGGGGTGGACGGTTTGAAACAGATTGAGAAGTATATGTTCCGCAACCAGCTAAGCCATCAGCACAATGTCTCCATTTCCGGTGGCGGAGACAACTATATGTACAACGTAGCAGCCAATTATAATTACAAGAGGGGCAGTTTCATCAATACCGATGAGGACAGGCTGATACTGGATTTCAACAACCAATGGAAACCTTATAAATTCCTGACCATAGACTTGGGGGCAAACATCTTGTACAACCGTACCAATGAGCCGAACACGACCTATTCAAGTCTGACCGGATACAGCAGCGGCTCCGCCTTACAGCCTTATACCGCCATTGTAGACGAAAACGGGAATCCGTGTAACGTATGGGGAATCAGCCAGTATAAAGTGAAAACTTACCAGAATACGCCCGGCATGAAAGACTGGTCATATAATCCGATTGAGGATGTTTACAAAGACGCGATAAATACCGCGAACTTCAGCACGAGAATCAGCGGCAAGCTGCGTCTGGACATCATGCAGGGACTGAATATCGAAGTCGGCGGGGTATGGCAAAGGGGCAATTATCAATACAAGCAATTGCGTCAGGCCGATTCTTATGCCGTTCGCATCGCCTACAACGACGCGACTTCCAAGACAAATACCGTAAACCATTATCTGCCCGACGGTGCCATTATCAATGAAAAAAGAAATGTAAGCGAAGACTGGACGGTACGTACCCAAATCAATTACAACCGTTCATTCCTGAATGACAAACACCGCGTCACACTCCTTGCGGGCAATGAAGTACGCCGTTCCACATACGATTATAACACCATGGCAACCCGCGCGGGATACAATGAAGTGGCCGGTTCCTTTATTCCGATGAATTTAAAGGATTTTGTCGGGAATGTGAACTATTCGGACATGCTGTTCGGCTCTCCGTGGAGTCCGCCGCTCTATGACACGTTCACAAACGGAGAATATACCTACCGTGACAACCGTTTCGTTTCCTGGTATGGCAACGGCTCCTATGAGTACAATAACAAGTTTATCGTAAGCGGCAGCATTCGTATGGATTTGACCAATTTCTTCGGTACAGACCCTAAATACCGCCATAAACCGCTTTGGTCTGTCGGCGGAACCTATAAGCTTGCCAATGAGGAATTCTTCAATGTGCCGTGGATCAACAGGCTGAATATCCGCGCGTCTTATGGTATAAACGGTAATATCGCCTTGGATGAAGGCCCGTTCTTAATCCTGGAAGCAGGGGATTACAACCAGACGACCGGTGGCGTATCCTACAAGGTAGCCTCTCCGCCCAACAACCAGTTAAGATGGGAAAAGACCAAAACGACCAACATCGGGCTGGATTTCTCTTTCTTCAACAGCCGGTTGAACTTCAGCTTTGATTACTACACCAAGAACAGTTCCGATCTGTTGGCAAAAGACGCGATAGACCCGACTACCGGCTTTGCTTCTCTGACCAAGAACGTGGGCAGGATTGTCAATAACGGTATAGAAATAACGGTGGACGCTGATGCTATTGCCACGCGCAATTTCAAATGGAATATCAATTACAATTTCGCATACAATCATAACAAGGTGAAGGAGTATAATGTAACACGCAGTTATGCAAGTAGTTACACGCCAAGCACAGGCTCGGTAACTGTTGCCGGATACCCTGCCAATTCTATCTGGGGATATAAATTCGCAGGCTTGAACGAAGAAGGAGCCACCATGATTTATAACTCAAAAGGAGAAAAAATACTGATTGGTGACGCCGAGATAGACGATGTCTATTGTCAGGGAAGCTTACGTCCCAAATTCGATATGTCCATGACTCACAGATTCAGTTACAGGAACTGGGATTTATCGTTTATGTTGATTGCCAAATTAGGTCACAAATATCGCAAAGATTGCTTCAGCGGTTCCAACTATTCCAACCGCCATGTAGGCGAAAGATGGCAAAAGCCGGGAGACGAGGCAACGGCAATCTATCCGGTACTGAAAAGCTGGAATATGGATTTGTTTGATTTCCCATATCTGGATATATTAGTCGGAAATGCCAGTTATATGAAATTACGGGATGTCACGCTGGCTTACACGTTTGACCGTTCGCTCATCAGCAAGATTCATCTGAATAACGCAAGAGTCTATTTCCAGATGCGCAATCTGTTCAGGATTACAGCCAAAGGCGTTGACATAGACCCCGAAATCGCGGAAGTGAACGAAACCGGATACTCCGGCCCCACTTACGACCAGGGATACACTTCATTGCCTTTACGCCCTGAGTTTTATATCGGTTTGTCATTCTCATTTTAATTGAATAGATCATGAAACTAAAATACTTATTTTTGATATCCATCGCCTTTACATCTTGCAGTGATTTTCTGGATGTGAAGCCCATCGGCAAGTTAATACCGACAGAGATAGAGGAATTTGAGAATTTGTTAAATAATGAAAGTACCATCAAGTACCATTTCATGGATAACAACAATACCTCTTTTTATTCTATGTTGGCGGACAATTTATCCATAAGCGAGAATCAGGATAAATATAAATATATCAGCTCGTATGTCAATAAGGATGTATATGCAGCCTATACTTTCAATGTGCCTTATGAGAGTCCCATCAAGCCGCAATATACGTGGGAATGGGGAATCTACCGGGCAGTCGGATTATTCAACAATGTCATCGAGGGCATTGAAGGGCTGGACGGTGCCGCCGGAACAGAAAACGGCAAAGCGGTTATCGCGCAGGCCAAAGCCGGACGCGCATGGTCTTACATGGTAGGCGGACTGGGCTATGGCCCGATGTATAACCCTGACGGGGACAACAGCACCAAAACAATTCCTTACCGCACTTCGGGCGACCCTACTGTGCCCAATCCCGACCTGGCTACCACAGCGGAACTGATGCAGCTTGTAAAGAAAGATTTGGATGACGCGCTGGACGCTCCCGAAAATGTAGTAAATCCCTGCCGTGCCAACAAGGCGGCCGTGCATGCTTTGCGGGCAGAATATTTCATGTATATGAGAGACTGGCCCAATATGCTGAAAGAAGCGTCGGAAGCATGGAGCCGTTCTCTTGCACTGAAAGGAAGTGTCGATAATATGATTTATGATTTCAACCAATGTTATTATGAGGATGACCCCAATGCCGAGCCGGCAGAAGGAACGGACAAAGAACTGTCACTCGACTTACTCGGACAAGACCTGCTGTTCAACCAAAGTATACACAGGGAAAATCTTTTTTACAGAACAGCACCTGCAGGATGTGCCACCACCAATGGCCAATCCACTTATTACCCGTCGGATGATTTCCTTGCCCTATTCGACCCGGATACCGACAGGCGTTACCAGTTATTTGCCTTGAGAATATTAGGATATTCGACGACCGTAGGCGGCATAAAATATGAGGACGGCATAAAAAGGACTTATTGCCGCAGTTCCAAAATGCTGACCAATCAAGGCATCACATATCCTCAGCTTCTTTTAATGAAAGCAGAAGCGGAAGCCCGCACTTCCGACAAGACAAATGCATTGAAAGACCTGAACCTGTTGCGCAAGTACCGTTATTCCGGTGATAATACCGACTTGCCGAACGGCAGTTCATTAAATGAAGATGAATTACTTTATGAAATACTAAAAGAACGCCGTCGGGAGTTGCCTATTTCATCTTATCAGCGTACCTTTGACATCAAACGTTTTGTATATGATACGGGAAAGCCCTGGTGTCAGACTACAATCACACATAAGATAGGAAGCAAGACTTATTCGGCTCCGGTGAATAATGAGTATTACACGCTGCCGAAATCGAACTCTATCATTGAAAAGAATCCGCAATGGGGATTGGAAGTCGATAACCGTCCATATGACCCGCTCGGAAAGAAATGAACAGATAACTTGAACATACAATAAAACTTTAATATTCGAATTATGAACAGAATCAGTATCACGACATGCGCATTATGCATGTCACTCGCAGCATCCGCACAAGTAAACTATACCATCAAAGGTAGCGCTACCGGTATGGATGGGCAGACAGTCTATCTCAATGACGCAGAAAGCGGTGAAGCCGCCGCAATGGATAGCGTAATTATCAGTAACAATACCTTTACATTCAAAGGAACACAACCAAAAGCTTGTTTTGCCACCGTATCAGCGGGCAGAGCCAGAACGACTTTAATCCTTGAAGACGGGACTATCAATGTCTCTCTGGATAAATCTTCGGGAAAAGCGACAGGAACGCCTTCAAATGACATTCTTGAGGCTTGCAATGAGAAGATTAATGCATTCAACAATGAATACAAAGCATTAAGGAAACAGGCTTCCGAATTAAAAGAAGAGGATAAGGACAAAATGCTCGAACTGGAAAAGAGTTGGGAAGATGTAAGTAACAGGCAGACGGCAGTAGTAAAAGAATGTATCAACCAAAACCTGAACAATATTGTCGGAGCACAGTTACTCCGCCGCTTTGAAAGCAGCCTGTCAAGCGAAGAGGTTACAAAAATTCTTGCAGCCGCCTCTCCTGTCATGAAGGAAAACGGATATACTCAGGCTGTTATCAAGCATCAGACTGCCATGAAACGCGCAGAAGTGGGACAGAAATATACAGATGTCAAATTGAAAGATGTGAACGGCAAAGAGGTTGCCTTATCCGACTACATAGGAAAAGGGAAATATGTATTGATTGACTTTTGGGCTTCATGGTGCGGTCCTTGTCGCGGGGAAATGCCACATGTAAAAGCAGCTTACGAAAAGTTCGCTTCCAAAGGTTTTGAAGTTGTCGGCATCTCTTTGGACAGCAAGAAAGAAGCATGGTTGAAGGGAATAAAAGATCTGGGTATCACATGGCCGCAAATGTCCGACTTAAAAGGCTGGAAGTGTGAAGGCGCTGCCGTTTATGGCATAAGAGCCATTCCTGCCACCCTGTTAGTAGACCCGAATGGAATGATTATAGGGAAAAGCCTCAGAGGTGAGGAAATTGAAAAGAAACTGAGCGAAGTCTTGAAATAACAAGGAGTGTCTTCATCATTGAATGAAAGAACCATCATTGCATGGAAAAGTCCCGGAAGTTTTTTCGGGACTCTTTCTTTTAGAAAAGCCCCTTGCTCAAAAAAAGAGAACCCGTGCATCTCCTGACATGGCACAAAAAAAGAGCGAATCATTCCGCCCCACCTTTAAAGAATCCCCCTAATGGGATTCTTCTTTCTTTCATCTTTCATTTACTCATTACCTGAAAACTACTTTTTTCCTAATACCTAATCAAAACAATCTTTTTCCTAAAAACTAATCTTTAAATCTAATACCTTAATTTTATAAACTAATACCTTTCGTATATTACCTTTTTCCTAATACCTAAAAATCTTAGTAGTTTCACAACTACGCTGCAAAGTTAGAGCTGTTTCGGAAAATGACAAGAGCTATAATCTAAAAAATCAAATTTTGGCCTGTTTTTTTGATTTATGTCAAGACAAAGAGTGAATTTAACACTTTTCGTTCTAGTTTTATCCGTATTCCGACCGATTTTGAAGTAGCAAAAAGAAAGCATAAGCGAGTATCTTTGGACAGAAAATAGACATTTTGAAAAGGAATCGAAGCATCTAAAACACGGTTGAGCCGTCAATATCGAACAAACTGTATATTTCTAAGCCCAAATTACGGCGTTTTTTTCAACGAAGCCGGGCAGCTCCCCGAATTTTCGGAAGCAAAAAGAGCATGGAGATATATTTCTCGCAACTTTTCCGTAACTTTGCACCGTTTGATAATAAATAAGATAGAATGGATTTTAAGTACGATGTAATTGTAATTGGTGCCGGACATGCTGGTTGCGAAGCGGCAGCCGCTGCTGCAAATTTAGGTTCGAAGACTTGTCTCATTACGATGGACATGAACAAGATCGGGCAGATGAGCTGCAACCCTGCCGTAGGTGGAATTGCCAAAGGACAAATAGTACGTGAAATAGATGCGTTGGGCGGACAGATGGGATTGGTAACAGACGAGACAGCTATCCAGTTCCGGATACTGAACCGTTCGAAAGGCCCCGCCATGTGGAGTCCCCGTGCCCAATGCGACCGTGCCAAGTTTATCTGGTCGTGGCGGGAGAAACTGGAGAATACGCCCAACCTTCATATCTGGCAAGATACCGTATGCGAACTTCTTGTTGAAAACGGTGCAGTGACCGGAGTGGTCACTGTGTGGGGTGTTACTCTTACAGCAAAATGCATCGTACTCACCGCAGGAACTTTCCTCAACGGGCTGATGCACGTAGGACGCCACCAGTTACCGGGCGGAAGAATGGCCGAACCGGCTTCTTACAAATTAACCGAATCCATCGCCCGCCACGGCATCACTTACGGAAGGATGAAAACCGGAACCCCGGTACGAATCGACGCGCGCAGCGTTCATTTCGACCTGATGGAAACACAGGACGGTGAATGTGACTTTCATAAGTTCTCTTTTATGAATACGAGCGTACGCCACCTGAAGCAACTACAATGCTGGACTTGCTATACCAATGAAGAGGTACATCAGATTCTACGTGACGGACTGCCGGATTCTCCCCTATTCAACGGACAGATTCAAAGCATCGGGCCACGTTATTGCCCGAGCATTGAAACGAAGATTGTAACTTTCCCCGATAAGACACAGCATCAATTGTTCCTCGAACCGGAAGGAGAAACCACACAAGAGTTGTATCTTAACGGATTCTCTTCTTCGCTTCCGATGGACATACAAATTGCCGCATTAAAGAAAGTTCCCGCTTTCAGTGATTTGGTGATTTATCGTCCGGGGTATGCTATCGAATACGATTATTTCGACCCGACGCAGTTAAAGCATACGTTGGAATCGAAGATTATCGGCAACCTGTTCTTTGCCGGACAAGTAAACGGTACTACCGGATACGAGGAAGCAGGTGGACAAGGATTAGTAGCCGGAATCAATGCGCACATCAATTGCCACGGCGGAGAGCCTTTCACACTGGCACGCGATGAAGCATATATCGGCGTATTGATCGACGATTTAGTAACTAAAGGTGTGGACGAGCCTTACCGGATGTTTACTTCACGTGCAGAATATCGTATCCTGCTCCGCATGGATGACGCTGATATGCGCCTGACCGAACGGGCTTACAAACTCGGACTGGCAACGGAAGAACGTTATCAATTAATGAAGAGCAAGAAAGAGGCGGTAGACCAGATTGTATCTTTCGCGCACAACTACTCGATGAAACCGGCATTAATTAACGACGCACTCGAAAAGATAGGAACAACTCCCCTACGCCAGGGATGCAAACTGATAGAAATACTGAACCGTCCGCAGGTGACAATCGGAAACATAGCGGAATACGTTCCGGCATTTCAGCGGGAACTGGATAAAGCAACCAGTGCTAATCAAGACCGTAAAGAAGAGATTCTCGAAGCTGCCGAAATCCTGATCAAATATCAAGGATATATTGACAGGGAACGAATGATAGCGGAAAAACTGGCGAGACTGGAAAGCATTAAAATCAAAGGCAAATTTGATTATGCTTCCATTCAATCATTATCGACGGAAGCCCGTCAGAAACTAATAAAGATAGATCCGGAAACGATTGCCCAGGCAAGCAGGATTCCGGGAGTATCACCAAGCGACATCAACGTATTACTGGTACTTTCCGGACGATAAACGGCAACGTTTCACGTGAAACAAAGCATTTAAAGAAACGATATAATTCAATGATTATGAGCAAAGAAACGCTAATTAAAAGCATTCGGGAAATACCGGATTTCCCAATTCCCGGAATCCTGTTTTATGATGTTACCACCTTATTCAAAGACCCATGGTGTCTACAAGAATTATCGAACGTTATGTTTGAGATGTATAAGGAGAAAGGCATCACTAAAGTAGTAGGCATAGAATCGAGAGGTTTCATCATGGGGCCTATCCTGGCTACCCGCTTGAACGCAGGATTCATCCCTATCCGCAAGCCCGGCAAACTTCCCGCCGAAACGCTTGAAGAAAGCTACGACAAGGAATACGGGCAAGACACCGTGCAGATCCACAAAGATGCGTTGGATGAAAACGACGTAGTGCTGCTGCACGATGACTTACTGGCAACAGGCGGAACAATGAAAGCAGCCTGTGCACTGGTGAAAAAGCTAAAACCAAAGAAGGTATATGTAAACTTCATCATCGAACTGAAAGACCTGAATGGGAAATCTGTATTCGGAGATGACGTAGAAGTAGAATCCGTATTGTCTTTATAAAGGATTTGATTATATTTGCAGGGCGTAGTTGAACTACGCCCTTTTCATTTTAGCAGTTTCTCATTTAATAGTTTCTCATTTAGTGGTCTCTCATCCCTAACAATTATGAATACAGAACCGGAAAGCAAAACCAATGAATATTTGAAAGGAATCGTAGCCAACCTTCCTGATAAGCCGGGTATCTATCAATACCTGAATACGGAAGGGACAATTATATACGTTGGAAAGGCGAAAAATTTAAAGAAAAGGGTCTATTCCTATTTCAGCAAGGAGCATGAACCGGGAAAGACCCGGGTGCTCGTCAGCAAGATTGCCGATATCCGCTATATCGTGGTCAATACGGAAGAGGATGCTTTGCTGCTGGAGAATAATCTGATTAAGAAGTATAAGCCGCGTTACAATGTAATGCTGAAGGACGACAAGACGTACCCTTCCATCTGCGTGCAGAATGAGTACTTTCCGCGGATTTTCAGAACCAGGAAGATTATCAGGAACGGTTCTTCTTATTACGGGCCGTATAGTCATATTCCGTCAATGTATGCGCTGTTGGATTTGATTAAGCATTTGTACCCGTTGCGTACCTGCCATTTGAACCTGACACCGGAGAATATACGTGCCGGGAAGTTCAACGTGTGCCTGGAATATCATATCAAAAACTGTGCAGGCCCCTGCGTCGGACTGCAATCACAGGAAGATTATCTTAAAAATATCGATGAAATCAAGGAGATTCTGAAAGGGAATACACAGGAGGTCGGCCGGATGCTGTTGGAGAAAATGCAGGCATTGGCGGCTGAGATGAAGTTTGAAGAAGCGCAGAAGGTAAAGGAAAAGTATCTGCTGATAGAGAATTACCGTTCGAAGTCTGAGGTGGTAAGTTCTGTCCTGCATAATATTGATGTATTCTCTATTGAAGAAGATGAAGCTAATTCGGCTTTTATCAATTATCTTCATATTACGAACGGGGCTATCAATCAGGCATTCACTTTCGAGTACAAGAAGAAGCTGAATGAGTCGAAAGAGGAGCTTTTGACGCTTGGTATTATTGAGATGCGGGAGCGTTATAAAAGTATGTCGAAGGAGATTATCGTTCCTTTCAAGCTCGATTTAGAGTTGAATAATGTCGTTTTCACCGTTCCGCAGAGGGGAGACAAGAAGAAGTTGCTGGAACTTTCTATCTTGAATGTGAAGCAATATAAGGCTGACCGGCTGAAGCAAGCGGAGAAGCTGAATCCTGAGCAGAGAAGTATGCGTTTAATGAAAGAGATACAGCAGGAGTTACATTTGGAAAGGCCGCCTTTGCAGATTGAATGTTTCGATAACTCGAATATACAGGGGGCTGATGCCGTGGCCGCCTGTGTCGTATTCAAAAAGGCCAAGCCATCGAAGAAAGATTATCGGAAATACAATATAAAGACGGTTGTAGGGCCGGACGATTACGCGTCGATGAAAGAGGTCGTAAGAAGGCGTTATCAGCGCGCTATCGAGGAGAGCTCTCCACTACCCGACCTGATTATTACTGACGGTGGAAAAGGGCAAATGGAGGTCGTCAGGGAGGTTATTGAGGATGAATTGAATCTTAATATTCCTATTGCGGGGTTGGCTAAGGACAACCGTCACCGCACATCGGAACTGCTTTTCGGTTTTCCACCGCAGACTATCGGTATCAAGCAGCATAGTCCGCTGTTCCGCTTGCTGACGCAGATTCAGGATGAGGTGCATCGCTTCGCTATCAGTTTTCACCGCGATAAACGGAGCAAACGGCAAGTGGCGTCTGCGTTGGATAATATCAAGGGAATCGGTGAAAAGAGCAAGACTGCCCTTTTGAAGGAGTTTAAGAGCGTAAAACGAATCAAAGAAGCCTCTTTAGAGGAGATTAGCGCTATCGTCGGGGAAGCGAAGGGAAAGACTGTAAAGGCGGGATTGAACGATGAACAAGCTGACAATAAATAACGTCAGTTCGATAAGAAATTGGCAGAATAGATCCGATTGTATTTCTATCATTTTTAGGCACGGATTACACGGATTACACGGATTTTGAAAATATGATTGTATAAAGTAACAGCGTAATCCGTGTAATCCGTGCCTAAACCAAATCATTAAAGCTTTCTGCACGACTCTATAATATTTTCCTCTCAACCCATCGTTTTCTCTTTCGAATTTTGTAAATTTGCCTTTCATAATCATGAAATAGGATAAATAGCAATGCGAACAGTTATACAACGGGTAAGTCATGCGTCAGTGACCATTGAAGGAAACTGCAAGTCCGCCATCGGAAAAGGGATGCTGATATTGGTCGGCATCGAGGAAGCGGACGGTCAGGAAGACATTGACTGGCTCTGCAAAAAGATAGTAAATCTACGTATTTTCGACGATGAAAACGGAGTGATGAACAAGTCTATTTTAGAGGACGGGGGCGAAATTCTGGTCATCAGCCAGTTTACGTTACACGCTTCTACGAAGAAAGGAAACCGCCCTTCTTATATCAAGGCTGCCAAGCCGGAAGTTTCTATCCCACTCTACGAGCGATTCTGCAAGGACTTGAGCAGTGCATTAGGAAAAGAAATAGGCACGGGAATCTTTGGGGCAGACATGAAAGTCGAACTTTTAAACGACGGCCCTGTTACTATATGCATGGATACAAAAAACAAGGAGTAAAAAATGACTTTAGAAGAAGCTCAAAAACAGGTAGACCAATGGGTCAAGACATACGGTGTCCGCTACTTCAGTGAACTGACAAATATGGCGGTTCTGACGGAAGAAGTAGGCGAACTGGCACGCGTGATGGCTCGCAAATACGGCGACCAGTCCTTCAAAGAGGGAGAGAAAGACAATCTCGACGAGGAGATAGCAGACGTACTCTGGGTACTTCTCTGCATCGCCAACCAGACGGGTGTAGACCTCACCACCGCCCTTCAGAAGAGCATGGACAAGAAAACGAAACGAGATAATCAAAGACATATCAATAACCCAAAACTGAAAGAGCATGGAAGAGAATAACTCACTGCCCAACAAGTATGATGCCGCATTGGCAAAGTATAATACACATCTGAACGATGCAGATATTCAGGCTCGCGTAGCTGAACTAATCGAGAAAAAAGTACCGGAAAATGATACGGAAGACGTGAAGAAATTCCTGTTCAACTGCATTGACCTGACTACTCTGAACAGTACGGACAGCGATGAAAGCGTGATGCATTTCACGGAAAAGGTCAATAAGTTCGACGACGAATATCCCGACTTGAAGAACGTGGCTGCCATCTGTGTATATCCTAATTTTGCCGCTATCGTGAAGAATACGTTGGAAGTGGATGGCGTCAATATCGCTTGTGTATCCGGCGGGTTTCCTTCCTCACAGACCTTTATCGAGGTAAAAGTGGCAGAGACTGCACTGGCTATTGCAGACGGTGCGGACGAGATAGATATTGTCATTTCTGTCGGCAAATTCCTGAGTGGCGACTACGCAGGAATGTGCGAGGAAATACAGGAATTGAAGGAAGTATGCAAGGAACGTCACCTCAAAGTAATCCTCGAAACAGGTGCTTTGAAGAGCGCTTCCAACATCAAGAAAGCCTCTATCCTATCCATGTATTCAGGCGCGGATTTCATCAAGACATCTACAGGAAAGCAACAGCCTGCCGCCACCCCCGAAGCCGCCTACGTGATGTGTGAAGCTATCAGGGAGTATTATCAGAAGACAGGCATCAAAGTCGGCTTCAAACCGGCAGGTGGAATCAACACGGTGAACGATGCGATTATCTATTACACTATCGTCAAGGAGTTGCTGGGCGAAGAGTGGCTGGATAACCAACTGTTCCGCCTGGGAACGAGTCGTTTAGCGAATTTATTGCTCTCGGATATTAAAGGCGAAGAGGTCAAGTTCTTCTAGGAAAGTCAAAGGCTACATTAGCAATTCAAATATGCCTCACCGCGCCGGCTCCCGTCTATACGGAAGCCGACGCGGTATTTTTTATTTAAGAAAAACTAAAGATAGTTACCAGGCTATCGGGAAAATTCCTTATCTTTGTAAGTGAATTAGCAGAGAAAATATAGCTAATTAGTTATATTAGAGAACGTTTCATTTATTACCATATTCCTGAAATTCGGCAAATTTCAAAGTTATGAACGGTAATAAGCAAACGGGTCTCACGCACCTTCATGTATATACTTTTGTTATATATTCGAACGGAGCGTGGGACTGTTGCTTGTATTTCATAACGGCTTGCCGAAGCCTCAGGAAAATACATGGCAACAGTTCCCACGCTTTTCGCAAATTTTAATGGAAGTACTAAGGATGGAAACACATATAAGAACCGTACGATTCAATCCCAATCCTCTGAATTTCTTTCTTGGAAATGAGAGAAAAAAGGGGTTGCGTATAGGTTATATGGAAGCCACACTGAATGGTTTCTATATCAATTCCATGGATACCGGCGTACATCCGCAAAAGTTATCAAGATTTCTATCGGAAGACTTTCACTGCACGGATACCGAGTCCGTCACCGGATTATTCCAGTTCCTTACTAACGAAGGAGACAGAGTTTCCTATCAAATCATGCTCCCCTATCTCCTATCGACAAGCAACATCTGCGAGTTCGAGGAAATCATTCAAAAACGTTTCTTCGGGGTGGAGCGCTTCGTTCAGCAGGGAAAGAATCTATACAATTTCGTGAAGTATACAGAAGAAAGAAGGGATCCGATCATATGGATTAATGACTTGGAAAGAGGGGTTGTCGGATGGGATATGGGACTGCTGGTCGGATTAGTCCGCGCAGCTTTGGGCAGTGGGTACATTACCAAAGAAGAGGCTTGGAAATACATCGAACAGGCAAGCGCATTATGTGCGGAAAATCTTCGCACTCCGGAAGAGATAGACAAAAGCTACCTGCTCGGCCGGGCCATGAAATCAGGAAGAATAGAAGATTGGGACAGAGCGCTGACTTGTTATTCTCTGCTAGACAAATACAGGAAGTAATTACTTTTCGCGGTCTACCACGTAGTCCAAATAGGCACGGAGAGCCGCGCAGACATCTGAATCCGGCAGGGAAGCCAGCAGGCCAAAGGCTTTCTGCTTATAAAGGTTCATCGTATGGACTGCATATTCAATACCGCCATTTTCTTTGATAAACCCGATTAAACGGGCTATTTCGTCAGGGGTGGCCGTGCCTTCCTTCACACGGATGGCAATCTCCAGCATAGCGCTGTCTTTCGTTGAGTTCAGCACATACAGGGCGGGCAATGTCAGTTTGCCTTCGAGCATATCGTTGCCGGTCGGTTTGCCGATTTCTTTGCTGTCGAAGTAATCGAATATATCGTCCTTTATCTGAAAGCAGATTCCGATATATTCGCCCAACAAACGGGCAAATTCAGCTTCTTCCTCACCTACTCCCACCGAGAAAGCGGCGGCTTTTGTGCAGGCTGCAAAAAGGGCGGCGGTTTTCTTACGGATGACATCGAAATAAACTGATTCGGAGAAACTACGATTGCTTACATTGGAAAGCTGGAGCAACTCGCCGTCGGCGAGATCCTGTCCCAATGAAGATACTAACTGGATAATAGGATGGCTGTGGGTCTGTTCGGCATGAACAAGGCTTGTAGCCAACAAGTAATCGCCTGTCAGTACGGCCACCTTATTATTAAAGATGGCATTCACCGAAAGTTGTCCGCGACGTTCGGTACTTTCGTCCACTACATCATCGTGCACCAGGCTAGCTGTGTGAAGCAGCTCCAAGGAGACGGCGGCATGAAGCGTAGAAGGGCGGACAGCACCGTAAAGGCGCGCTACCAACAGGACGAGAATAGGACGCATCATCTTACCATTCCTCTGTCGTATATGAGATACGACGCTGTCGAGCAATGCATTCGAACTGGAAAGAGAACTATCAAAAAGATTTTTGAAGTCCGCCAGTTCCGCTTCAATCGGAGTCCTGATGAGTGAGATACTGTCCATTAATACGTAATTTGAGCACAAAAGTAATAATAAAACGCTTAATACGGTATTTTTTTGTACTTTTACCATGAAAAATTAATTAAATCTATGGATTCAGATAATAAATTATTTCTTTTAGACGCTTATGCACTGATATACCGGGCGTATTACGCCTTTATCAAGAACCCAAGAATCAACTCCAAAGGATTCAACACTTCAGCCATCCTGGGCTTTGTCAATACGCTCGAAGAAGTGCTGAAAAAGGAGAATCCGACGCATATAGGAGTAGCTTTCGACCCTTCAGGGCCTACCTTCCGCCACGAGGCTTTCGAACAATATAAAGCGCAACGCGAAGAGACTCCCGAAGCGATCCGCCTGTCCGTACCTATTATAAAGGATATTATAAGGGCTTATCGTATTCCTATTCTCGAAGTGTCGGGCTACGAGGCCGACGACGTGATAGGAACTCTTGCCACCGAAGCCGGCAAGCAGGGGATTACAACATATATGATGACGCCTGACAAGGACTACGGTCAGTTGGTGAGCGACAAGGTATTCATGTACCGTCCCAAGCATACGGGTGGTTTTGAGGTGATGGGCATCGAGGAGGTGAAAGCCAAGTTTGATATCCAGTCGCCTGCGCAAGTGATTGATATGCTGGGTTTGATGGGTGACTCTTCGGACAATATTCCCGGTTGCCCCGGTGTAGGGGAAAAGACTGCACAGAAGTTGATTGCCGAGTTCGGAAGTATCGAGAATCTGCTGGAGCATACCGACCAACTGAAAGGGGCACTGAAGACGAAAGTGGAAACGAACCGGGAAATGATAACATTCTCGAAATTCCTGGCAACTATCAAAATCGACGTACCCATCCAACTTGAAATGGACAAGCTTGTCCGCGAAGACGCAGATGAAAATTCACTCCGCAGTATTTTTGAGGAACTGGAATTCCGGACGCTTATCGACCGCGTGCTCAAAAAGGAGACTCCCGCCCCTCTCCCACTTTTTCCCGAAGAAGGAGGAGCTGTGCAAGGCGATTTATTTGCAAATTTCACGGGCAACGAGCCGGACGAAGCAAAAAAATCAAATCTAGAGACGTTAGATTCACTTTATTGCAACTACCAACTCATTGATACAGAAGAGAAAAGATGGGAAATTATTCAAAAGTTGCTTACATCGAAAATTCTCTCGTTAGACACAGAGACAACGGGAACGGAACCGATGGACGCAGAATTGGTCGGAATGAGTTTTTCTATTGCCGAAAATGAAGCATTTTATGTTCCTGTCCCTGCCGGGCAAGAAGAAGCGTTAAAAATCGTCAACGAGTTCCGTCCGGTCTTTGAAAATGAAAATTCGCTGAAGGTAGGACAGAATATCAAGTACGACATGATTGTTCTCAAAAATTATGGCGCGGATGTGAAAGGCCCGCTTTTCGATACAATGATTGCGCATTACGTTCTTCAGCCGGAACTTCGTCACGGGATGGATTATCTTGCGGAAATTTATCTGCACTATCAGACGATTCATATTGACGAACTAATCGGGCCGAAAGGTAAGAATCAGAAGAATATGCGCGACCTTGACCCGAAGGACGTCTATCGTTATGCTTGCGAAGATGCGGATGTAACGTTGAAGTTGAAGAATGTACTGGAAGAGGAACTGAAGAAGAATGATGCCGAAAGGTTATTCTACGATATAGAGATGCCGCTTGTTCCGGTATTGGTCAATATAGAACGGAACGGGGTATTGCTGGACACGGAAGCGCTGAAACAATCGTCCGCCCATTTCACGGCACAGATGGAAAACATCGAGAAGGAAATTTACGGGTTGGCAGGCGAGACTTTCAATATCGCTTCGCCCAAACAGGTCGGCGAAGTGTTGTTTGATAAATTAAAGATTGTAGAGAAAGCGAAAAAGACCAAGACGGGACAGTATGTCACTTCGGAAGAGGTGCTTGAAAGTCTTCGCCACAAGCATCCGGTGGTGGAAAAGATTCTGGAACACCGCGGGCTGAAAAAGTTGTTGGGAACGTATATCGATGCGCTGCCTTTATTAATCAATCCACGCACAGGCCGGGTACATACGTCTTTCAACCAGACGGTCACCGCTACGGGACGACTCAGTTCGAGCAATCCGAACTTGCAGAATATCCCTATCCGCGACGAGAACGGGAAGGAAATCCGCAAGGCATTCATCCCCGATGAAGGTTGTCTTTTCTTCTCGGCGGACTACTCGCAGATTGAATTACGCATTATGGCACATCTCAGCGAGGATAAGAATATGATTGATGCTTTCCTCAGCAATCACGACATTCATGCTGCCACGGCCGCGAAAATCTATAAGATTGATTTGAATGATGTAGGTTCGGATATGCGCCGTAAGGCCAAGACTGCCAATTTCGGTATTATATATGGTATATCCGTATTCGGTCTTGCCGAACGGATGAATGTAGACCGGAAAGAGGCCAAAGAATTGATTGACGGGTATTTCGAGACTTATCCGGGCGTGAAGGCGTATATGGATAAAAGCATTCAGGTGGCACAGGAAAAAGGATATGTAGAAACGATTTTCCATCGGAAACGTTTCTTGCCGGACATCAATTCACGAAATGCCGTCGTACGCGGGTATGCGGAACGAAATGCGATTAACGCGCCTATCCAAGGTAGCGCGGCGGATATTATCAAGGTAGCCATGGCCCGTATTTACCAGCGCTTCCAGGCGGAAGGAATACAGGCGAAGATGATTCTGCAAGTACATGACGAATTGAATTTCAGCGTTCCCGTCAACGAGAAAGAACGCGTGGAGGAAATCGTTATCGAGGAAATGGAGAAGGCATATCGTATGCATGTGCCTTTGAAAGCTGATTGCGGATGGGGGAAGAATTGGCTTGAAGCACATTAATAAGAGGCGGCACAGGTCATACTGACAAAGTAAATATCAGGAAACCGGAAAGTAAAAGATGTAATAACATTATTTAACCCGGTATCCATAAAGCTAGTAAAAGGAACACTTTCTCAACGAAGTGATTCATTCTATATCCGGCAGATTGACTGCCGGATATTTTTTTGTCACCAATATTGGCAAAAAGCAACTGTTACCCCGCACCATCTCTTGACATTTTGACAATCTTTCAGCATTTAAATTGCATAAACACCAAATTAATATGTAAGTTTGCAGCGTAAAACTGACGCAGTTGTAGAAATATGAAAGTATAACTCAAAAACTTAAATAGCCATGAAAGCAAAAGTATCCTTAAAAATGTTCGTTTTATCAGCAGTTCTTCTTGTTGTGTCGCTTGCTACTTCTGCACGTAGCTACGATGGACAATTGGTTTATAATCCGGTAGAAGAAAATGGCGTGACAGTAGGACAAACCGTTTACAAAATGGACGGTAACACTCTCGCTAATTATATGAAGTACAATTATAAGTACGATGACAACAAACGTATGATTGAAAGTGAATCCATGAAATGGAACAGCAGCAAGGATGAATGGCAAAAAGACTTACGCATCAATTACATTTATGAAGGCAAGACTGTCACTACCAATTATTACAAATGGAACGCTAAGAAACAAACCTACGTATTGGTTCCCGAAATGACCGTTACGATGGATAATACAAATATGTAACATAACTCTCTCTCATTCTAATATTCTAACAAATAGAGACGCCGCTCCTGATGAAGAAGTGGCGTCTCCCCATTTTATATATATGCCCATTTATATATTAAGTCCGATGATATATAATTTCGATTATGTATAAGCCCGGCAGATTATAGCACGTAAAAGCGTTCTTGCAGTTCTTTCAAGAAATTCCGGGAGATAACCAGGTCGCTCTTGTCATGAAAGGGCGGATAAAGCTGGCAGCACTTGCCGTCAATCACAGCCAGATAATTTACATTTACAATAGCAGACTGACTAATCTGTATGAAAGCTTGTGAATAACCGATAATATCTTCGGCTTTCGTATTCCGTTTCAGGTTCAACCGTGACTGGTTGAACAGTACGACCTGCCATTGGCGCTTCTCTTTCAGGTATTCGAAGAAGCCGATTTCTTCCAGTCGCAAGAGTTTGAATCCGGTCACTGTGCTAATCATAAACATGCCATGTTGCGGCAGCAGGGCATTGATAGAAGACGCGAAGGAAGGCGGCGGAAGCAACGCAGAGGTTGACATGGCTTTCCGGTAACGGTCTATAATCACTTTTAAATCTTCGCTTTCGAAAGGCTTCAGCAAGAAGTCGAAAGCGGATTCGCGCAGGGCTTGCAGCAGATATTTGTCATAAGAGGTATAGAATACCACTTTCATATCCCACAATACATCATCCCTTATTTCACTCAGCAGGTTAAGACCGAGTATGTCCGGAAGTTCTACATCAAGAAAGAGTAAATCCGGGCGCAGTTCCATAATCATCTTCTTCCCCTTTGTACCATTGCTTGCAATTCCCTTCACTTCAAAATCACGATAGGGTTCCAACTCATGGCGCAAAGCATCAATCGCCGAACGTTCGTCATCAACGATAACTACTTTATACTTTTCTTCTGTCTCCATCATAAATCATAAGAAAAATGAAACGGGATATATACCGAAACTTGCGTTCCGGTCTGTCCATCGCTTCTGTTGGTTATATCAAAACGTATCTTGTCACTCTTATTTTTCGTATTCAGCAGTTGGATAGTCTGGTAAAGGACTTTCAATCCCGTACCGGTACCGCGTGTTGCGGAAGCCACCTGCGGGAGATATCCGCGCCCGTTGTCGATAATTGTTATGCGGATTCCGTTCTCTTGCCGGGAGACGCATATAGCCAGTTCCTTGACTCCGTCTTTTCCTGCCAGCCCATGCTTGATGGCATTTTCTACGGGAATCTGCACAATCATGGAGGGAATCATGATACGGGTAGCATCCAACCTATCTTCCACTGTAACTATCGGGGTGAAATCCTCTCCGACACGCCCTTTCTCCAGGTCGATGTAAGAGCATACAAAGTCCAGTTCATCCTGCAAAGGTACGCTTAGTTTCTCTGTCAGTTCGAGACTCCGGCGGAGATATTTCACCAGTTCCATCAAGTTTTGTTTCACTTCTTCAGACCCATTGAACTGGTTAATCTCACGTCCCAGCACATTGAAAGTAAAATGAGGGGAAATACGGCTGCGCAGATTCTCCATGCGGACACGGTTTATCTGCCGGAAAAAGCGCTCACGAAGGAATTCCCGCTTCTTGCGCATATACCAGATGATGACTACCGTACCCGCTACAAGCAGCACGCAGACCAGTATCCAAACATAAACACTCAACTTCAGGGCTTTCATTTCACCTGCCTGTTGCTGAATCTGTATCTCTTTTCGCAACACAATCGTATCCTGCTGATAACGCATATCCAATTCGGCAACACGCATCTGCACCCGTTCGCTACGGATGGAGTCGTCCAAATGACCATTACGTTTCAGATATTCATAGGCGCGACGGTAACCACCAGTACGTTCAAAATAATGCTGGAGATACTGGTTGCGTATGGTCAGCATATTGGCATCGAGATGCCCCACGGGAGCAGTGCGGGCAATCATTTCTTGCGCCTGCGCAATGTTGCCTTTCTTCAGGGCAAGTTCAATCATTTGGGTTTCGATGTAATATATGGCCGAGTTATGCTGTATTTTAGAGAAAAAACGATAGCTTTCATCCAGGCATATTTGTGCGGAATCGAGGTTGTCGGTCAATACATATAACTCTCCCAAATTCACTTTGATAAAGTTCTGCTCGAACACCATCTGGGAGTGGGCAGATACCAGTTCATTTGCCCTGCGCATATACTTCAAGGCTTCCTGATAGTCTTTTCTGTAATAATAATGATTACCGCGGTTGTTGAGATAAGTCCATTTCTCTCCTACATTCATTTCATCGAAGAACTGTCCCGCCAGTTCATAATAGTGGTTCGACAAGTCGAAGTCACGTAATTCCATATAGGTTTGCCCCAGCCCGTAGTAGACGGGGAATTTCGTATGTTCGGACAAGTTCAATGAATCGCAGAGAAACAGGGCACGACGATAATACAAAGCAGTATGCGCCAGGTCGCCACGATGCAGATAAGCATCGGCTATATTGATGCAAATATCCGGAAGACGCTGTAATTTCTCTCCGTCCAGACAATGCCTATACGCCTGCCTATAGTCCATTATGGCAGAATCCGGACGATTCAACTGCATCCAGACATTTCCTTCCATATTATAAATCTCGGAAAGCACATTGTTCCACCGCGGGCATTTGACCGCCTTGTGGGAGAATGCTTTCACCTGCCGGTGATAATAAAAGATAGAATCGAAATCAGAAGAAACAAAGAATGTTTTTCCGTACAAAGCGAGAAGACGATAATAAAATTGGGAATCCTGCGCCTGAGCCAACGCGTCACGTATCTGTGAGCGGGAATAAAGCACATTGGAGAACAGGGAGTCCTGCACGCGAACTTCCAATGAATCAACAAAAGTCTGTTCACACAAAGGCTTACTGTGATGTTTGTCAGTATATCCACAGCCCAATAACATCAACAGCCACAACCACCCGAATAGTTTCATAGTAGCCCTTTGTTTCATTTGCCCCTTATTCATGTCATGTTTTGAATGTGACAAAAATACATTATTTATCCTGAATCCCAACGAATTTTATTATTTTTTTAATACCTTTGCACCCATATAAATATGAGTAACTGACCTAATGAGTCCACTGAACTTCACCCACATTTTGACACAGGCAGTCGATGAGCTATCGGAAAGCGAATCTTACAAAGGACTGTTTCATCAACACAAAGATGGCGAACCACTGCCCTCTGCTAAAGTCTTGTATGAAATTATCGAGCTTTCACGCTCCATTCTCTTCCCCGGATATTACGGGAATTCAACCATCAACAGCCGGACAATCAATTATCACATCGGTGTAAATATTGAGAAGTTATTCGGTTTGCTCTCCGAGCAAATCCTCGCCGGGTTGTGTTTCAGCGTCAGCATAGAAGGGAAATGCAATGTCTGCTCAGACTCCAAACGGGAAGAAGCCGCACGCCTTGCTGCTAAATTTATCAGTAAGCTGCCTGCCATGAGGAGAATACTGGCAACCGACGTGGAAGCCGCTTACAACGGCGACCCTGCTGCCGAAAGCTATGGTGAAGTAATCTTCTGCTATCCGGCTATCAAGGCTATCAGCAATTACCGCATTGCGCACGAATTACTGGAACTGGGTGTTCCTTTGATTCCGCGTATCATCACGGAGATGGCACATAGTGAGACGGGTATCGACATCCATCCGGCTGCGAAAATCGGCAGCCACTTCACTATCGACCACGGAACAGGTGTCGTTATCGGTGCTACAAGTATTATCGGCAATAATGTCAAACTGTATCAGGGTGTCACTTTGGGAGCCAAGAGTTTCCCGCTGGATGCCGACGGAAAGCCTATCAAGGGTATCCCCCGCCACCCGATTCTGGAAGACAATGTGATTGTTTATTCCAATGCCACTATCCTGGGCAGAATCACTATCGGACGCGACGCAACCGTGGGCGGCAATATATGGGTGACAGAGAATGTGCCCGCAGGAGCGAGAATCGTACAAACCAAAGCAAAAAAATAAAATCAAATAACTATATATGAGCGAACAATTCGAGATGATAGCCAAGACCTTCCAGGGACTGGAAGAGATACTTGCAGAAGAACTGACAGCATTAGGAGCCAACGATATCCAAATAGGACGCCGGATGGTTTCATTCACCGGAGACAAACGTATGATGTATAAGGCTAATTTCTGCCTTCGTACCGCTATCCGCATCCTGAAACCTATCAAGAACTTCACAGCGAAGGATGCTGACGAAGTTTATAACCAGATACAAGCCATTCGATGGGAAGATTATCTCGATGTTAACAAGACTTTTGCTATCGACGCAGTGGTGTTTAGTGATGAATTCCGCCATTCGAAGTTCGTTTCGTATAAAGTGAAAGATGCGATTGTGGACTATTTCCGCGAGAAAACCGGAAAGCGCCCGTCTGTCCGTATCAATAATCCGGACGTATTGCTGAACATTCACATTGCACAGACTACCTGTACGTTGTCTTTGGATTCTTCGGGCGAGTCTCTGCACCGCCGCGGTTATCGCCAGGAAGCGGTAGAAGCTCCGTTGAACGAGGTGTTGGCTGCCGGTATGATTCTGATGACGGGATGGCGTGGGGATTGTGACTTGATTGACCCTATGTGTGGTTCGGGTACTATTCCTGTCGAAGCTGCCCTGATTGCAAAGAATATTGCTCCGGGAGTGTTCCGCAAAGGATTCGCTTTCGAGAAGTGGGTGGATTTCGATGCGGATATGTTTGATGAAATCTACAACGATGACAGTCAGGAGCGTGAATTTACTCATAAGATTTATGGATATGATAACAATCCAAAGGCTAATGAGATTGCTACACATAATATAAAGGCTGCGGGTGTATCGAAAGATATAGTGCTGAAGTTACAACCATTCCAGCAGTTCGAACAGCCGAAGGAGAAGTCAATCATTATCACGAATCCGCCTTATGGAGAGCGTATTTCTACGAATGATTTGCTCGGGCTTTATCAAATGATTGGCGAGCGTCTGAAGCATGCGTTTGTCGGTAATGAAGCGTGGGTATTGTCTTATCGGGAAGAGTGTTTCGACCAAATCGGTTTGAAGGCAAGCCAGAAAGTGCCTTTGTTCAATGGCCCGTTGGAGTGTGAGTTCCGCAAATATGAGATTTTTGACGGAAAGTACAAAGAATTCAAGAGCCAGGAAGGAGAAGAGGAAGACAAGAAAGACTCCGAAGGGGAACAAGCTCCAAGATTCAGAGAAAGAAAAGAGTTCAAGCCACGTCGTGAAGGTGAGTTTAAACCACGACGCGAAGGGGACTTCAAGCCACGCAGAGAAGGTGAATCCAGACCTCGCAGAGAGGGAGATTTCAAACCGCGTAGAGAAGGTGGTGATTTTAAAGGTGGCGACAGAGATAGGAAGCCACGGGGAGATTTCCGCGAGGGAAGGGATTCAAGAGCGCCGAGAGAGTTTAAAGGAAATCGGGAGCCAAGGATTCCAAAGAAGGAAGAGGAATAGCTGAACATCAATAGTTAATTACACTTTACCAGACAAAAGAGGGTTAACTATCTGACAAACAATATGAGGTCACAAATTGCAACCTCAAGTTCAAATGATAATTATGTTAAGTAATAAGCGTAGATGGTAAGCTAGCTACCAAATTAAACGAAGAATGAAGAGTGTAACTATCTAATAGACAGTATAAGGTCACAAAATGTGACCTTAGATATTAACTGGTTTAGATATGCACCTTTCGCCTTCACTCAAGAAGGTGTAGCCATGCTTTCCGGAGTACTTCGGAGCCCTAAAGCCATCGAAGTCAACATCAACATCATGCGAGCCTTCGTTCATATGCGTCAATACCTACTCTCCCACGCCCCGAAGCAGGAACTGGAAGAATTAAAGAAAAGGATTGAATATCTGGAAGAAGACGTATCATCGGACAGAGAAAGCTACGAGAAGCAATTTGATGACTTATTTACCGCCTTTGCCAAATTGAGTGCTGCTATTCAGATAAAAACCACTCCTTTGGACAGAGTAAAAGTAGAAGGATTTAAAAACAAATAATAAAGAAAAGAGCAATGAGTAAAATTGGAAAAAGAACCATCCTGTTGTTGATGGCACTACCAATCGGATTCAATGTTATGGCACAAGAAACCAAAAAGCCAACACTGGAAGAGTTAATTCCGGGCGGCGAAAGCTACCTTTATGCAGAAAACCTGTACGGGCTGCAATGGTGGGGTGACGAATGTATGAAACCGGGCGTCGATACGCTTTATTCGGTTGAGCCTAAAACGGGAAAAGAGACGATGGTCATCACCCGCGAACAGATTAACAAGGTACTTGCCGAGAACGAAGCAGGGAAGTTGTCACATCTGTACTCCATCCGCTTCCCGTGGGCGGACAAACCGCAAATGCTATTCACAATAGCAGGAAAGTTTATCACATATGACTTTAAGAACAACCGCATTATCAGCACCCTCAAACTTAGGGAGAAAGCTAATAATGAAGACTATTGCGCAACTAGCGGTAATGTAGCTTATACGATAGGCAATAACCTGTACGTCAATGAGCAAGCAGTGACCAACGAACCCGAAGGCATCGTTTGCGGACAATCCGTGCATCGCAATGAATTTGGTATCAATAAAGGTACTTTCTGGAGCCCGAAAGGTAATCTGCTGGCCTTCTATCGCATGGATGAAAGCATGGTAACACAATACCCACTTGTAGATATCACCGCACGTGTGGGAGAAGTCAATAATGTACGCTATCCGATGGCGGGAATGACCAGCCATAAAGTACAGGTAGGTATCTATAATCCTGTAACCGGAAAAAGCATTTACCTGAATACAGGCGACCCTACCGACCGCTACTTTACAAATATCAGTTGGTCGCCGGATGAAAAAAACCTCTACCTCATAGAAGTGAACCGTGACCAAAATCAGGCCAAACTTTGCCAATACAATGCGGAGACAGGCAATCTGATAGAAGTTCTTTATGAAGAGACGCACCCCAAATACGTCGAACCGCAAAATCCAATCGTATTCTTACCATGGGATGCCACCAAATTCATCTATCAGAGCCAGCGTGATGGTTACAATCACCTATACCTCTTTGATACACGTACCAAGACGTATCCCGAAGTACATTCCTCTGCAACAGGCGGAACATACCAACAGTTCTACAAGGTACGACAGTTGACCAAAGGCAATTGGCTGGTAAAAGACATCCTCGGCTTCAATGCCAAACGTAAAGACATTATCTTCACCGCTATCGAAGGCTTGAAGAGTGGCCACTTTGCAGTAAATACCGGCAACGGAAAGATGAACCAACCATTCAGCAAGTGTCAGGAAAGTGAGCACAGCGGCGTACTTAACGCATCCGGCACTTATCTTATCGACCGTTATTCCACTAAAGACCAGCCACGTATCATCAACCTGGTAGATACCAAAGATTTCAAAGAAACCGTCAACTTGCTGACAGCAAAAAGCCCCTACGAAGGCTACCAGATGCCAAGCATCGAAACCGGAAGTATCAAGGCAGCCGACGGTACCACCGACCTGCACTACCGTCTCATGAAACCGGCAGACTTCGACCCTAACAAGAAATATCCGGTCATTGTCTACGTCTACGGCGGCCCTCACGCACAATGCGTCACCGGCGGATGGCAGAACGGCGCGCGCGGATGGGATACTTACATGGCCAACAAAGGCTATATCATGTTCACCATCGACAATCGTGGCAGCAGTAACCGCGGACTGGAATTTGAAAACGCCACCTTCCGTCATCTCGGCATCGAAGAAAGCAAAGACCAGGTGAAAGGTGTAGAATACCTGAAATCCCTGCCCTACGTAGACAGCGAACGTATCGGCGTACACGGATGGAGCTTCGGCGGGCACATGACCACCGCCCTATTACTCCGTTACCCGGAAATATTCAAAGTAGGCGTTGCCGGCGGCCCTGTAATCGACTGGGGTTACTATGAAATCATGTACGGCGAACGCTATATGGACACTCCCGAAAGCAATCCCGAAGGCTACAAAGAATGTAACCTAAAGAACTTTGCGGGACAACTGAAAGGCCACCTGCTGATTATCCATGACGACCACGACGATACCTGTGTGCCACAGCATACACTGTCGTTCATGAAAGCCTGTGTAGATGCCCGCACCTACCCCGACCTGTTCATTTACCCGTGCCACAAGCACAACGTATCAGGCCGCGACCGTGTACATCTGCACGAGAAAATCACCCGTTACTTTGAACAGAACCTATAACCTGCAAAAAGTAACCGCATCCATATCCAGACAAATAACAGTATAACTTATAACAGTACAAAGATGAAGATATTATTACTAGGCTCGGGCGGCCGCGAACATGCACTCGCATGGAAAATTGCCCAAAGTCCGAAAGTTGAAAAACTATACATTGCCCCGGGTAATGCCGGAACAACTGCCGTAGGCGAGAATGTCAACATCAAAGCAACTGATTTTGAAGCTATCAGCGCCTTCGCAAAGGAGAAAAACATCGAAATGATAGTAGTAGGCCCCGAAGACCCGCTGGTAGAAGGCATCTACGACTATTTCCAGAACCGTCCGGAACTAAAGCATATTGCCGTTATCGGCCCTTCGGCAAAAGGAGCGCAACTGGAAGGAAGCAAAGAATTTGCGAAAGGCTTCATGATGCGTCACAATATCCCGACAGCCCGCTACAAAAGCATCACTGCCGAAAATCTTGAAGAAGGGCTCGCTTTCCTCGAAACACTGGAAGCTCCCTACGTACTGAAAGCCGACGGTCTTTGTGCCGGCAAAGGCGTTCTTATCCTTCCCACACTGGACGAAGCAAAGAAGGAACTGAAAGAAATGCTGGGCGGAATGTTCGGCTCCGCATCCGCAACCGTTGTTATCGAGGAATTCCTTAGCGGTATCGAATGTTCCGTATTCGTCCTGACAGACGGAGAGAACTACAAAGTCCTTCCCGTAGCCAAAGACTACAAACGTATCGGCGAAGGCGACAAAGGCCTCAACACAGGCGGTATGGGTAGCGTAACCCCTGTTCCGTTTGCCGATGAAGCATATATGGAGAAGGTACGTACCCGCATCATCGAACCGACCATCAACGGACTGAAAGAAGAAAACATCACCTACAAAGGCTTCATCTTCCTCGGACTTATCCGGGTGAAAGGCGAGCCGATGGTCATCGAATACAACGTCCGCATGGGCGACCCCGAAACAGAAAGCGTGATGCTCCGCATCCAGAGCGACCTCGTCGAACTGCTTGAAGGTACAGCCGCAGGCAACCTGAACGAGAAAACACTCGTAATGGATTCGCGCTCGGCAGGTTGTGTTATCCTCGTCAGCGGCGGTTACCCCGAAGCCTACGAAAAAGGATTCCCCATCAAGGGACTGGAACAGGCTGCCGCTACGGACAGTATCATCTTCCATGCCGGAACAGCCCTGAAGGACGGACAAGTGGTGACAAACGGCGGACGTGTCATCGCCGTCTGCTCTTACGGTGCGACGAAAGAAGAAGCACTGGCACAGAGCTACAAAGTGGCGGATATGATTGACTTCGACAAGAAATACTTCCGTCGCGACATCGGGTTCGATTTGTAAGAAACGAAATAATGAGAAATAAAAAGCTACAGAATCAAGTAACGGCAGGACGGTTCACCCTGCCTGTCGTTATTCTTATCTGCACCCTCTGTTGGGTGTCGACCTACTTTTTATTTCCCGACCTCATGACTGCTCCCACACAAGAAAACCTTTCTTCGTTCTGGCAATCTGCCCGTGACTTTCTGCTTCCGGGCTGGGCGGAACGAATCGTCAGCTTTCTTGTCTATGCCGTTATCGGTTATTTCCTGATAGAGCTGAACAACCAGTTTGGCATTATCCGTATGAGGGCTTCGATGCAGACGGCTATTTACTTCCTGCTGGTCACTGCCTGTCCGGAGATGCATCTGTTGTACGCAGGAGACATTGCCGCCCTGGCTTTCCTTATTTCGATTTATTTCTTATTTAAGAGTTATCAGCAATCGCGTGCGGCAGGCTATCTGTTCTATTCCTTCCTCTTTATCGGGGCGGGAAGCATCCTTTTTCCACAGCTCACTGTGCTCTCTGTGCTTTGGCTGTTTGAAGCCTACCGGTTTCAAGCGCTTACGCCACGCAGCTTCTGCGGCGCATTGCTCGGATGGATGCTGCCTTACTGGATGCTGTTCGGACATGCCTTCTTCTACAATGAAATGGAACTGTTCTACCGTCCTTTCATCGAACTGACAACTTTCGGCGACGTCTTTAACTTGCAGATTCTCCAGACTTGGGAACTGGCAGTGCTCGGCTATTTGCTCGTGCTGTTCATTGTCAGTGCCGTTCATTGTATTGCCGCCGGCTTCGAGGACAAGATACGTACACGCGCCTATCTGCAATTCCTGATAGACCTGACCATCTTCCTCTTCCTGCTGATAGCCATCCAACCGAACTATTGCAGTGATTTGCTACCGCTTCTTATGATAAGTTGCAGCATCCTTATCGGACATTTTTTTGTACTGACCAACAGTAAAAGCTCCAATGTGTTTTTTATCGTTTCATTGGTCAGTCTCATCCTCTTATTCGCATTTAATATATGGACGCTTTTATAGATTCAATCGTACAACTCCTCATAGAGTGGGGACTTCCGGGATTATTCATCTCGGCTTTACTGGCAGGAAGCATCGTGCCCTTCAGTTCCGAACTGGTACTGGTGACACTGGTGAAACTCGGCCTGCCCCCTGTCGCCTGCCTGCTGTCCGCCACTTTAGGCAACACGGTCGGCGGAATGACATGCTACTACATGGGGCGTCTGGGCAAAATAAGCTGGATTGAGAAATATTTCAAAGTAAAGAAAGAAAAAGTAGATAAAATGGTGAACTTCCTGCAAGGGAAAGGAGCATTGATGGCATTCTTTGCCTTTCTTCCCGCCATCGGAGAAGTGATCGCCATTGCACTGGGATTTATGCGGAGCAATACATGGCTTACCGTAGGTTCCATGTTCGTCGGCAAGCTAGTACGCTATATCCTTCTTCTGTATGTGCTCGAAAGCGCCTGGGATGCAGTGGCAGGATAAAGGTTTTAAGCATCAGGTATTATAAGTATTAGGTATTAAGTGTAAAGTATTAGATATCAAGCATTATCAGGTAACAGAGATTGCGTAATGGAAAGAATTATTGAGAAAACCGAGGACGGGAGTGCTACCCTATTTGTACCGGAATTGAATGAACATTATCATTCAACGAAAGGAGCACACACGGAATCTCAGCATATCTTCATTGATATGGGGCTGAAAGCTTCTGCCGCCATCTCTCCGCGCGTTCTTGAGATAGGTTTCGGAACAGGACTGAATGCCTGGCTCACTCTCAAAGAAGCAGAGAAAAGCGGTCGGAACGTACACTATACAGGCTTGGAACTATATCCTTTGGAATGGCAGACAGTGGAGCAGCTTAACTATGTTCCGAACGATGAACAAGTAACAGTAAACGGCGAACAGCAAACGGCTATCGAACTTTTCAAGCAACTCCACACATCTCTCTGGGAAGAAGAGGTACACCTTACTCCACACTTCACTTTACGGAAAGTAGAGACGGACGTCAACGAATGGACAATGAATAATGAAAAATGGGCAATAACCAATAACGAAACCCGTTCTCCATTATCGACTATTGATAACTCATATGACCTCGTCTACTTCGACGCCTTCGCCCCGGAAAAGCAACCGGAAATGTGGTCGCAAGAACTATTCAACCGTCTTTATGTTTTATTAGCTAAAGACGGTATCCTCACCACTTACTGCGCAAAAGGCATTGTACGACGAATGTTGCAGACAGCCGGATTCATCGTAGAACGTCTTCCGGGCCCTCCGGGTGGTAAACGGGAGATATTACGCGCCTGTAAACAAGAGTAAAAACAAGATAAGATAAAAAGAAACCCTCGAAATAAAAGAAAGCCATGAAAAAACAACTAAAAGATATGAGAACGCTTCTTCTCCTAGGTTCCTGCCTGCTACTGGCAGCCTGCACAGGACGTGCGTCCAAAAGTAATAACGGCGATGAGGAAAAGCCGGTGATTACCGTCACACTCGAACCCCAGCGTTATTTCACCGAAGCCATCGCAGGAGACAAATTCAAGGTAATCAGCATGGTTCCCAAAGGTTCCAGCCCGGAGACATACGACCCTGTCCCCCAGCAACTGGTTTCCCTCGGAAATAGCAAAGCCTATTTCCGCATCGGATACATCGGCTTCGAACAGGCATGGATGGAGCGCCTGATGAACAATACGCCCCATATCCAAGTATTCGATACTTCCAAAGGCATCGACCTTATCCTTAACAACGGCGACCATGACCACGGACACGGACATGGCCCTCGTGACGGACATACCCACGCCGTAGAGCCCCATGTATGGAATTCTACCGCCAATGCATTAATCATCGCCGGAAACACCTACAAAGCCCTCAGCCAACTGGATAAAGCCAACGACGCATACTACATGGCACGCTACGACTCCCTCTGCCAACGTATCCAACATACCGACAGCCTGATTCGCCAACAACTCTCCGCACCGGAAGCCGCCAAAGCCTTTATGATTTACCATCCGGCACTCTCCTACTTCGCCCGCGACTACGGATTGCATCAGATTTCTATCGAAGAGGGTGGCAAAGAGCCTTCTCCCGCCCACCTGAAAGAACTGATAGACCTCTGCCAGACCGAAGATGTGCGCGTCATCTTCGTACAACCGGAATTTGACAAACGCAATGCGGAAACCATCGCGCAGCAAACCGGAACGAAGGTTGTCCCCATCAATCCGTTAAGCTACGACTGGGAAGAAGAAATGCTGAATGTAGCCAAAGCACTTGCCCCGCAAACAGCTACAAAGTAGATGCAAGCAGCCGCAAACTAGAAATATAAAGAATAACCCCAGCCATTTTCAACAATGAAACCCATAATCGAAATAAAGAATCTTTCTGCCGGATATGACGGCCGCACTGTTCTCCACGACGTCAACCTGAACGTCTACGAACGGGATTTTCTGGGTATTATCGGCCCCAACGGCGGCGGCAAGACGACACTTATCAAGTGTATCCTCGGCCTGCTGCCCCTCACAGGGGGAGAAATCATCTTTCACACTCCTGCAGAAAAGGCTTCCAACACCCAACTTTCACTTGGCTATCTGCCGCAATACAGCACCATCGACCGTAAATTCCCGATTTCGGTGGAAGAAGTTATCCTGTCAGGATTGAGCATACAAAAGTCCCTTATCTCCCGATTTACGCCCGAACAGAAAGAAAAAGGGAAAGAAATCATCGCCCGCATGGGGCTTGAGGGTCTTGAGCATCGCTCTATCGGACAACTCAGCGGCGGACAATTACAACGTGCCCTATTGGGACGTGCCATCATCTCCGACCCCGCAGTCCTGATTCTCGACGAGCCAAGCACGTATATCGACAAGCGTTTCGAAGCCCGTCTCTATGAACTGCTGGCAGAAATCAATAAAGATTGCGCCATTATCCTTGTCAGCCATGATATCGGCACAGTGCTCCAACAAGTAAAATCCATCGCTTGTGTCAATGAAACACTGGATTATCACCCCGATACGGTTGTCACCACTGAATGGCTGGAGAAGAATTTCAACTGCCCCATCGAACTGCTCGGACACGGGACATTGCCGCACCGCATTCTGGGCGAGCATCACCATCACTAAAGATGCAATACTTGGGCTTTCAACCATTCATACCTTAAAAATCAGCTATTAGCACCTTGAAAATCAGCTATTAATAGCCGGCCTCTCAAGTGTTAATACCTGAAGTCCCAAGTGTTAATACCTGACAACTCAAGTATTAACACCTGACAACCTTATCTATTAATACCTGTCGCGGGATTTATATTTATTATCACCCAAAGAGTCTCCTTATACTTAATAAATCTTACTTTCTTCTCCTATATACAGGTAAATCACTATCTTTGCGACCGCGTAACTTGTTTTTAACGAATAAACTACCATAGTGCTAATGAAACAGTACAGAACCGTAAACAACCTCATGGGTTGGCTTACATTCATCATTGCGGCGACAGTCTATTGTCTCACAATAGAGCCGACCGCAAGTTTCTGGGATTGCCCTGAGTTTATAACCACCGGCTACAAACTGGAAGTCGGTCACCCGCCCGGCGCACCTTTCTTCATGCTGATGGCGAATCTGTTTACCCAATTTGCTTCCGACGTAACCACTGTTGCGAAAATGGTGAATTATATGAGTGCCCTGATGAGCGGCGCCTGCATCCTGTTCCTCTTTTGGAGCATCACCCACCTGGTTCGCAAACTGATTGTCACTGACGAAAACAATATCACCCAAGGACAGCTTGTCACCATCATGGGCAGCGGACTGGTCGGCGCACTGGTCTATACGTTCAGCGACACATTCTGGTTCTCGGCCGTAGAAGGTGAAGTATATGCTTTCTCTTCCCTGTTTACCGCAGTCGTTTTCTGGCTGATTCTGAAATGGGAAGACGTAGCCGACCAACCTCACAGCGACCGTTGGATTATCCTCATCGCTTATCTGACGGGATTAAGTATCGGCGTGCACTTGCTGAACCTGCTCTGCCTGCCTGCCATCGTACTGGTATATTACTACAAAAAGACTCCGAATGCCACCGCCAAAGGCTCGTTACTGGCACTCGTCGGTTCCGGCGTACTCGTAGCCGCCGTGCTCTACGGCATCGTACCGGGCATCGTGAAAGTAGGCGGCTGGTTCGAACTGCTGTTCGTCAACGGACTCGGCATGTCGTTCAATTCCGGCGTAGTCGTTTACATAATCCTGCTTGCGGCTTCTCTTATTTGGGGTGTATACGAAAGTTATACCGAAAAGAACAAGATGCGCATGGCTATCTCCTTCATCCTGACGATTACCCTGCTCGGTATCCCATTCTACGGACACGGAGCAAGCAGTATCGTTATCGGTATTCTGGTTATCGCCGCATTGGGGCTTTATCTTGCTCCGCAAATGCAGGCCAAAATCAAAGAGAAATGGCGTATTTCCGCCCGCACCATGAATACGGCATTGCTGTGTACCATGATGATTGTCATCGGATATTCCTCTTACGCACTAATCGTTATCCGTTCTACCGCCAACACGCCGATGGATCAGAACTCACCGGAAGACATCTTCACGCTGGGCGAATACCTTGGCCGCGAACAGTACGGAACACGTCCGTTATTCTACGGGCCTGCTTTCTCTTCGAAAGTGGCGCTCGACGTAAAAGACGGATATTGCGTTCCCCGCCAATCGGAAACGGGAAGCAAATATGTCCGCAAGGAAAAGACCTCACCGGACGAAAAAGACTCTTATATCGAACTCCCCGGACGTATCGAATACGAATATGCGCAGAATATGCTCTTCCCGCGTATGTACAGCTCGTCACACGCCCCGCTCTACAAGCAATGGGTAGACATCAAAGGCTATGACGTGCCTTACGACCAGTGCGGGGAAATGGTAATGGTAAATATGCCCACCCAATGGGAGAATATCAAGTTCTTCTTCTCCTACCAGTTGAACTTCATGTACTGGCGTTACTTCATGTGGAACTTTGCCGGACGGCAGAACGACATACAGAGCACCGGAGAAATAGAACATGGCAACTGGATTACCGGCATTCCGTTCATCGACAACCTGCTCGTAGGCAATCAGGAATTGCTCCCACAGGATCTCAAGGATAACAAGGGGCATAATGTATTCTACTGCCTGCCGCTGATTCTCGGCCTGATAGGGCTCTTCTGGCAGGCTTACCGCAACCAGCGTGGTATCCAGCAGTTCTGGGTAGTATTCTTCCTGTTCTTCATGACAGGTATCGCCATCGTGCTCTACCTCAACCAAACACCTGCACAGCCCCGTGAACGTGACTACGCATATGCCGGCTCGTTCTATGCCTTTGCCATTTGGATAGGTATGGGAGTGGCAGGACTGATCCAGTGGTGCTCAAGAATGAAACCCGAACAGCGCCTTATCGCAGGGGCAACGGAAGAAGAAGCGGAGAAGATAAGAAGAACACTGGAAGAGAAAAGAGCGAAGTTTATTACAGAGGAAGAAGAAGCGGAATTGCAACATAAACTTGACTCTCTGTACGAAACCTACGTTCCATACAAGCCATCTGCGGCAATGGCGTGCAGCCTTTCCATCATTTGTCTGCTTGTCCCCATACAAATGGCAAGCCAAACCTGGGACGACCACGACCGTAGCGGACGCTTCGTAGCCCGCGACTTCGGCCAGAACTACCTAATGACCTTGCAGGAAGAAGGCAACCCGATAATCTACACCAACGGTGACAACGATACTTTCCCATTGTGGTACAACCAGGAAACGGAAGGCTTCCGCACGGATGCCCGTACCTGCAACCTGAGCTATCTGCAAACCGACTGGTACATCGACCAGATGAAGCGTCCGGCATACGATTCTCCATCGCTTCCTATCACCTGGGATCGTGTGCAGTACGTAGAAGGACAGAATGAGTATATCTCTATCCGCCCGGAAATGAAAGCCCTCATCGACAGCTACTTCAAACAAGCCAATGAACTGGCTGCACAGGGAGACACGACCATACTGTCGCTCGTTCATTCCATCTTCGGCGAGAATCCTTATGAACTGAAGGAAATCATCAACCGCTGGATGCTTGGCAAGAACGACCAGTTGAAGGAGCTTCTCAAAAAGTCCGGCAAGGATATACAATTACCGCTTATCCCTACGGACAGCATCGTAATGAAGATAGACAAGGAAGCCGTACGCCGCTCCGGCATGAAGATACCGGAAGCATTGGGCGACTCCATCCCCGAATACATGACCATCACCTTGAGAGACGCCAACGGCAACCCGAAACGCGCCCTCTACAAGAGTGAACTGATGATGCTCGAAATGCTTGCCAACGCTAACTGGGAACGTCCTATCTACATGGCAATCACCGTAGGCAGCGAGAACCACCTCGGCATGGGCAACCACTTCACACAAGAAGGTCTTGCCTACCGTTTCACGCCGTTCGATACGGACAAACTCGACAGCAAGATAGACAGTGAGAAGATGTACGACAACCTGATGAACAAGTTCAAGTTCGGTGGCATCGACAAACCGGGTATCTATATCGACGAGAACGTAATGCGCATGTGCTACACACACCGCCGTGTCTTCACACAGCTCGTAGGACAACTCATCAAAGAAGGCAAGAAAGACAAGGCTCTTGCAGCCCTTGACTATGCCGAAAAGATGATTCCAGCCTACAACGTACCGTACGACTGGGCGAACGGCGCTTTCCAAATGGCAGAATCTTATTATCAACTGGAACAAACCGAGAAGGCCAACAAGATTATCGACGAACTTGCCAACAAGTCGCTCGAATACATGATTTGGTATCTCAGCCTGACTGATAGCCAACTTGCCATTGCCAGCGAGAATTTCGTATATAACGCCAGCCTGCTTGACGCCGAAATCCGCCTGATGGAGAAATACAAATCAGCAGAACTCGCAAAACACTACTCCGAACAGCTCGACCAACTATACAACGAGTATGTTACGAGAATGAAAGGGAAATAAGTAAGTATAAAGTATCAGGTATCAAGTATGAATCGCAGCTTTTAACCAGCTCTTCCGCACGGAATAATACTTAATGCCTGATACCTGATACTCAAAAAAATCACAAGCTCAATGTTTATAGAACAACCACCCTGGCTTTTACGGGCGTTGTATCCACAAGCAATCTTCCGTATGGACCCGAACGAACGGGCAGTCTACCTGACTTTTGACGACGGTCCTATTCCCGAAGTTACTCCCTGGGTACTGGATGTACTGGAAAAGCATTCTATCAAAGCTACCTTCTTCATGGTAGGCGATAATATACGCAAACACCCGGATGAATACCGGATGGTAGTGGGACACGGACACCGCATCGGTAACCACACCTTCAACCACATCCGCGGATTCGAATATTCCAACCCGGATTACTTGGCAAACGCCCGGAAAGTGGATGAAATTATCCATTCAGACCTTTTCCGTCCGCCACACGGACATATGGGATTCCGGCAGTATTATACGTTGCGCTATCATTACCGCATCATCATGTGGGATCTCGTGACCCGCGATTACAGTAAGCGGATGCGTCCGGAACAGGTACTGAACAACGTAAAGCGGTATGCCCGCAACGGTTCCATCATCACCTTCCACGACTCCCTGAAATCCTGGAATAACGGAAACCTGCAATATGCACTACCCCGCTCCATCGAATTCCTGAAAGAGGAAGGATATGAGTTTAAAGTATTCTGACCTGCAAGAATAAAGCCCCCTTTCTCGCAAGAGAATTCGAGAAAATATAAAAGCCGAAGCCTTACGCCCCGGCTTTTCTTTATTTAAAGCCACTTTCCGGCTCAAATCCGAAAGATTCCCGTTCTAGCCATCATCCCGTCATCGTGACGCACATTCATTCAATAAAGGACAAAAAAACAGCAAAATAGTGTATCTTTAAAAAGTCATGTATCATTATCGTCCCCTCCAAACTTATTTCTTTATAAATTTGCATAGGACTCTTTCGCAGAAAGCCTCCAGGTGGTGAGTCGGTTGTATAAGTGGGAATTCAGTAAAAACACCGTGAAACTAATTTATCATTATCCTAATGATAATAGCAATTCTTTCTTTCCAGAAAAGAAACTTTTACCGATTTCTTTCTTTTTCAGAAAGATAAAAAGTGAAAAAAGCAAAGATTTCAAGTAACAATCATTGGTTATTCAAGAAACATTCAGTAATTTTATCAGCGATAATTACCAATCCTTTAGTTCCTTAAAAGAAGAACGATGTTTAGTAAACTCTTTAAGTCGAAGAAGACATATGAACCATTAGATTATACACTTCGAAAGTATTTCGAAAATAATATACTTTGCCTAATCGACTTCTTCCCTGAGCCTTCATTAGACAAGAGAAAAATCTTTTTACCTTCCGAAGACGATATTCCAATAAAATGGAATAAATCAAAAACAAATGTGATAGAAGCCCTGAGAATAGTTTCTGAAGCCATGCAAATAAACCCTGATGAGATTGAAATGGATTTTTATATGGAAGGAATGACGGAATTAAATACAGGAACGACTCCTATTTTCCTGGAAAATCCTGCTGAGGAAGAACATACATCAGGATTATACTTTGATAAAAATGAAAATGGAAAATATGAGATTTCCATCAATGAAATAAACCTGAGAAATCCTGAAGCATTAATTGCCACTCTTGCCCATGAATTATGCCACATCAAGCTATTAGGAGAAAAGAAAATGGAAGAAAACGACGAATACATGACAGACCTTGCAACAGTATTCTTTGGATTCGGGGTTTTTACATCAAATGCTTCCTTCCAATTTTCTCAAGAATACGACAGGTGGGCATATAGTACGTCCGGCTATTTAAATCACAACGAATGGGCTTATTCATTAGCGCTATTTGCATTTCTCAGATATGAAGAGAATCCTGCCTGGAGTGAGTTTCTAAATCCAACAATAAAGAAAGAATTTCATAGATGTCTACGATATATACTTGAGAATGAGGAGGAAATATTCAAATTCAAAGAAATTGAAAACGACTGATAGACATTAAAAAGAGAAGGCACATTTTCAATCAAACGCACCTTCTCACAAAAGTTAAACTAAACCATATAACTCAAGAGAGATTATCTATTGGAGATATTCCGCAAATAGCTCAATATTAGATAAAAGTTATGGATATCTCATATTTTAATTTATAAGTAAAGCAAGAATGTCCTGAAACAGAATCCTACTATCCGAGTTCATGAGAAATTTGCACCCCAAAACGTACGCCCATGTTGGGCGTACTAAAAAGAAACAGCCGTTTTATCACAAAACGGCTGTTTCGAAATAATTAATGTAAAGCTAAACCTTCCTTAAGGGTCATTATATGATTTAGCTTTTTAAGCGCGCTCGCTTTATACTATTCAAAACATGTTATTTCAAGGACTTTTGCATCGTAAAAACGGGGAACAGAATCGGGTGTCCCTGATAACTGCTGCCTTTGAAAAATCCGATGACAAAGAATAAGCCCGCATCGTCATAAGTCAGCGTAACCACTCCGTTTTTGATGGAGGGAACAAGAGCAATCGTTGCCTTCAAATATAAATCTCCATCCTGACTGGCAGCGATGACGGATCCGTTCACTCCACCGCCTATGCCTATATCTTGGGGAAGAGGAGTGGTAACTAGAAATTCGCCTTTGTCATAAACGGCAGTCAATTCCATCGTTAGACCCTCTGCAAGCATATCCATTGGAACGGTAATTAGATATTCACCCTCCGTCTCGCTCTTCTCAATTGTTGTGCCGGCTAATGAGAACAAACCGGAAATTCCGAAGTCTTCTCCTATAACTTGTGTTTTTCCTTCCCATGTACCCACGTAATCGGCAACGCAGCATTGTATGACTGTATATTCCACTTCACGATTGTTCATCTTGGCCTTGAAGGAGACAGTGCGGCGGCTGTCTGTTGCATTCTCCTGCACGGACAGCTTGAATCCGGTATCTGTCATTTCTCCTGTTATCCATTGCTTGGCAGCTTCAGGAATATCAATCTCAATAGGGAACGTTCCGGATGTCTCCACAAACACGTCACCTGCAATGTCTCTTACAAATAGCGTTGTTTCGTTTTGATTATAGATCCACACGGCACCTTGTTGCAAAATGGCTACTTTCCGGTTTGTTTGGCCATCCGACAATATGATGGCGGCGGTACGGCTCGGATATCCTGCATTCACGTCTACCGTTACTATCACTTTATTGCCCGTAATCTCCTTTATTCGGCACCAGCCAGCATCAACACTGGCTTTTATTTCTGCACCTTCCGATATAAATTCTACGGTTGCTTCACCACCCTTAGCCGACAAATCAATGTTGGTGGACTGGGTTATCTCAAATTTCGGCGTAGGAATCAGATGGTCATTATCTTCTTCAGAGCATGCAACTACTACTAATAAGCTACACAACGCCAAGCATAATGTATATATATTCTTTATTCTCATAACCTTTTATTGTTTAACCATTTTTTTTACGTAAGGGATTCGGAAAATAGCTTGATATGACTTGAAGTCATAGGCGATGAATGAATCTGTATTGCCCCATACTCCGTTATCTTTAAAGTTGATGACACCATTCTCGTCATTGATGCCAACCATTCCGGCTCCAGACTGATTGGTAAGACTTCCGCCAGGAGTAGTATCTAATCCCCAGACACACAGATAAACGCTACCGTACAGAGGCTGTGTCAGAAGAGCTATCCTGCCGTAAGCGGCATCATAAGTCATCAGAATGTCGTTGGGAAATCCTGTCATGGTATAGAGTGTGTTGAAAGGATCGTTTTCTACACGGCTAAGAGTGACTTCTCTCGTCTCGTTGTAATAAAACAGATATGTTCCCAAGTATTCATCGTATAGCTTATATCCTTCCGGAATGAAGGCTTCCATGGCTATATCTCCGTTAACGTAAGCCTTTCTTTCTTTATCCCAGGTCAAAGACTGCATCTGTGCATTACCCAAATCTATCGGTTCGTAGAACTTGATTCCATCCGGGGTGTAGACAAACGGAAGATCTTCCTGTGTGCCATCTTCGTGGGTTAGCACAAATTTATGGTACAGTTGTTCCACATCATATTTCTTTTCAGCTCCTACTTTTACGTCATACAGGGCAGGAGAGGCTTCTTTGGTCACTGCCTTGACTTCGTCCAGATACTCTTTCCATGTTTTGTTTTCAGGCAGTGGAGTCATCAACATCGTTGTCCCGGTCTTTTTACCTTTGAGCGTCACTTTCTCCGGAGTACACTCCAGAATGAGGAATTCATAATCCCCCTCCATTCCTTTACCCGAACTACCGATGCCGAAATTATTGAGAGGTTCGGAGAATAGGTGGAATATCTCATTGTACGTATCGAAAGTCAACGTCGGACCTGTGCTCTGCTTTACGTCATACTGACTGATCACTTTCTTGTCACTGGCAAAGAGGTCGCACGACACTGTCGCATTCTTCTTATCGTCGAAAGAAGTCAGGATGGTATATCCTCCATACATCTTAGTGGGAGACGGGTAATATTCAATCACCCATCCGTTTTTGGCGCTTTGCAATATGTTCAAGTCTTCTTTGATGGCTTCGCTGATGCGTTCGGATGCCGTCTTGTTAAACAAGTCGTCCACTTCGGAAGAACATGCCGCAAAGGCAAAGACGGCCAGCAGAAGGCTAATTTTGTATAAATGTTTCATATAGTTCATGCTTTTAATCGTTCAGGTTTACCAAATCCAAGTTCATAATTTCCGAAGAACGCCGTTGGACGATGTCCCGCAGACTGTCCAAATCAATGTTCCATGTTTCTGCCATATAGGTGCGTGCCAATTCCAGCTTTTGTTCGATGTAGGCGGCTCCGTCACCGGCAGTCTCAATCTGTTCGTTCCACCAAGCCTTATCGTGAGTGACAAAGTTGGCTATCGTCTCGGCAAAGTCTTCGTGCACTTCGTTGCTGGCATAAGCTGTGATGAATCCTCTCTCCAAGGCTTGTTTATCTGTGTAGTTTACCCAGCTTCCCCCCGTATATTTACCGGTGGATATTTCGTAAAACTCCTGTGGAAACTCTATTGTCTGGTGCAATATATGCGCAAATTCATGGTGCATGGTCTTGAAGTACCAGAAGTTAAGCACTTCTATGTCCGGATTGTCCGGATTGAGAGCATTGACGTTGTATAGCGTGACTTTCAATCCGCCTTCTGCCGTACCCAGCACAATTTGTCCTTCTTCATAAGCCGGAGAACCAATTAAGTGAATCATCTTCGGACCGTATGTGCAGATGAATTCCCGGTCGTTGTTCATCACTTCGATGTAAGCGTCGATCCATAGGAACTTCACCAACTTGGCTATGGCTACTGATTTGCGGAATTCAGCCGGCACCAAGTTATATTTTTGGTCGGATTCATGGTCTTCCAGCCGGTATTTGAAGTCTACGTTATAGGGGTATACGTAGTTGTTCAGTAACCAGTTGTCGAATTCTGCTCTTTGGATGGCAGTACCTTCAAAGATACTCCGGTCGTTCAAGTCGTCTTCACTGCAAGCACTTAGCCCGCAAATGGCAAACAGGATTAAAGTAATATATTTAAAATAATTCATACGTATTCTCTTTTTAATTGTTTCTAGGATTAGGTTGCATTCCCGCGTTGATAACCTCTTGAGGCAATTGGATGGCACGCCGCGGATCGTCTTTTTTCAATACGGTAGACGAGCTTGTGGCGTGGTTGTGAGAAAATTCAATGCCATAACGTTTCAGGTCATACCAGCGTATTCCCTCTTGGATTCCACCCAGTCGGCGCAACTGCAGAATCAGTTGAACGAGGTTCTCTTCCGTTCCGGCTGCTACGGTGAATCCTTCAGGGTTCAGTGTCTTCTTTACACTCCGTTGATCACGTGAATCGATTTTTGCGGGAGCATACGGAAGGGCGTCGTAATATTCATTTAAGGCAGATATCGTCAGGTCGCTTCCCGTATCTTGACTCATATCGCTGTTGTATACAATCCACTGGTTGATGTCGGCCAATGCCTGTGCATAGTTATGTTTTCCCACCGCATAGGCTTCCGCGCGACAAAGAAGTGTTTCGTCACCGCTGAACGTCACATTTACCGCGTGATTGAATCCGATACCGTTTGCTTTGTCCGTATATTCAAAATACGTTATCATCTTCGGGAATGGATTCTTTTGCTGGTTGGCGCCAATGAAGTATAGCAAACCTGAACCTCCTCTCCAACTCCAGGGACCGTTGGTATCGATCGTTTCCGCACTGAATATCTCTCTCCCGTGGGCATAGCGTTCGTATATGCTGTAAGGTCCGGCTATGTAGGCCCATTCCGAATAAACCGGGGATATCAACAAGTTGGCAGCTACTTTCTCCGAAATATATTTGGATGCGATATCCTCCACTTGGCTCAACTCTCCGAAGTCTTCCGTCCAGTGGCGCAGAGAGGTGACGGGGTTACTTCCCAATACGGCATCGGCATGTTCTATCACTTTGTCCCATTTTTGGGAGAAGAGGTAGAATCGCGCGGCGAATGCATTGGCTGCTTTTTTGTTGAAATGGTATTTGGGAATACTGTAGATGGCATCCCTGATCAAGGGTAATCCTTTTGTGATATCCTGTTCTATTTGTTCATACGTCTGTGCCAATGTGCCTCGTTCATATGGGGCGAATACCTCTCTCTCGGGTGTTGTGCAGTAAGGTATTCCCAACTCCTTGTCTGCTGTCTGCGGATTGTAGGGCATGCAGAAAATATTTGCCAGTACGAAATGCGCATACGCCCGACACACCAGAGCTTCCCCTTTCTGGGCGGACAAGTTGTCGGGGTCTCCCAATTCTTCAATGCTTTTCAGTGCCTGATTGGCCGAAGCAATGGCTTTGTAGCATGATTCCCACAGATCGTAAGGGCAATCACTGGACTCCCTGTCCGTGGGATCTTCCCACAAATATATCTCTTCCTGTAGTTTCATGTCATCAAATCGGGCGCCGTTGTCCATCACATTGTCAGATGACATTTCCGCCATGAAAAACGGTGATCTGTCCGGATAGGCGGATACCAATAAGGTGGTGATCTTGTCACCTTTGTCAATTTCCGTGCGGCTGTCGGGCACCGTGTCAAGAAAATCGCTGCATGAGGACACGAATACCGACATTGAAGCAACCAGCAGGATATAAAGTCTATTCTTTTTCATAATGTATTGTCTCCTGTTAAATTCCTAATCTTAAAGTCAAAGTAAATTGTTTAGCCATAGGTACGGCTACACCACCGGTATTGAAGAACTCCGGATCTTGTCCGTTGAGTTTGTCGTCCGAGTAAATCAGGAATAGGTTAGTACCCTGAAGTTTCAGTGAAGCTGTAGAAAGCCCTACCCGATTTGCCCATGACTTGGGGAAATCATATGATAATGAGATTTCTTTCATACGGATGAAGTCTCCCTTTGCTATCCGTTCGGTAGAATAGTTGTATGCGTTGTAAGCGCGGCTTAGCCGGGTATCTTTCGTGTTCATCCGTTTATCGGCAATGGATGGAATGTTGGTCGTTTTTTCGTCTCCGGAAGTCATCCAACGGTTCTTGAATTCCTTCGGTGTAGCGTCCAAATCCGAATATTTATTATGGAAAGCCGGATCCAGACGTATCACATTGCCGAAAGAGTATGTGATGAACACATTCAGCTTGACCCCTTTGTAAGAGAACACGTTGCCGAAGCTACCGGTGATGGTGGGGTCGGTAGAGCCTTCGTATACTAAATGGGATTTGTGGTCACGGTCTTGAAAGTTAATGTTACTTGTGGTCAGTTCACCGGATTCATTGATGAACGTTGGTACACCCTCTTCGTTCAGTCCTTGGAAATCCATTGAGAAAAGGCTGCGCACCGGATAACCTTCCAAAGCGAATCCGCTGCCGCTGATCATTTCCATAATGGTAGAATTGGATTTGAGGTCGGTGACTTTATTTTTTGCTTTGGAGAAGATAAAATCCGTATTCCATTTGAAATCTTTCGTCACGATGTTACGTGTCGACAAGGTAAATTCCACTCCATGCGACCGCATACTGGCCATGTTGGCATACTTGGAAATCTGCCCTCCTACACCTACTGTATTTACGATGCCTATCAGGTCGTAGTTATTACGGCGGTACCAGTCAAAGGCTACATTGATACGGTTGTCGATGAAACCTATATCGGCTCCTATGTTCAGTTCATGCTTTTTTTCATAAGTCAGTCCGTTGTTTTCCAGCTCTTTAATTTGCAGTCCGGACTCTTGAACATTTGCGGTGGGTCGCCACGGGTTATAGCTGTTGATAATTGCCAGCGAGTTACTGACATTAGCCGGCCCCCTGTCTGCCGTCAGTGAGTAGGAGGCTTTCAGTGTGACATTGGAGAGTGTGGGGCGCAGGCTCTCAAACCATTTTTCTTCGTGCATATTCCATGCGCCGGATACGTTCCATGTAGGAAGCCAGCGTGCAGCCCGGCTTTTTCCCAGTTTGTTGGACCCTTCATAGCGAAGCGTGCCGTTGATGGTATATTTGCCTTTGTATGAGTAGGTTGCTGTCCCAAAGAAAGCCACTTCCCGCGAACGGGTTTCATCCACCGTATAATAATTAGAATTCTCCTCGTTCGCTTGTTTGAAATAGAGATAGTCGTAAGCCGGCAATAGTCCCATGCCATATTGCATACCTACTCCGTTGAACCAAGTTTTGTTACGGTTAGTGGAGTTCACTTCCATACCTCCAAAGGCGTTCAGGATGTGGTCTTCGTTAAAGACGTCGTTGTAGCTTACGGTACCGCGGAAGTCGAAACTGTTCATCGCATATTTTGTTTCGCGATAGAAGCCACCGACGGGCATCACACTTTCCGGAAGTGTATTTACCTTGTCAGGATCGGTATATAGCCACGGATTGGCTTTCTGCATCGTGGCATCATCCATAGCGCGGTATGCCCATGCCTGATTGGAGTAATCTTTCACGTAATGGTCTTGGGTTGTAGTAGAATATTTGTAAGCACCCAGGGCGGACAGTTCCACTTTGTGGACAGGTTTCCATTTCAACTCTGCCTGAAACTTCATATCTACTACATGGAGATCCATATAGTTATTTTCCAATTCATTAAAGATATTGAACGGGGCATAATTACGTACATAATACTCATTGGAATCCATTGTGCGTGAAGTATTCAGCGCAAACGAATAGGGATTGATGTCGAAATCCCGTTTCACTTCTCCGTTTACAGGGTCCGACTGCGAACCCAAGGTTCCCGGCGCTTCCTGTTTACGATAAGAAGCGTTACCAATCAGATTCAATGATACTTGTTTCGAAACATTGTAGAGTGCATTGATATTGGCGGTATAGCGTGAAACCTTGCTCTTCTTTGACCATCCCGGATCTATCATGGCACTAAGTGAGGTGTAATAGGATGCCTTTTCCGTACCAGTGGACATACTGACGGCATGGCTTTGGGATATGTTGTTGTCGAACAACAAGTCAAACCAATCCGTGTTATTGTATTCCGCCTGTTCGAGGAAGGCAATGCGTGCTTCCGGTGTATTTTCCAATCCGTAAGTCCCGTTTGTCGCATTATACTGGTTGATGAGGTGATACATTTTGCCATATACCCCACTGTTGGAGGCACGATACGAATCGGAAAAGTTCAGGTAACCGGCTGCTTCCAAGTCCCTGTATACACTCATTTGCTCCTGAGAATCCATAATGTTGAAGTTCCGGTACTGAGGCTTCAGGCGCATCGTAAATTCACCGGTATAACTGATTTTGTTTGTTCCGGCTTTTCCTTTTTTGGTAGTGACTACGATAACACCTGCCATGGCCCGTGCACCGTAAATGGAAGTAGCTGAGCCGTCTTTCAATATCTGAAAACTCTCAATGTCGTCGGCATTCAAACCTGCAATGGCCGAACTGATCAATGTTTCTGCATTACCGGAAGATAAATCATCAGCTCCTACTTCCGTCACATCTTCCATGATGACACCGTCTACTACCCACAGAGGTTTTGAACTACCATAAATGGAAGTAGCGCCACGAACACGAATCTTCGGTGCTGTACCGAATGTTCCTGACACATTTTGAACAGATACACCGGCTGCACGTCCTTCCAGGGCTCGGCTGACATCTGCAAGACCGTCCAATTTGGCATTTTCCGCCGAAATCTTAGTCGCTGCTCCCGTAAACAATCGCTTATCCATTTTCTGCATACCGGTGACCACAACCTCTTGCAATACTTCTGCATCGGGTTTCATTACAACTTTCATCGTCCCCGGTTTAATGGAGACTTCTTGCGTTTTCATACCGATATAGCTAATTTTCAAAGTTCTAGCAGAACTTAATATTAAAGAATGTTTGTTTTACAAATTCGGGAATAATTGTCAATATAATAACCCAAACATAAAACTGTCAAAATGATATTCACTTCTCTTCAGCATGCAAATATTTTGGAAGTAGTACGATATAAATGATAAAAACGCAAGGATTCGGAGATAGGAAAATGCATGATGTATGTCAACTGTCAATTATTATATCAATAAAAATAAGAATATCTGTTTTATGTGTGAAATGGGAATGTAAAATCTTCAATACTCGTTTTATTTGTTAGTTTTATCCCATTTATTTATAGGTAGCAACTAGAAAATAAAAAACTATTTTATAATTCTTCCAGTCCTTTATCAGCATAAAAATGAAAATAAAAGCTCCGTTTTCTTATTTCCATACAAGTGTATGACAGGAAATTAAGGTCTGATAACCTTTAAAAGGGGAAATGGCAGGTTGGCTATTACTTGCCAACATGTTGGATGTAGTTTGCTGAAGTGTTGGATATATATATCCAATGTGTTGGGCATATATGTCTGACAGGCAGTGTATATATGTCCAACGTCTCCAATGTATATATCCTGGCCTTTTTTTCTATATACCGGATATTTTCGGGAAAGCACATGTTACCCATAATTGTGTTTATATTGCATAATGACAGAAATACCCTTATTTTACTACCATTTAAAACCCTTCATATTTTTATTGCTTATTTTCATATTTAAGGAAATGTCTTTAATGTCTCAAGTAGCTATTTTTCATCCTAATTTGTCCTCTTTGCTGTTTGTTAAATTTTAGTTCTTTTGAAAATATCAATACTAGTTTTTATATAATTAACCCCGTTTTTTTATATCACTATGTACTATTTATTTCCATAATATAGTAATACACCTTATTAATAATAGCAATATGTTATCAAAAACAACCTGTCCGCTTCCTTTGAAAAAGGATGTTCACCACTCGTATTTCAAATTATCTTGCAACTAAATTGATATTTTTTTTATTGTTTTGCTTTGTTTTTAATAAAATGTGCTTATTTTTGCAAAAAGTATACAAGCAAATAGACAACTATTATATTAACTAAATATTGAGGGAGCGTATGAAAAGAAGATTTGTGTTGTTATTGGCCTGCTTATTGGCAGGAATTGGTCTAGCGATCGCCCAAACACCTAAAACAATCACAGGTGTTGTCATTTCGGAAGAGGACAACCAGCCTGTTGTAGGGGCATCCGTACTAGTAAAAGGCACGTCTATAGGAACTACTACCAACATGGATGGAAAGTTCACTATCAGCAATGCACCAAGTTCTGCTAGAACTTAACCACCTCCCAACACACCCGCACAACAAATATATACTCTCCCCTTCACTCCTGTCTAGCAACCACACGATAGATTATTTCTACTAAAAAAGAATGGGAACTCCCATATAATTACAGGAATCCCCACTTTTCTACTATTTTCAGCTCTTATATCAGATACTAATATGCTACCGAAAGCGGAGCACGTAATTTTTGAGCATACTCAGCCATATATTTATTCCATACATCTGCCGTCTTGATGGCAGCTTTGTCCCAAGCAGAACCCCAGTAATAAGTATATTCAGAACCCGGCTCATATTCGCTGACAGCCAGTACATGACCATCCGCTCCGCCGCGCTCTTTTTTCTCCGTTTCCGAGAAAAGAACTACTTTAGCATCTTTTACTTGCGCAGGGAATGCGGCGCCGACAAATATCTTGCCGTTTCCACCTTTCCGGTCGGTCGTAGGGTCAACATAAGTGATGTAGCCGTTTGCGGCATCTGCTGCAACTGCACCGTCCGGTTCACGCAGGACAAGCCCGGTAGTTACAGGCATGGCTTCCTTCAGGTTGGTATACGAAATTACTGCCTTATTGAGGTATGAGCCTGCATCCAGAGAAATGACACGCGTTTCCACCACATTGGAATCTCCACGAACTACCAACGGATTAAATTCCAGTTTCACGGTGAAACGCAACGGGCCGTTATCAAGGATTTCCTGTGTGCGGTAGCAGTAAGGATAGATAATGGTATCGCCTGCCATCAAAGCAGCCGTACCGCAACCCAATGTAGGGCCTACGGCGTAGCAGTCCATTCCGTAACCATGGTCGATATGGTAAGAGATGGAACGTCCCAGTTCTCCTGCCGCTTTCGGGTCTGTCTTTTTCAGTTCGGCTATCTTGGCACGCTTTTCCTTGTTCAGTTCTTCAGCGTACATACTTTCAAGAACCGGTTCCGTGGTGTTGTACTTCGTAAATAGGTCATAGCCGAAGCCGCGTTCGCCTCTTGCCTGCAAGGCAGGGCCATAGGCACGATAACCGCCAAGGTCATTCTCCCAGGCAACGTCGTCCAGACGTTCGGGGTAGTATTTGCCACAAGCAATTACGTTGAAAGGCTCCGGAGTGCCCTGTTGGATAGTATAAACGGCTGTGCCGTTAGCTGTCACCGCAGCTGGAAAAATAACTTTTTCGTCATATGTCACTTGGTAAGGCACTTGCCGGCCATCGGCGTCAAGCACTACAATCTGTGCTGTATCTGCCAGTTTCAGTCTGGCAACTACATCGCTCATCGGTATTTCAACCATCTCGCCGGCGCGTTCCAACGCCAGAGGATTGGTCACAGTGACCGTCATCGCCTGTTTGCTGTCCGCACAGGAAGCGAAGCCCATCAAAGCGGCGGCAAACAGAATAAATATCTTTTTCATGATTGGTTCTTATTTAAATAAAAATAAGGTGACAGATGAAAAGAGGATGCTCTTTGCCATTCTATCACCTTACCGGATTAGTTTTCTATCTTATCTTGTATTATTTCGGTTGTTTTCCGATATAAGCAAGGATACCACCGTCTACGTAAAGAACATGTCCGTTGACAGCGTTAGATGCTTCAGAAGCAAGGAATACGGCAGGACCTGTCAGTTCTTCAGGATCCAACCAACGGCCGGCCGGAGTCTTTGCACAGATGAATGAATCGAACGGGTGACGGCTTCCGTCTGCCTGTGGCTCACGAAGAGGAGCAGTCTGCGGAGTAGCGATGTAACCCGGGCCGATGCCATTACACTGGATGTTGTATTCACCATATTCAGAGCAGATGTTGCGAGTCAGCATCTTCAGACCACCCTTAGCGGCAGCATAAGCAGACACAGTTTCACGACCCAGCTCAGACATCATAGAGCAGATGTTGATGATTTTACCGGCACGTTTTTCCATCATAGCAGGAAGAACAGCCTTAGCAACGATAAACGGAGCGTTCAAGTCGATGTCGATTACACGACGGAAATCTGCAGCTTCCATTTCGTGCATAGGAACACGACGGATGATACCTGCGTTATTTACAAGAATATCAATTGTACCTACTTCTTTAGCGATAGTAGCAACCATAGCCTGTACAGCCGGTTCGTCTGTTACGTCACATACATAACCGTGAGCCTTGATACCCTTTTCTGCATAAGCAGCCATACCTTTGTCTACCAACTCCTGATTGATGTCGTTAAAACAAACAGTAGCGCCTTGTTCTGCAAAAGCAGAAGCGATAGCAAAACCGATACCATAAGAAGCACCTGTAACGAGAGCTACTTTACCTTTCAAAGAAAAATTCAAATACTGATTCATAATTTTTTTGTTATTAAATTAGGAAAACTTATTGTAGTTGTTTATTTCAAATCTGTTATTAATGAGAAGTCCTGATCGCCGTAGTCGAGGTTCTCGCCACCCATACCCCAAATAAAGGTATAGTTGTGGGTAGCGGCAGCCGAGTGGATAGACCATTCGGGCGAAAGAACCGCCTGGTCGCCCTTCATCCATACGTGACGCGTTTCGCCCACTTCGCCCATGAAGTGGCAGATAGCGTGGTCTTCGGGGATTTCGAAGTAGAAATAGGCTTCCATACGACGGCTGTGCACGTGGGCAGGCATCGTGTTCCATACGCTTCCCGGAGCGAGTTCCGTCATACCCATCTGGAGCTGGCAGGTAGGCAATACCTGATTCACCAGCATCTTGTTGATGTTACGGTGGTTGGAACCTTCCAGTGAGCCCATTTCGGCTACTACTGCGTCGGCTTTCGTCACCTTACGGTCGGGATAGTTGCGATGAGCAGTCAGTGAGTTGAAGTAGAATTTGGCGGGATGTGCAGCATCCTTGCTTTCGAAAGTCACTTCACGGTCGCCCGAGCCCAGGTAAAGGGCTTCCTTATAATCTAGTTCAAATTCAGCATCGCCTGCTTTTACGATACCCGGGCCGCCTACGTTGTAAATACCCATCTCGCGGCGTGTCAGGAAGAAAGGAGCTTTCAGTGGGTCAATCGCTTCGAGCGTCAGCACCTCTCCTACCGGAAGAGCTCCACCTACTACCATGCGGTCGTACATGGAATATACCATATTCACTTCATTGGGGACAAATATCTTTTCGATTAAGAAATCTCTGCGGATTCTTGTAGTATCATAACTTTTTGCATCCTCGGGATGCGCAGCATAGCGAATTTCATAGTTCGTTTTCATACCTTATTTATTTATAGTTATTGAATAAGTTCACTTTCTACGTGCACACCGTTTGCGTACACGATGCAAAAATAGCAAAAGAAAACGGGTTTACCTTGCAATTTTGTTCCAATTATCCACCAAAAATGTCCAGAATTGTTGCAATGTACACTTTTTTAACGAACTATAATACGATTCGAAAGAGATTTTCACCTAATGAAAGGAAAAGCACATATGCTTTGGATTTTTTAGTATCCCGAAACAAAGCCATCAAATAAAGAAGCAGACTGAATGGTATCCAACCTGAATCATACCTTGGAGATTGAAAAAAGACAGGGAAACATATCCAAGATACAATATTCACATTATCAGACAATTATTTATCCATGTAGTATAGAAATAGTAGTCTGATTCTCCGTTTTCTTCATGCTGACGTATTCGATACGCTGTCCGGAATTTGAGCGGATAGCAAGAAAAGCTTTACTTTGCCCAAAAATAAAAAGCTATGAACCACTCCCTGCTAAAGAAAACAGTATTCAGTCTCCTGCTGGCGTGTAGCGTATGCATATCAGGATATGCCGCGTCCGTCCGGGTGACGCCTTCCTTCTCATACCATCCCGACTCTGTACGTATCATATTGGAAGAGGAACAACGTGCCGCATTCAATCATTTCTGGCAATTCGCCAATAAACAGACCGGAATGATTCACGCAGGCACGAATGTCAACAACAAGAATCTGACTACCGGCGGAAGCGGCTTCGGTGTCATGGTGACACTGACGGGAATAGAACGGGGATGGATTACCCGCAAAGAGGGAGCGAAGCGTATTCTCACGCTTGTGCGCTATCTGGATAAAGCGGAACGTATAAAAGGAGTCTGGTCACATTGGATGAACGCGGAAGGACAACCGGTCAAGTTCGGCAAGCAGATAGAATCCGGCGACCTGGTGGAAACATCTTTTATGATGATGGGGCTTTATGCTTTCACCATTAAATAGTCCCGGCTATTGACTTTTCCCTTTTTATTTTGTATCTTTGAAGAACCAAAATAGGAGAAAAAGCAATATGAGTTATATAAAAATCAAGACATAATAGCACATTATCAAACATATATTTCCATGTATGGAAGAACTACAGTGGGAGAAAACCATTGCTGATTTTCTCCCATTTTGTTTATATTATTCACATAAAATCTTGAAATCCGCCAAAAATAGTTTTTAATAAACTCGGATACCGTTTATAATAAACCCTCCAACTATTTATTAAAAACTGTATCCGGATTTATTATAGAACTGTAAAGATATTGTTGCTAACAAAAAGCCATCCTATTCATATTCGAATAGGATGACTATTAGAGTAGTTAATATTATATACAAATAGCATATGATATATTTCATACACCGACCAAATGCTTACTAAGATTAAAGGGATAGATAAATAGAGAGCAGTTTATAAACCGTCTTGAAGTTACGGAAAAAGAAAAGCCCCGAAAGATATTCTCTTTCAGGGCTACTTTGGTTGTCCTACCAAGATTCGAACTTAGACAAACAGAACCAAAAACTGTTGTGCTACCATTACACCATAGGACAAACTCAGGGTGCTTTCTGTTAAAAAGCGGTGCAAAGATAGAAATATCTAACTAAACTTCCAAATATTTCGGTGTTTTTTTATCAGATTTTGTCAGACTCATGCCGACAAAACCTGATTTTTCAGTCATTCAACTATCTCTTTTCTTATTTTGCAATCAGCAAATAGTAGTTCTTTTTGCCACGCTGAACAAGTAGATATTTCTCATCGAGCAGGTCGGCAGTTGTAATTACCTGGTCAAAGACTGTTAGCTTCTCCTTATTCAACGAAACGCCGCCGCCTTGGACTAGCTTACGCATTTCGCCTTTCGAAGCAAATACAGCCGCATTATCGACCAACAGGTCTACCGCCTTCACTCCTTCCGCCAACGCATCACGGGAAATCTCAAATTGAGGTACTCCTTCGAATACAGCCAGCAAAGTATCTTCGTCCAGTTTGCGCAAAGCGTCGGAAGTAGCATTACCAAACAGGATGTTCGATGCGTCTACCGCCGCGTTGTAATCTTCTTCAGAATGAACCATCACAGTCACCTCTTTCGCAAGACGTTTCTGAAGGATACGCAAGTGCGGAGCTGCCTGATGTTCGGCAATCAATGCTTCAATTTCTTCTTTTTCGATAGAAGTGAAGATCTTGATATAGCGTTCTGCATCGGAATCGCTTACGTTCAGCCAGAACTGGTAGAACTTGTATGGAGATGTATAACGAGCGTCCAGCCAAATATTTCCGGATTCTGTCTTACCGAACTTACCACCATCAGCTTTTGTAATCAGCGGGCAAGTTAGCGCGAAAACCTCTCCCCCGTTGGTACGGCGAATCAATTCGGCACCGGTAGTGATGTTTCCCCATTGGTCGGAACCACCCATTTGCAACTTACAGCCTTTTGTCTCATATAAGTGAAGAAAATCGTATCCTTGAAGCAACTGGTAAGTGAACTCGGTAAATGACAGTCCGTCGCGCGCTTCGCCATTCAGACGACGCTTTACAGAGTCTTTTGCCATCATATAGTTCACAGTGATGTGCTTACCTACCTCGCGAACAAAATCAAGGAAGCTGAAGTTTTTCATCCAGTCGTAGTTGTTCACCAGTTCGGCACGGTTGGGTACATCCGACTCGAAGTCGAGGAACTTGGCAAGTTGGTTTTTAATACACGCCTGATTGTGATTCAGTGTTTCCTCGTCCAGCAGGTTACGTTCCGCCGACTTACCGGAAGGGTCACCAATCATACCTGTAGCGCCACCGATCAATGCCAACGGCTTATGACCGCAGCGTTGGAAATGACGAAGGATCATCACTCCACAAAGGTGACCAATGTGTAGCGAATCGGCAGTCGGGTCGATACCCAAATAGGCAGTCACCTGCTCTTTGATTAGCAACTCTTCCGTTCCCGGCATGATATCTTGCAACATGCCACGCCATCTCAATTCTTCTACAAAATTCATCGTATTACTCTTTAATTATTAGGTTTTTATTGTATTTCAATCCTATACGCGACAAAAGTACGACTCTTTCACGGAAGATACAACACTTATGCCTTAAAAAAGACATTTTGAATATTTCTATGGATTGTCCCGCGCAGTGCCTCCACTCCCACTCCACGCACTTCGGCTGCCCGGCGTAGGATGTCTTCAATATCGAGCGAACTTTCGTCTGTCTCCAAAAACAAGCGGTCATCGGGTATCAGCTTCATCGTTTCATCGGGATAATGCTCTCCCAAAGAGAGATAGAATCCCTGCTTCAGTAATTGCGTCGCCTGTTCTGGCTTTCCCCGGAAACCATGCCATATCCAGGGCTGTGTGGGACGAAATCTCTTTTTCACAGCCAACATTTCATCCATCGCTTTCACGCAGTGAATGATCAATGGCAAGCTGTACTGTTCCGACAGGGTTATCTGCATTATAAATGTCATTCTCTGAAGTTCCATCGAAATCTCTGTCAATTTGTCCAGTCCGCACTCCCCTATGGCTACAATGCGCTTATCGGGCAGTTGACTGATAATAAAATCCTGTTGCTCTTTCATATTAGACAGTGTCAGCTCCCAGGGATGGATACCGATAGAATAATAATAACCTTCCAAAAGCGGCGCTCCTGTCAACTGTTTATAATTGATAATGGATTTGCCTTCAGAGTCGGCTTCCCGTCTATGGGTATGAATATCCAGGATCGTATTTATCGTTTTCCCTTCCATATTTGATTCTTTGTTTTAATTCTTTTAGGGCACAGGGTCATAACCGGAACCACCCCAGGGATGACATTTCAGGATACGTCGCACAGTCAGATAAAACCCTTTCACAGGCCCGTGTTTCTTTATAGCTTCGACTGCATAAGCCGAGCAAGTGGGCGTGAACCGGCAAGAAGGAGGCGTAAGCGGAGAAATACAAATCCGGTAGAAATAGATGGGGATAAGTAGCAAAAGCGAAAATATCCTTCTCAAAAATCCTTTCACGGATACCCAGATGGAGGATACCCCGGAGTCCTGGGATTTCATGAGGATAGTTTTTCGGAGATGCGCGAAAGCGCTATTTTCATTTTCTCTTCCAATTCGGCAGTAGCTATAAGCTCGTCCGACAGATAGATAAAGGCGACAGCCAGGCACTGCTCACGCCGTTGCAGTTCACCGATCAGGAGTTCTTTGTTTTTTCGGTAGGCTTCGCGTATCTGCCGCTTCACCCGGTTGCGCTTTACCGCCCGTTTGAAGCGTCGCTTCGACACGCTGATCAGTATGGAAACTGGAGCCTCACCCTGTTCGACAGGCATATATACAACACGTATCGGAAAGATGGAAAACGACTTCGAAACGCCGCCCTCAAACATCTTTCCGATCTGCATTTTACTGTTCAGCCTTTCGGCTTTGCACAAAGTATATATACCCACTCTGTTTATTTATTGTTTTCCTTGATAAACATGTCAAGTGCGGCAGTCATTGACGGAGCCTGCACCGTAGGCGCTTCAAGATCCAGACGAAGGCCGGCATCACGTACAGCTTGTGCGGTAGTGGAGCCGAAAGTTCCGATCTTAATCTCTTTCTGATTGAAATCGGGGAAGTTCTTCTTCAAAGAAGTCACTCCTGCCGGGCTGAAGAACACCAACATATCATAATCAAACTCTTCTTCTGACGTGAAGTCGTTGCTCACTGTGCGGTACATCACAGCTTCTGTGTGCTGAATACCGTTCTTGTCGAGCAGGTTTTTCACATCATCATTGTGTACGTCCGACATCGGGACGAGGTATTTCTCTGTCTTGTGCTTCACGATGGAAGGAACGAGATCTTCAATCTTTCCGGTAGCTCCAAAGAAGATTTTGCGTTTGCGGTACTGTACATACTTCTGGATGTACAATGCCACCGCTTCCGTCACGCAGAAATACTTCATTGTCTCGGGAATCGCTACACGCATTTCAGTACATAAACTGAAAAAGTGGTCAATAGCATGACGCGAAGTGAATATAACGGCAGTGTGGTCGAGAATCGAAATTTTCTGTTGCCGAAATTCTTTCGCCGAAAGACTTTCAACCTTAATAAACGGCCGGAAATCTATTTTTACGCCATACTTCTCAGCTATGTCGTAATAGGGAGATTTCTCTGACGCAGGCTTAGGCTGCGACACTAGTACTTTTGTAATTTTCAACGTCCTAAAATTTTATTAGCAAAATATTGTTCATTTGAATCATACCTTGGTAGAGTAGCAGACAAGGTACTATTTCTAGAGCGCAAAAGTACACAATTAAAAGGAGAAGGCCACTAAATTGATGAAAAAAAAGCTTTATCCACTTATAAAACATCAATATTTTAGCTAAAATTAGAATAATTGAACCAATTACAATCAAATTGGTGAGGCTTAGATCGAAATAAACTAGAAAAAGTACGAATGGGAAAAGGGCAAATCCGGCATAATATATGAGTGTAGAATAAGATTCCAACCATAGATTTGTCCTGTTTTCGTCAAAAAAAGTCCATCCAAGGAACATGTAAAGCAACCATTTTAGTAAGAAATATGCCAGGCAAAAACCGACATAAATTCCGAGTAAAAGGAGAGGGGAGACATGGGTCATCAGAGCGGGACAAGTATCATGAAAATAATTGAAAAATGTGATTCCCGCCAACACGCAGGTTTGCAATACGAGTACAAGAAGATAGCGCATGTCAGCCGCCGTGGAGCTATCAAAGATGCTCGTCCGCTCCCGGTGCAGCACAAAGTCTTTCACTTGCTGCGAAAGAAATCTCTTTCCGCGTGCCAAAGCGATGGAAGAAAGGAAGAAGCAAACCAGCAACGTCAACGAGATTACGTCATCCGTACGGGGAGAGTAGGGGATAGGGGTTCCCTCAAAGCCTGATTCAACTTCCTGCGTAGTATGAGCCGCAGTCAATTGCAAACTATCACTAGCCGCCTTCACCAGGGCAGTCTGCCCTTGTTGGAACAGCGGCAGAGTATCAGCGCGTTGGGCACTTAGCATATCGCCTATCATATGGCTGCGAATTTACGAATGGAAATATCCCACACCGGAGTCTCATAAAGCAACTTTACGGCTTCTTCAGGCGTCCGGGCCACTTTCCATATATCTCCATGCTGTTGGCGCATAAAGTTCTCCTCAATAGCCTTTTCAAGCATTTCCAACAGCGGGTCAAAGAATTCGTTTACATTGAGAATAATAATAGGGTTGAGATAAAGCCCCAATTGCTTCCATGTAATAATCTCAAGGAGTTCTTCAAGTGTTCCGCATCCGCCCGGCAGTGCGATGATGCCATCACTCAGATTTGCCATTTTCTGCTTGCGCTCGTGCATGGATTCCACTTCAATCAGTTCTGTCAGTCCCGTATGGTGCCAGTTCTGCTCTACCATAAAATGAGGGATTACTCCGGTCACTTCACCACCATTCTTCAAGACTGCATCTGCCACAGAGCACATCAGCCCGATACTGCCGGCTCCGTTAATCAAACGAATATGATGTTCGGCAAGCAGACGGCCGAGTTCTTCGGCTGCTTGAAAGTAGACAAGATCTATCTTGGTACTGGAAGCGCTATATACGCATACGGAATTTATTGGGTTCATCACTCTTTACGGTTTTATGGTTGTAACGAGTGCAAAAATACAAAAAAATAACGAAGGGGGTATCTCGCCTATAGCATTAAATTCCCCCCGTTCTTCTGTACAGTTTATCAAAGTCACCCTTATTGATGAAAAATATAATATGATAACCCTAATTCCAATGAAGGCACAATCAAATGTGATTTTTCACGAGGTCGTACAGACAAATCAACAGGATATGCCTCTTTATCCTCATGCAAACGTTTCAATCGTGCATATATGCAATCTACAGCCAGCCTAATCCCCATGTTTGAATCAAAGACATATTCATAAGCAATGCCGACATTACACCCTATACCAGACACTTTTGTAGTATAGCCTACCTTTTCCATTAACATTCCTTTACTCTTATAGCGGGCATAACCAACACCTGCATTAATATATCCGACACCTTTTGCAAAAGCCGTATGACGTTTGATAAAAGAAACCTGAGGAGCTACATAATGAAATGCCACCTTCTCACTGACCTCTTGTGGCGACACTCCATCATATTTCTCCTTAGCATCCTTATAATTATAGTAATACAGCCCGTATCCAATAGCATTACGAGGCGAGAAGGTCATTAGCTGCATCGAAGAAACAAAGTTGCAATTATCATTATCTTTATTCACAGCCCACGAACTACCCCCATCCCCCCATACATCGGGACAGCCAAACCCCAGCCCTACATCAAAAATATACATGCGTTTGTAGGACTGGTTATTGTCCCCCGAATCAACTTGGGCATATAATGCAATAAACGACATTAACAACCCTAATACTAAAAACAATCTTCTTTTCAATTCCATCATAGTTCAAATTTCAAGAGTTTCAACTTTCATAAGATTTTGATGAATGCAGACACTTATGAAAGTTGAAATTCTAACAAACAATATTATTATATCAATTTACTTCGTTCCACAAGGCTTTACTGTTTTCAGCAATAGCAACCATTGTCTTTAGTCTGGATCTTACCGCCCCATTAAAAGAAGAACTATCAATTCTAGCATTAATTTGCCGAGTATAACTCCGCACAGATGCTTTATCACTGATACTGGCTAATCCATTGACATATGTTTCCACAAATTCAAATTCACTCATACGGTCAGGAGCATACCTCCTCATCAAATTATTCAGTTGTTCAACCGTTGTACAATTTTTCAGTTCAATCATCACTCCTAGCAACATCCCCCTTTGCAAGGTAGACATTTCGTCAGAATATCCATAACTCATCAATTTTTTATTAGTCGCCGTACACAAATAATCATTTGTAAACGTACCATTAGCAATAGTACGATCAGTAATCATCAGATTATACACTACTTTATTATGGTCATTCCCTATTATTTCATAATCTCTTAACGGTGAATCATACACTTTCCAGTCACTATTCAATTTCCAAGCCCTAGGAGAACTGTTATCAAACGCAACAATAATAGAGAATACTGCTGCTGCAATCAGTCCTCCTCTAGGAGAAAATCCATTATCTACGCCCCAACCATAGCCATAAGCATCGCCTAACAAAATACGTCTTATCCGATCCCAAAAACGTCCCCGCGTTTGCACTTGTTCAATCACCAAATTAGTATTCAATGTTCCCACAAATTCTATTAACTCTTGAATTTTTTCTTCCTGAGTTTTATTTGCATCCTGTTGCGTTGACTGAGTATCTAGCCCAATCTCTTTCTCATCCGAACATGAGTAAAAGCAAATCATTACAAGAGATAATGATAAACAAAATAAAAGTCGCTTCATTGTCTTCATAGCCTTATTCTTTTAAGTAAATAAATACAAGTTGTACAACCCGCGATTAGAGCTCATTGTAAAAGTATGCAAAAAAGGGAAATCAAACAAATAAAAACAGGTAACAATAGTAACACATAAACGAATTACATCACTATGATATTAAAAGCGTTACATAAGAAATGCATAATATGCATAAACTCATAGGAAAGTTTAGACTCACATTATTTTCTTGGGGTTTTAACATTTGGAGGCTTTTTTTATTTTTAAGGATTTAGCATATTGTCATGCTTATAATTTGCCGTGAATTCTAAACAATACGAATTTCATATCTGCCACATCCTTTAGTTTGTTTTATTGAGTTACACCGATATCACCTCATCACTGAAATGCCGATGAATAAGAGGATAACGGATGAAAGCAAGAGGAAATTTAAGATAAAACTGAACATTATCGGTTTTCAAAGTTTATGCATATTATGACATATATTTACATAAAAGGCTCTTGGACTTCTGAATCAGAAGTCCAAGAGCCTTTCTCATAAAGAATACATCTATTGCAGATATCACATCTGCAAACAGATGTATCAGATTGCCGCTGAATGAACTTTTATTCGAATAACCAGTTTGTTCGAACACCCTACCAGCTTTCAGCGAGACAATTATTATAAGTGATTCTATTTTCAAAATATACCTAATAACTATTGTATGCCTTTCGCAAGGAACATTAAGCCCACGAGTCAAAATCAACCGGTTCTTTCCCCTCTCGGTCAACATCTAATCGCCAATCGCCTTTTCAGCAATGCACTATATATTCAATAGCGGGGCCTTAATAGTTAATAATTTAGGTATATTTATCTAGTTGCAAATATATCTATTACAGAGATTAGTCTAATTCAAACTCTCCGGCATAGGTTTCAGTCGGAAGTTGTATTTCTACAATATACTTGCCTTTCTCCTCACCTGCAAGATTAACATTAACCTTTTGTACATTCAAATCAGTAGATGAATAAACAACTTCTTCCGTTTCCGCATCTTTTATGATGATGGTTACAGAAGTAACAGGTACAAGAAGGTCAATGGATACTATCGGGCTTTCAACAATAGCAATAGGTATAATAGGGATAGAACGATGCTGTACTTTAGTTTTAGCACTTAGTTCAATTTGACGTGCAGATTTCATTTCACGTGCAAAAGAAGATGTATTTACCTGAAGTAAAACAGCCAGTAACAACAGAAGTAAAAATTTAGCTTTCATAATAAATGTATTTAAAATTTCGCCCCAAAAATACACAGATAGAGTTGAAAAAACGATTTTTATGTGGTAACAATGGTAACAGCCCCTCATTAAAAAGCGAAATAATCCCAAATAGCCTCATTACATTCTATTGATTATCAACTCCAAATACCCGTTCAAAAATTTGTGCGTCCATTTTATTCTTTATACGACTTTTACGCGTTTTAAGTGCATCAGATGTAGCACCCATCAATTCCATCACGACAGATTTCGAACAACAAAGTAATGAAAGGACACAATAAAATACATCATCACCAGTTAAAGCCGGATAACGTCCTTGCAAATTTACCATCACATCAACAAAAGAATTGGAAATTGCAGAACGCATTTCTTTCCTCAAACTACGTACTGCCAATAATTGTTTAGGAGTTGCTTTTTCTAATGCTTCTAATTGTGTGTAACAATCATCAGTTTTAAACATAGATATACATAATTGAATCTGCTGTTCTGTCAAATCTGACCGTTTCTTATCTATATCTTCTTTATTAGATTCAGAATCTTCCTCTTCTTTTAACAGCATATTATCTACTCGTTTCTGAGTTAATTCATGTTGTAAAGCTATATAGCGTTTTTTTCTTTTCCTATCATTCCACATAAAATAAAACACACATATAATCATCAAAGAAAGAAACGTAATAACCAAACCTACGACCAATATTTTAGCACGTTCCGACACCATCCTTTTATGTTCTTCCAATTGATGCTTATCCATAAGTTTGTTAAGTTCCTCATTGTCAGTCATCACTTGTATTGAATCATAAAGAACTTTATACATATCCATATTTTCTGTAGCAGTTTTCCATTCTCCTTTTTTCTTTGCGATCTGATACATTCCATTATAACAAATAGCTTTACCACAAATATCAAATTGTTCTATATGCCTACTAAAAAAATAACTAGCGGAATCTAGTTCGTTCAAATTAAGCAGAATCTTCGCTTTCAACAAACAAGCATTAGCCGACTTATCCTCTCCCATCATCTCAATCGCTTGAGAGACATACTTATCTGCTTGAATATATTTCTGATTTTCATAATAAACTGTAGCAAAATCATGATAAAGCGCACCTATCAAATCAGAGTCCCGTACAGCCAACGCACAATCAAGAGCCTGTTGGTAATAACATAATGCACTATCATTATTATTCTGCAGTAAAAGAATACCTGCAATTCCTCTCAACGGATATGTTTGGTCATTTTTCCCTTTTAGTATCTGATACGCTGTACGATAAGAATCTATTGCCACATCATACAAACCATCTTCTTCATAACATTCCGCCAAATTATCATATATCATCGCTAAGAAATCATCTTTAACAGGCATCAACCGAATTGCCGTCAAGTATTCTTCTACAGCGAAAGAAGTATAACCCATATCCCGATAAGTAGCTCCCCAATAATAATGAGCCTTTGCAGCATATAAACTCTTCTTTCTGTCACCATAGTACTCAACAGCCGTTTTTATCAAAGAATCATCCTCTAAAACAATATAATTCTTATACTTCGCTTGCGTTAGCAACAACGCATAAAGCGCCCTATCAGCACGTGGCAGTTTCTGCGGAGAAGAGATAGATTCCAAAATGAATAACGCACTATCAGGACGTGCTTCCATTAATGAATCAGCGCACAATAGCAAAGGATTCTTCACTGAAGAAGAACATGAAGAAAAGGATATAGACGACAAAATACTACCTATACCGACAAATAAGCAACAAAAAGCCAACCAATGGCACCTTGAACAGAAATATTTTATTTTCATCTGGAAATTGTTCGTTTCACGAAACAAAAGTAACAAATTCCTGCAAGATATATTTAGTATCCAAAATACATTTATTTAAATATAACTTATAAAAAACGAGAGCCACAATCCCATCTTCCCGGGAAAGGAAGGTGAAATTGTGACTCTTTTATACAATAAGCAAAGCTCTAAAGAGACTTACAGAGCGAAAGCGGCTTTAATTTTATCAACATAATCAAGCTTCTCCCATGTAAAGAGCTCAACATCTACCGTTTTCTCACCTTCATAATGGGAAGAGAATTTCTTCGTAACCACTTGCGGTTCACGTCCCATGTGACCATAAGCAGCAGTTTCCTGATAAATAGGATTGCGAAGCTTCAGACGTTCTTCGATAGCTTTCGGACGAAGGTCGAACAATTGGTCAATGATGCGGGCAATCTCGCCATCAGTCATATTCACATGAGAACGGCCGTAAGTATCCACAAAAATATTGATCGGACGAGCTACACCAATAGCATAACTTACCTGTACGAGCATTTCATCCGCTACACCTGCCGCAACCATGTTCTTAGCGATATGGCGTGCTGCATAAGCCGCGCTGCGGTCTACCTTGCTGGGGTCTTTTCCTGAGAAAGCACCACCACCGTGAGCACCTTTACCACCATAAGTATCAACGATAATCTTACGACCTGTCAATCCGGTATCTCCGTGAGGGCCACCGATTACAAACTTTCCGGTAGGATTAACATGATAGATGATCTTGTCATTAAACAATGCCAACACTTTGTCGTGATGGATAGAAGCAATCACACGAGGCATCAGAATCTCGATCACATCACGGCGGATAATAGACAGCATTTCTTCGTCAGCTTTCAACTGAGCCGCTTGTGAATCATCTTCCGGCTGGATAAAGTCATCATGTTGCGTAGAAACAACGATTGTATCAATGCGGACAGGAGTCCCATTGTCGTCATATTCGATAGTAACCTGGCTTTTTGCATCGGGGCGGAGATAAGTCATCACCTTTCCTTCACGACGGATATCAGCCAGCACTTGCAGAATGCGGTGTGCCAAATCAAGAGAAAGCGGCATGTAGTTTTCCGTTTCATTCGTTGCATAACCAAACATCATACCTTGGTCGCCCGCGCCCTGCTCCATCGGATCCTGACGTTCTACACCGCGGTTGATATCGGGGCTTTGCTCATGAATAGCGGACAATACACCACAAGAGTTACTTTCGAACATGTACTCTCCTTTGGTATAGCCGATTTTCTTAATCACTTCGCGCGCGATGAGCTGGAGGTCAACGTACGCTTTAGTTTTCACTTCACCCGCTAGCACCACTTGTCCGGTAGTCACTAGTGTTTCGCAAGCTACTTTCGAACTGGGGTCGTAAGCCAACAGTTTGTCAAGTACGGCATCCGATATTTGGTCGGCTACCTTGTCGGGGTGTCCTTCTGACACCGATTCGGATGTAAATAAGTATCCCATCTTTCTTAAATTAAGAATTAAAAAATAAGAATTAAGAATGAGAGAGTAGGAGAGGTGAGTGCTGCAAAGAGTAAACGGCAAAGCGTCGATAAGACGTGTTTTAGCATTTTTTTCTGTGGTTGCAAGCTACTCAAATCTGTCCACACTTTCATTTCGGCTACAAAGATAAAGAGAATTCGGAGATTATGAGTATATTTGGCACGTATTTAACACATAAATAGATTTAAAATGATTCTAAATAAGAGAGTAAGAACGATTTTCGTGCTGGCACTTTATGTCGGATTTACGATTGCCATTTACGCCATTGTCTGCCACTTTATCAACCGTGAGTTTCGGGATATCGAGCTGTTGTACGCAATACTGATAGGCTGTCTGGCATATTTGCCAAGATTTATCGCTGATAAGAAGAAAAAATAAGAAAAAGGATATGCTCCGGCTTTAGTACCGGAGACATATCCTTTTCAAGACATACCTCTTACCAGTCCTTTATTTCAGCAACGAGTCAATCATTTCCTTCGCTTCCGGATTAGAAGGTCGGGGCGCATAAGCACTGACTATATTAAAATCCTTGTCAATCAGGACAAAACGGGGAATATAATAAATAGACCAACCACTATGCATTGTCTTATCGACACTGTTATACTGGCTGAGTTGTTTTTTATGTGCGGTAATGAACCGTTTCCAGGCTTTATTGTTCGTATCTGTTGAAACCGGCAGGAAAACAATATCCTTACCGGCATATTCTTTACTTAACGACTCGAAATGCGGAGATTCCTGAATGCACGGCCCACACCATGTAGCCCAGAAATCAACATAAAGCACCTTTCCCTTGAAATCGGAAAGATGACGGACAACTCCCGCCGTATCAGTCAATTCAAAATCAATAGCAGGTTGTCCTTTCAACAATCGGCTCGCTTTTACTATCATGCCGTTCAGTTCGGCCGCAAAATCCTTATACTGCAAATTATCAGCAAAACTCTTCATCTCAGCCAGTGACTCATCAGTTACTTCCTGACGCAACTTATTAACATATTCGGAAGAGTTGAATAAAGCCTGAATACGCGGGGTAAAAGTAACACCCTCCGTCCATGCTTTCATAGAAGCCAGATAAGGAGCATTCACCTGACTCAGTACATTACGCGCCACATTCACATCCAGATACCTGTCGTCAACCAGTTCTTTAATCCGTGATTTTACTTCTTCAGTCAGGGTATTATAAAACGAGTCGACCTTCTGCATAGCCTGTTCCCTATCTTTCACTCCTGACGTAAGTCGGGAATAAGAAGGATAAGACAAGTAACTATTTACAATATCCGCATTGATACGTGCATTCTCCATATCCTTGAAGTCCTTGCTTACGTTTGTCAGAGCTTCCAACTGCGCACGCCGGATACGTGCCAGGCTGTCGATAGTAATCCGCGTAGCGGCAAAGTCAGCACGTATATTATCGCCACTTTCAAGGAAAGAGCCTCCATGCGGAAAAAGGCGCCCTTTCATATATATGTTGGCTTCCGCTCCCTTTCCTGCGAACTCTGCCTCCCCATTATTCTGTGTGATTTTCACTGTCAGATCATCACCCGGACTCAGATACACCGTATTACGGTTGATATTAAAGTAAGCAGGCTTATCAAGCTCGATGACAGTGTCGAAGTTACCTTTCGCATCTGTTTTCAACATGATATTACGACTTTCACCCAACATGGAAGCTGCCCCGTCAAAGCGCATCGGAACATCAGTCGTTCCCATGTCTACCAGTTGCCCTTTGAGATGCACCTTGTTGCCATCTACGGTGCCGGCAAGCATATTGCAACAGATGAAAGAAGCTGCAACAGCTGTCAAACCAGAAAATTTCAAAGAATTCATCATAAAAATAGTTCTATTTTAGAATTTAATAAATAAGTTACGCATGCAAAACTGCAATCTCTTAAATAAATGTCACGTCTTTAATCTTTCCGAAGCCTTTATGCTCCTGAACGGCAGGATACATCGTATCATTATCCACTTTCCCGGCTGTGTTCAACTGAAGAACCACCACTTCACCGGTTCCATCCGGCAAGTTCACTCCGGCAGCCATTGTACGTTCATACGGATGCCCGTAGATTTCCGCCCCATCAGGCATGTCACTTACATACAGAGCCTCTTCATAAGCCATCTGCAAACAAGAAATCTCCGCATTGGGGTTAGGATGCTGATAAACAACCGTCGAACTGCCTCCGGTTACAGCAAAGTCCAATTTATAGATTTTATTACCTACAGCATAAAAAAGAATATTACTGTACTCCCAACTTGAGGTCATCGGCGTATGGGTTGTCACCCCTGCCGGCGTATCAATGGAATATAAGTTCGTCACCGGAATGTCATCCGGATCACTGCTATTCGTCATAGGATAACCGTGGAATACGTACACTGAAGACTTGCCAGTATTTTCGTTCAGCAAATAAGCATTTACAGCCATACGCTGCCATGCCGCCATAAGAGACTTACCATACCAATATCCGGCTGTGAAGTCTACCAACTTCAAATCGGGATTAACTGCTGAAGGATCTGCCGCATTCTTCGGATTATTCGGAACAACCTGTATCGTCCCCCTTTTAGAAGGTGCCGCACTGGTATGTGTACTACCCGACCAGTTATTTTGGCCTTGAATGTTGAGTTTCAGGAAGCGATGGTTCTTGCTGTCGAAAGCAATGCCCGCCGTAGGAACAGGATATGCTTTTTCGACATAATAATCGCCTGCAGCCGCCACTTCATTATCCGGATACATGCCATACATCAACACACTATACATACAACCCTGGAACACTTTTCCATGACTGCATAGGAAGCCTGCCTGATAACTGTTGCCGAAACTTACATCATCACTGCCGAACCCCTCTATTTCTCCGGGATAAATAATATGCTCCCAGTTACCCGCCAATATAAAATTCTCCGCTTGATTAAGCAAACCGGACTCCTCTTGGTTGGTAGTGCTTACATATAACTGCGTATTGGTAATCAACCCCAGCCAATTAGTAGCGTCATAATTCGGAATAGCTACCTGCCGCCTGCCCAGTGCTACGGATTTTCCGGTAAGCGGTTCTTGTTTTATCTCTTCATTTTTCGCTCTTTCCCTGGTCAATGCATCGGGAGTGACAATCATGGCTCCATTAGCATATTCAACACTACCCAGTTCTGCGTGCCCGTCGATATCATGCAACACTATCCAGGAATTCTCAAAAGGTTTGATAAGCTTCAGATTAACAGGATACATATCAGTGACGCCCGTCTGATTGTCCGTCACGTAAAAACGGAAATAATAATTATAAGAGAACGTCTTCGTGTCATTCGGGTCTATCGTAATAGTGACGCTTTGTCCGGTACTTACTGTTTCTCCAAACTTCTCGCCGCCCTGATTGGTTCTCCTGTCCATCTTCCATAAAAACGAGACATCGGACAAGTCAGTGCTGCCATTGCTCAATGTCACCTTAGGAGTGATAGTATACTCAATGGCTTCTTCCGGTTGCTTGATTCCGTAGTTGTTGTCCACTTCCACCAACACCCGGTGGTAAGGCTGATAATCGTAATTGCCTTTATCTTCATAACAAGAACTTACTACCAATAACGCAAGTACTGTCAATATCGTATAAATTGGTTTCATATAGTTTCCTCCTCTTTCTATTTCACTTCTACCGGTTCAAATGTGACAACGGTGCCGTCGGGCTCAGTCAATGCCCCATGTTTAGCATTATATGCATTCAAGGCTTCCTTCAATGTTTCCACATTAGCAGGACTGTCAAAGCCTATCCCAAATCCATAAGGGGTATATACAAAGATTTGAGTAGTACGGTTTTTAAAGACAGACAAGATAAAACGTACTTTCACCGGGCCGTAAATACCGATATAAGAAGCAAATGTGTTGTTCCATTCCTCTTCACTTCCAACTCCCATGTTCTCCTGAGAGATTTCGTACTTATCCGATGCTTTCAGAATAATGGACTGGCGTTCCTCCGAGCCGGCCACCACATCCGAATTTGCATAATCGAAAGTGATTTTTACCTGATACTCCTTATTATAGACAGCAGGACGTTCCACCAGCACCGCCATCCTTACATAATACTCTCCCGCCTTGATAACAGAGTCCTTAGGCAAAACCAATGTCGGTGTATCATAGCCCTCAACCGACTCATAAGCAAGATTCACCCGCAAAGGATGTTCCTGCAACATTCCTTCCAGTTTGGCTTTCACGTACACGGTATCATATTTATCCGTGAATTGCCCCTTCTCATAATGAGCGGCAAAATTTGAAGTATATCCCATCTGGTCGGGATTGTCCGGATCTTCCTGACTATTCGGCATATCTCCTAACTGATATTCCTGCGAAGTAAAGTTTATGGCAGGCTCTCCCGTGAAAGAATAAACTTCCTCTTTCGTACAAGAAGAATAAAAAAGCGCAGCCAGTACAATAAGATATAAGTTATATATAGTTTTCATAACGTCTTTATAATTTGTTAATCATCAGATGCCTCCCAAAGCTTTCTCATCATCAGGAATAGGGAAACGATAGTTACTTTCAGTCATATTGTTGACAGGACAAAATTGGAACGTCTTATATCCCAACCGTTTGTAGAAATACCATAACTGTCCTTCTCCATACAGTTCCTTCCGGTATTCTTTCTCTATCTCCTTCATCTTCTCGTCTTCACCGGCAAAAACCTCAATGCTGGAAAGCCCCCTGGCACTTCTGACAACGGACAGCGTTTCCGCCGATTCACCCAAATCTGCCGTACATTCAGCAAGAATGTAATACATTTCCGGCAGGCGGATAAGCGGCATCTGGTTTTCTATTGCCGGAGAGAATAATCCGGTCTGTCTGAATTTAAGAGTGTATGAACCGGTATTGGAAATGGTGAAGCCCTGTCCTTCCTTCATACGCATATCATTATATCCGTCGGCTTCCGTATCAAACAGTTCGTAGACCCTGTCCCTATTTTTGATAAAATACGCATTAGTCATTCCGGCTTTGAAGTCCAAATCTATCTGGTCATCATACTTCTCGGAATCCATGCTCAACGCGAAAACAAGCTCTGTGGAACACACCGGATCAGTAGCATTGTCCGTAACCAGTGTGAACAAGTGGCTGTTTCCCTTGGATGCTTTAATCACCTGATCAGCATAATCCGCCGCCAACGCCTTAGATTGTGCATCCCCCTTATAAAGGTAAACACGGGCAAGCACTGCCTTTACAGCAAACTTATTCATACGGTTGAAACGGTAATCCAGGAAAGGGTCAACTCCTTCCTCATACGAACCCGCTGTCGGGAAAGAGATATTCATCGGGTCATTTTCCAGCAATCTTTCAGCTTCTTTCAGAGTAGTAATAAGATTGTCCACCAATTCAGAGGCAGGCATCAGCCGGACTATAGAACGGTCGAACTCCGTCCGGTAGGGAAGAGTGGGAGAAGACGGGTTGTCCTTATAGACAGGCCCGAACATACGGAGCAGGTCAAAGTAAAGAAAAGAACGCAATCCCAACATTTCACCTTTCATAATATCCTGATACCCATCGCTTGTCACGACATCTCCTTTCGTTTCAAGATTGGTGAGGAAATTATTGATATTGGCTATGATATTATAGTGTCCGCCCCAGAACTTATTGGTATAACTCTCTGTCTGGTTGGATGGGAATGTGTACCAGTCCGTCCGTGTATAATCCAGCGTTTCCGTATCCGACTGAGTGTCATAACGCTGTGCCAGAATATCCATAAAGCCATAAGTCAACTGTCTGCCATAGAGCGAAACATCACACATAGCCATATAAATACCGGTAAGCGCTTCCTTGAATCCCTGCTCGGTACTGAACAGTTCCTCTTCCTTTATATTGTTCTTGGGATTTACATCCAGCCAATCGCTGCACGAAGTGACAAGCAGCAACAGGCAGCATACAGATATATCTATTATTTTCTTCATAAGGCAAATAAATTAAAAAGTTAGATTCAGCGACATGGATACTTGACGCGACATCGGATATTCCGTACCACGTTCCACTTTCACCGTAGACCAGTGGAAAAGGTCTTCCATATAAAATCCTACGCTGGCACTACTCAACCCGAGCCTCTCCAGGAACTTGTCGTAACGCTTCTCAAAGCGGTACTGGATATTAATAGTGTTCAGCACCAGCTCGTTATCATCCATGATAAAACGTGAACTGGCTTTTGTGGTATTTCCGTTTACCGTCTCCGACAAAGATTTGTATTTTGCCACATCGCCCGGCTGAAGCCAGCGCTCGGTATAAGCACGGCGGTCTACATTACTATAAATGTCAGCATTCTCCACTTTGTCAAGCAGTGTCTTGTTATACACCTGTCCGCCGAACTTATAGCGGGCGGCCACGCTGACACTAAGTCCGCGCCAGTTGAAGTTTACCCCCAACGTACCCATCAGGTCGGGTTCGGTGTCACCAACCGGAACCTGGTCGGCCGCATCCCACGTACTTTTGCGGTTGCCATTACGATCCAGAAAAACTTCACGTCCGGTGATAGGATCGATTCCCAATGAACGGACAGTCCAAATCATTGTTTGTGAATATCCCTCTTCATAGCGTGGCATGGGACGGCTCAGCTTGTTCGGGTTGTCGGGGTCTTCCTGCATCATCTCCTGATTACGTGCACGCATGGCATTGGAAATTTTCTTAATTTTATTTTTATTGTGGCTTCCGTTGGCAATAATACTAAAGTTCATCTGTTTGGACGGGTTGTAATAAGGCATCACACGCAAAGTAAATTCGTATCCGACATTAGAGATATTACCGACATTATCTTTCATCGTACTGAATCCCACAGAAGGCGGCAATGAATAATCGAGCACCGTATTCTTAGTGTACTTATTGTAGTATTCAAAACGTCCGCTCAACTTATTCTTGAACATGCTAAAGTCAACTCCCGCATTGAAAGAGTTCGTAATCTGCCATTTCAGATCCGGATTTCCCATACCGTAGAGCATCGTTCCCACCACGTCCGAACCTTGATAAATACGCATACTATTGGCGTAAGAATACATCTGCAATGCCTGATAGGCAGAGAATCCCTGCTCACCGGTCACACCATAAGTGGCACGCAAAACCAATTCATCGAATATCCCCGTCTTCCTAATCCAGGACTCCTTATGGAGATTCCAACGCGCGCCAGTTGACCAGAACGGAGCGAGCCTGTTATTGCTTCCAAACTCGGAAGAAGCATCCAAGCGACCGTTTACATCGACAGCATAACGCTGGTCATATGTATAACTGACGGTAGCTACCGCTCCCAACGCACGTGTAGTACTTTCATCTCCCGTAGTTTCTTTCATCTTCGCACCCAGAAATACTTCGTCCATATTATCATTAGGGAATCCCGTCACATTGACACCAGCCGTATGATTCTTGGTTTCGGTCACATTATAACGGAAAAAAGTAGAAAGCAGATGCTTGTTCTTCCATATCTGATTGAAACTGGCAGTGAAAGCCAAATCGTACTGCAATGAAGTAGCATTGCTCCATAGGTAGCTCCCCCTGTCTTCAAGCGGTAGAAGTTCTCCAGTCTGAAACTGCGTATGATTGGCAGACTTGAAAATATCCGTATCCGACTGGGTCTTTGTAACAGTTAGATCCATAGCAAGACGCAGATTGCTTATCGGAGAATACTCAGCACGAAAAGCGTCACGCACTTCAAAGGCAGTGTTACGGTCTTTCGTGTTATAAAGTGTATTATACATCGGATTTGTCACATATTTCCCGGAAGAGAAATCATACATATCCAAAGGTTCTTCCAGATAAAGGGGAATATTTCCCTTTTCGTCACGTATCGTATAATACGGATTCAACGAAGCATACTCCTTGAAACTTCCATAAGGAGAAGTTCTGTCAGACACGTTATAGTCCACATAAGCAATATTACTGATTAACAAGCCTTTGTAACGATAACGAATGTCCAGGCTGACACTTTTCCCGCTAAGCCCCGTCTGCTTCATCACACCGGGAGCCTCATTAATACCCGCATAAAGTTTGTAACGGAGACTCTCGTTACCGCCTTCGAGATTAATACCATGGCGATGAGCAAACACCGTCTGCAAAGGTTGGGACAACCAGTACGTATTCACTCCACGCTTGACATTATACAGTTTGTTGGCATAAGACGCCAGCCTGCCGGCAGACGATTCTCCCGTGTAATACTCGTCGTAAAGCCCGGCACGCCTTTCCAGCTCCAGTTTTTCGGCCGCATTAAGCAGGTTGTAATCTGTCAAATCAGGATATTCCACTTTGTAATTTCCATTGTAGGTGACGCGCAGCTTGCCCGCTTCCGGTGCTTTCGTCTCCACGACAACTACACCATTGGAAGCCTGCGATCCATAAATAGCCATCGCAGCAGCATCTTTCAGCAAAGTGACACTGGCAATCTGGGCAGGATCCAAGTCCATAATCTTTGTTACGCTTACTCCAATAATACCATCCAGCACGAACAATGGCTGATTGGGACGGGTATCCACATCACCACGCATGATAATCGTCTCATCCGTAGAATAATCTCCCATACTGGACTGTCCACGCATATTGAAATTCGGAACCGAGCTAGGATTGGAACCGGAAATCATACTCTCTTCCATCCGAAAACCGGGGTCAAGCATCTGAATGGCGTTCAGGACATTTCCCGAAGTCAGTTTACGAATCTCCTCACCGGACATCCGATTAGCCGAACCGGTAAACCCTTCTTTCTTCCGTTCGAAAATACCTGTCACCACCACTTCATCAACTGCATGCGCATCATCTTTCATCACAACAGCAAGGGGTTTCCCCGCAAAGGGAACAGATACCTTCTGCATACCGATATAAGTAAAATGCACAGTTTTTACCTGTTTGCCTTCGGGCACAGCAATCGTAAACTTCCCATCCATATCGGTAGCACCGCCTACCGACGGGTCGTCCGTCCGGACATTCACCCCGGGAAGCGGCTCCCCATTAACATCTTTCACCTGCCCTGTGATTTTCTGTGTAGCCTGCCGCTTTATCAACAAGACCGACACATACTTGCCGTTAATCCTGAAAGAAAGCGGAAAAGAAGTAGTGATAGCCACCATAGCTTCTTCCACCGTTTTTTGTTTCAGGTTGATAGTCACCTTGAAGTTCTGGACTTCATTGTAAGTGAACAGAACTTTAAACCCTGAAGCTTCCTCCACTTTCTTCAACACAGAAGGCATAGCTTCGTCATGACACACTAAGTCAAACCTCTTCGAACCATTCTGTGCTAAAGCTTGCCTTACAGGCAAACCGGCGAACAAAAAGACCACCAACGCTATCACGATTGAATTCAAAAGAGTCCCTCTCTTGCTTAAATAATCTTTCATAAATCCAACATATTGAAAAATTAAAAATTTATATTACTACGAAAGATTAAGCAAGATAGTCCCAACAAAACATTATTTTTTTCATTCTGACGGTCATTTTCTTTTTTTCATATCAGAAAGAAAGGCTCTAAAACACTTCCTCATCCATTGTGAACAACAGGAGCAATCATAAAAAAAAGAAAATAACGCCCCGTTGATGAACAAAAATGTCCACCAAACAAATAAAATATGAACTAAAAAAGATATTTATTCGCGCTTACGAACAGTTATTTTATTTCCTCCGTCCTTTGTTACGGAAAGATATTGGTAAAGGTTCAGATTTTCAATGACACTGTCTATGGTCTCGCTCCTGTCGGCAACGAAATGAAGGCGCTGCTCTTCAAGCAAGGAATCCTGCTCCATCTCTATCGTCACGTTATACCAACGTCCCAAATCTTTCAGGATGTCGCTCAGATGAACATTATCATAATAGAAATAACCTTCCATCCAATAAGTATAATAGCTCACATTCACCTGGTGAACCTGAAAATCGTCATCCGTACAGGTAATGTCATCGCCGGGAACCAGCAGAACTTCCCGGTCAATTCCGGGCATATGCACTTTCACAGAGCCCTGCACCAATGTGACGTGCGCCTCGGAATCCTTATATGCCTTCACATTGAATTCAGTCCCTAGTACTTCGGTAGTCATTTTATCGGTAATAATCACAAAAGGATGCTGTTCGTCACGAGCCACCTTGAAATATGCTTCCCCCTCAAGAGTCACAGTACGCCGGGAACCTGAAAAACGTGTAGGAAAAGAAAGGCGGCTGGACGCATTCATCCATACTTCCGTCCCGTCGCTCAGCACAATCTTATAAACCTGTCCGCGGGGAATAGAGACAATATTACGGCATACCTTTTCAACAGACGCACGGGTATAGTCGGCTTCGGTAGCCGAAAGCACCACTCCTTCTTTCTCAATCCTCGCCTTTGAGAGATTTGGCAAAGGTGTTTCTGTCTTTTCTTCCGAAGAGATATCCTCCTCAATCACGGAAGCCTGTTTTACCGGCTCCGTCTTCACTAACACCGCCACTTGCTTCTCGTGCAACGTAGTCTCCACATTGCTCCACAGTAAAAATACAGCAATCAGCAAAGCTGCTGCAGAAGCGGAGAACAATATAAATGACCGGAGTTTCCGGGACTTCTTCTTTTCTTGCCGGACACGGCTGCTGAACTTCTTCCACTCCTCTGCGCCTGATGGTTCTTCAAACTGCAAACGGAGAAATGCCTGCTCGCACTCATACTGCAAACGCTCCTTCTGGGGAGTACTTACGTCCTGATAATCCTCACAACAGTTACTATCTTGTTTATTATCTTGCTCACTCATATAGTTTTGCTGTTTTTCTATGATATTTATAATTCTATCAACGCATTTCTATGTACTACACGTAATTACTACGAATCAAACATTACTTTAGTCACTATAATTACCACCTTTTTTATACTTTACAGAAAAATACTGCCGAATAATGTTCAGCCCTTTCATCACATGTTTGCGCACACCACTTTCCGAAAGACCGGTCAACCGCGCCACTTCTCGATACATTTTCTTATAAACATAGCATTGTTCCATCACCGTACGTGTCAGGGGCGGCATTTCCTCTATCAACCGCATAATAACAACAATACGCGCCTCACTTTCCCGTCGGTCGTCATCATTCCACTCACGAAGCATCGACAAGTAAGACAGCTTATTATCTTCCTGCTTTTCCTGACGCCGGAGATAATCTATGCAGAGATGATGCAGATGAGTGTACATATAGGTGAGTGCCGTATCCATCCGGAAAGTTTCAATCCGCTCCCACATAAATTGGAACGAATCGCCAACCAAATCCTTACAAGTCTCAGAATCAGGAATATATCGCAGGGCATAATAATAAAAACGGGAATAATTTGCTTGAAAGAATTCTTCGAACTCTTTTTCTAACAATTCTTTGTTGCCCTGCTTTACCTTCATTCTTTTTTGTTTCAAATTAGTAACAAACCGGCGGCAAAAATAATAAATAAAAAGAAAAGTATAACCTTTATAATTAATTTATATCATTATAGCACTTGCCATATCAATCCAGCCGCTTCTTTATTCCGCTGCTAATCTCTTTCATAGTTTTCCCAAATACCGGGTGTACCAACTCCGGCGCAATCTCTGCCAACGGCAGCATTACAAAATCACGTTCTGTCATTAAAGGGTGGGGGAGATTCAGTTCCGCACCTGTCGGAGAGGTTACAGAAAGCACTAAATCTTCATAAAACAAGAGGTCAATATCAATCAGACGGTCACTATACACTCCGTCAACGGACTTTTTGGTACGCCCCAATTCTCGTTCAATCGCCTGTGTCTCCTGCAATACCGCCAAAGGGGACAAATCCGTATCCACGCAAGCGGCAGCATTCAGAAAACTATTCTCAGAAGTAAATCCCCAAGGGGCGGTAACGTAAAAAGCAGACAGGGAAACGACTTTCCCTATCTGCTCTTCTATCTTTTGCACGGCATCCCGAAGATTTTGTTCTTTATCCCCCAGGTTTGTGCCGAGTCCTACATAAACTTTTGCCATTATTTGTCCAGAATCAGCATTGCATCTCCGTATGTACCGAAACGGTATCCTTCCTTCAATGCTACGTGATAAGCATCCATTACCTGCTCATAGCCCCCAAAAGCAGCTACAATCATCAACAATGTAGAAAGCGGCATATGGAAGTTGGAAATCATTGAATTGGCCACAGTAAATTCATACGGCGGGAAGATAAACTTGTTCGTCCATCCTTCAAATTCCTTCAAATGCCCGTCGGTGCTGACTGCGCTTTCGATGGCACGCATCACCGTCGTACCTACCGCACACACATTCTTTCCGTTATCTTTGGCACGATTAACAGCTTTCACTGCATCCGCATCCACAAACATCTGTTCCGAATCCATCTTGTGCTTCGTCAAGTCTTCCACGTCAATGTCGCGGAAGTTACCCAGACCTGCATGCAGAGTGATATATGCAAAGTCCACTCCCTTAATTTCCAGACGCTTCATCAATTCACGGCTGAAGTGCAGGCTGGCAGTCGGAGCTGTCACCGCACCTTCATTCTTCGCGAAGATAGACTGGAAACGTTCTGCATCTTCCGGCTCTACGGGACGGTTGATGATAGTGTGGGGCAGGGGAGTTTCACCCAATTCATACAAAGCTTTTTTGAACTCGTCGTGAGGCCCGTCATAAAGGAAACGCAGTGTACGTCCACGGGAAGTCGTATTATCAATAACTTCGGCCACCATTGAATCGTCCGGGCCGAAATACAGCTTGTTACCGATACGAATCTTACGCGCCGGATCCACCAATACGTCCCACAAGCGAAGTTCTTCATTCAATTCACGCAACAAGAATACCTCGATACGGGCACCTGTCTTCTCCTTGTTACCGTACAAACGCGCAGGGAATACCTTCGTATCGTTGAATATAAACACATCCTTGTCATCAAAGTAGTCCAGAACTTCCTTGAACATCCTGTGTTCAATCTTACCTGTTTTACGATGCAATACCATCAAACGAGACTCATCCCTATATTTCATAGGATGCAGAGCAATCTTATCTTCGGGTAACTTAAATTTGAATTGTGATAATTTCATATCTATTCCTTATTACGTTAATTATTTTCTTCTTCATTTTCTATTTCCTGTCCGTCAATCCACTCTTTAAAGTGTTCGGGATTCAGGCAGTCTTCCAACCGGACGTCACCTACACGGGTACGAATCAGGCCTGTCAGATGGGCTCCGCTATGGAGCGCTTCACCAATGTCGCGCGCCAAGGCTCGGATATACGTCCCCTTGCTGCATACGACACGAATCCGAATCATCGGCTCGGGAACATCCAGACTGCACTCCAACAATTCAATCTCGTCGATAACAAGCTGTTTCGCCTTTAGTTCTACTTCCTCTCCTTTTCTTGCCAGTTCGTAAGCACGCTTTCCATCCACCATACAGGCGGAGAATGCAGGCGGTACCTGTTCTATCGTACCGATAAAGTGCGTCAGCACTTCTTCCACCATCTCCCGTGTGATATGCTCAGTAGGGTAGGTAGCATCTATCTCATGCTCCAAATCATACGACGGCGTGGTAGCCCCCAACCGGAGCGTAGCGACGTACTCCTTCGTATGATATTGAAACTCCTCTATTCTCTTCGTTGCCTTGCCTGTGCATACAATCATTACCCCTGTCGCAAGGGGATCCAACGTGCCGGCATGGCCGACTTTCAGTTTTTTCACCCCTATCCGCCGGCAAATATGATAACGGGCGTGCCCTACTACCTTAAATGAAGTCCAACCAAGAGGTTTATTAAAAAACAGTACTTCTCCTTTTTTAAAATTCATCAGCTCAATATAATCGTTACTAATCCTGCTATCGCGCAATAGATAGCGAAATAGATCAGCTTTCCTTTCTTCACCACATTAATCATCCACTTACAAGCCAGGCAACCTGCCACGAAAGCAGCCAGGAAACCGACAATCAGCGACAACGCAGGAATATCACCTACCACATCCTCACCTTTCATCATCTTCATTCCGTCGAGCAACGCTTCTCCCAAGATTGGCGGAATAACCATCAGGAAGGAGAATTGTGCCAGTTTCGCCTTGTTATCGCCCAGCAGAAGCCCCGTAGCAATGGTAGAACCCGAACGGGACAACCCCGGCATGACTGCGCAAGCCTGCGCAATACCGATAATCAGAGCGTCCTTCATCGAGATTTTTTCTTTCTGACGCGGCTTATAGTAATAAGAGAAAGTCAGCAGTGCGGCAGTCAACAACAACATACAACCCACAATCAGCAATCCTGACCCGAAAATCGTCTCCACATAATCCTTAAAGAACACTCCCACAATACCAATAGGTATCATTGAGATCAATATATTGATGACATAGCGCGTCTCGTCGTTCATCTGAAACTTGAACAGCCCGCGGAAAATCCAGTCTATCTCTTTCCATAAAATCACCAGTGTGCTGCACACCGTAGCCACGTGCACCACAATCGTGAATGCCAGATTCTCTTCGCCCTGTATCCCAAACAATGCTGACCCGATGGCCAGATGACCACTGCTGCTTACGGGCAAATACTCAGTCAATCCCTGAATCAGTCCAAGGATTAATGCTTCTAACCAACTCATAATATCTTTTTATTCTCTTTTAATTTTAGGCACTTCAGTCATTTTAGGTTTACGCAACACCGCGTATATCATTGACAAAAAACCAAACAGGCAAACGACGGGCGCCACCTTTATTCTACGTACACTGAAAATATCCGGTTCGAAAACCGTTTCGGACGACGAGGGTCCCGACATCAACAGGAAGCCGATAATAACAATCGCCATTCCTATTGCGAGCAAGATAAAGTTCACTTTATCAAAGGCAAATTTCTGCTTGTCTGACATAAGTTTTTTCTTCTTTTGAATTAAATATAGTATAGGCTGTTCGCTTTCATTCTCAAGTACTTATTCATTGAGAAGTAGGCACATAGCCATGTTATTACAATTCCAAACACTAATACGCTTGCGCATACTATCAACATGACTTCGGGCGTGATAACCTGAAGCAGTTCCTGTTCATACGTCACCGCCCAATAGGCAGTCCCCATCAATATGGCATCGGCAATCATGGCTGCCAGTATGCCGCTCCATACGTTCTTCCGAAGAAACGGCCCCCGTATAAAACTCCAACTCGCCCCCACCAATTTCATGGTATGGATGAGGAACCGTTTGGAATAGATGGCAAGTCTTATCGTATTGTTTATCAAGGCAAAAGAAATAAAAGTGAGCACCACCGCCAAAGCAAGCAGCACCAGGCTGATATTCCGTATATTATCATTCACGGCATCAATCAGCTCTTTCCTGTAAAGCACATCCTGTATATTGGAATTCTTCTTCACCAGTTTCTCTATTTTCGCAATGCTGTCGGAATTGGCATAGTCGGAATGGAGCTTGATTTCGAGGGACGCAGTAAATGGATTATAACCCAGGAACTCCTCGGGATCGGTTCCCATCGCTTCCGTCTGCTCCTTCAGAGCCTGTTTTTTAGAGATATATTCGGATTGCTTCACGAAAGGTTCCTGATTCAGCTTCTTCTGAAGTTTCAAAATATCGGCTTCCTTCATATCGTCACTGATAAGAATGGAGAAACTGATATTCTCGCGGACATATACGGAAAGATTATGCGCCGTCAGCACGAAAAAGACAACCAGTCCGAGCAACAGCAACACCAGTGTCGTACTGATACTCGACGTGATGAACTGCATGTCGAATACCGAACCTGACTTATATTTGTTTTTACTTCCCATGCGTTATCTCTTTTTCCGGAATACGTAAATCATAGAACTGCTTCTCTCTTTCCGTCCCAAAGCGCTGAACCAGGCAAGCGTTCCGGCATACATTCCTTTCAGAAAGCTGCTCGAACTGCCACGGTGCTTCTCGCTCAACATGGATACGTAGAACGCATCGAACGGCATCGGATGGCGTGCCGCCATAATAAACCCGTGACGGGAAGCCAACTGCTGTATAGTGCCGGGTGTGAAATGCCAGAGATGGCGGGGAACGTCATAAGCCGCCCAATATTCTCCATAACGCTGCGCGTCATAAGAAGAACAGTTGGGCACAGCCACAATCAGCACACCTTTTTCCGTCAGCAATTCACGAAGTATTTCCCACGTTTCGTTGAGGTGCTCCAAGTGCTCCATCACATGCCAAAGGGTGATAACATCAAAGCTGGCGGGAGCAAACTCCTTCAACGCCGATTCGGGTTTCACATCCAGGCCGAAATTCGTTTTCGCGAACTCACGTGCCTGCGGGCTCTTCTCCACCGCTTCCACTTTCCAGCCACGGCGCACCATCGTATGTGCGAAATAACCGGTTCCCGTACCTATATCGAGCAAACGCCCCGTCTTACGATGCGCCTCTCTTGCCACCAGGCGCGCTTTGCGGCCCAGCATATAGGAACGTACATAATGGTAAATGCGATTCATCGCGCCCTTGCGCGTATCCGTGTGGGAGATGTAGTCGGGAGTCTCATAATACTTGCCTATCTCTGCTTCTACGGGAACGCCTTGCGTGAATGTAAATCCGCAGTCCTCACACGAATACAGTTCAAACTGTTCGCCCGAAGCATAAAAATCCGTACAAGTCATGACGCGTTTCAAGTGCGTACTGCCACACACCGGACAAGCATTTATACTGAGTTTCTCCATTAATTCCAAACAAAATTAAGTGTTGTCCCGAATCACAAGACAACACTATACCCGAATTTGGTGCAAAGAAACAAATAAAAAGTGATGTAACAGGCTTTTGTTAAGGACTTTTAATAGAAGATTAAAAAGTCAGGTTAACGGAAAAGCCCATATTCCTGCAACTGGGTTGACGGAAGAAGTCAATACCCTGATACCAGGTTCCGGTGCTTGCCGTAGATTCCGGATCAAACGGAGCTTTATTGTACAACATAAGCAAGTTACGCCCCACTAACGCCACCCGCACGTCTTGTATCCACTTCACCCACCGGTTGACGGGAATATGATAGGCTATTGACATTTCGGCAAGGCGGATATTAGTGGCGTCATATGTATACACCATCCCTGTACGCGCTCCTCCCACCTTTTGGTAATAGTCCTTAGCCGGAATGTTCTCACCGCTCACCCAGACACCGCCATTATCCCGGGCTATAGCCGTAGCCTGAGATACGCCAAATTGATCCATAACCGCTTGAGTCATCGACAAACCTACACCTCCGAAACGGGCATGAATCACAAAATCAACCTCCAAGCCTTTCCAGGAGAAGCTGTTCGCCAGCCCCATCGTATATTTAGGGTCGGCATTACCCGCATAGATATAATCCCGGGCAGGAACAATATTCTGCGAAGCCTTATCCACAATGACATTTCCTTGCGCATCTCTCTGTAAATCGGTAACATATATATCACCAATCGAGCCACCCTTTTTCAGCGGGATATACCAACTGCCGCCTTCGGCCATTTTAACTTCGTCCAACACCACATCTTCACCCGTTACCGAATTCTTCCGAACTTCCCTAATCTGCTTGATTTCATTCTTATTGATGGAATAAGTCCAACGCCCGTTCCACTTCACCTGCCCGATATTCATATTTGTCCCCAAGCTGAGTTCAAAACCTTTATTATCAACTCTACATCCGGTATCCATTAAATAGAGATCTGTAGGAGAATCTGCAGAAGGATAAGGAACAGGAACATATCCCCCAAACGGCAGATCGGAAGTCGATGTCTTATACATTGTAAACGCCAAATTAATCTTATCATCAAGGAAACCTGCATTCAGCCCTATTTCGTGGGATTTCGTACGTTCAGGTTCAAGATTGTTATCAACCAATCTCGGCTCCAGACCTACCCTTTCCTTGTTCAGGAAAATATAATCGGTAAAACTATTGCCTGTTTCACTATAAGTATAATTGAGTTTTAGAAATGAAAGAATCCTGTCGGGATTGGCGGACAGCCACCCGGTCGGCACCACAGACACTCCTGCCGAAGGATAGAAAACATCAGTAGAAGAGCGCGAATCATCGTCATCCCAGAACTTAAGCCACTCCATCCGTCCACCCAAGTCCAGAAACAGGCGATTTTTATATCCCAGTTGCGCAAGCATAAATAACGAGGTAGTCCGGTCATGATAATCCCGCTGCAGATGCATGGAGTACGCCCCTTCCCTTTTACTTAATGCGGACAGTTCAAAAAGATTCAGCGTTCCCAACTCTCCTCCACTGTTAGAATAATCAAACTTTGTATCACAGACCGAACTGCCTAAAGTAGCATCGATTGAGAAATCGCCCATCGCCTTGCGGGCATTGAGCAAGAATTCAGAATAAATCTGCGTATTTTTATTCTCATTCTCATAGTACGTGCCCAACCGGCCGGCAAATACAGTAGATGCATAGAGTTTTTGAGTCCCAAACTCCTTATCCCGGTCATACTGGATCCGCCCTGACACATTGAGCCAGGAATTCAAATCAAACTTAGCCCCTATGCCGCCTATCAAGCGTTTCTTCTTCCGATTATACATATTACGGTTTATTGTCCAATAGGGGTTCTGCATACCCAGTCCCATTTCTCCCAAAGGCCAATATTGTACATTGCCATCCAACTCCGGAACGTAAACCTCAAAAAGATCTTTATAACTATATTTATCGCTACTGCCCGGATAGACAGGGATTCGCTCCAGCAATACATCAGGAAGCAGATAAACCGGAACCAACGGATTGCCATACATACCCTGTGACTGCATATTCTGTTCAGCAGTATGGATATATCTCAGGTTAACGTCAAGTTTCAGCCTGTTACGTAATAAAGAAGAGGTGTTGCGCAACGAAAAGTTATAACGGTCCACATCGTTATTGGGAATAATGCCGGCACCATTCATTGTGACAGCCGAAACACGGGTCTGATTATATTCATTCCCGATAGAAAGGGCCAGAGAATTGTTGATAGCATGTCCGGTACGGAAAAAATCCGCAGGATCCCACGATTGGGGATGACTCAACTTCTCTCCCCATCGCCAGTCGTAAGTCTGCTGGAATTCAGGCATGACTAACGGTGAGCTGAAAGTTGTACTGTTTCCCACTTCCACCCTCAGCTTTCCGGCATGCGCCTTTTTCGTGTTAATCATCACCACACCACTAGCGGAACGGCTACCGTATAAAGTAGAAGCTGCCACAGTACTCAATACTGATATGTTTTCTATATCATCCGGACAGAAAGCTGCTATGCCATCGCCAGTCTGCCCGCTGCCCCAGTAGATATTATAAGGCTGTCTTGCCTCCAACCGTGGCAAAGGCACACCATCCAGAGTGAACAACACATTATTTGATTTCAAGATGGAACGGTATCCACGTAGCACCATCCTCGCCGAACCTCCCACACCGGAAGCACCGGGGTTGATAGTTGCACCCGTCAACCTTCCTATCAGGGAATTCACAAAATTAGCATCTTTGACTTTCATCAGTTCAGTGCCATCAATCTGCTGCGAGATGTACGATGACTTCAGCGTATCTTGCGAAAGATTCGTTTGACCAGTAGTAGAGCTTTGTGTAAGATGAGTCGGATTTTCCCTTTTATTCTCTGCATGAAGCATGGAAACAGGTAATGCAGTTGATAGCAATAAAGCTATTCCAATCTTTTTCGCTGTCGATACACACATAGTATGTAAATAGTAGCGGTTAGTCAAGTCTTTTACGTTGTGTTCTTTCATAATATCTTATCAAAAGTGTTTCATTGTTCTATTCACAAAACTACTGAAATTATTTGTAAATATCCCATTTTCAGACAAGATATTTATATCTTTATACTTTAGGGACTGCTACCTTTTATCTTCATATTGATTGGTATTATATTCTACATATACCTTCAGATAGAATACATCTAACGTGAACTCCTTTAGTTAAATCTTTAATCAAATAACTATTGGTGTCACATTTAGAGAGTATAAAACGCCCTTAATATAAATTGACTATGCCTTCAATCAATTTATATCAGGTTTATATCAAGGTAAGACAAGTTCAAAATAAAAGATATTCAATTTTCTTTTATAATTTAAACTATACTATCATCTCTATCGTAGGATATGCGAGTCCGAAATTATCCCGAGCTTACTATGATTGCGAATGTTTATCCCTCCGTTTTCTATATACTCTCTCTGCATTTCTTTCAAAATTTTCTTCTGCTTCATTCCAAATTCTTTCTTTTTCCGCATCCTCCGTAGCCTCCCATTTATCATCCCAAAATCTAGAATTTATTATCCCCATGTCATTTTTGTCATATATGCCATGATTCAATATTCGCAAAGCAACCCCATAACCATACCTGGCGCTAAGCTTAAACCCGTAATTATCTACATCACAAAACATTATTTTCCTTTTCACATTCTCTCCGCCTATATCCAAAAGACAATAAGTGGAATTACAGAATAAATTATAGAGATATCTCCAACAGTCTTTTTCTGAAGCTATATTTTTAAAGAAACATTCTTGATTAGGAAGGGTTTTATATTTGGTTATTTTATATTCATCTGGTCCTAAAATAATAGGCAAAGAGTCTAAAAGCGATAAATAAAGGCTATCGTGATTATTTACAACGGCATAATGCTTCATGGATTCCAATGGTATACAGATGGTAGAATCAGTATTGTTCTTCAAATACATTTCCCCAATGATCTCTTTAATCAATGTACTCTTTGATATTTCATCCCAAAATATTTTTTGTTTTATGCTATCGGCATTATAATATGAAGAGAAATTATCTAGCTCGACATCATGAGAAATGATTCCCATCTGTACTGGTTCCTCTTTCACATATCCTGAAAAATAAGGCCATAATTCTTTTATATTAAAATATGTAACCCAACCCGGCTCAAGCAACGAAATTTCTATCAATTTCTTCTTCTCGCCACATTTGGAAACCACCAATATCCACGATTCCCCTCCTCCGCCTTCACGAGAAAGATTACCGGAGTAACCTGTCTGTTCTATCATTTCTTCTGCAGACATTGGGAATTCGTCCAATTCTATAAAACAAAGGTATCTGTCCTTATATTGAACGATTTTTGATGGATAATCAAATCCCCATGCCGGACAATCTGATGCTTGAATTTGATAAATATGATTGGAATCATTTATTGCCAGCTCATATAATATCACATACTTATTGACTATCAGTCCACTGTCTACCAACAGACTTGCTTGTTTTTTTACTGTCTGCTGAACCTTATCAAAGGTAGGCTGCATACAGCCTACCATAACAAATAAAAATATTAGATAAAAAAACGTATTCCTCATTACTTCATAAATTTATCATTTAACCTTTCCAACATCTCTTTACTCGTACTTATTATAAACACCTCATCTTCAATACGAGATCTTTTTTTATCATAAAACAAAAGTTCCTGTTCAGCTTTATAATAAATAGCACCGGTATTAATTCTCAAATTCCTCATGTCTGTATCAGAAGCTTCCTTATTGTACGGATGTGAATGAAGATCCACAACTTTATCACCTTTAACTCCCAACCTATTCTGCACGTCTGAAAAGACGCTGCTTTCTCTGCCGGAAGTACCCACAATGGCAGTTTTACTCCCCTGGTCATCATATACATCCAATTTCCACTCTACACCTGTATTGTCTGCACCAAATTTAAAGACAGCCACCGCATCATCAAGATTCGCTGTTGAATTGTAATATTCTATACCAGCATTCTTGTTCGACTTTTGTACAGCATACATTTCCGGAAGTAAACTCTTGTCGTTTACAACAATTGAGATTTCCTTATTTTTAGAATAAATCAGCCTATCATATGAAAAGTTGTTTGTTGAAGTTCTAAAAAGTTGCCCCTTATTATTTATTGTATAATCATCCTTACCATTCGGATCTACCCTCAACACCGGATTATTCTTACAATAAGCATAAGGACTCCAAGTGTAATATTTCTCACAGGATGGGTCTACTCCATTCCATCTACCCAACACCACATCATAATGTCTCGCCCCATAATCATACCAATCCAGCCCGCCTTTTCCGTCAAGCTCCTTGCCGTTATACTTGTAAGGCTGAACATCACCGTATGAAGCCATCAATCCACCGAACGGATAATAATCATTCACTTCCTCTATATTTCCATCTTCGTCAACAATCATACGGTTGTTTCCCTGATGGTCTTGGATAAAGTAATGATATCTATTATCATTCAAGGAGACATAACCTGCTTCCGTCAACAATCGAACCAGAACACCATTTTCATAGACCACATTGCCGCAGTAGCCTGTAACGGTCGTATCGTTTTCTATTACATGCGTAGTACGTAATTTCGTCCCGTTCGCATCATACAAGTAAGCAACACTATTACCATTCTCAAACTCAACCCGGCATGGCAAATTTAAACAATTATATTGGATATCAATGATCTTCTTATTTAAATCTTTCGCTAAATTACCGTTGGCATCGTAAACGTATTCCGTAAACGAGTGGGCTCCGTCATTAAATTCCATTCCGGAGGATGCAGCGGAAAGGATAACGTTGTCGGATACCGATTGTAACTGATTGCCGTCATAGACAAGATTCAGATTATCTACCAAACCATAACTATCTGTAGAAGTCCGACCGCAACGTAACAGGCCGAGAATATTCCCATTCCTGTCGTAATCTGTCACCTGTTCGTTAAAGCGGTTCGGATTGTCAGACAATGACGGTCCTTCACCATAAACGGCGTTCTTCAATCGAGAAAGTCCATCATACGTAAGCGTATACCCTTTGGTTATCAGAGAATCCGTACTCCATGTCATGCTGCTGATATTTCCATTGTAACAAGGATTGCCAATGCCATCCGTATAATGCAACGACTGTGAAAAATGAGTACCATTAACACCGGTAAGCCAGTCACGAATATTGTAAGTGTAATGATTTGAATACATACCGTTATGAAATAACTTCTCTGACAAACGTCCTAAATCATCGTAATGTTGTTCACTCATTACAATAGGAGTTCTGTCATCAATCTGATATTCAACCTTATCAAGGCGCTCTTCATAACCATAGGTATAACTATATTGCTCTGTATGTACCGCATTGCCGTGCAAGTGCTCTATTCGTACATGCAAAGGCTTTCCTGTATACGTATAATCAGTATGAATCAGATCATATTTCCCCCAATTATTAGTTACCTGAGACACAACACGTCCACGCAAATCATAATACAAAGCCTTGTAAACGAAAGAATCTACATCACTTCCTAATACACGGCTTACCGTTCCTGTCAAATATCCCTTAGCATTTATGGTCGCCGCAGGAAAATGAGAGGCTGAAAAACCTGAACGAGCTAAGAATTCATAACCATCGTAATAATTAGCAATATGTACTTCAGGCGAATTGAGTTCAATATTTGCTGTATACCCACTATGATCTATACCTTCCTCTCCATCCCAAACACAGGTTACGAGTGTAGAGACAATATCACCAAGTTGACCATTCGAACATACACCTTTTAATACCATTCGCTGAAAAACATCATAGAGATAAAAAGTCCATTTGGGAATAGCCTGTGAGCGCTGATTTCCATCCTGTGAAAAGATAAGTTTGTCAGACATGTCATAAATAAAATATTCCCATTCACATCCAGGAAGCTTCTTTGCAATACAACGGTTACGAGCATCGTATTTATAAAGAAATGCATACTTTTGTATAATTTCATTAGATTCATCCAATACCGAATCTTCCACCAAAACATCAGTAGCCATAGGAGGAAGCACAGAACGCAAATTGCCATAACTATCATAAACAAAGTAGGTATCAAAAGCCTCTTCGTTATCTAACTGCCTTGTCATTATTACACGGTCTCGCTTATCTCTAAACTCATACTGCAACTTGCCATCCTCATCTTCCGATTCCGTAACTAATAGCTCGCCATTAGAATATAATTGCCCAATATTTAATAGAATTAATTGGCGATCTTCTGTTGTAGTAATTGTCCGACATGGATAATCACTATTATTCGTCAGATATCTCGTCTTTTGAACCTTATCATTATTATGCCATTGAGCTCCGGCACCTATGTTTTTTACAGAGCGACAAAGAGGAGAATTCTCATAGGTAGTAAGCGAATAAGGTATCTCATCAGTTCCATAGTAATTCTTATATGCCGTTTTCAGCAAACTAGTAGGATAAATATTACCAAAGTTATAATTAACAATCACCGGCTTCCATGCTTTTTCCAATTGACTTCTACAATCATATTCATAATAAGTTATACGATCTTGATTAAACGGACCTACGTTTTGTTGAACATCTTCCCATAATCTCCCCCAATCATCATAATAGGAAGTATTAATAAGCCCCGTACCATCCTCTGAGGTTGCACTAGTTGTTCTCAAATAATTAAAATCAGATTGTGCATAACTTTGCATTGTAGGGTATAGCAACCCCATAAAAATAAATAGTATATATAGTTGTTTCATGATTTTATCGTATGCTATAATTATATTCATAAGATTGAACCATACGTTCTACTCCTTCTTCTTTAAATGCAGTCTGTATCAAACGACCGAAATCGTCATAATGAAAGCAAGTAGTAAATCCGGAGGGTTCTATCTTTTCTATCATTCCCACCAATGGCTTATACTTATAAATAGTGATATGGGCCGATTTCAGTTGTTCCTTCAAATAAATTAAAGTTTCCCAATCACCTGCTGAAGGTTCGCTTTTATAAGCCATATTTTCCAAGGTCGATGAAGATATATAAGCATAAATATCTTCCAAAGAGGCATTTACAATTTCTGCAATTGGATATTTATGCTCGTAACTCCAGATATAAGAAACTTTCACTCCATCAAGACGTGTGTATTGCAATAAATTTCCGCAAAAATCATACTTATCAAATGTAAATTCTAAACGCATCTCTGCTCCATTAGAATGAAATAAGCTATCAGGATATACGACATGATCAGGAAAATGATAACGCCATCTCTCCGTTTCTATTTGATTTTCTTTATTAACCTTCTCTACAATGGTTTGTAACATATTGCGATTATAAAGATAGCTGTTAACAGCAGGATAGGTAAACCATTCTTCTTTTTGACTATTATTTCCATAATCGGTTATTTCTCCTTTCACACGACCTATTGAATCATACTCGTAACTGGTGGAAACAACTACAGGGTTTTGTCCATCTTGGTCATATTGCTTTAGTGTATAAGAGACAGGTTTCTCTTTACAATATTCAATATTATAAAAACCAGAATCGAATATATAAGGAATAATTTTATAATGCTCATAATTACTTGGAGAGTTACTTTGTCCTGGATAATTTTCAAAGAATATTTTTTGTTTTGCATGAAGCCCCTCCCTTGAGGAACGCTCCAAAATAGAATATTCCCACTGTTCGTTTTTGACCATTACACTATCCTGATTGTAGACTGTACGAGATAATAATCTAGGCTCTAATCCAAACCGATATATTTGTACATGCTCTCTCCCATAACCAACATAGTTATCTACATGAAACGTCCCATTAGCTTTAAAATTTGGCATGGAATTTTCATAGCTAAGTTCATATTCCGGTAATTGTCTAAAATATTGAGACTCTGTTTGCCCAATGTAAGCTTGAGTTGCCTGATCATATTGTTTGGTTATTACCTTATCATAATATATCTTCATAAATAGACCTGCATTCATATCCAAAGGGTTACCTCCATAAACTTTTATAGACTGAGAGGTTCCTAAAAGATAAGGTTCTGGTTGACCAAAAGTATTAATATAGGTTGAAAAATAGTGATATTCTTCAGCAAAGCATCTTTTAAAATCAGAGAAACCACCTGACAATACACCATTACCGTAGAAAAATTCAGTAGTAACAGGTTTTTCTCCTTCAGAAATAATCTTTTTAATTCGCAATCCTCCACCTTTTATTCCATTCCTATATTCGTTGCTCTCATAAAAATACCGGGTTATTCCTCCAGTTGGATATTGAATAGACTTCAATGAGAAGTAATCTGGAACCTTATCAATTACTGAGCGATTGTATCTCCGAATACCATCATACATATCACCTAATTTCATTTTCGAAACTATCCAACCGTTAGATATGGTTGATACTATTTGGTCATTATTGAATATGGTATCAAAAAATAAATCACGATATGAACCATCTACTTCATTTTCTCTATACGGATCTTCTTTGTAATACCCCCAAAGATCAGGAAAAGAGCCACTACCAGCAGGGGCATCATTATACCCGAATTTATATTTTTGTATTGGTTTATCCATGCCATCTTTTATTGAAATCGAAGACAACAAACGATGCCAAGGCTTTAAATCCGTAGAGTCATCAGCATTTTGAGGAGAAAGCCCATAATCAAATGATATCACTCTGAGATACTTCCCACTGTTTTTGTCTTTTACAGTTATTTTTGTCAAGACATATTCACCGCAAACAGAAGGAGTATATTCCCCATGGTCAAAGCAAGAATATTTTCTACCACGAGTAAATGAAACCATAACTTGATCTGTCTCAATTGAATTAACAAGCAAAAGATCGGAAGGCTTGAAATAATCAGCCTGATTATCCCATTTCAAACCATGCCAAGTAATGAGATTAGGATTCATAAACAATGGATAATTTAGCGAACAATGTTCAGATGCATCTGTCAATGTATAAGACTTAGCCAAATAACGTGCTGTATAAGCTTGATATTGACCATACTTAAATAATACATTCTCATTATAAGGGGATTGTATACTTGACAAAGCCCATCCGGTTGTTACATTATATCCAAGTTTTGAATCATATACAACTTCTCCTGCAGCACCTGACATATCTGAATAACCAAATAAATAGGAAAAGCCATTACCATCAGTAATATCTATATGACGCAGGCGGGTATCATGAAATAGCCTTACCTTATCCGGATTATCACTCAAAACATCTACTTGATGCGTTTGCCTGTCATTAATAATAAAATGACCACTAGTGGTAGGAGCTATATACACAAATTGGTCATATTCACTATCTTTCAAGTGTGGTTTCACATGTGGTTCCACATCCTGAGCTTCTGCAGGTCCCAAGCAAACACTTGCAACAAGCGAATCAGTACTATAAGAAGAAGTACGATGGAGCAAACGGTCATGAAACAATTCACTATCATAAAAATCGTATTCATCATCAGGCCGACCATAAATGGTACGACTAACTCGATACCCACCGGCATTAATACTCCAACCTGCCCCAATATCTCCATCGAATTGCTTATATTTGATACCTGAAGCATGATAAGACAACATAATAGGAATCTCCAGTCCTTTAATCTTAATTGTATACAAAGGAATATTGATTTCGGGTAATCCGTTATATTCCGTCACTCGATGATTAATATACTGTTCAAATATTTGAGATTGTGGAGAGGGAGGAATCACAACTGTATGCGGTTCTGCAAAAATATTACGCTCTCCACTGACTGTCCTCGCATTAGAGACTCTTTCTTGAGCATTTACTACAACACAAGAACTCAGTAAGAAAAAAAATAAAAAACTTAAATATTTCATATACAAATAAATATTTTATTAATAATTGAAGGGGATTTAAGAGACCAATAGTTGATCTCAATTTACAAGACAACCAACATCCATAAAATAGTTTTATATAAATATTTGCTTTCTTATAATCCCCTATAAATCAAAACACTCTCTTACAGATTCATCGCATTAGCGCCCAAAACGCCAGCCAAAGCCGAAGCCACTGCGATAACCACTTTCAGGATCATATCCCATACTGATTTCTTCATTGCCATAATTTACCTCCTTTCCGTTCTTTAATTTGTTGTGTTACTCTGTGTTCTTCCGTGTTCTCCGTCTGTGCCGGGAATTCTCCGAACTCCTTGAATTCCTTCGCCACATCGAAGCACGGGCACTGTTTAATCCACTCTTCCGGTTCTATCTCACCGTTTCCGTTCAAGTCCGGCGAGAGGTCGCGGTGTCCGCACACCCGGCAGCCGGGAAATCTCTCTTGCAACTGCCCGACGAGCAGCCGGAGCGTGGAACGCTGTGCCGGAGTCCGGGTGTCTGCCGGGCGTCCCCGGCAGTCCAGACCACCTTCATAGCAGATACCTATCGAGTGAGCGTTGAAGCCTTTTACGTGGGCTCCGATGCGTTCGAGGGGACGGGTGAGGTGCAACGTTCCATCCTTGCGGATGTAATAATGATAGCCTGTTCCGTTGAACCCGCGACGCCGGTGCATCAAGTCTAAAGCTTCCGGTGAGAGTGTAGAATCTCCCCGCGTGGCGCTGCAATGCACCACGATTAAGTTGATAATTCGCATGTCAATGGATAATTAGTTTACTAGTCTAGTTAAAAACTCCGTTTAGTCAGTCATTCGTGTTTGTGTCGCGCCATGCAGACAGTTTATGCTGCCGGATCCGGGTCGGGGGTTTCCCCGCCATCACCGCCTGAACCGCCACCATCGGGTTTACCGTCATTTCCGCCACCCGAGGCCGAAGTATCGGCAAGGTCGAAACGGACACACTTGGCGCCTGTCACCAAAGAGCGGGTAGCCGTAGTACGGTCAGGATTCTTGGTGTAATTGGGCAGGAAGCGGACGGTAAGGGAAGCTTGGGCAGCCGATACTTTTTCCGGCAGCTCCACACCTTTGCCGTTGGACTTCATCACCATGCGGAAAGTTCCGAAGCCGTCGAGCGTTACACTTTCCGATGCTTGCAGGTGCTGGGCAGCCACTGTCACTAGGTTATCAAGCGTGTTCTTCACGTCACCTGTGGAGAGAGACGAGTAAGCCGCTATCTCTTTGGCGAGTTGGGTGGTTGTCACGTTGGCCGTGTATATCACACGGGGATGAAATAGTTTCTTTTTGTTCTTGTCTTCCAGAACCGACTGGAAGGGTTTGTACAATACTGGCATAAATGTAATAGTTTTTTGTGTTAATAAATTAGTTTAGTTTTGTCCTCAAGCTTAATGACACTGTAAAGATACGGGTATTTTTCAGACTGACCCAATCATTTTTTCAAAGTGCGTTCATAAATTAATTAATTACGCTCAAAAGATAATGTCCCGGCAATTTGATTTTCCCGTTACTCCCCCGGATGCTGCTGAAACCCTTCCACACCGGGTGTCCGATAGCTCCGAAATTGCTTTTCAGGATAATGGCGTATTGCTCGGAAGGTGGAATCTTGTAAGAGCGAAGGTTATCCAGCAGTCCCTCGAAGTTACGCTGTATGCCGTCGCACGGTGGTTGCAGATTGTCGATGTCTTCCTGCGTCATCACCTTCCTTCTTTTCAAATTTTTTCCTCCGCCGTTCTCTCCTTGAGGAGAGTCAGAGAGGTGGTTTAATTTGTTTTCCTTTGTTTTTGTTTGTTTTTCTTTGTTTTGTGTACCCGATGTCGCAATTTCGGCTTCCATTGTTACAGAACTGGTGCTTGATGTTGCAGAATCAGCAGTTGATGTTACATCATCGGCTGTTTTGTTATCAGTATCATCCGCACTGTTTTTGCTGCTTTGAGAAGATTGGTAGGACGCAAGCTCCTCTGCTTCCAACAGGCAGTAAGCCGGTTCTATCAACGAACTGCTACGGCGCTTAGTGATAAAGAGATACTGCCGCTGAATGTCGGCGGAAGTCAGGATGCCATACTGCCGGTAAAGACCGGCATCAAACAGCCCGCATTCCACGGACAAGGCGATGATACGTTTCACATCGTCCATATCCGTACTGTAAAGGCCGTCCGTCAGTTCGTCGTAAAACTCATCATTGACAGAGATGTAATACCCTTTTCCGGCATAGATGTAGGACAGCGTTTCTACCAACGTGGCAAAAGCAGCGTCGCCTTCACGTTTCATGACACGACGCACCATGCGGTCGTGCATGAAACTGGTGCTCATGGGGAAATAATCCAGTCCCCGTTTTATTCTTCCCATAGTACGCGTAGTTTTTCCTTTTCCTGTTTCCGGCGGATACTGTCCGCCACCACCTGCCGGGCATGGCGGATGAGGAACATACGCAAAGCGTAATCCTTCACCTCGGTTATCACCGGATAGGAAAGGGGTTTGTTTTCAAATGATATACTTTTATCCTGGTTGCGATGTCTGCGTGCGTTTGCCTTACGGCATTCTTTGCAGTAGTTGTCCGTAGTCCGCGTACGCTGGTTCATATAGAAGGCTTCCCGCGGAAGCTCCCGCTTGCAACATCCGCAGATGTGCAGAGATTGGTTCATCAAGGTTTCCATACTGCTTTTCCGTTTTTATAGTTTTCATATTTAAATTTCTGTTTGTATATTGGAGATATATGGCTTGCGCGCAGGACATATAGTTGCTGTATATTGGAGATATATCGGCTGCACATTGGATATATAGATGCTAAACGCAGGATATATAGATGCTGCAAGCGGACTCTATATTGCTTCCGTCCATCCGGCACGGCTTCCTTAGAAAGGCGGTGGATGAGGTTTTTTGCAACCTTTCGTAAACTTTTTGCGGTTTCTCATGGTTTTTCTATTTTAAATTTATAATTTTGAAACATATTTCTGATTTCTTCGCTACAAAGATAAAATAGTTTTCATAAAGAAAACAAATAGTTTTAGAAATTAATTTTAAAAAAGTAGATAACAGATTATCAATGAGCGATTAGCGAGTTTATGAATTTTTACATCAAAATTAAACGATAATAGAATGGATACATTTCTGGATGTTACAGGAATCGTGAAGCGTGCCAAACAGGCTCTGAACTTCAAGAACGACAGTGAATTAGCTGAATATTTAGGTGTTTCACGTGGCACAGTATCCAACTGGTGTGCACGAAACAGCATAGATTTCCGCTTGCTACTCAACAAATTGGGAAACACGGTGGATTACAACTGGCTGCTGTTAGGAAAAGGAAGTCCGAAGCACCAGCCGAGATTCTGCGAAAGCGAACTGGCACAGGGAGAAGTGGAGATTATACACAATCCTAAAACAGTGGAACCGGTAGACGACCGGAGTGTGACGTTATATGACATCACGGCGGCGGCAAATCTGAAAACATTATTCGTCAACAAGCAGCAGTACGCGCTGGGGAAGATATTGATTCCGAATATTTCCGTCTGTGACGGGGCGGTGTATGTAAACGGGGACAGCATGTATCCCATACTGAAATCGGGGGACATCATCGGATACAAGGAAATCAGCAGTTTCGACAATGTCATTTACGGGGAAATATATCTGGTGTCGTTCATGATTGACGGAGACGAGTATCTGGCGGTGAAATATGCGAACCGGTCGGAGAAGGAAGGGTGCATCAAACTGGTGAGTTACAATACGCATCATGAGCCGATGGATATTCCGTTCGCGTCCATCAATGCGATGGCAATCGTGAAGTTCTCGATTCGCAGGCACATGATGATGTAAAGCTCACCACAGATTATCACAGCTCACACTTTTCACCACAGATTACACAGATTCACACAGATTTTTCATTTATTCCTGTCTCTTTATAAGACTGTTTTAAATTTGGCAGTGCCGGAAACCGGAATAACAAATCTGTGTGAATCCGTGTAATCTGTGGTGAAGTTTCTTAGTGAAATTCTGCGATGGAATTTACACCTCTTCCCCTTTCAGCGTAGCCGAACTGGCTTCGGTGATGCGTACATTGACAAAGTCACCGACACGGTGCGTACCCCTGTCGAACACGACGACACGGTTCTGCTCAGTACGGCCGAACAGTTGGTCGCGCGAACGCTTGGAGACACCTTCCACGAGGACTTCATACGTCTTGCCGATGCAACGCTGGTTGGATTCGGCGGACAGACGGTTCTGCAAGGCGATAATTTCATTCAGGCGGCGTACTTTCACCTCTTCGGGCACGTTGTCTTCGAGATGTTTCGAAGCATACGTTCCCGGACGCTCGGAGTATTTGAACATAAAGGCGGCATCGTATCCGCACTCTTCCATCAGGGAGAGGGAGAGGGCATGGTCTTCTTCCGTTTCAGAATGAAAACCGGAGAAGATATCCGTTGTCAGTCCACAGTCGGGGATGATGCGCTTGATGGCGGCTACACGCTCGAGATACCATTCGCGGGTATATTTGCGGTTCATCAGTTTGAGGATGCGGGAACTTCCGCTTTGTACGGGCAGATGGATATGCTTACACACGTTGGGCACTTGTGCGATGACTTCCAGTGTTTCGTCGCTCATATCCTTCGGATGAGAGGTGGTGAAACGGATGCGCACGCCCGGAGCGGTTTCGGCAACGGTACGGAGAAGCATCGGGAAGGTGACGGTTTCGCCTGTCGGCTTCTCAAAACGGTAGGAGTTGACGTTCTGCCCCAGCAGGGTGACTTCCTTATAGCCTTTCGCAACGAGGTCTGCCACTTCGTTGAGGATACTTTCCACATCACGGCTACGCTCGCGTCCACGGGTGTAGGGAACGATGCAATAGGTGCAGAAGTTGTTGCAGCCGCGCATGATGGACACGAATCCGGAGATGTGGTTGCCGCAGATGCGCGAGGGAATCACGTCCCGATAGGTTTCGGTGGTGGAAAGTTCCACGTTGATTGCCTTCTCGCCGGTTTCTACGGCGGCAATCAGGTCGGGCAGGGTGAGGTAGGCATCCGGGCCTACTACGAGGTCGACATGATGATTCGTAATCAAATCATCCTTCACCCGTTCGGCCATACATCCCAGTACGCCTACAATGAGGTGTTTCTTCTTTTTCTTCAGCGAGTGGAAAAATTCCAGGCGGTTCAGGATTTTCTGCTCCGCATTGTCGCGGATGGAGCAGGTGTTCATAAACACGGCGTCGGCTTCCTCAAGCGTTCCGGCTACGGAGTATCCCGCCATTTGCATCACTGAGGCAATCACCTCGCTGTCGGCCACGTTCATCTGGCAGCCGTAGGTTTCGATAAACAACTTTTTGTTGTCTTCGGTCGTTTCAGTTGCGGATTTAAAGTCCGCTCCCGTTAATTCGTTCATATTCAAATTATAAATTAAAGATTCGGGCGCAAAGATACGGCTTCGCTTCCAATAAGTGGTAAAATGGCACAAAAATTACGCAAAATCTTATGGTTTAGCATGCTAACTTGTAATTTATGTTAATGGAGTAAACATTTTCCGGGTGCTTCCTTGGTAATTTTAAATTTATTTTTCACATTTGTGCAATGAAAGAAACATTAGATTTTTTCATAGTTAAGGTTTAGGTTAAAAAAATTAAGGGGAGCTGTGAAGCTGCCCTTTTTTCATAATAAAAAGTTAGCCCGAACCGGATTTTATGTGTAACTTTGGCGGATTACTAATTAGAAGTGAAACACAATGGAAGATTTCTTGAAATTTCTCTTGATAGCAGGTGTCATTCTTGTGGGAATATTCAAAGAGGTGAGTAAGAATAGTAAATCAAAAAAAGCTACTGACAAACGCCCCGTTCCCCCGATATCATCACCCACCGAAATAGAGCCGGATGCTGTTCCCATGCCCGAAGCGTGGAGCAGACCCAAGTCACTGGACGAATTACTCCGACCGATACCTGTCGAGCCGCCGACTTCCAAAAGATCTTCGCAACAAGCTTCCAGGCAGACACCGAAGCAACAGCAGCAGAAGAAGAAGAAGAAAAAAGAAGAAGTGTCCGTTGCCGCATCACTGGCAAACAGTGCCGCTCAGGATGAGCTGAACAGCAGGCAAGGTTCTCATTATAACGCTCCTCACGAATCATCAGATAACAACGAAGACTTCACAATCCACTCGGCGGAAGAAGCGCGACGGGCTATCATATGGGGAGAGATACTTCAACGGAAATACTGACGGGAATTGAAATCATGAAGGTTTATTTCAGACACGGATTACACGGATTACGCTGTTGTTTTACATAATCTTTTCCGGAAACCGTGGAAACAGTGAAACTTGTGGAAACAATGAAACCGTGAGAACAGTAAAGCTCGTGAAAACAGTAAATTCACTAAAACCGTGAAATCTGTGTAATCCGTGCCTAAGACCTCCGGCAATAAAGCAAATTATTAACTTATTAGATATCAACTGTATTTTAACACGAAATTGTACTATTTATGTCACTTAATCGTATTTCGGCAGCAGAAGCTGCAAGCCTTATCAAACATGGCTACAACATCGGCCTGAGCGGGTTTACTCCCGCAGGAACGGCCAAGGCTGTTACAGCGGAACTCGCAAAGATTGCGGAAGCGGAACATGCCAAAGGAAATCCATTTCAGGTAAGTATCTTTACGGGCGCCTCTACCGGAGAGTCTTGCGACGGCGTGCTGTCACGCGCGAAAGCTATCCGCTACCGTGCCCCTTATACCACGAACTCTGATTTCCGTAAAGCCGTGAACAATGGAGAGATTGCCTACAACGACATACACCTCTCACAGATGGCACAGGAAGTGCGCTACGGGTTCATGGGCAAAGTGAACGTAGCCATCATCGAAGCCTGCGAAGTAACTCCCGACGGAAAGATTTACCTGACTGCCGCCGGCGGTATCTCCCCGACTATCTGCCGTCTTGCCGACCAGATTATCGTGGAACTGAACAGCGCGCACAGCAAATCCTGCATGGGACTGCATGACGTGTACGAACCGCTCGACCCACCTTATCGCCGCGAAATACCTATCTACAAACCGAGCGACCGCATCGGACTGCCATACATCCAGGTAGACCCGAAGAAAATCGTAGGCGTAGTGGAGACAAACTGGCCCGACGAAGCACGTTCTTTCGCCGATGCTGATCCGTTGACCGACAAAATCGGACAGAACGTTGCCGACTTCCTCGCTGCGGACATGAAGCGCGGCATCATCCCGTCTACTTTCCTTCCGTTGCAATCGGGCGTAGGAAACATCGCCAATGCTGTGCTCGGCGCGTTGGGACGTGACAAGACGATTCCGGCATTTGAAATGTACACTGAGGTGATTCAGAATTCCGTAATCGGACTGATTCGCGAAGGACGTATCAAGTTCGGCAGCGCTTGTTCGCTGACTGTGACAAACGACTGTCTGGAAGGTATTTACAACGACATGGACTTCTTCCGCGACAAGCTGGTGCTCCGTCCGTCGGAAATCTCCAACAATCCGGAAGTAGTTCGCCGTCTCGGCGTTATCTCTATCAATACGGCTATCGAAGTCGACTTGTACGGTAACGTAAATTCAACCCATATCGGCGGCACGAAGATGATGAACGGCATCGGCGGCTCGGGCGACTTCACCCGCAATGCTTATATCTCTATCTTCACTTGTCCGTCTGTGGCCAAGGAAGGGAAAATCAGCGCTATCGTGCCGATGGTATCCCACCACGACCACACGGAGCACGATGTCAACATCGTCATCACCGAACAGGGTGTTGCCGACCTACGTGGCAAGGGCCCGAAAGAACGTGCGCAGGCTATCATCGAAAACTGTGCGCATCCCGACTACAAACAACTGCTTTGGGATTACTGCAAACTGGCCGGCGGCAAGGCTCAGACTCCGCACGCTATTCAGGCCGCACTCGGCATGCATGCTGAATTGGGCAAGAGCGGTGATATGAAGAATACGAATTGGGCTGAATACGTGAAGTAAATAGAACACAGGATATACAGAATCCTGCCCTATACAACTATAATTGTATTCTCTGGTAAACAAAATCCATGTGTTTTTGTATATTAGAGAATACAATTTTCTTTTTATATAATCTCAAACCATCGACAGAAGCATCCAAGTTATTTTCCGATAATCACCTCGCAGACCTTATCCTGGAATGCCCTTGCCTTAGCAGCCGAGAGCACATTCTGGTTCATAATGGCAAAGGCTACTTCATGCCCATCCTTCATCCGCAGGTAGCCTGCAAGCGCATTGATGGCAGTGAACGAGCCTGTCTTGGCATGCACATTCCGAAAGACGGGCGCACCCTTCATCCTGTTTTTCAATGTGCCGTCCACACCGCCTACGGGGAGAGACTTATAAAGTTTCTGAAAGATTCCCGTCCGCGAATACGCATATTTCAGGAAATCGACCAACAGGGCGGGAGAGAGGTAATTATAATTGGAGAGTCCGCAGCCGTCCGCAATCTTATAGTCCTTCGGGTCGTGCCCCAGGCGGCGGATTAACTTCATGATTTCTACGATTCCGTCTTCGGCAGCCACCTGTTTCTTTCCTGTGGCCTGTGCGCCAAGGCGGCAGAGGAATGCTTCCGCATTGAGGTTGTCGCTCTCTTTCATCAATTGGTTCAGGACTTTCTGCACCGATGTATTCCATCCTGCCATTCGTTCCACAGGGACGCTGTCACGCGGCAATTCTGCAAATGCATAAGATTGGGGGGCAATGATCCCTTTTGCGTGGAGACGTTCGAGGAAAGTGTGCATAAAAAAGCCGGGAGAATCATAGATATTGATATTATCTTTCCTGATAGAGGCGACATTGCCCGAAACTACGAGATTGTTCCCGTTTGTCAGCCAGTCTCTTGTGAAAGAGAACTTTCCGGCAGAGGAAGTTCGTGTTTTTGTCCGGTTGGCCAGGGTATAATAGGAAGAGACAGGCCGGCAGGAAACGCTTGCCGTATCTCCTTGCAAGGTGGAAGGAACCACAGAGATTTCTACGGTTCCCTTGCAGAACATGAGCGGGGACAAATAAGGTTGATAGCCCGCAGGAGTATCGTCCCATGCCCATCCATGCCCCCAATAGAGAGAGTCTTTCATCGAAATATCACCATACACCTGCCCGTTAATCACGGAAAAAGGGAAAGTGACTACCTTTTCTACCAACGAATCCATCGCCTGACTGTCAAATTCGGGGTCGAATCCACCCACTACATACAGATTGCCTTGAAGGGTATCATGATCTATCACACCATCGTGCCATACTTCCGTACGGAAAGGCTCGTTCGCGTCGGGACGGGAAAGGGCGGTAATAGCCGTCAGTAGTTTCATGGTAGAGGCAGGGCGGGAGAGTTTCTCCGCACGATAATTGTACAACGGCTTCTTTGCCGTCAGGTCATAAACGGATATGCCGACTTCGGATGCTTCGGGAAGCATCTTCTTGATAAGCGAATCTATCTCCGAGAAATCTCTTTGCGCCCACAAAGGCAGCAGGCAGACGGACAACGTGAGTAATAAAAGAATCTTCTTCATACATTATTCTTCATACATTAATATACGTTTAGAGACAATTGCCTGCAAAGCTATCCAAAACATACGATGCGGCAAAGCAGCGGCAAAGAAAATGTTTAGAAAAGTTTTGCATTTCAAAGTAAATCCATACTTTTGCTGCCACCAATACTTCTGACAGTGTATTGACAAACATCCACTGAATAACCGCCGGTAGGGGCAACAAGGCAGCTGAACCAAAGTAAAATCAATATATAAAAAGCAAAATGACACTATGAAAACTATGAATGTTATGCGCAACGCCGCCTTATGCGGACTGCTCTTCTGTCTGGCAACAGGAAGAAACACTGTCACCGCCAACAATGCGGGCAAGGACAACACCGCACTTCTCAACTATTTCTCCGCCTGCCTGACATCACCAGACAAGAATCACACCTTCGAAAAAGGGAAACAATTCAGCCTTGCGAAAGTGGAACAATACCGCCAACTCGTATGGGACGCATGGCGGACAGCGAACGAACGTCTGGACGAAGAGAAACTAATCCCGCTACAACCCCTGTCCGACAAGACATGCAGCCAATGGAACCTTCCCGCCGAACTGGAACCGAAAGCCGTGATGCCCTACTACTGGGGTACCAAGGGCACTACGAAACCCGATGAAGGCTATCCGCTGTTTATCTATACGCACGGGTCGGGGCCGAAAGCCGCAGAATGGGACACGGGACTTAAAATATGCCGGATGTTCGACGACGCACCGTCCGCCTACTTCATTCCGCAAATCCCCAACGAAGGAAACTACTACCGCTGGTGGCAGAAATCCAAGCAATATGCCTGGGAGAAACTATTACGCCAATCGTTAGTATCCGGGCACATCAATCCGGACAGAGTGTATATCTTCGGCATCTCCGAAGGCGGATATGGCAGCCAGCGCCTTGCTTCTTTCTATGCCGATTACCTTGCCGGAGCAGGCCCCATGGCAGGTGGAGAGCCCCTGAAGAATGCGCCCGCCGAGAACTGCGCCCATATTGCTTTCTCCCTGAGGACAGGAGCCGATGACCGTGGCTTTTACCGGAATATCCTCACAGGCTACGTGAAGGAAGAATTTGAACGGTTGCAAGCCCTGCACCCCGGGCTATACACCCATCAGATAGAACTGATTCCCGGCAAAGGACATTCAATCGACTATCGCCCGACTACTCCGTGGCTGAAACAATACACCCGCAACCCTTATCCGAAATACGTCTATTGGGAAGATTTCGAGATGGACGGGCTGCACCGTAAAGGATTCTACAACCTTTTCGTCAAAGAACGTCCCAACGACGACATCAATGCCCGTACCCGCTACGAAATGACCGTCACAGGCAACCACATCACATTGAACGTGGACAATGTCACCTATGAAACGGCTCAAAAAGATCCGAGATGGGGCATTGAAATGAAGTGCAAGAAACATTATATACCTGCCGACAAAGGAAAAGTAATCATCTACCTCTGTGATGAACTCATAAATCTGAAGAAAGAGATTACTGTCACGGTAAACGGAAAACAGGTTTTTCAGGGAAAAATAAAGCCGAACCTTAAAAACATGGCAAACAGTTGCGCCGCTTTCTCCGACCCCCGACGTATCTATCCTGCCGCCATTGAGGTGGAACTGTGAGCCGGCAAACAAGAAGAACAGCAAAAATCCATAAAAAACGGGAGAATTTATTCAAAAAGTTCTTTCTTTATAAAGAAATAAGTATTTTTGTTTCAAATATTCTCCAATGAGAACAAATGAGCAAAGACATATAGACAATATTGCAGACAAAGGAGTGCGCAATAGAAAAGACCTTGATGTCTTTTTTAATCAATACTACGCTGTTTTCGTCTCCTTTGCCTGCCGGTATTGTCTGAACGAAGAGGAAGCGCGCGACATTGTCCAGGATGTATTTGTCAGCTTTTGGGAACAGCGGATGAATTTCACTTCCATTCTCACAATCAAGGCTTTCTTCTACCGCTCCATTTCCAATCGTATCCTCAACTACCTGAGACATGAAGAGGTGAAAAGCCGGTATGCGGAGAGCCAGCTGAAAAAAATACAAAGTGAAGAATTCATTCTGGAAAGCGTTATCCGGGAAGAAGTCTCCTGCATGATACACAAGAAAATCAAAGAGCTTACCCCGCGTGAACAGGAAGTTATCCTGCTTTCTCTCCAAAATAAGTCAAATCAGGAAATAGCAGATCTGCTCTCACTATCCGTACCTACTGTTAAAACACATAAAATGCACGCATACGCCCGCCTGCGTGCAGAACTGGAAGAATTAAGATTTCTACTGCTTATTTTATAAAAAAACAACTTTTACTTCATACTCATTCCAAGGTTGCGTGTTTTTAAGATATAACAACTCTTAATTTTTCACCGTCAATGGATATAAATAAGTATAAAGAAAGCATACAGATTGCAGAAGAAATCAGCAAGGAAATCTGCACAGGCAAGGACTCGACTTCCCGACTAGTGAAAGAGTGGAAGAAGAATTCTGCCGGGTTGCATAAAGAATTACAGCAACAGCAGAAGTTGGCCGAAGAGATGAAATTCCGTGATTCCATCGAACTGGAAGGCCCCTTGCGCAACATACACCAACGTATCTCTCCATCACGGAAACTCTTCATCCGCACATCCGGCATAGCCGCCTCTCTCATACTGGCTGTTGCCCTGACCTCTTTATGGCTATGGCAGAAAGAGGAAAGAGAAGCTGTCCGATGGGCATCCACCGTCCCCGGAAAAGAACCTTCTTCCATCATCACCTGCGACAACAGGGCGGTGACATTAAAAGAAAACCGCCTGTCTGTGGTCGACAATCAGCTTATCAGCAGCACAAGCGACGGCAAGAAAGATATTACGATCACCGTGGAACAAGACTTGCAACTCAACAGGCTCGTCGTACCGGCAGGAGCCGAACAGGTACTGACTCTGGAAGACGGGACTATTGTACAGATAAATGCCGCTTCCGAATTATTATTCCCCACTCATTTCACAAAGCAGGCAAGGCAGATCCAACTGGCAGGAGAAGCTTACCTGAAAGTGAAAGCAGATAAAGAAAACCCGTTCATTGTCCACCTTGGAATTTTGGACGTACAAGTAACCGGAACTGCCTTCAATGTCAAGGCTTATGAAGAGGAGAACGAAATAAGCATTGCGCTTGTTGAAGGTATAATCAGCGTCTATAAAGAAAAGCAATTGTTGGCAGAATTACTTCCCGGACAACTGTTCACTTTCCGGAAAGACGAACAGGAATATACGGTGGCCGACACCGACCTCTCAACTGTTACCGACTGGACAGAAGACCAATTCATTTTCTATAATGAAACAATTGAGAATATCATGCATAAAATATCACGCTGGTACAATGTAAACATCAGCGTCGACGAAAAAATAAAAAACGCACGCTACACAGGCATATTGTCGCGCAAACAGCCTCTTGTCAAAATACTGGATGCTCTCCGCATGACCGATGAACTTGAATTCGACATACAAGCCGATAAAAAAATAGATGTAGAAAAAAAGAATTAACACCCAAGTCTAACTTATAAAAAAACGAAAAGCATGAGAGAAAGGTTTATTTTACAAGGATTAGTGATGCTGATAGCTTTCACATTATCCCTCGCGACTCCATTCAAGGCATACGCGCAAAGCGGGCAGAAGGAGAGAATCACAATCACGGTCAAGCAGAAACCATTGGAAGAGGTATTGAAGAAACTGAGCAAGGAATACAACTACCAGTTATTCTACAACAATTCATTGGTGAAGGGAATCCGTGTATCCGTCTCCATACAAAAGGCCGGAATAAATCAAACGATGGACGTGCTACTGGCAGGAACCGGACTGCAATATAGTATCAAGGAGAAAACGATCGTCATTACCACAATCCCTTCCCGGAATACCGCAAAAGAAAAGAAACTGCTCAGCGGGCGTGTGGTGGATAAAGAAGGGAGAGCTATTCCGGGAGTAAACATTTTCACAGGCGACAAGACACAGGGAGCTGTCAGCGACATCGACGGCAATTTTGCATTCGCCAGTCCGCTGAAACACGGCACACTGCTGAACTTCACTTCCATAGGCATGAAGCCGCAACACATCGTGTATGGCGGAGAAAGTACCTTGAAAATAGTGATGGTAGAGGATGTCAACGAACTGGAAGCAGTTGTCGTCACCGGTGTGGTAAACAAAAAGCGGGAAAGTTTTACCGGCTCGGCTTCCACATTCACTGCCGACGAGTTGAAAGCTGTCGGTACGCAGAATGTCATTTCCAGTTTGAAGACATTGGATCCGGCATTCAATGTATTGGAAAGCGGAGAATTCGGCTCCGACCCGAACCGGATGCCGGACATTGAAATCCGTGGAAAATCCAGTCTGATCAGTACCCGCGACGAACTGGCAGAAGACCCTAACCAGCCGCTGTTTATCCTTGACGGCTTCGAATCCTCATTAGAAGCTATCTACAACCTCGACATGAACCGGGTTGCTTCCATTACAATACTGAAAGACGCCGCCTCTACCGCCATCTATGGTTCCAAAGCATCGAACGGTGTTGTAGTAGTGGAAACAATCAGGCCCAAATCCGGAAAACTTCACCTTACCTACAACGGTTCGGCAAATATATCATGGGCAGACCTCTCAAGCTATAATCTGATGAATGCTTCGGAAAAGCTCCGGTTCGAACAAATGGTCGGAAGATATACCTCATCGACCCCCAGCCAACAAATCGAACTGGATCAGTTATACAATAATAAACTGGCAGACGTAGCACGGGGAGTAGATACTTACTGGCTTGCAGAACCACTACGCACCGGCATCAACCACCGCCACTCACTATATGCGGAAGGCGGAGAAGGCGCATTCCAGTTCGGACTGGGACTTTCATACAACGGCATCACCGGTGTTATGAAAGAATCTAAACGCGACAACCTCAGCGGGAACATCGACCTGACTTACCGCCTCAACAAACTACAGTTTGTCAACAAGTTCTCTATGGACAACACGGCTTCCGGCAACCCGATCGTCGGCTTCTCCGAATATGCGGGCGCAAACCCATACTACATGAAATATAATGAAGACGGAGAGGTGGAAAGATGGCTTGAATATAATGACTACGTAGAAGCAGGCAACCCTCTGTACAACGCGGCACAAAACAGTTATAATAAAGGGAAATCCCTCTCCATCTCCGACAAGTTCATCATGGAGTATACTCCGATAACGGCAATGAAAATACGTGCGCGTTTCGGAATTACGCATACCAACAGCAATACGGAAGCTTTTACCTCACCCCTCGACAGCGATTACTCGAAGGTGGATTTTACCAAGCGCGGTTCATACAATTATGGCGAAACGGAAAGCAACAAGTATGAAGGAGAACTGACGGTAACCTACGGCAAGACTTTCAACAAGGCGCATCTTGTCAACATCGCCGCCGGAGGATACCTGTCCCAACTCGACTCCAAATCACATGGATACGCAGCCGTCGGATTTCCGGTAGGAGACTTCACACTGCCTTCATTTGCCAATGGTTATCCGGACAACGGAAGCCCCAGTTATTACGAAAACACTTCCCGTTCGGTAAGCGCCTACGCTATCGGCAACTATGCCTTCAACAACCGCTACCTGCTTGATTTCAGCTACCGTGTCAACGGTTCATCCGTATTCGGGACAGACAAGCATTACATCGGAACCTGGGCAGTCGGCCTGGCATGGAACTTGCACAATGAGAAATTTGTTTCTGAGAACATCGACGGCATCTCCATGTTCAAAATCCGTGCCTCTATCGGTAATCCCGGCAACCAGAACTTCTCTTCATCGTCTACCATCACCACTTTCCGTTATAACTTCAATTCATTCAATTATTTCGGAATGACTACGTCACTCGCACAGTTAGGCAATCCGGATTTGGAATGGCAGACCACTATCGACCGGAACATCGGTTTCGACATCACAATACTGAACGACCGCCTGACTTTGACCGGCGATTATTATTACAAGACCACCGACCCGCTGCTAATCGGTATCGACATGCCTGCCTCTACCGGAGCAACCGGCAATGTCATCTATAAGAACTTCGGTAAACAAACGACCAAAGGTTTCAACGCGCAAGCCACCTATTACATCATCCGGCAGATGGACAAACGCTTCTGGTGGTCAGTCAGGGGAACGCTCCGCCACGGTTCAAGCGAACTCAACGGGATAGGCAACCGGCTGGAATCCTTTAACACATCAGGCAGGGAAGGAGATCAGAACGGGCAAAACAAATCTACCAAGCGTTACTTTGACGGAGCCGACCCTGATGCCATCTGGGCAGTCCGTTCCGCCGGTATCGACCCGGCAACCGGACGCGAAATCTTTATCAAAAAGAACGGCGAACTCACCTACGACTTTTCATATGACGATGAAGTGATCATCGGCAGTAGCCGTCCTAAAGTAGAAGGTGTTCTCGGCAGCAGTTTCTCATGGAAAGGATTCTCCATGAATTTCGATTTCCGGTATCGCATGGGGGGATACTCTTTCAATTCCGTATTATACAACAAGGTGGAGAACATCACGACAAGCCAGCTAAAGTATAATCAAGACAAACGGGCACTCTATGACAGATGGCAGAAACCGGGAGACATTGCCAAGTTCAAGAATATCGCCGACTCACAATCTACTCCAATGTCTTCACGCTTCGTGCAAAAGGACAATACACTGACACTGGAATCATTGCGTGTAGGATACGAATTCAAGCCGGAAATTGCCCGTAAAGTGGGAGTCAGTTCACTGAGGCTGAATGCTTACATGAATGACATATTCCGCATTTCCAGTATCAAGCAGGAACGCGGTACTTCTTATCCGTTTTCACGTAGCGTATCTTTCAATCTTTCATTAACTCTATAAAACGTATCCATTATGAAACTGAGAAACATTATCATATCATTATCTATATTCCTGCTGACAGGCTGCCTGTGCGGCTGTACGGACTGGTTGGATTACAAACCCAAGGATAAACAAAGCGAAGAACAGCAGTTCAGCACCAAGGATGGTTTCTATGCTGCCGTAAACGGAATCTACAACCGCATGGCAGGAAATTCATTGTACGGAAAGTACCTGTCTTATGAAATGATTGATGTACTGGCACAACGCTACACTGTCAACCTGACCGGTGACGACAGTTACTCCAAGTACCTACAAGCATTAATCAACTGGGATTACAGCAACGAAACTGTACTTTCCGCCCTCAGCAGCATTTGGGGAGAAGGCTACTCTACCATCATGAATACCAACGTGATACTGGATAATCTGGAGAAAGACATGAATGGTGAAGGTGCCGGAGTACTTCCCGAAAGAGAATATAAGATGCTGAAAGGAGAGATGCTGGCGGCAAGAGCCATGATTCATTTCGACCTGCTGCGCCTGTTCGGCCCGGTATATTTCCGTAATCCGGAAGGAAGAGGTATTCCCTACAACGAAAGTACTGAAACAAAAATTCTGGATATCCTTCCTGCTGAAACTGTACTGAAAGACTATATCATCCGCGACCTGAAAGCAGCCGAAGCGCTACTGCTCGATTCGGATCCGGTGCTTACCGAAGGCCCGAGAGCCGAATACGACCAGATAACAATGGACAACTCCATGCGTTACCGCCAGTTACGCTTAAACTACTACGCCACTGTCCTGCTCACCGCCCGTACTTATTTATGGGGTGGAGATATGGGCAATGCCCTGGCAGAAGCCCGCAAACTGACGGATGATCCTAAAGTGAGAGGGTTCTTTCCGGCAGTAGATTCCGGAACGCTGCTGGGCAATTCCGTCAATCCTGACCTCATGTTTTCTACCGAGTGCCTCTTCGGATATTACAACAAAGACAGAGGGCTGATTTATGATTATACATTCGGCGGTTCAAACACGGGCAACAAACTGTTGGTACCACGTGCCGGATATGTAGACGGACAGTTGTTTGCCAACAATCCCGGAGATTACCGTTACCAGTCACAATGGGAAAACGGAAGCACACTGGACGGCAACAGCTCCAAGCGGCTGGTCAAATTCCGCGAAATCACAGATACAGCCAAAGATGAAATGTCAGGAAGCACCAGTGACGAAAACCAAATTCTGCAAGTACAAAAATTCCACGGTACATTCTGCTCACTTATGAAATTGAGCGAAGCATACTATATCGCGGCGGAAGCCATGGCTACGGAAGGATCGGAAGTTTACGACATGACAGCAGCATGGAACTATCTGCAACAAATATTCGACAGCAGGGGCGCAGTGCGGTCAGGCAACAATTTCCGAGATCTCCTGACCAAAGAATATATCCGCGAATTTATCGGTGAAGGACAGGTCTTCTTCTATTTCAAGCGCCTGAACAAAGCATTTGACAACTCTTACAACGGACGGCAAGCTATTCAGATTGAAATCATACCGGGACTTCCTTTTTATGATGATAAGGAAAACGTCACCGAAGAAGCCAAAGAGAAACGCTTTATAGCGCCTCTGCCAACCAATGAACTGGATAATCGTTGAACCCCTAAAGACATGTAACAATATGAAACTAAATTATAAATGGCTCACATCCACTATCATGGCCGTCTTATTTTTATTTACCGCCTGCCAAAAAGAAGAAGTGGAAACCTATGATTCAAACGAAAGTAAAGTGTACTTCCAGGTACAAAACTATGCTACTTCCAGCGGAACGGTAGGATACACCACGCAGACATCCTACTCTTTTGTAGGGGCAAAAGAGAGCTTTACCAACGTCATCTTTAAAGGAACCATCCAACTATTAGGAAAGGTTGAAAACTACGAACGGAAAGTAAGGATAATTATCGACCGGGAGAACACCACCATGACCGAAGGGGAAGATTATGAAATCGACCTGGATACGGTAGTTATCAGAGCCGGTGAAAATCAGGCAAAAATAGGAGTACGTTTTCTAAGGAACGCCAGTTTCAGGACACAAAAAGAAAAGCTCGTATTAAAACTGGAACCGAATGAGAACTTTACCGTCCTGGAGAAATATAAGTCGGTCAATACTTGGTCGAACACTACGGCGGATTATCTGGACGGCAGCCGTTATACATTCATCATTGACGAGATTTACAGCGAACCGGGAAGTTGGGCTACGCTGAAAGCTGTAAACTATTTCGGTGCATGGAATGCCGTCAAGTATACCTTTATCAACAATTTCTTCGGATTCTCACTGGACGACTGGGGCTATATCAATGGAGCAGGCTCCAAGATTACCTCAGGACGTATGCCCTACTATGCCCTTCAGCTACAGAAAGAGTTACAGAGAAGGGCGGACGATCCCGAATTATCTCCCGTACTGGATGAAGACGGCTCGTATATGCAACTGCCGGAACCTTATCAAGTAGATTATTCGAATGTACAACAATAAAAACACAACGTTTATGAACAAGATAATGAAACATACCCATATAATCGGTTTGCTCTCCCTGCTCTTATTTGTCTCCTGTCTGGACGATAAAGGCAACTATACATATGGAGAAAAGGATATCATTACAATTGATATGCCAACAACACTTTCCGTAGTGGCCAATGCTGAATATATAGATATCAAACCGGTAATCACTTCCAATAAGGAAGGAGCTATCGAAGACGGCAATGCCAATTACGAATTTCTGTATGAACGGGTCAACTCTGACGGAGACTGGGTCATCCTGAGTTCCGAAAACAAAAAAGACCTTTACAGGATAGCTGATCTGGGAATCGGAAAACATACCTGCCGCTATAGTGTGACTGATAAACGTACCGGCATAAAGAGCGTCAAAGGATTTGATATCAACATTATAGTCTCTACCTCCGAAGGATGGATGCTTCTCTGTAATGAAGGCAGCGAAGAGAGAGTGCGGCTGGACATGCTTTCCCAATTGTCGAAAGACCGTATTATCCCCGCCTACGATATAGCAAAAAATCCGGACATTCCCGAAATGTACCACGCCAGAAGCTTGGGATTCTTTTCTAACAGGAGGGGAACCATCGGAGATAAAATTACGCTGATGGCCGAAACGGAAAGCTATCTGCTCAATAACACATACCTTACCATTGACGGGAATGCGTATGAAATGAAAGCGTCACTGTTCGCTTCATCACCGGAAGACCATATTGTCAATTTCGCATGTGTACCCAACAACGACTTTACAAATCATGCAGCTATCATCGCCGTCTCCAAAGAAGGCAATGCATTTGTCTGGGACCTGCTGCAAAGCGGTACAGCTTTTGAAGATCCCGCCAATACTTCCGAACGGGGAGGAGCACCAGAATATAGAGTGTCTCCCTTTGTCGGTGTGAGCACCCAAAGAAGTACCACCGGATTAAGCGACGGGGGTGCCGCCTTGCTGTATGACATTGACAACCATCGCTTTATAGGTTGGGATGGGGAAAGAGAAGAACAGGCCAGACGCCAGACCTGCTATCCGCTGAAAGACCCGGATAGTACCGAAAAGCTATTCAGCTTCAACACCGGTTCTATGGAGCTGGTTTCAATGGCAAATACAGCTTTCTCCAACGGGGCGGTTTACGCAATCATGCAAGACGGGAATAAGCGTCATATATATTCTATTAATCTATCCAACAGCGATTTCAAACAAGAGGGATGCTGGGAAGACATACAACTAACAGACTTTGACAAAGCAACCTTGTTCTGTGCCCACTCCCAATATCAAACCTTATATTATGCCTATAAAAACAAAGTGTATTCTTACAACCTTTCTACAGGAGCAAGTAAAGAGGCTATCACACTCAATCCGAATGAGGAAGTAACCACAATCAAGTTTTGCATGTATGATAATCCCGGAGGAGTGACCCAGCTTACCGCAAAAATGGATGAAGAAACGGCAGCCGCCTTTACAGCCCGCCAATATGAGTTGATTGTCGGTTCTTATGATACGACATCTACCGACAATAACGGTGGGATTCTTCGCTTTTACCAAACAAGTTCGCCGGGAACGGACTTGACATTGAAGCCCGGATGGGAATACACCGGATACGCAAAAATTATAGACGTTAAATATAAAGAAGTCAAACCATGATGAGAATAAACTTACTCTTAAAATGTATCATTACTACAATAATAGTATCAGGCACTATTATTCCTGCCGGTAACGCGCAAGGTATCCAATTTGAAGAATCAACTTTCAATGAGGCGCTGGCAAAAGCCGGACAGCAAAAAAAGTTGCTTTTCATAGACTGCTACACTACCTGGTGCGGTCCGTGCAAGATGCTGAGTAAAATGGTATTTCCCAACGATACCGCAGGAGCTTTCTTCAACAAACATTTCATCAACCTGAAAATGGACATGGAAAAGGGGGAAGGAAAAACACTAAGTAAAACATTCCGGATCACAGGTTATCCCACTTTACTTTTTATCAATCCGGAAAATCAGGAAATAGTGTACCGCGTATGCGGGGCACATCCCAACGTCCAGTGGCTGGTAGGTGAAGCACAAAAAGCCGTTGACCCCAATCAGAATTTGCCGGGACTTTCCGCCCGTTATACCAAAAACAAACAAGATGCCCCGACAGTACTTAGATATCTGAACGGTCTTGGCGCTGCTTCCATGACGCATGAAAGGGATAGCGTCCTGCATTTATATTTAAGTAGCCTGTCCGATGAAAACAGATACTCGGAAGACAACTGGCAGATCATTGAGAGTCAAGTCAACGAACCATACTCCACCGGATTTGAGTACCTTCTGAAGTATGCTCCCGGTTACCGCCAGTCCATAGGAGAGGAGAAAGTGAATGAGAAAATAGAAACTGTCTACAAATACGCTGTTTCCAGATTTATCCGGAGAAAACGTATTCCCGCGGAGCAATTTCCACAACCAATGTTTGACAGGCTTGTATCCCTGCTGAAAGAATATAACGGCAAGAACGCTTCTTTTTACCGTGCGGAACTCAATCTTGTAGATCTGGTACAAAAAGGAGGCTACAAAGGAGTGATGGACGCACTGGACGGAACAGAAAAAGATCCGGCTTTTTCAGATGACAAGCGGTTTTATTTTACTTGGGTCAATCTCAATTATCTATCTGAATGCAAAGATCCGGTTATCATCAACCGCGGGTTGGCATGGGCGGAAAAACTGAAACCTTATCTCTCTACTCCTGCCATGAAGCGAAGCTGGCTATTAATGAAATCAGCATTATACGCTGCCAAAGGAGACAGTGAAACGGAAAAAGCACTGAAAGAGGAAGCGGAAAAGATGAAATAACAACTTCCATTACATATTCCTTTCCTGTTTGGTGGACATTAGCAGTCCACCAAACAGAAATATGAATCTACCGCCCGATAATCATCTCACAAACTTTATCCTAAAACACCCTTGCCTTAGTAACCGAAAGCACGTTCCGGTTCATTATGGCAAATGCCGCTTTGTGTCCATTCTTCATTTTCAGATAACCTGCAAACACATTGATAGTTGTCAAGTCATAGACAGAAATATAGAGTTTTTCCCCGAAAAATTTTGGTAGTAAAAGAAAATACGTACTTTTGCGTACATAACATAGCCAGATGGTAACACTCCCAAATAACAATATTGACAATATAAGCATGCAGGGAACAAGCAGTAAGAAAGAATTCGATATCTTTTTCAAAAAATACTATACGCTGTTCCTTTCCTTTGCCTGCCGCTATCATCTGGGTACAGAAGAAGCGCGTGATATTGTTCAGGACGTTTTCATTGCCTTTTGGGAACAACATGAGCATTTCACTTCTATCATTGCCATCAAAGCTTTCTTCTACCGTTCCATAGCCAACCGTTGTCTCGACTATCTGAAACATGAAGACGTGAAAAACCGCTATGCCGAAAGCCAACTGGAGACGATGCAGAGCGAAGAATTTATTCAGGAAAACATTATCCGGGAAGAAGTCTCGTTCATCGTGCGAAAAAAAATCAAGCTCCTCACTCCACGCGAGCAGGAAATCATCATCCTTTCACTCCAGAATAAATCCAATCAGGAGATAGCCGACATGCTTTCATTGTCAGTCCCCACAGTGAAATCACACAAGATGCACGCCTATGCCCGCCTGCGTACAGAACTGGAGGAATTAAGATTTCTACTGCTTATTTTATAAAAAATCAATTTTTATATCATACTACTTGTTAAGTATGTCGTTTTACTTATAAACGCCATAGATTCCATTTATATATATGACAGAAGATAAAATCAAAGAAAGCATTCAGATAGCTGAGGAATTGGCTGGAGAAATTTGTACAGGAAAAACCTCGACTTCCTCACTTGCCGAAGAATGGAAAAAAGAGTCACCCGTACTATATGAAGAGTTACGGAAACAGGAACAACTCCCTGAGGAGATTGCTTTCCACGATTCTATCAACATAGACGAGGCACTACAACAGGTAAACAAACACATCATTCTCCCCCCAAGGAAACTCAACATCCGTGTGATAAGCAGTATCGCCGCCTCTTTCCTTTTAATTGTAAGTACAGCCACACTATGGTTGTGGACAGAAAACAAGAAAGAAGTTATCCCCGAATGGGCAACTACCGCCCCCGTTACTTCGAACACATCCATCATCGCACAAAACAACGAGTCGGTGGTTCTGCCGGAGAACAACCTGACCGTTAAAGGTAACCAACTGCTTGGAAGTACACTGGACGGCAAGCAGAACATCTCCATAAAACTGAAACCTGACAACCAATTCAATAAACTGTCTGTCCCCACAGGCGGGAGTTATCAACTGACACTGGAAGACGGGACAGTCGTTCAAGTCAATGCCGCTTCCGAATTATCCTTTCCCACCCACTTCAAGAAGCATTTACGCCAGGTCAGACTGCAGGGAGAAGGATATTTCAGAGTAAAATCCAATCCTCAGAGTCCGTTCAACGTATTGTTAGGCACACTGAATGTACAAGTAACGGGAACGACCTTTAATATCAGAGCCTATGAAGCGGAAAAGAATATACGTATCACCCTTGTCGAAGGTTCGGTCAATGTGCGTGAAGGACAAAAAGTGCTTGCCACACTATCCCCCGGCGAACAGTTCACCTACCAAAAGACGACAGGCGAATACAACACTACACAAGCCAATATATCAGCCATCACCGGCTGGACAGAGGACAAATTCGTTTTCCGCAATGAACCTATCGGCACTATCATGGCGGAACTTTCACGCTGGTATAATGTAGACATCAATGTAAGCGAAGATATACAAGATATACGTTACAGCGGCATACTATCACGCAAACAGCCGCTCGTAGAAATACTCAATATCCTGCACCTGACAAATGAACTTGACTTCAAAATCCATCAGGACAGGAAAATAGACGCCATAGAGAAAAAGAATGAATAATAGCATCTAATATTATAAATCTCACATAGTTATGACAGAAAAGCTTATTTCCAAAGGACTCATGTTGGCAATTTCCCTCATCCTGTCCTGTACCGCCCCGTTGGCATATGCCCAAACAAGCCAACCGGAGAAGATCACTGTTACGGTAAGTAAAAAACCGTTGGAAAACGTGTTGGAGAAACTGAGTAAGCAGTATGGCTACCAGTTTTTCTATAACGCCTCTCTGTTGAAAGGGGTCAATGTGTCCGTATCTCTACAGGAAGCCGAAATCAACAACGTAATGAAAACGCTTCTGACAGGAACCGGACTACAATACTCTATTAAAGGAAGAACGATTGTCATTACCGCCATCCCCAAGGAGGCGACAACCAAAACACTATTGAGCGGACGCGTAATTGACAGTGACAAGAATGTGATTCCGGGCGTTACCATTATTGCGCAAGACAAAAGTCAGGCAGCCGTTACCGATATTGACGGACGCTTCACATTCTCCAAACCACTGGCATACGGTACTGTACTTCACTTTACCTCTGTAGGAATGAAATCGCATGACGTAGTTTACAGTGGCGAACGCAGTCTGCAAGTAGTCATGGTAGAGGATGTGAAACAACTGGATGCAGTAATCGTCACCGGTTTCCAGACGATCTCACGCGAACGGGCAACCGGAGCAGCCACGATTGTGAAGAGCAACTATCTCGACAAAATCCAGGCACCGGATTTGGGCAGTAAACTGGAAGGTGCCACTCCCGGACTGAGCAACTATAACGGGAAAATGAGTATTCGCGGTACTTCTTCATTTTCCATCAACTCTACTCCACTATTGGTATTGGACGGACAACCTGTCACCGGAGTAAGCATTAACGAACTTAATCCGGAAGACATTGAAACAATAACCGTGCTGAAAGATGCCGCAGCCACCTCTCTATATGGTGTACGGGCTTCGAACGGTGTCATTGTCGTATCCACCAAACGCGGAACGGGCAAGAAACCGAACATCAATGTGTCTGCCAACTTCTATCTGAATCCGTTGCCATCACTCGACTACCGCCATTATGCCTCTACCAGTGACATCATTGATTACGAAAGAGACTATCTGACCAGTAATCCTAATTACCAAGATAATCCGTTGGATTATTTCGAATCGCTGAACGATATGAAAGCCCCCAGTTACATATCAACAGTAGACCGTCTCTATTATCGTCTCGCCAAAGGAGAAATCACAGAAAGCCAACTGAACAACTCACTCGACCTTTTGCGGAAGAATGATTATAGAAAAGCTTATCGTGACGAACTGCAACAAATGAACTTCGTACAGGACTATAATCTCTCTCTTTCCAAAGCGGGCGACAAATCCAACTTCTTCTTTTCTGCCCGTTACGAAAACGAAAGCACCTACAACAAGAACAACAGCTATGACAAGTTCACTTTCTACATGAAAAACGAACTCGACCTGACCAAGTGGTTTAAACTCACCGTAGGAACAAATGTGGGTATCGGCAACAGCAGTTATTCGCAAGCAGGCTATCAAGGGACAACAGTACCTATGCCATACGAAACTCTCTATAACGAAGACGGCAGTTATGCCTATATCTACCCGCACAACTACTACAACTCCCAGAGAGTGAGCCAGACAGATGGACTGAAACCTATGGGATACAACGCCGTGGAAGAATCGACCAAGAATATGCAAGATACCGACGACATCTATTGGAAACTCTTCACACATGCCGATTTCAAACTGCTCAAAGGATTGAACTTCGGTGTGAAATTCCAGTATGAGAGACGGGATCAAAATACTGAACGTCAAGATGAAGAAGATTCATACTATATGAGAAACATGATTAATGGATATGCAGCCACCAATCCGCAAGGCGGATTTACCTACTATATCCCCGAAGGCGGAAGAATGGAAGAGTCTCACGCACGCTGGTCGTATATGAACCTACGTGCACAATTCGACTATCAAACGACTATCAACGACAAACATGAGATTACCGCCTTGCTAGGTGGAGAAATCCGTGAAGACAAATATCGCAAGACAATAAGCGAGCGCTATGGCTACAACGGACAGAAGCTGATTTACAAGCAAGTAGACTGGGCGGTATTGAACGAAGGTGTCATAGGACAACTAAGCAACAGTCCTTTTCAAAAGCAAGAGCAACTACATGTAGGTGACTCACATCACCGTTATGTCTCTGCCTACTTCAATGCCGGTTATTCATACGATACACGCTATGCCCTCAATGGTAGCGTCCGTATAGAACAGGCCGATCTTTTTGGTACTGATCCCAAATACCGCTATCGCCCGTTATGGTCGGTAGGTGCCAGCTGGAACATTTCCAATGAAGAGTTCATGAAGGATATCACTTGGGTAGATATGCTCAAGCTTCGCGCTACCTACGGTATCACAGGTAACGTAGACCAAAATACATCACCCTATTTATTAGGCAATTACTCTGTCTCTCCTTACAGCCAGGCCAACCTGACGACTATCATCTCTCCACCTAACAAATTGCTCCGCTGGGAAAAGACTTCAACTTTCAATCTCGGACTGGACTTTTCTCTTCTCAGAAGACTAAGCGGTAGCTTTGACTTTTATCAGCGTTATAGTTCGGACTTGCTTGCCAATACCAATCTTGATCCTTCTACAGGCTTCCAAACGGCAAGAGTAAACAACGGAGCCATGCGAAACAGAGGTATAGAGCTTTCTCTTTCGTATGATTGGCTTAACAGCCGGGACTGGTCATTCAATACTACCTTTACCGCCGCCTACAACAGTAACAAGATAAAAAAAGTAGGTTATATCCCTACTTCCGCCAAGAGTATGCTGACTAGCCCGGGTAGTTTCTATCTCCAAGGAGATACCTACAACTCGCTTTATGCCTACCGCTACGCAGGACTGACAGATGAAGGAAATCCCTCGGTATATGATGCTGAAGGAAACGTAGTCTCTCTGAAACCTGTGGACGAGATTGACGCCCTGACATGTGTAGGACAGCTCGATCCGAAATGGAACGGAGCACTTGACATCAGTCTGCGCTGGAAGCAACTCAACTTCTTCACCAAGATTGTTTACTATGCAGGACACTCATTACGGGTAGATGCGACTCCTCTCTACAGCGGATTGCGCACTGTAACTTATAAAGGTGCCATCCACGAAGACATTGCCAACCGCTGGACACCGGAACATACCAATACGGATATCCCGTCAATGACTGTTTACGGATTAAGCACCGACCGAGAATACCAATGGAAATATGCTGACTATAATACAGCAAGTGCGGCATTCATAAAGATACGTAATATCGGAGTAAGCTACACGCTACCCCAAGAATGGATAAGTAAAGCAGGATTCAAGGGAATCAGCCTGCGTGCTCAAGTGAACAACCCTTGTTACTGGGCCGCCAACAAACGGGATATCGACCCCGAAGCTTTCAATGCTAATTCCGGTACACGGAATGACGAAAAAGCGACCAGTTACATATTAGGTATCAACATCAACTTCTAAAACGACTCAGTATGAAACGAAATATTATTATAGGCTGTATAGCCGCAGCATTCAGCCTAAGTGCCTGTGACAACTATCTGGACATCGTCCCTAAAGGAGAGTCCGTGCTCAACCAAACCAGCGACTATCTGGGATTAATCGAAGACATTTACGGATATCCCATCCAATCGGAATGGTATCTATGCGGAGAGGCCACTTCTTACAACATGGAATTACTCGAGAATTATTCTTCTCCACTTCATTCAACCGCATTCTATTGGGATGAAGATTTCGACCGCGCCCCCTACATGACAGCCACCGGAAATGGCGATATGTACACCGTATGTTATAGGAAGATATCCAATTATAACATCATTATCCAAAATATCAACAAGTCTGAAGGAAGTGATGACGATAAACGCTACGGTATGGCACAGGCTAAGATTATGCGTGCTTATGCTTATTTCTACCTTATCAATACTTTCGCCAAACCCTACAATCCGGAAACAGCCGCCCAAGACCGGGGAATCATCCTTCGCGAAGACTTTGATATGGAAGCAGTAGGAGTACAATCTACTGTAGCTGACGCTTATGCCCTGATTCAGCGGGACATTGAAGAGGCTTTGCCCGATCTTCCGCATGTAGCCATGAATACATTCCGTCCCGACAAATCATTTGGTTATGCCCTGAAAGCTAAAGTACATCTCTTCAAGAGAGAATTTGACGAAGCGCTTCAAGCTTCACTGGACTGTATCAAGGAAGCGGAAGGTGAAGGACGCCATAAATTATGGAACATGAATACGGAATATCAGGCAGCGGTCAATTATGCGGCACAAACTTTCCAATGGCCGGAGACAATGATAGAATACGGAATGCCCATGTATTCCATGTTCCGCACACTCGTCCAGGCAATGTATTTCACCCATCCGTATGAAGATCCGGAAAATCTTCTTTCCCAGAATGGAATGACACAGTTTGATCCGGCTCCCAGCATGGTACGCAAACCCGTCATGGATCTATATACACCAATGAATGACTTACGATATACCTTCAATTTAGGTACAGCCCCTACCAGACCTACTGCCGAACCCGGAAGTATTATGTTGAGTTTCGGCGCATTCTACCACTGGAATCCTGCCGGAATCAAGCTTTCCGAAGCATATCTGATGGCGGCAGAATGTTATGCCCGCAAGGGTGACAAGGGGAACGCCATGAAATATGTAAACGACATGCGCAAAAACCGGATTATCACCAAATATTATACCGATCTCACCGCTACTGATGCAGACGATGCCATGAGAATTGTTCGTGAAGAGCGTAAACGCGAACTATTGTTCACCAGCAACAGTTTCTTTGACATGCGCCGTTTCTGTACGGAATTCAACGAGACATTGACACGGGAAGTGGACGGAAAGACATATACTCTCAAACCAGATTCGCACCTGTTGACATTCCCGTTCCCTGTATCTGCCATGCAAAACAGTAACTTAATACAAAACAGCAAATAATGAAAACATTCACTCTATTCATAGCAACACTTCTCTGTATGTTCACATATACAGAGGGGTTCGCTTTATCTTCCGACAATAAAGCAGCACATATCACTTTCAAAGCAGAAACCAACGGAAAGAAAATCTATTTCCAAAGCGAAAGTGATACGCTCTACGGCTATCAGGAAGTGAAGCCGGGGGAGACGATAACCCTACAACTGGATGAACCTGCCTATTACTATTATATGGGCTCCAATAGCAATATGGCAACTGTATTCGTCACTCCCGGTTCAACAAGCCGTATCAAGGAGAAAAACGGGGAAATATCTTTCGAAGGGGACAATGCCGCAATCAATCAGTTCATTCAACAGCATTCTTCCATTTTCAAAATCCCTGAAAATATAGCCACATACTCCACCGAGTGGCTGGAATTCCAGCATAAAATGCTTGCAGAGTCAATTGACGCACTGAAAGCATCGGATTTACCTGATGAATTCAAGCACATACACGGGTACTATTATCAATATTCATTTCTCAATCAACTGCTGAAGGGACCGGACCTGATGCGCATGTTTATGAAAAAGGAAGTGAATTTACCGGCAAATTATTACGATGACGTAAGAAAGAATCGGTATGAGGATGCTGCATTGCTGTATTATCCCAAATGGTTTACTGTGATGCGCGAATCAATGGAAATATTAGAAAAGAAGGGCGAATGGCAACCCGACCCGACAAACTTTCTCGCCCAATATACAGCAAGAATATCCAATAATGAAGTGAAATCCGCTTTCCTGATACGTTATCTGAAACAAATCTTGAAAGCAGGTTATTCCGATGATTTTCCGACATATCTGTCTGTCGCAAAATCATCCGTACCTACGCATAGCGAAACATTCCTTCAGGAACTGGCCCAACTGGAAAAACAGTATAACGAAATAAAAGCACGATACAGCAACATCACCCGTGGAAATACGGCACCTGTATTTACCGCCAATGACATTGACGGAAAGACTTACTCTTCCGCCGACTATGCAGGAAAAGTGTTAGTGCTCGATTTCTGGTTCAGCGGCTGCATCCCTTGCAAAGCTGAAATGCCCTATATGGAGAAACTGGCGGAGAAGATGAAAGGGGAGAACATTCAGTTCTTCACTTTGTCACTCGACACCGGAGAACAGTTGCTCAAAGCATGGAAAGAACTTGTGAAAGATAAAAACGGAGCGACTTTGCAACTCAACGTACCCAACGGATTCAAGTCTGAAATAGCGAAACATTACGGAATCCGTTCCGTTCCCCGCATCGTCATTATCGACCAACAGGGAAAGATTGTGGATGCTTTCGCCAAACGTCCTTCGGATCCCAAACTATATCAGCAACTACTGAAATTGTTGAATAAAGAGGAATCCGGCACACTGACAAAAGAAGAAGCGACAGCCGCTATGATGGCACTAAGGAACGCTGACACCGCAGCGCAAAAAGAAGAAATGCTGAAGAAGTTCATGGCACAAGTGAAGAAAGAAAAAGCGGACTTTGCCTACCCGATGGTAAATATGATGATGTCATTTACCATAGAGGCATTTTATGCGGAAGGCAATCGGGAAAAAGCCGAAGGTTATATGGCTAATATTCCGGATTCGCCATTCAAACGTGATGTATTGGCTATCTCCGGATTCAATCGTTTAGAGAATGGCAGCTTTGAAATGGCAGCAGAATTGCTGAATAGAGCTATCAAGATGACCACCGAAGGAAAAGATGAAGATACGCTTCCCAAAGAGGAGAAGCACAAACTCAATCAAATTCTCACTGCTTATGTAGAAGCATTGGTAAAAGACAATCGTATACAAGAAGCAGTTCCTTATGCCAAACAAATATACGAATCCAGTAATAAGCAGGATTATACTATCAATAATTGCTACGCCACAACGCTCGTCTTTGAAAAGAAATTCAGTGAAGCAACCCCTATACTGGAAACCTTTGTCCGCATGGGAAAAGCTACTCCGCAACAAATAGACTGGCTGAAGCAGGCATATACCCGGAAAAACGGTAAGGAAAAAGGATTCGAGCAATATTTGGATGAATTGAAATCGGAATTCCACAATGCTTTACAGGAAAAGCTCGTGCAGAATATGGTGAACGAACCTGCTCCGCTCTTTACGCTTCACAATATGGACGGAAAGGAAGTCTCACTGGCAAGCCTGAAAGGGAAGGTGGTAGTACTTGACTTTTGGGCTACATGGTGCGGTCCCTGCAAAGCATCTTTCCCCGCCATGCAGGAGACAATCAACCGTTTTGCGGACAATAAAGAGGTGGTATTCCTTTTCATCAATACACTCGAAAGTAAAAAGAATCCTCTGGAAACCGTACGTAAATATATGAATGATAAAGGATTTACTTTCAATGTAGTATTTGACGTGAAAGACCCGAACACTAATAAATTTCCTGTTATAGAGAGCTATAAGGCCAAAGGAATCCCGGCTAAGTTCATTATAGACAAGGAAGGAAATATACGGTTCAAACCTGTCGGCTTCTCCGGTTCCAATGAAGAGACAGTGGAAGAACTGTCGGCAATGATAAAAGCATTGTTATAATATTTATCTTTATATATTGATTGACATAATGGCATATTGCCATTTGTCAATCTAATAATCCAACAATTATGAAAACAAAACAAATTATATTGCCCATCATATTCGGCTTCATTACCGCCTGTCTGCTAATGTCCTGTAAAGACAACGAAGAAAAAACATTCTCCATTTTTGAAATTGCTGCCGAAGATATAGAAAAAGTCGTGGATAAAGGCGTCAATACGATTGAAATCCCTGTCAACACCACACTCACTGAATCAAAGTGGCAGGTAGAATCGACAGAAAAATGGTTGAAAGCCGAAAAGGCTTTGGTTACCGGTGAACCATTCATCAGTATCAACATAGAAGAAAATACCGCCGATGAAGCACGTACCGCACAGATAAAGGTAACTTCTTCCGTTCAAGATTATGTAATTACAGTACGCCAGTTCGGACTGTATGACATCACAGTGGAAGGAGACATACAGATACATCCTGCCAGCGGGAAAGCCAACCAATACCAACCGGGATACGACATTGATAAATCCATGGATGGCAAATTTACCACTGGAACAAGCTATGAAGAATCTTCCAATTACCACAGTCCTTTTGGAACAGGAAATACTAAATTTCCTGTCATACTAGAGTACTTTTTCACAGAAGACGAACCAATCAACTATCTCATCTACTATACCCGCAGTGGAAACGGAAACTTCGGGAAAGTAGACATTTACACTGCTATCACCAATAATCCCCAAGAAAGTGATTATACTCTGCAAGGAAGTTACGACTTCAAAGAGCAAAACAATCCTTCAAAAGTGACTTTCAATGAAGCAATAAAGGCGACGGCTGTCAAATTCGTTGTCCATAACGGTAGAGGTGGTTTTGCAAGCTGCGATGAGATGCATTTTTTCCAGGGAAATACCAACAACACGCAAGAGGACAAATTGCTGAAAGTATTCAAGGACATCACCTGCACGGAAGTGAAAGAAGGCGTCACCGAACAGGATATTCAGGCATTGGGAGATAACTTCTTTATCGACCTTGCCCGTGCCATACAACATAATGCGTACAGTGAATGGGAAAAAGATTTCCGGATTCGTGAATACGAAGCGTACAGCGAACCTGCCAAATGGGCGGAAAAACTGATGACCAAACGTTACAGCAACCTTGACAACCTGACGGGAATCGCAGTGGAAAAGGATGATGAAGTAGTTGTCCTTGTCGGAGACACTCACGGACACGACATTTCTATACAATGTATAGGAGAAGAGAAAACCAGCTTTCTAGAAGATCATGAATATCCGCAGACTGCCGCTTCGGGAGATTATTATATCCTCAAGTCCGGAATCAACAAACTAAAGATGAAAAACAGGGGGCAACTGTTTGTCATGTATAACTGTGACCTTACTTCTCACCCCGAACCTATCAAAATACATATCCCGATAGGCAGTGGAAAAGTCTCCGGCTTTTTCGACCTCGCAGAACATAAAACGGACATGAAATACGCAGAACTGCTCTCCAAGGCAACCGACAAATATTTCGGGATACGCGGAGATAAGATTATCCTCTACTTCCATCGTGAGAAACTGCAGGAAGTAGTGAAAAATAAAATATTATCAGCTATCCACCTCTGGAACGATATTATCGGCTGGGAACAGGAACTCATGGGAATCGAAGATGTACGTCCCAACTTCTTCAATAATCATATATTTGCTATCTCACCCGAAGGAGCTTATATGTGGGCCTCGGAAGACCGTATAGCTTTTGTATATACAAAATTGGGGGATATTCTACTGAAAGAGAATGTTATGGATAAAAAAGATAACGTTTGGGGCCCTGCTCATGAGATAGGGCATATTCACCAAGGTGCTATCAACTGGCCAAGCTGCACGGAGTCAAGTAATAATATATTTTCCAATTATGTATTGTACAAGCTCGGCAAGTACTGTTCACGCGGATTGGAAATAAGCAAACTGGCAGAGTCTTATCTTCAGAAGCAACCTTGGGCATTATTAGGGACTGCAACTCACCAGAATGAAGATACTGAACTTCATATGCGCATGCAGTGGCAACTATGGAACTATTTCCACCGTCTAGGTAATATGCCGGATTTCTTCCCTAAACTTTTCAAATATTTACGTGCCAATCCTCTTGCTGCCACTGCCCCCGGAACTGCACAAATGCAATATGCCAAAGCGGTTTGCACAGTGGCCAATATGGATATGACGGAGTTTTTTGAAAGGTGGGGATTCTTCAGAGAGGTCTTTATTCCAGAATATGAACAATATGGGAAAACTATGTATATGGTTAGCCAACCATTGATAAACCAAACTAAAGAGTATATGGCAACCTTCCCTAAGAAAGTACCGCCTATCTGTTACCTGGAAGACCGCAAGAACGGTGATGTCGGCATTGAGAGTTATCAAGTAGGCGATGTCGGACATTATTCACAATTCAAAGACAACGTGAAGATTACAGGCACTCCGACTTATAGCCTGTCGGGAAACAATATTACTGTAAATAATGGTACACAAGCCGTAGCATTCGAAATACGGAAAGATAATGAAAACGGAGAACTGCTATATTTCTTCAACTTCCTTTCTTACTCAATTCCTTCAACAGTTGTTATTGACGGAACAACTAAATTCTATGCCGTACAGGCGGATGGAAAGAGGATTGAAATGAAAAAGGAATAAGTTACTTGATAAGAAAATATCATTTCCTTATATAAAACTGAAAGGACTGCCTCATTATTCGAAGCAGTCCTTTCCCATATCTAAAAATCAATTAAAATTATGTTTCAGACAACTGCGCCATCGCTCACTGCGCCTCCGTTTAGTAAAAATCCCATTTTCAGAAACAACAGTTCAGTCATCCTGTTCCTATAACGCTTCTCGGAATATCTCACCCACCGTAGGATGAGGGAAAACAATCTTCTTCCATTGCGTCGCCGTCAATCCCAGTTCAATGGCAGTTCCTGCAAGGGTTATTATCTCCGAAGCCGGATTGCCCAACACATGTGCACCAATCACCCGTTCCTGTTCGTCCAGCAAAACCTTGCAGACTCCATTCACTCCCTCATTCTCCGCCACAAAACGGCCGGAATAAGCCATCGGGAGCTTTATCACCTTATAATCAATACCTTTTGCTGAGGCCGACTCTTCCGTTTCGCCCACTCCCGCAATCTCCGGATTGGTATAGACAACGCCCGGAATGGCACGATAGCTCATTGCGTCTTCCTTTCCGAGAATAGAATGTACGGCAACTTCCGCTTCGCGGACGGCTGTATGAGCCAATAGGGAGAAACCTGTCAGGTCACCGCAAACGTAGACATTGGGGATGGAAGTCTGCATTTTCCCGTTCACTTTGATAGTGCCACGCTCTGTCTTTTCCAAATTCAGGTTTTCGAGTCCGAAACCTTTCGTTACCGGACGACGGCCGACACTCATCAGCAACTTCTCCGCAACAACACTGCCACTTCCTTCCGCATTCTCATAAGAGACGACAACCCCCTCTTCCGTTTGCGACAGGCCGACAACTTTCGTACCAAGCAGGAATCTAATACCCCGTTTGGCATAATCCGCACGCAACAGGGCTGAAAGTTCCTTATCCATTCCACCCAGAATCTCATCCAGCATTTCGATTACCGTCACCTGCACTCCCAAACTATTGAAGAAAGAAGCGAATTCCATCCCTATCACTCCACCACCGACAATCGCCAGAGAGGCAGGCAGTTCCTTATTATCCAACGCATCCCGGTGTGTCCAGTAATTCACCGTCTCTACTCCCGGAATAGGGGGAATAAAGGTTTCCGAACCGGTGCAGAGTATCAGGTTTTCGCCTTCATAAGTTTCTTCACCGCAGCGGACTGTATTTTTATCTATGATTTGCGCTTCTCCCGACACGATCACGACATTGTTGGAAGTCAGTTTCGCTTTTACTCCCAATACCAGTTTGCGCACTACTTTACTTTTGCGGGCTATAATCTTAGATAAGTCAAAGGAGACTTCGGATATATTCACGGCATATTTCGATGCATGTCTGGCGCTATCATAAGTTTTCGCCGAGTACAGCAATGTCTTTGTCGGAATACACCCTTCGTTCAGGCATACGCCACCCAAATTGTTTTTCTCGATAAGCAATACGCTCAAACCGGCTTTGCCGGCAGTTTCGGCGGCTGTATATCCTGCAGGGCCGCCGCCAATAATAATTACTTGATGTTTCATAGTATGTAATCAGTTAGTATTTTCGTTGTTATTTGTTCTCTTCGAGGGGTATTGCCTTGATTCTCTTTTCGAGCAGTCCGACAAATTCCCGTTCTTTGACAGGCATCACAGAGACAAATTTACCTTTTCCGTATTCTATCAACACATATTCGGTCACCGAGAAGCGGCCGAACTTCATGGAATGGCACTTTTTTATAGCAGTAATCCCGGAAACAGGAATTACTTTCTTACGGATAAAGCGTCCGGTGGATATTTCCAGAATTCCATCGGGAGTAATCGTATAGACCGTATGGATAATCTGTTCGATTACAATAATCAGCATAAGTATCAGCAATACTGCCGGCAAGATATATTTACACCACAGGGCGCCGGCGACATTCACGGTAAGCACCACCAGCAGGAAATACTGGTACCAGGCAATACGGGCATGGAAAATTCGATTCATTTTGTCAGATTTTTGCCTGCAAGGTAGCAATTTTATGAATTAGTGACAACGAAAAGTACAACGAAGTAACTTATTTTGTAGCTTTGCGGTGAGAAATAACAAAACTATGGTAAGAAAATTCGATTTCCTCGTCATCGGCTCTGGAATTGCCGGTATGAGTTTTGCGCTGAAAGTGGCGCACAAAGGTAAAGTTGCTCTTATCTGTAAAAGCGGGCTGGAAGAGGCCAATACGTACTTCGCACAAGGGGGAGTGGCGTCCGTCACCAACCTGCTGGTAGACAATTTCGACAAACACATTGAAGACACGATGATTGCCGGAGACTGGATCAGTGACCGTGCCGCAGTGGAAAAGGTAGTGCGCGAAGCTCCCGCACAGATTGAAGAACTGATTAAGTGGGGCGTAGACTTCGACAAGAATGAGAAAGGCGAATTTGACCTGCACCGCGAAGGGGGACACTCCGAGTTCCGCATCCTTCATCACAAAGACAATACGGGAGCGGAAATCCAGGACAGCCTGATTAAAGCCGTACAACGGCATCCCAATATCACGGTGATTGAAAACCAGTTTGCCGTTGAAATCCTTACACAACATCATCTGGGGGTAACCGTTACCCGTCAGACACCGGACATCAAATGTTATGGTGCTTATATCCTCGACCCGAAAACCGGAAAGGTAGATACCTATCTCGCTAAAGTGACTCTGATGGCCACCGGCGGAGTAGGGGCTGTCTATCAGACGACTACCAATCCGTTAGTAGCTACGGGAGACGGTATCGCCATGGTCTACCGTGCCAAAGGTACGGTGAAGGATATGGAGTTTGTCCAGTTCCACCCTACCGCACTGTATCACCCGGGCGACCGCCCTTCTTTCCTGATAACGGAAGCGATGCGCGGTTACGGCGGCGTACTCCGCACCATGGACGGCAAGGAGTTCATGCAGAAATACGACCCGCGTCTTTCACTCGCTCCGCGTGACATCGTAGCACGTGCCATCGACAATGAGATGAAGAATCGTGGAGACGACCATGTTTATCTGGACGTTACCCACAAAGACGCGGAAGAAACAAAGAAACATTTCCCGAATATCTACGAGAAATGCCTAAGTCTGGGTATTGACATCACCAAAGAATATATCCCGGTAGCTCCGGCTGCCCACTATCTCTGTGGCGGTATCCTCGTAGACCTGAACGGACAGTCGTCCATCGAACGCCTTTACGCAGTAGGAGAGTGCTCCTGCACCGGACTGCACGGTGGTAACCGCCTGGCTTCGAACTCATTGATTGAAGCAGTGGTCTATGCCGATGCCGCCGCCAAGCACTGTCTGGAAACCATTGAACAATATACCTACAACGAAGATATTCCCGAATGGAATGACGAAGGGACTCGTTCTCCGGAAGAAATGATACTTATTACACAGAGTATGAAGGAAGTAAATCAGATTATGAGTAGCTATGTGGGTATTGTCCGCAGCGACCTCCGTCTGAAACGTGCCTGGGACAGACTGGATATTATCTACGAAGAGACTGAAAGCCTGTTCAAACGCAGTGTCGCTTCCAAAGAAATCTGCGAATTGCGTAATATGGTCAATGTAGGCTATCTGATTATGCGTCAGGCAATGGAACGCAAGGAAAGCCGCGGATTGCATTATACGATTGATTATCCGCACGCAAAGAAATAAAAAAGGAAATGCCGCCTGCAAATGATTGCAAGCGGCATTTTCTTTATCTGATTAATCCGTGGACGTGGATTAATAGTTTTCTTTCTTCACCTCGAAGTATGCTTGCGGATGCAGACATGCCGGACAAACTTCAGGAGCTTCCTTACCGATTTCAATATAACCGCAATTACGGCATTGCCATACCACTTCGCCTTCCTTAGCGAATACAGTCATATTTTCGATGTTGTTCACGAAAGCCAGATATCTTTCTTCGTGGCCTTTTTCAGCGATGGAGATATTGCGGTACATAGCGGCGATCATCGGGAAACCTTCCTGTTCTGCCACATCTGCGAAATGAGGATAATCCAGTGACCATTCTTCATGTTCACCTGCTGCGGCAGCGCGAAGATTTTCGAGTGTAGTGCCGATTACACCAGCGGGATAGCTTGCAGTAATTTCTACCATACCGCCTTCGAGGAACTTGAACATACGTTTTGCATGTTCTTTTTCCTGATCGGCCGTTTCAGTGAAAATGGCGGAAATTTGTTCGTAACCTTCTTTTTTAGCCACACTTGCGAAATAAGTGTAACGCATTCTTGCCTGTGATTCTCCTGCGAATGAAGTCAGCAGATTCTTCTCTGTCTGAGTTCCTTTAATGCTCTTAGCCATAATCTATATATATTTTTAAAATTGGTGATACCAAACGTAACTTGTCGTACTATTTACAACGCAAATATAAGCGAATTGTTCACAATAAACCACCTTTTCTTTATGAATAAAAACTATCGGATCATTGATGAAATCTATCAACAGACAAATAATATGCTGGATAACATACTTATTTCGATTATTTTATATAATTTTGCAACCTCTACTTTGCAAAAAAGACGGATAACACGTATAACAACTTATAAAAATGAAGCTATTTGAATTTAAACCCAAACTGGTTTCTTGTCTAAAGAATTATTCGAAAGAAACGTTTATGGCGGATCTGATGGCCGGTATCATCGTAGGTATCGTGGCACTTCCATTGGCTATCGCTTTCGGTATCGCTTCGGGGGTATCACCCGAGAAAGGTATTATCACCGCTATCATTGCCGGATTTATCATCTCCCTGATGGGGGGTAGCAAAGTCCAGATCGGCGGGCCGACCGGAGCGTTCATCGTCATCATCTACGGCATCATACAGCAGTATGGCGAAGCCGGACTGATTGTAGCAACGCTTATGGCAGGCGTGCTTCTTGTACTATTAGGAGTATTCAAACTCGGGGCAGTCATCAAGTTCATCCCTTATCCTATTATTGTCGGATTTACCAGCGGTATCGCCGTCACCATTTTCACTACCCAGATTGCTGATATCTTCGGCTTGTCTTTCGGAGACGAGAAAGTTCCGGGAGATTTTGTCGGGAAGTGGATGATTTATTTCCGTCATTTCGACACCATCAACTGGTGGAACACCATTGTAAGTATTGTCAGCATTATTATCATCGCCATTACCCCGAAGTTTTCAAAGAAAATTCCTGGTTCACTGATAGCGATTGTCGTTGTCACCGCTGCCGTTTATCTGATAAAAACTTTCGGTGGAATCGACTGCATCCAGACGATAGGCGACCGTTTTACGATTAAATCCGAACTGCCCGATGCTGTCGTGCCTGCTTTGGACTGGGAAGCTATCAGGGAATTGTTTCCGGTGGCTATCACTATTGCCGTGTTGGGCGCTATCGAATCATTACTGTCCGCTACCGTAGCCGATGGTGTGATTGGCGACCGTCACGACTCCAACACGGAACTTATTGCACAAGGCGCGGCAAATATCGTAGCTCCCTTGTTCGGCGGTATCCCTGCTACCGGAGCTATCGCCCGCACCATGACGAACATCAACAACGGTGGTAAGACACCGATAGCCGGAATCATCCATGCAATCGTACTGCTTCTGATTCTGCTTTTCCTGATGCCGTTGGCACAATATATCCCGATGGCATGTCTTGCCGGGGTACTAGTCATTGTATCCTATAATATGAGTGGCTGGCGTGTATTCAAGGCTTTATTGAAAAACCCGAAATCAGACGTCACCGTCCTGCTTATCACTTTCTTCCTTACGGTTATCTTCGATTTGACCGTTGCCATCGAAGTAGGATTAGTCATTGCCTGCGTGCTCTTTATGAAACGTGTAATGGAAACTACCGAGATTTCGGTGATTACCGACGAGATTGACCCGAACAAGGAATCAGACATTGCCGTACACGAAGAAAATCTCATTGTCCCTAAAGGGGTAGAGGTGTACGAAATCAACGGCCCTTATTTCTTCGGTATCGCTACCAAGTTTGAAGAAACCATGGCGCAACTGGGTGACCGTCCGAAGGTACGTATCATCCGTATGCGGAAAGTTCCGTTTATTGACTCCACAGGTATTCATAACTTGACCGTACTTTGTGAAATGTCACAGAAAGAAAAGACGACTGTCATCCTTTCCGGAGTAAACGACAAGGTACACCAAGTACTGGAGAAATCCGGTTTTTATGAGCTATTGGGTAAAGATAATATTTGTCCGAATATCAATGTAGCGTTGGAAAGGGCGAAGAGCCTGGTAAAATAGTGCTGTTTATCAGCAACTTGCAAGCCATATATACCGTGCGTATCGGGCATATAGTTCCAATGTGTACGGCATATATGACCTGCGTGTTGGACATATAGATCCAACACGCAGCATCTATATCTCCTACAAACAGGATATTATCATCATTTATTCTATTATTTATTTCAGTGCATTATCCTTGTTCTCCTTATAATCAAGAGCACGGTTTATTATCTTCAACCGGATAAGAGTACCACTCTCCAAAGAAGCATTCGCAATAACCGGAACCGCCTTAATATCCGGATTCACGATGGCTGCATCATAGACAGACTGTTCCAGGTCACCATTCAAATAGATTTTCAACATACCATTCTTCTCCCGACATAGAGAAACGACCAATTCCTTGCCGCTATTTACAGGTTGCCCGGATACGACTTTCAATCCTTTTACCACGAATACAAGCCTTCCGTCCGCATCCAAATCCACCAAAATATCCTTTCCCTGGCGTAGCAAGGAAACGGCCTTCTTATTGGTTTTCAAACGAAAGGACAGATTGAAATCCCCTCTACCGCTGATTCCCGTCAGAACAGGTATCTCCTGATCCTCAAAATAAAGGAAAAAGGTGCATAATGCTTCCGTATTTCCTGCATCATCTTTCACTCCTGAGATATTCAGGCGATATTTATCCCCTTTTTTCATCTCATGAGCCAATGCCAATGTCACGACACGCCTGTCCGCAGAAAGCGAAGCAGCGGTTACCTCATTTTCCGAAACAGAGAATATTCCGTCTTTCAGCATCACAGGTTCATTAAGCTCGACCGTCAGGGAAGTCGGAGAGGTGGTCTTCACTATCCGCAGAGCAGGGGCTTCCTTATCAGGCACGGTACTGAATTTCCAAATCCGCACTTCACCCGGCTGCAAACTAAGGGAGATTTGCCCGCCATAGTCAAACAAATGATTCTCCGTGTCCTCTGCCTTCTGTTCATTCGTCCGGTACGCCCACACAGAGGTACGATGCAATCCTTTCAATCCTTCGGGCATTCCGATAGTGCGGTCGAGCGGGAAGGTAAACTCTTTCACTTCATCGGACGGGTTGCGGACAGAAATAATCCCTTCCTGTCCCGACCATGCCGAATAGCCGTAAGGAGTTCCTTTCGCGGGAGTCCGCCCTATCAGTCTGGCATGTTTCAGAGTCTCATAGTTGTCGTTAATCCAATGTAGTACATCGGCATTTATCACCCATTTCTGTCCCTCGTTCATCATGTCATAGCTGTAATAGAGTTCCCAGAAAGCACTGCCGCGGGTAGCCATCATCATCAGGTAAGTGCGGAATTCATCATCATCCATCTTTCCGGCGAGATTGGCGGTATTGCCATAAATCGGGTCGTGGTTATAAAGATGCGCCAAAGGGAACTGGAACGCGCGTGTTTTCACAAAATCGAAATAACGGTCGTCCCTGTAAGACAAAAGCAGGTCGAGCTGTGACGGGCGTTTTACGTTCAGCCGCCCGATGTCCTGCGAGTTCTGCATCCACACGGAGTTTCCCCATTGCAGGAACCACGGGCTGGGGTTGACATAACACGTCAGGTTAATCCATAAATCATTCCTTTTCGCCCCGCGCTCGTTGCGCATCGCCTGAAAAATATCAATCCAGCGTTCCCAATGCTCGGTGACATAATACATTCCCTGATAACCGCCGGAGATATAATTCCCCTGCGGATCGGGTTGCGGCGGACGAACCAGAAAACCGTCCAGTTTCCAGTAATTCACATCAAACCGTTGCTGGCAGTCCAGAAAGAACGTTTTCAGTTTCTCGCAGTACACCTTATGGTTGGTACAAATATCACTTGAGTTGCGGTTGAGCTTTCCATTCCCGTTTTCTTCCAGAAACCGGGCGAACTTGATATAGTAATTATAACCTCCGCGGGGCCCCAGCCACAATCCGAAATTAGAGGACAGGCGGTGTGACAAACCCGAAGGCGTGTACAGTTCGTTCGGGAATTTGCTGTTGAACGACCAGAATTTAGCCTTGTTCTCTTCCTGCCACGGGCCGTAGGCATTCCAACCGTCGTCCACTACGTAAGAGTCAATCGGACGAACGCCGTTCTGCGTCAGTCCGCGTTCCACTTCACGGAAAGAGCCGAGGATATTGTTCTCGTTGATGTCGAGCATAAAGTCATACCACGAGTTATACTGGATACGGAAGTCTACCGGAACGGAAATATCATGGATATAACTGAAAAAGTCCGTCTGAATGACATCCATATCCGTACTACGGGTGGCACCGGTCACTTCTTTCCAAGTGGTAAACGTCCCGCTGTCCGCCAGACGGGCTTCCGAAGCAAGCATCTCAAAGCTCTTTCCCGAATAATAGCGGATACGTACTTTCCGGTTGCCGTCAATCTCCGTCTCCGAAGCCGGAAATTCAAGTCCGAAGAACATGCCCTGTATGTACACCGGTTGCCCCAAAGATATGTAATATCCGCTGACACCGCCCACTCCCTGTTCCATCACCGGATGCGTCCAGACGGCATATCCGGCGGGAAGGTTCATCGGCTCGAAATCAATATAATCCAGACATGCCAGATGACGTTGCGAATCGGGGACGGTGATTTCCAGATATTTCCTCATATAGTGCTTTCCTTCCTCCAGTGTGAGAACCATGTTCACCTGCCAGTCCACCTCCTGATGGCGGAAGCCCTTATAATGGAAAACCAGCTTCTTGCCGCCCTTCCCTTCATCCGCGACCTGTATTTCCTGCAATGAAAGAGCGGAAGAATAAATATCCGAAACCAGTGAATCCGCACTTAGCGTACGGATGACAAACTCTTCGGAAGCAGTTTCGGGAAGAATGCGGGTCGCTTCATTTCCCGTACGTTTATTCTCAATCGCCCGTGTACGGACTTTGCCGTCCGCCAATGAAAACTCACGGGAGAGAAACCCGTTACCAATCGTCACCATACTTTCCGTACGGGTGACATAGACTTTTTCCTTATCAGCCGCCAGGGTGGAAACAAAATATCCCCCCAACAGCATCATAAGAAAACATATTTGTTTAATCATGATATTCTTTTAATTTAAGTCGTCAAGTCATCTCAGACCTTTAAAAATAATCCGCGCTTATACATCACTCTCAACAGAAGAAAGACAATCAGATAATTGGCGAAGGTAAGCCATACGGAGTAATAACCACCCAGATATTGTTCGAGCCCGTAACTGACCGAAGCGGCAACGCAACGGAAATTCACGACCTCGCCCAGCAGATACGCCGTAATGGAATTCATACCATACACTTTCAGCCAGTTCAATCCCCGGGTATGTCCTTTATAATCAATCCAGTAATAGAACAAGGCCATCAGCAGAAAGCAATAGCCGCCGGAAAGCAGGGTCATGCTGCCTGTCCAGATACGTTTGATAACAGGCATCTGCAAACTCCACAGCAATGCCAGACCGACAAGAACAAGTCCGACAAACAGCAATGTCTGCACCACCCTTTTCCGGTTTGCCTTGCCCTCTTTCATTATCTTTCCGGCAAACGCTCCGAGCATAACGGTCACTCCGAATGTCAGGCTGCTCCATATCCATGTATAGTTGTAGGATGGCGAGAAGCTCCAGGTTCCGTCCTCATTCCAGAACACACCGTCACGGAAACATCCTAAAACGCATCTGTCCACTTGTTCCGCAAAGTCCCCCGCCGATGTGAAATCTCCCAGAAACGTCATCGGAATCCAGTAGACGAGAAGGAGCAGCAACGTTATCCCTACCTGCCACTTGAACGGGAAGTGCAACTGGATAACCGCAGCAATAAGATAACCGACAGCAATAGACTGCAACGTATTGGAATACAAATAAAGATGCATGGCGTCCAGACCGAGCAGGTTTCCCTGAACAATCATTCCGAAGATAAACAGGAGAAGGACACGCTTCAGGATTCTCCGGTACACAAGCCAATAACTTCCCGTAGTCCCTATATACTTCGATAGTGAGAACGGCATGGAAGCTCCTGTCATAAAGAGGAAAAGCGGCATCACCAAATCCCAGAAACGGAATCCCTCCCAAACCTCATGGTCAAACTGATAAATTATGCTGTCGAGAAACGGCATATTCATCTGCCGTGCCAACGCTCCGAGTACAGGTTGAAAAAAGACCAGGAGAAATAGATCGAAACCTCTCAGAATATCCAATGAGGCAAGACGGGTGGAATTGTTTTCCGGTAATTTGTTCTTCATAAGTATAACTTTTATATAAACTTGATTATCGTTTCATCCAATGTCACTTTATTCATGCCTGCACCCTTTGCCCTATTCCAGTATCACTTCGTCAAAAAGGATTCTCGACGCCTGTCCCGGCCGTACATGAGATGCCGGACAAACTCCCGGGCCTTTGGCTGTCACACGTACATAACGCGCTTGTGTACCTCCCAGCTTCAACGGCAAGTTTTCTATGAAGTTCCCTTCACGGAAAATCTCTTCGGGCGTGAAGCTCCGCACGGCGGCTTCGCGGAAACCGGAGTTGTCATCCGAAACTTCCACTTTCACGGATGCCGGCTTATGGATAGCCATCCCATTGTTCGTGATGCACCCCAACGTCAGCGTGTTCAGCACTGCCGGCTTCAGCAGGTCAATCGTGAATGAGACAGAATCATTGTCCGTCCATGAGCACCATTCGGAATCCGAATATTTCAAGCTTCCGCGTATCCCGTTCGTCAGGAGCTTTACAGCCGGACTGTCTCCCAGTACAGGTTTGGCGGTAGCCGGATTCCACCGGACAGGGAGTATCAATGTTTTTCCCATCTGCCTGCCTTGTGCAAAAGTAGCACTTTTCAGTGTAAGCGGCTCTCTTACAGGCACTATTTTTTCGTAAAGCGGTGAAGTTGCCGTAGGCTCGCTTCCGTCCGTCGTATAATGTATCTCCACGTCGGGGCGGATACATTCCAGTTTCACTTCGAGCATCCCGTCGTTTGGAGTGACCGTATGCTGGATATTGTACATCGAACGGGCGTAGACGATGCCTTTGGCTGTAAGATGTTCATTATAGGTATCCAGTCCTTTCAGGAATGAAGTCCAGCCTTTGCTCCCGGACTGCGTCCATGCCACTTCCGCAAGGGCGGCCAGACGGGGAAAGAGCAGATAGTCCACATCTTCCGGTTTGTTGCAGAACTCCGTCCATAAGGATGCCTGTACGCCCATGAGCAAGGAAGCATATTCCGGTTTCCAGTCCGCTTGCACAGGTTCGTAATCGTAGATGTCTTTCAGCGTGTTGTTGCCGAAATAAGTCTGGGGTTCGAACCATTGCGGGCCTTGATAGCGGATGAGGTACATGATGCGGGCAGGTGTCATGATGAACCGGTGTCCTTTTTCCGCCGCTTTCATGGCAGCCGTGCCGAGCCCGCGCCAACCTTGGATAATGACGCCTTCCGGCAGGAAACTGCTGTTTGTCAGTTCGTCCCAGCCTATCACTTCGCGTCCTTTGCTGCGTACATAGTCGCTCATCCGTTTCATGAAATAACCTTGCAGGTCTTCTTCGTTGGCAAGATGCTCTTTCTTCATGCGCTGTTGGCAAAGCGGGCATTTCTTCCAATGAATTTTCTGTGCCTCATCTCCTCCCAGATGAATATATCGCGAGGGGAAGATTGCCATCACTTCGTCCAGAACATCTTGCAGGAATATATAGGAACTATCGTTTCCGGCACAGTAAATCACTCCCGAATTTCCTCCGCCCAAGCCGGGAATGACTCCAATGTAGCTGTTCACTACGGGACAAGCCAGTTGCGGATAGGCAGCCAGTGCGGTGTTGCTATGGGCGGGCACGTCTATTTCGGGGATAATCTCTATCTGGCGTTCGGCGGCGTATGCCACCATTTCCTTGATGTCTTCCTGCGTATAGAATCCGCCGATAGGGGTGGGTTCTCCCGGTTCGGCGTTGCGGCGAAAATAGAAAGGAACGTCCATGCGGTTCACTCGCCATGCGCCTACTTCCGTCAGGCGGGGATATTTCTTGATTTCTATCCGCCAGCCGTTATCATCCGTGAGATGGAAATGAAGCGTGTTGATTTTGAGCATGCCCATGCAGTCGATGATACGCATCACGTTCTCTTTGGGAATGAAGAAGCGGGCGGCATCCAGCATCAATGCCCGATAGCCGAAGCGCGGCTCGTCCTGAATGGTTACTGCGGGAATGCTCCATTGGATATTCTCAGCCCGATGGTTGCCTTCGACAGCCGACGGCAACAGCAAGCGGATGGTCTGCAATGCATAGAAGAAACCTTTGATATCCGATGCCTTTACTTGTATCTGCTCCGGAGTAATCTCCAACTGGTAGGCTTCGCTTTTTAAAGAAGAGTCAGTCGCGAAACGGACATGACTCTTCTCACTTCTACCTATTGCCAACTGTGGGGTGATCCCCGAGCTTCTCTTCAATAAGTTTATAAAGTTGCGGACGATGACAGCCTGCTCGTGGTTCTCTACCGAAAACAAGGTTCAGGCGGAGAAGGTGAAGTTACCCTCGCCCGGCACTACCTGTACAGGATGGGGAACTATTGAAATAGGGGGCGATGTCAAGTTGTCCGCGCATGCACCTGACATGGATGCAAACAGCATACAAATGATTAAGATGTATTTCGTCATGGTTTGATAGTCAGTGGGTTATTAAAAAAATTCGCAAGTGCCTCTTTTGCCCCTTTTTATTGAAGACTGAATAAGGCACTTGCGAAAATTTAATTAGGAGAGGTTAAGATTAATAGTACTTATTACCATTCCTAGTCCTTCCACCTTCATATTCTGATTTAGATGTCTTATTAATATAAGTACGAATCCAATCAATTTCCATACGGGGAATAGCAGGATTATCACGGTCTTGGTCATAATTAGTGAAATTAGCGAAGCCGGTATCCCAACCCGGATTAGCAGTCCATACACCGTTAGTTGTTGTTCCATTACTTTCGCCAAGTGCCCATGGACTAGGTGCCCCCATAGTAAGAATGAATTTCAGTCCCTTTGGATTCTTTTCATTTGTGAACGTCCAATCTTCATCTTTCCATTCACTTTTTTTCAAACAAACAGTTTCCTCACCATTAATACCCATTGCAAGTTCCTCACCAGAACGCCATTCTAACCAATAAATATTCCAATCACCCATTTCTATCTCTCTATTGGCTGTTTTGCTACTCTTTTCAGTTGCACCAGCAGGTTTACCGTGGAACGTTTGGTGTGCTTTATTTCCTGCAGCAGAGCCAACAGGATTCTCAAGAATATCAATTTCCGAATAGTACTGTTGAGTTCCAGCCTCATCTGAAATCAACCACATCCCCAAATTAAAACCATTTCTTTCACCACGGAAACGAGCGCGAATCTCCATTCTACAACCTTCCAAAATCAATTGGTTATTTGATGCCCATGCCGATCCGGTTCCACATGCATAGAAAGCTGCAGTACCATAATCTCTTACTCCGCTTGCCGGAGCAGTAGCTGTTGACGGAACCTTCATCTGAATCATTCTCAAATATCCTTCATCTGTTATATTCGAGAATTGCGTGTTGATAACAGCTGCATTATTTTGTGCAATCACAGTATTACGAGCTGCCAAGAATTGAGGAACTTTATTATTCCATGTATTATTATCACTCCACATAGGCGGAGAAACAGAAATACCATGAAATTCCCATGCATTATAGAATTTCCAACCAGCAGCAGCTAAATCAGCATTTGGATGTTCATTCATCTCCTGCATTTTTACAGATTGCAATCCATATAACTCATCAACTTTTGCTTTATAATTATCGCTTGAAGCAAATGGAATTGCCGGATGTTCGTATACCCAACGCTCGTCAAGAAGCTTACTCTTCATTGCATCAACCTCTTTCATTGTTACTTCTATTTTCTCATTATCCAATGGATAGAGGACATCTTCATCAGTTGAGAAATTAAGAGTTAACTTTTCATCCTGAGTCAATTCAGGATTATGTATGGTCTTAAACGTCACCTCTCCCGACTTTGCTCCAGCTTTCAGTGTTAACTTAATAGGAAGTGGAGACTCATAAAACCTCTTCTGATCCTCCGGTATGGTTATATTAATATCCATATCACTCGTCACTGCAACAGGAGCCTGTGCTTGAACAGTAAATGTTTCACCTTCATTAATCGCATTATCCGAATTGTTTTTCAACGATACTACAGTATAGTGGTGGTCGGAAACGACAATAGGCACAGTAGGATCTGTCATTGTATACCCACGCACAAAAGATATCACATTCACGTACAATTTCGCTTTAGGCTCAAGACCATTATCAATAATTGGCAATTCTATATCCATCGACTTTTCTCCTTTTGGGAAAGTTACCATCGAAGGGAAAGACTTAAAAAGTGTTTTTGATACATCCTTCTCACCATCCTTAGCGGTCAAATAAACGTCAAAGTCCTCATTGGAAACCAGTTCCGGATTTTTTGCGTCAAACACTTTTACAGTAAGTACCATCTTCTCTCCCATTACAAAGCTAGTAGCATTCGCTTCCACTTTCAAAGGTACAGTTTTGGGCAGTGCTAATTCCGCATCATCGTCTTTACAACCTACAAAACCTATTATTAGCAGGCAAACAGGCAGAAATCTATATAATATTCTTTTTATCATAACAATTTGGTTTATTAAAAATAAGACAATTATTCGCTAACATTCTCCCAACCCGGATTCTGATAAATCTTATGATTCATCTGCAACTCATCCGGCGGTATCGGTAATAAGTAATCACGGTTCAAATCGAATAAATATCCATTCGGTAGAATTTGCTGCAACGGATCCATCCATTTATCACGATCTACCACTATCGGCAACAATGATTCAGTGACTTCTTTGGGTGGGAAACTTTTATACAGAACCCCGTCTTCTCCCAGATAAGCTCCTCTGCCACGTCCATCCGCTCCTTTCAATATGCCGGCTTCCGCCCAACGCATCAAATCATCCAGACGAAAACCTTGAAGCGATAATTCCGAACGTCTTTCACGACGAATCTCTTGCAGCAAAGGAGTAAGTCCCTTAAATGAGAAATTAGGATCCGCCACGGGTGTTTTATATTCTACCCCTGCTCTTTCGCGTAATGGCTTCAACGTTTTAGTCAACACATCATCAGTACATTTATTTAGTTCTGCTGCAGCTTCTGCATAACAAAGTAATCCTTCAGCATATCGGAACAAAATAATGCCAGTCTCACAATTACCAGACACATAAGTCGTATCAATACCCAAATTAATATGGAATCCTGTAACATTCTTATACTGATTGGCACTTGTCAAACTCGGACGACGAATATCTTCATTCTTCTTTTTTATTTCTTCCTCGTCAGCACCTGTAGAATCATAAGCTCTGACATTCATAGGCTTATTCGCACTTGAACCTGCCGAAGAACGGAATTTAGAACCTGCATGCATAACCGTAGCAAGAAGCCTTCCATCACGACCTTCAAACATATTGTTAAAGTCCTTATATTTTTCCGCTGCCGGATCAATAAACGTACCATCTGTATTCAAGAAATTGTCTACAAGCGATTTGGACAATCCTGACGGTCCCACATTGTCAACAACACCACCAGCCAATAATTGTCCTATCACATGATATACACCGTCAGCATCAGAATATTTCTTCCAAAATACCGCCTCGGGTACTGTAGAATAATCTTTTTGATTAAATAAGTGTGCAAAAGCATCCTCTATATTTTTGGCTTCTTTGTCAGTTGCTTTTGTATTCAATGTCAAGTTGGCCGGAAAGAGATGCTGATCCCCCCAATTCAACACTTCTTGATAGAACTCTGTAGAATTATCTTCTGTTGCAAACTTTGTCCCACTATGATATTTCTCCCAAGAACCTTCATAAAGGGCCACTCTCATAGCTAAAAGTGTAGCTGCTTCCTTATTGACACGCAGTCCCGAATATTTACTGCGAGAAAACAGGTTTGCTCTTTCTTCAGGAAGTTCACCAATAGCAGTCTTCAAATCATTCAATATAAACCGTGCCACATCAGAACGTTTAGTAGCGGGAATCTGTAGGCCTGCGAGTGTTGCATTCCCATCCCAAAAATCATCCATAATGGGTATATCTCCGAAACGCGTCAGTAAAAAGAAATACCAATATGCACGAAAAAAGTACGCTTCACCTCTAAGAGAAAGAACTTCATCGTTTTCCTCTGTACCAGGTACTTTATAATACTTAAAAAAGTAGTTTACATTACGCAGATTTTCATAGCCCTTTTTCCATTCATCTGCACCACTAAACAGATTGTTTTCACCATTCGGACGTTTATCGTAATTTTCTGCCAAAATGTTATCACTATTTACTTCTTCACCTCTTATACTTATACCAAACTTAGCTGGTACCGGTAATGAACGATATAGACCATTTATATAATTTTCTGCCTGTTCCCGCCCCACTAGAAAGCTTGTATTATCGGGTTGAGTCAATGGCAACCGATCCAGAAAATCAGAACAGGATGACAATACCAGCCCCATAAAAGTAGCCAGGATAAATATTTTCTTATTCATAATAGTTCCTCTTTAATTAAAATGTGACATCAATTCCAAATACAAAGTTCCGGTTCATCGGATAAACCCTACCATTACCATTTGCAGTCAAAGGCGAAGTAAGTACAGGAGCTGCATCACTACTACCTCCTACTATCCAGTTCACCTGATTAATTGTTTCAGGATCAAATTGATTCGGCAATTTCGTAATTGTAAACAAGTTATCGCAAGTGAAATACACTCTCAATCCGCTTAAACCGATAAATTTCACCACTTGGGGTTTAAAGTCATAAGAAACTGTCAGGTTCTTATGACGCATATAAGCCGCATTCAACAAATAGCGTGTAGTATTATAACCCGAGTTAACTTGATTGTCCACCTTATTACTTGTCAGGCGTGGTAAGTAGCCGCTAGGATGATCAGGGCTAAAATGATCCAAATGTTCTTTAAAGTAGCAGTTATCACTAAAAAGATATTGGGAGCCTGCAACTGCAAAATCTCTTTTACCTACTCCCTGGAAAAGAGCGGAAACTCCAAATCCTTTGTAACCAACACTCAAGTTTATACCAAAAGAATATTTAGGAGCAACATTACCAATTTTCTTCAAGTCGCCATGATCTGCCAATGTACCCGATCCCGGATCAACTTTGCCATCACCATTTGAATCAATGAATTTCACATCGCCACGTTGCCACGCATTATCAGGTTTGAAATAACTTAAATCTACCGTTTTAAGATATTCATCCACTTCTCGATTACTCATAAATAGGTCGTCGGCCTGATAACCCCAGATTTCACCTAAATCCATTCCTTCATAAAAACCTCTATTCTGTGGCAAACCGGTATGATTATTTGTAATGATCCCTTCCGGATTATTATATTTCGTAACCACCGCTTTATAGTTGGATATATTAAATCCTATACCATAGCTAAGGCCACATTTAAATTCATCTTGCCAGTTGACAGTTAATTCCCAACCACGATTACGCAACGTGGCATTATTTATCTTCGCACTTTTATCTTTATTAATACCTCCAATTGCCGGTATAGTTTCAGCAGGGCCTATCATATCCTTTGTGGTACGCTGATAAATATCTGCCGTAACATTAAGACGATCGTCCAACATTGACAAATCGATACCAAGATTAGCATTTTCCGATTTCTCCCAGGTGATGTAAGGACTAGTCATTTTGGGAGTGCCTGCAATTATTCCTTTGGCAGGAGTAACACTGACTCCTGGTAGCAACCATGCATCGGCCGGACTGGCCACCAAATCCATATATCCAAGATAGTCATACAGCCCAGCGCCATTCTGATTTCCTAAACGTCCGTAAGAAACACGTACTTTCAATTGAGAAATTGGAAGATTCCATGATTTAAAATAGTCTTCATTAGCTATATTATAACCGGCTGAAAAAGAAGGAAAGAATCCCCAACGGTTGTCTGGTGCAAAACGGGAAGAACCGTCATAACGTCCACTAAATTCAAGAAAATATTTTTCCAGATAGTTCCAGTTCAATTTAGCATACATACCCATCGTAGCCCAGTGTGTACGATCGTCCCCGCATATAATACACCATTGGCACTGGCAAATGAATAAATATTGTCAGATAAAATACCATCTTTATAAGTATAGCCGCTCGAATTTTCTTGTAATTCCATCTGGAAACCCGCCAAAGCCTTAAAGGTATGCCCGCGCCATTCATAAGTATAATTGGATGATATGTTAGGAGAAAGATAATAATTGAATGCATTTCCGCGAGTATATGATCCCCATTTAGAATTTTGATAATTCATTCCCGGATACATATAACCCTGTGTCACTCCCTTGCTATTACCAAGGTTCCATCAGGTTTTTCCGTAGTAGGGAATCCACGTTTAAAGTTGTTATCTTCGACATCAAAACGAACTTTCATTTCTCCTAATATTTCCCATCTCTCTATCGGAGTGATAGTAGCAGAAAAAGTCATGGCATCAGAGATACGATTCTGTACATAATGTGACTCTTTAAGATTTTTGAACTCCGTAGCATCATTATATTTGGAGTCAATCGGATAATGAGTCGGAGCATTCGGAATCGATTTTCCAACGTTTGCGTACAAAATAAGCTGATTGGGCATCGGACGTTTAATAATGTTTAATGTAATATTATTATTAAAATTAAACTTCATCAACTTATTAGGTTTAACCTGTAGTTTAGTATTCACATAATATTTACTTTGGTTGTCGTCAACTTGGTCGAGGAAACCTTCATCATAAGTGTATCCTAATCCCACATAATAGTTAATCTTATCTGTTCCTCCAGATACGCTTAGATTGTGCGTATGACGGATAGCAGTCTTTTTAAAATAGAAATCAAACCAGTCTGTATTTGCATATACCGCATCCCGGGATGCAGCCCAATCTGTACCATTCGGATTTGGTTCAACGCCCGGAAACTCTGCCGAATAAGGATTCTTCATAAATCCTTCCATCTTTTTAATAAGAGCATCAGAAATTGTTATCTTGTTCTCTCCATTGAGCGACCACTCGTTTAAGTAATTAGCATACTCAATAGAGTTCATCATTGTCGGCATATTAATAGGTGAGCTAAAACCGACCGTTCCACGATAAGTGACTTGTGCCTTTTCTGACCGACCACTTTTGGTGGTTACAACTACTACACCGTATGCAGCACGAGCCCCGTATACGGCTGCTGCAGAAGCATCTTTCAAGACAGTGATAGTTTCAATGTCATTAGGGTTTACATTTTGAAGACTTTGTTCCACTCCATCCACCAATATATAAGGTGAACCTCCATTTATGGAACCTGTACCACGAATATTGAATTTAATTTCAGCACCTAACTCACCACCAACACCACCAGACATGGTATCTGTATCAAAGTTCAATCCTGCAACATTACCTTGTAGAGCACTTGTCAGATCAGTTACAGGGCGGTTGACAATTGCATCAGATTTTACAGTTGAAACAGCAGCCGTAATGGTGCTACGTTTCTGTTTGTCCATACCCATTACGACAACTTCATCAAGAAGTTTAGAATCTTCCTTAAGTACGAAACGGTTACCTTCGAGCTTTGTAACCTTTACTTCGAGTGGAGAATAACCCACATAAGAGATAGCTAAGGTATTACCGACTTTACCTTTGACAGAAAAGTTACCGTCAATATCGGTCAACGTACCTTCTTTCGCCCCTTTTACCATGACCGTAGCTCCAATAATGGTTTCCCCCTTATCATCCACCACTTGTCCTTTAATCATTTGTTGCTGTGCAAACGCTCCCGAAGGAAATAACAGGAGCATCATCATAAGAACAACAAAGCAGCTTTGTTTCTTCATAAGCTTCTTTTTTTTCATAATACTACATTTAATAATAAAGATTCATATTTCTATTAGCTAACAAAATAAATCTCGCAGACATCGGATTTAAGAATGAAGAACCGGGATAGCTTTCCCGTCTAACATTCTTGTCGCAAAGGTAGGATAGCTTTTAAAAAGAGGTATTTTAAAAATAGCCATTAAATATTCACTTTTCACCAAATCAAACCGTTTCATCGGGGGAATGATTGTTTTTCAAAAAATTAGTTTAAATCGGTACCATACTCTATAATATTACATTTCAGATGCAATAGGGTAATTATGGGAATATATATTGACGCATATATATCTATGGGATAATCCATAAAATAGAAAAAGACGGACGATTTGTTTATTCTATACTCCGAGCCTTATCTATCGATTTGTTCGACACCGAGAAACGATGTGTTTCTCGGTGTCGAACACTTTGTTTCTCGGTGTGCAACAGGTCGTTGGTTTTAAAGGGAAAAAGAGGAAAGATAACTATTTATATATCAATATATTACAGAATCATACTCTTCGTTTGGAATGTTTAAGAAATTTGTTTACCCATTTTAATAGGTTGAGTCATCTTTAATACTTATTTTATTACAATAATAATTACACATAACTGTTTTATCTTTTGTTCTTATGTTCTTCTGTCTAAAATGTTTCAGTCCACAGGTAAGCAACCATAAGCCCACATGGTGAGTATATATGCCTACCAAGCTAAATATATAGATTTAGCGCATAAATTAGTTTATCATACAAAGTCTGGCAATCAGACAACTCTTTGTTGAAATAAGGGAATTACAGATATATTTTGCCTAAAATAAGAAATGACAGTATAAATTGAGCTTATTTCTGCATGACTTCCTCCACCCGTTCCAGTTCCCATCCGCGAAACTGCATCACAATACAATGCAACTCGGTGCCGTGCACCATCTGACGCACCTTAGCACCAACGGCATAACCTTTTATTTGCTCTACAGCTTCTTGCCATTGGACTTCGGCTTTCGCTTCGGAATCCTTGGCGGAGAGGTATTTCAGTTCGATGATATAGCTGTGCTTCACGTCATAGCGCATCAGGTCGGGCATAAGAAACAGGTCACAATAACCGTGGTTCAATTCTACTTCCGGAGCTATCAGGTAATAGGCATTTGTACTCAAGTAGGCAGTAAAGAAGCCTTGCAAGTTGCGCTCGCCTTCGATGGAGCTTCGCACGGAAGAGTTTTCCTTGTAGGCATGAGCAATAAACTCCATCGTTTCACGCCAATGACCTTCGTAAGCCATTTCATAATACATCAAGCCAAGGTCATTCAGATTGATATGCCGGTTATCCTGATATTCTTCCAACAGAAATTCGTAATACTGCTTACGCACGTTATTATTGGGAATACTCAACACCAAATAGTTGCCCCGAGTAGCAGTGATGGTAAGCATACCGTAATAAAAGAGCAGACTGGGAAAAATTTCCGGCTTGGTGATATCAATAGCGGGAAAGGTAGTCGTCAATGTGGTGATAATCTGCCCCTCTTCGGTGATTTTGCGCAACACGCCTTTGCGGTTACCGTCCAATTTGTCCAAACGGATGAGTTTCTTCATCTTGTTGTAGTCAGTACGGGTGTTGGGGTCTATCATCTCTTTGGGTGATTTGCCCAAATCCATATAGTTACGCAAATAATAGAGCACCATGTCACAATTGAACATCTTCGGGTCACGTTCCAGACTTTCTTCGGCAAAACAATAATTGTCATACCACGGACGCATTTCCTCTATCATCGCACTTATATCCACATTGCCCGGCAACTGTCCGGCATCCTTATAGTATTGGAGCATCTCACGCACATCCGTTTCACTGAATCCCAGCATCATATTAAACTGGTGCTTGGTACTGATATTCCAACCGATATTAAATCCGCTAGTCAAGTCGTCCAACGTCACGGGGCTGACACCGGTCATAAAGATGCGCTCAAACATACCTTTGAACTTCTTGAAGATTTCACGGTAAAAGCCGCTGGCATGGGTCAGCGCATGATAGACTTCCTTGCCCTGCTCATTCAACACCACATTGGTGAAGTTATCATATTCATCAATGATAAGATAAAGATGCGCTCCGGTTTCAGCCGCATGAAGATTCAGATAATTCAGTTTACTTACAAAATCGGGCTGTGCTTTCATCTCCTGAGCAAATCCCGGAAAATAATAAGATTCGTAGGACATACCGAACAAATCCATGACCATACAGCAATAACGGTCGAAGTTCTCGGCCAACGTACCACTACCGCCGCTGGCACGGGAAAAGTCAAGAAAGAGTATCTGGAAAGTCCCTTGCAGCCGTGTAGGGCGACTGCCTATCCATAGATTGCCGAAGCGTTTATCGAACTTTTCTCTTTGAGCGATGTCATAATAAGCCCGGAGCATACTCAGAAAGATGCTCTTGCCGAAGCGGCGGGGACGGATAAAGAACAAATTACTGGGTTGCTCTTCCAACAAAGGCAGATACATCGTTTTATCCACGTAATATTGGTTCTGCTCCATCACTTCCACAAAGTTGGAAACTCCATAAGGGATTCTTTTTACTTCTTCCATGATTTGTTCCTTTCTTTAATCCTTATATCTATGAGGATAATACAAAAGTAGCATATTTCAGCAGAAAGAACAAAGAAAGGGAAAGAAAGTTGAAAGATTGCCGCATTGAAGTGACAGACATAAATCCTTTTATTTTTTCATGCTATTAGCCGGATGAGATTTATAGTAGAAACTGTTCGTCATACAGTTTCTCATTAGAAACATCTTACTACCTACACAAAGAAGCACTTTTGGTGATTTTTAAAAGCTTATTGGTTATAATCGAAAGCGGGCCGTTCGCTGAAATCCTAAAAAAACAATACCTTTGCACATCACATTCCTTATAAATAATACATCTTATGAAGAAACTCTGCTTCCTTATTTTTTGCACACTCTTTTCACTCACTGCATCATCAATAGAAACGGTGGATTATACACAAGGACTTTCCATATGGTTCGACACTCCCAACAATCTCGACGGACAAGCTGTCTGGCTACGTGCCAACGGCACAGGGGCGAATCCGGACAAAGCATGGGAAAGCCGTTCGCTGCCTATCGGGAATGGCAGCCTGGGAGCGAATATCATGGGCTCCATATCTGCGGAACGAATCACACTGAATGAAAAGACGCTTTGGAAAGGGGGGCCGAATACTGCCAAAGGCGCCGAATATTATTGGAATGTAAACAAACAGTCGGCAGGCGTATTGAAAGAAATCCGACAGGCTTTTCTGGACGGAGATTCCCAAAAGGCGGGGTATCTCACACAAGAAAACTTCAACGGGCTGGGAGCTTATGAAGAAAAAGACGAGACTCCGTTCCGTTTCGGCGCTTTTACCACGATGGGAGAGCTTTATGTGGAAACCGGACTAAGCGAAATCAACATGAGCAATTACCGCCGCATCCTGTCGTTGGATTCGGCGATGGCTGTGGTGCAATTTGACAAAGACGGGATACGGTATCAACGGAAATACTTCAATGCTAATGGAACTTATCCGCAACCGGTTGAAAAACCGGGAATATACCAAGAAAAGGTATTTGAATGCAGGATTAATCCCCACTCCGGAAGAAAGCACCATCAGCCTGACAGACGAAACATTCCTGATTAAACTGAATAATATCATCCAGGAAAATATAGAAAATTCCAACCTGGGCATCCAGTTTATCTGCCAGGAAGTAGGATTGGGCCGTTCTTCGCTTTATAACAAACTGAAAGCACTTACAAGCATGGGAGCGAACGAATATATCAGTAAGCTCCGTATAGAAAAAGCTATTACATTGATATCCGGCACGGATATGCCCTTCTCTGAAATTGCAGAGAAAACCGGATTTACCACTCCGAGTTATTTCAGTACGACATTCAAGCAATATACGGGAGAGACGCCCAGTCAATATAAAGAAAGGAAAAAGAAAGGTCTGACTGATCAATAATAATACCATCATTATTCTTTCTTTATGCTGGCTGAAGTTTCCGGCTGTAAGCCAATGCACCGTATATTGACCGATTAACAAACGGGCTGCCACAGAATCACTTCTCCAGCAGCCCTTCTTTCATTAAATTAGAAAACAGAGAGTATGATACAGTTTATTCCTGACCTCCCCCTAAAGCACGGTATAGGTTAATTAAACTTTGTATTTCAGTAAAATGATTGGCCGTCTGCGAGAGTTGCGCACTAAGCAATGACTGCCGGGAGGTAAGCACTTCCAGATAGGTCGTATTACCATGCTCCATCAACAGAGAAGTGCTTCGCAGAGCCGTTTGCAAGGAAGTGATCTGTTTATCCAGCAAGATTCTTTTTCCCTGACTGGTTTGATAGGCAATCAAAGCATCATTCACCTCACTACCGGCATTGAGCAACGTTTGCTGAAAACCGAGCGCTGCTTCTTCCTGTTGCGCACGGGCAATGCGATATTGTGCCACAACCTGTCCTCTGTTAAAGAGCGGCTGTGTAAGCGAACCTACCGCCGACGCGAGAAACTTGCCCGGATTGATAATCATCGCCCCGGCGGAGTTTGTCCATCCGGCACTCCCGCCTAAAGTGATGGAAGGATAGAAAGCCGAACGTGCCGCATTGGTGTCATAGAACGCCGCTTCCAGCGTCCGCTCTGCCGAGCGGACATCCGGACGGGAAGAAAGCATCCGGACAGGAATCCCTATCGAGAAGTCGGCAGGAAACTGTTGCTTTGCCAGCATGCCACGTTCATAGTTGCGTGGCGTCTCCGCCAATAATAAGGCAAGACTGTTCTCCACCTGATTGATCTGCTGCTGCAAATCGAGGACCGAACCCTGCACCTGATAATAGGCCGCCTCCATCTGCGACACAGCCGATTCGTTTGCCAGTCCCGCATTCATTAATGCACGGGTGGACGCAACGGTTTCTTTCCATGCCTCTTCCGTCTGACGGGAGATGTCGAGTTGTTCGTCCAGCATCAACAAGGTATAATAGGTATTGGCGATACCTGCTATCAACTGTGTACGGACTGCCTGACGGTAATCCTCGCTTTGAGCATAAAGCGCTTTCGCCTGTTTCTTGGAGTTGCGCATACACCCGAAAACGTCCAACTCCCAACTGGCAGTAACGGGCAACGAATAAGCCTGCGTAGCCTTGTGCGTATCAAAACTGCTCACTGTTCCCTGCGGAGCAAGAGCAAAAGCGGGCAGAAAAGCAAGTTTGGCGGACATCAGTACGGCCTGTGCTTCTTCCACACGGAGCTGGGCGGACTGATAGTCGGTATTGGTCTGCAATCCCACTTCGATGAGGGATTGCAGATAAGGATCGGTGAAGAGTTCCCGCCAGTCCATATTACCCAGACCGGCAGTGTCTTCGGTCAGCACTTCCCCGCCGTACAGATCGTCGGGAACGACAGTGGCGGGGTCATATTTGGTATAGATGCCACAACCGCTCAACGACAGACTGATGGCAACTAATGTGATGATATTCTTCTTCATTCTTTCTTTCATTTATTTACGTTCGCGTTCAACTTCACTCTTTTCTTTCTCTAAAAGCACCTGCACATCTGGTTCCTCTTCCATCGGTTTACGGATTTTCTCCTGCAAAAACTCAAAGATGATGTAGAAAACCGGAACGACAAAGAGCAATGCCAGTGTCCCGACAGCCATACCGCCCACAACACCCGTACCCAGCGAACTATTGCCATTGGCACCCGCACCGGAAGAGAACATCAGCGGAAGCATACCGAAGATCATCGTCAACACCGTCATCAGGATAGGACGCAAGCGGACTTGTGCGGCAGAGTAGGCAGACTCCACAATACCCATTCCCTTGCGACGACGTTCTATGGCGTACTCCGTAATCAGAATGGCTGTCTTAGCCAGCAAACCGATCAACATAATCACACCTGTCTGCAAATAGATATTATTCTCCAACCCGAGTATTTTGGCGAAAAGGAACGACCCCATCAGCCCGAACGGCACGGAGAAGATAACGGCAAACGGTATGAGGAAACTCTCGTAAAGACAGGCCAGAATCAGATAGATAAGGAAGATACAGATGGCGTAAATGAAAACCGTCTGCGCACCACCACTACTTGCTTCTTCGCGTGCCATACCACCATATTCATATCCGTAGCCTGCCGGCAAAGATTGCGCAGCCACTTCTTCAATCACTTTCTGCACCTCGCCGGAGGAGTAACCGTCGGCAGGATTCACATTGGCGGTGATGGTGCTGTAAAGATTGAAACGGTTGGCCGTTTCCGGTCCCAACACTTGCTTCAGCGTCACGAACTGGCTCACCGGAGCCATCTGCGTACCATTGCGTACAAACATATTATTCAGCGCCTGCTCGTCGAGACGATATTCAGGCGAAGCCTGCATCATCACACGATATACTTTACCATACTGGTTATAGTTGGAGATATACGCGCCACCGCAATAACTGCCCACCGCATCGAGCACCGCACTCGGCGAGATTCCTGCACGCTTACATTTGGCAGCGTCCACTTCCACCGATATCTGCGGGAAGTTGATAGCATACGATGTATAAGCCATCGCTACCTCCGGACGCTCGTTCAGAGCACCGAGGAACTGTATAGCCGCTTCATAGAACGTAGCCAATTCTCCACCCGTCATGTCCTGAAGGTTCAGTTCGAGGGAGTTACCCATACCGTAACCCGGAATCATGGCAGGCTGGAAACTGAATACCTGCGCTTCCTTTATCGCCTGGAATTGTCCGTTGAGGCGGGACACCACAGCATCCGAGCTATGCTCCTTGCCCTTTCGCTCGCTCCAGTCTTTCAGGCGGATAATCATCGTACCGTACGAAGTTCCCTGACCGGATATCAGTCCGTATCCTGCTACGCGGGCGTAGTGTTCTATTTCGGGTGTATCTTTCAGGATATTTTCCAGGCGGTCCATCACTTTCGTGGTTTCTTCGAGCGTGCTTCCCGGTGAAATGCTGACATTCACCATAATGACACCTTGGTCTTCCTGCGGCACAAGTCCTGTTTTAGTGGTACTCATCAGGTAAACCAGCAAGGCAACGGCAACAGCCAGTGAAGTCCACACCATCCAGCGATGGCGGATGAAGAACATCACACCTCTCTTATATTTACCCAATACGGCATTGAACGAAGCATTGTAAGCTGCACGTACCCGTCCGTTGATGCTCTTGGCGCTCTTCGTTCCGTCCGACGGACGCATCATGATGGCGCACAAAGCGGGACAGAGCGTCAAAGCCGAAATCATCGAAATACCTACGGCAGTTGCCATCGTGATACCGAATTGTGTATAGAACACGCCCGAAGTACCTCCCATGAAGGTTACAGGAATAAACACAGCCATAAATACACAGGTACAGGAGACAATAGCCATCGTCACGTCGCCCATTGCATCTTTCGTGGCAAGGTAAGGAGACTTATACCCGGCATCGAACTTGGATTGCACGGCTTCCACCACCACAATGGCATCATCCACCACCGTACCGATAGCAAGTACCAAAGCAAACAATGTCAGGATATTCAAGCTGAATCCCGCAGCCACCAGACAGGCAAACGTACCCACCAACGACACAATGATAGAGATGGAGGGAATCAGCGTACTCTTCAGATCCTGCAAGAAGAAATAGACCACGAGGATGACCAGAATGATGGCGATAATCAGTGTCTCCACCACGTTGTGTATGGAAGCGAAAAGGAAGTCATTGGAACTCATCATCGTGACGAACTCCGTTCCTGCCGGCAGATTCTTCTCCATCCGCTCTATCTGCGCAGTGATTTCTTTGTTGACAGCGGTAGCATTGGAACCGGCTGTCTGGAATATCATATAAAGAACGGCCGGCTGACTGTCCATTTCACTGCGGAAACTATACGTCATCGTACCCAACTCCACCTCTGCCACATCTTGCAGGCGAAGTATGGAACCGTCTTCCCGCGAACGGACAACCGTGTTCCGGAATTCTTCCACGCTTTTGAGGCGTCCGCGATATTTCATTGTAAACTGGAAAACATTCTTCGAACTCTCGCCCAGTGAACCGGTGGGAGCTTCGATGTTCTGCTCACCCAATATGGCGGTAATGTCCGACGGAACCAGTCCGTATTGCGCCATCCGTTCCGGTTTCAGCCAGATACGCATACTGTACGTATCGCCCAGCTCCATCACGTCTCCCACTCCCTCGATACGTTTAATCTGGGGAATGACATTGATGTCCAGATAATTGGCGAGGAACGTCTGATCGTATCGACCGTCCGTGCAGACCAAAGCACCAATCTGCAAGAAGCTGGTCTGCCGCTTCATCGTGCTGACGCCGACTTTCGTTACTTCAGCCGGAAGCAATCCCTGCGCTTTCGCCACACGGTTTTGCACGTTGACTGCCGCCATATCGGGGTCTGTGCCCTGCTTGAAATAAACCTGTATAATAGCCAAACCTGCATTGGAAGCACTGGAACTGATATACATCATGTCTTCCACACCGTTAATACTCTCTTCCAGTGGCATGATGACACTGTTCATCACTGCCTCGGCATCGGCACCCGTATAACTGGCAGTTACATATACCGTTGGAGGCGCAATGTCAGGATATTGCTCCACCGGCAGCGTGAAGAGCGAAATAAGCCCTATGGCCAGAATCAGGACAGAGATGGAGATAGCCATCACCGGCCGTTTTATAAACACATTTCCTTTCATAATCAATCTCCTTCTTATTTAACTTGCGTGCCTTCGCGCACCAGTCCGGCGCCTTCCGATACGATTTCATCACCTGCTTTCAGTCCGTCCAGCACCACATATTCGCGCCCGTCATTGTTTTCGGCCACTGTTATCAGGGTAGAGACAGCCTTCCCGTCCACTACCTTATATACAATCGTCTTATCCTGCATCTTCACGGTGGCCGTCTGCGGGATGGCGATACAGTCTTTATAAATGCTCGGCACTACCACCGTGCCCGAGGCTCCGCTATGAAGCAACCGCGATTCGTTGGGAAACACCACGCGCGCCACCACAGTACCCGTTTGCCGGTCGATGACGCCGCTGATGGATTCGATGACACCTTTCTTATCATAAACCGAATTATCATTGAGGCGCAATTCCACTTCCGGCATGTTCTTCAAGGCTTCGTCCATGTCGCCATACTGGCGGGTGAGGGCAAGCAACTGATTCTCGGTCATGGAGAAATAGACGTACATATCCGAATTGTCGCTGACCGTAGTAAGCGGATAGGGCATATTGGCACTTACCAATGCGCCTGCACGATAAGGCAACGCACCTACGACTCCGTCACTGGGACTTTTCACTTCGGTATAAGAGAGATTGTTGCGGGCACTGATCTCCTGGGCTTCGGCCTGCGACAGTTGAGCTTTGGCGGTGAGATAAGAATTCTCGGCCGTTTTCAGGCTGAATTCCGAAACTACTTTCTGCGCATACAGTTCTTTGTTGCTCTTGTAGGTCAGTTCGGCAGTACCCAGCGCGGCACGTGCTGCTTCCACATTGGCAGTGGCGGTTTTCAGTGCGGCCTTGTAAGGCACTTGGTCGATAATGAAAAGCGATTGCCCGCGGCGTACTTTTTGCCCTTCGGTCACACAGAGTTTCTCAATCGTTCCCGACACCTGCGGATAAATATCAATATCCTGCCGCCCACGTATGCTCGCCGAATAGGAAGAAGAAAATTCCTTATCCACCGCTTCTATCTGCATTACTGCATAAGAAGAAGATTTCACTCCCGCATCCGATGCCTGCTTGCAAGATGCCATCCACACTGTACAACCGACAATCCCTATCAGCCGTATCCATTTTTTGCTTACTGTAATCATACTTTCTCTTTTGGTCTTTTGTTAAATCCTGGACAAAAGTAGGAGAAAAGAACAAGGCAACAGTGACCAATTTCCCTCCATAAATGTCCCATTCTCGCCATTTACGTTTATTATAGCTAACTATTTGGCAATAAACGACATATCAAACAAATCTGAAGAAGTATGGGACATTCTGTTTTCCCGATTATTCACCAACTTTGCAAAAAGTAAAAAAGGAAAGAACATGGAAAAAGAGAACATTATTACGGTGGATATAGAGGATTTTAAGGACAGTCAGCACGTCCTTGATTATATAGATGATGACTTTGCGATAGTCAACAGTCTGGAGGGGACTCCTTATAGTAATGATACAATCAAACTGAATTGTTTTCTCATCGCGGTTTGCATAGAAGGGTGCATCCAGCTGGACGTCAACTACCGGACCTACAAGTTGCAAGCGGGCGAGCTGCTGCTCGGTCTGCCCAATACGATTATCAGCCATACGATGCTTAGTCCTAAATATAAAGTCAGGCTTGCCGGATTCTCTACCCGTTTCCTGCAACGTATTATTAAAATGGAAAAGGAAACGTGGAATACTGCCATTCATATCCACAACAATCCGGTGAAGTCGGTTGGCAACGGGGAGGATAAAACTTTCTTCGGATTCTACCGGGATTTAATTATAGCCAAGATAAACGATGAGCCTCATTGCTACCACAAAGAAGTGATGCAATATCTCTTTTCCGCTATCTTTTGCGAAATGCTGGGACAGCTTCACAAGGAAATGGAAGCTGCCGGCAATACGGAAGGTTCGAAAGAAGGCATCAAACAGGTGAATTACATTTTGCGGAAGTTCATGGAACTGTTATCGAAGGACAAGGGTATGCACCGTTCGGTGAGCTATTTTGCCAACGAGCTTTGCTACACTCCGAAGCATTTCTCGAAAGTCATCAAGCAGGCGTGTGGCAGGACTCCGTTGGATTTGATTAATGAAACTGCCGTGGAGCATATCAAATACCGATTAAAACGTTCGGAAAAGTCTATCAAGGAAATTGCCGAAGAGTTCAACTTCCCCAATCAGTCCTTTTTCGGGAAATACGTAAAAGCGCATTTGGGAACATCACCGGCCAATTATCGGAACAGGAAAGAAGAATGACAAAAAGAACATCAAAGCGGGGGATTACCATTTCCACGTTCCAAACGGAACAGAGTGTTAATCCCTATCGCTGAAAAAAGTGCCAACATGAAGAATTGTATATTTTATCTGTCCTGCTCTTCATCATTCGAGCCGTTTCCTTGCACTTCATGAAAAACTCCCGCCATTTAGAGTTACAGATTTCGCAAATAACACAAAACAGGTGCTATTAATAAACAAGTTGCAATAATAGTAGCCAATCAAAAGCATAAATGGTTATCATCTCACAAGAGATGCATCAGATTGCTATTTATAAATAAGCAATGGAAAAAGACAAAGTAGCTCAATACATCCTCTTCAAAAACCAAGTTTAGCTTCCTTTAAAAGAAACGAAGGGTTTGATTATAGCAAACGGACGGTTTGTTTAAACCAAACAGAGGGTTTGATTACGGCAAACGGACCGTTTAATTACACCATATCGTGCATATTTCAAGGAAATAAATACAAAATAGAGAGATATAATGTATATTCTTGCAATTGTTCATGCAGTTTATTTTCTGTTTGGCTCTTTTCTTTCTTTCCTTTTTTCGTGAATATCTTAAAAACAGAACAGATTCCCCGTTATATGAAAGTTCCTTGTATCCGGAGACAGGCAGAAACTTTCATATAGCGGGGAATTCTATTTCATATTCTCAATGAAGAGAATCAACGAAAAGAATCAACGATTCTCGGCATCCTTCATACAACGCACGGAGAACGCATGGGAACGACCGGAGGAATGTGTCCAAGTCTTATCGGAAACTTTATAATACAGAGAAGTAGCTCCCTGATCCTTGTCATTTCCATAACTGCTTGCCGATGAGTTAGACCAATAACAAGCGGCACCCTTACTGGCATCCAATCCTGTATTGTTGCCATTATTACCGCCGTTGGAACCCCACTTACAACCTGCCAACGGCCAATAAGCATAGTTCGTACCGTCATAGCAATATTTAAATACCGCAGTTGCGCTCTGTTTCACAAATTCACCTTTCTGTTCTATCTCATCCAATACGCGAGGAGATACAACCCGGTAACCTTTCGGACAAGGATCATAAATAGATTTATGACCGTCAGAAGGATTGAGATAAGTGCTCGATTCGTTCGGGTTACCCCAGAAGTCATCTTTACGATCGGTACGTGCACCGGTCCATGCGCCCAGATACCAGTCGGATTTTGTATTCTCCACATTATTGGTATAAAGCAATGCGCGGGGATTTTCTATAGAGAATCGGACGTTGGTGGCTTCGGTAGGTATATTAGTACCCACGGTTCCCGACCAGCCGACCGGCGTAGGACGTCCCCATTGGAAGTAAACACCGTTTTGCTTCCAGTTGTCTCCTTCACACGTCATATAAGTACCCAGATTACGATCCAACACTACATATCCCGTATTACCATAAGGATGTTCTGCCGGAGTAGGGGTCATCCAGATAATAAAACTCCAGATGACGGTAGTCTGATCCGCTCCATAGATAGCCACCTGACCGCAACCGCCGTCATAGCCTCCGCTTACTTTATAGGCATTGATCGTAATATTGTAATCACTGCCAATAGGGGAGATGTCCGTAGTAGAGCCATTTACGGCAATCATCTTATGATTAACGTTCAAATCGCAACCCAGAATAGTCTTGGCATACTTGGGTTCTTCCACTTCCATAAAGTTACCACGTGCTTTCACGCTCATCGTATTGCTCACGCCACTGGTAGAAATATTCGTCAACAGACAGTTAGACTCGCCATAAGCCCATCCTCCTGCCAATAAACGTGTCTCTACCGGCTCATACCATTCGCAGGAGTTATCCGAAAGTTTCAGGTTATTGACAGCAATCGTATTGACAGCATTGGCTTTCAGTTGCTTTCCTTCTTTGAGAATAGGAATGGTAACAGTCTGCTGGTCATTCTCCAGAGTGATGACAATGTACACTTCTTTGCCACTTAAATCGGCAGGATATGTAGTCAGGTATATATCCTGTGCGGAAGCGAGCAGTTCGGGAGTAGTCAGTGAAACAGTGGCATACGGTTTCACATCCGTACCGTAGGTCAGTTCGTCCGTATCCAAATCTGCTGTGAATACACCGGAAAGAGGAGTTTTTGTCTCCTTGTCATATAAAGAAACACTCTTGAGCTTGTACGTAGAAAGCTCCTGGGACGAGATGCTGAACTTCACATAAGCCATCGCATGGTTCAACGTAAATTTAGCAAGCATATCCGGACTGCTGACCGTAGCCTTGGCAAACGCAAAACCATACTTTCCAATATGATGGCTATCGCCGGGACGGCTTTGTTCCTGCTCAACAGACAGGGTAGAAGTTATCTTGTTGCCATTTTCGGCCAGTTCCGTACTTGCCCGGTAAGGATAGTAAATAAGAAGTTCCGTAGCTCCTTCTTCCGCCATCTTCACGTCGTCCGAAGTAAAGACGCCGGAGTTCTGCCCGATCGACTCATCACTCAATAAAGACTGCACATTATTGATGCCGGTCCCTGCCGTACGGGAGAAAACACCCAAGGCATCCCCTTCGCTCCAAAGCACCGGATAAACATCCCCTGTTTTGTCACCGATAGAAACACGTGTCTGCGGAGACGAGAGTCCAACCAACGTCAGACATGAACCTGCCGTCGCCGGTTCTTTGCCGTTATCGGACGAAATAAGTTCGTCCTGCGTGCAACTTGTCATCATGAGAATCATTGCACCTATTGCAAATAATCTATTTTTCATACCATTCATTCTTTTGAGTTACACCATTTTTACCATTTATTCTCTTCCAGATCACCGGCAGAACCGCCGTCACTCCATGCTCCTTCCGTTCCTGAAGCTTTCCAGGTCTGGAAAGCGGAACACACGGCACGCCCTTCGGCATTATAGGCGATGATCGCACTGATGTAATTCACTCCCGGACGTAATCCTTCGGTGATTTTACGCGTATAGGGCAGAGATACGGGTTCTCCGTTCTCTTCTACAAATTTCACCAGCTTCACTTCAATGTTATAATCAAAGCCGATGTCCGCCACCGGATAGAATTCAATGACTTTCGCACCGAACGTAGTACCTGTTTGCTGCTCGGAAGTAATCAGAGCCGTATTGTCCGCAATCTCCGAAACTATCAGGTTCATGGTGGGAATGACACGCGGAGCCGAATCATCCTTGTCCGAACAGGAGGCAGTTATCAGCAGTAGAACGAAGATAAATGCCATATTTATATGTAAGTTCTTCATAATCATATTGTATTAGTTTTATTATTGTAGATTCTTATACCGCAGCAATGCTTCTAAAAAGTAATAATCGGCATACGTCAGGGGGACATCCACTTCGCTTTTATCAGGAAGTGCACCCACGCTGTGCTTCAGGATGAAACATTCGTTCGTACCCGGTTCTGCCAGATACTCTTTCGAGGCAAGCGTACGGAGTTGCTTTTCTGCCATGGCAAGATAAGATTCCTTGGCTTCCGTGCCGGGGATATAACGGCTTAGTTCGATAAAGGCGGAGGCCATGATAGCCGCAGCGGAAGCATCCCGATAGGTCTGCTCTTCTACCGGAGCGTCGAAATCCCAGTAAGGAATACCGTCGGCAGGTAGACGGTGGAGCAGCATATCGGCGATATGCCCGGCTTGCAACAGATAATTCTGATACCCCGTCAAGCGGAACATCATCGTATAGCTATACAAGGCCCATGCCTGTCCGCGGCTCCAGGAGGAATCGTCCGAGAAGCCCTGCACTGTTTGCTTGCCGCGCACCGCACCCGTTTCAGGGTCATAATCCACCAGATGATACGTGGAATAATCATCCCGGAAGTGATGCTGGATAGTGGTATTGGCATGCGTACAGGCAATGTTCTGCAAAGAGTCGTCGGCGTAGGCTTTCGACATGGACAACAGCAGTTCAAGGTTCATCATATTGTCAATAATCACCGGAAACTTCCAGTCGCAGCCTTTGCGTACAAAGTCCCAGCTACGGATCACACCGGTAGCAGGATTGAAGCGGGTTGACAAGGATTTGGCACCCTGATAGAGCACTTGTTTATAAGCCTCATTACCTGTCAGCCGGAAAGCATTGCCATAACTGCAATTCAACTGGAAACCGACATCGTGGTCCCTGGTCACGTATTGTATAGAGTCGAGTTTCAGCGTGTTCTTCTCGGCCAGTGTTTTCACTGCGTCCTTCCGGGTATATTCGTAGATATACCAAAGGGAACCGGGATAGAAGCCGCTGCACCACCAATAGATATTCGAGGGAACAAACTCACCGTCGGCAGAGAGCGTGCGGGGAAGTGTCTTTTCTGTCAAGCGGGTGTCCATAGTCGTGTATTGTTGCTCCGCAACGGTAAATACACGGTCAATCAACGCCTCCATCGGCTCCTGCTTCGTGCAGGAGGCCAATGTCAAAAGTCCGAGTATAGATATTAATAGGATTCTCATACGTTCCATTCTTTTTTATTTAGGGGACAGGGTTGTGGTAAATGTAGCGGTCTGATTGGCGGTGACCGTTGCTTCAAAGCCGACCATATAGGTGCCCGGATTAGCCTGGTCATAAGAGTTCTCGCTGGTAGTACTCCATTGCTTGTAGGTAGGCTTCACGCTTCCGCTGGCTGTGAGATACATCACTTTGCTTCCGTTCGTTAGTACGATGCGGTTACTTTCCACCGTCGGAACGGCAGGCGTTACCATACACCAGCGCACTTTGGCGGATTTATCTGTTCTCGCCTTGATCTCATCCATGACTACTAAATCTTTATCGTTCACGATTTTCACGGTACGGGTAGCGGACGCCGCCTGATCGGACACTACTTCAGTCAGATCGAAAGTGGCCCCCAATTCCGTAGCGGTATTGATAGTAGTAGTCAGCGTAGCCGCCCCATTTACCCGGTGACGGGCGTCATTAATTGAAATCGTGCTATGATTCAAGTTATTCAAGCGGAATACATCCCAACGCATCGAGTTCTGTCCCATATCCCAAAGATTACCACCCAAAGCTGCCAATTTCGACTCGAGCGTTGTATAACTTTGCAGACCGAAATCCATCGACCAGCGCACTCCATACGCGTCGTATACAAACGAACCGGCATCCATGTGTCCGTGGCTCGAACCTGCCTTGCCACCTTTGATTCCGAGGTATTTGTCCGTATCAGTGTATGTCCAGTCAGTATGTACCATCACCACAGGCGTTTCCCCTTTTCCACTCCATAGTTTATTGGAAGGAGCGGAGATTGCGTCCAGATTCAGATTATTGGCAAACGCCATAATCATCGGCAACAGGCGGTTTTCGGCACAGGAAGCGTATTCGCCGTTCTTCAGCATTTTCAGCTCATTATATAATAAGGATGGATTACTGTATTTATCGGCAAACCACCACGAAGCCAATGCCGCGGTAGAGGAGGGAGCACAGTCAGAATAATTAAAGAACTTGCTGTTCAAGCCTGTCATATACAGCATATATTCTGCCGTCTTGGAGAATCCCGGTGTATCGGAAAGCCCGTTATCCGTACCGAGCGTACTGTTGAGGGCGGCAAGCATCAATACCTGATAGAGCGTGCCGTAACACCAGTAACCGCTGCCCTCCGGATAGTTGCCGTCGGGAGAGTACATCACTTCCAATGCAGGTTTATTGGATTCCAACGCCTTCTCAATCATGTCCTTTGCTTCGGAAGGATTGTTTTCATAAGAAGCGAGTGCCGCACAGACCAGTCCGCCATTACAAACCTGGTTCCAGTTGTTGGTGGCTTCGTAGAAGTTGAGGTTCCAGTTCTTATCCTGCGCCTGTTGGAAGGCAAACTTCAACAGTGCGTTGGCCGCTTTTATACGGGTGGCTGCGCTTATTTCGTTGTAGAGCCAATCGTAGCCGAACGCAACAGCCGTAGCCATTTCGCCCACATCGAGAAAGTGGCGTTTCGAGTTCCAGTCGGGAAAGTTGCAGACAGCGTTCATATCCGTTTCCGCTTTAGTCAGGTATTTGGCATCGCCGGTCATCCGGTAGGCATAAGCGCAGGTGAAAATACGCAGTAACGCATCGCGAGACACATCGAGGATACGTTTGTTGCTGGCATCCAATTTATAAGTCAGTGCCGTGGCGTTCATCCCTTTGCTGTTGCACACTCCCATAATGGTATTATGGAGCAAGGTCAGATTGGCACTCGAATTGGCATCCACTTTGGCTTTCAACGCAGTGAAGGCCTCGGCGTTCATCAACAGGCGGGGATGATTGTCCGCGGTCAGTTTGGAATAATCCAGTCCGCCCTCCGGCTCCGTGGGATTCGGTTTCTCATGGGTAGATCCCGGACGGAATCTGTTCTCATCTTCATCGGAACAACTAACGGCTGTTCCTACAAAGAAAGCTATGAGGATTGTTTTAAAAAGAATCGTTTTCATGGTTCAATGAATTTATTTGTATTACTACTTCAAAGGAATAAGTCGTACTTTCAGTTGCGAAGCACGATTGGTAGGAATCACCGTCTCAAAACCCACGCGGATGGTTCCCGGATTGCGGAAATCATATTCATGCGGGGGCACGTTCGACCAGGTTTTCATTTCTACTTCCGTATCGGCATCTACCGTCAATAGCATCCGTTGTCCGTCTTTGGTTAATTCCATCCGGTTCTTGCCCGTTATTTTGGCTTCCGCCGGAGTGACCATTATCCAGGATACGGCAGCTTCCTTGTCCCCCGTCTCCAACCGGTCGGTTACTTCCAGATGGTCTTTCTGATCCAATATCACGGTGCGGACGACTTTCTTCACGCTGTTGGCAAACACACTCGACAGGTCTACTTCCGCCCCTTTCTGTTTCTTCGACTCGAAAGTACGGGTGATCGGGGCATTGCTCTCTACCAAATGGCGTTCTCCGTTAATCGTCAACGTATTGTGAGCGATATTGCTTAGCCGGAATACTTCCCAGCGTTGTCCGTTCTGCGACATATTCCACAGGTCTACTCCCTTACTTTCGAGCGTGATGTAACTCTGCATACCCAAGTCCATCGCCCAACGCACCCCGTCTCTCTCGAAGATAAACGAACCGGCATCCATGTGCGCATGAGAGGTAGAAGGCGAACCGCCTTTCACTCCCAGATAGGTATCTTCCTTGCTGTCCCATCCGCCACGGTAGATAAACACAGGCGTATCTCCGCGACTGAACCAGAAGTTTTTCTTCGGCTTGCCGATATTCTTCAAATCGAGCTGCGAACAGAACACCATCAGGCTGGGCAGTAAACGGTCTTCGGCAAACGGCATATCCGGGCGGTCGAGATACTGACGTTCAATCCACAACAGGGAAAGGTCTTTCGCCTTGCCTGCAAACCAGAACATCATCATATTACACTCCGCCTCTACCGGAGAATCCGAGAAACAGAAACAGTCTCCGCTCGGAGCCGTCATATACTGCATGAAACGGGCAGATTCCATGAAGCCGGGGGCTTGGGAGAGCCCATTGTCTGTGCCGAAAGCACTTTCGAGCGCAGCAATGAGCATTACCTGAAAACTTGTCCCGTACCCCCAATATCCGAACCCTTCGGGATAACCTCCGTCGGGGCCATAACCTACCATCGCTTTCGGATTTGTCTCCATGCATTTCTCTATGATGCCTTTCGATACCTCCGGAATCTCTTCAAAAAGAGCCAGCGCGCCATACGCCAATCCACTATTACATACGGAATTCCAGTTATTCTTGGCTGTATAGAACCAGGCATGACGGGTGTTCTTTGCCGCGTCGAACCCTTTTGCGATGATTGCTTCGCGCACCACCCGGCGGGTGTCGGGCTGCAAAGAGTCATACAGCCAGTCATAACCGATAGCCAATGCCATTACCATCTCGCCCACATCCAGAAAATGAGTGGGGTTCCAGTCGGTGAAACGGCTGACAGCGAGCATCTCCTGTTCAGCACGGTGAGCGTATTTCTTATCTCCCGTCATACGGTAAGCGTATGAGAGGTAATAGATACGCTTCAATGCGATGCGCGAAATCGCCAACAGGCGTTTGCCCTCCTTGATACGTTCCACTGGTGGTTCCGTAAGTGTCCGGTCGCAAAGTTCCATGATCCGTTGGTGAACTGCTGCCAACGGGGGATACTCCGCAATAGCTTTCTTAATAGCTTCTTCTCCGCCCTCCGGCAATAACAACCGGGGATGAGGCGCTATCTTGCCATAGTCAAACTGTTGCGCAAATACACCTGTGCAACCGGATACAAAAATGAGTAATAGTAAAAGTATTTTCTTCATCCTTATTCAAATCTTTATGATTAATACGCCCAACCGCTTCGTTTAGTCAGGTTCGGGTTCTTTTGCGTTTCAACGATAGGAGCAGTCCACGGCCACATATAATCGGTGTAATACCAGTTATACTCTACCATATCGCCCCACCAGGACTTGCCGCCATTCACGTCTTTCCCCTGGAATTTGGTTTCTTTGTAGGTTCCCCAACGTACTTCATCGAAAAAGTTGATTCCTTCCAGACAGAATTCCACGCGACGTTCATAACGTATCCTTTCGAGCATGTCTTCCTTTCCGTTCACTGCGCACGGGCCGCTTCCGCCCTCTGTCAGTGCAGGCATGTGGGCGCGGGTACGCACTTTATTCACCAGGCGGATGGCTTCTCCCAACTGATCGGTCTGCGCCAATGCTTCGGCGTACTGCAACAGTACATCGGTATAGCGAATCAACGGCCAGTCGGTATGGCAACGGCTCCGGCTAATCAAACGTCCTTTCTCAAACTCATTGTACTTGCGATAGCAGTAGAAAGCAGAAGTACGTTTATCGAGCCAGAAGTCTCCACCATTCGTGCCCTGTTCCTTCAACGGCCAACGGAGTTGTTTACCGATCTGGTTGGCATCTCCTGCATAATTAGGCTTGTAGCAGTCTACCGGCACATAAGGAGTGACGACGGTCTGTTGCAGACGCGGGTCACGACTGTCATACGCCTTTTTGATGCGGGCTTCATTACCGCTGTTCAGGTAATATTTCTGATAGATATCTTCGCCTACCCGTTTGATAAGCGCATTCTTTTGTGAGGACATGGATTCCAGTCCGTCACGGCAGAAGAAGATTTCACGCTGTTTTGGAGTCAGCAAGTCCCAGTCTTGCAGGCCGTCTACTTCCGACCATTTGAAGTCCGATCCGTCGGCGTTCTTATAGTAGTCCACAAAGTCTGCAGAAGGTTTTATTTCCGTCCAGCCATCATACGTATCGCGGGCACCGGTCATTTGCTGAATGTTATCACAATAACCAGTTTCTTCGCTGAACTGGAGCGAGAAGATCATTTCTTTATCCTTTTCGTTTTCATATTTGAAGAAGTCGGCATATTCGCCTGTCCACAAGCCATAACCGCACGCTTCCACTTCTTTAAAATCGTTGCCTGCTTCCTTGTATTGCTTCTTCCACATATACACCATACCACGCAGGGCATAAGCGGCACCTTTAGAAGGACGGCCGTAGTTTTCATTCAGCGTGTTATTGGGGAAGTCGGGATTGTTGATGCAATACGTCAAATCATCCAGAATCACTTGCCATACCTCATCTACCGAAGATTGGCCACGGGTACAGTCTTCGTTATTGATAGGTTCCAGATAAACGGGAACACCCTGATAAAGCATATTCAGACGATTGTACGCCCAGGCACGGAGGAAACGGGCTTCGCATTGGTAACGTGCCAGTTTATCAGTACTCATACCCGCTTTATGCAGATTGGCAATCGCATCGTTACACGCATGGATAATGGTGTAACAGAACTTCCATTCATACCACACCTGAAAGTCATTGGCAGGCTTGGTAGCCAGCGAAAGCAGTTCCACCGGATAGTTGTTGGAATAATAATCGGTTGCAAAGCTCATAGCTTCGATTCCCTGACGGTTCAGTCCGTCGGCACGGCGAAGCTGGGTGGAGGAGAGTTGGGTGGCATAGAACGGGAAGTAAAGTCCTGCCATTCCCTTGTCGGCAAGCTCCTCCGTGGTCCACATGTTTTCACTTGCGATCTGGTCTTCCGGAGCCACATCGAGAATATCCATGCAGGAAGTAGCCGCCAACGCCATCGTTAAAATCATTAATATCTTTTTCATATCAGATTCTGTTTTTTAGTTCTACATCATTAAAAGGTAATCTGTCCGCCAAAAGAGATCTGACGCATCAATGGATAACCGATAGCAGTTCCTATCTCCGGATCGAGTCCCGGATAACTAGTAATCGTCAGGATATTGTCCATCGACACGAAAGCACGGAGCTTATTAACAAAGAACTTGCTGGAAATCCGTTGCGGCAACGTATAGCCGATCTGGATATTCTTCAACTTGAAGTAGTCGCCCTTATATTCGTTCCAGTCGCTCTGGATTCTGTTATTATAGGTAGTACCGTATGTCAGGCGGGGATATTTGCCCCACTGGTTGGTGCGCGGATCGTCCGGGTTGGAAGGATCGAAGAAGTAATGGTTATCGGCGATATGCTCGATAATGCCATATCCGTGGCTGACTAGTGTCGAGTTGTAGTAATCCGTATTCCAGTTGAGGTAATGCCCGAAAGCTCCCGACCATAACATGGAGAAATCAATGTTCTTGTAAGAGAAGGCACAGTTGAAACCCAGGTTGAATTTGGGGACACTGGTGTGTCCGGAGAAATCCCGGTCGTTGGTATCGCCGTAGTTCATATCACCGTTGCTGTCGGCATAGAGTATATCACCATACCAAAGCTGGTCTTTGGCAATCGTCTTCATTCCTCCGAATGAATAACCGGAGTCAATCATGGCCTGCACCCATACCATATCTTCTTTCGTACGTATCATTCCGTCCTTCGGTCCCGCATGGATATCCACCGCACCTCCGGTATAGCCTTCGCCGGAACCTCTGTACACCTTATACATATAAGTTTCCCCCAGTTGGCGGCCTTCACAGATGTAACCTCCGAAGCCGGATTCGGACACATCACTGAAGTTATTGACATAACTGACTTTGTTTCCCTGCGCATCATACATCCAGTATTTCTGGAGTTCGCCTTTGAACTTCATTACTTTGTTGGCATTGAAAGAGAAGTTCATACCCACCCGGTATTCGAAATCTTTTCCGATACGGTCGTTCCAGTTCAAGGTAAATTCAACACCGCGGTTGCGTACTTCACCCAGGTTCTCGGGAGCAGAGCCTACAACACCCATTGAAAGATAGAGTTCGGGATGGTAGAGAATGTCCGAAGTATACTTATTATAATAGTCTATTTCACCCGTCAGGCGGTTGTTGAAGAAGCCGAAATCAAGTCCGATGTCGGTGGTGGCGGTACTTTCCCAGTGCAGCTTGTCGTTGCTTAGTTTCTTGCGTACCAGTCCTTTGGTTCCTTCACCGTCGATTACGACATTGCCTGTGGCGTAGTTTGCCTGCCAGTCGTAGTTGCCAGTAGAGTTGTTACCTGTCTTTCCATAGGAAACACGCAGTTTCAGGTTGGAGAGATAGTCCGATGCTCCCTGCATGAACGATTCTTCCGAAATACGCCATCCGCCGGAGAACGAGGGGAAATATCCCCAACGCTGGTTCACACCGAAACGGGAGGAGGCATCGGCACGAAGGTTGGCTTCAAAGAGATAACGTCCTTTATATCCGTAGTTGACACGGCCGAAATAAGAGAGCAATCCCCATTTGGCGGGTGCCGAGCTGGAAGAGCTGACGAGCGTCTCGTAAGTGCTTAATTCGTTCAGCGTCCAGTCCGTAGCGCCTTTACGGGAAACGGCAAAGCTCTTGCTGTAATATTCTTGGGCAGAATATCCGAGCAGTGCGCCCAGATCGTGGTCTTTCTTGATGGTCGTATTGTAGCGTACCAGTATTTCAGCACTCTGACGCCAGGTGCGTGCGCTCGTATTGGTGATGGAAGCGTTCTCCAACGCGCTTTCGCTGACGCGCTGGTCGGTGACATAGTCCCAATAACCATTCTGGCGGCTATAAGAAGACTTGTCGGTGAATGTCGGCGAATAGTTGAAGGTACCTTCAATGTTGAGTCCTTTATAGGGAGTGATAATTCCGTAGACGGAAGCATTGAGACGCCATACGGTATTGAAACCGGTGGCTCCCGCCATCTGACCGAAGATATTATTGGCATTGGAAGATTCTTCGCTGGCCAGTGCGGCACGTCCCCAATAGTTCGGCTCACCGGGATATACACCCGGAGTGGTCTGATAGAGATACTTGAATCCGTTGCTGATATTAGCCATCCCATAATCCTGCTTTTGCCCGTAAAGACGGGTGCCGACGGTCATCCATTTCACAATCTTGGCTTCCAGATTGGTACGGAAATTGATTTTCTGCGTACTTGAATCGAGGTTCCAGCGGTTCATGACTCCCTGATTGTCGAGATAGCCCAAAGAGAGCATATACTTCACTTTCTCCGAGCTGCCGGAGACAGAGAGGTTGTGTTCCTGCGAATATCCGGTGTCGAATACTTCGTCGAACCAATCTGTGTTCGGATAGGCCACGTAATTGGGCACTCCGTACTCATTCAGTCCGTTCGGATCGGCAGAAGCAGCCCTCCAGCGGTCAATGCTTTCCTGCGAGAAAATACCTTTGGTATTCACATTTTCGCAAGCCTCGTTGACCAGTCCCATATAACGGGCATAGTCGCTTACGAAAGAGAGGTTGTTGTAAGGCATCTGCACGACTCCCGAATAAGAATAGGAAATTTGCGGTTTGCCTTTCCCGCTTTTGGTGGTGATAAGGATGACTCCGTTGGCGGCGCGCGTACCATAAATAGCTGTGGAGGCAGCGTCTTTCAGTACGGAGATGCTTTCGATGTCGTTGGGGTTCACATTGTCCATGCTCCATTCGATACCGTCCACTAGGACCAATGGGGAGTTGGTATTGAACGTACCGTTACCGCGGACGCGGATGGTGGCACCGTCCGAGCCGGGTTGTCCCGAAGCTTGTGTGACGTTCATACCGGCGGCGAGTCCCGAAAGGGCGGAAGAAACACTCATGATGGGTCGTCCTTCCGTCTGGTCGGCAAAGTTGATGGAAGTCACAGAACCGGTCAGGTTCACTTTCTTCTGTACACCGTAGCCCACTACCACTACTTCATCCAGTACTTTCGTTTCCACTTTCATCTGTACATCGAGTTTCGTACGCCCGTTCAGGGGAAGCGTGGTGGTCTGATAACCAATGTAACTGAAAGAAACGGAAGGTTTGGCAGAAGTTGTTTTTAAGGTATAGTGTCCGTTCAGGTCTGTCAGGACACCGTTTGTTGTACCTACTTCGACGACGGAAACACCCGGCAGGGTTTCTCCATTCTCATCGATCACTACTCCACTTACCGTGGCAGATGTTTGTGCCCACACCACATCTGTCAGTAAAAAGAGCAAAGCCAATAAAAATAATAGATAATGCTTCTTTTTCATTTTATTAGATTTAATGAAACAATTAGGTTGTTAAATACTCACCCTGCAAAGAAATGGGATATTTAGCCAATCTAATAATACTGTTTAGGCGATTGATGCCACTAATTAATAAAATTCGGAGGAGAATGGAAAGGAAAAACAATCTTTTAAGAATTCGACTAGTTTTTATCAGAAAATGACTAGATAATTTTATTCCATATTTAAAAATAGGTTGTATTTTTGCCCGATACCTAATAACTATTCGTCGAATATCTAATAAAAACAGTATGAAAAAACATTTTCTACTTCTTATTTTATCACTTTTATTCCTGCCGATTGCACAAGGCAAAGTAAAACTTCCTGCAATGATGGGAGATCACATGGTACTTCAACAGAACAGTTCCGTTAAGTTATGGGGTTGGGCAGACGGTAAGAAAGTAACTGTCACCACTTCGTGGAACAACCGGACCTATCAGGCATCTACGGATAAAGACGGGACTTGGCTGGTGAAAGTAGACACTCCCGAAGGGGGGTATACTCCTTATTCCATTACTATCAGTGACGGAACTCCGGTCACTCTCTCGGATATACTGATAGGAGAGGTATGGATCTGCTCCGGACAGTCGAATATGGAAATGCGTATGATGGGAAATACGGCACAACCCATTGACAACTCACTTGAAACGCTGCTGAATGCAGGTAACTACCGTGACCGTATCCGGTTTATCACCGTGCCAAGAATAAAAGATGTACAGCGAAGGGCGGACTTTAAAAAAGAAAAATGGAAAGTCTCCACTCCTGAAACAACTATTGATTGCAGTGCAACAGCTTATTTTTTTGCCAAACAAATTACCGAAACTCTAAATCTACCGGTAGGATTGGTAATCAATAGCTGGGGAGGTTCCCGAATTGAATCCTGGATGACCGAAGAAACACTGTCATCCATTCAAGGAATAGATATAGAGACAGCCAAAAGTTCTAAACTGGATGTACGTAATCGATTAGGGTGTCTGTATGATATCATGTTATGGCCTGTCAAAAATTATACAGCACGTGGATTTCTTTGGTATCAAGGAGAATCGAACATTTTCAATTATCAATTCTATGCTCCGATGATGACTGCTATGGTACAACTATGGAGAAATGTGTGGGAAGCGCCCGATATGCCTTTCTATTATGTGCAGATTGCTCCTTACAAATATGAAAACAGCCGGAATACAGGTGCCGCCTTGCTGCGTGAAGCACAAGTGGAAGCACTGAAAACAATCCCTAATTCGGGCATTGTACCCACTACGGATATCGGTGATGAATTCTGCATCCATCCGCCACAGAAGGATGTAGTAGGGCTTCGGTTGGCTACGCTTGCACTGACTAAGACATACGGTATCCGCCGGTTGCCATCCAACGGCCCGATGATGACCAAAGTGGACTATGCGGACAAAAAGGCCATAGTGACATTCGATAATGCACCTGCGGGGTTGTTCCCTACTTTCTCCGAACTGGAAGGATTTGAGATTGCGGGAGCGGACAAGAAGTTCTATCCGGCGAAAGCAAAGATTGTAGGACGTACCAACACAGTAGAAGTGTGGAGTGAAGAGGTAGCCCAGCCGGTTGCCGTGCGCTATGCTTTCCGTAATTATGTGGGAAATATCACGCTGCGGAATACTTTCGGTTTGAGTGCTTTCCCGTTCCGCACAGATACGTGGGATGACGTGAAATAAAGGAAATCATGAAACGATCCATCTTATCCATATGTATATTGCTGGCATCGGTTTCTCTGGCCTTCGCCAATATCTACAAGAAATATGACGTTCGATCGGGGTTATCGGGCAATTGTGTCCGGAGCATCCTTCAGGATAGCATCGGCTATATGTGGTTTGCAACGCAGGACGGGCTGAATCGTTTCAACGGTATCGAGTTCACCAACTACGGACATTCGTCAGAAAACGGCGGAAACAGCTATATGAATATAGTAACGATTTGCCGCCATCAGGATAACAATCAGATTTGGGTGGCAAGTACGGAGAAGCTGTATTTATTCGATTCGTGGGAAGAGAAGTTCTCCGTATTCGATAAACAGACGGAAGACGGGGTGTCAGTCAACAGCGTCTTCGGAATGGCATACGACAATGACGGGCAGTTATGGATCGGAACAACCAACGGGCTGTTTGTCTACAACGAGAAAAAAGGTACGTTGAGGCAATATCTGCATTCTCTTTCCGATCCTCATTCATTGCCGGATAATCACATATGGGTGATTTATAACGACTCGTTCGGGACTATCTGGATAGGTACCCGGAATGGGCTGGCGAAATACAACCAACGTACGGACAACTTCACAGGATATATATCCGAGGGCACTTCTTTCGGACGTCCTGCCTGCAACGAGATTATCTCTTTGATGGAAAGTTCGCAGGGAGTATTATGGGCGGGTACATGGTACGGGGGACTGGCACGTTTCAATAAAGAGACAGGGCAATTCCGCTATTACTTCGGAGAAGGGGACACGCTTACCATTCCGCGCATCCGCACCTTGTTTCAACGGACAGCCAACTCTTTCTATCTCGGCTCCGACGACGGACTTTATACATTCAACACCACGACAGGAGAATGTCTGCCTACCGACGACGGACAAAATAAAGAAAGTATCTATGCCTGTTATCAGGATAGGGAAGGGGGAATCTGGATCGGGACTTATTTCAGTGGAGTGAGTTACCTGTCTCCCAAGCATAAGGATATCGAGTGGTATTATCCCAATGGTACGGAAAATTCTCTTTCGGGAAATGTAATCAGCCAATTCTGCGAAGATCCCGATGGCAACATTTGGATTGCTACCGAAGACGGGGGACTGAATCTCTTTGATCCCCGCACGAAAAAGTTCAAGAACCATCTGTTGAGAAGCAGTAACCCTAACATCGGTTATCACAATATCCATGCACTACTATACAATGAAGGAAAATTGTGGATTGGCAGTTTCTCACGGGGATTATATATCCTGGATACTCAAACGGGAAAAATGAAAAACTATCGCCATAACCGCGCAAACCCACATTCAATTCCTAACGACCATATCTACTCCATCTATCAAACGAAGGATGGCAGCATTTATCTGGGAACGCTTTCCGGATTCTGCCGGTATGACCCGGAAAGTGACTCTTTCCGGACATTGGAACCTTTAAGCCATATCTTTATCTACGATATGGTTGAAGACCAACATGGGGACATGTGGCTGGCAAGCAAAAGGGACGGCATTTGGCGTTACAACCGCCAAACCGGTAAATTGCACAACTATCGCAACGACCCAGTAAATCCTGATTCTCCTTGTAGCAACTGGGTAATCCGTGTGTATATCGATCATAAGCAGCATCTATGGTTCTGTACCGAAGGCGGTGGCATCTGCCGTTATCACTATCAGGAAGACCGTTTTGAAAACTTCTCTACCAAAGAGAATCTGCCGAACAATATCATCTATGGCATACTGGACGATCAATCGGGTAACTATTGGCTTTCTTCCAACAGGGGACTGATCCGGTATGAGCCGCAAAACAAACGGGCACAACTCTATACCATCGAGGATGGATTGCAAAGCAACCAATTCAATTTCCGTTCTTCCCTGCAAGCCAGTGACGGGAAATTCTATTTCGGTGGGGTGAACGGGTTTAATTGTTTCTATCCGTTCAAGTTATCTATTAATAAGGTAAGACCTACGGCGTCTATCTCGGCGGTATATATGCACAGCCCCGACGACAAAGTAAGCCTTAGCAAGCGTATACCTGCTCTTAGCGGACAAGTAACGATTCCTTATCAGGTAGTATCGTTCGACATCGCATTCGAAAGTCTTAGTTATGTGGCTCCCAGCAAGAATTTATATGCCTACAAACTGGACGGTATTCACAAAGAATGGATATATACGGATAAACATAACGTATCTTTTCTCAACCTGCCTCCAGGTGAATATACTTTCCGTGTGAAAGCCAGTAACAACGATGAATATTGGAGCAATGACGACTGTTGCCTGCATATTGAAATTCTTCCTCCACCCTGGAAGACCATTTATGCCAAGATTTTCTATTTACTAATAGCGTGTGGCCTCGCATATTTCCTGATACAGCTTTATTTGCGTAAACAGCAGGCTGTGAAAGCAAGAAAGATGAAAGAGATGGAACAAATCAAGAATCAGGAATTGTTCCAGTCGAAAATTACATTCTTCACCCAAGTGGCACATGAAATCAAGACTCCGGTTAGTCTTATCAAAGCTCCGCTGGAAGCGATTTTGGAAACACATGAATGGAACAGTGAAGTGGAAAGCAACCTGTCTGTGATACAAAAGAATACCAACCGGCTGATGGAGCTTATCAAACAATTGCTCGACTTCCGAAAAGTGGACAAGGAAGGTTATACGCTTTCATTCCATGAAGTGGATATCAACCGGATGATAGAGGACATCATCGACCGTTTCCGTGCCATCTCCCTGACCGGAATCTCTTTCAGTGTCTCCCTGCCGAAAGAACATCTGCAATATAATGTAGACCAGGAGGCGCTGACTAAAATTGTCAGCAACCTGCTGACGAATGCCATGAAATATGCCCGCACCCGCATTATGGTGATTTTGGACGAACATCTGTCTGCAGAAGGGCGTACGCTCTCCTTGTGTGTACGCGACGACGGTCCGGGTATTCCGCAAGAGGAATGCAGCAAGGTTTTCGAACCGTTTTATCAAGTGGGAAACACAGGAAACAACGGTTCGGGAGTAGGAATCGGATTGAGTCTCGTCAAATTGTTGGTGGAAAAGCATAAAGGAAAGGTTTATATCAATCCCGGCTATACGGAAGGATGCGAAGTATGTGTGGAAATTCCGTATTTGGAGAAAAGCATCTCTGTCAGCCCCTCCATTACTTCCATGCCCGACAAGGTTCCCGCTTTGGAGGAAGAAGGCGAACCCGCCGGTTACTCTCTTCTGGTAGTGGAAGACACGACGGATATGCTGGAGTTTCTGGCTAAGAATCTGGGAAATACCTATACCATCCATACAGCCGCCAATGGAAAGGAAGCGTTGGAATGTCTGGAGACAACGACAGTAGATCTTATTATCAGCGACATCGTCATGCCTCATATGGACGGATTCGAACTGTTAAAGTCCATCCGTTCCGACAATATGCTTTGCCATATCCCGTTTATCCTGCTTTCGGCACTCGACAGCATAGATTCAAAAATTGCCGGTCTTGACTATGGCGCGGACGCTTATATAGAAAAGCCTTTCTCGCTAAGCCACATGAAAGCCACCATCAATAATCTGCTGGAAAACCGGCGCATGCTGTTCAACCACTTTACAACGGTACCGAATATGTCATACGACCAGACATTGATGAATAAAACAGACGTGAAATGGCTGGACACGATCAATGAAATCATTACCCGCAATTTCACCAATGAAGAATTTACCATCGACAAGATGGCGGAAGAGATGGCTATCAGCCGTTCCAACTTACAGCGCAAATTGAAAGGATTGACAGGAATGCCGCCCAATGATTATATCCGGTTGATTCGGCTCAAAACTGCGGGAGAACTTTTGCGGGAAGGGGAGTACCGGATTAACGAAGTCTGCTACATCGTAGGATTTAATAATCCTTCATACTTCGCACGCTGCTTCCAGAAGCAATTCGGGATATTGCCGAAAGACTATGTGAAGAAAGGATGAGAATTTTAATATAGGAAACCGAACAACCAAAGAGGAATCTTCTAGTTGTCTCTGCCATATAGACGAACATACATTTCAATGGTTCTTATATAATTATGTCACAATAATCCCTTTACAATCTTCCTTATGTGTAGTAGGGTGTGCCCATGACACACCCTACAGGCCGGTTGCCGTTGCTTTGCATTATTTCTTAATAATGTGCATTCCGTCTTCCTGAATCTGATAGTATTTGTTTAACGTCCTACTGCTCTTGTTCGTCACCTTGATATTTGCTCTTAGTTTATTGTTATTGTGTTGCTCCCGGGAAATGTCAATACGTTCAATGTAACCGTCCGTACCATATCCGGATGCTTCCAGTGCTTCTTTAAAGCAAACAGGTGAATGGGTGATGTAGTGTTCAATGTCGGCATAAGTAAAGAGTATATCTTTGAATTGGTCATACTCTTTAATCACATTGTTTTTTGAATCTGACAGTACTATATCCGTTACACTAAAATCGTTGGGAGACGATTCCGAGCTATACCACGTAGCCTCGGCTAATTTATTTTTATTCTGTGGTTTCACAATTTCCAGGTAAACAGAATAACTCATTTTACCTGAATAGCTGCAACTGGAAGTGATACTGGCAAACTCCGCCGTTTCCAGCGTTCCGCCTGCATTCTCCATTATCTCTACCAATTTTGCTTTTAGTTCGTCGGGATTTGTGCCTACCGTATCGGTGGGTCGGGGAGCGCTGCTCTTTGCCAGTCCACAGGATACAAGAATTAATGCCAATGAAAAGATGGCTACTAATGATTGAAATGTTCTTTTGGTTGTCATACTTGAAAGTTTTTAAGTTGATTTAATTTAATGGATATCATTTCTTTATATTCGAAAGCAGCGGATGGTGGATTTTCCAAAGGAAAACAGAATAAATCCGAACGGGTTCTTTGTTTGCATGTGTATCTTCATGTTGTGTGTATATAAGTTTAATACTATACATGTTTATAAAACAACAATATAATAATCTGTATATCAATACTATATTATATCAAATAAATATCTTGTATTATTATCGGCCATAAAAATACAACTTTATCGTATTACATACAAAAGAACAAAGCATTTATTTCTGTTATTTCCTAAAATTGTGTTTTCTAACATGATATAAGCTCTTTACATATTTTTTCATACCTTTGTTTACCAGAAAGAAATACGAACCGAAAATGGAAGAAAGAGGGTCGGGAACGCCTGTACAAAGCACTGGATTATCTGTCCCACCTCGTATTCCAGTTCCTCGAAGAACATAACCGCACGTTAGAGATAGCACATAAACTCAAACAGAAAGGAATAGACGCCGCCGTCATCGCCGATTGTACCAATCTTCCCGTTACTACCATCGAGCAACCGTAACGTTGAAATTATCTGTGACATTTTTGTTCTTATTTTAAGTATTATACGGGGAAAAACAAAAATGTCACAGAACTAATAATCAATCATTTACCCCTAAAAATCGTCCTATTTTAAGAGAAGTTCACAAAAAACAATAGGATGTTTTTGCTTTTTTCTGCGAGAAAACTGCATTTTCTTTGTAACATTCTATTTATTAATGCATTACATCCGCTTTTTGGTCTTTCTTCCCCCAAAAACATTCCTTCCAAAGCAGTATCTGCTTACACTTGGGCAACTTCCATGACGGACTTGGGCAACCATCCGGATACACAAGTGCAACAACACAGTTGCTCAAGTGCATTTGATTAATATATGTGGAAGAATCGGTGAACAGACAGGAAGAAGCCATTAGTTTATATAGAAGAAATCATTAATACTACCTGATGGATAAATGTAATTGTGCATTAGTATACATCTTAAATCCGACATATATCTTGTAAATGATGAATCCGAGATTCATTCTTTCAGAATTGAATACATCTTCATATCCACCACAACACCATTTTTTACCGCATTCTTCCTCAATCTTCCCTCTAACTCAAAACCACACTTCTCAAGGATGCGGCAAGAAGCGGCATTATGTGCAAAGGGTTCGGCAAAAAGCCGGATTATATCCGTATTTTGAAAAACATATTCGCATAGCTGTTTCACAGCACTTGTACCGATACCTTGACCCCAATAAGGCTCTGCAATGTAATATCCCACTTCGGCAGTTCTCGAATGTATGTTGCTTTGGCAGAAGGCACCTATGCTACCTATTGCCTTATCATCGACAGTTATTGCAAATGAGAACGTACTTTCCGAATCGGCGGCATTCATTGCCTGTATAAACTCCCTTGCATCATGCACTGTATATGGAAAGGGGATGCCATCCCGCAGGTTATCCAGTATATTCTTATTATTCAGTGTCTCTGCAATATCTTCTGCATCCTCTATCCGCCAATAACGTATTTTACATTCCATATTATGATTACATTTTACGATTATACCCTCTTTTGCCTGTCTCTCGCCGGGCACAGCACAGACGCCTGTGCAAATCACCAACTATAATTATAAAAACTACAAAGGCGGGATTCAGAACTGGGGCATTACGGTTTCTCCCGGACAGGTTCTTTACAGCAGCAATAACAACGGACTACTGAGATATAACGGCAATGACTGGGCACTTCTCGAACCGGGCGAGCGAAGTACCGTACGTGCGGTCTGCTGTATCGGGAACCGGATTTACACAGCAGGCGACAACAACATCGGCTACTGGCAATATGGTGCGAACGGAAAAATCAACTATACATCTCTTCTGTCCCTGGTAAATAAGCTTGGAATCAAAGGGGAGACTTTTTGGAGTATAGCCGAAACGGAAGGCAAGGTGTATTTCCATTCTTTCGGCAATATTATCTGGTATGACGGCAAGGATATGGGTTATCTGGTGAAAAACGACTGTTGTGTTTCTCTCTATCCGGCAGGTGACAAACTGTTTACGCAGAAGTGCGGCGGATTGTTCCTGATTGACCTGAAAAACAGACAACAGACGCATTATCATTCTTCGCAACTGCAAGACCTCAATATTCATGGCTTGTGTTTCGCCGACAAGAACTTCCTTTGGCTCTCGCTTAACAACGGAATATCATCAATTATCCTCGAACCGGCAACCTATCTATGGAAAACAAATACCGACACAGCCTTCTCTCTCGGCTTCCGAACTGAAATTCTGCTGCCTGTTAAGGGCTAACTTATCTACGAAAGAGATTTCTGTCATTATGGGCATTGCGCTCCGTTCGGTTGAACTGAAGAAATACAGGCTTAAACAGAAGTTGAATCTGGATGCAAACAGCAGTCTGACCTCTTACATACTGAGTATCTGAATCAAAAGATAAATTATCGAGTAGAGTATAGGCCGAAAACAGTAGGAAAATCAGTTTTCCTACCTCTATTAAATCTGTGACATAAGTTTGCCTAGTTTGTCAAGCGATTGTACATGATACTTCTCAATGCACTCAATGCATTGATGAAGCTCATCTTCGGATATTTCCACTCCATTCCACTTATACCAACGCTTCACCATTTCAAAACCTGCATGGTGCTTCTTTGCGATATTCCAGATTGTGATGATGTCATCCTGTTGTTTTCTCAATTTTAACCGTTTCAGTTCAAGTACCCCTTTATAGATTCCGATTTCTTCATCATAGATGAGCTGTTTCCTCAGAGTCAGTTCATCATCTCCCAGAAAAGTGATATGGGTCATAAGCTTTCGTTCGTCACTAAACTCGGCTACAGCGATGCCATGGTCGGAAACAATGAAATAACCGCCATTGTTCTTTTGAGTATACAATACATCCGGATTATTATACACAAAGTAATTGTACAAACTTTCTCCTTTGAGGTCTATTTGATAATGATCAATGTAGCGCTCCTTGTATCGTTGCATGAAGTGTGCCGTGTAATGCATTATTATATTTGAGGACTTGAAACCTGTTATTTGGATATAGCCATTGCTTGAAGCACCAATGACTGGAGCGTAAGCTTGAAATGCCAAAGCATGCATATAAGAATTGTATCTCCCTTCCAGCGTCCATACATTTCTTCGGGTAGTGGTGATAGTCATACGCTGGGGCGCCACAGGAAATGGACTCGTCATCGCTGCTTTCTTACGAACTTTGTCTATAAACATGTTCATTGGGGTTGATATTGCAATGAGGTCTTTATGCGCTTCGGCATACAGTTCCTCCTGGCTCATACTTGTCAGATACATACTTGTTTTTTTACAGGAGACAAAGGTAGTGTTTATTTTCAAACGGGACATCATCCGCCGGAGAACTTTTGCGCGAAGGGGAGGATAAGATGGATGAAGTCTGTTACTTCCAGAAACAATTCGGGATATTGCCGAAAGATTATGTGAAAAAAGGAGGATAAGAGTAAATTTCAATACCTAAAACGGTAAATCACAATATTGGCAATCTGTTTCCTCATTCGCAATGTGTGAACATTGCAAATCAACATAACTAATATCTTTTATTTTAGAACGATATTTATGAAAAGTTTGGATATCATCCAATTCTTCACGGCGACATTCACTGATCTTCAGAAACTCTTCTTCTTGGTCAATGCCCAAAAAGCGTCGTCCCAATAGATTTGCAGCAATACCCGTTGTAGAACTGCCACATAATGGGTCAAGTACCCATTCTCCCGGCAAAGTCCGATCCATTCCATATTAAACTCCATCACTTTCTGTGGAGTCATACCCTTGTCCCATTCGCCTTTATCTACGCAGACAATCTGACCGTTTTGCACACTGATACCGCCATTGGAAAGGAAATATGGTGGATCGACAAATATACAATTAAACTTGAAATCAAATTCGCGGAGCAACTTGCAACTATCACCGTGAAGAAGGGTAAAGTCACGGTTGGGAGATTTAAAATAAGATTCAATCATTATCTTCACCAAACACGTTGTCTAATATTTCCTCCAACATACCGTGTTTGAGCATATAGAAGTTGAGAAGATAGTCTAAATGCCTGAATCCCTTCAATAGCTGATTGGAAGCTGTCGACCAGCATTTACCGTCAGTCACAAGGGCAAAACCTATCCCTGAGGATTTTAAATTACCTTGGCGAGTAATATATGAATCAATAATTTCTTCAGGTTTAGAGCCTGACCCATTGTAGAAATTAACTTCAAAATTAATGGCTTTTTTCTTCTCAACATCCACCACTATAAAGTCGGCTTTCCGGTTAGCAATATCCTTAGAAATATCAAATCCGTATTTGCTTAATCCTTTAAATTGCTTTTGTACCAAAAGTTTCAATGGGTATTTGCAGTTGCAGCAGATATTCTCAAATAATGGTTGGCAAGCCAGTTCAAATGCTTCTCCACCCCTGTTCTTGCGACCATTAGAATCCATCCCAACTAAAACTCCTGCAATATAGTCCAACGTGCTTTTTTCTATTATATTTTGATAGAGGTTTTTCAATCCCATTTTAACAAAAAAATCATAGTACATCTCGATACTGTTTTCATCAAACAGATCGATTGTTTTAGAGAAACTATAAACCAGATAATCTGGGCTGTCCAATTCATGTTGAATGATTTTCAGCTTGTTTTTACCTCTATGAGCTGTTCCCTTTCACTTTTAGCCAATCCAAATAAAAACGGAAATAGCAATCTTACGTTGGGAAGTTTAGAAATAAGGGTGAAAAATTGGGATTTGAAACTTTCATCCTTACATCCTATCAAGACATCCATAGCATGGATCTCAACCAAAAACCCTTTATAACCATCTACATTAGCCCAGTTAACATAATAATTGAAGCTTCTATTAGTCGACAACAGATTGTTGGTGAAAACATTCACTAAGTCTTTAGATTTTTGATTTAAAAATTCCATAGCATAAGATATTAATTGTTTAAATAGCAAACTGAAATTCATCCGCAGGCTGTATTCCAGCAGACTCATAATTTCTGACTAAAATTTCTGTCAATTTACCTCTCTTTGATGCATTTGCATTAACGCTACGAGAAGCATAAACCCTTTCAATTATATAATTGCCATACAATTCTTCAAAGAATGTGTCACTTGGATTATGTGAACTACAATCAGAATTGCTAAGCATCATCCTACAACCTAACCTTGTTAATCGAGCAAAGAATTGAGCCAGGCGTATTTGTTCGGCATCATTAAAACTCTCTTTTGAATAAGATGTGAAACTTGAAGTTGCACTAAGTGGACGATAAGGCGGATCGAAATAAACAAAAGTATTGTCATCGGCAAATCGTTCTATTTGAGAGTAGTCACCACAGAGAATTTCAACATTCTGCAACACAGAACTATCTTCCATAATTAAAGCTTCATCACAAATGGTTGGTTTAGTATACTTCCCAAAAGGTACATTGAAATGCCCTTTAGAATTTAAACGATGCAAACCATTGAAACAAGTACGGTTTAAGAAAATAAATAGGGCTGTTTTTATAACATCATCATGTTGTTCCACATTATAGGAATTTCTGATATTTAGAAAATAATCCTTTTTTGCTTCTTCACTATTGAGTTGATGAAACTCTAATTGAAGCCTTTTCAATTCTGCAATAAGAAGCTCAGGCATATCCCTTACCACTCGATAGGCAGTGGTAAGATTAGGATTCACATCATTGATAATTGCACGACCTATATTGGGGAATTTTTGTAACATATAAAACAATAGCGCTCCCCCACCCACAAAAGGCTCTATATATGTAAAAGGGTTTGCTTCGTAAAGGTCATTAGGGAGGATGCGTTCAAATTGCGTTAGCAATTGTGTTTTACCACCAGCCCATTTTATAAAAGGTTTAGCCATAATAATTTCTATACTCTATTTTGAGTTACGAAAAACAGATTGATTGGTTATGCAAAAAAGATGCATTTTAATATCTATCTATATATCGTACTATTACAACTACAAAAGTAAGCAAAAAAAATGAAAGTCATTCAGAATTGTATAGGTAAATAGTTGAGATAGATAGGCGATAACAGACTAATCTTTACAATATCATGCTTCATTCCAATTTGTACCTTTATATTCAGTCTAATCCAATCACTGCATCACAAAGGATGCAAAGCCCTGATACACTCAATTGGGTATTAGCATATAGCCGGGCTAGCCCATAAGAGTCCGACATATATCTTTTACATGATGAATCCGGGATTCATTCTTTCAGAATTGAGTACATCTTCATATCCACCACAACACCATTTTTTACCGCATTCTTCCTCAATGTCCCCTCTAACTCAAACCCGCATTTCTCAAGGATGCGGCAAAAAGCCGGATTATATCCGTATTTTGAAAACATATTCGCATAGCTGTTTCACAGCGCTTTTACCGATACCTTGCCCCCAATAAAGCTCTGCAACGTAATATTCCACTTTGGCTGTTTTCATATCTGAAAAGAATAAAAAGCAAATAGTAGATTCGGAGTATAATCTCCGTATTCTACTATTTGCTTCCCTAACCATTTTACAAGAAAAATAAAATGAATTATTCAGGAATGGTATGATGCATCAATCATTAGAACTGATGCATCCTCAATTCCTTATCAACCAATATTCCGTCTTTCAAAGTCAATTCAAACTTCACTTTACGTTTCGCTTTCAATTTCAGGATAAACAGGTCTTCCGAACCATTCAATGATTCCTGTTTTCCCAAGTTGACAAACGTAGGATAGAGGGATTTCATTCCGTTGGTATGCAAGCGGTCGTAAGTAAGGTTTTCCATGGCTTTCATATTCAGAGGTTCTACGCCCACGAACTCATAGTCATTCTGGTCGTAAGGCAAGGCAAAGCTAAGTGCGTTCACTGCTTTCAGGTCATTGCCTTTGACACGAATTTCAACGATTTCATCCTTCTGATACAGCCGTTTCGGGGTGCTGATTGACAAAGAACCCAATACTTTGAGCGTATCCTTTCTGCCGACACCGCCTTCAAGCTGGGTGGCTACTACGGATATGTCATAAGCGTCTATCAGGTCGTTCATATTTATATCACCTTTGCTGATATAACCTTCATAATCCGAATCACCACGGCGCAAACCTGTGTAGTTCATATAAGAAGTCAGGTCGTTGCGGTCAATCTTGCCATCATTGTTGATATCTCCCTGCAGGTAGCTGGCTGTTCCGGGCACTTTGAATACGTAGAGTTCACGACCGGAAGCGTAGTTGCCCACACCTGCCGTTATGTTAACCTTGATATAACGTGCGGTAGGATGGTTGGCAAATTCAAAGACTTTCACTTCACCATCACGTTTCCAGTCGAATGCTCCGGCTTCCGTCCAATGCTCCTTGTCCATGCTGTAAGACACGGAACCTTTCAGTATCGTACCGTTTCCGGCATCGGTGCGTGGCAGGTAGTGGAATTTATCCAGTTGGTTAACTGTCTTGAGGTCGATAACCAAATCCAGAGGAATGGCGTTGGCACGGTATTTCGTATGCCAGTTGTCACCTGATTCGGCAAAGTCGAACAAGCGGTTGACACCGAATCCTCCCTGTGAAGGAGCGGTAGATTCGCCTTCAATGCCTTGGATGGCAAATTCCAATGGGTTTGCTTTCGTTGTAACCTGAATTTCAGCCCAGTCGGAAACGCCGTCCTTGTTGACTGCACGTACTTTGAAAGAATAAGGCGTCTCAGCTTCCAGACCATCAAACAGCAGGTAAGTGTTACGGATGGTTGTGTAGAGCATTCCGCCAAACTCGATTTCATAGAAGTCGGCATTGGTTACCTTGTCCCAAGTTGGTTTCAAGGTATATGCTTCCCGGTTTTCTTCCGTTACCTGTGCGTTCTGCGGAGCTGTCAGAGCACCGGTGCTTACACGATAACGGTCGGCAGGTTCAAAGCGGAAGCCTTCCACGTTTACTGTGGTCTGATGGGCGGTAATATCGGTAGCGGCCAGCTTTACACGTACCTGCGGATTCTTCGTGATGGTTACTTTCTCGAATTCACTACCCTTTGTGGCAAACTTGTTCAGATTCGGAGCTTCTTCATACCAGAAGACATTTTCACCTTTCAGGAAGTCGCCGGCTGTGTTCACTTCTGTCAGTTTCACTGTCTTGCCGTTTATCTTAGCTGACAGTTTCTTCGGCTTTTCGGTGACATTGATACGCAGTTCCGTCTTTTTATCTTTCACAAAGCCGTCGAAGTTGCCGGCTGCCGGATGAATGGTAATCGTCAGGCTATTCTTTTTGGCATTCACGTCGGATTCAATCAAGGTAGATACGGATTTCTCCTGGCGGTAAGCTTCCGTCACGCCGTCATCGTCATACTCAACGGTGGCGGTATGGCGGTTCGGATAAAGCTCATAGATGCGCAGGGACGGGTCTATCTCGCTGACATTATTGTGGGGGTGGGTCATCGGGATAATAGAGCCGTTCTTCACGAATACGGGCAATTTCCAAATCGGGGTATCGAAGTTGTTGAGGATACGGTTGCCCTCGTACTTCTCGCCGGTAAAGTAATCAATCCAGGTTCCTTCGGGCAGGTAGATACCGTCACGGATATCATTGCCTTTCTCGTCGGCTTTGGTGTTCTGATAGACGGGAGCTACGAGGAAGTCCGTGCCGTACATGAACTGGTACTGCGTAGCAGGCCCGTAGGTGTACGTATTCGGGTAATCCAGGAACATGGCACGGATCAGCGGCATTCCGTCCACCGCTTCCTTGGCAAAACTATATGTGTAGGGGATTAATTCGGATTTCAGCTTCAGGTACATCCGGTTGATGGATGTAGCCGGTTCACCTAAAGCATGGGGGTACTTCTCATTGGCGCCCCAGCCATCCATATTCAACTGCATGGGGGTAAATGTCTTCCATTGGAAATCACGAATATTGACTGTTTCATTCTTGCCGCCGAAGATGCCGTCCATATCCGAACAGATATTGGGCTGTCCGGAAAGGCCGGAACCGATATAAGTCGGTATGTGGAAACGGATATATTCCCATACCCCGCCTGTCTGGTCTCCCGACCAGATGCCTGCGTAACGCTGCGTGCCTGCCCAGCCGTCAAGGGAGATGATAAAGGGACGGGCGTCATTGCCATAATAAGGCATAATATGTCCTACATCGGCTACACCGTTCAGCCCGAAGGAGTATCCGGCTCCCACCCAAGCTACATCGGTTTTAAGTACACGTACGCCTGCGTCGCGCACTTCCTTCACGATGTCACGTTGCAGCAGGGCGCTTACGCCTTCCTTCGGATGCAGGTCGGACTGTGTCCAAAGTCCGATTTCCACTCCGTTCTTGCGGGCATAATCGCCCAGGCTTTTCAGGTTGGCGATGTTGCCGTCCAGTGTTTCCGTCTGTCCATAGCCGGCGCCGTAGCCGTCATTCGGGAGCAGCCAGCCGAGGGGCATGTCATGGTTCTTGTAGCGGTCAATAACGGCACGTGCCGAGAACTGGTAGTTGTTTTTCTCACCGTTCAGGGATTCTTTGATGCCGCCATTGTCTTTCTGGCTCTCCTTGTAACGTTTTCCGTCTTCGAAGAGGATTCCTTTCTCATCCTCTTTCCAATAGTCGCGGTTGTAGGCGTTGAGGTGCCCTTCGTAAAAACCGAACTTGGGCAGCAGGACGGGATTTCCCGTCAGTTGGTAAAAATCGTTCAATAAGGCAACGGCTCCGTCGTTGACCATATAAAATAAATCAAGGTAAGAAGAATTATGGGATAGTTTCACTACGTTTTTTTCTGTTGCTCCAAAGTCATATTGGCCTTTCTTAAAGGTGTACCACATCATTCCATAGCCTTTTGTTGACCAGTAGAAAGGGGTGGGGGAAGCGACTCCGCCATCTGTCCAGCTATTCTGGTTTTCGATGGCAATCACTTTGCCCTTGTGGGAGAAGCGCCCGTTCTGTACGCCGCCGCCATAGAAATATTCGTCCGGCTGTTCTTTCAAGGTGACGGTCACTTCTTTCGGGCTGAATGCCACCGGGGCAGTTTGTTCGATGACACATACGTTTGTTTCAAGGTTAAAGACTTTCATCAGGGATGTTTGTTTGTCGAACTCAATCCGTACCTTTCCGGTGGTCAGGATGATACGGCCGTCCCTGTCATCCAGTGCAAGGCCGGACACCTTGCGGCGGGGCTGGTCGACAAGTATTCGCGCTTCAGGTTTCGCTTCGGGATCACGAATGATACCTCCGGAGTTATCCTGAAAGACACGGAAGATGTTCTCTCCGTAAAAGTCGATAGTCATTCGCTGGTTGTTTGTAAACAGCACATCGACTGTGGTCGGATTTACCTTTTCCGCCCGAAGGATACCTGAAGTTTCGGATGCTTGTATGGAAAGAAACGAAATGGGATGTAATAACAATACTAGTAATGCGATAAACTTGAGATACCGCGAAGAAAGAGAATGATTGTTTTTCATGTTTTACTTATTTAGAATTAGACATAAGCTTATTGTCGTAATACAATTTAAATACACGTAAGTCGCCTATTACCCTATTTATATGGCTGTTTTTTTAGGTATTCTTTATTCTTATTACTTTTTTTCACTATTAAAAGGCAGAATAGGAAACAATAGCGGAGAAATGACAACAGCAGCATTAACTTTCCTATATGAATTTTCAATGCTGCTGTTTATCATTTATCACATCAAAAATCAGTAACGAGTCACCTTGTTTGTAGTCGATTTCAAATATTCGAAACGATTAATCATTTCTCCCAATTTCTTTGGATACTTATCTGCCAGATTCTCTTGCTGACCAATGTCTTTCTTCAAATTATAGAGTTTATATCCATATCCCAAACCGATAAATTCACCGTCTTCTTTGCTGTAAGGATTATAATAAGGTGGAATCAATGCCCAATCTCCCTGACGATACGCATAATTGAACATACCTTCGATGACGAGTTCTTCACGTCCTTTCTTGCTCTTTCCCAAGAAAGCGTCCAATGTATTTTCACTATCCAACTTATCCGGATAAGATTGTCCCAATAAAGAAGCAAAGGAAGCCAGCAAATCCATTTGGCAAACGAATATATCAGAAACCTGAGGCTTCACCGCTGCCGGCCAGCGAAGCATGAAAGGTATACGTGTACCACCGTCGAACATACTTGTTTTTCCGCCGCGAAGCGGGCCTGCTATCTTATGGTCACCTACCAATTCCACTGCATCATCCTTATAACCGTCATCCAACACCGGGCCATTGTCACTGGTCAGCACTACAATCGTATTCTCCGCCAATCCCAAGCGGTCCAATTCTTTGAGAAACTCGGATACACACCAGTCTGCTTCGAGGATAACATCTCCACGTGGCCCCATAGGTGACTTTCCTGCGAAGCGTTCATTAGGAACACGGGGCACGTGTGGCTGGTGCAATCCGTAATAGAGAAAGAAAGGAGCATTTTTGTGGTCGTTGACAAACTGTTTGGCTTTATCCAGAAATAGCTCCGCCATTTCTTCATCTTTCCATTGCGCCGCTTTACCACCTTTCTGGAATCCGATACGGGGAACACCGTTTACTATCGAGCCAGCATGTCCTACACTCGGATGCATACGGAGCATTTCGGGATTGTTCTTTCCGGTAGGTTCGCCGGGGAAGTTCTTACGGTAATCCACATAAAGCGGGTCATTAGGGTCCAGTCCTACAACACGTCCGTTTTCAAGAAAGACACACGGAACGCGGTCATTGGTAGCTGCCTGAATAAACGAATAATCATATCCGATTTCGACTGCTCCGGGATGGACATCTTTGTTCCAGTCCACACTGCCGTCTCCCAGTCCGATATGCCATTTTCCTACGGAACCGGTAGCATAGCCTGCCTGCTTCATTAGTTTTGGCAAGGTTATCTTTTTCGTATCGATAATCAGTGCCGCATTACCCGGAAGGATTTTCGCTTCCGTACTCGTCCACGGGTAAAGTCCGGTCATTACGGAATAACGGCTGGGGGTGGAAGTAGCTGCCGTACAGAAACCCTGCGTAAAGCGGATTCCTTCGTTCGCTATGCGATCCATGCCCGGTGTGGAGATGCGATGAGCGCCGTAGCAACTCAAATCACCATATCCGAGGTCATCGGCTACAATCAGGATGATGTTCGGCTGTTGTCTGTCAACCGGCTTTTTCTCCGGTTGAGCTTGTCCGGCTAACAGGGTGGCAGGTATCGAAGAAATACCAGCTAATGTGTAAAATACATAATCTAAGTTTCTCATGTCTTATTTAATTAGAATTTATCACTTACTATAAATACACTTCAAATCTTGTTGTCCCCGTACGAAAATCCTTTTTTATTTGTCAAATGTACAATAATTCTATCACCTGGTCTTAATATACACTAGAAAAAAGCTGCCTCATTTCTAAAACAGCCTACTATTATTTAGGGCAATCGCATCAAAAGTTTGTTTCATTTCGATACTGTTTTGAACAAAATCATAATAGTTCCTGCATTACATAGAGTTTAAAATGATATAATTATCTTGCACACCTACACTCTTTGCATCTACTTGATTGATACATAGAGATATAAGCGTGTGCAAGATGCCGTTGCAGATGTGTGCAAGATAAAAGTATCTTGCACGCTTTGTCTTTTTCAAAAAGTTCCTGATAATTCCCGAAAACTATGCAGTCATTTATAGAATCAAGGCATCAAATGACTTGTTCAAAGTAATGAAACAAAGTGTTTGCTATAGAGAAACACTTTGTTTCAAGTAAGTAAACACTTTGTTTCAAGCCTATGAACACTTTGTTTCAAGTGCTTGAAAAAAATGGGAACTACCGTCAACAGGAATGAATAGCTAAGTAATCACAGCAGACGAGGTTGTGTCAAAACGCTGACACAGCCTTTTTTTATGCGCAAAGCCCAGACTTTCTCAAGCCCGGGCTTTGTTATTACCCAAAGTTTTCGTATCTTTAGGTATAAAGTTTTTCGTTATGGCAAAGTTACATTTTCGTCCTTACATTCCCAACCAAACCGTTCTTTTTCCACAAAGAATTGATGAAAACATAGCTGCGACCGACCCAGTCCGCATCGTGAATGCTGTTATTGACAATCTCAATCTTGAGAGTTTCAAGAAGCTTTATAAGGAAACGGGCCGTTGTCCTTATCATCCTAAAATGATGCTTAAGGTGATAATCTACGCCTACATGAATAATATCTATTCTTGCCGTAAAATAGAGAAGCACCTCCTTCGTGACATTCATTATATTTGGCTTGCCGGTAATGAGCATCCGGATTTTATCACGATCAACCGTTTTCGTAACCGTGTAAAGGAGGAAATAAATAATGTATTTACCCAGTTGGTTCTTGTCCTTGCCGATAAAGGTTTCATCAGCCTTGATGTAGAGTATATCGACGGCACCAAGATTGAATCCAAAGCCAACAAATATACTTTTGTCTGGCGCAAGACAGTCGAACGGAACCGTACGATACTAATGGATAAAATCCGTATTCTCTTGGAGCAGGTGGATCAAGCCATTGCACAGGAGAACTCTATAAAAGACACATCCGTGGAGTTTACTCCCTGCAGGCTCTCTGACATAGTGGATGAACTTAAAGAAGCCCTGGAACGCCAGCCTGCAACAAAGGATAAGGAAGAAAAGAAAGCCCTGCGCAAAAAGAAGAAGCAGGTCATGGAACTTGAAGGGTATCGTGACAAGCTGATAGAATACAACAATCACCTTGATACCCTTGGAGAACGTAACTCCTATTCCAAAACCGATCCTGGTGCCACATTCATGCGCATGAAAGAAGATGCCATGAAGAACGGGCAGACCAAACCCGGATATAATCTGCAAATAGGTACTGAAAACCAATTCATCACAGACTTCCGTCTGTTTCCCAACCCTACCGATACACTGACCCTCATACCTTTTTTCCACTCTTTCCAGTACCGCTATAACCGTTTACCGAATATCTGTGTGGCAGACTCCGGTTACGGTTCGGAAGAAAATTACCGGTTCATGCAGGAGAATGGGATAGAAGCCTTCATCAAGTACAATTACTTCCATAAAGAACAGCGTCCTCGTTATACTCCCAACCCGTTCCATGCCGAAAGTCTCCATTACAATGCCCAAGAGGATTATTACGTTTGTCCTATGGGACAGCACATGAACCGTATAGGAACCAAACGTGACAAGACAGCGAGCGGATACATCATCGAAAGTGCCCGGTATAAAGCAAAAAGATGCGAAGGTTGCCCTTTGCGTGGCAGTTGTTTTAAAGCTCGGGGGAACCGTATTATAGAAGTCAACCACCGATTAAATCAATACAAACGGCAGGCACGGGAAAGGTTGCTCTCAGAAGAAGGTATCAAGCATAGAGGCAGGAGGTGTATAGAACCAGAGGCTGTGTTTGGACAAATGAAATACAACATGGCATACAGAAGATTCCGGCATGTGGGAGAAGACAAGGTTACAATGGACTTTGCTTTCTTTGCTATAGCCTTTAATATCAAAAAAATGTGTGCTAAACTGATAAAAGAAGGAAAGGGGCTCATTACAGTTGCCAAATATATGTTTATGGGACTATTTATAACCCGATATAATTGGAATATAGCAACTTGTTGCCAAATGCATGAGGAAAAAGCAGCATAGCCAAAAGAAAATATAGCAGAACTGTAAAATATAAAAGAGGTTGTGCCAACGTTTTGACACAACCTCGTCTGCAACGGTATCTTGCACACGCTTATATCTCTATGTGTCAATCAAGTAGATACAAAGAGTGTAGGTGTGCAAGATAATTATATCATTTTAAATCTTGATGAAGCTAAATACTTGGCTTATTTCTGCACTGTTGCGAACTAAACAAGTTATAAAATTTAGGCACGGATTTCACGGTTTTAGCATAGTGAGTGCGCAAAGCTACCGTGTAATCCGCGTAATCCGTGCCTAAAAAGAATCATAAGTATTTGATTCATTTTCGCACGATTATGAATAAATAGTCACATGCTAATAAGAAGCTGTTGCCGGAATTCCGGCTTTCTCTATCAACTCTACAATACGGTCTAATTCCCCGTGGGTAGCTTTCTGCAAATCATGGTCGGGTGTTTCACGGTCAATCGTGTATATCATAACCTGACGGGGAGCGATTTCTTTCACCGCTGCTATCCAGGGAAGTACATATTTATCGGATGTATTATCCATATCTTTTCCCTGATAAGCTCCTTTCAGGAACATCGTCTGTACAATACAGTTTCCTTTGAATTCTTTCATCTTTTCGATAATATTCCTCACGGAATATTTTCCATTCGGACGGTCTAATTGACGAATATATTCTTCATCCACCGTATCCAGTTTCAGGATATTGTTATCTATCTTGTTCAACGCTTCGAATACGGCAGGACGGTCGATAAACGTAGAGTTGCTCAATACACTTACTTTCGCCTCAGGAAAATACTTGTCGCGAAGTGCAAGCGTATCTTCTATGATTTCCGGGAAATGGGGATGCGCAGTCGGCTCACCGTTTCCGGCAAATGTCAACACATCGGGAGCAGGGCCGTTTGCCTGCATATCTTTCAGTTTCTCTTCAAGAGCCGTACGGACTTCCACACGGGTAGGGAGAAGCTTCTTCGTACGGCGCTCGGCATTGAAGCCACATTCACAGTAAATGCAGTCGAATGAACAAACTTTACCGTCATCCGGTAATAAATTGATTCCCAAAGAAACACCCAAACGGCGGGAATGGATAGGGCCGAAGATGGGTGAAGGAAAAATAATAGTCATCTTATTTTAATAATTTATTCATAAATCGTAGCAAAGATAACCCAAAAGTTACAGGTTATCTTATCTGTTCAACCATTTTTTCATCACCCGAAACAAATTAGCTTCTTTAACAATATGCAGGAAATAACAGAAATATCACTTTATTCTTCCCATAAGTAAAGTGTACATATCACGCACCTCTGCCTGGGGATGTATCGTGCCAAGCTTCTCCAATCTGTTGTACAGACTATGCAATTCGTCCTTTAAACGCTTCGTTATACTATTATGTTTTGCATTTTCCTGTATGATATCCAACCATGCGTCCAGACATATCAACTGGATATCCATTTGTTCATAGCTTACAGCAGCCGACGGATCAAAATCATTAAACAGCCCTTTATACAAATCCCGGAAGAAATCGTCATCACTATATCCTTTTTGATTACTATGTAATGCTTGCAATCTAAGAGCCGATATGGTTTCTATACTTAGTAAGTGCTTGAACATCTTTACCAATTCCGGATATAGAATGTTATTTCTTGCTTCCAGTAAATTCTCTTTTACATACGTACATTCCATCTTTTCTGCAGGATGAAATAAATAGTTGTCCAGTTCGAGCATTGCTTGATGTTGTGCGTCTGCCGGTTGGGAACTTCCCACTGTTTCAGCTATTCCCATCAGATAACTTCCATACAGACGAATAGCCTTCCTATATATATCAGTGAGTGAACTGCCCTTGTCCCTTTTTCCTCCTTTATACACAATCTTATCCAACTGATTTAGTACAATCTGCAGATTTGACATTTTTGCTGCATAATCGGATAACGGAAGAGAAAAAATCCCATCCGGCAGGTTTTTATCTATCCATCGGCGGAGTTGCTCCCGTTCATCATAGCAATTCCTACTTCCTTTGAGAGGATTATAACCAAAATAAATAGCCCGGCAAGCATCGTCCCCTACTTTTACAGTCGTTCCGCACGAGCTTTTTGACAGATTTCCGTGTAAACCTAAAAGATGCCCGATTTCCCCTGTTATTTCATTTCGCAACAACTCTTTTTCCACTTCTTTAGAATAACGGTCGGCTATGATACGTGGATCCGAAGCACCACAACTCAACAAATAGTCATCCAATTTTCCTTTTTGAAATCCATGTCCGATATTCACCCGACATGACAGTATTTCTCCGGTACGAGGATGACAGGTAAAGTCGCTCTTTATCCCCGGCATCATCAAATCGTATGAAACGAAAGCACACTGTTCGGCCGGAACAATCTTGCTGTCTGCATACTTCACTTGTAAAGCATCCCGGATACCTGCCTTGCGGAATGCAGTATTCCATACCAATATTCCTTCTTTCACAGCTTGAAAATATTCCTTCGGAAAAAGCGTATCTACATAAAAAATAAGCGGTTTCGACATATCCCAACGAAGAATTAATGAATCTTCTACCATACAATAAGGATCTTGGGAATAATCTTTAAAAGTCAATGTCTGATAGGGTATCCTGTGATCTGCCAGGCGGATCTGATCTTTCTTTTGAGGGAGCAAACGTACTACACAAGTAACCTCCAAAGGTATGCTGCCTTCAGGTAATATAATGGCAGAGCTGGAAAACATATATCTTTCCGCCTCAACCCCGTGATAACGCCTGATCGTAAAGGACACCCCTTCTTCAAAAGGATGTATTTTTGTTACCTCCGACAGTTCCGGAACCAACGAACGGATAAAAGTATGATTATAACTGAACCAGTCATTGCCATTTACCAAATATTCTGTGATCCTGATAATGGCTCCTTGTTCTTTCGAATAAGCCACTACCGGATAGCTATCGCCGGCAGGTTGTATATTCGACAATGAAAATGACTGCTGATATACACTCTTTTCATCCAGAATACGTTCTGTATAAAACGGTTTTTGGAAACAAATCGTAGCTTTATCAGGAGACATGATGCGTACTACCCCCAAACCGGTAACAGGACGATTCAGTAAATCGAAGCCTCTATCTATCTGTCCTCGCACTTCAATCTCCCGCCCGATATATTCACCGGGTATTTCCAGATAAACCTCTTTCTCCGCTACATATACAGGAAATACTCCCTCTATTTTTTTCATTCCGGTGACAAAGAATTCATCAAACGTCTTGACGGAATCTTGTGCCTGAAGCCATGTAGTCATACACAGCAATATAAAAATCACATATTTTCTCTTATTCATGAGTCTTTTTATTTTGCTTTTCATCCTTAAAATATAATACTATCTACAAGAAACATAGCACGCTTTCTAGCAACCGGTTCTGATACCCTATGACTATATTCAAGCCCCTCTTTCTTAATTCTATTCAAAGCTTGCCTGACAGAAACTAATAATTTCGACGAGGTTGTCTTTCCCGACCGATTCAGTAAATCACAGAGTTTATTTACATAAAGTATCTGTACCTTATGCTTCGCTTCACTTACAAGACCCTTATTAGCCCATTCGACGAATAATCCTTCATGCATACTTTCCAGAAACTCATTTACAGATAACATCCCCTCGCAAGCATCCTCCGCTTTTTCTACCTTCCGAAGAGAACGGATTATTTCCGACATAAGCTCCTCATAAAAACGATCGAATTCCTGACTGGTATCTATTTCTAATTTATTGGTAAACGTTGTATTAAACATCCATACAGGAGGCTGTAATACATAAGTCTGTATAAAGTTCATCACTTTCTTATTGTAATCAGCCTTTTCCGGTATATAAATATTCTTATTATCGGCTTCAGCAAGACATTTTCCACCCAAATGCGACAAAACATGCTGTACCCACTGTTTATAATGATTTAATACGGCTTCATAACGCCCCTGTAATACATATAAAGACGTTTTATCCGTTACATTCCAGACATCCGGATGTTCACACAAATATTTCAAATTTTCTATTCCTTGTGTATTGACAATAACATGGTCGTTACCTAAGTCTTCCGCCTGTGCCCGTACATCCATCCCACCTAAGAAATGCAATGAAGGATCTTTCTGTTTTTCCTGATTCCAACGGTTCCTGTTCTTTTCTCTTTCAGAAGCATCCTTACCCGGAAATATGCGGTAACCCCATTCAATAGCCCACTTATCATATTCGCCGACACGTATCCGTCTGTTTTCCAAATCGACCTTATCTTGAGGACGCAAAGCATAATTAAACCGTACATAGTCCATAATAGAACTACCTATACTATGTTGACTTAAAAAATCATTATCACGTAATTGATCGATGGAATAATGAGAGCTACCTAGAAAATTATGTTCCAATCCCAACGTATGACCGACTTCATGTGTCAAGACTTGTTTTATCTGTTCAAATAGCAAAGAGTCCGGCAATTCTATGTTCCATGCCTGCGGATCATTGGCTCCACATTGGGCGAAATACCATTTCTGTTCCAAATTCAACACGCTACTGAAAATACCAATATGGCAAGCAATAATCTCACCTGACCGCGATTCGCAAGGAGACGGGCCATAAGCATTATTTCGTCCTGATATCTTCCATGAAATAAACGGATAAGTACTGTCATAAATACTAAAATCCGGATCTTCTTCGGCAGTGGGAGCCAATCGTGCATCAATGGCATTCTTAAATCCGGCTTGCTCGAAAGCAGGACGCCAGTCACGTACTGCCTCAATGATGCAACCGATATACTTTTCCGGCGTATTACGATCTATATAAAAGATAATAGGCTGTATTGGCTCCACCAATTCACCTTTTATGTATTTCTCCTTATCTTCCGGCTTTATCTCCAAACGCCACCGTTTGACAACAGCTTTCCGGACAGCGGGCTGATCGCCCTGAAAACACTCCTTGCCGATAGAGAAGTAGGCTCCGTTATTTGCAGGAACTGCTTCCAATGGATTTTTTGATAATAGCTTAATGCAAACACCCGTATCCCAATCACCGACATAAGGAGCCGGAACCGGTCTACCGGGTATTCCTATCGATGAACTTCGATAAGCCCGTGATACGTAAACCAACAAGCGATTATCATATCCCTTGATTTCCTTGATGCAATCTTTCTCTCTTAAACGCGTACCTATTGATAAATCAAAAGATACAATATCAAGATTAAACAAAGGAAAATCTTTTAATACTTCGCCAATTTCTATCAAACTACTTCCTTGAGTCTTTGCTTTGACCGGCAATCTCTTATAAAGCCTATTATTCCCACGTTGGGCAGCAATCTTCGCATATACTCCTTCAGGATCTTCTATGATCCTTTCATGTTGTGGATCTATCATCCACAATTCATCACCCTGTTTCCTGAAACTGAAGAATACCGGACCTATCATATCACCCGAATATCCGAATGTCTTTTCCATATCCCGGTCCGGACGGGCGGGAGCAGTCAGAATAGTAGTTGTTACGGTAAATTCACGCCCAATCAATGAATCCGGGATTTCCCAATATATATGTTTATCACTTCGATAAGTAGTAAACATACCGGGAATAACTTCCACTGGTGCTCCTTCTTTTAGAAAAGTAGTAATACTTGGCTGTTGCCCGTACAAAAAAGTACAGGCAACAGCAAGAAATACTGCACTGATAATTCCTTTTAGCATAAAGAGCGATTTATACTATTCATAATTATAGCTAATATCAACAATCTTCCCAATGGGTTGCTCGGGATCTTCGTAAACACAAATGCTATTTTCTTCGCGGGCCACATCACCTGCCACTGTCAGTTGCAATTCTACAACTACACCTTTATCAGCTGTATTGATGCCTAATCCGAGAGACATGCCGAGTTCTTCTTCATTTTCAGCATCTTTAAACTTCAAACATGTAATTTGCGCTGACGGATCCGCTTCATATTGATAAAGTTCTGTCACCAGACCACGATTCAAGTCTATCCGATATAACTTATTACCGGAAGCTACAAACAGAAGATCTGCCGTATAAGCATAAGAAGCAGCAAACTTGGCAGTTTCTACATCTATTTCCGACGGTAAAGAAACAGTATATAAACCTGCACAAGTAGAAGTATTACTGCTAAACTTAAATACCGTCAAATCTTTCCCGCTCTGAGTAGAAGCAATGGCATAAGCATTATTACCACCATTTCCTCCTGTGACTATCGTTCTCACCTGTAGAGAAGGATCAATATTATTCGGATTGAAGGCACTTCCTTCTTCATCATCAGGGTTAATAGTGATAGCTTCTATCGGGTATTCATCATCCCATACAATACTGCCCAAACGAATATATTTGGCATTATTAGAAGGACCGTAATAATCACCAAACCCAGTTAAAGCCTTACACCTCAAGAAAGAATGTGTAGAAGAATCAAAAAAGAGCAAATTTGTTCCATAAGTACCATAAACAGAAACAGAGGGATAATCACCATTAGCTCTATTTTTAATAGAGTAAGGAACACAACAACCATCCATATAAGCAAAATAAGACTTACCGTCATTCACAAACAACTCACCATGCTTATCCATTTTATAAGCATCAATTTTTATTGCTTTTCCCTCTCGAACCGGCTCAAATAATATCTTATCCGACCGGAACTTCATTATTAACGAACTCGGAGTAAATAAAGCCGCATCCTTATCTGTCACTAACGTAAGAACAGGAACAGGGGTTAATCCTAAAATCATAGCAGACATCTGATCAATAGGACCATATTTGCGTCGGGTAGTCACAGCTAACGGCTTTCCGTCTAGAGGAAACACCGTTCCTGTCTCCGAACGGAATACATCTGGAGATACATAATACCCTTCCGGTGTACCTTCAATAGTTCCAAGCACCCCTTTATTTTCTTTCTCTTGAAGGACAAACCAACAAGGGTTGAACGGTTTAATAATGGTCACCTGCCCTTGCTGATACCATGCAGTTCCATTCCTCTTGTCTGAAACAACCAGCATCAAACCTATGTTTTGAGATTCATTGGGTTCAACAGTTATCGTACATTCTTTTCCTTCAGAATAATCTGTATAATCGGATAACCGACTTGAACCTAACGTAACATCCGGTTTAAGACGTTTCCACTGAAATACAAGATTTTCCTCATTCTGTTCCAATGTTTGAGAAATCTGCGGTACGATTGAAACTTCCACCGCTTCTTCCTTCGGCATACGCAACTTGATTTCAGGTATTACAATTTCCATCATATTCACATCATGATAATCGTAATCTCCCTTATCATCGTAACAACTTGTTTGCAATAAAGCTGATCCGATAAAACTTGCTATATAGATGATATATTTCCTCATAACGTTTCTCCTTTAATCTTATTCATAAACAATTTCATCACCGTCTTCACCTAAAATAGGAGGATTTCCTGCTTCTCTATATTCCTTGTAAGCTTGTTTGACTTTGTCATAATCCTCCTCTTTCAGTTCCTCATACACACACTCACATACATCCATAATGAACATATATTTCTCATCACTATAGCTGCCATATTTATATCCGCTCCAACAACCCCATTCATCCGTTTTCAACTCCCATCTAACATTTAAAGGTATTTGATTCTGCTCTACTAATCCTTTGTCAAACTGATGAAGAGGGTTACTCAAATCAAACTCCAAAAAACAGCCATAGACTTTTCTACCTGCTTCTACTGCCGGACGTTTAATTTTATAATAAAATACCTGGCAAACCGTATCCAGTTCAGTATATTTATACTTGCTGTCCAACAATAAGTCTACCGGTTTCTGATAATCACTATTCGGACTGACTTTCACACAGAAATCACGGTTCTCTTTCAAAAGATCCCCCTGTATTTTCACCGTGAAACTGTCTATGGCATAAGGATCATCTTTTTTCACATAATCTGTATCAACCAATGTGCGAATATGCAGGCTTCCATAGAAATTGATACGTGATGTCTGATTGTATAATTCTATCTCGCTTTCACTGCATCCCGCATAGATGCCGCAAACAAGAATAGCTAAAACAAAATATATAATACGTTTCATAATGCTTCATCATTTAGAGTTGTTTCCAAAAATATACTCATCATCCGGCAATGTCATCTGATAATGGGCTTCAGTCATTGTTTCTACCCCACAGCCGTAATAAGTGCTGTAATTATGTGCTTTCAAGAAATAGAAAAGTTGCCCTTCCGCAAAATATTCTTTTCTATATTCTTTCATTATTTCATTGATACGTTTAGTCTGGTTCTTGTTTTCTTCCGAAATATTATCAAGGTCGTCATATCCGGTAGTCAGTATCTCGTCAGTGTAAGAAATACCCCGTGCAAAACGTACAGTGTTCAGTGCATCAGCACTTTCCGATGCAGAAGATGCACACTCCGCTACAATATAGTACATTTCAGGCAAACGTATCAACGGAACGGCATTGGCACCAGAATAAGTATATCCGCTATTCAAAGATTTCTGGTTATATTTTCTACAGAAGACATTTGTCTGGTTTCCTCCGTCAACAACTTCAAACATTTCTGCAATCCTTCTCCAATCGGTATTCCCCGCATCCGCCGTTTCATAGAAAGCATTAAATTTATCTCCATCCAAGTAGAAATGTTGCTGAGTATTGGTATTCTCCATATCCATATAGTTACTAATAAGCAGGTTGGAGAATTCATTAACTGTGATTCCGAATATTTGCTCCGCATAGCGTATGGAATTGTAACTGGAAGCGGTCTGCGACTTGTACAACGTAAAATACTCAGAAGCTGCAATTACTTGCTTAGCATACTCCACAGCCAATGCCTTGCTTTCCGCATCTCCTTTGTAACAATATACACGAGCCAACATGGCTTTCACCGCATACAGATTCATACGAAATTCACGATTGATGAGAAATTGATTGATCTCTGTAAGCTCTTCACCCATCTGATCGGTAAAGAAATGAAGAGGATCGCTCTCTTTCAGCAGTTTTTCAGCAGCATTCAAATCTTTGAGAATGGCATCGACCACTTCATTGGCTGACAAAACAGGTGTAGCGTCTTTATCAAAAGTAGTACGGTAGGGAATAGCTTTGGATGCAGGATGTTCCTTATAAATAGGACCGAACATACGCAACAAATCAAAATGAAGAAAAGCGCGAAGCCCAAGAGCCTCTCCCTTCATGGTTTCATAATATCGTTCGGTTACTAAGACATCTTTATTTTTGTCTACGTACTCCAGAAAGTTGTTAATATTGGCTATGACGTTATACATTGCTGAGTAAATCCCGTTTTTCTTACTCAAAAACATGTTCTCATAATCAAATACGATACTTTGATTGAAAACAGCGTTTGTATTATACCCCGGATAATCGGAATATAATCCTGCCAACTCATCCAAATATGCATAAGTCAAGTCTCCGGCATACAATGTCTTAGTGCCCAACTTCAAATAAATACCCGTAAGCGCATCCTTAAATCCGGATTCCGACTCAAATTGCTTGTCGGTAGGAATAGAAGTCTTCGGAGATACATCCAACCAGTCGCTGCAAGACATAAGTCCCAGCACGGTTGTCGTTAATAATATATATATTATCTGATTCATACAAATAGTTTTTTAATTAGAAAGCAACATTCAAAGCAAATGTAAACTGACGGGAATATGGATAGTATAAACCTCTTTCGCGTTTCACTGTAGACCAATAGAAAAAGTCTTCCATATTAAACGTCACTTTGGCAGAGCTCAATCCCCAATGGCTGATAAATTTTGTATTAGTACGATCCATACGGTAGTAGACAGACAACGAACTTCCCTGGAATATATTTTCATCCATGATAAACCGAGAAGTAGCTTTCGTTTCCCAACCACTGGGGGTAAGAGTACGGAATTGTGCCTTGTCACCCGGCTTAGCCCAACGCAACTGACTTACCCGCCGATCTACATTATATTTCAGATTAGCATTTTCCACCTTGTCAAGCAAAGTCTGATTATATACCTGACCGCCAAACTGGTATCTGAAACTGACATCCGCTCCCCAACCTTTGTATGTAAAGGAAGAATTAATATATCCTTGCCATGTAGGTTCCGTATTGCCGATAGGTACTACATCATTCGCACTCCAGTTAACGGCACTGGTCATTTCTCCGTTACGCTTTAATAATATTTCATCTCCGGAAGCGGGATCAATACCTAATGAACGTACTACCCAAATACGGGAAAGAGATTCGCCTTCTTCATAACGTGGCAATGGTGTATCTTTCAGATTTGATGCATTCAGATCATTCCTGTGTTTCATTGCTTCCGATATCTCCAGCAATTTGTCTGTATTGCGAGAACCATTCACCGTAATGGTCCAATAAGCCTGCTTGGCAGTATTCTTATAAGGAATAGCCGAAAGAGAGATTTCCCAACCTCTATTCTCTATCTTACCCAGATTTTCTGGATAACTGCCGAAACCAAGAGAAGGGGCAAGACTTACCGAAGTAACCATATTATCTGTTATTTTCCGGTAATACTCCACACGGGCGGTAAGACGCTGGTCTAAGAAACCGAGTTCCAAAGCAAGGTTAGTGCTTTTCGTTGTCTGCCATTTTAAACTCTCATTATGCATAGCCAGGATTTCCGAACCTGTTGCATCCGATGAGTAATAAGGAAGCAGCAAATTAGAGTATGTATAATAACCATGTGCCTGATAAGGATCAAAACCTTGCGAACCGGTCGTACCGTATGTACCCCTCAAAATGAAATCGGAAATAAAAGATACATCTTTCATGAAGTTCTCTTTTTTCAAATCCCAGCGTAATCCTGTTGACCAGAAAGGAGCCCAACGGTTATTTTTTCCAAACTGTGAAGAACCGTCCAAACGTATATTAAAGTCGAACGAATACTTATATTTATAAGAATAACCTCCGGCAGCCACCCAACCGATAGAGCGTGTTGTCCTCTCATCACCCGTCACTTTCTCGTTATATTTCTTACCAAACAACAAGTTATCCATATTATCATTCGGGAAACCGGTCACATAGTTTCCATAAGTCTCCGAATTATTCTCCAATACACTCATGCGTGCATTAGCAGTCAGATAATGGTCTTTCAATTGCTTGTTCCAGCTTCCTGTCAAATCGATTCCCCAGCTGACAGCTTCACTCTGGCTTCTGCGGTAATCACCTCTTAAGGTAGGATCGGTCACATTATCAAAAAGCGTATGTTGTGCAGGACGGAAAATATCACGATGTCCTACACTTTTAGACAAATTGAAAGCTCCTTCAAAACGTAATTCATTAGTAGGATTATATTCTACCCTGAAAAGTTCACGTACTGTGAAGTTCTTACTCTGATCTTTGCTGTTGAATGTCGTATTGTACATCGGATTCAGATAACTCGATTCACCGCCTACTCCTTCAAAATTATCAAGCCGTTTCTGTATCTCCCCGTTCTCTCCATACGGACGCAAATAAGGATTCAAGCGGGTATATTCACTGAAACTTCCCCACGGAGACTCATTAGACACCGAATTATCCAACGTAATGCTATTCTTTAACAACACCTTTTTCAGACGATACTGAAAATCAAGCGATCCGGTCAATACATCACGCTTACTGTCTTTCATCACACCCGGAGAACTATTGTATCCTACATACATCCGATAACGCAAGGCTTCATCACCACCTTCCAATGTAACGGTATGCCGTTGTTGAAAAGCTGTTTGCAAAGGTTTGTCCAACCAATATGTATTTACTCCCGCCAATACTTCACGCAATTTGGACTGATAGAGCTGCCATTTTTCAACAGTCTCGCCACCGTATGTATAAAGTCCGCTTTTTAACTCTGCATCTATCTTCTCTCTTGCATTCATCAAGTTATATCCGGTCATATCCGGAGCTTCAATACGAAGTTCCCCACCATAAGTCACCCAAATCCGTCCTGGTTTGGGCGTCTTGCTTTCGATAACAATTACTCCATTTGCCGCACGTGAACCGTAGATAGCCGTAGCTGCCGCATCTTTCAACAAAACGATAGAAGCAACACGATCGGGATCCATATCGGCAAGTGTCTGTATACTGATTTCAAATCCGTCCATGATAAGCAATGGTTGGTTGGCATACGTCTCATACTCGCCCTGAACTGCCAGCACATCATTACTGGTAGAATTAAAATCTACAGATTGTGTGCCCATATCCATATTTGCACTACCACGCATACGCATATCAGGCAAACCATTCGGATTAGATCCCATATTGATATTATCCACAATACGAAGTCCGGGAGCGACAGCGGCTATCGCTTTAGCCACATTGTTTGTACTATATTTCTTCAGATCCTCACCTTTGATAGTAACAGCCGAACCGGTAAATCCTTCTTTCTTTCTGTTAAACATACCTGTCACCACTACTTCATCCAGCGCCCTTGTATCAGATTTCATCACTACCGACATATAAGATGAAGGATGCAAAAACTGGGTTTCCAAACCTACATACGATATTCTGACACGGCTATCTTTCGGAACATCAGAAAGCTGAAAATTACCATTATTGTCTGTGATAGTACGGATATTACTAGGATCTTCCACTATAATAGTGGCGCCAATAACCGGAAGCCCGTCTTCTTCGGAAAGAACTTTTCCTTTTACTTGTGAAAAAAACTTTTTAGAATCCTTTTGTGTGATATTGATGAATTGTCCGTCAATGTGATATTTCAACGGATTTTTTCCGATAATCACCTTCAACGCTTCATCAACTGTAGCTTTTTCTACTTTTCCGGTAGAAGTATAAGAGCTAATTTCATCATAGATAAAAAGAACTTTATACCCCGATACTTTTTCAAAACGTTTAAAAATAGAGGGTAAACCTTCATTTTTAAACTCCATTGTTATTTGCTTTTCTTTACCTGTCTGTGCTTCTACACGCCATGAATAGGCAAAAAGGAAAAGCAAGAATAAAACAATGAACTTCTGTGCCTGATTTCTTTTCATAAGCCTGAATAGTTAAATAATATTTCATTCTTTTAATTGTATACGAAGTTTAAAAAAGAATGGTTACCCTTAAAAGAGTTTTTTTTCAGAAATATATTTTTCTATTCAGATTTATGTCTTTTTGCTTGCTTTTTACTCAATAATTAGTTTTCCTGTTTCAAAATAGGCATGAACTCTCTCCATTCGATTCAATAATTCAATCAAGTGATAGATGTCCTGATGACGATTTGCAAAGAAATGCATACGAAGATCCATGATTTTGCTATTACGGAACTCAATATCTATATTATACCAACGTCCTATTTCTTTCATCATGTCAACCAGAGCAACATCGTCAAAATAGAAAAATCCTTCCTTCCAATACAAAAATGATTCAATATCCACCTCATTCACGGCAAATGTTCCGTCAGAAGAAAGTTGTGCGCTTTGTCCCGGCACCATTTCAACACTATGGACTCCACAAGTATCGCTCACAGCCACTTTTCCTGTAATGAGCGTAACACGGACATCAGTAGGAGAGTAGCTACGTACATTAAATTCCGTTCCCAATACACGGACCTGCAGATTTCCACTTTTCACGATAAAAGGATGTGCTGCATCTTTAGCAACTTTAAAATAGGCTTCACCTTCCAAAGAGACGACTCGTTCTTTTCCTTTGAAAACCGTAGGATAAGCCAAACGACTGTCTGAATTCAAAAATACTTCAGTCCCCTCGGATAAAACAACTTTAAATGTCTCTCCTCTAGGAATACTTAATCTATGTATCTGTACTTTCTGTTTCCCTACTTCCTTGGTTTCTGTCTGAAGGAGAGCACGACTATAATCTATTTCCTTAGAAGACAACTGCGCAGTAGAGTAAGACGAAAGAGATTCTACCACTTCTTTCAATGGCTTTATTTCTTTCTCATCATTCACTTGTAAAGTGACTTCCCGGGCAATATGATTGGCTTGAAACACTTTAATGATTTCCGGTTGTGAGGAAATCATCATTGCACGCAAAACTAAAATGATAGCAACAGCCGCCGCTACACCTGTGACACTAGCCCACAGTATGCGTGTATTTTTTCTTCGATCATTCTTAGAATGTTTATTACGAAAATCTGCCAGTTCTTTCCGGACATCAATTGCCAGTAAATTTTGCTCTTTCTGCATCTCTATCACAACCTCCGTCAAATCAGAACATGCTTGCAAACATTCCTCATCTTCTTCCAAATTATGCAATTGACCAGCAGTTATACGCGAACGATTCTCCATAATTTCCAGGAGTTCTTCTTCCGACTTACTTATATTTATATTCTTTTCATCCATAAATAATGTATTCAATCTATATATATTTACGTTTTAAAGTCAATTCCGGTTACCCTTTTGGCCTAATTCTTCGCGAAGAATACGTAAAGCCTTTACTATATTCTTATGAATAGCCGCGACACTTACATTTAATTCTTCGGCTACTTCTTTATATTTCTTATTATGAATATAGCATGCTTCTAAAATATGATAATTATAAGGAGTCAACTTCTTCATAGCTTCACGAATACGCAAAACACGAGAATCAGAATTTTGCGAATCGCCTTCTATCATTTTATCAGTCAATTGCGCAGTAAACTCTACATATTCTTCATGAATATTTTGCTTGCGAAGGTAATCTATGCAACGTGTACGGATGATTGTATAAAGATAAGTTTTCGCCGTTGCTTCTTCTATCTTTTCATAATTACGCCACAAATACTCAAAAGCATCACTTACGATATCCCTGCATACTTCAGCATCATTTATGAAATAGTATGCAAAATATACAAACTGTGCATACCATTCATTAAACATTTTGTCAAAAGTAGCCCTGTCATCCATTTAATATCGTATTCTTCTGTTATTTCTGGCAGACAAATATACATTAAAACTTAATACGTAGTTGCATTTGTACATCTGCTTTTTTATTTCCATAGATTAAATCATTGCCGGAACCAATCTCATTCCGGTCTAAATAAATGGTTTCTCCAAACTTGGTTATCAATAGAAAGTGTCTGTTCAGTTCATATCTTAAACGGATACTACACCGGAATCCACGACCTTGAAAAGACGGAGTATAAAACGTATAAAGCAATCCGCTTTCCGAAGCATATACACGCGAGTCATAATCGTCTGTAAAAAAGTAACTGCCCTGAACGTCAGCAAACAGCCTGGCCCAAGGCAGTTGGGAGGATATCATTTGTGTAACCTGATATCCTTTATTAGCAGCTCTGTCCTGAGAATGAAAATGATTATAATCTAAAGTTGTACGACTGCTTAACACATCTCCCAAAGAATAGTTCAAACGATAACGAAATTGGTGATGAAAAATAGGAAGCGTTAGCGTTCCTTTACTTCCTGTCAGGTCACGTTCTTTTTGTTTATAACGATATTTCAAATCCATTGAGAGATTAGTGCGCGGAGTAAAAGTGGTTTGAATCAGTCCGTCCATTCCACGGGAAGATTTACTGACCCGATATCTTTTCCACGGAAAAGAAAACAAGTCGAAAGAAGCAAAGAATTTCCAATGGGCGAAAGGAGAGGTTTCCAGTCCTAAATAGTATCCCTGTTCATTTTGAGCCATGCTTCCTTCTCCGAAAGAATGGGCAAACATCGCCCAATAATTATAGGAATAAAATCGGTGTATCAACATGAGATGAACATCCTGAACCGGTGAATATTGCAGACGGTTCAAAGAAACCCAGCCTTGTTTTCCTATTGCCGTCTCTCCCTGAAAAGAAAAACGATGCCAACGATAAGCATAATCTATTCCTAAATTATAGAAATTATTTCCATGAAGATTGTATTTGGAATAACCTGTTAATTCCGGTTCATAAGGTCGGTTGAAAACATAGTAAATACCGGTGATACCCAGTCTGATACGGTTCTGTTGATAACTTACGTTTCCACCTGTCAATTGTAATGTGAACAGGTGCTTTTTATCTGCTTCTTTCCGGCTTCGGTGCAGTCCGGTTTTGTAGATAGAGGTAATTTTTCCATCTTTTATCACTCCGTCCAAGGAACGGTGTGAATAAAATCCGGATATGTCCCAATGCTTTGCTAAAGCAACAGTAGCCGCTATCCCCCGAAAATAGTTGTATTCGTCAGTAGAAGAGTGTTTCTTTATCCCGCTGCTGCGATTGTTGAAAGAGGAAGCATAAATTGTCTTTCCCATCAGATAATCCGTACTAATTACCAGACCCTGACCAAAACTGAGCCGATAGTTACCAACAGCCAATGCTTTCAACCGCCCACAGTTTTTCAATAACAAATAAAAAGAATAATAATCGTATCCGTAACGATTGTGCAAAGCGGCAAAAGGTTCTCCCGCATCTTTCTCAACAACGACTCCCGCATAGAGCTGGTCACTATATCGAAAACTATACTTAACAGAGTTATAAACAGCAGGGCCTAGATAGGTATGTTCATAACCTTTTCGCTTATAAAACGGTATATCCATGCGGGTTAGCACTTCATTCTTACCATACTTCCCCGCATTTTTCAACATAGTTTTCCACCGAAATGCAGGTTCATTGTTAATAGCTTTTATGCAGACAAAAGGCAATAAATAGTGGATAGTCTGCCTATCCATATCCTCTATTAACTGAAGTTCATAAATGGTTTGCATCTGTCCATGTATATAAATGTACGCCAATAAGTGCTCAATTTGAATATCGCTCAAAAAAGGAAATTGTTCGAGTTGTGCACGGGTGGCGGCATTCAGATTAACCGGTTCTTGCAAACGGATGGAAAGTTCTTCCAGTTCATTTTCCCAGTTCAGGGTATTAACAGAGTTATCAATATCGTTATTAACAGATAAATCTTCAAGAACATCTTCTAAAAGACTTTCAGTAGGGTTTTGAGCACTACAAGCAGGAATTATGAACAGGCTGTTTATAATACTTATCAACCGGATAAGTTGAGTAGTTTTCATCAATAAAGTGTGTATTATCTTGCTGTAACTTTATGAGCAAGGGCGCAAAGATACTTTAAATAGGTTAACATCTTTGTGAAAAGACCAAATAATAAAATTTTAATCCTATTTTTGTATCGTGAAAAGAAGGCTTAACATAGTAATAATGACACTGTTTGCTATTGTTTGCTGTACACTGCATGTACAGGCTCAGGAAAAGCAAAGCATTAATGGATACTTGGTTCCGATGTGTATCTATAATGGAGATACGATTCCATGTGTTCAGTTAAGAACTGTGTACATCTTCCGCCCGCTAAAGTTCAAGAATGAAAAGGAACGCCAGGAGTATTACAGACTGGTGCGAAATGTGAAAAAGGTATATCCTATCTCCAGGGAAATTAACCAGGCTATTATTGAAACTTACGAGTATCTGCAAACTTTACCCAATGAAAAAGCTCGTCAGAAACATATCAAACGGGTGGAAAAAGGGCTGAAAGAACAATATACCCCCCGAATGAAAAAACTATCTTTTGCACAAGGGAAACTGTTGATAAAATTGATAGACCGTCAAAGTAATTCTACCAGTTATGAACTGGTGAAAGCATTTATGGGCCCTTTCAAAGCCGGGTTCTATCAGACATTCGCTGCGCTATTTGGTGCCAGTTTGAAAAAAGAGTATGACCCTGAAGGTGAGGATAAACTAACGGAACGCGTAGTACTGCTAGTGGAGAATGGACAAATCTAAAATAGACAAGGATTTATAAGTTTATCAGCACTACAAACCAATTTATCAACTAACTACTCAAAACCATCCTGGTTATCATTTCAAGCGTTAACAGGCTTCTCGCAAGGTATTAATTTCTGCTTTCTCAGAAGTTAATACTTGAGTTGTCAGGTATTAATAGCCTACATGATAAGTATTAATAGTTGAGAACTCAAGTATTAACAGTCTGGAAACGGACTATTAACAACTATAATAATAACTACTCAACAACCATAAAATCTACATGCCTTTATATAGTTATAAACAATATATAATTATTGATTATGAATGAATTAACTAAGCTATTAACTCGTTATAAACAACTTATTAACCAATTCTGTTTATGGTTATTAACGTAGCTTTTTGAACAAATCCCAAATCACAATACCGGTAGTTACGGAGACATTCAAAGAGTGTTTCGTTCCGTATTGGGGAATCTCTATACAGCCATCCGAATGGTTGATAACCTCTTGCTGCACCCCTTTAACCTCATTTCCCATTACGATAGCGTACTTTTTAGTCTTATCCAGTTCCAGTTCATCCAACATGATGCTTCCTTCCGCCTGTTCTACGGAATACACGATATATCCTTCATTTTTGAGGTTATCAACAGCATCAACAGCGTTATTAACATACTTCCAGTCGACAGTGAACTCGGCACCCAGAGCAGTCTTATGCATTTCGGGGTGTGGCGGGGTAGCCGTAATTCCACACAGATAGATACATTCAATGCGGAATGCATCCGATGTACGGAACACAGAACCGATATTGTGCAAACTACGAATATCGTCCAACACTACCACCAGGGGCAGTTTTTCAACCTGTTTGAACTCTTCGACACTGATACGGTTCAACTCTGTTATTTTCAGTTTACGCATACGTCTTTTCTTTTATTATGTTCATGTGTGCAAAGGTAGTTCTTTTCTGTTAACAGAGGTGTTGATAACGGTTTAAAACCTGTCAAAACTATCGGCAAAGATTTTGAAAAATAATTCTTGCATTATTCAAAAGAAGGTATAAGAGGCCTTCGTTATGAACATTCCAAAAAACTAACCCAAAACTTTCTACACAGACATCAACATATTTTTCATCACTTATCTGCCTGTTTATATCCATAAAGTTTTTAACTTTGCACTTTATCAACAGGGAGTTAATAGCAAACTCCCATTTGACGGTGCTTTCATTGATAATGAAGCGAGTAGGATAGGCTGTCTTGTCCTTTATATCAGTTCATAACCGACTCATAAAGCAGAAACATGGACTAATAACTTATCCGGCAAGAAAAATCGTATTTATTTGCTAACATTATTAACAGGCTATCATTACTAACAAAGGATTTTTTTTAAAAGAAGGAAAAAAGAATATTATAATGAATGAACTAATAAAAGCTATAAACGAGCTGAAGAAAGAAAAGAATGCAATCATTCTGGGGCACTACTACCAGAAGGGTGAAATACAAGACATAGCCGATTACGTTGGCGACAGTCTGGCATTGGCTCAATTGGCGGCCAAGACGGAAGCAGACATTATTGTGATGTGCGGCGTTCATTTTATGGGTGAGACGGCGAAGGTGCTTTGCCCGGGAAAGAAAGTGCTGGTTCCCGACATGGCGGCAGGCTGTTCATTGGCGGACAGTTGTCCGGCGGACAAGTTTGCGCAGTTTGTCAAAGAGCATCCGGGGCACACTGTTATTTCATACGTCAACACGACGGCTGCGGTGAAGGCAGTGACAGATGTGGTGGTGACTTCCACCAATGCGAAGCAGATCGTGGAAAGCTTCCCCAAAGATGAGAAAATAATCTTTGGTCCGGATAGGAATCTGGGTAATTATATCAACTCAGTTACGAACAGGAATATGCTTCTTTGGGACGGAGCTTGCCATGTGCACGAACAGTTCTCTGTTGAAAAGATTGTGGAGCTGAAAGCGCAGCATCCCGAAGCATTGGTACTGGCGCATCCCGAATGCAAGAGTACGGTGTTGAAACTGGCTGATGTGGTAGGATCTACGGCAGCTCTGTTGAAGTATGCCGTGAACCATCCCGAAAATACGTATATTGTGGCTACCGAATCGGGTATCTTGCATGAGATGCAGAAGAAGTGTCCGCAAACAACGTTTATCCCTGCCCCACCGAACGATAGTACATGCGGATGCAATGAGTGTAGCTTTATGCGGTTGAATACGTTAGAGAAGCTCTATGAGTGTCTGAAGAATGAAGCACCGGAAATTACGGTGGATCCTGAAGTAGCGGAAAAAGCAGTGAAGCCGATTCAGCGGATGCTGGATATTTCGGCGAAGTTGGGGTTGTAGGATTATTAAGAGATATTTATTTTAGAAATACGAAATATCTTCCATTCAACGGATATTAAGTAAAAAAGAGAAGTACGGAAATCGAAAGGATTCCGTACTTCTCTTTTTTGTTCTGTTTATTATTATTCTTTGGAAATATTGCTAAGAAGTAGTAATTTTTTCTTAATAGGATTCTTCCGAACTCTGCAACATCTTGAACAACTTATCCAGTTTCGGAGCCATGATAATCTCCGTACGGCGATTCTTGCTTCTGCCTTCGGCTGTTTCGTTATCATCGACAGGCATATATTCACCACGTCCGCTAGGCTGTATCTGCAACGGGTTCACTCCATAGTTCTTAATCAGGATACGGACAACAGAGGTGGCGCGAATCACGCTCAAATCCCAATTGTCCTTAAACTGTACCGTGTTGATAGGCTTGTTATCCGTATGCCCTTCAATGAATACGTCGATATCCGTTTGCTTGTTCAAAACCTCGGCCAGTTTGCCAAGCGCTTCTTCACCACGTTTGTCCAAACGGGCACTTCCTGACTGGAACAGCAACTTGTCCGACATTGCCACATATACTTTTCCGTCTTTCTCGCGAACGGTCAGTTCATCACTGCTGAATCCTAATAGCGCATCCTTTACGCTGCTCAACAGCTTCTGCACTTTTTCATTCTGTGCATTAATCATCTGTTGCAGTTCGTTGATGGTGCGTTCTCTTTCGTTCAGTTCATTCTTCTTCTGGTTCAACAGGGCATTCAATTTTTCCTGTTCGGTCATGTTCATGTTCAGCATGCTTTGATACTGGCGGATACTGTTTCCCATCTTTGTAGTATCACGCAAAAGATTCTTGATTTGTGCCGACATTTGAGCGTTTGTATGGCGGCAGTCAGTCAATAACCCTTGCAGACTATCTTTGCTTGCGGTAGCCGCCATTTCTGCAAGCATGAATTTCTTTTTTGTTACACACGAAGTACAAAATAGGAGCGTAAGTAAAGTAAATAGAGTAATTTTCTTCATTGCGTTTTATTTTTTAAAGAGTACGGATAATCAGCGTTGCAGGAATTCGCAGAGCTTCTGCACAGCCAACGCACGGTGACTAATTTTATTCTTTATATCATTTCCCAGTTCGGCGAAAGTCTTGTCGTAACCTTCCGGTTTGAATATGGGGTCGTAACCAAAGCCCGAATCACCCCGTTTTTCCTTGATTATTTCGCCTTTTATCACTCCTTCGAAGAGATATTCCTTTCCATCGAGTATCAATGAAATGGCGGTGCGGAATTGCGCTTTGCGGTTTTCCTTTCCTTCCAGGTCGCGGAGTAGTTTGAGCATATTGGCTTGTGAGTCGTGTCCTTCTCCGCCTGCGTAGCGTGCGGAATAAACTCCGGGAGCTCCGTCCAGTGCCTCTACTTCCAGTCCGGTGTCATCGGCAAAGCAATCCAAGCCGTAGTTTTTGAAGATAAAGGAAGATTTCAACAGGGCGTTCCCTTCCAGCGTGGCAGCCGTTTCGGGAATGTCCGTATGGCAGCCGATATCATTCAGGTTTAACAGTTCTATTTGTTCACCTAATATGGCGGCTACTTCTTCCAATTTATGAGCGTTGTTCGTAGCAAATACAAGTTTGCGTTTCATCATTTTATTTCTTGTTTTAGCAAAGTTATCCGATAGTTATTCCAATCAGTTATTTCACTTTCAGTTTGTCGAAGCCTTCCCCATATACTCCGATGACGGAACTTTGTGAGATAAAGGCATTCGGGTCAATTCGTTTCACCAGGCGGAAGATGTCGAGCGACTGGCGTTTCTTCGCCAATACGACAAGTACTTTTACGTTTTTCTTGCTGTACCATCCGGTGCCGTCGAGCACCGTTACCCCACGGTCGGCATCTTTGATGATGCGGTCGGCTATTTCGTCATACTTCTTTGAGAAGATGAAGAACTGCACCGATTGGCGGGCACTGTTGATAATCCAGTCGAGCACGACGCCAATGATAAACAGCGTGACAAAACCGAAGATGACACGGCGCCAGTCGTGGAATATAAAGTAGCAGGAACTGATGATGAATACATCACAAATCATAATCATCCTGCCGAGTGACACGTCTTTATACTTGTTGACGATGGCGGCGATAATATCCGTTCCACCGGTACTTCCGTTGTAATTGAAAGTAATGCCCAGTCCTACACCGCACATGGCGGCTCCGATGATACAAGCCATAAAGTCCTGTCCTGCACCGAGCAGTAGCGGTTTTCCGTCCGGTGTCATGTCCGGTGCTACCACATAATTGTTTACTATTAACTGGAAAAACCAAAGCAAAAAGGTCAGCACAAAGATGGCATAGGTGGTCTTTATACTGAATCGCGGGCCTAATATCTTGATGGCAAACGTCATCAGGACAGCATTGATAATAAAATATGACCATTGGATTGGAAATCCTGTCGCGTAGTAAATGATAGCTCCGATACCGGTGGTGCCCCCTGTTGTTATCTGGTAGGGTAACAGGAATGCCGCCCATCCCAGAGAATAACTAATCAATCCGAGAGTGATGTAGACATAGTCTTTCACTTCTCTCATTATTTCCGCTTTTGCCAGTTTATGCATAGGGTCTATAATTTGTTAAGGCACGGATTACACGGATTTCGCGGTTCTGATTAATTCCAAACCGTGTTATCCGCGTAATCCGTGCCTCATTTGTTTTATACTACAACGTTTACAATCTTCTTCGGAACGACGATAATCTTCTTCGGAGTCTTGCCTTCAATCCATTTCTGTGAACGTTCGTCCGCCAGTACTGCTGCCTGGATAGCTTCCGAGGCTTCGTCTGTCGCAAACTCCATATTGAAGCGTGCCTTTCCGTTGAAAGAGATGGTGTAGTTGATGGTATCTTCTTTCAGATATTCTTCGTTGTATGCAGGCCATCCGGCATCGCATACGGAAGTCTCGTGTCCGAGTACGTCCCACAACTCTTCACAAACGTGTGGAGCGAAAGGAGCGAGCACGATAACAAGTTGTTCGAGTACTTCTTTCTTGTTGCATTTCAGGTTGAAGAGTTCGTTCACACAAATCATGAATGCGCTGACAGAAGTGTTGTAAGAGAACTGTTCGATGTCTCCCGTCACTTTCTTAATCAGTTTGTGAAGGCTCTTCAATTCTTCTTTCGTTGCCGGTTCGTCCTTTACCAGATACTCGTCCGTGCGGCTGTAGAACAGCGACCAGAATTTACGGATAAAGCGGTGTACACCGTCGATACCGTTCGTATCCCAAGGTTTGGACTGTTCTACCGGGCCGAGGAACATTTCGTACATACGAAGTGTGTCCGCACCGTATTTCTCGACAATCATATCCGGGTTGACAACGTTGAACATGGACTTGCTCATCTTTTCAACCGCCCATCCGCAGATGTATTTTCCGTCTTCGAGAATGAACTCTGCTGTCTTGTATTCGGGACGCCATGCCTTGAATGCTTCCAAATCCAGTATGTCGTTGGATACGATGTTTACGTCTACGTGGATAGGAGTAACCTCATACTGGTCTTTCAAGTTCAGTGAAACGAATGTATTGGTGTCTTTGATACGATATACAAAGTTACTGCGACCTTGGATCATACCCTGGTTCACTAGCTTTTGGAACGGTTCTTCCATAACTGACACACCGACGTCGTGCAGGAACTTATTCCAGAAACGGGAGTAAATCAAGTGTCCGGTTGCATGTTCCGTACCGCCTACATAGAGGTCTACATTCTTCCAGTACTGGTCAATTTTCAGATCAACCAATGCCTTGTGATTACGAGGATCCATATAACGCAGATAGTAAGCGGAAGAACCTGCGAATCCCGGCATCGTATTCAGTTCCAACGGGAAAATAGTTACGTTGTCTATTTTTTCATTGTCTGCGATACATTTGTTTACTGTATCCCAAGCCCATTTGGTAGCGTGTCCCAATGGTGGTTCACCCGTTTCGGTAGGCAGGAATTTGGCAACTTCGGGAAGTTCCAGCGGCAGACAGCTTTCGTCAATCACGTAAGGCATTCCGTCCTTGTAATAAACAGGGAATGGTTCACCCCAGTAGCGTTGACGTGAGAAGATGGCGTCGCGCAAGCGATAATTCACTTTTACACGTCCCAGATTATGGTCTTTTACATATTTCTTAGTCGTTTCAATCGCTTCTTTGATAGTCAGTCCGTTCAGGGAAAGGTCACAGTAAGGAGTGACGCCCGGACGCGGAGAGTTGCAGACGATACCTTCTTTGGCATCGAAACTTTCTTCGCTGACATCACAACCTTCCACCAATGGGCGGATTTCCAATCCGAAATGCTTGGCAAAAGCATAGTCACGGCTGTCATGAGCAGGTACAGCCATGATGGCTCCTGTTCCGTATCCTGCTAATACATAATCGCTGATCCAGATAGGAACTGCTTCGCCTGTGAATGGGTTGATAGCATATGAGCCGCTGAATACACCTGTAACGCTGCGGTCTGCGATACGTTCGCGCTCCGTGCGTTTCTTAGTACGGTCGAGGTAGGCGTCTACTTCCGCTTTCTGTTCAGGAGTGGTTAATTGTGCCACTAGTTCGCTTTCAGGCGCCAATACCATAAAGGTAACGCCGAACATCGTGTCTGCACGGGTGGTAAAGATAGTAAATTCGAGATCGCTGTCTTTTACCTTGAATTGAACCTCGGCACCTTCCGAACGTCCTATCCAGTTTCTTTGGGTTTCTTTCAGAGAATCTGTCCAGTCGATGGTATCCAGTCCGTCGAGCAGACGTTGTGCGTATGCTGATACACGCAGACACCATTGGCGCATCTTCTTCTGAACAACGGGGAAACCGCCGCGTTCGCTGACGCCGTCCACTACTTCGTCGTTTGCCAATACCGTTCCCAGTTCAGCGCACCAGTTTACCATCGTCTCTCCCAAATAGGCGATACGGTAGTTCATCAGGATTTCCTGTTTTTCCTTTTCGCTCTTTGCGTTCCATTCGTCGGCGGTAAAGCTGATATCTTCACTGCAAGCGGCGTTCAGACCTTTGTTTCCGTAGATGGCAAAAGCCTTTTCCAGTTCTTCGATAGGACGTGCCTGTTGTTCGTCGTTGCAATAATAGCTGTTGAACATCTTCAGGAAAGCCCATTGTGTCCAATGATAATATTCCGGGTCGCATGTACGGATTTCACGATTCCAGTCGAAAGAGAAACCTATCTTGTCCAATTGCTCGCGGTAGCGGTCGATATTATTAATGGTAGTGATTGCAGGATGCTGTCCGGTTTGGATAGCATATTGCTCAGCGGGCAAGCCGTAAGCGTCATATCCCATCGGATTGAGTACATTGAAGCCCTGCAGTCGTTTGTAACGGGCGTAAATATCCGAAGCGATGTATCCCAGCGGATGTCCTACGTGTAGGCCCGCTCCCGATGGATAAGGAAACATGTTTAGTACATAAAATTTTTGCTTCGAATCATCTTCCGTAACCTGGTAGGTTTTCTCTTCCACCCACCTTTTCTGCCACTTCTTTTCAATTTCTCTGAAATTGTACTCCATAGTGATAAAGTTTTTATTTATAGTGATTTATACTGTTATTTCATTTTGAGGCACAAATTTACGTGATTTGTCTCGAACTACCTAATATTTGTTTAGGTATTCCTAGACGAGTATAGAAACTTAAAAAGGTAAGAGGCTTACTAATATTTGTTTTATAATGTACATAAGTTAAAAACAGAAAATCTGATATGATTATCTTGAAAAAAAAAGAATTTAACATTTAAAATAAAATAATTCTATATTTTTGTTTCTTCTATAATAAAAGCCTATGAATAATAAGAGTGCAATCATTTATATATTATTGTTGTTATTGGTATGTGATGTCCTGCATAATTCTGCCAAGGCAAATTCCGGGCTCTTTTTTCAATCTCACAGAGTAATACCGGAGAAGCGGACAGAGTTAAACTTGACTCCGGATGCTCCATTTTCTTTTCAGGATGGTTTTTCGTTGAATTTTGAAGTCCATTTACGTAATGAAGAGCATAATTATGGTTATATTGTTCGCGTTGTTTTGAATGATACATTAAACATTGATTTATTGTCCAATAAAGGGTGGAGTCACAGCCAATTATTTTTAATGAAAGGGACTCAAAATTTGATGGACATACCACAACTGGATTCGATTCCCGGATTTAGTAATTCGGATTGGTTTCAAGTGAAACTTGTGATAAATTATAAAAAGCAATTTATTACTTGTGTTTTAAATGGGAAGGAATGGAGTATCCCTGCGGAGCTGCCGCTGTTGAATAATGTCCGTATAACTTTTGGGTTACATACCGGTCAGCCTTATCCGAGTACAGATGTAGCCCCGATGAATCTACGAAATATAAGGATTTTGGATCGGCAAGGGCAACTTTTGAGAAAATGGAGTCTGTTGCAACATGGGGATAATGAAGTTTATGATGAAGTCAAATTTTCCCGGGCTACAGTGCGGAATGGTATTTGGGAGATAGATCATCATATTAGGTGGAGAAAAAAAGCTTCTTTTATCATACCGGGAACTTCCCTTCAATTCGCTCCATATCAGCGTCCGGCAGATGGGGGAGTATTTATAACCTTAAAAGATACTATTTATCAATATTCCATAGAGAAAGAAAAGTTGGACACTATTATTGTGAATTCCGGGCATCCTTATTTTACAGCCGCTTCCAGTTTAGTTTATGATTCGGTTTATGATGAATTGATTTCCTATAGTGCAGAACAAGAACGGTTAAATCGTTATAGTTTTGAGAAAAACGAATGGGAAAGGGCGATTCCCGATGTACTTCTTTCATATTTGCACCATAGCGGTTGTTATATACCTGAGTTACGGAAAGTTGTACTTTTCGGGGGCTATGGGTTTTATCGTTATAGTTCGACGCTGTTTACGCATTCCATCGATTCGATATCTTGGCAGCAAAAAGATTTTTCTCATTTGATTGAATCTCGTTATTTAGCGGCAATGGGGTATTGGGGAGAAAATAAAGTATTATTGTTAGGAGGGTATGGCAGTAAATCTGGTAAACAAGAGGGAAATCCGGAAAATTATTATGATCTTCATTGTATAGATATTGAGAAAATGAGTAGCCGGAAACTGTGGGACTTTTCTAATGAATCGATGGAAACGTTTGGGAATGCAATGGTAGTGGATCGTGATAAAGAGCATATTTATGCATTATCTTTCGCCAACGATCGGGCATTCTCTCAAATCAGATTGAATTGCTTTGGAATTGAAAGCCCTGATCGAATATATTTGGCAGATTCCATACCATATCAATTTCATGATACCAGTTCTTATTGTACCTTATTTTATAATCAGAGAACCACTGAATTAGTTACTGTTTTGGCATATCAGGATGGTGTTGGAAAAACTCGTGTTGAGATATATACATTGGGATATCCAGTCTTACGTTTGTCGGATGTACTTCAATCTATTCCTAAGAAGCATTCAACAGGTTGGCTGTGGTTAATTTTGATTATTGGAGTTGGTGGAGTATCAGTGACTTTAATGATATTATGGAAACAGGGGCAGAAAAACGTTACAAGAAAAGATGAAAATGATGCTTGGAAATCCATACATACCACAGAAGTAAAGGAAAAAGAAGTAACTCAGCCTTCTTTTATTCGCTTATTGGGAGGTTTCCAGGTAAATGACTCGGAAGGGCGTGATATAACTTCTCGATTCACTCTTATATTGCGTAGTTTATTTATATATATGCTTCTGTATTCTTACAAAAATGCTAATGGTATAACATCAGAACAGCTAAATGAAATATTTTGGTCGGATATGGACAAAAGCAATGCTACTAATAACAGAAATGTGAATATAAGTAAGCTCAGATTGTTATTAAAGGGAATTGGCGGAGTCAATATTTCATATAAAAATAGCTACTGGTATATGACAATAGCTCCAACGGTGAATTGTGATTATATTGAGATTTGCGATTTACTGAGAATGTTAAGGGAGGGGAATACGATTAATGTAGACTTATTAAATAGAATTGCTGAATTAGGAGGCAGGGGAGAGCTACTACCTGATATTACAGAAGAATGGGTAGATAAGTTTAAGTCCGAGTATTTGATTTTGTTATCCGATGTACTATTGGATGCTTATGAATTTGTAAAAAAGGAAAAGGATTTGATGCTATTGCTGAAGTTATCAGAAACAATGCTGAGTTGTGATTCGACAGATGAAAATGCTATACAAAATAAATGTTATGCTCTCTATCATTTAGGAAAAAAAGGACTGGCAAAACAATGTTATGAGAATTTTTGCGTAGAATATATTCGAGTACTTGGAACAAAGCCTGATTTTGATTATGCTGACATAACGGGGAATTAATGGAGGCACAATATAGCAAAAAAGAAAGGTGGGGACTTAATGAGTAGTAAGTTTCCACTTTTCTTTTTTAAAAGAATCTTTAAAGATACTAACTGTTGATTTTCAGATGATTGTATTCTAATTTGATGCCTTTTTCCTAAACCGTTAAGTTGTGATTAATACCTGATTAAGACGCTAAAATTACTTTTGTCCATCAATTTATAAACTATATAATAGGATGAAAAGCATACGAAAAAAAGCGTTGGCGGTTGGAGCCTTGTCTTTCTTTATTTTGGTATCTGCTTCTTATGCAAAAGATAAGACAGAGCCGGTGGATTATGTAAATCCTTACATGGGGAATATCAGCCATTTATTGTTTCCCACTTATCCGACAGTCCATTTGCCAAACGGAATGCTACGTGTATATCCCGAACGTAAAGATTTCACGTCTGATTTATGTCACGGCCTTCCGGTGGCAGTAACAAGTCATCGTGGAGCTTCGGCATTTAACCTGAGTCCCGTCTGTGGATTAAATAAAGAAATCCCTTCTGTGCGGGACTATTCTTATGACAGGGAAAAAATATCTCCCTATCATTATCAGGTTTATCTCGATGAAGACGATATTATGGTTAATTTTGCCCCTTCCTACCAATCCGGTATTTATACCTTTGTTTACGAGGGAACAGGCAATAGTCAAATAGTGCTGAACACACGGAACGGTTACTTGCTTATAGGTTCTGACGGAATAAGTGGCTGTCAACATTTGGATGACAAGACAGTAATCTACCTTTTTATGGAGTCAAACTGCGAAACAATTGCTAGAGGCGGACTGCAAGACGGAAAGATGAATTCCGCCTGTCAACAGGTGGACGGAAAAAATGCAGCCATAGTCCTCGATTACGGCTCCCGTAAAGAAGTCACCCTGCGATACGGAATCTCATTCATCAGCGTAGAACAGGCGAAGAGAAATCTCCGCCGTGAAATTTGCACATATGATATAGATGAAGTAGCAGAAACCGGGCGGAAAATATGGAACGAAACTTTGGGCAAAATAGAAATAGACGGTGGGACAGACGACCAAAAAACCGTTTTCTACACCTCGCTATACCGGACTTACGAACGTATGATTAACATTTCCGAGGACGGCTCTTATTACAGCGCCTTTGACAATCAGGTACATATGGACGGTGGAATTCCTTTCTATACAGACGACTGGATTTGGGATACATACCGCGCCGTGCACCCCTTGCGAATCCTGATTGAACCGGACAAAGAGCGTGCGATGGTCAGTTCCTTTATCTGTATGGCGCAGCAATCTCCTGAGGGATGGATGCCTACCTTTCCTGAGATAACAGGCGACAGCCACCGCATGAACGGAAATCATGCGGTAGCCACCATATGGGACGCCTATTGCAAGGGAATCACCGACTTTGATTTGGAACAGGCATACAAAGCATGTAAAGGTGCCATTACAGAGAAAACCCTGTTACCTTGGCAAAAAGCCCCGTTGACAGAACTGGATTCTTTTTACCAACAACGCGGCTACTTCCCCGCACTCCGTCCGGGTGAAGAAGAATTATGTCCGGACGTACACGGTTTTGAACGTCGTCAGGCTATCTCTGTCATGCTAGGTAACTGTTACGATTCGTGGTGCCTCGCACAGATAGCACGTACATTCGGATACAACGACGAATACGAACAATTTATGAAAACGGCTTATTCCTATCGCAACGTATATAATGCCGAAACCGGATTCTTCCATCCCCGCGATGATAAGGGAGACTTTATCGAACCCTTTGACTATCGCTTCTCCGGTGGTATGGGAGCGCGTGACTACTATGGGGAAAATAATGGTTGGATTTATCGTTGGGATGTACAGCATAATCCCGCAGACCTGATCGCGTTGATGGGTGGACGCGAAAAGTTCATAGACAATCTGAACCGGACTTTCAGAGAACCTATGGGCGAAGCCAAATTTACTTTTTATTCTCATCTGCCGGATCATACGGGAAATGTAGGGCAATTCTCAATGGCAAACGAGCCTTGCTTGCACATTCCTTATCTCTATAATTATGCGGGACAGCCTTGGATGACTCAAAAAAGAATCCGTTCTTTAATGAAACAATGGTTCCGTAACGACTTGATGGGGGTACCGGGAGATGAAGACGGCGGCGGAATGAGTGCATTTGTCGTATTTTCAGCCATGGGCTTTTATCCGGTCACGCCCGGTTCACCGACCTACAACATTGGTTCACCATTGTTCAACCATGTAAAGATAACATTGGGTAATGGGAAAACCTTTGAAATCATAGCAGAAAACTGTTCAGATGAGAACAAATACATCCAGTCTGCAACACTCAACGGTAAACCGTGGAACAAGCCGTGGTTCGGACATAAAGATATAATTAAAGGTGGAAGGTTGGAATTAGTAATGGGTAACAAGGCAAACAGGTTATGGGGAACTGCGCTTGACGCAGCCCCGCCTTCTGCCGAACCTCTGACTTTCCGCTGACTTAGAAAATAGATATGTTTAACTTTAATAGCATTAATAATGAAGAAAATCACATTATGGGCTTTAAGTGCCATGACTATGCTTGCCGGATGCTCGGCAAGCGAAGCGTCTGTCTTATTGGAAGAGGCGCAGGCGTCGGATCTTATTTCGGGAGCTGTTTACAAAATCTCTCCTTATTCTGATGAAACCAAAAGTATGTCCGTCCGGAACGCTTCTTTTGATGAGGGAGCGGAAATTGTAGCTTGGACTGACACGAAAGTGAACGCTCAGCGCTGGCGTCTGACCAAAGACCCTGCCGGAGTGTACTTTTACCTGACGAACGTACACACAGGCAAGTCTGTACATATACAGTCTCCTGTCTCTTTGGGTGCGCGTCTGCGCCAGTATGGAAAAGAGAACGATTATACCTATAAATGGACAATAACCAAAGCTGAACACGCAGGAGCGGACTGTTACTATATCAGTCCTTCTTCCCTGGCAAGCGGCGAAAGGCTCTATTTGGAAACAGGTGACAACGGGGACGGCACAAACATACAGTCCTATATTAAGAGAACCGGTGAGCAGGCTGACAAGCAGATATGGAAATTGGAAAGAGTGCAGGAAGTACCCAATAAATTTACCTCTGTGATGCGTGATGAAATAGTGCGTGCCTGGAAAACACAATACTATAAGAAGTCACAGAACAGCGCAGGCTACACCTTGAGTGATGCTGAACGGCTGAACAACGCCAGTCACCAATGGCAGGATTCTGAAATGTTCGAAATAGTCTTGGATGCCTATGAAACCACCCAAGACCCCTCATACAAAGAGATGTTCCACCAATTGTACATCAATTTTGTAGATGAGAACCGGAAAAATTGGCTGTACAACCCCTTCAATGACGATATCACTTGGACGGTAATTGCCTGTGTACGTGCCTATCTGTTGTTTGGTACACAAGAATACCTCGAAGTTGCCAAAGAAAATTTTGACCAAATGTATGCGAGAGCTTTGATGCTGCCCGAAGGCGTATTGCGTTGGTGTGAAAAAGAAGAGGAGCGTGACAAGACCAATTCCTGCATCAATTGTCCGGCAATGGTAGCGTCCTGCTATCTTGCGCAGGCTACGGGAGACGAAACTTACTACGAAAAGGCGAAAAGCCTGTATGAAAAACAATCAGTCTATCTTTACGAATCATCCACTGGTATGGTATATGACTGTGTGACACTAACGAGCCTTTCTCCATGGAAGTGGGCTTCGACTTATAACCAGGGTACTTTTCTCGGAGCTTCTGTCATGCTATATCAGCATTATAAAGACGAACTGTACAAAACCAACGCACAGAAAACAGTCCGTTATACTGTAGAGCATTTTAGCGATGGCAATGGAATCATGAACGCACCTGACGAACGTTCGGACAATGATCGTCGTGGCTTTAAAGGAATACTGATGAGATACTTGCGCTCGTACATTGATGTTATGGACGATACACAATATCTCCCGTGGATGGAAGCAAGCGCTCTGCAAGCTTACAACAACCGCAATTCAAAAGGCATCATATGGACTGTATGGGAAGAAAAATCCGCTGAGAACTTTGTATATAAGGCAAGCGACAAGGATGTCCGTTATAGCAATGACCCTTGGGGAACTTCCACGGCGGTATCCATTGCGGTTAATCTTCCGCTTATTCAAAAATAGAGAGTGTAGAACTATCGTAATTAAAGAAGATATGAAAAATACAAGATTAGCGTTTGTGTTCATACTCATTAACCTGTGTGCTATGGCATTTGCACAATCTTCCAAAAAGATAACAGGTCGTGTGGTCGATGAGAAAGGTGAACTTTTGGTCGGTGTCAACATCATGGAAGTGGGAGCACAGAACGGCACACTGACCGGAATTGAAGGAACTTACTCATTGACAGTGAAGAACAGCCGTTCGACACTGAAATTCTCCTACGTCGGCTTTGACAGTCAGGAAGTGATTGTCGGCTCCAACACAGTGATAGACGTGACACTGAAAGAATCGAAATCGGAACTTGAGGAAGTGGTAGTGGTAGGTTACGGCAGCCAGCGCCGTATCAGCACCATCGGTTCACAATCCAACCTGAAACTGGGTGATATCAAGCAGCCGACTGCCAGTCTGAGTACCTCATTGGCAGGACGTCTTGCCGGGGTAGTGGCTGTCCAACGTTCCGGCGAACCGGGTAAGGACAATGCCGATATTTGGATACGTGGTATTTCCACCATGGGAAGTTCCTCCCCTTTAGTTCTTGTTGACGGCGTAGAGCGATCCTTTAACAACATCGACCCGGAAGACATCGAATCTTTCACCATCCTGAAAGACGCTTCGGCCACTGCTGTTTACGGAGTACGGGGAGCTAACGGTGTAATCCTGATTAAGACGAAACCCGGTATTGCCGGAAAACCCTCTGTCAGCGTCGATTATTATGAAAGTGTGACACGGCTTACCAAAATCCCGAAATTGGCGGACGGAGCTTCTTATATGGAAGCTGTCAACGAGGCTCGCAGAAATCGTGGTTCCGAACCCATTTACTCCGAAGCCGAGGTAATAAATACCCGTTTGGGGGCTGACCGGGTGCTTTATCCCGACGTAGACTGGATGAACGAAGTCTTTGACGATCTTGGTCACAACCGCCGTGCCAACATCAATGTGCGTGGTGGCGGACAGAACGTGAACTATTACGCATCGGCAAGCTACTATAACGAGCAAGGTCTGATAAAGACAGATCCGAATGAATCCTATGACTCGAAAATCGGATATACCCGATACAATTTTACCACCAACTTGAACATCAACGTCACTCCGACCACCAAACTGGATATCGGCGCTTCAGGCTACTTGGGTGAGGGTAGGAAGCCCTATGAATCCACATCTGACATATTCCGCGTAGCCATGACCACCTCACCGGTAGACTATCCTGTTATGTTCCATGTCGGCGGAAAAGATTACATCCCCTACAACCAGCCCAACAGTGGATTCAACAATCCCTATGTCGGCGCGACGAAAAGAGGATTCCGAACTGTCACCGACAGCCAAATTTACTCCAATCTCCGCCTGACCCAAGATTTGGGATTTATTACGAAAGGATTGAGCCTGACGGGTATGTTTGCTTTTGACACTTACAACTCACGTACCGTCAAACAAAAGAAAACGGAATCTACATACTATTGGGCGGACAAAAACAATCCTTATGACAAATATGGGTTTCCCATTTTGTCGCAAACCTACGAAGGTTCAAAGACACTGGATTTTGCAGTTGAAAGCTCCGGCAACCGAAAATATTATCTGGAAGCATCGTTAAATTACGCCCGTGTATTCGGAAAACACCGTGTGGGCGGACTGTTTCTCTTCAATCAGGAAGACAAAGTGATAACGACTGAGGGCATCGATCTGATTGCCGGGCTTCCTTACCGTTCCCGCGGCTTTGCCGGACGTGCCACTTATTCATGGGACGACCGCTATTTTGCGGAATTCAATATCGGTATCAACGGCTCTGAAAACTTCGATCCGTCCAACCGCTACGGGGTTTTTCCTGCGTTCGGAGTGGGGTGGGTACTCTCCAATGAAAAATTCTGGAAACCTCTGCAATCTGTCATTTCTTTTTTCAAAGTCCGTTATACCAACGGTATGATTGGTAATCAGGCAACTCCCAACCGTTTCCTTTACATGGAAGCACTCGAATATTCGGGTAGTTATGGTTATACATTCGGAAGTGACCGCCGTAAAGTAGACGGGTATAAAGTGAAAAATGAAGCCGTTAAAGTGACTTGGGAAAAATCCCATAAACAGGATTTGGGTTTCGACCTCAAATTTCTGAATGATGATCTGTCATTGGTTGTTGACCTTTATAAGGAACATCGTACCGGAATTTTCCTCGATCGTGGAGCAGTACCCGGTTTTATCGGAATCACTTCTACCCCTGTCGGCAATTTGGGAATCGTAGATAACAAAGGTATCGAAATCGACCTTGAATATAACAAACGGTTCAATAAGAACTGGGCGCTATCTCTTCGCGGGAACTTCACTTATGCCAAAAATGAAGTGATAGAGAATGACCAGCCTGACCAACAATATCCATGGATGGACAAAAGGGGGCATAATACATTGGCACGTTGGGGACTGATTGCGGACGGGCTCTATACGCAAGAAGAGATTGACCGGATAAATGCTTGGGAAGCTCTGCCCGCTGTGGAAAAGGAAAATACGACCCGCCCTTTCCCGAAACAATTCGGCACTGTCTATGCAGGCGACATCAAGTACCGCGACCTGAACGGTGACGGACAAATTGACGTGTATGATGAAACAAAAATAGGACGCGGTGACGTGCCTGCTATTGTCTACGGCTTTGGTTTCAATCTTCAATATAAGAATTTCGCCATCAGTACCCTTTTTCAGGGAGTGGCGCAAGCGGACAGATGTTTAAGCGGATTGGGCATACAGCCTTTCTCCGGTTCGGGTGGCGAGGGCAACCTTTATGCCAATATCAAAGACCGATGGACGGAGGACAACCCGCGTCAGGATGTCTTTTATCCCCGTCTTGCTTATGGTTCAGATAAGAACGAAAACAACTTTAAGACAAGTACTTGGTGGCAAAGGGATGTCAGTTTCCTACGCTTGAAATCTTTGCAGGTCACCTGGCATCTTCCCAAAAGATGGACAAACGCCGTCTTGCTGAAGGGTGCTTCTATCTATGCGATGGGGACAAACCTGTTTACGATCAGTAAGTTCAAACTATGGGATCCGGAGCTGAATACCAACAATGGTACTTCTTATCCCAATATCTCTACTTACTCTATTGGTGTCAACTTTAATTTCTAAAAAACATGAAGAGAAAATATATTGCTTTGTTAAGCTTGTCAGCCATGCTGCTATGCCATACTTCCTGTTCGGATTTCTTTGATCAAATGCCGACAGACCGCCTGACTTACAATGACTTGTTTGAGTCGAAGGCTTCCACGGAGAAAGCCTTGGCTACCGTATATGTTTATCTGCCGGATGAATTTGCACAACGTTTAGCAGCGGACGGAAGGCACTCCAGTCCGGGGGTATGGACGGCCGGATGTGATGAGGCTGAATACTATTGGGATTTTGTGCCGTCACATTTGATTAATAACAATACCCTTACTCCGAAATCATCTATCGTTTCGTCCTATTGGGAAAAGTACTATGCAGGTATCAGTGCTGCCGGACGCTTTATTCAAGGTGCTCCCCAATGCAAGGATATGGAACAGAATCTGTTGGCGCAATGGATTGAAGAAGCCCGTGCGCTGCGTGCTATGTATTATTTTTACTTGCTGCGTATCTATGGGCCGATTCCCATTCTGTCTGATGATCCGATCAGCATGGATGCTCCTTTTGAGGAAGTACAGTTACCCAGAAACAGTGTAGAAGAATGTGTGGAATACATTGTTTCAGAATTTGATAAAGTACTGGCAAGCGGTTGTCTGCCGGAGAAATCGCTTACTTACAACTGTGGAAGAATCGATAACAGTATTGTAATGGCTTTTAAGGCTGAAGTGTTGCAATATGCTGCAAGTGATTTATACAACGGGAAAAATACCTTTGTCGCCCAGTTGCAGAACAGGGATGGCAAAAAGCTTTTTCCGGAGGACACTTCGGATGAAGCGGTAAAAGCGAAATGGAGAAGGGCTGCTGCTGCTTCCAAGGCATTTATCGATAGGTTCGTTCCGGGAAACTATGATTTAACCAAAGTTTATACGAACGGTGCTTTGAATGCCTACTTGTCTTGTCGTGACGCTGTGAGAGGAGAAGATTTTACTAACACGGAAATGATTTTCTACCGTATAAACACGGACTATTCATTGATGCAGTATGACCGTACTCCGAGACATACCGGAGCTGTCGGCAGCGGTTACCGGGCATCCGGCGGATTAGGTGCTTCGCAGCAAATGGTAGATGCTTTCTTTATGGCGAATGGTAAATTGCCTGTCAGCGGATATACTGACAACGGCAAAACACCCGTCCTCAACCCTGGCACAGGTTATGAAGATACCGGCTTTTCTACCGAAAGCTATGTAGATGAAAATGGAACTGTACTAGCGCCTAATGGCGTGCTGAAAGCGTGGGTAGGACGCGAACCGCGTTTCTATGCCAATATTACCTTTTCCGGTCAAAAATGGCTGAACACGGAAGAAGGGGCTTTCTACTCAGACTTCAGTTATGACGGTAATTCTGGATTGCATGGTGGGGAATGTCCACCCACTGGTTATTGTGTAAGGAAGTGTGCGCCTTTGGGTGCCTGGAATACGGGGAAACAGATCTGTATTATGTTGCGTCTGGCACAAGTCTACCTCAATTATGTAGAAGCGCTGAACGAGTGTGAACCGACTCATGCCGATATTCTTACTTATCTCAACCTGATCCGTGAAAGGGCCGGAATCCCGACCTATGGTTCAAAGGTAGGGCAGTTGCCCGCCCCTGCCACTCAAAACGAAATGCGGGAAGCGATCAGAGCGGAGAGAAGGGTGGAACTGGCTTTTGAAAGCAGCCGCTATTTCGATGTCCGTCGTTGGGGCATTGCCGAACAGACGGAAAATATGCCTCTCTATGGTATGTATGTGAATGGTAACGGCAACGACTTCTACAAACGTACTTGGTTTGAAAATAGAATCTTCGAGAAGAAAATGTACTTCTTCCCTATTCCCCAAGGCGACCTTGACATCGACAAGGAATTGGTTCAAAACCCGGGTTGGAACGCTGATATTTAACCTTTAAAATGAAAGACAGATGAAAAAAGTATTAAATCGAATCGGAATGAACGGATGGACAATCCTGCTGAGTTGTTTATGGTTGTTTTCTTGCATATTACTGTCTGGATGCTCGGACGATGATGAAAAAGACAACCGCGAACAGTATATCACCCAATTAACTGAAGAGCGAAATGTCGTAGACTATTTATTGGGAAATTCTATTTACGGTACAGAACCGGGCACTTATCCTGAAAAGAGTAAAACGATTCTTGAAACAGTAATGGCCGAAATTGATGATTTAGTCAGCCGCCTGAACCATGGAGAAACTATCGATCGGCAAACCGTAGATGTTCTTGTCGAAAAAGCAGAAGAAGCCATGAAGAAGTTTAAAGATTCCGTAATCCTTGATGTTTCCGAAGAACAGAGAAACCTGCAACAACTGAAGAATAAACTTTCCGAATTGCAAAATATACTGGAAACTTCAACTTACGGTACAGAGCCAGGCACTTATCCCGAAAGTAGCAAATCTATATTGAATGCTGCCATACAGGAACTGGCGGACTTGATCGACCAAGTATCTTTGGGAAACGTTACCTTGACGAAAACTATGGTGGAAGAAGCTATCCAAAAAGCAGATACAGAGATTGACTCTTTCCGCGAAACACAGATTGAAACCGAAACATTCTATAATCTGGTTGTTGATGGTAACAATGGCGGATATATTGATTTCGGTTATCATAAAGAATTTGCCGACTTCGGCGAAACACAGCATGCGGCTCTGACTATTGAATTATGGGTGAGAATCGATGAATATTGCACCAAGGAACATGAAGACAACAGTACTTATTTGGCAGCGTGCAATGATGAACCTTGGGGCGGATGGAGAATTTATTCACGTTTTCATACGGGTGGAAATGACGACTTGATCAGAGCGACGATACCTCTTGACAAAGATGGTAAAATCGGAATCGAGGAACCATATTACAGGGCTCCCTTGCTAGGCTATCAAACGTGGATGCATTATGCCATTGTGTATGCTGAAGACGGAGTACCTGGAGAAGATCAGGATGAACGTTTCAGAATGTTCTACAATGGTGAGAAAAAGGGACATTCCATCCGTATCGGACAGGATGTACGGCGTTGGGTATATACAACCGACTCTTATCATCAGGCACAGATACCTATGACTGCTTTCTGCCGCCTGAAAGCGGATGGAACGCGCATGGAATATTTCTCCGGTTCTATCAAATATATGCGTATTTGGAAAAAAGCGCGTACTGCGGACGAAATAAAGGTATCGGCAGAAGGAAACTGTACGGTCGACCCTGCCGACCCGAACTTGGTTTGTGCCTGGGACTTTGTTATCTCCAAAGCGGATTTGGACATGACCAAGACAGAATTTAAAGACCTGACAGGAAGATATACGGCTGTCTTTAAAGGTGGTGCGGAAAACTTTACTTGGAAACCTGTTAATAAATAAGATGAAAAAATATATGAATAAATTGCTGCTTGCCATGGTATCCATGGCGGCAGTTGCTTGCTCGGACGACGCGAAGAATAAAATGGAAGATACTCCTGTATTAACGGATGAGATCACTTTCTCCGCCACATTGAGCGGACTGGAAAATGGAGTGACTGACAGTCGGACCGGATTGATTGACGGTGTGAAAGTGGAATGGACTTCCGGTGACCGGATTAGTGTTTTATATGGAAATGCGAACAAGGAATTCACCACTGCTTCGGGTGGAACATCAGTTACGTTCACAGGGAAAGCAGACGAAATGCCGGAATATTATGCATTGTATCCTTATCATGAAGATGCTGTATTAAGCGGTAGGCAGATCACGACTCTTCTTCGGAGTGTTCAGAAACCAGTGAAAGATGGTTTTGATAATAACCTTAGTGTGATGATATCCCGGACAACTTCAGGGAAGAAGGCTTTTGCTTTTAAAAATATCTGTGCATTATTGAGATTTGAACTGAAAGAGACAGGTGTCAAGTCAGTCACATTGCAGGGAAATAATCATGAGATGTTGGTGGGAACGTTCATCGTCGAAGAGGATGAAGATGGTGATCCGATGGTTCGGAATAGTATTGATGGAGTAACTTCCGTAACTTTGGAGAACGGTGGAAATGTACTTGAGAAAGGAATATATAATTTTGTAACTCTTCCTGCTGTTTTTACTCAAGGTGTGACTCTTACATTGTTAATGGAAAACGGAACGAAACTCATAAAGGAATTTCCGGAATTCACAGAAGCGACCCTCTCCAATTATATTTATGATTTGGGACAGATAAAAGTATTGTGGGAACTTGCTGTCGAGAAAGAAGATTGTTACACAGACATGATAGTCTGCGATGAGGCAGGAAACACCTTGAATCCTGACGGGGAGTGTTATCGGGTAGGTACTGCATGTACTGTGAAATATAAGATTGCATCCGGTAAGACACCTTGCAGCCGGGGAGCGTTTGTAGTAGAAGGTGCTGCTTCCAAAGACTTGAAAGTCACGGAGAAAGATGGATACTTTTGTTGCGAACTGAACGGCATTGACTCGGATATTAACCTGAAAATAAAGAATAAGGCACCGGATGTTCTTGATTTTTATTTTAAGGACAACACTTATTCGGAATATCTGACCGGTGATAAGAAAGACTGTTCCGGGGTTATTTTTCGGGTCGGTATCGGAGAAGGGGATAATGTCAGTGATTATGATGGCAAATTGAGCGAAATTCATGGTTATGTCATCGCTGCCGATCCTGAAGATACGCAACTCGGTAGTGGCTCCGCATCTTGGTGTACGGAAAATTACCGGAAAGAACTGATTGGTACACATGAACGTCCGGATGCCTGGTGCGGATATGCAAATACAAAAAAAATTATTGATTATGCCAAGTCAAAAGGGATTGTCCTGGCAGATGATAACTATACACATGTATATCGGGCTACGAAGTATAGTAGCCGGACTGCTCCTGAAGGGACGAGCGGTTGGTATTTGGGTTCTAAAGTACAAATGGAAGCTGTGGCAGAGGCGTATGACATAAAGATAGCGGAACGGCTTCAGGAATGTTCCGATGCAGAATTATGGAGAAGACGGGACGGTCATTGGCGGCATTTCGGAACGAGTACGGAAAGGGACGTTGTCAGTGAAAAAGGATATTATGGCATATATGATATTGAAGATAAAGCAGCTGCGCGTGAAGGTTATAAGGATTATGGACAATATGCCACACCTGTATTGACTTTCTGATGAAAATGATGAATAGGACAAAAGAAAATGGTAAAAACATATAAGATATTGATAGCTGCCGTATTGGCATTTGTCGCTTGTTCAGACTCGAAATCCATTGAAGAAACAGGCATACCGGACATGGAGAAGGGTATGGAACATTTGGCAGAATGTGAGGCGTGGAAAGCGATTCCCGGTGGGGTGACGCAATATGTTGATCCTAAAATCGGCAGTGGCGGACATGGTCATGTCTTTGTCGGGGCCAACGTACCTTTTAGTATGATACAGTTGGGTCCGACAAGCATACCGACAGACTGGGACTGGTGTTCCGGTTATCACAATTCCGATAATACGGTAATAGGTTTTTCGCATACTCATTTAAGTGGAACCGGTGCCGGAGATTTAGGGGATATCACCGTAATGCCGGTGGTTGGTGACGTAACTTATGCACGTGGTAGAGAGAGTGATCAACAGTCGGGACTTTGGTCGTATGCTGACCGCAGCAAGGAAATAACTCATCCGGGGTATTATTCCGTACCCTTACTCCGCTATAATATATTGGCAGAGCTTACTGCTACTTGCCGTACAGGCTTTCATCGCTATACTTTTCCCGCTTCGAAGGAAGCTGCCATAGTGATTGATCTGGAAAACGGCATAGGTTCCGATCAGGTACGTGAGGTTTCTATGGCAGTGGAAGGAACGGATATGGTGGTAGGTTATCGCAGGTCGACAGGTTGGGCGAGCGACCAGTATGTTTATTTTGCCGCTCAGTTTTCCAGGCCTTTCACTAGTTTTGATTTGCATGGGAATAGTGGCAGATATGGTCGTGCTTCGTTTTCTACGACTCAAGGTGAACGGATTCTTCTGAAAGTCGCTTTATCTCCGGTATCAATTGAAGGAGCGAAGAAAAACTTGTTGGCGGAACTTTCAGGCTGGGATTTTGGTAAGGCTGTAGCAGATGCCAATCTTGCTTGGAATGAGGAGCTTAGCAAAGTACGTATCCATACGGCAAGTAAAAGCTATCTCCGTATATTCTATACCGCTCTGTATCACACGATGGTAGCCCCTTCTGTCTACAGTGATGTCGATGCCGTAAATACTTCCTATACTACATTCTCGTTGTGGGATACATATCGTGCGGCAATGCCGTTGATGACTATCCTTCATCCAGACAGAATGCCGGACATAATTAACTCCATGTTGGATATTTATGACAAGCAGGGACGTCTGCCTGTGTGGCACTTATGGGGAAATGAAACGGATTGTATGGTCGGAAATCCTGCTATACCCGTAGTGGCGGATGCTATTGTAAAGGGATTTAAGGATATTGATACGGAGCGTGCTTTCACTGCTATAAAAACGACAGCTAACCATGATGGACGTGGTGGGTCGCTCAGAAAGCAATACGGCTATATCCCTTGTGACTTGTTTCAAGAAGCCATTGCTTATGATATGGAATATGCTATAGCAGATGCTGCTGCGGCAGCAGCAGCCAGCTATTTGGGAAAGGAAGACGACTATAACTTTCTCACCGGACGTTCTCACTCGTATCGTAAATATTTCGATAAATCGACCGGATTTGTCCGTGGAAAAGATAGTAACGGAAACTGGCGGACGCCTTTCGATCCGTTCGCATCCCAACACAGGGCGGATGATTATTGCGAGGGGAATGCCTGGCAATATACTTGGTTGGTTCCTCATGATGTAAATGGTTTGGCTGATTGTTTTGGCGGTCGTGACAAATGTATTGAAAAATTAGATTCATTGTTTGTGTTGAGTGAATTTGTGGGAGCGGGTGGTTCTCCCGATATTTCGGGGCTGGTAGGACAGTATGCACACGGAAACGAACCGGGACATCATATCCTTTATCTTTATGCTATGCTTGAACAGCCTTGGAAAACTGCGGCTCGTGTTCGTGAAGTATTAACTTCGCTCTATCACGCAGAACCGGATGGATTATGCGGTAACGAAGATGTAGGTCAGATGTCCGCGTGGTATGTGCTTTCGGCATTGGGATTCTATCAGGTAGAACCGGCTAGTGCCCGTTATTGGTTTGGAACTCCATTGTTTGATAGGGCTGAAATTACTGTGCCTGATGGAAAACTGGTTCTTATCGCAAGGAACAATTCTGTTCTGAACAAGTATATAAAGAGAATCACGCTCAATGGCCAGGAATATACCAAGCCTTATATTTCATATAATGATATAATGGCTGGTGGCGAACTTGTCTTTGAGATGGGGGCTATACCGGTACGATGATGGAAAAAAGAAATATATGATGAAAAAAAGTTATCTATTGCTATTGAGCTTATACTGTACGTGTCTTACTAATGCCAGTACAGTGATTACCGGACCGGTGGATTACGTTAGTTCGCTGGTTGGTACACAGTCAAAGCATGCATTATCTGCTGGAAATACTTACCCTGCCATTGCGCTGCCTTGGGGAATGAACTTTTGGGTTCCGCAGACTGGTAAAATGGGCGATGGATGGACATATATGTATGACGCTGACAAGATCAGAGGATTCAAACAAACCCATCAGCCAAGTCCCTGGATAAATGATTACGGTCAGTTTGCCATTATGCCTATTACCGGTAAGGCAGTGTTTAATCAGGATGAACGTGCCAGTTGGTTCTCTCACAAAGCTGAAATGGCTACCCCTTATTATTATAAGGTATATCTTGCCAATCATGATGTTGTAACCGAACTTGCTCCGACAGAGAGAGCGGTAATTTTCCGTTTTACTTTTCCCGAAAACGATCATTCTTACGTAGTGGTGGATGCCTTCGATAATGGTTCCTTTGTGAAAGTAATCCCTTCGGAGAACAAGATTATCGGTTATACCACTAAAAACAGCGGTGGTGTTCCTGTAAACTTTAAAAACTACTTTGTACTGGTATTCGATAAACCGTTTACTTATACGGCTGCCGTAGCTAACGGTGTGATTGATACCAACAAACTGGAAGCGACCGACAACCATGCCGGCGCACTGATTGGTTTCAAAACTCGCAAGGGCGAACGGGTAAATGTGCGTGTAGCTTCTTCTTTTATCAGTCTTGAGCAAGCGGAACTGAACCTGAAAGAATTAAGTACGGATGATATTGAACAAATCGCAGCGAAAGGGCGTAAAGTATGGAACGATGTTCTTGGACGTATCGAAGTGAAAGATGATGATATTGACCATCTACGTACATTCTATTCCTGTCTGTATCGTTCGGTTCTATTCCCCAGAAGTTTTTACGAGATAGACGCTAAAGGAGATGTGATGCATTACAGCCCTTACAACGGTGAAGTGCTTCCGGGTTATATGTTTACCGATACCGGTTTTTGGGATACGTTCCGTTGTCTTTTCCCATTCCTCAACCTGATGTATCCATCCATGAATACGAAGATGCAGGAAGGATTGGTGAATACCTATAAGGAAAGCGAATTCCTTCCGGAATGGGCGAGTCCCGGTCATAGGGACTGCATGGTTGGAAACAACTCCGCCTCTATAGTTGCCGACGCTTATCTGAAAGGCCTGAAAGGGTATGATATCAAGACACTGTGGGAAGCTGTGAAGCACGGAGCGAACGCAGTGCATCCGAAAGTCCGCTCTACCGGACGTCTGGGATATGAATATTATAATAAATTAGGCTATATCCCCTATAATGTAGGCATTAACGAGAATGTAGCCCGTACACTAGAATATGCTTATGATGACTGGTGTATCTATCAATTGGGTAAAGCCTTGAAGAAACCGGAAAAAGAGATTGATATCTTTGCCAAGCGTGCAATGAATTATAAAAAACTCTACGATTCCGAGTACAAACTGATGCGTGGTAAAAATGAGGACGGTACGTTTCAGTCTCCGTTCAATCCGTTGAAGTGGGGCGACGCTTTCACAGAAGGAAATAGCTGGCATTACACTTGGTCGGTATTCCATGACCCTCATGGGCTGATCGACCTGATGGGTGGTAAAGACGGATTCAATCAAATGATGGATTCTGTATTTATTCTGTCTCCGATTTTTGATGAAAGCTATTATGGAGCCGTTATTCATGAAATCCGTGAAATGCAGATCATGAATATGGGTAACTATGCTCATGGTAATCAACCGATTCAGCATATGCTTTATATGTACAACTATTCCGGTCAACCCTGGAAAGCGCAACATTGGATTCGTGAAGTGATGAACAAACTTTATACTCCTGCTCCTGACGGTTATTGCGGTGATGAGGACAACGGCCAGACTTCTGCTTGGTATGTATTCTCTGCAATGGGATTCTACCCGGTATGTCCGGGTACGGATGAATATGTTTTGGGTACTCCTTATTTCAAGGAGATGAAGTTACATCTGGAAAACGGAAAGACGGTGACTATCTCTGCTCCGAATAACGGATACGATAAACGTTACATTTCATTGATGACATTGAACGGTAAAGAACATACCAAAAACTACCTGACCCATCAGGATTTGATGAATGGCGCTACCATTTTTTGCAAAATGGATGCAAATCCCAACCAGCAACGTGGTACAAAAGAAACCGATTTTCCTTATTCTTTCTCTAATGAATTAAAAAAGAAGAAGTAATCATGAAGAAACAAATCAAATATATCAGCGCCGGTATGTTGGCAGGCATACTTCTTTGTGGTGGTCAGCTACAAGCCTCGAACCGTAAGACGGAAATGTATGTATGTTTGGCGGATGCTATTCAGAAAGATAGTCGCCCGGAAATATCCAATCGTCTGTTCCGTTCCAATGCGGTGGAAAAGGAGATTCTTCGCGTACAGAAGCTTTTAAAGAATGCGAAGTTGGCATGGATGTTTACCAATTGCTTTCCGAACACGTTGGATACGACTGTACATTTCCGTAAGGGGAGCGATGGCAAACCGGATACGTTTGTATATACGGGTGATATTCACGCCATGTGGCTACGCGACTCCGGTGCACAGGTATGGCCATATGTGCAATTGGCCAATTCGGATCCTGAACTGAAAGATATGTTGGCCGGTGTTATCCTTCGCCAGTTTAAATGTATCAATATTGACCCATATGCAAATGCGTTTAATGACGGTGCTATTCCTGACGGTCATTGGATGAGTGACCTTACGGATATGAAGCCGGAGTTACACGAACGTAAATGGGAAATTGATTCCTTGTGCTATCCGTTGCGTCTGGCTTATCATTACTGGAAGACTACCGGAGATACAAGCATATTCAGCGAAGAATGGATCCAGGCAATCAATAACGTATTGAAGACATTCAAAGAGCAACAACGCAAAGAAGTGGTAGGCCCTTATAAATTCCAACGTAAGACGGAACGTGCACTGGATACTGTGAGTAATGACGGTTTTGGAGCGCCGGTGAAACCAGTTGGTTTGATTGTTTCCAGTTTCCGTCCTTCGGATGACGCTACCACTCTTCAGTTCTTGGTTCCTTCCAATTTTTTTGCCGTATCTTCCTTGCGTAAGGCTGCCGAGATTCTGGAGAAGGTGAACAAGAAGTCAACTTTGTCTAAAGAATGTAAGGAACTGGCGCAGGAGGTGGAAACAGCTTTAAAGAAATACGCGGTGTATAATCATCCTAAATATGGTAAAATCTATGCATTCGAGGTAGATGGCTTTGGCAATCATCATCTGATGGACGATGCCAATGTGCCGAGCTTGCTCGCAATGCCTTATCTGGGTGATGTGAATGTAAATGATCCGATTTATCGGAATACCCGCCGTTTTGTATGGAGTGAAGACAATCCTTATTTCTTTAAAGGTAAGGCAGGCGAAGGAATCGGTGGACCGCATATCGGTTATGATATGGTGTGGCCTATGAGTATTATGATGAAGGCTTTCACAAGCCAGAATGATGCCGAAATCAAAACATGCATCAAGATGTTGATGGATACAGATGCCGATACTGGCTTTATGCACGAATCTTTCCATAAAGATAATCCGAAGAAATTTACTCGTGCATGGTTTGCTTGGCAGAATACCCTTTTTGGTGAACTTATTTTGAAGTTGATCAATGAAGGGAAGGTGGACTTGTTGAATAGTATACAATGACATCAGTCTGGTTTTCTTTTTAGGATAAACCAGCATACAACATAAAAAAACAAAATGTGATACATACACGCTTTCCCTATTGACTTTCTCGTTTTTAATTCGTATATTTGAAGAAATTAAAACAGAGAATGAAAGATGGAACATATAAATATTATTACATAAGTTCAATAGGTTAGAGGTGTGTAATGCACTACGAGGATAACGAATGGGCAAGAAACTGTGAAGGTTCTTGCCCATTTCTGTTGTGATAATTCAGTCCGTGCTTTTGAAAGTACCGAAAAATAGTTTATAATAAACTTGGATACCGTTTATAATAAACTATTCACTTATTTATTATAAACTCGAAGTAAGTTTATACGGTTTCGGACGTAAAGTGTAAAGAAGAGAGAGTGCTTACTATTTAAAAAGGAAGATATTCGATAAACAAACTATACATGAAAGGGGTACTATAAAGGTTGGCGTATTACTTTACAATATACGGTTCGTATCTTGCTTTTCTCTTCTTTTTCTATCATCTCGTCGTAATATGCCAGGCGTGCCGCACATTCACGGATAGTCACTTCGCGCAGTACCTCTGTTCGTGCCAGCATATACTCGTATTGCTCTCTGCTGACGGTGAACAACCGGTTGTATCGCGCTTCAATATATGCCTTGCACAGTTTATTAAACCTCTTCACATACCGGCATATCCATTCCTTTGTATACCACCACAATCTTATGAAGCTGTGTAGTGCCTACTGCTCTTTTCACCGTATCAGTGTCAGCATAGCGATTGGCTTGGGCAATAGCTTCCAGACGTAGTTCTTCCACGCGGCTTTCGGGGTCTTTATATTTGGCATATTTCAGTTCCACAATATAGCTGTGCTTCATGTCGGAATAGATATCCAGTAGCGGACAGAGGAAAATATCGACATAACCTGCCTGTGTGTCCTGTTCGGAAATGGGACGGTAGAAGCGGTTTTGTGCCGTCATGGCAAGCGTAAAGCCGTGGACAAAAAATTCACCTTTCTGTTTGTCACGTTGGGAAGTGTAACGTTTCAGGCAGTCGGCAATATAACCGAAATAGGCTTTCCAGGAGCCATCGTAGGCAAGAGCACTGGCAAGTTCGTTCTTCTCGTAACTACTGAAATTGAGTTCGGCTTCGTTGTAGGTACTCAGCAGATAGATGTATATTTGTTCACGGACTACCTGATTAGGGATGGTGAGTTTGGTCTTTCCTTTATACGTGCCACTAATGGTGAGCATGCCGAAATAGTAGAGCAGGCTCACAAAGTTGTCTAGGTTGGTGATATTGATGGCAGGAAAACCTTTTTTCAGTTCTCCGGTGACGTAGCCTTCGCTTACCAATGTCTGTATGATGGAAGCATCATGGGCAAACTCTTTATCCTTGCGGATAAGCATACGTAACTTCTCGTAGTCGATACGGATATTGTCTTCTACCATATCCCGGGGGGCTTTTCCTCGTTGGATGTAGTTCTTGACGAAGTAGAGCACCATGTTGGAGTTGTACATGGTAGTTTCACCATAGCATTCTTCTGCAAAGCAGTAGTTGTCATACCAGGGTTTCATTATTTCTATCAGTTCGTCCACGCTGTGGTTGAAGGGACTGGTAGTGGAATAGTAAGTGAGCATTTGTCGCACTTCTTCTTCCGTGAACCCTATCATCTCGTTGAATTCCGGTGTGAGGGAGTAGTTGGTTCCGATGTTGAACCCGCTTGTGAGGTCGTCCATTGTCACGGGACTTACGCCTGTGATGAAACAACGCTCGATGCTTGAATAGGTTCCGGCTTTAATTTTATTGAAGAAGGCACGCAGATAACCTTCGCCATGCGTTTCGTCCGTATAGCGGTGCAGGCTTTCTATATCCGAGAGGATGGCATTGGTGAAATGGTCGTATTCGTCAATAAAGAGGTAAATTCTCTGTCCGACACGTGCACATACCTGATAGAGAAAGTCCAGTTGCTCCACTGCTCCTTCTTTTGTCCGCAATTCTTCCACCGTATCTTGTGGCAGGTAGTCGGCATATATTTTGCAGAAGTTCTCAAAGGTGGTGCCACAATGCGCGTCCAGTCCCTTGCGGTAGTTGTGCAGTTCGCCTACTATTCCGGAGAAGTTGAGGTATAGTACCAGATAGCTGTTCCGGTCGCGCGTAGGGTGCTTTCCGATGTAAAGGTCGCCAAACAGCGCTTCGAACTTATCCTTGGCAAGTATATCATAATAGTGCTGCAACATATTTACTGTGAGACTTTTGCCGAAACGGCGCGGGCGGATAAAGAAGAAAAACTTGTCCGCTTCTTCTATCATGGGTATAAACCGGGTTTTGTCCACATAATAACAGTCGTCGCGGCGGATTACTGCAAAGTTCATCATGCCATAGGGGATACGTTTCCTGTCCGGTGCTATATATTCTTCCATAACTTATGCCTTATTTTAGGAGTTTTCTTTGAACATAAACAAAGGTACGGGCTTTTTGTTATTTCTCCAAACAAACGTTCCATAACTTCTCTCCATCTTTGTTTTCCATATACTTAGCCATATACTTACTAAGAAAATGTCTTTCGTTCTTATGGTAATTCAAAGTAAAAGCAATATCTTTGCTATGTTCTAATTTGAAAGGAGAATAATCATGGATAATCATTTGGAAGATAGATATATACGATTTGACTGGGCTATTAAGCGGCTGTTACGTCAAAAGGCTAATTTTGGAGTTCTCGAAGGTTTCCTTACAGTCTTTCTTGGTGAGAAGGTGACCATTCTGGAAATATTGGAAAGCGAAAGTAACCAACAGAGTATCGATGATAAATTCAATCGTGTAGATATCAAAGCTCGCAATAGTAAAGATGAAATCATTATCATTGAAATACAAAATACACGTGAGCTTTACTATCTCGAACGCATTCTTTATGGGGTGGCTAAAGCCATTACAGAGCATATCTCGCTCGGAGAAACTTACTATCATGTAAAGAAGATATATTCCATTAGTATTCTTTATTTTGATATCGGTATAGGTAGCGATTATTTGTATTACGGGCAAAACAATTTTATCGGTGTGCATACCGGTGATAAGCTGCAAGTGAATGTCAAGGAAAAGAATGCGATTGTTACCCGCATGTCCGCAGAAATCTTTCCCGAATATGTACTTATCCGTGTAAATGAGTTTGATAAGGTGGCTGTTACTCCAATGGAAGAATGGATGCGATATCTGAAGAGTGGTGTGATACGCCCGGATACCACTGCTCCCGGATTGGAAGAGGCAAGAGAGAAACTGAAATATTACTCTATGACTCCACAAGAACGTATGGCATACGATGAACACCTCACTGCGGTAATGATTCAGAATGATGTGATTGATTCAGCAAAGTTGGAAGGAAGATTGGAAGGTATTGAACAAGAGCGTCTCTCTAATGCCCGGAAAATGAAGGACAAAGGATTGGACAGCACGATGATTGCTGATATCACCGGTCTGAGTCTTGACGAGATTGCCAAGTTATAAAGGCATGTTATAATATGAAATTGAAGCACGGATATTATCATCTGATTGCGATACTGGTAGTTGCTATCTGGGGGCTTACTTTTATATCAACTAAAGTACTGATTAATCACGGACTGACCCCTCAAGAAATATTTTTCTATCGTTTTCTGATAGCTTATCTGGGTATTTGGATTATTTCTCCTAAACTTCTGTTTTGCAATAATTGGAAAGACGAGCTTTGGCTAATGGCCGGAGGGCTTTTCGGTGGTTCACTCTATTTCTTTACAGAGAATACAGCTTTGGGAATCACGCAAGCATCCAATGTTGCTTTCATCATTTGCACAGCTCCTTTGCTTACCACCATTCTTTCCCTTCTCTTTTATCAGAGTGAAAAAGCTACCAAAGGTTTGATTTATGGTTCCATATTAGCTTTAATCGGGGTGGGACTGGTGGTCTTCAATGGTAGTTTTGTGCTTAAATTATCCCCGGTAGGGGATTTGCTTACTTTGCTTGCTGCTTTATCGTGGGCTTTTTACAGTTTGGTAATAAAGAAAATGACGGGGCGTTATCCTACCCTGTTTATTACCCGTAAGATATTTTTTTATGGAGTATTGACTATACTTCCCGCCTTTCTCCTTCATCCACTGCGACCGGATTTCGATATGCTTTTAAAACCGGTTGTATTATCCAATCTCCTGTTTCTGGCTGTATTGGCTTCTTTGGTCTGCTATGTCCTCTGGAATGTGGTATTGAAACAGTTGGGAACCGTCAGAGCTTCCAATTATATCTATCTCAATCCGCTGGTGACGATGGTGGCATCCGTAATTATTCTCCACGAACAAATAACATGGATTACATTATTGGGAGCCGGTAGCATTATATTGGGAGTTTATCTGGCAGAGAAAAAATAGAAGAGTAAAACTTGTATTTAGTTTGTATTGTTATTTTTTATGTATTCAGAAGGCACATATCCGAATTCATCCTTGAAATATTTGGCAAACTGTTTGGGAGAAAGTCCTATCTGATAAGCTATTTGAGAAATATTCAGTTGACTTTGTTCCAGTAATTGTTTTCCGCGTTTGACACGTAGTACCCGTATAAACTCGAGAGGAGATTTGCCGGTAATCATTATTAGTTTCTTATAAAGATGTCCGCGGCTCATCCCTACATAAGAACTTAGTTCTTCAACAGAAAATTCGGAATTATCCATATTTTCTTCAACTGCACGAATAGCTTTTTCTATGAGTTGTTCGTCCAGAGAACTTACGGTTATTTCACTCGGAGATATATCAATGGTTTTGAACTTCTCATGGTTGTTCTTCGTCCATTTTAATATCTTCTGAATACGCAAAAGAAGTATTTCCAGATTGAATGGCTTGGTAATGTAATCGTCTGCTCCTTCTTTTAATCCGCTTAATTCATGTTCATCGGCTGTGCGTGCTGTTAGTAGAATTACAGGAATATGAGAATAACGGATATCTGTCTTTATTTTACGACATAGTTCCATTCCGTCCATTTCCGGCATCATAACATCGCTGATGACAATCTGTATGGATTGGTGGGCAAGTATTTCCAATGCTTCTTTCCCATTAGGCGCGTCAAATACTTGATAAGTGTCTTTAAGGCAGTTGATGAGAAAGTTACGGAAATCGTCATTGTCTTCAACTATTAATAGGGAAGTTTTATGAGCATCTGTTGTGTCGGATACCTCATCAACCGTTTCTTTTCGAATTTCAGTGTCATTTTGTTTTTCATCATTGACTGCATAATTGTGAGTGACAGGGAGAGTGATGGTAAATATTGTCCCTTGAGGAATATGATTTTCCACTGTGATTGTCCCGTGATGCATAGCGACATACTCTTTCACAATATGCAGACCGATACCGTTTCCTACGTAGGTAGTGGTAGAATGTTGTTCTTGAAAGAAACGGTCGAATATTTTATCTTTGTTTTCGTCTTTGATGCCGATTCCGGTATCTGCAACCTGTATTTGTACATTCTCTATTCCGTTGGATGTTATCTTGGCCAACGTAACGGTGACTTCTCCATTCTCGTAATTGTATTTTACAGCATTGGATAAAAGGTTAAGCAGGATACGTTGTATCTTGTTACGGTCAAAATCCATATCCATTTTCGTTTCGTTTATGTGTAGACGGATGTTTATGCCTTTTTTGACGGCTTGTGGGATAAAGGAACCGCATACTTCTTTTACGAAGTCCGAAAGATTACCGTGGGAAAGCATTAACTGCGTTTTCTGTTGGTCTAATTTCCGGAAATCGAGCAATTGGTTTACTTCATTTAAAAGAGTTTCCGAATTTCGGTGTATCAGTTCCAGCTCTTCTTTTACTCCTTTCTCCAGATTAGAAGACAATAATTTTTCTAAAGGAATGATTATCAACGATAAAGGAGTGCGTAAATCATGACTGACATTCGTGAAAAAGCGCATTTTGGCTTCATCCATCTCATGTTGCTGGATTATCTCCATTTCACGTTTTTGCTGGCTAAGGTTACGGATGTGCTTACGTTTCATTTTCAGGAAGAAGAAAATGATAACACCTGCTAGAAGTAGGGTATAGCCTATATATGCCGGAACGGACAACCAAAAAGGAGGTAAGACATGTATCGTAAGGCAACTGGCTTTACTGTTCTTATAACTGTTATTATTCTCGTATACTTTTACTTCCAATTGATAGGTTCCGGGAGAAAGCTTATTAAAGTAAATCCGGTTTCCTTCCAGTTTAACCCACTCTTCGTCTTTGTTCAAACGATAAGCATATTGTAATTTATGCAAGGAGTTGTAGTCCATGGAAGAAACCTCTAATGCAAAGTTACTGTCGGAATAGTCCATGGTTATTTCATTCAGCAATTGGATATTCTTGTGGAGTAATATACGTCCGTTACTGTTTTTACTGCCTACTTCCATGCGCTGGTTGGCGAGGTAAAGACTGGTATATATAACCGGATGGCTTTCATGACGGTAGTTTATGAAACGTGGATTGATACGTAGATAGCCCCCAGAGCCCCCCATCAGGATTTCACCTTGTTGAGTACAGGTAATGGAATGATTGTTAAAAGCCATATTTCCTATTCCGTCTTCCTCAAAATAAGGATAACAGAGAAATTTGGATGAAGGTTCCGGTGAGTTGGTCGCTATGATGTTTGTCACGCCGTGGTCGGTAGTCACCCATATGTTTTTTTCTTTATCTTCAGTGATTGCCCGTATATAATCATGAGACAATCCGTTTTTGGTAGACAAATGAATTCGTTCTTTTGTATTTTTGTTATATACATCCATACCTTTCCGGGTGCCAATCCATAAAAGCCCCCTTGTATCCTGATAAATACAGTTGATGTGTACTTCTTCAAATAAATTTGAAGCTGAATTGTTGTTTTCCAGAAGTGATATTTCTTTGGTTTCAGTGTTCATGCAATACAGTCCGCTACTGGTTCCTATATAGAGATTGATTCCGTCCGCACACGAGAATGTGGTGATACTGTTGGTGAGCATTCCGGTTTTTTCCATAGTATAAGGCGTTATATTTCCGGCATTATCCAGACAGTAGATTCCGTTCATGATGGTTCCCAACCAAATGTTCCCATATTTGTCTTCTGTGATGCATCGGACATAATCGATAGAATATTTTTGTTCGTATGTAGTTGCCACTTTGCTGAATTTTCCATTTTGCTCATAGAACGCTCCGTTGCCGTAGCTGCCGAACCAAAGCCGTCCTTTTGAATCCTTATATGAACATACAATTATATCGGAAGGGATAGCATCCTGTTTTTTCGAAATGAAAGTATAGTTGTTTTTTTTCCTGTCATAGTAAGCCAGTCCTTCCCCGTCAAATCCCAGCCATAGATTTCCGTCTTTGTCTTCCACAAGGCAACTTACATCTTCTTGCTGGGGCAACCGGCAGGTTTCAAATGTGACGTTGTGCAGACTTGTGAAGGTAGCTCCCAATTTGCTTGTACCTACCCACATTATGTCCGAATGGTCTTTATAAAAACAACAGATATGATTGTTGGGCAATGAAAATGGATTGTCCACTTCCTTGCTAAGTCTCTCATATCCTTTTCCGTCCTGATGATAACTTATGTAAATGCCCTTGTTGTCCGTACCAATCCATATATTCCCTTTTCCGTCGTCTATAACGGCTGTGATAAGTTCGTTGGTAATCTCTTTTTCTCCGGGAAAGGGAAACCATTCTTTGGCATTAGGGTCATAACAACATACTCCTTTGGTATGGGGGACATAAAGCCAAAGCCTGGAAAAGGTGTCTATGTACATTCGTTGTTTCCATCCGAGGGGCAGGACAATCTGCACTTCCTTGCAAAGGTTTTGCGCTCTCCAGTCGACGTGATAAATATAGCTGTCCGACAATAGTACATAAGCGTTTGACTGGTAACAATCGATTTGCAGCACCTGGCAATTTTGAGGAAGAGATAAAGTATAAAGTTCTTTTTGCCTGAATACATAATAATAGAGGGTAGAATTGACTGTACACCATAAATTCAGATCTTTATCTATGTATAAGTTGTCCGGAGTTCCATATATTCCGGATTGTTCCAGTATAGGAGTTATGTGGTCATCAATTTCATCCTTTTCGCGATTATAGAAATAATAAGATTTGGGAGTTTTTATCCAGATTGTGCCCGAAGCGTCTTCCGCTGTAAATTCAATGTCGTTGTTGTAGGCTCCCAATTGTGTAGTGGTGTATGTCTTGAATTGATAGCCGTCATATCTGCTTAATCCGTTGAGAGTGGAGAACCACATAAAACCGTATCTGTCGCACAGGATAGATTGCACATAGTTGTCAGCTATACCGGATTTTACATCAAAGGTACGGAAATTAAGTCTTTCGCTGGCTTGCAACGTCAGGACAAATAGACAAAACAATGCAGATAAGAGATGTTTTTTCATATGGATTGATTCGTTTTTTGCAAAGATATGAAAATTAGGAATCGGAAATCCCTTTCCGGTCGCTTCTGATATTCCGAAATGTATCAGGATAGTAGCGCAAATGTATCAAGATACAAAAAGGACAGCCTGAAACTCATTTGGAGAAAGAGGGAGGGTTATCCTCTCTCTATATTTGCTATCGAAATAAACTATAGATACAGGTATCAAAATAGGAAACCGGAATTAAATAACAGGATATGAAACGAAAACTATTAATAGCTGCAACTTCTTTTATGATAGCATCTTCCGTATGCGGAAAGGACTTTAATGTATTGACAAAAGACTTTCAGCCCTGGGGAAATACACAATTTGACATGGAAGGCATGAAAATAACATGGACACAGAAGTGGCAGGGTGGTGGCTGGTGGTTGGCGCAGGATTGTTCGGAATATGAATCCGCACGGATTGAGTTTCGGGAGGTTTTGCCCATGGATGTCGTGTTCATAGTCATCTATTCGGCGAAGGATGAAAGAAATGAGAAACTCAAATCTAAGGTTACAATTCCTGCCGGAAAAAAAGAGGCAGCGATTATGTTGGATATTACTTATAAGAAATCCATAGACGGTCTGGGTATCAGTGGTTCGAAACCGGGTACGGTTTGTGTGAAATCTCTGGTTTTGGAAGAAATGAAACGATAACTTTTTTATTAATCTTAATAAAACGATGTATTATGAAGAAAAATTTATTAATTGCCGTACTTTTGCTTTTAACTGTATCATCAGTGTGGGCGAAAGATTACAATGTGGAAACCAAAAAGTTTAAATCTTGGGGGGAAGCACAGTTTGATGCGGAAACAGCTACCATTACTTTTACTAAAAATTGGCAGGGAGGCGGCTGGTGGCTGTCCCGCCTGGATTGCTCGGCATATGATTGTGTCGTGATTGAGTTTGAGGAGGCTTTGCCTATGGATGTCATGTTTATGGCAACTTATTCCGCTAAAGATGATAAAGACCAGAAAATTAAATCCAAGGTTAAGGTTCCTGCAGGAAAAAAGAAAGCTGTTCTTGAACTGGAACCGGCATATAAAAATTCTGTTGACGGTTTGGGTATCAGTGCAACAAAAGCGGGAGTAGTCAAACTGAAATCCTTGAATCTCAAGGAGAAAAAATAGTTGCGGCGTGAAAAGAAATGGCAAATTTTAAAGGTTAACATTTAATTTGATATATATGAAAAAGAATTTTCATAAGAATATGTTGATAACAGGGGCTTGTCTGGCGTTGTTATTCGGAGGAATAGTGAACGTACGGGCTATCGCACCGGAGGAGTATGAAGCTGTACAGCAGAGCAGGACAATTAAGGGAACGGTTGTCGATAAGAATGGTGAGGCGGTCATTGGCGCCAATGTAGTGGTGAAAGGTACGTCCAAAGGTACGATAACCGATGTAGACGGTCGGTTTACGTTGAACGGTGTGCCGGAAAAGGCTGTATTGTCCGTTACTTTTGTCGGCTATAAATCGAAAGAAATAACTTTGAAAAGTGGACAGTCCCAAATAAAGGTGGAGCTGTCGGATGACGCGGAATTATTGGATGAGGTCGTGGTAGTGGGTTATGGTACGATGAAAAAGAGGGACTTATCCGGCGCTGTGTCACAAATCAAAGGGGATGACTTGATGAGGGGAAATCCGGCGGATTTGAGCCAGGGACTTGCGGGAAAAATAGCTGGTGTGGTAGTGAATCAAAGTGACGGTGCTCCCGGTGGTGGTATCAGTATACAGATTCGTGGTACGAACTCTTTTTCTACGGATTCACAGCCTTTGTATATTGTAGATGGCGTACCTTATGACGCGGGGGGGACACCAAGCAGCGATGCCAATTCCGGAAATAATGAGTCCAATCCTCTGGCATTTATCAATCCGCATGATATACAGTCAATTGAAGTCTTGAAGGATGCGTCGGCTACGGCTATCTATGGTTCACGTGGTGCGAACGGTGTTGTATTGATTACGACCAGGCGTGGAGAACCGGGGGCGGATAAGGTGAGGTTTACTGCTAATTTCTCTTTTTCCCGGATTGCTAACCGCGTAGATGTATTGGATGCTTATCAATATGCGCTATACAGGAATGAGCAAGTAGAGAATAGTTATAAGTATCATGGAAAAGCATACACTTCTTTGCCTTATCCGGGAAAGTGGTCGTATAGCAATTCTGACAAGTCTCAAGGTAAGTACAATCCTGCACCGGAAGATTTTCTGAATCCGGGCATTTACACGGATGAGTACGGCAATGCAACGAAAGTCGGTGTGGCCGATTGGCAGGATTTGATTTATCAGGACGGTTTCTCGCAAGAATATAATATCAGTGTGTCCGGTGGCTCCAGAAACGGTAGCTGGCACTCGTTCTCGGGCAACTATCTGAAACAACAGGGTATTATCAAGGAATCTGGTTTTACACGTTATTCGATTCGTGCCAATATGGGGCGCAAGATTAAGAGTTGGCTTGATATGGGAGTGAATATCAGCTTTTCTCATACGGACACCGACTTTTCCCGGACGAACTCTAATGATTATGGAGTTATCCGTTCCGCGCTCGTGTTTCCGACTACTTATGACCCGAGTGACGACGAGACACTGAACTCGGACGAATTGAGCTGGCTGGCATCCAACCCTTATGCTTATATTAACTCGGCAAAGGATAACCTGAAGTCCAATAATGTATTTACTTCTTCTTATTTAGAAATAAAGCTGTTCCCGTTTTTGAAATTCCGTCAGAACTTGGGTATTAACTATACAAACAGGGAACGCGGCACGTATTATGGCCGCAGGACATCAGAAGGTTCCGAAGCTAATAATATAAACGGTAAGGCAGGACAGTCTACCAACTGGAGTATGGGAATTACTGCCGAGTCCTTGTTTACTTTCGATAAGACATTCAAGAAAATCCACTCCGTTAATGCCGTGGGCGGTTTTACTGTCGAGAAGAGGGACTATGGAAGTAAATCGATGTCGGCTACGGGATTTCCCAGTGATTTGACTCAGGAATATGATATGAGCCTGGGTACACTTCCCGGCAAATTGAAGAGCGACCGTACGGATTCGTCATTGGCTTCATTTTTGGGGCGTATCAATTATACGTTGATGGATAAATACATCTTTACGGCATCTTATCGTGTTGACGGTTCCAGTAAATTCACGGAAAACAATAAATGGGCAAACTTCCTTTCGGGAGCTGTGGCATGGCGTTTGTCGGAAGAGAAATTTATTAAGAACCTGAATATTTTCAGTAATTTGAAGTTGCGTCTCAGCTATGGTGAGACGGGTAATCAGGGGATTGGAAGTTACCGGACTTTGCCCATGTTGAATCCTGCTAATTATCCTTTTAGTGGTGGTGCTATCAGCAGCGGTTTCGCAGAAGTGGAATGGCGTGGGCCCGTAGCGGAAGATTTGCATTGGGAGACAACTGCCCAGTATAATGCCGGATTGGATATAGGCTTCTTTAATAATCGCGTCAACCTGACTGTGGATTATTATTATAAGAAAACGCGCGACTTGCTGCAGGAGGTGAAAATACCTTCCAGTACCGGTTTCTCAAGTATGATGGTGAACAGGGGATATGTGACGAATGAAGGACTGGAGATTTCCGGAAAATTCTATGTATTGCGGAATACTCCTTTGAAGTGGGACATCGACGCCAATATATCTTTCAATAAAAATAAAGTTGGCGGACTTGATTCCGACCAGTTTTCCGCAAGATTATGGTATAAAGCGGATGATGTATTCTTGCAGCGTAACGGCTATCCTATCGGAACAATTTTCGGGTACGTAGAAGATGGTTTCTATAATAATCTGGCTGAAGTCATGGCTTCCCCGGATCCAAGTGTCCGTGCGAAGGGGAAGAGTATGATTGGAGAAATAAAGTACCGGAATTTTGACGATGACCCTGCCATAACGAATGCAGACAGGGTAGTGATTGGTGATACGAACCCTGACTATGTATATGGTATAACCAATAATTTCCGGTGGAAGAATTTCACTTTGAGTTTTTTCCTGCAGGGAAGCCAGGGAAATGATATTTTTAATGGTAACCTGATGGAAGTAAAGATGGGAAATACGGCTAATATTCCTGTAGATGCCTATAATACTCGTTGGACAGAAACAAACAGGGCTTCTGCCAAATGGCCTAAAGCGGTGAATAGTTATGAACGGACTATGTTAATTTCAAATCGTTACGTGGAAGACGGCTCTTATTTGAAGTTGAAGAATCTTAGTATCGGTTATACATGGAGACCTAAGTTTAAGGGTATCAGTTCTATCAATATTTATGGAAATGCTACCAACTTGTTTACCATTACCGGGTATAGTTGGTTTGACCCGGAAGTAAACGCCTTTGGTTCTGATACTTCCCGGCGTGGTGTGGATATATATTCTTATCCGAGTAGCCGTACATTCTCATTAGGACTAAAAGTAGATTTTTAAACTGACCATTAAGATATAGAATTATGAAATTATATAAATTGTATGTTGTTTTAAGTCTTTGGGCAACGGGCAGTCTGGGGCTGGCTTCTTGCAGTGACTTTTTGAAGGAGGAACCTTATGCTTTTGTTGGTCCCGACCAATTGGGCAATAATAATGCGGCTGTAGATTTATGGCTGACCGGAGTATATAGTAAATGGGGAAACAATATGTTCCGTTATAGTAGTTTTCCACGTTGCCTGGAACTTGATTCCGATTATATAACCGGGCCGGACTGGGCTTTCAGTAATTTGGGAGCGGGAAACTTTCAGGCGGACGAGTATGCGACTTCTATTTGGACGGGTTGTTATAATTTGATTCATCGGGCAAACGTAGCCATACATTATGTAAATGAAATAACCGGTGCGGATGAGAAAGTAAAACGGAATGCGTTGGGAGAACTTTATTTTCAGAAAGCATTCTCTTATTTCTTGCTGACCCGTGCATATGGTGAAATTCCGTTGTTTGATGTCGCTATCAGTGAAGGAGCCAGCTATAACCAGCCTCGTCGTCCTATTCCTGATGTGTATGCGGAGATTATACGTTTGTTGGAGCAGGCAGCCGGTATGATGTATAAAAATACGGATGCCGAATATCAAAAGGGACATGTCGCTGCGGGCACTGCGATTGGCCTGCTGGCAAAAGTGTATGCCACTATGGGGGCGGGTGCGCTTCCGGCAGGAGAAAAGATGATTGTGAAGTCCGGTCCTTCCTATAGTTATAATGCAGGAACGAAAATATTGACTAATCCGGTTTCGAATACATTCGAGAAGACACAGGTGGCAGGTTATGAATCGCTTGACTGGAAAGACTGTTATGAGAAAGCGGCGTATTATGCAGGTATTATAATGGGGAGGAATCCTGATGTGAGTTATGGGACTTACAGACTGTTGTCTTTTGATGAATTGTGGAAGAAAAGCGGTTTTGATGAAAGTGAACATATGTTTTCCGTACGGACAAGGAGTGCTGACGAAGAGTATGGTAACGGAGTACATCAATGGTACTGCGGCATGCAGGATGCCGGAGGGGTATTGCAGAAAGGCCCTTGGGTAGGCAATCGTTTTCATTGGTATTGCTTGTTTGATAACGAAGATTATCGTATAACGAAAGGAGTCAAGCATCGCTTCCAGTATGACAGTCAGGTGAAGAATGGCAGGGGATATTATTATCCGGGAACCCCGGAATATAAGTTGATGGCTACCGGTAAGAATATGGACGACGTGAAAGTGCAGGAACCTGTAGCGCCATTCAATGACGGACTCACCTATACGAACAGCATATCATCTAATTGCCTCGCCTTTACAACTAAATATGCCGATGTGACAGACCCCACGATTGGCCGTACGGATGCTTATTGGCCATTCTTGCGTTATGCTGATATTGTATTGATTTACGCAGAGGCACAATGCGAATTGAATGACGGGATTTCACAGGATGCGATTGATGCCTTAAATGATATTCGTATCCGTTCGAATGCCAAAGAGGCTTCTGTAACCGGAGACGGTGCTATTGAAACGAAAGTGGAGTTACGTTCGGTCATTTTTGAAGAACGTGCAAAGGAACTGGCTTATGAAGGTGACCGTCGTTGGGATTTGCTTCGTTGGGGAATATATTTGGACGTAATGAATTCTTTGGGTGGAATCAATGAAGATGGTACGCGTACTCCTTATGACGAGGGAAGTATTAACAAACGTCGTGAGTTCCGTCATTTGCTGTATCCGTTGCCATCGTTGGAAGTTTCTACCAATATGGCTATTGATAAAAATAATCCGGGCTGGAACTAAGCCGTATGTTCAACCCAATAATTTATGAATAATATGAAGACTTTGAATAGAATATTGATAGGGACAGTGTTGTTGGCAACTCTGTTCTCTTGTCAGGATGTTGTAACTTATAATGATGGTTATGATGATGGCATGAACTCATTTGGAGCACCCGATGTGCAGGGCATCTATTCTCCGGATGATACGGATTTACAGGTTCCGCTGACCAAAGGGGGATTTGGTGAAATGATTGTGTTGGTCGGGGAGAACTTGAGCAATGTGACGAAAATTACTTTCAATAATATGGAAGTGGATTTGTCGGAAGTGTATGCGACGTCAAAAAAGGCGTGTTTCCCTTTACCGGGGGATATGCCTGAAGAAATCACGAACAAATTATATTATGAAACAGAGCGGGGGAATACGACTTGTGAATTCAAACTGGATGTCCCTGCGATGGAAATAAACGGTCTGTATAATGAATTTGCTTTGCCCGGCACGTCCTTACAGATAAAGGGCAAATATTTTGAATTATATGGATTTGGCAAGAATTCGTCATCTGTCATCAAGTTTGGCGATACGGAACTGGAGATAGAAAGCGTGACAGACCAGGTGATTACTGCCAAACTTCCGAGGGATATTCCGGATAACTCGATGATTGTAGTGGAATGGAATGGTACAGAAGGACATTGCTCTTATCAATTACCTTATCGGCAAACGGACAATCTTGTTTGGGACTTGGCTAATCCTTCGGATTATGGTATTTGGGGCGGTAAGGATTTTATAACCGATGGTTCCAATACAGGAGACCCTGTAGCTTTGGCCGGTTCTTTTTTCCGGGTAAAAGGCACTTATAAGGCTTGGAGTTATACAGGATTGCCTTCCGGCAGTATTATATTAGATGAGGAAGTTGCCGCTAATCCTTCTGACTACCTGTTCAAATTTGAAGTTAATTCGGCTTCGGATTATCCGTTCTATGACATTACGTCGAAGACAGGCGGTTATCTGATTAAGCTGAATGGCGGTAATTACCAGTGGAAATATTCATTAGATGAGAATATGAATACATTTGGAGAATGGTATACTGTAACTCTGGAACTTGAAAATGTAGCTACTGCCGGATTGGTTTCCGGAAAAATAGCTTTAACTTTGGCAATGCAACCTAATGTAGAATGGAATGTAGACCATAGTTTTGCCAATATCCGTATTGAAAAGAAGATAGGACAGTAATTCGATAGTGAGTTTGCACTTAACTGATAAATAGAAGTAGAATGATAAAAAGAATTTGTTTTTTATTGAGTCTTTTGATGTGTGGCGTCCTTTATGCCCAGGATATTACGTATCGTACTGTAAAGGATTTGTCATATAGTTCTTCAAAAGACCCTTATGCAACGGAGCGTTGCAAGCTGGATGTTTATTATCCGGAAAATAAGACCGGATGTCCTGTGGTAGTTTGGTTTCATGGCGGGGGGCTTACCCAAGGCAATAAATCAATACCGGGCAGGCTGAAGAAAAATGGAATGGTGGTTATTGCCGTAAATTATCGCCTACTTCCGAAGGTGGCTATTTCCGAATGTCTGGATGATGCCGCTGCTTCTGTTGCGTGGGCTTTCCGGGAAGTGGAAAAATATGGGGGTGATAAGAATAAGATATTTATATCCGGCCATTCTGCAGGCGGCTATCTGACGGCTATGGTCGGTCTGGATAAAAGATGGTTGAAAAAATATGATATAGATGCTGATTCTATTGCCGGATTGATACCTTTCAGCGGGCAGGTGATTAGTCATTTTTCTTATCGGAAGATGAATGGTATAGATAATCTTCAGCCTACTGTTGATGAATTTGCTCCTTTGTTTCATGTTCGCAAGGATGCTCCGCCTTTGGTTCTCATTACAGGCGACCGGGAATTGGAACTTTTCGGACGTTATGAAGAGAATGCGTATATGTGGCGGATGATGAAATTGGTCGGGCACAAAGAAACATACCTTTATGAAATCGGTGGTCATGGCCATGGCCCCATGGGCGATCCGGCATTCTATATCTTGAAGCAGCATGTAAAGAGGATATTAGGAGAGCCTGAAAAATAATTCAAAATAAGACGGCATCCGTTAGTTAGAACGGAACTGCTTGACGAAATCCCTGGCAATGTTTATTTTGTCAGGGATTCTTTTTTTTCCCGAATGTATCCGAATACTGTTCCAAATGTATCATGTGACAAATAGGATAGTGTGAAAACCATTTGGGAGCCATATTTCATGTGCACATCTCTACTTTTGCTTTCGGAAAGATAATTCTTTATTACCTACATTAAACTTAAAAATATTACAATGAAAAAAAGTAGACCGACCATTAGTATAGTGAAATCCCGAGTGTTCCTGACAGGGACTGCGTTCGTACTTATGGCATGTTCGTCGGGAGAAGAATTAGCCGGGCATTCGGGCAAAGGAGAGGAACCTGTTATTGCGCCTGTCCTTTGTACTTCCGGTGCTTCGGAGCAAGCGGTGAAAGTATATGATTTCTTAAGGGAGAACAGGAATAAGAAAACACTGTCCGGAACAATGGCATGCCCGAGTTGGAATATCAATGAGGCAGAATGGGTATATCAGCATACAGGCAAGTATCCGGCTATTGCTTTTTTTGACTATATCTCTTTGGAGTATTCCCCTTGTTCGTGGATTGATTATTCGAAAACGAAAATAGTGGAAGACTGGTGGAACAAGAACGGGCTTGTGGGTGCGGGCTGGCATTGGAGAGTGCCATGTGTCCAAGGAAGTGCCGAACGGCACTATACTCCGGGGGACGGTTCTGTAGATCCGGGTACGGGAAAAAGGACGACGACTGTTTTCAGTGCTGCTAATGCAACAAGGGAGGGCACTTGGGAAAACGAAGTTGTCAAGGCCGATTTGAAGAAGCTGGCGGGCTATTTGAAGCTGCTTCGCGATAAGGGAATTCCTGTAATATGGCGTCCTTTGCATGAGGCTGCCGGTAATATCTATAATTATAAGAATGGAAAAGCCTGGTTTTGGTGGGGAAATGACGGGGCGGGAGCGTACAAGAAACTATGGATTTATATTTTCAATTATTTTAAGAAAGAAGGAATCAACAATCTGATTTGGGTATGGACTACACAAACTAAGGATAGCGAGTTTTATCCGGGGGATGAATACGTCGATATGGTGGGGCGTGATATGTATCCTGCAAAGGATGAGTACACTACTGGGGAATACTGTTTCAGGCAGTACGGTACGATAACTGCTTCTTGTCCGGGTAAGCTGGTGGCATTGAGCGAATGTGGAAATGGCGAACAAAGCGGGAAAGTGTATCATCTTGCCCGGATATCCGCCCAGTGGGAGGCAGGGGCAAAATGGACATACTTTATGCCGTGGTATGATTACAGCCGTACGAAAGAATTGGATTCGGAAGCTTTTACTGCGACATCCCACAGGTATGCAGATAAGGATTGGTGGGTGGATGCAATGTCACAGGATTATGTAATCACCCGCGATCAATTACCCTCTTTTAAATAATACTTAATAGCTTGAAGATGAAAAATAAACTAGTTATGGCAGGCGTTTTCCTGCTTGCTTTAGGAATGGGCGGATGTGTGACAAGAGAGCAACAGTCTGCTTCGAAAACTGCGGAGACGGAGGCATTGTTGGATAAGTTAATCCACTTGCCGGAGAAAGGATTCATGTTTGGTCATCAGGATGATCCGGTATATGGCATCCGGTGGGATGGAGACGAGAACCGTAGTGATGTCAAAAGTGTGTGTGGCGATTATCCGGCAGTGATGGCTTTTGACCTGGGGCGTATTGAAAGGGGAGGAGAGAAGAACTTGGATGATGTACTTTTCGAACGGATACGCACAGAGATTATTGCACACTATGACAGAGGAGGTGTTTGTTCTCTTAGTTGGCATGTGGATAACCCTGTGACGGGAGAAGCGTCTTGGGATGTGAGTGATTCAACGGCAGTTGCTTCCGTCCTTCCCGGAGGAGAGAATCATGGGAAGTTTCTTGGATGGCTGGATAGGGCAGCAGATTTTATGAATTCGCTTGTCACGAAGGAAGGAGTTAAAATACCGGTGATTTTCCGTCCCTGGCATGAACATACGGGGAGCTGGTTTTGGTGGGGACAAAATCTTTGTTCTGCCGAAGAATATAAGTCGTTGTGGAAAATGACTTATGATTATCTACAGGAAAAGGGAGTGAATCATTTGCTATATGCTTATTCTCCGGGTAGTGAGCCCGATAATGTGAATGAATATCTGGAACGCTATCCGGGTGATGGCATGGTAGACTTGTTCGGGTTTGACACTTATCAGTTTGAGCGTGAAAAATATGTGGATACTATGGAGAAGTCATTGACGGTTCTTACAGAGGTCGGAAGGTTGCATAATAAACCGGTTGCAGTGACGGAGACTGGATATGAAGCTATCCCGGATTCCACCTGGTGGACGGAAACCTTGTTTCCTATAGTGGACAAATATCCTGTCAGCTATGTATTGGTCTGGCGAAATGCCCGCGAAAAGGAAGCGCATTATTATGCCCCGTATCCGGGACAAATATCTGCACTTGATTTTGTGGAGTTTTATAAGCATCCTAAAACCATTTTTGTGTCTGATTTGAAATGAAATTAAAATACTGAATAGATGAAAACATTTAAAGAAAAAATCCGCGACTTATTTGATGATTACGAGAAACTGGTAACTCGTAAGAATATGCCTGTTGAAGGTGGAAATGGAATTTTCACACGTTATCAATATCCTGTTCTGACTGCTGCCCATACTCCTGTGTTTTGGCGCTATGACTTGGACGAAAAGACAAATCCTTTCTTGATGGAACGTATCGGCATGAATGCTACGTTAAATTCGGGAGCTATTAAATGGAATGGTAAATATTTGCTGGTGGTGCGTGTTGAAGGAGCGGATCGTAAATCTTTCTTCGCAGTGGCCGAAAGTCCTGACGGCATAGATAATTTCCGTTTTTGGGATTATCCCGTGACTATGCCTGAGGACATTATTCCCGCGACAAATATTTATGATATGCGCTTGACGGCTCATGAGGACGGATGGATTTATGGTATTTTCTGTGCTGAACGTCACGATGATACGGCACCTGCGGGAGATCTTTCCTCGGCTACCGCTACGGCAGCTATTGCCCGCACCAAGGATTTGAAGACTTGGGAGCGTTTGTCGGATTTGAAAACAAGAAGCCAGCAACGAAATGTGGTTCTTCATCCTGAATTTGTGGATGGAAAGTATGCGTTGTATACCCGTCCGCAGGACGGTTTTATAGATGCCGGAAGTGGCGGTGGTATCGGTTGGGCCTTGGTAGATGATATAACTTGTGCGGAAGTAAAGGAAGAGACTATAATCGACCGGCGTTATTACCATACAATCAAAGAGGTGAAAAATGGTGAAGGCCCTCATCCTATTAAGACATCGAAGGGATGGTTGCACTTGGCGCATGGTGTGCGTGGGTGTGCATCCGGTTTACGTTATGTGTTATATATGTATATGACTTCCTTGGAAGATCCGGCGAAAGTGATTGCTTCTCCTGCAGGCTTCTTTATGGCGCCGGAAGGAGAAGAGCGTATCGGAGATGTCTCTAATGTATTGTTTACCAATGGCTGGATAGCTGATGAAGACGGTACGGTTTTTATTTACTATGCTTCTTCTGACACTCGTATGCATGTGGCGACTTCTACAATAGACCGGTTGGTCGATTATTGTATGAATACGCCTGCGGACGGTTTTTTTACTTCTGCCTCAGTGGAGACGCTGAAGAAACAGATTGATAAGAATCTGAAACTGATGCATACTTTATGATAGGGATTAGGGAAAAGATAGGCTATGGTTTCGGTGATATGGCTTCGTCCATGTTTTGGAAATTGTTTGGCTCCTATTTGATGATATTTTATACGGATGTGTTTGGCATGCCTGCAGCAGTGGTGGGCACGATGTTTCTCATCACTCGTGTTTGGGACTCGGCGTTCGACCCTATAATCGGGATTATTGCCGACCGGACGCAATCGCGGTGGGGAAAGTTTCGTCCTTATCTGTTGTATCTGGCTGTTCCGTTCGCTGTGATCGGTGTGCTGACTTTTACAACTCCTGATTTCGGTGATGGCGGGAAAGTAATATATGCGTATTTTACATATTCGTTAATGATGATGGTGTATTCAGCTATCAATGTACCTTACGCTTCGTTGTTGGGAGTGATGAGTCCGGAACCGAAAGACCGGAACATGCTTTCTACGTATCGTATGACTTTCGCTTACATCGGAAGTTTTATAGCATTACTTTTGTTCATGCCGATGGTGAACCGGTTCAGTATGGGACACGACGAGCAGCATGGTTGGATGATGAGCGTCATTGTAATTGCGGTGTTGTGTGTGTTGCTGTTTTATGGTTGCTTTGCATGGACTACCGAACGGGTAAAACCTATTAAAGAGCGGCAGAATTCCTTGAAAAGTGACTTGCAGGATTTGCTTCATAACCGTCCCTGGTGGATTCTGTTGGGAGCCGGTGTAGCTGCATTGGTCTTTAATTCTATTCGTGACGGGGCAACGGTTTATTATTTTAAGTATTATGTTGTAGAAGAAGAATATGCTTCCGTTTCTTTATTTGGAATTTCCTTTGTATTGAGCGGGCTTTATTTGGCTGTCGGGCAAGCCGCCAATATTGTCGGAGTGGTGTTGGCAGCTCCATTGAGCAATCGTATCGGCAAAAAAAAGACATATATGTGGGCGATGTCGATAGCGACAGTACTTTCAGTAATTTTCTACTGGTTTGATAAAGAGCAGTTGATGTTGATGTTTATTTTTCAGGTGTTGATAAGTATTTGTGCGGGTAGTATCTTCCCGCTTCTATGGTCAATGTATGCAGATTGTGCTGATTATTCGGAACTTAAAACGGGTAACCGTGCTACGGGACTTATCTTCTCTTCTTCTTCCATGAGTCAGAAATTTGGCTGGGCTATCGGAAGTGCCGTTACGGGCTGGTTGTTGGCTTTTTACGGTTTTGAGGCCAACGCGGTGCAGGGCGAGGAAGCTATTCATGGAATAAGGATGTTCCTAAGTTGGCTACCGGCTATGGGTACGGTGCTGAGTGTCATCTTTATCAGCCTTTATCCGCTTTCCGAGAAAGAAATGAGAAAAATCACTAACCAATTGAATGATAAAAGAAAGTAATAAGATTATGAAAATACATAGATGGATTATTAGCCTGGTATTCTGTTGTTGTGTAACTTTTCTTTCCGCACAAATCCGTGGAACGGAAATTACTGTAGTCGTATCTCCCGACCATACAGACTGGAAATATCAGTTGAAAGAAAAATGTTCGTTTACAATTCAGGTATATAAGGCACAAAACCTTTTGTCCGGAGTGACAATAGACTATGAGTTGGGGCCGGAATGGTATCCGGTGGAAAAGAAGAAAGGGGTTTTATTGAAAGACGGAAAGACAAGTGTAACGGGGTGTATGGATGTTCCCGGTTTTTTGCGCTGTAAAGTGCGTGCATCTGTTGACGGGCATGTATATGAAGGATTGGCTACCGTGGCTTACGCACCTGAAGAGTTGAGGCCGCATACATCACTGCCTGCAGATTTCCGTCAATTTTGGGATACTGTTTTGAAGGAAGCCCGGCAGATTCCTTTGCTTCCTACTATGGAGCTTATTCCTGAGCGTTGCACGGATAAGGTAAATGTCTTCCATGTCAGTTTCCAGAATATTTGTAACGGTTCGAGAACGTTCGGCATTCTTTGTATGCCCAAAAAGCCGGGTAAGTATCCGGCGTTACTTCGCGTACCCGGTGCCGGAGTGCGTCCCTATTCGGGAGATGTCCATATGGCTTCCAAGGGAGTGATTACGTTGGAAATAGGCATTCACGGGATTCCTGTGACGATGTCGCAGATGGTATATGACGTATTGTCGAAAGGAGCGCTTAACGGGTATCCTTATCAAAATGATAATAGCCGGGATAAGAGTTATTATAAGCGTGTTTTCTCAGGTGCTCTTCGGGCGGTCGATTTTATAGCTTCTTTACCGGAATATGACGGAAAAAATATGGGAGTGACAGGTTCCAGTCAGGGAGGAGCACTTTCTGTTGTAACGGCGGCATTGGACAAACGGATTACCTTTTATGCGGCTATCCATCCTGCGATGTGTGACCATCAGGCACATTTAAAGAAGATTGCCGGAGGATGGCCTCATTACTTTTATTATTTTCCTCAACCGTCAAAAGAGCGGATTACCACAGCAGCGTATTATGATGTGGCAAATTTTGCACGGCTTATTACTGCACCGGGTTGGTTCAGTTGGGGATATAATGACGAAGTATGTCCGCCTACCTCTATGTATGCAGCTTATAATATTATTACAGCTAAAAAGGAGTTGCATCCTTATTTAGAGACGGGACATTATCTATATCAGGAGCAATCCGATGAGTGGAATAAATGGCTTTGTCGTCAACTAGGTTTATAAATTGGCAGATGATATGGAAACGACAGTTAGAAAATTAAAGGAAGAAATGCAGTGTATGCTAACGGGCAATATTCTTCCGTTTTGGATGGATCATATGATAGATTCGGAGTATGGCGGTTTTTATGGACGAATTTCCGGCACAGGAGAACGTGTTCCCGGAGCTTCTAAGGGCGTTGTTCTGAATGCAAGAATTTTGTGGACTTTCTCATCGGCTTACCGTTTGTTGCATAAGGATGAATATCTGAAAATGGCAACCCGTGCCAAACAGGAATTGATAACTCATTTCTATGATCACGAATATGGAGGGGTATTTTGGTCAGTTTGTGAAGACGGTTCTCCTTTGGATACTAAAAAACAAATTTATGCATTGGGTTTCGCTATCTATGGATTGAGTGAATATCACCGGGCTACGGGAGACGCAGAAGCGCTTGAATATGCTATACGTCTGTTTTATGACATTGAAGAACATAGCTTTGATCGGATTAAGAACGGTTATTGTGAGGCGTTGACCCGTGAATGGAATGAAATAGAGGATATGCGTTTGAGTGAGAAGGATGAAAATGAGCGGAAAACGATGAATACGCATTTGCATATCCTGGAGCCTTATACAAATCTTTTTCGTGTTTGGAATAATGAGTATCTGGAATGTCAGTTGCGTAATCTTATAGAGCTCTTTACCGACCGGATACTGGATATTGAAACCGGGCATTTACGGTTGTTTTTTGATGATGACTGGAATAGTAGACATGACATGGTTTCGTATGGGCATGATGTAGAAGCGTCATGGCTGCTGCATGAGGCTGCCTTGCTTATCGGTGATAAACGATTGATAACCCGGATAGAACCGCTTGTGATAGAGATAGCAGAAGCGGCTTCCGAGGGGCTTCTTCCAGGTGCGGGTATGATTTATGAAATGAATAGGAGTTGTGGTTCTATAGATGCCGAACGGCATTGGTGGGTACAAGCGGAAGCGATTGTTGGATATGTAAACCTTTATCAGCATTTTGATGACCGTTTGTCACTGTTGAGGGCAGTACGATGTTGGGAATTTGTGAAAAGACATCTGGTTGATAACGACAATGGAGAATGGTTTTGGGGAATACGTGCAGACGGAACAGTGAATCGTGCAGAAGATAAGGCGGGTTTTTGGAAATGTCCTTACCATAATGGGAGAATGTGTATGGAGATAATGGAGCGGTTTTAGATGAATAATAGAGAAAGGAGTATTAAGATGAAGAAATGGATATTAATCGTTTTACTTTTTACCGGATGTTCGGCAGACCATCAGGCACAAGAAGGGGGAGTGCAGACACAGGAGAAGGTGGATTTCAATAAGATGCATTTCGGTTGTGACGGGAATAGCATTACTGCGGGTAATCAGTGGTCAAAAACGGTTGTTGATATACTTGGTTTTGCCACTCATCATAATGTTGCGGTAGGATCGGCAAAATGGGCATGTTATATTGATACGCAAGAATATGGCAGTAAGGACTTTGCCGGTATTTCCGGTGGGTGGAAATCTACAGATGATAAAGTGGAAATACAGAAAAGACACAATAATGTGGCAAAAGTACATATTCAGAAGTTTATATCAGAAGTAGAAAACGGTAGTTTTCCGGTACCGGATATATTTGTTTTTTCTATGGGTACAAATGATACTAAAATAGGAAGGGCGTCTGACGCTTTGAAAGAGAAAATATTGGATAAAGTGGATCTTACCACTATGGCGGGGGGAGCTCGCTGGTCTATTCAGACAATTATCGAGCGTTTCCCGGAGTGTCGGGTATTTCTCTGTACGCCGATTCAGTCGGGGAGTGCGTCTCATAATGACCTGAACTTGAAAAAAATAGCAGTTTTGCGGGAAATATGCAATGCTTTTTCTGTTCCGGTGATTGATTGTTATTCTGAATGTGGTATTAAAGCGGAAGACGAAGTTTGGGGAGAACGTGGGCGTTATTTGAAAGACGGGTTGCATCCGGATGTAGAAGGACAACAATTAATGGGGCGTTATATTGCAAAGAAAATACAGGATTATTTAGGAGTAAATTGACGTACGGACATAAAAAAAGGAGCAACGCCTTGCTCCAACCTTTGTTAACCTTAAATCTAATACTATGAAAAACACATTGCAAAGATACGGACTCTTGGGAAATTAGCAAATTATCCAAGTAAAATAGTATGTTTTATAACACGTTTTAATATTATCTCCCTATTTGTTAAGAAAAACGCCGTTCCTTTTTAAATCTATGCAACACTTATTTTGAAAATTGAAACAGGGGATACCGTTGATTCTCTGCCGAAAAACCGTTATCTTTGCAAAGATATTGTAATTGTTTACTCTAAATAAAAAAGAAAGGGAGAGAACCGTGAACGAAGAAGAAATCGTCCTCACCCCGATGATGAAACAGTTTCTGGATTTGAAAGCACAACATCCTGATGCAGTGATGCTGTTTCGTTGCGGCGACTTTTATGAAACATATTCTACGGATGCCGTCACCGCATCCGAAATTCTAGGAATCACACTGACAAAACGTGCCAACGGAAAAGGAAAGACTATTGAGATGGCGGGCTTCCCGCATCATGCTCTCGATACCTATCTCCCGAAACTGGTTCGTGCCGGAAAGCGTGTCGCTATCTGCGACCAGTTGGAAGACCCGAAAATGACCAAGAAGTTAGTGAAACGGGGGATTACCGAACTGGTGACTCCCGGTGTTTCCATCAATGACAATGTACTGAACTATAAGGAGAACAACTTCCTGGCTGCCGTCCATTTCGGAAAGGCTTCCTGTGGAGTTGCCTTTCTCGATATATCTACCGGCGAGTTTCTTACTGCGGAAGGCCCTTTTGACTATGTGGACAAACTGCTGAACAACTTCGCTCCGAAAGAAATTCTTTTCGAACGTGGCAAACGCCTGATGTTTGAGGGGAATTTCGGCAGCAAGTTCTTTACCTTCGAGCTTGACGACTGGGTATTTACGGAAACCACCGCCCGTGAGAAGTTGCTGAAGCATTTTGAGACGAAGAACCTGAAAGGTTTCGGCGTGGAACACTTGAAGAATGGTATCATAGCTTCCGGCGCTATCCTGCAATACCTTACGATGACGCAACATACACAGATTGGACATATCACTTCTTTGGCTCGTATTGAGGAAGATAAATATGTTCGTCTGGATAAGTTTACGGTGCGTAGCCTTGAGTTGATTGGCAATATGAATGATGGCGGAAGCAGTTTGCTGAATGTCATCGACCGGACAATCAGCCCGATGGGAGCACGTTTGCTGAAACGCTGGATGGTCTTTCCTTTGAAGGATAAGAAGCCGATTGACGAACGGTTGAATGTCGTGGAGTATTTTTTCCGCCAACCGGACTTTAAGGAATTGATTGAAGAACAGTTGCATCTGATAGGCGATTTGGAGCGTATCATTTCCAAAGTCGCTGTAGGGCGCGTATCGCCTCGTGAAGTGGTTCAGTTGAAGGTGGCTTTGCAGGCTATCGAGCCGATAAAGTTGGCATGTATCCAGGCCGATAACGCAAGCCTGAACTGGATAGGGGAGCAGTTGAACCTTTGTGTCACTATTCGCGACCGGATCGCCAAAGAGATTAAGAATGACCCGCCGTTGGCTGTTAATAAGGGGGGAGTGATTCAAGATGGGGTGAATGCGGATTTGGACGAACTACGTCGGATTTCGTATTCGGGAAAGGATTATCTGCTTCAGATACAGCAGCGCGAAAGCGAACGGACGGGTATTCCGAGCTTGAAAGTGGCTTACAATAATGTGTTCGGTTATTATATTGAAGTCCGTAATGTGCATAAGGACAAGGTTCCACCCGAATGGATTCGCAAACAGACGTTGGTCAACGCAGAGCGTTATATCACGCAGGAACTGAAAGAGTATGAAGAGAAGATTTTAGGGGCGGAAGATAAGATTCTGGTGCTGGAAACGCAACTATATACGGATTTGGTACAGGCATTGATGGAATTTATTCCGCAGATACAGATTAACGCGAATCAGATTGCCCGGCTGGATTGTCTGTTGTCATTTGCCAATGTGGCTCGTGAGAATCGTTATATCCGTCCGGTCATTGAGGATAATGACGTACTGGATATTCGTCAGGGGCGTCACCCGGTGATTGAGAAGCAGCTTCCTATCGGTGAGAAGTATATTGCCAACGATGTGATGCTGGATAGTAATACGCAGCAGATTATCATTATAACCGGCCCCAATATGGCGGGTAAGTCGGCACTCTTGCGTCAGACGGCGTTGATTACGCTATTGGCTCAAATCGGCTCGTTTGTTCCTGCCGAGAGTGCACATATCGGACTGGTGGATAAGATATTCACCCGTGTGGGAGCGAGTGATAACATCTCTGTAGGTGAATCTACTTTCATGGTGGAAATGAACGAAGCGGCGGATATCCTGAATAATGTTTCTTCCCGAAGCCTGGTACTATTTGACGAACTGGGACGCGGTACATCCACATACGACGGTATCTCTATTGCCTGGGCGATTGTAGAATATATCCATGAGCATCCGAAGGCAAAAGCACGTACTTTATTTGCTACGCACTACCATGAATTGAATGAGATGGAGAAATCCTTCAAGCGTATCAAGAATTATAATGTATCGGTGAAAGAAGTGGATAACAAGGTAATCTTCCTTCGTAAACTGGAACGTGGCGGTAGTGAACACTCTTTCGGTATCCATGTGGCAAAGATGGCGGGTATGCCGAAAAGCATCGTGAAACGCGCCAACGAGATATTGAAACAGCTTGAATCTGATAATCGTCAACAGGGAATAGCAGGCAAGCCATTGGCGGAAGTAAGTGAGAACCGTGGTGGTATGCAGTTGAGCTTCTTCCAGTTGGATGACCCGATTCTTTGCCAGATTCGTGATGAGATATTAAATTTGGATGTGAATAATCTCACTCCGATTGAAGCGCTGAATAAGCTGAATGATATAAAGAAGATAGTCAGGGGGAAATAAGAAAATGATATCCACCCTAACAAGAAAGAGTAAATGATAAAAAAAGGGATTAGTGATTTAAACATCGCTAATCCCTTTTTCCGTTTCAGGCTACTTTCTTCTTTTTGTCATAGAAGAACATAAAGTAGACACCTATTATGATGAATGGAACGCTTAACCATTGTCCCATATTGAACATCATGCTGTTCTCGAAATCTTCTTGATTCTCTTTCAGGAACTCGATAAAGAAGCGGAAGGTGAAGATATACGTCAGGCAGAGGCCGAAGAAGAAGCCGCGGTGCAATTTCTTGCTGTAATTCTTATACAGGTAAATCATGATGAAGAACAGGATAAGATAAGCGATGGCTTCGTAGAGTTGTCCCGGATGGCGGGGGATTGCCGGAAGTATTTCACCGTTTGCTCCATATTCTTTCACACGCTCGAAAACGAATGCCCAGGGCACATCAGTCGGTTTACCGATAATCTCCGAGTTCATCAGATTGGCAAGACGAATGAAGCAGGCCGTGATTGGCGTAGCTACGGCAATCATATCCAGCACATCCATATAATGAAGCTTCGTCTTACGGCAATACAGCCAAAGGGCAACTATCAATCCTAGTGTACCGCCATGGCTGGCCAATCCTTCATATCCGGTGAATTTCCAGTTTCCGTCCGGCATGAATTTGATGGGAAGAATCATCTCCCAAAAATGAGACAGGTAATACCCCGGGTCATAGAACAGACAGTGTCCCAGGCGGGCACCGATCAGAATACCAAAGAAACAGTAAAAGAAAAGCGGGTCAAACTTCTTCTCCTCTATCTTTTTATCCCGGTACTGGTAGTGAACAACAACATAAGCAAAGAATATTCCTACTGCCCACAGTAATCCGTAGTAACGGATAGAAATGCCGAACAGGTTGAATAGTTCGGGGTTCGGGTTCCAGTTGATGGATAATAGCATGGCATTCATTCTATATTGGATTAATGTTAATGATTAGATTCTTTGAATTTCTCCGCAACCATCCGGTAGGTCGGTATATCTATTCCCTGTTCTTCGGCTGCCGCAATCATATCGAAGAGCAGACCCTGGATTTCCGAGTCATGTCCACGTGCCAGGTCTTTCTGCATGGAAGCGGTGCTTTCGGGGTCGAGCTTATCAATCACTTTCAGATTATAGCTGACGGGGTCTTCCGGAAATTCAACGCCCAGTTTCTTTCCTAAAGCGGCGCTTTCCGTAGAAAGTCCGATAAATGTATCCCGTACCTTTCCCGGTTTCTGCACTTCTCCCATCGGAACATCGTAGTAAGCACCCGTTACCGCCATTGCGGAGATGAACGACCATTTGATGAACGTATCCCGGTTGATGTCCGGTGACAGGTCTACCTTTATGCCTGCTTCCTGCAAGTCTTGTTGTATAGCTTCCAGTAATCCGGGTTTTACGACCGTGCCGTGATGGGCGCCATATACCAGGCGAAATATCTTGCCCATTTGGGTAATTTCTCCAGTGCCAGAAACGAAGCCTACGATATAGATACAACCATCCAGGACAGTGACTTCCGGAACAAGTTTCTGTATGCGCGGCCCTGTTCCATATACATTCAGAATAGGTATGACAACCGTATCTTTGTGTGCCGCTCTTTTTATCAGTTCTACGATGGAATCGACCGAATAACCTTTCACGCATACAAATATCACATCTGCTTTCCCGTTAAATTCTTCAGCCGTAGTTGCCGGGATTCGGAGCGTATGTTCGCCCTTTAAATCTGACTTCAGTTTCAGGCCGTTTGTCTGAATTGACTGCAAATGAGCTCCACGGGCAATACAAGTTACATCTTTGCCTGCCAGCGACAAGAATCCTGCGATACTGCCGCCTACACCTCCCGTTCCTGCAATGAGATATTTCATGTTGTTAGCGAATTAGTAATTAATAAGTCGTCGGTGATTGCCGATAATCACACGTTGAAACGGAAATGCATGATGTCGCCATCCTGTACGACATATTCTTTTCCTTCCACACCCAGTTTACCGGCTTCCTTCACGGCTGCTTCCGAGCCATATTGGATATAATCTTCGTATTTGATAACTTCTGCACGGATAAAGCCTTTCTCAAAATCGGTATGGATAACACCTGCGCATTGCGGAGCTTTCCATCCTTTTTCGTACGTCCAGGCACGTACTTCCTGTACGCCGGCTGTGAAGTAAGTTTCAAGATTCAATAATTTATAAGCTGATTTGATAAGACGCGCCACGCCCGATTCTTCCAGACCTACCTCGGCAAGGAACATCTGACGGTCTTCGTACGTTTCCAGTTCGGCGATGTCCGCTTCTGTCTTGGCTGCGACAACCAGGATTTCTGCATTTTCGTCTTTCACGGCTTCACGTACCATATCTACGTATTTGTTTCCGTTTACCGCGCTTGCTTCGTCTACGTTGCAGACGTACATTACCGGTTTGCTGGTCAGCAGGAACAGTTCACGGGCAATCTTCTGTTCGTCTTTGGTTTCAAAAGTAACGGTACGTGCCGATTTGCCTTGTTCCAAAGCTTCTTTGTATTGAACCAGCACATCGTAAGCCTGTTTTGCAGCTTTGTCGCCACCTGTCTGCGCCTGTTTCTGCACTTTCTGGATACGGCTTTCGATAGTTTCCAAATCCTTCAACTGAAGTTCGTAGTCGATGATTTCTTTGTCGCGGACAGGATTTACACTTCCGTCTACATGCGTCACGTTCTCATCGTCGAAGCAACGGAGTACGTGGATAATTGCGTCTGTCTCACGGATATTGGCAAGGAACTTGTTTCCCAGTCCTTCACCTTTGCTTGCGCCTTTCACCAGTCCGGCTATATCTACGATTTCTACTGTTGTAGGGACGATTCTTTGGGGATGTACCAATTCTGCCAGTGCATTCAGACGTTCGTCGGGAACGGTGATTACACCTACATTCGGTTCAATTGTACAGAAAGGGAAGTTTGCCGCTTGTGCCTTTGCGTTCGACAAACAGTTGAAAAGTGTTGACTTACCCACGTTCGGTAGTCCTACGATACCACATTGCAATGCCATATTAATCTATTATTACTTTTGTTACCAAGTTGCTCGTTTTAGTTTGCAAAGATAATCATTTTTGAACTAATAAAGGAAACTTGGTGCACTTTCTGTCTTCTCCCCTTATTCCCGACTACTTCCAATTGGAAAGTTAAGCCGGAAGAATAAGGGGAGAAAGTATTCATTTCATTATTACTCGCAAGGTGGCACTTCGGAAATACTACCGTATCGGTGATACTCGAAAGAGATGCTTTGCTCCTTGATATAGTGCAGCAACTCGATGCGTCCTTGCTTGACGGGCGGTGCTGTCGCAATGTACATATCATATTCCGCAGCTACTTCATACATTTTTTGGGGAATATTGGGCGAACAAGTCCGTATTCTTGCATAATCTATCATTACTTCCAGAAATTTCTCCATTGACTCTTCCCTTAGTTCGCAACCGGCTCCGGCAAGTGCGGCACTACGGTTGTCAGTCGGGTCGAAGCTGATGGCGAGCGGTGTTCCGCAGATCTTTGCCGCATAGGCAATCATCAATGCTTCTTCGTCCGTATCCTCCGGGAATAGACGCAGAATCATTTCATACAGAGGCAGATAACGGAAAAGATTCTGTTCCCCGTATAGCTTGTTGATGTCTTTGGCTTTTGAGAATTCTTCCTGCCAGGCTTTCTCATAGCTTTGTTTATAATCAGTCTTGCTGTCCGGCTTGTCTGTGATTTCTACAAAGCAAGTGCAATAATTGGGGCCGCCCGCTTTGAGGCCGCCACCAAAAGCGGACATATTCATTCCGCCGAATGGCTGACGGTTGACGATTGCTCCCGTAATTCCCCGGTTGATATACAGGTTTCCTGCCGATAGGGTGTCCTTCCACAGTTTTTGTTCAGCTTCGTCGAGGCTCTGTAATCCTGAAGTTAATCCGTAGTACAGGTCATTGACCAAGTCAATACCTTCTTCGAGACTATCAATGCAGCCGACACTTAGTAGCGGGCCGAATAACTCAGTGCAGAAAGAGAAGCTCCCCGATTTTACTCCCCATTTTACGGTGGGGGCCAATATATATTCTTTCTCGTCGATAAAGCGCGGTGGAACCAGCCACGACTCTCCCGGTCTGAGATTGAAGGCTTTCAGCAGTTTGTCATTCTTGTTGGTAATCATCGGGCCTACCACATTTCCGGCATTCCAGACACTGCCTGTTTTCAGACTTGTTGCCGCATCTTTCAGTTTGCTTTGGAAGTTCTCATCCTCGTAGACCGAGCGTTCTACCAACAACAGTGAGCAGGCGGAACATTTCTGTCCGGCATTGCCGAAGGCGGAAGCGACGATATTCATGATAGCATGGTCGCGGTCGCCCGATGCTGTGAGGATAATGGCGTTTTTGCCACCGGTTTCTGCGGATAGTGGAGTTGCCGGAGCAGTCTTTGCGATATTTTGGGCGGTATCCGTGCCGCCTGTCAGGATAATATGCTTGATGGCGGGAGCGGTAGTCAGTACTTTCAGTGCTTCCCGGTTGGTAATGATGACCTGTAATGCTTCTTTGGGTACACCTGCGTCCCAAAATGCCTTGGCAAACATCCAGGCAACCGGAGCTGCCACAGTAGCAGGTTTCAGGATAACCGTGTTTCCGCCTGCCAATCCCGCCACTATACCACCTACGGGGATAGCGCAAGGGAAATTCCAGGGAGAAATAACCAATATCGTTCCCTTCGGCTTCATCTCTATGTCATCCAATACGGCAAACTTCTTCATCGCCGTCGTATAGAAACGGGCATAATCTACCGCTTCCGAAACTTCCACATCACCCTCAATCACCGTTTTACCCGTCACGGCGCACATGCAACCTATCAGGTCGCCCCTCATGTCGGCCAACCGGTTGGATGCTTCGTACATAATCCGATGCCGTTCTTCCAGTGTAGTCTTTCTCCATCCGGCAGGGTCTGTTTCGGCAATCCCGATAATCTTTTCCACTTGCCTGCTGTCCGCTTGTGACATTTCACAGATACAGATTTCATCATTCTGACAACGGTCGAGGTATTTATAACGGCTTTCGCATACTACCGTTTCCGCACCTATCTGTAACGGGATGATTTCCGGCTCTTCCGTTCCGTTTTTCTTCCATTTGGCGAAGATACGACGTACCCATTCCTGATTCTGTGGCAAGTCGAAATCCGTATCCGGCTCATTCTTCATCGTATCTGACGGCGCAACGGGAGTATAGGGAAGATTACGATTCTGAATACGCGGCGATACATGGGTAACAGTATCTTTCATCGCATACGCATCTTCAAACTGTTTCGCAAGGAAGTCCCATTCTTCCGTATCCGGTTTCAGATTGAAAGAGTGAGTCAGGAAGTTGTCAGGTGCCGTGTTTTCATCCATCCGGCGGACAAGATAAGAAACTGCATTCAGGAAATGCTCGTTCTTTACCACCGGAGTATAGAGAATCACCCGATTGCCAAGCATAGACTGGGCACGCCATAGATGATTGGCCATTCCTTCCAGCATTTCAAAAGTCATATATTCGGCTGTGCCGTACTTCTGAGCTAACAAATAAGCGTAAGCGATAGAGAACAGATTATGAGAAGCTACGCCAAGATGCAATGCCTTGGCATTTTCGGGCATTAATGCCCGTTCCAACAGGTGCAGATAGTTGGCGTCCACTTCCGTCTTGGAAGGAAGAATCGGATTCGGCCAACCTCTCAGGGAAGAAATAACCGTTTCCATCTCCAGGTTACAACCTTTTACAAGGCGCATCTTGATAGGAGCACCGCCTTCCGCTATGCGGGCTTTGGCAAATTCCAGCAATTCCGTCTGGAAATCATGGGCATCCGGCAGATAAGCCTGAACAACGATTCCCGCAGAGTAATTCTTAAACTGCGGCAGACTGAGCATAGTCTTGAAAAGACGCAATGTGAAGTGCGCGTCTTTGTATTCTTCCATGTCCAGATTGATGAACTTGGATTGTTTTGCACCGGTTTCGTCTATATACGGGAAATCAATAGCCTTCTGATAGAGTGCGGACATTCGCGAGACGAGTTCGGGAAAACTTTCCTCATAATTCAGGGCATGCGTCTGAGCGTATATTCCCGATATTTTCACAGAGATATAATTAATATCGGGTGATTCCAGCGCTTCTAAATAATGGTGGTAACGATGGTCGGCTTCCCCGTTACCAAGTACTACTTCACCCAGCAGATTTACGTTCTGCCCGATTTTCTCTTGTGCACGGGTAGCCAGATGCTTTGTGAGTTGCGGACGTTCCTCATTGATGATGACTTGCGAGGTATCCATGCGCAAACGCTTTTTGATAATCGGGATAGCGATAAAATCGAAATGATAGCCGAATGCCTGGTACATCTTGAATAAGAAAGCATCCCGTTTATTCAGAAATTCGGGTACGCCGTATTGATCGAGAAGGGTCTTGATACGTTTGGCAAGTATTTTCCGGTCGCGGATTTGCGATGATTCATCAAGCATCTTGACCAGGAACTTCTTGTCCTGCGGGCGTTGTACCATAACGGCGTATTTATGCTGTTCCCGGCGTTCGGCTTTGGTAATGGTATCTTCACAAGTCTGATATAGTTTGAGTACCCAATCCCGTACTTCAGAAAGGGTCGGTTGAAATTGTTTGTCCATAAGAATTTGTTCTATGTAGATTGTGGAAAATGAAGAAAAAAATCTCAAATTGCAATTTACATATCACGGAAGGTGGGGCTGAACATGACAGCACGGTAGCGATGCAGGGTTTGCAACGCTTGCTGCGAGAAGCGGTCGAACAGATACTGCTGTTTCATACTCGTCGTTTTTTTAAGTTATTAGAAACGAAAGGCTTGCACTTCTCACAAAGATAAAAATAATTTGTTGATTTTCAAGTGAAAAGAGAAGAAAATGCAACTGTAATGAACAAAACTGATGCGAAAATAAACTAATTCAATTTCAGAACTAAACACGCACTCCAAACAAAAGTTTTCACGATTTACCCTCATACCCTCATAAATTTCTTCAAAGCCTTTATTCATCGTAGCTTCAGCTATGAGAGCAGGTCATGATAGCACCCTGAGAGTAACTTTTGCTCTCAGGGTATTATCATCCCATCCCTCTATAAAACATAGGATATACTAACGGGATATTAACGTTATCTCTTCGGTATCCTTTCGTTAGATTACCGATATCACTAATTCATCACGGCCGTGACAAATTCCTACCACGGCTGTGAAGAGAACCTACCATGGCCGTGACGAATAGTTACCACGGCCGTGGTGAGATAACACTACCGGTAATCTAATGAAAGAATACCGGCAGCCTAACGCAAGGATAAAGGCAAGATAACTAACACTTCCTTACTTCATAACTTATGTTTCCCTAAACAACATAGCCAGGGAACCCACATTAAAACACAACGTACTGAAATGAGTTAAACAGAATAGAAAAGATTCAAAACCGTACGGATTTGATTCATAACCGATGCGAACTGGAATGAACAAGCTATTCTTTTTCCGCCCAAATCATCATAAGCCTTTAAGTGGAACTTTGGCGACTTGCTTAACACAACCTTATAAATGAGTCCTGCCTGCTCCAGCCATAGAATAGCGTCCTCATATATAAATCATCACATTTTTGATATCAGAAATGTGATGGTTTACACATTTTTGATATGAGTTTTGTGCAGATATACACATTATCAATACATGGCAAAAGAAAAGTCGCAATAAAACTAATTATTGAATATTGAACAAACCGTTGCTGATAGTCCCATCCTGCCTGTGGGATTCATAAAAATAAGGGGAGCAGCCGGATAAAATCCATTTGCTCCCCTTCGGGGTGTAGCTAGCCTTAAAAAAGAATATCGTAAAAGGCAAGTAGCAACACCAGAATGTTGCGTTTTCAACTTAATAGCCGTCAGACGCGGGACACTCCTGTCTGATTCTACTTGCCTGTATAGTTATTGCAAGATTATATTTCATATCTTTTGCAAACGTATGGGCATAAAAAAAGCGGAAGGGTATTTACCTATCCGTCAGAGAGGGAGTCGAAGCCCTTATACACAAACAGGAAATACCCCCCGCTTAGCAGGGAGCATTCGTCTGTTTTCATGTGTATATAGATTAATTTCGACTTTTCTCTGACACAGAAACCAGTAAACGCTTTTTTATCTAAAATGTAAATACATGTCGCGCTACGACCGTACAAAGATAGTAAATTATTGAATCAATAACCGTCCGACCCTTTCTTTTTTCATCCGATAGCTTGATTTTCTTTTTTTCGGGTATAACCGTTTCAGGAACTTTCGTATTTGGACTGATATTTCTTATAGAAAATCAGGAACAGAGTAAATCCAATCAATGCGAACGGAACACCGGTGAGGGCGGGATAGCGGTATCCGCTGCTGATGGCAAGTCCCCCTGCATAAGCACCGATAGCATTTCCCAAATTGAAAGCGACCTGTACGCAAGCGGCTCCCAACATCTCTCCGCCTTTTGCCACACGGATAATTAACACCTGTTCTGGACTGGATACGGCAAACAGTCCTGCCGTACAAAGACACATTAGCAAAGCTGCCGCCCATTTGTAAGGTGAAAGGAAGAAAATAAGCAATAGCATAATGCAGATAAGTGCCTGCGCAGCAGTTCCCACCTTTCCGGGAGTATAACGGTCGGAGAGACGTCCGCTAATCAGATTTCCCATTACCATTCCAAAGCCGGCAAGAATCATTAAAGGAGTAATACTTTCGGCAGAGAAACCGGAAACGTGAGTCAACATGGGGTTGATATAGCTATACCAGCAGAATACACCACCATTTCCCAATGCCGTAGCGCCGAGAATCAGCCACGGAGCCGGAGTTTTAAGAAAGCGGAATTGTCCCTTGAAACCTGTATCTTTCAATCCTTCCACGTGAGGAACCCAACGCCAGATATAATACAAGATAACAACTCCCCAAATACCTACCAACAGGAAGGTGGCACGCCAAGAAAGCATAGTACTTAGAGAAGTTCCCAGCGGTACGCCGAAAAGGTTGGCAATAGTCATTCCGGCAATCATAATCGAAACTGCTTCCGAACCTTTTCCCTTGTCAGCCAGTCTTTCGGCAACAATGGAACCCACGCCAAAGTATGCTCCGTGAGGCAGACCGGAGATGAAACGGGCAGCAAGCAACACCCAATAATTGGGAGCCATAGCCGCGCAGATATTACCTATCATAATCAAGGTGACTAATACTAAGAGAATATGTTTCAACGGATATTTGCGAGCCAGTGTCAGCACAGGTGCACCCACACAAACGCCTAAGGCGTAAGCTGAAATGAAATGTCCCGCCATGGGGATGCTGATACCTAAATCTTTTGCCACGTCGGGCAATATTCCCATCATTACAAATTCGGCAATACCTAATCCCAAGGTACCGAACGCCAATGCTATAAGACTTTTCTTCATACGAAACTATACCTGATACTGTTACTTTTTACCTTAATTACCTGCCGCTGCTTTTTTTCGGCTGCAAAGGTAAAACAAAATCAGTCAGAGTGAGTTCGCACGGATAAATTTTGATTTAAATCAATTTGTACAGTATCAGTCTAAATGCAAGATAATACATTTGATGGACTTATTGTTTTTTTATCCAATCGGTGATATCTTTCAATACTTCCGGACTGATAGTCTCTTCCAGTTGTCCATATTCGGCCAATGTACCTTTTTCGCAGGTCTGAAACAGATGGTTTAAGTTCGGATAGGCTTTTACAGTTACCTTCTTATTTCCATTTTCACTGATTCTTTGTTGGATGGCTGTCAGATTCATAGCGGCATCCACTTGAATATCCCTTTCTCCGTTTAACGCAAAAACGGGACATTTTATTTTCTTCATGTCTTTGGCGGGGTCATATCTCATAAAATGGAGATACCATGGCGAAGTCATTGAACTGATTTGGGCGGAAATCTGCTGTACGGTATTCAAATCTTTCAGTTGTTCGGGCGACATCGTTTTAGTAACATCTGCATATAATTCTTTTTGCAGTTCGCCCGTTGTTTTATCCGCTTGTTGCAGCATGGCATATCTGTTTCGTACAGACGGTTTCATTCCCTGCCAAACCGCATCCGGCATTCCCTGGGATTTGGAAATTGATTCTACTTGCTTCAACATCAGGCTGTCACCTCTTACACCGGCTCCTGCCAATGAAACAATAAATGCAACCGACGGGTCTTTGGCGGCTACAATGAATGCTATAATTCCGCCTGCGCTATGTCCGATAATGCCGATTTTCTTTGTGTTTATTTCTTTTCTGCCACGTAGATAGTTGATGGCAGCTTCCGTATCTGTTGCGAAATCTTCGTTGGTTGCTGTTGTGTGGTCACCTTGCGATGCGGCTGTTCCTCTGTCGTCACATCTTAGTACTGCGATTCCGTTCCGGGTCAGATAGTCGGCGATGACAAGGAAAGGTTTATGTCCCATAATCTCCTCATTCCGGTTCTGCGCACCGCTTCCTGTCACCATAACCACTGCCGGGAATTTAGTTCCCTTTTCGGGAAGGGTCAGCGTGCCTGCAAGATTGATGCCGGCCTGTTCATTCCTTACCGTGACTTCTTCGCTTCTATAAGGGAAAGGCGGTTGAGGCTCTTGCGGACGTTTGAGGGGAGCGGCTTCTCCCTTTTCCAAATTCAGCGGCATGGGCATTCCTTGCGTGAAAGTTCCGCTTATCGTATGATGACTGCTCAATTTTCCTTTGTAGGAAGCATGGATAGAAGGTATCTGAATCGTCACTATGGAGTCCTTGAAAGAAGTGGATTGCGTCTTTATACCGTTGGCTCCCTGATCGGGGCTGTCGAGTGTTGTCACATAAGCTCCTTGTTCTGTTTGATTGATGTGGAATACGATAGTCAGCGAACCGGTGGGGACAGTTAGTTTTCCGTGCCAGGTGCCCGAAATATCCTGGGCAGATATGGAAGATGAGAAGAACAGTCCGGTCAGTAACCCGGTAATGGCAATAACGATATGGAAAGCTTTCAATATTTTCATAAGAGAAAAAATTAGATGGTTGTAATGATAGCTGTATGCTATATACAAAGGTAACGGTTTTTCTCATTATAAAAAATAAGACATTACTCAATTTTCTTGAAATCGGGTAGTATCTTATTTAGATGCGATAAAATCCTGTTTTAAATGTGGATGGGGTGCAATCTTATTTTTAAATGTAATCGCAGTTCGACTATAAAGTTGAAAAACAAAAAGTATCTGCCACCCGATACTGACCATCAAAAAAGAAAGCAGTATCTATCCAATGTATTAATACACAGGTATATAATGAGTGATGTATCAGTTATTGTCATTCAGTATCTTAGCTGCGAATACTCTATTTATAGGCTGCAAATACACGAGTTTTCAGCTATTAATAGTTGTCTTTTCAGCTATTAATAGCCTAGGCGTAGGGTATTAACAGTTTGGACATAGAGTATTAACACCCTGGAAGCAGGATATTAACTGTGTAGTTTCAAGTTGTTTCGATAGGATGAAACAGTTTGTTTCATAGCCTAATAGTGGACAGTGCACCTAATAGTTTTTTTGTAACCACACTCCCAATAGTTTGTCGGATATTTCATATTGATTCTGTTCCTGAGAAACTAAATTCTTTTCCAGTAGCCCCTTGAGCGCAGATTGTACGGAACTGGGAGTACTTAGCTTATACTTTTTTATAAACTTTCCTGAAGTTACTCCTATCGCTTTTTGTTCTTTTCCTATAGCGATGAGTACCTCTTTCTGCTTCTCCGGAAGGCGGGAGAAAATCTCCTGGTAAGTGAAGTCCTGCATCTGAAGGATATTGGTCAGAGCGATGGTTTGTAGGGAACGGCTACATAATTCCCCTTTCCCGGTCAGTATATATAATTCATTAAACATGAGTTGTATATACCAGGTATGTCCTTCAAAGAAATTATATACTTCGTCTATCAGTTCTTCTTCAATGTGCTTTTCGTTTTCAAGGAAAAGCCTTCCAACAAATGCTTTGTATTCTGTAAGTGGGATACTTTTTAGTTGCATCATATTGACGCTTTGGTAGAAAGGCCGAGCCGGACTGTTGAACATATTCATCATAATATGCTTCTGACTTCCGGCAAAGATGAAACGGGCATTTTGGCAATGTTGGACTTTAGTTCTCAATATGGCTTCTACATTCTTTTCCGCATAATTGCCTATTTGCTGAAACTCATCAATGGCTACGATACAGGGTTTATCTGCTTGTTCCAGGTAAGCGAAGATTTCATCCAACGTTGTTTCCGCTGCATGGATATCTCCTAATCCAATGTCGAAGGTTGGCTCTCCTGTAACGGAATCCAATTTAAAACCTGCACGCAGTGAAGAAATGACCGAGAAGAAACGTTCAATGAACTTCATTCCTTTGGGTTTGAGTTTCTCGAAAATCTCTTTTCCCAATGCGAATACAAATTCCCTGAGACTGGCCGTCGCGTAAATGTCAATAAAGAAAGTATAATAATGCTCTTTTATCTCATCCTGATAAAAGCAGTGACGAATCAAGCCTGTCTTTCCCATGCGGCGCACAGAGATGATAACAACATTCCTTCCATTGGTTATGTTGCGTATCAACTGTTCTGTTTCCACTTCACGGTCACAAAAGTAATGGGGAGATATGTATCCGCCTACGATAAAAGGATTATTAATGACTGCCATACTGATTATTATAAATATAATTATTGCAAATATAATAATTATGTTTATAATAATGTGGTTTCTGCTCCTGTTTTTTCTTTTCTATTACTCTTCTGCATCTGTTTATTGCAGTCTACCTTGTTATTGCAACCTATCCCGTTATTGTAATCTATCCCGCATCTTATCAGGAAAACAGGCCAGCTTTTTATTTTGCCCGGCAAGCGCATCCCACCAGATGGTCGTTGATAAACCCCGAAGCCTGCAAGTGGGCGTAACAAATCGTTGTTCCGAAGAATTTGAACCCTCGTTTTTTCATATCCTTACTCATGGCATCGGATTCGGGGGACGACACGGGAATCTCGCTCAATGAACGGAAAGTATTGACAATCGGTTTTCCGTCGGGAAAGAATGTCAGTGTGTAGTTATAAAAACTACCGAACTCCTTTTGCAGGGCGAGGAATTGCCTGGCATTGGTGATGGTCGATTTGATTTTCAGGCGGTTTCTCACAATGCCGTCAAACTGCATCAACCGTTCCACGTCTTCATCGGTCATTTGCGCTACCAGCGTGGCATCGAAATCACAAAAGGCTTTGCGATATCCCTCACGCTTCTTAAGGATAGTTATCCAACTCAATCCGGCTTGGGCGCTCTCCAACACAAGAAACTCGAACAGCGTCTTATCGTCAGTCACCAATTTTCCCCACTCCTGGTCGTGGTATTTCACATACAGTTCGTCAGTTCCGCACCAACCGCAACGTCCGTTGATAATATCTTGCATATGCATAACATTTTGTAATAGTGTGTGTAAAGATAGCCGATTCACAGTGTCGTGCCAAATATTTATCAGCTTATTATTTCCGAAAACTATCCGCAAGGGTAAATTATGATTTATATAACTACAATCTTTTGTTTGAAAGCAGAAAGTTTCTGAAAGACTTTTATCTTTGCAATATATAATACATACGGCACTATGAAAAAAGTTATTTTTATCCTTGTGGCAATAATCCTTCCCGGCTTGCTTTGTGCGAAAGATGATAAGAGTACCGATGCGTTACTCCGCGAGATTGATGGTATCATTAAGAACCGCCAGACTTATGGGGCAGAAAAGGAAACACGTATTGCCGACTTGAAAAAGTTACTGTCTGAAGCTGCTTCCGACGAACAGCGATATGGATTCTGTGGACGTCTTTTCGATGAATACCGGGCTTATAACCTGGACTCGTCTTTTGTCTACGCCCAAAGGAAACAGGACTTGGCACACCGTCTGAATAAATCGGATTACCTGGATGATTCTGCCATGAATATGGCGGAAGTGATGGGAACCACCGGAATGTATAAAGAAGCGCTTGAACTATTGTGTGAGATTGACAAGAAAACCTTGCCCGATTATCTGTATTCCTATTATTATCATTTATACCGCACTATTTATGGGTTGATGGGCGATTATGCCGTCACGGCAAAAGCCAAGAAAGAGTATTACCGCATGACGGACTTGTACCGCGACTCTCTTCTGCAAACCAATGTATCCGATTCTTTGGGGCATGTATTGGTACTGGCGGATAAGTGCACGGTTCATGCGCAATATGACCAGGCGATAAATATGCTGATGGATTTCTACGGGAAACCTTCTTTGGACAATCATGCAAAGGCCATGCTTGCTTACACGCTTTCGGAAGCCTACCGTTTGAAAGGCGATAAGAAAGGACAAAAACATTACCTGGCTCTTTCAGCCATTGCCGACCTGAAATCGGCAGTAAAAGAGTATGTTTCTTTGCGGAAGCTCGCTTCGCTCGTCTACGAAGACGGGGATATAGACCGTGCCTATAACTATCTGAAATGTTCACTGGAAGATGCAACCCTTTGTAATGCCCGCCTTCGTACCCTGGAAATCTCGCAAGTCTTTCCCATTATCGACAAAGCCTACCAGTTAAAGACGGAACGTCAGCAACGGGAAATGAAGACTTCTCTGATTTGTATCAGCCTGCTTTCCGTATTTCTGCTGGTAGCCATCTTCTTTGTGTACAAGCAGATGAAGAAAGTAGCCGCCGCCCGTCGCGAAGTCGTTCATACCAACACGCTCCTGCAAGAACTGAACGAAGAACTGCATGACTCCAACTCGCAACTGAAAGAGATGAACCACACACTTTCGGAAACCAACTATATCAAGGAAGAATACATCGGCCGTTATATGGATCAGTGTTCCGCTTACCTGGATAAGATGGACTTATACCGCCGCTCCCTGAATAAGATTGCCGCCGCCGGCAGAGTGGAAGAGCTTTATAAAGCCATAAAATCCTCCCAATTCCTCGACGAAGAACTGAAAGAGTTCTATGCCAACTTTGACATGACCTTCCTGCAACTCTTTCCCAACTTCGTAGACGAGTTCAATGCCCTGCTTACCGAACCGATGCAACCCAAACCGGGAGAACTGCTGAACACCGAACTCCGCATCTTTGCCCTTATCCGATTGGGAATCACGGACAGCACTAAAATAGCGCAATTCCTCCGTTACTCCGTGACTACCATTTATAATTACCGGACACGTGTCCGCAACAAGGCTTTGGGAGAAAGAGATGAATTTGAAGCTAAAGTAATGAAAATAGGGAAGGTGGAAGAGTAAGAAAACCACTACTTTTTTAGTCTGACTACTGTTTTGTAATGTTCTTATTCTTAGTGGTTTATACTGTGAGAAACTGTATGAACCACTATATTTTTGCTATCTGCTCAAAGAAGCAGTATTAAATGTGGATACTTTTGTTTCACGGTCATTCAGGAAATGACGCAGCGAATAAAAACAAAAGTAACCCTAATATTAACTTTAAATTAATGTACATGAAACAGAGCATGAAGTCGAAAGGCTTTGAACGCCGCCTCTTATTAATAATGTGGGGCTTGTTCCTATCTCTTGGTGCATTCGCACAACAGATTTCAATAAAAGGACATGTCGTAGATGCTACGGGCGAGCCGGTTATCGGTGCCAGTGTAGTGGAAGGAAGTACGACGAACGGTACGATTACCGATATGGACGGGAATTTTTCTCTGAAAGTGTCCCCTAAAAGTACGCTGACCGTTTCTTTTATCGGATATGCCACCCAGACCGTTCCGGTAAACGGAAAAACGTCTCTTACAATTACATTGAAGGAAGATACCGAAGTTCTCGATGAAGTCGTAGTAATCGGCTACGGTACGATGAAGAAAAGCGACCTGACGGGTGCCATCTCTTCCGTTTCTTCCAAAGATCTGATGAAACAACCGTCCCCCAGTCTCGGAGCAGCCTTGCAGGGACGCGCCACCGGACTTCAGGTGATTTCGAGTGGTGCGCCGGGCGATAACGTGTCGATGAAGATTCGCGGCATCGGCTCTATCAACAACAGCGACCCGTTGCTCGTCATTGACGGAGTGCCGACCGATGTTCCCCTGAACATGATTAATATGGACGACGTGGAGACGGTAGACGTATTGAAAGATGCTTCCGCCACCGCTATTTACGGCTCACGCGGAGCTTACGGAGTGATTATCATCACCACAAAGAAAGGAAAATCGGACGCTTCCCGTTTTAACTTCAAAGCCTCTTACGGTATTGAGAAAGCCATCCGCACACTGGATTTACTGGATGCCACCCAATTCGCTTCCCTTCACAATGAAATGATGACTGCCAACGGTCAGCCGCAAAACCCGCTGTTTGAAGACCCCACCTCACTAGGCAGGGGAACGAACTGGACAGACGAACTTTTTCAGACGGCTGCCACCCAAAACTATTCACTGAACTATTCAGGTGGAAATGATAAAACGACTTATTATGTATCTGCCGCTTATTTTAACCAAGAAGGTATCGTGCGTACTACTCAATATGAGCGTTACACCGTACAATTCAATATGGATACCCAGATGAACAACTGGTTGAAGATGGGAAACAAACTGTCCCTGAACCATGACATCAAGCAAAAGGGAGAATACAGCATCAAGAATACTATGCTGGCACTGCCTACGCAAGCCATCAAGAATGACGACGGTTCATGGGCCGGGCCGGTGGGACTCCCGATGTACGTAGGAGATATTGCCAACCCTATCGGAAAGATGATGACTAACTCCACCGCTACCAAAGGTTTCAATGTACTGGGTAATATCTACGCCGAAGTGAAACCATGGGAATGGCTGACTTTCAAAACCATCGTCGGTGTGCAGGCACTCTTCTGGGATGATAAAGGCTGGTCGCCCAAGTATGACTGGCAACCGATTTCACAACCGGAATCCTATGCTTCCCGCAAATATAACAAGAGTCTTACCTTACTATGGGATAACACCCTGACCTTCAACAAGACTTTTGCGGAAAAGCATCAATTGACCGTGATGGTCGGTTCTTCCGCCCAGAGTAATACATACGAATATTTAAGCGGCTCTATTATGGGATTTATCAGTCCCACCGCCCAGCAATTGGATAATGGTACGCTTGAACCGACTGTCAACGGTAACGGCAGCGATTGGGCGTTGCTCTCTTACTTGGGACGTCTCAACTATACGTACGACAATAAATACCTGTTGACAGCTACGATTCGTCGCGACGGTTCTTCCCGTTTTAGCAAGCAGAATCGTTGGTCAAATTTCCCTTCCGTATCTCTTGCCTGGAGACTTTCCGAAGAACCTTTCTTTAAAAAGAGTTTCTGGCTGAGCGATGTGAAAATCCGTGCAGGATACGGCTTGACTGGTAATCAGGCAAGTGTGGGCAATTATGCGTATGCGTCTACTATTCAGACTATCCAATATAATTTCAATGGTACGCAGGTGAATGCCATCGCGCCCTCGGTAATGCCGAACCCGAATGTCCGTTGGGAAGAAGTGGAACAATACAACATCGGCGCGGACTTGTCATTAATCGACAGCCGCATCAATTTGAGTCTCGATGCATACATCAAGAACACGAACGATATGCTTGTCAACATGGTAGTGCCTATCTCCACCGGATATTCGGACATCAATGTCCCCAAGATTAATGCGGGCAAGATGCGCAACAAAGGTTTTGAAGTATCCGTCAGCTCCCGCAATCTGGAAGGAGAGTTCTCATGGAATACGTCTCTCAACGCTTCTTATAACAAGAACGAGATTATTCGCCTGAACGGGGATGTCCCGATGTATTTCGATAATAATATCCATGCAGTCGGTCGTCCGGTCAGCTCTTTCTACGGTTACGTGACGAACGGTATCTTCCAGACACAGGAAGAAGTAGACCGTTACGCCATTCAGACACAAGGAAACGACCCTTACAACCGCACTTCTGCCGGAGATATTAAATTCAAGGACTTGAATAACGACGGAGTCATCAACGACAAAGACCGTACGTATCTCGGCAATCCCACCCCGACGTGGATTTTCTCAATGAACAACTCATTTGCCTGGAAAGGCTTCGACCTCGAAATCTTCCTGCAGGGGGCAGCGGGAAATAAAATCTATAATGCCAACCGCGCTTCTTTGGAAGCCATGTCCGTGGCACAGAACCAAATGACAACCGTTCTCGACCGCTGGCGTGGCGAAGGGACAAGCAACAGTATGCCGCGTGCCGTATTCGGTGACCCGAACAAGAACGGACGTGTTTCCAACCGCTTTATAGAAGACGGCAAATACCTGCGCTTGAAGAACGTAACTCTCGGATATACCCTGCCTACCGCATGGAGCAAGAAAGCGGCGATGTCCTCTGTACGCTTCTTCGTTTCAGGACAGAACTTGCTGACCTTGACCCGTTACACAGGACTCGACCCGGAGATTTCCGGTTCGGGAAATGACAATAACGTATATCCTATCGCCCGTAATATTACATTCGGTGCATCTGTTTCTTTCTAACCACTTTTATATAGAACCTTTAATTGATTGACAAATATGAAAAAGTTCAGATATATACTCCCTTGTTTCTTGTTGGGCTTGACATTGAATAGCTGTGACGGCTTTCTGGATAAGGAACCATGGGATTCCATCGATACTTCCAAGAGTTTCCAGGCAGCAGAAGACGCGATAGCAGCCGTGAACGGTGCTTATCAGCCGCTTCAATGGCCAAAACTATATAACATGCGTATGTGGACGCTGGACATCATAGCCGGCAATAGCATCGTTGGTGCGGGTGGCGGTACGGATGGTATTGAGACTACCGACTTGGCTAACTTCATCACTACTACCGATAATGCCGGCGTACTGGATGTATGGCGCGGCCCTTCCCCGGGAATTCTCCGTTGCAACTTCGTTATCAAGAACGTGCCGGGCATGAATATCGACCAAGGCTTGAAGAACCGTTGTTTGGGTGAAGCCAAATTCCTGCGCGCCCACTATTACTTTATTCTCGTTCGTCTTTTCGGTGGAGTGCCTTTGCTGACAGAACCGCAGACTTCGGACGATGATCTGAAGCCTTTCCGTGCCTCTAAAGAAGATATTTATAAACTGATAGAGGATGATTTGAAAGAGGCTGTCAACCTGCTTCCCGACAAGTCTTCTTATTCCGCTTCCGACTTAGGCCGTGCTTCCAAAGGTGCAGCCATGGGGTTATTGGCAAAAGTGTATCTGACTCAGGGAAAAGAATATGCGGAGATTGTACGTCTTTGTGAGGATATTCAGAAGTTGGGCTATCATCTGAATGAGGATTACAGCGACAACTTCAATCCGAACAAGAAGAACGGCCCGGAATCATTGTTTGAAGTACAGTATTATGGCAAGACCAGTTATGACTTCTGGGACAATGAGAATCAGGCTTCCTGGTTGAGTACATTTACAGGTCCTCGCAATTCGGATATGGTAGCAGGTGGTTATGGATGGAACCAGCCGACAGCGGAGTTTGTCAGCCAATACGAAGAGGGGGATAACCGGAAAGACAAGACCATCCTTTACCTGGGATGTCCCGACTTTGACGGAAAGCAGTACCAGTCGTCTTATTCCACTACGGGATATAACCTGCGTAAGTTCCTTGTCCCGAAATCTATCTCTATGGATTTCAATACAAGTCCCGCCAACTTTGTGGTGCTCCGCTATGCCGACGTATTGTTGATGAAAGCGGAAGCTTTGAACGAACAAGCTCTGACGACTGATGCGGAAGTTCCTTTGTATGAAGTGAGAAAGCGTGCGGGACTGACTAACCGTGCGGACATCGAAGGACTGACACAAGACCAGATGCGCGAAAAGATTATCCACGAACGCCGTATGGAACTGGCTTTCGAAGGTGACCGCTGGTTCGACCTTGTCCGTCTGAAAGACAACTATGCCTTGAAGTTCCTTCACTCTATCGGGAAAACCAATGCAGCGGAAAAGCACCTGTTAATGCCTATACCGTTGAAGGAGATAGAAGCGAATGGAAATTTGAAACAGAATCCCGGATATTAATTTTGAAAAAGAAGAATTATGAGAACAAAGATATATATCGGCCTGATTATTTTATTGGCAGGTTTTGTATTTAATTCGTGTACATCCGATGAAATGGAAACAGATAAAGGGAGTGAGTCTTTATTGCTGTCTGTTTCATCCAAGATAGTGGAGCTGAACCAGTTGATGAGTGACAGGGAAGCTTTTCATTTTGCCTGGACTGCCGGCAGTAATTACGGAACAAGTTCCCGAATCAGCTATACTCTCGAAATGGATTTGAAAGGTAATAACTTCGCAGGAGGATTGAAGAAGGACATAGGCGCAACGGATTCCCGTATCCTGGCATTTAATCATAAAGAGTTGAATGATTTGCTGGCGGAAGTATGGAATAGTTCTTTAGATGAGACATTGGAGTTTGAAGCCCGCGTGACGGCTATTGTATCGGGACATGAAGCATTTACCCGGATATCTCCTGTCGTTACATTCAAAGTGACACCTTATATTGAACGTTATCTGAATCTATGGATGATTGGCGGAGCAACCGCAGGTGGATGGAGCCTGGATAGCGCTACCCCGATGGGTTCCATTGAAGATGAGCCTAATGGTTTTATCTGGGAAGGCGTACTTCTATCCGGGGAACTGAAATTTGTCTTACAGAAAACTTCTTTTGTTCCTTCCTTCAATAAAGATGGTGAAGATGAGAATAAACTCGTTTATAGGGAGAATGATGATGAGCCGGACGAAAAGTTTATAATAAACACTCCGGGTAATTATCGGATAAAGCTGAATCTGAGTACTCTGGATATTGAAATTACGGATTTGGGCGGAGAGATGGTTTATCCTAATCTTTGGATGATTGGTTCGGCTACTACCGGACAGTGGTCGCTTGATAACGCTACGAAGATGACTCCGATAGCCGGTGAACCTAACGGATTTGTTTGGGAAGGTGAGCTTGGAACGGGTGAACTTAAATTTGTGACTCAGCAGAGTGATTTCTATCCTTCGTTTGGCAGGGACGGAAGTGATGAGAATAAACTGATTTATCGTCAGGATGAGAATGACGGGCCGGATAATAAATTCAATATCAAGCGTGGTGCCAGCTATCGGGTGAAAGTAAATCTGAATACATTGGATATTGAAATCACCAATTTGGATGGTGAAGAACCGGATAACAGTGAATTTTGGATGATTGGAACTGCGGCAGGAGAGACGCCGATAGCCATGACAAAAGATGATTCGAACCCTGAGCTTTTCATTTATAATGGAGAATTGCAGGACGGTACTTTCCGGATTTCAAGAGACAAAGAAGGGACTGAAGTGGTGACAGAAGAGAAGCAGACGTATAAAAGTAAATATGCTGTGACATTCAATGTCGGTAGCCAGGACTTGACAGTGGAACAAATTGTAGTTTACGAGAAGGTTTGGGCAATGGGAGAAGCGGTATCCGGAGATTTTGCCTGGGAGAATGTGAAAGAACTTACACAAAGCAGCTCTAACAAGAATGAATTTGTATATGAAGGAGAATTGGGAACCGGACAGATAAAGTTTCCTCTCCAATTCGGTGATTACGGTGGTTTATTCTTTGTTGCGGAAGAAGATAATAAAGGAGTGTATGATGAGTTTACAGGCTCATGTTATCTCTCTTCTGATAAGGGCGACAATAAATGGTATATGAATAATGCCGGAACCTTTAAGGTTACTATCAATACCTATAAAAAGGAGATTCATTTTCAAAAGAAATAACGATTAATACAGATTGAATTATGAAACTGACGAAATATATAATGGCTTGTATCCTGGCTTTTTCATTGGCCGGTTGTATCGACGACGAGCCTTCGCACAATCCTATTACTTACGGAGACGGCTATATCACCGTACTGCTGTCTACCGATAAGGCTGCCTACAAACCGGGGGAACCGGTGCAGCTCTCTCTGAATAATCTGCCCGAAGGGCAAGTGACCATCCGGTACAAGCATCTCAACAAGGTGCTTTCCGAAACTCCCCTCACCGGAAAGTCATGGAGTTGGAATCCGCCGGCAGATGACTTTAAAGGTTATATGGTCGACTTATATACAGTAGAGAATGGCGAAGAGGTTGTTCTGGGCAGCATTGCCATTGATGTGTCTTCCGACCCTGCACGTTTTCCGCGCAACGGATTTCTCTCCGAATATGGCAAAATGAGCGAAAAGGAGATTAACAAGGTAATGGATAACCTGAACCGCCATCATATCAACTATGTGCAGTATCAGGACTGGCATTACAAGCATCATAAGCCGTTGGCGGGTTCACCTTCCTCTCCGATGGACGTATGGAAAGATATTATCAACCGTGATTGTTACCGTTCTACCGTACAGGGATATATTGATGCCGGTCATAAGCGGGGGATGAAATCTCTTTTCTATAATCTTGCTTATGGAGCTTTGAACGATGCTGTCGATGATGGCGTAAAGGAAAATTGGTATCTGTTCAAGGACAGGAACCATGGAAACAAGGATTATCATCCGCTGGGCTCTCCTTTCAAGAGCAACATTTATCTGACGAATCCCGCTTTGCAGGAATGGAGGGATTACATGGTTCAGCAAAACAACGATGTATATGAAGTCTTTGATTTCGACGGCTATCAGATTGACCAGTTGGGCGGACGGGGAACTTTATACGATTATAACGGTAACTCCGTTGACCTTGCGGCTACTTTCCCCGCGTTTATAAAAGCGATGAAAGAAGCGCAGCCGGAAAAGTCGTTGGTAATGAATGCCGTATCTCAATACGGGCAGAAAGACCAGATTGCCAATTCTCCGGTGGACTTCCTCTATACGGAAGTTTGGGACAAACCCACCAGTAATGGTTTCAGCATCCTTTCCGGCGTTATCACGGACAATGATAAATGGTCGAACGGAAAGAAAACCGTATTGGCTGCTTATATGAATTATAAGCTCGGCGGCGAGGGACGCGGTTACTTTAATACGCCCGGTGTATTAATGGCAAATGCCGCTATCCATGCATGGGGCGGTGCGCATCTCGAATTGGGCGAACATATGCTGACAACCGAATATTTCCCTAACAGCAATCTGTCGATGAAAGGGGAACTGAAGAAGGCGATGGTTACTTACTACGACTTTATCACCGGATATGAGAACCTCTTGCGTGACGGCGGAGAATTCTATGGTGCTACAGTTTCTTCTATGGATGGAAAGATGACTATTAACCAATGGCCGCCCGTCCGCAATCAGATAGCGACTGTCGGAAAACGGTTCGACAACAGGGACGTGATTCATTTCCTGAACTATACCAATGCCGTGCATCTCGACTGGTGTGACTCTAACGGAACACAGGCTGCGCCTTCTTTGATTGAGTCGGCTCAGACAAAGATAACCGTAAAAGGTACGGTACAATCCGTTTGGGTGGCTTCACCGGATGCGAGTTTCGGAGTATCCCGGAAGCTGGACTTTACGCAGGAAGGAAACGAGATAAAGGTGACGCTTCCGTCATTGAGTTACTGGACAATGCTTGTAGTGGAATACGAATAAACAAGCGGCAACTGTGAATATGAACAGGATAATATGCGTAGAAAAACATGCGCAGAATAGTATGAACAGAATAATATGGACAGAATAATAGGTATGAACAGGATAATAGTCAGAAGTGGAAACATTGTAAGGGAGAGCCAAAGAAGTATGACCAGGATAATAGTATGGATGATAGCCTGTTTTCTCCCCCTTTCAGTGCTTTGGGCTACTGACGGTGCGAAAGCATGTACTTCTTTCTCGCAGCAGGGACGCCGGGTGACTTTTCACCTGGCGGACAGCGCCGCCTTGCAACTGCAACTTTGCAGCCCTTCCGTAGTAAAAATATACTTCTCGCCCGACGGGCGATTTCAGCGGAAGAACGCTTCTTTTGCCGTCATCAATGAGGAACTGGAAGAGGTAGGTGCGATTCATGTGGACGAGCAGGCTGCCTGCTACGAAATATTCACCCAGAAGCTGCGCATCCGGGTGAATAAATCCCCCATGAGCCTTCAGATATTCGACAAGTATCAGAAGCTCCTGTTTAGTGACTATGCCGACAAGGGGCACGTGAGTGAAGGAACAAGGAAAGTGGAATATAAGGTTCTCCGTCGTGACGAGCATTTCTTCGGACTTGGTGAGAAAGCGGGCAAGATGAACCGTCGCGGAGAGTCATATAAAATGTGGAATAGCGACAAGCCTTGTTACAGCGTAGCTGAAGACCCGCTTTACAAAAGCATCCCTTTCTTTATGAGCAGCTACCGATATGGCATCTTCCTGGATAATACATATAAGACGGAATTCAAGTTCGGTACGGAAAGCCGTGATTATTACAGCTTCGAAGCCCCGGACGGCGAAATGATTTATTACTTTATCTTTGGTAAAGACTATAAAGAAATCATCAGCCAATACGTCGACCTGACCGGCAAACCTATCATGCCCCCGAAATGGGCTTTAGGCTTTGCGCAATGCCGTGGCTTGTTGACAAGCGAGAAGTTAAGTCGCGAAATAGCCGAAGGCTACCGTAAGCGGGGAATCCCTTGTGACATTATCTATCAGGACATCGGCTGGACGGAACACTTGCAGGACTTCGAATGGCGGAAAGGGAACTATGAGAACCCGAAGAAGATGCTTTCCGACCTGAAAGGGATGGGCTTCAAAGTAATCGTATCCCAAGACCCGGTTATCTCCCAAGCCAATAAAAAGCAATGGGAAGAAGCAGACCGCCTGGGTTATTTCGTAAAGGACAGTACGACCGGCAAGAGTTACGATATGCCCTGGCCTTGGGGTGGTAACTGCGGTGTGGTGGACTTCACCTTACCCGCCGTAGCCGACTGGTGGGGAACTTATCAACAGAAACCTGTTGACGACGGCATCTCCGGCTTTTGGACGGATATGGGCGAACCTGCCTGGAGCAACGAAGAGCAAACGGAACGTTTGGTCATGCAGCACTACCTCGGCATGCACGATGAAATCCATAACGTCTACGGACTGACCTGGGACAAGGTAGTCAAAGAGCAATTTGAAAAGAGAAACCCGAACCGCCGTATTTTCCAAATGACCCGTGCCGCCTATGCGGGATTACAACGCTATACGTTCGGTTGGACAGGTGATTGTGGCAACGGGGACGATGTATTGCAAGGTTGGGGACAGCTAGCCAATCAGATTCCAGTAATGCTTTCCGCCGGCTTGGGACTAATCCCGTTTTCTACTTGTGATATTACAGGCTATTGCGGAGACATCGAAGATTATCCGGCTATGGCGGAACTCTATACCCGCTGGGTGCAATTCGGTGCTTTCAACCCTTTGAGCCGTATTCACCACGAAGGGGATAACGCAGTAGAACCCTGGCTATTCGGTTCGGAAGCGGAAAAGAACGCTAAAGCGGCTATCGAACTCAAATATCGTCTACTACCATATATCTACACCTACGCCCGCGAGGCTTACGATACGGGATTGCCTATCATGCGTCCTCTTTTCCTTGAATATCCGGCGGATACGGAAACTTTCTCCACGGATGCCCAATTCTTATTCGGCAGTGAATTATTAATAGCCCCCGTCGTAAAGAAAGGTGCCCGCACAAAGAACGTCTACCTGCCCGAAGGTACATGGATTGACTATAACAACAAGCAGACGGTCTACGCCGGTGAGCAATGGACTACCGTCGACGCTCCCTTGTCTTCCATACCGATGTTTGTAAAACAAGGTTCTATTATACCTACCATGCCTGTAATGAACTACACCCATGAGAAGCCGGTATATCCGCTGACTTTTGAAATCTTTCCGGCACAGGAAGGTGTACAGGCGAATTTTACTCTCTACGAGGACGAAGGAGAAGACCTGGGATACCAACGTGACGAGTTTGCAAAAACTCCCATTGTATGCCGAACCTTGCCGGATGGAATTGAGCTGACTGTTTCTGCCCGCGAAGGAAAGGGGTACACTGTCCCCGGTCCAAGAAATCTTCTATTCCGTATTTATTCTGCGAAAGTGCCCAAAGAGGTAACTGTCCAAGGGAAGAAAATAAAGAAAGCCAGACCGGAAAGACTGGAAGCAGATTTGGAGAATAATACGGAATCCGTACTATGGAGTTGGGATAAGGAAAACGGTATGTGTAGTGTGCGGATACCTGATAAAGGTATTAATGAGCAGATTATGGTTGCTTTTTAACTAAGTAGGGCGGGGCGGCTGTTGGCAAGCTAATTGCCTCGACTGTATCCGCTGGCTCTTTCAACTTATTCTTTCGTCTGTTACTAGCCTGTTTATTAAGTCATAATTTATCAGTTGCCAAATATTAATACCCTAAAAGCCGGATATTATGGAAGGAGAATAAAGAGAAGGAAGGTTTCTGTATCAAGTGATTGGCATTATTAATATCGAAATTGTTTCTGTCTATGTTTTCAGATGTTTTTATATTGATAATGTTTTCGCACGAAACTCGTATCAGAAATGTAATTCGTTATGTTTGAAAGAGCCTTTTGAATAAATCAGTAGTCCTCTTAAAAAACGATGATTCTTAAAAAAGGAATATTTAATCATCGGAGAAGGACGTAAATCGCAGTTTGGTAAGGAAAAGCAGGAAGATGCCAAGCATTTGCAATTATGTGATTCTCTATTTCTGCTGTTTTGAGAATATTTTATTTGAGGTGTGACAGATTCTTGATTATTTTAGTTATTCGGAGAGTAAATATCCGAATAACTAATCATTTTATTGTTTTTCCCTTTTCGATATATTATGATAAACTAGATAGAAAATGCTTCTTAATAGCTCATTTTTATCTTCCTCAGCGGGAAACGATAACTTCCCCGGTGAGGAACAAGTCGATGCACACCGAGGAACATCTCGTTGGTTTTAAAGCAATGAACAGTTTCCGAATAGAGAAAGATGCATATCCTGTTTGGTTTTATGTAATATTAGGCTGCTTTTTGTATGCTCATGCATTTATTTATGCAGTTTATTTTCTGGTTCGTTATTTTCTAACCAGCTATTTCCCTGCAAAATATTAAAAATAGAACATTGACAGGCTTATATTATCATTTCGAATTCTGCTTTGCTTACTTGGTATATTTCAATACCGCCTTCACTGGAAAATGGTCTGAAGGGATACGTGCTTCATACTTTCCGGTAGCTTCATTCTTAATCCGGTAAGTGTCCGTCAGTACTCCGTACTTTTCAACAACAAAGTTTTTAGTAACGAAAATATGGTCGATACGATTGGGAGTATATGTATCCGGATTCCATCCCGTACATGTTCCATTCGTTGCATATCTCAATTGCGCGACCTCATAAGAGTCTGATAATATTCCGGATTCGTGAAGTACTTGATAGCTTTCGCTGGTCTGGTCTACATTGAAATCTCCTGTAAGTATGACGGGTTCTTTGCCACACATCTCTTTAATCTTGCTGATAACCAGCTTGGCACTTTCGCGACGTGCCACTACTCCGATATGATCCATGTGCAGATTAAAGAACCAAAATCTGAACTTACCTGTAATATCTTTGAATTCTCCCCATGTACAGATACGGGTATAGGCTGCATCCCATCCCTTATTCGGCTTCGAGGTATCTTCCGATAACCAAAAGTTTCCTGATTTGAGTAGCTTGAATTTATCTTTTCGGTAGAAGACAGGTGCATATTCCCCTTTCGTTTTCCCGTCATCCCTTCCTACGCCTATATAACTGTATTGCGGCAAGGCATTCAGCATATCTTCCAGTTGATTATGTTTCACTTCCTGCGCTCCGAATATGTCGAAATCATGAAAAGTTATTAACTGGGTGAGTACCGGGCACCGCTGTTCCCAGCCGTTTCCGGTTTTGGCATCGTTCGGGTTACTGTTTCGTACATTGTAAGAAGCAACATTCAGTTGTTGCGCATTCAGTATTGACACACCGCAGAGCGCCAATACAATAAAAAGTTTTCTCATTGTTTTTATTGTTAGATGGTTATTTAGTATCTTTTTCTTTTGTATGTTCACTTCTATATTCTTTGGGAGAAGTGTTGTATAACTTGGCAAACTCCCGATAGAAATAAGACTTGTTCGAGAAGCCCGATTTATACATAATCTCGGTGACGGTAAGTTTGGTAGTCTTTAACAGGCCGGCCGCATATTCCAGGCGGATAGTCCGGACAAATTCGCTTGGTGTCTTTTCCGTCAATTCTTTGAGCTTACGGTACAGTCCTGCTTTGCTTACCCCAATAAAGTCAGCGAGAGAATCCGGGTTTATGGATTCGTCGTCAATATTATCTTCTATGAATTTGATAATCTTGTCCAGTAGCAACTCATCCTCTTTGTGCATGGAGATTCCGTCTCTTACGATGAGAGAGGAACGGCCGGATTTGAAATACTCTTTCATCAGGGAGTATTTATTAATCATATTCTCTACCGCGCTCAATACATGTCTCGGGTGGAAAGGTTTGGGAATATATAAGTCCGTTCCATGATTGTAAGCGTTAATCTGGTCTTCGATAGAGTTCTTGGCAGAGATATGGATAATCGGAATATGAGCTGTCCGCTCATTGGATTTCAATATGTCCGTGAGGGTGATGCCGTCCAGTTTGGGCATCAATACATCGCTGATAATAATATCCGGTTGTTTCTGTTCAACTTCTTTCAGCGCCTCTTCTCCATCAGCCGCTTCCCGAACCTGATAATAAGGGAGCAGGATATCTTTCAGAAGTTCGCGGATATTCTTTTCATCTTCTACAATCAATATACTAATTTCCTTTTGTTTAGGGACAAAAAGCATTTCATCGGCTTCTGTCTCCTCTTCTGCCGACTGACTTGCCTTTTCTGAATTCACGTGCATAGGTGGCAGAGATACATTGAACTCTACATATTCTCCCAATACGCTTCTTACATTGATTTCACCACCCAGTAACTCCGTCAAGCTCTTGGTCAGATTCAGTCCGACTCCGGTACTTCCCGCATGTTTCAGGTTACTGCTCTCAAAAATCTTGAACCGGCTGAATATCTCGCTCATTTGTTTCTCAGTCAGTCCCTTGCCTGAATTGCGTATGCGAAAATGTAATGTCCCGTCAGCGACATTCTGCCGTATCTCGGCACGGATATATCCGCCGGACGGCGTGTATTTGAATGCGTTGGAAAGTAAATTGAAGATTATTTTTTCCAATGCATTCCGGTCTGTCGTAAAAGATGATACTTCTTTGCTTTTGAAACTGAAGTCTATCTTATTTTCTTCAGCTATACCGGTATAGTTGTCCGATACATAATCAACGAGTAACTGAATATCCACTCTCTCCGCATAGATAGCCGTATGTCCCGATTCTGCTTTCCGGAACTCCATCAGTTCGTTGATAAGTTTCTGCATCCGGTCGGCATTGTTTTTGATAATGTAGATATATCTTTTGGTATAACTGTCTAGGTCTGCCTTTTCCAACAAGTGCTGAGCCGGGCCATATATCAGCGTCAGCGGAGTGAAGAACTCATGTGCCACATTCGTGAAGAAGTTCAGTTTCGATTCGTGGATACGTTGTTGGTTCTGTTTTTCTATATGCTCCAGTAGAATCTGACGATTCAGCCGAATCCGGTTTTTGATGACGGACTGCGTGATATAGATAGCAATGGCAATCAGGATAAAGTATATGATAAAAGCAGTGGTACTGAGCCACCAGGGATAGGCAACGTCCAGATGAAGCGAATAGACTTGATTGCTCCATACCCGGTCACCATTGGTACATTTTACTTCCAGTTTGTATTTGCCCGGCGGCAGTTTGGTGATAACTATATTTGAATTGTTCTCATTATAAATCCACTCGTCGGCAAAGTCAATAATACGGTAACTGAACTCACAATTCTCATTATTGATAAAATCATGCGCGGCAAATCCCAATGTGATATAAGGCTCGTCATAATCCAACCGGAGCGTATGATTACGAATCCGTTCATAAATATTCTGACTGGCATTGTTTATTTTCAGACTGTTCAGGCTCAACGAAGCGACGTGTTCCCTCAATCGTATCTTGTTCTCGTCGAAATAATTCAGTCCGCTGACACCGCCGAAATACAACCATCCGGCTTTATCCTTGAAAATAGCTCCGTCAGAGAATTCATCGTTTTGCAGTCCGTTTCTCGAAGAATAGTTAGTAATCTTTCCCGAAGGCAGGTCGATAAAGGAGATACCTTGATTGGTGCTTGCCCAAATATTCCCGTTCTCATCTTTCAGGATACCGTGAATCGTATTATTGGGTAATCCGTTATTATCCGTATATTCGATGATAGAAGGGGGATTGGCTGTCGGGAACAACCGGTTAAGTCCATAGCTTGTACCTATCCAGATACTCGTGGAATCTCCTTTAGTCAGATAAATCACGTCATTGTTAGTCAGGGACAAACCGGAATCTATTTCATTAATCTGCCGGAAACGTTCGGAGGCAATATCGAACTTATTGATTCCGCCCCCTCGCGTGCCTAGCCAAAGTTCATTCTCATTGTATCCGGCAATAACCGAATAGATAATATTATTGCTTGGTGAAGAAGGGCCGGGAGATTTATATTGTTTCATGTCTGTCACTTTATAGGCTTTTCCGTCCCTTTGCAGGCTTAACTTGATAAGCCCGTAACCGGAAGTGCCCAACCATAAAAGTGAATCATTATGAGTAAACAGGATACTGTACACAGCCCTGAAAACCGGAAATCCGGTGGGAATATTCAGCTTCTTCACCTGACCGCTGTTGAGTGGAATATAATTAATGCCTGCTCCTTCGGTTCCGATAAATATATCCCCGGACATATTTTTCCGGATGGTATAAACGGAATTGGAGATTAGTCCGTTGGCGGTTGATAGATAGGGATTGACGCTCCGCTCCTGTTTGTCGAGCAGAAGAATACCTTCTCCTTTCGTCCCTGCGAGTATATTGCCGTTGTCTTCTTCGCAGAAACAACGTACCGGATAATCCGTCTTTACGGTATGGAATGGAGAAGTATGTTCATACACTTCCAATATTCCTTGCCCGTCCGTACCTACCCAGAGGATATTCTGAGAACCGATATAAATAGTAAAAATAGAAGCCTTCGCCGGTAGTTGGGGTAACTTCGTTGAAGTCCCGTTTTCGAGATTATACCTGATACATCCCCCTTCGATAAAGCTGATAAAAAGATATTCCCCGTGGCAGATGGCTTGTGACACAGTCTTGTTTTCAGGAATGTCGATGCTATCCAATATGCGGTTATCTTGTGAAACGGTCAACGTCCGGTCATTGTGAATGATGAGGCAATCCTGGGAAAGATAAATATTGGAAACAGGGACAGGTTGCTTGATTTCTTCCTTGAAAGAAAGTTCGGGACTGGAATTATGGATACCCAGTTGATAATGTAACAATTGTCCATGTCCTGTGAGAAAAAACAATTGGTCTTTGGAATCAATAACGAAGTTTCTGATGTCATCAGGAAGGTCATTCTTCAATGAGACAAACTCCTGTTTCCGGTCGTCAAAATAGAATAAGCCCTGTTCTTTCACGTAGCAGATGATATGCTTGCCGGAAGTGATGCCCAACAGAAATGATTTCTCCTGTTTCGGCGGGTTATTCTGTGTACCCAGATAATAAGGAGTAAATTGTTGCGTGGAACGTTTCCATCGGTTTACTCCATAGTCCGTAGACACCCACAGAATAGAATCGCTCTGCTCGATAATTTGCCAAATGACGTTGTTGCTGATAGAACCGGCCTCTCTCTTATTATAAGAATAGGTTTTGAAGCTACGTCCGTTGTATGCATTCAGCCCGTCCCATGTCCCTACCCAAAGCGTATGTTCCGAATCTTCGAGGAAGCAATTCACCGAATTATTGGATAATCCGTCCGCATTGGAAATCTGTTTTACTACATTCTGCGAATGTAATAAAGCGGGCATCAGGCATGAATAAATAAGGATGCAGATGTAACGGAAATATGGGTGTTTTCGTAGAATCATATCGCAAAGATAGAGAGGAAAAATAAGAAAACAAAGATAAAAATATGCTGTACAACACCTGTATACCCTTTTGAGAATATAGTACACTCTTTCCGTTACCATGTGGGGTAGCTTTGCCACGAGAAGTAAAAACAACACATATTTAATAATCTAAAAATGGATATTGCAAAACGATTTCATCAGAACCCGTTACTGAAACCATCCGATTTACAACCGGGAATAGAAGGGATGGAAATTACTTGTTTCCTGAATCCCGGCGTGTTCCGTTTCGATGGAAAAATATGGTTATTGTTGCGGGTGGCCGAACGCCCTGTGCAGAAACAGGGAGTGATTAGTTTTCCTGTATATAATAAGGAAAGGAAGATAGAAGTACTCTCTTTTGACGAAAATGACCCGAAACTGGATGCTTCTGACCCTCGTGTGATAGGATATGCGGGACAGAATTATCTGACTACCATGTCTTATCTCCGGCTGGTATCGAGCGAGGATGGCATCCACTTTAAAGAAGAGCCGGATTATCCGCCTATTTTCGGTCAGGGAGCTTTGGAAGCTTTCGGCATCGAAGATTGTCGGGTAGCCACTACTGCCGATGGTTATTACCTGACGTTTACCGAAGTCTCTTCGGTTGCTGTCGGCGTGGGGCTGATTCACACTCGTGACTGGAAGAATTATACTCGTCACGGTATGATTTTTCCCCCTCATAATAAAGATTGTGCCTTGTTTGAAGAGACAATAAACGGAAAATACCTTGCCCTGCATCGTCCGAGTAGTCCCGAACTGGGTGGCAACTATATCTGGCTTGCCGAATCCCCCGACCGCTTGCATTGGGGCAACCACCGTTGTATTGCGACCACTCGTCCCGATAGTTGGGATTGTGCCCGTGTGGGCGCAGGTGCCGCGCCTATCCGTACAGAGGAAGGATGGCTGGAGATTTATCATGGTGCAGATTATCAGAACCGCTATTGCTTGGGAGCCCTTCTGCTTGATTTGAATGACCCCTCTAAGGTAATCGCCCGAAGCAAAGCTCCTATAATGGAGCCGATTGCTCCCTACGAGCAGACTGGATTTTTCGGAAATGTAGTCTTCACTAACGGTCATTTGGTAGAGGGGGATACAGTGACCATTTACTATGGTGCAAGTGACGAGGTAATCTGCGGAGCGAAGTTATCTATTGAAGAAATTCTTCGTTCATTAAAGTCATGACATATATTAAGGTAGGGAATGAATAAACTTAAAAGAGAATACCAATTCTTCAGACAGCAGACACCTAATGTGCGTGTACTGTTGATGACTAACCTGCTCTACGCGTTCGTGCTTCCTGTGGTAGAGATATTTGTGGGCGCTTATGTGATGCGTCACACGAGCGAACCAGTTTCCGTAGCTTTCTATCAGCTTTTCATGTATATCGGTATCATGGCAACTTCGTTTGTCAACGGCTTCCTGTTGCGGCATGTCAGCGTGAAAGTACTGTATGCGGGTGGAATATTAGTGAGCGGATTGTCAATGTTTGCCATGATGCTGGTAAAGTCGTTGGGCTTTGTAGAATTGGGCATAGCAGGTTTTGTACTCGGGGCTGCATCGGGCTTCTTTTGGACTAACCGTTATCTATTGACTCTCAACAATACGACCGATGACAGCCGGAACTATTTCTTCGGACTGGAATCTTTCTTTTTCTCCATCACTTCGATAACTGTTCCCTTGCTGATTGGTGCATTTATCAGCCAGATAGACGGCAAGGAAATCATGGGATGCCTGATTGATATTAATGGAGCCTATCGTTTGGTGACAGTAGGGGTCATAGTCGTGACTCTGTTTGCCGTAGCTGTTTTGTGGCGCGGCAAGTTTGCCAATCCGGTGCAGAAGAATTTTCTGTATTTCCGGTTCTGTACACTTTGGAAGAAAATGCTGTTGCTGGCTTCCCTGAAAGGAATGGTACAGGGATTTTTGGTGACTGCTCCTGCTATCCTGGTTTTAAAATTGGTAGGCGATGAAGGAGTATTGGGGCTGATACAGGGAATCAGTGGCACACTGACGGCTATCCTGGTCTATGTACTGGGGCGCATTGCCAGACCCGAAGACCGCCCGAAGATATTTATAGCCGGGTTACTCGTCTTTTTTATCGGTACTCTGTTCAATGGAATCTTGTTTTCAGCCACCGGAGTGATTATCTTTGTCCTCTGTAAGGTAATCTTTCAGCCCTTGTTCGATTTGCCTTATTATCCTATTATGATGCAGACCATCGACGCAGTAGTTAAAATCGAGAAAAGAAATGAATACACCTATATTTTAAGTCACGAATTCGGATTGTTCCTGGGACGTGCTTTCGGACTCATCCTTTTTATGGTGCTTGCTTTTGCCATATCACAGGATTTTGCCTTGAAATATGCGCTGATATTGGTAGGAGCTTTGCAATTGATAGCCTACCCATTGGCTCAGAACATCATTAAACAGAATCAAACGGTTCACTAATATTCCAAAATCATTAAGTCGCCATTGCAAACGGATGAATTCTTATGTTGTACAGCACCTATATACCCTTTTGAGAATATAGTACACTCTATTGTTGCGGGGCTGCGATAGTTTTGCTGACAGAAAAACGATGAACGACTGATTTGAAAAATTAAAAAAACGACGTATGATAACACTAAGATCTGTAATCTATTTATTCGGTATGATGACACTGGCTGGATGCTCCGGTCAAAAACAGGCATCCGTAACTGTCGAAGAACAGAGCGGACAATGGGCACTCGGCCCTTTTGTTCGTCCGGAAGGGGTAAATCCGGTGATTTCCCCGCAACCGACAACTTTTCAATGTCCGATGCGCAAGCAAACGGTAAGATGGGAAGAGAGTGATACGTTCAATCCGGCGGCAACTGTCAAAGACGGGAAGATTGTGGTACTCTACCGCGCGGAAGACAATTCGGCTCAGGGGATAGGAAAGAGAACATCCCGTATTGGCTATGCGGAAAGTACGGACGGAGTGATGATGAGCCGGTCGGACGCGCCGATATTATTTCCTTCCGAAGACGGTTTTAAGGAAATAGAATGGGAAGGCGGTTGCGAAGACCCGCGTGTGGCAATGACGGAAGACGGACTGTACGTTATGCTTTATACTGCCTGGAACCGCAACCTTCCCCGCCTGGCGGTGGCTACTTCCAGGGACTTGAAAAACTGGACAAAACACGGACTCGCTTTTGCGAAAGCATACAACGGGCGTTTTGCCAATATAGCAAGCAAATCGGCTTCTCTTGTCACCGGAGTGAAAGATGGCAGACTGGTCATAGAGAAAGTGGATGGCAAATACTTTATGTACTGGGGAGAGAATGCGGTATGTGCCGCAACTTCCGACAACCTGACCGACTGGACTCCGGTACTGAACGAAAACAACGAACTAAGGGAAATAGCCAAACCCCGCAGTGGGTATTTCGACAGCCGCTTGACGGAATGCGGGCCACCTGCAATAAAGACGGCAAACGGTATCGTATTGCTATACAATGGCAAGAACGGATATAAGGAAGAAAGAGATCCTGCGTATCCGGCAGGCGCTTATTGTGCGGGGCAGTTTCTGTTCGACACCAATGACCCTTATAAGGTGCTCGACCGATTGGACAAACCTTTCTTTGTGCCCGAAGCCGCTTTCGAAAAAAGCGGTCAGTACAAGGACGGAACGGTATTTATCGAGGGACTGGCTTACTTTAAAAACAAATTATATCTCTACTATGGCTGTGCCGATTCGCAGGTTGCAGTAGCGATATGTGATAGCGATATAGATTCGAAACTTAAAACACATAACTAATTTAATCTATGAAACATGCTTGTAAAATGAACACGGTTGTCTTAAAGTCGTTCAACGACCGGCTGAAGATAGCTACTGTTTCAGCTTTAATGGCAGGGACTTTCCTGTGCGTGCCGTTTACGGTATATGCGGAAGGTCCTTCGATATCAGGTATTGAACAGACAGTCCGGAATATCACGGTGAAAGGTGTGGTTGTTGATGCTGGCGGAGAACCGGTTATCGGAGCTTCGGTACAACTGAAAGGTGCTGCCGGTGTGGGGACGATTACCGATGTGGATGGTAAGTTTACCTTGTCGGTTCCCGCTAACGGAGTATTACAGATTTCCTACATCGGATATAAAACAACAGAAGTAAAGGTGAACGGACAGTCCGGACTGAAAGTGACCTTGCAGGAAGATACGGAAACATTGGACGAAGTAGTGGTGGTAGGTTACGGTATTCAGAAGAAAGCTTCCGTAACCGGTTCGGTGGCCGCCATTTCTTCGGATAAGCTGATGGAAGTAAAAGCTCCCAGTGTGACGAATATGCTTGCCGGACGTTTGCCGGGCTTGCGTGCCGTACAGCGTAGCGGTAGCCCCGGTGATGACGGAGCTTCCGTTGATATCCGCGGATATGGAAGTATGCTGGTGATTGTAGACGGTATCGAACGCGACTATACGCAGCTCGACCCGAATGACATCGAATCCATTTCTATCCTGAAAGATGCTGCCGCAGCCGTCTACGGTTTCAAAGGTTCAAACGGCGTTCTGCTGGTCACTACCAAGAAAGGGACGGAACAGAAGGTAAAGATAGAATATAACGGCTATGTGGGTTTCCAGAAAGTGACCCGTTATCCGGAAATGATGAATGCCTATGAGTATGCTTCGCTCTATAATGAAGCGATTCATAATGCCAACCCGTGGCGTGGAGCTTCCGCTTATTCGCAGGAACAACTGGAAGCCTACCGGAACGGTACGGCAGGTACAGACTGGTGGAATGAAACGATGCGCAGCACGGCTCCACAAACTTCACATAACTTGAGTTTGACAGGCGGTACGGAGAAAGTGAAATATTATATGTCCATCGGATACATGGATCAGGGTGGTATCATCCGTTCGGGCGACTGGAATTACCAACGCTACAATGTCCGTTCCAACCTAAGCGTGGAAGTGGCCAAAGGACTGAATGTAGAACTGCGTTTGAGCGGTCGCTTTGATAACCGCAAGAAACCTTACAATGGCGATAACTTGTTCCGCTCGGCACAAATGGCCATCCCGACTTATTCCATGTATGCCAATGATAACCCGGATTATTGGGGAGCCGTAGGAGATATGGCGAACCCCGTGCATGTTTCCGATTCGGACGACAGTGGTTACGAAGACCGCCTGCGTCGTGAATTTAACAGCTCATTGGCTGTCACCTGGCAACTTCCTTGGGTAAAAGGACTGATGGCGAAAGCATTGGTTGCCTACGATTATACAAACAAGGAATGGAAAACGTGGCGGAAAGACCTCTCGGAATATACATATGATTATGCCAATGAGGAGTATATAGAGAAAGTGATTAACACCGCACATTTGGAATCGAAACTGGAGAACTATGACAAGCCGACCTATCAGTTCTCTATGAACTATAACAATACATTCGCCGGGAAACATAACATCGGCGCTATGCTGGTGTGGGAAATGTATAATGATAAAAAGAACTGGGTGACCGGAATACGCGATTTTGCCATCGGGTTGATTCCCGACCTGGATTATGGGGATAAGACGAATCAGGAAGCTTCCGGTAAGACACAGGAAACGGCTCATGCCGGACTGGTGGGACGTTTGAACTACGATTTTTCTAACCGCTATCTGGTGGAATTCAACTTCCGCTATGACGGAACTTATAAATTCCGCGCGGGCAATCGTTGGGGATTCTTCCCGGGTGTCTCTTTGGGATGGCGTGTTTCAGAGGAAGCCTTTTTCAAAAAGCTGTTACCCGATATGGATAACCTGAAAATCCGTGCTTCATACGCCAAAGTGGGCGATGAGGGAGATTTCGATGCTTTCCAATATTTGGATGGATATACGGCTCACGGAAGCTATATCATGGGTAGCAACGGAGTCACTTCCGGCATGACTACGGTAGGTATGGCAAACCCGTGGCTGACTTGGTATGAATCGAAAATTATGAATATCGGCTTTGAAGCGTCTTATCATAGAGGACTGATTTCCGTAGAATTCGACTGGTTCCGTAGAAACCGTTCCGGTTTGCCTGCTACCCGTGTAGGCTCACTGCCTACTATTTTCGGAGAATCAATGCCGCAGGAAAATCTGAACTCTGACATCAATACCGGATTCGAGATTGTAGTGGGACATAAGAACCGGATTGGCAATTTCAATTACAATGTGTCGGCCAACTTCTCCACTACCCGAATTAAGTATGATTATGTAGAGAGGGCGGCTTCCACCAATATGTATGACAATTGGCGTAATAATACGAACGGACGTTACAAAGATATCCGTTGGGGAAAGAAAGTAATCGGGCAGTTTACCTCTTTTGAAGAGATTCTGAACTCACCGGTTCAGGATAAGGACGGTAACCGTTCGCTGATGCCGGGTGATTTGAAGTTCGAAGACTACAATGGTGACGGTATTATTGATGATAACGACACGCAACCGCTCGGACATGGTGCTACACCCCGTATGTACTACGGCTTGAATATGTCCGGAGAATATAAAGGATTCGACCTGACTGTCTTCTTTCAGGGAGCTGCGGGACATGATATTTATGTCAGCGGGGATATTCTCGACCCGTTTATCCAGCAAGGTTTGGGTAATGGACTGGCTATCATGACCGACCGTTGGCATCGGGAAGATCCGACCGACCCTTATAGTAAATGGATTCCGGGCTATATGCCTGCCGCACGTGTGGCAGGTGTTGCCGATAACCGTTCCGGCAACTCATGGTCATTGCACAACGCAAGTTACCTGCGTCTGAAAACTTTGGAACTGGGATATACACTGCCTAAAGTCTTGACAAAAAAGGCTGCTATCGACAGGGTACGTTTTTATATCAACTGTAACAATCTGCTGACCTTCACCAAGCGTGACGGGCTGATGAAAAATGTCGATCCGGAGAGTAACTCCAGTGGTGTACGCTACTATCCGCAGATGAAGACGTATAACTTTGGCGTAAATGTAACTTTCTAAAACCTGTAAAGACAATGAATAGAAATTATCTGAAATATATATTGATAGGCGGAGCGTCCATCTTCCTGTGGACGGGATGCGACGATTATCTGAACCGTGAGAGTACCAGCGGTGTCAACACACCGGATCTGATTTGGCAAAATCCGAAGGCAATCACAGCCGTATTAGCGGATATGTATGACTCGGGATTGAAACTGGATGAATACGATGATTGGTATGGAAGTAAGAAAGCGAATCTGGCGAATCAGACCAGTCTTTCGGATGAGGCTACCGCCAGTTATCAGAAAGAAAGTGCGTTCGATAAGTCGAATTCTACCTATTCTTATGGCGACTATGTATTCAACGACGACATGGTGACCCGCTACAAGCAAATCCGTATTGTGAATAACTTCCTGCTGAATATTGGGAAAACTTCCGTATTGAGTGAGGATGAGAAAGAAGAACTCGGTGCAGAAGCCCGTTTTATCCGTGCTATGCAGTACTTCGGACTGGTGAAACGTTATGGGGGCGTTCCTTTGCAGACTGTTCCGCAAGAATATACCGCAGGAAATACGGAAGCTCTTTACCAGGCTCGTGATACGGAAGCCGCGACCTATGATTTCATAATCAATGAATGTAAAGCTATTTATGAATCATTGCCGGAAGTACGCAGCAGTGATGCCAAATACCGCGCAAATCGTGGAACGGTGCTTGCCTTGTGGTCACGTGCCGCACTGTATGCCGGTACTATCGCCAAGTATTCCAAAACGCTGACTCTGACAGGCGAAGCTGTTTCCAAAGGATATGTGTATATTCCCGAGACAGAAGCGGAACGTTACTTTGACGAATGTTATACTGCTTCATCGAAGATTCTGGATGAAATGGTTCCCCGTGTGTATAGCTTGTATAAATCGACCGGTACGGAACCGGAAGAGTTGGCACAGAACTTTTACAATCTCTTCTCCAAAGCAGTGAATGGGGATAACGGTGAATATATATTCCAGAAACAGTATAATGTAGCTGCCGGTAAGGGGCATATGTGGGATAAACTGAATGTTCCTTTCTCTTATCGTGGTGATGGCTGGGGATGCGGTATGTCTCCGGTGTTGGAAATGGTCGAAGAGTTTGAATATATTGATGGTACGGAAGGGAAACTGAAGATGAAAGACAGCGGTGGAAAAGCTATCAGCTATGATAGCCCGTATGACATCTTTAGGAATAAAGACCCTCGCTTATTAGGTTCGGTTTACCTGCCCGGTGCTGATTATAAAGGATACGGTGGCGGTAAAATCGAATGGATGCGCGGTGTCATCAACGGACAGGATGGTATAGGAACCAAGTATGAAGCTTCCGCCCAGCCGGACAAGGAGAACAAGGTCGTAATAGACGGGCAGACTTATAATACTTCGGGAAAAGACGGTGGCTCGTTAAGTGTAGGCGATGCCAGCAAGACGGGTTTCTATCAGCGTAAATTCCTGGATGAAAGCCTGACGGACTATACGGATATCGATGCAAAACGTTCCTCTACTCCCTGGGTGGTTTTCCGTCTGGCAGAAATCTATCTGAACCGCGCAGAGGCTTGCATGGAATTGAATCAGCACCTGGATGTGGCATTGAAAGATATCAATGAGATTCGCGGCAGGGCAGGCATCAAACTATTGACTGCCGGCAACCTGACACTGGACAAAGTGCGTCATGAACGGAAAGTGGAACTTGCTTTTGAAAAGCATCGTTATTGGGATTTGAAACGTTGGCGCCTGGCTCATCTCGATGTCAGCAAAGGCGGCCTGACCAATTTCCGCGGTACGGCTCTCTGTCCGTATTACAATATCAAGAGCGGCAAATACACTTTTGAAACCGGTGTGCCCGAAAAGAGAAAGCGTCTTTTCCTTGAAAAGAACTACTATACGGTGTTCCGTGCCGAGGACTTGAGTACGAATCCGTTGATGGTACAGAATCCGGGTTACGGTAATTGATACGTCCAATTGTAAGTTTAAAGAAGAAACAATATGAATAAAATAATAAACATAGGATTGACTGCATTATTCGCCTGTTTCGTGGCGGCATGCGAAAATGACATCGATAATTATGATGCACCGAATGGTGGCGTGTATGGCACTATCTATGATAAGGAAACGAATGAACCGGTTCCTATGCCTGTGCCGGGAAGTAGCGGTGTGATGATGAGTTTGTACGAGCAGAATACGGGGGCTACCGCCTCTGTCGATTTCCGTGCCCGCCAGGATGGAACGTTTGAGCATACGAAGGTGTTCAATGGCAACTATCGTATTCAGGCAAAGGATGGCCCTTTTGTCGGGGTATGTGAAGAGTATGTCACCGTGAACGGACAAACGCAGGTTGATTTGTACACAATCCCGTTCTCGCGTATCAGTCTTGATGTGGCTGTATCGGCAGATAATAAGCTGACACTGACCTATGACGCGAAAACATCGAACGAGACATTGAAACTGACGGATGTCTCCGTTATATGGAATTATGCTCCGGGAGTGGACATGAACAATGCAAACCATGCCACCCTCTCTTCACTCGGAACAAAATCGAATGGGACACACATCATCGACCTGATGAGTGATACCGAATTTATAGAGAATCACTATAAGATTGTCTCTAACAAGAACAGGGTATATGTGCGTGTTGCGGCTACGGTGACAGCGGAAAGCAAACCGTACGTGAACTATAGCCGGGTAGTGGAAGTAACTGTGAATGATATCAGATAAGATAAACGATAAAAAAGAAGGTAACAATGAAACATAAATTCTATGTATTACTCGTACTGTTGATTAGCGGCTTGTTCGCCGGTTGCAGTTCGGACGATGACGGTATAACCCCGCCCGATGAGAAGGACGGAGTATTGGTAAAAGTCATGTCTTACAATATATACAGCGGGCAGAAAATTTATTCCGGGAAAAAAGGAATGGAGACAATTGCTCAGGTGATTAAAAAGATAAATCCGGATTTGGCGGGCTTACAGGAGTTTGAAACGAAGACCAACAAGGTGGAGAAAGCGGATATTATTGCCCTGATGAAAGAAGTGACGGGAATGCCTTATGCTTTCTTCGTCAAAACCCGTGATGTGGACGGTGGCGAATACGGTAACCTGATTCTTTCGAAATATCCGATAAGTGACGGGGTGAACTATGATTTGCCGAGAATAGAGACGGTGGAAGATGTCTACCCGCGTTCTATGGGCGTAGTGAAAACAGAAAAAGAAGGGAAAAGTTTCTACTTCGGAGTGACTCATCTGTCTCATGTAGGTAATGAAACCAATCGTATCAACCAGACTACAACCATTATCGAGAAGACAAAAGGCTTGGACAAGCCGATGATATTGACTGGTGATTTCAATGCCTTGGCTGACTCCGGCCCGATGAAGATATTATATGAACGTTTTGAAATCGGTTGCCTGAACGGGAACTACGGGCTGACAACGGGAACGCCTGTTCCGGTAAAAGCGATTGACTTCGTATTATACACTCCGGATGAAGGAATGACTCCGAAGGCCTATGATGTATATTATGATGCTTATGTGGAATCAGACCATTTCCCGGTGGTAGCTACGTTCAGTATAAACGATTAACCTAAAAAAAAGACAGAAACATGAAAACATTGATATATCGTTTGAAACGGTTTTCTATCTATTCTCTGATGTTTGCGTCAATCGGCTTTGTAGCTTGTGAGGATGAGAACCGGCAGGATATGACGCCTGAAATCGGAGAAGGTGAAGTTGCTCCCCAAATTACCATGTACACGCCGACATCAGGCGGAAAGTCTACAAGCCTGACCTTGTACGGTACGCATTTTGGAACGGACTTGGATAATATCCGCGTGACAGTCAACGGGGTGGACGCCGAAGTGACGGGTGCGTTGGGGAATATTATTACTGCCAATGTACAGAGAGGTTCCGGTTCCGGTCTGGTGAAAGTATATATCGGTCAGGGGGAAGCTGCGCAGGAACTGACCTATAAAACGGAGTTCGAGTATTCTCAGTCTCCTATTGTGAGTACATATATCGGCAGTTATGTTCCTGCCGCAAAAACGGAAAAGAAAGAGGGGACTCTCATGGAAGCGGTTCTTTGGAAACCGGGTTCTATTGCTTTCGATAAGGAAGGTGCTTTGTATATCGTGGAAGATGATGACCGTGATGTCCGTATTGCGAAAAATAATCAGGTCGCTACTTTCTTACGTGGTGATGGAACCGGCGGAACCGTATTCAGGATGATGAATATCGCTTTCTCATCGGATGGCAATACTTTATTTTTGTCCAATGATGCCAACGCTTCTGGCAATGCACATATTGCAACAATGCCATGGAGTAATGATACGCATCAGTATGATACCGGCAATCTGGCTGCGATATGGTCAGTCACTTCTTCTTTGGGCAATGGTGTCACCAATGTAGGTGTACATCCTGTCACAGGAGAGGTCTTCTCCGTAGCTCATGGAAATGCCATGATTTACAAATATGACCCGGAGCAGAATACGATGGTGGCAACCGGCGTGCAACTTCCCGATGCAGCAGGTAAAAATGCGGCGAAAGTGAAAATCCGCTGTATTCTTTTTGATAAGGCAGGAACTACCGTGTATATGAGTTCACAGGAAAAAGATGTGATTTATAAGGGGGATTACGATATGTCGACAGGCGAGTTTTCTAATCTCCGTGTTTGGGTAGGGCAGTACGAGAAAGCAGGTTTTACAGAAGGTCAGGGAAATGAAGCCAAACTGGAAGAGCCTTGCCAGATGGATTTGGATGAAGAGGGAAATATTTATGTAGCAGTCCGTAAAAAACATCGTATAGCGAAAATTACCCCTGATGGAATGTTGACAAACTACACAGGTACGGGGACTTCCGGTACGACAGACGGCCCGTTGGATAAAGCGCAATTCAACCATCCGGAAGGTGTGCAGTTTGGCTCGGACGGAGCATTGTACGTTTCAGATTATTGGAATCATAAGATTCGTAAGATAGAAAAGGATTAATTTTATATCAGGTAGGAAAGATTGTTTTTCAGGATAACATTTACTTATTAATTGGTTGTATATGAATTTTAGAATATGTATTTCCTTGTTTCTGCTGTGTTGCTTGTCGCAATCTCTGACAGCACAGAAACCCGTGACGAAACCGAAAGAGGTCACAGTAAAAGCTATGACTTACAACACTTATAGCGGTCGTAAACAAGGGATTGATAAGATAGCCGAAGTTATTAAGAAAGAGAACCCGGATATCGTTTCACTTCAGGAAATAGAAAGAAACACGGAGATTAACCCTTGGGATACTCCGAAGAAACTGTCGGAACTAACGGGGATGAAATATTATTATTTTGCCCATGCGCTCGATATTCCGACCGGCGGAGATTACGGAAATGTGATTCTTTCCAAATATCCGGTTTCCGAGGAAAAGAGTTGTAAGTTGAGTGTACTGAAAGAAGGTGATTATGTCCGTTCTTTCGGTTATGTGAAAGTGTCGAAAGAAGGCAAAGAATTCTATTTTGCTACGACACATCTGGATCATAAATACGAAGACGCTGCCCGTCTGAAACAGGTTGATGAAATCCTTGCGTGCGTGGAGTTACTGGATAAACCTGTTATTTTGGGGGGAGATTTGAATTCCCGCCGTGGCTCTGCTACCATGGCTGCCTTTCAAAAGTATTTCACTGTAAACTGTTTGAGTGACGATGCCCCGTGGACAGTCCCCGTTCCAAATCCGACTTATGCATGCGACTGGCTGATTTATGCGTCAAAAGAAGCTTTTACGGTGAAAGCATACAATGTCTGTTATTGGGCGGATAAGGAATCAGACCATTATCCGGTAGTGGCTACTTATCTTATCAAATAAGATTAATTGCCCGACCACTATCAATTAATCTTCCGTATGTATAAAACTAACTCTTCAATCGAATAAATTTATTCGTCTGACTACTGTTGAACTTTCGTCTGACTACTGTTGACTTTTCGTCTGACAACTGTCAGACGAAAGAGTTACAACTGTCAGACGATTAATTTTATATATAAACGAAATTAGTTGTATACAAGAGACTGGATAGTTTCTTGCATACAACTAATTAAATCTATTCTTTTACGTATCCTAGATATGTCCGTATTCGAATTCCGGGATATCGCCTTTCGCGGACATTTTAGCAAAATCAATCAGATTGGCCAAGTGGCGGAGCACCAGTTCTTTCATTCCTTCTTTGTCTCTATCTTTTATCTTCTGTAGCATTTCCCTATGTTCCGCATGAACCGTTTTTTGAGGAACGGCACAAACTTTGTATTTTTGATAATATTTTAAAATATCAGGAGTGATAATAAGCAGGAGTGAACTGATAACCGGATTATGTCCGCCTTGCGCAATGGCCTGGTGAAAGGCAAAATCTTTTTCGACACGAAGGTCTGTATCAAACTTTTCTTCCAGTTCGACAAGCGTGTTTTCTATATTCTTCAAATCCTCTTCTGTGCGGTTTACTGCGCATAATTTGCAGACCTCTATTTCCAGAAGTACACGTACATAAACCAAGCTTGAAAAATCATATCTGCTGATTTTCAATGCATCGGTAATCATAGTATCCAACTGGTCTTTGGAGAATTCGGATACCACTGTTCCACTCTGAGGATATGTTTTTACAATACCGTATAATTCCAGTTTCTGCAATGCCTCGCGAACATGTGACCGACTGACTTTCAAAAGTTCGGATAATTTACGCTCAGAAGGGAGACGCTCTCCCGGTAAAATCTGACGTTCTGATATTTGTTTTTTTATGTGTTCTATTACATGCTTAACTGGCTGCGAATTGATTTCGTCTTTCATAAGATATAAATATTTTAAAAAGATGACCTTTTCCGTTTCGGCTGTAAAAGTACGAATATTATCTTTCAAAGTAAAGCTTTCTAGTAAAAATATTCTCCTGCCCTTTTATATAGAGGTACGCGTAACGTGTTATTTATAAGCTGTTTATGTCGAATTATTAATAAATATTAATTGGTAGACCAAAATTTTGGTTTACCAATTTTAATCGTTACGTTTGTCACAGAAATTAAAACACTAATCTATGAACAACTCCTGTATTTTTAAAAAAGTCGTGATGATGTTCCTGTTGTTGGTAGGAGCATTGAACGTTTACTCCCAGCATGTAGTTACTGGTAAGGTGATAGATGAACAGGGTCCGTTGATTGGAGCTTCGGTGACAGTGAAAGATGCTGCCGTTCCTACCGGTACTGTGACGGACGCTGAAGGTAAATACTCCATTAAAGTTCCTAATTCCAAGACGATTCTGGTTTATTCGTATATCGGTTATGTTGATAAGGCGGAAGCGGTTGGTAAACGCACAGTTGTGAATGTGACGTTGGAAGAAGATTCGAAAATGTTGGATGATGTTGTGGTAATCGGTTACGGTACACAGGCGAAATCTCATTTGACGGGTTCGATTTCAAAGTTGGAAGGTGAGAAACTGATTAATGCTCCGGTGAGTGATGTCACTACTGCCTTGCAAGGTGCTATGACTGGATTGACGGTTTCTAATGAGACATCGGAAGTGGGTGTGACTCCTTCTATCCGGGTACGCGGTACGGGTTCCATTTCCGCAGATAGTGAACCGTTGGTTATCATAGATGGATTTCCCGTATCCGGTGGTTTGTCGTCTATCAATGCTGCGGATGTGAAGTCTATTGAAATTTTGAAAGATGCGGCTTCGGCTGCCATTTACGGGTCGCGCGCTGCCAATGGAGTGATTATGGTGACTACAAAAAGCGGTACGCCGGACAAGCCGAAATATTCTTTTAAGTTCTATCAGGGATTTAAATACGCTTATCAGTTGCATGATATGATGACTTCTTCCGAATGGTTGGGCTTATTGGAAGAAGAAGCTGCCTTAGGTGGGCCGAAAGTTCCGAGTGCTGCTCGCGGGGCTGCTTATTTGGAAAGCCAGATGGGGACTACCGACTGGCAGAAAGAGGGCTTGCGTGATATGGCAGGTATCACGAATGTGCAGATGAGTGTTTCCGGTGGACGCAAAGAGACGAAATATTTTATTTCAGCAGCCTATACTAAAGACCAGGGGGTGATGCTCAACAATTCACTGGACAAACTGAATTTCCGTACAAAAGTGGATACCAAACTCTCAAAGATAGCTACGGTGGGTGTTAATATATCCGGTACATATAGCAAGACGGAACGTCCGAAAAATAACTTTATTGATTTCTATCGTACTCCCTCTTTTTTACCGGTCTATCACAATGCATATAGCACAGACCTGACCGGATATACCGGATTTGCAAGAGGTAGCCATTTTAACAATATTATGACACCGACTGCCGTGGATGCCGATGGAAATCCGTTGTTGGATGCCGACGGTAACCGGGTATTGGAAAAATCGTCTCCATTTAGCTCTGCCAATAATAATCCGGCGAGCGTAATGACTAATACTTTCCGTTGGAGCGAGACTATGCAAGGATTGGCCAGCATGTATCTCACGCTTGATCTTTGTAAAGGATTGCAGTTTAAGACATCCAACGGCTTGAATGTTCGTTTTGCCCCTTCTTATTATTATGCAAATAAGGACGCTACGAAAGACAAGGAAGCAAGCCGTGCCACTTATTCCAGTGCACTTTATATTGATTTGTTGAGTGAGAATACCTTGAGTTACCATTTGGACTTTGGAAAGAATAAAGACCATAGTCTTGACGCTTTATTGGGATATACTGTAGAAAAGACACGGAATCAGCGGGTGGCTATGGCTGCGACGGGATTTGCTACGGATGACATTCATACTTTGAATGCTGCCACTGTTTACGAGTTGGCTAGTGAGGGTAATGGAAATACGGCGGGTACGGGAACTTTCAGATATCCGGATGTTGTATTGGAATCTTATCTGGGACGTGTCAATTATAGTTATCTGGGGCGTTATTTGTTGTCTACCTCTTTGCGTCTGGATCGTTCATCGCTCTTTTCCAAAGGAAACCGTAATGCCTGGTTCCCTTCCGTATCACTGGGTTGGCGCGTGAGTGAAGAGAAATTCATGAAGGGTATCAAGGCTATTTCTAACTTGAAGCTTCGTGCATCGTATGGTGTGACAGGAAATAACCGTATCAGTTATAATGCAGCCCTCGAGGTATTGAACAGTGCGAATTATGTGACCGGTAAGGGTACGGGTTCATTGGTGAATGGTTCTGCGAATATCTCTTCTTCGCTGGCTAATTCTAATATTACATGGGAGCAGACTGATGAGTTTAACTATGGTCTGGATTTGGGACTTTTCAACAACCGTATCAATCTGGCGATAGATGCTTACTATTCAGTGACACGTGCGTTATTGTTCGAACAACCGACGCAATCGTTTACCGGTTACACACACTATTGGAATAATATAGGAAAAGTCCGTAACTCAGGTTTGGAAATCCAGCTTGATACGCATAATATGAAAAGCCGTAAGTTTTCATGGGATACTAATATAAATTTCTCACTTTCGCGTAATAAATTATTGGAGTTAGGCGGTGAACAACAAATGATTTCTTTGGGTGAAAGAAATGAGGGTTATCTTGCTAAAGTGGGTGAGCCGTTGATTCAATTTTATGGATACAAAACGTGTGGTGTATGGAATAGTGCGGAAGAGATTGCAGCTAATCCTCATTTTTCAGACGACGCACCGGGAGGGATACGCATTGTCGATACCAATAATGACGGTTCTTTGACTCCTGAAGACCGGGTTGCGTTGGGCACTCCTTACCCGGATTTCACATGGGGCATCACCAATACTTTCCAAATTAAAGATTTCGACATCTCATTCCTTATTCAGGGTGTACAGGGCATCACAGTGCTTAATGGTGATGTATATTATAATGAAACAAAGAAGTGGAACAAGAAGTACACAAAGAACCGCTGGGTAAGTGCAGAACATCCGGGTGATGGAAAAACGCCTTATCAGAATGTGAAAACGGGACATGACCTCATGCTTACTGATTATCCTTTGCAAAATGCTTCTTATGCTTGTCTGCGTAACTTTACAGTGGGATATACCTTGCCGGCAACTGCTGCCCGTAAGATTAAGTTATCAGGTGTGCGTTTTTATGTGTCGGGCAGTAACTTGCTCTATATTTGGGGAAGTGGCTACAAAGGCATTAATCCGGAGTCGCGTATAACATCCGGTAATTATTCCAGTGCAATGATTTCGGGGTATCAGCGTGGTGGGTTCCCGTTGACTTCTACCATTTCTGCCGGTTTTGATATTAATTTTTAATGGAGGAAAACGATGAAAAAAATAAATTATATAGGATTATTGTTAATCGTCATGGTATTTTCTGCTTGTGATTTGGATCAATATCCTTATTCGGAAGTGGCGGCAGATAAGTATGTGAAGGATGCTTCGTCGGTAAATAATCTGGTGCTGGGTTGTTATAATTCCCTGCATGATGTGATGTATTACGAATGGGCCATGACAGAATTGCGCTCGGATAACGGACGTATGTATGCTGCAGGTTCTTCTTCGAATACCACACGACTGGTGGAACAGCTCGACCAAGGTACTATCGTACCGGAAAACGAATGGGTGGAAACGTACTGGAATGCCTGTTATGCCACAATTGCACGGGTAAACAATGTTATATCTTACCTTGATGTGGTGACGGACGAGACATTGCGGAACCAATATGAGGGAGAAGTGCTTTTTCTTCGTTCATTGGAGTATTTCAATCTGGTTCGTTTATGGGGGCCGGTATTTATCGTTACTTCCAAGGTTCCTTCTGAAGTGGCCCGTGATATGCAACGCTCTACGGTGGATGAAGTATATGCCCTTATCGAAGGAGATTTGGAGAATATTGTCAATAATGAACTGTTGCCCCGCAAGATGGCGGACGGTGACTTGGGACGTGCTGACCTGAACGCGGCAAAAGCGTTGCTTGCCAAGGTATATGCTACGCACTACCGGGCGGGTGACGAGAAATATGCCCGTGCCGCCCGACTGTGTAAGGAAGTACTCGAAAGTGAATCTGTGGGAAATCCGCAGTCGGGTAGTGATCTTGTGGCTTATGATAAGGTTTTTGATATTGGCAATGAGATGAATAAGGAGATAATCTTTGCGGTTCGTTACCTTTCGGGAAATGCCGGTATCGGTTCGCCGTTCGGCAATATGTTTGCTCCGGTCAATAATGGTGCAAATGTGATTATCGGTACTTCTTCCGGTTATAATACTCCTACTGACAATATTATTGCAGCTTACGAGCAAAGAGGTGCGGGGGCTGATAAACGTCTGGATGTGAATATCGCCCAGAAATATTTCAATACAACTACTCAGACGTGGGTGACGGAAGGTAATTGCCGTTACTGTAAGAAGTATGTAAATCCTGTAACTACACAGTATGATGGCGAAAGTGACTGGCCTGTGATTCGTGTGGCTGATATTGCTTTACTTTATGCTGAATTGACAAATGAAATCTCGGGGCCTTCGGCAGACAATCTAAAGTATTTGAATATGGTTTGTGAACGTGCCGGTGTTTCTACGTATACATTGACCGACCTGCCTGGTCTTTATGATTTTAGAAAGGCTGTACGTAATGAGCGCAGGCTTGAACTGGCTTTTGAGAACCAGCGCTGGTTTGATCTTCTTCGTTGGGGTATCGCTACTCAGACAGTAAACAACTACTTGAACAGCGAACTTCTTTATACGGAATATTCTTATACGGTGAATGATATAGAAGATTGGCAAACATTTCTGCCTATTCCGGTGAGTGTGATTGACATTAATCCAGAGATAGCACAGAACACGGGTTATTAATCTTTTAAATGCTTACGAATATGAAACAATATAGAAAATGGAGTCTGGCATCATTGTTTGTCTGTTTATTCTTTTTGTGTGGTTGTGATTCTACATCGATGAAGGATGTGGCGGTTAGTTCACCGGAAATCCTTTCTTTCTCGCCCGAGAGTGGAAGCATAGGTAGTGAGATTGTTGTTACCGGAGAATATTTGGATGATGTGGTAAGTGCTACTATCGGTGGTGGAAAAGCCGTTATCCTACAGAAAGTGTCCAACCGGCGTTTGTCTTTGAAAGTGACAAATCAGGCACGCAGTGGTAAAATTGTATTGGTAAATTCGATAGGTGAGGGTGTGTCCGAAGGAGATTTTACCCTTGAATATCCGGCTCCTGTCGTTTCACAGGCCGGAATGCCCTCGGAAGTTGAAATGGGCAATAATTTGTTGCTCTCCGGTAGTTCCATGAATGTGGTGAGTGCTGTTCTTTTCACTGCCGAAGGCGGGACAGAGGGAAATGAGGCGGAGATCATCTCACAAAGTGAGAATGAGATAGTAGTGAAGGTTCCTTATGTGGAAAGTGACAAGGCTATTGTAACATTCAAGTATTTTAATGGTACAGAGGAAGTGGAGACGTCAAGTTCGTCCGCACCCAAGTTCACGGTGAAACGTTATCAGCCGGAGGTTACGACTACTGTGTTTGAACCAGCCAACGTGGGAGATATGGTAGTGCTGGAGGGAGCATATCTTAATAAGATTGATAAAGTGCTGTTAGGTGATATTGAGTGTACTATTACGTTGCAGACTGAAACTGAATTAAAGTTTGTTGTTCCCACATCTGATAGCTTTAAGAACGGTGATAATATACTACCGTTGAAGATTTCTTATTTTGACGGTCGTGAGACACCGACATTAACGGACGAATTTATTGTAAGGGTGGCTTTTGTATATTATTGGGAGAACAGGACTATTCATGCACAGGCTGGAGAGACTTCTGCATTCTTCTCACCGGAAACAGGACGGGTTTATTCTAATGATGTATGGAGCCAGGAAGTGGATATTATTGCTGCTGCGGGAAAGAATACTTGTAAGACAGCGAATATTCCGGTTGTGTCCGAAACAGACTATAATTCTGTAAATCCTTATTTTTTCATTTCCGGCTCATCTTCTAAATTCAATTTAGCTATCAATAGTCCGGCGAACTCTAACGGGCAGTTGAAGAATTTTAAAACTTCTGGTAAGGCTTCCATTACGGGGGGAAGCAGCTATTATGGCACCCCTGCATTATCATTTGCATATTTGGATCCGGAGACTAACCCGGATTGTGCGGAGCTGGTCAATAATGTGAAAGCTGGCAATATCAAAAAGATTGATGAAATAACTTTCCCGCTTGATGTAGAAAAGAAAACATGCGCCGGCATTAAACCGTCAGTGAGTGCTGCACCTACTACTGATGCTTGGGCAAAAGATAAATTTGAAGCAGGTGTGGAGAAAACTAATGTGACAATTGATGCTGTGTTCCTGGTATTCTATTACAATGTGAAAGGATATGACAATAAGGCAGCTGATAAGAATCCGGTTAGGGATGTGAAGCGTATAGGGCTGATGTATATCAAGAGTGCTGATTTCAAGATGAAAGAAGGTACGGAAAAAGACCCTTCCGCAAGTTCTATTACCTTTGATATGTACTGGCAGAAACAAGATTACGATTACTCAAAAGTTCAATAATTAATGATGACACGAAATATACATAAGGCAATTATATCGCTCCTGTTCATCGGGCTATCGTCAGTCTCTTTTGCAAAAAGATATGACGTAACGCTTCCCGAAGTAGCTTCCTGCTTAAAAACTGCGCAACCGGGTGACCAGATCTACATCAAGGACGGTCAGTACAAAGACATGCAGTTGAAGTGGATGGGTAAAGGAACCGAAAAAGCTCCTATCACCATAGAAGCTCTGAACCCCGGAAAGGTAAAGATAGAAGGTGGCTCTACCTTGCGGATAGCAGGCGAATGGATGTCTGTCAGCGGATTACATTTCACTGACGGCTACGCTCCCAAAGGTTCTGTAATAGAATTCCGTAACGGACAGGAACTGGCCAATCACTGCCGCCTGACGAATTGTGTGATAGACAAATTCAATCCGTCCCGCCGAGACCAGGCTTACAGCTATATATTGCTTTATGGTCGTCACAACAGAGTAGACCATTGTTCGTTGACAGGAAAACTTAACTTGGGGGTGACATTGATTGTCATCCTCAACGACGAACGTTGTCTGGAAAATCATCACCTGATTGACCATAATTATTTTGGTGAAAGACCTGTATATGGTTCGAACGGAGCCGAGACAATGCGTGTGGGAACTTCTCAACAGGCTTATAGCTCCTCAAATACAATCATTGAAAATAACCTGTTCGAACGTTGCTCCGGTGAAGTGGAAGTAATCTCTATCAAGTCCAGTGACAACATCATCCGCAACAACACGCTGTTGGAATGTGAAGGAGTGGTAGCTTTGCGCCATGGTGTCCGTAATACGGTGAATGACAATCTGTTTATCGGTAACGGGCGTCGTAATACAGGCGGTATCCGCATAGTTGATGCCGGACATCAGGTGTACGATAATGTATTGGTCGGATTGGCAGGCACCCGCTTTTTCTCCGCTTTGGGAGTCATGGACGCTGTACCCAATTCGTTACCTAACAGATATTGTCAAGTTGTTGATGTCAAGATGTACCGTAACACATTCGTAGATTGCACGAATATAGAGTTTGGTACAGGCAAGGATATGGAACGTACTCTTGCACCTGAAAAAGTCTCATTCACGGATAATATCATCATCAATAAAGAACTCGACCAACCTTATATAGCCGTTGACGACGTATCGGGTATCCGGTTCAAAGGTAACAAAGTGCAATTGGGCAAGAATTACTCAGCACCGGGATTCACTACGGAAAAAGTGAAAACTCCCCAGTTGCCCGATGATGCTGTGATACGTAAGGACAAAGGTGCTTCATGGTTTAAAAACCAGGTATCACAATCCATAGCCAATGACCATAAAGAATATAATGTATCTCCGGGAACGAACCTGTCTGAAGTCATTCAGTCGGCAGCACCGGGCGGTATCATTATTCTGGCGAAAGGCACATATCCTATCCAATGTGCTATGCTCGTTGATAAACCGTTGACAATCCGTGCTGCTGATGCAGCCAATAAGCCGATTGTCCGTTTCAACGGAGATAAGCCGGATAATATGGTAACTATTGCCGATGGTGGCGAACTGGTCATTGAGAATATTACATTCGATGGAGTTCTGGAGCCCGGAAAAGCACTGGCTAAAGCAGGAATTTCTACTGCCTTTGATATGATACAGCCTTATACACTGACAGTAGACGGCTGCGAATTCCAAAATTTTGGAGAAGGCGGATTCTTTGCCATTAAAGGAACAAAAGCTACTTTTGCCAAAAGCGTTACTATCAGAAACTGCTTCTTCCGTGATTTGTCAGGAGATGCTATCAACTATGCAGCAGAGAAAGACGATATAGGCCGCTATAACGCTGATGATATGTTGATTGAGAACTGCTCTTTCTACCGCTTGTTGGGTTTACCTATTAATATTTATCGCGGTGGAAGTGATGAAAGTACGGCAGGCCCTTATATAACTATCAGGCATTGTACCTTTGTAGACTGCTGCAACAAGGAGCGTGGAAGCGTCATGCGTCTGATTGGCCCGCAAGTGCTGACAGTGGAAAACTGTAACTTTGATAATAGCGGACGCGGTGGGGCAACTATCCGTCTGGATGAGGCGACTTGGGAGAAAGTACGCATTGCAAACTGTAATCTGTGGAACTCCGGTAGAATGATGACTACCACTTCTCAAGCCATACAGGGAAAGATGTACAATATCCGTCCCGCCTATATCAATGCCGAAGCATACGATTATACTCCGGTGAAGGGTAGCGAACTGGAAAGACTTTCTATCGGTCTGAACTAGTATTATCAGGCACGGATTACACGGATTTCACGGTTGCTTTATGCCAACCATCAGTCCAAAAACCGTGTAATCTGCGTAATCCGTGCCTGGATTTATTACATATATTTATTATGAACATAAGATGAGAAAACTTATTATTTGCATATTCATGGTTTTAGGTGGATGCCTCTTTTCATTTGCCCAACATCCGTCCCTTCTTTTCACACAGGAAGAAGTGAACGAGATTAGGGCAGGAAAGGGGACGGTACCCGCATTCGACAAATCTCTTTCGGAAGTGTTGACCGCAGCCGATGCGGCAATAAACTATCCTGTCTCCGTGCCGGTTCCGATAGACGGCGGCGGGGGCGTGGTACACGAACAGCATAAATCCAATTATTATGCGATGTTCCATTGCGGAGTTGCCTATCAACTGACCGGTGATAAGAAATATGCCGCTTACGTAGCTGATATGTTGGAAGCCTATGCAAAACTATATCCCACTTTGGGTTTCCACCCCTTACAACTTTCCCCTGTTCCGGGACGTCTGTTTTGGCAGACGCTGAATGAAAGTGTATGGCTGGTACATACAGCGGTCGCTTATGACTGTATCTATAACACACTTTCACCCAAACAGCGTTCCACTATCGAGAAGAACCTGTTTGTTCCGATGGCGGACTTCATCATGGACGGTATGGAGGACAACCATGCAAATAACAAGACTTTCAATAAAATGCACAACCATGCCACATGGGCTACGGCCGCCGTTGGCATGATTGGCTTTGCGATGAACCGTGAAGACTACGTAAAGAAAGCACTTTACGGCTCTGACGAAACAGGTAAACGAGGCGGCTTTATCCGCCAGATGGATTACCTGTTCTCTCCCGACGGTTACTTCACGGAAGGAGCCTACTATCAACGTTATGCCATTTGGCCTTTCGTCATCTTCGCCCAATGCATCGAAAACAAACTGCCGGACTTGAAAATCTTCAACTACCGGGACAACATTCTTTCAAAAGCCCTCTCCACATTGGTACAACTTTCTTATGAAGGCGAATTCTTTCATATTAATGATGCCTTGCTGAAAGGGCTTTCCGCACAGGAACTGGTATATGCGGTAGACATATTGTATAACGTCAATCCTTCGGACAAATCATTATTGTCCGTTGCAAATAAGTACCAGCATACTTATCTTCCTACTATCGGTGGCTTCAAGGTAGCCCGTGATATTGCCTGCGGGGAAGCTACTCCGATTATTTATCGCAGTAGTGTATTTCGTGACGGACGCAAGGGGGATGAAGGCGGCATAGCCGTAATCCGCTCTACAGACTCTAATCTGAATAGTGCTTTGACACTGAAAGCTACCTCACACGGCTTGAGCCACGGGCATTTTGATAAACTAACAATGGCTTATTACGACAATGGAAACGAGATTTTGCCAGACTACGGCGCTTCCCGCTTCCTGAACATCGAAGCCAAGTACAAAGGACATTATACCCGTGAAAACCAATCGTTTGCCAAACAGACTATTGCGCACAATACTTTGGTTGTAGATGAAACATCCAACTTTGCCGGAGATATGAAAATCTCTTCCCGTTATCACTCGGACATCATCTACCATGATTTCAACAGCGGACATTTTCAGGTAATGGTGGCAAAAGACACCAATGCCTATCCCGGAGTGGAGATGAAACGTACACTGGCTTACGTGACTACTCCTTTCCTGCAATTCCCGTTAATCCTGGATGTACTGCAAGCAAATGCGGACAAAGAGCACCAATACGATTACCCTTTATGGTATAACGGACATTTCGTCTCTCTGAACTTCCCCTATACCAAAGCCGGTAACGAACTGAAAACTCTTGGAACAAAGGATGGCTATCAGCATCTTTGGCTGGAAGCTTGGGGACAGAATGAGAACAAGAATACATCGAGCTTCACCTTCGTTAATAAGAATCGTTTCTATACTATCAGTACGGCGACCACTCCGCAGACAGAGATGAAAATGCTTCGCCTGGGAGCTAATGACCCGGACTTTAATCTGAGAAACGAGACTGCCTTCCTGATAAGGGAAAAAGCACGGAAGAACCATACATTCGCCACTTCCATCGAAACTCATGGAGAATATGACGTAGTAAGGGAAACTTCCAGTAACCTGACTTCCTCTTGCGAAGAAGTAAAAGTAGTGATGGATACAGCTTCCTATACAGTTGTAAAGGCTATATATAAAGGTGGACATTTTGTAATGCTTTGCCTTAGCAATACAGATAATAGTAAAGAGAAGAAACATAATCTGAGCATCGACGGTCTTAATTATACATGGAACGGCCGTTGCGGAATATTTATGAAATAAACAAACCATTAATAGACAAAAGTATGAAAACATGTAGTGAAACTTTTCAGTTTGAGAAAGATTTGAAGTGGGAAAACCCTGCTCCGGGTGTGAATCGTCAGATAATGGCCTATGACGGTCAGTTGATGATGGTCAAAGTAAAATTTGACAAAGGTGCGATAGGAAGTATGCACGAGCATTACCACAGTCAGGCAACTTATGTGGTGAGCGGCAAGTTCGAACTAACCATCGGCGACAAGAAAGAAATCCTTTCTGCCGGCGACGGTTATTATGTAGCCCCCGATGAGCTGCACGGATGTGTTTGTCTCGAAGCCGGTATCCTGATTGATACATTCAGCCCTGTGCGTGCAGACTTCTTAAACTTATAAAAGTATGAAGGTAAAAGGACTCCGATGGATGGTTATCGGATTAATCATGCTGATAACCATTATCAACTATCTGGATAGAGGTACGCTCAACTATATGTGGGTGGCTAATATCGACTATCGTCTGATTCCCGAAGCGGATGCACCGGCAGACAAAGGTAATCATGCCGTTCTGGCAGGAGAGCAGTATATCCTGACAGCCGCAAACGGTAATAAGGATTCTGTCAGCGTAGCCAACGTGCAGATGAAAGAGAAAAACGGCGTTACGTTCGTGACCAATCGTGAAGGTATCGCCATCGACCTCGGACTGATAGACCGCAATGACCCTGACGCTTCGCAGAAAGCGAAAGATATTCTCGGTCTGATAACTATCTTCTTTATGATAGCCTACGGTATCAGTCAGCTTGTCTCCGGAAAACTGTATGACAGGATTGGGTGCCGGAAAGGTTTCTTCTGGAGCGTACTCGTCTGGGGTACGGCGGATGCATTGGCATCTCTTTCACGGGGAATCTTCTCGCTGACCTTCTTCCGGATGATGCTCGGACTGGGTGAAGCCGGCCCGTGGCCCGGTACGACGAAAAGCAACGCCGAATGGTTCCCGCAGAAAGAACGTGCCTTTGCACAGGGATTGTTCGGGGCGGCGGCTTCCATCGGCTCTATCCTTGCACCGATTATTATCCTGATGCTGTTCATTGCCTTCGGCTGGAAACTGACTTTTATTGTAGTCGGCGGATTAGGATTGATTTGGTTGATTCCCTGGTTGATTATCAACAAGGAAGGCCCGAAGAAACATCCTTGGATTACAGAAGAAGAACGGACTTATATCTTGAGCGGTCAGCCTGAAAAGGAACTGAAGACAGAAGAAAAAGGAAAGAGCTGGGGCGAACTGCTCCGGGTGAAGAAGAACTGGTCTGTTATTTTAGGACGATTCTTCCTCGATCCTATCTGGTGGATGTTCGTGACGTTCCTGCCGCTTTATCTGGCAGATGTATTCCATCTGAATATTAAGGAAGTGGCATTCTCCGCCTGGGTTCCGTATGTAGGTGCGGCATTGGGAAGTATTGCCGGCGGCTGGTATTCCGGTTGGCTGATAAATCGGGGACATACGGTGAACTATGCCCGCAAGGCGGCTATGCTGATTGGCGGGATTATCATCATCCCGTCCATTCTGGCGGCTATCATGTCGACTACCGCTCCGGTTGCCATCATCTTTATGGCTTTGGTATTGGGAGGCTTCCAGTTTTTCATGACGAACTTGCAGACCATTCCGAGCGATTTGCACAGCGGCAAGTCTGTCGGTTCACTGGCAGGACTGGGTGGCGCTTCGGCCGTATTGGGCACTATTCTGGCAATCCTTTTTGCCAGTTATATTACGAATTGGATATTATTATTCAGCCTGTTGGGAGCTTTGGTGCCGCTATCGCTGTGCTCCATCTTCCTGACAGTAGGAGAGATTAAACAAATAGATAAATAAACGTATTTTAAAAACAAGACAATTATGAAATTAGAAGGAAAAGTAGCTATCGTGACAGGTGGCGCGCGCGACCTTGGTCGTGCAATATCAGTGAAACTGGCAGCAGAAGGCGCAAAAGTTTGCCTGAACTATTTCGACAATGAAGCCGATGCACAGGAAACACTGGCATTGATTAAAAACGTCGGTGGCGAAGCAATCGCTGTTCAGGGTGATATGACAAAGGCTGCTGCGGTAAAGAATCTTTTTGCAGAGTGCAACAAGGCATTTGGCGACAAGGTAGATGTATTGGTGAATGTAGTAGGCGGAATTGTAGGCCGTAAGAAAATCACCGAACAGGACGAAGACTGGTATGACTTCCTGATGGATGTCAATATGCGTTCCGTATTCCTCTGTACCCGTGAAGTGGTTCCGATGATGCCGGCAGGCGGCTCTATCGTCAACTTCTCTTCATTGGCTGCACGCGACGGCGGTGGCAACGGAGCTTCCATGTATGCAACCGCGAAAGGTGCGGTAATGACATTTACCCGTTCCATGGCGAAGGAACTCGGCCCTCAGGGAATCCGTTGCAACGCTATCTGTCCGGGTACGATTGCCACTTCTTTCCACGACCGCTTCAATACGCCGGAAAACCGCGAACGTATGAAGGCTTCCTACGCATTGCGTCGTGAAGGAACTGCCGATGAAGTTGCCGACTTGGTTTGCTTCCTCGCCTGCTCCGAATCTTCTTACCTGACAGGTACGAACATTGATATTAACGGTGGTTGTTTCTTCTCTTAAGGAAGAAATCTGATACCGTTATTCTGAACATAGTGAAGAATCTGCTCTTTGGCAGATACCGGGAGCAGGTTCATCGCTTCGTTCCGAATGACATACTTACCTACTTTAAAGAAAATATTTATGAGACGAATCTTTGCCATATGGGCTGTATGCCTCTGTTGGGGGATACTGAATGCCGCCCCCTTAGGCCCGTTTAATGCAACATTGCTTGAACAGCTAAAAAACGACTATCAGAAAGGTGACAAGGAAGTCACCCGGTACATTGAACTTCAGGAAAAGGTGGCAGAGAAATATATAAAGATGACTCCTCTGTCGGTAACTGCCAAAAAGAAACTACCCCCCAGTAAAGATCCTCGGGATTATATGACCTTATCTCCCTACTGGTGGCCTGATTCTACAAAAATAGACGGACTTCCCTACATCCGGAAAGACGGTGAACGCAATCCTGAAGTCTACGAATACCCCGAACGTGAGAATGCCAACCGTTTTGGCGATGCCGCTTTCTGTCTGGGGGTGCTCTATTATATCACTGGAAAAGAAGTCTACGCCAAAGCATGTACCGATCATTTAAGAACATGGTTCACAGACCCGGAACTAGGCATGAACCCGAATATGACTTACGCCCAAACCGTGCCGGGCATGAAGAAAATGAGAGGTTCGGGCTTTATTGACTCGCGCCGTTTCAGCCGTGCGTTGGGTATTGCCAAACTGATAGAAGGCTCTGAAAGTTGGACTCCCTCGGACAAGAAAAAACTCGATGAATGGGCTACCGCTTTCTGCTACTGGATGGAGAACAGCACGCAAGGGCAAAGGGAATCTCATGCAGCCAACAATCATGGCTTGTGGTACGAAGCCATCCATTTGATGGTACTGGCTTACTTGGATCGTACCGACCGCATCCGCGAAGTGGCTGAACAAAGTATCCTTCCCAAAATGGGTGCGCAGATTGCCGATGACGGTTCGTTGCCTCAGGAGTTGAAACGAACTCTCTCCCTGCATTATTCAACTTTCGCTTTGGAAGCCTTGATGGAAGCCAACCAGATCACGAGCCAGATAGGCATCAACTTATGGAGCACCCCCGCTTCGAACGGGAAAGTGGCTTCACAGGCAGTAGAGTATCTGTACCCCTATTACCTGAATCCCGAAAGCTGGAAATTCAAACAGATTAAGCCTTTCGACCAGTCCCGTGCTGCCATTCTTCTCTATGAAGCGGGAACGGCATTGGGCAATCAGAAATATGTCGATACGGCAAAGCGCATCGGTCTGAAATACAGTACGTCTGATGTGGAAACGATACCGTATCTGATTTTAAAGAAGAAATAAAATCTGAAGAAGAAATAAAATTATCCTCACCTAATATAAAGTGATAACATGAAATTGAAACTGATTCTTTGTTTGTGTATGCTACCGCTTCTCTGCCTTGCGCAGGAAGCTCAACTACAGCAGTTCTCCAACCGTTACGGCATGAAGATGACGCGGAACGACGACGGTTCTTATTCGTTGCTGTATGCCAAGAAATATGCAAAGTTCATTGATGTGAATACCATTCCCGACGTGATGGTTCCCTATACCTATCAGGCAGACCGCTTGAAAAGCAAGGACTACAAAGGAGTAACCACCAAGGACATTGTTTACAAGAAACATAAGGATTATGAACTGACACTCACAGTAGACTTTGCAGAGACGGATAAACCTGCTCCTTTTGTGGTTTACATCCACGGTGGCGGATGGGCACGGGGCAATAACGGTTCGTCTAGGTCTTTATCCCAGTATTTGGCGAAACAGAGAGGTATAACAGGTGTTCGTGTCTCCTACACATTGGCTCCGCAATCCGATGCAACTGTGAAAGTCTCTATTCAGGATATTCTTGACGCAGTGAAGTATGTCCGTGAACATGCGGCAGAATTGAACATTAACCCCGACTGTTTCGGATTTCTGGGTACTTCTGCCGGCGCGCATTTGGCTGCGGTGGCTGCAATGATCGTTCCCGGAACAAAGGCTTTTGTCGGCTATTCCGGTATTTATGACTTGGAAAAGGCTGCTATCACCATGAAGACGAAAGATCCTCAACGCATCGCATATTTCTGTGACCGGAATCCGAAAGTGCTTCGTGAAGCTTCTCCGGTCAATCTGATTCCGAAGAAGAATGTTCCCGCTTCCATGTTGGTATGTGGCACATGCGATGTTACAGTAGAGTGCGAGCAGAGCGAAATGTTTGCATCGGCTTTAAAGAAAAGAGGGGGAGTCTGTGACTTGTTGAAGTATGAGTACTATGACCATAACGTCAGTTCGAAGACTTCGGACAAGATGGAAGAGATTTTCTTCAAGTCGGTAGATTTCCTGACCAATCATATTAAATAAATCCAGATGAGAAAAGGAATCCTGTTCTTGGCCCTTTCTGCCTTTATCGCCTGCTCCAACAGTTCGTCGGAAGTGATAGATGATAAAGAACAACCAAAACCGGAGCAACCGGTGGACGGCACATTGATTGCCGACGGCAATAGCGAAAAAACGTATGATCTGATTAAACGTTCGGGCTATAACCATGAAGCTCCCGACTCTTCGCGCGAACATAAGGCTGCGCATTTTCAGCATATTCAGCAGGTGCATGACAACCAGTTGGATAAGTATGTATTCGCTTTCTTTATTCATGCTGCGATAGATGATGACCGTGGACTGGCAAATATCACCGACCGTCAGCGTAATGAGATAAAGACGGATAACAAATCACCCAAAAGCCTTGTCGGGCAAAATGGGGAGACTATGGCATTCCGTTGGAAATTCTGTTTGCCGGCAGGATTTCAGACGACGACCAAATTCTCCCATCTTCACCAGTTGAAGGGCATTGATAATTCATCGGGCACGGCAGACGTCGGCTCTCCGCTTATCACCCTGACTGCTTATTCCAACAGCGGCAGCAAGGGTGGTCAGCAACTGCGCGTACGTTATGACAAACGTGGCGGAAGCACTACTACCCTTGCCAATACAGACCTTGCCGGTTTTCTCGGCAACTGGGTAGAGGTAGAAGAAAAAGCCTGCTTCGGTGAAGACGGTTCGTATGAAGTAACCATCACACGTATCAAAGACGGAAAGGTACTCTTAAAGTTCGGCCCTGAAAAAATGGATATGTGGCGCACGGACTGTACGGGACTTCGTCCCAAATGGGGTATTTATCGTTATTTGGGCGAGAACCGGAGTTGGCAAGACCAGTTGCGTGACGAAGAAATCCGTTTTGCCGACTTCTCCATCAAGAAGCTTTAGAGAGGGATTTTAAAGAAAACCTTAGAAAAGGACAGACTGGTAGTTTTGTCTATTATGGTGGTCTCCTGTCCGGGATATACTTTCGGGTATATTTTCGGGTGGGAGATTGTCGTTTAGAATGTTTCTATAAGCATCATCTTTTTCATCAAAGCAAAAAAAGTATAGAAAGTCTTCCCTAAATAATATATTTAAGTAACTTTGCTTCATCTCGAATTCACGTTGAACTTTAAGTTGTTATACTATTGGAATGGGAAAAAGTGCAGATTGGATGAAGGAAGAGAGGTTTAAATCCTTCTTTACTCAATACTACAAAGAGCTCTATTATTTCGCCTGTGGATATGTGAAAGATACATGTATTGTAGAAGATATCGTCAGCGAGTCTTTCGTCAAGTTGTGGGCAAATATGGAGAATATCCAGGAATTTGCTGTGAGAAGATATTTACTGCAAACAGTGAAAAATGCCTGCATTGACTATCTGCGCACTCAGAAAGAATTTTTCCCGGTGGAAGAATGTTATACGTTGGCAGATTTGGATGAGAATCCGTTAGACTATCTTATCTCCCAAGAAGATGAATCCCGTATCATTACTGCCATAAAAGAACTTCCACAACGCTATCAGGAAACTTTAAAGCTCCGAAGTTTTGAAAAACTCAAATATAGTGAGATTGCCCAAAAGATGAATATATCCGTAAATACGGTGAAATCCAATCTGCGTGAAGCCATCCTTATTTTAAGGAAAAAACTGGGAATCTTGCTAATCTTTATTTTTTTTCAGATTTAGACCCACCCTTTTTCTAACCAACATCGTCTTTAATATATATGCAGGAAAATAATAACATAAATAGGATAAATGAACTGATATCTTCTTTCTTTGAAAAAGGATTATCGGAAAAGGAACGGACTGAACTGAAAAAGATACTGGAAAATCCGGAGAATAAACGCTATTTCAGGGAAGCCTATACCATCGAACTGGTCGCAAGGAATATGAAACCTGATAATTATATGGATTCTGCCTACGACAGGGTGATGGATACTATCAAGGGAAAATCTCATGCCCGCCCTGTGCAAAAGAGAAGGTATTTGTTGGTGTGGAAGAATATTGCTGCAGTCATCTTGTTCACAGTATCTTGCTGGGCTGCTTATGAATGGGGAAGTCGTACTGATAGTCTTATAGACGGCATTACTGAAGTAAATGCCCCTTTAGGTTCCAAGTCCGTTTTAAGTTTGCCGGATGGTTCTGTTGTGACATTGAATTCGGGTAGTAGCATCGCATACGCCAAATCTTTCGGAACTGAAGTGCGGAAGATTGAACTGCACGGAGAAGCTTTCCTGGAAGTACAGAAAGATAAGAAGCCATTTATCGTTTCCGCCAAAGGAACGGAGATAACAGTATTGGGAACCAGCTTCAATGTGAAAGCATATGATGACGAGGATATTGTAGAAACGACGCTGGTTAAAGGCTCTGTGAAAGTGAAGCCTGATACGGGCCGGGAAATTCCTGAAGTCTACTTGAAACCGAACGAAACCGTCCTGATTTGTAAGAAAAATAAGGATGATATACAGGTAGAACTTAAGAAAGATGTGAATACCCTGTTATACACATCCTGGAAAGACCCTAAATGGATAATTCAGAAGGAGACATTAGAAAGTATAGTCAAGAAACTGGAACGCAAGTATAAAGTAGAGATAAGTATCCAGGACGAACAGTTGAAACACTATAAGTTTACTGGAATCCTGATGGATGAAACGATACAGCAAACACTCGACTTGATGAGGGATACGGCTCCTATTGACTATTGCTGGGAACAGGGAGTGATTAAGATCAGAATGGATAAGCAGCGAAGTAGAGACTTTGAAAAGATAATGAGCAATTGACCTTAAAATGTTTAACTTTATAAATTAATATGACGCCTATGAGACACATCTGACCGAGAAAAATGCAAGGTCGAAGAAAAGGGTAATTCCTTCGACCTTAATTAAATTGTCCTAATCACTAATTATTAAAAACAATTTATTCACAAAGATATGAAAAAATATCTGAAAGTAAAATTCTTGCAGTCAAGAATTGCGGGATTCCTATGCCTGTTTTGTTGCCTTGTCATGTTCACTTCCGAATGTTACGGGCAACAGTCGAAACGGGAAAAAATAACTTTGAATGTCACTAATCTCCCTGTCAGAGAGGTAATCGGGAATATTGAAAAGCAGACTGATTATCGTTTCTTCTATTCGGAGAACCTGAAAGATTTGGATAGACCGGTTTCTGTCAAATGTGAGAATGCAGGGATAGAATACGCAATGCAGAAGATCCTGTCCGGCACTTCTCTGGATTACAAGATAAATGAGAACCGGGTTGTTTCAATTGTTCCTAAAACTCAGTCGAAAGAAAAGCTGCAACGGTTGAACGGTTCTATTATTGATGAGAAAGGAACGCCCCTGATTGGTGTGTCCGTACTCATAAAGGGAACCTCGCAAGGTACAATCACTGATATTGACGGAAAGTTCCATTTGGATAATGTAGAGCCATCATCTACTGTCGTTTTCTCCTATATAGGATATGAAACGATAGAGAAACCGGTGAATGGGAAAAGGGAACTGACCGTTATTCTGAAAGAAAACTCTCATTTGCTGAAAGAAGTGGTAGTAGTCGGCTATGGTGCGCAACGGAAAGTAAACTTATCCGGGGCGGTGTCGATGGTATCCGTTGACGAGCAGTTATCCGGCAGGTCTATTTCAAGCACTTCCACTGCATTAAGCGGATTAGTGCCGGGATTGATGGTACAGCAGTCCAGTGGCATGGCAGGTAAGGATGGAGCTACTTTGAGAGTACGCGGATTGGGTACGGTCAATAACTCGGTTCCTTTGATTGTGGTGGATGGTATTCCCGATATAGAAATAGACAGAATTGACATGAACGACATAGAGAGCATATCTGTATTGAAGGATGCCTCTTCATCAGCGGTCTACGGCTCAAGAGCGGCTAATGGCGTTATCTTGATTACAACGAAGAAAGGTAAGTCCGGGCGGGTGAATGTGAATTATTCGGGTAATTTCTCCGTTGGAAAAGCTACCGGTTTCTATGATTTCCTTGCTGACTATCCGAGGGCACTGACATTGCATAACCAGGCAGCGACAAACGGTAATAGCGGTGCTATTTATAAGGACGGAACTATTGACGAATGGATGGCCAAGGGAATGGTAGACCCGGTGCTGTATCCTAATACCGACTGGTGGGATGTTATCTTCCGTTCTCCTTTTACACAAAATCATAGCTTGTCTGCTACAGGCGGAAATGAGAAAGGGACTTATTATCTGTCTATCGGTTTGCTGGACCAGGAAGGCTTGATGATTAACAATGATTACAGACGCTATTCTTTCCGCGTGAATGTAGACCAAAAAGTAGGCAACCACTTTAAGGTAGGCTTGAACGCAGCAGGACAGTGGTCGGACCAGGTATATCCGTTGGACGAAGGATTGCTCTCTTATGGAAATGCTTCTACATGGGAGATGGTCAGAACAGTGGCGGGTATCTTGCCGCAACACCCGGTTACGGGAGAGTATGGCGGTGCGATGGCATATGGTGAAGATATTCTGGCTACTAACCTTTTGTCTAAGTATAGCGTGAACAATAATAAGCTGGAGCGTAAGGACTTTAACGGTATGGCTTTTCTGGAGTGGCAACCCTTGTCGTTTCTCCAGTTCAGGGCAGATTATGGCCTGACCTACCGGAATGACTTTACAAAATCGTGGAGTATGCCTACTATTCTGCAGAATTTCCAGACAGGATTGCCTGGCTATGAGACTGTGACAAAGAGTACCGGTATCACGGATTATACGCGCGAACGTACAAAAACAATTCTGAACTTGCACGCTATCTATAACCAGGAAATTTTCAGCGGACACAATTTGCGTTTCCAGTTTATATACTCCGAGGAGTACTGGCACGAAAGGTCACAAAGCAGTTCGCGGAATGACAGGTTCCACCCGAACCTGACGGAAATAGATGGTGCGGGAGTGACTACCCAGTCTACCGGCGGTTCGTCCAGTAAAGAAGGTTTGCGTTCTATTGTCACCAAATTGAATTATGATATACATGACAAATACATGTTGCAGGCATTGGTACGTTGGGACGCGTCGTCCAAATTTTCTAAGGGACACCAATGGGGAACATTTCCTTCCGTATCTGCCGCATGGCGTTTTTCGGAAGAAGGATTCTTTGAACCGTTGAAGGATGTAGTTTCTAACGCGAAAATCAGAATGTCCTGGGGAAAAGTCGGGAACAATTCCGGTGTAGACCGTTATTATCAGAAAGATACCTATAACTCTTATCCATACACATTCGGAGATAACATACTGGTAGAAGGATATGCCCCTTATAAACTGATTGACCCGAACTTTACCTGGGAATCTACCGCTATGACCAACTTGGGCCTGGAACTCTCTTTCTTTAACAACCGCCTGAAGATGGAACTGGACTTATATAATAAACTGACAACGAGCATGATTCGTCCGGGACAAGTATCCAGACTCCTGTCGGGGCTGGAAGCACCTGACCGGAATATTGGGGAAATGAGAAACCGGGGAGCCGAAATCTCCCTTTCCTGGCAAGACCAGATAGGTGACTTCTCCTATGGTATCGGAATCAACTATTCATATAATAAGAATAAGTTGCTTAAATGGAATGAACGGTTAGGGCGCGGAGATAAATTCCTGGGATATCCCTACGAAATGGTTTATACGTACAAGGCTATCGGAATCGCGCAGACATGGGAAGAGATAGCTAATGCTCCTTATCAGAATGATAACCTGGCTCCCGGAGATTTATTGATGGAAGATATCAATGGCGACGGAGTGATTGACAGCAATGACAAGGTAGCCATGCCCAATAGCATGCGTTACATCCCTACGAGTGATTTCAGTATCAACTTCAATGCAGACTGGAAAGGATTTGATTTGAGCATGCTCTTTCAGGGTAATGCGGGAAGAAAGAACTTCTGGCTGGATAACTTCAATAATGTAAACGTATACACGTCCCGTTATGCTTTTCAGGAACACCATCTGGATACCTGGTCGCCCGATAACCGGGGAGCGAAATTCCCGCGCCTGACATCAGGCAGTAACGGCGGATTCAATCAGGAACAATCCACTTTCTGGCTGTATTCATGTGATTATATCAGACTGAAGAATATCCAGTTAGGATACCGGATACCCTCGAAACTCCTTAAATATATAGGTGTGAGCTCGGCACGTATCCATATATCGGCGGAGAATCTGTTTACGATTACTAAATGGCCGGGTTTGGATCCGGAGAAACTTCCTAAAAGCGGTTCGGAAATACCTTATCCGCTCATGAAGAATTATTCTTTAGGTATAAATGTAACGCTTTAAAACTATATAATATGAAAAGACATATCAATAGTATATTATTACTGGTCGTTTTATTAGTGCAGGCTAGTTGCATTAATAATTTGCTTGACTATCCGGCTACAACAAAAATTAGTGCGGACACTTTTTGGGAAACGACCGAAGATGCGGAGAAAGGGGTGAACGCTGTTTATAACGCAATGAGGAATGCATTCGGACTGTTTTATAGGCTGGATTGTTATCCTAATGCAGACCTCGTTTATTTTCAGAATGCGAACAGCCAGTCGATAACTTCCGATTATTGGAATAAGTGTTATGCTTCTATCAACAGGGCAAATAATGCCATTATGCAGCTACGCAGGATGCAGTCGGAAGCGGTTACGGAAAAAGACCTGAACCTGCTGAAACGGTACGAGGGAGAGGTACGATTTATCAGGGCTCTTCATTATGCGCTTATGATTGACTTATATGGGGATGTCCAGTATCTGGATCATGTACCCACGCAGGAAGAAGCGTATAGCATTGCAAGAACACCGATTACCCAAGTCAGGGATTTTATAATGGATGACTATGATTATGCCATATCAGTGCTTCCCGATTCTTATGAATCGAGTGACGACCAGGGGCGGGCAACTAAAGTGGCGGCTTATGCATTCAAAGGTAAATTGGAATTGTTTTGGGCTTGCTGGAAGAAAAACGGACGTCCTGAAGTGGATAACTTCCAGCAAAGTGAGTCGGAAGCGAAAGAATATTATGAGAAAGCCATCGGTAATTTTAAAGAGGTGATGAAACCTGCCTATAATCTCCAACTGTTTAAGGACGGTGCTCCCGGAGAATATGTAAATCCGAACTATCTCCAACTCTTTACACTGGAAAATGAAAAATGCTCGGAAGTCATTTTCTCCATCCAGTATGGCGGGCCTAATATCGGGCAAGGTGAAGAATTCGTCAAAATCTTCGGAAACCGGAGCGTCCTGAATGGATGGGCAAATATGCAACCGACAAATTACTTGGTAAACTTGTATCAAAGTACTAAAACCGGTGATTATGTCGAACCGGTCATTCTGAATAAGAACCAAAACTTGACCAATGGTTCAGCGAACCCTAAAACATACGATGGGCGTGACTACCGCATGCGTAGTACTATCGTTTGGAACGGACAGAAAATGCGTACCATCACTCCCGATGGAATGACGATTGGGGACAGCGTGCCTTTTATGTTCGGTAATAAGAATGGCTATCTGGACTATAATGATAGCAGGACGGGATATATGTTTCGCAAATTCGTGAGACAATATGCCGGCTATTCCAGGTCTAACGGCCCGCAGGATTTCTATCTGATGCGCTTGCCGGATGTCTGGCTGATGTATTGCGAAGCGATGAACGAGCTTTACGGGCCATCGGACGAACTGTTCAATCTGGTTGATAAGATTAGGGGAAGAGGAAAACTTCCGGCTTTGAACCGTGAAAAATTCAAGACTAAGGAGACATTCTTTGATGCTATCAAGCAGGAGAGAGCCGTTGAGTTTGTGGCCGAAGGGCAGCGTTTCTTTGACCTGCGGAGATGGCGTCTTGCGGAAAAGGTATGGGACTATCCGAACGGAAGGGAATTGCGCAGCACATTGAATGACTTTATTCAAGACCAATATAAGAACGCGACAGACCGTACATTCCCCAGGTATTATATCTATAATATCCCTGAGGATGAGCGTGTGTTGAATCCTAATCTGACTCAGAATAAACCATGGTTATAATTAAAATATAGAGAAATGAAAACACATATCATATCAATTGTAAAGGTGTTATTCCTGACCGTTGTCCTGGGAGCTTGCGATACCGACGAAGAAGTGTATCAGGTGACAGACCGGGCAGATGCTTACATAAGTTCTGTACAGTTATACACGGCTGACAACCGCAATGTCGCTACGCAGGTGAACATTGACGACGCGAACGGGATTATCAATGTGGAAGTCAAGAACGGAGTGAACCGGGCTCACCTGAAACCTCGTTGCTCTCTGGCTCCCGAAGCGACCGTCACTCCTAAAATGGGAGTATGGACTGACTTCAGCGTACCGGTGAAATATACTGTTATCTCCGGAAGCGGGGAGGTTTATAAGGAATATAAGATTATTGTTGTTGAAAAGGAATAAAGAAAGATATGAAAAAGATAAGTTGGTTTTCGCTGTATTTACTGCTCTATGCTGTTGCAGTAGCGTTCTGTTCGTCTTGTTCTGATGATGAGAGTCCTTTGAGAAATGACCTTTTACGGAAAGATGTAGGACCGGTTCTGGTAGGAAATACATTGGAATTTGCCTACGCAATAGGTTCTACGGATGGCACTCCGATAAAAGCAGTGGAGGTTACAGCGTCTTTCCCGGGTGCCGAAGGAACCGGGATTGCCATAAATAGCAGATACACCAATCCGGATAACGGTGAAGAAGAGGAAGTGCGTATTGCTACGGAGACAAGCACGGAAGGAACTGTTTCCAAAGCCTATATTGTTGATACGGTTGCTGCGACTATACGTTATTTCTATGTTGTGCCCGAAGTTGCCCGGGGCAGTAAGATAAAATTCCATTTCCGCAGTATTACCGGAACAGGTGAAGCTACTGTCCAGTCTCCTGAATATACAGTGAGCAATGTGGAAATCTTTAAGAATCTGTCATTGTCGTCCGGAGAAAGAAGTTGTTTCTCTTTGGAGACGATGCAGTCTTACTCCGTGGCTCAAGTAGAAGAAATGGGTATTGCCGGCAAGATTGATTTTATCTATACTTACAAGCCGACAATGGGTTCCGGATGGTCGTTTGCCCACGGGCTGGTATCTCCGTCCAATGAAAAAGGGTATTTGTATCCTGTTGAAATCCCGTCGGGAGCAGCCAACCGCACGTTGATGGAGAAAAGGTATTGGCCTGACGGTCAACTGAAGACCAGCGGAGTGCCTACTATCTATGTCGATGAGATAGATTTGCGCCAGGCTGCATTGGACGGAGTGACCGCACATGCTTACGAGTTAGGACAAGACCAGGGAGTCTTGATAAAAAGTCATGACGGGAAGTATATCGCCTATTTGTATATCAACGAGACAAGTAGTAATCTGAAACGTATGAGTTTTGCGATAAAGCGTTTAACTTTAAAATAGTCTGATATGAAAAACTATATAAAAAATATCTATCTGTTAATCATCTTTCTCTTTGCTGCAGTAGCTTGTAGTGATAATGACGATGTGATAAAGAAAGATGAGCTCGGAGAGGTGATACCGCCGGTAGTGGTTGAGCCTGTAACTGTACTGGATGAGCAATTTGATGATAAGAATAATTATCTGACATCGGGTGGCCAGCCGTTTCCCGCTTCTTTTTCCAACGGTTATTTTGAAAGAACTATATCCGACGAGGTTATTCAGGATTTGAATCTGAAAGTGTTTTTGGCACAGTGTCGTCTGGAACCGGATGCTCCCGGCGTTTCAGTGAATGGCAGTACGACCTCGGACGGACGTATTCTGTTGGATGCCAATACCGGAGCCATAGAGACGGGATTGTTGGGCAGTGTTTCGAAAATCTCACTGGTAGCCGCCAATGGTTCTGTCGATAACACAGGTACAAAAGTCGTGCTGATGATTAAGGCAAAAGGTGGAAACTGGGAAGTCTACGCAACAAGCCCGCTCCTTTCCGGCACAAATGCTTGTGAATGGGTATTGGATAAGAAAATTATGAAATATCCGATTTACGTGAAGATTGTTGCGGATGGGGCAACCTCTTCCACCGCTTTGGCAATCTATGATTTTAAGCTGGAAGGGACTTTATGCGAATCTCCTGTTGAGCCGGGGCCGTCACCTGAAAACACCTTGTTCAATGAAGGGTTCTATAATGACGGTGAAGGTATAAAGATCTTTAAGGCTAGCGACGGTTCGGTTTTCCCCGGAGGAAACTGGAATACCAAAGAGGGCTATTTCGAAAGGATCATAGGCGAACAGGTATTGAAAGTGCGGCTGCACGGATGCCGTATTGATTATACGGAGAATCGTATTTCCATTTATGGAGAGAATACCTCTAAGGGGCGTTTGCAGATAGGGACAGGCGGAGGATATATTGAATTCCCCGTGTTGGGTTCAGTAAGTAAAATCTCTTTGGCTCTTTCTGCCGGAACTGCCGGAGATGTAGCTACCCGTGCCTTGATACAGTATCGGGATAAAGGAACCAGCGATTGGAAAGACCTTGCCATGAGTGAGGATGTTACGGCAAATTCACCTGTAAAATGGGAATTGAATGATGTTTCCGCCAATCCGGTAGCTATTCGTATTATGCAAGACCCTGCTATTACCAAGGGAAATTCATTGGCTATCTATGATTTGGTGATAGAAGGAGCAACAGACTTGTTGCCGGAAGAAGCAGTCGATGTGACGTTGATGGATGAACGGTTTAGGGAACTGAATTTGTATAAGGTAACTGAAACAGGAGCGGATCCGGACCGGAATACTTTCTACGAAGAGTTGTATTTTGACCGTGAAGTGGAAGGAAGAAACATACGTACCAAGATTTATCAGGGACGTGTGCAGAGTACTACGCGTCCCCCTGCGAATGCAAACGGTGCGACACAAGGGCGCCTGTTGTTGAAGAACTTTGCTGAAGGCGGCGCTTTGGAAACACCGATTTTTGGTAGAGTCAAGTCAATAGTGGCGAAGATTACTGCAGGTGATACTGAGCGGAAAAGTAAAGCCGTACTTCAAATAAAAGGCGTAGGCGATGACAAATGGAAGGATTATGCCGTTAGTGACGAGGTAGATGAAGTAACGGTCTTATCATGGGAGTTGGAAAATATCTCGGACGAGCCTGTTGCATTACGGATTATACAACATCCTGATTATACTCACAATATGGGTATCTATAATCTCACGATAGAAGGAACACTTTATTAATCGGATATACAATATGAGAACAATCAAATTTCTATTATTATACATACTTCTATCCCTCTGTGGGGGGATAGAAGCCAGTGCCCAATTGAAGCATTTGGATAAGGCGGCAGATTTCGGAGAGCATCCCCGGTTATTGCTGTTCGACAGTGATATTCAGCAAATAAAAGGTAATATTGAAAAGAATCAGCTATGGAAAAAGATAGATGATGTGATTCAGTCGGAATCCCGGAAACTGTTTGAAGTCGATGCTGTGAAGCGGATAAAGACAGGGCGCAGGCTTTTGGCAGTCTCGCGCGAAGCTTTGCGACGGATTTTCTATCTCTCTTATTCCTACCGCATCACTTCGGACGAGCAGTTTAAAGCAAGGGCGGAAAAGGAGATGCTTGCCATTGCTGATTTTGAAGACTGGAACCCTTCCCACTTTTTAGATGTGGCGGAAATGACCCTGGCTATGGCAATTGGTTACGACTGGCTATACCATGATTTGTCGGAGTCGTCGAGGACTAAAATCAAAGATGCCATTATCAAGAAAGGGATAGACACTTCTTTCAGTACAGACAATAATAGTTGGCTTTCTTCCGGTCATAACTGGAATCAAGTGTGCAACGCCGGAATGGCGTATGGTGCTATAGCGGTTTACGAAGACATGCCGGAGATTGCAAAAGTAGTTGTGGACAGGGCTGTTTCCTCTATTGCCTTGCCGATGAAAGGATATGCGCCGGACGGTGCTTATCCTGAAGGATTTACCTACTGGTCTTACGGCACCAGTTTCAATGTACTCTTCCTGTCTGCTGTCGAAAAGCTCTTTCATACGGACTTCGGACTGTCTTCAATGGAAGGTTTCCTGCCTTCCGCTTATTTCATAGAGAATATGATTACTCCTTCAAAGGAGAGCTTCAATTATGGTGACAGTGGCGATGCCACCTCTTTGAATCCTACCCTTTTCTGGTTTGCGGACAAGATGCATGATTCGACTGTTTTGTGGAGCCAGTACCACTATCTCACAAAAAAGAAAGGCAGCTCATTCGCTAAGAACAGAATCCTGCCGGCATTGATGATATGGGGAAAGAATATCGACTTGGAACATATTCTTCCGCCGTCTCGCAACTTATGGGTTGGACAGGGCGTGACTCCGGTAGGCTCTATGAGAACTTCCTGGACTGACCCTGATGCCATATTTGTAGGGCTTAAGACCGGACGTGCCGGAGCCAACCATTCCCATATGGATATAGGTTCATTCATTATGGAAGCGGACGGCGTACGTTGGGCGATTGACCTCGGGCCGCAGGACTATACATCTTTGGAAACCGTAGGAATTGACTTGTGGAACAGAAAGCAGCACTCACAGAGATGGGATGTTTACCGGTACAACAATTTCTCGCACAACACATTGGCGTTTGACCATAAGAAGCAGAATGTGAACGGTTATATCCGTATTGACAGTTACGGAGACTCTGCCGGCTTCATGCATCTTGTTTCAGACTTGTCGAATGCCTATAAGAGTCAGGTGAAATCGTGCAACAGAGGAATTGCCGTTGTTGATAATCGTTTTGTCGTAGTGCAGGATGAAATCGAAACACTGGACAAACCGACGGAACTGACCTGGACGATGGTTACCAGAGCCGCTGTCAGAAAACTCAATGATTGTACTTTGGAACTAACCGAGAAAGGTAAGAAAATGATATTTAAAGTAGAGTCCAATCAGAAGATAAAGTTGAGAAGTGTTCCTGCCAAGTCTTCCAACTCCTATGATGAACCTAATGACGGAGTAACTTTGATTGGTTTTGAAACTTCGATTCCTGCCTTGGCACAAGCCAGATATTGCGTGAAACTGATTCCCCGGAATACAAAAGCGAAGTATAAAATAACTCCGTTGAAAGAGTGGAAGTAAACTATTAAAATATACTTGAATATGAATAAGATTATTAGATATTGGGCATTTCTATTATTGCTTTTCGCAGCGGTAAGTTGTGATTCATCCGATGATATGAAGGATATTATCATTTCTCCGAAAGAGGAAGTGAAGCCGCAAGTGGTCAAGGTTTTCTCGCATCCGGGCATCCTGTTCACCTATGAGGATATGGCAAGGATAAAGAAACAGGCTTTTTATTATGCAAAACCCTGGAAACTGGGTTATGAACTGCTGAAAGGCGATGCGAACGTAAATTATGTGGTACAGGGACCTTATGCGGAAGTGGAAAGGACGGAAGGGGTGAACAGTACTGCTGCGGGAGCGATGAGCGGTGATTCGCAGATGGCATACCACTGTGCTTTGATGTGGGTTATCACGGAAGAACAGCGTTATGCAGACAAGGCGATTGAGATATTGAATGCCTGGTCGGGCACATTGAAGGCTTTCACCGGCGGAGATGATATGTTGATGTCGGCATGGTATGGTTTCAATCTGATAAATGCAGCCGAAATACTTCGTTATACGGAGGCAGGATGGAAAGAAGAAGATATAGCGCGGGCGGAAAAGATGTTTAAAGATGTCTTTTACGAGCTGATTAAAGACTGGAAACGCGGACGTGCAGGAAACTGGGATACTGCGATTACCAAAATGCATCTGGCAGTCGGCGTATTTTTGGATGATAAGGAGATTTTCGACAGGGCGATAACTTTCTATACTTCAACAACCGAAGGCAGCAACGGTACATTGCAGAATAACATCTATGAAACCGGACAGAATTTTGAAAGTGGCAGGGATCAGACACATGCCCAATACGGAATAGGCGGACTGGCAGAATCCTGTGAAGTGGCATGGAAGCAGGGGCTTGATTTGTATGGAAGCATGGACAACCGCTTGTTGAAAGGTTTTGAATATATGGCGAAATACAATCTGGGCAATGACGATGTCCCTTTCCAGGGAAATGTGTACGGAAGTTCTATCTCGGCTACGGACAGGGGAAAACTCCAACCTATCTATGAGATGGTGTACAATCATTATTATAACAGGAAAGGTCTTCCGGAATCGGAACTGGAATATACCCGCCAAGTGGTGGAGAAAGTACGCGGGCAAGGTGGTGAGAGCTGGAACGCGCAATGTCTGGGATTAGGAACGCTTTTGTTTAACGAAAGTGAGTAGGAATATAATGACAGGAATGAAAATGAGAAATAGCAGATTCGCTTTTTATAGCTTGATATTGCTTTTACTGGCGGGTTGTACGGGTACAGATAGTAAAAAGCAATTTATCGGGGAAAATATGAACTATGCATGTGAACAAACCCGCTATATGCTGGAGTCTTTGGGTGATACGAACGGGCGGTATCCCAGGAGTACGAAAAAAGACGGCAGTTTGTCTACGACGGATATTTACGGATGGACAAGCGGCTTTTTTCCGGGCACTTTGTGGTTCTTATACGAGTTCACCAATGATAGCTGTTGGAAAGAGAAGGCAGTGGAATGGACATTGCCTCTTGAACCGAACCGAACTAATACGAAAGACCATGATGTCGGTTTTATGATGTACAACAGCTTTGGCAAAGGCTTTGCCTTGACAAAGAATGAGAGTTACAGGGACATTCTGGTACAGACGGCGAATTCATTGATGACGCGGTATAATCCGAACGTCCATTCCATTCAGTCATGGGAAGGGGGCAAATCGCATCATGACACGATAATCTGGCAATTTCCTGTGATTATTGACAATATGATGAATCTTGAGTTGCTCTTTTGGGCAGCCAGGGAAACCGGGGACAAAAAGTATTATGATGTGGCTGTCACACATGCCAACACGACTATCAAGAATCATCTCCGTGAGGATTTCAGTTGTTACCATGTAGTCGATTATGACACCATAACGGGCGAAGTCAGGGACCGTGCCACTGCCCAGGGATATGCCGACAATTCGGCTTGGGCGAGAGGGCAGGCATGGGGAATCTATGGTTTTACAATGGTATATAGGGAAACCGGAGACTCAAAGTATTTGTCCGTTGCACAGAAGATGGCTGATTTCTTCTTGCATAACCCGTCCTTGCCGGAAGACAAGGTTCCTTTGTGGGATTTTAATGCGGGACAAGACGGATATACAAAGAAATGGAAATTTGATGAGACAAGGATAGGCTATATTCCAAGGGATGCCTCTGCTGCCGCTATTGCCGCCTCTGCCCTTTTTGAGCTATATCAATATACGAAGAATCCGGAATATTATGATTCGGCTGTTACGATGATTCATAGTTTGGCGTCAGAGCAGTACAGGGCAGTACCGGGGAGTAATGCAGGTTTTTTATTAATGCATTCTACGGGTAGTCTGCCGCATGGAAAAGAGATAGATGTTCCTTTGGTCTATGCCGATTATTACTTCTTGGAAGCTTTACTGCGTTATCAGAAAATCGGTAAAGAATCTTAGAAAATAAGAAGATTTAGGTATAACCGGCTTTTCACTCAGACAGATGTGGTATGAAATTACCACATCTGTGGTATTTTCCCTGAACAGAATCCGTCCTATCTTTGTACTATATTAAAACAGAGGAAATTAAAAACAGATATATATGGAAAAGATAGCAAGAAAATTGACGGATTTGGTAGGTAATACCCCGTTGTTGGAACTCAGCAATTATAATAAGAGTAATGGTCTGAAGGCTCGCCTGGTAGTGAAGCTCGAATACTTCAATCCGGCGGGGAGTGTAAAAGACCGTGTGGCGTTGGCAATGATTGAAGATGCCGAAGTAAAAGGTGTTTTGCAGCCGGGAGCTACCATTATCGAGCCTACCAGTGGGAATACCGGGGTAGGGTTGGCTTTCGTAGCTGCCGCCAAGGGATATAAGCTGATATTGACTATGCCCGACACAATGAGTGTCGAACGGCGTAATCTTCTCAAGGCTTTGGGGGCGGAACTGGTTCTGACGCCCGGTGCGGACGGAATGAAAGGAGCCATAGCCAAAGCGGAAGAGTTGAAAGCAGCCACTCCGGGGTCTGTTATCTTGCAGCAGTTTGAGAATCCTGCTAACCCCGCCACGCATTTACGCACAACCGGCCTGGAAATATGGAGAGATACCGAGGGGAAAGTCGATATCTTTGTGGCCGGAGTAGGTACTGGCGGGACAGTTAGCGGTGTAGGCGAAGCACTGAAGATGCGCGACCCGAGTATAAAAATAGTGGCGGTGGAACCATCCGATTCTCCGGTACTGTCCGGTGGAAAGCCCGGTTCGCACAAGATTCAGGGAATCGGCGCCGGTTTTGTTCCGAAGAATTATAAGGTTTCCATTGTGGATGAAGTCATCCAGGTACAGAATGATGACGCTATTCGCACGAGCCGTGAGTTGGCAAAGCAGGAAGGTTTGTTAGTGGGCATCTCTTCGGGAGCTGCCGTATATGCTGCTGCAGAACTTGCGAAGCGTCCCGAAAATGAAGGGAAGATGATTGTGGCATTATTGCCAGATACGGGAGAACGTTATTTGTCTACCATCTTGTATGCTTTTGAGGAATATCCCTTGTAAGGCAAATATTGGCGAAAAAGATATATAGGAAAATAGGAATAAATAGAGAGAAATGAAGAGTGGGGAAGCCTGAACCGGATTGGTTCGGTGCTTCCCCACTCTTCATTGTAAACAGGTTTGGATTTATCGGATTTTTGGGGCTTTACTGAACTTCAAAACTTCCTTTTAACCGGGCATCCTGCGAAGAAGCCCCCACCATCACCGAGAAACTTCCCGGTTCTACGGTGAACTGGTTATTCTTGTCCCACAATCCTAAATCTTGCGGGGTAAGGGTGAAATGAACCGTCTGTTCTTCTCCCGGTTGCAGATGAATGCGTTCAAAGCCACGCAGTACCTTGTCATAGGTAGTCACACTGCTGAAATCATCCCGGATATAAAGCTGAACCACTTCATCTCCCGCTCTTTTTCCCGTATTCTTTACGGTACACGAAACAGTGATGTTTTCCTGCGGCCCGATGACAGGCTTCGAGATTTTCAAGTCTGAATAACCGAAAGTAGTATAACTCAACCCATATCCGAAAGGATAAAGCATACCATCGACACGTACTCTACCTTTAGAGTCCGAACCCGGCTTGAACGGGAAGGCAAAAGGAACTTGCCCTACGGATTTCGGGAAAGTGACAGCAAGGCGACCGCCCGGATTATAATCTCCGAAAAGAACTTTGGCAATGGCATCTCCCATAAACTCACCGGGGAACCAGGCATGAACGATTGCAGGAATATACTTGTTTGCCCAGTTGATAGTAGCCGCTCTTCCGTCCACCATTACCAGTACGACAGGTTTCCCCGTAGCGTATACAGCTTCCAGTAGTTGCTGCTGACGTCCGCATAAATCGAGGTTAGTACGTGAGAACTCTTCACGGACAGTCTTTTCATTTCCGCCTAACACAAGGATAGCTACATCCGAGTTTTTAGCCAGTTCTACCGCTTCATCAATCATAGCCTGCTCCTGTGCATCCAACGGAACATTGTACAATTCACTTTCCGGGAAATACTTATCAATAATATCGCACCCCTTCGCATAGCGTACTTCCGAACCGGGCAGATACTCCTTGATTCCCTGATATACCGTCTTGATAGGCGCATGGGCAGGGCCATATCTGCAAGTCAGTTCCTTCACTTCTTCCGCATTCGGGCCGATAACGGCTATCTTGCTGAGGCTTTTTGATAACGGCAGCATATCCTTATCGTTCTTCAGCAGCACGATAGACTCCAAGGCGGCTCTCATGGAAACATTCTGGTGGGCGGCACTGTGTACCACCATTTCCGGGCGACGGTCATCACCGGGATACGGATTGTCGAAAAGTCCCATCATAAACTTGACACGGAGAATTTCACCGACACGCTGGTCGAGCGTATGCAAAGACACTTTACCTTCACTGATAGCACGGCGCAACGGAAGGATAAAATCCTGTGGCGGAGTGAAGTTCGTACGGATATTCAGTCCCGCGTTTACTACTTGTGCCGCCATTTCCTCTTCGGTAGGGGTGATACGATGCTTCGTGTGCAGGAACTCCACCGCTTCACTGTCCGAAACGACATATCCTTTGAATCCCCATTGCTGGCGCAGGATTTCCGTAAGGAAATGATAACTGCCGGACACCGGTTCGCCGTCATAGTCGTTGTATGAACTCATGACACCCAATGCGCCCGCTTCCTGGATACCTTTGCGGAAAGGTTCCAAATATAAAGTTTTCATTTCGCGCGGAGCCACGTGCGGGTCGGTACGTGTACCACCGTCACGTCCGCCAACCGGAATACTGTACACGGCAAAATGCTTGGGAGTGGCAACGATTCCTTCACCTTGCAGACCGAGAATCATTTGTTTGCCCAACTCACCCACCAGATAAGGGTCTTCCCCGTAACTCTCCACGACACGTCCCCAGCGAGGGTCTTGCGCAATGTCCAGAATCGGAGAATAAATATTCGTGTATCCGAGCGCTTTCGCCTCATCTGCAGTGACTTTCGCTATTTCCCGGATAAGCTTTTTGTTCCACGTGGCACCTTGCCCGCATTGAGCCGGGAACATCGTTGCGCGGTCATGACATAATCCGCGTATTCCCTCATTCGTAAAATCGACAGGAATACCCAGCCGCGTCTGTTCTACGAACCAACGCTGAACAGCATGACGGTTCTTCACGCTATTAGCATACGGATAAGAAATTTCGGAACCGAACTTACCCAGTCCGTTTGCCTGCTCGTCAATATTCCCGATACCGTCTTTCCAGATTTCCTGTGACCATCCGGCGGTAGGCCAGGCATCTTTCAACACCCGTCCCGAACCGTACAGAGTAGCCATCTGGCAAGTCTTCTCTTCCAGCGTCATCTGCGAAAGCAAATCCGCGATACGGGCTTCGATGGGAGCGGCAGGGTCTTCATATACATCCTTTACTCCGTTCTTGTTAAAGTCAATCCAAGTCTTTTTGTACATGTCCTTTGCGTTGCCCGCAGGCTTGTTACCGGCAAGGCTGTTACTAGCAAGGCTACTGCCGGCAAAAAGGCTGCCGGCAGATAAGAACAAGGTGAGTCCACATAGTAATTTCTTCATATCTATCTCTATTTCACTGTAAGTATAACGCTTTGCAGGTCGGTATCCCTTGAAGAAGCTCCCACCATAATCTTGAAAGTCCCTTTCTCTACACCATAGTGCATATCAGCGTCATAGTACGACAGCATTTCGGGAGTAAGAGTAAACGAAACCTGTTTCGTTTCCCCCGCCTTCAAAGGTATGCGGGCAAAGTCTTTCAACTCCTTCACAGGGCGGGTAGCCGAACTATATTCGTCACGGATATAAAGCTGTACAGTCTCTTCACCGTCCATCTTTCCGGTATTCGTGACGTCTATGGTTACTTCCACGCTTTTGTCGGGAGTGATTGCCGCTTCAGACAGTTTGAGATTATCATATTTGTACGTCGTATAACTCAAACCGTAACCAAACTCGTACAAAGGTAATGAATTTCCTGTTGCATACGGAAACCAATGGTTGGTAAATTTATGATTGTACATACATTGAATCTGTCCCGTGCTTCTTGGAATAGTAATCGGCAGTTTGCCGCTCGGGTTCACCTTTCCGTAGAGAATCTCCGCCAATGCCTGTCCGCCTGCCACTCCCGGCTCCCATGCTTCGATGATGCAAGGCATATTTTCGGCAATCCATTCGGCAGTCAGCGGGCGGCCGTTGACAAGTATCACCACCGTAGGAACACCCGTAGCCGCTACGGCTTCCACCAATTCCTGCTGACGTCCCGGCAAAGAAAGCTCATAACGGTCGCTGTTCTCTCCGCAAGTCTTCTCGTTCCAGTGGTAACGCATGGAGTTTTCTCCTACCACAAGAATTGCCAAGTCAGAGTTGCGTGCCCGTTGCACTGCATCCTTAATCTGGCTGTCGGACAATAAACGGACATTCCAGCCCAAGTCGAGGAAGTTGTAAGCCGTTTCGGGACTGATAGCTTTCAGGCCTTCCAACACAGTAGTGACATGCTCTTCCGGTTGCTCCATAGCCCAGTCTCCCAGGATAGACTGATTGTCCGCATTATGTCCGGTGACGAATACTTTCTTGTATTTAGAGGCTTCCAACGGCAGCATATTACCCTCATTCTTCAGCAGGACGATGGACTTCCGTGCCCCTTCCAATGCCGTTTTCTGATGTTCCGCGTTGAATACGGTTTCATCTTTCTTCTTCAAGTCGACAAACGGATTCTCGAACAGTCCGAGTCTGAACTTGGCTTCCAGTATTTTGGATACAGCGGCATCTACCTGCTTTTCGGAGATGCTTCCTTCATGTACACACTCGATGATGGCTTCGTAGAACTCCGGCCCGTGCATATGCATCCCCATTCCCGCGTCTACGCTTATTCGGTATGCGTCTTTCAGCGTCTCTGCCACGCTGTGATAGTCGTGCATACGCTCAATGTCCATCCAGTCGCTGACTACGAACCCGTCAAACTTCCACTGGTTGCGCAGCACTTCCGTCATCAGATATTTGCTTCCGTGACAAGGAATCCCGTTCAACTCATTATGAGCCGTCATTACCGTAAACACCCCTGCTTCCAGGCAATCCTTGAAAGGTGGAAAAAATATCTCTTGCAGCGTTCTTTCCGACAATTCGGCAGGCGCACCGTTGATTCCGTTGGCAGGCTGGCTGCCGCCTACAAGATGTTTTGCGCAAGCGATAACCTTATCATCGCCCGTAAAGTCTTTCGTCTGGAATCCGCGTACGGTAGCCGCTCCCATCTGTCCAACCAGATAAGGGTCTTCCCCGAATGTCTCACCCACACGTCCCCAACGGGCGTCACGGGCAACTTCCACGTTCGGGGTGAACGTCCAGTGCATGCCGCTTGCCCGCATTTCGACAGCCGTCTCACGAGACATCCGTTCAATGAGCGCAGGGTCGAACGTGGCGGCCTGTCCGATAGGAGTGGGGTAAATGGTTGAACCACAATACAGACCGTTTCCGTGAATGGCGTCAATACCAATCAGGAGTGGAATTTTCAGACGGCTCTGCTGTGCCAGTGATTGCAGATAGTTGGCCTCTTCCGCTTTCACGACGTGCAGGAACGAGCCAATCATTCCTTTCTTTGTCATCTCCTCTACATCCGAAGAGTGCAGTCCGGGATAAAATCCCTGCGAATGGCTGTGCTTCAAGTCCTCGGCGGACATGTCCTTTTCTGCCTTCTTCATGTGCTCCAATCCTACGTATTGGCACATTTGGGCTACTTTCTCTTCCAATGTCATTTGAGACATTAAGGCGGATACACGCTCAGATACAGGTAAATCGGGATTGGTGTAGTCTTTATCCCCACTCTGGCAGGATGCTGCGGAAAGTCCCATCATGCAACTAATTCCCATTGTTATAAATATGTTACGCATAAAAAATAGTGGTGTTGTGTCATTTGGTTAATAAATTGAGAACTTCCTGGTCGGTCACTTCCCCTTTGCTGTTGCAGAAACCGAATCCCGCCTTGTATTCCCAGTAAGAATAAGCAATATTATTATCGCGGAAGATAGAGATAACGTCCTGCAACCAGTCTATTTTATCCGCTCTCGGTGTCTTGTTGTAACAGCCGAACTCTCCGCAATGCAACTGCAATCCATATTTGCCGGCCTGGTTCATAGCCTTGCGCACCAGCGATTCGAGGACAGCCCGATTATACGTGCCCATATACGGGTCGACAATTTTCTTGTCGTCATCCGATAACTGGGCGTACTCTTCCTGTGCAATCAGTTCGCCCGGATAATGAATCGCTACGTTCAAGTTCTTCATGTCCGTCCATTCCGCCTTGTAATGCGTGAAAAGATGCGGGTTGTAGAAGTGGAAGCTCAGGATAATGTTCGGGTCATTGGCAGGAACAGTCAGTTCGCCGAAGGTATTCACTCCCTGCCATTTGTTGGAGCCGATGACAAGTTTGCGTTCCGGCTCCGTCAGGCGGAGTTCTCTAATCAACTGTGCCGACAGGGAATTCCACTGGGAAGAGTAGGGGGCTACCGGTTCGTTCAGCAGTTCGTAAGCTACCAGGTCGTTCGGATAGTCCTTCAGTTCGTCTGCCAGCGATTTCCATAGGTCGAGATACTTATATTGGGCGTCCTTATCCGTCCAAAGCTTGGGAACGGAAGAGGTGCTTTCGGGAGTCAGTTCCATATTGTCACCTGTCGGGCTGTCTGAAAGGAAGACATCATCAATATACAGCACACCTTCTGTATTGTCCGGTCGAAGGGTAATCTTTGTACAGATGCCATCCATTTTGCCTTGAAGTTCGACGGCTATTTCTTCCCATTTGTTAGCTTCCTGGTTTGCGTAGCCGGTATAGTAGTCCTTATTGTTCTGGTCTGTCAGAACCACGGTCATGGTGCTTACCTTATCTTTGCGGAACTTCATCCGCAAGTATTTGAACTGAGTCTTTCCGGGGCCGATTGGCAGTTCAAAGCCGCCCTTTTGTCCCGCAGGCCAGTCAAAACCGGAGTTTTGCTTGTTGATATAGAGTACTTTGTCACTAGAATTAACAGCATCCTTTTCCGGGTTGTCGACAACCTGAACCGTTACGCTGGAACCTTGAGTAGAGTACCAGTAGGAAGTCGCTCCATTCTCGAATGTGTCGAAGAAGCTTTTGATTGGCTCACCGCTTTCGTTGTTGTTGAAGTGATGCGACCGTAAGATATGCATATCCACAATCACTTTCATGTTTGCCTTCTCACACCATTTGATAGCGTTGTGCAGCAGTTCGAAGGCTTCCGGAATCTTTTGCCCGTCTTCGGTGAACAGTTGTTCCTCGTCTGCCGGCAGGCGGATATGGTCGAAGCCGAATCCCGCCAGTTGTTGTACTTCCGCTTCCGTGAAATAGTTTTTCCGTTCTTCGCCGCGGACGTCGCTTTGCGACAGCCAGTTGCTGATATTGACCCCTTTACTGATGGCAAAGGGAATATAACTTTGCGGTTCACCGCCGCCGTTGGCTGTTTCTTCTTTCTCGGAACAGGATGCTATCAGGCATGCAAACAGAGAGGCCAGATAGATTATAAGTCTTTTTTTCATACAATTCTTACTTTTAATGGTTTATTCTGCTTCTTCCGTTGGTTCGGTCACTTCGATAGTGGCTTCACGGCTGGTTTCCTTGGTCGGTGTCTTGACAATCAGTTCGAGATGGAAAGTACCGATGGTTGAAGGTACGTATGTCCATCCCACACCTTTGTGGACTTCTCTTCCGTCCAGATACCATGTGCCTTCGCATAGTTCGGCAGGCGTGTATTGTACGTTGATATTGAGTACCTGATTCAGCGGGATACTGAATTTCCCCAGTGTGCCGTCTTCCTGCTTGTCCGGCCAGCGTCCCAATATGCGCGGATATTCGTCAGTGGTCAGTACCGGAGTGTCTATATCATCACTGCAACCGCTTATGGCAAACAGTGATACCAGTAATGTGCATATAAATAGAATTCTTTTCATAATCGTTTTACTTTTTATTGTTGCTTATCAGGTTTTATTTGTCCCACCATACCGGTGAGTTCCAGTCATCTTTGCCGCCCATCGCCTGTATGGCGGATTGATAGCCTTCGGGATTGTACGAACTCTCGAACAGCGGATAGCAGAGACGCAGCGGCGTAGTCTGCGAATCAATCGTCACTGCTCCGTAGTGGGGCGAAGGAAGCAGTACGGGAATGTCCGTTCTTCTCCAGTTGGCATATCCTTCGGGGATATTGTTGAAGTGCAGAATCCACAGTTGGGTGTTGATGGCGGTAAGTTGCGCGTCCAGTCCGCCGGCGGGGAGTGAGTTGGCCTGCAAGTAGGTGTCGATAGCCTGTTCGTCAAAAGCCTTCGCTCCGAACTTCTCAAGAAAGTGGATGGCGGCACGTACACCGTTCTCATAGTGTGCGGAAGCATCTGCTCCGGTTGTGATTTCACCTGCCCAACGGGCTTTGGCTTCTGCCAGCAATAGCTCGACTTCCGCGTATGTCATGATAACTCCGGGCATATCGCCTTTCAGGAAAATATTGTTGAGTTGCGGACGGGTAGCTTTATCCTGCCATTTGTTGGTCAGTTGGCTCCAGTAACCTTGCGGCCATGTGCCGTTGCTATACCAGAAGTATCCGGGGTTGCACGGTTGGAATTGGGCTGCTTCCGTAGCAATCATTTCTTCTGTCAAGTCTACGCGTCCGAATGGATTGTTGGCCGAACTTTCGTCATAGCAACGTCCGAATACGAACTGCCGCGGGTCGGAAGTGGTGTCCAGTTGTTTCCAGAAGGTGCTGCAAATATAAGCAGTAGGATACGCTTCGCGTCCCCGCCACATTTGGGCAAGCCCGTTTCTGCGGTATTCATCGGATGCCCAGTCAACGATGTCGGTGTAGGCAATCAGAGCATCGTCGGCAGCGGATTGCATCAATCCGGCTTCTTGGGAAATGGCTTTGATAACTTCCTGTTTGGCAAGTTCCGGTTCCGCGTTCACGATACGCATGGCATAGCGAAGGTGCAGGGAGTTGGCGAAACGTTTCCATTTGTCAATATTGCCTTGATAGATAATGTCCCCCGTCACTTTGTCGCCATCGGCAGTCAGGGCTTCCGCCGCTTCGCCGAGTTCTTTCAGGAAGTCCTTGTATATCAGTTCCTGTTTGTCGTAGGCGGGCTTTACATTGCCGTCGATAAAGCCTTTTCCGGCTTCAAAGTAAGGGCAGTCGCCGTACATATCCGTCAGTATGGAGAAGAGATATACCCTGTAAATACGGGCTACGGAGTGGATGTTGACCTCTTTTTCATTGTCTTTGGTCTTATCCAGAATGTCGACAATATTCTTGATGAGCGCCGGATACATCAGATTCCATGTATTCCCCATTTCCGCGTCATTTTTGCGATACTGTCCGCCGTAGTTTGTGGTATTCCAGTCGCCTTGCATATATTGTGCGAAGGCGGCGAGGTAGAAAGGATACGGTTGACACATCTGCCAGTGTCCGCATGTTTGCAACTGAATCATGGAAAGTTGATGATTCGGGTCGGTAGACGAAGACTTGGAAGGGTCTGTATTCAGTTCCTCGAAGTCGGTGCAGGCTCCCAGCAGAAGGCTGCATATACATAGGATACCGAAAGTTATTTTATAGATTGTTTTCATGATTGCTTACTTATTAGAATTTTACGTTAACGTTGAAACCATAACTTCTTCTGGATGGCAGCGAGCCGTATTCCAGTCCCATGCCCGAACCGTTGTTGTAGTTGGAATCAGGGTCGATATTCGGCACGTTCTTGTAGATGATGAACGGGTTGCGCGCCACGAACGATACGGATACGGCATCGAATACTTTACTTACCCACCTTTTGGGTAAACGGTAAGCCAGTGTGATTTCGCGTACCTTTACGTAAGAGTTGTCGTAGATGAACGGAACCGGAGTCTGGTCGGCTATGTGTTTCCAATATACTTCGGGGTCTACGAATTTCTTGTTTTCCACAAAACTTCCGTCCGGCATCTCTACGACTCCGTCTACGAGATAACCGCCCGTCGCTTCCCATTTGGCTTCCGTCACTCCGGCTTGCAGACGTTTTTCTTCCGATTCGTACCAGCCGTCACGTCCCGCGAGGGTTGCCTTGTCCTTTCCGGTCATGTAGGAAGAGCGGGAAGACATGGAGTAAACGTCTGCTCCTACCTTGATGTCGAAGATGGCGGACAGGGAGATGTCACGGTAAGTCAGGTTGGTGGTGATACCGCCTGTCCATTCCCATGTGGCGTTACCCAGTACCCGCAGGTCTTCCGTCACTTTCGGGAGTCCCGTGGTGGCGTCTACGATAATTTGTCCGGCATCGTTTCTCAAGAAGTCTTTTCCGAGGATAGAACCGTAGTTCTGGCCTTCTACGGCAGCTACTTTCACGTTAATCCAGCGTGCCGATTCCAATTCAAATTCCTTAATGCCTGAAGCCAGTCTTTTTACCTTATTGCTGTTCTTTGAGAAGTTGATGTTCAAGTCCCACGAGAAATCCTTGGTCTGTATGGGGCGTGTGTTCAATGCGATTTCTATACCCTTGTTTTCTATTTCTCCGGCATTAATCAGCATGGAGTTGTAACCGGAAGTTCCGGTAGTGTTCAGACGCATGATTTGGTTGCTGCTCTTTTGGGTATAGTAGGTGAAGTCCAGTCCGATACGGTTTTTCAGGAATTTCAGTTCCAGTCCCACTTCGGCGGAGTTGGTCTTGGTCGGTCTGAGGTCTTTGTTCGGGATGGTGGTATTGGCAATCTGTGACAATGCATAGCCCGCATAGTTCTTGGGAGACAGTTCGTAGGACAATCCCAGTTGGTAAGGGTCGGTGTCGCTACCTACCTGTGCCCATGAAACTCTGACCTTACCGTAAGGAAGTATCGTCGGATTGATTTTGAAGAATTCGGAGAACAGGAAACTTCCTGATACCGACGGGTACAGATAGGTGTTGTTTCCCGAAGGCAAGGTAGACGAATGGTCGCCGCGCAGCGTTGCGTCAAGGTAGACGAAGTTACCGTAGGCGAGGTTGACAGAACCGTAGAGCGAGTTAATCTGTTTGCGATAGGTTCCTTCGGTGATTTCCTTGCTTGTGAAACTTTGCAGGGCGATTACGTCACGCATCACCATCTCTTTGGCAGTCACAATCTGGGTTTTGTTGTCTACTTTATAGATGTTTCCGCCGATGGTTACTCCGTAGTCGAACTTCTTGTAGCTGTTGTTGTAGATAGCCAGTGCTTCTACGTTGTACATCCGGTTCTTGAAGTCGCTGATTTGCAACTGTCCCTGTTCAAATCCCGGTGAGGACGGGGCGGCATAGTCCTCGAAGTTCATGAAGTTGATGTCCGCGCCGCCGGTCACCTGAATCTTGAAGTGCTCGTTGACATTGTAGCGTACCAGTGCCGAACCCATGAATTTGTCCTTTCCCGATTCGTTCGTCATTTCGTTGAGCACCCAGTAAGGGTTAAGGTTCCATACGTCGCGTCCGTTCCAGTCGTAGTAGTTGCCGTCGGCGTCCTTGTAGTTGTCGCGCAGCCATTTCTGGTCGTAGGTTGTTGCCAGCGACATCAGGTTCTTCGCAGGATTGGCGCGGTGGTCGGACAGGGCGGGGCGGTTCTTTACGTCCTCGCGGGTGTAGGTCACTTTGAAATCAAGGTCTACCTTTTTGTTTATCGTGGTGTTGGCACGCAGGTTCAGAGTGTTGCGGCTCATCTTTGTATTGGGAAGAATGTCCTTGTTACGCATATCCGTGTAAGTGGCGCGGATACCCGTATCGTCTTTCACCGTGCTGACAACGATTGTATTCGTCGTAGTCATACCGGTTCTGAAGAAACCGTCGATATTATTGGGAATGACTACATACGGGCGGGTCACTCCGTCGAAATAAGTCAGATTCAGTCCCGGGTCTATTTTAGGCCCCCAGTTCTTGTTGGACGAATATTGGTCGTCCGTACCGTTGATGCGTCCGCCGGTTCCCTGGCCATATACATACTGTACATCGTCCCATTTCGTCAACTGCTTCTCGAAAGTGGTAGTGCTGTTCAGCTCTACCGCGAATTTCTTCTTGGTATTTGCTTTCTTCGTAGTGATAAGAATCACACCGTGAGATGCGCGGCTACCATACAGTGCCGAGGCTGCCGGCCCTTTCAACACGGACATGCTTTCAATATCGTCCGGATTGATGCTTGAAATACCGTCTCCCAAGTCATAACCGCCATAAGTGCCTGCACTTCCGTAATTGGAATTATCCAAAGGCACTCCGTCCACTACATAAAGCGGCTGATTGTTTCCCGTCATTTCCGTGCTACCGCGAACGATGACGCGGGACGAACCGGAAGGCCCGCCGGCAGTCTGGCTGATAACCAGTCCCGGAATCTTACCTGCCAGTGAGTTGATGACATTCGTCTCCTTGGCTTTTTCCAGTTCTTCGCCTTTCACTTCACCGATGGAGTAACCGAGCGCTTTCCTTTCGCGCTTGATACCCAATGCGGTAACCACTACTTCGTCGATGATTTTGCTATCTTCTTTCAAGACGATTTTAAGGTTGGATTGTCCTTTTACCTGTACTTCCTCGGAGCGGTAACCTACATAACTTACTATTAATGTAGCGCTTTTGGAAGCATCAATACTGAACTGACCGTTGAAATCGGTGATGACTCCCTGCGTAGTACCTTTGACGGCAATACTGGCTCCTATCAGAGGTTCGCCTTGCTCATCCGTAACTGTACCTTTCACTTTGGAAGTCTGCTGTACAACTTGGTGGGTTACTTCGTCTTCCGCGTATCCATATATAGGTATGAATAGCAACAGACAGAGAATTAGGGTTAACTGCTTTTTCATCTTAATTATGATATTAGATTGTTGATTTACGTCGCAAATATAGGACGTAACCCCCTCTAGCCAGGTTTGAAAGCTATCGGAATAGGTTGAAAAACTATCGGAATTGCGTTTTCCCACCCTTTTTGTGCTGCAAGTATAGTGAAAATGGTGGAATAAACAGCGGAAACCGGGAGAATGTGATATGTTATTTCAGGTGTTAAGGCAGTAATTCTATTTAGATTTATACCCTTTCGAGGATAATGGCTTTCTTGAAAGTGCAGATTATACCCTATCGGTAGCATTAGAGGTACTTGTTTGGGGTATCTTTTATGTTTGTTGTATTCTAATGTGGGTTCTCTGGCTATGATGTATAGGGAAACTTAAGCTATGAAGTAGGAATGAATCTGTTATCTCCCCGTTGTTCATACGTTAAGTCACCGATATCATTCATTTGTCACGGCCGTGGTTACTTCTTACCACGGCCGTGACGAGAACTCTTCATGGCTGTGACGAATAGTTACCACGGCCGTGGTAAACTAACTATATCGGTGACTTAATGTAAGAATAAAGGCGGGATAATGGAAGTATAGCGGTAGTATATCCTATGTTTCGTAGGGACTTTGGGTGATACAACCCTTAGGGTAACTTTTACTATCAGGGTGCTAATATGACTTGCTCTCATAGTTGAAGTTACGATGAATAAGGGATTTGAGGAGATTTATGAGGGTATGAGGGTAAAATCGTGCAAACTTTTTTTGGGGAGTGTATATCCTAAGTTATTGGATTATATTGAAACAAGATGAGCTAAACTCGCATGAAAAATGAATTGTGTGTTAGAGGAACTTGCTTGGAGAAACCCCATAATGCTTCTTGAATGCCGTACTGAAATACTTTGCATCAGTGAAGCCTACCAAGAGGGCGACTTCTTGTACCGGAATCTGCTGTTTCAATAGGTTGGCAGCTTCCGTCATACGCAGCAGCTTGATAAACTCGGTGGGCGCTTGTCCTGTCAGGGCTTTCAGCTTTTCGTAGAACAGGGTGCGGCTGAGTGCTACTTCGCGGCAGAGTTGGTTGATGGTGAAGTCCGGGTTTGCCAGGTTCTCCGTGACGAGTCTGGTGCAGCGTTCGAGAAATTCCTTGTCCATGGGGGACAAGAGACTGGCGGCACATTCTGCGTTTTCTTTTTCTTCGTTTGGAGTAGCGGCAGCAGGAACAGGACTGAGCGAATGAGAGAGGAAATACTCCCGCATAATTTTGCGGTTCTGCAATACTCCTTTGATTTTAGTCTTTAGGATTTCCGTGTCGAAAGGTTTCGTCAGGTAGTCGTCCGCACCGCTTTCCAGTCCTTCGAGGATGGCATCTTTCTCTGTCTTGGCCGTCAGCAGGATGACGGGGATATGCGAGGTGGCGAAGTCCGATTTTATACGGCGGCAGAGTTCGTCCCCCTGAATGCCCGGCATCATGACGTCGGAGATTATCAGTTCCACGGATTTATCTTTTAAGTATTCGAGAGCCGATTCGCCGTCGGGCTTGTCAATGACGGAATAGATAGGCGCGAATGTCTTTTTGAGGTAGAAGCGGAGTTCGTCGTTATCCTCTACTATCATAATCCGTTCCTTGGATTTATCCGTTTGCAGGTTGTTGTTAGTGTCGGTGTCGGACAAGTCAGGAAAGTCGGATAATAAGTCGGACGGTTCGATGACTTCCGTAACCGGTTCTGCTGTGGGAAGGATGGAAGTGTCTATCCGGGCAGGGACAATGTATCTTGCCAAATGCCGGTTCCCCTTGCGGAAAGTGAGCAGGAAGGTGGAACCTTCTCCCTCGTTACTGCTGAAAGAGATGTGTCCTTTGTGCAGTTTCATAAGACGGCGGGTAAGGAGCAGACCGATACCGCTACCCGTTTCTTTGGAGTTGACAGCATTTTCGGCACGGTAGAAGTTGGAGAAGATATAACGCTGCGCTTTGCGCGGGATACCTATACCGTTGTCTTTCACTGCGATGGTTATCTTCTTGTCGTTCTGTTCTACCTTGATGGTGATTTCTCCATCAGCGGAAGTATATTTCACTGCGTTCGAGAAAAGATTGTCGAAGATTTTATCCGCTTTATCCTTATCCATCCAAAGGGAGATAGGAGAATCGGGCAGAAGCAGTTGCATATGGATTTGCTTGCTTTCGCAGAGTGTCTGAAAGTTGAGAACCTTTTCCTGTAAGTACGATTTCAGGTCGTATTCGGCTACTTGCAGGGTGAGGTGGGTGGTGTCTATCTTTTGGAAGTCGAGTAGCTGCGTTATCAGGTTGTACAGCTTCTCTGTGTTCTTGCGGGCGATTTGCAGGTATCTTTTTCCTTCTTTGGAGAGCCCTTCTTCTTTGCTCAGGTCGCCGAGGGGAGCCATGATAAGCGTCACCGGGGTGCGGATATCGTGGGCGGTGTTGATAAAGAACTGTATCTTTTCGGAGAAGTGCTTCTTTTCCATTTTGTTGGCGAAGAAACGCCATACGAAATAGGTGATTCCCGCCAGCAGGATGATGTATATCAGCCAGGCGGATGCAGTGTTCCAGTAGGGCTGCGCTATGTGTATGCGGATGGTTTGCTCGTCCAGTTGCTGACCGCCGTTCTTGCTCATGCTTTTCACGTGGAAAGTATAGTCGCCGGGGGGAATGTTGGTGTATCGGATACCAAGTTCCTTGGTTGGGGCACTCCAGTTCTGTTCGAAGCCTTTCAGTTGGTAACTGTATTGAATGTCCTGCTGATACTGGTAGGAGACGGAGATAAAGGAAATGAGAAATGAGTTCTCGTTGTATTTCAGTCGGATTGTCTTTCCTTCGTTCAGCATGCGGTTGAATTGTATCTTCTTCTCTTCGGTCTTTTCGCGTGATTTCTGCGGCACTTCGAAAGAGGTGAAGTGTAAGGGGGCTTCGTAGAGAGGACGGGTGAAGTTCTCCGGATTGAAGCGTATGGCGCCGTTGGTGCTTCCGTAGACGAAGTCACCGTTTCTCAGGCGGGTGTAGGACATGAAGTTGAATTCGTTTGCCAGTCCGTCGAGGAAGCCGATGTTGGTGATTTCAGGTGTGGGGGAAGGGGTGATGTAAGCCAGTCCCTTGTCGGTGCTGAGCCATAGATGTCCTTTGTTGTCGGGCAGGATGCTGTAGACGTAGTTGGAAGGCAGTCCGTCTGCGGTGGAGTAGGTGACGGCTTTTCCGGTTTTCAGGTCAAGCAGATTGATACCGCCGCCGTCTGTACCGAACCATACTTTGTCGGGGGCGGGGAAGTACATGGAATAGATGAAGCTGTTGCTGCGGGTGTCGGCGTTGGAAGGCGAGGTGAAGTATTGGCGGAAGTTCCCCGTCTGCTTGTCCAATAGATAAAGGCCGTTGGCTGTGGCCAGTGCCAGGGTGTCTTTGTTGACTTGGGTTATCGAGTTTATGAGCGTGATGTCGTATGATGTGAATTCTTCTGCCTTTCCCGCTTGGGATGGAGTGTATCTGACAAGATTACCGTACATGCCGCCCAGCCACAGGTCTTTGTTGTTTTCATCTTTCAGGATGGAGTAGATATAGTTGGTGGTCAGCGTGCCCGATTGGTCGGTGGTGAGGTGGCGGCGGATACCTGTGTGTTTGTTGAGGCAATACACGCCTGTGCCGTAACCGCCTGTCCATACGTTGCCGTCTCCGTCGTTGCAGAGTGTGAGGAATACGTTTTCTTTCAGGAAGTGTTTCCAGTTGCCGGACTTTGTCAGGTGTACGCTGATACCCTGATTGGTGGCGTACCACAGGTCACCTTCGTTGTCTTCGAGAATTGCGTTGACGTGGTTGTTCGTCAGTGATTGCGGGTTTTTGTATTCGTGCCGGGTGAGTTCGAAGAAATATCTTTTCGGGTTGGCACAAGCGACACCGCCTGTGTAGCTTCCAATCCATAGGTTGGAAGAGCTGTCTTTGCAGAGGGCATAGATGCCGTTGCCTTTCAGTTCGCCTTCTTCTTCCTGATTGGCGTTGAGGAAAGACCATGAGGCTTTTGCGTCGCGGGTGACTGCGCAGACACCTGCTCCGTCTATCCCTAGTAGTAGCGTTTGTTCGTCGTAAATAATGACGGAACGGTAAGGAAGGTGCGGCAACTGGTTCAGTGCTTCATTGGACAGGTAGTTTTCCGTGCGGGTATCCCGCACTTTTATTCCGGAATTGAACGTCCCTATCCACAGAAGAGATGTTGCAGAGTCGTAGAATACGGACTGGACGTAGAAATCGGGCAATGTGGAAGTGATTTCTCCGTTCTGCGGGTTGCGTTCGTAAAGTCCTTCGGTGGTGGCGATGTATAGGACTTCGTTTGCCGGGGAGAAGTGTATGGAATTGATGCATTTCCCTTTTAATATGTTCTCTATATTGCCGCTGGAATGGGCGTAGCAGAACAGGCCGTTTTTCAGTCCGAACCAGAAACGGTCGGACGAATCTATGAAGAGGTCATTCAATAGGATTCCGCTTTCAGTCAGTTCGGCTACATCAATCTCGAGTGTAAAAGCATCGGATATGGGGTCGTATTTGAATACTTTGCCGGCGCTTGTGTATGCCCAAAGTGTTTCGTGCAGGTCTTTGGTCAGGTAAATCATGCGACCGGCTCCGTCCACGATGATGTCTTCTCCGAAGAGGTTGTAGTTCTTCACGGTTCTTCCGTTGAAGCAGTCTACGCCTGAACGGGTGGAAATCCATATGAAGCCTTTCTTGTCTTCGAGGATGGAAAAGACGCGCTGGTTGCTGAGTCCTTCCTTGGTTGTGAGGTACTGATAGGTAAAAGAATGACTGTTTACCTGCTTTTCTGATTGCGAGGGAATGGGAAAAACAGGTAACAGAAGGGTGATAGTAAGTAAGCAGAAAATCAGAAACCGTTTCATGGCTTCTCATCGGCACGAAGGCCGAATACTTTTCCTGTCATTTGCTCTACCGCTACTTTCCACACTTTGACGTTGCGCACGGCGGGGTCGGAATAAGTGAATTCGTTGTCTGTATAGTGGCGCATGATGATGTCCAGTGCACTACGTTTTTCGTCCATGTCTTCTATAAATTCTACTTTCCCGCGGCACATGACGCTTTCGGAACGCATGCTGTAACTGCAAGCTACTTTCTCATGCTGGTAGACGAGTTTGTGTCCGAGGCTGAAGGTGATGCAGACATGGTTGTTGCGTTCCAACATCTCTATTTTACCGCCTTCGGGGCCGGAGTGAAGGTAGATGACGCCGTTTTCATAACCGAAGTTCATGGGAACTACGTATGGATTACCTTCAAGGTCTATAATACCTACAAAACAGGCATCGCAGTGAAGGATAATGGATTCGATTCGTTGTTTGTCTTCGATAATAAGGGTTTTCATAGATTCTGAGTTATCTTGATAATTAGGATAGAACGTAGCCTCTGTCATTCAAGTGTAGTGAAGAATCTGCTCTTGATGTTTATATGAAGAGCGGATTCTTCCTTCCTCTGTGGCTGTCTGACTATACTTTGAACTAAAAATCAAAGCATGTTTTGAGCAAAGCTAATGACAGCGACTTTCGTTATTTTTCAATTAGTTCGAAGTCGAGCTGTTTCTTCTCCAGATTGGCACGTGCCACACGGACGGTGATAGCGTCCCCCAAACTGTATATCTTGTTTTTGCGACGTCCGCGCAGGCAATAGTTCTTTTCGTCGAATTCATAATAGTCGTCGTCCAAATCGCGGACAGGTACGAGGCCTTCGCATTTATTCTCGTTCAGTTCGACGTATAGTCCCCATTCGGTGACGCCGGAGATGACGCCGTCGTAAATCTGTCCCAGTCGTTCGCTCATGAATTCCACTTGTTTGTATTTGATGGAAGCGCGCTCGGCATTGGCTGCTATTTGTTCCATGTTCGAACTGTGGTCGCAGAGGTCTTCATACTTGGCTTCGGATACGCTGCGTCCACCGTCCATGTATTTGGTTACCAGTCGATGTACCATCATGTCCGGGAATCGGCGGATGGGCGAGGTGAAATGCGTATAGTAATCGAATGCCAGTCCGTAGTGTCCGATATTATGCGTGGAGTAACGTGCCTTCTGCATGGCGCGGATGGACACGGTTTCTATCAGGTTCTCTTCTTTCTTTCCGTGAATATCGTCCAGCAGGTGGTTGATGGATTTGGATATGTCCGTCTTTGTTCCACTTGTACGTACTTTGTAGCCGAAGCGGGCGATGAAGTGCGACAGGTTCTCCAACTTTTCGGGGTCGGGCAGGTCGTGGATACGGTAAGGAAGCACTTTGGGCTTCTTGTTCTTGGGTACACGTCCTATCTTTTCAGCCACGGTCTTGTTGGCAAGCAACATGAATTCTTCCACAAGCTTGTTGGCGTCTTTCGATTCTTTGAAATATACGCTGACGGGTTTTCCTTTCTCGTCGATTTCAAATTTCACTTCATAGCGGTCGAAGTTGATGGCTCCTGCCACGAATCGTTTCTCGCGAAGTGCTTTCGCAATGGTGTCCAGCATGAGCACTTCTTCTTTGAAGTCGCCTTCTTTGGTTTCAATAATCTGCTGCGCTTCTTCGTAGGTGAAGCGGCGGTCGGAATTGATAACTGTATGTACGACGCGTGAGTCTTTGACTTCTCCCTTTTCGGTGATGTCGAAGATGACGGAGAAAGCGAGCTTTTCTTCGTTCGGACGGAGTGAGCAGATGAAGTTACACAAACGTTCGGGAAGCATCGGGATGGTACGGTCTACGAGGTAAACGGAAGTGGCACGTTTCTCGGCTTCCTTGTCGATGATTCCGCCTTCTTTTACGTAGTGTGTCACGTCGGCGATGTGTACGCCTACTTCCCACAGGCCGTCTTTGATGGAACGGATGGATAGCGCGTCGTCGAAGTCCTTGGCGTCTTTCGGGTCAATGGTGAAGGTTGTCACTTTGCGGAAGTCCTCGCGTCTGGCAATCTCTTCGGCAGAGATTTCAGCAGGAATCTTGTCGGCAGCCGTCTCTACGGCCTTCGGATATACATACGGTAAGCCGAATTCTGCAAGAATAGCGTGCATCTCCGTAGTGTTTTCTCCGGCTTTGCCTAATATGTCTATGACTTGTCCGAGGGGGTTCTTTGCCTTGTCCGGCCATTCGGTTACCTTTACGATGGCCTTGTCTCCCGTCTTTCCACCTTTCAACTTCTCTTTCGGAATGAAGATGTCATTGGCAAGTGTACGGTTCTCCGTCACCAGGAATGCATAGGACTTGGCAACTTCCAGCGTTCCGACGAATGTATCGTTGGCACGTTCCAGTATTTCGATGACTTCTCCTTCGGCTTCCCTGTTTTTCCGTTTGGCGTAGAAGGTTATCTTTACCTTGTCGTTATTCATCGCATGGGCGGAATTACGTTCGGCCACGAATATCGGGTCGCCCCCTTCTTCGGGAATGAACGAGTTCTTGCCATTGCTCTTCCGTTGGAAAGTGCCTGTCATCTCCGTTCCGTGATTGTTCAGGCGGAACTTCCCCTTTTCTATTTCACTGATATAGTCATCATCCAAAAGGTCATGTAGTATATCGACGCATAGCATTTTCTGCGGATGGGTGGTGAGATGCAATTCCGAGAAAATGAATTTCATGCTTAGAGTCTCATTGGGTTTGGCATGGAAAAAGTCTATTAACAACGCCGCCAGCTCTTTCTTACTCATTCTCTTGCCGGCCTTTTTCTCTTTCTTTTCTTTCTTTTTCGCCATAAATGTAGTCTTTTAAAATATCTAGTTACAAAGATAGACGATTATTTTCCTTATGGAAACTTTGGGGGAAGAAAAATAATGGTGCGGGCTTGTATTTCATGTTTGGTGACAGGGAGTTTGTTGCTTGAATTGAACTAATTGTAACTTGGAGAAGCATAGTAAGAAAGAAGAGTTGCTTCCATTACAGAGGCAACTCTTCTAAAGAAACAATTAATGCTAAATTTTATTTGTTAGAGAGAGAATTTAGCTGAGCTCGCTCGCTTTATAGTTATTTTCTGACGCAACGGATGGAATGACCAAAAATGAAGGTATGTACGTCGCCCGGCATACTTGTGGCCGTTGTCAAGCGATAGCTATATGCTCCTTCTTTTCCTAACCAATCTTTTTCTATTGTTGAACTCCAGAAATAAATATCTGTACCACTTCCGGCGTCTCCTGTTGCAGAACTATAGTAACCACTGGATAGTGCGTTAAAACCGGTGATATTTGTTCCGGCTCCTTTACTCCAATATGCGGTAGAAGCTGATTTTAGTTTTGTTCCATAAGGGGTACCGATATAATTTTGTAGTTTTGTCCATTCGGCTTTTGACGGAACAATCCATCCTTCGGGTGCCAAACCTGCCTCATTGAATATGGCATAGCCATTATAATAAGCTCCATGTGTAAGGAAAGTTTGTGTATCAGAGAATGGAGTACGGTATGCACCTGTTGTATTAGCATTCCATTCTGTCTTGTCTGTAACACGCGGAATCTCAGTCCCATCTAAATAGGTTTGTGCTTTCAAATTCTCTGCCATCCAATATTGTGTGCCAATCTTTACTATTTTATAATTGAATTTAGTGTCATTAGGTCGGGTGTCAGTTAATAAATCTGCTTCCACAATTGTTGTAATTGGAGAGCTTGCTGTAGTAGTTGCAGAGAATACTCCGTCTGCCAGATAGATTTTGGATAGGGCAGATTCGGTTCCTTCAGTATAGGTACATGTGTTAGTTTCTACATCCCAAACAATTGAACCACCATCAGGAATAGTAACTCCTTTGGTTAGGTCGGTTTTTCCTTCCGTTGTCATAGGATAAATTACAACCATTTGTTTGTCAATAGAAGCTGATGCTATTCTGATATATTCCCGACAAACCTCTGCTACTTTTACATTCTGATACATTACTTTCTGTACATCACCTGTCGAGAAATCAGAAGGTATTTCAATAGCATATACCGGAGCTGCCCCCTGTTGTGTGACTTCAAATGTTTTTGGAGTGAGAGAAGCATCTTCTCCATAAGTTACTGTAACAGTTGTTTTACGTTCTGCATTGACTGTATATGCTTCTGCTGAAACAGTCAGTTTGTCTCCCTCTTGTGATAAGATACACCAAGTATCACCGTCGGGACGGCTGGCACTCCAGACACCGGTGTTTGTAGTAACTGTCAATTCAATAGCAGTTCCGGCTGCATCCAAATGTACAGGTGTTCCTGTAATTTCCAAAGAAGGAGCTGCCGCCTTTTGTGTCACGGTAATTTCTTGCGTTTTAGCATTGGAACCAACTCCGGCAGTAACTGTAACCATTGTTGAACGAGGGGTTATTGTTTCATTGGCAGATGCGCTGATCTTTAATGCATTGCCATTTGTCTTTAGTGTGCACCAACTATCCAACTCAGGACGTGTAGCACTCCATTCTGATTGGTTGGTGGTAATTTCAATGGACTCTTCTCCGCCGATAGCCGGGATTGTGACAGAATTGGAAGATACTGTCATTGCGGGTGCGTCATCATCTTTATCATCACAACCTGTGATGACACAAAGTGCCAGTAAAGCACTGAAGAAAAAAAATGTATACTTCTTTGTCATAATGTAAATTATTAAAAGATTAATATTAGTCGTTTATTTCTATTGTTTCTTTTTGGGCATTAGAAGAAGAAACAGTTACTTAAAATTCTTATATTACCTTGGAAGGAGTTGAGGCTAGGTTCGCCGAGGAAACCGGCAAACGATATTTTGGTCGCTACTCCACCGGGAACACCGCCGTTATCTGCAAATGCAAGTACAAAAGATCCGTCGGATAAAAGGACAGGAATTAATCCTATGCTGTTATCTGCTGTGAACAGAGGAAGCCCCATGCCATCGACGATACAGAAATATACGCTTAATGGCAAACCGGATGAAACGTTACTACCCACGAATTGCCCGGCTGCTACATTGAACATATTGTTTTGATATGTAGCTTGTATCTTATAATCATAGGCACTGGTCTTATAAAGGCCGGAAATAGTATATATTCCGTTTTCGTCCGGAGCTGAAATTGAAACTTCAGGTAAGCTGTACTGCTTTCCTTGGTTGACATACGTCCCTTTCCAATCGCCTACAAAATTTTCAGCGTCATATTGCATTATCTGATAGGTTAGCGTACGCTTTCCTGCTGTCACTGTAACGTCACTGCCACGTGCTTTTCCTGTTTTGTTTTCACTGACAACAAAGCTACCACCTTTGCCATCTGCTGAAGGGGAGAATGACAACCAATCCTTATTTTCCTCGGGGATTGACACTTGTATGGGAAATGAGCTTGACAGCTTTATGGGTAAAACCGCCGCTTCGTTATCCGTACTTTGTATTTGTTCGGATTTGTTGTAGATTAATATGGCACCTTCCTGAATAAGGGTGACTTCCCTGCTTTGGTCGCCATTGGTAATAATGATCTGTGCCGAACGGCCCGGATAATCTTTATTTTCCTGAACGGAGAGTCTTACGATTTCCGTGGTAACTTCTATAACTTTGCACCATTCTGCATCCGTCGTGGCCTTGACTTCCCCGACAGCTTGTATCTGTACACTTGCTTCTCCACCGATTGCCTTTAGATTGGTGTCTGTCTTAATGATAGACAATGCCGGAATGGCGGTATCATCGTCATGACAACTGATAACGGCGAAGCAGAGGATGAATAGGAATATGTTAATTGCTTTCTTCATATTTTATCTGTCTGTTTACTTTAACTTTATTTCAATAAGGCATTAGTTTGATAGAATCCATCCAACTTAAATATCCGAGATATGTGCTGCCGGAGAATTTGTCGGAGTTATAAGCTGTCAGGACAAAAGAGGTGGCCGGCTCTCCTACTAATGAACTGAAGAGTGTGCCATATTCAACAAAGGACAAGATGCCGTCGTCCGATGTTTCTGAAACCAAACCATAGTCATAGCCTACATAAGATGCGATATAACCGAAATCTGCTCCCAGATGTGCCGGTATTGCATAAGCCTCGTTGTTCCCCAGGATATATGTTCCGTAAAATTGGCCGGTTCCTGTGATATCACCTGCTTTTTGAGGTTTGAGGGCTAGTCTGCCCATCGCTTTTTCATAAGTAACTATGATGTCTGCTTCCAGGTCAGAACCTATCATTATATAGCTTTCCTGGTCTACCTGCTGTTTGAGCTGTACTATGAAAGGCATGGCATCTACAAATTCAAAGTTACCTGCGTCGTCTACTTCCAGTGTTTTGTAGTAGAAATAGTAAAAACCGGTGTAATCTTCATATTTCTTGTATCCTTCGGGATAAACTCCTTCGATACTGACATGTTCGGCTCCTGTATCTGTACAGGTAAAAGCCATTCTGGTTTTATTCCATTTGAAATTTTGTAATGCTTTTCCGCCGATTGTTATCGGTTGGCGAAAGTGAAACCCTTCCGGAGTGTAAACAAACGGTGCTTCCTGATATTCTGCCTGGGTAGAAATGCCGAAAACCCGTGAGTAGCGTTCCATTTCTCCCACTTTTTCTCCACCTGCTTTCAAGATATAAGTATTTAGAAAAGCTTCGTTGGCAATTTTGTTGAGGTTGTTGATATATGTATTCCAGTCGGTGTCCGCCGGCAGGGGAGTCATAACCATTTTATTTTGGAACTTCTTGCCTTGCAGTATGATTTCATTCTCGGAAGCACTCATGATTGCGAATTCATAATCACCTTGAAAATTACTGTTCTGCTTTAAAATAGGTTCGGAGAAACAGTGTATCAATTCATTGAAGGTGTCAAATGTCAATAGGGTGCTTTGCTCGGATACCACTTTGTAGAGTGAGGTGGTTTCGACTCCGGGTTTTGTATTGATAGAACCGGTTTCGGACATGATTCTTACATTCTTCCCGTCAAATCGGCAAAGTAGTGTAATTCCGCCCATTGAGTAGTTCTTCCCGGCATAATATTCCAACCTCCAACCATTGGGGGCATTTTTTAATAATTCACTGCATCGTTCTACGTCTCCGGTAGCCCGGTTGGCAGAGGAATCATCAAAATAATTGTCTTCTTGATATAGACATGACTGTAAGCTGATGCATAAGGAAGCTAACAGGAAATATAATATTTTCTTCATAATCATAGACATTTATTCAATAGTGTTTAATTCTAGTTCGGGAATCTCTTGTTGGCGACGCAGTACGATGGCGCGTAGGTCATTAAGGTCAATTCCCCAGGTTTCAAACATATAGTTATAGACAATGGCAAATTTTTCATTGATGATGGCAGCACCGGTTTCTCCGGCTTTAGCCAGCATGGTGCTCCAGTATGCTTCATCGTGTGTGACGTACATGGCAATGTTTTCAACAAAATCCTCGCGGGCTTCACTCATTGCATAGGCCGTAACAAATCCCTGTTTCCATGCATTGGTGTTGCCGCCATCCCGGTCTGATTCCTGATACCAGTCTGTTCCTATATATTTTCCTTCACAGATTCTTTCGAATGAAGGGTCATAGTTCCGTTTCTGGTGCAGGATATGCGCGAACTCATGATGCATGGTTTCGAAATAGTATTTGTTGAGCAGTTCTATATCAATCTCGTTTACATTAAGGTCATTGACATTGTAGAGGGTGATTTTCTTTCCTCCCTCGGCTGTGCCAAGTACCATGGTGCCGCTACTGTCGTAGGCCGGCGAGCCTATCAGGTGGAATGTTTTCGGTACATATGAACGCACGAAATTAGGACCTGCGAGTTCGGTATAGGCTTCCATCCACACGTGTTTTATAATTTTGGAAAGCATGATAGCTTTATCGTAATCGGCGGGAACCAACTTATACTTCTGATCGCTTTCTATATCTTGCATCCGATACTTAAAGTCGATATTATATGGATATGTATAGTTCTTGAGGAGCCACTGGTCGAATTCGTTATACTCTACCGGTTCGGTAGTAAATATGCTGTGGCCACGGTCGATTTCATCATCGTTGTTGCAGGCTATGATACCGAAGGTTGATATACTTATCAATGTATATATAATATATTTTCTCATATCTTTCTCCTTTCCTTTATTCATTGATTCTCGGGTTAGGTTGCATACCGGCCAGAATAACACTTCCAGGAATCTGTATGGCGCGGCGCAGATCGTTTGCAGGCATTTCGTCTGTTATCGTCATATAGCCGTCGCTGACTAACCGGCGATAAATGACAATGCCATAACGTTTGATGTCGGGCCAGCGAATTCCTTCATGCAGAGTGGCTATGCGGCGTATATGAAGTATACATTGAATTATATTTTCCTGCATGCCTTTTTCGATTGTGAACTCCGGATGCAGTTCCTTTTTGGGTGTCAGTGATTTTAGCGGGCTGTAATATGGCATTTCCTCATAATATGCATTAATACTTTCCGGTGTTAATGTAGATTTGTTGTTCGTGTATGCTTTTTGCCAGGTTGTGATATCGAAGGCTGCTTGCGTATAGTTTTTCTTTAAGGCATATGCTTCGGCACGATAGAGTAATATTTCATCTGTACTGAAGATTACCGGCATATAATAGTAATAATCACTTCCTTCGTACATGCCGCTTTTACGAATGAAACTGCATTCATATCCACTGGTGGTAAATGGTTTCACATATAAGTTATTGGCATTTCCCCACAAACCTGATGATTGTGCCGTTTCATTGCTGGCTATTAGTTTGTTGTGCATATAACGTTTTCCGGTCATGTAGTTGCTGATAAGGATTCCCCAATTGGATACTGTACTGCTGATAAGCAAGTTCGCCTTGTTGGTTGATGCAATGTAGGCATCAGGTTGTACGTTATCGTTAGCTGTCAGTTTCCCCCATGACTCCCAGTCTCTCAACTGGTTACTTGCATCGCTTCCCAATACACGGGTGGCATAATCTATTACTTTATCACAGTTGGAGAAGTCCGGCTGCATATAATAAAGATAAAAGCGTGCGGCGAAAGCATAAGCGGCTTTCTTGGTAAAGTGATATTTGGGGACGGTGTAGCTGTCGTCAGAGATTAATGGTAAGCTGGCCAACAAGTCACGTTCTATCTTTTGATATACCTCTTCCAGTGTACCACGTTTGTATTGAGGGAGTACTGTTGTTTCCACTTCTTCCATGTAAGGGATTCCCAACTCCTGACCTGCATGGGAATTATAAGCATTACAGAAAATATTGGCTAGCATAAAATGACTGTAAGCACGGCATATTAATGCCTCTCCTTGTTGTGGGGCTAATGATGCCGGATTGCCCCGTTGCTGAATGGCATCCAGGACCATATTGGCTGCGGCGATAGCTGCATAGTATGTTTCCCACAGATAATTGGGGGTGTCCTGATATTCTTCTTGAGTGTCTTTCCAGTTATAACAATCTTCTTCCGCAATCTTGTAATAGGGGTATCTGGCTCCGTTATCATCTGTATTGTCGCTATAAAGCTCGAATAGGGCATTTGCCGTTGCTTGCGGGTAAGCCGAGACAAGCAGCTTTGCAATCTTCTGCTCCGTATCCAGTTCCGTACGGTTATCCGGAAGTTTGTCAAGGAAGTCGTTGCAGGAACTCATGACTATTCCGGTTATTAGCAGCAAAGAGTAAAATATATTTTTATGTTTCATATTGATCATGTTTATCTGTATATAATAATTATAGACCGAGTCTTAATGTTAATGTAAACTGGCGGGGTACAGGTGAGGCTACTCCACCTGTGTTAAAGAATTCCGGATCTTGACCGTTTAATTTCTTGTCAGCATAAATTAAGAATAGATTGGTGGCTTGCAACTTCAGGGATAAGTTGGAAATCTTAGCCGGAGTAATCCATTTTTGCGGGAAATCATAGGCTATTGATATTTCTTTCATACGTATGAAGTCTCCTTTTGCAATACGTTCCGTAGAATAATTGTATGCGTTGTAGGCGCGATACAAAGTTCGGTTGGCTTCATATTGCGGATTGCTTAATATTACAGGAATATTGGTTTTAGTTTCATCACCGGAAAGTGTCCAGCGGTTTTTGAACTCACGCGGCATGGCACTCAAGTCACTATACTTATAATTGAAATAGGGATTTAAACGGACTACATTACCGAATGAATAGGTCATGAATATGTTCAGTTTAAAACCTTTGTATGTAAAAATGTTGCCAAAACTTCCTGTGACAGTCGGATCTGTAGGACCTTCATACTTCAGGTAATCCAACTTTTCACGTTCCTGAAAGTTTATATCTGTTGAAGTTACAGTCCCATTGATGTTGAATTGTGGTATTCCGTTTTCATCCAATCCTGCGAAGGGGATAGAAAAAAGTGCCCGTACAGGATAACCTTCACGTGCGAACCCGCTTCCGGAAACAAGTTCCATCATACGTGTACGGCCTTTTAGATCGGTTACTTCATTTTTTGCATGTGCAAAAATGAAGTCTGAATTCCACGAGAAATCTTTTGTCTTGATATTCCTGGTTGAGAGGGTAAACTCTGTGCCATAAGATTTCATGGTGGCTACATTGGCGAATTTATAGACGCTTCCTCCTACCCCTTGGGTTGGAATCAGACCAATCAGGTCGTAGTTATTACGAGTGTACCAGTCGGCAGAGAAATTGATCCGGTTATTAATAAATCCGATGTCGATTCCCAAATTTAATTCGTGTTTCTTTTCGTAAGTCAGTTCACTGTTTTCAGCGTCTTCGATATACAGTCCTGTTTCTTGAATGTCGGTGAAAGGACGGTAAGGCGAATAACTGCGGATAATAGCTTGCGAATTGGTGACGTCAGCCGGTCCGCGGTCTGCTGTCAGCGAATATGAGGCTTTCAGAGTCAGGTTGGATATGGTTGGTTCTAAAGATTTGAAGAACTTTTCTTCATGCACATTCCAGGCACCGGATACATTCCAGGTTGGCAGCCAGCGGGAAGATCGGCTGCGTCCCATGCGGTTGGTTCCTTCGTACCGGAAAGTTCCGTTGATGGTATAGCGTCCGTCGTATGAATAGGTCGCGTTGGCGAATCCTGCTACACTTCGGGTCTGAGAATGGCTTAATGAGTAGTACTTGTTTCCGGTTTCAACTCCTTGTTTGAAGAATTGATATACGTATGATGGAATTTCTCCCATAGAATATTGCATTCCCCAACCTTGAAAAGAAGAATAGGTTCTTTGCAGATCGTTGATTTCCATTCCGGCAAAGAAATTGGTGATGTGTTTGTCGGCAAACAAATGATTCCATGAAAGAGTGGTACGGAAATCGAGTCCCAGCATTTTACGGTCTTGACGTTGGTAGATACCACCTTCGGGAAGCACGGAGATTGGTAATGCATAAGGGTTGTCGGGATTTATGTAGAGCCAGTCATTCTCTTTGCGGATAGTAGCGTCATCCAGTCCGCTACGGTAGGCTATGGCTTGGTTGGAATCATCCAGTATATTATGTTCCTGCGAAGAAGTTTGATAGCGGACGGCTCCCAAAGCACTGACTTCTAATTCGGGGAGAACCTTCCATTTTAACTCTCCTTGAAATTTTACATCCACTACATTGAGTTCGATATAATTGTTGTTTAATTCCCGCAGGATGTTGAACGGTGCATAGTTAGCTATGTAATCTGCACTTGGATCTAGTGTGCGTGAGGTATTTAATGCGTATGAATACGGATTGATGTCAAAGTCACGAGTCACTTCTCCTGATGCAACGTCTAATGATGAATTCATCGTTCCGGGTGCCTGCTGCTTGCGGTAAGAAGCGTTGGATATCAGGTTGATGGATAAATTCTTATATATATTATAGCTGGTGTTTATATTCGCTGTATAACGTTTGATTTCGCTCTGCTTGTACCATCCCGGATCAAGCATGGCACTTAGTGAAGCATAGAAAGAGGACTTTTCTGATCCGGATGTTATGCTGACCGAGTGATTTTGTGAGATGTTGTTTGAGAAGAGTTCATCAAACCAGTCCGTGTTGCGCATTTCGGCTTCACGTAGGTAGGAGTTTCGTGAAGTAAGAGTGTTGGGTAAGCCGAACTGTCCGCTGCTTTCGTTGAATTCGTCTATCAGTTTATACATACGACCATATACACCGCTGTTTTTCGCACGGAAGAGATCCCCGCTGTTCAGCCAACCTTTCTGTTCCATTTCTTTATAGATACCCATTTGTTCCTGTGAATTCATAATGTTGAATTCATTGTAGCTAGGTATCATACGGGTAGTGAACTCGCCGGTATAGCTAATCTTGCTAACTCCTGCTTTTCCTTTCTTGGTAGTTACTACAATAACTCCCGCCATGGCGCGTGCGCCATATATAGAGGTTGCCGAACCGTCTTTCAGTATTTGGAAGCTTTCGATATCGTCGGAGTTCAATCCGGCAATAGCAGAGCTGATCAAGGTTTCCGCATCACCGGAAGATAGATCGTCCGGTCCTACGTCAATGGCATCTTCCATGATAACGCCATCGACAACCCATAACGGTTTAGAACTTCCGTAGATGGAGGTGGCTCCACGCACACGAATCTTCGGTGCCGTACCGAATGTTCCTGATACATTTTGTACGGATACACCTGCTGCACGTCCTTCGAGCCCACGACTGATGTCGGGCAGACCGTCAAGCTTTACATTGTCTGCTGTTAATTGGTTGGTTGCTCCTGTGAACAGGCGTTTGTCCATTTTCTGCATACCTGTAACCACAACCTCTGATAGCGTTTGTACATCAGGCATCAACGTAACGCTCATCGTAGGGGAAGGAGTAAGGTCTTGCGCTTTCATCCCTATATAGGAAAATTGCAGTATGGATTTGTTTGATACATTTTCTATCGAGAACTTTCCGTCAATATCTGTCAATACACCGGATTTGCTCCCTTTGATGAGAACCGTTGCGCCAATGAGCGGTTGGTTGTCGTCACCGGAAATGACTACACCTTTTACATTGAATACTTTTGCCTGTTTGGAAGGTCCTTTGAGACTAATGGTGACAAATTGGTCCTCAATGTGATATTCCAATGGCTTGTTGTTTAAAATAATATCAAGAACTTGCTCGATACTTTTATCCTTAGCAGCCCCCGAGACTGTGTACTTTTTGACATCATCGTACGTAAAAAGGATCTTGTATCCTGAGATCTTTTCCAGACGTTTTAGTACGGACGGCAATCGTTCGTTACTAAATTCAATTGTGATTTTCTTTTGTGGTTGTGCCTGGGCATTTACCTGATAAGGTAAAAAGCATAATACGCATAGAAAACACACAATGAGTAGCTTCCAATTTTTTCTCATACGTTTTAATTTAATAACACTAGTTTGAATACGTTTATAATACTAGTGCGTATGAGCTTAAAAAATGGACACCCCTTTTGCGACTTATTTTTTAATAAAAGTGATAATTTGCTGCTTGTTGCATGAATTTGTTATACTTATGCAATAAAAAATCAGTCTACAGTAAGCGTGTTGCCTTGCAAGGTTACTGTTACTTTTTTCATTCTGTTAAGTAATGAAATGGTGTGTTCCAAGTCTTTGGAGCGGTCGGAAACGAAGTGCATCTTATAGTTCATCGCTTCTTTGTTTCTGAATTCGATGTTTACGTTGTACCAACGTCCCAAACTTTGCATGATGTCTTTTAATGTGATATCATCAAAGTAGAAATAACCGTCTTTCCAATAGACATATGAATCCAGGTCAACTTCAGTAAGCACAAAGTTGCCGTCAGATTGCAGATGTGCGTCTTCTCCCGGATAAAGTCTGGTATAAGAACCTCCCCGGGTATTGCTGACTTCCACTTTCCCATTGATAAGTACTACGTGGGTATCTTCGGGAGAGTAACTGCGAATATTGAATTCAGTGCCAAGAACTCTGGTTTGAACAGTTGGGGTTTTTACGATGAAAGGGCGGTCAGGGTTTTTGGTCACTTTAAAGTAGGCTTCTCCTTCTAAAGTGACAACACGCTCTTTACCTACAAAGGCTGTGGGATAGACAAAATTACTATTGGCGTTGAGCCATACTTCTGTTCCGTCACATAATACGACCTTGAAACTTTCACCTCTCGGGACGGTTAGTACATGAGTCTGTGTCGTTTTCGAGATGATTTGCCTGTAATCTAACTCTTTCTTTTCGGGTTTTGCAGGTATAGTTTTGTGATGAACCTGATTATTGGATAGTGGTTCGTCCAACATAATTTTCTCTCCGTTATCTTTTTGTAGAATGATATGCTGGGGGGCGGTATCGGCCGTGAAAACTGTAATAGGCTCGACAGGGGATGTTGTCAGGGTGTCAATAAAGTAATAAGTTCCTAGAAGAACGGCAACCATGGCGGCTATGCCGATTCCGGTTTTCCACAGAATAGAACGCATGCGTGAGGAGGACTTTCTCTTTTTGAATCGCTTAAGTTCCATTTCCACATCAGGTAGTTTGGTTCTATCTTGCTGTTGCAGGAAGAGACTGCTGTCCATTATATCACGGCAAGTTTGCAGGCATTCCTCGTCCTCAAACAGTTCTTGTAATTGCTTGTCGCTTATTTCCGCCGGACTTTCCATGATGTCGAGCGCTTTCTCTACAGATTCCTCTGTGCAGTTTATATTGTCAATATGTTTATTCATTGCTTTCAGATTCTATATCAATCTTACTATATTACGTTTAATCACCTATATAAAGACACCTGCTTTATGTTTTTTTTACACATTCTTCACGTATTACTTGCAGAGCTTTCACAATATGCTTTCTTACTGCGCTGACACTGATATTCAGTTCTTCCGCTACTTCCTGATATTTTTTACGTTGGATATAGCATTCCTCTAAAATATGTCTTGTGTGTGGGGTGAGTTTTTCCATAGCCTTACTGATGTGCATCATTCTCTCATCTTGTTCCTGATATTCCGTTTCTACATAACTTTTAGTTAGTTCGGAGTAGATTTGAACATACTGCTCATGTGTATTTTGATGCCTCAGGAAATCAATGCTTTTATTACGGACATATATGTATAAATAAGATTTGGCAGTGGCTTTATCTATTTTTGCGTAATTGGCCCATATAAATTCGAAGGCATCGCTTACGATATCTTTGCTAGCCTCCATATTATTAATCAAGTGAAATGCGTAATAATAAAGTTGAGGATAGTACTCTTTAAAAAGAAAATCAAAATCTGCCTTATCTTCCACGTGCTTTAAAGTGTTGAATAGTAAATAAATTGCGCTGCAAATAAACAAATAATAATTGAGAAATACAAAATGCTTTTTGTTTTATATTTATTGTATCTTTGTGGCATAATCAAAAAATGTTTGGTGAGAATGCTTTAGTCAATTATTCACGCAGAACCTAGAAAATAATAATGGAGAGTATTTTAATTACGGGCGCAAGCGGTTTTATCGGAAGCTTCATCGTTGAGGAAGCGTTGAAACGGAAGTATGGCGTGTGGGCGGGAATCCGCTCTACCAGTAGCAAACAGTATCTGAAGAACCGGAAAATTCATTTTCTGGAACTGGACTTTGCGCATCCCAATGAACTTCGTGCCCAACTCTCCGGCCATAAAGGCACTTACAACAAATTTGATTATATCATCCATTGTGCCGGTGTGACAAAATGCTCTGACAAGAAGACTTTTGATTATGTCAATTATCTCCAGACCAAATATTTTATTGACACGTTGAAAGCCCTGAATATGGTTCCAAAGCAGTTCATATATATAAGTACGCTTAGTGTATTCGGCCCTGTGCGTGAGAAAGATTACACTCCGATAGAAGCGGATGACCTTCCTGCTCCTAATACTGCCTATGGCTTCAGCAAGTTGAAAGCCGAACTATATATTCAGAGTATTCCCGGATTCCCCTATGTCATTTATCGTCCTACGGGAGTGTATGGCCCTCGCGAATCGGATTATTTCCTGATGGCAAAATCTATTCAGAAGCATGTTGATTTCTCAGTGGGATTCCGGCGCCAAGACCTGACTTTTGTTTATGTGAAAGACATTGTGAAAGCTATCTTCTTGGGAATGGAGAAGAAAGTTGCCCAAAAAACGTATTTCCTGACAGATGGAAAGGTCTATAAGAGTCGTGCTTTTTCGGACCTGATACAAAAAGAATTGGGGAATCCATTTGTTCTTCATATGAAATGCCCGTTAATTGTGCTAAAAGTTATATCTTTGCTCGCTGAATTCGTTGCTACGCGTTCCAGAAAGTGCAGCACATTGAATTCTGATAAATATAAGATAATGAAACAACGCAACTGGCAATGTGATATAACCCCCACAATCAATGAATTGGGATATGCGCCCGAATATGATTTGGAGAGAGGTGTGCGTGAAACTATTGCCTGGTATAAAAATGAAGGATGGCTTTAGACTTATTTAAGCGCGTAGAAACCCGGAAAGGGTTGTTTGCTGTGGAAAAGATTACATTGATTTATAATCTGCTGACTTCCATATTGATTCTGTTCCTGTTTCAGCGGATGGATCATCCATGGCACATGTTGCTGGATAGGGCTATGATTGCTGCGATGACTTTCTTGTTGATGTATCTTTACCGCCTCGCTCCTTGTAAGTTTTCGGCGTTTGTACGTATTGTCATTCAGATGAGTCTGCTTTCCTATTGGTATCCGGATACTTTTGAGTTCAACCGTTTCTTTCCCAATTTGGATCATATCTTTGCTACCGCCGAACAGTTTATTTTCAACGGGCAACCTGCCATCTGGTTCTGTCATACATTCCCGCATCTTCTGGTCAGTGAAGCATTTAATATGGGATATTTCTTCTATTATCCGATGATGTTGATTGTGGCGTTGTTCTATTTCATCTATAAGTTCGAGTGGTTTGAAAAGATGTCTTTTGTGCTTGTCACTTCTTTCTTTATATATTATCTGATTTATATCTTTGTTCCCGTTGCAGGCCCTCAATTCTACTTTCCTGCCATTGGATTTGATAATGTATCTAAAGGGATTTTCCCTGCTATCGGTGATTATTTCAATCACCATCAGGAATTGCTTCCCGGACCGGGATATCAGCACGGGTTCTTTTATAATCTGGTGGAAGGTTCGCAGCAAGTAGGCGAGCGCCCTACAGCGGCATTCCCAAGTTCACATGTCGGCATTTCTACCATTCTGATGATTATGGCCTGGCGTGGAAGTAAGAGGTTATTTGTCTGCTTGATTCCTTTCTATATGTTACTTTGTGGAGCTACCGTGTATATTCAGGCGCATTATGTCATTGATGCTATCGTAGGATTCTTCTCCGCATTTCTGTTGTATGTGGTGGCAACTTGGATGTTTAAGAAGTGGTTTGCGCAGCCGATGTTCAAATAGGTGCGGAAATGAATGAGAATTTGTTTTCAATTACTGATTCGCATAAGTAGAACATGAACTGTCGATAGCGGTGAAAACAGTGAACCCCCAAAAGCAACTTATCTGTGTGCATTTAATTATCTGCTAATTATCTGCTATGGTCGAAGAATTCATCCTTTCGGAAATCGTTTCAAATATCCGGAACAGTTCTTCCTTGGTTTCTGCACGGAGCATTGCAATGCGGGTATCCCGGAAGTTTGGTATCCCTTTGAATAACGGACTTGCAGCCAAGTGGCGGCGCACGTGCAGAATACCTCTACGCTCATCGAGCAAATTTACACTGTCAATCACTTCCTGACGAAGAACATCCATGCACCAATCAAAGCTTAGTGGTGGCAGTTCCTCACCTGTCTCCAAATAATGTTTCATTTCTTTGAATATCCACGGACGACCAAAGCTGGCACGACCAATCATTACAGCATCTACTCCGTAACGGTCAAAACACTCCTTGCAGCGTTGGGGGGTAGTCACATCTCCGTTGCCAATGATGGGAATATGCATTCGCGGATTGTTTTTCACTTCGCCTATCAGTGTCCAGTCTGCTTCTCCGGTGTACATCTGTGCCCGTGTACGACCGTGTATGGTCAAGGCTGCAATACCACAGTCCTGCAACTGTTCCGCCAAATCCACGATAATCTTGTTATTAGCATCCCATCCCAAACGGGTTTTCACTGTCACAGGTATCTTCACAGCATCTGCCACGGCACGGGTAATCTCCAGCATTTTAGGAATATTCTGTAGCATTCCTGCCCCTGCCCCTTTTCCGGCAACTCTTTTCACCGGGCATCCGAAATTAATATCTAAAATATCAGGCTGCGCCTCTTCCACGATTTTGGCAGCTTCTACCATTGTCTCCGTATCCTTTCCGTATATCTGAATAGCGACAGGACGTTCTTCGTCACTGATACTCAGTTTCTGCGCAGTCTTGCTGACGGCACGGATGAGCGCATCGCTCGATACGAATTCTGTATATACCATGTCCGCTCCAAACTTTTTGCACATCAGGCGGAAGGCCGGGTCGGTCACGTCTTCCATGGGAGCGAGCAGGATAGGGTGTTCACCCAGGTCTATATGGTTAATCTTCATATATGATTTTGCTATTTACTGTTTATGATTGAAGTAACTTCTTGTTTTCGCTGCAAAAATACGGAAAAAAGCCTACCTTTGTACGCATTCATTTGCTTAACTGATACAAATAAGTATATATTCTATGAGTCTTAGTTTGAAAGATTTTGAAATAATGGCTCCTGTCGGTTCGCGCGAATCCCTTGCCGCGGCCATTCAGGCAGGCGCCGATTCTATCTATTTCGGTATAGAAAACTTGAATATGCGTGCCCGTTCGGCCAACACATTCACGATTGATGATTTGCGGGAAATCGCCCGTACGTGCGATGAACACGGGATGAAAAGTTATCTGACGGTCAACACCATTATCTATGATAAAGATATTCCTTTGATGCACACCATTGTCGATGCAGCTAAGGAAGCGGGGATTTCGGCTGTGATTGCGGCTGATGTAGCGGTGATGAACTATGCCCGTCAGATAGGGCAGGAAGTGCATCTTTCCACACAGTTGAATATCTCCAATGCGGAAGCATTAAAATTCTATGCGCAATTTGCCGATGTGGTGGTATTAGCCCGCGAGTTGAACTTGGATCAGGTATCGGAGATTTACCGCCAGATACAGGAAGAGCATATCTGCGGGCCGAGTGGCGAACAGATTCGTATCGAGATGTTCTGCCACGGGGCATTGTGTATGGCAGTGTCCGGCAAGTGCTATCTTTCCCTGCATGAGATGAACCATTCTGCCAACCGGGGTGCTTGTATGCAGGTATGCCGTCGCTCTTATACTGTCCGTGATAAGGAGACAGACGTAGAACTTGATATTGATAATGAATATATCATGTCGCCGAAAGACTTGAAAACCATCCACTTTATGAATAAGATGATGGACGCAGGTGTACGTGTATTCAAGATTGAAGGTCGTGCCCGTGGCCCTGAGTATGTGCGTACGGTGGTGGAATGTTATAAAGAAGCCATTAAAGCTTATCTGGAAGGTACATTTACCGATGAAAAGATTGCAGCTTGGGATGAACGTCTGAAAACTGTTTTCAATCGTGGTTTTTGGGATGGATATTATCTGGGGCAACGTTTGGGAGAATGGACCCGCAATTATGGCTCTGCCGCAACGGAACGCAAAATCTATGTGGGTAAAGGCATTAAATACTATTCCAACATCGGTGTTTCCGAATTCCTGGTAGAAGCTGCCGAAGTGAGTGTCGGTGATAAACTGCTGATTACAGGCCCGACTACCGGTGCGGTTTTCATGACTTTGGATGAAGCGCGTGTCGACCTGAAACCGGTGCAGACGGTAAAGAAAGGAGAACACTTCTCTATGAAGTCGGACAAGATACGTCCGAGTGATAAATTGTACAAACTGGTATCCACCGAAGAATTAAAGAGATTCAAAGGGCTCGATATCGAACAGAAAAGAGGATAACCGCTGTTTCTCAATTTTTAATTCTCAATTTGAATGGACTATATTTATGAATTGGAAATGAAGGTACGCGATTATGAATGCGACCTTCAGGGCATCGTGAACAATGCCAATTATCAGCATTATCTGGAACATACACGCCATGAATTCCTGACTTCGGTAGGCGTGAGCTTTGCGGCACTTCACGAGCAGGGCGTAGACCCGGTAGTGGCGCGTATCAATATGGCTTTCAAAACTCCGCTGAAGAGTGGGGACGAGTTTGTATCCAAGCTATATATGAAGAAAGAAGGTATCAAATACGTGTTCTATCAGGATATCTTCCGCAAAAGTGATAATAAAGTAGTAGTGAAATCCACTGTTGAAACGGTATGTGTAGTAAATGGACGTTTGAGTGACAGCGAATTGTTTGACAACGTCTTTGCTCCTTACCTGAAATGAACAGCTCCGAAGAAGAACAAATTTATAGCATCGCCCTGACAATGGTGCCCGGTATCGGGCATATTGGGGCGAAACACCTTATCGACGGAATGGATAATGCCGTTGATGTTTTCCGGTTGCGCAAAGAACTGCCGGAACGTATTCCTGAAATAAGTAGGCGGGTGGTGGAAGCATTGGACTGTCCACAGGCTATTGCACGTGCTGAGCAGGAATACGAATTTGTCCGGAAGAACCGGATTTCATGTCTTACTTTTCATGACGAGGCTTACCCTTCCCGTTTGCGGGAGTGTGAGGACGCTCCTGTCGTTCTTTTCTTTAAAGGAAATACCGATTTAAACTCCCTTCATATCATTAATATGGTAGGAACCCGCAATGCCACGGATTATGGAACTCAACTCTGTGCTTCTTTCTTGCGGGATTTGAAAACGCTTTGTCCTGACGTACTGGTGGTCAGCGGGCTTGCTTATGGGATTGATATCCATGCACACCGTGAAGCATTGGCTAATGAACTCCCTACAGTAGGTGTCCTTGCACATGGCTTGGATCGTATCTATCCTTATGTTCATCGGAAAACGGCTGTCGATATGCTTGAAAGAGGCGGGCTGCTTACCGAGTTTATGTCCGGCACCAATCCCGACCGTCATAATTTTGTAAGCCGTAACCGTATTGTCGCCGGTATGTGTGATGCTACAATCGTCATTGAATCGGCAGAGAAAGGCGGTTCGCTGATTACTGCCGAACTTGCTGAAAGCTATCACCGTGATTGCTTTGCCTTTCCCGGTCGTGTGAATGATGAATACTCGAAAGGATGTAATCTGCTAATCAGGGACAACAGGGCCTCTTTGCTGTTATCTGCCGAAGATTTTGTGCAGGCAATAGGCTGGAATATGCCGGTAACCCCTTCCGAAAAAGTAAATGTACAACGTAGCCTTTTCCTCGAACTGTCTGATGAGGAACAGAAAATAGTTACTATCTTGGAAAAACAGGGAAACCTGCAAATCAACTCTCTCGTAGTAGAAGCGGATATTCCTGTACATAAGTTGAATGCTATTCTTTTTGAACTGGAAATGAAAGGAGTGGTTCGTGTGCTGGCAGGAGGAATGTACCAATTACTGGCTTAGCGCGCGTATAGGCATAAAAAAAGGAGCAACGCCTTGCTCCAACCTTTGTTAACCTTAAATCTAATACTATGAAAAAAATCACATGACAAATGTATGTCTTCATGAATTAATTTCCAAATAATTCTTTTGTATTTGTTTCTCTTTTGATTTCTTTCACTGATTTTCACTGTTATCGGACACGATATGTTTCTGTGGCACTTTTTGTTGATTCTATCCGTATAAATCCGGAAGTAATCTATTACTATCGGACAATAGGCTGTATCTTGGAAAAATATGCTTGAATAAGCACTGAAAAAGCACCACTTCATTGGTTTAAAAGGAAAAATGATTGTTTGTTGCGTTGAATATAAGGTGGTTATATCCTGATTTTGCCTGGATTGCTTCTTGCAATTTAGCAGGTCAGAAATGATATTGCCGCTAGTATATGAATTCTTTGCTGCTACTGTTAATTTTCATATGTTATTTCTTTGTTGATACATACAGTATAAGCGTATTCAGGAAAATTGTGTATATAGTTAATAGTCTGTATATTTAAGAATTGCTTGAAATAGTTATACTATATCTTTTAAGTTTACTTCTAATGTATTGGCAATTTTCACAAGAGTACCAATTGTGAAATTGGTTCTTCCTTTCTCGATCCGAATAACATTATTGTATTCCATTTCAAGTTTATCTGCAAAATCTTGGATAGATAGGTTTTTCTTTTCTCGTAATTTTCTTATTTGGGCACCTATCTCATTTAAAGTTTCTTGTTTATTAAGCATAAAGTCTGTCATATATGATTGTTTCCCAAAGAAAAGTATTTATATTTGCATATTCGCAATCATATATGATTGTAGGCGCTTGATACTATTATTGGAATAATAACGATATAATAATAATGAAATGGATACTCCTAATTTAGATTTGCACTTTGAGAACTTACTTTATATGGGCAGAAATGTTTTAGATAACACAAGTGATTATATTCGAAAAAGATTTTCTAGAAAAGAGATGTGCGTATATGAATATTTGTTTAAAGAAGAAACAAGCAAGGGCATTGAGATTGTTGTAGATGATGCTACTTTAGTATGTGTTTTTGATAACGACATTTGTAAGCAATCTATCCTTTATCTCAATGATCTGCTTAATATTGTACATTATATTAATTATTGTAACGATAGTTTTGAATATGACAAGAAACTAGACAAGTGGCTGATGTCAGATAGCTATCTTACTTTATTTATACCGAATGATGATTCTGAAAGACGCTTGGCATTTATCCAAACCTTAGTATGAACTTTGTAGAAGAGTGTAACATAATAAATCCCCTGTCGGCATTGTCGGCAGGGGATTGTTTTACTTCTTGATTGTCATGCGAAAATATCACTCCTCTGGATATACGCTATCACATCTCCTTTATGGACATTATCCCCTTGCTGTGCACATACTTCAACAATACGTCCGGTAAATCCGGTAAATACCTTTTCGTATTCTCCCCATGGAGTGGAAAGGTAGCATAATACAGAATCGTGTTGGTATTTGCATCCGATGAACGGTGCGGTTGATGGTCCTTCTACGGAGACTTCCCAAAGTACCTGTCCGTTGGCGGGAGCGATGACGGGATCTGCTTTCGCACGTTTCAGTTTCTTTATTTCCTCTTCCGAATAACCGTTCTTTACCATGGACGCATCTTTGGCACGTTGCAGCTCTTCTTCGAAACGTTTCTTGGCAACGCCCGACTTGTAGTCACGATATTGGCGGTCGTGCATAGCCAGTTCAAAAAGTTCTTCATCATCTTCTCCATATTCCCAGCCGTTTTCGTCCATTTCCTTGCGGTAGTTATCCAAGGCATCCGGGTAGTTCAACTGCGGGTCGGTATCGACGAATTCATATCCTTTGGATTGGGCCAGTTCCACAATCTCCGGTGCAAGTGTGCCGGGGAGACGCCCGCTCTTGCCTAAAATCATGTCCCAGGTATGGTTGTCTATCATTGTCCAGCGTTCTTCACCTTTTACCAGTTGCATAAGGTTCATTAAGGCAACATTCTTCACATACTGGCTGAAAGGGGTCACCAAAGGGGGATAGCCTAACTTGGGCCATACATATTCCACTTCGTCGAAAAGCATGACAAGCAGGTCGTCAATACTAAGCTCCGGTTCGTTCTTGCTTCTCAATATCATGTTGATGCCGGAATGTACCCCTTTCAAGTCTGCCATCATGGAACCCATCATACCGCCGGGCAAACCACATTTCAACAGGAGTGAGGACATATATTTATTGGTGGTATCCATGAAGTAGCCTAAGAAATCGTCAATGAATTCTTGCGTCATGGCACGGGCTTTCATGTATGCCTTCATATTTATGTCGGGAACTTGGAAGCCTAAGTCTTTCAACATTGCCTGTACGGAGATGATGTCCGGATGAACCTTACCCCAGGACATGGGTTCCATGGCTACGTCGATAATATCCGCGCCATTCTCACAGACTTCGAGGATGGAAGCCATAGATAATCCCGGCCCGCTATGGCCATGGTATTGTATCAATATCTCAGGATGCTTTTCTTTAATGGTCTTGACCAGGCGTCCCAACATACCCGGACGTCCTACGCCTGCCATATCTTTCAGGCAGATTTCCGGTGCACCGGCAGCGATTAGCTGGTCGGCAATCCGGGCGTAATATTCAACGGTATGCACCGGAGAGTAAGTGATACAGAGCGTTGCCTGCGGTATCATACCTGCTTCCAGAGCATATTTGATGGAAGGAATTATGTTTCTAGTCTCGTTCAGTCCGCAGAAGATACGTGTAATGTCCACGCCTTGCGCATGTTTGACTTTATACATCAGTTTGCGTATATCTGCGGGAACGGGATACATTCGCAACGCATTCAATCCGCGGTCAAGCATATGTGTCTGGATACCGGCTTTTCTGAAAGGTTCGGTAAAGGCACGGACGGCTTTGTTGGGATTTTCACCATATAGCAGGTTTACTTGCTCGAAAGCACCACCATTGGTTTCAACTCGCGCGAAGCAGCCCATTTCAATAATTAAAGGAGCTATACGTACCAGTTGGTCGACCCGTGGCTGATATTTGCCTGAGGACTGCCACATGTCCCGATAAACAAGACTAAACTTAATTTCCTTTTTCATTGTAGTCAGTATTAAACGTTCTTTCTTTGGTTAACTTCACATATACAAATATAAAGGATAATTGTGACATATAGTCAATTGTATGCCCAAAAATATGCGAATATAGATATGTTATATATCATAATGTAAGGATATGGGTGCTGACAAAAAAATCCCCAACCGGCATGCCGACTGGGGATTCTGTCATTAATCAAATTGTCTCTCAAACTCGAAAACTAGCAGTCTTTAGTCTTTTAATTTCGCGATAATGAAGTCACGGTTCAAGCGGGCGATGTTGCTGATAGAGATGTTTTTCGGGCATTCAGCCTCGCAAGCGCGGGTGTTGGTACAGTTACCGAAGCCCAATTCGTCCATCTTTGACAGCATGGCTTTTGCACGACGCAAAGCTTCCGGTTTACCTTGCGGCAGCAAGTTCAACTGGCTGACTTTTGCAGAAACGAACAACATGGCAGAACCATTCTTACATGCAGCTACACAAGCACCGCAACCGATACAAGAAGCGGCATCCATAGCTTCGTCAGCGATAGGTTTTGCAATCAGGATAGCGTTGGCATCCTGAGGAGCACCCGTACGGACGCTTACGTAACCACCAGCCTGCATAATCTTGTCATAAGCAGTACGGTCTACCATCAAGTCCTTGATAACCGGGAAACCAGCCGAACGCCACGGCTCAACAGTGATTGTGTCACCGTCGTTGAAGCGGCGCATATAAATCTGGCAAGTAGTAGCACCTGTTGCCGGACCGTGCGGATGTCCGTTGATGTACAGAGAGCACATACCGCAGATACCTTCACGGCAGTCATGGTCAAATACAACCGGTTCTTTTCTTTCGCTGATAAGCTGTTCGTTCAGGATATCCAGCATTTCAAGGAATGAAGTATCACCGGGGATATCTTTCATTTGGTAGGTTTCAAAAGCACCTTTAGCCTTCGGGCCAGCCTGGCGCCATACCTTCAGTGTAAATGATATATTCTTATCCATTTTCTTCTAATTCTTTTTAATGTTTAACTTCACCGATTAGCTCTTGTAGTTACGGGTCTGAACCTTGATAGCTTCATAAACCAACGGTTCTTTGTACAATACCGGAGCCTTTTCATCGTCACCTTGATATTCCCAGCATGCTACGTAGAAGAAGTTTTCGTCATCACGTTTTGCTTCTCCTTCTTCAGTCTGGTATTCTTCACGGAAGTGACCGCCGCAACTTTCGTTACGGTTCAGTGCATCGTAAGCGACAAGCTCGCCCATAGTGATGAAGTCATACAGACGGATTGCTTTGTCAAGCTCTACGTTCATGCCTTCTTTAGAACCAGGGATAAACAGATTAGTTTCGAATTCCTTGCGGATTTCTTTCAGTGCGGCGATGCCTTTCTTCAAGCCTTCAGCCGTACGTCCCATACCTACGTATTCCCACATGATATGACCCAGTTTCTTGTGGATAGAATCAACGGATTCTTTACCCTGAATCTTCATGAACTTGTCAATCTTAGCCTGAACAGCCTTTTCTGCTTCTGCAAATTCGGGAAGGTCAGTAGAGAAACGCGGAACGGTAATCTGGTCTGCCAGATAGTTCTGGATAGTGTAAGGCAATACGAAGTAACCGTCGGCAAGACCCTGCATCAATGCAGAAGCACCGAGGCGGTTTGCACCGTGGTCGGAGAAGTTACATTCACCGATAGCGAACAGACCTTTGATAGTGGTTTGCAGTTCGTAGTCTACCCAGATACCACCCATTGTATAGTGGATAGCCGGATAAATCATCATCGGGTTATAATATTTCACACCACTGATTTCTTTTGCCAGTTCGCCCGGGTTCACGTCAGTGATTTCTTCGTACATGTCGAAGAGGTTGCCGTAACGTTGAAGAACAACGTCGATACCCAAACGGTTGATAGCTTCCGAGAAATCGAGGAATACAGCCAGACCAGTGTTGTTCACACCGAAACCTGCGTCGCAACGTTCTTTAGCGGCACGGCTGGCAACGTCACGCGGAACGAGGTTACCGAATGCCGGATAGCGGCGTTCCAAGTAGTAGTCGCGGTCTTCTTCAGGAATATCGCTTCCTTTGATTTCACCTTTCTGAAGTTTCACAGCGTCTTCTTTCTTCTTCGGAACCCAGATACGACCGTCGTTACGGAGAGATTCGGACATCAGAGTCAGTTTGGACTGTTTGTCACCGTGTACCGGGATACAAGTCGGGTGAATCTGAACATATGCAGGGTTAGCAAATACAGCCCCCTTGCGGTAGCAAGAGATAGCAGCCGTACAGTTACAACCCATAGCGTTGGTAGACAGGAAGTAAGCGTTACCGTAACCACCGGTAGCGATAACTACGGCGTGAGCGGCGAAACGTTCCAGTTTACCTGTGATTAAGTTTTTAGCGATGATACCGCGGGCACGTCCGTCAACGATGACAACGTCCTGCATTTCGTAGCGGGTGTACAGTTTTACAGTACCCACGTTTACCTGGCGGCTCAGTGCAGAGTAAGCGCCCAGCAACAACTGCTGACCGGTCTGACCCTTAGCGTAGAAAGTACGTGATACCTGTGCGCCACCGAAAGAACGGTTGTCCAGCGTACCGCCATATTCGCGGGCGAAAGGAACACCTTGAGCCACACATTGGTCGATGATAGCGTTGGATACTTCAGCCAGACGATATACGTTAGCTTCGCGGGCACGGTAGTCACCACCCTTTACCGTATCGTAGAACAGGCGGTAAACGGAGTCACCGTCATTCTGATAATTCTTTGCAGCGTTGATACCACCTTGTGCAGCGATAGAGTGTGCACGGCGCGGAGAGTCCTGGATACAGAAGTTGAATACTCTGAAACCCATTTCACCGAGTGAAGCAGCGGCAGAAGCACCTGCCAGACCCGTACCCACAACGATGATATCCAAACGACGCTTGTTAGCGGGGTTCACCAATTTCTGATGAGCTTTATAGTTAGTCCATTTCTCAGCCACTGGGCCTTCCGGAATCTTTGAATCTATCTTGATCATAATATTATTTACAATTTAATCATTTACAATATCCTATTTAGCAAGCACCACCGCAAATCAGTGTTTTCACGAAGAATACCACTACTACGAGGGCGAAACCGAGTACAACAACGGTAGAGTAGATGTTGGAGATGCATTTCCAACGGTTGATCCATACCTTGTTGTTCCATCCCAGTGATTGCATGGAGCTCCAGAAACCGTGAGTCAGGTGGAACCACAGCGCAAACAGCCAAACGAGGTAAAGAACTACGTAAACCGGGCAGGAGAAAGTCTGCTGGATGTGATAAGCGCCGTTAGCGGCATAAGCCAGCGTCAGCGTGTCAGCGTGCATGCCCATGTTGTGCATCAGTTCCGGCAACTGCATTTTTGCCCAGAAGTTGAAGAGGTGCAAGCCAAGACCTACGATTACGATAATACCTAACACTAACATGTTTTGAGAAGCCCACTCTACAGTTTTAGGCTTGTCGGTCACTGCATAGCGTTCGCTACCACGCGCTCTGCGATTCTGCATTGTCAGCCAGAACGCATAGATGATGTGAATGATGAAAAGAGCAGCCAATCCTGCGGTAGCCACTAACGCATACCAGTTTGCTCCCAGGAATTCACAAATCATGTTGTAACCATCAGCCGAGATGATTGCAACCAGGTTCATCGCCATGTGAAATGTTAGAAACAGGACAAGGGCGATACCGGTAACGCTCATCACCACTTTCCTTCCTACAGATGAATTACTTAACCACATAAATGATTGAATTTAAATTATTTAATTGTTAGAACTAAAATTTCGACGTTTTACACCTCTTACAGACTGCAAAAATAGGGGAAATAGATTGATTGAGCAAGGAATTAAAGAAATAATTCCTTAATCGGCAATCTTTCCGATTTTTTCACCGCAGGCTGCCTTCTTACGCAGCGCGCGGGGAGTGTCGCCGAAAGAGTCTTTGCAGAAGTGTGCAAAGTGGGACAGGGAATCGAATCCGTATCGGTTGCAGATTTCTGTGATGCGCATTTTAGTGTGTTGCAGGTCTTCGAGGATGCCCTCGCGTTTCTTTTCCAGTATCCATTCGTACACGGGCATGCCATAGAGGTTTTTGAAAAGCCTGCGGAAAGTGGTGGTCGTATAGCCCCCCAGATGTGCAAACTCTTCCACGTTTTTCACGTTACTGTAGTTTTGCATCACAAAGTAGTGGAAACTTTCCGTGTAAGTGCTTATCGGGTAGAAGAAAGCGCTTAACTGCGGTAGCGGGTAGAAGTTGGTAATCAGGAAAACCAGTTCTTTGCATTTCAGCTCGATATATTTGCTGCAAGGGGCTTCTTCACTGAGAAATTCGGGCATGCTGGTAATCAGATGATAGAGCCTTTCGCTCATAATCAATGGAGTATAGGTCAGAGGTGTTTCTGTCTGTTCCAATATTTCTTTATAACGTTCCTCGCAAAGCAGAGGCAGCTCATTGAACCAGAACACAATGTATTCGACATCTGTAAGTGCCAGCATTTCTATCTTCGAGCCGATAGCTTGCAGGATAAACTGTTTCTCACGCAGTGTATTTCCCGGATATTCTTCGCTATTAATAAGCAGTTCGCCTTTTATCATAAAAAGCATACAGTTTTGCGTACACTTATCTTTCGGGATATGCTCTCCTTTTGGTAAGTTCCGATGTACAAGGATATTTTCAGTGGCTCTGGGGCATCCTTCACAGTTTGTATATTGTATGCAAAAAGAATCTCCTGGCATGAGTTTTATTTCATGAATTGTTATCTTCGGGGAACAAAGATAAGCTTTTTTGCGGAAAATGAAACTATTTCTTACATTTATGTTTTAGTGAAAAGCTTTATATGATTGTCTTTATTATAGTGAAATGTATATTTATAACTAAATGCGCGATTATATTATGAAAAACGAAAACGTTTTATTGGCTATGGCCGGCATGGCTATGTTGTCTGCCGAGGCTATCGCCCAAAAGCCTGCAAACATTATTCTTATTAATTTGGACGATGCTGGGAACGGTGATTTCTCCTGCCGGGGGGCAATCGGTTATCAGACTCCGCATATCGACTGGATGGCTGCCAACGGGATGTCAATGAACAACTTTTATGCGGTTCAGCCTATCAGTGGCGCGTCGAGGGCAGGGTTGATGACGGGATGCTATCCGAACCGTATCGGGTTTGCCTATGCCTTGAATCCGGGTTCGCCTTATGGCATCAATGAGCAGGAAGAGACGGTGGCGGAGTTGCTGCGTGATAAGGGGTATGCTACGGCTATCTTCGGAAAATGGCATTTGGGAGATGAGCGGAAATTCCTGCCGCTTCAGCATGGTTTCGATGAATACTACGGATTGCCTTATTCGAATGATATGTGGCCTAACCATCCTCAATATAAGTTTCCCGACCTTCCTTTAATTAAAGGGAATGATATTATCGGCTATAATACCGACCAGTCGCGGTTGACGACCGATTACACGAATTATGCGGTCGATTTCATTCACCGGAATGCAAATGACAAACCGTTCTTCTTGTATCTGGCGCATTCGATGCCTCATGTACCGTTGGCGGTTTCCGATAAGTTTAAGGGAAAGAGCAAGCAAGGCTTGTACGGAGACGTGATGATGGAGTTGGATTGGAGCGTGGGAGAAATCCTGCGGACTATCCGTGAGGAAGGGATTGAGGACAATACGCTGGTGATTCTCACTTCGGATAACGGCCCGTGGGCTAATTACGGCAACCATGCCGGTTCGTCCGGCGGATTGAGGGAAGCAAAGGCGAATACATTCAATGGCGGTACACGCGTACCTTGTTTCTTCTATTGGAAAGGGAAAATCCAACCGTCCGGTGTATGCAATAGTCTGTATTCCAATATTGATATTCTGCCGACCTTGGTAGAGATTGCAGGGGCGAAAATGCCTGAAAAGAAGATAGACGGGGTGAGTATGCTGCCCACGTTGACGGTCGACCCTACGATTGCGGTGCGCAAATATCTTTGTTTCTATTATCATAAGAATTCGTTGGAAGCGATTACCGACGGGAGCTATAAACTGGTGTTTCCTCATAAATATGTGTCTTATGACAGCCAGGTGCCCGGCAATGACGGACTTCCCGGAGAATTGGGGCAGGGTGAAGTTAAGGAGTGCGAACTGTATGACCTGCGACGGGATATGGGTGAGCGTGTGAATGTAATTACCCAGCATTCGGAAGTAGTACAGGATTTGATGAGGGAAGCTGACGCATGGCGTGAAGAACTGGGAGACGACCTGACCGGACATCAGGGAAAAGCGAGAAGGGAAGCCGGTAAATCGGATAAGACTATCCAATCAGAGAAGACTGCCACGTCGAATAAAACCGCCAAGTCGGGCAAGGCTGCCAAATAAATCCGGAAAGTATATGATTAAAGTCAATATCTGTCGGGATACATTATCTTCACCTATATTAATTATCCTGTTAGTTTGGGGAGTTTTCTCGCTTTTCGCTGTGGATTCAATGGCATCGGTTTCCTATCGGAACTTAATTCCCGAACCTGTGTCGGTAGTGGAAAAAGAAGGGGCTCCATTCATCGTGAATGGACAGACAAGGGTGCTTTATTCGGGGAATCATCCCGAATGGAAATCTGTTGCGGACTTGCTGGCTGCCTGTCTTTCGGAAAGTACCGGATATTCGGTGGCTGTTGGAAAGACAAAGAAGTTGCTGCGTTCTAATGAAATTATCTTCAAAAAGAATCCCTTGCTACGAAAAGAGGGATTCAAATTAGAAGTCACGGAAGATAATATGGTAATTGAAGCGGCAGACCTGGCGGGAGCTTTTTATGCGGTTCAGATGTTGCGGCAGTTGTCGCTTCCGACAGCAGCGGGAGAAGCAGCCGTGCAAAGAAAGGAACTGAGTTTTCCCCCTGTGGCGTTGGAAGATTATCCTTCTCTGTCATACAGGGGAGCCATGCTTGATGTGAGCCGTCATTTTTTCTCGGTTGCGCAGGTGAAACGCTATATTGACTTGTTGGCTTTTCACCGTCTGAATCATTTTCACTGGCATCTGACAGACGACCAAGGATGGCGGATAGAGATAAAAAAATATCCGAAGCTGACCGAAGTCGGTGCATGGAGAGGGACGGACAGATATGGTGGCTACTATACACAGGAAGATATAAAGGACGTAGTGGCTTATGCTACCGAAAGATTTATAACGATTATTCCGGAAATAGATATGCCCGGACATACACAAGCGGCATTAGCGGCATATCCGCAACTGGGCTGTACGGGGAAGGCTTATGAAGTGGCTACGGAAGCGGGTGGCGTTCATAAGGATGTGATGTGCGTAGGGAATGACTTTACCCTTCCCTTTGTAAAGGACGTTTTGAAAGAAGTTGCCGGCTTATTTCCGGGGCAGTTTATCCATATCGGAGGTGACGAAGTGCCTAAAGACCGTTGGAAGGAGTGCAACGCTTGCCAGAAGGCAATCGCGAAGCACGGATTGAAAGACATCGGCCGGCATACGGCAGAGGAGTTTCTGCAAAATGCTTTCAATGAAGAAATAGCAGGTTATCTGCGTGGATTGGGAAAGCGGATGATTGGTTGGGATGAAGTACTTACCGATAGTTTGAGCCGGGATGTTACCATTATGTCCTGGCGTGGGCTGGGACGTGCCACCGCCGCCCTTCGCAAAGGGCACTCTGTGATTGTTTCCGCAGATTCCCATCTGTACCTGAATCATTATCAAACGATAAGCTCGGAACAGGAACCCCGTGCGACCGGCGGACTGGTAGAAATGAAGAAAGTCTTTGAGACGCCTTTCTTCTCTCCGCAACTGACGGCGGCTGAAAAAGAAAGGGTACTGGGCGCGGAAGCTTGCCTGTGGACTTCGTTTATCAACAGTGATTCGTTACTTGATTATATGCTCCTTCCCCGTCTGGCTGCTTTTGCCGAAGCTGCGTGGTGCGAAGGGAGACGCGGTGCTTATATCGGTTTCCTGCATCGCTTGCCTATGCTTTTAGATTGTTATACCCGGCTAGGCTACGATTATGCAAAGCATTTCTTTACAGTTTCCGCCACTTATAAATCTATTCCTGCTGATAAAAGCCTTGAAATCTCAATGGAAAGTCTGCCTGATACGGAAATCTATTATACGCTGGACGGCAGCATACCTACGAAATCCGGCTCTTTGTATAAGAATCCTATCCGGGTAGATAAAAGTTGTACGTTGAAAGCTATCTCTTATTTGTCCAACGGGCTTTCCAGTGATGAACTGACAAAAGAGGTGGTCGTGAATAAAGCGACATTCCGCCCTGTCCGGTTATTGAATGCTCCTTCCGAGCGTTATCAGGGAGAGAACGGAAAAGTTTTGGTAGACGGGATTCGGAGCATAAACTTCCATAATACAGGTTTGTGGGTAGGGTGTCATTCCTCTGATTTGAGTGCAGTGATTGACCTAGAGTCTTTACAGTCTATTTCTTCGGTGGAAGTTTCCGCTTTGACCGATTTGAGTGCATGGATTATGGGGCCGCAGTCTATTTCCGTATTCGTCTCTTCGGATGGAGAAAAATATGAGATGGTAGCCCGTCAGACATATGAGGCACCGACGGATGCCATGGGGGAGAAACGAAGCGAACTGAACCGTCTCTCTTTTGACACGGTATCCGCTCGTTATGTAAAAGTGGTGGCAGTGCCTTTTAAAGGGCTTCCCAAAGGACACTCCGGTGAGGGCGAACGGCCTTTCCTGTTTGTGGATGAGATAAGGGTAGATTAGTTCATAATAGTACGATTATGAATCAAATCCGTACGGTTTTGAGCTAAATGGGAATTTAATTTAGACATAAGAACAAAAGAACATAAAGGCTGCGCTTGGAAAATTATTTCTGCCGGTCATTAAACTACTACTGTTTCATCTTTTGTTTTTATGTTCTTATGTCTAAAAAGAAATTTATTAGTCTGTCTGCTAAAAAATTATCATTTAGTTCATTCCTGTACCGTTATGAGCTAATTATTGATAGTACTTCTCAAGCGCTTCCTGCATTTCCGGATATTTCTCGTCAGTATCACCCACTTCCTTGCGAAGATTTAATAAATCCTTCTTCATCTGCTTGATGATAGAAGCGTATTTCGGGTCATTATACAGGTTATGATTCTCGTGCGGGTCATTCTGTAAATCATAGAAATCCCATGCCGGAGTGAAATCGAAGTTTTCCGTATCGGTCATATCCAAATTCCTGGCGTAGTAGAATATAAGTTTGTACCGGTCGGAACGGATGGCGAAATGTGCCGGGCGGACAGCATGGTTCGTCCAGTAGCGGTAATAGATTTCTTTCCGCCAGTCGGTCGGAGTTTTTCCTTCGAGGTTGCCGGTGAAGCTGTGTCCTTGTACATTCTCCATCTTTACTCCGGCAAACTCGGCCAGTGTCGGCGCAAAGTCGACGTTGAGTACCAAGTCCTTCAGGCGTTTCCCTGCGGGAATCTTTTTAGGATAGCGGATGACGAAAGGCATGCGGGCTGACTCTTCATAAAACATTCGTTTGTCGAAAAATCCGTGTTCGCCGAGAAAATAGCCTTGGTCGGAGACATAGACAACGATGGTGTTATCGGCAATACCCATTTCATCGAGAGTTTTCAGAAGTTTGCCGATATTGTCGTCTACGGTAGCTCCGCAACGCATATAGTCGCGGATGAATTTCTGATAAGCTGCGCGTCGGGCGGCAGTCCGTTGCATCCCTTCGGTGCTGAACGGCAGTCCGGGGTAACGGCACCACCATTTGTCCGGGTCTTTCGAGGCGGTTCTCCAGCGACGCTCCAGTTCTTCGATGGTTTGTCCGACGAAAGAGCGTCCGTTGGTTTCCGGCCCCCAGTCCAAGAGGTTCTCCGGTTCGGGGAAGGTGACACCGTCATAAAGGTGCTCCATACGCGTCGGGTAGTCGTATGGTTCGTGGGTGGCTTTGAAGTGGCAGCACATCAGGAAAGGTTCGTTGCTGTCCTGCTGCTTTATCCAGTTGATGGCTTTTTCGGTGACAAGGTCGGTGGAAAAGCCGAGTACACGCTCACCAAACCGGCGGTTGCCCGGCCACGGGTCGGTGCTTTCGATGAAAGTAGGGTCGCGGTATTCTCCCTGGTCGTAGAAGATAGAGTAATAATCGAACCCTTGTGGTTGCGACTGGATATGCCATTTGCCGACAAGTCCTGTGTTGTAGCCGTTGGCTTGCAGGGCGGTTGCCAGTGTGGGGATGGAAGTGTCCAGCGAGTCGGCTAGCGTGTAAAGCCCGTTCCGGTGGCTGTATAGCCCGGTGAGGATACTGGCGCGGCTGGGGGCGGAGATGGAGTTGGTGCAGAAACAGTTGTCAAGCACTACGCCCTCGTTTGCCAATCGGCGGATATTCTCGTTGTGAGCGTAATCGGCCAGGATTCCGCCGTAGATACCCCATGCTTGGGAGGTATGGTCGTCACTCAGGATAAAAAGGATATTGGGGCGCTGGCCTTTATCACTCCCGTTCTTTTGTTGGTTCTCCTGTCGGCTTTTTTGTTGATTCCCTTGTTGGCTTCCTTGCAGGCTCTCTTGTCCGGCAGATTGCTGTCCGTTTGGTTGGACGCCCTGGATGTGTGTCATTGTTCCGGCTGCCAACAAGCCGGTAAGTATCAGTTTATTCATAAATATATAAGTGTTGCATTTCCTCAAATGTAAGTTTGTGCCCGTCCTGCCACCAGTCCGGGTTGTCCAAATCGCAGAAATCATTTTCCTCTTCCATACGGAAAGCCAGTTGCTCTTTCAGTTTTCCGGCTTCTTCCTTATTCTCGGAGAATAAGTCGTGCATTTCCAACGGGTCTTTCCGAAGGTTGAATAATTGTTCCGTCGTTTTTCCGTTTACGTGGTAGATAATGTACTTATACTCTTCGTTGACGAATGCCCGTTGTAGGTTGGAGTAAGCCAGGAACAAGTCTTTGCGGTGAGTTGCCGTAGAATCTTCCAGTACGGGATAGAATGACTGGGCATTCATGCTTTCCGGCAAGGGGATGCCCGCCAGTTCGCAGAGGGTCGGGGAAATGTCGTGCAGGTAGCATAGCGACCTGTTTTGTTCTCCTTTCCGGTTTTTGTAAGCCGGAGCTATGATGACAAGCGGCACTTTTACACTGTGGTCGTAGAGGTTCTGTTTGCCTAGCAGCCCGTGCCGGCCGACTGCCAGTCCGTTGTCCGAAGCAAAGACGACAATGGTGTTGTCTGCCTGCCCTGTTGCTTGCAGTGCCTGCATGACGCGCCTTATCTGTACGTCTACTTCGCTAATCATACCATAATAATCGGCCAGTTCTTTTTGTACCTGTTCCCCTGTCCGTGGGGCGGGTACCAGTAATTCATCGCGTACTTCCATCTCCCCATTGTCGAACGGGTGTCGGGAAAGAACGTTTTGAGGAAGATTCAGCGTGTCGGGAGCATATTTCCGACCGTAATCTGGAAGCTGGTTGCGCGGGTCGTGCGGAGAAGTGAAAGCGACGTAAGCGAGGAAAGGACGTTTGGTGTCTTTCTGCTTTTGAAGGAAGCGGATAGCAGCGTCGGCATACATCTTTGAAGAAAACTCTTCTCCTGTGAATGCCGTTTCCGGTCCGTACACGCCCGTAGAATCGAAATGATGCAAATGCGGTGAGCAGTGTCCGTTCAGTTCGTATGGATGCATTCCGCCGAAGTAAATATTATCGCCTTCCTGAAAAGAACGATTGAACGATGCATAGTCCGAATGCCATTTTCCGGTGGCGAAAGTCCGGTAGCCATGCCGCTTGAACTGTTGCGGGAAGGTGGTGTGTGCCTGCGGGATTTTCATGCCGTCTGCCTGGATGCTGAACAGTCCGCGCCCAGTCATAAGCATGGCGCGGCTGGGCATTGACAAGGCTCCGCACAAAGCCCCGTTGGTATAAGTATTTGTAAAAGTGACACCTTCGGCGATAAGACTGTCGATAGCCGGTGTGTGCACGTCGTTGTTTCCCAAAGCATGAATGGAAGAAGCCTGCAAGTCGTCTGTTAATATAAAGAGTATATTTGGCTGCGGCGCAGGCGTTTCCTTTGTTTTCGGCTGGCATCCGGCAACTATTGGTGGCAAAAGGACCAGTGATAGACGAGAGACAGATGCAAGGGAGAAGGGAAGTATTCTCATAATTTAGATAAAGAGTAAAGATAAATGAAATTTTATAATAAATGGACGCAGTTTTGACAGGATGAAGATAAAAATAATATCAACAATTTGTCTGAACTGCGTCCAAAGTTAGTAAATATATATAGATATCCTTCTTATTATTACGGATAAACTATAAAATACTTAGTGAGTCGTTATTTCTTCGTGAAACATTGATCAGCTTTCCACACAGGTGAGGCGGATGTTTTTGTGGCATGTCTACCATTGTTAGTACTGTCATACACAACATCTCCTTCTCCTTCATCCATTTTCCAATAGCCTACCAGCCCCGGAGTATTAGCCATAATAGGTCCAGTCATATTTTCTTGGATTTCAGCTTGCGAAAGTACTTTATTCCATAAGCGGGCCTGTCCCATCATATGGTTGGCTTTGATACTTTGGTCGAAGAAAGTAATCCCGTTGTGTGCATATGGTACTCCGGTAGCTGCGATTTCCATAGCCTTTTCTCCATTGAGGTAATAATAACACTTCTCTTGATCGTAAGCCATCGCTACGTGTGTCCATGTCTCTACTTGTAAATCGGCTTTGTTGAAGAACAGTTTCTCATTCATTCCGTTGGGACCGAAAATGTTGATTTGCATTTGTTTGGTCGTGATCTGCCCGTTATCGTTACCTATACGAATATAAAAAGCGTCATTGGTGACAATAGCTTGATTGGTGACATTGAGACGGTCTATCCATAGCCAAAATTCAATGGTGAAGTTGTCCAAGGGTATCGGGTCAAAATCACTGTCGGATTTAAATCCGCTTCCGCTGCCTAGATATGGAGTAGATTGCGACCAAGGTTTGTCTAATAAGAGCAGGTATTGAGAGCCTGATGCCTCTTCCTGCACACTTCCGTCTCCTACCACTTTGATAGGTAAGGCATATTTTACACCTTCTGCTGCTTCATATGGATTGATGGTTACTACAGTGGGAGTAGCCGACACTGTATTGCTTTTGATTACAATGTCTTTGTCGAATGAAAAACTTTCAGTAGGCAGCAATGAATAAGTGGCAGACATTTTTTCATTATATTCTTTCAGTATCGTTTCATCAACGATCAAAGTAGCATGAACATCATTGGCTACCTTGTCCGCTATACGGACAGTGAAGTTTGTCTGTGTTATTTCACCTACGTTGACAGGAACCTTTTTTACATTCTTTGTAAGAGCATCGCTGATATAAATCCGGTTATTGATAGGTTCATATTCTTCTTTGCAGCTGATTAAAGCAATCAATGCTGCCAATCCGATGAGTAATGAGTATATTTTATTTTTTCTCATAATATGTGATTTTATTTAGAAGGATTCATAATTTGTATTCCTTGGCGTAACCATTTGTATTCGGGTACATTGTTATAGTCATATTCCATATGATATGTACCAATACCACCCTTTTGTACTTTCTCTCCATTGATAATGGGTTGCCAGCGTGCCATGCCGAGCAAGGAAGGCATGGTGTTGCCGTCGCGGTCTTTGAAACCTTCTCTACCGCCATTGGTTGCATATCCGCCTTTTTCAAAATCTTCTGTTACTACATATTTCTTAGCCACTTCTTCTGCTGTCAAGTTGCCTTCGAAATTACGGATTGTGCGGTTCAGACGGCTGTCCAGATCACTGTCACCTGTGCTATAGTAAGCCTGTACAATAAAATAAGTGAAGAGCTTTCCTGTTTCTTTCGGCATGGACTGCGGTTCACCGTCAACTGCCAGAATCTTGTCGGTACCTGAATTGGGACCTACACGTTTGCTTAGTTCTTCTACGAAGATTTTCATACGGGCATTATTTTTAACCAAGTCACCCTTGGCACCAAAATTCGGCTCAAAATCAATGTCGAATCCGTCATAGTTATATTTGTCAATAGAGTCGCAGATTGCATTGGCGTATTTACGAATCGCTTTTTCGTAAAGTTCTTCTGCTGCACCGTCAGAATATCCCCAAAAAGCTTTTTCTGCTTCATCCGCGGAACTGAAACCGTTTTCCGCCCAATTGGCGGTTACTTCCGGGGGAGTACAACCTTTACCGATGGAACCTAGCAGACAACAAGTCATAAACTTTGTGCCTTTTACTTCCTGGCAATATTTCAAGTCGGCTTTTTGTGCTTCCGAAAGCCCGTAAGGATTTCCCCAAATAGAAACAACGTCTACGCTATCAGGAATTCCTGCCAAACTTGTGTAGAGAGAAGCACCTACTCCGCTCCAAGCTCCGTACCATCCGAAAGCAATCGGATGATCAGTGTTTTTGTATGCTCTCAGTTGGGCATAGTATTCGTCTGTAGGTTCCGGCTTATCAAAATTTAAAGGCTCCATTTCCGTCCAGTCACTACAACTGAATGTAATGCCCAATATCGCTATGCATGCTATATATAACAAATGTTTCATATTGTTTTTATCTTTAGAATGATTAAACCTTAGTTTTTCTTAGCCCACCAAAGGTCGGTAGCATCTGTGTCCTGTCCGCCATACAAGAATGTACAAGCCTCTGATACAGCGGCCTCGTTGCTTCTGTATTCATCTATGGAGAAACGCAGACGGCGTTGCTGGCGTTCGGTTGTAACTCCTTGGGTAGAAAGGTTATTATACGCCGGGAATACAGCCGGATGTCCCGTACGACGGAAATCTGCCCAAGTTTCATTTCCAATCGGGAAATTGGCAATCATCTTTTGCGTTAGTATACGTTCCAGATTTTCTTCTTTAGCACTTGCACTTTCACGAGTATCCCAAGCTACACATAGTTTGCATGGATTAGTATAATTGTAAGAAACATTGAGTGGACACTCGTAGTTGGCCGGAATATTTGTTGTATTGGCTATATATGCGTCCGCGCCGGATACTTTGTGTTCGCTGAATGAGAGACGGATGCCTTCCTCGTAGAAATGGCGGGCAGTTCCACCCATATTCCATCCTTTTAAAGCACCTTCAGCGCGCAGAAATGCCACTTCTGCCGCATTGAAAATCAACATTGGAGATTTCGTCTCAACTTTTACAGTAGAATAATCTTTAAACCAGTCTGTTGAAATGCCTTTAATACCTGAACGTACTCCAAAAAATCCTTCTTCTCCGTTAATTTTTACTTTGGTGAAGTATTGGTCACGACGCGGATCCTTATATCCATTCATAAAAGACACAATGCAAGCGTTTGCACGAACTTCTCCCCAACTATTTACACTTGCCAAACCATTTTTGTAGTTAGCTCCGGTTAAGTTATCATAAGCGTCAGATTCATTGCTGTCCATGACGCCATAGGCATGAGATACGGCTTCTTCTGCTTTTTCTTGTGCATATTCCGGCAGAGCATTGCTGATACGCACGGCAATGCGTAATTTCAGTGAGTTGGCAAACTTGATCCATTTCTTATAATCACCACCATAGATACGGTCTTCTGTAGTCAACTCATTAAAACTTGGATTAGTGTTTACTAGTGCAGTCAACACGCCAATTCCGTAATCCAAGTCGTCCATCATGGCTTTCCATGCTGTTTCTTCATTGTCATAGCCTACCGCGTACTGTCCGCTTTGTACTTGAGTGTAAGGGAGTGGACCTTGCATGGAAGCTACGATTTGCATAATATGTACACGCATGATTTTAGCTAGTGCATAATAATGTCCTGAGCCTTCGGTGAAACGTTCGATAGAGAAATAGTTTGGATAAAAAGTCTTAAAATACCAGTCGACCGACCATTTGTTCCAGTCATCATCTATATTGTATGTGTAGAAATGTTGTGAACGGCTCCAGTTGTGAGATGGGGTGAGCATACCACCGAACGGACCTGCCCAAAATGTGATGTTGCGTTGTGCAGGATTTTCTTCTACTGAGGACATACATGAAATTAGTTGTGCGAATAAAAGCCGTGAGTTTAATGTAGGCGGTTGATAGGGATTGGTATTATATTCTTCAAATTTACCAATACAACTGCTCATTAAAAGAATACTCAGGGCAAGATATATAAATTGATTAATTCTTTTCATATTATTACAATCGTTCGTTTAGAAATTGAGTTTTAGACTAAATCCGATATTGCGAGTAGTAGGTTGCATAAAATAATCGAAACTTTGATAATAGTTCGATTGGGTGGAAGCGGTAGCTTCAGGATCAAATGGTGCCTTGCAATAAATCATCCAAAGGTTTTTTCCTACCAACCCGACAGTCATTTTCAGTTTGTCACGAAACCATTTTTTAGGTAGAGTATAACTTAAGTTCAATTCTGACAGGCGTACATTTGTTGCACTATAGGTGTAATAAGCTGCATACCCTTTGATGGCATCAAAATAGTTTTCGGCAGTTATTATACCATTATTGATGGGGATACCACCTGCATCACGCCAATCGGCTGTTATCTGTGACACTCCATATTGGTCAAGCATACTTTGTGTTCCAGACATGGCGATACCACCAATACGGGCAGTAAGCGTAATACCGAGGTTGACGCCTTTATATGAGAAGTTATTATTCCATCCCATGTTAGCTTTGGGAAGGATAGAGCCTAGTTTGAACTCATCTACTGCTTCAACGGAAATGGCTCCGCTTTTAGGATCGACGAATACTTTTCCGTTGCCATCTCTTTTGATCAGGTGATTGGCATATACGTCTCCAATAGTTCCGCCTTTTTTAAGGATGATACGTGAATCCAGGTTACCGAATTGTCCCATATCATAAGTGTCTTTATTGATAAGTTCTCCGGTTACCGGATTTACAGCCCCTTCGGTCAGTTGGGTTATCTCATTCTTGTTCCACGATAAGGTGAAGTTACTGTCCCAGGCAAAATTACCCCATTTGTTGTTATATCCCAATGCCATTTCGATACCGTCATTGCGCACATTACCACTTTGTACATACGCATTTGAGTAGCCTGACGAGGTAGAAAGGCTGGCAGTAAATGTCTGGTTAAGAGTGTTTGAACGATAGTAAGTCAGATCGAAAGACAAATGATTGTTCAGCCATTTGGAGTTGATTCCGATTTCCCACGAGCGGGTTCTTTCTGGTTTTAGGTCTCGCATCGGATAGATGGAAGTTGAATTCCATTTTCCGGAAGCGATATTAAATTCATAAGTGGGACGAGTCACGAAGCGTGCTGGTGAACTACCTACTTCTGTATACGAACCGCGTACTTTCAGATAAGAAATCCAATCAGGTAATTTCACTATGCTGGAGATGATACCTGACAAACCTATGGACGGGTAAAAGAAACAGGGAGTATCGGTAAATGCCAATGGCGATTCCCAATCGTTACGTCCGGTAGTTGTCAAGTATATCATACTCTTGTAACCTACTTCTATATTGTAGAAGATGCTTTGTGATTGTTGTATATACCCGGATTGAATTCTTCTGTATTTAGCGGATGTGTCTATATTGTGAATAGCAAAAAAATTGTAGATGCCATCCAGATTTCCACCGTGACCGATCTGTTCTTCACGTTGGTCGTTGATAGAAGAACCGATGTTGGCGCTCAATGAGAGTTGGTTGTCATAGAACGATTTTGCGATGTTCAACATGACATCACCATAGAAACTGCTATATTCTTTACGTATATCATAATATCCACCGTAAGAACTGGCAAATTGTTCGATGGTACTTGCATAACGTTTGTCGGTTGAGCGCATATCTGTCTTGTCATACTTCAAGCGTCCTGTAATATCAATTCCGTCGGTGATTTTCCATTTGAGGGATACGTTTGTCATGAAACGTTTTTTAGTATTCTCACGTATATTACGGTAGATTGTCCAATAAGGGTTTTGAAGTTCCAGGCTTTGTGTACCGTAGGGCCAATATTGTTCGTAGATATCCAGTCCCTCGTTATACGTTTCATACATACGGACAGCGTCAAAGTTTCCCCCACGTGGAAATAGATAAAGAGATGTGAGCGGATTGAAGTAACGACCCTGTCCTATCATATTTTTGTCTTTCTGGAAAATAAGATTGGCTCCGAAATCCAGAACCAGTTTGTCATTCAAGAAATTGGCGGTATTACGGCCTGAAATGTTATAGCGGTCGTAATTATTATTAGGAATGATACCTGTAGAGTTTGTGGCTGAGACCGAAACATAAGTCTGGTTCTTGGAGGTTCCGGTAGAAAGCGACATCGAATTGATTGTATTGACTCCTGTGCGGAAGAAATTCTTAGGATCGTAATTACTGTTTACAGGATCTCCCCAACTGGCAAATTGTCCGTCCTTGTTGCCATATTTACTTTGCAGTTTAGGTAGTAAGGTGGGAGTGGAGAAAGTGGTGCTGCTTGATACATTGACACTTGTTTTGTCTTCCGTACCTTTTTTTGTATTGATGAGAACCACGCCTGAAGCTGCGGCATTGCCATAAAGTGCTGCTGCGGCAGGACCTGTCAGCATATTGATTGATTCAATATCTTCCGGATTAATGTCGGCTACGGCATCTGTGCCGGGTTGGTCCGTCAGGACGCCTGTGTCAGAAGATTCGTTTACAATGTTGAACATTGGAATACCGTCAATTACGTAAAGGGCATTGTTGGACTTTGTGATTGATTTTACACCACGCATTACTACACGGGTAGCGGCACCTGCACCGGAAGCGGAGGCATTGATTGTCACTCCAGCTACTTTACCGGCTAATGAGTTCATGAAGTTGGGGTCTTTTACAGCAGTAATCTCGTCTGAAGTAATCTGTTGCACATTATAGCTCAAAGCTTTCTCTGAACGTTTGATACCCAAAGCTGTAACTACCACTTGATCCAATTCGGTTGCTTCTTCTTGCAGGGCGATGTTTAACTTAGACTGTCCATTGAATACAATATTCTGTGTTTGATAGCCAACATAGGACACTGTCAAAACATCCCCTATATGTATGTTGTCCAACCGGAAATCGCCATCCATGGATGTAATAGTTCCCTTTCCATCTTTGGTTACAATAGACGCACCGATAATTGGTCCTGACGCATCATGTATCGTTCCTGAAATACTATAGGAACGTTTCTGTTCTTCGTTGTTTTTTCGAAGATATAAAACGATGCGTTTTTCGGAAATCCGATATGCTATGGATGTGTCTTTCAGTAGCATATTTACAATTCTGTTAATGTCATTCGAAGTAATCTGTATTGACGTTTTTTGATTGACATTGATATCATTATTATAAAAAAATGAATATCCGCTTTGCTTCTCGATACTTTCGATCACTTTAGCTATAGGAGCATTGGAAAATTCAAGCTTGATATTTTGTTTTGTAGTCTGTGCGAATGCAAAACAAGAGAACATTAAAAATAATATTGCCATAAAACGGCTTTTATTGAGCACTTTTTCAAATATACGGCAACATTTTTGGTAAGAAATTTGGTACTTTCTTAAGTTTGTCATACTTTTATAAATTAGAAATTAAGGATTTGTGGCAATCGATATTGCCATGAACTTTACAAGAGTAAGAGGCGGGAAAATACTGGTACTATTTTCTCGCTTTTTTGTGTCCTTTACAGTACTATCTCATAGGCAATTATGTTTTTAAAGTTTTACAATATGTTTATTTGATGATTATATTTCCTTCTTTCTTTTCATACTTGAACGGGGTGCTCATCTGCATTGTCTTTAATATAGAGTCAAGTGACTCATTTGTATAAAATTCTCCAGTGAAAGACTTGCCAATCAGCTCATCATTCATAATAATGAATTTTACGTTAAATTGCTGCTCCAAACGTTGGCAGATGTCAAGTAAAGGTGTATTTGATAATACCCATATGTTTTCTGTCCATCGTGTTTCACGGCTGGCATTTGTGACTTCTGTAAGTAGCATTTTACCACTACCGACATTGTATGTCAATTGTTGATTCGGCTTCATCAACATATGTTTCTTTTTGTCAGCCACGTCAATAGAACCTTCCAATAAAGTAGCGGTGATCTGCGGCATCTGTGAACTTGCATTGACAGTAAATTTTGTTCCCAATACTTTAATATTCAGTTCTCCTGCACGTACAATAAACGGATGCCGTTTATCATGTGCTACATCAAAATAGGCTTCTCCTTCGAGAAATACTTCTCTTGAGTCTTTACTAAAATGTTCCGGGTAAATAAGCTTGGAACGGTTATTTAATTTTATATTACTTCCATCCGGGAGTATCACATGCTGTACGATTCCACTATTGTTTGCTGTGACAATAAATGAAGGATCGGTATCCAGCATCATGTATAGCCACCCACTCATTGCGATTAATAGGGCTACTGTGGCGGCTGCCAGCCATACCCGATATTGGCTGGCTTTGCGACGGAATATATCAATAGAATTATTATCCGCTTGAATTCTTGCCATTAACCTTGAGAATGAATTCTCTGCTGAATGTTCTTTGCTTGGATTAGGTGACTGAAGGGTAATGTTGTCAATCAACTTATCCAAATCAATTGTCTCTTTTTGTTTTTCTATGCGCATTTTTTCTTGTTTTCTAAAGCTTTATACTATATAGAAAACTCAAGATGCAAAAACACTAAAAGGAAAAACCATTTTTTTTTAAATTTTTTCGAGGAAAGGTTTAATTGCTTGTTTTATTTTATTTTTGGCAAGCAATAATTGGCGTTCTACTGTACATATTTTGATGCTTAGTGCTTCTGCAATCTCACGATGGCTCAATTCGTCATCTTTAGCCATTTTAAATATGATACGACATCTTTCCGGGAGTGCATTTATTGTTTTTGTTATAGTAGTGTGCAACTCTTTATAAGAAAGTTCGTCTAGCGGGGTATTATCTGAGATTTTAATTTGTAACTCGTGTTCAGGAATATCATCTCTTTTGGAGATATACCCGCTTTTTAGTACATTCAGACATCCATTACGGACTGATTGGTATATATAAGCGTGAAAATTGGGAATGGCGGTGAGCATACTTCGTTCTTTCCACAGAATGAAAAATACATCTTCTACTACATCTTCGGAAGCATCTTCGGAATGGAGAAACATAATCGCAAATTGAAACAATCGATTATAATAATGCATATATAACGTACGAAAGGCTTGGCTATCACCTTCAGATATAAGTTTTAATATCTGTTGTTCATTTTCGATACGTTGTTTATTATTCATAGTTTTTATTAATACGATAAGGCTCATGCATTTTGATTGCAAAGAAACATACTTTATTTTGTTTTTCCTAACATTATTTTGAAGAATCTTTTAATTCAAAGTTCTACACGTAAACTTTTTATGTTGATTTTTGGAAGTATTATAGTCATTTTTGAACATGCTTTTACCTTGAGACTGCGTACTTTTGTGTTCTGAATCCAATAAAAAAGAATCATTATGCTAATGCCAAGAAAAATTCTGTTTTCCCTTTTTTTGTTGATAGGAGTATCTCTTTATGCGCAACAAAGTTCATTTGTCAGTTCGTATGTCCGTGGAAACTTCTATAATCGCGGGCGTATTTCTACCGAAAGCCTGCGGGCAAGCGATGATCTTATCTTCTTGAATGTTCATCCGAATAAGGATGGGGCACTTTCTTTTGAGAATCCCCGTGTATTTCAGGGAGAGGGAGTGACAACGTGGGAAGGACTGGTTAAATCTGTTCGTGCCAAGGTAAAAGGAACAAATGCCAAACTGCGTTTGGGTGCTTCCAGTGGCGAATGGAAAGCAATGGTGGCTGATGAGGCTGCCCGTACGGTATTTGCCAAGAATATCAAGAAGGTGCTTCAACAGCATAAACTGGATGGCATTGACCTGGACTTTGAATGGGCGGAAAACGCGAAAGAGTATGAAGATTATAGCCTGGCTATCTTGAAGATGCGTGAAGTACTGGGAGATAAATATATATTCAGTGTGTCGCTGCATCCTGTTTGCTATAAGATTAGTAAGGAAGCGATTGCTGCCGTTGATTTTATTTCGCTTCAGTGTTATGGTCCTTCTCCGATGCGCTTTCCAATAGAAAAGTATTGTTCGGATATACGAATGGTACTGGATTATGGTATTCCGAAAGAGAAACTGGTGGCCGGTGTTCCTTTCTATGGCGTGACGAAAGATAATTCGAAGAAGACAGAGGCTTATTTCAGTTTTGTACAGGAAGGACTGATTACGTCTCCGGCGCAGAATGAGGTGACCTATAAGGGATATATATATGTATTTGACGGACAGGATAATATCCGTATCAAAACCCGTTATGCCAAAGAGCAGGGTTTGAAAGGTATGATGAGCTGGGACTTGGCTACGGACTTGCCGTTGGGTGACAGCAGGTCGTTGCTTAAGGCGATTATTGAGGAGCTGAAACCATGATTGCGGAACTGACACGATAGTTAAAGATTGAAGCAATGATTGAAGAGTCAAGGAATTGAGTATTCCCGCAGGTCTTTAGGCACGGATAACACGGATTACGCTGTTGCTTTATGCAGTCATATTTCTAAAAACCGTGAAATCCGTGTTATCCGTGCCTGAATATTATTACGACATTGGATTTTATTTTTGACGACTTCCTTTCTCTATGCCTGCTTGATTTGTTTCAAGTAATCCGAAGGAGAGACGCCGAACTCATCTTTGAAACATTGGCGGAAGTATCCTGAACTGTTCATTCCTACTTTATAGGCAATCTCAGAAATGTTGTACTTCCCTTCGAGCAGCAGGCGTTCTGCATTTTCCATCTTCACCTTCCGGATGTATTCATTGGTCGAAAGTCCGGTCAACGCTTTCATCTTCCGGTAAAGGGTAGAACCACTCATACACATCTTGTCTGAAAGGTAAGTGATGTCAATCTTTTCCGAAGAAAGGTTCTCTTCAATTAATTGCGTAATCTTCCCGATAAATTCATTGTCAAGTTTACTCAGCGCTTCGGTAATCATCGTACGTTTCTCGTTTATGTCTGCATGGCTGCTTGGAGTAGGCTGCGACTGGAATTGTGCGACGAGCTTCTTTCTTGATTCAAGCAGGTTATTGATGCGGCTGCGCAGCAAAGAAGCACTGAACGGTTTCGTCAGATAAGAATCTGCCCCTACCTCGTATCCTTCCTCTTTATCCTGTAAAGAGTCTTTTGCGGTCAGCAGGATTATAGGAATATGACTTGTGCGTACATCATCTTTTAGTTGCCGGCACAAGGTGATACCGTCCATGACAGGCATCATAATATCGCTGACTATAATATCCGGGATACGGCTGAGAGCCTGTTGTTTCCCTTCCTCGCCATTGTTGGCTGTGATTACTTCAAAGGAATCGGAGAAAGACTCGGCAATATAATTCTGTATTTCCTCGTTATCCTCTACAATCAACAGGATAGGTTTGCCGCTGTCCATTGCCGCATCCTGTACATCATCCGAAGAAACATTCTGTACTTCTTCCTCTTTTTCAGCCTGTTCCGTCGAATCGGCATGTAATGCATTGGGATAAATATTGTCCGTCAATAGACTGATATAGAAACTACTTCCTTCGTTTTGCGTACTTTCAACGCGGATTTCGCCTTCATGCAATTCCACGAGATTTCTGACCAAAGCCAGACCGATGCCTGTTCCGGATGCCTGATGCGAACCGCTTTCCTGATAATAACGGTCGAAAATATGCGGCAAAGCCTCAGCAGAGATGCCGTATCCGGTATCACTGACTTTAATTTCCGTATAAGCCACTTCATTACGCATCGTTTGATAAAGGCTCAGAGTGATGCGCCCCTGCTCCGTATATTTGATGGCGTTGGAAATCAGATTATCCAGAATAATGGTAACGATTTCCTTGTCAAAGAAAAGAAGCATCTCCTCTTTTTCTATCTGAATCCGGAAGTCAATTTTAGTTTTCTGGTTGAGCTCCTTGTATTTAAGCCCTGTCTCGTAGATAAGGGGGGCGATATTGCCTTTGCAGACACATAATTTTTTGTTCTGTGTCTCCGTCTTGCGGAACTCCAATATCTGATTAATCAGGTTGAGCAACCGGAGCGCACTTTGATGAATGACGGACAACTTCTGCGCCTGTCTTGCCGGAAGAGACTGGTCTTTCTGCATATCTTCCAGAGGGCCGAGAATTAGAGTCAGCGGCGTCCGCAGTTCATGGGTGATATTTGTATAGAAACGCAGGCGTTCCTGGTTTAACTCCTGTTCTTGTTCGTGGTTCTTCTTCTCCAGAGTATAGAGGCTTTCCAAATCCAGCTTCTTCTTGTAAGCGTGCAGGATGAGGTAGATGATGCTGATAGATGCCAGTATATAAACCAACTTCGCCCACCATGTCAGCCAAAGAGGGGGATTAATCCGGATGGTGAGCGAAGTCGCTTCGTCCGGCCACTCCTGATTATGCACCCGCGCCTTGATAAGGAACTCATATTTCCCCGGCGGGATATTCCGGAAAGTGACGCTGTTGTTCTCATTCACCGTGTACCACGAGTTTTCGAGCCCTTTCAGCATATAGGCATACTCCATCTGGTTGACAAGGGAGTAGTTCTGCACATTGAATGTCAGGCTGAATGTATTCCGGGCATGAGTCAGCTCCACTTCTTTTCCTTCCAATAGGGAGACGAAGGTGTCATTGCTCTCCTGATTGTCCAGCCGCTCGAATATTTTCATTTCCGTGATGACAACCGGCGGTGTTTTGAGTTCGCTCATCGTGATGTTGGGAGTGAAACAGCACACGCCGTTGATAGAGCCGAAGTAGATGGAACCGTCTGTATTCCTTGCCACACTGGCACTCATGAAGCTTCCGGCAGGCACATCGTCCGAGTGACCGTAGTAATAGAAACAATCTTTCTTCGTCACGTAGCAACCGATACCTTTGTTGCTGCTGAACCAGATATTCCCTGCCTGGTCTTCAGTGATAGCCTGGATGCACGTATTGACGAGCCCGTCTTTACGCTGGTAAGTCTTGTAATCCGGATCGTCCGGAGAGTTGAAACATACCAGTCCGTCTCCGGTAGCTATCCACATTCTTTCCTGTTTGTCCCGGTAGATTTGATTGATAGTGTTGGAACAGAAGCCTTCTCTTTGGATATACTTCCTGACTAAGTGGAAATCCGGTGAATAAACCCCCATTCCATCGCCGAATGTGCCGATCCAGAAACGTCCTTTGTCATCCTGTGCGATGCTTCGGATGAAGTTGCCATGCAGCTCGCTGTTACCGGTGTGGTAATGTTGCACAACTTCCATATTGTCGGGATTGTAGACGAATATCCCTTCGCTGCACCCTATCCAGATACGGTGCCGGTTGTCTTCGTAAAAGACACGTACATCCAGATTCGATTTACCCATCGGGGAGATTGAACGGAATGTCTTTGTCCGGGTATTATAATGGCTGATACTTCCTTGAAAAGCGCCGAACCATAGATTATCCCTGGAATCACGGAAAGCGCTCAGCACAGAGTTTGCCTGTAAATCTCCCGTCTCTTTCTTATAAATGGCAATCCGTCTGTTATTCTCAAAAACATTGATTCCGCCGCCGTCCGTACCTACCCACAGACGCCCCTGCCTGTCGGTGCAGATACTGCTTACCACCTTATTGTTCAGACTGTTCTCATTGTCGGGGATAGGAGAATAATCAATAGTCGTGAATAAAGGGGGCTCACTGCTGATAAAGTTGATTCCGCCGCCCCATGTCCCAATCCAGATATTATTGAAAGAGTCCTGATAGATATACCGTACACTGGCATTGGAAAGGCTACGGTTATCGTCCCCTTCCCGCAGAAATTCGAAAGTAATCTGTTTGGGTGAAAGGAACTGGCTCTGTTTCAGGTCGAGTATGGCGATGCCGTTCAATTCCGAAGCAATCCATAATTTATTGTCATTCATTTGCCTGATGGAGAAAATACGGCTGGAGAGTGTGCCGTATTTGTCGTTCGGATTTTGCCGGAAAGTTACGAAGTTCCGGGTAGCGGCATTATAGAGTGCCAGTCCTTTATCCGTCCCGAGCCATATATTCCCGTTACTGTCTTTTAATATCGTCCGTACATCATCCCCCGGCAGACTGTTGGGATTGTCCGGTTCATTTTTGAAGTTCCTTACACTCTTATCTTTCAAGGAAAGTATGCTGAAACCGCCGTTCACATGTCCGATATAAAGATTATCGTCTCCACCGTCCAACACAGTCCATGTCTGTTCACAGTCCAATGCCGGAACAGTTGTCTTGTTGTAATGCGTGAACTGTCCGGTGGTAATATCCAGATAGTCTATGCCCCGATAATAAGTGCTGATCCATAATCCGTCCGTACTTTGTGCGGAAGCGGCAATATCCGTGACGTCATTTGTCATCAGGCTGTGCGGATTCTGCGGGTCATGCTGATAAGCGGTAAATGTCTGCGAATGATAATTGTAGGCATTTAACCCGTCACGTTGCGTGGCAATCCATACAACGGGCCGTTCCGGGTCGGCATATATCCGGTTAAGTTCATTCCCGGTGATACTTTGGGAATTCTTGGACGGGTCATTCTTATAAAAGGTGATAAAACGGGTACCGTCAAACTTATTGAGCCCTTCTTCCGTGGCAAACCACAGGAACCCTTGCTTGTCCTGCGCGACACTGACTACATAATTATTAGAAAGTCCCTGCTCAATCCCCAACCGTTTCACAGAATAAGGTTGCGCAATCAGTCGGGAGACTGATAATAAAGACAGGAAAAGAAATAAAATACCAAACGCAATGTGTTTTCTCATAACTCGTGCCTATTCGTTTCATTTACAGATTCAAAAATAGGAATAAATATTTTATTTAGCGTATGCAAATCGTGCATTGCATGATTTGTGATGCTTCTCTGCATGATTTTTATCTCTCCTATGTGCCTTATTCACTTATATTTGCATTGTGAAAGCGGAAAAAGCACCCTGGCTTTCGCAGCGAACCTAGAAGTTTTAATCATTAAATACTATTATTATGAAGGCAAGATTTTTGCATGGCGCAGCGTTATGGACTTTTCTTTTTGCTGCAACGTTGGCTACCGGATGTAGCGACGATAATGACTACAAAGATGTAGACGGGCAGAAGCCGTCTCTCGAACTGGCTTCCGAACATGTGCGTACATTAAACGGATATGAGTTTAAGATTGCAGGGAAAGTAGCGGATAAGGATGGTATCCGTTCTATCCGTTTACAATCACCAGACTTATATTTGGATAAGACTATTGACCTGGTGGCTCTCTACCCGGAAACTCTTTATGAATATGACTTGAACTATGGATTTACCATTCCCGAAGAAACCGAAGGAGACGAATTTACTGTAAAAGTAACCGTAACGGATTTAGGTGGACGCACAATGGAAAGCAATGTGCTGATTACAATGGACGGTGATTATACGGAACCGGAAATCGTATCTACTAGTTTCCCTGATAACATTAAAATAGTTTTGTCTGAAGATAATCCTATGACATTCCGCTTTACTGCAGAAGACAACAAAGGATTAGCTTATTTAGAGTTGGGTATTCCCGATTTGAATATTTCAGAACGTGTGGATTTAGAGGGTGAAGGGATTACTCAAGGAACTTTTGAGAAAGCTATAACATTTCCTTCAGATGGAATAGGTGCATATATCATGACCATCCGTGCCGTTGATGCATTCAATAATATTACGGAAAAAGATTATACTATGCTGATTTCTCAAACAAAGGATTACAATAATATGTATTTGGTTGATTTTGAAGGATATGATGATACTGCACTAACTGATGGAGATTTATGGGGAGTCCCAATGCCAATAGAGCATAGTGGTATGTATGAATATAAAGCCCGTTATTATTCTGCTGCGGAAAATACTCCGGTTCGGTTTGTTGCCAATAAAGGAAATTTTAATATCTGTTTTGGCGAAGACAAGAATAATCCGGGACAGTTGACAAATTTGCAAGAAAATATACAACCTATCATTCTTCCAAAAATAGGATACTATGAAATTATCTTTAATATTGAAACACAGAAATATACAGTTACTGCTTATAAGCCGTCGGAAGAACCTTATAGCGGCCAGTTCGGCCTTGCTGGTGATAATTGGGTAGGTACTAATGGATGGAATTCTTCTGACCCTCGTCCTGTACTGGATCGGGATACGGATAATCCATATCTTTATACTACAACTCTGACTTTTGATGCAAGTCATAATTCTTTCAACTGTACACTCACTGCTGTTGGCCCAGGCTGGCCGTCTCCATCATGGCGATTTGTAAATGGCGGCAATGGAGTGGATGAACACTTCTGTATAGGTGATGCAGAACCTAATGGGGCAAGATATAATATTCCTGCCGGGAAATACACTTTTATCTTTGACACACATCTTGTACAGTCTAAATTACTAAAGAAGAATAACTAATATAATGCTATAAAAACATGAAACGATACTTATTCCTTTTATTATCGTTCTTTGCGCTGGGCTTAAATGCCCAGCAAATGAAGCTGACCGGTAATGCCGTTGCAGCGAGTGACAAGCAGCCGATGATTGGTCTTACAGTCTTGGTGAAGGGAACGACGAACGGTACTGTGACCGATTTGGATGGTAATTATACATTGAGCAATGTATCCAAAGATGCTACTGTCGTTTTCTCTATGATTGGATACAAAACTCAGGAAATCAAAGTGAATGGCCGCACTGCTATCAATGTAGTGATGCATGATGATATGCAGGCATTGGACGAAGTGGTGGTTATCGGCTATGGTGCGGTAAAGAAAGGTGATCTGACCAGTTCCATCGCAGCCATAAAAGGTGAAGAACTGAAAACAATGAGCACGGGTAATGCCATGAACTCTTTGCAGGGGAAAATCAATGGCGTACAGGTACAAAGCAGCGGCGGACCGGGTACTACTCCTCGTGTAATAATCCGTGGTGTGTCTACTGTCAATGCCGCCGACCCTTTGTATGTAGTGGACGGGATGCCGGTAGGTAGAAATATCAACTTCCTCGACCAAAATGACATTGAAAGCATGCAAGTCTTGAAAGATGCTTCTGCCGCAGCTATCTATGGTACACGTGCGTCGAATGGTGTCATTCTGATTACCACCAAAAAAGGAAAGAAAGGCGACACCAAGTTTTCTTTCTCCGCTTCTGCCGGTTTCCAGACATTGCAACAACCTGATATGGCAAAAGCTTCAGAATACGAATATGTTCAGAGAGCACGTTATATCAACGATGACAGTATGCCTGTATATAGTGGAAAAGCTAATATTACTGATGCCGAAGGCACCGACTGGTGGAAAGAGACATTGAATAAAACAGCCTTGATTCATAACTATAACCTTAGTTTCTCCGGTGGCACTGATAAGTTCCTCTATTCAGCCAGTATTGGTTATTTCGGACAAGATTCACAATATAAGACAGGCAACTGGCAGAAGTTTACCGCCCGTTTCAGCATGGAATACAACTTCAACAAGATAGTAAAAGCAGGTATCGACTTTACGCCTAAATATGAGAACTGGAAAGATACTCCGGATTTGCTCGGTGCTGTCATGGCAATGGATCCGACTACTCCGGTGATGCGACCCGAAAATGAATGGACGGATAATGAATACGATAATTATTCCCGCTCCCACAATAGCCAAGTGTGGAATCCGGTGGCAAGTATGGCACGTCTGTCAAAGAACACCGATGAGTACGGATTGCTTGCCAACCCTTATATAAGCATTGAACCAATCAAAGGGTTGGTAGTACGCAGCCAGTTCGGAATAAACGCGCGTTTCCGCCTTTTCGATGAGTTTAGTCCCGAGTTTCATTTGGACAACTTGGAACAAGCTACTGCGAATACAGCCAAACGCGAAATGAAGAACTGGGTGGACTGGAACTGGACGAACACAATCACATGGATGAAAACGTTCAATGAAAAGCATAATATTAATCTGATGGGCGGTTATACGATGGAACGTTACCAGTATTATTGGTTGACCGGCTCACGTGATGGTGTTCCGACGAATAATGACGAACTTCTGCAATATGTAAAGGGGGGAACAAAAAAACCTCAGGCAGAGGGATTGAACGAATACAATTCAATGATTTCTTATCTGGGACGTATCATATACAATTATAATGACCGTTATTATCTGACAGCATCCGTACGTGTGGATGGCTCTTCAAGATTCCCTAAGGGTAATAAATATGCTACGTTCCCTGCTGTATCTGCTGCATGGCGTATATCGGGCGAACCTTTCATGAAAAACCAGCATATCTTTGACAATCTGAAACTGCGTGCCGGATGGGGACGTGTAGGTAATGAAGATATTGATAATTCTGCTTATCAATCCTCTATCGGTGGAAGTGATTATGTCTTTGGCCCGAATGCCGACCGTGTGATTGGAACAAGTGTGGCTTCTATTGGAAACAACAGTGTTCGTTGGGAGACAGTCGAAAATTATAGCATCGGTGTAGACATGGCTTTCTTGAACAATCGTCTGAGTGTTACTGCTGAATGGTTTCGCAAAGAGTCGAAGGACATGTTGATGAAAAAAGCTAATCTATTGGTTCTCGGCTACCCCATGTGGAATGGAGAAATGTGGGAGAACGTAGGCAGTATGCAAGCTACCGGATGGGAACTTTCCGTCAATTGGAACGACCATAAAGGAGACTTCAGCTATGAAGTAGGCGTGAACCTTTCTTCCGTAAAGAACAAAGCTAAGAAACTGATGGGTGGTGACACTCCTATTTATACAGGCTCTTTCAATGGTGATTACATTATCCGTAATGAAGAAGGCGGAGAAATCAGCCGCTTCTATGGTTACGTAGCCGATGGTATCTTTCAGAACCAGACAGAGGTAAACGCCCATACCAACGAGTATGGTTCGGTCATCCAACCCAATGCACTACCTGGTGACATCCGCTTCGAAGATTTGAATGGTGACGGCATACTGGATGATAAGGATAAGGCATACATCGGTTCGGCATTCCCCGATTTGATGGTCGGCATCAACGGACGTGTTTCTTACAAGAACCTTGATTTCATGGCCAACTTCTACGGCACTATCGGCAACGATGTGTTCAACACGACCAAAGGCCGCTACTCCGGTGCCGGTGGTGAGAATGTGTATGCCGGAACATACAACAGTTCATGGCACGGTGAAGGAACGAGCAACTCATTGCCCCGCTTGTCAGTGAACGACTCTAACATGAACTGGAAACGTCCGTCGAGCTTCTTCGTGGAAGACGGTTCTTACCTTCGTTGCAAGATGTTGCAAATAGGATATACTTTACCGAAGCGGTGGACTAAAGACATCGTATTGCGTCTCTCTTTCTCCGCACAAAATCCGTTTACCATCACCGGCTATTCCGGCATGGATCCGGAAGCGGTATCAGTGGGTAAGGGTGTGACGGAAATGGGTATCGACTGGGCAAGTTATCCTAACCCACGTACATATCTCTTCGGATTGAACATCAATTTTTAAACCAACATAAATCAGTATAAATATGAAACGATATATATTAGGTCTTTCAATGGCTGCCATGACTCTATCCTTCACCGGATGCGCCGACTTCCTGGAAGAACCGCTGAGAGGACAGCAAGACTTGAACGAATATTTCAAGAATGAAGATGAATGCGCGCAGCAAATAACAGGCTGTTATCAATCCCTTGCTTTCGATGACTGGTGGCAGATTTATAAGTTCTATCTGGCTGCCGATATGTGTACCGACGATATGTGGATGGGTAATACTACCCAAGACCCGGGCGAATATCGTGACCTGGCGCATTATACAGGCAATACTTACAATGCGGGAAACTGCTGTCAGAATTTCTGGCAATACCGCTATAAAGGTATCCTGCGCTGTAATGTGGCTATTGAACGTATTCCCGGAGTATCTTTTGAAAACGATAATCTGAAGAAACGCTATATAGCCGAAGCGAAGATGCTTCGTGCCTTCCAATATTTCGATTTGATTCGTAACTTCGGCGGCATTCCATTAGTGATGGGAGTCAAACTGCCAAGTGAAGTACAAGGCATCCAACGTTCCAGCATAGCAGATAGTTACGCAGTTGTAGAGCAAGATTTACTTGATGCTATTAATGACTTGCCTAAGCGTAGCGAATATAGTTCAAAAGATTTGGGACGTGCCACCAAAGGAGCCGCACAAGGGCTGTTGGCAAAGGTATATCTGTATCAGGAAAAATATGAAGCAGCAGAGAAGGTACTGCAAGAACTGATCTGCCGTGGAGAATATGCCGGAACATCTTGTGAATACGACCTGATGGAAGACTTCAGCCAAGTGTGGAACATAGATTATAACAACAACAAAGAATCCCTGTTCGAAATACAGACCAATAGTGATATATCTTATTCACTGGGCGAACGTATCTCTATTGTCTGCGGTTCGCGAAATGACAGTGGTTGGGCTTGGGGATTGCCTACCAGTAATCTGGAAAAAGCATATAGCAGCAGCGATGTCCGTCTGAAATGGACAATAATCAAAAACGGACAAGATGTAGCCGGCGATGAAGAAGCGAGAGGTTACACCATCAAAGCGGACGAACACAAATCCGCACGTGTGACACGCAAATTGTATATCCCGAAGAGTAAACGTCCTGACCCGTACAATGCACCTCATATTCCGTTGAACTACCGTTTGCTTCGTTTTGCTGACGTATTATTAATGTACGCCGAAGTGGAAAATAAACTCGGTCGTGATGCTGAAGCCCGCTGGGCATTGAACAGGGTACGTAAGCGTGCCAGTTTGGAAGATGCTCAAAGTTCGGGAACCGAACTTCGTGACGCAATCCGTCAGGAACGCCGCTTGGAACTGGCTTTGGAAAACAACCGCTTGTTCGACCTTCGCCGTTGGAAAGATGATAACGGTAAACCGGCAATCTGCAATATCATGGGCAAGAATGGTTCATTTGTGAGATACAACCTGTCGTATACGGACAGTTACGAAGCAAACAACCAAAAGGAAAGAAGTGATAAGGGTATCAACTTCAACGAAACCCGCGATTTGCTTTTCCCGATACCGACTACGGAAATAACCATGTCGAACGGAAGTATCGAACAGAACCCCGGTTACTAAAAATCAACTAACTATTAAAGAATGTGACGTATGAAAAATAAATATATCTTATTCGGAATCTCCTGTCTGGCTGCCGCCCTTTCCGCTTGCAGCGACGACCTGACTTTCTCACCGGACTACGAACCGGTGTTGAAAGCCAAAAATGAAACAGCTACGGTGAATGCCGCCACAACTTATCAAACCATCGACGGCTTTGCCTCGTCCGATGCATGGACAATGGACTATGTAGGCAAATATTGGAGCGACAACAACAAAGAAGGAATCGCTAAATTATTATTCTCTCAAGAAGTCAAGAACAATCAACCCGAAGGAATCGGCCTGTCCATGTGGCGTGTCAATCTCGGCGGCGGGACTGCCGAGCAAGGTGAGGCCAGTAATATAGCCAGCAAAGTAAACCGTGCAGAATGTTTCCTGAACGCCGACGGAACTTACACTTGGGGTAAATGCTCCGGTCAGCAATATTTTATGCAGAAAGCGAAAGAATATGGATGCAACCAGTTCGTACTATTCAGCAATACTCCCCCGGTTTATTATACAAAGAATGGAAAAGGATATTCAGACAACGGTTGGTATGCGAATCTGAAAAATACGAATGATGATGGTGTAGACGGCTATGGACTATTTGCCGACTATATGGCTACGGTAGCAAGACACTTTGTAGATGAAGGTTATAATATACCATTTATCAGCCCATTGAACGAGCCGCAATATGATTGGGGGCCGGGAAGCGACGGCAAAGCCGCTCAGGAAGGCTGCGGATGGATGAGCTGGGAGATTGCCAATCTGGCTAGGGAAATGGATAAGAAACTGACTGATAAGAATTTGGAAGGAACAAATATCCTGATAGCTGAGTCCGGCTCATGGAAATCGGTTTATGGTTTTGATGGACAGGGACAAAAGTCGCAGGTGATACTTCAGTTCTTTGAAGATAAAGCAGGTGAATACTATATTGGCAATTTAAAACATATGCAACCTAATGTCGTTTGCGGACATAGCTATTGGGTTGACAGAACCTGGAATCAATTGCAGGAAACACGTACTGAATTGCGTAAGGCAGCAGAGAAGAATAACCTCAAAGTTTATCAGACAGAATGGAGTATGCTCCATAATGCAGGAGAAACCATGTACGAAGATTACGACAGTTTTGATGATGCTACTTACATGGACTTGGCGCTCTCTATGGCAAAGGTACTCCATCATGATCTGGCTACAGCCAATGTAAGCTCATGGTCATACTGGACAACAGCCAGCGTAGAAGTATATAGCCAAAAAAGCCGCTTCTATATGATTCGTTTGATTCCGGGTGATGGTGATTATGGTGACATTGCTTTGGATGGTACTTATTCTGCCAGCAAGAACCTGTGGGTATTGGGTAACTATAGCCTTTTCGTTCGTCCGGGCTATAAACGTGTAGACCTTAATATTCCTAATGGTTCACGTATGTTTTTCGGTTCGGCCTACATTTCTCCCGAACAGGATAGACTGGTAGTAGTATACACCAACATGGGAGTAGAAACCATTCACATGGATACTGCACTGGAAGGAATAGGAGATAAGACTGTGAAATCAGTTCGTCAATATACAACTTCTGAAACAAGAGACTTGAAGGAAGAAGCTGATTATCTGACCGGATATATTCCATCGAAATCAGTGGTAACAATGGTCTATGACCTGCAATAAACCGGATAAAGTTTTGATAGGTATTAGATTTATATAAGGTATTAGGTTATTAAAGTATGAAAGGTAAAACGCTCTTAGCCGCTTTAGGCTTCTTCTCAATCGCAGGTATGGCGGGTGGATGTTCTTCCCGTCCTGCCCCCGATATCAATTTTCAGATAGAAACGGACAAACCCTGTCAAACGATGGCATATTTCGGCGCTTCTGACGCCTGGAGTATGCAATTCATCGGACTTTGGCCGCAGGAAAAGCAGAATCAGGTTGCCGACTGGCTGTTCAGCACCGGGAATGATGCGAACGGAAAGCCGAAAGGTATCGGGCTGTCCCTCTGGCGTTTCAACGTCGGGGCGGGCAGCACTGAACAGGGCGAAGCCAGTCAGATTGCTTCCCTCTGGACGCGTGCCGAATGTTTCCTCAACGCTGACGGAACATATGACTGGGACAAACAACAGGGACAGCGTAACTTCCTCAAACTGGCAAAAGAACGGGGAGTGAACAAATTCCTTGCTTTCCTGAACTCTCCCCCTGTGTATTATACGCAGAACGGGCTGGCTACCAATACCGGTCGTGGCGGCACGGCTAACTTGAAGCCGGACTGTTACGAAAAGTATGCCCGTTTTCTGGCGGATGTAGTGCAAGGAGTAGAAAAACATGACGGTATCAAGTTCGACTATATATGTCCTTTCAACGAACCGGACGGACATTGGAACTGGGTAGGCCCGAAGCAGGAAGGCTGTCCGGCAACCAACAGGGAAGTAGCCCATACCGTCCGTTTGTTAAGCAAAGAATTTGTAAGCCGGGATATGGATACGCAGATTCTGGTGAATGAATCTTCCGATTACCGCTGTATGTTCCGCACTCACGAGACGGACTGGCAGCGTGGCTATCAGATTCAGGCTTTCTTCTGTCCCGATAGTGTGGATACATATTTGGGAGATATTCCGAACGTTCCCCGACTGATGCTCGGACATAGCTATTGGACTACTACGCCATTAAGCGAATTGCGTAATATACGTTGTCAATTGCGTGATACATTGGATAAACACAATGTTGACTTCTGGCAGACGGAGACTTGCATCATGGGTAATGACGAAGAAATCGGTGGCGGCAACGGATTCGACCGTACGATGAAGACAGCGCTTTATGTAGCCCGTATTATCCATCATGACATCGTATATGCCGGAGCAAAGAGTTGGCAGTGGTGGCGTGCCATTGGCGGCGATTACAAAGACGGATTGATTCGTGAATATACTACGGATGGCAACTTTCTGGATGGCAGAGTAGAAGACTCCAAACTGATGTGGGCTTTGGGAAATTACAGCCGCTTTATCCGTCCGGGTGCAGTACGGCTGTCCGTTTCGACTTTCGATAAAACGGGGGCTTTGATTCCCGATGGTGATACCGATCAACAAGGATTGATGTGTTCTGCTTATAAGAATACAGATGGAACGTATGTGATGGTAGTTGTCAATTATGCTAATGAAGAAAAAGAGTTTTCTATTAATGAAGAAAAAGTAGGAAATGCACAATGGCAGATTTATCGTACTTCAGATAAAGAAGGGGAAGATTTGCTTCCGGTAGGGACAGTGAAAAGTGGAAAGATTGTTCAGATTCCGGCGCGTTCTATTATAACGCTTCAAAGTAAATAATAAAAGTAGCCTTATTCTCTTTTTTTCTGAGGAAAATAATACATTTATGTGTTTATCCTTGCTAATTAAGACAATAATCAATCTGGGTAGTTCTTGCACAAGTTAGGGGTGGAAACAGCACGAAATTCAGTTGTCGCAAATTTTGCGACAACTGAATTTCTTTTTTAATCTTTCTTTATATTGTATCCTTGTTTATAATAGCTTGGATAGTGGGACAAAGAAATGTGACAGTCTATTATCATAAGTGCAGAATTTGCACCTATGAGGTATTAATAATGATTATCTTTTTGTTTTTGAGGAGCTATTTAGTTTCTTCATTTCTGTATTACATTTGTTTCATCCTCTTTTATTTCCGCCATCCCATAATACCCAGGCATCGGCATATAAATCGGATTATAATACGTATGGATATTCTTCAATTTCTTTTCCTCTTTCAGCCGTTTGATGTGCCGTGCGGCGGTGGTGGGAGTGAAACCGCAGACCCTTTGGAAGTCGGAGCGGGTCAATATCGGGTTATTGTTGAAATAGTTGGTCAGCAGTTTGTCTACTTCTTCGTTCGAGCGGGAAGCCGAATGGGGTTTCAATTTGCTTCGTTCCAGGTGTACGACGCTGACTGACTTTTTCAGTTTGATATCTGCCTTGAAGCTGATGTTGGCTTTGAGCTTGATTTGATTCGCTTTCAGTTTGGGTGAAGTGATAGGTTCTTTGCTGTTCAGTTTTATCTGAAAATAGCCGATACCGTCCAGATGGACGCTTTCTCCCTCCCGAAGCCGGTCGCCCATAAAGTGACTAAGGGAATCGAGGACAGATTTTACGTCTCCTTCGGTCAGCGAGGTGGCTATCTGGATTTCCTTTGCCAGATAATCCGTGTCGATGTGCTGGAAGTTGACTACGCGTGCGTGATACGTCTCTTTGCCTTCCTCATCCTTGGGATGGGGAGTCTTGTACAATTCAAATTGTATTGCCATTGTTCTCTATTTAGTTTATCGTAAATACATCGTGTTTTGTTGTTGCAAAACAAATTAGTTATCGTTGGACTTCGTTAGAGGGGATTGTGTTATATAGCTGTTGTTTGTTTGTTATCAAGCGGCTTTATATAAGTTGTCCTGCCTTTATTCTTTGATTAAGACGTAGGGATAGTTATGTTCCGGTGCCTTTATCATTAGTCTGTCACGGCCGTGGTAAGATCTTGCCATGGCTGTGGTAGCTTCTCTTCATGGCCGTGGTAGGAATTCGTCACGGCTATGGTAGATGAACTATATCAGCGGCAAAGATAAACTATATAAGGGAGAAAAACAAAGTATTCCTACTTGTTTGAGGAATTTATCAGCCTTGTCCCGATTGACAGATACGGTGTAGGAAAGGAAAACGGCCTTGACGGTGATAGGTGATAGATGAGGTGATAGGTTAAAAAACAACCTATCACCGCCGGAAACCTCGATGAATAAAGCGTTTGATTGCCGTCGGTGATAGGTGAAAGAGAAATGTGCGTTTTTAATATAGGGGAGAGTTGATGAATATCAGTGCTGATTTACTTTCAGTTTCTTCTGATATTCGTCCGAATTCAATATCTCCAATGCCTTTTGTACACTCTCATTCGTTGTATTCATCACCCGGAAATATTCATTCATATCCCAAAGGTCACGTGCTATCAATGCTTTGAGTTGAGTTTTGATGAGCGGGAGCGATTTCTGATACTGCTCTTCATTAAACTTCACGCCCTCTTTATCGCCCATTTCGCGTAAAGTTGCCATCATGTCATCGTCAATGATAAACTTTTCATTGAATGATTCGAACTTCTTGTACTTGCCCGCCAATTCCTTCCGGTGGCCTTCGATAAACTTCATCGTAAATTTAATGATGACTCCTTTGGCTACCAGGTTCCGGTGATAATCCGTGTACAAAGTAGTGTCGATAGGTACGAAATAATCTGGCATGATACCGCCACCGCCATAGACTGTGCGTCCCAGTTTCTTAGTCTGTACTTTCAGTGAATCCGGGAAGTGGATGCTGTCGGCATTCATCAGTTCGCCATGGTTGAAGCGTTCTATCAAGTCTTTATTGTAATCTGTCGAGCTGTCATAAGGCTTTTGGATGCAGCGGCCTGCAGGAGTATAATAACGGGCGATAGTCAGACGAATCATGGAACCGTCCGGCAGGTCGATGGGACGCTGCACCAGTCCTTTGCCGAAAGAACGGCGGCCGACGATGATTCCCCTGTCCCAATCCTGCACCGCACCGCTGACGATTTCACTGGCGGAAGCTGTGTATTCATCTACTAATACAATGAGGCGGCCGTTACGGAAGTCCCCGTTACCTTTGGCATAAAAATCGCTGCGTTTGGCAGTCCGGCCTTCGGTGTAGACGATGAGTTCCTTTTGTCCCAGGAATTCGTTGGCAAGGTCGATGGCAGCGTTGAGGTATCCCCCGCCGTTGCCTTGCAAGTCGAGAATCATATCCTTCATGCCTTGCTTCTGAAGTTCCTTCATTGCTTTCTTGAACTCCTCGGCGGTGGTTGCTCCGAAGCGGTTGATGCGGATATAGCCTGTCTTGGGCTGAATCATGTAAGAAGCGTCAAGGCTGAGGATAGGAATCTTGTCTCTTTTTACGGTGAAAACCAATGGGTCTTCTACGCCACGACGGACAATCTTCAGGTTGACTTTGGAACCTTTCGGGCCGCGAAGACGTTTCATAATATCTTCCGTACTCATCTTCACTCCGGCAATGGCGCTGTCGTTGACGGCGATAATGCGGTCGCCGGCAAGGATGCCGACTTTCTCGGAAGGGCCGTTGCTGACGGGTTGCACCACCAGTAATGTATCTTCAATCATTTGGAACTGTACCCCGATACCTTCGAAGTTGCCTTGGAGAGGTTCGTTCATTTTCTTCACTTCCTCTGCGTCCGAGTAGGTGGAGTGCGGGTCGAGTTGTGCCAACATTTTGATGATGGCTTCTTCTACCAGCTTGTCCTCATCTACTTTGTCTACATAGAAGTTGGAGATTGCAAATTCTGCCATTTGTAGCTTGCGCATGGCAGCCGAACCGAAATTCTGAGCCTGTACGGCTGATACTGTCCACAGGCAAGCCAAAAGGACGTATATTTTAATCTTACTCATAATCTTACTTTGCTCCATTCTCAACTTATCCTCATTCCTTCAGGAATAAACTGGCTGATATCTTTATTATAGGTCAATAACTCGCGTACAATCGTAGAGCTGACACAAGTCAGCTCGGGTTCAGTGAAGAGCAGGATGGTTTCAATGCCCGCCAGTTTGCGGTTGATGTCCGCAATCGTCTCTTCGTACTCGAAATCCTTCACGGTACGGATGCCGCGGACGATGAACCGTGCTCCTACTTCCTGCGCAAAATCAATCGTCAGACAATCATATGACATCACTTTGATACGAGGTTCGTCTTTATAAAGTTCCCGAATCATTTCTTCCCTTTTCTCGATGGGGAAATATGTATTCTTGTTCTCGTTGATACCGATTCCTATCACAATCTCGTCCATAAAGGTAAGTGCACGTTCCACTACCGAATAATGTCCGATGGTGAAAGGGTCGAAAGTACCCGGGAATATTGCTTTTCTCATGATGCCAAGTCTTCTTCTATAACCAAGTTATCTATAATAAAGTTCTGTCGTTCCATGGTATTCTTGCCCATGTAGAATTCAAGTAGTTCTTTTACTGCGTCCGTCTTGCGCAATGATACTTGTTCCAGACGCATGTCCTTGCCGATAAAGTGCTTGAACTCGTCCGGCGAGATTTCTCCCAATCCTTTGAATCGGGTGATTTCGGGATTCGGGCTTAATTCGTTGATTGCGTTGACACGTTCCTCCTCGCTGTAACAATAGAGCGTCTTTTTCTTGTTGCGCACGCGGAACAAGGGAGTTTGCAGGATATATACATGCCCCTTCTTGATGAGGTCGGGGAAGAATTGCAGGAAGAAGGTAATCAGCAGCAGGCGGATGTGCATACCGTCCACATCGGCATCGGTTGCTACAATGACCTTGTTGTAACGCAGTCCTTCTATGCCGTCTTCTATATTCAAGGCTGCCTGAAGCAGGTTGAACTCTTCGTTCTCGTAAACCACTTTCTTTGTCAGTCCGAAAGAGTTCAGCGGTTTACCGCGTAGACTGAATACCGCCTGAGTGTTAACATCACGGCTTTTGGTGATGGAACCGCTTGCGGAGTCACCCTCGGTGATAAAGATGCAGGAGTCCTCTTCCAGTCCTTTTCCCTTCGGGTCGTTGAGGTGGATGCGGCAGTCGCGCAGTTTACGGTTGTGCAGGTTCGCTTTCTTGGCACGTTCGCGGGCAAGTTTCGTCACGCCGGCGATGGCTTTGCGTTCCTTTTCCGATTCCTGAATCTTCTGTTGGATTGCTTCGGCTACGTCCGCATGCTTGTGCAGGAAGTTGTCCACTTCCTGTTTGATGAAGTCACCTACGTATTTATTAACCGTCACGCCGCCGGGAACCATATTGGTAGAACCCAGTTTGGTTTTGGTCTGACTCTCGAAGATAGGTTCTTCTACATTGACGGCGATGGCGGCAACCAATCCGTTACGGATGTCGGTGTAGTCCATATTCTTGTTGAAGAACTCTTTGATAGTGCGGGCGATGTGTTCCTTGAAAGCACTTTGATGCGTACCGCCCTGCGTGGTGTGCTGACCGTTGACGAAAGAGTAGTATTCTTCTCCGTATTGTCCGGTATGGGTGAAGGCTATCTCGATGTCTTCGCCTTTCAGGTGGATAATCGGATAAAGTCCGGTTGCCGTCATGTTGTCGTTCAGGAGGTCTACAAGACCGTTGCGCGACAGGATGCGGTGACCGTTATAGATAATGGCAAGCCCGGTGTTGAGGTACGTGTAGTTACGTAGCATCGTCTCGATAAATTCGGGCTTGAAACAATAATTTAGGAATAATGTGTTGTCCGGTTCGAAGAAGATATAAGTTCCGTTTTCCTCTTCGGTATCTTGCGTATTGTCAGTCAGCAGGTTTCCTTTGGAGAAAGTGGCGGTACGTACTTTGCCGTCGCGGTAACTGCGTACCTCGAAACGGGAGCTCAATGCGTTGACGGCTTTCACACCGACACCGTTCAGTCCGACACTCTTCTTGAATGCTTTACTGTCGTACTTACCACCTGTGTTCAGCATGCTGACCGCTTCAATCAGCTTTCCTTGCGGAATGCCTCGTCCGTAGTCGCGGACACTGACACGAAGGTTTTCTTCAACGGTAATCTCAATTTTCTTACCGGCTTGCATCTTGAACTCGTCAATACTGTTGTCGATTACTTCTTTCAGGAGGACATAGATTCCGTCTTCGGCATGCGCGCCGTCGCCCAGCCTACCGATATACATACCGGGGCGTGTGCGGACATGCTCCATGTCGCTCAAGTGGCGGATGTTGTCGTCAGTGTACTCTACTGCATTGTTGTTGTCTACAGGTATCAATTCGTTCTCTTCCATAGCTGTTTTTTATTTTATCTCTTTGATGAACGCACGGCGGCGCTTATGTTGCTTAGTCTCAAAGTAATCCCATTGAGCCTGAACCTTTCCGTTCAGTTCGAGTTCGGGGTTGCTTTCTGCAAAGATAAAACCTAATTTTTGATAAACTGGAATTAAATCGGAAAATAACAAAGCGTTAACACCTTTGTTCTGGTATTCCGGCTTCACTGCAACAAGTAGTAAATCAAGCATTTTGGCACGACGTTTCATGAACAGTGCTTTCAGCAGGTAGAACCATCCGAGAGGCAGCAAGCGTCCGTGCGACTTTTGCAGGGCTTCGGCAAGTGAAGGCATGGAGATACCTACGCAGACCAGTTCATCGTTGGCATCAGTGATAAGTGTCACCATACGTAAGTCGAGAATAGGCAGGTACATTTTTACGTACTGGTCGATTTGCCGCTGTGTCAGTGGGGAGTAGCCGTAGAGCGGGCTGTATGCTTCGTTCATCAGCTCGAAAATCTTCTGTCCGTAGTCTTTGGCTATTTTCTTTCCGGAAGTGTATTTTTTTATCTTGAGATTATATTTCCGTTGAATCAGTTCGGAGATGCGCTTGTGCTTGTCGGGGATGGCATCGGGAATGTAGATTTGGTATTCCACCCAGTCGGCGTCTTTCTCGAAACCGAGTTTCTCCATATGTACCGGATAGTAGGGGTGGTTGTAGATGGTAGCCATCGTGCTGAGTTGGTCGAATCCTTCAACCAGCATTCCTTCTGCGTCGAAATCGGTAAATCCGAGAGGGCCGGCAATGTGCGTCATGCCCCGTTCTTTTCCCCAGTCTTCTACTGTCTTGATGAGGGCGGCAGAGACTTCGGGGTCGTCAATGAAGTCTATCCATCCGAAACGGACGTTCTTACAGTCCCATTTCTCATTGGCACGGTTGTTGACGATAGCGGCTACGCGCCCTACGATTTTATCGTCCCGGTATGCCAGGAAATAATCTGCTTCACAGAACTCGAATGCCGCGTTTTTCTTTTTGTTGAACGTATTGAGCATATCGTCATAGAGGTCGGGCACGGAATAAGGATTGTCCTTATACATCCTGTAATTGAAACGGATAAATTTCTTTAGCTCACTCTTTGTGGTGACTTTCTTGATTGTAATAGCCATATCTCGTATTTATGATTGAGGGGCAAAGATACGTGATAATCTTCAAATTACAACGCGCGGGGTGAGAAAAACTGTATAAGATAGGTTATCTCAAATAACTTTCAAGATACCAATTTGGCATCTTGAATGAATGAAGGGGAGTTCTATAAAATATCTGCCTTTTGCTTTTACAGAATCGAGGAGAGAGTTTACTTCGAAGAGAAGCAATACACGTTTCCTGCAAAGTCGCAAACAATCATCCGGTTACCGGATACGGCTACGGTGGAGAATACGGGTGCTCCGAGATTATATTTCTCTTTTATGATTCCCGTTGCCTGGTCGATAGCGTATAGATAACCGTCGGAAGCTCCGATGTAGACAACTCCTTGTGACGCTACGGGGCTTGTTTCCACTCCGGCTTGCGGGGTACTGGAGTAAGGGGCGGTGTAGACGAGTGAAGGTGATGTCTCTGCTTTCCATTTGTTGAAAAGTGTGGATTTGTCCAGTGCGAAGACTCCACGGTCGGCAGTGCCGAAGATAATCTCCTGTTCGGTGACGAGCGGGGTGGATGTAACGTCCAGATTGGCAGAGAGTTCTTTTTGTTGAAGTACTTTTCCGGTTTGCGGCTCTATGGTGAAGAAGCTTTTGGAAGAGATAATCCATAGTTTTCCGTCTTTATAGACCGGCGATGCTCCCCGGTTGCCGAGCCCGTTGTCGGAGAGTTTCCATAGTTGTTTTCCGGTGCGGATGTCATTGCCGTATAATCCGCCCCATTGCGTTCCGCTGACTAATACATTTCCGGCAACGGTCAGGGTGGTAGTAGCGCCTTCCCGTTGTTTCCAGTCTTTGTTAGTCCATATTGTTTGTCCTGTTTTTAAATCATAGGCGGATAGTCCGGCGCCGATTCCGGCATAGGCTACGCCTTTATCTACGGTCACTCCTTCTGTCAGATAGGGGTAACTGTTCAGATTGATGTATTGTTTCCAAAGTAATTTCCCTGATTCTGCGTCTAAGGCATAGAGGTTGCAGGCGGCATCCTGGGCTATTACAATTCCATTTTCATAGGCTATTGTGTTCTTTACTGAATTTGCAGTAGGGAATTTCCACAATAGTTTGCCGGAGTTGAAGTCGAATGCGCAGATGAATGTGTTCAGTGATACATTATCGTCGGTGGTGGCGATGAATACTTTTTGTCCGGCGATAATGGGGGAATTCATAAAGATATTGCTGCCTGTGTTGGCTGTCCATTGCAATTGTAGAGGGAGCTTGATTTGAGAATCATTGACTCCGCCGGAGTGAGCGGTGTTTTGAAGCAGGGTGTTCCAGTCTTCGCCGGGAATAGAGGACAGCTTGAAATCTTTTTGATAAATGAATTGGCTGGTAGCAGTCGCTTTCTTTCCGTCGTTGAAGAATGAAGTTACTGTAAGGTTCAGTCTTTTCCCGTTTTCATTCGCCGGTATTTGAATGTTTCCATTCCAGTTCCAGTCGGTGAGAGAGGTAAGATTGCCTTTGGCTATTTCCTGATTGCTTTCTGCGTCGCTTAAGATATAAGAAACGTGTGATGTTTTTGCCTGCGAATGATAGGTGTTGACGGAAACAGGAAGCTGGTTTTCGCCAGTAGAAGCGGCAACGGGAGAAGCGGTAGTCTGATTGTCCATCGGAGAGACGATGGCAATTTGCGGTTCGATGAAAGCGTATCTCAGTTCTGTGCTGATGTTATTATTGGCATCTACTTTAATATCACGGAAAGAAGAAGGTGTATGGTCAATGCCGCCTTTGTCTAACGTTCCGGTGCAGATGGTATAAATTCCATTCTGATTACGCACGTAGTTGTAGTGCATATGTCCGTATATCTGGGCTTTGGTATTGAAATCACGCAGGTCGAGTATATGTTCATTGTCGGCTTTGAATACGAAAGTGTCGCTTGCGGTGAACAGGTCATGGTTGAAAAGAATCAGCGCTTGCCCTTCTTTCATCAGGGCGAGGTCATTTTTCAGCCAGTTATATACGTCTTTCAGGGTATAGTCAGTCGGGTTGTCTCCGTGGTCGATGGGGGTGACTACGTAATGGATATTGCCGACATCGAATGAATACCATGTCGGGCCGTAGAGAGACTCGTAAAGCTCTTCGCCATACTTGCCTTTCACCAGGTCGTGATTGCCGATGCAATAATAAACGGGGCAGTTCATAGTTTGAGCATTGACTACTTGATTGTGCATGGTAAGTCCCGGTTCGTAACAGATGTCTCCGGTATGAATTAGGAATGCAGGTTTCTCGTTCTTTATATATTGCTGAAGGTCTGTCACCCAACGCCCCATTCCGCCGGTCACTTCGGTATCGGTGATTTGAACGAAAGAGTGCTCTTCCGATTTAGTCCGTTCGCTCTCTGTCAGCAGGAAATCATAGCTTTTCCTGTTTTCTTTTACGGGCAGGTAGAAATGCTGTGTTTCGTATCCGGCAGGAGTGGTGATAGTGATGAACCGTGTCTTTTCGAATCCGGGTAAAGAGAACCGACCTTTCTTATCTGTCTTTACTACATTCAATCCGTCTGTTACCATAACTCCCGCCAGCGGCTTGTCGCCTTTATTAAATATGCCCGATTGGTCGGCGTCGATATAGACTGTTCCTTTGAATTGAGCGCTTAGTGGCAGATATAGTAAAAATGAGATTAGTATGACAGATAGTCTTTTCATGGTCAGTTCTCCGTTTTTTAGTGTGTTAAGCTAATTATTTCTTTTTATTTCAGTTGTTTCATTTCTTCATTGTAGCGTGCTTCTTCTTTGCACAAAGGCTTGTACCATGTCTTTCTTAATATCAGTGTAGTAACCAGCAACAGGGCGATGGAACTCCAGAGTCCCAGTTGCTCACGGACAACGAGATACATCGGAATGATAGTAAGCGTACATTGCCAAACGATACCGATTGCCACGTTGAAAGCATCTCTTTTGAAGTTTCTGTTTGGCCGGATATGGGGGTAACGGGCCAGAGCTTTTTCTTCAATCGGCTTCCACCATCCCCAGGGGCGTACACGGGTATAGAAATTGATAAGTGTTTCATCGTCTGTCGGAGATGCGCTGTATGTTCCTGCAATACATCCTATCAGGGAAACACCGAACAACACCGGGAAGAAATAGAGCACCCATGCATCGGGAACGGTGAATTTCATCACGATTGCCGCCAGTACTCCGGCAGTCATTCCCCAAAAATAGCCTTCACCGTTGAAGCGCCACCAGTGCCATTTCAGTACGTTGGCAGCGATATATCCACCGAAGAGCGCGCCTACAATCCATTGGAAGATTTCATTGATATCTTTCAGGAAGAATCCGATAACAGTGCTGATTACTACTACGGCAACAGAAATGACATAACTGCTGCGGATTTGTGTTTTTACACTCGCTTTCGGATTAATATATTTCAAGTAAATATCATTCACGATATAGGCAGGGGCTGCATTCACCGTAGAAGCGAAAGTAGACATGAAAGCTGCCAATAGTCCGGCCAACAACAACCCGGCCAGTCCTGCCGGAACATAACGTGTGATTAAGTGAGGAAGAATCGTCTCAAAGTCCGTCCGTGTAACTTCCATCTGCGTCATTCCGCCATCCTCTTTGAAGAAGTAGATAGCCAGCAACGCAAATCCCATAATCATCAGATAACGGGGGATTAATAACACTACTGATACAGAGCCGCTCATCATAGCCGCTTCTTTCGGAGACTTGCAGGACAGAATCTTCTGCATGTCATAGTTGGGGGCAGGGCCTGCCATACTCATAAAAATACCTTTCAGCAAAGCCATCATGACGAAAATGCTTATCAGGCTATAAGGTTCGTTCGCCATTCGTTCGGTGAGGAGATTCATCCGGCTGCTCCAGTCAATATCGAGCGTCCACCCGAAGAAAGGCGAATCCCAGCCGGCGGGAACAAATGAGTGAATCATATCCGGTGCTACCATCTGCATGCCGATGACGACGATAACGATACCCGCCACGGTCATTATCAGGAATTGGACGACATCCGTCCATACGATACTCAACATTCCGCCGAGCATCACATAGAAAGTGGCGATTGTGGTAAAGAAGATACCATATACATGAGGTACATATTCTGCAGGAACATTGAAAGGAATAAATGGAGATACCACTTCCCAGGGGATGAATATCTCCATAAATTTACCAATACCTATGAATCCATAACTTAAAAAACCGAGTACGCTCAATAATGCGAATACAATAACAATCGTATGTGAAAGAGTTGACCCTTTACCTTTCCCGAAACGGGTCTTAATCCATTCCGCGCCGGTGAGCACGTTAGAACGGCGCAGCCACACGGACAGGTAAACCATGAGGAATATCTGATTGAATACCGGCCATAACCAGGGAATCCAGAGACTTTTGAAGCCATAGGCGAATGCCCAATATACCATCAGCATTGTGCCTGTAATATCGAACATTCCGGATGCGTTGGATAATCCCAACATATAGAAAGGCAATGATTTCCCGCCTAAGAAATAGGAATCCATATTTTGGGCAGCCCGTTTCTTTAGAATAAGTCCGATGACAATCATTGCGATAAGATAAGCACATATGATGAGAAGGTCGGTAGTGTGTAATTTCATATTATTGTTTTGATTCGATTTATATGTTCTTTGCGGCAAAGGTAGGGGGAAAGAGGTAAGGAAACAAATATTATTTTAACTCATTCTGATACTATGTTGATATTCCCCGGTTTTGGAATAAAAAACGTTCCTCTTCTGCAAAAAAGAAAAGCGCAAAGTTGTCCGGCTCTGTCATATGACAACCGGATAACTTTGCGCTTTTAATTTTAAACGTATTGCTCTGTCATGACCAGCTTGTTCGTCTCTACGAGCTTACAGATGCTTTTCACAGACGTAGCGGAACGGAATCCGTCTGCCGGTGTGTGGAGACAATAATCCGTCAGCCTGTCGATTGACGAGGTTGCCACGTGCATACGGGTGTCGGAAGAGGCGTAATAGATATATACTGTTCCGTCCTCATCAACAATCCAACCATTCGAGAAAAGTACGTTGGATACATCTCCGGTTCTTTCCTCTCCCATAGGGGCAAGCAAGAAACCGCCCGGTTCGGCAATGATTTTAGTCGGGTCTTCCAGAGAGGTCATATACAGATAGAGTACATAACGCAAGCCGGCTGCGCAGGCACGAACTCCGTGAGCCAGATGTAGCCAACCTTTTGGGGTTTTGATAGGATGAGGCCCTTCACCGTTCTTCACCTCTTTGATGGTATGATAATGGCGGTGGTTGATAATGGTTTCTTCTTTCACTTCCGCATGGGTTATATCATCTATCAGTGCCCAACCGATACCGCCGCCGTTGCCGGCATTGATGAAATTATCTTGCGGACGGGTGTACAGGGCATACTTGCCGTTTACAAATTCCGGGTGCAAAACGACATTTCGTTGCTGGCTTTTGGAAATCAGGTTCGGCAGTCGCTCCCAGTTCTTCAAGTCTTTGGTACGCACGATACCCGCTTTGGCTATGGCAGAAGACAAGTCGCCGGGGGTGGCGTCCGGGTCAAGGCTTTCGCTGCAAAAGATACCGTAAATCCAACCGTCTTCATGGGCTGTCAGGCGCATATCATACACGTTCGTCTCTTCAGGATATAAATCCGGCAATTGAACCGGATACTCCCAAAAACGGAAATTATCTATTCCGTTCGGGCTTTCGGCGATGGCGAAGAATGATTTGCGGTCATATCCTTCCACCCGTCCCATGACAAGGTACTTTCCGTTGAATTTGATAGCTCCTGCATTGAATACGGCATTGATGCCGAAGCGTTCCATAAAGAAAGGGTTCGTTTCGGGGTTAAAGTCGTATCTCCATTCCAACGGAGTGTGGGCGGCTGTCAATATGGGATATTTGTAACGTTCAAAGATGCCGTTGCCGGGCAGTATCTTTTCATTTTCACGTGAGATGAGCGATTCGAATTCTTCGGTAAGAATACGTAATCTGTTATCATATCTATTCATATCTATTCAAGAATTTATAAAAAGAGACTGGCTACAATACAGACAGAAATAAGGAACGTACTGTGTTGCGCGGACAGTCTCTTTTTATGTTGGTCATTTCAAAAGTATGGGGGTACTTTCAAAATCCATGTGTCAGGTTTATAAATTATTGCTTGGTTATCATATAAGAACGGACAGTGCAGCCGGCTTCCAGGAAGCTGACCCAATACCAGCCATCTTCTGCTTTATCAATGCGACAGTCTTCTATCGGATATTTTACACTCTTGTCGATTGCGTTTCTCGTCACCTTATATAGTACAGGGGCACTCTTATCGCCTTCTTTCAAGTCTCCTGAGAATTGCACGGCAAAACCGCTGGCAGAAGTTCCGGAGCTTTTTATAACCAGTTCGGACATATTGAACTCTTCCGAATGAGTAATGATACCTACGGCCGAAGTAGACAGGCTTTGATAAGAACTGGAGCCTTTAATCAGGTAACGATAAGACGGATCTTGCATATAAGGGCTATCTATATAAAGCACATTGATACTGATTGATTCGCCTTCCTGGTCACTAATAGTAATCGTTTTGTTGAAACGGTATCTTCTGAGCCCTTCGACAATGACTTCTGTTCCGCTTTCCGCTATTGTGCATTTCAGATACGTGGCAGAACCATTGTTTGTACAGGTATAGCCGCCGTTACCATTCAGAATTTTAAGCGTCAGGGGTTCGCCGACCGTCAGATAAGAGATTTCTTCATTATTGTCGAGTGCCAGTTTCTTGATGACTTTTACGGAAAGTTCCGCACTCTTATTCAGCCTGTCGGTCACTGTAACCGTTGCAGTACCCGGTGACAGGGACTCTACCCGGATCTGTCCTTCTTCATCTACCGTAGCTTTGGCTACTGATTCGTTATCGACAGTCACTTTGTATCCTCTGTTTCCCGTATGTATCTGAATTGCTTTGCTTTCGTTCGGATACATCTTGGTGGAAGAAACCGCCAATACCAATTCACTTAACTGGTCAACGATTACTTTTACACTGATGCTCATTTTCGCCCAGTCGGTGATTGTCAGGTTGGCGCTACCGGCTTTCAATGCAGTTACTTTAATCGTGTTTCCTTCGGCGATGGCCGTCACTACATCTTCATCCGAACTGGCAATCTTGTAGTTCCCATTTCCCTGAAGCATCCGGATTGTCCCTTCCGGTGTCTCGTCGAAGTTGATGATCAGCTCTTGCGTATCCGGCACCAGTTGATGGTAGGAAGGAACATCATCGTTACAGCCGGAGAATACGGTAACGGCTGCAAGCAGGAATCCTGCTAAATATAATAGATTTCTTTTCATACTATTCATTGTTTATTTGGAACATTTATTCTGCTTCAATATCTTTCATTTTACCGGTGATGGTAACAACGCTAAACTTGGGAACGGTGATGGCACGCAGTCCGCTAAGAGACGGGTTTATTTTCTTGCGTTGCCATTTCACGCCTTCGTCCGATGTATATGCAATCATCGTCTGGAATTCTTTTCCTTCAATCTCCAGTTTCGTTTCGAAAGCCTTGCTGGTAGAGTTATTTACTAATACGATAGTATAGGTGCCATCGTCTTTCACGTAAGCTGTCATTAACAGTTCTTTGGGGAAGGCTTCGTCGTCATTTTCAGGAGCAATCGTTTTTACATCCACGCGGCGGCTTCCTTCCGGGATAAACTTGGTGAATTGTCCGTAGCTGTAATAGCGGGCGGCTCTTTCATAGTTTGTTCCGGGCAGTGCTTCTTCCAGTCTGATAAGTGCTTCATTATTGGTACAAGGACGTGCGCCTGCCCACCATACAAATGCATTCAGGTTGGAAACAGCCAGGTAATTGTGGAAAGTGGTGGCCCATTGCATCGCATTTTTCCAAGACGGGTCATACGTATCCGTAGAACTGGTTTCTGTATTCCAAAGATGAATATTCTTTTCTGCACAGAGGGGAGATTGTACAAATTCCGTGTTACCGATTAATGTATATCCGTGAGCGGCAGCAATGATATTGGAATTTGCTAATTCGGGGCGAGCCTTCAAACCGTTTTCGAGGAAGGTGACTCCCGCTTTCCACCATGAATGCTCTCCGAAGATAATTTTCATATCCTGATAACCTGCCTTGTCTAAAGCCGGGCGAAGATTATCCTGGCAGAAATTGGCCAAGTTACCATAAGTCCAGCTACATCCGTTCCATCCTGTTCCGCTACTGTTCGGCTCATTGGACGGTGAAATGGCATAAATCTTAATACCGAATTTATTCGTATATGTATTGATGAAGTCTATCAGATAGTCGGCGAATTCGTCTCCCGAACCGGTCTTCAAACTACCGCCGGAAGGTTTTCCGTTGGATTTCATTGTCCCGGGAGGACTCCATGTAGAGAACATGAACTTTACATCTTTGTATTTTCTCTGAAGGATGTCCACCAGCCACATTTGTCCCAACTGCACCTGTTCGCCGCATCCCGAACCGTTGAAGTCTCTCCAATAATCATTAATCATGGACGGGTCATTCGGAGCCAGGTTGAATGTGCGGTTAATACCGAAGTCGATAACATTGGTAGTCGGGTTCTGATAGTGTGGAAATACCTCACCCCGGAAGATATTCAGTTTCAAACCATTCTCGCCAAACAAGTCGTTTACTACATCTTCACGTTGCATATGGTTCCATATACGGTGTGACCATTCGGCAAAAGCACATCCGAAACCATCAATAATCTGATGTTCGTGCCCATCTCCGAGCTGTACTTTGATGACAGCTTCGGTAGTCGGTTCGGCAGAGAAACCGTCGTCTTCGTCTGTTTCTTCTACCGGGTCGGGAATGTAGACATCACCGTGACTCAAACTTCCGTCCTCACAAGAGTATCCTAGAAATAGGAAGAGGGATACGAATAATAATGAATATATCTTTTTCATATTGTTTCTTTATTAAGTTAATCTTGCCCGGGCATTATCTCCATAGGCTGGTTTGCACCATCGCAGTATTATTGTTTAATTCACTGGTCGGTATCGGATAGTACAGGTGTTTTTCCTGGAAGTTTTCCGCACCTTGCTTTCCATTAGCCTTGAGTATCAACTGGATTTCACTAACGGAATACCAACGTTTGAGGTCATCGAAACGGTGGCCTTCCGCGAAGAATTCCAGTAAGCATTGGTGTTCGATTTCAGCCATCAGGTCGGCTTGCGCGAAGGTTTTTTCCTGAAGTCCCGCCCGTTTGCGGATTAGTTTCAAGGCGTAGTTGGCGCCGTCCGCATCGTCCGTTTTGGCACATGCTTCAGCATAAAGCAACAGTACTTCTGCAAAACGCATCACACGTAAGTTGCTCGATCTTCCTTCCTTGTTGCCCATGTTGTCCGGCGCTTTATCGTCCACATAGTATGCGACGTTTTTTTTAATCAGGAATTTACCTGCTGTTCCGCTGACATTGAAACTGGGAGCACCACCTGCCATTTTACCTTCGTTGCCTTCCCAAAGGTCGTCCATAGAATAGTTGTTGCCATACCATTTCTCATTAGGCACTTTATCGCCATAGTTGGCCGCGTCGAAGAAAAGACTGGCATACATACGCTTGTCAAACTTGGTATCCGCATCACCCGGACGGGTTTCTTTCGTAAATTCTCCTACGATTAAAGAGTTCGGCATCAGCTTGGCCCATCCGCCGGATTTTACCGGGCCGATAAACTGTGGTATGTAGCAACCCAGGCAGATACCGCTTTCATTACTCCAGGAGTATTCTCCGTCAGGGCTGTATGCTATTTCGTACACGGATTCTTTGTTGAATTCTTCTTCATTCGTGAAGTTCTTTCCGAAGTCGTCGATTAATTCATAAGAATAAGGAGATGTCAATAACGTTCCCAACAACTGTTTTGCTTCCGGATATTTATGTTGGGTGGCATATACTTTACCCAACATTGCGATAGCGGCGCCTTTCGTTACCCGCTCTTTGGCCGTAGTACGTTCCACCGGTAAGTTGCATTTGATGGCATTGCCCAAATCGTCTTCCACCTGTGCCCATAAGGCAGCCTCACTGGCAGGGCCTTTGTTCGTTTCATCTTCGTTGGAAGGTATCAGGCGCAAAGGAACTTCCCTGTAATTGTTGACTAGCAGGAAATACTGGTAGCCGCGCAGGAAAAGCGCTTCACCCTTAATCATCGAACGGTCGTCTTCAGTGATGCCCGATGCCGGTATCTGGTCGATATAACGTAATACGATATTGGCACGTTGGATGCCTGAATAAAGTGCTCCGTAAGGGTCGTTGCCGGTAGACGGTGAATTCAGGAAGTTTGCGATATTCCACATAGGGACTTCTTCTCCTTTGATTGTGTAGATATCGTCCCCGCGACCGTTCAGGTTCAGCCATCCGTCAAATGCGCCGAAGTACCCGTACATTGCCCCCTTTATGGGAGAATAGGCGGCGGCCAGAGCGCTTTCCGCGTCTGCTTTATCTTTCCAGAAATTACTTTCCGTGAAATGATTCGGGTCTGACAGGTTCAAAAAGCTGGATTCGTCGCACGATGTCAGCGTTCCGGTGAGAAGAGCTGCCATGCACATATATGATAACCAATTTCTTTTCATGTTTATAGACATTTAATGTTTAATATTAATTTAAGGTATTACAGGTTCACTTGTATTCCGAATGAGATGGTACGGGGCAACGGATAACGTCCTTGGTCGATACCTCTCGAGAATACGTTGTAGTCAACGCCCGCGACAGTACTTTCACCCAAATCCGGCGTGTAGCCCGAATATTTGGTCAGTGTGAAGAGGTTTTCCATTGAAGTGTATATTCTTACATTTTCAAGCTTTACCTTCTTTGTCAGGTTTTTGGGTAATGTATAACCGATATCCAGTGTCTTCAGGCGCAGGTATGAACCGTTTTCCAGCCATCTGTCGCTATATGCCCATTTATTGTCCGCGCCATCTGTCTTGGAGAAGCGTGGGATGTCGGTGTTCTGATTATCCGGCCGCCATGAGTTGGCAAGTACAGTGCTCATGTTCCCGTTGAAGTTTCCTGATTCCAGACGGTAACGCGGGTAGTTGTAGATTTTGTTGCCCACCATTCCGTCAAAGAAAAGGTTGAAGTCGAAATTGTTCCATTCACCACCCATTCTTACTCCGAACGTGAAATCGGGGAAAGGACTTCCTACATCGTGCTGGTCGTCTGTATTAATCTTGCCGTCGCCGTTCCAGTCTTTGTAACGTACGTCGCCTACTTGCGCTCCGGGTTGGATGAGTTCGCCGTCTTTGTTCTTGTAGTTGGCAATCTCTTCCGCCGAACGGAATATACCGTCCGTCTCAATCAGGTTGAAATAGGACATCGGATGACCTTCGGCAAACATGTTGATACCACGACCGCCGGCACCGTGTGCGCTATATCCGGAGATCATCAGGTTCTGTCCGCCCAATGTAATCTTAGTCACTTCATTCTTGTCGGCAGCGATATTGGCGCCTACATAATAAGTGAACTTCTCCTTGATGGAACCACGGTAATTCACGGCAAATTCAAATCCTTTATTCCGTACCTGACCTGCGTTCTGGATCGAGTTTCCGCTGATACCGGTGGAAGCGGTCGATGGAATAGGCAGCAATACATCATTCGTATTTTTAATATACGCATCCGCAGTGAAAGTCAATTGTCCGTTCAGCAGGCTGACATCCAGACCGATGTTGTAAGTCTCCGTATTTTCCCATGTCAGGTTGGCGGGTGAAATAGCCTGTACATAAGGCATAGAGCCAAACCAGGGCGCATTGTTCGATACATAGTTCATCCCGTCCGATACGACACTCTGCGTAGGATAATAACTGGTCATTTCCTGATTACCGAGTTTACCGTAGCTGAAACGTAGTTTCAACTGGTCGAATACATTCTCCAACGGTTTGAAGAACTTCTCGCGGTTGATATTCCATCCCACGGAAACAGACGGGAATGCGCCGTACTGATGCCCTTTCTTGAAGCGTGACGAACCGTCGCGGCGGATGGACGCGGAGAATAAATAACGGTCGTCATAGGAGTACATTACACGTCCGAACAGAGATACCAATGCCAGTTCGTTCAGGCTGCTGGATGCTTTCAGGTTGGAAGGATCCACGTTGCCCGGCATCGTTTCTATAAACTGGGGCATGTCGCTGTTCTTCCCGTACAGGCTGTGGCTCTTGTCCTTTTGTGCCGAATAGCCCGCAAGGAGCGACAGGTTATGCTTGTTGAACGTACGGTCGTAATTCAACGTATTTTCCAATACCCATGATTCCCAGGTGGATGATTTCTCTTCCAGGTCGGGCTTGTCATTCTTTCCGAATGTTCCTAAATCATACGCATCCGTATATTTGCGGTATTTGGTATGTTCTTTCCGGATACCTACATTCAGCTTGTATTTTAATCCTTTGATGATTTCCGCCTGCAGATAAGCATTGAGGAAGATTCTGGTAGTTTCGGTACGTTCGTCATTCACGGTCATTTCCGCCAACGGATTGGGCAGGTTTATATCGTTGGAAGTACCCCAACCGCCCGAATTTGTAGAGTCATATACCGGCACTACCGACGGGAACTGGAAGATATCGAACATGGTATCCTGATGGATATATCCGCTTCCTTTGGTCAGGTTTACAATCATGGATTCACCTATCGTCAACCGGTTGTTCAGGAAAGAATAATCACTCTTCAAACGGATGTTGTAAGATTCATGATCTGTATTGCGCAAGATACCTTCCTTATTGAGATAACTTACGGACGAACTGTAAGAACCATTTTTTGAACCGCCGCTGATGGTTGCGTTGGCCTTGTAAGTCATGGCGGTGCGCAGCATTACGTCCTGCCAGTCTGTACCTTCACCGATGAAAGGCGTTGCTCCGTTTTCCGAACCGTAACCATCACCCGCCAGGCGATAGTAACGTGCGAAACGGCTATATTCTTCTCCATTGAAAACCTTCAGTGTTTTGGGGGCTTGACTGATACCTGTGAAGAAATTGACGTCCAGTTTGGTAGGCATGTCTTTCCGCCCGCTTTTCGTTGTGATTAATACCACGCCGCCTGCTGCGCGTGAACCGTAAATGGCTGCTGCGGCGGCATCTTTCAATACCTCGATGGAGGAGATGTCATTAGGGTCTACCATGCTGATGTCACCGAATGCACCGTCAACGACGTACAACGGATTGTTGTTGGATAATGAACTGATACCGCGCACATTGATGGTCATACTTCCGTTAGGGTCACCGCTGGAACTTGCCACCGATACTCCGGGAATCTTTCCTTGTAAAGCCGTTGCGGCATTGGAGGCCACCTGCCCGTTCAGCTCTTTTGCGCTGACCGAACTTACAGCTCCCGAAAGATGGCTTTTCTTTACTGTGCCGTAACCGATAACCACTACTTGCTCGAGGGCTATATTATCTTCTTCCATCGCGACATTGATGGGTGCTCCGGATGTAACGGCCCTTTCTATTTGTTTCATACCTATTGTCGAGAATATCAAAGTATTCCCTCTGCCTGCCTTGATGGAATATTTCCCATCCGCGTCTGTTACTGTGCCGGTGTCTTGACCTTTGACTCTGACCGTAACTCCAGGTAAAGGTTCATTCGTTGTAGCTTCTGTCACTACTCCTTTTACTTCAATGTCTTGGGCTGCCAGTGGAATACTAGCCATGCAGAGAAATAAGAATAGTAAGAAATGAATTTTTCTTCTCATAATTTATTGCATTAGATTTATAACTCCAGTTCAATTATCAATTGATCCATGGAAATTTCAATTGATAATCGTCTGATGCAAAAGTAGAGGATAATGCTCTGCAAGGCAAATGATATCTTAGCTCGTTCTGATACAATTTTGCCTGTATTTTTTGATGTAATAATTATTTAATAAGACACGTGTGGGTTGCATGTAGGACTGAAAAAGCTTATTTGTAGGCTGTGTGAGGGTTATGTACTGTGATGATATTTCTTGTGTGTCGGACGATTCTGTCTTATTACTTGTTTTCGAGAAAGGTAATATGGTATTAGAACAAAGAATAGTAGTATTAATTTGTTTTTATTAATGATACTATTTTGCAGTTAGTTGTATAAGATTATATCGGGAGAACCCTTTTAGGACAAAAAAATTGCTATCATTTTGCTTGAGCTGTAGCGACTTCTTTTGAAGAAATCCGTTATCTTTATTATGAAAAGAGAGGAAATCCTTGCGGGGATACCCTCTCTTTACTTTTCTATTTTGAAAAGTCATCAGACAAATTAAAGAGATAAAGCTATTAGTTCTTCTCCTAATGAGTGCAAGGCTTTTTCTATTTTGCGACGTACGTTCTCGCGTGGTTTTGAGATCCCGTTAGCATAATTCCACAATTGTTTTTGATTGATTCCAGTCATTCTTTCCAACGCTGCATTAGTAAAAATACCACTGTAATGTTGTAATAATGATTGTGTATCGTACTTCCATTCAATGGAATATTCTCCTTTAATAATAGTAGGCCATTGTGATTCCGGAAGATTCTCTTTAATCAACCGTATAGCTTCCAATACATCTCTTTTGGTTTCGGCAACAGTATTACCTGCTGCATAAATACCGCTCGCATTTTCTGCATACGCACCAAAATGGTCTTTACTTGCTCCGATGTTGATAATTAGTTTTTCCATACAAGTCTCTCCTTTATCTTAAGTTCATATCTCTGGCAATTGCTCTTCTTAGAGGTTCAGGCATTTCTTTAGCACCATGATAAGGTACTGGTGGTGAACAAATAACCTCAATAACCTTTCCTTCTTTGTCTTTTATTTCTTTTTTATAGAAATAATGACTGCCTGATGCATGGCTGAATGTCCAATCGTTTTTAGTGATTTTCCGATGAAATTCTGTATATTTCATTTTTTCTTTGTTCTGTTTGACTAGTACAAAGATAGGAACTTTTTCCATTAATTGCAATAAAGAATGGAAATATTTCTATTTAGGAATGAACAAACTACAAATAGAAGGTCATATAGGCAGAGAGATACATTACTCCTTTCTTTACGCACAGGTTCTTCGGATGAATCACATAACATTCTCTCTATTTATCATCTTATTAATACGCAAATTTAATGATATATTCTGCAATGCGCACTTTTTGTATCAGTTATTGCCCTGCTTTATAAAAAAGCCCGCCATTGACGTGGAATTTGTCAATGACGAGCAGCTACTATTATTCTAAGACCTATATCTAACTTGTGTTATCTTAAAAATAAACCTTTTCTGCCGTTACATATTTGTTAGCTTCTATGAGCTTACAGATATTTTCTACAGAAGCGGCAGAACGTAAGCCGTCTGCCGGTGTGTGAAAGCAGTAATCTATCAATCTGTCTAGGCTGGAAGTTGCTACGTGCATGCGGGTATCCGAAGATGCATAATAGATATATACCGTTCCGTCCTCATCTGCAATCCATCCGTTGGAGAAGAGTACGTTCGATACATCTCCTATTCTTTCTTCTCTTACGGGTGCGAGCAGATATCCTCCGGGTTCGGCAATAATCTTTGTCGGGTCTTCGAGAGACGTCATGTACAGATAGAGAACATAGCGCAGTCCGGCGGCGCAACCACGCACGCCATGGGCGAGGTGCAACCATCCTTTTGGGGTTTTGATAGGATGAGGTCCCTCGCCATTCTTCACCTCTTTTATAGTGTGGTAGTGACGGTGGTTGATGATAATCTCTTCTTTTACTTCTGCATGAGTCATATCATCTATTAATGCCCAGCCGATACCTCCGCCGTTTCCGGCGTCAATAAAGCTGTCCTGCGGACGGGTGTACAAAGCATATTTGCCGTTGACAAATTCCGGATGCAGGACGACGTTGCGTTGCTGACTTTGGGAAATCAGGTTCGGCAGGCGTTCCCAATTCTTCAAGTCTTTGGTGCGGACGATACCTGCTTTCGCTACGGCGGAAGACAAGTCGCCCGGTGCGGCATTCGGATCAAGGCTTTCGCTGCAGAAAATACCGTAAATCCAGCCGTCTTCGTGTGCCGTCAGGCGCATGTCGTAGACGTTCGTTTCCGACGGGTCTGTATCCGGTAGTTGTATCGGGTATTCCCAAAAACGAAAATTGTCTATGCCATTCGGGCTTTCGGCAATGGCAAAGAATGATTTGCGGTCATTCCCTTCCACACGGACTACCATCAGATACTTTCCGTTCCATTTGATGGCTCCCGAATTCATGGCAGCATTGACTCCTATACGTTCCATAAGCCAGGGATTCGTTTCCGGATTCAGGTCATAACGCCACTCCAAAGGAGTGTGCTCGTTTGTTAAAACCGGATATTCGTATCTTTCAAAAATCCCGTTGCCTGGAAGAATTCTCTTGTTCGGGCGGGTTATCAGAGTTTCATGCGTTTCTTGTAGAAGACGTAGTCTATCGCTATATGATTTGTTCATATTCTTATCTCTTTATAAAAGAATTCCGGTGCTGTTAATAGTATCCGGAATTCTTTTATACTAATGTGTAAGTATTATTTGGTCTCAGTTACAATATATGACCAAAGATAATTAGTTCCTTCATAGAATCTGATCCAATATTTACCATTACCATCTGTACCAGTTTCTGTTTTGTACACTTCCAAATTGTTAATAGAGATTGGTTCTACCTCCTCACCTTCTGAATTGAGATGATATAAGGTCGGATTATCTTTGTAACCATATATAAGGCGGTTGCCTTCAAATGAAAGGACGAAGCCGTTTATATATTTCGAACCGGATTTTGTTCCTATAGTCAGGTATTCGCGTCCGTTTTTCGTTTCGAACTTACTATTAGTCGGGATACCAATGTTGCCATCAATATACCATCTTGCACATCCGTATGCATCAGCTTTATAATTTACCTCTTTCACAATGATTTCCAAAGACTTGTTAAGCTTGTTGTCTGTCACTGTAATTGTTTGGTTGAAAGCCATCTTTTTCTCTATACCACTTATGGTCAGTGCCTTTTTGTCATCAGAGATAACACATTCTAATGACTCGCTAGTTGTGCTAATGGTATAATCTTCGCTACCTTCCAATATTTTAATAGTTTGTGGAGTTTCGATGTCCAAGAGAGTAATGGTCGTCTTTTCTAATTTAAATTCGTCTACAACTTTAATAGCGATAGTGGCTGAGAATTCCCACTTGTCGGTAACCGTGATTTTAGCTTCACCTTTTGAAACTCCAGTAATGCTGATTACATCACCCGATTCGGAAACTACGGCAGTAGCTATCTCTGCGTTGTCACTGGTAACACTATACTCACCGCTACCTGCTATGATTGCAATGTTTAGAGTTCCATTAATCGCTATTATGTCTGAAGTCTTTTCGAGTACCAACTGGTCGCATACAGTTACATTTATTGATGCTGTTTTACCATCAGCATCAGTCACTTTGATGGTGGCGGAACCGTTGCCCACGGCAGTAACCTGCACTTTTCCTTCTGAAATCAGTTTGACCGTTACCACTTCGCCATTACTGCTTTCTACCTCATAGCCTCCGTTGCCAGCGATAATATTAACTTCAATGGGTTTTGTAGCTTTCGTCATCACTAACTCTGTTTTATCCAAAGTTAACTCAAAATCTTCCTTTACATTTACATTGATAACAGCAGAATGTTTAGACCAGTCCGTGATAGTGACAGTTGTAACTCCATTATTTAAACCATTCAACGTAATTTGATTGCCATTAAGAGTAGCTGTTGCTACATTCTCGTCAGCTACAGTTACGTTATAGTTGCCGTTTCCTTCTGTGATGTTTACTATTGCTGTAGGATTTTCTCCGTCTGCTTGGATAAATACTTCTGTCTTATCCACTTTAAGATCACTATATGACGGGAGATCTTCTGAGCAACCGAACATCAGTATGGCGGAGCTTAATAAAGCTCCTGCCAAATTCATAATATTCTTTTTCATTCGTATTACTTCTTTTTAAATATTCAACAGCTACTTTTATTTGAATCTACCAGTGATAGTTACTACACTATATTTAGGTACAGTAACAGAACGTTTGCCGCTTGATGAAGGATTCAGTTTCTTGCGCAACCATTTTACACTGGAATTGGAAGTGTATGAAATCATACTATCAAACTCTTTACCATCAATTTCCAGCAGCGCGTCGAATCCTTTAGTTTGTGACTTGTTTACCAATACGATGGTATATGTATCGTCTTTAATGTATGCTGACGCACTCAATTCTCTCGGGATTCTGTTTGCCGTTGTCGATACGGTTTTTACATCTACGCGTGTTGAACCTCTTTTGATATATCTGGAAAACTGTCCGATAGAGTAATAACGATCTACGCGATAAAAGTTATCACTGAAATCATATGCATTGGTTTGAAGAAGATTTTCTCCAGTTGTAGAACATTGACGTGCTCCTGCCCACCATACAACAGCACTAGTGTTCGCTTTAGTCAGGTAATCACTATAGTTCTTCGCCCATTTCATTGCATCATTCCAAGTTTCGTCGCGAGTCTTGTCATCGCAAGTTTCTGTCTGCCATACATGAATACCTTTATCTTGGGCTGCTTTCATTGGAAGTATGTTGTCATCAACTGTAGAATAACCGTGTCCTGCTGCAACAATATTAGCATCCACTAAACCGGGATTGCTTTTCAGTGCATTTTCTACCCATGTTACAGCATTTGCCCACCAAGGTAATTCTCCATAAATGATTTTTGTATCCTTTAAGCCTTGTCTATTCAGTTCCGGGCGTAGGTTGTTCATCGTGAAATCTGCCATTTGCTGGTTATCCCATATACAACCGTCCCATCCGCCCATGGCTTGGTCAGGTTCATTCCACCCGGAGATACCATAAACGTTGATACCGAATTTGTCTTTAAAAGCTTTTGCGAAACTGACCAGGAAGTTAGCGTATTCATCGCTATATTTGCTGTTGAAAGAGCCGCTTCCACCATTCTGTTCTTCGCCTTCGCCAAAAGATTTCCATACAATCGGGGGAGTCCACACGGAGAAGAAGTAATAGATGTCCATCCGTTTTCTCTTACATAGATAGTCGATAATCCACAGTTGCGCATATTCTTTAAATTTGTCTGCATCCGACTTATAGAGTGTTTTTGCTTCAGAAGAATGTGCTCCCAGATGATAGTTCTCTTGTGTCTTGAAATTGAAAGTCTTTCCGTCAGCTGATGCGGATGAGGCGCATACCTCACCACGATAGACATTGAATCTTAATCCATCTTCACCATATAGGTCGTCCATAATCTGTTCACGCTTAGTACATCCGTAAACGGCTTCCGCCCAACCGAAATTACATCCGAATCCGTCGATCTCCTGATGCTTGCCTTCAGGTAGGATTCTGATAACTGATTCCGTAGCAGGCTCCGGTGACAGACCATCATCCTCGTCAGATAGGACTACCGGATCCGGAATATACACTTCATCATTGCTCAGGCTATTGTCGTCACAAGACGTGATGCCTCCGAGCAGCAAGAACAAAGACGTGCTTACAAATAAATATATCTTCTTCATAAATTCGTTTCTTATAGTGTTATTAATTATTTCCATAATGGGTTCTGTTCAACTGAAGAGTTGTTCAGTTCGCCGGAAGGAATAGGGAAATATTTATATTTTTCTTTGAAATTAGAAGCTCCTTGTTTATCGTTACCTTTCAATATCATTGAGATTTGAGGGGTAGTATACCAACGTTTGAGGTCGTCGAAACGGTGACCTTCACCGAAGAACTCTAATAGGCATTGATGTTCAATCTCTTTCATCAGGTCGATTTGTTCGAAGTCTTTCTTCGGTAAACCTGCTCTTTGGCGGATTTCGTTCAATGCCCAGTTGGCCTGATCTTTATCTGCTTCTTTGGCGCAAGCCTCAGCGTATAGCAATAATGTTTCGGCGAAACGTATTGCACGTACATTGTTTGCTCTTCCTTCTACGTTGCCCATGTTATCGGCACTTTTTGATTTTACGTAGTGTGCGGTGTACTTCTTCAAAAGGAACTTACCGATTTGTGCACCGCTCGATTGGCTTACATTAAAGATAGGAGCACCACCAGCCATTTTGGAGGCATTACCTGTCCAAAGATCGTCCATTGTGAATAGACCGCCATAGAACTTTCCGTCATACCAGCCATTTTTCTCTGATACCCAGTCTCCGTATTCACTTGGAGTGAAGAACATACTGGCATAGATACGTTTGTCATACTTTGAATCGACAAGTTTTGAATCTGTCCCGCGTGTTTCGGCAGTAAATTCGCTCACAAGGAATGCAGAAGGCATTAACTTAGCCCATCCACCCGATTTTGCAGGACCTATAAACTGTGCCAGTGAGCTTCCCAGGCTGATACCGCCTTCATTACCCCACGACATATCACCGTCGCTGCTATATTGTAATTCAAATACCGATTCTGCATTGTTTTCGTGGGCAGTAGTAAAGTTGTCCACGAAGTTTTCCATCAGTCTATAGCGTTTTCCCGTAGAAGGAAGACCGAATGGATCGTAAGACGAATCTATCAGACCTTTCAGCAGCGTTTTGGCTTCGGCATACTTGTGCTGCGTTGCGTATACCTTTCCAAGTATGGTGATGGCTGTACCTTTCTCAATGCGTCCTTTTTGTTCTGCAGGGCGATTCTCGGGCAAGTTTCCGTCGTTGATGGCAGTGATCAAGTCCGTTTCAATCTGTGCCCAGATTTCAGCTTGGGGAGAAGACGTTTTGTTTGGATCATCTTCATTAGACGGAATCAGGCGCAAAGGCACATCTCCGTAGTTATTCACCAATAGGAAGTATTGATATGCTCTTAGTGTGAGTGCTTCTCCTTTAATCGTAGCACGGTCGCTTTCTGTGATGCCGCTTGCCGGAACATTGTCGATATATCTCAACACGATATTAGCACGCTGTATACCGGCATAAAGTGCACCGAAAGGGTCATTACCTGTTGTTGCAGAGTTTTGGAAATTAGCAATATCCCACATACTGGCTTCTTCGTTTAGTATCGTAAAGATATCGTCTCCACGGCTGTTGAGGTTTAACCATCCGTCGAATGCGCCGTAATATCCATACATTTGATACTTGATAGGCGAGTAAGCCGCAGCCAATGCGCTTTCTGCATCTGCCTTATCTTTCCAGAAGTTTTCATTGGTAAAGTGGTTCGGGTCTTTCAGATCCAGAAAAGAGTCGCTGCACGATGTCAGCGCTCCCGAAAGGAGAGCTGATACAAGCATATATGATAACCAATTCTTTTTCATATTTTAAATTTTCAGTGTATTAATCTTAGTGTATTATAAAGCTAACTGAATGCCGAATGAGAATGTACGAGGAATAGGGTAGCGTCCTTGGTCGATTCCTCTGGAGAACACATTGTAGCTTACACCGGTGGCTGAACTTTCACCCAAGTCAGGAGTATAGCCTTTATATTTTGTCAGTGTCAGCAGGTTTTCCATTGATACGTAAAGACGCAAGTTCTGAATCATTGCTTTTTGCACCCATTGTTTGGGGAATGTATATCCCAGGTCAATTGTTTTCAGGCGTACATAAGAACCGTCTTCCAACCATCTGTCTGTGTAAGCCAGCTTGTTGTCCGTACCGTCTGACTTAGAGAAACGTGGCATATCGGTATTTGTATTGTCCGGTCTCCAAGAGTTGGCTACGTTTGTGCTCAGGTTACCGTTGAATGCTCCTGATTCGAGACAATAGCGCGGGTAGTTATAAATCTTGTTACCAGCCACACCGTCGATGAAGATATTGAGGTCGAAGTTGTTCCAGTCGCCACCCAGTCTCAAACCGAAATTGAAGTTAGGAAGCGGGCTGCCTACATCGTGTTGGTCATTGGTGTCAATCTTACCGTCACCGTTCCAGTCTTTGTAGCGAACATCACCTACCTGTGCACCTGGTTGAATCAGTTCACCGTTTCTGCCTTTGTAGTTTTCGATTTCCTCCATGCTACGGAAGATGCCATCTGTTTCTATCAAGTTGAAGTAAGACATGGAATGACCATTTTTGAACATATTGATACCACGTCCGCCTGCTCCATGAGCCGAATAACCCGAAATAGACATATATCTACCTCCTGCTGTGATTTTAGTAACCTTGTTGTTTGCCGTACTCATGTTGGCACCAATGTAATAGTTGACTTTGTCGCCGATAGAGCTGCGCCATGTAGCAGATAATTCTATACCTTTGTTCTGTACCTGTCCTGCATTCTTGTCAGGCATCCCGCTGAGACCAGTAGAAGATGGTTCAGGAACGGGTAATAATACGTTATTTGTGTTTTTGATATAGGCATCTGCAGTCAGAGCCAATTTTCCGTTAAGCAACATCACATCCAGACCTATGTTATAAGTTTCCGTATTTTCCCAAGACAGGTTGATTGGTGATTTAGCTTGTACGTAAGGCAATTTACCAAACCATATCGTATTGCCTTGTAGGTAGTTCATGCCGTCGCTTACTATACTTTGTGTAGGATAATAGCTCACCATTTCCTGATTACCCAGCTTACCATAGCTCATACGTAGTTTCAACTGGTCAAAGATATTTTCTAACGGGCGGAAAAACTTCTCACGGTTGATATTCCATCCTACAGATACGGAAGGGTAGCTGCCGAAGCGGTGTCCGTCTTCAAAGCGTGACGATCCGTCACGACGGATAGAAGCAGAGAACAAATAACGGTCGTCGTAAGAATACATCACACGTCCGAAGAGAGAAACTAAAGCCAATTCGCCGCGTGAACTGCTTGATTTCATGGTAGTCACGTTACCGGTCATGGTGTCGATAAATTTCGGAATGTCGGAGTTACTGCCATTCAGGTTGTAGACATAATCTTTCTGTGCAGAATAACCTGCCATAGCCGAGATTGTATGTTTGCCGAAAGTGCGGTCATAATTCACGGTGTTTTCAAGTACCCATGAGTCGAAGCTTGAGAAATTTTCCGAAAGATCCGGTTCTTCATTGATACCGTAGGTTCCCAAGTCATACGAATCCATATAATTGCGGTTTTTCGTATGGTTTCTTCGCAGACCCAAGTTCAACTTGTATTTCAGTCCATTGATGATTTCCGCCTGAATATAAGCGTTCAGGAAGATTTGCGTATTTTCGCTAGAGATATCATTCACTTCGGACAAAGCATAGGGGTTCGGTAGGTTGATATCTGCTGATGTTCCCCATCCGGTAGCATTGGATGGATCGAACACAGGAACCACAGTCGGGAAACGTAGTATGCCGTTCATAGTGTCTTGATCCATACCGCCTATACCTTTGGCAAGGCGAAGAATTAATGATTCACCTATTGTAACACGGTTGTTGAGGAAGCTGAAGTCACTTTTCAATCGGATGTTATAAGATTCGTGACTGCTATTGCGCATGATACCGTCTTTATTCAGATAACCTCCGGAAGCGCTGAATGATGCGTTCTTAGAACCTCCTGTAACGCCTACATTTGCTTTGTACACCATAGCTGTGTTCAGCATAATGTCCTGCCAATCTGTTCCTTCGCCAACGAAGGGCACAGCGTCGGTTTCTGCACCGTAACCATCGGCTGCCAAGCCGTAGTAGTTTGCAAAGCGGCTGTATTGTTCGCCATTCAGTACGTTCAGTTTTTTAGGGTTCTGTTGAATGCCTGTAAAGAAGTTTACGTCAACTTTAGTCGGCATTTCCTTGCGCCCACCTTTGGTAGTAATCAGTACTACACCACCTGCTGCACGAGAACCGTAGATGGCAGCCGCAGCCGCATCTTTCAGTACTTCGATAGACTGGATGTCGTTAGGGTCTACCATATTGAGATCACCGAATGCACCGTCTATTAAGTATAATGGATCGTTATTTGATAATGAACTGATACCACGCACGTTGATGGTCGCTCCATCGTTCGGATTACCGCTTGAAGTCATTACAGATACACCGGCAATCTTTCCTTGCAGTGCATTAGCGGCAGAAGTAGTGACATCTCCGTTCAGTTCTTTCTTTCCTACAGAACTAACTGCTCCTGAGAGATGGCTTTTCTTCACAGTACCGTAACCGATAACTATCACTTGGTCTAGTTGAACATTATCTTCTGCCATTGATACGTTGAGGGGAGCGTTGGAAGAAACTTTTCTTTCAATAGTCTTCATACCTATAGTAGAGAAGACGAGAATGTCGTTCATCTTTGCCTGTATGGTGTATTGACCATCTACATTTGAGATAGTGCCGGTGGTGGTTCCCTTCACTTGGACAGTGACACCGGGCATCGGCTCATTGGTCGATGCTTCGGTAACTGTACCCGTTATATTTATTTCTTGTGCAAACCCGGAGAGGGTGAGAAGACACAAGAAGAAAAAACAAAGTATTTTTTTCATGATACTACTTGAGTGATTAAACTGTACTTATTCATTAGAAATCTGTTTGTTGTCATTTGGCTATTACTTTTCTAAATGTAATCCTATCTTGACATATTTGCATTCTCCTTCGAATGTTCCATTTCCTTTCTCTGTTTTATATGTCAATAAGTCAGGCAAGCGCTTTAAGAAAATCTTGATATTTGGTACGTATGCAGCTATTGATGGTTCGCTTTGTATTAATGGCATGAGAAAGCCTAGAGCAGCTTCGTTATTACCTACTTTTGCTATTAATCTAAGAGCACCTAATAAAAATTCACCGTCAATGTTAATAGACATTTTATTACCATCAAGCTTGTAGGTACATGGAATACCCTTTTCAAGTGCCGGTTTCAGAAACTCAATCAATTCTGTACCGAGTGCCTTAAGGTCTTCCGCTGCTCCACGGGTACCGGGTGATGGCTGTACAAGGCTTTTTATAGTATTTACTAAGAATTGACCATTGATGTCTAAATAAAGACGATCAGCTTTTTCTTCATCATAATAATAACGCACAATATTACGACTCATATTTGAACTCCATCTGTCGGGGTTGGATGTGTCATTGTCCCATGCGTAAGTAGCATATAAACTTCCATTCGGCATAGCTGTGATACTTTGCAGTAAATCTGCAATCATTTGCTGGGCATCAAATACCCCGATCATCTTAGCTAGATATAATAAACCTTGAAGCTCATTTGGAGTATAAGTATCAATACTCATATTACCGAGACCTGGCATATTAATTTCTCCAAATCTTATTTGTATATCTGTATCCCAATCAAACCATAATGGGGTCATTGATGGACTAGGCAATTCTAGATTAGGTTTTTGTAACATCCACGTACCAGCTAAGGTCTGATTTGTCAGTTCATAATTAACCTCCATAGACATTTTCTCATCAGCCATTTTACCTTCAAACTTCATGGTATATGTAGGCTCAATAAGACTACCTTTAAAGATATAGCTTGATCCATTTTTGTATAAAGGAACATTAGTAAAGGTAAGTTCTTTTTCTCCCGGAATTACGCAGCTTCCTGTGTACTTAAGACCCATACCTTGAATTAAGTTCGCACCCGGAATCAATCCAATTACACTTTCCAAATCAGTTTCGAGAGCACTAAATGTAATTGTAGCTGTTTCGTTATTTTCGTCTACGGCCATAACTACCTTCTGTCCTTCAAGTTCATCGCCATTGCAAATCATTTTCAGGTCAAAGTCCCCCTGCATACTATATTCACCGTTCAAATCGGGAAGTTCTTCGCCTTCCTCTTCCGAACCAGTACCTTCTGTGATTTTCTGTTCCAGATATTCGTCATCGACACCATTTACACAAGAAGTAAATGTACTTGTGTAGCTCAAGAAGCATGCTACACTAATAAGATAAGATAATTTGTTTTTCATTGCATATATAATTTTATATTGTTTGAATCTGGGAGCAAAGGTAGGGTGGTTTAGTACGAGGGACAAATATAATTTTATCAAATACTAATACAAAATTAACAAAAAGCATAATAATGAGTAAAAAGAGTGATGTAATCTCTTTGATGTCATACTGAAATGCTATAAATGAATGTGCTTATTGATATGAAGATTAGATGTATCAACGAACGGCAGATAAGGATGGTGAATATGCTTTGGGATGGTTTCGATGGAAAACTGACTTCTTCCAAATGGGGAAAAATCACAAAATGTTCTCCTGACACTGCGTTGCGTGATATACAGGATTTAATAAATAAAGGAATATTACGTAAAACGGAAGAAGGCGGACGAAGCACTAACTATGAATTGGCTCTATAAAAGTATTGCGGAGAATAAGACATGTTTTATTCTCCGCATTTTATTTCCTAAGTCTTATTATCCGGTTGATTCGACTTTAACCCACGCAAATCGCATTGATACATTTGACGGAAACGGATTTTAGCTTTCTCCAATACAGTATTACCACGGTTTGCCGGAAAGGAAGCCGCAACGATTCTGGCACGTTTTTCTTTATTGGTTGGATGTTTGAGTTTTTCATTCTGAAGCGTGCTTTCCAACTGTACTATTGCATGACTGACATCGACACCTTTCAATTCTACCAATATCTGTATCCAGTCATTGCTCGCTCTTTCTACCAGCACCATCTTGTCGCATTTATTACCCCGGGTGATAATATGCCCGTCTATCTGATAAACAACAGACTCTTTTGAATTGCTGACTTCAAGGGTATAGCGTTTACCTTTTTCAGACGTACTTACAGTTTTTCGTACTGTCAATGGTTGTTCAACAATATATCCCTCTCCTTTTAGCTTCTCGTGCAAGTTTGTATCAGCCATAAATAATCGAATTTAATGCGGCAATGCTCTCGTCTACTAAATCGGATATTCCGTCAAGCTCCAAACCGCTTACCATATGTAGTTCGGCATCCACAATGTCTTTCAATGTTCCTTCTTCTGTCAGATAATAAGCACCGATGCTTCCTGTCGGCAGGATATAATTTTCCGGAACAATTTCTGAAGTAGCCTTGCTGTCTTTTTCCCATGCCGCAGAGGCTACCATTAAAACATTCAAAGCGGTCAAAACATACGGACTATGTGTTGTCAGTGTTACCATACTGTTATGTCCGGTGCGTACAGAAGCTTTCTTTATGGCATTGATAATGCTCCGTACCAGGTTCCATTGCGATTCAGGATAAAGATTTTGTTCCAGTTCTTCAATGAATAACTGCGCAGACTGGTAATTGAGTAAGTGAGACGACAAGATTTCTCCATTAGTTTCAGTCAGCCTATCACCCGATGTCCGTTCGCGAAGAAATTTAGTCATCATATCATAGAGTTCCCCTTTGCTAAGGGAAACAGGTTGACCGGCCATTCCACACACATATTCAACTAATATCTCTACAGGAAGAGCAGACTGTACACCACTTGAAGCATAAAAAGTAGTGAACTCCTTTTTCTTGTCTTTCAAGCGTATAATGTCCGTTCCTTTCTCTTTATCAAAATAATACTCCATATTAGGAGCAATGGCCAGTGTCTTGGGTTCGGAATTTGTATAGAGGTCTTTGGCTTCCCCCCATTCGAAAACAAAGTTGAAGAGTACATCCAAATCTGATGCACGATAAGACCGGTCTATATTTTTTATGGCGGAAAGCAGATTCCTTTCCGATGGGATAAAACTTAGTTTTGTATTATAACGTCCATCATCGAATGCGGATAAACGTTCTATGCGGGCATTGCTCCGAGTGCCATTTAAATGTATAGTCACGCAATCTCCCTGATAATGAATTTCACTATCATTTGAAAAGTACCCTGCGTTGAAACGGTAAAACTGCATCAATTCTTTAAGAAATTTATTATTGTGAGTATAGGCAGAAAGTACCGTATCACTTCCCGTCATAATCGTCTTTTCCAACCATCGGCAATAACTAAGAATTTTCATCAGGGTACTTTTTCCCGTACTCTGTTTTCCAATGAATAGATTGACCATTTTCAGGTCTATCTTGCCGGTTTCATTCAATGGGCCTACATGCTTGATTTCAATAGAAGCCATATATTTTGCTCTAATTTGTTGAATTCTAAAACAAAAGTAGCAAATTAAGTTTGAACTGCCAATAAAATGCTTCAATTGGCTTTATAAAAGTTTTGCGGAGAATAATAATGCTATTCTCCGCAAATTTCCATAATTGTATGTTACTTTAGCAAACTACCCTTCGTCTGCCTTCATCTCTTAGTGGAATTTCTTGTCTTCCTCGAGAAGTTCCGGGCTACATTCCTCCAGTGCCAGAGGAGTGAAGAGTTCTATAAGATTTTCTTCAGGATCACGCAGGTACAGGGTGCGCATCCCCCAATCGGGCATATCCGTAGGTTCACTAATAAACGTCACGCCTTTTGCTTTTAGGGCGGCAAAGGTTTCGTCTAGGTTATCCACACTGAATGAAACCATCATTTTCTCGCGCATCGCAACGGGCTGCTGCTTGTCTGCATTGCCTACCGAAGGTGCCATACTGTCGGAACTGAAAAGGGCGAAGCCTTCTATTCCGTCGGCTACCTTAAAATTGGCATATCCGCTATTTTCATCTCCCCAGGCTGGCTCTAATCCGAGCTGTTCGGTGTAGAATCTGAAGCATTTGGCGAAATCTTTTACTAATAATCTTACGTTGCTGAATTTCATTGTTTATTAATTAATGGTTTGTATTAAAAAAGCTTTTTTTCTTTTTCAACATATAATAATCCCGGAGTGAGACTATTTGAAAACAATCTTCATCGGTCTGCCAATCCAGACTTGCGGTTGTTCGAGGTTGAAGATAGATGCTATTGTGGAAGCTACATCGTATTGCATCATGCTTACATCGTCAAACCGAAGCCCTTTCTTGATATTCTTGCCGGAAATGATGAACGGAGTTTCCATCTCCTGCATCGTCTTTCCACCATGTCCTTTGTTGATGCCACCATGATCGGCAGTCAATATGAAAATAGTATCATCAAGGATTCCTGCGTCTTTTACTGCTTGGACAATTTGGCCCACGTATGTATCCAGTTCTTTGAGTTTCTCATAATATGCAGGAGTGTCATGTCCCTCGGTATGGCCGGTATGGTCGGGACTGTCATAACAAATGGCAACGAGAGCCGGATGCTTCTCCTTGATATAAGCGGATGCCATGTCACCCAATTCTGTAGGAGTCTTGCTGTAATCGGCCACATGATAATGATAACTCATAGAAAGGGTGTCCACTAAATATTTGATTCCTTCCCATTCGTACAGACAACCGATTTCTGCTTCCGGACGGGCGTCACGCAATAGTTGGAATACGGTCGGGAAGATGCCGTTCTTGTTTAATACACGCGACGGAAGTTCGGGTGTTTTGGAGCCCCATTCGGTATATCCGTGAAGTTCCGGCCCGGCTCCCATAAACATGGATGCCCAGTTGATGGCGCTTGAAGAAGGAAGTGCCGAACGTTTCTTTAATGTATAAGAGCCGTCTTCCATCAGTTTTTTTACGTTGGGCATATCCGCTTTCGGAAGACTGTATGCGCCCCAGCCGTCCAGACCGATGAGGACAACATGTTTGGCTTTGTCTTTTCCTTTGGCATTGCAAGAGAAAGTGAGACTGAAGAGTAAGGCAAATGTAGCAAGTAGTGTTAATGAAATCTGTTTATTCATGATACTTTTATTTAAATGGTTAATGTTTTATTCGTTTGTTTGGCGAGAGCGTGTAGCTGTTGACAGGCAAAGGTAGGACTATTTTGAAAGAGAGGCAAATATAATATTAGCAGATACTAATACTTTTTTTTCAAAAGACGGTGTTGTAAGGAAAATATTATGCTCCATTTGTATGCAATATTAACTATTCTATGATCCTACTTGTTCATATATGAATAAGTCTCTTTCTTCCTAGTGATAATATCTTTACGGTTTTATAATAAACCCGAGTGTTGTTTTTAATAAATAGTTGAGGGGTTTATTATAAACGGTATCCGAGTTTATTAAAAACTATTTTTGATGAATTTCTTGATTGTTTGTGAATTATATATACAAAACGGGAGAAAATCAGTGCTGATTTTCTCCCGTTCGACTTCCTTTATATATGGAAATATATGTTTGATGATACTTCGTTATGTCTTGATATTTGTATGATTCATCTTGTTTTTCTTCTTTTTTATTTCTTCAAAGATACGAAATAAAAAAGGAAAAGTCAAGAGTTGGCTGTTATTAAACGATTCTTTCTTGAAACTGATTATTTTTTACTCTTCATGATAAGAGTGGTCTCTCGGAAAGTCCTCTCCATCCCATGCCTTTTTCGAAGTCCAGGGCTGTGAAGCATCTGTCCAGAAGGGATCGTCTGCGGGAAGACCTAATGGCAGGAAAGCGAGTGAAGCCATATATAAGCTTCCATTATTGGTGTAATAATCCGAGATGCCGGGTTGCGAACCGTTGAAGCCTAGCGTGAGGAAATCTTTTTCGTTGAAATTGCGGTTGTTTCCAAACATACGTTTGATGACGGCTGTCATGCCGGCACGTACTTGCCCGTTTGACAGTTCTTCGGGAAGCCAGTTTCGCCATGCTAGTAATGCCAACGTCTGCAAAGAACCTGTGCGATAAGTGATGGAACGTCCGACGACGGGCAGTGTTCCTTCCGGGGAGATAAGCCGTTCGAGAATCATTCCGAAGCGTTGTGCCCGTGCTATCGCTGTGTGGTAATTGCAGCCGGGCATATTCCATATCTTTTTATGTTTGCCGGCTTCGGTGAATATCTCCAAGGCTTCTATATACATGGGGTGTATCACGAAACTATTGTAATAGTCGAACGCAAAGTGGGGGCCGTCGGAATACCAGCCGTCACCTACGTACCATTCTTCTATCTTCCGTAAAGAGGAGCTGATACGATAGGTGTCGCTGGGCGCACCTGCTTTTCGAAGAAACGATTCGACAGTTGCGCTGAACAATAACCAGTTGCTGTATGACGGGTCAACTCGTCTGAGTTGGATAAATTCATTGATATAACGCTGCTTGGTCAGGCTGTCCAAAGGAAGCCATAGGGCATCGTAGCCCCTTAGAAAACTCTCTGCGATATAGGCTGCATCGACCAATGTCTGTCCTTCCTGACGCCATAGCAGATAATCCGCTGAAGAAGGGTCGACAGCATGTTTATAACTGCTCAAAGCCCATTCCCGAAGCTGTTTGCGTTGGATTCCTTCGGCTGTGTTGTCATCCGGCAATGATAACCAGGGAGCCAGTCCCGCCATCAGCCGTCCGAAACATTCCATATAAGTGACATCCTTATTGCGGCCATCCCACGTCGGGCTTAGTTCTACAAGCATGTTCTGTTTCAACCGGCCTTCGCTCATGTTGCTTAGTACAGGAACTGCCATTCGGTACATTACTTCACACCAGATTTCCCTGTCGCTTTTTTCCGCTTTCTTTTTAGCAATGATACTTTCTGCCGGAAGCAGGAGAATGATAAGCAAGAGTAGCCAATTCTGTTTTTTCATGTATTACTTTCTTTATTGAGACAATTTTTTTTTGAGACAAAGGCAAAGGTAGGGCAATTCCGTCGGCGGGACAAATACAATCTTAGCATTATCTAATACTTTTGCTTTTTTTATCCGAAACTGATACTTTACTGTGCGAAATGACTTGCAACGGGGCGTTATATCCCTATTTGTTATATATTTGCCGGCAAACGAAATATTACTATGAAGAAGAATTGGATGTATGGCAGTGTGATGGCTGCTTTGTTTGCCTTGATGGCAAGCGGTTGCGGTGATTCCCGGCGGACGGTCGAGTTTCGCGGAATCTGTGTAGATGACACGCATGGTGAAAACGGACTCTATAATCCCGGAAGGGGATTCCGGCTGGAGACGGCGGTAGATGTGCTGCATGAGAAAGATACTCCTACAAAAGAGTTGCTGGAGCTGTCGGAAAAGTATGTGGCGGATAGTGTCTCGCTTGCCCAAAGTTATTTCTATCTTACTTATCTGATAGGAGAGAAACTGTCAGAAGAGAATTTCCAAACCATGCAGACGTACTTTGACGAATTACAGAAGCAGGGAAAGAAAGCTGTGTTGCGTTTTGCCTATGAAAGGGATTTTATGGGAAGGGCTGCCGCAGGGCCGACCGGAGAACAGATACTGGAACATTTGGAGCAGTTGAAACCTTTTTTGGAGAAGAATAAAGACTTGATTTTGGTAGTGCAAGCCGGAATGATTGGTGCATGGGGCGAATGGCATAGCTCTATCCAAGGATTGGAAAACTCGGAAGAGACAAAGGCTGCGGTATTGGAAAAGCTACTTTCAGTAGTCCCCGAAGAAAGAAACGTACAAGTGAGGCTTCCTGAATTCAAGAACCTGCTGAAGGATAAACCGGAATTATATAAACGGCTTTCGTTCCACGATGACTTTATTGTCATACGTCCCGACAGATGGGATGCCGATATGCACGAAGGAACTGCCAAGTTCGACCAGATTGTGGCGGAATCGCCTTATCTCGTAGTGGACGGAGAACTCCCCTGGGGATTCTGGAGCGTAGGTGCAGACCCTGACAGCCCTTCTGCCGGATGGATTATTGACGGTCTGCAAGCGGCAAGACGCCTGTTCCTTCAGCATTATACTTCCTTGAGCATTATCCATAATTATAAGGAGCAGCATCCCAATAACAGATTTGACGAGAATAATCCACCCGAATATTCCATGATAGTCTGGAAGAAAACGATGATAACGGAAGATTCCCTTCGTCAGCACCATATGCCTGTGTCGGACAGTTATTTCCAAAAGCAGGACGGAACGAAAGTGGAGCGTAATATGTTCGATTATATACGTGACCATTTGGGTTATCGTATTGAGTTGCAATCTCTTCAGTTACCGAACCAACTGCAAGCCGGAAAAGAAAACCTGTTGAAACTGAACTTGGTAAACAGAGGCTTTGCTACTGTATTTGGAGAACACCCTGTTTATTTTGTATTGATTGATAATCAAGGAAAAGTTACGGAATTTCTGACTGAAGCCAATCCGTTGGACTGGCAACCGTATCAACCGGGTGATACTACCTATACATCATTGACACATTCCATCGGTTTATCCCTTGATTTGCCGGATTCAGTTGTGCCCGGAGAGTATAAACTGGGTTTGTGGATACCGGATGAGTCGGACAGGCTGAAATATAATCCTCGGTATGCTATCCGTTGCGCAAATGGCGATACTACCTGGTGGGTGTCTGAAGATGGAAAATATGGCGTGAATGTCTTAACTGATGTTGAGGTGGAATAAGGTTCGTTTTAAATTTGTTAGTATGAATGAAAAAGCTTCCGGTAGTCATGCCGGAAGCTTTTCTAATTTTATGTATTATAAATCAGCACCGCTGTATATGCCACATAGCAAAGTACCATGATACTTCCCTCTATCCGCGTAATCGTCCGTTTGGCAAAGAACAGCCCGAAGAACCAAAGCAGGACACATGAACCTACCAGCGTGAATAAGTCGAAGTTGGTGATTCCGCTTAGGCGGAGCGGGGTAATGCTGGCGCTGCATCCCAGTACGAAGAAGATATTAAAGAGATTGCTGCCGATAGCATTTCCGATGGCAATTTCGGGATTCTTCTTCAGTGCCGCTACGATGGACGTGGCAAGTTCAGGCAGGGAAGTTCCTGCGGCTACCAGTGTCAGGCCGATAATGGATTCACTTACACCCAGATTGCGGGCGATACCGGTGGCTCCATTGACGAATAGTTGTCCGCCATAAATAAGTGCGGCGAGCCCGCCAAGAATATAAAGAACGGATTTCCACCAGGGAAGCAATTTGATGTCGTCCTCTTCGGTAGGGGGAGCGGGATGCTGCGCATCACCTGCCACAGGCGTGGAAGGAGTACGGGCAATGGCGAAGGTATATCCCATGAAGATGGCGAAAAAACAAAGCAATAATAAACCGTCTACTCTGTTCAGGATGTTTTCCGAAGCCTTGTCAAGAAAGACATCATTGGCACAGACCAACAGGACGACAGAAGAAAGGATGCAGAGCGGTATTTCCTTTCTTAGCGTATTCCGGGTGATGACAATCGGGGCAAACAGGGCGGTGCAACCTACAATCATCAATGTATTGAAGATATTACTACCCACCACATTGCCTATGGAAATGTCCGCGCTGCCTTTGAGGGCGGAAGCGACACTGACTGTCAGTTCCGGGGCGGAAGTACCGAATGCGACAATGGTAAGTCCGATGACGATGGGCGGGATGCGGAAGCGTTTGGCTACTGAAGCCGAGCCGTCCGTCAATCCGTTAGCTCCTAAAAGAATGAGGATAAGTCCTCCTATAAGAAACAATATATTCATAATTTTTTCCGTTTGGTGGCAAAGATAATCATTTTGGGAGTTGATATGTCAAAAACAATCCGTATGTTTGCTCTGTTTTAATTAAAAAATAGATTAACCTTCATTCACTATCTGAGAATAAAAGGATATGGAAATAAATAGAATAAAAAGATTAGTACTGGTGTTGCTGGTGTCTTCCTTTGCAATGGGGGCGCAGGCACAGTTGGAACAAGCTGTTAAAAAGATATTTGCCGGAGATACCATAGCCGAGACACATCCCGCCTTGAAGCGGGATTCAGACTCGGCTTATGTGGCAAATTTGCAAAAGACATTGGAAGAAGCCCGGCTCAATGAAGCGAATATGCGTATGGAGATGGAGCAAATGAAACTCCAGATGGCTACCGCCGATTCCGTGAAATACGCACAGCAACGACAGCGCATTGATTCTTTGCGCCAGTTCACGAAGGGAATACCTGTAGTGGCGGATGGCGATACCTTATTCTATCTTTTTACCAAACGTGGCGGATATACTCCCCAGCAACGGGCGCAAATGACAGGTGCGGCAGTTGAGGAACTGGGAAAACGCTTCAATCTCCGTCCCGATTCCGTTTCTATCGACCATTCGGATATTGTCTCCGATTTGATGTACGGCAATAAGGTGCTGCTTTCACTCACAGACCAGGATGCATTGTGGGAAGGTGTTTCCCGTGACTCCCTTGCCAAAGAGAGACGGGAGAATGTTGTCTCCAAACTGCATGAGATGAAGGCTGAACATAGCATCTGGCGGATGGTAAAGCGGATTCTTTATTTCGTACTGGTGATTGTCGGACAGTATTTACTTTTCCGTCTCACAAACTGGTTGTTCCGTAAAGTGAAAGCACGAATCCTGCGGTTGAAGGATACGAAGATAAAGCCTGTCTCCATTCAAGGATATGAATTGCTTGATACACAGAAGCAAGCCAATCTGCTGGTCTTTCTCGCTAGTGTAGGGCGGTATATCCTGATGGCGTTGCAACTGTTGTTTACCGTACCTCTTATCTTTATCATATTTCCGCAGACAGAAGGGCTGGCATATCGCTTGCTGGGATATATATGGAATCCGATTAAGAATATTTTTATAGGTATCGTGGATTATATTCCCAAGTTGTTTACTATTATTGTTATTTGGTATGCGGTGAAGTATCTGGTGCGTCTGGTACTTTATCTGGCGCGTGAAGTGGAAGCTGGACGTCTCAAAATCAACGGTTTCTATCCGGACTGGGCGATGCCGACTTTCCATATCATCCGTTTCTTGCTTTATGCGTTTATGATTGCGATGATTTACCCTTATCTGCCGGGGGCTAGTTCAGGTGTGTTCCAGGGAATCTCCGTTTTTGTCGGATTGATTGTTTCGCTCGGTTCAAGCACGGTTATCGGTAATATCATTGCCGGACTGGTGATTACCTATATGCGTCCGTTCAAGATGGGCGACCGGATTAAATTGAACGATACTACCGGAGATATTATTGAGAAAACACCGCTTGTCACCCGCATCCGTACACCGAAAAATGAGGTGGTCACTGTCCCCAACTCGTTTATCATGTCTTCGCATACCGTGAATTACAGCACTTCGGCACGCGAGTACGGACTCATTATCCATTCGGAAGTGTCTATCGGATATGACATTCCGTGGCGGCAAGTCAATCAGATATTGATTGATGCTGCGTTGAATACTCCCGGAGTGGTGGGCGACCCGCGCCCCTTTGTGTTGGAAACGTCTTTGAGTGACTGGTATCCGGTCTATCAGATTAATGCCTATATCAAAGAGGCGGATAAGATGGCGCAAATTTATTCGGACTTGCATCAGAATATACAGGATAAATTCAATGAAGCGGGAATTGAAATCATGTCACCGCATTACATGGCTGTACGGGACGGAAATGCGACGACAATGCCTAAGGATGATTGGAGAAATGGTAATCCTGTGAATAAGGCGGGACAAGGGGAGACTACTGAAAAGCCATAAAGGAGTCTCTTCCATTACAGGAGAGAGACACCTGATGTTGTGTGTGTTTACTGATATTCATTACTGTCGGGTGTGGCGTAATGAATATCAAAACGTCCGTTGGTCAGACGGCTGCCATTGCCGAATGTCGCGCTGATTATTTTCGCGCTTGTGTCAAAGCGGCTTATAAAGGCTGTCCCGTCTTCCAGTTCTTCCTCTCCGGCTTTTACATTGGTGATGACGGACTCTTCTCCTTCTTTGGGAGCTAAGATTGTGAATTTTATGCAGAAACCGTCTTCCTTTGTCCTGACTGAAACGGATAGTTTATCCTCTTCTTCGTTTTTGTAATAGAAGAACGAATCGTGCGTCCATAGCGGTGAAGGGGCCCAGCCCAGATATCGTCCGCCCACATAAATCCAGCCGTCTACAAGGCATCCGAATGTGTTGGCACCTGTGGTTGTGGCAGGCGGCATTACTGTGATATCGACAGTGTTGTCTTCCGTACAGCTCCAAAGGCTGACAATAGAGAAAAGAATGAGTATATATTTTTTCATTTTCATTGAAGTTAAGGTTAAAAATAATAAGATAATCCCGCAGTGAGATTCAGGCGGGAAAGATTGGCGTCATGGTTTTCATCAAATCTGACGATGGTCGTTTCTCCGTGATAATGAGTTTTCATCCTGACAAGTCCGCTGAACAGGTATTGCACTCCTACTCCGAGTCCCAGGTTGGAAGTCAGTTTGTAGGTGGCATTGCTGTTGATTAGAAAACCGATACTTCTGGCTTTCACTCTCCGTGTTTTGCCGAATACCTCGCTGTTGTTCCGTAAAAAGAGTACGCCGGGTCCTACTCCCCCACGAATCTGCCAATGCCTGGTATTGGCGTTGCACATTCCGATTTGGGGACTGATGAAATGAATCAATAAATGGTCTTTTCCTTCGGGATGGCTGCCTTTGGAAGAGAATCCGGTATAGACTGCCCCGAAGATGAAACGTTTGAGAGGGCGGAAGTGGTACTGTCCGTCCCAGGTGACACCTTGTGCAAGCTTGCGTTGGTAACTGTGGGTACTCATGGTCAGTGTGGGAGTTCCTTTGAACATATTACCGTATCCGGCATGGAAGGAGAATTCATGTCTCTCGAAATTTCTCTGCGAGAAAAGTGTACCATGGCAGGCGGCTAGCACGATTATTATTAAAACCGTTTTTAGTTGTGCTTGATTCATGTGAAATTAGTTCAGATAGTTAGTTTGTTACAAAAGTAGTAAATATCTCAAGCTTTCTCACATCGGAGCAGAATTTTTTGCCCATTATTTAATGTGCTGGCAAATAGGTAGGTATCTCCCCCTTCTGCCAGGTTGATGCGTTTGCGTAGTTCAGCCACGGTAGCCGGAAAGTTGCGGACGGTGAGGTTCGCTTTCTTAAGGTCTGCCAGGCTTTCTTTTATTTCTTTCTTATTAAAACTACATTGGTTGACGATACGGAAGATTCTTCCGGGAAAGCCGCTAATCAGCGTATCGGAAGTATAAAGATGGCTGTTGGGATGCAGTTTCTTTACCGGATAGCTTGCGGCGATACTGCGAAAAGCGCCGGCTTTCAGAAGGGATGCATTCGGCTCATACAGGTAGTTCTCTAATGTATCCGTGTAGGTACATTCACTGCGCTGCTCCTGTTCACGGGTGAATACGAAGTGTTGTTCTTCCTGTTCTCCTTTTGTGGAGAGGTTCACGCAGTGGATTGGGACTTCTGCCGGCGGCTCTTGTCCGAGTAATAGCAGCAGTTCTTTACATTCGTTATTGACGGACAGAATATGGACTTCTTGTGTATGTCGCAGTTCTTTCAATGCCAATGAAAGGTCGAGCATGGGGGAGAGTTTGACCATTACCCGGTTGGCTTTGCTTAGTAAAAGTTCTTCCAGCTCGGCTACGTCCGGTTCGCAGTCGGAGATGGCTACGGTTTTGCCGCCATGCTCGTTGCGGCGGGCGGGGTCGAGGAAGATGCAGTCTACGGGAGACATTGTTTGCAGGTAGGCTACGCCGTCTTCATTTCTGACGGTAATATGGTTCAGGTTGAGTATGGGAAAGTTATGTGCCGCTATTTCGCAAAGTTCTTTCTGACGTTCTACGTAGGTGGCTGATTTGAATCCGTCAGCAAGGAAAGAACAGTCTATTCCGAATCCTGCGGTAAGGTCAGTCAGGGATTCGCCTTGCAGGAGACTTGCCTTGTAGCGGGCGGTGATTTCCGAAGAGCATTGTTCCAATGACAAATGTTTCGGATACCATATATCTTCTATCTCCTTCCACGATGGGATTTTTTCGGCGGCGGTCTGTCGTCCTGCAATTTGAGTGATGGCAGTCGGCATATCCACATCCGGATATTTTTTAGCTTGCAGAGCCAGGGTGCGTACATTGTCCGATAGGTGTTCGCGGATGAATTGTTGAGTTTCGGGGGAGATTTCCATAAGGGTGTTATTACGTTATTGTGATAGTACGATGAATCGTTAAGTAGCGGTTTATGGTATTAATTTATATTTCTGTCTGGCTACGTCCCGGCTGCAAAAGTTGAAGTGCCACCATTCACTGGGCAATGCACGGAATCCGGCTTCTTTCATTACTTTTCGCAGCAGTATCCGGTTCTGCCGTTCTGTTTCACTCATTTTTCCGTTACGTACCAGTTCGCTTTCCTGTGTGATATGAGCTTCTGCACCCAGGTGGTCTACTTTCGTTCCCATGGGCAGTGGTTGGCCTAAAGAGTCCTGGATACTGATATCTACTGCCAGTCCGTAATTGTGGAGCCCACCGCCACGGTTCGGATTGGAGACGTATTTGCATTTAGCTGTTCCCTTCACTACATTCCACATCTTTTTTTGTACGGACATCGGGCGTGCGGCATCATAAATAAGGAGACTATACGACGGATGCAGCTTTTTCAATGCTCTTTGTGCTTTTACAAGAGCGTGTGCCGCATCCGGGTGCAGATAGGCTTCCGATAAATCATCGTAAAGAACCTCTCCTGTGAAATTATCCGCTTGTGTGTACATCAGCTTCACGGCAAGACTGCTGTCAAGTTCGGTCACGTCTACCAGTCCTAAAGAGTCCATATAGCGAGCCATCGGACTTTTCTCCGGTTGCGGGGCGGGAAGGACGGCTTCACAGACTTGTACGGTATCTATATATTCAGTCCCTGCTTTTGTGGAATCCTTTCCTTCCTTTGTCCCGGAAATACAGGAACACCACATCAGCAGAACACAAAAAGCAGGCAGACAGTGTTTCAGAAATCTCATTGTACTTTTGTTTTTTCGATGGCAAAGGTACTCTTTTTTGCTTTTAGCATTTGATATTCTGAACTGCTTTTTTCAGGTTGGCTACTCCTTTCCATACATTCAGCAGACGCAAGACACGTTCATCTTCCGCTTTGCTGTTATTGATAGAAAGTATTTCCGCATAGATTTCCAATAGCTTCTTTAAATCCTTGACAGGCTTTTCAGGAAGTTCGGCGAGTAGTGCGACAAGCAGTTTCTCCAATTCCCGGTTGTGTAGCGGACTGACGTTCATCATCTGTTGCTGTATCAGGTCGGTTAATCTTTTCAGAGGGCCCCATCCAGTGCATTGGTGCGAGCCTAGAATCCTGCCTATGCGTGAGCTGTCCATGCATCCTGTGTTTGCACGTTCTATCCATATTTCGGCAGCATAGGCACGACTGGTTTTGTCTGCTACCAACATGCAAGTGGCTTCCAGAAGATAAGATATCTCGTGCCATGTGTGCCTGAACTGGTGGAATGTTGCTATCGTAGTCCGGGTCACGTTGACCTCTCTTACTTCATTTAACATCGGGTCGTATATCGCTTGGCAGATGCACCATGCTAATAATGGCTCCGGCGTATTGGGTGCCAGCCATAACAGACGCGGCAAATCTTTTGATATTTCGTCGAAATACTGTCCCTGAGGATAATATATTTCTACAAGCAACGGATGTGGAGTGCGCGGGTGATACTCTGCTCTCTCGTTATATTTCCCTTTGTTGATGATTCGGACGTTCTGTCCTTCCGGAAGATGAATACTGATTGTAGAGGAAGTCCATTCTACCACTTTCTTGGTGTAATCTATATATGAATGAGATTCCAGATACGTTTTCCATGCGAAGTTTCCAGTCAGAAATTCACGTGGACTTTCGTTGTAGGGGAAGTCCTTAAATTCGGGATAGGCCGTTTCCGGTGATTTGATAAGTCCTGCTGTCATCCACCATGCCGGATGCGTAAAGGGGGACTGGGGAGCAGACTCTTTCTCTCCGAACAGGAAGAGAAGCAGATTCCGGTATTCTCCTTCCAGTTCCTGAGTGATGGTGGAGAGTAGTTGAGCGGTGGTTTCATCCAGTACCGTACGCGACAGTGCTATTTGCATATCCTGACTATTAGGCTCGACATCTGCCTGTTGATATTGCTTCAATCTTTGTATGAGGATTGCCGGGTCGATAAACATGGGTATATGCGTAGGCGTGGAAAGCAACGGCAGGCGGGGCTTGTTGCTTTCAAGCATATCTAAGGTATGACATAGTAATTGCCTGTGCACGCGGTGCTCTATTTGTTTATTTCTTTTTTTTCGGATGGTAAGCGATTGTAAATTGCAGAATCCCCAATGTCCTCGTTGTACTTCATCTTTCTGCACCATTTTCTCGTGCAGGACTTTCAGCTCTTTCCCTTCTTCAGGGAAGCGTCTGATTAGTAGCTTTGAATAGTCGACAAGGAAGGTTGCCATCATATCGTCCAATATACCGGTGCGGGAATTCCCACCGCTTAGAATTAGTTTATAGGCACGTTGAAAAATGGGCGTCCATTGGGGGACTTGCCCGGCTTCCAGTTGGTCGTCCCATTGTATCAGCGAACTGATAAATTGTTCGAAGTGATACACTTCGTTTACTTCCAACACTTGGCTGGCTAAAAATATCAGGTCTTCGGTAGAGGTGATTTCCGGTATCCGGTTCTCTTCGCTGATGATGGGCGGGATAGGCTCATAGGATTCACTGATAAAGGAAGCATTGTTGGTTGTCGGGTTTGCCGGGGTGATGTCAGAGGAGCTACCTTCCAGATAAGGTTTCAATTCTTGTTTGATGCCGGTCAACATGGTATCTACATAAACGGAAAGGGCTTCTTTCAATGTTGCCGATTCTGTGTCTCCGTAGGTCTGAATCAGTTTTACTATTTTACTTTGGATAGATTCTTCACGGCTCATTAGCCCTTGTGCGGCGGCACAGCAGATGGCGTCGCAGTATTCTTTTCTTTCTTTCGCCAGCTTGTTGAGGATGGCCAACGTATTTTGATGGACTGCCTTTACGTCCGAAGCAAACAGGACGGAAGTCTGGTTCAGAAATTCTTCTGTCGGGAATTGGGGGTGACTGCACAGGTTCTTTAGCAATTTGAGTATGATATTTGTCGGACGGCTGTGGGGGCACGACAGGACGGCAAATAGTTCCGGTTGTAACTCCAATTGTTCCTCTACGCTGGGAGTGAGTGCTTCGAACATGCCGGCAAACCAACTGCACAGGTTTTTATTCATGTTCCGGTTGACGGCAAGCAGGGATTCTTTCAGTACGCGCATACGGTTCAGCAGTCCATTTTCGATGAGGTATCTGTAGGGATAGTAGGGGGAACCGCCATTTCGGCTATCCATCCAGTTTTGGCCGCAGTCGTATTCAAAGAGGTACCAAATGTGCTCTTTCAATGTAATTTCCCGTTTTTGCAATATGCTGGTGTTGTTAATATAGTTCACCAGATAGCCTACTATGGTCTGTGGTGTTGGGCTGACAGTGAGAATTCCCTGTTCCAACCAGTCCATTAGTATCTCATAATCCATATTATAGAAGCCGCGGGAATCTTTTCCTTCACCTTCTTTGAAGAAGGTATTCAGCCAGGAAGGGATGTGCCACGAAATCAATTCATTCAGTCGTTCGACATTTATCCCCCAATAGTATTTACTATATTCTTTCTGAGAATAGATGACGAAGGCGGTAAGGTTGAGGATACGATGTTGTTCGGGAGTGGCGCGTGTACCGTATGTGTTTGGCTCTAGCTGGACAAACTTATTATAATGCTCTTCCTGTTTGTTGAGGCAGGGGACGAGACTTCTTCGTTCTTCCTGCGTTAATCCTTGCAGAAAGGGGATGATGGCATCACCCTGTTGTTTTTCTACTATTTCGTTGAGGCGTTCTTCTATGGTCATAATCGTAGGGATTTTTAGAGGTTGTTCAGTGTGGTTATTACTTTCTTCAGGTTGCTGCTTGCCGTCCACTCCTGCAGGCGTTGGCGGAGTTGTTCGTCCGTAACTTTACTGTGGTTGTTGGACAGCAGTTCGAGGTGGAGTTCGAGTAGCTGTTTGAGTCCGGTGACGGGTTTGTCGGGCAATCCACAGATAAATACGGTGAGCAGTTCTTCCAGTTGGCGGTTGTGGAAGTTGCTTCGCTTGTACATGCTTTCGTACACTTGTGTGGTGAAGCGTTTCAGCGGTGCAAGTTCCATGCAGACAAGGCGGGCGAGGATTTCTCCTACACGGCGGTTGTTTATTCTTCCGGCAGTGAGCCCTTCCACCCATAATTCTGCTGCATAGGAACGGACTGTTTTGTCAGCAAAGAGCAGTGAGCCGCCTAGTAACAGCAAACTCATTTCCCTGAGCGGGCAATGGAAGGAGAGAAGCATGCGCAGAGCGTGGGCAATGCTGCGTTTGCTGTCTTCCTGTGGAGTGCCGAAAGACATATAGCAGGTGATGATTTGTGCGATTAACGGCTCCGGACGGTTGGGAAAGCAGCATAGCAGCGGTTCCATGTAGCGGGAATCATCCATGTTGTATTTACTGTTGATAATCAGATGTTCCTGCCATAATTGATGGCTGTTTCGCTCAGCATATTCGTGCCATTTGTAGAACTCCAGTTGCAAGTGTTTGTCTGTCTCGTATGCATTCTCTTTCGGTTCTTTCCATCCGTAATCCCCTGACAGATAATTGTGGGACAATGTGTTGCAGGAGAAGGATTTGAATGCTTTGAATTCTGTTTCCGGGCTTTTTACTAGTCCGGCCGTTATCCACGCGGGCTGATGGTTGTAGGGCGGCTCGGGTTGAGTGTCTTCATTCAGCAGGAAGAGGAAAAGATGCAGGTACTCGTCTTTCAATAATTGCCGGGCAGTGGCGATGGCTTCTTCTTTGTCTTCCATGGCACAGCGGGCGATAGCCAGTTGGAAATCCCATGTATTGGGCTTTGTGCCTGCTTTCTGATAGGCGGCAAGCCGCTGTATAAGTTCTGTAGCCTGTATGTATGCCGGAGTGTGGGTCGGAGCAGAAAGCAGGGGAAGCGTATTGCCGCCTTTGATTCGGCAGATGACGTCTATCCATAGCTTTTTGAAAGGGATAAAGCAGGTTGCGTTACTGTAACCCGGTTTCCAGTCGGCAAGCCGTTTGAAGGCGCGTTCGTCATAAGCGCCCCTGTTTGAATCTATTCCTTTTAGCTTTTCTTCCAGGCGGGTGAACATATTGCGCAGGAATCCCTGGGGAGTAGTGTCTGCCTGTGCCCATAAACGTTGGTATTCCAGCAGGAAAGTAGCAAGAAGGTCTTCGTAGGGCATCCAACTGCTGGCTACGATGTTCGCTGCCCGTTGGAATATGGGCTCCATCCGGCTGAAATCTTCTTCGTCCAGTTGGGGATGGAAAGCGATGATGGCCGCAATCGTGGTGTCCGTCTCCCAGCTCTCTTCCATGTCGAACAAGCGGCTGAGCTGGAACAGGAAATCTTCTTTGTTGGCAGGAAAGGGGATACGGTTGTCTTCCCGGCAAATACGGATGGTTTCCGTAGATGGTTCCTCGGAAAGGAAATCTGCGGCTGTTGTGGTTGTTTCTGTATTTACAGCTTCTATGTAGGCTGTTTCTGTGTTGTTTGTTTTGTTTATGGATTGTGCGTTTTCTGTGGATTGTGCATTGAAAGTGGCGATAGTTGTTTGCGCACTTTGAAACATTTCCGGTTGATAAGCTTGCAGCGTTTCTTGAAGAACGGATGAGGAAGCGTCACCATATTTTGCGATAAATCCGGCGGCTTTCTTTTGCAGGCTTTCGTCTTTCTTCAGGAACAACTGGCAGAGGGTGATGCAGCATGTTTCTCCCATTTCAGGATGCTGTGCGGCTATTTTTTCGAAGATGGCGTAAATGGTGGATAGCGAGTTCTTGGGGCTGGAGAAGAAGAGCGTGGTTGCCCGTTCTACGAACTCCTGATAACAGAATCTGTCCTCAGCCGCAATCTTCTTGAATTGTTGCAGCATTACATTTATCGGTTTGGTATAGGAAGAGGTGAATACTTGCATCATCTCCTCTTGTAGGGATAACAGCTCTTCGGTAGTAGGCTGCAATGTCTCGAAGAATCCGGCAAACCATCCTGCCATGTCTTTCTTGAAACCTCGGTGGAATGTGGCGAGCGTAGCTTTCAGTAGTCGGTTTCTGTCTATATGTCCGTCAAGGGAAAAGCGGTAGAGGGCGGTGCTGATACTTTCGTCCTGTGGCGTAGTGCCTTCTTTGTAGGCACTTTTGGCACTGTCATCCTGATAACTGACAGATGAGTCGTATTCAAAAATAGTCCATATATGCTCTTTCAGTATGATGTCCCGTTTGAGTAATAAGTTGCTGTCGAAAGAATCTTTCTTTTTTGGGTCGTCGGTTGCTGTACGGATACATCCGGGGAGTACGTGTGCAATGTGGCTCGGAGCGAGTTCCTTGAGATACCCCATATCCATGAGTGATATGAGCTCTTCGTAGCCAAGGCCAAAATTGTTCCAGCTTTTGTCATCGTTGATAAAGTCTGTGAGCCAGATGGGGCAATAGAGTGGAAGTAGTTTGCATATCAGGTCGAAGTTTATATCGTATGCCATATCCATTTCTTTCTTGTTGGCACATACGAATTGGACGGCCGCCAGGAAACGCGCCCTGTCATGGCTGCAAAACGTCTGACTGCTGAAACCTGAAAACTTGCCTTTTATCCATTGTAAGTCCCGTATGACGGGTAGTAACTTGCGCCGCTCTTTCATCGGGAGTTCCAATAATTTCTTGATAAAAGGAATCAATACCTTTTCTTCTTTCTCCGGAGTATCTTTGTAAGCCTTGGACAGCTTCTCCAATTCATGTTTTAATTCTTCCATTGTGTTGATTTCTTTACTGCTAAGATGTGTTTGCAAGCTCCCCGTTCGCCTTGGTTACTGCTGAACCAGGTACAAGTACAACGCTCTTTTTCGTTCTCTCTGTCTAAAATGACGGTATGTCTTACTCCGCCGCTGCCTGCGACACGGGCTTCCACCCGGTTTCCGTCATTGGATATAACTTCGACTTTCCCTTCTTCCAGGAGTTTCTCCGCAGCTATCATTCGGGGATTGAGACTCATAATCCGTTCGGTCTTGAAAGGCAGACGGCGATAAAAGAAACTGTTTTCATCCAAATCGAACCCCAGCAGTCCCATAGCCGCCAATCGTGCCGAAAGGGAATCCACCCTATCCAGGTCGATATGTTCCTCAATAGCAAAAAGAGTAGAATTGAACTGTTGATTGGCATAGCTGTATTTGTCCATGGCTTCTATCCATCTTTCCGGAATGTCTTCGAGCAGGGCATCCAAAGCGGCTCCTTCTCCGGAGAAACCACGCCAGCATTCCCGCGAGAGAGAAAGGCTGAAACGAACCGGGCCGAAATAGAGTTGCCAGGTGGTCGATTGCATGGTGGGGTGGACAAAGACTCTTAACTCGTCAGCGAACGGAAGTAAAGGCTCAAGCAACCGCAAGCGATGAAGTCCGCCGATACATACGGAATTCAGACTTTTCACCGGTGAAAAGGCGGGTTTTTGACCACGGACTACTAAATAATAGTCGCATTTTACGGTACTTTTCGGGAGAGTCTGAAAGAGTTGCAAAGTCTGTATGCGGTTGAAAGAATAGAGCCGTTCGGCTGCGGATTGATAGATTTGTACCGTAGTCAGTCCCTTTATCCATTTCACGGGGAGAGGGACTTTGCGTTCTATCACTTTCTCACCTTTATTATATAGTCCCACTTCTTTCGGGCCGACTGACATCACCACTTTCTCTTGCCTGCCGATACTCCCTAAAGCGGAAATCATCCCTGCATTGAAGTCTACATTCGTCGTTCCATTCTCCAGAAATTCCCCGTCGTGTCCATCGGGGAGCACATCGACTCTGGCATATACGCCTGCACAGTTGGAAAAGCCTTCAAAGCGCAGACGGTTGTTGCCTGCCGTCACAATCGGGTCTTTCAGCATCGAAAGTTGGGCAGGTGTCAGATTAAAACTGGACTGCACTACGTTGGATAAGGCTATGAGACAGCGTGCTGTCATATAAGGTTGTGTCAACTTCCCCCAGAAGAAACAGGGAGCGTCTTTTTTCTCAATTTCGCTGTATTTGGCGAGGAATAGTTCGTCCTGGTCGGCAGAGCGTTGCAATGCGGAAGGAGCGGCATATTGATAAGAGATTGTATCAGCCATAGTTGAATAAATAGGTATTTGGTTGCTTATTGCCCAAATATAGAAATTTATTTCTTGTAAGGAAAGAAGTTATGCGGGAATTATCTTACTCAAACGCTGAAAAAGAAGAAACTTTCAAGAAATGAGCCTGTTATGGATTGTTATAAACAGGTATTAAAAATAATTCTTTATATCCTGATACCATTATTTACACATAAAACAATTATTCTTTATAACTATTCTTAAATCCTGTGTCTCATATTGCAATAAAGTAATACTTTTGTTCCTATAAAAATGTTTTGGCGACATAATCTAAATAAGTCTTATGAATTTTAAAATATAAGGTACAGCTGTTTGTGAAAATCGCTAATATTGTTTGTTTTGTTTGTGTTATCCCATTTTGAGTCAGGTGTGACATCAAAATGGGATTTTTTTTATTTCGAAACAACCCAAATACCACCTAAAATCTATCTAAAATGACCTAAAAACTATCCGCTGATAGATTTTCCCCTAAACAATGTTTGTTCTTAACCTGTCACTTCTGTTGAAATCCCGTAAACTTGCACCATCAAAATTATTACGACGAGTATTTACACATTAAAAGTAACGCATATGAAAAGTTTAAGCTTCAAAAAAGACCTGGTAGGAGTACAGGAAGAATTACTTCGTTTCGCATATAAACTGACGACCGATCGTGAAGAAGCAAACGATCTGTTACAAGAAACCTCATTAAAGGCATTGGACAACGAAGATAAATATACCCCTGACACAAATTTTAAAGGATGGATGTACACGATCATGCGTAACATCTTTATTAATAATTATCGTAAGGTTGTACGCGATCAGACATTTGTTGATCAGACTGATAATCTTTATCATATCAACCTGCCGCAGGACTCCGCATATGAAAGTACAGAAAGTGCTTATGACCTAAAAGAGATGCGCCGTGTAGTCAACGCTTTGCCTAAAGAATATAGAGTACCGTTTGCTATGCATGTAGCCGGATTCAAATATCGAGAGATTGCAGATAAACTGAATCTTCCATTGGGAACAGTAAAGAGCCGTATCTTCTTTACTCGCCAGAAATTGCAGGAAGATTTGAAAGACTTCCGTTAAACTTTAACTATAGCTTTTCAGTCAATATTAATAGGTATTAGGGTAAAAAAGAATTGAATAGGATTGCATAAAGAAAAGAGGTTGTGTCAAAACGTTGGCACAACCTCTTTTATATTTTACAGTTCTGCTATATTTTCTTTTGGCTATGCTGCTTTTTCCTCATGCATTTGGCAACAAGTTGCTATATTCCAATTATATCGGGTTATAAATAGTCCCATAAACATATATTTGGCAACTGTAATGAGCCCCTTTCCTTCTTTTATCAGTTTAGCACACATTTTTTTGATATTAAAGGCTATAGCAAAGAAAGCAAAGTCCATTGTAACCTTGTCTTCTCCCACATGCCGGAATCTTCTGTATGCCATGTTGTATTTCATTTGTCCAAACACAGCCTCTGGTTCTATACACCTCCTGCCTCTATGCTTGATACCTTCTTCTGAGAGCAACCTTTCCCGTGCCTGCCGTTTGTATTGATTTAATCGGTGGTTGACTTCTATAATACGGTTCCCCCGAGCTTTAAAACAACTGCCACGCAAAGGGCAACCTTCGCATCTTTTTGCTTTATACCGGGCACTTTCGATGATGTATCCGCTCGCTGTCTTGTCACGTTTGGTTCCTATACGGTTCATGTGCTGTCCCATAGGACAAACGTAATAATCCTCTTGGGCATTGTAATGGAGACTTTCGGCATGGAACGGGTTGGGAGTATAACGAGGACGCTGTTCTTTATGGAAGTAATTGTACTTGATGAAGGCTTCTATCCCATTCTCCTGCATGAACCGGTAATTTTCTTCCGAACCGTAACCGGAGTCTGCCACACAGATATTCGGTAAACGGTTATAGCGGTACTGGAAAGAGTGGAAAAAAGGTATGAGGGTCAGTGTATCGGTAGGGTTGGGAAACAGACGGAAGTCTGTGATGAATTGGTTTTCAGTACCTATTTGCAGATTATATCCGGGTTTGGTCTGCCCGTTCTTCATGGCATCTTCTTTCATGCGCATGAATGTGGCACCAGGATCGGTTTTGGAATAGGAGTTACGTTCTCCAAGGGTATCAAGGTGATTGTTGTATTCTATCAGCTTGTCACGATACCCTTCAAGTTCCATGACCTGCTTCTTCTTTTTGCGCAGGGCTTTCTTTTCTTCCTTATCCTTTGTTGCAGGCTGGCGTTCCAGGGCTTCTTTAAGTTCATCCACTATGTCAGAGAGCCTGCAGGGAGTAAACTCCACGGATGTGTCTTTTATAGAGTTCTCCTGTGCAATGGCTTGATCCACCTGCTCCAAGAGAATACGGATTTTATCCATTAGTATCGTACGGTTCCGTTCGACTGTCTTGCGCCAGACAAAAGTATATTTGTTGGCTTTGGATTCAATCTTGGTGCCGTCGATATACTCTACATCAAGGCTGATGAAACCTTTATCGGCAAGGACAAGAACCAACTGGGTAAATACATTATTTATTTCCTCCTTTACACGGTTACGAAAACGGTTGATCGTGATAAAATCCGGATGCTCATTACCGGCAAGCCAAATATAATGAATGTCACGAAGGAGGTGCTTCTCTATTTTACGGCAAGAATAGATATTATTCATGTAGGCGTAGATTATCACCTTAAGCATCATTTTAGGATGATAAGGACAACGGCCCGTTTCCTTATAAAGCTTCTTGAAACTCTCAAGATTGAGATTGTCAATAACAGCATTCACGATGCGGACTGGGTCGGTCGCAGCTATGTTTTCATCAATTCTTTGTGGAAAAAGAACGGTTTGGTTGGGAATGTAAGGACGAAAATGTAACTTTGCCATAACGAAAAACTTTATACCTAAAGATACGAAAACTTTGGGTAATAACAAAGCCCGGGCTTGAGAAAGTCTGGGCTTTGCGCATAAAAAAAGGCTGTGTCAGCGTTTTGACACAACCTCTTTTCGTGGACCAGCCTGGGCTTGAACCAGGGACCTCCAGATTATGAGACTCTAATACTAACCTTGTATAAGGCAGATTGTCAACACATTAATTATCTCTATGTAAGTCCAGAGGTCAACAATAGGTCAACATTGAACTTACCCTGCAAAGTTAATAATAATTCCTCATATCAAGAATTAAATCACTGTTTCTTATTATACCCAAATGCAGAATTTTATTTATATGTGTACCTGCTATGCTATATTTAAAACTTCGCTCCATGTATTATATTCTTCCACTGCTTCTTAGTACCTTTACTGTAGATAAATCAATTACCAACCTATTTATTGCTACACAAATATGCAAGTAACACCAAAGAGGAATAACACAATTCACTATTTACCACAAGAGATTAAAGAAACCAAACTCACAGAAGTAACATACTTACCTATTACAAGGGAAATGTTAGAACAACTATTCTCAAATTCAGCTAAGAAGAATAAGCATAAATTAGTTAAGAAGAGAAGGAGGTAATTAATAAGGCAGCAAGTGGATGTTACTTCAAATGCTGCCTTTATTAATTCATAATGGTACCTCTATTCCATTCTGACGAACTCCATTACATAATTATATTTCTCTGTTTCTGTATTCTCATTCTTAAAGCGAAGTGCCAATTTGTCTGATGTTAAATATTCTATAGTAGTATTCTCATCAGATTCAAAGAAGCCAGAAGCGGTGTTAGTCTTATTTATCGTTACAGTATTACCATTTATTGATATGGTTTGATTACCATCATAAGTCAAAGAAAGGTTATGAGAACGGTCATAATCATAATAATACGAGTCTACAGAATATATATTATCTGATATCTTCTTAATAATCAGTTTGTAGCAATCACCACAACAGGGAGGATTAGGGGTATGAGTGTCATCCCAAGAGTCTTTATCTCCATCAGATTCATCCCAACCTGCATTACGCACCAATCCCCAAGTTCCCTCTAACTGACTTACATCAATGTCATCATCGTCATCGCTACAAGCAACGAAATTTACACTCATAATAATGGCTACTATAGCCATACCAATAAATCTTAATGTCTTCATCTTTGAATTGTTTTAGTTAATTAATAAATTATATATTAGGGTTCACTTCATTATCGTCTAAATCACCACCGTTGAAATTCATATCAACATTCTCGTTTCCCATTGGAGTATCATCCTCTTTAACTCCTAAAGAAGAATCTGTAGTACCACCATTCACATTTATATTAATAGTAGTCAATACATTACGTTTGGCAGTAATTATCTTCTCAAACGTTTGGGTAGCTCCATTAGCCCGCTCCCATGTTAGTTGTATGGTAAAATCTTTGCTGTACTTCTCTACTTGCCAACATTTATAAACCTCATAGAAGGTGTACATGGAAGAATATTCCAATATGTTATCGTCTGCTGATAGTTTAATATCAGAATTTATAGAACCGTTATTTGTATAAATATTATTAATAAATAATGTTCCGTCTACAGGTGGGTTTACTATAAATTTAATTCCAAAGGCTGTACGCTTTAAATCTATATTAGCAACTCCGTCTTTAGTAGGAGTATAATCGATTAGCTCGCCATAGAATCTATCTGTTTTAGGATAATTAAAGGATTCGTATTCCCATCTACCTTCAACACTCGTTGTTCCTTCCTTTAATCCTTGCATTGGCGTAATCTGATTTGTTGTAGAAATATTGAACTTATTTTCTAAAATTCTACCTTCATATTTATGATTGATACACCATGTATGGAATGGAGCATAATATGTTTCAATATCGTGATATAACGTATCAGTATCATTCTTTACCATAGAACATTCAAACTTATATTTATATCCACCAATTAAAGAAATAGTCATATCTTCAATATTATCAAACAGTCCATAAGCATAATTCTGATAATTCGTATCTCCGTCCTTCTTATAGTACACATTAATCCCATATATCTTCTTTGGCGCAACTTCTGTTCTGCTTAAAGGAGTTTCAGAAGTGGAGATAAATTCTCCGCCCAAATTGAATGAGATAGTGTAGGTTTCTTGGTTAGTCTGCTCCTGTTCTTTAGGTGGTAGTTCATCCTCATTATTACTACAAGAGAATAGAGTACTACTTCCTAAGAGAAGCATACCAATTAATCTGAATATCTTCATTGTAATAATCTGTTTGTGCTTCTACGTTCCTAATAGAGAGCGTTAATAATTGAGATATAAGTGTGAGGAACACAACACGGAGTTGCACACTTCTTTGACAAAGAACTGTTGAGTAGTAAAATAGACTGTCTGTTTCTTATATACCTGTATTTATGCCAACCTGTTCCCTATAGTTGGCTACTACATACAAGAAGCGTGGGAACTATCGAATATTACTGTACTGAGGCTCTCGACTGCCCTTACCCAATAATAAACAATAGCCCACGCCATATGATATATAGTTCACCTATTGAAGCGAATATATAACATTGACGTGAGCGTTCTTGCCTACTATCTTGGGTAATAGAATTGTCGAGATTCCAGTACAAGATAATATTTTAAACGCTCTTCGTTAACTATGTCCCTTCAGCCCTAACACATTAGGTATCTGAAACTGCCACAAAGTTACGAAAGATGTTTATATTTGCAAGAACTATTGTTTATTAAATGTTGAGAGCTGTCTCTACTCAATAATTCAAGGTTGGTATGAAACTTGCCAAATCCCCATATAAGTAGAAATTCTGAACTTCCATACCAACCCAATTATCAGAAGCTAAGACAATCATAGGTATTAAGTAATTCCTCTTGCCTTAATCCCAAGTATCTCTTAGTAATTGACACACTGGAATGATTGAATAGTTCCATGAACTTGACAAGTGCAAGCTCCGAATTATCGTTATTCATGTTATAAACCTGTCTGCCAAAGGTCTTCCTAAGAGAATGACAACTGAAATTGCCTATATGCAACCTGTACTTCTTCTTAATCTCCTTCAACATGACATTGATTCTCTGAACTGTGTACACTGTCCCCTTCTGACTTATCAATACAGGCGCATTTATGCCAACTGGATTTATATGCTCATAACAATCCCTAATATGTTGTTGTAGCTGCATGTTAATCCTAATTGTCCTTTGCTTCCCTGTCTTAATCTCTGTAATGGTAAATTCTTCTGCATCTAATATCTGATTCCACCTTAAAGCAAGAATATCAGAAATTCTTAAACCTGTGAAGCAACCTAAAGCAATAAGAAGTGACATCTTATAATTACTATCCCTTGCCAATTTTCTTATTAGGTTCATTGCTTCGCTCCATTGCAGATAATCTGCTGTTGTACTTGAATATTTAAGTGACATAACGTTCTGATTTATAGTGAAACTAATATAAGTGAATATTAATTTTAAACTGGAATATCTAACTTACTGATTATTAGCTAAACATTCACTAATTATCAAAGTGAATATTATACTACTGGCTATAGCTAATAAAGAGTACCTATATATAGTATATAGATACCCTTATTAGTACTTCATGTACTACCTCAACATAATAATTTGAAATATTGATATATAGTCCAAATAATCATGAAGAAGAATACAATAGGCGAAACTGCACATGCAATAAAGAACATAATAGTCCAAAATATAACAGCGAATAATGCTACTAACATAAATCTTTAATTATTAATTAAGTAATGAATAAAATAAGGGACACCCTTATTATATGGATGTCCCTGTTAAATACTGTGTGTAATACCACTAACTAAGAAACCATTGGTATTTGTCATCACCGTGTAAAGCGGAACATATCCCCGTTGCAAGTTCTGTAGCATTATAGGCTCTATCCAAGAATGAATCTATATAGCTACTCTTATTTGCACCTGTGAGCAAGTTGTAGAACTTCCACATGGACAAGTCATTTCCCAAGCTGCCAAAGTTCTCGTCATTGATATACGCTTTAGCCACATTGTTAACCTGTGTATCAGTAAGCAACATTTTAGGAATATCCTTTTGATAGCCTTGTGGTAATGACTGATAAAGTCTCATTCTTCCAAGTAACTGGCAGAACTGATGCTCTGTCATACTGGTATTGCCTAAAGACTGCATCAAATGTATGTGTTTGGCTGCATCGTATTTGTGGAACATCTCCAATACCGCTTGATATAAATCCCTTGTATTGGTAACTTCCAAGCAACTAAGATAACCGTCTGTAGATACACATAGATTTGTGCAAACCTTACAAGTAAAGCCAATAAACACTTTAAACCGCTCCGCACCCTTCTTTGAATAAAGATTGGTGTGGTTATAAGCTCTGACACCGCCAATAGTAAGTGTTAGCCTGTTACCGTGTACTGTCTCATAGATAGTAGGAACTTCAATAACAAAAGCGCACCTCTCGTAATAGATAGTCTTGTCACTCTCTAATAACTGATTGGCGGGCTTATGTATGGCTTCAGGAATCCTGCCTTTGATTACATGGCTTACACGAATATCTGGCAATTCAATTTGTTCACCGCTAAAGAATGTATTGGTTGCATCCTGTACCGCTTCGATAAAAGCCACATGAGATAATGTAGCTTCGTTATCTTTGGCAAATACAGGGATAATGCAATCATTCCGTAGATGTTCCAAACTGGCTTCAATCGTATTGGCTTCAATAAATAACGGGCGTTTCTGTTTGATAATTGGCTCTTCAATTATTACCGCTTCTTCTGCAAATTCACCAAAGTTTCTACTAATTCTCTGCACTGGCATAATCTGTAATGTTGATTCCATAATCTGATAAATTATTAAGTTAATATGATTAGTAAATACTGCATTTGAGGACAAAATGAGGGCTTAACATGAAGTTCTATTCATTCACTTATCTTTGTGCATCTTTATATGTAGACATATACAAATCATTGATAAGTCCGCACATTTCAGAAGTTCAAAGCGTTTGTGGGCTGAATAGCGATTCATGTTATCCTTTCATTTCTCCAATAATGGGTAAGGGGGACGTTAGGAGTAACAATAAAGCTTAGCGCATGATATACATCTGATATATGTCAGCCTGTTCACTGACAAATCAAATATTTCACTCTATCACTGCATAAAGTTCAAATAGAAACACGACCTAAATCTTAAGAGCGGGGGTATGAATTTAGAGTACCCTATTCTTGGGTTGGGGTATATAATAAGAAACTCCAAACCGTATTAGTGGTCTGGAGTTTTATTCTTATTCAATCAAAGCCTTGATAGCCTTCTTGGTTCTTGTTCTCCTTAGTTGGCTTAATCCAAGCTGCTGATATCCCTGTTCTAATATTGGGTCTCTCTTCATAAGGCTTTCCAACTCCTGCCGCTCGTTATCAGTCAGAGCGGATTTCTCCTTCAAGTCACAGAAGCGTTTGAGCCTGTCTCTGAATTGGGGAGTGGTAAGTATGCCTTTGATAATATTCTCGTCTGCAATGTTCCATTCATACGTCTGGACTATTGCCATGCCCAACTGTCTGTAGCCTTCCTGCAATGCTTCTGCCGACCTGTACACTATACGTGTAGTCCAGTGTTGGTAGAGTTTTAACTGGGCAACCATGTCATTGACTTCATACCTGTCACCCTTCTTGATGATATATGTATCAGCCCCCAATTTCTTAAGTTCATCGTCCTGCTGTTTCCTTGCAGCTTCCCCTAACTTGCTCTCATTCAATACCTGTATCCGTTCCTCTGCCGCTGCAAGTTCCTTAGCTATCTTCTGCTTCATTTCAGCAAATGGAAGGTAGTAGTTCATAACCTTTGGATTAAAGATATGGACTATCTTGTTTCTGAACGGATTGGATTTGGTTCTGATACGTCCTGCAATCTGGGGAATATCCATATCAATGCTGATTAGGGTATGCTTGTTGTAACCGTTGCTGACAATGAAGCATATTGCCGTTTCAGAATAATAATCCACTCCTTCAAACGCCTTACAGGTTACAAATGTAAACCGTTTGGCGGGAGCTGTTGAACTGGAGATTTCAAAGCCTTCCAGTTTGTAATGGTTCTTCTCGTCATCCGCACATATAATTCTGCAATCATCATTAGTCAGTCTGGCTTCTTCAAGTATCTCCTTAATCTCTCTTACGCTATTAACAAAGAAGTAAGCTTCCTCACTCTTAATCCCGTCCAGTACAAAATGACCGTTGTCTTTATAATGCCTTATAATCTTGGCAGCCGTACTGCTTGCGCTTTTACATGGATAGGGGTAGACTGTAATCTTATCCACTGTCTTCCAGTCAGCCACGTACTCTGTCATTTCAGCAAAGACTTTGGGCTTGAACAGTTCTGGGATAGGGGTTGCGGTCAGGAAGCAATGGGATTTGAAACATTTGAAGTTCTCTATGATTTGATTTATCACCATTGTCCTAAACCCGTACTGTTTTAACAGGTTGTGGTACTCATCCACAAGTATTTTAAATTCCAGTGGATTGATAACAGGAATCAACTTGTCAACCTTGTCATAAGTGCAGATTATCTTCTTCACTCCGTCCTTATCAAGAAACTTCCTTAACTTGGCTTGCACTGTTTTATTGAAACTGCCATACAAGCCGAACAGTTTGTCATTAGTAGGACTTACGCCTGCTTGAATCTGTGACCTCTTCCAAGTAATGTCCTTACCATTCTTATCCTTAGGTGGATAACATTTATTAATTACTAACTCCGTCGTAGGTACGGCAATTATATAATTCTCGTCATTGGTAAGTGCTATCGTAGTAGCACCACATCCTGTCTTCACCTTGTTGAAGATACAGTTCTTTGGGAAGTCCTTCATAATGAGGAAGCCGTCCCGCTCTTGAATTTCTAACTTTACCATAAGTTATCTTTTGTGATTTTAAATATGTTACCTATGCCCCTAATTATTGGACTTTAAATAATCCTAAACTCTGAATATTGGGGTAACTGACCGTTTTATATAGGGATAATTCACCACTCTTTGGAGATTCCAACTTTATCCCCACTTCTGCTTGGTGATTGGAAAACAGCTACCTGTCACCTCAATAATCAGACTTTAAGTTACTCTCAGCTTCATTTATTAGGGTAACCCGTATTATTATATAATGGAAATTCACCACTCTGGAAGAATCTGGAGTAGAAGAGCCTACCTGTCACATAGGCTCTTTACATGGTTAGACTTCTTCCGCTTCCAGATAAGGAATGTCCTCTGTGTCATCATTGGCGGTCACTTCCTTGCCGTCTTTAATTGAGATGACAGTAGTAGGGCGATTGTACCGTTCTCTTATCTTCTCAAACTGTTCCATTACTAAATTCTCGTCCAGATTTCCGTGTGTATTGAACATTGCCGCCTTGTCGTTCTGTGTAATGGACTGGAATATCTTGACAGCTTCCTTGACGTCTCCTGTAATTGTCTTGATATTATTGAATTGGTTACTTAAGTATCTCTTGGCAATATCCTTGTCATCAAAGCCTTTATCCTTGCAGATTTGGATGAACTTGTTACCTGTCTCCATGTTATAGGCTGGAATGATAGGCTTCTTCACCTTCTTCCCCTTCTCATCCTTACCAGAGCATAATAAAGAGAAGTCAGACTTTGATATGGCGTTATTATTGCCACAAAAGATAAGGTTCAGTGTTGAGATTGGATAACCGTCTGGGTTCTTCTCGCTCTTTATTAATTCGTTGTACCGTTGCAGAAATTCATTGTCTGGGTTAATATTGGCTGCACCACGCACATAGTCTGGGGTAGTCCATTCCTTCTTGGTAATATTAATCTCGTTGATGTATTCTGCAATAGTTTCATTCCCTTGCAGTTCAACTTCAATGGCGGGTACATTTATTGCTTCCTCTCCGTTCTCCGCTGCCCATTCATTATAGAGGGATGCGGCAATGGTTCTGTGCTGACCGTCCAATACAAGGAAGTATTTGGCTGCATCCTCTGGATTTATATCCTGTCCGTTTATGTCAACCAGACGAATGTCACCTGTTGTGATTACATCTTCTGCCTTAACGACCTGTACCATTTCTGCCTTTCTATAACCCTTGACCTTCATCATGGCTAATATCTTCTCTACATTACCCAAGTTGATGGCACGGTTAATACCCTTAGCGAAAGCTACGTTTCTTACTTCATTATTGGCTACAATTTTAATTGTCAAATAAATCTTCTTCATAATTGTTTAAATTTAAATTAATAATTAAGTTGGTGCAATCTTCAACTTGGCGCCTTATCGTTTCTGATTACATTGCAAAGGTGAGGAATAGTCAGAAGGTGTGTTATAAAGAATAGAAGGCGATTTGAAGTGTATTCTTTAGATGTAAGAATATCAGCGAATTAGCTAATTTAAAGACATAAAAATAACTACCACGTGATTACATGGTAGTCTGTAAGGATTGGTGGATTATTAATTACCAGAGATGTTCTGTAGATTGATTATTGGGTGAGAAGTTGTAGTCTTCTGTCTGTTTGGTCTTCCATTGCGGTTTATAGCCTTGTTTCACCAAATAGGCTATTGTTGCATTGGTGTAGTTCTCATCATTATTGAAACTGCCTGCTTCAAATAATAATTCCATGTAGTCTAAAGTCATGCGTATCTGTTCACTCTTGGTCTTTATTGAGGAATATCTTTGTAACAGGTGGAATGTACCATACATGATTAGATTATGGGCTGCATTATTGGCTTTCCTGCCCTTCTTCTGTGAATATACTTCCTTCAATTCCTGTTGGGCTTCTTCCAAACTGTTTACTCCTAAATAGATGTGAAGGTAGTTATCCAATAAATCAGTCAGCCAATAGCAAGAGTTATCAAGAGTAATCTTCTTAACTCCGTTATCAATGGTTATAGGACTGAATACCCTTAGTTCCTTCTTCTTGGAAGGTGAGTATCTCTTGGTATTCAGCAACTCATATAGCTTTAACATCTCTGGACGAACTTGTTTCAGATAAGGTAGTGTGTTCTCTGATATGACAACTTCTGTGTAAAGTTCACCATTCTTATACTTCTCATATATGGCAGCTACAACAAGCATACTTATTCCAATTACTCCGTCATTATCAGTTTCACCATGCTTCTGTAATAAATCAGTCAGCCGTTCCAATAAATTATCACTTGGCAGGGTGATAAGTATATTGTGTTCTGAATCCATAATGAAGCTACTTGGATTAAACGCCTTACTGATAGAAGTAGATTTGGGAGCATACCGTTTATAATCAAATACTCCGTTATCTACTGCGATAGTATTTAGAAATGAATAGTCTGTCATGTAGTTCTTACAAATATCTTCACTGATTCCGTTGGGATATTTATGGTAGTAAGTAGCTGACAACTCATTCTCAAACATGGCACGCTTATAGCCAAAGTATTCCGTGAGTATGGGTTCTATCTTCTTTAATTCTGGAATTGGTAGTATGTAATCTCTCATATCGCTTCTCAATATTATGCTGTAAAGATAAATAATGCTGCTCCATTACACAATAGAACAGCATTACAAATTACTACAGAATGTAATTACATCCTACCAAATACGTACTTCACGACCTTCGCATTAGCCCTGTTCTCGTTGGCGAAATCCCGCTCAATGTAGATGTCCGTTACCCTCATTGTTTCATCAACGTGGTTTAACGCTGCATGGACTGTATATTTGTCAATTCCCACTTTATTGAGTGCTATGGTAGCCCATGAGTGGCGCGCTGCATAATATTCCAAGTCATCAATCTCCAATAATCTTCCAATCTCCTTTAAACCATAGTTTATGGCTTTATTAAAACCTTTCTCGTCAACGTAATATTGATAGAAATTGAAGAGGCGTTTACCTGTTTTATCCTTATACTTCTCAATGAGAGGTTGGGCTAATTTAGGTATATCAACCTTCATTTGAGCTTTATCCAGTCTGCGGTCTTTAGTCTTTGTACGATTATATGTAATTGTATTACCTTTCATTTCAGTGGCATTGTATAAATCTGCTGAGTTCATACCCATAAGGCAGAATGAGAGAATGAAGCAATCCTTAGCCAAATTATAACGGCACGTAGCTTTGTAACCCTTCTTCATGTCCTTATATGGTAACTTCCATACCTTCTTTATAATATCTGCGGATATAGCTCTTTTACGGGTAGCTTCTTGTTTGGGTATTTCAAGTTCTATGAAGGGTGAGTTGGGAATTAAGATTAAATTCTTATCCTTCTTATTATACCTCTTCTTGGCTTCATTGAACAACTTCTTGATACTTATCAAATAAAGGGAGAGTGAACGATTGGAAGGTACACGTTTGCCTTGCTGCATTAATCTTTTAGTCCGTATCTCACGTTCTTTATTCAAGAATGATTTGAAGTCTTCTAAGAAGTCAAGAGTAATTAGATTAATATCCAACTCCTCCTTACCTATGAAACGCACTAAAGCATTAATGGCAGTTGTATAATTGGGTGCACCTTTGATTGTAGTTGAGGCTATCCATTCATGACTGAATTTAATGAAATCTATTACTTGGTTCTTCTCATGTTCATGGTTTAATAACTCCAATATGTCCTCTAATGTGTAATTATTCTGGTCTATTTGAAGTTTGTTACACCGTTCTTTGTAGTATACTACCAGATTATCAATCTCCTTCTTAATAGGAGTACCTTCCTTGAATTTGAAGTCTTTAGTAAGTTCTTTAGGTGTTATGAATAGGTTTGTAGATAATCTTCTTACCTTTCTATTCATTGTAAACCTTACCTTGACATTGTATGTCTTATCACTCCTCTGTTTGTCCTGTTGGACTTCTGCTTTAATTGTTAGCATTTTAACCTATTAATTTGGGGTCAACAATAGGTCAACAACTACCTAAATTAAGGCTAATATTACCCAAGCAACAGACTTATATCTGTGAGGTTCTACAAACTAAAAGAGGCTCTATTCCCTTAGGAATGAGCCTCTTAGTTTGTGGACCAGCCTGGGCTTGAACCAGGGACCTCCAGATTATGAGTCTGTTGCTCTAACCAACTGAGCTACAAGTCCGATGTATCCATTTGTTGGATGCGGTGACAAAAGTAGTATTTTCTGTCGAATTATGCAAATCCTTTCGATAAAAAACTGCTATTCTTTGTTCTCAAAACTTATATTTCCGTTTCGGGTTCTTGGGAAACCAGCCTTTTTTTACCCGTTCTTCCTGTTCAAAGACCTCTTTGATCGTCCAAAAGGAAGAGAAAGCGAAGACACCAAGCAAGGAAGACAGTATCACATTATCAATGCTTAATGAGGCAATGACTCCGGCTATGCCAAGTATCAGAAATATCCACCAGCATTTTGTGCCCCAATAATATTCGGCCTTTACCACGACAGGGTGAAAAAGGCCGATAATCAAAAAGGTGCAAATTCCGATGGATAATCCTGCAAGGTGATATTCATTTAGAAATTCCATGATACGCTTATTTCTCTACGCGAATAGGAATTTCTTTCTTGATGCTCTGCTCCAGAGAAATCAACGTCTCGGTAGCTACTACGCCCGGTATCTCTTGCATTTTGTTGTTCAGCAAATCCATCAGGTGCTCGTTGTCACATGCGTATAACTTGGTCAGCATGGTGTACGGGCCTGTGGTGAAGTGACATTCCACAATTTCGGGAATTTTTTGAAGTTCTGCCACAACAGATTTGTACATAGAGCCTTTTTCCAGCTTGATACCGACATAGGTACAAGTTCTGTAGCCAAGGGATTTCGGATTAACATGGTAACCTGAGCCTACAATGACACCTAGGTCAATCAGTCTTTGCACACGTTGGTGAATGGCTGCACGTGACACTCCACATTCGGCTGCTACGTCTTTAAAAGGGATGCGGGCATTCTGGGAGATAATCTCTAGGATCTGCCTGTCGAGGTTGTCTATTCTTTCCATAATAATAAATTATAATTTCCAGTTGTTATCAAATAGTAAGCAAATATAGAGATTTATTTTAATTATTCTTCTTTTCCGAGAAAAAAAATAGGAAAAAGCAAAAAAAAGAGGGGCAAACGCTTTGCACCTCTTTCCTTTTTCTATTTAGAAAGAAACTTTCTTATTTCTTATCTTTTTCGATGCTTACCAATTCAACTTCGAAAATCAAAGTAGAGAACGGTTTGATTTGGTTGCCTGATTCTCTTGCGCCATAAGCAAGGTCTTGAGGGATGTAAAGTTCCCATTTAGAACCTACAGGCATCATAGTCAGGGCTTCTGTCCAACCTTTGATTACCTGGTTGGCACGGAAAGTAGCCGGTTCGTTACGTTTGTAAGAGCTGTCAAATTCAGTTCCGTCAATCAAAGTACCTTTGTAGTTCACTTTCACTTTGCAAGTGTCAGCAGGAATTTCACCCTTACCTTCAGTGATAACTTTGTATTGCAGACCGCTCGGAGTTGTTTTTACACCTTCTTTAGTTTTGTTTTCAGCAAGGAACTTTTCGTTTTCAGCTTTGTAGTCAGCATATTTTTCTTCCAGAGCTTTTGCTTTGATAGTTTCCATAGCTGTACGAGTATAAGTCTGAGCCTCGTCCATAGTCATCATGCCGCCTTTTTCCAAAGTACCTGCGATGAAACCGGCCATGAAGTTGTCTTTGCTGATAGTCTTGGTAGAGTCACCTGCGAACAATTCCTGGTTGATACCTTTCATCATCTGGTTGCTGATTTGCTGACCGATTTGCAGACCTGCCATGTAAGCGATGTCTTTCTTGCTGGTCTTGTTTGCACCTTCGTTCAAACCTTTGATGAAATCTGCCATGTATGCAGTATCTACATCCAGACGACCTGTCAGATAACCTTTCAGACCTTGAGTCTGAGCCATACCGATAGAATAAGACAGTGAGTCGAGATCTGTTTTCAGATTTGCTTTAGGAGACTGAGCTGTACAAGAAGCAAGGCTTGCAGCAGCGGCGATTGCCATAAAAATACTAACTTTTTTCATTTTGCTTTGAAATTTTTTATTTATAATACTTCGAGTAATTCTACTTCAAATACCAGTGTGCTGTGAGGAGGAATCATTTCTCCTGCACCTCTTGCGCCATAACCCAGTTCTGACGGAATATACAGTTTCCACTTAGCGCCTTCAGACATCAGTTGCAGTGCTTCCACCCATCCCGGGATTACTTGGTTAACACCGAATACAGCAGGTTCACCACGTTGGATAGAACTGTCGAACAGTGTGCCGTCAATCAGCGTACCTTCGTAATGACATCTTACCTGATCGGTAGCTTTGGGCTTTTTGCCTGTACCTTCGTTGATAATTTCGTATTGTAATCCGCTGGGTAAAGTCACTATACCTGCTTTTTTCTTGTTTTCTTCGAGGAAAGCTTTTCCCTGTTCGATGGCGACAGCACCCATCTTAGCTTCGAGTTCTTCGAAATACTTGTTTACTATTTCGCGGGCTTCCTGATGGCTGATAGCCGTCTGGTTGCCTTCCAATACATCTTTGATTGCCTGTGCAAAGTCTTCTACCGAGAGATTCCCAATCCCCATGCTTGATAAGTTTTGACCGATTCCCAGGCCAATAGAGTAACTGAATTTATCCATATAATGTTTTTTGTTGGCGATTGAAAGGCATCACCTTCATAGTTTTAGCTTCCAATCAATTGCAAATTTATGAATCGCAAAAGTACGTGTTTTATTTGAATGATTTAGCATTTGGTATTTAAAAATTCTTATATCCGTGAAAGATAGCTCTTTTTCTTTGGAGAATTTATTCTTTTGTTCCGATGATTCTGATTACATTTGTATATCTTAAAACGAACAGAAGGAGGAACAAATATGAAGAATCTGGTAATTTTGACGGGGGCAGGTATGAGTGCCGAGAGTGGAATCAGTACGTTCAGGGATGCAGGTGGTTTGTGGGATAAATATCCTGTGGAGCAGGTGGCTACTCCCGAAGGGTATCAGCGTGATCCGGCTTTGGTGATTAATTTCTATAATGAACGCCGGAAACAGTTGCTGGAAGTGAAGCCGAACCGCGGGCATGAATTGTTGGCGGAACTGGAAAAGGACTTCAAAGTGACAATAGTGACGCAGAATGTAGATAACCTGCACGAACGTGCCGGAAGTAGCCATACCATCCATCTGCATGGCGAACTGACTAAAGTTTGTTCGAGTAGAGATCCGTATAATCCCCATTATATAAAGGAATTGAAGCCTGAAGAATATGAAGTGAAGATGGGAGATAAAGCCGGAGACGGGACTCAACTGCGACCTTTTATCGTATGGTTCGGCGAGGCTGTACCGGAGATTGAAACGGCTATCCGGTATGTGGAGAAGGCGGATATCTTTGTGATAATCGGAACTTCGCTCAATGTATATCCGGCAGCAGGGTTGCTTCATTATGTACCGAGAGGGGCAGAGGTGTATCTGATTGATCCGAAACCGGTAGATACACATACTTCCCGCTCGATACATGTGATTCAGAAAGGGGCTTCCGAGGGAGTGTCGGAACTGAAACAATTGTTGGGAGTTTGAAACCTTCTTTTCTTTATTCCAATTCGACTTTATTCCAGCTCGATGGCAAAAATATGATTGTTCCGGAGAGTTTCCGTGATTTCGAGTGCAGTGATTCCGCTGCACTCTATCCTTAATATTTTCTCCCAGTCTTCAAAGTCCACGTTCCATTTATCTATTTGGGGGTATTGGGCCAAAAGCTTTCCTATCCGTTTGATGTCACATCTTCTGGTGATAGAAGTTCGAAAAATCAGAATCTTATTTTCCATGTCTTTTTAGAGTTTTATTATAGTGAACGGAACTCCCGGATAGTCATGTCGAAATGTTGCCTGAAATTGCGGCTTAAAAGTGAAAGGCTGCTAAAGCCGCAAAGGCGGGCAATTTCGGTGGCGGAAAGTTCCTTGTCTTGTTTTAATAATAGGGCTGCTTTTTCAATCCGGATGCGTTTGATGTAATCCGTAGGCGTCTCACCTGTCAGAAATACAAAGACACGGTGAAAATGGAAAGGCGAAAAGCATGCGATACCGGCCATTTTCTGTAAAGAGAGCGGCTGGTCTATATGATTATGGATATAGTCTGTGACTTTATCAATCCGTAATTGGTATTCTTGCCTATTTAGTTCTTTCGTTTCCATATCTTTTTGCAAAGTAAAGGATAATAAGTGCCGGAGAGTTATCCTATCTTGCTAACTTCTCCGGCAGATGTTAATTATCTTTTTTGTCCTATATAGAATACGTAGCCATAGTATTTCTTGTACTTATAATATAGGCTCTCTTCGTACCGTTGTCCGGCAATGAGGTCTGCAGCCGCGGCATTTCCCGAATATTCTTTCAGGAAAGCTTCCTGGGCCGGGAACTGGGGAGCATAGAAATGCTCGGTCCAACAGTTTTCCGGTAAAATGAAATGGGCTGTCAGCGTATATCCTGCTTTCTCCATTTGTGCTATTTTATTCGGAATCGTATCGATTTCCGGATAATTGGCCATCCAGAAGTCTTCTATCTCGGCAGGGCGTTCCGGAGTAAACCAGGATGCTTCCGTTACAGCGATGAATCCGTTCTTTTTAAGGAATCTGTTCCATTCATTCATTCCGCGTTCGAATCCTATATTATAGATAGCGCCTTCTGACCAGATTAGATCGAGTTCCTCATCTTGAAACGGCAGATTATCCATTGAACCGACAATGCCTTTTACTCTGTCATCGCAATGTAATTTAGCTGCATTCCTGTTGAATATCTCGATAAAATCGGGAAAAAGGTCAATACCTGTAATCTGTCCTTTTGTATAGTTGGCCAGTGTCATTGTCTGTCCGCCTGTGCCACAACCAATATCGGCTATTTTGGCCTCGTCTGACAGCTCGTTGATAAAACTTACGGCTTTTTGTGTGACTTCGGGGCTTCCGGGACCTTGACGTTCCAATAACTTGAAGTAATTACATATCATTGTGAAATCGAAATCGTGGATTGACTTTAATTCGTTACTCATTGTTTTTAATGTTTTAGGTATATGGCAAATGGAGGCATACAATGATGCTTTATGAGTATTTGACCATACAAGTTGTTTAAAAATTCAAATATAAAAGATAACTCCGACATGAATATGTCAGAAAACATAAGGGATAATCTGTAATGAGAGGAAGGCTTACAGATTATTTACAGAACGGAATCCTTACGATATGAAAATGAGTTAAACATCCAATTTCTTCTTTTAGTTCGTGACAAAGATATGTTTTTAGGAATAAACGTCCATAGATTCTTGGAAGAAAAATACTGTGAACGTGCATTTTAGCAAGAATCGTCAAATAAATCTGTTTATAAGCCGGCTTTGTAAGGTTACTGTCGAAGTAATACGGATTGAACTTCGGGCTTTGCTAGAGTCTTACTGAGTAATGAAGCAGAATATATTACTCATAAAGAGAAGGGAATATGGAGATTGGGAATAATACAAGCCAAATAAGACGTAATGGTTATTGAGTGTTCGCCCCGCCATAATGGCAAGAGCAGCGAGCTATGATGATGGATATTTGCTCGTTTTTGAGTAGGATATGTAATAAAATTGCTTGAAACTATATTTTTTTGAGTTACATTTGCCGGATATTGAATACAAATGTCTCATTTAATAGATAAATACCAATGAAAAGCAAGCTATTACTCACATGTACAGTTCTATTTTTCTGTTCTTGTTTTGTACTTGGACAGAGTCAGTCTTCTAAAGTCGTAAACTCTGGTGAAAATAATAACGGATGGGTTCAGCATCCGTGGCAGGGGAAGAGAGTAGGATATATAGGAGATTCTATCACAGACCCGAATTGCTATGGCGATAAGATTAAGAAATACTGGGATTTCTTGCAGGAATGGTTGGGGATTACTCCTTATGTATATGGCATAAGCGGCAGGCAATGGAATGACGTGCCTCGTCAGGCGGAACAGTTGAAGAAAGAACATGGCGGGGAAGTGGATGCAATCATTGTTTTCATGGGTACGAATGATTTTAATGCGGGTGTTCCTATCGGAGAATGGTTTACGGAAACGGAAGAACGGGTGATGGCGGCTCGTGGCGAGACTAAAAAGATGGAAACACGTAAGAAACGCACTCCTGTAATGGATGGAAATACGTATAAGGGGCGCATCAATATCGGAATGAAACGGTTGAAACAGCTTTTTCCGGATAAGCAGATTGTGCTGTTGACTCCGTTGCATCGCTCGTTGGCGGATTTTGGAGAAACGAATGTGCAGCCGGACGAAAACTATCAGAATAGCTGTGGTGAATATGTGGATGCTTATGTGCAAGCGGTTAAGGAAGCCGGAAATGTATGGGGAGTATCTGTGATAGACTTTAATGCGGTGACAGGACTGAATCCGATGGTGGAAGAACAGTTGGTTTACTTTTATGATGCGGGGTATGACCGTTTGCACCCCAATACGAAAGGACAGATACGGATGGCACGTACATTAATGTACCAGTTACTTACACTGCCGGTAGGATTCTAAAAGAAACCGGACAGAATTCTATGAGATTGTACGCAGATACATAGTGTTTCTCTATCAAATCCTTAATTTTGCATTCTATAAATAATAGAACCAATGAGACATATATTCCTGTTTTCCTTTGTTATTTTCTGGGTAGCTGCCTTGCCAATCCAAGGCAAGCAGAAAGATTTTATTTTAACTTCCGGTCAAAAGGTTGAGATAGCTTGCAGCCCCTCGGAAGAGTTAGTAGTACGTACCGCATTAGAAATGCTGGGTCGTGACATTCAGACTGTGTTATCGGCGACAACCCGGGTGAATGAGAAAATGGGAACGATTATAGCAGGAACACTGGGACAGAGTGAACTTATCGAACGAGCCGGTATAGATGTTTCTGTACTGAAAGGTAAGAAACAGGCTTTTCTGCTTGCAGTCTCTCCGGAAGGGAAACTGATAGTGGCAGGCAGCGACAAGCACGGTACGGCCTATGGCATACTCGAAATCTCCCGTTTGTTGGGAGTATCTCCCTGGGAATGGTGGGCGGATGTAACTCCGGAGAAGAAGAAACTCTTCAAGCTTTCCCGAAAGTTCCGGAACTTCCAGTCGCCTTCAGTAGAATATCGCGGTATTTTTATCAATGACGAAGATTGGGGACTGATGCCATGGAGCAGCAGGACTTACGAACCTTCGACTGTAAAAGGTGAAATCGGGCCGCGTACAAACGAACGTATCTTTGAACTGCTGCTTCGCTTGCGTGCCAACACCTATTGGCCGGCTATGCACGAATGTACGCTTCCTTTCTTTCTGACCAAAGGCAATCGGGAAGCCGCGAAGAAATACGGGATATTTATAGGAGCTTCCCACTGCGAACCGATGGCTTGTAATGCCGCCGGTGAGTGGAAACGGAGAGGAGAGGGCGCATACGACTATGTAAACAACAGTGCCGCCGTTTATAAATTTTGGGAAGACCGTGTGAAAGAGGTTGCAGGTCAGGAAATACTCTATACGTTGGGAATGCGTGGCGTACACGATGGCAAGATGCAGGGAGCCAAAACGGTGGAAGAGCAGAAGGCGGTGATAGACCGCGTATTTGTAGACCAGCGCGGGTTGATTGAGAAATATGTCAATAAAGATATTACCAAAGTTCCGCAAGTCTTTATTCCCTATAAAGAAGTACTCGATATTTATCATGCCGGATTGCAGGTGCCCGATGACGTTACATTGATGTGGTGTGATGATAATTACGGTTATATCCGTCATTTCCCTACGGCAGAAGAACGCGCGCGTAAAGGGGGCAACGGAATTTATTATCACGTCTCCTATTGGGGACGCCCGCACGACCATCTTTGGCTGGGCACAATGAGCCCTTCGCTGATTTATCAGCAGATGAAACTGGCTTATGATGAAGGCATACAGAAGATGTGGATACTGAATGTGGGAGACATCAAGCCTGCCGAATATCAGATTGAACTATTTATGGATATGGCGTGGAACCTGAATGCGGTTACTGCGGAAGGTGTGACTAACCACCTGAAACACTGGCTGACACGGGAATTTGGCACTTCATGCGCAAAGGCCGTATTGCCCGCAATGCAGGAACATTATCGACTGGCTCACATCCGCAAACCGGAATTTATGGGGAACACGCGGGAAGAAGAAAAAGATCCCGCCTATCGTATTGTCAAGGATTTGCCGTGGAACGAGAAAGAGATAAACGGGCGTTTACGCTCCTATAATGAACTGTCGGAAACTGTAGAACGGGCGGCAACGAAAGTACCGGCCAATAGACAAAGTGCCTATTTCGAACTGGTGAAATATCCGGTACAGGCTGCCGCGCAGATGAACCGGAAACTATTGTATGCCCAACTTGCCCGTCACGGAAAGGCAGATTGGGAAAAGAGTGATGCGGCTTATGACAGCATTGCCGTGTTGACACAGCATTATAATTCTTTGGAAGATGGTAAATGGAACCGGATGATGGATTTCAAACCCCGCAAACTTCCTGTATTCAACCGGGTGGAGAGAGCAACAGCTACTTCTCCGATGGTGGAAGAACGAACCGCTATCCATAAGTGGAACGGACTGGACGGCAAGAATAAGCCGGATAAAAACTCGGACTATGAAGGTCTGGGTTATGAAGGCCGTGCGACAGGTATCCGTATGAACGATGCGCTGACTTTCTCTTTTGATAACTGGAAAGCGGATTCGGTAGAAGTCGATATTCGTTTGCTACCGAATCATCCTGTGCGCGGAGAACAATTACGTTTCTCCATATCATTGGACAATGCGGCGCCTCAGGTGGTTTCTTATGAAACGAAAGGGCGCAGTGAAGAATGGAAGGAGAATGTATTACGTAATCAGGCTATCCGGAAGATAACGCTTCCTGTGTCCGGGAAGAAATCCCACCAACTGGTGATTAAGGCATTGGATGAAGGAGTGGTACTGGATCAGGTGATGCTTTATGTGCCGGATGGACATTGACCCCGCTTCTACTGACGGGCGAAAAGCCCGTCCACCTTTTTCTTCAAATCCTCTCCGCGCAAGTCCTTGTCTACGATTTTTCCTTCCTTGTCTATGATATATAATTTAGGAATGGCATACACCTGATAAAGTTCCGCGACCGGGCATCTTTTCATACCTTTGAGGGATGAAACATGAAGCCACGGTATCTGTATTTTATCAATGGATTTCATCCATGCCGCTTTTGAGTTATCCATAGAGATACCTACTACCTTTAACCCTTTATCTTTGTATTTCGCATAGATTTCCTTGACGGTAGGCATTTCTGCAATACAAGGCGCACACCATGAAGCCCAGAAATCAAGGATGACGATATGCCCTTGCAGGCTTGCAAGCGAAAATTCCTCTCCTGTCACAGTCGGTAACGTAAAATCCGGCGCTTTCGCTCCCGGTGCCAAAGCCTTCATCTTTGCAATGCTTTCCTTCAGTTCGATTCCCTTCGGCGTCTTTTTCGCCTTTTCTCCCATACCGTTGTAGAATGCTTCCGTCTCATCCACAGGAATGCCTTTCAGCAGATTCATCACAATGAAGTAAGGTGCGGCGAGACAATTCCCATACCGGCTTAGAAAATCATTCTTTTCGTTCTCCCTCTCCTGTAGAACGGCCTTGAGCTTCTCCTCACATTCAGCTTTCTTCGACAGGTTGTTCTCTTTGGCACTCTTCTCTATACCGGCGGCAAACATACCTTCGCTCATCTTGCGTATAAAATCATGCCCCCAGTATGCCAGGATAGCTTCAGAAGCCTTATGCTCTATTGAATCCCCTATTATTTCATAAGCGGCTGCCGGTTTTTTATAAGAGTACTCCATATCCCTTATGAGGATATTCGCGGGTTTGCCGTCACCCATCAGCGGTCGGAAGCCTTTGCTACCCTCATGGGTGAGGGACAAGAGTTGCATCTTGTCCAGTTTCCCCGACAACTTGTAACTTCCGTCCGGGGCTACGATGGTCGAATCAATCGTTACCGCTTCGGGGGTATCCGCAGGGAAGTTACTCAAATAGACCTTTTTCCCTATTCCGGTAGCCCATTTCCCTTCGATTTGATAGGGAACCTGGGCAAATCCCATTCCCGTTGCCAGGCAGATGGCGATTATGGTATTTATAATCCAACTTTTCATATACATATTTATTGGGTTTATCATTGATGTCTATACTTATCTGGAGAAATAATCGAGCGGAAGCGGGTCATCCGGACAAGTGCTCCTCTGAAATTCTATCAGGTCGGTTCCGGCTCTTTCCAACATGAACTTATAAGCTAGTGAAGCCCGGTTCTTTACTTTCGGAAAACGCTCGAATACCCTGTCTATTTGGGTCTTGGGTGTTTTCATGATGAAAGATACATAATAGCCGAAGTCTTCGTTGTTGCTGGGCTTCATAATGTAGTACAGTTCATCCTCAAAATAGACAGGATTGGCGTTGATAACTGTCGCCGAATAGCATGAATACTCCAAATCCGTAAATTCTCCTAGCGGATCCTCAAGAACATCTATCATAAAATAAGCCTCACTGGAAGCATTAAAATCTGTCGGCTCCACGCCTACGGCGGTATAAATGGAATTTAATAATGCCGTGTTGATGGAAGACTTCATTCCCTGCCAGTCATCCTCGTCCAGGTCATCCATGTCTTTGCTTACATGGGCGATAACTATGCCGTGTGTCTTCAACTCCAGTACATCCACCAGTTTGCTTTTCAGATATTCCTTATTGTCACATACGGAGTCTACCAGGAAGATTCTGTATGGGAGAAACTTCTTTGCAAATGCAGGCGGATATTCATTTAACGCATCGTTCTCCAGAAAGGAAACCATGCGTTTGATATACGTTTCGCTTCCTTCCTGCTTCACGGGGACATACCACTTGATATCACTGTTGCTCCATCCGAAATACAGGTCGCTTGCCGGAAAATCATACAATATTTTGCTGCTGTATTTCTTGTAGAACGCATTAATCTGGTTATCAATCGCTTCATTTCCCGTGTTTTCCGGATCATAGATCGTGCTGTTGAGCTCGTCGATAGGAGTCAGCGAATCCTCGGAGCAGGCGGTTATAGCTACCGTCATGACGATGCACCATGCATATAGTATATTCTTTATCATAATAGTACTTTTTTAATGGTTGTATTATTCAAGTGTTCCCTGCGAAGAAGAAGCGATAACTTCCCGCTGGTTGTTCTCAATAGCATTGTTATAATTAGTCTCATCTTCGGGAATAGGAAGCACATAGTTCGGACTTTCCGCTTTCAGACGATATGCCGAGTACTCTTTGGGCGAACTGAAAAGCCGATGTTCCACAGCCGGCATCCCTTGGCGGCGCATATCCCAAAAACGCATGATTTCTTCAAAACATAACTCCCTGCGGCGTTCCTGCCAGATGAATTGAATCAAATCGTCTTTTGTCGCGAAGTCCGAGACTTGCTTTTCGGCATCCGGGCTTCCCGATTTGTATTTCTTTACCCGCAGTTGGTTGAGCAACCCGATGGCATCATTGCTGACACCGCTTGCTTTCTGTGCATATGCTTCTGCCAGGTTCAGGTAAAGCTCAGGAGTTCTCCAGGCTTGACTGGAATAGTTTGTACCCGATCTCTGGTCGTATTTATGAGGGTGATATTGTCCCGCATAATAAGTCGGATTGCGCGTGCTGCCGGATTTATTATATCTTCTTTGGAAATAAGCCTGAAGCCGCAAGTCGTCCTCGTCATACAGCCCGATTAAAGAATTTTCCCCTGTCCACGAAGTGTGGAAACCATATTCGTAGTACATGAGTACAGGGTTGTTCGGCGCAAGGTAATCATAACCACCGTCACTCCGCCCGAATCCGAAGACCACTTCGTCCAGTTCCTGATTGTTGACGCAAAAACTGTTCTTCTCTACAGATGAAACATATCCGAATAACGTTGCGTCCTCAGTATTCAAGTCGTAGATAGAAGAATTCTTGGCCAGAAACTTCTCCGCTGCCGAGATTACCCCATCCCAATCCTGTTGGAACAAGGCGATTCGTGCTGCCAGGAAGTAGATGGCAGCAGAAGTGATTTCCGGTTTCCGGCCGTTGTACTTTTCGCACTGGAATACCGCTCCCGCCATATATTCCTGGGCTTTCTTTATGTCGTCATTGATTAATGCATACACTTCCCTGATAGTAGCTCTCGGTTGCGGAGCAATTTGTATTTCGGGGCTGGTCTTTATCACGACACCCGGTTTGTCAAGGTTGGCTGTCGAATAGGGAAGGGCATATGTGTTTATCAGGCAGAAGTAATGGTAAGCGCGCAGTGCGTACGCCTGTGCCGCCAAAGCCCGGTAAAGTCCTTCTTCCGTCTCCGCATAAGTCATCTCAGGCAAGGCATTGATGATAGTGTTGCATCCCAGGATATTGCTGTAACGTCCGCTCCAGAAACCGTCTCTGATATTCTCCGAGAAATCACTCTGCCATACAAAAGCGGCTTCACCATATCCTGCCTTGGCATCTATGCCTTCGCGCCAGGTGGTGCAATACCTGTCGTTTTTTTGTTCGGCGTCATAGTAGAGAGGCCCCATTTCCACATCATCCGTCATTAAGTTGACGAAAGAGATTTGCGAACCGAATTTGTCGGGGTATCCTTCTCCCAGGAGCAGCGGGGTGAAGTCGGTTACGGATTCGGGTATCAGCAAGTCTGCCGAGTCCTCTTTCAGATAGTCGTCGCATGAAAAGAGCGACAGGATAGCCATGAAAGATGCTATGTGTATAAGTTTCTTGTTCATGATTTCTAGCTGTTTGATGTTAAAATGATACATTTACTCCTAAACTGAACGTCGGTAAAGCGGGGATATTGGCTCCGTTTGTCTCCGGATCCAGTCCATTCCACTTCTTGTCCGCGATAGTGAATAAGTTGGTTGCTTGAAAACGCAGCATCAGGCTGTTGACATTCAACGGTTGCAACATCTTCTTGGGGAAATTATAACTGAGCGAAACGAGTTTCAGTTTGAGGAAATCAGCCTTCGCCACCCTGATATTGCTGTAATTATACATTTCGTATGGATAAATCGTTTTTCCTTTTATTGTTGCGTCATAAGTATCGTAGGCGGCTCCCGCTTCCGTCCCGAAGTAGTTGGTCAATGCGGTGCTGTTATACGGTGCCGGGTAGATGGTCTGGTCGCCGGGGTTGTTCCAACACTTCAGCCAGTCGGTGGAAAGGTTGCTCAACGGATCTATGTAATGTGTATTATCTGCGTAATAATTGGGAATCCGTGCCACGCTTCCGATGCTATACGTGAAATTCATGGATAAAGAGAAATCCTTATAACGAAGTTGCGTGTCGAATCCGCCGGTCAGTTTGGGGAAGATGGATCCGCAGCGCACCAGTCTCATGTCCGTCTTTGAGCCCCGGATCGACTCTCTTCCATCCCTTGTATAGAACATGGCATAGCCGTTGTCCTGATTGATGCCGGCAAACTCATAAGCATAAAGCGAACCGATAGGGGCTCCTTCTATTGCCAGACTGCCGCTCAACATCTTTTCGACAATTTCAACGTCGCTTAAATCTTCAGGGTTGGCATAAGTGATTTTGTTGATGTTGCGGCTGAAGTTCATGCCGACTCTCCACTCCCAGTCTTTCCTCTTTAAAAGTCCGACGTTGACAAAGCCTTCCACCCCCTTGTTGGTCATTTCTCCCGCGTTATAATATAGCAGCGTCCTTCCGTTGGATGAGGCTACCGTTTTACTCATAATTAAGTCGGATGTTTTCTTGCCGTAGACATCGACTCCACCTCTTATCCGTCCTTCGAGCAAGGAGAAGTCAATGGCGGCGTTCCACGAACGTGTTTTCTCCCATCTCAAGTCGGGGTTGGGCAATAGGCGGATACTTGAAGTCGGAATATTCTCCACCCTGTCTCCGGTCGTGATTATCAGATAGGGCGATGAATCTTCGTGTATATTTCCCTGAATACCGTAAGACCCCCTGAGAGCCAGATTATCTACTAGGGAAACATCTTTCAGGAATGCTTCGTTCATCAAGTTCCATTTCACCGCAAACGAGTAGGTAGGCAACCAGCGGTATTTGGGGTTACTGCCGAATTTGTTGGAACCGTCCGACCGGATATTGGTGTTCAGGATATACCGGTTGTCATAAGAGTAGGAAGCCACTCCGTAGAAAGAGGCAACCTGTGTGAAGGAGTTGGTATTGGCAGGAAGTGTCTTTCCCGTCTGTATATACTGCCTGGTGAATAGCTCGGTTATCACCGGATTGAACTTCTCACCGAATTCCGGTGTCCAGCCGTACCCCGTGATTCCTACGCCTTTGTAAGCGTTCCGCCGCGCTTCCGTACCTGCCATGATGTTGATATGATGGTATCCGCCGAATATTCCGGTGTAACTTACCTGATTCCTAATGGTATAACCCGTCTTACGTAGATTGGACTGATACAGCATACCACCGTAGGGAAGTGCGGATGCATTGTAGATATCCGTATCATAGGGAGTGTACATGCCATAATCCCATCCTCTGATATCGCTTATGTTGTAAGACTGTTCGGTAGCCCAGTCCCTTTGTGCCGTATTGGTATTGTGGTAAGAGAAAGTGCCTGTATATTTCAGTCCGCTGATGATATTCACATCCAGTTGGAGCAAGGCGTTGAAATCATCCAGTTGCGATGACTTTCCGGTATTGTCCAGTTCTTTGAGGATATTGTAGCCGATAGACTTTGTGCCGGTGTTTCCGGCTTTCTCATACGTCATATAGTATGAACCGTCATTGTTGAAAGCAGGAATGGTTCTTGACTTGCTATATGCATAGTTGAAAGGATTGACAGAAGAACTGTATCCGTTATTGGCCGTGTTGGTAAAGTCGACTTTGGCGGTAAAGCTGATGTGCTTGTTAATATCCATCGTCATCTTGGCCAGCGTACTGATCTTTTCAGTATCCGAACCTTTCGCCGCGCCTTCGATATTCTGATAACCGGCAGAGATGTAATAAGTCATTTTCTCCGTACCACCGGACACGCTGACGTTGTGCGTATGCGTGATGCTGTTGCGGAACAGATGCTTGAACCAGTCCGTATTCCTTGTCTGCATGGCGCCGACTTCCGATTTGAACTCGTCCAAAGTCATGTCTTTGTTCATCAATGCTTCATAAGCGCCCTCGTATGTCGGGCCATACGGCGTACGTCCGAAGTTGTATCCGGCATCGACCAGTTGTTTGGAGAAAGCGATACGCTCCTGCGAATTCATCTGATGATAATTGGAATAGGAAGGACGGGTGTTCAGTGTGACATTACCATTATAAGTAATGACGGGACGTCCTGCTTTTCCTTTCTTGGTAGTTACCACAATCACCCCATTGGCGGCTTTCACACCGTAAATGGCAGTTGCCGACGCATCTTTCAATACGGTGATACTTTCAATATCCTGCGGATTTACTCCCGAGATGGCATTACCTATCAGATATTCGGCATCTTCACTATTGATATCCGAAGCGGTGAAAGGCACGTCCTGTTCCAAGATCACTCCGTCCACCACCCATACCGGCGATTTATTACCGTTGATGGTAGCATTACCACGAATACGGATTTTAGGAGTGGCACTAGGCTCACCCGAAGTATTCATTACCGCCATGCCCGGTATAGTGCCCTGAAGCATCTGGTCGATGGAACTGACTCCCTGCACCATGATGTTCGCGGCTTTTATGGATGAGACGGCACTGGCAGACTCCCGGCGATCCATCACCTGATAACCTGTGATGACAACCTCATTCAAGGCGGCATCGCTCTCTTTCAGGATGACAGGAGATACTTTCTTATTGCCAAGCCCCTTTTCGACAGATACTTTGACCTGCCTTGTCTGCATTCCCAGATAAGAAAACCGGAGTGTGTAGGTTGCGTTGTTCTCAATTAAAAAGTTGTACGCTCCGTTTATGTCAGTGGTTGTCACCCATTTCGTCCCCTCTATGATGACATGCGCTCCGGGAAGCGGCTGTCTGTTCTCGTCTATGACGATGCCGTCCAACTGGCATAGCCTGGCTTTTGCTTCGGCTTCCGGACTTCCGGGTTTCAGGGCAATTGTAATAAAATTGCCGTCTATCTTATATACCAACGGCTTTTTGCCGATTACTTCATCCAGCATTTCGCTGATTGTCTTGTTCTTGATACTCCCCGTGACGCCATAGGCAAAGATATCTTCATGGTTAAAGATAAACTTATATCCGCTTGCCTCTTCAATTTTCTTGAAAGCATTGGCAAGCCGCTCATTCTTGAACTCAAGTGAGATTCTCTTTTCACTTTGTTGTCCCCGGATATTGGCGCTGAACATTGTTAAGGCTAAGAATAGCCAGAACATTTTAACCGCAAAGTGATTCATTCTGCTCCTTTTGAAGGAATTAGTCCAAATATTCACCATGATTATGCATTTAGTGTTTGACAAACTTTGTTCTTTTACTCCTGTTTAAACCCTCTCGTAAGCTTTTTTAAGCCTTCTATATGTTTATTACGTTTTATCTTGGGGAATGGGTGACAGAAAAGAAACTTTTTTTGAGAAAATGCGGGCAATTGGTTTTAATTTATACTTTCCGAATAATTATGCAACAGGTAAACACTTGAATTGTGTAGCAAAATGAAAGGTGTTAATAGACTAAAACTGCCATACAGCCATGTTTGTGTGGCTATATGACAGTTTACGGTATCACAGAGTTAAAAAACTATTTTGCGAAAAGCTCATCCATCTTTTGGGAAAGTTTTTCTCCGCGCAGGTCTTGCGCTATGATTTTTCCTTGTGCGTCAATGATGTACATGCGGGGGATGCCCGTCACCTTGAACATTTGCGCTATGGGGCATTTCCATCCTTTCAGTGAGGATACGTGCTTCCAGGTCAGTCCTTTTCTCTCGATGGCACCTTTCCAGGCAGCTTCTTTCTCGTCCAGCGACACGCCGAGAATCTCCAGTCCTTTGCTGTGATATTTCTCGTAGATTGCTTTCAAGTTGGGCACTTCCGCCAGGCAGGGGCCGCACCAGGACGCCCAGAAGTCCAACAATACAATGTGTCCGCGGAGCTCATGCAGGGAAAGTTTCTTCCCTTCGGGAGTGGTCAGTTCAAAATTGGGTGCGATACCGCCTATGTTGACCTGTTGCATATCTTCTATCTTTTGCTTCAAAACCACCCCCGGAGCCGATTTCTTTACCCGGTCTGTCAGCTTGTCGTAGAAAGAAAGCACCTCGTCCAGTGTTTGGTTCGTCATTAGATAACGCTCGAAGAAATAGGTGGAAGCAACGTCATTGCGGGTAGTATCCATATAGTTCTGCACCGACCTTGCAATCAGGCTGTCTATCATGGCTACTTTGTATTTGGCCGAATCAATGGCCGTCGTATCTTTTGAGTTCAATGCTTGTGACAGTGTTATCATCTTCCCCAGTTGGAAGAAAGAAGCGGTGGTGGAGAGCGTCTGCCCCGATTTCAGGACTTCTTGTTCGCGGTCACCTTTGACTTCTATATGAGTGGTGTTGCGTGTTTTCCCTTTCTTGTCGGTGGTTGTTTTCTCCTCGATAGTAACTTGAAGAGGGGTTGTGCTGACAAAGATTTCGGCTTTATTCTTGGGGCTGCAACTGATAGCCATCCGTTGTTCCTCTTTTACCTTTCCTTTCAGTGAGAAAGAAAAATCGGGGGTAACTTTTACCGAGTCGACTGCTTGCAGGCTGTCGGCCGTGATGTATTTCTGCAGATAAACCGTTTTTCCGGCTCCGTTCTCCCAGGTTCCTTCAATCTGGTAGGGCACTTGCGCCACAGCCATAGAAACAACTGGCAAGAAAAAACAAAGTCCATAAAATCTTTTCATTTTCATCGTTCTCTTTTTTATAGTTTACTTATCGTAATCCGGTTACCCTCGAGGGTAGCCTTCACTTTTCCTACCTGATTGAGAAGCTTGAGAACTTGTTCCGGCCGGTCTGTACGTTCCGCCCAGAAATTGAAATGATAGTGCATGGATGCTTCGTCCGTGAAAACGACAGACAGGTTGTACCAGCGTCCGATAGCTTTCATGATTTCAACGAGCTGCGCTTCCCTGAAACAGAATAAATCTTCTTTCCAGGATACGTACTCGTTGATGTCTACCTTGCGCGGGATGAGCATCAAGTCGTTTTCATCCAGAGGAGCATCCTCGCCGGGATGAAGCTGCAATTCATTCTCCTTTTGGGTGTCGGATACGATGACGCTGCCCGATACCAGTGTGACATGCCTGCTTTCATGCGGGTAAGATCGGAAGTTGAATTCGGTTCCCAGTACACGTGTTTCCGCAGTTCCGCTTTTTACGATGAAAGGACGGGCGGCGTCTTTGGCCACATGGAAAAATGCTTCCCCTTCCAGTTCCACTCTCCGTTCTTTGCCGGCAAACCGGTTGGGATAGTGCAGCTTGCTTTCCGCGTTCAGCCAGACTTCCGTTCCGTCTTCCAGTACGATTTTGAAGTTCTTACCTCTCGGCGTGCTTAATATATGTGTAGTCACCGGCTCTTCCGCTTCGGTGGCGTGTCGGTATCTTAGGGACTCATTTTCCAGTTGAGCCCCTGTCTTCGCTAATAAATGTTTGTTTGCTTCACTGGTGATAGGCACAATCTGTCCGTCACCGGTTTGTAGTTCTATGCTCTGCACTCTTTCAGAAGCGGGGAAAACAACCGCCACTTCTGTATACGGATTTTCTTCTGTGGTAGAGAAGAATGAATAACCTATGGCGAGCAAGGCGATAGCTGCCGCACTTGCCGCCCATAAATAATACTTTCTGAATGAGGACGTCTGGTGATGCGGGTCTACCCGTTTCCAGGCTTTCTCCACATCCGGCGCCATCTGCGGGCTCAGGTTCATCAAGGCTTCCCGGCTGTCCATCATTTCACGGAACAGGGTGTGGTGGGATTCCTCTTCGAGCCAGGCAATGAACTCTTCCGACCGGCGGAATTTCCGGTCGTCCAATGCCCGTAAGGCATATTCGTAATCTTGCTCCTGCATGTGTTGCTCTTCAGTTTTCATATTCTATATATTATTACGTTGTGCTATAAGAAATGGGTGACAATAAAAACTCTTTTTTTGTCTCCGTGTGCAATTACTATTTCCCGGTTTTGTATCTGACGAAAGATAAGGCTCTGGATATGAGTGTTTTCACAGTGTTGACCGTGATGCCCATTTCTTCCGCCACTTCTTTATATTTCTTTCCGTGGAGAAAGCAGGCTTCAAAGACCTTGCGGGTCTGCGGCGGGAGTTGGTTGATGGCGGACATCACTTGGGAGATACGTTCCTGATGTTCTTCGTCGTCACTGTTTTCTTCCCACTGTTCGGCGTTTTGCGAGATATTGGAAGCATATCTGCTCTTCACGTCGCAGTGGCGCAGGTGGTCGATGCAACTGTTGCGGACGAGGGAATATAATAAAGGCAGTGGCGAAACGTCTCCCACTACCGTATCATAGTTTTCCCATAAATAGCTGAAGGTGTCGCCCACTATATCCTCTGCACATTCCTGGTCGCCGACCAGGTTGAACGCATAGAAATACAGCCGGGTATAGTTCGCCCGGAACAATGCTTCAAAGTCTTTGTACTTCTTCTCTTTTGAATAGGTCATAATCAGTGTCGGGTTACTAACGCAGGACAAACCAGGCATGACGTACCACAGTGCCAATCAGCCCGTAGTGTGCAGCCATGATACGGAATCTTTCTTTGAGAGACGCTTTCCGGTTGCGGGTAGTCATTCCTTCGTCCAGATAGTCGATAATCGTCAAGTGGGTATTGTGGAGTGTACGCGCTTTCTTCATGATGCGGATGCACCAGTCGAAGTCGGCGGAAAAGCGATAGTTCAGATTGTAGGGTTCCACCAGTGTGTGGCGGGGGAAGAAAGCCTGATGGCAGACCAGCATTCCCTGCTTGAAACTTTTCCAGGTCAGTGTTTCCGGGGCGGCCAGCCGGCGCATGCGCAGGAAGTGTCTGTCCTTGTCTACAATGGCGGTTTCTCCGTAGAGTACGTCGGGAAGTTCGTTGCCATTGATGCTGTGCACCATCTGTTGCAGCGTATCGTCTTCGTGAAAGCAGTCGCCTGCATTCAGGAAGCAGAGGTAATCACCGCCGGCAAGGGCGATTCCTTTGTTCATGGCGTCATATAATCCTTTGTCCGGCTCGCTCACTACGGTGTGTATCCGCTCACGGTAGCGGTCGATAATGGCTAAAGTCCCATCCTTGGAAGCTCCGTCTACGATGATATATTCCACGTGATGGTACGTTTGCGAGATGACACTTTGAATCGTGTCTTCCAGTACCTTTTCAGCGTTGTATGTCACCGTGATAATCGAGAACTTGGGAGTAGGGTGGACGCTATGCATATTTTCCCGTTATTTTGTTGTAGACATCTGTATATTTCTTGGCGATAATGCTTTCCGAGTAGTTGGCCACTACCTTGCGGCGGGCTTGTGCGGAAAGTTCGTCATATTCCGGCTCTGTCAAAATCCAGTATATGCCGTTGGCTAAATCTTCCGAAGATTTATATCGGGCTACGTAGCCGTTGTGCAGATGGTCAATCATTTCGGGGATACCGCCTACGTTGAATCCTACGCAGGGCACTCCGCAAGCCATCGCTTCCATAATCATGTTTGGAAGATTCTCTTCCAGGGATGGGATGGCGAAGAGGTCTACGGCATTGTAGATATCTACTATCTCGTGCTCATTCTTCATATAAGGGAGCGGATAGACGCGGAAAGGAAGCATTTCTTGCAGTTGCTGCGACTGATTGCCGAATACGACGACTCCCAGTGAATCTTTCCATTCGGGATGCTTCTCTGCCAGTAGCTTGCAGGCTGCAATGAGATAATCCACCCCTTTGCGTTTGTCGGTAATCTTCAGCGAGCCGAATAGAATCAGCTTCTTGTCTTCCGGCAACATGAACTTAGCCCGTGCTTTCTGCTTGTCCATTGGCTTGAACAGATTGGTATTGATGGCATTCGGGATATTAGTGACACTTTTCCCTTCAAACAGCGCACTGGATTTAGCCTGTTCTTTCAGCCAGCGGCTGCAAGTGACGAAATGAATGGGAGCCTGGCTGTATAGCTTTTGTTTCTTGTGGAAAGTGCGGTAAGACAAGTCCTTCTGCCACCCGTTTTTATAGATGTACGGGCAGTTGTGGCATTCCTGCTGATAGTTGGTGCATTCCCGTGCGTAATGGCAGATGCCCGTACACGGCCACATATCATGCATCGTCCACACTACGGGTTTGCCGGATACGAGTATCTTCCGTATGTCACTCAATGAGAGCATTCCCTGGTTAATCCAGTGCAAGTGGATAACGTCGGCCTGGCGAAATTCAGGGAGTGATGTAATATCCGTCCCCGTATTGGCAATGTCCACGTCAAACAGGTGGTAACGGCGGAAACGGTTGGCACTCCAGATAACGATGCGTTCCCACATGAATTTCCATACTTGCAGCCAGTTCCCTTTCAGGCTGACCACACTGATTTGGTCAGTCTGCTTGTCGCGTACCAGCATTTTGGCCTTGATACCGTTGTTTTTCAGTGATTCCATTAGCCGGCTCGCCGCGATGGCTGCTCCGCCGATTCGCTCGGATGTATTTATAATCAGGACTCTCATGGGCATAAAAGTTTATGCAAAGTTACGGTTTTTAGAGGAAATGTCGGATATTTCCAGTAAGCTTTCTGCTATTTCACGCGAAAAGATCTCGAGGTTAAAGCGTTCTTCCGCCAGTTTGCGGGCTTTTTCACCCATGCGGCGTGCTTCTTCGGGATGGTTGGCGATGTAGAGGATGGCGTCTGTCCAACCTTGCACGTCGTTGTATTCTACGGTGATTCCTATTCCTTCTTTGTCGATGTCTATTTCAAAGTTGGGATTGCGCGAGCAGATCACGGGGATGCCGAGGGCGAATGCTTCTACAAGCGTGGTCAGTCCTACCGTATACGGGAAATCCAGGCAGCAGATGACAATACAGCTTTTGCGTGCCACGAGTTTGCCCAGTTCGTAGGGAATCACTCCGTCCGTGTAGTGAATATGGATGGAACTGGGCAATGAATAGCGGTCGATTCTATTTTTGTAATTGATATTTCCGCATGAGACGGCGATATATAAATCCAGTTCCTCTTTTGTCGGGGAGAATGCCTGAAGAAGCGTGGCCACATCCCGGTTCTCCTTGCCAGTAGAGATGAATCCTTCGGGTTTCCGGTTCGGCATTTCCGCAAGCAGATGGTCATAAAAAGGAAGATCCGGCCCCCAATGTATGAGCTTTAGTTTGCGGAGTGGAGCTTTCTGTGTTTTCAGTGAATCCTGAATCAGCTTTTGGCTGAACAGGAACATCTTGTCTATACCTTTATAGAAAAGCCGGGAAATCTGTTCGCGCCAGAGTTTGGGACTGGTGACAACTGCCGTATGATGCCAGATAACAATCGGCTTGCGATAAAGCCCCAGGGCGCGAAGGAAGATGACGGGCTCTATCCCCCGGAAGGAAGTGGCGTAGAGTACATCGTATTTTTCTTTGCAGAACAGAATCTCTTTGGCTGTATAAAGCATGAGCTTCAGGCGGCTGGGGAAGAATTTGTATTTGTGCATCACGGAGCGTATCCCGTGATTCTCCAGTAAAGGGAGTCCGTACAGAATATGTCCGGGGAATTTATACTCTTTCCATTCCTCGTAACTTTCCCGTGTGAGGCGGGTATGATAAAAATAGATGGTAAGCAGGTTGTTTAATGATGCTTGTTTCTTTTCAGCCATTTGTTTATCCGGTTTTTGACAGCTTTCGTAATGATAGAGAAATTGCCGTATTTCAGGTTGAGGAACAGTTCTTCGAACGAACGTCCTATCTTGATCCACGGATGATCCCATCCCATGATGCGGTAGACGCTTTCCTTGTATGCTACATTCTCGATGACGTAGCGGGGATGTTTCAGCGGGAAATCCGTTTCGTAGCGGTTCATCGTAAAGATACGCCGGTATCCTTCGGGCAGCGTATGAACCGAACCGGCGAAATGGGTGGAATCTGCCGTCGCCCCCAAGTTATTAATCATATTGCGTGTAGGCACGATGCTCAACCCTGAGTTGAACAGGATGGAAGCATGGAAAATCGTTTCATAATAAGCCTTCTGGTGCTCACGATGGCGCCGGCACATATAGATAAAGTCACTCCGGAACTTGTGTTCCTTGATAAGCTGCTCAAGCTGCTTCATATTGAAAGAGTCGTCCAGGAAACTGTAAAACTCGTCCCATTGGTCGACTACACGCCGCCAGCTCGCCCACCCCCATATGGAGAAGGTAGTGGTGAAGAAATAATCATAAGGGATATCTTTCGTGATTTCTTCAGGATTGAATCCGGCAATCATGCTGATACGCGTATCATGCTCGTATTTGTCCAGCATCTCCTTGCAAAAGCGGAAAAAGGAGACGGACGGCACATCGTCGTCTTCCAGTACGATGCACTTGTCGATTTTCGAAAAAGCCCATTTCTGCGAAAGGTATTCCGAAGGGTCACAGCCGAAATTCTTTTCCTGATAAAGATGCTCCACCTCGCACTCCCAGTCTATCTGCGACACGATTTCACGGCAGGCTTCTATCCCCGGCAGGTCGCGCTCGTCCCGCGCTCCGTCCTGATAGAGGAACAGCCGGGACGGACGTGCTTTCCTTACTTGCCCGAACACTTGCGACAACTGTTGCGGGCGGTTGAAGAACAGTATCAATACTGCGACATCTACGAGGGCGGGTTTCATGGTTTCTTTGTTAATTCCGGATGAATATAAATGGCATGGACCATCTGCTTCTCCTTGGGCGGGATGTCCATATAGTTCCTGTATAAATCTTTCAGATAGGCATCCGGATCGGCCGGAGCCATGAACGTTTTCCCTTCGAAGGTGATTTCCGAAAGGGGGAATACGGAGTCATTACGGTGCATGATGCCGTAACCGTTGTTTATCAATACGTTGGACAGGTAAGTGTCTTTTTTGTAGAGCAGGCATAAAAGGCCCCATATACTTCTGTACGCAATATTCTTTGCGCCGAAATAGAAGAATTCGACAAACGAGCGCAAACTGTAATAATGACGTGCGTGCAGGATGGAATAACTGGTGGATATGCCTTTGCACAGCTTCTTCACCCACGACCGCGGAATGCTTGGGTAAGGGATAAACGGGAAAATATCCAGGAAAAGCCCTTTCTCATAACTGACGTCGAATGTATCTCCCGCTTCTATGTAAAGTGAGTTCAAGTCACGTATCTTGATGATAGGCTCTTTGTTCAGCGGGTCGCTTTCCGGAGTCTGCAGGAATAAAGATTCGGACAGTTCGGCGGGGGCCACTTTGATGAACCGTTGCAGGTCGGGCAGGAGCATTCCCAAATCAATGTCATCGTCCCAGGGGATAAATCCGCCGTGGCGTACAGCTCCGAGAAGCGTGCCGCCATCCAGCCAATAGCTTATCTGGTGCTTCCGGCAGATACGGTCTACCTCTTCGAGGATGGAAAGCTGCTTCAATTGGCAGGCGCGCAGGTTTTGCGCTACGTAGGCGGATAAGTACGGATTGCTCATAATTCATTTCTTTTAATGTCAATCACCTGACCGGTAAATTCGGTGAGCAGCGACTGTACGGTAGCCATAGCCACTTTTTCGGAAGAGAGCAGGCTGTCTTCCGGTTCGATCCCGAAATTGTGGACGCGCATCGGGGTTTTGGTTCGTTCGGGGTTGATGCAGTTGACACTGATGCCGAACGATTCCCACTCTTGTGCGATGGCTTGTACGAAGTTTACAATTGCGGCTTTCGTGGACGAGTAGATGCTGTAGAAAGCCCTGCCCCTTGTGTAGGAACTGGAAGTGAAGAATATCAGCTTCCCCTTGCTCTCTTTCAGGTAAGGATAGGCTTCGAGTGCCACGTTGATTGTTCCCATGTAGTTGGTGTTCACCGCATTGCTGATGGTCCGGTAGTCACTGCTGACCAACGGCTCTTTGTTCAGTACGCCGGCAGTATTGATGATGTAGTCTATCCGCTCCGTCTGCCGATATACGTTCTTGAGCGCATCCGCCACTTGTTCTTTGCAGCCTACATCCGTTCCGTTCAGATTGCGGGAGAAACAGAACACTTGTGCTCCTTTTTCCTGCAAGATGCGGGCGATATCCGCTCCGATACCGTAGCTTCCGCAAAAGATGACCGCCACTTTATTGTTGAGTTGTGATTCTTCGCGGGGAAGGTTGCTCAACTCGCTTTTGCGTAATTGGAAAAACTTGTCCAGCAGGTAAGTATCTTCCTTGTAGGTCAGCTTCATATTACTTTCTTCACCCGTTACGACGTAGACGGGCACTTCGGGCAGGTACTTCACGACCACACCGCAGTCGTCGGTCACTTTGAAATGCGGGTCTTTCAGGGCATTCTCGTATGCCCGGCGGATGCTTTCTATATGGAATGCCTGTGGGGTCTGACCGCGTTTCAGCTTGCTGCGGTCAGGGATGCTCCGGATGAAATCCCCCTCGGTTTCTATGATCGTGTCCGTAGCCGGCATCGCCACGTCAATGGCTTTATAAGTTTTCAGTGCTTCAATTACGTCGTTGATAATCCGTTGGCTGACCAGAGGGCGTACGGCGTCGTGGAAGATCAGATTAACGTCTTCTCCCTCGTAAGCGTTGATGGCCGACAGGCTGGAATGGTATCTTTCTTCTCCTCCTTTGAGTATTTTCTTCACTTTCTTCCATCCGTTCTTGATAATGATGGATTCGATGTCGGAGATATAGAAAGGGTTGGAGACAATGGCTATTTCGTCTATATGCGGATTGCCTTCGAATGCGTCGATAGTATGTTCCACTACCATTTTGCCTGCTACCTTGAAAAATTGTTTAGGTGTCGACAGTCCCAATCGGCTGCCTACTCCGCCTGCCAGTATAATAGCTATGTTCCTTTTCATGCATTTATTTTTTAAGACTGTACAAAAGTAGTGATTATAGTTTGAAATACGTGTATAGCATATGCACAAATAAAGCGGATGAAGGAAAGTACGCGTATAAAGTGCTTTCCGCTTCTTTATACTTATTTCTGTTTATTAGTGACTGACCTGGAGATTGAACGATAGAACATAATCAGGCTTGTTGTGTATACTTTTCTTTGAAACGGATATATAGTTAATGACTTAATGAGATGTTTCAGAAATAGGCGCATATCTTTTTTCTCAATGCCCGCTACCATTCTTCGTCTATGCCATGAAGCAACAAACTGCCGAATGTATTTCTTGTGCGGAGCTATCTTTATAAGCAGATCGAATTTTCTGTCTATAGGGTTATTTCTCGGGGCTATACGGTCATTTGGCGTCATATGCCGGATATAGCTTGGCGATTTGGAATAGACGAGGTCATTGTCAAGCATCATACAGGCTAATGTATAGATATCTTCTCCTGATGTGATTCCTGTGGGAAATGAAACAAAATCATTGAATATGTCTTTTTTGGCAACGATGGAACCAATGTGAATTGGTGATTCTCCTAAGGCACATATCCGGAAGTAATTGGTGATGATACCTTCATTTTTCTGCAAGCGGATACCTTTGAGGACGGGGCTGCTGGCTGTTCCCTTTTCAATGTTTTTGTAGAATGTGCCGTAAACATTATATGCCGGATATTTGAGCATCAGTGTATGTATTTGTTCCAGGTGCGGGGGAGCCCATTCATCGTCTGCATCCAGGAAAGCTATATACGGATATTGTGCCTCTCTGATTCCCCGGTTGCGTGCGGCTGATACGCCGGCATTGTTTTGATTGAAAATCCGGATTCTTTTATCATTGAATTCTTTTGCTATTTCAATGCTCCTATCGGTGCTTCCATCATTGATGATGATGATTTCGAACGACTGGTATGTCTGGTCAAGGATGGACTGAATACATCTTTTGATATATGGCTCCTTATTGTATAAAGGTATGATTATACTGATTCTTATCATATGATTATACTTTTTTTAATAAATAGTTCAGACATTCTTTGAAGGTGACGGAGTTGCTTCCCCACATGACCCCTATATATAAGATGGCCGCAATACTGATTTTGGCTATTAATGCGAAGTAGATATTGTTGATATTCTGAGTGAATAGATAAGTTAGCAGCATGCTGCTCAGGGCAATGATGAAAAATGGGAAAACATCTTTGATGGTCATCAACAGTGTGATTCGTATTTCGCGCCATGCAAAGTACTGCCAAATGAGGAGCCAGCCAGTATTAATGATTATATAGAAGACAATCATAGTATGGATGCCATAAGGATAAAGCATAAGCATTGAAAACAGTTGCAGTAGTCCCAGGCATATCGTGTTCCACATGTAAATGTTGGATTTCCCTTTGCTGATTATCAGATTGGTGTATAATGTGGTAATGGGGACGAAAGCTCCTCCAATGCTTATGATTTGCAGTATTCGGGCACTCTCTGCCCATTTATCCGTAATGGCGATAATGATAAGATCGGGAGCAATTAATGATAATCCCAGCATGAGTGGAAAGGAGACGAAGGCTGTGAATCGAAGCATTTTACGGAAAATACGTAACTGGCGGTCTCTGTTTTCGGACACTTGCACAAATGTGGGCTGCGCTATATTGCTTATCATTCCGGCAATAAAAGAATATCCCATCATGTTCCACTTGTTGGCCTGATTGAAATAACCTACCTCTTTCTCTGAGTAGAATTTTCCTAGGATGATGGAAAATAAGTTGTTGTTGATATTGTTGAATATATTGGTTATTAATAATTTGGCACTGAAAGAGAACATCTCTTTCAAGGGTGATAATTCTATATGCAGGGTAGGACGCCACGGTGAGTAATGCCAAAAATAGGCTGTAGTCACACTTACGTAGACTAGGCTTTGTGTGGCTATTCCCCAATATGAAAAGCCGCAGTAGGCCATTAGGATTCCGATGATACCGGATATAATCAGTCCGATGAGAGAGGCTGTTGTTTTTTGTTTTACTTGTAAATTGCGGAACAGATACGCGCTTTGTGAGGTCCCCAGGCTGGCAATGAAGAAACCTAGAAACGAGAAACGGGCCAATGCGGTCAGTTCCGGAATTTGGTAAAAGTCGGCAATAAGAGGGGCGCAGAAGAATAATAAGGTATATAGGCAAAGGCTTAATCCGCTACTGAACCAGAATACAGCATTGTAATCTTGATGAGTGATTTCCTTTTTATTAGTTAGTGCTGCGACAAAACCACTTTCTTGCAGTGAACCCGCTATCAATGAGAAGATGGTGAGCATTCCCACCATTCCATAATCAGAGGCATTGAGAAGGCGGGACAGGCAAATCCCGAAAAGTAAATTAAGCAACTGCTGTATGCCGTTACTGAACCCGCCCCAGAATAATCCTTTTGCTGTTTTCTCTTTTAGTGATTGTCCCTCGCTCATATCATTATTAGCAAAGAATACATGAAAAGGCTACGCGCATGGATAGCTTTTCATGTATTCTCTGATTATGTTGGTTGTTATTTTACTTCGCTACCCGGCTTCACTTCACGTCCCGGCATGATAACTGCCAGGCTGCCGTCGTTATTCTCGGCACTCAGAATCATGCCTTCGCTGACGATGCCTTTCAGCTTGCGCGGAGCAAGGTTGGCGATGAAGCAAACCTGTTTGCCTACCAGTTCTTCCGGTTGGTAATGTTTGGCAATGCCCGACACGATGGTACGTGTTTCCAGTCCGTCGTCAATCTTGAATTGCAGCAGTTTATCAGCTTTCGGAACTTTCTGACATTCGAGGATAGTGCCTACACGGATATCCAGTTTCGTGAAATCATCGAATTCGATGTTCGGGCGAATCGGATTGGCTTTGTAGTTGGCTTCTTCGTTGGCCTTCTTCGTATCGAGCAACTTCTGTACCTGCGCTTCGATAGTGGCATCTTCGATTTTCTCGAACAACAATTCCGGCTTGTTCAACTGGTGACCTACGGGAAGCAGATTGTCTCTTCCCAGTTCAGACCATTCGAAAGTATCCATGTTCAGCATTTTACGGAGTCTCTCCGAACTGAACGGCAGGAACGGGTCGAAAGCGATGGCAAGATTGGCAACCAGTTGCAAGGAGATGTTCAGGATGGTTCCCACACGTTCCATGTCTGTTTTTGCCAGTTTCCACGGTTCGGTGTCGGCAAGGTATTTATTGCCAATACGTGCCAGGTTCATCGCTTCTTTCTGTGCGTCACGGAATTTGAATACGTCGAGCAGCTTTTCCACTTCCGCTTTTACGTCGGCAAATTCTTTCAGTGTCTCCTTGTCGTAGTCGGTCAACTCGCCCTGTGCGGGCACGCACCCGTCGAAGTATTTCTGAGTCAGTACCATGGCGCGATTCACGAAGTTACCGTATACGGCAACCAGTTCGTTATTATTACGTGCCTGGAAATCCTTCCAGGTGAAGTCGTTATCTTTTGTTTCCGGGGCATTGGCGGTCAGTACATAGCGGAGCACATCTTGTTTGCCCGGAAAATCCACCAGATATTCGTGCAACCATACAGCCCAGTTGCGTGAAGTGGAGATTTTGTCTCCTTCCAGGTTCAGGAACTCGTTGCTTGGCACATTGTCCGGCAGGATATAGCTGCCTTCCGCTTTCAGCATGGCGGGGAACACGATGCAATGGAACACGATATTGTCTTTTCCGATAAAGTGCAGCAGACGGGTTTCAGGGTCTTTCCACCATGTCTCCCAGCTATCGGGAAGAAGTTCTTTCGTGTTGGAGATGTATCCGATAGGAGCGTCAAACCATACGTAAAGCACCTTTCCTTCCGCCCCTTCCACGGGAACAGGGATACCCCAGTCGAGGTCACGGCTTACGGCACGTGGTTGCAGTCCCATGTCGAGCCAGCTCTTGCATTGGCCGTACACGTTCGGACGCCATTCTTTATGGTCTTCGAGAATCCATTTGCGCAGCCAGCTTTCGTGCTTGTCGAGAGGGAGATACCAGTGCTTGGTTTCTTTCATCACCGGCTTGCTGCCGCTGATGGCGCTTTTCGGATTGATAAGGTCTGTCGGCGAGAGTGAGGTTCCGCATTTCTCGCATTGGTCGCCGTAGGCTCCTTCCGAGTGGCAGTGCGGACATTCTCCGGTGATATAACGGTCGGCAAGGAATGTCTTTGCTTCCTCGTCGTAATATTGTTCGGAAGTTTTTTCGATAAATTCTCCCTTGTCATACAATGTCTTGAAGAAATCCGAAGCCAAGTCGTGATGCGTCTGTGAAGTGGTGCGGCTGTATACGTCGAATGAGATACCGAACTCTTTGAATGATTCCTTTATCAGCGTATGGTAACGGTCTACTACATCTTGCGGAGTGATTCCTTCTTTTTTTGCGCGGATAGTGATGGGCACCCCGTGTTCGTCCGAACCGCCGATGAATAATACATCTTCTTTCTTCAGACGCAGATAACGCACATAGATATCTGCCGGTACATATACACCGGCCAAGTGACCGATGTGGACAGGCCCGTTCGCATACGGCAATGCCGATGTGACGGTGGTTCTCTTGAATTTCTTTTCCATTGTATAGTGTGATTTTATTGTTTTCAGCTTTGCTGATTTTGTTGCTCTCAGCTTTGCAATGTGCAAAGATATTGATTTTTCACCACAGATTATACGGATTTACACAGATTATTTCATGACGAAGTGGTCGCGGAATGAAACAGAAACGTTCGGAATAAAAAACAGGTAAAAAGAAATCAATGTGACTTAATGCTTTTTTGTAGTGAAAGTTTACATTATTGTACGTTCTCAAATGCTTGCCGGATGCGGAGAGAAACTTGCCGGATAGCCATGAGGAGTTATTGCCCGATTTGTAGCAGTTATATAGGCCGTTTTCAGCATCTATATGTCCTGCTTACAGCAACTATATGGGCTATTTCCAGCATCTATATATCCAATCTTCAGCAACTATATAGGCTGTTTCCAACATCTATACATCCAACTTGCCGGCGATATTTCCATATTTTTCATAACAAGAACACGGAAGTTGATGCACTTTGGATTCGGTAATCAAAAACCGGGATACTGTTAATAAAACTGCGTATGATGTTACATGAAGTGTCGATTCTGTAACAATACAGCTCAAAATTGTAACATTGAGTACACAAAACAAAGTAAAACAAACAAAAACAAAATAAACCACCTCCCTAACCCTCCTCAAGGAGGGGACGAAGGAGGAGAGAATTTTGAAAAGAAGGAAAGCCTTGATGCAGGAAGATATTACGAACCTGCAACTATCGAACAATGGGCTACAACACTTTCTGTGGTGATTAATTAATTTATGAACGCACTTTGAAAAAATGATTGGGTCAGTCTGAATAAAGCCCTTATCTTTGCAGTGTCATTAAGCTTGAGGACAAAACTAAACTAATTTATCAACATAAAAAACTATTACAATTATGCCAGTATTGTACAAACCCTTCCAGTCGGTTCTGGAAGACAAGAACAAAAAGAAACTATTTCATCCCTGTGTGATATACACGGCCAACGTGACAACCACCCAACTCGCCAAAGAGATCGCCGCTTACTCGTCTCTCTCCATAGGTGATGTGAAGAACACGCTTGATAACCTGGTGATAGTGGCTGTACTGTATTACCCTGATTAAAGTTGACTAATCACCAATTTATATTAGAGTAGTTCTTTAATTAATCAATAAGTCAGCATAATTAATCAGATTTTCTAATCTTTCTTTCTCTTATCCTATATTTTCGCATATATTTCTCCCCTTTTTCTTTCTTTTTTCTCATAAGAAAGAATATATTTGTACCTGAGTTAAACGAAAACAAGAGCATGATATGATAACAACCCAGTTGCTTCGTCCCGAAAGCATTGTTGTAGTAGGGGCATCGAATAATGTACATAAGCCGGGTGGCGCAATATTGAAGAATTTGATAAACGGAGGTTATCAGGGAGAACTTCGGGCAGTAAACCCGAAAGAGAAGGAAGTACAGGGAGTGCCTGCCTTTGCAGACGTGAAAGAACTGCCTGATACGGACTTGGCAGTATTGGCTGTGCCTGCCGTGATGTGTCCCGATATTGTGGAAACATTGGCTGGTACAAAACAAACTCGTGCGTTTATCATACTTTCTGCCGGATTTGGCGAGGAAACCCATGAGGGAGCATTACTGGAAGAACGGATTCTGGAAACAGTCAATAAATATGGAGCTTCATTGATTGGCCCTAATTGTATCGGCCTAATGAACACATGGCATCACAGCGTATTCAGCCAGCCGATTCCCAATTTGAATCCGAAAGGCGTAGATTTGGTATCCAGTTCCGGGGCTACGGCGGTATTCATCTTGGAAAGTGCCGTAACGAAAGGTTTGCAGTTCAATTCCGTCTGGTCGGTGGGAAATGCCAAGCAAATTGGTGTGGAAGATGTACTGCAATTCATGGATGAAAACTTCAATCCGGAAAAAGACTCCCATATCAAACTACTCTATATTGAAAGTATCCAGAATCCTGACAGGCTATTGTTTCATGCTTCTTCGCTGATAAGGAAAGGATGCAAAATTGCAGCGATAAAGGCGGGAAGTTCTGAAAGCGGAAGTCGGGCGGCTTCGTCACATACGGGAGCTATTGCCAGTTCGGATTCAGCAGTTGAGGCTTTGTTCCGTAAAGCGGGGATTGTACGCTGTTTCTCCCGTGAGGAATTGACTACGGTTGGCTGTGTATTTACTCTGCCTGAACTGAAAGGAAAGAATTTTGCCATTATCACGCATGCCGGAGGGCCGGGAGTGATGTTGACGGATGCACTAAGCAAAGGCGGGTTGAACGTTCCGAAACTGGAAGGCGAGTTGTTAGAAGATTTGAAAGTACAACTCTTTCCGGGTGCTGCCGTTGGAAATCCGATTGATATTCTCGCTACGGGAACTCCCGAACATCTGCGTCTCTGCATTGATTACTGCGAAGAGAAATTTGAAAATATAGATGCCATGATGGCTATCTTCGGAACACCGGGACTGGTCACCATGTTTGAGATGTACGACGTACTCCATGAGAAGATGCAAGTGTGCAGCAAACCGATTTTCCCGATTCTTCCTTCCATCAATACAGCCGGAGCCGAAGTTGCGGCATTTTTGGCGAAAGGACACGTGAATTTTGCGGATGAAGTAACATTGGGAACAGCTCTTTCGCGTATCGTTAATGCCCCTAAACCTGCCGCTCCTGAGATTGAACTGTTCGGAGTCGATGTTCCGAGGATTCGTCGGGTTATTGATTCTATTCCGGAAGATGGGTATATCGAACCTCACCATGTACAGGCCTTGCTTCATGCAGCCGGCATTCCGATTGTAGACGAGTTCGTCTCGGATAACAAGGAAGAAGTAGTGGCTTTCGGACGTCGATGCGGATTCCCGGTAGTGGTTAAAGTTGTCGGCCCCGTGCATAAATCAGACGTTGGCGGAGTGGTGTTGAATATCAAAAGCGAGCAACACTTGGCTTTGGAATTTGAACGTATGATGCAGATTGCTGACGCGAAGGCAATCATGGTACAACCGATGCTGCGGGGAACGGAACTCTTTATCGGTGCGAAGTACGAAGAGAAGTTCGGGCATGTGGTACTTTGTGGATTGGGCGGTATCTTTGTGGAAGTGCTGAAAGACGTTTCTTCCGGTTTGGCTCCGCTTTCTTACGAAGAAGCTTATTCGATGATTCACTCGCTGCGCACCTATAAAATCATACAGGGGACACGTGGACAGAAAGGAGTGAATGAGGATAAATTCGCGGAAATTATAGTCCGTCTTTCTACCTTGCTCCGCTTTGCGACAGAAATCAAAGAAATGGATATAAACCCGCTTCTGGCAACTGAAAAGGCTGTTGTAGCTGTCGATGCCCGTATCAGAATAGAGAAATAGGACGATTCTTTCATTCATTGAGACGTATTTTCTATCTTTCTGTTGTAATTTTGCCTACATTTGGTAACTCAAACGGAAAGCTAGAAAACACGTATTATGAAGAAAGTCCTGATACTTTTAATCTGTCTCATTTTTTATCCGATACTCTGCTGTGCGCAAGTAGCAGATGATCATTATTATTTCAAGAACTTAAGCGTACAGAACGGATTATCCCAGAATACCGTCAATGCAATCTTGCAGGACAAGCAAGGTTTTATGTGGTTCGGTACGAAAGACGGACTGAACCGCTATGACGGATTATCATTTCGCAAATTCAAACACGACGACCGTAGCCAACGGAGTATCGGAAATAACTTCATCACTGCGCTTTATGAAGATGCGAAAGGAAATATCTGGGTAGGTACGGACGTAGGGCTCTATATCTACGATCCGGAGAAAGACTTTTTCCGGCATTTTACGGAACTGAGTGCAGAGAGTACAAGGATAGAACATACTGTAACCGCAATATCAGGAGACAATCAAGGATGCGTTTGGGTAGCGGTTGAATCTCAAGGACTCTTTTGCTATGATTTGGAGAAAAGGCAACTTCAGAATTATACCTTAAAAGATTTCTCTTTCCTCACCACCAATGTGCAGACGTTCGTTTTCGACAATAGCGGAACCCTTTGGATAGGTTGTTATGGTGACGGACTTTTCTATTCGAAAGACCGGCTGAAGACACTCCATCCTTATCTTTCCCCTACTGAGAATAAAGAAACTTATGCGAACGACGTAGTGATAAGCCTTGTGAAAGGAGCATATAACTGCCTGTATGTGGGTTCCTTGAAAGGTGGAGTAAAGGAACTGAATCTGACTTCAAACAAATTGCACGATTTGCTCCTGGCAGATGAACATGGGGAGTCGGTCTTTTGTCGGGAACTGCTTGTTGCCTCTGACAATGAATTGTGGATCGCTTCCGAATCAGGGCTTTATATTTATAATCTCAGGTTGGGAAAATATGTTCATTTGCGCAGTTCGATCAATGACCCTTACTCCTTGTCCGATAATGCTATTTATTCGCTGTGCAAAGATCGTGAAGGTGGCATCTGGATTGGTTCTTATTTCGGCGGCGTAAACTATTACCCCCGTTTCTATACGAATTTTGAGAAATATTATCCGAAGGGGACAGAAAACGGGCTGCATGGAAAGCGGGTACGTGAATTCTGCCAGGATAATCAGGGAATCTTGTGGATTGGCACGGAAGACGGTGGCTTGAACCGCTTTAACCCGAAGACCAAGACTTTCTCTTTCTTCACCCCGAGCAATGCTTTCACCAATGTGCACGGGCTATGTCTGGTCAATGACTACCTTTGGGTAGGCACTTTCTCCAAAGGAGTAAAAGTGGTAGACACACGCACGGGAGCGATTGTGAAAACCTATCAGAAAACAGATTCGCCCCGTTCATTGATAGACAACAGTGTCTTCTCCATTTGCCGGACAACGACGGGAGATATTTATTTAGGCACATTATTTGGCCTGTTGCGTTACAACAAACAGACTGATGATTTCGACCGCATACCGGAGTTGAACGGTAAATTTGTATATGATATAAAGGAGGATTCCGGCGGGAATCTTTGGCTGGCAACTTATGCAAACGGTGCTTACTGTTATAATGTAAGTGAGAAAAGATGGAAGAATTATCTGCATGATGACAATAATCCGAAGAGCCTTCCTTATGATAAAGTGGTAAGTATCTTCGAAGATTCCCATCGACAGGTCTGGCTGACAACGCAGGGTGGTGGCTTCTGCCGGTTCCATCCGGAAACGGAAACCTTCACTAGCTATAATCTGGCTGACGGATTGCCGAATGATGTCGTTTACCAAATTGTAGAAGACAAGGACGGACTTTTCTGGCTGACAACCAATAATGGTCTGGTATGTTTCCAACCCACTACCGGAGCGATAAAAGTATATACCACTTCCAACGGTCTGCTGGGCGACCAGTTTAATTATCGTTCAAGCTTCGAGACGGAAGACGGTACGATTTATCTGGGAAGTATCGACGGCTTTGTAGCTTTCAATCCCAAGAATTTTTCAGAGAACAAGTCGCTTCCGTCTATCGTAATTACGGATTTTCTGCTCTTTGGTAAAGATGTATATGTAGGCGAACCGGGTTCTCCGTTGGAGAAGAGCATCACCTTTTCCGACGAACTTGTGCTTCAGTCCAATCAGAACTCATTCTCTTTCCGTTTGGCTGCATTGGATTTTCAAGCTCCCAAGATGAGCAAGATTATGTATAAGTTGGACGGCTTTGATGCAGACTGGTTGACGGTTGGTGAAAGCCCCATCGTCACTTACTCCAACCTGCGGTATGGTAACTACACTTTCCGGGTGAAAGTTTCCAATAGCGACGGGGTATGGAATGAAGAAGGGATAACCTTGAGCATCCATATTCTTCCTCCTTTTTATTTTTCTATTTGGGCTTATTTTGTTTATGCACTGTTGATTGTTGGTTGCTCTGTCTATACATTCCTTTATTTTAAACGGCGGAGTAATAGAAAGCATCGTCGGCAAATGGAGAAATTTGAACAGGAGAAAGAAAGGGAAGTATACCATGCAAAAATTGACTTTTTTACGAATGTAGCTCATGAAATACGCACTCCTTTGACTTTGATAAAAGGACCATTGGAAAATATTATTTTAAAGAAAGAAGTTGATCAGGAGACGCGTGAAGATCTGGATATTATGAAACAGAATACGGAACGTTTGTTAAACCTGACGAATCAGCTATTGGATTTCCGGAAAACGGAGAGTCAGGAGTTTCGATTGAATTTTATTGAATGCAATATCACAGAGGTACTAAAGGAAACCCACAGGCGTTTTACTTCTTTGGCTAAGCAGAAAGGTTTGAAATTTCTACTAAATGTGCCTGCACAGGATTTTTATGCACATATTAATAGAGAGGCGTTTACTAAGATTGTAAGTAATTTGCTTAATAATGCAGTAAAGTATGCGGAAACTTACGTGCATATCTTTTTGGAGATCGATGATAGTGAAGAGCAAAAGGTATTCCATCTTCGTACAATAAACGATGGAGTGATTATTCCGGATGAAATGAAGGAAGAGATATTTAAGCCATTTGTGCGCTTTAATGAAAAAGATGACGGCAGAGTTACTACTGGCACTGGTATTGGATTGGCTTTATCTCGTTCATTGGCAGAGTTGCACCAGGGAAGCTTGGCCATGTTGGAAGGGGAAGAGGTGAATTGTTTTTATCTGACACTTCCAGTAGTCCAAAACACGACGATTAAATTAGCTTCTGAAGTAACTGTCGGAGTCGAATCTGTAATAGAGGCACATACAGAACAAGCTGAAGATAGGGAAGATAGGTCGACAGTGTTGATTGTAGAAGATAATCCTGATATGCTTGCTTTTGTGGCTCGGCAATTGGCGGATAGCTATGCTGTCTTGACTGCTACTAATGGCTCTGAGGCATTAGAGATATTAGATGGGCATTATGTAAGTCTGGTGATTAGTGATGTTGTTATGCCAGTTATGGATGGTTTTGAACTATGTAAGAAGATAAAATCTGATTTGACTTATAGTCATATTCCGGTGATTCTGTTGACAGCCAAAACGAATATTCAGTCAAAAATCGAAGGGATGGAGTTAGGTGCGGATGCCTATATTGAAAAACCTTTTTCTGTAGAATATTTACATGCTTGTGCTTCTAATTTAATTCAGAATCGGGAAAAACTGCGGCAGGCATTTACGCAATCTCCTTTTGTGGCAGCTAATACAATGGCATTAACTAAGGCTGACGAGGAGTTTATACAAAGATTGAATGAAGTGATTCAAATGAATCTCAGTAATCCGGATTTCTGTATGGAAAATATGGCGGATGGTATGAATATGAGTCGTTCTAACTTTTATCGTAAGATAAAAGGTGTTTTGGACTTAAGCCCGAATGAGTATCTTCGTTTGGAACGCTTGAAAAAAGCTGCCCAATTGCTAAAAGAAGGAGAAAATCGGATTAATGAAATTTGCTATACGGTAGGATTTAATTCTCCGTCTTATTTTTCTAAGTGCTTTCAAAAGCAGTTTGGAGTATCACCAAAAGATTTCGTTGGATAAATATCGGATATTATGGAACGAACTTCTATTAAATATTTTGTGAATAATAGTTTGGGATTAGATAGGAATATTTCCTCTGTGGGGTTTGAAGAGATTCCTCCTAATACTTTTTATCCTACGTATAATCACTCTGCCGGCTATTATTTTAATCCTGATAAAGGGCGTGTTTTGAAAGAATATCAGTTAATATATGTCACAGACGGGGAAGGAGTACTTGAAACGGGGAGTGGGGGCGTATTTGCGATTAAACGGGGGATGATATTTGTGCTGTTTCCAGGAGAATGGCACACGTATTATCCAAATTATCAAACGGGTTGGAGCCATTACTGGATTGGGTTTTGCGGTTCCGAAGTTGATAATTGGATGAGAAATGAGTACTGTTCGCGAAAAAGTCCTGTTTTTAGAGTAGGCATTAATGATGAGATTGTTTTTTTGTTTAGAAAAGCTATTAATATAGCCAATGAGGAGCTGAGTTTATATCAACAGGTGCTTGGTGGGCTGGTAACTTATTTGGTAGCATTGATGTGTAGCATTGATAAGAATCGTCGGGTAGAAACCGACGATTTTTCTTCTAAAATAGATTATGCTTGTGTACTTATGCGGGAATTAATAGACCAATCCGTTTCTATGCAAGAGATAGCGGAAAAAACGGGAATGGGATATTCTCTTTTCCGTAAATTGTTTAAAGAGCGAATGCATTGTGCTCCGGTACAGTATCTCCAGAATCTTAGAATACAAAAAGCTATTGAATTATTAACTACTACAGCTATTCCTATAAAAGAAATAGCTTATCAACTAAACTTTGAATCGCCTGCTTATTTCTCTGCCCGCTTTAGAAAACAGACGGGGAGATCTCCTGTTGAATATCGGGACGAATTTTGTAGCAAATAGTTATATTGTTCTGGCAATAATTGAAAGTTCTTTTGTAGAATAGTTCCTAAGTTTGTATCGTAACTAAAAAACAGAATTATGATGCAGAATAAAGTGAGAATAGGGCTTTTGGGAGTTGGGTTGGATACATATTGGGGACAGTTTGAGGGACTTCTTCCCCGTTTATTGGCTTATCAGGAGGAAATATGTGCGGGTATTGAGCAGATGGATGTAGAAGTAGTTAACGTAGGAATAGTGGACTCCCCACAAAAAGCAGGGGAAAGTGCATTATTACTCAAACAGGCAGATGTCGAATTTGTATTTTTGTTTATTTCTACTTATGCTCTTTCGTCTACAGTTTTGCCTGTTGCACAACAAGTCGGGAAGCCTGTAATCATGTTGAATATGCAGCCTGTTCCCGCTATTGATTATCAGAAAGTCAATTCGATGGGCGATCGGGGAAAGATGACTGGAGAATGGTTAGCTCATTGCCAGGCTTGTTCTGTTCCGGAGTTTGCAAGTGTATTTAACCGATCAGGCATTAGATATGATATCATAACAGGGTATTTGTCTGACCAATTGGCATGGAAAGAGATTGCTTCCTGGGTAGATGCTGCACGTGCGGTAGATGGAATGCGTAAGAATCGCCTGGGGATTTTAGGACATTATTATTGTGGAATGCTGGACGTTTATACCGATGTAATGCAACAAAGCGCAATATTCGGAACGCATGTGGAATTGTTGGAAATGTGCGAATTAAAAGCTTATAGGGATGAAGTGACGGATGTTGATTTGAAACGTAAGTTGAATGAGTTTTATGATAAATTTGATGTAGAAACGTCGTGTGAGTCGGACGAACTAGTAAGGGCGGCACGTACTTCTGTTGCTTTGGATAAGCTGGTGGAAACTCATCGATTGGGAGCGATGGCTTATTATTATGAGGGTTTCAATGGAAATGATTATGAGAATATTGTCACTTCGGTTATTGCGGGTAACACTCTACTGACAGGGTATGGAATACCTGTTGCAGGAGAATGTGAAGTAAAGAACGCACAAGCGATGAAAATAATGTCATTATTGAAAGCTGGCGGCTCTTTCTCTGAATTTTATGCCATGGACTTTAATGATGACATTGTTATGCTGGGGCATGATGGGCCGGCGCACTTTGCCATTGCCGAAGAAAAGGTAAAGCTGGTGCCACTTCCGTTGTATCATGGTAAGCCGGGAAAAGGATTGTCCATTCAAATGACTGTAAAGCCGGGAAATGTTACGTTATTATCCGTTTGTGAAGGAAAAGACGGAGTCTTCTTGTTAGCGGCAGAAGGAGAATCTGTACAAGGAGAAACTTTACATATCGGTAATACTAACAGCCGTTATCGCTTTCCATGCGGAGCTCGTCGTTTTATGGATATGTGGAGCAAGGCGGGACCATCACATCATTGTGCGATTGGGGTAGGACATAAAGTTTCGGAACTAAAAAAACTTGCGTTCCTTCTGAATATTCCTATTGTTGTAATTGAGTAGAATAACTCTCTTTTAATAACTGTAAAATCATCTTATAATTATGGATAGAAGGACGTTTTTAAAATCTGCAGGAGCTAAGGGGGCGGCTGTAATGGCTGCTTCTGTTGTGGGTACGGAAATGTTACATGCAACAGAAGTCTTAGAGGAAAGAACTATTTCAACGCCTAAACAAAAAGCGACAGTGACTCGGCTGCCAGAAGACCTGAATACGTTGGTAGGCGATGTGACTTTATTGGATAAACCTCAAAATCTGACAGTAGCATGCTATACATTCCCTAATTATCATGCTTCTGCCATACATGATAAAATTTATGGGCCGGGATGGACAGAATATAATCTTGTAAGGAGTGCTCGCCCATGGTATCCGGGGCATGCTCAGCCTAGGGGGCCATTGTTGGGTGAACTCGATGAAAGTAAACCGGAGACTTGGGAGAAATATAATGATTTATGTAAACAGAGTGGAATTGATGTGCTTATCTGGGACTGGTATTGGTACGGTAATGAACCTTGTCTGCATGAAGCATTGGAGAATGGCTTTTTACGTGCTTCCAACAGGAATGACGTGAAGTTTGCATGTATGTGGACCAATCATCCCTGGTATGTGCTATACCCTACTTCAATGACGAATGGGCATAATGCTTATCCACCCAGTTTTGCACCTGCGGATAGTTCTTTGAAAGAGTGTTGGCAAAGCTTATCATATATTATATCCAGGTATTGTCATTTGGAAAATTATTGGAGAATAGATGGAAAACCCGTGATTTGTATTTGGGATCCTAACCGTTTGGAGAAGAAGATAGGAGTGGCTCAGACTAAACAATTATTTGCAGAATTAACAGAATTTGCCAGGAAGCTGGGACATAAAGGCTTGCATTTTCATTCTTCAGGATTTTATTCTCCTAATTCTAAATATGTGGGCTATAGTACAGCAGGCTCTTACAATCCTTTTACATGGGTTGCTGATAATTATCAGCCTAAAGATGTAGAATTACCGGACTATGGAATAGCGGCTGCGGATGTAGCTTTTAAGTTGTGGCCGAAACATCATCATGATTTTGAGATTCCTTACTTGCCTTCTCTTTCTCCGGGGTGGGATTCCACTCCTCGATATATCCCGCCATTAGCACGGCCTGATAAGCCTAATCGGGATAAATGGCCTGCTTGTGTGATTTTGGAAGGTGAGAACCCGGCATCTTTTAAGGCATTAGTACAGTCGGCTTTTGCCTATTTGAACAAACATAAAGATGTACCACCAATTTTGACTATTGCCTGTTTTAACGAATGGACTGAAGGACATTACTTGTTACCGGACAATCGTTTCGGATACGGAATGCTTGATGCTCTGGCAGAAGCTTTGGGTAAGAAGAATAATCACTCAATACATGGTATATGACCTGTGTGAATAGCTATATATATATATTCTAGAGGAATGTGTATGGGACGTTTGTTTTATTAATTGGGATATTTATTTTATCTTGGAATGCTCGAATTCCCTACATTTGTAACATGGAACAAACTCCCAATAGTACTAATAACATGAAAACATTTATAAACTCAGATAGATTTGAAATAATGAAGAAAGCAACCTTATTTTTATTGTTGTTCTGTCTTGTAACTACTGGTTATTCACAGGTAACTCTGTCAGATAAACAGCAGGACAAAAAAAGTTTTCCAATCGTTACTTCTGCTGCTAAAGCAGTGGTTTGTTATGATGAAGCAGATGCGGAAGTGGTCAGAAGAACGGCAGGGCTGTTGGTGGAAGATGTAAATCGAGTCACTAATAAAAAATTGAAATTGGTATCTGATTTGCCGTCTAAACAAGAGTATATTATTCTGGCCGGAACTTTGGGAAAGAATAAAGCAATAGATCGTTTAGTGGCGAATAAGAAGATTGACATTAGTAGAATTCGTAATGGCTGGGAACAATATGTGATTGATTTAATAGATAATCCTTTCCCGGGAATAAAAAAGGCATTGGTAGTAGCCGGTTCTGACCGCCGGGGAACAGCCTATGGATTGTTCTCTATCTCTGAAACCATAGGAGTATCTCCCTGGTACTGGTGGGCGGATGTTCCGGTGAACAAAAAGAAATCTTTATGCTTGAATGTTAGTACCTTTTCGTCTAAGACTCCTTCTGTCAGATATAGGGGAATCTTTATTAATGATGAGGATTGGGGGTTAAAACCGTGGGCCTCTAAGAATTTTGAACCGGAGGTCGGAGATATAGGACCAAAAACTTATGCGAAGATTTGTGAGTTGTTGCTTCGCTTGAAAGCTAATTATTTGTGTCCGGCCATGCATTCATGCACGAAAGCATTCAATCATTATCCGGATAATAAATTAGTAGCGGATAGTTTTGCAATTGTCATGGGGTCAGTGCATTGTGAACCATTATTGTTTAATAATGCTTCGGAATGGGATCGGAAAACAATGGGAGAATGGAACTATGTGACTAACCGGGACGGTATTAATAAGGTCTTGCGTAAGCGGGTGAATGAGAATGGTAAATTTGAGAATGTGTACACCCTGGCTATGCGTGGAATTCATGATGCGGTGATGGCCGGTAATTTGACATTGGAAGAACAAGCACGTGTACTGGAAAAAGCTTTTGATGACCAACGCGAGATTTTGTCTAGCGAAATTAATAAACCGGCTGATCAAATTCCGCAGGCATTTACTCCCTATAAAGAAGTATTGGAAACGTATGATCATGGAATGAGTTTGCCTGATGATGTTACTTTGGTATGGTCAGAAGATGACTTTGGATATATGAAGCGTCTTAGCAATTCAAAAGAACGTAAACGTTCGGGGCGTTCAGGGGTTTATTATCATGTTTCATATTGGGGACCTCCAAAACATTATCTTTGGATAGCTTCTACTCCTCCTACACTGATGTATGAGGAGTTGGAAAAGGCCTATCGTTCTACTGCTGACAGACTTTGGGTTGTGAATGTGGGTGATATTAAGCCGGCGGAATATCATATAAATTTATTCATGGATATGGCCTATGATATTGAAAGCTTTAACTATGATAATATTAATGCACATAGTGTCGATTTCCTTTGCCGTATATTCGGTGAAAAATATAGGGAAGATCTGACTGATATCCAGCAAACTTATTTTCAGTTGGCCTTTGCCCGGAAACCTGAATATATGGAACGGAGTACGGATACGGAATTTTCTATTCAGAATTACAAGGAGGTTGACAGGAGATTAGCTGCCTATAAACGTATTGCCGCAAAAGCAGAGAGAATATTGAAAGAACTGGATAAAGAGGCAGTACCGGCATTTTTCCAATTGGTATATTATAATGTTAAAGGAGCTGCTTTAGTGAATCAGATGACATTAGGCGGGCAGAAGAATCGTCTTTATGCTGCTCAACAAAGAGCGACTGCTAATTTGATGAGAGATAAAGTTAAAGTGTATGGAGATAGCTTGGTCTTGATAACAGAACAATACAATTCATTATTAAATGGTAAATGGAAAGGTATGATGTCTTTGATTCATGGTGGAGCTCGTTCTTTCGGGCGTGCAAAGGTTGATTCAGTGACATTAGAATCTGTCCCTACATTAGGTGTATCTTGTGAAGGGGAGGATAATAAGAAAGGTGTAGTGAACTTTCATACAATACCTTGCTTCAATAAATATCTTCCGGATGCTCATTATATTGATGTCTTTAATAAAGGGGTGGGAAGTTTGGAATGGAAGGCTACTCCTTCTGCGCCTTGGATTCTGATTGATAAAAAAGCTGGGAAAACACTTTATGAGGATCGAATTACGGTTTCCGTAGATTGGAGTAAAGCTCCAGTTGGTGAAAACGGTTCTGGATTTGTAGATATTTATACAGATAATAATGAAAAGAAAACGGTATATGTGTCTGTGTTTAATCCGGCTGGTCCTTCAGTTGAAGATTTGAAAGGATTATATGTCGAGAATAACGGTTATGTATCCATTGATGCTGCAAAGTTTCATAGAAAGCAGGAAATTGGTGAAATTAAGTTCGATATAGTAGATGGGCTTGGATTCGACAATAAGGTTGTTCGTTTGGGAGATCCTTTTGCGAAAACACCTTATTATGACGGGTTGTTGCTCACGTCTAATTATGTTGCTCCAGTGCGTGGTAACAAGTTCCCAGTACTGGAATATGACTTCTATTCTTTCCAAACTGGTCCTGTAGATGTATATACTTATATGTTACCTATTTTCCCATTGGATAATGAACATGGTTCACGTTATGGTGTAATGGTGGATAATAGTCCTGTATATTTGCCGGAGGCAGGTGCGCCTTATTATAGTACTCTGTGGATTCAGAGTGTGCTAAGAAACTGTAGAATCAATAAGACAACTCATTTTATTGATAAACCAGGTAAACATACAGTGAAGATTTATTGTGGCCATCCCGGAATGATGTTGCAAAAAATTGTAGTTGATTTCGGTGGATTGAAGAAATCGTATATGGGGCCTGAATCGACTAGAATAAATTAAAAGGAATTAGAAGAAATATGACAAAATTGAGATTGATATTATGGGGGTTAGCTGCAATAGTTTGTATGCCTGTTACCTTTGGTCAAGTAGTCTTGACTGAAGGTAGCAGAAAAACTAACGAATTTAGCATAATAAATCGGAAAAGTAATGCCCATCTTTATTTTGATGAACAAGACTTTGAAGTGGTAAAAAAAACTGCTAATTTGTTTGCAAATGATGTGCAATTAGTGACTGGAAAGAAAATACAAGTAGAAGTTACAAAAAATAAGTTAGCTTCGAATAGTATCATTGTAGGAACACTTGGACATAATGAATTAATAGACAAATTAGTTGCTAAAAATAAATTAGATGTCAAGGCATTAGAAAATCGATGGGAGAGTTATTTGATAGAAGTCGTTCGTAATCCTTTCCCTGGAGTAAATAAGGCTTTAGTTATTGCTGGTAGTGATCGTCGTGGTACTGCTTATGGATTGTTTTCTATATCTGAGATAATAGGTGTTTCTCCTTGGTATTGGTGGGCGGATGCTCCTGTAGCCAGACATGCAGAACTAAATCTTAAAGTAAATAAAATAGTCTCTAATGAACCTACGGTGAAGTATCGTGGTATTTTTATTAATGATGAAGACTGGGGGTTATTACGTTGGGCAAAGAATACATTTGAAAAAGAACGTGGAAATATTGGTCCTAAAACGTATGCCAAGGTTTGTGAACTTCTTTTGCGTTTGAAAGCTAATTATTTATGTCCGGCAATGCACGAGGCTTCTACTGCATTTAATAAAATACCAGAAAATAAACTGGTTGCCGACAGCTTTGCTATTGTTATGGGGTCTGTACACTGTGAACCATTATTGTTTAATAATGCTAGTGAATGGGATAAGAAAACAATGGGAGAGTGGGATTATGTTAATAACAAAGAAACACTTAACAGGGTGTTAAAGCAGCGTGTTACAGAAAATTCTCCTTATGAGAATGTCTATACGCTTGCTTTACGCGGACTTCACGATAAAGCGATGGGAGGAAGTAATGATATGAAGGAGCGTGTGAAGATGTTGGGTGAGGCTTTAAAAGATCAGCGTCAGCTTTTGGTTGATGTTATTAAAAAGCCTGCTAATGAAATTCCGCAAGCTTTCACTCCTTATAAAGAGGTGTTGGATGTATATAGTGCCGGTTTGGATTTGCCGGAGGATGTAACTATCATCTGGCCGGATGATAATTATGGATATATGAAGCGTTTAAGTAGTCCTCGCGAGCAAAAGCGTTCAGGGCGTGCTGGAGTTTATTATCATGTTTCTTATTTGGGTAAGCCTCACGATTATCTGTGGATGAGTACTACTCCGCCGGCATTGATGTATGAAGAGCTTCGCAAGGCTTATGATGCAACGGCTGACAGGATTTGGTTGTTGAATGTCGGGGATATAAAATCATGCGAATCTTCTATGGATCTGTTCTTGACAATGGCCTATGATATTAATTCATTTAGTTATGATAATGTTTCTCTTTATCAGGCTCGCTGGTTGTCCAATATGTTTGGTAATAAATATTATAATGATTTTGTAGATATAACGAATACGTTTTATCACCAGGCATTTTCTCGTAAGCCCGAGTTTATGGGATGGGGATATCAGTGGTCAACTAATAGGCATGGAAAAGAACGTAATACAGATACGGATTTTTCATTTGTCAACTATCAGGAAGCGGATTCACGATTAGCTGCTTATGACCGTATTGGGGCAAAGGTTGAGCGTATTTTGAGTGAACTGCCGGAAGAACAGAAAGCAGGTTTTTATCAATTGCTTTATTATCCGGTGAAAGGTTGTGAACTGATGAATAAAATGATCCTGAATGGGCAGAAAAATAGATGGTATGCTTTGCAACAAAGAGCAGCGGCAAATGAATTAAAAAATCAGGTAAAGGTTTATTATGATAGTTTGCAAACGATTACTAAAGGGTATAATTCTTTGTTGAATGGAAAATGGAATCATATAATGACAACACGTCAAGGATTTGCTGCTTCCTATTTTGAGTTACCTAAGTTGGAGACGGTAACATTGTCCGATACTCCTTCTTTAGGAGTGTGGATAGAAGAGGAAGATGTGTTGAAAGGAAAAAGTAGTTTTCATATGTTGCCTGCGTTTAATACTTATTTACGTCAATCGTATTTCTTTGATGTCTTTAATAAAGGTAAGGGCTTATTGAACTGGAATATTAAAACCTCAGAAAATTGGATACAAGTAAATAAGGAAAAAGGAAGTACGGCTTTTGAAGATCGGATATGGGTTTCTGTAGATTGGGCAAAGGTGCCGTCGGGAGAACGTATCTCTGGTCTGATTGAGGTCGTTGCTGATGGTGTGGGAAAAGAAAATATATATGTCTCTGTTTTTAATCCTGTTTCTCCTTCAGTAGCAGAAATGGATACTTTGTTTGTCGAACATAATGGATATGTCTCAATAAATGCGGCTGATTATCATAGAAAGGTAGAGAATGACGCTATTAAGATTATGACAATTCCTAATTTAGGCTTTGAAAATGCTTCTGTTCAATTAGGTAATCCTATTGCACCTATGCAAAGAACAGGAAGTAGTATTGTACCGAGAGTTGAATATGACTTCTATACTTTCGGGCAAGGATCGGTGGATGTATATACTTATGTGTTGCCAACCTTTACATTGGCTGCTGATAAGGGTTATGCAGGTCATGAAGCTACTAATATTGAAACACGATATGGTGTATGTATTGATGATGGTCCAGTAATGAACCCCTCGACTTCTTCTTTCGAGTATGCGCAAATTTGGTATGAGAGCGCTTTGAAAAATTGCCGTATTAATAAAACGACATTGCATATTAATAAACCGGGAAAACATACAGTAAAAGTTTTGTGTGGTGACGCCGGTACTGTATTGCAGAAAGTTGTATTGGATTTTGGAGGAATGAAACGTTCATATTTAGGACCAAGGCCGACAAAGGCGAAATAAAAGTCTCGAATTATATATAAAAATTAATAATGACTTACGGGAAGGCTACGTGTAGTGCTACACGTAGCTTTCTTTATATCTTATAGATGCTTTTTGAGACATATTTTCTATTTATTGGGATGTTTATTTCATTCTCAAATAATCAAATACCATACTTTTGTGCTTGTGAAATAATTCGATTATTAATTATAAATGGTTAACTTGTATTATGAGGATTAACACGGTCATATTTGTGCTGTGCGCACTACTGTTTATCAGTTGTAATGATGATGAGCAGATGCAGTATGCAAAGATCTATTTCCCGCTAGCCACGCGGGCAGAAAAAAACGACTTTTTTGTTGCTGACTTTAATTATGAGAAAGATACGACCTTTGTTATTGGGGCGTATTGTGGGGGAAGTATTCCTGTACCTCAAGATGTGAAAGTCTCTATTGGTTTGGCAACTGATTCGTTAAGGAGACTCCAAGCGAAAGATCTTTCTTTGGCTGATTATGAATTACTCCCTGAAGATAGTTATGAAATTACTCCGGCGGATATGGTTGCAGTAATAAAGGAAAATACTACTAGGGGGGATCTGCAAGTCGTTTTTCATACGACCAATTTAGATCCGGCAAAACGATATGTCTTGCCTTTGTATATGAAATCGGTCTCTCATTATGAGCTGGCTCCACAGCATAGCTATCTTTTTTTTGGAATAAAAAAACAATAATTTAGCCTTATAGATGATGAAAAACTGTATTAAGTTTCACTTATTGTCAAAACAAACTGTTTTTTTAAAATTGCTTTGTTTTGTTGTTTTTTGTAATTGTAGCTTTTATGCCTCGGATGTATTTGCACAGAAAAAGAAGCAAATAATAATAAGAGGTAAAGTCGTTGACCCTAAAGGTGAAGCATTACAAGATGTGTTGGTAGATGTGAAAGAAAATTTAGGGTTTGTTCTTACGGATAAAGAAGGGCGATTTACGATTGCCGTACCTGATGAAGAATCAAGTCTCATATTTACATTAGATGAATATGAAAAGGCCACTGTTCAAGTAGGGAAAAAAAGGGACTTGAGTCTGACTCTTTTTAAAGCCGTAGAAAAGTATGAAGATAGAACCATAAACTTAATGTATGGTACACAGAAAGAGTCTCGGCTAGTAACGGCTGTAGAAACAGTGCGTGGGGAACAAATAGAAAATGTTCCGGTCATGTTTCAAAATGCAGCAATTGCCGGTTTGATGATGGGGGTTCAAACAATTCAAACTACTGGTTTGCCCGGAGCGGATAACGCTAGTTTGTACGTGCGTGGGCAGCGTTCTTGGCGCAGTGGTTCTCCTGTTGCATATGTGGATGGACATTTGCGCTCTTTCTCTCTGCTCGATCCACATGAAATAGAATCTATTTCGGTATACAAGGATGCAGGCTCTCTTTCTATTTTGGGACTTAGGGGGGCTAATGGAGCATTTATGGCTACTACTCGCCGTGGTAAAGAGGGAAAGCCGGTTATACGTTTCAATGCGCAATTGAGTATTTCAAAACCGACACAAATGCCGGAATATCTAGACTCGTATCATTATGCACAATTGTATAATGAAGCTTTTCTTAATGACAATCCGGGGGCAGAGCCGGTATATAAGCAAGAAGACTTTGATTTGTATATGAGTGGCGAATCTCCTTATACTCATCCGAATGTAGACTGGATTGGTGAACTCATGAAAAAGCAGACAATTGCTCAACGATATAATTTAAGTATTCAGGGAGGAAGTTCTAAAGCTAAATATTTTGTAAATTTCTCTTATCTTCATAATGATGGCTTGTATAAGACTGCCGGTTTGAACACTTATAATACGAATGCAAACTTTCAGGCATACTCGGTTCGTTCTAATGTCGATGTGTCATTGACTAAAGACTTGTTATTGTCTGTTGATCTTTTCGGACGGCAACAATTGAGGAATAACCCAGGGGGGTCAATGAGTGCGGACGCGCTGTTTAAGACGCTTTATTCGCTTCCTGCTAATATTTTCCCGTTGAATTATGGTCCAGATAAGGTTGCGGGTACAAATGATTATCGCAAGAATCCTTATGGTATTTTGAATCATAGTGGATATTCAAAATATATTCACAGTACCATGGAAGCTTCAATGAAGGCAAATCAAAAACTGGACTTTATTACCAAGGGCTTAAGTGTATATGCTTCATTAGCCTTCGATGCTCGTTTTGATAACACAATTGATCGTAGCAAAGCATATATGGTATATGAGTATACTGGTAAAGATGTGGCTACTGGTGAAGATTTATTCACTACGTGGGGTGAACCTGGTAAGCAAGTAAATAATAATTCTTTCGGTGACAGTAAAGTTAGAATCTTTGATGTAGAGGCAGGAGTGAATTATGCGCGTATATTTGGAAAGAAACATGATGTTTCAGGATTATTGACTTTTAATCGTAATCAGCAGACTACGGATACGCAACGAATGGCTAATTATCATCAAGGACTATTTGGACGTGCGTCTTATGCTTTTGATTCTCGTTACTTGGCTGAGTTCTCGTTCGGATATCAGGGGACGGAACAATTACCAAAGGAGAACCGTTATGGCTTTTTCCCTGCAGTTTCATTGGGGTGGGTTTTGTCGGAAGAACCTTTCGTGAAAAATACTATTGGAAATGATTTGCTGAGTTTTGTGAAATTTTATGGTTCATATGGATTGACAGCTACTGATGATGGACTCCCTTATTTTTATTATTTACCTACCATGTCCAATAAAGGTTCAAGCCGCTATCATTTTGGTGTAAATGGATCTAATGTTGGTGGATGGGGAGAAAATAGTGTGTTCAATCCTAATGTAACTTGGGAAGAGTCATTGAAATTAAATCTTGGTACTGATATTCGTTTATGGAAAGATCGTATAAGTTTAGGATTTAATTATTTTAAGGAAAAAACATCACAGATATTAACGACTCGTTATACTGTATCTACTCTTTCGGGGTATGGCTTTGGAGGTCCTTTGGAAAATATCGGAAAAACGGAAAACAAAGGATATGAGGCACGTATTGCTTACGCTGATAGAAGGGGAGATTTTTACTGGACAGTAGGGGGTAATTTTAGTTTTATTGATAATACGATTCTATTTAACGATGAACAACCATATCCATATGATTACCAAAAACGAACAGGAAACTCTATAAATGATTTATTTGGTTATGTCTCGGATGGGCTTTATCTTGATGAACAGGATCGTCTGAATAGTCCAAAGACAGATTCTGGAGCTGCATATGCGGGTGATATAAAGTATCGTGATTTGAATGGTGATGGTGTTATTAATGAACAGGACCAGCGTAAAATTGGAGATGCAAATTTGGCAGAATGGAGTTATGGTTTTTTTGTTGGTGCTGCTTATAAAGGGTTTGATGTAAAGGCTCTGTTTACGGGAGTAGCTAATAGAGACTATACATATGGTGACCTTAATATTATGGCTTTTAAGAATGAAGCTGGAAATGGAAATGAATGGGGAGGCGGTAGTGTGCAGAAGTACCATTTGGAAAATCGTTATAATCCGCAAGATCCTTCAACTTGGCGCACAGCTAAATACCCTCGTTTATCTCTATTAGGAGGAACTCATAATCGTTTGGATTCGGATTTTTGGCAAGACAATGGAAACTTCCTTCGATTGAAAACTTTGGAAATCGGTTATACGCTTCCGCAGAACTGGACTCGGAAAGTCAAAATCTCAAAGGCACGTATTTTTTATACAGGATACAACCTTTTTACTTGGCATAATATGCGTGTTATTGACCCGGAGAGCCAACCAGGGGCATGTAATTATCCGGTACAAAAAGTGTCAAGCTTTGGTTTGAGTCTTCAATTTTAATAGTTATGAATATGAAAAAACAGATAATGATATTATTTGCTGGTTTGGCATTATTATCCTCTTGTTATGATGCAATAAACGAGGTCCCATTAGAGAGAATGCCACCGGAGATAGCCTTTAAGGATAGTATAAAGGTAGAGATGTTTGTAAATGAGCTGTATGTTGGACTGAATACAGGCTTAGGAGGATATAATCGGTTTGGCGGAGGTTCTGCTAACCAAAATAGTTTCTTCGATTGTGTAACAGATTTGGGAGTACTTTCTCCTATAAGTACTAATACAGAGGTTAATAGTTTTACACGTGCTACTTTTCATTCTGGATCGGGAGGTAATAAAGACGCACGTTGGGCGGAGACTTATCAGTTGATACGTAAGACAAACATTGTTTTGGAATACATTCATTATTGCGAGACTTTGTCGGAAGCAAGAATGGCACAGTATATTGGCGAAGCCAAATTGCATAAGGCAATACTACATTATGAGATGTTGAAGCGTTATGGAGGAATTTCTATTATGGATGCACTATTTGAAGGAGGTGATATCAATATTCCTCGTAATACCTTTGAGGAGTGTGTGGAATATATTGTTCGTTTATGTGACGAGGCTGCTGCAGGACTGCCTTTACGTTATCCGGACAATGATTATGGACGTTTAACGAAAGGAGCCGCTTTAGGGTTGAAAGCCAGAGTTCTGCTTTACGCTGCCAGTCCCTTGTTTAATGAATCACCAATAGCTAATACAACCGAGTTGCAACGCTATGCATCGCCTGAACGTGCTCGTTGGGAGCGTGCGGCAAATGCGGCATATGATGTAATTAACTTAAGGTTACCGGACGGAACTCTTGCCTATGAACTTTATCCTTCTTATGAACGACTTTTTTTCACTCGTGAAGGAAACCGTGAATTGCTTATCATGAGGATGCAAGGAATGACTAATAATGTAGAGAAACGTAATGGTCCTGCAGGCTATCCAGGAGCTACGGGAAATACTAGTTTGACGCAAGAATTTATCGATATGTTTGAATTGAAGAGTGGAAAATTACCCAAAGATGATCCTGCTTACGATCCACAGAAACCGTGGGAAAACAGATGTGAGCGGTTTAAAGCATCTGTTCTTTATAATGGTAGTTCATGGTGGGACAATGAAGTTGAAACATATGTTGGAGGAAAAGACTATACAGCATTAAATTCTACAGCAAAGGGATGTGTTACCGGATATACTTTGCGTAAACATTTGGATCCGGAAGTTCGAATTTCAGGTGTCGAAAAGAATACTTACCATGATTGGCCTATATTACGCTTTGCTGAAATTTTGCTGAGTTATGCAGAAGCGGCAAATGAATATTATACAACATCTGATGATGAAATGGTAGATGATGAATTGATATATACCTATGTTAATTTGGTACGTTCAAGAGCAGGCTTACCTCCAGTCGAGAATAAGACGAAAGGAGAAATGCGTACTATTATTCGTCGAGAGCGTACTGTTGAATTAGCTTTTGAGGATATACGATATTTTGATTTACGTCGTTGGAGAGAAGCTGAAACTGTATTGAATCGTCCTGTTCATGGTGTACAAATTATAAAGGATGACAATAAGGGAGAGTTTGTTTATAGTAATCCAATTGAAGTGGAAGATCGGATTTTCCCTGAACGGTGTTATTATTATCCGATTCCTCAGAGCGAAATGAACAAGAATATGGCGTTAATTCAAAACCCTGGTTGGTAATTCAGTATTGTAGAATTAAATGAAAAACAAATTCATGAAGAAGTTTTTATTAACCTTAATAGTAGCAATAGCGAGCGGGGTATTCAGCTCGTTATACGCTCAATCATTTACGGTTACGGGTACAATTGTTGATATGAACGATGAAACTATGCCGGGAGTGAACATTGTGGAAACAGGCACTACAAATGGTGCTATTAGTGATGTAAATGGTAATTTTAGAATTACTGTATCAAGTCCTAAAAGTATTCTGGTTTTTTCTTTTATAGGATACGAGAATCAGGAAATAACAATAGGTAAACAGAGGAAGTTAAATGTAAAAATGCTGGAGTCCGGCGTTAGTTTGGAAGAGGTAGTGGTAGTAGGATATGGTTCACAAAAGAAGGCTTCTGTTGTAGGCGCTATTTCTACTGCTGATGCAAAAGAATTGCAAAGTACTGGAACTACTAACCTGACACAGGCTATCGGAGGTCGAATAGCTGGAGTAATCTCCAGATCTCCAGGTGGACGCCCGGGGGATGATGACGCATCTGTGTATATCCGTGGTGTTGCTAGTTATAATTCCGGTACTTCATCTCCATTGGTGCTGGTTGACGGAGTGGAACGTGATTACTCGCAGATTGATCCGGAAGATATTGAAAGTTTTTCTGTTTTAAAAGATGCTTCTGCTACGGCTGTATTTGGTGTGCGTGGAGCTAATGGAGTTATATTGATCACGACTAAACGTGGTGAGGCAAGTAAACCTGTGGTTGACTTGAGGGCATCGTTCACAATGAATACTCCAATTAATTTACCTGAAAAGTTGGGCTCTTATGATTTTGCACGTTTAAAAAACGAAGCATTGATGAATGTAGGTGAAGTTCCGGAATATAGTGCTCATGATTTAGATATGTATCGTACAGGAGCTAGTCCTTATACGCATCCGGATAATGATTATATTGGTGATTTGTTGAAGAATGTTAGTACAAAACAACAATATAATCTGACAGTGCGTGGTGGAACTCCTTTTGTCCGCTATTATGTGTCAGCTAATTATGTGGATGAACAAGGTATTTATAAAACGTTTGACAACAATGATTATAATTCGAATGTATATTTCAAACGTTATGGTATGCGTACCAATTTGGACTTTAATGTAACGAAGACTACTGTATTTGGGGTAGATCTTTCTGGAAGATTGGAAGAAAGACATGATAATGATGCTGAAAAAGGTTTATATGAATCTATGGTTCGTTTGCCGCCGAATTATTTGAATTATGTGAATCCGGATGGAACTTATGGTGGTAAACTGAATGTGGTAAATCCTTATGCAGCATTATCCCGATATGGTTATAATCACTCGAAACGCAATGTGTTCGAGGCAGTGATAAAGCTGAAACAGAATTTGGATTTTGTCACTAAGGGACTTTCGGCAAGAGCTATGTTTGGTTTTGTATCTACTATGGCATCTCGAAGAGATTTAACAGAACGTCCGGAATTGTGGGAATATACCAAAGATGGACAATATGTGATTGTAAGTGAGGAAACTCCAATTAGGATAGATACTTCAGCTGGACCTCATCGGAGGAATATAACAACAGAATTTGCAGTTAACTATGACAGGAAATTTGGTTCTCATGCTATTACAGGATTGTTAGCGTTTAATCAATTGAGCCAATATAATAATGCAGCGTTGCCTACGGGATATATAAACTATGTAGGGCGCATCACTTATGGTTATAAAAATAAGTACTTGGCCGAGTTTAATGCTGGTTATAATGGATCGGTTCAGTTTGCTGAAGGTAAACGATATGGTTTCTTCCCTGCTTTTTCTTTGGGTTGGGTCGTTTCAGAAGAGAAATTTTGGAATAAAGACAGCAAGATTTTCAATTACATGAAAATTCGTGGTGCTTATGGTGAAGTCGGTAATGATAAAATAGGATCTGAAAAATATTATTATTTGCAAACATACCCTATGCTGACTTCCAATCGCCCTTCGTTTGGCATTGATAATAATCCGGAAAACCGTATTTATGAAGGAAAAGAAGGAAATGTAGATGTAACTTGGGAACGTGCTCGTAAATTGAATGTGGGTATTGATATGCGTTTCTTTAATAGTAAATTAGCAGTGACTATAGATGCCTTTACAGAAAAAAGAGTGAATATCCTTGATTACGATCGTTCAATATCAACTATTTATGGTATGCTGGGAGCTACTGATGGTACTAAGGGATTTCCTCCTCAGAATTTGGGAGAAGTTCGTAATTCTGGATTTGAATTTGATGCCTCATTTAATGATAAGATAGGAAAGGTTGCTTATTATATCAAAGGAAATGTGTCGTTTGCACGTAATAAGGTATTGAAGAAAGGTGAAGAACCTCAAACTTATTCATGGACTTCCGGGATTGGTCGTAAGGTCAATCAGCGTTTTGGTATGATTGTTGATGGCTTTTATAATACTCAAGAAGAAATTGATGCTTTGCCATCTAGTTTTTCCAGTAATTTGAAACTAGGAGACTTGAAATATCGTGATGTAAATGGTGATGGCATGATTAATAGTTATGATGTAGCTCCGATTGGAAAAACTCGTTTGCCTGAGATAATGTATGGATTGACTTTGGGTGGTAACTGGAAAGGTATTGATTGGCAATTATTCTTTCAGGGTGCTGCTATTACTGATCTTTATGTTAATGGATACGGGTATTGGGAATTCACTAATACAGGGAGTGTGATGAAACATCATTTAGGAAGATGGACACCGGAGAATAAGGAACATGCTACTTATCCAAGTTTATCTCCGACTACTTCTAAACAGAATCACAGGCTATCTACATTTTGGTTGAAGAATGGGAATTATCTTCGTTTAAAGAATGTGCAGATAGGTTATACATTACCTTCTGTTTGGACAAAGAAAGCTAAGATAACATCAGCTCGTATTTATGTGAGTGGAACAAATTTGTTTACATTTGTAGGGTTCAAAGAATATGATCCAGAGTCTAATGACGGAGGAAATACTTCTTATCCACAGATGAGAAATTATAGTGTGGGATTGAATCTTAAATTTTAAAACTTGTCAAATATGAAAATAAAACTTTATACGATATTAGGCTTGACTCTTTTCATGTTGGTTCTGAGTTCATGTTTAGACGCCTCTTCCTTGATGGATAAAGAAGATGTAGGAGATTTATATGAGAAGGATGTATTTAAAGATCCTACATATGCACGTTATTTTGTAAATGATATTTATTATTCGCTACCTAAAGGTGCTGAAGTTCCCGGTTCATGGGGAGGGGCATATTTGGATTGTGCAACAGATAATGGGGAAGCTCGTTCGTTAGATTCTGATGCGCAACGGTTCAACAATGGAAACTGGAATGCTGAAGGTGTACCTTTAGGGAGTATCTGGTCTAAATATTATGCAGCTATTCGTGCATGTAATAAGTTTTTAGAGAATTATGATTATATCGAAGAAAGGCCGGGGGTAGCAACTAGGGTAGATTTGGAGTATTTGCGCGGGCAGGTAATTTTCTTACGTGCATTTTTTTATGCGGAGTTGCTGAAGCATTTTGGTGGGGTACCTATTTTGGACCACACATTGCACTTTGGCTCTCCCGAGTTGCAACAGGCAGAACGGGCCACTTTTGACCAATGTGTAAAATACATATTGGAGGAGTGTGATGTTGCTATTGCAATATTTAAAAGTGTGAATCAAGATTGGGCTGGCAATAACTTCGGGCGTGCTAATGATGGTGTAGCATTAGCCTTGAAAGCTAAGGTGCTTGTTTTAGCGGCTAGTCCATTATATAATCGGCCTTCGGATTATCCAGATTATGATTCTAAGGATTCTAATAGAAAGCTATGGCGCTATGAGGAGTATAATAAAGAGCGTTGGAATGATGCAGCTAAAGCATTAAAAGCCGTGATAGATATGGGGCGTTATAGTTTGTATAAGAAGACAAATGGGACAAAATCAGCTTATGAGACCTATTTCGTAACCCGCAATACAGTAGAGGAGTCCATATTCCCCTTTCTGAAGGGACCTTCGATTGATGTATATTATAATAATCTGCCCTTTAATTTTATGCTTGTCCGTGGTAAAGGAAGTCCGGTTTGTTATAACTTACCTACTCAAGACTTAGTGGCAGCATATGAAATGAAAAATGGTATGTTGCCTGAGCAAGAAGGTTCTGGTTTTCGTCCATTACATCCATTTTCCGGACGTGATCCACGTTTGGATGCTACGATATGGTATGATGAAGCGACTTTCTGTGGTATAGAATTTCAGACATGGAGACGTGATATCGACTCAGATAAACCATGGGGAAAAGATTATATTCGTGGATATTCCCGTACTGGCTTTTTCTTAAAGAAGTTTATGGATAAAGATTTGAATCCAACTAATAATGTAACTGTTCCTAACTCTTATCCAATCATTCGTTATGCCGATATCTTGTTGTTATATGCAGAAGCGCTGAATGAGTATTATGACGAACCTGGTTTAGCTCCTGATGATGCGATTTGTTGGGCTATATCAGAAGTGCGTGCTCGGGCTGGGATGCCGGATGTGCGTACCACTTTTGCAAATCGTGGTTGGGAATTGACGCAGGACAATATACGTAAATTAATTCGGAACGAGCGTCGTGTGGAGTTTGCATTTGAGGAACATCGTTTTTGGGATGTGCGTCGTTGGATGATTGGTCCGGAAACACAAAGAGTGGTTCATGAACAGGATATTGTTTTAAAAGATGATGATAAAACGAAAGAATATGATGTCAGGGAAATGGAAAAACGTAGTTATGAAGACTTCATGAATGTGCTACCTATTCCACAATCAGAAATAAATAAGAATAAGAATCTGATTCAGAACTGGGGGTGGTCACCGCGTGTGGTAGAGTAATTAATTTAAAGGATGAAATGATATGAAAAATAGAATATTTTTATTTTTGATGGTCACGCTGATAACTTTGTTTGTTACTTCATGCAAGGAGGATGAAATTGTAGAATCATCAATACAAGTGACCACACAGGGATTTGCTCAGATCGGGCAAACTACGGCCTTTGTGAGTGGATATATAGTGAAGGGTACTCTGTCTGAAGGTATGGTGAGAGGCTTTTGTTGGAGTGAGTCTTCTTCTCCTACTATAGAGGATAATAAAGTGGAAACATCGAAAGTTACAGATGAAAATGGATATATGTTACAATTGCTGGGACTGGAGCCTACAACTGAATATTATGTGAGGGCTTATGTGAGTGATGGTAACTCTATTTACTATGGAAACGAATTGCAGTTTACGACGAAAGATATTCCTGGTGATGGATGGTGTGTGATTGATGGCATTACCAAAATAACTCCGACTACAGCAACCGCATTAATGCAAATTGCGGATAATGGCGGTTCTGAGGTTTTGGAATATGGAGTGTGTTATACCGCAACGGATACTGAGCCGATACCTCCTGTAGATAACGAGCCGACAATTGATGGAAAAACAGTTGTTGCTGACGCAGGTGGATATGCTTTTGATGCACTTTTGGAGAATCTTTCTCAGAATACGCATTATTTAGTTCGGCCTTATTTCAAAACAGAAGAAAGCCTTGTGTATGGTGAGACTGTGTGGTTTACAACAATGAATTTTGTTAAAACCGGAGATGTATTCCCTGGTTATCAAAGTGCTTATTTATATGGTGAGGTTTTGATGGATGCAGGTTCTGCAACAATAGAACGTGGTGTTTGTTGGGGCTCCACTCCGACACCAACTATTGAGAGTGATTCTTTTAAAAAGATAGATAAAGGTGTTGGCTCATATTATTCTATCGTTGGTGGACTGGAAAAAGGTCATACGTATTATGTCCGTGCCTATGCAAAAAATTCTGATGGAGTTTTTTATGGTCTTCCTGTGGAGTTTACGACTCGTACCGGAGATATTGTTCCAGGTATGACTTTGGAAGATATGGTTTTGGTTGAAAATGGTGTTTTTGATATGGGTAACCCGAACACTGATACAGAAGCTTCGCCGATTGATAATAAAACAATGGGTAAGGAACCTGTACATAAAGTGCAAATATCAAAGGATTTCTATATGTGTAGATATGAGTTAACGGTAGAACAGATGTGTGTATTTCTGAATGTATATCAGAGTAGAAATAGTCGGACACAACCTGTTAAAGCATTGCATAATAGTAGTACTAATGCTTGGAGTTTTGAGTATACGGGAACGGCTCCGAATTTGGTATATAAACCTCGTGCAGGAAAGAATAGAAATCCAGTTGTTAATGTAACTTGGCCTGCTGTCGAACAATATTGTGAATGGTTGTCTGCGGAATTGGGCGTAAAGGTACGTTTACCGAGTGAGGCAGAGTGGGAATATGCTGCTCGTGGTGGTAATAAGAGCCAAGGATATATGTATAGTGGAAGTAATAATTCTAGTGAAGTCTCTGTTTCTACTAATAATAGTACTGCCCCAGTGGGAACTAAGAAGCCGAATGAGCTTGGGCTTTATGATATGACAGGTAATGCAATGGAATATTGTAGAGATTTCTTTGATTGGAATTTTTATGGGGTGCATGCTGGTGAAATAGCTGTAGATCCTGTAAATGCAGGTAAACTGACTGCAGATGGTAAAATGATTGTGCGTGGAGGAAGTTTTAGACATCCGGCTTATTTAAAAGTTTATACACGTGGTTGTAATCAAAACAAAGGAGATGCCGGTAATCATAATGGTTTCCGTTTTGTAATGGAGAAACTTCCTGTTGGTTTATAAATGAGTGAATTGATGAAGAAGGAGCACTAATGGTATATATAGTGCTACCTTCTTATTTGTAACCTTTTTAATAATGAAGACTATGAATCGATTATTATATATCCCATACTTATTTTTCTTCTTTTTTTTGATGCTGTCTTGTGACGAAGCGGACAGTTCACAGGATTTGAAAGAAAACTTTCAGACATTAACTGGCAAAGATTATTTGTCTGTATTACCGGCAACAGTGCAAGTTGGGAACTTTGCCGGAACATTCAAACTGAATATTGCGACAAATCTTATTTGGAATGCATCTACTGAGGATGAATGGATTTGGTTTCTTAATGAAGAAGGAGACCCCTGTTCTGAATTGCAAGGAGGGAAAGAAGTACTTGAGATAAAATATGCAGCTAATACTGATGTAACATCTTCCCGTAAGGCTAAAATTATGTTTTCAGCTAAAGGGATGAATGATGTAGTATATGAGGCAATAGTGGAGATAGTTCAAAGTGATAAAACTTTTACTAATCCGATAGCTGGTATACCTGATCCATGGATCGTACAGCATCAGGGCGCGTATTATACATGTAAAGCGCATGGTAATGGAATAAATGTGTCTAAATCGGAGAAGTTGACTGTTATCAGTTCGACAAAAGCTATTTGGGAAGCTCCTAAGGATAATGGCATAATGAAACCATGGAATACTTCACACGTATGGGCTCCGGAACTTCATTTTATAGATGGGAAATGGTATGTGTATTATGCAGCAGGGCGTCCATCATCAGAAAGTGGTAGTTACAAAATGCAACGTACAGGGGTGCTTCGTTCAAAGACCGTGGATCCAATGGGAGAATATGAAGATATGGGAATGATTTATACTGGTGATGAGTATGTTCCGGGTATAGTGCCTACGGTAGATAATACTTGTTATGCTATCGATATGGGGGTAGTGAAGATAGATGGTAAGTTATATGCAATATGGTCAGGTACAATCAATAAAGAATCAGGTGGTGATCAGCGTATTTATATTGCAGAAATGAGTAATCCGTGGACTATTTGTTCTAATCGTGTCGAAATCTCCAAACCTGATCAACCATGGGAGTTGATAGAGTCATCAGCGAAGGTGAATGAAGGTCCGGCTTTTTTGCAACGTGATGGTAAATTGTTTGTAGTGTATTCTTGTAATGGCTCATGGACAAAATATTATCGTTTAGGATACCTCGTGTTAAATATTGGTGATGATCCGATGAATCCGTCAAATTGGAAGAAATCTCCGAATGATGTCTTTTATCGGTGCGATGACACAGTAGATGAGGATGGTGTAAATGGAGTGGGGCATTGTAGTTTTACGAAATCTCCTGATGGAACAGAAGACTGGATCGTGTATCATGTAAAGAATCGGAATCATGGAAGTTATGAAACCGGACGCTCTACTTTTATTCAAAGATTTACATGGAATACAGATGGAACTCCAAATTTTGGAACTCCTGTAGGCTGGGGAGAGCCGGTCGTCGTGCCTTCGGGGGAATAATGATAAAACCTGGAATTGACATATGATGAAAAGAAGAATAACTTTCATGCTAAGCAGTTTACCTTTATTAAGCCAATCCGTTTTAGCAGATATACCACATAAGAATCCTAATGTGTTATTTATTTGTATAGATGATTTAAGGCAGGAACTGGGATGTTATGGTTCTGTGGCACAGACTCCGAACTTAGATAAATTAGCAGATAGAGGAAGTCTTTTTTTTCATCATTATGTTCAGGTCCCGACTAGTGGCGCTTCGCGTGCAAGTATGTTGACCGGTCAGTTGCCTAAAAAAAAACAGGATTTGTCGAATGAGGCTTGCCAATTAAATCTTTCGAATAAAGGAGAAGAGGAACAGCCAGAGACAATGTTTCATCATTTGCGTCGTAATGGTTATTATACGGTAGGAATAGGTAAGATCAGTCATTATGCTGATGGCTATCTGTATGGTTATATGCATCCTAAAAGTGATCGTCTGGAATTGGCTTATAGTTGGGATGAGATGCTTTTTGATGCGGGAAAATGGGGGACTGGTTGGAATGCATTTTTTGGATACGCGGATGGTAGCAATCGACAAAGCCGTAATAGGCAAGTTCCGCCTTATGAGTGTGCGGATGTGTCGGACGAGGGTTATCCGGATGGATTAACGACGAATTTGGCTGTTGAGAAATTGAGGGAGCTTTCTAAACAAGAAAAGACTTTTTGTTTGGCTGTAGGTTTTTTCAAACCACATCTACCATTTACTGCTCCTAAGAAATATTGGGATTTATATGATGAGGATACACTACCTCTTGCTGCTGTTCCCCAAATACCTGAAGGAACTCATCGCTTTGCTTTGCATAATAGTAATGAGTTTAATGGGTATTTAAAGGGTGATGAAAAAGTATCTTTGGATAAGACTGCTTCGGATACTTATAGCCGGAAGTTGCGTCACGCTTATTTTGCATGTGTCAGTTATATTGATGCTCAAGTTGGAAAAATATTGGATGAGTTGGAACGGCTTGGAGAAATGAATAATACTATTATAATAGTATGGGGGGATCATGGCTGGCATTTGGGTGAACAGCGGGTATGGGGAAAACATACATTAATGGAAGCCTCATTATGTAGTACATTGATAATAAAAGCACCTCATTTATGTAAGGCTGTTAAGAATCGTCGTATTGTAAGCTCGATTGATATTTATCCAACTTTAATGGATCTTTGTGGAATCTCTGTTCCAAATGGTTTGGATGGACATAGTTTAGTGAAACTGCTGAATGATCCCAAAGAGAGTTCGTGGCAAGAGGCTGCCTATAGTTATTTTAATAATGGTATTACTGTGAGAACTCCAAAGTATAGATTGACACGTTATTGGCATGAGAGGAAGTATGTTTCTGAATTATATAATTATCATGTGGATAAATTAGAGAAAAAGAATATATTTGATACAGAGAGGAAAAGTGTTGTCAAGAAATTGATGGGAATTTGGGAGAAAGGATGTACATGGGACCTTGCTTGTGACTCTATTAGGAGATGAATCTATTTTTTTGTTACATTTTATTACTACATAAAGAAATAGTTATTGGGAATAAGACGAATAAATGTAGTAGTTATGTAAGAATCATTTGAGATATGCATATTCCTTTGTTAAAGACTATTTGTAGATTTAGTTAGAGGTTGTGCCAGCATTTTGACACAACCTCATTTGAAAGGTGAATACTATTGTAAAAAAGGAATTCTTGAGACGTTTTTTTTATTTATTGGGATATTTATCTTATCTTATGTGATAAAAGGGGCTTATTTTTGCGTCATTAATCTTAATGTGGATAATATGATAAAACGATTATTTTTCTTTTTGGCAGTGTTACTAAATGTTTTGTTCCTTTTTGCTCAAAAGGAAGAAGCTGTTGTAGGAAAAGTTAATGGTTTGAAAGATATAGAGGTTGCATGTTATTATTTTCCGAATTATCATACAAGAAGTAAGGATGATCCTCGTATTAGTAATCAGCATTGGGAAAACTGGTCAGAATGGGAGTTGGTAAAGCGAGCTAAACCTCGGTTTGAAGGACATCATCAACCGAATGTTCCGGCATGGGGATATACTGATGAAAAGGATCCGAAAGTAATGAAGAAAAAAATACAAGTGGCTGTGGAACATGGCATTGATGTCTTTATTTTTGATTGGTATAATTACAATGGAAAGCCTTTTCTAAATCGTTGTTTGGATGAAGGTTTTCTACATGCGAAAAACTGTCAGAGAATAAAATTTGCTCTTATGTGGGCTAATCATGATTGGCAAGATTTATATCCATATACGTTAGGTGAGGAACCGGATTGGTTATATTCAGGGAAAGTAACCTCTGAAAGTTTCGATAAGATTGGAGATGAACTAATCAGAAACTATTTTACGCAGCCTAATTATTGGAAAATAGATGGGAAGGCATACTTCTCAATTTATGATATTCAGAAGTTTATAGAAGGTTTTGGCTCTTTGGAAGCTACACGTAAGAATATGGATCAACTTCGTGAAAAAGCCGTGAAAGCAGGGTTGAATGGTGTTCATTGGAATTTGATTGCTTGGGGAATGCCAATTCTTTCAGCGCAGGATGCCCCCAAAGATATCCCTTCTTTGATTAAGGTCTTAGGCTTTGACTCTGCTACTTCTTATGTCTGGATTCATCATGCGTGGTTGGACAAACCACAAACAGATTATAATTATGTGAGAGACCAGTATTTTGCTCATTGGGAAAAAGCAAGAAAAACCTATAATGTTCCATATTATCCGAATGTAACAATGGGGTGGGATCCTACGCCACGAACTAATCAAGATAAACCATGGAAAGGAAACCAGATGTATCCTTATACCAATATTATTGGCAATAATACTCCGGAGAATTTTAGAAAAGCATTGCAAATGACCAAAGAGGTTTTACTGAATAATCCGGATTCTCCCAATATCTTGAATATCAATTGTTGGAATGAGTGGACAGAAGGTAGTTATTTAGAGCCTGACATGGTACATGGAACGGCTTATTTGGATGTAGTGAAAGAGGTAATGGGTGAGTAATGTATGAGATTTGAAATGTATAATATATAATAATGAAAATGTATGAATAGAAATTTAGTGAATCGTATAGGAAAACTAATTGTTTTGCTGTTAATTGTAGGATTACTTCCTGCTTATGCGCAGAAAAAAGGAAAAGAAAAAGTAAATCGTCTGCCGGATGATTTGGAAGCACTGGCGGGTGACCCTTCTTTATTGAAGAAGCCTGCAGGATTAACAGTTGCTGCTTACGCTTTCCCCAATTATCATGCTTCTGCCTTGCATAATAAAATATATTCGCAGGGTTGGACGGAATATAATCTGATTAGAAGTGCCCGTCCTTGGTTTGAGGGACATCAACAGCCACGTACTCCTTTATTGGGAGAATTGGATGAAAGTAAACCTTCTACTTGGGAAACTTATAATAAGCTTTGTAAGCAAAGTGGTATTGATGTCTTGATTTGGGACTGGTATTGGTATGATGGTAAGCCTTGTTTACATGAAGCGTTGGAGAATGGTTTTTTGGAAGCTAGTAATACAAAAGACGTAAAGTTCGCTTGTATGTGGACCAACCATCCTTGGTATGTATTGTATCCTACGAAACGTACTGACGGTAGTAATGCTTATCCTCCTAGTTATGATGCTCCTGATTTCTCTAAGGAAGAATGTTGGAAAAGCCTTTCTTATATGATTTCTCGCTATTGTCATTTGGATAATTATTGGCGAATTGATGGTAAACCTGTTATCTGTATTTGGGATGCCCGTCGTTTGGAGTCTAAATTAGGCGTTTCCGGAGTGAAACAATTATTTGCAGAACTGACAGATTATGCTAAGAAATTGGGACATAAAGGGCTGCATTTCCATGTAACAGGTTTCAGTTGTGGGAATATGAAGGAAGAGGGTTATGATACTGTGGGTTCTTACAATCCGATGGACTGGATTGCCGGTCGTTTTCAACCGAAAGAAATCGAATTGCCTGATTACGGCACTGTTGCAGCTGATGTAGCGTTCAAACTTTGGGACGAGCATCATGGTCAGTTTGACATTCCTTATATTCCGGCAGTAGCTCCTGGCTGGGACTCTACACCGCGATATATTGCTCCTGCCAATCGTCCTGAAAAGCCGAATCGCAGCCAATGGCCTGCATGTACTATTTTTAAGAATGAGAATCCTGCTTCGTTTAAGGCATTCGTGCAGTCTTCTTTCGTGTATTTGAACAAGCATCCTGAAGTACCACGTATATTGACTATCGCTTGTTTTAATGAATGGTCTGAGGGACACTACTTGTTGCCGGATAACCGTTTTGGTTATGGAATGTTGGATGCGCTTGGAGAAGCATTGGGTAAGGAAAGCAACCATCGGAAACATGGAAAATAAATATATGAAAAAATTGGTTTTGATAGAAGCGCTTCTTGCCATAAGCCTTTCGCTTATGGCAGGAGGGCCTGCTAAGACTTATAAGAATCCGGTGGTGAATTATAGTCTGCCTGATCCTAGTGTGATTAAGGGAGATGATGGCTATTTCTATCTGTATGCAACGGAAGATATCCGGAACTTACCGATTCACCGCTCTAAGGATTTGGTTAGTTGGGAGTCTGTTGGTACCGCTTTTACCTCTGATACGCGTCCTACCTTCGAACCGAAAGGAAATTTGTGGGCTCCCGATATAAATAAGATAGGCAATAAATATGTGCTTTATTATTCAATGTCCCGTTGGGGAGGGGAATGGACTTGCGGGATTGGTGTAGCCGTGGCCGATAGTCCGAAAGGCCCTTTTAAGGATCACGGAATGATGTTCAGGAGCAATGAAATCGGAGTCAAGAACTCGATTGATCCTTTCTATATAGAGGATGGAGGGAAGAAATATCTGTTTTTGGGAAGTTTCCGTGGAATCTATGGGGTGGAACTGACGGAGGATGGATTAGCGGTAAAACCGGGTGCGGAGAAGAAGCAAATAGCCGGAACCGCTTATGAAGGAACTTATATTCATAAAAGGAAGGATTATTACTATATGTTTGCTTCTACCGGAACTTGTTGTGAGGGACTGAAGAGTACTTATCAGACAGTGATAGGACGTTCTAAATCCTTATGGGGACCTTATCAGGACAAGCAAGGGAAGTCTATGCTGGAAAATAACCACGAAATCCTGATTCATAAAAATAAGAGTTTTGTCGGTGTAGGACACAATGCAGAATTAGTGACGGATAAAGCTGGTAATGATTGGATTCTGTATCATGGGGTGAGTGTTGCCAATCCTCATGGAAGAGTATTATTGTTAGATAGAGTTGATTGGAAAAGTGGATGGCCTGTGGTGAAAGGTAATTCTACTTCTATCGAATCTAAGAGACCAAAATTATAAAGAAGGGTTTGAAATGGATAGGGTTAATCATAACAGAATGGTAAAAAGATTGTTTATGGTATTGTCGGGCTGGGTGATGGGAGGGACATTGGCGTTCTCCCAGAATCAACCGACGGCGATTGTACAGAAGGAAGCTTATTTCCCAATGAAGGAAGTTCGTCTGTTGGATAGCCCTTTCCAGACTCTTCAACAGAAAGGAAAAGAATATCTTCTTTGGCTAAATCCAGATTCTTTGCTTCATTTCTATCGGATAGAAGCGGGGTTGCCGTCAAAAGCTGAGGCTTATGCCGGCTGGGAATCGCAGGATGTATGGGGAGCAGGTCCTCTACGGGGAGGATTTCTCGGATTTTATCTTTCTTCAGTATCGATGATGTATCAGTCGACAGGTGATAAAGAACTGCTAAGACGATTGAAATATGTGTTGAAAGAATTAGAACTCTGTCAGGAAACCGGCAAAGACGGTTTTTTGTTAGGGGTAAAAGATGGTAGAAAACTATTCCGGGAAGTAGCATCGGGGAAGATAAAGACCAGTAATCCTACGGTCAATGGTGTTTGGGCTCCTGTTTATCTGATTAATAAGATGTTGCTTGGACTTGCTGCCGCATATACCCAATGTGACTTGAAAGAAGCGCTACCGATATTGATTCGGCTGGCCGATTGGTTTGGCTATCAAGTATTAGACAAATTGACGGATGAACAGATTCAACAATTATTAGTTTGTGAGCATGGCTCGATTAATGAATCTTATGTCGAGGCTTATGAGTTGACAGGGCAGAAGCGCTTTCTTGATTGGGCTCTTCGTTTGAATGATCGGGCTATGTGGGTTCCTTTGTCCGAGGGAAAAGATATTTTATTTGGTTGGCACGCCAATACGCAGATTCCGAAATTTACAGGTTTTCATAAGTACTATATGTTTACCGGCGATCAGCGCTTTCTTGCCGCAGCTACTAATTTTTGGGATATCGTGAAGCAGAATCATACCTGGGTGATAGGTGGAAACAGTACCGGAGAGCATTTCTTCTCCAAGAAAGAGTTTATAGAGAGAATGCTCCATATTAGCGGGCCGGAAACGTGCAATTCTGTAAATATGTTGCGTCTGACTGAATCTCTGTTCAGTCAGCAACCGGATGCGACTAAAGCGGCATACTATGAAAGAACCTTGTTCAATCATATTTTGTCGGCATATGATCCGGTGAAAGGCATGTGCTGTTATTTTACTTCCATGCGGCCGGGGCATTATCGTATCTATGCTTCACGCGACAGTTCCTTCTGGTGTTGTGGACATACCGGACTGGAAAGTCCGGCAAAATTGGGTAAGTTTATTTACAGTCATAGAGTGACGGATGTTCATGAAGAGAAAGAAATTAGAGTGAATCTGTTCATCCCTTCAGTTCTTTCCTGGCACGAAGGTGGAGTTGAACTTATTCAGCGAAATCGGATTCCGGAGTCCGAACAGGTTGACTTTGCATTAAATTTAAAGAAAAAGCAGAAACTGGTTTTGCGCGTTCGCAAACCGGATTGGACTGATAAAGCCACTTTCATGATTAATGGAAAGGAAGAAGAGCCCCTGCTTGGCAGTGATGGATATTGGATAATAGACAGAGTATGGGAACGGAAGAATGTGATAACATTGCGGCTTCCGATGCATATATACACAGAAAATTTAATAGGCACCGACCGTTATGTCGCGTTGCTATATGGGCCTTACGTGCTTGCCGGACGTATGGGAACGGAAAATATGCCCGCTACTTTTTGGGGAAAGATGAATAATACGGCAATGAACGAGATAGACATGGCAAAGATTCCGGCTTTCAGAGAATCTGCCGGGCAGATTCCGGCTCATGTAAAGGCTGTTCTTGAAGGAAATACATTGAAGTTCGGCATAAACATGAAAGGTTTTGAGAATATAGTGCTGGAACCTTTTTATAAAGTTCATTTTGAACGTTATGCGGTATACTGGCCGATAGTTCATTAGGTTTTGAATGGGAATGGAAGTATAATAGAACATATATAATAGGTATGAGAATGATATTAAGGACATTTGTAGGTTGTGCAGCAGTCTTATTTGGTACTGTCTGCATGGGAGCGGTAAGGTATGTTCCTGAAAATGTGAAGGTAGAGCTATCTTTAAAGGTTCCGGGTAATGATGCTGTGGATTACAAACTGTATCCGGACAAGTTGGAGAATAGTTATTTTGATTATGAATGGCGTTCGGAAGGCAAACTTCCGATGACGGTCTTTCATAAGGTGGAAGAGCGGCAAGGACGTACGCGGTTGACGGTGCAACTTACTGCCGCAGAGGACGTCTACTTCAACTATCACCAATGGATGAATACAGGTTATCGTCATGATAACTGTCAGTTTTATATGCCCGGATTTTGGTATCGTCGCAATCTGCGTTCTCCTAAGGAAGCTCCCTCGTTTCATACATCAGATAGTTGGCTGGTTCGCGAAGATAGATTGAGTGCACCGCTTACAGGGATCTTTTACGAGAAAGAAAAGCGGTTTATGATAGTAAACCGTTTAGATGACTTTTCTATGGATGCTCTGACTACACATAAAGAAGGTGAGATAATTCTTTCAGGGAAGACCTCTTTGGGCTTTACCGGATTTGAAAATTGTCAAGGCATATCTATGATTTCTTTTGGCTTTCCTTATCGGGAAGCCCCTAAAAGTTATATCCGTAAATTGACATTGGCACCCAAGGTGGAAGCCTTCCAACTGATAAAGAAGGGCGAGTCGGTATTATTGACATGGGAAATAATGGAGAGTAGTGCGGATAATTTCTCAGATTTCGTTCAGTATACATGGGAGTATTGTTATGATACTTATGCTCCTAAACCAGTGGAAAGTTCATATTCGATAGCGGATATGAAACAGAAACTTAGCTGTTTTTTTGTAAATAGTTTGGTCGAGAATCAGCCGCTGGTTTATAATTCCGGCATACATCTCAAGACGGGCGACTGTGAGAAAAACGGGCAGGCTGAGGTCGGTTTTGTCGGTCGGGTACTTCTTAACGCGTTTAATGCATGGGAGTATGGCTGGCAATCGAACCGAGAAGAACTGAAGGCGAATAGCACTAAAATATTTAATAGTTATTTGAAGAATGGTTTTACACCAGTCGGGTTCTTCAAGGAATCTGTCAATTTTGATAAGGGATACGAGGAGCCAGTTCATAGCATTCGGCGGCAGTCGGAGGGGATATATGCCATATTCCATTTCTTGGCCTATGAGAAGGAGAATGGTCGTCGCCATCCAGAGTGGGAACAGAAAATAAAGGGGATGCTGGATATGTTTTTACGGTTGCAAAGTGCAGACGGTAGTTTTCCCCGTAAGTTTCGTGATGATTTCACGGTCGTCGATTCCAGTGGGGGAAGTACGCCTTCTGCTACGTTGCCATTGGTAATGGGGTACAAATATTTTAAAGATAAGCGTTACTTGGCCAGTGCAAAACGGACAGCTGATTATTTGGAGAAAGAGTTGATTTCAAATGCCGATTATTTTTCATCTACGTTGGATGCGAACTGTGAAGATAAAGAAGCTTCGCTTTATGCTGCTACTGCTACTTACTATCTTTCGTTAATAACGAAAGGAAAGGAACATAAGCATTATGCTGATTTGGCAAAAAAAGCTGCTTATTTTGCTCTGTCCTGGTATTATTTATGGGACGTTCCTTTCGCCCCGGGACAGATGTTGGGTGATGTAGGTCTTAAAACCCGTGGCTGGGGAAATGTTTCTGTAGAGAATAACCATATTGATGTTTTTGTTTTTGAATTTGCTTCTGTCCTTCAATGGTTGTCGAAAGAATATGCAGAACCTCGTATGGCTGATTTTGCGGAAGTGATATCTACATCTATGCGTCAGTTGTTACCATACGAAGGACATTTGTGTGGAGTAGCAAAATCCGGTTTCTATCCGGAGGTGGTTCAGCATACTAATTGGGATTATGGTAAGAACGGGAAGGGGTATTATAATGATATCTTTGCGCCGGGATGGACTGTTGCTTCTTTATGGGAACTGTTGACTCCGGGACGTGCGGAAAGGTTCTTGCTTGATTAAATAGAACAGAATCTATTGTTTATTGACCTGCTGATTTCCTACAGAACTAGGAAACTCTACTAGTTTTGCATCGAAACTTTAATATAAATATCATGATAAAGCATTTGATTTTCTTTTTAGTAGTATTATTTAATTGTTCGTGTCTGTTTGCGCAGTGGAAGCCGGCAGGAGAACGGATTCAGACAGAATGGGCATCTAAAATAAACGTCGGGAACGTATTACCCGAGTATCCGCGCCCTATTATGGAGCGTCCGGATTGGATGAATCTGAACGGATTATGGAATTATGCTATTTCTCCGCTGGGGCAAGCGGCTCCGCAGGAGTATGACGGTCAGATTTTAGTTCCTTTTGCCGTTGAATCCAGTTTGTCCGGTGTTGGAAAAATATTAGGAGATAAGAATGAATTGTGGTATCAGCGTAAGTTTACAGTTCCTGCAAAATGGAACGGAGAACGGATATTATTACATTTTGGGGCTGTTGACTGGAAAACGGATATATGGGTGAATCAAATAAAGATAGGTCAGCACACAGGTGGTTTTACTCCTTTTTCGTTCGATATAACTCCGGCTTTGCGAAATGGGGAGAACGAATTGGTGGTAAAAGTGTGGGACCCTACAGATAAAGGACCTCAACCTAGGGGAAAGCAGGTGAGTAGACCGGGAGGTATTTGGTACACGCCGGTCAGTGGCATTTGGCAGACGGTATGGTTAGAACCTGTGCCTGCAAAGGCTATCGTAAATATCAGAACAACACCTGACATTGATGCAAATAAATTGACTGTAGAAGTAGTAACGAATGAGAAGGGCGCTTCGGATAAAGTGGAAGTGAAAGTGTTCGAAGGAAAGCAGTTGGTAGCTAAGGGCAGTTCGATTAATGGTGTGGCAGTTGAGATAACGATGCCTGCTGATGTGAAGTTGTGGTCACCGGATTCTCCAACTTTATATGGTATGGAAATTTGTCTGTATACAGGGAATAAGTTGGTAGATAAGGTTGAAAGTTATGCTGCTATGCGTAAATATTCCACAAAGCGGGATGAAAACGGCATTGTACGTCTACAATTGAATAATAAAGATGTATTCCAGTTTGGACCTTTGGATCAAGGTTGGTGGCCCGATGGCTTATATACTGCCCCTTCGGATGAGGCTTTGGTTTATGATATTCAGAAGACGAAGGATTTAGGGTATAACATGATCCGTAAACATATAAAGGTAGAGCCTGCACGTTGGTATACGCATTGTGACCGTTTGGGCATAATAGTGTGGCAGGATATGCCAAGTGGGGATAAGAACCCGGAATGGCAGAACCGTAAATATTTTGAGGGAACAGAATTAAAGCGCTCTGTCGAATCAGAAGCTATCTTTCGCAAAGAATGGAAAGAAATTATTGACTGTCTTTACTCTTATCCTTGCATCGGCACATGGGTTCCTTTTAATGAAGCATGGGGGCAATTCAAAACCACTGAGATTGCAGAATGGACAAAGCAGTATGACTCGTCGCGTTTAGTGAACCCTGCCAGTGGTGGCAATCATTATACGTGTGGTGATATGCTTGACTTACATAACTATCCGGGACCGGAAATGTATATATATGATGCGCAGCGTGCAACGGTACTTGGGGAGTATGGTGGTATCGGATTGGTACTGAAAGACCATATCTGGGAGCCGAACCGCAATTGGGGGTACGTTCAGTTTAATACTTCTAAAGAAGCTACAGATGAATATTTGAAGTATGCTGACATGTTGAAAGGTATGATTGGACGAGGATTCTCTGCCGCTGTTTATACACAGACTACAGACGTTGAGGTAGAAGTTAACGGGTTGATGACATATGACCGTAAGGTGGTTAAGATGGATGAACAGCGATTGAAAAAGGTAAATACGGAAATATGTAATGTATTGAAGTAGTTTCCCTTTTTCTAAACAGAAAATCATGAAGCACTTGACAAATGCATTTTAATGTTGTATCTTTGTAGTTCAAGGAAATGGATTTCTGCCTGATAATAAATGAAAAATTAGATAAAAATGAATATAGAAGTAGTATAATATAGTGACAATTAGCCTCTTTCTTCTTGGGTTATACCAGAAGATAGAGTATTTGATATAGGCTAAGGCTGCGGATTTTATGGAATTCGCAGCCTTTTTTGTTGTAAAAAATAGACGATAAAATTCGGATTTACAATTTGAGAGTTTATAATAAACTTGGATACCGTTTTTAATAAACTGCTCAAGAATTTATTATAAATGTACCATACATTTATGTGCTAAACTGTAACGATTTTTGCGAGAACGTTTCCCTTAGTGTGGTATCTCTCGGGTTTGAGGTAATTATAGTACACAAATAGTGTGGTATCTTACTTTTACAAGATGGAGCGGAAGACGGCTTGTTATCCCGCCCAGTTCTCCCTATCCAGATTTCTATAACTGATCGCTTCCGCTAAATGTCCGGAAAGAATTTGCTCACTTCCTTCGAGATCGGCAATGGTGCGTGATACTTTCAATATCCTGTCATAGGCGCGGGCGGATAAATTGAGCCGATCCATTGCATTTTTTAATAAGGCGAGCCCTTTGTCATCCGGTCGGGCAAATAGTGACAGTAATTTGCTGTTCATCTGCGCATTGCAATAGATACCGGGGAATCCGGCATAGCGTTTTTCTTGTATCTGTCGGGCTTTAATGACCCGTTCACGGATGGATGCGCTGGACTCTCCTCTTCGTTGGTCGGAAATCTTATCAAAAGGAACAGGAATAATCTCAATCTGAATATCAATCCTGTCGAGCAAAGGGCCTGAAATCTTATTCAAGTATTTTTGTACCTGTCCGGGGCTGCAAACGCATGCTTTGGTCGGATGATTGTAGTAGCCGCAGGGGCAAGGGTTCATAGATGCCACTAATGTGAAACTGGCAGGATAGTCTACGCTACTTTTTACACGTGAGATGGTTATTCGTCTGTCTTCCAGTGGTTGACGTAGTACTTCAAGTACATTTTTCGAAAACTCTGGGAGTTCGTCTAGAAATAAAATGCCATTATGAGCCAGGCTTATCTCTCCCGGTTGGGGAAAGCTGCCACCGCCCACCATTGCAGATTGTGAGATGGTGTGGTGGGGAGATTGGAACGGACGTTGGGTTATTAGCGAAGAGTTCCGGTTCAATTTTCCGGCTACCGAGTGTATTTTGGTCGTTTCAAGGCTTTCTCCCAGAGAGAGTGGGGGAAGGATAGATGGTAATCGTTTGGCCATCATTGATTTCCCGCTTCCCGGGGCACCCACCATAATTATATTATGTCCGCCGGCTGCGGCTACTTCCAATGCCCTTTTTACATTCTCCTGCCCTTTTACATCAGCGAAATCAAATTCAAAGTTGCTTTGTCGGGTGTAGAATTCTTCCCGTGTATTGACGATGGTCGGTTCTAATTCCCGTTCGTTATTGAAAAATTCAATGACTTCTTTGATATTGCTGACACCATAAACTTTCAACTGATTGACGACAGCAGCCTCCCGCGCATTTTGTTGCGGGATGATTAATCCTTCAAATCCATCTTCACGGGCTTTGATGGCAATAGGGAGTGCCCCTTTGATGGGTTGTATGCTTCCATCGAGACTTAGTTCGCCCATTAACAGGTAGCGGGGGAATTTTTCAGCGGAGATGGTTTCATTCGCACCCAGCAGACCGATGGCAAGGGGCAAGTCGTAGGCTGACCCTTCTTTGCGGATATCTGCCGGCGCCATGTTGACTACCAGGTTACTGGTCGGCATTTTGTAACCATTGACTTGAAGTGCGGAAATGATACGCTGATGGCTTTCCTTGACCGCAGAATCCGGAAGGCCGACGAGATAGAACATACAGCCGCGCGAGCTGTTTACTTCGATTGTGATGAGTGTTGCATCAATACCTTGAACAGCCGCTCCGAATACTTTTATTAACACGTTTGGTTACTGGTTATTTTTTCTTTTTATTGTTTTGCTTTTCTTTTTCTTCCGCTGCGGAAACGACTTCCTCGATTTTCTTTTTCAATTCTTCTCCTGTGAGATTCTTGGCGAGAATCTTACCGTCTGCTGACAAAAGAATGTTGGCAGGTATTTGTTTGATGGAATATTGTTTGGCAGTTTCGGAATTAAGTCCGCCGAAGTCGCATACTTGTTCCCAGTCCAGCGTATCGCGTTTGATGGCATCTTTCCACTGCTCTTTGTCCATATCGAAAGAGATACCAAGCATAGCTATATGCTTATTCTTTTTATACTTCTTATAAAGGGCTTTCAGTTCGCTGTTACTGCGATGATTGGAAATGCTGTCACTCCAGGAAGCCCAAAAGTTGATTAGCAGATTTTTCTTCTTGAAATCTTCGGATGAACGGGTGATCTTTATTCCTTTTGTATTGGGCAGGCTGAAGAACGGCGCATATTTGCCGATTTCCGTTTTCTCGGCTTGTGATATGCTTTCATTCAGCCGTTCAATATAAAGTTTATCTTGTAATATACCAGTCATGACTTCAATCAGCTTCTTTATCTTATTGAAATCAGGAGATTCCTTTTGGACAAAATATTTATCTAACAGGTAGAGACTGACAAATGACGAATGATGCGTTTGTATGAACTCTTCCGCCTTTTCTTCCATGGCTTGTTCGGATGGACTACCGAGGGCATCCAGTTCCTTCTGAAAGGCTGTAAACTCTTCATTATATATGTTTCCGTCAATTGTCAGGACTTCAGGGTTACTAATATTCCCTTTAATCTTGATTTTGTTTCCTTTATCAAGGAATATTGGGTATTCAGTCTGGTTCCTGATGAGAAGAAAAGCTGAGGTGATAGTATCTATCGGGGCTGAATAAGAGAATTTGTCGTCTTTCACCAAAATAGTATCTATACGGTCGCGGATTTCGTCCATTCCATATAGGTAAAGCGTATCTGTACCCAATCCTTTGATTTCTCCGGTTATGCTCACTTCTTTTTGGGAAGTCTTGCCACAACCGAACAAGCAGATGGCTATGAGGATTAAAATGCTGCTCTTTTTCATTGTTTTGATTTCTTTTCTGCGAAAGTACGGTTTTTACGGATAAAAAAAAAGAATTGCCCGTCATTTATAATGACAGGCAATTCTTAATATTTAAAATAGAGTGGTATTTCTATTATTTAACGATGCTCATGAAATCTGCATTTGTGAAGTATTTTGCAAATTCCAGGTCAGTAGCTGCTTTCTTAGCTAATGAAGAATCTTTGGCAACTGCGCTCTTCAAGCTGCTTGTTACCATAGAAGAATTGTTAGTTCTAGCACCCAAAACTGCCATCAGGTAGTCTGTGTAAGCATCCGGTCTTTCTACGTTAGCCAAAGTGTTTTTAGCTTTGTTGTAGTCCTTAGCAAGGATCTGAGCCAAAGCAGCACTGTTAGTCTTAGAGTCACCGAATGAGTTGACTGCTCTTTCATATTGACCTTGAGCGATGTACAGGTTACCCATAGATTCGCCAAGTTCTTTAGTTCCGGCAGCTTTACCGAATGATGCTTCAGCAGCAGCTTTATCACCCTTCATCAAAGCGATCAAACCTAAGTTCATGTTAACTTCAGGAGTAGCGTTTACGCTGGCAGCTTTCTTGAAGTAAGATTCTGCTTTGTCGTAGTTACCGGCTTGGTAAGCTAATTTACCCAAGTTGTTGTAAGCACGGTAATCGTTCGGGAATTGTTTTGTAGCTTGAGCATAGATAGCTTCTTGCTTAGCAGGATCGTTAGTCAGTGTAGCAGCGTACAGCAACTCTTCAACGTTCAGTTCAGAAGGATTGGAAGAAGCCAGTTTAGAGATTTCTTCGTCAGACTTGCCGATGATTTCGTAGTTCAAAGTCAAACGGGAACGACGCAACTGAGGAAGGATTTCGTCAGCCAAAGTCTTGTAAACAGAAGAAATGTTTTTGATTTCCTGTTCTCTCTGTGCAGGATCCTGGTACATTGACAATACGCGGAGAATCAACTCTTTGTCCTGGATGTTGGATTTAGAAACCAGTTCTTGGAAACCTTCCCAGTCCTGTGCAGTATATTTAGCGTCAACCGGAGCGTCGATTTTTGCTTTCTTCAGGTCTTTGTTCAACATCTTGGTTGTGTTGCTTTCACGGTTTTCAGCAAGAGTAGTATTCAAGCTTACACCACCATCAGGAGAAGCATATGAAGATACTTCGATGTTGCTGATCTTCTTGTTGGCAGCTTCGTTTACGTTAGCCACTTCTTTGTTGAATTCTTTAGCAGTCTTCAACTCGCTTGAACGGATGTTAGCCTGTTGGATCAAGAACATGATGTTAGCATCGTGCTTTTCTTTGATGATACGTTGGAAAGCGTCTTCGCCCAGTGCAGGGTTTGCGTTACCTAATGTATTGTTCACCAACTCAGAAGTAGAAATTACACCATCAGCTACTTTCACAGCAGGGATAGTAACCACTTTCTTACCGATAGTAGCTTTAAATTCGAGGTACAATTCTGACTTAGCCATTTCAGGAACATAGTCGAAAGAAGTTTTCATTGTGTAGCTACCACCCATCTTGTAAGAGATAGACTGGTCGTTACCTTCTACTTTTTCGCCTTGGAAAGTAGCTGGCTGGCCTTTAGCTTCGCCGCCATTCCATTTCAAAACCGGAGTAACTTCTACAACAGCTTTCTTGTTGAAATACTTTTCAGGAAATTTACCATTGATGGTAGCAGGAACTTTACCTCCTACTGCTTCCAACACTTGCGGAGTAACAGTGAAGTAATCAGCTGACAGTGGACCCATTTTTTTGTTGCAAGAAGAGAATAATGCAACAATCATTGCCATGAGTAAAGGCAAGTACAACTTCTTAGTCATTTTAGGTATAAATTAAATGTTTGTAATTGAAATTTCGCCTATTCGCAAACCTCTTTCTGTTCAGCACGGAAAAAGTAACGCAAAGATATTAATTCTTAATATAATTATATAGATAGAGGGGCGATTTTATCATAATTTAATGAAATAACGACTCTTTTTCTTTCCGATACTTGATATTTCGGGGATGATGCTCAATAATCTCACTGCGAAGCATATTACGGTCGATGTGCGTATAAATTTCGGTAGTTGCGATGGACTCATGTCCGAGCATGCATTGGATGGCCCGCAAATTGGCGCCACCTTCCAGTAAATGAGTGGCAAAGGAGTGCCGGAATGTGTGCGGACTGATATTCTTGGTAATGCCCGCCTTTTGCGCTAATTCTTTTATCATGTGGAAGATCATGATCCGGGAAAGTCCTTTGCCTCTCCGCTGGCTGACGAAAACGAAATCTTCGTGCCCTTTCTTCACTTCTATTTGGTTGCGGTCTGTGATGTAAAGTTTTATTTCGTTAATCGCTCGCGGGGAGATGGGGACAAGGCGTTGTTTGCTTCCCTTCCCTTCTACTTTGATGAAGCCTTCGTCGAAATAAAGATCGGACAATTTGAGGTTGACAAGTTCAGAAACACGAAGTCCGCAACTGTATAGTGTTTCCAGAATAGCCCTGTTGCGTTGCCCTTCGGTTTTGCTGCGGTCAACGGCGGAGATGATCCGGTCAATTTCTTCCACTGTGAGTACTTCGGGGAGTTTGAAGCCGAGCTTAGGACTTTCCAGTAGCTCGCTGGGGTCTGCTTCCAGATAATCTGCCATGATGAGAAAACGGAAGAATGATTTGATTCCCGATAAGATGCGGGCTTGTGAACGGGGGTGGATGCCGATGTCGTGCAGTCCGGCTGCAAAACGTTGAAGGTCAGCGAGGCATACGTCCAGGACGTCTATCTCTTCTAACATTAGAAAACTCATCAATTTGTCCAGATCCGTGAGATAGGCATCCAGCGTGTTGGGAGACAAGGACTTTTCGAGTTTGAGATACTGCTGGTACTTCCTGATTATCAAGTCCCGTTGCTCCTTCTTCTTCTTTTTTTCGTTGATTTCCATTTCTTTTTTCTACCTTTGTAGCCTGAAATATTGTTCTTTGGATACAAAGGTATAAAAAAACAGGATTGCGCGATGAAGATACAAATTATTAATGGCCCGAATATTAATCTGTTGGGTAAGCGTGAACCTTCCATTTACGGAAGCGTTACATTTGAAGATTATCTGGCTGAACTTCGCAAAAGATACGCTGACGTGGAGATCGACTATTTTCAATCGAACATTGAGGGAGAAATGATAGACTGCATTCAGCAGGTAGGATTTGATGTGGACGGCATTATTATGAATGCGGGTGCATATACGCATACTTCCATTGCTTTGCAGGATGCGATTCGTGCGGTGACAGCTCCGGTGATCGAGGTGCATATATCCAATGTGCATAGCCGTGAGGATTTCAGGCATGTTTCTATGATTGCCTGCGCTTGCAAGGGAGTTATTTGTGGCTTCGGGCTGAACTCGTATCGTTTGGCTTTGGAAGCATTGCTGGAGAATAAATAAGGTATAATATATAAATAGGTAGAAAGACTATGTTATTGAAACAGACTAAAATTGTGGCTTCCATCTCGGATAGACGTTGCGATGTAGATTTTATAAAACAGTTGTTTGAAGCTGGGATGAATGTGGTGCGTATGAATACTGCGCATGCTAGCCGTGAAGGTTTTGAAGCTTTGATTGCAAATGTGCGTACGGTATCCAACCGTATTGCGATTCTGATGGATACAAAAGGGCCTGAGGTTCGCACGACAGCTAATGCTGAACCGATTCCATATAAGATAGGTGAGAAAGTGAAGATTGTTGGCAATCCTGAACTTGAAACCACTCGTGAGTGTATTGCCGTTTCATATCCGGATTTCGTACATGACCTGAATATTGGCGGTACGATTCTGATTGACGATGGTGACTTGGAACTGGAAGTCATTGATAAAACTGCAGATTACCTGCTTTGTGAAGTGAAGAACGAAGCTACTTTGGGAAGCCGTAAGAGCGTGAATGTACCGGGTGTTCGTATCAATCTTCCTTCATTAACAGAGAAAGACCGCAATAATATCCTTTATGCGATTGAGAAGGACATAGATTTTATCGCCCACTCATTCGTGCGCAACCGTCAGGATGTACTTGATATTCGTGCAATCCTGGATGCTCACAACAGTGATATCAGGATTATTGCTAAAATAGAGAATCAGGAAGGTGTGGATAATATTGACGAGATTCTTGAAGTGGCTGATGGTGTGATGGTTGCCCGTGGTGACTTGGGCATCGAAGTTCCACAGGAACGTATCCCGGGAATCCAACGCGTGCTGATTCGTAAATGTATCCTTGCCAAGAAGCCGGTGATTGTTGCCACACAGATGCTTCATACAATGATAAACAACCCTCGTCCGACTCGTGCGGAGGTTACTGATATTGCGAACGCAATTTATTATCGTACAGACGCTTTGATGTTGAGCGGTGAGACTGCCTACGGTAAATATCCGGTGGATGCTGTAAAAACAATGACTAAAATCGCTGCTCAGGCTGAAAAGGATAAACTGGAAGAGAATGATATCCGTATCCCATTGGATGAGAATAGCAATGATGTAACGGCGTTCCTTGCCAAGCAGGCTGTGAAAGCTACCTCTAAATTGAAGATACGTGCTATCATAACTGACAGTTATAGTGGGCGTACTGCCCGTAATCTGGCTGCTTTCCGTGGAAAATATCCGGTGTTGGCTATCTGTTATAAGGAAAAAACGATGCGCCATCTGGCTCTTTCTTACGGAGTGGAAGCTATCTATATGCCGGAATTGGCAAACGGGCAGGAATATTATTTCGCTGCATTGCGCCGATTGTTGAAAGAAGGACGCCTGCAGCCAACTGACATGGTAGGATATTTGAGTAGTGGTAAAGCGGGTACAAAGACTTCATTCTTGGAAATCAATGTGGTAGAGGACGCATTGAAACATGCGGATGAAACCGTATTGCCTAATAATAACCGTTATCTGTAAAAGCTGGATTTTATGCAAGAGACTGAATCTATTGACGAATATATTCTGCAACATATTGATCCCGAAAGTGACTATTTAAAGTCACTTTACCGGGATACGCATGTAAAGCTGCTCCGTCCCCGTATGGCTTCAGGGCATTTGCAGGGGCGGATGTTGAAGATGTTTGTAGAGATGATTCGGCCTCGCCAGATATTGGAAATCGGAACGTATAGCGGATATTCCGCTCTTTGTCTGGCAGAAGGTTTGCCGGAAAGTGGAATGTTGCATACGTTCGAGATAAATGATGAACAAGAGGACTTTACCCGTCCGTGGCTGGAAAAATCACCGTATGCCGACAAAATCCGTTTTTATATTGGTGATGCCTTAGAACTTGTTCCGGACTTGGGTGTTACCTTTGATATGGCTTTTATCGATGGTGATAAACGCAAGTATATCGAATATTACGAAATGACGCTGGCACATCTTTCCGAAGGTGGGTATATCATTGCCGATAACACGCTTTGGGATGGTCATGTGTTGGAACAGCCTCGTAGCAACGATGCCCAGACAATTGGAATAAAGGCTTTCAATGATCTTGTTGCAGAAGATAAACGAGTGGAGAAAGTGATATTACCCTTGCGTGATGGGTTAACAATTATAAGAAAAAAATAAAGGAGTAGATTTATGGAAACAACAAGACAGAATAAGATCGCCCGCCTGTTGCAAAAGGAGCTAAGCGAGATATTCCTGCTTCAGACAAAAGCAATGCCGGGTATATTGGTATCTGTTAGTACAGTTCGTATCAGCCCTGATATGAGTATTGCCCGTGTTTATCTCAGTGTCTTTCCGTCTGAGAAAGCGGAAGAAATGGTGAAGAATATCAATGATAACATGAAGTCTATCCGTTATGAACTGGGCACCCGTGTCCGTCATCAATTGCGTATTATCCCCGAACTGAAATTCTTCGTGGATGACTCATTGGATTATATCGAGAAGATTGATTCATTGTTGAAGTGAAATAGTTCATTACAGAGGTGAATTTTCCCTTCTATATAGCCAAGCGTTATCTTTTCTCAAAAAAGAAGCATAATGCTATTAATATCATATCCGGCATTTCCGTGTGCGGAGTAGCTCTTGCTACACTTGCATTGGTCTGTACACTTTCCGTTTTTAATGGATTTCAGGATATGGTGGCTAGTTTCTTTACGGCATTCGATCCGCAACTGAAAATTACTGTCCGTGAGGGTAAAGTCTTTGACGGGCAGGATGAACGGATCCGTGCCGTCTGTGCGCTTCCTGAAATTGAGGTATTTACGGAAACGCTTGAAGAGAATGCGATGGTACAATATAAAGACCGTCAGGCTATGGTTGTGCTGAAGGGAGTGGAAGATAATTTTGAGAAACTGACTGCCATTGATAGCATCCTCTATGGTGCCGGTGAATTCCTTCTCCATGATTCGATTGTAAATTATGGGATAATGGGAGTCGAATTGGTAGCAACCTTAGGTACGGGACTGCAATTCGTGGATCCTCTTCAAGTATATCTTCCCAAACGAAATGCCAAAGTGAATATGGCGAATCCCGGTGCTTCCTTCAATCAGGATTACCTCTATTCTCCCGGCGTTGTGTTTGTAGTAAACCAACAGGAATACGACGGGAAATATATTCTGACTTCTCTTGATTTCCTCCGTCAACTACTGGACTATACAACAGAAGTCTCCGCTATGGAATTGAAGCTGAAGCCTGATGCAAATGTTTCATCCGTGCAATCTAAAATAGAAAAAATACTGGGGGATGCTTTCGTTGTTCAGAACCGCTATCAGCAACAAGCGGACGTCTTTCGTATTATGGAGATAGAAAAACTGATTTCCTACTTATTCCTCACCTTCATCTTAATGATTGCCTGCTTCAACGTGATTGGTTCTCTTTCCATGTTGATTTTGGACAAGAAAGATGATGTTGCGACTTTACGCAGTCTTGGAGCTGACGACAAACTTATTTCCCGTATCTTTTTATTTGAAGGTCGGCTTATTTCTCTTTTTGGTGCCGTTTCCGGAATTATTCTAGGTCTGATCTTATGTCTAATTCAACAGAAATTTGGTGTAATCTCACTCGGCGGCGGTGGCGGCACTTTTGTCGTAGATGCCTATCCTGTCAGCGTTCACGCTTGGGATGTAGTACTTGTTTTTGTGACAGTTCTAGCTGTCGGTTTCCTTTCTGTGTGGTATCCGGTGCGTTATTTAAGTAAGAGACTCCTATAGTATTTATTGTAGAAACTTTTCTATAATTGATAACTTTTAATTCGGTATTTATTTTTATATCTCCTAATATACTGCTATATTTGGCCCAATTTTGTTAATTAGAAATAATCTGTAAAACACTTCCGTGAGACCTGAAAGTAATGACATAGACAGAATTGTAAACGGTGATGAAGCGGCTTTCTATCGTTTTATGGAACGTTATTCTTCACGTCTATATCATTATGTTTTTGCTTTGATTGGTCAAAAGGAGCCGGCCGAGGAGGTTGTAAGTGATGTTTTCTATGAGGTTTGGAAAAACAGAAGTGGTTTGGCTGAAATAGAAAACATGAATGCTTGGATACAAACAATAACTTACCGGAAGGCTATTTCTTATCTAAGGAAAGAAACAGGAAAAGCTGAAGTCTTGCTTGATGATATAGGAGACTTTATATTCGCTCCGATTCAATCGCCGGACGAGGAAATGATAAGTAAGGAGGAGATGGAAAAAATAAATGATGCTATCCAAAAACTACCGCCTAAATGTAAGCATGTCTTTTTCTTGGCGAAGATAGAGGGACTACCTTATAAAGAGATTGCTAAATTATTAGATATATCTGTGAAAACTATCAATAATCATATAGCTTTTGCGTTGAGCGAAATTGCAGTAAAATTGAATATCCGCTCTCGTAAATGATATTTTTATTTCTTAGTTACTATTCTGTATATCAATGAACTATTAATGAAGTAAACTTGTTTCAAACTTTTTTTCTTGCGGAAAATGAAAAAAGTTCATTTTTAACTGGGAGATTCTTTTTTAAGTTGCGTCTTTAATAATAGAACAACATTAAAAAGATTATGAACTTGAAAGAATACTTTCGCCTTGCAAATTTATTTGGTAAATTGAATTCTCAGGAGAAACTTGAGGATGATTTTACCACTACGCCTGAAGGTGAGACGTTGAGATTCTTTTGGGAAAGCTGCGAACAAGAAAAAATTAATGCTTCTTCCATTATAGAGAAAACGCGCATAAAAATACGAGAAGGTGAAAAGAAACGCAGACGGAACTATTTATTGATAACTTCCGCTTCTATTGCTGCTTCTGTTTTGATTTGTATATCAACAATTTATTTTCTGAATCAAACAACTATTGTTGATGTTGATTTGCAGGCTATTGCAGAAGGAATGGATAGCCAGGCTGTTGATGAAGTAACTCTTATAACTGCTAAAGAACAATTGAACTTAGACGAAGATGCCTTTATCAAATATTCAAAAGAAGGAAAGGTTGCGGTTAATTCTCAGGTTATTAAAGAAGAAGGGGAAAAGGCAAGGGATGAACAAGAATATAATCAGTTGCTTGTCCCTCCTGGAAAGAGAGCAAGAATAGAGTTGTCAGATGGGACTCGTTTAGTAGTAAATTCTCAGTCTAAAGTCGTTTATCCTCGTCGTTTTAAAGGTAACATTCGTAAGATATATGCTCAGGGGGAAGTTTTCTTAGAGGTTGCTCATGATAAAAAGCATCCTTTTATTGTCGAATCTGAGGATTTTAATTTGCGAGTACTTGGTACAAAGTTTAATATTTCTAATTATAAAGGAAGTGCGACCAATATCGTATTGGTAGAAGGAGCAGTGGAAGTAACTGATAGAAATGAGAAGAAAGCACAATTGGCTCCACGTGATTTATTGAATATAGCTGGTGGTGCAATTACCAGTCAAAAGCAAGTCGATGTAGCTGAATATATTAGTTGGGTAGATGGAATTATGCTATTAAATGGCAATGATTTGTCACAGATAATCCAAAAACTGAGTATTTATTATGGTATATCCATACAATGTGATCCACTTGTAGGTAGTGAAAAGGTCTATGGGAAACTTGATTTGAAAGACGATATAGATGAGGTGATTGAATGTATCCAGCAAACATTGCCATTCACGATAGAAAAAAGAGATACTAGTATATACTTGAATAAATAATAATTTTTTAATTAATCTTTTAAATATGCTTGCCTATGAAGAACAGATAGCCATTATGACACACAAAAAAAATCGGATAAATATTGCCGTATTTACCCGATATTAATTCCTTAGTTAAATCAATAAATCCAAAATTGTTAACCTAAAAAGAAATTTTTATGGTAAAGAAAAGTATTTTTTTACACTTGAAGAAAAGACTTAAGCTTTTTTGCATTATAAATGTCTTTTTTATAATTCCATTTTCCTCATTCGGTACTAATTCTATTCGTTGGAATTCCGAAGAAGATCTATTCTCGGTACAATATGAGAATGCTACAGTTAAAGATATTCTAGATTATATTGAAAAACATAGTAAGTATATTTTTATTTACTCTGCTAATGTTCAAAGAAATCTGAATAATAAAGTCTCCATTTCAGTTTCCAATAAGAAAATAGATGTTGTCTTAAAAGAATTGTTTTCTGAGACAGGACTGAGTTATAAAGTGTCAGGAAGACAGATTACAATTTCAGTTCCAGAAGCTCCTAAGGTACAGCAGACTACACAACAGAAAGGTATAAAGGTAACAGGTAACGTTTCAGATGAAAAAGGCGAGCCGTTAATTGGTGTAACAATCATTTTGAAGAATGATTCTACAGTGCATTCATTAACAGATATGAATGGTAATTACAGTATTATTGTTCCTATGAGAAAGTCAGTACTCTCTTTCCGTTATATTGGTTTTGTACCAAAAGAAGAAATTGTTGATAACCGGAAAGTTGTTAACGTACAGATGGTAGAGGATGTAGGTCAGTTAGATGAAGTAGTAGTGGTTGCTTACGGTGCACAAAAAAAAGAATCGGTGGTCGGTTCTATTACTACATTGGCGCCTGAGAAGTTGAAAGTTTCTACAAGTCGTTCATTGAGTAATAATTTAGCCGGTGTTGTTTCAGGTGTGCTTGCTGTACAGCGTTCCGGTGAGCCGGGCTATGATAACTCTACCTTTTGGATTCGTGGTATCAGTACATTTGGGAAAGCAGGTGGAGACCCTTTGGTCTTAGTGGATGGTATTGAGCGTGATTTGAATAATATTGATCCAGAGGAGATTGAATCTTTTTCTGTATTGAAGGATGCTGCTGCAAGTGCTGTTTATGGTGTGCGCGGTGCTAATGGTGTAGTGCTTATTAACACGAAACGTGGGCAGGTTGGTAAGCCGCGTGTTGTGGTAAAGAGTGAATTTTCTTTTACTCAACCGGTTAAATTGCCTGAATATATTGGAGCAGCTGATTATATGCAAGTATTGGATGATGCCTTGATTGATACCGGACAGTCTCCTATGTATGCTGATAGAATCGCAAAGACTCGTTCTGGATATGATCCTGATTTATATCCGGATGTTGATTGGATTGATGCAATTTCTAAAGATAATGCATCTAATCAACGCGTGAGTGTCGATATCTCAGGAGGTACGGAGCGTCTGCGCTATTCGTTTGTTGCAGCAGTTTTTAATGAGCAGGGCATTTTGCAACGAGACAAGAAGCAAGAATGGGATCCTTCTATCAAATTACAGCGATATAATGTTCGTTCAAATGTTGATTTAAAACTTTCTCCGACCACTCAATTGCGCTTTAATATTGGTGGCTATTTACAGGACCGTAATTCTACTACTCAAGATGTTAGCTTGATTTTTAGTCGTGCATTCCGGGCTGTTCCTTTTACATTTCCTGCGCAGTATTCTTCAGGAGAAATGGCTGGAACGGAAGAAGGTAATGTTTGGGCAATGGCTACTCAAAGTGGCTATCAACGTACAAGTGCGAGTAAAATTGAAACATTGTTTTCATTGGAACAGGATTTGAAGTTTATAACACCGGGTTTAAAAGTTAAAGGTGTATTTTCTTTTGACCGTTATTCAAGTGGTACAGTGAAACGTTCAAAAACACCGGAATATTATAACGCTGCTACATCCCGAAACGAAGAAGGAGAACTTGTTCTGACAAAAAAGCAAAACGGTAGTAATTTCTTGGGTTATGATAAATCTGCTGATTATGGGAATAAGAGTGTGTATATGGAGGCAAGCCTGATGTATGATCATACATTTGCAGAAAAACATGCAGTTTCCGGTTTGCTTTTATTTAATCGCCGTAATTACGATAAAGGTGAGAAATTGCCATATCGTACTCAGGGATTGGCAGGACGTGCTTCTTATACTTATGGTGGAAAATACATAGCTGAATTTAATTTTGGTTATAATGGTTCTGAAAATTTTGCTAAAGGTAAGCGATACGGTTTTTTCCCATCGGGAGCAATTGGTTGGATTGTATCTGAAGAATCATTTATGCAGCCAATGAGAAATATTATTTCAAAGTTGAAATTACGTGCTTCTTATGGACAGACAGGTAATGCAAACTTGTCAGGACGTCGTTTTGCTTATCTTTCTACCATATTAGATGATTATGAGACTTTGAAGTTGTATAAATGGGGAGTAGAGTCCGGATATTCAAAAAATGGTATGGCAGAAGGAGAGTTTGCGGTTTCGGACTTAACATGGGAAATTGTAAATAAAGCTAATATCGGTTTAGAATTAGGCTTGTTGAAAGGTTTGGTCGATTTACAGGTTGATGTTTTTGAAGAACGGCGTCACAATATCTTCATGGAACGTGCTACTGTACCGGCGACTGCCGGTTTTATTAAAAAGCCATGGAGCAATTATGGTAAAGTAACTAACCGTGGTGTTGAATTGTCATTGAATGTCAACAAACAGTTTAATAAAAATTTGTATATAAGTTTGATGGGTACTTTTACTTATGCTCATAATGAAATAATAGAAAAAGATGAACCTCAAGCTGTAATTGGTACAAATAGAGCTGAAACGGGGCATCCGGTCAACCAATTGTTTGGGTATGTCGCTGATAGGCTTTTTACTGAAGATGATTTTGCAGATGTGACAACAGGAACATTAAAAGAAGGTATTCCAACACAAAGTTTTACAGCTAAAGTGCGACCGGGTGATATCAAATATGTAGATGTGAATAAGGATGGAGCGATTGATGCATTTGACCAATCACCGATAGGAGGCACTATTGATCCCGAGATTGTATATGGTTTTGGGCTGAATATGAAGTGGAAAGATCTTGATTTTGGTGTATTATTCCAAGGAATTGGGAGAAGTTGGAATATTCTTTCAGGAAACATTATACCAGCTTCCAACAAAGGTACTACTTATAATATATTCACTAATTATAATGATCGTTGGACCGTTGATAATCCTAGTCAGGATGTCTTTTATCCTCGTTTGGACTATGGAACCAACTCTAACAATAGTCAGCCTTCTACATGGTGGTTGCGAGATATGAGTTTCATGCGTCTGAAGAATATTGAATTAGGATATTCATTCCCTAAAAAATGGATGCAGAATATATTCATTTCTGGTGCGCGTATTTTTGTCAGAGGTACTAACTTGTTAACTTTCTCGAATTTTAAATTGTGGGATCCTGAAGTAAAAGATAAAACGGGTGCTGCTTATCCTGTAATGAAATCATTATCCGCAGGTTTTGAAATCAGATTCTAAAGATATAATAGTATGAAAAATAAAATAATAATATTTATTGCATTAGGCATAACAGCTTTGTTTCCCATGTCTTCTTGTTCTGACTATTTGGATAAAGAGCCGGATGATCAATTGACATTGGAATCTGTATTTGAGAATAAGAACAATATGGAACGTTGGTTGGCATATATTTATAGCTTAGTTCCTAAATTTTATACATATGATGGTGCTGATGCTGTTTCTGATGAATTAGCGCCTTCTGTAGGATGGGAGTCTCAGGGATTTAAAGCCATTTTCTACCAGAACGGAAACTGGACAGCGAATAGTGGAGGAGTAATTAGCTATTGGACAACTTTCCCAAGGGCTATTCGCTCGGCATATACTTTTATAAAATATGCCCATGCAATTGCGGATGTTTCGGAAAAAGAGGTTAATTATATGAAGGCTGAATGTCGCTTCCTTATTGCACAATTTCATGCGATGATGGTCATGACTTATGGGGCTATTCCTATTATTCGTGAAGCTGCTGAAGAAACTACAGGAGAAAGCTTGTTGTTAAAACAAGAGCCTTTTTATACAGTAGTAGATTGGGCTGCAAATGAAATGCTTGAGGCTTCAAAAGAATTACCTCCGTTCTATGATGATGACAATAAATATGGTCGTATAACTTCTCTTACCTGTTTGGCTATACGTGCTCGCCTGCTTACTTTTGCCGCTAGCGATTTGGTTAATGGGAATCAGGATACTGACATGGTAAATATGAAGAATTGTGATGGTACGCCAATTTTTAATCCTGAACATGATTCAAATCGTTGGAGACAAGCTGTTGAAGCTAATAAGTTGGTGATTGATGAAGCCGAGAAATCGGGTCATAAGTTACATATTGAATATTTGAGTAATGGTGAAGATATCGACCCGTTCCTTTCTTATCAGAATGCATTGATGCTCCGTCGTAATCAAGGTAATTTAGAGATAATATATCCTAGGTCTTATGATGATGCAGGTTATTTCGATCGTCAGGCAAATCCGCGTAGTATGGGTGGAGCTGGTGCTATTGGGGTTACTCAGTCATTGGTTGATGCTTTCTTTATGAGGAATGGATTGATTCCTATTACCGGATATACGAATGACGGTGGAAGTCCTATTATAAATGAGGTTTCAGGATATAGCGAAAATGGATACTCAACGGCAGATGAATCTTTTAATACAAGATGGATGTATGGTACAGCGAAAGGAGATGCTGCAAAGGATCAGAATGTGATTGTACCGGCTAATACATATAAAATGTATTGTGGACGTGAACCCCGTTTCTATATATCAGTCTTATACAATGAAGAATATCATTGGGGCAAGAAGAAAGCTACAAACTTCTTTAATGGTGGTGAGGATGGAGGTCCCTCTCATGATTCACCATGTGCTGGTTATTTAATTCGTAAGCGTGTCGATCCTTCTGCAATTCCCACCGAAAGTAGTGGTAATTATAAGAATCGTCAAGGATGTTTGTACCGTTTGGCTGAAGCTTATCTGAGTTATGCTGAGTCTTTGAATGAATATAGTATTGATATGGGGACATATGATTCTAATAAGAAGGAAATATTGAAATATATCAATAAAATCCGTGAGAGAGCAGGTATTCCTCAGTATAGTGAAGGTACGGAAGCTGGAAAGATAACAGCACCGACCGATCCGAAAGAGATGCGTCAGTTAATTCGTAGAGAGAGACGAGTGGAAATGAATTGTGAAGCAGGATTACGTTTTGATGATTTACGCCGTTGGAAGGAAGCTGAAACTGCATTGAACGGAAAATTTTGGGGAATGAACATGCTGGCAAAGAAGGAGGATAGGGATTCTTATTATAAGCGTACTGTTTACCAAACAAGAAAGTTCATCAGTTATTGGTGGCCTATACCTCAAGATGAGATGGATGTGAATATAAACTTGAGACAATTGCCGGGATGGTGGAAATAATGTTTTACCTTAAAAACAATAATTATGAGTAAAATAGGATCATTATATAAGTGGTTGCCGATAGCAGCTGTAATATGCTTGAGCGCATGTAATGATGATGACAAGAATAATAATCAATCGGATGTTACAGAATGTCTGGAACTGATCGCTTCGACTACGGATATAGAATTGGATGGAGACAGGCTGGATGATGTAGTGTTGACTTTTGACTGGACTCCGGCACGGGAAATGCCGGAAGAATATATGGTTTCCTATGTGACGAAAATAGATATTGAAGGAAGTAATTTTAATTCTTGTGTGCGTAATGACGAAGAAGAAGGTGTGTTTAGTAAAAGTTACACAACAGCAGAATTACAGAATTTGTTGACAGAGAAATGGGGGCAATCCAGTAATAAATCTGCAACGATTCAATTTCGTGTCATAGCTAAATGGGACGGTGGAACTCGTTGGGTAAAACCGGAAGTCCGTACGGTATCAGTAAATGTTCGACCATATAAACCGATTGTTTTCGATGCAGATAGAGTTTACCTTGATGGAACAGCAATGACCGGAGGAAGAATAACGATGAGTAAGACTATAGAGAATGAATATCAATATGCTTTCTTGGGTGATTTGAGGCAAGGAGAATTGGAGATTCCTGTAGAATTTGAAGGGGAAACTAATTATATCTGTCCGGCAGATGGAGAAGGTACTTTGCAAGATGGCGAACAAGAAAATGTTGTGATGAGAGCAGAACCTATTGCATGGAATATTCCAAAAGATGGTGAATATCGTATTGTAGTTAATATGGAGAAAAAGACCGTGACGATTAATTCTCCTGATAAACCGTTAGAACCTGTAATTGTAGAATGGACTGGTAATGCTGGAGAATATAAAGATCAGGTTGTTCAAACTACTGTTACGAAGTTATATGCTTATGGAGGTATGAATGGTTGGAGCAATACCTGTACTACAATTCTTACACCTAGCCAGGCAGATCCGTTGATATTCGTGTATAAAGGGGCAGCATTGAAGTCCGGTACAATCAAGTTTGTGGTATATGCGGCAGGTGATGCTAATACTACTAAGGCTTATGCATATAGCTGTCCGTTGACAAGTAGCGGAACTGCACAAACGTTACCAATAACTATTGGTTCTAATATGCAGTTGATGGGAGGTGATGGAGCTCAGCGTAATGCTTATTATAACTTAACGACTGCAGGTATCAATTTTATAGTCGTTAATTTACGAACTATGGAAGTGCGTTTTGATAAAAAATAGTAAGTATTTGTGATTAATGACATATTGATTATTGCCGTATCGGAATAGCGATTTAGATACAAAAGGAATCTCTTGATAGATACGGCAATAGTTTTTAATTAAATAAGATTGGAATATATGAAAATAGAGAAGATGCTATCGGTTGTAAGACTATGGGGGCTGGTTTGTTTACTTTCTTGTTCGGGGACTTTGTCTGCTTGTTCAGGTGGTGATGATGAAGTAAATGACGAGGGCGATAAAGGGCTTCCTGCCGGGAATGTAACAGTCAAAGTTGCTGGAGATAAAAAGACAGTTCTTCGTAATCCGTTAAACGGATGGGTGATGTATATGGGACGTGGTTGGGATGAGAACTTTTGGACCACCGAGGGATACGATAATATGAAAGTGCCGGAATTGGCAAAATCGGTCAAGGTTTCTGACTATGCAAGTACTTGTTATATTCGTACTAGTTGGAGTTCTTTAAATCCGAGCGAAGGTGTTTATATTTGGAACGATCCGAATGCCCGATTGACGAAATTGTTGAAAAGTGCATTGGATAGAAATATGCGATTGTCTTTTCGTATAGTTGTGGATGGGCGTGATCAAGGCTTGAATACTCCCCAATATGTGTTTGATGCAGGAGCTGCATCTTATGCGGATCCTAATGGAAATAATGGAGAAAGCCGTAAATCGCCTTATCCTGACGACGAGATATTTCAGCAGAAATATGCTGCTTTTATTGAAGCGTTTGCCAAAGAATTTGATGATCCGGATAAGGTGGATTTTATTGATGCCTATGGATTAGGTAAGTGGGGAGAAGCACATACTATGATTTATAAAGATTATGCGAATAAGGAAAAAGTTTTTGAATGGATTACAAGCTTGTATTCGCGTTGTTTTAAGAAAGTTCCTTTGGTCATCAATTATCATAGATTAGTAGGTGCCAATAATACTTCAGGTTGGGGTGCGGTAGCCTCGGATACAGAAAAGCTTTTAAGTAGTGCAATAAATAAGGGATATAGTCTACGTCATGATGCTTTTGGTATGACGGGTTATTATCAGGATTGGGAAAAGCAGTATGCTGAAAGATGGAATTATAAACGTCCTATAATAATGGAAGGTGGTTGGATTACTGGAGGAACGCACCGTTATTGGATTGACCCGAGTGGAAAATATAGAGAAGGTCATCCGGAAGATGTTCGTCAGGGGGAATTTGACGCTTCTGCTGAAGCACATGTAAATATGATGGATTTTCGTGTGGGAGATGAAACAAATTCATGGTTTACCAAATGCTTTTCTTTGGTACAGCGTTTTGTTACCGAAGGAGGATATCGTTTATATCCCGATATGATTTCTTTGCCGAAAGATGCGACAAGTGGGCAGAAGGTGTCAATTGTTCATCGTTGGAATAATATGGGATGGGGATATTGCCCTACGAATATACCGCAGTGGAATCAAAAGTATAAAGTTGCGTTTGCATTGTTGGACAATAATGATAAAGTGGTAAAAGTATTTGTTGATGAGCAAACAGACTTGTCTACATGGCTAAAAGGAAAACCGACTACATATAACTTCGATTTAACAATGAAAGGGGTTTCTGTTGGAGTTTACAACTGGGCTGTAGGACTTGTTGATACAACCAAGGATAATGAGATTGGTTTGCAAATGGCTGTAACAAAGAATCTGACAGATTCTGGTTGGGTGAAATTGCTGCAAGTCACTGTAAAGTGATTTATTGAATAATTTCATTTATTTCCTGCATTTGATTGGACGGAGTAGTAACTAAAATTAATTATTATGAAGACTTTATTTTGGAAAAGCAAATCACTATGGAGTGGTTTACTTCTATTATATATATTCCTGTCGTTTGGAAATGTATTTACATCATGCTCAGATGATGAAAAACCTTATCCTTATTTGAACAATAAGTGGATGATAGTAGCCTCAGAACAGGTAACTGTAATGACTGGCGAAGAAACCAATGTGAATATTACATTTAGCTCAGATGAAGAACGTGAATTGGAGTATGTTTGTACTTCTTCTAATCCTGATGTGGCTACAGTTACTCAGAACTATGATAGAAGTATTACTATAGCGGGTATTTCTTCCGGAAAGGCTTCTATCAAGATAGAATGTCCGGGAGAAACAAAACGTCTTTCAGCTTCTATTTCCGTGACGGTTAATCAAAGTCCGACAAGAATATTGGCAATAGGTAATAGCTTTTCTCAGGATGCGGTAGAACAATATTTGTACGACCTGGCTCAGGCGGCTGGTATTGAAGTTGTCATTGGGAATATGTATATAGGTGGATGTGATTTGGACAAACATCTGAATAATATGAAAGGTGATAATGCAGCTTATGAATATAGAAAGGTTAAAGATGGAAAGAAGGTGAATAAAGGTAATTATCGCTTGTCTGATGCCTTGATTGATGAAAAATGGGATTACATTAGTTTGCAGCAGGCAAGCGGGAAGTCGGGTAAGTATGAAACTTACGCCGCACTAGCGGATTTGATAGCTGAAGTACAGACATTTCGTCCAAAAGCAAAGTTGATGTGGCATCAGACATGGGCTTACGCTTCTTCGTCAACACATGAAAGTTTTCCGGATTATAATAGGGATCAGATGACTATGTATAATGCGATTGTGTCGGCGGCCAACCAAGCAATGCAAGATAATACAGAACTCAATATATTGATTCCTTCAGGAACTGCTATTCAGAATGGACGTACTTCTTTCTTGGGAGATTCCTTCAATAGGGATGGTTATCATTTGGAAGTAACTTATGGTCGCTATACGGCGGCATGCACTTGGTTTGAGGCTATTTTTAGGCAAACGGTAGTTGGAAATTCATATGCGCCTCAAACTATTGATCCGCAAATAGTCAAGATTGCTCAAAATGCGGCGCATCTGGCAGTAGTGAAACCGGATGCAGTTACTGATATGGTTGATTTTGTAAAACCGGAAACTATATCGGGTGGGTTGAAAACACCTATTTATTAGGACAGATTTAGATAGCGCAAGGTCATCGGATTGATGGCCTTGTTTTCCTATAAATTGGGATGATTATGAAATAAAATAAGTTCTATCCCGTTTCTGCCTATCAGGAGATTACTGGCTTTTTCGCGTGGGAATGTATCTTCCATATGACCAGTAGAAATTGGATTAATAGAATAATAACTAACCGACATAAACGTAATGAGAAGAAAAACATTAATTTTCGGTTTATGCCTGTTCGGAGTAGCATATACTCTTTCGGCAAAAGATAAGAAGAGTGTCCCTATATATAAGGATGCTAAAGTACCAATTGAAGAACGAGTCGATGATTTGCTGACACGTATGACTCTGGAAGAAAAAATTCTGCAACTGAACCAATATACCATGGGGCGGAATAACAATGTGAATAATATAGGAGAAGAGGTTAAGAAAGTGCCGGCAGAAATCGGTTCATTGATTTATTACGATACGAACCCTTCTTTGCGTAATAATGTGCAAAAGAAGGCTATGGAAGAGTCTCGTTTGGGCATTCCTATTATTTTTGGTTACGATGCCATTCACGGATTCCGTACTATATATCCTATTTCTTTGGGGCAGGCTTGTTCATGGAATCCTGAACTGGTAGAGAAAGCATGCGCCGTTACTGCGCAAGAAGCCCGTATGTCGGGAGTGGACTGGACGTTCTCACCGATGATTGACGTGGCGCGTGACCCTCGTTGGGGACGTGTGGCCGAAGGATACGGTGAAGACCCGTATGCGAATGGAGTATTTGCCGCTGCTTCGGTGCGTGGTTATCAGGGAGATGATATGTCGTCCGAAGACCGTATAGCTGCTTGCCTGAAACATTATATTGGTTATGGTGCTTCAGAAGCTGGACGTGATTATGTTTATACTGAAATCTCTGCGCAAACTCTTTGGGATACCTATCTGCCGCCTTATGAGATGGGAGTGAAGGCAGGGGCAGCTACTCTTATGAGCTCTTTTAATGACATTAGTGGAATTCCCGGATCAGCCAATCGCTATACGATGACGGAGATTCTGAAAGAACGTTGGGGACATGATGGGTTTATCGTTTCCGATTGGGGAGCAATCGAGCAACTGAAAAATCAGGGATTGGCAGCTAGCAAGAAAGAAGCGGCAGTGTATGCTTTTAATGCCGGTCTTGAGATGGATATGATGTCTCATGCTTACGATCGCCATATGAAAGAGCTCGTTGAAGAAGGAAAAATAACAATGGCTCAGATTGATGAATCAGTACGTCGTGTCTTGCGGGTCAAATTCCGTTTAGGCTTGTTTGAGCGCCCTTATACTCCGACTACAACTGAGAAGGAACGTTTTTTTCGTCCGCAGAGTATGGATATCGCAGCCCAGCTTGCGGCAGAATCTATGGTATTGCTGAAAAACGAGAACGGGTTACTGCCGTTGGTAAATAAAAAGAAGATTGCCGTAATAGGACCTATGGCAAAAAATGGTTGGGATTTGTTAGGCTCTTGGTGCGGCCATGGGAAAGATACGGATGTAGCAATGCTTTATAATGGATTGGTAACTGAGTTTGCAGGAAAAGCTGAACTGCGTTATGCATTAGGTTGCAACACACAAGGAAATAATCGCAAAGGTTTTGAAGAGGCATTGGAAGCGGCCCGTTGGTCTGACGTAGTTGTTCTTTGTCTGGGCGAGATGATGACTTGGAGTGGTGAGAATGCTTCCCGTTCCTCTATTGCATTGCCTCAGATTCAGGAAGAACTGGCAAAAGAATTGAAGAAAGCCGGTAAACCAGTCGTATTGATATTGGTGAACGGACGCCCGTTAGAGTTGAACCGGTTAGAACCTATTTCTGATGCTATATTAGAAATTTGGCAGCCGGGTGTGAATGGTGCGGTTCCAATGGCGGGAATATTGTCAGGGCGTATTAACCCTTCCGGCAAACTTGCCATGACTTTCCCTTATTCGACAGGACAGATTCCTATTTATTATAACCGTCGTAAGAGCGGTCGCGGACATCAGGGCTTCTATAAGGACATTACAAGTGACCCGTTGTATCCGTTCGGTCACGGACTGAGCTATACAGAATTCAAGTATGGCACTGTTACTCCTTCTGTTACGACAGTCAAACGTGATGGAAGTCTTTCAGTAGAAGTTTCTGTCTCGAATACGGGAAAACGTGATGGCTTGGAAACGGTACATTGGTTTATCTCCGACCCTTATTGTTCTATTACTCGTCCGGTGAAAGAATTGAAACATTTTGAGAAGCAACTAATCAAGGCTGGTGAAACGAAAGTATTTCGTTTTGATGTTGACTTGGAACGTGATTTTGGTTTTGTTGATGGGAACGGTAAACGATTTCTAGAAACCGGAGAATATTATATTCTGGTAAAAGACCAGAAAGTAAAGATAGAGCTGGTAGACTAAAATCCGGTAATGGGAAAAATAAGGAGATGCCTTTAAAGGCTACGGCTTAGTTATAATACTGAATGATAAACAAATAAATATATAATGAAAAAAACACTTTTATTGGGAGTGTCTCTGTTATGTTCCGTTTTTATAATGGCAACAGAGATTCCTTTTCAAAAAGCAGAAATAAAGTCTATCATGCGAAAGGTTGCGGATTGGCAGATTGCCAATCCACATCCCGCTCCTGAACATGACGACTTGAACTGGCCGCAAGGCGCTCTTTATGTCGGCATGGTGGATTGGGCGGAATTAGTTGAAAAAGAAGACGGTGATGATACCTATTATAAGTGGCTTACCCGTATAGGCCGGCGAAATTGTTGGCAGCCGGACAAACGGTTTTATCATGCTGATGACATCGCTGTTTCACAGTCCTTTTTGGATTTATACCGCAAGTACAAAGACGAAGCAATGATTATCCCTACGCTTGCCCGTACGGAATGGATTGTCAATCATCCGTCCGAAGGCAGTTTCAAACTAGTGGAGGGCGATTTAAAGACCTTGGAACGCTGGACTTGGTGTGACGCTCTCTTTATGGCTCCCCCTGTATATGCCAAGCTGTATATGCTGACCGGAGAGAAAAAGTATATCAAATTTATGAATCGTGAATATAAGGCGACTTATGATTACCTGTTCGATAAAGAAGAAAACCTGTTCTACCGTGACTGGCGTTATTTTGATAAGCGTGAAGCCAATGGCAAGAAAGTCTTTTGGGGACGTGGCAACGGTTGGGTGCTTGGCGGCTTGGTTGAAATATTAAAGGAACTGCCCAAGAAAGACAGGAACCGTCAATTTTATGAAGAATTGTTTGTAAAACTGGCTACACGTGTTGCCGGATTGCAGCATCCGGACGGTTTCTGGCATGCCAGTCTCTTGGACCCTGCCTCTTATCCGTCACCGGAAACGAGTTGTACTACTTTCATTGTCTATTCCATTGCTTATGGAATAAACGAAGGTTTATTGGATAAGGAAATTTATCTTCCAGTGTTGATAAAAGGCTGGAATGCATTAGTCTCGGCTGTGGAACCGAATGGGAAACTGGGTTATGTGCAGCAAATCGGTGCCGACCCGAAAAAAGTGACTCGTGACATGACGGAAGTTTATGGAGTTGGTGCTTTTTTGATGGCAGGCAATGAAATTTACAAAATGGCGAGATAATCAGTTCCCTTATAGAGAGGATGCCAAAAATAGAATACCTGCTTTATACAGTTCCGATTGTAACTGTTGAGTATAGAAGGGCTATATCAAACTTCGTTTCAAAGTAATGATATGGCTCCTTCTGTTATTGATAAAGAAAGTTAATATTATATAGCTCCACCTATATAACATACAAGAATTCTGCGCCTGTAAATATATAAAATAGTAATCTAATTAAATGGAAGACTTGGAAAGAGAACTTTTGTTGATTTCCAAAGGGGATGAACTGGCTTTTAACAGTTTCATGAACCGATATTCAAAGAGGTTATACTATCATGCCTTTGGTATTCTTAGTAATAAGGAAATGGCTGAAGAAGTGGTAGGCGATGTTTTCTTTGAAGTGTGGAAACTACGTAAGACGCTTTTGGAAATAGCCAGCATGTTGAGTTGGTTGAATACGATTGTATATCGTAAGTCAATCTCTTATTTGCGCAAGGAGGCAAAGGGTAATCAAGAGATATCTTTTGAGGAACTTCAAGATTTCTCTTTTCCTGATATGCAAACTCCAATGGATGATATGCTTTCGCATGAAGAACTCCAATGCTTGAATGAAGCAATCAATAGTTTGCCGCCCAAGTGCAAGCATGTATTCTTTTTGGCTAAATTGGAACAAATGCCTTATGCGGAAATTGCGCGTATGTTGCAAATCTCGCTTCCTACTGTGAATTACCATATAGGATATGCTATGAATGCTTTGAGAAAGAGACTTGTGGACGGGTGATTTATAAAAAAATAGCATTAAAAGAAAAAAAATAGAATTTCAACCTATAGATAAATCTAACCTTTGCGTCTTTATAAATAGAAGGGAACTTCTCATGAGAGGATTATAAAAGGGAAAAAGATATTGAAAGGATAAAAAGAATTGAAGATGGATAAAGATATTAATGATTATACATATGGGGATTTGCCGGGCGACATCAAATTGAAGTCGTTTGTAGAACACAGTGCCCCAGCCGAGATAGATATCTCCGGCATTAAGAAAAAAGCCTTTTTGAAAATGCATCAACATGAACGTAAAACCAGGCAGCGACGCGTTCTGATGTATATCGGCTCAGTAGCTGCTACGCTGCTTTTTTTAATAGGTATAAAATATATAGTTACAGAAGATGCAATGGGCGGTCTGTCCCACATGGAAGTTACGGAATTGATGGCTGACGCATATGATGAAGAAGTGGAAGTGCCTGTCGGTGAAAAGATGACGCTGATGTTAGCCGATGGCACAAAGATCGTAGCCAACTCGCGTACGATTGTCCGCTATCCCAAACGTTTTGATGGCGAGTGCCGTGAGGTATACGTGAAAGGTGAGGCCTACTTCGATGTGGCACACGATGCAGAGCATCCGTTTCTGGTTCATTCCGATAATTTTAGAGTGAAGGTACTTGGGACAAGATTTAATGTGAACAATTACGATACTTCGGATTCGCAAGTGGTGTTGGTTCAAGGAGCGGTAGAACTGAAAACGACAAACAATGACCGGGTTCGTATGAAGCCGAATGAATTGGTGAATTTGCAGGAGGGAAGCTTTGCCGAGAAACGGACAGTGAATACGGACGAATACACTTGTTGGATGCAGGGTATGATTAACCTTGATGGTGAAAGTGTGGAGTCGGTAGCTCAACGGCTTAGTCATTATTATGGAGTGACTATTTTGTTTGACGATGGGATGTCGGCAGATAAAATTTATGGCAAATTAATGCTGGGTGATCATGTCAGTGAAGCCTTGCAAGCCATTGAAACCATGACGCGGACTCGTATGGAAATTCGTGGTGATACAATCTACTTAGTGAAGAAGTAACTGCTTTTGTAGTCAGTTGCTACTGAATGAAATAATTACATAAGAACTTATTATCAACCAATTTATAATGCCTTCATAGCAAGGTAGAGGAAACTTATACGCCTTCTCGTAAGGAGAAGCTATGCTTTATTAATACCAGTGAAAAATATGAAAAGATACACTTTGTTACGCACATTTATGCTTTTTATAGCAGCTCTGATACTCTGTGGATGGTCTTCGGCACATACACAAGTATCTATAACTAAAGGACTAAAAGCGCCCGAACAAACAGTATGTTTTGAGCCTGATACTACCTCTGTACTCAAAAATCCCCTTACGGGCTGGGTGATGTACCTGGGACGTGCATGGGATGAAAACTTTTGGCAGACCCAACGCTATGATGCTATGCCTGTAAATGGTGGGGATTCCACTGTTCGTGTGAGCGATTACGCCGGTACATGTTATATTCGAATCAATTGGAACATGCTTGAGAATAAGGAGGGAAAGTATGTATGGAACGATCCGGACTCACGTATCTATAAATTGCTTGCTTCGGTGCGCGAACGTGGTATGCGTTTGGCCTTCCGTATCAATGTAGACAGCCGCGACCAAGGACAGAACACACCTCTTTATGTAAAGGAAGCCGGTGCGAAAGGTTTTCAAGATCCTAATAATTCCCAAATATGGTCGCCTTATCCCGACGATGCCGTATTCCAACAGAAATACGAAAAATTCCTTCAAGCCTTTGCCGTTGCTTTTGACGATCCTGATAAAGTGGATTTTATTGATGCCTATGGGCTTGGCAAATGGGGGGAAGCACACGGTGTGAAATATAATGATTACTCAAAAAAAGAAGAAGTATTTGAATGGATCACCGATGCCTATGCAAAAGCCTTCAAACGTGTGCCATTGGTGATAAACTACCATCGTCTGGTCGGAGATACCATCAGTTGGGCGGAACCACACCCTGATAGTAAGAGGCTGCTTGAAAGAGCCATTGCCAAAGGATACACCATCCGTCACGACGCTTTTGGGATGACCGGCTACTACGAGCAGTGGGAAAAAGATTTTGCCCGCGCTTACCGCTTTCGCTTGCCCATCATTATGGAGGGAGGATGGATCACCGGAGCACACCACCGTTACTGGATTGATCCCAGCGGCAAGTATCGTGAAGGTCATTCGGAGGATGTACGCTTAGGCGAGTACGAAGAAAGCCGCAACGCCCATGTCAATATGATGGATCTTCGCATTGGTGATGAAGTCGCTTCATGGTTTAATACCTCTTTCGATTTAGTAAAACGTTTCGAGCGTGAGGGAGGATACCGGCTCTACCCCACTGAGGTAAGTTTCGTAAATAAAGCCCGTTCAGGCGAACAGGTGAATGTACAACATAATTGGCGCAATCTGGGTTGGGGATACTGTCCTACCAATATTCCCCAATGGAAAGGAAAATATAAAGTCTGCATCGCTTTGATGGATACTCATCATAACATTGTGAAAAAACAGCTTGTAGATGAGGCCGACCTCTCAACTTGGGTGCAAGGCCATGATGGTCATTATACTACCACTATCAATTTGGATGGTCTTCAAAAGGGAAGCTATACCTGGCTTGTCGGTCTGGTTGATACAACCAAAGCATGCCAGCCGGGCTTGAAAATGGCGGTCGACAAGAATCTTCTGTTTGAGGGATGGTGCAAAGTCGGCAAACTTAAAATCAACAAGTAACCGGCAGATTACTCATAAATCGTTATGCAATAAATATTAATTATTAATCTTATATTATGAATCGAAAAACAATCACAACTACGGTGGCGAGCTTGGCAAAAGCTTTCTGCCTGGCTGGGCTACTGTCTGTACCCGCTTATTCTAGCGCGTCGACTGTTTCGTTCGAAAAGGTAAATGGGATGTATATCCTTAAAGCCGAAGATTCGACAGTAAAACAAGTGTTCGACTACATTGAGAAACATAGCCAATATGTTTTTGTCTATGACCAACCTGTGAAAGATCGTCTCAACAACAAAGTAAACATCGAATTGCAAGGAAAGTCGATTGATTCTATTTTGACGGAAGTATGCCGGCTGGCTGATTTGAAGTATCACATCCAGAACCGCCAGGTGACTATCACTGCCAATCCTTCTAAAAGGGCTGCCACTCAGGTGAAAAAAGCGAAGCGTATTTCGGGACAGGTGGTCGATGCTACCGATCTTCCGATGATTGGCGCTACGGTTCGTGTGAAAGGCAGTGATGCGGCTACCATTACCGACCTTGACGGTAAGTTTCAGATAGATGTTCCTGAGGGTAGCGAACTGCTCATCAGCTATGTCGGTTATAATGACAAAACCGTGCGGATAGACAGCAAGAATATGTATGCTGTCGTTATGGAAGAAGCCAGTAAAGCACTTAATGAAGTAGTGGTTATCGGTTACGGTGCGGTGAAGAAGAAAGACCTCACCGGTGCGGTGGCAGCCGTGAAAGGGGAAGAGTTGGTGAACAAACGCACAGCCATGCTTTCCAATGCCTTGCAAGGATCACTTTCGGGTGTGATGGTGACGCGTGATAACTCGGCTCCCGGTTCCGGTGCCGCTTCTATCCGTGTGCGTGGTATTACTACTATGGGTGAATCGAGTCCGTTGATAATTGTAGACGGTGTACAAAGCTCGCTCGATTATGTGAACTCTAACGATGTCGAGAGTATCTCAGTACTGAAAGATGCTGCCGCAGCCAGTATTTACGGTTCGAAAGCTGCTGCCGGCGTTATCTTGGTTACTACCAAGCGCGGTAACGATAGCGGTAAAATCAATTTGAAGTACAATGCCGAATTTGGTTGGGAAATCCCTACCAAACAACCCAACATGGTAGGAGTCACCCGCTACTTGGAGATGAGCAACGAGTTGAAGTATAATGATAATCCTACCGGCGGTTTTTTTCAGGAATACACGGCCGACCAAACAAAGAATTGGGTAAAGTATAATGCTACCGATCCCAACAACTACCCCATTACCGACTGGACTGACTTGATTTTGAAGTCAAGTGCACCCCGTATGACTCACACTCTCTCCGTATCGGGCGGTAACAAAGCGGTAAAGTCGGTAGCTACCCTTTCGTATGACGAGGTGGACGGACTTTACGATGGCCGTGGATTCCAGCGTTATATGTTTCGTTCGAACAACGACTTTAATATCAACGACAAACTCAGTGCCCAAATAGACGTGAATATCCGTCATGCTAAGAGTAGTACTAAAAATTTTGATCCTTTCGATACCATGCGTAAGATGCCTGCTATCTATCCCGCTACCTGGGACGATGGTCGTCTGGCTTCGGGTAAGAGTGGTTCAAACCCCTACGGGTTGCTTGTGGCCGGTGGTAACTCGGTAGCTCACAGTACTCAGGTGGCAGGTAAGGGTTCGCTGACTTTCAAACCTGTCAAGGGATTAAGCATCTCGGGTATAGTATCTCCTTTCATCAATTATCAAAAGAAGAAAGCGTTTAAAAACTCATGCGGATATACCCTCGCCGATGACCCCGAAACTTTTGGCGGTTATTTCGACTCCGGCAGCACATGGACTACCAATTCGCTTGAGGAAACCCGTAAGGATAATTATCACGTTACCAGCCAGCTTATTGCTAATTATATGGGAACCTTTGGCAAGCATAATCTTACAGTGATGGCAGGTTTTGAGAACTACTACATGAAGGACGAAGAATTGACTGCTGCCCGTGATAAATACGAACTTACCGGTTATCCTTACCTCAATATCGGTTCGGAAGATTTCCAGACCAATAGCGGTAAAGGCAATGAGTATACTTCTAATTCAGTTTTCGGCCGTGTTATCTATTCATACGCCGATCGTTACCTGTTTCAGGCCAATGTACGCCACGATGGTAGTTCACGTTTTGCCAAAGGTTATCGTTGGGGTACCTTTCCTTCATTCTCGGCAGGTTGGGTAATGAGCGAAGAAAAATTCATGAAGAACCTCAATTGGGACTGGCTTTCATTCTTGAAGTTGCGTGGCTCGTGGGGTAAGTTAGGTAACGAACGTATCGGTGATAACTATTTCCCCTACATTGCTTTGATGAGTTTTGGTAATTCACTATTCTATATGGCCGACGGAAGCGTTGTTTCTGATAAGACAGCCCGCCCTGCCGTGTTGGCTGTAGAAGATATTACTTGGGAAACCACTACCAGTACCGACATCGGTTTGGATGCCAACTTCTTCAATAACCGTCTACAGTTCCACTTTGACTATTATTGGAAGCAGACTAAGGATATGTTGCTGAATATCGAGATCCCTTACTTCATGGGATACAACAATCCCAGTACAAATGCGGGCAAGATGTCTACCCATGGTTATGATATCGAACTGGCATGGAACGACCGGATAGGAGACTTCAAGTATGGCGTGAATGTGAATTTCTCTGACTTCCTCTCAAAAATTGACTATATGAATGATGGCGAGCAAATCAGCGGTGGTAAGATTAAGCGTGCCGGTGTTCTTTTCAATGAATATTATGGTTATGTGTGCGATGGCATCTATCAGACTCAGGAAGAAGTGAACAATTCGGCCCGTACCAGCACTACCGTAACGGTGGGTGACTTGAAATATCGTGATATCAGTGGTCCTGATGGTGTGCCCGATGGAATCATCAGCCCCGAGTACGACCGTGTCCCCTTGGGTAACTCACTTCCTCGTTTCCAGTATGGCGGTACATTCAATGCTTCCTACAAGGGGATTGACTTCAGCATTGCTTTCCAAGGTATCGGCAAGCAGAATTCGTACCTTTCAACTGCCATGGTACAACCTTTGCGTGATAACTTTGGTAACGTGCCGTCAATTCTCGAAGGTAACTATTGGAGTCCCTTCAATACCGCTGAAGAGAATCTGTCGGCCAAATATCCCCGCCTTTCGAACGTATCGAAGAACAATAACTACGCCACATCTAGCTTTTGGATGTTCAACGGTTCATATTTCCGTTTGAAAAACCTCACATTGGGTTATACCCTGCCTGAAACTTGGACGCAAAAGGCAGGCATAAATCGTGTCCGTTTCTATGTGAGCGGTAGTGACCTTTTCTGTCTGAGTAATTTCCCCGATGGTTGGGATCCTGAAATGAGCTACAAAGCTTATCCGATTACCACTTCTTTAGTAATGGGTCTGCAAGTTAACTTTTAAATAAATAGGAGTAGAATATGAAAACAAAGATATTATTATTTGCCGGAATGTGCCTGGGGCTTGCTGCTTGTGAGAGCATGGACCTGGTACCCAGATCACAAGGTAATACCGAGTCATGGTACACGACCGAAACAGAATTGCGCCTGGCTTCCAATGACTTTTACATTTTGGGTTATTGGCAAGAACCTCTTAGTTCGTCCGAACAATGGTCGGATAACACTACCTATCGTCAGACGAACCGTAATCCGGGAAGTGGCGGAACCATACTTGATGGAACCATGAACGGCCAGCAGTACGAAGTATATGCCTTGTGGCAACAATCATTCAAACTCATTGCCCGCGCCAACACAATGCTCGAGAATATTCACAAGGCACAGGGCTCTGTGTCCCAGGAAGTGTACGACCGCTATGCCGGTGAGGCTTACTTCTGCCGTGCCTGCAAATATGCCGAATTGATTTTCTTCTATGGTGATGTACCCTGGCAAGAGGAAACAATTACCATTTCCGAAGCTTTGCAGCGTGGTCGCAAGCCTAAAGCAGAAGTGATTCCTTTGGTGTACGCTGATTTTGATAAAGCGATAGCCGGTTTGCCCGAAAGTTATGGACAGGGTGAGAATATACATGCTACCAAGGGTGCGGCGCTGGCTATGAAAGCACGTTTTGCCCTCTATATGGGTGACTATGAAATAGCTGCCCAAGCTGCCAAAGCTTGTATGGATCTCAAGCTTTATTCTTTGGAGCCCGACTATGCCAAGCTTTTCAAGCAGAGCACCAAACTGAATGATGAGAAAGTGTTTGTGATACCTCGCTCTATTGAAAACAGTGTGATACTCGACTCTTGGATTGTGAAGAACGGTCTTCCCCGTAATGCCGGAGGATATGGTTCATATAATCCTTCATGGGATCTCTTCGCTTCATACCTTTGTACCGACGGACTGCCTATCGACGAGTCTCAGTTGTTCGACCCCCGCAATCCGTTTAAGAACCGCGACCCCCGCTGTGCGATGACCATTGTTGAGTTCAACACCGAGCACTGTGGCTTCGAATACGATCCCAGCCCCGCTGCTAAAACTGTGATGAACTACACTACAGGCAAGGCGCAGAGCAATCAGGATACCCGTATCGTAAATCAATATAGCTCATATACGGGCTTACTATGGAAGAAAGGTATTGATGCCAGTTGGACTGTAGACCAGAAGGTAGAGCAAGACTATATCATCATGCGCTACGCAGACGTACTGTTGATTTATGCCGAAGCTATGATCGAACTGAACCGGATTGACGACAGTGTATTGAAAGCTATCAATATGGTACGTGCCCGCGCTTATGGCGTAAATGTAACGGCAACCGACAGCTATCCTGCCGTGACCACTACCGACCAGACAGAGTTGCGCCGTGCCCTGCGAATAGAACGCCGTATGGAGTTTGCCATGGAGAACCAACGTCTGCAAGACTTGATGCGTTGGAAATTGGCAGGAAAAGCATTGAACGGTTACAACTATATCATGCTAATCAATCCTACGGATTTGTTGAACAATGTAGTGAACAAGAACCTCTGGTTCTGGGGAATGACCCCGCAAATCGACGAAGATGGTCTGGCAGACTTTTCAGCTCTCTTTAATGCCGGTTATTGCTCGCAGGGTGCCAAGCGCATTTTCCCCGAACGCGAATACTTGTGGCCGCTGCCTACACATGATGTGGAATTGTGTCCCAACTTATTGCCCAACAATCCGGGTTATTAATCCTATAAACTATTACGAACATGAAAACAATGCATTTATATAGAAGCCTTGGTGTGGTGGCCGTGGGAATGATGAGCATGCTTGCCACCTCGTGCGAAGAGGATATAGACAATACTGCCTCACGCAATCAGTCGGAGATTGAACTGGCTCCTTCGGGTGAATTTATTAGGCTCGATGAGAGCAAACCCAACGAAACGGCTGTCACTCTGAAGTGGAGTACCGCTCACGATTTTGGTGAAGATTATATCACGACTTATAAATATGAGATGCAGCTTATCGGTAGTGAGGCCACGAACATCAAGGAGTTTGATGACGATGGAGAATTCTTTCGCTCGTACACCAACGAGGAGATGCAGAAGATACTGATTGACCATTTCGGACTCACCACCAGTACCATTGGCGAAGTACTGTTTACTGTAACAGCCAATTTTGAAGGTCCCCGTCTGATGGTGCCTGATATTGCTACAGCTACATTAAAGATAAAAACGTATGGTCCTAAACAGTACAAAGCCGATAATCTCTATATCGGAGGTTCCGCTGTGGGCGAAGACAATATCAAGTTGACGTTGAAAGACGAGATAAACAAGATTTATAGTTACGAAGGTGCTTTGGCAGCCGGTAAGATAAACTTCCCTGTTGATTATGCCGATGAGTTGAATGCCATCGGGCCGGAAACTGCCGATACTCCTATTACCACAGGTGAGATGCCAGGTGTCATATTTGACCGTGCCGAAGCTAATTCGTGGGTGATTCCGTCTGCCGCTACCTATCGCGTCACTGTGAATATGAGCAAAAAGACTGTGAAGATAGTAGAAGCTGGTGCGGTAGTTGAAGCCGAGCAAATGTTCCTGGCGGGTACTGCTGTAGGTGAAGAGCAAATTGAGATAGCTCAAACTCTCGAAAATGATCAACTTTATGCTTGGCGCGGTGAATTGAAAGCCGGTAGCCTTTACATACCGCTTACTTTCGAAGGAGAACAAGCGATGGCTATTGTGCCGGAAGTAGCAGATAACCATGACATCGAAGATGGTCAGTTGGCAACGTTCGGGCAAGCACTTATCAGTAAAGTAGACAGGCAGTATTGGACTATTCCGGCTGACGGCACTTATCGTATTGTGCTGAATAAGGAGGAGAAGACCATTGCTATCTATTCGGCTGCTACTGACTTGAAACCGCTTAACGTATCGTTCAATAATACTGAACTGGGGATAAACCCATGGAAGCAAGATGTCAATGTACTGCACATGTATGGTGGTTTCAACAGCTTTGCTTACGATGCGGGTACTGACGAAGAGACTGGAAAGGCTTATAGGTACTGTCAAGTGAAGTATAATCTCATTCAGAGTCTTGCCAATCCGAAAGTCTTTGTTTATAAAGGTGATGTATTGCCTCGTAATGAATATACAGATAATTATAAGAAGACATATAGAGGTTGGGTGAACTTCAGCACTTTACGATATGCTAATAACGGATGGTTTGTTGGATCTACAGCTGACGCTAAACGTAATGATCACAATGGATATACTGAAGTAATAGCAGGCAAGGTAGAAAAGGCTGTAACAGGTCAAGCTGATAACCGCTACGCTTATTTCCTCATCCCCGAAGGCTGTAACTATGTAGTAGTGGATATAGAGAATAACACTGTACTCTTTGATATTAAATAAATCCAAAATTGAACAGAATAAGGGGTGAAGCTTCAATCACTTCACTTCTTATTCTACCTTTTAAACAATAACAATTAACGACATATATTCTATGAACAAAATAATAAAAAACAGCATCAAGACCTTGTCGATGTGCCTGCTGGCTGCTACGGCTTTCATAGGTACTGCTTGTTCAGACGATGATGACCTTACAACCGACTACAGTTGGAACATCGAAGGCAACACTACCGTCAGCATTAAGCCCGAACGCTACAAACTGCTGCGTAATCCTATGAGTGGATGGGTTATCTACTCAGGTATCGGAAGTGGCATGATGATGGATTTCTGGGAACTCTACGACAATTTCGAGTCGTCCGAAGGCACCGTGAAAGTATCCGACTATGGAAATACCCTCTATGTACGTGGACTTTGGAGTCATTTCAATCCTGAAAGAGGTAAATATGTATGGGATGAAACTTTACAGACTGAACCGGCGAAGCGTTTCCAAATGCTGGTGAAAGGCGCCAAAGAACGCAACTTGAAGCTTGCCTTCACCTTTGTGTGCGACAGCCGTGACAAGCATGAGAATGCCTGCCCCGAGTATGTAAAGGAAGCTGGTGCCGAAGGCTTTACCACCACTACCGGTAGTGTGGACGTATGGACTCCTTATCCCGACGACCCCATTTTCCAGAGGGAGTATGAAGCGTTCCTCACCGCTTTTGCAGCCAAATACAATGACCCCGATGTCACTCAATTTGTAAGCGGTTTTGGATTGGGTAAATGGGGTGAGACTCACACACTGAAATATTCTACAGGGGATGAGAGTCCCAGACAAGCTGTATTCGAATGGATTACCGACGTAATGTCACGTCTCTTCACCAAAGTGCCTATCATGATAAACTATCACCGATGCCTGCTTGCTACCAAAGAGTTTAGTGATGTTGATACCGATATATCCGCTGATATGGTGAAACGTGCCGTAGCTAAAGGCTTCTGCCTGCGTCATGATGCTTTTGGTATGAAGCAATATTATAAGGATTGGGAGCGTGGCATCGCTACTACTTATCGTGGTATCGTACCTGTTACTATGGAAGGTGGTTGGGTGGAATCATCCCATGGTGGTTCTATTGCCGGCGACGGTTACAAGAATTTTGCAGAAGTACGTCAGGGAGAATATGATGAAGCTAAGGGTGGTTATGTCAATATGATGGACCTTCGCTTTGATACCAACGTGAACACCGGTGAAACGCACTCTTGGTTTAACACCGCTTTCCACCTGGTAAAGGAATTTATATCCGAAGGCGGTTACCGTCTCTACCCCGACCGTCTGTCTATTCCTACTACAGCCCGTAGCGGCAGCAACGTATCACTTACTCACCGTTGGTCGAACTTAGGCTGGGGATATTGCCCTACCAATCTGCCGCAGTACGGTGACAAATACAAACTGGCTATCGCCCTGCTCAACAAGACTACCGGAGAACCCGCCCGCATCTATATAGAAGAGAAAGCGGACATTGCCACCTGGATGAGCGGAAAGCCCAAAACCTACACTAGCAACATCAAGCTTACCGATGTAGCCGCAGGTACTTACACTTGGGCAGTGGGACTGGTAGATACGACCAAAGAGAATGCTATCGGTATCTTACTTTCAGCCCGCGATGAGTACCAAACCGCCAAAGGTTGGGTGAAAGTAGGAGATATAACTATTCAATAATTAAAAAAACGCTGTGCTGTGATGAAAAAATTCTTACTGACATGCATAGCCGTAGCCTGTAGCCTTGTGGCTGTAGCCGGAGAACTGCTCGTCGAAGCAGAAAGCTTCAGCCAGCGAGGCGGCTGGGTGCTCGACCAGCAGTTCATGGATCAGATGGGTTCGCCCTATCTCATGGCACATGGCATGGGCATCCCTGTGGCGGATGCTACGGCAGAAATCAACATTCCCCAAGCGGGCACTTACTACGTATATGCCCGTACTTACAACTGGACTTCACCTTGGACCGATGCCGAAGGTCCCGGAAAGTTCCGCTTGGCTTTAGGCGGCAAATTGCTGAAAACGACGTTAGGACATACAGGTAATTTCTGGCAATGGCAATTTGCCGGAAAGACAATCTTGAAAGCAGGGACTACCACCCTTGCCCTGAAAGACCTCACCGGTTTCGATGGTCGTTGCGATGCCATTTACCTTACGACCGATGCGAACACGCAGCCCGCTACCTGGGATACGGCAGAGACAGCCGCACTTCGTGCCCGCTTGCGACAACAACAGACGGTGTTCGCTCGTCAATACGACTTTGTGGTAGTAGGAGGGGGAATAGCCGGAATGTGTGCTGCCGCATCGGCCGCCCGATTAGGTTGCAAAGTGGCATTAGTGAACGACCGTCCTGTATTGGGTGGCAATAACTCGTCGGAGATTCGTGTACACCTCGGCGGTATCATCGAAATGGGGCCTAATCAGGGATTGGGGCGTATGATACGTGAATTCGGTCATGAACGCTCCGGCAATGCCCAACCGGGTGACTACTACGAAGACCAGAAGAAAGAAGACTTCATAGATGCCGAAAAGAACATTACCCTTTATGCCTCTCAGCGTGCGGTAGCCGTGAAGATGCAAGCAGACCGCATTGCGTCAGTCACTATCCAACATATCGAGACAGGAGAACAAACCGAACTTACCGCTCCTCTCTTTAGCGACTGCACAGGCGACGCTACCATAGGCTATTTGGCCGGTGCCGATTGGACTATGGGACGTGAAGGCCGCGATGAATATGGCGAGAGCCTTGCTCCCGAACAGCCCGACTCATTGGTGATGGGCGCCTCTATACAATGGTATAGTAAGGATATGAAAAAGAAAACCTCATTCCCCCATTTTGAATATGGCGTGCGCTTTGACGCTGAAAACTGTGAGCCTGTAACCATGGGTGAGTGGAAATGGGAAACAGGTATGAACCGCAATCAGGTCAGCGAAGCTGAACGTGTACGCGACTATGGACTTTTGGTGATATATTCCAACTGGAGTTATCTGAAGAATCACTACACAGGCAATAAGAAGTATGCTAATCGTTCCCTCGACTGGGTGGCATATGTCTCAGGCAAACGTGAATCACGCCGTCTCTTGGGCGACTACGTACTGTCACAGGACGATATAGACAAGAATGTGGCGCACGAGGATGCTTCGTTCACCACTACCTGGAGCATCGACCTTCACTTCCCCGACAGCGTGAACAGTGTCCGCTTTCCCGGCAATGAATTCAAGTCGGCTACGGTGCATCGTTGGATTCATCCTTATGCCGTTCCTTATCGCTGTCTCTATTCTCGCAATGTGGACAACCTCTTTATGGCAGGCCGTAATATGAGCTGCACCCATGTAGCCTTGGGTACGGTACGTGTGATGCGTACTACCGGCATGATGGGTGAAGTAGTAGGTATGGCAGCCGGACTCTGCCACAAGCATAGTGTAGAGCCGCGCGACATCTATCATCATCACCTGCCCGAACTGAAGCAACTTATGCAAGCGGGCCTGGGCAAACGCGATGTGCCCGATAACCAACGCTTCAACGAACCCAACGAATTGTTGGAAGTTCCGGGAGCTTACATCAAACCGTAGACAAACTATGAGCAAAAAAAATATTATCACGATATTTCTATCGGCAATATGTACCTTGCCGCTTTGGGGCGGACAACAGTATTACGCTTTTCTGAAAGGTGACACGCTACGTATGGGTAATAACTATATGGAACGCGCCATGCTGTGGAATAACGGTGCGCCTGTCACCATCAGCCTTACTGACAAGCAACACGGAAAAACCATTCCGGCACAGGGCAAACAACCCGATTTCTCGATTGTGAAAGGTATCCCTACGGATGCTACGCTGACCGTGAACGAGATACCGACGAACGGCATCCATGCCAGTTATCTGCAGGCTACCGTGGCTTGCACTATCGGTTCGCTGAATATAGAGCGTCGCTATCGTATTTATGCAGACTGTCCCGCCATTGCTTGCGATACCTATCTGAAAGGGCAAGTGGAACTTTATCAGAATAAGGAGGACAACCGCTCTAACGCCGACCGCAAAAATATAGAGCACACGGCCGATATGGCTACGGGGGTGAAAACTCCCACGCTCGACAGGCTGCAACTATCCGGCAATCATTGGAGTGCCCGCACAATAGAGTTTTTCGACTACACCGATTGGAACGACAATCTGGTGACCGGGCGTACCTGGCTTCCTTACCGTCGCAATACGTATCGTGGTAATTTGCTTTTTGCTCATGACGTGGCTACGCGTCAAGGCTTCTTTTTCTTGAAAGAGGCTCCCAGCAGCAGTACCCAATTACATTATCCGGGCTCTGACTTCGTGGCGGACTTTAGCGATTTTATGGTAGTGGGGCTGGGCATTGCGTCTAATGATGTAAAGCCGGATAGCTGGACCCGAGTTTATGGATGCGTCACCGGCATCTATACCGGCGGTGAGCAAGAAGCGCTTACTGCCCTGCGTCTTTATCAGAAACAACTGCGCCACCACACCGCCGCACAGGATGAGATGATTATGCTCAATACTTGGGGCGACCGTAGCCAGGATGCCAAAATAGATGAGGCTTTCTGTCTGGCAGAACTAGACCGTGCCGCACGCATGGGCATCACCCTCTTTCAACTGGATGATGGCTGGCAGAGCGGAAAAAGCCCTAACTCGAAGACTGCCGGAGGTAGTTTTAAGGATATCTGGAAAAGTGGCGATTATTGGACGCCCAACCCCACAAAGTTCCCTCATGGACTGAAACCTATTGTAGAGAAAGGAAAGAAATTGGGTATTCGCATCGGATTGTGGTTCAATCCCAGCATACAGAATGATTTTGCCGATTGGCAAAAAGATGCGCAAGCCATTATCGGACTTTATAAGAAGTACGGCATCTGCTGTTTCAAGATAGACGGCTTGCAGATACCGACCAAGACAGCCGAACAGAACTTGCGCCGACTGTTTGATACCGTGTTGGAGCAAACCAACCATGAAGTAATTTTCAACCTCGATGCCACTGCCGGTCGTCGCGGCGGGTATCACTATATGAACGAGTACGGCAACATCTTCCTGGAAAACCGCTATACTGATTGGGGCAACTATTACCCTTATCGCACCTTGCGCAATCTCTGGATGTTGTCCCGCTATGTACCGGCGGAGAAGATGCAGATAGAGTTCCTTAATAAATGGCGCAATGCCGACAAGTATGACGCTGCCGACCCTTTTGCCCCCGCCCGTTACAGTTTCGATTACCTCTTTGCCATTACCTTGGCGGCACAGCCGTTGGCTTGGATGGAAGCTTCGAACCTGCCCGAAGAGGCTTATATTACGGCATCTCTACTCAAGAAATACCAACCCTTGCAACTCCGGTTTCATCAAGGCATCATACTGCCCGTTGGTGAAGAACCTTCGGGACGCTCGTGGACCGGATTCCAATCGACCGTCTCCGGCACGCAAGGCTATCTTGTTGTTTACCGCGAAGATAATGAGCAAGCCAGGGGGACTATTGACACTTGGCTTCCTGAGGGTAAGAAAGTTACTTTTACCCCTGTAATGGGAAGTGGCAGGAAGTTTGCCGCAAAAGTCGGCGCACAGGGTAAAGTCAGTTTCGAACTGAATGATAAGAACTCTTTCGCGCTTTATCAATACGAAGTGAAACCATGAAAAGACTATTAACAATAACGGAATTATGATAAAAAGTTTGCGTTTTGTGTTTCTTGCTTTGTTTGTTGCCTTGCAATTTGTTGCATACGGGCAACCGGCAGAAAGACTGATTCAAGTGCAAGTCACTCCCGACCACACCAATTGGCTGTATAAACCGGGAGAAAAAGTGAAATTCAAAGTGGCGGTATTGAAATGTAATATCCCACAAGATAATCTGGAAGTGCGCTATGAGATTTCGGAAGACATGATGAAACCTCATCAGACAGGCAAGCAATCCTTGAAAAACGAAAAGCTCGAAATCAATGCAGGCACGATGAAAAAAGAAGGTTTCTTGCGTTGCCGTGCTTTCGTCAATTATCAAGGGCGTGAATATGAAGGCGTAGCTACCGTCGGCTTTGACCCGGAGAAGCTGCAACCGATTACTCCGTTGCCCGCTGACTTTCTTGAATTTTGGAAGACCACCAAAGAATCCGCTGAAAAGTGGGCACTGGAACCCATAATGACTTTATTGCCTGAAAAGTGTACGGACAAAGTGAATGTATATCATGTCTCGTTCGCGAACAATGACTATGCATCCCGTATGTACGGCATCCTTTGTGTCCCGAAGGCTCCCGGGAAATATCCGGCCATTCTGAAAGTGCCGGGTGCAGGTATCCGTGCCTATAACGGAGAAGCCGAGCGTGCCGGAAAAGGTTTTATCATTCTGGAAATCGGTATCCACGGCATTCCGGTCAACCTGACGGGAGATGTCTATCACCGCCTTTATAACGGAGCTTTGAAGAATTACCACTCATTCAATATGGACAATCGGGACAAGTACTATTACAAGCGGGTCTATACCGGCTGTGTGAGAGCCATTGATTTCATTTACACACTTCCCGAGTTCAATGGCAATCTGGCGACCTTTGGAGGAAGCCAGGGCGGTGCGCTTTCCATTGTAATTGCCGGACTGGATGCTCGTGTCAAAGGATTGGTTGCTTTCTATCCCGCCTTGTGTGATATGGCGGGTTATGCCCACGGTCGTGCAGGCGGTTGGCCGCATATGTTGAAGGATGAGAAGAACCGGACACCGGAAAAGATGAAAAACATTCAGTATTTTGATGTAGTCAACTTTGCCCGTCAGGTTAAAGTGCCGGGATTTTATACTTTTGGCTATAATGATATGGTTTGTCCGCCTACCACCACTTACTCCGCTTACAACGTCATTAATGCTCCGAAAGAACTGTTTGTAGCTGAGACGACCGCCCATTATGCCTATGCCGAACAGTGGAGTGCAGCTTGGAACTGGGTAATGAATTTCCTGAAAAATGAATCGAAATAGGCACGGATTACACGGATTAACACTGTTGTTTTACATATTCTATTCTAAAAGCCGTGAAATCCGTGTAATCCGTGCCTGAACTTATTATATACACTAATTATAACAACATACTTAAATGAAAACAGGTGAGAAATTAAGTCTATGTCTATTGTTGCTAATCGTTTTTACAGGAAGCGTTGCAGCACAGGAACTGATAACGAATGTATATGGTCGCGACATCCATTCACTGAATGGTAAATGGAATGCTATCATCGACCTGTACGACCAGGGACAGCGGATGAAAATCTACGAAAATCAGCAACCGAAAGGAAATATTGATTTCTACGAATATGCATTCGAAGGCGGGTTGCGTCTTAACGTTCCGGGAGACTGGAACTCCCAGTCGCCCGAACTGAAATATTACGAAGGTACTGTATGGTATGCCCGTCACTTTGACGCCAAACGTCTCGCAGACAAACGCCAGTTCCTTTATTTCGGTGCTGTCAGCTATCGCTGCAAAGTCTACCTGAACGGAAAAGAGATAGCAGAGCATGAAGGTGGCTTCACCCCTTTTCAGGTGGAAGTGACAGACCTGTTGAAAGACGGTGACAACTTCCTGACGGTCGAAGTGAACAACCGCCGTACCAAAGACGCCATTCCTGCTATGGCATTCGACTGGTGGAACTACGGCGGTATCACAAGAGACGTGCTGCTGGTGAAAACTCCCCGTACATTTATAGAAGATTACTTCATCCAACTGGATAAAAACGCTCCCGACCGGCTCATCGCCCGCGTGCGTCTTTCTGATAAAAAAGCAGGTGAGAAAGTGACGGTTGCCATCCCCGAACTCAAAATCAATGCGGAGCTCACCACCGACGCAGAAGGAAAGGCGGAAACCGTATTGAACGCGAAGAAGCTGCAACGCTGGTCGCCGGAAGAACCGAAACTCTATGGCGTGACTGTATCTTCAAGTACCGACCGCGTGGAAGAGCAAATCGGCTTCCGTAACATCACCGTGAAAGGAACAGATATTTACTTGAACGGGAAACCGACATTTATGTGCTGCATCTCTTTCCACGAAGAAATTCCCCAACGCATGGGACGTGCTTTCTCAGAAGCCGATGCAGCCATGCTGCTGAATGAAGCGAAAGCGCTTGGCGTGAACATGATTCGCCTGGCGCATTATCCACAAAATGAATATACAGTACGCCTGGCGGAAAAGATGGGCTTCCTTCTCTGGCAGGAGATTCCCATTTGGCAAGGCATTGACTTTACAGACAATGATACTCGTAAGAAAGCGCAGAGGATGCTTTCTGAAATGATTAAGCGCGACCAGAACCGCTGCGCGGTGGGTTATTGGGGCGTTGCCAATGAAACACAGCCTTCCAAAGAACGGAACGAATTCCTTACTTCCCTGCTCGAAACGGGAAAACAACTGGACACTACCCGCCTGTATGTTGCCGCTTTCGACCTCGTGCGCTTCAACAGTGAGAAGCAGCGTTTTGTAATGGAAGATTCTTTCACTTCCCAACTGGACGTCGTAGCTATCAACAAATATATGGGCTGGTATCATCCGTGGCCTGTGGAACCAAAAGACGCCATCTGGGAAGTAGTGACGGACAAACCGTTGATTATCTCGGAATTTGGCGGCGAAGCATTGTACGGTCAGTCCGGTGATGAGAACGTAGTCAGCTCTTGGAGTGAAGAATACCAGGCACGTCTGTATAGGGATAACATCCGTATGTTCGACAATATCCCGAACCTGCGTGGTGTATCGCCCTGGATTCTGTTCGACTTCCGTTCCCCGTTCCGTTTCCACCCCACCAATCAGGATGGTTGGAACCGCAAAGGGCTCATATCCGACCAGGGTATGCGTAAGAAAGCGTGGTATCTGATGAGAGATTATTACATGAAAAAGAGAAACAATAACTAATAGTAGATGACTATGAAAACCATAAAATGGAACAATAACTTCCTGTTGGCAGGATTATTATTTATAGTGTCACTATTCTCTGTCGGAGGAGTATTGGTATCCTGCTCCGAATCGGAGAAGATAGTGACGCAGATTGAAGAGAAAATCGTCTATGTGGACGGCAAATGGATGGTGGTAGCTTCCAAAGAAGTTACCGTCACCACAGGCGAAACGGTTACATTGAATGTATCGGTAGGCGGTGACGAGAATCTGAAGCCTGAATATACCTGTACTTCCGAAAATCAAAACATAGCTACCGTAGCGGTAGACGCGGATGGTAAGCATGTCACAATCACAGGTGTGTCTGCCGGAAACACGTCCATCACTATCGAATGCCCTACGGATACCAAACCGCTTGTTGCCACGATTCCCGTTACGGTGGAGCAAGGGGCAATCCGGATTCTTGCCATCGGCAACAGCTTCTCCCAAGATGCGGTGGAACAATACCTGTATGAATTGGGTGCAGCCGTAGGACATGATTTTATTATTGGCAATATGTATATCGGCGGATGCGATTTGGACAGGCATCTGGCTAATTTCCAGTCGGATGCCGAGGCATATGAATACCGCAAAGTGGTAGATGGCGAGAAAGTGCAGAAAAACAAATATAAGTTGTCTCAGGCATTGGCCGATGAAAGCTGGGATTATATCAGCTTGCAGCAGGCGAGCGGAAAATCCGGTAAATATGATACGTACACAGCGCTTGCTGATTTGATTGCCGGTATACAAGCGCGTTGTCCGCAGGCTAAATTGATGTGGCATCAGACTTGGGCATACGCTTCCAGTTCCACTCATGAAAGCTTCCCGGATTATGACAGCAATCAGATGACTATGTATAACGCTATTGTGTCCGCTGCCCGACAGGCGGTGACGAATCATACGGCACTGAACCTGCTGATTCCTTCAGGCACTGCTATCCAGAATGCTCGTACCTCTTTCTTGGGTGACGCTTTCAATCGCGACGGCTACCATCTGGAGGTTACTTACGGGCGATATACCGCTGCCTGCACCTGGTTTGAGATGATTACAGGACAAAACGTTGTCGGCAACTCGTATGCTCCCGAAACGATTGACCCGCAGGTGGTGAAGATTGCACAAAATGCGGCCCATTACGCTGTGCAGAAACCTGATGAAGTGACTGATATGGTTAACTTCAAGGAACCGGAAGTATCTGGCACCGACTTGAAAGCTCCCGTCTATATTGATTTCGGCCCGACTTCACTCTCTGCCACTCCGTGGAATAATATAACCTCGCATCAGGAAAGTTCAACTTCAAGCTGGATAAAAGATGCGGAAAACAATTATACGAATATTGGCGTCAGAGTCCTTGGCGGATTTACCGCGACTCATGCCGGAGTCGGTTCCGAACCGGCCAGCCCGGTAACGGTGGATGACGTGGAATTTCCGCTGACTGCATGGAAAGACGGTTTGTTAGTGGGAGGAGAGAAAAATAAGGGTGATGTAGGCCCGGGAAGGATAGAAATCTCTCAACTGGACGCATCCCGGAAATATAATTTCACTATTTTAGCCATCCGTTTCAATGGAAGCAAAGACGCCCGTATCTCTTCTTATAAATTGGTAGGTAAAACGGAGAGTGAGGTTAAAGAAGTGAAGACAGGTATAAAGGATGTTGCCGCATTTAATGCCGCAAAATTCGAGGAATACATTGCTAAGTTTGAGAATATAGAACCGGATTCGGAAGGCAAGGTCATTGTCGAGGTGAAAGGGATTGATACCAGTTTGGCCGCGGAAGGACATATCAATGCACTATGCATTAGTCCGGTGAAATAAAGTTTGGTTTTATCATATTGATTATAATGAAGCAATATAGAAATGTAGTGATTTGTATGTTCATACTGCTCCTTCTTGCCGGAGGAGCGTATGCGCAGCAAAAAACGGTCAGGATACTTGCCATCGGCAACAGCTTCTCCCAGGATGCCGTGGAGCAATATCTGCATGAACTTGCGGAAGCCGAAGGTATTTCAACCATCATCGGCAATATGTTTATCGGCGGCTGTTCTCTGGAACGTCATGTGAAGAATGCCCGTAACAATGCTCCTGCCTATGCCTACCGGAAAATCGGTACGGATGGAAAGAAACGGGAAAAGGGCAAGATGTCTTTGGAAGCGGTGCTGGCAGATGAAGACTGGGATTACGTCAGCCTGCAACAGGCAAGTCCTTTTTCGGGAATGTACGAGACGTATGAAGCCTCTCTGCCGGAACTTATAGAATATGTAAAAGCACGCCTTCCAAAGAAAACAAAGCTGATGCTGCACCAAACCTGGGCATATGCGTCTACTTCCAAGCATAGTGGTTTTAAAAACTATAACAGCAATCAACTGACCATGTATCAGGCCATTGCCGATGCTGTGAAGAAAGCGGCTAAGGTGAACAGGATAAAGATTGTCATCCCTTCGGGCACTGCCATACAGAACGCCCGAACCTCTTTCATCGGCGACCATCTGAACCGGGACGGCTATCATCTGGATGTGAAGGTAGGCCGATATACCGCTGCCTGCACTTGGTTCGAACGCATCTTCAAACATAATGTAGTCGGGAATCCTTATGCTCCGGAAGGGCTGGATGAGGCACGGAAAGCTGTTGCCCAGCAAGCTGCCCATGCGGCAGTAAAGCATCCGTATAAGGTAACCGACCTGTCTATTGCTAACTAACCGACGAAAATACAAATGAGAAAAAGAGTATTAGTTTATGGCTTGTGTTTGCTGGGTGTCGTGTCTGCCCTTTCAGCAAAAGATAAAAAAGGGGGTGCACTGTATAAAGATGCAAAGGCTCCGATTGAGAAACGTGTAGACGACCTCTTGTCCCGCATGACTTTGGAAGAGAAAGTGATGCAGTTGAACCAATATACCTTGGGACGGAACAACAACGTGAATAATGTAGGCGAAGAGGTAAAGAAAGTGCCGGCGGAAATCGGTTCTCTGATTTACTTCGAGACAAATCCCGAACTGCGTAATAATATGCAGAAGAAAGCGATGGAAGAATCCCGCCTGGGCATTCCTATTATTTTCGGTTATGACGCGATTCACGGATTCCGTACCGTGTATCCTATCTCGTTGGCACAGGCTTGTTCCTGGAACCCGGATTTGGTGGAACAGGCGTGTGCCGTATCCGCACAGGAAGCCCGTATGTCGGGAGTGGACTGGACGTTCTCGCCGATGATTGACGTGGCACGCGACCCCCGTTGGGGACGTGTGGCGGAAGGTTATGGCGAAGACCCTTATGCGAACGGAGTGTTCGGCGCAGCTTCCGTCAGAGGGTATCAAGGTGATAATATGTCGGCAGAAAACCGTGTGGCAGCTTGTCTGAAACATTATGTAGGCTACGGGGCATCCGAAGCCGGACGTGACTATGTATATACCGAAATCTCCAAACAAACTCTTTGGGATACTTATCTGCTCCCTTATGAAATGGGTGTGAAAGCCGGTGCGGCAACTCTGATGAGTTCTTTTAATGATATCAGCGGTGTACCGGGTTCGGCAAATCCTTATACTATGACCGAGATATTAAAGAACCGTTGGAGACATGACGGTTTTATCGTTTCCGACTGGGGAGCTATCGAACAACTAAAAAATCAGGGATTGGCAGCAACCAAAAAGGAAGCAGCCCGGTATGCATTTACTGCCGGTCTTGAAATGGACATGATGTCTCATGCTTATGACCGTCATTTGCAGGAGTTGGTAGAAGAAGGCAAGGTATCAATGGCTCAAGTGGATGAAGCTGTCCGCCGTGTCTTGCTTCTGAAATTCCGTCTCGGCTTGTTCGAGCGTCCTTATACTCCGGTTACAACTGAGAAAGAACGTTTCTTACGTCCGCAAAGCATGGATATTGCCGCCCGTCTTGCGGCCGAATCCATGGTCTTGCTGAAAAACGAAAACAACGTTTTACCGCTGACGGATAAAAAGAAGATTGCAGTGATAGGCCCTATGGCAAAAAATGGCTGGGACTTGTTAGGATCCTGGCGTGGTCACGGAAAGGATACCGATGTGGCAATGCTTTATGACGGTCTGGCTGCTGAATTTGCAGGAAAAGCCGAACTGCGTTACGCATTAGGTTGCAATACACAAGGGGAGAACCGCGAAGGATTTGCAGAAGCATTGGAAGCAGCACGCTGGTCTGATGTTGTTGTTCTTTGCCTGGGCGAGATGATGACTTGGAGCGGTGAGAATGCTTCCCGTTCTTCCATCGCACTACCGCAGATGCAGGAAGAACTGGCAAAAGAACTGAAGAAAGCCGGAAAGCCTGTCGTACTGGTATTGGTAAACGGTCGTCCGTTGGAACTGAACCGTCTGGAACCGGTCTCTGATGCCATATTGGAAATCTGGCAACCGGGTGTGAATGGTGCGCTGCCGATGGCGGGAATATTGTCAGGACGTATTAATCCTTCCGGCAAACTTGCCATGACCTTTCCTTACTCAACAGGACAGATTCCTATCTATTATAACCGCCGTAAGAGCGGACGTGGACATCAGGGATTTTATAAAGATATCACAAGTGACCCGTTATATCCTTTCGGGCACGGACTGAGCTACACAGAATTCAAGTATGGCACTGTTACCCCTTCTGCCACTAAAGTGAAGCGTGGCGAGAAGCTCTCGGCGGAAGTGACTGTCACCAATATCGGTGCCCGTGACGGAGCAGAGACTGTCCATTGGTTTATCTCCGACCCGTATTGCTCGATTACCCGTCCTGTAAAAGAACTGAAACACTTTGAAAAGCAGCTTATCAAAGCCGGAGAAACGAAAACTTTCCGTTTCGACATAGACTTGGAACGTGATTTCGGATTTGTCAATGGGGACGGTAAACGATTCCTCGAAACTGGAGAATACAATATTCACGTACTGGGACAGACCGTTAAAATAGAATTGATAGACTAAAACACATGACCACCATGAAAAAGAAAACAGGCATTATCGGTCTATGTATGCTCGCATGCAGCATCCTGACCCATGCACAGACAATTACTCCTCAAGTAGAACAACGCGCGAAGGAGATTGTATCAAAAATGACTTTGCAAGAGAAAATAGATTATATCTCCGGATATACCAGCTTTTCCCTTCGTGCCATTCCCCGTTTGGGAATCCCTGAAATACGTCTTGCTGACGGCCCGCAGGGAATCCGTAACCATGCTCCTAAAAGCACCCTTTATCCGTCCGGCATCCTTTCCGCTTCTACCTGGAACCGTGACTTGCTTTATAAGCTAGGTCAAGGCCTAGGACAGGATGCCAAAGCTCGTGGAGTAAGTATCCTGCTTGGTCCGGGCGTGAATATCTATCGCGCTCCGTTGTGTGGACGCAACTTTGAATACTTCGGTGAAGACCCTTACTTGACGGGTGAGACTGCCAAGCAATATATCCTCGGCGTGCAATCGGAAGGAGTCATTGCGACCATCAAACACTTTGCCGGCAACAACCAGGAATGGAGCCGCCATCATGCGAGTTCGGACATAGACGAGCGTACTTTGCATGAGATTTATTTTCCGGCTTTCCGCAAGGCTGTACAGGAAGCGAACGTGAGTGCTGTGATGAACAGCTATAATCTCTTGAATGGTGTCCATGCCACTGAACATAAATGGCTGAATATTGATGTCTTGCGCAATCTTTGGGGCTTCAAAGGCATTCTGATGTCGGACTGGACTTCGGTATATTCCGCCGTAGGCGCGGCTAATGCGGGACTTGACCTCGAAATGCCCAAAGGGCGTTTCATGAATGCCGACAACCTTATCCCCGCCATCAAAACGGGCACGGTGACCGAAGAAACCATCAACCTGAAAGTACAACATATCTTGCAGACTTTAATAGCTTATGGAATGTTGGATAAGGAACAGAAAGACAGTAATATTCCGTTGGATAATCCATTCTCCCGCCAGACAGCTTTAGAGTTGGCACGCGAAGGTGTGGTATTGTTGAAGAATGAAGCAAACCTGCTCCCGCTGAAAGGAAAAACAGCCGTAATGGGTCCTAATGCAGATTTGATACCTACCGGTGGCGGCAGTGGTTTTGTCACTCCTTTTTCTACCGTCTCAGTGGCTCAAGGCTTGAAGGAACTGAAGAAAAAGAATCTGGTATTATTGACGGATGATGTGATTTATGAAGATATTGTTAATGAGTTTTATACTGACGCCAATTGTGAGGTGAAAGGCTTCAAGGCTGAATACTTCAAGAACAAGACTCTTTTGGGACAGCCGGAAGTTGTACGCACGGAATCTTCTGTTGATTATGACTGGGGCTATGGCGCACCGTTAGACGGTTTTCCGACGGATGGCTTTTCAGTCCGTTGGACAGCCTGTTATGTCCCACAGGCAGACGGTCAGTTGAAACTCCACATCGGTGGTGATGACGGTTACCGCCTGTTTGTGAACGACAAGCATATTACGGGCGACTGGGGTAATCATTCTTATTCCAGCCGTGAAGTTGAACTTCCTGTTGAGGGCGGTAAGGAATACCGTTTCCGGATTGAATTCTTTGATAATATTTCTTCGGCCATCATCCGTTTCAACGCTTATAGCCTTAATGAGGCCAAACTTCGTCAAGGACTGGCAAAAGTGGACAATGTAGTGTTCTGCACAGGCTTCAACAGTAATACGGAAGGCGAAGGCTTTGACCGTCCGTTTGCTTTGCTCCGCTATCAGGAATTGTTTATAAAGAAAATTGCGTCTATGCATCCCAATGTAGTAGTTGTGCTGAATGCCGGTGGCGGTGTGGACTTCACCAACTGGTATGATGCCGCAAAAGCTATTCTTATGGCCTGGTATCCGGGACAGGAAGGAGGTCAGGCGATAGCTGAAATCCTAACCGGAAAAATATCTCCAAGCGGAAAGCTGCCGATTTCTATCGAACGGAAATGGGAAGATAATCCGGTGCACGGCAGTTATTATGAGAATTTGAAAGCTGAGATTAAGCGTGTCGATTACTCCGAAGGTGTCTTTGTCGGTTATCGTGGATACGACCGTTCGGGAAAAGAACCTTTCTATCCGTTTGGCTACGGTTTGTCCTATACAACTTTTGCTTATAGCAATATGGCTGCGGAGAAAACGGGTGAGCATCAGGTTACCGTTAGCTTTGATATAGAGAATACAGGCAAGATGAATGCCTCGGAAGTGGCACAAGTGTATGTGCATGATGTACAGTCCTCTGTCCCCCGTCCTCTGAAAGAACTGAAAGGTTATGAAAAGGTCTTCTTGAAGAAAGGGGAGAAGAAGCGGGTTTCTGTAGTGCTGAATGAGGATGCATTCGCTTATTACGATATGAATCAGCACCGCTTTGTAGTGGAAAAAGGCGAGTTTGAGATTCTTGCCGGCCCGGCTTCCAATCGTTTGCCTCTGAAAGTTACGGTTGGATGGTAGTATGCAATTTCTGCATAAATGGCATAATAATGAGTTATAGATGACTTGACTAAATGTAAATGCAGCACACCATCGGGCTTCCATAGGAAATCAAATTGCCTTTGGTGTGCTGCATTTTTTTTCGTAAATCGTATGGTTTACTCCATTAAGAACTGGCGTATAGGACAATGACGTATACCCTGATAGCTATTTCCGTTGAATATATCTTCTGTTATCACTATTTTGGGATAGTTATCCTGTATCTTTAGCAGGTTTCCAAATTCCCTTTCTGCTGTCTTGTCGCTATCTATTTTTAAAGCGACCTGTATATATAGTTTTTCTCCATTCTTTTCTCCGATAAAATCAATTTCCTTATCTCCGTAATAGCCAACCTTAATATCGTAACCTTTGTATAAAAGGTGGTTATACACTAGATTTTCCAATATTTTAGCTTTGTCTGTTATGCGATATCCGATGACAATGTTCCGGATTCCCATATTTTCGAAATAATATTTCTCTCCTATCTCAAATACGCGTTTCCCAATTAAATCATACCGCTCTACCCGGTGGATAAGGAAAGCATTGTTTAAATATTCTGTATAGCTTGTTATGAAGTAAGGAAGTGTTAGTTATCTTGCCTTTATCCTTGCGTTAGGCTGCCGGTATTCTTTCATTAGATTACCGGTATTGTTATCTCACCACGGCCGTGGTAATTATTCGTCACGGCCATGGTAGGCTCTCTTCACAGCCGTGGTAGGAATTTGTCACGGCCGTGATGAATTAGTGATATCGGTAATCTAACGAAAGGATACCGAAGAGATAACGTTAATATCCCGTTAGTATATCCTATGTTTTATAGGGGGATGGGATGATAATACCCTGAGAGCAAAAGTTACTCTCAGGGTGCTATCATGACCTGCTCTCATAGCTGAAGCTACGATGAATAAAGGATTTGAAGAAATTTATGAGGGTATGAGGGTAAATCGTGAAAACTTTTGTTTGGAGTGCGTGTTTAGTTCTGAAATCGAATTAGCTCATATCTGCACCGTTATGAATTAAATAGTTTAATAAATCATTTAAAAGAACACAATGGTGATATTTATTTTCTTTAGAAAATCCGTATTATAATTCCTTTCCTTTGTCTGACTATTTTCCATAGAGTTCTTGGTAAAGAAAAAAAAGGTTGTATCTTTGTGGTGCATTTCATACCAGAAGGCAAGGAAACTTGCCAATCTTTGTGACGGGCATTTTGTGTCTGTCCGAGTTCATTCTATATGGCGGTTTCGTACCCCCGTGTAGAATGTTAATGCATCTACTGCCTTCTGGTGAAATGCAACGGGAAAGGCGGAACCGCTCTTATTATTCAGAAAATCTTCGCCTGCCACATAACTCATAATCATTATTATGGAAACGACCCAAGTATCCGTTCAACCAACGGTGGGAGGCTTGCTCAAGCAAATGGCAAAGGATATGAATCTGCCAAAGGAGTAATCTTGAATAATCGGGGAGAATACTAAAAAGTAGATTATCTGTCCTTATACTTATCCAAAGATATAGTGATGAGTTTCAAAGTATAAAAAAGATGGAGAAAGGGAACTGAGCCTCTTTCTCCATCTTTTATTTTAGGGTAGATAGTGAATTACTTCACTTCCCAAGTCTCATTAGTCATCAACAGCTCCTGGAAATTGTGATATTTCTTCTTGCTTTTGATTTCTTCGATTTGTTCTGTAACTGCATCGTTGTAGGTCGGAGCGTCTACATCACGGATTACACCGAGTGCAATCGGGAAGTCAGGGCCTTCCATCAAGGCAAGTTTCAGTTGAAGTGTATTGTCCTGGCAGTGTGCGTTGTGGATAAGGATATCCTTTTCTGTGATACCGTTCTCGCCGAGTTTCACTACTTTCAGCCCGAAGCCTTCCTGCATCAATCCGAATTCTTTGTTTTCGCCGAACAACATCGGTTTGCCATGTTCTAGATAGATAGCATTCTTGGCACGTCCCTCTTTGGTGGCAACGCTGGCGTGAGTTCCGTCGTTGAAGATAACGCAGTTTTGCAGAACTTCTACAACAGAAGCGCCTTTATGGTTGGCTGCTGCTTTCAATACTTCTACCGAAGCGGCACCATCTACTGCAATACAGCGTGCAAAGAAGCGTCCACGGGCGCCGAATGCCAGTTCAGCGGGACGGAAAGGATCTTCCACGGTTCCGTAAGGAGAAGACTTGGTTACAAGTCCGCGTTCCGAAGTCGGTGAATATTGTCCTTTTGTCAGACCATAGATACGGTTGTTCAGAAGAATCATATTCAAGTCGATATTACGGCGTAAAGCGTGGATGAAGTGGTTACCACCGATTGCCAGGCCGTCACCGTCACCGGAAATTTGCCAGATAGTCAAATTCGGATTGGCTACTTTAGCTCCTGTTGCAATAGCGGCTGCACGTCCGTGGATGGTGTGGAAACCATAGGTATTTACATAATAAGGCAGACGGGAAGAACAACCGATACCGGAAATTACGGCAATATCGTGCGGTGCTGTTCCCAGTTCGGCCATAGCCTTGTGCAGTGAATTCAGGAAAGCGTGGTCACCGCATCCCGGACACCAGCGGGGCTGGCCTGATTTATAATCTTGTACGGTATATACTTTATCGCTCATCTCTTATTCCTCCAATAATTTAGTAAATGCATCTATCAATTCTCTCGTAACGAAAGGCTGTCCTTTCACCTGGTTGAACTGGCTGATGTTCAATCCGGGCACTTTCATGCGCAGGTAACCTGCGAATTGCCCCAGATTCTGTTCAGCTACCACGATTTTCTTATATTTGCGCAATACGTCAGCCGTGTTCTTTGGCAGCGGGTTGATGTACTGGAAGTGTGCGAAAGCCACTTTCTTTCCATGTTCGCGCATATAGTCCATAGCCAGACGGAGATGTCCGTAAGTACCGCCCCAACCAACAATCAGCAAGTCTGCGTCTTCATCGCCCAACACTTCGAGTTCGGGGATATAGTCTGCAATCTTGTCCACTTTGGCCTGACGAAGGTGAACCATCTTGTTGTGGTTTTCGGGTTCAGTGGAGATAGCACCTGTTTCGTTGCTCTTTTCAAGGCCACCGATACGATGCATGAAACCTTCTGTTCCCGGAGTAGCCCAATAGCGTACGCCTGTTTCTTCATTACGTTGGTAAGGAGTCCAGTTGCCTGCCATGTCCGGAGTTACATACGGAGGATTGATGGCTGGATATTCGTTCAGGTTAGGAAGTTTCCATGCGGCAGAACCGTTAGCTACGAAAGCATCGGTCAGTAATACAACCGGAGTCATGTGTTCCAGAGCAATCTTACATGCCATATAGGCGGCGTCGAAACAGTTGGTCGGTGATGTTGCGGCGATTACAGGCATCGGGCTTTCGCCGTTGCGTCCGTAAAGGGCCTGCAATAAGTCGGTCTGTTCCGACTTAGTGGGAAGACCGGTAGACGGGCCGCCACGCTGTACGTTGACAATCACTAATGGAAGCTCGCCGATAACAGCAAGGTTCATCGCCTCACTCTTCAGGCAAACACCGGGGCCGGAAGTCGTAGTCACTGCCAAAGCACCTGCAAATGCAGCACCGACAGCGGAAGCACAACCTGCGATTTCGTCTTCGCATTGTACGGTTTTTACGCCCAGTGATTTATGCTTGGCTAATTCGTGCAGAATATCGGTAGCCGGGGTGATAGGGTAAGAGCCCAGATAGAGTTCCAATCCTGCTTTTTCGGCGGCGGCAATCAATCCGTAGGCAGTTGCCTTGTTACCATTAATATCTGTATAAAGTCCCTTTGATTTCGGGGCTTTGCTTTCAATCTTATAAGTGGAGACAGAAGCGTGAGTGTTTGCTCCGTAGTTGAAACCGTCGTTCAATACCTTGATGTTAGCTTCTGCAATTTCGGGCTTTTTGGCGAATTTCTCGCGAAGCATTTTCTCTGCCGCTGCCAGGTTACGGTTGAACAACCAGCAAACCAGTCCGAGGGCAAACATATTCTTGCAACGAAGAATGGATTTGTTGTCCAGTCCCGAGTCTTTCAGGCTCTCTTTACACATGGAAGAGATAGGTACTTCGAGTACTTCCTGCTTAACGCCCAGTTCTTCAAAAGGATTGTCAGTCTTGAATTGTGCCTTTTCCAAATCTCTGGCTTCGAATGAGTCGGAGTCGGTGATGATAAGTCCCTGCGGTTTACAGAATTTGATTTGTGTTTTCAGTGCGGAAGGGTTCATTGCTACCAATACGTGGCAACGGTCTCCGGGAGTGTAAACCTGTCCGGCACCGATGTGTACCTGGAAACCGGAAACACCGGTCAGCGAACCTTGCGGGGCGCGGATGTCTGCCGGGTAGTCGGGGAATGTACAGATGTCATTTCCTACCGTAGCCGACACGTTCGAGAAGATGTTGCCGGCCAGCTGCATGCCATCGCCGGAGTCGCCGGAGAAACGTACTACGACTTCCTCCAATTCTTTAACCATCATTTCGTCTGCCATAACTTTAATTACTATATTTAATTTAAAAACTGTTTTTACTTTCAATTTGTGAGCGCAAAGGTCGGAAAGTTAATCGAATTATCAAAATAAAACGTACTTTATTGTCCTATTGACGCAAAATATTAAGCTTATATGAAAGGAACCTGCATTTTTATTCTTGTTAAATCGACAGAAACCGTTATCTTTGCAAACGAATTTACAGCGGTCCTGTAGTTCAACGGATAGAATAGAAGTTTCCTAAACTTTAGATAGGGGTTCGATTCCCCTCGGGACTACTACAAAGAAGAATCTATGGGAAGTTGTGTTGTCGGCTTTCATACTGTATCAAGTTTTAAGTTTTACAATGGCTTCTTTCAAGATTAACGTCTTATAGCTTCTATTTGTTTTAATAATCAATAGAAAAAGCCTCTTCCGGATTTCGGAAGAGGCTTTTTCTATTTCAGGAATTGTTATTCTTCCGTAGCGGCTGCAGCTACTACTTTTTTGTTCTTCATCATGTTGTATGCAATCGGAGACGCAATGAACAGTGAAGACAATGTACCGATAACCACACCGAGAATCATCGCGAATGCGAAGCTGCGGATAGAGTCACCACCGAGGATGAAGATACACAGCAACACGATCAATGTACTCAATGATGTATTGATGGTACGGGCCAGTGTCGTGTTCAGAGAGTCGTTGAACAACACGCGCTTGTCACGTTTCGGGTACAGGCCGAAGAACTCACGCACACGGTCGAAGATTACCACCTTGTCATTAATAGAGTAACCGATAGCTGTCAGGATAGCACCGATAAATGTCTGGTCAATTTCCAGAGAGAACGGCAAGATACCCCAGAACAGTGAGTAAGCACCGATAATCATAATGGTGTCACAACTCAAAGCTACGATAGAACCGATACTGTAAGCAATGTTACGGAAACGGAGCAGGATATACAAGCCGATAGCGAGCAATGCCAGTACTACGGAGTAGATAGCGCCTGTCTTGATATCGTCTGCAATACTCGGGCCCACTTTCTGTGAACTTACGATACTACCACCTGTGTGGTTGTCGCGGTCAATGAAAGTTTCTAATGTAATGTTCTGAGTCAGTACCGGTTTCAATGTTTCGTACAGATATGCTTCGATTTCCGAGTCCACATTGTTACCTGCATCTTCGATGCGGTAGTTTGTGCTGATACGTACTGTTTTCTTGTCTGTACCGATAGCGATTACACTGACGTTAGCATCACCGAACTTGCTGGAAATCAGTTCGCGTACTTGTTCCGGTTCAACCGGGTTTTCGAACTGTACTTTGAAGTTACGTCCACCGGTGAAGTCGATACTCTGGCTCAAACCACGGATAGCAAACGAACCGATGCAAACGATGATAATTGCGCTAACGATAATCATGGATTTCTTGTTGGTTCCCATGAAGTCGAAATGCGTATTGGCCATCAGGTTCTTTGAAATCTTGGTCGTAAATGTCAGGTTCAACCACTTGTCTTTGTTCATGAAGTGTTCGTAAACCAGACGAGTCATGAATACGGCAGTAAAGAAGGATACGAGGATACCGATAATCAATGTCGTGGCAAAACCGCGAATCGGACCAGTACCGAAGTTGAACAGGATGATACCTGTGATGATAGATGTCAAGTTAGAGTCGAAGATAGCCGAGAATGCGTTGGAATAACCGTCAGCAAGTGCTTTCTTCACGCCTTTGCCTGCACGAAGCTCTTCTTTGGTACGTTCATAGATAAGTACGTTCGCATCCACTGCCATACCCAGTGACAACACCATACCGGCAATACCGGACATTGTCAGTGCGGCCTGGAAGGATGAAAGGATACCCAGTGTGAAGAAGAAGTTGAGAATCAGTGCGCAGTTGGCAACCATACCCGGGATGAAACCGTACATGGAGCACATGTAAACCATCAACAGAATCAGAGCCACAACGAATGAGAAGACACCCGCGTTGATAGATTCCTGACCCAATGACGGACCAACGATATCTTCCTGTACGATGTGTGCCGGAGCCGGCATCTTACCTGATTTCAATACGTTTGCCAAGTCCTTTGCCTGTTCCGGTGTGAAATGGCCTGTAATCTGTGAACGTCCGCCTGTGATTTCAGAATTTACGTTCGGTGCAGAATATACATAGTTGTCAAGAACGATAGCGATGGAACGGCCGATGTTCTGCTTGGTCAACTGAGCCCAGCGGCGTGCACCGTCAGAGTTCATTGCCATGCTTACAGCCGGTTTGCTGTATTGGTCGAATTCGTCTTTAGCATCTGTTACTACGTCGCCTTCCAACGGAGCTTTGCCGTTACGTTCGGTAGATTTGATAGCGTACAATTCGAAAGTCTGTCCTTTCTTGTCAAATTCAGAAGGAGAAACACCCCACTTCAAGCGAAGGTCTTTCGGAAGTTCTGCTTTGACTTCCGGCATAGCTAGGTACTTGTTGATCTCGGCAGTGTCTTTGTAGTTGGCATAACCGATAACAGGACCCTGTCCGCTGGAATTCAACTGAAGCATTGCCAACAGAGGATATTGCTTTTTGATTTCTTCCATGTTGACGGCTGCTTTGTCTTCAGCGGCTGCGTCACCTTTCAGGGCGGCTGCAAGGCTGTCGGCAGCGCTTACGGCTTTTTTCTCAACCGGAGTAGCTTCGGTGAGGACTGCGGCTTCGATTGTGTCTCCGTCAACAGTTGTCTCTTCAGCCAATATCGTACGCAATTTTGCGTCTGCAGATTGTATGGCAGGAAGAATTTCCTTAGCTGTATAAGTTTCCCAGAATTCGAGGTTGGCAGAACCTTGGAGAAGTTTTCTCACACGTTCCGGCTCTTTGATACCCGGAAGTTCCACCATGATACGTCCCATTTTGTCTTCCAGGCTTTGGATGTTCGGCTGAACAACACCAAAACGGTCGATACGGGTACGCAGTACGTTGTATGAGTTTTCAACTGCGGCTTTTACTTCTGCTCTCAGCACTTTTTCAACTTCAGCATCTGTTGATTTCTGGTTTACTTTGTCTTTCAACTGTTGTGTTGCGAAGAGTTCGGAAAGTTTTGCGTCCGGAGCAATTTTGTGGTATTCTCTGACAAACAGGGTGATGATGTCATCCTGGCTGTTGACAGCTTGCTTTGCAGCTTCCGCCAGTGCCTTGTTGAAAGCTTCATCCGGCTTGTTGTCTGCCAATGCTTTGATAACATCAGGTACGGAAACTTCAAGGATAACGTTCATACCACCTTTCAGGTCCAAACCTAAACTAATCTCCATTTCACGACAATCTTTCAGCGTCCAGTTACCCAGCCATACTTTCTCGTTGGAGAGAGAGTCGAGGTAGTCTTGTTCCACTTTCGGGTCGCCGTTCGCAATTTCTTTCGCCTTGTTGGTATAATGGCGTGTTACGAAGGAGAAGGAGAGGTAGAACACGCATACCAGCGTGAGTAATACCGCAAAAACCTTTACAAATCCTTTGTTTTGCATTTTACTTTTAATTTATGATGATTACTTTTTTAATTTAATTTTCAGTTAAATTCTGTCGTACACAAGTGCTTTTTGCCGCATACAAGGCTGCAAATATAGTTTTTTTTTCACATTTATATGTAAGAAGCCCTCAAATATTTGATGTTTAAGGGCTTTTTTGCAGAATTATTTCATTCCCCTGTTTTTCAGTAGCGGTTCCAGGCTCGGCTCTGCCCCGCGGAAATTCTTGTAAAGCACCATCGGATCTTCACTGTCCCCCTTCTCCAATACGTTGTAGCGAAACAGGTCGGCAGTGTTCTTATCAAAGATTCCATGTTCTTTGAAGGCTTCAAAGGCATCATTGTCCAGTACGTTTGCCCATAGGTAACTATAGTATCCGGCAGCGTATCCGCCAATGATATGATTGAAGTAAGTGACACGGTAACGGGGAGCAATTTCGGGGATAAGATTGAGCTTGTCCATAGCCTCTTTTTCGAAAGAAAGCATGTCCATATTCTTTACATCTGTCACTGTGTGCAAGTCCATGTCGAGGATGGCGGCAGCCAGTAGTTCCGTGGTCATGAATCCCTGGTTGAAGGTCTTTTGTTCCAGTATTTTTTCGATGATTTCATCGGGGATTACTTCTCCTGTCTGGTAATGTTTGGCATACATTTTCAGTACTTCCGGTTCGGTAGCCCAGTGCTCGTTGATTTGAGAAGGAAGCTCTACAAAATCACGTACGACGTTGGTGCCGGATGTTCCTTTGTATTCGCATTTTGTCAGTAAGCCGTGCAGGGCATGGCCGAATTCGTGGAACAGTGTTTCCACTTCGTCCATCGTCAGCAGGGAAGGAGTGTCGCCTACCGGTTTGGTGAAGCTGCAAACATTGCATATCAACGGACGAGTAGCTCCCTGTTGTTCACGGTAGTTGCTCATCCATGCGCCGCCGCTTTTTCCGGCACGCGGGAAATAGTCTACATAGAAGATTCCGAGCTGGGAACCGTCAGCGTCTTTCACTTCAAAGACTTCTACGTCAGGATGGTAGGTCGGGATTCCTTCGAGTTTGCTCAAAGTGATACCATAAAGTTTGTTGGCCACGGCAAATGCGCCTTCACGTACATTTTCCAGTTTGAAGTAGGGCTTTGTATCTTCTTCGGACAGGTTGTATTTCTCTTTGCGTAGTTTTTCGGTATAGTACCACCAGTCCCATGCTTCCAGCTTTTCGCCTTTGCCTTCTTTATCCATCAGTTTCTGAAGTTCTGCGGCTTCTGCTTTTGCTTTCGGCAGTGCATAGCTCCAGAGGTTGTTCAGGAGTTCCATTACGTTCGTGGCGTTCTTCGCCATTGTTTCGTCCAGAACGAAGTTGGCGTAGCAGTCGAAGCCTAATAGATTCGCCTTTTCAAGGCGGAGAGAGACGATTTTGCGGATATTTTCTTTATTGTCGTTTTCATTATTGTTGTTTCCCCGATTGATGTAGGCTTTGTACATTTGTTCGCGGAGCGGGCGGTTTTCGGAATATTGCAGGAAAGGCAGACGACTGGCATTGTGCAGGGTAAACAACCATTTGCCTGCTTGTCCGGCCGCTTTTGCTTCTTCGGCTGCGCTTTGGCGGAACCATTCGGGCAGTCCGGCCAAATCTTCCTCCTTATCAACGAAAAGTTGGAAAGCGTTATTCTCATTCAACACATTGTTGCTGAAAGTGATGCCGAGTGTAGAAAGCTCTTTGTTGATTTCGCGGAGACGGGCTTGCTCTTCTGCGCTGAGGTTGGCTCCCGAACGGACAAATCTTTTGTAGGTTTTGTCTAACAGGCGGCTTTGCTCTGTTGTCAGGTTCAGTGAGTCTTTTTGCAGGTAAACATCGTTCACGCGTTTGAAGAGTTTCTCATTCAGGGAGATATTATCTTCGTGTTCCGAAAGAACGGGTGCCATCTTCATCGAAAGTTCAGTCAGGGCGTCGGTTGTTTCCGCGTCTGTCATATTGAAGAAAATGGCACTTACACGATCCAGGACAGGTGCGCTGTTGTCTAAAGCTACAATCGTATTCTCGAATGTCGCAACTTCCGGGCTTTCGACGATAGCTTCTATATTTTGGTTTTGCTCTTCGATACCTTTCAGGAAGGCGGGTTCGTAGTGTTCCAGTTTAATCTTGTCGAAAGAGGGGACACCATACTCAGTTTGAAACTCTGTAAAGAAAGGATTGCTTTCTGTTTTCGTAGCACAGGAGTACATCATACAACTTACTGCTAAAAGGGTTAGTGTTTTTTTAATCATCATAAGTGTTTTATATTAGAGTTTACAGTTCTTATCGCTTGCTGATATAGCACCAGATAGGATAGTGGTCGGAAGCCTTGATAGACCGGTCTACAGTGCAGTTGTAGGCTTTCAGGTCGGGGCTTATCAGGATATTGTCGATTCGGAAATAGAACTTGTTCTGATTATAAGAAATCCCCAGCCCTTTGCCGGAGTGGGTGAACGCGTCGTCCAACTTCTGGGTAAGGATACGGTGCGTGTACGAGATAGAACCGTCGTTGAAGTCACCGCACGCTATAATGGTCGGGTATTTGCTTTCTGCTATATATCTGGCTACGGAGTCGGCCTGTGACGCACGGATAGCCGATGCTTCCGCCAGTTTTTTTACCAATTGGCGGAGTCCGGTTTTCACTTTACTGGCATTCGGGTCTTTTATCATGTCTTCGTAGATTCCCCTGTCTTCCTTGGTAAGCTTGTTGGATTCCAAGTGGTTATTGATCAATGTAATCGTATCGTTGTTTACCTTTAGTACATATTTCATAGACCCGTTATAACTGCTCTTGTATTTGATGGGCTGCGACGAAAGTATGGGAAATTTTGAGAAACAGGCAAGCTGCACTTCTCCTATGCCTTGTTGATGGATGGACTGGTAGGGGTATGCCTTCAATGCTTTCTTCACGTCCTGTTCCGTCAGAAACTTCTTGTTGGTAGTTGTATTATATTCTTGCAGACAAATAATATCGGCTTTACTGTCCGCCAGGTAGGACAGGACAGGGTTCTTCCCGTTTTTCTTTTCCAGATTGCTAAAGCTCATCACGTTGTAAGACAGCAGCTTGATACTCCCTTCGGGTATCGTTTTAGTGGTGGAATTAAAAGGAATATAAGTCCGTATTTGCGGAATACAAACCAGAAAACCGATAATTGGTAATAAAGCATAGCGGTAATTGATAAATGCCCAAAAGACCAAAAATAAGAGGTTGATAGTCAGAAATATCGGGAATGCAAGTCCCAGGCTCGAAGCCAGTGGGTTTACTTTGGGATTTAGATAAGGACTATAGGCGCTTAGTATCAACGTTCCCACAAGGAAAGCGTTGATAGCCAGTATCAGATATGCGACAATTTTGCCAATATGCTCCATTCTTTTATCTTTTGCTTGCGTCGAACAAGCTTTTCTTTTCTTCTGTAGTGAGACTGTCGTAACCGGATTTTTTCAGTTTCTCCAGGATACGGTCTACTTCTTCCGACTGTGCTTTCTTGCGGGCGTTATAATCGTAATCCTTCTCATGACCGGTAGCGCTACCACCGTAATGTACTTTCATTTTAGGTTTACGTTTCCATGTTTTCTTTTGGAACAGAGACATGAAACCATCCAGGAACCAGTTAATCCAGGAAGTCAAATCGATTCCTTTACTTAGGCTGGCGGCAAACCAAAGTCCGGCAAGGGCACCGCCTAAATGGGCGATATGTCCTCCCGCATTGCTTGAAGTGATGGATATTACATCAATGCCGATAACAACCAATGCCAGGTATTTGAGACGGATAGCACCGAACAGGAAAAGTTGTACCCGGTAATTAGGTTCCCGATAAGCTGTGGCTGCAACGATAGCCAGCACGGATGCCGATGCCCCGACCAATGTGGAACCTGCTATCTGCGAACTGAATAGAGGAAATACATTGTAAGCAACCATATATAGTAAGCCGCCGCAGATACCTCCCAGTACATACAGACCTCTTAAATGCTTTGCAGAGAAGAAGTGTAGGAACAGGCTGCCGAACCAATACAGCCAGAGCATATTAAATAAAATATGCAGGATGCCCGCATGCATGAACATATAAGTGAGCAGCGACCACGGTCGATGAATAAAACCAATAAAGGATGCCGGCAGGGCAAAAATACCGAATATATCGGGAATACTGAATCCGAATAGTTGCAGGAAAACATTAATCAACGTACCGATAATAAAAATACCGACGTTGATATAAATCAGTTGGATAAAAATATTTCCTCTTCTGAATGTTTCTTTTAAATCAGCTATAATATGTCCCATTGTTATTGCTTTTTTTTCTCCAATATAAAATCAGAATCAGTCCGAACAACATTCCCCCCAAGTGGGCGAAGTGAGCGACATTATCTCCGGGATTATTGGCAAATCCTGACCATAACTCAATTGCTGCATATCCTATAACGAAAAACTTCGCTTTGATAGGGAAAGGTAACGGGAAAATGAACAGCTTGTTGTTGGGGTATAGCATACCGAATGCCAGCAATATAGCGTAAACGGCTCCCGAAGCACCTACGGTGGTCATCATATTCAGATACTGCTCCATAGGGATAATGGCTGAACCTATATTCACTTCTGCATAATGGCTGAGTTCCGTAACATACTGAATATATTGCACACCTTCCTGAATAAGTCCTGCACCGATACCGCAAATGATATAGTAAAACAGGAAACGTTTCGGTCCCCAAGTTTGTTCGAGAATCGGGCCGAACATGAAAACGGCGAACATATTGAAGAAAATATGGCTGAATCCGCCGTGCATGAACATATAAGTGATGAGCTGTGCCGGGTTGAAGTCACTTGCGAGGAAAAAATGTAATCCCAGATAATTAGTCAAATCTAAACCATATCGTTGAGCAACGAGTGTACCGAAAAATACCAGTACATTGATAATTATCAGGTTTTTAGTTACAGTTGGCATCATTTTAATTTCTGAATATTTAGATAATAGACGCAAAAGTACGAATAATTTCTGTTTTAAAGCATGATTTTTGCTCCCTATTAGCTCTTTTTCAACAATTTGCTGCGTTTTTTTTATGTTTTTATTTGATATGTTGTTTTGTTCGGCTATATTTGTGAAATCAATCCATTGAAAGATAATCTTTTGTGTAACATATATATTAATTAATCATTTTACGTATTATGAATAAGTCTGAACTTATTAGCGCAATGGCTGCTGAGTCTCAAATGAGCAAAGCCGATGCAAAAAAAGCACTTGATGCTTTTATCACTTCAGTTACTAATGCTATGAAAGCCGGTGAAAAAGTATCCCTCGTTGGTTTTGGTACTTTCTCTGTAAGCGAAAGAGCTGAAAGAACTGGTATTAACCCTTCTACAAAGGCAACTATTACTATTCCTGCTAAGAAAGTAGCTAAGTTTAAAGCTGGTGCTGAATTGTCTGCAGCTGTTGAATAAGATATATAGTTGAAAGAAATTAGAAAAGCGGGGTTCTTTATATAAGAACCCCGCTTTTTTTATTGTCCGGTTCAGAAAGATAGAATCGGACAATAAATGTGTCGTGTTATCTTAATTGCCATCGGGCTTTTCCATTTCGCAGAACGGGGCCGGACACCAGTGGAAGCTTTCTATTTTATCCGGTTTGGCCGGATCATAAGGAATATCTGTTTTCAGGTATTTCGCCAATTCCGGTGTTGCCTTTTTTATTCCTTCTATCACACATTTAGCTATTTGATAAGCACCGTAAGGATTGAAGTGGGTATTGTCAGCCAATTCTTTCGTCTGTCCGGGGAAGCTTCCCATTGGATAATGTACAAAGGCTTTTTTAGATTCTTCCTCGCCCAGTGCTTCATACAGTGTACCGGTCATATTATTCAATTCAATCAAGGGAACATTTTCTTTTGCTGCAATCCAGCGTACTGCATCCGGATATTCATCGTGCGTATTGACAGTGCGGCCTTCTTTATCAAACTTGCGGCGACGTGTCGGGGTAAGCAATATCGGTTGTCCGCCTTTTGCACGCACCTCGTCGATAAATGTTTTCAGATTAGTCATAAAAGAGTAATAAGCTCCTTTGCCGGGACCTTTTTGTTTTTGGTCGTTATGTCCGAATTCTACCATTAGGTAATCACCCTTCTTCATTTCAGAAAGCACTTTCTTAAGTCGTTTTGCCGCAATGAATGTATTGGCACTTTCACCACTTTCGGCATGATTGGCAATGGCTATTCCGGAGTTGAAAAAGCGAGGAATCATTTGCCCCCAACTGGCCCAAGGTTCATTCTCCTGATCTACTACCGTGCTGTTTCCGCATAAGAAAATGGTAGGGATAGAAGAATCGGCAGCTTCTACGCGAATACTTTCGCATACGGGCGCGTCTCCGTTAATCTCGATTGTCAGCCTGTCATCCCAATCTAATTTATTTATTTCGCGGTCTTTTATCTTTACGAATTCTGTGGCGGAGATGCGGGGACTACGTTTGTTGACGATAAATGCTTCTTCTATAAACTCTCCTTTTTTAGTAGGCAGATTCTCAACGAACAAGCGGCGGGATTCTGCCCGTACGGTGGTATTTCCTGCCCGCTTTTTACTTCCCAAACGTACCGTGACACGATAATTTCCATCCGGAACACGTACAGAGAAATAGAAAGGCGCCTTACTGTCTTTTGGGGTAGTGTCTATGCGGTCGAATCCATATCCGTTCTTTTCCGAGTAGCATGGAGAGTCGGCTAATTTAAAAGTTTGTGGTAAGTTTTGTGCTTTTGTACTCACTGCTGCCAGCACTAAAAGGCTTAATAAAGTTATTTTCATTTCAGGATAAAATTAGAATATGTAATAAGTAATATTTATCTCTCTTATTTCCGTTGCTAAAATAGTGCGTTTTTTATTCATATATAATGGACATACGTATGAAAGTATGGAATAATTGTGCTATTTGCTATTTTAGCAGGCGTTTTAAGATGCAATTTGGCGTCTCACCTTCTATATATCAGCGTGGTGCGAAGAATAATTCTTCTTCAGAAGAGTAACCTTTATAAATTATCCTGTATCTTTGTGCACAGAAAATAATTGTAAATATGAAGATAGAAGATAAACTTGTAGCGTCCGTCCTTAGCGGACTCAAAGCACTTTACGGTCAGGAAGTCCCTGAAAAGATGGTGCAGTTGCAAAAAACGAAGAAAGAATTTGAAGGACATTTGACACTGGTGGTATTCCCTTTCCTGAAGATGTCAAAAAAGGGGCCGGAGCAAACGGCACAGGAAATCGGTGAATATCTGAAGGCAAACGAGCCGGCTGTCGCCGCTTTTAATGTGATAAAAGGTTTCCTGAACCTGACTATTGCATCAGCTACATGGATTGAGTTGCTGAATGAGATTCAGGCAGATGAACAATACGGCTTGGTACAGGCTACTGAAACTTCTCCGTTGGTGATGATTGAGTATTCTTCTCCGAATACAAACAAACCGCTTCACTTGGGACACGTGCGTAATAACCTTCTAGGTAACGCGTTGGCAAATATCGTGGCTGCGAACGGCAATAAAGTGGTAAAAACCAATATTGTAAACGACCGTGGTATCCATATATGTAAATCCATGCTGGCATGGAAGAAATACGGAAACGGTGAAACTCCCGAAACTTCCGGTAAGAAAGGCGACCACCTGGTAGGTGATTATTATGTCTCTTTCGATAAGCATTATAAGGCGGAAGTAAAGGAGCTGATGTCTCAATTTACAGCGCAGGGAATGAGTGACGATGAAGCGAAGGCAAAGGCCGAAGCCGAATCTCCGTTGATGCAGGAAGCCCGTGAAATGCTCGTGAAGTGGGAAGCCGGTGATCCGGAAGTACGCGGATTGTGGGAAATGATGAACAACTGGGTATATGCCGGATTCGACGAAACCTACAAGAAGATGGGTGTCAGCTTCGACAAGATATATTATGAATCCAATACCTACCTCGAAGGAAAAGAAAAGGTAATGGAAGGACTTGAAAAAGGTTTCTTCTACAAGAAAGAAGACGGTTCCGTATGGGCCGACCTGACTGCCGAAGGACTGGATCATAAGCTGCTTCTCCGTGGTGACGGTACATCTGTTTACATGACGCAGGACATCGGTACGGCTAAACTTCGTTTTGCCGATTATCCCATTGACAAGATGATTTATGTAGTAGGTAATGAACAGAACTATCACTTCCAGGTGCTTTCCATTCTACTTGACAAGCTCGGTTTCGAGTGGGGTAAGGGACTGGTGCATTTCTCTTACGGAATGGTGGAACTGCCAGAAGGTAAGATGAAATCCCGTGAGGGTACGGTAGTAGACGCCGACGACCTGATGGAAGAGATGATTTCCACTGCCAAAGAAACGTCGCAGGAACTTGGCAAACTGGACGGTTTGACACAGGAAGAAGCGGATGATATTGCCCGTATCGTCGGTTTGGGTGCATTGAAGTATTTTATCCTGAAAGTCGATGCCCGTAAGAATATGACGTTCAATCCGAAAGAATCTATCGACTTCAACGGTAATACAGGCCCGTTCATTCAATATACCTATGCACGTATCCAGTCTGTGCTTCGGAAAGCTGCCGAATCAGGTATTGTGATACCTGAGCAGATTCCTGCCGGTATTGAACTGAGTGAAAAAGAAGAAGGACTGATTCAGATGGTTGCCGACTTTGCCGCTGTTGTAAAACAGGCAGGTGAAGATTACAGCCCGTCTATCATTGCCAACTATACCTATGACTTGGTGAAAGAATACAACCAGTTCTACCATGACTATAGCATTCTGCGTGAAGAGAACGAAGCGGTGAAAATCTTCCGTATCGCTCTGTCCGCCAATGTAGCGAAAGTCGTTCGTCTGGGAATGGGCTTGCTGGGTATCGAAGTACCTTCCAGAATGTAAGAGCTATTTTTATAATATGCGGGGCTCCTTTCATAATGAGAGGAGCCCCGTATGTTTTTATTCCGTCCTTTATTCTGAAAGAAGAACGGGTTTATAGTTTCAGATTGTTATTTCTTGGGATACTTGTACCAATTTGTCGATTGTTTTCCGTTAGATTTAACCCATGTTGCAAATTGCGGATAAGACTCGTCTATTCTCACCCCTTCTTCGGGAATCGGGAAATCGGCAACCGGCATGTTGAGAGCGAAAGGCATTAAATCGACTGAAACATAATACAATTCTTCATCCGGACGTGAAACGTCTTTGCCAGTACCCAGCAAGGAAAGGTTCGCTTTATCCGTAGGAGGATACTTCACCAGATGCACTTCTCTTCCTCTGGTCTTGTCAGACTCTACAAAGATAAACGGATTGTAGGGTGGCAGGACACTCTTCTCTGATACATCATTTACCTGAATGGTAACGGTGTATTTACGGTCTGCCTCTTCTTTTCCGTTGAATATCAGCATATCGTCAAAGAGCAAGATGGTAGGGTGAGATTGTCCTGATTCTGTTTTCCCACTCATATATCGGGACTTTTGTGCATACGAAGGGCCTTCTATTACCACTTCACCGATGTCGCTATTTGATATGTTATGCAGTTGATAACCGAATCCGTTCGCTAAATATCCACCACGATGAAAAGGGATATATTCATCAACGATTTTATAAACACGGTTAGTCAGTATTGATTTATATACTTTGCTTGTATACCGTATCATTACATCATTCATGTCATAGTCTCCTTGCTCCGGCCATAAATCTTCAAATAATAATGTTCCGGAACGCACAGTATAATTATCCTCATCAGTAGGAGGAGCTTCAGGGTCAACAGGTAATGGAGGAATTACCCCTTCATCAATGGCATCCTTCTCTGCTATATGAATATAGAAAATAGCGTCACAATAATCGAGGTCTATATTATCTTCAAAACCTATGGCAACGATTTGATTGGATGGCTCTTCACGAAGTGATACGGTTCTTTGTCTTTTCTTACCGTCACTTCCTGCTTTATTTAAGTCAGTGGTAGAATAACGTGTTCCCATACCAGTTACAAGGTCACCTTGTGCATGCCCGTCCAATGGTTTGTTTCTGAATCCCATGCCTTGCAGACACCAGCCAATAGTAACACCTGCCGGAAACTTATCTTCAAATTGATTCTTGGTGTCGTTCCAGTATTTTAGTTTAACTTCGTCTCCGCAAACTAAAGCGCCTACACCGGTTGATTTATAAACGGGAGAAGCGTTAGGGAATGCCATTATCTTTTTGATATTATCTACGGTAGGCGTTTTTCCGGTAGGATATGTATAGTATCCGACTGTGTTATACCAGCCCGCTGTACTGTTAACGAATACCAAGCTGACTTCAGTTTCCTTTGTGATGGGAATATCTGAAATCATATTACCATCGAAGAATTCAGGATGAGTATTTGTAATGTTCTTACCATCTTTATTATTGAAAACGCTCTTTATATTATAAAGTACGCTGGCAGGCGGAATATTTTTCTCTGCCGACAGGTTGTTCGGTCGTCCGTTATCATCCCAGTCCACGCCGGGCAGAAGTGTCCAGTCGTCCAGATATTTATGCTCGTTAGTGGTGATTCCTCTGCTGAGTGCCGGAGATTTGGCTAACAGAGACTGGATATATGCATCCTGATTGAAAGAAATGCGCTTGTCCGCCCCGATTGCGATTTTTACAGGCGAGGCTGCACCCAAGTAGTCAGAAGACAACCATACTTCCGACACGGAGGATGGAATGGTAACCCCTTCTTCATTGAACTTACCATACTTATCAGTAGTAGCCCGATAAATAGGTTCTATACTCTTTTTCACAGAAGTGCCGGTTTCGTTGTTTACTTCAACAGGAATCTGGTCGTAAATCTCGAAAAGAACGGCATACTCATTCTTAAAACCATAGTCGACGTCTATTGTCAGACTCTGATTCATGTCGAAATCAAAATACTCGTCTTTTGAAGGCTTTTCCGGTTCTTCGAATAAATCACGCTGGTTGTCAACACAGCCACATATCAATGGGATACAAAAAATGCCCATTAATGTCTTTACAGATATTGTTTGTTTCATGTCTGAAAATAAAGAAATTAATGGGCAAATATATGGAGAAGTTTAGCTTTAACCAAACAACTCTTTATTTCTTTTTAGAAAATTTCCTTTTCGGTGTTGAAGCGGTTCCCTTTTCGTCCTGTATCTTGATTAGTTCCAAACAACTTTGCAAACTCAAATCCTGCGGAACGATATCCTTAGGAATCTTATAATTGGAACCTTTGTAGGTCATATAAGGCCCGTAGCGTCCATTCAGGATTTCCAGTTCCGGTTCTTCCTCAAACTTCTTGATGTGGCGTTCGGCTTCCTTCTGGCGTTTCTCCAAAATCAGTTGCTCTGCTTCTTCCAACGTGATTTCCATCGGGTCCATTGTTTTCGGAAGTGATACATACACCTTATTGTGTAGCACATAAGGGCCAAAGCGACCGACACCTACGCTGACAGTCTTTCCTTCATATTCGCCCAACGTGCGAGGCAGCTTGAACAGTTCCAAAGCTTCTTCCAACGTGATGGTTTCCATGGATTGTCCTTTTTTCATCTGTGCAAAACGTGGTTTCTCTTCATCTTCCGCCGTACCGATTTGTACCATGGGGCCGAAGCGTCCGATCTTGACCGAAATAGGCTTGCCGCTTTCCGGGTCTTTTCCCAGCATGCGCTCTCCTACCTTATGTTCTGTCTTTATAGCCAATGTGCTTTCTACAGACGGATGGAACTTATCATAGAAAGTTTTCATGATAGAAGTCCATTGTACACCGCCCTCGGCAATCTCGTCAAAGTCCTTTTCTACGCTTGCTGTAAAGTTGAAATCCAGAATGTCCGGGAAGTATTCAGTCAGGAAGTCATTGACTACCGTACCTATATCCGTCGGGAACAGTTTTGCTTTCTCCGTACCGGTAATTTCGGAATGATTTTCATCTTTAATCTGATTGTCTTTCAGTGTCATCACATTAAAGTTGCGTTCTTCTCCGTCCTTATTTCCCTTTTCCACATATTCGCGTTGCTGAATCGTTGAAATAGTAGGGGCGTACGTAGACGGACGTCCGATACCCAGCTCTTCCAGTTTGCGTACAAGGCTGGCTTCCGTATAACGTGCCGGACGTTGAGTGAAACGCTCGGTCGCGATGATAGGGCCGTGTTCCAGTTTCTGGCCTTTCTTCAAAGGAGGCAGCAAATTGCTTTCATCTTCCTGTTCGCTGTCATCATCGTGAGATTCACGGTAAACATGCAGGAATCCGTCAAATTTAATCACCTCACCGATAGCAGTGAACACGTCGCTGCTACCGCTTATTGTAATTGTCGCAGTTGTCTTTTCCAGTTCCGCGTCCGCCATTTGCGAAGCGATGGTACGTTTCCATATTAGGTCGTACAGTTTCTTCTCCTGTGCCGAACCCTCTACGGATTGATTTTCCATATAGGTAGGACGGATTGCCTCATGCGCTTCCTGTGCCCCTTTGGTTTTTGTTTCGAAGTGGCGGGGATGCACATAACGTTCGCCCATCATCTTGATGATGGCGTCTTTGCTACCTATCGTTGCAAATTCCGACAGGTTGACAGAGTCCGTACGCATATAAGTGATAAATCCCGATTCGTACAGGCGTTGCGCAATCATCATAGTCTGTGCTACGGTATATCCCAGTTTACGGGCGGCTTCCTGTTGCAACGTAGAAGTCGTGAAAGGTGCAGGAGGCGTTTTCTTCACCGGACGGGTGGTAATATCTTCGATAGCAAAATTAGCTCCCTGGCAAATTTCGAGGAAAGCCTTTGCTTCTTTTTTAGTTTTGATGCGGCGAGCCAGTTCAGCTTTCATTTCCACCAGTTTTCCGTCCGTGTCGGGCACGAGGAATATGGCAGTCACGCGATAAGCCGCTTCCGACTTGAAAGCGTGGATTTCGCGTTCGCGTTCTACAATCAGGCGGACGGCAACCGACTGTACGCGTCCTGCCGAAAGGGCCGGCTTCACTTTTCTCCAAAGTACGGGAGAAAGTTCGAAACCTACGATACGATCCAAGATACGTCGTGCCTGCTGTGCGTTCACGAGATTGATGTCAATATCGCGTGGCTGTTCGATAGCTTTCAGGATAGCGCTTTTCGTAATTTCATGGAATACGATTCGTTTTGTGTTTTCCGGTTTTAGTTTTAAGACCTCATACAGATGCCAGGCGATCGCCTCTCCCTCGCGGTCCTCATCGGATGCGAGCCATACGGTTTCCGCCTCTTTCGCTTCTGCTTTCAGTGTGCTGACCAAAGCCTTTTTGTCTGCCGGGATTTCGTAGTTGGGTTTAAAATTCTTCTCTACGTCGATGCTGAAGTCTTTCTTCTTCAGGTCGCGTATGTGTCCGTAACTTGAAAGGACTTTGAAATCTTTCCCAAGAAACTTTTCAATCGTTTTTGCTTTTGCCGGAGACTCGACAATGACAAGGTTTTTCTGCATAATTCTTTCTTTTATAATGGCTTGTACCACAATATTCGGGGACAAAAGTAGAAAAAAAGATTCTCCCTACCTTATATTATAAGGAGAATTTAATAAAATCTTAAGATTTACATATGTAAAAGCTAAGATTAACATTGGTAAATCTTAAGATTTGGTTTTGGGAAAAACAGGTTGTCCGTGTTTGCTTACTCCATGATGGATGAAGGGGCTTCTTTCGCTTTCTTGAGAAATTCCGTCGGCAACATGCCAAATTGTTTTTGGAAACACTTGGCAAAATAGGAAGAGGAACTGAACCCGACGAGGAATCCTATTTCAGTAACTCTGTATTCGCCCTCTACCATCATCCGGCAAGCTTTCTTCAATCGGGTGATTTTGATAAAGTCATTGGGAGTCATCCCGATAATCCCTTTGATTTTAGTGAATACCGAGGTACGGCTCATGCCAAGTTCCTGTGCCAGCGTGTTGACAGAGAATTCCGAATCTTCAATATTGTTCAATATGATATCTGTGCACTTATTCATAAACTCTTCATCCAGTTTGTTGTGAACCGCCGAGTGCAAGTCGGACAATGGAGTGGAAGCATATGTTTTCTGTTGCTTTTCCCTCTTCTTTAGAAGATTGCGCAATTGCGCTTTCAGATGGAAAGGGGAAAACGGTTTTTCTATGTAGGCGTCGGCACCGGACTCCAGTCCTTTTATCTTGCTTTCCGTGTCCGTCTTTGCGGTAAGGAGAATGACGGGGACATGGGAGATGTTGATGTCGGTTTTGATTTTTCCGCACAGTTCGAATCCGTCCATTTCTTCCATCATCACATCACTGATAATAAGGTCTATGTTATTCTTCCCTAGAATCTGCAAAGCCTCTTCACCGCTTGATGCGGAGATGACAAAATACTCTTCGGATAATATCTTGGAGAGGAAATCAAGAATTTCCGGATTGTCGTCAACTACCATCACGGCGTACTGCTTCTTTACCGGTTCATCCGGCAGTACGGTTTCCGGTTCTCCTTCTTCCGTATTGATTTCTGTGATAATCGTGTCTTCTACCCGTTTCATTGGTGGGGCGATACTGACGGCGGCTTGTTTGGGGAAGTGCACGGAAATGGCAGCTCCGCTTTTGCCGTCTTTTCTGTCATTAGCTTCAATATTACCATTCATCAGTTGGATGAGGGAGCGTGTCATATGCAGTCCGATGCCGATTCCCAGTTTATTCAGTTCGCTGTTGTTCTTAACCTGGTAAAATGCATCGAATATTTTAGTTTTTTCCTGGTCGGTGATGCCGATACCGTCATCTGTGACGGTAATTATTATTTCGGAATCATTTTCCGCCGCAGTGACGCTAATCGTACTTCTGGCATATTTCAGGGCGTTGCTTAACAGGTTGCTGATAATCTTGGTGAATGCTTCTTCATCTGTGACCATAGTCATACTTTCGGGGATTGATGAAATATCAATGCTTATTTTCTTTTGTCTTGTAGACAACTCGAAGATACAGGTGACCTTGGCTATTGTGTCTTTCACCCGGTAAGAGTCATAAGACAGTTTGTAAGCTCCCGAATCCACTTTCCGGAAGTCCAGCAGTTGGGTGACGAGTGCGTACAGACGTTTATAGTTCTGTTCGATGATACTCAGATATTCTCCGTAGACATTGTTGATGCTCGTGGTCTTCATCAGATATTCCAGCGGGCCGATGATAAGACTCAGCGGAGTTCGTATTTCGTGGGCAATGTTGGTGAAGAAATCAATCTTCGCGTTATATAGTTCCTTTTCCTTTTCATCATTCAACCTTTTCATGCGTGCTTTCTGCCGTTTTTCCGTGCGCTTGATGTAATACCATACGGTGAGTAACAGTATAATCAGCAGGATGATTGCATAAATAAAGTAAGCCAGTTGCGATTGGAAAAATGGCGGCAGCACTTTGATTTTTAGTTGAATCTCGTTGCTGCTCCATATTTTGTCACTGTTGGTTCCTTTGATTCTTAACACATATTCGCCGGCAGGAAGGTTGGCATAAGAAAGATGATTGTTGATTCCTTTAGTGAATTGCCAACCGCTGTCCAAGCCTTCCAGCATATATTGGTAGTTGTTTTCTTTAGGGGCGATATAGCTGAGAGCCGCAAAGTCGAATCCAATCATGGACTGGTTGTATTCCAGAATGATTTCATCCGTATATCCGATAGACCGTTGGATAGGTGAGTCGGGTATATTAGCCTGTACTTCCTTTCCGAAAATGGTCATGTTGGTGAGAACAACAGGCGGATTGTATGTGTTTTCACGCAAATCTTGGGGAAAGAAATAGCAGAAGCCATCCGTTGAACCCAGGAATAACTTCCCGTCAGAAGATTCAACTCCCGAACGAGGCGTAAACTGCTCATTATAAAGTCCGTTTGATTTAGAGTAAGTTTTCAGATATTCCGTGTCGGGATTATATACAGCAAGTCCTTTATTAGTGCTAATCCATAATAAATCTCCTTTGGGGATGATAGAAGTGATGATTTTGTTGGGCAGTTCCAAATGGTCATATCGGGTGAAGTTGTCCGAATCTTCATTATATCTGCATAATCCTTGTCCGTAAGTCCCTATCCACAGCCGCTTTCTGTTGTCGATAGCTAATGTGGTAATCACATTTTTAGTGATTGAATTCGGGTTGTCCGAACGTTGATAGGCGGTGGTTTCCCCGGTCTTGATGTTGTATGAGTAAAGACCGCTGATGCTTGTTCCTATCCATATTTTTCCGTGATAGTCTTCTATGATAGCAGATATTCTGCCTGCAAAAGACCCCATCCTGGTAAAATTCTTTTGTTTGGGATTGTAGAGGCAAATACCGTTGGAAGTACCTACGTAGATGCATCCGTTGCTGGCTTTATATAATATGAAAACCCGGGAGGAGGATATGGATGTTGAATCTTCCGGATTATGCAGGTAGCTTTCCACTTTTCCGGTTTTTAAATCAAATACTTCCAATCCCCGTCCGTAAGTGGCGGCATACAACTTGTCACCGTCTACCAGCAGGTCATGTATGCAATAATAAGTAGTACCTATACTTGCCGCATCCCGGAATGGGGTGACTTCCTGTGTTCTGGCGTTGAATCGGAAAATTCCGTTATCGTCAGTTCCTATCCAGTATTGGTCGTCTTTGCCTTCTTTTATTACATTCACTACCTTTCCTGCCTGTGTGGTAGCTGATAATGAGCAACTATAATATTTGAAGTTATTCTGAAAAGCCGAATAAAACTTGATGCCGTCGAAATAAGACCCCAACCACAGGCTTTCTTCCTTATCTATATAAATGGAATAGATAAACTTATTCGCTCCGGTTCTTATCTTAAGATTCGGATTGTCGGATTGTATGATTTCTCCTTTGTCTGCCTTGAAGATTCCTATGCCGTTATCGGACGAGATAAATAATTCTCCTGGCCGGTATTCTTTAATATCGTGAATGTGGTATAATAGGTTGTTCGGACTTTTATCCTGATAATTGGTAAATGTCCGTGTTGCGGGATTAAACAAGTCGAGTCCGTTCTGAAAAGTTCCTATCCACAGGTTGCCGTGTGAGTCCTCAAATATTTTTTGGATAGAGTTATCCGATAAACCGTTGGGCAGATTGCCCCTTTTATAAGTGACAAACGTGTTTTGGTGTTTGTCGAAGCAACATAACCCTTCCGAATACGTGCCTATCCATATATTCTGTTTGCTGTCTTGTTGCAATGTCATCAGAATATCCTGTGAGATGCAATTTGTTTCTCCGGGAATATTCCGATAGACCTGGAGACGGATTTCATCATTAGGAGAAAACCGGTATAGCCCTTTTCCGTTTGTCGCAATCCACACTTCTCCGTCATTGTCTTCTATCATGTCGACAACATAAGTCTGTATCGTCTCCCCCGTTTCTGTTTTCGCGTTGAAGGGTCTGAACGTATCCGTCTGGGAATCATAAATGACAATGCCGCTATCCAGCCCAATCCACATTTTACCCCTGCGGTCAATAAATATTTTCTTGACGCTGTTACTTGTCGTAGCGTTGATATATTCTGATAAATAGTAATTCTTGAATCTGATTCCGTCAAAACGGCTCAGTCCGTCGTCCGTACCGAACCACATGAAGCCGCATGAATCCTGAAGGATGCTATATACTCTGTTGGCAGCCAGTCCGTCGTCCATCGTGTATGAAGTGGAGAAAATACGCTGTGCATTCACAACGAATGTGTGCATACACAGGAGTTGTACGACTATCAGAAGGAGTAGTTTTTTCATGGGAGAATCGTTTAATCCGTATTGTTTTCATTTAGTATAGGACAATATTAGGAAGAATAAGTAGCATAAACAAATGATGCGCAATCTTTTTGAGTGCGGAACAAAACTTTTGAAAACGGACAAAAAAAACGTTCAAATTTTGGATAATTATAGGTAAATACGCTTGTGCTCTTTGGAATAATTTGTCGGATGAAATTAAATACCGGTTAGTATAGATTAGTATCTGCATATTCTACGTACATTTGTCTCGTTAGTATGTTAGTTTTCGTTTGACTTAACTTAAACGAAAGAATTACTCAAGTTGAACTATCGCTTGAGTTAACTCAAGCGAAAACTGATATGCGTTTTGGAAAATTAATCTATGTGAGAGAGGATATTAATCTCTCCTAATGAAAAACTAATAAATAATGAGCGTAAATTATGATCTTTATGAAACTCCCGACCTTGCTAAAAGTGGAGAAGAACAACCTTTGCATGCACGGGTCGTTTTAAAGGGCAGTTATACGGCCAAAGAATTTGTAGAACAAGTGACCATGCTTCAGCATATGCCTCATGCGCAAGTAGTGGGTGTTATAGAAGCTATATCAAAGGAACTAAGACATTTACTTTTAAAAGGATTTTCTGTGGAACTGGGAGATATCGGTTATTTCACTCTTTCGCTGAGTGTTGACAAGAAAGTGATGGATGCAAAAGATTTGCGTTCACCCTCCGTATCTCTGAAAGATATTAATTTCCGTGTCAACCGGCAGTTTAAGAAGGATATTGAGAGCGAACTCGAGTTGCAACGTTATCACTCGCCATTTCGTGTGAAGAATCCGTTGCCTGAGAAAAAGTGCCTGCAACGGTTGAAAAAGTTTTTAGAAGATCACCCCTGTATTAATCGGCATGACTATGAGATGCTTGTTGGAAAGACGAAGACGCAGGCACTGGAAGATATAAATGCTTTTATCGAACAAGGCGTATTGAAGAAATACGGTTCTGGACGTTCTGTGGTCTATATAAAGTAGGGAACAGGATAGTGACGGTATATATATGGAATAGCGTCACTATCTAGTTGTTATACCGTCACTATGCTGACAGGATACCGTCACTCTTTTTGGGGAGATTATATTGGTATCAAAGATCGTTTTCCCTTCTTTTTGTTTTTACGATATTATTGTTCTTTTGTACGGAATTCGCCAATAAAAAATATAATACTGCTTATTTTTGTAGAAATCTTATTTTAATACAAAATTATGAGGAAAAGTATCAGTCTATTATTTTTGTTGGTGTTAATAATTTGTTCTGTTCAGGGAAAAGGATTTATTTTACGGTCAGGAAAACAGGTTACGCTTGGTTGTGAACCCCAAGAGGGACAAGTGGTGCACACGGCGTTGGAGCTCTTGAAGCGCGATTGTCAAACAGTGCTCTCTTCTTCTTTAAAAATAAAAGATAAAGGAGGAGATTTGATTGTAGGAACTTTGGGTAGGAGTAATCTTATTAATAAGGTAGGCATTGATTTAGCTGAATTGGAAGGTAAAAAGCAAGCGTTTTTATTGGCGGTAAGTCCAAAGGGAAAATTGGTGATTGCCGGTAGCGACAGTCATGGTACGGCTTATGGTGTGATGGAGTTATCCCGTTTGATGGGTGTCTCTCCGTGGGAATGGTGGGCGGATACCACTCCTGACCGGAAAGAGACTTTTGAATTGCCTGCCAATTTCCGGATGGCACAAGCTCCTTCAGTAGAATATAGAGGAATATTTATCAATGACGAAGATTGGGGGCTGCTGCCGTGGAGCAATAAGACGTATGAACCGTCGGAGGTGAAAGGGCATATCGGGCCTCGTACTAATGAGCGTATATTCGAGCTTCTTCTTCGTCTGCGGGCAAATACTTATTGGCCTGCCATGCATGAGTGCACTTTACCTTTCTTTATGACGGAAGGCAATAAGGAAGCAGCAGCGAAATATGGTGTTTTCATTGGTTCTTCCCATTGCGAACCTATGGTGTGCAACGCAGCCGGCGAATGGAACAGGAGAGGCGAGGGAGCATACAATTATGTTACTAACCGGGGTAATGTATATAAGTTCTGGGAAGAAAGAGTGAGAGATGTGGCGTGTCAGAATAATATATATACATTAGGAATGCGGGGAGTACATGATGGAAGTATGCAGGGGGCCCGTACACGGGAGGAGCAAAAGGCGGTATTGAAACGTGTTATTGAGGATCAGCGCGGCTTGTTGGAGAAATATGTAAGTAAGGATGTGAGACGAGTTCCACAGGTTTTTATTCCTTATAAGGAGGTGCTTGATATCTATAATGCCGGTTTGCAGGTGCCCGATGATGTTACCTTAATGTGGTGTGACGATAATTACGGATATATTCGTCATTTTCCGACAGAAGAAGAGCGTTTGCGTAAGGGCGGTAATGGGGTCTACTATCATATTTCTTATTGGGGGCGACCTCACGATTATCTTTGGTTGGCTACAACGAGTCCGGCTTTGGTTTATCAGCAAATGAAACTGGCATTTGATAAAGGAATTCAGAAAATGTGGATTCTGAATGTCGGTGACATTAAACCTGCTGAATACTTGATTGAGTTGTATATGGACATGGCATGGAATCTGGATGCAGTTGCGGATGAAGGGTTGGATGCTCATCTATGTAAGTTCCTGAAACGTGAATTTGGCGGGGAAATTGCGGATTCATTGCTTCCCGTGATGAAAGAATATTATCGTCTGGCTTATATACGTAAACCGGAATTTATGGGAAATACCCGTGAAGAGGATAAATCGCATTATCGAATTATAAAAGATTTACCATGGAGCGAATCTTATATCCGCGAACGTCTGAATTTGTATCAAGAGCTGTCTGATAGGGTGGAAGCCATTGCCGGAGGGATACCGGAACGAAAACAGGATACTTATTTTCAGTTAATCAAGTATCCGGTTCAGGCATCTGATCAAATGAATCGGAAATTATTGAAAGCGCAACTGGCACGACATGGGAAGGCCGATTGGAAGGAAAGTGACATGGCCTATGATAGCATTGTTGCTTTGACACGTATTTATAATAATGAAAAGTGGAACCGGATAATGGATTTCCGTCCGCGTAGGTTGCCGGTTTTTGAACGGGTAAAGCAGGTCACGGTGGCTGAGCCGATGGTGGCAGAACGAAAGGTGCTTTATAAGTGGGATGGAGCGGAATGCAACCAAGGTGTGCCTGTCATCTATGACGGGTTGGGGTATGAAAGAAAAGCCGCCGGCATTAAAAAAGGTCAGGATTTACATTTTTGTTTTGATGATTGTGACACGGATTCTTTAGAAGTCGAAGTAAGGATGTTGCCCAATCATCCGGTCAATGCTGATAGGTTGCGTATTGCAGTCTCTTTGGATGGGGGCGAACTCGCTGTTCTTTCTTATGAAACAGTGGGACGAAGTGAAGAATGGAAAGAAAATGTCTTGCGTAATCAGGCGATCAGACGGGTTATGTTTCCTGTAAATAGAGGGACAAAGCATCGATTAGTACTTAAGGCTTTAGATGAAGGTGTCGTGCTGGACCAGATCTATTTGTTCAGAAGATAATGGAGTAAGTTTAGGATGTAAATCGGCAAGAGAGTATTGTGAAGGCGAAAAAAAGACCGGCTTTACAATATTGTTGTTGTTTTGTACGGAATTCGCCAAGATTATTTTATTGACTGCTTAACTTTGTGAATATCATACGAAACTACAGTATAGTTTAACATAAATAAGAAATAAAATGAGAATAAAATCTATCGGGTTATGTATAGCAGGACTAGGAATAGTCCCTTTCATTAACAGGAAGGATTATCGTCCTAATATTTTTTATAATGTCAGATGATCATACATCACAAGCGATAAGTGCTTATGGTGGTATTTTATCAATGGTTAATGTAACATTTTAAAAGAACAAAGTAGTATGATGTGGCGTAAAAAGCGGAATTTTATCTATTTATATTTAGGGTTAATACTTGTCCTAAATATGCAAATATTGCAAGCTAAATCAGTAAGTAAGGTTGTATTTATTCCGGAAAGGGACATACAGCAACATGGCTTAAATGTTTCCGATGGAAGATTTGGATATGATTATAAGGCCGAATCCGAAAATTTGGTTCTCTTCTGGGAGAAGTCTTTTGGTAAAGACCCTGCGATAAATATGGATGAGGGTAAACGCTTTTATCCGGATGAAATATTGACCGAGGGAGAGCGGTATTATAAATATTTTGTTGACAAGATGAAATTTGTACAGAAGGGTAAATCATATACTGATAAGTATAAAATGATTATATGGATGTACGATGACGAGGAGAGAACTGTCTATGGCGGTGCCCATGATAAAGTGGGAATGTGCTGGTTTCGTCCGTGCAGGATAAATAGTTATCCTTATTGTGCACTTGCTCACGAGTTAGGACATGCTTTTCAATATATATCCGATGACGACAGCGGAAGAGGGTTTCCGGGGACAACACTTTATGAGTATACATCTCAATGGATGCTTTGGCAGGTGCATCCCGATTGGGTAACTCTTGAAAATTATCATCTGAATAATTATATGAAGCAAACGCATTATACATTATTCCATAAAGCAAATCATTATTGTGCACCACAGTTCTTGGAGTATTGGTCTTATAAACATGGACTGCCGATAATCGGTCGGTTGTGGAGGGAAGCGTTGAAAGATGAAGATGCGGCATCTACTTATATGCGGATCACAAAAACTTCTCAAGAGCAGTTTAATGAAGAAATTTATGATGCGGCAAGCCGTTTTGTCACTTGGGATCTTCCCCGCATCAAGTCTGTTTGCAGTTCTTATGCCAATCAGCATCAATGTAAGTTGGTGAAAGCCTATGCCGGCTGGTATCAGATAGCAAAGGAGAAATGTCCGCAAAGTTATGGATATAACGCTGTCAGATTGAAAGTTCCATGTGGTGGAACAGAAGTGAGGTTGACTTTTGAGGGTATTGCAGGCGACAAAGACTTCTATACGGAGGCAAAAGAGAATGCAGGATGGAGATATGGTTTTGTGGCAGTGAAGCAGGATGGTAAAAGGGTGTATGGCAAGATGAACAAAGCGGTGAATGGCGTGAATCAGTCTGTGAAATTTGTTGTGCCTGATAATACTCAATTCCTGTGGCTTGTGGTAACCGGAGCACCGGATAAACATATGGCATATCATAAAAAAATGGAGAAGGTGGCGGAATGGCCTTACAAAATAAAATTGGAAGGTACTTTTTTGCATGCTACAGCCATGTGACGCTGTTTCTCCTCCAAATAGAAATCAAAAAGAATAGAACAAAGATATGAATACAAAAAATTGTTTAATGACAGCAATGGCTATGTTGTTGTCTTCTTCTTTATTTGCTAAAGATTATTTGATTTCAACTTCCCGGACGTCTTTGCTGATTTCGGCGGAGGCTGGTGAAAAATCAAAAATACAGTATTATGGAGTGGCTATAACTCCTGAGCAAATACAACATATTTATGATGCCGGGTTAGCGTTGAATTCGGAAAGTTATCCGGCATTCGGTTTGCGGTCGTTGGGTGAAAAAGCTATTGCTATGACCCAGCCGGATGGCAATATGTCACTTGACTTGGGAGTGGAGATTGTGACTCAGCATAAGGTTGCGGATGGAGAAATTACTGAAGTGATATTGAAAGACAAGGTGTATCCCATTAAAATAAAGCAATGTTACAAGGCTTATTCGGGAACGGATGTCATCGGAACTTGGACGGAAGTAATCAATGAAGGGAAGAAGCCTGTTACGTTATATCAGTTTGCTTCTGCTAACCTTCCCATGTATCGGGGGGATAACTGGTTGACTCATTTCCACGGTGCTTGGGGAGCTGAGTGTACAATGGAAGAAGAGAAACTGACTAACGGACAAAAAGTGATCACTAACAAGGACGGTTTGGTGAATACGGAAACTGATAATCCTTCTTTCATGTTGTCCTTGGACGGTAAGCCACAGGAGGAAACCGGAAGGGTTCTCGGAGGAATATTGGCTTGGGGTGGTAATTATAAACTGAAACTGAATGTTTGCAACACGGCACTAAACATTATAGCCGGTATGAATGAAGAAAATTCTCACTATATACTTGAACCGAAAGAGGTGTTCAAAACGCCCGAATTTGCCATGACTTATAGTATGAATGGTAAAGGAGGGGTAAGCCGGACTTTTCATCGTTGGGCGCGTCAGTATAAGATGAATCAGGGAAACAGGCCGCACAATATTTTGCTGAACAGTTGGGAAGGTGTTTATTTCAAAGTCAATCAGAAGGGAATGGACGAGATGATGGCGGCTTTTTCTGCCATGGGAGGTGAATTGTTTGTCATGGATGATGGATGGTTTGGAAATAAATATCCTCGTAATGGTGGAAATAGCAGTTTGGGCGATTGGGAGGTCTGTCGTGAGAAACTACCGGAAGGAATTGAGGGATTGCTGGCTTCTGCCAGAAAACATGGTATCAAGTTTGGTATCTGGATTGAGCCGGAAATGGCGAATACCAAAAGTGAGTTGTTTGAGAAGCATCCTGACTGGATATTGAAAATTGACAACCGTCCTTTGTCCACCGGACGTGGCGGAACTCAGGTGGTGCTGGATTTGACCAACCCGAAGGTGCAGGATTTCGTTTTCAGCGTTGTGGATAACCTGATGACTAAACATCCGGAGATTGCCTATATGAAGTGGGATGACAATTGTAGTTTGTTGGATTATGGTTCTTCTTATTTACCTAAAAATAAACAATCGCATTTATATATCGAATATAACCGTTGTTTGGTGAAAGTGCTTGAACGGATCCGTAACAAATATCCGAGTCTGGTAATTCAATTGTGTGCCGGTGGCGGCGGACGTGTGAATTATGGACTGCTTCCCTACTTTGATGAGTTTTGGACCAGTGATGATACGGATGCCTTGCAGAGAATATATATGCAGTGGGGTGTTTCCTGTTTCTTCCCGGCTGTAGCCATGGCTTCACATGTAAGTGCGGATAAGAATCATCAGACAGGGCGTCGTATTCCGTTGAAATTTCGGTTTGACGTAGCAATGTCCGGAAGATTGGGTATGGAGATTCAGCCGAAGGATATGAGTGAGGCTGATAAGGCATTTGCCAAGCGTGCCATTGAAGCTTATAAGGACGTTCGCCCTGTAGTACAGTTTGGTGACTTATACAGGTTAATGTCGCCGTATGATAATAAGGGGGTGGCTTCTCTGATGTATGTGACTCCTGAAAAAAATAAGGCTGTTTTTTATGCATATAAGATAACTCATTTTATCAATATGATTATTCCGAGGGTTTATATGAACGGTTTGGATCCTGCAAAGAACTACCGTGTGCTTGATTTGACTCCCGCCGATGAAAACAAACCCTGTAGTTTGCACAATAAGATAATTAGTGGCAGATTGTTGATGGAAGAAGGTATTGCATTGAATTCCTTATTGAAAGGTGAGTATTCTAGTCTTGCGCTTGAGCTTCAAGAAGTAGAGAAACCATAACATTAACCCCATTATAGTATGAATCGAGTTACACGATGCCGGTTGGCAAGTTTGTTTTTATTGTCATTAATCCTTTTATGTTCACCGTGGGTGCAGGCAAAGGATTTGCGCCATACCATTGATTTGAGCGGTACATGGAACTTTATATTGGACCCTCAGGACAAAGGAATACAGGATAAATTTTGGAATATTGATTTACCGGAAAAAGTGACTTTGCCGGGAACAACGGATACCAATCGGAAAGGAATGGAAAACACGAATAAATCGGAAACAACCAATTTATCCAGATATTATAAATACGAGGGTGCTGCATGGTATAGCAGGAATATAGAGATTCCTGCCGACTGGAAAGGTAAGCATATCGTGCTGTTCTTGGAACGTACCCGCCCGTCAACAGTATGGATCGACGGTCAGGAAGTGGGTAAGAATAATTATTTGTCTACCCCACAGGAATATGACTTGACCCATTTCCTGACTCCCGGTTCACATAAACTGACCATTCGCATTGATAACGGGAAAAGTATTCCTCAACAGATTCGTTCAAGTTCTCACGCTTGTACAGAGTCTACCCAAACCAACTGGAATGGTATCATCGGACGGATAGAGTTGCAGGCAATGAATCCGCTGTTTATTGAATCCATCCAAACTTTTCCTTCGGTGGCGGACCGTTCTGTAAAAGTGAAAATCACATTATCGAAAGCATCCGGTATTGACGGAAAACAACTCTGCCTGTCGGCAGCCTCATTTAATTCTCCCGGAAAGCATAAAGTAAAAGCTACGGAATATGCTCTGAAAGAGGGGTGTAAAGAATATGAGTTTGTTTATCAATTAGGAAGTAAAGCATTGCTTTGGAGTGACCTTCAACCAACTTTATATCAGCTAAAGGCAGAAATCGACGGCATTGACGAGCAGACCGTCCGTTTCGGACTGCGTGACTTTAGGGCTGAGCAGACGCATTTCACCATTAATGGGGCAAAGACTTTCCTTAGGGGAAAACACGACGCTTGCGTGTTCCCTCTGACCGGATATACGGCAATGGACTTGAGCCAGTGGCGCCGTTATTTCAGAATCTGTAAAGAGTATGGCTTGAACCACTGCCGTTTTCATTCATGGTGTCCGCCTGCCGCTTGTTTTGAAGCTGCCGACTTGGAAGGCATTTATTTGCAACCGGAGCTTCCTATTTGGGGAGGTTTCAAGAAAGAATCCGCCGAACTAATGGACTTCTTGATGAACGACGGCGAAAATATCATGCGTGAATATAGCAATCATGCTTCCTTTGTTCTTTTCGCTTTGGGTAATGAGTTGGGGGGAGATATTAATGTGATGAAAGATTTTGTAAACCGCTTCCGTTCGATGGAGCCGAGGCATCTTTACACGTATGGCTCGAATATCTTTTTGGGTTCGAGAGGACATATACTGGGAGAAGACTTTTTGGTGACCTGCCGTGTAGGTAACGGAGAGGGGTATTCAACGCATGCTCGTGCCTCTTTTTCTTTTGCTGATGCGGCAGAGGGAGGTTATCTGAATAACACCTATCCCAACTCGGTGATGAATTTTGATACTGCCTTAGAAAAATCTCCCGTTCCGGTGATAGGACATGAGACGGGGCAGTTTCAGACTTATCCGAATTATGAAGAGATGAAGAAGTACACAGGTGTGTTGGCTCCCTGGAACTTTGAAGTCTTTCGTAACCGGTTGAAGGAAGCGGGTATGCTAGAACAGGCCGATGATTTCTTTAAAGCATCCGGTGCATGGTCTGTGGAACTTTATCGGGCAGATATTGAAATGAACTTGCGTTCTGAACGAATGGCGGGTTTTCAATTACTCGATTTGCAGGATTATCCGGGACAAGGTTCAGCTTATGTCGGAATCCTGAATGCGTTCATGGATAGTAAAGGATTGATTGAACCGAAGAAATGGAGAGAATTTTGTTGTGAGGTCGTTCCTTTACTGACAGCGGACAAGTTCTGCTGGACAGGACAGGAAAACTTTGAGGGTAATGTTGATATAGCTAACTACGGAGAACATTCGTTGGAAGGAAAAAGTGTGTCATGGGAGTTGAAAGCAGGAAAACGGTCGCTCGGTAAAGGTGAAATGCCTGTTCCTTCTGGTTTAGGATTGTTAACTGTCGGTACAATTCGTCTGACATTACCGGATATTGAGAAAGCATGTAAAGCGGAGTTGTCTTTGAAGATTGCCGGAACTTCCTATCGGAATACCTATCCTTTATGGATATATCCGGCCAGAAAGCAATTGAGAATAGGCAATATTATGGTTGCTCGTCAATTGACGGAGGAGGTACTGAGTTCTTTAAAGCAAGGTGGGAAAGTTTTGCTGATGCCGTGCAAAGAGGATTGTAAGGAAGTAACAGTAGGTGGACTTTTCCAGACTGATTATTGGAATTATCGTATGTTTAAAAGCATCTGTGACCGTATTAAAAAACCGGCGTCACCGGGTACCTTAGGTATCCTGACTAATCCTGAACATGGCTTGTTCAATGACTTTCCCACAGATTTCCATACGAACTGGCAGTGGTATTCGATAATCAAGAACAGCTATCCGTTGATTTTGGATAATATGCCTGAAGAATATCGTCCTATTGTGCAGGTGATTGATAATGTGGAGCGTAATCATAAACTGGGCTTGGTATTTGAATTGAATGTTGGAGGAGGTAAACTGTTAGTTTGCATGGCTGATTTGGAGGCTGCACGCAATACTCCCGAAGGACTGCAATTCTATGCCAGTTTGTTGGAATATATGAATTCTTCCGAATTTAAACCTGCTACATCTGTTTCGGTAGAGGCGTTTAAGAATTTATTCATAGGAGGTGGAAAGAAAGAAAAGATAAAAGTATTGAATAATATTTCGTATGATTGATTTTTAGTAGATTGGTTGTATATAGATAGAGGAGCATTTAGTAGAAAAGATGCTCCTCTATTTATTAATTAGATATAGTTGAAAATAGAGGTAAAGCATAATATTAGCGAAAAAAAGCCATGCTTTACAATATTATTGCTTTTTTGTACGCAATTCGCCTTGTTTTGACTAGTGCGCATTTATCTTTGTTGCGTTAAAAGTAAATCTAAATAGTGAAGTATTATGAAGCATAAACTGTTTTTGAAATTAGCGTGTATAGCTATGTTATCTTCTTGTAACTCTACCACAGTAGTTCCACCTCAACCTTATGGAGCATTGCCTACGGAGCGTCAGTTAGCCTGGCATGAGATGGAGATGTATAATATGATTGAGTTCAATCAGAACAATGCGCTTGATATTCATTGGGGATGGGGGAATGAATCACCGGAGCTTGTGAATCCTGTAGATTTTGATGCAGAAAAGATTGTGCTTCTTGCAAAGAAAATAGGTTCAAAAGGTTTTCTTATTAATGCAAAACACCATGGCGGGTTCTGTATGTGGCCAACCAAAACCACTGATTATAATATCTCCCGTTCACCTTGGAAAAATGGTAAAGGTGATTGGGTGGGAGAATGGGCAGAAGCTTGTCGGAAGCACGGGCTTAAACTCGGACTCTATTTATCGCCATGGGATAGAAATGCTGCATGTTTTGGAACGCCGGAATATCTGAAAATGTATAAGGAACAGCTAACAGAATTATGTACTAATTATGGTGAATTGTTCACGCTGTGGTTCGACGGTGCACCTGGAGCTGGTGGCTCGGGTTATTATGGAGGTGCTAATGAATACCGTGGTGGTTTTATTGAATATTATGATTGGGAGAATATTTATGCAATTGTCAGAGAACTTCAACCTAATGCTGTCATCTTTAACGATCCCGGACCTGATATCCGTTGGGTAGGAAACGAGGATGGATATGCCGGCAGGTATAATAAGACTTGTTGGGCGACATTGTTTCCTGAAGGGAACTGGAATATGAGACCACGTCCCAATAGCGATGGTGAACGGATCAAAATGTTAAATGAAGGGCAACGGAATGGGAAATACTGGATTCCGGCTGAGTGTGACTTCTCATTAAAAAGACGTTTTGCCTATCATACGACGGATAGTTTAACAACGAAGAGTTCTCAAAAGTTATTTGATATATATCTTGCAAGTGTCGGGTTAGGTCAGGGATTTGATATGTGCCTTCCTTTAACTCCCAAAGGAGTAATGGAATGGAGAGACGTGAAATCTTTGGAAGCTTTTGCCGACTTAATGGACAGAACCTTCAGTAAAAATCTTATTAAAGGGGCGCATCTTATGCCATCCAATGTGCGTGGAAATGCAACCAAATATTACGGTACTGCAAAATTAATAGATAATGATCGTTATTCTTATTGGGCAACGGATGATTCTGTTACAAATGCATCGGTGATAATAGAGCTTCCTAAAAAGCAGGTTTTTAATCTGGTAAAAGTGCGTGAAAATATAAAGTTAGGTCAGCGGCTTGATTCAATGAAAGTTGATAATTGGGTAGATGGCGAGTGGAAAGAGGTAGCTGAAGCTACCAGTGTAGGGGCATGTAGAATTATTCGTCTTGATAATGATTTGGATACAGATAAGATTCGCATACGTTTTTTTGCACCGGTAGCACTCGCAATAAGCGAGGTAAGCTTGTTTAAAGAACCGGAGAATTTGGAAATGCCAAAAATATCCAGAACAAAAGATGGAATGGTGGCTATAAAAACTGATCGCCCTGCATTTGCTATCCGGTATACTACAGATGGCTCTGAACCATTGTTTACTTCACAGGAGTATGAAGCTCCATTTCTTTTCGATAAGCAAGGTGTAATCAGAGCCGCTGTGTTCACATCCGAGAAGATTCATGGTGAGATAGCTTCGATAACTTTCGACCAATGTAAAAAGGACTGGAAAATCATCTCACCCACTAAATTTGGTGTCAATAATATGATTGATGATAATGTAGAAAGCTACTTTCACACTTATGATGCAAACAATCAGAATAAGTTTGTTCCAGATGAAATAATTGTCGATATGGGAGTTGTTGTCCCTGTTTCTGAAATAATCTATACTCCGCGTCAGGATATGTATAGAAATGTAGATGGGGTAATCGAGACCTATGAGGTTTATCTAAGCGAGAATGGGGTAAAGTGGGAATTGGCTTCAAAAGGTACTTTTCAGAATATTAGGCAAAGCCTTGTACCGCAGGAAATTAAATTAATAAAAACTTATCCGTCACGTTATTTGAGATTTGTGGTTACAGGTGTTTTGGAGAAGAATTTTATGAGTGTAGCTGAAATTGGGGTTAGGATTTCTGAATAGGACCCTTAATGTAAAGAAAACATTTTTTTCTAATGCCATTTGAGTAGTTTTTGTGGAAAAGTAATGTAATAGTGTTTTTGAATAATTGGAGTTTTTTTGTAGAAAACCACTTTAGTATATTAGTTAACTTATGTCTAATTTTAATAAAAAGCTTATGAAGTATTGTTTAAGAAAAATTGCTTTTGTAGCATTGGGAACTTTTATGGTTACCAGTGTAACGAGCTTGCCTGTGATGGCTGTCCCTGAAGTTACCGGGGTAATGTCTACTCAGCAGCAAAACAAAAGACTGGTAACAGGAACCATTACGGATGCTGTGGATGGTAGTCCTATTATTGGTGCTAACATCACTCTAAAAGGTTCTAAAACTGGTGTTATATCTGATTTGGATGGAAATTATTCCATTCAAGTCAATAGTACCAAAGATATTTTAGTCGTTTCTTATATTGGTTATAAAACCCGGGAAGTACCTGTAGAAACTTCGGGTATTATTGACATTAAGTTAAGTTCAGATAATGAAGTGCTTGATGAGGTTGTGATTGTAGGTTCCGGTACTCAAAAGAAAGTAAGTGTCACCGGTTCTATCTCTACAGTGAAAGGGTTGGAACTTAAAGCTCCCAGTTCTTCTTTAACCAACTCTATGGCGGGAAAGTTGGCAGGAGTAATTGTAAATACCACGAGTGGCGAGCCGGGGACGGCCTCAGAATTCTTCATTCGTGGTGTATCTACTTTTGGTGGACGTGCCACTCCACTGATTCTGCTGGATGACGTGGAGATCTCTTCTGGTGATTTGAATAATATTCCGGCTGAAACTATTGAAAGCTTTTCTATCTTAAAGGATGCCTCTGCAACTGCAATTTATGGTGCCCGTGGTGCGAATGGTGTAATGCTTATTACGACCAAGAAAGGACAGGAAAATTCAAAAGCCCGTATCAATATAACCTTAGAAAATTCATTTAATCAGCCGATGAACTTTCCAGAATTCGTAGATGGAGCTACTTGGATGGAAATGTACAATGAAGCAGAACTCACACGTAATAAGTCTATCCGGCAAGGAAGGTATAGCAGGCAGCAGATTGAAGGTACCCGTTATGGATTAAATCCATACATTTATCCGGATGTAGATTGGGGTGATTTGATTTTTAAGGATTTTGCGGCCAACCAACGGGCAAATATCAATATATCCGGTGGTGGTCAGAAAGTAACTTATTACATGAGCTTAAATGTGAATCATGATACAGGTCTGTTGGATTCTCCTAAATATTACTCATGGAACAATAATATCAACAACATGGCATATAATTTCCAGAATAATATCTCCGTCAAAGTAACACCGACCACGACAATTGATTTGAATATGAATACCCAGATTCGTAACAACCGCGGTCCCAAAAACTCTGTTGATGATTTGTTTAAGATGATGCTGACGGCGAACCCCATTAATTTTCCGGCTGTGTTCCCTGCACAAGAAGGAGACGAGCACGTGAAATATGGTAACTCCATTCTTACTGCCAACTACACAAGAATGAATCCTTATGCTTATATGGCAACTACTTTTAAACAAGTGGATTCGAATATGCTGCATACCACATTGAAGATTAAACAAAATTTGGATTTTGTGACTAAGGGGTTGAGTGTAAATGCATTGGTGAATTTCAAAAATTGGTCTAGCTCAGAGTATAGCAGAACTATTGATCCTTATTACTATCGGGTGAAAGAAAATTCTTATGATCCGAAAAATCCTACTACATATGAATTGGAACGTTTAGGAACGTCAGGAGCCCAATACATTAATGAGTCAGGAATAAGTAAATCCGGTGACCGTACTATTTTTATGCAATTTCAACTGAATTATGCACGCCAATTCGGTAAACACAATGTAGGCGGTATGTTGATGTATATGCAACGTGATTTTAAGAAAGAGGTACTCCCTAATCGTAATCAAGGCTTTTCTGGTCGTTTCACGTATGATTATGGTCAGCGTTATTTGTTTGAGTTTAATTTTGGTTACAATGGTACAGAACGTTTGGCAAAAGGTGAACGGTTCGAATTTTTCCCAGCCGCTTCTATAGGTTGGGTGATGAGTAATGAAAAATTCTTTGAGCCCTTGCATGATAAAATTGATAATTTGAAGTTGCGCGCATCTTACGGTTTGGTGGGTAGCGATGAAACCGGTACTGATTATGGGCATTTCCTTTATTTGGATAAAGTTGAATTGAACAACATCAAATATAGTACGGGCTATGATTGGAATACTACGTTTGGTGGTCCTAAAATCTCAAGCTATCACGTTTTGGATGCCGGTTGGGAGCGCTCCAAGAAGTTGGATATTGGTTTGGATATGACGCTTTTCCGTTATTGGAATATTACAGCAGATTATTTTTATGAGAAACGTTCGAACATTTTAATGCAAAGAAAAACATGGCCAAGTCAGTTAGGATATAGTGCTACTCCTTGGAGTAATGTCGGAAAGGTAGATAATTGGGGATGGGAAGTCAGTACCAGCTATCACCATGCTGTTAATAAAAACTTGTCTATGGATATTCGTGCTAATTTCACATATGTGGAGAACAAATACGTATATAGGGACGAACCCTATACGCCGTACCCTTGGAAAAGGGAAACGGGACGTCCTTTGAACTCAACATGGGGATATATAGCCGAGGGATTATATCAGACTGAGGATGAAATTAAATACGGTCCTAAAGTAGAGTTGGGGAGCACAGCACAGGTCGGGGATATTAAATACCGTGATTTGAATGGTGACGGAGTAATTAATGCAGATGATCAGGGTATGATTTCGGAATTTGGAAAAAATCCGCGTATCCAATACGGATTCGGCCTGAATATAAATTATAAGAATTTTGATCTTGGAGTATTTTTCAACGGTTCTGCAATGCGTAAGATTATGCTATCCGGTATTCATCCGTTCGGGGAATCAGATTACAATATTTTTAAGTTTGTGGCGGAAGACTATTGGACGGAAGCTAACCCTAACCCTAATGCCGCATATCCGCGTCTAGGTTTGCAAAAAGCAAACTCTGATAATAATGTTGTGAATAGTACTTTTTGGATGCGTAATGGTAATTTTTTACGTTTCAAGACATTGGAAATCGGATATCGTTTTCACCGTTGCGGACGTATTTACCTGACTGGAGACAATCTGGCCGTTTTTAGTCCTTTTAAGGAATGGGATCCTGAGTTGGAGTGGTATAAATATCCACTACAGCGTACATTTAATATCGGGCTACAGTTAAATTTCTAGACCTTTAAAATTTTGAATATATGAAACTATTGAATACAATTAAAATATTAAGCAGCTCATTGATCGTGTCACTGTGTTGCTTGACGGCTTCTTGTAATTTCCTTGAGATTGTTCCTGTGGAACAAGCTGACTTGGATGATGCAACACAAGATTTTAACAGTACTTTGGGATTCTTGCATTCTTGTTATGCAGGAATACAGTCACCTGTGGCTTTTGAAAATACAGAAGCTTCTGCAGATGAATATGCAATTCCATTAGAATATAGCCTGCAAGGTTATAACTCACTCAAAGTAGCTCATAATCTATTTACAGGTAATAACAACGATGGTGGTAAATGGAGTAACTATTACAGGTATATCGGGCAGATTCATCTGTTTCTACAGGAACTGAAAAAGGCGCCGGTAAGTGATTTGATGAAAGAAGAATGGGAGGCGGAAGCTTATTTTTTGATGGCTTATTATCATTTTGAAATATTACGTTGTTATGGACCTTGTCCTATCAGTGACAGATTACTTCCGCAAACTGCTAGTGAAAATGAATATCCGGGGCGTATGCATTATGATTATGTGACTGATTGGATTGTTCGGTTATTAGATGAGAAAGTACTGGCGGGTGACAAATTGCGGAATATCCGATCGAATACGGAAGTAGGTAGGGCTACTCGGCCTATTGCTCTGGCATTGAAAGCCAAAGTGTTGCTTTATGCAGCTTCTCCTTTGTGGAACGGTAAATTTCCTTATCCGGAGTGGAAAAATGTAAAGTTAGGGAAAACTATGGAGACTCCGGGATATGGTACAGCATTAGTTAGCACCACATATGATCGTGAAAAATGGGTACGTGCTGAGAAGGCTGCTCAGGAAGCATTGGATGCAGCTTTGGATGCCGGACATTATTTATTTGGTACAAAAGCTGGTGATGAAAGTCTGCAGGAACAAAATAAACTTCCGATGCCTTATATTCCCAATATAAAGGGAACTGATGCTGAGATTAAGGCATTTCAAAATAAAGTGTTGACCCTGCGATACATGATGACAGCCAAAGGAAGTGAGGGAAATATGGAACTTCTTTGGGAATTGCATAAAACTACCAACTTTGTTTTCGGAAGTATACCTAACAATATGATGAAACTTAATAATGGTTCTGAATATGGTGGTTGGAGTTCAACTTCTCCTTATTTGTATGCAGTAGAACATTTTTATACCGATAAAGGAACGTTGCCTAAAATTGCTGCGTCAAAAAATGAATATCCTGCTGAAAGCAAATGGCTGGACCCGGCAGGGGTAACCGGTCGTTCGGAGCTGTTCAATATTTGTGTAGGGCGTGAGCCTAGATTTTATGCATGGTTAGGATTCCATCAAGGTGATTATTCTTCTCGTCTTGCTGATGGACAACCGGTTCAAATAGATACGCGTGATCCGGATAGACAAGGATATAATCCGGCTAAATACAACCGAAACCATTTGGTAACAGGTTTTGCTATTCAAAAATTCTTAGATCCGAATACACAACTTAATACGTCTGGTGGTGGAGGCATTCCAAATCCTGCCTATCCGTTGATTCGTATGGCAGATCTTTATTTGATGTTGGCAGAATGTCAGGCCAATTTGTCTTCAGATGGTAAGTCGGACGCTTATGCAACTGATGCACTTAAGAATCTTAATGCTGTACATCAGCGTGCCGGTTTGAAGGCAATTACAAAAGAGGATTTGACGGATCTGCCATTGATGGAGTGGATCAAGAACGAACGTTATGTAGAATTCTATGGAGAAGGCCAGCGTTACTTTGACGTACGTCGTTGGGTGGAAGGTGGCAAATATCTGGCTGCCGGAAAGCGTGAAGGGTTGAGAGCAGAAGAAAAAGGGTTGGAATATGATGAATTCAGACAGCGCATTAAGGTAAATCAACCTTATGACTGGAATAACAGGCAGTATATACTCCCCATTTATTATGTTGACGTCAATTCTAATCCGCAGTTGGTTCAAGCTCCCGGTTATAGTAATTAATTATAAATATGTGCTGTATGAAAACAAAATATATTATTTTATTTCTTCTTGGAGTGACTGTGACTTTTCTTTCCTGTGAAGACGGTAATAAAAACTTCACGGAAGAATTTGATTCTGTTTACTATTATCAGAAGGAAGGTGTCAATGAATTTGACTTTTATAGTGTGAATAATGCAAAAGTTCAAACCATCACTATTGGAAGAGGAGGGCACGGTTTGAGTGGAACTTCCACTATAAATCTGATTCCTTTTACGCAAGTAGAGATGGATGAGTATAATCAATCAATTGATGGTAACTATAAGCTTTTAGCCTCTCAATATTATGATATGCCTACATCGGTAGTTTTCGAAGAAGGGGTAGAATATAGGAATGTAGATGTGGTGTTCAAGGGAAATATGAGCGAGTTGGCAAAAACAGGCGAGTACATGTTGCCTATTCGTTTGGAGGCTGATTATGGGACGGTAAACGATAATAAAAGTATCGTTTATTTCAAGCCGAATATAATTGTACCCAGCATTATTATGGAGCCCACAGGGGTTCATGTGATTAGAATGGAAGAGGGCAAAAGGGAAAAACAGAATTTTGAGCTTTCTTTTTATCTGGACGTGAGAAACGAATGGGATCTTAAATTAAGAATAGAGAACAATGAGGATGAGTTAAATAAAGCAGTGCAACGGTATAATGAGACAATGGGAGTTGATTATATCTTATTGCCCAAGGAGAACCGAACGTTTGAGTCTACGATATTGTTTCCGGCAGGGGAGGCTCTTGCTTCTTCTTTCGTGGAGGTGAGTAATGACAATTTAACGATGGATGATTATTTGATTCCAATCATTCCGAAGAAAGTGGTAGGTATGCCATTTGATGTAAGGGAAGCAATTTGTTATATTCATGTAATGGTTACAGGTGAACTGAAACTTATTTCTTTGACCGAAGATATGTTAACTTCAAATAGTATCCAGTCGGGAAATCCACTCAAGAATATGCTTGATCCTGATATTAAAACATATTATGAATCAATTTGGACCAGTAATACAGATCCTAAGCATGATCCAAAATATGGTGTGTATATTGATATAGATGTATCCAATATCACTCCTATGATACAGAAGCAGATTAAGATTGATTATTCGACTAGAGAGTATGCTAATGCCGTGCCGAATCAGATTATACTATATGTAGGAACAGATAAGGATAATTTGAGAAAAGTGGGCGAATTGAGTGTAACGAAAAACAATTTGCCTAAAAAGGGCGGGGTATGGACGGATGATCCGGAACAAAATGTAGATATGCCGCAATTCTCGGTAGGACGCCAAGAGATATCTTTGGTTCGAGTATCCTTTATGTCTAGTGCTAATGGTACACAAGTTAAAAACCTGACACAAACGGGAGCTGTGAGTGGAGACCAAAATTCGGTGGCATTGTCTGGATTTAAATTGTATGGCCAATAATTGTGTGAAAATTGTGGTTAGTAAAGTGATTGTTTAACATATCATAAAATGAAAAACAAAAACATATGAAAATTTTGGTAAAAAATATATGGAGAATCATTCCTATGCTACTGTTATCTGTTGCAATGGGAAGTTGTAACGACGATGATGATGCTATGTCGTCATTCTTCGAACTATCTTCTACAGATTTGGAATGTAACAGTAGTAATGTTGTTGATGTTGTAGTACCTATGGACGGTCAAACATATAAGTTAATAGTAAAATCTTCTGTGGATGTAACTTGGACAACTAAGTATGAAGGCGAAAGTTGGTTGGTAGCTACACCTGTAACTGCGCAAAGTGGCGATGGAGAAATTTTGATTGTCGCATCAAGTAATCCGACTAATATAAAAAACCGGACAGCTACAGTGACTATTAAGAATAGTATTAATGACGAGGTTTATAAGTATGCATTTACACAGCAATATGATCCAAATCAAATGGTGCAAAAAGAAGATCGGTATACTTGTATTTATTATAATGAAGATAGGTATAACAAGGAAAAAACGGTTTATGCTATTCCCATAAATAAGGTAGAAGGAAATGTTTCTATAACTGCATTGAGTCAAGAGGATTTGGACAAGTATAATGATGATAATCTTACTGCATATGAACTTCTTCCCATAGAATGTTATTCATTGCCGAATGGGATAAATGTTGATGGAAAGGTAGAGGTTGAATTCATCAATAAGGAGATTGGTAAATTAGATCAGAACAAGGAGTATATGTTGCCAATAAGTATTTCTGTCGGTGATAGAAAGGTAGAACTGATTTGGTTGGTGGTAGACGTACATAAACGGGACATTTCCAGAGATGTGAAAGAATTCGATTTCTATAATGCTAATCAAGATATTACTACTCTGCTAACTATTGATAAAGAAGAGGGAGAACTTACTCTTGTTCCATTCACACAAGAAGATTTGGATATGCATAATTCTGAGTTTGGAACAACATACATGTCTATTCCTGCAGAATATATTATTATACCTTCTGGTACCGTTGATTTTGAAGAATCGGAATTGTCGAAGGATATAGAAATTGTATTTACAAAAGAAGTAGGAGAATTAGGAGTTGAAGATAAGGAGTATGTCAGTGGCATTCGTGTTTATGTAGACGGGCTTCCTTTTAAAGAAGTTTTTATGAAGCCTCATATAACCACTCCTGTTGTAACAATGGATTCAAAGGAGTATAAGCATGTACTTATTTTGAATGAAGGAGAGAAAAAGGCATCTTATGATTTTAAACTTTCTCTTGATGTAATCAATCAGTGGGAGTTCGCTGTAGAATTTGAAGAAGATGAAACAATTCTACAGAGCTTGGTTGAGAAATATAACCAAGCTAATGGCGTTTCTTATGAGTTATTGCCTATAACTAACTGTAGTTTGTCGTCTTCTGAATTTACAAAAGAAGATAATTATAAATTGGTTACTGCTACGTTATCCGGTGATGGCTTGGAATTGGGTAAAAATTATTTATATCCGATTAGTCCAACAAAATGTAGTGATGATAGTCCCTTTAGAGTGCAAGAAAAAGTAGCTTACGTTCATGTGATTGTAGAAAATAAAGTCAATTCAATTGACGATTTGCTTCCAATACCCTTAACTACTGACATGCTAAAGGCAAGTGGTACGGATGGAGGAAATGTGGTTGGCAATTTGCTAAAGGGTGATGGTAGCTATTGGCAGTCTATTTGGTATACTAATAATGGTCAAACAGATCCTAAGATTGATTCGAAATATGGTGTATATCTTGATATTGATTTTTCTAAGCAACTTCTTTCACAAGCATTCTCTTTTAATTATCAACCAAGAAATTGGCCTAATGCAGTACCTAATGAGATAGTGGTTTATGCAGGAACATCTGAGGATGATTTAAAGAAAATTGGAGGACTGAAGTTTGATGACAATATATTACCGTTCGAAAAAGATACTTGGATAGGGCGCTCTAGCTTCGAAGATAAATCAAAAATGTTACTCTTTAGATTGGAAGAAAGTGGACTTTCTTTGATCCGATTGTCGTTTTTATCCAATCGTGACAAGACCGGTAGCAATAATACTGTAAAAGATATAGTCGGTTTTGATTGGGGGAAATGGACGAGTGGAGACTATCCATGTGTCGCTCTCCAACAGCTGAAGGTGTATGGTAAATAATGAATTAATTATTTGCGCTGTAGACTGTAACAATACGTATCATCTCCTTTTTGCTTGTTTTTTAGTAAAATGGAGGTGATATAAAAAGTTTTTAAAGTTAAATCATAAAAGAGAAACAAATATGAATATTTTGAAATGGATATGGAAGATTCTTCCTATAATGTTATTGGCTGTTACAGCAACTAGCTGTAGTGATGACGATGATAAAGGTAAGAGAGAGATGCCACTCTCTTTTGAGGTAAATTCTTTGAGTTTGGTTTGTAATTATACCCGTCCGGTCATTGTTAATGCTCCTTTTACAGGAAAGGATTATCACTTGACGGTTACAGCTTCCCCAGAGGTAACATGGAAAGTGGAAGTGGTAAGCGGAGACTTGGTTACCGCCACTCCTTCGGGCGAACAAAGTGGCAATGGTGAGATTACTCTCACGGTGGCTGCAAATCCCGATAAAGACTCCGGGAAAAAAAGTGAGGTAATGATAACTAACAGTGCCAACGAGGATATCTATAGGTTTGTATTTACACAGGTAGAAAAAGTTCTTCTTATTCCGGAATATACTATGATCGGACAAAATGGACCGGAGCTTTTTGAAAATGAAAATAGCAAGTTTAATAAACATTACATGAAAGAAAGTGACAATGTGGCTCTCTTTTGGGAAAAATCATTTGGTACCAACCCACAAAATGCAGAGCGAAAGTTCAATCCGGATGATTTGCTGAAAATGGCGGAAGAAGTATATGATTTTATGAAATATGACTTATACTTTGGGAGTAAGGAGGAATCAGTCACGAATAAATATAAACTTATTGTATATGTGATAAATGATGATGGAGGCGGTGCTACCGGTGGAGGAAATTATCCCGTGGGTGAGTTGGCTATTCGTCCGGGACATGCAAAAAACACCAATATGGTGTATCATGAAGTATCTCATAGTTTCCAATATATGGCTTTATGGGATTCTGGTATTAAGAATGCTTGGTTTCCCGGCCCATTGTTTGAGATGACTTCTCAGTGGACATTGCTTCGCCGTTCACCGGAATGGATTGATCAGGAATTTAATCATTTTACGAATTATATCAGTGGTACGCATCGTTCGTTGGGGCATAGTGACAATGCATACAATAATCCATATATGTTTGAATATTGGGCGAATAAACATGGGGTAGAAATTATGAGCAGAATATTTCAAGAGACAACTTTGGATGATAAGACAGAAGATGGACAGCTCAACTTTATTAAAACCTATAAACGTTTGACTCACATAAGTCAAGAACAACTCAATGAGGAAATGTATGATGCGGCATCCCGTTTCATTACTTGGGATCTGCCTCGTATAGAGATGGCGTATGCTGCCAGAGGGGCAAATGTGCACACTTGTCAATTGATTCAATTGGGGGTAACTTATCGAATTGCGCCTGAACGCTGTCCGAGTAACTATGGATATAACGGTATTAAATTGACTGTACCGGAAGCGGGAACTACAGTTAAGGTTAATTTTAGAGGCATTATACAGAGTGGGGATTATAATATTTCCAAACCCAATAATGCTGAATGGAGATATGGATTTTTGGCAGTATTAAAAGATGGTTCACGTGTATATGGAGAACCGAGTAAGGAAGACATCGGATCTGCAAGTCTTCAAGTTCCCGAGAATACGGAGCATCTTTGGTTAGTAGTGACTGCCACTCCCAAAGAAATTTATGATACAGGAGCTGAAAACCAATGGCCTTACCAATTTACATTGGATAATACGGAGCCGGACGGTGACAAATGTAGAGTAATTAAGAAGTAAAATCTCAGTGAACGAATGATTATCTTTGGAGAAGCTGTTTCAAAATGCTATTTTAAAGATAATCATTTGTTGCTTTTGTCAATGTGCATCGTTATAAAATTGAAACCGGATAAATTAAGGCTAGTAGATATGAAACATCATTTTTGGACTTTTGTTACCATCTTTTTGTATTATAGTTTAACCGTTTTTGCTGAAAGGCAAGATATCCTGTTGAATAATCATTGGAAATTCCGTTTTTCTCATCAAGTACAAAGGGGTACGGAACTTCGAGTGGATTTACCTCATACCTGGAATGCACAGGATGCTTTATCCGGTAAGCTAGATTATAAACGCGGAATCGGTAATTACGAGAGGAAGCTGTTTGTTCGTTCGGAATGGAAAGGAAAGCGTCTTTTCTTACGCTTTGAAGGTGTGAATAGTATAGCCAATGTTTTTATTAACCGCAAACATATCGGTGAGCATAGAGGAGGATACGGCGCTTTTGTGTTCGAAATTACAGATAAAGTGGAGTATGGAAAAGATAATTCTATTTTAGTACGGGTGAATAATGGTGAACAGTTGGACGTAATGCCTTTGGTGGGAGATTTTAACTTTTATGGCGGAATTTATCGGGATGTACATTTATTAATTACTGATGAATCTTGTATTTCTCCTTTGAATTATGCTTCTTTCGGTGTTCGACTGATTCAAGATAGTGTAAGTCATAAGTACGCTCGTGTTAGTGCTCTTGTTGATTTGTCCAATGGAAATGGTAAGCAACGGGAGGTGGAACTTAATATTGTTTTGTTGGATGCAGGTAAAGTAATAAAAGAAATGAGCGAAAATATTATGCTCCTTCCTGGTTCTACTTTGCAAAAGGAAATGAAAATAGAATTGGAAAATCCGCATTTATGGAATGGACGGCAGGATCCGTTTTTATATCAGGTAGAAATTTCTCTTTTGCATGATGGAAAGATACTGGACCAGGTAATACAGCCTTTAGGACTTCGTTTTTATCGGATAGATCCTGATGAAGGATTTATTTTGAACGGAAAACATTTACCGCTTCGGGGAGTGTGCCGTCATCAGGATAGGAGTGAGGTTGGTAATGCTTTACGTCGGGAGCACCACGACGAAGATGCGGCATTAATGTTGGAAATGGGAGTGAATGCCGTGCGCTTGGCCCATTATCCGCAATCTACTTATTTTTATAATTTGATGGATAGGCTAGGTATCGTGGTATGGGCTGAAATACCTTTTGTCGGTCCCGGCGGATACGACGATACAGGTTTTGTAGATTCTCCGTCTTTTCGTGACAATGGAAAAGAACAGCTTAAAGAATTGATTCGCCAGCATTATAATCACCCTTCTATTTGTGTTTGGGGATTGTTTAATGAGCTGACAGAAGATGGAGATAATCCGGTGGAATACATTAAAGAGTTGAATGTGCTGGCGCATCAGGAAGATGCTACCCGTCCCACCACTTCTGCCAGTAACCAATCAGGGAAAATAAACTTCGTGACCGATCTTATTGCATGGAACCGCTATGACGGATGGTATGGCGGTACTCCGCAAAGTTTGGGAAAATGGCTGGACCGGATGCATAAAGAACATCCCGAAATTCGTATTGCTATTAGTGAATATGGCGCCGGAGCAAGTATCTATCATCAACAAGATTCGTTAGTGAAAACGAATCCTACAAGTTGGTGGCATCCGGAAAACTGGCAAACTTATTATCATCTAGAAAATTGGAAAGCGATATCCGAACGTCCTTTTGTATGGGGAAGTTTTGTATGGAACATGTTCGATTTTGGTGCGGCGCACCGTACCGAAGGGGATCGCCCCGGCATTAATGACAAAGGTTTGGTCACGTTTGACAGGAAAGTGCGTAAGGATGCTTTTTATTTTTATAAAGCGAATTGGAACAAGGAGGAGCCTATGATTTATCTGGCTGGCAAACGTAATAGAATACGTAGACGGCAGCAACAAACTATTATAGCCTTTTCCAATCAACCCGAAGCAGAACTGTTTGTTAACGGAAAGAGTTATGGTAAAATGAAAACAGACCGATATTCTATCTTGGAGTGGGAGAATGTGATGCTAAAGCCCGGAGAGAACAAAATAGAAGTAAAGACTACAAATAAGAAACAACCACTGACAGATATGTACTATTGCATTTTATAAAGGGTATATGATATCTGGTGAAGTAGCAATAAGATTTTAATTGTAACCAGTTATGAAAAGATTAAACTTTTTATTAATACACTTAGTACTTTCTATCAGCTTGTATGCGAAGCCTGTTCGGGTAGCTTGTATAGGCAATAGCATTACTTATGGAGCAGGTATACAGAATCGGGAGAAAAACTCTTATCCTACACAGCTGCAGGCTTATTTGGGTGATGGGTATGTGGTCCGGAATTTTGGACTGAATGGTTCTACTTGCCTTTATAAAGGTAATAATCCCTATCTCCAAAGTCATGAATTTAAGGAGTCTCTTAAATTTCAACCTGATATTGTTTTGATTAAGTTAGGTACCTTTGACTCCAAAGGTATAAATTGGAAATACAGTTCTGATTTTCAGTCGGATTATCAGACTTTGATAGATGCTTATCAAGGGCTGGACTCTAAACCCCGTGTCATCCTATTGACACCACTGCGTTGTTATTTACCTGCAAATTCTGTTGAGATCAATAATCAGATTATAGAAAAGGAAATTCGTCCTGTTATAGAAAAAATAGCCAGAGCAAATGGTCTGGAGATAATTAATTTATTCAATCTTTTGGGTGAAAAATGGGAATCGTACTTAATGCCTGATCGCCTGCACCCTTCTTCCATCGGAGCCGGTATGATTGCGGAACAAATCTATCGTTATCTGAGTCTACCAGTTGAGTATGCCTGTAAAGAATTGAAAGAAGGTTTGAAAATAAAGGAGGGGAAAGAGTTCAATTTTCATGGATATAAAGGTATTGAGTTCTTTGATAAAGGAGTGAAGTGTTTTTTAGTGCAACCTTCACGAACAGCTGTCGGAAAACCTTGGCTTCTTAGGGCTCGCTTCTGGGATCATGAGCCACAAACGGATATTGCACTGTTGGAAAACGGATTTCATATAGCTTACTGTGATGTGGCAAACAAGTATGGCTCTGATGAGGCAATTGAGCGTTGGAATCATTTCTATAAACGAATGGTCAAAGCAGGGTTTTCAAATAAGGTTGTTTTGGAAGGTATGAGTAGAGGAGGGCTGATTGTCTATAACTGGGCATCTCGAAACCCGGGAAAGGTGGCATGTATTTATGCCGATGCTCCTGTGATGGATTTTAAAAGTTGGCCATTGGGAAAAGGTAAATCAAAAGGTTCGTTGTTGGATACTCAACAGCTATTTGCGGCTTATGGATTTTCCGATGAAAAGGAGGCTCTAAGTTGGAATAAGAATCCGATAGATCATGTTAACATTCTGGCTAAAGCCGGCATTCCTATACTTCATGTTGTGGGAGATGAAGATAAGGTCGTACCTGTGTGTGAGAATACTTCTGTTTTCGAATATCGCATGAAAACGTTACATGCTCCTATTACTGTCATACATAAGCCGGGAGTGGGACATCATCCTCATTCATTGAGTAATCCCAGGAGAATTGTAAATTTTATATTGAAGGCTACATGCCCAACTTTCAACGCCTGTACACATGCTGTTCCGGGGAATGAGTATCGTTCGGCGGCAGGATGGGCTAACGGTTGGGATTGGCACAAAGTGGCTGACGAAATTATAGAGAAAGTAAGAGGAAGGCACTTGAGGCTTTTATTGCTGGGAAATTCTATCACTCAAGGTTGGGGTGGAAGCCGTCTGGGAGTAGTGAATAAACCGGGTAAAAGAATCTTAGATGAAGTGTTAGGTGATACGCTTTGGGAAAGTGCCGGTATTTCTGGCGACCGCATACAAAATCTGTTATGGCGCATTCGATATGGTAATTATGAAACATGCTATCCGCAGAATGCCGTTATCACTATTGGAATAAATAATTTGATGGCCGGTGATTCTCCGGAACAGGTGGTGGACGGTATTATGGCAGTAGTGGATGAAACAAGGAAGCGATTACCGAATACGAAAATTGTATTCTTAGGAGTTTTGCCTGCCGGTAAAGGACTGGGAGATGAGATTCGCATGAAATGTGATGAAGTACACCATATTCTTTCTAAGAGAAAAACACAAGGTGTACATTATGTGAATCCTACCCTTTGGTTTGTAGATGAGAAAGGAGATATCAGACCTGAACTCTATGTCGGAGATTATATCCATTTGACTCAACAGGGCTATAAGGTATGGGCAACTGAATTGAAAAAAATATTAACTCAATAATAGCTTGTATATGAAGAAAAAATATTCTTTTACTTTATTTGCCGGTATTGTGCTTGGCTTAAGTGCATGTAAGTCTGTAGAAGCTCCCGTAGCTATTTTACCGGCTCCTGCTCCAAAACAAGTGGAATGGCAGAAGATGGAAACGTATGCTTTTGTGCATTTCGGATTGAATACGTTTAATGACCGTGAATGGGGATTTGGAGATTCAGAACCGGGTACGTTTAACCCTACTCGTTTAGATTGTGAACAATGGGTCCAAACTTTTGTAAAGGCAGGGATGAAAGGTGTTATTCTTACAGCTAAACACCATGATGGATTTTGTCTTTGGCCTACCCGTTTGACGGAGTATTGTATCCGGAATACTCCTTATAAAAACGGTAAGGGTGATATTGTCCGTGAATTATCTGAAGCATGTAAAAAACATGGGATTAAGTTCGGGATTTATTTGTCTCCCTGGGATAGAAATCATGCCGGCTATGGTACCCGGGAATATGTGGATTACTATCATAAACAACTTCGTGAATTACTTACCAATTATGGCGATTTGTTTGAGGTGTGGTTCGATGGTGCCAATGGAGGGGATGGCTGGTATGGCGGAGCAAAAGAAAAACGCACAATTGATCGTGAGAAATACTATAACTATCCGAAGGCTTTTCAAATGGTTGAGAAACTCCAACCGGGTGCAGTTATATTTTCAGATGGAGGTCCCGGATGTCGCTGGGTCGGAAACGAAAGAGGGATTGCAGCAGAGACCAATTGGGCTTTCTTACAGGCTGGCAAAGCTTATCCCGGATATCCATATCCGCAGGAGCTACCGGGCGGTCATGAGAACGGTGATCAATGGTCTGCGGCAGAGTGTGATGTTTCCACCCGTCCCGGATGGTTTTATCATCCGGAAGAAGACAACCGGGTGAAAAGTGCGGAAGAACTGACTAAACTTTATTATTGCAGTGTGGGACGCAATGCAACACTGTTGCTCAATTTCCCGGTAAATCGTGAAGGCTTGATTCATCCGGTGGATTCAGCCAATGCTGTTACTTTTTACCGTAATATACAAAAACAGCTGGGGCGGAACATATTAGCCGGCTTATCTCCTAAAGCTTCAAATGAGAGAGGAAGACGTTTTTCGGCAAAGGCTGTAACGGATGGGAGTTATGACACTTATTGGGCAACAGATGACAGTGTAACTTCTGCTACAATTGAATTTGAGCTATTGCAGGCGGAGAAAATCAATAAACTCGTTTTGCAGGAATACATTCCTTTGGGACAACGGGTAAAGTCATTTGTTATAGAATATGAACAACAGGGGAATTGGCTTCCTGTGAAAACTAAGGAGGAAACTACTACTATTGGTTATAAACGTATTATAGGTTTTGAAGAGATACTAACCAATAAAATTCGGATTAGATTTATTGATTCTCGTGCTTGTCTTTGCATCAATACTATCGAAGCATATTAGTGGACTTGTTAAAAGGTCATTTATTGGTACAAATTCTTTTGTACTTTACAATATTATTGTCCTTTTGTACGTAATTCGCCTTAATGAATCTGCGAGGCAGCTATCTTTGCGATGTAAAACTGGAACAGATTGTTCATCCAGTTTAGAATAAGCATTAACTTTTAAATCAATACCTATTGTGAGTAGATTAATAATATACATTCTATTATTTATTCCCTTTCAACTGGAAGCGCGGGATTTCATGAAGGAGGAATTAAAGAAGGAGTTGTTGCCGCAGCCGGTTTTTTCAGAGAATCCTCACTTTGTAGACCTTTATTGGAAAACGTGGGAACTTGCTTGGGGCAGGGTGAAATATCAGGAAGGTGTATTTCAGTCTCCTTATATGGACGAGAATCTCTGGGATGATACGATTTGGATTTGGGATACGGAGTTTATGGTTCTGTTCTGTCGGTATGCTCCTGATATTTTCCCCGGAATAGAGAGTCTGGATAATTTTTATGAGTCTATCCTGAATAAAAAATCTTCTTCACTTAGAATACAACATCCGGATAACCCGCCTTTCTATTCGTGGGTGGAATATGAATATTATAAGATGACAGGCAATAAGGAACGTATCAGAAAAGTGTTGCAGGATAAGCAGTTTCTTCAACGTCACTATTATTGGTTTGACTCTTTGAAACGCGGGACTAAACTACATTTCAGACATGCGTGGATTGCTCTGGAGAAGAGTGACATCGGGTATAGATGGGGATGGGTACAGAGTGGTATGGATAATACGCCCCGTGGCAGAGGCCGTAAGGGGGAATTGCTGTGGATGGATGCGGTATCCCAGCAAGCTCTTTCAGCTTTGTATATCAATCGTCTGGCTAAGGAGCTCGGAGATAAGAAGATTGCTAAAGAGTTTGTAACTTTGTATAAAGAGAACAAAACTCTATTGAATAAATATTACTGGGATGAGAAGGATGGATTTTATTATGATCTATCCGAGAAGGATACGTCATTTGTGAAAGTCAGGACTCCGACGGTGTATTGGTCGATGCTCGCCGAGATTCCTGATAAGAAACAGGCGGAACGTTTGGTGAAATATGCTGCCGCCCCGAATGAATTCGGTGGAAAATATCCCTGGCCGTCTGTTGCCCGAAGTGATGAAGACTACAATCATGAGATTGGAGATTATTGGCGAGGGGCTGTGTGGCTTCCGCTTGCCTATATGTCTACCAAAGCGCTTGAGACCTATGGATATTATGACTTGGCTTATGATAATTCTTATAAATTATTATCCCAAATGTCCGAGACTTACCGGACTTTTGAGCCGGCAACCGTTTGGGAATGTTATTCTCCTTCGGCTCCCCGGCCGTCCGAGCGGCAGTATAAAGACAGGCGGGAATTGGTGAGGCATGATTTCTGCGGTTGGTCTGCATTAGGTCCTATTTCTCTTTTTATTGAAAATGTATTAGGCTTTTATAATATAGATGCAACAAAGAATCTGGTAGAATGGCATAAGAAGGGATTGGGCGAGCAGGGATTGCGCAACCTTAGATTCGGGCATGTGATTACTGATATTGTAGCCAATGGACAACAGGTGTGCGTAAAAAGCAATAAGCCTTATATGCTGAAAATAAACGACAAGAAATATAGAATAAAAGAAGGTGAACAAATTATAACTATAAAACCATGAAAAAACTGATAACATGTTTATGTGTGATGATTTTTGCGTTTTCCGGTATTGCGCAGAGTCAAACTGACGAGGGTAAAATGAACCGTTTCGTGTCCGGCTTGATGAAGAAAATGACACTGGAAGAAAAAGTGGGACAGCTAAATCAATATGCCGGTGGTTTTGCCACGGGACCCAATAATACCCGTGTTAGTAGGACGGAAGATATAAGTAAAGGATTAGTAGGTTCTTTATTGAATGTGTCGGGTGCTGCCAATACACGTAAATACCAGGAGGCTGCAATGAAATCACGCTTGCAGATTCCTCTGATTTTTGGATTGGATGTTATCCACGGTTTCCGTACTGGCTTTCCTCTGCCTTTGGCCGAGGCTGCAAGTTTCGATCTGGATGCCATAGAAAGAGGTTCAAGATGTGCGGCGAAGGAAGCGTCGGCTGCCGGATTGCACTGGACTTTTGCTCCGATGGTGGATATTAGCTGGGATGCCCGTTGGGGACGTGTGATGGAAGGTGCGGGAGAAGATCCTTATTATGGTTCGTTGGTCGCTAAGGCCCGTGTACGCGGATTCCAGGGAGATGACTTGTCGAAGGAAAATACAATTCTTTCTTGTATCAAGCATTTTGCAGGTTATGGAGCTCCCGCTGCGGGAAAAGACTACAATAGTGTGGATATGTCTATGGGACAGTTTGCTAATTTTTATATGCCGCCTTATAAGGCTGGGGCTGAAGCGGGTGCCGCTACGTTTATGAGTGCATTTAATGATTTCAATAATGAACCGGCTACCGGAAATAGCTTTTTGTTGAAAGAATTGCTGAAAAAACAATGGGGTTTCAAAGGCTTCGTTGTATCCGATTGGGGATCGGTGGGAGAAATGATGAATCATCGCTATGCGAAGGATGATAAAGAAGCTGCCTATAAAGCGATTAAAGCAGGTTTGGATATGGAAATGGAGAGTGGATGTTACGCCAAGACGCTGGTTGCGTTGGTGAAAGAGGGCAAGGTACCGGTAAAATTGGTAGACGATGCCGTCAGACGCATTCTGGAACAGAAATATAAGCTTGGATTATTTGATGATCCATTCCGTTATTGTGATGAGGAAAGAGAACGTACGGTGATCGGTTCGAAAGAATCGCGCAAGGAAGCGTGTTATGTAGCTGAACGTTCCATTGTCCTTTTAAAGAATGCAGGTTCTATTCTTCCGCTTTCTCCTTCTATTAAAAAAGTAGCCTTGGTTGGAGCATTGGCAAAATCACAGAAAGACATGTGTGGCGCATGGTCATGTGCCAATGTAAGCAAGGTGGTAACCTTGTATGAAGCAATGGAAAAGCGGGGAGTAACTGTTAATTATAATGACGGATATGACTTGAAGAAAAATCAGATAGTGAACCTGGACCAGACATTGGCTGCTGCACGCCAGTCGGATGTCGTTATTATTGCTATGGGCGAGCAGGCTTGGGAAAGTGGGGAAATGCGTTCAAAAGGAGACATCTCCATTTCTTCCGAACAACAGAAACTTGTTTCAGAATTAGTGAAAACAGGCAAACCTGTGGTTGTGCTGATGATGTGCGGCCGTCCTGTTATTTTCAACGAGGTGCGTCGGGATGCGCCTGCCATCTTGTGTACCTGGTGGCTGGGAAGCGAAGCCGGTAATGCTATCTGTAATGTATTGTGGGGAGATTATAATCCTTCGGGCAAGCTGCCGATGACTTTCCCTCAACATCTCGGACAGATTCCTTTGTATTATCAGTATAAGAGTACGGGACGTCCTACCACAAATGGTGCATGGTGTGCCAAGTATATTGATATCCCTACCGAACCTGCTTATCCTTTCGGCTTTGGTTTGTCGTATACCACTTTCGAGTATTCGGATGTGAAACTGCTTCCGGGTAATGGGAAAGATACGTATGCGCGTGTCGCCGTAACCGTAAAGAATACAGGAAAATATGATGGTGAAGAAGTTATTCAATTATATATCCGTGATGAAGTGGCCTCAATTACCCGTCCTATCAAGGAACTGAAAGGCTTTGACAAGATTAAGCTGAAAGCGGGTGAAAGCAAGACAGTGACATTTGATGTAAAAGACGAACAATTGGGGTTCTATAATAATCAGATGAAGTTTGTGGTTGAGAAAGGTGATTTCACCTTTATGGTCGGTGGAAATAGCCGTGACTTGCAAGAGATTAAATACACGCTAAACTAAATAATAAATATGAAAAACGGCTGGAAAAAATGGATGTTCCTTTTTGTATTACTGCCTGTCTTTTCTTGGACGAATGCTAAAATAGTGGAAAAAAACATAGCACAACCATTGGATACAATTGAATATCGGGTGTTTGTAGCAGTGGACAAAGCCGGAGTGGAGCATTGGGGCGGAAAAGAAGCTTATCAGGAAAAACTGAATGTTTTTTTCAGACAGGTGAATGACTTCTGGAACAAAGCCGGAGACGGGCGCTTCAAGTATTATTTCCGTTATGTACCCGACTTGCAGGTGGTTTATGATTGCTCTTCACGACAGTTGGAGAATATCTATAAGAAAAGTGCAGGCTTTCCTGAGCATGACGTACTGTTGATCATTGATTCCATACTTGATTTTGATGATGAGGAAAGTGCGAAAGGCTGGTATTGCGGTGGAGGAGCAGATAACCTGAGTATGGTTGTTTGTCGTAGCCGTAGCAAGACAGAGCATGAAGACTTGTTTGGTATCGATTATTTCCATAGGGGAGTGGCTCATGAGTTCGGACACTATCGTGGAGTGACGGATTTGTATGCTGATAAAATACTGGCACAGAAGAATCCTGTGAACCATCTTCAATATGAGCCTGATTCATGTGTGATGAACAATCATTATAAAACGTATAAATGGAGTTCGTATGCAGTAAATGTTATTAATTATACAGCGAAGTCCAAACGGCCGGGACGTGATTTTCAGGGATTCTTCAGGAAGATGTTCCCGGAGAACATTCATGTATCGGTGAAGGTGAAAGGGAAGAAAGCAAAAGGTGTGGTATTGAATATGTATGGTTCAAGGGCAGGATTCAATGACCTGATAGCTACTCCTTATCGTACTTATCAGACAGATAGGAAGGGGGAATGTATGATAACCGGAGTTCCGGGCTTGTACGATAATCCGTCTGAACCGAGGCATGTGGACAATCTGCCGTATAACCGTTGGTTCACTTTTTTGCTGGAAGCTGAATATAAAGGAAAAAAGAAATATGTGTGGCTGCCTGAATATGAAGTGCAACAGACATTCTTTGAAAAGAAGGATACTTATCAGGTAACAATTGATTTTTAAAAAACAGTATAAAATACAAAAAGTATTAGTTTATGAGACGTATGATGAGAAGACTTTTGCCGGTTCTAATGGCTGTCGCGCCTTTGACTGTTTGTGCACAAAAAATGTATGAATTGAAGGATCTGTCCGGTAAGGTGCAAGTGAATGTGAATGTGAGTGATAAGAATGTGGAATACTCCGTTCTTCATGAAGGGGATGTGATGGTAGCTCCGTCTCCCATTTCCATGAAGCTGACCGACGGCACAGCTTTCGGATTGGAACCAAAGGTCAGGAAGGTCAGCAGGCGGACAGTGAATGAAACAATTTACCCTCCGGTTTATAAGAAGAAATCGATTGAAGACAAGTTCAATGAACTGAAAATTGATTTTAAGGGTGGATACAGTCTGGTATTTAGGGCTTACGAGGATGGTGCAGCCTATCGTTTTGTGTCTGATTTGAAAAAGCCTTTTATGGTAGAAAGTGAACAAGTCGCATTCTGTTTCCCTGATGAGCCGAAAATATTCGTGGCTTCTCCAAAAGGAAGAATGAACGAAGGCAAAAAGGACCCATTTTATAGTTCCTTTCAAAATACGTATCTGGAGACCGCTTTATCTGCATGGGATAAAGAACAGCTTGCTTTCTTGCCGGTTCTGGTAGAGGGAAAGAACCAAAAGAAGATCTGTATCACCGAAGCCGATTTGCTGGATTATCCGGGCATGTATGTGAAGCATGGTGATTCCGGTTTCTCTTTGGAAGGCACATTTGCCGCTTATCCTAAGAAAGTGGTGGATGAAGTACGCGGACTTAAAGGCGTAGTGAAATCCCGTGAACCTTATATTGCCAAAGTAGAGGGAGCTACCGCTTTTCCCTGGCGTGTAATGGTCATTTCAAAGAACGACACAGACTTGTTGTGTAATGATATGGTATATAAACTGGCTACTCCGGCTCAATTCACCGATTTCTCATGGATTAAGCCGGGTAAAGTTGCTTGGGACTGGTGGAATGACTGGAATATCTATAATGTGGATTTCCGTGCGGGAATCAATAACGAAACCTATAAATATTACATTGATTTCGCTTCCAGATTCGGCATCGAATATGTGATATTGGATGAAGGTTGGGCAGTTCCCGGTAAAGCTGATTTGTTCCAGGTTATTCCTGAAATTGATTTGGAAGAATTGGTCAGCTATGCGAAAAGTAAGAATGTGGATTTGATATTATGGGCGGGTTATCGTGCTTTCGAGAAGGATATGGACCGTGTATGCAAGCATTATGCAGCTATGGGAATTAAGGGCTTCAAGATTGATTTTATGGACCGTGACGACCAATGTGTCATTGACTTCAATCGTAAAGCAGCCGAAACAGGAGCAAAATATAAACTGCTGATTGATCTCCACGGTACGTCCAAGCCGACAGGGCTTCAACGCACCTATCCGAATACAATCAATTTTGAAGGAGTTCACGGGTTGGAAGAACTGAAATGGGCTGAACCGGGAACTGATCAGGTGCTCTATGATGTGACTGTACCCTTCATCCGTATGGTAGCCGGCCCGATGGACTATACACAGGGAGCAATGAATAACGTGATTATGAAGAACTTCCATGCGGTATATACAGAACCAATGAGCCAGGGAACCCGTTGCCGTCAGTTGGCACTTTACACAATTTTCGATTCTCCTATCAATATGTTGTGTGATGCTCCTACCAACTATATGAAAGAGGAGGAGTGCACGAAGTTTATCGCTTCTATTCCTACCGTATGGGATCAGACTCTTCCTATCAGCGGTAAAATAGGAGAGTATATTGTTATGGCTCGTCAGAAAGAAGATACGTGGTATATAGGTGGATTGACCGATTGGAAAGCCCGTGATATGGAAGTTGACTTGTCTTTCTTGGGAGATGGTGAATTTAATGCTGAGATTTTCAAGGACGGTATCAATGCCGACCGTGTAGGAAAAGACTATAAGCGGGAAGTGATACAAGTTTCGTCAGATAAGAAATTGAATTTGCACATGGCTCCCGGTGGAGGATTTGTAGTGAAGATAACAAAATAGGTATATTTTAAAAATGAGTTTTCGCATGAGAAAAAATACTTTTTTTATAATTTTGTTCCTAATCTTCTCCTTAGGCATATACGCCCAGGAAAAAATTCACGGTCTGGCTGTTATTGCTGAATTTGATGATTTTCAATATGAGGCATCCGACGCTGCTATTGATAGTTTACTCAATCAAAAGAGTGGCTATAATAAGTCGGATAATGTCGGATCGTTGTATGAGTTTTTTAAGGATCAGACAAATGGGAAATATGAAATCACCCATACGGTTGTTCGCATTCGCTTTAATAAAAATATGAGTTACTTTAGAAACTCTACAGGCAAAAACCCGGACACGAATAAACCGTGGGATTGGGGACAGGCATTTGCCGACTCGGTGATTCTGAAAGTACAAGAGAAGTATCCTGATGGTATTTCCGGATTAACCCGATACAAAGGAAAACCTGACAATGGAATTGGTTCATGGTTAGTATTAGTGCCTTTTGGATATTCTGCGTATGGGGTTCATTCAGCCATTCCATTTAAAAGTGGTAATGAGTATATTCCAATGAACCATATTGGATTGTGTGACATAGGAAAAGGACCGGATCATATGGTAAGGATAATGGCTCATGAATCCTCTCATGCAATTTTTCGCCTTCCCGATGTAGGATATCAAAAGGGGGATGATCTATCTATCAAAGGAAGTGCCGGTTCTTTTTGTATGATGGGATGGAATGCTGGTAGTAAGAATGCGCCCATTGATTATTGTGCACCTATATTGCTTACTTTGAAAACAGCAGAAGTGGTTGATATTTCATCTAATTTTAAAGGAGAAATATCCATTAAGTCGAATGCAAGAGATACATTGTATCGCTACGTGAATCGTAGAAATCCGAAAGAATATTTTGTTATCCAGGCACTTAATCATAGTAAATGGTATCCTACACATAATGTAGCAGGTCATCCAATGGATACAGGATTGGCTATTTGGCATGTGGTGGAAGATGATAAAGCACCCATGTCTCCTTGGTTCCGTCTAGTGCAGGCTGACGGGAAGGATTTGATGAATGATACTTCAACAAGACCGCCTGTAGCAACCGGTAATGATAACCGTGTTCTTTTTGGTAAAAAAGTAAAAACGGTTAATGGTAGAATAAATCCAATGCTGTGTTGGTTGGATGGCTCTATGCCCAGTCTCAATATTACTGATATCAGCGCCCCGGGGGTGGTAATGAGCTTTAAAGTGGGTAATTAATGTTCTAAGTTGTGTGACAAAAAGGATTACTGGTAGTTTTGTAACCGGGAATAACAAAATAGTTGAAGTTTAAACTTTGGTTTGACAAAGGGGCGTTATCCGAAAATGGAAACGCCCCTTTATTTATTAGAACCGGAAACTCAATCCCCCTAAGAAATTGAATCCTTGGGCAGGATAATCCAAATAATATTGATACTTCTTATTTAACAGATTATGTACCTGTGCATAAACAGATACTCCTTTGAATACATTGTAACTTGCTCCGATATGCAAATCGTTGATGGCAATCATCTTTGAATATCCTTCCACTTCTTTTCGGTTCACATAATCATAACCGAGATTTATATTTAAGGCGGAAATCGGATGAATACGTACATTGAAAGACATTTCGCTGAGAGGCTTTACAGCCAATAATTCCTTTCCATTTTTGCTGTCCCAATTACGATAAGTATATTTGGCTGATATTCCCAAAATGTCTTTGTAATCATAGCTGATTTCACCGCCGAGGTAGAAGTTATCCGTATTGTCTTGAGCAAAAGTGAGATAAGAACCGGAATGATTTGTCTTGCTTGGGTCAAATCCCAAATACGATAAGTCGTTTTTAAGATTCTGATAACCGCCATACACATTAAACCAAAGTCCCGGATAGGGGCTCGCTTTAAACCCGATTGTACCATTGATTTGCTCATAAGTATCATAAGGACGCTGTACATATCCCAAAGTTGCAGTGGGATTTACATCTGGCAATTCGCCATAAGGACAGATACTTTCCAGCCTGCGGAAATCATTCAATAGCTTGCCACCCGTTGCTTTTGCATAAAGCACATAGCTGTCGGAGAAAATATATTGTGCAGTTACGTCTGGTGAAACACGGAAAGACTTGTCGAATCCAAAAGAGAGGTCTACATTGGCACCGATGTGTAATTTCCAGTCATCATTATCCAGTTCATAATAAGGATTCAGAAGAAGCGTTGTATAGTTCTTGAAATACTCGTCTCCGGTAGAAATATTTTTTGTATATCCACTGTATAGGAGATTATTCATTTCTAAAGCGATGGTTACGGATTGTTGGTCACCGATAGCTCCCGTGACATCGCCTTTGGTGCGTACAATTGTCTCTTTAAGGGCTGTATTGGCATCATTCTCATTGAACATATTATGCTGACGTTCATACATCAGCAGATTCGTTTCGGCATTGAAACGAAGCGGTGCTGTTTCATCAATGAAATGGATGCCGGCATGGAAGTCACCGGAAGTAAATTTCTGTTTGCTGTTTACACTTCCCGGTCTGAAGTTGAAGTTGCTCAGGCCGAAGTTTCCGGCAATATTCAGATCCAATTTGGCGAATTGATGCGTATAATCCACATTAGCACGTGTGCGGTAATAAAAAGCATTCCATTTTTCACCATCTGTGAAAGGAAGAGTCAACTTACCATCCATTCCATCCATTTGGAAACGTACGTTCAGCCTGTCTTTTTTCGACAGACGGAATAAATAATTGGCAAGAACATCCAGATTACCTAAATTACCGTATCCGGCACGCACATATCCGGGAGTTGTTCCGGGTTGGATTTCTTTTCCGGTATAAGGATTCATCAAACCTGCCGGAACAGAAGTTGCCGGAAAGAAAGTCGTGGCATATTCCACCTCTTTCTTGCTCACTGTCGGCTCTTCCACTTTGGGCAGGACGTTTACTTTTGATGCGTCCATAATATCCGGATTATATTCTTGTTCCACAACAACGGTACGATTCATGGTCGTATCTTTGGGCTGGGTAGTTTGGGCTTGAAGGACGGATGGCATGGAAATTGCCAATGCAAGTCCGCCTATTATAGATAGAGAATGTTTCATCTTATTCTTTACTTTTTTATTTTCAACTTTTAATTTGCACCTTTCAACTTGGCAAGCCTGCTTTCGATCATACTTTCTATGTCATCGTTGCCTTGGTAATTCTGTTGCAGGCTCAGCAGATATTGGCGTGCGTCGAGGTCTTTACCCGTAGCGGCATATACATCGGACAAAAGGACGAAACTACGTGCCAGCCAATAAGCGTGCGGTGTACTTTGTTCTATGTAGTTGAGCAGTTCTTTTTCTGCGGCAGCATACTCTTTAGCGCCAAACAAAGATTGTGCAACCAGATATTTAGCTTCCGCTCCGTATGGATTACGGGTGTCTTTTGCCAGTTCGCGGAAATCATCCATGGCTTTTTTATCCGCCTTTTGTTTGACATAAGCTTTAGCCCGATAATAAAGAGCTTCATTCCGCAGTTCAGGACTCAGTTTAGGTTCAGCCAATAAATCGGTAGCTGCATGGATGGTCTCAATATCATCCCTCAACAGGAAGGCGCAGCGAAGTATCCCCGTTTCGGCAAGCTGGCGACGTTCTACGTTGGTCGCTTTCTCTTTCAGCATCTTGTAGCTCGCCAGTGCTTCTGCTGTCTGTTGTTGGTTGAACTGCACTTCGGCACGCAGGATAAGGGCTTCTTCCGCAAACGGATTATTCGGATATTCCAGCAATTTACCGGAGTGGAGAAGAATCATATCATAGTTTTTCTGCTCGTTTCCAATCAGGCATAGATAGTAATGTGCATTCAGGCTGAATGCTCCTTCCGGGAAAGTCTGCAAATATTTGTTGAGACTTGTCTTGGCTTCTTCCATCCGTCCACGCATATAAATCTTTTCTGCGGCAGCATATGTCAGTGAATCCTGTTCGTTGGCATCGAAGCGGATATGTCCCGGCATGGCATTCGCTAAAGCCGCGAATTCATCTATACGGTTCAAGTCTACATAAATTGACTTTAAATCACGCATAGCAAGGCGGGCTTCTTCACTGCCCGGATATTTCTCGATGACTTGCTTATAGGCTTCGATAGCCTGATTGTAATCCCCCTTCTGATAATAGAGCAGACCGATTTCCGCCGCAGCTTTCCGGCTGACCGGGCTTTCGGGATATTTATTCAGCAACTCCTTGAAAGAAGTGATTGCCTGGCTGTTATTATCCATCAATACATAAGACCGTCCTTTCTCGTAAATAGCATTTACGGCATAAGGAGAAGCCGGATACTTTCCTACGAGACGGTTCAGCAAGGTAATCTTACCAGTATAATCTTTTTGTAGACCGGATACAAGAGCCAGTTGATAGAAAGAATAGTCTCCAGAAGGAGTATTCATTTGTTCGGCTTGTGAATAGTAATGCTTGGCTTCCTCGAAGTTGCGTACATTCAAGTGACAGTCACCGATACGGTTGTATGCATCGGCTAAAGCCGTTGCGTTTTCGCCTTTCTCCAGTTGGACATACTTTTGGAAATAATTGCTTGCTTGCGTATAGTCTTTCCGGTGGAAAGCGATGTATCCTAGGTTATAATTGGCAAGCGCATACATCTCGTTATTGGGCTGGGTAGTCAGTTGCAGATAAGCGTTGAAGTCGCGTGCGGCTTCCATCATCCGGTTGAGACGGTAGTAAGATTCTCCACACCAATAGTAAGCATCTGCTTTGGTCTGGCGGTTGTATTGTCCGATGGCGATGGACTGATTCAGGTATTTCAGAGCCTGTTCGAAATCAGCATTGGCAAAGGACTGCGTTCCTAATTGGAACAATATCTTCTGTTTGGCTTCCAATATCTGTGCACTCGGTTTGGCAATCCGGTCAATTGATTTCAATGCAGCATCGTAGCTGCGCGTATTCATATAGACTTCTACCAGATAGCTGCTGACTTTTTCAGCATAAGGTGAAGTCGGAAATTCGTTCAGGAACTTTTCGAAAGCAGTGACCGATTCACCAAAAGCGGAGAAAGAAGTCTCATGCAGGCAGAGAGCATAATTATAAGCTGCCTGCTCCTTGATTTGCATATTGGCATTGGATGCTGCTGCCTGTTCGAAAGCCATGCGGGCTTTGTTCTTTTCTGCCAGTTGCAGATAGGAGAGTCCCATATGCAGATAAGCATTCTGTGTAAGCGCGTCATTGGTAGTTGTCACTTTACCGAGTGTCTCGGCTGCTTTGGAATACACTTTCGTTTGGTAGTAAGAAAGTCCCAGCATATAAAGGGCATCGCGGCGGGGAGCCGAATGGTCTTTGTTCAAATATTCATTGAATGATTCTACCGCTTTATGGTATTCTCCGAAGTGATAATAAGCATCTCCGAGAATACGGTACATTTCCGCTGCATGTTCATTGTTCGGATAAGCCGATAGATAATTCTGCGCTACAATCTGTGCCTTATCATAGTTTTTGAGTTGTGCATAGATTTCAGCGATATAATAAGGTACGAGAGCCTTGTATTTCGGATCGTCTTGCAGCGGAAGGAACCCTTTCAACGCTTCGTTATAACGTTTCTGTGTATAGCGGATATAAGAAATGTAGTAATCGCAATCTTTTGCATATTTGGGACTGTTGGCGCGCAGCGTCTCAAACCAAATAGCCGCTTCTCTCAGATTATCAGTTTTCAGATAGCAGGTAGCTAATTGATACGTGCGGTCGTCGCGTTCTTCGCTACTGAGCAAGTCGAGGTCGGTAGAATTGAAAAGCGCCATCGCTTCATTATACTTTCCTTCGTAGAAATAGCAGGAAGCCAGTAATGAATAGATACGATTGGCAAACGGAGTATCGGGATAGCGGTCGAGATATTTGCGGAGCAATTCGATCCGATTCTTATCATTCAACTCGTACGCCGAACTAACCAGCATATATTCTGCTTCCTGAAGCAGACTGGCTGTCGGCTTTTGCTTTACAAATGCTTTCAGTGCCGGCAGGGCAGCCGCATAATTCTTTTCCTGGAAAAGTTCTTTCCCTTCTTTATAAAGGTTGTCAGTCGAAGTGAACTTGTCACCTGTCTGGGCAAATCCTATAATGGGTGCGCAGCAGATAGCCGCGCAAATGAGTCTGGTAATTTCTTTTTTCATAATCGGGTATTTATGCAAAAGTACTACATATCTTTCAATGACGTATTTTAATAGCTATTAATTTAAAGCTCATTAAAATATTAGACAGAATAGAATGGGATATGTTTCTCTAATTTGTTATATTTTAACGAATTATCTACTTGATAAGAACTTTTTAAGTCCCCGTTGTATAGAATCCAACCCGAAATCTTCCGGATTGATTTCAGTGAGAGGCAGGAAGAAAGAATCTGCTACATCATCCATAGCGGAAAAGTGGCTCATATCTTCTACCGTGCAGAGAAAAAATAGGTCGAGCGTATGAACAGGAAAACCGGAATAGATGTAAATATTAGGCAGTGTGAACTGATAAACAGCTTTTTTTACTTTCAATCCCGTTTCTTCGAGCACTTCGCGGGCAACACCTTCTTCGCCTGTTTCATTCATATCTATAAATCCGCCGGGCAGGTCAAGCGTCCCTTTAGCAGGCTCTTTGGCACGTCGGCAAACGAGCAGCTCGTTCTTTTCATTCAAGATAAGTGCCACGGTAGCAGCAGAGGGATTAAAGTAATAGACAAAACCGCAGTCGGCACATCTTTTGGACTTCTCGTTGTTAACTTCGAAATGAGATGAACCACATTCGGGACAGTATAGGAATTGGGATAGGGGATGCTTCATAATTCTTGGGCAGATACTGCATTTTGGTTTTTTCGATTACAAAAGTACCTAAAAAAACAAAAACGACAAACTTTGTAGGTGTATCGCTTTTGCCTGCCTTTCCTTTTTCCCTCAAAGAAGACTTTTCTTTGAATTATTTTACCTGGAACTTTTCTAAACTTTCTCCAACGAAAGGTGCTTTATTTGAATTAGTAACCAACATTGTACTGTGTATTTTATTATATCCGTATTGTTTGTTCCATACATCTTTGTTAGCTAATTGTATACTGTATTCCCAACGTGCCGAAATGGTTGGTCTGGGGTCGGGAAGATTCAAATAAATATCATATTCACCGCTTGGCATTGATTCCGGCAGTCCGAATCGAGCCTGAATGGTAATCTGCTCATTCGGAAACCAGAAACGCGGGTCTTCTTTAAGCTTGCTCTTATACTTGTTCTCTTTCTTCTTTTTGTGGACAAATACAATCTCGACATCTCTCGGATTAAATGGGGCAGCCCAACCTGTATTCTGTAACTTTATCACCACCTCATAAGGACAACCTATTTCTCCTTTGGGAGTAAAGTACCCTTCGGAGAGAGTGAAGCGATACCCCAGACGCTTTTGTATTTCGTTCATACATTGTTCGTCTTCCCATTGATTGATGACACCAGGATGATAATCAATATTGATATAAGACCAATGATATTTGGCGAAGTCAACTACCGCATTCTCACAGTTTGAATACTCCGACAGTTTACAAGTCTCACCGCCCATCGCTACATACTTTGTTTCCCATTCCCAGAATTTTCTGTAATCGGGATTCTCTCCGAAAGTGCCCATATCGTCTATGTCGGCCAGAAAACAGTCGTTGTGAAAAGCTATACGAGATAAGTCGGATTCATTATAAGCCGTTTTCCTGGTAATGGTGTCGGTGTAGTTAATATTGAAAGTAAATAACTTGGCTACCGGATACCGTACACTTATCATCCTATCTTTAGGCATCACTTTCAGAAGGGCGTCCAGTACCTTACGGCGGGGAGCGTACTCTCCCTTTTTAGGCTGGTAGTTATAATGGTCGGTATAGTACCATTCTCCCCATACCCCGACAAATCCGGCTTCGAGTACACATATTACATCCGAAAATTCTTCCAGAATGGGTTTTAGTTGTTGGATATGCTGTTCCGTGAGTTCCCAGGGAGCATCCCATGGTTTTTCGTTTTCAGAGGAAGTATATGCAAAGCGTAATACAGATTTTGCTCCTCCTTTTCTGAGAACCAACATATTGTTGCGTATCCGTTGCAGATATTCTTCGGAAATCAACTTATCTTTGAAATCTCTCATGTAGTAGGCGGTGAATATAAGGCTCATGCCTTTCTCCCGACATTCTTTCAAGAAGGCAGGGGTAATGGAGTGGTTATTGTCCGTGGCATATTCCTGATGAGTGAAGAATCCTCTCTCCGGGTTACAAATTATTTCCTCCGAGGGTTGGTATGTTACTTTCTCCAGTTGATCCGGTGCACTGAAAGCGGGAGATTCTGTTTCTTCTTTGGAGTTTACTTTGTCATTGCAGAAAGTCAATAACAGAGCCGGAATACAAAAAAGAGATAACAAGAGTCTTTTCATGGGATACTATATATGAAGTGTGAATATTCGGGATTATTTAACTTCTACAAACCAGGGAAGCCGTGAAAGAGGGACATCGAGGGTATACGTTTTACCTCCTTTATAGACTTTTCCCAGATCATCTTTCCATTTACCTTTGGGGAGTTTTACTGTACGTGTATTGTCGCTGGACATAATGGGGGCTATCAGGTATTTATCCCCCAACATATACTGGTCCCTGCATTCTTCAAATCCCTGATTAGGGAAGGCATAATCCATGTGACGTACAATAGGTTCTCCTGTAATAGAGGCATTTTTTGCCTGTGAGAGTATATAATCACCTAGTTGCTCATGCCATTTGGCATACTTGATGCACGTTTCCAGGTTCTCTTTGCTTAGAATCCGCCAGGGGGCTACTGAAAACTGCATCATCGGCATCATGGAATGTATCTGGCAGGAGCGTACAATCAATGTCTGGTCAAAACCGGACGCATCAATACCCTGAAAACTGGAATATTCTCCACCGCCAATCATGTCGGGACAGGCATACGAATATCCCAACAGACCCGCAGCTATCATTGAGGGAACCAGGCTTGCCACTCCGTTCCATGAGTATTTCTTGTCACCCAGGCGCTGCACTAAAGGCTGGCCGCCTAATTTCCAACAGGCTCGGAATTCGTTATAAGGAAATTCTAGCCCCAACTTAGCCCATAAATAAGTCTGTTCGGTATCATACGATTGGCGGTCGAAAACATCCACCTCTTTTTCCGGATATCTTTCTGGGTCTCCCGCATCGAATTTGAAACCGTCGATATGATAGTCTTGCTGCATTTTCTTGAGCGTACTCCGTAAATGGTTATAAGCGTCGGGATTGCTCAGGTCATAGCAGGCACTGGAACCGTTCCACCAATCGAGAATTGCCGGCTGGTCACTGCCTTTTCTTTTTACCAGATATCCCTTTGTCTTTAGATACCTGAATTCTTCGCTATCGGGTGATACAAACGGACTTACCCATAACATCACTTTAAATCCCATGGCATGAAGTTCGTCAACCATTGCTTGGGGGTTCGGAAACTTGTCCGGGCGGAAGTTGAAGTTTCCGTAATCTTTTTGCCAGTTATCGTCAATCATCAGTATGCCGGTAGGAAATCCGTTGTCGATAATACTTCTTGCATATTCCAGGATATCCTTTTGATTCTGATTATATATAAGCTCTATCCAGGTATTGTATTGCGGTTTTGAGAAGAACAGTTCGGGCGGCAATATACCGGCGGGTGGGAGATACTTTCCGGAAGCGGCTAGGTAAGCCTCTTTTAATGTGTTTCCCGCGGTAGCGCACTCTATTGTTCCTCTGGCGGATTCTATGCGGATTTTGCCGTCTCTCAGTTGAAACCGGAATGGACCGTCACACCAGATATAACGTCCCTTATTCGAGATAAGTAACGGGGTAGTCTGGTTATTAAAATTCTGGGTTTGCAGGTCGGCTTCTATTGTGTTATCGCAGAAAGGCATTTTATTGCCGAGGTCGGTAGCTCCTCCCCACCATTTTTCATTGGGAAGGATTTCTATTTCTTTTACCTGTTGTGGCAAAGCGGTTGTAGCGAGGCTGAATACCAGGATACTGAGGATTAATTTCTTCATAATATAAATATTAATGTGACTAATGCTTGATAAATTCGGAAGGTGAACTGCCGAATTGTTCTTTAAATGTTCTCGTGAAATAAGACGGACTTTCGATTCCGACGGCATAACCGACTTCACTGATTGACATATCGGTGGTTCTTAACAATTCTGCTGCCTTGTCCAACCGAATCTTACGGATGTAATTTCCCAAAGACATTCCGGTTGTCGATTTGATAAAGCTATATAATTTGGTTCTGTTCATCCCAAGTTCGAGGCAGAGGTGGTCGACAGAGAATTGCCGGTCGGTTAGATTGGCATTAACCAACTCTACTAGTTTGTCAAACACTTCTCTCTGTTTCTTGTCTTGAATCTCCTGCCGGACGTTGTTGGCGGTAGACAGATTCCGTGTCTGATGACTCTTATTGAGAAGATTGCGGACATTTGCTTTGAGAAGTCTGGGGTTGAAGGGTTTGGGGATGTACGCATCCGCTCCCATTTCAATCCCTTCAATCTGGTCCTCAACCTGCGATTTTGCAGTAAGCAGAATGATAGGAATAAAACAAGTCTGTAAGTTCTTCTTTAGAGTTGCACACAGTTCTATACCGTTCATTCTGGGCATCATTACGTCTGAAATGATAATGTCCGGAAGGCTGCGGTTGCATTTGTCCAAGGCTTCCTGTCCATCAATAGCCATGATGATATTATAGTCTTTTACGAAATACTCCCTTAATATCATAAGTATTTCGTGGTTGTCGTCTACCAGCAGAATCGTAGGTTTGCCTTCCATATAGATGGCTGTGGTTTCTTCTATCTCCAATGGTTCGTACTCTACTGCATAGTTTGATAAATAGTCTTTTAGTACGAAAGTACTTTCTTCTATTTTTTCCTCTTTGGCCAGATAGGTGTCCGATATCGGCAGGGCTATGATAACTTCGGTTCCTGTATCCGGCTTGCTGCTGATGATAATTCCGCCGTGGTGGAGTTCGATAAGGGACTTGACCAGAGATAACCCGATGCCCGAACCGGTATGCTGTTTACCTGTATTATTTTGCACCTGATGAAAACGTTTGAAAATGGTAGGCAGTACGGCTTTCTCTATGCCAATCCCAGTATCGCTCACTCTTATTATCGCCTGTTCGCCGGGAATCATTTCTTTGGTATTCCAGAAAGAATCCTTATAGCGGGGAACAATGTCATTCATGTATCCTTTAGCAACCTGAATGTTGATTTCGCTGCCGGCATGAGAATAGCGTATACTGTTGGAAAGGATATTCGACAGTATTTTACCGAAATGCTCCGGGTCTATCCACATCCCGATCTCCGGATTGTCAATTTGTAAGTTCACATGGATGTCGGAGGCTTCCGCCCAACCTTTGAATTCTTCGTAAATATCGCTCACGTATTCAGGAATAGAAGTATAGGCCGTCCTGAGTTGGGCGGACTTCACTTCTGCCCGGTGAAAATCAAGCAGTTCGTTGACCATGTTTGACAGTTTGCCTGTATTATGCTTTATGATATTTACATATTTGTTTGTGCAAATGTCCTCGTCTTCAGCAATCTCATTGATAGCGTGGCTTATCAAGGTCAGCGGGGTCCGGAACTCATGAGAAACATCCGTGAAGAATCTCATTTTCATTTGCATCATTTCCTCTTTCTGTCGTTCCTGTTCTTTCTGCATGGAAATCGTATTCTTCATCTGAGTCCACTTGATGAAGTAACGGAAACCTACGTAGAACAGTCCCAGAATGGCGAGGATATATAGGGTATAAGCCCACCAAGTCATCCAGAAAGGGGGGTGGGAGTAAATCTGCAATGCATATTGTTCATTACTCCATGTTTGCCAGTCGCCTGCTTCCACCAGTAAGGTATGCGAACCGAACGGAATTTTCTGATAAGCTACGGCTGGTTCCTTGCCTGCTTCTATATGTCGCCATTCATTATCATATCCTTCCAGTTTGTAGCGGTAGCGTATGTGGTGCTGGTTTCTGTAAGATAATGAGGTGAAGTTGACGGAGAAATTATTATCAGGATACTTGAGTTCAAGACTGTTGGAAAATTCGATGTCCGAGTCTACAGGTTTTCCGTTGATATGGCAACCGGTAAAGTAAACACGATATGAGGTGTTATGCGGAGTTTCGGCAATAGGAGTGAAGTAGTTCAGGCCGTGGGCTCCTCCGAAGTATAAGTTTCCTTCGTCATCCTTGGCGGAAGAGGAAGTACCGAACACATAACTTTGTAAGCCATCGTTTGTGTCGAATACATTGAAGCGTTTTATCCCGTCGTCGAAGTAGTTCAGGTTAAAGCCTCCGCACCATACACGCCCGAACTTGTCGACTTCGATACTCTCTATGTCGTTGGACGTCGCTCCGGCTTCTATCCCGTAACTTTCGGCTGAGTAGTCATAAATCCCGTTAGGCCTGTCTATCAGTGTCACTTTGTTAAGCCCGTTGCCCATGGTGCCTATCCAGTAAGTAGAGTCACTTCCCTTGTCGATAGGCCAGATGTAGTTACTGTTTAAACTGTTCTTGTCGTTCTCTCTCGCCAGATATTTGACGATACGGACTACTTTGCCTTCATTATCGAATATGACACGGTTGATACCCATTGCCGATGTGATAATGAGTTCATTTTTAGTTGTGTCGCTATATATGTTGTGAAGCAAGTCGGTGGACAGATTACAGGGAGCGGGTGTCCGGCTGGTATAGGTCATCGTGTTTTTCCATAGACCGTTGATCTCTTCGAAACACTCCAGTCCGGCATACGTCGTGACCCACAAACGGTTGAACTTGTCGAAATCCAGCCAGAAAATATAACCGCCGTTGATTGTCCGCAGTGAGTGGGTAACTTCTCTTGTCTTTTTATTGATAATGACGATATTATCTCTGACAGCTGCATAGACATTCCTGTTATCCGACTGCATACTTGTGATACTCGGAAATAACTGGGGAAGGTGACAATAATCCCATATCACCTCTTTAGTTCTGATATCGAAACAGCTCAATCCGCCAAACTTGCTTCCCATATATACATGGCCATCCTTGCTGTAATGTACGGAACTGATAAACTCGGAACCGATACTTGTATCGGACGTTCTGAAAGGACTGTATCTGACTGTCTTGAAAAAACGGGTCCTTGTATTGGCATAAGACACGCCTGCGGTCCAGGCGGATACCCATAGATTATTGTCCCTGTCGAGGAAGATATTGTTGATGTCACTTCCTACCGAATAGGGATTGGACGGTGAGTGCTTATGTTCCATGACAGAGGTGGACTCATTGCTTTTCCATACTTGGAAAAGCCCTTCGTTTGCTCCTATCCATACATATTCGGGGTCAACACATAAGGACAGTACTCCACCCGGAGTATGGAACATGACCTGCTTGGCTAGTGTATAACTGCCGTCGTTTTCGATTTTATATTTAGCCAGATGTTCCTGATAGATGATCCATAAATCTCCGTTATCATAACAAATATCCCTGACTCCCGATCCTATGTTATTATTGATATTGCCGGAAAACTTCAGTTCTCCCTTAGCGTCAACCTTGTAGGCAGACAGATACCTTTTTCCCGAAATCCAGGCATTTCCCAAGCTGTCTGTTGCTACCTTCGGGTTCAACTCGTCGGAAATATAATTGTAAGTGTCTCCTATCTTTCTGGCAGAAATGACCGGTTCCCCGTTATCTTTTCCGGAAGATTCAATCTTTACCAATCTGATTTGGTTATCCGATATGAGCCATAACTGATTACCAATGCCCTGCTTGAGCACCCTGACTTTGGAATAAAAGGCGGGATCGGGTTGAGCCTCTGTCCGGTAACTGACAAATTGCTTGGTTCTGATATCAAAACAAGCCAGTCCGGCTTCTGTAGCCAGCCAGATATAGCGGCCTACTATCTGAATACTATAAACTCTGTTATAATAGACTGAATTTATAATACCGTTTTCGTACTTGTAGGAATCAATGGAATATCCGTCGTACCGATTAAGCCCTCTATGGCTTCCGAACCACATATATCCTAAGGAGTCTTGTACGATACAGGTCACGTTATCGTGTAGCAGTCCCTCGTTTCTGGTCAGATGACGGAACAGGAGTTCTTCCTGTGCATTGCCGGTTATGAATGCACAGGAAAGAACGATAAGTGACAGAATGATTTGTTTATAATATCTCATAAGCAAAAAACGTCTGTGTTATGGACGAACGGTTATGTCAATGGTAGAGAACTGAGTGTTGTAATCATATTCACTTGCATGAATATTGTTTCCTACATTGTCTTTATACCCGCTATCCGAATAGTTTTTCATACTTGTATTGGTGCCTATTACGACTACCTGATAATTACCCGGTTGCGTATACGTATATTGATATTTCAATATTCCGGAGTTGTCATTGATGTTCAGAGACTGGCCTGTGGAGAACGGAATATAGTCTATATCGCCATAACTTGCGGAAGCTATGTAGTAATCGCCTAAATATCCGGCATTATTACTAGGAGTAAATAAGATCTGTATGTATGACAATGTACCCATAGTTTTTCCCGTAGCTCCCTGCCAGGCGTCTATAACACTTGACAAATCAACGGAGTAGTCCGTAAACGCGGTATTGGGATTCCAGTATATGTCCCAGACGGTTTCATCTCTGAATATAACCTCCGTTTCACCGACTCCAATGCCGCCGAGGCGGATGACTACCTGAAAGGTTGTGATGTCCGGACGCTGCTCTCCCGAACTGACATCTTCCAGAATGTCTTTGTCGAATCTCATCCGTAAATTCAGCTTTTTGTTTGTTCCCAGCTTGGCGTCCGTATGCAGGCGGAGTGCCTGATACCACCATTCGGGATGAACGGATGTGATTTTCAGTACATTTTGCTGAATGGACTCGTCATACTCGATTTCGGCTTCCGAACCTATCAGGTTATCGCCACTGCCTGCGTTCACAACTTCTGCGAGATTGTCCTTAATGGAAGTGGAACCGGCGGGTGTATCGGCAAAGTTACAATTATACGGTGTAATTTCCGGATCGATAGGGCGATAATTGTTGTTTTGTAAATCATTGTTGGTTTTTCCTTGCAGTAGATAGTAGGCACTGCTCTTGTAGTCGTGCCCGTCGTCTCCGGTGTAAATGGATACGGCCATTGCATTATGCCGGATACTGAATGTAACGGGGTCTCCTACCTTTACCTCTGTCTTGTCTGCGCTGGCGGAGATATGTAAGCTGGGGGCTTCCTCTTCATTGCACGCAATAAATGTAGTTGCTGCGAGCAGAAGTATGAATTTAGTATAGGTTGTTTTCATTCTCTTATCGTTTTAAGTTGACACAAAAGATTAATATCCCGGGTTCTGAGTCAGGTTCTTGTTCACATCTATTTCACTCAAGGGCACGGGCAATAACATATTGCGGGATTGGATATTCTCTGGAGCTCCGGGAGTTGTGATTTCCCGTTCCGTATTACTGATGAACGGGTTGTATTGCCGCCATGCCTGCATCTGCTTTACCAGGATACCGCGGCGGACGAGGTCGCACCACCTGTCGGTCGACTCGGCTACTAGTTCGCGTGCCCGTTCGTTAAGTATTTCAGTTCTGAAGGCTGTATAATCATCGCCGTATCTGTTATACTCCCAGGCAGTTCTTACTCCATCGTAGATATAACCGTATGCTCCGGGTTTCCAGTCGGGTACACATTCGTCTACTTCGGTGGCATAGTCGGTAATTAATTTACGGGGCAGTACATCCTGGTGCATAATGCCTTCATTGGCGATTCGCGAACGTTTGCGCACAAGGTTGACAGCGTCGTAAGCAGACTGTATGGAGATTCCGCTCATGTCCATTCCAGAAGAAGGTCGGTAGTCGCCGGGACCATGGTTGACTTCGTTGTATGCTTCCGCATACATCAGTAACACGTCCGCATAGCGGAGCAGAGGTTCATCCATACCGAAGTTGGTGTAATTGTATGATGAAGGGTCTGCCAACGGATATCGTCTGAATTTGCCGATACTCCATTGCAGCCAGTTATTGTTCTCCGTGGCCTCGCTCAGCTTCTGGTCGCCCCTTGTGTCCCAATACATCTTGTAGTCCCAGCCCCATAACGTTCCGTCGTCTTGTATGGTCATTCGTGGGCAGTTCCATAAACGGCGGATAGAGTCGCTCGGTTCATACATCATGCGGTGGTAGTCCGAACTTGAAATGTTATCCCACGAACCTCCGAGGTTCTGGTTGCCTCTGATACCGAACATCATGCCTGTCCATGTTCCCGTATCGTCACCTGTCAATCCCTGAACACACCACAAAACTTCATCCGGTGCCTTGTCCCGGGTCTTGGCATTGAATACATCCGGATAATAGTCTACCAGTTTGTAACGTCCGCCCTGAATAACAGCACTTGAATGTTCGAGTGACTTCTCGAAATTGTCGGCTGCATTGCCTGATATTTCCTTTCCGTCGCGTTGAGCTACGCTACCCAACCATAAATATACTTTAGCCAGGAAACCATGACAGGCGTCTTTGGTCAATCTGCCGTATTGATAGCCTTTTGAAGTGTCGCCCTTATCCATTGTGTGACTGATACAGTATTCGAAATCCTCTATGATTTGCCGGAATACTTCTTTCTGCGGAGTGCGTGTCACCTCCAGTCCGTCAAGAGATTTGGTATCGGTCAATACCAGCGGTACATCACCAAACCACCTGACAAGGTCGAAATACAGGAAAGCACGGATGCCATGTGCCTGTCCGACATATCTTTCCCAGTTGTTGATTTTCTCTTTATTGGCAGTCACGTTGTCTATCACCGAGTTGCAGTCTTTAATCACTGCATAGTGATTTTGCCACATACCGGCGATATAAGTGTTTTCAGAACCGTATGTGAAGTTACTTAGTCCGCTTGCTTCGTCCCAGCTTGCGCGTTTCAGCAGGTCGTTGGGGATTTGCTTGATATTATATCCCGTCACCCACGAGTCGGATAATCTGCGGTAAACACCGTTGATGGCTTGTCGCGCATCGGATTCACTGTTGTAGAAATTACCTGTTGTCAGTCTGCCTTTGGGGTCTTCTTCCAGAAAATCGGAGCAGCCACAAATGTTCAGGCATACAAGCATTGCAATTAATATGTTAAACTTATTCATGTACTTGTTCTTTTATGATTAAAACCCTAGTTCGATTGAAAGCGAGAAGGAGCGTGGTCTCGGGTACGGGCTCATGTCGAGTCCGGGAGCCAGACGGGCTACTGTTCCGTAACCGGTATTTGCTTCGGGGTCGAAGCCGGAGTAACGGGTCCAGAGCCATAAGTTCGTTCCGGTCAGTGCTATGCGCATTTTGGAGAGTCCCATTTTGCCGGTTAGTTTGGCAGGGAAGTTATAGCCCAGAGTCAGGGTTTGCAACCGTAAGAATGAACCGTCTTCTACAAGGTCGCTTCTAAGTACGCTTTCTCCCCATGTACCTCTGCCGTACAAAGGATAATTGTGATCAGGAGTGTTGGCAGACCATACATCTTTATAGACACTTTTCAGTACATTATTGATGCTGGTCGTGCCTACGAGGTAATATGCGTTGCCGTTAACCACGTCATTGCCGTATGACCATCGGAAGAAGGCATACAAATCAAAACCTTTATAAGAGAATGTATTTCCGATTCCTCCTGTATGCTTGGGGTTAACGTCCGCAATGGGGGTGCGGTCGTTCGAGTCAATCACACCGTCCTTATTTACGTCGACCACTTTGAGCTGTCCCAACCCGAGGTTAGGACCGGGATAACCGTTGATGACTTCGGCGTCATTGTTGTAGGTTCCGTCGCTGATATAACCGTAGTATATACCTACCGGCATGCCCACTCTGAGCAAGACGTCACTGGTGATTTTGGCATTAATCCCCCTGTCATAGAATTGTTGGTACTGCCCTTTGTCCAATGACAGAATCTTATTCTTGTAGAAGGAGATGTTGAAGTCCGTCGACCAGTTGAAAGCGCCTTTCAGCCAGTTTGCGTTGATGGCGAATTCCATACCTTTGTTCTCCATCGAACCTGCGTTTTTCCAGGCTTTGGTATAACCGGAGGTGGAAGGTATATTTACTTGCAGTAACATGTCGTCAATCCTTTTGTAGTAAAAGTCTGCTGTGATGGAGAAACGGTTGTCCAATACTCCGAAATCAAATCCGATGTTGTACTGTTTCTGGCTTTCCCATTTCAGGTCGTCATTGGTGACATTGGAAGGGTAGCGACCGATTTCTATCGAGCTTCCGTTCATTACTACTTTGTTATTCTCCAACTGAGACAGAGATTGGTAAGAGGGTATCTGATTGTTGCCTGTCATACCGAAACTGGTACGTACCCTTAAATTGGATATAAAATCAAACTTCTTGATGAATTCTTCTTCGGAAGCGCGCCATGCCACACTGACGGCAGGGAAATATCCGTATTTGTTATTGATTCCGAACTTGGATGAACCATCGACACGCAAGGAGGCATTTAATACATACTTATTGTCGAAGGTATAGGTTCCTCTACTGATATATGAAATCATCTGGTTGCTGTCATACGTATATTTGGGAGCGTAAGTAACCAGCCCTTTGTCTATTCCCCATATACCGACAGCCATATCCTCAAAGTTTGTCGATTTGTTGTAGATGTCTTTCATCGACCATTTGCTGGCTTCGAAGGCTCCCATTAATGAGAAAGAGTGCTTCTTTATGTTTTTGGCATATTGCAGGCGTGCTTCGTACACCCAACTGTTTTCTTCCCGGTTGCTGATTTCCATACGGCCCCTTTCCGATTGCCCGTACCATGTGTCCGAGCCCCAGAGCTTGTCTTGGTTCATAGAATATTGGCGGTAGGAAGCACTGGTGCTGAACGTCAGGTCTTTCAATATCTTGTAGTTGAAGTAGATATTGCCGTTTAGTTCACTGTATCGGTTATTTATGTCGACCTGCTCCACTGCTACCAGTGGGCTCATGATATTGACGTTGCTGTAATTCATGATATCTGCCAGTCCCGGATAAAACAGGAAAGGGGAAATTTGCAAGGCATTGAGGATAACTCCCGACTGTGACCAGTCGCTGACCGGATTCTTGTCCTTGGACGTAGAATAAGATAAATTAATTCCGATATTGATTTTGGAATTGACCTCCTGATTCAAGTTCAGGCGTGAGGTGAAACGGTCGAATGCGGAGCGTTTGATAATTCCCGTATTGTTCAGGTATCCGAGGGAGAGCATGTAAGTTGTCCCTTTTGTTCCGCCGGATATACTTGCGTTTGCTTCATATTTCCTGGCTGTCCGGGTAATTTCATCCATCCAATTGTGTACGGACGGGTCGCTCCAACCTTTGTTGTCAATCACGTTTTGCCAGAAATTGATGAGGTTCGGACTATCGTATGTTCCGTAATCAAGCATTTTCTTTGCGTACTCTTCCGGAGATAATACTTCCAGCGGAATATTGGGATTCATATCCAAACCTCCTGTCAGGCTGAACGAGAATTTAGGTTTGGTAGAGGCTGCTCCCCGTTTGGTGGTGATGATGACAACGCCATTGGCTCCTTTAGCTCCATAAATGGCTGCTGCCGCTGCGTCCTTCAATATTTCCATTGATTCGATATCGTTCGGATTCAGTCCTAACAAAGGGTTGTTTACCGTTTCGGTATCTTCATTCGTAATTTGTTGGGTTGGCATAGAGACGCCGTCGATTACAAACAGAGGTTGGGTTCCGCCTGTGATGGAGTTGACACCTCTGATTCTGAAAGTCATTCCGCTTGATAGTGAGCCGTCTGTCGGGATAATCTGTACACCGCTGATTTTGCCTTGCAGTGCTTGCAGGGTCTGTGCCGAACTGCTTTGGGCAATATCCTTTATGTTGACTGATGCTACGGCGGTTGCGATATCGCTTTTTCGCTGGCTGCCGTATCCTACGACAACTACCTCGTCCATCTCTGTCACCGACGGGTCAAGAACTATATTGAACCTGCGGTTTTTTCCGATAGCCACGGTTTTGGGCTTATATCCCAGATAACCGATGACAATCTTTTCGGAAGGAAGCGCTTTTATTGTGAACTTTCCTTCTAAATCTGTAATTACGGCGTTGGTAGTGCCTTCGATATTTACCGTAGCACCGATCAGAGGTTCGCTCTTCTCATCCAACACTTGCCCTGAAATAGTTACTTGCTGTGCTAATACTACTGTCATGTGGAGCATTAGGAACAATGTGCTTAATAGTACCTTTCTCTTCATAGTGCAGATATTAAAGTTTATAATAAGAATAAATACAAATAGACTTAAATGGTGATGCAAATAAAGCGATTTATAATATTCGGGCTTTGACTTATAGTACTTTTCTCTTTACCAAATTACAAACTTCTCTTTTAAATTATCTGCGTACGCCTTAAAATTAGGGGAGAGGAGTGCTGATTTATAAATAGTCCGGAAAAAGACCAGATATGAAAAATTGTATATTCAATCATTCTATTTTCTGAAATATACGATCCGGAATAGGCCTGAAGGAAAAAAATCGAAGGATTTGGCACTGATAAGTTTGCAGATGTTGCTATATTGGATTGTTTCCTGTTAATGTGTCGCTCTTTTGCTGGTTATTGGTGCTTGTGGAAAGGAATATTGAGGGTTCTGTTTGAAAATGATGATGCCGGTTATTTCTTGCTCTTATGCCAACTAGGGTAAATAATGCTTCAAATAGGTGTTTGAAACCCTTCTTTATCGTGTCCGGATTGTTTCTTGCCTTGAAACATTTTGTTCCTCACCGGGGAACACTTCGTTTCATTACGGGAAACACTTTGTACCTCACTGGGAAACAATCCGGAAAACGGCTGTTTTATGCATATCCGTCTTGTTTATATGCATAAAAGGCTAAGTAATAGTATATATATTCGTTGTTTTATACACTATTTCTTCTCTTAGTGAGAATTTTACAATCCCGGTTGTGATGAGAATCTTAAAAATAGAACTTTTTACGGACTTATCGGTTTCATCTATCACCGCATAGAATTATTCGATTGGACATTTTTTGCAAGGCGGGACTTCTGCTTTTATCTTTGCATCAGAAACAAGAAACAAAACGAAGTTTCTGATGTTATAAGTCAAATCAATTAATAACAATAAAAGCAATAAAGATTATGGAACCAATTTTAAATTCTCAACTTCCTGAATTCAGTGTTCAGGCTTTTCACAACGGAGCTTTCAAGACTGTAACCAACAATGACCTGAAAGGTAAATGGGCGATTCTGTTCTTCTATCCTGCCGACTTTACTTTCGTATGTCCTACCGAATTGGTGGATATGGCTGAAAAGTACGATCAGTTCAAATCGATGGGCGTAGAAATCTATTCGGTAAGCACTGACTCTCACTTCGTACACAAAGCTTGGCATGATGCTTCTGAAAGTATCCGCAAGATCCAATACCCGATGTTGGCAGACCCGACCGGCGCTTTGAGCCGTGCGTTGGGTGTCTATATCGAAGAAGAAGGTATGGCTTACCGTGGTACATTTGTTGTCAACCCGGAAGGAAAGATTAAAGTGGTGGAATTGAATGATAACAACATTGGCCGTGATGCGAGCGAACTGCTTCGTAAGGTAGAAGCTGCACAGTTTGTAGCCAGCCATGACGGGGAAGTTTGTCCGGCCAAATGGAAGAAGGGTGAATCTACCCTGAAACCAAGCATCGACCTGGTAGGTAAGATTTGATAGATCTTTGATAATGATGATGATGGAAGGCCGGTAACGGGAAACGCTGCCGGCCTTTCTTTTCAAAAAACGAAAGGAGAACAGGTATGTTAGAATCTGCATTAAAAGAACAACTGAAGGGTATATTTGCCGGACTGGAGGCGAATTTTACTTTTGATATATCGGTATCATCCAGTCATGAGAATAGAACTGAATTGTTAGAACTGCTGGGAGATGTAGCGGATTGTTCCGACCACATCACTTGTGAGGTGAATGAAGGAGGCGGGCTGAAATTTACTTTGTTGAAGAACGGCGACCGTACAGGAATAACCTTCCGTGGGATTCCCAACGGACATGAGTTCACTTCGCTGTTACTGGCTATCCTAAACTTGGACGGCAAAGGGAAGAACTTCCCCGATGAGGCTGTCTGCAACCGGGTGAAAGCACTGAAAGGCCCGATACATTTGGTGACTTACGTCTCACTGACTTGTACGAACTGTCCTGACGTAGTACAGGCTCTCAATGCTATGACTACGCTGAATCCTTCCATCACCCATGAGATGGTAGACGGTGCGCTTTATCAGGATGAAGTGGATGCATTGAAGATACAGGGAGTTCCTTCTGTCTTTGCAGATGGCAAACTGCTTCATGTAGGTCGTGGCGAATTTGGTGAGCTACTTGCGAAACTGGAAGAACAATACGGTATTGATGAAACCAAAGCAGAAACGGAAGTAAAGGAATATGATGTGATTGTAGCCGGTGGAGGCCCCGCAGGAGTATCGGCAGCTATTTATTCTGCCCGTAAAGGATTGCGTGTGGCTATTGTAGCCGAGCGTGTTGGCGGACAGGTGAAGGAAACAGTTGGCATCGAGAACTTAATCTCTGTACCCGAGACAACAGGAAACGAGCTTGCCGACAATCTGAAAACTCATTTATTGCGTTATCCCGTAGATTTACTTGAACATCGTAAAGTGGAAAAGGTGGAAGTTATGGGAAAACAAAAGCTGGTCACTACTTCTGTCGGCGAAAAGTTCCTGACTCCGGCCTTGATTATTGCAACCGGTGCGAGTTGGCGCAAACTGAACGTTCCGGGAGAAGCGGAATATATAGGTCGCGGCGTTGCTTTCTGCCCTCACTGTGACGGGCCGTTTTATAAAGGAAAACATGTAGCGGTAGTCGGCGGAGGAAATTCCGGTATCGAAGCAGCTATAGATTTGGCAGGTATCTGCTCTAAAGTTACTGTCTTTGAGTTTATGGATGAACTGAAAGCTGATAATGTACTTCAGGAACGACTAAAATCATTGCCGAACGTAGAGGTTTTTGTAAGTTCTCAAACTACGGAAGTGATAGGAAACGGTGATAAACTGACTGCCCTGCGCATCAAAGACCGTAAAACAGAAGAAGAACGTCTCTTTGAACTGGATGGTGTGTTTGTACAAATCGGACTTTCTGCGAATAGCAGTGTATTCCGTGAAGTGGTGGAAACCAATCGCCCGGGTGAAATTGTGATTGATGCACATTGCCGTACTAATGTGACGGGTATCTATGCAGCCGGAGATGTTTCGACCGTACCATATAAGCAAATCATTATCTCTATGGGAGAAGGAGCGAAAGCTGCGCTTTCCGCATTTGATGATAGGGTGCGGGGTATTATTTGAAACTTGCAGATATAATAGTCACACACAAACAATTCATGGTAAAAGCTGCAAAGGTATGGACACATATCTTTGCGGCCTTTTGTTTTTTCACTACCTTTGAGCCGCTTAACATTAACCCCAAAAATGAGAAACATGAAAAAGAATCTTTTATTAATTATTGCTACTCTATTTATTTTTCCGTTACAGGCTCAGAATACATTAAAGCTGATGACCTACAATATCAAAAATGCAAATGGCATGGATAATGTCTGTGATTTCCAGCGTGTAGCGAATGTGATAAACAACGCTTCTCCTGATGTGGTGGCTATACAGGAAGTGGATAGTATGACAAGTCGAAGCGGACAGAAGTATGTATTAGGAGAAATTGCCGACCGCACACAAATGCATGCCTACTTTGCACCCGCCATTAATTTTGATGGTGGAAAATATGGAATTGGACTGTTGACGAAACAAGTTCCCATACGTCTGCAAACTATACCTTTACCGGGAAGGGAAGAGGAACGTGCCCTGATTCTCGCGGAGTTTGAGGATTATATTTACTGTTGTACCCATATGTCGTTGACGGAAGAAGACCGAATGGAATCATTGAAGATGGTGAAATCGTTTACTGTTCCTTATAAAAAGCCTCTTTTCCTGGCCGGAGACATGAATGCCGAACCTGAATCCGGCTTTATTAAAGAACTGCAAAAGGATTTTCAGATACTTTCCAATCCCAAACAGCATACTTATCCGGCCCCTGAACCTAAGGAAACGATAGACTATATTACAGCATTAAAATCAAACGCGAACGGCTTTGCTCTTATATCTGCCCGGGTATTGAATGAGCCTGTGGCTTCCGACCACCGTCCTATACTTGTAGAACTGCGTACTGCCGAAAAAGCAGACAAGATATTCCGCACGAAACCCTATTTACAGAATCCGGTAGGCAATGGCATTACAGTAATGTGGGAAACTACCGTCCCTGCATATTGTTGGGTGGAATATGGTACAGACACTACCCGACTGAAACGTGCACGTACCATTGTAGACGGACAGGTGGTTTGCAATAACTACTTGCACAAAATACGTATAGATGGTTTGCAACCCGGTCAGAAGTATTATTATCGTGTATGCTCACAGGAAATGCTGCTTTATCAGGCATATAAAAAGGTGTTCGGCAATACAGCACAGTCGTTTTTCAGTGAGTTCACCCTTCCGGGAACGGATACAGACTCTTTCACTGCCATTGTTTTTAATGACCTGCATCAGCATACGCAAACTTTCCGTGCCTTGTGCAAGCAAATACAGAATATCAATTATGACTTCGTAGTTTTCAACGGTGATTGTGTGGACGACCCTGTCGATCATGAACAAGCTACTACTTTTATCAGCGAACTGACCGAAGGTGTTCATGGCGACCGTATACCGACTTTCTTTATGCGCGGTAATCATGAAATCCGCAATGCATATTCTATTGGTTTGCGCAATCATTACGACTATGTAGGAGACAAGACTTACGGCTCTTTCAACTGGGGAGATTCCCGTATTGTCATGCTCGACTGCGGAGAAGACAAACTGGATTCCCACTGGGTATATTATGGCTTGAATGATTTTACTCAACTGCGTAATGAACAGGTCGATTTCCTGAAAAAGGAACTGTCCGCCAAAGAATTCAAGAAAGCGAAGAAACGTATCCTTATTCATCATATTCCGCTTTATGGTAATTATGAAAAGAATCTTTGTGCCGATTTATGGACTAATTTATTAGAGAAAGCACCTTTCAATGTGAGTTTGAATGCACATACCCATAAATATGCTTTTCATCCGAAGGGTGAGTTGGGCAATAATTATCCGGTCATTATTGGTGGCGGGTATAAGATGGACAGTGCTACTGTGATGATTCTGGAGAAGAAGAAAGATAAGTTGCGGATTAAGGTGCTGAATGTCGAAGGGGAAGTTTTGCTGGATATTACAGTCTAATCTTAACTATATAAAAAATAAAAGCCACAAGAGAAAACTAGTCCGGTTATCCTTGTGGCTTTTTTGCATATAAGATGCTGTTAATTGATATCGGTTTCTCCTCCCGAATTTGTTCCGTCCCACGTTGTATTGACCCGTATTTCGAAAGAGGGGATATCTCCTGTAAACCGGGTGGAGATATCCAACAGTTGATTTCTCCGGATTGTCAGCGTATCTGTGACGGTTTCGTTATACGAAGGTTTTGTCTCTCCATTTCTGTACAGGCTTAACCGATAAACAGAACGCATTCCAACCGTTGTCGGAAAAGTTCCTAGCACAACAGAGATATCTTCATCTTCATTTGCTGCACGCATGAGTTTCTCTATCGGGATAAATTTGGTTACTTCCATTTGTCCGGAGTAATCTCCGTCAATCATTTTTTTGTTTCCTAAATTGGTCATCGTCATCTCGATTCCCGTCAAGTCTTCGGGTATATCGCTGAATGTATAACGAATTACTCCATGTGCACGCTCCATATAAGCGTTATATTCGCTTTGGCAATCGCAATCTACCCGGAAGGGAAAACAGACAGCGAAATAATCTTCTTTATTTTCTACACCTGCATAGGTAAAGAATAGGTCGGTAGGTACATTCCCGCCTACGTAAGCACTACAATTACTCACAAGGGCCAGGCAATAGTCTCCAAAGGCAAGTCCTTTACGCTGAAAAGTATAGGGTGAAGCTACGTAGGTTGTGCAGTCCGGGATACGTCCTTCTTCTGCCAGGGCGTTGTCTTTGAACAGGAAATAATGAATGTCTTTGATGCGGGTATTGAAAGAAACTTCCATGTCTGTCCGGTAATCATGGGTGACTGCCTGGAACTTTTCTACGTAAATGTTGATTTTCACGTCTCCCGTAGGACATGGATCCAATGTCTCATGAACACATCCTGCAAGCAGTATTATGGACAGCAAGAATAATAATCTGGTATTCATATCAAAAGAAATTAGGGTATGTTACATTCATAATTAGAATCGAACAAATCTTGGTTGCTTTCATCCTCCAAATATTCTAATCCCACTTGCAATTGTGGGGAAGCGGTATCCGGGTCGACTTCATCCGTTGTTCGGAAAACGAATTGCCGGATGGCGTTGTTTTTCAATTTTAAACCGGAAATCGGCTGCGAATATACATAGGTGAAACCACCCTGACCGGATTGTCCGGCAATCTTGAACGCTTCCAGTTGGTAGTCAACTTGCCGGGTGTCATCCGTAAAAACAAAAGGAGAATAAATTGTCACATGACCGGAAATCATTTTGTATTGTATTCCTGTTTTGGCAACCCGCCAATTCGGGTCAATATTGGTACATATCTCGATCTCCGTGGTCGGAGTGCGATGATTGTAATAAGCGTCTCCCCAGCAATCCAGACCGTCACAAAAAGGATTTCCCGTCTGGGTGGCTTTTAATGTGGCATATACGGTATGCTGGGTTGTTACAAAGTTGAATTTATTTTCTTTAGATTCCTCGTCTTTCAATAAGAAACGCAGTTGTGCCACTTTGCGTGCGAAAGCGATGTGGGTATTTCCGTTCACGGGATTTGAGTGTAGTCCGGATGTTTTTTCCACTGTAAATTCCGCTGTTCCTGCAAAGACCTCATAGCGTACCTCCCGTTTGCCGATATTCGCATAAAAGGGATCTGTCTGGTAACTGTATGTATAGGCATGAGCAATAGTATCAGCCGCACCCTTGACGATTGCTCCCGGAATCAAGTTGGGATTCCAAACAGTTGAGCGGGGATTTAGTACTACCAATACCCGATAGTGTCCCGGACGTAATGTCAATTGAAGGTCATTGAAACGGGTATCGTCTGTGATGGATACTTGGGCATATGTTCCGGCTGTCGTTAATTTCCGTTGGGTCAGTGTATCCACATACCATTTATCGCCAATTTCTTTTATTACCAGGCATTTGTAGGAGTTGGCAATAATAGAACGGATATTCCCTGCTGCCCGTGAGGACATTGGGCGATAGTCCGTATTACCTTCCAGCTGCATTTCCGGTAATGACAGGCTGAGGGAGACATTCACCTTGTCTTTTCCCATAATGTTTCTGTTTATCAGACTATCATTTTCGTCCGGTTCCGAGCATGCCAGCAACAGGATGAAAATGCAGACCAGCATTCCGATTATCTTTTCCTTTATCATATTCTTTCTATATCTTTATAAGTTAATTCCATACGGTATTTACATCTATGCCCGATGTGTGGTCGATATCTATTATCCGGTTGCACGGGAGTCCGGCATTGTTGACGGTGAAGTGATCCGGTAGTATGTCCAGTCCGGGTGATTCGGAATTTTGAGGTAGACGGAGTGACAGAAGTCCGGTTGTGAAACATTCTGTCCCGTGGATATGGGCGGTTTCCGTGTGGTTACATATCGGAGTGGTATCGTAATAATGAAAAAACATTGATACCCGAACCTCTTGTCGGGTGGGCAGTAGGCAGGTACCTTTTAGTATAGCCCCACCGGGAATAGAGTCTGCCACTTCTACCGGAACATTTGTTTGGGGAAGCGGAACCTTTTGTCCTTCCGGGGTCAGGGAGAAATGAATGGTATGGTTCAACGTAATTTCCGAACCTGGCAAGACAACCGGGTGATTGCCGGAGTCAAATGTTATCAGACGCGGCACTCCTTCATAAGTAATGTCAATAGAAGAAATCCTGTCCATGACCGATGCCACTGTTTTATCATTCACCGGAACCGGGTCACTGACGCCCCCCGGACCTGCTTTATAAAAACAAAACAACATCTGACCCACTAGCCGTGTCAGTTCTCCGTGAATGGTTCCGGTTTGTAGAATTTCGTTGCCTGTGAGGTCTTTAATCCCGTAGTAATTGTCTACTGACAGGCTGTCATTTGCCATTTCTATCGCCACCTTTTCCCATTCGGTACCAAAAGCGAAAGGAGAATTGCCGGAATGTCTCACGTGTATTTCGGGAGTTTGTTCCGGAGTGGCGATAAAAAGGAACCGGTAGTTTTTTTTATTCAGGTCGGCCAGACTGATCTTCAGTCTGGTAGAACTGCTGATAACTTGTGGCAGGGAGTCGGAAAGACGATAGTTGTTGCCGCTTTCACTGCTGAACACATAAAGTCTGGTTAGCAAGCCGTTGTCGGAGATTCCTTGCCGGAAGTCCGTCCGGAGTGATATGTCCGGTTTGCTATCCACCCAATCCGGTGTGAACGACTGTGATTCCGTGCAAGCGTGGAAAAATCCTCCAATGATAGTTGCCAAACCGGAAAAGACGATGTATTTTACGGGTATTTTCTTCATAGGATGTTTGGTTTATATGATTTTTATTATTCCCATATTCCTTCATCTCCATTGGTTCGTCCGGAAATGGGAAGGTTTTGGATAGTTACTCCTATATCAAAGTAGGAAGAGGTGAGCCATAGGCTGACTTCCAGTTTACGGTTGGCCTCAAGCTTGCCGGACAGTTGAAGGGGCGGATAGGGCTCTCCCGATACGGGGACGAGTGTGATGTTCAGGCCGGCATCTGTCCCGGTGGCGGCGGGAAAGACAAAAGGGCCTGTAAACGTTGCGAATCCTTGCGTGTCGATACTTTCATATTCGGCAGCGGAGTAGTTGCGGATAAGTGTACCTTCTCCTGAAGTATTCAGATAGTTGCATTGCCGGGCAATGCCTGTTAGCTCGACCCGAAGTTCGCGGATATTCTCCAGTACATGATGTCCTTCACTATAAGGTTGGGGAATGTAGTCATCCCCTTCTTTGTATCCTCTTTTCAATATGAATGTCAATTGGGCGACTCTTCTTTTTAACGTACATTCAATCTCATCGCCGCCGGCAATGGTATAAACAGAATCAGCAACGGTAGGTTCCGGAAGAAAAAGTTCACCGGCGGGAAGAATATTCCCGGGATGTTCGCTGTCTGTGAGGGTGGCGAAGCAAAGTTGCTCGAAGGTGACTGTATGATCCAAGGAAGCCGGAAGCACATTTGTCTGATTGTCTAACAGACCGGTAAATAGGAACTTATAATCGCCTACCAGAAGCCGGGCAGTCATTGTTCCTTCTGCCGACCAGCCGTCGGTTATCGTCGAATCATACCGGAAGCTGTTTCCTTCCTTACGGAATATGTACACACACTGTGGTTGGGGGCCGCTTTTGAAAGCGACCCTTGTAATCCCTGCCGGGATATTCTCTTCCGGCATGCCGGAACTGGTTGTCAGTTCCTCTTGTCCGGAACAGGAGAATAACAACGGCAGGAATGCTAGAGAAACGATAATTAACCGCATACACATAAGTATAACGCTGTTTTTTAGTTTATCTCACCGTCAACAGAATTGGCTTCCAACCAAGCCGTATCAATTGTTACGTTGAATTTGACATCCGTGTTGAATACGGTTCCGCTTAAAACATAAATTTTGACGAGAGTCACCTTGTTACGTTCCAACGGGAGATTTTTCGGAGCAACAATGGTGCGTTTGTCTCCTAAGCCGTTTGTTAGTACTAAGGTAAGGTTTGTGGTATTGATAGCCTCATCGTATGGTAACAAGTAAGCTCCATGCACATGCGCGGAACCGGTCTTGATGTCATCCGTCTTGATATTATCGTAATTCAGAAAACCGGTGGTACCTACCTTGGTATCGTCAGTAGAGGTACCGCGGGTGACTGTATTTCCCAGGTCGGGAACAGTGAAATTCTCATTAAACAAAGAGCCTTCGTCCGTTGTTGTTTTGGTACCGAGCAGGTTGACATTCCTGTTCAGTCCGGTAAACTGCATTTCGATGTCGGCAAGTTGTGACACTCCAAATACATCTGCGCTGTCGGAAACTTCGGTATAAGTTCCGTCATCGTTTTTCTTGGCTTGGATGAACATGATGTCCACACGTGACACAGCGCGGCTTAATGATGCACTGACAGATTCGTTGGCTGTAGGATTAATGCCTAATGTGTAGGAATGCAGATCTTCGATCGTACCTTTCTCCAGGAAGAACACAGATGAACCGTCTACCGTTCCATGGCTAATGTTGAGGTCGTCGGTCAGTTCTGTTGTCACCGGAGTAAGGGAAGGGAGAGCAAACCCGCCGTCTTTTGCCAGTCCGTAGGTGGAGACAAACTTGTATTCGCCTATGGGCAGGCGGACGGTTCCGGACAAAACGTTATTCTCGTAATTCATACCGGCAGTCGGGATGTCCTGTGCGTAGAAGTACCCTTCGCCGGCGGGTGTTTTCTTGAATGCCATGATGCGGAAGTTATCCTTCGTGATGGCTGCCGGGTTAACACTGCGCGAAAGCGGTGAATAGTAATTCCCCGTATTCGCATTCATCTCAAATTTGACGGTGGTTGTTTCACTGTTGTCCGGTAACAGGGTGTTGTCTACCGTTGCGTCGTCCGAACAAGCGGCCAGGCATGCAAACATAGCCACTAACAAATTGGTCTTTTTAATTTCCATTTTTAAAAAGGTTTAGGATTAATAATTAATATAATTGGTGCTATTGAATAGCCATAAGTGTGTTGATTTCCTGTAAGTTCGCTACTGCTTCCTTACAGCCGCAGGCACATGCTTTCTCGAAGCAGTGTTTGGCATCATTTATTTTTCCTTCCCGGTAGAGCAGGATGCCAAGATTATTCTGTACTTCCGGTGAGTGGCTGATTTTCTCGAGGCAGGACCGGGCGCGTCCCACGTCCCCCATTTCAATGGCTACGGCAGCCAGATTGTTCCGGGCGGCAATGTTATCGGGATAAAGGGTGAGCATTTCGCCGAACAGTTCATTAAACTTCGGTGAACCTGCCGGATAGCCTTGTGCGATGATATACATTTCGTTCAGGCTTACCTGTTCCGGATGAGTGGCAAGCCGCTCTTCGGCTTGTTCTCTGGTGAAAGGTTTCACTGTATAGCCGGCATCACATACCACGCGGCGTAAAGACGGGTAAATGTTGTGTAACAGGCTGGCGTAGACGGCACCGTTGTCAAGCCCGCGGATATAACTGTCACGTACATCCGGATTTGAGATGCTGTCGATGATCGCTAGCAGTTGGTCACGGTAAGGAGGATTTTCTTTCGTGATACTTCTGCGTAGTCCGTCCCAGTCCTCGGAAGCGGCGACGGTGTTCAATATATATCTTTTCGGAGTGTATCTTTTTTCCAGAAACACCTTCAATGCTTGCGCACGGTTGCCGGAAAGACGGGTGTTATAGTCATATTTCCCTTCCGGAGAGGCGTAACCGACAATGCTGATTGAATCGACTGTGATATACGGGTCATTTGCCAGCTCGGAAATGAGGCTGTCCGCTTTGGCCAGTTCAAGATGATTGTTCATGAAGTCAGGCAGAATATCCCATTTGGCCTGATGAAAGTTGAGGTAAAGGGAGACATTCTTGTGAAGAACTTTCTGTTCGGCTTTGGGGATAATGTAGCTTACATTCAACTTCTTGGGAATGTATGCCAGAGATATGTCTTCCAGGTCATGCTGACAATCGGCACAACCTGTGACTGTGCTCTCCAATACTAATCGGCTGCCATACATCCAGGAATGGAAAGGAATCCGGCGTGAATAAGCTATTTGGGTATGACCCGATTCTATCAGTTGTTTCATATTATAGTCAGGGAACTCGCTTGTTGCTTCTCCGTTGAAACGGGCGAGTCGATGATTAACTTTATTCCGGACGTTTCCTGTGAACAGGAGAGGAGGCAGGCGGAGAGTGTCGCTTTTCCCAATGAGAACCGGGTGCACTGTGAGTTGTTCGTTAGGGGAAATAGCGATGCCGTCACATTCGAATAGAATGTTCAGTTCTATGAGATCGCCTTTATGGAGGGCGGTACAGTCAATGACTTTCAGTCCGGACTTTTCTGCTGCATAGGCAGAAAGGGATAGTAGGGCAAAGAGAGTGTAAAGTAGTATTCTTCCCATGGTTTTCAGTATAAATGTGATATGTAATTATTTGATGACATATATAATGCTGACGGCGGCTTTGGTAGGACCAAAGTAATTATGATGTCCTTTCTTTATCATATCACCGCAATCGGCACAAGGATATTTTTTGTCTTGCAGGTGTGCATAACCTATTCCCAGTGAGAGTTCCAGATTCCAGTGGTCATTAAGGATCCATTGATATCCATAAGAAATGCCACCGCCATACAAATGCCCCTGATAACGGTTGTGTCTCATATTGCTGTTGAAAGGCAGTCCGCCGACATTGTATTTTCCGTAGAAACCGTGAAGTCCGAAGAAATGTCCGTTGAACTTTTCGCAAGTCCAATAACGTAGTTCCGGTTGAATCAATCCGTGCTTCAGCCGGTAATCATGAAACCGCCATGGATTATAGTTGCCCGATATATCCAGCGTCATTTTAGTTCCCAGACCTATTTCTACCCCAAGGTTCAGGGTCGTTGTAGCATCATACAGCAAATTGGTTTTCACGGCTACCTCTTGAGCTTGACCGGTAATCCAGGTTCCTGCTGCCAACATAAGGGTTACCGCCAGTTTATTAATTCTGTTCTTTGTAATACTAAAGAATTTTAAGTAAACCATAGATATAATTTTTTAATCGTTTCAAGTTTATAGATGAGTTTTTATGGCTCATATCGTTCCGAATGTCATATAAATGATACCATTCAAGAACAAAAGTTCTGATAAAAGTTTCAGATGAATATCTTAACGATTTAAAAAAAATAGCTGCTTTTAGGGCCTACTTCTAAAAATAACTGAACTTAGGGGGTAGAAAAAACAGATTTTACTACATCGGAGTTGATAGGGACAGGGTGTTTTATGTAGTTTATCAGATGCAAATATCCCTTGAAACATATTGTTTGTTTCAAGGGATATGCAAATAGGGGCTTTCTTAAAATTGGAAGAGTTTTTTATTCTATATTGATAATACCTATATATCCACCACCTCTACATAGATTGATAGAGAGTTTATTAGAGTTCTCCGGTAAAGTATATTGTATAAGTTGTGAATCTTTTGCTTGCTGGTCAGCATTTACACCGTCATAATGGGCTTTTATATTTTTTTTGCCTTTTCCTATGAAAGAAAGATCGAGTTCAAGGCTACGAGGAGTACTTCCGTTTATTACTCCGATATACCATGTATTACCACGCCGGCGTGCAAGAGCGATATATTCGCCCACTTCTCCTTCTAAAGGAACTGTCTCATCCCAAGTCGTAGGAATGCTTTTGATAAATTCGAAACTCCGGAGATTCTCGTCATACTTAGTCGGACTGTCCGAAATCATTTGCAATGGGCTTTCGTAGACTACATACATGGCTAACTGGTGACTACGTGTGCCCTGACTCATAGGCTCATGTTGATTTTCATAGAATGTTTCCGGATGTGCGTTAAGCATAGCTCCGGGAGTATAGTCCATTGGCCCTACCCACATACGCAGGTATGGGATGATTACATCATGTGTAACTGTGGCTCTCTTGCTCCATTTATTATACTCCAACCCTATCACTCCTTCACGTGTCATCAGGTTCGGGTATTTGCGTCTCATTCCTTCATTGGGGTAGGAACCGTGAAAGTCTACCAGCAATTTGTATTGAGTAGCTTTTACAGCTACTTGCTCGTAGAAGTTAACCATTTTTGCATCATTACGATCCATAAAGTCTATTTTGACTCCTTTCACTCCCCATTTGCTGAATTGTACAAAAGCCTCATCCATTTGCCGCATGATGTTCACCCATTTCGACCATAGTTGGATACCTACTCCTTTTTCTGTTGCATATTCACAGATATGCGGAATGTCAACATCGGGGTTGAGGGTTAACAGGTCATTACGTGCCGACCATCCTTCGTCGATCAGGACATATTCGATGTGATGTTTGGCTGCATAGTCTACCAAATAGAGATATGTATCGGTGTTAATGCCGCTCTTGAAATTTATATGATAGATATTACGGTCATTCCACCAATCCCATAAAACCTTACCGGGTTTAACCCAAGTATAGTCGGCGGCTTGTTCTTTCTCTTCGGAGAGTAAATATATAAGCTCGCTTTGTAATATGGAAGAGGCGTTGTCGAAGATACCGGTCACCCGCCATGGAAAGACCCGTTTCCCACAGTTGGGAATAAGATAGTCTTTGCGTGTGGAGACATAGATTTTATTATCCCCTTCGTATGGCACTTCCTTATCCGGATAATTGGCAAAAATGCCATGGAAGGATTCTTTGGCAGGTTGTAAGTATATTCCCGGATAATTATAGAGATTGGCTTCTGCTAATAATACTTTGTATTTGTCTACTTCAACCATTACAGGAGCTACGGAGAAACTGTCTTTGGGTAATGCATTGATTGGCTTTACCGTATAATCCTGCTCAAACCAGTTTTGTAGCTGGTCGGTTAAAAGAGTATACGAGGTATGATCCTGTTCGAAGCAGTAAGATACAGACTCTTTCTTTACAGGCTGTTTATTGTTCGCAGTACTTACGAAACGATAGGCCACTCCGTCATTATAGACTCTGAATTCGATCTTATAGTCTTTGTAAATAAGCTCAATCTGGTTATAATTATCCACTGCCTCTTTATATTTACGCGGCACAATAAATTCCACCTTCTCCGAAACGCTCTTGCGGGTTACCTTTCTACATTTGTCTGTTCCCCAAGTGTCGTTTCCGACTGTAAGTGAAAGCGGGCAAGTATCAAGAATCTTTGTTCCATTCCGGGATAAGCTGTAACTAACCTGGTTGTCAGTCTCGATAGTTATCACATTTTTCTTGTCCGGCGAACTGGTTTCAATTATTTTGGCGACTGTTATCGAAGGATAACAAAAGGCTGCCGTCAGTAAAAAAAGAATATAGTTTATCTTCATAATTAGTTTCCTCCGGATAAAACGATGAATGATAATCCTGTGATGAACAGAATAAACATGATTCCTAAAAGCCTGTCGGTTGATTTGGAACTACCGGTGAACTCTTTCCATATAAATACCCCCCATAAGGCGGCAATCATAGGTGCTCCCTGACCGAGAGCGTAGGAGATGGCAGCTCCCGCTTTTCCTGCGGCTATATAGCTTAAAGCTGTTCCCAATCCCCATATACATCCTCCGAGGATTCCTACCAGATGTGTGCCTGCTTTTCCTCCAAAATATTCTTTATAGCTTACCGGAGTTCCTACAAACGGACGTTTCATAACAATTGTATTGAACAGGAAGTTGCTCAGGAAGATACCGATTGAGAATATAAAGAAAGCGGTGTATGGAGTAGCCATGCCCGGAGTAGGAGAGTCAAAATTGTTAAGGTCCATGGCAGCAGCTACAAAACGGTAGAAGAAGGACATAAGTATGCCGGCAATAGCCGCAAGAATAATCCCTTTCTTGCTATTATTATTCCCCTCTTTCTGTTGCCTGCCTGCCGCTATCCCATTACAGATGATAGCGATAACAATCAGGATTACTCCTGTAAACAACCAGAACGGGTCTCCTTTAGGAGTGCTGAAATAGTTGATGAACACACCCAGGACCAAGGCAAGTCCTACACCTAACGGAAAAGCAACCGCCATTCCGGCAATGGAGACCGAAGCTGAAAGTAAGATGTTGGAAGCATTGAAAATAACTCCTCCGATCAAGGCACTGACTATGTATCTGGCATCTACTTGCCGGATATCTTCCAGAAAACCTCTTCCCGAATCTCCGAAACTTCCGAGGGTGAAAACCAGAAGTAAGGCAAATAATAAGATACCGATCGTATAATCCCAGTAATAAAGCTCATAACGCCAGTTCTTGCTGGCCAGTTTCTGGGTATTACCCCAGGAACCCCAACATATCATGGTTATGAAGCAAAAGATAATGGCTAGTGTATAACTATTGACTATAAACATGGCTTTTTCTTTATTGATTTATATTCTTTTCTTCTTTCCCTGTCACCTGGCGGACAATGGCATCTAATGTTCTTTGAATATTTTCTTTTCCTTGAATCATAAGATATTGATGTTGTCCTTTGTCTGACGCATTAAATAGACTGTGTCCTACACTGTCTATTGTAATCGTTCCCTTTGTTGACAGTTCAAAGTAGTCTTTTTCCGGTTCTATGGCTTGTAGGACAGAGGTCAAATCCCAAGTTTGCCTGTCGTATGGCATTTTGTCATATATCTGGTAAGATACACAAAGAGGATGTTTGTAACCATCCGGAAAATCATTCAGGATACTCTGATGTGGATACAATAATTTGTTGCCTAGTTCCCAACCGCTTGCAATGACCGGAGTAGGCCACTCACTGAATACGGTTTGTGCGGCATTTATATCCTGCACTAGATTCCATTCTGGGAAATCGAACTCGTTCCCATAGAGTCCTCCCATTACGGACAATAGCTTCACTTTTTGGGCAACGAGTGATTTGCCGTCCAAAGGACTGTACTCATCGGCTTCCGAGTGTAGCAGGCGTGAAAGATTCGTTTCCGGTCCTACGGCAATAAATACCACGGAATTATCTGGTTGTGAAGCCAGCAATTTCCGTAATAACTTATATCCTTCCGGCAGATTGTCTTTGATACTTCTTTGAGGATACAGTATTTTATTGCCTTCAATAATGGTATCCAAGGTCTGGCGGAGATAACCTCCGTCTTCGGGAGTAGCTCCGTTGTATGCATATCCCAATGGAATGTCTCCCCTCTCGTTGAGGCGGCAATATCCGTCAATATATTCAATTGAATAAGGATTGGACTTGCTGATTGTGATACCTAGCAGATCTATTTTCCCGGCTTTCTCATAGTTGAATAGCATTTGCATAGCTAGCACGTCGTCAATGTCATTGCCGACATCTGTGTCGAATATCACAGGAACAGGTTGTTTGAGTTGATATTTTAAAGACTTGTCACTTTGAATGTCGAAGAATAAATCCGGATTCAGACGGGTATCGGACACTGATTCATCAATACCGATATAACCCATTGGGTGATAACCGCCTTCGAAATAATTTTCATTGGCAAATCGGAGTGAAGGTTGCATGCCGGCCGGATCGAGCACCGTTAAAGCCAGGATATATTTTCCCTTGGCAATGGGGGCGTCAATAGAAATATTCTTTCGGATGTGGTAAGTTTCCGGAGCCGTTTGGTATTTATGTTCATCTACAGACCAATTATCTCCCGGCATCCATTCGGAGATGTTTACTCCCTCCAATATTTTCCCCCACACTTTTTGATGACTTTCAGGGTCTAGTAAAGCTATTTCTACCGGCCAGTTATAATAGAATGGCGATGAGCCGGTGTTGATGACCTTGAAAGAAACAGGGAATTGTTCTCCCTCTTTTATTTCTTTCGGATAAGAGAACTCATTGATGACGAACCGGTATCCCATAGCTTTTTGCAGTGTCTCTGCATTTTTCTGAAATTCCGGGTCGTTGAAGTCTGCCCAGGTGATTCCGCCTAAATGATTACAGTGCAGGTTCCGGATCTGTTCCATGACATATTCTCGGGTATCCTTATCTGCCACCACTTCTTCAAAAGACTTGAATCGGGCAAGGTCTCCCCAGTTCCAGGTAATTTCTCCGCCTATGGGCTGGGTTTTCCAGCGGTCGCCTAATTTTTTCATTTCCTCATAACCTCTTACAATCTCTTGGGGTTGAGACCATGAATCCCAGTAAATCCCGAATTCATAATCTTTAAATTCATAGGCATAACGAACCATTACTTTTTTGTTCTTGAATGCTTTGGCGAAGGCATCTCCCAGAATCTTCTCCATACCCGGAATCCATGTCCGGTTAGCTACGTGATCCGGTTCGTCGTGCGGAGCCCAGTAAGTTGAGAGATCCGGGTCATGGTGTTCTCCCCATTCGCCGATAATCCCCATTTCTACATATGCCACCCGCGGATCGTTGTCCCATGCCTGTCCGAGTTTCTCTACAAGTTTTTTTACGCGTTCAGGAAAAGAAGGGTCAAAGTATCCCCCGGCAATGGGGGTATTTTTGTCTTTTTCTTCTACATAGGCGGCTACGGAGTTCGGCCTTTGCTTGTAAGGACCTGTTTCCGGAGCTATTCCTTTGGGCCAGTGCCAACCGGTCAAGTCATCCGGATTCGTAGGGTCTTTAGGTTTTCCGCCATGCCAGGGTTCCAGCCATACAAGAAAAACCCGGGGAATTACTTTGACGTTTATGTCTTCTACTCCTTTCCAGCGATGATTGCTGTAAGCGATAATCTTGTCTACTCCGTCATTGGCGTCGTCTTCGATCATATTCCACTGCATATATTCTTTTGTCAGTGAACCGTAAGGGTAGGGATATTCTTCCCTAATCCGGTCGATGCCGGGAGCGAAGAATTCCCTGAATCCTTTCATTGGATTCCTGAATGCATTCGGATACTCCTGATAAGAAACCGTCACGGTTTTCTCACTGCAAGCAGATATCGTTCCAAATAGCATTAGGAGTAATATGTTTCTGATGCTTGATTTCATTAAGTTTACTTATTATTGGATTTTATATTTTAGAGTTTTATCCTGCCTCATGTCATCGAAATCTTCGGTTGGGATTTCAAAATATACGGGTTCCGTATTGACACCGATATGTCCCATGGGGTGACGTCCTCCTTCAAAATAATTCTGAATGGCAAATCTTAATGAAGGAAGCATGCCGGACGGGTCTAATATGGAAATTGAGATGATATAATCTCCTGTGTCCAGTTTCTTGTCTAAAGTCAGTTCTTCTTCAATATGATTCGTTTCGGCCGGTTGAGTATAGACTTTTGCTGAATTATTCCAGTTGTCTCCCGGCATCCATTGTGATATTTTAGGAGTTTTCAATGTTTTGCTCCATACAACTTCTTGAGTCTGGGAGTTTAGTAAGGAAATTTCTACCGGCCAGTCATAATAAAAAGGTGACGAGCCTGTGTTAATCACATCAAATGATATTTTGAATGGCTCATCCGGTTTGATATTTGTCGGATAGTTGAAATTGGACAAAAGAAAGCGGTAACCCATTGTCTTTTGAAGTAATTCTGCATTGGGTTCGAAAGTCGGGTCATTGAAATTAGCCCAAGTGATACCTCCCAAGTGGTTACAATGCAGATCACGTATTTGCTGAATGATAAGGTCTTGCGTTTTGGCATCTGCCACTACTTCTTCAAAAGATTTGAATTTATAGAGACTTCCCCAGTTCCAGGTGATTTCTCCACCTATGGGCTGGGTTTTCCAGCGATCGCCTAACTTTTTCATTTCTTCGTAGCCGCGCTTTATTTCTTCATCGATAGCCCATGAATCCCAATAGATTCCGAATTCATAATCTTTAAATTCATAAGCATAGCGCACCATTACCTTTTTGTTCTTGAAAGCGGCGGTAAAGGCATCTCCCAATACTTTTTCAATACCCGGCAGCCAAGTACGGTTCTCTACATGATTGGGTTGATCATGAGGTGCCCATACTGTGGTGATATCCGGGTCGTGATGTTCCCCGAACTCACCGATAATTCCCATTTCTACATAGGCTACCCTAGGGTCATTGTCCCATGCCTGTCCGGCTTTCTCTACCAGTTTCTTCACTCTTTCCTGAAAGGTAGGGTGGCAGTAGCCCCCGATAATAGGGGCATTAAGATCGTTCTCGTCATATGTCTCTCCCGGAATATCGCTGGGCCAGTGCCAACCGTTCAAATCGTCGGGGTTATTGGTATGAGTATTCTTGGCATATCCGCCATGCCAGGGCTCCATCCATACGATGTAAATGCGTGGGATAACCTTGACATTTATATCTTCTACTCCTTGCCACCTGTGGTTGCTGTAAGCTATAATCTTGTTGACACCGTCGCTTTCGTTGTCTTCCAGCATATTCCATTGCATATATTCTTTAATGATAGAGCCGTATGGGTATGGATATTCATCTCTTACTTTATCATATCCCGGGCCGAAGAATTCGCGTAATCCTTTCATCGGATTCCGGATCGCATGAAGATATTCTGCCGGATTGATTGTAACTCTTCCGTCTTTAACTTCTACTGTTCCTCCTCCTTCAATGGGAGGAAGTATGCCATGGTCTTCTTCTTTGCATGAATAAAAGAAGATACTCATCAATAGTCCTGTGATAAAAATAAATTTTTTCATGTGCTAAATGATTTATGTTAATATCCTTCGTTATTTTCTGTGATAGCGTCATTGGCATCAACGGCGGCCTGTGGAATCGGGTATAGAACATGATAGGGCTGAATGGTGACTCCGGCGTGGTCTTTCATGTATTCGGCCAGTTTTCCGAAGCGGATCAGGTCCCAACGACGCAGGTGTTCACAACATAATTCGTGCAATCTTTCTTCCAGTACGACTTCGGCAAACTGCTCTTTATTCAGGTTGTCGGCTGCTGTAATGGAAGTCAGTCCCGCTCTGTTTCGTACTTCATTCAAGGCATTATATTTATCATTACTTGTGTCATCTATGCTGTTCAGTGCTTCAGCTTTCATCAAAAGTACATCCGCATAACGAATCATAGTAAAATTCAGATTATCATCTTCAATCACATTACCAGTCTCGGCGTCCCAAAATTTGCCGGAGGAAGGAGGGGTTTGGGTAACACCTGCATATTCTGTGATGAAGAATGCCTTTTTACGTTTATCAGCGTTATCATAAGAATCGTATAAATATTGTGTCGGACCAAATCCTCCCCAACCGCCGAAGTTAGTTGGACCGCCTACATTGCGAGGTCCCCAGTAAGAATGTTGGATACTGCCTTCCAACCCCCACGAGCCAGAATGCTTAAATTGTATTTCAAATATATTTTCATATTCCTGATTCTTGTTTTGGGGATCAAATATATCTTTAAGATTATCGTACAGCTTGAATTTTCCTTCGAGCATCCGGCAGTATTTTAATGCTTCGGCAGGTTTTCCCCACTGAAGGTAAATGCGTGCCAGCAAAGCTTGGGCTGCGTAAGACGTAGCTCTTCCTTTATCTTGTGCATCCGGCCAGGAACCCGGAAGTCCGAGGGCAGCTTCCATATCCTGGGTAATCAGCGTATATACTTCGTCAACCGTGGCACGGGGTCTCATGATTTCACTTCTGTCAATGGATGACTTTGTCCATAAAGGAACACCGCCATACATTCTGACCAAGTCGAAATAGTAGATCGCTCTTAAGAAACGGGCTTGCATAATCATGGAACTGTGGAGATCCGAACTTACTGCATCCGAAGGCATGTCGATTACTGCATTACAGCGTTTGATACCTTCATAGCAGAGTCGGTAGTGATTATCCAGGAATCCGTGTGAAGCGGAGAATGTATAATAATGTAACTCTGAATAAGCCGCCCATCCCATATCAAACGGAATAACTTCATCAGTTCCGAATTCAGTAAGGGTGATGGTATATTTTCCGACAAATACTTCCTGAAGTGTGCCGTAAGCAGCATAAAGAGTTTGTTGCCAGTCTTCCGGTTTCTCATAAGCATTTTCCGGAGTTAATACACTTTGAGGAGTCAAATCAAGAAAGTTGTCGCAACTGCATAATGTCAGGCAACTGAAGGCTAATATTGATAAATATTTTTTCATAATGTTTCTGTTTTTAGAAGTTAAGAGAAATACCACCGATAAAGCTACGGGCATTCGGGTAAGGATTGGTATTGTCGCTGGACTCTACGTCAAATCCTGTAAACTCTGTAGCTGTGAATAGATTCTGTACAGAGAAATAAACCCTGATATTTGAAGCTTTGATATTTCTGATGACACTTTTCGGCAAGCTATAACCAATTTCCAGATTACGGAGACGCAGGTAATCCCCTTTTTGTAGATTGGCATCCGTTCCGTCTCCATTTGCATAAGCACTGCTAACTCGTGGGGCAGGATATTTGTTATTCGGCCTGTCTTGTCTCCAATAATATTTGTAATAGTTTTCACTCATGTTTCCCCATACATTGAAAGAATTGAGGTAACGGTTCAGTGAATTATTGATTTTATGTCCTCCTGCAAAAGTGAAGAATGCAGTAAGGTCAATACCTTTGTATGAGAACGTATTGGTAAAGCTACCGTAATATTTGGGCGTGGAAACTCCGCAGAAATCACGGTCTTCTCCGTTGATGACATAGTCTTTTTTAGAATCCAGAATCTTGCGGTCACCGGGTTGAGCGTTATATTTGGCAGCTTCGGCTGCTTCGTTCGTTTGCCAGATACCTTCGGATTTCAGTAAGTAGAACTGACCGATAGGACGCCCTACAAACAATGATTTATTGACATCTTGTTTGCCGTCATAAAGTTCTTTGATTTTATTGTTATTATAAGAAATCATGAAGGCTGTTGTCCATAAGAAGTCTTTAGTACTGATATTGACTGTGTTCAGCGTAAATTCTATACCTTTATTATCAATTTTACCGATATTGGTAAGTGAAGTGCCGAAGCCGGATTCCAACGGAAGGGGTACTTCCCATAGCAAGTCAGTCGTACGCTTGTAATAAGCCTCGATTGTACCAGCTATCCGGTTGTTGAATAACCCGAAGTCAATACCTAAGTCTAATTGGTTGGCTTTTTCCCAAGTCAGTTCCGGATTCGAAATAGAAGTTTGTACGGAACCGGTTACCAGGTTATTGCCTAAAACGTAATTGGCGGAAGCACTTCCTAGGGCGATTGTCGGAGCATAGGCGAAATCTCCGATATTCTGGTTACCCAATTTTCCGGCACTGATTCTTAACTTCAGGTTGCTGATGATCGGAGCGTTTTCTTTAATGAAACTTTCTTCAGAGGCACGCCATGCAAGTGCTAGTGACGGGAAGAATCCCCACCTGTGTCCCGGTGCAAAACGGGAAGAACCGTCGCCGCGCATGGTTAATGTTGCCAGATAGCGATTGCTGAAATTATAATTGAATCGTCCGTAGAAAGACACCAGGGAAGAAGGGACTGCATACGAAGAGTTCGGTCCATGTTCTTCCGCTCCTTGCAAATTGTAGTACTTGAGAATGGATGACAACTTTTTGGAGTCGGCGGTTACTTCTTCATACTCTGTTTTGGAAGCGGAGAAACCTGCCATTGCAGAGAATTGATGCTCTTTGTTAATGTCAAATGAATAAGTGGCAGTGTTTTCAGTTTGCCAGTATCTTTTTTTATTCGACATTACATTGGCATGGCCGCCGGCCGTATAATGTTGTCCCATACGTCCGTCCTCATACGTATTTACTTTGTAAAAGACAAGTTCTCCACCGTTGTCGGAACGTAATTTCAGGTTCTTTATCGGTTCTATCTCAATGTAGGCGGAACCTACGAATCTGGACTTGAGTGTGGCTTTGTCAAGCAAGTCGACTATGGCTACCGGATTTGCTTTCGTGTTGAGGAAGCCGTCGAAATATTCACCGTCTTCGGTATAAACAGGAGCTGTTGGTTGTGAACTAATGGCACTGAACATGGTTCCGTATCCCGAATCTGCCTCTTCGTTGATATTCATTAGTTTAGACTCGATGACATTGAAACGTACACCGTATCTTAACCACTTGTTTAATTTGGCATCCATATTATATCGAACAGTCAGCTTATTAAAAGACGAGTTCTTGACCGTGCCTTTCTGATCGTACCAGTCTACTCCTAAAAAGTGTTGTATATCGTTCTTTCCTCCGGAGATCGAGAAGTTATAGTTCTGATATTGTCCGTTTTGGGTCACTGCGTCCTGCCAGTCGGTCGATTCGCCACGGCTTAGCAAACGTAGTTCTTCTGATGTCCATTTGTAGTTGGGCTGGGCAATGGATACTAATTCGTAATATTGTTGTGCGTTCATCAGATCTTGCTTGTTGAGCATTTTTTGCGTACCGAAAGAGGCATTCAGGGAGATTTTGGCCTTTCCACTTGTACCCTTCTTGGTAGTCACGAGTACTACGCCATTAGAACCTCTCGAACCATAGATAGATGCAGAAGAAGCATCTTTTAGAATTTCGATAGATTCAATATCACCGGAAGATAAATCCTGCAAACCTCCTTGTACGGGAATACCGTCGACGATATATAACGGTTCGCTGCCAGCCCGGAGTGATCCTACTCCACGAATAACGACAGAAGCGTCTCCACCGGGTTTTACGGAGCCGGTAGTCACTTGCACACCGGCGGCAAGTCCTTGTAAGGCAGTTGTCACTGTTCCTACTTTGGAGTTTGTAAGATTCTCTGATTTGATAGAGGCAACGGCCCCCGTCAAGTCGCTCTTTTTGGCAATACCATAACCGATTGCCACTACTTCATCCAAGTTAATGGCGTCTGCTGCCATTTGTATATTAATGATATTTTGCTTTCCTATGGTAACAGATTGTTTTACCATGCCCACGAAAGTAAACTCCAGAACATTTCCTCTTTGGGCTTTGATACTGTAGTTTCCGTTTGCATCACTTACAGTTCCTGTTTGAGTCCCTTTTATGGTTATAGATACACCTGGCAATGTTTCATTACTCGTGTCGGTTACGGTTCCTCTAATGTTGATTGTCTGTGCGTGTAATACACTGACAAAAAAGATAGCTATAAATAATATGATGTGTTTTTTCATGACGCTTATTTTATAGAATTGTTAGTTAATAGGCCCGGATTGGAAGAACACCAATTTTCCAACCGCTTTTTGAGCACTTCTCGGAAATCAGCTTGCTTTCTTCGTAGAAATTTACATAGAAAGCAGACCAACCCGGATCATTGCCGTCGCCTTCACTTGAAGACCAATAATTGTTGGCGGGGATATTCACTCCCTTCTCAGCCAATAAGTTCTTCACTTTGAAGATTTCAATCAATTCTTCTCGGGAAGGAAGAAACCAGTCTGTGTATGTAATCTGCCCGACTGTAACGCTATTGTCAAGACAGAGTTGGGCAGCGATTTTGACTGCTTGCCACTCCGGCCAATTGTTGGCACTTTGTAATGCATTGAACTTTTTCACAATATTCTGAGTATTCGTGTAGCCGCTTCCCATACTTTGGCTGGTTCCGGCTGCATCTGATGCTTCTCTTTCCGGGCCGAATTGCTCCGTATTCGTACCGACATTACTCATATTTACGATATATCCGTGTGCTTTTGTTGCATCTACCCAGAATACAACACCTCCGCCCAGTTTATCTCCTACATTTGTCTCGATAGTGATTGTTCCGAGATTACTTTTTCGTTCTCCCCTGACAATCATAATGGAGTTTACTCCGTATAACCCTTCAGGAAGTGTAAATTCCACTCCTTCCTCATTAAGGGTTAATGGCAAATTATATTCGATGCCGGTCGGGTAGAAGGAAGCATATAGTACGGCAACGTCTCCTGCTTCAAATCCCTTTCCTTGAATTTCGACTTTGCTCTTGGGCTGCACATTGCCGGAAGGAAGAACAACATCAATAATTGGAACAATGAACGGTACTTTCAACGTCCCGTTTAAAACGGTTTGTTTACCGGCTCTTTCAATTGTTATGCTATACTCACCGCCTGCTTCCACCGGAACAATGAATTTTAAGTAGCTATCTGTGACTTCCGTGACTTCTACTTTTTCCTTCTGATTGGTAGCGTTACTTAAATAAACTATATCTTCTTTTGCAAAACCGAGTCCGTTGATTTGTGCAACCTGACCGGGAATGATGTCATTTTCCGAAGGTAATTTTATTTCCTTTAGAATGGGAGCTATAGGAATAGCGGTGTGTTCATCGTCGCTATCACAGCTATAAAAGTTGCATACTATCAATCCCGATAAAATAGGGATGAGTAGTTGTTTCAAATAGGTTTTCATGGCTCATTAAATTTAAAAGTTGAACGATAAGGCTAATTCTTTTTCTTGCATGAAGCATTTCACTTCATCGAGAGTAGGAATAGACGGTTGTGCACCCGAACGTGTGACTGCAATGGCTGCCGCAGTGTTGGCAAAGTTGAGCGCTTCCTGATCTATTTCTTTCTTTGCACAAACGACCGCCAATGCGCCGCAAAAAGTGTCACCTGCGGCGATCGTATCGATTGCATTTACTTTACATCCGGGAAGTTGGATGGTTGCTTTAGCATTTTTCATATATACACCTTGGCTTCCCAGTGTGATTACGACATTGCTTGTACCCGCTTTCAGCAATGTTTCGGCAATTTCCTCGAGATTGTTGTCTGTATACTCAATTCCTGAGATGAATGAAGCTTCCAGTTCATTGACGACTAGTATATCAATGGCTTTCATCAGTTCTTCATCAATCAGGCAGGCGGGTGCAGGATTGAACAATACCTTTTTACCTTTTTGCTTTGCCGATAGAGCTATTTTTTTAATTGTTTCGTAGGGTATCTCAGCCTGCATGACGATGATATCGGCTTCGTCAATTACTTCTGAGAAATGGATGATTGAACCGGGCAGTAAAGAATAGTTAGCTCCGGGAGCTACTGCAATGCAGTTCTCACCACTGTTAGCCACAAAAATCAGTGCGGTTCCTGTGGGATGATTGACATCATCAATAATGTAATCGGTGGTGATACCTTCTTTCTTAAAGTGATTTTTTAAAATATCCGCATACATGTCATTCCCCAAAGAGGTGACAAATGTCACGGAGCCGCCAAGCCTGGCTGCCGCCACAGCTTGGTTGGCTCCTTTGCCTCCGAGGGACTGCATGAAATTTGCATCTCCGACTGTTTCGCCGGGTGCCGGGAGATGGCTGACTTGCGCAACCATGTCGATGTTTGAACTTCCAATAACAACTACTTTCATTTGAATCAGATTTATGTGATTGACCTAGGCTTTTCTTTATTTTATAAGTTGACTTCCCTTTTGTATGGGATAGCACTCTGGGCACCAATACGCGTGACGGCAATAGCCGCCGCTGCATTTGCGAATTTTACGGATTCGGCCAACGAATGTCCTTGGGATAGATAAACACTGAATGCTCCGCAGAATACATCTCCTGCTCCGGTTGTGTCGATCGTTTCTACTTCTTTGGCAGGAATCATGGTATATTCGTTCTTTTCTTTCACGTAAGCTCCGTCTTTTCCCAAAGTGATAACTACATTTTCTATTCCTTTCTCTCCGATAGCTTCAGCTGCCCGGTGCGCACTTTCAACATCCATTACCTTTATTCCAGATAACATTTCTGCTTCTATACGATTAGGCAATATAGTATGTACATTATTTAAAAAAGAGTTGCTTAACGTAGAAGCAGGCGCCGGGTTGAGTATTACTTTCTTGCCGTATCGGTTGGCAATAGTAGCTGCGTACTCTACTGTATCGATTGGAACTTCAAGTTGCATGAGTATAATATCAGCTTCCTTGATTTTTTCTTCAGCTTTGTTGATTTCTTCTGTTGAAAGCGAACGGCTGGCACCCGGTGCCACAATAATACTGTTTTCACCAAACGAATCGACGGAAATAAGCGCTACTCCTGACGGACTTTTCTGATCGGTGAATATAAATTCAGTATTGATTTTCTCAGATCTGTATATTTCCAAAGCTTGCAAGCCGAATAGATCGTACCCGATTTTAGAGATAAAGGTGACTTCCGCTCCCAACCGGGCCGCTGCGATAGCTTGATTGGCTCCTTTGCCTCCGGGGTTCATATAGAAAGTTCCACCTAGAATGGTTTCTCCGGGGACAGGTAGTCTGTTGGCTTTCACAACCATATCGGTATTACAGCTTCCGATAACTACGATTTTGGGTCGATTGCTAGATATAGTTTCCATAATATCAATAATTTAAGATGATGCAAATAAAAGAAATAATAATGCTTCGTTTTTTACATTAATATTTCATTTATATAATTTCAAATTATATATTCAGAATAAAATATCCTGTTTAAAAATAAAATTTGGATTGTATTGTTGTGTAGAATTATATAATTTCAAATGAATAAACTAGAAATAAAGAGAATGTTTTTGTGCTGTGAATTCAGATGAACTGCTTTCCATTTTTAGATTTCTTTAGCATTTGTGTGCCGTTTAAGAACCTCAGACAGTTTTTCTTTTCGTATTTTTGATTCTATCCATGCAGTAAAATCGAAAATGCGTAATAACTGGTTTTCGTATTTATCATTATATAATTCCTGAACTTCCGGAGATAACTTTTCCCAGAAAGCTTCCCGGTCTTTTCTTAGAATAGGCAGATTACTTTTATTCAAGAACCATAAAACCGTGTGTTCAGTCTTGAATGTCTGCTCTTTCGGTGAAGACAGACTGCGCGTAATGGAGCGTGATTCGTGCTTTATCAGTTCAAATTCCTGTGTTTCATAGTATGCTATAAGACGAACCAGACGAATCGTCCTCATTAGCGGCAAGTATTTGATATTATGATCTATAATGGCGTTGCTTATATATTTCTTCGCTGCCTTGTAGTTCTGATTGCCGATGTGTATAAGAGTTGTGTAGAGTAATAGCTCGCTTTTGCGTATAGGACTCAACCATGCTTCTTTGTCGTATAGTAATTCCTGATAATGATTCATGAGCTCTGTGCAACTGGAAAAATCACCTTTATCCAAATACGGGAACAGCTCGTATTGAAAGAGCAGGCAGGTGGCGTTCACTTTAAACTCCAGTGAAGAGTCCGCTACGATTAGTTTCTTTAATTTCTCCAGGAAATACGGCATTTCGTTGTAGTTGCCCACTGAACGTAAACTGCCGAGTACCCCTTCGAGCACTGACAAATAATAAATAGGTGGATTCGACCAGAATTGTTGGTTCTGTTCAAACAGAGAATTCAGCTCTTTGTATGAGTTCAGAGCAGCTCTGTAATCTCCCGCTCCCATTAAATAGTTTGCTTGAAAAAGTTTATGATTTCGTGTCAATTCGAAATTCCCTTCCGCGTCTGAAGAAGCGGCTATATACAGCTCGTTGACCATAAGGTCGTTCATATCTTGTTTTTGCTTCGCAGTACGTATGGCTCCGATATGAGAGAGACGGTATTTCAATAAATTGTGCAGAGAAGATTGCTCCGTTATCTTCCGAATTTTTTTTAAAGATTCATTTTGGATAAAATGTTTGTGAAACAGTTCCTGCTCTGTCATATTGGGGAAATTCAGCCGTAGCAGATATTCCAGTTCCTGTTTCTGTGCAATAGTCAGAATCTCATTGTTTTCGTAGAATTGCGCCTGCTTTATTGTGTTGGACAGTATCTCGAAACACTCTTCAAACAAGGAACGCTCATATAGCATACGGGCTTTGCACAGGTCGTTCAACAAATCATAGTAGATATCTTTCTTCTTTCTTAATGTGAGTAATGTATCTACCAGTTTCTCATATAAGTATTGAATGGACACTTCAAAAGAACCTTTCGGCCTGCGCTTATAAAACTCTTCTTTCACCGCATTTCCGTCAGGCTGCTTACTCTTTGTTATAATATCGTAAATCACCAGATAATCCTTCTCTTCCTTGTCTTTGACGACCTGCAAGGAGAAGTGTTTCTTTTCTGATTTCGATAGTGAGTATACCAGGGAAATAACGGAGTCGACTCTTTTCATGAAGCCCTTTCGATTAGTATTTATGCTGCAATATTCGGGAAATTCTGTGAAATAAGCAAATTTCAGGTATATTAAAAAATCCGGCTTGAGTACTCCCAAACCGGATTCTTTTAAATATTAATAAACAAGAGAATGTTTATGCTGCCGGGTCTGGCGTTTCACCGCCATTCTCACCGTCACCTTCATTTCCGCCGCCACTAGGCGGAGTAGAAGTCTCACTATCCGGTAGCTCTAGTTTTTGAATACTGACAGTTTTTATCATCCCTTTCAATAGACTGCCCGGAGTGAAAATGATTTTACGGTTTTTCAATGTTTCCGTAGTTACCCCTTTTGCATTATTTTGGCTTTTACATCCAAAGGAAGGGCGGAAAGTACCAAATTCTCCAAGGCTGACGGATGCCCCGATTTCCATGTATGTTTTCAGGGAATCAATCAATCCGTCGAGCACAGACTTTACTGTACCGCGTGGAACGAACCCGACTTTGGTTACCTGGTCGCATAACATTTTAAAATCCACAGTTACCACATTGAACGGGCGTGCTACATATTTTTCGGCTTTATTCTCATCAAAGCCAAAGGTTGTTTTCTTGACTACATATTTCAGTGCCATAATCTTTAATAGTTTTAATCGTTAGTAATTCTAGTTCTTATTTTGTGATCACGATGCAAAGATAGGGTAACTGAATTTACCAGGCAAGTAATTTTGAAGAAGTGCGTGAATAAAATCGTGAATATTGGTGTAATGAATTGAACTATACATATTTATCCGTTCTCTTATACTTACATCACTATGTTTCCTTATGTTAATTCGTGATTTTATGTTTCTCCATATACTCTTTAGGACTCTGCCCGAATCTCTTTTTAAAATCATCGCTGAAATAGCGTCGTTCCGAATAACCTACCATATAGGCGATTTCGGTAACATTCAGTTGGTTTTGGAGTTCTGGCAGTTAATAGAATAACAGGAATATGACTGATTCTCATATCACTTTTTAGTTTTCGGTAAAAAGTAATGCCGTCCATGACGGGCATCATAATGTCACTTATAATAATGTCGGGAACAAGCTCCAATGCCCTTTCGAAACCTTCCTGCCCGTTTGAACTCATAGTTTATATTTTTGGAGAAAGAATAGTCCAAAGCGGCATATTCTATGGAAAATACGGTCTGGTTATGTTTGAGAGTTATTTTCTTCTCGAAACATATCTGTTGTTTCAGCACACTTCGGGCATTTATGGCTACAGGCTTGCTGAACAGTTTGAAGCCAGTGAGACACATTGTGGGAAACGAAATGCCGGGGAATGGACTTCCCCGTTTCATCGCAGGTATTTTGTATGTCCGGATAGAAACGGTGCAGCCCCTGAGCATAAATGGCTATCCAGAGCCCGTGCTTGTCGTCTGGCTGTCAAGTAGGTTGGAACAACTCAATAGGGTATTTTGATAGAACGGCTTCAAGTTGCAAGACCAAAGAGCTACCGATAGGAACGGATGAATATAATGAAGTCTGGACAACATTTCTCACCTCATTCCGTGCACATCTGACTGCTAAAGGCTGGTTTGATAAAACCGTTGAGTTCTGCCCCCCTGAATATACAGGATGGAACCAATACTGCCGGAGATTTCCATATGATATACCGTACGGATAACACGGCATCAAGCAAGGCAGTAGCCAGTATACGTTTTGAGATGCTTCGCGAAGGTATCCAGGATTATGAGAAAATTAAAATAGTATCTGCTCCGGCTTTGGATGCTGCGCTAAAGAGCGTAGATATAGCCAGTGGCCGGACAGCAGAAAAGACAATACTTAACACACAACATATCCTTAAACAAATCTCAGCAAATTGATGAAAAAATGTAACTGATATTTTGCAGCCGCTAGTGAATAGTGGCTGCAAAATTATTGTATTTTCAGATATACCACTGTCTTGCCACCGCCATATTTCCGGATAATCCCCTCTTCCTGATACTCTTTGAGTAATTCGATAGCCTTGTTCCGGCTGATTCCTGTTAATCTCATGAAATCGGAGCGGGTGATGCAACCTTGTTCGTTTATATGTTGTATCAATCGTGTACGGCATTCATTTTCGGTAAGATTATTATTAGACCGATAAGGTGATTCCATACGTTCCAGTTGTAAAGGCTCCAGACTTTCGCGGAACTTTTTGTTGATACGTAAGTTTACCTTATTTAAATGGATAGAAGGAGAACGGATTTCCTTTTTCTCCATTACCGGACGTTCACATTTCAGTGATAAGGAGAAATGTCCTAGTTCACCAACTTCTACTGTCCAACCTTGGGAGAGCCAATGTTGCAGTTCATTCGTGACTGCTTGCAGACAGCCTTCTATGGTTGCCTCGCTGAACCCGTTTGCTTTTGATACCATTTCGACAAACTTTTTGGCGTCGATGGTTCCTGAGGGAATGACCCGCGCGTAAAGTGGTTGCTGTTCATCGTGTTTTTGCGGATTTCCGCTTGTGTATAAATCGTAATAGACGCTCATAGCTAAATTTGTTGTTTTTTGTTCTATAAGTAATTCTTTTTTCTTCATAGACTAATTCGTCCGCCTATAGCCATACGAAAATTCGCCTATAGGTAATCTTGCGTTTGCCTATAGGCGGACGAAAGGTTGCCTATAGCCGGACGGATTAGTTTATGCACTCAAAGTTATTACTTTTTTCGGAGAAAGAAACTGATTGGTGCATCAAACAAGAATATTATTCTTCAATCTTCCAGTCGCCTATGGTTCTTGTTGCACTGTCAAAGTTCACGCCTATCTTTATTATTTTCAAGTTTCCAGCATGATAAGGAATGGCATACCCCTTACTGTTAATCTGTGCCAACGCCTCTTCCGGTGTCCCGTCCACCTTGAATTCAAAGACGTAAATGGCATCTTGCATCTTGACGACTGCATCGGCTCTACCGATAGCTGTGTCTACTTCCACATCTATATATTGTCCCATCAAGCGGAAAAACAGATAGAAGATAGTCTGATAATGTTTCTCTTCTTTATTGTTTAGTTTGTTAGGGATGGAAGCGAAGAAAGATTTCATCCTTTCCAGGCATTCGTTCAATTTCCCGGCACGTAAGTCTTTGATAAACGATATGACATAGAATGTATTTTCGCGTGCAGGCAAATGTACATAGGCAGGCATGAGAGATTCGATAAACCCTTTCCTTACCTCTTTGTTGGGATATCCCAATGTATAGGCTTGAAAATTCGGGTCGTAACCTTTTATGGTGAGATAACCGCTCTGGTAGAGCACCGGAAGCGGGTCGGTAATTCTATTACTGGGGGCGTCAAACTGTTCCGCTGTGGCAGTAGTGGCATCCAAATCGCGTATATCAAAGTCGCTTTCTTGCAGAAGGTCTATCAGGAATGTAGGGGTTCCGGTTGAGAACCAGAAATTCTCATAACTCTTCTGAGTAAATGCATTGATTAAACTAAAAGGATTGTAAATGTCTGCACAATTTTTACTGAAATGATAACCGTCATATTGTTGTTTTAAATGCGCGCAGGCTTCTTCATATGTTTCGCTGTTAGCCTGTGCTATCTGTTCGATATCAATTTGCATTTGAGAACGCAACTCTTCTTCTGTGATGCCGCAAATCGCACTATATTCATCCCACATACTGATATTTTGCAGATTATTCAGTTCGCTGAAAATACTCATCTGGCTGAATTTACTGATACCTGTTAAGAATAGGAAGCGTAAATATTGCCCTTGACTTTTGAGAGGGCTGAAAAAGTCCCGCATAATATTCCGGATTTCCGATTGAACTTCTTCGTTATTGTTGCTGTCTAGCATCGGTGAATCGTATTCGTCAATCAATATCACAACCCGCTTTCCTGTCTGTTCATAAGCACGGCGGATGACGCCACCGAAGCGAAGGCTGAATGTTCCTTCATCTTCAGATTTTCCATAGACCTTTTCCCAAAGGGCTAATTGATAATGAAGATATGCACGTAAACTGCTGGCAACTACATATTTGCTTATACTGAAATCTATATGCAACACCGGATATACTGTCCATTCTTTTTCCAGAGTTTCCATTGCCAGCCCGGTGAACAATTCTTTCTTTCCCTGAAAATAAGCTTCGAGTGTGGATACCAGCAGACTTTTTCCAAAACGTCGGGGGCGGCTCAGAAAATAAGTCGTATTGGTATTCGCCAATTTATAAACTAAGGGCGTTTTATCTACATATACGTAATTATCATTACGCAACTGTTCGAAATTCTGTATTCCTATCGGGTATCTTCTGAAATTCATATCCATAATATACGGCTGTTTTGTGAATGAAACATAGACAAAGATAAGCATTATATGAGAATATGAATATATCAGCCTGTATTTTCTTTTACATGGAATGGATTTATTCAGGAGTTCCCCTTTTTATGAATGATTTTGGCTTTTTTGTCATCACTAATCCGAGTAAGGCAAAAACGACACCCGTTGTGATGATAAGTTGCTGTCCGTTATCTGCCATGCCACCCAATATGGCAATGCCGGCTCCGGAAGCGAAGATACCATAACCGATTACCCGTTTGCTGAAATTATTGCCCGCTTTCTCTGCCGATTCATTTTCTTCGATTTCTTTCAACTTCCGGGCATTGTTCTCCTTATTCCATATTAAGTAAGATTGATACCTTTCCGATTCCTTGTTCTTTGCTTTATAATATACCTCAAAAATAGCCAGGCATAGGATTGGGAAAGTAACTCCGAGAATCATTTCTTCGGCACGATTGAGGGAGAAGCCCATTGACGGAGTGATGAATTTGAATAAACCATTGACAGCCAGACTTAGTAAAGTGGTAGTGATATTAGAGACTGCGGTCTGCCTTTTAGAAAAGAGTGTCCAGACGATGGGCAGATATAAAGGGACACCTGTCAATGCCGCCAGGCTGATAACAACGTTGACGACTCCCCCCATTTTAGGAATGAGCATAGCTATCAATATGCTGAATACCCCGAAGAGAATAGTCGAAATCCTCGCAACGTACATAAGGGTACGGTCGGAACTTTTCGGTCTCAGGTTTCTGAATATATCATTGGTGATGACCCCCGAAGCAATGTTCAGTTTTGAATTCAGCGCACTGGTGGTCGCGAAAATCATGCCGCCGATCATTAAGCCCAAAAGCCCGTTGGGAAGTACTTCCTTGCACATCATCAGATATGCGCCTTCTGCGTCAAGCAATGAGAGCGAAGGGTCATATACTCTGTAAACCATTGGCGGGAGCATCCATAACACCGGACTGATTATATATAAAGCTCCGAACAGGTAACCTACTTTCCGGGAGTCCTTCTGCGTCTTGACACAGGTATATCGCTGCACGTATGCCCAGTTGCCGCCCAGGAATATAGTGTTGTAGATACCGAAGGCTATCAGAAAGCCGAACGTATATTCATCGTTCAGAAGATTATAGAATGTGTCGGGCACCTGCTCTATCAAGGCAGTGACTCCGTCGATTTTATCGAAAGATAAAGGAACCACGATGATAACCGCCGCTGTCAGGATGACGAACTGAAGTACGTCCGTTGAGATTACTGCCCATAATCCGCCTGCGGACACATACAAAATGCATAGCCCGCCTAATAATAAAATGCAGGTATTTAAAGGCAGTCCGGTGGAAACCTCTAATATTTTGGCTACCGGATAGAGGAAAGAAGCGGTAAGAAACACAGAGATAAACAAGAACAGGTAGGTATATATCTTCTGCGTGGACTTGCCCAGTCTCTTATGTATGTATTCTGCTGCTGTGAGCGCTCCCGTTTTATGCCATTTGGGCGCGATGAGTAACCCTACAATGAAACCGGCAACTGCCATTGTCCATTGGATAGTGATTGACACCCAGCCCATGGAATAAGCAATAGAACCCCATACGACGAATGTGCCGGCAGAGAAAAATCCCATAAACAGTGAGAGGCCGCTCATGTACCACGGCATGGTTCCGTTGGCGGCGAAGAAAGATTGCATACTTTTACCTTTTCTGGAGAAAGCCAGTCCGACTAAAACAACTCCAAGGGAAAATAGTACGATAGTAATGATGTCAAGAGTAGTCATATCAAATGATTTAGTTAACAAAACAGGCTTGAAAAACATCTAAGCCGGCAGCAAATATATTTTCGATTCTACAGATAAACAAGCAATTCGGAATATAAATCATCGGGAACGTTACCGCAAACGTTCCCGAAATTAAACTCTTGGAGTTTTAACCTTCCAATTACCGGAATTTGATTATATTCGGGAAATTTTTTAGAATGAGGAGCAGTTTATGAGTAAACCAAGAGTGACTATCAAGGATTTGGCCAAGGAATTGAAGATTTCGACTTCTACTGTTTCCAGAGCCTTGTGTGATAAATGGGATGTGAATCCTGAGACACGCAAAGCTGTTCTGGAGCTTGCGGAAAAGTGGAATTATAAGCCGAATCCGATTTCTCTGAGCCTGAAACAAAGCCAGTCCATGTTTATCGGAGTGATTGTCCCTGAATTTGTCAATTCTTTCTTCTCTGAAGTGATTATGGGCATTCAGAGTGTGCTGAATCCCGAAGGGTATCATGTGCTGATAATGCAGTCTAATGAATCGCATGAGAATGAATTGCGGAATATGAAGGCATTGGAAGCGCAGATGGTAGATGGCTTTCTGATTTCGGTTACTCAGGAATCGGAAAACACCAGTTACTTCTCTGATTTGATCCGGAATAATTTTCCGGTGGTTTTCTTCAACCGGATTTGTGCGGGGTTGAATGCCCCCCATGTGGTTATTGACGATTATAAGTGGGCTTTTGCTGCAGTCGAACATTTGATCCGGCAGGGGTGTAGCCGGATTGTCCATTTGGCAGGCTCTGAGGATTTGCTTATCGCGCAGAAACGCAAGAGTGGATATATGGATGCCTTGCGGAAGTATGGCTTGGCGGTTGATGAATCTTTGATTATCGACTGCGGAATAATGATGGAGAAAGGAATAATGGCGGCTCACCAGATTCTTGAAATGGAGAAAATGCCGGATGGAATCTTTGCGGTGAACGATCCGGTGGCGATAGGGGCGATGAAAACTCTTCAGAAAAACAGAATCAGAATACCGGAGGATATGGCGGTAGTCGGTTTTTCCGAATCGAAAGCGGCATTTATTGTGGAACCCAATCTGACTAGTGTGGAGCAGCCTACTTTTGAGATGGGGCGGAATGCCGCGCAATTATTACTGGAGCAAATCAAGCATAATATCAATAATGAAGATAAAATGCTTTCGAAGTCAATCATTCTGGATGCCAAACTGAATATCAGGGAATCTTCTCTTAGAAAGACGAGTTGAAACCTCGTTTTCTCGTATCGGATTATTTGCGGGACATAGCCTTTTCTATATTAAAGAGGTGTGTCCCGCTTTTCTTTATTTCTACTTCTGAAAAAAAATAAAACTGTACTTTCCTTTGTTTATGGGCTTCCCAGGGCATCCGGCAAGAATGATTATACTTTTTTCTTTAAATTTATTTGGAGTTTAATAAATAATCGCTATGTTTGCAAAGTCTAGCAGACCAGAGTAGACCAGTTGCTAAGATTGAAAACTTAGATATACCATTTAAATTGTTAACGAGAAATTAAGTATTGCACCATGAAGAACGCAATTATTTCAAAAGCGAAGTGGTACATTAGATGCTGTAGTCTTGTGTATTTATCTGTTTCCTTTTCTTCTGTAGTATATTCGGCAGAGGATGTTTCAAAAATGAACAGTGTGGCGATTGCCCAACAGGCAAAAACGCGGACGGTAGTTGGATCGGTGATTGATTTTGAAACAGGAGAGCCTATTATCGGGGCTTCTGTGGCGGTCGCCGGGAAAAGTGTGGGTACTATCAGTGACTTGGATGGGAATTTTTCTATCCGGGTAGATGGGGATAATATAAACTTGGAGATTTCTTTTATTGGATACGAAAAGCAGACAGTGACGGTAGCGGATGGAAAGAAGCTGACTGTTCGCTTGCGTGCCGTCTCAGAATTGCTGGATGAGGTAGTGATTACTGCATATGGTTCCGGCCCTCGTAAGGACTTGACGGGAGCTATCGCGAAGGCGAATGTGCAAGATATGCGCAAAGCGCCGGTTTTTAACTTTGAAGAAAGTCTTGCAGGGCGTGTGGCAGGTGTACAGGTTACTTCGTCCGACGGACAGCCGGGCAGTGACTTGCAGATTGTCATCCGTGGTAATAACTCGGTGACTCAGGATAATTCCCCGTTATATGTAGTGGACGGCTTTCCACTGGAGATGGCAGTGGGAAATATGCTGAATCCCGAAGAAATCGAGTCTATTGAAATTTTGAAAGACGCGTCGGCTACGGCTATCTATGGTGCGAGAGGTGCGAATGGGGTAATTCTGGTGACTACAAAGAAAGGAAAGGTCAGTTCGCCTACCGTGACATATAGTGGCTGGGTAGGTGTACAGCAGATTATCAAGAAGCAGGAAATGCTTGACCCTTATGAGTTTGTACGTTATCAGTTGGAAGCGGACTACAACGTTTACAGCAAGCGTTATCTGGCTGGTGAAAGGACATTGGAAGATTATCGCAATATCGAAGGTATCAACTGGCAGGACAAGGTGTACAGGGATGCTTTGGTACATAGCCACAATTTAGCTGTCAGAGGCGGTACTGAGAAGACAAGATATTCTGTTTCAGGGTCGTTGGTGGATCAGCAAGGTATTATGTTGAACAGCGGTTATAAAAAATATCAAGGTCGTTTTGTGCTCGATCAGACAATCAATAAGAAAATGAAAGTGGGTATTAATGCCAACTATACGTATTCAAAGAAATATGGCACTATTGTATCCGAATCGCAGACCAGTCCGACGGCGAGCTTGATGTATGCATTGTGGGGATATCGTCCGGTAGCAGGTGTCAACGATAGTGACTTGTTGAACGATTTGTATGATGAGTCAACCGACCCGACTACCGACCTTCGTATCAATCCCCTGATGGCAGCCGAGAACGAGTATAACCCGTTATTCACTTACAACTTCATCGGCAACGCTTATCTTGAATATAAGATTTTGAAGAATCTGACTCTTAAGATTACCGGTGGATATAACAAGATACATCAACGGAAAGAAGTCTTTTTCAACTCCAACTCGCGGGGTGGACATCGCTATAGTAACAATAAGGTGAACGGTTGGATTACTAACACGGAGCGGACAAGCCTGTTGAACGAAAATACGCTGACTTATGACGTCCCTTTAAAGAAAGGACATCGCCTGAAAGTACTTGGTGGTTTTACCGTGCAGGATAACGGTACGTTTATTGATGAAATCAGGGCGATCAATGTTCCTAACGAGGCACTGGGGATTGCCGGAATAGATGAAGGTGAACTGACTTCCGCTACTATCAGCAAGACAGCCAACGGCTTGGTCTCTTATTTGGGAAGAGCAGATTATAATTATAAGTCCAAATACCTGCTGACCGTTTCATTCCGTGCGGACGGTTCGTCGAAATTCCCGAAAGATAACCGTTGGGCTTATTTCCCGTCCGCTTCCGCTGCTTGGGGATTTGGTGAAGAGAAATTCGTAAAAAATATAAAATGGATTAGTAGTGGCAAGTTGAGGGCAGGTATCGGTACGACGGGTAACAACCGCGTGACGGACTATGCGGCGTTGACAGCCTTGCAGATAACGGCAGACTCCGGATACAGCACAGGTAATACGCCGGGCAAAGGGGTGGTGCCGAAAACGTTGGGAAATCCCAAACTGAAATGGGAAACTACCGTACAAACCAACATCGGATTGGATATGTCTTTCCTGGACAACCGGATTTCGTTAACGGCGGATTACTACTATAAGAAAACGAAAGACCTGCTGCTGAATGCTACATTAGCGCCGAGCATGGGATATTTGTCAGCTTACAGAAATGTAGGATCGGTTTCCAATTCAGGACTTGAATTGACCATCGACACAAAAAACATACAGACGAAAGAATTCTCCTGGACTTCCAGTTTCAATATCTCGTTCAACCGTAACAAGGTATTATCATTGAACGATGATGAACCGAGTCTGGCAAGCCGTGTGAACTGGGGTAATTTCAATAATGCTTATCCTTATATTGCCATTCCGGGACATCCGATTGCTATGTTCTACGGACATATCTTTGACGGGGTTTACCAGTACACGGATTTCGATAAGGTAGGAGAATCGTATATATTGAAAGACGGTGTTCCCAATAATGGAAATGCACGTGAGAAGATTCAGCCGGGAGATATCAAATTCAAGGATATCAATCGCGACGGAGTGGTGAACGACTATGACCTGACTATTATCGGTAACCCGAATCCAAAGCATATCGGTGGTTTTGGCAACAACTTCCAGTATAAGAATTTTGATTTGAACGTATTCTTCCAATGGAGCTATGGCGGTGATGTGCTGAATGCCAACCGTATTGAGTTTGAAGGGGGCGATCCCAATGCCCGTACTTCACTTAACATGTTTGCCTCGTTTGCAAACCGTTGGACTCCCGAGAACCAGACGAACGAGCTCTACCGGATAGGTGGACAAGGGCCGGCCGTATATTCGTCGCGCACCATTGAAGACGGTTCTTTCCTGCGCCTGAAAACGGTATCATTAGGATACAGGCTGCCGAACGCATGGCTGAAAAAGATAAACATCAAGTCATTGAGAGTGTATGCCTCTGCGCAGAACTTGATTACATGGACTAAATATTCAGGGCCGGATCCGGAAGTTTCCACTCGTCCCACGGCTTTGACGCCCTCTTTCGACTGGTCTCCTTATCCAAGACCGCGAACTTTGACATTAGGAGTTGACATTTCTTTTTAAACCTTTAAAATCAAACCGTATATATGAAGCATAATATATTGTTATGGATGACCGTATGTCTGCTGGCAACTTCCTGCTCGAACATACTGGATAAAGAACCTGATTTCGTTTCTCCTGATTATTATTATAATACGGAAAGTGAACTGTTGCAGGCGTTGAACGGAGTGTATAACCGTCTGATTGACACAAACGGAAGAATGTACAGTAAGGGGCTTTTCAGCTTATTCGTACTGAGTGACGAGTCTTTTTATACCAATAACTTCAATAACACTAATATCCGTGCGGGTGTAATGGACGCCGCAGACCTGGATGTCGGACGTTTTTGGGAAGTGCTGTATGAAGGAGTGAACAGGGCCAATCTTCTGCTATACAGCGTCGAAGGTAAAGAACTGGAGACGGATGTGATGAAAGCGGCGAAGGGAGAGGCTCTTTTCCTGAGAGGATATTTCTATTATCTGCTGACCTCTTTCTTTGGTGAAGTGCCCTTGAAACTTACTCCTACAATGTCTGCCAATGATAACTATCTGGCGAAATCGCCGTTGGCGGATATTTACAAGCAGATTGTAAAGGATATGCAGGAGGCGGAAAAACTGGTATTTGATATTGACGCGCTTGGTTATAACGAGCGGATTAGCAAAACGGGTGTTCAGGCTGTTCTGGCAAGAGTGTTCCTGAAAATGGCGGGTGAACCGTTGAAAGACGAGACACGCTATGCGGATGCTTTGGAATATGCCGACAAGGTGATTACTTCCGCAAGGCATGAGTTGAATCCGGATTATGCGCAAATCTTTATCAATCATTCACAAGATATCAATGAAAGCGGAGAGTGTATTTGGGAGATAGGTATGTATGGCAACAAAATAGGTACAGTAGATTTGGCCGGTTCCGTAGGAGTGGAGAATGGTATTCTGTGCCGTGACGAGTCGATAGGTTATTCAGGCGGTCCGATGAAGGCTTCTAAAAGGCTTTATGATTCGTATGGAGAAGGTGATTTGCGCAAGGATTGGAATGTTGCCCCTTATTACTATAATGTAGTGGAAGAAACAAAGGTCAATGAGGAAACTCAGGAGACGGAAGTGGTTCAGGTTACTAAGAAAGTAATGTTCTCGGCTACTCAGATATATAACCGTAATCCGGGAAAATGGAGAAGGGAGTATGAAACAGGACAGAAAGCGCGGCTCTTCAATTCCACCAATTTCCCTGTTATCCGTTACAGTGATGTCCTGCTGATGAAAGCTGAGGCGGAGAATGCGGTTAACGGGCCTACCGATGAAGCGTATGACGCAATCAATCAGGTGAGGAGAAGAGCCTATGGGAAGCCGGTTCATACTGCTGATGCCACAGTGGATCTTCCGGCAGATCTGGCAAAGACGGATTTTCTGGAAGAAGTAAAGAAAGAACGGTTTAGAGAACTGTGTTTTGAAGGGCAGCGTAAGCTTGACTTGCTTCGTTGGGGGGAATATGTAGCTACCATGAAGGCCTTTGGAACGGAAATTTCAACGACTGCTCCATCGGAATTTAAATATGCAAGCAGGGTAGGACAGAATACGACAGACCGTAATGTCCTCTTCCCGATTCCGAATACAGAGATTACCGTCAACAAACTAATGACTCAGAATGAGGGCTGGTAATTGATTCTTATCTTTTTAAAATAATCGAACATGAAAAATATAATAAGATATTGCGGTTTGTTACTTGTGGGGCTGGCTGCCTGCATGGAAGACGAAGCTCCAAGTGTGAAGCTGAATGTGGCACTGGATAAACAGGTTTATCAGGTGGGTGAGCCTGTAACATTCAAACTGAACGGAAATCCGGATAATATAGTGTTCTATTCGGGAGAGGTCGGGCATAATTATGCTTATAAGGAAAGATATCATGCGGATGGTGACCTGTTGGTTAAATTCAATTCTTGGGTGCGTTATGGAGATATTTATCATAACCTGAAATTCCTGGTTTCTTCTGATTTTAGTGGAATTTATGACAAGGAGAATGTGGAAGCTGCTACATGGATTGACCTGTCTGACAAGTTCCGCTTTTCGGTAGGGGATGATCAGACTCCTTCCGGAGAGGTGAATCTGAAAGAGTATGTCGGTGCGGCAGAGGATGCCAGGTTGTTTGTTGCCTTCCGTTATGAGGATGAAGAGAAAGCACGCCAGAACAACTGGATTATTCGTTCCATTGCGCTTGATTGTGTTTCTGCCGAAGGGGTACGGAGCAGTCTGGCCACGATGCCTACTATGGGTTGGAAGGTGGTTGATTTTGAAAATCCGGCAGTGACATGGAATGTTTCTTCTACCAGTCAGATATTGATTGATGGGGGAACTAATCAGCCGAAGAATGTCGATTGGGTGATTTCACAGGCTTTTGATGTTCGGAAAACAACTCCTGATACGGGTGTTGCGTTGAAGAATATCAGTACCACGATGGATGAATACCAGTATGTTTATACGAAACCGGGAACCTATGAGGTTGTATTCGAAACCACATCCGACTGGTATAATGGCAGTGACCATGGATTGACGAGAGTTACTGTGGAGGTACAAGGTACGGTTGAAGAAGAGATTCCCGCTTCGTTGAGCGTCTTGCCGGATAAGGTGGAATGTAAGGCGGGAGAGCCTATAACATTTAGTTTGACGGGGAATAATGCCAACAATGTAGTTTTCTATTCAGGGGAAAGCGGACATAACTTTGATTTCAGGGAAAGGTTCTATGCGGATAATGACATGGTGGTGAATTTTTCAACATGGGTGCGTTATGATGTGGATCAGCTTTTAAGGTTTAAAATGTCAACAGATTTTAATGGCGTGTATGAAAAGGAACATGTAGAAGCTGCTACATGGATTGATTTATCAGATAAATTCATTTTCTCGACAGGAGCGGATAAAACTCCTTCAGGTGAAGTTAGTTTGAAAGAAGCTGCCGGTGATGATCCTAATGCCCGCATATTTGTAGCTTTTCATCATAAAGATGAAGAGGAAGTCGTAGAGAAACGGAATGATTGGATTGTCAGAACGTTTGAAATGGACTTGATTTCTCCGGAAGGATTTAGGAGTAATTTAGCGAAGATGGCTACAAAGGATTGGTGGACAGCGGTTGATTGTTTAAATACAAACCGGAACTGGACTGTCACTCTTCAACAATTAGTGTTGACTGGAGGTGCTAATAAATCGGCTAATGATGACTGGGTTATCTCCAAGCCTGTTTATATCAGAAAAGGCACTCCCGATAAAGGAGTCTCTTTAAATAGTGTTACTTCCAGAGATTACATATATACTTACAATACTCCCGGCACTTATAAAGCTGTATTTGACTGGTATGACGGAAGTAATTATTCGCAAGTGAAATTAAATATTGTAGTTAAAGAATAACCGGTAAAAATGAAAGGGATGCCAAAGAATTTCATTAAATATTTTTCTACAGGCCTAGCACTAAGCTTATCTGTCGCTTTATCAGCCCAGGAACAGTCCGTTGTACGATTGGCTAACGACCAACTTGAGCTCGGATGGAAAAAGGGTGCCGGCGGATATGCATTGGAAACGCTGAAAGTGAAGGGAACGGACGGTTGGGATGTTATGGAAACAGCCAAGTATCAGCACAATGTTTTATATGCTTCATCCAAACCTGAAACGACACCACAGAAACTATATGATAAAACGGGAAAAGAAATTCTTTTCCCGGCTCCGCAATATCGTTACATTATCCCTTCATGGCAGCAGAACACTAACGCTGTTGCCATGAATAAAGCAGGGGAGAATCTGGTTTATCAACCTTCTGCCGTGAAACGTATTTCCGATACGGAAATCTGTTTCTACTATGAAAATGAAACGATGCGGATTACAGAAAAGTGGTGTCTGGATTCGTTTCATCAGAATGATATCAAGGTTGATTTTATTGTATATCCCAGGAAGGCAGGTTATTATTCTTTGGCAACTCCTTCGCTGGTTTCAATAGACAAATATAATTTCCAATGGGCTACTGTCCCCGGAATATTTCAGGGGAATGCTATAAACACGGACTTTGTACAAGCGTATGGCTATGGTCAGGGAATCCCTGACGTTCCGGTAGTGGCAAGAGAACGTACCGCTTCTACATTATCCTCACTGGTAACGGACAAAAAGGGGGTGTCCGTTGCCGTCACCGCCGAGCCGGGTACAGGTAGAGATCCTTGGCCGGAGGATAAAAAGATGCATGCGGAATGGTTGCTCGGATTGTCGGTCATGAATCGTGAAGGGGAGTTTTCGCCCACGCTTTACCATCCTGTATTGGGAGAGAAGAATTCATTGGCGAATGTAGGGGACAGCCTTTCTTTCTCTTTCCGCTATACTATTCAGAAAGCGGATTGGTATGCTGTATTGAAACATGCGATAAATGATATTTATCGTTTCACGGACTTCCTGAAGTTGAAACAGACAAAGTATTCATTGACACAAAGGCTTTATGATATGCACGCATATCTTACTAATGACAGCACTTCCAAATGGCACAACCATGTATATAAAGGAGTGACGATTGGAGCACAGGACTATCTGGGCGGCGTGTATGATTCGGAGAAAGATGCCATGAAGAACTCCGATTACGGAGCTATGTGGATGCTGGCAAAATTGACGGATGATCCTCGCCTGACACAGAAAAGACTGCCGTATGCGTTGAACTTTAAACTGATGCAGCAGCACGCGGAGAAAGATTTTCTTTATGGTTCCTCTGCCGGACAGTATTATTTGTATAAAAGCAAACGGTTTACCGAAGAGTGGGGGCCTTATACCGAACCCATTGCAACTACTTATTATATGTTGATGGATATGGGTAATATCCTGCTTTTTGAACCGGAACAGAAGGAATTGAAACAGCACGTCAGACTGGCTGCCGACCGCTTGTTGGAATGGATGAAACCTAACGGACAATGGGAAGTGGCTTATGAGAACAAAACGTTGGAACCCACTTTTACCGATATTGCGGATTTACGACCGACGTTTTATGGATTGTTGATTGCTTACGAGATATTGAAAGACAAAAAATATCTGCAAGCAGCTATACAAGGAGCAGACTGGTACGTGGAGAACGCTGTGAAGAAAGGACATTTCCTGGGTGTTTGCGGTGATACCCGTTTTGTGCCGGATTTTGCAACAGCCCAAAGTGTACAAGCTTTATTGGAGCTGTATAACGTGACGAAAAACGACAAATATAAAGAAGCCGCTGTCTCGGCAGCCAAGATTTATACAGCATCGGTTTATACGCATCCTATACCGACGTCAGCAGTAAAGCGGGTGAAAGGGGTAGAACGGAAAGATTGGGAAATCAGTCAGGTAGGACTGAGTTTCGAGCATGGTGGAGTGGCTGGTTCTGCCAATCATCGCGGACCGATATTATTGGCCAGTCATGCCGGAATGTTCGTACGGATGTATGGGTTGACAAAAGACTCGTTATTCCTGAACATGGCACGTGCGGCCGCCATAGGAAGAGATGCGTTTGTGGATTTGAAAACGGGAGTCGCTTCCTATTATTGGGATTCGATGAATAATGGGGCAGGGCCTTATCCGCATCATGCCTGGTGGCAGGTGGGATGGATCACCGACTATTTATTGTCTGAAATATCCCTGCGTTCCAATGGCAGGATAACTTATCCGGGGGGATTTATTACTCCTAAAGTAGGACCTCATCAGACTTATGGCTTTGCGCCCGGCACTGTGTTTGGTACAAAGGCGGATTTGATAATGCGTCCGGGATTATTTAAACTGGATAATCCGGCTATGGAGTATATGACTGCTGTGAACGGGAAGGAGAAAACTGTTTTCCTTATCTTGCTGAACAATGATGATGAAAAGCAGACTTCACAGATTGAAATGGATACGGAATGTTTGTTCCCCGGAAAAAAGATCTGGGTGAAAAACGTGGCTTGCCTGGATAATCAAGGTTATTCCACACCCATAGACGGGGTGGAGAACTGGAATGTAACGACTGATGCGTATGGATTGACTGTTTTAAAGATAAAATATAAATAGGATATGAACATAAATCACTGGATAGTAAAGAGTCTTGTTTGCACCCTTCTTTTTGCGGTTGGAGGATTGGATATGTATGCGCAGAAAGATAAATATTTGATTGAGGCCGAGGCTTTTCAATTCAAGGGAAAATGGTCAACGGACAGGTCGGCTGATTGCATGGGGAGTGCCATGCTTCGTTTGAACGGTGGCGGAAGTCTTGACGGACAGTTTGACGCGCTTACGGTCGTCAATATAATGGAAGAAGGAAACTATAATGTATGGGTGAGGTCGGCGGATTATGAGAAATTGCCGGGGACACGTCTGTTCCGTTTAAGTGTAGACGAGAAACCGATGAAGGAATCCGGAAAACATGGAAAAGTCGGATTTTATTGGGAAAATGCAGGCAGTGTGCAACTGGCGAAAAAGCAGGTGTTATTGCGGTTGCATGATACGAAAAGGAATTTCGGTCGATGTGACGCAATCCTGTTGGTGAAAGATCATTCTATCAACCCCAATGAGATAGATAGGAAAGAAGTGGGAAAGTGGAGAAAAAATCCCGTTAAGATAGAGACGAAAGGTTCGGGCTTTGATAATGTGTCTACCCCGCTTTTATTATCGCCCGATGCGGAGGTGGTGGCTGATATGGAGAATCCGAATATCCGCGTGAGCTTTGTAAAAGCCGGAGCGAACAATCAGGCGATTGCCTGCCGGACAGAAATCAAGGTGAAGGGAATCTGGCGTCGTTTCTTGTCTACCATGGAAGACCATAAGGTATTTCTTGTCACTGCGGAACAAAGTCCGGTAGATAATGATAAGTTCTTCCCTTCCTGGAAGAATGCAGTGTCAAAACGTTCGTTTACTGTCGGTGGAAAAGAATATACGGTACAGTCTGACGAGGATTATTTGAATCCTTATGTGGCAGGAGTGCTCAGTGAAGCTATTCCGGTGAAAGCGGTGAACAAGGACAATAGGAGTATTGAAGTACAATATATCACGAAGAACGGTTCTGCTATCACGGGATACTGGACGTTGCCCGCCGAAGGTAATCATGTTGAGGTGAGATTGTCCTGCCGTCCGGCTACCGACGGAATGTATAGTATGGGGCTTTCAGCTTTTCAGCCTGTCCCCCAGCCCAATGTGAGTAATATACTTCTCCCGCCGATGTTTCAGTATAAGCGGATTTCTCCGCATCCGGTGATGATGCTTTCATCAATGATGCAACAACCGTTGGCTATTGCGGAGTCTACTACCCCTTTGGGTGGGGTAATGTCATCATTTATATGTGGGGATGATACGACTTTCCCGCAAGAATGGGGAAGTGTGGATTTTTCTCCGATGGGATTTTCTGTCAAGAATGAGCAGAATGTGGTTCAGCCTGTGGCCTTTGCTCCCGTTATGGGGATGAAGGACTCCCACGTGAAGGCAGGACAGGTGATTGAACGCAAGTTTGTGGTGGGCATACTTCCGGCAGGCTGGAATGAGGTGGTGGAATATATTTCGGATCAAGTATATAAGGTGAAAGATTACAGGAAACAAAAAGATGTATCACTGACTGAGGCAATGTTCAATATTCTGGATTTGATGCGTAATGAAGAGTATGGCGGATGGGATGCCGGTCTTAAAGGGTTCTATGATATTGAAGGAGATCCGGCGACGGCTCCGACGGTAGTGCACGCTGCCCCTTTGGCTATTATCGCAGCTTCTGTCTTTTCGGAAGATGAAGAGTTCTATCTGTCACGCTCTTTGCCGACGATAGAATATACATTGTCCCGGAGTGGATACAGATGGGCTACGGATCTGGTTCCGGGCGGATACAACAAAACGCTTGAAACACTCCGGCTCAACCCTTTTAATTCGCAGTTCAACACTTCTTACTATGAAGGTTTGCATCGCCTTTTGGGAGGACTGAACCCGTGGCTGTCTTCTATTGCTTTGCCGGGGGATACATTGAGGAGAACAAAAGGATATTCTACGCAAGTTCTCTCCTGGGTGCAGGCTATCTCCGCTTATAACCTGACCGGAGATGAGAAATGGAAACGGCTGGCCACTTCCACAGCCGACCGGTATATAGATTTGCAGATATATAAGAACTCATCTCAACCGGTAGGACTGATGGCTTTTTATAATACGAACGTGTATGCTCCGTGGTGGGACTTGATCGACTTGTATGAGTTGACAAAAGACGAGAAATATTTGAAAGCGGCACAATATGGGGCTTCCAATACCATTGCGGGAATCAGGTCTTTCCCTGCCGTAACAGAGAATTTACAGACGATTCATCCGGGAAACCGTTTTGACGGGAATACAAACCTGTGGTGGAAAGGGAAAGAGAAATACCGTCTGGGATTTCCCCGCGTGGCGAACGATGCGAAAGAGAAGCAAGTGTCTGAATGGCTTGTCTCACCGGTCGGACTGGGTTTTGAACAGCCATCGACTTATTTCCTGCGGACAAAGGGAAAACAGGTGCGTCCGGTCTTTATGAGTAACTGGACTCCTCATCTTCTCCGCCTCTACCAATATACTCATAAGCCTATTTACGAGACTTATGCCCGGAATGGAGTGATCGGGCGGTTTACAAACTATCCGGGCTATTATGCTACGGGATATACGGATATAACCCTGTCGCCGGATTTCCCTTATAAGGGCCCGGATGTGAGTTCTATCTATTATCATCATATTCCGCCCCATCTGGCGTTTACATGGGATTATCTGGTGTCTGAAGCCATAGAACGTTCCAATGGGAATATTTATTTTCCATTCTGCAAACAAGAAGGCTTTGTCTGGTTTACCAACCGTATCTACGGGAATGAGAAAGGAAAAATATTCGGAGACAGCAAGGCGAAACTTTGGACAAAGAGAGGGTTGGTACAGGTGGATAATCCGACGATAAACTATCTGACTGCGGTTTCCGACAAATATTTCTGGGTGATTTTATCCGGTGAGTCCGAACAGGAAGAATCCCTTACTATCCGCTTGGATGAGGCTGCCGGGTTGGTCGGGCAAGGGGATATCGTACAATACACCGAAAAAGGTAAAACGATGAAAATAAACCGGACTGGAAATACGGTCAGGGTGTCTGTTCCGGGAAAAGGTTTCAGGGCTTTGGCGTTTCCTTTGGCTGAACCTCGCAAGGAGAACCGCTATCCTGTACTAAAGAATGGAATGAAAGTGGTTGATATGGGAGAACCTTTCGGCAAGGTATTCTTATTCCGTATCCGTTCACCATTCGGATGGGATTCTGTATATGGGTTTGCAGAAACTGCACCGGCTAGGGATAAAGAAATGTCCGTATCGGTGGAATGTAATGGAAAATCCTGCAGGGTCGCTTCTTATCCCTTTGAATGGAGTTTCTATAAGTTGGGAATGGACGAGAAAGCCGTTGTTAAAGTAACGGTGAGTTCGAAAGGACAGACAGATAAAACGAAGGAAATCATACTTAATTCAAAATGACAATGATACAGATACGACAATTGGGAGCTGTAATTGCGGGAATGGTACTGATGACAGTGCTTCCCTGCGCTTATGGGCAAAGCTGTGCCGATTTGGATAAGATTGCGGCTTCGCAGGGAGGGGCTTCGCCTTTGGTGTACACAACGGCAGATAAGGAAATTCCACTGATACAGCCCGGAAGTTATTATAATGAGAAAGAATGTACAGTAAGAAAGGGGCTTCCTGTCTTTTATTCAAAAATAAGGAAAGGGCAGGAAATTACGGTTGCTTTTATTGGTGGTAGTATTACACAAGGAGATTATTGCTATCGTTTGCAAACTACCCGATACATGGAAAATACGTTTTCTGATACCCGTTTTAAATGGATTAATGCCGGAGTGTCCGGCACGGGTACGGATTTGGGCGCTTTCCGGATTCGGGAACAGGTATTGCAGTACAAACCGGATCTCGTTTTTATTGAATTTGCGGTAAATGGCGGCTATCCGGACGGTATGGAGGGGATGATCCGAAAGATTATAAAAGAGAACCCTCATACGGATATTTGTTTGATTTACACGATTTATACGAATCAGACTGCTGCCTATCAGAAAGGGGATGTCTCGCAGGTGATTAAAAGACTGGAAGACATTGCCGCACATTACCAGCTCCCTTCTATTCATCTGGGTATGGAAGCGGCAGCACTTGAGAAGGATGGCAAGCTACTTTGGAAAGGAACTAAAGCGGCTGCTGCCGGAAAGATTTTGTTTTCCAATGACGGAGTGCATCCTGGTGCCGATGGAGGAAACTTATATGCTTCCGCCATTGCACGCGGACTGGAGAAGATACGGAAAGGGAATAGTGCTTCGCAGAGCTTGTCGCAGGCACATACACTTCCTGAACCGCTTATCGGTTCGGAATGGGACGAAGCGGAAATGTATATCCCTTCACGGATTGCTTCTTTTGACAAGTCATGGAAAGAGGTTGATACATCAGAGAACCCTTCTTTAAAGAAGTTTTCCGGCTGGTTTGATACGGTGATGACCAGTAGTAAGGAAGGTGCATCATTTTCTTTTGGTTTTGAGGGAGATATGCTCGGGTTGTTTGATATTGGCGGCCCGGAAGTGGGGCAGGTGGAAGTTTTGGTTGACGGAAAATTTGTTCAGTTGAAAGAGGTTAGTACTAAAGGTTTTCATCTGTATGAAGCGAATGACCGTATAGGAAATTACACTTTGAATCGTTTTAACTCCTGGTGTAACAATCGTTACCGGGGACAATATGACGTAATAAAGTTGGAAAAAGGTGTTCATCAAGTAACAATCCGGATCTCTTCGGAGAAAGCTGACAAGAAGAAAATACTCGGAAATAAACAACAGGAGGATATAACAGCCCATCCTGAAAAGTATGATCAGTCTACAATTTATTTGGGAAGGATACTTTTACGTGGAAAACCGGTTCCGTGCGAACGCATAAAGGGAGTGCCTAAACTGGCACAACAACTGAAGTGGGATCAGAAGATGAGGCGGTATGAAAAAGCGGATTCCATCAATCCGCCGGAAAAGGATTTGATTCTTTTTGTGGGCAGTTCGACAATGGAGAACTGGAAATCCTTAGCGGATGATTTTCCCGGAAAGCCGGTTCTGAACCGGGGAGTCTCCGGTACGAAAACGATAGATTTGATTAACTACAAAGACCGTCTGATAAGCCCTTATCATCCTAAACAGATTTTTGTTTATGAAGGGGATAATGATATTGGCTACCAATGGACTCCGGCTGAAATACTGGCGCAGATCAAGAGATTGTTCCTTATTCTCCGGAAAGAAAAACCGGAAGCGGAGATTATTTTCATTTCTATCAAACCTTCCGTGCGGAGGTTGAAGGACAAAGAGAGGATTGAGCAGGCAAATGCATTGATAAAGGAGTTTGCAGAACAACAAACGAATGCTGCTTATGCTGATGTATATCATCCGATGTTTACAGCAAAGGGGGAATTATATCCGGAGCATTATCGGGAGGATGGGTTGCATCTGACGGCTGAAGGTTACGCAGTGTGGAAAGAGGTTATCTCCAGGTATATTAAATAACAAATAGTAGAATAGAATGATGAAGCATTTAGTGATCGTTGGGATTTTGAGTTGTTTTTCTATGAGCGGCTTTGCTCAGATATACAAAGATAAAACAGCTTCTGTGGAGGACAGGACGAATGATTTGCTCCACCGCATGACATTGGAAGAAAAAATAGATTATATAGGAGGTTATAAAGGCTTTTATATAAGGGGAATCGAACGTCTGGGCGTGCCTGAGATAAAGTTGACGGATGGGCCTGTCGGTACGCATAAGGATGGTAAATCTACGGCTTATCCGGCAGGGGTACTCACAGCTTCGACTTGGAACAGGGAACTGGTATATGAATTGGGAAAACAATTGGGGAGAGACTCCAAGGCGCGTGGCGTACATATATTATTGGGCCCGGGTGTGAATATTCTTCGTTCCCCTTTGTGTGGAAGAAATTTTGAGTATTTCACGGAAGACCCGTATTTGAACTCTCAGGTAGCCATAGGCTACGTAAAAGGATTGCAGGATCAGAAAGTGGTGGCTACCTTGAAACATTACGCCGCGAACAATCAGGAGTGGGACAGGAACAATGTAAGCAGTGATATTGATGAACGGGTGTTGCATGAAATTTATCTGCCTGTCTATAAAGCTGCCATTCAGGAAGCGGGTGCGGGTGCTGTTATGGACAGTTATAATCCGGTAAATGGAGTGCATGCCACGCAGAATGATTATCTGAACAATCAGGTGTTGAGAAAGCAATGGGGATTTGACGGGATTGTAATGAGTGACTGGTCGGCTACTTATGATGCTGTGGGGGCGGCTAATGGTGGCTTGGACTTGGAAATGCCGCGTGCCAAGTGGATGAATAAGGAGAATCTGATTCCTGCGATAAAAGCCGGGAAAGTGAAGGAAGCGACTATTGACGAGAAAGTGAAGAGAATCCTGAGAATCATGTTCCGGTTCGGCTTTTTTGATAATGAACAGTTGGATACTTCTATTCCATACAATAATCCGGAAGCGGCGAAAGTTGCATTGCAACTGGCCAGGGAAGGTATTGTATTATTGAAGAATGAGAAAGGTTTACTTCCGTTGAATCCGTCAAAAGTGAAGTCGGTTGCCGTGATCGGGCCTAATGCAAACTCTTATATATCGGGAGGTGGAAGTTCTTATACATTCCCGTTCCATTCTGTTTCGGTATTGGATGGATTGAAGAATGCCGGACAGGAACTTCAGATTTCTTATGCGCCCGGAGTGCCTACCTTGACAGAGACTGTTGCTAACGCTGCTTTTTATACGGAAGCGGGAAGCCACACAAAAGGGCTTAAAGCTGAATATTTTGATAATATCCGTTTAAAGGGGACACCGGCAAAAACCGTGATAGATACGATTGTTAATATCGGTAACGGCTGGCATATTGCTGCCGAAAATAAAGGTATTCCGTATGACCATTGTTCCGTGCGTTGGAGTGGAGTCGTGCGTCCGGAGAAGACTGCTAATTATCGGTTCATAGTCAGAGGGTTCGACGGGTTCCGTTTGAAGGTCGGTACGGAAATGGTGATTAATGAGTGGAGAGATCAGGGGATAACGACTCGTGAAGTTGTATTACCGCTGGAAGCCGGAAAAGAGTATCCTGTTGTACTTGAATACTTTGCGAATGTGCATCCAGTTGATATTTCTTTCGGATGGAGAGAGGATAAGTTACTCTTTGATGAGGCTGTGGAAATTGCCCGGAAATCTGATGTGGCTATTGTGAACATTGGCTTTAATGAAAGCAGCGAACGTGAGAGTAATGATCGTCCTTTTGAGTTGCCCCAATATCAGGATAGTTTAGTGCAGTGTATTACTGCCGCTAATCCCAATACGGTTGTGTTGCTGAATGCAGGCGGAAATGTGGATATGTCAAAGTGGATAGATAAGGTTCCTGCTTTGTTGCATTTGTGGTATGCCGGCCAGGAAGGTGGAACGGCTGTCGCTGAAATGCTGTTCGGGAAGGTGAACCCCAGTGGAAAACTACCTGTCTCTTTTGAAAAGAAATGGGAAGATAATCCGGCTTATCCATATTATTACGATACGGACGGTGATAAGCGGGTGGAATATAAAGAGGGGCTTTTCATGGGGTACAGGCATTATGATATCAGTGACACGAAACCTCAGTTTGCATTTGGATACGGATTGTCATACACCACGTTTAAATACTCTGACTTACGTATAAACAGGGAAAAAGGCAAAGATTTGGCGGTTAAGGTCCGGTTTACTGTTAAGAATACAGGGGAGTATGACGGGGCGGAAACGGCTCAGGTATATATCCGACCTGTAAATCCGAAAGTTGAGAGACCTTATAAGGAGCTTAAAGGATTTGCCAAGCATTTTATCAGAAAAAATGCCGGGCAGGAAATGGAAATAACATTGAATAAGGATGCTTTCTCTTATTACAAGACGGACTTGAAAGATTTTGATTATGATGCGGGAAGTTATGAAGTGCTTGTAGGAAGTGCGTCCGACGACATTCGGTTACGTAAGGTAATACAGATAGAGAAGTAGGTTTGGAACTAAAATAGAAGTAAAATTAATTAGATACGAGAAGATGGTACTTGATAAGTTTAATAGTGTGAGAATGTTTAATACGGATATCCTGCAAGCTGATTTTGTAATAGTAGGCGGAGGTATTTCAGGGGTTTGCGCTGCTATAACCGCAGCTCGCCAAGGTCTGAAAGTGGTACTTATACAAGATCGTCCGGTATTGGGGGGGAATGGTTCCAGTGAAATAAGGCTGTGGATGCTCGGAGCGACTTCTCACATGGGGAATAATAATCGCTGGGCACGTGAGGGCGGCGTGATAGATGAAATTATGGTGGAAAATACGTTCCGCAATCCGGAAGGAAATCCGGTAATTTTCGATTCTGTTATGCTTGACAAGGTGGTGAGCGAACCGAATATAACCTTGTTGCTGAACACTTGTGTCTATGAGGTAAAAAAGAGTACCGGTCATAAAATAGAAAGTGTCAGAGGGTTTTGTAGCCAGAACAGCACTATGTACGAAGTAACCGCTCCCTTGTTTTGTGACGCTTCCGGTGACGGGGTTGTAGGTTTCCTTGCCGGAGCTCCTTACCGTATGGGGGCTGAGAGCAGGGAGGAGTTTGGCGAGAAGTTTGCGCCGGCTGAGGATTATGGCGAGCTCTTGGGACATAGCTTGTATTTTTATACAAAGGATACCGGTCAGCCGGTGAAATACGTAGCTCCTTCTTATGCAATGGATGTAACGAAGACTGTTCCCCGATTTCGTAGCTTCAATGCAAAAGAACATGGCTGTAAATTGTGGTGGGTCGAATATGGTGGCGATTTGGATACGGTACATGATACGGAACAGATTAAATGGGAACTGTGGAAGGTTATTTATGGAGCTTGGGATTATATCAAGAACTCGGGTAAATATCCGGAAGCGGAAACAATGACGCTGGAATGGGTAGGCTGTATTCCCGGAAAACGGGAGAGCAGAAGGTTTGAGGGCGACTATATGCTGATTCAGCAGGATGTCATAGAACAAAGGCATCATGAGGATGCGGTTTCTTATGGTGGATGGAGTATTGACTTGCATCCGGCGGCCGGCGTGTTCGGTGAGGAGTCTGCTTGTAACCAGTGGCATTCAAAGGGGGTATATCAGATTCCTTACCGTTGTCTTTATAGCCGGGGGATTGAGAATCTTTTCCTTGCCGGGAGAATCATTAGTTCTTCGCACGTGGCTTTTGGTTCTACCCGTGTGATGGCTACATCTGCTCATAGCGCCCAAGCTGTTGCGATGGCTGCGGCGATCTGTCTGAAAGAAAATATCTCTCCGAGAGAAGTATATTCCCAAGGAAGAATACCTGAATTACAAGTGAAACTATCGCGGATGGGGCAGTATATTCCTGATATGGTTATCAGGGATGAAGAAAATCTAGTAACGAAAGCTACTTTAGCTGCATCCAGTGAATGTCATTTTAAAGGCTTCCCGGCTGATGGGGAGATGCAGGTTCTGGATGAGTCTGTAGCTCAAATGATACCTTTACGCAAAGGAGATGAATTAGGAAAGGTGAAAGTTGAACTATTTGTTTCTGAAGATACGGTGTTGGAAGTAGAGCTTCGTGTGAGCAGTAAATCGTTTAATCATACTCCGGATGTTACTTTGGAAACGAAAACAGTCTCCTTGTGTCAAGGCAAGCAACTGTTGGAACTGGTTTTCGAAGCGGTGATGCCGGAAGAACAGTATGCTTTCCTTGTTTTCAAGAAAAATCCTTTGATACAATTGCGATATACCCGGGAAAGGATAACCGGAGTCTTGTCTGTATTTAACACCATTAATGAAGCTGTATCCAATTTTGGAAAGCAGTCTCCTAAAGAAGATATAGGAATTGAGGAATTTGAATTTTGGTGCCCGAAGCGGCGACCCGGAGGACATAATATTGCTGTTCAGTTAGAAAAAGACTCTCATGTTTTTTCTGTTTCAACTATAACTAATGGTATTGACCGCCCCGTCCAGTCTCCGAATGCCTGGGTTGCGGAGTTGAATGACCCGGCTCCGGCTTTGACTATCAAATGGGATTCGGCTGTGCATATCGGCAAGATGTCTCTCTTTTTTGATACGGATTATGACCAACCGATGGAGACAGTCCAGATGACACATCCGGAGAATAAAATGCCTTTTTGTGTGGAGAAATATAAAATATATGACGGGGAGAATCAGTTGATTTATGAGAGCGTGGACAATCATCAGTCGATAAATGAACTGGTTTTTCCTGAGAAACTCGTGACCGATGAGGTTAAGATTGTTTTGGAGCATCCATCAGGTTTAATCCCGGCGGCCTTGTTTGCTGTAAAATGCTATGAATAGTTCAATATATTTTGAATAAAATAGGATTCTTGCGAAAGTAATGGAAAGGTCTGATATTTTGTCTGTCCAATCGTTTGCTTTATCAATGGTATTTAAGTATATTTGCTAAAATTTTATTTAGTATTGCCAATAATGCAGAACCAGAATCTTGATATAACAGAACAGAAGAAACCTGCTTCACGGATGAAGTATCTTCAGTTGGTGGATTATATTAATTCGCTGATTGAAGATGGTACACTTCAGATCGGTGACCAGATACCTTCATTGAACCAATTACAGACACAGTTGCACATGAGTAAGGAAACTTTATTGAAAGGATTGAATTACTTATTGGAGATGGGGGTTATCGAGGCGATTTACAGGAAGGGGTATTTTGTAAAAAAAGTATCTATAGATCATTCTTATCATGTGTTTCTGTTATTGGATAAGATGAACGTGATGCGCGAGCAGATTTATCGCTCGATTTTCAATTCCTTGAAAGATGTCGGGGATATTGATATTTACTTTCATCATCATAACTATAAGGTTTTTGAAAAGCTCATTAAAGAGAATCTGGGTAATTATACCCATTATATTATAGCTACTTTTCTTAAAGAAGATGTGACGGATGTTTTAAACTTGATTCCGGCGGAAAAAAGAATCATCATAGATTATAATCAACAAGGATTGAGCGGTAATTACAGTTGTATTTATCAGGATTACGGCTATGATATTTTCTGTAGCCTTATGCAATTGCAGGATAGGCTGAAGAATTATGAGAAGCTGATTTTAATAGCGCGTCCGGAAGCCATTCATGCCCAACAAGTAATCAATGGTTTTCTGCACTACTGTGTAAAAAGCGAACTGCCTTATTCCATTGAATCAAATATAGAAGAGAAGAATTTTCGTAAGGGGAATGCTTATATTACTTTCAGCCGATATGATACGGATGATGTGGCGCTGATTAAATTAGCAAAAAAGAAGGGATATGAATTAGGTAAGGAGATAGGCCTGATTTCTTATAATGACACTGCCGTTAAGGAAATATTGGAAGGGGGAATTACTGTTATTTCTACAGACTTTGAGATGATGGGAAAAACTGCTGCTTCTGTTATCCTGGACAGGAATACGGTTTATAAACGCAATCCGACGAAGGTGATTATACGTAATTCTCTTTAGAAGAAAATTAGATAAAACTCTTATTTCTATCAAAAAAAGTAATAATTTTGGCATGGATTTGTGGGTAGCCTAAATTACAATAGATAGAAATGTTAGATTTGAAACAACTTACAGCCGAGGTATGTCGCATTGCAACTGAAGCCGGACATTTTTTGAAAGAAGAGCGGAAAGCTTTTCGTCGTGAACGTGTGATTGAGAAACATGCGCATGATTACGTATCTTATGTAGATAAAGAATCTGAAGTGCGGATAGTGAAGGCGCTTACTGCTTTATTGCCGGAAGCGGGATTTATAACGGAGGAAGGTTCTGCCACCTATCAGGATGAATCTTACTGCTGGGTGATTGACCCGTTGGATGGAACCACGAACTATATTCATGATGAGGCTCCTTACTGTGTATGTATTGCTTTACGCAACCGCACCGAGCTTCTTTTAGGCGTCGTTTATGAAGTCTGTCGGGATGAATGTTTCTATGCCTGGAAAGGTGGCAAAGCCTTTATGAATGGTGAAGAAATTCATGTTTCGAATGTTCAGGATGCCAGAGATGCATTCGTTATCACAGAATTACCTTATAATCATCTGCAATATAAGCAAACTGCTCTCCACTTGATAGATAAGTTGTATGGTGTGGTTGGCGGTATCCGTATGAATGGCTCGGCCGCTGCCGCCATCTGTTATGTGGCTATCGGTCGTTTTGATGCCTGGGCGGAAGCATTTCTAGGCAAATGGGATTATTCCGCGGCTGCCTTGATTGTCCAGCAAGCCGGCGGTCGCGTAACCAATTTCTATGGCGAAGATCATTTTATTGAGGGTCATCATATCATTGCCACGAACGGTTATCTGCATCCTTTATTTCAGAGACTTTTAGCGGAGGTTCCTCCGTTGGATATGTAGAAGAAACGGCCTGTTTATTAAATCCTTACTACTATTATGAAACACACACTCCTTATAAAAGACTGGCTTAGTTCATTCTTGTCCTTGTTATTTCCCCGTTGCTGCGTTGTTTGCGGCAGACCGTTGGCAAAAGGTGAAGAATGCCTTTGTACTATGTGCAACATCAATCTCCCGCGCACGGATTATCATCTTCGAAAAGATAACCCGGTAGAAAAACTGTTTTGGGGAAAGATTCCCCTGGAACGCGCTACCTCTTTCTTCTTTTATAGAAAAGGAAGTGACTTCCGGCAAATTCTCCACCAACTTAAATATGGCGGCCAAAAGGATATTGGTGCGATAATGGGACGATATATGGCGGCGGAACTGCTGGCATCCGGTTTCTTTGAGGGAGTAGATGTAATACTTCCTGTACCGTTGCACAAAAAGAAACAACAGATTCGTGGTTACAACCAAAGTGAGTGGATAGCCCGTGGAATTGCCGCCGTAACAGGTATTTCTATTGATACGGAATCCGTAGTGCGCCAGAAGAACACGGAAACGCAAACACGCAAATCCTCTTTTGAACGCTGGGAAAATGTAGAAGGAATCTTTCAACTGCATCATGCGGAATCTCTGGCCGGAAAGCATGTGCTGATTGTAGACGATGTTTTGACTACAGGGGCTACTACGGTAGAATGTGCTTCCTGCTTGGCAGAGATTGAGGGAATACGGATTAGTATTCTTACTTTGGCGATGGCGGAGTAGGGTAGGGCAAAGCAGCTCCAATAGAATAATATTGCAAAAAAGAAAGGTTCACTTCAATAGTGAACCTTTCTTTTGCTCTCCGTTCAGGACTTTTCTCGCACCGCTTTTTAAAAGATTTGGATAGGATTTGGGAACTAAGAAAGTTCCTTCCTATTTCTTAATGGAGACACCTCCAGTAATACAGACGTTATAAACCTCTTTTTCTTTGTATATCTTGATATATCAGGCTTTTGCTGTGTAACTTTATTCTCCAGTAAGGTGGGGATATAGGCGTGTTATGTGGTATACTGTTCCTTTTACTTCTTCATGAAGAAATGGAAGGATTATTAGTTTACTATACTTTACTTTCTTATTATTCCTACTATTTATATACAAAAAGAGGAGGTCTAAAGTATGAGTAAAGGTAAACGTCAATATCGTGAGTTAAGCGATGCTACGAAGCAGAAAATTAGTAGGAAGCTCAAAAATCAGAGCAAAAGTGAAGCCCATAGACAGGCTATTTCGGAGTCGATGATTATGTATTGGAAAGAGATTCCTAACAAACCTAAGAATGAGGATAGAGTAGAGGATGAATAATCCTTTATCTTATCACTTATAAAGGTGACAAAACTTGTCATTTGGCAAGGATGAATAATATTTTAAAGAACTTAAATCTTAATGTTATGTTTTGATAAATTTAGATTAGTATGTGATAACATAGAATATATAACTGAAATGAAAGAAGATGTATTTATATCCCATTATAGAGGAGAAGAGTTGCTCTATTATAAGTATCAACAAACTACTCCATATTCATTATTAATTTTAATTGATTATAGGAAAAATGAGTTGATGTTAGAGTTTACGTCTAAAATATTGAGAGATGATTGTGTAAGTCTCATCAATCAGACAAATATACATCAATGTCTTATAAATATAAATGCTTTAGGGATTTGTCGACTAGATATAGATGACATTCTTATGTCTGCTAAAGTTGTTAAGTGTGATGTGACTAAAGATATTTTTATGGATGATTTGGCAAATGTTGTTGGGAATATCAGGAAAAACCTATCTAATTTTAAAAAGTGGGTAGTCCGAGAGTTCAACGATGGAATTGTTATAGAGAATGTTGTTAGTACTAATCGTTATAAAAAGCGTTTAGTAATATATGACAAAGAAAAGGAGCTTAAAAAGGCTACTAATTCTCACTTCTTAAATTCTCTATTGAATAAAGATAAAGTTATTTATTACTTTCAAAAGAAAGTACGTTTTGAACTAAATATTTGTACAATGGTACAAATACGAACTTTGCTTTTGGTAGAAGATAATAGATTGAAATCCGTTTTAGCCTCAACAGCAAACCCGATTCTTACAATTATAGATGAGGCTCTAAAAAGACCGTCTGCGGAAAATCATGTTTCTAGGACATTGAGAGATTTTGAACGTGAACTATTGCTAAAATTATGCGATTATGATTTAGCCAAAGTTGAAATGACTATCCGAGGACTAATATCCAAAAAGACTCCGATTAGGAGGATAATGCAACCTTATCGGGATTTGTGTCAACGTTTAAGCTCCTCTTCAAAATCGGATTTTGACATTAGAACTTTGTTAGCTTAGTGTATCAAAAATAAAATGTGTCAATTTAATCTGATATAGACCATATTGACACATTCTATTTTGTGTTGAATTAACCTAAAAGATTAAACTAATATTCCGTAAATGAAATGTTATTTTCAAACAGATATATAGATTCATATCACCATGTAATCTTACATCTCAGAAAGCAATTATCAGAGGTTCGTACGAATGTATTATAGATATACTGTTCACCAATATCCGTTATATACTCAACATCTGTTTCATGCCAACTTTTCCCGTCAGAAGATACGAATCCTGTAGACGGCATTGTAGCCTTATCTATGTAAGCCTTTCCATTCCATGCCTGAAATCTAGCAGAAAATTCAATTTCAGGGGTTCCAAGATTTACTAATGTCCATTTGTTCGCTTTGGAATCATATACATAGATTTCTTTATAATATGAATCCTTATCTCTTTTAACGAACAAATACCCATTCGTGGAATGACAGTCTATATATGTATTGTAGTTGTTAGAAGGAAGTTGAGGCATATCAACAAAAGTTTTACCTCCATCTTTTGACACTAAGATTTTTCCTGTGTATCTGTTATATCCTTCATCATAATATAGTTCTGCACCATACAGATATTTATCGTCAGTATACAGAGCATAGAAAAGCTTACTTTCATTTGCTACGGAAATCCAAGAATGACTGTTTTCATCATACACTTTCAACTCTGTAATATCTTCCCATTTATCAGAAGTATGATTATAAACTCTTCCAAAAGAATACGTAAAAACTTTTCCAGCACAACAAACGATATTTTCTGAATCAGAAGGTATCGGGAATGACTTCTTAAAATCTTTACTATCATTACTCCTGACATAATAACTATCTTCACCTAAAATAAATAGCTTATTAGAAGTCTTGAAAATATTTACACCATACTCAGGAAATACGGAAGCATACTTCCCTTCTAAATCCATCCTAACATTTGTCTGCTCAAAATTTTTGCCATCATATAAGAAAAGAACGCCATCAGTTCTTACTACATGGATATAATTCCCAAAATCCAATATAGCCGACACAGCAAAAGGACAATCAACTCTTTCCCAATCGCCTAAATTAGAATTTTCATCATCATCCCCGCAGGCAAAAAGAGTACTACATAAGAATATATATAATATTTTTAAAAGCCTCATCATTTCTAAAATTTATAAGCTACTCCAATATTGAAAACCGCTTGGTTGAAATCTTTGATTATTTGATATTTAAATTCAAAATTGAGACCCCATGTCTGATTAATATCATATTGAATACCCGCACCAATATTCATACCAAAACGTCCCTCTGTTACATTCAAACTTCCTCCATCATCTTCACCGTCATCTTCAATATAACCACCCATATCTTCAATAGCATCTTCTATAGCCCCACCTAAATCGACTTTCCAAGATGAATATGTTAAACCAACCAAAGGATATACTTTAAACTTATCTGCTATTGGAAATAAATAATGTGCATCTACATTAATGTCCCAGTTACTCACAAAATCTTTCTTAAAGAAATAATCAAAAGAAGGAGCAAGACGAATTGCATCAGTTACGTTATACGCAAATTTAGCTCCCAAACCTACATTTTTGATTTCAGTTCCATAGCCCAACTGTAAGTTTACACTTTTTTCTCCCTTTTGTGCATAAGAACACAAAGACACTAAAGTCACAACAAGCAATAATACTTTTCTCATAATACATTAAGTTTTTAAATTAATACTATTTCAGTTATCATATATGATAACCATATCGCAAAAGTAATCACTTTCCTTTGTTATCACAAATGATAACTTAAAAAAGATGAACGAACAACAACTTTTTATTAAGATAGGTGATAAAATAAAGGAGTTAAGAGAATTAAAGAATCTTAGTCAGCAAGATTTAGCCGCTTTATGCAATTTCGAGAAATCGAATATGTCACGAATTGAAGCAGGTCGAACCAATCTGACAATTAAGACATTATTCAAAATAAGTAATGCACTGAAAGTTCCATTGAAAGATTTAGTTAGTATTGACTAATTGTAAGCATTCGGTAAACCACGTATTTTTTCCTCAAACTTCCGTCATTAACTTTACGTCCAAAAAGCAAAGTTATGATGACACGAGAAGAAGTAGTAGAGATAATGAACTACTGCAAAGAGCACAAAGTGACTTATAAGTCAAGATTAGAGGAACTCAACATCCCTGTATGGCGGTTTTATGACAGCAAATCCCGTTATGCCGGCGAGCAATCATCGGGTAAAACGGCTCAAGGTGAGTTTATCGAGCTCCCGCACAGTGGATCTTTTGTTCCGGTTCCTTCATTTGCCGGTACAACCGGACGGAAACAGAAAAGTACACCGGCTACGCCAAGCGGATTGAAAGAGATAGAAATACGTACACCGGGTGGTAGTGCCATACGCATTTGCGGTGAGCTAAATGAAAAGGAACTGTTTTCAATCATCCAGTCCTGCAACCATGTTCAGCCTTAATGACAGTATGCGCTATCTGTTGTATAACCGCCCGACTGATATGCGCAAAAGCTTCCATACCCTCAGCGGTATCATCACAGACGCCATGGGTCAGGACCCCTGCAACGGCAACGTGTATATCTTCATAAACCGTACCCGTGACCGTATAAAACTCCTGCATTGGGAGCCAGGCGGCATGGTGCTGTATTCCAAACTTCTGGAAGCCGGCACTTTAGGTAAGCCTGATTCTGCCAGCGATAATGAGGTCTGTGCAAATATAGAATGGCGAGAACTTGTCATGATTGTGGAGGGTATCATGGAAGCCCGCGATTCGCGACGCACGAGACTTGAAAACCTGCAAAAGCTTCGAAAATAGTACCGGCTTTTTACTCCGTTCGCTTTTGTATGCCATGGGATTTTAGTATATTTACATTGTGAAACAATGAGATGCAGATGCTTACAGAAGAACAGGAAAAAGCCTTATTGGAAGAAATTGAGAAGCTCCGTCAGGATAAAGCGGCGCTTATCAGCAGGGTTTCCTCGCTGGAACAATCCCTGTACTGGCTCCGGAAAAAAGTCTTTGGCCGGATGAGCGAGAAGAGTCTTCCGCTTGATCCCAACCAGCTGTTTCTGTTCTCAAAGGAAGCAATGTCCTCCATGGAAATATCCCGGCTTGAGGAGGAAGTCCGCAAGAGTGAAGAAGAAATCACCAGAACTATAAAAGTAAAGGAAAAACCGGTCCGCAAGTCTCTGGACACTTCCTCACTGCCTGTAGAGATTATTGATCTTTACCCCGAAGGGACAACAGACGAGGAAGGCAGGCTTAAGGATGATTTCATTGAAATCGGAAAGGAAGAGAGTTCACGCCTGGAACGTGTTCCGGCAAAAGTATATATTCTGAAGACCGTCCGTCACAAAGTGATAAGTAAATCCGATATGGAGAAATACCCCGAGGAAAGGCAGATTCTGATTCACCCGCTACCTCTTGTTCCGGTCAGCAAATGTATGGCAGACTCCTCGGTTCTGACAGACATTATCATCGGCAAGTTCATGTATCATCTCCCGTTCTACCGTTTGATACAGCAGTATCGCGAATCAGGAATTAGCATAAGCGAATCTACCATGTGCGGATGGTATGAAATGGCGGTGGAGAAACTCAAGCTGCTGTACAACCTGCTCAAACAGAAGATACTCTCCAGTGATTATATACAAGTGGACGAGAGTGTCATTCCTGTGATGGACAATGAGAAACATAAAGCGAAAAAGGGGTATGAGTGGTGCGTGCGCGACGGCATCACGGGAGACGTCATGTTCCATTATGACCGTGGCAGCCGTTCGGGTATGGTAGCCCGTGAACTGCTGGGATGCTACCATGGCATTGTGCAATGCGATGGCTATGCAGCTTACGAACAGTTTGAGCAGATGAAAGGAATCACTCTGGTCGGCTGTTGGGCACATGTCAGAAGGAAGTACGTGGATGCCCTGGAAGAAAACAGGACGCTGGCCACACAGGCGATTCATTACATCGGTAGGCTGTACAAGGTAGAGTCTGATGCCGGTGAAGCCGGACTCACAGCTGAAGAGCGTAAGGAAAAACGTATTCGTGAGGCCTATCCGCTGATACTTGAATTTGAAAAGTGGCTGCAGGATGCTTATCTTAGAGTGCTTCCTAAAAGCCGCATGGGTAAAGCTATCGAATATACGTACGCGCTTCTTCCCAGGCTTTCCAGATACGTAAACGATGGAAGAATAGAAATTGATGACAACCGCATAGAAAATGTCATAAGACCTTTGGCTTTGGGAAGAAAGAACTATCTGTTCTGCGGCAACGACGCATCCGCATACAGGGCTGCCATCGTGTACTCTCTGATAGCCACCTGCAAGTCTGCAGAAGTAGACCCTAGAATCTGGATGGAAGATGTCCTGAGTAAAATCCCATATTATGAAAGGGATAAAAAGGATATGACAGAACTTCTACCACGTAATTGGGCAAAATCCAATCAAACTTGTTCCGAATAGATACTATTAGTTCCGAATTAACTACGAATAGCACCGATTCGGAACTAATTCACAATATTTGCAACGTGGTTTACCGAATGCTTACGACTAATTAATATCATCCTAAATCTATCCCTTCTCTATGTAATATATTACGCAGTTTTGCAAGACTATCAAAATAATATATATTATTACTACCTATTTCAACATATCCTCGTAATATTTGCGATGTACTTTCCCTTTCCTTCACTAATTCAGTAACAGACACATTTAATGCTGCTGCTATATTACGTATTGTAGACAGTTGCGTTTGTCCTTTGATAGCTCTTGTAAGCGATTCAGGAGTAATATTTAATTTAGCTGCTAATTCTTTCATTAATAATCCCTTTTCCTTGCAAATTCGCTTTACATTAATAGCCAAAACATCTTCCATACTTTTCTTTTTTTCGACAAACATACTCAAAATATTCATAAGTATCAATATTTGCATCAATAATTATCATATAATATCAATTTCATTTTGTTTTTATTGATATTATACGTATATTTGCATCGTAAATAATGATATTATAAATCAATTTTAGAGATAATATGAAAAAAGTAGTAATATTTGCGAGAGTTTCAACAACTATCCAAGATTATGATAGACAAGTGAATGAATTGACAGCTTTAGCTGCTAATAACAATTGGCAGGTATGTGCTTGTTTTACAGAAAAAGTAAGTGGGGCAAGAGCAAATTCAGAGAGAAAAGAACTTTTACGTATGATGGAGTATATTGAGGCGAATGATGTAGATAAAGTTTTAGTTACAGAATTATCAAGATTGGGACGTGATACTTTGCAGGTACTTGAAGTTATTGAGATGTTAAATAATAAGGGGATTTCTTTGTATATACAGAATTACCATATCGAAACGCTTACAGCACAAGGCAAAGTGAATCCTATGAGTCAATTCTTAGTTACAATTTTATCAGAAGTGGCAAGAATGGAGCGGAAGACTATTCGTGAACGGGTACAAAGTGGCTATCATAATTATCGTGCCAATGGCGGCAAAGTAGGGCGTAAGGCAGGGTATCGAAAAGATGTAAATGTCATGTTGGAGGAATACAAAGAAGAGACCAAATTGTTAAAAAAGAATTATAGTCTCAGAAATATTTATGCTTTAACGGGAACAAGTGTCAATACGTTAAGAAAGATAAAAACGCTTATGTAAGAGTGATTATGGCCTCATCCATGAGTGTACCTTATTCTTATATAGATTGAGAGAGGCGGGATAAATTAATTTGTATACATTTAAGAAATGTTGATTTATCCTGATGAGGCTGAAATACAAAAATAACTGCCTTTTGAGCAGAGGGAAATACCATGTATGTTAATGATAACATTGGAATTATGCAGACAGATTTTAAACAAGAATGGCAAAAAGGACTATACAGATAAAGACATAGAAAGAATAAGAGAGTTTCTGTATAAAATAGGTGAGATTCAAATAGAAGTTGAACGTAAAATAGCTAAATGATATGAATGTGTTAGGATATGTTCGCGTAAGTACGGACGAACAAGCAGAGAAAGGTTTTAGTCTTGAATTTCAGACCAGGTATATAAGGCAACATTGTGAAGTAAAGAAAAATAATCTAATAGCAATCTATGATGAGGATTGCAGTGCAAAGAATTTCAATCGACCACGTTTTAAAGAGATGAAGGCTTATGCTTTTAAAAAGACAAATCATGTGGATATGATTTTAGTCACTCGTTGGGATAGATTTGCTCGTAATTTGACGCAGGCATTAGTGCAGATTGAGAAGTTTAAAGAAAAGGGGATTGAAGTAAATAGTGTAGAGCAGCATATTGATTATGGGCAACCTGATTATATTGTTATGCTTTCCATGTATCTTTCAACTTCACATTCGGAAAGATTGAAAATATCTCGACGAGTGAAAGAATGTAATTTTGCAGCAAGGAAAAATGGGAAATATACGAATGGACATCCAGCTAAAGGATATTGCTGGAAGAAGCACGCAAAGAACGAAGAATCGGAATTGCTGATTGACAGACCTGTGGCTAATCTTATAGTAGAAAGTTTCAACTTGTTTGCGACAGGTCTGTATTCAGCCGACAGAGTGCGGCAAATGATGGCTGAAAAGGGGCTGAAAATGCAAAAGCAGAGCTTTCTTAACATGCTCCGAAATAGGTTGTACATTGGTGAGGTACATGTGCCGAGCTATAATGGTAGCAAGGATGAATGGGTAAAAGGGATTCATGAACCATTGATAGATAGAGAGTTGTTTAATGCGGTACAAACTTTGTTAGATGGTAAGAAGAGAAACCATCCTAAAGCAAAAGCAAAAGTCGTGCCCGAACTTTTTCTACGTAACTTTTTGGTTTGTCCTGTTTGCAATGGCAATTTGACAGGTAGTTTTTCAAGAAGCCGTAATGGAAGTCGTTATCCGTATTACCATTGCAACCATTCAGGTCATCAACGGATAAAAGCAGAGGAGGCGAATAGGACGTTTGTTCAATTTCTTAATAGTTTTATTCCTGATGAGGCTATCTTGGAATTATTCAAATTGGTTATTGCTGATTTAAAGCAGGTTTTAAAATCGGATATAAACAAACAGATTCAATGTATGGATGATGAGATAGTGGAATTGGAGAATAAAATAAATGAGACTGATGATATGTTGATAGAGAAGGCGATTGATATAGATACACATAAAAGAATAATCGCTCGCCACAAACAGTGTATTATTGAATTACGAGACAAACAAAACCTTTTAAAAAATAGTGATATAAAAGAGGTGCAAGAAAAGATAGAATACTCTACTAATATTTTAACTCATTTAGGAGATTATTTTGAAAAAGCAGATGCGGAAACTAAAATAAAGTTGGTTGGTTCGATAATAGTTGGAAAAATGCAATTTTTGGAAAATAGTTATCGAACCGCTGAAATGAATGAAGTTCTTAATAAAATAGGTATGATTTCCAGTGAATTACAAAGGCTTGAAAAAGAAAAAGCCACCCAAATAGGTGGCTTGTCTAATCTGGCTCTTCCTCTTGGACTTGAACCAAGGACCCTCTGATTAACAGTCAGATGCTCTAACCGACTGAGCTAAGGAAGAATGTGCAACCGAGATTTTTAACTTTGCTCTTCCTCTTGGACTTGAACCAAGGACCCTCTGATTAACAGTCAGATGCTCTAACCGACTGAGCTAAGGAAGAATGTTTTTCTCAATTGCGATGCAAAAGTACTAGGTTTTTTTGAAATATGCAATATCTTTGCAAAAAAAATATTTGAAATGGACAAAATAATAGGATTGGGCAACGCCCTGGTAGACGTACTTGCAACCCTAAAGGATGATACGCTCCTGGATGAAATGGGATTACCCAAAGGAAGCATGCAACTCATTGATGACGCTAAGTTACAGCAGATTAACACACGATTTTCGCAAATGAAAACCCATTTGGCAACGGGGGGATCGGCTGGAAATACCATCCTCGGACTGGCCTGTTTGGGTGCCGGAACAGGTTTTATTGGAAAAGTAGGAAATGATCATTATGGAGAATATTTTCGCAAAAATCTTCAGAAAAATAAGATTGAGGACTCATTATTGACCTCAGAACAACTTCCTTCCGGCGTCGCATCCACTTTTATTTCACCGGATGGGGAACGTACTTTCGGTACTTACCTGGGAGCAGCCGCTTCCTTGAAAGCGGAAGAACTCACGCTCGATATGTTTAAAGGGTATGCATACTTGTTTATTGAAGGATATTTGGTTCAGGATCACGAAATGATTCTCCATGCCATTGAATTGGCAAAAGAAGCAGGCTTGCAGATTTGTCTTGACATGGCAAGTTATAATATTGTAGCCAATGATCTGGAATTCTTCTCCTTATTAATAAATAAGTATGTGGATATTGTTTTTGCGAATGAAGAAGAAGCGAAAGCATTTACAGGCAAAGAGCCGGAAGAAGCTTTGGGAATTATTGCCAAGAAGTGCAGCATTGCCATTGTGAAAGTAGGAGCAAACGGTTCTTATATTCGTAAAGGAACGGAAGAAATCAAAGTTTCCGCTATCCCGGTAGGGAAAGTGATAGATACAACCGGAGCGGGTGACTATTTTGCTGCCGGTTTCTTATACGGTTTGACTTGCGGATATTCATTGGAGAAGTGTGCTAAAATAGGTTCCATTCTCTCGGGAAATGTTATTCAGGTAATTGGAACAACAATACCGGAAGAACGCTGGGATGAAATTAAGTTAAATATTAACAGGATTCTAGCGGAATAACCAAGGATTGAGTTACTTTTACAACTCATTTATATTGAAAGAAGTATGAAAAAATTGCTGAATGGGCGGGTAGCTGTCGTTATAGTGGCTGTAATGGCTGCCGTAGCTTTCTTTAGTTTCAAGAGTGGCGACGACCGCAATTTCCAGATTGCAAAGAATCTGGATATATTTAACGCGATTGTGAAGGAACTGGATATGTTCTATGTAGATACGATCGACCCGAATAAGACAATCAGGGAAGGAATCGACAATATGCTTTTCACGCTGGATCCTTATACGGAATATTTCCCCGAAGAAGACCAGAGCGAACTGGAACAGATGATTAAGGGCTCATTCGGTGGTATAGGCTCCTACATTGCTTATAATACCAAACTGAAATGCTCGATGATTTCCGAACCGTTCGAAGGCACACCGGCAGCGAAAGCCGGATTGAAAGCCGGAGATATTCTGATGGAGATTGACGGGACAGACCTTGCAGGCAAGAACAATGCGGAAGTCAGCCAGATGTTGCGCGGACAGGCGGGTACCAGTTTCAAGCTGAAAGTGGAACGTCCGAACGCCAAAGGCGGACGCACTCCGATGGAATTCACGATTGTGCGTGAATCTATTCAGAATCCTTCCATTCCTTATGCTGCCGTACTCGATAATCAGGTAGGGTACATCAACTTGAGTACTTTTTCCGGTAATCCTTCCAAAGATTTCAAGAAAGCATTTTTGGATTTGAAGAAACAGGGAGCCACTTCGCTGGTTATCGACCTTCGTGGAAACGGCGGCGGCCTGCTGGATGAAGCGGTGGAAATTGCCAACTATTTCTTGCCGCGTGGAAAGGTGATTGTGACGACTAAGGGAAAAATCAAGCAAGCCAGCAATACGTATAAGACATTGCGCGAACCGCTGGATTTGGATATTCCAATTGCAGTGTTGGTTAATAGCGGGACAGCTTCCGCTTCCGAAATTCTGTCAGGTTCTTTGCAAGACCTTGACCGTGCGGTAGTCATTGGCAGCCGTACTTTCGGAAAAGGGTTGGTACAGGTTCCCCGTTCGCTGCCTTATGGCGGAACGATGAAGGTGACTACTTCCAAATATTATATTCCTAGCGGACGCTGCGTGCAGGCCATCGACTACAAGCATCGCAATGAAGACGGAAGTGTAGGGACTATTCCCGATAGTCTGACTAAAGTATTTCATACGGCAGCCGGACGTGAAGTCCGTGACGGCGGCGGTGTAATGCCGGATATTGTCATCAAGCAGGAGAAATTGCCGAATATCCTGTTCTATCTGGTACGTGATAATCTGATTTTCGATTATGCAACCCAATATTGTCTGGATCATCCTACCGTCGTTGCTCCTGAAAAGTTTGAAGTGACGGACGCTGATTATAATGCCTTTAAAGCATTGGTGAAGAAAGCCGATTTCAAATATGACCAGCAAAGCGAGAAGATTCTGAAAACGTTGAAGGAAGCTGCGGAGTTTGAAGGGTATATGACGGATGCTTCGGAAGAGTTCAAGGCACTCGAAAAGAAGCTGAACCATGACTTGGAACGTGATTTGGATTATTTCTCCGGTGATATAAAGAAAATGATTGCTTCTGAAATTATCAAGCGTTACTACTATCAGCGCGGTAATATCATCCAGCAGTTGAAAGATGATGACGGGTTGAAGGAAGCAGTGAAAGTCCTGAACGATCCGGTGAAGTATAAAGAAATGCTGAGTGCGCCGGTTGCAAAGAAATGAGATTGAATAGATAAGAAAAACGGTGGATAGCTATATTGCAAGAGCTATCCACCGTTTTTTATTTATCAAAGTGCCTTTAGACGTGAACCAGAGGGAGAGTAAAGTAGAATCTGCTTCCTTTGCCTTCTTGGGAACGCAGCCAGATTCGTCCGCCCATCTTTTCTACTAACATTCTGCAGAGTGCCAGTCCCAGTCCGGTTCCCTGTATGAAATCATTCACTTTACCGAAACGGCGGAAGATGGTAGCTGCCCTTTCTGCGGCAATACCGATGCCGCTGTCCTTGACATAGAATTCCACAAAATCCTCTTTTTCACGATAGCCGAAGTGAATTTCTCCCTTGGGAGTGAATTTGGTAGCGTTGCTAAGCAGATTACTTATAACCTGTATGATACGGTTCCAGTCGCCGGAAGCATACATATCCGTATTTACATCATCCAGGATGAGTTTGACGTTACTTTGAGTTTTATAATGGAATCGCTGTTCCAGTTGCCGGCAAATATCAATTAACTTGATAGGGCGGATATTGAACTTGAGCGATCCGGCTTCAAGCGATGATAAATCAAGGATATCATTAAACAAGTTCAATAGTATCTCCGAGTTTCTGTCAATAATTTCGGAATATTGCTTTTTATCTTCTGTACATTCCGCAGATGCGAGCAATTTGGAGAATCCGACTATGGCATTGAGTGGAGTACGGATTTCATGGCTCATATTGGCAAGAAAGGCAGATTTGAGCCGGTCGGACTCTTCGGCTTTTATCCTGGCGGCATCCAGTTCCTTTTGTTGTTTTGCGTATACATGTTGAGAAGAAAGAGATTCTGCCTTCTTCTCTAATTGTTCGATTATTTCTAATAACTCTTCTTTTGTTTTGTTGTCGTAGTTTCGCATAGAGGGCTTACTGCTATTTACTAAAATGTTGTATAAACTGTTTTATCTGTTGCAAATATAAGACAATAAATTGATAAACCGGGTGACCTTCCAAGTTATTATAATATAAAAAAAACAGATAGCTTTTGCCCTACTAATCAGAATGTTCTATCTTTGTACCATTATATATTAAATGATTTACAATATGTCTACAGAATTATTCTCTACTCTGCCCTATAAGGTGGCAGATATTACGCTTGCAGATTTTGGACGCAAGGAAATCGATTTGGCAGAAAAAGAAATGCCCGGCCTGATGGCTCTTCGCGAAAAGTATGGAGAATCCAAACCGTTAAAAGGTGCCCGCATTATGGGCTCGTTGCACATGACTATTCAAACAGCCGTGTTGATTGAAACACTGGTTGCTTTAGGAGCTGAAGTACGTTGGTGCTCTTGTAATATATATTCAACGCAGGATCATGCTGCTGCCGCCATTGCCGCTTCAGGTGTGCCTGTGTTCGCATGGAAAGGTGAAACACTGGCCGATTACTGGTGGTGCACTTTGCAGGCATTGAGCTTTGCTGATGGTAAAGGCCCTAATGTGATTGTGGACGATGGCGGTGACGCTACGATGATGATTCACGTAGGTTATGACGCAGAGAATAACGCGGCTGTATTAGATAAGGAAGTACATGCCGAAGATGAAATCGAACTGAATGCCATCCTGAAGAAAGTATTGGCAGAAGATAATACCCGTTGGCATCGTGTAGCTGAAGAAATGCGTGGTGTGTCTGAAGAGACAACGACAGGCGTACACCGTTTGTATCAGATGCAGGAAGAAGGCAAACTGCTGTTCCCGGCATTCAATGTGAACGACTCGGTAACGAAATCCAAGTTTGATAACCTTTATGGTTGCCGTGAATCATTGGCTGACGGTATCAAGCGTGCAACGGACGTGATGATTGCCGGAAAAGTCGTGGTGGTATGTGGTTATGGTGATGTAGGTAAAGGTTGTTCCCACTCCATGCGTTCTTACGGAGCACGTGTGTTGGTGACGGAAGTAGACCCTATCTGTGCATTGCAGGCGGCTATGGAAGGCTTTGAAGTGGTAACTATGGAAGATGCTTGTGCTGAAGGTAATATTTTCGTGACTACCACCGGTAATATTGACATTATCCGTATCGACCATATGGAGAAAATGAAAGACCAGGCCATTGTTTGCAACATCGGTCACTTCGATAACGAAATCCAGGTGGACGCCTTGAAGCATTATCCGGGTATCAAATGTGTGAACATCAAGCCACAGGTAGACCGCTATTATTTCCCGGATGGACACAGTATCATCCTGCTTGCTGACGGTCGTCTTGTAAACCTCGGCTGCGCGACGGGACATCCGTCATTCGTTATGAGTAACTCATTTACCAATCAGACATTGGCTCAGATTGAGTTGTTCAACAAGAAATATGAAGTCGATGTATATCGCTTGCCGAAGCATCTGGACGAAGAAGTTGCCCGCCTGCATCTCGAAAAGATTGGTGTGGAACTGACCAGGCTGACTCCTGAACAGGCTGCTTATATAGGTGTATCTGTAGACGGACCTTATAAGGCCGACCATTATAGATATTAATTAAATTGAGAATTGGGAATTGAAAATTGAGAATGCGCTGCGCGGTATGAAGCGTGGTGGTTCTCAATTTCCAGTTCTTAATTCTCGATTCTCAATTCTTAATTATATGAAGAAACTTCTTCCCGATTTAATCGCCATTCTGGCCTTTATTATTCTTTCTTTTGCTTATTTCTTCCCGGCTGATATTGAAGGCCGTATTTTGTTTCAGCATGATTCCGTAGCCGGAGTCGGTGCCGGACAGGAATCGAAAGAGTACCGCGACCGTACCGGAGAACGTACACGCTGGACAAATGCAATTTTCGGCGGTATGCCTACCTATCAGATGTCTCCGAGTTACGACTCGACGAAACCACTGAATTGGGTTGAAAAAGTTTATCGGCTTTATCTGCCCGACTATGTGGTGCTGACTTTTATTATGATGCTCGGATTCTATATCCTCTTGCGGGCATTCGGCATATCGGCCTGGCTGGCGGCGTTAGGCGGAGTCATATGGGCTTTTTCTTCCTACTTCTTTATCCTGATATCTGCGGGACATATCTGGAAATTTGTGACACTGGCTTATATACCGTCTACGATTGCGGGTGTCGTCCTGGCCTATCGAAAGAAATACCTGTTGGGAGGAATTATCACGGCTTTGTTTATCGCTCTTCAGATACAGTCCAACCACATTCAGATGAGCTATTACTTCATGTTTGTCATCCTGTTTATTGTAGGGGCTTACTTCGAAGATGCTTATAAGAAGAAAGAACTGCCGCATTTCTTCAAAGCCAGCGTGGTTTTGGCATTGGCTGCCGTAGTGGGAGTGTGTATCAATATTTCCAACCTGTACCACACGTATGAGTATAGCAAAGAGACGATGCGCGGCAAAAGCGAATTGAAGCAGGAAGGACCAGCCGCCAATCAGACCAGTAGCGGGCTGGATCGTGATTATATTACGAACTGGAGTTACGGAATTGGCGAAACATTGACCTTACTGGTCCCGAATGTGAAAGGCGGGGCGTCATCGGCTACTATGTCGCAGAGCGAAGCGGCTATGGCAAAGGCGAACCCGATGTATGGCAGTATCTATTCGCAGTTCCCGCAATATTTCGGTGACCAGCCGTGGACTGCCGGCCCGGTATATGTAGGCGCATTTGTCATGTTCCTGTTTATCTTGGGTTGCTTTATTGTGAAAGGCCCGCTCAAATGGGCATTGTTGGGAGCTACCATTTTCTCGATTTTGCTTTCCTGGGGAAAGAATTTCATGGGACTGACGGATTTCTTCATAGATTATATCCCGATGTATAATAAGTTCCGTGCCGTATCTTCTATTCTGGTGATTGCCGAATTTACAATTCCTCTGTTGGCGATTTTTGCGTTGAAGGAAATATTCAGTAAGCCGGAAATCCTGAAACTGAAAGAGAACCGCACAGGTATCATTGTTACATTATTCCTTACGGTTGGTGTTGCGTTGATTTTGGCTGTTGCTCCGGGCGTTTTCTTCTCCAGTTTCATCACGGCACAAGAGATGGGCGCATTGAAGCAGGGACTTCCGGCAGAACATCTTACTCCGGTCGTTACTAATCTGACGGAAATGCGCGAAGCGATTATCTCTTCGGATGCATGGCGCAGCTTCTTCATTATCATTGTGGGATGCTTCCTCTTATTCCTGTATCAACAGAGAAAGTTGAAAGCTACTTTTACTTTGGCAGGTATCGCACTTCTATGTCTGATAGACATGTGGACGGTCAACAAACGCTATTTGAATGACGAACAATTTGTCCCGAGGTCCAAACAAGCGGAAGCGTTTGTCAAGACACAAGCGGATGAAATCATCCTTCAGGATACTACTTTGGATTACCGTGTGCTGAACTTTATAGGCTTCCCAAATAATACATTTAATGAGAATAATACGGCATACTGGCATAAGAGTGTCGGTGGTTACCATGCTGCCAAACTGCGCCGTTATCAGGAAATGATCGACCATCATATCGTTCCTGAAATGCAGGAGACTTATCAGGCTGTGGCGACTGCCGGCGGTGAGATGGACAGCGTGGATGCTTCCAAATTTCGTGTGCTGAATATGTTGAACACGAAATACTTTATCTTCCCCGCCGGAGAACAAGGCCAACCTGTTCCTGTTCAAAATCCGTATGCTTACGGCAATGCCTGGTTTGTGGATAAAGTGCAATACGTGAACAACGCAAACGAGGAAATTGATGCCTTGCATGATATTCTTCCGACAGAGACTGCCGTAGTAGATGCCAAATTCAAGGAACAACTGAAAGGAGTGACAGAAGGATATAAGGACTCTTTGTCTACCATCCGCCTGACCAGTTACGAGCCGAACCGATTGGTTTATAAGACCTCTTCGGCTAAAGACGGAGTTGTGGTATTCTCTGAAATATACTATCCTGGATGGCAGGCGACTATTGACGGACAACCGGTGGACATTGCCCGCGCCGACTACATCCTGCGTGCAATGAACGTACCGGCCGGAGAGCATACCATCGAAATGTGGTTTGATCCGCAGAGCATCCATGTTACAGAAAGTATCGCCTATGCAGCATTGGCTATGTTATTAATCGGAGTCATGATTCTCGTATGGGCGGGACGGCGCAAACTAACTAAAAAGCCTGACGCGGAATAAGTAGACACATCCTTTATATAAGATCAAGTGACTGGTGGATTTCAACATCGGTTACAATATATAAGGTAGCTTCATTAAATAAGGACGGCTCTCTTCATCACGAAGAGAGCCGTTTTGCATTCACTAAAAAATTATGAAAAACAAACGCTGTTGTGTTGTTGCTTTGAAACTAAAAATTTCACACCGAGAAACTAATAGTTTCAAATAGGGAACAATCTTGAAACTGACAAGCCTTGAATATTTCCTCATTGAAAAAGGAAAATATGAATAGAAAGAGTCGGATTATGAGTAGCCTTCATATGTCGTAACCCGCTAAATTTGTAGCCAATTATAGAGCACATATTATGAAGAAATTACTGTTCATTTTTACCTTTTTAAGTTTGTTCGTTGTAAATGGAAGAACACAGGGAGTAGAAACCCTGACATTGGAGGACTGTCTGCGGATAGGGATAGATAACAACCTGTCGTTGGAGAGTAAACGTAAGGAAATACAGAAAAGCAAATATGGTGTTTCTGAAAATCGGGCGAAACTGTTGCCGCAGATTAGTGCCGCTGCCGGTTATAATAATAATTTTGACCCGCCGGTATCTGTGACGGACGGTTCGTCTTACGGTGTTCCTTATAATATTACCCAAACATTGCAACATTCAGCCAATGCGGGACTGGAAATGCAGATGCCACTTTTTAATCAGACTCTTTACACTTCCATGTCCATTGCTAAAACCATGGAGGAAATCAGTCGGTTATCTTATGGTAAGGCAAGGGAGGATATCATTTTACAAATCAGTAAGATGTACTACCTCGGACAAGTTACGGCCGAGCAAATAGTGCTGATAAAGGCGAATATCACCCGTCTGGAAGAATTGCGGAACATTACCCAAGCCTTTTTTGACAACGGAATGTCAATGGAGGTCGATTTGAAAAGGGTAAATATCAATTTGGAAAATCTGAAAGTGCAATATGACAATGCGCAGGCGATGATGAAACAGCAGCTTAATATGCTGAAGTACATTATGGATTATCCTGCTGAAAAAGAAATCGCCCTGACACCGGTCAATACGGACAGTATTACGACAGTGGCTTTAACCGGCCTGTCGGAAGACCTTTACGAGCTTCAACTTACGCAGTCGCAGGTGGAACTGGCGGAGCGGCAGAAACGCATGGTGAGCAATGGATATATTCCTTCTCTCAGCCTGACGGGCAACTGGAGATATGCTGCTTATACCGATAAGGGGTATCATTGGTTCCACTCCGGCCCGTCCAATCATTGGTTCCGTTCCTATGGCTTGGGACTGACCTTGCGTATTCCTATTTTCGACGGACTGGACAAGACCTATAAAATAAGGAAAGCCATGATTGACATCGAAAACAGGAAACTGGCATGGGAAGACACCCGGAAGAATCTCCAAACCCAATACCTGAATGCTGTGAACGACCTGATGAACAACCAGCGTAACTTTAAGAAGCAGAAAGACAATTATCTGCTGGCTGAAGACGTGTACGCCGTTACTTCCGACCGTTATCGGGAAGGTATCGCTTCGATGACCGAGGTGCTGCAGGATGAAATGCAGATGAGTGAAGCGCAGAACAACTATATCAGCGCACACTATAACTACCGGGTCACTAACCTGATGCTGCTCAAACTGACCGGTCAGATAGAATCATTAGTCAAATAATACGCAACTAAAAACTGAATCATAAATATGGAAACAATGGAAAACAATATCCCTTCCGCTACTCATCAGGAGAAAGCGAAGAAAATGAAGAAACTTCGCCGTTGGCAGATTGCAGTCAGCTTTCTGGGCGTGGCTATTATTGTTTGGGGGGTAATCGAAGTGGTTTGCCTTTTTCTGAGTTATAGCCGGACAGAAACCAGTAACGATGCGCAGATAGAGCAATATGTGTCGCCTATCAACCTGCGTGCGTCGGGATATATTGACAAGATATATTTTACCGAACATCAGGAAGTGCATAAAGGCGATACTTTGATGGTGCTCGACGACCGTGAATATAAGATCCGCGTAATGGAAGCCGAAGCCGCGCTGAAAGACGCCCAAGCCGGCGCTACGGTAATCAATGCCACATTGCACACCACGCAGACAACGGCATCCGTGTACGATGCTTCCATTGCCGAGATTGAAGTACGCCTTGCCAAACTGGAGAAAGACCGGAAACGATATGAAAATCTGGTAAAGCGGAATGCGGCCACTCCCATTCAGTTGGAACAGATTGTCACGGATTATGAGGCTACACGCAAGAAACTGGAAGCCGTACAAAGACAGAAGAAAGCCGCCCTCTCCGGGGTGGATGAAGTGTCTTACCGCCGTGTGAGTACCGAAGCCGCTATCCAACGGGCGACGGCGGCGCTCGAAATGGCACGCCTGAACCTTTCTTACACGGTTGTGGTAGCTCCCTGCGACGGCAAACTCGGTCGCCGCTCGTTGGAAGAAGGGCAATTCATCTCGGCAGGGCAAACGATTACGTATATTCTCCCCAACACTCAAAAATGGATTGTAGCCAACTATAAGGAGACGCAAATCGAGAATCTGCATATCGGGCAGGAAGTATCTGTCACGGTGGATGCCATCAGTGATAAAGAGTTTACCGGGAAGGTGACGTCCATTTCAGGGGCGACCGGTTCCAAATACTCGTTGGTACCGACGGATAATTCGGCGGGGAACTTTGTGAAGATACAACAGCGCATTCCCGTGCGTATTGATTTCACCGATTTGTCCCCGGAAGACAACGAAAGACTGGCCGCCGGCATGATGGTAGTGGTGAAAGCCAGACTCTGATCATGTCTTGCCGCCTGCTCCGTCATATCATTAATCACTTATCATTAATCACTGACTAAATGCCCTCGTATCCTAAAAATTATCCTTTTTATGACTGGATGCCCAAGCCTTTGGGTATTATCATCCTGTTATTCTTCTTTCTGCCGATTCTTACGGTAGGCGGAGTTTATTCGGTGAATAGTACTGAGATGATGAGCGGGCTCGGTATCATTTCCGAGCACATCCAGTTTGCCAACTTTGTGACCTCTATCGGTATGGCGGCGTTTGCACCGTTCCTGTACGAACTGGTATGCGTGCGTCGGGAGAAGATGATGTGCATTGTCGGATTCGCGTTCATGTATATATTCAGCTATATTTGCGCCAAGACCGACAGCATTTTCCTGTTGGCGCTTTGCAGCCTGCTGACAGGCTTTTTGCGCATGGTGCTGATGATGGTCAATCTGTTTACACTAATATGGTATGCCGGTGGTATGGAAGCTACCCGTAATATAACTCCCGGACTGGAGCCGGAAGATGCTGCCGGTTGGAATAAGCTGGACATCGAGAGATGTGTGAGCCAACCGGCTGTTTATCTGTTTTTTATGATTCTGGGACAGTTGGGCACGGCATTGACGGCCTGGCTGTCCTTTGAATATGAGTGGAAATATGTATACTATTTTATGATGGGGATTCTGTTGGTTTCTATCCTGATTATATTTACCACCATGCCCAACTATAAGTTTCCGGGGCGTTTTCCCATCAATTTCCGCAAGTTCGGCAATGTTACCGCATTCTGCATCTCGCTGACGTGTCTCACTTACGTACTGGTATATGGCAAGGTTCTCGACTGGTATGATGACGACTCTATCCGTTGGGCAACCGCTGTGAGTATCCTTTTTGCGGGGATATTTCTTTATATGGATGTCACCCGCCGGTCTCCTTATGTCCTATTGGACGCGTTCAAACTGCGTACAATCCGTATGGGAGCTTTGCTCTATCTGCTGTTGATGATTGTCAATTCCAGTGCCATGTTTGTCAATGTGTTTGCAGGTGTCGGGATGCATCTTGATAATTTGCAGAATGCCTCGTTGGGCAACTGGTGTATGGCAGGTTACGCTATCGGTGCTGTGATTGCCATGGCGTTGGGTGGCAAAGGGCTGCATTTCAAATACCTTTTTGCCCTTGGCTTCTTCTTCCTTTCTTTGTCGGCTGTTTTCATGTATTTTGAAGTACAGACAGCCGGAATGTATGAACGCCTGAAGTATGCGGTCATTATCCGTGCCACCGGCATGATGATTCTCTATGCCCTGACGGCCGCCTATGCCAACCAGCGCATGCCTTTCAAGTACCTTTCTACTTGGATTTGCATCATGCTTACCGTCCGTATGGTGCTGGGGCCCGGTATCGGCGGGGCGATTTATTCAAACGTATTGCAGGAACGGCAGCAACATTACATCACCCGTTACGCCCAAAATGTCGACTTGCTGAACCCCGACGCTTCCACCTCTTTTCTCGGTACGGTTCAGGGCATGAAGTATCAGGGAAAAAGCGAGACGGAAGCCCGTAATATGGCTGCTATATCTACCAAAGGACGTATCCAGGTGCAAGCTACGCTCTCCGCTCTCAAGGAAATGGCAGGCTGGACAATCTACGGTGGATTAATTTGTATGATATTTGTGCTTGTCGTTCCTTATCCTAAGCGAAAATTGCTAACTTAGCATCGTTTTATCTGATATTTCCTTGTTAATATGTTAGTATTATGGATACCCAACAAGACTGTTTATTACAATTTGACCGTGATTTATTGAGTGGAAAAAATATATGTAGTTCGAGAGGTGTATTTGTAACTTTCCCCTCTTCCCTGAAAAAACTTTTTCACATGAAAGGCCTGGGGGTGATTATCTGCCATCAGGGTAGTTTCCGGTTCTCGTTGAATCAAAAGTCCCATACGGCCAAAGCGGGTGAAAGTTTGTTTATTCCCGAAGATGGCGAGTTTCAGGTACTTCAGGAATCGGAAAATCTGGAAGTGCAGATTCTGATTTACCAGATAGAGCCTATCCGGGACATTATGGGTAATGCGGTCGTGACTATGTATATGTATTCCCGGATCACTCCCGAAGAACCTTGCTGTGTGTGGACTACCGGTGAGGAAAATGAGATCATGAAATATATGTCCCTGCTGGACAGTGCCTTGCGGGCAGAAGACAATTCATTCAATCTTTACGAGCAGAAGTTGCTCTTGCTTGCGCTGACATACCGGATTTGTTCGGTTTATAATCGTAAACTTGTCAATGACGGACAAGAGGCGGGAGGGCGCAAGAAAGAAGTTTTTATCCGTCTGATTCAACTGATTGAGAAATATTATATGCAGGAGCGTGGTGTAGAATTTTATGCGGATAAACTCTGCCTGTCTCCTAAATATCTTTCTGCCGTATCTAAAAGCATTTGCGGATACACCGTGCAGGAACTTGTCTTTAAGGCGATTGTCCGCAAAAGTATCTCGTTGCTGAAAAATACCCAACAGGACATTCAGGAAATTTCGAACGCTTTCGGCTTCCCCAATGCTTCTTATTTCGGAACGTTCTTTAAGAAGCAAGTGGGGATGTCGCCGCAGCAATATCGGAAGAATCTTTAAAGTTTTATTCCTTTTCTCCGTAGGCAAGGTCGCCGGCGTCGCCCAGTCCCGGAACAATGTAAGAATGTTCATTGATTTCGGGGTCGATAGCCGCACACCAAATGGTAGTCTTGTCTTCGGGGAATATGTTTTTTATATGGTCGATGGCCTGTTGGCTGGCGATAATGGAAGCTACGTGAATCTCGGCGGGATGGCCTTTGGTCAGCATTGCCTGGTAACTAAGTTCCATGCTGCCACCCGTTGCCAGCATAGGGTCGGTGATAATCAGCGTTTTGTCATCAATACGTGGAGAAGCGATATATTCAATATGTATATCGAATTTCAGTGTGTCCTTGTATTTGCGATAGGCAGAAACGAATGCGTTTTCCGCTCCGTCGAAGTAGCTCAGAAAGCCCTGGTGGAAAGGAAGTCCCGCACGCAGAATGGTGCTGATAACTAGTTGGTTGTCCGGTGTGCTGACTGGAGCGGTGCCCAGTGGTGTCCGGATGTCCTTTACAGAGTACCTAAACTCCTTGCTCATTTCGTAGGCCATGATTTCTCCGATACGCTCTATATTACGGCGGAAACGCAGGCGGTCATTCTGAACTTCTACATTTCTGATTTCGGATATGTACTGGTTTAGAATCGAATTTGTTTTGCTAAAATCAATTACTTTCATATTATAGTTTAATCATAATTTAATCTCATTTTCATAGTTCTGATATCATACAGACTTGCAAAGTAAGCGATAATCTTTCAAATTGCAACGTTCAGTTTGCAGATATTGTTAGGAATTTATAAAAGAGATTCAATTAGGGAAAAATTTCTCTAATCCCTTCTTTCATTCCAAAGAAAGTATTACTTTTGTACCCGGATTTACAAGGGGCTCTCCAATGCTCCCCATGTTAAGGTGAAAAGAGATAATAAAACAAAATACCAATTTAATTAATTCAAAGAAAATGGCAAATTTAGATTTAAGCAAGTACGGTATCACGGGCGTGACCGAGATTTTGCACAATCCGTCTTATGACGTTTTGTTCGCTGAAGAAACAAAACCAGGTCTGGAAGGCTTTGAAAAAGGTCAAGTAACTGAATTAGGTGCTGTTAATGTAATGACAGGTATCTATACCGGTCGTTCTCCTAAAGATAAATTCTTCGTTAAGAATGAAGCTTCTGCTGATTCTGTATGGTGGACTTCTGACGAATACAAAAACGACAACAAACCTTGTACTGAAGAAGCTTGGGCTGACTTGAAAGCTAAAGCTGTAAAGCAATTGTCAGGCAAACGTCTGTTCGTTGTTGACACTTTCTGTGGTGCTAACGAAGCTACTCGTATGAAAGTGCGTTTCATCATGGAAGTAGCTTGGCAGGCTCACTTCGTGACTAACATGTTCATCCGTCCGACTGCTGAAGAACTTGCTAATTACGGAGAACCTGATTTCGTATGTTTCAACGCTTCTAAAGCTAAGGTTGACAACTATCAGGAACTGGGCTTGAACTCTGAAACCGCTACAGTATTCAACCTGAAAACTAAAGAACAAGTTATCCTGAATACTTGGTACGGTGGTGAAATGAAGAAGGGTATGTTCTCTATCATGAACTACATGAACCCGCTTCGTGGTATCGCTTCTATGCACTGCTCCGCTAACACGGATATGGAAGGAACCAGCTCTGCTATCTTCTTCGGTTTGTCAGGTACAGGTAAGACTACTTTGTCTACCGACCCGAAACGTAAATTGATCGGTGACGACGAACACGGATGGGACAACGAAGGCGTATTCAACTACGAAGGTGGTTGCTATGCTAAGGTTATCAATCTGGATAAAGAAAGCGAACCGGATATCTACAATGCTATCAAACGTGACGCTTTGCTTGAAAACGTGACAGTTGACGCTAACGGCAAGATCGATTTCACAGATAAGAGCGTAACAGAAAACACTCGTGTTTCTTATCCTATCTATCACATCGAAAACATCGTTAAGCCTGTTTCTAAAGGTCCTCACGCAAAACAAGTTATTTTCTTGTCTGCTGATGCATTCGGTGTATTACCTCCGGTATCCATCCTGAACCCTGAACAAGCTCAGTATTACTTCCTGTCTGGATTTACAGCTAAATTGGCTGGTACAGAACGTGGTATCACTGAACCGACTCCGACATTCTCTGCTTGCTTTGGCGCTGCTTTCTTGTCACTGCACCCGACTAAATATGCAGAAGAACTGGTTAAGAAGATGGAAATGACTGGTGCTAAGGCATACTTGGTTAACACAGGTTGGAATGGTTCCGGCAAGCGTATCTCTATCAAAGATACTCGTGGTATCATCGACGCTATCCTTGACGGTTCTATCGATAAAGCTCCTACTAAGGTTATTCCTTTCTTCGACTTCGTTGTTCCTACAGAGCTTCCAGGTGTTGATCCGAAAATCCTTGACCCGCGCGACACTTACGAATGTGCTTGCCAATGGGAAGAAAAAGCAAAAGACTTGGCTGGACGTTTCATCAAGAACTTCGCTAAGTTTACAGGTAACGAAGCTGGTAAGGCTTTGGTTGCTGCTGGTCCGAAACTCTAATTTGTATATTAGATATATTGCAGAAGGCGGTTCGAATTTCGAACCGCCTTCTTGCGTTTAAGTGCTATTTTTTGTTACCTTTGTAGAAACATACTAATATTGAAATGACACAACTATGATGAAGAAATTTTATTCTATTTTTGTTTGTACTTTTCTTGTTTTTATCCTTGCACATGCAAGCGCCCCTGATTATACAAAAGGACTTGCTATCTGGTTTGATACTCCCAATACATTACAGGGATATGCCGTATGGTATGGTGGTAGACCGGATATGTGGAAAGGCGAAAATAAACCGGAAACAGCCGGTGATACAGCCCGTAACCCGGACGCTGCCTGGGAATCGCAATCATTACCGATTGGTAATGGTAGCTTGGGCGCTAATATAATGGGTTCGGTAGAGGCTGAACGTATTACTTTTAACGAAAAGACGCTTTGGCGTGGTGGCCCGAATACGGCAAAAGGTGCGGATTATTATTGGAATGTGAATAAACAGTCCGCTCATATATTAGATGAGATACGTAAGGCGTTTACAGAAGGCGATCAAAAGAAAGCTGAAATGCTGACACGGCAGAATTTTAATAGCGAAGTGTCTTATGAAGCTGACGGAGAAAATCCTTTCCGTTTCGGTAGCTTTACTACGATGGGAGAATTTTATGTAGAAACCGGATTGAATATCATCGGAATGAGCGACTACAAACGTATCTTGTCTTTGGATTCTGCTATGGCAGTCGTGCAATTCAAGAAAGATAGGGTGGCTTATCAGCGTAATTATTTTATTTCTTACCCGGCTAATGTGATGGTGGTACGTTTCAGCGCAGACCAGCCGGGAAAACAAAACCTGATATTCAGTTATGCTCCGAATCCTGTATCTACAGGAAGTATGGCTGCTGACGGTAGCAGCGGTCTGGTGTATTCCGCCTCTTTGGATAATAACGGAATGAAGTATGTGGTACGTATTCAAGCTGAGGCTAAAGGCGGGACATTGACAAATGCGGATGGAAAGTTGACAGTGAAGGGAGCGGATGAAGTTGTGTTCTACATTACGGCGGATACGGACTATAAACCTAACTTTGATCCGGATTTTAAAGATCCGAAAGCGTATATAGGTGTCAATCCGGAAGAGACGACAAGGCAATGGATGGAGAATGCCGTTTCGTCAGGATATACAGCTTTGTTTAATCAGCATTATGCTGATTATTCCGCTTTGTTTGACCGAGTGAAATTAAGGTTGAATCCTACGGCAAAGATGGTAAACTTACCTACTTCCCAACGTTTGAAGAATTACAGGAAAGGACAACCGGATTATTATCTGGAAGAGCTATATTATCAATTCGGGCGTTATCTGTTGATTTCAAGTTCCCGTCCGGGAAATATGCCTGCCAATCTGCAAGGTATATGGCATAATAATGTAGACGGCCCGTGGCGTGTAGATTACCATAATAATATCAATATTCAGATGAACTATTGGCCTGCTTGTTCTACCAACCTGAATGAGTGCGTGCTTCCCTTGGTGGATTTTATCCGTACATTAGTGAAGCCGGGTGAGAGGACTGCACAGTCTTATTTTGGTGCGAGCGGGTGGACGGCTTCTATCTCCGGCAATATATTCGGATTTACCACTCCTTTGGAAAGCCAGGATATGTCCTGGAACTTCAATCCGATGGCGGGGCCTTGGCTGGCTACTCATATCTGGGAGTATTATGACTATACAAGAGACGTGAAATTTCTGAAAGAAACAGGCTATGACTTGATAAAGAGCAGTGCGGATTTTGCCGTTGATTACTTGTGGCATAAGCCGGACGGTACGTATACGGCAGCACCTTCTACTTCGCCGGAACATGGCCCTATCGACCAGGGAGCAACTTTTGTGCATGCTGTGGTACGTGAAATTCTGCTGGATGCTATCGAAGCAAGCAAAGTGCTGGGTGTAGACAAGAAGGAACGCAAGCAATGGGAACATGTACTTGCCAATCTTGCCCCTTATAAAATAGGACGTTACGGCCAGTTGATGGAATGGTCGGTAGATATTGATGATCCGAAGGATGAACATCGTCATGTGAATCATTTGTTCGGGTTGCATCCGGGGCGTACGGTTTCTCCGGTTACCACTCCTGAATTGGCGAAAGCAGCCAAAGTAGTACTGGTACATCGTGGTGACGGGGCTACCGGTTGGAGTATGGGTTGGAAGTTGAACCAATGGGCACGTTTGCAGGATGGCAACCATGCTTATACCTTGTTCGGCAATTTACTGAAGAACGGGACGATGGATAATCTTTGGGATACCCATCCGCCTTTCCAGATTGACGGAAATTTTGGCGGGACAGCGGGAGTTACCGAGATGTTGCTCCAAAGTCATATGGGGTTTATACAGTTGTTGCCTGCTTTGCCCGATGCATGGAAGAATGGTTCTGTCAGCGGTGTCTGTGCAAAAGGAAATTTTGAGATAGATATGGTATGGGAGAATAATCAGTTGAAAGAAGCTACGGTGCATTCCGGTGCAGGAGGAAACTGTGTAATAAAATATGCGGATAAGTCTCTGACTTTCAAAACTGTAAAAGGACGGAATTATCAGATTAAATATGATGCGGAGAAAGGCCTGATTAAGAACTAAACTAAGAAGCGGGAAAAAGGAAGAAAGAATGGTATTGGAGTATTTAAAACTGTTTGCGACATTTGCAAAGATAGGAATGTTTACGATTGGTGGAGGTTATGCCATGATTCCGTTGATTGAGCGGGAGATCGTGGCGAAACAATGGATGAGTAAAGAGGAATTTATGGAGATGTTTGCTCTGACACAATCACTTCCGGGTGTGTTTGCGGTGAATATTTCTATTTTTGTGGGTTATAAACTATACAAGGTTGGCGGAAGCCTGGTGTGTGCATTGGCTACCATTCTTCCTTCCTTTGTTATTATGATGTTGATAGCGATGTTTTTTGCCCGGTTTCAGGACAATGAAATAATGATTCGTATCTTTAATGGAATACGTCCTGCGGTGGTGGCATTGATCCTGTATCCCTGTATTTCGGCTGCGAGGGCTCTGAAACTGAAATATTTTCAGTTGATTGCTCCTGCCATAGCTACCGTTCTGATTTGGCAGTTTGGTTTGTCGCCTGTTTATATCGTATTGGCGGGGATTATAGGAGGATTAGTATATACATTGTGGTTGAAAGAAAAAATAGTAAGTAAACAGGTATGATATATTGGCAGCTACTTTGGGTGTATCTTAAAATAGGTACGTTTGGTTTTGGTGGCGGATATGCGATGCTTTCCCTTATCCAGCATGAGATAGTAGACCTGCATCATTGGCTGACTCCCCAACAGTTTACGGATGTAGTGGCCATTTCGCAGATGACTCCGGGGCCGATTGGCATAAATAGTGCCACTTATGTCGGCTATGCGGTGACACAAAGTGTCTGGGGAGCTGTGATAGCTACTGTGGCGGTTTGTTTGCCCTCTTTTATTCTGGTGTTGCTCATTTCCTATTTCTTTGCCAAGTGTAAGGACAACAAATATATCAAAGCTGCCATGTCCGGTCTGCTTCCCATGTCGGTTGCGCTGATTGCTTCGGCTGCATTGCTTATGATGAACAGGGAGAATTTTATCGACTATAAAAGCATAGCTATTTTTGCGGTCGCTTTCTTAGTGACGTGGAAGTGGAAGCTTCATCCCATTCTGTTGATTTGTCTGGCAGGTGTAATCGGACTTGTGTTGTATTAAGAAGTTCGGCATGGCATACACTTGGTTGTATAGCTTTCCTTAAATAAGAAACGGGGAGCAGATAATTTTGTTCCCCGTTTCAAATATATAGAATCTAAGTTGGATTAATTTTTATTCGCACGTTTACGTTCAATTTCGTCCAAAATCACTTTGCGCATGCGCATCGCTTTCGGAGTGACTTCCACATATTCGTCTTCCTTGATATACTCCAGTGCTTCTTCGAGTGAGAACTGGATAGGCGGAATCAGACGAACTTTATCATCCGAACCGGAAGCACGCATATTGGTCAGTTTCTTTGATTTAGTAACGTTGATTACCAGGTCATTGTCGTGAGAGTGCTCACCTACTACCTGTCCTGCATAAACTTCGTCCTGCGGGAAAATAAAGAACTTACCACGATCTTGAAGTTTGTCGATAGCATATGCAAAAGCAGTTCCGCTTTCCATAGCAATCATGGAGCCGTTTGTGCGGCGTTCGATTTCTCCCTTGTGCGGCTGGTATTCTTTGAAACGGTGTGCCATGATAGCTTCACCGGCAGAGGCAGTCAGTACATTCGTACGCAATCCGATGATACCGCGTGAAGGCATGTTAAATTCAAGATTGATACGCTCGCCTGTATTTTCCATCTTTACCATTTCACCTTTGCGGCGGGTGACCATATCGATAATCTTGCTTGAATATTCTTCCGGCACGTTGATTGTCAATTCTTCAATCGGCTCGCATTTCACACCGTCTATTTCTTTGAAGATAACCTGCGGCTGACCTACCTGCAATTCGTATCCTTCGCGACGCATCGTCTCGATCAATACGGAAAGATGAAGTACGCCACGGCCGGAAACAATCCATTTGCCGTCTTCTTCACTCTTTCTTACGCGGAGGGCGAGGTTCTTGTCGAGTTCCTTCATCAGGCGGTCGTGAATGTGGCGTGAAGTCACGAACTTACCGTCTTTGCCGAAGAAAGGAGAGTCGTTGATAGCAAACAACATACTCATGGTCGGCTCGTCGATAGAAATCGGTGCCAATGCTTCCGGGTTTTCAAAGTCGCAAACCGTATCTCCGATTTCGAATCCGTCGATACCTACCAATGCGCAAATATCACCGGAAGAGACCTCTGTTGTTTTGACGCGGCCCAAACCCTCGAAAACATGAAGTTCTTTGATTTTGCTCTTGAACATATCACCGTTACGTTTCACAAGCGTTATGTTCATGCCTTCTTTCAATGTGCCGCGATGTACGCGTCCTACGGCGATACGACCCGTATAAGAAGAATAGTCCAGAGAGGTAATCAACATCTGCGGAGTCCCTTCCAGTTGTTGCGGAGCGGGAATATTCTCGACAATACAATCCAGCAGCGGAGTGATGGTGTCGGTCGGATGTTGCCAGTCTGTGCTCATCCAGTTGTTTTTGGCAGAACCGTAGATAACGGGGAAGTCCAGCTGGTCTTCCGTTGCGTTAAGGCTGAACATCAGGTCGAAAACCATTTCGTATACTTCTTCCGGACGGCAGTTGGGTTTATCTACCTTATTTACTACCACGATTGGTTTCAGGCCGATTTCCAGTGCTTTCTGCAGGACGAAACGGGTCTGTGGCATCGGGCCTTCGAAGGCGTCTACCAACAGGATACAACCGTCGGCCATATTCAACACACGTTCTACTTCGCCACCGAAGTCACTGTGTCCCGGAGTATCAATAATATTAATTTTGGTGCCGTTGTAGTTGATGGAAACGTTTTTGGAAAGAATCGTTATGCCACGTTCGCGTTCCAAATCGTTGTTATCCAGGATAAGTTCACCACTATTTTGGTTGTTGCGGAACAGATTTCCCGCCAATAGCATCTTGTCAACCAGCGTTGTTTTCCCATGGTCGACATGGGCAATGATTGCAATGTTTCTAATATTTTGCATATAATACCTATTATTTGGCTGCAAAGGTACGAAATAAGGATTAGAAATATATGCAATGCCAGCAATTTTTTCTTGTAAATCATTGTGGGATATAAAGATAATCCCTATCTTTGCACGCTCAAAAGAATAATTTACTATATTAAAATTCTAAGAATTATGTATTTAGACGCTGCTAAAAAGCAAGAAATCTTCGGAAAGTACGGAAAGTCTAACACTGATACTGGCTCATCAGAGGCGCAGATAGCTTTGTTTTCCTACCGTATTTCTCACCTGACTGAGCATATGAAGCTCAACAGAAAAGATTATAGTACAGAGAGAGCTTTAACGATGTTGGTAGGTAAGCGTCGTCGCTTACTCGACTATTTGAAGGCAAAAGATATCACAAGATATCGCGCCATCATTAAAGAGCTCGGTTTGCGTAAGTAATCTACTTGCCGCGAAAAGTTTAAAAGCCGTTTCCCGTTATGGGGAACGGCTTTTTTGTTTCTTCTTTTTCTGTCGAATGGTCATATTTTCTTTGATTATAATTGTGCTCATCTAAAGATTTTGTTATTTTTGCAACCTAATTATTATAATTTATCACCTTTGATAACTAAAATACTTACAATATGGATACCAGTAAAATTGTCGGCGAAAAGATTAAAGCCCTTCGGGAAGATAAATCAATTACCATAGAAGAGTTGGCACAACGTTCCGGTTTGGCCATCGAACAGATCGAGCGTATCGAAAACAATATCGATATTCCTTCTCTTGCGCCGCTTATTAAGATTGCCCGCGTATTGGGAGTTCGTTTGGGTACTTTCCTTGACGATCAGGATGAAGTAGGCCCGGTGGTATGTCGTAAGAAAGAAGCCAAAGATGCGATCAGCTTCTCCAATAATGCGATTCATTCCCGCAAACATATGGAGTATCATTCCCTGTCCAAGTCGAAGGCAGACCGTCACATGGAACCGTTTATCATCGACGTGATGCCGACGGAAGATACCGACTTCGTACTTTCTTCACATGAAGGCGAAGAATTTATTATGGTCATGGAAGGTATCATGGAAATCAGTTATGGCAAAAATACCTATCTGCTTGAAGAAGGCGACAGCATCTATTATGACTCCATTGTTCCTCATCACGTGCATGCTTATGAGGGACAAGCCGCCAAAATCCTCGCGGTAGTTTATACGCCGATTTAACGAGTCGGCGGTTATTCATTAATCACTAACCAATTAATCACTAGCTACATGCAATTATTCGACCGTACTTTGGGACAGTGGCTCGAACACTGGGCTGAAGAGACTCCTGATAAAGAATATATCGTATATTCCGACCGCAATCTCCGTTTTACCTGGAGCCAGTTCAACCGCCGCGTGGATGACATGGCAAAAGGACTTATCGCCATTGGGGTGGAACGGGGTACGCACGTCGGCATTTGGGCAGCGAATGTACCCGACTGGCTGACATTACTATATGCCTGTGCAAAGATTGGTGCGGTATATGTTACTGTAAACACGAACTATAAGCAGTCCGAGCTTGAATATCTTTGTCAGAACTCGGATATGCATACCCTTTGCATCGTTAATGGTGAAAAGGACAGTGACTTTGTACAGATGACCTACACCATGCTCCCCGAACTGAAAACCTGCGAACGCGGGCATTTGAAGAGTGAGCGTTTCCCATACATGAAGAATGTGGTGTATGTAGGCCAGGAAAAACATCGTGGGATGTATAACACGACTGAAATTCTGCTGTTGGGAGATAATATCGAAGATGATTGCTTGAGCGAACTGAAAAGTAAGGTGGACTGCCATGATGTAGTAAATATGCAATATACGTCAGGAACTACCGGCTTCCCGAAAGGAGTGATGCTGACACATTATAATATTGCCAACAACGGTTTCCTGACCGGTGAACATATGAAATTCACGGCAGACGACAAACTTTGCTGTTGCGTGCCGTTATTCCATTGCTTCGGAGTCGTACTGGCTACTATGAACTGTCTGACTCATGGTTGCACGCAGGTAATGGTAGAACGCTTCGACCCGTTGGTCGTATTGGCTTCTATCCATAAGGAGCGTTGTACGGCTCTTTACGGAGTGCCGACCATGTTTATTGCCGAGTTGCATCATCCGATGTTCGACCTTTTTGATATGTCTTGTCTTCGTACAGGTATTATGGCAGGCTCATTGTGCCCTGTCGAGCTGATGAAGCAGGTGGAAGAGAAAATGTATATGAAGGTGACCAGCGTCTACGGACTGACAGAAACCGCTCCAGGTATGACCGCCACCCGCATTGACGACCCGTTTGACGTACGTTGCAATACAGTAGGCCGTGATTTCGAATTTACAGAAGTGAAAGTGCTTGACCCGGAGACGGGTGAAGAATGCCCGGTAGGTGTGCAAGGCGAAATGTGTAACCGCGGCTATAACACCATGAAAGGATATTATAAGAATCCCGAAGCCACAGCCGAGGTTCTCGATGCCAACAACTTCCTTCATTCCGGCGATTTGGGTATAAAGGACGAAGATGGAAATTACCGGATCACCGGACGTATCAAAGATATGATTATTCGTGGCGGCGAGAATATCTATCCGCGTGAAATCGAAGAATTCCTTTATAAACTTGACGGAGTGAAAGATGTTCAGGTGGCGGGTGTCCCTTCAAAGAAATACGGTGAGGCTGTCGGTGCATTTATCATCCTGCATGAAGGAGTGACGATGCAGGCGGAAGATGTGCGCGACTTCTGTAGAAATAAGATTTCCCGTTATAAAATCCCCAAATATGTATTCTTTGTAAATGAATTCCCGATGACAGGCAGTGGAAAGATTCAGAAATTCAGATTAAAAGACTTGGGACTGCAACTTTGCAAGGAGCAGGGAATAGAGATTATCTAAGAATGTCCGGTTGATTCAAGAGACACACAAAGTTTTATTCGATTATAAAAACAGAGAACGGTGAACAAACTGTATGATTACTAGCAGTGGGTTCACCGTTTACTATTGGTATATGATTATCTTATCCGGCTTGTTTTTTGTTCCGGCCTTCGAGTGAATCTACTAAATAAAATCATCGCCCAGTTGCATTTGGGCATCATTCACATATTTGCGGATGGCATGTTCTTCGTCTTTGCGGCAAATCAGCAGGACGTTGTCCGATTCCGCTATCAGATATCCTTCCAATCCGTCAATTACGGCCAGTTTTCCTTTCGGAAGCACCACCATATTATCCTTACTGTTATAGATTTGTGAATGGCATTTCAGCGTAACGTTACCTTCCATGTCTCTTTCCGATAAATCATAAAGCGACCCCCAAGTTCCAAGGTCAGACCAACCGAAATCCCCCAGGGATACATATACATTATCCGCTTTCTCCATAATACCTATATCAATGGACACGTTAGGACATGCAGGAAAATTCTCCTCAATGAATGCCTTTTCCGCATCAGTGGCATAAATATCCTTTCCGGGTGCCAGCTTGGAAGCCAGTTCGGGCAATAACTCCTCGCTTGCCTTGATGATAGAATTTACATTCCACATAAACAGTCCGGAATTCCAATAAAATTCCCCGCTTTCCACAAAAACTTTGGCTAATTCCAGTTCTGGTTTTTCAGTGAATGTTTTTACTTTGTAGAAGTTATCTCCGGCAGGTTCGTCGATTTGTATATATCCGTATCCGGTTTCGGGGCGATTGGGTTTGATTCCTAATGTCAGCAGTTTCTCCGAGCGTGAAACAAAATCCAGTCCTTTTTCAATAGCGGCAAGAAATTCATCTTCTTTTAAAATCAGGTGATCCGAGGGAGCGACTACGATATTGGCGTTTGGATTCAGTGCCCTGATATGATAGGAAGCCCACGCTATGCATGGAGCGGTATTTCTTCTTGCGGGTTCCAGTAAAATCTGATCTTCGCTCACTTCCGGCAACTGTTCCTTCACTAAGTCCGCATACATTGCATTGGTAACGATAAGAATATTTTCTGTTGGAACAACCTTTTGGAAGCGGTCAAAAGTCTGCTGTAAGAGTGAGCGACCGGTTCCGAAGAAATCTAAAAATTGTTTGGGCAATGTTTTGCGGCTGAACGGCCAAAAGCGGCTGCCAATGCCGCCACCCATAATCACGCAATAATTATCCTTGTTTGTCATGACAGTGACTCTATTTTAAAGTTTCTGCTAATGTACGGTTTATTCTCTGAATAGAGAAGCGTTTAAGACATGTTTTATTATTTTTTTCTCCTTTTTTTTGCCAAACTATTGTAGATTCAAAATAATGTCGTATCTTTGCACCGCAATTGAGAAATCAAGTATGCGCCCAGATGGCGGAATCGGTAGACGCGCTGGTCTCAAACACCAGTGGATTCACTTCCATCCCGGTTCGACCCCGGGTCTGGGTACGAATAAACCCTGATAATCACTTGATTATTAGGGTTTTCTGCTTTTATAGGGCGTACTAAACGTGTACTGAATGACGAATACAAAGAAAAGGTGTACTTTAATAGTTTTCTTCCCCATATCTTTATAATTTCTTAACGCTTATCCTATCTTTATCTACCTTATTATTGCCGATGTTTTCGGGAAAAGTGAGATTCTTACCTTATATTTGTAGTAAGAACGTTTAAAGGCGCACGATTATGGAAAATCATATGGAAAACAATTTCAGAGAAATACAGAAGATATTAGATAGTTGTATAGCTCATGACTATAAAACTAAAGTAGATGCACTATTTTTAAAACGTGAATATTTGACGCAAGCTCAGCTAAAGGATTATTTGCGGCAAGAAATTTTCCGTGTGACTGAAAATATTGTAGCCATCCAACAAAAATACCGTGTCGTGCGTAACATTGTATTGGATATGGATATTCCCGATTTTTTGTGGGAAAGCGGTTATTTTGAGGACTTGAATTCTGATGAAAGAAAAAAGTATATCGGTTTCCGCTGCTCTGATTTTGATATGGACGCATATTTGCATGAACCGTCCTGTTATGATGGGCGGCTTCCCTATTTGTCTATTATCGTTAATCTTGTCGTGCTTTCCAAGTATTTGCGCTATCTGCAAGAACAGGAAAGCAATTACCATACAGATGCGGTTGCCATCCAAGAGCAAGTCTTGCCAAAAGAGAAAGAGGAAAGTGCAGATACTAATCCAACCAAGATTGTGGGCAAAAGCAATCCTTTCAAGTCCACGTTGAAAGCCAATGAAATCAAACTTCTGACCGACTGTGTGAATGAAGCGAATATGTTTACTACTACCGTCAGTGCCAAAATACTTACCGATTTTTTCAACTGCAAACTGAATGGGGTATTGAAAGTTAATAATACTCGTCTGTTAGCCTATCTTATGATGCAACTTAGCTGTTATAATTACATCGTTTATGAATGGCAGTCTGTCATAGCAAACAATAAGCTGATATTGAAGAAGATAAAAGGAGAACCGCTTACACGTACTGACCTGTCGAGTGCGACAGACCAAGCAAAAAACATCTATCCGAAAGGATATGAAATCATAGACAAATACATCAAACAACTGAAAAAAGGTTGAGCATAGATTGAACGCTCAAACAAAGGTCAATTAGACTTCATTTTCAACCTCTTAACTTTGCCCCCGTTAACAAAAAAACGAGGGTGCGCACCTTCATATTGTTTCACCTAAATTCCTAAACAATATGGAAAGAGATTTAGAGTTAAGAGTTTCCGAACTCGAAAAGATGTTGTTCCTTTCAAAGAGTGTGCTTAGCTTCGATGAAGCGAGCAAGTTCTTGAACCTTTCTAAAAGTTACCTGTACAAGTTGACTTCGGGTAACTTGATACCCCATTACAAGCCGCAGGGCAAAATGCTTTATTTTGAGAAAGCGGAGTTGGAAGCATGGTTACGTCAGAACCCGGTCAAGACGCAGGCGCAGATAGAGCAGGAAGCGCAGAAGTATATCCTTAACCGTCCTCTAAAGAAATAACGGCTATGGAAAATAGAAAAGCGACAGAAGCCGGGCAGGGTGTTACCATACAGAAAGAGGATTTCGCAGCCCTTTGGAAAACCATTCATTTAAAGGTAACGGACACTTACGAAGTGCCGCCCGAAATACTCTGGGTGAACGGCTCTACCATTGGCACGCTGGGTAATTTCAGCGCATCCACGGGTAAAGCCAAGAGCAAAAAGACATTCAACATCTCCGCTATCGTTGCGGCAGCGTTGAAGAATGACGAGGTACTGAAGTATTCGGCATACCTGCCACCGAACAAGCGGAAAATCCTCTATGTAGATACCGAGCAGAGCAAATACCATTGCCATAAGGTCATGGAGCGTATTTTACGGCTTGCCGGACTACCTACCGACAAGGACAGGGACGATTTTGTTTTCATCGTGCTAAGAGAGCAGACCCCCGACAAGCGGAAACAGATTATCGGCTATATGCTTGAAAATATGCCCGATGTGGGGTTGCTCATCATTGACGGAATCCGTGACTTGATGTACGACATCAACAGTCCCAGCGAATCAACCGACCTAATCAACCTTTTGATGCGCTGGTCAAGCGGATATAACCTGCATATCCATACTGTTCTACATTTGAATAAGGGGGATGACAACACAAGGGGGCATATCGGCACGGAACTGAACAACAAGGCTGAAACCGTCCTGCAAATCACGAAAAGCCGGCAGGACGGCAACATAAGCGAGGTAAAGGCAATGCACATACGTGACCGGGAGTTTGACCCGTTCGCATTCCGTATCAATGACAACGCTTTACCCGAAATCGTGGATGATTATGTATTCCAACAACCTAAGCAGGACAGGAATTTTCCGCTTACGGAACTGACTGAACAGCAACACCGGGAAGCGTTGGAGAACGGTTTCGGCAAGCAGGTGGTACAAGGCTATTCCAATGTCATAGCGGCATTGAAGCAGGGTTATGCGAGTATCGGCTACGAGCGTGGACGCAATGTCCTTGTGTCACTTAACAAGTTTCTTGTGAACAAGCGCATGATTGTGAAAGAGGGCAAGGGCTACCGCTATAATCCCGATTTCCATTATTAAAAGTCCGTTTGGTTTAGTCCGGGTGTATATATAAGAGGAACGGACTTACTATTTCCCTGTATCGGAACAAGCAGGTTTAGTATGGTACGGGTATATATATAACGGACTAAACAGGACTGGCGCACTTTTCAACTATTTTTTAATCCCCCAAAAAGAAAATGTTATGAATATCGAAGATGTGAAACAAATACCCATCGCAGACTATCTGCACAGTTTAGGCTACTCTCCTGTCAAGCAGCAGGGCAACGGCTTATGGTACAAATCACCGTTAAGGGAGGAACACGAACCGTCTTTCAAGGTGAACACTGACCGCAACCTTTGGTATGACTTTGGCGCAGGTAAGGGCGGCAACATCATTGCACTGGCAAAGGAACTTTATTGCTCCGGCAGCGTGCCATACCTTTTAAACCAGATAGCAGAACAGACACCGCACATCCGTCCGGTCAGTTTTTCTTTTCCCCAGCGTAGGACAGAACCGAGTTTCCAACATTTGGAAGTCCGTGACTTGACCCATCTGGCATTGCTCCGTTACTTGCAGGGACGAGGTATCAATGTCGAACTGGCAAAAAGAGAATGCAAGGAACTCCATTTTATCAATAACGGCAGACCATTCTTTGCTATCGGTTTCCCGAACATGGCAGGAGGTTACGAGGTTCGCAATTCCTTTTTTAAGGGTTGCATCGCCCCGAAAGACATCACCCATATACGGCAGCAGGGAGAGCCGAGAGAGAAATGTTTGGTATTCGAGGGTTTTATGGACTATCTTTCTTTCCTCACGTTCCGGATGAAGAACTGTCCGACCATGCCCGACCTTGACAGACAGGATTATGTCATACTCAACTCTACTGTCAACGTGCCGAAAGCCATTGACGTGCTGTACCCGTATGAACGCATCCACTGTATGCTTGACAATGACGAGACGGGGTATAAGGCGACACAGGCTATTGCATTGGAATACTCCTTCCATGTGCGTGACTTCTCGGGCAATTATAGGGGCTATTCGGACTTGAACGATTACCTGTGCGGCAAGAAGCAGGAACAGAAGAACAGCACCAGCCAAGTGCAGGAGATAAAGCAGGAAACCGGACAACGTGCCGCCCCAAGACAGAAAAGGGGCAGGGGGATTTAGTCCGGCAGGATTACCAACGGCAGGCGGTTTAATTTGGAGAGCAAGGTTATGTTTCGGTAAACCGAAACTACCTTGCTTTGCTCATCGCAAAGAAAATTTCTCCCGTTGGTCGCAATTTTTAAGACACTATTTAAACGTAAAAACTTATGACGAATATAAAGGATAAGCCGGGGGGACGTCCGGCAAAGAAACGGATAGAGAAGCAGCAACGGGTTGTCAGTACGAAACTGACCGAGTTGCAGTATTACGCCATCAGAAAGCGAGCCGGAGAAGCCGGGTTGCGTGTCAGTGAGTATGTACGGCAGGCAGTTGTTTCGGCAGAGGTCATACCCCGGCTGAACAGGAAGGATGCGGACACCATTCGCAAACTGGCAGGGGAAGCCAACAACATCAACCAGTTGGCGCACCGGGCGAATGCCGGAGGTTTCGCACTGGTGGCGGTGGAACTAGTGAAACTGAAAAACAGGATTGTCGAAATTATAAACCAGTTGTCGGATGATTGGAAAAATAAAAAAGGGAAGCGGGTTTAAGGGCTGCGTGAACTATGTGCTTGGCAAGGAACAGGCGGCTTTGCTCCATGCGGAGGGGGTACTAACAGAAAGCCGGGGAGATATAATCCGCAGCTTCTGTATGCAGACCGGGATGAATCCCGACTTAAAAAAGCCAGTCGGACATATTGCGCTAAGCTATTCGGCAGTGGATGCGCCCAAATTGACAGACGGGAAGATGATACAGCTTGCGCAGGAGTATATGCGTGAAATGAAAATCACCGATACGCAGTATATCATCGTGCGCCATCAAGACCGGGAACACCCACATGTGCATATCGTATTCAACCGTATTGACAACAACGGCAAGACCATTTCGGACAGGAACGATATGTACCGTAACGAGCAGGTATGCAAGAAGCTGAAAGCCAAGCACGGGCTTTATTTCGCTGGTGGAAAAGAACAGGTGAAGCAGCACCGCTTGAAAGAGCCGGACAAATCGAAATACGAGATTTACAACGCTGTAAAGAATGAAATCGGGAAATCCCGAAACTGGCAGCAGTTACAGGAGCGGTTAGCGGAAAAGGGTATTACTATCCGGTTCAAGTACAAGGGACAGACAGGCGAGATACAAGGCGTTTCCTTTTCCAAAGGTGAATACACGTTCAAGGGTTCGGAGATAGACCGTAGTTTCAGTTTCTCCAAACTGGATAAATGTTTTGGGGATGTAGGGCAGATGACAGTCGGAAGCAATAAGCAGACGGTTACCGCACCTGTTCAGAAATCAGTATCAGCACCCGACAAAGCGGATAATTCTTTTATAACAGGTTTAGGCGGTCTGTTTTCCGGTTTGTCAGCCCCGGCTGATGAAATGCCCGATGATTCCTTTTTGAGAAAGAAGAAGAAAAAAAAGAAAAAACAACTAAAGTTATAAGCGTATGGAGGAAAATTTGATTTTAGAGGGGCTTCTCTCAATGGTTACAGAACTGAAAGAGAAGCAGGAAGCACAGGTAACGCCAGCCAGTCGGGGGGAAACTCTCGAAAGACTGAACGCAATCGAACAGGCATTGTCGGAACTGCACAGTAACCCGGCTGTTCCCGAAAAGGATTTGCAGGCTATCCAAAGCCAGCTTGACGAGATAAGGAACAGGATGCAAGGTCAGCAGAAACATATCGAGGACACCAAGAAAATAGTATTGGAAACCTACCGTTGTTTCAAGGTAATGATTGATGTTTTGGGCTCTTGCAAGACGGATAAAGAGGAAGCTACGCCCTTACCGCTCTATCAACGGATTTACAACAAGGTAGCTTCTTGGATTTGTCCGGGATTGTTTCTTTTTTCGGCAGTGCTGGTTATCTGTTTCGTTTCCATATTCTTGAATGTTCGTTTGGCTGAACGTATGCAGCAGTTGCAGGACAACGATATGAAATACCGCTATTTGTTGATGCAAGGACAGGCAGACGGAGAAACTTTTGATATGCTGGAAAACAAGTTCAAGTGGCAACGGGATAATGGTTTTATCCGAAGGCTGACCGATTCAGTGATGGATTTTGAATACCGCATCCAAAAGCAGGCGGAAGCACTGGAACGTGCAAGGCTGTTGAACGAGCAAGCCGAACAATTGAGAAAAGAAGCCGATAAACTGGGTAAACTATAAGCGGAGTAAAGCTGAAGTTATGAACCGTATTCATAACTTCGGCTTATCTAAATTAGTTTGACTTAGATAAAATATTGATGTTGAAAAGAACAAAAAAATATTTTTTGCGAATTTAAATCTGAAAATTGTTATTTTTGCATGGACTTTGATTTATTGAAGTCTATAAATGTATATATTAAAGCGTTAGCTTTTATTCTTGCTTCTGAAATTTGGCGATTTTAAGTACTGCAATGAATTTAAGTGAACGCCTGCGCTATAGCGTGGGCTTTCCTTATTTGCAGTACAGGCTCGCCAAAGTCTCAGAAGCGTAGGGGATGTTCCACGCTTTTTTCATCTTAAAAAATAATATTATGGAAACGAAGAAAAAACAAGTTTTTAATGGACAAGAATTGGCTATGTTGTTTCAAGCTTTTTCAAAAAGAATATTTTCCAGACCTCAAAAGGGAGATATTTATTCAAAATCCAATTACTCGGATGATAATAGTTGTACATTTTATATTAGTTTATCTTATTATGACACGCTGTTGAAAGAATTTCAAAATGCGTATGTGCAAGGAAAGTTTGCGCACAGTAATGCTAATATTACATGGGTAAATTTAATGAATAAATTGATTGATGCCTCTAATGTTGTTGATTTTGAGGAAGTGAAGTAAAATCGATAAGTAAACGTATATAAAAAGAGAATAGCTATAAATCAATGATTTATAGCTATTCTCTTTTTATATACGTCATTGTCCACAATTTTGTGTGATAGAAAACTCCAAGATTTAGTTTTTTTTATTTATACAATTTATTGGATAGTCTCGAATTTTATAAGAAGGTTTGTGTTAAATCGAAAACAGAGATATTCGAACAGTGTGAACAGTTATGGCAGTTGGATAACTGAGAAGTTGTAGTGGCGTGTGCCTATTCATTAAAAAAGTGTTATGAACCGAAAGATTTCTCGGTATGTATTTTATCTGGAAGCATGGATAAAATCGGATAATTGTTGGGTACATCAAGATGTTGCAGTAACTCTGATTATCCCTGCTCGAAAGGGTTTGTGTTTTGAAGATATACTTGAGATTACTACAGCTATGCTGTGCGATCAAGATGAGATGGTGTGAAAAGATTGCGGTTGGATGCTTAAAGTAGTGAGTGAATCACATTGGGATGAAGTTTTTGATTTCGTCGTACACTATAAGAATGCTATGTCACAAACAACTTTACGCTATGCGATTGAGAAGATACCTACCTATTTGAGAATATATCCTTATAAGGCGTAACAATGCTTGTTATGTTCCAAAACAATGCTTGGCGTTTTTTACAAAATGCTGTTCTATAATTGGTGTATATATCCGAAATTGTATAATTTTGCAGTATTCTTTTATTAATGTGTTAACCATTTCCACGAAAAAACTATCTATATGGATGCATATTCAATTTTATATTCACTGTATTGTCAAGTTATCAGGTCTGTTTTACTGAGTATGGTGTTTAGCTTTGTTATTATGCCGGTTGCCGCAGTAACGTCCATGCAAATAGATTCGGTATTATCTGCACTTGATACTGAAATAGACAATCGTCACAGTTACATTGTGGCAAAGGAAAAGCAGTTGATTCTGCTTAAAAACAAATTGGCTAACCTACCTACTGGAGAATCCCGTTTTGATTTATGTAGTATTCTGTATAGCGAATATCGAAATTATCAATTTGATTCAGTGTATGCCTATGCTGACAAGATGTATGATATCGCTATTGAAAACAACAATCAGTCAGAGCTCGTTCTAGCGCATGTGGCTCTCCTCGACTGTTACACTTCGGTGGGTTTCTTTAAGGAAGCCGCTGAAGTGGATAAGTTGATTAAAGTTACTGCTATTCCCAAAGCGGTTCTGCCACACTATTATACCTTAAAAGCACGTATGTTTCAAAATTTGGAGTCGTATGTAGGTCGTGAATCTAAATTGGGGCTTCGTTATGCTCATTCAAGGGAAACGTGTTATGATAGTATCTTGTCCCTGACTCCTGTTGGCAGCTATGAGCATGATTATGCAGCTATTGAGAAAAAGGTGATGTGGAAGTATCTACCGAGAGAATCTATTGATGAGCGCATCCGACTACTTAGGGTTCACCATTTGAACGATCATGAAAAAGCAATCAACTATTCTATATTGAGTAATACATATAAAGGTGTGGAGCAAGTAGATTCTGCAATATATTTTGCTGCCCTTGCAGTAATTTATGATATTCGCTCGTTAACTAGAGAAAATACAGCTGCTAAAGACCTTGCTATATTAATGCAGCAACGCGGTGACCTTAGTCGAGCAAGTCGATATATTCATTTAGCTCTTGATGATGCCAAAACCTATAATTCACGAATTCGTCAGATTGAGGTTAATTCTGTACTTCCATCAATAGAAAATGCACGTTATGTATGGCTTCGTAATACAAAGACCATGTTAATATATGCCATTTCATTATTTGGGCTGTTGCTTCTTCTTCTGTTTTTAATGTATGCTAAAATTAGAAGACGTAATAGAAGTTTGTGTGAGTCGAATGCAGCTATTCGTAGTAAAACTGAAGAACTCGATAAATCAAATGAACAGCTTTCTGAGCTGAACTTGAAACTGAAAGAAGTGAATGAAATCAAGGACCGTTACATTATTGAATCTATCAAAGCCAATCAATATGTAAACGAGGTTGCTGAGATGAGTAATACCGCCATACGTAAGTTGAATGATAAGAAATATGATGAAGTAAAATATTTGTTGTATGATATGGGGGTTAAAAAGGAATGGCAGCGGCTGTTTTCAGCTTTTGATAAAGCTTTTATGAAATTGTTTCCTAACTTCGTTGATGAATACAACAAGTTATTTCCAAAAGAATATCAGGTCAGCATCGATAGTTCTGGAGAATTGTCCACTGAAATAAGAATTTTTGCCCTGATGCGTGTTGGCATTAGTAATCCGACGGATGTGGCTAAATATTTAAATCTGTCTGTCAATACGATATATGTATATAAAGCCAAAACCAAAGCTAAAGCACTTGTCCCTAAAGAGGAATTTGATGATTACATTATGGCAATTCCCAAAGTATAAGGGATAAAATCAGATTATAGCATTTGAGAAAATCTTTATTTGACCTTAATTATTTCATATCTGTAAAATGGGTAATAAGTTGATTATCATCTTATTATCCATTTTGTTTTTCTTAATTATCAGTTTTGTATTTTTATCTTGTATAATTGCATTCTATTTTTGTGATAGAATTTTAATCTCAATTAATTTAATATCATATCCATGAAAAACTTACTATCAAGATTTGTGTTATTAACATTGTTAGTTATGTCTGGTTGGACAACTATGTTGTTTGCTCAGGCAATCAATGTTTCGGGGACAGTTGTGGATGCGGAAACCGATGAGCCGCTCATTGGAGCAACTGTCAGACTAAAAGGGGTAGCCTCAAAAGGTTGCACTACGGATGTCGATGGCAACTTTTCTTTTACTGGGATTTTGCCTGAAGCAGTATTGGAAGTCAGTTATCTCGGTTATAAAAATCAGACTATCTCAGTTAATGGAATGAAGAGGCTCACTATCAAGTTATTACAGAATAGTGAACAGCTTAATGAAGTTGTGGTAATCGGTTATGGTACCATGGATAAGAAAGAATTGACTTCTTCAATTTCTCATATCAATGAGAAAGATTTTTTGAAGTCTACCTCTCTTGATGTATCTATGATGATTCAAGGTAAAGTACCCAGTGTATCAATTACTAATACCGGTGCAGCCGATCCTAATAATCAGGCTAGTATCCAGATTCGTGGCGTATCGTCGAGAAGTGCGGGAACCGGTCCGTTAATTGTGATTGATGGGATTCCCGGTGGAAATCTAACGAACATCAATCCCAACGATATTGCCAGTTTTGACATACTTAAAGATGGTGCAGCAGCAGCTATTTATGGAACACGTGGTTCTAACGGGGTGATTCTTGTGACAACCAAAAAAGGAACGCGTGACGGGCAGATACATACTTCTTATATGGGAACGGTTTCAGCAAGTGTTGCAAATCATGAATTGGATATGCTTACTGCCAAACAATATCGCGCATTGCGTATTCCGGGTGGTTATGGTAATGATCTTGGTGGAAATGATGATTGGTTAGATGCTGTGACGAGAACGGGTTGGATGCATCAGCATACATTATCGCTTAGTGGCGGAAACAATAAAAACAATTACCGTGTATCGATAGATTATCGTAAAGCTGAGGGAGTGGATTTGTACTCGTCACGGGAGGAATATGGTGGAAGAGCAGGCATACAGCAGACGACACGAAACGGACTATTCACTTTTACAGCTAATGTAGCTCCAAGGCTTATTAAACGTAAAAACTCATCTTGGGATGTATTTCGCAATACGTTGGAGATTAATCCCACGACTCCTATTATGGATGTAGACAATCCAGGTCAATATACTGCAATTACTGGTCAGGCTGCTGGATACAATCCTGTTGAGTTGATTAACCTTGAAGATAATACTTCGGAAACGAAACTTTTAGACTATGATGCTACTGCCAAACTTAACTTATTACCTTTATTATGGAAAGATTCTGAGAATGGGCAGATTTTAAATACACAGATTACGTTTGCTGGACACGAATCATCGAATTTCGATTCTTGGTTTCGTCCTTCTACTTCTACACTAGCTATCGCCCAAGGATATTCTGGTGAAGGATCGCGCAAATATGCAAAGCAGTCTCAACGTATTCTGGAATGGCTTACTAATTACAATGGTTCATTTTGCGGGCATAATGTAAAAGCCATGGTTGGTTATTCTTATCAGTATACAAAAGATCAGAATCTCTCTGGTGAGAACAAAGATTTTATAAATGACGGTATTGGTTCTAATAATCTCGGTACTGGCGATTGGGATAAGGAAGAAGGCCATGTGGGAGTGGGTTCATGGGCTGAAGATTCCAAGTTGATAGCTTTCTTTGGTCGTGTCAGCTATGACTGGAAAAGCCGCTACTTGCTAACTGCTTCACTACGGCATGAAGGTTCTTCAAAATTTGGTAAAGATCATAAGTGGGGGAACTTCCCTGCTGTTTCTGCCGGATGGCGTATATCGGAGGAGTCATTTATGCAGGATATTAGTTGGATTAATGATTTGAAAATTCGTGGTGATTACGGTGAAACCGGTAATCAGGATTTCGGCAACTACAGGTCACTCAGTACTATGTCAGGGTTTGGTTATTACTATTATAACGGACAGTGGTTACAAGTGTGGGGGCCAGGTAAAAATGTGAATAATGACTTGCATTGGGAAAAGGCAAAAAACTGGAATATTGGCATCGATTTTTCGCTATTAAACAATCGTATTTCCGGTTCTTTCAATTATTATAATCGTAAACAGCAGGATCTTTTGGGAGACTATAATGTTCCTGTTCCACCCTATTTGCATTCTACAACTTTTGTCAATGTTGGAACGATGAAAAATTCGGGATTTGAGTTTGACCTTCATTTTACTGCGATACAGTTGAAAGATTTTGACTACTCTATCGATTTTGTTGGGGCTACTATGGACAACAAGTTTGTTAATTTCAGTAATTCCGATTATGTGGGACAGGATTATTATGATATGGTTGAAACTTCTGATCCATATCCGCTCTATACCTTACAACGTATTTCTGCTGGTGAACGTATCGGTAATTTTTATATGTGGAAATATGCTGGTATTGATAAAAACGGTAATTTTATGATTTATGACCGGGAAGGTAATATAAAACCTGCTGCTAACGGAACAAATGATGACAAGCAAATTGTTGGTAATGGACTTCCAAAGTTTACCGCATCGATGACACACAATTTTCATTGGCGCAATTGGGATCTTTCCATTTTCTTTCGTGGTGCATTTGGTTATGATATTTTCAATGTACATGATTTCTACTATGGTACTCAGAGTTTTACAGGAAATGTCTTGCAAAAAGCATATACAAAAAATGCAGAAATAAAAGGTAAAAATGTGGTGACTGATTATTATTTGGAAAAAGGAGATTATGTGAAACTTGATATGCTTTCGTTAGGGTATACATGGCCCGTTAAATCTCATTTTCTAGAATCTGTCAAATTTTCGTTTACAGCAAAGAATCTTGCAACTTTTACCCGTTACAGTGGGGTAGACCCTTCTTCTATACAAACTAATGGATTGACACCGGGAGCTACTGGTTCACGTACATATTATCCGAGTTGCCGTCAGTTTATTCTTGGCGTACAACTTGATTTCTAAACTTATAAAATTTTAAAATCATGAAATCTAAAATATTGGCCATTATAGGCGGATTCGTTTTCACTGTCATTACAACTGGATGCACGGATTTGAGTGAGACTGTATATAGTGATGTTATGAGTGATAATTACTATAACACTAAGACAGATGTTATACGAGCAGCTCTTCGCCCCTTTGAACATGCTTATTGGTCTATTCAATCAAATATTCCTCTTAACGAACTAACGGCAGACCAAATAATGACCTGTACACGTGATGGGTGGTGGGATGATGCTGGACAATGGCGGGCTCTTCAATACCATGAGTTAACTCCTGAAAGTAAATATCTTGATATGGAATGGGATGGTTGCTACACAGGTATTATGCAAAGTAATTACATAATAGATGATCTTAGTAGATTGGATCCTGCTGATTTTGGCTTTTCCGAGCAGGAATTCAGTAATCTGAAAGCTCAGAATCGTGCTCTTCGAGCTTGGCTGTATCTGCGTTTACTTGATAAGTTCCGAAATGTTCCTCTCTATACTTCTTCTGATCCTAAAAGTGGATCTGGCGAACAAGTCTCTTCCCAAAAGCTGTTTACTTTTATAGAAGATGAACTAAAAGAAATCCTCCATCTAATCAATGCTAAATCGGGGCTTGGTGGCAACGGTAACGAACAAGGGCAATGGACCCAAGCTGGAGTTGCGGCATTATTGGTACGCTTATATCTGAATGCTGAAGTATATATTGGAGAAGCACGTTGGACAGAGTGCATTACGTATGCCCAGAAAATAGTTGATGGAGAATATGGACCCTATCAGGTAGCAGACCGTTGGGATGAAGTATTTGACTGGAATAATGATATTTCTGATGAGGTTCTCTTCGCTTTTCCCAGTAGTCAGAATTATACTTTTTGGCTTTACAAAGGTGATACGTTTTGGTGGAGCGTCCCACAACAGATGGAATATTACGTTAATGATTCCAAAAGCGAAGGTGGTGATCATAACTGCAAATATGCCCTTACTCCAAGCTATGATCTGAATGGTAAACTTTACAGTTATACACTCGGTAATACTGCTCAGAAATTTCGTAATTATCCTGAAGATGTCAGATTGAAACTTTACAAAAATCTTGGTAACAACAAACGTGAGGGGTTGTTCCTGTTTGGTTCTATTCCTGTTGTAAAAGATGGGGTGAGGGGGAATATGACCTCCCCTGATGGTAGTTATGAATTGTATATTCGTGATGCTGTCGGACAATTTAAGGGACTACGTCCTAATCAATGGCCTATAAACAAAACTAGTAATCTCCGTTCAGGAGACCATCAGTCCGGATGGCATTATGTAAAGTATCCATTCTATAGTGATGATGAATCCGGTCAAATGGAATCGGATTTTGTGGAAATACGCCTTCCGGAAATCATATATGCTTTAGCAGAGTGTCGTTTTCGTTTGGGGGAATTGTCGAAAGCTGGAATTTTACTCAATTCCGTGCGTAAACGCAATTATCCACAAGAGAGATGGAGTGATTATCTTTATGTTCCGGAAGGAGGTGTTGCACTTGATGAACAGGAACTCTTGGATGAGTGGGGACGCGAGTTTCTTGGTGAAGGACGTCGTCGTGTCGATTTGATTCGTTTCGGGAAATTCAATACAGGTTCATGGTGGGATAAGACGCCCGATGAAGATGATCATACAAAGATTTTCCCCATTCCGCGTAAATCATTGGATACAAACCATAATCTTAAACAAAATCCTGGCTATTGATGCCGCAAACTTATTTGAACTTTTAAACAATGAAACAAAAGATGAAGACAATATATAATTACCTATTATTGATAGTGGGATTCTTCTTCACAGTGTTGCTGAATAGCTGTGATGCAGAAAAGGAACTAAAGGTTGTTGAAACGGGTGATGCTTCACTCTATGAACAGATTTATATTCTTGGTTATGGGGCAGAAAACAATTTTGATTCTAATTTGGCTGTTCCGATGGAAAAAACATCTAATCCGAATATATTTACTTGTCAAATAGAATTGCGTTATTACGGTGACAATAAACAATTTAAATTTTGTACTGCACGAGGTGATTGGGATAAAATTTATTATATCATCCCTTCCTCAGGCGTGGTGGGTGGAAAATCTTATGCTTATACTACATTTGGAGAGAATGCACCTAATAATGCACGTCTTTGTTCAGAACTGACCGGAGATCTTGAAGACCATTTTTGGGGTATTCATGAAGGAGAAGATGGTATTTACGATATCACTATTAATGTGAAAGATATGACGGTAACTGTTGTATTAGTAAAGAAACTTGATGAAAAAGAGTTTGAACTAAATCAACTTTTTATTATTGGAGATGCTACCCCGGCTGGTTGGGATATTAATAATCCCTATCCAATGGAAAATATTTCACCAAATGTGTTTCAGTATGAAGGAGCGCTTAGACAGGGGGAGATGAAATGCCCTATTAATAATAATGGAAAATATGAAGATGAGTTTCTTATGCCTGTTGTAGCGGGAACAGTCATAAATAAATCGGGTGTTGCTGACGTAGCTGTGGAGTATGTGCCTACCGGTAATCCTGATAGCAAATGGAACATTGAGACCCCCGGCAATTATAGAATTATAGTAGACGCTTCGAAGGGTAAAAAGAACATTACTATTACTGCGACTTGGCTTAGTGAAATTGAATTAGGACCAGAACTTTATATGCTTGGAAATGCATCTGGCAAATGGAATTCACCTGATGGGCTATATATGGATTCGTCCGATGGGAATATCTTCACTTGGGAGGGAGAAATCCATTATAATACAGAAAATAAGCAGTTCAAATTTTGTACAGAAAAAGGTGAATGGGACCAAGTTGATTTTCTTGTTCCGGAAAATGCTACTGCTGACGGGTATATCGAAGTCATACAGCCTGGAACCTATAGGTTGCAACGTTGCTCACAAGGTGAAGGTACACTAAAAGATGCATTTTTCGGAATACCGGAAGAAGGTAGTGCCGTATACAAAATTATAGTGGATGTTGAATCCTTAACAGTTACGTTAGAAAAGGTTCGCGATCTTGACAAACCAGAGATTAACGAATTGTATATACAGGGGGTTGCGGGTAATTCTGGTACTGATTCAAATGATCCGGGAGTACAATTGATATATGATGAGGCATCCAAACGTTTTAGTTGGGAAGGTGAACTTTATTATACTGAGGCAGAAGGAAATCGTCAATTCAATTTCATTACATCTAAAGGAAATTGGGATCAAGTGGTTTTCCTTATACCAGAAAAAGGCGATAGTGATGGATATCGTGAGTTAGTAGAAGACAGTGGCATTTATAGGATGAAGAAAGTTCAGGGACCTGGTAATCCGTTGGCTGCGTCATGGGGTATTTCTCTAGAAAACAGTGGAAAATATCGAATCGAAGTCGATGTCGAGGGAATGACACTTTACGTGTTCAAGATAGAGTAAATTTGTAATTATAGTAATAAACTATTAAATCAAAATGATATGAATATTAGAAGTATATTTTTGTGTGGACTTGTTTTTGTTTCAGTAGTAGTCAGTGCTCGTGATAGTAGATTTACGAGACATGGCGCTGGTCCTCTTTATTGGATGGCCTACGAACAGTGTTTTGTAACTGATAGCCCATTGGCCGAGGATCGTTATCAAAAATCGGTAGATTGGGTAGCCAAGAATTTTCTCTCTTACGGTTATGATATGGTATGCACTGATGGTTGGATTGAAAGAGCACAAACTGTAAATGAAAATGGATATATAACGAAGTATAATGACGCTTGGAGTCATGATTTTGCCTATTGGATCGATTATAACAAGAAGAAAGGTTTGAAAACAGGGATTTATTACGATCCGTTGTGGATGTCGAGAAAAGCTTATGAGAACAATTTACCAGTGAAAGGCTCTACAAAGACCACTCGTGATATCAAGGGAAATGTTAATTTTAATGATTATCTTTATTGGGTAGATACAGATAAGGAGGGTGCTGAACAGTGGATTAAAGGGTATGTACGTTATTTTATTGATCTTGGATTCTCATTTCTTAGAATAGATTTTCTGAACTATTACGAAGATGCTTATGGTACAGAACGTTATGTGAAGGCTCTTCGTTGGATTAAGGAAGAAGCGGGTGATGAAATTTTTATCTCTTTGGTAATGCCCAATTGTTTCGATCATGCCGCTAACGAAATTCCATACGGTGATCTTTTTCGTATTAGTGAGGATGTTTTCGGTGGGGGATGGGATTTTATCAGTAATCGTCGTCGTGGCATTCAACAAGACCGTTGGGCACAGTGGGGCAATGCTTTTGATGGTTTTGTTGGATTTAGTGATGTAGCCGCCCGTGGGCAAATCATGATGGATGGCGACTTTATTAGGTTAAATACTTGTGAAAGTGATACAGAACGTCAGTTTTGGGTATCACTAATGGCTATAACCGGTTCGCCCATAGCTATTGCCGATCAGTATGATACAGCTAATGGGTGTGAGCGTTTTTATCAAAACGAGGAAATTCTGGCACTTAATAAAATGGGATTTAGTGCACGTCCAATGTCGGGTAATCCATCAGAAATTGCAAGCTCGAAATGGGTGGGGCAATTGCCTAATGGTGAGTGGATTGTTGGATTGTTCAACAGAGAGGAAGAAGCTTCAAATATGTCTATTAACTTTTTGCGTGATTTAGGTATTAAAGAAGGAAAAGTTAGTAATATACGTGATCTTTGGACTCATTCTGATTTAGGTGCTTTTGAAGGTGCTTATAAAGTTAACATACCTGCACATGGATGTCGTATTCTTCGTATCACATCTTCATGCAAACGTTATCAGGCTGAAGTTGCTGCTCTACGTGGCAGTGTAAAAGTTCAAAAGTAACAACCGATTATTAATTTGTAAGAAATGACTGAAATGAAAAAGATTATATTTTCCTTTTTTATAGCGATAACAGTAGGACTGATGTCTTGCAAAAACGATTGGACAATAGACGATGCGGATTTACCGCCGATAGCGGAGAACTCTGACGGGTTTGGTTATGTGGGTAATTTTACGGGTGAAGGCGCTTCTGTGCTCTTTGCTGTTGAGGTACCTGTGACTGGCGATTATACAGTTATTGTGCGAGGACGTGCTTCCTCTGATATTCCGGGTGCTGGTGTTTTTAAGGCAAACGGAGATGAGAAGCAGATTTCTTTTGATGAACAATATGTTTGGAAAGATCAGACTGTAACTGTAAGACTTAACCAAGGCGTGAATGATGTTGATATCTGTAAGGGTAGTGGTAATGGTATGTTCTTTATTGATTATATTGAATTGAAATGATACATAAAATTTTTATTAGTTGCTTCTTTGTATTATGTTCGAGCATGTTGATGATGGGTAGTAATACCCATCATATAGCATCCCCGGATGGGCATATAATAGTGACGTTCGAGGTTTCTAAAAAAGGGGAGATCTTTTATCGGATTGTTCGTGGCGGAGAAGTAGTGTTGTCGCAATCGAGATTGGGCTTGAAGCTAAAAGACGTTCCTGACATGATTACCGGATTTTCAGTTGCTAGTATTCGGCGTAATACTGTTTCGGAATCGTGGAATCCGGTATGGGGTGAAGAATCGGTAATTGAAAATAACTATAATGAGATGGCGCTTGATCTCGTGCAGAAGAAAATAGCTCCAGGTCGTGAGATTAGTGTTGTATTTCGCGTATTTAATGATGGTGTCGGATTTCGTTATGAATTTCCGCGTCAAGCACAATTGGGTGACTTTGTAATCATGGATGAACTTACCGAATTTACTTTTGCAGATAACCATACGAGTTGGTCACTTCCAGTAGAAGGGATACGTTTTTACGAAGGTCTATTTCGTGAACTCCCTATAGATAAGATAGGATGGGCGAGTACTCCGGTCACCATACGTACTGACAAAGGATTGCATATAGCACTTCATGAAGCTAATTTGACAGATTTCGCTGCTATGAATGTACGAGCTACACCGGGAAGTAATGTACTTCGTGCTGCGCTTACACCATGGAGTAGTGGTGAAAAGGTATTTGTTACTGGTGTACGGGTAAGTCCATGGCGTACACTGATAATCGCTGACAATGCCAGTAACATGATGCTTTCACGTCTCATGCTTAATTTGAATGAACCTTGTCGGATAATGGATACTTCGTGGATAAAGCCGCAACGCTATCTTGGTGTTTGGTGGTGTTACCACATGAAAACTCACACATGGTATGATGGACCACAGCATGGAGCTACAACAGAAAATACTATTCGTTATATGGATTTCGCTGCTAAAAATAATTTTGGTGGAGTATTGGTGGAAGGTTGGAATCCAGATTGGAAGTCATGGAATTTTGATTATGTACATCCGTATAAGGATTTTGACATTACACATATTAATAATTATGGACGTAGTAAAGGAGTTGCACTTATTGGCCATCATGAAACGGGTGGGCGAATTGCTAATTATGAAAGGCAGATGGAAGATGCATTTAAACTTTATCGGCAAAATGGAATGCACTATGTCAAAACCGGTTATGTTGGAGATTTGCTAGACAATAAAGAATACCATAGTAGTCAGTTTGGGGTGAGACATTACCGTAAGGTGATTGAGACTGCCGCCAAATATCAGATTGCCATCGACAATCATGAGCCTGTCATTCCCACAGGGTTACAACGTACTTGGCCGAACTTAATGACTCAAGAAGGAGTACGCGGACAAGAATGGAATGCATGGAATGAAGAAGGTGGTAATCCGCCGGAACATACAGTGACTTTACCATTCACCCGGGGATTGGCTGGCCCTATGGATTTTACTCCGGTTATATTCAATTTTGAGAATGACGCAATGCCACAGACACATCCCAATACAACACTTGCCAAGCAACTGGCACTGTTTGTGATTCTCTATTCGCCGCTTCAAATGGCTGCTGATATGATTGAAAATTACGAGAATAATCCTGGTCCATTTCAATTTGTTTGTGATTGTCCTACCGATTGGGATAAAACGACTTATCCGGAAGCTGAGATTGGGAAATATATAACTGTTGCCCGTAAAAGTAAAGGTCATGATTCTTGGTATTTGGCTACTGCTACTGGTGCAGAAGCCCGTATAGCTAATATCAGTCTTTCTTTTCTAGATGCTAACAGTAAATATAAGGCTATTATTTATCGCGATGGATGTGATGCTGATTGGGAAAGGAATCCTTATCCGGTAGAGATTGAAACTCGTGAAGTAACTGCTAATACGACGCTTTCAATTCCTGTTGCTCGTGGCGGTGGTGCTGTTGCAAAATTATTTAAAATATAATCTTTGTATTATTTTGACATTTATGATAACTCAACTATTTAAATCTTTAAGTTTGGCATTTTGCTTGGCATGTACAACCTCAGCTTTTGCCGAACAGCTATTTTCATCGCCTGACGGCAATCTGAAAATGAATTTTTCTTTATCTTCAGAAGGGCGTCCGACTTATGCGTTGTATTATAAGGGGAAAACTGTTATAAAGCCAAGTGGACTTGGATTTATGCTAAAAAACTCAGACCAATTATTTGAAAAGTTTAAAATGACTGCTGTAACAAATGATTCGTTGAATGAAACGTGGCAACCTGTATGGGGAGAAGAATCGGTCATACGTAATCATTACAATGAAGTGCTAGTAGATCTCAGGCAAGCGGATACCAATCGTCTAATGTCTATACGTTTTAGACTTTTTAATGATGGACTCGGTTTTCGATATGAGTTCCCACAGCAGCGCGAATTAAGTTATTTTGTTATCACAGACGAGTGCACGGAGTTTGCTATGTCGGGTGATATGACGGCCTATTGGATTCCAGGAGATTATGATACACAGGAATATGATTACACACGTAGTCGGCTTTCGGAAATACGTGGATTAATGGAAAAATCGATTTCTGACAACTTGTCACAGACGTCTTTTTCGCCTACTGGAGTACAAACTTCATTGATGTTAAAGACCGATGATGGTTTATATATTAATCTTCATGAAGCTGCTTTAGTTAATTATCCGGCTATGCACCTCAATCTTGATGATAAAAATTATGTATTTAAGTCATGGCTTACGCCCGATGTCAATGGGGAGATGGCATATATGCAAAGTGCCTGCTATACACCTTGGCGCACCATCATTGTCTCCGATGATGCCCGTGACATTCTCGCCTCCCGTATCACGCTCAATCTTAATGAACCATGTAAACTCAAGGACACTTCATGGATATTTCCTACCAAGTATATTGGTGTTTGGTGGGAGATGATTACTGGGAAAAGCGATTGGAGCTATACATGGGATTTTCCTAATATTCATCTTGGAAAAACAGATTATACCCATGCTAAGCCTCATGGACGTCATGGGGCTACTACAAAGAAAGTGAAACGATATATAGATTTTGCAGCGGAACATGGTTTTGACGCCGTGCTAGTTGAGGGATGGAATATCGGTTGGGAAGATTGGTTTGGTAATTTTAAGGAAGATGTATTTGATTTTGTTACCCCCTATCCTGATTTTAATTTGCCTGAAATACGGGATTATGCCAAGTCCAGAGGCATAAAGATGATTATGCATCACGAAACATCTGGTGCTGTACGCAATTATGAACGTCGTATGGATCAAGCATATCAGTTTATGGTGGATAATGGATATAAGGCTGTTAAAAGTGGTTATGTTGGTGATATAATACCCAAAGGTGAACATCATTATACTCAGCGAATGGTTAATCATTATCAGTATGCTGTTGAAAAGGCTGCTGATTACAAGATTATGGTAAATGCTCATGAGGCAGTACGTCCTACTGGTCTTTGCCGAACATGGCCCAACCTTATTAGTAATGAGTCTGCACGTGGATCTGAGTATCAGGCTTTTGGAGGAAGTAAGCCGAGCCATACAACGATACTACCATTTACCCGTCTTATTGGTGGTCCGATGGATTATACTCCGGGGTTGTTTGAGAATGATATAACAAAATATAATTCTGATAAAAAATCGTGGGTGAATACTACACTTGCCCACCAGCTCTCGTTATATGTCACAATGTCAAGTCCGCTTCAGATGGCTGCCGATCTTCCGGAAACTTATGAGAAATATCTCGACGCTTTTCAGTTTATTAAAGATGTGGCCCTTGATTGGGATAAAAGTTATTACCTTGAAGCTGAACCAATGGAATATATAACTGTAGCTCGATGTGCAAAGAATACTGACAATTGGTTTGTAGGTGGTACTAACGGTGAAGTTCCTCGTATTGCGACAATTGATTTTTCATTTCTTCCTACAGGGCAAAAGTATATTGCTACGATTTATCGTGATGGTAAGAAGGCTCATTATCGTAATAATCCCACAGATTATGTGATTGAGACAAAGACTGTCACTAATAAAACAACGTTGAAAATTAGCACTGCATCTGGTGGAGGTTTTGCTATTTCACTTGTACCGAAAGCTTCTTAGGTCCTGTTTAATTTTGTACGCTATACTCTCTTTGGGAAGTATAGGTTATCATTCTTTCGAATAAAATAGCGACTTTGTATCATTTAATTCGTAGGACTATACTTCTACGAATTAAATGATACAAAGTTAAGTAGGTATAGATAACTACCGAAAGGTATAGATAGATAAATCCGCATAGCTCAATGAGTTATGCGGATTTTCTTTTTAGTTAAACTTTGTATTTCTTTTGTTATATTCGGATATTAGCTGTATTATTGTGCCATAATTGTACCAACACTTATTGGTAGATAATGTGACACTTAACAAGCATAAGTAATAATAAAGTAGAATTGTATGGGTGCAGCAAAGTTTGAGATAACAAGGAAATGCAAGATTTGCGGTGAGCCATTCGTCGCAAAGACTATCACGTCTTGGTATTGCTCACCAAGATGTTCTAAAGTTGCATTTAAGCGCAGGAAAGATGAAGAGAAAAGAAATGAACGTTTGGATGCTATAGCCAAAGCTATTCCCAATGACCAGGAGTACATAACAGTTCCCGAAGCCTATTCTTTGTTTGGCATCAGTAAGGAAACCCTTTATCGCCAAATCCGAAAGGGCGTTATTCCAAGTGTTAATGTAGGGCAACGCCAAACACGGGTAAGCAAAGAAACGCTTATGGAGATGTACCCTCTAAGGAAGAGTCTGCTTAAAAAGCAGCCCAAGCCCATTCCCAAGCTGTATAGTTTGGAACCAAAGGATTGCTACACGATACAGCAAGCGTGTGAGAAATATCACATGAATGACAGTACACTCTATCTTCAAATCAGAAAGTTTTCAATTCCTACTCGGCAAATCGGCAATTTCGTATATGTGCCCAAAAAGGGAATAGACAATCTCTATAAATAAGCATCCTTATGAAGAAATCTCTATCCCACACCCGTGTTTCCGTGAAACTTCGCAAGGCAGAGTTTCGAAAGAAGAAATAACCTTTTCTTTTCGCCAATTTTAAAGTTTGTAACTCTCATAGTTTGAGGAAGAAATGAACTCTTTTATTTCTTCTTCTGTTGGAAGTTCTATCCTATACTTCTGTACAAAGATATTTGGGTCTAATCCGGCAGTGGCATACTTTACTAATGTATCTCCCTTTTCAGTGCAAAGCAGAATACCGATAGGTGGATTATCATCCGGCTGCATCACTTCCGCTTTGAAATAGTTCAGATACATATTTAGTTGCGAAGCATACTCATGGTGGAACTTGTCTATCTTCAATTCTACAATAACATGACATTTCAAAATACGATGATAGAACACAAGGTCGGCAAAGAAATAATCTTCATCAATCAAGATGCGTTTTTGCCGGGCTTCAAAGCAGAAGCCATGTCCCATTTCCAATAGGAAGCGTTGCAAGTTGTCAAGAATGGATTGTTCCAAATCGTTTTCCGTCACTAATGCACGTTCATTCAACCCTAAGAACTCCAAAGTAACAGGGGTATTGATAACATCTTTAGGTTGTAATAAGGTTGCTTGTTGCTGGACTAAAGCGGAGAGGGCTTCTTTGTTTTTGGATAGTCCGCTACGTTCGTAATATAAAGATGCGATTTGTCGCTCTAACTCCTTTACAGACCAGCAGCCACGCATGGTTTCCATTTCATAGAAAGCACGTTTTACCGGGTTCTCAATTCCCGATATGGTATTTAAATGGGTGGAAGATAATCTGTTGAATAATCTATCAGCCGGAATCATCCACGTTTCGGTTTGTGGGTATTCTGTTGATAGTTTCCAAACGCCATTTTCAGATTCGGCGGTCACCAACCGCCGAATTGGTTCAGTGAATTCGGCGGTCAATGACTGCCGAATTTGAATTTGTGATGCAATGTATTGTGTAACAGGTTCTTTTAGTTGTGGATAAACGAGGTACAGCCGCCTAAATTCACGGAATCTACGTTCGTTCAGACCTTTTGTTTTCAGTCGTTGTTCCAGTTTTTTCAACAATTGTTCACCGTAGGCGGCACGGTCTTCTCCGTTCTGCTCAAACTCCACGATATAGCACCCCATAAGCCAGTTACGGGAAGTAAGGGCAAGGTTTACAGCGTGTGCGGCTTGTGCCTGCAACGTGTTCTGTATCGTGCTGATATGTTTTACTAATGCTTCAAAGTTCATAGTTACAAAGATAAGTCTTTTATGGTTAAAACTTTAGTTCGGGCAAGCTGTTTATTGCTTCCTCTTTCAATTTATCCACCGCACGGGTGTATTTCTCCGTATGCTTCAATCCGCTATGCCCTAAAAGGCTGGCTACGGTTTTGATATTTGCCCCATTGTTCAGAATGTTCACGGCAAACGAATGTCGGGCACAATGCCAGCTTATATGTTTGTCTATTCCGGCTCTCTTTACCCAACGTTTTACTGATTTACAGCAGCTTTCGTAAGTAGGTAAATCGAATATCAAGCAGTTTTTATCTGCCGGGGCTTCACCAATGATAGACAATAGACCATCATTCAGGGGAATAACTACACCACTACTGGCAGAATGTCCCTTTGTCTTACTTTGCTCAAATTTCAATAACCGATTAGCGTAATCCACATTCTTATAGGTAAGGTCTTTTACATCACAGAAACGCAGACCGCAGTATAAGCAGAAGATAAAAGCACGTCTGACATTCGGGTTCTCGTTGTCATAATGGCAAGCCGCCAACTTTTGTATTTCTTCGGGAGAAAGAACATCTTTCCGAAGCATTTGGCTATCCACTTTGCAGGTAACACTTTTGCATGGGTCTTTCAACATTACATCGTGGTCAATCGCATATCGAATAACTTTCTTGAAACGCTGGTAAATGCTTTTAGCCCCTTCACCTACACTTCGGGATTGCAGGTAGGCTACAAACTGCTCCATCATTTCTTTGGTGATAAGTTCCGGTTTGATACTAAACTCATTCATGGGGTATTGCTCTTTTAAGAAGTCCTTAAAACGGCTAAGTGCAATTTGTACCATGCGAATATCTTTCTTGGTATAACTGTTGATATAGGCTTGGAAATAGTCTAAGAAATTGACCGTTCTATCTTTTTTTAACCGATAGCCCAACATACTTTCTTTAAACTCCTGTTCACGCTCCGCACGTATCTTTGTAGCAAGCTCCAACGTTTCTTTGTTCTGCTGACGTTCTGCAGGGGTACGGGGCTTATCTATCAGATACAGACTAAGGTTTTCTTTTCGCCTGTTGTGCTTTACTGCAAACTTGGGCTTACCTTGCATCTTTCCACTATCATAGTACACTTGATTGCCGTTTTTATCTAATACGGGCTTTTCCTCTCTACCTAAATAATACTCTAAGTAAAGGCTAATTCTACCATCCGAGAGCTTATTTTGTTCTAACTTGGGGTTTTCTTTCGTTTTATTTTCTAACTTTGCCATTGTTTAGAGGTTTTATCCCGATTTAGGTACCATAACCGGGTGATTACGCTAAATAGTTGATTTTCTTTTGTTTTCCGATATTGCAAAGGTACAAAAGAAAATGATATTTCAAAGTGTACTAAAAGTGTACTGAATAACGGAAAATGGGCAAAATATGGCAAAAATAGAGAAAATAGGAAATATACAAGTGATTGATAATAAAGAAGATATGTTCTTTTATTTTCCTATGATTTCTATGGCTTGTACCGGGTCTGGGTACTGAAGCGGAGAAAGTAGAAATACTTTCTCCGCTTTTCTTTTCTACTCCTTGTAACTCGTTGGTTTGCTGATATATTTAATCAAGCACTTTGTTATAAGAATTAGTTCGATATGTTTTTCCGTCAAATTCGATTTTTTCGGTACACATCGAACTTATTAGTTTGATGTGTACCGTTTGCAGAACATATAGATCCAATATGCAGGACATATAGCTCTAATATGTTGGACATATAGATCTAACGTATTGGGTATATAGATCCATCACTTCAAGTGTTTAAGTAGTTGATAAATAGACTATTGTTGCTTGATAACTAGGCTATTGCTACTTGGCCACCCAATAGTTAATACATGACAGAGATTTACAATGAGCATATTTTGATTTGCTATAAGCATATCCGGATTAGCTATAATGAAATTAGTTTTAGCTCATGGGATATTTTGAAAAGACAAGGTGAACTGCCCATTTCCAGTTTCACCTGAATTCAGTCCTTGCTTTCACCTGCTATCTCCTTATTCATCGGCATTTCGAGAATCAGGTGGAAGTGATGAACTGCAATTATAATATAGTTGCGTTAAACAGCTTCCTAAAAGAGGCAATCCTTATGCATTTACGGAGTTAGACGTTGCAATTTTAGTAGTGTTTGGCTACTTGTGGTACTGCAATGAGTATTATAGTCATTTTATACTCTAAAATAATATCTCATAGATAAATAATGTGAAAACAATGTTTTTTCTTTGAGATGGGATTAACTTTCAGTCATTTATGAGGTCTAACATACAAGAATGTCTTGATAAAGATGATAGGTCGGCAGGTCTTTATAAAAGTAAGATATAAATTATACAACATAGAATACCAACTCCAAGCCTTGATAGCTTCGTTTTTGTGCTGATATCTATTGATTCTATTTGGTTAATTTTGAATAGTTGTATCTCTATTGCAATAAATAATGTGAAGTAACAAAGTGGGAAAATATAGAAAACTATCGGGTTTAATTCTATGAAAATTGCATAGAATGGTAGGATTGCTTTCAATAAAAGCAGAAGTATCAATGCCTGTGTCGAAATCCAATATAGCTTTTTGTTAGTCCAATAACTTATACCTGTAAGTATAAGCATCGTCCATAGAAAGGCAGGGCAAAATGTGTTTTCTTTATATTTGTAGAAATCAACAATGCCTCCATACATAGCATCGACTTCCTCCATAGAGTATAAAGTAAAATAGTCATAAACTTCCAGACTGAGTAGAATTATCCCTATAATGACTTCAGCATATGGGATTAACTTTGTCTTGTCTTTCGAAATTTGAAGTAAGGATTTCATGTGTTGATTAATTTTTTGAATTACTTTTCGCATGCTTCATGCTAAAGTCTGGGTTCTCATTAGATGGTGTACCCCATTCCAGTATGTATCCATAATTTCCCATAATTATTTCTTTGGGGACATCTTTGCGGATAATCTCCCCTTGACCATCATAGTAATTCCATGTATTATTCAATAATACAATCAATTTGGGGGCTCGTTTGTCTCCGATATCTTCTATGGGCATATCATTAATAATGAAATCATATTTGCAAGGTAGAATTTCCTTGTTTTCCCATGATAAAGCTCCATATTTCCCATTTTTGCGAACTACTATGACGCCACCTTTCGGTAAACCTATATAGTCATATTCGAAAGGTATGATAATTTGGTTGGTGTGGGATATCAAACCATATTTGCCATCCTTTAGTGCAAAGTGTGCCTCTGGACCATATTCTACCCAACCTGAAAGTGCGTCATACATGATTGGTATTACAGTTTTATTATGAATGTCCACTGTACCCACTTTTCCATTTTTGATAACAATGTATTTGGCCTCTTCCGGTTCAAAGTTATTGTAATACGTATCACAGATGCTATCATATTCAAAAGCTAATTTAATATTCCAGTTTTTATCAAACATTCCGGCTTTGTTGTCAGTGTTTACAAAAACAAGTCCATCTTTCAACGTATATATGTCTCTATATATGAAAGGCTGAATGATTTCATCTTTTTCTGAGATAAATCCGTACATTCCTTCTTTTTTAGCTATAAATCCTGTAGTGTAGAGGTTGTGTGATGCGTAAAGTGTATCATATTTGAAGGGAATAGTCTGCGTTCCGAAATAGTCAAGAAGTCCCTTTTTGCCATGAATATCCGAAATATATAATTTATTATCTTCATATAAGTAAGAAGTGATATCTTTCACTGGGAGCTTCCGGACGTTTTTATCAAAAACTGTCACAGTTTGTCCTTGAGTAGCTAGAAATATATCATTAAAAGGGGAGTATTGGGAAAAACGCTCTATATAATCATAATTTAATGGTAACACAATTTTTCCATATTCATTGATAATGCCATATTTCCATTTCTTTGCAACAATAGCATTTCGTCCCAAGCCGAATGGTTTCGCGTAATCATATATTCCGTAAGGAACAATTATTTGTTTGGCTTTGTCGATGTAAGAGAATTCTCCCCCAATTGAAATTTCGATAGAATCTCTAATTCGTTTGGTTCCATTTCGATAGTTGATGTCCATAAAAAGATAATCGATATTTTCTTCATTCTTTTGTGCTGTAATTAACAACGGAAGATTAGTCATATAAGAAGGGAGCCGATTTCTGTTTTGTATAATAATGGAATTATCGAACCTTGATAGTTGTTTGCCATCGAAAGAAAAAGTAGCCCACTCTTTTCCTTTGGTCACTATGAAATAATCCATTTCATTCGAATATCTGATATTGTCATATTCGAATGGGATTATGACATTGTTTTTAGAATCAATTACTCCATATCTGCCATTTTTAGTTAAGATAGCAACTTCCGGGTGAAAAAACGCAGCGCTGTATGGCTTTCCGTCGTATTCCAAGGCAATGACGATTTCTCCTTTGTAATTGACGAATCCCTGCTTGCCATTTTTAATGACGGATATTAGTTCTACATTATCAGAAGGAGCCCCAACTTTATCATAAATAAAGGGGATAAGGACTTTTTCGGTAATATCTATATAACCTTCTTTTCTTTCTTTTTCTGCGTATATCATCCCGTATTTATTTATGTCGTTTAAGAAACTGTATTTGCCGGGCGGTATTATAATTTCTCCTTTTTTGTTTTTGAATCCCCATGCAGAATAATCTTTATTTGTAATCCGATAATATTCTATACTGTCTGCCGGGATGATGATTGGCTTTCCTTCCTCATCATATTGGTATTCTTCAAGTATAAAAAACTCATCTTTGCAACTTTGGCAGAATGCCATGTTGGGGAGTGATAGTACTAATATGAATAGAAAAATGATTCGTTTCATAAGTATTGAGTTTGAAGATTTATGTGTTAACTCACAAATGTAACACTTTCTATGGATATCCGGACGTTTTGTGTTGAGTGTTTTTTTGCTAATTCAGATTTTATCTTTATTTGTGGCTAATCGTTCTTTTTCTATCGAAAAAAGAATGTTTAGCTCATGGTAATGAGCTACAAGTCTATCATTGTAATTAAGAGTTTTCAGTACAGTGAATAAGGATTTTTGTTGCACTAAACTATAAGTTTTGACAAGATAGAGACCAGTAATAGAAATAAAGACTAGTAATAAAAGTAATGATTGGCAATAAAGGGTATTTGTTTAGGATTTGAGGAAAGGTAAAAAGTTTGCGGAAGGAATTTTCCAGGTAAAGAAAAGTTCCGAACTTTCCCAAGCTGGAACTTTTCTTTTTATGTTCTTAGTAACCCGTTGCTTTGCTGATAGTTGAAAGGGATTTCAGTTTGGATAATATCCTCAAAAGACATTCAGAGTTGAGTCAACGTATTGTATTCTTTTATCTTATTTCTTGTAGTTGATGATGTAAACAGCGTTTGCATTACTTTGGGGACCACCGTTATTGTTGTCAACCGTAATTTTATTGATAAATCCTTCTGCATCCTTACCGTAAGTGTGGGAATATTCATGTACTTGACTGTCTGCATTATTATGTGATTTTTCTTTCACCATCATATTCTTGCTGCGTTTGCCAAAAAAATCACAAACTTTCAAGCCGTAGTTTCCATCTTCACAGAAACAGTCAAGCCATTCTGTGTTTGCGATAATGAAATTTAAATCTATAGAGACATCTGGACGATTTAACTCTTCGCCATAAGTGACTTCGGAATTCCCCCAGATTTGTTCAGTACCGCTACCGCACGTAATTTTAACTAGATTGTTATTTTGCCATTCCGGCTTTTCTATATATTTTGAATCGCTATCCGGTTTGGTAGCTTCCACTGAAATGACATGACCATTTTGATAGGAAATATGATATGTTTCATGATATGTTTCTACTGTACCATTATCATTTGTTTTATAACTTGCCTTTGTAACATATCCTTCTGCATTAAGTATGAGTTCACCGGTTTGGTAATCTTCTTCATGTGTTTTTTCATTATATTCTGTAAATTTAGTATGCACCTTTTTATTGGCTGCATCGTATGTAAATTCCGTTTTCCAATCCAAACCATCTCTGCGTTCGTCAGCGTCAATGATATTATTGTTGTTAAAGTCACCGTAAGTGCTGATCTGTTTTACGGTACCGTCCAGATTGTATGTGAATTCTGTAATTTCTTGTCTCCAATCATCTTTTGCATCTTCCCATTTACAAACGATATTGTCCACAAAACGCATTTTTGATACTTCCGGTTTTTCACCATTTGCCTTAGTCTCTTTTTGCTCCACTCTGATACGGATAACCGTGTCTCCACAAGTGATTACAATTTCAGCTACTCGGTCTTTACCTGTTAAGTTCGGCTGTAACGTCATGGTCAAAGTGTATTCTCCTGCATCGCCACTATACAGGTTTAAAGCTAGCCAATCGACTTCACTACTACGAGTTGTTGTCACATTTTTCACCATAGCTGTCCATGGAGCAGTAGCGGTGAATTTGATACCTTCCGGTTTGCTCGTTTCATCTGCATACACAGTCTGCGAGGTTGTTGTATTTCCCGTCAGCTGGATAGATGCATTTTCATCATTGTTGCTACATGAAGCGAAACATGCGGCAACAAATAAACATAAAAGGATTTTTTTCATACGTAAATATTGGCCTTTCAGTTCCCAAAGGCTTTTACATTAAACAACGAAAGCGTGGAACTGCAATGTCACATCTAAGATGAAGGTCCTGAGAAAACCTAATGAGCAGATGTAGTAATAGCAGCCCACGCTTATAGCGTGAGAACCACTATGCTATCCTTGCTCATTTGAAAATTTCTCAGGTTTTCATCTACAAGATAAACATAACGCTTCTTTCTTTTCTAAATATGTTCTTGGTAAGAGCGATCTCTATCCATTCGCAAAGATAGGCAATTTTACTGATAATTCGTACAATATAGATAAATTACAATTTAAATCCTAGTTTTTTCTTTTCTACTTACATGATGAGCTTTTGGAACGGCTCTGCTATACCAAAAGTTGGATAGAGCGATAAAATTCCGTCAGCTTATTGAGAATGAAAAATCTTGGACTTTTATGACTACATTCTGAACCCTTGTACTTTGGAGTGGGTGTGCCAAAATCAAAATTACTGAGGATGAGGAATAGTCGGTTCTTTTCATAAATTTTATTCAAAAGAAGGAAAAAGAATAAAATAAACAAGAGCTAATGTAACAGTCTATCCATAAAAATACTATATTTATTGCAGCTAGAGAGCACTTTAAGTAATGCTTTAAGAAGAAAAACGAAAAGTAGTATATATACTATATATTTTCTATTATTAATTACTTAAACACATTTTTTATGGAAGCCAAGAAATCAAAAAAGGCTGCAATTGAGAATCAACGAGGTTCTTGGTTGTTGATGGGTTTGGTTGTTGCGCTTGCCTTCATGTTCGTTTCGTTCGAATGGACACAACATGATGTCAGGATTGCGGCATTATCACCAGATGATGAATCCATCTTTGTTACAGAGTTAGTTCCAATCACATTTCCGGAAGAGAAACTGGAACCGCCTCCACCTCCCGAAGCTAAGGTCGTAGATATATTAGAAATAGTAAAAAACGATATAGAGGTGGCAGATGATGTTTCTACGGTAGGAGAGGATATGGACGCGACTCCTAACATTGTTTGGATACCACCAGTTGTGGAAGCAGAAGAGGTAGATGAAGATGTAATACATGAACATGTAGAAATCATGCCGGACTTCCCCGGTGGCATGGCTGCTTTGATGAAGTATTTGGGTACGAATATCAAGTATCCGACTATTTCTCAAGAAATGGGTTCAGCAGGAAAAGTGATTGTTCAGTTTGTCGTTGACAAAGACGGAACGATTACGAATCCGGCAGTGGTACGAGGGGTGGATGCCTATTTGGACAAAGAAGCTATCCGTGTGATAAGCTCTATGCCGAAATGGAAGCCCGGAGTACAGAATGGTAAGAAAGTTCGAGTGAAATATACTGTGCCTGTGGTATTCAGACTACAGTAGTAACTTGGAATAGATGAGTAATGAGGGTTGGTTCCTTGCGGAACCAACCCTTTTCTAATGAAATCCGCTTCCTTAAGTTGCCGAGTATTTATAACATTTCTTTCCTGGTTTGCTTCTGTGAAATAAAAAAACATATCTTTGCGTTACGAATAAAAAACGAATGATGGTTTTATGAATCTTCTACTCTGTATAAAAAGACCTTTTATCTGGCTTTCCCGTTTCCGCTATCGTTGCGGATATGGGGTACATTCCCCTTTTGCTTTCAGTCTGATAACAGATGTGATATATGAAAAGCTCCCTTACTATGCTTATGATTCTTTGAAAAAGGAACAGAAAAAGTTGGTAAGGGAACGTGGGTACAGTAAGGGCACACAAAAAGTAAATCGTTTCTTGTTCAGGTTGGTGAACAGGATGCAGCCTGCTGCCATTGTTGAGGTGGGGCGTCCTTCGGTGACTTCCCTCTACCTGCAATCCGCCAAACCTTCCGCTTCTTATCTCTTCTCTTCCGATCTTTCTGAACTTTTCCTTGATGCGGATACGCCTGTCGATTTTCTCTATCTGAATGATTACCGGAATCCGGAATTGCAGGAAGAAGTTTTCAGGATTTGTGCACGGCGGACTACCTTGAAAAGTGTCTTTGTGATACAGGGAATCTGTTACTCGAAAGAGATGAAAGAGCTGTGGAAACGATTGCAAGAGGACGAGCGGGTAGGGATTACTTTTGACTTATACGACCTCGGTTTGCTCTTTTTTGATAAAACAAAAATAAAACAGCATTATATAGTCAACTTCTGATAACCTTTGTATGTTTACCTTATATAGATGATTAAAAAAAGAAGATTATGAAAAAGAGCCTTGTATATACAAAGACCGGTGATAAGGGCACTACCAGCCTGGTGGGCGGCAGCCGTGTACCGAAAACGCATATCCGCCTGGAAGCCTACGGCACAGTGGACGAATTGAATTCTCATTTGGGATGGCTGCATACCTATCTGTTGGATGAGGCAGACCGTGATTTTATTTTGGGGATTCAGCATAAGCTATTTGCCATTGGTTCGCATCTTGCCACCGATCAGGAAAAAACACAACTGAAAGCTGCCAGTGTCATCACTTCGGAAGATGTGGAAAGTATCGAACGGGAGATTGACAAACTGGACGAACAGCTGCCGGAACTTTGTGCCTTTATTATTCCGGGCGGAAGTCGCGGAGCGGCTGTCTGCCACGTATGCCGGACGATTTGCCGGAGAGCCGAAAGACGTATTCTTACTTTATCCGAAACTTGTACAATTTCGCCCGAAGTATTAGCTTTTGTCAACAGATTATCAGATTATTTGTTTGTTTTATCCCGAAAAATTAATTTTGATGAACAAAACAACGAAATATTTTGGGATAATAGTTGGAAATGATAGATTTTATTATACTTTTGCCGAAAAATTAGAAAGCAAGACAAATTTAGTATTCACTTTAAATACTCAAAATTATGTATTGGACATTGGAACTAGCATCAAAACTGGAAGATGCTCCCTGGCCGGCAACCAAGGACGAATTGATTGATTATGCCATGCGTTCGGGTGCTCCTCTTGAAGTTATTGAAAATCTCCAGGAGATGGAAGATGAAGGCGAAATCTATGAAAGTATTGAAGATATTTGGCCGGATTACCCAAGTAAGGAAGATTTTTTCTTTAACGAGGAAGAGTATTGACGTAAACAGAGAACTGAACATATAAAAATACCCGATAGCTGTACAAAGGCTATCGGGTATTTTTAATGTTCTATTGTATTTTAGAATACTGGCATTTGCCAGATAAAACCAACAGAAATGCGGTTGGTACTGTAATTCTCCTGTCCCAGCACTTTGGCGCGGGAAGTGAAGTCGTACGAACGCCCTACGTAGGTGACGAAGAAGTGCAGGTTGGTTTCCATCGGATAAAATTCGACACCTGCGAGATAACCCCAGGAAGTACGGTAGTTTCCTTTTTCGATTCCTTCGGAAGCCTTGGTGACGGAAGCCGTCTCATACATACCTTTCACAAAGGCGTTCCATTTCGGCAGAAAACGATAGTTGCATTTGGCTACTACGGAAAGATAGCCGGTATCAAAAGCGTTGTGTCCGCCCGGGCGACCTACGATATTGGTAATGATACCTTTGCGGTCGATATCCTCTTTCGAATACATGAAATCCACAAAAGCGTTCCATTTCCCCAGGTTCAGTTCGTTTCCTAAAGCATAATAATACATATTATGGCTCTTGGCTTCGTTCATGACGGAAGCCGACCAACGGGTTTTGAATACATTGTTGAAATTACCGTTCCAGTTCAGAGTATAAACCAATGGCATTTTGCCGGATTTCAGGTCGGGGATATTTCCTTCGGCATCTTCCGTGATTCCGTAGGTGCTGTCGAAAGAACCGTTGCGGCTGTTCAGGACTTGCAGGTTGAGCTGTTGGTCGGGAGTGACATTATAGCCTACGTTCAATCCGGTCATAAAGTTACTCATATAATCAATCATGTCGCAGTATTGATAGACATCAATCGGGTTGAGGTCGAACTCGAAGCCACCATAAGCGGTACATTGCTTTCCGGCGAAAAGATTGAACTGGTCGTTCAGCTTGATGCCGATACCTGCGTAGTCGATGGAAGTCGGGAGATTGTCAATCATGCCGTTTGCGTCGTTCGAACGGTTGAGGCGCTGGCGATAGCGGTAAGAGAGCCAGTTGTTGATGTTTCCTTTCGCTTCGATACGGAGTTGGTGCATGTTGAAGTCACCTTCCTGGAAACCATCCCGGAAATGCGCGTCGAAACTGCCTTGCATATTCAGGTAAAGATTGAACTTATCCGTTTTCTTCTTTACGTCTGTCAGTTCTTCAAATAAGGGAGTGTTGGGCGAGAATTTGTCTTTCTTCTCTGTTTTTTGTGCATATACTCCCTGTATGCTGCCCGCCAGGAGCAGCATAAGGACTAATTTTTTCATAAGTCGGTCAGGTTTTTAGTATTCGTTAAAGTATTGCTGAATTTGTTTCCAGTCAGTGGTTTTGGTCAATGCGAGCATTAGCAAAACGCGTGATTTTTGCGGATTCAATTCCTGTGAAGCTACGAACTGGTACTTGGCGTCATCTACTTCTGCGTCAAGGGTGGTCGGTCCGGTAGGTACGCGGGAAGAACGGACAACGAGGATTCCCTTTCTGCGGGCGTCTATCAATGACGGGAAGATGTTCTTGTGGATATTTCCGTTGCCCACTCCTGCATGGATGATTCCTTTGTAGCCGTTGTTGAGCAGCGGATTCATCATATCGGCTTCAATGTTGGAGTAACTGTATACGATACCGACTTTAGGCAGTGAAGTGAGGTGAGTTACATCGAATACAGACTGGGTTGTATGTTTTTTGAGAGTCACTTGGTTGTAGAATACTTTTCCGTTCAGGACATAACCCAGTGCACCGGAGTTGGGAGCCTGGAAAGTCTGTACGTCGACGGTGTTCATCTTCACTGTGCTTTCTGCTCCGAGGATAAGTCCGTTCATGGCAACCAATACGCCTTTGTCTTTGGACTCTTTGGCAGAGGCGGTAACTACGGCATTGTAAAGATTCAACGGGCCGTCAGCACTTAGTGCGGTGGAAGGACGCATGGCGCCTACCAGTACTACCGGTTTGTCGCTCTTGACGGTCAGGTTCAGGAAGTAAGCCGTTTCTTCCATTGTATCCGTTCCGTGAGTGATGACGATACCGTCGATATCCGGCCGCTTCAACAGTTCATTGATTTTCTTGGCGAGTGTCAGCCATACTTCATCGTTCATGTCCTGTGAGCCGATTCTTACAATCTGCTCGCCTGTCACGTTGGCGATGTCCTTAATTTCGGGAACAGCATCGAGCAATGCGCCGATGGCAACCTGCCCTGCCGTGTAACTGGTTCCGGTGGCAGAGCTTCCCGTGCCGGCAATGGTTCCTCCGGTGGCAAGAATATGAATATTCGGTTTTGCGGCAAATGCCATTGTTACGGTAAGTAGCAGTGCTGATACTACCAGACCAAATCTCTTGAATTGTTTCATAACTGAATGAAGTTTAGGTTAATAATATATATTAGAATATTTGTATAAAAAGCAGTCCCAACCCGATTGCGACGGCTGTCGATACCAGTCCGGGCATCATGAACGAATGATTCAACACATATCTGCCGATTTTTGTTGTCCCCGTCCGGTCAAAATTGATGGCGGCTACCACGGTGGGGTAGTTCGGAATAAAGAAATATCCGTTTACGGCGGGGAACAGGGCAATCAGCATATATGGGGAGATACCCAGCGCAATGCCCAGCGGTACGAGTGCCCGCACGGTGGCTGCCTGGCTATATAGCAGGATAGACATCACGAACAGCGCGATTCCGAAAAGCCATGGCATTTGACGTACGATGCCCTCAATGGAGAAAGTAAGCTGCGCCATATTTCCCTGAAGGAAGGTATCGCCCATCCAGGCAATACCGAAGATAGCGATAACCGCTTGCATCCCGGCCGGGAATACAGAACCTTGCGTTGCTTTGATTCCGTCTGTCTTTGTCACTAATAAGATGATGGCTGCTGCCGATAACATGACAATTTCGATGATGGACGACATGCCCAATGTAACAATTTCGCCGTCGATAAGGAAGGACGGGCGCATCCCTTCGAAAGAGCCGAAGAGTACGATAAAGGCAGTTGCCAATATAAAGATGATGACGGAAATCATGGCTGAACGTTTGTTCTTGACATCTTTAATCTCCACTTTCTTATCATTGAAAAGTCCTTCTTTCAGCCGTTTCTGATATTCGGGGTCTTCTATCAGGTCTTTGCCGACCTTCATGGAGAATAAAGCGCCTACCAGTACACCGACGATAGTCGCAGGAATCGTAATTTTAAGAATATCGAAGAGGGTGATATCAAATCCTGCCAACAATCCGAGCAGGGCGACAGTAGCGGCGGAGATAGGACTTGCCGTGATGGCTTGCTGGGAAGCGATGACCGCAATGCCGAGCGGACGTTCCGGGCGGATTTTTGTTTCGGTGGCGACTTCCGCTATCACGGGCAATACGGAATAAGCCACGTGTCCCGTTCCGGCAACGAACGTAAACAGGTAAGTAACCAACGGGCTTAACAGGGTGACATGTGACGGATTTTTGCGTAGCAAATGTTCTGCCAGCTTTACCATGTAGTCAAGCCCGCCGGCAGCTTGCATACAAGCGGCTGCCGAGATGACGGCGGCAATCATCAGCATGACGTCGATAGGCGGGGCGGTGGGCTGTAAACCAAAAACGAACGTGAGTATCGCCAATCCAACGCCTCCCATAACGCCAAGACCGATGCCTCCCAGGCGTGCGCCAATAATAATGGCAGTCAGAACAAATGCTAATTGTAATATCATAGGTTGTTTCTTATTTTAAGTTTAAACACAAAGATAAGTGTTTTCGTTCTTTGTATTTTCTTTTTCTTGTATTAACAACAAAAAACTTATTGAATAGTTTTTGCATATTTATAAAAACAATAACCTTCTTGGTTGGTTATATAAGTACTAACTAAAATGTTATTGTTATAAAACAACCGATATGGAACAGAATTTATCAAAAAAAACTCGTACAGAGAGCGACTTGATAGGAAGTCGTGAAGTGCCTGAGAGCGCATTGTATGGAGTACAGACACTCCGTGGTATTGAAAACTTTCGCATCAGCAAGTTTCATTTGAATGAGTATCCTTTATTTATTCAGGCATTGGCCATCACGAAAATGGGGGCTGCCATCGCCAATCGTGAACTGGATTTGCTGACCGAGGAACAGACAGACGCTATCTTGAAAGCTTGTAAGGAAATCCTTGAAGGGAAACATCACGAACAATTTCCTGTCGACATGATTCAGGGCGGAGCCGGAACCACGACGAACATGAACGCCAATGAAGTAATAGCCAACCGTGCGTTGGAATTGTTGGGACATCAGCGTGGCGAATACCAGTATTGTTCTCCCAACGACCATGTGAACCGTTCGCAGTCCACCAATGACGCGTATCCTACCGCTATTCACATAGGTTTATATTATACTCACCTGAAACTGGTGAAACATTTTGTCGAGTTGATAGAATCTTTCCGCAAGAAAGGAAAAGAGTTTGCGCATGTGATTAAGATGGGGCGTACCCAGTTGGAAGACGCTGTGCCGATGACCCTCGGACAGACATTCAACGGATTTGCAAGCATCCTGGAACATGAAGTGAAGAACCTCGACTTTGCCGCACAGGATTTTCTGACGGTCAATATGGGAGCAACTGCTATCGGAACCGGTATCACTGCCGAACCGGGCTATGCCGAAAAGTGTATCGCCGCTTTGCGCAAAATCACCGGACTGGATATAAAACTCGCGGATGACCTGATAGGAGCTACTTCGGATACTTCCTGCATGGTAGGGTATTCGGCTGCCATGAGACGTGTGGCTGTCAAGATGAATAAGATATGTAATGATTTGCGGCTGTTGGCCTCCGGCCCCCGTTGCGGATTGGGAGAGATTAACTTGCCGGCTATGCAACCGGGTTCTTCCATCATGCCGGGAAAAGTAAATCCGGTGATTCCCGAAGTCATGAACCAGATAGCCTATAAGGTGATAGGAAACGACCTCTGCGTAGCGATGAGCGGCGAAGCCGCCCAAATGGAACTGAATGCAATGGAACCGGTGATGGCGCAATGCTGTTTCGAATCGGCCGACTTGTTCATGAATGGTTTTGATACCTTGCGTACCTTGTGTGTGGACGGTATCACGGCAAATGAAGAAAAATGCCGTCGGGACGTACACGACAGCATCGGAGTAGTGACAGCCTTGAATCCGGTAATCGGATATAAGAACTCTACGAAGATTGCCAAAGAAGCGTTAGAGACAGGAAAGGGAGTTTATGAACTTGTACTGGAACATAATATCCTTTCCAAAGAAGATTTGGATACCATTCTGAAACCGGAGAATATGATAAAACCGGTGAAGTTGGACATTCATCCGAATAGTTGATTGATGTTATAGTAAGTGGAAATAGAATCAATAGGGAAATTGCCGGAGTGGATTCATATCTGCTCCGGCGATTTTACTTATTATATCTTTTGTTTCGTGCGGGAATAATTGCTAACTTATCCGGTCATACGGTCTAATCACTTGTTTCCTGCCTTGAAACTCCAGTTTCAGCGGTCGAAACTTTAGTTCCTACGGCAGGAAACTTTAGTTTCATACGCTTGGAACTATAGTTTCAGCGGCTTGAAACTAAATGTTTCATTACTTGAAACACTTCGTTTCAAGGCATGAAACACTTTGTTTCACTACATGAAACAGAAATAGCCTCTGGCTGTCTGATTATGTTTGCAGTAGACTTTATCTAAATTGGGCGGTGATAGGTGATAGATTCGGTGATAGGTTGCCAACAACCTATCACCGCTCTAAAAGTACGATGAATAAAGGGCTTGTGGAGCATGGTGATAGGTTGAAAGAGGATTTTCATTTTTTATATAGGAGAGAGTGGTCGGATAATACAGAACTTTCGGCATAGAACGGAACGGCTTCAATTGAATTGCAGTGTCTCTTTGACAAAGAAGATGGCTTTACGCATATCACCTTCGCATTTATCTACAATTGTACGTATATTTGCAAAGCGAGGGGCATACTTGGATGAACTACAACGACTTTGAGCGAACAAAAAACCGATAAATTGTGTTTATTTATTCTAATTATATATCTTTGTCCCGAATTATAAACACGTAAATTTATGAAAAAGATTTTTGGTGCTTTAATGATTGCTGTATGCATTGGTATGGCAATGCCTGCTCAGGCGCAAATACACTTTGGTGTAAAGGGAGGTTTGAACTTGTCAAAAGCAAGTTTCTCTAATGTGAGCGAAAACTTTAAGAAGGATAACTTTACCGGTTTCTTTATCGGACCGATGGCTGAGTTTAATATTCCAATCGTAGGATTGGGGGTAGATGCTTCCCTGCTTTTTGCCCAAAGAGGTATAAAAGTGTCTGAGGGGAATGATGAATACACAGTCAAGCAAAACGGTCTTGATATTCCGGTCAACTTGAAGTATAACATCGGTTTGGGAAGTCTGTTGGGACTTTATATTGCTGCCGGCCCTGATTTTTATTTCGATTTTGCGGGAAATAAAACGATTGAAGGCGTAAAAACCGACAAGAAGAAAGCCGAAGTCGGTATTAACGTTGGCGCGGGTGTGAAATTGCTCAATCATTTGCAGGTTGGTGCCAATTATAACATCCCGTTGGGTGACACTGCCAAGCTTGAAGGAATAGACGGTTCATACAAAACCAAGACTTGGCAAGTATCCGTTGCTTATATTTTCTAAAAGATTAAGTTTTATATAAAAGGATGTCTTTGTTAAAGAGACATCCTTTCTTGATTGATTTTTTAATAATTCGGCATTAATTATTATATAATGACAGACCACACTTTACTTCATCGGTTGCATGAAGGCGATGCTGAAGCCTTATCTATATTATATGGCCAATATAGTGGGAAGTTATATAGTTTTATCCTTAAAATATCCAACAATAATCAATATTTAGCTGAAGATATAACTCAAAACGTGTTTTTGAGAGTGTGGGAAATGCATCATAAGATTGACGTAAACAAGTCTTTTCAGTCATTCCTTTCTACGATGGCAAAAAATATGTTGCTTAATCACTTCAAACATCAGATGGTAGAGTTTCTCTATCAGGAGAATTTAGCTTCACGCCCGATGGCTTCTAACTCGGTGGAGGAAGAGGTTGATTATAAAATACTGGATGACTTTATCAACTCTGTGATAGAACAAATGCCGGAGGCACGGCGTAAGGTATTCATCATGAGTAAGAAGATGTGCCTGTCGAATAAAGAAATAGCCGCCCGGTTACAGATATCGGAAAATACAGTCGAGTCACATTTGACAAAAGCAGTTGCTTATATCCGCAAAAGAGTATCCAGTGAATATGACTTTGTTCTTATAATGATAGCTTTAGGGGGATTCTTGAGTTGATAATCCGACTCAATTGTTTATTTGTGTTAAATATAGCATGATGTAATCACGGAAATAATGTGAGGTAGTTGTATAAGATATAAATTGAAGAGAAATGGATAATTTATATTTTATAGAATTATTTCATAAGTTCATTGCTCGCACTGCGACAAAGGACGAAATACATATATTGCTGGAGTGGATTAAAAAGGATTCCCGGTACATAGATGCATGGATGGATGAAGAATGGGAAGCTGCTCCCAATCAGATACCGTCGGAAGTTAAGGAACGCATCTTGAACCGTATTTATCTGCTGATGGACAAGTCCGGGCAGACGATGCAACTTTCCGTTCGCAGAAAATGGATGCGGTGGACAAAATATGCTGCTGTTATCTTCTTTCCCATTTTTCTGTTTTTGACGGGATATTATTATTCAGACCGGATGCATTTCCGCTCTTCCGGTTTGCAAACAACTGCCATTCTTACCAATAAGGGAGAACGTGTGATGGTGATTCTCCCCGACAGTTCTGTCGCCTGGGTCAATTCGGAGTCCCGGTTGAGCTATGCTACTGATTATAATACCAAAGAGAGAACCTTGCACCTGGAGGGTGAAGCCTATTTCGATGTAAGAAAAAATCCGGATGTTCCTTTTATCGTAAAGACAGAATATTTTTCAGTAAAAGCATTAGGTACGGAGTTCGGTGTTTGTGCTTATCAATCGGATAAGAAAGCATCGGCTGTACTGGTAAAAGGAAAAGTAGAAATAGAACGGGATTCCCGGAAAACGATATTATTACCTGATGAAAAGATTCTTTTCGATAAGGCGGAAAATCGCTTGTCCAAAGAAGAATGTATTGACAGCCGGCGCTTCGGGGAATGGAAAAACGGTAATATCTATTTGGAAGGAGAAACACTGGAGGAGGCTGTCCGTCGGTTGAAACGCATCTATCACTTGAATGTGGTCTTCGAGTCGGAAGAGGTGAAGGAGAAACGTTTCACAGGATACCTGCGAAGTGATAATCTCGCATCGGTGCTGGAGGCATTAATGTTAGCTTCGCACGTCGAATGCGAACAAAGGTCTGATACAGTTTTTTTTAGAGCTCAATAAAACTGCTGTTTTCAAATGAATGAGTATTAACCCTAAATTTTGTATGATGCGGAAAGACTAATGAACATTGAATTTCTGTATAGTGATGAAGAGGCTCTTCATTACTGTAAAAGCTTGAGAACTACCTTATTATATTAATTAAAAATCGGATACAATGAAAATACTGTACTGTAATTTTGTATGCATATTGATATTGTTCAGTATGTGTGCAAGCGTCTCTGCACAAGTCAGTGTAAATGAAATCAAGAAACCTATAAAGTCAATCCTGAAATCTATAGAGAAAGGAAGCGAATATAAATTCTTCTACAGTGATGATTTGAAGGGCTTGGATAGGAAAGTGACTGTCAGAGAAGAAAATGCACCCATCCAAAAGGTGCTGGACATCCTGTTCGAAGGGACGGACATTGCTTACGTGGAGAACAACAAATATATCACACTTACATTTAAGGAAGTCGGGAAAGCCCAACAACCGAAAAAGACAGGAAAGGAGATTGAGATGAAAGGCGTTGTCCTTGACGAAAAGGGCGAGGCTGTCATCGGTGCCAGCGTATTGGTCAAGGGGACTTCGTTGGGGACTATTACCAATATCGACGGAAATTTCTCGCTTAAGATACCGGAAAATTCAGATGTGCAGATTTCCTATATCGGTTACCTTTCAAAAGATGTAAAGGCGAGTGCCGGTACTTTTTACAAAGTTGTGTTGCAGGAAGACTCCAAGCAACTTGAAGAAGTGGTAGTGGTAGGATATGGGCAGCAGAAGCGGAAAGAAATTACCGGTTCTATCACCAATGTCAAGATGAGCGATATCCCTCAGGCAGGTGCGGCTTCCGTATCGGAGTTTCTCAGTGGAAAGGCGGCAGGTTTGTCCACTATTATCAACTCCGCCCAACCGGGCGGGGCGGTCAATATGCAGATTCGTGGTTCGGCAAGTAACCGGGCGCCGCTTATCGTTATCGACGGATTTCCGGTGACGGGTTTTTCTAATGCTACTGCCGGCGACTATAGCAGTGGAAGTACGGATGCTACACTGGCTTCTATCAATCCTAACGACATCGAAAGTATTGACATCCTGAAGGATGCTTCGGCTACTTCCGTATATGGAACACGTGCTGCCGGCGGGGTCATTCTTATCACGACCAAGCGTGGCAAGGCGGGTAAGGTAAGTGTGGATTTTACTGCGAACACCGGTTTTATCAAGGCTTACGGATTGCCCGATGTGCTCTCCGGCTCCGATTTTATGACAGAAGTGAACCGTGCGAACCTGGAGGAATTTATGTACACGAATAAGATAGGACTTTACGGGCCTAATAAAATGTCCGACTTTAACTATACTCCTACTTTTTCGGATGCAAGTATACGGGAAAATCCTTATTCCACCAATTGGCTGGATGAAGTGCTCCGGGTGGGCATGACACAGAACTACGGCGTCAGCGTCAACGGCGGAAGTGAAAAGACCAAATACATGGCTTCTGTCAACTACTATGTCAACAAAGGGGTTGTCAAGGATAATGACTACCGTCGTTTTTCGGGCCAATTAAACCTTGACCAGGACTTCAATTCGAAGTTGAAAGCTGGCATGAGTCTGAACTTCAGCCGCATTGATATGGATAACGTGGCTATGGACAACGGCGGATACGGGTTGACGTCAGGATTATTGCAAAGTGCTTATATGTTCTCGCCCAATCTTCCGGTACGTGACGAAAACGGTGACTACTCGAAGAAAGTGCTTGGCACTAACCAACCCAACCCGGTGGCACAACTGGAACTGACCAACCAAACACGTACTACGCGCTTCCTGGCCAATGTGTTTCTTCAATACGAACCGATTAAGAATCTGAAACTGAAAGGTGTGGCTGGAACCGATTTCAGCCAGAGTGAGGGATATTATTATGCACCTCTTTCTACGCAGGTAGGGGGAGCCAACAATGGTAAGGCGGATAGGCGCCATAATGAGAAAACCGATTATCAGTTGCAGTTTAGTGCTAATTACAGTACCATGTTGAACGACCGGCATTATTTAGCTGTTTCGGCCGGTACTGAATATATGAAGATGGGGACACAATACTTATTGGCAGGCAACACGGACTTCGTGTCTGATAGTTTCTCGTGGAATAACTTGGGTGCCGGTGCAGGCAGTAAGCCGACTGTCGGTTCAGGCTCGACGTTTGCCGAAACATTGTCCTACTATGCACGTGTCAACTATACATTTGACGAACGTTTCTTCCTGACTGCCAACTTCCGTATTGACGGCTCGTCCATGTTCGGTAAGAATCATCAATGGGGGTACTTCCCCGGTATCTCTGTGGGATGGGACTTCGCCCGTGAAAAATTTATGAAGAGTCTGCAAGGGACGGTCGACCAGTTGAAACTACGCGCCGGATTCGGACAGACCGGTAACGACAACCTCAGCGGTACGGACGATAACGGAAATGCTTTCACAGCCTATCCTTACAATGTGTATAGGCAAAGTGGGAATGTGATTTTCGGTGACACCTATAATACGGCTATCGGACTTTATGCATTAGGTAACCCGAACCTGAAATGGGAAACGCAGACAGACTTTAATATCGGTCTGGACTTCTCGCTTTGGAATGGACGTGTCAGTGGTAGTCTTGATTATTTTAACCGTGTCATATCGGACATTCTTGGTGTACGCCGTCTTTCGTCTGCCAGTGAGGTCACCAGCATGGTTGTCAATCTTGACGCAAAGAAACAGACTTACGGTTTTGAAGCCTCTGTCAATACGGAAACTATTAAAAGAAAAAATTTCCAGTGGAATACTGGCATGACTTTGACTTTCTATCGTGACCGTTGGCTTAAACGCGACCGCAACTGGGTACCGAAAATCTACGAGACTGAAAAAGCGTATATGGGTGAAGAGTGGAGACTTGTCTCCATGGGGCTGATTCAACCGGGAAATGGCGTGAGCTATACGTCTAATCCCGTGCCCGGGACTATCCTGTTCGCCGATGTGGACGGTTATATGACAAAAGATGGCAATATAATGTACAATGAGGACGGATATCCCTTGCGTACCGGAAAGCCGGACGGGAAGATAGACGAGGCTGATTTGCAGAAAGTGGCGGTCAACGTGCCTTATACGATTGGTTTCAACAATACTTTCCGTTATAAGAATTTCGACCTCAACATCGGAATGTACGGTAAGTTCAATCAATGGAAACAGAACGGACTGGCAGCGACTCTGACTGACGCGGGAATACTTATTGAGGGTTCCAACCAAATGGTGGAAGTGAAAGAACGCTGGAACAGTGACCATCAGTACGGTAAGTATCCTTCTTCGCTACAACGTAAGTATGGAGTGGGAAAAGAGTTTGCCAGTGACTTTTATATGGAGAAAGCATGGTTTATCCGTGTGCGTAACATCGACTTGGGATATACATTCAGCCTTCCGGCATACAAAATCAATTCAGTGCGTGTATATGTCAGCCTGTTGAACCCGTTCCTGGTTACTCCTTATTTGGGAATTGACCCTGAAACGGACAATAATGGATTCAGCTATCCTAACAGCCATACATATACTATTGGTTTACACATTAATTTATAAACGAAGATGAGAAAGATATACTATATACTGGCAAACTTATTGCTTTTGTGCTCTTTGTCCTGCTGTACGTTGAACAAAGAAGACTCTTCTCTACTTTCCGGAGATGTCTTCCCGCAAACCAAGAAAGACTGGGAAGCAGCATTAAATTCGGTTTATGATCCGTTGGCAGGGCGTTCGGGCGGACTGTTCCACGGTATGTTGATGGGGGCAATGACTACGTTCCCCGAACTGGCGACTGACGTAATGGATTGCTATTGGAACTGGGATCGTTTTGACAAGCATCAGTATAATAACTCTAATATGCTTTGGGCTTCTGAAAACCTGGATCCGTTCGGACAATATAAGTTCATCACCCGTGCTCAGGCATTTGTCGGAAGGATTAAATCTGCTGACGGCATTTCCGATGAGGTGAAAAATGAAATGATAGCCGAAGCGAAGACTGCGCAGGCGTATATGATGTTCCGGCTTTATTCCGTATTCGGGCCGGTACCGGTGATTCCCGCGGATAAGGTACTGGACACTACCGACATGACATTCTATCCCCGTTCGTCTGACGCGGAATATATCGGCATGATCCAGAAGCTGATAGAAGAAGCACTGCCCCTTCTGAAACACCCCAGTGAGTGTACGGATAAAAGCCGCATGAATCAGGGTATCGCAAATATGATTCTGATGAAAACCTTTATGGTGGGCAATGCTGGCTTGTGGGATAAAATGGGAGATATCAATGGAAAGAAATATGACAACCGGACGCGTTGGGAAGCTGTGAAGCAATATGCACAGGCAATCATAGACCTCAAATACTATGAGATGCAGAAGACCTATACTAGCGTGTTTAGTATCAGCAATCAGCATAACCACGAGATTATCTATGCCGTTTCTCTGAAAGTCGGCATTAACGGCAACGAATATCATGCGCACGTAATGCCTGCATTGCACCCGGATACGCAGAAATACAAGGTTCAGACTTCGGAAGGATATGCGCTCCCCTGGAATTTTGTCGATTCTTTCGATAAGAATGATAAACGGTATAAGGAGAATATCATCACTTCTTTTGTCGGTATTGACGGATTGCTTTATAATCGTGATAATACGGATGCCAAGACCTTTAAGAAAGGAGCCGTTCCTTTCAAGTATGACATGGACCCCAATCAGGTGGGCGAATCGTCCAATCATGATTTCGTCGTGTTCCGCTATGCAGATGTGATGCTTGCCATGGCAGAAGCGGTTAACGAACTGGAAGGTAATCCGGAAAACGCTTATCAATGGCTTGAGTACACTCGTGGACGTGCCGGACTGACACCTTATGCGCATCAGGATGACCAGGAACGTTTTCGTGAGAAGATCTTGAAAGAAAGAGGATTTGAGCTATTCTTGGAAGGGCATCGCTTTATGGATCTTGTACGTCATGATAAGTTTGTAGAGTATGCTGCTGCAACTCCGGGCTCGGACATTCTGACTAATAACATGGGAGTGTACGGATATAAGACCCGTTTCCCGATTCCTATCGATTATATCAGTGAATATGGCGGCGTGCTGAACCAGAACCCGGGATATTGACAAGAGATGTTTAACCTTATTAAATACAAAAGATGAATCTGAATAAATATATCTTAGGCCGAATGGCAAAAAGAGTCTTGGCGGGTGGTACATTCGTTATTGTTGCCTTCATATCGGCTTCTTGTGGTGAAGAATTGCTTGTCCCCGATTATTCGGGACTTCCTGCTCCGGACTTATCCGGTGGTACTAATAAACCGGGCGATGATATGGCGGAAAACACGGCACTGGTTTCTCTTGAAAATGCCGGGACTGAGTTGTGGGCATCGGATAAATTCAAGATAAAAGTAACTTATCTTAATCAGAACAAGATGTTGATAACTCCTGCTACTATTTCTGTGAAACTGGTAAACGATGACGGAGAGGAACTGGATGCGGACGGACTTTTTGATAATTTCCCTACCGAACTGAGTTTTGTCGAGTCGAAGGCGGAATCTGAAGAGATAACAGTGAAGTCCGGAAGCAACCGGCAAAATATAACCATACTTCTCGAACCGGCTGAGGGGGCGGATATAGAACTGTTGGAACCGAAATACCGCACGCTTCTCCGGCAGGATTTGGATGTGGAGGCTGCGCCGGGGAATATGGACGAACGTTCTGTCTATTCTCGTCCCGATAAAGAATTCCGTTCTACGTTGTATGCTGACAATACGGGGCTGGAAGCGAATATGCGTCCCGGAGATTCACATCCGAATGGGAGTCTGGCTGCTGCGGGATGGAAATTCTATACATCACATGAATTTCATCGTTATAATGCCCAGCCCAACAATGTGTTCCCGGAAAATCCGCAACCACGCGGATTCGAGAAGTACAAGAACTTCCATATGCAGCTTAACAGTACGTTTACCAAAGAGAGTACAACCCGTGTGACGGGGGCCGGACATTTGGAATTGTGGGCGCGCAGGAGTGTAAAGAATAAGATAGATGATGAGGACTTTCTTTACTTCCCGATGGGGCGTAGTGATTATTTGGCTAATAATCCAAATCCTGATATGTATAATAACTGGGAAGTGGGTGGTATAATATCGGATGCTCCACATGTCGGTACTCATTGGGCAGATTTCCGTCCGGGGATGCGTATCGAGATACGTATGCGGCTGGAAAATCAGCAGGAGCAGTATAATCCGGGTAATGCCCTTTGGTTTATGTCCAACCGCTATTATACCTACGATGGTCAGAATGGAGACTTATGGCCGTTCCTGAACTGGCCCAACTGTGGCGAGATAGACTTGCTGGAGACTCAGAACCCTAAGGATAATGTAGTTTGTTCGACCATGCATTCTTTGGAGTCTACATCCGGTCATGCTAAGACTACAGGTTATTATTTACATCAAAGTGATGGGGTGGATTATACCAAATATAATATTTATTGGATGGAGTGGACTACCGGTCAGATAAAGTTTGGCATGAATGGCAAGACTTATGGAACGGTGAATGGTGGAGGTAGTATCAGCATTGGCAGGGGTCCCTGGAATGACCAGAATTTGTGGGCTCCTTTCACTGACGAAGCAATAACGGGCACGATGGCGGACTGGAATTACACTTGGTTTACCAACCCTCACGGGTTCCGTTTGATTCTGAACTTGGATATGCAGAAAAAAGATGGTGGCGGAAATGCTGCTTGGTCTTCTGGATGGAATAAGGATGGGGCAAATGATGTGGATAATTGGTTGCCTTCATGGGTGAATGAAACGGATCCGAACAAGCTTCCTAAGATGGATGTGGATTGGATAAGATGCTATTATGATGAGTCGAAGGGGTTCAAGGGCAAAGTATTATGTCCCGGTGGAGCTTATCCTGAGATTAATATGGCGATTGACGAACGGCCGCAAGCGGTGAACTATTAATAAGGGCGGATATATGATAGAAAAGTATAAGGAGAATTTTATTTGTAAGATGACAGGGTGGTTTTTTCTGCTTTGTGCCTTGGCTGCTTGTAATACCCGTTCTTATGAATTAAATATATGTGACTACGGAGCTGTCTCCGGTGAACGTTCGGTCAATACGGCATTGGCCGTGCGGGATGCATTGGCGGCAGCTGCGAAGATGGATTCTGCCAAATTGTTTTTTCCTGCGGGAACTTATCATTTCTATGTAGATTCCTTGCAGGGAGTAAGCAAGGCTTTTGATGTACAAAGCATGAAGAATCTTGTTATTGATGGCAATGGTGCTGAATTTATCTTTCATGGACCATTGGTTATCGGAACTATTGATTCATGCTCCAATGTTACTGTCCGCAATTTTTCCATTGACTGGGAGCGTCCTTACATTACGCAAGGGCAAATCATGGAGTTGGGAGACGGATATGTGGATCTTGCTATTGATGCGGTAGCTTATCCGTATGAAATTTCTTCTCAGGATTCGGTGTTCCGGGGTATTGGCGAAGGGTGGAAGCAGGGTATTCACGCTTATAACCTGTATGATAAGGAACGTCAGGAAATTGTTTACCGGACACGTGATATGCCAATGGGACGTGATTTGTTTTCGGGCATAGCGCGTGAGATTTCTCCGGGAGTGGTTCGTTTCTTTGGTTCGAGGACTCTCGAACCTGAGCTGGGCACATATATTGCCCTGTGGCATGGACGGTATATGACGGATGGATTCTACATGTTCGGCAGTAAAGATGTGACATTTAGAGACATTGATATATATCATTGTCCCAGTCATGGATTGGTGGGAGTTCGTTGCGAGAATGTGACGATTTGTAACATGAATATGAAAGTCAATGAAAAGAAAGGACGGGTATTCAGCTTGATAGCAGATGCTTTCCATTTCAATGCTTGTAGGGGATTGATTAAGGTAGACAGTTGTGAGCATACCGGTCACGGAGATGATTTTATCAATGTACATGGCATGTATGTGGAAATAGCTGATATAGTGGATGAATATACTTTCCGCACCGGATGTTCCGAACGGCAGAATATGACTATCGGGGCAGGAGACGAACTTTGGTTTCTGAAGCATGACTCCTTGAAACGGGGAGTGGTGAACCGGATTAAGGCAATCCGTAAGGAAACGGATGATAAAGGTTGTACGAGCCGCTTGGTGACATTGGAAAAGCCTATGCCTGTGTCTATCGCAGCCGGGGATTTTGTGGAAAATAAATCTTACTTGGCTGATTTTGAGATACGTAACTGCCGTATACTGAAAAAACACCGTGCGAGAGGAATCCTTGTGACGACTCCCGGAAAGGTGACGATCGAAAATAACTATTTCCGTACCGCCGGTGCGGCTATTCTGATAGAAGGGGATGTCGATTACTGGTATGAGTCTGGTAGTTGCAAGGATGTCCGGATACAAAATAATGTTTTTGAAGATTGTTTCACTTCCGGACACGAATGGGGGGAGGCTGTCATCACTGTCACGCCTTCTTATCGTCCTGACTCCGATCATGCGCTCTGTTATCATGAGAATATACGTATCGAAGGCAATACGTTCAGGCACTATGACTATGCACTGCTTTACGCACGTGCTGTACGTGGATTGACGTTTGCCGGAAATGTAGTGGAACGTTCGTACAATTACGCTCCTTTCTATCGGGAAACGATGTTTTATCTTGACGGTTGTAAGCAAGCGGATATCTTCGGCAACCGGTATGGGAAAGATGTGCTTGGCATGAATATCGTGACTGAGCATATGAAGCCTGAGGATATAGTGCGTGTGGATAAGGATTTGAAGATTACTAATAATTAGAACCTAAAAAAATGATGATAATGAAAAGCAAAATAGTATTGGCTACATTATTTACATCTCTTTTGATGTCATGTGAAAGTGATCTGAAAACGATCGGAGTCTATGACGGGAAACAAACACTGGATTTCACTTTCACCGTTGAAGCTCCTGATGTGTTGGAAGGGATGACAACACCCGAAGTTATGAGACCTGCTGTTTATAAGGTTTGTCTTTTTAGTGATAATGTGTACACCCAGACACTTACTTTTAATGGTAACGGAAGCCTTGAAGTGCCGGCCGGAAACTACACTTATCTCTGTCTCGGTGCAGAAAGTAATGAAAAGTTGCCTCAGCTCGCCCTAAAGGAAGGGGAGACTAAAATGGCGGATGCCTTTTTAAAACTGACGGATGAAGACGGGAATATGACGGGGGAAATACCGTCCATAGTGGCGGCTACGGGAAATTTCACAATGGGAAGCACTATTAATACGGTTCCTGTTGCATTGAAGCCGATAGGCTGTGAATATACATTTAATTTATTGCACCCTGCTGCACGTATGTCCACGACAGGAGATATTGTGAAGGTAAAAGTAGTAATTAAGGGCGGGGCTTCTGTTTATGGCTATAATCTGCATCCGTCGGGTGAAGCAGGTGAACTGGAAACTGTGATGAAAGGAACGGATACGGATGGTGAAGGTTGGGTTTCTGTAGATGGCGATGCTACAACGTTTTCCGCGCGTGTGCTGTTGCCTGCCAATCCTTCATTGCAGTTGAAACTGTTTGCTAAAGATGAGAGTGGCAACGAAACTGAGATAGGAGAAACCGGGATTGAACTGTCGGGCGAGGGGGCTTCTTATATAGCTGATATTGCTTTCTCCGGAGATGGTGAAGGCATGGAGTTACAATATCATTCTCCTTATTATCCCACTGTCATTGCTACTGATACGGGCGAGTTCAATGAACATGAACTGAAAGTAACTAGTACGGTGTATCCGGAATATACATATCAGTGGCGACATGAACGTGCAGGACGCACTACGCTGCTTGGTCTGTCTAATAATAAATTGAAATATATGGAGGATGGCATCGAAGAGGGTGCTTCTGTGACTGTGACTGGTGCAGGGAAATATATTTTGAGTGTAGGTAAGGACGGAGTATCGAAGGATGTTGCTACACTGACTGTGAAACATGCAAGAATGACTTGGGATGAGGCTAAGGCAAAAGTAGGGGAACTGGGAAGTGATTTGTGGACATTGCCCAACCGAGAACAGATGAAAGAGTTATATAATAATGATATTAATGACTTTTATTATGACGAGGTGACGGAGAAGGCATCGGCTGTCAGTTATTGGACCAGTGAAGAAAGTGCTACAAGTTGGGCGTATGTTTATTTCTTCGATCCTTATTGGGAAAATGCTCCGACTTGGGCTCCTGAGAAATCAACAATGCGTTCGGTAAGATTACTCAAGATTCTGCCGTTTGAGTACGATCCGACTGATCCGTTCAGTGTGGGCTTGATGGCGGCTCCTGCCCCTTATGCCGGAGAACAGGAATTGACAATTACAACACCTGTTTATGAAGGAGCTACATATCAATGGAGTCATAAAGTAATGGGACGTAAAGTAATGCAGGTATCTGCTGACGGAAAGGTAAGTTATGTGGATGATGGAATTCCCGAGGGGGCTACTGTAAAAGTTAGCGGAGCGGGTGAGTATATCTTGAATGTGACTTATGGAGAAGAAACGAGAGAAATCGGCCGTATTACGCTATTGCATAAGAACCTTTGCTGGACGGATGTCGAAAGTACATTGGCGGAATTGAATGAGGGAGGTAATGGTACGTGGGCGGTACCGGGGCTTGAGCAACTTCGTTCTGCTTATAATAATGGAAAGAATGATTTTTCAGCGGGATGGTATTGGGCGAAGGAATTTACTAACGCTGCCAATCGTTGGAGATATTTAAAGGATATGGGTAGTGGTGTTGAAGATGGTGGAGATGTCTCTGATAGTAGTAGAAAGTATAATATTCGTTTCTGTAAAGTAACTCAATAGGATACGTGTAAAATGGATTTTTTTCAATAGGTTTTATATAGAAGTAAGAGTTTGCCTGTAATTTAACACAATTGTTTTTTAAGTTCTACCTTCTCCGGTATGGTCAGTACCGGAGGGGGAGAGCTTTAATGTTGGCACTCTTATTGTTTTTTTTAACTTGATAGATAGAACTGGAGGCTTTCGACTGTCGGAAGCCTCTTTTTTTATATCTTTGTGCCTGCAATGAAAAGATATGTAGATGTCATATTACCACTTCCGCTTCCGAAGAGCTTTACTTACTCTTTGCCGGACGAGTATGCGGAAGAAGTGAAGATAGGCTGCCGCGTGGTGGTTCCTTTCGGGCGAAAGAAGTTCTATACAGCTATCGTCCGTAACGTTCATTATTGTGCTCCGACAGAATACGAAGTGAAAGACATATCGACATTACTGGATGCTTCTCCTATTTTATTGCCGAATCAGTTCAAATTCTGGGAATGGATAGCTGATTACTACCTCTGTACGCAGGGAGATGTATATAAGGCGGCATTGCCTTCGGGGCTGAAACTTGAAAGTGAAACGATTGTAGAATACAATCCCGACTTCGAAGCGGACGCGCCATTGCCCGAACGTGAACAGCGCATTTTGGATTTGCTGGCTGTCGATTCGCAGCAATGCGTCACCAAACTGGAGAAGGATAGTGGTGTCAAGAATATCCTTACTGTCATTAAATCCTTGCTCGATAAAGAAGCGATTTTCGTAAAGGAAGAATTGCGGCGTACTTACAAACCTAAGACGGAAGCACGGGTACGCCTTGCCGGAGCAGCCGACGAGAAGCGGCTTCATATATTGTTTGACATACTCTCCCGTGCTCCGAAGCAATTGGCGCTCCTTATGAAATATGTAGAGTGTTCGGGCATTTTGGGAGACGTTGCTCCGAAAGAAATCTCCAAGAAAGAACTGCTGCAACGGGCTAATGTCGCTCCTGCCGTATTGAACGGGCTGGTGGATAAGAAGATTTTCGAGATTTATTATCACGAAATCGGTCGGCTGAACAAACAGGAGAAAGAGGTTGTAGAACTGAATGCTCTGAATGAGTTTCAACAACGGGCACATGATGAGATAGTACAATCCTTCCAAGAGAAAAATGTCTGCCTGCTTCATGGGGTAACGTCCAGTGGCAAGACGGAAATATATATTCATCTGATAGAAGAAGCCATCCGTCAGGGCAAGCAGGTATTATACTTGTTGCCGGAAATTGCGCTGACTACTCAGATAACGGAACGCTTGCAGCGTGTCTTCGGTTCGCGCCTGGGCATTTACCATTCCAAATTTCCCGATGCCGAACGGGTTGAGATATGGCGGAAACAACTCGGAGAAAATGGTTATGATATAATTTTGGGTGTCCGTTCATCCGTATTCCTGCCTTTCCGGAATCTGGGACTGGTGATTGTGGACGAAGAGCATGAAAATACGTATAAGCAGCAAGACCCGGCGCCCCGCTACCATGCCCGTAGTGCGGCGATTGTGTTGGCAGCCATGTATGGAGCCAAGACACTGCTGGGAACAGCTACGCCGTCCATCGAGTCATGGCAGAATGCGATGGATGGAAAATACGGCTTTGTACAACTGAAAGAACGGTATAAAGAAATCCAGTTGCCGGAGATTATTCCGGTCGATATACAGGAATTGCATCGCAAGAAGAGGATGGTGGGACAGTTCTCACCGCTTCTGATACAATATATGAAAGAAGCCTTGGAGCAGAAGGAACAGGTGATTCTTTTTCAGAACCGTCGTGGTTTTGCTCCGATGATAGAATGTCGTACCTGCGGTTGGGTGCCGAAGTGTAAGAACTGTGATGTAAGCCTTACCTATCATAAAGGAATCAATCAACTGACCTGCCACTATTGCGGATATACCTACCAACTTCCGAAGGCTTGTCCCGCTTGTGAAGGGACGGAACTGGTAAACCGCGGTTTTGGTACGGAAAAGATTGAAGATGATATTAAAGTCCTTTTCCCGGAAGCTGCCGTAGCACGGATGGACTTGGATACGACCCGTACCCGTTCCGCCTACGAGAAGATTATCGCGGACTTTGAACAAGGAAAGACGGACATACTCATCGGGACGCAAATGGTATCCAAGGGACTGGACTTCGACCATGTAAGTGTCGTTGGAATACTGAATGCGGATACCATGCTGAACTATCCCGACTTCCGTTCTTACGAGCGTGCTTTCCAACTGATGGCGCAAGTCTCGGGACGTGCCGGACGTAAGAACAAGCGCGGACGAGTGGTGCTGCAAACCAAAAGTATCGAGCACCCGATTATTCACCAGGTCATCGCCAATGATTATGAGGATATGGTGAACGGACAACTGGCGGAACGTCAGATGTTCCATTATCCGCCTTATTACCGCCTGGTATATGTCTATCTTAAAAATCATAATGAAGCCTTGCTCGACCAAATGGCGGCAGTGATGGCAAACAAGTTGAGAGCTGTATTCGGTAACCGTGTGCTGGGGCCGGATAAACCGCCGGTTGCCCGTATCCAGACATTATTTATTAAAAAGATAGTGGTGAAGATTGAGCAGAATGCACCGATGGGACGTGCACGGGAACTATTGCTGCGCATCCAGCGTGAGATGATTGAAGACGAACATTATAAATCTTTGATTATCTATTATGATGTAGATCCTATGTGATGAAAGAAATTATTCCCCCTTATAAATAACCTTTATTCATTTAATTAACTAACCATGAAACGACTTACTATTATTTCTTTAGCTAGTCTATTTAGTATGAGTGCTCTGTTTGCCCAGCAAGGAGTTACTCAGTGTGGAACTCCGACAGGACAACCGAAATTCCCTTTAGGAACTTATCAGGAATTGCCCGACCCTACGACACCTTCCGAAAAGGAATGGGCGGCAGTCACAACGACGCAAGTCTCTTGGGGTACAACAGACACCCGCTATGCGAAGCATCGGCTTCCCTCATTGAAAAATCAGAAGAGTATTTCTCTGAAGGGTTGGCGTGGCGAACGCGTAAATGCGCAAGCTGTTGTATGGACAGGAGCAGAGTTGAAAGACCTGAACTTCAGCTTCTCCGACTTTAAAGACAAGAAAGGGAACATTCTTCCAAAAGAGGCATTGACTGCCGGATTTGTACGTTATGTGATGACAGATGAACTGAACAAGGATGGGAGAGGGGCTTGCGGTCACCGCAAATCGGTGGACTTCGATTCGCTGCTGGTAGCCGACCCGATTGACTCGAACCTGAAGTCAATGGCATTGCCTGCCCGCACCGTTCAACCTATCTGGGTGCAATGTTGGATCCCACAATCAGCTGCTCCCGGAACTTATAAAGGTGAGTTATTGGTCAACGACGGTTCACGCCTGTTGCAACGTCTGAATCTTGAAATAAATGTTTCTTCCCGCGAGCTTCCTCAGCCGTCGGAATGGGCTTTCCATCTGGACTTGTGGCAAAGTCCGTATGCCGTAGCCCGTTATTATCAGGTTCCTCTGTGGAGCCAGGAGCATCTTGACGCCATGCGTCCTTTGATGAAAATGCTGGCAAATGCCGGACAGAAGATTATTACGGCTACTTTGATGCATAAGCCTTGGAATGGTCAGACGGAAGATTATTTCGATACAATGGTGACCTGGATGAAGCGTGCCGACGGTACATGGGCATTTGACTATACTATCTTCGACCGTTGGGTGGAATTTATGATGAGCGTAGGCATTGACAAGCAGATTAACTGTTACTCAATGGTGCCCTGGGAGTTGTCTTTCCAATATTACGACCAGGCAACGAACTCTCTGAAAGCGGTAAAGACTGCTCCGGGCGAACAGGCTTATGAAGAAATGTGGGTGGCAATGCTTGCTTCTTTCTCCAAGCATCTGAAAGAAAAAGGCTGGTTTGATATTTGCACTATCGCCATGGACGAACGCCCGATGGAGGTGATGCAGAAAACATTGAAAGTGATTCGCAAGGCTGACCCGGATTTTAAAGTTTCGTTGGCAGGAAATTATCATGCGGAGATTGAACCGGATTTATATGATTATTGCATTGTAATCGGTCAGAACTACCCCGAAGATGTACGTATCCGCCGTAAAGCCGAGAATAAGCGCACCACCTATTATACTTGTTGCACGGAAGCGCATCCTAATACGTTTACTTTCTCTGACCCGGCGGAAGCTGCTTGGATGAGTTTCTATTCTTCAAAGAAACATTTGGACGGTTATCTGCGTTGGGCATATAATAGCTGGCCGTTGGAACCGTTGCTCGATTCACGTTTCCGTACGTGGGCTGCCGGAGATACGTATTTGGTCTATCCCGGAGCACGTAGCTGTATCCGCTTCGAACGTCTGATAGAAGGAGTACAGGCGCATGAGAAAATAAATATTCTCCGTCAGGAATTCGAGAAGAAAGGAAATAAAGCCGGATTAAAGAAAATAGAAAAGATGCTGGCTCCGTTCAATTTGGGAGATATGCCGGAAATTCCGGCAGCAGTCACCGTGAACCGGGCGAACCAGATATTGAACTCATTTTGAGAAGGATATAATATAATGGAGATTCATAGGAGTCTTATCGTTATTAGTGTTATCCTTATCAATTAAATCGGTAAATTCAGATTCTCTTAAAAGAATATCAGCATTGGAAACGGAATGCTGATATTCTTTTTTTTCTTCCATTAAGCCAAATCAATAATAGGAGATATATTAATCCTTGACATATTTAAAAACCTCTGGATGAGCATTCTTTTGCTATATCATACCACTTTTTACCTCTGCTGAAGTTTGCTGCGATGTTATATGATATTTTGTCTATCAGTACTTGGTGTACTCCTAGCCTTTTTATCCGTTTCCCTAATCTGGTGTTTTCCTTTTGTTCTTCTGCAATCATTCCCAGATACATAATAGTGAAGTCTATTGAAATATCTAAAGCATCCTCGCCATATTTGGATGAAAGCGTTTTGATTTTCTCTAAAATGACTTCGTTTAAGTCAGGCGTTGTCTGGTTATATATTTCAATAAAGTCATTGTATAAATTTTGTGCATTATGCTTTGTAGCCCAATCTGCCAATCTTCGGAAATACTGCCAATCTTGAGGAGCGTATTTGGGTTGGTTAGGACGAGTTAAATATACACACCATTGGTCGAATTTTCCTTGAGCATATTCAAGGTAACTGCCATCGGCAAATTTGGTTATTGGCTTTCCCATACTTCCATTCTTTTTTATAGGTTTATGCTTTATGTTATCGTTTGTATGGCAAAGAAAAGAAAAAAGAATGAAAAAAGACTAGTGGGATGTATGGAAAGGTTCATTCTATTAAGAAATTTTCTGTTATGTCTGAAATTCTTGTTTCGTGAATTTCAATTTCAATGTTGTAGTTTCGGTTTAAAATAGTGATATTTGTCGCATAGAATGTTTTTAAATATGAAGAAAATACTATTTGTTTGTCTCGGAAATATCTGCCGTAGTTCTACGGCAGAGGGCGTAATGCTTCACTTGATAAAGGAAGCGGGACTGGAAAAAGAGTTTGTGATAGACTCTGCCGGAATCCTGTCTTATCATCAAGGCGAACTGCCGGATAGCCGGATGCGTGCCCATGCGGCACGGCGCGGTTATGAACTGGTGCACCGTTCGCGTCCTGTCCGTACGGAGGATTTTTATAATTTTGATTTAATTATCGGTATGGACGACCGTAATATCGATGACTTGAAGGATAAAGCCCCTTCTCCCGAAGAGTGGAAGAAGATTCATCGCATGACGGAGTATTGTTTCCACATGCCTGCAGACCATGTCCCCGACCCCTACTATGGAGGAGCCGAGGGATTTGAATATGTGCTTGATGTCCTTGAAGATGCTTGTGCTGGCTTGCTTACTTCTTTAACTCCGGATAACTGATCCGGGTATGATAAGCAATCTTTAATTTTTCTTTGAATACAGCTTTTACGGTTGCGATGTCCTTGAAAGTGATGGGACATTCTTTGAAATAACCTTCAGTAACCTGGGAATCGATAATCTTGTCGACCAGGTTACTGATACTTTCTTCCGTATACTCCGGCAGACTGCGTGACGCAGCTTCTACGGCATCCGCCATCATCAGGATAGCCTGTTCTTTAGTGAACGGATTTGGTCCGGGATAAGTGAACAATTCTTCGTTCGGCTCTTCATCCGGATGCTCGTTCTTCCATGAAATATAGAAATACTTGGTTTTTCCCCGTCCGTGATGGGTGCTGATAAAGTCTTTGACGGCTTTGGGCAGGTTATGCTTATCAGCCAATTTCAACCCGTCCGTGACATGGTTGATAACAACCTGCGCGCTTTGTTCATAACCTAGGTTCTTGTGCGGATTGACCCCACCCGATTGATTCTCTGTAAAGAAAGCCGGATTTTCCATCTTCCCTATATCATGGTATAAAGCTCCCGTACGAACCAACTGACTTTTTGCACCGATACGGATGGCTGCTTCTGCTGCCAGGTTGGCTACCTGCATAGAGTGTTGGAATGTACCGGGCACTGTCTCGGACATTTGTCTCAACAGGTCATTATTAATATTCGAAAGTTCCACCAAAGTAACATTAGAGGTAAATCCGAATGTCTTTTCAAGTAAGAATAATAACGGATAAGCGAATAACAACAAGATTCCGTTAATAAAGAAATAGGTGTACATCCGTATATTCAATTTCGAAAAGTCAGTCGAAAGCCCGTTTTCCGTCATCAGCTCGAAAGCAAAATAAATAGCGGCATAAGTCAATATGACTAATAGCGCCGTACGGAATAGCTGCGACCTCTGCGAAAGCTCCCTTAAACTGAATATCGCGATCATTCCGGCTGCCAACTGAGTCAGAATAAACTCGTGAGGAAAGCGCAGCGATATGGAGCAAATTAATATCGTGATGACATGTGTCAGAAAAGCCGTTCTCGAATCGTGGAATACACGGATAATAATCGGTAGCATCGCATAGGGTATGATATATACACTGGATACATTATGCGTCACCATAAAAGCAGTGATGATACTATAAAATACAATCAATGTGAAAAGTAACGATAGACTTCCTTTTCGCTGATAATAATCTTTCCTGAACAGATCAAGATAGAGCATGAAGCAAAGCATCAACATGCCGACAAATAGAATCTGTCCGCCAAGAATCAACCGGCTTTGTCCCATGGATTCATTGCGCTTGATAGATTCTTTGCGCAGTGATTCCAATATATTGTAAGTTGCGGGACTAATAATTTCTCCCCGGTCGATAATCTTTTGCCCACTGACTACCAATCCGTTTGCCCAGGAATAGTTGTTCAGCATCTCTTCTTTGGCTGTTTGGGTTCTTGGCTCGTCAAAGGTGAGGTTGGGAGTGATATATTCGTTCAGGGAACATTGTCTGAGGATTTCCCGGTTGAAGTGGGCGGAATCCGACGAAAGCAGATACTCATACGCTTTCTTTACAGTATAAATACCGTCGATAGGGTGCGCGTTGGCCAGTTTGTCATCAATGACCATGATAGACGCAGTGCTGTCTTTGTGTAACTGCTGTATGCTCTCCGTAGATACAATTCCTGCCTGATAGATTTCTTTTAAGGTTCGTTCGATGTAGCGCAGGTAATCTATGGAAGGAAGTATTCCTTTCAGATTTGTGTGGTAGTTCTCTTTCAGTTTGGCTATTGCGTCCTTCTCGATTTTCTTGTCAAGTTCGTAATAAGGCTGGAAAAGAGCCATCAGACTATCTTGTTCCCTTTTCACTACGGCATCGTCCTTATAAATAGGAAAGTCGAAAGTAGCTATCAGCTGCCCGTACTTCCAGGGTTTGTTTATGTCAAACTGATAGTTGAACTTGCCGTCACGCGGCAGGAAATAGACAATCAGTGCCACAGTGCCCACAAACAGCAGCGATTTATATAGCAAATCTCTCCATGAAAAACTCTTTTTCTTCTTCAAATGTTCCATATCCACTGAAATTTTTGCGAAAAGTACAAAAAAAAACAATAGTGTGGAAAAAAAGGTTTAATTTTGCCACGATTTACCTATACTAACCCAAATTATGGCAGAAAGAAAAGTAAGAGTTCGTTTTGCTCCGAGTCCTACTGGAGCATTGCACATCGGTGGTGTGCGTACAGCTTTGTATAATTATCTATTTGCGCGTCAACACGGCGGAGACCTGATATTTCGTATTGAAGATACTGACTCTAACCGGTTCGTTCCGGGAGCGGAAGAGTATATACTCGAATCTTTCAAGTGGTTGGGTATCCACTTTGATGAAGGCGTGAGCTTCGGTGGCGGACATGGCCCGTACCGTCAGTCCGAACGCCGCGAAATCTACAAGAAATATGTGCAGGTTTTGCTGGAAAATGGAAAAGCATACATCGCCTTTGATACTCCGGAAGAACTGGACGCTAAACGTGCTGAAATTGCAAACTTCCAATATGACGCATCTACCCGTGGAATGATGCGCAATTCACTGACTATGCCGAAAGAAGAAGTGGACGCACTGATTGCTGAAGGCAAACAATATGTAGTCCGTTTCAAAATCGAACCGAATGAGGACGTGCATGTGAACGACCTGATTCGTGGTGAAGTGATTATCAATTCATCTATCCTTGATGATAAGGTTCTTTATAAATCGGCAGACGAACTGCCTACCTACCACCTGGCAAATATTGTAGACGACCATTTGATGGAAGTCTCTCATGTCATTCGTGGTGAAGAATGGCTGCCTTCCGCTCCGTTGCATGTACTGTTGTATCGTGCTTTCGGTTGGGAAGATACAATGCCGGAATTTGCTCACCTGCCTTTGTTGTTGAAACCGGAAGGTAACGGAAAATTGAGCAAGCGTGACGGTGACCGTCTGGGATTCCCTGTATTCCCGTTGGAATGGCATGACCCGAAATCCGGAGACGTTTCTTCAGGTTATCGTGAATCCGGTTATCTGCCCGAAGCGGTTATCAATTTCCTTGCTTTGCTGGGATGGAATCCGGGCAATGACCAGGAAGTGATGTCGATGGACGAACTGATTAAGTTGTTCGACCTGCACCGTTGCAGCAAGTCGGGAGCCAAGTTCGACTATAAAAAAGGGATATGGTTCAACCATCAATATATCCAGCAGAAACCTGACGAAGAAATTGCTGAACTGTTCTTACCGGTGTTGAAAGAGCACGGTGTGGATGTTCCTTTTGAAAAGGTGGTGACTGTGGTTGGTATGATGAAAGACCGCGTAAGTTTCGTTAAAGAACTGTGGGATGTATGTAGCTTCTTCTTTGTGGCTCCTACTGAATATGATGAAAAAACAGTAAAGAAACGTTGGAAAGAAGATTCTGCCAAATGCATGACTGAACTGGCGGAAGTGATTGTCGGTATTGAGGACTTTAGCATCGAAGGACAGGAAAAAGTCGTAATGGACTGGATTGCTGAAAAAGGCTATCATACAGGTAATATCATGAATGCTTTCCGTCTGACTTTGGTTGGCGAAGGAAAAGGCCCGCATATGTTCGATATTTCCTGGGTATTGGGTAAAGAAGAGACAGTGGCTCGTATGAAGCGGGCAGTAGAGGTTTTGAAGTAATCGACAAGTACTATGCTTTACGACCTGGCAATAGTCATTTATGACTTTATCGTCCATTTAGCTGCTCCGTTTAGCCGCAAGCCCCGAAAGATGATGAAGGGGCATTGGGTGGTATACGAACTTCTGCGCCAACAAGTGGAGAAAGGGGAGCGGTATATCTGGTTTCATGCTGCTTCACTGGGTGAGTTTGAGCAGGGGCGCCCTTTGATTGAAATGATTCGGGCAAAGTATCCTGACTATAAGATATTGCTGACATTCTTTTCTCCTTCCGGTTATGAAGTGCGCAAGCACTACCGGGGAGCGGACATTGTCTGTTATCTGCCGTTTGACAAACCGAGGAATGTGAAGAAGTTCCTTGATATAGCGAATCCTTGCATGGCGTTCTTTATCAAATACGAGTTTTGGAAAAACTATTTGGATGAACTTCACAAGCGTCGTATCCCGGTATATAGTGTATCGTCCATCTTCCGTCGCGAACAAATATTCTTTAAGTGGTACGGTGGAACTTACCGCAGTGTACTGAAAGACTTCGACCATCTGTTTGTGCAGAATGAGGCTTCAAAACGTTATTTGTCAAAGATCGGTATCAGCCGTGTGACAGTAGTAGGGGATACACGCTTTGACCGGGTGTTGCAAATCCGTGAAGAAGCCAAAGACCTTCCGTTGGTTGAAAAGTTCAAAGGCGGTAATGCCTTTACTTTTGTAGCCGGAAGCTCATGGGGACCAGACGAAGATTTATTCCTCGAATATTTCAACAATCATCCGGAAATGAAACTGATTATTGCTCCGCACGTGATAGACGAGAATCATCTGGTAGAAATAATCAGCAAACTGAAACGTCCGTATGTACGCTATACCCGTGCTGACGAAAAGAATGTGTTGAAAGCGGACTGTCTGATTATAGACTGTTTCGGATTGCTCTCTTCCATTTACCGGTATGGAGAAATTGCTTATGTCGGTGGTGGTTTTGGCGTGGGCATCCACAATACACTGGAAGCCGCCGTATATGGCATTCCCGTAATCTTCGGGCCGAAATATCAGAAGTTTATGGAAGCAGTGCAACTGCTTGAAGCAAAAGGTGCTTACTCTATTAAGGATTACGATGAACTGAAAACTTTATTAGACCGTTTCCTCACGGATGAGGTGTTCTTGCGTGAAACCGGAACGAATGCCGGTTATTATGTGACTAGCAATGCCGGAGCAACGGAGAAGATAATGCATATGATAAATTTCTGATATATACTGTGTGAATTAACGCAGGGTCAATATAAGTCCCCTCTAAAAGTTGCTGTTTTAGAGGGGACTTCTTTTATCTGCACTTGTAGATAGATACTTCATTTGTTGATTTCTAACCCTAGCAATTCTTTCAATTCTTTGACTGTTACGTGGGTGAATCGTTTTGCGATATTTCCCTTTTTATCTATTATCAGGTACATCGGTAAGCCCGTCATCTGAAAATGATTCCAAAGATAACCCCACTGTTCTTTGTTTAGCCAATAATGCTCTCCGGCAATGTCTTGTATGAGTATCTCCCAAGTCTTTTTTATAGAACTGGGCCCTGTGAGGTAAATGAAGGCGACTTGGTCTTCACCTATTTCTTTCTTTAGCGGTTCATATTCTTTGATGATTTGCCGACAACCACCGCACCAGGTAGCCCAAAAGTCTATAAATTGTACCTTTCCTTTGTGTCGGGCAATGAGAGCGTTCAACAGTTCCTTTTCAGGGACTTGTGGTGCTTCGCAAACAGTGAATTTCTTGGTTGCCGTTTTCTGTCGGGGGCGCATCTGGTGGTTCATATCTTGAATGATACCTAAGAATATAGGATTTGTAATTTCCGAAGCCATGAGTTCTTGTCGGTGTGTCAGTGGTTTCAGATTGTATAAACTGGAACGCATATAGATTGCCCGGACGTAGTCAATTAACAAACAGGTACTGTCTTGCAAGATATGGTTTAAACGTTTTTTTGTTTCGGAAAATACGCTCCAATTACAATCGTCTCTTTCTTTAGCATACTTATTGACGAGTGTACCCAAGTCGCTTTGTCGCTGGAAGGCGACTCCTGCTCTAAATGCGGCTTCATGTTGATGAATGAGTGTCTGCTCCTCTTTTGTGAGTGGTGCATTTCCCAATAGATATTTCTCCATAGAGAGTGGATCATAGTGTGTGTCATATAAAAAATTTGTTATTACATTGCGGTAATTATAGCAATAGAGGGCCAAAGGGTGATTGACAGGAAAATCTTTCAAGTAATTGTGAAAATCATCTGGTAAATGTATATCAAGGAAAGCGGCAAATGCTTGTTCCCGCGTGATGTTTTCTTTCTTTTGGTAAGCAGTTTGTAAGCAATAGTGGGTAGCCTGCAGGTTTTCCAGACAGTCAAATGCGCATGAGAGATTGGCGAGTGTACGGGTAACTTCGCTGAATTGCAACTGTGCGTCGTTGTGCGCTATGTACTGTTTATATTGGTTAATGCAGCGTTTCTTGAATTCGTTGGCACTGATACCTGCAATAGAGTCCAATAGGTTGCCATTTATGTAAACAGGGGGGATTTTGGTTATCAATTCAGGTTGGCACCATTCATTATTGATGGTAGCATAGTGACCGCTAAAAACAAATTGTTTTCCTGGCGGATTGTTTAGGTTGATAGTTACGTTTGTCTCCTTTTGGGGACTTAGCAGGATGACTAAATCGGCATTTCCTATTATCATCCGTACTTGTGTGCTATGATAGAGAGGAATATCAATTGTGAAACTTCCGTCTGCTTCAACAGTTGGGAAAAGGGTGTCGGCTGCTCCCATTACGATATTGGGAGCGCCAATTTTGAATATCAGGTTGTCATCCGGATTGTAATTGGAAATCGTGCCACTTAAAGTGGCTTTTCCCTTCTGATATTCGGGAGCGGGTAATGTATAATTCAACTCCTTTCGGTTTGCATGATTTCGGCTTAAATATTCTTTTTCTATGTTTTGGGCATAGGCAGTTATTGTTTCTACTAATAAGAGAGTTATGAGCAGCAGTTTTGTTTTCATAATAAATAAGTGCTTGTTAATTCATTACTTGGATTTGATGTTTTACAAAACTACGAATAAATCGTAATTTGTCGGTTGTCAAAGGGTTAAATAATCTGAATATAGGTCTTACTAATCAATAATAGGTGATTCCGATAATATAAATCTTATAGAATGTGTTGGTAGATGATGTGTTTATGTAGTTGACAAGGTTTAATGGTGCTTTGAAAGAGATGCTCCTCCTTACTCTTAAAAAATAGGAATAAGGAGAAGCGAAATGTTGTTATTGGTTTTATTTAAAGTTACTCTTTATACCACTGTGAATACATCAGATAATTGTGAGCAATCTTTTGATTTAACTCCTTAGCTTGTTCCGGGTCTACTTTCTTAATAAATTTGGCAGGTACTCCTCCCCAAATACTACCCGGCTCAATCACTGTATTGCTCAAAACTAAAGACCCGGCTGCAACAATTGCGCCTTCACCGACTACAGCATGGTCTAGTATGGTTGCCCCCATTCCGACTAACGCATAATCTTTGATAGTCGCTCCATGGATGGTCACATTGTGTCCTACAGAAACATGATCCCCAATTTCAATTATTGATTTCTGATATAATGTATGTAGCACGCTTCCATCTTGGATATTGACTCCATTGCCGATTCGTATGGAGTTGACATCACCTCTCAAAACGGTGCTAAACCAAATGCTACAGTCATTTCCTATTTTTACATCTCCTATGATAGTTGCGTTATCTGCGAGAAAACAGTTTTCGCCGATTTCGGGAGTGAAGCCCCGTACTGATTTGATTAAAGCCATAAGATATATCTGTTCTAGTAATGTTTTTAATTGAATACTATTCTATATTGTCCGACACCCGGGTGTCGTATGTACTGACACCCGGATGTCAGGCACATTGTTTTTATATAGGAGCAGTAGCTTCCTGTAGCCAAACTTTTTCTTCTTCGTTAAGCGATGGCGATAACTTTTCGTAAACAGTCTGGTGATAGTTATTTAACCACTCTGTTTCCTCTGCCGTCAGCATATCTTTGATGATTCCCTTTTTGCAGATCGGGCATAATGTGATAGTCTCGAATTTAAAGTATTCGCCAAACATGCCCTCCTTATCTTTGCAAACTAACGTCAGATTCTCCGTGCGTATCCCGTGACTACCGGCTTTATATACGCCAGGTTCATTGGAAGTGACCATGCCCGGTTGTAGTACTACCGGGTTTTCATTCATACGGATACTTTGCGGACCTTCATGCACACTCAGGAAGTGACCGACCCCATGTCCTGTGCCATGAAGGAAATTCATTCCATGCTTCCAAATCGGGAGACGTGCCAGCACATCAAGTTGTGCGCCACGGGTTCCGGCAGGAAACTTGGCCATTGCCAATGCAATGTGTCCCTTTAATATTAAGGTATAGTCTGTTTTCTCTTCTTCAGTGAGCTGACCTAATGCAATTGTTCGTGTGATGTCGGTTGTTCCGTCCAAGTATTGGGCTCCTGAATCTAAAAGTAGAAATCCTTTGGGTTGGAGTGCTACATCACTTTCCGGTGTGGCCGAATAATGTACGATTGCTCCATGCTCCTTGTATCCTGCAATTGTGTCGAAACTTTCTCCCATATAAAGAGATTGGGCGGCTCTGAATTCATGTAGCTTTTTGTCTACGCTTAATTCTGTTTCTTTGCCGGAAGGAACTGCTTCCTCCAACCATTTGAGGAACTTGACAAGCGCCACGCCATCCCGCTGCATAGCCGCATGAATGCCGGCTATTTCATGTTCATTACGAATCGCTTTTAATAACGCTACGGGAGATTCTCCACGAACAATCAAACAATTCGGATTGATGGAGGAATAAATTGCGAAATTTGTTTTTTTAGGGTCGATAAGGATATTCTTACCGGTAAAGTTACTTAGGAAACTCTCTACTTTATCATAATCGTGCAGACTTACCTGTTGTTCCTTTAAATACGCTTCCACCTCTGGAGTGACTTTCTCCGGAGAGATAAAAAAAGTCACGTCATCCTGTGTAATTAGTAAATAGCTGATTGCTACCGGATTGCAATGTACGTCATTTCCTCTTAAATTGAGCGTCCATGCTATTTCGTCCAAAGCTGATAAGAATAAAGCATAAACTTCCTTTTTTTTCAATTCTGTACGAATGGCGTCTATTTTTTCTTCACAGCTTTTTCCTGCATATTTAATATCGTAAATGAAAGCCGGAGAATCAGGTATAGAAGGGCGATCTTTCCAAATACCTTGCAGCGGATCACCGAAAATGTCGACTTGCAACTGATGAGTTGCAAGTTCTTCTTTCATCTGTTCCACCTGTTGTACGGAAAACATTTTTCCGTCGATACTCACAGAGTCGGCAGGTTTTAAGTTCCGGCAGAGAAATTCGGTGATGCTTGGAGTTTCCGGCAACATCTCCTTATAGATTGTAATGCCACTACCTTCCAGTTCTTTTTCAGCTTGCAGGAAGTAGCGTGAATCTGTCCATAGTCCGGCTTTATCCATTAATACGACGACAGTTCCTGCAGAACCTGTAAAACCCGAAATCCATTCGCGCGACATCCAGTGCGGGGCTACATATTCGCTCAGATGCGGGTCGGTGCTCGGAATGATTAATGCCTTGATTTGGTTGGGATGGAATGTCATGCGCAGCGCATGCAATCGTTCTTTTATACTCTGTTTCATACTTTATTATATTATTATAGGTACATAAGTGACTCAAAGGTACTAACTTTCTGTGTTTAATGCCTTGTTTATGAATAGTTTTTGAGAAATATTTGCCGAAAGTTTTGTGAATAAAGAAAGTATGTGTAATTTTGCGGCGCAATTTGACTGCGGAAATTTTTAATCATAACATATTAATAGTAACAAAATGATTGTAGTACCTGTAAAAGAAGGCGAAAACATTGAGAAATCGCTGAAGAAGTTTAAAAGAAAATTTGAGAAAACTGGTATCGTGAAAGAGTTGAGACGCAGACAGCAGTTTGACAAACCGTCTGTAACTAACAGACTTAAGAGAGAACGTGCAGTTTACGTACAAAAACTTCAGCAAATAGAAGATTAATAATTCGTAATTTCCTTTGAATTATTGAATTCTTTTCATACATTCGTTGCACGATTTTAGATGTAGCGATATTATGTTGATAGAATCTTTTCTTGATTATCTCCAGTATGAGCGGAATTATTCGGAAAAAACCGTTCTTGCGTACGGTGAAGATATAAAGCAACTGCAGGAGTTTGCTCAAGAAGAGTACGGAAAATTTGATCCGCTGAAGGTCGAGGCTGAACTCGTTCGTGAATGGATTGTTTCGTTGATGGATAGAGGATATACCTCAACTTCTGTAAATCGTAAGCTAAGTTCGCTCCGGGCGTTTTATAAGTATCTTTTAAGACAAGGAGAGACGGCGATAGATCCTTTATGCAGAATAAAGGGGCCTAAGAACAAAAAGCCGTTGCCTGTGTTTTTGAAAGAAGACGAAATGAACCGGTTACTGGATGATACGGATTTTGGCGAAGGATTTAAAGGTTGTCGGGATCGATTGATTATTGAGGTGTTTTATGCTACCGGCATGAGACTTTCTGAATTAATAGGTTTGGATGATAAGGATGTGGATTTTTCGGCTTCTCTTCTGAAAGTGACCGGGAAAAGAAATAAGCAACGACTAATTCCGTTTGGTGATGAGTTGCGGGATTTATTGCTTGGATATATTGATATAAGAAACGAGATGATTCCGGTGAGGTCGGAGGCTTTCTTTATTAGAGAGAACGGCGAACGGCTTTATAAGAATCTGGTCTATAATTTAGTGAAACGGAACCTGTCAAAGGTGGCGACGCTGAAAAAAAAGAGCCCTCACGTGTTGAGGCATACTTTTGCTACCACGATGCTGAATAATGAGGCGGAGTTGGGTGCAGTAAAAGAACTTTTGGGTCACGAGAGTATAACAACTACCGAGATTTATACGCACGCTACATTTGAAGAACTTAAAAAAGTGTATAAACAAGCTCATCCAAGAGCTTAAAAAACAAGGAGGTAAGTATGGATATTAGAATTCAATCAATTCACTTTGATGCGTCAGAGCAATTGCAGGCATTTATTCAGAAGAAAGTGTCTAAGTTGGAAAAATATTACGAAGATATAAAGAAAGTAGAGGTGTCATTAAAGGTAGTTAAGCCGGAAGTTGCTGATAATAAAGAAGCGGGCATTAAGATTCTTATTCCAAATGGAGAGTTTTATGCAAGCAAAGTGTGCGACACATTTGAAGAAGCAATTGATTTGGATGTGGAAGCGCTCGGTAAACAACTGGTTAAATACAAGGAAAAGCAACGTATCAAATAAAAAAAGCGCAAATATTTTGCGGAAAAGAAATAAATAACTAAATTTGCAGCCGTTTCGCTCGCGTTAGATCGTGACGGTTGCATTTTTTAGCTAGAACGCCTCTTTAGCTCAGTTGGCCAGAGCACGTGATTTGTAATCTCGGGGTCGTTGGTTCGAATCCGACAAGAGGCTCAAAAGATGAAGGATGAAGATAAAACAACGGTTGTTATCATATTGTTTGTTTTAGTTCTTTTATTTAATGAAAACAAGGGCAAATACCAGAGTGGCCAAATGGGGCAGACTGTAAATCTGCTGTCTTTCGACTTCGGTGGTTCGAATCCATCTTTGCCCACAAGATCAGAGTGACAACTTTGGCGAGAATGCGGAAGTAGCTCAGTTGATAGAGCATTAGCCTTCCAAGCTGAGGGTCGCGGGTTTGAGCCCCGTCTTCCGCTCTTTTTCTTGCTGTTATAGCTCAGTGGTAGAGCACTTCCTTGGTAAGGAAGAGGTCCCGGGTTCAAATCCCGGTAACAGCTCATAAAGATGTAAATGCTGATTATTAATCAAATAAATAACAAGTAAAGCTATGGCTAAAGAGAAATTTGAACGTACCAAACCGCACGTAAACATTGGTACTATCGGTCACGTAGACCACGGTAAGACAACGTTGACAGCTGCTATCACTACTGTGTTGGCGAAAAAAGGTCTTTCTGAATTGCGTTCTTTCGATTCTATCGACAACGCTCCTGAAGAAAAAGAAAGAGGTATTACTATTAATACTTCACACGTTGAGTACGAAACAGCTAACCGTCACTACGCACACGTTGACTGTCCGGGACACGCCGACTATGTGAAGAACATGGTAACAGGTGCTGCTCAGATGGATGGTGCTATCATTGTTTGTGCTGCAACTGATGGTCCGATGCCTCAGACTCGCGAACATATCTTGTTGGCTCGTCAGGTAAACGTACCTCGTCTGGTTGTATTCTTGAACAAGTGCGATATGGTAGACGATGCTGAAATGTTGGAACTCGTTGAAATGGAAATGAGAGAACTTCTTTCATTCTATGATTTTGATGGTGACAATACTCCTATCATCCAGGGTTCTGCTCTTGGCGCATTGAACGGCGTTGAAAAGTGGGAAGACAAAGTTATGGAATTGATGGATGCTGTTGATAATTGGATTCCGCTGCCTCCGCGTGATGTTGATAAACCTTTCTTGATGCCGGTTGAAGATGTATTCTCTATTACAGGTCGTGGTACTGTTGCAACAGGTCGTATCGAAACTGGTGTTATCCATGTAGGTGACGAAGTTGAAATTCTTGGTTTGGGTGAAGATAAGAAATCAGTTGTAACTGGTGTTGAAATGTTCCGTAAATTGTTGGATCAAGGTGAAGCTGGTGACAACGTAGGTCTGTTGCTTCGTGGTATCGATAAGAACGAAATCAAACGTGGTATGGTTCTTTGCAAACCGGGTCAGATTAAACCGCACTCTAAATTCAAAGCTGAGGTTTATATCCTGAAGAAAGAAGAAGGTGGTCGTCACACTCCGTTCCACAACAAATATCGTCCTCAGTTCTATCTGCGTACTATGGACTGTACAGGTGAAATCACTTTGCCGGAAGGAACTGAAATGGTAATGCCGGGTGATAACGTAACTATTACAGTTGAGTTGATTTACCCAGTAGCATTGAATCCGGGTCTTCGTTTCGCTATCCGCGAAGGTGGACGTACGGTAGGTGCTGGTCAGATTACAGAAATTCTTGACTAATACACAATATTTAATCAGTTCCCGGTTTTAATCGGGAACTGATTATGTACACACGGGAGTAGCTCAGTTGGTAGAGCACCGGTCTCCAAAACCGGGTGTCGGGAGTTCGAGCCTCTCTTCCCGTGCTAATATTATTCAAATGAAAAAGGTAATAGCTTATATTAAAGAATCTTACGACGAACTTGTTCATAAAGTATCGTGGCCTACGTATTCTGAACTTGCTAACAGTGCAGTAGTTGTTTTATATGCTTCCCTGCTTATTGCATTGGTAGTATGGGGTATGGATGTCTGTTTCCAGAATTTCATGGAAAAAATTGTTTATCCACATTAAAAAATAGGAATTAAAAAATGGCTGAGATTGAAAAAAAATGGTACGTTCTGCGTGCTATTAGTGGTAAAGAAGCTAAGGTAAAGGAATATCTTGAAGCTGATCTTAAAAACAGCGACCTTAGTGAATATGTATCTCAGGTATTGATTCCTACTGAAAAGGTGTACCAGGTTCGCAATGGCAAAAAAATTGTGAAGGAAAGAAGTTATCTTCCTGGTTACGTTTTGGTGGAGGCTGCTTTGGTTGGTGAGGTTTCTCATCACTTGCGCAACACTCCGAATGTGATAGGCTTTCTTGGCGGCTCCGAAAAACCGGTGCCCCTCAGACAGTCAGAAGTGAATCGTATACTTGGTACAGTTGACGAACTGCAGGAAACGGGTGAAGAACTCAATATTCCATACGTAGTTGGGGAAACTGTTAAGGTTACTTTTGGTCCTTTCAGCGGATTCAGTGGCATCATTGAAGAAGTGAATAGTGAAAAAAAGAAACTGAAGGTCATGGTGAAGATATTCGGGCGCAAAACGCCGCTTGAATTAGGCTTTATGCAAGTGGAAAAAGAATAACGCGGAATTGTTACGCTGTTGTTGTTCTTCGTTTAATGTTTATATATAAATCAATAAAAAAATGGCTAAAGAAGTTGCTGGACTAATCAAATTACAGATTAAAGGAGGCGCTGCAAATCCATCACCCCCAGTTGGACCTGCTCTAGGTTCTAAGGGTATCAATATCATGGAATTTTGCAAGCAATTCAATGCCAGAACCCAAGACAAGGCAGGTAAGATTTTACCTGTTATCATTACTTACTACGCAGATAAGTCTTTCGATTTTGTAATCAAGACTCCTCCCGTTGCTATTCAATTACTTGAAGTAGCTAAGGTAAAGAGTGGTTCTGCTGAGCCTAACCGTAAGAAAGTTGCCGAGCTTACTTGGGAACAAGTTCGTACGATTGCTCAGGACAAAATGGTTGACTTGAACTGTTTTACTGTGGAAGCTGCCATGAGAATGGTTGCAGGTACAGCTAGAAGTATGGGTATCGCTGTAAAAGGGGAGTTCCCGGTTAATAACTAATAAACTTCAATTGTAATGGGTAAACTGACAAAAAATCAAAAGTTAGCTGCAGAAAAGATTGAAGCAGGGAAAGCATACTCACTGAAAGAAGCTGCATCTCTGGTGAAAGAAATTACTTTTTCCAAGTTTGATGCTTCACTGGATATAGATGTACGTTTAGGTGTTGATCCACGTAAAGCTAACCAGATGGTGAGAGGTGTTGTTTCACTTCCTCATGGTACTGGTAAGGAAGTACGTGTATTGGTACTTTGTACACCGGATGCTGAAGCTGCTGCAAAAGAAGCTGGTGCTGACTATGTTGGTCTTGACGAATATATTGAAAAGATCAAAGGTGGATGGACTGATATTGATGTTATCATCACTATGCCATCTATCATGGGTAAAATTGGTGCACTCGGTCGCGTACTTGGTCCTCGTGGATTGATGCCGAACCCGAAGAGTGGTACTGTAACTATGGATGTTGCTAAGGCTGTAAAAGAAGTAAAACAAGGTAAAATCGACTTCAAAGTTGATAAGAGCGGTATCGTTCATACTTCTATCGGTAAGGTATCATTCAGTCCTGATCAGATTCGCGACAATGCGAAAGAGTTTATCTCTACTCTGAACAAACTGAAACCGACTGCGGCAAAGGGTACGTATATTAAGAGTATTTATCTTTCTAGTACAATGAGTGCGGGTATCAAAATCGACCCGAAATCAGTGGATGAAATCTAATAAAACAGAGAAAAAATGAGAAAGGAAGATAAAAGTACGATTATAGAGCAAATTGCTGCTACAGTAAAGGAATATGGTCACTTCTATTTGGTAGATGTTACAGCTATGAACGCTGCTGCTACCAGCGCATTGAGAAGAGAATGTTTTAAATCTGACATCAAATTGATGTTGGTTAAAAACACGCTGCTTCATAAGGCACTGGAAAGCCTGGAAGAAGACTTTTCACCTCTTTACAATTCTTTGAAAGGTACTACTGCCGTTATGTTTAGCAACATTGCAAACGTTCCTGCTAAACTTATCAAAGATAAAGCGAAAGACGGTATTCCCGGACTGAAAGCTGCATATGCAGAAGAAAGCTTCTACGTTGGTGCAGATCAATTGGATGCTCTCGTTGCAATCAAGAGTAAGAATGAAGTTATCGCTGATGTTATTGCCTTGTTGCAATCTCCGGCCAAGAATGTTATTTCTGCTCTTCAATCAGGTGGTAACACCATTCACGGCGTACTCAAAACACTTGGTGAGAGACCCGAATAATTTTCAAAAACAACAAAGTATTTAAACAATTAAAATCATACAAAAAATGGCAGATTTGAAAGCTTTTGCAGAACAATTGGTTAACTTGACAGTAAAAGAAGTTAATGAACTTGCAACTATCCTTAAAGATGAATACGGTATTGAACCTGCTGCTGCAGCTGTTGCTGTTGCTGCTGGTCCTGCAGCTGGTGCTGCTGCTGTAGAAGAACAAACTTCTTTCGATGTAGTGTTGAAAAGCGCTGGTGCAGCTAAACTTCAGGTTGTTAAAGCCGTTAAGGAAGCTTGTGGCCTAGGTTTGAAAGAAGCTAAAGACTTGGTAGACGGTGCTCCTAGCACAGTTAAAGAAGGTTTGGCTAAAGACGAAGCAGAATCATTGAAGAAAACATTGGAAGAAGCTGGAGCTGAAGTTGAACTTAAATAACATTGGCCTGGTAATCAGGTAATTCGGTTAGGAATCCTTCGCAAGAGGATTCTTAACCTTTTTGTGTATATATTTCAAATTAAGTTCTCCAAATTCATTAATAGATGTCTTCAAATACTGTAAATCAAAGAGTTAATTTTGCTTCGACTAAGAATCCGCTCGAATATCCGGATTTCCTGGAAGTACAATTGAAGTCATTCCAAGACTTTCTACAATTAGATACCCCACCTGAAAAGCGTAAGAATGAGGGATTGTATAAAGTATTTGCTGAAAACTTCCCTATTGCCGATACTAGAAACAATTTTGTTCTTGAGTTTCTGGACTATTATATTGATCCGCCGCGTTATACCATCGATGATTGTATAGAGCGTGGGCTCACTTATAGTGTTCCTTTAAAAGCGAAACTTAAGCTTTACTGTACGGATCCCGATCATGAGGATTTTGATACGGTGATTCAGGACGTATTCCTCGGACCGATTCCTTACATGACTGATAAGGCTACTTTCGTCATTAACGGTGCCGAACGCGTAGTTGTGTCACAGCTTCACCGTTCTCCGGGTGTGTTCTTCGGCCAAAGTGTACATGCCAATGGTACGAAACTTTATTCGGCTCGTATTATTCCGTTTAAAGGTTCGTGGATTGAGTTTGCTACCGACATCAATAATGTGATGTATGCATACATTGACCGTAAGAAGAAATTGCCGGTAACTACTCTGTTGCGTGCGATTGGTTTCGAGAATGACAAAGATATTCTTGAAATTTTCAACCTTGCAGAAGATGTGAAGGTTAACAAGACAAATCTGAAGAAAGTGCTGGGCCGCAAACTGGCTGCACGTGTCTTGAAAACATGGATTGAAGATTTCGTTGATGAAGATACCGGTGAAGTGGTTTCTATCGAACGTAACGAGGTTATTATCGACCGTGAAACCGTATTGGAAGAAGTGCACGTGGATGAAATCCTGGAATCGGGAGTTCAAAATATTCTTTTGCATAAGGATGAACCGAACCAGTCCGATTTCTCTATTATATATAATACACTGCAGAAGGACCCGAGTAACTCGGAAAAGGAAGCTGTGTTGTATATCTACCGTCAGTTGCGTAATGCCGATCCGGCTGATGACGCAAGTGCACGTGAAGTTATCAACAACTTGTTCTTCTCAGAAAAACGATATGACCTTGGTGATGTAGGTCGTTACAGAATCAACAAGAAGTTGAATTTGACGACTGATATGGACGTGCGTGTCCTCACGAAGGAAGATATCATTGAAATCATCAAATATCTGATTGAGTTGATTAACTCTAAGGCAGATGTGGATGATATTGACCACTTGAGCAACCGTCGTGTGCGTACGGTGGGCGAACAGCTTTCTAACCAGTTTGCTGTTGGTTTGGCTCGTATGTCCCGCACGATTCGTGAACGTATGAACGTTCGCGACAATGAAGTGTTCACTCCGATTGATTTGATTAACGCGAAGACTATTTCTTCTGTAATCAACTCTTTCTTCGGAACGAATGCCTTGTCTCAATTCATGGATCAGACAAACCCGTTGGCTGAAATCACGCACAAGCGTCGTATGTCTGCGCTGGGTCCTGGTGGTCTTTCCCGTGAACGCGCCGGATTTGAGGTTCGTGACGTTCACTACACACACTATGGTCGTCTTTGCCCGATCGAGACTCCTGAAGGTCCGAACATCGGTTTGATTTCTTCATTGTGTGTATTCGCAAAAATTAATGAACTCGGATTCATTGAAACTCCGTATCGCAAGGTTGAAAACGGAAAAGTGGATCTTTCTGATAACGGTCTGATTTATCTGACTGCCGAAGAAGAGGAAGAAAAGGTTATTGCACAGGGTAATGCTCCGTTGAATGATGACGGTACATTCGTGCGTAATAAAGTTAAGTCTCGTCAGGATGCTGATTTCCCGGTTGTTGAACCACAGGAAGTGGACTTGATGGACGTTTCTCCTCAGCAGATTGCATCAATCGCAGCTTCATTGATTCCGTTCCTGGAACATGATGATGCTAACCGTGCATTGATGGGATCAAACATGATGCGTCAGGCAGTTCCATTGTTGAGAAGCGAGGCGCCGATTGTTGGTACAGGTATCGAACGTCAGTTGGTTAGAGATTCTCGTACGCAGGTTACTGCGGAAGGGGATGGCGTAGTTGACTACGTGGATGCTACTACGATTCGTATTTTGTATGACCGTACAGAGGATGAAGAATTTGTAAGCTTCGAACCAGCTTTGAAGGAATATAGATTGCCTAAATTCCGTAAGACCAATCAGAACATGACGATTGACTTACGCCCGACTTGTGAGAGAGGACAACGTGTGAAGAAAGGCGATATATTGACCGAAGGTTATTCTACTGAAAAGGGTGAACTGGCACTGGGTAAAAACCTGTTGGTTGCTTATATGCCTTGGAAGGGTTACAACTATGAGGATGCTATCGTTTTGAACGAGCGTGTGGTACGCGAGGACTTGCTGACTTCAATTCACGTAGAAGAATATTCTTTGGAAGTTCGTGAAACAAAGCGTGGTATGGAAGAATTGACTTCTGATATCCCGAATGTGAGTGAAGAAGCTACTAAGGATCTGGACGAAAACGGTATCGTAAGAATTGGTGCTCGTATCGAACCGGGTGATATCATGATCGGTAAGATTACTCCGAAAGGTGAGTCTGATCCTTCTCCTGAAGAAAAACTGCTTCGTGCAATCTTTGGTGATAAGGCCGGTGATGTGAAAGATGCTTCACTGAAAGCTTCTCCTTCTTTGAAAGGTGTTGTTATCGACAAGAAGTTATTCTCACGTGTTATCAAGAATCGTAGCTCTAAGCTTGCTGATAAGGCATTGTTGCCTAAGATCGATGATGAATTCGAATCAAAGGTAGCGGACTTGAAACGTATCCTGGTTAAGAAACTGATGACTTTGACAGAAGGTAAGACTTCTCAGGGTGTGAAAGATTATCTGGGTGCGGAAGTGATTGCTAAGGGGGCTAAATTCAGCGCGTCTGACTTTGATTCACTTGACTTTACTTCTATTCAGTTAAGTAACTGGACGAATGACGACCATATCAACGGCATGATTCGTGACTTGGTGATGAATTTCATCAAGAAATATAAAGAACTGGATGCTGAATTGAAGCGTAAGAAGTTTGCTATTACTATTGGCGATGAACTTCCTGCAGGTATCATTCAGATGGCTAAAGTATATATTGCCAAGAAACGTAAGATCGGTGTTGGTGATAAGATGGCGGGTCGTCACGGTAACAAGGGTATCGTGTCACGTGTCGTACGTCAGGAAGATATGCCGTTCTTGGCAGACGGTACTCCGGTCGATATTGTATTGAATCCGTTGGGTGTGCCTTCTCGTATGAACATCGGTCAGATTTTTGAAGCTGTACTTGGACGTGCCGGAAAGACATTGGGTGTGAAATTCGCGACTCCTATCTTTGATGGTGCTACAATGGAGGATCTGAATGAATGGACAGACAAGGCAGGATTGCCCCGCTACTGTAAAACTTATCTGTGTGATGGTGGTACAGGTGAGCAGTTTGACCAGCCGGCAACTGTGGGTGTAACTTATATGTTGAAGTTAGGCCACATGGTTGAAGATAAGATGCATGCTCGTTCTATCGGTCCGTACTCATTGATTACTCAGCAGCCTCTTGGTGGTAAGGCACAATTCGGTGGTCAGCGTTTCGGAGAAATGGAGGTTTGGGCACTCGAAGGATTTGGTGCTGCTCATATCCTGCAGGAAATCCTGACTATCAAGTCTGATGACGTGGTAGGACGTTCAAAGGCTTATGAAGCAATAGTGAAGGGGGAACCGATGCCGCAACCCGGTATACCGGAATCCTTGAACGTATTGTTACACGAGTTGAGAGGTTTAGGTTTGAGTATCAACCTAGAATAATATAATGAAGAATACGTGATGTCAACAAGCCGATGAAGGCTTGTTGACATCCGTGTCTTTTCAATTTCCAATGATTCAATTATCAAATCTCAATTATATAGAGTATGGCTTTTAGAAAAGAAAATAAGTCGAAAAGTAATTTCTCGAAGATCTCGATTGGTCTGGCTTCCCCGGAAGAAATCCTGGAGAATTCGAGTGGTGAAGTTTTGAAGCCTGAAACCATTAATTACCGTACGTACAAACCCGAGCGTGACGGTTTGTTCTGCGAGCGCATTTTTGGTCCTATCAAGGACTATGAGTGCCATTGCGGTAAATACAAACGTATCCGTTATAAAGGTATCGTCTGCGACCGTTGTGGTGTGGAAGTTACTGAGAAGAAGGTGCGTCGTGAACGTATGGGACATATCCAGTTGGTTGTGCCGGTGGCTCACATCTGGTATTTCCGTTCGCTCCCTAATAAAATCGGTTATTTGCTCGGATTGCCGACAAAGAAACTGGATTCGATTATATACTACGAACGTTATGTTGTTATTCAGCCGGGTGTAAAAGCTGAAGATGGCGTAGCTGAATATGATTTGCTTTCTGAAGAAGAATATCTGGATATTCTGGATACGCTTCCAAAGGACAATCAATATCTTGAAGATAATGATCCGAACAAATTCATCGCTAAGATGGGAGCCGAAGCTATTTATGATTTGCTGGCTCGTTTGGATCTGGATGCTTTGTCTTACGAATTGCGTCACCGCGCCGGAAACGATGCGTCCCAGCAACGTAAGAATGAAGCTTTGAAACGTCTTCAGGTAGTAGAATCGTTCCGTGCATCACGCGGACGCAACAAACCGGAATGGATGATTGTACGTATCGTACCGGTTATCCCGCCTGAACTTCGTCCGTTGGTTCCGCTGGATGGTGGCCGTTTTGCTACATCTGACTTGAACGACCTTTATCGTCGTGTGATTATCCGTAACAACCGTTTGAAACGACTGATTGAAATCAAGGCTCCGGAAGTAATCTTGCGTAATGAAAAACGTATGCTTCAGGAATCTGTCGATTCTTTGTTTGATAACTCACGTAAATCAAGTGCTGTAAAGACAGATGCCAACCGTCCGTTGAAATCACTGTCCGACAGTTTGAAAGGTAAGCAAGGACGTTTCCGTCAGAATTTGCTGGGTAAACGTGTTGACTACTCTGCTCGTTCGGTAATCGTCGTTGGTCCTGAATTGAAAATGGGTGAGTGCGGTATTCCTAAATTGATGGCTGCCGAACTGTACAAACCGTTTATTATCCGCAAGCTTATCGAACGTGGTATCGTTAAGACTGTTAAGTCTGCGAAAAAAATCGTTGACCGCAAGGAACCGGTGATTTGGGACATCTTGGAACATGTAATGAAAGGGCATCCGGTACTGTTGAACCGTGCTCCGACATTGCACCGTTTGGGTATCCAGGCTTTTCAGCCAAAAATGATTGAAGGTAAAGCTATCCAGCTGCATCCGTTGGCATGTACGGCATTCAACGCCGACTTTGACGGTGACCAGATGGCTGTTCACTTGCCTTTGAGCAATGAAGCAATTCTTGAAGCACAGATGTTGATGCTTCAATCACATAATATCTTGAATCCGGCAAATGGTGCGCCTATTACTGTGCCTGCACAGGATATGGTTCTTGGTCTATACTACATTACCAAGTTACGTGCCGGTGCAAAGGGTGAAGGTTTGACATTCTACGGTCCGGAAGAAGCATTGATTGCTTATAACGAAGGTAAAGTGGATATTCACGCTCCGGTGAAAGTAATCGTGAAAGACGTTGACGAAAATGGTAACATTGTAGACGTAATGCGCGAAACTTCAGTAGGACGTGTGATTGTGAATGAAATCGTTCCCCCTGAAGCAGGGTATATCAATACTATTATCTCTAAGAAATCTCTTCGTGATATTATTAGTGATGTAATTAAGGTATGTGGTGTGGCTAAGGCCGCGGACTTCCTGGATGGAATCAAGAATTTGGGTTATCAGATGGCGTTCAAGGGTGGTCTGTCATTCAACTTGGGTGATATTATCATTCCGAAGGAAAAAGAAACTTTGGTACAGAAGGGTTACGACGAAGTTGAACAAGTCGTTAACAACTATAACATGGGTTTCATTACCAACAACGAACGTTACAATCAGGTAATTGATATCTGGACACATGTTAACTCTGAGTTGTCTAACATCTTGATGAAGACTATTTCTTCGGATGATCAAGGATTTAACTCTGTTTACATGATGCTTGACTCAGGTGCCCGTGGTTCTAAAGAACAGATTCGTCAGTTGTCAGGTATGCGTGGTTTGATGGCAAAACCCCAGAAAGCAGGTGCTGAAGGTGGTCAGATCATTGAGAACCCGATCTTGTCGAACTTTAAAGAAGGACTTTCGGTGTTGGAGTACTTTATCTCTACCCACGGTGCTCGTAAAGGTTTGGCGGATACCGCTTTGAAGACTGCCGATGCCGGTTATTTGACTCGTCGTCTGGTGGATGTGTCACATGATGTGATTATTACAGAAGAAGACTGCGGTACACTCCGTGGATTGGTTTGTACTGACCTTAAGAATAACGATGAAGTTATTGCTACTCTGTATGAACGTATCTTGGGACGTGTCTCCGTACATGATATTATTCATCCGACTACTGGCGAATTGATAGTTGCCGGTGGAGAAGAAATCACAGAAGAAATCGGTAAGAAGATTCAAAATTCTCCGATCGAGAGTGTTGAAATCCGTTCGGTATTGACTTGTGAAGCTAAAAAGGGTGTTTGTGCTAAATGTTACGGACGTAACCTGGCTACGAGCCGTATGGTTCAGAAGGGTGAAGCTGTCGGAGTAATCGCTGCTCAGTCTATCGGTGAGCCGGGTACACAGTTGACATTGCGTACGTTCCACGCCGGTGGTACTGCTGCCAATATCGCAGCAAATGCAAGTATCGTTGCTAAAAATAATGCACGTCTTGAATTTGAGGAGTTGCGTACTGTAGATATCGTTGATGAAATGGGTGAGTCTGCGAAAGTGGTAGTAGGTCGTTTGGCTGAAGTCCGTTTCGTAGATGTAAATACTGGTATCGTTCTTTCTACTCATAACGTACCTTATGGCTCAACGTTATATGTAGGTGATGGGGAACTGGTAGAAAAAGGCAAGTTGATTGCTAAATGGGACCCGTTCAACGCTGTTATTATCACGGAAGCAACTGGTAAGATCGAATTTGAGGGCGTAATTGAAAACGTTACTTATAAGGTTGAATCGGATGAAGCTACAGGTCTTCGCGAAATTATCATTATTGAATCTAAGGATAAGACGAAGGTTCCTACGGCTCATATCCTGACAGAAGATGGTGATTTAATACGTACTTACAACTTGCCGGTGGGTGGTCACGTGATTATCGAAAATGGTCAGAAAGTGAAAGCCGGTGAAGTAATCGTGAAGATTCCGCGTGCCGTAGGTAAGGCGGGTGATATCACGGGTGGTCTTCCTCGTGTTACCGAATTGTTTGAAGCTCGTAATCCATCCAACCCTGCTGTCGTTTCTGAAATTGATGGTGAGGTTACAATGGGTAAGATCAAACGTGGTAATCGTGAGATCATCGTAACTTCCAAGACTGGTGAGGTTAAGAAATATCTGGTTGCATTATCCAAACAGATTCTAGTACAGGAAAATGACTATGTACGTGCTGGTACTCCATTGTCTGACGGTGCTACTACTCCTGCGGATATCCTGGCTATTAAAGGTCCTACAGCTGTACAGGAATATATCGTGAATGAAGTTCAGGATGTATACCGCTTGCAGGGTGTGAAGATCAATGATAAGCACTTCGAGATTATCGTTCGCCAAATGATGCGTAAAGTACAGATTGACGAACCGGGTGATACTCGCTTCCTGGAACAGCAAGTTGTAGACAAGCTGGACTTCATGGAAGAGAATGACCGTATCTGGGGTAAGAAAGTTGTGGTTGACGCTGGTGATTCTCAAAGTATGCAGGCTGGCCAGATTGTAACTGCCCGTAAGCTGCGTGATGAGAACAGTATGCTGAAACGCCGTGACTTGAAACCTGTTGAGGTTCGCGATGCTGTGGCTGCTACATCTACTCAGATTCTTCAGGGTATTACACGTGCCGCTTTACAGACTTCAAGCTTTATGTCGGCTGCTTCCTTCCAGGAAACAACGAAGGTATTGAATGAAGCTGCTATTAACGGTAAGGTTGATAAACTCGAAGGTATGAAGGAAAATGTGATCTGTGGTCACTTGATTCCGGCAGGTACAGGACAGCGTGAATATGAAAAATTGATCGTTGGTTCGAAAGAGGAGTATGACCGTATCTTGGCAAATAAGAAAACAGTACTCGACTACAATGAAGTAGAATAATACAATTCAATTGACTATATGAGAAGGAGCGATTGCCGAATGAGGTAATTGCTCCTTTTTTTGTTCCTTTTTATTTGGGTGTATGGCCTTTGTTTCAGGAAAATTGTGTTATTTTGCAGGATAACTATTAATCATATAATATAATGGAAGAGCAAAATAACAACGGACAATTACAGATTGAGTTAAAAGAAGAGGTAGCACAAGGTACATATGCCAATCTTGCTATCATAACCCATTCAAGTTCAGAATTTATCCTGGATTTTATACGCGTGATGCCGGGTGTGCCTAAAGCTGGCGTACAATCGCGTGTCATCGTAGCTCCTGAACACGCAAAACGACTGTTGCGGGCATTGGAAGATAATATCGCTAAATATGAACGGGTATTTGGGCCGATACGTATTTCCGATGAATCTCCTATTTCTCCTCTGACAACTGTAAAAGGCGAAGCGTGAGACTGATATAAAAATATTAAAAAATAAAAAAAGGTTGTGGTGCATTGAATATTCAAATATTATTCGTATTTTTGCAGCCCAAAATGTATAGTTACGAAATTAATATAACAATAATATAAATCAAAAAACAATTAAAATGCCTACAATTCAGCAATTAGTAAGAAAAGGACGCGAAGTGCTGGTGGAGAAAAGTAAATCTCCAGCCTTGGACTCATGTCCTCAAAGACGCGGCGTTTGCGTGAGAGTATATACTACTACTCCGAAGAAGCCGAACTCTGCAATGCGTAAAGTAGCTCGTGTACGTTTGACTAACCAGAAAGAGGTTAACTCTTACATTCCGGGAGAAGGACACAACTTGCAGGAACACTCAATCGTTTTGGTACGTGGCGGTCGTGTAAAAGACCTTCCGGGTGTACGTTACCACATCGTTCGTGGTACACTTGATACAGCAGGTGTTGCTGGCCGTACTCAAAGACGTTCTAAATACGGAGCTAAGCGCCCAAAACCAGGACAAGCTGCCGCACCTGCTAAGGGGAAGAAGAAATAAGGATTAAGATCTAATTAAAATCAAAGTAATAACTTACGTTTTAGTTTGTTGGAAATGCTAAAGGTTGAGTAAATTCTCCGGAGGGAGAGTTGAAGAAGTCGAGAAGTAGACAACCAAGAACAAAAACATTATTTTTCAAACAAATGAGAAAAGCAAAACCAAAAAAACGCGTAATCCTTCCGGATCCCGTTTTTAATGACCAAAAGGTTTCAAAGTTCGTAAACCACTTGATGTATGATGGTAAGAAGAATACATCTTATGAAATCTTTTATGCCGCTCTGGAAACAGTGAAAGTGAAACTTCCTAATGAAGAAAAATCTGCTCTTGAAATCTGGAAAAAGGCTTTGGATAATGTGACTCCGCAAGTGGAAGTTAAGTCTCGCCGTGTAGGTGGTGCTACTTTCCAGGTTCCTACTGAAATCCGTCCGGAACGTAAGGAATCAATCTCAATGAAGAATTTGATCCTGTTTGCTCGTAAAAGAGGTGGTAAATCAATGGCTGACAAGTTGGCTGCTGAAATCATGGATGCCTTCAATGAACAAGGCGGTGCATACAAACGTAAAGAAGATATGCATAGAATGGCTGAAGCTAACCGTGCATTTGCTCATTTTAGATTCTAATACTATAAGATACAATCAATTAAAAACTTAAAGTAAAAGGAATTAAAAGATGGCTAAGCAAGATTTACATTTGACTCGTAATATTGGTATCATGGCTCACATCGATGCCGGAAAAACAACAACTTCTGAACGTATCCTGTTCTATACTGGATTGACTCACAAAATTGGTGAGGTACATGATGGTGCTGCTACTATGGACTGGATGGAGCAGGAGCAAGAACGTGGTATTACTATTACGTCTGCTGCAACAACAACAAGGTGGAAATATGATGGTGATACTTACAAAATCAACTTGATTGATACTCCGGGACACGTTGACTTTACTGCTGAAGTAGAACGTTCGTTACGTATTTTGGATGGTGCTGTTGCTGCTTATTGTGCGGTAGGTGGCGTAGAACCACAGTCTGAAACAGTATGGCGTCAAGCTGATAAATATAACGTACCTCGTATTGCATACGTTAACAAAATGGACCGTTCTGGTGCAGACTTCTTCGAGGTTGTGCGCCAGATGAAGGACGTTTTGGGTGCTAATCCGTGCCCGATTGTTGTTCCTATCGGTGCAGAAGAATCTTTCAAAGGCTTGGTTGATTTGATCAAGATGAAAGCTATCTATTGGCATGACGAAACAATGGGTGCTGATTATACAGTGGAAGAAATACCTGCTGATCTTGTTGATGAAGCAAACGAATGGAGAGATAAAATGCTCGAAAAAGTAGCAGAATTTGATGATGCTTTAATGGAGAAATATTTCGATGACCCTTCTACTATTACTGAAGAAGAAGTGTTGAGAGCTCTTCGTAAGGCTACTGTTCAAATGGCTGTTGTTCCGATGCTCTGCGGTTCTTCATTCAAGAACAAGGGGGTTCAGACATTGCTAGACTATGTTTGTGCTTTCTTGCCTTCTCCATTGGATACGGAAAATGTAATCGGTACAAATCCTGATACTGGTGCTGAAGAAGATCGTAAGCCTAGTGATGATGAAAAGACTTCTGCATTGGCATTTAAGATTGCAACAGACCCGTATGTAGGTCGTTTGACATTCTTCCGTGTGTACTCAGGTAAGATTGAAGCTGGTTCTTATATCTATAATTCTCGCTCAGGCAAGAAGGAGCGTGTTTCCCGTTTATTCCAGATGCATTCAAATAAACAGAATCCGGTTGACGTAATCGGTGCTGGTGATATTGGTGCAGGTGTAGGTTTTAAAGATATCCATACTGGTGATACTTTGTGTGATGAAAGTGCACCGATTGTACTCGAATCAATGGACTTCCCAGAACCGGTTATCGGTATTGCTGTTGAGCCTAAGACTCAGAAAGATATGGATAAATTGTCTAATGGTTTGGCTAAACTGGCTGAAGAAGATCCGACATTTACAGTGAAAACTGACGAACAGACAGGTCAGACGGTTATCTCTGGTATGGGTGAGCTTCACTTGGATATCATTATTGACCGTTTGAAGCGTGAGTTTAAAGTAGAATGTAACCAAGGTAAGCCTCAGGTAAACTATAAGGAAGCTATCACAAAAACAGTTGACCTTCGTGAGGTTTATAAAAAACAATCTGGCGGTCGCGGTAAGTTTGCTGATATTATCGTTAAGATCGGTCCGGTTGATGAAGACTTTAAAGAAGGTGGATTGCAGTTTATCGATGAAGTGAAAGGTGGTAATATTCCTAAAGAATTTATTCCTTCAGTACAGAAAGGTTTCACTTCTGCGATGAAGAATGGTGTCTTGGCAGGTTATCCATTGGATTCACTGAAGGTAACTTTGATTGATGGTTCATTCCACCCGGTTGACTCTGACCAGTTATCTTTTGAAATCTGTGCTATCCAGGCATATAAGAATGCATGTGCTAAAGCCGGTCCTGTATTGATGGAGCCTATCATGAAGCTGGAAGTTGTAACTCCGGAAGAAAACATGGGTGATGTTATTGGTGACTTGAACAAGCGTCGTGGTCAGGTTGAAGGTATGGAATCGAGCCGTTCAGGTGCTCGTATTGTAAAGGCAATGGTTCCGTTGGCTGAAATGTTTGGTTACGTGACTGCATTGCGTACTATTACTTCGGGTCGTGCGACTTCATCAATGGTTTACTCTCATCACGCTCAGGTTTCTACTTCTATTGCTAAAGCAGTATTGGATGAAGTAAAGGGACGTGCTGATTTACTCTAAAATATCTAAGGCAGCAGGCTAGCGAATGACTCTTAGCCTGCCGCTTTATCTTATTTATAACTATCTAAAATTAAAATATAATGAGTCAGAAAATTAGAATTAAATTGAAATCTTACGACCACAACTTGGTTGACAAATCAGCTGAGAAAATTGTAAGAACCGTAAAGGCTACGGGTGCTATTGTTAGTGGTCCAATTCCTCTTCCTACGCACAAGCGTATCTTTACAGTGAACCGCTCGACTTTCGTTAACAAGAAGTCTCGTGAACAGTTTGAACTCTCTTCTTATAAGAGATTGATCGACATCTATAGCTCAACAGCTAAGACAGTGGACGCTCTGATGAAGTTGGAGTTACCGAGTGGTGTGGAAGTAGAAATTAAAGTTTGATAATTAAAAATTAGTGAAATGCCAGGATTATTAGGAAAAAAAATCGGAATGACATCCGTTTTCAGTGCCGATGGTAAGAACGTACCATGCACTGTTATCGAAGCAGGTCCTTGTGTTGTTACTCAGGTTAAAACCGTAGAGAAAGATGGCTATGCAGCTGTTCAGTTGGGTTTCCAGGACAAAAAGGAAAAACATACAACTAAACCGTTGATGGGTCATTTCAAAAGAGCTGGAGTAACACCGAAGAGACACTTGGCCGAGTTCAAAGAATTTGAAACAGAATTGAATCTGGGTGATACAGTTACTGTAGAATTGTTCGATGGCGCTGACTTTGTTGACGTTGTTGGTACTTCTAAAGGTAAAGGTTTCCAGGGTGTAGTAAAAAGACATGGTTTTGGTGGTGTAGGTCAGGCTACTCACGGACAGCACAACCGCGCTCGTAAACCGGGTTCTATCGGTGCTTGTTCTTACCCTGCAAAAGTATTCAAGGGAATGCGCATGGGTGGACAACTTGGCGGTGACAGAGTCACTGTACAAAACTTGCAGGTATTAAAAGTAATCGCGGAGCATAACCTTCTTTTGATCAAAGGTTCTATCCCGGGTTGCAAAGGTTCAATCGTATTAATTGAGAAATAATGGAAGTTAACGTATATAACATTAAAGGTGAAGACACTGGGAGAAAGGTTACGTTAAACGAATCTATCTTCGGAATTGAGCCCAACGACCACGCTATCTATCTGGACGTAAAACAATTTATGGCCAACCAGCGCCAGGGTACTCATAAGTCAAAAGAAAGAAGTGAAATCAGTGGTTCTACTCGTAAGATCGGTCGTCAGAAAGGTGGCGGTGGAGCACGTCGTGGTGATATGAATTCACCGGTTCTCGTTGGTGGTGCACGTGTTTTCGGCCCGAAACCAAGAGACTACTTCTTCAAGTTGAATAAAAAAGTTAAGACATTGGCTCGTAAGTCCGCTTTGTCTTATAAAGCTCAAAACAATGCAATCGTTGTTGTGGAAGATTTCAATTTCGAAGCTCCGAAGACAAAGGATTTCGTTGCAATGACAAAAAATCTTAAAGTTTCCGATAAAAAGCTACTTGTAATTTTACCGGAAGCAAATAAAAACGTATATTTGTCAGCTCGTAACATCGAGGGTGCTAATGTGCAGACTATTTCAGGATTAAATACTTACAGAGTATTGAATGCTGGAGTTGTTGTGCTTACTGAAAACTCTTTGAAGGCTATTGACAATATCTTAATTTAAAAAGGAGGCTTAAATAATGGGAATTATTATTAAACCGTTGGTAACAGAAAAAATGACTGCAATCACTGATAAGCTGAATCGTTTCGGCTTTGTTGTGCGTCCTGATGCTAACAAACTGGAAATTAAGAAGGAAGTTGAAGCTCTTTATAATGTTACTGTAGTTGATGTGAATACTGTAAAGTATGCTGGCAAAAATAAGAGCCGTTATACCAAGGCAGGTATCATCAATGGTCGTACGAATGCATTCAAAAAAGCAATCGTGACATTGAAAGAAGGAGATACTATTGATTTTTATAGCAATATTTAATAAAAATGGCAGTACGTAAATTTAAGCCCACAACACCGGGGCAAAGACATAAAATTATTGGTACTTTCGAGGAAATTACTGCATCAGTACCAGAAAAGTCTCTTGTATATGGTAAGAAATCATCTGGCGGTCGTAACAGCGAAGGTAAGATGACTATGCGCTACATGGGTGGCGGTCATAGAAAGGTGATTAGAATTGTTGATTTCAAGAGAAATAAGGACGGTGTTCCGGCAGTGGTTAAGACAATTGAATACGATCCGAATCGTTCGGCTCGTATCGCTTTGTTATTCTATGCTGATGGAGAAAAAAGATATATTATTGCTCCCAATGGATTGCAAGTTGGCACAACTCTGATGTCAGGTGAAACAGCAGCGCCAGAGATTGGTAATGCTCTTCCTCTTCAAAACATTCCGGTGGGTACTGTGATTCACAATATCGAATTACGTCCGGGACAGGGTGCTGCTCTGGTTCGTTCGGCTGGTAACTTTGCACAGTTGACTTCTCGTGAGGGTAAGTATTGTGTAATCAAGTTGCCTTCAGGTGAAGTAAGACAGATTCTTAGCACATGTAAAGCTACTATCGGTAGTGTAGGTAACTCTGATCATGGATTGGAAAGTTCAGGTAAAGCTGGACGCTCTCGTTGGCAAGGACGCCGTCCTCGTAACCGTGGCGTTGTTATGAACCCGGTTGATCACCCGATGGGTGGTGGTGAAGGACGTGCTTCAGGAGGTCATCCAAGATCACGTAAGGGATTGTACGCTAAGGGACTTAAGACTAGAGCTCCTAAGAAACAATCATCTAAGTACATTATTGAGAGAAGAAAAAAGTAATCTGATTAATTGAGTAAACTATGAGTCGTTCATTAAAAAAAGGTCCATATATTAACGTAAAGCTTGAAAAGAGAATTTTTGCCATGAATGAATCTGGCAAAAAAGTCGTAGTAAAGACTTGGGCCAGAGCTTCAATGATTTCGCCTGATTTTGTAGGCCATACAGTTGCAGTTCACAATGGAAATAAATTTATTCCTGTTTATGTTACCGAGAATATGGTAGGACACAAGTTGGGCGAATTTGCTCCAACTCGTACATTCAGAGGACACGCTGGTAACAAGAAAAGATAACAGGATTTATTTGAAATAATAAAGTAATAAATAATAATGGGAGCAAGAAAAAAAATATCGGCTGAAAAGAGAAAAGAAGCCCTTAAGACCATGTATTTTGCAAAATTGCAAAATGTTCCTACTTCTCCGCGTAAGATGCGTCTGGTTGCAGACATGATCCGTGGTATGGAAGTGAACAGAGCACTTGGTGTTTTGAAATTTTCTTCAAAAGAAGCTGCTGCAAGAGTGGAAAAATTGCTTCGCTCTGCAATTGCTAACTGGGAACAGAAAAACGAACGTAAAGCAGAAAGTGGCGAGTTGTTCGTAACACAGATTTTTGTTGATGGTGGCGCTACACTCAAAAGAATGAGACCGGCACCGCAGGGTAGAGGTTATAGAATTCGCAAACGTTCAAATCACGTAACATTGTTCGTTGGTGCTAAAAGTAATAACGAAGATCAAAATTAAGGTAGATGGGACAAAAAGTTAATCCAATAAGCAACCGTTTAGGAATTATCAGAGGATGGGATTCTAACTGGTATGGTGGAAATGATTACGGTGATTCTTTGCTGGAAGATAGCAAAATCCGTAAATATCTTAATGCAAGACTTGCAAAGGCAAGTGTATCAAGAATCGTAATTGAACGTACGCTGAAGCTCGTTACTATTACTGTTTGTACTGCTCGCCCGGGTATTATTATCGGTAAAGGTGGCCAAGAAGTTGATAAGCTAAAGGAGGAGTTGAAGAAGGTTACCGACAAAGATATTCAAATCAATATCTTTGAAGTGAAAAGACCTGAACTGGATGCTGTGATTGTTGCTAACAACATCGCTCGCCAGGTAGAAGGTAAAATTGCCTATCGCCGTGCCATCAAGATGGCTATCGCAAACACAATGCGTATGGGGGCTGAAGGTATCAAAATTCAGATTTCAGGACGTTTGAATGGAGCTGAAATGGCTCGTTCTGAAATGTATAAAGAAGGAAGAACTCCGTTGCACACTTTCAGAGCTGATATCGACTACTGTCATGCAGAAGCATTGACTAAGGTAGGTTTGCTGGGTATCAAAGTTTGGATTTGTAGAGGTGAAGTATTTGGTAAGAGAGAATTAGCTCCGAACTTTACACAAAGCAAAGAAAGTGGTCGTGGAAACAATGGTGGAAACAACGGCGGAAAGAACTTCAAAAGAAAGAAAAATAATCGCTAAACGAATTTGAATTTTAGGAAACTATGTTACAACCGAAAAAGACAAAATTCAGAAGACAACAAAAAGGCCGTCAGAAAGGAATTGCTCAGAGAGGCAATCAGCTGGCCTTTGGTTCTTTTGGCATAAAGGCTTTGGAGACTAAGTGGATTACAGGCCGTCAGATCGAAGCTGCTCGTATTGCAGTAACAAGATATATGCAACGTCAAGGACAGATCTGGATCCGTATATTCCCGGACAAACCGATCACTAGAAAACCTGCCGATGTACGTATGGGTAAAGGTAAAGGTGCTCCGGAAGGATTTGTGGCTCCTGTGACTCCAGGTAGAATCATTATTGAAGCTGAAGGAGTATCTTACGAAATCGCGAAAGAAGCATTGCGCTTAGCTGCTCAAAAGCTTCCTATTACAACGAAGTTTGTCGTAAGACGTGATTATGATATTCAAAATCAAAATGCGTAAGTGTTATGAAAATTGCAGAAATTAAAGAAATGACTACTAGTGATTTAGTAGAAAGAGTAGAGGCAGAAACAGCTAATTATGACCAAATGGTTATCAATCATTCTATTTCTCCTTTGGAAAATCCTGCTCAAATCAAACAATTACGCAGGACTATTGCGCGTATGAAAACTGAGTTACGCCAAAGAGAACTTAACAATAAATGATCAGCTTGATGGAAGCAAGAAATTTAAGAAAAGAAAGAACAGGGGTTGTTGTGAGCAATAAGATGGATAAGACTATCACAATTGCAGCCAAATTTAAGGAAAAACACCCTATATATGGTAAGTTCGTTAGCAAAACGAAGAAGTACCATGCTCACGATGAAAAGAATGAATGCAATATCGGTGATACTGTAAGCATCATGGAAACTCGTCCTTTGAGCAAGACTAAAAGATGGAGATTAGTAGAAATAATTGAAAGAGCTAAGTAATTATGATACAAGTAGAATCCAGACTTACAGTATGTGATAACAGTGGAGCTAAAGAGGCTATGTGTATCCGCGTTTTGGGTGGTACACGTCGTCGTTACGCTTCAGTGGGGGATGTCATTGTTGTTTCAGTGAAGAGTGTTATCCCTTCTAGTGATGTTAAAAAAGGTGCAGTATCAAAGGCTTTGATTGTACGTACAAAGAAAGAAATCCGTCGTCCTGATGGTTCTTATATACGTTTTGATGATAATGCTTGCGTGTTGTTGAATAATGCAGGTGAAATTAGAGGAAGTCGTATTTTCGGTCCTGTAGCAAGAGAACTTCGTGCTACTAACATGAAAGTTGTGTCACTTGCGCCTGAGGTACTTTAATTTTGTAAAAGATTTAAGTAATGAGTAAATTACATATTAAAAAAGGCGATACAGTTTACGTAAATGCTGGTGAAGATAAGGGCAAAACTGGTCGTGTATTGAAGGTTCTTGTTAAAGAAGGACGTGCATTTGTAGAAGGTATCAACATGGTATCTAAAAGCACAAAACCGAATGCAAAGAATCCGCAAGGTGGTATTGTGAAGCAGGAAGCTTCTATCCACGTTTCAAACTTGAACCCGGTTGATCCAAAAACTGGTAAAGCAACGCGTATTGGGAGAAAAGTAAGTTCTTTGGAAGGTAAAAGAACTGTAGTGCGTTATTCTAAAAAATCAGGAGAGGAGATTAAGTAATGAGTAATACTGCTAGTCTTAAGAAAGAATATGCAGAGCGTATAGCACCTGCATTGAAATCACAGTTCCAGTATTCTTCTACAATGCAGATACCCGTACTTAAGAAGATTGTTATCAATCAGGGTTTAGGTATGGCTGTTGCCGATAAGAAGATTATTGAAGTTGCAATCAATGAAATGACAGCTATTACAGGTCAGAAAGCTGTAGCTACCATTTCTCGTAAAGATATCGCAAACTTTAAGTTGCGTAAAAAAATGCCGATTGGCGTTATGGTAACTTTACGTCGTGAAAGAATGTACGAATTCCTTGAAAAATTGGTTCGTGTAGCTCTTCCTCGTATCCGTGACTTCAAAGGTATCGAAAGTAAGTTTGATGGTAAAGGTAACTATACCCTTGGTATTCAGGAACAAATTATTTTCCCTGAAATAAATATCGATAGTATTACAAGAATTCTCGGAATGAATATTACCTTTGTAACCTCTGCGGAAACAGATGAAGAAGGTTATGCATTGCTGAAGGAATTCGGTTTACCTTTTAAAAACGCTAAAAAAGACTAATAGATATGGCAAAGGAATCAATGAAAGCACGTGAAGTAAAACGTGCTAAATTAGTAGCCAAATTCGCGGAAAAAAGAGCTGCTTTGAAGCAAATCGTTAGAACAGGTGATCCTGCTGACGCTTTCGAAGCTGCACAGAAGTTGCAAGAGTTGCCGAAGAATTCTAATCCGATTCGTATGCACAACCGTTGCAAACTGACTGGTCGTCCTAAAGGTTATATTCGCCAATTCGGAATTTCAAGAATTCAATTCCGTGAAATGGCATCTAACGGACTGATCCCAGGCGTAAAGAAAGCAAGCTGGTAATTATTGTTTAAATATTGTCAGGGAAGTCCTGATTAATTTAATTTATTTTATATGACTGATCCAATAGCAGATTATTTGACGAGGTTGCGGAACGCGATTGGTGCTAAGCACAGAGTTGTTGAAGTTCCCGCTTCGAACTTGAAAAAAGAAATCACTAAGATTCTTTTTGAAAAAGGCTACATTCTTAACTATAAGTTTGTAGAAGATGGTCCTCAAGGAACTATTAAGGTTGCCTTGAAGTATGATTCTGTTAACAAAGTTAACGCAATCAAAAAATTAGAAAGAATATCTTCTCCGGGTATGCGTAAGTATACTGGTTATAAAGATATGCCGCGTGTTATTAATGGGCTGGGTATTGCTATAATATCTACTTCCAAAGGTGTAATGACTAACAAAGAGGCTGCAGAACTGAAGATCGGTGGTGAAGTCTTGTGTTATGTATATTAATTAGGAGGAATTAGAATGTCAAGAATAGGAAAATTACCCATTAGTATTCCTGCTGGAGTGACAGTCACTCTGAAGGATGATGTGGTTACCGTAAAGGGACCCAAAGGCGAATTGAGCCAATATGTGAATCCTGCTATCAATGTTGCCATTGAAGATGGACACGTGACTTTAACAGAAAACGATAAAGAAATGCTTGATAACCCGAAGCAGAAACATGCTTTCCACGGTTTGTATCGTTCATTGGTTCATAACATGGTTGTGGGCGTATCTGAAGGATATAAGAAAGAGTTGGAACTTGTCGGTGTAGGTTATCGTGCTTCTAACCAAGGTAACATCATTGAACTGGCTTTAGGTTATACACACAATATTTTCATTCAATTGCCTGCTGAGGTAAAGGTTGAAACTAAGTCTGAAAGAAATAAGAATCCTCTTATCATATTGGAATCGTGTGACAAACAGTTGCTTGGTCAAGTTTGCTCTAAAATACGTTCTTTCCGTAAGCCTGAACCATATAAGGGTAAAGGTATTAAGTTTGTTGGCGAAGTAATTCGTAGAAAGTCTGGTAAATCAGCCGGCGCTAAGTAAATCATATAAAATTAGATTATTATGACAACAAAAATAGAAAGACGAGTTAAGATCAAATATAGCGTACGCAATAAGATTTCAGGTACTACTGAACGTCCGCGTATGAGTGTATTTAGAAGTAACAAGCAAATTTATGTCCAGATTATCGATGATCTTTCTGGTAAGACACTGGCTGCTGCTTCTTCTTTAGGTGTGACTGAGAAGGTTGCTAAAAAAGAACAAGCTGCTAAAGTTGGTGAGATGATTGCTAAAAAGGCTCAGGAAGCAGGTATAACTACTGTTGTTTTCGACCGTAATGGTTACTTGTATCATGGGAGAGTAAAAGAAGTAGCTGATGCTGCTCGTAACGGTGGACTTAAATTTTAATCATTATGGCAGGAGTTAATAATAGAGTTAAGATTACTAACGATATAGAACTGAAAGATAGATTGGTTGCTATTAATCGTGTTACTAAAGTTACCAAAGGTGGTAGAACTTTTAGTTTCTCTGCAATCGTTGTTGTAGGTAACGAAGAAGGTATCATTGGTTGGGGACTTGGTAAAGCAGGTGAAGTAACAGCTGCTATCGCTAAAGGTGTTGAGTCAGCTAAAAAGAACCTGGTGAAGGTACCTATTTTGAAAGGTACTGTTCCTCATGAACAATCAGCTAGATTTGGTGGTGCTGAAGTATTCATCAAACCTGCATCTCACGGAACTGGTGTTGTAGCCGGTGGTGCTATGCGTGCTGTTTTGGAAAGTGTTGGTGTAACTGACGTTTTGGCAAAATCAAAGGGTTCTTCAAATCCGCATAACCTTGTTAAAGCTACAATCGAAGCTTTAAGCGAAATGCGTGATGCAAGAATGGTTGCTCAGAACAGAGGTATTAGTGTTGAAAAAGTATTTAGAGGATAAGGAGGGGATATGTCAACTATAAAGATTAAACAAGTTAAAAGTAGAATTGGTGCTCCGGCTGATCAGAAAAGAACTCTTGATGCACTGGGACTTCGTAAACTGAACCGCGTGGTTGAACACGAAAGCACTCCTTCAATTCTTGGAATGGTAGATAAGGTAAAACACTTGGTTACCATTGTTAAGTAATCATTTATTGAATAATAAAACGAAATTACAATATGAACTTAAGTAATTTAAAACCTGCAGAGGGATCTACTAAGACAAGAAAAAGAATTGGACGTGGAACTGGTTCTGGCTTAGGCGGTACTTCTACAAGAGGTCATAAGGGAGCTAAATCAAGATCTGGATACTCTAAGAAAATCGGTTTTGAAGGTGGTCAGATGCCTCTTCAACGTCGAGTTCCTAAATTTGGTTTTAAGAATATCAATCGTGTAGAATATAAAGCAATCAACTTGGATACTATCCAGAAACTTGCTGAAGCTAAGAGCTTGGCAAAAGTTGGTGTTAACGACTTTATCGAAGCAGGATTTATTTCTTCAAATCAGTTGGTAAAAGTATTGGGTAACGGAACTCTGACTAACAAGCTGGAAGTAGAAGCTCATGCATTCTCTAAGACTGCAACTGCTGCTATCGAAGCTGCTGGTGGAACTGTAGTAAAACTCTGATTCAATGAGAAAAGCTATTGAAACATTAAAGAATATATGGAAGATTGAGGATCTGAGACAGCGGATCCTCATCACCATATTGTTTGTGGCAATTTACCGTTTCGGATCATATGTCGTATTACCGGGTATCAATCCGGCTATGTTGGCAAAATTGCACGAACAAACAAGTGAAGGCCTTTTAGCCTTGTTAAATATGTTCTCTGGAGGAGCATTTTCTAATGCCTCTATTTTTGCATTAGGAATCATGCCTTATATCTCTGCATCTATCGTAATCCAGTTGTTGGGAATCGCTGTACCGTATTTCCAGAAGCTGCAACGCGAAGGTGAGAGCGGCAGAAGAAAAATGAATCAATATACTCGTTATCTGACGATCGCTATATTGTTAGTTCAGGCCCCTTCTTATTTGCTCAATCTTAAAATGCAGGCTGGCCCTTCCTTAAATGCTTCATTAGATTGGACTCTGTTTATGGTTACCTCTACCATTATTTTGGCAGCAGGTAGTATGTTTATTTTGTGGCTTGGTGAAAGAATTACTGATAAAGGTATTGGTAATGGTATTTCATTTATCATCTTAATCGGTATTATCGCCCGTTTCCCTGATGCTCTGTTGCAGGAGGTTGTATCAAGAGTAGCAAATAAGAGTGGTGGTCTGATTATGTTTATAATTGAAATCGTATTCTTATTGTTAGTGATTGGCGCTGCTATTCTTTTGGTGCAGGGTACAAGGAAGATTCCTGTGCAGTATGCTAAGAGAATTGTAGGTAACAAGCAATATGGTGGTGCAAGACAGTACATTCCTTTGAAAGTGAATGCTGCTGGTGTAATGCCTATCATCTTTGCTCAGGCAATCATGTTTATACCTATTACATTTATCGGTTTTTCCAATGTAAATGATGCAGGCGGTTTCTTGCATGCGTTTACAGATCATACAAGTTTCTGGTATAATTTTGTCTTTGCGGTAATGATTATATTATTTACATATTTCTATACTGCAATTACAATTAATCCGACTCAGATGGCTGAGGATATGAAGAGAAACAATGGTTTTATTCCTGGCATTAAACCGGGAAAGAAAACAGCAGAGTATATTGATGATATTATGTCTCGTATTACTTTACCGGGTTCTTTCTTCCTGGCTTTGGTTGCCATTATGCCTGCATTTGCTGGTATATTCGGAGTACAAGCCGGTTTCGCTCAATTCTTCGGTGGTACGTCTTTGTTAATTCTTGTAGGTGTGGTTCTTGATACACTGCAACAGGTTGAAAGTCATTTGTTGATGAGACATTATGATGGTCTGTTGAAGTCAGGTCGTATTAAAGGACGCGCTGGTGTAGCGGCATATTAATTCTTTAGATTAGAAATGATATTTCTTAAAACAGAAGATGAAATAGAATTGCTCCGTCAGAGCAACCTGCTGGTCGGAAAGACTTTGGCAGAGGTTGCCAAACTGGTGAAGCCCGGTGTAACTACACGTGAGTTGGATAAAGTTGCTGAAGAATTCATTAGAGATCACGGAGCAACTCCAACTTTCAAAGGATTTCCGAATCAATACGGGGAACCGTTTCCCGCATCTCTCTGTACTTCTGTAAATGAACAGGTGGTGCATGGAATCCCAAACGATATTGTCCTGAAAGAAGGTGATATCGTATCTGTGGATTGCGGAACTTATATGAATGGTTTTTGTGGTGATTCTGCTTATACTTTTTGTGTAGGAGAGGTAGACGAAGAAGTTCGTAATTTGTTGAAGGTTACTAAAGAAGCGTTATATATTGGCATTCAGAATGCAGTGCAAGGCAAAAGAATCGGAGATGTCGGATATGCTATCCAGCAATATTGTGAGTCTCATTCTTATGGTGTAGTGCGTGAGTTTGTAGGTCATGGCATTGGTCATGAAATGCATGAAGATCCTCAAGTTCCCAATTACGGTAAGAGAGGATATGGACCTTTGATGAAAAAAGGCCTTTGCATAGCGATAGAGCCGATGATAACACAGGGTGACCGGCAAGTGATTATGGAACGTGACGGATGGACGGTGAGGACCAGAGACCGTAAGTGTGCTGCACACTTTGAACATACGGTAGCTGTAGGAGCTGGTGAAGCTGATATTTTGTCATCATTCAAATTCATAGAAGAAGTTTTAGGAGATAAAGCAATATAATATGGCAAAGCAATCTGCAATAGAACAAGATGGAGTTATAGTTGAAGCATTGTCGAATGCAATGTTTCGTGTTGAATTAGAAAACGGGCATGAGATTACCGCACATATTTCAGGCAAGATGAGGATGCATTACATCAAGATCCTGCCAGGAGATAAAGTGAGAGTCGAAATGTCTCCTTACGACTTATCGAAAGGAAGAATTGTATTTAGATATAAATAAAATAAGATATGAAAGTAAGAGCATCATTAAAGAAACGCACGCCAGAATGTAAGATCGTTAGACGTAATGGCCGTTTGTATGTTATTAACAAGAAAAATCCTAAGTATAAACAACGTCAAGGATAATTTGTTATTTTTGCAAAAAAAATAATTTAGTATATGGCTATAAGAATAGTTGGTGTAGATTTACCTCAGAACAAAAGAGGTGAAATTGCGTTGACCTATGTATATGGAATAGGTCGCAGTAGTTCAGCAAAAATTTTAGATAAAGCTGGTGTAGATAAAGATCTGAAGGTTAAGGACTGGACAGATGATCAAGCTGCTAAGATTCGTGAGATTATCGGTGCAGAGTATAAGGTAGAAGGTGATCTTCGTTCTGAAATCCAATTGAACATTAAGCGATTAATGGATATTGGTTGCTACCGTGGTGTACGTCACCGTATTGGTCTGCCTGTAAGAGGTCAGAGCACTAAGAACAATGCACGTACTCGTAAGGGTAGAAAGAAAACCGTTGCTAATAAGAAAAAAGCTACTAAATAATAATTGTTGATATGGCAAAAAAAACAGTTGCAGCTAAAAAGAGAAATGTGAAAGTAGACGCTAATGGACAGTTGCATGTTCATTCATCTTTCAACAATATTATTGTTTCTCTTGCAAACAGTGAAGGGCAGATTATCTCTTGGTCATCTGCTGGTAAAATGGGATTTAGAGGTTCTAAAAAGAATACTCCTTATGCAGCACAGATGGCTGCCCAGGATTGTGCAAAGATTGCATTCGATCTTGGCCTTAGAAAGGTAAAAGCATATGTGAAGGGTCCAGGTAACGGACGTGAGTCTGCTATTAGAACTATCCACGGTGCTGGCATCGAAGTTACTGAAATCATTGACGTAACTCCGCTTCCACATAATGGTTGTCGTCCTCCAAAAAGACGTAGAGTTTAATTTACCTTTAACTTACAATGATCTTGATTTTGTTTTTGGATTACATTAATTTCTCTCTGTAATCGCGGCTGCAACAAATTGAGTTCATGAATAAACAATTAAATATTTAAAAAGAAATGGCTAGATATACTGGACCAAAATCAAGAATCGCCCGTAAATTCGGAGAAGGAATCTTTGGAGCTGATAAAGTTTTATCAAAGAAGAACTACCCTCCCGGACAACACGGTAATTCTAGAAAAAGAAAAACTTCTGAATATGGTGTGCAACTTCGTGAAAAGCAGAAAGCTAAATACACCTATGGAGTTTTAGAGAAACAATTCCGCAATTTGTTTGAAAAAGCAGCTACTGCTAAAGGTATTACCGGTGAGGTACTTCTTCAATTGCTGGAAAGCCGTCTTGACAACGTAGTATTCCGTTTGGGTATTGCTCCTACGCGTGCTGCTGCTCGTCAGTTGGTTGGTCACAAGCACATTACTGTAGATGGTGAAGTGGTAAACATTCCTTCATATGCAGTAAAACCGGGTCAATTGATTGGTGTTCGTGAAAGATCTAAATCTTTGGAAGTTGTTGCTAACTCTCTCGCTGGTTTCAATCACAGCAAGTATGCATGGTTGGAATGGGACGAAGCTTCAAAGGTTGGTAAAATGTTGCACATACCTGAAAGAGCAGACATTCCTGAGAACATTAAAGAACATTTGATCGTTGAATTGTATTCTAAATAATAATTAATTTCATGGCGATATTAGCATTTCAAAAACCTGATAAAGTATTGATGTTGGAGGCGGACTCCAGATTCGGTAAATTCGAATTTCGTCCGTTGGAACCGGGTTTTGGTATTACCGTAGGTAATGCATTACGCCGTATCCTTCTTTCTTCATTAGAGGGTTTTGCTATCACTACCATCAGAATCGATGGTGTGGAGCATGAATTTTCTAGTGTACCTGGAGTAAAAGAGGATGTTACCAACATTATCTTGAATCTGAAACAAGTAAGATTCAAGCAAGTAGTTGAAGAGTTCGAGAGCGAAAAAGTGAGCATCACTGTCGAGAATTCCAGTGAATTTAAAGCAGGTGACATAGGTAAGTATTTGACTGGATTTGAAGTGTTAAATCCGGAATTAGTTATTTGTCATTTAGATTCTAAGTCAACTATGCAGATTGATATTACAATTAACAAAGGACGTGGTTATGTACCTGCCGATGAAAATCGCGAGTATTGCACGGATGTTAATGTAATTCCAATCGACTCTATTTATACACCGATACGTAATGTCAAGTATGCTGTAGAAAACTTCCGTGTAGAACAGAAGACTGACTACGAAAAGCTAGTACTTGAAATTAGTACCGACGGTTCTATACATCCGAAGGAAGCGCTGAAAGAAGCTGCAAAAATTCTGATTTATCACTTCATGTTGTTCTCTGACGAGAAGATCACGCTTGAAAGTAACGATACTGACGGCAATGAAGAGTTTGATGAAGAAGTATTGCACATGCGTCAGCTGTTGAAGACTAAGCTCGTTGATATGGACTTGTCAGTTCGTGCCCTCAACTGTTTGAAGGCTGCTGACGTAGAAACTCTTGGCGACTTGGTACAGTTCAACAAAACTGACCTGCTGAAATTCAGAAACTTCGGAAAGAAATCGCTTACCGAGCTTGATGATTTGCTGGAAAGTCTGAATCTGTCGTTTGGAACCGACATTTCTAAATATAAATTGGATAAAGAATAAAAAATGAGACATAATAAAAAATTCAATCATTTAGGTCGTACTGCTTCTCATAGAAGTGCTATGTTATCTAACATGGCTTGCTCTTTGATCAAGCACAAAAGAATCACTACGACTGTTGCAAAGGCAAAAGCTTTGAAGAAGTTTGTTGAGCCTTTGATTACTAAGTCTAAAGAAGACACTACGAACTCTCGTCGTGTTGTATTTAGCAACTTGCAAGATAAGATTGCAGTAACAGAACTGTTCAAAGAAATCTCTGTTAAGATTGCTGATCGTCCGGGTGGTTATACTCGTATCATCAAGACTGGTAACCGTTTGGGGGACAACGCTGAAATGTGCTTCATTGAGTTGGTTGACTACAATGAAAACATGGCTAAAGAAAAAGTTGCTAAGAAAGCCACTCGTACTCGTCGTTCTAAGAAGAGTGCCGAAGCTGCTCCTGCTGCTGTTGAAGCTCCTGCAACTGAAGCTCCGAAAGTTGAAGAACTAAAAGTAGAATCAGCAGAATAATTCAACAATTATTCTTATAGATATAAAAAAGGCTATTCCGAAAGGGATGGCCTTTTTTGTTACGAGCCTGTTTACTTATCCTAAGATAAATTAAAAGATACCCCGAATGAACTTTTCATAAGTGGAATCTGTTATATTTGCAGGAGAATATGGCAAAATTTATAAAGGTAATATTGTTTCTGTTGCTGACAGTTGCCCTTCACGGGATTGCAGGCAATGTTTTCACTGAAAAAACAGTGGAGCAGACAGAGAATGCTGTTACCTATTCAATGAAACAACACGGACAGATCAGTGCTCCTGAGTTTCCTTGTTCACCTGTGGCCGAACTGACAAATTTGCAGAGTCATCAAATATCCGTGACACGTATCCAACGTGTACAGCTTGGAGAATACTTCACTACATTGAGGAATTTGCAGCAATGCGGTGCTGAGCGTGATAATTCACTTTCCCAACATTTAGGGCGGATTTATAACACAACAACTTCCTATTATTGCCAACCAGCGAGTGAATACTATGTATTTACTCTAAGGCATATTATTATTTAGCAGTTAATTTATTGGTATTATTTCTTTTATGATTACTGGTATAATCCGCATACTGGTAACCCTTACTATCTTTATATTTTTACTAATAAATTAAATTTTAAATATTATGGCAACTACTCAAGTTATTGATGCTACTATTTTTGCATCTTCACATCCTGATATCGCTAAACGTACCAGTGTTTCCGGAGTTATTATCTCTTCTGTCATGTTATTGGTGGGGATTTTAGCATTCGCTTCCACTTTTCAACTGGAAGACAAATCATCTACTGTCAGCATGGCTTTAATGGTTCTTGGAACCGGACTATTCCTGATGGGAATTTTCCGTTTTTTCTGGAAATCTAAGGAAGTCGTTTATTTACCTACCGGAAGCGTGGCTAAAGAGCAGAGCATCTTCTTTGATTTGAAGCATATGGACTCTTTGACAAATATAGTTAATTCGGGTTCATTCTCTACCGACTCGGCTATTAAGAGCGAGTCAAGCGGCAATATACGTATGGACGTGATACTTTCTGAAGACAAGAAGTTTGCAGCCGTACAGTTGCTCCAGTTTGTGCCTTACAATTATCAGCCGATAACGTCCGTGCAGTATTTTACGAATGACGGCGCTTCTGCTGTGGTAGCTTTTCTTTCAAAAAGCAAGCAGGGATAATGTGAATTAAAACTGAACTTTAATTTTCATACATAAGGATGGGGATTAGTCGTCAATAACGGCTATCCCCATTTTTTTCATTAAGAAGCAGGCATTCATATTTTGCGCAACTCCGTCTCTCATCCGATAAGAGAAAGTAAGCTCATTATTCGTGATATCTGCTTCAAAACAATAGTTCCGGATATTCTGTGGGAAAGAATCTATTAAAGTTCCCAATAGAAGGTCATGAGTTGCGATGATACCATTCGCATTCATATTCATAAACTGCTTGATGAGTGCAAAAGAACCTTTTTGTTTATCCATAGAGTTTGTACCCTTCAGAATTTCGTCCAGGATGATGAAGAGTTCTTCTCCGGCTTCCAACTTATCTATGATTAACTTTAGCCGTTTCAGCTCAGCAAAAAAATACGATTCGTTGTCGGTCAATGAATCACTGGTACGAAGGCTAGTGACAAGGCGGGCCGGATATATCTCCATTTGATCCGCCCAGACAGGAGCACCAATGCATGCTAAGAGATAATTTACACCTACGGTACGTAAATAAGTACTTTTACCTGCCATATTCGCTCCGGTGATAATAATAAAGAAAGGACGCTTGTCGATGTCTATTCCATTGCGCACGCATTTGTTCCGATCCATTAAAGGATGACCGAGTCCTTTAGCCTGTAAATGAAAAGACTGAGAGCAAATCTTCGGATAAATATATTCAGGATGATTGTATGCGAATGTTGCCAGCGAGCAGTAAGCATCTATTTCTCCGATCGTTTCTATCCAGCGGGGAAGGTCTTTGGCATGCGTATCCTTCCATTGCTCAATTCGCATAACCTGACGTAGTTCCCAAAATATAAGTCCGTTGAGAATAGTGCTCATTAGCAAATTACTCCGTTGATCCAGTGCATTCATTAATTTGGAAAGCTGGCGGACAGCCTGCGAAGCTGTTTGATTCTGACTGGTAAGTTCCGCTTTTAATTGCTGCAATATAGGGCTGTGCATCTCTTTTTTCTCCGTAAGAAGAATCTGATCGGCATATGTGGAGAGAATTTGCAGCTTTTTACCATAAGTAGTTTGCAGTTTTGTAATTCCTTTGGAGAAGACAGAACTGAATATGACAAAACTAATAAATACCCCGCCGGCGGCGCTGGCAGGCAAAATACCTGAAAAGGCAAGACTTATACATACGAGATTGATGATACTTACCGTTATCGGGATAATACGTAATAACGTATGCTTTCGGTAATAACTTGGGCTGTCGGCCCATGTTTTAATTTCGGTAGTATCAGCGGGCTTTCCTTTATAAAGTAATCCAAGTAAACGGATTTGTTGCCGGTATTCCAGTTCTGTGGATAATTCGCGAATAGCTTCCTGGCGCTGTTCAATGGCTTCCTTATTTTCCAGATGACTATTGAACCAATCTGCAAGATGCTGTTTGCCGACAGGTGTTGATGTACGGTTAATATACTGGAAAAGAGAATGTTCCCCGAATACATCCAGATCGAAAGTATAGAGATGTCCCGAATCAATATATTCTTCACCGTCTTCAAAATCAGAGAAATCATATTGGATAGCCCTCAACTCCTGTTCGTTGATTGCTATTTTCTTTTTCAGGAAATCTTTCCGGTGAAACCAAAAGTTGTGACGTTTTACCAACCATACAAATAGGATAAAAGGCAGGATGGCAAATACAGAGATATACAGCCACCCGTCAGCCCAGAAAGTGACTGCACCGGCTATGGCACCGACGAATAAAACCAATCGTAATAGACTAATGTAATAAATACGTTTCCGGGCACTTTGCAGCTCCAACTCTGCTTTTTGAATAATCTGTTGATATGTAGCGATAATCTGTTCCAGTTTTTCCATGACAAATTCAATACTTTTTCGCAAAGGTAATATAATTCACAACGCTCGTGATAGCAGCTTGTTTTAGTCGGGAGCAGATTTACTGTTTATTAACGGTAGGAGATTAAAATATGGATTCGACAATAATTATCCGAATATATCGCCTGATAATGCATATGGAGAAAGTGCATCAGGGAAGCAAATATTGGTTTCCAGTTCCTTTTTTTTCGATATTTCTGTACTCCCCCTTGCATTTATCCGCTAAAATTTATAACTTTCCACTCTAAAATGCGTTTAGCAAGGAAAGGAGGATGGCTTATGAAGAAAGGATGTATCTTATTGTTGCTGATGAGCGTGATTAGCCTTCCGTTAATTGCGCAAAACATAATTTATTCCAACTTGAAAGAGTTGCTTGCTCAAGATGGCGATACCGTTGCCATACTGCGGGTAGAAAAGCGTTCCCGGAATCAGATTGTGCTGACCGGTGGTGCCGATTACCGGGTAACGGCAGGTGATGACGAGTCTATGGGACGGCGGTTGAAAAAGCGTTGTTTTGCTGTGCGCGATGAAAAAGGTGATTTATATTTGAATTGCCGTAAGTTGCGATATAAAAAACTGCGTTTCGGAGCTTGGTATGCTCCGGCTGTCCAGTTAGATAAAAAAATCTATTTCTGTGCCGTGCCTTTAGGCTCTGTTGTCGGTGGGAATTTTGTAGAAGACGATGATGTGAAGCTGGGTGGAAATATCGGTGACGCCCTTGCAGCTTCGAGCTTGGTCACAAAACGTGTCTGCTATGAATTGAATGCCGAGACAGGAAAGATTGAATTCATGGACAAAGACAAGATGCTTGAATTATTAAAGAAATACCCCGAATTGAAACAAGCCTATTTGAAAGATGACAGCCCGGAGGCAAAGCATACTTTTAAATATTTGCTGGAATTGCGGGATAAACAGAAATAATAACTTTCTGACAAGAAAAGTGAAGTTTTTCTTGCCTTTTATCTTCTTTTTTTCTATCTTGCGAAGAGTTGTACGGCTGTATTACTTACAGTTTGTAATCCTTAATTCTGCTTTAGTATGAAGATGACTCTTGGCAACACACTACCGTCTTATCCGGGTTTTGTAAAAGGTATCCGGAGAGCTCCCGACCGTGGTTACACACTTACTCCGGCTCAAACAGTTACAGCACTAAAAAACGCTTTGCGTTATATCCCCTCTGAATGGCACGAGCAGTTAGCCCCCGAATTTATGGAAGAACTGCGTACTCGCGGACGGATTTACGGATACCGCTTTCGTCCTGAAGGCGATTTGAAAGCAAAACCAATAGATGAGTATTGTGGTCGATGCCTGGAAGGTAAAGCCTTTCAAGTGATGATTGACAATAATCTCTGCTTTGATATAGCCTTGTATCCCTACGAACTTGTCACGTACGGTGAGACCGGACAAGTTTGCCAAAACTGGATGCAATATCGCCTGATTAAACAATATCTCGAAGAACTAACCCAGGAACAAACCCTGGTCATAGAGTCCGGTCATCCCTTAGGGCTTTTCCGTTCCCGTCCCGACGCTCCCCGCGTCATTATAACGAACTCCATGATGATCGGCCAATTCGATAATCAGCACGACTGGCACATTGCCGCCCAGATGGGAGTAGCTAATTACGGTCAGATGACAGCCGGCGGTTGGATGTACATCGGCCCGCAGGGAATCGTCCATGGCACATTTAATACCCTGCTCAATGCGGGGCGCTTGAAACTCGGTATTCCACAAGACAAAGATTTGCGGGGACATCTGTTTGTATCTTCCGGTTTGGGCGGAATGAGCGGAGCGCAGCCTAAAGCTGCCGAGATAGCCGGAGCCGCTTCCATAATAGCCGAAGTAGACAGTTCCCGTATTGAAACACGTTATCGCCAAGGTTGGGTAGGACACGTCACGCAAGATATGGAAGAGGCATACCGGATGGCAAACGAAGCGATGCAGCGTCGCGAACCCTGTTCAATAGCCTATCATGGCAATGTAGTCGATCTGCTTGAATATGCCGAACAAAAGAATATCTCCATTGAACTATTATCCGACCAGACCTCTTGTCATGCCGTTTACGAAGGCGGCTATTGCCCTGCCGGACTGACTTTTGAAGAGCGTACACAACTTCTTCACGAATCTCCCGAGCAATTCCGCTGTTTGGTGGATATCTCCTTGCACCGTCATTTCGAAGTAATCAAAAAGCTGGTAGCACGAGGTACCTATTTCTTTGACTATGGAAACTCCTTTATGAAAGCGATTTATGACGCCGGAGTAAAAGAAATCTCCCGCAACGGTGTAGACGAGAAAGACGGATTCATCTGGCCGAGTTACGTAGAAGACATTATGGGACCTCAACTCTTTGACTACGGTTACGGCCCGTTCCGGTGGGTTTGCCTGAGTGGAAAACATGAAGATCTGATAAAGACAGACCATGCAGCCATGGAATGTATCGACGTCAATCGACGCGGTCAGGATTTGGATAATTATAATTGGATACGTGATGCGGAAAAGAACCAGTTGGTAGTGGGAACGCAGGCACGCATTCTTTATCAGGATGCTGTGGGAAGAATGAACATAGCACTCCGCTTCAATGAAATGGTTCGCCGTGGCGAAGTAGGGCCTATCATGTTGGGACGCGACCACCATGACGTGAGCGGCACGGATTCCCCCTTCCGGGAAACATCGAATATAAAAGACGGAAGCAATGTGATGGCAGATATGGCAGTGCAGTGCTTTGCCGGAAACTGCGCCCGTGGAATGAGTCTTGTAGCTTTGCACAATGGTGGCGGAGTCGGTATTGGTAAAGCAATAAACGGTGGTTTCGGTATGGTATGCGATGGTAGCGAACGGGTGGATGAAATACTTCGTTCCGCCATGCTTTGGGATGTAATGGGTGGTGTAGCCCGACGCTCCTGGGCACGTAATCCGCATGCAATAGAAACTAGTGAAGCATTCAACGAATCCCACGCCGGAGACTATCAGATAACACTGCCCTATTTGGCTGACGAAGAATTAATAAAGAAAATAGTTTCAGATATTACGGTGAAGTAATCCCACAAAATATGGGAAAATGTTCCTTTATATTGCGGGAATAAGTTCTCATAAGATAAGAGAATAAGTTCCCACAATATACGGAACTACCCGAAGATGTAGGCGTTTGAAATAAAATATGCAATTGAGCCCAATAATACATGTGGTTGTATTAAACAATATATGTAGTGGAATTAAATAAGGCATATAATTGAATAAAACCTATAGTTATCCTGTAAATGTAACCTATAACATAAATATTTATCATGAGTTGGAATAAAATCATCGAATGTGTCCCCAATTTCAGTGAAGGACGCGATTTAGGGAAAATAGATAAGATAGTAGCTCCTTTCCGTGGCAAGGCAGGCGTAAAGCTACTCGATTACAGCAACGATGAAGACCATAACCGTCTGGTCGTCACTCTCGTCGGTGGACCGGAAGCCTTGCGTGACGCAGTGGTTGAAGCCATCGGAATTGCTGTCCGTCTGATAGACCTGAACCATCATAAAGGACAACACCCCCGCATGGGAGCAGTGGATGTTGTCCCTTTCATTCCCATTAAAAACACTACGATGGAAGAAGCCGTCGAACTTTCAAAAGAAGTTGCCGCTCGCGTAGCCGAACTATATAACCTTCCGGTCTTTCTATACGAAAAATCCGCCACCGCGCCACACCGCGAAAATCTCGCTTCCGTCCGCAAAGGTGAATTTGAAGGAATGGCCGAAAAGATAAAACTTCCCGAATGGCAACCGGACTTTGGCCCCGCCGAACGCCACCCCACTGCTGGAACCGTAGCCATCGGAGCCCGTATGCCGCTTGTCGCATATAATATCAACCTAAGTACGGACAATCTCGAAATAGCTACCAAGATAGCCAAAAATATCCGCCACATCAATGGCGGACTCCGCTATGTCAAGGCGATGGGAGTAGAGCTGAAAGAACGGAACATAACGCAAGTATCCATCAACATGACCGACTACACCCGTACCGCCCTTTACCGTGCCTTCGAATTAACACGTATCGAAGCCCGCCGCTACGGTGTTACGATTGTCGGCAGCGAGATAATCGGCCTTGTGCCGATGGAAGCCCTGATTGACACAGCATCCTACTACCTCGGACTAGAAAACTTCTCCATGCAGCAAGTTCTGGAAGCTCGTATTATGGAATAATTAAAAACAACTATATGAGTGAAAACCTGATTATATTCAACGCCCGCATCGTCACCCCTATCGGCTTTTCCGCCCGTAAAGGGGAAGAAATGTCGCAACTGCAAATCATAGAAAACGGGACGGTGGAAGTAACTAAAGGCATCATCACCTACGTCGGCGAGAACCGTGGTGAAGACCGCGACGGCTACTATCAGCACTACTGGCATTACAATGCCCGCGGGCACTGTCTGCTGCCCGGCTTTGTCGATTCCCATACCCATTTCGTATTCGGTGGTGAACGTTCCGAAGAATTCTCCTGGCGTCTGAAAGGCGAAAGCTACATGTCTATCATGGAACGTGGTGGCGGCATTGCCAGTACCGTGAAAGCGACGCGGAAAATGAACTTCCTGAAACTCCGTTCGACAGCCGAAAGCTTCCTGAAGAAGATGAGTACGATGGGAGTGACCACAGTAGAAGGAAAAAGCGGCTACGGTCTGGATCGTGAAACCGAACTGTTGCAACTAAAAATAATGCGTAGCCTGAACAATGACGAACATAAACGTGTCGACATCGTTTCCACCTTCCTCGGTGCCCATGCCCTTCCTGGAGAATATAAAGGGAAAAGCGAAGAATACAAAGAAAGAGGTGACGACTACATCGACTTCCTGATTCGTGAAATGCTTCCGGTTATCCGTGAGAACGAACTCGCCGAATGTTGCGATGTCTTTTGCGAACAAGGCGTTTTCTCCATCGAGCAATCCCGCCGCCTGCTCCGAGCCGCCAAAGACCAGGGTTTCCTGCTGAAACTTCATGCTGACGAAATAGTCTCCCTCGGCGGCGCTGAACTGGCAGCCGAACTGGGTACCTTATCGGCTGACCATCTGCTACACGCTTCCGATGCCGGAATCCGTGCAATGGCAGATACCGGTGTAGTAGCCACCCTGCTGCCTCTGACCGCCTTTGCCCTGAAAGAACCCTATGCACGCGGACGTGAAATGATCGACGCCGGCTGCGCCGTAGCCCTTGCCACCGACCTCAATCCGGGAAGCTGTTTCTCAGGTTCTATCCCTTTGACTATCGCCCTGGCATGCATCTACATGAAACTAAGCGTAGAAGAAACCATCACCGCCCTGACCTTGAACGGAGCTGCCGCCCTTCACCGGGCCGACCGTATCGGCAGCATTGAAGTCGGCAAGCAAGGTGACTTTGTCGTCCTGAACTCCGCAAACTATCACATTCTACCTTACTATATAGGAATGAATAGTGTAATAATGACCATAAAAGGCGGTATGCTATACCCCGTCAATTAATAACCAATTAAAAAAACAGAATACCATGTTAGCAGATTTAACCGTAAAAGATTTCTTAGATAAAGTGGCTTGCAGTGACCCTGTGCCCGGTGGTGGCAGTATTGCTGCGCTGAACGGAGCATTAGCTTCCGCTCTCACCACAATGGTAGCCCGGCTTACCGTCGGCAAAAAAGGCTACGAAGTCAGCGAAGAACTGATGCAACACGCCCAAACTATCACCCTCCGCCTGCTTGACGAGTTTATCGCACTCATTGACAAAGACTCCGAAGCTTATAACGAAGTATTTGCCTGCTTCAAACTTCCCAAAGCGACCGATGAAGAAAAAGCCGCCCGCAGCGCCGCCATTCAGGAAGCAACTAAAAAGGCCGCCCTCATTCCCCTGGAAGTAGCCCGAAAAGCCCTGGACATGATGACAATCATTGCAGACGTAGTCCACCTCGGCAACCGCAACGCCGTCACAGATGCCTGTGTCGCCATGATGTCCGCCCGTTCCGCCGTCCTCGGAGCTTTGCTGAATGTCCGCATCAACCTCGGTTCGCTCAAAGATCGGGAATTTGTCCTGCAACTGCAAACCGAAGCCGATAAGATAGAGCAAGCCGCCTGTCAGAAAGAGAAAGAAATACTGGATGCCGTTAACCAAGATTTGCGCGTATGAGTAAAAATGTATATCATGTCGGTTCCGGCGAACTGACCTTCGAAGTCATCGAACGGATTATCAACGAGAACCTGAAACTGGAACTGGCTCCCGAAGCAAAGTTGCGCATTCAGAAATGCCGCGACTACCTCGACCGTAAGATAGCTTCTTCCGAAGAACCCCTGTATGGCATTACAACAGGCTTCGGCTCCTTATGTACCAAAAACATCTCCTCCGATGAACTGGGCACACTCCAGGAAAACCTGATAAAGAGCCATGCTTGCAGCGTAGGTGAAGAAATCCGCCCCGTCATTATCAAACTAATGATGCTGCTCAAAGCCCACGCCCTCTCCCTCGGACATAGCGGTGTTCAACTCATTACCGTGCAGCGCATCCTCGATTTCTTCAATAACGACGTCATGCCCATTGTCTACGACCGCGGTTCTCTTGGAGCATCCGGCGACCTCGCCCCACTGGCCAATCTCTTCCTTCCCCTGATCGGTGTCGGCGATGTCTACTACAAAGGAAAGAAATGCGAAGCCATCAGCGTTCTCGACGAATTTGGCTGGGAACCCGTCAAGCTAATGAGCAAAGAAGGGCTCGCCCTGTTGAACGGCACCCAGTTTATGAGCGCCAACGGCGTATTCGCCATGCTCAAAGCCTTCCGCCTTTCGAAGAAAGCCGACCTGATTGCCGCCCTTTCCCTCGAAGCCTTCGACGGCCGTATTGACCCGTTTATGGACTGTATTCAGCAAATCCGCCCTCACCGGGGACAGATTGAGACAGGCGAAGCCTTCCGCAAACTACTGGCCGGCAGCGAATTGATTGAACGTCACAAAGAACATGTGCAAGATCCCTATTCCTTCCGGTGTATCCCGCAAGTGCATGGTGCCACGAAAGATGCCATCCGCTACGTCGCTTCCGTCCTGCTGACGGAAATCAACTCCGTCACCGATAACCCCACCATCTTCCCCGACGAAGACCGGATCATCTCCGGCGGAAACTTCCATGGGCAACCGCTTGCCATCTCTTATGACTTCCTTGCCATCGCTCTCGCCGAATTGGGAAATATTTCCGAACGCCGTGTTTCCCAACTGATTATGGGACTCCGTGGACTCCCCGAATTTCTGGTAGCCAATCCCGGCCTGAACTCCGGCTTTATGATTCCCCAATACGCCGCCGCTTCAATGGTCAGCCAGAATAAAATGTACTGCTATGCCGCATCAAGCGACTCCATCGTCTCTTCCAACGGGCAGGAAGATCATGTGAGTATGGGTGCCAATGCTGCCACCAAGCTATATAAAGTAATGGACAACCTCGAACATATCCTTGCCATCGAACTGATGAACGCCGCTCAAGGCATCGATTTCCGTCGCCCGCTAAAAACGTCTCCCGTACTGGAACGTTTCCTTCACGCATACAGGAAAGAAGTACCTTTTGTGAAAGATGACATCGTGATGTACAAGGAGATACATAAAACAGTCGCCTTCCTGAAAAGGAACCAAATTGAATATTAACCATAAACCCATCCCTTTTTCGTTTTTCGTTAATAAGGGTGACTGTTATGGCCGGGTAAGCGTCGAATTTCATCGGCATTTATCCGGCCTTTATCGGTCAGAACCCTTCTGATAGCGATAAAACTTTACTTCTTATTCCTTTACTTCTTATCTTTGCCGTGTATTTGTTCCGTATTTCCTCTTAACACTTGTTTTCATATCAGTCTGCAGAATGATAATAATTCTCAAATGGATTATAAATACAAGGAAACTAGATTTGTTAATTGAGTTTTCTATATATCTTTGTTCCGTTTTTCCTTTGTGAATGAAGAAAAAACGAAAACTGCATTAAAACAATTAAGAAGAACGAACGATGACAGAGCATGGAAAAGACGCTTCCCAAAGAGCAGAGTTAAGAGAACGAATCGTAGTGACGGCAACGGAAGCTTTCACCTCGAAAGGCATCAAGAGTATTACGATGGACGACATTGCGGCTGCATTGGGTATATCCAAACGTACACTCTATGAAGTTTTTTCGGACAAAGAATCATTGCTGAAGGAATGCATACTGAAGGCACAGGCAGACAGGGACAAGTATTTGCAGCAGATATTTGAGGAGTCGCACAACGTGCTCGAAGTGATACTTGCGGTATTTCAGAAAAGCATCGAGGTGTTCCATAAGACTAATAAGCGCTTTTTTGAAGACATCAAGAAATACCCGAAGGTGTATGAGATGATGAGAGCCCGTCAGGACAGCGATTCGGAGAAAACGATGTCCTTCTTCAAGGTTGGAGTCGATCAGGGCATCTTTCGTTCGGACGTGAATTTTGCCATTGTCAATTTGTTGGTACGCGAGCAGTTTGATGTGCTGCTGAATACGGACATTTGCAATGAATATCCATTTATAGAAGTGTACGAGTCTATCATGTTTACCTATATCCGCGGCATCTCCACAGAGAAAGGAGCCAAGGTACTGGAAGATTTCATACAAGAATACCGTAAGAACCGCATTGTAGAATAAGGAAGAATGAGGTTCTGTTGACAAACAATTAAAGATTTAAATTAGAAACCAGTTTTATGAACAAAATGAAAAGACTGACAGGTAAGAAGATTCTTTTGATGGCTGTAGTGCTCTGTGCATTTGGTTTTGCAAAAGCGCAAGAAACGCAGACAGCGGGGAATACGCTAACCTTAACCTTAGAAAAAGCCTTGGAAATTGCCTTGGATGAGAATCCGACAATGAAAGTGGCGGCAGAAGAAATCGCTTTGAAGAAAGTTGCCGGCAAGGAAGCGTGGCAAAGTCTGTTGCCGGAAGCCAGTATCGCAGGGTCTGTGGATCATACGATCAAGGCAGCCGAAATGAAATTGAATGATATGTCGTTCAAGATGGGACAGGACGGTACGAATACCGCCAATGCCGGATTGAGCATAAATCTGCCTTTGTTCGTGCCGGGTGTATATCGCGCCATGTCAATGACAAAGACGGATATTGAACTGGCAGTGGAGAAGTCGCGTGCTTCCAAACTGGATTTGGTGAATCAGGTAAGCAAAGCCTACTATCAGTTGATGCTTGCGCAAGACAGCTACGAAGTGCTTCAGGGAAGCTACAAATTGGCAGAAGACAATTACAATGTTGTCAACGCCAAATATCAGCAGGGGACTGTGAGCGAATACGATAAAATCAGTGCGGATGTGCAGATGCGCAGCATCAAACCGAACCTGATTGCGGCAGCCAACGCAGTGACTCTCGCTAAGTTGCAGCTCAAGGTATTGATGGGCATTACAGCCGATGTGGAGATTAAGATTAATGATAATCTGACTAATTACGAGATGGCTATGTTTGCCAATCAGTTGAAGGAAGAAGAGGTTAATCTGAACAACAATACCACCATGAAGCAGTTGGAACTGAACATGAAGTTACTGGAGAAGAACGTAAAGTCCTTGAAAACGAATTTCATGCCGACCCTGTCAATGAGCTTCTCCTACAACTATCAGTCTTTGTATAATCCGAATATCAACTTCTTCGATTATACATGGAGCAACAGTTCAAGCCTGATGTTCAATCTTAGCATCCCTTTGTATAAGGCAAGCAACTTTACGAAAGTGAAATCCGCCCGTATTCAGCAGCGCCAGTTGGACTGGAACCGTATTGACACAGAAAGACAATTGAATATGCAGATTGTAAGTTACCGTAACAATATGGCTGCCAGTACAGAGCAGGTAGTCAGCAATAAAGAAAACGTGTTGCAGGCAAAGAAGGCAGTGACCATTGCCGAAAAACGCTATGATGTAGGTAAAGGTACGGTGCTCGAACTCAATAGTTCGCAGGTATCACTGACTCAGGCACAACTCACTTACAATCAGTCCATATATGATTATCTGGTTGCTAAGGCAGACCTCGACCAAGTATTGGGAAAAGAATAAAGATAGACAACTAAAAAATTACAACTAAGGAATATGAAAACAAGTATCCAATTGGCAGCCCTATTGTTAACTGTATTTATGGGCTCATGTACAGGTGGAAAAGATAAAGTTGCCACGGAGCAGGTGGAAGACAAACCCATCGTGAAGCTGGCAGACGTAACGGCACGTCCCGTAGACCAGATACAGGATTACACGGCAACGGTAGAAGCGGAAGCGAAAAACAACATCGCTCCTTCATCTCCCGTGCGTATCGACCGTATCTTTGTAGAAGTGGGCGACCGCGTATCCAAAGGACAGAAATTAGTGGAAATGGATGCGGCCAACCTGCAACAGACAAAGCTGCAACTAGATAATCAGGAGATAGAATTCAAGCGTATCGACGAACTCTATAAAGTAGGCGGTGCGTCCAAGTCGGAGTGGGATGCTTCGAAGATGCAACTCGACGTGAAGAAGACAGCTTACAAGAATCTGGTGGAAAACACCTCTTTGCTGAGTCCTATCAACGGTGTAGTTACTGCACGCAACTATGATAACGGCGATATGTACAGTGGCGGTGACCCTGTACTGGTAGTAGAACAAATCACTCCGGTGAAACTCCTTATCAATGTTTCCGAAACTTACTTTACCAAAGTGAAGAAAGGCGCACCTGTCGATGTGAAACTCGATGTATATGGTGACGAGACATTTACAGGAAAGATCAGCCTGATTTATCCTACGATAGACGCCACTACCCGCACATTCCCGGTCGAAATCAAACTGGATAACAGGGATCAGCGTGTACGTCCCGGGATGTTCGCCCGTGCTACACTGAACTTCGGTACGGCCGACAACGTGGTCGTTCCTGATTTGGCTATCGTAAAGCAGGCAGGTTCCGGCGACCGTTATGTGTTCGTTTATAAAGATGGTAAAGTATCTTATAATAAAGTAGAGTTAGGTAGACGTATGGGTGCGGAGTACGAGTTGAAATCCGGTGTGCCCGATAATTCTCAAGTTGTAGTTGCCGGCCAGGCACGTTTGGTGAACGGCGTAGAAGTAGAAGTTGAGAAATAAATAAACGGTTAACGATTAGTGATTGGCGTTTTTTCATCAATCACTGTTCACTAACAAATTAATCCCTAAAGAAATGAGTTTATACGAAGGTGCGGTTAAGAAACCGATTATGACCTCGCTCTGCTTCCTGGCAGTGGTGATCTTTGGTCTTTTCTCCTTGTCCAAATTGCCTATCGACCTGTATCCGGACATTGATACAAACACGATCATGGTAATGACCGCTTATCCCGGCGCAAGTGCTTCGGATATAGAAAATAATGTGACTCGCCCGCTCGAAAATACACTGAACGCGGTGAGCAACCTGAAACATATAACCTCTCGTTCTTCCGAAAATATGTCATTGATTACATTGGAGTTCGAGTTTGGTAATGATATTGACGTCCTCACAAATGATGTGCGCGATAAGCTCGACATGGTAAGCTCACAGCTTCCCGATGATGTCGAGAACCCGATTATCTTCAAGTTCAGTACGGACATGATTCCTATCGTGTTGCTTTCCGTACAGGCGAATGAGAGCCAGTCCGCGCTTTACAAGATATTGGACGACCGTGTGGTTAACCCTCTGGCACGTATTCCGGGAGTTGGAACGGTGTCCATCAGTGGTGCGCCGCAACGTGAGATACAGGTATATTGCGACCCCAACAAACTGGAAGCCTATAACTTGACCATCGAAACAATCAGCTCCATCATCGGAGCCGAGAACAAGAACATTCCGGGTGGTAACTTCGATATCGGTAGTGAGACATACTCCTTGCGTGTCGAAGGAGAATTTGATGACTCCAGCCAGTTGGCAGATGTCGTGGTGGGTACGCACAATGGGGCGAATGTCTTTTTGCGTGACGTAGCCCGAATTGTGGATACGGTAGAAGAGCGTGCACAGGAAACCTATAATAACGGTGTGCAGGGTGCCATGATTGTTGTTCAGAAGCAGTCGGGAGCCAATTCGGTAGAAATCTCCAGGAAAGTAGCCGATGCACTGCCGAGACTTCAGAAGAACCTGCCGAGTGACGTGAAGATTGGTGTTATCGTCGATACGTCCGATAACATTTTGAACACTATCGACAGTTTGACGGAAACCGTAGCCTATGCCTTGCTGTTCGTAGTATTAGTCGTATTCCTCTTCCTGGGACGCTGGCGTGCGACGTTGATTATCTGTATCACCATTCCGCTTTCGTTGATTGCTTCATTCATTTACCTGGCGATCAGTGGAAATACGATTAATATTATCTCGCTTTCATCCCTTTCTATCGCTATCGGTATGGTGGTGGATGACGCGATTGTAGTACTTGAGAACGTAACGACACATATCGAACGCGGTTCCGACCCGAAACAGGCGGCCGTGCATGGAACGAATGAGGTGGCGATTTCCGTTATTGCTTCTACGCTGACCATGATTGCCGTATTCTTCCCGTTGACGATGGTAAGCGGTATGTCCGGTGTACTTTTCAAACAGTTGGGTTGGATGATGTGTGCCATCATGTTTATCTCCACCGTGGCGGCTTTGTCACTGACGCCGATGCTCTGTTCGCAGTTGCTACGTTTGCAGAAGAAGCAGTCGAAAGCATTTAAACTACTCTTTACCCCGATTGAAAAAACATTGGACGGACTCGACACCTGGTATGCGAAGATGCTGAACTGGGCAGTGCGTCATCGTTGGATAATCGTTCTGGGATGTATCGCTTTCTTCGCTGTCAGCTTGCTGTGTGCCAAAGGTATTGGTACAGAGTTCTTTCCAGCGCAGGATAACGCCCGTATTGCAGTGCAACTGGAGTTGCCTATCGGTACGAGAAAAGAGATAGCACAGGAACTTTCGCAGAAGTTGACCAACCAGTGGATGACCAAGTATAAGGGCATTATGAAAGTATGTAACTATACAGTGGGACAAGCCGACTCGGACAATACATGGGCTTCCATGCAGGACAACGGTTCGCATATTATCTCGTTCAACATCAGTCTGGTGGATCCGGGCGATCGTAACATCACGCTCGAAAAAGTCTGCGACGAGATGCGTACTGACCTGAAAGCCTATCCTGAATTCAGTAAGGCGCAGGTAATTCTCGGTGGTAGCAATACAGGTATGTCTGCCCAAGCCAGTGCTGACTTCGAAGTGTACGGATACGACATGGCAATGACCGATAGCGTGGCAGCCCGTCTGAAACGCGAGTTGCTGAATGTGAAAGGCGTAACCGAAGTAAACATCAGCCGTAGCGACTACCAGCCGGAATATCAGGTAGACTTCGACCGCGAGAAACTGGCGATGCACGGACTGAACCTGGCAACTGCCGGTAACTATCTCCGTAACCGTATCAATGGTGCCGTCGCTTCCAAATATCGTGAAGATGGAGACGAGTATGATATCAAAGTGCGTTACGCGCCCGAACATCGTACAAGTCTTGAAAGTATAGAGAACATTCTTATTTACAATAGCAAAGGTGAGTCCGTCCGTGTGAAAGACGTCGGAAAGGTAGTAGAACGTTTTGCTCCGCCTACCATCGAGCGTAAAGACCGCGAACGTATCGTGACGGTGTCCGCCGTAATTTCCGGTGCTCCGTTGGGTGATGTGGTTGCTTCCGGTAACCAGATTATTGACAAGATGCACCTGCCGGGTGATGTGACCATTCAGATTTCCGGTTCGTACGAAGATCAGCAGGATTCGTTCCGCGACTTGGGTACACTCGCCATTCTGATTGTGGTTCTCGTATTCATCGTGATGGCTGCGCAGTTCGAGTCTCTGACTTATCCGTTCATCATCATGTTCTCACTGCCGTTTGCGTTTAGCGGTGTCTTGATGGCATTGTTCTTCACGGGCAGCACATTGAGTGTCATGAGTCTGTTGGGAGGTATCATGTTGATTGGTATTGTGGTGAAGAATGGTATTGTGCTTATCGACTACATCATCCTCTGTCGGGAGCGCGGTCAGTCGGTGTTGCACGCCGTAGTGACGGCCGGTAAGAGCCGTCTCCGTCCGGTATTGATGACTACTGCTACCACCGTTCTCGGTATGATTCCGATGGCAATAGCCGGCGGACAAGGTTCCGAGATGTGGAGCCCGATGGCGATTGCCGTAATTGGTGGTCTGACGGTATCAACCGTTCTGACTTTGATTCTGATTCCTACCTTATATTGTGTATTCGCAGGAACGGGAATCAAGAACCAGCGTCGTAAACTCCGTCGTCAACGTGAACTGGATCTTTATTACCAGGAAAATAATTAGGATATCATTAAGAAATAACAACTAAGAAATATGAAATCAGTATTGATAACATTCGACCAGGCTTATTACGAACGAATCATTGCGTTGCTCGACCGTTTGGGTTGCCGTGGTTTCACATATCTCGAGAGAGTACAGGGACGCGGCTCGAAGACAGGCGACCCTCATTTCGGAAGCCATGCCTGGCCGAGTATGTGTTCGTCCATCCTGACCGTTGTAGACGACAGTAAAGTTGACCCGCTGTTGGATATCTTGCATAAGATGGACTTGCAAACTGAGCAATTAGGCTTGCGTGCATTTGTGTGGAACATTGAACGGACCATTTGATATTCGGTTCGGCAGATAAATAAAACGAAAAGGAGAATCTCATAAATAATGTAGATTCTCCTTTCTTTTTATGGCTTTTGTCTATCTTTGCGGTCGTTTGGGATTTTGGAACATTATGGAGATTATAAAGAATTATTTGAAATATTCGTTGTGGTTTGTACTGATTGTTTTTGCAGCCCTGCTGGGGCTTCATTGGCTTCCGGCCATCACCATAGACGGACACACGCTGAGGCGTGTAGACCTTTTGAGCGATATTCGCTATCCGGGTACAGATACAGCCGTGGCCGATTCGGACAGTATTCCTCTGCCGCCTGTGGTGAAACCGGTTTTTGTAGATACCTGTCGGGCGGGTATGACCTGTATTGAAGATTATAGCGATTCCACCCATCGTGGCATGGCTCCTTTTTACGAAGCCCTCGACCGGGTCTCTTCCGCAACCTCCGAATCATCCGATGATAAATTAGTGCGTATTGCCGTATTCGGTGACTCCTTTATCGAAGCGGACATCTTTACAGCCGACTTACGCGAAATGCTTCAGAAACGTTTCGGCGGTTGTGGAGTAGGTTTCGTCACCATCACTTCCATGACAAGCGGTTACCGTCCTACGGTGCGGCATATGTTCGGTGGATGGGCGAGCCACGCAGTGACGGACAGCGTCTATTTTGACAGGAAAAAGCAAGGCATCTCCGGTCATTATTTCGTTCCCCGAAATGGGGCTTATGTAGAACTGCGCGGACAGAGCAAATACGCCTCATTGCTTGATACCTGTCAGCGCGCTTCTATTTTCTTCTATAATAGAGATTCCGTCCACCTCTCTGCCCGTGTGAACAAAGGAGACAGTAGAAGCTACGCTCTGCCACCTTCCGGCAGCTTGCAGGAAGTTCAGGTAGACGGGCGCATCGGCTCTATCCGTTGGACGGTAGACCGTGCCGACTCCACACTCTTTTATGGCTTGGCAATGGACGGAAAGAAAGGAATCATTCTCGATAACTTCTCCTTGCGTGGCAGTTCCGGTCTTTCCCTGCGTGGCATCCCGCAACAAATGTTGAAGGAATTTAACCGTCAGCGTCCCTACGACTTGATTATTCTTGAATACGGGTTGAACGTCGCTACCGAACGCGGACGTAACTACGATAACTACCAGAAAGGACTACTTACCGCCATCGACCATCTGAAAACGTGTTTTCCACAAGCCGGAATCTTGCTGTTAAGTGTCGGTGACCGTGACTACAAGAACGAGAATGGTGAACTTCGCACTATGCCGGGTGTCAAGAACCTGATCCGTTATCAACAGAATATCGCCGCCGAAAGCGGTATCGCCTTTTGGAATATGTTCGAAGCAATGGGCGGTGAAGGTAGTATGGCGAAACTTGTCCATGCCAAACCGTCTATGGCAAACTACGACTATACGCATATCAACTTCCGGGGTGGCAAACACTTGGCAGGACTGCTTTATGAGACATTGATATATGGTAAAGAACAACACGACAGGAGGAGAGCTTATGAGAAAGAATAACCTGCTGCCTGTTATAATGTTTATTTGGACTGTAATCCTGAACATCTCCTGTTTCGTGCCGGAAGCGACAGCGCAAGACCGTATCCCTGCTTGCCCACCGTTAGGCAAGACTCTAAAGAAAATCAAGCCCTTGCGTGAAATGACCTGGGCGAATGATACCATCTCTGCGCAAATCTTCTTCCCGACAGCTTTCCGTGAAACCGGACGGAATGAGATTATCGACAGCATAGCCCTGTTGTCTCCTGTATTCGAACATCTCCGCCAAGTGCGTGCCGGACTCTCCGAAGATACAGTCTGCATCGTTCATATCGGTGACAGCCACGTACGCGGACATATTTATCCGCAAACTACCGGAACCCGCCTGACCGAGACTTTCGGTGCTGTCTCCTACATAGACAAAGGAGTGAACGGAGCCACCTGTCTCACCTTTACCCATCCCGACCGTATCGCCGAAATCGCAGCCTTGAAACCCGAACTGTTGATTCTTTCTTTCGGAACGAATGAAAGCCATAACCGGCGTTATAATATGAATGTGCACTATAATCAGATGGATGAACTGGTAAAACTCCTGCGCGACAGTCTTCCCAACGTGCCTATTCTTCTCACTACTCCACCGGGTTCATATGAAAGTTTCCGGCAAAGAAGGCGCAGACGTACCTATGCCATTAATCCCCGCACGGCGACAGCCGCAGAGACGATTCGTCGCTATGCTAAAAATAATCGCCTGCTGGTCTGGGATATGTACGATGTAGTCGGCGGCAAGCGTCGTGCCTGCACCAACTGGACGGAAGCCAAATTGATGCGTCCCGATCATGTACATTATTTACCCGAAGGATATATCCTTCAAGGAAATTTATTATACCAAGCCATCATAAAAGCATATAACGACTATGTTTCCCATTGATATAGATTTCAGTAGACTAAAAGAGGTACTTACCTACGACCCGCAAGCGCCGATGATATTCAGCAGCGGTATCTTCCTTTGGCTGTTCGCTGCTTTCATGGTAGTGTATGTGTTGTTACAACATAAATACACTGCCCGTATCTTGTTTGTCACCCTCTTTTCCTATTATTTCTACTACAAGAGTAGTGGTACTTATTTCTTCCTGCTTGCCATAGTCACTGTTGCCGACTTCTTCCTTGCGCAACTGATGGATCGTACCCAGGGACATTGGAAGCGTAAAGGATTGGTCACTTTGAGCTTGGGTATTAATCTGGGACTTCTTGTCTATTTCAAATATACCAATTTCCTGGGTGGAGTGATCGCTTCATTGATGGGTGGAGAGTTTACCGCTCTCGACATCTTCCTGCCTGTCGGCATCTCTTTTTTCACTTTTCAGTCATTGAGCTACACCATCGATGTTTACCGAAAAGAAATAAAACCATTGACCAATCTTTTGGACTATGCCTTTTATGTATCTTTCTTCCCGCAATTGGTGGCAGGCCCTATCGTACGTGCCCGCGATTTTATCCCACAAATCCGGAAACCCTTATTTGTTTCACAGGAGATGTTCGGACGCGGAATCTTTCTGATCGTTTCCGGTCTTTTCAAGAAAGCCATTATCTCCGATTATATCAGCATCAACTTTGTAGAACGTATCTTCGATAATCCTACCCTCTATTCGGGAGTCGAGAACCTGATGGGGCTTTACGGGTATGCTTTGCAGATTTATTGCGACTTTTCAGGATATAGTGACATGGCTATCGGCATCGCCCTGCTACTGGGATTCCATTTCAACCTGAACTTCAATTCTCCTTATAAATCCGCTTCCATTACCGAATTTTGGCGTCGTTGGCATATATCGCTGTCCAGTTGGTTGAAAGATTATCTATACATCTCCTTAGGTGGAAACCGGAAAGGAAAGTTCCGTCAATACTTGAATCTGATAATCACCATGTTTCTTGGTGGATTATGGCACGGAGCATCCTGGAATTTCGTACTGTGGGGAACCTTCCACGGTGTAGCTTTGGCATTGCATAAAATGTGGATGACAATCACCGGGCGCAAGAAAGGTGAGCAAAGCCATGGCTGGCGTCGTGTATTCGGCGTTATCATCACTTTCCATTTCGTATGCTTCTGTTGGATATTCTTCCGCAATGCTGATTTTCAAAACTCGATGGATATGTTGAAACAGTTATTCACCACTTTCCGTCCCCAACTTTTTCCGCAGTTGATAGAAGGTTACTGGCGCGTGTTCGCTTTAATGCTGCTCGGCTTCATGCTCCATTTTGCGCCCGATAGTTGGGAAAATGCCGTGTGCCGTGGAGTAATCCGCCTGCCTTTCATAGGGAAAGCATTGCTGATGACAGGCTTGATTTACCTCGTCATCCAAATGAAAAGCTCGGAGATTCAACCGTTTATTTATTTCCAGTTCTAACGGACTATATTAGAAAACTAACAATTTTGCCTTATGGAAAACTCTTTCAATTATCAACCTGCTGTCGACCGCTACGAACATATGCCCTATAAATATTGTGGCAAAAGCGGTTTGCAATTACCTCTCATCTCTTTGGGACTATGGCACAACTTCGGTAGTGTGGACGATTTCAATGTGGCAACCGACATGATTAAGTACGCTTTCGATCAGGGTATCACCCATTTCGACTTGGCAAACAACTACGGCCCTGTTCCCGGAAGTGCGGAAACTAACTTCGGACGAATCCTGAAAGAGAACTTCCAGGGGTATCGGAATGAAATGATTATTTCTTCCAAAGCCGGACATGAAATGTGGGCGGGACCTTACGGTGGCAATAGTTCTCGTAAGAATCTGATGGCAAGTATCGACCAGAGTCTCCACCGTACAGGTCTGGAGTACTTCGATATTTTTTATAGCCATCGTTATGATGGAGTAACCCCGGTAGAAGAAACCATCCAAACATTGATTGATATAGTGAAGCAAGGCAAAGCCCTCTACATCGGCATATCCAAGTATCCCCCCGAACAAGCCCGCATAGCTTACGAAATGATGGCAAAAGCAGGTGTACCCTGTCTTATCAGCCAATACCGTTACAGTATGTTCGACCGTGCGGTGGAAGCCGAAACCCTTCCATTGGCTGCTGAGTTCGGTTCCGGCTTTATCGCCTTTTCCCCTTTGGCGCAAGGCTTGCTGACTGACAAATATTTGAACGGTATCCCTGAAGGTTCGCGAGCCGCCCGCTCTTCCGGTTTCCTTCAGCGTTCGCAAGTTACTCCTGAAAAGATAGAGGCTGCCCGGCAGTTAAATGAAATAGCCCGTCGTCGTGGGCAAACTCTGGCAGAAATGGCATTGGCATGGATACTGAAAGACGATAGAATGACATCGGTCATTGTGGGGGCAAGTTCCGTGAATCAATTAGCAGATAATTTAAGAGCATTGGAACATTTGGATTTCACACCGGATGATTTGGTTGAAATAGAGCAAATATTAGCCCGGATGATTTAACTTACTTAAAATACTTTCGCAGGCTTGCTGTTAATTTGCGAATAGCATTGGTCATATGTGTATTGACAGTTCTTTCGGATATGTCCAGTGCTTCGCTGATTTGTTTATAACTCATAAGTTCCTCTTTCGCCATGCAATAAACGATTCTTGTTTTTTCGGGTAGTTGCTGGATGGCCTGTTGCATATTCTCCTCCATATCTTTTTTCAGCAGTTTCTCTTCCGGAGTGAGATCATTTCCGGGTATTTCTATTACGATTTGGTTGATGGAACTTAGATTGTACTGGCGGTGTTTCTCCAAAAATGAAAGAGCATGGTTTTTGACTGTGATAAATAAATAAGAATCCCAATCCTTCACATCTTTCAGGTTCTGACGTTTATCCCACAAAGTGAGAAATACCTCAGACAACACATCTTCAGCGACCGAAGCGGATTGGACGAAATATAACGCAATGGAATAGCACTTCTTGAAGTACCGCTTATACATTTTTTCAAAGCAAGAAGCATTACCTTCACTGATTTGACGTAATAGACAACTAATGTCATCTTCTCTGTGTAACATATTCAAGAATTTGATTATAAGGTGTTTACAATAAAATAATAGAAATGTAGAAGCGTCTATTAACAATATTTATTTGCAAAAGTAACTTTTTATTTGAATTCAACTACGTATTTTTTATTTTATTTCTGTCTTTATTAATAGAAGCGCTTAATAATACTTGTAGAACGATGAAAGAAGACAGTAAAATATGGGACTTGCTCGCTAAAAGAACAGACCATTCTTTAAATAAAGAGGAAGAAGAGTCACTGGAACAGATGTTGAAAGAGGACTCCTCTTTGCAGCGTGCTTCCCGGTTGATGGAAGACTCGCTGGTGCACATGGATACCCATCAGACAGAAGAAGCCATGAACCGAACTTGGAGTAAGATAGAAACAGGCATGAAGACAGACAGGAAGCCTCGGCTGAAACTAATCATCCGCCGTTGTGCCGTTGCTGCCAGTATTGCCGTTTTGTTTGTGTTGGGCGGACTTTTGGGCTATCAGCTTTTGGGAAAACCGGATATGCTGATTGTGATGAATCAGGGAAAAGAAGCCCTGTTGTTTACACTTCCTGATAATTCCAAAGTTTGGCTGGGTGGCGGTTCGAGCTTGAAATATCCGGATGGACTTTCGGGACGCAACCGTGAAGTATACCTCGAAGGTGAAGCTTTCTTTGATGTGAAGAAAGATAATGGAAGAACCTTTCAGGTAGTTACGGACATTGTAGAAGTAATGGTACTTGGCACCCGCTTTGATGTCAGGGTATCCAAAATGGAGAATACGGCGGAAGTTGTATTGGAATCCGGTTCCGTGAAACTGAATGAGCGTAACAAGACAGAAGACGGGGTGATTTTAAGGCCGGGTGAGATGGGGCGTGTCCAGCAGTACTCCGGCATTGAAGTGCGCCATGTCGATCTTCAGCTCTACACTACCTGGAAAGATAAATATATGAATATCGAATCCCAGAAAATGGATAATGTGATGTTTATGTTGAGCAAGCGTTACCATACGGAGATTCGCATTGAAGGCGAGGGATTGAAAGAGGAAATATTCTCAGGACGTTTTGACATAGAGCAGTCTTTAGAGAATATTTTTGAGACGATTGATTTGATTACTCCCATTCGTTTTCAGAAACAACCGGACGGCACTTACTTAGTGACTCCGAAATAAAAGAGATAGGCAGCCTGATAGTATGATAAACTGAAAAAGAAATTGCTAACCCTAAAAAGAAAAATGATGAACACCACTTGAAAAAAGAAAAAAAGGATCGGAAAATTCCCGTTTTCCAATCCTCTTCAGATTAAAATTAACTCTACCTTTTATTAATTTTAAATTGCAAATTTATGAAAAATATTTCAATCCCAAAGGGAGTGAGAGGTTTTATTTTGCCCTCATCCTTTTTGGGGAAGCTCAGACTATGTACCTGGCAAATATTATTTCTACTCTTCTTTGTACCTGTCCAGTCATGGTCACAACAGTCAGAATTGTTGACTTTAAACATGAAAAGCGTTACGCTGAAACAGTTTGTGGAAGCCGTTCAAACCCAAAGCGGGTATTCATTCCTTTATAAAGATAATCAACTAAATGCGAATCAGCGCATTACCGTTTCAGCAAAGAAACAGTCAATAGATGTCGTGCTGGAACAGGCTTTTAAAGGCAAAAGAATTTCCTGGAAAATTCAGGGCAAGCAAATATTACTCTTTCCTGCGAAAGAAGAAAATACAGCCGACACGAAGAAATCGCGTACCGTAAAAGGAAACGTCACTACTACCACTGGTGAGTCAATTCCGGGAGCAAGTGTGAAATTATTAAATGCCACTACCGGAGTGATTACTGACATCGACGGATTTTATATGATTACAGTGCCCGATGGCCAGACAACACTGGAATACCGCTTTATGGGATATGAACCCCGGACTGTAAAAGTAGGTAATCAGACTACTATTAATGTTTCTTTGGAGGAAGCGACTTCAAGTTTGGAAGAAGTTGTGGTAGTTGCCTATGGTGCTCAAAAGAAAGTGACGATGACAGGTTCGGTAGCTTCGGTGAATATAGGAAGCCTGAAAACTCCGGTCGCAAATCTGAGTAACGCCTTGCAAGGCAAGGTGGCAGGTATCATCTCCGTGCAATCCAGCGGTGAGCCGGGATACGATAACTCGACCTTTACTATCCGTGGTATCGGTACTTTCACGGGAAACACTTCTCCACTGGTTATTGTAGACGGTGTACAGCGTGACGACGTAAACTCCACTTATGGGGGTGCCTATAACAATATCGACCCGGAAGACATTGTCAGCATCTCTCTGCTGAAAGACGCTTCCGCCACTGCCGTATATGGTGCGAAAGGTGCTAACGGCGTAATGATTATTACTACAAAGCGCGGAACAGTCGGCAAACCAAAAATCTCTATCAAGGCAGAGACAGGCTTTACAAACTTCACCAAAGTACCTGAAATGTTGAGCGGTACGGACTATATGATGCTTTATAATGAAAGCCGTCGAAACTCAGGATTGAATGAAGTTTATTCCCGCGAGCAGATATTGAAGACCGAAAGCGGATTGGATCCCTACTTATACCCGAATGTAGACTGGATTAATCAGATCTATAAGAAAGTATCTTCCGTATCCAATGTCAATCTGAATATCAGTGGCGGTAGCGACCTGGTTCGTTATTACCTGTCAGCTTCTTTCTATAATCAAGGCGGACAATACAACGTAAAGGATGAAAACGGCTATAATCCTAACCTGAATTATAAACGTTATGACTTCCGTAGCAATGTAGACGTGAATATAACGAAAACCACCTTATTGCAGATGAACCTATCTGCCATTATGGTCGATTCACGTTATCCGGGCATTAGTTCCAGTAAACTTTGGTACGAAGCATTTTCCACTTCACCGGTTGCTTTCCCTGTCCGCTATCCGGACGGACGTTGGGCCGGCCCACCCGCCAATGCAGGTTCCAACCCGATGAATGAAGTGCAGAACACAGGTTATACCGATACCTTCCGTCCTGCCTTGCAATCAGTGTTTACAGTCAATCAGAAATTAGATTTCATAACCAAAGGTCTTTCGGCCTATGTACGTTTTTCATTCGACAGTTATAGTGAATTTAATAACAAACGTACGGGAGGAGTGGACTTGTGGTATGCCAACCAACGTGACGGCAATGGAGAACTTATCTTCGGGAAACCTATCAAAGAAGGTTCCGACGAACTCTATTACGAGCACAGTGATACCGGAGAAAGGGTAATCTATACCGAAGCGAACATAGCCTATGACCGCACATTCGGTTCACACAACATCAACGGAATGGTACTCTATAATATGCGTAACCGTATGATTGCTACCGCCGGAAGTGCCATTGCATCCATCCCTTACCGTAATCAGGCCGTTGCCGCCCGTTTGGGTTATGGATATAAAGACCGCTACTTGGCAGAAATAAACGGTTCCTATACCGGTTCGGAGAATTTTGCTCCCGGACACCGTTTCGGCTTTTTCCCTGCCGCTTCCGTAGGATGGGTGATTTCGCATGAACCCTTTTTCCAAAACATCGTTCATACGGTTGATTTATTAAAGTTGCGCGCTTCCTATGGTATTGTAGGTAATGATAACATTGGCGGAACAGGCGACCGTTTTGCCTATTTTACCCAGTTCGGAAGCGGAAATAACTACGGTTTTGGTCCGAATGGTAATCTCGTATATGGTATCAGGGAGACTCTTCTAGGCTCAAACAAACTGACTTGGGAAAAGTCTTATAAAACAAATATCGGTTTGGAAATGATGCTTTTAGGCAAACTCAACCTGACACTGGATTATTATTGGGAAAGACGTAAAGACATTCTGATTCAGCGTTCTTCTTTACCGAGCATGGCAGGATTTGATGCCGCTATCTACGCTAACATGGGTGAGATGGATAATAAGGGATTGGACGCCAACCTCGAATATCAGACCCGTATCAATAACAAAGTGGGATTACGCCTGTATGGTAACGTGACTTACAGTAAAAACAAAATCGTATTCCGTGACGAACCGGATATGCAATATTCTTATCAGAAGAGTGAAGGAACCCGTTATGGCGAATACTACGGTTATGTAGCCGACGGTTATTTCCAGAGTTGGGAAGAGATTGAAAACAGTCCGAAGCAATTGCGTGAACTGGCTCCCGGTGACATCAAATACAAAGACCTCAACAACGACAATGTGATTGATGCCAACGACCAATGTTATCTGGGTAAGTCCTGGTTCCCTTCCTGGTCTTACGGTATGGGTTTCAACGTCAACTATCATAACTTTGACCTGTCCCTGTTCTTCCAGGGTGTATCCGATGTATCCATTATGGCTAATGGTGGCTCTATGGACACAGGCAATGGCGATTGGGGAGCAGGCGGAGTAGGTATCGTACCTTTCACCGGCATGGGACTGAATCCGAGTAACGTTATAACCAAGGCACTGGATCGCTGGACGGAAGATAATCCGCGTGCAGATGCATGGTATCCGCGTATGACCGCCAATGCCAGTACCAGTGACAATAACTATGTAAATAGTACACATTGGCTGAAAAACGGTAACTACCTGCGTCTGAAACAAGCATCGTTGGGATATACCCTTGAGAATAAGAGACTGATGGACAAGGGAATAGAATACCTCTATTTCTACCTGTCCGGACAAAATCTGCTTACCTTCTCCAAATTCAAACTGTGGGATCCCGAACTAGGCTCTAATGGCGCGAAATATCCGCTATCACGTATGGTGACCTTGGGAATGAGAGTTTCATTTTAATCTAATCAAGCAATGAAAACAATGAGAAAAATATTTAACCGTATATTGGCTGCCGGATTATTATCTGTTGGTGTGATGGGAATAGTCACTTCCTGTGACTATCTGGATCAGAAGCCTGAGAATCTGAAAACATCGGATATGATCTGGGAAACCCGTACAGATGCAGAATCTTACTTATATAATATCTACGGATATATCTGGTTATCTACGGATGACCCGGTCGTATTTGGCTTTGCCGATGAAAGCTCTTGTGTATTCTCCAATACGAATGTCCGTAAGATGGTGGAAGGCAATTGGGGCCCTTCCAATACACTGGGAGATAATAAATGGAATGCCGCTTATCGGGGTATCCAGAAAGCGCTTATTTTTGAACAGAATATAGACCGTGTTCCCGAAGGCGTACTGAGTACAGACCTGAAGATACAGTACAAGGCAGAGTCACGCTTCCTGCGCGGATGGTTCTACTGGAACATCTTACGCTTGTACGGCCCGTTTGTGATTTTTGATAAGCCCGTCGAACAGGACGAAGACTTTAATAAATACGTGCGTCGTCCGTTTGAAGAATGTGTGGAGTATGTTTGTGGACTGATGGAATCTACGTTGGACGAACTTCCTGAGGTATGGACTTCTACGGCATACCTGGGACGTCCTACGAAAGGCGCCGCCTTGGCCGTTATCTCACAAGTACGTTTACTGGCAGCCAGCGAACTTTGGAATGGAAATCCCCGTTTTAAGGATTTCAAGAATAAGGACGGTGAACTGTTGGCGCCGCAGACCAAGGATAACGAAAAGTGGCGGATTGCCGCTGAGGCTGCCGAAGATGTGATTGATTTGGGTATTTATCACCTCTACCGCAATACGGAAAGCGGTGACAGAACCTTTGACCCTTATTTGTCTTTCCGCGATTTATTTATGTCCGGCAATCATGCGGAAGTCATATTCGCTACGCATAAATCCGGAGACTGGCAGTGGGGATACGACAAACGCTGCAACCCGAAAAACGGCGGATATAGCATGCAGAATGCGACACAAAATATCGTGGATGCATTCCTGACCCGTGACGGCCTGGATATCAATGATGATGAGAACTATACCGAAGCAGGATTCGCGAAAGAAGACGACCCCGCAGAATACGGAAAAGTCCGTAATGAAATAAACCGGGGATACCGCAAGGGAGAATCGAATATGTACGTCAACCGTGAGCCCCGTTTCTATGCTTCCGTACATTACAATGGACGCCCTGTACTTTCTGCCATTACCGTAGACGACCGCAACTTCTTTTCATCCGACAAGAATAAGGATGGATTCGGAAGAGCAGAATATTACTATTCCGGTTCATCGGGTGCAGGAACGCAGATGACTGACTTTACCGGATACAATGTAGCGAAGAAAGTAAGTACCTCTTCCAGTATCCGTAATGACCAGGCGGTATATCGTCCATATATACATATTCGTTACGCTGAGATACTTTTGAACTATATGGAAGCGATGAATGAATACAATCCTGAAGATTCCAAAATTATCAGCTACTTTAATGAAATCCGTGACCGTGCAGGTATTCCGAATATTACGGCTACCTACCCGCAGGATTTGGGAAACAAGGAAAAGATGCGTGAATGGATTCTCCGTGAACGTCAAATCGAACTTGCTTTCGAAGGCGACCGCTTTTGGACACTTGCCCGCCGCCTGCTTTATGAGAAAGAAGAAAACCGCAAGATCTATCGTATGAATGTACTTGCTGACGATCAGGGACAAGGCTTTGCTTTTGAAGGTTTCTATGAACGTAAAATCTTGCAGACCAGATATTGGGATAATAAGATGTACTTGTATCCTATCTATCAGACGGAGATTGACCGCGGACGTGGCTTGGTACAGAATCCGGGATGGTAGAATTTACCCGATAATATAAAATTAATAAGATAGCAAAATGAAAACAATTTCATACTATATATCTATGGCTGTTATTCTGACAGCAGCCATTTTTACCGGGGGGTGTACGGACGATGATGAAAAGTCATTATCGCTCCGCTCCGGAGAGCTTTCTATTTATGACTTTGCTCCGAATACAGGAAAAGGCGGCACACAATTATTGATAAATGGAGAGCAGTTCCCCTTGGATGCGGCTTCTATCAGCGTGACCATCAATGAAGTGGAACTCTCCATCCTGCGTTCCAATGAAGAACAGTTATTGGTCGAGGTTCCCGATAATGAAGCGATAGGGACAGCTCCTATTGTCATCAATGCAAAAGGAAAGACTGCTCAATCAGAAGTAAACTTTGCTTTCCAGAAAACAGCCATCACAGGTTTTTCTCCTGCTTACGGAAAAGTAGGGACGAAAGTACGCATCTATGTAGAGAACCTACCGGCAGAAATCAAGAATCCGACGGCAACGTATAATGACATAACGGCAGAATGTACGGCAGAAGAAGGTTATTTCCAAGTGACTATTCCCGAAACGGATTTCGGTTCCTGGCCTATTATCATCAGTTTCAACGGAAGAACGCTTTCTACGGGCGAGTTTGAATATAAAGACCTCTTGTTCGAACGTACGATCACCACGTTGCCGGGAAGTTCCGAATTTAATATCATGTGTGCGGATTGGGAATACCGCCGGGGTGGTATCGCGGTAGATGACGATGGCAACGTATATCTGACAGATATCGGTAATTTGCGTATTCGTAAAATCACGCCCGACGGAACTGTTAGCGAAGTGGCCGGTACAGGAACGGAAAATGATGTAGACTGGGGACTTAACTGGCGATTGGACAATGGCGGTGCAGGTTCATATAACGCAGTAATGCGTCCCACTGATATAAAAATTGACAGTAAAGGAAATATGTATGTCAGTGATGACTGGACTTCGGCAACCATATGTTTTGAACCGGATGGAAAAGCCCTTTATATGGGATGGCAGGTAGCTGTCAGCCTGGCGATTGACGAGGCAAGTAACCGGCTTTACAGTATGACTTCAAATGGCAATATTCTTCTGAAGGACTTGAATGATTACGGTGGTTATCCAAGTAATCATGGTACTGTGATTGTCACAGGCAATGGTAGCCCGGGCGGAATGGACGTAGATAAAACAACGGGAGATCTTTATGTAACGAATATCGGAACCCATCAAATTATTAAATATGTCAAGGATCGTTGGGATGACCCGATTGTGATAGCCGGCAGCGGACGGAGCGGACACTCCGACGGTGCGTACAATGAAGCTACATTTACCAGCCCGTGGGGAATCGCTGTTGCGCCGGACGGAAATATTTTGGTGGCAGGCAATGGTACGGCAGAAGCTTCGACAGCCAGTGCCGACCAGAGTATTCGTTACATAGACCAGAAAACTGGAATGGTTTCCACATTCGCCGGTTCGGGAACATCCGGCAATACGGACAGCAGTTTCGAAGTGCTCTCCTATGCAGGTGTCAACTCTACCATCGAGAGTCTGCCTGCTGCCTTTGGTGCTCCTTCTTCTGTATGCGTTGGTAAGGATGGTACGGTGTACGTGCTGGATCGCCGGAATAATTGTGTAAAGAAAATAACAACCGTAGAAAAATGATAAGTCTTATGAAACTGAACATTATTCAATATATTACTTTGACTTTGCTGGTATGCAGTACGAGTCTGTTTAGCAGTTGTAAGGACGACGACGGGCACGATGCCGGCAGTCCGGTGGTAGTGAACCGCTTCTATCCGACCAGTGGTAGTGCCGGAACGGAAATCCTTATTACCGGAAAGAACTTCTCGGAAAATCCGGAAGATATCTCGGTGACCTTAGGAAACATCCCTTTAAAAGTGCTGAGTTGCAACATGAACAATATCATGGCTATTGTTCCGCCTAAGTTGGGAGACGGTGTGTTGACGGTTACTGTTGCCAACCGCGAACCCGTCCGCACCATTGAAGCATTCACCTATTCGTTCTCAGCGGTAGTTACTACTTTTGCCGGTAGCAGCAATGGCGAACCGGGATACCAGGATGGCATTGGAAGCGAAGCGTTGTTCTTCTTCGACGGTGCTAAGGGAGATCCTGCCGAAGACTGGAGAAAAGGTTCAATTTGTGTCGATAATGATGGAAACGTGTACGTAGGTGACTGTGTCAACTACTGCGTCCGCAAGATTACTCCTGACGGGACTGTTACCACTTTGGCCGGACTCGCCGGAAACAGAGGTGACGTAGACGGGACAGGAGCACAAGCTCGCTTCAACGGACTCTATGGTATGGATTGTGATGCGGAAGGCAATATCATCATGACCGATGTATTCGGATGGAAAATCAGGAAAATAACCCCTGACGGCGTGGTTACCACACTCGGCGCGACTGACTTTGAACCTTGGATGCTGACTGTGGATAAGAACAACGGAGATATTTTTGTCTCATCCAATAGCGGTATATATAAATGGACAAAAGACGGTTCTACCCAGATTGCTACCGGTAACTTCAGAGGACTTGTTTTGGACAAGGAAGGCAATTTGTACGGAGCCGATCAGATACTGAATGGCATAGTCAAATTCAAAGCGGGCACTTGGGAAGCGGAGACTCTGACAGGCAAGGGTACGGCAGGATATTTGAACGGAGCTTTTGAAGACGCCCTCTTTACGTATCCGTGTGATTTGGCTATTGATTCGAATGGGGATATTTACGTGGCCGGTAATGGTTCGTGGAATGGTGGCGAGAATCTCGACCAAAGTATCCGTTTGCTCGATATGACCAACAGGACGGTACGCTTGGTGGCAGGAGGTACTCAGGAAGGATATGTAGACGCGAATGGCTCGTCAGCCGTTTTCGCAGGCCCGCAGGATCTTGCTGTCGACAAGAATGGTGTGATTTATGTCTATGACAAGAAGAATAATGTAATAAGAAAAATTGTTTACGAGTAAACAACTTTAAAAGAAATACAGATGAGAAAGAAAATGATTCTAATGGCTTTTGCCTTGTTCATAGGTCTTAGTGCATGTGGCAATGACGACAAGGAGCTTACGGGCAAACCGGGAAACGAACAAGGGGGCAATGGCGGGGGTGCCCCGGATAATCCCGGTGATCCTTCCGGCAGTGAACCGGTGAGCTGGTATGTGGCTACCACAGGCAATGATGCAAACAGCGGTACTGTTGAAAGTCCTCTGAAAAGTATCTCCAAAGCATTGCTGCGGGTCAATCCCGGTGATACGATTTTCCTTCGGGAAGGCGCGTACCATGAGTTTGTCACTCCTACACGTTCGGGGAAAAAGGGCAAACTGGTAACGGTAAAAAGCTATCCGGGTGAAACGGCCAAGATTGATGGAACCGGACTGACTATCAAAGGATGGTTTAGCGCTCTGGTGCAACTGAAAAGCATCCAATACATGACCTTTGAAAACCTGCATATCTGCAACGCTACGAATTCGGACGTCAACACCGACCCCGAAGGGGTATATATCAACGGAGTATCGAGAGACATCACTTTCCGTAACTGCAAAGTCTATAATATAAAAAGTACCTGCCTTGCGGGACACAACAACGGTGACTGGCGTAGTGCGCATGCATTCCTGGTGATAGGCGACGATAACGGAACTCCGATACGCAACCTGACCATCGAAAAATGTGAAATCTACGATATACACACCGGAACGAGTGAGACGCTGACCATCGCCGGAAATGTGGATGGCTTCACCATACAGGACTGCGAAGTGCATGATGTGGAAAATATCGGAATCATCGTGGCGGGTGGAGATAACCTGAACGCGGGCGGCGATATATCCGTGAATTATGCACGTAACGGAGTAGTGAGACGTAACAGGGTATACAGATGTTCCCATCAGGTCTCAAAAGATTTCTGGGAAGGCGTTTATAATAACCCCGCTGCCTATGGTGCTATCGGGATATATGTCTGCGGAGGCGCAAGCACCGTCATCGAACAGAACATTGTATGGGAGTGCGACCGTGCCATCGGCCTGATAAGTGAGAGTGATGTACTGGCGACCAAAGACTGTATCGTGCGTAATAATTTTGTTTACAACAACTATCGTACAGGCATTTATCTGGGCGATTATATCGGCTATACCATCGGCGGTACGTCCGGATGCTATGTAGTAAACAACACCCTCTACCACAATAATCTGGTTGGCGGTGCACTGAACGGAAGCAATAATTCAGCGAACATCAATGACGAAAAGGACAGTGAGGGTGAAATCCGATTGGCGGAGAATTGTACCAACAATACAATCATGAACAACCTCATATACGCAGTGACCGACAGGGATATTTTCGTCCGTAAGTACACCAAGTCCGGCAGCAAGAATAAAATAGGATATAACCTCTATTATTCTCCGACTACCGCCAATCACAAGTGGTTCTGGGATGGTGTCGAATACACGAACTTCGCAGCATGGCAGAAAGCCAGCGGTGATGAAAATTCAATCTATAATGTCGATCCTTTGTTGCAGAGTCCCAGTCTTCCTAATCCCAACCTGCATTTGCAGCCGGGTTCGCCAGCAAAGGGGAAAGGCCATTTCATTGCTGCCTATTTCGTTGGCAACTATGATATTGACGGTGACGTACGTTATAGCGGAACGACGATCAGCATAGGTGCCGATCAGTGACAGTGCAATGAAATAAATAAACTCAATGATTTTCAATTAAAAGCAAAATAGAAATGAGAAAAAGTTTTTGCTCGCTCATTAGCTTTCTTCTATTTAGCTTGTTGGCGTGCGGAGCTACCCCTGCCCATTGGTATGTAGCTCCGACCGGTAACGATGCGAATGATGGAAGTAAAAGAAAACCACTCAAGACGATAGCCAACGCGCTGCAACGTGTCAACCCCGGTGATACCGTTTTCCTGCGTGAAGGCTCATACGGCGAATTTGTCGTTCCTACACGTTCGGGAAAACCCGGCAAGATGATAACATTGAAAAGTTATCCCGGCGAGACAGCCAGGATAGACGGTTCCGGACTGTATATCAAAGGGTGGGGGAATGCTCTGGTACAGCTTAACAGTATCGACTATATGCAATTTGAAAACCTGCATATCTGCCATGCCCATGATTCGGAGAACAACACAGACCCGGAAGGTATCTATATAAGCGGTACTTCCGGCAATATCACCTTCCGGGGATGCAAAGTGTACGACATAAAGAATGATTGCCCGCTGGTCGATGCCAAAGGTGACTGGCGCAGCGCGCATGCCATCCTGGTGTTAGGTAATAACGACAACACCCCGATTCGCAATCTGCTGATAGAAAAATGCGAGATATTCGAGATTCATAGCGGCACAAGCGAAGCCTTCACACTGGCAGGCAACGTGGTCGATTTCACGATTCAGGATAATGAAGTGCATGATGTGGAAAACATCGGTATCATTATCGCAGGCGGAGATAACCTGAATCCTCATGGCGATATTTCGGTCAATTATGCGCGTAACGGAATAGTGCGCCGCAATAAAGTATATCGCTGCACGCACGAAAAGTCACAGGATTACTGGAGCCAGTCCGTATCCAATGGCGGAGCGATTGGCATCTACCTGTGCGGCAACGGAAATACGATTGTAGAACAGAATGAAGTCTTTGAATGCGACCGGGGAATCGGGCTGTGCAGCGAAAGCTACAAACTGCAAACCAAGGACTGCATCGTACGCAACAATTTCGTGTACAACAACTTCCGTACCGGCATCTATATGGGAGCCTATCTCGGTTTCGACGGGCTGAGCACCAAAAGTTGCTATGTGGTGAACAACACCTTGTTCAACAACAACCTGAAAGGCGGACAACTGGACGGCACAAACAACTACCTGAAAGTGAACGACCGTGACAACAGCAGTGAAGGTGAAATCCGCCTGTCCGAATTGTGCGAGGAGAATGTGATAGCCAACAATATCATTTATGCCCTGTCGGACAGAGACATCTTTATCCGCAAATACACCACCTCGGGAAAGAATAACTTTATCGGCGGCAATATCTACTTCTCACCGAACAAGAAAAACCATAAATGGATGTGGGACGGCAAAGAATATACCGATTTTTCCGCCTGGCAGGCCGCAAGCGGCGACCGGACATCGGTGTTCAATGTAGACCCGCTGCTGAAAAGCACCCGTACGCGACAACCGGACTTACACTTGAAATCCGCTTCGCCGGCCATCGGCACAGGTCTTGTATATCGGGGATATGTCATCGGAATGTTCGACATAGACGGTGACAAGCGTTGTGAGATTCATTCTGTTAATATAGGTGCCGATCAATAAAGTATCTGCCCTTTTACTTGTTCAAATATACAAATCATGAAAATATTGAAACACTCTCTGGCTATTCTTTTTGTGTTGCTGTGTACGGCAGCCCATACCTATGCCGCTCCGTTCGACGGCGTGCGGGAACTTGTATCCCGTCGTGCTCCGTGGCTGGGCAAACATATTCAGTTCAAGGCAATGCCCTCTTCGGACGGCGATTGCTTCACATTGCAGACAGTAAATAAGAAACTACTGGTTCAGGCTACCGGCGCAAATGCGGCGGCAGTCGGTGTCAACTGGTACTTGAGGTATTACTGCCATCGCAGTATGTCGCATCTTGGTGACCAGCTCGCCCCCGTAAAAGAGCTTCCGGTCATTGACCAACCCGTAACAGTCAAAACCTCATCTATATATCGCTATGCGCTGAATTACTGTACCTTTAATTATACCATGAGTTTCTACGATTGGTACGACTGGCAGTGGGAGCTTGACTGGATGGCGCTCAACGGCGTTAACCTGATGCTGGTAGCCAACGGATCGGAAGCTGTATGGCAAAACACGCTCCGCCGGATGAACTATTCGGAAAAGGAGATTGCCGACTTTATCACCGGCCCTGCCTATAATGCCTGGTGGTTGATGGGAAATATCGAAGGATGGGGCGGCCCTATGCCCCAGTCGCAGATAGACAGCCGGAAGAAACTCGTACAGAAAATGCTGAAACGCATGAAGTCACTGGGTATCGAACCGTTGATGCCCGGATTCTACGGAATGGTGCCGAGCAACCTGAAAAACAAAAGTAAGGCGCATATCATCCCCCAAGGCACTTGGGGAGCTTTCACAAGGCCGGATATTCTCGACCCGACGGATCCCGAATTCGACCGTATAGCCGGAATATTTTATGAAGAAACCCGCCGTTTGTATGGGTCGGATATCCGTTTCTTCTCCGGTGACCCTTTTCACGAAGGCGGAGCAACGGACGGCGTAGCGTTGGGTGACGCAGGCCGGGCTATACAGAAAACAATGCAGAAATACTTCCCGGAATCCGTCTGGGTATTGCAAGGCTGGCAGGACAACCCGAAGCCGGGACTGCTTGAGAAACTGGATAAACGCTACGTACTGGTACAGGAATTATTCGGCGAAAACACTAACAACTGGGAGACTCGCAAAGGCTACGAGGGAACTCCTTTCATCTGGGCTACCGTCACTAACTTTGGCGAAAGGCCGGGCATCAACGGAAAGTTGCAACGTTTTGCCGATGAGGTTCACCGTGCTTCGAATGGAGAATACGCATCATATATGAAGGGAGTAGGCATTTTGCCCGAAGGCATTAATAATACCCCGGTTACCTATGAACTGTTGCTTGAATTGGTGTGGCACAAAGACCGCGTAGATGTAGACCAATGGGTGGAATCTTATATTACAGCCCGTTATGGACGCATCACCGATGATATACGGACTGCCTGGAAAATGATGTTGAAATCCATTTATAGCAGTGAAGTCGGTTATCAGGAAGGCCCGCCCGAAAACATCTTATGTGCGCGTCCGGCGTTGGAACTCAAATCCGTCTCTTCCTGGGGAAGACTGGCTAAGAAATACGACACGGAGCTTTATCGAAAAGCGGCACTCCTGTTTGCCAGGGCAATGCCCCAATTCAGTGATGTCCGTACCTATCGCATCGACCTGATACACTTTCTGCGGCAAGTGATAGCGAATGATGCCGATTCGGTATTCAATGCTATAATGACTGCTTATCAGGAGAAAGATACGCAAAAGTATGAAAAGCAAGTATCCCGCTTCCTCGATATGATAGATACCGAAAACGAACTATTGGCACAAGACCCGTTCTTCCGCCTGAGCACCTGGCAGCAGCAAGCGAAAGATGCAGGTAATACCGCCGCAGAGAAAAAGAACAATTTCCACAATCTGATGATGCTTATCACTTATTGGGGCGAGCACATACCGACGGAAGACAATTTGCATGATTATGCCTATAAAGAATGGGCGGGCATGATGAACACCTACTACAAAGATCGTTGGATGGTTTACTTTGACTATCAGCGCGCCTTGCTTCGCGGAGAGACAGCGCAAGCGCCCGATTATTTTCATTGGGAACGCGAATGGGTGGAAAAGAACCTGCATATGGCAGACGATGCGCCACGTATGTCTTTGACGGAGATTGTAAATAAGATTACCCGCTAATATTTTTTTGTAAGAAGAAAGAACGTTATGAACAGGATATATTTCAATTTAATGATTTCCCTACTTCTGCTTGTCGGCTTTTCCGGCTGCGGGCAGAAGAAAGGAACTATACAACCCCTTGTAGTAGCTACTATGGAGCGCCCTTCGGGGCAGGAAGATGTCATTCAGTTGACAGCTCCCAAGATAGACACTGTACGGGTCGGATTTATCGGACTGGGGATGCGTGGCCCGGGAGCAGTTGCCCGTTTCACTCATATTCCGGGCACGCAAATCAAGGCTTTGTGCGACATTCGCCGGGAATGCGTGGAAAAGGCGCAGGATATTCTCAAAGAAGCCGGTTTGCCCGAAGCTACGGCTTATTATGGAGATGAAAACTCATGGAAGCAGTTATGCGAAAGGGACGATATAGACCTTGTATATGTAGCTACGGACTGGAAGCATCATGCCGAAATGGGGGTATATGCCATGGAACACGGCAAACACGTGGCTATTGAAGTGCCGGCTGCCATGACACTGGATGAGATTTGGAGTCTCGTCAATACGTCCGAAAGAACCCGCAAGCACTGTATGCAACTGGAAAACTGCGTGTACGACTTCTTCGAACTGACTACGCTGAACATGGCGCAACAGGGAGTGTTCGGAGAGATTCTGCACGTAGAAGGCGCTTATATCCATAACCTTGAAGAATACTGGACTTCCTATTGGAACAACTGGCGTATGGATTACAATCGTAATAACCGGGGAGACATATATGCGACACATGGCATCGGTCCGGCTTGCCAGTTGCTCAATATTCACCGGGGAGACAGGATGAAGACACTGGTGGCTATGGACACTAAAGCGGTCAACGGGCCTGCATATATCAGAAAAACAACGGGTGAGGAAGTGAAAGATTTTCAGAATGGCGATCAGACGACTACTGTCATCCGTACGGAAAATGGCAAGACGATGCTTATCCAGCACAATGTAATGACACCGCGTCCCTATAGCCGTATGTACCAATTGGTCGGCACAGACGGATATGCCAGCAAATACCCGGTCGAAGAATATTGCCTGCGTCCCGAACAGGTGGATACTCATATCGTCCCCAACCATGAGAACCTGAACGCGCACGTTTCCATGTCCGAAGAAGCCAAACAGGCAATAATGGACAAATACAAACACCCCATTCACCGGGAACTGGAAGAGACAGCCAGGAAAGTGGGCGGTCATGGCGGTATGGATTACATCATGGATTATCGGTTGGTGTATTGTCTGCGCAACGGTTTGCCGTTGGATATGGATGTATATGATTTGGCAGAATGGTGTTGTATGGCGGAGTTGACCCGCCTTTCCATCGAAAATGGTTCGGCTTCGGTTGCCGTTCCTGACTTTACGCGTGGCGGATGGAATAAAATAAATAAATTCCGTCATGCGTTTGTGCAATAGGTATGACAAGATAAAATAAGAATATAACAATTTAATATCCATGAATAAGCAAAAACTTTGTCGGACATTACTCGGTTTGCTAATTCCACTCCTGTTCCTGGCTTGCTCTCCCAAAGAACGTATCAAGCTGGACGGTGGAACTTTCAACATCGACGGGAAAGACGTACAATTGATTTGTGGCGAAATGCATTATGCCCGTATCCCTCACGAATATTGGCGCGACCGCCTGAAAAGAGCCCGTGTGATGGGGCTGAACACCATATCGGTTTATGTCTTTTGGAATTTCCATGAGAGCCAACCCGGTGAGTTTGATTTTAGCGGACAGGCGGATGTAGCCGAATTTGTCCGTCTCGCACAGGAAGAGGATTTGTATGTGATACTTCGTCCGGGGCCTTATGCCTGTGCGGAGTGGGACTTCGGTGGTTATCCTTCCTGGCTCCTGAAGGAAAAGGATATGGTTTATCGTAGCAAGGACGCCCGTTTCCTGCAATATTGCGAACGGTACATCAAGGCGCTTGGCGAACAACTGGCTCCGCTGACTATCAACAATGGCGGTAACATACTGATGGTACAGGTGGAAAACGAGTACGGCTCTTACGATGCGGATAAGGAATACCTGGCTGCTCTCCGCGATATGATAAAGGAGGCGGGATTTAATGTCCCGCTGTTTACTTGTGACGGTGGCGGACAGGTTGAGGCCGGACATATCGACGGGGCGTTGCCCACATTGAACGGTGTATTCAGCGAAGATATTTTTAAGATTATAGATAAATATCATCCGGGTGGCCCGTATTTCGTGGCAGAATTTTATCCGGCATGGTTTGATGTGTGGGGACAGCATCATTCGACGGTCGATTATAAGCGTCCGGCGGAACAACTGGACTGGATGTTGGGACATGGTGTGTCCGTCAGCATGTATATGTTTCATGGCGGAACCAACTTCTGGTATACGAACGGGGCGAATACAGCCGGCGGCTATCGTCCGCAACCCACAAGCTACGACTATGACGCGCCTTTGGGCGAATGGGGAAACTGTTACCCCAAATATCATGCTTTCAGGGAAGTGATTCAGAAATATCTGCCCGAAGGAACGGTATTGCCTGAAGTGCCTGCCGATAATCCGACAACGTCCTTTGCTGCGATTGAACTGAAAGAGAGTGCTCCCCTGAAATCTGCTTTCCATCAGACTACCCAATCGGAAAATGTATTTTCAATGGAAGACCTGGGCGTTGATTTCGGATATATACATTATCAGACTACCATCAACAAGGCGGGAAAACAAAAGCTGATCATACAGGACTTGCGTGATTATGCCGTGATTCTGGTGAATGGAAAACAGGTGGCAAGCCTGGATCGCCGTTACAATCAGAATAACGTACTATTGGATATTCCCCAGGCGCCTGCCGTCTTGGAGATATTGGTGGAAAACACAGGGCGCGTCAACTACGGCCCTGATATACAGTTCAACCGCAAAGGGATTACGAACCAAGTGCTATGGGGAGATGAAAAACTGACCGGATGGTCTATCACTCCGTTACCTCTCTATAAAGAAAAGGTGTCCGAACTGAATTTCGGCGAACCGGTGCGTGGAGTTCCGGCTTTCCATAAGGGCGTATTCAACCTTCAAAAGAAAGGGGATTGTTTTGTCGATATGAGCCAATGGGGAAAAGGCGCTGTTTGGGTAAATGGAAAATCACTCGGACGTTTTTGGAACATCGGCCCGCAGCAGACTTTATACGTGCCTGCCCCCTGGCTGAAAGAAGGGGAGAATGAAATCGTTGTCTTTGAAATGGAAGATACCGGAAACCGTATCCTGCAAGGTTTGGGCCAACCCATACTCGACAGCCTGGGAGTGGATAAGAACTACCAACAAGGACAACGCCGTATCGTCCAGGGAACTCCAATTCTTGAAAAGGGAGATATTGCGCTGAAAGCCACCGTACAGGAATCCAATGACTGGCAGCTATTTGAATTTCCCGTTGCCACAACATTACGCCATTTTTGCATCGAAACGCTTTCTTCTTATACCGATGACAATCAGGCTTGTATTTCGGAAGTCGAGTTATTGGACGATAAGGGACAGGCGATTGATAAGACAAAATGGGAAGTTGTCTATGTAAGTAGTGAACTGTCTGATAAAAATTTGGGAGTAGGAGAGAACTTATACGATGGCGATGTCTCCTCATTTTGGCATACAGATCCGACTGTCGGTTCTGCCCATCCTCATCAGATTATTATTGACATGAAGGAGATATATAAAGTTTCTGCCCTACGGGTGAAAGTGCGTGAAGGCTCGTTCTTATCCGGTAAAGTAAAAGATATACAGCTATATACTCGTCCGCAATTCTTTTTGTTCCGCCAATAGATTGCCGGATTGAATCATATTACATTTACCCTTTTCCACGTTTAATCTCTTTGTTTTTAGGGATTGGCGTGCGGAAAGGGTAGGTGTTTGGAGTTTATTTCCTTGCCGGATAGGCTCAGGCAGAGCGGGAGACTACGGAAAAACTTAAATCCCTACTAGGAACGATTTTTCATTTTCATTTCTCATGTTCTCATTGTTTATAAGTCAATTTGTTGTTAATCAGTAGTATATCAGCATGAGAAATAAAATAAGAAACGGCATTTCTCATTGTTTTTCAGCCATTTTACCTCAAAAAACATGTGTTTCTCATAGCTATTTCAACTGTTTCTCATTGGCTTTAGCATAATTCTCATGGCTTCTTTCTCTTTTTTATCGCATTTCTCATCCATCACCCTGTCAACTCCCTATCAACTTCCTGTGTTTTATAGCTTGTTTTTATGCCGTTCACCTGTTGTCTCTATGTTTTTGATTAATCATTGCTATGTTTTTCTATAGCCATCTGTCTTGTTCCACTCGAGTACACAGCTTTGTTCACTCGAGTGCCTAAGCCTGTGCACTAGAGTGAACAAGCCTGTGTACTGGAGTGCAACGATAGAAATGCTTATAGAAAAACATGCGTATGTCGTTCTTTGTCATCTTGATAACTGCTTGATAATGTGTAATTAAGCGTTATCCTTTTTGGCATTTGCCTTGAACCCGATTATTGTTTCCTGGTCTTTTAGTTTTTCCGCAGATATTTTATTGAACGGTTCTCCATACCTTTTTCAAGTGCATAATAAATGTTTCAGATTGTTCAAATCCGGTTCATGTTGTTTTATGCCCAATGAGAAATGATTTAAATAAGTATGAGAAATACATGATTTTTAAGGTGAAAAGGCATAAAAACAATGAGAAATGCCGTTTCTTATTTTATTTCTCAT